>CAVXJP010000001.1:0-25399 GCA_963762135.1 Terriglobia bacterium
CGGCACAACGCTGACTCTCAACACCACCGCATTCTTCACCACCGATTCGCTGGCGGTCGGCAGTCCGGTATCTCTGTTAAGTTTTGGAGATCCAATCAGTTCCGCCAATGCGACCGCCGATTCGAGTACCCTGTCGATGGCCAATTTCTACGGCCAAACCGGCTACATCGGCCTGCGCTTCTGGGACGAATCCAGCACCCAATACTTGAACGGCTGGGTTGAGGTGAGCGTCGGTGGCACCAATGGCTACCCAGCCTCGATTTTGAACTGGGCCTATGAGACCACCCCAGGGACCACGATCCTGGCGGGAGACACCGGAAGTAGCACGGTTCCCGAACCGTCGACGTGGATGTCCATGCTGGGCGGGCTTGGTGTGCTGGGCGCGGTGCAGTGGCGGCGCCGGCGATCCTAACGAAAATCAAATTTTAGAGATTTGAACCGGATGCGGCATCGCCCCGCATCCGGTTTTCTATTTCTACTCGCACACAAACGACGGATGCGTCGTCGATGCTCCCCTTGCCCGAATAGCGGGCCTGTTCGGATACGCGCACAGCGGACGAGTACGGCCCGGCCAGGGCGTGTTCGCTCCCGCGGTGGCGGTGATCCGGTCCGGAGCCTCGCCGTTCTCTACCCAGTCCACCAGCGAGCCGAAGGCGTTGTACTGATCGGTCGCCGGACCTCCCGCGCAGTGATTCATCCCGGGCACAGCAAACAGCCGAACGAACTCGGAGGCTTCCCCGCCCTGCAGCGCATTCACGCGATCCCACCAGTGCACGGTATCCATGATGGAGAAGACCGGATCGCAGACCCCTTGCACGATGACCAGCTTGCCGCCGTGATCCTTGAAGGGATCGAGGTCGGTGGAATCGGCTTTCATGAAGTCGTTGACAGGGGTCGTGTATTCGCCGGAGGTCGCGTCGAGCGGGGGCGCGGCTTTGTCGAGGTCGATCCCGTCCAGATACTCGACGACCTCGGGACCCGCGCCGGGAAGCTGCTTGGGAGGCGTAGTGAAGATCGCCGCAACGGCTCCGCCGCCCAGCCCGGTGATGATCGCGCTATTCTGCGGCGACGGTACACGCCGATCTTCCAGATCCGCCAGCCCATGTTGTAGCCGTTGGGCAGCTCGCCGCCGATGCCGCGATCCCAGGCCCAGTCGGCATAAAGGATTCGCCGTCGCTGTTGCGGGCCCCACCGTAGACGCGCTTCAGCGTGGCGACCTGGATCCTGGTCGAACACGACGCCTGCTTGGCGCCCGCGCAGGTGATCGCCGCAGCGCCGGATCGACCACGGCCGTCGTGCAGCCGTAAAGTCGTCGATGACGCCATCCTCCAGGCCGTCGAGGCCGTCACACGCTTGAGGACCGCCTTCGCCGCCAGGTCCAGGTCTTCGTCGGTGAAGGTCTTGTTCAGCAGAGGTTCTCCGGCGGTTCCTTCCACGCCAATCGCCTCAGCCGCGGCAGCGAACGACTGGACGTCCCAGGAATGGCCGAACAGCGCCACTTCCTGCAGGCTCATGCCGGGAGCGCAAGCCAGGATCCCATCGAAGTAATCCGGAAAGCGCTGCGACATCATCATCGCCTCGCGGCCGCCCTCCGAGCAGCCAACATAGTACGACCGCTCCGGCGCGCGCCCATAGTGCTGGCGGATCATCGCCTTGGCCACCTGGGTCACCTGATCGTAGGAGTTGTAGCCGAAGTCGACGCGCGCCTGCGGATCGAAGCCGAAGGTCGTGGTGCCGCCGCGCTCCGGGTCATTGTTGACTTGATTGTCGTGGCCGGAATCGGTGGAGACGACGGCATAGCCGAGTTGCAAGGCATTCTCCCGCTGGCCGCCCTGCAGGTTGCCGTACGCCGCGCCGAGGTTCCCGTTTGATCCGCCGCCGCCTTCGAAGAAGAACTTGCCGTTCCAGTCCACCGGCAGGCGCATATGGAAGCGGATGGCGTAGGGCTGGCCGAAAATGCCCGTGCGCTCATTGATCTTGCCGAGGACTTCGCAATGCGCGGGCGCGGCCGGCGTGCGCCCTTCCGCGCCGTGGGCCTCCTGAATTCGGAGGAGGTGACCTCGGTCGTCAAATTGGAAAGTGGTCGCGGTGACCCGCGAGCAGGTCTTTGTCCGCGTTTCGGGCCGTATTCTGCGCCATGGCAGGAGAGAGCAAGCCCACCCATACGGCTGCGCCGGAAAGCGTTGCGGAGATCCACTTGGACGGTTTGGCAATAAAGTTCATGACCTTTTATGATGCGACATTTCCACTGGAAATGGGAGCAGGCACCGACAAGTTTCCATGGCGAAACAAATCAACAGGGAAACGGCTCCCTCCTAGTGAAAGAAGGCAGAAGTGATGACACACCGCTCGACTGGAGGATGCCGCCAAGCGGTGGGTGTCCGCAGAACGCGGAACAGGAAGAACCTTCATTCGGGAGGAAGAAGGACAACGCCCGCGGGAACCGAACCGGGGGCCACCTCCCCCGAGACTGACACACCGATTCGATCCCTCGCAGAACTGTTGTGCCTTCTTTTGTATCAGGGTCCCGTTTGGTTTCCAAGTAAAAAACCGCCTTTTCCAAAGGTTATTTCCTCTTTGTTTTATTGTAGTTACGGGGACATTCCTGTGAGTGAACTGTGGATAGGCTGTGGAAACAACATTGAGTATTCCGAATGTCTTACAGCCCGGGGGGTTCCTTCGCGCTGGCGGCTTCCGCGATTCGGCGGTCCGGCGTGAACGATTCCTGTACTGTTCGGGAACTAAAATGAAGGAGAGCGTTGTTGCTTGCCCATGATTACGGGACACTCAGTATCGACCGGCGATCACATCCTGGTGGAGGCCGCCAAAGACGGCACGATCCGGCATGTGGATTCGCTCCTGCCCGGGCACTCAGTGGAAGACGCGGCGGACGTGTGGGTCGCGCCGGGATTCATCGACCTCCAGGTGAACGGCTTTGCGGGCGTGGATTTCAACTCCCCGGAGTCGCCGCAAGAAAAGATTTGCGAAGCGCTCAACGCGATCTTCACCACCGGGGTCACCAGCATCCTTCCCACCATCATCACCGGGCCGCCGGAGAAGATGCTGGCGGTGCTGCGCCACCTGACCGCGACGCATGAGATGCTGGGACCCGTTGGTCAGGCAATCGATGGGTTTCACATGGAAGGTCCGCACCTGTCGCGCGAGGATGGACCGCGTGGAGCGCACCCCAGCGAATGGGTCCGCGAACCCAGCTACGAAGAGTTCCGGCATTGGCAGGAAGCCGCGCACGGCAAGATCAAGCTGGTGACGCTGGCGCCGGAGTGGCCTAGCGCGATCGTTTATATTGACCGGCTGATTCAGGACGGGGTCGCAGTGGCGATCGGGCATACAGCGGCTTCGCCGGAACGGATTCGGGACGCCGTCAGCGCCGGCGCGACGCTATCCACACACTTGGGCAACGCGACGCATAAGGTCCTGCCGAAGATCTCCAACTATATCTGGGAGCAGCTTGCCGAGGACGGCCTCCACGCCAGCTTCATCGCCGACGGCGTGCATCTGCCGAACGCGTTTCTAAAGTCCGCGGTGCGGGCCAAACAGGTGGAGCGCTGCATCCTGGTGACCGACGCGGTCATGCCGGCGATGTGCGATCCGGGCGAATATCTGCTGGGCGAAATTCGCGTGGAACTGAAACCGGACGGGCGCGTGGTGCGCTACGGCACCGACCGGCTGGCCGGGTCCACGCTGCGCATGGATCACGCGATTACCAACGTGATGGACGTCTGCGGCATCCAGTTGCATGAGGCCATTGCGATGGCGACATCGAATCCCGCGCGCGTGGGTCGGATCGTGGGCCGGCAGAAGGGGCTCGCGCGGGGAGAGCGCGCCGATGTTGTGAAGTTCCGGGTTGACGAAGAAACCGGCGAACTGCACGTGTTGGAAACGTGGCTGGCCGGCAAGTGCGTCTACCAAGCCGGCGGACATTGATCCTACTCCCAGCACGGGCGGCGGGCTCCTGAGTCCGGGCGCCTCCCACCTTCTCCATTCATTCAGGGACGGCTCATTCAGGCACGACCCAGACTGCTAGGCTCTTTAGAATGCGCCTCACCGAGCATTGCTACGCCGTCACGGGCCTCGCCTACCTGCCGCCGTGGAGCGTCAACGCGGGCTTCATTGTGGGCGATGAGGTGACGATCGTCGTGGATACCGGGGCCAACGCCGCCGCGGCCGCCACCATTCATGGTTATGCGAAGCTGGCGGGCCATGCGACGCCCGCCCGCCCCGAGAACGGCCTCATGGTGATCAACACCGAGCAGCACTTCGACCACATCGGCGGCAACAGCTACTTCGCCGACCGCGGCATCCCGGTCTACGCACATCGCGAACTGGAGCGCACCGAAGTCGAATTCGCCGCCGAACGGGAAGACTTTCGAAATGCGATCGCATCTTCCGCCCGCCGCCAGTCCGGCGATACCGATGCGTTCTATGCGGGTACCCGGCTGTCCAATCCGGATCGGGCCTTGCTGGACGATGCCCTGTTCGACCCGGGCGGCTGTCCGGTGGAGGTCCTGCTGACGCCGGGGCACACTCCGACCAACGTCTCGATCTGGGTGCCCGCCGATCGGGTGCTCTACTGCGGCGACTGCCTGACCAACGGATATCTGCCGAATCTGGACGCGGGAGGTCCGGCCGAATGGAAGCAGTGGCTCGCCTCAATCCGGCGGCTGGAGCGGCTGCATCCGGCCGTGATCGTACCGGGGCATGGTCCGGTGGCGCGGGAAGAGGAAGTCGCCGGGATGCTGGAACGCGTACGGAACGTGCTCGAAATCGCGATCGAAAGCGGGCGCAGTCCGACTGCCGCCGATTGAAATCCAGGAGCGGCGGCGTCAGGGTTTGGGCGGCGCCGAAGTCTCCGAGGACGGGAACAGCGTGTTCCAGAAGTTGCCGAAGTTCAGATGCGGCCCCGGGCAGCGCAGCCAATCCGACGGAGCAAAGCTGACAATATCGTCGCCATTGTCCACCCACAACACCAGCGGCTCGCCGGAGTAATTGAAGTTGAACAGCACGCCGTCATTGCAGTAATCCACAAACTCCGCCTTGGCGGCAGCGATTTTCGGATAACGGCCGCTCGCGCCAAAATCCTCGGCGAACTTCTCGCGGCTGTAATACGGGCAGGGCTTGTCGGCCGGACACCACATGGCGTAGGCAGCGTCCAGGTTCTGTTCCTGGATCAGATCCTGGAATTCGGACATCACCCGTTCCTGGGTGAAGGTCCGGAAATAGAAGAAGCCGATCGTTCCTACGATGGCGGCCGCAATCACCCCAAGGGCAATATTGCGGATCAGCTTGCCGCGGCGCGCCTCCGCGACGCCGTAACCTCCCATGAAATCGCCAGGGGCGCTTTCGGGCGGATCAGGATGGTTCTGTTCAGGCATCGGGTAGCCTCACGGAAGCAGGCCCGGGACCCTCTATCTGCCCAGACCTTGCTATCTACAAAGATAGACACCGCAGAGCGGAATTTGCTTCAGAGTTAGTTTACCGGATAGGCGGCATTGTAGGCGTCGATCGCCGCCTGCGTGACATCCAGCGCCTCTTTGAAGAACGGCGTGACGTTCACCTCCACCACCACATCAAAGCCTCGGTCCTTGGCAAGCTTCGTCAGTACTTCCTGCATACGGGCGCTCACCAGCCGCAACGCCTCATCGCGATCGGCGGAGAATTCCTCATCGGCATCCGAAGTGGCGCGCTCGAGCTCACGCTGCAAACGGGCGCCGCGCGCTTCGAGTTCGGCTTGCCCCGACGTGCTCAGTTGGCCGGCCGCGGCGCGCAACTGCGTCTGGACGTCATTGAGATCTTCCTGCAGCCCCCGGATGTGGTCCTGCATGGGCTGATACTTGGTCTGCAGATCGTTGTAGGCCTTCTCGAACTCGGCCGTCGCCAACACAGACGCCTGGAAATCGATCACCGCAATGTTGACGATCGGCCCGCTGGCCGTTGTTGCCGCCGGAGGAGTCGCCGCCGGAGGAGTCGCCGCCGGGGCGCCGGGGGCCGCCTGCGCGAACGCGGACGGGGCCGTCAAGCTGGCCGCCGAAAGGGCGAAAGTCACAAAAGCCAGAGTGGGCAGCATGGAACGCATGTTTGGAATCATCTCCTCGTTTCTTTGTTTGGCCTTCGAGCGCGACTTCCGTCACGCCGACTGGCAAAGGACCCCGATATATCCCCTTGGCCGCAGCCTCACCGCCTCGGCATCCGCCCGGGCCAAATCGGACACATACCTGCTTCGGATTATTCTAACAAGCGCGGTGCCACGATTCACCTCGTGGAAATCCCCGGCGGGGTCTCACAGGTACCCGTACAGTTTCGCGGGGCTCGGTGAACAATTAGGGTAACACTTCGCGCAAGGGCTGCCCGACCGACCCGCTCGGGGTCTGGATAGCGAGCATCGTCGCCAGGGTGGGGGCAATATCCTCAATGCCCACCGGACGGGGATGGTGGCCGGCGTGGATCCGCCGCTCTCCGTCCCAGAAAATCACCGGCACATGGGTATCGTAGCTGTAGGGCGAGCCGTGACTGGCTCCTCCGCCGGAGACGTAATAGGGCTCCAGGACGAGAACGACGTCGGGCGACCGGCGGGCATTGAATCCATTGCGAACCCGGCGGTCGATCAGATCCTCGCCGGAGGTCGCCTCCAGCAGCTCTGACCGGGTGTAGACCCGGGCGACGTGGGGCTGCGCGAGAAGCGCATCCGCGACCACGTTCTCCAGTTCTTCGCGGCTCACCGACGGATGTCCGGCCAGCGTCTCGTCCGAGAAATAGACGCCCCCGGTGCCAATCGTCGCCAGAAACCTTCCTTCCCCGAACCGGTCGGCGACCGCGTTGGTGACCGCGTCGATCATTTCCTTGGCGGCGATCCGGCCGCCGGGCATTCTCCGTTGCTGATTGACTTCGGGAATCGGAGCCACCCCATGATCGGCGGTCATCACCACCAGAACGTTGCCCTTCCCGGCCCGCTGCTCGGCGGCATCAAGGAGTTCCCCGATCAGACGGTCCACGCGAAGCACCATGTCATGGATCTCGTTGGAGTCCGGCCCATGCTGATGGCCGACGTAGTCCACCGCCGAATAGCTCACCGTCAACAGGTCCGTCGCGTCATCGGCGCCAAGGTCTTCGGCGGCCAGCGCCCGCAGCGCCATCTGGTGTACCAGCATGTCGCCGCATGGGGAAGCATCCAGAGTCCGGTAGAAGGTGGGATCTTCCTTGGATGGGAGCGTGCCGCCCGCCCACTCGAGCCCCAAACACGCCTTCGCCGGATCGGAAGCATTGAACTGCTCAACCCACTCCGGCAGCGCGTCGAAATAATAGGTGCTGGAGACGAAATGGGCCTGGTTGTCGGTCCAATACGCGCCGTCGGCCATGTGTCCGGAAGGCAGGATCGCGGCCCGGTTCTTCAGCGATACGCCGATTACCTTGCCGCCATGGCCGGATAGCTTCAGTTCATCTCCGATGGTGGAAACCAGCAGGCGCCGTGGCGAGGCCCCATCGGCTTGGCCACCCAAAATCGCGACTTCTGAATCGGTGATGCTTTCGACCGCCGACCCGGTCTCGCGGTCGTACCAGGAATTGGCGACAATGCCGCTCACCGACGGCGTCGCACCCGTGAGGAAGGTCGAATGTCCTACCGCGGTCACCGTCGGCGCGGCGTTGTAGTTGGCATTCGTGAAGACCGCGCCTTCGTCCAGCAGGCGCCGCAGACCGCCGTTCCACTCCGGCTCAAAGCGAGTCAGATAGTCGTATCGGAACTGGTCGACAACGATGCCCAGCACCAACTTTGGTTGTTCGGAAGCAAGACTTCCCTGCGCGAAAGCAGGGGAGGAAAACGAGGC
Source organism: Terriglobia bacterium (assembly GCA_963762135.1). Taxonomy (GTDB): domain Bacteria; phylum Acidobacteriota; class Terriglobia; order Bryobacterales; family Bryobacteraceae; genus Palsa-187. Next base: position 7,842 of record CAVXJP010000001.1, read on the forward strand.
CGCCACCAGGCAGGCAATCGCGACCGAACCGACACGGACAGACGTCATTTCCCACAGTTTAGCAGCGGATATGTTCATCCCTAATGAACAATGCCGAAGGCTGATGAAGAATGACGAACAAAGATGGACACAACCGCGCGCCATAGGCGAACAAAGGCGAAGACGCAACCGGTCCTCCGGCGGAAGGTTACGACTTTAGCGTTGCGTCCTGCGCCGCGCGCAATCAGGGGAGTTTACGGATGCTGCAACCGCTGCCGCGCCGCGTCCAGCTTCTTCTGGACTTCCTGAATCAGCGTAGGATCCTGATCGGCCGGGGAACTCGCCTGCCACTGGCGAAGCGCCTCTTCGTAGGCGGCCACTGCCTCGTTCAACTTACCGCGCTCCAGCAGTACATCGGCGTAGTGATCGAACATGGTCGGATCGGCCGGAGTGACGTCGACGGCCCTGCGAATCTCTTCCTCGGCCTCCGCGTAACGGCCCATGCGGTAGTACACCCAACCCAGGCTGTCCAGATAGGCGCCATTGTTCGGTTCCCGCTTCAAGGCGGCCTCGATCAATTGCAGCGACTCATCCAGGCGGACGTCGCGATCGGCCAGCATGTAGCCCAAATAGTTCAGGGTCGGCGCGTGGTTGGGACGTTGCTCCAGCACGCGGCGGAACTCGGCTTCCGCGGCTGGCAGGTCCTTCTTGCGCTCAAACATTGCGCCGCGCATGAACCACACTCCGATCTTTTCGTCGTCCAGCAGCGAAAGCGATTCGGCTTCGTCCAGCGCCGACTTCGGCCTGCTCCCAACGCTTGCCTTTGTCGTAGACCTCGGCCAGCGCAAGATACGTTCCCCGGTCATCGGTGCCGTCCATCAACGGCATCAGGCTGTCGGCGGCTTCGTCGACCCGGCCAAGATCGGCGAGCAGCAGCGCACGGGTCATGATGAGCGGGCGGTTATCCGGCCAATCCTTCACCGCCTTGTCCGCTTCCTCTTCGGCGGCTTCATAGCGCTTGCCGACGCGATAGGCATCAATGATCTTCGTCTCGACTTGAGGAGCCTGCTCCGGCAGCAGATCGATAATTTCACGATAGGCCGCGACCGCATCATCGGTCTCGTCCCCGTACTGGCGCAGTTCCGCGAGCCGCTCCAGCAGATTCGAACGGTTTTGTTTCTCGGTCGTCGTGTAGACATTCCGCGCGGTATCGTCCACCAGGCTCTGCATCTTCGCCACCGCATCCTGAACGCGACCCTCGGCCTGCAGCACGGCGACCTCGGCATAACGGATGTCGGTGTTCTCCGGATCCCGTGCCAGCGCCGCATCCAGTTCCTGGCGGGCGCGATTCATCTCGCCGGCTTCCGCAAAAATCTGAATCGCCGTGAGCCGAGCCGTCACGTTTTCCGGATCCGCATTGGCGATCTCAGAGAACGCCTCGGCCGCCTGTTCCGGCTGGCCGGCCAATACCAAGTCCCGCGCCATGGCTTCCCGGAGCTGGTCCGCATTCGGCGGTTCCAGCGCCAAGGCTTGGCGGATCGTTTCCGCCGCCAGTCCGGGCTCGCCCATCTGCTCATAGGCGCTCGCCAGACGCTGCAGGCTGGCCGAGGTCGGATTATTGCGCGCGACCCGCTCATATAATTCCGTAGCGGCTTCCACGTCTTCCATCTGCATGAACAACGCGGCGAGATCGGTCAGCGCGTCTTCGTTGTCGGGGTCGATACCCAGCGCCTTGTCGAAGGCATCCCGAGCGGCATCGTTCTCTTCATTGATCCGGTGCAGGCGGCCCAGCAGCACCAGCGAATCCACATCCTGCGGATCCAGCCGCGTGACGGCCGTGTATTCCTCAATCGCGCGTCCCAAAAGATTGGCCTGCGGACGGTTGTTATTCCGGTCGGTCAACTGGCGGACATACAAACGGCCCAGAATGCGATGCGCGGCAAGATCATCCGGATTTTTGGAGATGGCTTTTTCTGCCTCGTCCCGCGCTTCGGTCGCCCGGTTGGCCTGGACATAGAAATCGGAAAGCTCCTCGGCCAGCATCGCCGAACGAGGATTGGCCTTGATGGCCGCCTTATAGGCATCGATCGCTTTGTCGATATAGCTGCCCGGATCGTCGCTCTCGGCGGCCATTTGCCCGTAGAGATGGGCAAGCGTGTACTGATAGTAGGATTCGCCGCTGGACGCGTCCGCTTTCCGCTCGGCCGGGGCTTGTGCCACCAGCAAAGAGGAAGCCGTCAGGAAGATCAACAACAAAGGGTTCCGATTCCGCTTCATCTGCTTTCTTTCACTCCCATCTCAAGCCCTCGGCGGAGTTCGGAACTCGCTGAGAAGACTGAATTATTGGTCCAACCCACCATCCAGTATATCGGCTTATGCATCGGTTAGCTTCCGATCGGGTTACGATGGCGAAACATGGACTCCGACGGCTCCAACGACTGCTCGCCACCGCTGCTGGTTGTGACTGGACCCACGGCTTCCGGGAAATCCCATCTGGCTCTGGATCTGGCCCTGCAGTTTCGTGGCGAGATTGTCAATTTTGATTCCGTACAACTTTATCAGGGGTTCGACATTGGCGCGGCGAAAACTTCGCCCGCGGAACGCCGCGACATCCCTCATCATTTAATGGATGTCATAGGGTTAGACGTGTTGCAGGGGGGCAAGGTTTTCTCTGCCGGCGAATATTGCCGAATGGCACGGGAGGTCGCCCGGGAAGTGGCCTCGCGCGGACGGCTTCCGATCCTCACCGGCGGAACCGGCTTCTATCTCAAGGCGTTTCTGGACGGGCTGCCTCCGTTGCCGGGCCGCGATGAGGAGTTGCGCGCGCGACTCCTCGGGCGTGAGCAGCGGCGCCCGGGGAGCCTCTACCGGTTGCTCGGGCGGCTGGCGCCCGACGCCGCCACCGTGATCTCTCCCGCCGACCTCCAGAAGCAGATCCGAGCCCTGGAAATCCGCCTGTTGACCGGAGCCGCGCGGCCTTCCCCGGAAACCGCGACCGCACTCACCGGATTTCGCGTCCTCCAGATCGGGCTGGATCCGGACCGCGCCAAACTCGCCGAGGTGATCCGGCAGCGGACCGCGAAGATGTTTGCGCAAGGGCTGATGGAAGAGGTCCGCGGGTTGCTCGCCACGGGCCTGACGGGCGAAGAAAAACCGTTCGAGGCGATCGGCTACCGCCAGGCGCTGGCATGCATCCAAGGTGACATGGAGTCCGCTGCGGCGATGGAGTCCGTGGAGATCGAAACGCGCCAATACGCCAAGCGCCAGCGGACCTGGTTCCGCCGCGACCAGCGCATCGTCTGGCTCGCCGGCTTCGGCGCCGACCCCGGAGTGATCCGCCAGGCCCGCGCGCTGGTGCGGAAGCTGGTTACTCCTGGATCCGGGTTAGACTGATGGAGCCCCGATGCATTCTGTGCTGCGATCTGTTCCGGCCTACCTTTTCCTGGCGAGCCTGGCAACGACCCTGATTACGACGGTCGTAGCGCAACCGGCTGCCTCGCCCGTCACAGTCGTGCTGCCGTTCCAGGTCATCGTCGACTCCCCCTCCGAAGCGCCGTCGTCCATGCCGAAATCCACTCACTGGACAGGCGACGTGAACTGGATCGGGGCCAGCTTCGCCCAGCGCATCCGGGAAGAGTTGATGCGCAACGGAATCGGCGTGGCGCTGTACATCGAGACGCGAGACGCGACCTCCGAGCTCGGCCTGCCCTATGGAACCGCGCTTTCCAATGCCGCCGCGTTCGGCATAGCGCGAACCCTCGGCGCCAATCGGATCCTCACCGGCAGCGTCGTGCTCCAACCCGAGCCACGCGGCAGCACGCTGGAGGCCCGGCTGAGCTATGAAGCTCGCATCATCGACCTCGACGGGCTGGCCCGAGGGCCGATGTTTTCCGGCCAGGGAACCCTAACCGACCTGATTCGTCTGGAGGTTCGCGCCAGTCTGCAGGCTCGCGCGGCGCTCCAGGGCGCGATCAAGAACGACGCGCAACTCACCGATCCCGCCTTCCCATCGCCCGAGGACGTCACGGCGTATCTCGAAAGGCTCCCCAAGCGCCGGCTCGATGCCGAGGAACTCTATGCACGTGGCCTGCTGGCGATCGATCCGGACACCCGTGAGCGGTATTGGCGTCAGGCGTTGTCGGCCGACAGCAACTTTACTTCGGCGGCGTTCGCTCTGGGGCAGATGCTCTATCGGCGCCAGTGGTACACGCGGGCCGCGCAATGGTTGGAGCAGGTCAGCCCCGAAGATCCCCGCTACCCGGCGGCGCTGTTCATGCACGGCGTCCAGGCGCTGGAAGCCCGTGACGCCGAGAGCGCTCAAGAGATCTTTCAGGAAATGCTCAACGTCGCACCCGGCCCCGAGGTCCGCAACAATCTCGCCGTCGCCGAATCCTGGCTGGACCTGCCGTTCGCCGCGGCCAACTTGCGGGAACTCGCGCTGCAATATCCGAACGATCCCGACTACCGCTTCAACGCCGCCTACGCGTTGTGGAAGACCGGACAGTTCGCGGCCGCGGCTGATGGCTTCGCCCGTCTGCTCGAAATCGAAGACACTCCGGTCGCGCGGTTGCTCTACGAGCGGGCCCTGGCCGAGTACGGCCCTTCCGATAGTCTGGGCGACGATCGGCTGGAACAGATTGAGCGCATCAAGCGCACGGTTCCCACTGCCGTAAGCCAACTTCAGGAGACCGCCGGCCAGTGACGACGTACCCTCGTCGACAAGCCCCTGCCGAACGGTATAATCGAAAAACTCATGGTCCAAGCATTCGGCGCCACGGATCCCGGCTGCGTTCGAACCAATAACGAAGATTCCTTCCTTGTCGCTCCCGAGGTCGGCTTATTCATCGTGGCGGACGGCATGGGCGGCGCGCAGGCGGGCGAACTCGCCTCGCAGCTCGCCGTCAAGACCATGTCGCAAGCGGTCGCCGATGCCGGCGGCAAGATGAACCAGGAAGAGCTCATCACCGCCGTCCAACACACCAATCAGACCGTCCATCAGGCGGCTTCCGAGAGTTCGGCGCGCGAAGGCATGGGAACCACGCTGGTCACGCTGCTGGAACAAAACGGCACCGGCCAGGACTTCCTGATCGCCAGTGTCGGCGATAGCCGCGCCTACCGCTTCGCGAATGGAAAGCTGGAACCGCTGACCGAGGATCAAAGCTGGGTCAACGAAGTCGGACGCCGGATCGGGCTCGACGATGAGACGCTTCGCACGCACCGGATGCGCAACGTGCTGACCATGGCCATCGGCGTCTCGCAGCCGCTGCGCGTCAATTTCTACCAGATCCGCGTGGAGCCCGGCACGGAAATTCTGCTCTCCACCGACGGCCTCCACGGCGTGCTGAACGACGACGAGATCCAGGCGATCCTTGCCGAGCCCGGAACCATGGAAGAACGCTGCGGCAAGCTCATCGAGCAAACCCGCGCCAAGGGAGCTCCCGATAACGTGACGGTGATCCTGGTGCGAAGCGCAGGCGGCGACGCCGCCTAAAGCAGCAGTCGTTCAAATCACGCCCATCAAATCACGTCCATCAAATCACCAGCAGCTGTTTCTGCAACGCTCCGGTGACGAAGGCCGTATCCTCATCCACAAACACGTTCACTTCGCTGCGGATGCCGAACTCCGGCAGGTAGATCCCCGGCTCGATCGAAAAACAGGTTCGGGGAATGATGCGCCGCTCGTCATGGGTTTCGAGGTTGTCCATGTTCGCGCCGGTGCCGTGCACCTCATAGCCGATCGAATGCCCGGTGCGGTGGAAGAAATAATCGCCGTAGCCGGCCTCGCGGATGTGATTGCGCGCCACGTCGTCCACCTGATAGCCGGAAATGGAATCCCCCGCCTCGACCGACTTCTTCACGAAGGCAATGGCCTGATCCCGCGCATCGCGCACCACTTCGAAGACCTTCTGGATCTTCTCCGGCGGCTGCTCGCCGCAAAAGCCCGTCCAGGTGATGTCGTAGTAAACCCCATCGGGCCGGTCATGCCGCGCCCACATGTCGATGAGCACCAGATCGCCGCGGCGGATCTCGGAACAGCTCTCCTGCGTCGGGTCGTAGTGCGGATTCGAGGCATTCCGATTCACCGCCACGTCCGGCCCATGATCGGTAAACAAGCCGTACTCTTTGAACTGATCCAGGATGAATTGCTTGACCTCGAACTCCGTGATCCGCTCACCCAGCCGCTGTTTTTCGGTGATCAGCCCGAACGCCTCGGTCCGCACCTGATCCACCAGCTTTCCGGCGGCGAAGTGATTCTCGCGTTGTTTCTCGCTCCACCGCGACTCAAACAGTTGGATCAGATTCGCTGAGGTCGCCACCGTGACGCCCAACTGCCGCACCAGGTCCACCGTTCCGGCATCCACCATCGCAACGTACGGCACCGCGCAGTTCGGCGAGAACTGCATGGCGATCTTCCCCGCCCCTTCCAGCATCTCCTGCAGCCCGCCGACCATATCCTTCCAGCCGGCGTAGTGCGTGATCTTTCCGGGCAGCGGACCCAGCGTATCGGGCTCAATCTTGTGCGCCAGCCCCACCGGCTCCCCTTCGGCCGGAATGTAGTAAAACCAGCGCCGCGTCACCGACGAGCCCGGAGTGAACTGCAGCACCCGATAGGCGATCGGATCGCGACGATGATGGTCAAAAAACAGCCACCCATCGAGTCCTTCCTCTTTCAGAGCCGCCTGCATCTCACTGATCTTCATCTATGCCATTCCCCCCGATCTCTTGCCGCCGCTACCCGGAAACGCGCCGCCACTCCACGCGCGTCTTGAAATTCGCCAGCCCGGCGACCTCGCGCGTATCCACCACCGAAAACTGCAACGCATCGTCCAGCCAATCCTGGCTGTAGCCTTCCCGATACTGGGTCGCCACCGTGAGCGTGTAGTCCTGGCGCGTAAGCGAACAATCGAATCCGAACTCGACCTCGAACGCCTCGCCCGCCGCCACCGGCCCGAGCTCGACGCCCTCAATGCGCGTATTGGTCCCGAAGACGTCAATGCCGAGCCGATTGCGGATCAACACGCCCACCACCGGATCCTCCAGCGCCTTCGTCGCCCGCGCGCAGATGCGGATCGTCACCGGCTCGCCCGGCTCCAGGCTGAGCGCGCGCTCCCCTGCGCCGTTCAGCAGCTCGACCTTTTCAATCAGGCTGGCACCGTCGCCGTGCCGAAAAGCCCCGCCTTCGCCGGCAGCATGACTCAAGCGATTCACGCCCGCGTTCTCACGTTCCTGACGCTCCAGGACAAACCCAACATACCGGTTCACCACTTCCGACGGCTTCCCGTAGGCCGCAACCCGCCCATCCACCAACAGCGCCGCCTTATCGGACAACCGCTTCACCAGCCCCAAATCGTGCGAGACGAACAGGACGGTGACCTTCCGCTCCTTGAGCTCCTCGAATTTCTGGATGCAGCGATTGGCGAAAATCGCATCGCCCACCGCCAGCGCCTCATCCACGATCAGGATCTCGGGGTCGACATGGATCGCGGTCGAAAACGCCAGCCGCACGTACATCCCGCTCGAGTATTCCTTCACCGGGCGATTCATGAAGTCGCCAATCTCGGCAAAGCGTTCGATGGCGGGAAACACCTGCTGCATCTGCGCGCGTGAGATCCCCAGGATCTCGCCATTCAGAAACACGTTTTCCCGGCCGGTGAACTCGGGATTGAACCCCGCCCCAAGCTCCAGCAGCGCCGCGATGCGTCCCTCGGCCCGGACGCGTCCCCGGGTCGGCTCCAGGATCCCGCTGACGATCTGCAGCAGCGTCGACTTCCCGCTGCCGTTCGGACCCACCACGCCCAGGATCTCGCCGCGCTCGACCGTGAGATTCACATCGCGCAGCGCCCAGAACTGTTTCGGTTCCCGGTGCGGCATGAACGGAATCGCCTCGGCCAGCCGGTCCAGCGGCCGGCGGTAGAGACGATATGCCTTGGAAACGTTTTGGACGTAGAGCAAATTTTAGTTTAGGAGATATCCAAATCCAGGAGCCAGAAACCACGAACTAGAAGCCAAGAGTAGCACCGGGGCTCTGAGTAACGCCGGGGCTTCGAGTAGCGCCGGGGCTCCAGGCCCGGCGAACACGGGCAGGAGATGTCCGCGCCACTGGGTGTATGGCGTTAGCCGCCATTCGAACCCCAAGCACGCATAGCGGCTCTGCCGAAATATTATGACCGGCTGCTGAGTAAAGCCGGGACGGATGCGAGCAGAACGCTCCCGCCGGGTGAACCCCGGCCCCCCAAAGAAAAAAGCCGCCGGATAGCCGACCTGACATTCATCAGGTGGTGCAGGGCCATCCGGCGGCGCTCCGAGAGCGAACTCAAAGTATCGAGTCGCTCTACGCGTTGAGGAACTTGTTTACTGCAGCGATCAGGCGGCCAGCGCCAGATCCTGCCGCAGCGACTGCCGAATCCGCAGCAGGCGCACGCGAATGCCGGTGGAGCTGATGCCTTCGTTCTTGGCGATCTCCTCGGCCGAGTATCCGTCCAGGCTCTTTTCGAGCAGCGCGCGATCCCGCTCCGAGCAGCGCTCCAGCATCCGGTTCAACTCCACCGTCTTCTCCAGCCCCATATGATAGGAAGGCTCGATATGCTCCAGCGATGCCATCGGCGCGGTCCGGAAACGGGCGCGGAACAGGTTGCGGGCGATGGAATTCACCCAGTAACCCACCAGCGACGGATCCCTCAATTGGTCGCGGTATTCCCAACCTCGCGCCCAAGCAGCCTGTGCGATCTCATCAGCTTCCTCGAGCTTCGCCCCGCGCGACAACAGAAACCGGCGCGTAGCGGCAAATCCGTTCTCAAAAGCATTGGCGTACTCGTTTTTCTCCATGTTCCCCAAAAAGGCAATCAGTGTGCCAAACTGCTATTCAGGATCGAACAACGTATTTTGAAGCACTTGCGATTGTTCGGTATCGTAGGAGAGACTTCGGAAGGCTGTAACTCTTACCGATATCTGCGGAGAGCGCGCGTAACCTCCGATCTTTTTACTGAATGACGCTCCGAACTCATGCCGTCGCCGCGATGCTGATCGCCGGATTGTTGCCGGCCTCGGCCCTGGCGCAATCTCATCCCGCCTGGTGGACCTATGCTTCCCCGGAAGCTACCGCCCTGGTCGGGATCCGCTGGAACAATCTGCGCGGCACTCCGTTTGCCGGCGCGGTATCCGGCGAGTTGCGTCCCGGCGGCAGCCTGCGATTCCCCAACATCCCGATCCTCAGCAGCGCCGATCAGATCCTGATCTCCTCGCCGGAGCTTCTCGCCATCGAGTACGGCGTCTTCCCCGCCAACCTCGTTTCGCAACAGGCATCCAATGCGGGCATGCGGCGCGGCACCTATCGCGGCGTCGACACCTGGATCAGCGCCGACGCCGAAGAGCTCAGCATCGCGCGCCTGGACGACCACCTGATCCTGCTCGGCTTTCCCCGGACCCTGGAAGACGCCATTGAGCGCGGCCAATACCGCACCGCCACGCGGGAAGCTGAACCGGGCACCGAGATCGAAGAGGACGAGACGCCCACCAGCGCCCAGCGTCCTTATACGCCGCTGCTGGCCACCGCCGCCAAATATTCCCAGGAAGACCTGTGGGCCGTCTCCAATCAGTTCCCGGACCCGCTGGCCAGCCTCTTCGTTCCGCTATCGGTCCAGGCCAAAGCCTTCGAGGGCAGCGTTTCCCTGTGGCAGGGCCTGCACCTGGTGGCCGGCATCACCGCCGACACCGTCCCGCACGCGGTCGACATCATGGATTATCTCCGCCAGTCGGTGAGCGGCATGGGACCGATGTCCCGGGAACTCGACGTCAAAGTCGACGAGCAAGGCGGAAAGATGGTCCTGGTGAAGATGGACCTGACCGAGCGGGAACTCGCCGCGTCCCTGAATCCTGGAGGCGATCCCGGCGGCGCGACACCGTCCGCGCCCACCACCACAAGATCGGCCCGGACCTCGCGCGCCCAGGAGGCCTCTCAGGCTTCCACGCAGCCCGGCGCCCAACAGCCTTCCACGCAACCGGCCCGTCCGGAAACCCAACCCGCCAAGCCCAAACCGCGCGTGGTGCGGATCATCGGGGGCGATGCGCAGCCGAAGGAAATCGAGCTGCCGCAGGCCGACCAACAACAGCCCTAGTCACGCCTTCAGAACGAAACAGCCGGCGCTAATACGCCCAGCGCCACAGATTCGCGCCCACGGTGAAGCCGGCGCCCACCGCGGCAAACAGCACGAGATCGCCCTTGTGCAACTTGCCCTGGGCCAGAGCCTCACCGGTCGCCAGCGGAATCGTGGCGGCCGTCGTGTTGCCGAAGTGGTCGATGTTGATGATCACCTGTTCCTCGGACATGCCCAGCCGCTCGGCGGTGGCGTTGATGATGCGCCGATTCGCTTGGTGCGGAATCAGGAGCTTCACGTCCTTCGCCGTCAGCCCGTGCTTCTCCAGCAGCCCCTGGCAGACCTCATACATTTTGCGGACCGCGAACTTGAACACCTGCTGGCCTTCCTGCTTCACCATGTGGAGGCGCTGATCCACCGTCTCATGCGAGGCCGGCATACGGCTCCCCCCGGCCGGCATCTTCAGGAAGTCCCCGCCGGAACCGTCGATCTCGTTCTGAAATCCGAGGAAGTTGCTCGGCTCCCCGTCTTCGGTCGGCTCCACCAGCATCGCCCCGGCGCCATCGCCGAACAGGACGCACGTGGTCCGGTCCGTGTAATCGACGATGCTGGACATCTTGTCCGAGCCGATCACCAGCACCTTCTTGTGCGTCCCGGCCATCACCAGGTGCGCGCCGGTCGTCAGGCCGTACACGAATCCCGAGCAGGCGGCGATCAGGTCGAAACCCCATGCATGATTCGCGCCGATCCGGTCCTGCACCAGGCAGGCCGTCGACGGAAACAGCATGTCGGGCGTCACCGTGCACACCAGAATCGCGTCGATCTCCGATGCATCGGCGCCGCGCGCGGCGAGGGCCGCCTTGGCTGCCTCCACCGCCATATCGGATGTCGCCTCATTGGCGTCCGCGATGTGCCGCTCCGAGATTCCGGTCCGTTCCAGAATCCACTGGTCGTTGGTATCGACCATCTTTTCGAGGTCGGCATTATTCAGGATTCGCTGTGGCGTATAGCATCCCACAGCGGTAATTTTGGCCCCGGGCAAACGAATCTCCTTCAGATCTTCTACATGGGTCCCCCTGGGCAAGCGGCTGCTTGCTGTTCAGAGGAACCTCTCTAGTGTTACATTCGGGAGGAATGCAAGTCGAGAGCGCGGAGCTTAGAATTGCACGGTCGCCGGCACCGGACCCTCCCACGCTGGAGGCCCACTATCTCTCAATCTTCACCCGTCTCAAGCCGGATGCGCATCCGCCCCAGGTGATTATCCGGTTTCGCCGGTATGCCAGCGCCAGCGCACGGATCCGGCTGCAAAAAGGAATCCTGGAGGTAAAGATCAGCGACGTGCTGGCCCCCGCCCCGGACGAAGTCCATCAGGCGCTGGCCGAAATCCTGGTCGCCAAACTATGCCGCTGCCAGGTTCCCATCGCCAGCAATCGGCTTTACCGCCAGTATTTGAAGCGTCCCGACGTTCGCCGCGATCTGGAGCGTATCCGTGGCATCCGCGGCAGAAAACGCGTGGAGGCCCCCGATGGAGCCCACTACAACCTCAATGAATTGTTCGAGGAGCTGAACCTAAAATATTTCTTCGGACTGATGCCCCGCCCCAACCTTGGCTGGAGCCAGCGAACGTCCAAGACCCTGCTCGGCCATTACGACCCGATCCACAACACCATCGTCCTCAGCCGAGAGTTAGACCGCCCCGACGTCCCCCGCCTCGCGGTCGAATATGTGTTGTTTCATGAGATGCTCCACATCAAGCATCCCGCCGAGCAGAGGGGCAGCCGGCGCTGCGTCCACACCCGTGCATTCAAGCAGGAGGAACGGACCTTTCAAGGCTTTGAGCAAGTGCAGCAACTCCTGAAGCACTTGCTTTAAGATACGCCGCCGTTCTCTCTAGGACGTGGCGCGAGGCCACGCACCGCCAGGAGAGAGAACAAATCGGCGCCGGCTGGACGTGGCGCGGGGCCATGCCCCGCGAGCAACGCGAGCTTCGCCACCGGCGAGCTACGCCACCGGCGAGCTACGCCACCGGAACCGGACCCGGTATCGCCGTCGCCCGGGCCACTTCCCGCCCAAGCTGACCAACTACACCGAGGATCCGCGCCGGATCGGCATGATGAAGCCCGATATGTTCGGCGGTGAGATCAAACTCAATCTGCAGCAGACACAGCCAGAACCGCACCTGCTGCTGCAGCATCAGGCCAACCAGATCGGCATGCTCCTCGGGAGCCACGGCGATCAGTTCCCGGGCTTGCGCGTGAAGCCCGTGGAAATCCCCGGCCAGTTCCCGCAAATATAAACGCAGCAAGTCGCGACGATCCGCGCGAAATGCAGCGATTTCCTGCGGCGTGGCTCCATGATCTGCGAGATCTTCTTCATCCGCGCCGCTCAGCAGATTCTGCATGGGCGCATAATAGTCTGGGTCAAACGGCCCGTCATCCACCGGAAGAGGCGCTTTTCCCGGAAGGTATGCCGCCAGGCGGATCGACATCCACACCAACGGCCCCGCCACCAACAACAAGGCAATCAAGAGAATCGATAGCTCGTTCATCCTTGGTAAATCCCGCGGAGGTTCCGCTAAACGAAACTAGTATACACAATTAATTCCCCGAATATGCGGAATCCAACCGGGCGTTAATTCCCTGCAGTTGCGCCGTTAACTTCGCCGCGCGATTCGAATCCCACACCAATCCGGTCTTCACCATGGCAACTTCCCCCGCCGGGTTCAAATGGACGGTCCACCAGATCAGGGCGGTAGTCCAGCACAGGTTGACGAACATCCGTGTCACCGCGCCAATTCCCACCAGTTCCGGATCCCAATTGACGCTATAAAAACCGACGCATTTGATCACCATGAGCAGCACACATCCCGACAGAATCGCCGAAACATTGAGCTTCAGGCGCAGCGGGAACCACGCCGTCATACCCACGGCGATCAACGCCAGCGCCAGCCCAGCGGTATAGAGCGAACGCATCACCGCATAATATTGATCGATCCAGTGCACGTCCGCCTTCCCTAAAACAGGATCGATGATGAGACTCACGACCGCAATCCCCACACCTCCGACCAGGAGATATAGGGAAACTCGCCTGGCAAACGCGGCGATGGCCTGGTGCTCGGCAAATACATTCGAGAGCATCTCGCGCAGCACCAGGATAAAAACAACGGTGTTGATCACGTCGATGACAACGGAACTCACCGCCCGCTGGGATGCCGTCCCGCCCAAAGAAAGTTGAAGGGTCTTCAGAATGGCTTCGATCACCAGAAAGGCGAGCAGTTGGGGGTAGCGCCGGCCGACGCCCAACCACGCGAGCCGGGCGATCAAAATCAACAGCAAGACCACATTGACCTGGGTCCAGGGTTCGTTGAGGAGATTTGCGAAACCCGCCGCGATCATCATACGCCTTCAAGGGGCGTCCACAGAACCCGCCCGCGATCAGTGTATCACGATTCTTCTTACACACTTACACTTGCTTATCCGATGCCGGAGCGGGGTGGCCGTCGGCCACCCCAAAAGAGATCAACCCGGATCCGGAAGCGAAAACCCAGCACCGTCAATAGCAACAGGCGGTCACCGTATAACCCGACGCCCACATATACATGGCGATCATAAAGTTATCGTACGAGGCCCCCATCCATTGGCTCGTGCAGTCATAGGTTCCCGGCGGACAATATTGGGTGCAGCTCCCTGGGGCGCACATGTATTCTTGCGCCGAAGCGGCAAATGGCACGATGGCCGCGATCATGACCACCAACACTAGCTTGGTCAGAAACGAAGTTTTTGGCATAGATACCTCTCCTAAACGGCTAGCTGTCTTTCCGTTAGCCTCTCCAGGAGAATAGGAAGTCTATGCCTGGATATTCCGTTGTCGAACCAGGTGTTCCGAAATCAGAACACCCCTTCCGGACACGAGAAACTCCCCGGCCTATCGAATTTGGAATAGAATAATCAAAGGATGCGCACGCTCGCCGAAAGCGGGCCGCCAGGAGGTTTACTTAGGAAATGCAGAGACTTAGAGCGCGTGCTCTGCTGGACCGGTCCCCCAGCGGCAATCTGTTTAAGCGCACCATCTCCCAGATCCCTACCCGCTTCGGCCAGCTGATGTATCTGGCGTCGCTTCGCGATCCAAATACAGGCGTATACCGGCATCACGGGTTCGCCTCCGCCTTTGGGCAGAAGCAAAGCATGGAGGTCCTTAGCAAAAGTCACCGCCAGCTGTTTCGGGAGTGGCTGAACCTGCCCCTCAAAGAGCGGCGCGAGGACTTCGAGGCGTATCTAGGTTCGCTGGATGCCAACAAAGAGGTGGTGATTGGCTACTGGATGGAATCGGAGGGCTACCTGCACTGTATTCCGGACAAAACCGGAAGAGCCTCCCGGACCCATTTTGTGAAGGATATGGAACAGTTATTGCGCGGCGCTAGTCGGGCCGCGGCCGGAGCACCGGGTCAATCGTCATCGCGACGTGCGTGACCTGACCGATCACCTCAATCTCGTCGGGGTACTCAAAAACCACCGGACACTTGGTCGAGGACGGATGGAAGATCACCGTCAGTTGCCGCCCAATCGGGAACACCATCCACATAGATAGCCGTCCCTATGCTCCAGAAAATAGAGGGGGCGATCATATTCCGACTTCCAGCCGGAAGAAACCACCCGCCGCCGGCTCTGATCAATCACCACCAGGGAGCCCGGCGGCAGAATCGGATCCATCGAATCGTCCGTGGTCCCGATGAACCCATAAGTGTTGTGGCGAACATCCATGTGGTTCAGCAGCAACAGCGGAATCTTGCCCCACTGCTGAACAAAGCGGCTGAAAAACTGCGTTTCATCGAAGTTGATCACCGGATCGATCGCAATCGGCAGGTCCGCCTCTCCGATCGCCGTCTGGAACCCGACGCGATGCGTGTTGCTGTGCCGAATCATCGCCGCATCCGCGGGAAGATTCCGGACGTCGGGCCCGTACCACTCCAGCAGTTCAGTGATTTCGATACGGTAGATCGCTGAAAGCGTATACAGTCTGAACAAACTGGGGACGACCTGCCGATTTTCAATATCGGCCAGCCGACTCAAGGCAAGCGTATATTCGTCACTGCCTCGCGCCTTCGCGATGCGTTGACTGGCTTCCTCAACTTCTCGATATGTTAGTCCAAGCCGCTCTCGGGCTCGCTTGAGTTTCTGCCCGGCATCCCCCATCTTGGGAACAAAACCTTTCGGCGCTTCAATCAGTTACGCGAGTGTACCCCTCGTGTGGTTTCGATTATAGCGGTAAGTACTACCAAGCAGCAACCAGTGGTACTACCCAGTTTGTTCTAGAATCAGAACTAGCCTCGCACTTATTAGGGCAGATCGGAGCACAAATGGAAACGAATCCACGAAGACGGATAGTTATCGGGATATCTGGGGCCAGTGGTATCGTTTACGGCTACAGACTTCTAGAGAAACTTCAGTACGATTCTGGCGTGGAGACGCACTTGATCCTAACACGCTCGGCCGAAAGAACCGCTTATCTTGAGATGGGTCTCCGCTCCGCAGATTTTCGGAAGCTGGCCCAGAACTCCTACTCAGTCGAAGATATCGGGTGCCGGCTGGCTTCGGGATCGTTTCCGACCGACGCGATGGTGATCGCGCCTTGCTCGATTCATACGATGAGCGCCATCGCCTCCGGCATCAGTTCGAATCTGCTGGTACGTGCCGCCGACGTAACGCTGAAGGAACGCCGCAAGCTCATCCTGATGGTCCGTGAGTCGCCGCTGCACCTGGGACACCTCCGCTCCATGACCCAGCTCGCCGAAATGGGCGCGATCCTCGCCCCCCCCATCCCCGGCTTCTACAATGATCCGAAGACGGTCGACGACCTCATCAACCACAGCGTCGACCGCGTGCTGGACCTGCTCGGCCTGCCCGCCTCCGACGCCCAGCGCTGGGACGGCCCCCAGCGGCCCGAACCGGACGAGAGCGCGTAAACATCTGTCGGCAACGGCTTGCCCACAAACCCAAGGGGGATCGGGCCCATGCCTCGCCTTGCCAGTCCCATAACAGATAAACCGCACACCAGGTCCGACCTTCAGAACCGCGGTCCGTGTGGGGCGAGGTTCAGCTTGCGCGCGGCTCCTCAGCCGCGCCGTCCACAAACCAGCCCCTGCAACGCCACCCCGTCATCCGACTTCAACTCGTCAGCCCAAACCGCGCCCCATTACAGATAAGCCGCACACCAGGTCAGTACCTTCGGAACCGCGACCGGTACGGGAGCGCAACGCACACCGCCCCTCCTCCACCCCACCGAGCGCGCCAGCACTGCAACCTGTCTCTCCCCCATGCACAGCGCACCCGACCCCGCTCCAGCAAGCGATCGCTGACAGCTCTCACGATCAGGCCGCTAGAATAGGAGCTTCATGCGAGTCGCATTCCAAGGTGAACTAGGCGCCTTCAGCCAACAGGCCATCCAACAGTTGCTCGGCAAACGAGCCCGGCCGGAACCCTATCAGTGGTTCGACAAGGTCTTCGCCGCGCTGGCATCGAAGAAACCGGGCGCCAGGGTCGACGCCGCGGTCATCCCGATCGAAAACACCCTGCATGGATCCGTACACGAAAACTATGATCTGCTGCTGAAGCATGACTTCGTCATCACCGCCGAAACCAACGTGCGGATCGTCCACAATCTGATCGGCCCGCCGGGTATGACCGCGCAAAAGGTCACCCAGGTTTACTCCCACCCGGTGGCTCTGAACCAGTGCCAGGAGTTCTTCGCCGGGCACCCGGAAATCCAGAGGGAAGCGTTCTACGACACCGCCGGCAGCGTCAAGATGATCATGGAGCAGCAGCCGGAAGGCGCCGCGGCCATCGCCTCCGAGCTCGCCGCCGAGACCTACCACGCCAAGATCCTCAAGAAAGGCATCGAGGACGACCGCCAAAACTATACCCGCTTTTTCCTGTTGGAACCGGGCGGTTCTCTTCCCCGGAATCCCCGCGACGCTCGCGAAAAACCCTGGAAAACCTCGCTGGTATTTACCACAAAAAACATCCCCGGAGCCTTCTTCCGCGCCATGGCCGCCTTCGCCCTGCGCGACCTCAACCTCTCCAAGATCGAATCGCGCCCCTTGCGCGGCAAGCCCTGGGAATACCTGTTCTACGTCGATTTCATTGGAAATCAGGACGACCCCAACGTACGCAACGCGCTCAGCCACCTGGGCGAGATGGCGGACTTCCTCCGCGTGCTCGGCTGTTACCGCTCGGCTTAACCGCACCGGAGTCCTGGCGCCCCGGCCCGCCGAGTGCATAGGCTCAAATAGATTTCGGCAAGCCGCGAACGCTCCAACTTGCGTGTGGATCCAGACTTCAATCGCGCCCCCACGTGGGGCGAGGTTAGACGTGGGGCGAGGATTAACTTGTGGATGCTCAGGCCTGAACTGAAGGAGCCGGCCCTCCCGCTCACAAGCCGTCACCTACGACGCAAACTGATCGCGACTTCCATTCACCCGCCACCCTT
>CAVXJP010000002.1:0-297265 GCA_963762135.1 Terriglobia bacterium
GGACGCGCGCAGACGATCCCGGAACTGGAGGAGATTGTTCTGGCGGCGCGGGAGGGAACGCCGGTGAAGTTGCGGGACGTCGCGGATGTCACGATCGGACCGATGCAGCGGCAAGGGGCGACGCTTCGCAACGGGCAGGGAGAGACGGTCTCCGGCATGGTGATCATGCTGAAGGGGGAGAACGGCAAAGAAGTCATCGAGCGGGTCAAAGATAAAGTTCAGTCCCTCGTCCTGCCGCCGGGCGTGAAGATTACGCCGTTCTACGACCAGTCCGAGGTGATTGACCGAACCATCGACACCGTGAAGCACAACCTGGTGGAAGGCGGAATCCTGGTGGTCGTGGTGCTGCTGCTGTTCCTGGGCAACCTCCGTGCGGCGCTTATCGTGGCCGCGGTGATTCCGCTCTCGATGCTGGTGGCGTTCCTGGGAATGAATGCGTTCGGCATCAGCGCCAACCTGATGAGCCTGGGCGCGATCGATTTCGGCATGATCGTCGATGGCGCGGTGGTGATGATGGAGAACTCCATCCGGCGGCTGCAGCATCCCGAAGGAACGGGGCCGCACGATCCTCTGGATGAGATCCGGGACGGCGCGCATGAGGTCGCACGGCCGATTATCTTTGCGGTGGCGATCATCATTGCGGTCTATATGCCGATCTTCTTCCTGGAAGGTCTAGAAGGCCGCATGTTCCGTCCCATGGCGATCACGGTGTGTTCTGCGCTGCTCGGCGCGCTGGTGTTCGCCTTAACCGTGGTTCCGGCCGCGACCGCGGCGACGTTCCGGCACGGCATGAAGGAGCACAAGGAGCGCTGGTTCGATCGGATGCGCCGTGGCTACCAGCGGCTCCTGGAAACGCTCCTGCGGCATCGCCTGCCGGCCCTGACGGTGGCGTTGATCATGGTGGTGGTGAGCCTGGGCTCGCTGGCCTACATCGGTACCGAATTCATGCCGCAACTGGACGAGGGGTCGATTCTCATTGAGACGCGCAAATTGCCAGGAGTGTCGCTTACCGAATCGACCAAGATCAGCACGCGTGTCGAGCAGGTCGTGCGGTCCTTTCCCGAGGTGACCGGAGTCACGACCAAGATCGGCCGTCCGGATCTGGCGACCGAGGCGATGGGTGTCTATCAGGGCGATGTTTATGTCGCCTTGAAGCCGCGCGAGGAATGGACAATGGGCTCCAAGGAAGAGTTGATCGATCAGCTCTCCGAGAGGCTGGATACGATTCCCGGCGTTGCTTATAGCTTTACCCAGCCGATGGCCATGCGTCTGGATGAGGTGATTTCCGGTGTGAAAGGCGATGTGGCGATTAAGATCTTTGGCGAGGATCCGCAGGAGCTGGAGCGGCTGGCGGAAGAATCGCTTCGCGTGATTTCCACGGTTCCGGGCGCGGCCGATGAGCAGATGGAGATGACCACCGGCGTTTCCGAGTTGCATGTGGAGGTCAATCGCGAGCAACTGGCGCGCTATGGGCTCAACGTCTCCGATGTCCGCGAGATGATCGAAACCGCCGTGGGCGGCCGTTATGTGAGTGACTTGATTGAAGGCCAGCGGCGGTTTGCCATCGTGTTGCGGATGCCGGAGAGCTATCGCCGGGACGCGGATCAGCTGCGTCAGCTGATGCTTTCGGCGCCGGGCGGTGAGCGGGTGATGCTGGGACAGGTGGCCGACGTCGACCTGCAGCAAGGGCCGGAATTGATCACGCGGGAGAACGGGCAGCGCCGCATCGTGGTGCAGGCCAATGTGCGAGGCCGGGACCTGGGAAGCTTTGTGGACGAAGCGCGCCGGAAGGTCGATGCGGCAGTCACGTTGCCCGCCGGATATTCGATGCAATGGGGCGGGCAGTTTGAGAATCAGGAACGGGCGACGCAGCGCTTGATGATCGTTCTGCCGGCATCCATTCTGGTGATCTTCGGATTGCTGTTCGCCACGTTCCAATCGGTTCCGCAGTCGCTGTTGATTCTGCTGAACGTGCCGTTTGCGCTGGTAGGCGGGATCGCGGCGTTGTGGCTGCGCCATCTGAATCTGAACCTGTCTGCCTCCATCGGATTCATTGCGCTGTTCGGCGTGGCGGTATTGAATGGAATTGTGATGGTCAGCTACATCAATACGCTGCGCCATCGGGGGATGCCCTGCATGGAAGCCGTGGTGGAGGGCGCGGCGATGCGTCTGCGTCCCGTGCTGATGACGGCTTTGGTTGCGAGCCTCGGTTTTGTGCCCATGGCGATCGCGACGTCGGCAGGAGCTGAAGTGCAGAGACCACTGGCAACCGTGGTGATCGGCGGCCTGATCACATCGACCCTGCTTACGCTGTTAATCTTGCCCCTCGTCTATCCCTGGTTCTCGCAGAGCGGATTCCCGGACTCGAAAAAACAGGCCAAGGACCAAGACGAGACCGCGGAGGAATCCGCATCCGTGTCCCCAGAACTCGTCGTCAGGAGCCAGGACGCCCCTACTGTCCAACTTCCTCATATGGGAGGGACTCCGGGCGGCAATGGCCAGTTTGGAGAGACCTAGATGCGAATCCTGTTAGTGGAAGACGAAAAAGACGCGGCACTCATGCTTGCCAAGGGGCTGCGCGAGCAGGCCTACGCCGTGGACATTGCCCTGAACGGCTCCGAGGCGCTGGAGAAGTCCGCCGTCAACCAATACGATCTCATCCTGCTGGACATTATGCTTCCGGAGGTGGATGGGCTGGAGGTCTGCCGGAGATTGCGCGGCTCCGGATCCAATGTGCCGATTCTGTTGCTCACGGCACGCGTTGGAGTGGATGATCGCGTCACGGGACTGGATTGCGGCGCCGACGACTATCTGACCAAGCCATTCGATTTTCGGGAACTGTTGGCGCGGATTCGCGCGCTGCTGCGGCGGGGCGAGGCCCTCAGTGATACGGTGCTGGAGGTCGGCGATTTGACGATCGATACGCGCTCCCATGTGGTGTCGCGGGGCGGACTTCCCATCCGGCTGACGGCGAAAGAGTACGCTCTGCTGGAGTACATGGCTCGGCGCAAAGGGGAAGTCGTAGGTCGCGAGGACATCTCCGAGCATGTTTGGGAAGAGAACTACGACCCGTTCTCCAATCTGATCGAGGTGTATATCAAGCGCCTGCGGCGTAAGATCGAATCGGAGGCCACTCCGGCTTTGTTGCACACGCGAAGAGGGGAAGGGTACGTTTTAGACGCTGAACAAAAAGCGCATGCCTGATTTAGGGATCAGCTCGGTACGGTTTCGGCTCACATTGTGGTACGTCGGACTGTTGTGTGTGATCCTGATCGCCTTCAGCGCCGGGCTCTACGCGCTGCTGGCACAGAGCGCATACGGCAACCTGGACCGGGAACTGGCTGCTTCCATTGACATCCTGGAACGTTCCCTGCGGCACGAAATTCAGGAACACAATGGGAACCCGGCCGGCGAGCAACAATTCGCAGGTGTTGTCCGAACCGTTTATCGGGATGCGTTTCCCGGAATCGCGTTAGCAGTCTATGAGGGGAGCCGTGAGGTTGCAGCGAAGCCCGGGCCGTTCGGCTTGGTCCCCGAGGCTCCGAAAGCCGCGAGTACCAACCTTCGCTTCGCAGACTATCAGGAAGACGGGGAGCCGTGGCGGCGAGCAATTCTGGCGGTGTCGATTCCGATGGAGGGCGACTATGAGTTCGTCGCCTGTGCCTCGACGGAAGGGGTGGAGAGCGGGCTCGTAAATCTGCGCCGCATTCTGTTCTTTTCCGTTCCCCTGGCGCTTTTGTTCGCTGCTGTGGGAGGGTTCTTGCTGGCGAAGCGCAGCCTTGCGCCGGTCGTGGTGATGTCCGATACCGCGGCGCAGATCAGCTCCAAGGACCTTAGCCAGAGAATCCCGGTGCAGAACGCCAAAGACGAACTGGGCCGGTTGGCATCCACGTTCAATCAACTCCTGGGCCGGCTGGAGACGTCCTTTTCTCAGCAGCGGCAATTCATGGCGGATTCCTCGCATGAGCTGCGTACGCCGATTTACGTTGCACACACGGCTGCTCAGGTAATCCTCGACCGCCAGGAGCGCCCAGAGCAAGAGTATCGGGAGGCGCTGGCGGCGATCGACGAGCAACTCGTTCGGATCAACCGGATCGTGGAAGATATGCTGGTGTTGGCTCGGGCCGACGCGGGCGTTTATCCGATCGAGATCGAAGACTTCTACCTGGATGAGACGATTGCGGAATGTCTGCGCGCCGCTCGCCTGCTGGGCCAACAGGCCGGCGTCAGCGTGACTGCGGGCAAACTGGACGAGCTTCCCTGTCGCGGCGACGAAGGAATGATTCGCCAGTTAGTGATGATCCTTCTGGATAACGCGGTCAAGTACACGCCGACGGGCGGCAAGGTGAACCTGGAGGTCAAGGCCATCCGTCACGACGCGAAGCCGGCCTATCAGATCGATGTGAGTGATACAGGCCCCGGGATCCCAGCCGAGGCGCAACCGCACGTGTTTGAACGGTTCTTCCGGGCCGACCAGTCCCGGACCCGTCGATCAGAGCGGCGTGGGAGCGGAGCCGGTCTCGGGCTCGCCATCGCCCAATGGATCGCCGGCGTCCACGGCGGCATGATCGAGATCGCCCAAACGAGCCCATCGGGGACCGTTTTCCGGGTCGTGATTCTGCGCGAGTCGGGTAAGCCGCCTGCCGCCGGAAATCTTAGAACAGACGCGCGACCTCGTGCGGGTACCCCGCCAACGGTGAATGCCTGAGTTCCGCGTAGCGTGAGCAACGATCACGGATGCATGGCCCTGGTCAGGCCGGCAGACTCTTCTACCGTGCTGCCGCGCAACATTCACTCATCAAGGCTTCGGCGGACCGACTCGCCCCGCTGGAGCATTGTCTTTTCGAAACACGCTCCGGATCCGCGACCAGTAAAGTCTGACCGTCGCCAGAACAGAAAACAGACCCGCCACGGTGAGCTGAAACAGCGTGCTTCCGCTGACAGGGTCCAAATACGCAAGAAAATCCAGTCTCATCATCTAATTTGATCCCATTGCCGGATGCCCCGGCGCTTCGATAGGAAACCCTCCGTCGTCAAATCTGTAGACATGATCGGCCCCCGGCGGACCGCCGGCAGACTCGCCGTAGAAATCCATCAGAAGGTAGCTCAAGACGCTGCGGCTCCCGGGGACGTCGCGGCTTGCCTGCGCGCCGGGTTTCTTGATGGCCAGCAGGGCCGAGAATTGATCGCGCCGATCCTGCTGTTCCGACTGCTCATCTGGAGCCGCATCCTCGCGGCGCAGGCGTAATCTACTGCTGTGGTCGCCGTGGATGACGATAGTGGCCGCATCGAGCGATGCCTCGCTTCGCAGATCCTCCAGGAACGTGGTGAGCTGGCGGGCTAAGCTCTCCACCTGGTCGCAATAGAGCTCGTAGCGGCTCTGGTAAGTTGTGCGATCGACCGGAGGAATCGGATGGTCGTCGGCCCATTCAGAGACCTCGCGCACGGAGCCATCCGCGCGATAGACGTACGGCTCGTGCGGAATGAGGAGATGCACAAAGAACAGTGTTTTCTCGGTGCTGTGGGCGATGTCTTCGGCCAGCGGGCCGGGCCAAATCGACCGGACTGCCAAGGGGCCTGTCTTGCGGTAGCGTAAGCGAAACGGCAGGAACGCTCGAGCCATGGAAAGAAGCGGGTCGCTGCCCTGGTAGTCTCCTACGATCCACCAAAACCGCGAACGCCAACCGGGAACGTATTCGAGCCCGCTCAGCAGATCCGTATATTCAACCACTCGATCTACGTCCGGAACCCCGGCCGCATAGTCGATGGATCGGTGCTGATAGACGACGATCTCGTATCCTTTGTCGCGATAGTCCTGGAACAGTTGGTTTGGAGCGATGACGACCGCGCCCTCGCGCGTTCGCTGCGAGGAAAACTCCTGCTCGCTTGAGGGTAGCCGGCGGTTCAGGATCGAGGGGATGGATACGAGCGTGTTCGTATAGTTGCTGAAGGCTCCTGGGTACACCGTGAAATCGTGTGCCCGGAGCGTTGCGTGCATGGCGTTCCGCGCGCGCGAGCAGGATTCTATCCCAGTTGGGAAGCCGTCGATTCCAAT
The DNA here is from genome assembly GCA_963762135.1 of Terriglobia bacterium. Lineage (GTDB taxonomy): Bacteria > Acidobacteriota > Terriglobia > Bryobacterales > Bryobacteraceae > Palsa-187. Next base: position 6,056 of record CAVXJP010000002.1, read on the forward strand.
CTCTCCGTCCAGCACGATATAGATGAGGTGACCTGGATGTCCGCTTTCGCCTGATTCACGGGCGCGGCTTGTTTCCGTCATTATTTCCGTTAAGGGACGCAGGAAATCCGCGGCAAGAAAGGAAAGCGTGAATACGATCAGGAGTGCAGGGAAATTGCGGCCAAGGGCGAGGGCGATCCCCGAAAGAAGTGCGGCGGAAATACATGCGGCGAGCCATGGGCTCAAAGAGACGATGGGCGCGAGGTCCGCGCGAAGCGGGTACGTCGAAACGACTACTGCGCACGAAATCAATACGGGGAGGAACGCGCGTCCGCGCGCAAGGCCCGCCAGAATTTCCGCCGGCACGCAAAATAGCAGCGTTGCCGCCACCGATTCGCTCCGAAACAGGCTGAACTGATTCTGAACCAGGAAATGCCAGAAGGGAGCCACGGTTACCGCCGCGAATGCAGCGAACCGCAATGGCAGGCCGATTTCGTTACGCATCGCTCACCAGCCTCCGCCGGGCGAACCACAGGGTCCTGCCCGAATCCGGAATGTCGGCATGATGAGAAAGCTCGAAGAATTCGTCAAACGCGTCGCGGAAACCATCGAGCGTGTAATCGTCGAGCGGATCCTCGCGCGCGCCCATCAGCTCCCGCACCATCGGGTCGGTGATCGGGACGAACTCAATCAACGCGGACTTCGCCAGACCCGCCAGAAATTGTGCGATGCGGCGGAATGGCGCGCGGGCGGTTACGCGAAGATGATGGATCAAGGCAAGCACGAGTGCCAAGTCTGCAGTCGGCCGATCCAGTAGACCGGAGCGCTCCGAGAGGCCAAAGCCCGCATCGGGACTCGGGCTCTTCAGGTCCATCATCAGCGGGAGCAGAGACCGGCTTTGTGCCTCCTTCGCCCGGCGATAGTTTTCCGTGACGCATCCCGCGTCCGAGTCCAAGGAGACGCAATAACCGGCCCATTGCGTCGCTTCGGCGCTGTACTCGCCGCTGTTGCCACCCAGGTCGTATACCGTCTTTGGCTGAAGCTCCACTAGAGTCCTGCGGACTTCGGCCAATTTAAAATCCAGCGCCGTTTGGGAGTAATGTTGGCGGTTGGTTTCATACTGGGTCCAGCGCCCGAGGTCGGCAGGCGGGCGCGTTCGCTTCACCGCGTCCCGCAAAGAGGATAGGACGTTTGCCTTTAAACCGGATTTTCGCGTTTGAGGCGCCGCCGCGGCTGAAGCCGTGTTTCCACCTCGGAAGCGCGCATGTAAATGGATGTTGATCAGGATGTCCGGGTTCAGCCAAGTCTGCCTGGGCAGCAGGCGCGATACCAGGTCCAGAGGGAATCCTTCGAGTTCAGCGCATAGAAAGCGGTTGAAGTCCGGTTGGACGCGTTGCATCAAGAGCAACGGCCCGAGGAAGTGCCGGCAGAACTGTTCGTAACCGATCCATGGCCCACCCTGATCCACTTCGAACGACGACAAATCGATGAACACTGGTTTCGAGCCGATGAACTGCACGTTATACGCGGAAGCATCCTTCAGCGACATCCCGCAAGCAAGAGCCTCGTCCTGTACATCGAGAGTCAGCAGCGCCGCGTCCTTAAGTTGGTCGAAACACCACTCGTAGGGATAGGAGACAAAAGGGATCTGCTCGGGTACCAGGATCGTGTGGAGGTCCGCGCGCGCCGAAGACGGCACCGGCTCTTCATGGTAATCGACCACCAGGCCCCGCTCCGCGAGCTTGGCATGGAGCCCGGACGCCACGTAGGTTTCGTAGTTCGTTTGCCCGTATGGGGTGACGACTCTTTTGAACAAGCCGTCTTCATGGAATACGTAGCCGGTAGGATCGCGAAAGGACGCGGGAACCGGTTGCGGAGGACCCAGGCGAGTCATCGTGTGCCGCCGGCGTGAAGGCGCGGTCCCGCGAATTGGTCAACGCTAAGACTATTCGCGACGTATTCCACGGAACTGCAAATCCCTTTTTGCCGGCGCACGGTCGCTGATGGACGCGGACGGTCTTGGACTGCCGGGTCTGGTTTCGTAAGCCTGCCCCTCGATGCAGAAGCGGAAGCACTTCAAACAACTAGTGACGGGCCGTATAGGCGGCGGGTTTCAAAATTATCCAGGCTTTACATTTCTTAACACTCAGTTCCAGTCAAGAATATGAAATGCAGGTCATTTTACATGCATTTGTGGCGCATTTATTCCGCAAGAGGATGCAGTCTTCTCCCACTGTTCTTGCGGACGCATTCCAGCGGTGATTCGATCCCAGCAGAAGCGTTACCGTAAGGCAACGCCTCGGGATACTGGGCGGAGCGCTTGGCTCGATCAAAATCCGGACGAGCGAAACGGGACCTGTCCCACCATGGCCCTACCGCGGCAGCCGGTGGAGAAGATCGATGAGGGAGCGGGAGGAAAACGGGGAAGGGAAGGAAGAGAACTGGTACGCCCGGCAGGATTCGAACCTGCGACCTCTTGCTCCGGAGGCAAGCACTCTATCCAGCTGAGCTACGGGCGCACTTCCTTTAGTGTACTCGCTCGGGCACGCGGAGGGGTAGTTTCTTTCCCGGAAAGCTGCGCGATGCGCGGCATGAAAAAGTGGGACGCCGACCGGAGGGTGGTCGACGCCCCAGGCGAAGATGCCACATCGGAGAGTGTGGCGGAGAGAGCTGATTTTCCTAAGCCGTGATCGCGAATTCCGCATCCGAAGTTTGCAGCGCGGACGGCGTGAACTCGTCCTGGCCGAGATAGAACGGCAAGGGCTTCAGGCTGGGCCGATTCGCGCGGGGCCGGGATGCGCCGGGGGTGAATCGACGCCAGGTCCGGGAGAATTTATAGCGGCTGCGGACCAGGCGCTGGACTCCTTCGCCTTTCAATCCCGTCTCGGCGAGGTATCTGCCGTCGGGTCCGTACAGTTCGTTGCCGATAAAGCGTCCAATTTCTTTACCTTGCGGGGAAAAGAGGCTGTTGCTGACGCGGTAGCCGAGGCTCGCGCCGCCCCAACTCCAATACCACGAGGCCGTGGGAGACGCGATGTTCCCGTTGCGGGTGGAGACCCGCTGCTCGGGATCGCGGTGGAAGAGGCTAAAAGAAAGTTTCATAGATTCCGTCTCCGTACATGGTACTGATCGTCGTTTGGTACTCGCTGCCGGATAGGGAGATTGCCCTAACCCGCCTCCTAAATGAGTGCATGACTCGTGTAAGGCGAAGGTGGTATGTCCCGTATATCCAGTGGGTTAGAGAAGGTAGGGTGGAGGCGCGTGGCGGCCCGGACTACAAAACGTCGGCGAAGCCACGTTTCAGGTGGCGGAAAAAGAGCCCGCCGACGACGAAGAAGCCGACCGCGTAGGCGGAGATCACCGCCAGTTCCATCGGGTCCGGCCAGGCGGTCGTGAGCATCCGGGCCCGATAGGCGCCGACGATCCAGGTGAGCGGATTCCAGTCAAACAGCGGATGGAAGGCCCGAGGGACCACATCCTTGGTGATCATGATCGGGGTTGACCAGAACCACACCATCATCAGGACGCCCAGCACCTGCCCAGTGTCACGGAGGTAAACGTGCAGACTGGAGGCGATCCACCCGATCCCAATGCCCAGCAGGGCCAGGAGGAACATATATATAGGCAGCAGCACCAGCATCGGGCTGACGATCCCCAGGATCGCGTACACCGCGATCAGCATCAGCACCACGACGATCACGTGATTGACGAAGGAGGAAATAAAGATCGAAACCGGGACGACCTCCGAGGGGAAGACCGTTTTCGTGATCAGGTTTGCGTGATCGACCAGCGCCGTGGAGGATCGCGTCACGGTTTCCGCAAATAGCATCCACGGCAGAAACCCGGCGAGCATGAAAATGGCATAATTTTCGCCGGCCTCCGGTGGCGGCTCCACTTTCAGGCAGATCTGAAAGATGAAGTAATACATGGCAAGCTGGACCGCAGGATTCACCACACCCCAGATCCAGCCGGCGGCCGAACCGACGTAGCGCTGGTGGAAATCGCGCCGCACGAGCTGCATCAGCAGGGCTCGGCGCTCGACCAGGTTCCGGAGAAAATGGCGTCCAGGAATGCGTGCCACGATCCCAAGTCTAGCAAGCCGCGGGATGCTTCCTGGAGCCTTCCTGCGACCCGCCGAAACGCCGAAAAATTTGCCGCGACGCTGGCGCCGAGTTGCGCTACAATCGAAGTCCCCCCGAGTAGGACCGCCGTTCTCCAGACGGCTCCCCAACGTTTCGAGCGAGACAAGCAGGCACCCGTTTCCATGCAACGCGCAGGCAGTCTGATTGGGAAATTGAAGCTCCCCAAGGGCGCCGATAGCCCGGAGGAGCGCGCGATCGCCGCCTGGCGGATCGCGGCCGGGAAAAAGGTCGCGCGGTATACGCGAGCCACACGGCTGGTGCGTCAGACGCTGGTGGTGGAAGTCGGCGATATGGTGTGGCAGCGGCAACTCTATTCGCTGCGCAAGTTCCTGCTCAAGAACCTGGATGAGATGCTGGGTCCGGGCACGGTTACCGATCTCGATTTCCGGCAGGCGCCGGCGCGCCGCGGTCCGGGGCAGGCGCAATCGGCCCAGGGGGCGGGGATGTTGCCGGAGTCCGCGATTTCCGGAAGCAACCTGCCTTTGGAACTGGACGACGCGGACCTGATCCGGGATCCCGTGATGGCGATGCTGTACAAACAGGCTCGGCGGAAACGCCAGGCATAGCGATTGCGCAGATCGCCACGGAACCGCCACGCGTTAGCATGCGGGCCGCGAGCCGTTTCTCTCAATCAGTACAATAGAAGGTTCGCGCCCGTTTGCAGAAAGGGCGTCACCCCATCATGAAGATCACCGAAGCGGAAATCCGGCGCGTGGCCGATCTGGCGCAGCTTGCGCTCACCGAGGATGAGGTCCATCGCATGGCGAAGGACATGGATGGCATCCTGAACTACATCGAAAAACTCAACGAACTGAATACGGATGCCGTCGAGCCGATGTCGCAGGTTCTCTATGAGGCCGAAGAAACGGCAACGCTGCGGGACGACGTCGTGCGGCCGTCGCTGACCAACGCCGAAGCCGTGGCCAACGCACCGACACCCGGGGCGGGATATTACAAGGTTCCGAAAGTGATCGAGCGGGACTAAAAGGATTCCAGACAGCTCTCATCAAGACCGAACATTCATGAACCATACCATCGATTCGATCCGCCAAGGCCTGCTGAACAAGGAGTTCAGCGCGGTGGAACTGACCCATCAAGCCCTTGTGGAGGCGGAGAAGAAAAACCCAGAGATCAACGGTTATCTGACCTTTTGTTCTGAGCGCGCCATTGAGTCCGCCGAGGCCGTGGATCACAAAATCGCTTATGGAGACGATCCTGGACCGTTGGCCGGCGTGCCGGTTGGCGTAAAGGACGTGATCCTGACGCGCGGCGTGCGGACCACCTGTGCCTCGAAGCTCCTGGAGCATTTCATCCCGCCCTACGATGCGACCGCAGTGACTCGCCTGGAAGATGCCGGCGGCGTCATCATCGGTAAGACGAACTGTGACGAGTTCGCCATGGGCTCGTCGAATGAGAACTCGGCGTTCGGACCGGTGAAGAATCCCGTTGCGCCGGATCGTGTGCCGGGCGGTTCCAGTGGAGGTTCGGCCGCGGTGGTGGCGCAGGGAACGGCCGTGGTTTCGCTGGGCTCGGACACTGGCGGATCGATTCGCCAGCCGGCATCCTTCTGCGGCGTCGTGGGCGTCACGCCGACCTACGGGCGCGTTTCGCGCTATGGATTGACGGCGTTCGCCAGCTCTCTGGACCACATTGGGCCGTTTTCCCGAAACGTGAAGGATTCGGCACGGCTCTTACAAGTGATCGCCGGGCGCGACGAAATGGACGCGACCTCGGCGTTGGCTCCCGTGGAAGATTATGTCAGCGCCTGCGATGGGAACATCAAGGGGCTGAAGCTGGGCGTTCCGAAGGAATGGCTGGACGGGCTAGCTAGCGAGACCGGCGATCTGATTCAAGCCGCGATCGAGCAACTGAAAGGCCTCGGCGCGGAGATTCGCGAAGTGACCCTGCCGCATACCCAATACGCGATCGGCTGTTACTACATCATCTGTACAGCCGAGGCGAGCGCGAATCTGGCTCGCTATGATGGGGTGCGGTACACCACGCGCTCGGACAAGGCTGAGACGTTAGCCGATATGTATCGTCTGACACGCGATGAAGGTTTCGGCGATGAGGTGAAGCGGCGCATCATGCTCGGGACGTATGTGCTGAGCGCGGGCTACTATGACGCGTATTATTTGAAGGCGCAGAAGGTCCGCACGCTGGTGACCCAGGATTATGCAAAGGCCTTCGAGCAGGTGGATGCGATCGTAGGGCCGGTGTCGCCGCATCCGGCGTTCAAGCTCGGCGAGAAGGTGGACGATCCGACGTCGATGTATCTGTCCGACATTTATACGGTAACCGGCGATTTGGCGGGCGTGCCGTGCATGAGTGTTCCGTGCGGCTCGACGGCCGATGGATTGCCGGTGGGGCTGCAGATTGTGACCAAACACTTTGACGAGGCAGGCATGTTCCGTATCGCCGATGCGTACGAGAGGTCACTCAATTAGCGGGCCATTTTTGGGTCCAAGGTGAAACGATCGACGCGTGTTCCCCAGTGCTCGTTTACGCACGCGTCACAAAAAGTTAGGAGAATAGACAGCATGGCATTTGAACTCCCCGCACTACCTTACGCGCCTGACGCGCTCGAGAAGAGCATCGACAAGATGACGATGGAGATCCACCACGGCAAGCACCACAATGCTTACGTGGCGAACCTGAACAAAGCCGTGGCGTCGGCGCCGGAGCTGGCCTCCAAGAGCTTGGATGAGCTGCTGGCCAACGGTTGCGCCGCTGTTCCAGAAAACATCCGCACTGCGGTTCGCAATAACGGTGGCGGCCACTGGAATCATTCGCTGTTCTGGACGATCATGGGACCCAATGGTGGCGGTGCGCCGGTGGGCTCTCTGGCTGAGGCCGTCACTGGTTCCTTCGGCAGCTTCGATTCGTTCAAGGAAAAGTTTGGCGCGGCGGCGGCGACGCGGTTCGGTTCTGGCTGGGCATGGCTGCTAAAGAGCGGCTCCAGCCTGGAGATCATGTCGACCCCCAATCAGGACAACCCGGCGATGGAAGGCAAGAAAGCCGTCATCGGCCTGGATGTCTGGGAGCACGCGTATTATCTGCGCTACCAGAATCGCCGTCCGGACTACATCGCAGCCTGGTGGGATGTGGTCGACTGGAAGGCGGCCGAGGATCGGTTTAAGAGCCTCTGAGGTTTGTTGCAGCTTTGATGTGTAGCGGGGCGGCTTCGGCTGCCCCGTTTTTATCGGGGCTCGGGGTCCGGCAAATGCTGGGGGTGTTCCATGCTGTGGTGTAGCACGCGAATGACGAGGATACCGTTGGCTTCGGTCTCGTAGAAGATTACGTGAGACTCATGTTCCAATCGGCGGAGGCCAGGCCTAAGATGATTCGCGTAACGGCCCAATCCGGGGCGATTCGCCAACTGGGCAAACCTGCCTTCCAGGCCCCGCAAGTATGCCTGCGCTTGGAGTAACCCGAATTGAGCAATCGAGTACTCGTAGATGCCGTCCAAATCCAAGGACGATCTACGAGAGAGTCTATAAGCGGCCATCTGCCCGCATGCGGGCCTCTACTTCTTCCATGATCTGTTCCACTGATTTCTCGCTGATGCCGGATTCCACGCCTTCCTGGATTGCCCGCTTCAGCGCCAGGTCACGTGTGGCATCTTTCTGATCCCGGCGAATCAGCTCGGTGACGTAATCACTGTCGTCGGCGTAGTCTCCGGAGTCGACCTGGGATTGCACCCATTTCTCCTGTTCTTCACTAAGGATGATGGTTTTGCGTACGGTCATTGCAGAGTCCTGTTTTGATTATCGTATGTTGCGGAAATGGGAGATTCAATCCTCTTGATTCCTGTTCGGTGCTGAATCACGTTCTCCTGTCTCCTCTTAAATCACATCCGCAAAGCTCTTCCGCAACCGATGGAACCACCCATACCCTCCAATCGCCAGCATCCCCGACCCCAGCCATAGCCATCCCACTTGCACGGTCAGCGGAGCCTGGCTTTCGAGCAGCATCATCCGGTAGCCGTTGACCAGGATGTAGATGGGGTTGAATTGCATCAGGCCCATGGCCGCTTCCGGCAGGCTCGCTTCCGGATAACAGATCGGCGTGAGGAAGAATCCCAGTGTCAGCAGGAACCCGATCACTTGCCCCAGGTCGCGCATGAAGACGCCGATCGCCGCCAGGATCCATGCGACGCCTAGGGTCAGCAAGATTTGCGGGACTAGGATCACGGGCAGCCATAGGGCGGTGGCCGGAACCGAGCCGCGCGCGATCAGCAGGCCGGTGAGGAAGATCGCCAAGCCGAACAACTCGGTGACGAGCCCGGCGATCACCAAGTTTGCCGGTAAGGTGTCGATCGGGAAGACGAGTTTGCTGACGAAGGTCCGATGTTCGAGGACCACGTTCGGGGCGCGCCCGGCAGCTTCCGAGAACGCCAGCCACGGCAGCATCCCGGCCAGGAAGTACAGCACGTAGCCGCTTTGCGAGGCGTCACCCGACCAGCGCGACCGCAGCACGATGCCGAAGACGAAGAAATAAGTCGCCATCAGCAGCAGTGGATTCAGCACGGTCCACAACGCCCCGAAAAAGCTGCCCTGATAGCGCGAGGCGATGTCGCGGGCCACCATCGACCGCATCAGCGCGCGGTTTTGCCACAGGCTCCGCACTGGATAGACGAAAGCTTTGGGGATTGCTTCCAGCAGTCGCCGTCGCTGCCGGGAACCGGTAGTCTCGACGCGCGGTTCGGAGATCTCGATCCTGGGCTCGGCTCCATTCACCGACACCACGGCATTCAGCGTAATGAAGCGGGAGCGGTCCGCGCCGGGTGCGGCCTCTAATCTGTAGGGCCCCGGAGCCTGAGGAAGAGGGATCGAAACTCGGCTGCGGGCTCCACCATTCGCGCTGCGCTCCGAGGTCCCTTCGTCCAGCAACAACCCGGTATCAGGATCCAGCCATTTCCAGGCGAGCGCGTTCGACGCACCATTGGCCGCCTGCAAGTCGAACTCAAGGCAGACCGAATCGGGTTCGGCGGAGGCTCGGACGGAACGAAACTGTGCCATGAGGTGAAGCGGCCGGCTTCCTATTCATACTAGCTGGCGCGCGTGGAATGAATGCACGGCGCAAGTTCAGGCCGAAGCGAACAGCTCCAGTTGCCGGGTGCGGGGCCACAGCTCCGGCAGCGGACGCTTCCTCGCCGATCGCGGAATCAGCCCATGTCGCAGCCGAGCGTCCTCAATGCGGCGCTGGATCACCTCCGGATAGGAGCCGCGCAAATATCCTGCTGTCTTGCCACGGCCCTGCAGATAACGTTCCCGATAGCGCCGCGAGAGGGCTGGGAACTGTGCGTCCAGAAACGGCAGGAACACCCGTTGCGCGCTTGGTTTCAAAAACAGGACGTTTCCCGCGAATCCCTGTGCTCCATGCCGGGCGGCCGCAGCGGCGAGCGCATCCAGTTGCTCGGTGCGATCGTTGATCAGTGGCAACACCGGCGCGCAAAAGACGACCGTCGGGATGCCCGCACGGGATAATTTCTCCACAGCCTTCAGACGAAGCTCCGGGCGAGGTGTCAGCGGTTCCAGCTTCCGCGCGAGTTCTGCATCCACCGTCGTAATCGTCATCGCGATGGTCAGAACATGCCGCCGCGCAACCTCTACCAGCAGATCCACATCGCGGGCGATCAGGTCCGACTTCGTGGTGATCCCGAAATCGAGCCCTGAAGTCTTCGCCAGCACTTCCAACATCTGCCGTGTGATACGAAAACGACGTTCGGCAGGCTGGTAGGGATCCGTTCCCGTCCCCATCGCCACCGTCGCGCCGACCTCGAGCCGTTCAATCTCGCGCCGAAAGTCGCCCGCGCGAAACTCCTTGGCGAAGATCCGGCGTTCGAAGTCCTCCGGATCGTGGAACTCCATGAACTCGTGCGTGTAGCGGGCGTAGCAATACTTGCAGCCGAATTCACAACCGCGATAGGGATTGATCATCCAGCGAAAAGGCATCGCCGGGTTGGTGCAACGCGAGAGATAACGGCGCGTAGGCAACTTGCGGTATTCCACGCGCCGCTTCTGTTCCAGTTGTGGCCCTTCTGCCGCCAGTTTCGCGATTCCGACAAGCTCGGACACATGGTCTATATTCGCCTATTCTTCGCCATCTGTCAACTGGTCTGACGCCAGTTTTTTTCGCGGCGCGTCAGGCGGGATAATCGGCTTCGATGTAGCTGTTGAGGCGATCAATCGCTTCCTGTTGCGATGCCAGCAGCCAGGAGACCAGATCCGAGGTGGACAGGACCGAGATGACTTCCTCGCCGTCGAGCACCGGCAGATGGCGAACGCGATGCGAAGTCATCATTTGGAGCGCGTGGTCGATCGACTCCGACGGTTTGACGAACAGCACCGGCTTGGTCATGATGTCCCGCACTTGTGTGGTCTGGGAATTGCGGCCTTTCAGGATCACCTTTCTGGCGTAATCGCGCTCCGAGATAATGCCGGCTAAACGGCCGGAGGACAACACCACCAGACAGCCGATTCTTTCGTCGGACATCTTTTGTATGGCTGAAAAAACGGTGGCGTCAGGAGTGACGGAGTGGACTACCCTTGGACGATTTTCAAGTAGGGTCTGTACCGGGGTAGTCGAGCGGTACGTACTCTTGCCGAGCGCACTAGCGAATTGCATCTAGCTACCTCCGCCGGAAACTATGCGCTTGTTCGGGATGGTTGTCAATCCCCCCTTTCGACGGCCCAGGGCGAAGAAAGAGGACCATCGGAATCAAGAGGTTCGTTCGGCATCAAGCAGCGCTTGTTTGCGATCGAGCCCCCAACGGTAGCCTCCGAGTTCGCCCGTACCGCGAATCACGCGATGGCAGGGAATCACGATCGCAACGCGATTTGCGGCGCAGGCGCGGGCGACGGCGCGGGCGGCGGTGGGCTTACCGATCGCAGCCGCGGTTTCCTGATAGGAGCGCGTTTCTCCCGAAGGAATCGTACGCAGGTAATTCCACACCTTCATCTGAAACGCCGTTGCGCGAAGGTCGAGCGGCAGTACAGGGCTTGGGCCGCCGGTACGGATGTGTTTCGCGATTGCATCAGTCCACGCGCGGAGCTGTCCAGGCAAAGGTGGTCCCATGGATCTGACTGCGGCGGCGGTGAGTTCGGCGGCAGGGAACTCGCGGCGAAGCTCTGCCCGAAGTTCACCGGGATCCCCGAATTGCGCGAAGCAGATGCCGCGGTCGGTCGCGGCAATCAACATCGGCCCCAGCGGCGTCGGTACGCTCACATAGGAGATGGAGGCTCCGCGGCCACCGGCTCCATAGGTCGCCGGCGTCATGCCGAGCTGTGCGTCCGACGCTTCGTAGACACGGCTTGCAGATCCGTAGCCGGCTTGATAGATCGCCTCAGTAACGGGTTTAGTTTCGCAACTCTTGTTTCAGGGAATCCAAACGGCATGAGGCCGCGAACTGGCGTGGCGTCACTCCCACCAGCTGTTTGAAGGTTCGCTGGAAGTGGAACGGACTCATCCCGGCACGGTTAGCGAGCTCAGATAGCGTGACGGTTGCAGCCGCATGCGTCTTCAGATAGTGACAGGCGCTTTCAATCTTTTCCGCGTTGGGACTGCTTGCCATGATGTTGTTGCCGGTGATTCTCCACCGATAATTCAACTTCGCATGAGAAGCCGCGTCCGCGCCATCCGGTTCTTGCGCTGCCGGTGGAACACGCTCCGGAATGACTATTCCCGCAGTAGCGAGCGCAACAACGACGCTGGATGTTCCGCCTTCACACCTGCAAGATCTGCCACCTGATGTCGACACGACGTTCCCGGCGCGGCCAATCGATCCGCGGGTCCCATGGATTCCACCGCGGGAATCAGCTTGCGGTTCGCGATCGCGACCGAGACGTCATAGTGGTCCGATGTGTAGCCGAAGGATCCGGCCATGCCGCAGCACCCGGCATCGAGATCGACGACCTGCGCCGCGGGAATCTTCTCCAGGAGCTTCTTCGAGGCCCCCACCAACCCGAGCGACTTTTGATGGCAATGCCCGTGAAGCAGAATGCGCTCCGGTCCGCTGAGCAACGGGAAGTCGAGCCCGGCAGCGAACTCTTCGAAGAACATCGCATGCGCCGCGGCTTCCTGTGCACGGTCGCGGGCCTCGCCACGCAAAAGGTCCGGGATGTCTTCCTGAATCGCAGTCAGACAACTGGGTTCCAGCACCAGCAGCTTTTGGCCATCCTTCGTGATGCGATGAAGTTCCGTGGCCAGTTGCGCCGCGTTCCCTTGCGCTTCCTTCAACAGTCCCTGCGAGATCAAGGGACGTCCGCAGCAACCCGGGCGAACGATATCGACCTGATAACCCGCGGATTCCAGTAGCTCCACCGCCGCACGCCCAATCTCCGGCTCGTAATGATTCACGAACGTATCGGCGAAGAGCATGACGCGTCGGGATGGATCGGAGTTCGTCTTGCGCGCTCGGCGGGCCGCCCATTTTTCCAACGTTTCGGATTGCCACGCAGGGAGCGTCCGGCGCGTATCAATCCCTAACACCTGTTGATTGAACCAGCGGGCCGGGGCACTGCCGGCAACGGCGTTTGCGATTGGCGCGAACCGGCTACCCCACTCAGCGAGCCGCGCCACACCACCCAGCGCCCTGGCTCGTGCGGGTATTCCGTGACGCGAGTGATAGGCTGCCAGGAACTCGCTTTTGAAGCGAGCAACGTCGACTCCCACCGGACATTCGGTTTTGCAGGCGCGGCATTCCAGGCACAGGCTTAAGGCCTGCTTCACAGCCTGGTCGGTTAACCCGTCTCCAAGCTCGCCCGACATTGCGAGCCGCAGCGCATTCGCCCGGCCACGCGTGGAATCTGCTTCTTCACGCGTCGCCATGTAGGACGGGCACATCGTTCCGGCGAGCTTTTTGCGGCACGCCCCGACGCCGCTGCACATCTCAACGGCCTGCGCGAAGCTGCCATAACTCGAATAGTCGAAATAGCCACTGGGACTTTGCGCGCGATAGTTCGGGCCGAAGCGCAGATTCTGCGTCATCGGTGGCGAGTCCACGATCTTGCCGGGATTCAGAATGTTGTGCGGATCGGCCGTACGCTTGATCTCGCGGAACGCCTCGTAAATCTGCTCGCCGAACATCTGGCGCATGAACGGACCGCGCACCAATCCGTCGCCATGCTCTCCGGAAAGCGCGCCGCCGTATTCGAGCACCAGTGCCGCTACTTCGTTCGCGATCGCCTCAAACTTCGCGACACCCTCGGCGGTCTTCATGTTGACCACCGGACGAACGTGCAGGCATCCGACCGAGGCATGCGCATAGATGCCCGCGGTAGTGCCGTGTGCGCGAAGGAGGTCCAGGAACTTGCCGATAAATTCGCTCAGGCGCTCCGGCGCGACCGCCGTGTCCTCCACGAAAGAGATCGACTTGGCGTCATCCTTCACCGCCATCGACAGGCCGAGCGCAGCTTCGCGCAGGCTCCACACGCGCGCCTGGCCCGTTGCGTCCGTTTCGGGATGAAAATGATAACCGAGGTTCTGGGCCTTCAGGTCGGCGATAAGGGCATCAATGCGCGGAGGAAGTTCCGCGGGATGATCGCCATAGAACTCGATACACAGCGATGCCGCCGCGTCGTCGTCCATGAAGGTCCTGCGAATTGCGTCGAGCCCTTCGTTTTGGCGCGTGTTGTTCAGGATCGCCGCATCCATCACCTCCACCGCCGATGGATGGTGCTTCAGAATGACGGGCGAGGCCGACAGCGCTTCCAAAAGGTCGTGAAAGCAGATGACCACGACCGCCTTCGCCTTGGGCAAGGGAACGAGATTGAGCTTGGCCTCCAGCACAACACCCAGCGTGCCCTCCGAGCCGACCATCAGCCTCGTCATGTCGACCTGGCCGGAAGCAGAGAGTTTCGCGGGGACAAACTCGTTCAAGTTATATCCGCCGACGCGCCGGAGGATCTTGGGGTAGCGGCGGTCCATCTCATCGGCCGTTTCCTCGCCGAGCCGCAGCGCTGTCTCGTAGATGCGAGCTTCCAGCGTGTCGCCGGTGGGAACCTCCTCGCGCGGGATCGAACGGAACTCGGTGACCGAGCCGTCACTCAGAACGACCGTCTGTTCCAGCACGTGATCGATGGTCTTGCCATACAACACGCTTCGCGCGCCCGCCGAGTTGTTGGCCATCATGCCGCCGACCGTGGCTCGGCTGGCGGTGGAGATATCCGGCGCGAACTTGAGTCCCAAAGGCGCGAGTTCGGCATTCAGTTCTGCGAGCACCACGCCGGGTTCCACGCGCGCCCAACGCTCCTCTGCGTTGACCTCCAGCACGCGACCCATGTACTTCGAGGTATCGACGATGATGCCTTCCCCGATCGCCTGTCCGGCTTGCGAGGTGCCGCCGCCCCGCATCGTGATCGGGCAGCGATATTGGTGACACAGTTCGACGATGCGGACGATTTCGTCGCGAGTCTTGGGAAGCACGACGCCCAGCGGCCGGATACGGTAAACACTCGCGTCGGTCGAATAGAGCGCGCGACTCAGGGAATCGAAGCGGACCTCGCCGCTGATGGCCTTGCGAAGGTCGCGCTCGAAAGCGGCCACATCAAAGCCCGGCCTTGTCCGAGCCATCGCTTGGGTTTGCCTCGCGGAGTTGTACTAGCTCTGCCATAAACTTCGTGACAGTCTAACCGGCGGTCGCGATCGCTTCCAGGCCCGCGCGCAGTCGCCGCAATCCTTCCTCGAGCTTCGCGCCGCCACTGGCGAAAGACACACGCAAAGTCCCTTCGCCGCCGGGTCCGTACGCCGCGCCATGCGCGACGCAGACGCCATGATCGATCAGCAGTCTCTCACGAACGTCATTGGAAGAGATGCCTGTCTCGCGGACATCGGTCATCGCGAAGAATCCCGCCTCGGGCCTGAGGACCTTCACCTTTGGCATGCCGGCCAGGGCCTCTTCCACCTGGGCGAGCCGTTCGGTGTAGATGCCGCGCATCTCCGCGACGCAATCCTGAGGTCCGGCAAGTGCGACCGCCGCCGCATCCTGCACGAAGGTCGACGGTCCGCGGCTGGACTGCGCCAGCACCAGGTACATCGCGCGAATCAACCACTCCGGCCCCGCGCAATAGCCGACGCGCCAGCCGGTCATCGCATAGGTTTTCGACAGGCTGTTGATCAGCATCGACTGCCGGGCGAGTTCCGGAACCGCAGCCGCGGGGGAAATGTGCCGGGCGTCGCCGTAGGTGATCGTCTCGTAAATTTCGTCACTCAGCAGGAAGACGTTGCGGCGCAGGCAGAACTCGCCGATGGCCTTGAGCTCTGCTTCGGAAAGCACCGTGCCGACCGGGTTCCACGGCGTGTTGAGAATCAGAACCTTGGTGCGCGGCGTCCATGCGGCCTCCAGCGCCTCGGCGGTCAGAACGAAGCGCGAGCCAACGATCGGCGCGGCAACGGACCGGACCACGCCTCCACACAAACGGATCGGCGAGAAATAGGCGTCGTAGACCGGATCCGGCAGCAGAACTTCATCCCCGTCATTGATCAGCGCGGCCAGCGCGGCATAGATGCCCATCGTCGCGCCCGTGGTCACCAGGATTTCCGAGCCCGCTTCAAAACGAAGCCCGTTGTCCCGTTCCAGCTTCTGCGCGACGGCTTCCCGCAGGTTCACCTCGCCGCGGTTGTCCGGATATCCGGTCCGTCCTTTGGCCAATGCTTCGGTGGCTGCCGCAACGATATGCGCCGGCGTCGCAAGGTCGGGTTCGCCACGCATCAGCGAGACGATGTCTTTCCCCTCGGCTTGCAGCGCTCGCATCTGTGCGGTGATGGCATTGACGGCAGTGGGCCGCAGGCTCGCAAGGCGGTCGGCAGTGGCTATTGCGATTTCAGATGGTTCGGGTGGCACCAATGATGAGAATACCAAAGGTGATCCTGAAATCCCCGGCAGAAACGCTCTCGCGGACTTGCGATCGCCGTAAGAGCGTAGTGCCCGGGCAGGTCAGCCCGGACTACAAAAACGCCCGCCGATTGCGTTCTAGTACGCCAGACCCCTGGGTTTTGTTTTCTAATAGTGGTTTCGCCCCATGAAGATTGAAGAGATCCCCACCCCTGCGCTGGTATTGGACCTGGACGTATTCGAGGCAAACCTGGAGCGCATGGCATCCCTCGTGAAACAAGCCGGAAAGGCGCTGCGTCCGCACGCCAAGGCGCACAAGTGTGTCGAGATCGCGCGACGGCAGATGGCGGCTGGCGCGGTCGGCGTCTGTGTCGCCACTCTGCCGGAAGCCGAATTGATGGCTGCGGGCGGCATCACGAAGATGTTGCTGACCTCTCCGGTGGCCGATCCCGCAAAGATGGCGCGCATCATTCAGACCGGCGCCATGGTCGTCGCCGATCATCTGGATCAGGTCGCCTGGTATGACCAGGCGGCGAAGGCGGCCGGCCGAACGGTCGAGATGCTGGTCGATATGGATGTCGGTGATCATCGAACAGGTGCGGCAACCAAAGACGATGTCATCGCGATCGCTGAGGCGATCGAGGACGCGTCAAACCTCACCTTCCGGGGTGTCCAGGCATATTCAGTGGTCGGCTCCCATGCGGGGGGACGGCACGAACGGGAGGCGGTCTCCCAGCGCGTGTTTCGGACTGTCGCCCAAACCGTCGGGGCGATGCGGCGGGCCGGCATGCGCGTCGATATCGTCACCGGCGGCAGCACGGGTTCGGCCGAGTTCGATCTGCGGGTCCCGGAACTGACCGAACTTCAGGCGGGTTCCTTCGTGTTCATGGACATGGCCTATCGCAAGGAAGGCATCGACTATCCTCAGGCGCTCTATGTGCTCGGCACCGTGGTCAGCGCGAACCACCCGGGATTTGTCAGCGTGGACGCCGGCACCAAGGCGTTCTCCACCGATCGCGGCTATCCGCCGGCTGTTGTCGAGATGGGCGCGTCCACCTATCGATGGGGCGGTGACGAGTTCGGGTATGTTGACCTGATCGCTTCCCCTCGAGAGTTGAAGCTCGGCGATCGAGTCCGTTTCCTGCCGCCGCACTGCGATCCAACGGTGAATCTCTACGACCGGATTTATGCCTGCCGGGGCGGCGAAGTGGAGCACGTATGGCCCGTGAAGCGCTCATCACTTTAAGTGCACGCCGAGCGGATCGGTCCGCAGAACAGAGAAAAAGGGAGACGCCTAGGCGCCTCCCTTGCAGTTGCCTTGAAGTAGCTCTTTAATTCGCCGCCGGCGGATTCCCGCCGTCGTTCTTGCCGCCGGCCGAAGGTCCTCCTTCGAACCATTGGCCGATCCGTTCCCGGAAATCCCCAGCTGCGCCATCATATCCGGGACATTCAACCCGAGCGCCTCCAGTTGCTGCAGCAGATTGAACACCACTGCAGGACCGGTTTTCGCCAGCTTGCCGATTCCGCCGCCACCCGAGCCATTGCTGTCGCCCTGGTCGATCACGACCAGCTTGTCGATGTTGCCCAGCGGAGCGGCGACCGCGCCGAAGACTCCCGTCGAGCTTTCGATGATCGCCGGCAGCTTCTCCAGGATCGTCTGCAGCCGGGCGGCGTCGTTGAACTCCTTCCACGCCTCGGCCTTCTGCAGGATGGCAGCCGCTTCGGCCCGCCCTTGTGCTTCAATGGCGCGCGCCTGCGCCAGCCCCATCGCTTCGATCTTGGCGGCTTCGGCTTTGCCTTCCGCTTCCACCGCGGCGGCGCGGCCGACACCTTCCATGCGGAGCTTCTCCTGTTCGGCCTCCGCCATGGCGATCAACGCGGACCGTCTGCCTTCGGCTTCGAGCACAGCAGCGCGTTTCGCGGCTTCGGCTCGTACAACAGCGGCTTCCCGCTCGGCGTCCGCCGGCTTGATCACCGTCGCTTCCAGTTCCTTCTGACGACGCAGGACCTCCTGTTCCTGCACGCCAATCTGTTCCTGGGTCCGTGTCCGGTCGACCTTCACCTCCTCGGCGACCACTGCTTGCCGCGCGTGCGCATCCGATAAGGGTCCGGCTTGCTTCGCCTTCGCGTTTTCCGTCTCGATTTCCGCCTGATACTTGGCCTGACGAATCGCCAAGTCGCGCTGCGCCATCGCAATTTCGGCCTCGGCGTCTAAGCGCGCCCGTTCGCCGGCTTGCATCGCCTGCGCGGAGCGGATCTTGGCGTCGCGATTGGCCTCGGCTTCACCGATGGTCGCGTCACGCTTGACCTCTGCGGTGCGGCGTTTGCCGAGCGCATCCAGATACTCCTCCTCATCGGAGACCTCTTGGATGGTCAGCACATCCACGCCGAGACCCATCTTCTCCAGGTCCACGGCGGCCTCGCTGGTCAATTTCTGCGCGAAGCTTTGCCGGTCACTGTTGACTTCTTCGACGGTCAGGTTTCCAAGGATCGAACGCAGGTGGCCTTCCAGAGTTTGAAAGATTACCTGGCGCACGTGGTCGTGCGTCATCCCGAGAAAGCGCTCAGCTGCCGCATGCAGCGACGTCTGATCACCGCGGATCTTCACGTTCGCCACGGCCTTCACCGAAACCGGCACGCCCTGAATCGTGTAGGCGCGCTCAATCTTCAGCGGAATCGTCATCACGTTGAGTGACAAATATTCCACCTTTTCGAGCAGCGGAATTTTCAGCGCCGCGCCGCCGCGGACGAGCCGATAGCCGACGACGCGACCATCGCTCATCTTGCGCTTGCGGCCACTCAGGACCGCCACCATGTTGGGGGAAACCTTGATGTAATTCCGGCTCAGCAGGGCGATCGCAATGATCAGCGCCAGCACGATTCCGAGAATCACAATGGGGAGCATCAGTCCAGAAAGATCATTGAGCATAGTAATAATCCATACGAAAAACGTTCGTTCTCAGTTCAGGAAATCGTACTGGAATCGGAGCGGAATTGCGAGCAGGCCAAACCCCAGGGGCGAGTTCGCAACTAGGGCAACCGCTTCACCGTGAGTGCGTCGCCGAGGCTTTCGATCACCTCGACCAGCGTGTTCGATTCGATAACACTTCCGTCCATCGAGCGCGCGATCTTATCGACGACCTGCTCCCCGATCTGGCAACGCACCTGCCCGATCCCGTTCGCCGGAATCGTGACCACGACGCGTCCACGCAGGCCTTTCAAATCGGCGTTGGCAAACTCGGTCGTCGCCTGCTGTCCATAGAGGAATCGCGCGAACATATACATCAATCCGCCGAAGAACACACCACCGGCGAACCCCGCTACCGATGCCGCGGGCGCCGACAATCCGTAATACACTCCGACCGCGCCAATGCCTCCGAACGCAGTAGCGAACACACTTAGAACGCGCGGACTGAGGATGCCCGGACCACCGGTATCGCCTCCATCAACGTCGTGATCGAAATCGCCGCCACCGAAGTCCTCGAAGATCTCTCCGAAGATCAGCGACAGAAGCAGGAAAAGAAAACCAACCCCGGCGATCCCTAAAAAGATCGTGTATGCGGAAATGTCCGTGAAAAAGCCCACCGTTTCTGTCCATCCTTCGTGGTCCGGCGGAAGTGCAATAGGGATTGCCGGTCCGTTGGAGCCTCAGGATATCACGGCGGGAGACCAGCCGCTTCTGCCTCCAAATAGGAGAATACGCGATGTTAATGCAGGCAATGTTCCGAGTCGCCGCAGGATACGGGCGACATAGGACTGTGTCTCGGGAATTTGCGGGAATACCTCCGGTCGCATCCACCCGCGAGGTCCCCGCGTTATAGGCGCTCAGTGCCAGGGCAAGATCTCCGCCATATCGATCCAGCAACGTGCTGAGCAGGTGCGCGCCCGCGAATAAACTCTCTTGCGGATCGAATGGATTGTCGACCTCTAGCATGCGCTGGGTAGCGGGCATCAGTTGCATCAGGCCCTTCGCACCCTTCGAAGAGACCGAACACGGGCGGAACGCTGACTCCTGCCGTGCCACCTCTCGAACTAACGCCGGATCCACTTGATAGGTTTGTGCGGCGGCGGAGATCAGCGGGCCGAGAAAGGAATCGGACAACGGAGGACAGCCGGCAGGCCAACTCCCTCCTGCCGACTGCGAGGGCGATGCAAAGACCGAGAGCCAGGGCTGAAACCGAAGGTAGGCTCCATGCTGCGTAGTTGTGGCTCGCCATCGTTTGCGTCGGAAGCGAAACGGGCTGAACCACGATGTATGCCGCGTCCATTGGAATAAATGCCCCGGCCGAAGCTGGGGTGCTGCCGGCGCGATGCCCGCTGGATCTCTGACGCTCCGTGCTGACGCGCTGCCGCATTGCCGAGCTCCGCTGCTTGTCCAGCGACGACTGCATCACGGCGTGTAGCTTTTGGCGCTGCCGGAGACTCGCCGGCGTGCCTTGCGCCGACAGCGTGCCAGTCGCCAGCGCTCCGATGATAACGACCCAGAATTGCGCCGTCCCGGACCCGAACAGGTTCCACCCGAATGCGCCCGACCGAACCCTTCTCCATGCAGAGCGCGCCGAAAACCGGATCGATTTCTCCATCTGGACAAACCATCGTCGGAAGCGCGGATCTTCGCCAGTTCGGATTTCCCGTATCTCCTTGGAGAAAAGTGATATGCTCATTCCCATCGCCCACGTCCGGGTACGCGAAAAGGAGAGTCCCCAAGATGAGAATTGTCCCGATGAAGCCCAGGCTTTCTGCCGCCCTATCGCTCACCATTGCCGCAACGTTGTTCCTGGCGGCCTGCGGGGGCGAAACTAGTGAAACCGCCTCGACTGGAGAAGCACATTGGATCGCGACGTTCGCCGATTCGCCGCTGGCCACCACGGTATTTAATGGAAAAGGTGGGAAGGGAAAAGGAGGTCCGCCTCCCAAAGGAAAGGGAAAAGGCAAAGGCGGCTTCGGAGGTCCGCAGAGCTTCGAAAATCAAACGCTGCGGGAAACGATGCATGTCTCGGTCGGTGGCTCCACGCTGCGCATCCATGTGTCGAATACATTCGGGGATCGTCCGCTCAACGTGGGTTCGGCGCATATCGCACTGGCCGGCGAGGGGTCCGCGATCGAATCTGGAAGCGATCATATGCTGACCTTTAACGGACAACCATCCGCCATGATTCCCGTTGGAGGGGCCGTGGTCAGTGATCCGGTGGAGCTCACCGTCGCCGATCAACAGCATGTGGCCGTGAGTCTGTTCCTGCCGGAAGCCACCGGCTTGCCAACCTGGCATGCTACCGGGCTCCATCACACCTATATCGCGGACGGCGACCACACGGCCGACGCCGAACTTGCCGACGCGCAGGATAACGGCGGGTGGTTTTATGTCACCGGCCTCGACGTGATGACCGACAACCCGAACGAAAACACCATCGTCGCGTTCGGCGATTCGATCACCGACGGCGCGGTTTCCACTCCCGATACCGATCATGACTGGCCTTCGCTGCTGGGCGTCCGGCTGGAGAATGCCGGCATGCCCATGGGCATCGCCAACGAAGGGATTTCCGGAAATCGCGTGCTGAAAGACGGCGCCGGCGTGAACGCGCTGGATCGCTATGAACGCGATGTGCTGGAAGTGCCGGGCGCCAAGTACGTCATCATTCTGGAGGGGATCAACGATATCGGCCAGGGTTTCCGCGAAGGGGCCACCGAAGACAACCTGGTCACCGCCGATGAGTTGATCGCCGGCTATCAGGAACTGATTGATCGCGGCCACACCGCCGGCCTCACCGTCATCGGCGCAACGCTGACGCCCTACGAAGGCGCCGGATATTATTCGGAAGCCGGCGAGGCTGTCCGCGAACAGCTCAATGAATGGATCCGCACCTCAGGTGCCTACGATGGTGTGGTCGACTTCGACGCCGCGATCCGCGACCCCGAAAATCCGAAACGTATCCGGCCGGACTACACGCGCGATAACCTGCACGGCAACAACGACGGCTACCAGGCCATGGCCGATGCCGTCGACCTGAAGCTGTTCCAATAAATCAACCCATGGGGCATCCGCGTTCACGCGCGGAACCCATCGGCGGACGAACTACTTTGAGAATCAGCGGCTGCCGGGTAGCAAATTGCTATTTGGCGGCCGCGGTCTTTTTTACCTTCACCGCGGGCCGTTCCGGGCTTCCATCCCAATCCGGTGAGTTCGGATTCCAGGTGAGCCAGCGCTTGCACTAGGGTCTCGCGATAGCGGCCATTGCCTGTGCTGCCTTCGAGCTCACGAATCACTCGGGTTCGTTGCAGCAGAAAGGAATCGCGCTTGCGCTCGATCACGATCTGCTGTTCGGTTACCTTCACCCGGGTGCGTTGCGCTTCTCGTTCCTGCGCCGACTGCTGCTGATCCTCGACGGCTTTACTTTCCCAACCACGCGCCATGGTGGCCTCCTGCAGGATAGCGCCCACCCCGTCCTGCCGCCCACGCATTCCTGTCTTCTGAACCGGGTTGCGAGTGTGGCGGGGAAGTGGCGTTCCTACAAACATTTTACCTGTGGATTTGTCCCGCCGGAGGGAAAAGATGGGGTAAAAGTCGAGCAAAGATGCGGGGTGGGAAGTTTTCCGGATACGGCCCCCGAACTGCCACCGGTTGACAAGCCTCCCATTCTCGGGCATACTTCTTCAGTCACCACGTTACAGTGGTGTCAATAATCATGAACATGAACCCGCGTTAACCTGCCGGTTTCCTGCCTGTTTTCAGTGCATAGGATGTCCGGCTGAATTCCGGCGGCCCTTTGAGCCGCCTTAGAAACCGGAGAAGCATCATGCGATCCGACATGCACAAAGTCATCGTCGAGCGCCCGCGCCTGGGCCACTCGGAGCGTAGCAGGAAAACCGCCCGCCGCTGGTCTCCAACCGAGTTGGGCCGAGTCGCGGCTGAAGGGGAGGACTACGACAGCGGTCCCCGCCGAGCCGCCGCTTCCCGCCACGGCAAGAGTCTGAATGAGCACCTGAAGCCACTGTTGCGGTATCTCCGCAAGCAGGTCGGTCGGCCCTGGAACAAAGTCTACAGCGAGCTGCGCGAGGTCATCGATTCGCGCTCTACCGTCCGCCAGCACATCCTCGATCATGTCCATTGGGAGGTGGCGACGAGCATTGAACTGGTCGAGGAGCACAATCGGCAATTTCCCTATGAGTTCTCGGCCTGGGGTGGACGGCGCCCAGTTAATGGACTATACGTGGACCCGCGCACCGGCCTGCTGCGGCGGACGCCGGTTCGGCCTCGGATTCGTGGGGGCCAGTGGCTAGGGGACTCCCGATACCGTCTGGGTGAACGAGGCATTGCACTACCGGAAGGTCGATGGTCTTCTGGTACTCGTTGACGACGCGTCCGCCGACCGAGGAGGAAGCAAAGTCTTCACCGCGGATACGGGCCCACTGGGCATCTGACACAATGGCCGCCGCATCGGTGAGCCTACCGGTGGCTGGCAATGTGAAAGAATGGCGCGGGATCTGAGGCGGCACAAGGGGCCACTCGATCGACATCGAAAGTCCGGAGAACTCAAGGATCGACGATCGTGAATCGACGCGCCTGGAGCACTCCTGCGCCAAGACGTGTCGTTCAGCAGATTTGCTACGACTTTGTGTGAAAGCGTGGACAACGGCCGGTCGAGGTCCGCGCGGCGACCGTCGCATTAGGACCAGAGGCCGCAGCGTTGGGGGCCCCAGCCGGCGTGCGCCAGTCAGGCGCACAATCCTCGAAGCGTTGACTCAGGTAGCGACGCGTTTGCTGCCCGTCGAAGGAAGCCCCCCTTACGGCACCCACTAAGGAACAAATGGACTCTTCGCGCCATACGGCAAACTCACCATCAATGCATCGATCTTCCGAATCTGGCCATCCTGAATCCGGAACAGCTCCGCGACGTCCACATAAAACGGACGCGTCGCCGCATCCATCATCTCCCGCCGCGATCCATCCGCATTCTTGATCCACGTAATGTCGCCCGGATGCGTGAACATGAAGAACCCGAACACCAGTTGCCGCTCTTCATCGACGATCTCAAACCGCCGCGGATAGATCTTCTGGATGTAATCAAAAATATGCGTGTCGAGCTGCTGCGAACAGCTCACGCCGCTGGTCTTCATGCCGTTCTCGAATCGATTGCAGTCCGCATGGAACGGAGCCACCTCGCCATTGCCCTGTTCAATCGCCTCAAAGTAGAGATTCGTCTTCGCGATCAGCTCGGTCCGCGACAGCCGCTCATCCTCCGGCACCGTTTCCATCAGCACCGGGTCCGGCGACTCCGCCTCAATCCGCCGAGCCGTCGCCTCATTCCGCAGCACCAGCGTCTCGACCTCTTGGATCCGCCGCCCGTCGGCCTGGATCCGCAGCACCATCGTGATCGGCCGGCTGTTCTCGCGCATCGTTCCGTAAAAGCCGACGTTGTGCGTCTTCGGATCGGCGAAGTACAGCCTGTAGGAACCCAGCCCGCTGGCCGTCTTCCACAGCCCCTCGCCCAGCTTCAGCTCGACGTCATTCTCGGTGAAGCGCACATCGTCGGTCACCCGGAGCCGCGACGGATCGTTCGCCACCAGCGCCGCCAGGTACCCGTTCACGATCCCTTCCAGGCAAGCCCGCTCGCACGGGCCGCGAGGCCCGAACCCGGGAGGCTGCGCAACCGCGGCCGCACTCAGCAGCAATAAAGGAGCAATCCATGCAGCAAGGCGTCTGGTCATCATTCTGTCTCCTGCCTCCTCGTCTCCTTTATTGCTTTTCTCCACGTATCGCCGAACCAGACATCCGGAGTCCCATACGGCAGCGTCTGCGTCAGCCCTTCCATCCGCCGAATCCGCCCGCCCTCGATCTTGAAAATCTGGACTGTCTCAACGAACGCCGGCTGCGACCGCTCCACCGGTAGCTCCACATTCCCGAGCCCCGGCGATTCCACCGTCAGCACCGTTCCCGGCTGCTGATACATCGCCCACGCCATCACCAGTTGCCGCTCTTCGTCGATCACCGGGAACCGCCGCGGATAGACCACCTGATAGCCGGCGAACGCCTGGCTGGTGATCTGCTCGGCGCAACCCATTGCATCGGTGTCGATCGTGCCCCGTGGAGCCGGCGCCGCCCCCGGATTGTTCGTCACCCGCGAGCCGTTCTCGATCCGGTCGCAGGTCTCGGCAAACAGCGCCACGTCGCCATTCGACTGCTCCAGCGCATCGAAATAGGAATTGGCGATGTCGATCAGTTCCACGCGCGAGGATCGCTCCGCCTCGGGAACCGTTTCCATGAAGTCCGCCGCCGGACCGAACATCTGTTCGAGGTTGGCTGCGCCCACCGGCCTCGGCGCCGGGCCTTTCCCCTTGCCCTTGCCCTTGCCTTTTCCCTTCGGAGCCCCGAACCCGCCGCCCGTGGGAGCCGCGACGCGGCTGACCATCGTCTCAATCTCGTGGATCTCGCCGTCCTGGACCCTGAGCCGCAGCGCGAGCGTCACCGGCCGCTGGTTCTCATAGACCGTCGCGATCACGCCGACTTGATCCCCGAGCGGAAACATCTGCCGGAAAAGGCCCCACTAATCTCGAATAATCCGAGGAGTTCGTGGAATCCGCGACGTAGATCCGATACCGCCCGAGCCCGGTCGCCACGTTCCACAGCCCGTCGCCCATCGGAAGCTCATAGCCGTTCTCGGTGAACTTCACATCCTTGGCCAGCGGCAGCCCGAACGGATTGTGCGCCACCAGCGCATCCAGATATTGATTGGCGAAGTCTTCCAGGCACGCCCGATCGCAGTGCTCCGGACCTTCGTCCTTCTGCTTACCCTTGCCCGCTCCCCCGGGTGGCTGTGCCGTCAGCAACAGCGTTCCCATGGCCACAATAGCGCCCAGGTAAAACGCGCCTCTCAAAATCAGCCTGCTCTTCTTTCCCAACTGCTTTCCCCAGGGACGGACACAATCACACACGAAGCCAGTATCCTCTTCTCTGTCTCCTGTTTGTCTTCTGTCTCCCGACTCCTGTCTCCTCTTACGGCACCGGCTCAATCCTCAGCAGCGCCCCGTCGTTCTCATCGGTCAACAGATACAGCAGCTCATCCGGACCCATGCGAACGTCGCGGATCCGCTGATGCAGATCGTTCAGCAACTGCTCCCGACCCATCTCGCCGTTCTCGTTGAATTTGATCCGTTGGATGTGCCCGGTGCCGCCGAACCGGCCCACCGTCATCGCCCCCACGAACAGATCGTTCTTCCAGGCCGGAATCTTGTCGCCCGTATAAAACGCGATGCCCGACGCCGTGATCGAAGGCACCCAGAACAGCTCCGGGTTGATCATGTCGTCGCGCACGTAGCCTTGGCCGTAATGCGTTCCGTCGTAGTCGCGGCCGAAGCTGATCAGCGGCCAGCCGTAGTTGCCGCTCGCCTGCAGGATATTCACCTCATCGCCGCCCTGCGGACCGTTCTCGGTCTCCCACATCACGCCCGTCACCGGATGCGGCACCAATCCCAGCACCGTTCGATGCCCCAGCGAATAGATCTCCGGCTTGGCGTCCGACCGCCCGATATACGGATTGTCCTTCGCCGGCGTCCCGTCATCGTTCAGCCGCAGAATCTTGCCAATGTGCGTCTTCAGGTCCTGCGCCGTGTTCTCGATCCCCTCCAGATGCCGCCGATGCGACGAACTCATGAACAACGTCCCGTCCGGCGCGAACGTGATCCGCGACGCATCCGAGCCCTGGTTCACGCTCCACGCATCCGCCACGAAAATATCCTTCACGTCGTTGATGCGATTCCCGTCCCACGTCCCCCGAGCCAGCGCCGTCGTTGCGTAATACCGCGCCCCGTCCGGCTTCGTACCGTTCTTCATATACGTGATGTAGACCCAGCCGTTGTGCTTCGAAATCCGGATGCAGCGCGATATCGAACAGCACGTCCATATCCAGCGCCGACAGGTCCGCCACCGAATCCTTCTGCAGCTTGCCGTCCTTGAGCAGGCGGATCTGCTTCAGGTTTCGCTCGGTGATCAGCATGTCGCCGTCTGAGTTTTCCGCGGTCGACGTCCCCGGCAGGAACGCCATGCTCCACGGATGCGCGAGCCCCCTCGCCACCACCGACACCTTAATGTGCGTGTTGCGATCCTGGGTGTTGTAATACCAGGGCCCGTTGCCGAGCGGGTTCGCTCCGCCGGGCTGCGCCCACACCGGCGCAACGGCTCCGGCCAGCAGACTGGCGGCCAATGCAATCTCAAGAGTCTGTTTCATCCGCATAGTGAATCCCTCAATGGAAGCCGAGCCGCCGTCTCAGCGGGCAGCACGGGCGAACTGAATCGCATTGAACATCCTATCGTGTTTACCTCGCGGATTTGGACTCGCCCCCGGATGCTCGTCGATCCTCAAACCACGCCCGCCGAATGCCAGAATGAAATTAGCGGCCCCGCGATCGCCCGCGGGGGCCGGGTGGTGAATCGATGCCAGGCGTGCACACCAACGCGTTCCCCGATGCGACCCGCGACGGCTACGTCCTCTATGACGGCACCTGCGGATTCTGCGGCCGCTGGGTCCCCAAGTGGGCCCCGGTGCTGGAACGCATGGGACTCGGCACCGCGGCACTCCAGGCCGACTGGGTCTCGGGCGCCACCGGCATCCCCGAAGAGCAGCTTCTCGAAGACATCCACATCGTCCTGCGCGACGGGACCATCTTCCGTGGGGCCGACGCCTACCGCTACATCCTGCGCCAACGCTGGTGGAGCTACCCCGGCTACCTCCTGGCCCTGCTCCCCGGAATCAAACAGCTCTTCGACGCCGCCTATCGCGCGTTTGCCGACCGCCGCTACCGCATCTCGCAAGCCTGCCGACTGGAGCCGCCTTTGAACCCACCAGGCTCGGGCAAGCCGTAGCCTTTTCCCGTCATGTTTCCCTATCACGACGAAAATGAGACCCTGCGGACTCCGGTGGTCACCATCGGCATCATCGCCACCTGCGTGATCGTCTGGCTCGTCTTTCAGGGAGCGGGGAACGGGTTCATCTATCAGCAGTCGGTCTGCAACTACGGCCTCATCCCGGCCGAGCTGATGTCCACCGTCCAGCCAGGCGCGGGGTTCCCGATGGGCAACGGAGCCGTCTGCATCACCGACCCGGGCCGCGCGCCCGAGCACATCTTCACCTCGATGTTTCTGCACGGCGGCTGGCTCCACCTGCTCGGCAACATGTGGTTCCTCTGGCTGTTCGGCAACAACATCGAGGATTCGATGTCGCGGCCCGGCTTCCTCATCTTCTACCTGCTGTGCGGCGTGGCGGCGGCGATGGCGCAGGTCTTCACTGAGCCCACCTCGATCATGCCCATGATCGGAGCCTCCGGCGCCATCAGCGGCGTCATGGGAGCCTACCTGATCCTCTATCCCAAGGTGCGCGTCTACACGCTCATCCCGCTCGGCTTCTTCTTCACCACCTTCGCCTTGCCTGCCTGGGTCATGTTGCTGTATTGGATGTTCCTGCAGTTGATCGGCGGACTGGGAGCCTCGGGCGAAGGCGGCGTCGCCTTCTGGGCCCACGTCGGCGGATTCGTGGCAGGCATCGTGCTGATCCGGTTCTTCGCGCAGCCTAAAGAGGTCCTTGCGCACCGGTCCCACCATTGGGCCCCCCACGGCCGCATCGACCGGCGCTGGTAAAAAAGGGAGGGTGGGCTTCAGCCCGCGCGTCGCTTTAGCGTCGCAAAAGGAGCGCACAGGCGCTCTTCAGCCGTTGTGCGCGGCCAAAGAAGGGAGCGCACAGGCGCTCTTCAGCCGTTGTGCGCGGTCAAAGAAAGGAGCGCACGGGCGTTCTTCAGCCGTTGTGCGCGGTCAAAAAATGGAACCCTTCCGCGTCCCATCCGACTCTGCTTGATATGATGAGGACGTTGGATCCCCGTCCGCAGTAACGCAATGCCCACTCCCCGCAAAGACCCGAAATTCGGCTCTCTGATCATGGTCACCTATGGCCTTGTCACGATTATGACGGCGGTCGCCATTGGCGGCTATTACTATATGTCGTCCCATATGCAGAATCCCGGCGTCAGCCTGGACCAAACTGGACACGATCGCTTGGTGCAGGTGGGCGCGGTGTGGGTCGCGCAGTATCCGGGGGCGCTCCTGGCGAAAGGGAACATTCGGACCGAGGAGATCCCGGACGGCGAGCTCACCGAAGGCGAAATGGCCTTCCGCACCTCTGATCATCCCGATAAAGTGCTCGCCTATTACCGTGACAAGTTGGGCGCCGTCGGCTATCAGGTCAGCGAGGCTGCCGAGAATGAGAAGGGCGGCAGCGTCCAGGCCGTCCGCATGGGCGGGCGCACACGCGTCCAGGTCGTCGTGGATTCCGAGGATCAGCCCGACGGCAGCGTCGCCACCATCGGCACCCTGCGGACCTTCTCTAAAGGCGAAATCGAGATCAGCCCGTAAGCCCGTTTCGAACCTTTCGCCAACCCTCTGAAGCGTCCCGCCCGCCGCGCGTTTTCCCGTTGCGTCTCTGAATACGGCCTGTGCTAGAGTCTCTCCTATGCAGAAGAGCACGTGGATTCGCCTGTCTGGAATCGGGATTTTCGCCGCCGCGGCGTGGGTTGCCTATACCCAGGCCCCTCAGCCCACCGCCATTGAAACCCTGCCGATCACCGATGGAATGTACTACATCCACAATCCGGAGGTCCCGGGCAACACCACGGTGCTCATCACCGAAGAGGGTGTGCTGCTGGTCGACGACAAGTTTCCCCAGGATGGCCCGAACATCGTGGCTGCGGTGCGCAAGCTCACCGATGCGCCGATCAAGTACGTCGTGAATACGCACCACCACGGCGACCATTCCGGCAGCAATCCGACCTTCCAGAAGGAGGGTGCGGTCATCGTCTCCACCGGGAAGGCACATGACCGCATGGTGGCGGGCAAACAGGCGGGCCCCGCCAACTTCACGTTTGAGGAGCGCGCCAAGCTCTACCTCGGCGGCGAGCCGGTGGAACTCTATCACTTCGGCCGCGCCCACACCGACGGCGACGCCGTGGTGCTGTTCCCGCAAAAGGGCGTGCTGGCGTCGGGCGATATCTACGCCAATGATCCCGGAACGCCG
Organism: Terriglobia bacterium; assembly: GCA_963762135.1. Lineage (GTDB taxonomy): Bacteria > Acidobacteriota > Terriglobia > Bryobacterales > Bryobacteraceae > Palsa-187. The sequence goes on from CAVXJP010000002.1 coordinate 36,067, forward strand.
GAACTGGTTGACTACGCCGGCGGCGGCAGCGCGGTGGACTGGCCGGACACGCTGACCAAGGCGCTTGAGCTGGACTTTGAGCAAGTGGTCCCGGGACACGGCACACTCGCCTCGCACGCCGACATGGAGGGCTTTCGCGACGACACGGCCGAGCTCCGCAAAAAGATTCACGAGATGCTGAGCGCCGGGGCGAGCCGCGAGGAGATCGAGAAATACGTGCGGGAACGCTTCGGCTTTTTGGACTTCCACGTCAATATGAGCCTGACCGGGCTGATGAATGAGCTGAAGTAGCACTCCGGAAGAAGTAGCGGCGGGTTTGTTCCCCGCCGGCAAATGTGGGGCGGTATTCACGCCACGGGTGATATCATCACCGATTGCCCCCCATGCAGCCCGTAAACCCCAGTCCTCCTTCAAGCAATCCGCAGCTTCGTCCAACCAAGATCCGACACGGCGTCCTGGGCATGACCGTGGCGATCTACATGATCACCTACATGGACCGGGTGGTGCTATCGACCGCCACGCCGGAGATTATCCGCGACCTGGCGATTGATCTCGAAACCATGGGCTGGATCGTATTCGCCTTCCGCATCAGCTATGCGCTGTTCCAGGTGCCGGGCGGATGGCTGGGGGACCGTTTCGGGCCGCGCAAGGCGCTGACGTGGATCGTCACCTGGTGGAGCGCCTTTACCGCGATGACCGCCATGACCACCAGCGCCGCGGTGATGGGCGTCGTGCGGTTCTTCTTCGGAGTCGGGGAAGCGGGCGCGTTCCCCATCGCCACCCGATCGCTGTCGCGCTGGATGCTGCCCTCCGAACGTGGCTTCGCGCAAGGCATCACGCATGCCGGATCCCGATTGGGCTCGGCCATCACGCCGCCGCTGGTCGCCTGGATCATTCTGCAATTTGGCTGGCGGGCGGCCTTCTTCACCTTTGGCGCGCTGGGAGTCATCTGGGCGATCGGCTGGTGGATCTGGTATCGCGATACCCCTGCCGAACACTCCCAGGTCAACCAGGCCGAACTGGAGATGATCCAGGCGGGCTACCCGAAGCCCGCTGCCACCCCGGGCCAACAGGCCGACCAGAGGCCCGTCGAAGCAGTATCCGGCGGAGTGCCCTGGGGCAAGATCCTGCGCAGCCCCACGCTGTGGTTCCTGTGCGTGATGTATTTCTGCTACAACTACTCGCTGAACAATTATCAGGATTGGTTTCCGACCTACCTGCGCGAAGCGCGGAATATGACCCTCACCGAGATGGGAATCTATGCCAGCCTGCCGCTGCTGGCCGGCGTCTTCGGGGATTTGCTGGGTGGCTGGGCCTCCGACATCGTCCTGAAGCGAACCGGCAAGCCCAACCTGGCGCGCCGCTGGCTGGCGATCGCCGGCTTCCTGCTGTGCGCCGTCTCCACGGTTCCCGCCGCCTTGACCGAAAGCCCGCAACTGTCGGTGATGTTCTTCTGCCTTGCCTTCTTCAGCCTGGAATGGACGGTCGGTATCAGTTGGGCGATTCCCTTGGATATCGGCGGTGATTACGCTGGGTCGGTGGCCGCGTTCATGAACATGTGTGGCAATATCGGCGGAGCCTTATCGGCGCTGGTGCTCACGCGCCTAGTCACCCAATTTGACTGGTATCTGCCGTTCCTGGTGACCGCCGGATTGAGCGTGGTCGGCGCGCTGCTGTACCTGAAAATCGACGCCTCCAAGCGCATCGCCTGAAGTGTTCCACGTGGAACATCGCGTTTGCATCTGCAAGTATTGCAAACAAGCGAGTTGTGCGCGATTTTGAAAAGTTTTTCTTAGCGCGAAGTCTGCATTTCGCTGGTATCCGGATCAGAACGCCAGCAGCCGGCTCGCTTCCCGGAGGATGTCATCCACCTGCGGCAGGATCTCGGTTTCTAGCTTGGGATGATAGGCGACCCAGGTATCCTTGGCCGCCACGCGCCCGACCGGGGCATCGAGGTGCGAGAACAGCTCATCGGCGATGCGCGCGGCGATCTCCGCGCCATAGCCCCAGCTCTGGGTGTCTTCGTGCACGATCATCACGCGGCTGGTCTTGCTCACCGACTCCGCGATGGCCGGCCAGTCGTAGGGTGACAGGGAGCGCAGGTCGATGACCTCGACGGTCACGCGGGGATCCTGCTGCTCGACGAGCAATGCCGCCTGCAGCGACTTCTGGACCAGCGCGCCATAGGTGACGATCGTCAAATGGTCGCCGGTTTTGGCGGTTTTTGCTTTCCCGAACGGGATCATGAAGTCCGGGCCGGGATAGGGGGAACGGTTGTAGGGCTCGCGATAGAGCCGCTTGTGTTCGAGGAACAGCACCGGATCATCGCAGCGGATGGCGGTTCGCAGGAGTCCGGCGGCATCGAGCGCGTTCGAGGGGAACACCACGCGGATGCCCGGAATATGTGTGAAGGCGACCTCGCCGCACTGGCTGTGATAGACCGCGCCACCGTTCAGATATCCGCCGATCGCGACGCGAATCACGCACGGGGCGGAGAAGCCGTTGTAGGAGCGCCAGCGCAAGCTCGCGAGCTCATCCCGAATCTGCATCATCGCCGGCCAGATGTAGTCGAAGAACTGGATCTCGACGACGGGCTTCATGCCGCGCGTGCCCATGCCGTTGGCGCGCCCGACGATCGCGGCTTCGGCGATCGGGGAATTAAACACGCGCTTCGAGCCATAGGTCCGTTGCAGGCCCAGCGTCGCGGTGAACACGCCGCCCTTGCCCTTGACCTCGCCCATGTTTTCGTCGTGGCTGCAATCGGCGACATCCTCGCCGTAGACAATGATCTTCTCGTTGCGGCCCATCTCGTCGTGCAGCGTCCGGTTGATCGAATCGACCATGGTGCGCGGCTCGCCGGAGAACTCCGGCGGGACCGAGAAGGCATCGGAGGTCGGGTCGACATCCGGGGAATAGAGATACTTCAGCGTCTCGCCAGCCGGCGGAGGCTCGGCGACCAGTGCCTTGTCGGTGGCTTCCCGAATCTCGGCGTGCACCTCGGCGGAAATCCGGTCGATCTCCTCGCGCGTCGCCAGCCCTTCGGCGATCAGCCATTCCGGATAGCGCGTCATGGGATCGCGCTTTTCTTCCTCGTCGCGCTCGGCCTTCGATTTGTACTTGCTCTCGTCGTCAGACAGCGAGTGCGAATAGGGACGGATGCAGGTGGCGTGCACCAGCACCGGCATTTTCTTCTCGCGGGCGTGCGTGACGGCTTCGACCATCGTGCGGTAGGATTCCGGAAAATCGGTGCCGTCGCACTGCAGGATGGTGAGCCCGGGCAGACCAGTGAACACCTTGGCGATGTTTCCGCCGGCGGTCTGTTTTTCGACCGGAACCGAGATGGCCCAGCCGTTGTCCTCAACGACGAACACCATCGCCAGCTGCTCCAGGCAGGCCGCGTTCAACGCTTCCCAGAACTCGCCCTCGCTGGTGGCGCCGTCGCCGGTCATCGTCAGCGTGACTTCTTCGCTGCCGGGATCCAGGAGCTTGCTGGCGTGCGCGCAGCCGACAGCCGGGAGAAATTGCGTGCCGGTTGCCGAGGAAGGCGAAACGATGTGCAACTCCGGGGAGCTCCAGTGCGAGGGCATCTGGCGTCCGCCTGATTGCTTGTCCGCCGCGGCGCCCACCGCCTGCAGCAGCATTTGTTCGGCGGTCAGCCCCAGCGCCAGGCACGCGGTCCGGTCGCGGTAATAGGGAAAGAACCAGTCCTTGCCGGGCCGGAGCGCCATGCCCGCGGCGCATTGAATCGCTTCATGGCCGGCGGCCGATATCTGAAAGAAAATCTTTTGTTGCCGCTTCAGCAGGACTTCCCGGTCGTCGATAGACCGCGACATCCGCATAATGCGAAAGGCCCGGATGAACGTTTCCCGGTTCAAGGTAGAGGTTCGCGCTTGCGCGCCGGTAGCTTCTGATGTGGCACCCGTTAGCATTGCGTTAACAGATCCTTTAACAGTCTAGCCCAGCTTCGGGCCGTGCGGCATTTGCCGATATCTCCATCACCCATCCTCGCAGGTTTACGAAAATTGAAAATCTCGGCAGACCACTCCTCATGGGCTTGCTAGAATAGTGGTTTCGGTCACCTGCAGGCGCGTTTGGTATGGTACCAGAACAACGCCGGATCGCAGGCTCGATGCGCTGAGTCTCATCCGGTGGCCTCGGCGGACGGGTTTTCCGGGCTGCGTTGTCGGGAGAATTCGAAAGTCAGGCGTGATGCCCACATTGCCCGCGGCGGCCTGATCTTCATAACCCATACGACACAGGCGAAGGATACACGAACAAGATGCCAGGAACCGGCGCGGGACTCGAAGGAACAGTCGCAACAGAATCAAAGCTCTGCTTCATTGACGGAGCCGAGGGAATCCTCAGTTATCAGGGTTTCCGGATTGAAACGCTAGCAGACAACGCCACCTTTGAAGAGGTGGTTTATTTGTTATGGAACGGTCGGCTGCCGAAGCAAGCCGAACTGGACGAACTGAAATCGGCCTTGGTGGCGCATCGGGAACTGCCCAAGCAGGTGACCGCGTTCCTGGCCGATACGTTGAAGACCTATCCCAAGGTCGGGCCGATGCACGTGCTGCGCACTGCCGTCAGCATGCTCTCGTTCTCCGATCCCGACGCGGAAAACGTCGACCCGGCCGAAGCCGCCAAGAAGGCAATTCGTCTGATGGCGCAGACCGCGACCATCGTCACCAGCTTCAATCGAATCCGTAGCGGCAAGGACGTCGTGGCGGGCGATCCGAGCCTCGGGCTCGCGGCCAATTTCCTCTACACGCTGACCGGCAAGAAGCCCGACGAGGTGATGGAGCGCGCCTTCGACATCGCGCTGATCCTGCACGCCGAGCATGAGCTGAACGCCTCCACCTTCGCCGGCCGCGTCACCGCCGCCACCCTATCCGATATCTACTCCGCCGTCACCGCCGCCATCTCCGCTCTGCGCGGACCTCTGCACGGTGGCGCCAACGAAGCCGTCATCAAGCTGCTGCTCACCGTCAACACGCCGGAAGAGGCCGTGGCCAAGGTGAAGGGCATGCTGGACAACAAGGTGAAGGTTCCCGGTTTTGGCCATCGCGTCTACAAGACCCTGGATCCGCGTGCGACGTCGCTGAAGGGCCTCTCCGAGGAGCTCAGCAGGCGGACCGGTCACGAGAACCTGTACAAGATGTCCAAGGACGTGGAGAAATATATTCACGACTCCAAGGGGCTGAACGCGAACGTGGATTTCTACTCCGCATCCGCGTATTATTCGCTGGGCATCGCGCCGGACCTGTTCACCCCGATTTTCGCGGTCAGCCGCATGTCCGGTTGGACCGCCCATATCCTGGAACAGTACGCAAACAACCGCCTGATCCGGCCGCGCGCCGAATACACCGGGCCGGAAGTGGGCCAGAAGTGGGTTGCCATCGCCGACCGCTAAACCCGCCGGGAAGCGATAAACTCACAAGGAATCACGAAACGCCGGGCCTCACGGTCCGGCGATCCTTTTAGCAAGCGACGAAAACGACTCCTCCATGTACGAACTTGGCTACTTTCGCAGCAAATCCGAACAGATCGCAAAGCGTCTGGCTGATCGCGGTTTCACCCTGGACGTCGCCGCCTTTGAGGCGATGGACTCCGAACGCCGCGCCGCCCTCACCGAAAGCGAATCGCTGAAGGCCGAGCGCAACGCCGCCTCGAAGGAGATCGGCCGCCTGAAACAGGCGGGCGAAGATACCACCGAGCAGCAGGCCAAGGTCCGCGCCATGGGCGAACGCAGCGCCGATCTCAACGCCAAGGCAGCCGAGCTGGACGCCAAGCTCCAGGAGTTTCTCGCCGGGATTCCCAATGTTCCGCACGAATCGGTGCCCACCGGCGCCAGCGAAGAGGACAACGTCGAGGTCCGCAAATGGGGTGCGCCGCGTCAATTCGACTTCACGCCCAAGCCTCACTGGGACCTGGGCCCCGAGCTCGGCATCCTGGACTTTGAGCGAGCCACCAAGATCACCGGCTCGCGTTTCGCCGTCTACATGGGCATGGGCGCCAAGCTCGAACGCGCCCTGATCAACTTCATGCTCGACGTCCACACCACCGAGCACGGCTACACCGAAGTCTTCCCGCCGTTCATCGTCAACAGCGATAGCTTATTCGGCACCGGCCAGCTCCCCAAGTTTGAAGAGGACCTGTTCAAGCTCGAACGTCCCGCCGGGAGCAGTGAGGAAGGACCGCGCTACTACCTGGCGCCGACCGCCGAAGTCCCGGTGACCAACCTTCACCGCGACGAGATTCTGGATCTGGACGCCCTGCCGATCAAGTATTGCTCCTTCACTGCCTGTTTCCGCAGTGAAGCCGGCTCCTATGGCCGCGACGTCCGTGGCATCATCCGCCAGCATCAGTTCCAGAAAGTGGAACTGGTGAAGTTCGCGCGTCCCGATAACAGCTACGAGGAACTGGAGGCGCTGACCGCCGACGCCGAGGACATCCTGCGGCGGCTCGGCCTGCCGTACCGGACCGTGGTTCTGTGCACTGGCGACACCGGCTTCAGCTCGGCCAAGACCTATGACATTGAGGTCTGGCTGCCCGGGCTGAATCAATACAAAGAGATTTCCTCCTGCTCGAACTTTGAGGCGTTCCAGGCTCGCCGGGCCTCAATCCGCGCGAAGTCCGGCGGCGGCAAGCCGGAGCCGGTCCACACGCTGAACGGCAGCGGGTTGGCCGTTGGGCGCACCTGGCTGGCGATCGTCGAAAATTATCAGCAGGCTGATGGCAGCGTTGTGGTTCCGGAGGCGTTGCGTCCGTATTTGAATGCGGAAGTGATCCGAGCCGAGCCGCGGTAGGAATCCTGGCGCTACTTGCTCCGTTTCACCTTATATAGCCGACCCTGGCCGGCCTGGCCCACGAGCGCAATGTTTGGTTCGATAAACGCAATGAGCTCCGGCGGCGGGTTATACAGCCAAATGTAATCGAAGCGTTCCAGCACGCGATCCCAATCCGGTTTGCTCAGAAGGGCGGGTTTGCTAATGTCCGGTTCCGGCGGAGCCTCGCGCCACCGCAGCATTTGTTGCCCCGGCACGCCGAACGTCGTGCTCACCACCGCATTGCGGTCGAGCGTGGCGTATCCGGCAACGTGCAGCAGGGACATCTTCAACCCTTCCTCGTCGGGAACGAGGGGCAGGGCATACACTAGGCTCTCCGGCTCGACCTCTGCCAGCAGCTTGCGCTGTTCCAACGTTTCCTTTTCGGCGAGTTGCCAGCTACGGCTGATCGCGCCAAGGCGCAGCAGCATGGCCGCCATGACCAATCCATAGGCGAGCCGCGCTCCGATGCGGGGCATCCGGATCGAAAGACTCAAGGGGAACAATACGACGGCCGGTAGCAAAAACCGGGCGTCGACCTGAAAGGACGTATGGAAGTGCACCGGGAACGCCAGGTACATGGCGCAGAAGATTAGAATGACCGCACCCATGCTCGCGGGGATCCTGAGGCGTCCATCCAACAGCGCCAGCGCGATCGCCCCCAGAACGACAATGGCAACCAGAATATCCAGCGGCGGGACGTAGCTCCCGAACACCGTCCAAATCCGCATGAGCTTGTCCGGCAGGGAACTGTAGATCACGACCCCATTACCGAGCTGTCCCGAAACGAGCAAATATCCATAGAGCGCCAACCCCGGCGCCAGCGGTAGCAACAGCGCCAGCGCGCGGGGGAGGAATCCAGACTTCGGGCTCCGCAGCGCCTTGAATCCCGCCGCGACAACTTGCGACCCCACAAACACGCATAGAAAGAAGAAGCCGGATAGGTGGGCGAAGTACGTCGCCAGAGCTGCCACGCTCGCCCATGTGCCACGCCGGATCGTTGGTTGGCGCTGGAATCGCATCCAACTTGCCGCCGCGATCAGGAACAGGCCCGTGCTGAAGACATAGTTGAGGAAGCCCCACATCAAAAGGATGTTGTAGATCAGGAACACCGCCGGCAGAACCAGCCAACTGAAGGCTCCGTGCACGGCCCGGGCAAACAGATGGCAGCCGGCCACGAAGATCAGAATCAGGATGGAGGGAAACAGGTGCGCAACCAGATTCACGGGCAGGACCCATAGCAATGGCGTTGCGATCGCATCCATCGCCAGATTGGGCAACGGTTCGGCCAGGATGTCGAACTCCCGCTGAAACCGTGGAACGTCTTGGTAGTGGGCAAAGATATAGACGCGAGCCAGATGGTCGCCATAATCCTGCCAGGGAAGCGTCCCGAACGTCCAAATCGGGGCAATCAGAACCAGCGTCACGATCCCGAGCGCCCACCCATACAGGCGCGGATTGCGAACCTCGGTCTGCGCGAACCCGGCTGGATCAGGCGTTTGCGACATAGCTCCGCCATTCCGCTCGAGCTGAGACGTCCCTCAAATGTTCCGCGACCCGCCGCCCCATTTCTCGGACCAATTTCCCGGCTTACTCCTCCGGCAGTCCGAACGCCAGCAGAACGTTCCCGCCGCGCCGCCGGCGAATCCCATTCCGCTGCCGACCACCACCATGCCGTCTGCCACCGCCGGACCTCCGCCGTCAAAGGCGCCGCCCTTGGCCGCGACGCCGTTCACCGTTTCGAAATCGTGCAGGGCGTTGTAGCTCCAGATCAGCGTGCCGGTCGCGGGATCGTGCGCCAAGCAGTTGCCCGCCGAAGGTTGCCGAAAACACGGCGCCCGGGATCAGCGTCGCCGCGGTCGGTTCCTCCGGACGGCCCATGTTCTCCGGTACGCGGATAGGACCACAACAGCTCGCCATCCGAGTTCCGCACCTTATAGAATCCCGGATTCGCCTGCGGACCGTTCGGATCTCCGACGCCGACATAGGATGCCTCGCCGTCGGTCGCCAGACCCCACATGATGCCGCCCATGAAGGCTCCGCCTCCGCCGAGCCGCCGCTCCCAGACGACCTCGCCCATCTTGTCCGGATCCAGCGCATACAGCACGGCCGACTTCTGCCCGGCCAGCAGCAGATCGCGCCCGTCCGACGTTCACCAGACACCGGCGGGGCAGCCAGATCAAAGTCCGGACCCGGATCGTCCGGGCACAGTGGGCTCCGTCGGACACCCGGGCAGGAAGTTATCGTCCAGGCGTAACCTGCGTATGCCACAACATGCCGCCGGACTTCAGATCAAAGGCCGCGATCGAATCGCTCGCCGGTACGTCGATCTCGGTGTAGGAATTCCCGGTCGCCGCGTACACGACGCCGCGTTTGGTGTCGATCGCCGGAGCCGACCAGATCGCGGCGCCTCCCGGACCCCACATCTCGCGTCCATCCGGCAGCGTCTTGAACGGCCGCGCCTCATCCGGAATCGTGTAGGTCTTCCACACCACGTCGCCCGTGGTCGAGTTCACCTTCAGTAGGCTGCCGCGGAACTTGCAGCAGACATAGCCCGGCTGCCCGGATCCCAGCTCCTCGCCCGACGCCACCCCGACATAGACATGCCCGTCATAGCAGCGTCGGCGCGCCGGTGATCCGAGCCACCGGATGATCGTCCACCCGGATCTTCCACGCCGCCTCGCCCGTCATCACGTCCACCGCGTGCAGATAGCCCGGAGCTGTCGCCGAAGTAGACCAGCCAGCGCCCGTTCTGATCCTGCGCCACGATGTTTGCCGTTCGCGCGATGTCGCCCACCGCATAGACCCAATAGCTGCAGCCCGTCTTGGCATCCAGCGAATAGAAATTGCCGCCGTGGCTGCCGACGAACACCCGCCCGCCGGCGAGGGTCACCTGCGAGACTGCGCGCGTCGCATCCGGGAACCCGTAGGCCCACTTGAGTTCCAGGCTCGGGACGTCGGAGGCGCGTTAATCCCGGGTTGGGCTGAAACCGCGTGTTCTGGTTATCGATCGACCAGCCGTTCCACGCCGTATCCAGGTTCGGATTGAAGGGCGGGGGATTGCCCGGGCACGCTCCCGCCGATTCCGCCGCCGGGCCGCCAAACGCCTTGCCCGTCACGAAGGTCGCCAGCAGATGGATCTCCTCATCGGAGAGGCCCGCCGCCTGCGCCGTCATGGCCCCGGTCTTCAGCGCGGCTTCCACCTGTTCCGGCGAGCGTTCGCGCAGTTGATCCTCGCTGGGGATCCGGTCATTGGCGCCGGTCAAATCACGATGACAGGACGCGCACCGGGTTTCATACAGACTGGCGCCGCTGTTGGGCACCTCCTCGGCTTCCCCGGATTCTGGGCGAAGGCACACGTGGCTGCTAGAGCAGTGATCAGAAGGGCGTAGCGCATAACTTGAAATAGGGTATCGCAAGCCATCGTTCGCCGCGACGCCAGGGCCAGATCTCCAAAAGTCCAAGCCAACAAAATAAGGCGGCCCGAAGGCCGCCTTCCCTTTAAGAGGTCTCTGTATCGTTGCCTTTGGTCGACAATCTCCTGGGGAACTTATTGACACTTGGGCAGGCTTTGATTTCCGGCCTCGCCCACGGAATTGAAGATGTTTGCTTCCACCGTGCCGAGGTCCACCGGCTGCTCGTCATCACTATTTTGTTCGTTGTCGCCATCCCCGAGCGAGGTGGTGTCCACCGGAACGTTCACCGTCACTGAGAAGGCTCCACCCTGGCGGACATTGGCCGGCGAGCTGAAATAGGCCAGCGCCGTCGGCGTCAGGCCCACCGTGATCTTGCCGTCATTGGAGATGAAGAACTCGGAAACCAATTGCTCGAGCCCGGTCATGTCCGCGGAAGACAGCGACGGAATCGTCAGCACCGCATGCGACAGCTCGCGCGTGGTTGAGATGCCGGTGATCGTCATCGACAGGCCCGTATCGGTCCGCGTATAACACGCCGAACTGATCGTCGGGACGCTCTGCGGGATCCGCGTCAGCTTGCTCGTCGGATGCTGCGAGATGGCCGTGCCCGCCGACCGCAGGTCTTGAATACTCATCTCAATCGTGCTCGCCACCGTGCCGGTCGAGGAGACCGGAATGCTCACGCTGGTCGCGCCCGCCGGGATCGTGAACACCGCCGAGGTCTGTCCGTTGTTGAACGCCAGCCGCGGATCCGGAGTGTTCGCCACCGCATCGGTGCTCGCCGTGTCGGTTGTGATCTTCATCGTCACATGGCCGGTGATCGCCGAGCTGTATGCCTGGGCCAATTGAACCGTTGCCGCCAGCGTCGTCGACGCCGGAGCCACCGAGGACGGCAGATCCGCCAGACTGATCGCCGGAACTTCGGGAGCCACCACCGCGATCGAACAGGTCGCGCTGGTGGACGCTCCGCTTGCGTCCAGGACGGTGGTGCTGAAGGTCCGTCCGCCCAGGATCGTCGGCGTGCCGGTGATCTTGCCATCGGCACCGAGTTCCAGTCCCGCCGGCAGGTTCCCGTTCAGCGAATAGCTATACGGACCCGTACCGCCGGCCGCCTCAAGCTGTGCCGAATAGGTGCTCCCGAAGGTCGCATCCGGAAGCGGACAGGTATTTGTGAAGTGCAGGTAGGACGGATCCACCGTCAGGCTGCAGGCCTGGTTGGCCGTCTCCGCCGCGCCATCGCGCACCGTCACCGTGAAGGGGAAGGTGCCCGCCTGCGCCGGCGTGCCGGTAAAATCTCCGCCCGAACCGAGTCGAATGCCCGACGGCAAGCTCCCTTGCGAACTGAACGTGTACGGACCCGTGCCACCGACGCCTAGCAGTGCTGCCGAAAACGGCTCGCCGATCCGCGCGTTGGGAACCGGACAGCCGAAGACGCTCAACGCGCTCCGCTGCACCGTCAGGCTGCACGCCGTCGACGACTGTTCGCCGCTACTGTTGGACGCAATCAACGAGAACTGATTCGGTCCGGCTGCCATCGGCGTGCCGCCGATCTGTCCGTTCGGGCTGAGCGTCAACCCGGCCGGGAAATTGCCGATCACCGACCACTGGTAATCCGAGGACAACGACGCCGAGTAGGGAACGCCGGTCGTCGCATCCGGAAGCGGACAAACATTGCTGACATCGAACTGCTGTCCGTCCACGGTCCACGAGCAATCCTGTTCCACCCGCGTATTCTGCGCGTCGGTGGTCGCGATCTTAAACAGGTACAACCCCCAGTACTGCGGAGTGCCCGCAATGACGCCCGCGGGGGTCATCGCCGTGCCCGCGGGAAGCTGTCCGGTGATCGAAAACTGGTATGGCGCCACGCCGCCCGTCGCTGCAATCGCGGCGGAGAAGGGGATCCCCACCGTGCCGCGCGGAAGCTGGCAACCTGAGGTCAACTGCACCTGCGCCGGATTCACGTTGATCCGGCAAAGCTGCTGCGCCGGCTGCGCGTACTCGTCGCTCGCGCTCTTCACGCCGAGGTTCATCATGTAGGTGCCCGGCGTCACCGGCGTCCCGGCGAGCTCGCCCGATGCCGAAAGTCCGATGCCCGGCGGCAATCCCGCGGGATCGGCGTTCCACACGTATCCACCCGCGCTGCCCGAGGCCGTCAGGTTGTAGGAATACGGCACGCCAACCCACCCGGCCGGAGCCGGACAACTGCTGGTGATGCGCAGCTTCGGCGGCCGAACCGTGATCGAACCGCGCTGATATGTCGTCAGCGGACCGTCTTCGGTCTGCCCGGTCACCTCAATCGTGAAGCTGTAGGTTCCTGCCGTGGTCGGCGTTCCGGTCAGCGTCCCCGAACTGTCCAGGCTCAGCCCCGGAGGTGCGATCACGTCCGGCTGCAACGCCCACGTATACGGCGGATCCGCGCCCGCCACGCTGAGTTGCGAACTATACGGAACCCCGACGACGCCGTCCGGGAATTGCCCGCCGGTCACCGTCAGGCCCGGATTGATCACGCCGTCTCGCGCGCGAAACACCAGCCGTCCCGCGGTTCCGGTCGCGCCCGGCGTACTCACCAGCGAGCCGGTAATGCTCTGCCGCACCAGCGAATACGGACCGCCGTCGAGGAACGCTCCGGAAATCATCGATCCCGGCAGCTCAAACGACGTATCGGTGCCGTTGGACCAGCCCACCACCGCCGGCGTTCCGCCGAATCCGTTCACGCCATCGGAAGCATCGCCCGTCTCCCACTGGATCTGCGCGTAGTTGAACTCGATGTCGAAATCGCCGTAGTTCTGATCCTCGCGCTCGATCAGCACCACCTGAAAACTGTTCAGCTTATCGGTGTGCTCGGAATAGTAGCCCACGTCGACATAGTTCGCCGCGAACGCCCGGTGCCCGTTGACGTAATCCTGGCCGAAGGTCACCACATTGCCCACCCGCGTGTCCACGTCGGCGAAGAACGGGGCGATGATTTCGCGGTCGGTGTTCTTCAACCCGAACGGCGTGAATGTCCCCAGCGCCTGATCAAAGGTCAGGTTGCCGTTATTGTTTACGTAGGCCGCCGAGCGAATCTTGCCGAACAGGTTGATGGTGAAGCCCAGCGACTCCAATCCACTTGAAAGATCATCATTCGCCGGGACATAGCGCGTATAAAATCCCGGATTGTCACGGATCGCCTGCGCGTTCGCCGCCGCGGCTCCCGCCAGCATCATCACCGTTAGAACTGCTGCTGTAGAGCGCTTCATTGCGCGATTCCCCCAATATTGGTCTGTCCCGGGATCTCGATCACCCGCGCCGGCGAACTGTCGGCGTCCAGCATCGTGACCGGCGCCAGGTCCGCACTCAGCAGGGCAAACACCGCATTCCCGCTCAGCCGGGATAGCCCGTTCACCGCAAATCCCGCCTCGACGCTCGCCGCCGAGCCGCCCTGCAATACCGTCAGCGTCTTGCCCGTCGCCGCGACCACCTTCGTCCCGTCCAGGGAAACACCCAGCGCCGTGACATCGTCGGCCAATGTCGCCAGCCCTTGCCGGCTCGGAGCCGTGGCTGCGTCGTTGATCCGGACCACCAGCGTGCCGTCGGACGCGACCAGATCGGTTCCGCCCGGCAGGTACGCAATCGCGTTCCAGGAGCTTCCCGTCGTCGTCACGTTCCCGTCCCGGCGACCGGTGCGCGCATCGCGCGATCCTTTTGCCACCACCGCGGAATCTCCATTGGCGTAGACCAGCAACTGGCCGGATCCGGTGCCCACCGCGGCGTCCCCGCGATCATTCACCGCCACTGCGGTGATGCTGCCCTGTGGCGCGAGCGTCGCCACCAGTTCCGGCGTGGCGCCCAACGAGGTCCAGACCTCCGCCACTCCGCCGCCGGCGATGACGACAAACGCGCCCGAACCGCTGAACGACGCCAGTTCGACCGCCCCCAATTTCGTTCCCAACACACTGGATTGGGCGGCGCCGTCCCAACTCGCCGTCATCACCGCTCCATTTTTGGCGATCCCAACCGCCGTTTCGCTGCCCGAATGGACCCACGCGCGCGTGAAGGAGACGCCCGTGGCCACGGCGCCGTCCAGCGTCGCCGCACCCGGTACGCCCGTCACGACGCGAATATTCTGTGCGCCGGGGTCATAGACGTACCCCAGCACCGGTGCGCTGATTTCCACGGCGGACGTCTCCGCCACGAGCCCCGCCGGCAACAGCCCCAACGCCGCCCCGAGCGAGAGCGCTCCGATTCTCGATATCGTTCTGCAATTCATAGGCTTTGATCGCATTCCTGATCGGTTCCCCAGCGCTGTGCGCCAAGGTGCAGGCTCCGGCCATAGTACGAGCCGGTCCCCAAGTACCCATCGGCAATTGCGCCGGACAATGACGTAGAGTATTTCCCCTAAGCTGCTTCTAAGGGCTCTCCCAGGCCTTCGGCGAAGGGGCTAGCGGGTCGCGCGGAGTGTTATAAGGTTCCCCATCGCCCAGCTCTCCCTAGTTCACTACCCTAGTGTGCTATGGTAATGGCCATGGCGACCAAACGCGAGAATCCGCAAGCGGCTCTGGAACTCCTGGTCCTGACGACGCTCGCCAGCGGACCCAACCACGGCTTCGGAATAGCTCAGTTCATTGATGAAAGCTCGACTGGGCTGTTGCGCGTGGAGGAAGGATCGCTCTATCCGGCGCTCCACCGCATGGAGAAATCCGGGCTCATCGAGGCCGAGTGGCAGAAGACCAATAGTGGCCGGCGGGCCCGGGTCTACCAGCTCACCAAGGCCGGCCGCGCCCGGCTGCGCGATCTCGAAGCCTCCTGGGCGAACCTGTTTGAAGGCGTGAGAAAGGTGCTCGGATGGGCTTCCTGAGGCATTGGTTCGAGCGAGCATCGAGGCTCTTTCCCAGCGAGGGCCTTCGGACGACGAGATTCGGGAAGAGCTGGAGTCGCATCTGGCGATGCGGGCGGAGCAGGACGGGGAGGGGAGCGGTGCGGCTCGTCGGAGACTGGGGAATCTGACACGGACGCAAGAAGAGGTCCGGCGGGTCTGGATCGCGAGTTTCTTCGATACGCTTGCCCAGGATGCTCGGTACACGTGGAGATCGTGGAGGCGGAATCCCGGGTTTGCGCTTGGTTCGATTGGAGTGTTGGCGCTGGGGCTCGGATCGTCGATTGCGTTGTTTGGGGCGCTAGACCGGATCCTGTTCCGGGAGCTTCCTTATCGCGACCCGGGCGGGCTGGTCTCCTTCGGAGTCGTGGATAAGGCCCAGCCATCCGGCGAAGTAGAAAGCATTACGGATTGGGACTATTTTCTGAACTGGGAGCCTCCACCAGAGCCACTGGAGGAAGTGACAACTATATTCGCCGGACCCGCTTTCTGTGATATCACCGAACGGCGGCCGGAGCGCGTTCCGTGCCAGTCCGTGGAGTGGAATTTCCTTCGCGTCCTGGGGGTCGCGCCGATCCTGGGTCGTGACTTTGTTCTGGAGGATGACCAGCGCGGCGCCCCGAGAGTCGCCTTGGTGAGCTATGAACTATGGCAGCGGCGCTTTTCCGGCGCGACCGACGTGAACGGGAAGCACGTGACGATCGGTGGCGAGGAGGTCCCGGTGATTGGCGTCCTTCCGCCGGATTTCAAGATGCCGCTGGGCGCGAGCGAGATCCTGCTTCCGGAGCAAATGCATCCTATGAACGTCAGGCAGCCCTACTTCCTGTTCCTATCGGCGATCGGGAGGCTCAAGCCTGGCGTGACGCCGGAACAGGCGCTGATGATACTGGGGCCACGCCTGCATGAAGGGGCTCGGGGCATGGCGGAGCGCTATCCCGGAACGTACGCGCCGGGGGTACGCTCGCTGCGTGACCGGCAAATGGGGGATGCACCAGCCGTCGCCTGGTTACTGTTGGCCGCAATCGGCGCACTGCTGCTGATTGCCTGCGCGAACGTGACGAATCTCAATCTGGCTAGGCTGGCATCCAGAGGCCACGAATTTGAGATCCGTGAGGCCGTGGGCGCCGGCCGTGGCCGAATGGTTCGCCTGGCGTTCACGGAGGGGTTCCTCCTGACTCTGAGCGCCGGAATGTTGGGGCTAGTACTGGCTTGGGGTCTCCTGACTGCTTTCGTCCGGCTCGCGCCCTCGCACATTGCAACCCTCAGCGAAGCTTCGCTGGACTGGCGCGTTGCGTTCCTTGCGGTGCTGCTCACCGCCGGAGTTGGCATCCTGATTGGCATCTGGCCGGCCTTTGGCATCGCAAGAACTCATTGGCTGCAACACGGCTCGCGCGCGATTCAAGGACTGCGCCCCCGTTTGCGGTTTGCGCTGATCACGCTGCAGATCGCGGTCACCGTTGCGATGCTTGGCGCGTCCAGCCTGTTAGTCCGAAGCCTCTGGAACCAGACCAGCATTCCGCTGGGCTTCCGCGCCGAGCAGGTGATCACGCTGGCTATCGACCTGAACAATTCGCGTTATGTAAATCCGCGCCAGCAGGCGGATTTCCTGGAACGGTTGATGGACCGGATTCACGAATGGAAGGGAACTGACGCGGCGACGCTCAGCAGCGCGCCGGTTCCGACCGGGATCCGCAGAACGGCAAGTTACATGCCCGTCGATGGCGCGCCCTGGGAGTTTCAACCGGGAGGATCCATGATGCGCATTCGCATCGCGGCTCCGGGTTATTTCGAAACACTGGGAATTCATCTGCAAAGCGGAAGACCCTTTCTGGAGCGGGACCGGGATACGACGCTTCCGGCGGCGGTCCTGTCTGAGTCTGCCGCACGGATTCTATTTCCCGGACAAGATCCGCTAGGCCATACCGTTACCCTGCCTTCCGAACCGCCGCGGGTACAGGTCGAGGTGGTAGGCGTGGCGTCCGATATTCAGAACTCGGGACTCAATCAGCCGCCCCAGCCAGAAATCTACACGGTATGGACACGTCAACCCGATCCGATGCTGCAGATCTGCTACATTGCGCTGCGGACCTCGGCGCCTGCAGCCGATGCGGTGGCGTTTTTGCGGAACACGGTGGAAGAGTTCGACCCAGCCTTACCTTTTGAGGTCGGTCTGCTTACCGACGAAGTCACAAACCTTACGGCTCGCGCGCGTTTTCTGGCCTGGCTGATCTCGGCGTTCTCCTGGATCGCGCTGGTGCTGGCGGCTACCGGATTGTACGGCGTCGTCTCGTACCTGGTGACGCAACGCACGCGGGACATCGGCGTGCGGATGGCGCTGGGGGCGGCTCCAGGGCGGATTACTCGCCAGTTTGCGGGCGAGGTCGGTTTGTGGATCGCGGCGGGAATGGTGCTGGGCGGCGTGCTGGCTTGGGCGACGTCCCGCATTCTGGAAGGGCAACTGTACGAGGTTACCCCGGGTGACCCGGTCTCCTGGGGGATCGCTCTGGTGACGCTGGTCGCTGTTTTGGTGTTCGCGACACTGCGCCCGGCTCGGCGGGCTGCTCGGGTCGATCCGGCGACCGCGCTGCGCACAGAGTAGAGGTGACGATTCTTCGGGCTCGGAATTGCGAGCCGTGCGACGCTACTGCACCGGCTTGCCGCCGAGCTTAAAGACCCACAACTGCGGATCCGGGGCATCCGCCGAGCGATTATCCGTTCCAAATCCCTGATTCCGCCCGCGGCCGATGCCGCCGGTCAGCGCCACGAACTGCTCGCCGTCGAGTTCGAAGGTCATCGGCGGGCCCATGTTCCGCACACCGAGATCCACCTCATACAGCTTCGTTCCGTCATCGGCCTTCCACGCGATCAGCTTCCCGGCCGGCGTCGTCTGGAAGACCAGATTGCCGCCCGTGCTCAGCGTTCCGCCGAACAGGGACCCGCCTTCCATCACGCGCCACACTTCCGTCTGCGTTGCCGGATTCCAGGCGACCATCGTGCCGCCTTCGACGTCGGGGCCGATGAACGGCGGCTCTGGATTCCGCACCACCTCCACCATCTTCGATGCCGGATTTTCCCCGCGAGCCCGCGCCGCCGCGACTTCCGGTGACTCCACTTCCGAAGGAACTGCGCCAACCACGATCCCCAGGTTCAACCCGCCCTCATCATATTCAAAGGCCGCATCCGCGGTATAGCTGAACGGACGCCCGCCGGATTGCCCCGGAATGTAGACCAGCCCGGTCGCGGGATTGAACGACATCGGAGGCCAGTTATGCGCGCCGCCCGGCCCCGGCATCACGCGAGCCGTCCGCGTCTGCGAATATTGCGCGTCTTCATTCACGATCGGACGGCCCGTTTCCGGATCCAGCCCGCTGGCCCAAGTGACCTTCGAAAACGGAGCCCCGGAAATAAACTCGCCATTGGTTCGGTCGACCACATAAAAGAAGCCGTCCTTGTTGGCCTGCATCGCGACCTTCCGCTGCGCCCCATCGATCTCCAGATCCGCTAGCATCACCTGCGCCACGCTGTCGTAATCCCAGGTATCGCCCGGCACCATCTGGAAGTACCAGCGGAAATCTCCCGTATCGGCATCCACCGCCACGATCGAGGCCGCATACAGCGCATCGAGTCCCTCCGAGCCCCGCAACTCATCCGGCCACGGACCCGCATTGCCCGTCCCGACAATCACGATATTTTGATCCGGGTCATAGGCGGTCGAATCCCAGGTGGTGCCGCCACCGCCCAGCTTCCACGAATCCGGACCCCAGGTCTTCGAGGCCCGCTCCATCGCTTCGTTTTCAAAACCCTCGGCCGGGTCGCCCGGCACGGTGTAAAATCGCCACGCCCGCTTGCCGGTCAGCGCATCGTAGGCGTCAAAGAAGCCGCGCACCGGGAACTCCGCCCCGCCGACCCCGATGATCACCTTCCCGTTCGCAATCCGCGGAGCCGTCGTGATGGTGTAATCGTCCTGCGAATAGGCAACGCGCGATTCCCATACTGGCTGGCCGGTCTTCCGATCCAGTCCGAACAGCCGCCCATCGATGGACGGAGCGATGACCAGGTCGCCATAGAGCGCCACGCCGCGGTTCACGATGCCGCAGCAGATTTTCGGCCGTACCTTCTCTTTATTCACTTCCGGATCCCAGCGCCACAGCTCCTCGCCGGTGCGCGCATCCAGCGCGTACACGATGCTCCAATTGGTGATCGAGTAGAGGGTGCCGTCGTAGACCAGCGGGGTCGCCTCCTGCCCGCCGTCCTGCGCGAAGGAAAGCTCATAGTTCCACGCGAGCCCCAATTGATCCACGTTGCCTTCATTAATCAGGTCCAGCGGACTGTAGCGCTGCTCCTGGGGATTGAAGTTGTAGCTGAGCCAGTTCATCCCGTCCTGCGGACCGGTGAGCATCGCATCGGTGACGCCGGTGGTCGCCTTGGGGGTAGCCGCGGAAGACTCGGCGCCCGGTTGCGAGGCGCATCCGGTGAGCAGGAGTACGGTCGCGGCCGGCAACATCCAGATGGCGCGGGCGGAGTGCAGTCGTTTAAACAGAAAAGCAGAACGGAACATGGGGGCAACGGCTCCTAGGGTACGTATGGCGCGCCTCGCGCGCGTCGTTTATGTTAGCAGACCTCATGCGTTCCCTAGGATGCCTGCCATCACGTTCTCGTCGAGTGAAATCGATTCCGGGTATCAGTGGCCGGCGGGAATACATTATGTCTTTCATTTATTAATTGAAACCGGTAAACTTTTGGTCACATGAAGTCGCCTGCCGTTCTTCTACTATTTGCATTCTTGAGTCCATTGCAAGCGGAAACGATCACATTTTCCGGCCAATTCTATCCGGCGGTTGCGTACGATGTATATCACGCGGGAATTGTGACGGTCACCGGTTCAGGAAAGGTTCTTATCACGAACGGGATCGGTGTCTCGAACGATCCGCCCAATTATCCCGACGCGGATCTCAATGGCGGGGAATGGTTGGATATGCGATTCTCATCCCTTGTGGATCATCTGGTGCTTGGAATCTGGGGATTATTCGATGGTTTTACGGTGACGATCTATGGCCGCTTCGGTGACGAACTTCTGTCGACGCCAGTCCCAGAGAATGGCATGTTCCGTTACGATATTAGCGGCTTGCTCCCCGAGCCTTCGCTCATTTCGCGAATCACTATTACCGCGATCTATCCCCCGTTTAACCAGGGAGGCGTGCGTTGGATGTCTTTCGATATAGTGAATCCGCCTCCGCTGCCGAAGATCACGAGTCTGCAACCCCCGAAGCGATTCGCCGGCGGTCCCGCGTTCGACTTGGCTATCCAGGGGGCAAACTTCACTGACGCGATGCAGGTGAAATGGGACGGACAGCTGCTCCCGATCCTCGCGACTACGCCGACGGAAATTCGGGTGTTTGTCGAGCCGACCTTATACGATCAACCGGAGCGCGCACAAGTGACCGTTGTGTCGCCGGACTACACGACACCCGCTTGGTCCTACACCATTGATTCACGGCCGGCCGAGCCACCACTGAGCCCCATTGGGTCCTTCACACATCTTGCCACAGAAGGGGGCTGGTCCTCGGAAATCACGCTGATCAATACGGGTTCGGATCCTGCCGACGTCTCGCTGGAGTTTTTCGACGACGATGGGAGGGACTTGTCGCTGCCGCTGGCGGATGTTTCGGGAACACCTTCGGACTCTAGTTCTACCCATAACTATCAGCAGAGAATCGAGCCGAAAGGCTCCCGGTTTCTGAGGAGCAGTGGTGATGCCGGAGATGTAGTCACCGGGTCTTCCTGGCTTGAGACGAACGGCGCGGTGGGCGGTATGACGATCTTCCGATGGGATTTCAGCGGCCAGGAGGCCGCCGTTCCCCTGGATACACATCCGGAGGGCCCGCAGGTTTTGGTGTTCGACAACACCAATGGGCTTGTCACCGGGGTGGCCCTCGATAACCGGGTCGCCTCGAAAGTGTATGTAACCGCCACGGTGCGCAACGCGAGCGGCAACCAGGTGGATACGGCGGAATTATTCCTGCCCGCGCGAGGGCACCTATCCTTTCTGCTGGCCGATCAGATTCCGGCAACGAAGGACCTGATCGGGACGGTGGAGTTCACCGTGCCGGGCGAGGGTGACCTGATTTCGGTACTGGGCCTTCGATTTCTGCCGTCCGGAGTCTTCACAAATATTCCTATCCTGTGGACGAACCCAGTGAATCTGGGAGTCGTCCCGCACGTAGCGGCGGGGGGAGAGTGGGAGACGACGCTAACTCTGCTGAACCCGACCGACGAACCGGTCAGCACTCAAATCCTGCTTTTGAACGATGCGGGCGAGCGCCTCGCCGTGAGTGTGGATTTTCCTCTGGGCGGTCCGGGCGGTACTTCCTTGTCACGGAGTCTCCCACCCCACAGTATTCAGCTTGTACATCTTTCTGGACCCGCGTCGGGAGATGTCCAGACCGGGTCCATCCAGGTATCCTCCGCTTCAAGCATAAGTGGGTTCGTCAGTTTCCATTGGCGCTTTAACGGTCAGGAGGCGACCGTCCCGATGGACACGTTCCGCAATCACTCATTGACTATGGCATTCAACAATGCGAACGGTTTGGTTTCCGGAATCTCGATCACCAGCCTTTCTTCAGATCCGGTTGAAGTGAGCGTGATCGCGCGCGAGCCTTCCGGGGATGAAATTGGTAGATTTAGCATCGATCTTGCGGCTAAAGGACACGAGTCTTTCGTGCTGACCTCTCGGTTTCCTGATGCAGCCAACAAGAAGGGGACGCTAGAATTGATCCCGAGTGACGGCGGCTCGATTGACGCTCTCGGAATTCGGGCGGCTCCTTCTGGCGCGTTGACGATGATTCCGGTCGTGATGCGATGAATCGGGTTCGGCCTTAGCTCTCGGATCTGCTACCCCGAACGCCCATCCAGCCGACCCACATGATAAGATCTCCCAAGCTATGAACCAGCGACTTGTTTCCGCCCTGCTTCTGATTGCGCTTCCTGCGCTGCCGCTGATGGCCCAGTTGCCCGCGCCGAATAAAGCCGGTGTGTCGGCGGGGCACGACGTACTCCGTTCCAAGGACCCCGAAGCCGCCAATAAATTCTGGATGACGCTGGGCGCTCAGCCGGTCCCATTTGTGCAGAACCTGGACCTGATGAAGTTCCCGGGGCTGCTGATCCTCACGGTCGGCGGAGCCCAGAACGGCAAGGGCAAAGCCAAGGGACCCGTGGCGCCTCCGGCGGGTTCGGAAGGTTCGTCGCTCGACTTTATTGGGTTCTCGGTGAAGGACCTAAAGGGATCGCTGGCCAAGTGGGCCGCGGCCGGCATCAAACCCGAGCCGGGCGGCACGGCGACGCAGGTCTATCTGATGAACCCCGATAACGTTAAGGTCCGGATTACCGAAGACAAGTCGCTGCCGACCGCCATCGCTTCGGACCGGATCAAGATGGTGGTCCCGGATGTCGCCGCCGCGCAGGTCTGGTACGCCAAAAACTTCGGGGCGCAAATGATTACGCGCAACGGCGAGCAGGTGGCCGACCTCCCCGGCCACTACATCCTGTTTGAGAAGGCCTCCGGGCCAGTGGCGAAGACGGCCGGCCGAGCCTACGATCGCATCGGGCTGGAAGTCCGTGGGCTGGAAGCGTTCGCCAAGAAGCTGGAAGACGCCGGCGTGAAGTTCCAAAGTCCGTACCGCAAGGCAGGGAATATGGATGCCGCTTTTGCCGTGCTGAAGGATCCCTGGGGCACAACGATCGAGTTGAGCGAAGGACTCGCGTCGAAGTAGGAAGCGAAGAAACGGAAACTCACCTGGAGCGCAAGGGCTCACCGTGATTGATGTGCGCTGCGCCTCCGCGCCCGTCCGATCGTAAGGTCTTTTGGCGGAACTCCTCCGCAATCCGTCCCGTTGAACTGGGTGAGATCACTCAGTGCTACACCTCGCGAAGGTTCGCTTCCTCCTTGCTCGCCGTAAGCTGCTGGGAACGGGTCGTTTACCTGAAGAGCCTGTTTGGCGAATCGATTGCAAACTGTCCTTCCATTAAGAGCTGCGACCTGTGAAGTGATGCAGTCGGGCTGGAGGTGACAATGATGAAAGCGATCGAACCAACAGGCGTTAACGGGCAAAAGCCCGCAGGGAGGGGCCCTGCAGAGAACAATCGCCGCAATCCTGCGCCGCGGCCTTCCACGGTCGCGCAGGAATTTGTTCGAAGACACGATTTGGAACGGACCGACACTCATGTGCTGGCTGGTATCCAGCTCGGGGACTATGTTCTCGTTCGCGCCGGTTAAACCCGCTTTGTCCAGTTCCGCTGCATGATTCCATAAGCCGGTCGCGGGCAGGGCGATCGGCGCGCAATGTGGCGTGCCTATCCTCTTCCGCCACGCGGACTGTCTTTTCCAGACCGTGGGTGGATTCGATTTTCACCCATTCAACATCCCGCGATCTAGTCTGCCCGCATTCGTTCTGCATTCCAAGCACTGCTCCCATCGATTCGATAAGATATCCCTGATCCTCTGTCGGGTTCGGGGTGGGAAGGGAATGGAGAACACAATGCTGAAATTGATTTCGCGAGTGGCGCCTGCCGCGATGGTTGCCGCGCTGCTCGGGTCTAACGCGCTTGTGGCGCAGGCGGAAGCTCCCAAGGCCGTGGTTCGCGGCACCGGTTCTTTCACCTCCTTTGTTGAGGACATGGACCGCTCGCTCGCCTTCTACCATGACGCTTTCGGCATGGACGTTCCCGAGCTTCCCGCATCCGGCCAGCGGCCCTACAACCGGCCGAATCCGCAGTTGTTCAAGTTCTTCGATATTCCCGGAGCCAAGGAACGCCACCAGTCGGCGCGCATTCCGGATTCCCGCATCACCGTGGAGATCATGGAGATTCAGCAGGTGCCGCACAAGACGATCCCGCTGCGGATTCAGGATCCCGGGGACGCCGCGATCGTGTTTCTGGTCCGTGATCTCGATGCGGCGCTGGCCCGCGCCACCAAGGCCAAGGCGACAGTCGCGACACCGGGCGGCAAGCCGGTGATGCTCGCCGACGGCATGCGCTCCGTTCTGATTCGCGATATCGATGGCCGGTTCATCGAGCTTCGCGAGCCGGAGCCTCCGCGCGAAGATGCGGATCCCGCCGTGCAGAACATCATGGACATGCGCCTTCTGCTCACGGTCAACGATATGGACAAGACGCTTCATGCGTATCGCGATGTTCTTGGCTTCCGCGTGGCGGGTGAGACCGGGTTCACCGCCGATGCCGGGATGCGCAAGCTGACTGGACTAGCAAACGCCGAGGTGCGCCGTAGCCGTATTCAGGCGCCGGGTTCGACGATGTGGATTGAACTGGTGGAGTTCAAGGGGGTTGACCGCAAACCGCTCCAGATGAAGATTCAGGACCGGGGCGCCGCGCGACTCCAGCTTCGGGTTGAGGACGTCAACTCCACGGTGGAGGCCGCGAAAGCGGCGGGTCTGCGCATCGATTCCGAAGGCGGCGTCGGACAGCCGATCCCGCCGAATTTCATGGGCGCGTTGATTGCAGATCCGAACAACTTCTTCCTGACGGCCTTCGCGCCCTGTGACAACTGCGCGCCGACAATTGGGGCTCCGCCGGCGGCGCATTAGGCTCGATCGCCGAACGTTAGCGGCCGATGGCTGCGACACTCCATTCAATGTTGAAACCTGCCGCCAGAGCCGGTGATTGGTTGGGGCGGGCGCTCGCCGTGTGGCTTGTCCTGATTGCGGTTGAATTCGTTCACGGAATTCTAAGAGCGATCTTACTTGTGCCGATCGTCGGCGATTTTCCCGCGCGCCAGATCGGCGTCGCCACTGGGTCGGTGCTGATCCTTCTCGTCGCCTATTTGTTCCTGGGTTGGTTGCGGGCGCCCAATACGAAATCGCTTTTTAAGATCGGTCTGCTGTGGCTGATTCTCACCGTGGCGTTCGAGTTCGGCTTTGGTCACTTTGTCTTCGGCCGCTCCTGGGCGAGCCTTGCCGAAGATTACGATTTGCGTCGGGGCGGGATGCTTGTTGTGGGGATGATCGTGCTTGGATTGTCACCATGGATCGCGTCCAAGATTCGCCGCCGGGTTTACCGGGCTGCCCCGTGAGGATTCTGTAGACATCCTACGGCTATTAGAGTAGGATGCCTACATCATGCCCGAGCTGCGCAAAGTCGAGTTCCTGCAAGGCACGTTGGATCTGCTGATTCTGCGGACGCTGTTGATCGCTCCTTCGCACGGGCACGCTATCGCGAAGCACATCCAACGCACTTCCGAAGATCTGCTGAAGGTGGAGACGGGTTCACTATATCCCGCGCTACATCGGCTTGAGGCGGCTGGCTGGATCGATGCGAAGTGGGAGATTTCGGAGAAAGGAAAGCGGGCTAAGTATTATCGTCTCTTGCCTCGCGGGAAGAAGCATCTTGCGCGCGAGCAAAGCAAGTGGGAGACGTTCGCGCGTGCGATGGGGCTCGTGCTGGAGCCTTCGGATCAGGAGGCGACATGAGCTCCTGGATTCGAAAGCTCGGGCGGCAGTTCCGGCGCAGCGAGATGGAGGAGGACCTCCGGGAAGAGCTGAACTTCCACCTGGAGGAGGAAGCCGAGCTTCATCAGGCCGATGGGTTAAGCGAAGGGCAGGCCCGGCGCGCGGCGCGGATGGATCTGGGAAATGTCACCGTGGTGCAGGAACAAACGCGCGCACAGTGGGGCTGGAGGTTCCTGGATAGTCTGCGTCGCGATCTGCGGTATTCGGCTCGGCGCATTGCGAGAAGTCCTGGTTTTACCGCGCTGGTGATTGTGATGCTGGCGTTGGGGGTGGGTGCGACCACCGCGATTTATTCGTTGTTTGAGCAGGTCGTGCTGCGGCCGCTGCCGGTGCGCGAGCCAGGCCGGCTGGTTGTGTTGCATCGGGACTATACTGCGCCGGGACGCACAACTTCCGATTCCAGCGAATCTGTCTTCTCTCAGTCAACCTATCTCGCGATTCGGGACCATGACCCAGCATTCGATGGTGTGATTGCGCGGAGAAGCGCTGGAGTGGCTGTGAACGTGGGCGGAGGGACGCCAGAAGATGTCTCTGGCGAGATGGTCTCGGGCAATTTCTTTGATGTTCTTGGCATCCGTCCAGCAGTGGGAAGGCTGCTTACCGCCGATGATGATCTCACCCCGGGAGCGCATCCGGTCGTCGTTCTGAGCTACGGCTATTGGGTGCGGCGCTTCGCGGGTGACCCGGGGATTCTGGGCCAGACGATCGCGGTCAACAAACATCCCATGACGGTGATCGGAGTTTCGGAACCCGGGTTTGAAGGGATTCTCCCCGGTGCAGTGCCGGATTTATATCTGCCCATCACCATGTGGGAGGTGGCGAGGCCGGATTGGGAGAATCCTCTGAACAATCCAAGATTCAACTTTCTGAATGTCGTTGCCCGTCTCAAGGACGGCTATAGCGTTGAACAGGCGCAAGCGGCTACTGATGTCGCCTATCGCGCGGCGATGGAAATCAATGCGGCCTCCACTGGTCCGGGTCGAGACATGAGCTATCTGAGTGGCGACAACTTGGAAGAGTATTTGAACCATCGCGTGAGATTACTGCCGGCTGGGCAAGGGATCGGCAGTTATCTTCGTGATAGTTGGGAGGAGCCTTTGGTGCTGATTCTGGCGATGGCAGGCTTCGTGCTGCTGATCGCTTGCGCCAACATTACGAGCCTGATGCTGGGACGCGCGGCAGGCCGGCAACAGGAGACTGCAGTGCGTTTCGCGCTGGGAGCATCACGAAAGACGGTGATCCGGCATTTGCTGGTCGAAGGGCTCCTCATCGCGCTCGGAGCGGGTCTATTGGCAGTCGGAGTGGCGTACGAGGGGGTCAAAGGCCTACTTTGGATGCTTCCCGATGGGTCTTCGAATCCCTGGGTCACGGCGGAAATCAATTGGCAACTGCTGGGCGTCGCGATGCTGCTCTCATGCCTCTGTGGCATCGTGTTCGGCTTGATCCCGGGATTCCAGAACACTCGCGTCAAGTTGCAGGATGCGTTGAAGAGCCAGAGCCGGGCTTCGACCTCGGGGCGGGGCCGCATACAGACCAAATGGATGGTCGGGGTGCAGCTTGCGGCTTCGCTGATTCTGATCGCGGCGACGGCGCTCTTTGGGGCATCGCTGTACCGGTTGATGCATGCCGACCTGGGCTTTGATGCCGACGGACTGCTGACGTTCAAAGTGAATGCCAGCACGGCACGGCCAGAGGCGGGCGATCAAAAGGCGTATTTCCGCGAATTGGAACGACGTCTTTTGGAAATGGGAACCTTGAGTGCGGTTGGAATGTCTGACAGCGGACTATTTTCCGGGAACAGCAACGGCGGCAACATTAGCCTGGAAGGTTATACGGCTGCGGAGGATGAGTCCATGAATTCCCGGTTCGTCACTGTGAATGCAGGTTTCTTTGAAGCAGTAGGCACACGGTTGATCGCCGGTCGGCTATTCACGGATCGGGACGCCGAAGGAACCGCCAAGGTTGCGGTTGTGAATGAAAGCTTCGTTCGACGCTATTTTCGAGATCAGAACCCAGTGGGGCAACGGTTCATGCTCGGCGCGAGCAACCATCCGGTCTTCGACTATGAGATCGTCGGGGTTGTGGCGGACTTCCACGACGTGATCCGGGAAGCACCGCGGATCAGCCTGTATCTGCCCTATCAGCAACATCCTCTTCCCCAGTTGATGTTCTATCTGCGCACGTCCGCGCCGCCGGAATCGGTGGCGGGCGAGATCAGGAAGGTGATTCGGGACATCGATTCCAACGTTCCGGTGGATGATCTAACTCCTTTGCCCGCGATCATTGCGGAATCGATTTACCTTGACCGGGTGGTGGCGATTCTGGCGGCGGCCTTCGGACTGGTGGCGACGCTGCTGGCCGCGATCGGCGTGTATGGAGTGGTCGCCTATGCGGCGGTGCAGCGTACGCGGGAGATCGGCATCCGGGTGGCGATGGGCGCGCTACCACGGAGCGTGATGCGGTTGATGTTGCGCGAGGCGACGGTGCCGATTGTGCTGGGCGTGGCGGCTGGGCTCGCCGGGTCGCTGGCGATGTCGCGGTGGATCGAATCCCGGTTGTACGGGACCGAAGCCGCTGATCCGTTGCTGCTGACGCTGGCGATTGTGGCGCTGATTTTGGCGGCGACGCTGGCGGCACTGGTTCCCGCGTTGCGCGCGGCGCGGATCGATCCAGTTCGGGCGCTGAAGTACGAGTGACGTTGCGGCCGATTGTCATCCCTGCCGCAGGGCGCTCATGGTGGCGGTGTGGCTGGCTCGGCGAGCGGGGAGATGGTTAGGTCGTGGTTTGTACGCTAGACTTCTTGGTTCGCCACAACGACCAGGCGTCGCGGATTTCGTGGCCCCGGGTGCGCCAGATGATCGTCGTGCCAACGGCGATGGCGATGACCGCCGCGATCGGTTTCTCCCAGACACGGACGTTTTCGACCAGCAGCCCTAACAGATGGTTCCCGGCATATCCGGTCAAGCCGAATGCGCCCGCCCAGAGCGAGGCTCCGACGGTGTTCCACAGTCCGAATTCGAAGCGGCTCATGCCGGTTCCACCGCACACGATCGGGACCAGGTTGCGCGTGCCGATCATGAACCGGGAGCCGACCACCAGCAGGATGCCGTGCGACTTGGACCAGCCAATGACCTTGTTAATGCGATCATCATTGCGCCGCTCCAGCCATTTCATCCCGCTGCGTTTGGCGACTTCATAGTAGAGGTGGGTGGAGAGCATCGTGGCCAGGGCGGCGACGATCAGGACCAGCGACAGATGAAAGAAGCCGCGGTGGGCGAGAAACGCGGCAGTGAGCAGGGTTGCGTCGCCTTCAAAAATCACACCGGCCAGGATGAACAGGTAGCCATAGTGCAGGATGTTCGTCTCGATCATGATGTGCGCGGAGGAGATCTTCCCTGGGCGAAGATGTTCCGAAAAATGCTCCAATACCAGCTTGGAACAATTGGTTACCCACTCTCAACCGGGTTCGTTAAATGGGGTCCATCAATGGAGTCAATTCCGCTTGAGAGATTCCCGGATGGCTTCCAGCAATTCGACTTGCCGCTGTTGCAGTTCCAGCAGTTCCTTCCACTGCGCGTCGCTGAGCTGATCGAGCTTGGTGTTCAAGCCCCCGATCTCGGTTTGCAGGCCGGTGATCTCCATTTCGGCCTTGAGATTCACTTCATAATCGTGACGGGCCTCCAGGCGGTCGCGGGCGGCCTGGCGATTCTGGCTCATCATGATGATGGGCGCCTGCAACGCGGCCAAACAAGAGAGGATCAGATTGAGCAGGATGAAGGGGAAGGGGTCGAGGGGCTCGGTGCTCTCGGCGTTGATCAGCATCCACACTACCATCCCGGCCACGAAAAGGAAGATGAAGGTCCAACTTCCGCCGAAGGTCGCGACCCGGTCGGCAAGGCGTTGGCCGAAAGTGAGCCTTTCCTGAAACTCCGCGTTGAGGTCACGGATCACGGGTTTTCGCCGCAGCAAGGAACTGATCATCGATTTCTCTTTTTCGCCCAGTTTCTCGACGCGATCCAGTAAGGGTTGATTCTCCATGGTTTCCTCGCTTGTAAGCCGCTCAGGACATTTGCCTCATCTCATCCTCGCAGACACAGCGTGGGGAGTTTTGTTTCGCACCCCGGTTGGGGGACTTTCTTTTCGGCATGGCATGCCGGGTAGCTTGAGGCTCTTCACGAAGCGCGAGTCAGTGATATTCTGAATCGTGTTTTGCGTGTTTAAGCGCCTTAAGCCCAGCTTCCTCGGTGGGCTGCTGATTTTCGCCGGAGCCGTAGCCGTGCCGGGACAGACGACGGTCATCACCGGCGTGACGGTGATCGATGTCAACACCGGAGCGCGCCAATCCGATGTGTCGGTCCTAGTGGATGGACAGCGTATTGTGGCCGTGGGGCGCGAGGTGACAATTCCGGCGGATGCCGAGCGCGTGAACGGAGAAGGGAAATTTCTTATCCCCGGGCTCTGGGATATGCACGCGCACTATCAGTTTGCCGGAGCCGAGACGGCGGATTTGTTGGTCGCCAATGGCGTCGTGGGAACGCGGGACATGGGGGCCGATGCAGACTTCATCTTTCCGCTGCGGGAACGCATTCGTTCCGGCGAAGTTCTGGGTCCGGATATCGTTTTGTCGGGACCCATAGTGGACGACGCTCCGCCGAATTTTCCTTTCCGTTTGCACGTGACGAACGCGGAGGAAGCCCGCCGGGCGGTGCGGGAACTGAAAGAACTCGGGGTGGATTTTATAAAAGTCCATGACCACACACCTCGCGAGGTATTTTTTGCTGTCGCCGAGGAAGCCTCAAAGGTGGGGTTGACCTTTGCCGGGCATGTGCCGATCGCGGTGACGGTTGAGGAAGCGGCCGATGCCGGCATCCGCAGCATTGAGCACCTTGCAAACTACCGGGTATTCGACGAATGCACAAAGGGGGACGAGTACGTAACCGCGGATTGCCGTGCCTTGTTCTCCAAGCTGACGGCTGACGGTGTTTGGCAAACGCCGACGATGGGTTTTTTCGAAGCGATACCTGATTTGTTTTCCGGAGTTCCGATGGAACATGCGGAGTTTGCCAGCGATACGCTGCTAGCGGAAACGCAGCGTAACATCACGAACTCCAATCTCGATTCAAGCACCTTGGGACTGCTGCGCCTGGCCGGCCGAATGAGCCTGGATGTCATCCGGGACCTGCATGCCGAGGGCAGCCGGTTCCTTGCCGGGTGTGACGCGATGGTCCCCGGGTTCTGCCTTCACGACGAGCTGCAATGGTTCGTCAATGCAGGCTTTTCGCCGCTGGAGGCTTTGCAGACTGCCACCATCAATCCGGCTCGCTTCCTGGAGCGCGAGTCCCTACAGGGAACCGTAGAGGCCGGTAAGCGCGCGGACCTGGTGCTCCTTGATGCCGATCCCCTGGTAGACATCGGCAATACAAGACGGATCGCCGCGGTAATCCTGCGCGGAAGGCTCGTCCAAAAAGACGAGATCGAGCAAGTTATCGGCAGACATCTGCGGCCTTGATCGCGGGGCCTCCGAGTGGGCGCGCGCGAGAGCATCCGCGAGGCTCGGGCAGCGCGAGGGCCACAAACTCGGCGGGGAACTCGGTGCGGCGATCGCCGATCGCCACCACCAGGTACTGCTTGCCGTTGCAGAATAGGTCATCGGGATGCCGGTTTCATTGGCGGGCAGCTTGATTTCTGCGCCCAGGAGCCCAATGTTGCGAGGCGTAGTCCCGCCGCAGCGGCGGCGAGTGAGAGAAAATGACGAGACGGGTGTACGAGGCGTATCCTATTCGGACGCCTCTAACAGTTGTGGCGCCGCGTTTCCTTTCGTGGAACATCCGTTGCGTTGAACGCCGGTCGCCACTGTGTAAAGATTGCTGGAGCAATCAAGAAGGAGATCTCATGCGGAAACAGTTCATTCAGACTGCGGTTCTCAGCACGGCCGCGATGGCAATTTTTGCTGGCCTCATGGGCTTGCAAGCCCCCTCGGCTCACGCGCAAGGTAAGGGGGGGAAGGGCAAGGGGCAAGCGCCCTTGCAGACACCCAATCCTCATTATGAAACCCTGGTGATGCAGGTCGATGTCGCCCGCCCGGCCAAGGAAGTATGGGCGCGCGTCGGCAAGTATTGCGACATCGGCGAGTGGCTGCAGTTTCCCTGCACCATCACCTCCGGCAAAGATGGCGAGGTGGGCGTTGTGCGGTCGATTGGGAACGAAGTGATGGTGGCGATGACGCCGCTGTCCTACACCTACACGCAGCCGGTTCGCGAGGGCGTGCCGTACGACCTGTATCACGGAACGCTGGAAGCTCGGCCTTTGACCGATAAGACGTCAGAGTTGATCTATACGCTGGTCTGGGACAATTCGCGGCTGCCGGACAATGCGGCTCGGATGCAGGATGCCGAGCGCCGGAAGAATACGTTCATGAACGCACTGCAGAACATGAAGACGCTGGCCGAAGGCGGTACGCTGCCTCCGCGCGCTGCAGGTAAGGGGAAGGGTAAGTAGTCGCGCCCCGGCCCATTATTTATCTCAAGAAAGAGCGCCTGCCTTCCCTGTGGGGAGGGCGGGCGCTTTTTATGTATGCGCATGGTTCACGGGCTGTAGGCTTGAACGCTTGCGTCTCTGAATCTACTTGTCGGCGGTGATCCACTCCCGAGCCTTATCGGCTTCCGACAAAGGGAAGAGCTTTAAGGTTCCGGGCATCAGGAAGCTGAAGAACTGCATCGTGTGCTTGATCCAGTCGATGTCGGTGACCACGGCGAATCGTTCCCAGTGCGTGAGGTGTTCGACGCCGACCTTAAAGTCCTCCCACATGGCGCCGGGCTGGATGCCGGAGAAGTCCGAGGAGGTTTGATAGTAGAGGCGGACCTTTTTGTGGCTTTGCAGCGCTTCCGTCACGGCGGGGACCAAGACCGTATCGTAATCGTCCTTGGTGACGTGCCCGTGGCAGGCGAACGCGAGGACGTTGTCGGGGAAATCTTTGAGTTGCTGAATCATGGCGTATTTTCCGTTGGAGTGTCCTGCAATAGATTGCAGCACTTACAACTCTAGCGAATTGTTTGCCGTGATCGAATGACGAGTAAACGCAGGCGGGGACGTGGAGGCATTCCCCACGAGCGCGGCCCCTCCGGACACACCGACTATACTGGACTCCATATCTTGACGGGGATCTATACCATGCGTTTGCCGAGGCCTGCTCTGCCATGAGCCTCCTCACTTCGATTCTTCTTTCAGACATCCTGCCCATTTTTGTGATCGCGGCGGCAGGCTTTCTGCTGGGGCGCTTTGCCGGCGTTCAGGTGGGGGCTGTGGTGCGCGTAGTGTTCTTTGCGCTGATGCCATGCCTGGCGTTCAAGATGCTGATCACCTCCAGCGCGTCGGGACCGAACGTGGGGAAGCTGGTTGCGTTGGTGATCCTGCAGATGGGAACGATGGGGCTGATCGGGCTGGTGGCGGCGAAGCTGGTGGGGCTCGACGGGCGCACGCTGCGGGCGTTCCTGATGGTGGTGATGTTTTCGAATGCCGGCAACTACGGGCTGCCGGTGGTGCAGTTCGCGTTTGGACAAGAGGCGCTGACCTACGCGACGGTGTTCTTTATCGGCGGCTCGGTGACGACGTATACGGTGAGCGCGTTCTTCGCGGGGAGCCATCGGAAGGCGCTCGCGGGGGCGCTGGAGAAGATCTGGAAGATGCCGGCGCTGTACGGACTGGCGGCCGCGGGCGTAGTGCTGTGGCTGGATGTTCCGGTGCCGGATGCGATGATGCGTCCGGTGATGTTGTTGAGCGATGCGGCAATCCCGGTGATGCTCCTGGTGTTGGGGATGCAACTGGAGCGGGCGGTGTGGCCTCCGCGTCCAGGCCTGGTGATTTTGGCGGTCGGGATCTCGCTATTGATCGCGCCGCTGGTCGCCCTGGGGATGACGTCGGCGTTGGGGCTGGAGGGCCCGGCAAGGCAGGCCGGGGTCGTGCTGAGTTCGATGCCGATCGCCGTCGTGACGATCATCCTGGCGCTGGAGTTCGAACTCTCTCCGGAGTTCGTGACCAGCGCGGTGTTCGTTTCAACGCTGGCGAGTCCGCTGACGCTGACGCCACTGATCGCGTATCTGAGCTAGCGGCTACTTGCCCTTCCCTTTGCCTTTGCCCTTGCCGCCGCCACCGCGCTGCCCTATCACCGTGCCGTCGGCCAGCGTGACCGAGACAAACAGCGCGCCGGGGTCGCCGTTGAGCAGCGGGTTGCCGACGATGGTGACCTGATCGCCGGGCTGCAGGGTGGTGCGCTTCCAGCCCGCGCGCGCCAGATAGGCAGGAGCGGTCATTTCAAAGTTCCAGCGGGTGACGGCGCCGTCGTCGCCAGTGACGTCGAGTTCGATCCAGGAGTGCGGATTCGCCCACTTGAACTGCACCACCTTGCCGGTCAGCTCGACCTGCTTGGCGCGGTCAAAGCCCGCCATGGAATGATGCGCCAGCGCCGGAATCGTAAAGACCAACGCCAGTGCGCAGATCGTGGAGATCCAAATCCCTTTCATGCCGAGCCTTGTTTTGCCCCGTTCCACACCGTTTTGATAGCTGTTGCGATTCATGTTGAAAATCCTTCTTGCCTGTTCGGGGACCGTTACTGTTCGAGGACCGTGCGGATGCTGGGCATATGGTCGTTCAGATCCGGCAGGCAGTGCGCCTCGGTGATTTCCTGATCGTCCACGCGGCGCCACCGCTTGGTCCAGTGCCACTGGCCTTCCCACATCTTGGGATCCTCGGCCATGTAGGCGATTTCGAGCGTCTTGCCATCATCGATGAGGCTCATGCGCTCCACGATGTGCAGCGCGTCGCTGGCCTTGATGCCGCTGTCGATCCAGTGATGATCGTCGACGAAGCCGGTGGTATCGACCACCAGCGTGTCGCCCTCCCAGTGTCCGACCGATTCCCCGCTGAAGCTGGGGATCACGACGTCGGGGTCGGTGTGTTCGCGGCCATCCATATAAACGATACGGACCTCATTCATGAAGCCGCTGATCATGAAGATCACCGTCGGTTTCTGGATCATGGCGATGGGCCATACGCGGGTCATGATGATCGGCAGACCGGCGGGCCAGCATTGGCCGATGTCATCCTGATAGACTTTGCCGGCCTTGGCGGCGGCTTGCGTGCCGTCCCAATGGACCTGGGCTTCGGGCGTCAGCTTGAAGCCTTCCGGCGGACTGAACTGCCACGGGTTGTTCGGACCTCCGCCGTGCAGCCAGGTTCCGGTGAGGTCCCAGGGCGTCTCCGGAGCGTTCTTGATCGCATCCGGGGCCAGCGCGCCCAGCGGGATCCCGTCTGCATTAAACGGCGCCAGCGACTGCGCGCTCAGAGCCAGGCTGAACACGGTCGCGGCGGCCAGGGCCGATATCGTGCTGAGAAATCTCTGAATCATTACGTTCCTTACTTCCCCTTGCCGCCGTCTTTTAAGATCATTCGGACGATGCCGTCCTCATCGATATATTCACGGTTGTTCTCGCAGACGAACTCCACCATTTCGTAGTCGGCGGGGAGCAGGCTGTAGGCGAGAGTATAGGTGTACGGCTCTTCCAGCACCACCGGATCGTCGATCGTGATCTGGTCATGCAAGACCTCGGGCGCCACGCGGCGGATGCGTTCGGTGATGTGCATCTCGGAGCTATGCGGCACGTTCTGGTAGCCGAGGATGTCATCCTGGATGCCCACGGTATCGACCACCAGCGTGTCGCCCTCCCAGTGGCCCACCGAACGTCCGTAGTAGCCAGGGGCGACGTCATCCATCGGATATTGTTCCTTGCCGATGTAGATGTGGCGGACTTCGCTGAACGCCTCGCCGATGATCAGAACTTTGTTCGGGGTCTGCACGATCTCGGTGGGATAGAACGCCACCCGCATCATGCTGGGCACGCCGTAGGGCTCGCACAGTCCCTTTACCGCGTATTGTTCGCCGCGTTCGGAGGCGGCGGAAATCTTGCTCTGCAGCTCGTCGTACTTCTTTTGATATTCCGGCTTGAGCTTGCGCTCGGTGGGGGGGGGCGGGGCGAACTCGCGCCCGCGATACGGTGCCCATACGCCGGAGATATCAGGGGTGGCGGTTTTCTGCGCCAGGGCCGGAATCGCGGTCGCGGCGAGCAAGGCAATTCCGCAGATCCAGTTTGTCCTGTGTCTCATCGCGTCCAAACTATTTCCCCTTTGCGCCGCCCTTGCCTTGTCCGGGGCCGCGCCCGGGACCGTTGCCGAGCGCTTGTCCATCCGGTAGCGTCGCGTAGATCAGCAGGCCGCCGGCATCGCCGTTCTTCAGCGGATTGATCACCACGGTGACCTGGTCACCAGCCTTGAGCGAGGAATGTTTCCAGCCGCTCTGCATCAGGATGCTGGGGCTGCCGAGCTCCACGCTCCAGTGCTTGGTCTGATCACCGTCCGGCACATCGATCTCGATATAGGCGTGAGGATTGGTCCACTCGAAGGCGGTGACTTTGCCGGCCAACTCCAGGCGCTTGCTCGTCTCAAACATCACGAAGGAGTGATGCGAGAAGGATGGCAGCGCCGTGGCCAGCAATAATCCGGCGACCAAAGCCGGGACAACTTTGAGGTTCATTTCACGGACCCCCATTTCACAGATTCCTTGAGATAAGGAGAACGGTTACCTGACATTTTACATATCCCGAACCTTATACGCGTTTAGAGCGCGTATAGCGCGTCGCGTTTAGAGCGCGTCGAGTAATCGTACCTTTGTGGAGCGGCGGTGTCAACGGCGGGCTATTTGCTCGAATTTGCGGTACGCCGGTGTCCGCTTTTCTGACAACCGGAGTATGGGTAGAATCATACCCGTAATATTGGTCTCCGCCGGTGCCAGTCGGTTGCCTGCTGGTAGGCGTAAGCGAGTGCCAGTACCTTCTCCTCGGCGAACGGCGCTCCGATGATTTGCAGGCCAATAGGCAGGCCGGACGCCGTGAATCCGCAGGGAAGCGAGATCGCGGGCAGGCCGTAGACATCAAACGGACTGCAATTGTTGTAGCCAGGGATGGGATTTTCGTCGATCAGGCCGGGGGGCTGCTGCATGGTGGGCGTGATCAACAGATCCACGCCTTCGAAGAGTTTTTGCACCTGCTGTCGCGCCACGGCGACCGCACGCAGAGCCTTGGCGTAATCGACCGAGGTCACTTCCGCGCCGCCCGTAACAGCCCGGCGCGTGGCGGGCTGATATTTCTCCGGCGTCGCGGTGATGTAAGGCTCGTGGAAGGTGTAGGCTTCCGGACCCCAGACCTGCGCCGAGTTCGCGCCCGGTGGCAGCGTGACGTCCCGCGTGCCGTCCGTCATAGCGGTCACCAGGGCGAGTGCCGCCTTGATCGCAGTATCGACCTCCGGTCCCAGACTTCCAAAATAAGGATTTCGTGGGATGCCCAGGCGCAGGCCGGCCACAGACTTGTCGAGCGCGGCCGTATAATCCGGCACCGGCTGGTTGGCCGTGGTCGGGTCGTCCGGATCGTAGCCCGCGATGACGTTCATCATCAGCGCGGTGTCCTCGACGGTCTTGGTGAGCGGGCCGACGTGATCCAGCGTGTAGGACAAGGTCATGACCCCGCGCGTGCTGACTCGGCCATAGGTCGGCTTGAGTCCGACGACACCGCAATACGCCGCGGGGATGCGCACCGAGCCGGCCGTATCGGTTCCTAGGGTCCCGTAACAGAAATCGGCCGCCATGGCTGCGCCGGGACCTCCGGAAGATCCACCCGGAGAGCGGTCCGTGTTCCAGGGATTGCGGATTGTGCTGAAGTAGGTGACCGAGGAGTCTCCGCCGTAGGCGAACTCGGTGAGGTTCTGTTTGCCCAGCAGGATGGCTCCGGCGTCCTCCAGGCGGCGCGCGACCTCGGCGTCCTGAAGCGGAATGCGATGTTCAAACACTTCACTGCCGCCGGTGGTGCGGACGCCTGCCGTGTCGATGTTGTCCTTGAGGCCGATGGGAACGCCGTGCAGCGGCCCGCGCCACTTGCCTTGCATGAGCTCGGCTTCGGCCGCCCGGGCCGCGGCCATCGCCTGATTCGGAGCGACGGTGATGAACGAATGCAGCGCGCCGTCGTACTTGCCGATGCGATCCAGGCAGGCTTGGGTGAGCTCGACCGGAGAGACGGCCTTGCGTCGGAGCAGCGCGGAGACTTCGGTGAGCGACAGGCTGGCGAGGTCGTCGGGCAACTCCTCGGGCGGTGGGGCTGGGCGCCTCAGGACTTGCGCGAAGGTCGGGCTCGCGCTCGCGGCGACGGCCGTTCCCACACCGGTCTGAAGAAATCCTCTCCGCGACAGTCGGCTCTGCATGGATCTATTGAGCCAGATTCAGAGCGGGAAGTCCAATCGTGCCCAGGGGCTCTGTAGCGCTTGGCCTATTTCTTCAAATCCTTCATGTGTTCGAAGTCGGATTCGCCTTCGAGGCACACTTCGTCGATCATCTCGGTGTCGGCGACCCGCTTCATATCGATCGGGACCGTGAAGGGTTTGGTATAGGCATTCGGATCATCCACGGTGAGTTCAATGTGAAGCGTACCGAAGTTGGGACGCGTGATCCGCTCGGTCAGCTTGCCGGCATTGGTCAGCGGATCTCCTTTCATGTCCAGCCAAAGGTCATCCCGGAAGCCGATCGTCTCGATCACCAGCGTGTCGTCTTCCCAGTGCCCCACCGAGTAGCCGTTCCAGGCCGGGAAAGGATCCTCGGGAAGCTCGCGGTCATCCAGATAGATCTGGCGATAGCTTGCGTTGAACTCATTGAGCATCACCAACGTCTTCGGCGTCAGGATGGTGCGCGTCAGGTGCGGCAGAGTATAGTTGCGCGGCGGATTCGACGGCAGGCATTGCACATGCGGATCGTCGAGCCCCGCCCGCTTCACGCGCTGATTGACCAGTTCCTTCGCCCAAGGCTGATAAGGCAGCCCGCCCTCCACGCGATAGCCAACATCGATGCTCGCTTTCACCAGGCCGATCTCGTCCAGGGGCTCGGTTCCGAGGCCTGCTTCCGGACACTCCGGACCGCACGGCTGCTGTTCGCCGCCGGGCCACCACAGTCCGGAAAAGTCAGGCTTGCCGTCAGCGGTACGCGGCGCGGGAGCCTGCATGTCGACCTTGCCGTCTTCGGTCCGCGGGATCCCTTCGGTATGGAGGGAGATCCATTGCGCGGAGGCAACGGAAGCCAGCAGGACGACCAGCGCGATTCGCAGCATCAAATATTCACCTTGCTCCTTGACGGGATTAAAAGTGCACGTAGCCGTCGAGCTGCAGGTTCAGCATGGTCGTCGCTGCCCACAGGTCGAGCTGGATCTCGGGAATGATGTCCTTCGGATCGATCTTATGGGCCAGCACGCCCTGGCCGCACACGCGGAAGTCGACGCCGGCCTTGGTCAGCGCCTGGATCACGGGAATGTTGGGGTTCTTGGCGTGGCCGGGGTTGGCCTTGGCGTAGGCTTCGTCGCTCAGGATCATGTCGATGCCCGGTCCGCGATGGTGGATCACCACGGCAATCTTGCGGTTCTTCTGGGGCACGCCGAACTTCGCCAGAGTGTTCAGGATGTTGGTGATGCGGTCGAAGCTCGGATGCGCCTCATCCTTGGACGGCGCGTCGTCACCGATGTCGAAGACGATCTTGTAGACGCGGTGGGGATCGGGCAGTTCCTTGGCTCCGGGCACGTCCTTGGCGACCGGGCCGCCGGGGATCGGCAGGGCGTTCTGTGCCTGGGCGGGGATCGCGAGCGTAGCTATTGCAAACGCCGCGAGGGCGGTGAGCGGAGCATGAATTCGTGTCTTCATATTGATTTCCTTGTGGTTCCGGTAGGTTTGCCGTGATCGTATCACGACGATGGATCGTATGTAAGTGGTTCAAATGTTGCAGGTGTCCGCAGCCGTCTCAGGCAGAACAGGAAGTTTCGGCAGTTTCGCCGAGCCTTCGTGTCCCCTATAATCGAGTACCGATGTTTCGCCGTACCAGTTCCGTCCAGGTCCTGTTATTTTGGCTAGGCCTGATTCTGCTTGCCGCGCCGCTGCGCGCGCAGGTTGACCTCACCGGAGTCTATACGCCGCTATTTCACGAAGACAACGACGAGCGGATCCCGGGACCCGCGCTGGTCGATTATCTGGGGCTGCCGATCAGCGATGCCGGGCGCAAGTGGGCGCTGGCGTGGGATCCGGACCGGCTGACCGCGCAGGAGCATCAGTGCCAGGTGCACACGGTGGCTTACATGTATCGCGGTCCGCTGCTGCTACGGATCTGGGAGGAGCGCGATCCGCAGACCCAGGAGGTCATCGCCATCCGGCAATACATCAGCAACTATGAGCAGAACCGGACCATCTGGATGGATGGGCGTCCGCATCCGCCACCCTACGCCAAGCACACTTGGATGGGGTTTTCGACGGGCCAGTGGGACGGCAACATCCTGACCGTCTACACGACGCACATCAAACAGGGCTGGCATCGGCGCAACGGGCTGCCTTCCAGCGATGAGATGACGCTGGTGGAACACTTCATCCGTCACGGGAACCTGCTGACGCATGTGACGGTCGCGACCGATCCGGTCTATTTGGAAGAGCCGCTGGTGAAGTCGCAGGATTTCGAGTTGAGCGAAACGGCGAGCTTTGTGCGCGGCACGAACCTGCTCCAGAACTGGCTCTATCCGTGCGAGTACGTGAACGAGAATCCGGGTGGAGATCCAGCGGCGGTGCAGAGCTACTTGCCGAACGAAAATCCGTTCGTCGAGGAGTTCGCGGGCAAGGCGGGGATTCCGGCGGAGGCCGCGCTGGGTGGTCCGGAGACGATGTATCCGGAGTATCAGGAGAAGCTCAAGGAGCTTGGATACAAGCCGTAGACCCAACGGTCACATGAGCCTCGCGCTGGGCTAGGACCAGCGGTCTTGTGGCGCCGGCGCCGGGGGGCCGTAGCTCTGCAGGAGCCGGTCCAGGGAGAGGGCTCCGCTGCCGCGCATCAGGATGCCGAGCAACAGCGCGATCGCCAGTAAGTGATACTCGTACCCCTCGTGCGGAAAATTGCCCTGCCAGTTCATGAAGAACTGCGGATAGAGGCCGTTGGCGAACGGCGCAACAATCATCACCACCAGCAGCCCCAGTGCCGCGAGCCGGCCCGCGAGTCCAAACAGCAGCAGCAACGCGCTCCCGACCTCGGTGATCATCGCCAGGATCGTCAGCGGCGGCGGGATCCCCATGGTGTCCTGGAAGATGTCGAGGATCGCGGGATAGCCGGGGCCTCCGAACCAGCCGAACATCTTTTGCGTGCCGTGGCCGATGAAGATCGCGAACAGCACGAGGCGTGCGACCGTTAGCGTCCAATCGTTGGGGGTCCGGAGGAGAGTGGTGGCGAAGTGCGGCATGGCATTTGTCTGACCGGTTATCGTAACTCATGCGCGCCCCGGTTGGCGAGGCCCACGCGGATAGGGGTGGCCCCGATGCCACTAGGGATCGATCAAACGCGCGGGGTGTAGCTGTAATCGGCCCACTCGCGGATCTTGCCGTCGACCACGAAGAAGACACCGGTCAGATGGATGTCGCGGGTACGCTCACCGGTGAAGCGGTCGATGCGCTCATTGACGACGATCGGCCCGCGCGCCCAGCTCCCCAGGATTTCGAACTGGATGGTCTCGGAAGAATCGACGTAGCTGCGCATTGCGTTCAATCCGTCCTCGCCGCTGCGCCAGGGCGCGAACTCGGCCAGGCGGTAGACGAAGTCGTCGGCCAGATACGATCGGATCTTATCCATGTCGCGCGTGGCGAAGGCCGCGCAGAACTCAGTTACCAGATCCAGGTTGGCTTGCTCACGGGCGGAAAGCTCCTGCGCCGATGCCGGTTGCGTGAGCCCCGCGAATCCTCCCGCGGCGGCGAGCCCCGCGCCCAGAAATCCCTTGCGAGTGATGGTGGACATTAGCGATGCGCCTCCTGATGCGCCTGTTGATATGGGCACATTCTATCGGACACAAGCTTGATCGTGGTCCCGGAGGTTGCATGGGCTTACGCACCTCGCGGGCGATCTACTTTTTCTGCCAGCGATCGCCCGGATCCATCACCGAGCGCGGACCGTCGCCCCGCAGCCACTCCAGCGCGTCAGGATCGTCCATCAAATACGCGTCCCAAAACGCGGTGCTGAGCGCGAGCATCACGCGATGATGATTCGGGTTGCGCGGCTCGCGGTCGCCGGGCAGGGCGCGATCGGTGAAGGCGGAATGCTCGGCGCCGTCGAGCACCACTTCATATTTGTCGCCGGGCGGCAGGGCGGGGAAGACGGCCAGCCTGGATTCCAGGTCGGCATCGCCAATCGGGGCGACGTCGTTGGTCCCGGTCATCAGCATCCACGGGATCTCAACTTTCCCGAACGCCTGCTCCGGCGTGTCCTGCTTCGGCGAGCTGGGACTCATCATGATGGCGGCATCAATCCGGGGATCGGTGAACAGGGCGAACTTGCCGGGCGCCAATGGTCTGCCCGCTGACGGCCTGCGTGGTGAGGGCTCCAAAGGAATGTCCCGACATCCCCACGTGATCCATGTCGGCGCGGCCATGCAGCGGATGAGCATCGTCCGCATTCCAGGTTGCGAGTTGATCCAGCGCGGCCCGCACATCGGCGGCGCGCAGCAGAAAGTTCTGGACGTTCGCGGCTTGGCGGAGTGCGGCCATCCGGCGCAGCGGCCGTTTATTCCGCCACACATCGATGTCGCTTCCCGGATGTTGCAGGAAGACCGTAAGGTATCCGCGCTTGGCCCAATGTTGGCCCAGGAAGGCGTTTCCCGTGCGCGAGCCCCCAAGGCCGTGGCTGAACAGGACCACCGGCGTGCGGGCTTCTGATGGCGGCAGGTACACGAGCACCGGGATGTCGCGGTCGCGGTTTGCGTCGTGAACGGTCAGGTCGAGGGTCTGAATCGAGACGTTCGGATCGACGGCCAGCGGGTCATAGCCGGCGGCCCGCAGGCCCGGTGCCAGAAAGGCCGTGGCCACGA
The DNA here is from genome assembly GCA_963762135.1 of Terriglobia bacterium. GTDB lineage: Bacteria > Acidobacteriota > Terriglobia > Bryobacterales > Bryobacteraceae > Palsa-187. Next base: position 78,649 of record CAVXJP010000002.1, read on the forward strand.
CGAAAAGGAACGCTTGGCAGAAACTTCGCATACCGTTATGAACCCTCCTCAACTGGAACGAAACCCCGCCTCCGGGACTTGGTTGCGGGGAATCCCTCTTGAGGCAAAAGACCAGCAAAAAATGGTGCCGCTGCAGCGGAACTCTATTGCTATCATGAGACCTGCGGGCGTGGTTCGCACGTCCGCCCTCGCCCCTTCGCTGGAGTGGCGGAATTGGCAGACGCACTGGACTCAAAATCCAGCGCCCTTCACTGGGCATGAGGGTTCGACCCCCTCCTCCAGCACCACTACTTAAAACACTTAGAATCAATCGCTTGCAAGGGGTGCGTTTCGACCTCTTAGCGGACCCTCAGAAATTCTCATTCTGATTGTTTTTCTGATTGTTTTCTAGAACGTTTAAGCACGCTAGACTTTTCAATCAGAATCGTTGTACCCTGTCGCTCAGTTATGGGAAAAGGCGCAGGAACGCTCTACGAAGATAAGAACTCACCGTACTGGTGGGGTTCGTATTACGTCAACGGAAAACAGGTTCGAAAGAGCACCAAGATACCGCTCGACCAGAAGAGAGAGGCTCAGAAGGTTCTTGCTAGATGGATCGCTGAGAACGAAGTCCCAGACAAGCGATCAATCTCCAAACTCCTTGATGGCTTGATTGCTGACTACGAACACAACCATAAGAAGTCGCTCTATACGATGAAGCTGGTTGTGGACAAGCATCTACGCAAGCACTTCGGCAAGAAGAAGGCTGATGAGTTGAAGAAACAGCACATCACAGACTACATCACGATGCAGCGTAAGACAGGGATGAAGAATGCAACGATCAACCGGCACATTGCATATCTTCGGCGTGCGTATAACCTTGCTGATGCTCCATTCCCTAGAGTGTCGAAGCTTGCCGAGAACAACGTTCGTACCGGCTTCATCGGACCTGAAGAGTACGTGAGGTTGGTTCATCACATGCCGGAACATCTGAAGCCGATTGTTCAGTTCGCATACAAGACAGGTGCTCGGAAAGGTGAAGTTCTCAATCTGAAGTGGCGTGACGTTGATCTAGAAAACGGTGTGGCGATACTCAACCCCGGTCAGACGAAGAGTGGTGAAGGTAGAGTTATTCCACTAACCGACGATCTTGTTCGGACCCTGCAAGCGTTACCACGTCACGGATCGAACGTCTTCACGTTTCGCGGAAAGGCAATCAAGAACGTTCGGACCGGATGGGCAAATGGGACTGAAGCCGCTGGCTTGCCTGATTTGAAGTTTCATGACTTGAGACGCAGTGGCATTCGGAATCTCGTGCGTGCTGGCGTGTCTGAACACGTCACGATGAGCATTAGTGGTCACAAGACACGCTCCGTGTTCGATCGGTACAACATCGTCTCAGAGAGAGATCAGAAAGAAGCTGTGGCGAAGCTAGAAGCGGCTCAGAGCGATCTTGAGAAAGCGGCTGAACAGAAGCTACCTGGGAAGATGGATGAGTTCATGGTGAACACCGAGCAGACCAAGAAAAAGGGCTCAGCCAAAAGCTGAGCCCTTTGTGGAGTTGGGGTAGTGCTCACTTCTTTGCGACTGCGGCTTTCACCTTCTCTGCAATCTGAGTCTTGAGCTCCGCTGGAAGCTCAGTCAGATTGAAGCGTGAAGCACCGAGCTTCTGAGCGGCTTCCACTCACCCTTTGGCTTCACATGTTGATTGCTTCGCAATCAATCACTCGCTGGCGCTCGTGGCTCTTTTGGAGGAGGTGGCTTCTTCAGGGAGGCTCTTGGAGGCTTCAGGACTCTTAAGGACCTTTGTACTCTGAAACGGGCTACACAGTTATTTAGAATTCTAGAGTTTTAGAGAAGAGATGAGAGGGAATGAGCCTATCCAACAGAAAACAAAAGGGTAACCAGGGAATCCAAGGGTGGATCAGGGAGTTTGTGAGCCAAAGAGCAACAATTTATTCCTGAGAAATCTGGTAACGTATTGAAAACAAAGCAGGAATAAATTCCAAAAAATATGGGGGTAGGGAATGGTCTTGCTGATGGATTCAGCTATGGCTTCACATCTTGAGTGCTGGCGCACTCAAACACTCGCTGGCGCTCGTGTTCTCTGGGGTTTTGGTGGATTTGGGGATTGGACTCTAGCGGCTCTTAAGGGCTTCTGACCCCTCAAACGGGGTACACAGTTATATTAGCAAATGTCAAGTTAAAAGTCAAGAAAAGCCAAAAATAAAAGTGTGGTAATCCAACAAAAGCCACGAGCGCCAGCGAGTGTGCGTTAGCACCAGTTTTCGTGGTCGAGAAAAAGTAGGTTTCTGTTCACACTTAAGCGATCCCAGAGTACTTAGCCCCTCAGAAGCTTCAGCGACCGCCCACAGCGCGCTCCTGCGCTCAGAATCGCTATCCCAGCACTCGAATTCTCACAGTCTCAGCACTCAGAACCCCCAGATTCCCCGCTATCCAGCGACAGCCCTAAATTGCTGATTTCTCAGCATTTCCCGAATGCCTTCGAATCCTCTGAGGATCCAGCGCATCCAGGAATCCACGTCTGTAACCCACTGAGTCTAAGAGTGTTAGAAGCCAAGGATCCACGGCTCGAATTCGCACTTCCTCGCATATCCTACTCCCGCAGCTAAATATACACATAACCCAAGGAGATTCAATCACATGCAAGGAATTACGAAGTTCATTTTGGTCACTCTGATGGCTCTGACGCCTCTGATGGCTCAGTCCAGCAACCAAGACAACCAGACGGTGATCGTGCAACATGCTGACCGAGCATTCTGTGAGCGGATTCAGCCAACCATCAACTACCAATGTCAGCAGTACGTTCAAGTCTGGCTTCAATCGCCGACTTTCAGGGGCAAGACCGTCAACGTCACAATTCAATACACCACGGCTACTGGCGAGTTCCGCACTCAAACCCAGACCGTGTACATGGACCCTCAAAAGTTATTGTCAATGCCAGCCATCTCATGGCTTGCTGCCACGTTCACTGATGACATCGAGGACATCACGCTGGGTGTTGTCACGGTCGTTGAAGTGCCATCAGCACGAGATGGAAGGTCACGCCGATGAGGAGCGTGATCCTTCTTCTTCTGTTTGCATCTTCTTTCTTCGGTCAATCACTTCATCAACCCAGACAGACCGTTCAGGAGGTCACTGAGTCATTCATCTTCGAGAACGATGCAAGGTTCTACAGAAACTCTCTCTACGCGCTGGGCGCTGGTGTCGCTGTAGACATCGCTTCTAGTTGGACGAGCCCCGGAGTCGAAGCTCATGCAATCCTCGGCAGCAATCAGCCATATGGGATTCGGCAGACAGTGACTTCGATTGGCATTCATGCCGGCATCGTCGCTATTCAACATGTGGTGATTCGGAAGTTCCCGAAGATGCGTGGCGTCTTCGGCTTCGTCAACGTCAGCATGGGCAGTGTCTACGCGGTTCAAGCTGGGCGGAACTGGGCTCTTGAGTGAGCTAGAAACGCAGTCAGAAACAACGAAAGCTCCCCGTCGCTGGGGAGCTTTTTTAGGTCTTTCTAGCTGACTTGCTCAAATCGTCTCGGGAGTATAGTGCGTCTAGATTCTGATTGTTTTTCTGATTGTTTTAAACAGGAAAGTGCATTTGCATCGATATAAGTACATGTGTTATCAACAACGTACAAGCGAGAATCTGACTCAAAATCCAGCGCCCTTCACTGGGCATGAGGGTTCGACCCCCTCCTCCAGCACCACTACATCGATGACTGCGCCAGCGACATAGGCGAGGCCAGCGCCTGCATCAACAGCCTGATCGCGGAGCGGCTTCAGCCGACCACGCCGAATCGGAAATCCACCTTGCCGCTCGCGCTCTTACTTACTGCAACCCTTTTTTGTTTCCTCAAAATTGTCGAACAAGCGCCCGGCGTTGGCTCCGGCCAGTGTCTCCATGCGGTGAGGCTGCCCCTTCTCGACGGTATAGTGGGCGACCGTTCCTTCGGCGCGCAAAAATTCCGCTTCTCTCTTCATCTCGTCATGCCACATGTAGCGGTCGTTCTCGCCGACGTACATAAAGACGCACATCTTCGAAATCGACTGTAGCTTGGCTGCGCTGGGCTGCCACATATAACCGGGAAAAGCCGTGACGGACAGGAAGTACTGTGGATTGGCGGCTGCAACGTGGAATGCGGCGATCCCGCCGTTGGAGGGTCCTGCGATATGGAATTTATTGTCTTGTATCTTGTAATCCGCCAGAATCATCTTCAGAAACTCGGGGAAGATGCGAGCCCCATCTTCGAAGAACAACTCATTGTCCGGCGCGGCGGGAGCGACCACGATGTAGCCGCGTTTTTCGGCCTCGGGCCGCAGATTACGGCTAAGGAGATTATCCACCGTATTCATGGTTTGCGGCCCGCCGCCGAAGGCCAGTATCGCCGGATACGCCTTCGCCGCATCATATCCGTTGGGAAGAACAACCTTGTAGTGGACGGTCGTGCGGCCAACCTTCTTGGTCTTCTCGAGCAACTCAGCGTTGACCGGCAGAATTACGCACATCGCGAGGGCGATGGCCGCGGAAACACCCGGCATCCACTTCCACTTTGGCTGCTTCATTTCAAATGGCTCCTTGTTTTGCGTACCCATTTATATTACGTGACGCCGGCGGCGAGAGATTGACGACGGCACCGTCGGTCCAGTCGGCGATCTCAGTAGGGTCGACCGCGCGGGGAGAAGAAAAGGAGTGGGCTCCGAGCGGACCTGTTACTTCCGGGATGCGCATAATCGTCCCCACAATAGAAACCTATTTAGCATTAATTCGGTCTATATCTGAAATGGTCCTTTCACCACGAAGTGTTCTGTCTCGCCGCGCTTCCAATGCGCTGATTTTTCTGGCCTTCTGCCTTGTGTGGCTGCATGCTGACGTCGCGTTCGCGCAGACCTCCCAAGCCATCCTGATCGACGGGGACGGGCCTTGGCGGGATTCGCAATGGATCTATACCGCCCAGCAGTTCCGCTCGATGCTCGAGGACGCCGGGTATACGGTGACCACGATGGCGCCGACAGACCTTGATTTCCAATCTCCTAGGCAACTGGGTGACGTCCTCCTCGCCGCGCCGTCACTGGAGACTCTGCCCGCCACCACCGGAGGTTCGATTTCCGCTTACCTCCAAAGTGCGCCGGGTGGATCCCTGATGGCCAGTGGAGGGGAGCCATTCCGCAATATCCTATACCCGGGCCCGGACGGCACGTGGTTGGATGCCGCTGCATACGCTCCGATATGGGAGGCCACGCATGGAGGCGCGTTTCACGCCTACGAAGCGCCTCGTCTCACCACGATTTCTCCTTCTTCCGCGCAATACACCACCAGTTCGGGAACACGGGTTCCATATATTAGTTCCCGCGGGATCTCCGGAGGCCGCGGTGTCCAGGATGATCGGCAGAATGTCATGGAGCCTGCCGCAACCATCTATACCTCCGTGCAGCGACCATCACCAGCCATGGGACCTTCCCTGCCTTCTCCCGGGAGCAGGGGACGTTTCATCATGTGGCTGCCGACCCCCACCTCTCTGGTCCGGACCGAACCAAGGTTGTGGATGCGTTGCGCGGAGCGGTCACCGGGGTGCAACTGCAGGGCGCAGGCTCCGCGCTGGTTTGGTTGCCGGGCGAAGACCATTACCGGGCAGGCGACTGTAATCAATATGTCCGACGCGCCGAAGGATGCCACCTTGCAATGGTCGATCTCGGACGGTTCCGTGCTCCATGCCTCAGCCGCCGGTCCCCATGACCGCTCAGGCATTTGATCAAACCACAGTGACCACTGAGTTTCCCCGCTTTGCCCATCGGCGACTATTGGCTGAGCTTTCACCTCATGGTCGGGGATCAGGAAGTCGGCAGCATCGAGAGCCCGCTGCGCGTCCTGGATCCGGTCACGTCCCGGCAGCCTTCCCAAAAAATCAAGGTCAAGGACGGCGCGTTCTACGTCGACGGCAAGCAAGTCTTTCTGCACGGAACCAACTACTGGCCGCGATACGCACCCAATGGAGGGTATGCCGAATACGATCCCGTTCGGGTTGAAGCCGACCTGACCATGATGGAGTCGCTGAACTTCAACCTGGTGAACATCCGCGCTAACATGTTTGATCCCCGAGGCTTGATCGATTTTCTCGAACGCTGCCGGAATCACGGCATCTGGGTACGCCTCGAGATGGAAACGACCCGCGGTAACAATGCGTTTCGTGGAACGGTTCAACCGGCAGTCATCAGCCAGATACTCAACTCCTCCGTCCTTCCCGGAAATGATCGTATCTTTGCTTATGAAATCCTCTGGGAGCCCTACATCGGTACGCATGACCGCGGCTATGGCAATTATGTTGGCGACACACCCTTTTCCAACGGCCGGACCGGCCTGGATGGGGAATGGCGCGCCTGGGTGGACGAGCGGTACGGATCGCTGGAAAACGCCAAACAGATCTGGGGGGTCGATCCGCCCTTAGGCGATAACGGCCAGCTCACCAATCCCTCCGATGATCAACTGGCTAACGATGGACCGTGGCGCATCATGGTGGACGCCTATCGCCGCTTCACCGACGATTACCTGGGGCACAATATCGGCGAGATTGTGCGTGAGATTCGCCGCACAGATCCGGACACGCTGATCACCTATCGCAACTGGTCCACGATGTCGACCTATGGCAACACCGACATGACCTATGACTTAGGGACTGCCGCCGCGCATCTGGACTTCTTTTCCCCGGAATCCTACGATCATGCGTCCTGGCCGGACCTGCGGAAGTGGGGCTTCGCCACCGCCTACAGCCGCTATCGGACCGGTGGCAAGCCCGTCCAGTGGGTCGAGTTTGGCTACGACATTGGGGCGGATGGCGGCCTTGCCGAACGGGCCGCGCAGGGCTGCCTATTGCGATAATTTCATGCAACTGGTCCAGGACGACGGGTCGAATGCCGACACGATCTGGTGGTGGCCTGGAGGATCGTTACCCAATCTGGGTGCTACTCCGACCGACTTCGGCATCATCGATCCTGACGGAACACCTCGACCCTGCGCGCGGACGCTGGCCGAATGGGGCGCGAAGTTCCGGGAATCACCGCCTCAACTCGGACCGAATGTCATCGAGTTCAACGTCGACCGGGACGCCGATGCGCGCGGCGAGTATGGATTGTTCCTCAAGTGGGCGGACCAATACGCTGCGGCACGCGAGTCCGGACAAACCGTGCGGCTGGTGGATGACGGCACCGGTACGGATACTTCCACCATGCCGTTGGTACAGGTCGGCAACGTTCCATACAATGGCATCGGACCGCTGAAGTACGCCAACGCCGAGTTCGGAGGATTGCACGTTGTCTGTCCGGGCGTGGATGTCACCGTGGAGAACGACGCGCAGGTGCAGGTCCCGCCAAACGCGACCTGCCAGATCACCCCGACGCTGATCAATACGGGCGAGGCGGAATGGCTCCCCGGATCCGCACCCAGTGGCGGCGTCGTTCTAGAGACCAGCACCAGCGATGCGACCTCGGTAACATCCGCCGATAGCAAGGCATCGTTCCGTGCTGCGGTCGGCGATCTGTCTCCCTTGGGCAGTACGGTTCCTTCCTTGCAGCCCATTACGCTCGCTCCCCTGAGCGTCCAGATCAATCAGAGCACTACGACCCTCACGGGCAGCCTCAGCGTCCAGGGAGTCGGCAGCTTCGGCGAGACTCTGAATCTGACGCTCACCACGACCGGCCAATCGACCGGGAACTGCGTCGCCACACTCACGCCAAACGGGAACATCAGTGCACCTGCCGCGGGCGCCACCGGGACGATCAGCATCGCAACCGGTACCGACTGCGATTGGAGCGCTGCAGCAGTGGAATCATGGGTGACCTTCGGGAGCGCAACCGGAACCGGCAACGCTGAGCTGATGTACACGGTTCAGCAGAACGCTGGGCCGGCTCGCCAGGCTTCGGCAAGCATTGCGGGACATTCGCTAACAGTCTTGCAGGCGGCGGGCGCGACCCCATCGTTCGGTTCGGTTCCCACCCTCTCCACCCAAACCCTTAACTTCGGCTCCCTCACGCTCGGCACGGTGAGCACCACACAAACCGTGATGCTGACCAACGCAGCGGCAACGGCCTTAACCATGGGACCGGTCACCGTCGGCGGAGCCAACAGCGCGGACTTCACCCAGTCCAACAACTGCGGCGCGACGCTGGCCGCGGGGGCCAATTGCGCGATTATCGTTGGTTTTGATCCAACCGCCACCGGGGCGCGGTCCGCATCGCTGTTCGTCAGCGCAAACACCGGCGCGGGAGCGCTTACCGTCAACCTCTCTGGTACAGGATTGGGTACCGGTCCGAAACCCGCTGTACAAGCGGTCGCCGACGTGTGGGACTACACGCCCGGCATCGCCCCGGGACTTTGGGTGGCGATCGGAGGGACCGACCTTTCACCCTATGCGAACATCGCTGATCTCGGCGCGCGCGAGCAACTGCCTACGAACCTCGACGGCGTGACGGTCACGTTTAACGGAACCCCTGCCGCGCTGTCCTACGCCGGGCCGGGACAGATCAACGCGCTGGTGCCGGCGTCCATCCAGCCCGGACCGGTCGAGATCGTCGCCGATGTTTCGGGTGTCTCGAGCGACCCGTTCCCAACCACCGCCACTGCGACGCAGCCGTCGATCTATGCCTTGCCCAATAGCGACGCCACGGACTTCTCGGTGACTGCCGCGCTGCAAGGCACCGCCGATCTGATCGGAAACAAGGCCATCGACTCGCGCGTCGAGCGCGGCGCTTACCCTGGCGACATCCTGGACTTCTATATGATCGGGCTCGGCGCGACCCAGGACCCGTCCGCGTTCGTTACCGACCGCCAGTTCGCCGGAGCCTTCCCCATCAGCGCGCCGGTCGCGGCACAGATCGGCGGCCAGCAAGCCAACGTCATCTTCGCCGGACTCACGACACCCGGGCTCTACTTGGTCCGCGCCAAGGTACCGGATTCTCTCGAGGCCGGGCTGCAACCGATTGAAGTATCGTTCGGAGCCGCGCCAGACCAGCAGAAGACGTCATCGCTGCTGTCGCTCACGATCGATCAACCCGCCTCGGACGCGACGTCGGATGCGACGCGGGATCGGCGTTCCCAGTCGACGCGCGCGAACACCGCGACGTACGCCACATATAGTGGTCCGACAACGAAGCAGGCCGCGACCAGCGCCGCGGACGGGTCAACTTCCGGCAGCAGAACCGTTGCGGGATCCTCGACCGGCTCACCGGTTGTCTCCATCTCGCTTGGCGGCGTGGCGCTGCAAACCGGACAAATCTATCGGCTGCAATTCTCGGCGATAGCCGACGTGGCGGGATCCATCGCAGTGCATGTCACCAGCCCCGCGACCGGCGAAACCTTATTGAATACGACGCTCTTGGTCACCGGCGCCTGGCAATCCTACACCGTCGACTTCCCGGCGCCCTCAGTCCCGATCGGGGACCTCGATCTGTATTTTGTGGATCCGGCGGGCAACCTGTCGCTCAGCAGTGTGGCTATTGAAGGCCCTTGAGCCGGCGGCGCGCAGAGATACTAGCGGCGCGCGGCCGGATGTGTGGGACCGCTGTTATTTGCCGTTTGGATTCGAGCCGTGCGGTGGTTCGCCCACCACCAGCACCGGTGCGTTCACCGCGTGGCGCACGCCATTGATGGTGGTGCCGAAGATCAGGTCCTTGATGCCGGTATGGCCGTGCGCGCCCATGATGACCATGTCCGGCTTCAGTTCCCGGGCGACCCGTATGATCTCGTTCCGCGGGTTCCGTCCATGCACGACGTTCACCTGGACATTCAGGCCGTCGGCTTTCAGCGTATCGGCGATCTCGCCAAAATATTCCGCGCCGGATTGGGTCTCGGCGGTCGAGGCCTGCGCGCCGAACAACTGGCTGGTTGCATCCTCTTCGACGTGGAGCAGGTGAATCGTCGCCCCATGCAGGCGAGCCATCGCCGCGGCGTGCGCCACCGCGGCCCGGTCGCGATCGGTGTGATCCAGCGTGACCAGGATGCTGTGATAGGTGGGCTCCGGGAGCTCGGCCGCGACTGCCGTTCCCAGGCCCTTTTCCGAAGCCGGCTCTGGCACCGGCAGCGGGGGAACGAAGGTGACCCAGCCCAACAGTGCGAAGACCCAAAGTCCCAATGGGATCGCTACCAGCAGATGCCAACCGCCTTCCATCACCCACGGGCCCGCTTCTTCATAAACCAGCCAGAGATTCAGGCTGAGAATGAACACCGCAACCGTCCACGCCAGCGCCTTCACCCAAGCCCGATTGGTGAACTCCCCCATGCGCCCCGGATCGCTGGTGAAGCGGATCAGCGGAATAATGGCGAAGGGAAGCTGCAGGCTCAGGATTACTTGGCTCAGGATCAGCAGTTGGTAGGTGCCCGCCTCTCCCGTTGTCGAGACGGTGAACACGGCTGGGATGATGGCGATCGAGCGCGTCAGCAGGCGCCGCAGCCAGGGCCGCACGCGCAGGTTTAAAAACCCTTCCATCACGATCTGGCCGGCATAGGTGCCGGTCAGTGTCGAGGACTGTCCGCAAGCCAGTAGCGCCACCGCGAACAGCACGCTGGCGAGCGTGGTGCCTAGCAGCGGAGTAAGCAACTGGTAGGCTTGTTCGATCTCGGTAACGATCGTGCCGCTGTCAAAAAACACCGCCGCGGCCAGCACCAGAATTGCTCCGTTGACGATGAGAGCAAAGTTCAGTGCGACCACCGAATCGATCAGGTTGAAGCGGCAAGCTTGTGCCTTCTCCTTCACATCGCGCCCCACTTGCCGCGTTTGCACCAGCGCCGAATGCAGGTACAGATTGTGGGGCATGACCGTGGCGCCCAGGATACCGATGGCGATGAACAGGCTTTCTGAATTGATCCGCGGGGTCAGCCCGCTGGCGATCCCCGAGATCGAAGGTTGCGCGAAGCTCATCTCAGCCAGGAAGCAGCCGGTGACGATCGCGATGAGCACCAAAATGATGGCCTCCACCAGGCGAATACCATATCGGGTCAGCCACAGGACCAGAAACGTGTCCAATGCAGTCACCAAAACGCCCCACACGAGTGGAACCCCGAACAGGAGCTGTAAACCGATCGCCGCGCCCAGGACCTCGGCCAGATCGCAAGCGGCGATGGCTACCTCGCACAGCACCCAGAGGGAATAATTCACCGCCCTGGGGTAGGCTTCGCGGCAGGCCTGCGCCAGATCCTTGCCCGCGACGATCCCTAGCCGCGCGCACAGCGTCTGCAGCAGGATCGCCATCAGGTTGCTGAGCACCAGGACCCAGATCAATTGGTAGCCGAAGCGCGCCCCGCCTTCCAGGTCGGTGGCCCAGTTGCCCGGGTCCATGTAGCCGATCGAGACGAGGTAGGCCGGACCAGCAAACGCGAACATTCGGCGAAGGAAAGTCGGCTTGCTGGTCGAAACCGAGCCGTGAACCTCCGGCAGCGATGCGTGCGCCGACCGTTGGCCCGTGAGCTTCCCCGCAGCAGGGGCCTGGGAGTCCGGGTCGGCGGATTCTGTGTGTAGCTCCGGTTTCACGTACAGAGTTAACTATAGTTCATTTACCCTTCGTCGCGATAGTGGGTGAGTATTTTCCGGGACTTGGAGGGGCTGCGCATAGTTCGACCATCCACCGGCCAGAGGCAGGATTCTCCCGCCGCTGGAGTGCTATCGTATGATTTGGGGCGGTACGGGGTAGAGCCTTGCAAACAGGCTCCCGCTGTGCCGTCTCTTCTCCACCCAAGGATTTTTGCCAAGGAATTTTTGAACTATGTCAGGCCACTCTAAATGGGCGACCATCAAGCATAAAAAGGCCGCCACGGATGCCAAGCGCGGGAAGATTTTCACCCGCCTGATTAAGGAAATCATGATTGCCGCGCGAAGCGGGTCCGATCCGGACGCCAACCCGCGTCTGCGCACCGCGATTGTCGCGGCCAAGGCCGTGTCGATGCCGCAGGACAACATCAAGCGCGCGGTGATGCGTGGCTCCGGCGAACTCGATGGCGGCCAGATCGACGAAATCACCTTTGAGGGCTACGGTCCAGGCGGCGCCGCCGTGCTGGTCCTGACGGCCACCGACAACCGGAATCGCACGGTGAGCGAGATCCGGCACCTGTTTAGCAAGCTCGGGGGCAACCTGGGCGAGCCGGGATCCGTCGCATGGATGTTCGACCGCAAGAGCCAGATCTTGATCGATGCGGAGAAGGCTCCCGGGGAAGACGAGCTGCTGGCGCTGGCGCTCGAAGCCGGCGCGGAGGATCTGAAGGAAGAGGATGGGACCTGGGAGGTCCTCTCGGCGCCGGAGCAGCATCATGCGGTGCTGGAGGCGATTCAGAACGCCGGCATCGAAACCGAATCTGCCGAGATCGCCATGATTCCTCAGAACTTGGTGAAAGTAGAAGGCAAGAACGTCGGGACGATCCTGAAACTCAGCGAGGCTCTGGAAGATCACGACGATGTGCAGAACGTCTATTCGAACTTCGATATCGACGAGTCGGAACTCGAAGCGCTGGCCTAAGCGGGCCGGCGCCGATTTTGCGGGATCGCCGGACGGTCCCGCGTGAGCAACGTGAGCGACGGAACGGCGAGGCAAGGACGCCAAATCTGATGAAGATTCTGGGGATCGATTGCGGAACCGAGCGCACCGGTTGGGGTGTCATCGAAAGCGATGGACGCCGCCACCGGGTGGTCTCTCATGGGGTCATCAAGATGTCTTCCAAGCAGGCGCTGCCCCAGCGCCTGGTCCGGATCGCCGCTGGCCTGCGCCAGGTCCTGAGCGATCATCAGCCCGATTGTGCCGCGGTGGAGGATGTCTTCCACGGGCTGAATGTCAAAAGCGCCCTGAAGCTGTCGCACGCCCGCGGCGTGGCGTTGCTGGCGATCGCCGAGGCGGGGGTCCCCCTGGGCGAATACTCTCCGCTCGAGGTCAAGATGAGCGTGGTGGGTTATGGCCGCGCCGAAAAACAGCAGGTCGCGCTGATGGTGCGGTCGCTGACCGGGATCCGGGACGAATTCGCCACCCAGGACGCCTCCGATGCGGTCGCCGTGGCGATCTGTCATGCAACCCGCTCCGGCGCCGTGGCATCGAATCAACCGCAGGCCGGAGGGGCGGGGAAGCCGCCAGCCGCCTCCCGCCGCATTCCCGTGAGCGCCGGCGTGGGCGCCGCGAAACGCTAACGATAACCATCCCGGATGCATTGCATGATGACGGAACGACGATGACGAAACGATTGTTGATCACGATTCTTGGAGCGATCCTGCTGGCCGGCGCCGCCGCGGCCGCCGACATCGTCTACACGAAGGATTTTCCAGGATCGGTGCCGGAGTACGTGAACATCACGCTGAGCGAAAACGGGCAAGTTTCCTATAAAGAAGCCGAAGACGAGGAGCCGGTGGTCTTTCAACTGGAGGAGCCGATCCGCGCCGAGATGTTCCAACTGGCCGCCGATCTGCAGCACTTCGGCATGACCATCGAAAGCGGGCTGAAGGTCGCCAACATGGGCAAGAAGACTTTTCGCTGGGTGGATGGCGGCGCCATGGAGGAGGCCACCTACAACCACACCACTGAGAAGGAAGCGCAGCAGCTCCAGGCCGACTTCGATCACATCGCCGAAAGCGAAAATCTGCTGTTCGCGCTGGAGCGCGCCGTGCGCTATGACCGGCTGGGCGTGCATGAAGCGCTGCTGAACATCGAAAGCGCGTGGCAGAAGAAGCGACTGGTGGGGACCGCGCAGTTTCTGCCGCTAATGGAACAGGTCAAGGACAATGAGGCGTTCCTGCATATGGCGCGGGAACGGGCGGCCCGGATGACCGAGGAAATCCACAAGGTTTACGGCGAATGAGGTATAGCTCCGCATTTGCGGCCCTGGTGCTCGCCTGCTTCGCCGCGCCGGCCTCCTACGGGCAGTTCACGATTCCGGGGCTGGAGGCCCCTGAGGAGACGCAGGCCGCGCCCCCTGCCCCGCCCACCCGCGAGATCAGTCCGGAAGAGCAGGAATCGCTGCAGCAGGCGCTGCAACAGGCGCAGACCAGTCCGCAGGATCTGATCCGCGCCCTGGAGGCGCATCTGAAGCGGTATCCAAACAGCGCCCAGAAATCGGATCTCGAATATCAGATCGCGCGAGCCGCCATTGAGGCGGACGACGTTCCCCGCATCGCCGAGTACGGGCCGGCGGCGTTGGCCGTGACGCCGGAGGATGTGCTGATCCTGGATCGAGTGACACGTTCCCTGCTGCTGGTGGGTGGCAAGCAGAACGCCGACAGCGCCTATCGCTACGCGCGCCGCTTTGAGGAGCTGCTGTCCAACTACAACATCGAGCCGGGTCCCAAAGCGATCCAGCGGCAAGAGGAGCGTGACCGGGCGTTGGGCCGCGTGCTGCTGTACCAATCGCGGGCGCGGACCACCACGGGAGAAAACGACGAGGCTGTGCGGCTCGCGGCGCGATCCTTCGCGGCGTATCCGGACGAGGCTTCGGCGCGCGAATGGGCCGAGACGCTGAATCGCCAGGGCAAGCGCGAAGAGGCGATCGAGAAGATGGCCGAGGCGTTTGCGATTCCCGATCCTCGGGCGCAGCCGGACTCGCGCCTGGACGATCGCATCGTGCTGGGCGAATGGTACACCGGTGAGCATGGCTCGGAGACCGGCCTGGGGGATAAGATCCTCGAAGCCTATGACCGGACCTCGCGCATCGTCGAGACGCGGCAGAAGAAATTGATGGCGCTGGATCCGAACGCAGCGGCGCGGAACCCGATGGAGTTCACGCTGACCGGGCTCGACGGCAAGCGCATGCGTCTGGCGTCGCTGCTGGGCAAGGTCGTGGTGATGGATTTCTGGGCGACCTGGTGCGTCCCGTGCCGTGCGCAACATCCGCTCTATGAGCAGCTTAAGGAAAAGTTCGCCGGCCGTGACGTCGTCTTTCTGGCAGTCAACGCCGATGAAGATCACGACGTGGTCGAGCCGTTCCTCGAAGCCCAGGGCTGGGACAAGGACGTCTATTTCGAGGACGGGCTCGCGCGCCTGCTGAGCGTGGTGAACATCCCTACGACCATCCTGTTTGACCGAGAAGGCACGTTGGCCAGCCGCATGGACGGCTTCAGTCCGGATTCGTTCGTGGACCTGATGACGGCGCGGATTGAGGAAGAGCTCGGCGACAAGAGTTCGGGTGATGAGCCTGCCACCGCCGATGTTGCTACGACCGCCGCGGAGACGACACCCGCGCGATAGCGTGCAGTGGCCCGTGACCTTTCAATCGTGACCTTTAAAAGAGTAGTCTGGATTGTTCTTGACAGTGTGGGGATCGGCGAGATGCCCGATGCGGCCGCCTATGGCGACGCCGGTTCGGATACGTTGGGGAATCTGGCGCGGGCGCGCAAGCTGAATCTCCCGAACCTGGCTCGCTGGGGTCTGGGCAATATCAAGCCGCTGGAAGGGATCCCGCCCGCTACGAATCCGCTGGCTGGCTATGGCCGCTGCGCGCTCGCCTCGCCCGGCAAGGACACCACCACCGGACATTGGGAGATGGCCGGCATTCATCTCGAAAAACCGTTCCCGCTGTTTCCGAACGGTTTCCCGCTGGAGCTCCTCCACCGCCTCGAGGACGAGATCGGGCGCACGGTGATCGGCAACAAGGCGGCCTCCGGCACCGAGATTATCAAGGAACTGGGCGAGGAACACGTTGAAACCGGCTCGCCGATCGTCTACACCTCGGCCGACAGCGTCTTCCAGATCGCGGCGCATGAGGACGTCATCCCGCTCTTTGAGCTCTACAAGATCTGCCAGCAGGCGCGCGAGCTGTTGCGCGGCGAATACGAGGTCGGGCGGGTGATTGCGCGGCCCTTCATCGGCGACGACGCGGCGAGCTTCAAGCGCACCGCGGACCGCAAGGATTACGCCGTTCCGCCGCCGGAAGGGATGCTGCTGGATCAGCTCACCGCGGCGGGTGTCGAAGTCACCAGCGTCGGCAAGATCTTCGACATTTTCCTCGGCCGCGGCATCCGTCACTTCGAGAAGACCAAGCACAACCGCGACGGGATGCAGAAGATCCTGGCGGAGCTGACCGATCAGCCGGACGGGTTGATCTGGGCCAATCTGGTCGACTTCGATCAGCTCTACGGGCACCGCAATGACGTCGAAGGCTATGCGGCGGCGCTGGAGGAGGTCGACGCGTGGCTGCCCCAACTGGAAGCCGCCGTGCGCGACGACGATCTGGTGCTGATCACCGCCGACCATGGCTGCGATCCTACTACGCCTTCCACCGACCACAGCCGCGAGTACGTGCCGCTGCTGGCCTGGGGCAAGCAGGTTCGGGGTGGAGTGGACCTCGGCACGCGCGCGACGTTATCCGACGCCGGGCAGACGGTCGCCGAGAACTTCGGCGTCGTGATCGCGCACGGGGAAAGCTTTCTTGATCAGCTCCAGTAGCAGGGTTTGGCTGAGTCGCTTCCTGGCTGGCGAAACGGCTATTTGCCTCTGCCCCTGATGACGCCCGAGGTCGAGGACTGTCCCGGCGCGCGGATCACCTGACCGCCCGGACCCCGATTCTCGCTGGGCTGCAGCGGCGGTTCGGTCCCGCCGACCGATTGCACCGGCCGTTCCAGAGCTTCGGCTTCTCCGCCACCCGGCTTGAGGCAACCCTTACCGCGGCACACCGTCTCCGAGATCACCCGCGACGGACCCAGGCGATTCGGATCGGAAATGGTCGGCTGGCGCAGAGTGGTGACTTCCTTGACCGAACCATCCGGCTGGATCTGCTGGCTGATAATATCCTGTTCGACGAGCTCTGGCGTCGCTTCCGCGGAACGCAGCGTCCCGGCCGGCGAGGCTCCGTAGTGGTTGACGACGGTTTGCCGCGCGCCGTTGGGATCCTCGGTGACCGTGGTCACGGTCTGCTCCATGAGTTCGAAAGTCGGTTTGGCGCCGGGGCGGTAGACCGCCGCGTTGGTCGTGGTCTCAGCACCTTTCCGCGTCACCGATGTGACGGTGCGCTGGACTTCGGAGAAGCGGTGGTTGGCATCCACGCGGCTGAGCGTCGCGGTCGTCTGCCGGCTATCTTCCGGCCCGGTGGTGATTTCTTTAATCTTTTCAGCCGGGCGGAAGGCGCCGTTCAGGTCGACGCGGTTCACGGTCGTGTCGGTCTCGGTCCGTTCATTACGGCCCGTGCCGGTGCGACGGGTTTGCGATTGCCGTCGCTCGATCTCCTGCAGGTCGCCGCTGCCATTGGAGCGGTAATAGTTCTGGTTCGTCGTCACCGAGCCGCCCGCTCCAAAAGTTTCCTGGGTCACGATGCGCTCGCGCTGGTTGGGCTGGCCGGTGCGGCTATAGCGCTGGATGCTGACCTCCACCACGCGTTCCCGGGGAGTGTCCTTGATCACGCGCTCCACCCGTTCCTCAATCGGGACCTCGCGCCCGTTGATGCTTTGGGCTTTGAGGGTCCGTTCGCCGTCGGTGGAGTCGGCCTGGAGCATGGGGTAGGAAGTACCACTACTCACCCCCGGCCGCGTGGTGACCGAACGGGACTGCCCGGCGGCGGTGACCACCAGACTCAGAACACTGATTAAGACGTAAATCGACCGCATACCTTGAATCTAAGCCGATTCCTGACGGCGAGCAATGGGGCGTTCCCCTTAGTCATAGATGCGAATCCGACCCAATCCGTTCCCCCATTCGGGGGAACGGTGTTCACCCGGCGCGCACCGTTCAGGCGCACGGACCCTCAGCGCATTACCTGAATCTCCGGCGGAATCCGCGGATTGGGAAGCTTAACGCTTCCGGCCGGCTGAACCTCGGCCCCCCAATCCACGCTACATTCGAGCCCGCAAATACGCATCCCGGATCCAGGTTCGGAAAAGGCGCGGTGCGCCCGGTACAATGGGTAAAGTGAAGAAGTTCTATATCGAGACATTCGGCTGCCAGATGAATGTCCATGACTCGGAGAAAGTCATCGGGACCCTGGTGGGCGAGGGCTACAGTCAGGTGGCGACGCCGGAAGAGGCGGACCTGGTGCTCTACAACACCTGCAGCATCCGCGATAAGGCCGAAAAGAAGGTCTTTTCGCGCCTGCAGCACTTCAAAAAGGAGCACAAAGGCAAGCGGTTCGCCGTGCTCGGGTGCGTGGCGCAGCAGGAAGGCGAGAACATTTTTGAGAAGGCTCCGCACGTTGATCTGGTGTGCGGCTCGGCCAGCTACAATCAGCTGCCCCAGATGCTGGTGCAGCTCGAGACCGGCCACAACCGGGTGACCGGCCTGAGCCTCGATACCGAAGATACCTTTGAGACGCCCTACACCGGCGCGACAACCCCTATCGGGCCTATATCACGATTATTGAGGGGTGCGACAAGTCCTGCGCCTACTGCGTGGTTCCGGCCACCCGCGGACCGGAGCGCAGCCGCACGGCCGAATCGGTCATGGCCGAGGCGCGCGAGCTGGCCCGGGCCGGCTACACCGAAATCCAACTGCTGGGGCAGAACGTCAACAGCTACCGCGATCCATCCCCGGCCGGCTGGAACTTCGCGGCGTTGCTCGATGAGGTCGGAAAAGTCGACGGAATCCGGCGCGTGCGCTTCACGACGTCGCATCCGCGCGATTTCGGCAAGGACATCGTCGACGCGATTGACCGTAACGAATCCCTATGTGACCACGTCCACCTTCCCGTGCAGTCGGGCTCCGATTCCGTGCTGGATGGCATGCAGCGGCTCTACACCATCGAGCAGTACATGCAGCGCATCCAGTGGATGAAGGCGGCCCAGCGGTCGATCGCTCTCTCCACCGACATCATCGTTGGTTTCCCGGGCGAAACCGAAGCCGATTTTGAGGCCACGCTCGGGTTGCTGGACGCCGTGGAATACGATTCGGTATTCAGCTTCAAGTACTCGCGGCGGCCGAACACGCCCGCGCTGCAGCTTGAGGACCAGATTCCCGAAGAAGAAAAGCGGCGGCGGCTGAAGATCCTGCAGGACCGCCAGCGCGACATTCAGATTCAGAAGCATGCCGCCTACGTGGGGCGCGTGGAGGAGTGCCTGGTGGAAGGCTTCAACAAGGCCACCGGGCAGTGGATCGGACGGACCTCGCAGCACAAGACGCTGAACTTCCTGCGTCCTGGCTCGGACGCCGATCTTAGGGGCCAGTACCTGGACGTGCGCGTCACCCGTTCGGGACCGAATTCGTTGGCCGGAGAAGCGGTCAACTAAATCCCTGACGGGCTGCCGGGCTTCGGCTCGGAGGTGAGGACGGCCCGGCGGGAAACAATCTATACGACGAGGAGGCCAATTCGATGCAAGTAGAAATGAAGATCCGGGGACTGATGATGGACCCCAGCACCAACCTGCCCATCGTCGTGCTGAAGGATGTGGCTGGCGAGGCCGTCCTCCCGATCTGGGTAGGCATCTATGAGGCCAACGCCATCGCGCTGGAGATCGAAAAGGTCGCCACGCAGCGGCCCATGACGCATGACCTGATCCGCAACGTGCTGTTTGGCCTGGAAACCGGTGTCAAGAAGATCGTCGTCAGCGATCTCAAGGAAGACACCTACTACGCGGTCATCTGGCTGGAGCGCAACGGCGAGCTCATCGCCGTCGATTCCCGGCCCAGCGACGCACTGGCGGTCGCGCTGCGGCTGGACTGCCCGATTTTCGTCGAGCAGTCGGTGCTGGACAACTCCAAGGGCTCGGCGGTGACTGAGGCGACTCCCAGCGAGGAAATCAAGAAGTGGCTGGAGGACCTTGGCGACGAGGATCTCGGCCGCTACAAGATGTAGGCTCAAAGGAGCCTTCTCGCGTGGCCTAAGACCGCAGAGGCTCGGCGCAATGACGTGGGGCGAGGTTCAGCTTGCGGCGGGCGATTTCGCCCTCCCGTCCGCTAGGTGACCGTTGCAAGGCTACCGCCTCCCCCTTCTGCAACCGTCGCATATCGAGACCCATTCGAATCCTTCAGGAGCGCAAGCGGTTCACCAGCCGTAGTCTCGGGGAGGCTCTTAGCGCGCACCCACTTTCCGCCGCATCAACGCGCCATCACCACCAACCAAGCGGCCCGTAGAGAAGATGAGGAGTTCCCGACACTTCCGAGCAAGCTGCAGCAGGAGGATGAAAGCCCTCCGCAAGCTCCACTTCGCCCCACACCCCGACCAAATGAAAAAGGCCTGAGACCGGACTAGCCGGTCTCAGGCCTCGATGCCTGGAGTTGGTGCTCTCTGCTTATTGCTTACTGTCCTGCGGGAGCAGAGCTTTCCGCGCTGCCGCCGAGAGGCTGAACCGCATTCTTCAGGCCGGGAGCCTCCAGATCGGCTTCCATGTTGAAGACGAACGGCTTGACCGTCATGGTTTTCGGCACACCCGCGATCTCGATCTCGGTGCCCGGCGTCACATTGAGCCCCTCCGGAATGCCCGGCTTGACCGTCAGCATGACGTTCGGCGCAAGGAAGAACTTCTTCGAAGGATCACCGACGTACAACGCCAGGACGTTGGGGTTCTTCGGGTCCACATAGACGACCCGGGCGCGGAAGTGGGTCAGGCCGTTGGCGCCACCCGGAATCCCGGCGTCCTTGTAGGTCATCTCGAACAGGGCTGCCGGATCAGGAGCCATCTCGATCGGCTCGACGATGCCGCGATTCCAGAAGTCCCAGTCCGGATTCGCGTTGGCCCATGCCTCTTCTTCTGCAAATTCCCGCTGCACACGAGCCTGAGCGCTTTCGATCTCCCAGTCAGACGGCATGAACTTATCGTTCACGGCAATCGCCACCAGCTTGTCGTAGGCATAACCCGGATCGCCCGGCTTCAGCCCGCTGTAGCTCTCATACAGCTTCTTGGCGTAATCGTCAATCTGCGCGGTCTGGTTCTCCGGAAGAGCGCCTTCACCCTTCAGGTTGGCGGCGCGCATGAAGTAGAACGTGGCCTCCGGAATGTTCGGATTGTCCTTGCCGCGGAGCGCCTGCGCCAGTTGATACGTGTAGAGGGCATTGGGACCAGTCATTCCCAGAAATTTGCGGACGGCCGCATCGATTACGGCGGGGTCGCCACTCTGAACCGCGACCCAGGCCAGCGTCTCATTCGAGAGGTCGAGCATGGGTTGGCGTACTTTCGGCCAGGATGCCTCGTCGTAGGTGGGCGGCCGGTTACTGGCGGCGAAGACTTCGTCGGCGTGGTCCAGCATGTACTGCGCGGCCATCTCCGCGGTGGCCAGGTCCGCAGCTGGCGGCGGCTGAGGCTGCATCACACGGACATCGCTCACCAGCGCGCGCAGCGCATCAAACTGATTTGGACGCGTCTGCAGAATCTCTTTGGCCTTATCGATATGCTTCCGGTAATCCTTCAGCTGGCCATACGTGAACAGGTAGAAGTCGTCACGCGTGGTTTTGTAGTTGCTGTCGGGGAAAGCATTGGCCCAGGTATCGAGCGCCGTCAGGCGTTCGGCGTCCGTTTTGGCGTCCTGCGATGCCTTGAACATATTGTATTCTTCAAGGCCGTTGTCTTTGCCCATCCAGGCGGGCGCATCTTGGGCGGGCAGTTGTAAACCAAGCCCCAGGCCGATCCCCACGGCCAGAGCAACCGGCAGCAACCGGCTTAGAATGATGTTTTTCTTCAACACGAGTTGGGTACCTCCAGGCAATCGTAATTCTAGCAAACGTTCCGTAAGTCTAATGTTCCGCAGGATTTGACCTCTGCGGAGTATAGCCGATGGTCCACCATTTCCGCAACTCATCAAGTGGCGTATCCGGGCACTCTCTAGAGTACACCGCTTGGGCGGCGATCCAAACCGCAAAATCGCCGGAACTCCATCAGATCTGGCGGATTGACCTTGGACACACCTGTCCCGCGGCAATGACCTTAGGGCCGGGCGGAGCATCGGCTGGCATCATCACAGCTCGTTTCTCAACCTGTTTTCTTAGACGCCGCGTGAGGTGCTTCGGTTCCGGCGCCGATTCGCCCTAGCTTCGGGGGGCCTGTTTCAGACTGGGTTTCCGACCGGATTCCCGGCCCGATTTGCGCCGGACGCTTCCCGTCGATACGCCCCAAGCTGGCCGGCTCCGGCGCGAGGGGTCTCTAATGACGTATGCTGATCGGTTCGAACATGCGCTGGATTGACCTTTCGGTAATCGCGATTTACCTGGCCGGCATTACCTGGTTCGGAGCTCGCTTCCGCCACTCGCAACGCTCCTTGAAGGATTATTTCCTGGGGGGCAGGGAAGCTCCGTGGTGGGCGATCGCGCTGTCGATCGTTTCGGCCGAGACCAGTACGCTCACCGTGATCGGAACCCCGGCGGTTTCGTTCCTGGGCAACTTCGGATTCCTGCAAGTGGTGTTCGGCTATCTGCTGGCGCGGATCGTGATCTCGACGCTGTTCCTGCCCGCCTATTTCCGCGGCGAGATGTACACCGCCTATGAACTGATGCGGGTCCGTTTCGGCGAACGCATCCGGAAGATGACCGCCGGCACCTTCCTGGTTCTCCGCGCGCTGGCCGAGGGCGTCCGTGTCTTCGCGATTTCGATCGTGATCTCGATCGTCCTGGGTACCGGTGAGATGACCTCCATCATCGTCATCCTGATCCTCACCTTGATCTACACGTATGAGGGCGGGATGACCGCTGTCATCTGGACCGACGTCATACAGATGATTCTGTATATCATCGGCGCACTTGTTAGCCTGTGGGCGATCCTGGATCAGATTCCCGGTGGATGGGCCCATGTCGTCGCCGTCGCCGGGCCGCTGGACAAGTTCCAGGTGTTCGACTTCCAGGTCGGGCCGCTGGCCCAGTTCTTCGCCCGACCCTACAGCTTCTGGGGCGGCGTGATCGGCGGTTGCTTCCTCAACACCGCCAGCCATGGCACCGAGCAGTTGATCGTCCAGCGCCTGCTTGCCGCCCGGGATGAACGCCAAAGCCGCGCGGCTTTGCTCGCCAGTTGGGTGGTGATTGCCGTGCAATTCACGCTGTTTCTGGTGATTGGCGTTTGTTTGTTCACCCTGTATCAGGACAATGGGTTGCCGACCCCGGAGGTTACCGACAGCATCTACCCGCGCTTTATCTGGGACAGTCTGCCGGTGGGAATTTCCGGACTCGTGATCGCCGCGATTCTGGCCGCCGCGATGTCCAATCTGAGCGCGGCGCTCAATTCGCTGGCCTCGACCACGGTGATGGATTTCCTGCGGCCGCTGGCGGCGGGCGTCCGCTCCGAGCCGCAGTCTTCCATTGATGATGCGGTGGATCAAGCTCGCTGGCTCCAGCGCGCCCGCTGGGCCACGGTGGGCTGGGGCGTAATTCTGTTGGGGGTCGCGCTCATGGCCCGCAATTGGGGCGGGGTTCTGGAGGCCGGTTTGTCGATCGCCTCCATCATTTACGGTTCGTTGCTGGGCGTCTTCCTGTTGGGTTTATTGACGAAACGGGTGGGGGAGATCGGCGCGATGACGGGAATGGCCGCCGGACTTCTCATGATGCTCTATGTTTCTTCCAGTACGCCGATTGCCTGGACCTGGTATGTCTTGATCGGCACCGCAACCACGTTCGGGGTGGGCTGGATCACCTCGTGGTTGCTGCCGCGCGCCCGCGCCAAGTCTTAGGGCGGTTCCGGAACATCCCTGAGTTCCTCCTGCAAACCGGCGAAACTCGCGCGCCGTTGTTTGGCGGAGGCCATGCCTTATGCCGCGTTAATGGGGAAATCCTTCGCCCCGCCGCCGCCTTTTGCGGGCTATTCGCGCGGCCACGCCGAGCGCTATTGTTCCGATTCCGGAACAGTGGTATATACACCCCACAGTTTTCTGGTAGAATCTGGAGTTGTAAGCCAATGAAGTCGATGGTACCTGTTCTGATTTCGGAACGGTGCAAATTGGCGGAGACCACGGGAATTTAGGAGACTAACATGGATGTTTTGAAAATGCTGGCGGATTTACGCCAAGAGCGTGAGCAGATTGAAGAAGCAATTATCACGCTGGAACGCCTGGCTCGTGGCCGGGGTCGGCGGCGCGGTCGTCCTCCCACGTGGATGGCCGAGGCCAAGCGGCGCGGCCGTCCTCCGGGGAGCAAAAATAAGCCGAAAGAAGCAGTCGGCGCTTAGTTGACCTTTTCCGTGGCGCGCTGTCCTGCCTGGCGGCGCGCCACTTTGCTTTACCTTCCAGGCGATGATAGCGGACATCGTATGTCGGCGTGGTCAGTCCTGACCCCGAGCCCATCGGTCGCTCTGCGTCCCGGGACGTCTCTCCTCGCGCGCCCTGAAACCCGTTGCCGCACTCCCTCCTGAAACGTTCCTTGTACACTGGAACGAACCCTGCCTATGAATACCGCCGAACGCTTGATCATTGCGCTGGACCTCGGAACCGCTGCGGAGGCTCGCGCGCTGGTGCAATCCCTGGACGGCGCCGCGTCGTTTTACAAGGTCGGCATGGAACTTTACGCCGCCGCCGGCATGGACTTCGTGCGGGAGCTGAAGTCGCAGGGCCATCGCGTTTTTCTGGACCTCAAGTTCTATGACATCGGCGAAACGGTGAAGCGCGCCGTGGTACAGGTCGCCCACGCGGGCGCGGATATGCTCACGGTCCACGGCAGCAAGGCGGTGATGGCCGCGGCGGTGGCCGGCCGCGGCGATGCGGATCTGAAACTGCTGGCCGTCACGGTCCTGACCAGCTTCGATGAAAGCGACCTGCGGCAGATGGGCTATCCGTGCGACGTCTCTGAACTGGTGGAGCTGCGCGTGCGGAATGCGCGCGAAGCCGGTGTCGACGGTATCGTCTGTTCTCCGGTCGAGGTCGCGAAGGTGCGCGAGATCGCCGGGCCCGGCGCGACGCTGGTGACCCCCGGGGTCCGTTCCGCCGGCGCCGGAACGCAGGATCAGAAACGGGTCGCCACGCCTCGGGACGCAATTCTCAGCGGAGCCGATCTGTTAGTCATCGGCCGGCAGGTGACGCGTTCGGCCGACCCCCGGGCCGAGTTCCTGAAGATCTGCGAAGAGATCGACGCGGCCCAGGCGCACAGCGCTTCCTAGCGCCTTACTGGCGCAGGACGCGATCACTGTGGCGCGTCATATTGCGGAGCCGATCCGGAGCCTGTTGCGCGGCCGAATCGGAGGGCCGGAACACGTACACAAAGACGTTCAACCCGCTGCCGTCCGGAGGCGTGGCCTGATATTGCTCAAAGATGTTCCCATTCGTCTCGCCCACCACATAGACATTCCCGTTGCTGTCGACCCCGACGTGGCTGGCAATCTGGACGCCGCCACCGGTGACGTAGCTGGAATAGATCAGGTGGTGAAACGGCGGCCGGGACGGATTCAGGATCGCCACAAAGCCGTCGTAGGACGCCTCATTGGAAAACGATTGAATTGCATCTTGGACGGGCAGGTCTCTGGAGAGCGTGTAGCCGCTGAAATAGTAGGACCCGTCGCTGCCCAGCGCCAGGGAGTACGGCACGTCTCCGTCACTGCCGCCATAGTAGGTCGAGTAGGCCAATTGATTGGGGAAGTCCGGCTGGCTCAGATCCAGAATCGTGAAGAAAACGTCCGCGCTCCCGCCGTAGACCGGTTGATAGGCATCCTGTGTCATCGGGAAATCCGCGCCGGTGGTGACGCCGGTGACCGCGACCCGATTGGCGGGATCCAGCTGGATCGCGAAGGCGTGGTCCACGCCGATCGTGCCCAGATACGTGGAATAGAGGATCTGCGCGCTGGTCAGGTTCAGCTTGGTCACAAACGCGTCATCGCCGCCGGAATAGAACGGCTTGAATGAGCCGACCGTGGTCGGGAAGTCGCTGGATCCGGTGTAGCCGGTGACGTAGACATTGCCGTCCGGGTCGACGGCGATCCCCGTCGAATCGTCCTCTTCGGTGCCTCCCAGGTAGGTGCTGTTCACCAGCGAATCCTCGCCGGACTGGGAGGGATCAAACTCGGCCAGGAACAGGTCGAACTGGCCGGCACGGGTGTCCTGGATGGGATTCTTCAGCGGATAGTCGTCGGTATTGCTGTTCCCGGCGATGTAAACGTGCCCGTTGTGATAGGCGATCGCATAAGGCACGTCGGGATTCGGGGCCGGGGTCGACTCATCCACGTTGGGCGTGCTGGGATCGTCGTGTCCCTGCCGAGCGCCGCCGAAGAAGGTCGAATAGATCAGCCCAGTTTTGCCCGGCAGATTGGAATCGATCGCCGAGAAGAACATACGCGTGACCTCGCCGTTGTTGGGCATGTAGCCGCTGTCGGTCATCGGGAAATAGAAGTTGTCGGTATAGCCGGTCAGGTAGAACACGCCCGACGGGCTCACCGTCATGGCGGTCAGATAGTCGTTAAAAGTGGCGCCGAAGATACCGGAGTAGGTGATCACGTCGGCGGGCGCTCCCAGAGGATTCATCTTGGTGGTGAAGATAAACCGGTTGGCGCTGTCGACCACCGGGCTATAGGCTTCGCCCACCAGCGGGAAGTCCGTCGAATAGGTGTAGCCGGCGATGTACAGCGTATCGTTCTCGTCGAAGCCGATGCCCACGGGCGCGTCGGTGCCGCCACCGGCCAGGTAAGCGGTAAATAGAACCTGCGGGTCGATCACCACCGGCTTCGCCGCGTCATAATCGCCCAGCCGGATCGAGTAGGCGCCGTCGTCCTCCGGATAGTAGAACGACTTCACGGCGGTCAACTCGCCCGGGGCGGTTCGCTGATAGACCGCCGGAGCCTGATGCGAAATCTGTTTGCCGTCCAGTGTCAGGATCAGGTCGCCGGCTTCGTCCAGTCCCAGCCCGTCGACCCCGTCAATGGCAATCCGGATCTGGGAAGGATCCGCGCCCGCGGCGAGCTCGAAATCATATTCGATGCCTTGGCCGGTTCCGTAATAGACCAGGTCCACGCCCGGATAGACGCCCTGGCGGCGCAGCGCCAGGTAGGCGTCATTGACGATGGCGTCCGCCTTGCCCGAGACGCCGGTGAAGTAATTGGTGGGGGTGGCCGACTTCCGCTCGCCCAGGAAAGGGGCGTTCGGGTCGCTGCCCGCGAAGCGAATCTGGAACCGGCGCGTGCCGGCCTGCAGAATGGCTCCGTCGCGGCTGATGCCGGCGCTGAAGCCCGTTCCGCGTCCGATCCATTGCTCGTCAGGGTGCGTGGCCTGCCGCTTGCCGCCCGCCTCCAGGCTGCGCTCGAAGCGGATCGGAGTCTTCGCGATCAACGCAGGGTCGAGACGCGGCGCGTCGGCGGGCGACGCCGCCCAGACGGATGGAATCAGTCCGACGGCCGCCAACAGCAGTGATACGCCGGCTCGCCCGCGCGGACGAAGACCTTCAAAACGGTGCAAGGTGGAAGTGAAAAGCAAGCAGCGGTAACCCCTGTGCATGACATTGCACGCGAGCGGCCATCTCCGGACGGCTGCTCACACATCTTAATAGAATAAACCACCTGACCGGGCTGGTCGCGCTTTTGCGCCAGGTTTCCTCATTTTCGCCGGTGGGGCGTGGCGCCACGCTCGGTGCGGATTTCCGGGACCGTGCCGGTTGGGCGATCGCCTTCTGTGGTCCAGAGGCCACGGGCGTGGCTCTCAGGCACTCGTGGGAACCGCTTACGCGGCGAACTTGTCGCGGCACTCCGCCGAACAAAAGTAGTAGGTTTGTCCGCCTTTTGTGGCCGCCACCGCGACCGAAGGCGCGACGAAGGTCCCGCACACCGGATCCCGCTTGAGCGGCTCTCCGGTCGGCGCTTTTCGCGGCCGGGGGGACGCCTGCGGACCTTGCCCGGCCTGCGCCTGCCCCATCATCATTCCGGAAGCAAAGCGCATCACCGCCCCGATCACCGATCGCAACAGGCTGATCAGCAGAATGCTGCCGATCATATAAGCGAGGACACGGAACATAGGCGCTGCTTCTTAGATTCCCATGGGCTTCACAAGGATACAAGGCTCGTTTGGCAAACCGCAGCGGGGAAACGGCAACAGGCCGGAACCCTTACCGGATCCCGGCCTATCTGGTGTCTCGCGGGCGTTCGCCTCCCCCATGGGCGGTGGGCACCCAATTGAGTAAGCGCCCGCGGCTATTGAGTTAGCACCCGCGGCTTATTGCGTTATGGTCGTTTGAATGGTTGCGTCCAGCGCCTGCAGCATGCCCTTGGCGGCGTCCACGTTCGGACCGGTTGGCGCCAGCTCCAGGTACTTTTCAAACGCTTCCCGTGTACCCTCCGGCGCGATCATGTTGCCCTTGGCGTCGAAGGACGCCTTGGCGATCAGCACCGAGCCCAACTGGTACCAGGCGTCCGCATACTTATCATTGAGTTCCAACGCCTGGCGGAAGTAGCGCAGGGCCGGGTCGGCTTGGTTGCGGTTAAACAGCACCGCGCCTGCGTTGAAAAAATATCCGGCCCCCTTGCCGGGGTTCAACGTGCCGGCCTGGGTCAGTTCGGCGAACGATTCGTCGTATTGGCCGGCCTTGGCCATCACGACACCAACGTTATTGTGCAGGTTTCCATCCTCAGGTTTGAGCGCGATCGCCGCGTTATAGGCCTCGATGGCCTTCATGTAGTCGGCCTGGCGGTCCTCACCGTTTTTCTTGTCGCCCCGGTTTGTGTAGGCGATTGCCAGATTCCCCCATACGGCGACCTGCTTGGGATCGAGTTCGCTGGCCTCTGACAGGCCCTGCACCGCCACATCCCAATTCTCGTCCTCGATGGCCTGCATGCCACGGTTGAAGGCGGCCTGGAGGTTCTGATCCTTCTTGGCGGCTGCTTCCTGCTCCGCGATCGAGGCCTCAAACTCCTTCAACTTCGCCATCTGCTCGTCGTACTTCTTGCGATCCTCGGGCGATAGCGTCGACGGATCGATCGACCGCAGTTTCTCAGCGGTGAGTTCCTCGCTCGGCGCCGGTGCCGCTGCCGGCGCAGCAGCGGCTTGCGCGGCAGCCCGTTGCTGCTCCGCCTCCTGCAGATTGATGTCAACCACACGAGCTTCCGCGGGGCTGGTTTGGAAGGGGGGGATTTGCGCGACGGGTTGCCCGTCGACTAGCACGGTTATCTGATAGGTACCTTTCGGCAGGGTCGGATAGTCATACTCACCCTTGCCGTTGGTCTTGATCTTGTATTCCGCCTTGATATCGGTGCGCTGAAACTGGATTTCGGCGTCCTTCAGAGGCTTGCCGTCCAAGCCGATCACGGTACCGTGGATGCGGGTCGGGACCTGTGCAAAGGCGAGGCCTGCGAGCAGTAGCCCGAGTATTGCGATCCGTGCCGTTTGAAAACGATATTTCAACATGTTTTAGAAACCTCCCGCTGGAACGTGGTGACTCCAGTCAGAATACCAGACCGATCGCAAGGGTGCGTATGAGTCAAGCAGCATAGCGGAACCCGCGGGTTCCTCCTCGTAGAGCCTTGCGTTCGTTGCTCCTTCTCCGATCACCGCCCGCCGGAAGACCGCAGAAGGGAGCCGCTTGCAGCCCAGGCCCGCCCTTAGACATCAATGCTCACGTCGTTGGGCGACAGCCCTCGATGCCAGGATAGGTGAATTAGGTATCCAGTGCACCTAACTGTTTTCCGCCGTGCCGGCGGATCGCAATGCCCACTTATGGGATCGACGCAACTGAACCTCAAGGGTACAGGGGCGACCTGGTGAGCGAAGTGGATGAAATCTGAAACAACTTGATGGCTAGTACCCTAATTTTCTGAGTAGTACCATCCGATCGAGAGGGATAGTACCCCGAAAGGGCTTAGACGGGGCCCTCAAACGGAAGGATTTGTTGAGGAACTTTTTACCTAAGCCATTGGAGAAACAAAGGGATTGACCAATCTAGACGAAGGTGATAGCCTTGTGGGGTATCGGAGGGATACTGGTAAGTGCGTACTACTCTGTCCAGGCAGTTATATCCAAATTACGATTAAGTACTAGTTCGAGCATCCTGGCGGATCGGTACTGGCCGTGTGCTTTGGCGCCAGTCCCGAGATGGCCTCCTACTCGTCCTGCGGCACGAGCGCTCCGGTCACAGTCCTATACCGGCTGTGGCGCCGATGCGGGAAGCTACGGCTGCCAGTCGACGACTTCATTTTCTCCGGAATCACCGTGAATTCCGATTCGGTGAACGATGTGATCACCGCTCCGGGAATCAATGGGCAGGGGGGCTTGATCTATCCGATGCCTCCTCTGGCGACCGGCGTGGACACCTATGTGGTGCCCTCGGCCGACACCATGCTGGCCTCTTCGGCGCTGAATCCGCAATTGATCAGCTTCCTGGCGCCTGGTCCGGATACCGCGGCCGGTTCCACCGACAACTACTGCGATCAGAATAGTCGTCAGGTCGCCGGTTACCAGCAAGGCTGGTGTGTGAACGGCGCCACGCAGTATCTGGTCAGCACAATTAGCTTCGAAATCTCAACGACCAGCTCCGGTACGTCGATCTATGACATCGGCATCGATGGCGGTGTGCGCGTTCACTCCAGCGGCGGAGGCACCACGGGTGGTGCGACGGCGGTGGTGTTCCGCGAGTTCTGCACCGAGGCGATCGCGTCAACCGACAATTGGGCCAACAACTGTGGCGGCACCTACGGGTCGATGCAGGGGGGCGTCATCAACGGCAAGAACCAGGATCTGACTTACAGTGTTTCGGGTCAGATCGCAGGCGGGGTCCAACATCTGTGGGTCCGCGACACGATTTACATGAATACGGACAACGGTGAGGGCAGTTGGGCCTCGGTGACGCTCTACGATTCAACCCTCGGCACAACCGAGCCCGTACCTGAGCCGGGAACACTCAGCTTGCTGGGACTTGGCGCCTGTCTTCTGGGACTGGCCTACCGGCGACGTCGTTCCTCGTAAGGATCTCAGAGCTTTACGAGTTCGACGCCGTCTGCCTCCGGGTGGGCGGCGTTTCTCTTTTCCGGCCTGCTGCAACGGGGAATCGCACGCTGGCGTCTAAGGCATAAAGGCGTGCACCGCCCGTTGGGTTGGGTGGGGCAGCCTCCCCGAATCGGGTTGTTACAGTAAGAAGGGGTAGGAATTGCGTCATCGGAAGAGTGGGTGACGGCGATCCCCGACATTTGTGGAACTATGACGTATCGGCGCCATTTCAATCGGATACAGCTAGCCGGGTTGTGGCTCATGGCCGGGATGTTCACCCTAACGCCCCTGCTCGCGCAAACAACGTCCAAAGCGACTTCCAAAATCACTTCCCCAGCCAGTTCCTTGGATCGTGCGCGGGCGGCCTATCAGCGCACCCAGTACAAGCAGGCCAAGAGCCTTCTTGATGCGATCCAGAAAAAAGGCGACGCGAGCAATCGCGCGGCCGTACTCCTGCTGCTGGGCAAGGTCTACTACGGGCTCGCCGAGTACAAGGACGCCACCGATGTGCTGGACGACGCCGCCAAGCTCAATCCGCGCTCCGGCGAAATCTATCTCTGGCTGGGGCGGGCCTACGGACGCCGCGCTGAGACCTCCAGTTTTCTGACGGCTCCCAGCTACGCCTCGAAGACGCACCGGTATCTGGAACAGGCGGTTCAACTGGATCCCTCCAATCAGGAGGCGGCCGACGACCTGCTGGAGTACTACCTGCAGGCTCCGGGGTTCCTGGGGGGCGGTCAGGGCAAGGCCGAAGCGCTAGCCAAGAAGATGAAGGGCGTCGACGCGGAACGGGCCTGGGCCCGCATCGCCGAGGACGAAGAGGACTACGCCGCCGCCGAGCAGCATCTGCGAAAGGCAATTGAACTGGCCCCCTCGAACGCGGGGCTGCGGGTGCGGCTGGCGCAGTTCCTGGCTCGCCGGGGCCGGGTCAAGGACAGCGATCATATGTTTGCCGAAGCCGCGCTGCTGGCGCCCACCGATCCGGAGGTGGCCTTCGCCCGCGCGCGCACCTACATCGAGCAGGGCCGCAATCTGACCGAAGCGCGCGAGCTGCTGGATGCCTATCTCGAAGCCGATCTGACTCCGGACGACCCGTCCCGCGACGAAGCCCGCGAGTGGCTCAAAAAGGCTGGATAAAGGCCGGACAAAGGCTGAACAAGTGACCTTCGTTGAAACGCTACGCGCCGCCATTCAGGCGCTGAGAGCCAACCGTTTTCGTACCTTCCTGACCGCGCTGGGGCTGGTCATCGGCAACGCCAGCGTGATTCTGGTGGTGACGATCTCGCTCACCAGCCGGGATTACATCCTGGAACAGATTGAGCGGGTCGGCTCCAACCTGGTCTACGGAGCCTACGAAAGCGGCGGCGACGTCGATGCCGATTCCTACGGCGACTACGTCAAGATCGCGGACGTAAACGCGGTCCGCGAGCAATTGGGCAATCGCGCGAAGGCGGTCACCGGCGTGATGATCAGCGCCGACAAGATGCGGCTGGACGGCCGCCAGGAAGACGTCGGCATTATCGGCGCCGATCAATACTATCCGGTGGTGCGGAACCTGCAACTGCTGGCCGGGCGCTTCCTCGACTCGGGCGACCTCGAATACCGTAATCGGGTCGCGCTGCTGACCGAGAAGCTGGCGCAGCGACTGTATGGCAGCCAGACGCGGGCCATCGGCGAGGTCATCAAGCTGCACGGCTTGCAGTTCACCGTGGTGGGGACGTTCCGCGAAGGCGCCGAGACGTTCGGGCAATCCGAGCTCGGCGACGAGAACGTCGTGATCCCCATGACCGTGCTGAAATACTTCGCGCCGGTGGAGCGGATCGACCCGATCTACGTGCAGGCGCGCACGCCCTCCGAGGTTCCGCTGGTCACCGAGCAGGTGCGCAACATCATCGAAAGCCGGCACCGGCCCGGCGCGCACTATCAAATCGATAACCTGGACTCGATCCTGCAGGTGGCCGGCAACATCGCGACGATTCTTTCGTTGGTGCTGTTCCTGGTGAGCACGCTGGCGCTGATGATCTCCGGCATCGGGATCATGAACATCATGCTGGTGACGGTGACTGAGCGCACCCGCGAAATCGGCATACGGCTGGCGGTGGGCGCCTCGCGCAAGGACGTGCTGCGGCAGTTCCTCACCGAGGCAGTGATTATCAGCATGGCGGGCGGAGCCGTCGGGATTCTGCTGGGCATCGCCGGTCCGCTGGCTGTGCGCTTCTTCCTGCCGGAGTTCGCGATCCCGATCTCGATCATTTCGATTGTGGTGGCGTTTACCGTGTCCTTGCTGGTCGGTTTGATCTTCGGGATGCTGCCGGCGAATCGCGCCTCGAAGCTCCACCCGGTGGAGGCCCTGCGCTACGAATAAAGGGGGGCCCGACGTTCCGTCGGCGTGCGCCCTCCAGGCGCACAGTCCTCGAGCATTTGATCAGGGTCAGGCTCAGAGTCTGGTGTCCGAGGTCTGGGAAGCTGAATGCTTTCCGCCGGGTGAACCCCGGCCCCCAAGTTAGGTACGGGTGACGCGAAACGCCTCTGCGCTCAGGCGCCCAAAAGGCAGCGAAGCTGCCTACTCGCCCGCCATCTTGATCAGTTGCTTGGCATGCCGCAACGCTTCCGGCGTGATGCGCTCGCCGGAGAGCATGCGGCCGATCTCCTGTGCCCGATCCGGGCCGGTGAGCTCGGTCACAATCGCCAGCGTGCGTCCGGATTCTTCGTGCTTGGCGACCGAGAAGTGGTGATCGGCGAACCCTGCGATCTGCGGCAGATGCGTGACGCACAGCACCTGGTTCCCCGCCGACAGCCGCTTGAGTCTGCGACCCACCGCTTCCGCCGCGCCGCCCCCGACCCCTGCATCCACCTCGTCAAAGACCAACGTACGCGGGGTGCCCGAGGCGCGTTTCTTCTTCGCCGTTGAAGCATTGGATGCCGCGTCTCCCACGGCGTTCGCTGCTGTGCAGGTCTTCAGCGCCAGCGCGACGCGCGATAGCTCGCCTCCCGAAGCGATGCGGGCGATCGGCTTGGGCTCCTCGCCCGGATTGGGCGCGATCAGGAACTCGACCTCGTCATAGCCGCGCTCGGTCCATCCGTTTTGCTGGATGTTCGCCGCGACCTCGATCACGACGCGCGATTTGTCCATCGCCAGCGCCGCCAATTCGGCTTCGGTCGCCTTGGCGAGCTTCTTCGCCGCCTGTTTCCGGAACCCCGATAGCTTGGCCGCCTCGGCCGTGTACTGCTCGCCGAGCTTCGCCACGCGCGCCTCCAGGTCCGCACGAAGCTGGTCGGTATTTTCGACGGCCGCGAGCTCCCGCCGCGCCTCGTCGAGGAATTGCAAAATCTCTTCCACCGAGCCGCCGTACTTTCGCTTCAGTTTTTCGATTGCCGCCAGCCGAGATTCGACCTCGTCCAGGCGCGCCGGATCCGCATCCAGCTTGCCCAGATAGGACCGCAACTGATGCGCCGTCTCATCGATTCCGATCACCGCCTGCTCCAGCGTGGACGCGATCTCGGCGGTGGATGGATCGATTTCCGCCAACTCCTCCAGGTTCCGCGTGATGGCGGATAGCTGCCCGCTGATGCTGTCGGCGTTCTCGTGCAGCGCGTCGTAGCTGGACCCCGCCAGCTCGGTCAGCCGGACGACGTTGCGTAGCACGGCCCGCTCGGCCGCGAGATCGTCATCTTCCTCTGGCTGCGGAGCCACCGCTTCGATCTCCTTGCGCTGGAACTTCCACAGATCCATCAGCCGGAGCTTTTCCTGCGCGTTGCGATCCAGATCCTCGAGCTCGGCCGCGGCGTCGCGCCACTGCCGGTAGATCTCGCCGACCGCGGCCCGTTGCGCACCCGCCCCGGCAAACTCATCCAGCATCACGAGCTGCAGTTGCGCCGAGAACAGATCGTATTGATCGTGCTGGCCGTGGATGTCGGCCAGATAAGGCGCCAGGCTCTTGAGCAGCGACACGGTGACCGGCCGGTTGCCGACGTAGGCGCGCGATTTGCCCGAGCCCTGAATCTCGCGCTCCACCAACAATTCGCCGTCCTCGATCTCGATGCCGGCCTCTTCGAGCAACCCGGTCAGCCCGCGCGAGGCCTCGACTTCCCCGCGCGTGGTGTCCACTTCAAAGACCCCCGACACGCGAGCCTGCGCCGCGCCGGTGCGGATCATCTCGGTGGAGGCGCGTCCGCCCAGCAGCAGCCCCAGCGCGTCCACTACGATCGATTTGCCCGAGCCGGTCTCCCCGGTCAGCAGGTTCAATCCCGAGCCGAAGCGCACGCGCGCCTGCTCAATCACAGCGAAGTTTTCAAGAGTCAGTTCGGCGAGCATAGGGTCGCGTTGGCGCGTTTGTGCGCCTCTCTACAAGGTAGCGGTCGGGCCGCCTTCGTCGCTAAATTTATTTCGTTTCAATCAAACGTAACGTTTTTTCGGTTGGCACATCTAACGCATTGTCCGCCGATCTTGTGCGGAGCGCGATCGGTGCGCGGGGTCTCCAACCCGCCAGCGCGCTTCAATGAAGATTATAGGAAATGGGCCGGTGAGTGGTGTCACTGGCCGACGGCAGGAGACTCGGGCGGATCCCGAAAACATTTTGTGACTTGCATGTTTCACGTGCGCCTAGTCTACAATCGAAGGAATGGGCTCGGAGCGGCTGGCGAATGCTGTGTTTTTTGACAGACTTGCAGACGCCGCGGCCGTGACGGGGAGAAGGGAATCGCGATCGGTTTGATAACACCACAGGACTACGCATTTTTTCAAACGAACTTTTTTCAGCTGATCCAGCTCGACAACCCCATCACGCTGCTCGTGCTGGTCGTCCTGCTGGGCTTCTCGCTGTTCTCGCTGGCGATCATCTTCTCCAAGTGGGGAGCGCTGCGGCGGGCGCAGGAGGCCAACCGCAAGTTCCTGCGCGCGTTCCGCAAATCGACGCGGCTGGACGCGGTGGCGGCGGCGACCGAACAATTCGGCGGGGCTCCGCTGGTGACGGTCTTCGACTTCGGCTATAGCGAAGTCTGCCGGCAGGTGGCCGCCCGCAGCAAGGTGACCAATCTGGTGGCGCTCGAACGGAGCCTGCAACTGGGGATCTCCGACGAGCTCAGCCGCCTGGAACACAACATGAGCTGGCTGGCGACCATCGCCGCCGTGTGTCCGTTTATCGGGCTGTTCGGCACGGTGATGGGGATCCTGGACGCCTTCGAGCAACTGGGCTTGAGCAACGCGACGAACATGCGCGCGGTGGGTCCGAGCATCGCCGACGCGCTGCTGGCCACCGGGCTGGGCTTGTTCGCCGCCATCCCGGCCTATATCGCCTATAACTACTTCAGCAACTCAATCCGCGTGATCGGACAGCGGATGGACGACTTCGCGCTGGAGTTCCTGAATTTAACCGAACGAAATTTTGAGGGCCAATAATAGAGGTAGGGCGCCTCAGGGATTTGGGATCGAAACGGAGCCGTTCGGCGGCTCATCGAAAGTACAGCGCGGGGTAGAGCGCGAGAGAACGCATGGCATTTGGCGCAGGATCGAACGGAACGGGCCGCGGAGGCCGGCGATGGTCGAACTCCGGGATGTTGACGGAGATGAACGTCGTGCCGCTGGTGGACGTCGTGCTGGTGCTGCTGATCATCTTCATGCTCACGGCCAGCGCGATGGAATTCGGGCTGGAGATCGAAGTGCCGGAAGTAAAGGAAACCAAGAGCTCGGCCGAAGAGCATCCGGTGATCTCGATTGACCGGAATAATCAGGTCTTTCTCGGCTCGGAGGCGACCAACATCAACCTGCTGGGCGAGGCGCTGCAGCAGCAGTTTCCGGACGATATGAGCGTGTACCTCCGGATGGATAAGCAAGTGAATGCCGAGCAGTTCCTGCAGGTGGTGGATGCGCTGAACCGAACCGGCTATAAGGTCAGCGTGGTGACGCGTGCGGCCGATCTTCCTGGGAAGTAAACCGGAGAATGAACCGGGAAACAGGCGAGGAACGAGGAACGTAACTGAAAGCGAATCGCGAGGGTCCAACGAAGTAGGTGTCCCATTCGGATCAAGGTGCAAATGACCGCTGACGCTGTAATCGATTCGTTCGAGTCCAGGGGCTTTCATGACAAGCCGCTGAAGTCGTACCTCGTGCGTTCGGCGGTGTTTCATGGAATTCTGCTGACCTTGGCGCTGACCTGGGGCATCTGGCAAGGCGCGCAGGAGCAGTTCGGCAGCCCGGATGCCGGAGGCGCGTCGGTGGGGATCAACGTAGTGGACTCGATTCCGCTTCCGACCCGCGGGCAGCCGAATCCGCTGGCCAATGACACCAAGTCCGTCGCGCCGCAAGCTCCGCCGGAGCCGGTGGCCGAACCGGAGCCGGTTCCCGAGCCGGCCAAGCCGGAAATTGAGATCGAGAAGCCGATCAAGGAAAAGGTCACCCAGCAGGAGGCCGCCAGCAAGCAGCAGCGCTTCCGCTCCTACGACGAACTGGCCGTGAATCAATTGACTTCGAAGACGGCTCCGCAGGCCGCCGACCAGATGTTTTCGCAGGCTGCCGGAGCCGGTCAGATTTCTACCGGCGAGAATACGACCCTGGGTGACCGGTTCGGCGGATACGCGGCGCAGGTTCGGGACCGGGTGGCGCGCAACTGGCGGACCCAGACGCTGGCGGCCGGGCTGACGTCGGCGCCCGCGGCGGTGGCGCGGTTCCGCATTCAGCGCAACGGGAACGCGACCGATTTTCAGTTGCTGCAGAGTTCCGGTAACACTGCCCTGGATTTAACCATCCAACGGGCGATTCTGGATTCCAGTCCGTTTCCCCGCTTGCCGCTGGGTTATGAGGGGAGTTCGGCGACCGTGGAGTTTGTATTTGAACTGAAGAAGTAGCGGGCCAAGTCGCGAGAGTTCGGCTAGACGAGAGTTCGGCTAGAGAAGAGAAGTAACGAGGTGGGGATGAGAAAGTTTCGAGCGAGATCCAAAGCCGCGGCAGTGGTGCTGAGCCTCAGCGCACTGATCACCACCGGCGCCATGCTGCTTAGCGGTCAGCAGCAGGAACAGCAGATCACGGGCATCATCACCAGTGAGGGTACGCCGACCATCGCCATCACCGATTTTCGTGGCGGCGGGCTGACCCAGCGCTGGATGGACGGTCCGGACGGCTTCAACGCGACGCTGTGGAATGACATCGCCGACGCGGGCGTGTTCAACATGGCGCCGAAGACGAACTATCCGCTGGTGGTCCCGCAGCGCCCGGAGGATTTTCGCAAGCCGATCGTCACCCAGGTGC
Source organism: Terriglobia bacterium (assembly GCA_963762135.1). Classification (GTDB taxonomy): domain Bacteria; phylum Acidobacteriota; class Terriglobia; order Bryobacterales; family Bryobacteraceae; genus Palsa-187. The sequence continues at coordinate 116,629 of CAVXJP010000002.1, forward strand.
GCGAGGGCGAAGAACCGGTGGTGCTGAAGAACGCGCCGTGGCTGACCGATTGGTCCGGGCCTCCGGTCAACACCGATTACCTGGCGTTCGGTTACCTCCTGCCCTCGTCCACCGATCCGGATAGCATCGTGCTGCGCGGGTGGCTGTTCAATGTGCGCCAGCCGGACGTCCAGCAGGCGTTCATGCTCGGCAGTAGCTACATCGGCACCAATGACCTGGAGGGCGCGCAGAAGGTGGCGCACGAGTTCGCCGCCGACATCCTGGCGCTGATGGGCATCGAGAGCCTGGAGGGCACCCGGATCTATTTCATCTCGGACCGCACCGGAAACAAAGAGGTCTGGTCGATGGAGCCGGACGGTTCCAATCAGCGGCAGATCACGCACTATGGTTCGATCACGACTAACCCGGCGGTGTCTCCCGATGGGCGGACGCTGGCGGCGGTCACCCTGGCCAAGACCGAATCCGGCGAGCGGTGGCAGATTCGGCTGCACTCCACCGAATCCGGACGGAACTTCAATTTCTACAACCCGCGGGCGGCGACCATCATTACGCCGTCGTTCTCGCCGGATGGAAAGCATCTGTTGTTTGGCGCGTCGGTGGGGGACTATACGCAGATCATTGAGACGGACCTTGATGGCGGGAATCCAAAGAACCTTTCGCAGGTGAGCGCGATTGAACTGGCGCCGAAGATGAATCCCAAGACCGGCGATAACATGGTGTTCGTTTCGGCTCGCGGGGGAAGCCCGCAGTTGTGGATCCGCAACATGAACGGAACCGGGCTGCGCCGGCTGACCGATGGCCGCGGGCAGGTGGACGATCCGAACTGGAGCCCCGACGGCATCCACGTCGCCTTCTCCTGGACCGCCGGCTATGAAATCGGTGCGTTCAATATTTTTGTGATGGACGTGGTGTCGGGCGAATACGTTCAGTTGACCTCGAACGCGGGTGTGAATGAGAACCCGTCATGGGCGCCGGACGGCAAGCACATCGTGTACTCGTCGCAGCGCGGCCGCGACGTGCAGATCTATTCGATGCTCGCCAACGGCAAGAATGTGAAGAAGCTGACCAGCGTCGGCCGCAATGACCAGCCGATCTGGGCGCCGAAGATTGTGGACGATCCGGATCACGTGGTCGGCGAGTAGTTTCGCGCCGCCGCCGGGACCGGTGGCTTGCGAGGAGCCGGATCGCAGAGAGGATCCGCCTTCGTGGCGAAAGTAGAGACGCGGACAAAACCGCGCGGCGAGCGAATCGCAAAGACGGACAGGGATACAAGGTCACGAGGAGAAAACCAAATCATGCGATGGATTGGGCAGATAATGGGACGCAAAGCAAACGCGAGGCAGGTGAGCCTGTTGCTGATGGGCGCGATGGTGGTGCTCGCGGCGGGGTGCGGACGCCGCCAGCCGACAGTCGCGACGCAGCCGCCGGAACCGCCGAAACCGGTGGAGGTCGCGAAAGTGGAACCGCCGCCACCGCCGCCGCCCAAGCCGTCGGCTCCGGTGATTGACAGCTTCACCGCCGATCCCACGCGGATGGAGCGCGGCCAGTCGGCGACCTTGCGCTGGGCCGTTCGCGGCGCCACCGAGGTGACGGTCGACCAGGGATTGGGCGCCGTGCAACCCAGCGGCAGCCGGCAGGTGTTCCCGAGCTCGACGCTGACCTATACGCTGACGGCGCGTTCCAATGTCGGCGAGGTTTCGCGGTCGGTGACCGTCGAAGTCGTCTCCGCGCCGCCGCCCCCGGCTCCGGTGAAAGACAATGGCGGGACGATCTCCCAGCGCATGTCGCAGCTCCAGGACGTGCACTTCGACTTTGACATGAGCGAGATTACGCCGGACAACCAGGCGATCCTCCGCCAGGATGCGCAACTGCTGCGGCAGATCTTCACCGACTTCCCCACCTTGACGCTGGTGGTGGAGGGCCATTGCGATGAGCGCGGATCCTCGGAGTACAACCTGGCGCTGGGCGACCGGCGCGCGATCACCGTGCGCCAAGCGCTGGCTTCCCTCGGGATTCCCGAGGACCGGATGCGCACGCTGAGCTACGGGGAAGAACGTCCGGTGTGCAGCGAGGCCGCCGAGTCCTGCTATAGCCTGAACCGGCGGGCCCACTTCGCGCCGGGACAGTAGCCGCGGCTTGGATCACAGGCATTGCCGCGCGCGCGCCAATTTCGATTGCAGGTGTTGGCGGGGCAGGACCCCGCCCCACACGGCGGCGGGGTTCCCGCCGCTTCCGCACCCCAGGAATCGGCGCGTTTCCGCCTTTCTTTGCGAACCTCTCTCTGCGAACACCTGCGGGAAGCGGACAGAATCGTTGTAGTTAGGCACAATAGAGAAGGAAGTTGAGACAGGCCTATGAAACTCCAATTGCGTAATCGTTCTTATTCCATCGCCAGTTCAGTGGTGAGCTTGCTGGTGCTGGCGGCATCGCTCGCGACGCCCGCGCTAGCCCAAAGCGAGAAGGACCTGATCGTCCAACTGCAGCGGGAGATGGCGCAGGTGCAGGAGCGCATCCGCATTCTGGAGAGCGTCAACACCGAGGGTTTCAACAACCTGCAAAGCCTGTTGCAGCAGGCGCTGGAACGGTCCGGGCAACTGTCGGAGGACATGAACGGACTGGAGACGCGCCTGAACGAGAGCCTCACCTCGCAGCAGGGCACGGTGGCGCAGCCGGTGCAGGAGGTCCGCTCCAAGCTGGATGGCGTCACCAATGATATCGTCGGGCTGCGCGAGGACGTCGCCGCGGTGAGCCGCCGGATGACCGGCCTGGAGGACACGATCAAGGAGATGTCGACCGCGGTGCGGGAGATGGCCGTCGCGCAGGCAGCTCCGCCACCGGCCGTGAATCAGGATGTGGATCTATTGATTCATGGCGCCGAGCGGGATCTGGTTTCCGGCAAGGACGACCTGGCGTTTGCCACCGCGACCACGCTGCTGCGCGACTATCCGGACAGCGCGCAGGCGCCGCGCGCGCAGTTCATCCTGGGGCAGATCTACGATCGCGCGGGGCAAAACGAAGACGCCGTCAAGGCGTTCGACGCCGTGCTGGAGATGTATCCGGAGAACGCCTCCACCGCCGACGCGATGTTCTACAAGGCGCTCAGCCTGCAGAAGCTGGGGCGGGATAAGGACGCGCTGGCGACGCTGGATGACTTCATTGATAAGTATCCGCTGGATCCCAACGTGGAACGCGCCCGCAGCATACGGTATTCTCTCCAATAGCGCGGCAGCTCCGGGTTTTCCGCTGAGTTCCGTCGCGGCGCGGATGCGGCTTTGCACTGCTCCGCAGGTAGACAACCTCGTTTTGCTCCATCTGCCCAAAGGAGACCCCACATGAATCGCACGTTATTGGTCCGTCTTGGAGGCGCCGCGCTGCTGCTGGCCGGCGTATTCACCGCTTACACCTATCAGGCTCCGGCTGAGCTCACCATGACCGAGGTCGCCGACGACCTCTACATGATCGAAGGCGACGGCGGCAACGTCGGCGTCTACGTCACCGAGGAAGGCGTGATCGTGATTGATGACAAGTATGAGCGGGATTTCGACAACCTGATGGCGAACATCCGCAAGGTCACCAATCAGCCTGTGAAGTACGTGCTCGATACACATCATCACGGCGACCATACCGGCGGCAACGCCCAGTTTCTGAAGACGGCCGAAGTGCTGGCGCACAAGAATGCTCGCGAGAATATGGTGCGCGGCGATATGCCGGGCGTGCCTCGGCTGAGCTATGACGATGAGCTGGAGATCCACTTGGGCGGCAAGACGATCCGCGCGATGTACTTCGGCCGGGGCCACACCGACGGCGATGTGGTGATCTTTTTTCCCGACGTGCGCGCCGCGCATACCGGCGACCTTTATGCCGGCAACCCGTTTGTCGATTACGCCAACGGCGGCAGCCTGAAGGATTGGTCGGGGACGCTGGAAGGCGTGCTAGGCCAGGATTTCGAGACGGTCATCCCGGGGCATGGTCCGGCGGGTACGCGCAAGGATGTGGTTCAGCAACGGCAGAACGTCGAGCAGTTGCGGGAATTGGCGGCCCGGATGGCCCGCGAGGGCCGCGGCGCCGACGATCTTCGCAAGGCGATCATCAATGACTTCGGCTGGCCGGACAATGCGTTCCAGCTCAGCGCGGTGGGCGGGATGCTCGCGGAGATGAAGCCGGCATCGGAGTAGATCCACTGACTCAGGTTCGAAAGGGGCGGGCCTGTGGGTCCGCCTTTTTATTTGGAGGGCTGCGTTCAGCCGGCTTGAGCTTTAAAGTTCACTCCCCACCCAATTGACCCGCATGACGCGGATCGGACCGATCGTGTCCCCAAAATGGCGGGTATCGTCATACCTGTTTCCGAGCCCCTGCGATACTGGAGATTCCTATGTTCCACGTCCTAGAGAAGAGAATCGCGGAGGCGTTCGCCGCGCAATTGAAAGAGCTGTACGGCCTCGAGATGGAGGTCCAGACCGAGCAGCCCAAGCAGGCCTCCTTCGGCGAAGTCGCCGTCCCCGCCGCTTTCCAATTGGCGCGGAGCCTGCGCAAGGCGCCTCGGGCGATCGCCACCGAACTTGCCGAGTCCGCCGCCGGCAAGATCGAAGGCGTGACGGAGATCGAGATCGCGGGCAACGGATATCTCAACGTGCGGCTGGATCGGGGCGCTTATGGGCGCGGGTTGATCGATCGCCACGGCTCGGGTCCCGCTCCGGTGACGGATGGAAAGGTCATCGTCGAGCACACCAATATCAATCCAAACAAGGCGGCCCACATCGGGCATCTGCGCAATGCAATCCTGGGTGACACCTTCGTGCGGATGCTGCGCGCCACCGGCTCCACAGTTGAAGCGCAGAACTACATTGACAACACCGGCGTGCAGGTGGCCGACGTGGTGGTGGGGTTCCGGCACCTGGAGGGAAAAACGCTGGAACAGGTCCGGGCGCTGATTGACGATCCCAAAGTGAAGTTCGACTACCACTGCTGGGATCTTTATGCGAAGACTTCGCAGCACTATCAGAAAGACCCCGATGCGCTCGAATGGCGCAAGCAGACCTTGCATGAGATCGAGAGCGGCAAAGGCGAGGTTGCGGAGCTGGGACACCTGGTTGCCGATGCGATCGTTCAGACGCACCTGGCGACAATGTATCGACTGGGCATCGAATACGATGTTCTGCCGCGTGAGTCCGAGATCCTGCACCTGAACTTCTGGGCCAAGGCGTTTGAGCAACTCAAGGAACGCAAGGCGATCTACTTTGAGGAAGCGGGCAAGAACAAAGGCTGCTGGGTAATGCCGGCCTCGGCGTTCCGCAAGCCGGGCAAGGAAGCGGACCAAGCCGAAGGCGCTAAGAATGAGGCCAAGGAAGCCGCTGCAGGCGGCGACGCCCAAGCCGAAGGCGCTAAGAATGAGGCCAAGGAAGCCGCTGCAGGCGGCGACGCCCAAGCCGAAAGTAGAAAGGATGAGCCCGACGAAGCTGCCGAAGGCAACGAGGACTCAGGCGAAGACAGCAAGGTTATCGTTCGCTCCAACGGCACCGTCACCTACGTCGGCAAAGACATCGCCTACCAGATGTGGAAGTTCGGCCTCCTGGGCCTCGACTTCGGCTACCGCCGCTGGCACGCCTATCCTTCGGGTCACGTCGCCTGGGTCTCTGCAACCGATGGCGATCCCGACGCGCCGCACTTTGGCGGCGGCACGCGCGTGTACAACGTGATTGACTCGCGCCAATCCTACCTGCAGGACGTCGTGGTGGCGGGACTGCGCGCGCTGGACTACAACGAGCAGGCCGACGCGTCGATCCACTTTTCCTATGAGATGGTCGCGCTGAGCCCGCGCACTTGCGTCGAGCTGGGCATTGCGCTGTCGGACGAAGACAAGAAGAAAGCCTATGTCGAGGTCTCCGGCCGCAAGGGGCTGGGCGTCAAAGCCGACGACCTGATCGACAAGCTGATCGAGAAGCTGGTGGAGGAGGTCGGCTCGCGCAATCCCGAGCGTCACCCGAAGGAGATCCGTAGTACCGCGACCCGGCTGGCCGTCGGCGCGCTGCGTTATTTCATGCTGAAGTACACGCGCAATGCGGTGATCGCCTTTGATTTCGGCGAGGCGCTGGCGTTCACCGGCGAGGCTGGGATCTACGTGCAATACGCCGCCGTCCGCGCGGCGAAGATCCTGGAAAAGGCGACCGCCGCCGGGCACGAAATCATTGAGCTTCGGCTGTCCCAGGAGGTCATGGCTCGGCAGCTCGCCGACGAGAACCTGTGGCAATATGTGCTGCTGGCCTCGAAGGCGGACGCGGCGATTGAAGCCGCCGTGCAGTCGGGCGAGCCGGCGCACGTGGCCCGGTACGCCTTCCAACTGGCGCAGATGTTCAGCAACTTCTACGACAAATATCACGTCGTCGATGAGCCGGACGAGGAAAAACGCACTTTCCTGATCTGGTTCACCGGTTATTTCCGCAAGCAACTGGAGCGGACGCTCGGGGTGCTCGGCATCCAAGTGCCGGAGTACATGTAGGCGCGAATTCGCTACTCAGGCTGCTCATCACGCCGGAGCCGAATGCAATCGAGGGCAGTCCCGGTTGGGACTGCCCCTCACGGTGTCCAGCCTTCCATGCTTAGAATGCGGGTACGCATGCCGCAGCCCACGAATTAGAACCACGAATTAGAACTACGGACTAGAACATGGATAGAAACATGGTCGAGTCGAACCCGGCCCGTTGTTAGAGATTGTGGTTTCATCGCGTAATCCTTTTGAGGCTCCTGAAACGGAAGGTGCAACCTGCGGGCCAACCTGCCGGCGGTGACGGGAAGCCACGCAGAACCAAGGGGAATGGAGTAAATCAGGGGAGCGCGGTGTGTGAAAACTCCGCGAGATTTTCCCGCAGCCTGTGAAAATGTAGCAGTTTTAAGATGCCATGGGGAAGGTCCGACGGAGAAACGCGCGGGAGACCGGAATGTATGACAAATGTCCATTCTGGTTCCGTCGATGCGGGGGCGGAGTCCCTTTCCCGTCCATTCGCCCGCCGCATTGGGTAACCTTTATGACCTCACAAAGGCTTCCAAGGACCACACGCTACAATAGTTAGATTCATGTCACCCAAGAACTCCTTCGGATCTGCGGGAACCCTGCAGATCGGCGAGCGTTCCTACTCCATTCATCGCCTCGCCGCGCTCAAAGACGCCGGCTTTGACCTGGCGCGCATTCCTTTTTCGATCAAAATCCTGTTGGAGAACCTGTTGCGGTTTGAAGACGACCGCACAGTGAAGAAGTCCGATATTGAGTACGTCGCCAAGTGGGACACCAAGGCGCCGCCGCGGGAAATCAACTTCCGGCCGGCGCGCGTGCTGCTGCAGGACTTTACCGGTGTTCCGTGCGTGGTGGATCTCGCCGCGATGCGGGATGCGCTGGTTGCCATGGGCGCCGATCCCACCAAGGCAAATCCGCTGATTCCGGTTGATTTGGTGATTGACCACTCGGTGCAGGTGGACGAATTCGGCACCAAGGACGCCTTCCTCAATAACGCGCTGATCGAGTTCCAGCGTAACCAGGAGCGCTATTCGTTCCTGAAGTGGGGACAGCAGGCGTTTCAGAATTTTCGCGCCGTTCCGCCCGATACCGGCATCGTGCATCAGGTGAACCTGGAGTATCTGGCGCCGGTGGTGATGGTGAATCCGGACGGCGAAGCCTACCCCGATACGGTGGTCGGCACCGACTCCCACACCACGATGATCAACGGGCTTGGCGTGATGGGTTGGGGCGTCGGCGGGATCGAAGCCGAGGCCTGCATGCTGGGTCAGCCAGCCACGATGCTGCTGCCGCCGGTGGTCGGCTTTAAGCTGACCGGCCAGCTTCCCGAAGGCGCGACCGCCACCGATCTGGTGCTGACCGCGGTCGAGATGCTGCGCAAGAAGGGCGTTGTCGGCAAGTTTGTTGAATACTACGGCGACGGGCTGGATCATCTGAGCCTGGCCGATCGCGCGACCATCGCCAACATGGCGCCGGAGTACGGCGCGACGATGGGCATCTTCCCGATCGACGAGCGGACGCTGGATTATCTGCGGATGACGAATCGTCCGCCCGAGCAGATCGCGCTGGTCGAAGCCTACGCGAAGGAGCAGGGTCTGTTCCGCGTGGCGGGCGCGCCGGATCCGGTCTACAGCGACACACTGGAGTTGGATCTTTCGACGGTGGTTCCGTCGCTGGCCGGTCCGAAGCGTCCACAGGACCGCATCAACCTGCCCGGCGTGAAGCAGAATTTCCTGGACGCGCTGGGCCGCGATCCGAAGACGGTCACGATCGGCGCGAATGGTTCGTCGGCCAAGATGGGCGATGGCAGCGTCGTGATTGCCGCGATCACCAGTTGCACCAATACGTCGAATCCGTCGGTGTTGGTCGCCGCGGGACTGGTCGCCAAGAAGGCTGTGGAAAAGGGCCTGAACGTCAAGCCGTGGGTGAAGACTTCGCTCGCGCCGGGGTCGAAGGTGGTGCTCGACTACCTGGAGGACGCCGGCCTGATGCCCTATCTGGAACAGTTGAAGTTCCATCTGGTGGGCTACGGCTGCACGACGTGTATCGGGAACTCGGGTCCGCTGCCGGAGCCGGTGGCGGCCGCGGTGACGGGCAACGATCTGAACGTCGCCTCGGTGCTTTCGGGCAATCGGAACTTCGAGGGTCGCGTGAATCCGCTGGTGAAGGCCAACTATCTGGCGTCACCGCCGTTGGTGGTCGCCTATGCGTTGGCCGGTCGCGTCGATATGGATCTGACCACTGAGCCGCTGGGGCAGGGCTCCGATGGGCAGGACGTTTTCCTCAAGGATGTCTGGCCGACCAATCAGGAAATCCAGGCGGTAGTGCAAAAATCCGTTCGCCAGGAGATGTTCGCCAAGGAGTACGGCGAGGTCTTCAAGGGCGATAAGCAGTGGAACGCGATCAACGTCCCCGAGGGCGATATTTATGCCTGGGACGGCGGATCGACCTACATCAAGAAGGCGCCGTACTTCGATGAGATGGTGGATCCGGAAACCCACGTGAAGGACTTCGCGGGCGTGCGCGCGCTGGCGGTGCTGGGCGATTCGGTGACCACGGATCATATTTCGCCGGCAGGCTCGATCGCCAAGGATGGTCCGGCGGCGAAGTACCTGATGGATCTAGGCGTCAAGCCGGCCGACTTTAACTCATTTGGCTCGCGGCGCGGCAATCATGAGGTCATGACGCGCGGCACCCTCGCCAACATCCGGCTGCGGAATCAGATGGCGCCAGGCACCGAGGGCGGCTGGACCAAGCACGTGCCGTCGGGCGAGCAGATGACAATCTACGATGCCTCGGTTCGCTATAAGAAGGAAGGCACGCCGCTGACGATTTTGGCGGGCAAGGAATACGGGACGGGGTCGTCGCGCGACTGGGCGGCCAAGGGCGTCCTGCTGCTGGGCGTGAAGGTCGTGATCGCCGAGACCTATGAGCGCATTCACCGGTCCAATCTGGTCGGGATGGGTGTGCTGCCGCTGCAGTTCCTGCCCGGGGAGAATCGCGAAACGCTGGGACTGACCGGGTTCGAGGAGTTCTCATTCGATGGCATCCAGGCAGCGGTCGATTCGGCGGGCAAGGATCGCGTGAAGGTCACCGCGAAGGCCGCGGACGGGTCTACGAAGACGTTTGAGGTGCAGGCTCGCGTGGATACGCCGGTCGAGGCGGACTACTACCGCAGCGGCGGCATTCTGCCGTACGTGTTGCGTCAGATTGCGGCGAAGTAGTTCGCTGGGCGCAATATTGATGAGATGGCAGGGGCTTCGGCTCCTGCCATTTTTGTAGGTGCTTCGCGGCTTTTGTGCTCGCCCCAAATGGCTCGGATCTCGGCATCCGCGACCATCCGCCGGGCCTGGAGCCCCGGCGCTACCTTGATTGATCGCGCACAACGGCTGAAGATCGCCTGTGCGCTCATTCTTGGATCGCGCACAACGGCTGAAGATCGCCTGTGCGCTCATTCTTGGATCGCGCACAACGGCTGAAGATCGCCTGTGCGCTCATTCTTGGATCGCGCACAACGGCTGAAGATCGCCTGTGCGCTCGACTGGGAACAAATCTGTCGCCGCCGATTTCGCGGGGCATGGCCCCGCGCCACGTGGGTTGTCGGCCAAGCGAGCGGTTCCGTTGGCCCCTTGCTTACGCGCGGGGTTCCGTTTGCCGCCATGCTGACGCGCGTGGTTCTGTTTGTCGTCGTTGTTTCTTCTGTATCTCGTTTCCTTTGTGTAAGGTGTTTCGGAAGGCCTTCCTAGCCGCTGTTTTCACCTGCCACGGCGCAGGGCCAATGAATTATGCTGCGATGACGCGCAGCCCGGCTGATTTACCCTGCCACCGAGGACAGCTCCCACGGACTTTAACCTGCCGCGGGCAGCAGCACCGGATCTCACTCCGGCGGGCCAGTATAGCGCGCACACCTTCTCAACAGAGGTCGACGTTGTCAAGATTCACCAGATGGCTAGGGGGAACCAGCTCTCCTATACGGGAGCGCATGGTCTCTTGGTGGGTAAAGTAGCAGGGAGTAGGATTTCTGTTTCCTGCGTGCAAACGCAATGTCATTGAGGGGGCGGAAGATGTCGGGTGGAAAAATGAGGAACATATACACAGAGGGCGTGCAGCGATCTATTTTTATCGATATGATGGCCTCGATTTTGCATGGATAATAAGTAAGCTTACGGGGTGTGCCGTTAGCTGAAAAGAATCATGCTTGCTTGAGGTCAATCGACCGCGTGGGCGGTTTAAGGAGAAAATGCCATGGCAGACAGTGATCTGTTAATCCCTCATCCACTTTTTCGTGATCTGAAGGATGAGTCTGAAGAACAAGTTGCGGTGGCTGCGATCGACGGAATCGTGGTTGCGAACGCGAACGGACAGATTGTACTGACACCGAGCCTTGAAGCTCAGGGCTTACGTTATCTTATTCAGGAGCGAGACATCCTGCATGTGCAGCGTGTGGGATCCAAGACCGATTCCAGAGTAAGGTTGTTTGTTCGGGAGGACGCTGAGGTGGTAGAGCGTAGCGTTGTTCGGATCAAGGCCGTTGATCTTAGTGCTGAATTGGTGGATGAGGAGTCCGACAGCTGCTCCTGTGGCTCAGAATCTCAAATTGCAGCGCGTGCTGCCGCAGGGGGCGGGTCCAATCCTCCCGGTTTTGATTGTTTGCTCGGTTGCAATCGCAAGAAGCGCCGTTGTGAAGGGTTATTCCCCACGCCCGCCAAACGCAACGCTTGTCAACGGACCTGGATTCAGTGTCGGCGTTCTTGTATTGACAAGGCAGACAAAAATAGCTACGGCTGGGTGATGTATTAACCGCCCTTGATGCTAACTATTGCGAGATCTTCCGGAAGGGGAGGGGCTACTCTCCCCTTCTGTCCGGTTCGTTTTCCTTCGAATATGTTGGCTCGGCTCACTGCAAAGGCAGGCTGATTGAAAGGTATTTTATTCCTCTGATGGCAGGCCGTCGGGGTACATCTGTTTGACTGCGTCCGCGCAGCCGTCGCAGATCGTTGGATAAGTGTCGTCCGAGCCGACCGAGGTCTGGTACTTCCAGCAGCGTTCGCATTTTTCGCCGTCGGCTTCGACGACTTTCACCGTGAGGGTTTCAGACGGCTCGCCGTCGAGTTCGACCTGGGAAACCACGAACAGGGCCGGGAGTTGGGCGGCGTAGTCGCGCAGGACCTGCGGGCCGCCGGTCAGGATCACCTTGGCTTCCAGGCCTCCGCCGATTTGCTTGGCCTGGCGGGCTTCTTCGAGGGCCTTGAGGACGGGCTCGCGGAGGTCGATCAATTCGTTCCAGGCTTCGAGTTTCGGTTGTCTTTTAGCCAAGTCCGGCTTCGAGCTCTTCCGGTTTCGGGAGCAAGCGCCAAGTGGACGCTTTCGGGTGCGCCGGCGGGTTTGGCGGTATGGCTCCAGACCTCTTCGGCGGTGAAGGAGAGCAGCGGGGCGACCAGGCGGGTCAGCGCGTAGTGGATCTTATAGAGCGCGGTCTGGCCGGAGCGGCGCTCGGGGCTGTCGGTGGCGAAGGTGTAGAGCCGGTCCTTGAGCACCTCGAAGTAGATGGAGCTGAGGGTGGTGGTGGCGAAGTCGTAGACCGAGCGGTAGACGCGGTGGAATTCGAGCTCGTCATAGAACTTGGTGCAGCGCGTGACCAGATCCTGGGTGCGGGCGACGGCCCAGCGATCGATGTCGAGCATCTCATTAACTGGCACCGCATTGGTTTCGGGATCGAAGTCGCTGAGGTTGCCGAGTGCGTAGCGGAAGGTGTTGCGGAGCTTGCGGTAAGCCTCGACCAGGCGCTGGAGGATGGTGTCGGAGAAGCGGACGTCCTCGGTGAAGTCGATGGAGGAGACCCAGAGGCGGATGAGCTCGGCGCCGTATTTGGCGATGATTTTTTCCACAGCCTCCGCGCCGCGGGACTTCGAGAGCGCCTTGCCTTCGCCGTCGAGGGTCCAGCCGTTGGTGGCGCAGGCCCGGTAGGGCGCGGCTCCCTTGAGGCCGGTGGCGACCAGCAGGGAAGAGTGGAACCAGCCGCGATATTGGTCGCCGCCTTCGAGGTACATGTCGGCGGGCCAGGGAAGCTTGTTCTCGGGCGTCAGGACGGCGAGGTGGCTGGAGCCGGAATCGAACCAGACGTCGAGGATGTCATTTTCCTTTCGGAAGGATGATCCGCCGCACTTGGCGCAGGTGGCTCCGCCGGTGAGCTCCTCGGCGGACTTGGTGTACCAGACGTCGGCGGTCTCTTTGCGGAACAGCTCGACCACGCCGTCGAGGACCTTTTTGTCGGTCAGCGGCTCACTGCAGCCTTCGCAGTAGAAGACGGTGATGGGGACGCCCCAGGTCCGCTGGCGGGAGACGCACCAGTCGGGCCGGGTGGCGATCATGTTGGAGATGCGCTCCTCGCCCCAGGTGGGTTTCCACTTGACGGTCTTGATGGCGTCGAGGGCGCGCTGGCGCAGGGTGGTGCCGCCGCCGACGGGCGCGTCTTTGCCTTTTTCCATGTCGATGAACCATTGTTCGGTGGCTCGGAAGATGGTGGGGCGATGGCAGCGCCAGCAATGGGGATAGGAGTGATGGAGGTCGCGCTGGGCAAGCAGGGCCCCGGCGTCGCGCATGATCTCGATGACGATGGGGTTGGCCTCCCAGACGGTTTTCCCGATCAGCTCTTCGGGGAGCGTGCCAGAAGCGCCTTCGGCATGGAAGAAGCGTCCGGCGCCGTCGACCGGGCAGTAGACCGGCAGGTGATTGGCGAGGCCGATGATGTAGTCCTCCTGGCCGTGGCCGGGGGCGGTGTGGACGGCTCCGGTGCCCTGTTCGAGGGTCACGTGATCCCCGAGGATTCCTTTCGAATCTCGTTCTAAAAACGGGTGCTTATAGATCGTGCCGTTGAGCCTTTCGCCGGGGAAAGTGGCAAGGGTGGTGGGGTCTTCCCAGCCGCAGACGTCGGCGGTGGCGGCGAGTAATTCGGTGGCCACGATGTAGACGTCGCCTGCGACATCCACTGCGGAATATTGGAACTTGGGATGGAAGGCGATGCCGACGTTGGCCGGGATGGTCCAGGGGGTAGTGGTCCAGATCAGTCCGTAGACCTGCTTGCCGGCGAGGGCGGGATCGATGGCGGCGGGGTCGGAGGTCAGGTGGAAGCGGACCCAGATGGACGGGCTGGTGTGGTCCTCGTATTCGACCTCGGCTTCGGCCAGGGCGGTGCGGTCGCGGATGCACCAGTTGACGGGTTTGAGTCCTTTATATACGTAGCCCTGATCGAGGAAGTCGACGAATGCCTGGGCGATGACAGCCTCGTAGCCGGCCGACATGGTGAGATAGGGATCTTCCCAGCGGCCGAGCACGCCGAGGCGGATGAAGTCCTTGCGCTGGAGGTCGACGTACTTTTCGGCGTACTTGCGGCAGGCGGCGCGGATCTGGGCGGCGGTCATGTGGGCCTTCTTGGCGCCGAGCTCGCTGTCGACCTTGATCTCGATGGGGAGGCCGTGGCAATCCCATCCGGGGACGTAGGGAGAGTCGTAACCCTCCATGTTTTTAACCTTTACGATGAAATCCTTCAAGATCTTGTTGAGGGCGTGGCCGAGGTGGATGTTGCCGTTGGCGTAGGGCGGGCCGTCGTGGAGGATGTAGGTCGGCTGGCCCTGGCGCGCATCTCGAATGCGGTCATAGAGTTGCGTCTCATCCCAATGGGCCAGCAGCTTAGGCTCGAGCTGGCTGAGATTGGCCTTCATCGAGAAGGGGGTCTTGGGCAGGTGAACTGTCTTCTTTAAGTTCATTGTTATAGATGAGTTGCGTGATCTTGGCCGGATCTGGTCGTGACCCGGGGCGGCACTGAGATGTTTCGTAGTCTACCATCCTAACCGATCCCGGTCGGCCAGATAGAGGATATTTAAAATCATGGAGTTAGCGGTTCATTTGTAACCAAACTCTTACGGATCGCGCCATTGAACTATTGACAGCCTTTAGAACAAGGCGTAATATTACCTAACCAAAAAGCAGCCTAATGGTGTGGGCTGCGCGTGTGGGAGGCCTGTCCCCTTATGACTTTCCGAGTCGGAGAGAAAGTAGTTTACCCCAACCACGGGGTGGCTACGGTAGAGAATATCAGCAGCAGGAGCTTCGCGGGAAACCGGGAACGATATTATCTGCTGAAGCTGGCCGAGAACAGTTTAACCGTCATGGTGCCGTTCTCGCACGTTGAAGAACTTCGACTTCGAAAGGTCACGCGCAACGGGCAACTCAAGAGCGTCGTGGATTTCCTATCCCGGGGCCGTTGCCAACACCACTCCGATTGGAAGAACCGGTTCAGGGAAAATACCGAGCGGATGGCGGAAGGGACGCTGATGTCAGTGGCGCAGGTCCTGAAGACCTTGCTGATTCTGCAAAAGGAAAAGCCGCTGTCGTTCCGGGAGAAGAAGATGTTGGACCGGGCTCGGCATATGCTGATTACCGAGCTGTCTACTTCTCGGCGGCTGAGCCAGGAGAAGGCGGCGGAGGTCCTGGACAGCGCGCTCACCGATTCCGATCTGCACCTGCCGGAACCGATCTAAGAGCTTCCGGCTCTTTTGGCCAGCTCACCCGGAGTGGGATTCTCAGCGACTGAGTGCCTGAGGCTACGCTTCGCGGATTGGGAAGCTGAATGCTTCCCGCGGCTGAACGCCGGCCCCCCCATTGCTCGATCTGCTAAAAATCCATTGCGCGCATACAATGGTTCGGGAGGAGAACCGCCTATGTTGCTGCGCTTTTCGTCGACGAGGTATTGGCCGGGGGTGGGGATCGCTGCCGTTGCGCTGGCGCTGGCCGGATGTGGCGCCTCCGAGGCGGACGAGGAGCGGGCGGGGCTCCAGCCTGCGGCGACGATCGAGGGACCGGTAGCCGGTCCGGGCGAGGCATTTCCTTCCTTGCGCGAGGTTCCGCCGGGGACCGGGCTGGCGGATTATGGCTACGAGGTCACCGAGTACTTTATCTCCGGGGAAGCGGCGGGCGAGCCGTATACGACGCGGTTGCTGGTCCGCGCGCCGAAGGATCCGGCCGATTTCAGCGGGGTCGTCCTGGCCGAGCCGATGCACATGACCGGCAATAGCTGGATGTTCTACTTCACCCGGATCTACGATATGGCGCGGGGGCACGCGTCGGTGGAGATCGCTTCGCAGAAGGGGCCGGCCGAGGAGCGGATCGTGGCGTCGAATCCGGAGCGGTACAAGGCGATTCACCTGGCCTCGGCCGAGCAATCGAACGAAATTCTGGCGCAGGCCGGGGAGTTGATCAAGGCGAATCTGGCGAACGGGCCGTTGCCGGGCCGCACGGTGCGCACGGTGATCCTGATGGGAACGTCGCAGTCGGCGGCGACCACGCGCGCGTATATGGCGTCGGAACATGCGCGGTCGCGGATGGCGGACGGGTCGGCGATTTATGACGGGTTCCTGCCGACCTCGACGGGCGGTCCGCATGCCGGTGCCGTCGGTGGACGTGCCGACGATTCAGGTGGCGACGCAGACCGAGGTTCGGAGCGATGCGGAAAGCCACAACGGATATCGGCGCGAAGACGGCGATGAGCCGGGCGATCAGTTCCGGCTGTATGAGATGGCGGGGATGGCGCACAATGACTCGCGTGAGAATCCTTCGTATAAGCCGGAAGGGTTCTGTGATCTGCCGCTGTCGCGGTTCCCGATGGGGGCGATGAATGCGATGGCGCTGAATAATCTGATTTGGTGGGTAGAAGAGCGAGGGCGCAAAGCCGCCGCGCGCGGATCGCATCGAGATGGATTACGACGAATCCAATGACGGCTCGCCGTTGGCTCTCGATGAATTCGGCAACGCGCGGGGTGGGGTGCGGAACACCTATGTGGATGTGCCGGTGGCGAAGCTGGGCGTGCCGAATCGGGTGGCGGATCCGAAATATGGGGACATGAATCAACTGTTCTGCGCGATTGCCGGTTACGTGGAGCCGATGCCGGGCGAGGAATTGAAGGAACACTACGGCTCCGCGGAGATGTACCGGCAGACGCTGGAGGCTCGTCTGGCCCAGTTAATGTCGCTGGGCTGGTTCCTGCCGGAATATGAAACGCAGGTCCGGCACGATATGGAGCAGGTGGAGATCCGGTAGGGCTCTGTCCGGTTCCATGCGGCGACTGCTGATTCGGCCGGGCGCGATCGGGGATATGATTCTTTCGCTACCGACGCTGGAAGCGTCGCGGGCGGAATACACGGAGGTATGGGCTCCGCGGATGGTACTGCCGCTGATCCGGTTTGCGGACCGGTACGCGCGCGATTCCGGATACGGGGCTGGATCTGGTTGGGGTGGTGGATAGCGCGCGCAGCCGAGCGGCGCTGGACGAGTTGGCCGGGTTCGATTCGATCTATTCCTGGTACGGGACGAATCGGGAGGAGTTCCGCGAGGCCGTCCGGGGATTGCCGTTCGAATTCTTTCCTGCCTTGCCGCCACCGAATGATGGCGTTCCCAAGATCGACGTTGTTCCGGATCGAGAGGCGCCGGGGAACCTGGTGGTGCTGCATCCGTTTGCCAGCAGTCCCAAGAAGCGATGGCCGCTCGAAAACTTTCGCCGGGTGGCGGATGCGCTACGCGATCGGGGATACCAGGTGCGCTGGTGCGCTGGGCCGTTGCGGGAGTTCGAACAGGAGAAGTTGCCCAGCGAGTTGGAGGCGGATGCGGTCCGCAAGGAGGATCTCTACGATCTGGCTTGCTGGGTGGCCGCGACCCGCCTCTATATCGGCAATGATTCCGGCATCGCGCACTTGGCGGCTGCCGTGGGCATTCCGACGATCGCGATTTTCTTAAGCAGCGATCCGTTGATCTGGGCTCCACGCGGGCCGCACGTGCGTGTTTTGGTACGCCCCGATGTCAATGACGTTCTCGGCGCTGTCGGCATGATTGTCCTCCAGGATGCGCGTGGTTTCTTCGAGTAGCTTCACGCCCAGGTGGCGCATGTCGCAGTCGTGCATTTTGCGCAGCGTGCGGTTCAGGGTTCGGGTGAAACGGTTGACGGACTCCACCGTGCGCTGGGTCCCCATATCGATCAGGTCATTCAGCAGCCGGGACTCCCGCGCCAGCAGGTCGGCGAAACGTTTGGGTTTGCGTTTCACGGCGATCAGAATGTCCTCATGCAGCGCCGGTGCATAGCGGAAGGAAAGATCCATGCGGCCAGCGCGTTCGAGGCGCCGTTCATAGACGGCGAGGCAGCGCTCCATGGGACGTCCGGTCATCTTCCAGGCTTGCTGCAGGGTGTCGTCGCACCAGGGGTAGTCGCGCAGATCATAAATCAGGTCATTGCGGGACTTCCCGAAGCAAGGCCGGCAGGCCTGGTAGACGATCATCGGGTAGGCGGTCCGCCGGTCGGAGAGCCGATCCAGGTCGCGGAAATATTCGTGGGCGACCTGCTCGCGGAACCAGCGCTGGATCGTAATGGCGACCCGTCTCCAGATGCGGAAGTGCTGGGGATCGCGTTCCGGAGGCATTTCGGTCCACACGGGGTCGGTCATCACGAGCGTGGCCGCCAGATCCCTTGCCGCGGACACCGGGTCGAGGACGGGGCGAATAAGGTTGCCGACTCGCTCGAACGGTAGCGCGGCGAGGATGGAGGACTGCTTACGCCGCTCAGTGTGGTCGAGGAACGGCAGGCGTATGTGGAATTCCTCCGGTTCTCCACGGGTCAGAGCCACGATCCGATCGCGAATACTCTCAGGAAGCTCGACAGCTTCGATGGGAGTGCCGGCGTCGCAGCCGGTCTCCTGCAGCCAGAACAGCCGATAAGTAAGTCCTTGCATTGGCGCCATGATTGTAACCATGGGCGGTCAAGGAAGAGGCGAGTGAGGTGCGGTTAACTCGAATGATTTTCGGGAGATAGGATTTTTGAATTGGTTGTTACTGGGGTTGGGCGGGGGTGGAAAGAAGGAGTCCGGAGACGGGAGACAGACGAGTGGGCTTGTGGTTGCTGATGCGGCCGGTGGTGGAGGATTGCGGGCGGGGACGCTGGCGCGCGCTACCGCTTGCGTTTCTGAAGGGAGGCTCAAAGCCTCCCGCGGGCCGAGCCCAGCCTCCTTTATGTGCACCCGGATGCGCGGGGATGCTAATCTCCTAGAGGACCCCAGTTACTTCGCCGAAACTCCGGTTTGGCGGGTGATGGACCTTTACCTATGGCTCCTGGTGGTATCAGAGATTCTCTTCGCGCGAAGGGCGTGCGGCTGACGCGTCAGCGGCGGCTGATCCTGGACGAGATCGACAGTTCCGGGCTGCATCTGGATGCCGATACGCTGTATCAGCGCGTGAAGGAGAAGGACTCCAAGCTCAACCGCGTGACGGTCTACCGGACCTTGAAGCTGCTGAAGGAAAGCGGTTTGGTGGATGAGCTGGACCTGGCCCACATCGAGGGTGAAAAGCACTTCTACGAGACCAAGCTGAAGCAGGAGCACGCCCACATCATTTGCCTCCGGTGCGGGCGCGTGGAAGAGTTCTTCGGCAAGCAACTGCAGGTGGTGCGGGAGCAGGTGGAATCGCAATTCGGTTTCGAGATCGTGTTTGCGCGGACCGAGATTGCCGGTTACTGCTCGCATTGCCAGGTGTTGCGGGCGCAGGAGAAGGCCGCGGCCGCCGAGGAAGCTTCCGAGGGCTCGATTCAGGAACGGGAGCCGGTGGCGGAGCGAGCGTCGGCGCGGGCCTGATCCAGGGTTGCAGGGCACGGAGTTCCGGGCTCGACGGCGACCGCGGACCGCGGACAAGAGGCCGGATTCGCTGCTCTGCCTACCGAAGGGCCGGGTAGAGATCCGTTCGAGGGCTTGCATTGCAGCGAGCCGCATCTGTGCGGGAGGGCTGCCTGCTCCGCAGCCTGAGCCCTCCGCAAGCTAAACCTCGCTCCACGGGGTTCGCCGGGCTTGGAACCAAGACGCTACTTCTCCTTGCGCTCGCCTGCGGACTGTAATCTCAGGTATGCTTTTCTGACATGGATGATGCTTCCAGCGCGACCTCGGTGGACGGTTCCTCCGAGCACCGTTCCGGGCCATCGTGCGCGCTGATCGTGCTGAGTCCGACCGGACAGCGGACGCGCGTGGCGGTGGATCAATTTCCGTTTTCGATCGGGCGGCAGGCGGACAATCGGCTGGTGTTGCGGGACAACCGGGCTTCGCGGGAGCATTGCCGGATTCTGGCTCCCGAGGGCGGGACGGGTCCGTATGTGCTGGAGGATCTGAATAGCCGACATGGGACGTGGCTTAACGGGCAGCGGATCACGACGCATCCGCTGCGGAGCGGGGATCGGATCGATTTCGGTGTCCAGGAATCCTATCAACTGACGTTTGTGGTGGAGCGGGAGCCGGTTTCGGGGAAGCTCGGGAAGTTGTTGGGGCGGTTGATTCCTCATACGGGGGGGAAGCACGCGGAGGCTGGCGGTCCGGAGGGTGGAGCGGCCACGGCGCCGGCACGGGGAGCCGCGCAACAGGCCGAGGAGACCGGGCTTGGGAAGCTGCGCGGGGTGGTGGAGGTTGCGCGGAGCCTGCAGAGCTCGTTGTCGATTGAAGAGGTGTTGGTCGCGGTGACCGATGCGGCGTTGCGGGTCACCGGGTGTGAGCGCGGGTTCCTGTTGTTGAAGAAACGGGATCGGTCTGGGGAGGAAGAAGACGAACTCGAGATCGTGGTGGCGCGGGACCGCGAAGGGCATACGCTTCCGCGGGAGGCGTTTGAAGTATCGACTTCGGTGATCCAGCGGGCGTTGAATACGCGGCGGGAGCTGCTGTCGATGCAGTTCGATCCGGCCGAGGAAGCGGGGCTGCGTCCGGATACGAGCATCGCCGCGCTGGAGCTGCGCAGCGTGGTATGCCTGCCGCTGGTCGAGATCCGGAATGTAGAGGGGGATGAGACGCAGGTGACCTCCACGGCTCGGGCGACGACGGGCGTGCTGTATATGGATTCGCGGGTATCCAATGCCAACCTGTCGGCGGTGGATCGCGAACTGCTGCAGGCGCTGGCGATGGAGGCTTCGACGATCCTCGAAAACGCGCGGCTGATGTCACAGGAGCGCGAGAAGATCCGGTTGCAGAATGAGCTGAACGTGGCGCGGTCGATTCAGCAGAGCCTGATTCCGCAGGAGCTGCCGTCGGTGGGGTGGCTGCGCGCGTCGGGATCGACGTGGCCGTCGAGCGAAGTCGGCGGGGATTACTTTGATGCGTGGGAGGTGTCGCGCACGCGGTGGTCGGCGGTAGTGGCCGATGTATCGGGGAAAGGCGTGAGCTCGGCTCTGCTAGCGGGGATTTTGCAGGGAGCATTTCTGATGGCTCCGACCGATGAGGGCGCGTTGCGATCAACGCTGGAGCAGTTGAACCAGTTCCTGCTGGGGCGGACCGAAGGAATGAAGTACGCGACGGTGTTTTACGCGATTGTGGACCGGAGCGCGGAGGGATCCGAGGGGACGATGCGGTATGTGAATGCCGGGCACTGCTCACCGATCCTGGTGACCGGGGAAGGGAAGCTGGCGACGTTTCATCCGACGGGGAATCCGGTGGGGATGCTGGAGGAGGCGAATTTCGAGATCGCCTCGCGCGTGCTGCAGCCGGCGGATAAGGTCGTCATTTTTAGCGACGGTTTGACGGAAGCGGCTGATGCGTCGGGCGAGTTTTATGGGGTCAAGCGGCTGCGCAAATTCCTGCGCACGAATTGCGCACTGGGGGCCGAGGCCATGCGCGAAGCGATTCTGGCCGATGTCGCGGCGTTCAGCGCCGAGGGTGGCTTCCACGATGACATCACGGTGCTGGTGCTGGAGTATTCGTCCGAAGGCGACTAAGACGGAGCGACTAAGCAGTGGGGGATTCAGGGAGCCAGCCGTTGACGGATGTGACCGTCCTCTATACCGCCGCGCATGGGGGCTTTGCGGGCGAGTCGGTTCCGCTGGGGGGCGGCGCCGCGGTCTATGAGCATCTGGTGGCCGAGTGGCGACGGACGCATCCGTTTCGTCTGGAGACGATCACGCCGCAGGTGCTGGCAGGCGGAGGTCCGCGGGGGCGGGAGCTGGTGGGCTTTGACGAGTCCGATTATGCGGCGTTCTCGTTGGCCTTTGAGCGGGCGGCGACCGCGCGGATTCTGGAGTTCGATCCATCGAAGTCCGTCGTGCTGGCGAATGATGTCTCCGAAGGTCCGGACTTCGCACGGCTGGAGGAGCGCGGGTACCGGATCTTCACCATCTATCACGTGGACGTGGTCGCGTATGTGACCGCGATGTATTTGCGGAGCTGGGTCGCGCCGGAGACGACGGTGCGATGGGAACGGCGACTGCGTCCGTTTATGCCGGGGTCCGTCAACCAGTACACGCGGCTGATCTGGGATAAGCAGGAAGCGAGCGTGCGGCATTCTCGGGGGCTGGTGGTGCCGTCGACTGAGATGCGCGAGGTGCTGGAGCGCTGCTATCCGGAGGCGGGGGGCGCGAAGGGAAAGGTCCATGTGCTGCCGTGGGGCAACTGGCATGATGTCGCCTCGGAAGGCCGGGAAGGGGATGGGGCGGCGCTGCGGGAAGAGCTCGGGATTGAGGGGGATGCATATGTGCTGCTGACGCTGAGCCGGATCTCTCCGGAGAAGGGACAGGACTTTTTGCTGGAGGCGCTGGCGGCATGGGAGTCGCAGGGGACATTGCCGGAGCGGCCGGTGTGGCTGGTAATCTGCGGCGAGGCGGCGTTCATGCAGGGGCAGCGGTACATGGCTCGGTTGCGGGAACTCGCGGGGCGGCTGCAGAAGATCCGGGTAGTGTTTCCGGGCTATGTGACGGGTGCGCGGAAGGCGGCGTTTTATGAGATGGCGGATGTGTATCTGTTCCCGTCGCGGCATGAGAGTTATGGGCTGACATTAGTGGAGGCGCTGGCACACGGGGTTCCGGCGATCAGCCGGGATCATGCGGGGGCGCGGACGGTGATGCATCGCCAGCCCGGTGAGCCGGAGTTCGGAGAGATGGTGCGGACGCGCGGGGAGATGTGGAGTGCGATCGCGGGGTTGCTCAAGGATCCGGAACGGCGGGCGCGGATGGGGCGGGCGGCGAAGGCGTATGCGGCACGGGAACGGTTTGCGGATCGGGCGGCGGAGTTGGCTCAGTTACTGCTGCATGCATAGTGCATGCAAAATGCATGCACGTGCGGGATAATGGAAGCATGCCGACGCTGCAAGTGCGGGATGTCCCCGAGCACATTTACGAACAACTGGTGGCGCGAGCCAAGCGCGAGCGAAGGAGTATTTCGCAACAGGCGGTGGTATCGCTGGCCGAGGGGCTCGGCGCGGAACTCGATCCACGGGAGAAGCGGCGCCGGCTGTTTGAGCGTGCGGCGAAGCTAGGCCGGCCGAAGCGCCCTTACACTTCGCCAGAGGTTCTGATCCGCCAGGATCGCGAACGATGACCCTTGTCGTGGACGCGACGGTTGGCATTCAGATGGCTCTGGATGAGAAGCCGGAGATTCTGGCTCGGGCGTCGACGGTGATCACCCCGGATCTGTACTTGGTGGAAGTTACGAACGCGATCTGGAAGTACTATCGGTTCGAGGGCTTCAGCATGGAGCGGTGTGAGGAGATGCTTCGTATTGCACTCAGCATACCCGACGAGATCGTTCCCTCCCTTGAGCTATGCGGCGAAGCATTCGCGGTGGCCAGCCTCGCGAAGCATCCTGTTTACGACATGATGTACCTAGCCCTTGCGCGCAGGAATGCGATTCCGCTGGCGACGGCGGATCGGAAGTTAAAGAAGCTCGCGAAAAAGCACGGAATCGAAGTTGTCTAAGCGGGCAGCCGGTAGCGCCAAGACTTATGGCGGCCCTGATCGGATCGGCCGGACGATTCAGGAATCCTCGCATGCGCTACAAAGACCCCGCGGGATCGGCCACGGGTCGTGATTCGACTGGAGATTCATACTCCCACGCAGTCGGTGGTGGCTTTTAAAGCATGGCTCTTTCCCCGTACGATGGACCCATGCTGCTCCAAAACAAAGTAGTGTGGCTCATCATCGCAACGCTGGCCCTAGGTATAGTTGCTATTGCGCAGACACGGACTCAAGCGTCCTCCCTTCAGAATGTCGGGCGTTACGCCTTAGCTACCGTTCCTGGAAATAGCTTTGAACACTCCCAGGTCCTCAAAATCGATACTGTCACAGGAAAGACGTGGACTCCAGCCATTCAGGAAAACGGCGTATATGTGTTTGGTCCCATCAGGGATTTGCCAGAATCTCAGGCTGGGAAGTAGTGGATCAATCGCCCATTTGGTTTCCTCCAGCGCACCTTAGCACGGTTCGCCGCGATCTGGGCAGGCTTCCTGTCCGACATCGCGGCCGCACGCGCCAGACCGCCTTGCCGACCCAAGGCACCCGTTGCAGGATCTTTCTCCGCAGTGGCTCGGTTGCGGCCTTTTCCAACGCTCTCCAGGAATACCTGATGCGCAAGCTGGATTGCGTCACGCGGTCGCTTCGTTGCCATGCCCTCAATGTACTATGGTTACGGCTTCAGTGCGATTCAGACTGACCCACTACCCGCGGAGCCGCCCGTGCCATAATTCTTGGTATCTCCCCCGTCGTAGCAATGGCCACACGTACGTATGGAATTCGTTGAGCAACTAAAATCGCAGATCGACATCGTCAAGGTGATTGGCGAATATGTGCGTTTGAAGCGCGTGGGCTCGACGGGGCGGTATCTGGGGCTGTGCCCGTTCCATCAGGAGAAGACGCCGTCGTTCAACGTCAATCAGACCAAGCAGTTTTATAAGTGCTTCGGGTGCGGCGTGGGCGGCGACGCGCTCAAGTTCGTGATGGAGCACGACGGGATGACCTTTCCCGAGGCTCTGCGATTCCTGGCCGAGCGCAACGGCATTCCGATGCCGCAGCGCAATGAGTACTCCGATGAAGCGTCGCGGCTGAAGGCGGCGCTGTATGAGATGCATTCGATCGCGAACGAGATGTTCCGGTCGAATTTGCGGGGTCCGCAGGGAGCCGAAGCGCGGGCGTACTTGGATCATCGCGCGGTGGCGCAGGAATTGGTGGATCATTTTCAGATCGGCTATTCCGATTCGGGTGGGCAGGCGCTGGTGCGGGCCTTTGCGCAGCGCAAGTTCCCGCAGGAGGCGCTGGAGAAGTCAGGTCTGGTGCGGCAGCGCGATTCGGGCGGCTTCTATGACGCGTTTCGCGGTCGGCTGATGTTCCCGATTCATAACGAGTCGGGGAAGGTGATCGGCTTCGGGGGGCGGGCGATGCGAGACGGGGATCAGCCCAAGTACATGAACTCGCCTGAGACGCCGATTTATAAGAAGAACGCGGTGCTGTATAACCTGCATGGTGCGCGCGAAGGGATGCGGAAGCACGGGCGCGCGGTGCTGGTGGAAGGCTACATGGATGTGATCGGCGTCTATGCGGCGGGCGTGCGGGAAGCGGTGGCGAGCTGCGGGACGGCGCTGACCAACAATCAGGTCCGCGCGATCCATCGGCATACCGATCGGGTGACGGTGAACTTCGATCCGGACACGGCGGGCTCGAATGCGGCCGAGAAAGCCATCCAGTTGTTCTTGGACGAGGGCATGCAAGTGAAGGTGCTGACGCTGGACGGCGGCCTGGATCCGGACGAGTTCATTAAAGAGTACGGCGCCGAGGTGTATCTGGCGAAGCTCGACGGGGCCAGCGGTTATTTTCATTGGCTGGCCGATCGGGCGCGGGCGCGTGTGGATATGAAGAGTCCGGAAGGGCGCATGGAGGCGTTTGAGATCCTGTTGCCGGCGATTCATAAGGTGTCGAATCGTTTGGAACGCGCGGCGGTGGCCGATGATCTAGCCAGTTACCTGGGCGTAGAAAAAGGGATGGTGCTGGAGGAGCTGAAGAAGGCGGCTGCGGAACGGCGTGCGCCGGAACGGGTGGCGCAGACGGCGGGTTCGGCGGTTCCGACCACCGAACGCATGCTGCTGCATGCGGCGCTGTCCAGTGCTCGGGTGCGGGCTGAGATCCTGCCGATGTTGGGGCCGGAGTGGACCGAATCCTTTGTAACCCACGAGATTTTTGAGGGGTTACGCAATATTTGCCAGGCCGATCCGGAGATCGAAGATGCGCGGTTGTTTTCGCAACTGGAGGGCTTGCTGAGTTCTCCGGCACAGGAACTATTGCATCTCGCGATTTCCGCCGATGAAGCAAGTGAGGAAGAATGCTGGCAACAGGCAGAGGCCTGTCTTCGGCGTCTCGGGGTGGATTACTACAGGCGGCAGGCGGCCGATCTGAGGCGGCAAGT
This sequence comes from Terriglobia bacterium, assembly GCA_963762135.1. Classification (GTDB taxonomy): domain Bacteria; phylum Acidobacteriota; class Terriglobia; order Bryobacterales; family Bryobacteraceae; genus Palsa-187. The sequence goes on from CAVXJP010000002.1 coordinate 142,364, forward strand.
CGAGCAAGCCGAGCGAGCCGGGGATGTCAAAGAAGCGATGCGACTCATGATGGAGTTGCGGGAACTGGAACAAAGCCGCGCCAAACAGGCAGCGGTATAGATAGCGGACGAAGATTCGCTATAGCACAAAATCGTGCGGGGAGACAGATGGTATGGGCACTGGACGTCTGAACGCAAATAGCCTAGCGGTGTACACTGAAAATCAATTGGGCGTACTCGGGGGCACGCGACCTGCCAGCTGTCTTCCGGGATTTTAATGAGCACAGCGACGAACGTGGCGCGAGAAGCAAAATCCGGCCGTCTCAAACAGCTGATGGATGTTGGCAAGGAGAAGGGCTACGTCACCTATGACGAAGTCAACGACTTGTTGGACGATCCCGGCGGGCAAGAGTTCGAAGAGCTGCTAAGCGAATTCGACTCGGCGGGTGTCGAGATCCTTGACGACCCCAAGGCTGATGAGACGGGTGACGGCAAACCCTCTTCCAACGGCGCCGGTAAAAAAGCGAAAGCCAAAACCGCGGCGCCTCGCCGATCGGGCCGCAATGGCGCGTCTTCTCGCGAGGACGAAGAGGGTGATCGCGAGGACGAAGAGGACGGCGACCTTCCGCAAGGGTTCTCCGATAAAACCAATGACCCGGTGCGCATGTACCTGCGCGAGATGGGTACGGTTCCGCTGCTGACGCGCGAAGGCGAAATACAGCTCGCGATGCGGATTGAGCGCGGGCAGAAGGCGGTGAATCGCGCGCTTTCGCGGTCGCCGCTGGTGATTCGCGAAGTGGTCGGATTGGCCAGCCAACTTTCTGATCCGTCGATGGTGAAGGATCTGCTGGTCATGCCCGATTTGGTGGTTTCCGAGGAGACCGTCGAGGAACAGGCCAGTCAGCTCGGGACCACCATCGCCGAGATCGACAAACACTACCGCAAGGCGCAGCAGTTCAAGCAGAGGTTGCAAGCCGTTTCGCGCGGCATGAAGCCGAAGATGCATCGCAGCCTGCGCTGGAGTTGCGCGCGGGAGATGGTGACGGTTTCGCGGCTGATCCGGGGTATTCAGTTCTCCTCCGATACGCGGCATCAGCTCGCCGAGCAGTTGCGGCGCGCAGTGGAAAATCTGCATCCGTTTGAGCGCGAGATCTCGCGGTTGCAGCGGGCGATTGAATCCTCGTCAGCGTCGAACAGCAATGGCGCCCGCGGCAGTATCTCGATCCTGCGCAAGGAACTCAAGAGCTACACGCAACGCATCCAGCAGCACGAGGAAGAGTGCGGCGCTTCGGCAGCGGAGCTGCGGCGGACCCTGAGCGTGGTCGATCGCGGCGAGTTCGAGATCGAAACGGCGAAGAAACAGCTGATCGAAGCCAACCTTCGCCTGGTGGTGTCGATCGCCAAGCGCTATACCAACCGCGGCCTGCAGTTCCTGGACCTGATTCAGGAAGGCAACATCGGACTGATGAAGGCGGTGGACAAGTTCGACTATCGCCGCGGCTACAAGTTTTCGACGTATGCGACCTGGTGGGTTCGCCAGGCCATTACGCGCGCCATCGCCGATCAGGCGCGCACCATCCGTATTCCGGTACACATGATCGAAACGATCAACAAACTGGTGCGGATGCAGCGGCAACTGCAACAGGATTTGGGACGCGAGCCGACCAACGAAGAGCTGGCCAAGGAAATGGAGCTTCCGGTCGGCAAGATTCGTAAGGTGCTGCGCATCGCCCAGGAACCGATCTCGCTGGAAACGCCGGTGGGTGAAGAAGAGGAATCCCATCTGGGTGACTTCATCGTGGATCGCCGCGTAGTTTCGCCGTCCGAGGCCGTGATCAACCTGAATCTGTGCGAGCAGACCGCCGAGGTGCTCAAGACCCTCAGCCCGCGCGAGGAAAAGATCATCAAGATGCGCTTCGGGCTGCAGGACGGCAGCGAGCATACGCTGGAAGAGGTCGGCCAGCACTTCGATGTGACGCGCGAACGCATTCGGCAGATCGAAGCCAAGGCGCTGCGTAAGTTGCGTCATCCGTCGCGCAGCCATCGTCTGAAGGCGTTTCTGGATGCCTCGGCATTCCGGGACTAACCGTACTTCGGCGCGCTCAAGCCTCTCCCTTCCTTCCGCCCTTCGGTCTATTCTTCGGTGGCGTCATTGCGTGGTGGTGCGTCAACGCAACAAGCCGCAGCGAGACTGGCTGTGGACCATTCCTATCGCCTCGGGCGCGAGGCGTTTCAAGCCGCTACTCTTTACGGCGTAAGTCACAAGTTCTTCGGTCGTGATGCTGTGGTCCATCACACTGCATAGTGATCGAGTAACTGATGACAGGAGAAACACGGCAGCGCCCGCTGTTCGCCCCATTCTGCGCTACAAGCGATCACTCTTCAGGGAACCTTCAGTGTCGCTTAGTAATTTCCTAATTTAAGCAAATTTAATTCAAGCGCTTTTTGGCGCTGCAGAAGAGGTCTACTCCATGCTTACTACACGTGTGTCCGGAGATGTGCTTCCGGGCAAACGATCGCTTTCACAGCGCGCGGATCGCGTGCTGCCTTTACTGTTTGCCTTCTTTTCCCTATGTTTTACTACTTTGGCGCAAGGGAACTTCGGTCCGGTCACCGTAGGGGCCGGCCTGCGAACCAGCTTCGTTTCAACGCAACCTGCCCAGGGACGTTCCACGCAGGCATTCAATCTGAATAATATGCGTCTTTATGTGAGCGGTCCGGTTACGGAAAATATCAAATTTATGTTCAATACCGAATACGGCGGGGCGCAGTCGCCTCCGTTGGGCGGTACGAAGGGCACCATCCGCGTTCTGGATGCGGTGGCTCGTTTCGAATTCAGTCCGAAGTTCAATATTTGGGCGGGCCGGTTCCTGCCGCCAAGCGATCGCGCCAATATCTACGGTCCATTTTTTGCGCACAACTTCGCCGTGTATCAAGACGGGGTGCAGGATGGATACCCGATGATCTTCCAGGGCCGTGATAACGGCATGGCGTACTGGGGAGATTTCGGGCAACACCTGAAGGTTTCGGTGGGCGCCTTTGATGGCAAGTCCGTGAATGGGAATCCGCAGGTGATTTCGGCCGGGCGTGTCCAGATGGACTTCTGGGATCACGAGGACGGCTACTATCTGAACGGCAACTTTTATGGGGAGAAGAATATTCTCGCGCTTGCCGTTGCCGCGCAATCCCAGTCGGGACATACGGCTTCGTCGGTCGATTTTCTGCTGGACCGGAAACTGCGCAACGGCGGAGTGTTCACGATCGAGGCGGAATACGCGAACTATGACCGGTTCGGCGGGTACAACCGGCTATACGCGAAAAGCCAAGGCGCATATGCCCTGATGAGCTACATGTTCCCGCAGCAGATTGGGCAGGGCAAAATTGAGCTGCTCGGGAAGTATGCGGTGGCCGGATTCACGCACGGCATCAATCCGAACTACAAGCAGAAGACCACCGAGATCAACGTCAGCTACGTCATTCAGGAGTTCAACGCGCGGATTGTCACGTTCTTCAAGAACACGCAGTTCACGCAGCAATATCCGAACTTCTGGCAGGGCGGGATCGGCATCCAGATACAGATGTGACCGGGGGCGGTCCGGCCGCTCTACACGGCGGATTCGCGCAGCATCTCGCGATTGAGTTCAAAGCCCAGACCAGGCGTCGTCGGCAGGACGAGCTTGTCGCCGGTCAGCTCCGGTGCGTTGTTATAGAGCGCGCGGCACATCGCGACTGCGTTCAGATGCCACTCCGCCTTGCCGCCGTTGGCGACGCCTCCGTGCAGGTGCATGTTGAAGTTGTGGTAGCCGCCGCCGTTGTCGATAGGGATGCCGAAGGCTCCGCCGAGCGCGGCGATCTTGACGCCATTGGTGAAGCCGCCGCCGATACAGACGTTCAACTGCAGCAGGTCGATCGAATCGGCCAGGATCATGTCGCGCCAGCGGGAGATGTGTCCTTCGTTCTGGCCGGCGCCGACGGGAATGGGGCACTGGCGGCGGAAGTCGGCTAGGCGATAGATGTCGTTGCCTCGCAGAGGCTCTTCAAATAGCGCCACGTCGTAGTCGGCGATCAGGCGCGCAAAGCGCAGGGCGTGATATTCGTCCAGGCCGTGGTTGGCGTCGATGTAGATGTCGACCTCACCGCCGACGGCATCGCGAACGGCCTTGATGCGGGCGGCGTCCTCGGTGAGCATCGGCTGGAGCGAGTCGCCCTTGAGTGCGGCATCCGGAGCTCCGGCTGCGACCACCAGTTTCAGAATTTTCTGTCCGGCGGCGACCGAATCGCGTGAGACCTGCGCGAGCTCATCCCGGTCCAGGAAGCCTTGCCCGCAAGTCGTGTAGGTCAGGATCTCGGAACGGGCGCCGCCGAGCAGGCGCCAGATCGGCTCGCCGTAGCGTTTGCCGGCGATGTCCCACAGCGCGCAGTCGACGGCCGAGATCGCGTGAACGGCATGGCCGGTCTGTGCGCGGGGCGTGAGGTTCTGGTAGAGCATCTCCCAGATCTCCTCGCGGCGCATGGCGTCTTCACCCATCAGCGCCGGCGCGATGACGTCGTTGATGGCTGAGGCCACGATTTCGCTGTTGGTGATCGCCGACCAGCCGTGACCGCTGAGCCCGTCGCTGGTTTCCACTTCGGCGACGACGCCGTCCATATGAATCTGGCGCCGATAGTTGCCCACCTTGTACTCGCAAGGGACCGAAACCGCGGTGGCGGTGACTTTGCTGATCTTGTTATTGCCGCGGTTCGCGCCGGAGGGGGCCTGGGCCAGCAGCGGGGCGGCGAGATTCGGGAGAGTGACTCCGGCGGCGCCGAGGGCGGCGGTTCCTCCCATCGCGCGGCGGAGAAATTCGCGTTTGGTCATCATTGTGGTTATGAGCTCCAGGGGCGTGACAGAAAAAGGCGAGTCGCGGGAAGCCGCCTTCCACGTTACCAGATGGGGGAGATCCGATGGGCGGGCTGAACAGGGGAAATGGGATAGATCGACCGGGTAGGAGGATGCCTAACATGCGGCATTCGCTCGCCGGGTAGGGGTCGGCCACAGCGTTGCGGCTCCGGCACCACTGGGGAGCTGGGAATGTGGAAGCGGAACTTACTCCTGGGCAGGGCCGGTCGGGAAGATCGGGGCGGAAAAGCCTTGTTCCAGAAGATGTTGCTCCACTTGGCCGAGGTGCAACTCCAACGCTTCGGTGACAAAATCCTGGAGCGTTTTCCCGGACCACGTGGCCGCGATCTTGGCTCTGCGATGTAACTCATTCGGCAGCCTGACTGTTGTTCGGTGCATTTTATTCCCCTAACCTCTTAATGGTAATAGGCAGCTTCCGTTTTAGGGAGTAGACCGGATGGGCTAATTGAAATGTTTTACGCAATTACGCATACTTTGCCCATGAAGATCTACCTCGAGAACGAGAGCGTGCCTGACACCGCCGCACATGCGGACGTTCTTGCTCGACTTCACCGCTCTCCATACCTCTGGATCGCGGAGGACTGGTCCGACCGATTCGGTTTGGGCCTAATAAGAACGTCGATCCGTGAATCCGCGCCCGACCAGCCATCATTGCGGATCGAAGTACAGCATGAGGGAGATACGCTCGAACTGGTTGGGTGTTTTGACTCAATGGATACCGCTCGCGCCGCGCTTGAGAGAGTGGCCTATCTCCTCGACCTAACAAATCAAGGTAGGTCAGCCACAAAACCATGACATCTTTACACTAATATTAAAGTACGAATCGCTGGACTGAAAGGCGTATTTTTCCCTAAGGAAAATGCCGGGTTTAAGTCCCAAAATGGGTGGAGGATTGCGAAAGGCGCCTCGGTCGCGTCGATGCGGGGACGGGAGGCGCCTTTGCAGACGTGAGGTGGGGAAGTCTAGCCCTGAACTTTATTCTTCGACCTTGATGTAGACGGAGGGGCCTCCGCCGCCGCCTTTGCCTTTGGCCTTCGCGTCGGCCTTGGCTCCACCACCTTTTCCGCCACCGCCCTTGCCTTTGCCGAACAGGTTGCCGCTCATGATCCGCTCATTAGTGAAGCTCTTGCCGTCGGCGGAGAGGGTCCAGACATCGGTCATCTCGGAGCCGTTCGGCATCTTGGTCTCCACGGTCAGCACGTTGCCCTTGATGGTGCCGGTGGCCACCGCTCCGTTGAAGAATCCGGGATCTTCGTTCTTCACCGTGGTGCCGTTGGTGGGGTAGTAGCGAATGATCGTCTGGGTGGGCATTGCTTCGGTCATCTTGAGTACGCCGTCGACGAGCTCGATGGTGCGGTGCTGCTCGGTTGCGCCCGGAGCATTCTTCCATTGGCCGACAAAGCCTTTCGCGTTGTTGCTTTGCGCGACCATCACCAGCGCCGCGGTCAGCACGAGGGCCGCGGTCGCCGTCAGGGTTTTCAGGGTTCTCATAGGGGTTCTCGATTTGCCTTTCTTGAGTGTTGCTCTCGCGGGCCTCTCGCGAGGAAAGGCCTCCATCCTGTTTAGTTTAGGACGATTTGGCGGGTGGCGTCGTTAGGCAACCACGTTGGTAGCCGGTTGCACCCAGGACCTGGGACCACGCTTCGAGGATTGGGAAGCTCAACGCTTCCCGCCGGGTGAACCCCGGCCCCCCAAAGTTAACGCGGGATGCGCAGGATGCGGTCGCCCTGGAACGAGCCGATGTAGATGTCGTTGCCCACTTGAAAGGCGACCGACGCGCCACTGATCAGCGGGCGGCCGGCGGAATCAAACAAATCGGTGACCTGCATCGTTCCCGGATCGATCTCCGCGACGCCGATGCCTTGGATGCAGGGCGTATTGCTGCCTTGCGGACAGTTCCCGTTGATGCCTTGCACTCCGGCGGCTAGGAGCTTGCCGTCATGCGTCCAGGTAAGGTTGTCGGGCATGAAGCTGAGCTCGGTCGCGCCAACCTCACGTCCGGCATCCAGATCATATTTGTGGACGCCGCGCGTGGTCCAGGCACTTATGTAGGCGTAGCGTCCGTCCTCGGAGACCAGCACGCCGTTGGGGTAGCCGTATTCGGAACCCGCCAGTACGGATTCCCCTTCGGCCTCACTCCAGCGGCCGACGTTTCCGGTGGGCTCGCCGCCAAACAGGTTCTGGCCTTCTTTTTGGATCGCCTGGGGCCGGGTGGCGACGAAGCTGCCGTCGGGGCGCGCCGAGACGTCGTTATAGCCCTTGCCGGCGAGCACGCAGCCGTGCCAGACCAGCTTCCAACTGTCGCCGGACGGAACTAACTGATACATCTCCATCGATTCGCGAACGTTATGGTTCACCACATAGAGCTGCCATTCGCCGTGGTGGCCGTTGCCGATCTCGCGCGGGGAAAGAGAAAGTCCGTGCGGGGTGACCCGGTTTCCGATCGAGGAGGTGCAGGATGGTTCGCCCCAGCCGGGCAATTTGCGCGATTCGATCGGCAGCGGGGTGAATTGCTTCGTCGCGATTTCGAACAGGTCGAGCGGGGAGTCATCGTCCGCGCTCTGCCCAAAGTTGGCCACGATCAGATAGCGGCTATCCGGGGTGATCTCGAAATCCTCCGGGCTGCGGGTGCCACAGATAATCTCGACATCGCCCTGTTGCCCGCATCCGAGCAGCGGAGGCTGTTGGGCGCCGGGTTGCGCCCAAAGAGCGCCGCAGGTTGCGAGCACACCGGAGAGAAGGAAAAGGGAGTTGCGCATATTGTTTTGGGTCGCACGGTCCGCGGGGGGGATCGCTCTGCCAGCTAGTGTTTGTGGTTCTTTTCGTACTCAGCTTGTGCGTGCGCGTAGTCCTTGCGGACCGCTTTATTTTTGGCGATCTGGGACTGTTTCGCCGATTCGCGCGAGGCGTCTGAATCGACCGCGAAACTGCGGGTGATCATCTGCTCCAGGTTCTTGGATGCGCATTTCGGGCACTCGGGCGCCGGCAACGTCTTGAGCACCAGAGCTTCGAATTGCTCTCCGCACTTCTTGCAGGTGTAATCGTATAACGGCATGGGAATGAACCTCGTAGAATCGTACTACTTTTATTTTGCATTGCCACCCATTAGGATCGCCACTCGGGTACGCAGGCGTTCGGTACCTGCTGTGCGCGATCAAGCAATGAGTGCAGGGGTGTTCTTCAGCCGTTGTGTGCGATCAAGCAAAAGGTAGCGCTCGGCTTCCAGGCCCGGCGAATGGGTCGCGGCCAGGAATGTCCGCGCCACTTGTTCGGTGGCGCTGTCGCGGTGGAGTGATGTGGTTTCCGGTCGGATGCGTTGCGCATGCTACCGCATGGCGGTTCTGAAGGGTGCGTCGGGTGACCGGGGGTGGTGCCTCTTACCTGGGGCTGGTTTGTGTTGCTGGCGCGGTCGGCGTTGGTGGACAGAGGAGAACTTCGTTGCCGCAGACTAGCGTCTGGCGGTTCTGAAGGGTGCGTCGCGGGACTGGGGCAGTGCACCGTCCAAGCCTGGCGAAGGGGTCCCGGGCAGGGTTCGTTCCGCCAGCCCGGCGGGGCAAATGCCGGACAGTCTGCAACGTTTGGGGGCCCGGGAGCGTCAAAAATGTTGTGAAGACCTGCTATCCTCTTGAGTAGAAGCGGGTCTGTCTAAATTAATAGAGATGGCACGGGACCCTGAGTCCTCCCGCTCGAGCCCGGTAGGTCTTATGAATCGTAGACTGCAGCAAATCATCGTCGCGACCTCATTCTGTCTGGTCGCGCTGCTTATTTTCGGCACCGTCAAGGTGCGCAGCGCTTCGCCAGATGAGCCGTACGTCCAGTTGGGCGTGTACAGCGATGTCCTGACGAAGATCCAGGTGGATTACGTCGAGGAGCCTGACCTGAAAAAGGTTACGCTCGGCGCGATCAACGGCATGTTGGAGTCGATTGATCCTTTCGCCAGTTACCTGAATGAAGATCAGTACAAGCAGTTCACCAAGGAGTACAAGGAAGACGCTCCGGGGATTGGCTTGTTGCTGGCGCGCGGTCCGGGTTACCTGCGCGTGGTGAACGCCCTGCCGGGATCGCCGGCGGACAAGGCGGGACTTTCGACGGGCGATGTGCTGGAGTCGATTAATGACATCTCGACGCGCGACATGCCGCTGGCTTTCGCGCAGCTTCTGCTGCAAGGCGAGCCGGGCACCGACGTGAAGGTGAGCGCCCTGATGCCGCAGCGTGGCCAGGATCCGGTGGAAATGACGATCCCACGGGCGGCGATTACCTTCCCACCGATGAGCGAGAAGCTGGAGACGGCGGAAACCGATAAGCCGGTGGGCGTTGTGGGTACGGTAACGCTGGCCAAGGGCCGCGTGGACCAAATCTCCAAGGCGATCAAGGATCTCGAAAAGCAGGGCGCGACGAGCATCGTGCTGGACCTCCGCAATGACGCCTACGGGCCGGTGGAGGAAGGCGTCAAGCTCGCCGACCTGTTCATGAATGAAGGCATGATTGCCTACACCGAGGGACAGCACTCGAACCGGCATAATTATGTCGCTGCGAAATCGAAGACCGTGACGGATCTGCCGCTCATCGTGCTGACGAACCGGGCGACAGCCGGAGCGGCGGAGGTAGCCGCGGCGGCCTTGATGGAATCCAAGCGCGCCACGGTGATCGGCGAGCCGACCTTCGGCAACGCCGCGATTCGCGAGGCGATCAAGCTGGATGACGGTGGAGCGGTTATCCTGGCGACGGCGAAGTATTTCTCGGCCGACGGCAAAGCCATTCAGGACGAACGCGTCACGCCGGAGGTGCTGGAGTTCCAGATCTCAGCCGTGCAGCGGCCACTGGATCCGGATGCCGCCGATGTGCTTCCGGATGAAGGTGCCCCGCCGGCGAAGGCTCCGGAAGACACCATCCTGAAACGGACCTGGGAATATATCAACGACGGCGAATAGTTCCGGGGCTGTCTCGTCCAGGCGATTTCTAAACTTGCCGCATTTGCCGGCGAACGAATGGATTCTTGAATTTCTTGGGGCTTCGGGCATCACCGCCTGAAGCCCTTTTTAGGGAGTCCGCCCCTTGCGGCGGCTCGGTGTGAGGATATCGCAATGCCGATGTATGAATATGAATGCGCCAAGTGCGGGAGCGTTTTTGAGAAGCTCGAAAAGTTCTCCGATCCGCCGCTGAAAAAGCACAAAGGTTGCGGTGGGAAGGTGAAGCGCTTGATCTCCGCGCCGGGGCTGCAATTCAAGGGGACCGGTTGGTATGTCACCGATTACGCCCGCGGCGGCGGGGGCAGCGAAAGCGGCGCGAAGAGTTCTCAATCCTCCTCTGACGGAGGTTCGTCGAAGTCTTCTTCTTCTGATTCCTCCTCGTCTTCTTCCTCTTCGTCCGACTCCGGATCCTCGTCGAAAGGTGGTGGCTCGGAGCAGGGTTCCAAGAAAAGTTCCGGCTCCAAGTCTGATTAGAAAATCCTGCGAGAGTGCAGGATGTGCAGGCCTGCCGTAAACATTTTCGGCCTCTTCGGTTCGCGTAGGCGAAAGGAGGCGAAAACGGCGAATGTTAGAATCGAGTGGTGTCGTCTGCGCAGCGCTACGGGAAAGCGCTTTTATTTCTAGCGATTACATGCCATTTGGCAGGTCCGGGCTTGGCTCAGGCCCAGACCCCGAATCCTGCGCCGACGCAGACGCCCGCGGGTCCTAGCCCGGCAAGCCCCAGCCAAGATCAGGCGCCCAGGAGCGCAAGCGCTCCAACCGAGCCCAACGATGAGACGACCGTTCCGGCGACCAATGGCGCAGGCGCGGCACGGACGGAACTGAATCTCGCCGGGCAGGTGGATTCGGCTTCCGGCGAAGCGCAGCGGAACGAGAATAATCGCGTCAATCCGCTGGATAACAACACGCAGGCAGAGATCAATCGGCGGGTCGGCGCGACGGCGACGTTCATCGATACGTTTGAAGCCAGCCGCGGCTACTTCGGCGCCGAGTATGGGGCCAACTCGTCCGGCCAGATCCATTTAAGGGCTGCCCCTCCGACTCGGGGCTTCCACGGCGGCCTGTATGAGACTCATCAGAACAGTGTCACCACGGCCCGCACCTTCTTCCAGGTCGGGGGCGTGAAGCCGGCCCATGACAACAACTATGGGTTCAACATCACGGGGCCGGGTCCGCTGACGCATTTCTGGCGAGGCATGAATTTCACCATCAACGGGAACCAGGATAAATCGCGCGGGCAGGTAAACGGCAACGTGCTGGTGCCCGGTTTGGATGAGAGAACGCCGCTGACCACCGATCCGGCGTTGTATCAATTGCTATCGAAGTGGCTGGCAGGCTACCCGACTCAGGCGCCGAATCTGCCGAATGTGAGCCCACGCGCACTGAACACCAACGCGCCGCAGATCATCAACACGAATTCGGGAGGCGGCCGGTTGAATGGTCCGCTGAAGGGCGGGCAGTTCTCGATCAACTATCAGTTCACCTCACAACACGTGAGCGCTTTTCAGTTGGTGGCGGGGCAGAATCCGGATTCAAACGTCCATAACCATACCGGCGTGATGACCTGGAACAAGCCGTTCAGCGCGACCTTACAGGGCGCGTTTTCGGCGGGGTTTGACCGCATCACGACCTCAATTTATGCGGATCCGACGGCGCCGCCATACCGGATCAACGTCAGCAACATCACCACGACAGGTCTGGCGACCAACATCCCGGTGAAGCGCATCCAGAACCGGTTTCGCTATGCGGCGGCGCTCAACGGGATTAATGGAAAGCATCAATGGAGCATCGGCGCCGAAGCCAGCCGGATGCAGATCAACAGCACCGAGCAGACGCAGTTGCGCGGGTTCATCAGCTTTCAGAACAATTTCGGCAACAGCGCGGTGACCAACTTCCGGCTGGGGAAAGCCACCAGCGCCGGCAAACTGGTTGGCAACACCTATCGCGGCTGGCGCACGTTGCAGTATTTTATGTACGCCAATGACCGGATTCGGCTAACGGACCGGCTGCAAATGGAAATCGGCCTGCGCTATGTGCCGTTCCTGAAGCCGAGCGAGGTGAACAACCTCGACACGATTCCGTTCGGGTGCTCCTGCAGCGCGCTGGCTCCGCGGTTATCGTTCGTCTACCGGCTGCCGGGCAGTTGGGGCGTGATCCGCACTGCCTACGGGATGGCCTACGGGCAGCTGCTGCAATCGACCTGGGGACAGATCCGGCAGAATTACCCCAACGCGGCGCAGATCCTTGTGGCGACCCCGGATCCGCTGAATCCATTCGCGGGGCTGAGCATTGCGGATGTTCAGCCGGGGTTCCGGGCCTCCTACTATCAGGACGCCAGCAACCTCGGGCTGCCCTATACGCACAACTATAACTTCAGCTGGGAATTTTCTCCGTCCAATCGCATCCAGTTCCGGCTGGGTTATATCGGCAGCCGTTCGCACCGCCTGCTGGAGATGCTGTACAACAATCGAGCCCAGCCGATTGGTCCTGTTTCCGACATCACTTCGGCCACGGTTAATGATCGCCGCGCGGATCCGACGTTTTATAACGTCTATCGCATCCACAACGGCGGGGCGAGTTATTTTGACGCAGCCAAAGTGGAGATGACGATCGCCAACATTGCGGGCTTTTCCGGCGACATCTCCTACTGGTTCAGCAAGGCGATCGATTTCGGGAACAACTACACCTCCACGCTGGCCGGGTCGAATGCCAACCAGGGCCGGGCGCCGTCTGAAAACTTTATGCATGATCAGATGAAGGGCCGTTCGAACTTCGATCAACCGCACTCGTTGCTGGTGCGGATGAACTATGAACCTCCGCTGATTCCCCGGGTATGGGCGAACGGTGTGCTGTCGGCGCTGTTCAATAAGTGGAACATCAACGGGGTTTGGCTGCTGAAGAGCGGCACCCCGTTTACGGTCCAGGCGGGCAGCGACGGCCCCGGGGTGGGCAACGTTGACGGACAGGGCGGTGATCGCCCCAATATCGTCGACCCCAGTATTCTGGGCCAGATCGTCGGCAGCCCGGACAAGTCGGTGGCGTTGCTGCCGCGCTCGGCGTTCGTGTTCATCGCGCCGGGAACCGATCATGGGAACCTCGGACGGAATACCTTCCGGCAAGGGAAGATCGCCAACGTAAATGCCTCTCTATCGCGCAGCTTCACGTTGCCGCGCGACTGGCGGTTGAATCTTCGTATTGATGCGATCAACTTGTTCAACACGCCGCAGTTTGCCGCTCCGCAGAACAACCTGACCAGTCCGACGTTCGGCGTCATCACCAATACGCTGAACAGTGGCCGCATGTTCAACTTCCGGTTAGGGTTGGATTTCTAGGGATCGTTTCCGGCTCGCTCTCGATCGAGCGGAGGCGAACTTCAGGACATCGCCCTACTGCACTTCCGGCGCTGGCGCGATGGGTGGTGTGGGACGAGGTCGGTTGCGTTGGCGCGTCGCTACCGTTTGCGCTTCTGAAGGGTGCTTCGCACCTTTGGGCAGCTCGCCTGGCGGGGATCTCGTTGGTGGAACCATGAGCGCACAGACGTCTTTCAGTCGTTGTGCGCGATAAGGCAAATGAGCACAGACGTCTTTCAGTCGTTGTGCGCGATAAGGCAAATGCGCATAGACGTCTTTCAGTCGTTGTGCGCGATAAAGCAAATGCCCACAGACGTCTTTCAGACGTTAAGTTGAAGACTTGCCCACATCCCTGGGCGCGAGTTACATGGATTCGGCTTCTTCCGGCGGGACAAAGGGCTGGCTGATCTCGGCGAGTTCGGTGCGCCCAAACCGTTCGGCCAGGCGCAGCAGCCGCAGGAAAACCTGGGCCGTGATGAAGGCGTCGCCGGGCGCAGTGTGCCGGTCATGCGGCACCACGCCGAACAGCTCACACAGCGCATCCAGCGTGAAGCTGCGGATCTTGGAACGATTGAAGAACGCTCCGTCCTGCTCCAGGTGCAGGGTCAGGTCCATCGTGTCGAGGAAGCGATTCTTAAGCTCAAAGCCGAAGTGGCGGCGATAGCCGGCGTTGAATGTCGCGACGTCGTGCCCGATGTGGTGCCCCACAATGACGCCGTCTTTCAGGTAGGCCAGGAACTGCTCTAGCGCTTCGGGTTCTTCCAGGCCTCTCTGGCTATCGTCACGCGTGATTCCGTGCACCGTGACCGAGCTGGTATTGAATTCCACTTTCAGCAGCGCTTCATAGGAGTCATCCAAAAGGATCTCGCCGTTTTGCACCACCACGGCGCCGATGGTGATCAAGCGATCCTTCTCCGGGTTCAGGCCGGTGGTCTCCGAATCGAGCACCACGAAACGCACGGCCTTGATCGGTGTTTGGTCGGTCCAGGTATCCTCGAATTCGCGGAAATAGGCTTGCGCGAACTCGGGGAGGGAAGGCGTCTCGTTCGGCATGCCTAGCGCGACCGCTCCATCCAATCGCCATCGGCGGTGAATTCCAGCAGCCGATGGATGCTGCGGAACCCGCTCTTGAGCAGTTGCTGTTCGTGATGGCTCAGCATGGCGGGCTCGATGTTGTTGCCGCCGTCGCCCTGGCGGATGCCGTTTCGGGCCTGGAGATATAGCACGACGCGGAAGGTGTCGGAGACTTCGCGGAAGATCTTATCCTGCTCGGGGAGCAGGCGCTTGGCCATGCGAAATCGCTCCAGCGTGGAGGTTCCCAGCGTGTGTCCGGCGGCGATGCCGTAGACTCGTCCGACGTCCACCAGCGGCCGCAGCGCGCTGCCTTGCAGATCGAAGACCGTGCTGCGTTCACCGGATTCGTCGACGACGGCATCGCGGTAGAAGGTCAGCGGAGGCAGGTTGGACAGGCAATCATGGGCCATCACGCGCAGGAACGTTTCCGAACGGCCGATGACGGCGCGGACCTGGGTTCGCAGATCCTCCCACAACTGGATATTGCCATGCACGCCGCGCAGGTCGAACATGTGCCGCGCGCTTTGAATGTGATTCTTGATGGGATCCTGGACCCAGCCGGTGAAACGCTCGGTCCACTGGCCGACGGTGGCGGCGGAATAATCGGCAACGAAGTGCAGGCCACGATGAATATAACCGGCGTCCACCATTTCGTCATTGATCTGCGCGAACCACTGCGCGAAGCCCTTCTCGTCGGCGCCTTGCGGCAGAATCAAGACCGCGCGGGGTTGCACCGGCGCCAGCAGCTCCCGGCGTCCACCCGAGCCGAACAGAGCCCAGCAGAAGTTCGGTTCCGGAGGGGGATGTAGTTCCCGCAGGCGGGCTAGGATCGCGATGTCGACGCGATGCAGGTACATCGACAGCCAGTCGACGCTGACCGGCGAGATCAGGCGATCCGCCGTGAACGCGCGCGCCCGCTGGTTCAGAACGCGCAGGGCTCCGAGGTCCGCGGCGTGGTGAATCTCGTGCAGAATTTCGATGGGATGGTCGCCGAAGGCCGGGGCGAGCTCAAACAGGCCCACCACGCGATACTGATCCTCTTTCTGGCGCCCGCGCTCGGCGATCACGGCGATATCGGAATTGTGTTCAGCGATCGCCAACACGCAGTCAGCGACGCTGGCGGTAGGCTCTAGAATGGGCGGATGGCGGTGCATCCAGCGCGACACGGTCTGTAACGGCGCCAGTTCGCCGTCGGCGGTGGCCTTCAGGATGTCACGCGCGGTCACCACGCCGAGCAGTTCCTCATGGGAGCCCAGCACGACCATCGCCGAGGTCCCGTAGCGATTCATTTGCGCGGCCGCGTGCTGAATCGTGTCTTCGCCATAGCAGACCACCGTGCGCCGCGTGGACGGCATGTCATAAACGTAGGTCTCGAAGGCTCCGCGCCGCGTTTCCTGGGCGAGATAGTTATCGGAAACCGAGGCGTGCGCGGCGATGTACTTCTCCGCGGCCGGATATTTCTTCAGCAAATCGCCGAAGCGGTCGGCCGGGAGTGCGTACACAACGACATCGCTGGCCGCTTTCACCGAGTGCTGATTTTCCGCGAAGCCGTGGTAGCGATCAATGCCAACAATGTCGCCGGCCCCGCGGATATCGACCAGGTGCTCCTCGCCGTTTGTCTCCTCCCAGACCGAGACCGTCCCCTGTTGGACGACAAAGATCCAGGTCGAGAGCTTCGCCCCTTGCCACAGAATGAACTCGTCGATCTCGTGAAACTTGACGCGCCCACGCCCGGCGAGGTCGATCAGGTCCTCTTCGTCCATGGCCTGGAACGGCGGATATTGTTTCAGGAAGTCGGCAACGCGATAGGTAATGGAACCGGTCTGCATCTTGTTCAGCCCGCGGCCGTGATGCGCCGGCGGCTCAATCCTCAATCCCTTCCGGGAAACGGGAGTTCCTCGCCCCACCGCGAGATAGCGAGCCCAAGGAAGGTCGTAAGTACGTGTTCCGTCCCACGGAGTCGGATTTCAATGTATTCTACCTGATCGGTAGGGGTGAACTGTTGAGAAATCTGGGATGCGGGGAAGTCGGGGGTGGATCTGCCTCGGCTTAGGGAGGCCTCAGTTCACGGTTCCGAGCCGGTCCAGCGGCCAGTACACAAAGACCGCCTTGCCATAGATATAGCGGCGCGGTACGGTTCCCCAGGAGCGGCTGTCATTGGAGGAACTGCGGTGGTCGCCCAGCACGAAATACTCGCCTTCGGCGACCTGCATCGACTTGAGTGAGACGCGGTCGCGGTATTGTTCCGGGACGTAGGGTTCGTCGATCGCCTCGCCGTTCACGTAGACCGTGCCGCGGGTGATCTCCACGGTGTCGCCGGGCATGCCAACCACACGTTTTATGTAGGACTTACTGGTGTCGTAGGGGAACTCGAAGACCACTGTGTCGCCGCGCTGGATGTCGTCCAGGCCGGACCAATAGGCGAACTTATTGATAAAGATCCGTTCCTGGTCCACTAGGCCGGGCATCATGCTGGTTCCCTCCACCTTCACCGGCTGGTACAGGAACAGGATGATCACCAGCGCGATGAAAACGCTGATGAAGAGGTCGCGGATCCAGGCCACGGCCATCCGTGCCGGGGAGGCCATCGGGGGCGCTTGCGGGGTGCCGGGCTGCCTGGCCCAGCGCCTGCGGGAAGTTCCATTCCCGGTCCCGGATTGCCCTCGGAGGAATCCATATCTAGTAGTATAGACGCGCGTTAGCCCGTTTCGGTTAGCAAGAATACCGCACTTTGGGGGCGCGCTTTTTCGGCCGATGTGGGGTTCGGAAAGCGTTTTGGCTCGGTAGGGGTGAATCGCCGGGGAAGAGTACGGAAAATGGGGCGGCTGACGGGACTTGAACCCGCGACGTCCAGAGCCACAATCTGGCGCTCTACCAACTGAGCTA
The DNA here is from genome assembly GCA_963762135.1 of Terriglobia bacterium. Taxonomy (GTDB): domain Bacteria; phylum Acidobacteriota; class Terriglobia; order Bryobacterales; family Bryobacteraceae; genus Palsa-187. The sequence goes on from CAVXJP010000002.1 coordinate 159,523, forward strand.
CAGCCGCCGTACAGTCTATAGTTTACCTTGGCGCTGGCAGGGAAAGCTAGATCCCAGTGCAACTTCCGGATCGGGCTCTACGGCGGCTACAAACCCGCCTTTTTCCATAATTGATCGACCCGCTCCCGGACCTCGTCCGGCATTTTGATGACGTCCGGCCAGCGGCGGGTGAAGCCTTCCTGGGGCCACTTGCGGGTCGCATCGATGCCCATCTTGGAGCCGTAATCCTGCAGGCGGCTGGCGTGGTCCAGCGAATCGATGGGGCCCAGGACGAACTGCGTATCCCGTTCCGGATCAATGTTATTGAGAGCCTTCCAGGCGACCTCGCTGAAGTTCTGGACGTCCACGTCCTCGTCCACCACGACGATGCACTTGGTGAACATCGCCTGCCCGAGCCCCCAAATCGCGTGCATCACTTTGCGCGCCTGCCCCGGGTAGGATTTGCGGATCGAGACCAGCATCAGGTTGTGGAAAATTCCCTCGGCCGGCATGGCGATGTCGACGATTTCGGGGATCTGCATGCGCATCAGCGGCAGGAAGATTCGCTCGATCGCGCGGCCCATGTAGTAATCCTCCATGGGCGGCGGACCCACGATCGTCGTCGCGTAGACCGGATTCTTGCGGTGCGTGATGCATTCGACGTGGAAAACCGGGTAGTCATCATCGAGCGAATAGAAGCCGGTGTGGTCACCGAAGGGGCCTTCGCGGCGCAGCTCGCCGAGCTCGACGTAGCCTTCGAGAACGATCTCGGCGTTGGCCGGGACCTCCAGGTCGCTGGTCTCGCACTTGACCATCTCGACGGATTTCTCGCGCATGAACCCGGCGATCATCATTTCGTAGAGGTCGGGGGGCAGCGGCAGAATCGCCGAGTACATCGTCGCGGGGTCGGCTCCGATGGCGACGGCGACCGGCATACGGGTCGGGCCGCCGGATTGTTTGGCCAGCCGCCGGAGGTGCTCGGCGCCATTCTTGTGCGTCTGCCAGTGCATCCCGGTGGTGCGGTCATCGAAGACCTGCATGCGGTAGCAGCCGCAATTCGGCTTGCCGGTTTCCGGATGCCGCGAGAAGACCATCGGCAGGGTGATGAACGGACCACCGTCGTCGGGCCAGCAGCTCAGCACCGGGAAGTCCTTGAGGCTGAAGTTGTCCTTGAGGATGACTTCCTTGCACGGCCCGTCTTTCACGGTCTTCGGGAACACGGCGGTCAGGTCGGCGAGCTTCGGCAGCATCTTGAGCTTGTCCATCAGCCCCTGCGGCTTCTGCATCGCCAGGAGCTCCGAGATGCGCCCGGCGATGTGATCCACGCTGTCCACCTGCAGCGCGATCTCCATGCGCCGCTCGCTGGCGAAGGCGTTGATCAGCACTGGAACGTCCGAGCCCTTCGGATTTTCAAACAGCAGCGCGGGGCCGCCGTTTTTCACGCTCCGGTCGGCGAATTCGGTGATCTCGAGCGCCGGATCCACTTCCGCGGAGACGCGTTTCAGCTCCTTGGCCTTCTCCAGAGCCTTGATGAAGCCGCGCAAATCGTCGTAAGCCATTTCCACTATTAGAACGCACTCGAAATGCGGGTCGACGCATTTTCTTGCGGATCGCCGCGATCTTTGGCCCGGGCCCGCCAACCGCGCTATCTTGTAAGGTCACCCCTATGTCTGAAACCAAAACAGCCCTCATCACCGGAGCCAGCCGCGGCATTGGCCGCGCGTGCGCGATCGCACTTGCCAAGGCGGGCCGTAAGGTCGTGCTGGCGGCCCGGGACGTGGCGAAACTCGATGTGGTTGCCGGTGAGGTTTGGGATGCCGGCGGCGAGGCGCACGTGGTCTCGATGGACCTCGGTTCGCATGCGTCGATTAAGGATGGGATGGCGAAGGCCGTGGAACTCGCCGGCCCGATCCACATTCTGGTGAATAATGCCGGGATGACCAAGGACGGGCTCGCGCTGCGCATGAAGCTGGAGGATTGGAACGAGGTCATCAACACGAACCTGACCGGCGCGTTCCTGGCGACCCAGCAGGTCCTGCAGCCGATGATGAAGGCGCGCTGGGGGCGGATCATCAACATTTCTTCAGTGGTCGGTGAGACGGGCAATCCCGGGCAGGTGAACTATGTTGCCTCTAAGGCGGGGCTGATCGGCGTCACGAAATCGCTGGCGCAGGAACTCAGCGCGCGGAACATTACGGTGAACGCCGTCGCTCCGGGGTTCATCGAAACCGACATGACCGCCGTGCTCTCCGATTCGTTGAAGGAGACCATGCTGGCGCACATCCCACTGAAGCGCTTCGGAACTCCGGAGGATGTCGCTGCCGCGGTGGTGTTCCTGGCGAGCGATGAAGCGGGCTACATCACCGGACACGTGCTGGACGTGAACGGCGGAATGTATATGTAGTTGCCTGCCTCTTTTGCGCAGCTCACCTGCAGGCGTTCGCTGCCTTATGGGCGCGCAAGATAGCCGAGGCTCTCCAGCGCCGACCCGATCTTAGCCAGGATCTCTGCGGAGCCGCCACCCGCATCCCGCACCAGGATCCCCTTGGGGCGCCACCGGGACGCCATGCGCGGGCTCGCGAACCCTTTCGCGATGCTGATCACCGGCACGCCGCATGCGCTGGCCACGTGACCGCCGGCCGAGTCATACCCGACATAGAGCTTCGACCGCGCGATCTCCGCGGCAAACGCCGCAAAGCTCCCCTGAACGGGGTGAATGTTTTTGTGATCGGTGCCATGTACTGCATCGAGGACGCGCTTGGCCTCGATTTGGTCCCCGCCGAGGTCGACCAGAACGGTTTTGCTCGTCGAGCCGAGAAGGTCCAGTAAGTCGCGCTCGAAGCTCCCGTCGATGCGCTTCTCTTCGTTGCCGCCGACGCCGAGGCTCACGGTGATGTCGGATGCAGGGCCACTCGTGGGATAGGTGGCGACGTAAGGTTTTGCGCGGGCTACGCCGAAGACTTCTTCCGACCAGCGCGCTGTGAGATCCGGTAGCCGAGCCGAATCGTCTTCGGCGCCATACGCGCGGCTGTTGAACCAGAAGTAGCGCTCCGCCGGGCAGATCTGCAGCAATCCAAGTTGCGATAACCGCGAGTCCGGATCGATCACGATTCCGTCTGATGGCATGACAAGCGGGAACCAGAGCTTTGCCGACGCTTCCAGCCGCTCGGCCAATGATCCGGAGCGCGCATAGGGAGCAGGGAAGTGCTTCACCCGTTTATCGGCCGCGAACAGCTCATAGTTTTTCGCCGGCCCAACGAACTGGATCGTGGCTTCCGGGTAGCGCTGCTTGGCCGCGTCCATCACGATGCTGGTGACGGCGACGTCCGCGCCGAGCGTGATCCGCGAGAGCACATAGACCATGTCCGCCCTCGCGGGAACCTCTGGCGTGGCTCCCTGCCGACTCGTCTGGCGCGCGCGGCCCAGCAGCGACGGTCTCGTTTCCTCGATCGCGGCGGTGAACAGCTCCGCGTAGACATCGCTGAGGCGCGGCTCAAACAGGTCACCCAGCCGCTCGACGACGATGGACAGGAACTTCCGGCCCTCATCCACGGCGAGCGCCTCACGCAGTAGCTCCCGGGACCACGGCTCCCCCGCGAGACAGGCGTCGAGCAAGGACTCGGTTCGGCATCGTGTTTTAGAAGCAGCGTTGCTCAAAGTATGTCAGCCGCCGATGAACAGAGATGGACTCGGACTCTGTTCCAGCAGACGATTCCGCCGTGCAAGTCTCCTGTCTCCTATCTCCGGACTCCTAGAGATACTTCCCGACGATCAGATCCAGCTTCTTCTTCGTCTCTTCGGGAATCGTGGCGCGGTCCGTAATCAGCGCATGCGATAGCGCCTGGCCGCACTTGCAATTGCGCTCGGCCGGCATGGCCTTCACGGCCGCATGCACCAGCTTGGCGGCGTTCTCGGCATTCTGCGTGAGGTTGGCGATGATGTCCTCGACGGTGACCGCGTCGTGTTCGGGGTGCCAGCAGTCATAGTCGGTGACCATGGCGACCGTCGTATAGCAGAGCTCGGCTTCGCGCGCGAGCTTCGCCTCGGTCAGGTTGGTCATGCCGATCACGTCCATGCCCCAACTGCGATAGAGATTGGACTCAGCCAGTGTCGAAAACGCCGGACCTTCCATGCACAGATACGTCCCACCGAGCTTTACGCGAATCCCGGAATCGCTGCCCGCGGCGTAGGCGACGTCGGCCATCTGCGTGCAAATGGGATGGGCGAAGCTGATGTGCGCCACCAGCCCGTTGCCGAAGAAGGTCGCCACGCGGCCGCGCGTACGGTCCACGAACTGGTAGGGAATCACGAAATCCAGCGGCTTGTGCTCTTCCTTCAGCGATCCTACGGCGCTTAGGGAAATGACGCGTTCGACGCCCAGCGACTTCATGCCCCAGATGTTTGCCCGGTAGTTAATCTCCGACGGTGAGGCGCGATGTCCGCGTCCGTGACGCGACAAGAACGCGACTTCCTTGCCTTCCAGCTCGCCGACGACGTAGGCGTCCGAGGGCGAGCCGAATGGCGTGTCCATTTTCTTCTCTTCGTGTTGCGTGAAGCCCGGCATCGAATACAGTCCGCTGCCGCCGATGATTCCGATCGTTGGTTTCATGTTGTGTTTGGTTATTCCTGTATCAGTTCCAGCAGCACCCCGCCGGTGGAGGCCGGATGCACGAATGAATAAATATGTCCGCCCGCGCCGGGACGAGGATCGTTCAGCACACGCGCGCCCGCGGCTTTGAGCTTCGCCACTGAGGCATTCAAGTCCGGTACCTTGATCGCCACGTGATGCAGGCCTTCGCCGCGCCTGGCGATGAACTTCGCGATCACCGAATCTTCGCCCACCGCTTCCAGCAATTCGATGCGCGACTCGCCGATGGGCAGCATTGCCGCCTGGACCTTCTCGACGTCCACGGTTTCGCGATGCGCGACCGCCAGCCCCAGCTGGTCGCGATAGAACTCCAGCGCGCGATCGATGGACGCCACCGCGATCCCCAGGTGATCGATCTTGGTCGGGGCCAATGCGGCGGGCTCCAATGCGTCTGGGGCGTTTTCAGCCATCCGTCCAGTTTCGCAGAATCGAAAATGGATCTTGCCGGCCCTCGGCGATCTCACGACCCGCAGTCAGAAATTGGTCTTCTGAGTAGCGCACCAGCAGGCGTTCGCGCAGCATCTCGCGTAGCCGCCCGGCCCACATCACCGCCAATTCTTCACCATCGATTTTTCTGACGGCGCCGTCGATCGCGGCAGTCAGGTCGTCGATCCCAGCGCCCTGGTCCGCTCGGGTTTTCACAATCGGAACCTGCTTGCCATGCGCGAGCTCCATCGATGCCTTGAGCTGGCGTTCCAGTTGATCCGCGCCCGGCAGATCCGCTTTGTTGATCGCGAAGACGTCGGCGATTTCAAGGATGCCCGCCTTGATCGCCTGGATGTCATCGCCCATGCCCGGCACCAAGACCACCAGAGTCACGCCCGCCAGCCGTGCGACCTCCACCTCGTCCTGACCTACGCCGACCGTTTCCACCAGGATTACCTCGCGCCCAGCCGCGTCGAGGAGGAGTGTCATTTCCAGCGCCGCACGCGCCAGACCGCCCAGCCAGCCCCGGGTTGCCATAGATCGGATGAAGACGCTAGGGTCCTCATGGTGGCGCTGCATGCGGATGCGGTCGCCCAGGATCGCGCCGCCCGAGTATGGGCTCGAAGGATCCACGGCAATCACTCCGACCGACTTGCCCAGTGCGCGGTAATGCTGAATCAGTTGATCGGAAAGCGTGCTCTTGCCGGCGCCTGGAGGTCCGGTGACGCCGATCACCAGCGCTCGGCCGGTTTGGGGGAAGAGCGCTTCGAGCAAGGGCTCGGCTTCGCGGAGCCTGGTTTTCGACCCAGGTTGCCGCACGAGCCAATGCGCGTGGATCGCCGGTCAAGATGCGGCGGGCCATATCGGAGATGTCGACGGGCGAAGACACGAAGCAACTAGTGTCGCCTAACGGGGTGGCAGGTTGCCACGGCCTTTGGAGTTCGCGCTCGTCTTTGACGGGAACAGGCCAAAAGATACTTTCGGTGAGCCTGTCATTGGGTGTAACGTGTTAGCAATATCAGGCTGAATATGAAATGCTTTCCAAGGAAGCAGTTACGTACTCTACTGGCTTTTTTAGCCGGGTTTCCGTTCTTAATCGCCGCATCTTCGCCTGGAAGCGCTGGAGCCCAGATGTCGGTTGTATTGCAGTCCACGGAGCCCTCGCCCGCTCCAGTGGGGACTGTGGTCACCTGGGCCACGGCGGTGAATGACGCGGCTCCGGGTGAGATCTGGTACCGGTTTCGCATTCGGCGCGGCGAACCTGAATTTCATACGGTCCGCGATTTCAGTCCGGAATCTTCATTAGATATATTGACGCGGGAAGCGAATTATGACTTGGAAGTCACGGCGCGAAATGTAGAGACAGGCGACACAGCGGTCAAAACGGTCCTGTTTCAGTCGGTGTCGGCAGTGGCCGGGGGGCAGCCGGTGGTGTTGCCCACTGGACATCCGCTGGTCTTTCTCTATGCCGCACCGGCGTGTCCGGTGGGTGGACGCATGCGTGTGGAGTTTCGCCCCGCGCCCCAGCCAGTGACGATGCGACCGGTGAGCGATCGCACCATCCGGGCCACCAACCGGACCGGGGGGCAGGATCTGCCACAAACGACGCCGTGGCAGGATTGCCTGGACGGAGGGAATTTAGACGTCCTGTTGGGCGGCATGCGGGCATCGGCGGATTACGTTGCGCAACAGTTTGTGCAGGTCGAGGACCAAGAGACACCGGGGCCGGTGCTGACATTCCATACCGGGGAGATTGACGTGGTCCTTCCACGCAGCTCCTTGCGGGTCCCTCCCCAACGGCTTCTCCCGCAACAGACGCTGCTCCTGGCGGCCGGCAGTTCTGCGGTTGCCATGGACGAGAACGGAAATGTCGTCTGGTATTACTGCTGTCTTTCGTATCTGACACGGCCCGTTGGAGGCGGAACCTTTATGGGAATTGTTTCCACCCATGATGTAGGCCGCTCCGGGCAGCTCGTGCGGGAGTTTGACCTCCTGGGGCAGATCGTTCGGGAAACGAACGCCGCGCGGGTCAATGAGCAGTTGGCGGAGATGGGTGTGCGAAAGATTGACGCGTTCCACCATGAAGCCCGTGCGTTGCCCGATGGCAAGCTGCTGGTTCTTGCCTCGGCCGAGCAGTTGTTTGAGGACGTTCAGGGACCGGGCACGGTCAACGTTCTGGGGGATGTGATTCTTGTGCTGGATCGCGACCTGCAGGTGGAATGGGCTTGGGATTCATTCGAGCACTTGGACGTCAGCAGAAAAGCTGTGCTGGATGAAAGCTGCACGGCGTGTCCGCCCCTGTTTGAGGGAATGGTGGCGACCACGAACGATTGGCTGCATGGGAACGCCGCGCAACGGACCGCGGACGGCAACCTCATCTATTCGGCGCGCCATCAGGATTGGCTCATCAAGATCGATTATCGCGACGGGGAGGGCAGCGGCGCTGTGATATGGCGACTGGGAAAGGATGGCGATTTCCAGGTGGAATCCGATTCCACCGATCCGTATCCCTGGTTCTCCCATCAGCATGATCCCGAGTTTGAAGCCGACGGGACGTTGACGCTTTTCGATAACGGCAATACGCGTCAGGATCTGTTTCCGGACGCGCATAGCCGGGGGCAGGCCATCCAACTCGACGAGACTAACCGGGTTGCACATCTGGTGCTCAACGCCGACCTCGGAGCCTTCTCCTGGGCCGTGGGAGCCGCACAGCAACTATCGGATGGGAATTATCACTTCGATAGCGGATGGCTGTCGACGGAACCGGACGGGCCTCCCTCTTTTTCGCAAGCGACTGAGGTGGACCCGGCCGGAAAGATTGTGTATCGTCTGGAGATCTCCTCGCCGGCGTACCGCTCATTTCGGCTCAACGGCCTGTACGATAGCGATCACCCGCTGCCTTAGGCTTGCCTTGATTTGCTTGTGTTCACTGGGCTGGAAATCGCTAGGCGGACCTTAGCTGGCAAATTCAGAGCCAACTGATCATCTCGTTCCCATAAAACAATAGGCTCTGGGAGATAGACCCCTATGCAGTTGTCCGAAAGAAGTTCCACCGCAAGTCTTGCCGCACGATTGTACTGAACGTCGCGGGATTCCCCACCGCCGATACAGTCAATACTGAACCACGCATTGTGGCGTTCCCACAGGGCTTGTTCACTGTACCCGCTCTCTCCAGGAAAGGCCTCCATGTAACCCTCAGGACGGCTGAGGAAGCTGAACAGGAAGCCGTCAGCCTTCATCAGTCGAATGCCAAGCCGCTTCGCGACGAAGTTGACGCTATCCTTGTCGCGGTTAAATGCGACGCCGAAGGCTCGGGTCCCGCATCTTCCAGTTCATCATCCGTGGGTTGGTAGGGAGTTCGGCAGAGCAGTACGATTGATGGGGCGGGTTCCCGATCTTTCTTTCGAGAGAGGGCCCGCAGAAGCTTACGGAACATTAGCAATCGACTCTAGCTCTTCAGTAACTGTCGGGCGATCACCATCCGCTGGATCTCGCTGGTTCCCTCGCCGATCGTGCACAGCTTGGCGTCGCGGTAGAACTTCTCCACCGGGTAGTCCTTGATAAAGCCGTAGCCGCCGTGGACCTGTACGGCTTCGTTCGCCACGCGTACCGCGACCTCGGAAGAATACAGTTTCGCCATCGCCGATTCGCGATTTACGCTCTTGCCCTGATCCTTCAGCCATGCCGCGCGTTGGGTCAGCAGACGCGCCGCATCGATCTCGGTCGCCATGTCGGCCAGTTTGTGCTGGATCGCCTGAAATTCGCTGATGAAGCGGCCGAACTGTTTCCGCTGCTTGGAATATTTCAGCGCGGCTTCATAGGCTCCTTGCGCGATGCCGACTCCCAGCGCCGCAATCGAAATACGGCCGCCGTCCAGGATCCGCAGCGCGTCGATAAAGCCCTCGCCGCGATTCCCGATCAGGTTGCTTTCCGGAATCCGGCAATTGGTCAGGATCAGTTCGCCGGTCGGCGAGCACCGCATCCCGAGCTTGTTCTCTTTCTTCCCCGTCTTGAATCCCGGCGTACCCTTGGGGATCGCGAACGCGGAAATCCCATGCGAGCTATGCGCCCGGTCGCTCACGGCCATGACCACGAAGATATCGGCGGCGTGCGCATTGGTGGTGAACGTCTTGGTCCCGTTCAGGACCCACTCGCCGTTCTCGAGCACGGCTTGGGTTCGTGTGCCACCGGCATCGGAACCGGACTCCGGTTCGGTCAGCGCCCAGGCTCCGATCCATTCCCCGGTGGCAAGCTTGGGAATGTAAGCCTTCTTCTGTTCTTCGCTGCCGGCGATGAAAATATGATTCGAACACAGCGATACGTGGGCCGCGACGCTCAGCGCCACGGACGGATCCACGCGCGCGAGCTCTTCAATGACGATCGCGTAATCCTCATAGGTGAGGCCGGCCCCGTCGAGCTCCTCCGGGAACACCGCGCCCAGCACGCCGAGCTCGCCCAGCTTGCGGAACACGTCCTCCGGAAAGTGCTGTGATTCGTCCCACTCCATCACATGGGGCAGGATCTCGGCTTCCGCGAAGGCACGAACGGCCTTGCGAAGCTGCTTTTGGTCTTCGCTATATCCGAAGTTCATTCTGTTTGTTAGATGAGTTTCGCCGCCTAGACGATTTCACCGAAATCGGAATTCCAGCGGACGGTTCGTTGCTCGCGATAGGAGCGAATCGCCATCTGGCAGGCAATCGAAACGCGATAGCCGAGCTCGAACGGGCACGAAGGCTGCCCATCGGAGCGCAAGGCGGCGAGAAAATCTTCCATGTGGGACTGCGGTGCGTGCGGCGTCCTGCCGACAATCTCTTTCAGGTCCGGCCGGTTCACCTTCTGCGGCATATAGCGAACCTGGCTCGCGCGGCTGATCGATCCGTTTGAACCCAGCAGCGTTTCGCCCACGCCCAGATGGTTGTTGCCGAAACCGCTGGACCAGGAAATCAGCATCCCGGCTCCGTTGCGCGACTTTTGTTTTAACGACACCTGCATCGTGTCCGGCACTTCACGCCCGTCGTTCCACAGCAGGATCCCGCCCGTCGCGGTGACCTCTTCCGGAATGTCCAGATCCAGCGCCTGATACCAGAACGCCAGTTGCTGGCTGAGGAACTCCGTAATGCTGCCGCCCGAGTAATCCCAGAAATAACGCCAATGCACGAAGCGGTTCGGATCGAATGCGCGGTTGGTTCCCTCCGGACCTTCGAATGCCTGCCAATCTATGGTGGCCTCATTCAGATCCGGAGTCAGCAGCGCCGACCGCGCCCATTGCGGCTTGGATCGCGGCGTATTCCGGAACATGTGCATCTGCAGCGCGGTGATCTCGCCCATGCGCTCGCGATCGCTTAGGAAGCGGCGAACATCGGACGCATGCCCACTTGAACACGCCTGATGGCCGATCTGCACGGTGTGCCTGCCCTCGTCGCGTTCCACGGCTTCGCGCATTTGCTCGGCTTGCTCCAGCGTCAGAGCCGCGTTCTTTTCGAGATAAACGTGCTTGCCCGCGGAGAGTGCGTCACAGAACTGCTGGGCATGCAGATGTTGCGGTGTCGCGATGACCACGGCATCAATATCTTTCCGGTCGAGCAGGTCGCGATAATCCATGTACCCGGCCGCGTTCTCCAGCGACGACTTCGCCACCGCGAGCCGCCCGGCGTAGGCATCGGCAACCGCCACGACGTCGGCCGCCGCGCACGAACGAATATGATGCAGCAGTTGCGTGCCGCGGTCCCCGGCCCCGATCAGCCCCAGGCGCACCGGTTCCAGCGAACCGGCCTTCGCCGATCCGGCCGCAATCGTCCCCGCCAGCCCATAGGCCACCGTGCCGACGAATTTTCGCCGCGAACTCATACGACACCAGTGTAACGGAACCCTGTGGAAATCGGTGCGGAACGGGGGCGTGGATCCGGGCTCTCCTTCGCGCGTTTCCAGCTCTTCACGAATATCGCCATCGTCCCAATCGCAGAGAGTCAAGAGGTAGGACGGATGATGTTCGTTGGGGCTGGCCACTCGCCGATCGGCGACCTCAATCGAGAGACTTGTGGAACCGCAGCACACTGGCCCATAGAATGACCACCCCGAACACGAATAGCGCCACCATCTGGGTCCACAGCGTATCGATGCCGGAGCCCCGCAGGAAGATCCCGCGGACGATCTCCAGAAAGTAGCGCATGGGGTTCAGCACCGTGAGCCACTGGATCGACTCGGGCATCGAACTGATCGGGAATACAAATCCACTCAGCATCATGAACGGCTGAAACAGCAGGAAGGTCGCCATGTTGGCCTGCTGCTGCGTGCTGGATACCGTAGAGACGAACAGACCGGCTCCCAGCGTCGTCATGATGAACAGCAATGCGGAGAAGCACAGCAGCGTGAAGCTTCCGACGAACGGAACCCGGAAGATCAGCAGCGCGGCCGCGAGCACCAGCAACATATCAAAGAAACCGATCAGCACGAAGGGCAGCGTCTTGCCGAGGATGAGCTCCACCGGCCGGATCGGCGTGACCATCAGCTGTTCCATGGTGCCGATCTCCTTTTCCCGCACCAACGCCATCGTGGTTAGCGAGAGCGTGATCAGCATGATGATATTGACGATCACCCCGGGCACGAAATAATTGCGGCTCTTGAGGTCCGGATTGAACCAGACCCTGGATTGCGCCACCACGTTCGGCACGGCGATGTCCATGGGGCCGGGCGCGCCGACCCTCGCGGATCGCTGACGCTCCTGCAGCGCCGTCCTGGTGAACCGCGCGATGGTTTGTCCCGCATATGCTGACACCAGGGAAGCGCTGTTGGAATCGGTCCCATCGAGCAGCACCTGGACGCTGGTCGGCTGGCCGATCGCGATTTCCCTGGCGAACCCAGGCAGCACGCGGACCACGCCGTCCACTTCACTGGTGTCCAGCAGCCGCTGCATCTCGGCGGGGCTTTCCGGTCTGGCGAGGATCAGAAAGTGTCCCGAGCCCTGAAACTCACTCAGCAATTCCCGGCTGGCGGACGAATGATCCTCATCCATCCACGCGATGCGCGCCTGATTGACGTCCAGGTTCACCGCATAGCCGTAAATCAGCAGCTGCAGCAGGGGCGGCAGGAACAACATCGTGCGGGTTTGCGGATGACGCAGCACCTGCCGGAGTTCCTTGCGGATGAGATGTTTAACGCGTTGCCACATCATGTCAGGCCACCTTCTGCCGCAGCTTCCGCGCGGTCAGGAAAAACACGCCGATCATATAGAGCACCAGCAACAGGATGTCGAACCATAGCAGCTTCACGCCGATGCCCTTGAGGAAGATTCCCTTGGCGACGGTGATGAAGTACCGGGCCGGCACGAAGATCGCGAAGAACTGAATTATCGCCGGCATGTTTTGCAGCGAGTAGACGAATCCGGAGAGCAGGAAGGCCGGCAGAAACGAAGTGAATACCCCGATCTGATAGGCCGTGAGCTGATTGCGGCTGGTGGCGGAAATAAAAATGCCCCAGGCCATGCCGCCGGCCAGGAAGATGCAGGCGACCCCGATCAACAGCCACGGATTCCCTTTAATCGGCACGTCAAACACGTACACGCCGACGATGATGGCCATCATCATGTCGACAAAACCCAGCAAAAAGTACGCGATCAGTTTCCCCATCGCCAATTCTGAGGGGCGCACCGGGGTCGACAGCAACTGTTCCATCGTGCCGTTCTCCCACTCGCGCGCGATTGTCAGCGAGGTCAGCAGCGCGGCGATAATCATCGTGATCACGCCGATCAGCCCGGGTACGATGTAGTTCTTTGACTCCAGGTCCGTGTTGTACCAGACACGCACACGTGCTTCCACCGGAGGCTGGAACACGCGGCCGGCGCGCTCCGATTCGGCGTCATCCCGCCAGCGGACCGCATATGCCTGAATCAAGCCCTCGGCGTATCCCAGCGCGATCGAAGCTGTGTTGGAATCGCTTCCATCAATGAGGATTTGCACTTGGGCCGTTCTGCCTTGCAGCAAATTCTTGGCGTAATCGGCGGGGATGACGACGCCCACACGGGCCTGTTCTCGGTCCATGGCGTTCTCGATCTCGCGATACGAACTGGCCTCCCCGCGGACGTCGAAGTACCGCGACCCGTAGAACTCGCGAACCAGCCCCTCGCTCTGCGGCGTGTTGTCCAGATCGTAGATCATCGTCTCGACCTGATCCACGTCCAGACTCAGCGCATAGCCGAATAACAGCAGCACCATCAGGGGCTGAGTCAACGCGGCCATCAGGCTGCGCTTGTCCCGCAGAATGTGCAGGATCTCTTTGCGGGCAATCGCCCACGTGCGGCGGAACGTCATGAAGTCACCGACTCACCGTTCTTCTTTTCTTCTTCGTCTTCAATCAGACTGACGAAGACATCCTCCATCGTGGGTTCGATCGGATCGAGCACGGAGATGTCGATGTTTGCTCCCGCCAGCGTCTCGCGGATCTTCGGAATCGCCTGCTGGGCGTTTTCCACCTTGACGTGCAAGCCGCTGCCGAACACCGCGACATCTTCGACTTCTGGCTGTCTCTCGAGTTCCGTCATCGCGCCCAGCAAGTCCGAGCATTCCAGTTGCAGCAGATGCCCCTCGCCCAATGACTTTTTCAGCTCCTCCGGAGAGCCCAACGCAATCACCCGGCCCGCGTACATCAAGGCGATGCGATGGCAATACTCGGCCTCATCCATATAATGCGTGGTCACGAAAATCGTGTGCCCGGCGGCCGAGAGCTGATAGATCAGATCCCAAAAATCGCGCCGCGCCACCGGATCCACCCCGCTGGTCGGCTCATCGAGGAACAGAATCGGGGGCTCGTGCAAAATCGCGCACCCCAGCGCCAGACGCTGCTTCCAGCCGCCGGATAGCAGGTTGGTCATGGTGTCGTGCCGCTCGCCCAAACCCGCCATCTTCAGGACATAATCGCGGCGCTCGGCCAGCTTTTTGTCCGGAACCCCGTAGATGCCGCCAAAGAACTCGATGTTCTCGTCCACGGTCAAATCGCCGTAGAGCGAAAACTTCTGCGACATGTAGCCGATGTTTTCGCGAATCTTCTCCGGCTGCGTCGCAACATCGAAACCCGCCACCGTGGCGCTCCCGGAAGTCGGCCCCAGCAGCCCGCACAGAATCCGAATCGTGGTCGACTTGCCCGCGCCGTTCGGTCCCAGAAACCCGAAAATCTCGCCCGGAGTCACGTCCAGCGACACATTGTCCACGGCAACGAAATCGCCGAAGCGCTTCACCAGCTTGTCCAGGTGCACCGCCGTGCCGTTCTTTTGATTAGGCAGCATTGGCGGGCTCCTTATGCGTTCGAATCAGCGCGACGAAAACATCCTCTAGCGACGGCGTAATGCGGCGAGCCTTGAATTCCGTAGTTTCGTGCAACTTCTCGATCGAAGTAACGCTCTCGTCGAGGAACAAGTGCAGATTGTCTCCGGAAGGCTGCACCGCCACCACTCCCTCATTCCGCTCAAGCGCTATGCGGAGTAAGTGAAGATCTATACCCGGAAGCTTATGCGTGACGCTGTAGCAGGCCTCTTCCATCCCTGCCCGGAGCTCGGCCGGCGGTGCGCAACGAATCATCTTGCCCAGGTGCATCATGCCCACCCGATTGGCGCGCTCGGCTTCATCCAGGTACGCGGTCGCCACCACCACCGTCAGCCCCTCGCGCACCAGCCGATAGAGAATTGCCCAGAAATCGCGGCGCGAAACCGGATCCACGCCGTTGGTCGGCTCATCCAGGAACAACACGCGCGGCTTGTGGAGCAGGGTACACATCAGTGCCAGCTTCTGCTTCATGCCGCCGGAAAGATTCGCGGCCGGCCGCTTGCGGAACGGCTCCATGCGGGTCATCTCCAGCAGTCGGTTGGTCAGTTCCACCCGCTCATTCCCCACCACGCCGAATAGATCGGAGTAGAAGGTCATGTTCTCGTCCACGGTCAAATCGCCGTACAGGCCGAAGCGCTGCGCCATGTAGCCGATCGCGTCCTTCACCCGGTCGGGATGCTTGGCGACATCCAAACCGGTCACGATGGCGCGGCCTTCGGTCGGATCCATCAGACCCGTCAACAGACGCATCGTGGTGGTTTTGCCCGCCCCGTCCGGTCCCACCAGCGCGAAGATCTCGCCCGGAGCGATCTCCAGCACCAGATCGTTGACGGCGGTGAGATCACCGAAGCGGCGCGTCAGATGGTCGGCTATGACAATCGAATTTCCCATGCACTCTCCGAGCTACGCTTAGTCCAGAATCAGTTCCGCGTCCACTGGCATGTTGTTCTTCAGTTCCAGATCCGTGTTGTTGACGTCGATCTTGATCCGGTAGACCAGCTTCACGCGCTCTTCCTCGGTTTGAATCTGCTTGGGCGTGAACTCGGCCTCGGGCGAGATAAACGAGATCCGACCCTCATAGATCTTGTCCGGGTATGAATCCGTGCGAAGCTTGGCCCGCCCCCCGACCTTAATCTTGCCCAGGTCCGTCTCATTGATATACGCGCGGAGCCAGGGATGCTGCAGGTCGCCGAGATTGGCCACCGTCGTGCCGGCGGCCACCACTTCGCCGAGCTCGGCCGCCTTCACCTGAATGATGCCGTTCATCGGAGCCAGCAGCGTTGCATCGTTAATCAAGGTCTGGGTAACGCTCACTTGCGCCTCGGCCCGCTCGATTTGAGCGCGAATGGCCTGGAGTTGCTGCTCTTTCCGGCGGACTTCGATCCGATTGGCTTCGGTGGCGGCGATGGCGGCATCGGCCCGCGCGACCTGCGCTCGCTGCGCGGTGATCGTCTCCTGACGCGGGCCCTCCAGTACCAGATCGTAGTGTTCCTTGGCCTGCTCCAGCTGCGCCTCCGCGCTCTCGGCCCGGGAGCGGAACTGATCATATTGCGATGTCGAAATATCCTGATTGCCGTACAACGTTTCCGCGCGAGCCCAGTCCTGTTGCGCGTTGTCGAAGCGCGCCTGCGCATCGGCCATGGCGGCTTCGGCCTGCTGAATCTCCTGGCGCCGCGATCCGGAGAGCAACTCGTCCAGCATCGCCGTGGCTGCTGCTTTTTCAGCCTGATGCAGCACGATTTCGGTATCAATCTGCGCTTTCTGGAATTCGATCGCCGTCTGCAGTTGCTGATACTGGCTGCGAGCCTCGGCCACCGCGGCGGTATTGCCGGCCAGGGTGTGCCGCAGTTGCTCGTCGTCCAGCTTCGCGACGACGTCGCCAGTCACCACCCAGTCACCCTCGCGGACGTTCAGTTCCGTGATGCGCCCGGGCGTCTTGAACGCCAGATCCACCTGCGTAAGCTCCAGGTTCCCGGAGACCAGAATACGACCCTCCGGCTGCCGATTCTGCTCGTTCTGCCAATACCAGTAGCCTCCGCCGGCCAACGCCAGCAGGATCAGAATAGGAAGACGTTTCTTCATTGGTTCACAAACTCCTCAAGCGTACCGGTCGCGGCCGCCAGATCCAGCCGCGCGACGTTGTAGTTGTACAGCGCATTCACTTCGTTATTCCGCGCGCGATCCAATCTTGTCTGCGCATCGGTGACTTCCAGCGGAATGGAAACCCCGGCAGCAAAGCGGCGCTGTGCCTGTTCCAGTTCGTCCTGCGCCAATTCCAGTCCCTCACGAGCCGTTTCCACCTGCGTGCGTGCCGATTCCAGACTCTGCAGCGCCAGCCGCACATCCAGCTCGATCTGCTCTCGTACGTCCCGCGTGCGCAATTCTTCCTGCCGCAATTGCACCTCGCGCTCAGCCGTGCGAGCTTTGCGGCGTCCTCCGTCCCACAGCGGAACATTCAAGGTCACCCCAAACTGCCTGGTCGGACGCAGACCCGCACCATACCGCCCGATGGTCCCATAGTCTCCAAACGCCGCCAGCGAAGGAATGCGCTCGGCGCGTACCGCATCCACGTTGCGCTGGACGGCGTCTTCCCGGCGAGCCTGCAGCCGTAGCTCCGGCCGCTGTTCCATTGCTCGTGCCAGAAAGGTTTCCGTGTCCTCCGTGATCATTGGATCGAAGGTCAGCGTTTGGGTCAGTTGCACCGGGACATCCAGGTCCAATCCCATCGTACGCAGTAGCGTGAGCGCCGCGCGCTCGCGGTCACTTTCGGCTACGGTCAACCGCTGCCGGTCATTGGCTAATTGCACCTGAGCCCGGGTGAGCTCAATGCCGGTCCCGGTTCCCGCGTCTAGCTGCGAGCGGGCCTGTTGCTCCAGCGCTTCCGAGAGACTGACATTGGCCCGCGCCGTCTCCAGCGCGGCATCGGCGCGCAGCGTTGCAAGATAGGCTCGCGCGACGTCTTCCGCCACATTCGTATTCGTCACGTCGAGCTGCGCCTTCTGTACTTCTACGCCCGCTTTGCTCGCCTGAAATTTGCGAATCGTCGAAAAGTCAAACACCGGAACCTGCGCCGTGGCACGGGCATCAAACACCGTGAACGGACCCACCAGGCTGGGGAAGTTGAAGCCGGGAAACAGGGCGGAGGAATTGAATCCGAACGTCTGGAGGTTGACGGTCTGATTGCGATCCGTCAGCGCCCCAGTGAGGTTCGGCATGAAATTGGCCTTGGCCAGCGCCTGCTGCTGTTCGGCCTCCGTGATGGCCTCCTGGGCCAGCGCGATGCGCGTACTGCCCTCCGGCTCTAACGCGATCTGCACCGCTCGGTTCAAACTCAGCGGCAGATCGCCCTGCGCCCAGCATGAGGCGGCCGTGGCGCAAACGATAGCCACGATCGCAGGAGTATTAAGGATACGGGAAACAAGATTCATGGTCGTCTTGGTGATTTAGGATTCGGTTCCGGCCTCAGCCTGCCTCCGGAACGGTCTCCGCGTTTTTCGAGGGAAGCGGCGCCCGGAACCCTGCCGCCAGAAACTGAACGTTGCGTTCCAGCAGCGCCTCTCGATCTTCGATGCTGCACAACCCGCCGGTGATCCTCGGATAAATCCGACCCCAAAGCAGGTTATGCGTCATGGTCCCCACCGCAAACTGCAGTCGCCACAGGATCTCGGCCTGCGGCAGGTTCGGAAGCACTCGCCGGAGCGCTTCCTGGAATTCCACCACAACCGGCCTCAGATGCACCAGGAAGACCCGGTCCACAAACAGGTCGGGATTGGACATCACGCGCCCCAACAGCGGAATGATTCCGTCGATTGGGACTTCGTAAACCGGTCTTAGAAAGGCAGTTATGATCTGCTCTAAGCTTGCCTCCCGGCCCGCGGCCCGTAGCAGTTCCAAACGCCGCTGGTTCACCGGCTGGATCCGGCGCGCGATCACCGCATCAATAAGGCTGTCCTTGGAATGAAAGTGATAGTTGACCGCCGCCAGATTGACTTCCGCCGCGCGTGTGATGTCGCGGAGGGAGGTCGCCTGGAAGCCCTTGATCCCAAACAGTTTCTCCGCGGAATCCAGGATCCGAGTCTTGGTGTCGATCACCGACTTGGCTTCGACGACTCGGGCTTGCGCGGCCTCATTCATACGTTCGTTTAAATCATACGACTGACCTCGGAAGCTGTCAACACCGTAACCCCCAATTTCTTATCAGCGTCTCTTGTTCGATCGCAGGTTTTCGGCACACACACGGAACGCACAGCGGGGGAAGGGGACGTCTATGCAGACAGCTCAAGTTCGGCCAAGGTGCGTATCTCGATTCGCGGCCGTCACGATGGTTGCCACCCTCGTCTCTGTCCCTGCCTTGGCGCAGTCTTCGAATGATCGCCGGCCCGCCGGTGGCCCGTCGACTCCGGCAGCCGTTTTCCAAACCGATACCGATCTGGTCCAGGTCGACGTCGTGGTTCGCCGCGATGGCAAACCGGTCCTCGACCTCGAAGCCGCCGACTTCGAACTCTACGATAACAGCAAGCTTCAAGAGATCGCGGTATTCGCGCTACGCCGCGAGGAACGCGCCAACGAGATTCCCCCACCTCCCCCCGGCATCATTACCAATTGGCCGCCCCGTTCCGGCCAGGAGCCCGTCTCGGGAACCGTCATTCTGATCGATCGCCTCAACACCGAGTTCCAGGATCAATACAGCGTCCGCCGGCAAGTCATCGAATTCCTAAAAACGATCGAAGGGTTTGAGCCCATCGCCGTTTACTCGCTGAACGAAACGCTGAGCGTCGTGCAGCCATTTTCGACCGACCCCCAAAAGATCCTCGCCGCCGTCGAACTCGCAATCGGAGAGACGTCTTTCAGCCTGGCCAGCTACCAGGAGGACGATTCCTTCCGCGAGAACTTCAGCAAAGTCTCAATCCGGAACATGAAAGCTGTGCAGTTCAACACGCAGGAGAATACGCGCAAGCGGAGATCGATCGGTACCGGTGCCGCTCTGACGGTGATCGCCGACCAGTTGCGCAGCCTGCCCGGCCGGAAAAAGCTCCTGTGGATCAGCGCCGCGCCGGCGGCCGTCTTCACCATGGAAGTGCCCCGCCGGCAGGATAACGTCTTCATTGAGCGGCAGGACATGACCAAGGAACTGGATGAGTCCGCGCGGATGCTGAACCGGGCCAATGTCGCTTTGTATGCCATTGATCCCCGCGGCCCGAACGTTGACTTGGCCGATCAGGGCATCACCACGATGCTCCGGCTTACCGAAATGACCGGGGGCCGCGCGCAATATGCCTCCAACGGGCTCGCCGGCGAGATGCGCGAGGCGATTTACGACACCGACGTCACCTATACGCTCGGGTATTATCCCAAGTCCACTGAAAATAGGGATGCTCGGGACGACGCCGATGACGATCCCGCCGCCTACCACGCCTTGGAGGTGAAGGTCACCAAGCCCGGCGTCCAAGTGCGGCATCGCAAGGGATATTTCCAGCAGTCGATTCCTGTGATCGAAGATGAAGATGACCGGGATGAGCGGCTGGCAATGTGGATGGGAGCCGACCTGGACGCCGTCGACCTGCCGTTGATCGTGCGCGCGCAACCGGTCGCCGATCATCCCGAACAGCGGCAGATCCAAGTCGCCGTTGATCTTTCGGAAGTCGATCTGGCACTTAACGATGACCGCTGGATCGGATCGCTCGACTTCGCCATCGTTCGCAAAGGAGCCCAGAAGCCAGTCCATTCGGAAACCTACGACCTGAGCCTTCGCGAGGAAACATATCAAAAATACCTCTCGAATCCGATAGTCCTGGAGGCGTCGGTGACGGTCCTCGACAAGAATGGCGAGCCCGCTGGCCGACCGTATTCGCATCATCGTCATGGACGGCAAAACGGGCCGTGCCGGGTCAGCTTGGCTGCCGATTCCCTAAACACCGTAAAATAAGGCTGTTAAAAAGGTTTCTTTTTTTCATATTTCTTCCGCGCACGGAAACCCGAATCGGAAGAAATACGTCCGTGGGGTGTTGGCGCGGATATAGAGCTCGCAAAGGAGGCGAGCGTTGGATGGCAGATCTCCGACGGAGCCAAGTCGCGGCCCCCGGCTCCCCGCAAGCCCGAGCCAAAGCCAGACCTGCGCGAGCCCGCGGAAGGTTGCTCTCGGCGGCTGCCTCGCTATCGTTATTCCTGTCGATTCCTACGGGACTTTGGGCCCAGGCCGCGCCCGCTCCCTCTTCCTTTGAAGCGCAAACCGAACTGGTTCAGGTTGACGTTATCGTTCGGCGCGACGGCAAACCGCTCAAGGGACTCAAGCAGAAAGATTTCACTCTCTACGACAACGACGCGCCCCAGAAGATTTCCTTTTTTGCCATCCGTACCGCGCGGGATACCCCGGAACCCAAGCCGCTTCCGAGCGGCGTCGTCACCAATTGGCCGCAACGCGCCGGTGAGGAGCCGGTGTCGGCCACCATCATCCTGATCGATCGCCTCAACACGGCGTTCCTGGATCAGAACTACGTCCGCTACCAGCTCACCAAGTTCCTGGAGACCACTACCCGCAACGAACCCATCGCGCTCTATGCGATGGGTAACGAACTCCACCGCATGGTGCCATTCACCACGCAGCACCAGCAACTCCTGGAAGCGGTGGACCGCATGAGCAGCCAAAACTCGCGCAATCTGAACGCCGGCGACGACGTGCAGGCGGTGGAGGATGCCTATAACTGCTCGTCGACTCCTGGCCCCTGCAGCAAAGCGACGGCCGCTATAGCGAACATTCAAGGCAACGCGATGAAGAATCGCGCCGGCGGGACCTCGGGCGCGTTCGCCATGCTCGCCAGCATCCTCAAAGGCCTGCCCGGACGCAAGAAACTGGTCTGGATCAGCGCGGCGATGCCGGTGCTGAACCAGCAGCCCGAGCTGTCGGTCAACCAGAACTTCGCCCGGCAACTCTACGGCCCCGCCCAACTTCTCAATGACGCCAACGTCGCGCTCTACTCCATCGATCCCCGCGGCGGGGCTGCGCCCCTTGCCGACCCCGGTATCTCTTATATGCAACAGATCGCGCGCATGACCGGCGGCCGCGCCATCGTCTATAACAACAACATCGCCGGCGGCATTGAGCAGGTGCTCGCCGACACCGACGTCACCTACACGCTGGGCTTCTATCCTTCGCTGAATAAAGAGGACAGGGAAACGGGCGACAAGGACGAAGCGGGCGACAAGGAAAAGGACAAGAAAGATTCAGGCGCGGATCTCTACCATTCGTTGCGCGTGGAGGTCGACGCGCGGGACACCGAAGTCCGTTATCGCATGGGATATAGCGTCGATCCGCCACCGGTGATTCGCGATGCCGACCAGCGTTCGGCGCTCCTGCTGGGGTTCCTGGCCGACGCCTTTGACGCTACCGAACTGCGCGTCACCGCCCAGGTCCACCGGATCTACAATCGGCCCGGACTGCAAGCCGTCGAGGCCACCGTCGATATGAATCAGATCGACATGCAGTTTAACGGGGAACGTTGGCTGGGCTCGGTCGATTTCGGCGTTGCGCCCGCGAATGGCAATCTCTCGGAGGCGCATATTGAGACCCTCGACTTGAACCTCACCGACGAAAACTATCAGCGCCTGTTGCGGAATGAGGTCGTCCTGAAGGCGCCCGTTGTTGTGGCCGACCTAACCGGGAGGCGTTTCTCGAGTCAACTGCGCGTGGTCGTCATGGATGGCCGAACCGGAGAAGCGGGGTCTGTTCTATTGCCTGTTCTGGACGAACCGATTCCCGAACCGCCGGAAGCGGCCGCTGTGAGCGAGCCGCCGGCTACGCAAATCGAGCCCGCTCAACCCAGTACAAGTGTGACCTCTGCCGCCGAATCCAAGGGAGTTCCCAAGTAAACGATGTCCATGCCCAAGCTCGAGCATCCGCGAATCAAACAATCAGCGACGAAAGCCGGTGTGCTGGTGCTGCTATTCGGCGCCGTCTACTTTTGTTTTGCTGTCAGCGCCCAGCCCCAGGATTCGAAAGCCAAATCGTCCTCGGCCCCACCAGTGGTTTCCTATCCCGGGGACGTCACCTTCCGCGCGGACACCCAACTGGTCCAGGTCGACGTCGTCGTGCAGAAGGACGGCAATCCCGTCGACGACCTGACCCAAGACGCTTTTACCCTGACCGATGACGGCGACCCGAAGAAGATTACCGTCTTCAACATGCGCCGCGCCGAGCCGGTGAATGTTTCGGAACAGCCGCTGCCGCCGGGCGTCGTTACCAACGTTCGCGTCGAGGAGAGCAAAGCGCCAGTCTCGGGAACCGTCATCCTGGTGGATTTCATGAACACGCCAGTGCAGAACCCGGGCTATTCTCCGGCGGCGGCGGCTTTCGGCGCGAGCCTGATGAATGGTACGCCTAGAAGAGGGGCGCCCAACCTGATTAGCGTCACCACGGCGCAGGCCGGGGGGAATTCCCAGTTGGTGCCGATCGCCTATGCCCTGCAGCAGGCGGTTCGCTTTGTGGAAAATGCTCAGCTGACCGAGCCGGTCGCGATCTTCACCCTGAACCGGACCATCAAGGAACTGCAGAATTTCACGACGGATAGGGATCAACTCCTGAAAGTCCTGAAGAAGATCAAGCCCGAACAACCATTCGATTTCCGGGGTGGCATGGGCGATTATGCGGACTATCGGCGCAGATCGGAGGCGCTGCGCGCGGCGTTCTTCACCTTGTCCCGCTATATGAAAGGCGTCCCCGGAAGAAAGAAATTGATGTGGATCACCTATGGCCTGAATATGACGGCCACCACGGGGATCTCCGATACGCGCGCCG
Source organism: Terriglobia bacterium (assembly GCA_963762135.1). Lineage (GTDB taxonomy): Bacteria > Acidobacteriota > Terriglobia > Bryobacterales > Bryobacteraceae > Palsa-187. The sequence goes on from CAVXJP010000002.1 coordinate 182,681, forward strand.
CCCATGACATGGAAATCCTGCCGGATTACTACAACAAGTCCAGCATCTTCGCGGATCCGATCGCCATCCTGAATGACGCCAACATCGCCGTCTATCCACTCGACCCCAGTGGCCTGATGAAGGATCTGAATGATCCCACCATCGCCTCGATGAACTTCCTGGCGGGCCGTACCGGCGGCCAGGCGCACTATTTGGTAAGCCAAATCAACCTTTCCCAAGCGATGGACAGGATCATGCAGGATACCGTGGTCACCTACACGCTCGGCTTCTACGTCCCCACGGACGAGAAGGAAGGTGAGCATGATCTGCGCGTCAAGGTCAATCGTCCCGGCGTGGAGGTTCGCTACCGCCGCGGTTACACCGCTCCGCCGACCCCGACGCCGCTCAGTGCCGATGAACGCTTCAAGGCGCTTTCGGCGTGGATGGTGGAGCCGCTCGACGCCACCGGAATCGTGATGCGGGCCATGGCGATGCCGGACGCCGATGCACCGGGGGTGTTCGATGTCTCAGTCGCCATCGATCCGCTGTCGCTGAATCTGGAACCCGAGAACGGCCGGTTTCGCGGACTGATCGATGTCGCCATCGCGCCCGATACCGGCAAGGAACCGGTCGGCATGCACCAGAGCATCGAAGTGAACCTGGAGGAAGCGACCTACCTTCAGGCGATGCAAACCGGAATCCTCGTCCAGCGGCGTATCAACGCCGTGAAGAAAAACGGCAAGCTGATCGCCAAGGATCTGCGGGTGGCTGTCGTGGACGGGAACACCGGCAAGGTTGGCTCCTTGCGCATTCCCATCGAGTTGCCCAGCGAGAAGAAGAAATGACGCGCGATGCCGGACCGAACCGAGTATCGAGATCGAATTGGACGCGCGGCAAAACCCGGCTTGGCGTTCCTCCTGTGTCTCGCGCTTGCAGGACTTGCGTCGGCCCAGCCAAATGCGGCTCCCGCTGATGCCGCGGGCAGCGTCACCTTCCGTACCGGCACCGAACTGGTTCAGGTTGACGCAATTGTTCAGAAGTATGGCAGGCCGGTCGACGACCTGACCAGGGACGACTTCACGCTCACCGACAACGGCAAGCCCGAGACAATGGGTCGCTATCTGAAGGGCATTCCGGGGAGAAAGAACCTGGTATGGATCGGCGGCGGCGTTCCCATGACCATGCAGGGCGAGAAGAATCGTCTCGCAATTTTTGCCGAGTATTACCGAGTTGCCCCCATCCTGGAGGCGCCGATCCCCATCCTGAATGATGCCAACGTCGGTGTTTACCCCATCGATACCGCCGGGCTCAGCCGCAATCTCGACGAAAACAGCCTCGCGCCGATGAATTACTTCGCCGACAATACTGGCGGCAAGGCGGTGTACGGGATCAGCCAGCGCATGATCGGGCATTCCGATCGCCTTGCGGGAGTAAGTTTGGCGAAAGCTAACGCCGAGTGGAGAAGCTAATCACCACGGGGTATAGCGACGTAGTCGCCGCCGACATGCACAGGTGTGAGGAGCCCGCACGGGCGAAGATCCAGTAGTCCATTATTCTCAGCGGAGAATCGTGGTATCTCGCGTGCTGATACCTCGGTATGAGAATTCTTAGGTTAGTTTCTATTCCTTTTCTTTTTCTATCGCTCTCTCTTCCATTGCTGGCCCAACCGAGCACTGGACGCTGGTTCCGGATCGGCGTCACCGGCGGCGTTCCGCTCATGAACGCGAATGCCACGCAAGTACCTCGCAGGGCGCCAAGTCCACACCAGCATCCACTGGGACCGGTACGCGGTCGGGGTATCGTTCGAAGCGTATCTTGAATGATCATATTTCGGTGGAGTTCAATCCGCTCCACCGCCGGACAACTGCCAACCAGCAAATCGACGACTAATCAATCCCACAACTGGGAGTGACCACCTAAACCCGACCGGCTATGAGAACTATGTCATCGATTTGCCCGTGATCGGCAAGTATACATTCCGGGACGTGGATGCGAACTGGCGACCGTACGTCGGCGCCGGATTCGCGTTTAATACAGCGCTGCAAACGGTGAAGCAAGACAAACTACGCCAATTCCGCAATCTCCTGGCGCTGCCCAAATCGAATGGCGAACTCAACGAACTACAACCAATGGGCTCCGTGGGACACGGGCGCAGTGTTTGATGCCGGCGTCCGCTATTACGTGGGCGGGGTGGAGATTTCCCCCGAGTTCCGCTATACGCGCTGGGGCGGAGCTAACGTCACGCACAGCCGCAATCAGCCGGAGTTCCTGGTGTCGATCCGATTCTAGACGGGTTGCCTGAGTGGGTACGGGGGCCGGGCCGCGCGGATCGAACGAGTCATCCTTTATGAACATTTCGATGCGCCTGAGCGTCCTGGCCTCTGCTACAATCCGAATATTTTCATGTCGGATGCCGCTGCTGAACTGATCTTTGAACAGGCTGTTGCCCTGATTGAGCCCCTGACGCGATTTGACCGTGAGAGTCTCGAAGTCGCAGGGCATGATGCTCGCATGGTTACCGGGTATGCCCGTCTTTCAGCCCGGGTTTCCTTCAATATCTCCTCAGAGAGCCGGGCAGGCCCTCTGCCCTCTGGCGTCCGGACCGCCTCCGGTTCCGGCGAACTCGACCGTTTGGCATCCGCCGCAAGGTCGTCTGCGGAATCTGATCTCGGCCGGAGACTGGAAGCTTGGGCCGGGCAACATCCCCACGGGTACGATCTCCCCAGCGCTGGCGATTGCTTCGACGGATCCATTACATTCGGGACGCAATCCCGCTGCCGGACCTGCAATGGAAGCGGATCGACGACATGCGTCGGCTGCGGAGGCCAGGGCAAAACGCAATGTCATTCCTGCTTTGGCCAGGGCGCGCGAACCTGCATCGCCTGCGGGGGAAGCGGCCAGAAGACGTGCAACAGTTGTGGTGGTCGCGGAAGCTGGACCGAACAGAAGCAGCGTTCGGTGTGGGATGGCATAGCCAACCGTTACTTTACAGAGAGCTATACCGAGCAGATGCATTGCGGGGCTTGTGGAAGTTCGGGCCGGATGAGTTGCGGTGGCTGTGGTGGCGCGGGGACCATGCATTGTTCGGCGTGTGGGGATTCCGGCAGAGTTACATGTTCAGGATGTGGCGGGTCCGGGCGCGCGCGCTGTGGAGACTGCAATGGCACGGGCTGGCGCCATGATCTGCGAACCGTCAGTTGCCAAGTGGAGCGCAGCTTCGCCATCGAGTTCCAGGATGCCGATGAGGAGGTCGCCCAGCGATATCGTTCCTGCGACCTCGCAACGCTCAGAACCCTGGCAGATGTGCACCAGACCCGGGTAGGCATCAATGGCGCATCGCTGGAGCGCCGCTACCAATGGAAGGCGCAGATCTCCCGGCTCCGGATCGACGCGCTCGGGGAGACCGTTACCTTGACCGGCTTTGGTCCGGACGCGCTCGTATTCCACTTCCAAAACCTGGTGGAGATCCTCCTTCGGGCCGACCTCCGCCTGCTGCAGGATGCCGTGAAGGAGACCCCGCGCTGGTCCTTGAAGGTCCCCGACAAGCTGGTGGCCGCCGTCAAGCACTGCCTGCTTTCCGAAGCCAATGCGGTGATCGGCGAGGCACGCAAGAAGGGCCCCAATCTGGCGGCTGGCGGAGGCATCTCGGAGGAGTTCTCGCGCAGCACGGCGAAAGCCTTGCGCTCCGCGTTACACCGGATCTACTTCGGCAAAGCGATCGTTACCGTGCCGATTGTCATGGGGCTCCCCGTGATCTATTCGTTAGTGGCGATCGAGATGGATTGGAATAATCAGTATACGGGGCAGATGCTGCTCGGCCTTGCGGCCACCCTGGTGGTTGCCCTTGTGGGGTCGGAGTGGTTCGCACGTTCCCAAACGAAGTCCCTGTTCGGAAAAGAAATCGGCGCGCGGGTGAATCGGATGCTCGCCGGGCAGAAGGTGCTTCGCCTCTGGCGGATCGTTCTGCCACTCGCCGGATTCCTGGCCATCTACGTGACCTTCGCGATTTACAAATCGATCGTAAACGCGCAGTAACCCGCGCCCCAGGCCTTCGCCAGCGACGCTGCGGGCGAAGCTGCCCAAGAGGTGCGAAGCGCCCTTCAGAACCGCGCGCGGTAGCGAGCGCAACGAACACGTCCTGCTTCCACAATGTTGGTGGCGTCAGCCTCTCGAACCGAGCGTTCACGCACTCTCTTGATAAAGAGCGTAATATCTCTGCTCCAAGAAAACTCTTGCCACGCACCTAACACTGTAGTAGAGTGGACCACGAAAGTAGGAACACCGATGAGCCAACCCCCGATCAAAGCCACCCGGTTTGAACTCGAACTCCTCGAACAGCTCTGGAAACTCGGGACCGCCTCGGTTCGCGAGATCCAGGAGTGCCTGCCCGAAAAAGGCCGCCCCGCCTACACCACTGTCCAAACGATGATCTACCGGCTGGAGGAAAAGGGCGCCGTCAAGCGGATCAAGAAGATCGGCAACGCGCACATCTTTGAGCCCGTGGTGACTCGAAAAGCCATCTATCGGCGGCTCATCGACGATTTCGTGGACCTGTTGGGAGGCTCCGCCGAGCCCGTCATGTCGCACCTGATCGAGTCCGGAAAGCTGTCGCTCGCCGATATCCGCGCCGCCGAAGATGTTCTCAAAAAGGGCAAGGGGAAGAGCACAAAATCCGCAAGGGAAGGGAAGTAGCCATGTCCGAAATGATGTCCGAAACGATCCTGAATCATCTGCTGTGGTCGACCGTGACCGCCGCTCTCGCACTCGGCGTCGTGTGGCTGCTGCGCAAGCAGAGTGCGTCGTTGCGGTGCCTGATCCTGCTGCTCGCCGTGGCGCGCTTCGCAGTGCCGACCGGTTGGTTCGTCGATGCCGGCGAGTCCCTGGGCCTTGAGTTTCCTTCGTTGGTGAAGATCTTCGCTCCTGTTCCGGAGGTTGCACTGAAAGAAGCTCCAGCGGGGGCGGTTGCAATGACGGACGCCGTGCCGGTCATACAGGAACAGGCAGAGGTTCCGCTGGAGCCACGCTCAGAGAAGGTGGCTCCCGTGACCGGCGCGGCAACCCCGCCGCCCGGAATTCCGTGGACCTCGATCATCGCAGCTGCATGGGCAGCGGGTGTCGTCGTCCTTGCTCTCTTCGCATGGCGCCGAAGCCGCACGCATTGGACAGAAGTCCGCGCGGCGACGCCAGGGGAGCGCGAAGCCCTGTGGCTCGCCGCCGAGAAGGTCGGTATGCGAACCATCCCAACACTGCGTATCGTGGAACGCTCCAAGGTCCCCAGCGCCCGCGGCTGGTGGAACGCGATGGTATTGCTTCCCGACGGACTGTCGGACGAGTTGAGCCCCGAAGAACTCGATGCAGTTCTCGCTCATGAAGCCGCCCACCTGAAACGGCTGGACAACCTGTGGGGCGCGGCGGTGATGGCGATCACCGCGCTCTTCTGGTTCCATCCCCTGGTTTGGATCCTTCGCCATCGGCTTTACGTCGAGCGCGAAACCGCCTGCGACGAAATGGTGCTCGCCACGGGTGCAACGCCCGACGGATATGCAAACGCGATTGCGAAAGTCTGCCGGTATGCGGCTGGTCTAGGTGCGCCGGGCTATCTGACGGCGTCGATTGGCGGGGCGAATCTGAAGCAGCGCCTGGAGCACATCCTGCGTGCTGCATCTGTCCCGCATCTTGGTTGGCGCGCGGTTGCAGCGAGCGTGGTTGCGGTCGCGATGACGTTGATCATTCCGATGACCCAAGGGCTGGCGCAAACTTCCCGCGACACGGCTCCTTCCGCTAACGAAGTTTCAACCACCGATGGCACCCTGCTCGACTTCTACCGTCAAGAACTCGCGCGTGCTTACCCAGCCAAAGGTTCCAATCCCGACATCTCCTCCTGGCCGGACGAGATGGTCCGCGGCATGTACCTGACCGAGATCGCGCATGATTTTACCGGCGGCATGGAAGCATTCCAGAAGCTGGTGGAGCAGAATCCGCAGGAGCCTAAGTATCGTTCGATGCTGGGCAATGTATACGTCCGTACCGAGCGCTACGACGATGCCCTGCGGCAATATCGATGCGGAACTATCGCTCCTGGACGATCCCGGTCGAACAGGCGAAGGTCTGGTTCAAAAAAGGCGAGACTCTTCGGCGCGCTGACAACTACGACGACGCCATGAATGCGTTCCGTGAAGCGATTCGTCTGGACCCGAAGGATACGGGCGCCACGATGCAACTTGCTTTGTATGCCGACATGACGCGGCACGACCAGGAAGCCACGGAGCTGTATGAGCGCCTGCTGGACCTTGATCCGGAGAATGCCATTATGCTGAATAACCTCGCCTACAAGCTGGTTGAGCAGGGCGCGAATCCCCTTCTGGCTTTGGATTACGCTGAGCGCGCACATAAGCTGCGACCGGACAACGCGGACATCCAGGATACGCTCGGGTATGTCCAATTGAAGAACGGGAAGGTGGACTCGGCGATCCAAACCTACGTCCAGGTGCTCGATAAAGAGTTCGATCGAGCGTCGTTCCAGAGCCGGATGGTTGCGGCGTTGGGTGCGAAGTCGAGCCCGAGCGCGGCGGAAGTTGAGCTGCGCCAGTTATTCGGCGAAGTCCAATCGCCGGATCGGGATGATCGGATTCATGAACTGCTGCGGGAAATCAGTCAGTAGCGAGCTACCGCGTCTCCGCGATATACGCCCGGACCTCTTCCTCCAGCAGATCAATCGGCAGCACGCCGCCGCGCAGGACGACGTCATGGAACTCGCGAATGTCGAACTTTTCGCCCAGCGCGGACTCGGCGTCCTTGCGCAACTCCAAGATCTTGCGCTGGCCCGTCTTATACGACAGCGCCTGGGCCGGCCAAGAAATATAACGATCGATCTCGGCGAATGACTCCGACGGTGCATGCTCTTTGAAATACGCAATCGCCTGATCGCGCGACCATCCCATCGCGTGCATGCCGGAATCCACCACCCAACGCACGGCGCGGAACCGTTCACTATCGAGCTGCCCGAACTTATATTCCGGCGCATCGTAGACGCCCAGCTCGCCGCCCAGGGACTCGGCGTATAGCGCCCAGCCTTCGCCATACGCGCTGTTCCAATAGAACTTGCGGAACTCGGGCAACGAATCCTGTGTCGCCGCGATTGCCCCCTGGAACAGATGCCCGGGTACGGTTTCATGCAGCACCAGTGCGGGTTTCCCGTAGCGAACCTGTTCCTCCGGCTTATAAGTGTTCATGTTGTACCAGCCCGGCGTCGACCCATCCGGCGAACCAAACTGCGCATTATCCGCCGTTGACGCCTCCCGGTCCGGCGTGATCGGACGCACCCCATACACCAGCAGCGGAATCCGCTTGAACAGCCGCGGGAGCCCCGGTTCGATGCGCTTGGTCAGGTCTCGACCTACCATCAGCATCTCTTCCTTCGAAGTGAAGTGCTGCTTCGGATCCGCGTCCAGCTTCTGCTCATATTCCTGGATGGTGCCCTTGAAGCCGGCCTCGTCCATGATCTTCCGCATCTCGCCTTCGATCCGCTCCACCTCTTCCATTCCTAACTTGTGGAACTCCTCCGGCGAACGGTTGGTCGTCGTCAGGCTGCGGATCAATTCCCCGTAGGCATCTTTTTCCCCGACCACTTCGGTCGCTGCGATGCTCGGGCGCGCGTTCTGCGCATACTTTCCGGTGATGAACTCGCTGAGCTTGCGCCATGCCGGTAGGAAGCCGTCGTTATAAAGCTGCGCGGCCCGCGACCTCAGTGCATCCTGATCCGACTTCGAAATATTGGAAGGAAACTCGCGGAACGCGTCCAATAACGTCGACTGTTCCGCTGTCTGCGCGATCTGCGCCGCCAACTGATTGGCCACCAGATCCACCACGATCTTCGGCTGCGTGATCCCCAGCTCGATCGATTCATTCAGCAGCGCGATGTTGTCATCCACCAGCTCCGGGATCCGCTCCAGCCTCGCCAGGATGTTGTCATAATCGCCGCGATTATTGGCCGGCATCTGCCCGACCACTTCATAGACCGCGTTATGGAATCCGGCCAGTTGCCCGACCCGGATCAAATGATTCTGGATCTGCCAGGTTTCGAGCGCCGAAGTCAGGTTGTAGCGCAGCAGCCGCGCACTGAGCGCATCCTCTTCGGACAATTATTGAAGTCGTACCGGTTGAGCTCCTCGAGCCGCTTCTCAATGTGCTCGCGCCGCACCGCAAGCCCTTCCGGCGACCAGTTGGCCCACTGATCATCGTATTCGTGGCGGTCCACCGAGGTGGCCATTTCTGGGTCGTCGCGCAGCGCTTCTTCCCAGTAGTCAGCGAAAAATTGGTCGATCGGAACGGTTTGAGCCATGGCGGTCAGGGTGGGGAACAGGACGAGAAGAGAGATCCGGAGCAGGGAAACGAGCGAACGAAGGACCTTCATGCGCCGATTTTAGCAAGCCACCGTCTGAAAGCCCGCCGCCATGTGGGGCGGGGCCATGCCCCGCCATCAAACTCCGCTACCCCGCCTGTTGCGCCCGATGTTCCTTATACGCCGCTCGAGCCGACTGCAAGTCCCGAACGCACTTCTCCAGATGCAACACCATCTCCTCGACGATCTCCGACAATGTCACCGGCTTGCCGTCCGGAGTCATCCCCGTCTGCGCGAACGCCGACTCGGCCAGATCCTCCAACAGTTCATAGTTGTCCGCGCGCAAACGCCGAAACGCCTCCAGCGCATAGGAGGTCTTGTGGCCGGAATAATCCAGCCGGCGCGCCCAATTCTCCAGATTCACCTGGATCAGCGGCGGATTGTCCTCCACCAGTACATGGCGCAACTGCACCGCGCCCAGCGCTTCGGCGTCGGCCACATGGCAGACGATCTGGCGCATGCTCAGCCCACCTTCGGGCTTGAAGTCCAGCATGGAGCCGGCGGCGCCGGTAGTCGCCATGGTCAGCAGTTCCGGCCCGCGCCGGAATCGTTCGAGAAGATCGGAAAGTTCGCTCATTGAAAAAAGGTATGTGTGCAAAGCCCAAGGACAGCAGGGGTTAGTAGTAATCGGCGCAGCTCATATAGTAACCGCAACGCTCGCAGAAGAGTTTGCACTTGCGTTCGGCGAGCCGAAGGCTACAGACTGGACAGTAGAGCATCGGTTCGGCTTGAGCCGGATCCCGATGCGTCCCGGTTGTGCCTCGGCCGGCCGGCGACTCGGGAGACATGGATTGAGGTTTTGTTTGGTCCATCTCTCTTGCGGCCTCCGCTGGTTGGGTTTTTGAATGCAACGGGACCATTATAATGAAGGCCGAAACCTCCTATGCTTCGAAGAACCCTCCTCCTGTCCGTCACCGTCGTGGTTGTTGCCTGTGTGGCGCAATCCCCCCGGGCCTCTGAACCCCCTGTCCGGCTTGCGGTCCGCGGCACCCATATGGCTGTCGCCGCCGGGAGCGAATATGCCACCGAAGCCGGGATGCAGATCTCGCTGAAGGGCGGAACCGCCGTCGATGTTGGCGTCGGTTCGATGTTTGCCGCGTCGGCTACCGAGCTTTCCCACTTCGGCCTGGGCGGCGAAGCCCCCATCCTGATTCGTACCCAAGACGGCAAAGTCTATTCGATCTCGGGCGTCGGGCCCATGCCCAAGCTGGCGACCGCGGAGCTGTTTCGCAATCGTCCTCTGGAGCCCGGCGAGATCACCTTCCGCAATGACGGCAGCGGCCTCAAAGGTGTCATGCCGAACGCCGGAATCATGGCGGCGATCGTGCCGGGCATGGTCGATGCCGGACTGGTCGCGCTGAAGCAATTCGGCACGATGTCGTTCGCCGAGGTCATCGCGCCCGCGATCGACTACGCCGACGGCTACGTGGTCGACGAGGTCCGCGCCAGTGCCCTGGCTTCCGGGGTTCCGTTCTTCAAACTCTGGCCGACCTCGGAGAAGCACTTCATGCCGAACGGTCACACGCCGCGCGTCGGTGAGGTTTACCATCAGCCCGACCTCGCCGCGACGCTCCGCGCCATGGTGGGCGCCGAGGAAAAGGCGCTGAAAGATGGAAAATCGCGCGAACAGGCGATCGACGCCGTCCGGGACTACTTCTATCGCGGACCGATCGCGCGCGAAATCGCCGCCTTTAGCGAGGCCAATGGCGGCCTGCTGCGTTATGAAGACTTTGCCGGATTCCACGCCGAAGTCGAAGAGCCGGTCACCACCACCTATCGCGGCTATCACGTCTATAAGCCCGGCTTCTGGAGCCAGGGTCCGGACATGATCGAAGCCTTGAATATCCTCGAGGGATTCGACCGCCAGCCGCTGAACTCTGCCGAATATATTCATCGCCAGGTGGAAGCGCTGAAGCTCGCCTATGCGGATCGCGATACCTATTACGCCGATCCCAAGTTCACGGACCTCGAACTCGATCAGTTGCTGACCAAGGAGTACGCCGCCAAGCGCCGGGAATTGATCGGCGAGCGTGCGTCGCTGAGCTTTCAGCCCGGCGACATCAACGGCGTGAAGCTGCCGCATCCCACTACTGCTGAAACTGTCTCCTATGACATCGATGATGCGCTGATGTCGCATGACACTACCTGCGTCGACGTGATCGATTCGAACGGCATTCAATTTTCTGCCACGCCGTCCAGCGGCTGGGTTCCCGCGGTGATCGCCGGCAACACCGGCATTCCGCTTTCCCAACGCGCCCAGAGCTTCGTTCTCGTCGAAGGCCATCCGAACATCGTCGAAGGCGGCAAGCGTCCGCGCATCACGCTGAGCCCGACCATCGTCACCACGCCCGACGGCGCCCCCTACGCTTCGTTGTCCACTCCGGGCGCCGACGTCCAGGATCAGGCGCTGCTGCAGGTGCTGCTCGACACCTTGGATTACGAGTTGGACGCGGAACAATCGGTGGAATATCCGCGTTACCAGACCCGCCACATGGTTTCCAGCATGGATAATCATGCCTGGAATATTGGCCTGCTGAAGCTCGATGAACGCATCCCGCGGTCGGTGGCGCAGGAGCTCGCCGCGCGCGGCCATCAGGTTCAGTACATGTCGAAGTACGCCAACGGATCGGCCCCGGTGATGGTAAAGTTCCTCGAAAACGGTGTGATTGAAGCGGGCGCGGATCCGTTCTACAACCGTTCCGCCCGAGCCCGGTGACCATTCCGCTATTTGAGCCTGACGATTCTGCCCATTTTTTGATGGGCCGCACCGCGCTGCGCGACCGCCTCCGGGAACTGGCCGCGCAGCACATCTGGATCGGTACCAGCTCTTGGAAATACGATGGCTGGCTCGGCCAGATCTACAACCCTGAACGCTACATGGTTCGCGGCAAGTTCTCCAAGCGAAAGTTCGAGACGGAATGCCTTGCCGAATACGCGGAAGTCTTTCCCGCCGTCTGCGGCGACTTCACGTTCTATCGATACCCAACGCTCCAAACCTGGAAGAACCTGTTCGCCGGAGCGCCGGAGTCGCTGCGATTCGTCTTCAAGGCTCCGGAAGAGGTGACCGTCGAAACATTCCCTAAGCATCCTCGCTACGGCGCCCGCGGCGGCGCGCACAACGGCGGCTATCTCGACGCCGACTTCTTCACCGCCGAGTTCCTCGCGCCGCTCGAGTCCTATCGCGATCGCCTGGGCCCGATCGTCTTCGAGTTCGGCGCGCGCAGCAAACCCGCCGCCGAGTTTGTCGATGATTTGAGCGGCTTCCTCGCCGCCCTGCCGCGCGAGTTCCGCTACGCTGTCGAGATTCGCAATGCCGATTACTTTCACCACCGCTACTTCGAATGTCTGCGGGCGAACCAGGTCGCGCACGTGTTCAACGCCTGGACGCGCACGCCTCCGCTAGAGGAGCAGGTGGACGTCGACGACGCCTTCACCACCGACCTCGTGGTCTCCCGCGCGCTATTGCGCCACCATCGTGTCTACGCGGACGCCGTCGACCGGTTCATGCCCTATGACAAGATCCGCGAGAAGGATCCCGGCACGCGAGACGCTCTGCGCCACCTGATCCAACGCGCCAAGAAGGATCGCCGCGCGGCGTTTATCTTCGTCAATAATCGCTTGGAAGGGAACGCCCCGGAGACGATCCGCGCGGTGATCGCCGACCAAGGTTGATCTTTCTAGCATCCGTGTGGCGCGGGGCCATGCCCCGCGAAGGCCTCCGGCCGCACCACTTACCGCACCACCGCGACCCACTCCCCCGCATCATCCTGAAACCCCGACAAAATCAACCGCCGACCCACCCGCTCCAGCTCAGGCAGCATCGGCCCCAGAACCTCTTCGCTAATATTCGCGACCACCACATCGAAGCTCTCCGATGCCGCCGCCTCCACCCCGCCGATATACAGCGGCACCCCATAGCTCGCCAGCAGCGGAGCCGTCTTCGCCGTGTTCGGATCGATATCGCACGCGATTACACGGCCCGCCCCCAGCATCTTTGCCGCGATCGACAAAATCCCCGATCCGCTGCCAACGTCCAGCACCGAATCCCCAGGCTTCACATGCCGCTCCAGTTCCACCAGGCACGCCTGCGTGCACGGATGCTGTCCCGTCCCACACTGATCCGCCGGATTGATCACCAGCCGAAAGCGCCCCTCCGGCGTCGGATCCGGATTCCACGGCGGCACGACAAAGAACCGCTCCCCGACCTCCAGCGCCGGCCACTGCGCCTCGAAATCCTCCTGCCAATCGACCTCGGCCACCGGAAATGGCTCCCCAAACCGGCGCGCGACCTCGGGCGAGGAAAAGAACGCCTCCAGATACCCGGGACCTTCGTTGATCCCCTCGGTGCCCGCCTCCCACAGCTCGGCAATCAGCTGCTCCAGCGCAGCCTCGCCACTCGAACTCTGTTGCACTCGAATCCGAACCGAATACATGATGATTTGCTGGCTCCGGCTCAGGGCGTCACGCCGTTTGCTTCCCGCGCGCCGCGCGCTTGCGAAACCAGGAGCCCGAAGGGGAGCAGGGAAGTGAACGAAACGGAACCCTGGCTGAGGCGGCGCTCCGCGCGGAGCTTACTGGACCAGATCCGCGGGATCTTCGGGCGCTCCATTTGTCTGGGCCGGGTCCTGGCTGGAATCGTCTCCGTCGCCGCTGCCTGTGCGGGGACCAGCGTCCGAATAAACGATCGCGCCTTGGCCTCATCGGCACGGGCCGCTTCGATCTCGCCCAACGCCTTCAGTGAATTGGCGCGCGCCAGATAGACATAGGGCGAATCCCGTCGCAACGCCAGCGACTCGGTGAAATCGTCCACGGCCTCCTGGTGGCGATTCAAAGTCGCATAGGCCTGGCCGCGTTGATTGTAGGCCGCCGCGGTCGGCGCGAGGTTGATCGAAGCCGTCAGCGATTCCAGCGCCTTCTCTTCCTCGCCCTGGTCCAAGTAAATGTTCGCGATGGCGTTATGCGCTTCCACGTATTCCGGCTTGATCACCAGCACCCGCTCGAAATCCGCGCAGCGCCTGGTCATCGTTGCCGAACTCGTGGTTCGCCAGGGCCCGCTCATAGTAGGCCACCGCATCGTTGGGATTTTCCGCGATCGCGGCGTCAAAATACGGGAGCGCCTCCGCCCACGACCCCGGACGCATCAGTGCGCGTCCCTCATCCAGCGCGGCCACCGCGCGTTCCTCTGCTCCGGCAAAGTAGCTGTAGCCACCCCAGCCGACCAGCCCCAACCCGATCACCGTGAAGGTGATCATCAGCAGCCGCTCTTGTTTTTTCCGATGCTGGAGGCGCCGCTCGGCTGCCAGCTCGGCCTTGCTCTGCTGTTCCGCCATTGCCCCTGATTATAGCAACGCGCCCGTTGGTTTCTGTTTCCAAACTCCCAGCGGTTTCCGGTTAATTCAAAGCGCGCAACAGCGCCGACGCCATGCCTTCTTCACTTGCACTCGCCGCGGTTCGCACCGCCCGCAGCGCGGCGCCGCGGGCCGCCTCGGAATTCCCCCGCTGCTGTTCGGCAAAGGCCAGCGAATACCAGACATGGGAGGCATTGGGCAGCAACTGCGCCGCGATCCGCAGATGCCCCACCGCCACGTCGAGATCTCCGTTATCGGTTGCCCGGACCCCCAGCAAAATCTGCGCCTCGGCGAAATTCGGATTCTCGGCCACTGTCTGCTCCAGCAGTTGATTCACCCGCTCCTCGGGAGCCCCGTCCGTCTGTTCGATCATCGCCAACGTGAAATACGCCTGGGCATCATGCAGCCCGCCGTCCAGCGCCAGGGTCAGCAGTTCGCGCGCCCGCCCGAGATCGCCTTTCGCCTCAGCCAGCCGAGCTTCTCCGGCCAGCACCCGCGGATCTTCAGGAGCTTCCTCGGCGGCCGCCGCGAAAATCTCCGATGCCGTATCCAACCGATGGCACGCCAGGGCCACCTCGCCCAGCGTCAGCAGGCCGTCGAGCGAATCCACTTGTTCTACCTCGGTCTGGCTCGGCATATGATTGCGCGCGAACGGAATCGGCCGTGCACGCAGCTTTTTGATGTACGTTTTGGTTTCCTCGAGCGCCTGCTCGAAGCTCAGCCCGAAGCTCTGCCGGAATGCCTCGGTTTCGTCCATGCCCTCGTCCAGCGCCGCGATAAACCGGTCCAGTCCGCCCTTAAATTGATCGTCGAGCGACAGCATGTGGACCAGAGCCCAGCTTTCCGCATAGTAGGCGCTGCTGACCTGGTGATCCTCTCCGGGCTTGGTGTTTAACAGTTGCTCGGCCGTCATCCAGTTGGCGGAGTCTTTCAGCACCTCCAAGTGACTCTGGATGGGTTTGCCGATCCACAACTCGCCGGTGTCGTCGGAGTTCGCCGTGGAATAAAACTCGGCCAGGCCCTCCTCCAGCCACAGCGGCCGGAGCGCCAGATCGCTCAGCGTGCGCCCGCCGGCCCGGATCGTCAGGTCGTGCACGAACTCGTGTGCCACGATGCGTGAGATCCCTTCATTGGCGTAGGTGATGATGTAGTCTCGATCCAGGCCGGTCTGAAAGAATCCGGTGGATGCTTCGTTCCGGGCGAACCGGCGCAATTGAGTCTGTTGAGCCAGCACGACCACGCGCAGGGGAACGGCAACGGGCGCTCCACCGGCCGCGCCTTCCACGGGCAGGGCCTGGCGCAGCTCATCCAGGCGATCCATGGCCAGCCGAGCCAGGCGAGCATCCGCGTTGCTGTAGAGATCGAGGCCGCCGCTGGTGATCCGGACCCACTTCTGCCCGGTCCAATCCTGTCCCACCGCCGGTAGCGCGCAACACAGCATCGCGCCTACTAGATTGAATTTGAAGGACATGCGCATGACCGGGCGGCGGAAACCCCGCGTGACTCTGTCTCTTAACTGTAGCGTTGGACGCGTTCGCGGAGGAATCGGGTTCCCCGGTTTCCGGCGCGTTTACAGTGACGCGACGCGGCGATTGATCAGCATGAAGTACGCCGCCAGGCAAATGACCAGGATCCCCGCCGTCCCAATGACATTGGGCGCGCCATAGATGTTGATCAGGTAGCCGGCGATCAGCGCGCCCACCGGACCGCCGCCGCGCAGCGACAGGTTATACACACTGAGGACGCGGCCTCGCATATCATCAGGCGTAACCAATTGCACCAGTGAGGTCAGCATCGAGAAGACCATCATCAGCGCGATCCCGGCCAGGAAGATCATCACGCACGCAACCACCGGATTCGGCGCCCAGGCAAAGCCGATGATGGTCAACCCTAGCGTCCCCAATGCCAGCAACGCAAGGCGTCCCAGATTCTTACGCGTCCCGATCGCCGCGACCAGCAGCGCTCCGGTCACCGCGCCCGCGCCGGAACTGCTCAGCATAAAGGTGTACAGGGCCTCGCCGCCCTGGAAGACGTCGCGCGCGAATACCGGCACGAAGGCGATCGTCTGGAACCCCAGCAAGGTGGTCAGGAACGCCAGGACGATCAGCGGCTTCATCCCCGCGTTGGACAGGAACCGGAACCCGGCCTTCATGCTCTCGCCCAGTGGCTCGGAACTCTTCTTGGGGATGTAGTTCACCGAGATGATGAACAGGCTGACGATGACCGCGACGAAGGACAGTCCGTTCAGGAAGAAACACAGCGCCGCGCCGAAGACGGTCAGCGCGACGCCGGCCAGCGTTGGACCCACCACCCGCGCCAGGTTGAACTGGATCGAGTTCAGCGCGATCGCGTTCGGCAGATGCTCCTTAGGGACCAGCGTCGGAATCAGCGCCGAATAGGAAGGCCCGCCGAAGGCCTGCCCCGATCCCACCACGAACGACAGAATCAGGATATGCCAGATCTCGATGGTCCCGGTGAAAGCCAGCGTCGCCATGATAAAGGCGCTGGTCATCTGGGTAAACTGCGAGGAAAGCAGGATTTTGCGGCGGTCGTAGCGGTCGGCGAACACGCCTGCCAGCAGCGCGAACAACACGATGGGGATCTGCCCCAGGAACTGGTCGACCCCCAGCCAAAAGGAATCGCCCTGAGCCAGTTCCAGCACCAGCCAGGCCTGGGCGGCCGTCTGCATCTGCGTGCCGGCCTGCGAGGTGCACGCGCCGGCCCACATCAGCCGGAAATCACGATAATGGAACGCCTCAAAGGTTCGCCTGAGGAATCCCTGAGGCGGCGGTGCCGGGGGCGCTTTCGGGTCTGCGGTCGGGTGAGCCAGAGAAGGTACTCCGCTTCAGATGAGCAAAGGGTATTCTATCAGGTCGCGGGATTACAAGGCTTCGTAACGCGGTCGAAATAAGCTGGTTGGCGGGGAGCATCCGGCAGGGTGCGCCCCTCCCGGGGGCCTTTCCCCCCACCTGCCAAGCCGGAACGCGCGAATCAGTACACTTCGAAGGCGAAAACCTGGTTGCCCGAAGATGGTGATAACGAGTATTCACCATTCTCAAGGATCTCATCGGCTTCAATCTTGTAAAGATCACCGTCCAGATGGGTCACCGTCAGGAACAGCGGATGGGCGTCCTTGCCGCCGGGGTTGTTCTTGAGCTTCAGCCTGCGCTGGGAGTCTTTCTGCTCAAACCGGTAGAGTTCCAGCGTTTCCGGGCGAATCCGGTCGGCCTTGAAGATAAAAATCGGCTCGGGCAGCGGCGTTCGCACCGGAGAGCTTTCCCCCTCCAGCGCATACGTCGTTTCGTTCTTTTTTTGTTCCAGGACCTTCGCCTCGGCGATTTCGGTCTCCAGCAGGTTCGACGCATGCAGCAGGTAGGGCACGTCGGACTTCGGCGGAACCGGTCCGGTGTAATCCTCCTGCGCCTGTACCGCCGGCGCCAGCAGCGCCAAAACCAATGCTCCCACCGTCAGCAGGGCGCACCGGCCGGAACCAGACCGGAAGCAATCGGATAGCGTTTGGCTCCGGGACCGGGAAATCCGCATCCGGGTAGGGGCAGAGTTGGATCGTAGCTGCATAGTCAATATCTTAGACGGTTCCAACGCCGATTGGTTTCACCCCTGCCGCAACCCCCAGTGGCGCGGACATTCCTGTCCGCGACGATGACCGGGTTGGGAGAACCCAGTAGCTCTAGCGAAGGCTGGTAGGAAGCACCAACGAACCCGTCCGCTGTTCCCACCTCCTCCCCGCGTTAGCGGCACAAACCCGACGTTGCTCTGAAACCGGGGTCCACTTCCTCAAACTCGGTAAGATGGCCATGAACGATGACCGACCGCGAGCTACAATCATTCCAGGACCTCCTGCAGTCCACGCGCGCCGAGCTGGAAGCCAGCCTCCAATCCGGCGCCGCCGACCAGGCTCCGGTCAGTCCCGACAATGCCATCGGACGCCTGACCCGCCAGGATGCCATGCAGGCCCAGCAAATGGCGCTTGAGATGCGCCGCCGCAATGAGATCCGGCTGGCCCAGGTCAAGGCCGCCATCGAACGCATCACTGAAGGAGAATACGGGATCTGCCCGTCCTGTGACGAGGACATCCCGGTGGCGCGCCTCAAGGTTCGCCCGGAAGCGGTCCTCTGTGTGGCGTGCGCGGAGAAGCGCTGACCCGCAAACGACAAGACACCGTGACCATGCCGACGCCCGACAAACCGGCCAGCTACATCGGGCGCTTCGCGCCCTCCCCCACCGGACCTCTGCATCTCGGATCCCTGGTGGCCGCCGTCGCCAGCTACCTGGATGCCCGCCACAATTCCGGTCAATGGCTCGTGCGCATGGAGGACGTCGACGAAACGCGCAACGTGCCGGGCGCGGCTGACTCCATCCTCCGGGATCTCGAGGCCTTCGGTTTCGCATGGGACGGCGAGGTCGTTTACCAGACCGATCGCATCGAGGCCTACCGCGCCGCGCTGGATCGCCTGATTGCATGCGGCGCCGCCTATCCGTGCGGCTGCTCGCGCAAGGAGATCGCCGAGGCCAACGCCGCCATCGGAGCAGGGAATCCCGAGGAATGGTCCGGACCCCGCTACCCGGGAACCTGCCGCGCCGGGCTCTCGGACGGCCGCCAGGAGCGGATGTGGCGCGTTCGCGTTGATCTGGACCCGGGCGAGGTCCGCTTCACGGACCGGGCGTTTGGACCCATCACCCAGGACCTGGACCGCGAGGTCGGCGACTTCGTCGTGCTGCGCGCCGACGGCCTGTTCGCCTATCAGCTCGCCGTGGTGGTGGACGACGCCGAGCAAGGCGTCACTGATGTGGTCCGCGGCGAGGACCTGCTCGATTCCACGCCCCGCCAGATCTATCTGCAACGCCGGCTCGGCGATCCGCAGCCGCGCTATCTGCACATTCCCGTCGTGCGCAATGCGGACGGCAACAAGCTCAGCAAGCAGGCCGGAGCGGTTGGTCTCGATTCCCGGCGCGCCCCGGAACAACTCGCCGAGGCGCTGCGATTTCTCCAGGCCCCCATTCCGCCCGAACTCAATGGTGCACCGGTTGCGGAACTCTGGCCGTGGGCGATCGAACATTGGGACACCTCGCCCTGGCCACTGCCGCGCGAGGTCGCCTTTTCGCGCCCCTCCCCCGACGAGGGAAACCCGGAGGATTGGCCCCGCAATTGCATGCCTGTGGAAAGAAATTGTGAGCCAGAAATTGTGAGCAGAAATTGTGAGCCAGAAATTGTGAGCCAGAAATCCTGTGAGAGTACGAGGGCTTGTGAGAACTCTACTTCAAAGCATGCAAATTCATCGACGGCGACCGCGACACTGGGCCCAGGGTGCGGCTTACCTTCTTCTGATGAGACGATCGCCTGCCGCTCCACTCCAGCCACGGTCGCTCTGCCGCCGGTGATTACCGGCCAGGCCATCGAGCACGCGTTGAGAATGACCGCCTGCGCGAGGTGATGCGCGGCTTGGGCTCCACGCTTCCCGAGCGCCTGCCCCAGGAACTGCAAAACCCGTCCAGACGCGCGCGAATCTGGAGGAAGCCTCCCGTCTCGCCATGAGCCTGGAACGCGCCTCGGTGCGCATCGCCTCGCTTTCCGGCCAACTGGGCTTGTCCACGGCCGAGCGCAGGCGTTCGCCGACGCGAATGAGCGTTTCCTGGCCGCCGCGACCGAACTCGCCGGCCGCGCCAACGCCGGCGACGTTACCGGCGTCGACAACGCCGTACGAAAGATTCAGCGGAGCTGCTCGGCCTGCCATCAGGTCTTCCGTGATCCGGGGAGCCGCCGTTGATGGTCAGGTGCGAATCCTTGGGGGCCGTGCTTTGCGGACTCCTGCTGTTCGGTTGCGATAAACCCTGGAAGCGCAGGAGGCCGAGGCGGAGGAAGAGTTCGAAAGCCCCCGACAGCTCACCGGGAAATGGGGCGGCTGGCGCTCACGCTGGGAGGATGCCGGACTGCGCTTCGACTTGTTCTACAACCACACCTCTGGGCATAAAGGTACGGCGGCGAGAGTCTGGCGCCGGAATGGCAGAACAGCGGGAGCATGGACATCTTCGGCCGGTTCGACTTGGATCAAGCCGGACTCCACCCCGGCGGCGAGATCCTGTTTCACATCATGACCAACTGGAGCCGCAATATCAATCCGGCGATCGGCGCGCTGGCCGACCCCATCGACGACGCGGACGGAAAATCACGCCCTACCTGCATGAGATCTGGTACCAGCGTCCCTGGCTGGATAGCAAGCTGGTGATGCGCGCCGGGTACTGGATCAGCAGAGCCTGTTTGACCGCAACGCCTTGGCAAACAGCGAAGACCGGCCAATTTCTGAACACGTATCTCGACAACAATCCGGTGCTGCCTATCCTGGCGGCGCCGGCGCGGCGCTGATCTACAATCCCACCGAGTGGATGAGCGTCGTTTCCGCGATCACCGACGGCGAGTCCACGATGCAGAGTTCAGTTTGAGCAAGGCGTTCAATGGGGACTTCAACTACCGTCGTTACGCGGAGGTCGACTTCCGTACCCGCATACCCGCCCGCGAAACGCCGCTGGACGGCAACTACCGCTTCGGTTTCGTGGATGACCCGTTAAATCGCCCCCGGTTCTCCGGCGGCATCGCCTCCTCCAATCAGCGCGCCTATTTCAGCGGAGATCAGATGCTGTATGCTGGAGCCGAACGGCGTGGGGCAGGGACTGGGCGTGTTCGCGCGCTACGGATACCAGCCAGGTTCGGTGCATCAGCGTCGACCACTTCGTTTCCGCCGGCATGCAGTACATCGGATTGTTTCCGCACCGGGAACTCGACGCGATGGGGCTCGCGTTTTATCGGGCGATCGGGTCGGAGCGGTATCGCCAATTCGTCAATCCCAACTTCGACAAAGAGACCGGATACGAGTTCTACTACGCGATCCAGACCACCTCAGCCACCGTGCTCACGCCCGATCTGCAGTACATCGACCAGCCCGGAGCCCTGCGCGGGACAAAAGGCGTGTGGGTTTTCAACTTGCGTCTGCGCCTGACGCTGTAGTCATCCTACGGCAGGATTTCAAAACCCAGAGATTTCGAAACCATCGATATCGACGTACGCGCCCTCGGAGGCCGGGTTGCGGTCGCCGGAAACGCGCAGATCAAAGCTGTGATGCCCTTCGCCCAGGCCATCGTAGACCGTCCGTTGCTGCCACAACGTCTCGGGACTGTAGAGATCCCGCCGATCGACGAGCTCGCCATCGATCCATACCTCGGCGATACCGCGATTCAACGCCGCCGTATAGCTATAGGCGATGCCCGACCCTTCAAAATCCAGCAGCACGCGATCACCGGCCTGATCGGAATAGGTGATCGAGCGGTTCCCCGATTCCGGCCACTGCGTGTCATGCGTCCAATGGCCGGAGTAATCCAGGCGGACATCGTGATCGTCGTAGGTCCCGGGCAGATACGGACGCTGATCGCGCGGCAACGGCATATCCCGTACGCGAAACAATGAGAAAGGATTGCTCGGGAAGCCGTAGGTGATGTTCATCGGATCGGTCCAGAGCTCCAGCGCGCGGCGGCTGGTTTCGTAGGTCGTCACCTTCGTCGCCGGCGCAATGACGTAGTGGATCCCGCGATCCTTCCAGATCCGCGCGACCTCGCTGTCGTCGGCTGCCGCCGAAACCTCGGACCAATAGCGCTCGCTATGCCAGCCCTGCACGTAGGCGTGCCCCAGCAGCCCCGCGGTGGTGTCGGTCTCATAGATCGCCACCGGCTCGCCCGGCGCGATCTCATTCAATCGCTCGATCAGTACGCGCACCGGCGCCATGCGCTCCAGGTCCGGTTCATATTCGGAAGGACGAAACAGCGCGAAGTCGCGGTTGTACCAGCTCGCGGCATTGAAGAACGCGAGATTCAGCAGGATGAGCGCGACCGTCACCGCTCCCCGGAGCTTGCCCGGGAACGCCGCCAGCGCCCACGCGATCGCAATCGAGCCCAGCGCCATCGACGGGTACATATAACGCAGGTTCGCCACGCTGAGCATGATGATCACCGGCCCCACCAGCACGGCCGTCATGATGGCCGCCTGCTGCCGCGAGCGGATCAGCAGCGCCGCCGGGAGCAGGAGCAGGAAGTATTGGAATCCGCCCGCGCCGGGTTCGCCCTCCATGAACTTGCCCGACTTGAAGAACAATTCATAGGGCGTGTACCAGCCTCGGTCGACCTCGGTGAAGCGCGGATCGTCGAAGTCGGTGGTGGTGTCGTAATACGGCGACTGAAACAGCGTGTTCTTGAACGGGAAGATCGGGTTGCCGGTTTTCGCCAGCGCGTAAACATAAGGTGGCGCGGCGAGCACCAGGGCCAGTGCCGCGGCCAGCACCAGCGGTTTCCAGTCATGACGCGCGCGCGCTCGGACGATGGCCGCGATCAGCGCGAACCCCGCCAGCGGCAGGATGTACGCCGCCGCGATCAACTTCACCGACCCCGCCGAGCCCAGGAAGATCGCGGTCAATAACAACTCGTGCCCGGTGCCGGCCTCGGGCGGGGAATCCAGGTACAGCAGCAGACAAGCCCCCGCGGCGACCAGGAACGCGGTCCAGGTGTTCTCGACCATCAGCGATCCGGTGACCAATTGGACGAGAGGCGTTGTGGCGAACAGCGCCGCGATCAGCACGCTCATCACCGGCGAGACCCATCGCCGCGCCAGCTTCGCGATCAGGCCGAGCGTCAGCAAAAGGATCGCGAAGTTCAGCAGGCGCGCGGCGGCTTCTCCGGCAAAGGATCGTCCGAGCCAACTCGCGCCATCGCCCAATAGATACGCCGCCGTGTAGAGACTGTCGGCGCCCAGCGGCATCATCGAAAATCCCACGCGCGCATAATCGAACGGCCACAGCCCATCGCTCGCGACCCTGGTGGGGACCACCAGGTGCATCGAAAGCCCGTCGGAACTGATCTCCGGTCCCATGGCGATCAGCAGGTGCGCGGCCAGGATCCAGAACAGCAGCGTTAGCGCGAAGGCCTGAGAACGCGGTCGCGACGCGGGTTGCAACAGCGTGGGCCAGTCGCGAATCCGCGCCGTCAGAAAATGCCGCTCGGCGAGGTAGGGAATCATCAGCGCGACCCAATAGACGGCCGGCGTGTTGATCGGGAAATGGATCGCCAGCCACACCAGTTGCATCCACAAGGCGGCTCCCAGCAGAACGGGGATCGCTCCCGGAAGCGGCGTTTCGCGGCCGGGCATTTGCCGCAGGATCCAGCGCCCGGTGAGGAAGAACGCGCCCACCAGATAGCCCGCGCTGAGCACGGAGCCCGGCCCGGCGAGCCACATCGCCACCAACGTGGACCCGGCGACCAGGAACCGCAACAGGTACCCCGGCGCGAACCACGCGAGCAGCATGGCCGGGACCCCATACGCCATCGTGAACTTCGGGAAGCGCGCGAGGCCGGTGGCGGTCCACATGTGCCAGGGATCCAGATCCTCGGCGAGGTACCCATAGACCGACAACGTGGTCATGGCGGCCAGCGCACCCCAGAACAGCAGGGTTCCGAACCATCCCGCCGGGGAGCCGGGGCGGGCTGGGGAATCCGTGCCGATGGACGCGCCGGTGGACATTGCTATTAGGGTAGCCGGGGAGCGAACGCGGAATCCAGACGCCGGCAACGTGGGAGCTCGCAACATAGAAGCCCGCAGCGTAGAAGTTATGGAGTACTGCCTGACCCTCCTCCCGTGGAAACGCAACCTTATCTCGTCGACCAACGATTCCAAACTCGGTTGTCCGGTCGGCTAGAGGGGCAAATTGCTACCATAGGGACTTCTCTCCCTGTTGAGTGGCGGGCAGAAAAACAGGCATGGAAGCAAAGACGAGCATCGGGGGATCGGCGAAGGAACGTTTCCTCTCCCGCGGGCTCTGTTGTTGTATAGACTCCGCCAAAAGACATCTGCTGGGCCCAGTTTCCGCCCTTCCTACTTCGAAAAAGGACAAACATGGAAATTACGAAAATTGTTGGCCGTGAAATTCTGGACTCCCGCGGCAACCCGACCATAGAAGCTGACGTTTACCTGGTGGACGGCTCGATGGGCCGCGCCGCGGTTCCCTCCGGCGCCTCCACCGGCGAACACGAAGCGGTCGAGCTTCGGGATGGTGACAAAGATCGCTACCAGGGGAAGGGGACGCGAGACGCTGTCAACAATATCTCGGAATTTATCGAGCCGGCGCTGATCGGCGCCGAGGCCGAGCATCAGGGCGCCATCGACCGGCTGATGATTTCCATTGACAGCACGCACAACAAGAGCAAGCTGGGTGCCAACGCAATCCTGGCTGTTTCGATGGCCGTGGCTCGCGCGGCGGCGGACTCGCAGCAGACGCCGCTGTATCGCTACCTCGGGCGGTGTCAGCGCGTGCCTGTTGCCGGTGCCGATGATGAACATCCTGAACGGCGGCGCGCACGCCGACAATTCCGTGGACCCGCAAGAGTTCATGATCGCGCCGTTCGGCGCTGAGACCTTCAACGACGCGCTGCGCTGGGGAGCCGAGGTCTTCCACACTTTGAAGGGTGTTTTGAAGAAGCGCGGCTATTCGACGTCGGTGGGGGATGAAGGCGGTTTCGCCCCCAACCTGAAGTCCAACGAGGAAGCGCTGGAGGTTGTGCTGGAGGCGATCACGCTGGCCGGATACAGGCCCGGCGAGGATATCGCGATCGCGCTCGATCCCGCCGCCAGCGAGTTCTACGACAAGGAAAAGAAAAAGTACGTCTTTAAGAAGTCCGACGGTAGCGAGCGCACCTCCGAGGAGATGGCCGAGTTCTGGGCCGAGTGGGTTCGCCAGTTCCCAATTATCTCGATTGAAGACGGTATGGCCGAGGACGACTGGGACGGTTGGAAGATCATGACCGATCAGCTTGGTGACAAGATCCAACTGGTCGGCGATGACCTGTTCGTCACCAATACCAAGCGTCTGGCGATGGGCATCGAGAAGGGAATCGCCAACTCGATCCTGATCAAGGTCAACCAGATCGGCACGCTCACCGAAACGTTGGACGCGATGCGAATGGCCGCGGGCGCGGGCTATACCTCGATGGTGTCGCACCGCTCCGGGGAAACCGAAGACACCTTCATCGCGGACCTTGCGGTGGCCACCGGCGCGGGCCAGATCAAGACCGGCTCGGCCAGCCGTACCGATCGCATCGCCAAATACAATCAGCTCCTGCGCATCGAAGAGGATCTTGGCGGCGCCGCCAAGTACGCCGGACAGAAGCGCGTTCCGGCAGAGCTGGTAAGGATAATCAGGCGACATGAGTGCCATGAACGGACGACCCGTAGTTCTGACAATTCTCGACGGTTGGGGCTATTCTCCTTCGCTGGAAGGCAACGCCATCGCCGCCGCGCGCAAGCCCAACTATGATGCACTGCTGCGCGACTATCCCAATACGCTGGTCTACACCTCGGGCCCCTACGTCGGGCTGCCCGAAGGCCAGATGGGCAACAGCGAGGTGGGCCACTTGAACATCGGCGCGGGCCGCGTCATCTATATGGACGTCACCCGCATCGATCGCATGATCGCCTCGGGCGACTTCTACCAGGAGCCGACTCTGCTGGCGGCCATGCACCATGCGCGCGAGGGCCAAGGCCAGGCCGCCGGCTGCACGTCATGGGGCTGCTGAGCGACGGCGGCGTTCACTCGATGAATACGCACCTCTACGCGCTGCTGGAGATGGCCAAGCGCGAGAAGCTCGCCGAGGTTTACATTCACTGCTTCATGGACGGCCGCGACACGCCGCCGGAAAGCGGTGCTGGATTCCTGGAGGAGCTGCAGAAAAAGATCCGCGAAATCGGCATTGGCTCGCATCGCCACCGTGGTCGGCCGCTACTACGCGATGGATCGCGACAAGCGCTGGGAGCGGACCGCCAAAGCCACCGACGCGATGACCCAGGGCCTCGGCCAGCCCAGCGAGGACCTGATCGAATCCGTGCGGCGCTCCTATGAGAAGGGGATCACCGACGAGTTCATTGAGCCGATCGTCTTCGTCGATGACCGCAACGATCCGATGGGGCTGATCCGCGAGGATGACGCTTGCATCGTCTATAACTACCGCGCCGATCGCGGCCGCCAGATTACACGAGGCGCTCGTGAAGTCCGGCCTCCGGCTGCACATCACCACCATGACGCAGTACGACAAGAGCCTCAACGTTCCGTTCGTGCTCGCCAAGGAGCAGCCGACGAACATCCTGGCCAACATCATGGCCGCCGAACACTGGCGCAATCTCCGCATCGCCGAGACCGAGAAGTACGCCCACGTGACGTACTTTTTCAATGGCGGCAATGAGCAGCCCTATCCCGGCGAGGAGCGTGAACTGATCCAGTCGCCCAAGGTCGCGACTTATGACCTCAAGCCGGAGATGAGTTCGGTGGGCGTCGCCGACGCCGCGGTGAAGGGCATCGAAGGCGGCAACTTCGACGTGATCGTGATGAACTTCGCCAACGCCGATATGGTGGGCCACTCGGGCAAGATGGAGCCGACGGTCAAGGCAGTGGAGGCGGTCGACGCCGGGCTCGGCCGGATCTACGACGCTCTAAAGCGCAAGGGCGGACGCTGGATCATCACCGCCGATCATGGCAACGCGGAGATGATGATTGACCCGGTCACGCACGGTCCGCACACCTATCACACAACGAATCCGGTGCCGTTTATCGTGGTCGACGAGGAGCGCAAGCCGCTCAAGCAGGGCGGAGCCTTGCAGGACATCGCGCCGACGATTCTGGGTCTGATGGGTGTTTCGCAACCCAAGGAGATGACCGGCCGCGACCTGCGCGATCCATAGACCGTGGGGCCGGAGGAATTGGGGGGCCGGCGTTCAGCCGGCGGGAAGGTTTACCTTCCCAATCCACGAAGTGCTTTCTCTTCGTGATCGGCAGGCCGTTCCCCGCCGTGGCCCGTCCGCTAAGCCTGCTCGAAAATATCCGACGGCTGCACCTCAATCCCCAGCTCGGGAATGGTCAGCGTCGCGACCTCGTGCAGCCCATCCGCGCACACATACATCCGCCGTCCATGCGGGTCCACCAGCCAGACGTGTGCCACACCCCACGCCCGATAGTCTTCCAGCTTGCCGAGAACCTCTGACATTCGGTCGTCGGGAGAGAGAATCTCGATCGTGATGAACGGAGGATCCGACGGCACATTAGCTGTCGGTTCTATAGGAGAAAAGACGGAGAGATCTGGGATTCGGATCAGTCCCGGCCGCAGTCGCAGCCGCAATTCCGGATAGCTGAACAACGGTAATCGCTGTTCGAGCAGCACGAACAGTGAAATGAGCAGTTTCTGTGTCTTGGAATGTAGGCGATCCGGCAAGGCGCGCTCCAGCACTTCCCCATCCCGAAACTCTCGATCAAGTCCCGGATAGGAGGTCCGCAGATATTCCTCCGCCGTGAGCGCTGGATTCGTGCCCATAGCTTCAGAATAGCGGCTCTCAGCCGAGTGTGTTTGCGGGGCGGAATCCATGTGACGTTCCGATATCCTGGGCGGCATCCGGCGTCACTGGACCACCCGTCGGGCGAAGATCTACAGTTTTAGTGAGCGCGGCGCGCGAAAGTTCTCAACGAAGCAAGTAGCGCCGGGGCTCCAGGCCCGGCGAAGAAGGATGTGGGTCGGGGCCATGCCCCACTCGCCTACTGCGTCTCCAGCCGCCCGATCGACTCCAGCACCACCTCGCCCACCACGCGCAGGCTCTCCGCGCTGAGCTTGTCGATCGTATCCGAGTCCTCGTGCCAGTCCGGATAGTCGAAGTCGATGATGTCGATCGCCGGGACGTCGCGCGCCAGAAATGGCATGTGGTCGTCTTCAATCGAAAGCGAGTCCTCGACGAACACGTTCCCATAGCCGAGATCCGATGCCGTCTTCCAAACCACATCGGTCACCCCGCGATTCGAGGTCCAGTCGCGCTTGATCTCCAGATCCGCGTCGCCGATCATGTCCACGTTAATCAGCGCCTTCAGCCGCGGAAGCACGCCTTCCTGATCCCAACGCTCCACCAGATGACGGCTGCCATACAGATTGTCGAGGCCGGCCCACTCCTCGCGCACCGCTTCCTCGCCGTCAAAGAAGACCACGAAGATCTCATCGGTGTGCGGCCAATGTTCCAGCACGCGCGCCAGCTCCAGCAAAAACCCGGTTGAAGAAGCGCCGTCGTTCGCGCCCACAAAATTCCGCTCCGGAAAAAGCTTGGTGTCGTAGTGCCCGGTGATCGCGATCGCCGGACCGTCTTCTTCTGATCCCGGGAAGCGAGCAATGATGTTGAGCATTTCTTTGTCGCCCTGCGGCGTTTGGGCGATGAAGACATCCTCGATTACCTGGCACCCGCAGGTCGCCTCGAGCTGTTCCAGAATGTAGGACTGCAACCGGTAGTTTGCGCGTGACGCCGCCGGCCGCGGCCCGAACTCCACCGCGCGCTCGGCTTGCTGTAAGGCTCTTTCCCCGGAAAACGAATCCGGCATCGCCTGCCCGACGGCAGCGACGCTCCCCATCGCCGCGACACTCCATATAGCCGCGGCGCTCAGCATCGCCCTGGCGACCCACAAGGCAATGGTTATTTTTGCGCGATGCATACGTACCCCAACGTGAAATTCTTTTCCCGGTCCAGCCCGTCCAGCAGCGGAAACAGCAGCGCCGGCGGAGCCAGAAACAACCCGGCCACCAGCATCAGCGGACCTGGGAAAAACTGCAATCCATTCAGCAGCCGCCGGCTCATCAATCGAAAATACCCGCCGACCGGCCGAACCTCGATTTTCTCAAATCCGGCCTGCTCCAGCAGGTGCCGCAGCCCGAAACGCGTGTAGCGAAAATAATCGTGCGGATGCTGATGCACTTCCCATTCCTGCGGAGCGATCAACAACAGCTGCCCTCCGGCCTTCAGCACGCGACCCAATTCCTGGATCACCCGATGCGGATCCCGAACATGCTCCAGCGTCACCACATTCAGCGCGGCATCGAAGTGTTGATCCGGAAACGGAAGGGCCGCAAGGTCGCCGACCACGTCCAGCCGCGAATAATCCCACTGCTGATCGCCGACGCCCAGGTCCAGCCCGGTATAGGTCTTGACGCGCGAAGTGGCTCTTATAGTTGCCTTCGCCCGCGCCTGCGTCCAGAACCGCCGCGCCATCGGGCAGCCGAGCCGCGAAGCTTTCGACCGCACGCTCAATCTCCGCCTCGAAATGCATCACATAACGCGCCAGCGGAGCCGGCAATAGACTACGCAGTTTCTGGTAGCTCACCGATCGTTATGCCTTCCCTCGAAGCGGCGGATGCTCAGCCGCGCGATCCCTTCTTGCGCGCCTCCACCATGATCGTGGATCCTGCGCGGCAGGCCGCCTCCAGCAGCGTGAACGGCACCGACGCCGCCACCAGCCCCGCATACAGCAGATCCTTCCACAGCCGCTGGCGATCGGTCTCCGGAACCTGCCGCAGCCGACGCGACATCGGGTCCAACGACGGAGCCAGCGAGGTCGCCAGCCCGGCTGGATTGTCGCGCAGCGAAAAATGCTTGTGCCGCACGGGCTCAAATCCGCAGGCGTCCAGCAGCGCGTCCAGGTCCGAGGCGCGGAAGTCGATCAGGTGCCGAGGCACATCGATCCCGTTCCACCGGTCGCCCAGCAACAGGAACTGCCAACAGGCGGCATTCGGAACCTGCACGATCAACCGGCCCTCTGGCGCCAGGAGCTCATGCGCGGCATCGAGATAGGCTCCCGGATCGTAGAGATGCTCCAGCACGTGAAACATCGTCACCGCGGCGCACGACCCAGGTTTGAACGGCGCTCGCGTCAGCGTTGCGCAGGTCACCGGGACCTGATGCTTATGCCAGGCGACATAAGCCGCATCGAGGGAAAAATCCAGTCCCGCGAACGGACCCGCCTTGCGAATGCGGTCGCGGTCTTCCAGCATCTGCAGGATCAATCCGCCTCCGCAGCCGACGTCCAGCACCGTCCCTTTCGCGCCGGAAGAGTTCACGGCCTGCTCAATGAAGTGCAGATGATCGCGCAGCACGAAGCGCCGGTAGCGTTCCTGCAGGCTGAGTTTCCCACCGGACGGCTCCTCTCCGTGGAACCAATAGGTCGGCGGATAGTAGTGGCGCAGCTCCAACGGTGACGGCTGCGGATCCAGGCGAATCAGGTTGCAGCGGCGGCATTCGACCACGCGAAACACCTGGTCGGTGGTGTGATACAGCAGGTCGGTTGCGTGAAACAGCACCCGGACGTCGGTTTCCTCACAGGCCGGGCAGGGATCCGCTTGCGTCACCGGCGGCGGGGCCATCAGGTTCGTGGCCGGATCGGCATTCTCCGGCGGAGGTTCGCTTTCGGATTCGCGAGACGCGGCTTCCTTTGGTGATGGGGTTGGAGCAAATAACGACGGCTGCAGATCGGCCTGAGGCATCCGCACCGAACCGGTGAATTCCCCCGCAAGTTCTTTGGGCGGAACAGGCGCCGAGGCCGGCGCTAGTTGGCGTGCTCGGAGAGTTCCTTCAAGCTGATGCGGTGGCGCTTGAGCAACGCGGTCAGCTCCCGCGGACTCAATCGCCGTTTCGCCCGCAGCGCCCGGCGCTTGGCGACCATTTTGGGCAGCAGCGGAATCGCCGTGAGCCATCCCTTCAGGAACGCCGCCCCCGCCCGCAGCTTCCCCGCCGTTCCCTGATAGTGACGGATCTCTCCCCGATTCCGAACCGCCGCGCTTGCGCCGGCGGCGATCCTCGCGAGAAGATACGCTCCGTTTGCCCACAGCAACCGTAAAGGAAACAGCTTAACCGCCAGCAGGATGCGATTGCGTTCAATCAGCGTCAGGCGCCTCGCCGAGGCTACCCCCAGCGACTGTCCGCGCCGATGCCGCACGACCGCGTGGGGGGTGTAAAGGCAGCCCCATCCGGCTTGCCGTGCCCGCAGGCCAAGCTCCGCGTCGTCGGCGTAGGCGAAGAAATCTTCATCGAAGCCGCCAACGTCCTCTAGCATCGCACGGCGATACATGGCCGCGCATCCGTCCGGCCACAGGACCTCTTCCACCTGGTCGAACTGCCCTTCATCGCGCTGTCCGGTGCCGCGGCCACGATTCTGTCCGTCCAGATAGATCAGATGTCCGCACTTATCGATCCGCGACGGATCTTCCCACACCAGAATCTTGGAGGCCGCCATACCGACACGCTCTCTTTGCGTAATTGCAGACTGCAATGCCGCGAGCCATCCCGGATCAGCTTCGGCGTCATTATTCAGCAGCGCGAGGAACTCCGTGCGGGCGCCGGCGAAACCCTGATTGTTGGCGGCGCAGAAACCCCGATTCTCCTGATTTTCGATCAGCAGCAGCGGAACCGGATACTCCACTGCCAGCGAGCGGACGAAATCGGCGGAACCGTCGGTAGATCCGTTATCTACCACGCAAACCTCATACGATGGATGAGTCTGGGCGGCCAGCGATTCCAGGCAGAGCGCGAGCAGCTCCCGGCGGTTCCAGTTCACCACCACCACGCGTACCTGGGCCTGCGGCTGGGAGTCCTGGTACTCCACCGCTAAAAGGTCCACCTTTCCATCAGTTGGGGGTGTATCCCCCACGGGACTTGCATCGTGTTGTATTATGATATCTCTTGGTCTGGAACGGCCCGCGTCTGTCTCCTGATCTGCCAAATCGCAACGTCTCTATGAAATCGGTTGGAGACATCCTCCGGAACCAGCGCGAAGCGCAGGGAAAACCTGTCGCTTCGGTTGCCCAGGAACTTTGTATCACTACCCAGTACCTCCAAGCCATTGAAGCGGATGATGTTGCAAGTCTTCCTGGAGATTTCTTCTATAAGAGCTTCGTAAAACAGTATGCTACGCTCTTGGGGCTCGACCCGGAGCCGCTGCTCAAAGGCGCCCGGGAGCTGATTGCCGCCTCGAAGCCCGAGCCCGAACTTTCCGGGGTGCGGGCGGCGTCCGAGGTTCCCTCCCATTCCGGCAGCGTCTGGCGTGGCGTGATCCGCATGCCGGACCCGGTGCTGGAGGCGGCCAACAAGCTCGACATTTCCGACCGCGGATTGGGTTTCTCGGCCATCTTCGGCCTGGTTGTGGTGTTGCTGGTTTGCTCGAGCTTCTACGCCTGGTGGACCGAGCGTCAGCAGACGCCTCCTGTCGAGGAAACGCCCACCGCGGTTTCGGCCGTGGCCCCGGAGCCAGAGCCCGGGAATGTCGACGTGACCACCGAGACCAACGCGGATGGATCGCAAAGCGTGGTGCTGCGGCTTTCGGCGACCGAAGAGACGTGGCTGTCGATCACCAGCAACGGCAAGCGGATTTTTTCCGGCATCCTGCGGCCCAGCGAAACCAAGACGCTCACGGGCATGGAAGAAGCTCGCATGCGGGTGGGCAACGCCGGCGGCATCGACGTGCGGCTGAATGGGCGCGAGATTGGTCCGCTCGGCGAACGCGGTCAGGTACGGGTGATTGAGTTCACGCCGGACGATTTTGAGATCGTGACGCCGCCCCGCCGCCGCGACACGACCACAGTTCCCACTAATCCCAACGACCGGTTGTAGAACGTCCAGTCGGGCTTAGCGCTCCTTGTCCGTTGGCCCGCATGCTGACGCATGGCGGTTCCGTCCCTACCGTTCCGTGATCGTCACCGGCTTATCGATGCGGAAGCGAAGGCGCGTTTCCGGATCCAATGCGGCGGCTTTTCCGCGCGTTGCGATCACCGCGCCACCGCCGGCGGCTCCACCGGTCGCGGCTCCGATGGCGGCGCCTTTGCCCCCACCGAGGATCGCCCCGAGAGCCGCGCCGATCGCCGCTCCCATGCCGACCTTTGCCGCGTCCTGTTTCTTCGAGGTCGCGCCGTTCTTGGTGAAG
The DNA here is from genome assembly GCA_963762135.1 of Terriglobia bacterium. Taxonomy (GTDB): domain Bacteria; phylum Acidobacteriota; class Terriglobia; order Bryobacterales; family Bryobacteraceae; genus Palsa-187. The sequence goes on from CAVXJP010000002.1 coordinate 215,227, forward strand.
GTCGCGGTGTTGACGTAGACTCGCTGGCCGTCATTGCCCTCAAAGCTTTCGAGCCGAATAGCGAGCGCGGAGGTACCGCGAATGCGTCCGGCCCGTTCCGCATCCACGACGCGTCCGTAGGCGATGGCCCCGCGTTCGGCGATCACCCAGCCGTCGATCACGACGGGATCGGATAGGGTTGCCTGGAAGGAATCGCCGGCGATGTTGCGGTCACTGTCGAGGTATTCACTCAGGCGCACCCCGATCAGAGTGCCGGCGGGGATGGTGAGGCTCCGCGGCTGAGGCGGAGCCATATCCAGGGCGGGGAGCTGGGTGGCTTCTCCCGCAGACGTGTCCAGGGAAGCCATCTCTGTGGGGAGGTCAGGCGGGGCGGATGCCGTGAGGTCAGGCTCGACGGAAGCCGGGGGCAAGGTCTCCGCGATTACGGGCGGCGGGGATTCCGGCTCGACGGGCTCGGGTGGCACAAAGGTGCGGGGCCGTGGCTGGGGCGCGACTCCGCGGGAGGGGCGGCGAGGCTCGGTTGGCTGGAGCGCGGCGCGTCCTTCGAGGACATCGATTGGCTGGGAGAGCTCGGGGCGCGGGGTGGCGGGAGTGCTTTGCGCTTCGGCGGCCGTGATCACTTCAGGTTGAGGGCGAGGGTGCTCAATTTCGTCCTGGATGGTAAACCAAACCACTCCGGCGCCCAGCATGCCACCGAGGATGCCTCCCAGCAGCCCGGCCACGAGCTTCGTGGATTCAATATTGAGACTCACCTGACACGCTCCCCTAGTGGTGATACGCGGTAGGGGCAGAGGCGGTTTCGGCGATGCAGTTCGGAGGGAAAAAAATTACATTCGAGCGGAGGCGGGCGCTCCTCAGGCGAAGAAATTGCGGGTGTGGTGGGGCTATCGGTATCCGAGTCGCTACGTTGTTTCTTCGGCTCCGCGGAAGATGGGCTGCTTCGCTGCTTCGCGGGGCAGGGCCTCAGGTGGCGCGGATCTCCGCATCCGCGACTATTCGCCGGGCCTGGAGCCCCGGCGCTACCTGGATTGATCGCGCACAACGGCTGAAGGTCGCCTGTGCGCTCGACTGGCAACAAATCTCTCGCGTCATTTCGCGGGGCATGGCCCCGCGCCACGTGGGTCGTCGAGCAAGCATTTGCCCGCTTGCTGACGCGCGCGGTTCTGTGTGTCGTCGTTGTTTCTTCTGTGTCTCGTTTCCTTTGTGTAAGTGGTTTCGGAAGCGCTCCCTATCTGCGGTTTAGCCTGCTACAGCGCAGGGCCAATGAATTATGCTGCGATGACGCGCAGCCCGGCCGATTTACCCTGCCACCGAGGACAGCTCCCACGGACTTTAACCTGCCGCGGGCAGCAGCACCGGATACTTGCTCCGGCGGGCCAGCATAGCGCGCAGACCGCCGCGGCTTACTCGAGTCGCCGCGATTTGCCCCATGAGTTCGGATGCCGGCGCCGGTAAGCACCAAGCAGAGCCTTGCTCAGAGGAGGCTCGGTCGGGCTGGGTTCTCCTATGCGGGAGCACCCAACCTCCATGGCGTGCAAGGTAGCAGGGGGTGGTGCGGGTGGGTCCTGGAGTGAAACGCGATGTGGTTAAGGGGGTGGGGGATGGCGGTTGGGGAAAAGTCGTTAGTCGCACCTTGCTTACTGGCGCCGCTGAAGCGCCGCGCGGGCTAAAGCCCACCCTCCTTTGTTTGATCGAACACAACGGCTGTCGGACGCCTCTGCGCTTCGTTTGAGGTTGTGGCGCTGGCGCGTGGAGCGAGGTGGATTGCCGGCGGGCCCGCAGACTATCGTCTGGCGGTTCGGTGGTGACAGATGGTGGTTGCTTGCAGGGATGGCGTTGCAGTCCGCAGGTACTGCCCGGGAGGGCTGACTGCTGCGCAGCCTGAGCCCTCCGGAAGGTGAACCTCGCCCCACATGGCTGTGTGGTGACAGATGGTGGTTGCTTGCAGGGATGGCGTTGCAGTCCGCGGGTGCTGCCCGGGAGGGCTGACTGGTGCGCAGCCTGAGCCCTCCGCAAGCTGAACCTCGCCCCACATGGCTGTGTGGTGACAGATGGTGGTTGCTTGCAGGGATGGCGTTGCAGTCCGCGGGTGCTGCCCGGGAGGGCTGACTGCTGCGCAGCCTGAGCCCTCCGCAAGCTAAACCTCGCCCCACATGGCTGTGTGGTGACAGATGGTGGTTGCTTGCAGGGAAGGGGTTGCAGTCCGCGGGTACTGCCCGGGAGAGCTGACTGCTGCGCAGCCTGAGCCCTCCGGAAGGTGAACCTCGCCCCACATGGGGTCGCGGATGCGGAGATCCGCGCCACTGTTTTCTTATCCGCGCACAACGGCTGCAAAACGCCTGTGCGCTTCAACCGGGTTTGTGGTGCTGGCGCAGGGAGTGGCGAAGACGCTTCGCGAATTGTAAGGCTGAAGTCCTTACGCCGGGTGAACCCCGGCCCCCCCAACGCCGATTCCGTTGGGAAGCGCACTTGCCCGGGTTAGGCCGCGGCGGCTTCGGCCGCTCGATGGCGGTTCTGGAGCCACCACCAGGCCGCCAGCATGATGATGAGCATCACCAGAGAGAAGCCGCATACACCCCACCAGCCCCAGACGGTCCAGATGTAGACGCACAGCGAGGAGCCGATGGAGGCTCCGCCGAACGAGAACGTCATGTAGATCATGTTGAGGCGGCTGCGGGCTTCCGGAGCCAGCGCATAGATGCGGGTTTGGTTGGTGACGTGGCCGAATTGCATGGCGAGGTCGAGCAGAATGATGCCGACGACGAAGCCGGCGAGGTTGGTTCCGAAAATGCCCATGATGATGAAGGAGACCACCATGGTGAGGATCGCGGCGAGCACGTTTTCACGGCCTCCGCGCTTGTCGGCCAGACGGCCGGCGAAGGGGGCGCACATGGCTCCGGCGGCTCCGATCAGGCTGAACATGCCGGCGCCCTTGCTGGTGTAGAAGTACGGCGGACCCTCGACGAAGAAGACCATCGCGGCCCAGAATCCGTTAAAGACGCCGAACATCACGCCATTGACCAGCACCGATTGGCGCAGCACCGGAAGATTGCGCCACAACGGCACGGCCGAGGCCAGCAGTTGCGGGTAGGTCATCTTCATGGTTGGTTGGCTTTTGGGCAGGAAGCGGAGCAGCAGCGCCGCCAGCGCCAGCATGAAGATGGTGCCGATCCAGAAGACCCAGCGCCAGCCGAATTCCTCGCCGATCCAACCGGACCAGGCGCGCGAGATCAGCACGCCGATCAGCAGTCCGCTGATGACGGTGCCGACCACGCGGCCGCGTTGTTCGGGTGAGGCCAGGTGCGCGGCGAAGGGGATCGTGATGTGGTTGCAGGCGGCGGTCATGCCGAGGAAGAACGTCGCGACCATCATCCAGATGCCGTTCATCGCGATGGCGTTCATGGCCAGGATGAAGGCGGCGGCGATGATGATGGTGAGCATCAGGCGGCGGCGCTCGCGGATGTCGCCCAGCGGGACGAACAGCACCTGGCCGATTCCGACGCCGGCCATGGAGAGCATGGGGAGCAGGCCGGCCTGCGCGTCGCTGAGCCCGAACTCGCGCGCGACGTCTGGCAGCACCGGTTGCACGTAGTAGAGGTTGGCGACGACCACGCCCACGCTGATCGCCATCAGGCGCACCACACCCTGCGAGATGCCTTGCGAAGGTTGCTCCGGCGCGATGGTCTCGCTTGCGTGGGGGCCAGTTACGTTGGAAGTGGACAGATGCAGCCTCGGTTTCTAGGGTTCGGGGGCCGAGGGCGCGCACCGACGGGATACTTGTCGCATGCGCCCGGCACGGCCGGTGGACCCGCCCGCAAAGGTCATGGACCTTGATGCGATCTCAATCCGACCTCAATGCGTTCCCCATAGGTTACCGCTGTTGCGGACGGCGGTGCATCGGGAATTCTGCTCAGAAGTCACGGCGCGCGGGGTCCCGTGCGCGGATCGCCGAACGTCGCAGGGCTCGGAGGATTGCGGACAGGCGCAAAACTCCGTGCGAGCCGCCGGCGACCCGAATCGCGCGGATCATTGCGCGGTTTTAGGAGCGCGTCAGAGCTTGCCGGCCACGTTCGACCAGATCCGAGGTTTCATCGGCGATCTCATCGGCCATGCTGCGTCCGCGGTCATAGAGGTCGCGGCCCTTGTCCAGGGCGTCGCGGCCGACCTTGCTCAGCGCGCGTCCGCCGGCGCGGGTCTGTTTCTCCAGATATCGGCGCGTGACCTTTCCCGGCTTGGGGGCGTAGAGCAGGGCGATGGTGGCTCCGATGGAGGCGCCCGCTAAAAACCAAACTAGGCTTCCTGGTTTTTCCATATCTTCATGGTAACGCCGGATTCAGGAGACAGGAGCCGTGGCGCTGCGCGGGGAGCGGTGTGGATGATGGCCGGGTGCGTTGCGCTTGCTGACGCGCGCGGTTCCGAAGGTGCTCCGCATCTTTGCGCAGCTCACGTGCAGTGCGATCCGTTGTGCTCGGTTCAAAAAGTAGCGACGGGTTTGTTATACGTCGAGCGTAACGACATAGAAACGCGGACAGGAATGTCCGCGCCACTTGGGTTTGCCGGGCTGGCGCGGGGAGCGGAGCGTTGCGCTTTCGATCAGGCAAAGTGGCGCAGGGGGCTCTGGGCCCGGCGAATCGCGGATGCAGAGATCCGCGCCACCTTGTTTCCCGACTTAATTTCGCGACCGCCGAGTTCCCGCGGCGCCAATCATAATCAGCGCAACGCCGGCCAGCGCGAGCATCCCACTTCCCGGCTCCGGGACGGTGGAGACATCGGTGGGGAAGGGGTAGCCGGGTCCGCCGCCGGAATGTGGGCCGCTCGGACCGTTGGGTCCACTGGGTCCGCTGAATCCGCCCGGTCCGGAGAATCCGAAGGTCTCCGCGAGGAGTTCGTTCAGGTCCAAGCGGAAGGCGTGCACCTTTCCGTGGAGCAGACCGGTACCGGCGATTTGGCCGGCGTCATTGATGGAGAAGGCCTGATTCAGCACCCAGCCGCTATTCGGCGAGATCAGCGAGTTCAGGTCCAGCATCAGTCCGTTGGTGTAGACGAAGGCGTGCTGTTTGCCGTCGGAGGTGAAGGAATAGCCGACCACCTGAGCATCATTGTTGACGCCATAGGCGTAGCTATTCTTGCCACCTAGCGTGCCCAGGTCCTGGACGACGCCGTTGAGCCATAGGACGGCTCGCATGTAGCCGGAGCTCAACTGCGCGCTGCCAACCGTGCTGCCCTCATCGTTGATCCCCATCGCGTAGCTGTTGTGCCCGCCAAGCCCTTGGAGCGCGGAATAGCCGTCCTTCGCATCCCAAACAAAGGCCTGCGCATGGGAGCCGATCATCGCATAGCCGGCGATGTCGCCCACGCTGTTGATGCCATATCCGGAGGACCACGCGCCGCCCGGCATGGTGCCGAGGTCAATGACGGTGTTGTCGGGCCCGGTGGTGAACAGGTGGCCTTCGCCGCCGACCGTCATCATGCCGGTGACCTGGCCGGAGGCATTGATGGCATTCCCATAGGAGCCCGGGCCGGCGAGTAGCCGATAGGTCGCGTCGGTGGAGCCCCACAAGGTGGCGTAGGCCTGGCCGTTCATCCACTGGGTTCCGGAGACCTGTCCGCTGTTGTTGATACCGGAGGCGGTCGCCATGTCGCCGGGGGTGTTGACCGGGACGCGCATGCCGGCCTCATTGGTGACGAAGGCTTCGCGGTTGCCGTCCGGGGTCGTGGCGACGCCGGCAGTCCCTCCGTTGGGTGCGAGCGCGCGGGCGGTGGCCACGTGGCCACCGAGATTACCGAGGTCGGTGACGGTGTAGACCGTGGCGGCGGTGATGGTGGCGGCGTGGGCAGGCTGCGTCAAGCCTCCGAGGAGGGAGCCGAACGCAAGGAATGTCGATGATAGGAAAAATCTGAGTTTCACGGCGAGTCCAGTATGCGAAGAGGAGGCGCATGCCGAGAGGGCCCATTACTCCCAAACCCGCTGGGTACCCGACTGCTACTCTTTAGAACCTTTGAGGAGTAGGCATCGGAGAACTTTGGGGATATTTTGCGGTTGAGCGGGAAGGGATTCTTCGACTGGAACTCATTGTTTTTGAAAGGGAAGGCGTTCCGGTGCGCAAACCAGACTATTTCCGTCTTTGGTACCGGGTGTAAAACCTACAGGGTACGCGTTCGGGGGTACACTCATGGGCATGGTCCTAGAAAAAAAACTCGGGATTCTGCACCCGGGAAAGATGGGAACGGCGGTCGCGAAGACGGCTGTCAACAGTGGTTGCGAGGTCTATTGGGCCTCTGACGGACGGGGTCCGGAGAGCCGTAAGCGGGCCGAAGACGCCGGGTTGCAGGATGCGGGATCGGTCGGTGATCTGTGCTGGCGGGTACCAGTGATCGTTTCGGTGTGTCCGCCGGAGTTTGCCGAGCAGGTGGCGGATGCGGTGATCGCGGCCGGGTTTGGCGGGCTGTATTGTGATGCGAATGCAGTCGCGCCGCGGCGGGTGCAGCAGATGGCGCGGAAGATGGAGGCGGCGGGGATCGGGTTTGTGGATGGGGGAATCATCGGGACGCCGCCGACCGAGCGGAATCAGACGTGGCTGAATCTTTCCGGGGCTCGCGCGGAGGAGTTGGCGCCATTGTTCGCGGCGGGTCCGCTGGAGACTGAGATCGTGGGTCGGGAGGTCGGGCAGGCTTCGGCACTGAAGATGTGTTACGGCGGCTGGACCAAGGCGACGCGCGCGTTGGCGATCACGATTCTGGCGGCGGCGAAGGAAATGGGCGTGCTGGAGGATTTGAAGCGGCATTGGGCGCGGAGCGGTCCGTCGTATGAGGCGGTGGAGCGGCAGATGCAGGTCACAGTGCCGAAGGCGTGGCGGTTCGGGGCGGAGATGCGCGAGATCGCGGAGACGATGGAAGCGGCGGGGTTGCCGGGCGAGTTTCACAAAGGGGCGCAGGAGCTGTGGGACCGACTCGCGGGGTATAAGAACGCTGAGGGGGTGGATGTGGAGGAAGTGCTCGGGGCGGTAGTGGAAACAAGGAGACAGGAGACAGGAGACAGGAGTTAGGAGCCTCTGCTCTCGCTCGGGAAATCGAGCGCACAGCCGAGTTTCTGCGGGTTAAGGGATGTGGGGCGGCGTCATACACCGCCAAGGCGGGGCACGGCCCCGCACCACTGCGCGGAGACCGCAGCGCGCCGAGGAAGTCTCCAGTTCGATATAATTCCACGCGGTTCTTTTTCTGGCGAGCGAAGCTCATTCCCGCAGAGGTCCTTTCGCCCAAAGGTTAGACAGCTTGAATAATCTCAGCCGTACACACATCACACGGGGCGTGGTCCTTTGAGCACGCCGCAGACGCTCCCCAAGGATGGGCCGCGCGGGTTCGGTGGGCAGGTGACGCCGACCAGGGTTCGTTACAAAGTGGTCGCCTTTGCCGTTGCAATGGCGGGCGTGACCTATCTGGACCGGGTGACGATCGGCGTGGTCGCGCCGAACATTATGCAGGATCTCGGGCTGAGCGAGATCCAGATGGGGTACGTGTTCAGCGCCTTTACGATCGCCTATGCGGCGTTTGAAATGCCGACGGCGGCGTGGGCGGATCGCATCGGGTCGCGCAAGGTGCTGACGCGAATCGTGGCCTGGTGGTCGGCGTTCACGATCTTCACGGCGACAGCGTTCAGCTATTCGTCGATGTTGGCGGTGCGTTTCCTGTTCGGCATCGGAGAGGCGGGAGCGTGGCCGAATGCGGCGCGAATTTTCTCGCGGTGGGTGCCGGTGACCGAGCGCGGCAGGGTCCAGGGAGTGTTCTTTGCCGGAGCGCATCTGGCGGGCGGATTAACACCGGCGGCCGTGGCTTGGATCGCACTGTATCTCAACTGGCGCGCAATTTTCGTTCTGTTCGGCTGCGTGGGGTTCATCTGGGCACTGTCTTTTTACCGCTGGTTCCGGGACGAGCCGCGAGAGCATCCTTTGTGCAACGACGCCGAGGCGGAGATGATCGAGGCGACTCGCGGTATTACACACTCGCATTCGGGCCCGCATTGGACCGAAGGGTTCAAGATCCCCAGCGTGCTTCCGCTGTGTATTCAATACGTCGCCAATACCTACGGTTTTTATTTCTTTATTACCTGGCTGCCCACGTATTTGAGCGAGTGGCGGGGAATGGGGGGCGCCGAACTCGCGATCTTTTCCGGGTTGCCGCTGCTGCTGAGTACGGTGGCGGATATCTCGGGCGGCATGACAACGGACTGGCTGGCGAAGAAGGTCGGCATCCAGTTGGGGTACCGGCTTATGGGGTCGGTTCCGTATGCCCTGGCGGCGGTGATTCTGTACATCGGGACGCAGATGGAGAACGCCGAGGTGGCGGGGTTGATGATCGCGGTGGCGGGCGCGCTGTCGATGGTCGTGCTGGCGCCGAGCTGGAACACGGCCATTTCGCTGGGCGGTGAAAATGCCGGGCTGGTGGGCGCGATGATGAACACCTCGGGGAACATCGGCGGTGCGCTGAGCCCGATCGTGCTGGCCTACATCGTCGACCGCTACGGGGATTGGGAACTGCCGCTGATCGTGCTGGCGGGCTTGTATGCGGTGGCGGCCGGCGTGTGGTGGTTGATCCAGCCGGAGCGGGCCGCGGCAGTGGAGTAGCCTTCGTAACGGTCAGACAGTGACTGCGAAGCCCATTAGACTTGTCGTTCTTGTTGGTTGGTCTATCCCCTCGCCTTCGCGCAAACGGACGTTGTAGGAGCCTCGATTTGAGGATTATGAGGTGAACGAGTTTCTTACAGGCCCTGCCGTGGCGCCCGTGCTGACCACGCCAGCGCAGAGGTGGTATCGCATGCGCATCCGGGAAGGTGTAGCGAGCGGGAGGGGTGTATGGATCGTGGATAGGTGCGTTGGGCGCGCGCTGCCGCTTGCGCTTCTGAAAAGGGAGCGCACAGACGAAGTCGGCCGTTGTGCGCGGCCAAGGAATCGTCGCATCGGGCTTTCCCACCCGGCGAATGGACGCGGATGCGGAGATCCGCGCCACTTGGTTCGGGCCCGCTTCGGGTGGGGCCCGTTCCAAGTCGACGGGGAACAAACCCGTCGCTAGTTTGATTCACGCTTCGCGGAGTGGGAGGCGGAACGCCTCCCGCCGGGTGAACCCCGGCCCCCCAGGGAAGCCCGCCGTTGTGCGCGGTCCAGGAATCGTCGCATCGGGCTTTCCCAGCCCGGCGAACGGACGCGGATGCGGAGATCCGCGCCACTTGGTTTGGAGCTACCGGGTCGGTTCCAGGCGGATCAGCTTGCCGTCGTTTTCATCGGTGAGGACGTAGATGTAGCCGTCCGGGCCCTGGCGGACATCGCGGATGCGTTCGCCGAGGTCGGCCAGCAGCGTCTGGCGGCCGGTCTCGTTCCAGTTCTGATCCAGGATGATGCGCTCCAGGTGGCCGACGCCCTGGATGGCGCCGCCCAGCATCCCGCCGACAAACAGGTTGCGATCGAAGGCCGGGAACTTGTCGCCGTTGTAGAACATCATGCCGGAAAGCGCGACGGACGGGTTCCAGTGGATGGCGGGATCGATGGTGCCATCGCGGTGCGTGGTGAGCGGAGGATTGCCCTCGGTGGAGTTGGCGTAGTCGGTGCCGAAGCTGACGTAGGGCCAGCCGTAGTTGCCGCCCGGACGGATGCGATTCACCTCGTCGCCGCCGTAGGGACCGTTCTCGTCGCTCCACAGCTCGCCGCTATAGGGATTGAAGGCGAGCCCAAGGGAATTGCGATGTCCCATGGAATAGATTTCGGGACGGTATCCGGGCATGCCTTCAAAGGGATTGCCGGGGGCGGGGCCGCCATCGTCGGTCAGCCGGAGGATCTTGCCACGCAGGCTCAAGGGATCCTGAGCCGCCTCTCCGTTGGAGGCGCCGGTGGTCATGTAGATCATGCCGTCCGGCCCGAACAGGGCGCGGGAGCCCGATCCGCCGTTGCCGGGCCAGGTGTCGGCGACCAGGATGTCGCGCATGTCGACGATCTTGCCGTTCTCATAACGTCCGCGTGCGAGTGTGGTCGCCACCGCTCCCGTGTCTTTGTCGATGTCGCGGGTGTAGGTTAGATAGATATAGTGGTTGTTGGCGAAGTCAGGGTGCAGGAAGACTTCCATCAACCCAGAAAGCCGAACGGCATGTACCGCGGGTACGCCCGCGACCGGTTCGGCGAGCAGTTTCCCGTCATGGATCCGGCGAAGATGGCCGGAGCGTTCGGTGACTAAAATGTCGCCATCCGGCAGCCACGTCATGCTCCAGGGGTGATCCATCCCGTCCGCGATGACCGTGGTTTTGATCGGCTGCGGCCGAGCTTTGGCTTTTCCTTTGCCTTTCCCCTGAGGTTGAGCCGGAGCATTGCCGGCGAGAAAAATCAAAGCGATCCCGGCGGCCAACAGCGCGGCGCCCAGGCTGGTATAGCGCGCCAGGCGCCGTGGATGGTTCTGCGATGGGAGTACAGGGAAAAAGGACATTTTTGGAACTCCTTTGCGAGGTGCTCCGTAGAAAATAGCATGCGGGTGATATCTGCGCAATCTTCTGGTAACGCATTGCGGAAGGATTGCGTCGGTAAGAGAAGTAGTGTTTCGCTCCAGGGGGGGCGCCGGACTGGTGGCGTCAGGGGCGAAAGCACCAACTAAGGGAGTCAAAAGAGAAAAACGATGGCGCAAATGACTGGATACCTGGACGGGGCGGCGGATGTTCTCACCTCGCGGAGCAGGAGTCAGCAGATGAGTCCCACAGCAGTGGTTACCTCCTGGGTGGCCGCGTACAATCGCGGGGATGCTCGCGAACTGGCGAGTTTTTACACGGAAACCGCAGTAAATCATCAGATTGCCGAGAACCCAGTGGCGGGCCGGGCGGCGATCCACCGGATGTTTGAGGAAGAATTCCGGCGCACCAAAATGGTGTGCCGAATCGAGAACCTGTTTGAAGTGGATGACTGGGCAATTTTGGAGTGGAGTGATCCATTCGGCGTACGGGGTTGCGGATTCTTCCGCTGCATCGACGGGAAGATCGCCTTTCAACGCGGCTACTGGGATAAGTTGTCCTTCCTGAGAGCTCACGGGTTGCCGATTAAGCCTGATCATTGGGCGTAGCGCTATTCCGTATCGCATAGATTCCAAAGCGGACATGGGACGATCGCGCGGGCTTGCCGGCTCGCGCGATAAAATGGGTCCCATGCCCGGAATGCTTCGCATCACGTGGCTGCTGCTGCTGGTGGGATTGGCCATCCCCGCGTGGGCACAAGATCAGTTACCTACCTGCTCGGCGCCCGTCTGGAGGACCTGCGAGCTCATTTTCCCGTTAAGTCCGGATGAGGACAACTCACGGACGGAGTTGCGCGCCGAGTTCCGCTCGCCGCATCGCGATACGCTCGCCATTCAAGGGTTTCGACAGGCTCCGGGGCGCTGGGTGATTCGCGTCGCGCCGAATGAAATCGGCCAGTGGGATTACCGGATCACGACCAGCGTCGACCGCTTGGACGGGCGCGTGGGCCATGTTACCGGGACCGAATCCGATGCGCCGGGATTTGTTCAGACCGCGCTCCTGCATCATTTCCAGACGCAAGGCAATCAGTTGCAGCACCTATGGATGGGCGCCGAAGTCGAGAACTTCTTGCAAGTGACGCCGGAGCAGTTCGCGGCTGTGCTGAAGGCTCGGCGGGAGCAGGGGTTCACCCATCTCCGGGTGGTGATCGACAAGGATAGCGATTTGGATGCGGCGGCGGAGCGGATTCGCGCAATCAACGATCAGGGTTTTGTTGCGGATCTGGTCCTGCCGGTTCCGGAAGGTTCCCGGCGGCAACGGGAACGCGATGTCGCGGAGCTGGTTGCGCGGTTTGGGGCGTTCAATGTCACCTGGGCCGGGATTCCCGCGTTTGAGACGATTCCGGAGGAGATTGGGGATGGGTGGGAACTGGCGCGCGGGGTCTCCGAGGCGATTGCGGCGAGCGATCCGTATCATCATCCGCTGACATCGATGGCGCAGATGACCTCGGCCTCGCTGCTGGGGGATCCAAACGATCCGGAAGTCCCGATGACCATGCTGAGCTATGGCACGGTCGATCCCAACGTCGGGGCAGTGGAGCATCAGTTTTATCATTTGCCGGGTTTGAATATGGCGATGGCCTCGCGGGCTGATCTGTGGAACGCCACCATGAACGGGCAGTATCCGGAGGCGACCATTGAGTGGCCCGGCAAGGAGCAGGAAATGCGCGCCTGGGCGGACCTGATGGGCGAGGCCCGGTATTGGAACCTGGAGCCGTATTTCGATCTGGATGGCGGCCGGGCGCTGGCGTATCCGGCGCTGGAGTATATCGTGTATGTACCGAAGCCGGGTCCGGTGGAACTCCACGTGGAAAAGCACGGCTACGATGTGTTGTGGATGGATCCGGCGACGGGTGAGCGGATCGACGGCGACGGGTTCAACGACGAGGTCTTCTCTGCTGAGCCGCCGCCGGGGGATCACGATTGGGTGTTGCGGGTTTCGCGCGAAGGCAAGAAGAAAGACCTGCTCGGCAGCTACAAGTTCGATGCGCTGGTGCCTTCGGTCCAGCAGGTCGAGACGCGCGCCAGTGAAACTCCGTATGAGGTCGCGTTACCGAAGGGTGATCTTTCGCTGCGGGTAGCGAATTTCTATGAACTGAAGGTGACGCGCGGCAGTCTTGCGACTCGGGATCTGCTGGTGGAGTGGACGGTGGAGCTCGCCAGCGGCCGCGGCGGATTTCGTGTGGTGGGCACCGGGCAGTCCGGACAACTGCGGCTGCCGAAGATTTTGACCGAGCAAGGTCCGGGCGTGCTGAGCCTGCGGGTGCAACTACTGAATAAGTTCGGCAAGGCGTATTCGGTGGACCGCGCGATCCGGCTGACCGAGTGACGCTCGCTTCCCTGAAAATATTGAAGAGATGATTCTGGCGCAATGATCCTTGCAATTGATACGACTGGTCCGTTTGGGAGCCTGGCGCTTCTGGATCCGGAACCGCAGAAGCTGCTGGAACTGAAGCCGCTCCATGCGCCGGATGGATATGGGCAGGTCATCTTTACGGCGATTCAAGACTTGCTCGCTCGGCATGGAGTGGCGCTGGCCGATGTTTCCTGCTTCGCTTCGGCGGCCGGGCCGGGATCGTTCACTGGAGTTCGCGTCGGATTGACGACGGTGAAAGGGCTTGCCGAGGCGTTGCAGAAGCCGGTGGTGCCAGTTTCGAATCTGGCGGCGCTGGCCTGGTTCGGAACGGAAGAGTTGCGGGCTCCGGTGATGGACGCGCGGCGGGGGGATATCTTTGGCGGGTTGTATCGGAGACTGGCCAGCGGAGAATTGGAACTCCAGGGGGAAGAAGTCGTCTCAAAGTTCGCGCCGTGGCTGGCCTCGCTGCCGGAGGATGCCGAGATCGTCACCAACGGCTATGTGGTGGATGCGCCGGGACGCAAGGTAACGTCCGCGCCCAGGGAATTGGCCGAGGCGATCGCGAGGATCGCGGCCTTGGAGCTACGAGCGGGACGCGGGCAGGATCCGATCGCGATCGATGCGAACTATGTGCGGAGATCGGATGCGGAGCTGATGTGGCGCGATGTAAGGTAGCGCCGGTTTGCACCCCCGCGGATGGGTCGCGGACAGGAATATCCGCGCCGCCTTTTTCCGAAACGCACATGACGGCTGAAGATCGCCTGTGCGCTCGATTCGGTTTGAGTGCGGAACCTCGCCCAGATGGGCGCTAGAAGCGGAACAGGTAAACGTCTTCCGAACCGCGGCGGCCGCGGCGGCGGCGTAGGTAGGCCCGCTCCTCGTAGAAATCATGCATCGCCCGGTTCATGAAGGTGCCCCGGGTCCAATCGACCATGGTGTTGTTGGCGATGGTGAACAGTAGGAACGAGCGCTGGGCGCTCCATTCAAACAGGGCATCCTGGGCTTCCTCGCGATCGAACTTCTCGGGCTCGGCCAGGGAAAGCAGATCCAGGGTTCGTCCGGAGCGGGTCCGCACCGCATGCGTGTTTCCGGCGGTGGTGGACGTCTCTCCTCCCCAGACCTTCAGCGATGCATTGTCGGCATTGAAGCGGTAGAGCCCGTTCTTATGGATTGTGGTGGTGGTGTTGCCGACGCGGATTCGCACGCGCGAATCCTCACCCGTCTTAGCGACTTCCAGAAACATCGAGCCCTGCGCCAGGGCGATTGCGGGATGGTCCGTGTTGTTGTCCACTATCTGCAATCGGGCGTCATGGTCAAGCCGGGCGGTGACGCCGTTGCCCAGGAAGATCTCCGCGCGGCCGAGTCCGGTGGTGACCTCCGCCCCGTCCGGCAGGAAGGGCGAAGTCGGATGCATAAAGCGCCGCGGAGATTGCCCATTCACCAGGACCGGGCCACTGTGGAAGAACAGCAACCCGGCTTTTTGGTAGTTCAAATATTCGATCGCGGCCGAGCCCTCGTTGTTCTCGTAGCGGACTTCGAAGTAGGGATGCTCACTGTAGCTGCGGCCCGTCCAGTTGCGCGGCCCGCGGCGCCGATTCTCCCAGTCAATTTGCAGGGACCGGAAGCTGGCCCACCAGTGGAGCCCGTCGGCGTTCAGCGACGCCATTTTCACGGGGAGATCCGCCGCCGCATAGGGGATGGCGATTTCCCGGTCGTGGTCCACTTGCTTCGAGAGCGGCGAGCCATGATTGCTCACCAGAGCCCGGCCGCCCAACACCTGCACCCGTCCGGAATCGGAGGCGGGATCGTACTCGATCCGGTACAGACCTTTCTCGGGCAGAGCGACGGTCGAATCGCCGGCTTGCACTTCGATGCGGGTACCTTCGAGAACATCCCGAATCTCGATCATCGCGATGCCTTGCTCCAGCACGGCAAGCGTCGATTCCAGCGCGGTGTCCTCGAAATGGAGGCGGCTGTTGCGGCCGATCCACAGCACGGACTGGGAGGTCAGCAGGAGCTCGGCGCGGCCGTTGGCCGTGATGATTTGCTGCTGCTCATTCAATTGGGGGAAGACTTCGGGTGGGTCCAGTTTCGGCTTGTGGCCGTCGACGACCACATCACCTTGGATAGCGTATATCAATCCGGAGCGGATACTGAGGACCGTTTGGGCGGGAAGGAGAGGCGAAGCGCACAGCAGCCCGGCGATGAGAAGGATCGTTCGATGCCGAGCAGGTACCACAGGCTTCGTTCCCTAACGTGTATGGTACACCCGCGAAATTGCGCGTGCACAGTCGCTGTATCGTCAACAGCTTTCGTCAAAAATAGATGCGCGCAGCAGGGCCGTCCGATGCAGAAAGTTTCCCGGCGACGCAGGTCCTCAGGGCGCTCATTTCGGGGATGCTTCAGGCGTGCCGATCGTATCCCAAAAATGGAATTTTGTAGGGTGGACGCGGCTGAGCCGGGTGGTCCCCGCCTGGTTTCCCCTTTGTCGCCGGCTTTTGGCCGGCGGGCGAGCGGAATTCGGGCCGCTAGCGGGGAGGCATCGAATCCCCAACGAACATCATGTAATAGAAAATGCGCCATTCGCCCGTATTGGTGCGCTGGAAGCGAGGCCGGCCGCGAGTGGGGTAGTGATAGGGATAGTAAGGGTGGTGGCGGCGGAGGTCCACGTTGGTCGTCCCCGGACCCATCAACGCGCGTTCCCAATCCACCATCTCGTAATAGGTGAGCTGATAGAAAAAGAAGGACCGGTCTGCGCACCAGTGGAAGAAGTCGTCCTCGACGGCCTCGGTATCGAATTCGACGGCGAAGGTGATGGGCTGGAAATCGAGTTCACGCTTGGAGTAGGTTTTGACGGCGCGATCCAGGGTTGGTGCAGTGGTGGAGGTCTTCCCGCCCCACACCTTGAGCGAGTGCCCGGTCGCATCGAAGCGGTACAGCCCAGGCTCCAGGATCGTGGTCTCGGTATCGCCCAAGCGGATACGAACGCGGGAGTCCTTAGCGCTCTGCGCGACTTCGACCATCAGCACGCCTTGCTCCAAGATGAGCGCCGGACTCGCGAGGCTGTGATCGAGGAAGCGTATGCGGGTTGACTCATCGAGACGGGCAGCGACGCCGGTTCCGAGCAAAATCTCCGCGCGGCCGTGCCCGGTTTGGACGAGTGCTCCATCGGGCAGGAACGGCGGGACGGTGTGGCGCGGCGGAGCTCCGTTAACGGCGACCTCGCCCTCGCCGTGGAACAGGAGGCCGGCCTGGTCTTCGTTCCAGTGCTCCAGGAGCACCGCTTCCAGACGGTCGCCAAAGCGAACATCGAATTCCGAATGCAGGTCGTGGACGGGGTCCAGATGGGGGGTGCCAGGGCCGGGGTATTGCGGCCAAATAGTGGTGTTGCGTTCCAGGTTGGGGAGATAGGAACGGAAGTGGTTCCAGCGATTCAGGCCGTCGTGATAGGCCTGCCAGTCGAGGAACCAGGATCGGAAGGCGGCCCACCAATGCAGGCCGTCCTTGTTGAACTGGTCCATTTTGGCGGGTTTGTCATCGGCGGAGAAGGGAATCGGCAGCTCATTTTTCTTTTTTAATTCAATGGCGCGGGATTGCGGACCGGATCCCGTGACAGTCGCGCGGCCTCCCAGAACCTGCACCAGGCCGGTCTTGTGGGCGGCATCGTATTCGAGGCGATACACGCCTTCGTCGGTGAGCTTCACGCGGGCCGGACCCAGCTGAATCTGGATATCCACATCCCCGAGTACCTTGGGGATCTCCAGCATCGCCTTGCCGTCCTCCAAAACGCCCGCGGTAGATTCGAGGAACGTGTCTTCGAACGAAAAGCGGCTGTTGACGTCCAGCCACAGCGCGGATTGGGATGTCAGCAGGACCTCGGCGCGACCGGCTCGGGTGACGATCGGCTGGTGCTCCTTCAGTTGCGGGAAGGTGAACGGAGGCTCGATCATGACCTGCTCTCCGTCCACTTCGACCTCTCCGTCGATGGCGTAAATCATGCCGGAGCGGATGCTGACGATGGTTTGGGCAGAGAGGATAGAGGTCGCCCATAGCAGTCCGGCTAGAAGAGCCCCAGCCAGAGGAGCCAAGGTTTGGCGGGGAGTGGGCGCCGCCCTCATGTCATACCAGACGCCTCCCGGTTTCTATGCGTTACGCAGATCACTAGAGGCGGTATGGCATCCTGGAAAGTTCGAGCATGATTGACGAAACCGAAGTCTATCCGATGATCGGCGAGGAAGGGTTCCAGCGGCTGGTGGCGGCGTTCTACGCGCAGGTGCCGGGCGATGACATCCTGGGTCCGATGTATCCGGCCGAGGACTTGGCCGGGGCCGAGCAGCGCCTGCGCGATTTTTTGATTTACCGGTTCGGGGGGCCGCAGAACTATATCGTGGAGCGGGGCCATCCCCGGCTGCGCATGCGCCACATGCCGTTCGCGATCGATCAGGCGGCTCGGGATCGCTGGATGCAGCTGATGGATAATGCCTTCGCCAAGGCCGAGCTCCCGGAGGAGGCGGCGGCGCTGCTGAGGATGTTCTTTGACGGGATGGCGACGTTTATGATTAACCGGCCGCCGGGGTAGGAAAAATGGGGGACAGACACCGTTTTCGCCGGGGTGAGCTTTTGAAAGCGCGTAGTCGACGCGGCGAAAACTAGATGCGCTGGCCGCCTCCGCTCCTGGGTGCAAGTGAGGACGAACGTAAGCCCGGTTAGCGTACCGACACCGGGAATGCTGGTGAGCCGCTCGATCTCGGGATGTTGCGCGGCGAGTTGACCGATCTGCTGATCATAGTCTGCGATCTGCCGGCTCAGGGCGTCGATCTGTTCCAGAACCCCGCCCAGCGCCACTTTCAAAGGCTCCGGCAACTCCCCCATGGCGCGTTGGCCAAACCTGCTGGTGATCGACTTGGGCAGACGCACGCCGAAACCCTTGGCGATACCTCGCGCCGAGTTGATCAGCAACGTGCGTGACCGCAGCAGCGCATCGCGCGCTCGAATCACCGCCAGTTCCGCTTGCTGCCCGGCCGTGCGGTGTTCCACCGGAGCCAGCAACCGCACATCGGCCCGCGCCAGACGCGCCAGCTTGTGAGCATCCCGCGGATCGTTCTTCGTATCGCTGGCGGTAATCCACTGCAACTGCCGCGCATTGGCCACGATCACTTCGTGCCCCAGCCGCTGCAGCTCCCGGCTGATCCAGGCCGATTGCGCTCCGGCTTCCAGCGCGATGCGCCGCCGCTCCCCGCTAAAGTGCTTCTCGATCGAGCTTGCCTGGTTCCGGAAGCTGCCTTCTTCCACCACTTCCCCGTCCTGGTCCAGGATGCAATAGCGGCTCACCTTGTCGCCCAAATCGATCCCTACCGTCTCGCTGATTCGCGTCTGCATTTTGCTATTCTTCTTCA
This sequence comes from Terriglobia bacterium, assembly GCA_963762135.1. Taxonomy (GTDB): domain Bacteria; phylum Acidobacteriota; class Terriglobia; order Bryobacterales; family Bryobacteraceae; genus Palsa-187. The sequence continues at coordinate 233,518 of CAVXJP010000002.1, forward strand.
TGGCTGGTTCTCCTCTGCACCTCATCGAGTGCGTTCCACAGCTTATCGCTGTCCAGGTGAACCAGCCGTCTCATCCCATCTGTCCCCATTTTTCTTAAGACTTCAGGTACTTGTTAAAAAACTCCAGCGTCCGGCTCCAGGCGAGCTTAGCCGCGGCTTCGTCATAACGGGGCGTCGTGTCGTTGTGGAAGCCATGATTGGCGCCCTCATAGATGAAGGCCTGATATTCCACACCCGCCTTCTTTAACGCCTGTTCATAGGCCGGCCAGCCGCCGGTGAGGCGCGTATCGAGCTCGGCGTATTGCAGCATCAGGGGAGCGGTGATCTTCATTGCATCCGCGTCCGAGACTTGCGCGCCGTAGAAGGGAACGCCGGCATCGAGGTCGTCCCCGAGCTGCACGGCGAGATTGTTCACCACGCCGCCGCCGAAGCAGAATCCAACCGCGCCGAGCTTTCCGGTCGACTGCTTGTTCGTCTTGAGCCAGTGTGCCGCGGCGATGAAATCCTCGCCCATCTTGGCGCGATCCACCTGGCCGAATTTGGCGCGACCCTGGTCCTCATCGCCGGGATAGCCGCCGACGCTGGTGAGCCCGTCCGGCGCCAGCGCGAGATAGCCGTTGGTGGCAAGCCGCCGCGCGACGTCCTCGATGTAGGGATTGCGGCCGCGGTTTTCATGGACGACCAGGATAGCGGGCCAGGGTCCGTTGCCGGAGGCCGGCTTGGCCAGGTAGCACTCGATCTCGCCGTTGCCCTTGGGCGAGGGGATGGTGACGTGTTCGGTCTTGACGCGCGAGTCGGATTCGGGGACCTGCTGCGCCCAGGCAAAGTTCGGGGCCAGCGATTCGAGCAGCGCGACCGCGGTTACGCCGCCCACGGCGAACTTTTTGGCGCGGTCCAGAAAGCCGCGGCGGTCGATGTCGCCATGCACGTAGAGGTCGAAGATGTCGAGCAGTTCCTGAGGGAAGTCGGACGCTTTCTTGCGCCCGCTTGTGTCGGGTCCGGTGGATTTGAGTTGAGGTTGCATGGGTGAACTCCTTGTAGCGGGCAGAATATCACGATGCCGGGCGGAGTTCAGGGGGCGAGGCGCATGGAAGTAGAGGATTGCGGCAAGGGATCCAGGCGGAGATCAGAAATGTTCGATCAGATCGCGGATGGTTTGGATCAGCAGGAATCGTGCGCCCGCGGGTCGGCGAATTTCCTGGCGTTCCAGTTCCCAGGTGCGTACATGGGGGACGAACACCGCGCCCAGGCCCGGCTTCCATGGCCGGGTTGATGTCGCTTTTCGGCGAGTTGCCGATCATCCAGGCTTCGTGTTTCGGGAAGCCCTTGTCGGTGATGAGCTGGCTGTAGGCGGGGACGTCTTTCTCCCGCGCGACGACGGTGTGGCGGAAGTAATTGCGCAGTCCGGAGCGGTCCACTTTCATCTGCTGCTCGTCGGGATGCCCCTTGGTGAAGATGGCGAGCTCATAGCGGCCGGAAAGCTCGGCGACGGTCTCCTCAACCCCATCCAGCATCTCGATGGGCTGTTCCAGGATGCGCTCGGCGAAGGCCATGACTTTGTTTAAGTCGTCGGGCGAGATGTGATCCTCGGCCAGATGCTGATAGGCCTGCTGCAGGTTGCGGCCGAAGCTCAGCGACCCATAGCCGTGGGTCTTATAGTTGACGATCTCGATCTCATTCAGGATGTCGCGGACCTGCTGAGGCGTGAGATGCGAATGATCCAGGTAGTCCACGAAATTATCAAAGGCGCGTTCGAAGTAGATGTTGTTTTCCCACAGCGTGTCGTCGGCGTCGAAGATCAAGACGCGGGTGTCCTCACGCGGGGCCTTGGCGCGCGGAGACTTGACGCCGGATGGATCCGAGGCTGGGTTGCGCGCCGCCATCAGTTGTCCTCGACCTCGCGCGGACCGTGCCCGTTCAGCCGCGCCGCTTCGCGCAGCTTGTGGATGGTGTGCTGCTGTCCGGTGAGCGTGGGCAGGAACTCGGCCAGCTTGCGTAGGCGGTCGGTTTCGTTGCGAGACATCAGCATGCTTTGGCGCAGCACCAGGTCATCGATCGGGTTCGCGAGAAGGAAGCTGATCTGCGGGTCGGGATTGCCGGGGTCGATCGGATCGCCGGAGCGCACCTCTTGCAAGCGGTTGTAGCTGGCGATCGCCTCGGCGCGGAGAACCTCAAAATCGTCTGCCGGCGCGGGCTCGTCGTCGAAATATTCCACCGAGCCGCGCAGAAAGTTCCGATCCTGATTCACCATCTGAATTTCAAAGCGCCGGTGGCCGCGGGTGAGGATGTCCAGGCGTCCGTCGTCATATTCCTTGAGCACGGATTCAATGCGCGCCGTGCAGCCGGTTTCGGCGATTCCCCGCTCGTTAGCGAGTACGATCCCAAACTCGGTGGAGTCGGCGAGCGCTTCGCCGATCATCTCCTTGTAGCGTTCCTCGAAGATGTGAAGGGGGAGCTGGGACCCCGGCAACAGGACAACCTGCAGGGGAAACAGCGGCAACCAGCCTTGCTGCATACTTACTATTATGGCCGTGGGCTCCGGTTGGTCTCAAACCGGTGTGTGGAAAGCCTGCATGGAACGGCCGTTCTTACGATGATTCTGAAACTGAAACGCACTCCTGGAATCTATCTCGCCGGATTCATGGGCTCCGGCAAATCCACGGTGGGGAAGGCGTTGGCCGAGCAACTCGGCTGGTCGTTCCTGGACTTGGACGAGGAAATCGAACGCGCCCAGGGCGTAACGATTCGAGAGATCTTTGAGAACCAGGGCGAGGAGAAGTTTCGCGAAATTGAGTCGGCGGCGCTGTCCCGCGTGGTGGATTTGGTGAGCCGGGGCCAGCCGAAGATCGTCGCGCTGGGCGGCGGGGCGTTTCAGCGCGAAGAGAATCGCCAGCTGTTGTCCGATCACGGGGTGAGCATCTGGTTGGATTGTCCGTTTGATGTGGTGTCCGAGCGGGTGGCCGGCTACGAGCATCGTCCGTTGGCGCTGGACGCGGACCGCTTCCGTAAGCTGTTTGACGATCGGCGCGAGCATTACGCCAAGGCGGACTATGCAATCGAGACGGGAACGGAAGAAGCACCGGGTGTCGTCCAAAAGATCCTGGGACTGGGTCTGATCTAACCTCGCCGCGGCCCGCCTGACGCCGGTTTGCCGCGCGACTCGCCGCGATTTCAGGCCATCCATTCACAATCATCATGAGCCGAAAACACTGTCTACAAATCTTCCGATCCGCGCTGGAGGCGTCTGATCCGCAACATGCGGTCCTGCGCCGACTCAGCTTCGATGGGCAGACGTTGACGGCGGGCCGGCGGCGCTACAACCTGCAGAAAGTTGATCGGGTGCTGGTGATCGGGGCGGGGAAGGGCAGCGCAGCGATGGCCTCGGCCGTGGAGCGGATCCTTGGCCGGCGCATCACGGGCGGTCTGGTGAACGTCCCCGATGGCGTGAAAGCTCGCGTGCGCCGCGTGAAGTTGCAACCCGCGCGGCATCCGTTGCCGGACGAACGCGGCATGAAGGGCGCGATGGATATCGCTGAGATGGCGCGGACCGCGACCGGCCGGGACCTGGTGATCGCGCTGATCTCAGGCGGGGCCTCGGCGATGCTGCCGGCTCCCGTGCCTCCGCTGACGCTGGCCGACAAGCAGGAGCTGTCGTGGAACCTGATGCGCGCGGGCGCGAACATCCATGAGCTGAATACGGTACGCAAACATCTGAGTTTGCTCAAAGGCGGCCAACTCGCGAGCATTTCCTATCCGGCGCGGATGATCTCGCTGATCCTGTCGGATGTGATCGGCGATGATCTGGACGTGATTGGCTCTGGGCCGACGGTGGGGGATCGGGCGACGGTCGCCGATGCCAAGGCGGTGCTGGACAAGTTCGATGTGAAGATTCCTGGGGTGAAGCATCCCGAACATGTCTTGCGTGAGACACCGAAGCCGGGGGACCAGAGCCTTTCGCGTGTGCAGAACTTGATTGTCGGCAGCAATGCGCTGGCGGTGGACGCGGCGCGCGCCAAGGCGCTGGAGCTCGGCTATCAACCGGTGGTGCTGTCGACGACCATCGACGGGGAAACGCGCGATATCGCGCGCATGCATGCGGCAATTGCTCGCGAGGCGCTGAAATCGACGCGGCGCCGGCCGGTGGCGTTCCTGTCGGGCGGGGAAACCACGGTCACCGTTCGCGGCAAAGGGAAGGGCGGACGCAACCAGGAGTTCGTGCTGGCGGCGGCGATCGCGCTGGCGAAGGAGTTCGGCGAAGGGGCTCCGGTGACGGTGTTCAGCGGGGGAACGGACGGGCTCGATGGGCCGACCGATGCGGCCGGGGCGGTGGCCGATGCGCGCATGATGTCGGCGGCGCGGAAGCTGGGGCTGAATCCGCAGGCGTTCCTGGATGCGAACGATGCCTACAATTTCTTCGCACCGGTGCATGGGCTCGTCAAGACGGGGCCCACGGGAACGAACGTGATGGACGTGCGCGTACTCCTGGTGGGGAACGCATAGGTAAGGAAACAGGAGTCCGGAGGCAGGAGACCGAATGCGGCGCATGGCGCCGCACCACTGAGGGCCGTCTTCCCCCCCCGCGGTCCATCCAACCCAGGAAATGGCGGTTCGGAGGTATGATGAACGCTATGCGGAACCTCATTTCTTCTGGCCAAAACTTCCCGCAAACGCTGCTGCGAGCCGGGCTCGCCGGCGCGATTGTCTTATTGACCGCTTGTGGATCTTCCGAGCCGGCGCCGAGCGCCGATAGCGCCGCGTCGATGATCTCCGACGCCGAGGACAAGCTGTATGATATGTGGGTCGAAGCCGGGCAGGCTGCCTGGATTCAGAACACTTACATCATTCCCGATAGCGAGGCCGTGGCGGCGCGGGCCGCGCAACGGTCGCTGGATTATGAAGTGCAACTCGCCAAGGACGCCGCGAAATTCGATGGGATTGAGACGGCTCCCGATGTCCGCCGCAAGCTGGATTTGCTGAAGACCGGGCCGACGCTGGCTCCGCCGGCCGATCCGAAGGAAAGCCGCGAGGTCACTGAACTGGCGGCCAAGATGGAAGGCATCTACGGCAAGGGCGTCTACTGCCGCGAAAACGGCCAGTGCCTGGACGTGAACCAGATCACCGAGATCATGGCGAATAGCCGCAATGAGAAGGAGTTGCTGGAGGTCTGGAACGGCTGGCGTACGATTTCACAGAATGTTCCCCCGAAGTCTTCAACAGACTCCGGGGAGGAAACGCCGTCGATGCGCAAATTGTTTACACGCTTCGTGGATCTTTCCAATAAAGGCGCGCGCGAGCTTGGGTTCGCCGATACCGGCGCCATGTGGCGTTCGAAATACGACATGCCGGCCGACGACTTCACCGCCGAACTGGACCGCTTGTGGGATCAGGTGCGCCCGCTGTATGAATCCCTGCATGCCTATGTCCGGCGCAAGTTGCGCGAGAAATACGGCGCGGATGTGGTTCCGGCCGACGGTCCGATTCCGGCGCATCTGCTGGGCAATATTTGGGCGCAGGATTGGTCGAACGTTTATGATCTGGTCGCGCCGCCGGCCGCCGATCCGGGCTACGACCTGACCAAGATCCTGCAGACGCGCGGGACGACGCCGATTCAGATGGTGAAATACGGCGAAGGGTTCTTTGAGTCGCTGGGGTTCAAGCCGCTGCCCGATACCTTCTGGGAGCGCAGCCTGTTCACCAAGCCGCGCGATCGCGAAGTGGTGTGCCACGCCAGCGCATGGGACATCACCAAAGACGACTACCGCATCAAGATGTGCATCAACATCAACGCCGAGGATTTCATCACCATCCATCATGAGCTGGGGCACAACTTCTATCAGCGCGCCTATAACGACCATCAGCCGCTGTTGTTCCGCAATAGCGCCAATGATGGGTTCCACGAAGCGATCGGCGACACGATCGCGCTGTCGATCACGCCGGAGTATCTGAAGCAGCTCGGGTTCATCGATACGGTTCCGGATGCTTCGAAGGATCTCGGGTTGCTGATGCAGCGCGCGCTGGAGAAGGTCGCATTCCTGCCGTTCGGGCTGCTGATCGATCAGTGGCGCTGGAAGGTCTTTTCGGGCGAGATCACGCCGGAAGAATACACCAAGGCGTGGTGGGATCTGCGGCTGAAGTATCAGGGCATCGCTCCGCCGGAGCCACGTCCGGATTCCGAGTTCTTCGATCCGGGCGCCAAGTATCACGTGCCGGCGAACGTGCCTTACACGCGCTACTTCCTGGCGCACATTCTGCAGTTCCAGTTCCATCGCGAACTGGCCAAAATCGCCGGTTGCGGAGAAGATGGGGCAACGCCGCTGAATCGTTGCTCGATCTACAACTCGAAGGAAGCCGGCGAGAAGCTGAACGCGATGCTGGAACTCGGGCAGAGCCGTCCGTGGCAGGAAGCGCTGGAGACGATGACCGGGTCGCCGAATATGGACGCGACCGCGATCCGCGACTACTTTGCTCCGCTGCAGGCCTGGCTCGACGAACAGAACGAAGGGCAGAAGATCGGCTGGTAAAACACCTGGGACAGACAGCTGGTTTTCTCTCTCGTCCCTTTTCAGGGAGGCCCGACCGCTGCTTGGGAGAAAACGGTGTCTGTCCCGGCTTTTTACACTTCTTATGCCGATGCCTTGACGGCGCTCGCGGTCACCGCATCCCTGAGCCGGAACAGCAACTCCGATCCATTGCCCTGAAACGCGCTGCCGTGCATGCACGCCAGGACCTTCGGGTTCAGCGCCGCGAGCCGGTCGAACACCGGAGTCGTGCCGGGGCAATGCGCGTAGTAGTCCATAGGACCGCGGAACATTTCGCTGAGCTCCACAAGGTCCTCGCCGGTCACCGCCGGACCACCTTTGCCCGGCTGGGTGAACAGATCTCCGCACAGCAGCGTTTCGGTCGTTTTGTCGAAAAAGATGCCGCAGTCCCAACCGTGGGGCACGTGCGGGGTGTAGAGGAATTCGAGCTTATGTTTGCCGAGGTTCAGCTCGGCGCCGTCAGCCAGGCCGAGCCCCGGACGGTCGGCGACGTCATTCACTGAGACCATCGCGCCGACCTCACTCGAGACGGGTGCGGCCTGCGGAGCTACCGCCAAAAACTCATTCAAAGCGCCGCATTCGTCGGCTTCGAAGTGTGAAAAGCCGATGTGCCGCAGCTTTTCCACCGGCATCACCTTGGAGATGGCTTCTTTGGTCAATGGGAACAGGTGGCGGAGCCCGGTGTGGAACAGCATCGGCTCATCGTCGACAATCAGATACTGGTTGAAGCTGAAGCCGCCCGGAACGGCGGGGAGATCGACGGGCGTGTGGATGCGATAAATTCCGTCGGCGACTTCATCGATGGCGGTTCCGGACTGGGGATTCGTGATCATGGGAGTTTCTCCTTGTTTCTTACGAGCTTGGATTGAATCGACCTCTGTTTCTCAGTCCGGATGTGTAACGGGGGGGCAATTCGTTACACATCCAAAGTGAAAAAAGGGAACCGGGAGATTTGGGCGTGATGGCGGTGCTAGAATCTTTCATCGTGGACCTCCATACAGCCAGTGATGCCCAGCTTGCCGTGGTGATCGCGAGTTCTGCGAGTACCGCGGCCCCGAGTGGGGCCACCGTTACGGCCGACCAGACGGCGGCCGAACAGACCTTGCTGGGTCGGCTGGCTCCGCGGGTTCGGTTGTACGGTCTCCGGCATTTGCGTGACGAGCAGGCCGCGGCGGACCTGGTTCAACAGGTGCTGCTGATCGTTCTGGAGAGTTTGCGCGATGGACGCGTGCATGATCCGGAAAAGCTGGTGTCGTTCGTCCTGGGAACCTGTCGCATGGTGGTGATGGATCAGCGCCGGGGGGCGCAGCGGCGGCAAAAGCTGCTGGAAAAATATCCCAACGAGTTCCCGACGATCGAGCCCGCGCGGGAAGGTCCGGTGGACCTGGATGTTCTGGAGCGGTGCCTCCAGGCGCTGGCCGAGCGGGAACGGTCTGTAATTTCGATGAGCTATTTCGAGGAGCAGGGAAGTGCCGTCGTGGGCGCGTCGCTCGGTTTGAGCGAGGCGAACGTGCGCGTGATCCGGTATCGCGCGCTGGGCCGCCTGCGCAACTGCATGACCGGAGGCGTGCAATGAGTTGCGCTTCGCCTCTGGAACTTGCAAACCCTGGCCGATTACTGGGCCGGGGAACTCGATTCCGCCGCCGAAGAGCGCGTCGAGGAACACTTGCTGGGTTGTTCGGAGTGCAGTGAGCAGCTCGAATGGCTGCCGTCGGCGGTGGACGGCGTTAAGCAATTGGTTCGCGGCGGGGTGCCTCGTCAGGTCCTGAGTCCGGATTTTGTGGAGCAATTGAAGGCGTCCGGGCTACGGGCGCGCGAGTATGCGCCACCGGCCGGAGGCGAGGTCCAGTGCACGATTGCTCCGGATGATGACCTACTGATCGCGCATCTGCGGGCCGACCTGGAAGGTGCCAAGCAGCTCGACGTGGTTCTGTGTGCTCCGGATGGTACCGAATTCGTTCGGATGCCGGATGTCCCGTTTGCCCCGTCCTCGGGCGAGGTGATCGTCAACGAGCCGGCGCCGGCGGCCAAGCAGATGCCCAATAACGTTCTGCGCGTCAAGCTGGTGGAACCAGGGGACGCCGGTGATCGGCTGGTCGCCGAGTACACCTTCGATCACAGTCGGTGGGACGATTCGTCCGCCAATCCGAACCGGCTTTCGCATTAGTCTTCCCTTCCGAAATCATGCGCTAAACCTCTCTGATGGAAGAGGTTTCCGGGCGGCATGGCACAATGAGTAAAAGCTCTACCCGAGTAAATCATGACCGGTTCTGAAATCCGACAGCAGTTCCTCGACTATTTCGCGGCCCGCGGCCATCGCGTGGTGCGGAGCTCGCCTCTGCTGCCCGCCAATGACCCGACCCTGCTGTTCACCAACGCCGGGATGAACCAGTTCAAGGACGTGTTCCTGGGGCTGGACAGGCGGGACTATACGCGCGCCACATCGTCGCAGAAGTGCGTGCGCGCGGGCGGCAAGCACAACGATCTGGAGAACGTGGGCTATACGGCTCGGCACCATACGTTCTTTGAGATGCTGGGGAATTTTTCCTTCGGCGACTACTTCAAGAAGGACGCCATCGCCTTCGCCTGGGAACTGATCACCAAGGACTACGGGCTGCCGAAAGACAAGCTCTACGTGACGGTCTTCCGCGAGGATGACGAGGCCGAGGAGCTGTGGCAGCGGTTGCCGGGGTCCGAAGGACCGTATCTTCCGCCTGGACGAGAAGGACAACTTCTGGCAGATGGGCGAGACCGGTCCGTGCGGGCCGTGCTCGGAGATCCATTATGACTTGGGTCCGGCAGCCGCTGAGCCGGGTCGCGAGAAGGAAGCCTTTCCTCTCGATGGCGGCGGGCGGTTCGTCGAGATCTGGAACCTGGTGTTCATGCAGTTCGACAAGGACGCCGCCGGCAAGATGACGCCGCTGCCGCGTCCGTCGATCGATACGGGCATGGGGCTGGAGCGGATCGCTGCGGTGCTGCAGGGGAAGCTTTCGAACTACGATACGGACCTGATTTTCCCGATCATCGAGCGCGCCGGGGAGCTGCTGCACACGCCGTTCGGCTCCGATGACATCGTGAACACCGCGCTGCGCATCAATGCGGATCACGCGCGCGCCACGGCGTTCCTGATCAATGACGGGATCGTGCCGGCCAATGATGGTCGCGGCTATGTGTTGCGCAAGATCATGCGCCGGGCGATGCGCCGCGCCCGGATGATCGGCGCGACGGATCCCTACTTGCACAAGCTGACCGGGTTCGTCGCCGAGCACATGGCGCGACGCTTATCCCGAGATGCTGGAGAGCCGGGAGCGCGTCGCTCGCATCGTCAAGGACGAAGAGCAGCGCTACGCATCGACGTTCCAGATCGCCGAGAAGTTCTTCCATGACGAGGCCCAAAAGATTCAAGCAAAGCCGGTGGCCGATGGGGTGATCCCGGGCGAGGCGGCGTTCAAGCTTTATGACACCTTCGGGCTCGCGCTGGACGAGCAGGAGGAGATGGCTCGCGAGCTGAATCTTTCCATCGACCACGCCGGCTTCGACGCGGAGATGGAGAAGCAGAAGACCCGCGCGCGTGCTTCGTGGAAGGGGGCCGAGAAGGCTCAGGTCCACCCGGTTTATCAGGACCTGCCGAAGACGGAGTTCGTGGGCCGGGAGCATCTCGAAGCGACGGGCAAGGTACTGGCCGTGATCCAAGGCGAGGGTGAGAAGCCAACTGAGATCGTGCTCGATCGGACTCCTTTTTACGCCGAGTCTGGCGGGCAGGTGGGCGACCAGGGCGTGTTGTTGTCGCCGGAGACGGGCGAGACGATCGGCAACTGTGAACTCTGCCGTGAATGGCGCTCCGGGGAAGACGGCGCACCGCGTGAAGATTGAATGCTCCGCTGAAGGTTGGCGACTCCGTTGTAGCTCGGGTGAATCCGGATACGCGCCATGCCACGATGCGGAATCATACCGGCACGCACCTGCTCCACGCCGCGCTGCGGACTGTGCTGGGCAATCACGTCAAGCAGGCGGGCAGCGTGGTCGAACCCACGCGCCTGCGTTTTGACTTCTCACACTACACGTCGATGACGCCGGACGAGATCGCCGAGGTCGAACGCTTGATGAACCTCGAGATCCTGGCGAATCGGCCGGTGAACACCGACATCATGGACCTCGACGAAGCCGTGCAAGGGCGGCGCGATGGCGCTGTTCGGCGAAAAGTACGCCGAGAAGGTTCGCGTGGTTTCGGTGGGCGACGGCGCGTTCAGCAAGGAACTATGCGGCGGCACCCACGTGACGCGCACCGGCGATATCGGCATCTGCAAGATCGTTTACGAAGGATCGATCTCAGCCGGCGTGCGCCGTATTGAGGCGATCACCGGCGAGGGCGCGTTGCATCGCTGGCAGGATACGCAGTCGCAGCTCAGCCAGGTGGCGACTGCGGTGAAGGCCTCCGAAGGCGAGCTGGTTGAGCAAGTGGAGAAGCTCGTCGCCAAGGAACGATCGCTGGAGCAGGAGCTTTCGCAACTCAAGACCAAAATGGCGCAGGCGCAGGCCGGCGACCTGGATTCGCAGGCTCGCGAGATCAAGGGCGTCAAGGTGCTGGCGGTGAGGGTCGACGGGTTTGACCGCCCGCAGCTCCGCAACATGGCCGATGCGCTGCGCAATAAGTGGCAGTCGGCGGTGGTGGTGCTGGCTTCGGCCGCCGATGGGAACGTCGCGCTGGTGTGCGGCGTCACCAAGGACCTGACCAAGAAGGTACATGCCGGGAAGCTGGTCGGCTCGGTCGCGCAAGCCGTTGGCGGCAAGGGCGGTGGCCGTCCGGATATGGCCGAGGCCGGTGGCAAGGACGAAACGAAGCTGGATGCCGCGCTGGAGGCGGCCTACAAGGAAGTCGAGGGGATGCTCTAACGATGGAATCGGTGGACGTCGTCATCGTTGGGGCCGGACCCACGGGCCTTGCGTGCGGGATTGAACTCAAAAGACGCGGCGTGAAGGCGTTGCTGGTCGACAAGGGGTGCGTGGTGAACTCGCTCTACCACTACCCTACGAATCTGGTGTTCTTCACCACGCCGGAGCTGCTGGAGATCGGCGATATCCCCATGACGTCGCTGAACGAGAAGCCGGTGCGCGCCGAGGCACTGAAATACTATCGGCGCGTCGCGGGCCACTACGATCTCGACATTCGCCAGTATCATCGGGTCGATCGCATCACGGGCGAGGAAGGCGCATTCGTCACCCACGCCGAAGACGCGATGGGCAAGCCCGTCGAATACGCCTCGAAGAAGATCATCCTCGCCACCGGCTACTACGATGTTCCGAACATGCTGAACATCCCGGGCGAGGATCTGCCCAAGGTCATCCACTATTACAAAGAAGCGCATCCTTACTACGATTGCGACGTGGTGGTGATCGGAGCGAAGAACTCCGCAGTGATCTCGGCGCTGGAACTGTGGTGGACCGGGGCGCGCGTGACGATGGTGCATCGCGGCACGGAGATCCACAAGCACGTCAAGTATTGGCTGAAGCCGAACATCGAAAACCGGATCAAGAACGGCGAGGTCCCGATGCACTGGAACTCGCAGGTGACCGAGATCCTGCCGGAGTCGGTGAAGATCCGGACGCCGAAGGGCGAGATCGAGATCAAGAACGACTTTGTTTTCGCGATGACCGGCTACCAGCCCGATATCAAATTCCTCGCCGCGCACGGCATTCGCCTGGATTCGGAGTCGCGCCGCCCGCACACGAATCCGGAAACGCTAGAGAGCGATCGCAAGGGAATGTATCTGGCGGGGGTGATCGTCGCGGGGATGAACACCCACGAGATCTTCATTGAGAACGGCCGGTTCCACGGCAAGCAGATCGCCGAGGCGATTTCGAAAGATCTGGGGGCGTCATGACGCCGGAATGGCAGCTGGCGCTGCAGGCGGGAATCCCAACGTTGGCCGTGATTGCGGGGATCGTGATCGAGGGGCGAAAGTTTGCCGGGATCCGTCAATCGCTTGCGCACTCTGAGTTCAAGGTGGATGATCGGGTAGACCAGTCGGAAGTCAGGCATCAGCAACGTCTGGACGACATGCGGGCTGATCTGCGTGGTTTCACCGAACGAATTGCAGCGCGCCTGGATCGCATCGCGGAGCGTCTTTAGCCCCCCAAAAAACAAAACGGGAGCGGCGATCGCTCGCCACCCCCGCTCGTTCAACCTTACTGCCTGAAGCCTAGCTCTCGTTGAGCAGCTTGTTCAGCAGATCTTTCAGATAGTTTTCGTTCTGCAGCTTGCCTTCCGGCAGCGGCTTGGTCTGCGCCCGGATCACACCTTTTTTATCGATCACCATCATCTGGGGGACCGCGTAGCGCTCCATCAGCGACACGCCGAGGTAGCCCAGCACTTCCGGCTGCGGCGCCAGCGCCACTGGGAAGTTTGTGAACTGCGTATCGAACTGTTTCGTGGTCGCGTTGTTGGTGGCCTTGTTGTCGGTGTTGACCTCCTCATTGAAGGCGACGCCCATCACCTGCACGCCCTTGGAGCCCATCTCGGCTTGCACGTTGCTCAGCATCCGGGCCGTGTTCTGGCAATGTTCGCACCAGGTGTAGAGGAACTGGATCACCACCACTTTGCCCTTCATCGAAGCGAGCGTCTTGGTGGTGCCGTCGGGGAACTTGAACGTGAAATCCTTGGCCTGACGCGGCACCGGCTGAGCGGCCTGGATAACCAGCGCGAAGGCAAAGAGCGCGGCGAGTATCTTCTTCATAATCTTCAGTCTACCTCAGTTTCTTGAGCTCAATCTTGTTGACGGATCCGCTCCGAGTCTGGTTTCCCGGCCTCTCCGCCCCGCGGCCCACTGCTCCCGAGCCCAATTGGTTAGGCGTCCGGGACATCCCGCAGGTTTCTCAGGTTATTGTGGCAGAGCGGCACCCGGCTTTCAATCCCGCCCTGTTCGACGTCGACTCGGGAATTATTCGGCCAGCAGCTTCTGGACCAGATCGTCGATCCCGAACTGGATCGATCCGTCCGGCATCCCCCGGGTCTGTGCCCGCACGATGCCTTGTTTATCGATCACAATCATCTGCGGCACGCCGATGCGCTGAATCGGAGGGTAGCGAAGATAATTCATCACGTCGTCCTGGCTGGCGTAGCCAATGGGGAAGGCGTTGCCGGCGAAGCGCGAAGCGTACTGGGCGGTCTGTTCCGGGCTGGCTTCGATGAAGGCGACCCCGACCGCCTGGAATCCCTTCGGGCCCAGCGCCTGCTGCATCTGCGCCAGCTTGCCGGAGAAGTTCTGGCAATGCGGGCAAATGGTGGACAGGAACTGGATCACCACCACCTTGCCTTTCAGGCTGGAAACGGTGGTGACCTTGCCGTCCGGCTGCACAATCTTGAAATCGTCGGCGACGCGGGGAACCGGGGGTTCCGCCACGGCGGTCAGCGTCAGGGAAAACAGCAATGCCGCAGCTGCGGCGAGTCTGGTGAACATGATCTCTCCGTGATCGATTCTGTGTTTATTCTGGACGCGGACGAGGGGGGTGAATTCCCTCGATGGATAGGACGAACGCGCCTTCTTTTTGTACCAAAAAATCTCCGGTGTCGCCCGTTCCGCTAACGCGATCTGTTGATTCGGCGGAAGTTGCCATGTGATCCCACTTGGCCGCGAGCACCTGTTTGTAGAGCCGGAAGAACTCGGCGGCGGCCTCCGGCGAGGCCCACTCCGAGTAATGCACCAGCAGCGGCGATTGCTCCGGATCGTAGTCCTTTTTATGTTCGTAGAGCCGGTAGCTGGCCCCTCGCCAGTTCGCAGCCAGCTCTTCGAGTTCCTTTTCGGTGACGCGGGCTTTCCCGCTGCCTGAGGCATCCGCCGCCAAGGGAGTTTTGGCGGGTGGAGAGGAGCGTGTCGAACCGGCGATCGGCGAACTTGGGCTCGGTCAGATATTGGCGCAGCAGGACCAGATAATCGAACTCGCCGACATCGCCCTTGTCGAGCTCCTTCAGCGCCTTTTCCTCGTCGCGTCCGATGTAGTCGCGGAGGCGCGGGATCTTGGGCTCCTCCGGCTTGAGATTGGCGGCGTATTCTTCCGGATGCATGATGTCATGCGTCGATCTCGGCGGCTCATCATAAATCCGTTCGAAGGCATCCGGACCCAACTCGCGATACACCGCGTCCTGGAAGCGCATGCCCTCCGAATAAGGAAAGATCAGCGATTCCCGCATATAGAGCGGAGCGTTGCTCAGGGCCGGAAACTCATCGCCGGTCGCGCCGGCCGCATCCGCCAGCGAATCCAGCGCCAGCTTGGGGACCTCCGGGACGCCCGTCATCGTATAAGACAGATAGGCGAAGCTCAGCCAGTTCGCCTGACCTTCGACCACCGCCTGACGTGCCGTGGCTTCGTCATCCGAATCGGCGTCGTCGATGTAATCCTCCAGCGAATGCTGCTGGTCGGCCAGAGCGTGCGCTAGCTCATGCACCAGCGCGACCCGTTGCGCCAGCCCGTCCGGTGTCGACTCCAGCACGAAGAGCCGCTTTTTCTCGAAATCGTAGAAGGCAGCCGCCTGCTCCTCGATCAAATCGGCGGAGGATTGCGCGAAGTTGTAGTCCCAAGGCGTGAGGCCAAACATTTTTAAAGTGAGCTCAATCGCGCGGACCTTTTCGCTCTTCTCAGACTCTTCGACACCTTCATTGACCATGGTGGCGAAGTCTTTCTTGGAGAGGATCTCGCTGGGCACGTAGCGCTTCACTTTCCATCCGGTAATTTCGCTGAGCGCCTTCATCATCGGCTGGACCTGGTCAAACAGCGCGGGACGCGGAGCGGCTTCGGTGGCCGATTTGTCCTGGGCCCAAAGGGTGGGGGGAACCGCCAGCGTGATCGCTGCAAGCAGGAGAACGACGCGCCGCAGAACGGACGTCACCACTAAACGCTGCAAACGCGTACGCATCGGTACCGACCTCAGCGTATCACGCGACTGGGACAAACACGTTCAGGATTTGGGATAATACCGGCAGGCCGAGAGACATTTCCATGCAACCATTCCTCATCATGGCCGTATCGCTCGCGTTTTCATTCGCGTTGTTTGCGATCGGCAACCTGGGTTCCGCAGCGGTCTGCGCGGGTTTAGGTGTTGTGTGGAGTGCTTATGCGATGCTTGTCCGGAGCCGGGATCCACACGCGAGCCGGCTCTCGGTTGGCCAAATCACATCCAAAACGCTCCGCCTGCTCCGTTTCCTGAGCTAGCTCACGACGGTTCCGTTCCGTAAAGATGAAGTTGTAGGGCAGGGGAATCGAGCTCACAGGCGATCTTCAGCCGTGGTGCATTGGAAAGGATGTGGGGCGGCGCCCTGCGCCGCCATTTCGTTTCGAGGATTCAGCTGCACCGCGGGGCATGGCCCCGCGCCACGGCTCATAATGTTCTGCGGATATAATGGGAGAACCTATGTCAGAAGAGAAACTCTACCAAGCCGAGTACCTGGGGTCCGGCACCTTCGTGATCAGCAAGCCAAAGCGCAAGAAGCACAAGCGTCGGCAGTCCAAACTGAAGAGCCCGCAACGCGGCGCCCGCAAGTAATTTCCTGGGCCGGCTCACGGCCGGAGGGCGATTGATGCAGGTCCCGCATTTCGAGTGCGTAGCGCCCGCAAGTAATTGGCTGGCCGGCTTTGGGGGGCCGGAGTTCATCCGGCGGGAGGCGTGGCAGCCTCCCAATTTCCTGGGCTAACCTCAACGTATCCGAGCGGAGCGGCGCCATGCGTCGCCTTCAGAACCGCCACGCGAGCATGCGGCAACGAGTACGGCCGCAACCCACAGCGCCGACTGCGGCAGCGTCACGAATCCATCTGCGGTCGAACCCTGACCGCCTGACCGCCGCTTTAAAACGATCCCGGCGCACTAGTTTGTGCTGGCTCGTCGTTGCTCGTGAGCCGGCCGCGAATGCATCTGTATGTATTCCATCGCCCGCTCCAGGACCTCATCCCGGCCGTCGCGAATTCCTTCCACAGTGGGCCGCACGAAGATGTCCGGGACGATCCCGACCCGCTGCGTCGGCGTACCATCGGGATAAAAGACACCCAATCCGCTGATATACGTGGGACACCGCCGGGGAGGTTGATCTGCGAAACGTTCCCATCGGCGCCGGAGGTCGTGCTGCCGATCACTACCGCACCGGGAGCGGCGCGGAACGCCATCGCATGATATTCCGCCTGGCTCTGCGTCACCTCATCCACCAGGATCACGACGCGGCCTTGATAGCGGTACCCTCTCGGCTGTTGGCTTGCACTCGCGTCAAAGTGCGACGCGCCGGGGTTGTGATAATCCATGTGAGTAAACGAAGCGAAAGGCGTGCGCTGATCCACCAGGTGCGACCCAAGCGCGAACGGCACGAACTGCGCAGGATAGTTGCGGATATCGATCACCAAGCCCCGACTGTCTGCGGCGGCTTCCAGATATGCCGGAATCTGTGCTGCGACGATGGATGAGAGCTTCAGGTAGGCAACCTCGTTGCCCAGCATCTGCAGCGTCTCGCCGGGGCGGTCGTGCGTGATGGGCTGGTAGGCAACGGCATAATCGATCGGGACGCGCTCCACCGGGACCTCCTGCTCGCCACCTTCGTTGCGGATCGTCAGGGTTGCTGGTCCGCAGTCGCCGCGCATGAGCCAGTGGAGGATGCGATGCCGGAGTTGAGGCAGATTTGAGGCGCTGTGGTAAGGTGCGGCCTTCTCGAAGATCTCGCGCGTCGGAGTCCCGTCGATCGCCGTGATCACATCTCCAATCGTCAGTCCTTCCCTGGGCGCACTGTCGGTCTCCGGAAATTTGTAGATCACGGCCACCGGATCGGCCGACTCGGCCTCCAGGACGCGCGCGGTAACCGGAACCTCGCAGGTCCCCGTCGGAGGTTCGACGTTGGGGTAGTTCCCGTCGCTATGGGTGTCCTCGGTGCGCGCAAACAACTGCAACAGTTCCCCGGTGTAGGCATTCACATTCCCCGCCGTCGCCACGCGCGGAACAAACTCACGCAGCACCGCATCCCAGGCGTCGCGATCGGCTGTGTCGGTGGCGTCGATCAGGTCCCGATATGGCGACCAATACTCGATAATGTTCCAGAAACGAAACAGTCCCAGCAGCTGATAGCCGGCATCGGGCAGGGGCACGTTGCGGTAAAGGCGCTCATTTCGAAACTCGGCGTTGCGATTGGGGCGCGGCCCGACATAAAACTGTACATCCCCTTGGAAACGGTTTCGATACGTTTCCGTAAGCCGCCTGCTCGGCTCCGCCCGAGCAGTGCCTCGTCTCGAACCCAACCGGACGGAACCTCTAAATGTTGCTCGCCTGGAGATTCCTCAACTGCGGGAGTTCCAGCCTCCCCCGGATCCCCCAACCCAGCGACCCAGTCCGCGATCGCCGCGCGGCCTGCTTCACGCGTCTTCGCCTCCAGCACCGAAGGCATCACGCGGAACAGCTCATAATCGAAGTGGAATTTGCCGCCGGCAACCGCCGGGTGATGATATTGTTCAAATCCCCATACCTTGCCGAGTAGCACCAAATTGTCGATCTGCACGTCATTTAACTCGGAAAGCGAAATCCCCGAGCCGCGATCGAATTCATGGTCCCGGTCGAAGACCGTCGGCTCCCGCTTGGGTGCATCCCAGATCGGCTTCCCATCCACCAGGACCCTCAGGTCATCGATCCATACGGTTCCGGTTCCTATGAAGAGCAATCCGAATTGCACGCTGCTACTTTCCGGGCTCACCGGGGCATCCAATGAAAACTCCGCCCAATCTCGGGTTCCATCAATCTTTCGCGTTTGCATGCTCGCGAAGCCAACCGTTCCCACACTGTCGAATTGGCGGACGAAGAATCCGGCTGCGCCCTCGACGTCGTCCATTTTGAGAAATCCACGCACCGTGATCACCGACCCTGAGAAATCGTGAGCGACGCCCGTCATCACCATGCTGAATTGCCCCACGTTATCGGGGCCGCGCTCCACACGGATCGCCTGGGACCCGCCGTGAACGGTTTCGGTGTCGATGAATGCCGTGGTCCCGGTTGAACCGCCCCAGCCGCGAGGGTATCCGTTGGGCGCCTTCATCCCCTCGCAATTCAGGATGCCGGCGAGCTCGGGAGTCGGCGAGGGAGGTTGCGCCTGCCCGATGGTTGCCGCACCGGTGATAAATACCAACAGAACGACACCAAAAGAAAAGAGAGCGCCAGAAATGTTGCGAATCATTTGCCCTAATCCTATAGAAACTTCAAGTCAAATGGGAGGCCCCTCTCGGGTTCGGGTCGCTACCCCTTCCCGTCCACTTCCGGACCGCTTCCTGATAGGCTGATGGAGTTGCTCGCCGCGCTTGCAGGATAGGGGCCGCCGGCGGGCCAGGAGATCCGCCAATGCCTCGAATCACCGTCAATGGCGCCACCCATGACGTGAATGTTCCGAATGACACGCCGCTTCTATACGTCCTGATGAATGACCTGGAATTGAAAGGTCCGCGCTTCGGCTGCGGGCTCGCCCAGTGCGGAGCCTGTTCGGTGCTGGTGGACGGCGCAGAGCGGAGATCCTGCGTCACGCCGGTCAGTGCGGTGGAGGGCCGCTCCATCACCACGCTCGAAGGCCTCGCCGCGCTCTACGCCGAGCAGAACGGCCTCCCGAATCCCCCCGAGTACACCCCGGTGCAACAGGCGATCCTCGATGAGCAGGCCGCCCAGTGCGGCTACTGCTACAACGGCATGATCGTCAAGGCGTCCGAACTGCTGGCGTCCAATCCGGACCCGTCACCCGCCGAGATCAAGTCGCATATGAACGGCCATATCTGCCGCTGCGGGACCTATCCGCGCATCGTACAGGCCATCCAGCGGGCGGCGCGCCTCGCTGCCGCAACTCGCGCGAATGTGGAGGTGGCGTAATGGTGGATCCGAAAACCTCTCAGCAAAACAAAAAGCGCTATAGCCCCCTGCCGCGCCGTGATTTCTTAAGAACCGGTGGAGCCCTGGTGATCGGCTTCGCCATGGGACGCAAGGCGCTGCTGCAGGAAGCCGGCGCGCAGACCCGTCGGCCACCGGCCGGGAATCCCGAAGTATTGACCAATCGCGGCAACGCCCCCGGACCGTCCGCCGAACGACCAGATCGACACCTGGATCGCGGTTCACGAAGATAACACCGTCACCTTTTATATCGGGTACGCCGAACTGGGCCAGGGCTGCTCCACCGCGCTGCTGCAGATTGCGGCCGAGGAACTCGACGTTGACCTCGACAAGATTCGCTCGGTGCCACTGGATACCAACGTCACACCGAATCAGGGCGGCACTTATTCCAGCGCCTCGATCAGCCGCGGCGGACCGACGATCCGGCAGGCTTCGGCCGAAGCTCGCCAGGCGCTGCTCAAGATGGCCTCGGATCGCTTGGGCGTCGAGCCTCATTTCCTGGGCGTCCAATCCGGCGTTGTCTATGTTCTGGCGGATCCGGACAAATCGGTGACCTACGGCCAACTGATCGGCGGCCGCAGGTTCGATATGGTGTTCACTGGCAACGCGCCCGTGAAGCCGGTGGGGCAGTATCGTGTGGTGGGTAAGCCGCTACCGCGCAAGGACATGCCCGCGAAGGTCAAGGGCGAATACACCTACATGCAGCACTTGCGCACCGACGGCATGTTGCATGGCCGCGTGGTTCGTCCCCGCGGGCAAGCCGCGTATGGGGTGGGCGCAAAGATTACCAGCCTTGATGAGAATTCGATCTCCGGGATCCCCGGCGCTCGCGTGATCCGCCGCGGCGACTTCCTGGGCGTGGTCGCGCCAACCGAATGGGACGCGGTGCGCGCCGCGCGCGATCTGAAGGTCACATGGGACCGGCCGCCCGTGCTGCCCGAATACAAAAATCTCTACAAGCAGATGCGCGCCGAGGTGACCGAGGATCGCGAAGTCATCAATGAAGGCGACGTCGATGCGGCCTTCGCCAGTTCCAAAGCGGTGGTTGAGTTCGCCGCCAATAGTCCTTATCAGATGCACGGCCTGATGGCTCCCAACTGCGCGCTGGCCGACGTCCGCGCCGATGCGGCGACCATCGCCTGTTCCACGCAGGACGCCTACGGAACGCGGCGCACGCTGGCCGGGATTCTGGGGCTCGACCAGGAGAAGATCCGCGTGCAATACATCGAAGGCTCTGGCACCTATGGCCACTCCTGTTATGACGATGTCGCACAGGCCGCGGCGATCCTGAGCCAGGAGGCGGGCGCGCCCGTGCGCCTGCAGTTCATGCGTTGGGATGAGCACGGTTGGGACCTCTATGGACCCGCGCATGTGGGCGAGGTCAAGATCGGCGCCGATGCCGAGGGCAACATCACCGGCTATCAGTACAACGGCTGGCAGAACAACTGGTCGCTGGTCGAGACTTCGCAGCAGTTGACCGGGACAGCGCCGGCGGAATGGCCCGGCGCGGCGGCGCAGCAAGTGAGCGCGGCGCACCTCGGCGCCATGTACAAGACGCCGTCGATCAAGCTGATCAATCACAAGACGCCCGCCGAAAAATATCTGCGCGGGGCATGGCTCCGGTCGCCGCTCGACGTCGCGATGGCGTTTACCTCGGAGCAGGCGATTGATGAGCTCGCGCGCCGGCTCGGCATGGATGCCTACCAGTTCCGCCGTCAGAATATTTCAAATGACCGCTGGCTGGGCGTGCTCGATGCAGTCGCGCAGGCCGCGAACTGGGAGCCGCGCGCGCCGGCATCGGAAGTGGATTCGAGCGAAGTTGTCACGGGGCGGGGCATTGCGCTCGCCACGCACCTGCAGTCCTGGGGAGCCGCGGTCGCCGAGGTCGAAGTCAACCGGCGCACCGGCAAGGTCCGGGCGAAGAAGCTCTACGGGGCGATCGACGCCGGGCTCACGGTGAACCCGGGGAACGTCGAGTCGCAGATCACCGGACAGCTCGTGCAGGCGGCGTCCCGCATGCTCATCGAAGAGGTGAAGTTCACGCCCGAGGGCGTCACCAGCCTCGACTGGAACAGCTACCCGGTGATCCGCTTCGAGGACGTTCCCGAAGTCGTGCCGATCGTGGTGCAGCGTCTGAACGAGCCGTCCTCTGGAGCAGGTGAGGAATGTCTGGCTGCCGCGGCCGCGGCGATCGCCAATGCCTTCTTCGATGCCACCGGCGTGCACATGACCGAACATCCGCTGACTCCGGAACGGGTTCTCGTCGCGCTGGGCTAGCTGGGGGGCCGACGTTCAGCCGGCGGGAAGCCTTTCAGCTTCCCGATCCTCGAAGCGTGATCACAGCCGTTATGCGGCGCTGCCGGGCGTTTTGGGGAAGGCTCAATACAGGACGGTGACGAACTCGGCCAGGATGCGGTAGCGCTCCTCATCCGGGTCCAGCTTCCAGGCTTCAAAGGCCGGATTCAGCGGCTCCAGCCAGATCTCCTCGTGCGACCAGGAGGCACCCTCCTCACCGGTCTCATCGGGATTCGGCTGGCGCTTCTCGCTGCGGTAGCGCTTCACCGTATAGCGGTCATTCGCGCCCCCGCCGAGCTCCTCCACCAGCACCAGCCGGCCGTTGCGTGAGCCGGTGACGCCCCGCTGGAACACGCACAGGCTGCCGTCGGGAATGCGCGGTTCCATGGACTGGCCGGCGATGCGCGCCACAAACATATCCTCGGTAAGGCGCAGCTCCGGCGGCGTCTCGATCCAATCGCTCTGCTCTACCGCGGGGTTTTCAAGGAAACTACCGGCGGCTACCGCGAGCGAATATTGCGGCAGGTGGGTGACGAACTGGCGCGGCGTCGAGGCGACGTGGGCATGGTAGTGCCGCTGGAGCTCACGCTCGAAGTCGGCGACCAGCACCTGGCGCGGTTCGGAGATCCGCAGCGTATTGGAAAGCGTGTCTTCCAGATAGGCGAGCAGTCCCGCGGCGCCCAGCTCCAGGGATTTGGTTTCGAGATCGGCTTCCAGGTGCTCCAGGATCGAAGCGTCGTCAATGCCCGGATCGACAATCGGGGCGGCGGCGATCTCTTCGGCGACAGGGACTACCTCCCTCCAGTCGCGGCGCAGCCGCAGATACAGTTCGTCGCGACGCGGATCGAGGAGCAGCACTCCTGCCGGCGTACCCTCCAGGCCCGGCACGGCCAGGGTCAGCACGTAGAGTTGCCCGGTTTCGGTTGGGGTAAGGACTCGCGCGCGCATGGTCATCCGCCTCGGGCGCGGGATGCGGCCGGAGGGCTCCCTATAGCTTATCGGCAGTGGGGTTCAAAATGCGAGCGGCTACCGCGGGCGGCAAGCCACCCCACCGGGGCCCCGTCCCGAGTGCGAAACGTTCTCGGAGCAATCCCCCGCCGGAACAAACCCGAGAGGCGCGAACTCCCAGCGATGCAGGGAGCCTCCAGCGGTTTATCGGTTAAAGTACGACTGGCGCGCGCGGACTTCAACGGCCGGCAGATCCACGGTGACCTCGACCTTGCGTTCCTCGGCCTCCGGCGACGGATTATTAGGCACGTAACGCAGGATGTACTGCGTGGTGATCTCGCCGACCAGGTTGCGAATCGAGCCGTAGATCGCCTCCGCCAGCTTGGCCGAGTATTGGCCGGTGCCGACCGCGAATTCAAAGTTGCCCTCATCGCGCGGCCGCGACAGGAAGCCCTGCGTGTTGTCGTAGACGTCGAGCAGCGGGTATTCCACCTTCCCGCCTGTCGCGGCAGCCAGCGCGCGCAGGTTCTTCGAGCCGTCGCTCTGGAAGCCGAACGATTCGGTGCTGACGGCGTAGATGGTCACCAGGTCGCGCTGCAGCATTTCGATGATTTGTTCGCGCCGCCAGTCGCTGGCATTGTCGTGTCCGTCACCGACCACGACGATCACGCGGCGAGGCTCATAAGGTTCGCCCGGCAGCAAGGAGCGGTCAGTGATGGCCTGATAGATGGCGTTGTAGAAGGCCGCGCCGCCGCCCGGATCGAGCTGCTCCAAGCGTTCGACAATCGGCGCCGGGTCGCTGGTGGTGTCCACCATCAGTTCGCTTTGGTTGCCGAAACCAATCAGGTAGCCGGAGTACTTTTCCTCGCCGTTCAGAATCGTGAACACCAGATCGACGGCCGATTGCTGGAAGGTCTTCCACTGAATGCGGCTGGCGTTGGACAGGTCCACCAGGAAGCCCACCACCACGGGCTGATTGCGCTCGGCGTTGAAGTAGGTGATGGTCTGCTCGACGCCGTTGTCATAAATGGTGAAGTCTTCCTGGGTGAGGTCGGAGACGAAGCGGCCTTCGCTGTCGGTCACCGTCACCGGGATGATCACCTCGACCGACTCCACGCTGATGATGTTTTCCGTGTCGACGTCGGCAGGCAGCGGCTCTTGCTCGGGAATGGGCGGCGCCGACGTCCCGGCCTCCGATTCCGACCCGGGAACCTCAACCCCTGATGAAGAAGAGGATGACGCAGAACGGGACATGCCTTTCGCCGAAACCTGCTTTGCCGCCGGATCCTGCTTCGCCGCCGGATCCTGTGACGCCGCCGGGCTGGCCAAAAACGCCAGATGCACGGCGGGGATCAGCAGCGTCCCAAGCGTCAGGACCCATCCAGCGGGCGACCGGAATGCCCTCCTCGTGTTCTGCGCGGGATTCTGCGCCTGAGCGTCGCTCGCGCGGCGGGAGGAAGGAACTTGTGAACGTCTGAGCATAACGGCTTGCCGGAGTGCAAAATTCAGGGACCGGGACTGCCGCGGCCGGAATGGACCGCGCCCCAGTCTCCTATCGATTATAACGATTACCAGACGCAAGGGAACGGCGTCCGGTTGCCGCCGGAGAGGGATTTCTCCCTGCCGCTTCGGAGGAGGCAGAAAGCAAACAAAAAAATCCGCTGGAGGACAATCCGCCGAAACCCATCCCCGGGAACGCTCCTCTTAAGGAAGCGTCCCGAAGCGAGTCCCGTACCGGGATTGCCCTCCAAGCGGGCCTGGAGAACGATTCAGGAAGAAAGTAAATCAACCGTGAGCTGGCCAGCCGTGATTTATTCCGGCGTGATCGGCTTGTGCAACGGATTCTGCGCCCGGATGGCCTTCTGCAGCGGGCTCAGCTTCGCGTCGTCTGGCCGCGTCGGCACGGCGCGGATCGCGCGCTGCAGGGGGCTCAGCTCCGCTGGTTCGCTGCCGCATTGTTGTCGATCACGTCGGGGATCGGATCCGCCTGGCGATCTATCTGGCCGTCCTTGGCTTCCTCGAAGCTGATGTTGTAGGCCTGCAGCAGCGTTCCCTTGGCCAGGTCCATCTGCAGCTTGGCATTCGCATAGGCCACCTGCGCGGTGACCACCGCCCGGCGGGCGTTGGCCAAATCGCGCTGGTACTGGACCACCGTGTAGATGGTCGAGACGTCCAGGTCATACCGCTTCTGCTCGGCTGCGAGCAATTGTTCCTGCAAGGACTCGGCGGTGGTCGCCGACTGATACTGCGCGCGCGCCTGTTCGATAGCGATCAACGCATTCTGGACCGCGACGCGAATCGTGTTGATCTGCGACTGCAGGTTGAGCTCATTTTGGCGCTGGGTCAGTTCCGCCTGTGCCATCGCGGCCTTGGCGGCGCGATTGCGCAGCGGGATGTTCAGCGTAAAGCCGATCGCATACGTAAGCGTGGGGACGGTAAAAATCTGGCGCAGGACGTTGTTGTAGCCGCCGACCAATCCTGCGGCCACCTGACGCGGTACAGGTTCACCTGTCGTCGGGTCGATGTTACCGGTGGGGTTGGGTGTGCCGCCTAGACCGGGGTTCGAGATATTTCCGGTCAGGTTGAACGTCGGCAGCATCTGACTCCGGGCAGCTCTGATATTGATGTTCTGGTTCTCGATCTGAATCTGGTTGGTGGCGACTTCCGGACGGTTGGCTAGCGCTTCGGTCATCAGGTCCTGCAGCGGCTGCACCGGCTCGACATCGGGCACCACCGGCAGATCGGTGGGAATGATCGACACCGTTTGCAGGTCCGCGCTGGCAACGCCATTGCGGCTCAGCAGATTCTTCAGCGTCGTCTCATTCTGCAGCACCGTCGTTTGGGACGAGATCAGGTTGGTGCGGTTGGTGGCCACCTGAGTCTCCGCATTCACCGCGTCGATGGGGGCCAGCGTGCCGACCTCCACCTGGCGCCGGTTGTTGCTGAGCAGGGTCTCCGACAGCTCCAGCGACTGCTGCTGGACCTGGACATTCTGCCGGGCGCTCACCAGGTTCCAGTAGGCGGTGATCACGTTGTTGAGGATGGTGTTGACCTGGGTCTGAACTGATAGTTCGACAAGGTCTTGTTGTTGTTGGCGATGGTGATATTCCGTCGGTTGAACGCCGTTCCAAAGCCATTGAGCAGAGGTTGGGTCATATTCAACCCCAACGACGAGCTGAGCTGGGGGACGAAAGTCGTGTTGGGGTTATTGGTTGTGGTGCGGCTATTGTTGAAACTCAGCGTCCCAGTGGCACCAGTGCCAAACGTTTTTGCAATCTGAACGTTGCGATTCTGGCTGTTGCCAGCGTTCACTGCCTGGCCACCACCCTGGTAGGGGTTGGTCACGATGTTGGCGTTACGGCCCCAGTTGATGCCCTGACCCGTAGTGCTGAAGACCGGATCGAGCAACGTTCCTGTAGCGCCGGTGACGGCCCAGTCGGTGATATCGAACTGGTAGCGTTGGACCTCAATGGTGACGTTGTTCTCCAGTGCCAGCGCCACCGCATCGCGTAACGACAGATACAAGTTGCCGGCCATGATCAATTGGCTGAGGCGGTTGGTATTGGTGACATTTACCGGCGGAATGTAGGCCGGGGTGTAGGGGTGGGTCAGGGCGGAGTGCCAGCTTTGATTGCTGAGCTGGGGTTGCCCGGGTTCGTCTTGCGCCAAGCCTACTGGTGCGAGCAGCAGCAGGCAGCATAGTATCGCGATGATGGGTTGAATCGTTCTCATGACTTCTCTTCCTTTGTCTTCCTAATGGGTGCTTGTTATAGACGGAATCCGTCCGCGTCTGGGCGCGGTTCTCCCAAAGTGTATGAACGGGGATACGTGGTGAGCGGGGGATTGGTTCCGTTAAATCTATTTAACTTCTCAACCTTGGTAAATCCTGAAAGAATTCCCGCTATTCGTAGCGCAGCGCTTCGATCGGATCCAGATACGCGGCCTTGCGGGCCGGGTAGTAGCCGAAAAACACGCCAACGAGAGCAGAAAATACGAATGCCGCGACGATACTGCTGGGACTTACGGCGGTGCTCCAGCCGGCCAGGCTGGAAATCAGGCGGCTGGCGCCCAGCCCGCACATAATGCCGATGAAACCGCCCAGAACCGACAGCGAAATCGCCTCGACCAGAAATTGCGACAGGATATCGGCGGTTTTGGCGCCGACGGCCTGACGCAGCCCGATTTCCTTAGTGCGCTCGGTCACTGACACCAGCATGATGTTCATGATGCCGATACCGCCGACGATCAGCGACACCGAAGCGATGGCCGCCAGCAACAGCCCCATCACCTCGGAGGACTGTTGCGCGGCCTGCGCGATTTCCTCCAGGCTCCGGACTTCAAAATCATCCTCGTCGGTGATGCCGATCTTGTGGCGCTGGCGCAGCAGGTCCGAAATCTGAGCCATGGCCCGCTCGGTCTGATCGGGGGCGCCCTGGACCATGATCTGGGAAACGCCGTTGGCGTTATTGCTGCGGCGCGAACCGATGACTTTCTTCTTGGCCGTGGTAATGGGCATGATGATCATGTCGTCCTGGTCATCCCCGGTGCCGGACTGGCCCTTCGGCGTCAGCGTACCGATCACGCGGATCGGCACGTTGTTGACGCGGATGGTTTCCCCAATTGGGTCAAAGCCGGGCAGAAACAGGCTGTCGACGACGGTCTTGCCCAGCAGGGCCACCTTGTCGGCGCCCTGGACCTGATCCGGCGCCCAGATGTTGCCGGTTTGGACCTTGATATCCCGAATATTGAGGTAGTCGGCCGTCACGCCGTAGATCCGTGTGTTGGCGTTGTTGTTGCCGTAGACCACCTGCGCGTTGCCTTCATTCATTGGGGAGGCATAGTTCACCGCGCTCAGTTCGGTGCCGATCGCCGCCGCGTCGCCTTCGGTGAGGGTCTGGCCTTCGCCGCGCGCCGAGCGGACGCCGCCGCTGTATTGGCTTTGCGGCCGAACGATGATCACGTTGCTGCCGATTGAGGCGATCCGCGCCTGAATGTCCGCGCTGGCCCCATTGCCGACCGACACCATGGTGATCACCGCGCCGACGCCGATAATGATGCCCAGCATGGTTAACGCTGAGCGAAGCTTGTTCACCCGTAACGCCCGAAAGGCGATTTTCATGCTTTGAAACGTCTTGCCCATGCGTCCTTCTTTCTCTTTCTCACTTCCGCCTTAGCAACTCCGCGAGCCTAAGCCGTGGTCTCCTGTTGGGTCACTTCGCCGGGATCCAGTTCTTCCTCATCCTCGTCCTCCGGCCAGTTTTCCAGCTCGACAGCCGCGTTGCGCGGTTCCGGCACGTCCTCATCGCTCAACACGTGACCATCCTTGAAGGTGATGATGCGGTCGCAGTAGTGCGCGATGTCCGGCTCGTGCGTCACGATGATCACGCTGATGTCCTTGTTGCGGTTCAATTCCTGGAAGATGGCCATGATCTCGACGCTGGTTTTCGAATCCAGCGCGCCGGTCGGCTCATCGGCCAGGATCAGCTTGGGACGGCAGATCAGGCTGCGGGCGATCGCCACGCGCTGCTGCTGTCCGCCGGAAAGCTGGCTGGGATGGTGGTCCCAGCGGTCGGCCAAGTTGACCGCCGCCAGCGCTCCCATGGCGCGATCCCTGAACTCGGACGCGTCATCCTCGCCGTACAGCAGTGGCAGCTCGACGTTTTCTAATGCCGAGGTTCGCGCCAGCAGATTGAACTGCTGGAACACGAAGCCGATCTTCCGGTTGCGAATCTCGGCCAGCTCATCGCGGTCCAGGCTGCTGACATCCACCCCGTCCAGGAAGTAGCTCCCGCCGCTGGGTTTGTCCAGACATCCGATGATGTTCATGAACGTCGACTTGCCGGAACCGGAAGGCCCCATGATGGCGACCAGGTTCCCTTTTTCGATCTCCACCGACACGCCGCGCAGTGCGTGCACCGTGTTGTCACCCATGTGATAGGTGCGGTGCAGATGCTCGGTGCGGATCAGCGCCTGTTCGCCGCTCCGGGTTGGGGTGCTGGATTGTTCGCTCGCTTGCGACATACGCTTGCTTAGAACCCCCGTCCCCGGAATCCGCCGGGCCCGCGGCCACGTCCGCCCTGCGGGCTGAACGGGTTGCCGGTGTTCGTGTTGCTGCTGGCGCCTTGATAGTTCTCGATGCTGGTGATCAGCTGTTGGCCTTCCTGGATGTCGCCGGAGACGACCTGCATATAGGCGCCGTCGGTAATGCCGGTCACGATGCGGGCCGCGTCGATCTTGCCCATATCATTCGGCCAGTAGACGTAGGCGATCTGGGACACCGACGGTCCGCCGCGATTGCCACGGCCGCGGCCGCCCTTACCCTTGCCTTTTCCCTTGAACTGGCTGGGGTCGAAGTTGCCCTTGCCCTTCGAAAAGTCCGGCATGGAGCCGCCGCTCGGCAGCGCTGCGTTCTCCCCTTCCGCACCCTTTTCGCCACCCTTGGCGGTCTCCCCACCCTTGGCGGCATCCGGCGATGGACCGCCCCGGCCCGGAAGCGGGCTGGCGATCAGATCCACGGCCTCCTGCGAGAGCAGTTCCTCTGGAGGCCGGAAGCGCAATGCGGCGCTGGGGACGCGCAGGGTGTCAACGGCCCGTTCGGTCACGATCCGCGTGTTGGCGGTCATACCCGGGAACAGACGCTGATCCGGATTATCGACCCCGATGACCACGGTGTAGGTGATCACATTGGAGACGTTGACCGGAGCGCGGCGGACTTGCAGAACGTCCCCGGCAAACTCCTGGCCCGGATACGCATCCACGGTAAAGGTGGCGACTTGGCCGACCCGCACCTTGCTGATGTCAGATTCGTCAATATTGGTTTCCAGTTGCATCTGCGAAAGGTCCTGCGCGATCTCGAACAGCTCCGGAGCGACGCTTGACGCCTGCACCGTCTGGCCGTTGTCGATATTCCGGGCGATGACGATGCCATCCACCGGCGACACAATCCGCGTGTTGCGCAGATCAAACTGGGCCTGCTCCAGATTGGCTTGCTGCTGAGTCACCGTCGCCTCGGCGGTCACCATCTCCTGCAGCACCACTTCCTTCTGCACCTTCACCGAATCCAGGTTGGCTTCGGCGGCGCGCAATTGGGCTTTGGCCGAATCCAGGCTGGCCGCGGCTTGGTCATAGGTGGTCTTGGCGGTGGCGAGTTCTTCCTGCGAAATGATCTGCTCGTCGATCATCGTCAGGCGCCGCTCATACTTGCCCTTGGCGTCGTTCAACACTGACTCGGCGCGGACCAGGGCTCCCTTGGTATTGGCGAGGTTCGCTTCGGCGTTGGCGATATCAAAGTCGGCGCGCTTGGCGGCCACTTCGGCGTTGATGATCTGCACCTTCGCGCTCGCCAGATTCGCCTCGGCCTGCTGCACGCGCGATTGGAACGGTTCGGGATCGATCACCGCCAGCAGATCCCCCCGCTTCACTTCGCTGTTGTAGTCGGCCCCAAGATCGATGATGTTGCCCGACACCACGCTGCCCACCATTACCGAAACTTTGGCGCTGAGGGTCCCGGTCGCCGAGATGGCGGCCTCAACAGTGCCCCGATCCACTTCAGTCGTGACAAATACGGGTTCGCTGGTTCCGCCAACGAACCGGTAACCGAAGTAGCCGAGGGCTGCGAGCACTAGGATTCCGATGTACGGTCCGGGACGCTTAAATGCCTTCATGTTGGTTGCTGCTCCTGATTTCTTTCCTCGACGATATCCTTCGCCGAACGCTTAATCTCGTTGATAAGCCGCCTGGCCCATTGGCCCGCTCTGGTCGGGCGGCAGATAGTTTCCACGCAGGCGGTTATGCTGTAAAGACGATGCCAACGTTCCGGGGTGTTACAGGGTGACGCACGCTATCCCCCTTTTAACGCAGTATTTTACGTTTCTTAACATGCCCGCGGCCGACGCTCAAACCCATCTCCGGGGCGCGACCGAACGACGGCGTTTTGCCGCCGTCCCGCTCGCCGAATCTGGGCGAAAACCATCCAATCTGAAGCCTACATGGATTCGGTCCAAGAAGGATGTGCTGATCGACCCGATTGCTATATGCCAAATGGCAGTTCCGGGGCGGTGTGACCCCTTCTGTGGCCCTCGGGGAGCCGTTGGCGCAGCCCGGATGGCGAGGTGACGAGACAAACCCGACGAGATAACCCGATGACCAGCCGCCGCATTCGAACCACGCTCGCCTATGACGGAACCGCCTATAAAGGATGGCAGGTGCAACCCGGCCTGCCCACTATCCAGCGCGCGGTGATGGACGTTCTCGCCGAGATTGAAGGCGCGCCCGTGCATGTGGACGGATCCGGCCGTACCGACGCCGGCGTCCATGCCCTGGCGCAGGTCGCCGCATTCGATCTGCGGAACCCGATTCCCGTGGACAATCTCCACAAGGCCATGAATCGGCTGCTGCCCCGCGACATCCGTGTCACCCAGGCCGCCGAAGCCCCGCCGGACTTCCATCCGCGGCATCAGGCCATCGCAAAAACCTACGAATACCGGATCCTGCGTTCCGAGCTCTGTTCTCCCTTTGACCGGCTCTACGTGCATCACCACCCGTATCCATTAAATGAAGCGGAGATGATTCGTTTGGCCCCGCTACTGGAAGGCAATCACGATTTCACTTGCTTTGCGGCCAAGGACGAAAAAGACAAACTGGGGCACAGCAAAGTGCGCACGGTATTTTCCTCCTCCATCGTGCAGGCGGGGAGACGTGAAGGAACGCGCGAAGGGGACTGGCTGATTTACCGCGTGCGCGGTTCGGGCTTCCTGAAGCACATGGTGCGGAACATCGTCGGCGTGCTGCTGGACGTCGGCAAGGGCACGCTGGGACGGGAAGACCTGGAGGAGCGGTTGCGGCCAGGCTCCGGTATTCCGGCCGGGCCCACGGCTCCCGCAAAGGGCTTGTTTCTGGTCAGCGTCGAATATCCGGATACGGTTTCCCAATTAAAATCCACACCGTAAAGCAATAGAGCGAAAAGAGATATCCGTTCTTATCCTGTCATCAGGTGGCTCCCGATAGCCTCACAACTGGATTGGAAGATTCGCTGAACAGGTTCATTCTATAGTTGCCCTGAGAGAGATCGAAACTGGACAAAACAGGGGGCGGGCAATAGGGCCGGCCCTAACGACCAGGGCGAAGGAGAATGACAATGAAATTCAAATTGATTCCGATTATGGTGTTGGCAGCTTCCACGATGTTTGCGACCTCCATGCCCGCGGGCCATGCGACGGCCGACGCGAAGGGCCGCTTGGACGTGTGGAATTCCGGTGTGGCTCCCCAGGCGGAAGTCTCCCACGCGGCGCCGACGGCGTCGGTGAATCCGGTGCAGCGCGACGGGAAAGGCCGGCTGAGCATCTATATGCGGGAGCCCGCGCCCGAAGCGTACCGTCAGGCCGCGCCCTCGCAGCCGGCGCCCGCGCACGGTCTGCACTTTGATGCCAAAGGCCGCCTGAGCGAATGGAACAAGGTCTAACCCCTTGTGCTGCTACGCCAGGTAGCATCCTCTGTCGAGGGGGGGCAATGTCCCCTCTCGACTGGGTAGGCTTCCGAGCCGAAATCCAGCATTCTAATAGTGCAAGGTGGCAAGAGAACGTCACTCCAGAGACTGAGAGAGAGGACGGACGAGGAAGGAACCACAACTTGGACACGGCCCCGGGATAGAGGCCGCAGTGGCATAGATTTTCCTCCGGACGAAGTATCTCTCAAAACGCAATATCCCCCCCAATTGGTACCCCTCAATCGGGAACTCAACCAGGGCGGCTGCACTCCGAACAGCCGCCCTTATTTTTTTTCTGCACAATCGTTTTTGCTTTCTTCCTCCCCCGGGAATCGTCCCACCCACGGACCGCCCCGGTAATCGTTAGGATGAAGAATGCGTATCCTTCGGCTCCGCTCTCTCCCTTTGGCCCGATCCCTGTCGTATACCGCCTGTATTCTAGGACTGGTCACCATGCAAGCTGAGGCGCAGGAGCGCGACTGGGTCGCGCGCAGCAATGAGAACGCGCAGTTGCTGATCGATATCTCGACCGAGCTTTCCCCAGAAGGCGCGGCAAGGCTCGGCGTCACCGGCCACGACAACGAGATCACCATTCTTTCCGCCGACCTGCCCGAGCGCCAGCGTGGCCTCGAACGCGAAGCGCTGGCCGAGTTCCAGCGTCGTCTGAAGGCGGAAACCGACCCCTTGGTCAAGCAGGATCTGGAAATCCTAATCGCCGAAACCGAGCGCTCCATTCGCGACTCTGAGGTCAACGAACGCCTGGAACTCACCTATATCAACGTTCCCGGCATGCTCTATGCGGGCGTCAGTAGCCTCCTCGACGACCAGGTTGCGGAAGCGCGGCGTCCGGCGGCTTTGGTCCGCTTGCGCCGCTATCTGGGCCTGGAGGACGGTTACGAATCCGCCGCCCAGTTGGCCATGGCGCGATTCGGCGAAAGCCTGGAAGGCCAAGCAGGAGCCCTGCGCATCGGTCCGCCGATTGAGCGCGTCGAGCAGGACCTTAACGACATCGACACCTATTTGAGCGGAATCGGTCTGCTGTTTGAGAAGTACGGAATTCGCGGCGCTCCGCTCACCGAGATGCGCCAGCAAATGGAAGGCTACCGCGAGTTCGTCGAGACCCAGGTGGTGCCGCGTGCCCGCACCGATTTCCGCCTGCCGGCTGAGCTCTACGAGTTGAATCTGGAATCGGTCGGCATCGACTATCCGATCGAAGAGCTGCAGGCCATGGCGCATCAGCGCTTCGACGAATGGCAGGCCGAGATGCAGACCATCGCCACCCGGATTGCGGCCGAGCGCGGCATGAAGTCCAGCGACTATCGCGACGTCATTCGTGAACTGAAGAAGGAGCAGCTCGCCGGGGATGAAATCCTGCCGCACTATGAAGCCCGCCTTGCCGAGATCGAAGACATTGTCCGCCGCGAGAACCTGATCACGCTCCCGGAGCGTCCGGCGATCATCCGCCTCGCCACCGCGGCCGAGACCGCGCAGCAACCGGCTCCGCACATGCGTCCGCCGCGCTTGATGAACAATCAGGGCGAGCGCGGCGAATTCGTGCTCCCGCTCGTCACCGGCGATGCGGCCGGCGATCAGCTACGCTACGACGACTTCACCTTTGCCGCCGCCTCCTGGACGATCCTGGCGCATGAGGCCCGGCCCGGGCACGAGCTGCAATTCGACGCGATGGTCGAGCAGGGCGTCTCGCTCGCCCGCGCCAATTACGCGTTCAATTCGACGAACGTCGAGGGCTGGGCGCTCTACACCGAGTGGGTCATGCTGCCCTACATGTCCGACGAAGGCAAGCTGATCTCGCTGCAGTTGCGCCTGCTGCGCGCCGCGCGCGCCTTCCTCGATCCCGAGCTGCAGCAAGGCGTGGTGACACCCGACGAGGCTCGCGAGGTGCTGCGGAACGACGTCGTGCTGTCGGAGGCGTTCGCGGATGAAGAAGTCGACCGCTATACGTTCCGTTCGCCCGGCCAGGCGGTCTCCTATTTCGACGGATACCTTCGGCTGCGGGAACTCCGCGATACCGTCGAGGCCGCGCTGGGCGACAAGTTCGACGTCCGCGCGTTCCATGATTTCCTGCTGTCGCAAGGTCTGCTGCCGCCGTCCATGTTGCGCGATGCCACCATGCAGGACTTCGTCGCGGCCCAGCAGTAACAACTCGCGGGGCATGGCCCCGCACCACGCCTGCTGCGGGTAAGCTGCCAAAAAAGTGCGGAGCACTCCTTCAGAAGCGCAAGCGGCAGCGCGCGCCAACGAGGCCGCCCGTCGATTCACACTCCTCAACGCGCTAGCGCCGCCTTCCCCCCACGTGGCGCGGCGCCATGCGCCGCGAAGCCGTCCCTTTGCACCTCACCTGGGACAGGCTTCCATTCTGCGGATCGTTCGCAAATTCAGAAGCGCAAGCGGTAGCGCGCGCCAACGTCCCCGTCCGCCGATTCACACTCCTCAACGCGCTAGCGCCGCCTTCCCCCACGTGGCGCGGCGCCATGCGCCGCGAAGCCGTCCCTTTGCACCTCACCTGGGACAGGCTTCCATTCTGCGGATCGTTCGCAAATTCAGAAGCGCAAGCGGTAGCGCGCGCCAACGAGGCCGCCCGTCGATTTACACTACTCAACGCGCTAGCGCCGCCTTCCCCCACGTGGCGCGGCGCCATGCGCCGCGAAGCCGTCCCTTTGCACCTCACCTGGGACAGGCTTCCATTCTGCGGATCGTTCGCAAATTCAGAAGCGCAAGCGGCAGCGCGCGCCAACGAGGCCGCCCGTCGTTCACAATCCAACCTGGCGTCAGCCGAATTCGCGGTCCGGCAGTAATCCTATTTACCCGATTCCCGTGTTTTGAAGACGCGTGGCCGGTTCAAGTTGATCGCGAATCGCCCCGACTCGTCCACCACCTGATAGCCAGCCGGAATCTGGAACAAGGCTGGGTCGGGCTCCACTTGACGGATCTTCGTCATCTTGATCGTCAGCAGCCCGTCGCGCGGATCGTCGCGGGTCGTTAGTACGTCCAGTTGCAGGGGCTCGGAAAACCAGCGATCCGTATTCTGTGTCAGCGGCCGGTCATTGCCAATCGAGCCTTCCGGAATCGTTACGCTGATGCGGTGGCCTTTTACGGCGACGCCTTCGATCACCTTTTCTCCCAGGTCCTGTTCCGTCACCATGGCATCGCCTTCGGGTCCGGGAGCGTGCTTGATCACCTGACCTTCGAGCGTAACTTGTCCGCCGTCCAGAAAAGTCTCTTCCGCGACCCCTAATTCCAAGCGGTGGGCGATCTGACGGTATTGGTCCAGCGCGAGATACAGTCTGTTTTCCGGATCCCAGATCTCGATCACTCGCGGTCCGGGCTCGGGCCGCGTGCCGACCATGATCGTCGTCTCGATCCGCACCTTTCCGGCGTTGTTGCGATAAAGACTGCGCGCTTTGAACGTCTGATTGATATGGGTTCCGTTGGCCAGCGTTTGCGCGTGCTCGGTGATCTCCTCGGCCTCAAACGGCGCGCCCGCCATCACGTGGTAGTGCGCTACCGGAGCGAAGTTGACGGGCGGGACCCGGGCGCTTGTTTCGGGCGGAGGTGTCACAAACTCCGGAGGTCCGGAGGCCGCCGGCGCCGGCGGAGCAAAGCTGAGCAAAGGAAGGGCCACCGCGAGCCCGAAGACAGCAATTCCAAACCGCATGAATCACCCCCGCTGGAGAATATCAGGCAATTTGTCACGGCGCAATCCGCGATTTGTTAAATATGTGTGTCGATTCCGGAAATCAACTGGAGTTTATTCGCCGAATTTCGCGGTGAACATGCCTGGCTGTTCAATCACCGTGTACCCATCCGGCACGGCGAACAGCGATGGATCCTGCTCGCCGGGGGTGAAATCCGAGAGCTGCTCGGTGACCGTGCTGCCGTCGGGCTCGGTCGTCATACGGAACACCAGGACGTCGAACTGCGGCGAATACCAGGTATCGGTGGTCCGCAACTGCGGCTGGCCGTCCTCACCGGTGGGGCCGGGAATCGGCATCGAAATGCGTTCGCCGTGTGCTTCGACGCCATTGATCAGATCCAGGCCGAGGTCGGTTGTGCCCGCGGAGGGCGCGGCGTTCACCGCCGAACTGCGTCCGGGGCGCACGCCCGGCGTGATCAGCCGACCTTTGATTTCCACCGGACCTTGCAGTGGTTCCAGCGGAGCATCGGCGTCGTCTGCGGCCTCCTCTGCCTGGGGGGCGGGCGGAAGCGGACGCGTGGTGATGCGGACTCGATAGGCGGTCTTCGTTTCCGGCACCAGGACGTAATAGGCTCCGGCGTAGGGATCGGTGATTTCGACGATTTCGGGCGACGGGTCCGCGCCCGGGAGTTTCGATTGCTCTGCGTTCGAGGCGCGTGCGTCCCAGGCGAGTCGCGGAAGATCTGGCGGGTCGGGGCCATCCACCGTCGCCGAGGTGGCTCCTACGCCTTCAACCAGAGAGCGATGTTCGGTCGCCGAGAACGGCTGGTCGACGACGACGTCGGGCGCCGAGGTCGGGGCCATGACCTGCGCCGTGCCCTGGAAACCATCGGCGGTGGCGGTCCCGTTTGCAAACAGCACATGGGAGTTCAGCGCCTCGGCGAAGACGGGGGCCGTCCCGAACAAGGTCACAGCGAACAAAGTAGTCGTAAGGTATTTTTTGCGAATCAGTTGGAACATGAGAAGGTAACGCGCGGAAGATACCGCGTGGTAGCGGCTTCGATTCCGCTCCATCCAGTGTAACTTTTGGCTCTCTAATGGGGGAGCGTAGCAACCGGCGGCCCGTCTTGCAAGTGTGGTGTTGCAGGTTTTGCTCGGCTCGCTCGTCACTTCGTTTTGGACGAAGCAGGGGCGGGTTTGGGTAGGGGCCGTGTGGATAAAGCCAGCGCCACCCCGCCCAGGATCGCCGTTGCGGAGATCGCCAGGCGTGCCGACATTTGTTCTCCCAGGAACAGAACCCCGAACAACGCCGCGATGATCGGCACCGTGAGCTGGACGATCGCGGCCCGGTTGGTGGTGAGCCGTTTCAGCGTCGTGTACCAGATCACATAGCCCAGCGCGGAGGTGATGGCTCCGGAGGCCGCGGCGATCCACAGCCCGCGCGCGCCGAGCTGAATCGTCCCGGTGGGCAGCGCGATCAGGAACGCGGCGACGGCAATGGGTGCGGCGCGGAAAAAGTTGCCCGCCGTGGCGATGGTCGGGGAGGCGACCCCGCGCGCGGCCAGCGAGTAGAATCCCCAGGCGATGCCGGCGGTCGCCATGAGCAGGGCGCCAGCCAGCGGCGGCGCGGAGATCCCCGGCGAGACCAGATAGATCAATCCGCCGAAGGCCAGCGCCAGCCCGACCGCTTCAGCCGCGACCAGCCCTTCCCCGCGCCGAATCCCGGCCGCGATCATCGTAAACTGAACCGAGGCGAACAGAATCAGCGTCCCGATTCCGGTGCTGAGCGATCGAAAGGCCAGCGAGAACGGGATCGCATAGATCATCAGGATCCCGGCAGCGCGCCAGCTCCCGCTTACTTTCAGCGCCTGAAGTCCCCTGTTGCCCCTCGCATTGCCGATGGACACGATCAGCGCCATCATGACGGCCCCGGCCAGCACGCGCACCGTCGTATAGCTGACTCCATCGACGTCCTCGCCGCGCAGCGCGATGCGCGCCAGGATCGAATTGGCCGCGAAAAAGATCATCGTGACCGTGGTGAGGGCAAAGGTGCGGAGCGAATCCCAGCGGGCAGGCATGGAAGAGATGGCCATGGAGGCGATCCCTATATTAGCGGTCGGATGGTGCGCCGCTGGCAGGTTCCGGCTTCCGTGCGGATTTCCGACCCTGCTACTCTGAGCTTTTTGCCCTTCGGGGCCCACGCTCAAATAAAATTTATGGCTCGTTCACCCATTACCCCCCGCGATCAAGACTTCGCCGCCTGGTATCAGGACGTCGTGCAGCAATCCGACATGGCCGAACCGGCCGAGATCGTCAAAGGCTGCATGGTCATCAAGCCCAACGGCTACGCGATCTGGGAAGTGATGCAGCGGGACCTGGACACTCGCTTCAAGGCGACCGGGCACCGCAACACGTACTTCCCGCTGCTGATCCCGCAGAGCTTCCTGACCAAGGAAGCCGAGCACGTCGAGGGCTTTTCTCCGGAACTGGCGGTAGTCACGATCGCCGGCGGCAAGGAACTCGAAGAGCCGTACGTGATCCGGCCGACCTCGGAGACGATCATCGGGCACTTCTTCGCCAAGTGGATCCAGAGCCATCGCGACCTGCCGATGCTGATCAACCAGTGGGCCAACGTGATGCGCTGGGAGCTGCGCACGCGGATGTTCCTGCGCACCACCGAGTTCCTGTGGCAGGAAGGGCACACCGCGCACTCCTCGCACGAGGAGGCCCTGGAAGAGGTCCTGCGGATGCTGGACGTCTATGCAGACGTGTCGGAAAAGGTCATGGCGATGCCGGTGATCCGCGGCGTGAAGACGCAGGCCGAGAAGTTCGCCGGCGCGCTGAAGAGCTACTGCATCGAAGCGATGATGCAGAACGGACTGGCGCTGCAGGCCGGCACCACGCACGATCTGGGGCAGAATTTCGGCAAGGCCTTCGACGTCAAGTATCCAGAACAAAGAAGGCGAGATGGAGTACGTCTGGCAGACCAGCTGGGGCGTCTCGACGCGCCTGATCGGCGGCCTGGTGATGTCGCACTCCGACGACAAGGGGCTGGTTCTGCCGCCGTTGCTGGCGCCGATCAAGACCGTGCTGGTGCCGATTTACCGCAAGGACGAGGAGCGGGCGGAGGTGCTGGAGGTCGCGCAAAAGATCGCGGCCGAGACAGGTGCGCACCTGGACGATCGCGACGGCTACACGCCCGGCAACAAGTTCTTCCATTGGGAGCGCCAGGGCGTTCCGGTGACGCTGGAGCTGGGTCCGCGCGATATCGCGGCGGGCAACATCGTGTTGAAGCGTCGCGATACGGGCGAAAAAGAAGTGCTGCCGCAGAGCGAGGTCGCGGCCAGGGTCCTGGCGGTGCATGCGGCGATGCAGACCGACATCTACAATACGGCCAAGCAGCGCCTGAAGGACAACACGGTTCTGGCGAACTCGATCGAGGAGATCGAAGCGATCCTGAAGGACGTCACCGCCGAGAAGGGCGGCGGCAAGTTCGTGATGGCGCACCTGGCCGATAACCCGGCCTGCGACGCCCGGCTGAAGCAGTTCAAGGCGACCATCCGTTGCATTCCGCTCGAGGATGAATACGACGGCGGCGGCAAGTGCCTGGTGACGGGCGAACAGGTCGACCGGCGGGTGGTTGTCGCCAAGGCTTACTAGAAAAATGGGGACAGACAGCTAGTTTTCGCTTCTGGGGCCGCTCGAAATCAATTCCTTAGAGGTGCGAAAACGGTGCCTGTCCCACATTTTTCTGAATTCAAGACGCGTTGGCGGGGCTGGAGTCGATGGCAAGAAGGCATTCGGAAGGACACAAGATCGGCGTCGGAGGCTGGCTGCGGGCGGCGGTCCTCGGCGCGAATGACGGCGTCGTCTCGACCGCCAGCCTTGTCGTCGGAGTTGCCGCGGCGAACTCTTCGGCCGGCGAGATATTCACCGCCGGGCTCGCCGGACTGGTTGGCGGCGCGCTTTCGATGGCCGTTGGCGAGTACGTTTCGGTAAACTCCCAGCGCGACGTCGAAGTGACCGACCTTCACCGCGAACGACTTGAGCTGCACGAGAACCCGGAGGAAGAGCTCGCCGAATTGGCGGGGCTCCTGGCGGCCAAGGGACTCAGCAGGGAAACCGCCCGGACAGCGGCGCGCGAGATGACTGAGCACGACGCGCTGGCGGCTCACGCGGCCGAAGAACTCGGGCTGCAGCCTGACGGGCTTGCCCGGCCGGTGCAGGCCGCCTTTGTGTCGGCAATCTCGTTCGCCATCGGCGCCGCGCTGCCGCTTCTTGCGATCGTGCTTGCCCCGGAGGCGATCCGCATCTGGATCACGGCCGCCTCCACGTTAGTCGCGCTCATTGGATTAGGCGCGTTGAGCGCTTACCTGGGCGGGGCGCCGATTGCACGCGCCGTGCTCCGGGTTGTGCTGGGCGGCGCTTTGGCGATGGGACTGACCGCCGGGATCGGTCACCTCTTTGGGGCAACGGTTGGATGAGCGAAGAGGAAAGTAGGCACATTTTATGCGCCGGCGTAACGATACGGACGGGGGGCCGGCGTTCAGCCGGCGTGGGCCTTCAGGCCCACATTCCTCGAAGCGCTTGACCAGGGCCAAGACGCCGGAGTCGCACACAGTCCGGCACGCACGGGGTTGCGCTCAATGTATTCGCGAATCCGGAAATGTTCGTCCTGGTTGCGGACGATCCGATCGAAATACTCTCGCTGCCAGAAGGTACCCTGCCTTCCGAGAATTTGATTGGCGATACGGGCCGTGCTGCCTTTTACCAGACGCAGCAACCTCGGGAGAGGGATGTGCGGCTTCCACAAGACGTGAACATGGTTCGGCATGACGACAAAGCTGTCCAATGTGCAAAGCTGTTCGCGTTCCGCACCAATCAGGCGCTCGACAATGGCTGCCGCCACTGATGGGTTGGACAGGTATTGGGGTCCGTGGCGGGCTGCATCGAGCAGTCGGTCGTAGGCGGCAAACTGTTGTCCGGTGGTCATGTGCTGACGAGGAAACTCACGGCCAGGAGGCATGCTGCCCTCGAGCGGCCAGGTGACGAAGACGAGAGCTCCAGGGACGTCAATATGCGGAAGATACCTTCTGTATGTGCGGACCATTCATTGGCATAGTGGGTCGGCGGGGCAGTTGCTCTCATCGCGGATTGGGAAGCCGAATGCTTCCCGCCGAGTGAACCTCGGCCCCCCGGGAACGCCGGTCGCCCCCAGGGGGTCTTTCCAGTTGCGCGTTCCTGGCTGAAGTGGAACGATAGATAAACCATGAATCCAGATCCTTCTATTCGCGACGCCGATCCGTCGACGGATCCGAAAGCGCCGGAAACCAAGCCGGTGAAGGCCACCGACCGGCGCAAGTTCCTGGCGATCGCCGGTTTGGGGAGTCTCGCGGCCTGCACTTCGAGCGAAGTTCCCAGCCAGATCGGCGCGGCAACGCGTGAGTACGGCGAGCGGGCTCCGTATGTTACCGCCAAGCGGGACGTGCGCGATACCGTGACGCCGGGCACCAGTTCAACCGGACGCCGCTTCAGGATCAGGAAGGGATGATCACGCCGTCGGCACTGCATTTCGAGCGGCATCACGCGGGCGTGCCGAATATCGATCCGGCCAAGCACACGCTGACCGTCCACGGAATGGTGGACCAGCCGATGGTCTTCACGATGGACGACCTGCGGCGGTTCCCGTCGATCTCGGAGATTCGTTTCGTGGAGTGCTCGGGCAACAGCGGCGGGGAATGGGCCGCCGGGGGTCCGGACCCGCAGCAGGCGGCGGGGATGATGAGCACCAGCGAATGGACCGGTGTGCCGCTGTCATTGATCCTGAACGAGGTGGGCGTCCAGGAAGGCGCAAGCTGGATCGTGGCCGAGGGCGCCGACGCCTGCCTAATGTCGCGCAGCATCCCGATGGAAAAGTGCCTGGACGATGTGATGGTCGCCTATGGGCAGAACGGCGAGCCGATCCGTCCGGAGAACGGCTTCCCCATCCGGCTGCTGGTGCCGGGCTGGGAAGGCAACATCAATGTGAAGTGGCTGCGGCGGATTTACGTGGTGGATGAGCCCGGGATGACGCGCGATGAGACGGCGCATTATACGGACCTGATGCCGGATGGGACGGCGCGCCAGTTTACGTTCGTCAACGAAGCCAAAAGCATCATCACGCGGCCGGCGGGCGGTCAGCAGTTGACCGGCGGTCCGGGCCGGTATGAGATCAAGGGGCTGGCGTGGTCCGGGCGCGGGCGCATTGAACGTGTGGAGATCACGACCGATGCCGGCAAGAGCTGGCAGGATGCGGAACTGACCGGGGTCGTGCTGCCCAAGGCGGCGACGGCGTTCCGTCTGCCGTGGATCTGGGACGGCGAGCCGACGGCGCTGGCCTCGCGCTGCACCGATGAGACCGGATACCGGCAGCCCACCAAGCAGCAGTTGATCGCGGTGCGCGGCCGGCGGAGCCAGTACCACTTCAACGGCATCAAGGCCTGGTTTGTGCGGGCGGATGGGAGCGTGGGCGCCAGTGCGTAAGGTCTTGTTTGCGGTTCTAGCGGGAGTGGTGCTGACAGTTGGTATCGCGGCACAGGATGCGGGTTCAGCGGAGAAGCCTGCGAAGCTCGGGATCGGGCGGAAGGTGACCGAGGCCGAGGTTGCCGGGGAGAACTATACGATTCTGCCGAGCGGCAAGGGGTTGCCGGAAGGAAGCGGCACGGCGGCCGAGGGTCGCGGGATCTATGCGGATCAGTGCGCCAGTTGCCATGGGGAAAAGGGCGAAGGGAAAGACGGCCAGTATCCGCAGTTGGTCGGCGGGGTGGGAAGCCTGGCGAGTGACAAGCCGGTGAAAACCGTCGGGAGTTATTGGCCGTATTCGTCCACGCTGTTCGATTTCATTCGCCGCGCGATGCCGTACGACAATCCGCGGTCGTTATCGAATGACCAGGTCTATGCGCTGTCGGCGTTCGTCTTGTCGCTGGATGGGATCGTCGCCGAGGACGAGGAGATGAACGCGCAGACGCTGCCGAAGGTCGAGATGCCGAACAAGGATGGGTTTGTGGCGGATCCTCGGCCGGATGTGGGCGCGGAGGCGCAGCAGTAGGGAGTCGCTCGCGGGGCATGGCGCCGCGCCACGGGATTTTGTGGAGCTGCCGGGAACGGCTGCGTCGTGACACAATAAGGGCGAGATGACTGGATTTCCGCGCATCACGGTCGATCCGCAGCAAATGGGGGGTGTCCCGTGTATCCGGGGGTTGCGTATCCCGGTGGCGACGATCGTACGCCTGCTGGCGGCAGGCCGTGCAGAGGCAGACATCCTGGCCGACTATCCGGACCTTGAGCCGGAGGACATTCGCGAAGCGCTCCGCTTCGCTGCGGCGACGATCCAGGATCGTGAGCTGCCGCTTCCGGCGTGAAGTTTCTCGTCGATAACGCCCGTCCACCCCGCTTGGCGAGGATCCTGGATAAGGAACATGGTCACTCGGCGGTGCATTTGCGAAGTTACGGGATTCAGGATGCACCGGATGAAGTGGTGCTCGAGCGCGCCTTGACTGAGGATCGCGTGTTGCTCTCGGCTGATACGGATTTTGGAGCGCTGCTCGCTTCACGCAATCTGGCGAAGCCATCCTTTGTTCTTTTCCGCAAGACGGATCTGGTGCAGGCCGAGGAATACGCCCAACTCCTAATCAAGGTCCTTCCACTGGTCGAACGAGACTTGCAGGAAGGGGCCGTCGTGGTGATCCGTGACACGAAAGTCCGCATTCGCAGGTTGCCGCTCGCTTCAAACCTCTAATCCCGGTGGATCAAGTCGCGGCGGTCGACGAGTTCCCCTTTGAAGAACACCGAGAAGATGCGTTCGGTGGCGGTGATATCCTCCAGCGGATTGCCTTCCACCAGCAGCAGCGAGGCTTCGTGGCCTTCCTGGATCTGGCCGATGCGGTCCTCGGCGCCGAGCAGCCGGGCGTTGCCGTAGGTCGCGGCTTCGATGGCGGCCTGGGGAGGAATGCCGGCCTCGACCCAGAGCTGGAGCTCGCGGTGAATGGCGGGTCCGTGGACCAGCAGCGGATTTCCGGAGTCGGTGCCTAGGGTCAGTGGGACGCCGGCGGCGTAGGCGGCTTGCAGGTTCTGTTCGGCGATGGCGAGGTCAAAGGGAACCGCGCCATAGGCTTCGCGGACTTGCGCGACCGCGGGGGATTCCATCGCCTGGCGCGCGGCATCGAGTTGCGCCTGCCTGGTCACCTG
This sequence comes from Terriglobia bacterium, assembly GCA_963762135.1. Lineage (GTDB taxonomy): Bacteria > Acidobacteriota > Terriglobia > Bryobacterales > Bryobacteraceae > Palsa-187. The sequence goes on from CAVXJP010000002.1 coordinate 277,551, forward strand.
CCCGACCAGTACGCGATCCAGCGGACCGCTGGTTCCGGCGACGAATTCGCCCACCGATTCCACGACGGCGAGCGTCGGATCGTAGGCCATGCCGGCTTGCTGGATCGCGGCCAATAAGTCGACGCTCAGCAGGTCGCGCGTGGAGCCGTGTTCGACCCCGTCAGCCTGGGCGGCCAGCGAATCGGCGACGTCCATTGCATCGCCGGTATGGACGACCACCGGCAGGTTGTTCTCATGCGCGGCGGCGACGATGGCATTGAGGATCGCGGTGTCCATGCGGTTGTAGCGCGTCGAACCGCTGCCTGTATCCCCGCCGGATTCGAGAATGGCCTTGATGCCGTCGACGTGGCGTGCGGCGAGCTCATTGACCTGCTCGCGGGCTTCGGCGGGACTGGCGGGCATGCGCAGAAGTTGCGGGATGACCCGGTCGCGATAGAGCTCAGGGATGTATTCGAGCGTTTCGGTGCCGTGGCCGCCTTCGGTGGTGAACATCGGGCCGACCGCGAAGATCTCCGCGCCCAGGCGCTCGGCGCCGTTGATCTCGTCACGAAGCTGGAGCACGGCATCCAGCGGATCGCCGAGACTCTTGACGGCGGTGACGCCGCTATAAAGATAGCCGGGGAGACTGCCCGCCAGCATTTCGGCGGGGTTCAGGTTCGAGGTGTCGATCGGTTCGGAGGGTTCGTTCCCAAACAGCCCGGTCGAGCTCAGGTGCACATGCGCGTCGATGAGCCCGGGCATCAGCGTCATGCCGGCGGCGTTGATGGACGTCGCGTCGTTGGGGACGTCGCCCTCGCGGAGGGCTCCGTTCCAGACCTGGGCGATTTTGCCACCGCGCAGGAGCACTGACCCACGCTCGATGATCTGGCCGTTGCCCAGGATCAGGCGGGCGTCGCGAATCAGCCAGATACGGCTGCGGGCGGCCTCACGTTCGAGCACGGCAGCCTTGGTGACATTGGAGCGGCTCTGCATCTGCCAGGCGCCCATGATGAAGATCGGGGCCAGGACCGCCAGCACCCAGAGCTTCTGTTTCGGCTTGATCTTTTCTTCCTTTTCCCAGCGGAACAGCTTCACCGAGATGAATCCGGCAACGATCGCCGTGGCGAGCAGGATGCCGACGTTGGGCAAGTTGTCGAGGATCGTTTCGCGGCCGGCCAGGATCGGTTGCAGCGCGGTGGAGAAGTAGGGAGTGGGGAAGAAATTCGCGGCGACCTGCAGCCAATCCGGGAACACCGTCAGCGGGACCACGCCGCCCAGGAAGATCGACGGGAAGTAGAACAGCTGAATGAGGAGCTGGCTTTCCTGCATCGAGTTGGCGACGGAGGCGACGATGCTGCCAATGGCGGCGAAGGCCATCAGTCCGCAGATCAGCAGAAGCGCCAGCGAGATGGGGGCCGTCGGCAGAGGCATCCCGTAGAGGAAGTGCGCCAGGATGACGATGCCTGCCGCGATCGGCAGATAGAGACAGATGGAGCTGACCATGGCCGAGACCAGGATCGGTCCGGGGCTGATCGGCGCGACTTTGAATCGCCGCAGGATGTTTTGTTCGCGGTCCATCGTCGCGCGGATGCCGACGCCGAATAATCCGCTGCCCACCGCGCCCAGCATCAGCACCATGGCAACGATCTGCTGGGATGCGGGACCGCGCACATTCCCGAAACTGCCAATGCCAAAAAAGAAGAGCAGCGGGAACAGCACGCTGAAGATCAGCGCCATGCGGTTGCGCATCATCAGCCGCAGGTTCATCCGGATGTGAGTCAGATAGCCTTTCATGATGTTGTCTCGGGGCTATTCCCGCAGATTCCTCCCGGTGAGTTCGATGAAGACGTCCTCGAGCGTGGGGCGCTTCAGGCTGATGTCGGTGAGCTCCAGGCCGGCGCTGTCGATCCACTTGACCAGCTCGGTGAGCGTTCGCGCCGGATGCTCGGAGGTGACCGAGAGTTGGCGCCGGTCGTCGGAAAACACGTGACCGTCCATGGCGGGCAACGCGGGAAGCTCGGCGGGCATGGGCGCGGTGGTGGCGACCTCAATCCGCGAATGCCCCAGCGTTTCCTCCTGAATCTCGCGTGGAGTGCCGATGGCGATGATCTTGCCCTGATCAATGATGGCGACGCGGTCACAGAGGCGCTCGGCCTCCTCGATGTAGTGAGTGGTGAGGACGACGGTCTTCTTCGCCGCGCGCATTTCTTCGATCAGTTTGTGAATTTCGAGGCGCACCTGAGGGTCGAGCCCGGTGGTGGGCTCGTCCAGGAAGACCAAGTCGGGCTCGTTGACCAGCGCCAGGGCCAGGGCGACGCGTTGTTTCTGTCCGCCGCTGAGCTTGGAAAAGAACGCGTTGCGCTTTTCCCAGAGCTGGAGGCGTTTCAGGAGCTGTTCGAGATCGGCGTGGCGGCTGTAATAGGAACTGAACCATTCCAGCGCCTCGATCACCTTGAGCTTGTCGTGCAGCGCGGTGGCTTGCAGGCAGACGCCGATGCGGTCCTTCAGCGCGCGGACATCGACGCCGGGATCAAAGCCAAGCACGCGGACGTCGCCGGCGGTGCGGGCGCGCAGGCCTTCCAGGATCTCGACCGTGGTGGTTTTGCCGGCGCCATTCGGACCCAGCAGGCCGAAGATTTCTCCCGGCGCGACCTGAAAATCAATGCCGCGTACGGCGTTGACGGATTCGTAGGATTTGGATAGTTCCTGAACGTCAATGGCTGGCTGCATAAATGGTTGGGCGGGGCCTGGTTCGCCCTGCCACTATAACCGTTGTACGCGGCGCAGTCGGAAAAGTTCCGGGGCAAGTTCCTTTTGCATCAGCTTTTTCCACTGGTCATCGACGTGGAACATGCGTCCGGTGATGTGGTTGGAATGCTCGGAGGCCAGGAACTGGGCCAGCTCGATCTGCTTTTCGGCGTTGGCGCCGCCGGTCATGCGGACGTCCTGGGCGGTTTCCACCTCACGCCAGCCGGCTCGATCCGGGGCGGCCAGGATCTGGTCGGTCTGGTGGGTGTAGGTTTCCCCGGGCGACAGGCAGTTGACCTGCACGTTGTGCTCGGCGACCTCTTCGGCCAGGCTTTCGGCGAATCGCACGATGCCGGTTTTGGTGGCGCTCAATACGGCGAAGTTGGGGCGCGAAGGGGTGGGTCCGCCGACGCCCGAGACGATGATGATCTTTCCGCTACGGCGCTCCGCCATGGAAGGCAGGACGGCCCGGCAGGCGTTCAGCACACCGAGTATGTTCGTTTCGATGACGTCCTTCCACTGCTTGGGGGCGCTGTGCATGAAGGGGCCGATGGGTCCGAGGATGCCGGCCGCGCAGATCAGGACCTGAACGGGACTGCCGAAGTGGGCGCGCATGCGCTCGGCCGCGGCCTGCACCTCTTCCTGATCGCGTACGTCGGCGCGGATGCGGAGGGCGGAACCGCCGGCGTGCTGAATCTCCAGATGGCAGAGGTCCAGCTCGGGTTTGCTGCGGGCGACCAGTCCTACACGAGCTCCCTTGTGGGCAAAGCCAATCGCCAGGCGTTTGCCGATTCCACGACCGGCCCCGGTGACGAGTACCGGGACTGCTTTGAACGAAAACACCTCCACCACTATAAACATATTGGGAAGGGTGGCTGTTTGAAAATTGGGTGTCGGCTTCGTAGCGCCGGCCTTCCAAGCCCGGCGGATTGGTCGCGGATGCGGAGATCCGCGCCACTTAGGTTTGCGGAGCCAACGGACCGGGGCGCTTATCGTACCGAAAAGGTCCGATTTGCGATAAACTGAAACGGTCAGTCAAGCCGCCCCCAAGATTGGAGCTTGGCGGCATACGACGAGAGGAGATCCAAGTTCATCATGAGCGAATGGAAAAAGGTTTTAGGCGTGGCCCTGGTTGCGTTGCTTGCGCTGGCCGGTGTAGTTCTGGTTGCCGCCGAGATGCCGGCCGTCGGCCAGAAGGCCCCTGGCTTCACTCTGCCTTCGCAGCAGAAAGGCGAGAATATCAGCCTGAACGATTTCAAAGGCCAGTGGGTGGTTCTGTACTTCTATCCGAAAGACTTCACACAGGGCTGCACGATCGAAGCGCATAACTTCCAGGAAGATCAACCCAAATACACGGCAATGAACGCGGCGATCGTCGGCATCAGCGCCGATAGCGTGGATTCGCACGCCGATTTCTGCACCGAGGAGAATCTGACGTTCAAGCTTCTGGCGGACCCCTCGCTGAAGGTGATCGATCAGTACGGCTCCAAGACGATGCTGCAAGGCAAGATGAAGGAAGCGCTGAAGCAGGACGCGATCGCGGCCCGCAACACCTTCCTGGTGGATCCGGCCGGCGTGATCCGCAAGGTTTACACGCAAGGTCAATCCGATGCCGCATAGCAAGGAAGTGCTGGCGGATCTGGCGAAGCTTCAGAAATAGGCCAAGCTTCAGAAGTAAGCCAAGCTGCGGAAGTAGCCGAGCGGCGGAAATAGCCGAGCCGCCGAAGTAGCCGAAGCTGGCAATTGAATAAGTGTTGAGGCCGGGCCAAGGGGCGCTTCCCCTCGGCTCGGCCTTCTGTTATTTGGGGCCGGACGGCTCTGCCCGGGGAAGCGTCCCGGGGCAATTGCGGGCACCCCAAAGGACCCCCTATCATGAGGGAGAGATGGCGAGGCGACGCAAAGCCGCGGCATCTCATCAAAGCCATGGCGCAAACCGAATCGATCCCGGGACGGGCCCGAAATCCAGCACGAAAGACGACCTGACGCCGCTGTATCACGTCGTGTTGCTGGACGATGACGAGCACACCTATGACTACGTCATTGAGATGCTGTGCAACGTCTTCTTTATCTCGGCCAGCGACGCCTTCCGGCATGCGGTGGAGGTCGATACGATGGGCCGCACCGTGGTGATCACCTGCGAGCGGGAACAGGCCGAGTTCGGCCGGGACCAGATCCATGCCTATGGGGCCGATCCGCGCATGGCGGTCTCGAAGGGGTCGATGAGCGCGGTGATTGAGCCGGCCGGGGCGTAGGGTTTCGCGGGGCCTGACCCCGCGCCACGTGAGGTGCTGACGCGATCGGCGGAGTGGATCGCGGACCAATGGGAGGCGAAACGCCTCCCGCCGAGTGAACCTCGGCCCCCCGTTTCTGGCCCCCATTTGCACTCGCCGGAAGATTCCCGGAGACTGGAATCTGCATGAGTCCGCAACCTTCCAACCAAGCCTCGAGTCAATCCGCGAACCTGACCGTAACTCGATACAAGGTCGCCGCCGCGCACGAGCTTCCCGAGAAAGGCCGTCTGGTGGCCGACGCCGGAGCCAAAACCGTTGGCGTGTTTCGCGTCGAATGGGCGGCTGTTCGCCTACGAGAACACGTGCCCGCATCAGGGCGGCCCGGTGTGCCAGGGGATGGTGACGCCCGCTGTCAAGGAACTGCTCAACGAGGGCCTGGCGGTCGTCGGCAATGACTTCGATGAATCGGATATGCGGATCGTGTGCCCGTGGCATGGTTATGAGTTCTCGATTCAAACGGGCGTGCATCCGGCGTCGGAGGAATACCGGCTGACGGCGGTGGAAGTGGAAGAGGTCGACGGGGTGATTTATGTCGTCTGCTAGCCCGACGGTGGGCGAGGTCCAGGCTGCCATTGGAGTGTTGGGTCGGTGGGCCGCCGAGCATCCGATTGAGGAAGCCAAAATCGGGCTGGACCAGGCGACGGTGCGGGCGGCGGTGGGCGCGGCGGCCAGACTGTATTCCGGGGCGGTGGAGGAAGCCGGTCGCGAGATCCGGCCCGTGGACGCCGATGTCACGACCACCGATGCAGTGCGGCTGTCGGTGGCGCTGCTGCGGTCCCAGGGGCTGACGCCGTTTGAGATGGCGATGTGGTTCGGCCAGAGCAATCAGGACGAAGACGACGTGGCCGGCGGTCGGGAAATGGGCGTGGAAGAGGGTCTGGAGAGAAGAACGCGGCAGGGAAGGGGACCGAATGAGCACGCCATCCATCACGCAAAAGGACGCCAAGCTGCGCGCGACGCAGCAGATCACGACCAAGACCGACTCGCGCGAGATCCTGGCTAACGCCAGGCGCGATATCGAAACTTACCGGCTGAACGATTACTACATCGTCGATGTGGACGCGCATCACGTGGAGTTCGATTCCTGGTCGGAGGTGCTGGAGCACATCGAAGATCCGGTGCTGCGGCGCAACGGGCAGACGATGGCGCGGCTGTGGCCGAATGCGCACAACACGGCATTGAGTAATCATCCGGCGGGGCTGACCTTCCAGGACGTGCACGGGCGCATTCCGCATCAGATCGAGCTGGCCGAGGACGTGGACACGTCCAATGGCGAGCATCGCGACCTGACGCTGGTGCGGCGCGCGCTGGAGTCGATGGGGATCGACGTGCAGATCCTGTTTCCGCAGCCGATGCTGGAGATCGGATTGCACCCGTATCCGGAGGTCGAGGCCCAATTGGTGACGGCCTACAATCGCTGGTTCACCGAGCGGATCCTGGCGCATGAGCCGCGCATCAAGAGCATGCTGGCGCTGCCGTTCTCGAATGCCGAGGCGAGCCTCAAGACGATTCGCGAGTTCGCCGGCAAGCCGGGCGTGGTGGGGTTCCTGGTGACCGGGCAGCGGTCTGCGCCGCTATACAAGGCGGAATACATGCCGGTGTATCGCGAGCTTGAAGAGCGCGGATTACCGCTGGGGTTCCACGCGGGCCCGGATTACACGACGGGCCGGATGGTGAACCGGTTTGTGTCGATCCATTCGTTGTCGTTTGTGACCTGCAACATGTATCACATGACCAACTGGATCATGAACGGGCTGAACGAACGGTTCCCCAAGCTCGACGTGGTTTGGATTGAGAGCGGGCTGGCGTGGCTGCCGTTCATGATGCAGCGGCTGGATCACGAGTTCCTGATGCGGCAGTCCGATGCCCCGCAATTGAAGCGCCTGCCAAGCGAGTACATGCGTGAGATGTACTACACTTCGCAGCCGATTGAGAAGACCAACCTGAAGCTGCTGGAGGCGACCTTTGAGGCGATGAACGCGGAGACACAGCTCCTGTTTTCCTCCGACTGGCCGCACTGGGATTTCGACGTTCCGGCCAAACTCGCGGGGCTGCCGTTCCTGAGCGAGCAGGCCAAGCGGAACATCCTGGGCGAGAACGCGCGGAAGCTGTTCAAGCTGTAGCGGCCGTGGTTATTGGCGCGCGGCGAGGTCTTTATCGATCTGGATGAGCGTATTCCGCGCGATATCCGCGTCATTCGCATCGGGCGATAGCTTGAGGTACGTCGCGAACTCGGTGCGGGCTTCCTCCAGCCGGCCGGTGTTGGCCAGGATAAAGCCCATCAAATAGTGGCTGCGCGGATTGGTGTTCTTGGGATCCAGTTCGATCGCATGGCGGGTGGCGTCTTCGGCCTCCGGCAACTGCCGGAGCTGCAGATGGGCGACGCCGTTGAAGTAGTAGGCGGCAGGGTAGCCGAAGGGATCCCGGCGGAGAAGCGTATTGCTGTAGTCGAGCAGCGCGTTGAAGTCGTCGCGGTTCAGCGCCATCGCGCAAAGCCGCAGCAGCGGTGTTACAAATTGCGGGTCGGCATCGAGAGCACTGTGGTAGGCGGCGTCGGCGGCGGATCAGATCCTTATCATGTTCGTAAACCCGGCCGAGCTGATACCATGCCTCGGCAAACCGGTCGTGCTGGTCCACCGCTTTCTTGAAGTGCTCCTCGGCCGCGTGCCAATCGTCGTCGGCGATGCTGTCGAGCCCCTTCTGATATTCATCCTTCGCTTCATCCGGAGCCAGCGCCGTGGTGGCCGTGACGGACTTGCCATCGCCTTTGTAGGGACGTAGGATCAGGGTGCCGAGATTCGCGCTGTCACCGTACATCCGGATTTCGAGCGGGACGCGCGTCGAGATGTAGCCGGGCAGGTAGGCGCGGATCGAGCAGTCTTCGCCGAACACGGGTTGCGATATGACAAAGGAGCCGTCCGGATTGGGCGTGGCGACGATATTGAGGTCGGAACCGCAAGCGGATTCAATCCTGGTTTCCTTGGGGATCGGGTCGCCGTTGGACATGGCCACGTGTCCGTTCCAGGGGCGCATGACCTGTTGCGCGGAGGCGAGCGGCGAGAAGACGGCAAGCCAGCAAAGCAGAAGGCATCGGGTGTGAGTTGACTGGGGATGGAACCGCATGGCCATCGCGGCGCGCTGCTCGCGTCCGTTCTTCTTAATGGTAAGCAATCTCAGGTTGGGCGATGGACGTGCGTCGTCTGCGCGGGGGCTAGCGGATGACGATCGGCTGTGATCGGGCGTTCCCACCTGTTACACTGGCGGCGTCGAGAGGGGGACTCCGGATGCTTCACCACACGTTCTTCAAGTTCGCCGCGCCGCTGCTGTTGCTGGCGATGGCCATGCCGTCGGCGCTGGCGCAGACCGAGGGGAAAGACTACACGGTCGACTTCGATTGGGCGCAGGTGCCGGGCGGCGTCTGGGACGGCTCGACTTCGTGGATCACGGCCGACGGCAGGGGGAACATCGTGGTGCTGGTGCGCAAGGCTCCGTATTTCCGGATGTTCAAGCGCGACGGATCGTTCGTCAAGGCCTGGGGCACCGAGCCCGAGATCGGCAGCGCGCACGCCGTTACGATCGACAAGGACAACAATTATTGGGTGGCCGATTCGGTCCGCCATGTGGTTCATAAGTTCGACGCGGACGGCAAGCTGCTGATGACGCTGGGAACGATGGACTCTGCGGGTGACAACGCTTCGCATGACAAGTTTAATCAGCCGAATCATGTGGCGATTGCTCCGAACGGGGATATTTACGTTTCTGACGGGTACGTCAACGCGCGCGTGGTGCAGTTTACGCCGGAGGGCAAGTTCGTTCGGATCATCGGCGGCGATATGGGCGGCGAGCCGGGCCAGTTGCAGGTGCCGCACGGGGTCGCGTTGGATTCGAAGGGCCGCATTCTGGTGAACGACAGCGATAACCACCGAGTGTCGGTGTTCGATAAAAACGGCAAGTTCGTGGAGTCCTGGCCGTATTTTTCGCGAGGCGGGATCGTGGTGGCGGCGGACGACACGGTATACGTCAGCGACGTGAACGAAGGCGTCATTAACGTCTCGAAGAACGGCAAGCATATCGCGACCTACCACGCGCCGCGCGCGCACGGGCTGGGCGTCGACACCGACGGGACGATCTATGTTTCCGGGGCCTCGCGGATGACGGTGATGAAGATCGTCGAAAAAGAGTAGACGCGCGAAACGGTCTCGCAGGGACTCCTTAACCCGCTGCGTTTCGCGAGATATGAACTGGAGCACGGAAGTGTCGATAGGATGGACGTATGCAATTTCGGTCCGTCTTTATCGCGATCTTTCTCGGGACGTCGATTATGGTCGGCGCTCTGATTCTGGAGCGTGCCCGTCCGGCGGTAGAGACCGAGCGGCCGACCGCGCAGGCGGTGGCGGCGACCGGTGAGTGCGCCGAGTGCCACCGCTTCACCACCCCCGGCATCGTGCATCAGTACGAGAGCAGCGTGCATGCGGCGGCGTCGGTGTCGTGCCTGGATTGCCATCGGCCTTCGCCTGGGCAGACCGCGCAGGATCACAACGGATTTCAGATCACCGCCGGCGTCACGTCGGCCAACTGCCGCGCCTGCCATGAGAGCCAATATGATGAGTTCGTCAAGAGCCGGCATGCGCTGCCGGCCTCGGCCGCGGTGAACGGGACGCGGGGGATGACGCCGGAGATGATCGCCGAGGGCGAGCGGTTTCATCCGGGAGCGGTGGATCGGGCTCCGAATGCGCTGACCGAGGTGGAAGGGGCTGGCGCGACTCGGGCGGGTTGCATGGGCTGCCATTCCATCGGTTCGCCGAACATGGACGGATCGATTGGCGATTGCACCACGTGCCACTCGCGGCATTCGATCACGCTGGAGGTGGCGCGGTTGCCCCAGACCTGCGGACAGTGCCACATGGGGCCAGATCATTCGCAGTTCGAGATCTATACCGAGTCCAAACATGGCGTGATGTTCAACGCGAATCGGTCTTCGATGAACTTGAACGCCCAGCCGAGCGAGTTGACCACCGCCGACATGCCCGCGCCCACGTGCGCGACCTGTCACATGAGCGGTCTGGAAGGGTTGACGGCGACGCATGATACCAGCCAGCGGCTGTCGTACTGGCTGTTCGCCACCATCTCGAAGCGCCGTCCGGATTACGAGCAGGCGCAATCGAACATGCAGGCGGTGTGCGAGAAGTGCCACTTTGCCGGTTCGATCGAGAAGTTCTATGCGCAGGCCGAGACGGTCGTGGATTCCACCAACAAGCTGGTCACCGAGGCCGAGTCGATCATTGATGGGCTCCGCGCCGATGGGCTACTGACGAAAGCTCCCTTCGATGAGCCGATTGAATACGAGTATTTCAACTATTGGCACTACTACGGCCGAACGGCCAAGCATGGGGCCTTCATGGGCGGGGCTGATTTTGTGCAGTGGCATGGGAATTATGAGCTGCAGGAGCGGTTGGCGACGCTTCGCGCCGATGCGGAGGCGATCCGGCGAGAGGCGCGCGCCCGATGACGCGAGTCCAACTGATGACGCGAGCGGTGTGGGCGAACTGGAAGCCGGTCGCCCTGGAGTGGTTCGTCCTCTTTAATCTTGCCTTCCTGGCACTGGATACCTATGTGGCGCATGTGGCGAATGATTTTGCAAAGTTCGCCGAATGGACGCCGGTGGCGTTCTCGATTTTTTCCACGGCTCTATTGGGCTACGCCGTCGTGCGGGACGGGGGCCGTCCGGAAGGGCCGCTGCTCAAGCCGGTCGGGCAGATCTTCGGCTATGCGTCGATCGCGGTGGGCATTGGCGGCGTCGCGTTTCACATGGAAGGTCCGCTGTTTGCGGAGTTCACCTTGAAAAGCCTGGTGTATACGGCTCCGCTGGCGGCTCCGCTTTCCTACGCCGGATTGGGATTTTTGCTTCTGCTGAACCGCAGCTTCGCGTCAGAAAGCGAAAACTGGCAGCGCTGGCTGCTGTTTTTCGTCTTCGGCGGATTCGCGGGCTGTTTCGGGCTCTCGCTGGCCGACCATGCCCAGAACGGCTTCTTTTTCTGGACCGAGTGGATCCCGGTGGCCGCCAGCGCCTTCGCCTCCGCGTTTCTGCTGGTGGGCGTCTTCGACATCACCAGATCCTTCCTGCGGCTGTGTGCCGGAATTCTAGCGCTGCAGGCCGTCGTCGGGGTGCTCGGATTCGTCCTGCACGTGAATGCCGACTTGCACGGGATTTCGCAGCGCCTGTACGAGAATTTTGTTCACGGCGCGCCGATCTTCGCGCCGCTGCTGTTCACTGACCTGTTTCTCCTGGGCTTGATCGGGGTGGCGGAGGCCTGGATGCCTGCCGAAGCGCTTCCGGATCAGGCGGGGTGATCCGGATTCCCGGCCGGGGAACGTTGCGGGCGCGCGATAGAATGGTGCCTGCATGAGACTGCCTGCACAAGCCTTGTGGGCGACATTTGCCTCGACTGCCGTGATGCTGGCATCCTGCTCCGGCCCGGTGGGGGCGAATGTCGCGGCGACGGTGAATGGTCGCGCGATCACCTTCGCGGAACTCGACAAGCAATATCAATTCCAGCAGTTCGGGTCGTTTGAAACCGGCGCCAGCGAGGAAGAACTGGCCATTCAGCGTCTGGAGATCCTGCGCGCGATGATCGACAGCGAGATCATGCTGCAGCGCGCCGAGAACGAGGGGCTGCTGGCCTCCGACGATGACATCGAGGCCCGCTTCGCCGAACTGAAGGCTCCGTACACCGAGATAGAGTTTCAGGAAGAGCTGAATAACCGCAAGATGACGGTGGATGAGCTGAAGGCGCAGCTTCGCCGCGACATCAGCGTGCAGAAACTGCTGAACAAGGAAACCACGGCGAAAATCAATATCACCGACCAGGACATCAAGGAGTTCTACGAAGCCAACCAGGCGAGCTTCAACCGCGCCGAGCCGCAGCTTCATTTGGCGCAAATCCTGGTGACGCCGTATCTGGAGCCGAATCTTCGCAACCTGCAAAACGATAACGCCGAGGATGAGGAGACCGCGCGCGAGAAGATCGAGATGATCTACGATCGGCTGAAGCAGGGGGAGGATTTCAACGAACTCGCGCTGAATTTTTCCGAGGACCCCGATTCCTCGCCCGCGGGTGGCGACCTGGGCTTCATCGCCGAATCGGCCCTGGACAAGGCCGATGTGGAGTTGCGGCGTCAGATCCAAACGTTGAATCCGGGCGAGTTCACGACCGTGCTGGAAAACGAGGACGGTTTTCGGATTTTGAAACTGATGGCGAAAGAGCCCGCCGGGCAGCGCGACGTCACTGATCCCAACGTGCAGCAGACGATTCGTGACACGCTGATCAACCGGCGCGATCAGATTCTGAAAGCCGCGTTTTATGAGGTCGCGCGCAATGAGGCTCAGGTCGTGAACTACCTGGCGCTGGATCTGGTAAAAGGCGCGAAGTAGCGTGCTTTGCCGCTCGCCTGGGCGCTTCGCGCCCCGTTGCGGAACTCACCTGGGCGCTTCGCGCCTTTCGCGCAGCTCACCTGCAGGGACGCTGGGCATCCGCCGGGCCTGGAGCCCCGGCGCTACTTCGCCCACTTGCTGACGCGCGCGGTTCCGTTTGTCGTTCTCTTCCCGGGTCTGTTTCGTTCCTTTTGTTTCGAGAGCGCTCTCTATCTGGGGTTTAACCTGCTCAGCGCAGGGCTGACATCTACTGTCATCAGCACCAGCCGGCTTTGTTTACCCTGCCACCGAGGGCAGCTCCCACGAGTTTTATCCTGCCATGGGCGGCAGCACCGGATGCTCACTCCGGCGGGCTAGCACAGTGTGTTGGCGGTCGCGGGTTATTCGAATTGCCACGATTGACCTCTTGGCCTGTTGGCTTTCGCCGAGGGCCAGAGGAGGCTCCACCGGGCCAGAATCTCCTGTGCGGGAGTGACTGACCTCTTACGGGAATCAGTTTGCGGGATGGGCGAGGGGGAAGGAACTCGGGTGTTTCTGGAAGTTGCTGATTGCGGGAGAGAAGAAATCTTTTTTGAAGCGGGAATTCAGGAGTCCGAGGATGGGTGGCGGCGGGGTGTGTGCGCTGGCGCGGTCGGTGGTGCGGGAAGTGGGCGGGGACGTTGCGCTCCTTGACAGTCGCGGTTCTGAAAGTGGCGGTCGAATGGAAGTCGCGATCAGTTTGCGTTGCAGGTGACGGCTTGTGAGCGGGAGGGCCGGCTCCTTCGTCGCCTGAGCCCTCCACAAGCTAATCCTCTCCCCACGTCTAACCTCGCCCCACGTGGGGGCGCGATTGAAGTCTGGATCCACACGCAAGTTGGAGCGTTCGCGGCTTGCCGAAATCTATTTGAGCCTATGCACTCGGCGGGCCGGGGCGCCAGGACTCCGGTGCGGTCAGGCCGAGCGGTAGCAGCCGAGCACGCGGAGGAAGTCGGCCATCTCGCCCAGGTGGCTGAGGGCGTTGCGTACGTTGGGGTCGTCCTGATTGCCAATGAAATCGACGTAGAACAGGTATTCCCAGGGCTTGCCGCGCAAGGGGCGCGATTCGATCTTGGAGAGGTTGAGGTCGCGCAGGGCGAAGGCGGCCATGGCGCGGAAGAAGGCTCCGGGGATGTTTTTTGTGGTAAATACCAGCGAGGTTTTCCAGGGTTTTTCGCGAGCGTCGCGGGGATTCCGGGGAAGAGAACCGCCCGGTTCCAACAGGAAAAAGCGGGTATAGTTTTGGCGGTCGTCCTCGATGCCTTTCTTGAGGATCTTGGCGTGGTAGGTCTCGGCGGCGAGCTCGGAGGCAATGGCCGCGGCGCCTTCCGGCTGCTGCTCCATGATCATCTTGACGCTGCCGGCGGTGTCGTAGAACGCTTCCCTCTGGATTTCCGGGTGCCTGGCGAAGAACTCCTGGCACTGGTTCAGAGCCACCGGGTGGGAGTAAACCTGGGTGACCTTTTGCGCGGTCATACCCGGCGGGCCGATCAGATTGTGGACGATCCGCACGTTGGTTTCGGCGGTGATGACGAAGTCATGCTTCAGCAGCAGATCATAGTTTTCGTGTACGGATCCATGCAGGGTGTTTTCGATCGGGATGACCGCGGCGTCGATCCTGGCGCCCGGTTTCTTCGATGCCAGCGCGGCGAAGACCTTGTCGAACCACTGATAGGGTTCCGGCCGGGCTCGTTTGCCGAGCAACTGTTGGATGGCCTGTTGGCTGAAGGCGCCTAGTTCACCTTGGAATGCGACTCGCATGAAGCTCCTATTCTAGCGGCCTGATCGTGAGAGCTGTCAGCGATCGCTTGCTGGAGCGGGATCGGGTGGGCTGTGCATGGGGGAGAGGCAGGTTGCAGTGCTGGCGCGCTCGGTGGGGTGGAGGAGGGGCGGTGTGCGTTGCGCTCCCGTACCGGTCGCGGTTCCGAAGGTACGGACCTAGTGTGCGGCTTATCTGTAATGGGGCGCGGTTTGGGCTGACGAGTTGAAGTCGGATGACGGGATGGCGTTGCAGGGGCTGGTTTGTGGACGGCGCGGCTGAGGAGCCGCGCGCAAGCTGAACCTCGCCCCACACGGACCGCGGTTCTGAAGGTCGGACCTGGTGGGCGGCTTATCTGCTATGGGACTGGCAAGGCGAGGCATGGGCCCGATCCCCCTTGGGTTTGTGGGCAAGCCGTTGCTGACAGATGTTTACGCGCTCTCGTCCGGTTCGGGCCGCTGGGGGCCGTCCCAGCGCTGGGCGTCAGAGGCGGGCAGGCCGAGCAGGTCGAGCACGCGGTCGACGCTGTGGTTGATGAGGTCGTCGACGGTCTTCGGATCATTGTAGAAGCCGGGGATGGGGGGGGCGAGGATGGCGCCCATTTCGGCGAGCTGGGTCATGGAGCGGAGGTGTCCCAGGTGCAGCGGCGACTCGCGGACCATCAGGATGAGCTTGCGGCGTTCCTTCAGCGTTACGTCGGCGGCACGCACCAGCAGGTTCGAACTCATGCCGGAGGCGATGGCGCTCATGGTGTGAATCGAGCAAGGCGCGATCACCATCGCGTCGGTCGGAAACGATCCCGAAGCCAGCCGGCACCCGATATCTTCGACTGAGTAGGAGTTCTGGGCCAGCTTCCGAAAATCTGCGGAGCGGAGACCCATCTCAAGATAAGCGGTTCTTTCGGCCGAGCGTGTTAGGATCAAGTGCGTTTCGACGCCAGAATCGCACTGAAGTTTCTCTAGAAGTCTGTAGCCGTAAACGATACCACTGGCCCCAGATATCCCGATAACTATCCGTCTTCGTGGATTCGTTTCCATTTGTGCTCCGATCTGCCCTAATAAGCGCGCGTCTAGTTCTGATTCTAGAACAAACTGGGTAGTACCACTGGTTGCTGCTCGGTAGTACTTACCGGTATAATCGAAACCACACGAGGGGGACACTCGCGTAACTGATTGAAGCGCCGAAAGGTTTTGTTCCCAAATGGGGGATGCCGGGCAGAAACTCAAGCGAGCCCGAGAGCGGCTTGGACTAACATATCGAGAAGTTGAGGAAGCCAGTCAACGCATCGCGAAGGCGCGAGGCAGCGATGAATATACGCTTGCCTTGAGTCGGCTGGCCGATATTGAAAATCGGCAGGTCGTCCCCAGTTTGTTCAGACTGTATACGCTTTCGGCCATCTACCGTATCGAAATCACTGAACTGCTGGAGTGGTACGGGCCCGACGTCCGGAATCTTCCCGCGGATGCGGCGATGATTCGGCACAGCAACACGCATCGCGTTGGCTTCCAGACGGCGATCGGAGAGGCGGACCTGCCGATTGCGATCGATCCGGTGATCAACTTCGATGAAACGCAGTTTTTCAGCCGCTTTGTTCAGCAGTGGGGCAAGATTCCGCTGTTGCTGCTGAACCACATGGATGTTCGCCACAACACCTATGGGTTCATCGGGACCACGGACGATTCGATGGATCCGATTCTGCCGCCGGGCTCCCTGGTGGTGATTGATCAGAGCCGGCGGCGGGTGGTGTCTTCCGGCTGGAAGTCGGAATATGATCGCCCCCTCTATTTTCTGGAGCATAGGGACGGCTATCTATGTGGATGGTGTTCCCTGATTGGGCGGCAACTGACGGTGATCTTCCATCCGTCCTCGACCAAGTGTCCGGTGGTTTTTGAGTACCCCGACGAGATTGAGGTGATCGGTCAGGTCACGCACGTCGCGATGACGATTGACCCGGTGCTCCGGCCGCGGCCCGACTAGCGCCGCGCAATAACTGTTCCATATCCTTCACAAAATGGGTCCGGGAGGCTCTTCCGGTTTTGTCCGGAATACAGTGCAGGTAGCCCTCCGATTCCATCCAGTAGCCAATCACCACCTCTTTGTTGGCATCCAGCGAACCTAGATACGCCTCGAAGTCCTCGCGCCGCTCTTTGAGGGGCAGGTTCAGCCACTCCCGAAACAGCTGGCGGTGACTTTTGCTAAGGACCTCCATGCTTTGCTTCTGCCCAAAGGCGGAGGCGAACCCGTGATGCCGGTATACGCCTGTATTTGGATCGCGAAGCGACGCCAGATACATCAGCTGGCCGAAGCGGGTAGGGATCTGGGAGATGGTGCGCTTAAACAGATTGCCGCTGGGGGACCGGTCCAGCAGAGCACGCGCTCTAAGTCTCTGCATTTCCTAAGTAAACCTCCTGGCGGCCCGCTTTCGGCGAGCGTGCGCATCCTTTGATTATTCTATTCCAAATTCGATAGGTCGGGGAGTTTCTCGTGTCCGGAAGGGGTGTTCTGATTTCGGAACACCTGGTTCGACAACGGAATATCCAGGCATAGACTTCCTATTCTCCTGGAGAGGCTAACGGAAAGACAGCTAGCCGTTTAGGAGAGGTATCTATGCCAAAAACTTCGTTTCTGACCAAGCTAGTGTTGGTGGTCATGATCGCGGCCATCGTGCCATTTGCCGCTTCGGCGCAAGAATACATGTGTGCCCCAGGGAGCTGCACCCAATATTGTCCGCCGGGAACCTATGACTGCACGAGCCAGTGGATGGGGGCCTCGTACGATAACTTTATGATCGCCATGTATATGTGGGCGTCGGGTTATACGGTGACCGCCTGTTGCTATTGACGGTGCTGGGTTTTCGCTTCCGGATCCGGGTTGATCTCTTTTGGGGTGGCCGACGGCCACCCCGCTCCAGCCTCGGATCAGCAAGTGTAAGTGTGTAAGAAGAATCGTGATACACTGATCGCGGGCGGGTTCTGTAGACGCCCCTAGAAGGCGTATGATGATCGCGGCGGGTTTCGCAAATCTCCTCAACGAACCCTGGATCCTGGTCAACGTCGTCTTGCTAATGATGCTAATCGCCCGGCTCGCATGGTTGGGCGTCGGTCGGCGCTACCCCCAACTGCTCGCCTTTCTGGTGATCGAAGCCATTCTGAAGACCCTTCAACTTTCTTTGGGCGGGACGGCAGCCCAGCGGGCGGTGAGTTCCGTTGTCATCGACGTGATCAACACCGTTGTTTTTATCCTGGTGCTGCGCGAGATGCTCTCGAATGTATTTGCCGAGCACAAGGCCATCGCCGCGTTTGCCAGGCGAGTTTCCCTATATCTCCTGGCCGGAGGTGTGGGGATTGCGGTCGTGAGTCTAATCATCGATCCTGTTTTGGGGAAGGCGGACGCACACTGGATTAATCAATATTATGCGGTGATGCGTTCGCTCTATACCGCCGGGCTGGCGCTGGCGTTGATCGCCGTGGGCGTGACGGCGTGGTTCCCGCTGCGCCTGAAGCTGAATGTTTCGGCGATTCTATCGGGATGCGTGCTGCTCATGGCGATCAAATGCGCGGGTTTTTATAGCGCCAATTGGGATCCGGAACTGGTGGGAATTGGCGCGGTGACTCGCATGTTCGTGAACCTGTGCTGGACCACCGCCCTGATCTGGTGGACCGTCCATTTGAACCCAGCGGGGGAGGTTGCCATGGTGAAGACCGGATTGGTATGGGATTCGAATCGCGCGGCGAAGTTAACGGCGCAACTGCAGGGAATTAACGCCCGGTTAGATTCCGCATATTCGGGGAATTAATTGTGTATACTAGTTTCGTTTAGCGGAACCTCCGCGGGATTTACCAAGGATGAACGAGCTATCGATTCTCTTGATTGCCTTGTTGTTGGTGGCGGGGCCGTTGGTGTGGATGTCGATCCGCCTGGCGGCATACCTTCCGGGAAAAGCGCCTCTTCCGGTGGATGACGGGCCGTTTGACCCAGACTATTATGCGCCCATGCAGAATTTGCTGAGCGGCGCGGATGAAGAAGATCTCGCAGATCATGGAGCCACGCCGCAGGAAATCGCTGCATTTCGCGCGGATCGTCGCGACTTGCTGCGTTTATATTTGCGGGAACTGGCCGGGGATTTCCACGGGCTTCACGCGCAAGCCCGGGAACTGATCGCCGTGGCTCCCGAGGAGCATGCCGATCTGGTTGGCCTGATGCTGCAGCAGCAGGTGCGGTTCTGGCTGTGTCTGCTGCAGATTGAGTTTGATCTCACCGCCGAACATATCGGGCTTCATCATGCCGATCCGGCGCGGATCCTCGGTGTAGTTGGTCAGCTTGGGCGGGAAGTGGCCCGGGCGACGGCGATACCGGGTCCGGTTCCGGTGGCGTAGCTCGCCGGTGGCGTAGCTCGCCGGTGGCGGAAGCTCGCGTTGCTCGCTGGGCATGGCCCCGCGCCACGTCCAGCCGGCGCCGATTTGTTCTCTCTCCTGGCGGTGCGTGGCCTCGCGCCACGTCCTAGAGAGAACGGCGGCGTATCTTAAAGCAAGTGCTTCAGGAGTTGCTGCACTTGCTCAAAGCCTTGAAAGGTCCGTTCCTCCTGCTTGAATGCACGGGTGTGGACGCAGCGCCGGCTGCCCCTCTGCTCGGCGGGATGCTTGATGTGGAGCATCTCATGAAACAACACATATTCGACCGCGAGGCGGGGGACGTCGGGGCGGTCTAACTCTCGGCTGAGGACGATGGTGTTGTGGATCGGGTCGTAATGGCCGAGCAGGGTCTTGGACGTTCGCTGGCTCCAGCCAAGGTTGGGGCGGGGCATCAGTCCGAAGAAATATTTTAGGTTCAGCTCCTCGAACAATTCATTGAGGTTGTAGTGGGCTCCATCGGGGGCCTCCACGCGTTTTCTGCCGCGGATGCCACGGATACGCTCCAGATCGCGGCGAACGTCGGGACGCTTCAAATACTGGCGGTAAAGCCGATTGCTGGCGATGGGAACCTGGCAGCGGCATAGTTTGGCGACCAGGATTTCGGCCAGCGCCTGATGGACTTCGTCCGGGGCGGGGGCCAGCACGTCGCTGATCTTTACCTCCAGGATTCCTTTTTGCAGCCGGATCCGTGCGCTGGCGCTGGCATACCGGCGAAACCGGATAATCACCTGGGGCGGATGCGCATCCGGCTTGAGACGGGTGAAGATTGAGAGATAGTGGGCCTCCAGCGTGGGAGGGTCCGGTGCCGGCGACCGTGCAATTCTAAGCTCCGCGCTCTCGACTTGCATTCCTCCCGAATGTAACACTAGAGAGGTTCCTCTGAACAGCAAGCAGCCGCTTGCCCAGGGGGACCCATGTAGAAGATCTGAAGGAGATTCGTTTGCCCGGGGCCAAAATTACCGCTGTGGGATGCTATACGCCACAGCGAATCCTGAATAATGCCGACCTCGAAAAGATGGTCGATACCAACGACCAGTGGATTCTGGAACGGACCGGAATCTCGGAGCGGCACATCGCGG
>CAVXJP010000003.1:0-11124 GCA_963762135.1 Terriglobia bacterium
CGCTTCCAGGTTGCTACGATCCTTGAAGGCAGCGTGCGCCGTTCCGATGCCCGGGTCCGGGTGACGGTGCGTCTGGTGGACGCCAAAGACGGATTCCAGCTCTGGTCCAAGCGCTACGAACACGAGTTGAAGGATATTTTTGCAGTGCAGGATGACCTGACACGCGCCATTCGCGACAGCCTGCAGGCTACCTTGGGCGCCCATCAGCCCCTCCGGGGCATCCCTCGAACCGGAGACATGGACGCCTACGACCTCTACCTCAAGGGGCAGTTTTACAGCAATCACTGGAGTCCCCTGCGGTTGCACGAAGCAGTGGCCCATTTTGAGGGCGCCATCGCCTTGGATCCGGAGTATGTTCCTGCTTGGACGGGGCTCTCTCGGGTTCACCGGAGGTTGGGTTTTTGGGGTATGATCCCGTCCCGCGCGGCCTGGCTGGCCTCCCGCGAAGCGTTGGAGGCGGCGCTGCGTCTGGCCCCGGAATCGCCCGACGTCATCCTCGCAACCGGAATCCTGGCGGGGATTCAGGACCATGACTGGGTGGCTGCTGAGCGGGGACTGCGGGCGGCGATAGAGCAGCTCCCCAGCGATGTGGCGTGTTATGAGTGCCTGGTGCGGTACTGGCTCCTCCCCGCCGGCAAGGTCAAGGAAGCCCTTCAGGTCATGCTCCAGGCGGTGGAACTGGCGCAGTTGTCTCCCATCTCCCTCACCATGCTGGGCTGGAGTCAGATCTATAACCGGCAATGGGAAGAAGCCGAACGGAGCCTGGAGCAGGCCTTGCAACTCTATCCGGGATCGACCGAGGCGCTGTGGGCCAAAGCCACCGCCCTGGAGTTCATGGGACGGTACGATGAGGCCCTGGACGTCGTGCGCCAATCGGAAATCCTGGCGCCCGACCATAGCATCACGGCCGGCCGTCGGGCCAGTATTTTTGCAGCGCAGGGACGCACCGAAGAAGCCTGGAAGCTCTATGAGCAGTTGTTGGAGCGGGGGCGCCATAGCTGGGTCTCCCAAACCCACTTAAGTTGGGTGCCGCTCCGCTTGGGGGATATCAAAACCGCGACCCGGCACCTTCGCCAGGCCATCGAGAATCGGGAGACGCTGTGCCTCTACTTGCAAGCCGATCCGCAGTACGAGGCCTTAGCGGGGACCAGTGAGCTGCGGGAACTCCTGAACCTCATGAACCTGCCTCCACGTCCGCGGCCGGATTAAGATATCCTCTGTAGCGCGCTGATATGAAGTGGTTTAATCCAGGAGAAGGCGCGGGTCGAAGGCGAACGCTTCCGGCCGGGAGACGGTCACCCAGCGCTGCAGTTCGAGCGAATCGGTGAAATAAGCCCGTTGGAGCCAGCGCGGTCCGCTGACTTGGTCGCGCCCATGCAGAACGCGGTCATCTTTAAATAGGAGCGACGTTCCCGGTCCGATCACCACGCGTAGCGGCGTCAAACTATCCACCAGCGCCCGGAACTCTTCGAGTGCGTGGCGGTGCTCCTCCTCGACCGGCTCAATCACTGAACTCGCGGCGGTGACGCGCGCGATTCCCCACTCATCCCGCCACAGAATCGGCCGCGGGGCCGAAAACAGCGCCTGTCCCTCGAAGCTGTAGCTGGCCGGGCAGGCGTGGCGAAACAGTGGTCGCGCGAGCTTCGCGGCGAGCACCGGCGGAGCCGCCTCCAGAATCTGCTCCGCGGTGAGCACGGTCGTGGCCGTATTCCGATTCCGCAATCCGTACAGCAGGATCCCCGCCTGCCGGAAAAACGGAGGCAGGAATGCATTGTCGCTGTGAAATCCGAATCGCACCTTCCCGGCGTTCGACTGCAGGGATTCCTTGCCAGCCACCGGCGTCACTTCATGGATCGGGCTGCCGCTTTTCTCGCTGAAAAAGGACAGGATCTCGCCCCAGTGCGACAGAATCCCGGTAATGACCGACTCGGACACCGCCTGCTTATTCTGTGGACGCATGCCGTCGGTCGGAATCGGCGGCAAATTCGGATCCACCGGCAGGTTTTCCAGGATCAATGCCGGGTTGCCGTCCGGCGCGAAGAACCGGTTTAGCGCCTCCTTCATCTCCGGAGGCAGGAAAAACTGCGCCAAGCTTACCGACGAGGCCCGAAAATCCTTCCAGGCGTCCAGATCCCGGAAATCCGGGTAATGCAGCCAACAGGCCACGTCCGCCCAGCGGTCGCGGTCGGAACTCTTCAGGCGCACCCGGTCCAAGCCGAGTCCGTGCGGCTGCGCGACTGCCGTTTTTGCGTCTTGGACCTTCACGTCGTAGCCCCTCAAGAAACCTGTCTCCGGACCCGCCTGCTCGAGCCTCGCCCCGGGCCCTGTCTTCATTTTAGTGGACTGGCCCGATCGACGTCGGCCCGCTGAGCCTGGGGCAACGCGCTGAACACCGCCCGCACCGGGTAGCTCCTACCAAAACCTGATCTATCCCCAAGGGCGCCTACGTGCTGCACATGATCCGCATGATGATGTGGGATCCGCAGACCGGCGACGCGAACTTCCGGGCCATGATGCAGGACTTCGTCCAGCAGCATCTGCATCGTAATGCCTCCTCGGCCAGCTTCCAGGCCGTGGTGGAAAAGCACATGCCCAGCATCATGAACCTCACCGGCAACGGCAGCCTCGACTGGTTCTTCTCGGAATGGATCCATGGGACCGACGTCCCCAAGTACGACTTCAAATATGAGGTCGGCGAAGATCCGGCCGGCGGCTACCTGATCACCTTTGACCTGACCCAGAGCGAAGTCTCGGACAAATTCGCCATGCCGGTGCCGATCTACATCAAGTGGAAGGGCCGCACCATCCGCATCGGGTTCGTCAGCATCCAGGGCAACAAAACGCTGTCCGACCTAAAGATCAAGGTGCCGGAGCGCCCCGACGAAGTGATGCTCAACGCCAACTACGATATTCTTGCAAGATAGAGACGCGTGGGCGGTTCCGGCGCCGAAACCCGAATCCGAAATCGCCCCCGATGCGTCTCCTATTGCAGGATGTCTATGCGGTTTTTCACGCCCATCCGGGTTGCCTCCGTCGTCGCCTGTACGCTCATCGGCGCGTTCCTTGACCCAGTGGCGGCGGACGGGCATCACGCCTTCACCTCGGAGTTCGACAGCAACCAGCGTGTCCAGGTCGAGGGCGTCGTGGCAAAGCTCGAGTGGATGAATCCCCACGGCTGGCTGCATGTGGACGTCCCCGGCGAACACGGAGAGATCCAGCACTGGCGCTTTGAGATGGGAGCTCCCGCGGCGCTGATCCGCATGGGCTGGCATCGCACCGACCTCAAGCCTGGTGATCACGTCACAGTGGAAGGCGCGGCGGCCCGCTATCAGGAATTTACGGGAAACGCCCGCACCATCACCTTGCCCGACGGGCGCACTGTGTTCGGCGGCCGTGCCTCGGACCGAGGCGATGCCAAACAGCCCGCTCCGCCGCAGCAGGAAAATCCGTTTATCCAATAACGGGTGAGTGAGAACCAGCGGCCGCAGCGAATCGGCTATCGCAGCATATTGTCGAGCAGCGCCCGGATCGCCTTGTTCGCGTCCTGCATGAACGGCGAGTTTCCAAAGAACTGCTGCTGCACCGTGCCGCCCTTATCCACGAAAATCAGAATCGGCACATAGGGCCGGTCGGATGCATTGAAATCGGCCAGCTTCTTGGTCTCTTCTTCGCTCAGCAGACCGATGGGAAACCGTGGCTGATAGCGGTCCAGGAACGGACCGATGCCGTTCAACGCTGCCGGATCCACCGCGGCTCCGACCACCTGAACGCCTTTGGCGGCATATTCGCGCTGAACTTCATTGAGGATGCCGGTCATCTCGGCGCAGGCGCCGCATTGGGTCGAAATCAGGGCAATCACCATGGTTTTCCCGCGATAGTCGCTCAGCTTGATCGGCTTCATCGCGCGAGCCGGGGGCGCCTTCAGCGTGATGTTGGCCAGCGGACGCGGAACGTCGGCGGCGAAGGCCGTCAACGCGGTCAGGGTCAGCATTGCCGCCAGTGTGCGGGTGAAGAATCGTGCGCATGGTTTTTCTGAACATAGTGATTTCCCAGGATTTCGATCGCAAAGGATTAGCTCCTATCGTACCAGCGGGGGGCCGGGGTTCACCCGGCGGGAGGCCTGGGCCTCCGCTTCGTCCGTTTTTCCACCACGTGGCGGGGGGGCGCGCGCTGCGAGCCCAGCTCTACCAGGTTTGTGCGCCTCAAGGGCGCACGCCGACAAAACGTCGGCCCCCGAAACTACCGCAACTGACTCTCTACCTCATGAAGCCAGTCCGGAGCCTTCAGCACTTCCCTTGGCCGGCTGCCATCCGGCGGACCGATGATGCCGTCCCGCTGCATCATGTCCAGGATCCGCGCCGCGCGCCCATAGCCCAGCCGCAGCCGTCGCTGCAGCGTGGAAGTGGAGGCCTTGCCCATCTCGCAGACCACCTTCACCGCCTCGGCGTACATCGGATCTTCCGTGCTCCTCGCCCTCCGAACCTTCCTCGGCATCCGCATTCACCGGAGCCATCAGGTAGGTCTTGTCGTACTCCGGCTCGGCCTGATTCTTCCAGATACTCGACGACGTCGTTCGTCTCGCTTTCGCTGACATAGGAGCCGTGCACGCGCACCAGCCGCGAAGACCCCGGCGGCAGATACAGCATGTCGCCCTTGCCCAGCAGATGCTCGGCGCCCATCGTATCCAGCACCGTGCGCGAGTCCACGCGCGTCGCCACGCGGAAGCTGATGCGCGACGGGAAGTTGGCCTTGATCAGGCCGGTGATGACATCCACGCTGGGCCGCTGCGTCGCCAGCACCAGGTGCATGCCCACGGCGCGCGCCATCTGCGCCAGCCGCGTCACCGATTCCTCGACGTTCGCCCGCTCCAGCATCATCAGGTCGGCCAGCTCGTCGATCAGGATCAGGATGTAGGGAATCGGCTCGGGCAGTTCCTCTTCGCTGTTCGTCCTCGAACAGGCTGCGCGGCTTCTCGCGGAGCTTCTGCACCTTCTTGTTGTACTGCTCGATGTTCCGCACGCCCAGCGACGCCAGCAGCTTCAGCCGCCGTTCCATCTCGATCACGGCGTTGCGCAGCGCGTTGGTGGCTTTCTTGGCGTCGGTGATCACCGGCGTCAGCAGGTGCGGGATGCCTTCATACAGCCCGAACTCCAGCCGCTTCGGATCCACCATGATCATGCGGACCTCGTTCGGCGTGGACTTGAACAGAATCGACATGATCAGCGAGTTCAGCATCACGGACTTGCCCGAGCCGGTCGAGCCGGCGACCAGCAGGTGGGGCATCGTATCCAGCGTCGCGACCTTGATGCGCCCGTTGATGTCCTTGCCCAGCGCCACCGTCAGCGGCGACGCCGAACCGGTGAACTCCTCGGATTCCAGTATCTGGCGCAGGCTGATCACCTCGCGCTTCAGATTCGGCACCTCGATGCCGACCGTCGATTTGCCCGGGATGCGCTCGATCATGATCGACTCGGCCTTGAGGCCCAGGCACAGGTCCTCGGTCAGCGTCGTGATGCGCGAATACTTCACGCCCGCTTCCGGTTTGAACTCGAAGGTCGTCACCACCGGGCCGGGATTGATCTGCGCCATCGACCCGCGCACGTTGAACTCTTCAAACTTCGACTTGATATCGGCGGCGGTCTGCTTGAGCTCGAGGCTATCCCACGGCGTGCGATCCTCGGGTTGTTGCAGCAAGTGGGTGCGCGGACGGCGGAACTCGGTACGGCGCCGGGGCTCTTCGTACTCTGCCTCCGGCTCGACCTCCAGGCCGACGAGCTCGACCTCCGGAGGCGGTTCCAACTCGCGGATCGGGATCGCGTCAAGGTCGTCTTCAGCGGCTTCTTCTTCCCAGGGCGGTGTGTCGCGCGTCAGCGGAGGCGTCGGTGCATGACCCGCCGCGGCAGCTCCGGCGGCAACGGACGCTGCCCGATCAGGACCCGACAGCGGATCCACGATCGGCGCGAATTCCATAGCTGTCTGTGGAGTCGCCTCTTGCGCGGAGCACGCAGCCTCCGGAACCGGACGACCCGCCATGATCGCTTCCGCCCGGCGGCGCTCTTCCATCCGAGCCGCGGCGGCATCGTCCCAATCGCCTTCTTCATCGACCGCGTAGGCGGGCCGGGGCAGGTCTTCCTCGTCCTGCGGTCCGCGTGGCGATACGATCCCGCCGTCAGGCGGCTAAACACCCGGGCGAACAATCCGGGACGGGCGGGGCCTAGACGGACGGGGGACGCAGCCTCGTCGTCAGCTTGTTCGTCCCGAGCTTTCGTGGACCGCTGGGCCTTCCGCGACGGCGCAACCTCGGGCTCCTCGTCTCCAGAGAAGCGACCGAACTCCGGCAACCGTACGCGCAGGTTCTTCGGCAGGTGCGCGAGCTCAAAGGTCGTAAACAGGTAAACCGACAGCACCCAGGCCGCAACGGTCACGATCACCGCTCCGGTCATGTTCATCAGGCCCACCAGGAATTGCGCCGACAGCAGTCCCAGGAGCCCGCCCGCCGGGATCACGCCCGCAATCGGATTCCACCCCGGGACGAGCCCCAGCGCCGTGCACGTGCTGCCCACAAACAGCATCGTTCCAATGAGTTGCAGGCGTGGAGCCTCAAACGGACGGCTGCGGACCCACTGCCAGCCGAGCAGCCAGATCAGAATAGGAATCACGTACGCGCCCAGCCCCAGGCCCTGCAGCAGCAGGTCCGACATCACCGCCCCCACGTGCCCGGTCAGGTTGGTGGGCTGCGTCATGCCCGGCGCGTCGCCGATCAGACTGGTTGCGGTATTCGCCGAAGGGTCGAACGGATGGTAAGAGGCCAGGCTGATGAAGACAAAGAAGCCTGCGAGTAGATACACGAAGGCTATTGCTTCATTCAGCCGGCGATGGCTGGTCGGTCCTAGATATTTCATTCCCCCGCTATGAGCGGAAAAATGCCAGAGCGATCACTATTATGCCAAAGATGATGCGGTAGGCGACGAAGAATCTCAGCGACTTCCGCCGGAGGAAGTCCAGGAAGAACCGGATCGTCAGCGCGCCGGTGATCGCGCTGGCCACAATTCCCACCGCGAACGTCATCACCGTATCGGCCGGAACGCCCTGTCCGGCCATGTCCAGGAAGTTCTTGGCGGAGGCTCCGGCGATGATCGGCGTGGACAGCAGGAACGAAAAACGGGCGGCGGCGTAGCGATCAATATTCCGGAACAGCCCCGCGCTGATCGTGATGCCGGAGCGCGAGGTCCCCGGGATCACCGCCAGTGCCTGCGAGACGCCGATGATCGCCGCGTCGGTGAAGGAAACCGTATCCAGATGGCGGCGCCGCTGGCTCGCCATTTCCGCCCACCACATCACCAGACCCACCAGGATCAGCATCGTGCCGATCGCAAAAAGATTATTCCCGACCTGCTCGATCTCGTCCTGCCACAAAAGGCCGATCACCCCGGCCGGGATCGTCGCCGCGACCAGCAGCCACAGCAGCATCGGATTCCGCGCAATATCCGAGTCCAGCTTCTCCTTCGCCAGAAACCGCGCCGGATCGATCCCGAAGCCCTGCGCGATAATCTGCACCCAGTCGTGGAAGAAGAAGGCGATCACCGCCAGCAGCGTGCCGAAATGCACCGCGATATCGAATTGCAGTCCCTGATCCTGCCAGCCGGTGAGGAACGGCATCACAGCCAGATGGGCGGAACTGGAAACGGGCAGGAACTCGGTGAGTCCCTGGATGATGCCAAGGATGATGGCTTGCCAGATGGGCATAGGAATTCACAGGGTAGCGCGGATGTATAGCTGAGGTTCGGCAAAACTGCCTCAAAGGAAGAGGGAAACGGACGGCGATACCCCATCAAAAATGGTGTAATGGTGTAAAATTGGTGTAAAGGTAGATCGAGATGGCTTTGAACATCAAAAATCCCGAAGTCGAGCGCCTCGCCACTGAAGTCGCCGAACTCGCGCATGAGACCAAGACACAAGCTATTGGCAAGGCTCTGGAAGAGAGAAAGCTCCGCCTAACCGGCGCGGGAAAGTCCAGCGAAGAACGTTTTCAGGAAGCCATGGAGTACATGGAACGGAACGTTTGGTCCAAGCTTCCCCCGAGCGTACGTGGGAAGAGGACCACCAAGAAAGAGCGTGAAGAGGCGCTCGGCTACGGTCCGGACGGCGTATAGCGGATGGTTGCCGACACCTCCGTTCTGATTGCGATCCTGCACAAGGAACCGGGCTCCGCTCGGCATCTGAAGAAGCTGACCGACGCGCAAATCGTGCTGATTGGAGCTCCAACTCTTGTGGAAACAACGATCGTAAGCAGTAACAAGCTGCGCCATTCCGGCGAGAAGGATCAGGATTCCAGACCTTTGGTTCAGGCTTTGATCAAGAGTGTGAACGCCGATGTCATCCGCTTCACCGAGCAACACTATCAAGCCGCGACGGACGCCTTCCTTCGCTTCGGCAAGGGGCGCCACCCCGCCGGACTCAATTTCGGAGATTGCATGAGCTACGCGTTCGCCACCGTCAGCGGCGAGCCCCTGCTGTACCTGGGCGACGACTTTGCAAAAACCGATATCCTGTCTGCGTGATCCGCCCCGAACTCATCGGCCAACTCCTCTTCGCGGCCCTGATCGCCGGATCCCTGGTCTATTCCGCCCTCGCCCTGCTGGCGGTGAAAAAGTACCTTTCGGTCGACCGGATGAAACAACGGTTTCTCCTGGAGCCCGTCAGCATCCTCAAGCCGCTGGCCGGCCTCGACCTCGGCCTCGAGTCCAACCTCGAAACCTTCTTCACGCAGAACTATTTCCGCAAGGACGGCACACCCGCCTTCGAAATCCTGTTTGCCGTGCGTGAGCCCCACGACCCCGCTATCGTGGTGGTCAAAAAGCTTCAGGAGCGATATCCGGAAATCCCTTCGCGTCTCATCATCACCGGCGAGCCGCCCTATCCCAACGCCAAGGTCTACAGCCTTTCGAAGATGCTGGAGGCCGCCTCCTATGATCTGGTTGTTATGTCCGATAGCGACATGCGCGTCGACCGCGACCTGCTGCGCAAGGTCTCCACCGAGTTTCAGGATCCCGAACTCGGCGTCGCCACCTGCCCCTACCGCGCCGTCGCCGGACCCAGTTTCTTCTCCCAGCTCGAAGCCACCGGCATGAACACCGACTTCCTGGCCGGCATCCTGGTCGCGCGCATGCTCGAAGGGATGAAGTTCGCCGTCGGCCCGACCATCGTCGCCCGCCGCCGCGTGCTGGATGACATCGGCGGTATGGATCGCATCAAGGACTACCTCGCCGAGGACTTCGTGCTGGGCCAGTTCGCCGCCGAAGAAGGCCATGGCGTCATCCTGTCGAGCTACGTGGTCGAGCACCACATCGGCGCCAGCGACAGCTTCGCCCACAACGCCGCGCACCGCATCCGCTGGTGCCGCTCGACGCGCCGTTCCCGCCCGGCCGGCTACCTCGGGCAGATCTTTATGATGCCGATCCCCCTGGCCCTGATCGCGACCCTGATCTGGCCGTTCTGGTGGCCGATTCTGGTGCTCGCGACCCTGGTGCGCTTTGGCGTCGCCTTCGCCGTGGCGAAGATTGTTCTCGAAGCGCCCATCCGTTGGTGGATGGTGCCGCTCGAAGACATCGCCGGATTCCTGTTCTGGTGCGCCGGCTTCTTCGGCAACACGATCGAATGGCGCGGTCGCCGCTACCGCCTGGAACGCGACGGCAAGTTTTCGCTCATTCGCTAAGCCGGCCGAGGGAATTGGGGAGGGGCGAGGTTCACCTTGCGGAGGGCTTCAGTGTCAAGCGCCACGACATGGTTTACACCCATTGCCAGGACATGGTTTACACTTTGCGAGGCAAAGCGGGGAAGGGTGCAGGGAAGGGGCAGCGATTGAGCCCCGCCCTGCCAGTGCTGGATTGACCCGCTTGGAACTCAGCGCGAAAGCGAGCTGGGGAACGGGAGCGGCAAGGGTCGATTGGCGCCGGTCTGCAGATCGAGTTCGCGCAGCGGGGTCGAACGGAACCACACCACGGCTCGCTCGCCGATGCGCTCGACGCCGACCTCCAGGCCGGACAGCGCTTCGCTGATGCGCCAGTCGCGATGGTTCCAGCGCAGGCGGCCGCGCTGGCCCAGGCGCACGAGTTCGACGCTGGCCGGATAGACGAACGGCGGCAGCTCCTGCGGATAACAGCGTGGGCTGGGGCGCCATCGCGAAGCCGGCGTTTGCATCCCGATGCCCGCGTGCGGACGTACATGGTTGTACTCATCGCGAAACGCATCCAGCCAGGCTTGATCTTCCGGATCACCCTTGCGCTTGCGAATCGCGCGCTGTAGCGCGCCATGCATGCGCTCGACTTTGCCTTGCGTTTGCGGATGCCGCAGGCCGCTATAGATCAGCTCCACGCCTTGCCGCAGGATCCACACGCGCAGCTCGGTCAAGCCCCACGGCGAGCCGCCCGCCCACCACGGCGTACCATGATCGACCAGGATCTGCCGCGGCAATCCATAGCGCGTGAAGGTCTGCTCCAACGCACGTTGCACGCCGGCCGCGCGCGTGGAACCTAGATGCTCCAGGCACAACAAGTAGCGGCTATGGTCATCCAGAATCGACAGCGGACCCACCGGCGTGCCCGTGTTGAATCCCTGCGGCCCTTTGAAATCCATCTGCAAGAGCTCGTTCGGCTCGGACCGTTCAAATCGCTGTAACGCTGGACTGGAGCGGGTTTCCGCAATCAGACCGTGCCGCTCGAGAATGCGATGCACGGTGCGCTCGGACAGTGTCCTGAGCTCGGGATGTTGCTGGGAAAAGATCCGCACCAGCTTCGGCGCGCCCCAATCCGGATAGCGCTCGCGCAACTTACAGACGGCTTGCTCGATCTGGGCCGGCGTCCGTTGCGGCGAGCGGCGCGGCCGCCGACTGCGGTCCTCCAACTGCGTCAGCCCGCCAGCCTTGTGGCGCTCGATCCACTTATAGCCGGTCGGCCGACTGATCCCGAACTCGCGGCATAGCCCGGAGATCGGCTCCCCTCGGCTCGCCGCCACCACGAACTTGATCCGCTCTTCCACCACACTCGTCGCTTTCCAGGGCATCTAAAAGTGTTAACGATGTCCTGTCCGAATGTGTAAAGTATCTCCTGGCAATGAACACTTCAG
>CAVXJP010000004.1:0-320711 GCA_963762135.1 Terriglobia bacterium
GCTCGTTGTACTCTTCGGATGTCTTGACGTGCGCCTTGGCGGAAACCGGGTGACGGAGGATAGACGGCAGGAGTGCTCATAGCGACCTGCGATTGTATCAAGGGCGCGAGATCCGGCGGGGGCTAGGCCGTGATTTCGAGAGCCGCGCGTGTGCGAGCTCCAACGGGCAGGATCTAACGCTGGCCGGCCTGCTGCTCGGCGAGCTTTTCGTTGAAGGCCGCTTCCATTTGATCCGCGTAGGCGGACAGGGCCTTGGGATCCACGAACGGGTTCGGACCGTCCTCGCTGATCTTCTTATATTTGTCGGCCAGCCCGTAGAAGGCTCCGTGGGCGCCGAGAAAGACGTCGGCGTGCAGGTTGCGGAGCAATTCGAAGCTGCGCCGATAGTCATCGGCGATCTCGGGGTAGTCGGGATTGTTGACCAGAATGTAACCGGGGTTGACGCCCACGCTGCCGACGATCACAACGGTATACGGCTTGCCGTCCTCCTCTGTGGTCAGCTCCCAGGTGGTGCAGCCCGGGGTGTGTCCACCGGTCCGATGCGCGATCAGCGTGGTTCCGCCCAGCTCGACGGTCTCGCCGTCATGCAGTACGCGATCGATGGGGTGGGGTTTTCCTCCGGGAGTCATTTGCAGCAGAGCACGGACATCCTGTTCCATCGCCATGACCTTGGCTCCGGAGAATTCCTTTACCAGGGCGTCCCTTCCATGTGGTCTCCATGGGCGTGGCTGCCCAGCAGGATCTTGATGTCATTGAAATGGAACCCAAGTTTCTCTACGTTCTCACGCAGCGATGGTACGGTGCTTTCAAAGTCGCTGTTGATCAGAATATGGCCTTCCGGGGTGGTGATTAGGAACGACGCAAGTTGTTCAGAGCCAACGTAGTATACGTTCCCGATGACCTTATGGGGCGGGAACGGCGCATTCCAGTCGGTCTGAGCGCATGCCATGGAAGCCAGCAGCGGGAGCAGGAAAGAGGAGAGGCAAATCGAAGAGGTCCGCATCGCGCCGAGTCTACCAGAAATGGTTTGACAAGGCGAGAGGCAGAACATTACACGGTTCACTGTTTTGTCACATGGCCATCATAGGCTGTTCATCCTCGATTCGTATCATTGCGCTTGTTACGAAGTGTTTGTTACAAGACACGGGCAATCCGTAACAGGCGGCTGAATTAATCGTTCGTCAAGCGAGTTTCAAACAGGCACAGGTACATGTGTACCCACGGCTTGGGCGGGACTTTACAAGGTGGGGGCACTCTTGTTTCGTTTTATATCTCTACAGCTATACCTACGTCCCGACGCCTTGCGTCCCCAGCTTCCGGCTGCCTTCGGTGGCCAATCCCGTTAAGGGTATTTCTTTTAACCAGACTCCTTCAAATTTCATACACTATGATTCCCAAAATTTCACTCGCACTTATCGCATTGTGTGCCGGCCTGCAAGCGCAGGTAACGGTTTCAAATGGGGCCAGCTTTCGGACCGACCAGCCGGTGACTGCCGGATCGTGGGCCGTCGCCCAGGGAGATTTCTCCGGAGTGTCCGCCCAGACTGCCCAGGCGTTCCCGCTGGGGATGAATCTGGGTGGCGTCAGCATCAAGGTGGACGGCAATGACGCGCCTATTTACTACGTCAGCGCGACCCAGGTGAACTTTCTGATCCCGAGCGCGGCGACCGTCGGCGTAAAAGATGTTGCGATTACCTATCCGGGCGGCACGATCAACGGCACGGTTCAGATTGCCAGTGCCGGACCCGGACTGTTCGTCGACTTCAGTGACACGGGCTCCCCGATCAGCGGGCGCGTCATCAATGTTGAGGGCGGAAACGCGATCAACGGGTCCTCGGCTCCCGCGCTGCGCGGCCAGATCATTTCGATCTACGGCACCGGACCGGGCGCGGTCGACCAGCCGATCACGGACGGCGCCGTCCCGGGCTCCCCCATTCCAAATACGGTTTCGACGCCTGAGGTCTATATCGGCGGTCAAAAAGCTGACGTCAGCTTTAGCGGCATGACCAATGCTCCCGGCCTCTGGCAAATCAACGCCACGATTCCGACGGATCTGTCGATCACGGGCCGCGTGCCCCTGGTGGTGTTCTCTGACGGCGTGGACTCTAACGAGGTAAGCATCTTTGTTCAATAAGTTCAGTCGAATTGGTCTTCTCGCGGGCGTGCTGCTATTGGGCGGCACCGCCCTGTACGCCCAAGAGGAGACTGGTACAGCCGCCGGAACGGTTTTCAACGCGCAGACCGGCCGTCCCATCCCGGGTGTGGTGATCACCGTGGACGGGACGCTGGATCTGGCGAATCAGACCGATGCGGACGGTAACTTTGTGATTCGTACAACCCCCGGTGAACACACGCTGGGGTTCACGGCCGATGGATATCGGACCGAGGAAATGAAGATTGACATCGTCGCGCGCGAAGTCACCCAAGCCAGCACGCTGATGTCTTCGGCGGATGCGGTGACGACGATCGATGTTGTGGAGACGCTGGATGCGGTGACCGCGACGGCGGAGGCGATGCTGATGGAACGGAAGCTGTCGGCGGTGGTCAGCGACAGCATGAGCCGGGAGGAATTGTCCCAGGGTACGGCCGGTGATGCCGCGGCTGCTCTGACGAAGGTCACCGGTATTAGTGTGATGAACAACGGTTACGTTTTTGTGCGCGGACTGGGCGAGCGCTACTCGGCAACCTCGTTGAACGGCGCTACCGTTCCGACTACCGAGCCAGAAAAGCGCGTGGTCCCGCTGGATATGTTCCCTTCCAGTGTGATCGACAACATTAAAGTTGCGAAAACCTACTCTCCGGATCTTCCGGCGGAGTTCTCCGGCGGTATGGTGCAGCTCCAAACAATGTCGCAGCCGGTTGGTCCGACGTTCAACATGTCGTATAAGGGCGGCTTTAATACGAAGACAACCTTCCAGCCCTTCATGACCTATCCCGGTGCGGGCGGTGTTGCCGACTTCTTCGGCTTTGGCGCGGGATCGCGCGGAATTCCCTCCGCGATCGGTCCGGATGTGCGTCTGTTCCAGGGGCAATTCAGCCGCCAGGAGCTGGCGACGCTGGGACAAGCGTTCCCCGACATCTGGCAGCCGACGCCCGTTGCGAGCCAGCGGCCGGCGAGCGGACTGGTCCATGAACGGGGGCAACACGTTCGGCAAGTGGGGCATAGTCGGCGGCATGAGCTTCTCGAACAGGCCGCAGGTCACCAACCAACTGCAGCGCTTCCTCCGGGTTGGCTCCAACGGTCCCCGTATCTACACGGAATACCCGAATCTGATTCAGTACAACGAGAACTCTCGTCTGGGGGGTGTGCTCAATCTTTCCTATAAAGCGAACTTGAGCAATAAGATCACGTCCCACAACACCTTTACCAACGACGCGGACAAAGAAGCGCGTACGTTCCAGGGTTACAACGGATTTACCGACAGCGACGTATCGGACCAGCGCTTGCGCTATATCCAGCGCGGCGTCTTCTCCAGCGACCTGCAAGGCGAGCACATCCTGAACGACTGGAAGGGAGCGATTTTAAACTGGCAGTTCACCTTCGCGCGCTCTACGCGCAACGAACCGGACATGCGGGAAGTGGTCCGGACGTTGCGGCAAGACGGCTCCTACAGTTTCGCTTCGCTCAGCAACTCCGGCATGCGGTTCTTCACGGACCTGACCGACCATATCTTCGAGCCGAAGGCCGACCTGTCTATTCCGTTCTTTAAAGGCGCCATCAGCGGAATGTTCAAGGTCGGCGGCCGTTATACGGAGCGCACGCGTGTGTTCCAGGCGCGCCGCTTCCGCTATATCCCGCAGCAGTTCACGACGCTGAACCTTCTACTGCCGAGCGACCAGCTGTTCGCGGCGTCCAACATCCGTCCCACCGGATTCCAGATCACGGAATTCACACGCGGTACGGATCACTACAACGCGGACATGAGAGTCCTGGGCGCGTATGCGATGGTTGACCTCAGCCTGGGGTTGAAATGGCGTGTCGTGGGTGGTCTGCGCGTGGAGGATGCGGATCAGGAAGTGGTTACCGTGGATAATTCGGTGCCCAACCAGGTGCCGATCATTGCCAGTCTTCGCAATCGGGATCCCATCCCCTCGCTCAACATCATTTACGCGGTCACTCAGAAGCACAATCTGCGTTGGGGCTATAGCCGTACGCTGTCCCGTCCGGACTTCCGCGAATTGTCGCCGTTTGACTTTATCAACGTTCTCGGCGGCTGGGTCACGGTTGGTAACCCCAACCTGAAGCGCGCGGCGATCAACAACTATGACGTCCGCTGGGAGTACTTCCCGAGCGGTAATCAGCTCATCGCGGCCAGTTTCTTCTACAAAGATTTCAGCAACCCGATCGAGTCAACGATTATTCCGTCCACTGACCTTCGACAGAGCTTCGTGAATGCCCAGGGTGCGCACAACTGGGGTTTCGAGCTGGAACTGCGCCACAGTATGGGCTCCGTTCATCACCTGTTGAACGAGTTCTCCCTGAACAGCAACTTCACGTTTGTGAATTCGAACATCGTGCTGTATCCCGCGCAGGCGGCGATTCTGACCACCTCGTCGCGCCCCATGATGGGTCAGGCGCGCTACGTGTTCAACGGCGGTGTCAACTGGGCGCGGCCCAAGTGGAACAGCAATGCGCAGTTCACCTCGAACTATGTTTCGAGCAAGATCACGGATGTGGGTACCTTCGGGCTGCCGAACATCGTGCAGCAGGGCAACATCCTATTGAATTTTGCCTATCAGTACTCGGTAGGCGAACGTGGCCAATGGCAGTACAAATTTGAGGCCGAAAACCTGGCCGACAACGAATACCAGTGGGTTCAGGGTGCGTTTACCCAGCAATCGTATCATCTGGGGCGGACCTTCCAAGTCGGTCTAAACTATTCATTCTTTTAGTACTTGTATTTATAAACTCATTACCAAGCAGCAACTCGAGAGGAGATATCATGCGAGTTTTCCATCTTGCCTTAGCCGGATTGATGGTCGCCGGAATTCTGGCGGCGCAGCCGGTCAATAAGGCCTCGGCCGCCCGCGGTGCGGCAATTTACAACGGCCCGAAGACCTCGGTCAAAGCCTGGCTGTGGAGCGATAAATATGTGTATTCGCCCGGCGAAAACATCACACTTCGCGGCACGGTCATGACCAACAATGACCGTTATCCCTACACGGTCTTTGTTTATATGACCAACAACCAAACGGGCGCCAAATCCTACTTTCCTGGCGCCAGCAGTGAGCCGGTCGACATCATGGGCCACACCCGTGACCAGGGCTTCCAGCCGATGCAGTTGCAGGACGTGACCGGACAGACCGTGATCGGCAGTGGCGGTCTCGGCACGGTCTCGATGCCGAGCGACTCCGGTATGTACACCTTTACCTGGGAGTTGCGGGATTACACCGGAACCAACGTTCTGAAAGCCGAGTATATGAAGGTCGGTGTGGTGAAGGGCCAGCAACAGTTGCCCAACAGCATCGATTCCGACATGACCCTGACCAACGACACCCAGTGGATCATTTCGGGTGTTGTGGCCGTCCATGCGGGCGCCACGCTGACGGTTGAACCGGGCACGTTCATGTTCGGACTGCCTGGCAGCACGCCTCCGTCGGTGTTGCTGATTACCAAGGACGCCAAGATTTTCGCCGAGGGTACGCCTTCCCGGCCGATCATCATGACCAGCCAGGAAGCTTTCGGAGAGCGTACGCGCGGTGGCTGGGGCGGCATCCTCATGCTGGGCAATGCTCCGGTCAACACGGCCGCGGGCATCAGCGGCGGAAACTCTGACGGCACCTTCTACATTGAAGGCCTGCAGACCAATCCGGACGGCCTGTTCGGCGGAAACGATATCCACGACAGCTGCGGAACTCTGGCCTATGTCCGTGTGGAGAACGCTGGTTCGATTCTCTCCCCGAACAACGAAACCAACTCGTTCACTTTCGGTGGCTGCGGCGACCAGAGCGTGATGCATCACCTGCAAGCCATCAACGGCCTGGACGATACGTTCGAGTGGTTCGGCGGCACCATGAACGCGCATCACCTGATGGGCGGCCTGGGCGCGGATGACTATCTGGACTATCAGCTCGGCTTCACGGGCAAGGTGCAGTTCATCGTCGGCTACCAGAGCCCGGATCAGCTGGGTAACCGCTGCATCGAAGGCGACAATAGCGAATATGACGCCTCCGCCCAGCCGTACTCCGCTCCGACGGTCTTCAACCTGACCTGCGTCGGACCGAATCAGGAAGGCTATGACGAAGGGATCACGCACGGCGCCCTGTGGCGTCGCAGCACGCACGGCTCTTTCAACAACATCATCTTCACTCGGTTCATTGGTGGCGGCTATCATCTGGGCAGCTCCAGTAACGATACGACCGCGCAGGAAGCGCTGAACAACGGTACCGTCCACGTCAATGGCATCATGATGTGGGCCAACGGCGGTGACGGTGCTCCGGAGACGCTCGCGGGACAGCTCGGCGGCGACGGCAGCCTGGATATGCAGTTCGCCCAGAGCCAATACGCGCATGACGTGTTCGTTTCGAATCCGCTGCTGAACAGTCCGCTGGTCTATGCAGATCCGGACTTCAGCGTGGACTTCGGCAGCCAGGCCAATCGTGCCGGTGCGGTGCAGCCGCCCGACGACGGCTTCTTCGACGCAACTGCGCAGTACATCGGCGCCATGGGTCCGGGTAACAACTGGGGCGATGAAGAGTGGCTCTGGTATGTCCGGGATCAGGACATGGCGGTTCAGTAAGCTCATCGTGGAAATCTCGAATCCGGTTATCGGATCGAGACGCTAAATCCGGCCGTAGCCTCTCGGGGCTACGGCCTTTTTCTTTGTAGTCTCATCCGAGGCAAATGCAGGTCGTGTATATCGCGCCCGCGCTTCGTGGATGCGATTGCATGGGGGAGGGAAGGCGCGGGAGATTTGGGATTTCCAAGCCGCTAAGGCAACAAAAGCCGGGCGCTTCCTTTTCGCGGGGAAACCGCCCGGCAATGAGTGCAGGAGAGGGTGTATCAGGCGAAATTTACATCAACGGGTCCGCGGCGGATAACAGTGCCACGGTAAAGAATGTGACTCGGAGAACAGATCCGCCGGGAGCGCCCATCCCCCGCGCGGCCCCTCCGGCGCGTTGCGGCACATCATCGTGGGTTGCCAGCATACGGTCGGAACTCCTTCTCTCTACATCCTTTATGCCTCCCGAGCCCTTACGATCGAATGTAGTCCGGCTGAACACCGGGTGAATCTCAACATTAATTTCAACGAATGGTTTTGGCTGTCCTTCGCCTGGGCGTTAGTTGGATTTGGGCGCATGGCTCAGGGAACACTTCAGGCCCTGGCGATTTCAGTTATAAAGCCCATAGAAACTTTCTTCCCAGGACATTCTTCCAATGCGGGAAGCCCATTGTTATACTTCCAAATAGACGATGACTTGGCGGCGCCAAGTCGTGGGCCTGGAACGGCAGGCCCTTGTCGATTGAGGGACCTTGTTGTTTCCCACTCGGGCTGCTTCGCCGGAGACATTGCGTCCAACGCTTGACGCCCGTACCTCCACTGAGCGGAGAGCGATTTCATTGGAATCCATGATTCTTAAGGAGCCCTTGTGGCAGAGACAGCCAAAGTGTATCTGGTCGGCGCCGGCCCTGGCGACCCGGAACTCATCACCAGAAAAGCAGAGCGCCTGCTCAAAACGGCTGAGGCCGTAATCTACGATCGCCTGGTTGGCACCGAACTGCTGGAGTTAGTCAATCCGAACGCGCGGCTCATCCACGTGGAACGGATGGAGAATGATTCCGAGGAAGCACAGGCGGAAGTTTATAGTTGGTACCTCCGGCTCAGGAACGCCAGAGGACCCATAGTTCGTCTGAAGAATGGGGACCCGTTGGTGTTCAGCCGCGGCGGAGAAGAACTCGAGTTTCTCTCGCGCCATGGCTTCGAGATCGAGATCGTACCCGGTATCTCTTCGGTAACCAGCGCCCCAACCCTGTCCGGTATTCCCCTCACGATGCCCGGCGTGGCCGATACCTTCACGGTGATCGCCGGACATACCGATTGCCTGCATTCGGTGGATTGGCTGGTTTACCGGCACATCTCGACCATTGTCATCCTGATCGGCGACGAGCATCCATCCACGATCGCGGCAAACCTGATTCACGCGGGCCGCAGCCTGGATGAGCCGGTCGCCGTGATTGAGCGCTGTTCGACGCGCTGGGAGAAGGTCCGGGAAGGCACGCTGGGCACGGTGGCGAAGGGCTTGTTCCCGACCGATTCGCCCGCCGTGTTGGTGATCGGCGACGTCGTCCATTTGCGGAAGAACGCGGGAACGCCGCTTGGCGCGGGTGTGTTCGGGCTGGCTCCGTATACGGTGCACAAAGCCAGCTAGGAGACTGGCCGCTCCGCCATTTTCACTTAGGCGCTACTCCGGAAGTCCGGCCATCTCGGTGGCGAGCAGTAACGCCATGCCACCGCCACGCATGTCCGGACCGAGCACGGCCGCGCGATCCAGATAAGCCTCCATCGATGGCTGCTTGTTGGTCGATTCACAAACATCGATCAGCACGCCGTCGGTCGAGATCCGACCCAGCACCGCCTGCCATGCGCGGTCGACGATCGGCTGATATTTGCCGGCATCCAGCCAGCCGTGACGAATCCCCCGCAGCATCGCGGTCGCGATCATGGAAGTCGCGGACGTTTCCGGATAGGCGCCGGGAACGTCAATCACGTTGTTCCACATCCCGTCGGGATCCTGGTGCGCCGCCAGCGCCTCCATGTGATCCTGAAACGCTTTCAGGATGAATTCGTAGTCGGGATGATCCTCCGGAAAATCCGTCAAGGTCAATGCGAGCCCCAGGGCAGGGAAAGAATTGCCGCGGCTCCAGGCGGCGTCGGTTAAGGGCGAATGCCGATGCAGCCCGTCTTCCCTCAGGGTCAGCTTGCGCAGGTAGCGGAAGTGTTGCGCGACCATATCGAAGTACTTCGAATCCCCGGTGAACTTTCCGGCCTTTGTCGTGATCGGACCGGCCATGAAGTAGGAATCCGACATCTCGCCATGGAATGGCATGGACTCCTTCATGTTGCCGTTCTCGTCGAATCCCAGGTCGCCGACCCGCTTGACCAGCGCGATGTACTGATCCCGCAGATCCCCTTCGGGTAGCCGTTCGGCCAGGGCCGCGAAGACCTGATGTCCCGCCAGAGTGAGCGAACTCGCCCGCGCCAGGATGTCACGATCCGGATCGAGGTACGGGTGGGCCAGCTTCTCCACGGCGTCGACGTTTCCCAACCGAAGCTGCCCGATCAGCGCCATGCCCGGCAGATACGTAAGCTGATCGAAGTCGTGCCCAAAGACGGCGGACAGTTCATCGGCCAACTGCCTTGGCGACCGGGCTCGTCCTCGGGTCAACTCCAGATGGGCGGGCGAGGGCGTCAGGTTTGCCGCGAACTTCGGCAGGTCCGCCGCATTGCGCAGACGCGCCGTTCGCATTGTCCCGACCCCTGCAACTTTGTTTGTCGCCAGCGCGCCGGCGAGTCCTCCGGGATCGTCTCCGGCGATCAGCACCAGGTCCGGACCATGCGCGCCGAGCCAGCGCCACAAATAATTGGACTCGGGGTTCTCACGATAGGCGACCCCTTCCGGCGGAAACCGCAGCGTCACACCCCGCGGATTCGCAACCGGAATGGCGATCACGCGATATGCGGCGGAACCGTCCTTCTCATAGGTATTCAGAGCATCGCGCACGATCTTGCTCGACGCATCTTCTCCCGCGAGCCCTCCGATCAAGGCGATCGTCAGGGTATTCGGCGTCTCCTTCGGACCCGCGACCCAAGCCTCGATCTCCTCGCGCTGCTCTAATGGACCCAGTCCCGCCAAGCCAATCACGCGGCGTTCGGCGCCCCAAACTGCCGGCGCAAGCATCATCAGCGCAAGAGAAAGCGCTGCGATCCGCCGGCTCCGATAGCGATTCTTTATACTTTCAGACATGCGCCGATTTTCCTTTCCTACCCACGCTGCCAAGCGGCTGTCGCCGTCAAAAACCCTTATTCTAGCGATCGCCGCATGCTGTGTCGCCCCTGCTGTGTTCGCCTTTCAGGCCGCCCCATCCAAACGCGTCACGGATCCTTGCGCGAACTCGCCGGACCTGCACCTGATCAATGGACAGATCCACACCATGGATGCGGCGAATACGATTGTCGATGAAGTCACCATTCGGAATGGCGTGATTGTTGCGGTCGGACCCAGTGACATTCCGATGACGTGGTGCACGGAAACCATCAACCTCGGCGGGCGGACCGTCGTTCCCGGTCTGATCGACAACCATAATCATATTGTCCTGCTCGGCTTGCGCCCCGGTTACGACACGCGGCTGGAGAACGCGTCCTCGATCGCCGACGTTCAGGCCGCTATCCGCACCCGCGCCACCGATGTTCCCCCGGGCGAATTCATCACCGCAATGGGCGGATGGAATCAGGTGCAGTTTGCCGAGAAGCGCCTGCCGACCCTGGCCGAGCTCGACGAAGCGGCGCCGAACCACCCGGTGATCGTTTATCAGGCATTCACCGGTCCTGCCGCGACGAACACGCTGGGCCGGAAATTCTTCACCGAGCACGGGGTCGAGGTTCCCGATACCGGGCAGATTGCCGCCAATGCACCTTCGGTCGCCGCCCTGAACGCCCTGCGCTCCATCCAGACGTTCGAAGACAAGAAGCGCGGAACGCTCGATGCGATGCGTTATGCCGCGAGCTTCGGGCTCACGACGAATGTCGACATGGGAGCGTTCCTGCCACCCGGCATGGACAACATCCAGGATTCCTTTGCCTTTGACGGGCTCGCCACCGCCAACCCCTACACGATGTACGATGCCTTCCTGGCGCTGCATCAGGAAGGCCAGATGCCGAATCGGCTGCGGATCTTCTTCCTCTCGATGGACACCCATCCGGACGTCCCCATGCTGAAGGACCGTCTGTTGAATAGCTTCGATCACTTCGGCGATGATCTGCTTCGAATCAGCGGCGTCGGCGAATTTTCCACGAACTGGCCTCTGTTCGGCCCGGCCACGTCACCTGAAAACTACGAGACCGCGCTCAAGTTTGTCGCCGAACACGGCTGGGCCTATCAGCAACACACCCTCTCGCTGGAAGAGGATCACCTTACGGCCGCGACTTTTGAAGCGGTCAATGAACAGACGCCCATTGCCGATCTCCGCTGGTCGGCCGCGCACGTTCCGCATATCGACGAAGCCACCGTGGAGCGCTTCAAGGCCATCGGCGCGGGGCTCGCCGTGCATCCGTATGAATACCTGGCCGGGCAGCCTGGGGCCGGACCTCCGCTGCGCATGATCCTCGATAGCGGCATACATGCCGGCGCCGGCTCGGATTCCGCGCAAATCTCCACGCTGAACCCCTGGCTGATGATCTACTACATGGTGACCGGGAAGAACGCGGCCGGGCAGTTGATCAACGATGGACAGCAGGTCACGCGTCAAGAGGCAATCGAACTCTACACCTCCGACAACGGCTGGTTCCTCAAGGAGGAGGATAAGCTCGGGTCGATTGAACCCGGCAAACTCGCCGATCTGGTGGTTCTCAATGAGGACTATTTCGATGAAACCGCGGTTCCCGACGAAGCCATCAAGAACCTGAAGTCGGTGCTGACGATCGTTGGCGGGAAAGTGGTTCATGACACTTTCCGCTAGGTGGTGGCAAGCCCGCCGCCCGCGATGACCTTACAATGAAGGCATGAGAACCTCGAATCCTGCGTTCAGCGGACAGACGTTCGCCGCGCCGTCGCTGCCGATGGGCTGGGACCGTTCCCAGCAGTCGGTGATGACGATCAACGGCACTGTCAACAAGACGGCGATTCTGCTGCTGTGCGTGCTGGCGACGTCCTTCTATAGCTGGAATCAGGCGCTGACGGGATCGGTCGGTCCGCTCGTGCTGATTGGAGCCATCGGCGGATTCATCATGGCCATGGTCACCATCTTCAAGAAGGAATGGGCGGCGGTCACCGCGCCGATTTATGCGCTGCTGGAAGGGCTGTTCCTCGGGGCGATCTCGGCGATGTTCAACCTGCAATACGCCGGGCTCCCGATGCAGGCCGTGCTGCTGACCTTCGGCACCTGCCTGGCGATGCTGCTGGCCTACCGCAGCGGCCTGATCCGCGCCACCGAGAAGTTCCGCATCGGGATTATCGCCGCCACGGGTGGAATCGCCGTGGTCTACTTCATCAGCATCGTGATGGGCTTCTTTGGGATGCAGATTCCGGGAATCTTTGGCAACGGCATCATCGGCATCGGCTTCAGCCTGTTTGTGGTGGGGATCGCCGCCCTGAATCTGATCCTTGATTTTGACCTGATCGAAAAAGGCGCCGCGGCCGGAGCGCCGAAGTACATGGAATGGTACGGCGCCTTCGGCCTGATGGTCACGCTGATCTGGCTGTATCTGGAAATGCTGCGCCTGCTCTCCAAGCTCCAGAGCCGCCGGTAAGCAAGGTGGAGTAGCGACGGGTTTGCTGCCCGTCGGCACGCCAGTTGTTCTTTGGAGGGTGGGCTTTAGCCCGCGCGAGGCTTCCAGCCTCGCCATGAGACTACTTCCGCACGACGTACCAGTTGTTCTGAATGTCGTGCTCCAGTTCCTTCGTTTCGATGTGCTCGAAACCCGCCTTCTTCAGGTATTCGTGCGTCTTCTCGACGCCCCACATCGCTCCGAGCCCTTCACCTCCGGCCGATAGCGAAACCGTCATGCAGTGCATGCAGGAGATGGTGTACAGCATCGTCCCCAGCGGATGCTCCAGGTTCTTCTCCACCAGGCTCGACCCCTTGATGTCCTGCATCAGGTAGATTCCGTCGTCGGCCAGCGCCCGGCGGATCCCGCGCAACACGGTTAACGGCTCGGCCTGATCGTGCACCGCGTCGAAGGTGGCAATCAGGTCAAACGACTTCTCCGCGAACCGTTCATCCATCTTCGCCGCATCCCCCTGAAGGAATTCGATGTTGGTCAGTCCTTTCGCCGCGGCCTGCTGGTTTGCATAAGCTGTCGCTTCCGTCGACAGATCCAGTCCCGTGAACCGGCTGTTGGGATACAACTCGGCGAGCCGCGTCATGATCCGGCCCTGGCCGCACCCGACATCCAGCACCCGGATCCCCGACGCCAGCTTCTCATCCAGGCCCGGCACCAGCGGCAGGACGTGCTCTTGCAGAGCCTCCATCACGGATTGCCCGCTGTCGTCCGCCATGACCTCCTGGAACCGCGGGAACTTTTCATACGGGAGGCCGCCACCGTTCTGGAAGCACTCCAGGATGTCATCTTCCACGCTGCCGAGGATCCCGATGTACTGGCTGAACCCCGCCATGTTGTCCGCTCCGGCGGCGCGCGTCAGGAATGCCGCATGCTCGGCCGGGAGTCTATATAAAGGACCGTCCGCCTCCCGCGAGGTCACCTCAACAATTCTTCCGGTGACCATCGCCCCCAGCCACTCCCGCACATAGCGTTCGTTCAGCCCAGCCCTTCTCGCGATCTCCGTCGAGGTCGCCGGAGCCATCCCGTTCATCACATCGAACAAACGCGTGCGATGCCCCACCGAAATCATCAGCGCCAGCGCCGCCCGGTTCAGCGTCCCCAGCAGATCTTCGGAGAACTGTTCCGCGCGGGATTGGTCAAAGGATGCAGGAGTAGCCATGACTTTTACGATCTCATGTTTCCT
Source organism: Terriglobia bacterium (assembly GCA_963762135.1). GTDB lineage: Bacteria > Acidobacteriota > Terriglobia > Bryobacterales > Bryobacteraceae > Palsa-187. The sequence goes on from CAVXJP010000004.1 coordinate 13,684, forward strand.
TCGCAGGGCGGTCTTACGCCGGCCGAGCCAGCTTCGCCGCCTTCTCCCAGACCCGATCCTCCACGTTATCGACGAACAGTTGCAGATGCGGGAACGGAATTTCAATGCCTGCCTTATCCAGCGCGAGCTTACACGCCTCCAGGACTTGATACTTGATCGGCAACTCCCTCGCGGCAGTCTTGATCCAGATCCGGACATTCATGTTGATGCTCGAATCCGCCATCTCGGTGACCACCACGTCCGGCTCCGGAGTCTTCTGGATTTCATCCAGACCGCGCACGGCTTCCAGCACGACCCGCCGAGCCTCGGGAATGTATTCCTTGTAGGCAATCCCGATCGGCACGTCCACCCTGGTCGACCCGTGCTTCGAATGATTCTCCAGCACCGCGTCGACAATCGACTTATTCGGCATCACCACATAGGTATTCCGCACCGTCCGGATCCGCGTCGTTCGCATCGTAATCTCCACGACCTCTCCATACTGTCCGGAAACGGTCACCCAGTCGGTGACTTCAAACGGTTTATCCACCAGGATGAACAGGCCGGACAGAATATTCGCGATGGAATCCTGCGCCGCGAAACCAATCGCGACACCCGCGATCCCGATCCCCGCCAGCGCCGCGCCCACGTTGATTCCCACCTGTTCGGCGGCCATCACCGCGCCGAAGATCAGGATGACGAACCGGTAGAAGCTATAGACCAACCGGTTGGTTAAGGCTTCATGCAGGCCGGACCGCGACAAAATGAGGACCAAGGGTCCGCGCGTGATGCGATAGAGGATCCAAAACACCAGCATGACGACGATTGCCGCCGCCGCCTTCGGTGCATAGGAAACTGCCTGGGTTACCAGCGTCTCGACATCCAACAACTGAAGAAATTGATTCATCCTGAAGGTCTCCTCCACTGCTCCTTGACGCCAAAGATGAGATCCTTCGCGGGAGCGTTTCCACACGTTATCAGATCAGGGGGAGTGGGCTCCGAGCCTGCGCGGCGCTGGAGCGTCGAGGACGCAAACAGGGGCGGCATAAGGCCGCCGGTGGGAGACTCTTCCGAGCCTCCCACGCAGCAAACCCGCCATTCGTCTAACTATCGAACTTGATGACTGCGCCGAGCACGGTGCGATCGGCGACCTCCTGCACAGCCTTCCGGGTATCGTCCAGGGGATAGGTTTTGGTGACCATCTTCTCCAGATTGATCACGCCTTTTTCGGTCAGCGCGACGTAGATCGGCAGGTCGCGCAGCATGTCCAGGCCGCCCTGCTGCCCGGAATGCCACGTGCGTCCGCGATTCTGGAACTGCGCGGCTCTGAAGGACACGGTGCCTTGGGCCGAGAAGCCCAGCGTGGTGATGTGCCCGCCCGCGCGGGTGAACTCGAACGCCCAGTTCAGCCCGATGATGCCGGTGGGATCCGGACTCGGCTCCACCTTGGGCGGGAAATTATCGCTGGCGGTGGCCTCAATGGTGAAATCAGTGCCTTCCGGCACACCGAAGCCGGGGAATTTACCGCCGGCGAATCGACGCGTTGTCTTCCCCTTGGTCAGCTCTTTGACCCGCGCGACGACATCCTTCTCGGCGTTCGGATCGATTGTCAGCGTCGCGCCGACCTCCATCGCAATATCGCGGCGGTACTTCACGGGCTCAATCACGATCACCTGCCCCGCGTTGGCGACCTTCGCCGACTGCACCGCTCCCATGCCCACCGGACCCGCGCCCAACACCACGACATCCGCGCCCGGCCAAACCGGAGCGAGATTGCGCGCCGCCGCCAACCCCGTGCCGATCGTATCGCCGAGCATCGTCAATTGCTCGCCGGGGAGATCCGTGAACACCGGGCAGCAATATTCTTCCGGCACCACCATGATTTCGCTCAGTCCACCCAGATCGGCTTGGTCGAACACCTCGGTCCCGTCCGCCATCTGCGCCAACGGCCGACTGTCGGTGGTCAGGAACTGGCACCAGTCCGAGCGTCCATTCAGGCATTGGTAGCACTGTCCGCACTGCGGCGTTCCGGGAACGATGACCCGATCGCCCACCTGGCAGCGCTTCACCATCGGACCAACCCATTCCACCGTTCCCATGCCGGAATGATTGGGAACCGACGGCCGCCGGACATTATTTGTACTCAGCACTCCTGCGGTGATCGTGTAGCAAACCCCGGATGCCTCGGTGCGGACCACTACATCGCGGTCTCCGGGTTGGTTCAACTTCAGATCCTCCACCGAGGTCCCGGTGCCGTAGCGCAGGAACGCGCGGAACCGGACGTCCGGCCTGCGTGCCCGGTTACCTGTGCGGGAGCCTGCCCGGTGCGCGACCTGCGGGGCCAGCGCGAATCCACCGGCCGCGGCCGCGGCGGCTCCGCTGCGCAACAGTTTCCGCCGCGAAACGGATTTCTTGGAGGATTTCGGCATCAGGATCCTTTCTCCAGCCGCCGGTCGGATCTCCTATCCGGCCATGCGCGTCTTAAGCATCGTATAAGAGTGAGGCGAAAACGTATAGCGTAAGGTTTCCCCCTGCGCCGTTGCCGTCGAACGTGCCGCGGTCACCGGACTCCGGTTGAAATCGTTCGATGCCTTGATATCCGGGCCAGTCACGGTCACGACTTCCACCGCGCCCGTAAAGCGTTTGTCCTGCGCCTCGATCTCCGTGGCGATCTCCCGGTCCGGATGCCGGTTCACCACGTTGACCACCAGCGTTCCGTCGGACTCCTCGTAGCTGGAAGAAACATCCAGATACGGGACATCGTCAAACCGCCGGGCCTTGTATTTCGGCGACTCCACGAACAGGTCCAGCGCCGCGCCTTTGGTGTTGTTGGCGAACAACTGCAGCGGATAGTAGATCGTCTGCAGATACATGCCGGTCGGGCTGGTGAAGATCGGCGCGATGACGTTCACCAGTTGCGCCATGTTGGCGATCTTGATGATGTGCGAGTTATTGACGAACGTATTCAGGAACGTCGCGACCACCAGCGCGTCCTCCAGGTTGTAATGCTCCTCCAGCAGATTGCGGCCCGTGCCGCTGTTCGCCCCTCGAGCCCGGTACCACACGTTCCATTCATCCCAGGCGATGTGGATCTTGCGATTCGATCCGGATAGCGCGGAATTGATCGTTCCTTCGGCGATCTTGATGCGATCCTGCAGCGCCACTGACGAGGTCAGGAAGTCCAGATAATCGTTCTGATTGTTGCCGACATAGAGGTGCAGTGCGATGTAATCGGCGTGGTTTTTCAGGAAGTCCAGGACGGTTTCATTCCAGCCGATCCAGTCCGAGCCTGCGCCATAGTTCGACGATCCCGCTGCAACCAGCTTGATGCTGTCGTCGGTCCACTTCATCAGCTTGGCGGCTTCCAGCGCGAACTTGGAGTATTCGACGACGTCGCGGTGGCCCATCTGCCAGCCGCCGTCCATCTCATTGCCCAGCGCCCAATATTTGACGCCCCACGGATCCTGCCGCCCATTGGCCTTGCGTTCGCGCGTCACGGCGGTGTCCTTGGTGCCGTTGACGTACTCCACCCATTCCTGGACCTCGGTCCAGGTGCCGGTGCCAAGGTTCGCACAGATATAGGGCTCCGTCCCAAGCTGTTCGCAGTATTCCAGGAACTCATGGGTCCCGAAGCGATTGCTCTCGACGCTTCCCCAGGCCATCTCCAGCCGGGCCGGTCGCTGATCGCGCGGGCCGATCCCGTCGCGCCAATGATAGTTCGACGAGAAATTCCCGCCCGGCCACCGAAGCAACGTGACCTTCAACGCTTTCGCTGCATCCATCACGTCCTTTCGATAGCCCGCCGAATCGGACAGCGGCGAGCCTTCGTCGAAGATGCCGCCTTCGATGCAGCGACCCAGGTGTTCGGTGAAATTGCCATAGATCTTGGGGTCGATCTCGCTGATCACACGTTCGGTATCGACCTTGATCCGGGCGTTGAGCGGCTCGGCAGCCGGTTGCCCCCGCAATTGGAGCGCTGCGGTCGGCAGGATCCAGGGAGCAGCCGCGATCGCCTTGGAAAATCGCCGGCGCGACGGGGAAAAGGGCGGGGAGAATTTATGTTTAGGACTCATGAGGGCCTCGCATATCGATTCGTTCAGGAATACCGTACTCGCGAACCTCGGTCAACCGGAGGTGCGCGGGCGCGGTCACCCAAAAGGCCTCCGAGCCCGGGATTCTATGGTGGAATTCGATACAATGACTCGGCAGTCTGCCGAGCGCCCCGCCGATGCTGCTGACAGTTCCCGGGGCAATCTTCGAATCGATCGCAACCCTGGGGGACAAGGATTCATGAGGACACAGCATTTCGTATCAAGCCTGGCCGCCGCGGCCCTGACTATCGCGAGTTCCGTAACCGCAGTCGGCCAGGTGCAGAACTTCCAGCCTGTCACCGAGCAGATGCTGCAGAATCCCGCTCCCGGTGACTGGTTGAGCTTCAGCCGCACCATGGACGCCCAGCGCTACAGTCCGCTGGACCAGATCAACAAGGAAAATGTGGAGGAGCTGGAGCTTGCCTGGACGCGAGGGTTGCCAGCCGGATCCACCGAGGCGATGCCGATTGTCCACAACGGTGTGATGTACATGGTCGCGCCGGGTGCGATCGTTCAGGCGCTCGATGGCGCTACCGGCGATCTGCTGTGGCAATACAAGCACGATGTTCCGGACAACGTCGGGCGGCAGGCGCGCACCAAGACCATCGCCATCTGGGACGACGTGATTCTCTATACCGCGCCGGACGGCTACGTGGTCGGCCTGGACGCGGTCACCGGCGAGCTCCGCTGGAAAACGTTCGCAGGCGAAGCTGCCCACACCTCGGGTCCTATCGTGGCGAACGGCAAGGTGATCACCGGCCGCGCCTGCACCCAGACGCGCGATAGCTGTTTCATCGCCGCGCACGACGCCAAGACCGGCAAGGAGCTCTGGAAGTGGTACACCGTGCCTGCCCCGGGTGAGCCCGGTTGGGAAAGCTGGGGCAAGGTTCCCGAAGACCAGATCGCGAATAATCGCGCGTCTGTCTGGGGTTTGCCCGGCTCCTACGATCCGGAGACGAACCTGGTCCTGTGGGGCGTCGCCAACGCCATGCCGAACACGCGCTCGGATCGTCACGGCGGCGATGCCGATGCGACCTCGCGCGCCACGCCCTCCGATCTCTACAGCAATTCGACCGTCGCGCTGAACCCCGACACGGGTAAGCTCGTCTGGTATTACCAGCACCTGCCCGGCGACGACTGGGACGAAGACTACACCAACGAGCGCATCCTCACCACCATCAACTTCGATCCCGATCCGCAGTACGTCAAGTGGATCAACACCAACGCCACGCGCGGCGAACAGCGCAAAGTCTCGGTGATGATGGGCGAGGGCGGCGGCATCTTCGTGAACGATCGCGAAACCGGCGAGTTCCTGTGGGCCACTCCGTTCCCCTATGACACCGATCGCTTCCTGATCTCGAATATCGATCCCGACGGAACGGTCCACATCAACTGGGATCTGGTCCTGAAGGAGCCCGGCGAGCAGCACCTGATCTGCTACTGGAACACGACCAGCTACTGGCCCAGTTCCTACAGTCCGCGCACCAACAGCGTGTATATTCCTTATGTCGACAACTGCCTCAATATGACGCGCGCGACTGACGGTAAGGGTGAGCGCCGCTTCGGTGAGCAGCGCCCCGAAGGCAAGAAAGACGAATTCGCCGGAATCGCCAAGGTGAATCTTGAAACCGGCGAGATCCTGCGTTTCGGACAGAGCCCGGTGGCCAGCTCGGGATCCACGGTAGTCACCGCGGGCGATGTCGTTTTCCACGGCGACCTGAATCGACGCTTCTCGGCCTACGACGCCAATACCGGCGAGAAGCTGTGGGGCACGATCCTTGGCGGACCCATCGCGGTGAACACGATGACTTATGAAGCCGGTGGCCGCCAGTACGTCGCCGTGACCACCGGCGATACGCTGATGTCCGGCGGCATGGCGAACCAGAGCGGCGTCAGCCCTCCGCGCGGCGCCAACGCGGTTTACGTCTTCGCCCTGCCGGAATAAAGGAGTTGGTTTCCTTGGGAGCCGGCTTGCTGGGGGGCCGGCGTTCAGCCGGCGTAAGCCTTCAGGCTTACAGACCTCGAAGCATCAACTTAGTGGGGCGGGGCCATGCCCCGCCAAGTGCATCACTGCGCCGGCTGATTCCCAAAGTGATCCGCCAGGTGATCCGCCGTGTTCCCGCCGCCGAAGTACGGCTTTTCCGGCAGCATTTGGGCGTTCCACTCCTCGAAGTCCGAAACCAGCCGCTGATAGACCTCCGGCTGACGATCTTTCAAATTTGCCCGCTCCAGCGGATCGTCCACCACATTGAACAGGAACGTATTGTCCCGGATCTTGAGGAATTTCATGTCTCCGTCCCGCACGGCATGCTGCGCATTGGAGTTGTAACGCCAATACAGCGTCCGAGGCACCGGCTGCGCTCCCTCGGTCAACTGCGGGAGCAGGCTCAAGCCGTCCGTCGGGAACTCCGGATCCGGCGCCGTGCCCGCCGCGGCCAACAGCGTCGGGAACCAGTCCATGGTGATCGCCACCTGATCGGTCGCGATCCCTGCGAAGATCTTCGCCGGCCAGCGCACCAGGCAAGGGATCCGCAGCCCGCCCTCCAAGAAGCTCCTGTTTTTTCCCGGTGAATGGCCACGTCTCGGAGAATCGTTCGCCGCCGTTGTCGGACGTAAAGACCACGATCGTGTTCCGGACCTGGTCGGTATCCTCGAGCGCCTTCAGCACGCGACCCACCTGCCGGTCGAGCTCGGTCACCATCTTCGAGTACGTCTCCATGTCCCCGCCGTCGTAATCGAAGATCGCGCGATCTCCCAGCGCATCCAGCCGCTTGGATTCCGCTTCATCCGTGGGACCCTCCCACGGCCAGTGCGGAGCGCTGAAATGCAGGCTCAGCAGATACGGACCCTGCTTCGGAACCGGACCGGTGATGTACTCCACCGCGTGATCGCCGAGCAACTGGGTTAAATACCCCGTCTCATGGATCTCAGTGTCCTGGTCCCACAGGTCATGCGTCGTATCCGTCGTCTCATGCGTGAAGTAATCGACCCCGCCCGAGCGGAATCCCCAGAACTGGTCATAGCCGCTCTTCAGGGGACCGTAGTCGGGTAGATGGCCCAGATGCCACTTCCCAATCAGAGCGGTCGAGTAGCCGGCGTCCTTCAGCAGCGACGGCAGCGTCGGATGATCCGGCGGAAGCCCCACCGATTGATCATTCGCCTTCAGCGGCTCCTCGAGCCCTAGCGGCAGCCGGTACTGATACCGCCCGGTAATCAACGCCGTCCGCGTCGCCGAGCACACCGAAGAGTTTGCATACGCCTGCAGGAACTTCATGCCGTCGCGCCCCAGGCTGTCGATGTTCGGCGTCTGATACTCGCGCCGGCCATAGGTGGAAAGGTCCGCATAGCCCAGATCGTCGGCCATGATGAAGATGATGTTGGGCGGATCATTCGCCAACTCCTGCTCCTGGGCCCGGGCGAGCCCGGATCCCATCGCCAGCGCGATCGGCGCGGCGGCCGCGGTCTTCAATACCTTCCGGCGTGTGATGTCATTCTTGTTGGTTTGCGACATGGCTTTGCTTCCGCAGCTTTGCTTCCGCCCGGGCGCGACAAGGCTTTCCCGAACTTCCCTATTCAAAATGACGTTAGCAAAGTCGGAGAGTTAGGAGGGTGGGCTTCAGCCCGCGCGAGCCTTCAGGCTCGCTTGGCGGTTGGCGCTCGACCAGGGCCAGGACTCCGGCGTCCGACATAGCCCGGCTCGAACCGGGTTCTGTTCGATGTAGCGACGGATCCGGAGATATTCCTTGTCATTGCGTATCGCGCGGTCGAAATACTCTTGCTGCCAAAAGGGGCCTGCGCGCTCGAGGATCTGGTTGGCAAAGCGCGCGGTGCCGCCCTTCACCATCTGGATGAGGCGAGGTAAGCGCACCCGCGGCGCCCAAACGACGTGTATATAATTTGGCATCACCACGAAGCAATCAAGGAAACAGAGTCCTTCTTTTTCGGCGCCGTAGAGACGTTCGACGACGATTGCCGCGATCGATGGATTGGCGAGATAGCGTGGGCCAAAGCGCGCAGCATCAAGGATGCGATCGTACGCGACGAATTGTCGGCCGGTTGTGAGCTTTTCGCTCGGGAAACTGCGACTCGCCGGAAGGGTGCCTGCTAGTCTCCAGGTGACAAACACCGGATTGCCCGGAGCATCGATGTGGGGGAGTCTGCGGCGATAATTGCGGATCATCCATGTGGTAGTAGGGTGACGGGCCTCGGGTTCTCAGCGTTTTTTGGGAAAGCTGAAGCTTTCCGCGGGCTCAAGCCCACCCTCCTTTGAATCGCGAGTCACCCAAAGCGTGCCTCGCACGTCTATACTAATGACTTGCGCCCGAGCCGCTCCTGTGCGCGGTCCAAGGCGAAAGTTCCTGTTCTACGCACGAAAGGCGGTACTTGTTTCATGTCACCTGTGAAGCCCTCGTCATCTGTGAGCCCCACCGGCAAATTCACGGCCCTTGCCATTGCGACCCTGTTGATCGCGCCCACCCTGATGGCCCAGGGCCGGGGCAACGCGAACCCCATCGAGGCGCAGTTCAATCCCGTTACCTACGAACGCATCCTCCGCGCCGACCAGGAGCCTCAGGATTGGCTCACCTATTCCGGTGGATATCACTCAGACCGCCACAGCCGCCTGACGCAGATCAATCCCGCTAACGCACGCGACGTGGAGCTCAAGTGGGTCTTCCAATCCCAGTCGCTCGAAAAGCACGAAGTTACGCCGCTTGTCGTCGATGGCGTGATGTTCACCATCCAGAGCCCCAATGACGTCATCGCGCTGAACGCCGCCACCGGCGAGCGCTTGTGGATCTACCGCCATAAGCCGGCCGAGGGAACCCGCAACCCCTGCTGCGGCAATCTGTCGCGCGGGCTGGCGATCCTCGGAGACAACCTTTATCTGGCGACTCTAGACGCGCGCCTGATCGCGATCAACGCGCACACCGGCAAGGAAGTCTGGAACGTCGAAGTCGCCGACTATAAGCAGGACTACTCGTTGACCGTTGCCCCGCTGGCCGTCAAGGACAAGATCCTGGTCGGACCCGGCGGCGGCGAGCATGGCATCCGTGGATTCCTGGACGCCTATGACGCCAAGACCGGCGAGCGCGCATGGCGCTTCGAGACCGTTCCTGGCCCCGGCGAGCCGGGCGGAAATACCTGGGAGACTCCCGGTTCTTACCTGCACGGCGGCGCGCCGATCTGGGTCACCGGCTCCTATGATCCGGATACGAACCTGGTTTTCTTCGGCACCGGTAACCCCGGTCCGGATTGGAACGGCGACGGACGCCTGGGCGACAACCTCTATAGCTGCTCGGTGATCGCCCTTGATGTCGATACGGGTGAGATCGCCTGGCACTACCAATTCAATCCGCACAACGAATACGACTGGGACGCCACCCAAGTCCCCGTGCTGGCCGACGTCGAATATAACGGCGAAACGCGCAAGGCCATGCTGTGGGCGAATCGCAACGGCGTATTTTACATGCTGGATCGCACCACCGGCGAATTCCTGCGCGGAACCTCCTTCGTCAAAACCAACTGGTACACCGGCTTTGACGAGGTCGGCCGTCCGTTCCAGGCGCCCGGCACCGAACCCACCCCCGATGGCGTGCTGATCTATCCCGGCAACCAGGGCGGAACCAATTGGTACAACCCGTCGTTCAGCCCGGTCACCGACCTGTTCTACATTCCGGCCTGGGTGAACACCTCGCAGACCTACGTGAAGGGCACCGAGCCGCCCGAGTTTGAGCTCCACGCGAACTTCGCGGGCGATTTCCCGCATCCCGGCAAGGAAGGCGAGGAGGTCCATAGCTCCGTGCTGGCCATGGATCCCACCACCGGCAAGCAGGTTTGGGAATACAAATTGGCCGCTCCTTCCACCGAGGCCGGCGTGCTGACCACCGCCTCCAACATCCTGGTGAGCGGCGCCCGCAACGGCGATTTCTACCTGCTCAACGCGGCCAACGGCAAGGAATTGTTTAAGACCAACCTCGGCGCCTCGGTTTCCGCCGGCCCGATCACCTACTCGGTGGACGGCAAGCAGTACATCAGCATCCAGGTCGGCCACACGTTGTTCACCTTTGGCCTTCGGGATTAGATCCCGCGGCCCGTTTTCTTGCGCGATTGGAAGGCAGCCGTCCAGAGGCGAAACGAAATCTGGACCGCTGCCTTCTATAGTTATGCGCTCACAGAGAACCACTCCCGAGAAAGATCCTCAGCCGCAAAAGGCCCAGGCGGACCAGACCGAACAGCGCAAGGAGCAACTGAAGGCCAAGTATGCTTCCGTGCTGGAACTCATCAAGAAGCGGGGCGTGCGGCTCGCCCACCTTCACGTCGACAAGGAAAACCGGCTCTATCTCGAAGGAGCCGCGGGATCCGAGGAAATCAAGAACCAAGTCTGGGACGAGATCAAGAAGGTCGACGCCACCTATAACGACCTCCACTGCAACCTGGAGGTCGATCCTGAAAAGGCGCCCCCGCCCTCCCCGCGAACCTACACCGTCGTCAAGGGCGACTCGCTTTGGAAAATCGCCAAGGAGCACTATGGCAACGGTGCCCGCTACCCTGACATTATTAAGGCCAATCCCGGGAAGTTGAAGGATGAGAATTCGGTGATTCACCCCGGCGACGTCCTGATGGTCCCCGAAGATTAGCCGGGGGACGGGGTAGGCAAGGGCCCACCAGGGGCGCGGTCCTCGGCCAGGGGCAACCGTATGGCGCGCGGGATCGGTTTTGTCGAAGATTCTGCTCGGACGCTCGTCCCCCCGGAACTTTGAGGCCCCGCCGGGGACCGTGTATACTGGAATCAGACAATGAACTCTTGAGAAAAGTGGGCGAAAGCCCACTTTTTTATTTGCCCGGCGGGTGGATTTCCTTCCGTGGGGCGTCCAGGTGAGCCAGGGAATCGCTATGGCGGATCGGACAACTGTACTGCAGCGCGTCGAACAGATCGTGGACCGGGTCGCGGCCGATAAAGGCCTCGAGGTGGTCGAAGTGCAGCTGCTCGGCGGCGGGGCGCACCGGATGCTGCGGATCTTCCTCGACGTTGATCCCGACGCCGCTGCTACCAAATCTTCGTTAAACGCATCTAAAGAAAAGGTGGAGTCTGTCCATCCCGAAGAGGAATTGGCTGGCTTGCCGGCCGGGGTGACCCACGGCGATTGCGAGTACGTCTCGCAGCAGGTGGGCACGATCCTCGATGTCGAGGACATCATCCCTGGCGGACGTTACACGCTGGAGGTCAGTTCCCCCGGCGTCGAGCGCAAACTGAGCCGACCCCGCGATTTTGCCCGCTTCGTCGGCGAAAAGATCAAGGTGACCCTGCGGGAGCCGATCGACGGCCAAAAAACCTGGACCGGGCTCCTCAGCGCCTTTAACGAAGGCGTCGTCACCCTGGAGCCCAAGCCGGGCCAGAGCTTCCAGTTTCCGCTGGAGCAGGTGGCTAAGGCCAATTTGAAATTTGAATGGCAGAAGACACGTTAATGAGCACGGAGCCAAACGACTTATGAGCATGGCAGGGATTTATCAGTCCATCGAGATTCTCAGCAGAGAGAAGGGGATCGATCCGGGGATCATTCTGGACGCCGTGAAAGACGCCATGCTGGTGGCTGCGCGCAAGCATTTTCATACCAACGAAAACCTGATTGCCGAAGTCGACGAAACGTCCGGTTCCATCCAGATCTATGGCGTGAAAGAGATTGTGGAGCAGGTGGAAGATCCGGTAGCCGAGATCTCGCTGGCCGAGGCCCAGTCGCATGACCCGTCGGCGGCGGTCGGTGGCCAGGTGCGCTTCCCCAAGCCCACGGATGTATTGGGCCGCATCTCCGCGCAGACCGCCAAGCAGGTGATCCTGCAAAAGGTCCGCGAGGCCGAGCGCGAAAACGTCTTCTCGGAATACGCCGACCGCGTCGGGGAACTGGTCAACTGCGTCATCAAGCGGATCGAGGGTCCGGACCTGGTGGCCGACCTTGGCAAGAACGAGGGCCGCATTCTGAAGAAAGAGCAATCCAAGCTGGAGAGCTTTAGTGTTGGCGACCGCGTGCGCTGCGTGATCAAGAGCGTCGAGAAGACTGGCAAGAACGCCGGGGTAATTCTCTCGCGCGCCGCGCCGGAACTGGTCATGCGCCTGTTTGAACAGGAAGTGCCCGAGATCTACGACAACACCGTGGTCATCATGGGCTGCGCCCGCGAGGCCGGTGAGCGGACCAAGATCGCCGTATCCAGCCGCGACCGCGACGTCGACAGCGTCGGCGCCTGCGTCGGCATGAAGGGCATGCGCGTGCAGTCGATCATCCGTGAGTTGCGCGGTGAAAAAATCGACATCATCGAATACAACGAAGATCCGGTCATCTTCGCCACTCATGCGCTGAGTCCGGCCAAGATTTCGCGCGTCACCGTGGTCGATCCAGGCGAAAAGCACATGGAAGTTGTCGTGGATGACTCGCAGCTTTCGCTGGCCATCGGGAAGAAAGGTCAAAACGTGCGGCTGGCGGCCAAGCTGCTCGGCTGGCGTATTGATATTAAGAGTGAAGAAGAAAAGCGAAGAGAAGTTGCTTCGCAGATGGATGGCCTGGTGGTCCCGGGAGCTCCGGTTTCGGTGCTCACCGATCATGGGATCGGCGAAGAGGTGGTGACCAAGCTAATGGAGGCCGAGATCTCAACGGTCGAACAGCTTGGCGGCATGACGCCGGAGGAGCTCCAGGAAATTCCGGGTGTCGACCCCAGCGTGGTGGAGCAGATCCAGCAGGGTGTCGTCGGCTACTATCAGCAGTTTGAATTGCAGGAGCAGGCGCCGGTCACTCCGGTAACCTCCGGACCAATTACGCCGCCTATGGAATCGGCTCCGCTACAGCCGCCGCTGGCCCCGCTCGCCGACGGCGAAGCGTCCACGGAAATCTCTGACGAAGTAGTGTTGGAGATGGGCGACGAAAATGCGGATGTTGCCGCCGAATCCGCGCCTGCCGCCGAGCAAGCCTCCGCGGCCACGAGCGCGGAAGAGGCGTCAGAACAATCTGTTACGATAGACATTCAGGAGTCTCCGGAAAATGCCGAACCACGGCGTCCGGAAGAGGGAGAGCAGCCTTAATCGGTCCCGTTCCTTCGTGTTTTTAGGAACGGACGCGTCAATATGAGTAAGATCCGCATCAATGAGCTGGCTCGGGAATTGGAAGTCAAACCAAGCGTTATTTTGGATCGGCTTCCCGAGCTCGGCATATCCGGGAAGAAGACGCACTCGAGTTCGTTGGACGATGACGCTGCCGACCAGATCAGGTCGCTGGTGAGCGGGAAAGCAGCGCCGGCTCCAAAGCCCGCCGTGCCGGAGGTCGAGGTGCGGGTTGCGCCGCCTCCGCAGGCTCCAGTGCCACCCAAAACTTCCCCTGATGCGGCTCCGGCTGCTCCCCCAACACAGGCCGACACAAAGCCAAGAGCGGAGCCTGAGGTGAAACCCATAGAAGAGAAAGAAGCAACAACGCCGGTTTCGCCTCCGATCCCGAAACCACCTGTTGTGCAGCCGCCGCTGGCCTCCAGCCCTGCCGTCGACAGTAAGAAGCCCTCGGAACAAACGCCTCCGGCGCGTCAGGTCAAGCCGATCCGTCCGCCGTTGGTCAGTGGTCCGCCACTGGTGCCTCCGGTCGCGAAGACTGGTGTCCGGCCGAGCCCGGCGCCTTCGGCGACACCGCCGAAACCCGGACAGATTATCTCCGGTCCGCGGCAACCACTTCCGGCGAATCTGCAGCCGCGTGCCGCGCGCCTGGAGTCGGCTCCCAAGCTGAAACGGCCGGTGACGTTAGGTCGTCCCGCCCCGAAGCCGCAACCGCAGGCCCCGAAACCGCCCGCCGTCCGGGCCGAGCCTGGAGCGCCCGCCGCCGCGAAGCCGGCCGCGCCCACGCATCCCCCCGGGGCGACCATCGCGCCCGGAACGCCGATTGCCCCTCCGCCGCGCGCGCCGCGTCCTGCTCCGTCGGCTCCCCGGCCCCCTGCTCCGCCTCAATCCAGGGCCGTACGGCCCCCGCGTTCTGAATTAGCCGGTCAGCCGGCCGAGCGCCCCGTGGTGCCCCCGCGCCCGGATCTGGTCGCCAAGCTGGCGCGGAGTTCCCAACAAGGAAAACCCGCGCGTCCGAGTATGCCCGGCCGTCCTTCGGCTCCGGTGCCCGGACAACCGATTTATCGTGGACCCATCCGTCCCGGACAGCCGATCATGCGCGGTCCCGGTGGCGGAAGAGGTCCTGGCGGACCTGGTGGCGGAAGAGGTCCAGGCGGACCCGGCGGCCCTGCTGGCCGTGGACGCCCCATGCATCCGACCTCGCCGATGCGCGGCGAGCCGCCCATGCCGCCCCCAGCCCCCGGCCGTCGCCATGCGACCAAGCCGACCGGGCGAGGTGGCGATCGCCGTCACGAAGTGGAGCACGAGGAGGGCCGTCAGCGGCCGGTGCGTCCGCGCAGACAGGAATTCGTTCCGCCTCCCATCGATCGTGAGATCACCATTGCGGAAGGCATTACGGTGAAGGAGCTTTCCGAAAAGCTCGGCATCAAGGCCAACCTGATGGTGAAACGTCTGGTGGACCGCAAGATTTTCGCGACCATCAACCAGACGCTCGACGTCGGTCTGGCCGAGGAACTGGCTCGCGACTTCGGGTCCTCCACCAATCAGGTGAGCTACGAAGAGGAAACGACCCACGAAATCGAGCAGTTCGAGGACGATGAGGCTCGCGAGAAACGGCCCCCCGTGGTCACGATCATGGGGCACGTCGATCATGGCAAAACCAGCCTGCTCGACAAGATCCGCGAAGCCAATGTGGCCGGCCGCGAGGCCGGCGGCATCACGCAGCACATCGGGGCTTATCACGTCGAAAAACGCGGCGAAAAGATCGTCTTTATCGACACCCCGGGTCACGAGGCCTTCACCCGCATGCGTTCGCGCGGCGCCAAGGTCACCGATATCGTGATTCTGGTGGTTGCCGCCGACGACGGCGTCATGCCGCAGACCCAGGAAGCCATCGACCACGCCAAAGCGGCGGGCGTTCCGATGGTGGTGGCGATCAACAAGATCGACAAGGCTGGCGCTCAGGTGGACCGTATCAAACAGCAGCTTTCCGACAAAGGACTGCTGGCCGAGGATTGGGGCGGCGATGTCGTCATGGTCCCGGTGTCCGCCAAAACCGGCGAAGGCATCGATGCATTGCTGGAAATGCTGCTCCTGGTCGCCGAAGTCCAGGAACTGAAGGCGAATCCAGACCGTCCGGCCATGGGCACCGTGCTCGAGGCCAAGCTGGATCGCACCCGCGGTCCGGTCGCCACGCTGCTGGTCCGCACCGGAACCCTGCGTGTCGGGGATCCCTTCATCTGTGGTTCGGTATTCGGCAAGGTCCGCGCGTTGTTCGACGACCAGGGGGAGAATGTTCGCGAAGTCGGCCCGTCGATGCCGGTCGAGGTTCTCGGCATGGACGCCGTGCCCGAGGTCGGCGACACCATGCAAGTGGTGACCGACACGGCCAAGGCCAAGCAGATCGTCATCTATCGGGAGTCGAAGGCTCGCGAAGTGGCGATGGCCAAGAACAACCGCATGACGCTGGATCAGCTCCACGATCAGCTTCGGGAAGGCGAGGTCAAGGACCTCAACATCATCCTCAAGACGGACGTGGGCGGTACCGCCGAAGTGCTCAGCGATACGCTGCAGAAGCTATCGAATGACAAGGTCCGCATCCGCGTGCTGCGCGCCGCGGTTGGCGCCATCACCGAAAGCGACGTACTTCTCGCCGCGACCTCCAACGCCATCGTAATCGGATTTAACGTCCGGCCCGACCGTGGCGCCATGGGGCTGGCGGATCAGGAAAAGGTCGACATCCGGCTGCACACGATCATCTACGAACTGGCGGATGAGATTAAGGCCGCGATGACGGGCTTGCTCGAACCGGTGTTCAAGGAGAAGTACCAGGGCCGCGTCGAGGTCCGCGAAGTGTTCCGTATCTCGAAGGTCGGCACGGTCGCCGGCTGTATGGTGGACGACGGCTTCATTTCCCGCAACAGCCAGATTCGCGTGCTGCGCGACAACGTCGTGATTCATACCGGCAAGGTGGATTCGTTGAAGCGCTTCAAGAACGACGCCTCCGAGGTCAAGGCCGGATTTGAATGCGGCCTCTCCTTGGTCAACTTCAATGACCTCAAGGTCGGCGATGAGATCGAAGCCTACGTCATGGAGCGCGTCGCGCAGGAAGCCCTCCAGTAACAGAAGGAGGGTGGGCTTTAGCCCGCGCGGCGCTTTAGCGTCGCAACCCTAAGGTTAGTATCCTGAGGGGAGCCGTCGAGGCTCCCCTTTTTCTATGCCCGCCATCGGCGTCATCACCTTTGAAATCTCCATCCCCGAGGCCCACTCGCTGAAGGACAAACGCCAGGTCGTTAAGAGCCTCAAGGACCGCCTCCGCGCACGACACAACGTCGCCGTCGCTGAGATCGACTTCCAGGATGTCTGGCAACATGCGCTGGTTTCCGCGGTGACCGTCTCCCCGGATCGTACCTTTGCCGAGAAGGTTCTCCACAAAGTGGAAGCAGACGCGGCCAATCAGCTGGGCGGCATGCTTACCGGCTCCCACATCGAGTGGATCTAAGGAAGGCGGGCTTCGGCCCGCGGCGGAGTTCACTTTGCCTGCCGTTCTGCCCAACCCTTCTGGTGCGTGAGCCCTTTTTGCTTCACAAATCGAATAGCATAGTCGATGGCCGTTTTTTGTATCTTTGCCAACTCACGTTCTGATAAAGAGAATTGATCGTCATGCCGAAGCTCACTGATCCAGCCGCGCAGATACCCTCCCTGACCCGCCGCGATGTCCTCAAGACCGCCGCCGTTCCTCTGGCCGCCGCCCTCACGGCTTCCATCGCCGGCGCGCAAAACGCCGAGCGTCCCAACATCGTTTTCCTCATGGCCGACGATCTCGGTTATGCCGACGTCTCCTGTTACGGCCGTCGCGAATATCAAACGCCCGCCATCGACAGCCTCGCCGTTGACGGACTCAAGTTGACGCAAGCCTATGCCAACTCGGCGGTCTGCTCGGCCACGCGTACCGCGCTGATGACGGGCCGCTATCAATACCGCCTCGAAGTCGGACTGGTTGAGCCTCTCGGCACCGGATCCACGCGCTACGGCCTCCCGCCCGATCACCCCACGCTCCCCTCGCTGCTGCGGGACGCTGGCTATCAGACCGCCCTGGTCGGTAAGTGGCACCTCGGCAACGCACCCGACTACGGCCCCCTGCTCAGCGGCTACGACCATTTCTGGGGATTCAAAGACGGGCTGATGGATTACTTCACCCACAAGTCCGCGATGGGCGATCGCATCCAAACCTCGCTTTGGAATGACAACGCCACCGTGGAAGAGAACGGCTATCTCACTGACCTGATGGGCGCCAAGGCGATCGAGATGATCGAGGAGATGGCGGCCGCCGAGAGCCCCTTTTTCCTGAGCCTCCACTTCAACGCGCCGCATTGGCCCTGGGAAGGTCCCGAAGACGAAGCGGTCGCGCAAGACCGGCGCAGCCTCGTCGACTACGACGGCGGCAGCATGGCGACCTACGCCGCGATGGTCACCTCCATGGACGCCCAAATCGCGAACGTCCTGGCGAAACTGGACGAGTTGGGCATCGCCGGCAACACCATCGTTGTGTTTACCTCCGACAACGGCGGCGAGCGCTTCTCCGATACCTGGCCATTCACCGGCATGAAACAGGAACTGCTGGAAGGCGGCCTTCGTATTCCCACGCTGGTCCGTTGGCCCGGCCACGTTCCCGCCGGCGCAGAATCCGATCAGATCCTGCTTTCGATGGACTGGCTCCCGACCCTGGTCGCGGCCGCTGGCGCCGCGCCCGCTCCCGGCTTCCCGCCCGACGGCGTCAATCTCCTCGCCCAACTCACCGGAGCCGTCGCGCCGGTTTCCCGCCGCGTCTATTGGCGCTACGATCAAAACGCCCAGCATGCCGTCCGCGACGGCGACATGAAGTACCTCAAGATTCGCGACAACACGTTTTTGTTCAACGTGGTGAAGGATCCGCTGGAACGCGCCAATTTGAAGAACCGCCAGCCCGAGGTGTACCAGCGCCTGATCGAGGATTTCGAGGAATGGAATCGACAGATGTTGCCGGAGCGCCCGCGGAACTCTGGTGGCAATCTTGCAAACTCACTCGCCGATCACATCGGCAATGATCCCGTGCGCCGCGCCGCGCCTCAGCAATAGGGCCCATCGTTGCGTGGGGGGGCATCTCTCTGCGTGGGGGGCATCGCTCAAAGAAGGTCCCCGGTCCTCCGGGAAACAACACCCGGAGCCGGCGTGCGTGCCTACATCGCTTCCGCCTCGACGCCTGACGCCTTGAACAGGTAGCTCTGGATGTGGTTCTCGATTTCCGCGAAGGTGGCGTTCTCCATGGGATAGACTTCGCCGGTCAATTTGATCGGAAGATAAACGCTGCGCGTGGCGGTCTCAAAGAACCGGCTCAGCGGCGTGGAAAGCGCGCGCTGCACCTCCCCGGACACCGTCAACAGAGAGTCGTTGCGTTCCAGCAGCGCCACAAAGGAAGGGCCGCTCCAACGGAACAGCTGATCCTGGGATTCGGTGATGGTGGTGGCAATTTGCTGGCTGCAAAATAGAATCACCTGATCGCCGATCGATTCTCCAAAGCGCGCGTTGGTCAGGCCCATCCGGTGCAGATAGAACACTGCCAGGTACATCTGCTTGCCGCTCTCCAGCGCCTGCTCGATGGCGCTTTCCGCCTCGGCGCGGATCGGAAGCCCAGTGCAGGGGTCCGTTGTCGCCGTCATCCCGGAACTTTTGGCCGACCGCGCGGTTCCTTCGGAGTCCTGGTTCTGTTCCAGTACCGTGATCTGATCGCGCAGCTTTTCCTGCAATTGCTGCACCTCGGCGCGCGCCGTCTTGGCCGCCTCCGACAGGGGAGCGAGCAACTCGGGAAGTTTTTCCCCGAGCTTTTCGTAGGCGTTCTCCTGCAAATGCTCCTGCATCACCTCACGAAACCGTTCCAGCGGTTCGGCGGCGCCGGCGTCGGTCTGCAGCGCCGCGATATGCCCGGCCAGCGGATCGATGATCCTTCGCAAGGTGCCCTTTAACTGGTCCAGTTTCTTCTGGATCAATTGGTTGTGGGAGGAGATCGCCTGCGAAACCGCTCCGGCCGTAATCAGCACCTGCGACGAGGTGGGCGACCCGGACAGCGCTTCCGCGGCCTCCCGAATCCTTTCCCGGAAGTCCTCGGCTTCCAGCGGTTCAAAGGCGATGATATGCTCGCCGGCGGATTTCAGGATCAGCTTCGCCAGATCGCGCCATGCCTGATCCGGTCCACCGGCTAGTTCGGCGGCCGGTCTGCGCGTCTCCATTCCGCTCCGTCCCGTTGCTTCGATGGACTCGGTTGTATCTGCCGGATCTCCCATGCCCGCCTTATCGGCGCTCGGGGCGGAATTTGAGAATCCTTAACCCGCTCCCAATCGCGAGATATGTAGAGATCGGCGTGTCCTCCGATAAGCCAAGTGTCGCCGCGAAACCCCATGGAAGATCAAGACATCGTTCGTGAATTCTTGCTCGAAAGCAACGAGAATCTCGTTCGCCTGGATCAGGGGATCGTGGAATTGGAGGTTCGCCCCAAGGACGCCGATCTGCTCGCCAGTATCTTCCGCGCCGTGCACTCGATCAAGGGCACCTGCGGATTTCTGGGGTTCACCACGCTCGAAGGAGTGGCTCATCAGGGTGAGAATATTCTAAGCCAACTCCGCTCGGGGCAGAAGGAGGTCAATGCCGGATTGATTTCGCTGGTGCTGGAGTGTATCGATGCGATCAGGGCGATACTGAGCTCCATTGAGGAATCCGGTGGCGAAGGCCCCAATACGTATGAAGATTTGAAAAGCCGCCTGGAGGCGTTTGCCAAACAGGAGAGCAGCGAGCCTTCGCTGGCGCATCTGCCCGGCTCGGTCGAGCCCGCTGACGTCCGGGTGGAGCCGAGCCCTTCGTCGCTCTCCTGTTCCGGTCCAGGACTCCCCCAACGCTCGCCGCTTCAGCCGGCTCCTCTAATGTTGAGGCGAAGGAACAGCAGGTTCAGGCTGCCGGGAACCCGCTGGCCTCCGCAAGCCGTCTGCCCTTTCGAACCCGCTCCCGCAAGCGCCGGCGGAAACGGTATCTTCGGCCGAGGGCGGGGCAGGACGAACGCACCCCGCTCCGCTGGCTCACAAGGAAACCATCTCGGTTTCCGATACCGCCATTCGGGTCGATGTCGGGCTGCTGGACAAGCTCATGAACCTGGTGGGCGAGTTGGTGCTGGCCCGCAACCAGATGCTCCAATTCAACACGCAGCGGGAGGACGTGGCGCTGAACGCGACCTCGCAGCGCCTGAACCTGATCACCACCGAGCTGCAGGAAGGCGTCATGAAGACGCGCATGCAGCCCATCGGTCTGGTGTGGAACAAGCTGCCGCGCGTGGTGCGCGACGTCGCGCATGTCCCTCGGCAAGCAGATCGAGCTGGAGATGGACGGCGCGCGACACCGAACTGGACAAGACCATCATCGAGGCGATCAAGGATCCGCTGACGCACCTGGTGCGCAATTCGTGCGATCACGGCCTCGAGCCGCCGGAGGCGCGCGTCGCGGCCGGCAAGCCGGCGCAAGGCACGATCACGCTGCGCGCCTATCACGAAGGCGGCCAGGTCAACATCGAGATTCGCGACGACGGCGCGGGGATCGACGCCGAAGCTTCAAGCAGAAGGCCGATCGAAAAGGGCGTGTGTCGGCCGAGCGGGCCAGCCGCATGAGCGACCGCGAGGCGCTGAACCTGATCTTTGCTGCCCGGGTTCTCCACCGCCCAGACCATCACCAATGTCTCCGGACGCGGCGTGGGCATGGACGTGGTGAAGAGCAACATCGAGAGGATCGGCGGCGCCGTGGACGTGTCCACGCAACTCGGCGAGTGGACCACCGTCAAGCTCAAGATCCCGCTGACGCTGGCGATCATTCCCGGCCTGGTGGTGACCAGCGGCGGAGAACGGTTCGTCATTCCGCAGGTGAGCCTGCTGGAGTTGATCCGGCTGGAGGGACCTCCAGCGGCGGCAAAATCGAGCATGTTCATGGCACGCCGGTCTACCGCCGCCGCGGGAGCCTGCTGCCGATCGCCTACCTGAGTGAGGTGCTCGGGTCTGCCGGCTCCGAGTCCGACGCGGTCAACATCGTGGTGCTGCAGGCCGAGGACCGCCAGTTCGGTCTGGTGGTCGACGGCGTGAATGACACCCAGGAGATCGTGGTGAAGCCGCTGGGCAAGCAGCTGAAGGGACTCGACCATCTATGCCGGCGCGACGATCATGGGCGACGGCCGGGTGGCGCTTGATTCTGGATGTGCTCGGCATCGGGCGCGCAGTCCGGCGTGCTCTCCAGCCAGCAGGAGGCCGAGCATGCCGCGGCGCAACAGGTGGCCCAGGCGGCCGAGGAACGGCAGCGGCTGCTGCTGTTCCGGGCCGGTTCCTTTGAGCGTTTGGCGGTGCCGCTCAGCCTGGTTTCCCGCCTGGAGGAGTTCCCGCAGTCGGCCGATCGAGTCCACGGGCGGAAAGTCCGGTGGTGCAATATCGCGGCGGAATCCTGCCGCTGGTTTCGCTGGGAACGGTTCTGGCTCCCGGGCGTCCGGACGCCGCGCTCGCAGCAGGATCCGGCGCAAGTGATCGTGTTTCAAAACGGGGAGCGCAGTGTCGGGATTGCCGGTGGAGCGAATTGTCGACATCGTCGAAGATACGATTACCGTGCGGCGCGCCAGCCAGCGGGTCGGGTTGCTGGGTTCGGCCGTGATTGGAGGGAAGGTGACCGACTTTGTCGACTTGCAGGTCGTGCTGCGCAAGGCCTTGGATGGGGAGGGTGGGGAGGAATGGTTCCGCGAGGAGCGGGCGTGCTCAGCCAGCGCCAGCCTGCTGCTGGTCGAGCCTTCGCCGTTTGCCCGTTCGCTCTTGCGCGCGGAACTCGAGATGGCCGGCTACCGGGTTGTGGAAGCCGGGGATGCGCGTCAGGCGACGGAACTGCTGGAGCGGGTGGAGCCGGGTGTTGTGCTCCTGTCGGCAGAACTTGCCGGCGGGCAGTCGCAAATCCTTGCCGAGACGATTCGCAAACGGACCCCGAAGTCGCGAATTCTTGTCCTCAGCCGGGACCCGATGCCGCCTGCGGTGTTGCGGGAATGCTTCGATGCGGTGGAGAACAAGTATGACCGCGCCCGGATGCTGGCGTCGGTTGAGCAGCTAGCTTCGGCGGTTGCCGCCGAGAGCAATCCTGAACTCTCCGTCGAGCCGGTTCCTGTGGCGCCGGGGGGGATGAATGGTAAATGATCGGTACGAACAGATGAGCCGGGCTTGGGAGGCGCAACAGGCTGCTTTCCAATACTGCACCTTCCAGGTCGATGACCTGTTTTTCGGAATCGATGTGCGGCGTGTGCAGGAAGTGCTGCGCGCTCAGGAGGTCACGCCGATTCCGCGGGCTCCGGCCGTGATGGAAGGCTTGATCAACCTGCGCGGACAGATCGTCCAGGCGGTGGACATGCGGCGGCGCTTGGGCCTGCCGCCACGCCCGGAGGGCGTGCACCCCATGAACATGATCGTCCACACCGAGGAAGGGGCCGCCAGCCTGCTGGTCGATGAAGTCGGCGACGTGCTGGATGTGGAAGGAGAAAGCTTCGAGCCGGTTCCCGAGAACCTGGGAGCCCAGGCGCAAGACCTCATCCAAGGCGTCTGCAAGCTCAACGACCGTTTGTTGCTGGTGTTGAACACCGATCGGGCGCTTGAGTTCGGCGGAGCGGCTTCGGCGGAATCCGCAAGGTAGATCCGGCGGCCGGCACCTGGGCGGCCGCGAGGATGCGACCCGGAACGGGCAGGACCATCGAAACGGTCTGAGATCGAATATTGACTAAAAGCAAATAGGAGCGTTGAAGAAAATCACTATGGCACGACAGCATCAGACCCACCGACTGAATCCGGACGGCGGCGTGGCGGTCATGACCCCTCCCGTTGTGGCCTATCCTTCTCTTTCTCGTCCTCTTTCTCCGGCGTTCTCTCCGGTTGGCGCTGATCGCTCACGTGCGCAACGTTACGGCATGACCGAGCAGACGCTGGCCACGCGCAGAGAGTTCATCCGGCTGGGTGAGGAAGATCGCGAATTGATCCGGGAACAGATCCCCTGGATGCGGGAGCAGGCCGCCTCCATCGCCAAGGAGTTCTATGACTGGCAGTTTGCCTTCGTACCGACTCGCGAGTTCTTCCATGCCTACGCGGCCAGCAAGGGGATGAGTGTGGAGGGCCTCCGTCGCGGCCTGGAAACAGCGCAGACCGGGTATCTGATCTCGCTGGCCGAAGGGGCCGAGAGCAACTGGGGAGTGGAGTATTTCGAGAGCCGACTGGTCGTCGGCGAACGGCATGACCTGATCAATTTGCCATTCAAATGGTACGTTGGCTCCTATTGTGAATACCAGCGAATCATCGCCGAGCGTCTGCGGGCTCGGATCAAAGCGGCCGCCAAGCTCCACCGGGTCGAAATGGCGTTTTGGAGAGTCTTCAACCTCGATATGCAGGCGGTTGGCGACTCTTTTCTGTTTTCCACACTCGGATCGATGGGGCTGGACGTGGAGTCGATCGAACCCACGCCGAACACCGCCCGGACCGAACATCTGGTCCAGGTGAAAGAGGCCGTCGCGGTGCTGCTCGAACAGTCCCGCGCCATGGCGGCCGACGACCTTCGCAACCCCGTGTTGAACCAGCAGCTGCCGGTGGGCGGAAAACTGGCGGCCGCATTCCAGCAGACCATTCTGGGGCTGGAGGGTATCGTTGCGCAGGCCGATGCGCTCGGGGCCGGTGACTTGGGCAATTCCGTCTTTGCCACGCAGTCCGATGGGGATTCCCGTGTGCTGGCCTCGGCTATGCTTCGTTTGCGCGGTATTCTGCAGCGCTTCATCGATGAGATGACGAGCATGAGTGAACAGCATGATTTAGGCGACATTGATGCCCAGATCCCGGCGGATCAGTTCCAGGGCGCCTTCCGGGAAATGGCCGAGGGCGTGAACAAGATGGTGAGCGGCCATATCGCAGTCAAGAAGAAGGCGATGGCCTGCGTGCGTTCGTTTGGGGAAGGGGACTTCAACGCCGAACTCGAACAGTTCCCGGGGAAGAAGCGTTTCATCAACGACACCATCGAGGAAGTGCGGGAAAACCTGAAGCGGGTGGCCGCCGACACCGTGGTGCTGGCCGAATCGGCAGCCAGCGGAAAACTGAACGTCCGAGCCGATGCAAGCAAGCATAAAGGCGACTATCGCAAGATTGTCGACGGCATCAACGACACCTTGGATGCGGTCATCGAGCCGCTACGTCTGACCGCACAGAACGCCGCCGCGCTGGCCTCCTCCTCGGAGGAATTGACAGCCGTCAGCCAGCAGATGGCGGGAAACGCCGAGGAGACCGCCACGCAGGCGAACGTTGTTTCGGCGGCCAGTGAGCAGGTCACCAAGAACGTTGCTTCCGTGGCGGCGGGCAGTGAGGAGATGCAGGCCTCGATCCGCGAAATTGCCAAGAATGCCAATGAGGCGGCTCGTGTGGCCAAAAACGCGGTCAACGTTGCCCATACCACGAACGAAACCGTGACGAAGCTGGGCGAATCCTCCGCCGAAATCGGCAACGTGATCAAGGTGATCACCTCGATTGCACAACAGACCAACCTTTTGGCGCTCAATGCGACCATCGAGGCGGCGCGTGCCGGTGAGGCTGGGCAAAGGGTTTGCCGTCGTGGCCAATGAAGTGAAGGAATTGGCCAAGCAGACTGCCAAAGCCACCGAAGAGATCAGTCAGAAGATCGACGCCATCCAAGGCGATACCAAGAGAGTCGGTCGGTGCCATCGGGGAGATCAGCACGATCATCAACCAGATCAACGATATCTCCAATTCGCATCGCCTCGGCGGTGGAAGAGCAAACGGTAACCACCAACGAAATCAATCGGAGCATGGCGGAAGCCTCCAAGGGCGTCGGTGACATCACCAAGAACATCAGCGGCGTGGCCATGGCCGCCAAAGAAACGACACAAGGGCGCCAGCGATACGCAGAAAGCTTCGCAGGAACTCAGTGAAATGGCATCTCGCGCTGCAGGCTGCGGTGGCTCGATTCACGTTCTAATTACGGGAAATGCGGCAAGGCGGGGTTCGCCGAGCGGACCTCACCCTGCAAGGCCGTGGCAGTCGTCCCATAGGTAACGCCGAAGACATCGGTGAGAAGGAGAAAGGCATTGGCTCACGCAATGGTTGTGGACGATTCCCGGACGATCCGGAGATTATTGTCGGAAACGTTGAAGGAACTTGGCTACGATGTCTCGGAAGCGGAAAACGGCCGGGTGGCTTTGGATGTGCTACATGCCGCCGACGTCCCGGTTCAGGTCATTCTAACCGACTGGATCATGCCTGAGATGAATGGGTTGGAGTTCCTGAAGCACGTTCGGGAGGAGCAGCGCTTCAACCAGATTCCAGTCATCATGGTGACCACCGAGACAGAAGCGGAACATATGGTCGAGGCCTTGGCGGCGGGTGCGAATGAGTACATCATGAAGCCGTTTACCTCCGACATCCTAACCGACAAGCTGCGCATCGCCGGCGTGCTGGTCTGAGGAGAATCCGTTGGTCGCCCTGAGCAGAAAGAAGCTCCACCTGGGGAGCGAATCCGCGTCATGATCGTGGATGATTCGGTGGTGATCCGCCGACTGGTGGCGCACGCTTTGGAACAGGATCTGGGAATTGAGGTGGTGGGGAGCGCTTCGAACGGACGGATTGCTTTGAATAAAATCCCGCATCTCAATCCGGATGTCATCACCTTGGACATTGAGATGCCGGAGATGGGCGGCTTGGAGATGCTCGGTGAGCTGCAGTCGGGCTTTCCAGATATCCGGGTGGTGATGTTCTCCACCTTGACCGAGCGAGGAGCCTCGGCGACGATCGAGGCGCTTTCGCGGGGGGCCGATGACTACGTGACCAAGGCATCCAACGCAGGATCGCTGGATGTCTCCTTGGTGAATCTCCGGGAGCAATTGCTGCCGAAGATTCATCAGTTCTTCAACCCCAAAGAGGAGCCGCCCCAGATGGGGCTGCGTTCGAGCGCTCCGCATCCCGCCCCCATCGCGCCGAACAGGACGATCGAACGTGGAGCATCGTTTGCACGAGCGCCGGAAGTGGTGGTCATAGGAATTTCCACCGGCGGGCCGGCGGCCTTGGCTGAGATGCTGCCGATGTTTCCGGCGGACTTCGGTCAGCCCATCTTGATCGTTCAGCATATGCCGCCGTTGTTCACTCGGCTGCTTGCCGAGCGGTTGGATCAGCAGACATCCTTGCGGGTGCAGGAAGCGGCGGATGGGGACCCGGTCCTATCCGGCCATATCTACATCGCCCCGGGCGACTATCACATGCGTCTGGTGCGAAACGGCGGTGGTGCTGCCGTCTCGCTGGATCAGGGACCGCCGGAGAACTCCTGCAGGCCGGCCGCTGACGTGCTCTTTCGTTCGGCGGGGGAGACCTACGGCGGTGCAGTCATCGCGGCGGTTCTGACCGGCATGGGGAAGGATGGAATGCGGGGAGCCGAACTGCTTCGGTCCGCGGGCGCTCACGTGATCGTGCAGGATGAGGCCAGCAGTGTGGTGTGGGGCATGCCTGGTGCGGTGGCCAGCCAAGGTCTAGCTGACGAAATTGTCCCTTTAGGTAAGATTGCCTCCTGTATCTGCCGGAGGATAGCGAGGAAAGGTTGAAAGCAATAATGTCTCTTCCTGTCAGCGGCGACGATGCCCAGATCCTCCCGGAAAACTACGCGTTTCTTCAGGGCTACATCTATCGCGAGTCGGGTATCGTTCTGGAGGCGGAAAAACATTACCTGCTGGATGCACGTCTGATGGGTTTGGCTAACGATCAGGGGCTCAAGTCCCTCAACGATCTCTGCGCCTTGCTGAAGGCGACCGAGGACAACGAGATCCGCCAGAAGGTGGTCAATGCGATGACCACCAATGAGACGTACTTCATGAGGGAGATGGCGCATTTCGATGCGTTGCGTAGGACCGTACTCCCGGCGCTGTGCGAATCCCGTGCCGACACACGGCGCTTGCGATTCTGGTCGGCAGCGGCCAGTACCGGCCAGGAGTCCTATTCGCTTGCGATGATGCTCCAGGATATGGGGCTCGGAGATTGGAATATCGAGATTCTCGGGACGGATCTCTCCTCCGATGTGATCGAGCGCGCCAAACACGGGCGATTTTCTCAGTTGGAGATGAACCGTGGCTTGCCGGCCGCCTATTTACTCAAATATTTCCGGCGCGTGGGATTGGAATGGGAGGTCAAGGAGGAAATTCGCCGGATGACGAAGTTTCGGACATTTGATCTGCGCGCGGATATGCGTGGCATGGGGCCCTTTGATATCGTCCTTTGCCGGAATGTCCTGATCTACTTTGATATGCCCACAAAGCAGAAGATCATTGACGGACTTCACGGCACATTGTTCCGTGGCGGGTACCTGGTCCTGGGGTCGACCGAATCTGGCATCGCGGTTACGGAAAAATTGGAACGGGAGAGTATTGGAGACGCCACGCTATACAGGGCCCGGTGAGGAGGGAGCTTTTGTTTCACGTCCCCTCCGCGGGACCCGCGGCGATGGTATGTGGCGCCGATCGCTGCGCCGACGGCCCGCGCGGACGCCGTCTGCAAGACCGGACGCAGGAAATCGTATTGAGGTCAAGGAGGAAATTATGTCGACCGCCGTTACCCAGGCTCCCCAGGAGTTGCAAGAGATTGTTTCCACGGTCTTTGAAACCATGCTGAAGATGAGCGCGACCCCTGCTCTGGACACCATCCCTCCAAAGGGAGACATGGTCACGGCAGCGGTCTACCTGACGGGAGCCTATCTGGGAGCTATATTAGTCCATTGCCCGGCTTGGCAGGCCTGTGGATTCGCGGGTCAGTTAACCAATAAAACTCCGCCCAGCGATGTCGACGACGATGTGTTGGACGTCATGGGGGAGATCGCGAATGTGGTTGCCGGGAACCTGAAGTCCACGGTGCTGCCTGGAACGTACCTCTCCATTCCATCCGTCTCGATCGGAGAAGACTCGGCACCGCGGCTGTGCGGTGGACGGCCGATCCAACGCCAGGCATTTCAAACACCGTTGGGTGTGTTTTGGGTCACGATGTTCACCTCCGCTCCACCGGGATAGTTGACCGGCGGAATCGCCTTCCGCTGCACTACCCAAGGATCCGTGTGAGCCCGCGCTCCTGTTGCCTGGGGCCGAACTCATCTCAACCTCAGAACCAGATGCCGGCCTGACGGTGGGCGCCGATGGTATCCTCGGGTTGTGCGAAGGCGGTTTCCGAACCTGCGAGTCGGCGCATTTCTGGCGCTCGCGATCCTGCTCTACGTGACGGCTTCGTTTGCCTTCCAGCGCGAGTTTCGTGAGTACCCGGCGATGGAATACAACAACTTTCCCGTGCCGCCGGGGGGCGCAGATCCGCAGGAATTCACCTTCGGCCACCTCATGTATCCCGACGGCGGCGGGGGCCGGCGAGGCTTCTTTGGGCGCCGTGGCGGGAGTTGGCGCCAGGGCTACACCAACTGGACCAATGATTATCCTCGGGCGGATCGCCATCTGATGCTCGCGCTTAATCGCCTCACGCGGATTCAAGCTCGCCCGGCCGAGCAGCCGGTCAACCTCGAAGACGAGGACGACGTCTTCAACTGGCCCTTTCTCTACGCGGTTCGCGTCACCAATATCAGTCTCACTGACGAGATGCTCGACAAGCTTCGGGAATATCTAAATCGCGGTGGATTCCTGATCACCGATGATGTCTGGGGCGCCTACGAACACCAGGCGGTCCTGGAAACCGTTGAGCGACTCTACCCGGATCGGGAACTGGTTGAGCTCACCGATGGAGATGCCCCCTTTCACATGCTTTTTGACCTGAAGGAGCGTTACCAGATCATTGGGCAGTGGGGCCGTTTCGATGGGCAACCTCTGGTCGCCGGCGCCTACGATCCGCACTGGAAAGGCGTCTTTGACGACAACCATAATATGGTGCTCGCCGTGTGGCTGAACAACGACACCGGCGATTCCTGGGAGTGGGCCGACGACCCCTCTTATCCCGAGCGCTGGTCGGCGCTGGGAATTCGCATGGCGCTCAACCACATCGCCTATGCAATGACGCACTAGCCCGGGGGCCGATCCGCCTACGTCGGTCACTTTGGTGTCTTCACCTCACCCGACCGGCCGGGGACGACCTTTCCCTAGAACCGGAACTTCAGCTGCGCCGTATACTGCCGCCCCGGAGCCAGCGCCGTCCCCGTAAACACACCGCTGAAGTTGATCACGTTCAGCCGATTCGTCAAGTTCCGTACGTCAAACTGCAGCGTTGCCGAGCGCGCCTCCCGCTCCCATACGCGCACCCCGGTTGAGACGTTCAGGTTGTAGTTCGGCCGCACGCGTCCGCGCGAAAAGTTCACCTTCTTCAGGATCGCCGCAGGAATCTGGCCGCCTCCCGTGTCGTCGGTATCGCCATCCAGATCCGCACCGTTTGCCCCGGTATCATCATCGGTGTCGACTCCTTCCAACTGAACCGGCAGCCCGCTGCCGTACCTGGTCCCCACACTGACCCAATAGCGATCGTTCGGCTGATAACGCACCTGCGCCGCCACCGTGTTGCGCTGATCCTGCGTGATCGGAAAATGCGTCACCACATCGCGCAGTTCCTCGGCGTCGCCGCCCCGCAGAAACAGCCCGCCGGTCACCGGACTCCCCGCGATGCCATGCATGTTGGACCAACTCGCCGTCGCCGTGAACTCACGCCAAAGCGGCATCTCCAGCCGGACATCCGTTCCCTGAATCCGAGCCGTATCAAACGTAATCGGGAATCCGATGCCCGTGTTCAGGAATACATCGTCGTCGATGTAATTGCGGAACGTTCGCCAGTAGTGCGTGACGTCCAGGCGTAGCCGGTTGCCCAGCGGCTTGCGGAACCCAACTTCAAAGAAGTTGGCGCGAGCGGCCGGCACCGGTGCGGCGCCCTCCACGCCCGACACGCCCAGACCCGGAACCAGGCTGCTGAACAGCAGGTTCTCAATCGGAGGCGGCATGAAGACCCGGTCATAGGAGGCACGCAACAGCATGTCGAACTTCGGGATGTAATAGCCCAGTGCGGCCCTGGGGCTCCAGGCCGTGTCGCTGATCAGAAATTTGTATTGGTCGAAGCGCAGCCCGACGTTGGCCGAAAAGTTCCCCAGTTCGATATGATCCTGCGCATACAGCGATGACATCGTCATTCGCTGATTCTTTTGAAAGTTTATGTCGATGGCGGGCAGTTTGTGCGGGTCCGTAATCTGGAACATTTCGCGAACGTCGCTCACGCGGACATCGCCTCCGAACTTAAACGTATGCGCTTCCCCTCGCTCCACGGTCACGTTCCCGATCAACGCACTCTCGCGAAACCCGCGATTCTGATTCACCCAGGCCGGCGTCGCCAGCGGATTGCTCCACAACAACGAACTCAGATCCCGCACCATGCCGCGCAGCGTAGCCAGCGCGGTATCGCCGAAGGCGTGCTGGTAATGCACCTGGCCCGCGGTTTCCGAAGCCCTCCGATCCTGCCGCTGGCCCGCTGCCTGCTGCGTCAGGTCATTCGGCACCATGAAGTTGGTTCGATTGGAACGAAGATAAAACGTCAGCCGGTCCACCGAGGTCAGGTCCTGCTCAAAGCGCGCGTTCATTCCGCCCAGGCTGCCGTGATTGGTGAAATTCTGCAGCGCCGGCGGATCCAGATAGCGA
The DNA here is from genome assembly GCA_963762135.1 of Terriglobia bacterium. Lineage (GTDB taxonomy): Bacteria > Acidobacteriota > Terriglobia > Bryobacterales > Bryobacteraceae > Palsa-187. Next base: position 44,564 of record CAVXJP010000004.1, read on the forward strand.
TCCGTCAGGCCCCCATGCACGCCGACCAGAAACGCCGACCGGTTCATCCGCTTCTGATACGTAATCGCCCCCTGGCGATTATTGAAGCTCCCGGCTTGTGTATCGACGTCCCAGTTGTACCCCCGATTCGCGATGCGCCGCGTGTCCAGCGAGATGACGCCGCCCAGGTTCCGCCCATACTCCGCGGGGATTCCGCCCAGCATCGTATTGACGCCTTCGAACTCCTCGTTCTCGTAAGGCGGAGCAAAGGCGATCGAACGATTGTCATACACCGGCATCCCGTCGATCACGTACTGCGTATCGTACTCGGAGCCGCGCGGATGCAGCACCGCGTTCGCTTCCAGCAGCCAGCCCGGAGTCGTGGTGATCGCATCGATTGTGCTGCGCCCCAGCGTGGTCCCCAGCGCTTTGTCCAATTCCTGCCGCTCAATCTGCGTGACCAAGGCCGGCTCGTCATGGTCCAGCAGCGGAGCCTCGTCGCTCACATTGATTTGCGTGATCACCGCGCCCACCTCCAACCGGAAGGTGAACGTCTGCGGGACTGCCGTCTCCACGTCCGCCAGTTGTACGGCTTCACGGAACCCGGCTGCCCGGACCGCGATGCTGTAATCGGCGCGCGGAAGCCGCGTGAATTCCGTTTCCCCGTCGGCCTCGGTTACCTGCGTTGCCGAGAACACCGGGTTGCGAGCGGCCAGTTCCACCTGGGCGCCGGATACCGGTTGCCCATCCGGATCCGTCACCACCACCCGGACATCCCCGTCCATCAATTGCGCGTCTGCGACCGGACCTGCCAGCAGTACCGCGGCCAGCAGCACGCATGACCGCCGAGACGCAGCACGGCGGATTCCTGACCAAAGCGCATGGATCATATAATGAAGTATTCCCGGCAATTCCTTTTTGTTCAGTGCTTTGCTTGGTTTTTTGCGGTCCTGGAGCCCCGCCAAACGGCCTATCGGTCTACCGGCCCTCCCGACCCTAAAAAACCGTGAACAAACGGCGCCGCCAGGGAATCTAATACTGGAGGCCCCGCGCCCGGCCTTATGAGGATGGCTGTTTGAATGTCTGACCCTGCCGTCAACCTGCCTTTGTCGGATTCTGCCGCGCTTGCGGGAGCGACGAATCAGAGCGTACGGTTGTCGCCTCTGGCCGCCGAAGTCGCGACCCTGTTTGACCGCTATCGCAGTCCGCTGTTGCGCTACCTGCAGTCGTTCGGAATGACGCCGCATGACGGCGAGGAAGTGGTGCAGGAAGTCTTCCTGGCGCTTTACCAGCATTTATCGGCGGGACGGCCGCGTACGAATCTGGCGGGTTGGCTGTTTCGCGTCGCTCACAACCAGGGTCTGAAGCGATGCATGGCGAATCAACGCATGGCGACAGGAACGGCCGAAGACGGCATCGATGTTTTAGAACGGGCCGACCCGGCTCCAGATCCGGAACAGCAGGTCCATGCCAAGCAGCGGCAGCAGCGCTTGCTCGCGGTGGTCGACGCGCTGCCGGAGAACCGACCGGCGCGTCCTGTACCTGCGCGCCGAAGGCTTGCGCTATCGCGAGATTGCCGAGGTCCTGGGGATCTCTCTCGGCGGCGTGGCGCAGTCCTTGGAACGGTCGGTCGGAAAGTTGTTACGGGCCGACGAGCAGGAATAGATGAATCGGCATAGACGAGCGCGAGTAGAGCGGGCAGGAGGCAACGTATGAGCACCGGGAATAACATGGATCGTCATCTGGATGACCGCGAACTCCTGATGCATGCCGACGGCGAACTTGGCGAGGAACGCAGCCAGGAGGTCCGCGAGCACCTTGCCGCCTGCTGGAGTTGCCGGGGCCGTCTGCAGGAGATGGAGTCCACCATCGGCGCGTTCACCAAGGCCCATCACGATCGTTTGAATGCATCGCTTCCGGCATCGGAGGCGCCGCGCGCGTTGTTGAAAGTCCGGTTGGCGCAGGCCAGCTCCACCCAGAGTTCGAGCCTCATGCACCGAATTGCCGACTTTCTCACCCAAGGCAATCGTCCCGCCTATGCGGGCGCTGCGTTCATGGCGATTACCGTGCTGATCCTGGCCATCGGCTTATATAAGGATCAACAACTGTTGGCGCAGATTGCCCCTAACCCCGCGCTGACTCCCGGCGTCGCCTTGCCTATCTCTGAATCCGAAGTTTGCAGCGGCGGCGTCTCTCCACAGGTCGCCTCCAGCGTGCCGGCCGCCATGGGACGCGAAGTCTTTGCTCGTTACGGGATCCAGGATCCCGGCAACCGCAGCTATGAGCTCGACTTCCTGATTGCGCCGGAACTGGGCGGCGCGCCGGAGCCTGGAAATTTCTGGCCACAGCCTTATTCGGCGCCCGGCTGGAACTCGCACGTCAAGGATGCGCTGGAGGATCGGCTGCACCAATTGGTCTGCGAGGAAAAGATCAGCCTCGCGACCGCGCAACACGAGATTGCCACCGATTGGATCTCCGCCTACAAGAAATACTTTGATACCGACAAGCCCATCAAAGCCCACGGTCGCTTCGAAAAAGACCGCCCCTGGACGCCGTGACCTGAGCGATATATAATCACAAACGCCCAGTGCAGACACGAGACGCGTCAGGCCGCAGTGAAACGTATGCTCCTGAGACGCGTCTCAATCAAACAACACCCTGCTTCCCCTGGTCGATGGCAACGGAAATGTTTTTCGCGGCGCACGTGACGGAACCACCAAACGGTGTGGTTTCCCTTGTAGCGCATCCCTGCCAGATGCACCGGCCGCGCGCCCGATCCACCATCCGGACGAAATTCGCAAAGTTGCGGGATCGCTTCGCTCTAGGGGAAGATGTAGTGCCTATATCCTATTTGCCGGAGTTCCCTTGTCACTAACAGTTGGGGTCCTCAAGGAGACCTTCCCAGGAGAGCGTTGCGTCGGGCTAGTGCCACGAACCGTGGACGTGCTCGCGAAAGCCGAGATGAGCGTGCTGGTGGAGCCAGGCGCAGGGATAGAAGCGGGGTTTGCCGATGACGAGTATACGGCTCGCGGCGCGACTCTTGCCTCCCGGTCCGAGATCGGACAGAAGGCCGACATCGTGGTGCAGTTCCGCAGTGTTGGCGCGAATCCCGATGCCGGACGCGCCGACCTGGAGCTGCTGCATTCCGGACAGATCCTCGTTGGACTCGGCGAGCCTCTGACCGCGATTGAAGAAGACGCCGAGATCGCCAAGACCGGTGCGTCCTTCTTCGCTCTCGAACTGATTCCCCGCACCACCTTCGCCCAGAGCATGGACGTGCTGAGCTCGCTCGCCACCATTTCCGGCTATGAAAGCGTGCTGCTCGCCGCCACCACTCTTTCCAAATTGTTCCCCATGCTGATGACCGCCGCCGGCACCATCAAGCCGGCGAAGGTGTTCGTCATCGGCGCGGGTGTCGCCGGATTGCAGGCCATCGCCACGGCCAAGCGTCTGGGCGCGGTCGTCAGCGCCTACGACGTTCGCGAAGCGGCCCGGGAGCAGATCATCAGCGTCGGCGCCCGCCCGATCTCGCTGGATGTCGAAACCGGGTCGGCCGAAGGCAAGGGCGGCTACGCCAAGGCGATGGACGAAAATTTCTATAAACGCCAGCGCGAGCTCATGACCGAAGTGCTACGGGAAAACGACGTGGTGATCACCACGGCCGCGGTTCCCGGCAAGAAAGCTCCGCTGCTGATCACCAAGGAAATGGTCGAGGCGATGACGCCCGGATCCTGCATCGTCGACATCGCGGCGGTCCGCGGCGGCAACTGTGAACTCACGCAGCCGGATCAGGTGGTGCATCATGGCGGCGTCATGATTCTCGGCCCCACGAATTTCGCGGCAATGGCTCCGCATGACGCCAGCCAGATGTTTTCGGCCAACGTCGCGACCTTCCTGAAGCATCTGGCAAAGTTTCTGCCGCTGGATGAAATTCCGGAAGACGAAGTCATCAGGGAAACCCTGCTGACGCATAAGGGCGAAGTGGTGAATGCGCGTGTGCGCGAATCGTTAGGACTGGAGCCTCTGCCGGCTCCGCCACCCAAGGCTGATGCCCAGCCGACGGAGGAGAGGAAGTCCAACGCATAGCGCCACCGTCCCAGGCAAATTCATAGAAGGATCATTCCCATAAGGATCATCTAAGATGCAGTCATACGAATTTGGTCTATATGTGTTCATGCTGGCCGCCTTTCTCGGTTTTGAGCTGGTCAAACGCGTCTCCCCGCTGCTGCATACCCCACTGATGTCGCTCTCCAACGCGATCTCGGCGATTGCCGTAGTGGGCGCGATCCTGATCACCGGCGAGGAGGGAGCCACAACGCTCACCCGTACACTGGGCTTCATCGCCGTCATCTGCGCGACGCTCAACGTGGTGGCCGGTTACCTCATCACGGATCGCATGCTGAAGATGTTCCGTAAGCGGGGGCCCGGCGATAAATGATCGAGCAACTGCTCCCCGCAATTTACATGCTGGCTTCGGCCGGCTTCATTCTTGCCGTCAAATGGATGAATCATCCCTCGACGGCGCGCCGCGGCGTCATCATCGGCGAAATCGGCATGTTGCTTGCCGTTGTCGGCACGCTGCTGCGTACGGAGGTCGTGGAATACCAGTGGGTCCTCGGCGGCATCGCGATCGGCGCGGCCATCGGCGCTCCGCTGGCCTATATGATGCCGATGACGGCGGTCCCGCAGTTAACCGCGCTGTCGCATGCGTTCGGTGCGCTGGCCTCGGCGCTGGTGGGCACCTCGGAATACATCAAGGGCGATGTCACCTCCGGCGTTCCGATGACTGCCTTGGTTCTGGAAACCCTGCTCGGGTTCCTCACCACCACCGCGAGTATCATCGCCTTCGCCAAGCTCCAGGAACTCATGCCGACCCGCCCGATGACCTACCCCGGGCAAAACGTCGTGAGCCTCGGAGTTCTCGCCGGGGCGATCGGCCTTGGCGGCTATATGGTGTTTATGCCGACGGCGCCCTGGATGTTCCCAGCCTTTGTCGGACTGTCGCTGGCCTTCGGCATCCTGCTCGTCATTCCCATTGGCGGCGCGGACATGCCTACCGTGATCGCCTTGCTGAATTCTTACGCGGGCGTCGCGGCCGCGGCCATGGGATTCGTGCTGGACAACCGTCTGCTGATCATCGCCGGTGCGTTGAACGGCGCGGCGGGCCTGATCCTGTCAATCATCATGTGCAAGGCGATGAATCGATCGTTCACCAACGTTTTGTTCGGCGCGTTCGGACAGGTCGCCGGTGGCGTGGCCGGGAAGACCGAGCAGCGTCCGGTGCGTTCCGCCTCTCCTGAGGACGCGGCCGGGATTCTGGAAGGCGCCGGTAGCGTCATCATTATTCCCGGTTACGGCATGGCCGTCGCGCAGGCGCAGCACAAGATCCGCGAACTGTTCGACATCCTGACCCGCAAGGGCTGCGAGGTTCGATTCGCGATTCACCCAGTGGCGGGCCGCATGCCGGGCCACATGAACGTCCTGCTGGCCGAGGCCGACATCCCCTACGACAAGATGTTTGAGATGGACGAGATCAACGGCGACTTCCCGAACACCGACGTCGCCTTGGTGATCGGCGCCAACGACGTCGTTAATCCTCTGGCGCGCACCGATCCGGACAGTCCGATCTACGGCACCCCGATCCTCGACGCCGACAAGGCCCGCACCGTCATGGTGATCAAGCGCAGCTTGGGCGTCGGTTTTGCGGGCATCGACAACGAATTGTACTACCTCCCCAAGACCTACATGCTTTTCGGCGATGCCAAGAGCTTCGTCGCCGGCATCGTCAAGGAACTCTCCGACGGCCACTGACGCCCCGCGCCCCGCGCCAGCGTCACATACTTAGGTGGCGCGGATCTCCGTATCCGCGCCCATGCGCCGGGCTCGAAAGCCCGGCCCCACCATTTGTTGATCGCTTACAAAGGCTGAACTACACCTGTGCGTTCTGGCCACTCTTCAGAACCGCGACCGTCAGGGAGCGCAAGGCCGCCGACCTTAATCCACACCGCCGACCGCGCCAGCCCCTCTACTCGACCCTTCAGAAGCACGACCGGTAGGAAGCGCCAACGCTCCCGCCCACAACCCACACCAACGACCGCCTCAGCGCCATAATCCTGCTTCAGTGTTCTGTAGCTCTTCTGGCTCCTGGATTCCGGTTTCTAAAAAAAGTTCTTCTTCCACCCCATCAACCACTTCCAGAAACAAACGTGACCTAAGTTTCCTCGCATCCTCCAAACTGCAAATCGAAAGAGGTCGGGAGTTCCTGCGCAGGAGATTCCGGCCCGGTGGAGCCTTCTCTGGCCCGAGGCGAAAGCCGACCGGTCAAGAGGCGAATTGTGGCATATCGATTAACCCGCGACCGCCAACGCACTGCGCTAGCCCGCCGGAGTGAGCATCCGGTGCTGCCGCCCGCGGCAGGATAAAGCGCGTGGGAGCTGCCCTCGGTGGCAGGGTAAACAAAGCCGGGCTGCGCGTCATCGCAGCATAATCCAGTGGCCCTGCGCTGTAGCAGGTAAAACGGCAGATAGGAAGGCCTTCCGAAACTTACTTTAGAAAACGAAACATAGTAGATCGATCAAAACATCACGGATGAACGGTTCAGTGTAGCCGCGCAGCAATGAGTCGCATGTCATCGCTCAGTCACTACAGCGCTTGCGCAGCAGGTTTGTACGCGCAAAACTGGACATATCTTGCCGAACAGCGGACATGCGGATACCGTAGCGACGTTCCACCGGAAGCCCTTTCTGAATCTCCTTCTCGTCTTGTTCGTATTGCTTTTGTTCCTGTTCATTTGGGCGTGCAGCAGGACGTCGGATGATGAGCTGATGGAGCGCTTCACAACTCACCGAGCGGAGTTCGAGTTGCTGGTGGAGATGAGAATCGAAGACGTTGCGGAAGGAAAAGGACCCGGTTTCGCTACCACCTATTTTTTCGCAGAGGGCGAATACGATCCGCGCTGGGGGCTGACGAGAGAGCGTTGGAATCAGTACCAGCGTCTCATGAAGCGAGTCGGTGTCCTGGGGATTGGCGGCGGCGACGGTCACGTTACGTTCCGCACCGACTACGTCGTCGAGACGGAAAAGGGATTTATCTTTTCGGAAGAGGGCATCCCGGCCCCCCGGTTGACATTCGATGAACTGGATAGCTTTCGATCCTCGGAAGCCACGCGCACCACCGATCATGGTGACTACATGGGATATCGGGAGCTAGCGCCGCACTGGTTCCTTTGGGTGCATCTGTTCTGAAAGTGGGAAATGATGTGGCGTGGCGAGAACCGCCAGTGGTCGCGTGTACGGGTCCTATAATAGAACCCGGCTATGAAAATCGACCTGTTCAACCACATCTTCCCCCAAAGCTACTTCGACAAGCACATCAACCGAGGCCTGCCCGACATCGGCAAGCGCGTCGCCGCGATGCCGACCATCGTCGACCTCAATGCCCGCTTCAAGGTGATGGATGAGTTCGGGGAATACCAGCAGGTGATTTCGCTTGCCCGCCCCTCCGATCGAAACGCTGGGCACGCCCGACGAGACTCCCGGGATTGCTCGCTTTGCCAACGAAGGCATGGCGGAACTGTGCGAAAAGCACCCTGACCGGTTTCCCCACTTCATCGCCGGACTGCCGATGAATGCTCCCGACGCAATCATCGAAGAAGCGGCCTATGCGGTGGATAAGCTCGGCGCCGTGGGCGTGCAGATTTATACCAACGTCAACGGCGGGCCGCTGGATACTGAGGAACTCAAGCCGTTCTTTGCCGAGATGGCGCGGCGCGAAATCGGCATCTGGATGCATCCGACGCGAGGCGCGGAGATGCCGGATTACCGCACCGAGGACAAGTCACAGTATGAAATCTGGTGGACCTTCGGCTGGCCCTACGAAACCAGCGTGGCGATGTCCCGCCTGGTGTTTACCGGATTGTTCGATCGCCATCCGGACATCAAGATCCTGACGCATCACATGGGCGCGATGATCCCCTACTTCGAAGGCCGCGTTGGGTATGGCTGGGATGCGCTGGGCTCGCGCACTTCGGACAAAGACTATGTTTCCCTGCGCAAGGAGATGAACGCCAAGGGCAAGCGTCCGATCGATTACTTCCGCAATTTCTACGCCGATACGGCACTGTTCGGTGCGACGGCGGGCACGCGCTGCGGGCTCGATTTCTTCGGCGCCGATCAGGTCATCTTTGCTTCCGATGTGCCCTTTGAGCCAGCCCCCGGACTCTATATCCGCGAGACGATTCGTGTAATTGAATCCCTTGGTTTATCGGATGCCGATAAGGATAAGATCTACCGCGGCAACGCGCTGAAGTTCATGCGGCATAAGTAGCGAGGATTGGGAAGCCGAGGCTTCCCGCCAGTTGAACGCCGCTTCCCGTTATTACCCGAGCGGTTTGCCCGCCGCGATCCAGTTGCGCCAGCCGCCGTGGTTAGTAATGTCCGTTGCGCCGTCGAGCCCCGCGCCTTCGCAAATGAACCCGCTAACCTGTGACCCGTCTTCCAGCGTCAGCTTGCCGATTCCCAACGGCGGCGGGATCAGGGCAACGAAGCTTCCGAAGTGCTCGGTGGGCATTGTCCAGACCTCGACTTCCAGGCCGGGACCTTCAAAGCCCGGTTCGCGAATCAACCCGGGTTTCGCGGGCGTCGTGTTGGCCAGCGCATAAAGACGATAGTCGGTAGCTGTGCGGCAGGTTCGAGCCAAGCGCGCTCCGCGCTCGGTGAGCTGGCTGTTCAACGGTTGCCCGCTGAGGTGTGCGCCGACGACAGCGACCTCTACGGTTCCGGCGTTGGGCAACGGCCAGGGAGCGAGCCGTTCGGTGCTCTCCTCCAGATTGCCGAGCGGGAGTTCCTGCGTCCGATGCAGTTCCTGTGCCAGGCCGAGCAGCGCGTGGTCGGTGAACGCGCGGCTCAGCAGTGTCGCACCGAACGGCAGTCCATTGGGTCGGAACCCGGCCGGAAGAGCCACCGCCGCCAGATCCATCAGGTTTACGAAATTCGTGTAGTAACCGAGATTCGTATTCAGCGCGATCGGGTTCCTGTTGACCTCATCGAGCGTATAAGTAGTGCCGGTTGTCGGCAGCAGCAGGACGTCCATCTCCTGCCAGACCAGGTCGGCTTGCTGGCAAAGTTCTTTTAGACGGTATTCGCCTTCAAACGCCTGAATCGCGGTGACCCCTTGCGCGCCGGTGATGATCTTGTGAACAGTGGGATCCCCTGCCGTGGGGTGCTGTTCCAGGAACTTGCCCACCGCGGCGAAGCGCTCAGCGACCCAGGGGCCGGAGTAAAGCAAATTGGCGGCGTCTTTAAACGGGGTCCAGTCAATGCTGACGATCTCGCAGCCGATCGACTTCAAGTGCACCGAAAGTTTGCTGAAAAGGCGCTCGGCGCCTTCGTCGCCGAAAAACTCAAGTTGCGTGGCATGAGGAATGCCGACGCGGATCGCGTTGCCCTGCGGTCCCCACGGCAAGCCTTTTGGCTTCATGGTGCGGGAATAAGGATCGATCGGATCGTGGCCTTGCGCGGCTTCGAGAACCGTCGAGGCATCCATCGAATCCAGCGCAAAGATGGAGATGCAATCGAGGGAGCGGCAGGCCGGAACGACTCCGGTATTGGAGAGCACGCCGCGCGTCGGCTTCAGTCCGACGATGTTGTTGAAGGCGGCGGGAACCCGGCCGGAGCCGGCGGTATCGGTCCCGAGGGAAAAACTGACCAACCCGCCGGCCACCGCTACGCCGGATCCCGAACTGGATCCGCCCGAGATGTGTTGTTTCGAAAACACGGAATGGCAAGCGCCGTACGGAGAGCGCGTGCCGACCAGTCCGGTGGCGAACTGATCCATATTGGTCTTACCGATGAGGATCGCGCCGGCAGCGATTAGCCGCTGAACGGTCGTGGCAGTTGCCGCGGGCGTATAGGCATAGGCGGGACACCCAGCGGTGGTTGGAATCCCGGCCACGTCGATGTTGTCCTTCACGGCAAACGGGATGCCCCAAAGTGGTTTCGATTCCAGCTCTTCCCGTTTCAAGGAGCGTGCTTGCTCGATCGCCTGTGCTAGCGGCGTCTTATGGATCCAGATCGGGTTGTCGTCGCCCACCGCGTCGATGCGGCGATAGATTTCCTCCATCACCTTGGCCGGCGTGAGGCGTTCCTCAAGATAGGCTTCGCGAAGCGAGGCGATTCGCAAACTGATCTCACTCATAGGAGAGTCCTCAACGGTACGTTCATGATGGAGTCCTTCAGGAAATGGCCCGCAACTTCACCAGGTTCTGACCGGCGTTGACGGCATCGCCGGGCGCACAGGAAACCTCGTCGATGACACCATCGGAAGGCGCCATAACGATCACGTCCGCCGATGCGGAGGCCAGCACCAACAGGGAGTCGCCGGCTTTGACGGTTTGTCCGCGTTGAATCAACATGCGGGTAACGGAGGCCGTGGTGGTGGCGCGGACGGGAACCGAGCCGTTTGCCTTTCCGTGAGACTTCCGAGCCGGGGGCGGCGGAGGCGCTTCGCCGCGCTGCCAGCGGGCACGCTCCTCGCGGAAGGCCTTTCCGCGTTTTTTCTGAAAGGCTTCGGACTCGTCCGCGATGCCGGCGAGAAATTCCTGGTAGCCGCGCATGGAGAACTCGGTCTCCTCGACGTCGAGTTTGAAGTCGCCGTGAGGGAAGGCTTCGCGGAGCTCGGTGAGTTCGGCCGCCGAAACCGGGTAGAAGCGGAGTTGATCAAAGAACCGCAGCAGCCAGGGTGAACCGGCGGTGAAGTCCTGCGTCTGGCGCCAGGTGTTCCACATTTGTATGGTGCGCCCGACGAACTGATAGCCGCCGGGGCCCTCCATTCCGTAGACGCACAGATACGCGCCGCCGATGCCGACGGCGTTTTCGGGGGTCCAGGTGCGGGCGGGATTGTACTTGGTGGTGACCAAACGGTGGCGGGGGTCAACGGGCGTTGCGACCGGCGCGCCGAGATAGACATCGCCAAGCCCCATCACCAGATAGCTGGCATCGAAGAAGATACGGTACACGTCATCGACTGAATCGAGCCCGTTAATGCGGCGAATGAACTCAATGTTGCTGGGACACCAGGGCGCATCGGGATTGACGCTTTGCATGTAACGCTGTATCGCGAGCTGGGTGGATGGATCGTCCCAGGAGATCGGCAGGTGCACGATGCGCGAGGGGATGGTCGTGTCTTCGAGATCTTCGATTTCATGATTGGCCGCCGCGATGGTGTCCAGCAGTTCCTGGCGGCTCAGCTTGGCCGAATCGTAGTGCACTTGCAGAGACCGGATGCCGGGGGTAAGGTCGAGCAGGCCGGGAAGTTGGGAGTCGCGGATGGCCTGCAGGAGGGCGTGTGCTCGGACGCGCAGCTTGAGGTCCAAGACGTTGGGACCGTATTCGACTAGCAGATTGCGATCGCCGTCCGCTCGGCAGACCAGCGCGGGCGCGGGTTGCTTTTGCTCCATGAGGACGGCGGGTTCGCGGGTTGGTTTGGGCAGAGTGGGCAGTGGAGTTGTGAGGCTTCGGAGAGATTCTTCCACCTGTGCGGTGTAGAGCTCGGAGTCTTCGAGCGTGAGGGGAACGAAGGAGACGTGGTCCCCGGGACGCAGTTGGCCGAGTTTCCAAAGCTCGGCATGGATGATGGTGGCGGGACAGACAAAGCCGCCACAACTCGGCCCATCGGGACCGAGGATGACGGGCATGTCGCCGGTGAAGTCGACGGTGCCGATCGCGTAGGCGTTGTCGTGAATGTTGGACGGATGCAGGCCTGCTTCGCCGCCGTCCTTGCGGGCCCATTCCGGCTTGGGGCCGATGAGGCGGACGCCGGTGCGATCGGAATTGTGATGCACGGTCCAGGCCGTGTTGAAGAACGTTTCGATATCGTTATCGGTGAAATAGTCAGGTGCGCCGTGGGGTCCGTAGAGGACGCCGATCCGCCACTCGCTGCCCAGGGTTGGAACCGTGGCGGGAGCAGCCGGCCGCGGCGCCTCTTCCGGATCACTGGCCGCGATGCGCAGCACGTCGCCTTTGGCGAGCGCGCGTCCGAAGGGTCCGCCGAACTTTCCGAGGAAGAAGGTCGACTTGCTGCCGAGGTAGACAGGGGCATCGATGCCGCCGCGAACCGCGAAATAGGCGCGCATGCCGGGCCCCGAAGCCGAGGCGAAGCGGAGAGTGGCGCCGGCGGGAACCTCCACCGGTTGGCCGTAGGGCAGCGGGGTGCCGTCGAGCTCGGGTTGCATGTCGGCGCCGCAGACGGCGACTACCGTTGCCGTGCGGAATTTGAGAGTCGGCCCGGAAAGAGTAATCTCAAGCGCAGCCGCCGATTCCGGATTCCCCACGATGCGGTTCGCCAGGCGGAACGCGAGGGCATCCATCGGACCGGAAGGCGGAACACCGACATCCCAAAGGCCGATGCGTCCGGGGTAATCCTGCACCGTGGTCTGCATCCCGGGAGCGACGACGTCGATCGCCGGAGAAGGTTGTGGGGCGGGCGGACGAATGCCTGGCTGCGACACCGTCAGGCGGCGCGCTTCCATCAGGTTGGTTTCGAGGCCGTGAATCTGAACTGTCTTGAGAACGTCGTGCATCGCGGCGCGGGCGCGTGCCCTTACGCCGCCAACCGTCGCCAACCAGGCGAGCTCATCGGGATGCGACGGATCGCGCGGGGGAAGGTCCAGTCCGCGTTCGACCGCGGAAGCGATGATCGCCTCTTCAGGAATCTCAAAGCTGGTGATGCGTCCGGAGGTGGGGGCGAAGTCCTTGCCCGGGTCGGCGGCCAGCAGGCGCACCAGGCAACCGTCGGCGCTGACCGGCGCGGCCAGATCCTCGTGAAGCTCGTACTGGTTGGTGAGGAGCATCGAGACGAGGTCGGCGCCGGAAAGGCGTTCGGCCAGAAACCATGCGGGGGAGAGCCCGGCGTCGATCTCGCGGAGCCAGAACTTCTCCTTCTCCGGGTCGTACCAAAAACGCACGGTGGCCGCTGAACGCAGGCAAATCGCGCGGGCCAGGCGTCCGGCGTGGAAGCGCATGGCGAGCCGTTTTCCCAGCGGGACTTCCCCGATCGGAGTTTCAAGGAACGCGCCTGAAGCGCTACGGATCGCGGGAGACGAAAAGTCGGCGGCGGCGATTGCGCTCCCGTGGCCGTTGCCGATCACCAGGACGTCCATCGCCAGGACGTTGCGCGGCGGCTTGGCTCTATCGCCGAGAAGAGGAATGCGCATGCCCGCGGCGATGTGGTCCATGTCGTGGGCGGACTGAAGAAGTTCGAGTTGGGGAGCGGCCACGCCCAGGAACTGGATGCCGGCGCTTGCGCACAGCCGCGCGAGCTTCGCGCTCCTGCCGAGCTCGCCGCAACCCGGGTGGATTGCGTCCGCCTCGGCTTGGCGCGCGGCTTGGACCAACACCTGGGGATCGTTCAGCTCGCCGAACTTGATCTCGATCGCGCGGCTCGCCAGACGCACGTCCGGCGCTTTCGCGTCCGGCGGATCGAAGACGGCCACCGTCTCGAAGCCAAGGGCGGAAAGGCGGGTTGCCAGCGCACCGGCCGCCACGCCACGATCTGCAATGAGAATTCTTTGTGCCACGAGTTTACTTCTTGAATTACGCTAGTCCGGTTCCTTCCGTCGAAGGGAAGCGCCGTCGTCGACGTACTTTGACTTGCTTGCGCCTCACGATTTCGAAAGAGGCCTAGTCTGCGTCCCAAACCAAAACCTGGATGGGAGTCGGGTTATAAGCATTACAGGGGTTATTGAGCTGTGGACAGTTGCTGATCAGGACCAGGACGTCCATCTCGGCGCGCAGTTCCACGTATTTACCGGCCTCGGAGATCCCGTCTTCGAAGGTCAGCTTACCGTCCGGAGTGACCGGAACGTTCATGAAAAAGTTGATGTTGGAGGTGATGTCGCGCTTGGTGAGCGGCGTCTTCCAATAGGCGGCCGCCTTCAGGAAGCTGTTGCGGCAGGCGTGCATGTAGCGCTTATCCAGGTCATAGCGAACCATGTTGCTTTCGTTGGCGCAGGCTCCGCCAATTGTGTCATGACGCCCGCACGTATCGGCGACGATAGTCAGCAACGTGTTGCCGGCGGTGCTTTTCAGTTCCGTGCCGGCGGAGAGATAGATATTGCCCTGATTGCGGATCGTATCCTGCGCCGAATAGCGGTCCGAATAGTCATGCGCGTTATAGAACAGCGTGTCGACAGCCTGATTGCCGTGCAGGTCCACGATGCGGAAGATCTGCCCCTTCTTGAGTTCGTAGGTCCAGGGATCGCCCGCGGGCACCACTTCCTGATAGAACGCCCGAGCGGGGTTGAGTTTGCTTTCTTGAATCGCCATGGGTTTTCTCGAATGGCTCCTATAGGTGATAACGCTCAGTGAGGATAAAGCCACGTTCATTCTCCGGACATTGGATACGGCAGGGGTCTTCGGGGCCCGGCTGCGCGGTGGTGCGGATCGACAAGTGAACCGGTTTGGGCGCGTACTTGGCCGCGGGATCCAGCGGATGCGGGCAGGTGTGGAGCACGACAAGCGTGTCCATCTCCGCACGAAGCTCGACCGAGCTGTCCTTGCTGGAATTGCCGACCACGTACGCCATGGATCCGTCGCGATTCACGGCGACTTTGCTGAAGAAATTTACGCTGGGCACCAGGTCCCGCGCGTCCATGCCGAGCTTGCCCAGCTCAATCAGGAATGAGTCGCGGCCGTTCTTGACGTAGTCATTGCCTTGTTCCTGATAGCTGGAGGGGCCGAAGCGAGCCTCAGCCATGGCGGCGTTGGAGTTGCCGGCAATAGGATCATGCCAGCCGCAGGTGTCGCCGATGACGGAGCAGAGAATGCGCCCCATGTCGGAATACAGCACGTAGCCAGTGGTGAGCTTGGCGGTGTGCTGGGCTTTCAGCGTATCCGGTACATTCAGGCGTTCGGTTGTATTGTGTGCGTTGTAGAGCAGGACGCCGGCGTTGGCGCCGCCCTCGAGATCGATCATGCGCAGCGTGGTGCCGCGCTTCAAAATATGAGACCAGGATGCGCCACCGCGCACGGTCTCCTCCCATAAAGCTGCCATGGAAACACTCCTCCCGCGTGCGGTCGAAAAAGAGGATAGGCCTCACGTGCCCACAGTCGCGGTGAAACTCTTAATGTTTGGTGATTAAAGAGCGATGAACTCTTGGGGAGGTCCGCAGCAGACATCCATGCGGGTGATGCGGAGGAAAACGCGCAGAGAGATGCAGCCTCTTGTCAGCCGCAATCGTCTCTCTGTTGTCATGGGTACCACTATGACAGAAGTTTCGCCGTTTGCATAAGTAAAAATTTCGATGCTGGTCATAAACGCTTGCGGCGGTCGGAGCTGAGGAGGGAATGGAGGGCGAAAAAAATCCCTGGCCCGTCTATCCTTCGGACCAGGGATGAGTGAGGAAGTTATGACGTTTTCGTTCGGGTGCTTTTCCGGGAAAGCGTTATTGCAAAATTCGGCAGGTCTGGTTGCCGGCGGCATCGGAGGCGCATAGGCGAGCCATTTTAAGGTCGTTCACGGGGACCTTGGCTTGCCAGAGATGCTCGCCATACCAGGCGAGCGGGATCGGATCCATCGCAGCCGTCGGACTGGTGGATTCGATCCAAATGTTCTTGAAGTCGAACGGTTTTTCAGGGGATTTGTTGTCGGTGATGCGGGCGCGGACGAATCCGCCCACTGCTTTCACCAGGGTGATCTTGGGGGCGGCGGTGTCGGGCGCCAAGCCCTTGCCGAAGTACACCTGCTCGGAGACGAAGCCCTTGACCTCACCCTGCACCATGACGACATCCTGGCGAAGATCGCCGTCGAGGTCGGCGAGCGCGAGCCCCAAGGTTCCGCGCGTTTCGGGTCCGTCGAAGACTTCGGTCGCGACCTTGAAGTGCCCCATGCCGTCGTTGATCAGCAGGCGATCGGGTCCGCTGAGCGAGCCGATGATGACGTCGGCGTCACCGTCGGAGTCAAAGTCCAGGTAGGCCACGCGGTTGTCGTCGAAGCCCAGGTTTTCCGAAGCCGGGAGGGACGTTTCCGTCGCCAGGAGGAAGCCGCCTTTGCCGTCGCCGAGGAACACGCTTTCGCGGCGGGAATTTTTTGTGCCTTCAATGATGCCGCCATCGTTGATCGTGAACGTATCGACGTAGCCGTCGCCGGAGAGATCCAATGGTTCGAACTCGTAGTTGTTGGTGAGCTGCGGCATCCGTTCGGCGGTGACGTCAGTGAACATACCTTTACCGTCGTTAATGAACAGGAAGCTGCCTTCGCTGCGCTTGGAGGAGACCATGATGTCGAGGTCCAGATCATTGTCGACGTCGGCGAACTCAATGTCCCAGGACATGCGGACCTTGGCCGGCGGGAGCATCGCTTCGGTGGCGTCGGTGAACCGGCCCTTGCCGTCGTTGAGCCACAGGCGAACCTGGGCGCCTTCGTTCTCCATCGGATCGCCGGGGCCCCAGTCCGCGAGGATGAGGTCAAGGTCACCGTCGAGATCGGCGTCACCGAATTCCGCATCGCCGAAGCTGTGCGGAGCGTCCGGGATGAGCTTGGTCGCGTCCACAAACTTGCCTTTGCCCTTGCCCAGCAGGAGTTTGCTGCGGGTTTGGTAGGTGGCGGCGAAAAAGATATCGATGTGGCCATCGGCGTTGACGTCGGCGGTCTTGATGGAGCGGACGTGCATCCCTTCGGTGCCGAAGACCTCCTTGGTCACTTCCTTAAACGGCTTGCCGGGGCCCTGGTTGAAGAAGATGCGGCTGAGTTCGGGCTCGCCGGGCTCGTTGTAGTTGCCGCCGTTGGCAAACAGGATATCGACCCAGCCGTCCTCGTTCAGGTCGGCCAGTTCGACTTTGTTGGACCATTCCGCGGTTTCTCCGATGGTTTCCGCGGTGACGTTGGTCCACAGGCCCGTGGGGAGTTCGCCGGCGCAGAGTCCGTTGGCTCCAAGGGCCCCAAGAGTGAGTGTTGTCGCGGCAAAGAATAGTCGAGAGGGCGTCATCATCAGGGCTCCTTTGTTGCTGTGCGGACGTCTGGACCGCGGGTTTTACCGGTTGTTCGCTCAGGCTACTTTGGGCTGGAAGCGTTCTGATCCCACATGCGGGCGCGCTGAGCCGATTCGGTGGCCTGTCTGACCTCGTTCATCTTTCGAGTCACTTGGGCCGACCTGGGGAAGATGGTGATCGACGGCATCGCGTACTCGATGACTTCGTCCATGTTCCGCAACGCTTCGTCGAACTCAAAAAGATTCGCCCGGCTCAGTTGCAAGGTATGCTCGTCCGGCTGATAGATGGAGCCGATCGGGTACTCGAGGTACGGCGTGCTGGTTTGTTCGATGTGCGTGCCGAGCACATAGGCGATCGG
Organism: Terriglobia bacterium; assembly: GCA_963762135.1. Lineage (GTDB taxonomy): Bacteria > Acidobacteriota > Terriglobia > Bryobacterales > Bryobacteraceae > Palsa-187. The sequence goes on from CAVXJP010000004.1 coordinate 61,886, forward strand.
ATGGGAGCGGGCGAACTCGGCCAGAGTGTGGATGCTTTGCTTCAGCACTTCCGGATCGCGAACGTAGATGCGGCCGGGATACACCGTGTCGCCGGTCAGCAGGATGCCGGTCTGGCGATCATAGATCGCGATCGAAGCCGTGTCATGTCCGGGAATGCCAATGACATCGAGTACGCGGTCGCCGAGATCGTATTCGACCATTTCGCTGGCGAAGGTCGTGAAACCGTAGAATTTCTTGACGGCGTCGACGTCGGGGCCGACCAGGGTCGTGTTCGGCAGTGAGGCAAACTGAGGATCGCCGGAGGTGTGATCGCCGTGGCTGTGGAGGTGGCTGACGACGAGCGGGATGGGCTCGCGCCCGTTCCGTTGCGACCACTTCGCGACAAGGTCCGAGACTACCTGGCTGATGTGGGTTTCGCCGGCGCCGGTATCCAGCAAGAGCGCGCGATCCCCGCCGAACAGGAGATAGAGGAACGGCTTCTCGTAGTTCACGCAGCCGGATTCGCGCAGGATGTAGAAGTCCGGATTGTACTCGTGGATTTGGAATTCGGGGACTTCCATGCACTTGGGTCCGCCGGTGATCCAGTGGTCCGGAAGCGTGCCGGGCTGCAAGGGGCCACCGTTGGGCTCGGGAAGTTGGGCGAGCAAGGGTGTTGCTGTGATCAGGCCGATCCGCAGCAGCCGGAAGAATTGGGAGCGTCGTTGCCCTATCATGCGATTTCCCCGTCCATTTCCCCATCCATCGCGGTTAACGCGGGCTTTCCGACCACGTGGTGGCGTCCCGGCTCACTGCTGGGAACCCAGAGGCAGGTCCCGGTGAAGACCGCCAGAGAAATCACCGGCGGCAACAGTGTGTCGAGTCCGGCGAGTTCCGCCGGGACCAGGTAGTAGCAGACGATGCGCGCTCCGGTGCCGACGATGATCGAGGTCAGGGCGCCGGCGGAATTGGCTTTCTTCCAGTAGACGCCGGCGATCAGCGGAACGACGCAACCGGAGAAAACCAGGTCAAAGGCGAGCGCGAGTAACAGGCCCGGCTCGGGGCGGATGAAGGCGAACCAGGCGCCGCCGGCGGTCATCGGCAAGGCCACGATGCGCGTATAGGTCAGCAGTTTCTCGTCATCGAAGGTAATGTTGCTCCAGCGCTGAATGATGTTGCGGGCGACCACGGCGGAGGTCGCCAGGATGACGCCGCAGCAGGTGGACATCGAAGCGCCGACGACGCCGATCATCACCATCAGGCCCACGAAGAAGGGAATCTGTCCGCTGGCCAACGCCGGAAGCACCATGCGACTATCCGCTATGTCGCCGACCAGTTGGTGCGAAACCAGGCCGGCGAAGCTGGCGGCCAGTCCGGCCACGATGGTGAGCGTGCCGGCGTAATAGCAAGCCGTGCTCGCCGTGCGGGGGCTCTTGGCGGCGAAGACGCGCTCCATGAAGTCGAGCGCCATGGCGTTTCCAAAGGTCAGGGAGATGATGATGGACCAGTTGAGGAGCCCTCCGCCCTTGAGCGTCGTCAGTCCGCTGAGGTCGAGATGAGACGGCGGGAGGCTGGCCAGCGCGCCCTGCCAGTCCTGCGTCAGCAGCAGCCATCCGGCAAGTAGCAGGAAGCCCGCGATCGCGACATAGATCTGGATGAAGTCGGTCCAAATGGCGGCGTAGAGGCCGCCGGCGATGGTGTAGAGAAACACCAGAACGGTGCCAAAGATCAGGGCCAGGGTGTAATCCCAGCCGCCCACGACCGAGAGAATCCACCCCATTGCCGCGAGATTGCCGGCCAGCAGGATGGAGAAGGAAAAGAACGTGACGATGGAAGCGGCGAGTTCCGTCGCCCGGCCATAGCGCCGGTAGAAGAACTCCGGCAGCGTGACCAGATCCATTTTATTGAGCGGTGCGGCGAGAAACTTCCCGACGAAGAACAGGCTCAGCCCAAGCCCCAGGGGCAGGGAAATGCCCGCCCAGAATCCGCCTTCAAAGGTCAGGCCGGTGTTTCCGAGGGTCGCGTTGCCATCCAGAGCCTGCGCGACGAGCGTCGTGCCGATCACGATGAACGGCATCGATTTGCCGCAGATCAGGAAGCGGCGGCCCGAGTGGCGCACAAACCGGGATGTGTAGACACCGATTCCCAGGGATAGGGCGAGGAAGGCCATTAGCGGCCAGAACATTGGATTTTCCATGACGTCTCCGCAAACAACCCGCGTTGCAGGAGGGCAACCGGGAGAACGCACACAGTGCGGGAGGCGTCATGGCCAGTGTCCCGAAAGCAGAGGGACAAATCATCGGTTACCAAACGCGGTTGCGAAACGCTCGTGAGGAGGGCTCGCCGCGGCAAACTGATGATGACCTCAGGATAGGCATGCCGAAGTAGATTTGGCAAGCAGAAACGCGGTGGAAAACGGGCAGGGCAACGTTTGCGGATGCCGAATGGCCGAGAAGATGGTAGCCATAGTGCGGGTTGGGACATCTCCGTGTTGACAGAGCAGAAGCCCGGATGTAATCCTAATGACGTACCCCGACGTACACCCTTCCTCGTTAGATCTTCAGCTGCGTTCTCTGCTGTATTCCTAAGACGGATCTTCTGTCCAGCCTTGTGTCTGGCGCCTCGTGGCGGCGTACACGCATAGCCACGCCCCAAAATTCGCGCCAAAGGAGGCGGATCGGCTCGAAGCGCGCCGGTTTGCTCACCACATGAACGATCCATTTCTGCCTGCTGCGCAGCAATCAGCGGGTGCCTCGCATCTGCCGCAGCCGCAATGTACCGGATGGTGGTCCGGCTACATCGCATCCGTCTGAAGATCAGGCTCGACGTGCACGGGCAACGCCCGAAGTGCGCGACAGGCCTCACTCCTTTTCACAGTCGATGACGTTGCGGCCCCTTTCGTGCGAGCCGCGGCGAGTACTGGAATAACAAACGGGAAGATTCCATGAAGATTTACGAAAAAGCACTTCGAAGACACATTTCGGCAGGCTTGCTGTTGCTTGCTTTGGGGGCCATGACCTTCACGACGGCGGCTACCGAGGAAGAAAACTATTTTGAGGCCGAGATTCGGCCGATGCTGGTGGAGAGCTGCTATTCCTGCCATGCGCAGAACGCCCTGGGAGGGTTGCGCGTCGATTCGCGCGAGGCTCTGCTGAAGGGCGGCAATCGCGGGCCGGCGATCGTGCCGGGCTCGCCGGACGAGAGCCTATTGATCCAGGCCGTGCGGCGCAACATGGATGATCTGAAGATGCCGCTGGGCGGGGACCCGCTGACCGAGGCGCAGATCGCGAAGCTGGAGAAATGGGTGAAAGACGGCGCGGCGTGGCCGGAAGAAGCCGAGCCGGCCAAAGTCTCCGCGGCGCCGGGCGGGTTCACGATTACGGAACAGCAGCGCAGCTTCTGGTCCTTCCAGCCGCTGCATGTGTCGGCCGCTCCCGACGTCGATGCGCCGACCGAGATCGATAAGTTCGTTGCGGCAAAGCTGGCGGAGAAGGGGCTGAATCCGAATCCGATGGCGGACAAGAGGACCTTGATTCGCCGGGCGACGCTGGATCTGACGGGCTTGCCGCCGACGCCGGAGGAGGTCGAGGCGTTCGTGAAGGATGAGTCGCCGGATGCCTGGGAAAAGCTGATCGATCGGCTGCTGGCGTCTCCGCAGTACGGCGAGCGTTGGGGCCGCTTCTGGCTGGATGTGGTCCGCTACGGCGAAGACGACACTCATGGGCTGGCTCCGGGAGGTTCGGGGCATGAAAACTATCCGAACGCCTATCTCTATCGGGATTGGGTGGTGAAGGCGCTCAACGACGATATGCCTTACGACAAGTTCATTACCGCGCAGCTTGCGGCGGACTTGATGGGGAAAAAGGAACTCAAGGACCGCCCGAAGGGGGAATGGTCCGAGGATGTCTTGTGGGGCCGGTTGCAGACTCCGAAATGGGATGGCCTCAAAAAGGAGCAGCTTCGGCCGATCGTTCCTGACGGGCATATCGTCGATGATTCCTTGAATAAAGACCTGCTGCCCGCGCTCGGGTTCCTGGGGCAAGGCCCCTGGTACTACGATTTGGGCGATGCGTGGCAGATGCGCGCCGACGAACGGCATGACCGTGTGGACGTAGTGACGCGGGGGTTCCTGGGGCTGACGGTGGGTTGTGCCCGCTGCCACAACCACAAGTACGATCCTCTGGCGCAGAAGGATTATTACGCGCTGGCTGGGGTCTTTCTGAATAGCCCGTACTACGAGTATCCGATCGTGGATCAGAAGACGGTCGATGAATGGCGCAAGAAGGATGAGTTGGTCAAGCAGCAGAATGCGCGGATCAGCGATTTTCTGAAGAACGAGTCGAAACTGCTATCGAAGGCGATGGCGTATCAGATGCGCGACTACCTGGTGGCTTCCTGGAAGGTGCTGGGCGAACCGCAGATGGAAATCGAGCGGGCAGCGTCGGAGGGCAAGCTGGATCTGGAAGTCCTGCGGCGGTTCATCCCGTGGGTGCAGCGCGAACCAAAGAACTACGAGTATCTGGTTCCGTTCCAGAATGTGCTGCATGACGAGGACGTGACCGAGGAAGAGATCACCAAGATCGCGCAGGAGTTCCAGGATACCTTGCTGGAAATCGTCGCGAAGAAGGACGAGATCGACGAGCGGAATGAGAAGATCCGCACCAAGGCCTGGCCTCTGGACGACAAGCCGCCGATCCCGATGCCAAACCACTTCTCGACCGACTTTGAGAAGTACTTCATTGCCGTCGAGTCGATGGATCGCGAGCCGAATAACCTCTATACGGACGTGTTCGTTCGCGACCTGGATACCGAGGAGAAGCCCGGCGGCGAAAAGGGCGGTCCTGGTCTGCTGGTGTTCGGGCGGCCCAGCGTCGAGAAACCGAACTGGGAACTGGAAGGCAAGCTGGGCGTTCGGGCGCAAATGTTCCTGGAATCGGCCCGTGCGGATCTCAAGCGCCTGAAAAAGGAGCGTGGTGATGAGTATCCGTTCGTGATGGGCGTCGAGGAATCGCCGACTATCACCGAGCTTCCGCTGCATAAACGCGGCAGCCCGTTGAACCTGGGCGAGCCGGTTCCGCGCCGCTTCATTCAGGTGCTCAGTGATAGCGACGAACCGAAGCTCTACACGCAAGGGAGCGGCCGGATGCAGTTGGCGGAGGATATCAGTTCGCATCCGATCACCGCGCGGGTGATTGTGAACCGGGTCTGGAAATGGCACTTCGGGACGGGGATCGTAAATACGCCGAGCAACTTCGGCATCGTGGGCGATCGTCCGAGTCATCCGGAGTTGCTGGATAACCTGGCTTCGCGGTTCGTGGAGAACGGGATGTCGCTCAAGAGTCTCCATCGCGAGATGATGCTGTCGGACACCTACAAGCGGACGGTGGCTCCGAGTGCAACGGCGTATGCGGCCGATCCGGAGAATCGCCTGTACTGGCGCTTTGCTCCGCGGCGCCTGGAAGCGGAGGCGATCCGCGATTCCATGCTGTCGGTGGCGGGAACGATTGATCTTGAGGTCGGCGGGAAATCGAAGGAGATTGACGATCCGGACTTCAAACGCCGCGCCATTTACGGGAAGGTCAGCCGGTTCCAGATTTCGGACTACCAGAAGACGTTCGACTTCCCCAATCCGAATATGTCCGCCGAGCAACGTTTCTCAACCAGCGTTCCGGGTCAGCAGTTGTTCTTCATGAACAGCGAGTTCGTCTTTGACCGGGCGCATGAACTGCTCAATCGGATCAAGGGCATCGAGCCGGAAGACGAGAAAGCCGAGAAAGGCGAGAGCGCGAAAGCTGAGAAAGCTGAGAACGAGGACTCCGAAAAAGGCGCCAAGTCAGAAGACAGAGCCAAGGTAACGGAGACCGCCGAAGCCGAAGACAAATCGGACGAGAAGCCGGAGCAAAAGGGTAAAGAGATGACCGATGAGGAGGTCATCGCCGAAGCCTACCGGATCCTGTTCCAGCGGGCGCCTACCGAAGCGGAGGCCCAGGCAGGACTTCAGTTCCTGGCCGACGCCAAGAGCGCCGAGGCGGCAAAGGTAGAAGCCGAAAAGGCAGAGGCGGAGAAAGCCAAAGCCGAAAAAGCAGCAGTAATGGATACGGAAGCCACGGGTTCGGCTCCCGCGGAGGTCGCGAGTGACGATGCCGCGGAGAAGACCGAGAAAACCGCGTCCAAGAAGAAGAAAGAAGAAGATAAACCCGAGGTCACGCCGATGATTGAGTATTTGCGTGTCCTGCTGAGCTCGAATGAGTTCACGTTTATGAGCTAAAGGAGCTTCCACATGAAAACGAATCATTGCGATCATAAATCCAACGTTTTGAGCCGCCGTGACGCGCTACGTCAAATGGGCAGCGGGTTTGGAATGCTTGCGTTCGCCAACATGGTGAGCAGCTCAATCCTGCAAGGACAACAGGCCGGGTTGCATCATATTGCGGCGGCCAAGCAAATCATCTTCCTGTTCATGAACGGCGGCGTCAGCGCGGTGGATACGTTCGACCCGAAGCCGATGCTGGAGAAGTACGATGGGCAGCCGTTGCCGAGCGGTGAGGTGAAGACGGAGCGCAAGACCGGCAACCTGATGAAATCGCCGTTCAAGTTCAGCCAGCACGGCGAGTCGGGCATCTGGCTGTCGGAGTTGTGGCCGCATCTGGGCGAAGTCGCCGATGAAATGTGCGTCATCAACTCCATGCAGACCGACATCCCGAATCATGAGCCGTCGTTGCTGATGATGAACACGGGACACATTCAGCCGGGACGTCCTTCGATGGGCGCGTGGCTGACCTACGGGCTCGGTACGGAGAATGAAAACCTGCCGGGATTCGTGGTGTTGTGTCCGAATCAGCCGACGGTGGTGGGTCCGCCTTTGTGGAGCAACGGCTTCGTGCCGGCGGTCCATCAGGGGACGTTCATATCCGATAAGGAGCCCAAGCGCGAGAAGGACTTTGACCCGGAGAAGCTGATTCCGTACATCAAGAACCAGTACACCGATCTTGAGACGCAGCGTTCGGAACTGGACCTGCTGCAAGAGCTCAACAAGATGCACATGGCGCGGGAAGCTCCGGGCGAACAGGCGCTGGAGGCGTCGATCAAGAACCTGGAGACGGCGTACCGGATGCAAACCGAGGCTCCCGAAGTGTTCGATATTCGCAAGGAGTCCGAGGAGACGCAGAAGATGTATGGTCCGGGTTCGACAGCGCGCGGCGCATTGATGGCCGTTCGCTTGATCGAGAAGGGTGTCCGGATGGTGCAGGTCTACTACGACAAGGGCGATCCGTGGGATGCGCATACCGACATCTTCAAGCACCGCGATAATGCGAGGGATTCCGATCAGGCGTTCGCCGCGGTGGTCAAGGATCTGAAGGGCCGCGGCCTGCTGGACGAGACGATCGTGCTGTGCGCCACCGAATTCGGCCGCACCCCGGTGGTCGAGGTTGGCGGCGGAGGCGGCAGCCTCAAGAACGGCCGCGACCATAATCCGTTCGGGTTCTCGGTGTGGCTCGCGGGTGGCGGATTCAAGGGCGGCCTGACCTACGGCAAGACCGATGACTTCGGCTTTAAGGCCATCGAGAATCCGGTGCACGTGCACGACCTGCATGCCACGATTTTGTGGCAGATGGGCATCGACCATAAAAAGCTCACCTATCGCTATAGCGGCCGCGACTTCCGCCTGACGGACGTGGCCGGCAACGTGGTGCACGACCTCATCGCGTAGCGGCGGGTTGGAGGACCACGGGAGAGGAAGACGCGGAAGGCTCCGCAGGATCCATTCCTGCTGAGCTTTCTCAGCAAAAAGTGCGCATCACAAAACGGTCTGCGGGGCTGCCGGAAATCGGCGGCCCTCGCGTCTTTTTGCGCCCGCTTCGCGAAGAGGATGCGCCGGCGCTTTATAGGGTGCGCGATGATGCGGAAGTGCTCCGCTATCTTTGCCACACCAGCTTTACGGAAGCCGCCGCGCGGGAACGAATCGCGCGTCAGCTCGACGCCGAGCCGGGGACGCCCGGCCAGTGGTATTCGTTCGGAATCGAGTTGGCAGAGACCGGTGAGATGATCGGGGATTGCTCGTTTCACTGTCCGACGGGGGATCCGACGCAAGCGGAGATCGGCTACCTGATCGGGCGCAAATGGTGGCGTCAGGGATACGCGACCGAGGCGGTGTCCGGGCTGGTGTCGTGGCTGATTCAGATCGAGCGCAAACACCGGATCTTTGCTGTTATCGATGCGCGCAACACGGGCTCGCGGCGGGTGCTGGAGCGTGTGGGGTTTGCGCGCGACCCAAAACTGGATCGGGTGGGATGGTGTAAAGGGGCGTTCGATCCGGAGTCGGTGTGGATTCTGCACCCCGATCATCGGGCAGTGTAGTAAATTTCGCCGCAAACCCAAACCCGGGCAATCTACGCCGACGTCAGGATTTCCGTTTTGTACTTTGGCGCGAGGGCCGCCGCCCGTTCCCGGAACGCCGCTGCTTCCTCTTCGCTGGGTTTGGGAGGCAACGTGGTGCGGTCCGGCACGGGAACGCCCACGGTCAGGAAGAACTCGTCTAACCCCGCCGGAGAGCAGAAGCACAGTATCCGCGCGGGAGCCTCGGAAAGATTCTTAAACTGGTGCGGCGCATTGGCCGGGATGTTCGCTGTGTCGCCTGCCCGAAGCGTCTGTTTCGTCCCGCGGAAGGTTACTTCGAGTTCGCCTTCGAGCATGGTGAAGGTTTCCTCAAAGTCATGGCGGTGCGGCGCCGGCCCCCCACCCGGAGCCACAAACATGTCAATCAGGCAGAACTTGCCCGCGGTGTTTTCGCCGGTCAGTAGCACCGTGTAGACGCCTCCCGCGACCCCGACATGGGGAACGTTGCCGGCATCGGCACGCGCCAACGTCAGCGTTCGGCTGAGATCGTCTGGAGGAAGGGCAAATGCGGGCGTCGAGGGATCCTTCGGGTGAGCCATGCCTCATGGTACATCGGGGCATCGAAGGAACCGTCCCACGGGAGCCCTGTGAGAGCGGCGTCTTGCTGCTTCTGCGGTAGTCTTTAGAAATGTCGAGTCCCGGAGCTTCCCTGTGGAGCCGGTTTCTTTCCCATTCGCTCGACCCGATGGACGGTCTCCCGCTCGCATCCACTTGCGCTGAACGTCGTGTTCTGGTCAGTGGAGCCGGTGGCTCTGTCGGATCCGCGCTGGCTCGGGCGATCGCTCGGGCGGAGCCGCGCAGTCTTATCCTCCTGGAATCTTCTGAGTCCGGTTTGTTCACTCTTCAGCAGGAACTGCGATCCGCAATGCCGGGAGTGCCGTACGAGGCTGTCCTGGGAAGCACGCTGGACGTCGACCTGCTGGATGAGGTATTTCACCGCTTTCATCCCGAGATCATCTATCACGCGGCTGCCTTCAAGCACGTTCCGCTCCTGGAACGGAATCCCATCGCCGCTGTGCGGAACAACGCTGTCGGCACGTGGACCCTGGCCCAGGCGGCGGTTCGCCACCAGGCGTCGAAGCTGGTGCTGATCTCGACGGACAAGGCGGTGAACCCGCGTAGCGTGATGGGCGCTTCCAAGCGGATCGCCGAGTTGGCGGTAGTCGCGCTGAGCAATCCTGTGTGTCCGATGAACGCGATTCGACTGGTAAATGTGATCGGATCGAGCGGCAGCGTTGTACCGGTTATGCTTCGGCAGATTGCGGCGCGTCAGCCGATCACGGTCACCGATCCGGAAGCCCGCCGCTGGTTCCTCTCGTTGCGCGAGACGGTGCAGGCTGTGCTCGCCTCCGGAGCGGCCGCCTGCGAAGGGCGGATCCTTGTGCCGCGGCCGGGCGAGCCCGTGCGCATCCTCGAATTGGCCGAATATCTGAAGAACTCCGCGGTGGACCATGACGCGGATGAATTGCCGATTCAGTTCGTGGGCCTTCGCCAAGGTGAGAAGCTTGCCGAAGAGCTGACCTTTGAATCAGAAGTGCATGAGGCAACGGTGGAGGGCCCTGTCCAGGTCTGGAAGACGCGCAGGTTCGATGCCGAAGAGATGGAAGAAGTGATGGAGCAACTTTCCTTGGGTATCGCGCACCGGGATGGCTCCGGCGTGATCCGTACGTTGTGCACCGTGGTGCCCGAGTATGAGCCTAGCGGGTTCATCATGAAGCATTACAATCCAATCGCGGCGAGTTGAAGATGAAGCGAACCATCGCCGTTGTTACGACTTCGCGCGCCGATTACAGCCTGCTGTACTGGCCCCTGCGTGACCTTTCCTCCCATCCGGATGTGGATCTGAAGATCATTGCCTTGGGTCCGCACCTGTCGCCTGAGTTTGGCTTGACCGTACAGGAGATCGAGAACGACGGCTTTCGTGTTGATGCAAAGATTGAGTGCCTGATCAGCTCCGATAGCGATGTCGGGATGGCGAAGACGATCGGCCTCGGGACGCTCAGCCTGGCGGATTGCCTGGGGACGATGCGGCCGGACCTGCTGGTTCTTACCGCGGACCGTTACGAAATGCTCGCACCCGCTTCGGTTGCGCTCGCGCTGCGGATTCCGCTGGTGCACATCGAGGGTGGTGAGGTCAGCGAGGGTGCGATCGACGACGCGGTTCGTAATGCGCTGACCAAGCTCAGCCATGTTCATCTTACGTCCACCGAATTCGCGCGTGAGCGAGCGATCGCGATGGGCGAGGAATCGTGGCGGGTTCATCGCGTGGGCGCCGCGGCCTTGGATCACCTGCGGCGCAGTCCACTCCTGAATCGTGAACAACTGGAGGAGCGGCTTGATATCGATCTTGGGCGCCCCACCGCCATCGTGACGTACCATCCGACCACGATCGCAAGGGACACGACGCGCGAAGCAGATGCATTGTTTGCCGCGATCGAATCCATGCCCGAGCAGATTCTATTCTGCTATCCCAATGCCGATGCGGGCAGCCGGGAATTGATCGATCGCATCCATCGTTTTGCGTGAGAGCACTCCGGTAGCCGTGTTCTGGTAAACCTGGACCCGGTCGTCTACTGGAGTCTGCTGGGATCCGTGGATCTGTTGGTCGGCAACTCCAGCAGTGGGATCATTGAGGCCGCTTCGTTCGCGTTGCCGGTGGTCGATGTAGGGATTCGGCAGCAGGGCCGGGAGCGCGGACGAAACGTGCTGCATGCCGAGCCTGAGGTTGACGCGATCATCGAGAAGATCGCCATGGCGCGTAATGAAGCGTTTCGTAGCTCGTTGGCCGGCATGGAGAATCTCTACGGGGACGGACATTCTTCCGAGCGCATTGTGAGCGTTTTGGTGTCGGTTCCATTGGGCGAAGAGCTCCTTTTAAAACGTGCCACGGCAGCGGGGGGAGCTGGCCCGGATGCGCTGCCGCGTCAGGACGAGGCGCAACAGATGCGGATTCCACTTTCGTCTCCAGAAGTAACCGATGCGGATCGCGACGCGGTGATGCGTGTGTTGCAGACGCCGCAACTGAGTCTAGGACCGAAGTTGGCGGAATTCGAGGAGGTGATCGCGGGAACTGCTGGCGTACCTTACGGAGTCGCCGTGAGTTCCGGGACGGCGGGGTTGCATTTGTGCCTGCGTGCGCTGGAGATTGGCGAAGGGGACGAAGTGATTCTGCCGTCGTTTACGTTTATCGCCGCGGGGAATGCGGTGCTTTATCAACGCGCCAAACCGGTTTTCGTCGACATCGATCCGGTCACCTTAAACCTGGATCCAGGCAAGTTGGAAGGGCGCATCAATCCGCGGACGCGAGCGATCATCGTCGTGCACACCTTCGGACATCCGGCAGACATGACGCCGATCCTGGAGATCGCGCGCAAGCACGAAATTCCGGTGATCGAAGACGCATGCGAGGCCATTGGCGCGGAGTATCAGGGACGTCCCGTCGGGATCCATGGGCGACCTTGGCGTATTTGCGTTCTATCCCAACAAGGCGATCACGACGGGCGAGGGCGGCGTCGTGGTGACTCGCGACGAACGCCATCGCGATCGCCTTCGTGCGCTGCGAAATCAGGGGCAGGGTCGCGTCGGATGGTTGGCTGCAACATGATTTGCCGGGCTTTAACTATCGCATCTCGGATATCAATTGCGCGTTGGGGATTTCCCAGATGCGCCGGCTCGACGAGATCCTGAGGGTTCGCGAAGCGGTGGCGCTCCGCTATGCCGATGCGTTGCGGCCGATCGCGGAGGTGAAGATCCCACCGGTGCGGATGGAACAAGGCCGGCTGAGCTGGTTTGTTTTTGTGGTGCGGCTCGCGGACCGGTTCACGCGGGAGGATCGCGATGGGGTCTGGAGGCGGCTTACGGAAAACGGCATCGGGTGCGGCCGGTATTTTCCGCCGATGCACTTGCAGCCGTTGTTCGCGCCCTATGCTCCAGCGTTTGCCGATCTCGCGATCACTGAGCATGTGGCGGATCGAACGCTGGCGTTACCGTTCTTCAATCGGCTGACGGAAGCGCAGATCGCCGAGGTCGTCTCACATCTATCCGTCGCCATTCAAGAAGTCGCCGATCCAGGCCGCGTCGACGCCGGACGCAATACGTAGAGAAGATTCCCCTGCCAGCTCCAGCGCTGCATCTGGCCGGTAGAGTAGTCGATCACGAAGCGCTTTTCTACGGTTAGTCCAGCCTCGCGCGCCAATGAACGAATTTCATCGTCGGTGAACACATGTCCTCGAGTCGTGCACAGGGCCGCGCGATTCTCCGGCACATTCCAGCGCACCACGACGTCGCCGCTTTCGGGACTCCAGGAGACCTTGTCGCGCAAGAAGCGCAGGAAAGTCGCGAAAGTACCGTACTGCCTTGAGTTGTATCGATGGTTTACATCGATGAAGATGCGGCCTTGCGGCGAAGTCAATCGCGCGAACTGGCGCAAGACTTCGCGCCGGCTCTCGACCGGAAAGATATGCCCAAGTACGTTCCACAAACAGACGATCGTGTCGAACGCTGCGTGGACGGTGCTAAGCTCCTCGGCGCGCATCGTCCAAACTTCGGCATCTGCCAGCGGTTCACCGTGCATGCCGGAACTCGGCTCCAGTAGTACGAGCCGGGTGATGTTGCGAGCCTGCGCGATCCGTCGGGACCGGGATCCATCGCCGCCGCCCACGTCGAGCAGAGAATTACATCCCGCCGGTATTTCGGAAATCACGACCTTCTCGACGCGATCTAAGTACGCCCTGCGTTGCTCGGAGAGACTGCTGTAGATAGGCGCGATGCGGTCGTAGGCGCGTACGGGGTCGTCAAGGATATCGTCTGACTCGGCCATGCCGCGTGCCTGTTTCTCACGGGACGCTTTGTCCGTTATTGTTCCTGGATCAGCAGGTGCTGATTTGCGGCGACGTCGCTCATCGTCTGCTGCTTGCCGCCCGGCCACTCCACTTCGATTGTAGTGGCCGTCTCATCGGTACCGAGCCCGAAGGTCAAGGCCAGGTCGCTCGACGAGCAATAGCTGGACCCGCTATGTACAGTCTGCCATTGTGTGCCGCCCGCGCTGGTGACGCGAACCACCGCGCCGATGCCATTGCGATTGCACTGGGAGCCTTGCAGCGTGACGCGCAGCCAATGGTTCTGATTCCCGGCTTCGTTCTGATAAAGATACGCGGGACCGCCGTTCGTCGCGATCAGTACATCCAAGTCACCGTCGAGATCGTAGTCGCCGTACGCCGAGCCGCGTGCCAGCAGGGCCTCGGGGAACGCATCCTCCACCGGCTGAAACATCCCGTCGCGTTGGTTGTGGAACAGCAGCGGTTGTTGCCGATAGCTGACCTTGGGCTGGACGCGTTCGATCTCTTCATCCAGATGACCGTTCGCCGCCAGGATGTCGGGATAGCCGTCCAGGTCATAGTCGAAGAAGAACAGTCCGAACGTGAGGCTGAGCAGGCTTGCGCGCCCCACCGACGATCGCGGAGCTTCGTCGACAAACAGACCGTTGCCTTCGTTGTGATACAGATTCAGCATCTGGTTGGAGAAGTTTCCGACTACCAGATGCGGCTTGCCGGAGCGATCATAATCCACGGCATCCACGCCCATGGCTCCGCGCGCGACGCCGTCTTCGCCGAACGCCACGCCGGCAGACAGACCGGCTTCCTCGAACTTGCCGTCACCTAGGTTGCGATACAGTTTGTTGGGTTGCGTGTCATTGGCGATGAACAGGTCGGTCCATCCGTCCTGATCGTAGTCGAACGTCACCACACCCAGGCTCTTGCTGCTCGGATCGGCGAGACCGGCCTCGTCGGTCACATCGGCGAACTTGCCACCGCCGAGGTTCCGATAGAGCTTGGAAGAGGTTCCCTTGTAGGACTCCGGCGTGCAGTAGCTCTTCACCGCGCCATCGAGCGAACACCACAAGTCATCTTCCGGAGACCACATGACGTAGTTCGCCACGAACACATCCAGCAGCCCGTCCTGATCGTAATCCAGCCAGGCCGAACTGGTTCCGAACAGCGCGTTGTCGACACCCGACCCCTTCGTCACATCCTGGAACTTCCCGCCGCCTTCGTTGTGCATCAGGCGATCTCCACCCAACGCGGTGATGTAGAGATCGTTGCGACCGTCGTTATCGTAGTCGCCGACGCTGAGTCCCAGGCTGTACGCCTCAAAGTCGAGCCCGCTGCCCGCGGTGATGTCAGCGAAAGTGCCGTCCTGCTGATTGCGGTACAAGGCGGCGGTGGTGGGCTTGTCTCCGGGAGTCCACGTGCGCCCATTCAGAATCACGATGTCGAGCCAGCCGTCTCCATCGACATCCACAAACGCGCACCCCGGCCCGAGCGTCTCCGGCAGCCATTTCTGGCCTGCGGCTCCGTTGGTGTGCTGGAAATGGATGCCCGCTCCGTCGGTAACATCAAGGAAACGGACCGCGGCTGACTCAGAGTCCGGCGTCGGAGGCGCTGTCGCGCATCCCGCCAGACAAGCCAGCAGTGGAAGCATGATCGTGGATCGGCTGTCTTTCATTGTTATCTTCCGGACTGAGCTGGCGAGGTTTGGCCGTCAGCTCCTGTGAACTCTCGTCTGCCTTGAAGCGGCGGAACAATTCTTCTTCGCGCGAGGCCTGATCCATGTCTCCCAAGCCGCGATAAGCGAGCATCAATGTGTAGTGCGCCTGGACGTCTTCGGTGTCGATGTCCAGCACTTGCCTCAGCGCGTCCACCGCTTCCTGATAGCGACGCTCCAAAAATAAGATGCGCCCGATCTGATTCAGGGCGACGCGATCGCGCGGATACTGCTGGCGCACCTGGCCGAGACTTTCCAGCGCGGCATCGTAGTCGCCGTTGGCCTTTTCGATCATGGCGCGGAAAAACAGCGCTCGGGCGAGCCCGGGTTGAATCTCCAGCGCTTTGTCGATCAAGGGCTTTGCCTTGTCGACTTCGCCTTCATTGATCAGCGCGCGGGTGGCGTTGACCCAGCCGTCGACGTAATCCGGCTCGATTTCCATCACGCGATCGAACGCGTATTCGGCTCCGCGCAGATCGCCTTGCTGCAGCAGGCCGATGCCCCAATCGTTCCAGCGTTCGCGGTCCTTGAGGTCCAGAACAGGTCCCCAGTTCGGCTCGCCCAGTTGAATGGTCTTGGTGTCCTCGGCCAGGGTGACGATCGGGATTTCCGGCACCGGCGCGGAATCGAAGCTGTACTTGCGGCTGTCGAATGCCAGGCCGGCCTCGCCTTCCTGAGCCACGCCGGCGAACGCGTACTTGGTGTAGTAGTCGGTGAATTTACGATAGTTGAGGCGCGTTTCAAGCGTGATCGGCCCCACCGCATCCTTCGGGAATATCGAGGCGGAAGTGAACCGTATCCGCCGCGCCCGGCGGAATCAGCCGCACATAGAGCAGGCTGCGAGCCTGCCATGCATTGCGCTTGTCGATCGGATTGCCTGCGCCATCCAATAAATAGGAACGATAGAAGTGCGCGCCTTTATCGACGGGCCCGTGACCGTCATCTTCCACTCCGCCGCTCCAGGCGAGCACGCTTCCGTTCGCATCGAGGGCCTTGAACTCCAGCCATACGTCGAACGGATCCACCGTGCCGCCGGGGAAGAAATGGCCGATTTTCCGCGTACGCACCACAGCGTCGACGCGTACCGTGGCCCCCGGTGCGAAGCGAACGTCGGGCGCATCCAGCGGGGCGGCCACCTGGCCGACTTCACGAATCACGACCGGGCCGTTCGATTGGGCTTCTTCGCCAACCGCGAAGGTGGAGGATAGCTGCGGGACGTCGCTGTCCAGCCGGCGCATCTCCACTTTGCCCTGCTCATTGGGAGGAACTTCGGTGGCGGCGAACAGATCCACGGTGATGAATCCCGACTGCAGGAATTCCGTGGCGGCGTCGAGCTGCTCCTGATCTTGATTCACCGTGGGAACCGCGGTGTTCGCCGCCGCGAACCGGTGCGAGTGGACCATGCCGTCGTGGTTTCCGGGATCATTCGAAGCCACCAGCGGCATGTGGCACGTGTTGCAGGTCGCCGACTGCTCAGGATAGTAGAACGATCGCGCGCCTTGGCCGGAGACGCCGCTCGCCTGCCAGTTATCGTATTCATTAAAGCCGCGGAACCAGCGGTAGTTGTTCACTGGCTGATCCAGGTGGACCTTGTGGCAGGTGGCGCAAAACTCGCTGTTGTTGCGCATGAACGGCCGAATAAAGGTCTGCCGATGCGGCTCCGGATTCAGATAGGTCAGGTACTCGCTCGCGGCCTTCACCAGAGGAGTCTCGCTGGACGCCAACTCATGCAGCGGCGGATACCGAATCGTGAAGGACGCGTTGCCCACAGTCCCGTTCACATGGGTGATCGAATGGCAGGAGACGCAACCCAGTCCGTTCTGCGCCTCCGGAGTCTCCACCTGATCCTTGATGGGCTTGTCGAAGCGGCCGTTGAAGAAGACCGCGTGATCATGGCATCCGGCGCACCACTTGCTGCCTTCGGTGCCGCTCAGCTCCTGCATATGTTCAATGGAGCGCCGATAGAACTGGTTGTTGAACGATGCAAAATGGTGCATCGAGCTCTTCCATTGCTCGTAGATGTCCTGGTGGCATTCGCCGCACTTGTTGGACTCCATGAAGAAGTCCGAAGGAATCAGGCCGTTGGTGTTGGTGTTCGCGCCCGACGGCCAGAAGGGCGAATCCGGACCCGCGCCTTCCTGGGCCATCGTGAGGGGAACTTCCTGGGTATTCTGAATCGTCTCGGCGGGTAGGCCGAAGCGAAGGACGGCTGCCGCGACCGCGAGAACCGCGACCGATCCGCGCCACGATTTCCCGGGCAGCAAAATCGCAAGTCCAACCGTGCCCAGCGCGACGTGCGACAGCAAGCGCCGTGCGATGATCCGAGGTTGCTCCGACCACGGTGAGATATCCGCCTAAGAATCGCCGCCAGCAGCAGGATCGCGACCCAGGGGTTGCTTCTTGTACTGCCACGCCAGCACCGCGACCCCCGCCACGCCAACCACAATATGCAGCAGCACGTTCGCGACGTAGAACAACGTTGCGGAAGGCAGCGCCGCGATGTAGGCCGCGTTGGCCAGCAGGACGATCAACAATACGTTCCGCCATTTCGCGTTCTGCAAATTCAACGGCGCACCTCACTGATTTCCAGCGGACGAATCAGCACCAGAGCCGGCCGCGTGTTGTATTCTTCCCGATACTGCCGATGAGCCGCATCGTCGGGATAGGATTCCGCCGCGTCGTACGGATACTGCGACATGTCATGGAACGGCAGGGGCTCGACGCTTGAAGAATGGGCAGTGTTCGGATCGCGATCCTTGGCCCACCCGTCCACCTTCAGCAGGAAGTCCCGTTCCCAGCCTTCCCGAGGCGGTGCGAGAGCATCCGCCCGGAACCGCAGCCGAACCTCGTCGCCGGAACCCATGATCACCATGCGGTCATCCACTGTATCCAATAATTCGTTCACGTTTCCGTAGCGTGTATAAAGCCCGGGCGTCGGATTCCAATAGGATGTCGGCGACACGTGCTGGTAAACGAAGGTGTCGGGCTGCTTGCGCTCGGGGTGAATGTGCGACTCGGAGAAGCCGCGGAACCGGAGATTCGAGGACAGCAGCGGCAACGTTTGCAGACCCGCGGGCACCGGCGCATCGCCTTCGCTTAGGAAAATCTCATCCCAATAAACGCTTAGGTTTGTTCCGATGCGGACCTTGCGGCTTGCCGACGGAAACTCCACCGGCACCGCGATCGTCTTTGGCTTGCCCGCCGGCATGCCCATGTCCGCGTTGACCGTTTGCCAATTCCCCTGCGCGTCTTGAACCTGCAAGTACGGAACCACCAGCCCGCCCGCGAGCTCCTGCGAGGCCTGGCGGAACGTGCTGCCGTCCGGCCAATCGACCCAGCCGTTCAGCAATAGGACCGCCGGCCCAGCTTCATCCGCCGAGCCGAAATCGAGTTCCAGATAATGCGGATCCGCCACGCCGGTCACAGAACGCCTAAACTGATCCGGATATGTTTGGTCGCGCGCCGTCAGCCGCGACCGCACATCACGACCCGCATCATCGCGCGCGGATTCGGGATAAACGCGCTGGTCAACGCTATATAAACGAAACTCCGGATAGGGCGGCCCGACGAATTTCTCATTGGTGAAGATCGCCGTACCCGCCGGATGATCCACTGCGTACAGCTCCACCTGATCCAGATACGCGACTTCGCTCAACTCCTCGGTCACGCGGATCTCATAGATGCCATCCATCGCCTTCAGCGCACCCGCCGGGATGTGCACATACTCGTCGTGATCCACCGGGAAATAGCTTCCTTCGCCGTCACTGGCTCCCAGCGGCGCGACGCCCAGACACGTCAGTGATGAACACGAACTTTTCGCCGTTCCAGGTCCAGATCATGGGGCAGGAGCCCGATAGCCGCTGCTCCTCTTCATAGGTGTAGGTTGCGTTGGTCGCCTGCCGGACCTCGTTCTGAATCAGCCCGTTCGGCCAGGTGATCCTCACGACGTCCACCGACTCCGCATCGCCGGTGTCGAACGTCAGCGGGACGCCTTCATACAGCGCGCGCCGGTAAAGGTTGCGGGCTTTGATTTCGATTTGCGCGTCCTCGGCGATTTTCAGAGCCCGCACGCCTTCGAGCCGGACGCGAATCCAGGTGCGCGCATCGGGATCATCGTTATGCAGGAAATGAACGGATCCGATCGGCCGCGATTTCCACGCGATCGAGTCCGCCATCCGCGTCAAAGTCCGCGTCGATTTCGTCCGCCGGCGGCGGAGTTCCTTCAAAAGGCTCAGCGACGTACCGGCCGCCGAGCAGATCCCGATACAGGGTCGGCTCGCCCTGGCTGTAAAACACGGCCAAATCGAAACCTTTGCCGTCCGGATCAATGCGCAACTTATCAGCGTCGATGACTTTGACCGGACCGTTTCCGCCTCCGCCCCCACCCATCGGAACGAACGGGAAGTCGCTAGTCCGATCGGCCCAGCCCGCTTCGCCTTGATTGCGCAGCAGCGCGGGCGAGCCGCTGAACAGGATCAGGTCCAGATCGTAGTCGTGATCGTAGTCAATCCAAACCGCCCGCTGGAACGCGCGCGGGGGAAGATCGGCCGGTTGCCGCAAGAAGTCCCCGCCGGTGTTGCGCCAAAGCTGGGGACCCGCATCGGTCAACACCGCGAGATCCGGCAGTCCATCATTATTAATATCTCCCGGTGCAACCTGGACGACCCCGGTCAGATCGTCCAGCGCGGTCTTGACCGGCTCAGTTCCGCGCGCATAAAGATGAACGCCCGCGGACGACCAGGCGAGCAAGTCGGTCTCCCCGGTGCCCTTCGCATCGATCAACGCCAGGCCCGCGGTCTTGGGGTCGATAGTGCCGGGCAGCGTGATCTCGCTATACGTAGGCGGAGGCGCCTCGGTGGGAACCGTCCGCTCGGCCGGCGGATCGTAGATCTCGGAATAGACGCTCCATTCGACATCCTCGGGAACCACCCAGTCTTTTTGGAGCTCCTGAAGCCGCTCGAATTCTGCGAGGTATGGAGCCGCTTCGGCTTCGTCCTCGTCCAGACGAACCAGGTTGTAGAGCTGGAACCGAGCCGCCGCTAACAGCGGATCGAGCTCCGCCGCCCGCTCGAACGCCGCCCGCGCCTCGGTATTCCGTCCAACTTGCCGATACAACGTGCCGAGCTGGTAATATCCGGTCGCTTCCTCCGGCGTCCGCTCGGTCATCCCCTCGAATTGCCGGATCGCCTCGTCGGTATCGCCTTGCTGCTTGTCGTACAGGCCGAGATTGAACCAGGTGTACGGCAGGCTTGGATCTTCGCTCTGGACTTCCTGGAGCAGCGCGACTGCTTCCTGTTCCCGGCCGGCATTCAGAAGCGCCAAGGCATAGTTGAGCTTTTCGCGAACCGAATCCGGAGCCAGTCGCAGCGCCTCCTCGAATTCCGCGACCGCCTCATCCTGGGTGGTGGGATTTTCGTAGAATGCTTTGCCGAGATTGCGATGTTGTTCCAGTAGTGCCTGATTGGGTTCCCGCGTGGAAGAGCAACTCACCGACACCAGTAACACGCCGATCGCAGGTGCGGCCTTCCATATTTTCGCAATGCTCATGAACATCGAGCGTTTCGTTGGCCTTCCCTGGTCGATCTCGGCCGACAGCTCCCGTAGTCCCTCGGCAAGTGCGCAGCTCCGAAGTTTTTCGGATATTTCAGGGCATACCTACCCTACTGTGATCCGTATCACCGGTGAAGAGAGCCGTGTTGTTTGCACGACAGTATGAACGCTCTATCAATCGGGCACAATATAGATTATAGGATAGTCTGAATCACGGAAATTGAACGAAGGGTGGGCACCTTCCCCCTAATGGTTTGATTCCTCTGGGTTTATTTAGATATTTTGGGGTCCCAGAATCCGGCGACAGGGACGCGCGAGATCAGCGAAACCTACTGGAGGCTTCCCCCATGCAGCTCCTGGACTACGTAACAATACGAGTTATGTCTCGCCTGTTGTCGGCTGCTTGGAATTGTTTAAGCGATCGAGGAGTTTAAAGAATCGTACGTGAGGAACCTCCGGGATGGCACTACCCCATTTGTGTGAGCGGGTCCCTCGATTTGTCTGGAAAGTTGATCGCAAACGACGGCAGGAACACGCGGCTTCACTGCCCCCCAAAGGCATCTGCCAAGTGGGACCGCAGTAGCTCCGCGAGAGTTTCCACATTCGGTTCTTCGAACATAGAGCGGTGTCCTCCGGTCACCGACCCGACCTCTAAGCTGCCTTTCCCCTGGATGCTCCAACCGGCTTCTCCGGCAGCCGGGCGTTCGGTTTGCTGCACGAGCAGGATTCGGTCCTCATAGGGCTTGGGAGAGTAGTGGTGCGCCGCAAAGACGAGTTTGGGGAAATCGGCTTGCATTCCCGTTTCCACGCCGAGGCGTTGCTCTACGGAGTGCCGGGTGAACGAGGCAATCAGGCTAAAGCGTTTGTGGACCGCATTCGCGCGCTCGCGGAGATAGGTGGCCCGGGCCTCGCGCGATCGCCGCGATAGCTGGCGGCCATGGAAACGCACGAGGTTGGCGTTGTGCTGCATCCAGTTGCGCATCCGGACCAGGGGCGGCAGAGCAGGCCTTGCCGCATAATTGACGGCATCCAGAAGAATCAGCAGGGCCACTTCCTCGCCTTCGGCACGAAGATGCTGCGCGATGGCGTAGGCGGCATTGCCGTGAACGCACCAGCCGGCAAGCGCGTACGGACCGTGAGGACGCACTTTACGCAAGGTCTGTGCATACCGGGCCGCGTACTCTTCGAGCGTCAGTTCTGGCGGCGCTTCGGGGTCGACCAACCCCAGTACGGGGCGCCCGAGGCGCTTGGCCAAGGGCCAGAGAAACGGTCCGCTTCCAGGAATAAATAGCGGCGCCAAGTCGCCGTGTGGCTGCAAAGGGTGGATGGCGAGAGGTTCCTCGGGAGCGTGTCCGTCCTCAAGCGCCGCGGCTTCCAGGAAGCCCGCCAGACGTTCGATCGTGGGGAATTCAAAGATCCGGCTGAAGGAGATCTGTGTTCCGAACTCGTCCTCGATTCGGGAGACCAGTCTGGCCGCCAGCAGAGAATCCAACCCGGCGTCAAACAGGTTGTCCGCGAACCCGGGCGATTGGTTTGGAAGCAATTCGCCGCAGATCCGCAGAAGCTGCCATGCCACCGGCGAGCAGGAGTAACGGTGCACGGGTTCGGCTGCTTCAGCCGAGTGTTCCCGTTGCAAGGCTTCGCGGTCAATTTTTCCGCTGGCGGTAAGCGGCAACCGCGGCAAGACGGCGATCGATGCTGGCACGGCATGAGCCGGCAACCGGGTGGCCATATGCCTGCGCAATTCCTCTACGTCGGGGTCGTTTGAATCCGCGGCAACGAATGCGGTGAGCCGCTCCGCGTTTGGCTCGCCCGCAAGGACGACCGCGCATTGCCGCACGGCTGGATGCTCGGCGAGAATCGCCTCAATGCCATCGAGTTCCACGCGATAGCCGCGAATCTTCACCTGCCGGTCGGCGCGTCCTATAAAGACCAGGTTGCCGTCGGGGAGCCAGAACACGACGTCGCCGGTCCGGTAGAGGCGGCCGTCGCTCTCGGCGAATGGATCCGGCACGAAGCGATCCGCGGTCAGTTCCGGCTTGCCCAGGTAGCCGCGCGACACGCCGTCACCGCCAATGAAAAGCTCCCCGGCAACACCGGGCGGCACGGGGCGTCCGCGACGATCCAGCACGTACACGCGTGTATTGGCGATCGGCCGCCCAATTGGCACCAGGTCGCCTTCCCACTCCGACGATCCGGCTTCATAGATCACCGACTGCAGCGTGGTCTCCGTTGGACCGTAGGCATTGAGCCAGCGCACGCGATCGGCGGCCAGACGTCTCCAGTCCACTAGCGCGGACGGACGAACACTCTCCATCCCGGCGACCACCAGACGCAGCGATCCCGGGATCGCGTTCTCGCCAGCGGAGGCCGCGGCAACCCACTCATGCCACCACGAACTGGGAATCCCGGTCATGGTGATGCGTTTTTCGCTCAATCCGCGCAGGAACTCCCACACCGATCCTCGCTCGTCTCCGGAACCGTATACCAGCGTGGCGCCGCGCGAAAGTGTATTGAAGATTTCGGCGATCACCACGTCGCTCCCGATGGGGACGAACGCCAGCCGGCGGTCCCGCTCGGTGGTCCCGTGGATGCGCGTCACCGCCAGAGTAACGTTGACCAGGGCACGGTGGATCGCGACGACGGCCTTCGGCTCACCGGTGGAGCCGGAAGTAAAGATCGCATAAGCCGCGTTCTCCGCGGTTGGCCAGCGGCGTGAGATTCTCTTCGGACTCGCCCGCGAGCTGGGGTCCGATTTCATCCAGGCGGAGAACGTCGACGTTCTCCGGCGCCAGATCCGCGAGTTCCGGCCCGTTTACCAGCAGCAATCGCGCCTCCGTTGTCGCCAGCATCCCCCGCAGTTGCAGCGGCGGAAGATGCGGGTTCAGCGGGACGAACGCCGCGCCCGCCTTGCAGGACCGCCAGAATGGCGATGGCCACCGCGGGGGTATGATCGGCGCACACCGCCACCATGCTCTCCGGTGCGGCGCCGCGGTTCCGCAACAGCCTCGCGAGTTGATTGGCCCGGCGATTGACCTCGGCGTACGAGGTCGTTTCCGCGCCGCGCTCGAGCGCCGGGCGGTCCGGGACGCGCCGGGCCTGCTCCTCGATCAACTCGTGTGCGCACAAATCGCGAGGATAAACGGTTGCCGTGCGATTCCACTCGCGGAGGATCTGTTGGTGTTCTTCCTCCGGTAGCATCGGCAACGCGCCCACCGGCGTATCCGGCTGGGTGGCGATACTTTCCAGGAGGGTTCGCAGGTGGTGAACCAATCCGATAACGGTCTCCTGAGAATAGAGCCGCGCGTCGTAGCCAATTTGGAGGGTCAGCGCGGGAGAGCCGTAGGCCCCCAAGGTCAGCGGAAGGTCGGTCCGCTGCTTCCGGCGCAAGTTCCGCCGGCTCCAGTTGCCGCCGAGGGACCGAAGCTGATCCTGGGGGCTCTGCGTGTCATAGACGACGACGCTGTCAAACGGTAACCGTCCTGGCGCCAGCCCGCCCCATTCGCGGACCCGGTCGGATGGAGCCCAGCGATACGCGCGGATGCTGCGCCACTGCGCCGTCAGCCGGCGCAGCCAATCGGTCAACGATGCGTCCGGATCGATTCGCACGCGCAGAGGAAGCGTGTTGATGCAGGGACCCACCGCCGATTCGCGGCCCCACCGCGGCGGACGCGTCGTATGGACCACGCCAAACACGACATCATCGGCTCCGCTGTAGCGATTCAGTAGGAGGGCCCAGGCGCCGAGCACAATCATCGTGAGCGTGCCTCTGCTGTCGCGGGCAACGCGCGTGAGCCGCTGCGTCAACTCCTTGGATAGGGAAAATCCCGCTTGCAGAAACGGGGACTCGGCATGCGCATGAGCCGCGACCGACGGCCGAAATCGTTCTTGAACGAAGCCCGCCGTCTGGGCCAGGCCGGCCAACTCTCCGGTCCAGAATTGCTCGGCGGCTCCCAGGTCCTGCTGGCCGATCCACTCGATGTGTTCCTCAAAAGGCCGTACCGGCGGAAGACAGGCCTCCTCGCCGGCGAGCAGAGCCTCGTAGATCACAAACCACTCGCGGAATACCGTTGTCACCGACCGGCCGTCCAGCAGAACGTGATGATAGGTCCATACCAGAGTGGCGCGATCGGAGCCGTGGCGGATGAACAGGAAGCGCAGGGGAGGACCAGCCTGGAAGTCGAACCCTTTCCTCCGGTCCTGCTCCAGGATCGTGGCGAGCCGTGACTCGGCCTCCTCGGCCGGGACGCCGGACCAGTCCAGCTCCGTCCAGCAAGTCTGGGGCTGATCGTGGACCTCCAACCATGCATCCCCTGCATTGGTTCCCTCGACACTCGCGCGCAGGATCGTATGGCGCGCCGCGACCTGCTTCCAGGCCTGTTGCAGCACAGTGGAATTTACGCGCTCGGGAAGCTCCAGGATGTTCTGCAGAACATAGGAGCCGGACTCCGGCGCATGGAGCGATGCCCGTACGAGGCCGCTCTGCAGAGGGGTTAGAGGAAGCCGCCGCATCAGGATCTCGCAACCAGTAAGGGGCAGCGCTCTCCCATTGGGTAGTCCGGGACGCGAACGGAAACCGCCGAGAAGAAGGGAGTCAGAACCGACTTGATCTCCTCCAGCGTGGGGAACGTGTGGACCGTGTTCGGTCCATTGTGCAACTCGATCGTGTCAATATCCGTCCGGTCCCATCCGGTACGCTCCGCCAAGGCTTGCACGTCAATCTTTCGGCTGGTCCAGTAGCGGTAGACGTCATTAACCGCGATCCCCTGCTCGGAGCTCTTTTGCAGCGCCATGAGCAAGCGCATCTTGAAATGGTGGAAGCTAGCGCAGTCTGCGATGTGCTCCATGAGCTCTGCGGGATCTTCCGGCTGGGCGGGCTGGACAAAGCAGCGCAAAATCAGCGTGCCATTGGCGCGGAGAACCCGGTGGATCGAACGCGCTAAATCGCCCAGATCACCGGGATACCGGACGCAGTTCACCGATCCATCGCCAATCACCACGTCCCGCGAATGATCTGCCACCGGCAGGCTGAGCCAACTTCCGGCAACAGCCCGGCGCCGGCCTGGAATGTCACCCGGCCACACCTGGCGCACCATTGACTCGGAGCGATCGATGGCGAGCAGAGCAGTTCCCGGTGGCCATTGCAGTCCGGCGATGCCCGGTGTCACGCCCAGAAGCAACACGCGCAGGGGATCCCGGGCGCACTCCGCCACCGCCGCCTCCATGGCTCGTAAATCTGCCGGCGCCGGAGCGAACGGTGGACCCACGGAATGGAATCTTCGGGAAAAATTGTTCCAATATGACGAGTTGCAGTCTGGCAAAAGCCCACACGCCACCATGACGTGCCCCTCCGACATGTTGAACTTCTAAAGCCGAGTATAACTTGCTCAGGGGCTTCGTTGGGCATGTCCGCTGCGTGAGATTGTTGATGGGCATGGGTTCTCCAACCTTCCAAAAGAACCGAAACGGCTTCAGGCGGAAGCCCAAACTGGTCGGCAGGCAAGCCGGGTTCCGACAATCTTCGCGGACCAAAGAGAGACTTCCGTAGGGTCCAGTTTTGTCACTGGGGCCCAATTTTCTACGGAATATGCGTCGACTTGACGTCCCAGGCGCTATCGCTGCAGTAGGGGCAGTTCTTGCCCACCAGCAAGCCCTTGCCGGTTGCTGTTTCGTCGCCCTTCAGCTGCCAGTTGAGCCAAGCAAGAATGACCTTGGTGAAGTCGCCACCGTTGGGTTTGAAAAGATCACCCCCGTGGCCGATATCCTTGCTGAACCACATGACTGGAACATCCAGTGTGCTGATGGTCTCGTATCCCTTGGTTCCGCCAGCGTAGGCAATATCGCTCTCACCACCCTCGACGAACAGCACGGGGGTGTGGACCAATTCGTAGAAGTCGTCATTTACGCGAGCCATACCGCTACTGGTGACTCCCCAAGCAGTGATTCGCGGATCACCAACCGTACCGATCGCCATCAGTCCGCCGCACGAAAATCCATTGGTCGAAATCTTTTTCGCATCGAGACTTTGGTAGTACGGACTGGAGGACTTTCCGTTTTCGGCGATCGCCCAGTCAATGTAGGCGATCAGTGGTGCGCCCATCGCCGTCACGTCCCCACTGCCCATAGGGATGTTGCCGCCACCGTTGGGCATCCCGTCCGCAATCACGAAGTATCCGTGCGAGGCGATCTCGGTCATGGCTGCCGCGTTCGACAGTCCGTTCTGCGAGCAACCACCCTCTCCCCAGGCAAGGATCGGATACTTCTCGTCTCCTCCCAGGTCGGCGGGCCGGTAAATGGTGCCCCTGGCGATTCCGGGAGAGCAATTCGTTTCAATGACCACGCCATGTGGGCCACTCCCGGATGCTTCCATCTTATAGTCGGTGCAAACGTTTGCAGCCGGGGCCCCCTTTCCTTTCCCCTTACCCTTTCCTTTCCCCTTACCCTTGCCTTGTTGGGCAAGCAGGCCGCCAACACCGACGGTGGCGCCCAGTATCCCCACGAGAATCCATGCGAAAACCATGGACCGGGTGTATCGGGTGCACGGTGCGTTTAAAAGGTCCGAGGTGATATTCTTCCGGGTCATCAGTGCTGTCTCCTTGGCTTTGTCCAGATGCGCAACCTGCAGGCGCGATCGACATGTAAATCTCTCCGCGCGGCGCCGCGAACAGGCACGTTGGTAGAACTTCGCCGATGTCTCGAGGGGAGCAGGGCGAACCCGATCCAGCGGTCGGGACGAGCTTCAAGGTCCGGCCCCAGTATACATATAGGCCACAGATAGTATACAAAGGTTTCGATATCCTCAAGGGACTTGGTTCCCGGGGTAAGGCAGGAGCCGGGTCCTGGGGCAAGGCAGTCGGCTGTCCGGGGGCCGTCAGTAAATCGGCGGAGGCGGGCATTGCAGTACAATGCTTTTCTTCGAGGAAACAAAATGACTAAATCTCCAGTCGTGATCGCCGGAGCAGGCATTGGCGGCTTGAGCGTTGCACTAACGCTGCATCAAATTGGTATACCTTGCGTCGTCTTTGAATCGGTTGCCGATATCAAACCTCTTGGTCTGGGCATCAACGTTCAGCCGAACGCTATCCGCGAGCTCTATGAATTGGGCTTCGGCCCGGAACTGCTCGATACGATCGGAGTGCAAACCAAAGAATGGGCTTTGGTCGGTCTGAATGGCAATGAAGTGTATTCCGAAACCCGGGGACTCGACGCCGGCTACAAGTGGCCGCAGTACTCCGTGCACCGGGGCAAGATGCAGATGCTGCTTTACGATGCTGCCGTGGAACGGCTGGGCGAAGATTGCGTGCGCACGGGCCTGAAAGTCACTGGGTATCGCAATCACCCGGACGGTGGGGGTGTGACGGCCTTCCTCGAAAGCCGCGATGGAGAGCGTTCCGAGGTGGAAGGATCCGTGCTGATTGCGGCCGATGGTCTGCATTCGGCGGTGCGGCAGCAGATGTATCCCGACCAACCTCCCATTCAGTGGGGAGGCGCCATCATGTGGCGCGGTGTCGCCAAGGGCAAGCCGATTCGCACGGGCGCTTCCTTTGTGGGCCTGGGGACGCACCGTCATCGCGTGGTGTTCTACCCGATCTCGGCCCCCGACCCGGAGACCGGCCTGGCGGATATCAACTGGATCGCAGAGATCACGGTGGACAATTCCGCCGGCTGGCCGGATGGCGACTGGAACAAGCAGGTCCAGCATGAGGACTTCATGCACCATTTCGAGCACTGGGACTACGACTGGATCGACATCCCTGCCATGTTGCGTGGAGCCCGGGAAGTCTTTGAGTTCCCGATGATCGACCGGGACCCGATACCAACCTGGGTGGATGGCAATGTCGCGCTGTTGGGCGACGCGGCGCATGTGATGTATCCCACCGGTTC
Source organism: Terriglobia bacterium (assembly GCA_963762135.1). Lineage (GTDB taxonomy): Bacteria > Acidobacteriota > Terriglobia > Bryobacterales > Bryobacteraceae > Palsa-187. The sequence continues at coordinate 90,237 of CAVXJP010000004.1, forward strand.
GAATGGCGCCAGCCAGGCCATCATTGATGCGCGGGTGCTTGGCGCTGCCCTTCTCGAACAGGGGGTCAACGCCAAGGCGCTGCAGGCCTATGACACGACTCTGTCGGCGGAGATGGCGCAACTGGTTTTGCGCAATCGTGGAGCCGGCCCCTTTGGCCTGCTGAAACTTCTGGACGACCGTTGCGGCGGCGTATTCGAAAACATCGATGATGTCATTCCCGAGGCGGAACGGGACGAATTCATGCTGCGGTATAAAACCGCCGCCGGCTTCGCGGCCGAAAAACTGAATGCGTCCGAGTCCACCATCCCGCCGGCGGCCAGAGTTCGCTAGGTTGCGATCCGAAAAGAAATTCCTCATGCTACAGCACTACATTTTGCTCAAGTACAAAGAAGGCACCAGCGACGAGCACATCAAAGAATTCTGCCGCAGAATGCTGGCCCTGCGATCCACCATTTCCGGCATTGAGCATCTGGAGATTGGACGCGATATTCTGCACGATGCTCGCAGCTGGGATCTGATCCTGATCATGCGTTTTGCGTCCGTTGAGGCCTTGCGCAGCTATCAGCAACACCCGGAACATCTGAGTGTGATGGCCTTTAACCAGCCGTCCGTTGAAGGCGTTGCTTCAGTGGACTTCTCCTCAGACGCAACCGTATAAGGAGCAACCATGAAGACCTACGCTGCCGACAGGCTCCACGACCTTCAGGAGTCCGTGATCCGTTCGATCACGCGTTATGCATTTGACAAGGGAGCGATCCTGATGGCACAGGGGTTCCCGGATTTCGATCCACCGGAAGAAGTTCTGGCCGAAGCCGAAAAGGCCATGCGCAACGGCCGGAATCAGTATGGGATGACCTGGGGACAGCCCAGCCTCCGCAAGGCGATCGCAGAGAAAAGCCGACGATTTTACGGGCAGGAGGTTGATCCGGATCGGCATGTTACGGTCACCTGCGGGGTTACGGAAGCCGTGATCGCCGCTCTCATGGGCATCGTCAATCCGGGGGACAAGGTCGTCGTTCTGGAACCAGCCCATGAAAACTATCATGCCGGAATTGCTTTTGCCGGCGGCATTCCGCTCTGGGTTCCTCTGCGTCCGCCCGAGTATCGTTTCGACCCTGATGAGCTTGCGCGCGCATTCGAACAGAACCCCAAAGCGGTGTTGTTCAATTCGCCGCACAATCCTTCCGGCCGAGTATTTACGGAGGAGGAACTCACGATAATTCGGGACCTGTGCGTCAAGCACGACGTCGTGGCGATCACGGATGAGATCTACGAACATCTGGTATTCGACGGCCTGCGTCACATTCCGATCGCCACTTACCCCGGCATGGAGGATCGCACGATCACCATTTGCGGGATGGGGAAAACCTTTGCGGTGACGGGCTGGCGTGTGGGCTACACCATTGCGAGCCCGGACCTGACCGATGCGCTGCGGAAAGTCCATGATTTCACGACCGTGTGCGCACCCACGCCGTTGCAGGAGGCGATGGCGGCGGTAGTCGGTTTGCCCGATTCCTACTACCAGTGGCTCAAGGACTTTTACACTTCCCGCCGCACCCGCATGCTCGGTATTCTCGACAAACATGGCTTCCAATATTCGGTCCCCGAGGGTGCTTACTACGTGATGGCGGACTTCCGGCACCTGGGCCGCGGTGACGACGACATGGCGTTCGCCCGCTGGTTGATCGATGAGATCGGTGTCGCCACCGTGCCCGGTTCCAGTTTTTACGCGTCCTCTCCTGCTTTGGGCCGCGGCCTGGTGCGGTTCGCCTTTCCGAAAAAGGACGAAACCCTCGACGCCGTGGAAGAACGATTTGAGAAATTACCCGCTTGACGATCGCGAGATCCTCTTCACCGGCTAGCTTCCCTCAATTGCGTTTGCGGGACTTGCTGAAAGCGTATGAACGCGCATCCACGTGCGACACACGGGGGCAGGGGAGATAGCGGAACGAAGTCCAGTCAGCTCCCATTTCTTCCCTGCTCGTTGCGGGAATTTTGCTGTACTCCTCGCTAACCCTGATCGGGGCCGTGTCGGCGAGAGAGTTCCCAGGGAGTTTCCCAGAGAGTTCCCCAGAGAGTTCCCCAGAGAGTTCCTTGGATGAGGCCTCGGATCCAGGTGGCTCACGGAACGGTTCTACAGAAATACGCTCGTAACATACGTCGAGCACATCCAGATATTCTGTTCCGCCCGGCGCTTGGAGAACGACGTTGTCGCCCGGGGCCGCATTCAGCAACGCGCGCCCCAGAGGCGACACCCAACTGATGTGGTTGCGGGTGAGATCGACCTCGTCCGTGCCCACGATGCTCACCACTCGCTCTGCCCCCGCGGAATTGGTATAGCGCACGGTCGCGCCGAAGAATGCCCTGCTGGCCTCTCGACCGGTTCTCGGAGCTTCCGGATCCACCACCTCTGCGGCTTCGATTCGCTTCCTGAGAAAGCGAATCCGCCCATCGATCTGCCGTAGCCGCCGCTTGCCGTACTGATAGTCGGCGTTATCACTACGGTCGCCGTTACTGGCGGCCCACGCAACCACCTCCTTCACGGCCGGGCGTTCCCTGGTGAGCAGAAACCGATGCTCATCTTGAAGACGCTCCAACCCGCCAGGCGTAATGTAGTTCTTGCCTTGCGTTGCGGGCTCGTTCGCCTTCGCCTTTGGCCTTCTCGTAAACCCTTTTCGCATCTCGTAGTCTCTCTAGCGCAAATCAAATATAAAGGGCCGTTCCGGGGGAGTTCTGATCACCACCATGATCGGGTGCAGGAAAACTCTCTTGGTCAGGATTCGGAATTCCAGAATCGCTCAGGTTTCAACGGCCAACCTGCCTTGATTCCTCCTGTGAACCTACGGATGCGATGAGAATCCGGATGGCAAAGCTGCCTCAAGATTAATCTGTTCTCCAGTGATGGGGTGGTGGAATTTCAAATATCGGGCGTGGAGGAGATAACCTCCATCACCGGGGAGGCCGGGGAGAGTCTCCAGCGGCTGGCCGGTTAAGCCGTACAGAGGGTCGCCGACCAGGGGATGGCCGATGGAGGCCAAATGGATTCTGATTTGATGGGGTCGGCCAGAATGAAGGCTTACCTCAAATGTTGTGGTGCTGGTGGTGCGTGAGATCACGCGCGCTAGTGACTTTGATGGTTTGCCATTTGGGTCGGCGGCCCACACGGACCCGATGAGCGGATGCGGTACTAGGCCGATGGGTGTGAGGATCTCGTAGGCGTCGCGCTGGGCAACGTTTTGAGCCAGCGCCCGGTAGATTTTTTGAATTGTGGGAGTGTTCCAGTTTGTGAAGAGATTAGAGGCCGCCTGCGGTGTTTTGGCGAAGAGCACGATCCCGGTGGTGGCCCGGCCCAACCGATGGACCGGGTTTGCGTTGGGGGTTCGCTTTTGCACCAAGCGCAGGAGAGTGTTTTCCATGAAGCCGCCGCCGGGGAGGGTGGGCAGCCCGCCGGGTTTGTTAACGGCCAACAGATGGCCGTCTTCAAACAGGACTTCGAAGTGCCGAGGGCAGTCTGATTCGATCCATGGTGGACGGTTCCAGACGAGGGTCTGGCCTAAAGTGATCGATTCGCTTCCGGTGGCGGTAACCCCGTTGAGGGTGACTTCGCCGTTGTTCAGCTTCGTTTGCCAGGCCTCCGCGGTTGAGTGAGGGTAACGGCTTGCCAAGTGGGAGAGCAGGGTTCGCCCATCGTATTCACTGCTGATGATCGTGGTGTGGGCATAGCCCTGGTTGAGCATGTCGTTTGAGTGTAAGTTATGGCATCTGCGCGCGAACGGGAGGGTTTGAGCACATCGAAACCTTCCCGGATAGGAACGGCGAGTTCGCGGCGTCAACCTCCTACGATCTCTTACATCTCGAACTCCCGTTCTTCCTGTCAACGATCCACAGGGCAAGCCAGCTTAGGACTACTTGAGTCCCTTCGACCGCGTATCCCAGTTCGAGTTCGTGCACAGGTCGCAATTTTCGCCGACGAACATCTTGCCGGCTTTCTTGTCGCCCTTGAGGGTGTACAGGAGCCAGTTGGAGGCGACGTTGGCGAATTCGCCGCCGCCGGGATGAAAGATGGTGGCGCTGTGCCCGGCGTTGTCGCGCGCGCCGTAGAAGGCTGGTAGTTTAGTGATTTTTTCATAGGTGGACAAAGAAGGCCCCATCATGAAGTCCACCTCACCGCCGTTGATGAGCAGCACCGGTCCATGCAACTTGGTCAGCACGTCCGCGCCGGGCTGCGTTGCGTTCACTCCGGCGCCGTCTTCCGCAATGCCCGAATTGAAGACGCCGATGGTTTTGACGCGCGGATCGCCGCCGAGCGTGAGGGACAGGAATCCTCCGCACGAAGTTCCCATGACGGCAACCTCATCCAGGTCTATTTTTCCCTTCAGCGGCGACTCCGCCCGCGTGTTCTCCTTAAACGCCCAGTCAAGGCCGGCGCGGAGGTCATCGGCGGTGGAGGTGCGGCGCGGCGCCCCTTCTTGTGCGGCCGTGCTGACCACCAGGAAACCGTGTGAAGCGATAGTGCTCAGGAAGCCGATGTAGCGTGTGCTGTCGATCGCGCAGCCACCGTTGCCCCATACCATCACCGGGAGGGAGTCCTTGCTCGGGAATGCATCCAGCGTCTCCGGATGGAACACCATGTGGCCGGGCGAGCCGAAGGCCGGTCCATAGGCGACCTTGTAGGGTCCGGGCACAGCCAACGGAGCGCCTTCGAGCGGCAGCGACCGGCTGATCATTTCCATCGTGATGCCCTTGGGTTGCGCCAGGGCTATGGTAGCCAGCAGCAGCAGCGGAGCTGCAACGGGGATGAGTCTTTGCATGGGTGGTCTCCTCAAGAACGGGTGTGCCCGCTTCCGTAACAGTATGACAAGTTTGGGCCGCGTGGAAGGGCCGGCTTTCAGGCGCGGGCTACATCGGCCCACTTCCAGCCCCAAGCCCGGGCGACGAGCGAAACACCGCTTCCGCCGTGCTGGATGCTTTGCCGACTCCTCTGCCCGGACTCTGCGGCAACCTCGCACTTGAGTTCGCATGCCACGCTGGGTTATCAACTGCCCGGCCGCCGCTGGTGGATCATCGGCCAGGACGTCGGGTTCCGGGAAATTGGAGCAAGCCGCTGGTGCTCGCCGGGAGGAGGATCTCGCGGAAGTAGTGACGCAAGGGAGCGCGTGATGAAAACAGGGGAGATAGGTGGTGGGCGGTCAGGGACTCGAACCCCGGACATCCTGCTTGTAAGGCAGGCGCTCTAACCAACTGAGCTAACCGCCCAATGAGGGTGGATTTCGTCTGGACTCGCGCCGGTGGAGCAAAGCCGCCGTTCCGTAGGTCCCCACGATGGGCGAACAGACGAACAGCTACTATTGTAGCCTCTGCCGGTGCAAAGTCTGCACCAAACCGGACCCGAGTAAGAAAAACGCAGCCACCGATCGGGCCGCCGCGCCCCTTTTCTAACTGTGCCGTCGCGCCGGGGAATCCGGCCTGACCCGGCTACTTCTCTTTCGCCTGTTCGTTGGACGACCCCAGAAACAGTCGCTTACCGTCGGTGAAGGTCACGTCGCTGCCGTTGGCGCGATAGGAGCTGTCCTTCGCCTGCCACCCAGGCACGATGATCTTCGTGCCCGGCTTCAGAGAATTAGAACCGCTCAAACAACTCGATGTTCAACCCGTTGGGATCCTCGACGAAAATATTGAGCACCGCCGGACCGAACTCCACAAGTTCCTCGCCTGTCGAGAGGACGTTCACATGTCCTGCCTTCATCTTCCCGACCAGCGCCTGGATGTTGGTCACCTGGATTCCCATCGCCGGAGCCCCCGGATCACGCACGCGCAGGTGAAACTTCTCGCGCGGCAGATCGCGGAACTCGGTAAACTCGATCGACGCATCGGTACCGGGCACCACGCCGGTCAGCCGACGGAACTCGGTTTCGGCGGGCAGGTTCCACAAGCTCATCAGCGCCGGATCCTTCTCATACTTGTTCTCGCCCGCCAGTTCAAATCCCAGATAGCCTTCGTAGAAATCGCGCGTCAAATCGGCTGACGCCATCGTGAAGCCCAGCCCGGTGCGATATACGTTGCCTTCGGATTCCACCCCGGCCGGAGGAGCCTGTTCAATCACCTGGATAAAATACCCGTCTGGATCGCGCAGCACGATTGACTTCGCCTCGCCCTTCGTCGTCTGAATCGCCACCGGCTCGCCGGTCTGGGTCTGGAACTGCGCTCCCCAGGTCCGGGCAGCATCGACCACTGGCTTGATGTCCTTGACAAAGACTTTCAGGTGCCCCGCACCCGGATCCGAAGGTCTCGCCCGCCGCGCGATCCGCTCCACTCCAGTGAACTGGGTCAGTTCAAAGAAGTACGGAACGTTCGGCAGGCGGATCATCGACAACTTTAAACTCACGCCGGGCGCATTGGTCAGCAGCGGCACGCCGGGATTGGGGAAGTCCTGGATCATGCCCTGGAGGCCCAGTACCTCGGTGTAGAATTCCTGCGTTTTTTCGACGTCCTGCACCGCGTGGATGTCGTTCAGAATCCCGACCGTCGTGATCGGCCGATTTGGATCCGCCTTCGCCGCCGGACCCGACTGCGCACTCAGCCCGAGCGCGCACATCACGAGCGCCACGATCCCAAGAAGCACGCGGCTCGTGGCCTCGACCAGTATCATCCTGCCAATTTGTCTCATCATAGGAATCCCAATCCTATTCGGCCGGCTTCGCCGCATCCGCCGCGACCTTCGGCATTTCTTTCTGATCCATCGCCGCCCGCAGCAGCGCCATCACCCGTGGCCGCGGCGCCACCGGACCGCCCGCGCGACCCCGCAGCCCATAGCCCAGCGCCATCTCCACCGGCGTGCGCCCACGACTGTCGACCACGTTCAGCTTGGGGCCCAGGCTTAGCATGTACTCGGCCAGATCATCCGGCGGGGAGGGGAAATTCGCATCCGCTGCCTGCGCAGCAAAGTGCATTGCGGTCTGCCCGGCTGCACTGACGGTATCGATATGCGCCCCGGCCTCGACCAGAGTCCTCGCCGACTCCAGCAACTGATCCCACGTGCCGGAATCCGCCGCGAACGCGCTCACGCCGCGGCCCAACCCGCAGGCGAACATCAGCGCCGTGGTTCCGTTTTCCTGCTGCGCGTTGACGTCCGCCCCATGCGCGATCAACATCTTGATCGCCGGGACATCGCCGTTCTTGGCCGCCAGCATCAGCGGCGTCGATCCGGTATCGAGCGTCGGCTCGCCCGGCGTATGCGCGCGTTGGATGGTGTGCTCGGTCAGGCGCGGGTCCGGATCGGCTCCGTGCGCGAACAGGATCTCCATGAACTTCAGCGCGTCCAGCTCGCCCGTCGGCGGACGCAGCGGACGCCCGAAGATCTCTCCCCGGACGTTCATCTGCACAGCCGCGAACAGCGGCGTCATCCCCGTCCGGTCGGCCCGATTCACATCCGCTCCCGCATCCACCAGCACCGCGCCGGTATCGAAATGGGAGTTCATCGCCGCATACAGCAACGCCGACGTCTCGTCCTGATCAGTCAGGCTCACATCCGCGCCGGCGTCCAACAATGCGCGCACGGCATCGGTCGAACCTTCGCGGGCGGCATACATCAGCGGCGTGAAATCTCCGCTGGGCAGGATCGTGACCACGCCCTCCAGCCCGAAACGGTCATTGTCATAGCGCAGCGCCCAACTGCGATGGTCGACCTTCGCGCCATGCTCCACCAGCGTGCGGACCGCGTCCGGTTGATTCGCGATCGCCGCCAGGATCAACGCCGTTTCGCCGAAGGACTTGCCCTCGGCAGCGACGTCGGCCCCGTGTTCGATCAGCTCTTCGATGACTTTCGGATGTCCCGTCTGCGCCGCGTGCATCAGGATCGTTTGCCCGTCCGGGATGCGGTGATTCGGATCCGCACCGGCATCCAGCAGCAACTCGACCATCTCCGGATTGCGATTCGTTGCGGCCAGCCACAGAGGCGTGATTCCGTTGCGGGTCGCGTGGCTCGCATCGGCCCCGGCGCCGAGCAGCATGCGAACCAGAGCTGCATCGTCAGCCCGTACCGCCCAGAGCAATGCGGTTGCGCCCTCGGCATCGGTCTGATTGACGTCGGTTTTGGCCGCGAGCAGTCGCTGGACCTCGGCCGTATCGCCGTCCAGGGCGGCCTGTGGCAAGGTCGCCGCCAAGCCGGTCGTGGCACAGAGGACCGCAAGCCCGAGGATCAGCGTCCTAGCCGATGACATTCGCCTCTCCGTCGCTATCGCCGAAGGTTTCCATCGGCACATCGAAGGACCCGGCGACATTGCGCCACAGGTTGCCAATCGGCGTCTGCTTACTCAGCACGACGTGCTTGGCCGTGCCGACCTTGCCGGTCAGCACCACCGGCAGCGGATCGGACACGTGCCCGTTCGAGTCCGCCATGCCCGCGCCGTACACGACCAGCGAATTGTCCAGAATATTGCCATCGGCTTCCTGCGCGGCCCGCAGCTTGTCCAGGAAACGCGAATACATCGTTGCGTAATAGACGTTGATCTTCACCATCTGCGAGATCTTGTCCGGCCGATTCAGGTGATGCGAAACCGAATGATGCTGCTCCGTGACGCCGATCTGCGGATAGGTTCGCTGCGACAACTCACGCGACATCATGAAGGTGAACACGCGCGTCACATCGGCCTGGAACGCCGCCGCGGCGAGCTCAAACATCAGATCCACGTGTTCTTCGAACGCATCCGGCGTTCCGATGGGAGCCTCGGGCGTCACCGAATCATCCACGCCGCGCGCTTCCACCTGCTGAATGCGGCGCTCGATTTCTCGCACGTTGTCCATGTAGTCCGACAGCCGACTGCGGTCGCGGGTATCCAGGCCGCGCTCCAGATCGCGCGTATCCTGCAGGATCGAATCCAGGATGCTGGACTGCCGCGCCAAACGCGCCTGCCGCTGCTGGGGCGTACCGGGCTCGCCAAACAGGCGTTCAAAGACGATCCGCGGCTTGGTTTCCATCGGCAACGGCGTGGTCGGCGAGGACCACGAAATCGTATTCATGTAGCTGCAGCTGAAGCCCGGCGAACATCCGCCGACGTAGCCGGTGAAATCCTCGGTCGCCAGTTCCAGCGACGGCAGCGGGGTTGACTGCCCGATCTTCTGCGCGATCACCTGATCGATCGTCGTGTTGGCGTAGACGTCCTCGGCTTCGGTGCGCTTGGGCCAGACGCCGGTCAGGAATCCCGCGCAACTGACGGCGTGATCGCCCACTTGGCTGCCCGGATGGGAACGCGTCAGGTTGGTCACCACGCTGGTCTGGTTACGGTAAGCGGTGAACGGCTGCAGGATTTCGGAGAGCTGGTAGTTCGCGCCCTCGCCGATGGGCCGGAACTTCGGCACGATGACGCCGTTGGGGAAATAGACCGCTCCGAAGCGGCGCGGTGGCGCGGCGGCGGCCTTGGCATGCGGAGCCAGGGCAGGGAACATCGCATCCAGCAAAGGCAGAGCCAAGGCGGTTCCCATGCCGCGCAGCATCGTGCGGCGCGCGAGGTGTTTCTTGGTGAGGAACGTCATCACTACTCCTATTTTCCGGCGTCGAGCTCCTGATTTCCAGCCCCGATCCCACCGCCCGGTGTCATCCTCCGGAGTCGGGCGACGCCGTATTGTTGCGGAACGGCGTCGAGCGAATCACTTCCAGGATCAAATCCGAAAGCTTGTAATTTCCAGGGGCGGTCTTGCGGACGATCCGCCGGACCTCGGGCATATCGCGGGAATCCAGCCCGCGGCCCAGTGCGTAGGTCAGCAGCTTCTTGGTCACCGCCGTAATAAAGAGATCCTGCCGGCTCGAGCAGTGCTTCGCGATACTCCACCACGCCGTCGACCTGCGTGCCATCCGGAAGCTCCGCGGTCGCATCAATGGGATTGCCCTGATCGTCGTCGCGCCAGGCGCCCACCGCATTGAAGTTCTCCATCACGAAGCCAATCGGGTCGAGCGTCTTATGGCAGGCGGCGCACACCGGACTCGCCCGATGCAGCGCCATCTGTTCGCGCATCGTCTTGGGCTTCGCGCCGGCTTCCTGCTCGGCCAGCGGCGGAACATTCGGCGGCGGAGGCGGTACGGCGAGTCCCAGCAGATTTTCGAGAATCCACTTGCCGCGAACCACCGGCGAGGTGCGCTCGGCCTTGGAGGTCAGCGCCAGAATGCTGCCTTGTCCCAGCAGGCCCCGGCGAGCATCCTCGGTGACCGGCACGCGGCGGAAGCGGCTTCCATAAATATTCGGAATCCCGTAATGCTGCGCGAGCCGTTCATCCACAAACGTGTAATCCGCGGTCAGCAGATCCAGCACGCTGCGATTCTCCTTGAGTACCGATTCAAACAACAGCTCGGTTTCCTTGCGGAATCCCTGGCGCAGGTTGTCATCGAAGTCCGGGAAGAAGTTCGTGTTCGGCTGGAAATTGCGCAGGTTGCGGAGCTGCAGCCATTGCCCGGCGAAATTCTGCGGTGAGCGCTTTGGCTTTCGGATCGGCCAGCATCCGCTTTGCCTGCGCGTCCAATACAGCCGGATCGCTCAAACGCCTCTGCCCGGCCAGATCCAGCAGCTCCTGATCCGGAATGCTGGACCACAAAAAGAACGACAGGCGCGATGCCAGTTCGACGTCGTTGATCGGATAGACCGTGCCCGGGGCGATCCCGTCGGGCGTCGGCTCAGCGCGAAAGACGAATTTCGGACTCGCCAGCATGCGTTCCAGCGCCGCCTGAATGCCGCGCTCAAAGCCGTTGCCCGAGGTAGCCTGGTCCCGTCCAGTCTCATAGAACGCCATCACGCGGCCGAAATCCGCTTCGAGTTCAGGATCGGAGAGCGGACGCCGGTAGGCCAACGGCAACAGACGCCACAGGATGCCCTGAGCGCACGCGTCTTCCTCGGGCGTTTGTAGCTTGGTCTCCGGGATCGCAGGAGAAGATCCGGCGGCGGCTGGGCGTATCGCCCGAGCCGGTCACATCGAACGGACCCTGTACGGTGAGCGTTTGCAGATGCGGATGGCCGGCCCAGTCAAAGTTATCTACTGAGCTGCGCACGAACGGCTGCAACCGGACCGGCTCGGCGAACTGGGCATCGGAGAGGAACGCGACGCTGATATTGTGCGGCCCGGCTTTGATCGGCACGCGCACCCGCAGCCGCGCGTCCACCGCTTCGCTGGTATCGGTGGGCGCTTCGAACATGTCGGCCAGATCCTTGGCTCCGCCGATCTCGACCAGCTTCACGCGCTCGCCGTCGACGCTGAACTCGACGCGCTGCACCGTTTGCAGTCCGCGCAGGATATTCAGGTTGGTGCGATAGAGGGTCGCGCGAAGTTCGTAGGTCCCATCCAGCGGGAAGTTGTAGCGCTGCCGGGTTCCGCCGACGGTTCCCAGCGGCAGCCCTTCGACGTGCCGATTCTGGGAGAGATCCTGCGGGATATTCCAGGTCTGCGAGCCCGGCAATTGCGCCGGGTCGCCCACGGCCAGCGCCGCGACCTTCATCGCCGCCGAAAGATACCGCTCCTGCAGCGCGGGCGAGACATTCAGCACTTCGGCGACATTATCAAAGCCGTAGGCCGAATCATCCGGGGGCAGCAGCGCGGCGGCGTCGATTTCGAGGTCCAACAGATCACGGATCGTGTTGGCGTATTCGGCGCGATTCAACCGGTGCAGCAGCGGACGTCCGGCGTATTCCGGTGAGGCGTCGTCGATCGTCGTCTCCAGCCAGTTGGCTAGCCGGTCATAGGTCGCGCGATCGGGCCGCGGCGAGCCCGCAGGCGGCATCGTCCCGGAGCGCAGCTTTAAGATGACCTTCTCCCAGGTTTCGCCGTGCGACGGGAGATCGTCCATGCCGATCTCGAGCGAAAGTTCGCCGATCCGCGCGCGATTGTTATGGCAGCCGACGCAGTATTTATCGAGGGTGGCTCGGGCTTCCTGCTCGGGCGAGACCGGCGCGCTCGCGTTCTGAAACGGCGCGGCCGTCAGATCCGCCCGCGTCCAGACAAAGATCGAGGCTGCCAACAGAACTCCGGCGGTGGAGAGGAGCGCAATGCCGGCGCGCCCGCGAGGTTGCCAGCGAAACCTCCGCAATGCCTTCGCCGTTTTGTTCAATCGCTGGTTCGCCACCTGGCCCGGTTCCTCGCTCGTGTGTTCTCGCCAAACCCTTCTGGAGTAATTAGTTCCCGTGCATAGGCGTGCGTCGGTGCGTGCCGGCCCAGGCCCGAAAACCGAGTCAATTATACCTCCCGATGCACTTGGCTTGCTGCTGTTCACGAAATCGGATCCGTGGGCGATAAGGAACGAAGGGGTGCTCTAACCCATTGAATTTTCGAAAACATAGATTCGTGATTGGGAAGCATCCGCTGGAGAACCGGATCCTGTTCGGCATCAGCGGACCCGGGGGTGGGCCATCGCCGGAGTCGTCTGTTTTGAGCGCCAACTCGGCGGAAGACGAGGCCCCGCTGGAGGTGATGCCGCGGGCCGAACTGCCCAGCGAGTCGTCCGGACCGATGTTGCGGAACCTGAGCGCTCATCTGCGCGGTGCGGCGGAGGCGAGCCACGGGTCCGAGGGGGCGGAAGGCTGGGACCGGGCGCGCGCCGACGCAATCGTCGAGGCATCCATGGACGCGATCATCATGATCGACAGCTCCGAGCGCGTGCTGGAGTTCAATGATGCCGCCGAGCGGATTCTTAAGTTTCGGCGCAAGGACGTGCTGGGCAAAAACCTCTCCGCCACGATCATTCCTCCGGAACTGCGGGATGTCCACCACCAGGGAATGCAGCGGTATCTGGCCGGGGGCGCTGCCACCGTCATCGGGCGGCGGCGCGAGGTCACGGCGATGCGGGCCGACGGCGCCCGCTTCCCCGCTGAGCTGTCTATTAGCCGCGTCGATCGCGCCGGGGAGCCGGTCTTTGTCGGGTTCCTGCGGGACCTGACCATGGAGAAGCAGATGGCCGCACTCCGTGAGATGAGCCATCAGGTCACCCGGGTCCTGGCCACCTCCGAATCCCTTTTTGATGGGACGCCCAAATTCCTGCAACTAATCTGCCGGGAGATGGATTGGCAGCTCGGCAACCTATGGGTGATGGAGGAATCCACCCAGCGTTTACGGTGTTTTGAAAGCTGGCCTCCAGATCCGGGCGAGATGGAACCGTTCCAGGGTGTCACCCGCTGGACCAGTCTGGCGCCGGGAGTTGATCTGCCGGGCCGCGTCTGGACCTTACGGAACGCGGTAGTGACCAACCAGTTCGGCCGCGACTATCCGAGGGCGAAAGCCGCCCTCGTCTCCGGGATTCAGGGCGCGTGCGCGTTCCCCATCACGGCGGGCTCCAGCCTGATCGGAGTGGCGGAATTCCTCTCCCGACGAAAGATGCGGGAGGTGCCGGGGTTGCTGAGCTCCCTGGTGTCGCTGGGCTCGCAGATCGGGCAGTTCATTCGGCGCAAGACCGCCGAGGATGAATTGAACAACGCCGTCCAGGCCGCCAAGTCCGCCAGTCAGGCCAAAACCGACTTTCTGGCCGCCATGAGTCACGAAATCCGGACGCCGATGAACGGCATTCTGGGAATGACCGACCTGGTGCTGGATACCGAACTCACCATCGAGCAGCGGGAATACCTGACGACGGTGCGAAGCTCCGCCGAGTTTCTGCTGACCATCATCAATGACATCCTCGATTTCTCTAAGATCGAGGCCGGCAAGATGGAGGTCGAGAACATCCCGTTCCGGCTTCGGGAAGTGCTCTCGGAAACCGGTAAAGCGATGATCTTCCGGGCTCGGGAAAAGGGATTGAAACTGGAGGCGAAGATCGACCCCGGGATTCCGGAGGTGGTGACGGGTGATCCCGGACGGCTCCGCCAGGTTTTGGTGAATCTCATCGGGAATGCGATCAAGTTTACCGAGGAGGGGGGCGTGACCCTGGTGGTGGATCGAACCGGCGCCGATTCAGCGCCGCTCTACCGCTTCTGCGTTCGCGATACCGGGATCGGGATTTCTGAAGAGGTGCAATCCCGGATTTTTGATCCCTTCTCCCAAGCCGATAGTTCCACCACGCGAAAATACGGCGGGACCGGCCTGGGGCTTACCATCTGCCGCACTTTGATTTCGAGGATGGACGGCGAAATGTGGGTCGAGAGCAAACCCGGAAAGGGAAGTTGTTTCAGCTTCGAGATTCCGCTGAGTGCCAAGGTGGAGGCGCAACCTTCGTCCGGCGCCGAAACCGCGCGTGCGCGCGACGACGAGAAGGGCAATCCGGGGCAAACGCACCTCGACGCCAACCGTATCGGACCTGCGCCCGGCGGCGACGAGCACCCGCGCTCCCCGCGCGTGCTGCTCACCGAAGACAATGCAGTCAATCGCAAGCTCGGTGTGCGTCTTCTGGAAAAGCGCGGCTATGAGGTGAAAACCGCGGAAAACGGCCGCATCGCCGTCGAAATGGTCCGCAAGGAAAACTTCGACCTGATCCTGATGGATGTCCAGATGCCGGAGATGGACGGCTTTGAGGCCACCGCGGCCATTCGCCGCCTGCAACAGGAATCCGGCAAGCGAACGCCGATCGTCGCCATGACCGCCCATGCCCTTGCCGGTTATAAGGAACGCTGCCTGGACGCGGGGATGGACAACTATCTCACCAAACCGATTCGCCCCGAGTTGCTCTACTCGGTGATCGACTCCACCCTGGCCAACGCCGAATTGGCATCGCCTTAGGTCCCGATGAACTTAGGCCTCCCAAGCCTTCGGTCTCCAAAACCCGGCTCGCCCATGCTCCAGGAGGCTGTTGGAAAATCGGCACAGACAGCTAGTTTTCGCCTAGGGGGTAGCGCTAAATCAATTCCTTAGAGGCGCGAAAACGGTGTCTGTCCGCCATTTTTCGCGTTTTTCAACATGCTCCCAGGGATCCCATGCCTCAGGTAGCCAGGAACGCCTGAATTTCTCCCGCCACCCGCTTGGCCGTCACCGGCGTCAGCAGGATTCCGTTACGGAAATGGCCGTAGGCGAGCCAGATGTTCGTTCCGGCAACCTGCTCCATCAGCGGCCCTGGTGAGCTTGCGGGAACCTCCCCGGATCCGTCTCTCTCAGCCCCTTCTTTGCCAGATCCGTCTTTGCCGTTGCCGAAACCGAGTTGAAGCGGGCGGAATCCGGTCCAGCGACGCTCCGGGCGCAATTCGGCCAACTCGGGCAGGAGTTCGGCGGCGCTCCGGTGCAGATCCTCGCAGACCTCGTCCTCGATCCGCGGCTCAAAGCCCACTTTTTCTTCATTCGATCCGACCACCACCTCGCCGCTGCCGCGCTGCAATACATAGATGTCGCCGCGCCGGATGAAATGCGTCATCGTGCCGGGCGGCAGGCGGAACGCCAGTAAATGTCCCTTCACCGGGATCGACCGCGGCAGCGCGATCGCGCCTCCTGCATGGGTTAGCTCAATCTGGCTGGACCAGGCCCCGGCGCTGACCACCACGGCCGCGAATTCCGTGGTCTCCAGCTGGGCGACCTGTTCCCGCACAAATCGGACCCCGCGTTTTTGAGCCGCGCAGCGCAAGGCCTTCAGTAGCTCCGGCGGCACCACTAGGCTGTCTTCCGGATAGAATAGGCCGTCTCCTCTCGGCTCCACACGCAGTCCCGCCGCGCGATGCGGTTCCAGGAAGCGTGGAAAGTCCGGACCCTCCCCCAGCATCAGGCAGCCGGTGTTCCGGAATTCGATCTCGATTCCGGTGTCCTGCTGGAGCTCGCCGATAAAGGCTGGATAGAGCCGCAGGCTTTCAACGCCCAGGCGCAGCCCCCCGGAAGCGGCGTCGGCTTCGGCTGCTGGAGACAGCATCCCCGCACCGGCCGAACTCGCCGCGCCGGTACGATCGTCCCCATCACGCACGACCACCGCATAGCCCGCGCGAGCCAGTTTCCAGGCGATCGCTGTGCCGATAAGACCGCCGCCGGCAATCAGGATCTGGTTGGAATTCGATGCACTCATCGTTACTCACTCTTGAGTCTTTGCTCGCGTGGCCCAATGTCGGCGGGCATTCTACATAGTACGACCCCGCTCTGCTGCGGATGCCCGATTCCAAACGCCTGACGCCATCAACGCCTCCGAAACGGGTAATTTCCGAAGAATTCCACGCAGACTTGACATTCCCCAGGGGGAACGCGCAATCTGTCCAATTGGACCTGTGGGCCCTGTCTGCGCCCACGGACTCCCCGTCCCGTTGGGGATGCGTGCTCTATGATCCTGAAAATCAATCACCTGAAGGTGAAGGCGGCCGCAAAAACGCAGGGTGTGATCGAGGCGATCTATGACCTGCTGAAGGACGGCCTGATTACCCAGGATCAATTCGCGCATCTGCAAATCGAGCTCGACTGGATTCAATACAAACACAACTTTCGCGAGCCCGTGCTGGCGACGCAAAGCTATGAGCTGCGCGGCCAGACGCGGGTGATGGATATCCATATTGATACGCGCCAGGTTTCGCCGGATCCCCTGCGCGACCAGTTGTTGCGCGCCATTCGCCGGGCCGAACCCGGCGCTCCGCAAGAAAGCGGCCGCCTCCGGCTGGAGGATTACGGTTCGCTCCGCAACAGCATCGTCTGGGAGTTCAACAAGTTCTATTGGAAGAATCTGCTGGCCTGGGAGGCCGCCACCGGCATGGGCTACGATCAGGCCCTGCCCGGCGGAGCCTCGGACGGGCACAATCCCCAGGCGATTGAGGCGGACGCCTTTGAGTTCCACAAGCTGCTGGAGGACATGGACCGGCAGCAGCTTCTGCCGGAGCGGATTCATCTGCTGGAAATCGGGGTCGGTTCCGGCGCGCGCTGCGGCCTATGGATGGACGCCTTTCAGAAAAAAGACGGCGAGGCGGGAACCAATTACTATCCGCGCGTGTGCTTCAATCTGGGCGACTATTCGCTGGATACGCTGGAAAAAGCGCGGCCGAATATTGCCCGGCATTGGGCCCAATGCGACTTCCAGGAACTCGACGCGCTCAATCCGATTCGCGACCTGGGACAGTTGCGGCACAAGGTGCTGCAGGTCCACCTGACCAACGTCTACGACAACCTGCCGGATGAAGAAGTCGCGCGCCGCGACGGCCGGATCTACTTTGTCCAGGTCCGCGCCTATGTTCCGTTCGAGGAAGTCGAGCGCCTGTCGATGAAGTACGGAGTTCCGGTGAACCAGTTCCGCGACCGCGTTTATCGAATGCTGGAATGCGGCTTCGAGGACTTCGGCGGACCCGAACGGGGCGTTCCGTTCTGGCAGGAGTTGTGGGAAGCGATCCGGCTGGAGGAGCGGATGGTTCAACTGGAGGACTTGGTGGAATATCCGTTCCCCGACGGCCTGGATTACCGCAGGCTGGAGGACATCCTGGAGGCCGCGCCCAGCGATTTCCGCTTCCACTTGAGCTCCGGCGCGCTGGAAAGCTTCGTGCATACGTTGCCGCTGCTCCATCCGCGCGGCTATCTGCAGGTCTACGATATTTTTGTTACCGAACTGGCGCAGTACCGCACAGGCTATTTCGGCCCGGGCAAGCTGGACGGTTCCCTGCTGAGCTGGGTCAACGGTGCTCTACTGAAAGAAGTGGCCGAGCGTTCCGGCTACGACGTGCATTTTCGCCCGTTCACGCTGCGGGAAAACTCCAAGACGACGGTGCTCTACACCACGCGCCGCGAATAGCGCCGTCCAATCCACGCATCCACCGAGAGAGGCGAATCGAGAAACCTTCAGGGACGAATCACGGCGAGAAAAATCATGGCGAAAGAAACCACCACCACCGGCATCTACACACCGCAAACCGCCGAGCGCGAGCTTCCTCTGCTGCCAACGGCCATCGTCGGCAGCTACGCGATGCCCGGTTGGCTGGAGCGCATCAAAACCGATCACTTCGCCCACCGCATCAGCCGGCATGACCTGGACGAGATCTACGATTCGGCCACCAAGGCGACCATCAAGGATCAGGAAGTCGCCGGGATCGACCTCATCACCGACGGCGAGCTCCGCCGCGACAACATGGTCGATTACTTTGTCGAGCGCTTCGGCGGCATCCATATCGACTACCGCTCCAAGCGCTTCCACTACGACTATTACGACAGCTCCGTGGAAGCGAAGCTGCCGATGTCGTCGCTGGGGCTCGCGCCGGACTATTCGTTCCTGGCGGCGAATACCGACCATGCGGCAAAGTTCACCATCACCGGCCCGCATTGCCTCTCCAAGCGCGTCCAGAACAAATTTTATAAGTCAGAGGAAGAGTTCGCGACGGATCTCGCTCGCGTACTGAACCACGAGCTCAGGGCGCTGGCCGAGGCCGGCTGCAAGTACATCCAGATCGACGAGCCCTACTATTCCGGCTTCCCCGAGGACCTGGAGTGGGGCGTCAAGGTGATCAATACGCTGGTGGAGGGCGTGGACGCACATGTCAGCGTTCACATCTGCTACGGCAACCGCTATGGCAAGCCGTCCTGGGAAGGCAGCTATCGCTATCTGTTCCCCCGGATCCTGGATGCCAACGTCCAGCAGTTGACGCTGGAGTTTGCGCGCCGCGGCGGCGAGGACCTGGACCTTTTCAAGGAGTTCGACGCGCCGTTTGACCTGGGTCTGGGCGTGATCGACGTGAAGAATCCGGACGTGGAATCGCCGGCAGATGGTGGCCGACCACATCCGCCGGGCGCTGGATATCCTGCCGCCGGAACGGATCTACGTGCTCACCGACTGCGGCTGCGTCCACCTGTCGCAGGACGTTGCTTTCGCCAAAATGAAGGCGATGGCGGAGGGCGCCCGCATCGTCCGTGCGGAGCTGAGCGGCCGGAACATTGAATTATAAGTGCCGGTAGCGACGGGTTTGCGCGGTTCGAAGAGACCTAGCTCGGATCCTTGCCCGTGGCGAAGGCGTGGTTCACTTCGAGCGCTTCCTTCACCGCTTTCGCGCCGAATCCGGAGTAGTAGTGCATCTGCGCGATTCGCTTGTCCGCCGCGGCCTTTTCCGCCATCTTGTGCACGAAGCCGGTGGGGACGTTCGCCATCAGGCTGCCGATCCCGTCGAGCCCCTGCGCCAGGCCGATCCCGATCATCTTCATATAACCGCTGATCTGTTCGCCCAAGGGGCGGTCCGCCACGAAGTTGCCATAGGCGAATCCGAACTTGGCGTTGACGTCGCCCAGCATGACGCCGGGATGCACCGGCAGCTTGTTGCCGTCGCGTTCGATCTGGTCCACCCAGCGCATGAACTTCGAGGGGCTGTAGCAGACCTGCGACCACAGGAATACTTCCTTGTCCGGATGCGCCGCGGCCCATTGGTTCTTCCGGCGGAGTTCACTCGCGGTGGCGGCGGGCTCGGCGTTCGGGTTGCCGTAGGGATGTCCGGCGAACGCGATCGTCTTGATTTGCGGATCATCGAACATGCCGGTGGCCGCCATGTCCATGGCCGCCTTGAACTCTCCAGCGGGCTTGCGCGGATCGCCGGCCAGCAACAGGAATCCATCGACGCCCACCTCCAGAAGTTGCTGCACGATGCCGCGGAGGTAGTCGGCGTCCTTGTAGCGGCGCGCGGCAATGTGCGGAATCGGCCGGAACCCGAGCTTCGCCAGTTGCGCCGACCGTTCGATCGTCTTGACCCGGTCAATGTCCTTGGTGCCCGGATCGGTCGACTTGTCGACGATCGAGAACATGGTTCCCGGGGGGATGGTGACGCCCTTCGCGCCCATCTCCTCGGCCACCTTGGCCATGTTGGTGAGGCAACTGATCTCGTAGGTGCTCTGGAGCGCGTACTTCTTGACGAGCTCGGTGGTTGAGGTACTCATTGTTGGGAATCCTATAGTGTACCGTGGCGGGGAAGCAGGGTAACCTTGTGGAACTCAGGCTTGGTGATCAATAGGTTGTTGAAGTGCGAGGATCAATCTCAGGCCGGTTTCCACGGATTGCATCACTGTCTTCGACACGCTGCGTACCTTGCTCTCAATGTACGCACGATCGATGGTGACTAACTGGGAGACATTGATCACAGACGGCTTGGACAACCCCGATTGCCGGGGCGAAATGATAATATTGCCCGGAGCATCGCCAAGCCGCAAATTGCTGGAGATTGTCGCAGCTAAAACCGTGTGTATGCGGCTTTGGTTGAAGAAATCCGATTGTATGATCAGGACAGGTCTGTGATAGCCGGGCTCGGACCCTCGTGGCGTTCCGAGGTCAGCCCACCAGATCTCTCCTCGAGAGATCAAATCCGCCACGAGCTACCACTCCTCCTTCACCGAGCGAGCCTGAATCTCTGCGATCACTGGATCCAGCTTCGACGACTCTGTCGCGTAGACCTCATTGAGCTTCTTCGTGATCTCCTCCCCGCGGCGCCGGTCAAGATACTCCCGAAGCGCCTCGGCATAGAGTCGGCTGCGACTTACCTTCAGGTTTTCAGCGGCGGCTTCGGCCTCTTCGAAAAGCTCATCGGGTAAGGAAACCGCAGTCTTCATGCCAGTAAGTATAACAAATATTATACCTGGGTATGAAGTACTTTAGTTGGGTCAAAAGCGGCTGGCGCGGTTTCTTTGGACAAGATCCGCCGAGAGTGCCTTGAAATCTGCCAAATACAGGTCGTTGACCTTTGACAGCCTGACTTCATATTTTTCGGCCAGCTTTTCCAGTCCCGCGGATCTGAGGAGGTATGACGCTGCAAGACTTCTCATATATCGCGCCCCGACGATCGGCGCGTGCAGGCGATCCTCAGGCGCATCGCTCAGTAATAGTTTGTATACTTCTTCGATCCCTGCGTGGGATTGGAGATAGGGCAACCCGATCTCGCCAAAGCTTCTCACTAAGTCATCGACGACTTCTGGCACCTCAGTGGTTGTCCGCAGAGCCCACCTCAAAGGGGCTCGGACAGAGAGGTTACCTAATTCGGCTCCGAGGGTAGTCGTTCTTCTCTTCTCAGAAGGCTTTAAGCCCTCGTCGTACTGATTGACGAGATCTTCGATCGCGTCAATTCGAACTGCGACATCCGCGGTAACGTCTAGGTCATCTTCGTGGCGAATGAAGCTCACGTGAAATGCCCAATGTCCCTCAGCGGTCTTGCGATAAACGGATTGCCCCTTTACCTTGGGTTCAAATCCGTACGCCACCATTCGCAGCGCCACTTCATTGAGGAGCACTTGTTCAGCAGCCTTATGTTCGCCACTTCTCAATCTGGATAGCTCCTTGGAATGTGCGGGTCGGAGGGCGTTTGGCCCCTTGCGGGGCCACCGCAGGATACTGCAAAAACACTATCGAAACAACTTCTTCACGTACCCCTTCTCCATCCCGATCGAATCGTAGTATTCATCGCACATCTTGATGTAATCGTGGACGTCGAAGTGCCCGGTCGATTCGCCGTTCTCGTCCAGCCAGATCACCGGACCCTTCACCACAAAGAACACCTTCATCGGATCCTCGTGCTCATAGGCGACCAAGGTGTGCGCCTCGCCCGGAGTCTCATAGATGAAGTCGCCGGCAGTGGCGGTCCAGTCATGCTCCAGGTAGCCCCACTTGCCGGAGATCGTCAGCGCGAAGACCTCATGCGGATGGTAATGGCGATTCACCAACCCCGCATGCCGGGCGTACAGGATGTCGCACCAGCGGTTGGTCGACGGGGAAATCCACAGCGGGCGCGAGCCCACCGTTTCGGTGAACGGCACGTACAGCTTGGCGTCTTCCGTCGGGGCGTCGGCGATGTAGACCTCCGGCAAGGAGTGCGCCTGGAAGACCTTCTCGATCGGGGTGATGTCTTTCCAGAATTCGGCGTTGGGTTTCTCTGGCATGGGATCCTCTCTCGGGGTAGCGCCGCGCGGACACGGCTTGTTGACCACGCGCACCGCCAAAATCGGCGGTCACGTTCAAACCGTCTAGTATAATGACCCTTTTGAGTTCGATCTAACAACGCCTTCCCCGAAACCACACCCTATGCCGCATAAACTGAAGAATCTACTAACCCCTGTGCCCAGCGACATCGAGATCGCACAGGCCGCCACGCCCGATCCCATCAGCAAGATCGCCGCGGAAGCTGGCATCCTGCCCGAAGAGCTGGAACTCTATGGGAACACGAAAGCCAAGGTGAGCCTTTCGCTGCGAG
Source organism: Terriglobia bacterium (assembly GCA_963762135.1). Taxonomy (GTDB): domain Bacteria; phylum Acidobacteriota; class Terriglobia; order Bryobacterales; family Bryobacteraceae; genus Palsa-187. The sequence goes on from CAVXJP010000004.1 coordinate 112,293, forward strand.
ACCGCCTGAAGGATCAGCCGAGCGGCAAGTACGTCGTTGTGACGGCGATCACGCCCACCCCGCTGGGCGAAGGCAAAACCACCACCACCGTCGGCCTGAGCCAGGCGCTCGGCGCGCATGTTGGCAAGAAGGTGTTCACCTGCATTCGCCAGCCCAGCCAAGGCCCGACCTTCGGCATCAAGGGGGGCGCGGCCGGCGGCGGCTACAGCCAGATCGTCCCGATGGAGGAGTTCAACCTTCACCTGACCGGCGACATTCACGCCATCATTGCGGCGAATAACCTGCTGGCCGCGGCGATCGATACGCGCATGTTCCATGAGTCGTCGCAGACCGACGAGGCGCTGTTCAGCCGCCTGTTCCCGGCAGCCAAGGACGGCTCGCGCAAGTTTGCCCGCAACATGGTCGGCCGCAAGAACCGGCTGGGCATCAAGAGCGACAACCCGGACGAGATGACGCCGGAGGAGAAGAGCCGCTTCGTCCGGCTGGACATTGATCCGGATACGGTCACCTGGCGGCGCGTGGTCGACACCAATGACCGCATGCTGCGCGGCGTCACTATCGGCCAGGGTCCCGGGGAGAACGGCTTCACCCGCCAAACTGGCTTTGATATGGCCGTGGCCAGCGAAATCATGGCGATCCTGGCGCTGGCGACCTCGCTGGGCGACATGAAGGAACGGTTCTCGAAGATGGTGATCGGCACGAGCCGGAAGGGCGAGCCCGTCACGGCTGACGACATCGGCGTCACCGGCGCGCTCACCGTCCTCATGAAGGACGCGCTGAAGCCGAACCTGATGCAGACCATCGAAGGCACCCCGGCCTTTGTTCACGCCGGTCCGTTCGCCAATATCGCGCACGGCAACTCCTCGATCGTGGCCGACCAGCTCGCGCTGAAGCTGGTGGGCAAGGATGGCTACGTGCTCACCGAGGCCGGTTTCGGCGCCGACATGGGCATGGAGAAGTTCTTCAACATCAAATGCCGTTACAGCGGCCTGACGCCGGATTGCGTGGTGCTCGTCGCTACCATCCGTGCGCTGAAGATGCACGGGGGCGGTCCGAAGGTAGTCGCGGGCAAGCCGCTGGCACACGAGTACACCACCGAGAATCTCCTGCTGCTGGAGAAGGGCTGCTCCAACCTGATCCGCCACATTGAGAACGCCCGTTCGTTCGGCATTCCGGTGGTCGTCGCGATCAACAAGTTCAAGGACGATACCGACGCGGAAGTCGAACTGGTGCGAAAGATCGCCAAGGCGGCGGGCGCCGAGGACGCGGTGATGAGCAACCACTGGGCCGAGGGTGGCCTGGGCGCGGTGAACGTCGCTCATGCGGTCGTGGAGGCCTGCGAGAAGCCTCGCGACTTCAAGTTCCTGTATCCGCTCGAAATGAGCATCAAGGACAAAATCAAGACCATCGTCACCGAAATGTACGGTGGCGGGGGCGTGGAATACTCGCCGGAAGCCGAGAAGCAGATCGAGCTCTACACCAAGCAGGGCTTCGATAAGCTCCCGATCTGTATGGCGAAGACGCCGCTCAGCCTGAGCCACGATCCTGAGCTGAAGGGCGCTCCGGTGGGTTTCACGGTCCCGATTCGCGAGGTCCGGGCCAGCGTCGGCGCGGGCTTCCTGTATCCGCTGCTGGGTACGATGAGCACCATGCCGGGCCTCTCGACGCGCCCCGGCTACTATGACATCGACATCGATACCGAGACCGGAAAGATCATCGGACTGTCGTAAACAACGACGTTAACCAACAACGTTCAACAACAGCGAAGGAAAACACACAGATGCCCCGGCCCGTCGCGATCATCACAGGCGCCAGCCGGGGCATTGGTGCGTCCACGGCTCTGCGCGCGGCGCGCGCGGGCTATGCGGTCGGCGTGAACTATCTCGGGAATCAGGCCGCCGCGGAGGAGGTCGTCGGAGCCATCCGCGCTCAGGGCGGGGAAGCCCTCCCGATCCAGGCCGACGTCTCCCAGGAAGCCGATGTCGTGCGGCTGTTCGATACGGTGACGGGCGAACTCGGTCCGATCACCGCGCTGGTGAACAATGCCGGGATCGTGGGGCCTCCGCTGCCGCTTGCCGACATGGAGGTCAACCGCGTGCGGCACATGTTTGAAGTGAACACGATCAGCGTGTTCTTGTGCCTGCGCGAAGGGGTCCGCCGGATGTCGACCAAACGCGGCGGCGCGGGCGGAGCCATCGTGAATGTTTCCTCGATCGCCTCGCGGCTCGGCTCGCCGAACGAATACGCCGACTATGCCGCCAGCAAGGCGGCGGTCGATACCATGACCATCGGCCTGGCCAAGGAAGTCGCGATGGAAGGGATCCGCGTCAACTGTGTGCGGCCGGGCATGACCTATACGGAGATCCATGCCTCGGGCGGCCAGCCTGGACGCGTCGACCGCCTGAAATCCGCCGTGCCGATGCAACGCGGCGGCCAACCGGAGGAGATCGCCAACGCGATCGTCTGGCTGCTGTCGGGCGAGGCTTCCTACATGACCGGAGCCTTGGTCGACGTCGGCGGGGGACGCTGAGAACGAGGCCCGAGGCGCGCCCGGTCCGCCGGGGTCATAGCGTGTGTTTATTTGCCTCATAAAAACAAACTTGTACGGGCCTCGGCATGCGTCTGTTACAGTCGAAATGATTGCATGCCGGAAACGCTGTGGGGACAAAGCCTAGATGAATTCTGTGAATCTGTCGCAGATCGAAAACCAGCCCCCGCAGGAGTCGTTTCGGCATCGGTGAGCGCCGCGATCGGAATCTCGCTCCTCATCAAGGCGCTTCGCATCACTGGGGGCCAGGCCGAGCGCATCAAGGCCGCCCAGGCGCGTATCGCCGAGCTTCGCAAAGCCGCCGACGACGACGTGCGCGCAGTGAAGAAATTCATTGCCTCTGACGACCCGGAGCTTATTCAGGACGCCATTCAGATCCCCTTGCGGGCCGCCCGAGCCGCTGCCAGCGGGCTCGACCTCTGCTTCAAGGCTTCCGGTTCGGTGAGCGGGCTTCTCGCTGCCGACGTCGGGGTTGCCGCGATGCTCATCCGCGCCTCCACCCGAGCCATTCTCGCCTGCGTTGACGCCAATGTGCGCATGGTGGGTCCGAAGTGCGATCCCGCGATCCTGGAGGAGCGCGGCCGGCTGGAAGAGCACGCGACGCGCACCTATGAGCGCGTGATGGACGCGCTGCGCTAGCGTTTTATCGATTCGTGGCGCATCCGCATGTTTTGCAGGCCATGCATCGCCAAGCGATGCACCGGTATAATGGCCTCCGATCATGCTATCCCGCACCTACTCCATCCTTCTATCGCTAATTCTGCTGGCAACTGCCGCCAGCGCCCAACTCGTGGAAGAATACAATCCACCGCGGGGCCGATGCTGTCTGGCCTCCTCGGCGCAGACCCTCGCCAGCCAGCTCCAGGATTGGGATGAGCTGGGCCGCTACTATCAGGACAACGAGCGACTGAAGGCGGCGGGGCCGCGTTCGAGGGGCGCGTCGTCTTCCTGGGCGATTCGATTACCGACGGCTGGAAGCTCGACGAATCGTTTCCCGGCAAACCCTATGTCAATCGCGGCATCGGCGGCCAAGTGACCTCGCAGATGCTGGTGCGCATGTATCCGGATGTGATCGCGCTGGAGCCGGAGGTGGTGATTCTGCTGGCCGGGACTAACGATATCGCGCAGAATAACGGTCCGCAGACCGCCGAGCAGGTGCAGGACAATATTCGCGCGATCACGGAGCTGGCTCATCTGCACGGGATCCAGGTGATCCTGTGCTCGGTGACCCCGATCTCGGATTATGAGCGCCGCCCGATGAGCCCGGGACGTCCGCCGGACCAGATCCTGAAGATGAATGAATGGATGAAGGCCTATGCGGGCGAGGTCGGCGCGATCTACGCCGACTACTTCTCGGCGCTGGTGGATGAGACGGGCATGCTGACCAAGGGGATCTCCGGCGACGGGCTGCATCCGAACGCCGAGGGCTATGCGCGAATGGCTCCGGTGGCGCAGGCGGCGATTGATGAGGCGCTGGGGCGATAGGAGGCCGCTCGGCGGGGTCCGCGCTTCGCGGCGGGATTTCTTGCCATAATCGGAGGAACCCCATGAGTGCAATCACTTTGGTCCGCCGGGCCCGCTTGGCTTTTGCGATCGCGATCGCGGCTGCGGTATGGTTTGCCGCGCCTTCGCCCGCCGACGCGCAACGCGCGCAACCTCAGCACTAATGGATATGCAGGAGGTCGCGAGCTCTCTTGGCGTCGAATGCGGCTACTGCCATGCCGGACGTCGCGGCGCTCCGCCCGATCCGGCCGCCAATCTCGGAACCCCGAAGATCCAGATCGCCAAGGCGATGATGGAGATGACCCAGCAGCTCAACGCCACGATTCAGACCGCCACCGGCAAGGACGCGACGCTGGCGACCAAGGTCACCTGCGCCACCTGTCATCGCGGCGTGCCGATCCCCAAACCGATGGATCAGATCATGTGGGACACGGCCATGACCGAGGGCGGGGACGCCGCCGTCGATCGTTACCACGAGCTGAGAGAGCGCTTTTACGGACGCGGCGTCTACGATTTCAGCGAGCAGATGCTGGATGGCGTGGTCAATAAGATGGCCAACGTCAAAGCGGAGCCCGCCCTACTGCTGGCCGCGCTCAACCTCGAGCAGTATCCGGATTCCTCGAACGGGTTCACTACGCTGGCCTACGTTTTCACGCGCTTGTATGACGATGCATCCGCCATTGCGTCCCTGCGGCGAGCCCTGGAGCTCGACCCCAACAACGCCGCCGCGCGCGGACGCCTGGAACAACTCGAAGGTTATTATCCGGAGCTGCGGAAATCCCGCGAGGCCGCCGCGCAAGCTGCCGGCGACGCTCCTGAGGACAATCCTCAATAGGCAGAACCCTACGACGCAGAGGATGACGCAGCCGGCCTGGACCAAGTTAACCGACGAGCAACTGCTCGAACTGCGCATCTGTGACCTGCCCTTGTCGCTGGAGCATAGCTTCATCCAAACTCAGGTTGAGCGTCTCTATCAGCGCCTGGAAAAACGCGGGATCTGTTTCAAACCGGCGTGTTATCTGAGCACGGAATGGTTCACGCCAACCAACGTGCCCGCGATCGCGATCCCGTTTTATCTGGCGCATCCGCGCCTGCGAAAGCTCGAATACAACCAGATGCTGGAGGTCGAAGGCGGGACGCCGGAATGGTGCCAGCAGCTCCTGCGGCATGAGTGCGGCCACGCGATCGATCACGCTTACGGCCTGTCCACGCGCGCGGGTTGGAAGGATATCTTCGGCGACCGCGAGCGGGACTACGACCCCGACACCTATCAGCCCAAACCCTACAGCAAGAGCTTCGTCGACTATCTGGGCAACTGGTATGCGCAGTCGCATCCCGATGAAGACTTCGCCGAGACCTTCGCCGTGTGGTTGACGCTGCGCCCCGAGCAGTGGCGCAAGCGCTACAAGGGCTGGCGCGCGATCAAGAAACTGGAATACGTCGCCGAACTGATGGCCGAGATCGGATCGAAGAGGCCGCTGGTCACAGGCGGACGCCGCATGACGGAAGCCAAGCGCGTCCAGCGCACCTTGGGCCGTTTCTACGCCGAGCGCCGTAAGCTCTACGCCGAGGATTTCCCCGACTTCTACGACGCGGACCTGCGCACGATCTTCGGCTGCACGCCGGGCATGGGGCACACGCTGGGTGCGGGCGCCGATACGAGACCGGATCACGATGTCCCCCGGGTCGCCAAAGGTCCTTCCGCGGCGAAATTCCTGCGCGAGCGGCAGAAGCCGTTGGTCGCCACATTGCAGCGCTGGACCGGACAACGCCGCTATACCATCAACATGCTGGTGAACCAGTTCATCAGCCGCTGCCGGACGCTGCGGCTCACCGTGGAAGCCGATCCGGGGCGCGTGCAAATGGAAATGAGCGCGTATCTTGCCGCGCTGGTCACGAATCATCTCTATACGGGCAGGTTCAAACGTTCTGTGTAATCTGTCCGCTGCGCTATATGAAAGTTCTGTATCTCTACGATGTACCCGAGCCAACGGACCCTGATGTCCGCGTTACCGGCGCCTCCTTTCTGCGGGAAGACCGCGCCGCGGACGCCTCCGTGCTCAAATGCCTGCGCCGCCTGAACCACGAGGTCGAGACGTACCCGGTCTATGACGATGTCGTCGGCATCGTGGATAAGCTGGAGTCCTTCAAGCCCGATGTCGTCTTCAATGGCGCCGAAAGCTTCCGCAATGACCGCCAGCAGGAGCCCAACGTCTGCGGCCTGCTGGAGTTGCTGGGCGTTCGCTACACGGGCGCTGGCCCCGAATCGCTCATGCTGTGCAAGGATAAGGCGCTGGCGAAGAAGCTCCTGACCTTTCACCACATTCATGTGCCGCACTTCCGGCTGTCGCGCCGCCGCTATCCGATCCGGTCGTTGAAACGGTTCCGCTATCCGGCGTTCATCAAGCCCGCCGGCCAGGACGCCTCCGAGGGGGTCTCGACGCGCTCCATGGTGAACTCGGAGGCCGAGGCGCTGGAGCGGGTCCGGTTTCTGCATCGCGAGCTCGGCTGCGACGTGATGATCGAGGAGTACATCAACGGCCGCGAACTGTATCTAAGCGTGTTGGGCAACGATAAGCTCACCGTCTGGCCCTACCGCGAGCTGTTCTTCGGCAAGCTCCCCGACGAGGGTCCGCGCTTTGCCAGCGACAAGGTCAAGTGGGATCCCGAGTACCGGATGAAATGGAACATCGCAAACGGGCCGGCGGGTGAGCTGGCGCCGGGCGTCGATGAGCATCTCTACGAGATTGCCACGCGCGTCTACAAGATCCTCAAGATCCGCGGCTTCGGTCGGCTGGATGTCCGGCTGACCGAGGACAATCAGGTCTACGTGCTGGAGGCGAACCCGAATCCGTCGCTGGATCAGGACGAGGATTTCGCGCAGGCGGCGTATGAAGGCGGGATGGAGTACGACCAACTGGTCCAGACGATTTTGGATCTGGCGTGACCTCCCGTGATAGCTCGGGCTCGATGCAATTAAAACAGAACCCCGACCGTCAGGGAGGCGCCAACCACCTGCATGCTCACGCAGGGCAGTTCCACTGGATCCTGCAAACCGTCCGCTAAAACTCCAGCCACTCCAGCAGGTACGCGCCGCCGTAAATATAGAGCGCGCAGGTGATCGCTTCGCCGATCAGGATCGCCGAGATGAAGCGCGGGAAGTTGAGGCGCAGGGTGCCGCTGACGTAGCAGATGACGTCGGTGGGCACGAACGGCAGCATGCTCCATCCGGTGATGATCGAGAATTCGTTGCGAACCAGGACGCGCCGGACCTTCTCCACCTCGGGGCCATAGCGCCGCTTCAGCAGTTCATCCATACCGAGGATTTCCGAGAAGTAGTAGATGGTCGCCGAGGAAGCCGCGACCCCGGCCAGCGTCATCAGCAACAGCGGCGTGGGCGGAATGAAGGGAATTCCGGCGACGATCAGGATCGTGACAGGGATCAGCGTGAAGCCGCGAACGCAGGAGAAGAACAGGTACAGTCCGCCGCCGATCACCGCGGAGGTCGAGAACAGGTACTCCAGGCTGCTGGTGAGCGCCTGTTCATAGAAGAAGTAGATCCCCAGCCCTGCCGCGACCAGAACCGCCCAGGACACGATCAGCGCCATGCGGATACGCTCAAAGGTCCGGTCTTTGCCGCCCCCTGATCCGGTCGATGTGATCTCCTGTGCGCTGCTCTCCAAAAGCTACCTACCTTACTATTATGGAACGAACTCGGGAGGGGAAATGTTTCCGCGATCGGATTGATTCGAAAAAATCTCGATCTTGAGCGGAATTTTCCGATCCTGCAAGGGGTTGACGCCCGCCCGAGAGGGTTTCTTGCATGCAAAAAGGGCGCGTCTCTTGCGAGACACGCCCTTCAGGTGTTTCAAGCGATCGGACTTAGGCCCAGCTGTAACCGGACTTCCGCAGCGGCAGGTCGCGCACGCGCTCGCCGGTTGCCTTGGCGATGGCATTCGCGATTGCCGGCAGGACCGGCGGCATGGACGGTTCGCCCAGACCGGACGGTGCGTTGTCGGAGAGGACCCAGTGGACCTCGATGTCCGACGGCGTCGCGGTCAGGCGAGCCAGCGGATGGGTATCGTAGTTCTGCTGGTCCACGGCGCCGTCGGTGATGGTGATTTCCTGACCCATCATCGCGCCCATGCCGTCGACGATGGCGCCCTGCACCATGTTCTCGGCAGCCGACAGGTTCACGATCTGGCGGCCTACGTCGGCGGCCACCCAGACCTTGTGCACCTTCACCTTCTTGCCGGCCATCACCTCCACGTCGGCGACCTCGGCGAAGTAGCCTTGGTGACTGAAGTGGAAGGCGACGCCCAGCGCCCGGTTCGGACCCAGATCGCGGCCCCATTCGGCGACCTCGGCAACCCGCTGGGTGACGGCCTTGGCGCGCTCGTTATCGAAGCCGCCTCCGCCGAACCCGCCGAACCCGCCGGGAGCGGCCGGTTGCGGTTGCTTGTTGTCGAGCAGTGCCACACGGAACGCCACCGGATCCTTGCCCGCGGCCTCGGCAACCTCGTCGATCATCGTCTGGATGACGAACGCGGTGGCGTTGGCGGACGGCGCGCGGAGCGCACCGGTACGGATGGCCAGGTTCTGGGTGGACTGTCCAATCTGGAAGTTCGGGATGTAGCCCTGCGGCCACTCCGTCGGTCCAAGCGACGCGGCGTTTACCAGACGGGTGCCGTCGCCGTAGCTGATGAAGTGGGTCTTCCAGGCGGTTACGTTGCCGTTGCCGTCCAGGCCGACCTGCATGCGATGCCATGCGCCCGGACGATAGTAATCGTGGGTCATGTCATCTTCGCGGGTCCACAGCAGCTTGACCGGACGATTCACGGCCTTGGAGACATAGGCAGCCTCGGCAGCGTAATCGTTGGTCAGGCGGCGGCCGAAGCCACCACCACCGCGAACCATGTGCAGGGTCACGGCGCTGGGATCGATTTCGCAGGACTGGGCGGCCAGGTTCACGCCGCTGCCAGGAATCTGGCTATTGGACCACAACTCAACCGTGTTGTTGGAGGCGTTCCAACGGGCGGTACAGTTCTGCGGTTCCAGAGGAGCGTGCGAGATGAACGGGAACGAATAGGTCGCGTCCACCTTCTTGGCGGCCGAGGCCAGCGCCGCGTCGACGTCTCCGTCGTTGCGGGTGACGTTCATCGGCTCCTGCCCGCGCATGCGCATCGCGTTCTCGGCGTAGACCGGGCTGGAGTGCGCCGGCACGCCGAAGCGGCCCTTGTTCCAGGTGATGTCCATCGCCTTGCGGGCGTTGTTGGCCTGGAACCACTGCTCGGCCACGACGAAGACGCCGGATTCGAGACCCGGATCGCTCGGCAGGACCTTGTCGGTGATTTCCGGAACCTTCACGACGACGACGTCAATGACGCCGGGCATCGCCTTGATCGCATCCAGATTATTGATCTTGGAGACCGTGCCGCCGAACACCGGGCACTTCTGGTAGACCGCGTAGGCCATGCCGGGCAGCGTCTGGTCGATGCCGAAGATCGGCTGACCGGTGACGATGAGCGGCAGTTCCTTGGCGATCTGTGCCGTGCCGATGATCTTAAAGTCCTTCGGATCCTTCAGGGGAACATCAGCGGCATCGGGAATCGGCAGCGTCGCGGCCAGGGTGGCGAATTGCCCGTAGTGGCCCTGGCGGTTGGACGCCTTATGATAGACGACGCCGCGGTCGGTGGTCAGCTGCGCAACCGGAACGTTCCAGGTCTGCGCGGCGGCGGCCAGCAGCATCTGGCGGCCCATGGCGCCCACCTGACGCATCGGCGTGTAATTCTGCGGAGTCGCCAGCGAACCGCCGGCGAACTGCATCGGCTGATACTTGGCGGCATCGAAGTCCACCATGCGGACCTTGGTGGTCTCCCAGTTCGCGTCCAGCTCTTCGGCGATGATCATCGGCAGCATGGTGCGAATGCCCTGTCCGGTGTCCGGATTCTTGGCGACCAGCGTGACGATGCCGTTCGAGTCAATGGTGATGAAGTTGTTCGGGTTCGGCGGAGCGGAGGGGCCGAACAGGCCACCGCCACCTTTGCCCTTGCCTTTTCCTTTACCCTTGCCTTGGCCGAGAGCTTCCGGCAACTGGTAGAGGCCAAGCATGATGCCGCCTCCGGCCAGGGAGCTCACACGGAGGAAGGAGCGTCGATCAAGTTGCATCTTTTTCATGGCTATTCTCTCCTTTCCTTATTCCGCATTCCCGGCAGCCGCGCTGGTGCCGTTGTTGGTGGTGCCGAGCGTCGCGGCCAGGTGAATCGCCTGGCGAATACGCAGATAGGTTCCGCAACGGCAGAGGTTGCCGTTCATGGCTGAGTCAATGTCTGCATCGGTCGGCTTGGGGCGCGCGGCCAGCAAAGCCGCCGCCGACATCATCTGTCCGGCCTGGCAATAACCGCACTGCGGTACGTCCACCTGTTGCCAGGCGCGCTGCACCGGATGCGAACCGTCGGCCGAAAGGCCTTCCAGCGTGGTGATCTGGTTACCGTCGGCAGCCGAAACGGCCGTCAGACAAGAGCGCACGGCCCGACCATTCAGGTGAACGGTGCAGGCGCCGCACTGGCCGATTCCGCAGCCGAATTTTGTGCCTTTAAGGTCGAGAACGTCCCGGATCACCCAGAGCAACGGGGTGTCCGCGGGGACGTCGACTGTTTGGGACCTGCCGTTTACCGTCAGGTTGTAGGGCATGGCGTCAACTCCTCGAGAAATAATCTAATCAACAAACCTTTGACGAGAGAACGGAGTTCTCCCAACATGGGTCAGGGTATCACCGGTAAAACGAGCCTGTCAACCGGGTGCCTCGCCCGTATCTGAATGGAAATGTTTGACTTGGCGCGGAACATAGGGAGGCGGGAACGTTTCCTTCGGGCCCGATCCGGGCGTGCGGGACCATCCGGGAATCGACGGACGAAGATCCGCGCGGCGAGCCTAGGGCCTTGTGCGTTGCGGCAGAACTCGCGATTCAGGCTGATTGCGCCAGGATATCGCTGGAGGATTCGGAATCCGGCTGGCTTGCGGGGGGATGCTTCCCTCCGGGCAATTGGAGCTTGGCCCGAATGGCGTCGTCAATCTCGCGGGCGGTGTCGGGGTGCTCGGAAAGGAAGACGCGGGCGTTTTCGCGTCCCTGCCCCAGACGTTCGCCTCCGTAGCTGAACCAGGCTCCGGATTTCTCGACGATGCCGTGCTGGACGCCCAGATCGAGCAGATCGCCTTCGCGCGAGATGCCCTGTCCATATAGGATGTCGACCTCGGCTTCGCGGAAGGGGGCTGCCACCTTATTTTTAACGATCTTGACCCGGGTCCGGTTGCCGACGATCTTTTCGCCATCCTTGAGCGCGCCGATACGGCGGACCTCGACACGGACCGAGGAGAAGAACTTGAGGGCCCGGCCGCCGGTAGTCGTTTCCGGGTTGCCGAACACGACGCCGATCTTCTCGCGAATCTGGTTGATAAAGATAAGCAGGGTGTGATGGCGGGAGATGTGCCCGGTCAGCTTGCGCAGAGCCTGGGACATCATGCGGGCGTGGAGACCCATGAAGTTGTCGCCCATTTCCCCTTCGAGCTCGGCCTTGGGCACCAGGGCGGCGACCGAGTCCACCACGATGATGTCGAGCGTGTTGGATTGGGCCAGACCCTCCGCGATGTCGAGCGCCTGCTCGCCGTGGTCCGGCTGGGCGACCAGGAGATTGTCGATATCAACGCCAAGTTTGCGGGCATAGCCCGGGTCTAGCGCGTGCTCGGCATCGATGAACGCCGCCGCGCCTCCGGCTTTCTGCGCCTCGGCCAGCACTTGCAGCGCGAGGGTCGTTTTGCCCGAGGACTCCGGGCCGAAGATCTCGACTACGCGCCCCTTCGGAAATCCGCCTACCCCGAGCGCAGCGTCCACCGCAATCGAGCCGCTCGAGATCACGTCCACCGGGAGCACGGACTGCGAACCCAGCCGCTGCACCACGCCCTTCCCAAACTGCTTTTCCATTTTGAGGATGGTGTCCTGGAAATATTTCAGCCGTTCACTCCGGATGAGGTCGTTTTGCTGGGTGACCTTTTCTTCAAACTCGGCGTCGGTCATCTTCGATGGATCGAGCTGCTTGGTCGCGGGGGAGGTGGCCTTGCGGGAGATGTTTGCCATTGCACCAAGATGGTGCCGGCGCGGGGGCGAATCTCTCGGTCGGAGTTTTCCCATAGTCCATGGCTCGGGGATGGGGGCGGATATCGAGACGGAAGAGACCTCTCACCCTGAAGGGAGGAATTGCTTCGAACTCCCACACGTTTCGTGTCGTCCGAGCAGGCAAGAATGAATGGGCGGAACAGCGGCATGGTGCAGCGCACTGCTCCGCCCATCATCCGGGATTTTCTAATTTAAGGAGCTCCCGATCTGCGTTGTTTAACCTGCTACAGCGGCAGGGCCTGCCTTGTTTTATCTGCCGCCGGCGGCAGACCTGCTTTGTTTACCCTGCCACAAGGGGCAGCACCGGATACTCACTCCGGCGGGCCAGTATAGCTCGCACACCCGCCCAGCAGAGGTCGACGTTGCCAGGACTCATCCCGAAGGATTCAGGTGGAACCAAGCTCTCCTATACGGGAGCGCTCAATCTCCGTTGCCCAGCACTGTAGCGGAGGTTCAGGACGCCCGGTCCCGCGCGGGATCGCGATGTTGTTGATCCCTCTCGAAAAAGAAATATTTTTGGACTGGGTATTTTTGACTTTTTCGGACGATGCTGAAGCATCGCGCGGTCTGAAGCCCACCCTCCTTTGATTTGCGACGCTCATGCGCCGAATTTCCGGGTGAGGAGGAAAAATGGCTCGCATGGAGGTCGTCGTCGCGAGGGGCAGGCGGCCCCATGCGGGCCGGGCGAAAGCTGCTTATGAGGCTGCGTGATGGGCCTCATGCGGCAGGTGGTTGGTGTGGGCCATGTTCCGGACCGGACGAGTTTCCTGCGTCGGCCAGGACTGGATCATATGAAACAGCATCCGGAGCACGAGTCCCATGAGGACCAATCCCGGTACTGTGACAAACGCCAACATCAAGACTGCGAGGCTGGTCGAGTTGGTGGCCGCGATCCACACTGTCCCGGCGGTTAGGACGGATACGGTGGCGGCGGTCAACAAAGCGAACAGCACTCCAGTGCCGAACAGCTTCGCGAAGCGGTGATTATAGTAAACAAACATAATGCACCTCCTTCTCCGCGCCATCCCGGGCCTTTGAATGTTAGGGGGATCCGGTACGTTGCGCGGAATTCCAATTGTTCATCATTCGTTTGTTCTCACTTATAAGATCCGTGGGGGTGGGGAAGCGTATCCGTGGGGATAGGAGTTAGGAGGAGTGGGGTCAGGAGACAGGAGGGGAGGGAGTTGGGTTGGAGGCGCTGGCGCGGTGAGGCTGGTGGATTGTGGTGGGTCCCGCTATCTATCAAACGATGCTCGCGGGCTCAAGGGAGGAGCAGTCCGGTGGCGCGCGCTACCGCTTGCGCTTCTGAATCGATGGTTGGCCAGTGCTCGGAGGCGCGTGGTTTGTGAATGGTAGTGGATGGGAGGATGATGGGAATGGAGGCTTCGTACGGGATACTCCAGACGGTGGACAAGAAGTAATCCATCCAGACGGACTTGCCGGCCAGAATCAATCACCACACGGCCCGCATTGGGACTACACACGCTACCCATCAGGTGGGGGAAGCCCAAGTGGAACTGGTCGGATCTATGACGATCCGAATGGCTTTGGCGGTATATATGAACCGACATCGGGACCGGGAACATTTTAGGCTATTGTGTAACCAATCGTGAATGCCATGATCTACCAAGTCCAATTAGGCGAACCAGCGGTCGCCTTCCTCAGGGGGCGCTTAGAGCGCCCTCTCCGTCCTTCGCATCGCAGCACTCTGCTCGAGTTGTTGAATGAACTGCCACTGGAGCACGGCACAATATTTGGATTTTTCGATTTCCAACCGAGCGAAACAACCTTGCAGGCACTCTCTGAGCCTTTGCGCGGGACGGGGTTCGACGACAGCGCTCCTTCATTCCAAACAGCCTACGCAAGAACCGCGGACTACCTTCGCTGCCGTTTTAAAAACCGAACAAAGCCCATTGCATTGGCTCCATATTTCGGCTCGATCGCTCCCTTCGGCCCTTCCTACGGTCCTTACTTCGAATATGAGCGAACGGGGAAGAAGCAGAGCTCCACTAGCCATGCATCAACCGGCGATCCGCCAGAGAGGTATGTGTACCTCATCTCGGATGTGGTCCAGCTGTCAACAAAGGCGGTAACAAGCCTGCTGTATAAGGAGGCATACTTCCGCCGGATTTGTTTACTGACAAGTTGCAATGCCCCCCCTGCCGCGCGGTCCAGGGTGGACAAATCGTTCCTACAGGACGCCGCTGTTGCGGCCGACCACATTCTATTCAGCGCCTATCACGGCGAAGCGATGCTCGTTTGGTCTCGGTCAAGCGAAAATCCAGGCGCGATTCGAGCAAGTTAGCAGAGAGGAATCTGGCTCAAGGACTTTCAAGAGCGACGCCTAAGGTAACCGAAGATCGCCCGCGGGGAAATGGTTTCCCGCTCTCTTACCGGCCGCGGTTCGGTGCTGAGGGAGTGAGATCGGTTGGAAGGGGACGCTGCTGCAGACGGTTTGTGAGCGGGAGGGCCCAAGCGCACAGGCGGTTTGCAGCCGTTGAGCGCGATTTAGGCATGAGCCCTCCGCAAGCTGAACCTCGCCCCATATTACAGGCCGGTCATTTGTTCCAGGGCCTTGGGATAGCGGTCTCCGTGGATTTCGACCTTTGTCGTCGCCTCGTCGAGGTTGCGAAGATCATCGGAGTGAGTTCGATGGAGGCGGCGCCGAGGTTTTCCTCCAGGCGATCGAGTCTGGTGGTGCCCGGGATCGGCACGATCCACGGCTTCTGCGCCAGCAGCCAGGCCAGCGCGATCTGCGCCACGGTCGCGTTCTTCTGCGCGGCGATGCCCTCGATCAGGTCAATCAGTTCCTGGTTGGCTGCTCGGGCTTCGGGCGTGAAGCGCGGCAGCCGGCTACGGAAATCCGAGCTGTCGAACTTCGTGTCCTTGTCGATCTGGCCGGTGAGGAAGCCCTTGCCCAGCGGGCTGTAGGTGACGAAGCCGATGCCGAGCTCCTCCAGCGTCGGGATCACTTGCTGCTCGGGGCGGCGGAACCATAGTGAGTATTCGTTCTGGATGGCGGTGACGGGCTGGACGGCGTGCGCGCGGCGGATGGTATCGATGCCGGCTTCGGAGAGTCCGAAGTGCTTCACCTTGCCGGCTTGGATCAGGTCCTTGACGGCTCCGGCGACGTCTTCGATGGGAACGGCGGGATCGACGCGATGCTGGTAGAGCAGGTCAATTACGTCGGTGCGGAGGCGCTTCAAGCAGCCTTCGACGGCTTCCTGGATGTGCTCGGGTCGGCTGTTGACGCCGGGGACCGCGCCGCCCATCCCGCGGGGATCCTTGCCTGGGCTGATGTCGAAACCGAACTTCGTCGCGATCACGAGCTGCTTGCGATACGGCACGAGCGCTTCGCCGAGGAGCTCTTCGTTGAGGTACGGACCGTAGACTTCGGCGGTGTCAAAGAAGGTGACGCCCTGGTCGACCGCCGCATGGAGCAGCTTGGTCATCTCCGCCGTGTCTTTGGGCGGGCCGTAGGAAAAGCTCATGCCCATGCAGCCGAGGCCGAGCGCGGAGACTTCGAGGTTCTTACCGAGGGTTCTTTTTTGCATGGTGAATTTGGATGGTTGGTTTAGAGAGTGCGGCGGAACGGGGATAGTTTCAGGGTAGGACAACAGAGATTTGGATCTGTTTCGCTGTTGCGCGGGATTGATAGGGGTGCCGACATTCAATCGGCGTAAGCGTTTCGAGCGTACAGCGGTCCGCTCCGTTGCGCATGCTACCGCATGGCGGTTCTGAAGGGTGTTTCGCATCTTTTAGGCAGCTCGCGGCAGGGGGGAAGCTACGGGTGTTGGTGGCGAGGTCTGTCGGACGCCGGAAGTCGCCCGCAGACTATCGTCTGGCGGTTCTGTGGCGACGAATTGCCGAAGCCAACAAATTGTATTGGGTGTGCCGGCGCTTTGAGGGGATGCTTCGGGCTATTCGCCCATGTCGACGTACTCGACGCCTTCGGGGAGCGTAAAGCGTGAACAGGGAGTTCTTCAGCGGGAGCCCGATCTTCTCATCGGTGAAGGTGAAGTCCATCACCGAGTAGTCCTGGCCAGTGATTTTGACTTCCTTTAAGGAGGAGTCCGGGGCGATGAGCATTTCGATCTCGGTGAACAGGAGCTTTTCGTTGGTCGGGATGGCGGTGATGCGGACGTCCTCGCCTTCCGGGTGCGAGAGGAAGCGGTGGAAGTCCTTGCGGAAGTCGAGGCGGCCGAGCAGGAACGCCAGCGGGATGCGGATGTCGGCGGATTCCTTGATCTTTTGGCGCTGGGCGAGCCGGTCGTCGGGGTAATAGACGTAGGAGTAATCGCTGTCGGTGACGAAGAGCTTGCCCTTAGGCTTGGTGTAATCCCAGCGCATCCTGCCGGGTTTTTCGAGGTACAGCGTGCCGGACTCACGGCCCCGGTTGCGGCCGCCGGCGGTGTAGACCTGGGTGAAGGTGCTCTTCAGCGTTTTCACGTGGTTATAGCGGTCTTCGACGCCTTCGAGGACATCCATGACGTCAATCCGGGGGCGCGATTGCGCGTCGAGAGCGACGCCGGCCAGCAGCGCCGCGGCGGCGATCAGCAGCGTGCGGAGGACGGATCGGGATGTGGCGTATGTCGGCATAATCCTCTGTTGTCCGCTCGCTGTCCATTAGATGGAAACGGTTCGGGATTCGTTACCTCATTAAACCATTCCCCGAATTTAGCCGACTGTATTCCGAGAGGCGCGCCTGCTAAAGCATTCTGCCGGGTGGGCCGATGAAGGATCGGAGGTTTGCAGCTGTGGCTTTTCTAACAGGAGCGGTGGGCAACATCCTGGGCATCGTTGTGATGTGCATGATCATCGCGGGCGTGATGAAAGTGTTCCAGGCGGTGTCGGTGCTGGAAGAGATTCGGGAAGAGGTGAAGGAGCTGAACCGGTACCGGAGACTGGAGGAGCCCGGTGGGCCGGGGGCCTCGGGTGAGGGGATTGAGTCGCCGGCAAGTTCCGCGACGGCTGCGGGCGCCACTTCCAGGGTGATCTCCGGGGTTGGGGCGACGCAACCGATTTCGATGAGTGGGCAGAGCGGTGATGAGATGCTGCGGGAATTGGATCGGCAGATCACCCGGGAGGATCGGGACCGGCAGCGGTGGTCATCCGAGGCTCTGGATCCGGAGATTGTGGAGCCGGGAGATTAAGTAAGCGTCAGACGTCGGACGTTAGGGGATAGACGTCAGCAGGAGCGGGGACAGTCACCGCTGTCCACTGCCGAACGAGTCTCCTAGATCGCGCGATGCTGCTTTCGGGACAGGTGTGACTGTCCCCGTTTGTATTTACGGTTCCAAGGCGATGCTGACCGGGCGGGAGCCGACCGGGATCATCGTCAAGACCGCGGCGGTGCGGTAGCGGTTGGGCGTGAGCGATCCGATGGAGAGCACCGCGATGTCGCCCGACTCGCGGTTCAGCACGAAGGCGTACTCCTCGTCCGGGGTGATCAGGATTATGCCCGGGTCCGAGCCCACCGGCACGACGGCAATTACTTTCCCGGACAAAATATCAACAATCGAAATCTCGCCGCTGGCCGGGCTGGCAACCAGCAGAAGGCTGGTGGAGGCGGCGATGGCTCCGGGAGCGCGGGCGACCAGGTACGTAGAGGCGACTTCGGGCGTGTTGTAAGGGTAGACCGTGACCACCGCATCCATGCCCTCGCCGGTGATGAAGAGCTGGCCGCCGTCGGGGCTGAAGCAGAGATGATCGGGGCGGAGCGCCAGCGGCAAGTGGGTGATCACCTGCTGCTCGGCGGCGTCGATCAGGGTGAGGCGGCGTTGGGCGAGGTCGGGGACAACCAGGGCTCCGCCGCTCTCGAGGAACTGGATTTCGCCGAGTTCGGGACTCAGGCCGGCATTGGGGATCGCGGGGAGCAACTGCTGGGCTTCAAGGTCGACGAAGCGAATGATGCCGGGACTGCCTTGGAGCGAGACCGCGGCCCGGTTGCCGTAGTTGGCGACGTCGAAGCTGGCGGGCGGAGCGGGCAGGTTCAGGCTCCACAGTACGCGAAGGTCTTCGGTGGCGAGGGCGATCAGGCGGCGGGGCCGCGCGGCGACCAGGTAAAGCGTTTGATTGTCGGGAGCGAGGTGCATCGCGATGGCTCGGGTGGCGGCTTTGGTGCTGTGGACCAGATTGAGCGTCGCGGGGTCGATTTGATGGATGGTTCCGTTGTCGGGCGTCAGGGCGAGGATCGCTCCGGTGGGGGGGCAAGGGAGCACCTGAGAGGGCGCGCTGTTGAGCGGGATAAGCTTGGCGAGCGCGAGTGCTCCGAGATCGACGGCGGCGATGGCGTTGCCGTCCTGATTGGCGACAAAGGCGTAGCCCAGGGGCGCAGCGACGCTGCCTCGGCCGCAGGCGGCCAAAGCGAGTGTGCCCGGTGAAGGGGAGCGAGGCGAGCAGGTCGCGCCGGGAGAGTCGGGGTGCGGGGATGGGTGCGCTGTGTGCGTCACGCTGCTTTCAGGGTAGCTTGCGGGTCGCGAGCCTACGCGGCGGGCCGCGACTTGACTGGGTGTCGCTGGGCAATTGCCAGGCATGGCCCCGCGACACATCGAGAGGATCTGTCGCGGCTGGGAAACGGCTTCACGGATTGGGACGCTGAACGTTTTCCCCCGGCTGAACGCCGCCCCCCAGGCGTTTGTAACGTTGCGGGACGCGCAGGTCTCTAACAAGGACCGGGCGGGGTGGGTGTCGATTCAGTTAAATACTTTCGATACAAAAACTTGCGGGCAGATTTTCGGGTGTGTTACCGTGCATAGTGGGCGGGCATCCCCCTAAGTTGAGATACCTCGGCGAGGCGCGCAAGCAGGGCTGAACTTACCGGCGATACCCTCGTCGTGTGTAACCTATGAATCTGCGGTCGCTGTTTAGCCTTTTTTCCTCCGATTTAGCCATTGATCTTGGCACGGCCAACACCCTGGTCTTTGCCAAAGGGAAGGGGATCGTGGTCAACGAACCCTCCATCGTGGCGATCAACAAAAACACCAGTGAAGTGGAAGCGGTCGGCAGGGAAGCCAAGGAGATGCTGGGTAGGACGCCCGGCTCCATCGTGGCGATCCGGCCGATGAAGGACGGCGTGATTGCCGACTTCAAAGTCACCGAACGCATGCTGAACTACTTCATTCAGAAGTCGCATGGGCGCAAGATGCTGGTGCATCCGCGCATCATCATTGGGGTTCCCAGCGAGATCACGCAGGTGGAGAAACGCGCGGTGATCGATTCGGCCTATCATGCCAAAGCCAGCGAGGTTTATCTGGTGGAGCAGGCGATGGTGGCCGCAATTGGCGCGGGTCTGCCGATTACCGAGCCGGCCGGCAACATGGTGGTCGACATCGGCGGCGGCACGACGGACGTCGCGGTGATTTCGCTGTCGGGTATTGTGTACTCGCGGTCGGTGCGCGTGGCGGGCAACGTCATGGACGACGCGATCGTGCAGTACATGAAGCGGAAGTACAACCTGCTGATCGGGGAAACTACGGCCGAGCGCGTAAAAATGCAGGTTGGATCGGCCTATCCCCTGGATAAGCCGTTGACGATGGAGATTAAAGGGCGCAATCTGATTGAAGGTGTGCCGAAGACGATCACGGTGGATGATTCCGAGATTCGTGAGGCGCTGGCGGAATGCGTGGCGACGATCATGAATGCGATCCGGGTCGCGCTGGAGAGAACTCCACCGGAGCTGTCGGCGGACATCAGTGACCGCGGCATTGTGCTGACCGGCGGCGGCGCGTTACTGAAAAACCTGGATAAACGGATTCGGCAGGAAACCGGGCTTCCGGTATCGATCGCGGAGGATCCGCTGGCGTCGGTGGTTTTGGGCACGGGCAAGATGTTGACCGAGTTCAAGCTGTTGCGCCGGATCGCGATTGAATAGGTCGGAGTGACACGATGCGCGCGAGGGGCAAGGGGCAGCTTACCCACGGGAGCCACCCGTAAGTAGTTCATGGATTCTTTCCTCCATCGCTATCGGAATGTGACCACGTTGCTGGTCGCGATCCTGCTGCAACTGGTGGTGCTCGGCTACCAGGTGCGGAATGACAAGGATGTGCCGCTGGTCCGCGTGTGGGCGGTTTCGGCGGTGACTCCGCTGGCCAGTGCTCTCGATAGCGTGCATGGCGGGCTCCGCGGATTCTTCAAAGATTACGTCGTGCTGGTGGATGCGCAGGAGGAGAACGCGAAGCTGCGCGCGAAGCTGGACCAGACGCTGTTGGAGAACCAGCAACTGCGTTCGGAACTGCAGACCGCCGAGGTCGCCGGGTCGCTGCGCTTGTTCCGGGAAACCTCGCCGCTGGAGACGCTGCCGGCGCAGGTGATCGGCAACACGACCGGGACCGGAGAGCACGTGGTGGTGGTGGATCAGGGCTCGCGCGACGGGGTGCGGAAGGGCATGGCCGCGATCGTTCCGGAAGGAATCGTGGGCAAGGTAGTGAACGTGTTCCCGAACGCGTCCTACGTCCTGCTGGCCACCGATCCGAGTTTTGCCGCCGGGGTGATTTCGCAGAACCATCGTGTGGTGGGGACGGCGAAGGGCCAGGGCGAGACCAATCTGAAAGTAGATTACGTGCCGAACGAGAAGGTCGTGGAGGATGGCGAGCGGTGGTATACGTCCGGCACGGACCGCATTTTCCCGCGCGGGTTGCCGGTGGGCGTGGCGACCGAGGTCGCGATCGGGGCGTCGCAGAAAAAGATTCAATTGATCCCCGGCGGGTTTGCGCGCGGGTTGGAGGCGCTGCTGATCGTCACCAGCGGGGTGCATGGCGAAATTCCGGATCCGGAGACGACCGATGTTTCCGATGCCGGGGATGCACCGGTGCTGATGCCGCCTCCCGACCAGGCTGTGCCGGAGCAGGACCAGATCGGGTCACTGGCCGCGCCGGCCCAGGGCGGACCGATGGCGACCGATGCGGACCGGATCACCGAACGGGTGCGGGCCATCGGCGAAGCGCAGGGGCATGTGTTCGGCGAACGCGGCAGGGGAGCTCCGGACTTCAATATGTCTCCGGCGGCTGCATCAACCTCCACGAGCCCCAAACCGTAAATCACCGCGAAGGCAGCAGGCAGTAATTCCGAATGATCGATCGCTCTCTTGGCTACGGAAGTCTCACGCGCAAGACGCCGGTGGCCGAATATCGCTGGCTGGTGATGGCCGCGATCGCGCTGGGAGCCATCCTGTTCCGGGTCTATGCGCCGCAGTTTTTCCCCTATGTAGAGTACCTTCGGCTGCCGCTGCTGGTGACAGTCTATTTTTCGATGATGCGGCGGTCGCCGATTCTGGGCGTGTTCTATGGGATGGGCGTCGGGCTGGTGCAGGATGCCTTGTCGGCCCACGCGCTGGGGATTTACGGCATCGTCAAAACGCTGGTCGGATATTTCGCGGCGTCGGTGAGCCAGCGGTTCGATGTGGAGCGCCAGGGCTCGCGGATGGTGCTGGCGTTTTTCTTCCTGGTGTTCCACCAGTTGTTGTATTGGATCCTGCGGGAATCGATGCTGGGGCAGACCTATCCGTTCGATTTGACCGAAACGCTGGTGCTGGCGGTGCTGAATGCCGTGGTTGCCGTACCGCTGTTCCATATTCTAGATAAACTGAGGATTGCGGATTAGCGCGGGGTATCGCCCATGGCAGGCAAAGAACGCGCGAAACTGAGTGGCCGCATAAAGAGTTTTTAGTGCCAATTGATCCAGAAGACGAACTGCAACAGACGCCCTCCTCGAACCGTCTGTTCCACGACGATACCGAGTTTGCGAAGAAGCGCATCTCGGGGTTTCAGGTCGTGACGTTCGGCATATTTTTGTTTCTGCTGGCCGGTTTCTGGAACCTGCAGGTTCGCGAATATGACGCCAACAGCCAGGCGGCCGAGCGGAACCGGATCAAGACGGTGCCGGTGCCGGCGCCGCGCGGCAAGATCCTGGATCGCGACGGGCGGGTGATCGTTGACAACCACTCCAGCTTCATGGCTGTGCTGCAACAGGAGAATCTGGACGAGCGGCATCTGCCGGGAATCGCCGAGGGCCTGGGCGTCGACTTGAAGGAACTCCGCGATCGGGTGGAGCGCTACGGCAAGGGCCCGAAGTATGTACCGATTCCGGTGAAAGAGGAGCTGACGCCGGCCGAAGTTACCTTTATCGAGGCGCACAACGACTCCAGCGATTATCCGGAACTGCGCGTGGTGGAGGAGCAGAAGCGCCTGTATCCGCAGAACGGGCTGGCGGCGCATGTGGTCGGGTTTGTGCGCCAGGTCAGCGATGCGCAATTAAACTCAGTGGAATTCGCCAAGCATGAACAGGGCGACATCGTCGGGCAAACCGGACTGGAGCGGCAATACAACCAGCTGCTGACCGGTGTCGACGGACAGCGGCGCGTGGTGGTGGATAGCCTGCAGCGCGAGCGAGAGGTTCTGGATAGCCAGGAAGCGGTGCCGGGGCAGGATCTGCACCTGACCCTGGACCTGGATCTGCAGGCGGTTTCGGAACTGGCCATGGATGGCAGGCGTGGCGCGGTGGTGGCGCTGGATCCGCGCAACGGAGAAGTGCTGGCGATGGTCAGCCGTCCGGCCTTCGATCCGAATCTGTTTACCTCGACGCTGCCGCAGGCCGAATGGGACGCGATCATCAATAATCCGTTCAATCCGATGCTGAACCGGGCGATTCAGGCGCAGTTCGCGCCGGGGTCGACGTTCAAGCCGATCGTGGCGCTGGCGGGGTTGGAACTCGGGGAACTGGATCTCTCCGATGAGGTGCTGTGCAACGGCGGCGCGACCTACTATGACCGTTTTTATCGTTGCCACAGCCGTCACGGCGAAGTGGACCTGCATACGGGCATCGTGCAGTCCTGCGACGTGTATTTTTATGACGCGGGCACCAAGATCGGGATCGACAACATCGCGCACTATGCCGAGTTGACCGGGATCGGGGAGCGCACCGGAATCGATTTGCCGGATGAGGCCGAGGGGCTGATGCCGTCCTCGGCGTGGAAGCTGCGGACGCAGCGGGAGCGCTGGTATCTGGGCGAGACGCTGTCGGTGGCGATCGGGCAGGGCGCGGTGACGGTGACTCCGCTGCAACTGGCCAGCGCGATCGGCGGGCTGGTGAGCGGCGGGACCTGGTATCAGCCGCACCTGCTGGACGATGGGCGTCCGGCGGAGATCACCCGGCAGGAGTTCTTCCAGGAAACCAATATCCGCGCGATCGTGGATGGAATGTACGGCGTGGTGAACGAAGGCGGCACGGGCGCGGCGGCGATGATCCCGGGGATCACGGTTTCGGGTAAGACCGGCAGCGCACAGCGGGTGTCGAATGAGTTCGCCGCGGCCAACGATCTGGCCGTCAATTCACTGGAGGACAACGGCTGGTTTGTCGGGTTCGCGCCGCGCGACAATCCGGAGATCGTGGTGGCGGTTCTGGTGGAATCCGGGCTGCATGGGAGCTCGGCCGCACCGATTGCGCGGGATGTGATCAAGGCCTACTTCGACAAGAAGGAACGGAAGGTGTCGGCGATGCCGTTCAATATGGCGCTGCTGCTGGCGCCGGGGACGTCCGCCCCAATCAATCTGCGGGGGGGGCGCTAGGCGATGGTATCCGGACTGATGCCCCGTTACCGGTCCTTCCGGGATATGGACTGGTCGCTACTGGTGATCACGCTGATGATCTGTTCGGTCGGCGTGATGCAGATCTATTCGGCGACTCACGGCACACAGTTCACCGGGATGTGGTGGCGGCAAGTCATTTATCTGTTGCTGGGCGTGGTGACGATGTGGGTGGTGGCGTCGATTGACTACCACACGTTGCTGGGACAGACCCCTTTGTTTTACGCGGTGTCGGTGGTGGCGCTGCTGGCGACGGCGATCATCGGGAACCTGCTCGAAGGGGCGCGCCGCTGGATGAGCATCGGCGGGGTGAGCCTGCAGGTCTCAGAATTCGTCAAATTGGTGATAATATTGATAGTGGCGCGGTATCTTTCCGATCTTCGCAAGGATGAAATCGGAATGCGCGACCTCTTTAAGCTAGGAGTGTTCGTCGGGGTTCCCGCAATTCTGGTGTTTTTGCAACCAGATCTGGGCACGGCACTGACGTATGTGGCCGTGGCCGGCGGCGGAGTCCTTATCGCTGGACTGCGATGGAAAAATTTGGCGACACTGGTGCTTCTGTGCGGCCTGGCGGTGCCGGCCGTGTGGCCGTTTATGTCACCGTATCAGAAGGATCGTGTAGCCACGTTTATCGATCCGAGCCAGGATCCCCTTGGCGCGGGTTATCAGGTGATTCAATCGCGAATCGCGATTGGCAATGGCGGCCTGTGGGGCATGGGGGTCACCAACGGAACGCAGACCCAGCTTCGCTTTCTGCCAGTGCCGGAAAGCGATTTCGTGATTTCAGCATTCGCCGAGGAACACGGCTTTGTAGGCGTGACGGTGGTGCTGGGACTGTATTTTCTGCTGATCATGCAGATTGTGCAAAACGCACAGACGGCGCCAGACCGGGCCGGGCTTTATATCTGTATGGGGGTAGCGATATTGTTGCTGTTCCACATCCTGGTGAATGTCGGGATGAGTATGGGCAGCATGATTGTGACAGGAGTACCCTTGCCGTTCATGAGTTCGGGCGGCTCGCATGTATTACCGGAGTTTATGATGCTGGGGCTGGTGAACAACGTCAGGCTCCGGCGATTTGCTAGTTAATCGCCCGTGTGGCGCGGGACGGTGTTGGACCCGCCGCCGGGCTCGGGAAGTTTAGAGTTTTAGATACTGCGGACCTGCGCAATGGAAAGCGAAGCGCGGGGCGGTAGGCGAGTTCAGTCGTTCAGATTTTTGCAGTCGGCAACGTGGCAGCGACGGGGTTGGATCCTTACCAAGGCCAACTTCGATTTGGCCCGCTCCTGTGGCCGATGAAGTGACGAAGTAGCGGAAAGAGTCGGTCCTGATGTCTGAGAGAAGCTCCATCAGAGGCCGCAACGATGACCGTTAGCTTCGCCCAATGAACCCGCCGGAAGTCCGTATCCCGCCAGAATGACATTGCCAAGGTCCTGACCATGGCCTGATCGGCCGCCGTGGATACTGAGGTATTCGCGAGGGGTCGGCAACAGGCCGGAGGCCCAAATGGGTCTCAGGAGGCTTGGATGAGCAAGGAACTGGTGATCTCGGCCGATCGGCACGAGACACGGGTTGCCCTCCTCGAGGACGATCAACTCGTCGAGGTGCATTTTCAGCGCTCCAACGAGTATTCACTCGCTGGGAGCATTCACAAAGGGAAAGTTACGCGCGTTCTGCCCGGCATGCAGTCGGCGTTCGTCGACGTGGGGCTGGAGCGGGACACGTTCCTCTATGTCTCGGATTTCCTTGAGGAACACGAGGACATCGATGAGGTGACCAGCGACGAGAAGCCCCTGTCGAACTCGCCGGGGAGGCGCGGGCGCCGCCGCCGCGGTTCGCGCCGGATGAGTGGCGAAAAGGACCGGAGAGACGAGAAAGAGGCCTCGGCCGAATCCGGCGATAGCGACGAAGATTCGGGCGAGGAGAGAAGGCCCCGGCGGAACGGCAGGGCTAACGCCGCCGCCAGCGCCAACGCTGCGGCCAAGGACGGGGACGAGGACGGAAAAAAGGAAGTCCGGTCCGGCTCCGAGGACAGCGCCGAAGAGGTGGAAGCGTCCGCCGAAAGCGATGCGGATGAGGGCGTGAGTACGGATGGCGAGGGTCGCCGTCGGCGCCGCAGCCGTCGCCGCAGGGGTGGCCGCTCGCGCAGTTCGATCCCGGATTCCAAGTACGCCGAGGTCGAAGCGAAGCCGTCGGCCAAGGAAAAGGAAGAAAAAGAAGAGGAACCCAGGGAATCCGGCAATCGCGAGCGTTCGCGCGATATCGCCATGGTCTTGCCGGGCGAATCGCTGGCCAAGTATCGCAGCAAGCCGACGGCCGCCGAAGCCGCGACCAAAGCTCCCAAGAAGAAAGGCTCCAAGTCCGCCGGGGATGAGGATGCTGAGGACGTTACCGAGGAAATTCTCGATCAGGTTGAGGCGCAGGTGACCGATGAGGTCCGGCCGCCGGCCTTGCGAGCTCCGGCGAAGGAGACCGGCTCGGACGCCGAAGACCCGGACGATGCCGCCTCGGATGGGAAATCCGCCAAGACGAAAAGGGGCGGCAAAGCCAAAGACGAAGCCAAGAAGGCGGACGCCGACGACGAAGAGGACACCGAAGAGGTCGACGTCGCCGTCGAGCAGGATTCCTTTAACGAAGCGATTCACAAGCCGACCGACAACGCCGAGCCTGACGCTCCCGAGCATCCACTGCCGGCCGAGGGCGTAGCCTCCGAAGAAGAGGACGCCGAGTTCGAAATCGAGGAAGAAGACAGCGCCGATGAGGACTCGGACGAAGAGGATGCCGATGAGGATGATGATTCGGGTCCTGCCAGCTATCTCGATGAGGACGAAGACGAGGACATCAAGGCGATGATCCTGGGCGCCGCCGGCCTCGATGACGACGACGAGGACGAAGAAGACTCAGACGACGAAGACGAGGACGACGAGTCGGGCGAGGAAGAAGATAGCGCCGAGGAATCAGACGAGGAAGACTCTGACGCGGAAGAGTCGGACGAAGAGTCGGACGAAGACGAAGACAATCAGGGCAAGGCTGAGTCCGGGGAGCAATCCTCGGCCGAGGGCGAGGAAGTTGAGGCGGGCGCCAAGACTGCGGGCGGCCGCTATCCCGGTCGAACCCGCCGCCGCCGTCGCCGCCGGAAGCCGGAGACCGCCGCCGGGGAGAGCGGGGAGAAATCCGCTGCGTCCTCGGCCGAGGGCGAAGGCGGCAACCAGACCGAAGCCTCCGATGTTGAGGAAGAGTCCGAAGACAAGAATAAGGACCACAAGGGCGAGAAGGGCGGCCGCATTCGCCGCAGCCGCACCAATCATCAGAGCCGTTCGCAGCCTACGATCTCCGAGATGCTGAAGCAGGGCCAGGAGATCATCGTGCAGATCGCCAAGGAGCCGCTGGGTCAGAAGGGCGCGCGCATCACTTCGCACGTGGCTCTGCCCGGGCGATTCGTGGTGTACATGCCGACGCTGCAACACATGGGCGTCTCGCGGAAGATCGGCAGCGAGGAAGAACGGCATCGGCTGAAGAAGGTTCTGCAGGGGAACAAGCCCGGCGAGGTGGGCGGTTTCATCACGCGCACCGCCGCCGAGGGCCGCACCGAAGAAGAGATCGCCGCGGACATGAAGTTCCTCTATGATCTGTGGCAGGAGATTCGCGCCAAGGCCGATAAGGGCCCGGCGCCGAAGCTGCTGCATCACGATCTGGACATCGTGCAGCGCGTGCTGCGCGATCAGCTTGCCGATGACTTCAAGGCGATCTGGATCGACAACGAAGAGTTGTTCGAACAGACCCTGAAGTTCGTGGAGCGCTTCCAGCCCAGCCTGGTGGGCAAGGTGAAGCTCTACACCCGCGAGGTGCCGATCTTCGATGCCTTCGGCGTTACGCAGGAGATGGAGAAGGCGCTGCGGCCGAAGGTGTGGCTGAAGTCGGGCGGCTACATCGTCATCAACCAGACCGAGGCGCTGGTGGCGATCGACGTCAACACCGGCAAGTACGTCGGCAAGTCCAACCGCCTGGAAGACACGATCGTCAAGACCAATACCGAGGCGATCAAGGAGATCGTGCGGCAGGTCCGCTTGCGCGATCTGGGCGGCATCATCGTCATCGACTTCATCGATATGGATGAGCGCAAGAATCGCCAGAAGGTGATGCAGGCGCTGGAAGAGGCGATGAAGGTGGATCGCGCGCCGTACAAAATCCTGCAATTTAACGATTTTGGCCTGGTGGCGATCACCCGCAAACGCGTGAAGCAGAGCCTGGAGCGGACCCTGTGTTCGCCCTGTCCGCACTGCGAAGGCGCCGGCTACATCAAGAGCACGCAGAGCGTGGTCAGCGAGATCCTCACCGAGGCGCGCAAGATGGCGTCCTCCGTGGAGGGCAAGGACGTGCTGCTGCGCGTTCATCCCGACGTGGCGAAGGTAATCAAGTCGCACAAGAATAAGTACCTGGAGGAACTCGAAGAGATTCTTCGGCGGCCGGTACTGGTCAAGAGCGACGCGCTGCTGCATCACGAAAAGTTCGATCTGGCATAGCGAAATCCGGCTCGGGGTAAGTTTTGCTGAAACCTCGGGCCGGATTTTTGTATCTCATCGAGTAACGCGGACCGTGCCGCTTACCTTGACCCGGATGCAGGGCGTACCGGCTAGGGTGCGATCGGGTTATGATCGAAGTCCGGTATTCGGTACCCGGGTGCCGCAAGTTTTCGTGACGCATGCCGTGATGGAAATATCCACGAGCATGGCGCCATTTGCGAATTCTAACGAACACGACTGACTGACTCAAGAAGGAGCACGCACTCATGCCAGCATTGCGCATCAACGACATCGCCCCGAACTTCACGGCGGATACGACCAAGGGGAAGATCGACTTTCACGAATGGATTGGCGATGGTTACGCCGTTCTGTTCTCCCATCCGAAGGATTTCACTCCCGTCTGCACGACCGAGCTGGGTTACATGGCCGGCATCGAGGGTGAGTTCAAGAAACGCAATACCAAGATCATCGGACTGAGCGTCGACTCGGTGGAGAGCCACCTGAAATGGGAGCCCGACATCGAAGAGACGCAGGGCCACAAAGTGAACTATCCGATGATCGGTGATCCGGAACTGAAGGTCGCCAAGCTCTACGGCATGCTGGAAGCCGATGAGGGCGAGACCTCCGAGGGTCGCACCGCAGCAACCAACGCTACCGTGCGCACGGTGTTCGTCGTGGGTCCGGATAAGAAGATCAAGCTGATGCTCATCTACCCGATGACCACCGGCCGCAACTTCAATGAGATCCTGCGCGCGCTGGATTCGATCCAACTCACCGCGTCCCAGCCGCTGGCCACGCCGGCGAACTGGACCCCGGGCCAGGACGTCGTCATCTCGCCGGCGCTATCGGATGAAGACGCGCAGAAGAAATATCCGGACGGTTTCCGTAGGCTCAAACCGTACCTGCGGATGACGCACCAACCCAAGTAACGCAGTTCTGAACAGCGAACGAACGGGGCGGAGCGATCCGCCCCGTTTCTATTTGCTCAACCCCACTTCTTGCCGATTTTTCCCAGGTCTGCCTTGGCCAGGTCCTCCGGCGACATGACGATACGGAATTCCACATCGGCGTCGAATTTCAGGAAGAATGGCTCGGCGAGTCTGGGGACATCAGAAGGACTCTTGACGTCCACGATGAGGATGGCTCCGCGGGCTCCCCCTTGCTCGGTGAAATAGGCAGCTTCCGGCTTGATGCTCTCCATAATCTCCTTGATCACATCACCGACCACACCCTCCCGCGTGAGAGTGTTGAAGGGTTCAATGGGCATGACTACATTCATTAGCATTCGCATGATGTCCGGATTGTAGCCCGGCGGTTCCCGGTTGGAAACCCCGGGTGCAGGGCGTTTTTGGCGTTGCGCGGGAGGGGCGAAGGTATCATGAAAGATTGAAGCCTTTTCCGCAGACTGCCTCCGCGCCGCCGCGACTGCTCATCTTCACGGACTTGGACGGCACGCTGCTGGATCATCATACGTATTCGTTCGATGCGGCTCGGACGGCCTTGGCGCGGCTGGATCGAGCTGGCATTCCGGTGATTCTGACCACCAGCAAGACGCTTCCCGAAGTGTTGGAGCTGAAGCAGGGGTTGGGGAATCGGGTTCCGTGCATTGTGGAGAACGGCTCCAGTGTGTGGATTCCGGCGGGATATTTCATGGCCGATGCTCCGGAGCAGACCGAAGTGCTGGGCCTGCCCGTGGAGGCGATCCGCGCGGCGATCAACGCGCTGCCCGCCGAGTTGCGATCCAAGGTTCGCGGCTTTCAGGACATGTCGGTGGACGAAGTTGCCGCGGCAACGGAACTCGATCGCGCCGGCGCCAAGCGAGCCATGCAGCGCTCGGCCAGCGAACCCTTTGTGTGGTCCGGTACTGATCAGGAGATGAGATCGCCTGCGGGAACTGCTTGCGGTTTCCGGCGTGTATCTCAAGCGGGGCGGGCGCTTCTATCATGCGCAGGGAAAGGTGGACAAAGCCGACGGTCTGCGCTGGGTGGCCGGCTCAGTATCAGCGCCTGGATCCGGCTGGAAAGATTTTGACCGTGGCCCTCGGAGACGGTCACAATGATATAGGAATGCTCAAGGCGGCGGAGCTGGGATTTCTGGTGGAAAATCCGGCCGCGCCCGCGGTGAAGTCCGCCATCGAAGGGACCGGGATTCGTCTGACCGGCGTCGGCCCGGCCGGCTGGAACCAGGCGATTCAGTCGGTGCTGGATGAGCATGGCATTTCTTAGCTGGTTCGGCCCTGGCTGCTTCGGCCGTAGCTGCCGTTGCCGCTGACGTTACTTTCCGAGCTGTCGCCCCGTCGCACAGCGGTATTCAGAGGAGGCCCAAGATTTCTGACTTTCATCAGAAGGGCGTAATCGCGACCCTTCACAATCTGACTGACCGTCCGCTGGAAAGCCTGGAGGCGGACCTGCGGGAATTTTCCAAGAACCGTTCGATCGCCTTGGTTCTGCCGTCACTCTACTCCGAGTTGGAGGGGCCTGCGCTGGGGCCGATCATCGATGAGCTGTCCCAGGCCGACTACGTATCGCAGATCATCATCGGCCTGGATCGCGCTAATCGCGAACAGTTCCAGCACGCCAAGGAATTCTTCGCCCGGCTTCCGCAGCCGCACAAAGTGCTGTGGAACGACGGCCCGCGGCTGAGAGCCCTGGATGCGAAGCTCGCGGAGATGTCGCTTTCGCCACTGGAGCCGGGCAAGGGGCGTAATGTCTGGTTCTGTTTGGGCTACATGCTGGCATCCGGGCGAGCCAAGGTGGTGGGATTGCACGATTGCGACATCCTGCACTATTCGCGGCGCATGATTGCGCGGCTGTTCTATCCGCTGGTTCATCCGAGCTTTGACTACCGCTTCGCCAAGGGCTACTATCCGCGCGTGGCGGACGGCAAGCTGAATGGGCGTGTGACGCGTCTGCTGGTGTCGCCGTTGTTGAATGCGCTTCGCAAGGTTTGCGGACCCAAGGACTACATCGAATATCTGGACAGTTTCCGCTATCCGTTGGCCGGCGAGTTCGCCATGCACACGGGCATGGTGCCGGACTTATACATTCCCTCGGACTGGGGCCTGGAGGTCAGCATTCTCTCCGAGATTCGCCGCAATCACTCGACCAATGTGATCTGCCAGGTGGACATCGCCGACCGCTACGATCACAAACATCAGGAGATCTCCGAGCACGACGCCACGCGCGGGCTTTCGCGCATGAGCATCGATATCGCGAAGTCCATCTTCCGGAAGCTCGCTACCGATGGCGAGATCTTTTCCTCCGAGAAGTTCCGTACGCTCAAGGCCACATATTATCGGGCGGCGCTGGACTTGCTCGACTCCTACTATCACGATGCGATCCTGAACGGATTGCAGTTCGACCGGCATCGCGAATCACAAACGGTGGAGCTGTTCGCGGCCAACATCATGAAGGCCGGGCAGGCGTTCCTGGAGACGCCCCATGAGGCTCCGTTCACGCCCCGCTGGCGGCGTGTGATGTCGGCGCTGCCGACGTTTATGGATGATTTCCGCGAAGCAGTGGCCGCCGACAACGCGGAGTAATCGCGCCTGGGCGGCGGTTACGGCACCCTGGCTGCCAGGGAGAGGCCGCCTCACCCGCATGCTCACGCATGGCGGTTCTGGATTGGATCGCGGGCCGCAACGAGGGGCTTAGACGTAGGCGCGCGGGCGCAGGTCGCTGCGGTTGGTGATCCAGACGGTCTGGTAGGGCCGCAGTACGAGGTCGCCGTCCGATCCGCCGATGACGTCTCCGCTGAGCAGGTCCACCCAACGCTCTCCGGCAATCAGGTTGATCTCGTGCAGTTTGATCGATTTTTCCTCCGCGGTCAGGTTCGTGATCACGAAGATGCTCTGGCGCCGGTCCATGCTCTGCCGCCAGAATCCGAATAGCCCTGGCGCCAGGTGCAACGTGAACTGCGACCGCGTTCGGATGGAACGCCGGTTGGCGAATCCGCATTTCCAGGCGCCGCAGGAGTTCCTTGGAGACGATGCTCTGCGGCGAACCCGGGTCCTCCATCAGCTTCGTCAGTTCCTGCAGGTTCCACCGATGGCGGTTGATGGACCGGTTGCGCCCGGTTTCCTCCAGTAGCGCGTTGATCGTTTGGCGTGGCCAGCAGACTGTGGATGTAGAACGCCGGAATGCCCTCCAGCGACATCATGATGGTCTGCGAGGCCAGGAACCGGTCAATCTGGAACTCGTCCGGGCCGTCGAAGGTCCCCTTCAGGGCATCGAACAGCGAGACGTTCATTTCATATGGCCGCGACTCGCCGTTCCCGGTGCTGCGCATGCTGATCTTCCCGCCGAAGCTCTTGCACGGTGTCGATCATGCGCTGGAGCTCGGCTTCCGGCAGCAGGCCCTCGGCCGGTCGCAATCCGATCCCGTCGTGCGAAGCCGTGAAATTCAAATAGGCGCAACCGAACAGCGCCGGCGGCATGCTCATCATCCAGCGGCACAGAGTAGGTGGAATCGCCGCTGAGCAAGGAGTGCGTGATGAGCGGCGGCAGGCTGAAGTTGTAAATGATGTGCGCTTCGTTCTGATTGCCGAAGTAAGACAGATTCTCGTGATTGGGGATGTTGGTTTCTGTAATCAGCACGACGTCTTCGCGCGTATGATTCACCAGCACGCGAAGCAGCTTGATGATCTCGTGCGTTTGCGGCAGGTTGATGCAGCGCGTGCCGGGCTCCTTCCACAGGAACGCGACGGCGTCCAGACGGAACAGACGCACGTTGCGGTCGATGTAAAAGCGCATGATGCGGACGAACTCCAGCAGCACTTCCGGATTTGCGAAGTTGAGGTCCACCTGATCATGGCTGAAGGTGCACCAGACATGCTTGGTTCCGGCCGGCGTTTCCACCGGCATCAGCAGCGGGCTCGGTCGCGGGCGCACGACCTCGGAATGGTCGGCATAAGGATCGCCCGTATAGAAATAGTTGTCGTAGGGTTCCTGCCCCTTCATGAACTTCTCAAACCACGCGCTCTGGGACGAGGCGTGATTGATCACCAGGTCCGCCATCAGCCGGTACTTGTAGCCGATCGCGGTGATGTCGTCCCAGTCGCCCAGCGGCGGATTCACCTGGCGATAATCGATCACCGAGAACCCGTCGTCGGAGCTGTAGGGGAAGAACGGCAGAATGTGAACGGAGCTGATCGTATTGCCCACCGTGTCGGTGAGAAACTCGTCCAGCAGTTTCAGCGGTGATGATCCGCCGCCGTCAGTGATCGCGGGATCCTGGATCGAGTCGCCATAGGTAATCAGGATGCTGTCCTGCTCGGACCACAGTGAGTGGCTATCGGCCTTGGGATCCTGGCGGGGATGGTCCTTGCCGGGCCAGAAGGCGTCCAGGATTTTCTCAATCAGCTCGGGAACATCCGCGTGAGGATAGACGGCGGCTAGATGAACGTGCAGGCTCTGGCGTAAGCGGTCACTCATGTAGGCGATTTGGATGGCGCCGGGCGGCGTGGCCGGTGCGGGGGTACTTTTATGATACGCCGTCGGGTGAAAGGGGCGATCACTGACAGCTACAACCACGCGAGCGGACTATTGATTTCCTTTAGAAGGAAGGCCGCACAAGCGTCGATCTCATCATGGCAGCGGATTTTTTCTCCATTTGGCCCCTGACGTACGAACCAGCCTTCCTCATCCTCACCGAAGTACCAGGCCATCACGGATCGCTTGTCTTCGAACCAGCCAATCCACGAGTCCACAAGCTCACGATTTTCCCGAAGAATTTGGGCGAGCAGCTCGATTGTGATTTGATTCCGAAATCGGCGATACCGTGCGCGGCGGCGGAGCTGGCCCAACGTAAGGTCACTGCGATAGTGGTCGGTGGCGATCCGGCACACAGCTTCCGCGGACTCCTGTGCGTTTTCAGGTCGGATTTGTGGAAGTTCGGTTCCTCCCGGCCAATCGCTTCGTCGGCGGACCAACCAAAGTGCCGCCCCGACGAGGACCGGCGTAAGGATCAGTAAAGCTGCCGTGGTAGTATCCAAGCGCCGAGGTCCCTCTTATGCCAACGGCTTCCGGCACGCCACTTACGCGCCAAATTTAATCTGCCTCAAACACATTTCGGCTAAGGCCGGATTGCCGGATGATGCTGAGCAGAGTGCCCCGGCGCAAGGTGCGATGCAAAGGAACGGGAATCGTCGTTGTGCCGCTCTCGTCCTTTCGCTGCATCACACAGTGACTGCCTCGCTGGCGGACGGCGGTGAACCCATGAGCTTCAAGTTGTGTGCAGACTTCCCCTCCAGAGAACGTGCGCAGCCTACCCAAGCGGGACCTCAACCTGGGTGATGAAAACTTCGCTATGCAGACGGCGAGCAATCTCCTGTCCGTCCGCCGACTCAAAGAACAGAGTCAGCGCCTCGATCAGATTCTGCCGAGCCTCCTCGATGGAATCACCTTGACTGGCGATGTCTAACTCGGGACACAAAGCGACGAATCCATCGTCCTCGCGTTCGATGATTGCCGTAAGCTTCCGAGTGGATTGGAGTGTATCCATATTTTCAGTCTATTCCTACCGGGGCTGCGGCGGAGTGCCCCCAGCCCGCCCCCCCGCGCACCGAGTATCGTGACCTCCTTCGCCATGCTCTTCATCGCGCGGCATGATGGGCATCTCTCTCTCCCTCGAAACATCCACTTACGATTGGGGATAGAATCACTTGGGAAGGCGGTGCGACCAATGCTCTTCATCCGTGCGGCGATTCTCGTTCTCCTGGCGCTCCCCGTCGGAGCCCAGTGGTTGAACTTTCCGGCGAAGGGTATTCCCCGGCTTGCCGACGGTAGCCCGGATCTCAGCGCACCCACGCCGCGACTCGAAGACGGGCGACTCGACATCTTCGGCATCTGGATGCCGGACCCCACCTATATCGGCGACATCACCAAGGACCTCGAGCCCGGCGCGGTCTCCATGCGGCCCTGGGCTGCCGAACTTTATCAGCACCGCCGCGATACGTTAAGCAAGGAAGATCCTACGGGCTGGTGCGTTCCTGGAGGGGTGCCGCGCAATAACGCCGTGCCGTATCCGTTCAAGATTCTCAATGCCAACGGCGAGGTCGTGATTCTGTATGAAGCGGTCCACAGCTTCCGCCAGATCTTCACCGACGGCCGTGCTCATCCGGAGGACCCCAACCCGAACTGGCTCGGATACTCGGTGGGTCATTGGGAAGACGACGCCTTCGTCGTCGAAACCACCGGCTTCGTCGAGGAAAGCTGGATCGACAACAACGGACATCCCGGCACCAGCGAAATGAAGGTCACCGAGCGGTTTGCGCGCAAGGACTTCGGGCACATGGATATCGAGATCACGATCGATGATCCGAAAGCTTATACCAAGCCGTGGACGGTGGTCCTGCCGTTGACGCTCACGCCGGATGATGAGCTGCTGGAATACATCTGCAGCGAGAACAACAAGGATCTGGAGCACCTGGTGGGCAAATAGCCCCTGCCGATCGTGCTCAGGCCGTGGTGCTTCGTCGTGGTGCGGTGCCTCCGTCGCCAGGTCCGCAGATGGAGCGAACTCCTAGCCTACCGGCGCCGGCTCCCGCACCCCGAGCTGCTTCATGCAACGATCGATCCACTGCGCCGTGAGCTTCTCCTGCACCGTGTTCTGGGTCAGGCGTGTACGGAGGTTTGAAAAGTCCACCTTATCCAGCTCCTGATCCTGATTGAAGCAGGAAAAGACCACCGTCTCCTCGCCCGTCACCGGATCCTTGTGCTGCTGCAGGCACTGGGCGCAGATTTCCTTCATCATGCATTGCATCGGGCTGTTGATGGAACCGATCGCCGTGTGCTCCTTCTTCAGATACGGAGCCAGCGTCGAATGCCGCGCCTGGGCCACCGCCCGCATCATGCCGTCCGAACCGATCGCGATGATCCGGTCGACTGAGTGCATCGGAAGGTCGGTTTCGCCCAGGTCGCCCCGTCCGTAGGCTTCCATCGCCGCCACGATGTTGCCGACGAAGGCTTTGTCGTGACCGCGCGAAGGATCAAAGCCGGGCGCTTCATCCGAGCACCAGATCACTACATCGGCGGCCTTCTCGATCTCCTCCACCTTGTAGCGATCGATGATCTTCTTATAACCGGCAAAGTAAATCGTCTTGGAGCCCTGCGCGCGCAGCTCCTGGCCGATCGAGAACAGCACGGCGTTGCCCAATCCGCCGCCGACCAGCAGTACGGTTTCCTGCCCCGGAGTCTCGGTCGGCGTGCCGGTGGGGCCCATCAGGATGCACGGCTCGCCCGGTTTCAGCAGGCTGCAGAGATCCGAGGAACCGCCCATCTCCAGCACGATCGTCGACAGCAGACCCTTTTCGTGATCCACCGAAGCGCCGGTGAGCGCCAGGCCTTCCATGCCGAGCACGGTATGATCCACGCGCGGAGCCAGCGTTTCGTAATTTTGCAGCCGGTAGAACTGGCCCGGCTTGAACGCCCGAGCCGCCATCGGCGCATGCACGATGACTTCGACGATGGTCGGCGTCAGCCGCACCACTTCCTTCACCGTGGCGCGGAGCTCGTGGTTCAAAGTGGCGAACAGTTCCTGCGGTGATGGCCCCTCGGCCGCCCGCTTGCCGAGTGTCCGCGAAACCACCGGATAGCCTTGCTTGGCGCTCGCCATCGCCTTGACGACGTTGCCCGCGTAGGACGGATGCAGATCGCCGAAGAAACTAATCGCGCGAGCATCCTTGCGCAGGTGCATCAGCACGGAGACTACCTTGGGCTTGGAGATGGCCTCGGGAGTTACCGGTTTGCCTTCTTCATCCACCGCCTGGAACCACTTGCCGTCCAGCAGGACGTTGGTCGAATCCTCGCGGCCCAGCACCGTATTCGGCTTCGTCCCCGCGGCCACCAGGATCGAGCGCGCCGGCATCCGCACCGCGTCGCCCGAAGAAACCATCTTTCCAGCTTCCTCATTCCACACCGATGGGGTGACGTACAGCGCCGCGGCGTGGCCGTACTGATCCAGCTCGACCTCTTTCGGCGTCAACCCTTCAGCGAAGCGGATGCCCTCCTCCAGCGCCTTCTCCACTTCCTCGTGGTTCAGCGTGTAGCTGGGCGAATCGATCATGCGGCGGCGATAGGCGATCGTCACTCCGCCCCAGCTATTCAGCAGCTTCAGCAGGTTCGGGTGACGGCCTTCTTCGTTGGCGGCATGACGTTCGGCGCGGATCGCACGCGCATGCGCGATGAATTCATCGGCGGTCGCGGATTCTTCTTCGTTCCATCTGGCGCGCACCTCGGGCTCGCCCTTATCCCCGACCAGCGTTTCGTACCGCTCCAGGAACTTCTCCACCTGCACGACGTAGTACGCCAGCGATTCGGTCGCCGTGTCGATCGCGGTCAACCCGCCTCCGATCACCACCACCGGCAGCCGCAACTGCAGGTTCGCGACGGAATTGGACTTCGCCGCGCCGGTCAACTGCAGCGCCATCAGGAAGTCCGACGCCTGGCGCACGCCGCGCGCGAGGCCGTTCTTCATCGGGATCACCGTCGGCTTGCCGGCGCCCGCGCACAGCGCGATGTGGTCGAAGCCCATCTCAAAAGCTCGATCGACCGTGATCGTTCCGCCGAACCGGACCCCGCCGAACATGTTGAACTGCGCCCGGCGCTCCAGCAGCAGGCGAATGATCTTCAGGAAGTTCTTGTTCCAGCGAACCGTGATGCCGTACTCGGCCACGCCGCCGAAGCCGGCCAGCACGCGCTCATCCAGCGATTCATAAAGGTCGGTGATGTCGCGAATCGGGCGGAACGGCACGCGTTCGCCCGAGACCTTCACGCCAGAGATCTCTTCCGGCAGCGGCTCGATCTTCAGCCCGTCGACGCCCACCACGTGATGGCCGTCGTTCATCAGGTGATGCGACAGCGTGAATCCGGCCGGACCCAGCCCGACCACCAGGACCTTGCGTCCGGTCTCGGCATGCGGATAGGGGCGCGTCAGGTGCAGCGGATTCCAGCGCGTCAGCAGGCTATAAATCTCGAAGCCCCACGGCAACTCCAGGACGTCCTTCAGCGACCGCGTTTCGATCTGCGGGATATCCACCGGCTGCTGCTTCTGAAAAACGCAGGCCTTCATGCAGTCATTGCAGATGCGATGACCCGTGCCCGCGCACATCGGATTGTCGACCACCACGATCGCCAGCGCGCCCACCGTGAAGCCGTCCTGCTTCACCACGTTCATCTCGCTGATCTTTTCTTCCAGCGGGCACCCGGCCAGCGTGACGCCGAAATGGCTCCTGCGGAAGTCGCCTTCCTTCTCCATCAGGCCGGTCGAGCAGCTATCCTTGCCCTGGTTATGGCACTTGATGCAATACGTCGCCTGATCGTAGGCCCCGCGGAGATCCATGCCCGGATCGGTCAGCTTGAAGCCTTCGCGATGATGATGGCGATGGCCCGGCAACGCCATCTTTGCAATCCCTGACTCGGTCAGCGTCTCCACCGGAACCAGGTGCTCCATGTCCAGCTTCTGCGCGAACTTGAACAGCGATCCGTGGCGATGCTTATGATGGCCGGCCTCGGTGAGCGTCGCCCACTGGGCGTACTTCGCGGCCGTCTCCAGATGCGATTCGTGCGCCTCGGCGTCATCCAGCCACTTGGCTACGTGCTCGACGTAGTTTTCCTCGCTGACCGGCCCGCCCATGTAGTTGCTGAGCTCAGCCGCCAGGGCATCGCCGTTCAGGTCAGCGGCGTCCTCCGGTTTCACCCGGCTCAGCGCCTTGCGTTGAAGGAACTTCCGCTTGACGGTCTGGAAGGCGTCCAATTTCTGATGCCGCTTCTGCGATGTGGCGAACGCTTCGCGAATCCCGAACAGCTCCCCGATGAAATTCTCCACGTGCGGCGCGACGTCCACGATCAGCACCGACTGCTGCTTCCGGTCCAGCGCATCCGGCTTCGCGCGAGCCTCGGTCAAGCGCGTGGCGAGCTCGGCGTCCAGGCCCTGAAGATACTCCAGGAACTGCGCATCCAGGCGAACAAGGCCCTCCCGGGCGTAAAGGTCCTCAAAGGAGAACCCGAAGGCAAGGTTTAGCTGGTCAGAGGTAGCGGACATTCGTTTGATGCTCAATGATTTGGCCGAAGCGTGGCGAGAATCCGCACGTCGCCCGACGATACTCTAGTAATTCTATCAACAAAGAGAGGAATCAGTGCAATCCGCACATCCTTCAGAGGATTCGTCCTGACTTTGCCTCAGCTTGGGAGACGCTCGCGGATCCATGCGACACGCGAAACGCCTTAAATAGAATAACAATTACCGGAATGCGGCCGGTCGCATGAGTTGGGCCGGCGCTAGGCGGCACGACCTGTACCCGCCGACCCAAAATCCCGGGCGCAACTTACGCGAAACGAACCGGCCGAGCCGTGGTGATCGCCTGGTTCTTCAGGATCTGGTCGCGGACTTCTTCCGGGACCGGACCGTCAGTCTCCACCACTGCGATCGCATCTCCCGGACCATCCGAGCCCGGCTTCGGCGCACGGCGGCCCAGCGAAAAGCTGGCGATGTTGATCTTGTTGCTGGCCAGCACCGTGCCGACCGTCGCGATCACGCCCGGAACGTCCTGGTTGTTCATGAACAGCAGGTGGCCCTGCAGGTCGACCTCGGCCGGAATCCCGTCCACCTGAATCAGGCGGGGACGGTCCAGCAGCACGACGCCTTCGACCAGCGTGAGGCCCTTGTCGGTTTCGAGCTCGACGGCGATCGAATCGGTCAGGCTGGCGCGAGATTCATGGCGTTCGGCGTAGCTCAAGCCGCGGTCGGCGGCGAGCTGCAGCGCATTCACCACGTTCGCCCGATGCGCCAGCGAACGGCTCAGCACCCCGGCGATCCCCGCATTCCGAATCAGCGACGTATTCCGTTGCGCGATGTTGCCTTTGTAAATGATGCGGACCGCTTTCGGGTTGCCCTCGGCCACATAGGACGCGAACGTTCCCAGGCGCTCAGCGAGCGTGACGTACGGCCCCGTAGCGCGATACTCCTCGGCGTCCATCGCCGGGACGTTCACCGCATTCAGTGCGATCCCGTGCTGCAGGTAGTCGATCACCTGTTCGGCAATCCGAACGCCGACGATTT
Source organism: Terriglobia bacterium (assembly GCA_963762135.1). GTDB lineage: Bacteria > Acidobacteriota > Terriglobia > Bryobacterales > Bryobacteraceae > Palsa-187. Next base: position 152,679 of record CAVXJP010000004.1, read on the forward strand.
CCTGCGCTTCCTCGGTGGATCCGCCCACGTGCGGCGTCATCAGAATCGTTTCGAGAGCCAGCAGCGGGCTATCGGCCGGCGGCGGCTCGACTTCGAACACATCAAGCGCGGCCCCGGCGACCTTGCCGGATTCCACCGCGCGCGCCAGCGCCGCCGAGTCCACCAGCTCGCCGCGGGCGCAGTTCACGACCCGGATGCCGTCCTTCATCTTGGCGAAGGCCGCATCGTTCAGCATGCCCTCGGTTTCCGGCGTCTTGGCGACGTGCAGCGAAAGATAATCGGACTGCGCGTACAGCTCATCCAGCGTCAGCAGCGTGACGCCCAGGTCGGCGGCGGTTTGGGAATTGACGTAGGGATCGCTCGCGACGATCTTCATCTCAAAGCCGCGCGCCCGCCGGACCACCTCGCGGCCGATCGAGCCGAGGCCCACCACGCCCAGCGTCTTGCCCCGGATTTCGTTCCCCATCAGGGCTTTCTTTTCCCACTTACCCGACTTCGTCGAAGCATTCGCGCGGGGGATCCGCCGAGCCATCGCCAGCATCAGCCCCAGCGTATGCTCGGCCACCGAAACCGCGTTGCCGCCCGGCGTGTTCATCACCAGGACCCCGGCGTTGGTCGCCGCGTCCAGATCGACGTTGTCCACGCCGACCCCGGCGCGTCCAATCACCTTCAGGTTTTTCGCCTGCTCCAGGACCTCGGGGGTGACCTTCACGGCGCTACGCACCAGCAGTGCATCGCAGTCGGCCAGGTGAGCCTGATACTCCTTGGGATTGGAAACGACGATGTCCCATCCCTTCTGGGCCTGCAGCATTTCGATGCCGGCAGGGGCGATGGGTTCAGCAACAAGAATCTTCATGGTTGTTCAATCTGACTTTTACTTCTATGGCATGAGGGCGGACTTTCAGCGGTCCTCTGATAGCGGCCGGCAATACGCCGGTGGCGCGATGCTGCGGAGGCCTAGCTCTGGATCGCGGCCTTGGCGTAGGCCCGCTGCACCGCGGCGACCGAACTGCCCAGCTCCACTTTCTGCCCGTTGGCGAGCAGGATCAGCTCGAGCTGCGCCATCACGGCGAACAGATCGGAAAAGTCGAAATAGCCCAGATGGGCGATCCGGAAAATCTGGCCCTTCATGCGTGCCCTGGCCGTTGGCGATGATCGAGCCGAAGCGGTCCCGAAAGCCCTTCACGATGACCCCGGAGTCCATGCCCTCGGGCGCGCAAATCGCGGTCACCGACGACGCCGGACTCTCCGGCGCGAACAGCTTCAGGCCCAGCACCTGGGCGGCGTCGCGCGTGGCGGCGGCCAGCATCTGCGCGTTCTCGATCAGGTTCGCCATGCCGATGCCCTTGATGTACTTCAGCGCCTCGGCGAAGCCCAGCATCGCGGCGGTGTTCGGCGTCCAGGCCGAATCGCCCGTCGCGGCGGCTTTCTTTTCTTTATCCAGGCTGAAGTAGTAGTGCGGGAGCTTGGCCGTCTTGGTCATCTCCCACGCCTTCTCGCTGATCGACAGGAAGCCCAGGCCCGGCGGAATCATGAACGCCTTCTGCGAGCCGCCGATGCAGATATCGATGCCCCAGCCGTCGATGTCCAGCGGCATGGTGCCCAGGCCGGTGATCGCGTCGACCACGAAAATCGCGTCGGTCTTCTTCACCGCCGCCGCCATCGCCTGAACGTCGTGCGCCGCGCCGGTGGAGGTCTCCGAGGCCTGGACGAACACGCCCTTGGCGTCGGGATTATCCTTCAGCGCCTGCTCAACGCGAGCCACGGAAACCGACTTGCCGTAGGGTTCTTCCAGGACGACAGCATCCAGCCCGTAGGCCTTGGTGATACCGACCCAGCGTTCGCCAAACTTGCCCGCCGTGCAGACGATCACCTTATCGCCCGCGGAAAAACAGTTTGAAACCGAGGCGTCCATGCCGCCCGAACCGGAGGAGACCAGCACGAGTACGTCATTTTTCGTCCCCAGCAGCTCATTCAGGTCCGCTAGAACGCTCTTGTAGAGCCTGCGGAAATCCTCGGTCCGGTGATGGATATCGGCATCCATCATCGCGTGCAGAGCTTTCGGGAGGAGCGGGGTGGGGCCCGGCGTAAGGAGTCGTTGCTTCTTGATGTGCATTTGTTGCGTTCGTTTTTCAGGGTACCATCGCACAAGACACGGAAATCAGAATTTCGAAGGACACTATGGCGCTTCAGGATCAGATTCAAAAAGACATGGTCGCGGCGATGAAAGCCCGCGAGGAGCTCAAGCTGGGCGTGCTCCGCAGCATCAAAACGGCGCTCAAAAAGGCCGAAGTGGACGGTCCCGGCAAGCTCGACGAAAAGGCGGAAATGCAGGTATTGCAACGACTTGTGAAGCAGCGCGCCGAGGCCGCCGAGATGTTCCACAAGGGCGGCCGGGCGGAGCTCGCCGAGAAGGAAGAGGCCGAGCAGAAGCTGATCGAAGCCTACCTTCCCGTATCGGCCTCCGAAGCCGAGATGGAAGCGGCCGTCGCGGCAGCCATCGCCGAGGTCGGCGCGAGCTCCATGAAGGACATGGGTCCGGTGATGAAGGCGGCCCAGGCCGCGCTGGAGGGTAAGACCATCGACGGGAAGGTGCTCAGCGGGATGGTGCGGGCGAAGCTGGGGTAGCCGGTCCCGCCAGAACCCATGCAGGGGATCACCAGTCAGCAGGCCGCCCGCGCCGCCGCGATCGTGTGGGGACTGCTTGCGCTGCGTTACGCGATCTTCTTTTTTCGATCCCCAGGGAAAACGTCGCGGGCGGGATTGCTCATTGCTTTCGGTGCGATCAATCCCCTCAGTGAAGCCTTCTTCTATTGGATTTTTAGCCAGCCGCAGGGTCGCCGGGCGGTGTCGCTGCAGACCGCCGCGCTGATCGCGATCGGATTGGGCGTCGCCCCGGGCTTAATCCCCGCCATCAACCTGTTCGTACATACACAATGCTCAAGCCGGTGGGCCGGGTGCTCGTGGTCGACTGGTTTCGTGGCGTCTCTGCATCAGCATCCTCTTCTATCTGCGGATCGCCGGGAAGTTGCTGCGATTCCCGCTCGAAACGCTGGCGATGTGGCTGCTCGTCCTGGGAGCGATCGGCGCCATCGACAACGTGACCGGCCTGCTCGCCTGGTTCCGCCAGACCTTCGATGGGACCTACCTTTACGAATGGTCGCGCAACCCGTGGAGCGCGCTGCTCGACTGGACCCAGGCCCCGCTTCTGTTCGCCAGCATCGCGGCGCAACTTCTGTTTTACTGGACATTGGCAAGAACCGAGCGAGAATCGATACCGAGTCTGTAAAGTCCTGAGCCTGTATCCCTGCGCCAACCCTCCCGCGCCGCGCTCGCCGCCGCCATCGGCACCGCGCTGATGACGCTGTTCTACACGATCAACAACGTTTGGCCGGTGTTGCTGAATCTCGGCTCGATGGACCCGCTCGAAGTCATCCGAGTCCTGTTCACCACTGCGATTCCGATGGTGCTGTGGACCTGGCTTTTCTCTCGATCGACCACACATCGCGCGGCAGTCCGACCCGCCCCACCCTCGCGACCCTCGCCGGTACAGTCGCGCTCTACGGAGTCGCTCCCCAAATGCTGGCCGACTGGGTCCGCCAGTACCCGTCACTATCGCTCTTGTCGCTCGATACGTGGTTCTTCGTGTTCCCGCAGGTGCTGCTGCCGATCCTGTGGCTCGGGATTTTGACGCTGCTGTGGCGCCGGGCCGGTCCCGCCCCCGTCGCGCGCTGGGCCTCGTGGGCGCTTCTCGTCGCGGGAATCTCGGCACTCTATCCGGTGATCTCGGCGATCCTCGGCCTGTGGGATACGCTGAGCGGAACGCTGGGCGCCTTCTGGAGCACCGATCCCCTCGGAGTCACGTGGCGGCTCCTGGCGACCCCGCTCATTGTGATTTTCTATTGGATCACGCAGCTCGGAGTGCTGCGCGCGCTAAGAAAACAGAGGCTGGCGCTTACTTCTCCGACGCCTTCTCCGGGACCGGAACGGTAACCCGCAACAGCGTCAGATTGCCCGAGACCCGCACGTCCTGGTCCGCCCGCCAGACCTCGCCCGCCTTGGTGGGCTTCGCCCGCAATCTCGCCCCCGCCTTCGACGACGATAATCGTTTGCTCGGGACTCTGCTCGGGACCGGCCGGCAGCGTGACCGGATCGTCCACTTCGATCCGCTCGGTCACAAAAAACGGGCATTCCACCAGGACCGATCCATGCTCGCCTGCACGCTCCACCGAACGCGCCGCATGCGAGCCGAGCTGCGACACCGCCTCGCCTTCGGCCAGGTGCAGTTCCCGCCCGCGGCCGTAGTCATACAGCCGATACGTCGTGTCCGAATTCTGCTGGATCTCGCACAGCACCAGCCCCGCGCCGATCGCATGTACCGTGCCGGAGGGAATGAAGAAGGTATCGCCTGGCCGGGCGTCGTGCCACTCCAGCAAGCTCCTCAATGTCGCCCGACTTAGCCGCCGAGCACATTTCCTCGCCGGTGATCGTGCGCTGGAATCCCGCCGCGATCTTGGCTCCGTCCTCGGCGGCAATGATGTGCCACATCTCGGTCTTCGGCCGGGTTGGCGGACCGGGCTTGCCCGCTTGCAACGCCGCGTAGGCTTCGTCAGGATGCACCTGGACCGAGAGCTGTTCGGTGGTGAACAGAAACTTGATGAGCAGCGAGTGCCCGGCTTCTTCAAACCAGACCTCGCCGATGCGCTCGCCGGGCTCGGCTTTGGAAAACAGGGGCGCGAGAGATTCCGCGCCCCAGGGTTTCGCTACTCGTTTCGGTTGGAGTCGCTTAATCAAGAGAGAACCGGCTCCTGTTCTGCAGTTAGACCCGCGCGCCGATGAACTTCTCGATGCGATCCAGCCCACGCTCCAATTCTTTCATGGATGTCGCGTAGGAAAGGCGAATGTGATCCGAGGTGCCGAACGCCTCGCCCGGAACCGTCGCCACGTGCTCTTCGGCCAGCAACTGGCTGGCGAAGTCCATCGAGTTCTTGATGTCGCCGGTGAACGCCGCCGAGACATTCGGATAGGCGTAGAACGCCCCGCGCGGATCCTGGCACTTCACGCCCGGAATCTTGCGCAGCCGCGAAACGACGTACTCTTTCCGCTTGGTGTACTCGGCGAGCATGACGCCCACCGCGTCCTGCGGCCCGCTCAGCGCCTCCACCGCGGCCTTCTGCGAGATCGAGGTCGGGTTGGAGGTCATGTGGCTTTGCAACTTGTTGACCCCGCTGGTCACCTCTGGCGGAGCCAGGATGAAGCCGATGCGCCAGCCGGTCATCGCGTAGGTCTTCGACAGCGACCCGGCGACTACCACCGTATTCTTCGCGTCGGGCTGCCCGGCGAGGGAGAACGGTTCGCTGTCATAAAGGAACCGCTCATAGCATTCGTCGGTCATGATCCAGATGCCGCGCGATTTGCACAGTTCATACATCTTGATCATCTCGTCCTTGTCGAACACCGCTCCGCTGGGGTTCGACGGCGAGTTCAGGATCACCATCTTCGTCTTCGGCGTCAGGTATTTCTCCAGTTGCGCCGCGGTCAGGACAAACCCCTCCTCTTCGCTTGTTTCCGCGAACACGGTCTTGCCGGCCGCGTAATGAACGACGTCGGCATAGGTCACCCAATAGGGAACCGGAATCACGACCTCGTCGCCCGGATCCACCAGCGCCTGAGTCAGATTGAAGATCGCGTGCTTGCCGCCCACCGTGACGATGCACTCGTTCGGCGCGTAGCCGGTGTTGTACATCCGCTTGTGGTAGTCGACGATGGTCTGCTTGAGCTCCGGCGTACCCGAGATCGGAGTGTACTTGGTGAAATTCTGGTTCAGGGCCTCGATGGCGGCGTTCTTGATGTTGTCCGGGGTGGGGAAGTCCGGCTCGCCCGCGCTGAAGTCCACCACGTCGATCCCTTCGCGCTTCTGACGGCCCGCTTCGGCGGCGACCTTCATTGTCGAGGATTCACTGATCCACGAAATGCGTTCTGCAAGTCCTGATGCCATGTGTTGTCTGTTGTCCCTCTAACGTTTAGGTACCTTCCTGGAAGCGGCGTCGAATCCGCTGTTCCACCGAGGGCGGTACCAGCCCCTCAATACTTCCGCCCAGCGAGGCCACCTCTCGAACCACTGTCGAGCTGATGAACGAATACTCTTCGCTGGCCATCAAAAACACAGTCTCGATCTCCGGCCGCATGCGCCGGTTCATCAGCGCCATCTGCCATTCGTGCTCGTAGTCGGAGACGGCCCGTATCCCGCGCAAAATCAGATTCGCCGAGTGCTGGCTCGCAAATTCTACCAGCAGCCCCTCGAACGAGGCGACTTCCACATTGGAATGCTTCGTCACCGCCTCGCGAATCATCTCCAGGCGCTCCTCCACCGAGAAGAGCGGTTTTTTGGCGCTGTTGCGGAGCACCGCCACCACCAGCCGCTCCGCCATCCGGCTCCCGCGCTCAATCAGGTCCAGATGCCCATTGGTGATCGGGTCAAAGGATCCCGGATAAATGGCGACATAGGGCGACAAGATTCGATTCTGGGCGGCCAATCCGTTCCGGCTTTCTGTTCGCGAGGGTGCTCGCCTGCCATGGAAACGCAGCCGTCCTCAACAGATCTGCGCTTCGTCCGTCATTTTACCCTACCGGGTTTCCGCGTCTGCCCGGCCCCCGCGAGCATCCAAAAAGATAGAAGGGCGGGCTTTCCCGGCGGCGGGGGTAAGCTCTGATCCGGCGCACTGGCCGACCGCCACCGGGAGCCCAACCGTTCCCAAAAAAGTAGGGATAGAATAGGAGCAGTCTTTTTCATGCCTGTCCCAGTCGATCTGTCAAAACTAAGCGTCAAACAGTTTGCCGAGCAGTTCCGCGAGGAGATGATTCCGCTGAGCAACTCCATCTCCTACTTCTGCGCCTCGGTGCCGATGACGGACGAGGACCTGCGCGAATACCTGGAGGAGCCGGTCGCCGCGCTGCCTCCTTCCATCGCCAAAGCGTTGCCCAAGATTTCCATCCTCCTGGTGCCGTACCTGCAACGGCCGGCCAAGGCCCGCCGGACCCAGAAGTCGGGCGAATTGGTTTCCACGGAGCCGCCGCCAGAGGATCTCACCTCCGCCACGGCCCAGGTCACCATCGGCAACGAAACCGTTCTCGCCTTTGCGCTGAAGGATCGCGAAGTCGCCGAGCACCACTACCGCTTCTATCATCAGTTGGCGCAGGTGCTGGGCGATCAATGGACCAAAAAGGCGGAAACATTCTATGGCCAGATGCTCCGCGAAGAGCTCTCGGCCAATGTTCACGGCGAGGTGGACGAAACCAGTTGGCGGCTGAAGCAGACCCTGCTGCGCTCCAAGGCCGCCGATACCTCCAAGCAATTCGCCAAATACGCGCAAGCTTCTTTCGTCGATACGCTAACCTTATACTTGCACGGCATCTGCTGCGATATTGACGTCGAAACCGGCCCACGCCAGCTTCCCAGTCGTTATCTGCGGAAGCGCCTGCTACTGCTCGAGGAACTGTACCCTCCGCCCCAGGGGTATGCTGTATTTCCAGAGCAGACTTAGAAGGTGGCAGGAAGGCGAGGAGCCGGACATTGTGTGGAATTGCTGGCTTCACCCATAAGGGTGATGCGGCCGAGCCTGGAATAGCACGAACGCTTATCAATCTTTTGGTCCACCGGGGACCGGATCAGCAAGGTGCCTGGGAGTCCGCGGATGTGTGTCTGTGCGCCGTGCGGCTGAAGGTGATTGACCTGGACGGCGGCGATCAGCCAATTGTCTCGCCCGAATCGGGCACCGTCATTTGCTTCAACGGCGAGATCTTCAACCACCGCGAGCTGCGCCGGGAACTGGAGCGGCTGGGTTGCCGCTTTGACTCCGATTGCGATACGGAAGTCGTTCTGCGCGCCTTTGAGACCTGGGATGTCGCGGCTTTCGCCCGCCTTCGCGGAATGTTTGCCGTCGCGCTGTGGCAGCCGCATCGCCGCCGCCTGGTTGTGGCTCGCGACCGTATGGGCATCAAGCCGGTCTATATCGCGCGCCGCGGAGAGAACCTGTACTTCGCTTCCGAGCTCAAGGCGATCCTGGCGCATCCGGAGATCGAACGGCGCCTGGATCCCGCCGGCCTGGCCAGCTTCCTGACGCGGAACTTCATTGCCGGCCAGGAAAGCATGGTGGAGGGCATTGAGAAGCTCGCGCCGGGCTCCTGGATCAGTTGGGAGGATGGCCGCGTCGAGTCCGGCCTCTATTGGACGCTTCGGTTCGACCCGTCCCCCTGTTCCCTCGAGGAAGCAACCGAACAGCTGGATGGACTGATTCGCGACGCCGTGCGGGAACAAATGGTGGCCGACGTGCCCCTCGGCGTGTGGTCCAGCGGCGGACTGGATTCCACCACGATCCTGCACTACGCCAGTCAGGAATCGTCGCGCCAGTTAAAGACCTTCTCGATCGGATTTCGCGGACGGCATTGCGATGAATCCCCCTATTTCCGCCGCGCCGCTGAGGTCTACGGCACCGATCATCATGAGCTCAACCTCGACGCCAACTTGGATCTTTCCGACGCGATCGAGGAACTCCCCTACTTTGCCGACGAGCCCAGCGCCGATGCCGGGGCCTTGCCCATCTGGTACCTGTCTAAGCTGACCCGCGGGGAATGCACCGTGGCGCTATCCGGAGAAGGCGCCGATGAGTTGTTCGGCGGATACAACACCTACCTGGCGGATCGCTACGCTCAATGGCTGCGCCGGGTTCCGCGGCCGCTGCGCGCCGCCGGTGGCTGGATGGCGCGGCAGGTGCCGGTTTCGGATCGTAAGATCGGCCTGGATTACAAGCTGGTTCGCATGCTCGAAGGATCGCTGCTGCCCGCCGATGAAGCCCATGCCTTCTGGAACGGTACTTTCACGCGAAAAGACCTGGCGTCGCTGACCACATTGAACGGGGCGCTGTCCGGGTTGCCGCGCGGACCGGTGGGCTCTGGCGCGGACCTGAACCGGTTTCTGTGGACGGACCAGCTGACCTATCTGCCCAACGACATTCTGAATAAGACCGATCGGATGAGCATGGCGCACTCGCTGGAAGTGCGTCCGCCGTTCCTGGATCACCGCATCGTGGAGTTCGCCGCCGGCCTCCAATTGGATCACAAGATTCGCGGCACGCAGTTAAAGCGCGTCCTTCGTACGCTGATGGGGCGCCGCCTGCCTCCGCTGCTTCTGCGGCGCAAGAAGGAAGGGCTGGATATCCCGATCCATGCCTGGTTCCGCACCACGCTGCGGCCGCTGCTGCTCGACACGTTGAATGAACGGACCATTGAGGAAACCGGCGTTTTAGACTGGTGCTATGTTGAGAGCGTCCTGGACGCGCATTTGCGCCGTCAGGCCAATCTTGGATATCACCTATGGGGACTTCTAGCCTTAGTGCTATGGATGAAACGTTGGAACGTCAGATGGACGGCGGAGCCCATCAAGGCCGTCTCTCTCACCACCTGATCGTCCTGCTGGTCGCCTCGGCCATCTTCCTGGGCTGCATCATCAGCCCGCCGGGACTGATGGACGACGTCGACGCGGTACAAGCGCAAATCGCCCGCAACATGCTGGACTCGGGCGACTACGTCTCCGCCCAACTGGACGGCATCAAGTATCTGGAAAAATCTCCGCTGAAGTACTGGATGATCGCCGGCTGCTATGAGATCTTCGGCGTGCATGATTGGGTGGCCCGCATTCCGGTGGCCGTCTTCTCGGTTCTGCTGTGCTGGCTGGTCTACCTGATCGGAACCTGGGCCGCATCGTCGCGCATGGGCCTGTATGCGGGCCTGGCGCTGGCCACCAGCATCGGCCTGTGGCTGTTCACGCGCATCCAGATTCCGGACGTCATCCTCACCGGCACCATCACGCTCGCTCTATGGGGCTTCCTGCGCGCGCTCGATCCCGCCGAAGCCCGCCCCGGCCGCTGGGCCAGCATCATGGCGGCCGCCATTGGCACAGGTTTGTTGCTCAAGGGATTGATCGCCGTCGTATTCCCCATCGCCGCCGCGCTGCTCTATCTCTTGATCTCCGGCGACTGGAGAGTGCACGAAACCTGGCGCCGCCTGCACGTACTTCGCGGTATTCTGATCGCGTTTGTGATCGCCGCCCCGTGGCACATCCTGGCGACCATTCAAAACCCGCCCTATTTCGACTTCACCCTCTCCAGCGGACCCGGCAACTGGCGCGGCTTCTTCTGGTTCTACTTCTTCAATGAGCATCTGCTGCGCTTCCTGAACCTCCGCTACCCGCGCGACTACAACACCGTCAACCGCGTCTGGTTCTGGGCCGCCCACCTGGTCTGGCTGTTCCCCTGGAGCGTCTACATCCCCGCGTTCGTGAAGCTCCCCTACGCCCGCCGATCCGTAGACCGCGCCGGCAAGCTCCGCCTGCTGTGCCTCTGCTGGACCGGATTCCTGCTCGTCTTCTTTACGTTTTCCTCCACCCAGGAATACTATTCGATGCCGTGCTACCCGGCGTTGGCGTTGCTGATCGGGAGCGTGCTGGTGGAGCCGGAAGCCGTCGCCTGGATCCGGCGCGGACAACTTGCGCTCGGCCTGGTGACCGCGGCCTGCGCGGCGGCGATCGCCGTGATTCTGGTGGAGGTCACCGGTATGCCCACGCCCGGCGACATCTCGCAAGCCCTGGCGCCCAGCCGACCGATCCTTCGGTGTACACGCTCTCGCTGGGGCACATGGGCGACCTGACGCTGGCCTCCTTCGCGTATTTGAAAACGCCACTGATCCTGGCCGGCATGGCATTCGTGGTCGGGACCCTGGCCTCCTGGTTCGCCTCGCAGCCGCCGCGCCCGCATCTATGGCGCCGTGGCCATGATGGTGCTGTTCATTCACGCCGCGCGCCTGGCGCTGGTCGCTTTCGATCCTTACCTCGGATCCCGTCCGCTGGCCGAAGCGCTGGACCGCTCCCCGCACGGCAAAGTGATTCTCGACAATCAGTACTACACGTTCTCCTCGGTGGTCTTCTACGCCGAAAAGTATCACGGCGAGCGCTTCCTGCTCCTCAACGGCCGCGTGAATAACCTCGAATACGGCTCCAACGCGCCCGGCGCTCCCACCGACGTCTTCATCAATGACAGCGACTTCACGCGCCTCTGGAAATCCGACGATCTGTACTACATCTGCGTGGAAGGCCCGTCGGTTCAGCACCTGAAGGATCTGGTCGGCGCCGACGCCTTGCACCAGGTCGTCGAGTCCGGCGGCAAATTCGTCTACGCCAACCGCGCCTTGTGACCTTCGGGGGCCGGCGTGTCCGCTTGGGCCAGAAGCTTCAGAACCTGAGCTGGAAAGGGCCAACGGGAGGACCGCCGCCCTCCAGCAGCACTCCGCCGCGCAGCTTCACGAACCGCGACCGCCAGGGAGCGCAATGCGGCCGCTTCACCGTTCACCATCGCTCAGGGCAATCGACCCTACCGAACTACGACCGCCATCCGCATCATTCCTTGACGTCAGCATCGCCATGCGGTCAGGGGGCCCGGCATTCATCCGGTTCGCGGAATACTTTTGCGTGTGATGCGCTCGAAGGGGGCATCCCCCGCAAGCATTGCTTCGTGCCCCGGCTCCAGCGGACCCGACATGCTTTATCGCCCCATGTCCCCGTGATAGAATTCCCGGACGTCGGAACTGGCCCGGCACCGGAAATCGATCCGACGCAGCCTAAGCGAAGCAGTCCCGTGAGCATCGACGTAGAACAACTCCACGTGAAGCCGGACATCACCGTGATCCAGGTCACCGGACGGCTCTGCCTCGGCAACCAGCTCGTCTCCACCGAGTTCTTCCTGCGCCGCCTGATTCAGCAAGGGGTCCGCAAGTTGGTATTGGACCTCACCGGTGTGGATCGCATCGACAGCGCCGGAATCGGCGCCCTCATGATGTGCAGTGGAGAAATCACCGATGGTGGCGGACAACTCCGGTTGGTGGGGCCACAGCAGTCCGTCGCGAACGCCCTGCGGGTCGTCCGCGTCGATCAGATCGTTCCCATCGACCCGGACGTCGCGTCGGCTTGCAAAGCACTCGGCGCGACCTGATCCTGATCTCCGCTGCCGCGGCGACTCACTGCTGTCCCCAATGCGGTGCATCGCGAGCGTTTGAATGTCCCAGCGTTTGAAGTCGATGACGCGCTGGACAGTGGTGATTGTCCCACGCCCTTACAGCTTCCGGGCCTCGCGCTCCCGGTAGTACGCGTTCTTCAGCCGCTCCAGCCGATCCTCCATGCCCGCCAGCAGGATATCGATATCCAGACCGCTGAAATCGGCGTCTGACATCGTTTCAAAGTGGACAATCCAATCCTGCTCGGCTTGCTCGTTCAAGACGTCGCGATCGACGATACTGATTGCGTCCAGCGCCCACTGCCCCGGCACGATCAGCTGATGGTAGCCGCGCAAGCTGCCGCCTTCGCTCACCACCTCCTCAAGCCGGATCTTTGCCGGCATCCCGACGGCCTGCAAGGCCTCCCGGGCATGCACGATGTCATCGCCCAGTTCCACCGTGGTGAGCACGACGGCGGCCTCTTCTTCCCAATCCTGATGATCTTTGTCCAGCCGGTAGCGCCCCGCGATGCGGCTGCTCAGATCAGGCCGCGAACCTTCCTCGTCCTCGTCGCCTTCGGCATCGTACTCGCCGTCTTCCGCCGGCTCCAGCAGGCCCCGCTCGTCGAGCTCGGCTTCCAGAATCGCCACCGCTTCCGGCACCAACTCGGTTTCATCGATCTCCAGCAGCGCGTCGTCGCTCAGCGACTGATAATGTTTTCGCAGATGTTCCGGATCAAAAGCCACGATCAATAGAGTACAAGAATCCGCGGCGCGCGCGACAGGATTCTGGTGATGGCGACGGGTTTGTTACCCGTCGACACCCGTTGGGGTTGGACGGGAACAGGGCGATCTAGCGCGCGTCCACCCGGAACGGCCACAGCGACGTATCGTTTTCCCGATCGGTGTACTCAATCAGCGCATACTCGCCCGGCTCCAGCGGAGCCTGCGGCCAAATACGGAATAGCCGCTCGGTGACCTGATCCCGGAAAATATCCACCCACAGGATGTCCTCGTAGTACTCTTCCGGGTTCTGTGGAACAAATTCGATCGTGCGAGCCACCCGCTTGTCATCCTTCACCTTCAGCTTCACGATCCCAAACCGCTCATTCGCTTCCAGCCGGATGAAGAACTCAGGACGATCACCTTCCACCGCGAAGTCCGACGCCGGCCCGTCCAGCGTGACTTCGAACTTGCTCGCCACCATCGGCCCCGGCGCCAGCATCTGGAAAATCTTGCGCATGCTGCTGTCTTTGATGATGGTTTCTCCCTTGGGCACTTGCTTCACATCCTCGCCCAGGATGTAGTAGCTGCCGAGGTTCTGCGGAATTTTGGCGATCAGCTCGCGTTGCTTGCGCCGAGCCTCGTCTTCCTCTTCCTGCAGCGCCAGTTCCTGGGATAGCTCCTGCTCCCGCGTCTTGGCCTCTTTTTCAGTGCGCTTCAGGTCCACCATGGCGGTGGGGATCTGTTCCCACTGGTCCCGTTCGCTGCTGAGGTAACGGACGCGCTCGCCGTTCACCTCATACTCTTTGACCATGTGATAGCCGCCGTCTTTCAGGTACAGCCGGAGGTTGGCCGCCGAAACCGTCGCGGCGCCCAGAGCAACCAAAACAACGAGTTGTGCGAACCATCGGGACATGCCGGACTCCTTCGTCTCCATTATGACAAGTGGACGCACCGGGCACCTCCCCCGTTTCGTCGGTGGGGGGCCGGCGTTCAGCCGGCGTGCGTCCTTGACAGGTTGCTGAAAAACACTTGGACCCACAAGTTGAGGAAAGATGCAACGCGCGTAAACGCGCTGCAAGCGATCAGCGCACGTAGGCTGATAGTTTCGCATCCCCCAAAATCCCGCTCTGCGGGCCTTCTGGAGAGTTTTTCAGCAACCTGTTGAGGCGCACATTCCTCGAAGTGTTCTCCCTGCGTCGGCCCAGGCGGAACCGCGATCGCCCCGCTGCGGCTGAGCTGCCTAAAAGGCGCGAAGCACCTTCAGAACCGCGACGCGACGTGGGGCGAGGTTCAGCTTGCGGAGGGCGGTTCCGCCCTCCCGCTCACAGGCCGCCCGCTGAAAACCAGCGGTTCTCCCGTTCACCACCCGTCGCCACAGAACCGCCATGCGATAGCCTGCGGGCCGGATGCTTAGCCGCGCCGTTCACAAACCAACCGCTGCAAAACCAGCCGTTCTCCCGTTCACCACCCGTCACCACAGAACCGCCATGCGATGAGCATGCGGGCCCGGATGCTTAGCCGCGCCGTTCACAAACCAACCGCTGCAAAACCCGCCGTTCTCCCGTTCACCACCCGTCGCCACAGAACCGCCATGCGGTAGCATGCGGGCAATCGATCCCACACAACAACAATCACCAACTGCGTCAGCGCCACCAACCCACCCATTCAGAAGCGCAAGCGGTAGCGCGCGCCAACGCTCCCGCCCACAACCCACATCGCCGATCCGCGCCCGGCGCCACAGTCCACCGCGATCTTCGCCTACTGACGTCTCACGTCTTACCGCTGACGTCTTTCTCCTGTTCCCTCAAACACATCCAGAAACAAAGAACGCGGCGGTTCCCGACCAGTCCCCCAAACTCATACACGCAAGAGGTCAGTCACTCCTGCACAGGAGATTCTGGCCCGGTGGAGCCTCCTCTGGCCCTCGGCGAAAGCCACCAGGCCAAGAGGTCAATCGTGGCAATTCGAATAACCCGCGACCGCCAACACACTGTGCTAGCCCGCCGGAGTGAGCATCCGGTGCTGCCGCCCGCGGCAGGATAAAACTCGTGGGAGCTGCCCTCGGTGGCAGGGTAAACAAAGCCGGCTGGTGCTGATGACAGTAGATGTCGGCCCTGCGCTGAGCAGGTTAAAAAGCAGCTAGGAAGGCCTTCCGAAAACAATTAAACAGAACCGCGCGCGTCAGCAAGCGGGCTAAGTAGCGCCGGGGCTCCAGGCCCGGCGAACGAACGTTGTGCGCGATCGCCCCATCCAGATCCGCGCCAATTGGGACCATACCCCGCGGCCCAATCCCCCAAGGCGTCAGATCCACAAGCCCTATCCGCGTGAATCCGTCTCCGCAATCAGATTTTAGTCGGCTTAAAGCCGCCCTTGCTGCGATCATACAGCCAGATCCCCGCAAACACGATCAGCAGGATCGCCGGCAAAACCGCCACCGCACGGAACGACGTCTGTGCCGCGACCCCCAGAATCGCATCCATCGTCGGACCCTGCGGCATCGCATTGAACGACGCCTCGCCGCCCGCCAGCTCGATCTTCTTCGCGTCATAGATCGACGCCATATACGGCAGCACGAACTGGATCGACAGCATCCCCGCCGTTCCCATCAATCCCATCAGCAACGCGCCCCCGTGCGGGAATCGTTCCGATGTGGTCGCCAGCATCGTCGGCCACAGGTAACAAACGCCGGCGCCCCACAGCGTCGCAGCCAGCAACCCCGTCACCGGCGAGTTCGCATAACTCAGCGCGAGCAGCCCCAACGCCGCACCGAGGCACGAGAACCACAACACGCCGATCGGCGACAGCCGATGCACGAGCGGACCCGCGAAGTTCCGCATCACAAACATCAGCCCGCTCACGTAGACCAGCAGCAGGATGCCCTGGCATCCCTACCGTACGGCTCAGCGCGAAATCCACCCAGGAGCCCGGTGCGAGCTCGGCCGCCGCCGTCAAAAACATCGACAGGAACAGGATCACGAACATCGGATTGGCCAGCTCGCGGAACATGCGGCCCGCGGAAACCCCAGCCGCCTTGCGCTCCGTTGGCGGATATTTCAGGCCCATCGACATCGCCAGCACCCCGAGCCCAGGCAGAATCAAAACGATCAGTTTGAACCGCCAATCGAATCCCCATTCGGTCATGAAGTAGCCCAGCAGTCCGCCGATCACCAACCCGGCCGGCCACCACGCGTGCCCCGCGTTGAGCTTCGCGGTCTTCTCGGTCGGATAGAGCGATGCGATCAACGGATTCATCACCGTTTCGACCAATCCCCACCCGATGCCCGCGATCAACGCGCCACTCCACAGAACCCAATAGATGTTGTCGCCGGTGCTCAATTCCCCGGCGAATCCCAGTACCAGCATCCCGGAAGGAATCAGCAACGCCGCCAGCGGCAGCAGCCACTTCATCCCGATCACGTCCAGCAGCGGACTGCTCAGCGCGATTGTGATCGCGAAAGCCAGAAACGGGACCCCGAGAATCGTTCCCACCATCTCGCCGGACCGCAGCGGATCAATCGGAATCAGGAACGCACTTTCGATATCCGACGCGATATCGGTCCGCAGCGCATTGGCGATGCCCGCCATGCACAACGCCAGGCAACTGATCCAGAACAGGCGCGAGGTCTGGTACGCCTCGCCCGTCCGCGCGGCGCCTGCCGGAGTAGTGGCATTGGGCGTTGCGGGGGCGCTCACGCCGGAACCTCTACCCAGGCGTGTTTCTTGCTGGATTCCATCTCGGCCTCCAAAATCCGGAGCTGCCGCAGTCCGTCGGCGAATTGCGGATACTCCGGCGCGGCGCTCGCATCACCAATCGATGCGTAAAACCGCTTGAACACTTGCTTGAACGTATCCGGATAGCCTTCGGCGTGCCCGCCCGGATATTCCGCGAACTCCTGCGCGCCGCCGGTCAGCAGCGCCGGATCCTTCACGATCGACTGATTCGGCTCATTGCGCTGGCCGATCCATAGCTCATTGGGCCGCTCCTGATTCCAGGTCACCGACGCCTTGGTTCCGTAGATCTCGATCTGCAACCCGTTCTTGCGCCCCGCCGATACCTGGCTGGCGGTGAACGCGCCGCGCGTCTGATGGCCCAGGCGAACCAGCACGCTGGCGAAATCCTCGGTCTCGATCGCGACCTCTTCGTAGTCTTCCGGCTTCAGCGTCTTGCCGGCGAACGTCTCGACCGCGACCTTCGGACGCTTGCGCGTCTTGTGGAAGATCTGCATATCGGCGCAGACATCGGTGATCCGCAACCCGGTGACGTGCTCGCACATATCGCACCAATGCGAACCGATATCGGCCAGGCAGCGCGACTTCCCGCTCTCCGACGGATCAATGCGCCAGTTCCAGTCCGTCTCATAGAGCAGCCAGTCCTGCGAATAAGTGCCCTGCACGACCAGAATCTCGCCGAGCTCGCCCGCCTCCCGCATCGCGCGCATCTGCTGCACCATCGGGTAGTAGCGCAGGTTGTGGCAGGTCGCGTTGCGGAGCTTTCGCTCAGCAGCGATCTTCACCAGTTCGGCGGCCTCTGTGGTCGACATCGCCAGCGGCTTCTCGCACAGCACGTGCTTGCCGGCTTCGAGAGCGGCCTTGGCCAGCGGGAAATGCGCGACGTTCGGCGTGCAGATGTGAACCGCGTCGATCTCGGGATCCTTGAAAAACTTGTTCAGGTCGCCGTCGGCCCGCCCGACATTGAACGCGTCGACGTTGCCGAGCCGCCGCAGCGCCTCCAGATGCGTGCGTCCCATGAACCCGGAGCCGACGATCACAGCACGGTAATTGCTCTTCATGCGTTTCGTTTCAGTCCCTTCGAGATGCGTCCAAAGGAAAAATGGGGGACAGACACCGTGTTCGCGCCTACACGTACACTGATGGACCCAGTACTGCTCCCGATGCGAAAACTAGCTGTCTGTCCCCGTTTTTCAAACGGTTTACACCCACCACGCCGCGCCCGGCTGCTCCTTCGGTACGATGCCGTTCAGGAATGACGCGGCTTTGGTCAACCCTTCCTCGGCCGACATCAGGCTGTCTTCGTGCTCAATCGAAAGCACGTTGTCATAGCCGAACATGCGGAGCGTCGAGACGAATTCGCGCCACCAGTCCTCCCCATGGCCGTAGCCGCAGGTGCGGAAGATCCAGGCACGGTTGGCTTCATCGGTATAGGGCTTGGTGTCCAGCACGCCGGTCTTCGGCAGATTGACCTCGTAGATCTGCGTGTCCTTGGCGTGCACGTGGAAGATGGCGTCGCCCAGCACGCGGATCGCGGCGATCGGGTCAATCCCCTGCCAGAACATATGGCTCGGGTCATAGTTACACCCGACCTGCGGGCCCGCGATCTCCCGCAGCCGCAGCATCGTTTCCGGATTGTAGACCACGAAGCCCGGATGCATCTCAATCCCGATCTTCACGCCATGGTCGGCGGCGAACTTCGCATGCTTTTGCCAATACGGCGTGACGACCTCATTCCATTGCCACTCCAGCGTATCCAGGAAGTCCGGCGGCCACGGGCAGGTCACCCAGTTCGGACGCTTGGCGCCGGGACCGTCGCCGGGGCAGCCGGAAAAGTCCACCATCACGCCCACGCCGAGCTTCTCGCACAACTGAATCGTCTTGCGCGCGACCTCCTGATGCTCCTCGGCGATGGCCGGATCCGGATGCAGCGGGTTCCCGTGGCAGCTCAGCGCGCTGATCGAAAAACCATAATCCTGCAGCGTCTTGCGAAACTCGTCCAACTGGGCCGGATTGTCCAGCATGCCCAGGTCGCAGTGCGCGTTACCGGGATAATTGCCGGTTGCGAGCTCGACGGTAGAGATGCCGTTGGCTTTCAGCTTGTTGAGGACGTCGGGCAGGGAAAGGTCTGAAAGCAGGGGGGTAAAGACTCCGATTTTCAAAACTGGTTGCCTTCCACAAAGGGGATTTGATTCCGTCAGCAAGGCTACCAACTCTCCTGGGGCATTGCAACGAAACGTCGGTCCCGTTGAATGAATTCACACTTCGCGCAACCTCGGAACCCTGGTTCGCAGTTTCCCATGACGCGATTTCGAGTCCATGTGTGACGATCTCGGTGGCGATGCCCGCGCTAGGCTTAGATCTAGAAAGGATAGGCTCGATGAGAAATGGAATCATGATGGTGGCGTGTTTGGCGGGTATCCTGCACGCGCAAACCCCTGCCAAGCCGGATTCGGCTCAGGTGCGGGAACACCTGGATAAGGCCCGAGCGATGGCCGGGACGCAGTGGGCCGAGGCCTACGACTTCTTTTGTGTCCATCCGCGCCCCAACAGCAGCGATGATGCGCCGATTCCGCCGACGAAGATCTTTGACAACGTCTATGTCATCGGGAACGTCGGAACGGTGGTGTATGCGATCACCACTTCGGACGGGATCATTTTGATGGACTCGCTGGCGGGGAATCAGGTCGAATCGGTGCTCTTGCCGGGGCTGCGTGAACTGGGGCTGGACCCGGCGGATGTCAAATTGATCGTTGTGGCGCACGGGCACGGGGATCATTATGGCGGCTCGCCGTATTTTCAGGAACGCGGGGCACGCGTTGCGATGTCGGCTGAGGACTGGGACGTCATCGAGCAGCAGGCGGGCCGTGCCGCGAAAGGGCCCGCGAGGCCCCAGCGGGATATCGTTCTGAAGGATGGACAATCGGTGGAGCTGGGCGATGTGAAGGTCAAAGCCGTGCTCACGCCGGGACACACCCCCGGATCCATGGGCTTCCTGTTTCCCGTAAAGGACAATGGCCAGACCTACATGGCGGCGTTGTTTGGGGGCACCATGCTCACCGCCACGCGGCCCACGCTCGAAGAGGTCGATCAGTACCTCAAATCCATCGCACACTTCCGGGCCGAGGCCGTGGAGGCTGGGGCGTCGGTCGAACTTCAGAATCATCCGCTGATGGACGACCTGACCGGCCGGCTGGCACAACTGAAGGCGCGCAAACCGGGACAGGCGAACCCGTTCGTAGAGGGCCGCGACAGCTATCCAATCTTTCTGGACGTGATGTCGGAGTGCATGCAGGCGCAAATTCTCCGCCGCGAACAGCAGTAGCGGCGATCGGAGTGCATCACGAGTTCCGTGTGAAAGTTGGCGGATCCCTAGTGGATCAGGCGGTCAAAGTCCCACTGGTTCTCGGCGACCAGGCGGAACCGGAAGACTGGATTGATGTCGGAGCGGAACTCGCCCCTGCGGACGCCCATAATGCGCAGGGGATGGGGGAAACAGGGGTGATCGATGACCACGCCCACCGACGCCCGCAGCAGCTTGGTCTGTGCATCCACGTCATCCAGGCTTTCCGTGTTCATGGTCCGGACCTGGAAGGTTCCGTTCATCTGCGCGTGCGCCTCGGCGCCGGCATCGAGATTGATGTCATCGCTGAAGCCGAGCTCCCTGCCGTCATAGGTGAGCCGCCCGCGCCGATGTCCGCCCCCGAGGTCCGCGATAGTCCACAGGCCGTCGTTGACTCCGCAATCGATCTGCCCCCCGTCCAGCAGGACCTGCTCACTGTTCAGCGTGACCTGCTCGCTATTCAGGATGTTTCCGGCGACGCCGCGGTCGAAGCCCGGTTCGGCGCAGCCGGCCAACAGCAGCGTGGCGGTGATCAGCAGTCCCCAGCCCAGACGGCGGCCAGGCAGGGAAACATTTGGATGTACGGTCGAATCGAATCCCATGTCCTTTCTATCGGCCTCTAAGGCCTCCGACTTAAGAGGCGCCGGAAAACTCTGAGGGTGGGCGTATGGGCGGTCCGGCGCAGTCGTCAGACCATTGATTCTAAGTGCATTAGATGGCCCCTCCCTGACGTTCGGGATTCCGTTCGACGGATCGCAACCTGGCGGGGCCTATCGGTCGCGCGACAGGCCCAGAGCCTTGATGCGCTTGTGGAGATTGGTGCGCTCCATGCCCAGCGCGCGGGCCGCGCCGGATACGTTCCACTTGGATTCCTCCAGCGCCTTGAGGATGTGCTCGCGTTCGGCGGATTCGCGCGCCTGCTTCAGGTTGCCCCGGGCCGCCGAGCTCCGGGCGATGCGCAGCTCCACGGGCACCGCGTCGCTCTGAATCACCTCTTCGGGCGTGAGGATCGCCATCCGCTCCACCGTGTTGCGGAGCTCGCGGATGTTGCCGGGCCAGTGGTAGTCGGCCAGCGCTTCGAGCGTCCCATCGCCCCACTGCTTGGGACGGAAGTTATTGCGCGAACAGAACTCGTCCAGGAAGTATTGCGCCAGCGCGGGGATGTCCTCGGTGCGTTCGCGCAGGCTGGGCACGCGAACCGGCACGACGCAGAGGCGGTAATAAAGGTCCTCGCGGAATCTGCCTTGCGCGACCATTTCGCTGAGGTCGCGGTTGGTCGCCGCGATGACGCGCACGGAAACGTAGATCGGCTGTTCGCCGCCAACGCGATGAAACTCGCCTTCTTGCAGCACGCGCAGGAGCTTGGCCTGCGAGGCTTCGTGCAGGTCGCCGACCTCATCGAGAAACAGCGTGCCGCCGTCGGCCAATTCGAACTTACCCCGGCGAGCGGCGGTGGCTCCAGTGAAGGCGCCCTTCTCGTGGCCGAACAGTTCGCTTTCGATCAGTTCGGTCGGGATCGCGGCGCAGTTCACCTTGACGAACGGACCCGAGGAGAACGGGCTTTCCTGATGAACGTGTTCGGCCAGCAGTTCCTTGCCGGTGCCGGATTCGCCGGTGAGCAGCACGCGCGTATCGCTGCGGGCGGCGAGCGTTGCCTGCTCCACCACTCGGCGGAACGACGGGCTCGCGCCGATCATCTGCGCCGCGCCGACGATCTCCTTGAGGCGCTGGTTCTCCTCCACGAGCTTGGTCTGCTCGATGGCGTGCTTCAAGGCCAGCAGAACGCGCTCGCGGCTCAGCGGCTTTTCGAGGAAATCGAACGCCCCCGCGCGAGTCGCCTCCACCGCGTCGGCGATGGTGCCATGCCCGGAGATCATCACTACGGGAGCCTCGCGGCCGTTCGCGCGCAGCCATTTCAGCAATTCGATTCCGGTGCCGTCGGGGAGCTTCACGTCCAGCAGGTAGGCGTCGGGGGAAACCGGCAGCGCCTTGGCTTCGGCCACCGACGATGCCAGCGTCACGGCGTAGCCTTCGCGCTCCAGAATCAAGCGCAGGCTGCGGCCGATGTTCTCCTCATCATCGATTACCAGAATCCGTTTCAGTAGACGTTTGTGCGACATGATGCTTACTTGGTGACGTTGGGGTCCGTCCATAGGACGCTCCCGGGCGCGGTTGGTGAGGCCGCTTGTGAGCTGGACGGCGAGGCGGAATCTTGTTGTGGGTCAGGAGCGGTCGATGCGTCGGTGGTATCGGAGCCCTCATGACGTTCGGCACGTTCGGCCAAGGGCAGCAACAGCCGGAAGGCGGCTCCGCCGAGGTCGCCAGGGATTGCCTGCAGTTCGCCTCCGCAGAGGTTCGCGCTGCGATGGGCGATCGAGAGCCCCAGCCCCATGCCTCCCTTTTTAAACGAAATTGTGGGCTCGAACAGCGTGGCGCGCGCAGCTTCACTCAGGCCCGGCCCGGAGTCATGCACCTCGATATAGATCCGCTCCGGATCTTCGGCCGACGTGCCCGTTTCGACGATCACGCGCTGTTCGCGGCTCCCGGCGACCGCCTGCGAGGCGTTCTCGAGCAGGTTCAGCAGGATGCCTTTGAGCAGGTCGGCGTCGGCGGTGGCGACCAACGGTCCGGGCGCGAGCTTTTCCGCATAAGACACGTCCGGGTGCGCCGAGCGAAGCAGGGCAATCCGTTCCGGGATCAGTTCGTTGACGTCGATTTCCGCCGGGGCGACCGGGGGCTCGGAGGCGAATTCGGAGAAGGCCCGAACGCGCCGTTCCAGCGTGTTGACCTCATCGGCGACGATCTGCGCGGCCTGCTCCAGGAACGCGCTGTCGGTCTTGCCGCGGCGGCTGACGATCTCCTCCATCGTGAGGCGGATGGGGGTAAGCGAGTTCTTTACCTCATGGGCCATCTTTCGCGCCAGCGCCTGCCAACTGGCGAGCCGGGTGACCTGAATCAGGTCCGTGCGGGTCTTTTCAAGCTGGCCCGCCATGCGATTGAAGGCGACCATCGCATCGCCGATTTCGCCGGTGGCTCCGCCTTCCGGCACGCGCGCCTTGAGGTTCCCGGCGGCGACCTGGCCCAATCCGCTGGTGAGTTGCTGCACGGGTTTGCTGATGCGCGCGGCCAGCCACACCAGTACGATCAGCGCCACCAGCCAGAGCGCGGCCGCGACGATTAAATAGGTCCAATTGAACCCGCGCCGGACGTTGAAGACGGCCTGTGTTTCAAGCGCCTGCTTGGCGTCGGCGATCTGCTGGGTGAGCCGGTCCATGGGAACGCCCAGATCGCGCGAGTAAACCAGCACTTTCTCGCCCCGCCGGATCAGGTAATCCAGCCGCTGACCGTCGGGCCCGCCGAGTTCAAAGGCCTCGTCCTGATCCTGCGAAAGGAAGGTTTCGAGTTCGGCCTGGGTGGGCTCGCGCGACTCGACGAGACCTTCGAGCGCATCGGAGCGAAGCTGCTGGCTGGAGCGGCGGAATAGCTCGCCGCCGGTTTGCTCCAGCGATTGGGTGACGGCTTGCAGTTCTTCGATCGGAGCGAGATCGCGGCTGATATCGAGCAGCCGCAGCGTGATCCACAGCGTCAGGCCCAGCGGCAGAAGGGTAGCGAGAACGAAGACCGCGATCAGGCGTGTGCGCAGGCCGTTCATAGACGAATTCCTGTCAGGGGATCCAGTGGGGCGGAGTTGGGGAATCGGGACACCCGCGCTACGCTCCGCGCTGCCGCAGTTGTTCCAGCGTGATGGGACCGGCCTCCAGGGTCCAGTTGCGCTGCTCGCGTGCCGGCGGACGGCTGAAGATTTCGATCAGGCCGGTGAGGCTGATGCCGCTCTCGCCGATCTCGGCCGGGCCGAACAGGCCGCGGGAACCGTCGCCGTCGTTGGCGCGGATCTCCATTTGGGCCCAGATCGGCGTGGTGGCGGCCAAGCCGTCCAAATCGATCGCCATTTCCTTCAGGCACCATGCTTCGGCCTCATTCGCGCTCAGGTGGCTGACGCGGCGGCGGGGGCCGTCCACGCGAGTGACCGCAAAGGACTCCTCCCACAAATCGTAACTAATTACAAAACGGGCGGCCGACTCATTGAACGTCCGAGCCCGACTCCCCGCCCAAACCGTGACGTGGAAATCGAAGGGGACTTCGGCTGCGTTATGCAGACGTTCGAGCGGCCGCCCGGTGAGGAAATGCACGCTGGGCGCGGAGAATTCGAGACGATTCTCTTCGGTCGAGAGCACGAGCTCCTCGGCGAACATGGCGAAAGCGATGCCGGAGAGGAAGGCCGTCAGCAGCCACCAGAATCTGATGGTCCGGACCCCCACTCGCCGCCAAGCACCCACCCGCGCCCATAGGACGCGTGCCCGGTTGAAAGGATTCGTCATGCGCGTCGTCTAGAAATTCATTCCCACATAAAAAATCGGCGTGGCGCGGCCGCTGCGGACCGGAAAGGCAAGCGCCATCTGAAATCCCGAGCTCCCGACCTCAGTGAAACCCAACCCGAGCGACTGCCGCTGCACCCTCTGCTGAGGCAGTGTCCACAGCGCGCCGGTGTCATAGAAGACCAGGAAATGATGCCAGCTGTAATCGATCGAGCCATGCACGGCGCGGGAGGCCCCCAGCGGCGCCAGATCAAACTTGTTCCAGCCGCGCAGCAGCTCCGTATTTCCCATGATGAACTGTTCGAAGATCGGGGCGGATCCGCCGATGCGGCCGGCCAGGAATGTCACTTTCAGATTCCCGCCGTCGCCGTCCACGATGTAGCTCACCTCGGTCTGGTGCTTGGTGAAGATGCGGTCGGATTCCAGGAATCCGGTGCCGGAGCGGATGCCGTAGTTGGCGATCAGCTCCTGGGATACGTCCGAAGTATCCGAATCCCAACGCTGGTGGTAGCGCAGAGTTGATACCACCGCGTTGGAGGATTCGGTCCGCTCGCTCGCACCGAATCCAACCGGGCTCGGGACCGCGATGCGATAGCGCGCGAAGTCTACGCCAAAGTCCAGGGCAAGGTCTTTGGCGATATAAAACGTTGCTTTCGGAATGAAGTTCTGGCGCGTGCGATAGATGGCATTGGGATTGGTCGCCTGGGCCAGTTGCAGCGATGCGAGATTCCACTGCTGGTGATAGGAGAAGAAATCGAAGCGCAGGTCCAGACGGTCAGTGCCGACCCGCCGGCGCTCATAACCTGCCTGGATCCCGGCATAGCGCGCGGCCAAACTGTCGGCGTCGCTAATCAGGCCGAAGCTGAAGGCGTTGCCGTGGACGCGCACGGTCGCCGTGCCCTGGCCGGTCCAGCCTTGCTTGGAATGATAAAGAAAGCGGTGGAGATCGAGGTCAAATCCGTTCTGTTTCTGTTCGCCGACCAGGAACTGGACGACGACGTGATCGCGAGTCACCCCGCGCGAGACGTCGACATCGACGTTCGGGACCTTGAGCTCATCTTTAATCTGGTCGGCGATCCCGCGCAGGAGCGGGAGGTCGAAACGCTGACCGACCACTTCATCGATCTCTTTCCGCAGGGGCCGCGAGATCTTCTGGTTCTTTTGTCCGCCCACGACATGAATGTGATTGTCCTGGTAGACGACCTTGACGCTCTCCACCAGGTACTTGTCGTTGACGTTAGTGTCGCCGGTATCGGTGCTGGCGTCCTGGGTGGCGTTGTTCGGGTCGGGAGTCGCCGTGGAGGAATCGTTCTGCGCGAGCTCAGCGGGGGTGCTCGTCGACGCTGCACGATCGGTTTCGGGGGAGGGGGGCTCGCCGGCCTCCTGCGCCAGGAGCTCGGTCACCGGCATGGAGAACGGAACGGCGGCGTGCCTCAGCGGCCGAACTGCCAGATGATCTGGCGTTGAGGTGGCCGCGGCAGGGAGCGCCACCCCTAACATCACCACAAACTGCTTCCACATCGTATTCTGCTTAGACGCACGACGCGGACCAAACGGTTGCATCCAGAAAATCAATGACTTACGTAGTAATTGGGTGTGCCGAGTCGGCACAGGTGACATGTGCGCCACCTCGCGGGGCAGAGGGATCCTCGGCGGGAACTTGGGGTGGTGTGTCCAGGCTCGGGCTGTGATACTGTGAAACTGTGAAAAATATCACAGTTTCTGTGGATGATGAGCTGTACCGGAAGGCTCGGGTGCAGGCCGCGGAAGAGGGGACGACGGTCAGCGCTCTGGTGCGAGGATTTCTAAAGGACCGAATCGAGGGCGGGACGGAGTCTGATTTGCGAAAGAAGTTGCTGGACGCGCTTTTCGAACTCCGCGATCGTTCCACCGGCGGGTTCTCCGCGGCGGATCGCCTGACCCGTGACCAGGTCCATGATCGAAAAGCACTCCGTGAGTAGGCGCTTCGTCGACACCAATATTCCGCTGTACGCGATCACGCGGGAGGGGATTGAATTCCGGAAGCGCGACGTGGCGCGGAGAATCCTCCGTGCGGACGACCTCGCGTTTTCCGTGCAAGTGTTTCAGGAGTTCTACGTTCAGGCAACCCGGCCATCGTCATCGGGCAGGATCTCTGACATGAAGAGGCCCTCCTCTACATCGAGTCCTTCAAAGCTTCTCCAGTTCAGGACATGACATTGGAACTGCTGGGCGCAGCCCTCAATTCAAAGGCGCGCTTTCAGATCTCCTATTGGGATGCTGCGATTATTGAGGCGGCTCGGGCGCTGGGGTGCGGGGTCGTGCTGAGCGAGGATCTGCAGCACGGGCAGGATTTTGATGGCGTGCGGGTGGTGGATCCGTTCCGGGAGTAGGAAAGGGGTCGGTCGCGTCGACCGTATAGGCGGCGTTTCTCCGTTGTGCGCTGTCCAGTAAAAGTAGCGCCGGGGCTCCAGGCCCGGCGGACAGGACGCGGATGCGGTAATCGCGGGGCATGGCCCCGCGCCACGGGGTTCCGAATTATTCGGGCGTTTCGGTGGGGAGGCTCGCAGCGTTCCAGGCTCGCCAGCCGCCGTCGAGCGAGATCGGATTCTCGTAGCCCATCTTCTGCAGGGCCTCGGCGACCAGGGCGGAGCGGTAGCCGCCGCCGCAATAGAGCACCAGGGTCGCGGACTTGTCGGGGACCTCGGTTTCGATGTCGCGCTCAATAATGCCCTTGCTCAGATGGATGGCGCCTTTGGCGTGCCCGGCCTGCCATTCGTTGTCCTCGCGGGTGTCGATCAGGATGTGCTCGATGGTGGCGAAGTCGGTTTGGTAGACCTCGATGTCGACTTCTTTGACTCGGGTCTTGGCGTCGTTGACGATGGCGAGGAAGCCAGGGTTGTGCTGTTTGTGGGTGCTCATTGGGGATACATTCCATTATGGTGCTTCGGTTCGAGAGGTTGCCGAGATCGGAGCAGTGTGGACCGGGGTTCGGTTTACGGACGAAGCCCGAAGCGACGGTGATTTGCAGGGGACGGCTACGTTGCGCATGCTACCGCATGGCGGTTCTGAGGGGTGCTTCGCACCCTTTGGGCAGCTCACCTGCGGTGGGGTTGGTGTGGGGGAAGTCGCGCACGATTTATAAACCCGGCGGATGGGCCGCGGGTGCGGAGATGCGCGCCACTCCCTATTTTTCCTTCGTCTCTTTCACCCGTGTGATCTTGGCGCCGGCGGCCGAGAGCTTCGCCTCGATGTTCTCGTAGCCGCGGTCGATGTGATAGACGCGGTCGATCGTCGTCTCGCCACGAGCCGCGAGGGCGGCGATCACCAGGGACGCGCTGGCGCGGAGATCGCTGGCGATCACCTGGGCTCCGGTGAGCGGAGCGGGTCCGGCGACGATCGCCTGGTGGCCTTCGACGCGAATGTTGGCGCCCATACGGACCAGCTCCAGCACGTGCATGAAGCGGTTCTCAAAGATCGTTTCGTTGATGAAGCTGATGCCGGTGGCCTGCGTCATCCAGGCCATGAACTGGGCCTGCAGGTCCGTGGCGAAGCCGGGGTGTTCCTTGGTGGAGATATCGACGGCCTTGATGTTCCCGGGGACCTTGACGGTCAGCGCTCCGGGGCGCGGCTCAGTGATGTCGGCTCCGGCCTCGCGCATGCGGCTGAGCAGCGCTCCGAGATGCTCCGGCTCGCATTCGGTGATGGTGAGGTGGCCACGGGTGAGTGCACCGGCGAGCAGAAAGGTCCCGGCTTCGATGCGATCGGGAATGATGGTGTGCTCGGCGCCGTGGAGCTTGTCGACGCCCTGGACTCGGATGGTAGCGGTGCCCGCGCCTTCGATCTTCGCGCCCATCTTGATGAGCAGGTCGGCGAGGTCGGCGACCTCGGGCTCGCGGGCGGCGTTCTCGATCACCGTTTCGCCCTTGGCCAGGACGGCGGCCATCAGCAGGTCCTCGGTGCCGGTGACCGAGATCCGGGCAAAGCTCACGTGGGCGCCGTGGAGCCCATTCGGAGCCGCGGCTTCGATGTAGCCGTGCTCCTGGGTCAGGGTCGCGCCGAGCCGTTCGAGTCCGGCGACGTGCAAATTGATGGGGCGGGCGCCGATCGCGCAGCCGCCGGGAAGGGAAACGTGGGCCCGGCCGCAGCGGGCCACCAGCGGACCGAGCACCAGGCTGGAGGCTCGCATGGTCTTGACGATCTCGTAGGGCGCTTCGGGCTTGTCGAGGTGGTCCGCGCAAATGGCGACGGTTCCGTCGTTGACCTCGACCTTGGCTCCGGTGTGGCCGATCAGGTCGAGCATGGTGCGGATGTCGCGCACCTGCGGGATGCGGTGCAGGATGACGGGCTCGGCGGTGAGCAGGCAGGCGGCCAGCGCGGGCAGAGCGGCGTTCTTGGCTCCGCTGACGGGGATTTCGCCGACCAGCGGGATGCCGCCCTGAATCACAAATTTGTCCATAGTTGATAGAGAGGGTCTCGTAAAGATACTCTGTCTATTGTTGCGCACTGATGACAGCGGTCCGAGGGGAAGAACGCCAGGGGTGGGGAATCGTTTCACTGCGCGGATTCGAGGACCGTTGGCACCGGTGTTGCAAATGGATGGGTGGTGGGCGGGAGGACCGAAGCCCTCCGCAAGCTGCCTCCTTCGCCAAGGCTACAGAGCCGAACGAACCTCGCCCCACAGGGTTGCGCGTGACGGGAGAAGGCTTGGCGGGGCATGGCCCCGCCCCACGTCGGCGGGAGTGCCGCTAGGGGAGCAGATCCCGCAGGTTCCCGTCTACGGCTTCGAGCAACTTCTCGGCCTCCTCGCGCGAGGCGTTGCGCTGCTGCATCACGATGGCGATTTTGGGATTCCGGCCGCTGGCCTCGAGGAGTTCTGCGGCGCGGTCAGTGTCCACCCCGGTGACCTGCATAATGATGCGGCGAGCCCGATCGACTAATTTTTGGTTGGTCGGCTGAACGTTGACCATCAGGTTGCCGAGCACGTACCCGAGGCGGATCATCGCCGCCGTGCTGATCATGTTCAGGATCATCTTCGTGGCGGTTCCGGCCTTGAGGCGCGTGGATCCGGTGAGGATTTCGGGGCCGGTGAGCACTTCGATGGGTTGGTCGACGGCGGCGGCGAGCGGAGAGCCGGGGGAACAGACGATGGCGCAGGTAACCGCTCCGATTTGGCGGACATACTTTGCCGCTCCGATGACGTAGGGCGTGCGGCCGCTGGTGGCGATCCCGACGAAGGCATCCCCTTTTTCGAAGCCGGCGTCGCGGAGGTCGGCTGCGCCTTGTTCGGGGTCGTCCTCGGCGGCTTCGACCGAGCGGACCAGGGCTCGGGGACCGCCGGCGATCAGTCCGCGGACCAGGTCGGGGGAGACGCCAAAGGTCGGGGGACATTCGGCGGCGTCGAGGACTCCCAGACGTCCGCTGGTCCCGGCGCCGACGTAGAAAAGCGATCCTCCCGCTTCGAGTGCCGCATTGATCGCATCCACCGCGGCGGTGATCTGCGGTAGCGCGGCCTGGACGGCCATGGCGACCGACTGATCGGCCTGGTTCATGTAGGCGAGAACTTCAGCGGTGGAGAGCCGGTCAAGTTCAGGAGCGCCGGCTGCGGATTGTTCGGTGGAGAGCTGGTCGAAGGACTCGCCGGATTGGGATGGGTCGCGAGGCATGGGCGTGTGTGTCGTCAAGGGTCATTTTACGGGTTAGCAGCGCGGGGGACACGATTCGGTCCTGTGCCGCATAAAATGAGTTCCATGGCAAAGCACCGGATTTTTACAACGAGCTTCGCGAGTGTCTATCCTCATCTGGTTGCGAAGGCGGAGAAGAAGGGACGTTCGAAAGCGGAAGTCGATCAAATCATTCGTTGGCTAACGGGCTATCGCCAGAAGGGTTTGGAAACCCACCTGGAGAAGCGGACAGACTTTGAGACGTTCTTTGCGAAGGCTCCGAAGATGAATCCGGCGCGAACTTTGATCAAGGGTGTGATTTGCGGCGTCCGCGTGGAGAACATCGAAGAGCCGACCATGCGGGAAATACGCTACTTGGACAAGTTGATCGATGAGTTGGCCAAGGGAAGAACGATGGAGAAGATTCTGCGGAAGGAGTAGCTACTGTTCCGATGCATGCCAGCGGCGCAGCGTCAGCGCACTGATCAGGTTGATCACTCCAAACAGCGCGAGCCCCAGCAGCGAAGCCAGCAGCACGGCCGCGAAGACCTTGTCGACGCGCTGTTGCGTGCGCGCGATATCCACCACCGAGCCGAGGCCGGAGCCGCCGATGAACTCGCCGACGATAGCTCCGATGACTGCGAGTCCCGTGGCGACGCGCAGGCCGGTCAGGATCTGTGGCAGCGCGGCCGGGAAGCGCAGTTTGAACAACGTCACCCAGCCGGAGGCGCCGTAGAGGCGGAACAGGTCGCGCAGGGCGGGGTCGGTCGACAGGATGCCGGTCAACGTATTGGCGATTACGGGAAAGATCGAGACGACGAAGGCCGAGGCCACCACCGTCTTCATGCCGTAGCCGAACCAGATGACCAGCAACGGCGCGATGGCGATGATCGGTACGGTTTGAAAGAAGACGGCGTAAGGGTAGAAGGCGCGCTCAATCAGGCGGGACGACGAGAGCGCCACCGCGATCGCCACGCCGATGACTGCGCTGAGCACGAATCCCGTTAATGCGCCGAGGGAGGTGGTTAGCGTGGCTTCCAGCAGCTCGGCGCGGTCTTCGAAGATGGTGGCGAAGATTGCCGAGGGCGCGGGCACCAGGAACGACGGGACCCAACCCTGGCGCACGATCCACTCGGTGGCGAGCGTCACCACGACGAACGGGATCAGAGGGGGCAGGATTGCCGATCCCCATCCGCGTTGTTTTTTTAGGCTTTTGGACACTCTCTATTCCTCGTCACTCTTCTTCCATCGCCGCCATCAGAGCCTGCATGATGGTGCCCATGCGCGGATCTGATCGGAGTTCCTGGGTACGGTCGGCGGGGAGGTCGATACGCCGGTCGAGCTTGATCACGCCGCCGCGCCGGGCCAGCACGATGGCGCGATCGGACAGGAACGCCGCCTCGGAAATCGAGTGCGTCACAAAGACGATGGTCATGCCGCGCCGCTGCCACAACTCGCGCAGGTGGATCTCCAGATGAAAGCGTGTGATCTCGTCGAGCGCGGCGAAGGGTTCGTCCATCAAAAGGAGCTGCGGATCGGTGACCAAAGCCCGGGCGAGCGAAACGCGCATGCGCATGCCGCCGGACAGCTGTCCGGGATAGCGGTCTTCGGCATCGGAGAGTCCGACGTGCGCCAGTTCGGCGCGAGCGCGCTGGTACCGTTCCGCTTTCGCTACGCTCTGGAGCTCCAATGGCAACGCGGCGTTGTCGAGCACGGATCGCCACGGAAGCAGGTGCGCATCCTGAAAGACGAAGGCCGTGCGGGGATGATCCGGAGTAAGCCCGATGCGCCCCGAGGTCGGCTCAATTAACCGCGCGATCAGGCGCAGGAGTGTCGACTTGCCGCAGCCGGACGGACCGAGAACACTGAGAAACTCGCCGGCGGGGACTTGCAGATCGAAGTCGCCGATGACGGTGCCGGAGCCTTCAAAATCACGGCGGACGGCTTCCAGCGCAAGCGCGACGCCCGTCCTGGAAGGTGCTGGCGAAGATGCCATCGATGATCGCGATGCCGATGAGCCCGGGTCGAAATTCACGGTTACCGATAGCCTAGCAACGCCAGCGCTTACGGCAACAGGGCGACCACGCGGGCCGGGCTGCCCGATCCCTCGGCGATCTTCAGCGGCAGAGCGATCATCGTGGCGCCGGTTTCGGGAAGCTCGGCGGCATTCGCGACGTTTTCGACGCCATAGATGCCGGCTTCCATCAGGATCTGGTGCACAATGAAGTCCTGCGAAGCGCCGTAGTCCATGCTGGCCGTGTCGATCGCGACGGCGGCGATGCCGCGCTGGACCAGCAGTTCGGCGGCTTCGGCGGAAAGTCCGGGAAAGTGCAGATGCGCGATGTCGCCCGGGGTGTCATCGCCCATATAGGCGAGCCGGTCCGGCCAATACTGACCCCAGCCGGTGCGGAACATGGCGATGGTGGTCGGCTCCAGTTTGCCGTGGGCTTCTTCCCAGTTTTGGATGTCCGCCGCGGTGACCCGATAGTCGGGATCCTGCGCGGCCTGGGCGCTGACGTCGATGACTGAAACCGGAGCGATCAGATTCCGGACGGGGAGCTCGTCCACCGATTCGCCGCCTTCGAAGAAATGGATGGGGCTGTCGAGGTGGGTGCCGCCGTGTTCGGCCGAGGTGAATTCGCCGGCGGCGTACCAATAGCCGCCCTCGGTGATCGCCCAGACATCCTTGCGGTGGCGGAATCCATCGGCATTGGGCCAATAGATGGTATCGGCGTCATAGGTGTAGGAGAGGTCTATCAATTTATCCCGGTCGATCCCTGCCGGCGCGGCGGCTTGTTCGGCATTGCCGGCATCGGAGGAAGAAGAGCAGGCGGCGGTCAGTACCAGCGCGGCCAGGGGTAAGAAAGACCAGCGGAAGGAATGCATGCTGGTATTGTGACACTCAGGGGTGGTCCGTGGGTCTGTAGGCCCACGCCGGTTGAGCGGCGGCCCTCATGCCATGCTTCGCGGGGCATGGCCCCGCGCCACTAGGAACCTCGGCCCCCCAATTGACCCTATGCCTTGGCCTTGTCCCGCGTCTTGTCAGGTGTTTTGGTCATCACCTTCGCAAGTCTGGGCGTGATGATCCAGCGCAGGATCCCCCCCGAGCCAATCTCCCCGCTCGTCACCTGTCCGGACTGCAACTGGATGCGGCACAGGGCTCCCTTCTTGAAGTCGAGGACGAAGTCGGCCTGCAGCAGGAAGTCGAGGAAGCCGCTGAGGTGCGGTTCATGCCCGGCCAGCAGGACGCTCTCCGGCCAGTCGTTCTTTTCCATGTGCTCGCGCATCTCGCGCCAGGTCTCCTCCGGAGATGCGTTAGGGGCGAGGCTCTGCATCTCGCCGACCTTGGCGTCGGGGAACAGGCCACTGACGATGGCCGCGCTTTCCTCCGCGCGCCGGTAGGGGCTGGTGAGGATCAATCCGAGCTCGACGCCCGCGGCTTTGGCCCATTTGATCACGCGCCGGACATCGCGATTGCCCTTGGCCGTCAGGGCGCGTTCCGGATCCGGGATCTTGCGGTCGGCTGCTTCCGCCCGATCCAGAGCTTCTCCGTGCCGAAGTAGAAAGACGTCCATCCCGCAGGCCTTTCCGTGAATTTTTAACGAATGATCGCCGCCAGAGAGACGGTCAGGGTTGTGACCTGCTCGTCCGGCTCGGAACCCGCGGTCGCAGCCGGCCGTCGCTCGGTGGAGGAAGGCTCATCCGCTTCGCCAGCCGCCTCGCCGGAAGATTCGCCGGGGTCTGGCGGCCCCGCATCCTTCCGCGCTTCCTTCGCCTCGGGATGCCGCAACACCTGCTTCCATTGGCGGCGCAGCTCGGCGTCAAAGTCGGCCCAACCGGCGCGGAACGCGCCCTCGCGCTGCTCCAGCAACCGGTCAATGGCGGCGAGAGCGGCTGCATCGTCCGGAATGATCTTCCTGGCGGTGACACAATCATTCATCACACCCAGGAGATCCTGCAGACGCTTCATCCCTTTCAGGATCGGCAGCAGATTTTCTCCGTAGACCGGGTCAAACAACTCCAGCGTGTAGCGGAAACGCTTGCCGTGGAGGCGAAACTTATGGATTTCCTTGTAGGGGACGCCGGGTGCAGCCACGCGGTCGCCCTCGGCGAACAGGCGCTTGGCCAGCTTCGGCAAAACGCGAGCGGCGTTGCGTTCTATGCTCTTGTTCACCCGCCAGTGGATGCTGCTTTTTTTCGCGTGCTTCTTTATAGAGGACTTGCCGCGGGGCAGACGTTTGCCCCAGAATTCGAGACAGCCTTGCGGGCCATTCCTTGCACTTTGCGGTTCGGTCCACTCGGCCAGGAGGTTCACCAGAGCGGCTTCTGCCTCGGCACGTTTGGCTTGCAAATGCTCGATGGCGGGATGCCCGTTCAGCCCGGCGTCCCGCAGCACATCGATTGAAATGTCGCAGTTGCGGGCTTCGCCGCAATGGTCCAGCAGGCATTTCAGGCGCGTGCGTGCTTTCTTCGCCCGCTTGGATCGGAAAAACTGGGGGAAGGTCTGGAGGCACTGTGTGAGGCGTCGGATGGAGACGCGCAGGTCATGAATGGCTTCAGCATCCTGCGGATGGTCGGCGGCGTTGGTGAGGGTCTTGCGGAAGACCTCGAGGCGCGGTTCGAACTGGTGGTTGACGTACTGACGCATCAGGCAGCTCCTTGCTCCGCTTCAGATGCGGGGACCGTGCCGATCTCCAATCGAGTTCCATACACCGTTTGGAAACTCTTGGCGGCCTGCTGGGCGTGCCATTGTTCGATATCCGTATCACGATCCGAACGCAGCAGCAATTGTACACCGCCTTCCACCATGTGCATTTCGATGCCGCGCACCTTCTGCTCCTGGCTTTGGTCCAGGGCGATCGCCAGCCGCAGCAGCGGCGTCAGTTGAATGACCGCGCGCTGCCCGTCCTCGTCCAGGGTGGCGAACATTTCATGATGCGGCTGGGGCAGGGACTTGCGGTGGTAGCGGCATAGGTTGGCGATCTGCACGCGCTCGCGGTCCGTAAAGCCGGGCATGTCGGAGTTGGCCACCAGGTACATCGAATGGCGGTGATGGCGAACCTCGTTGACGAAGTGCCCGATGTTATAAAGATGCGCGGCAGCCTCCAGGACGCGGCCCGCTTCCACCGGCAGGCGATGCAGGTGGCGCAATCCGTCGAAGAGGATGTTGCCGAGCTCGGCGACCTTCAGCACATGCGCGACGCCGATCCGGTACTGGCGGACGATGGAGAGCACCAGCCGGCGCTGGTCCTCATCGAGCCGGGCCTGCTCCATGCCGACTTTGCGATGCGCCAGATCGGCGACGATGCCTTCGCGAACGCCGGCGGTGGAGTAATAGATCCGGCGCAGGTTCAGCGACTGCATGATGTTGTGCAGCGAGGCGACGCCGCCCACCACGATTTCGGCGCGGCGCGGCCCGATGCCGGTAATCTTTCTGCGTCCGGCCAAGTCAAACGAGATGAGCTCCCGATAGAGTTCTTCCACTTGCGAGGCCGTGGCCCACATGCGGTCTGCATCGTCGCGGCGGGAGCGGCGGATCCGGTTGATCGCGCAAACGACCACGGCGGCTGTGGACGAAGTTCCGATCATGCGGGTGATTTTACGGGACCCGAAACGCGCGGCGGGCTGCATCAGGCGTTCCTGGACGTAGGTCTCCAGGCGGGCGAGTTCCTTGCGGCTGGGCGGGTCGCTGTCGATAAACAGCTCGGTGAGGCGCACCGCGCCGATGGGCTTGGAGAACGCTTCGACGACGTGGCCGCGCTCGGCCAGCACCAGTTCCGCGCTGCCGCCGCCGATGTCGACGATCAGCAGGCGTTCCTTGGGATGCGGCCACATGGTGTGCACGCCAAGGTGGATCAGACGGGCTTCCTCCAGGCCGGAGATGACCTCCACGGGAACGCCCAGGATCTCGCGGGCCGGCTCCATGAACTCGTAGCGATTGGAAGCGTCGCGCAGCGCCGCGGTGCCGACGGCACGAACGCCCAGCAGATTGAGGTCCTGGTAGAGGGACTTGAAGCGGCGCAGGGTTTCGAGGCCGAGAACCATGGCATCGCGGTCAATACGGCCGTCGCGGAACACGCCGCGACCCAGGCGCACCACCTTGCGATCGGTGGCCAGGACCTTCATCGGCTCGTGCGGGTTCACTTCCGCCGCGAGCATCCGAAATGAGTTGCTGCCGATATCGATCGCGCCGTAACGGGACATAAACAGGTACCGGGCTAAGTCAGGCGAGCAGCGGCCATGTGTTACCCCGTGTGTTACCCATGATACAGACTGCGCTGCCCGGGGGCCGGCGTTCAGCCGGCGTGGACCTGCAGGCTCATGGACCTCGAAGCGTTCTCCGCGGTCAAGACTTTTCCCATACCCCCGCAGAGACGGCGGGATCGAGGTACCGGTTCGCGGATTGGGAAGGGCAACGCTTCCCGCCGAGGGAACCTCAGCCCCCCAAGCTCCTCAGCCCCCTGTTGCCCGGTCAATCTTGAGCTTCGCGATCTGTTCCGGATCCGTGAAGCGATAGATTTCCGTGATGCCTTCCCCGGTGAGTATACCGAGCGATTCTTGCAGGTCCTGGAATTGCTTCTCGATCACCGGCTCGGGGACTTGGCGGGCGCGGGAGAGGTTGCGGTTCCGGCAAAGCTCCAATGGCAGGTCGAGCACAATGGCGATCACCGGAACCTCGCGGGCCGAGGCCAACTCCAGCAGTGTCTTGCGTCCCCAGGCCAGAACGTTGGTCGCATCGATGACCGTGAGGTGACCGGCGTCCAGTCGCTTGCCGGCGATCACGTGCACTAGATCAAACGCCGCGGGCGAGACCGACTGATCCTCGGGGTCGTCGGCGATCATCGCGCGGCATTGGTCGGAAGAGATCACCTCAGTCGAGCGGAAGTGGCTCGCGGCGAAGGTCGACTTGCCGGATCCCGCGACGCCCATCAGCAGCACCAACGCAGGTTCCGGGAGTCGAATCGTCACCCTCCAATTATGGGGGGGCCAAAGGCCCTCTTGGGCCCTGGCCGCTTGAGTAGCTTAAGAATCCAACTGCTGTCCCTCACCGTGCCAAGTCCGGAGGAAGGAGGCTTTGCCATTTAGGGAGGGACAGTGCTCGGACCATTGGGGCCACTGAGGGGTTAGGGCCCAAAGGAGGCTTTGCCTCCAAATGGTCTATAGTAGTTCGGAACAGGAGACCGCCCATGACCCCTACGCAGTCCGGCGCCCCCGTGGCCACCGGTAGCCAGCGAGCCGAAAATGCGCCGGTCAGCGCATACGCTTGGTACGTCTGCGCCGTCCTCACGCTGTGCTACACGCTGTCCTATATTGATCGCCAGATCCTGGGCACCGTGGTGGGGCCGATTCGCGAGGCGTTCACTATTACGGATGCGCAGTTCAGCCTGCTGCAAGGGCTGGGATTCGCGGCGTTCTATACGTTGCTGGGTCTGCCGCTGGGGCGGATGGTCGACCGGCGTAACCGCCGCAACCTGGTGGTGGCTGGGGTGGTGATCTGGAGTTTATTCACGGCCTCCTGCGCGTTGGCCAGTTCCTACAACATGCTGTTCATTTCGCGTATCGGTGTTGGCGTGGGTGAGGCGACGCTCGGTCCGGCGGCTATCTCGCTGTTGGCGGACTACTTCCCGAGAAATCGATTGGGGCTGGCCGCGAGCATCTTTTATATCGGGAATCTGGCGGGCGTGAGTCTGGCGCTGATGATCGGCGGCGCGGTTCGCGAGTCGGTGGCGGATTCGCTGGTTTCGGTCCCCCTGTTCGGCGACCTGGAAGGATGGCGGCTGATCTTCCTGCTGCTGGGGATCCCCGGCATTATGTTCGCGATGCTGGTGTTCTCGATCAAGGAGCCGGAACGGAAAGGCACTCTGCTCGACAGTGCGGGGAAGATCCTGCGGCCGTCGATTGGCGAGGCGTTCACCGCGATCAAAAAGCGGGCGCACTCGGTCATCGGAATCTCGCTGGCATTCTCGATGCAGGCGGCGTGTAACTACGGGTACGCCTCCTGGGTCGTGGAGCACTTCCTGCGCGCCTACGGCTGGAGCGCGGGCCAAACGACGCTGTACCTCGGGCTTAGTGATTGCGTCCTGCGGAATCGGCGGACTCTATTTCGGCGGATGGCTCTCGGATAAATGGCAAAAGGCAGGCGTAACCGATGCGACGTTGAAGGTCGCGCTGCCCAGCGCGGCCGGAACGGCGGTCTTTCTTGCCGGAGCGATGGTCGCGCCGACGCCGGTAATGAGCCTGGCGCTTGCCGCGGTCGGTCTGTTTGCGGTTGCCCTGCCCATGGGGACCGCGAGCGCGGCGCTGAGCCACATCTTCCCGAATCAATACCGGGGACAGGTGATTGCGCTGTACCTGTTCATTCTGAACATTGGCGGATTGCCGATCGGCAACATTCTGCCGGGCGTCCTGACCACCTACGTGTTTAAAGATGACCAGATGCTCGGATTGTCGGTGGCGATCACCATCGCGCTGTGCGCCACCGTTATGTTCCTTCTGATCGCCACGACGCGGAAGTCGTATCGGCGGGACTTTGCGGCGATGCACAAGGACGGGTGATCCCCGGCGGGGCATGGCGCGCTCCTGCAACCCACATGCTCACGCATGGCGGGTTCCGTTCGATCCTGCGCCGAACGCGCTGGCGGCGATCTAATTCGTATCCGGAACGGTTGGTTGTGGGGCGGGTGCTTCCGCGGACCGTCGTGTGACTTCGATTCGAAAGTCGGGGAACTGATGTCCGATCAGAAGCCGCATGATGATTGGTCCGGCGATGAGGACAACCACCGCTATGCTAACGATCTGCAGCGGGTTCACCGGTAACGCCTGCAACTGTTGCACCGGCCAGATCGCGGTTACCAGAATATTGAACGGCATCATCAGAATTCCGGCGGCCAACCCGGCTACCAGAGTTCGCCACCATACGAACCACAATAGTTGCCTGCGGCGGGTCTCCACAATCGGGAGTTCCTGCCCATCCGCGCCGAGCAGCTTCAGCGAAAAGGTCCGATAGCTCCGACCCACCAGTCTGCCGATCACCATATAAAGCGCGCACAAACTGATCAACTGTATAAAGACGAACTGGAAAAATGAGCTCGACCACAGCGGCAGAAGCTGAGGGACCACTCCCACGATCATATTGACCATGAGTGCATAGAGGATGCCCAACACAAGGCTGGCGAGTTGAAACGGCCAATAGATGCGCCAGTAAGCCGCGATCGCTTCCATGTGGGTAAGATCCATGGAACTGGGCTCGGCCGATTTGCTCCAACCGCAGGAACATTCGGTGGCGCCAAACAACAGCGGGGTCTGACATTCCGGACAGGTCACAATTCCCTCCTGATTCCCACGAAATGCCTACTATTTTTCCATAAACGACAAGGCGCGCGTTGGGGGAACCTGAAGGCGGCGGCGCGATGCGCTCGCGCCCATGGCGCGCGACAATGATCGCATGCGTCGACGGTCCTTTCTGTCATCTCTACCCGCGCTACCCGCGCTGGGGCTCCTGAATTCCTGTGGCTCCCCCGCGGAGTCCGCGGACGGTTCCATTCAGGTGCGGCTCGCGCTGAACTGGAAGCCGGATCCGCAATTCGGGGGATTCTACGCCGCCGATTACTCCAAGCATGGGCTGGGTGTCGAGATCCTGCCTGGGGGCGCGGGCACGCCGACGGTGCAGATGATCGGCGCGGGGTCGGCCGAGTTCGGGATCGTGTCGGCGGATGAGCTGGTGATCGCGCGGTCGCGTGGGAACAACGTGGTGGCGCTGTTCGCGGTATTTCAAATCAATCCGCAGGGGATCATGGTGCACGCCTCGCGTGGGCTGACTTCGATCGAACAAGTGGTCCAGGACGGCACGCTGGCGATCCAGCGCGGGTTGCCCTACGCGCGGATCCTGGAACAGCTCTACGGGTTCGATCATGTACAGGTGGTGCCGTCGCCGGGCGGGGACATCACCGCGTTCCTGAACGATCCTATGATGGCGCAGCAGTGCTTCGTGATGTCGGAGCCGCTGCAGGCGCGCGCGGCGGGCGTGGAGGTCGATGTGTTCCCGGTCGCCGATCTCGGCTACAACCCCTACACGACCGTACTCGCGACCAGCGATACGTTTCTCGACGAGCATCCTGATCAGGTGGTGGCGATGATGGGGGCGGCGCGGGATGGCTGGCGTGATTATCTGCTCGATCCGATGCCCACCAACGAGCGGATGCATGAGATGAATCCTTCGATGGCGCTGGAGGCGTTCGATGGCGTGGCATCGGCGCAGGAGCCGTTCATTGAGCCGGATCCGCTGGATCCGGAAGCGCTCGGTCGGATGACCCGGGAGCGGTGGGGGATGTTGATCGGGCAACTGGCCGAGCTCGGGGATATTGATCAGCCGATCCGGGCGTCGGACTGCTTCTTTGATGTGGAGTCGGTGCTGGACGTCTGAAAAACCTGGGACAGCTAATTTTCTCCAGGGTCCATTCGTCCGTTAGCCACACGCCCTTGAAGAGAAAACGGTGTTTGTCTCGGCTTTTCAGTGGTGATCGATGCGTGAAGGGGGGCGGCGTTCAGGCGGCGTGGGCCCTCAGGCCCGCAATCCACGAAGCGCTCGGCCCGAGTTCCGGGAATCGCGGATTGGGAAGCGCAGCGCTTCCCGCCGGGTGAACCTCGGCCCCCCTACGTAATCTTCAGGCGCAGGCTCGGCAGATCCAACCCATCGAGCGTGATCGTCCAATCCTGACCGGCGACGATGTCGGGAGCCTTGGATAGCGTTCCGGTGCTGATCAGCTCGCCCGCTTCGAGCGGCTGATTGCGTGAACAAGTCGCCGTGGCGAGCTCGGCCAGGCACGCGGCCGGGCTGCGCAGTGAGTTCTTCCCCGCGCCGGCTTCTTCTTCCTCGCCCGCGGCGTTTTTCAACGTGAGTTTGAATTTCGGGAGCAAGTCGATCAGGCCGGGGATGGAATCAACGGGCTTGGGCTCGCCGATGACCAACGCACGGTGCAGGCCATAGGCGGCCACGAAATCGACCGGCTGGATTTCCCAATCCGGGAATGGGCAATCGATAATCTCAAACCCGATCGCGATCCAGTCGACACAGGCCAAGGCTCCGGCGGCGTCCAGATCCGCTGCGGGAGCGGACTTCAGCTTGAAGACGATCTCCGGTTCCA
Organism: Terriglobia bacterium; assembly: GCA_963762135.1. GTDB lineage: Bacteria > Acidobacteriota > Terriglobia > Bryobacterales > Bryobacteraceae > Palsa-187. Next base: position 193,680 of record CAVXJP010000004.1, read on the forward strand.
GGCGCGCCTGATGGAAGCCGGATGCGGGAAGCTCCGCTGCATTGCAGCTCGCCATGTGGACCGAATCGTCATACATGCGTGCCCACACCAGCGTCTCCATCTTCAGGATGCGCCACATGGCTTTGTTCGCAAAGCCGACCTTGCGTCCACGGGGCGCGTGCCCGGCGGCTTGCCGTAAGCGCATAATCTCAGCCTCGACAGCATAGGCATCGTCAAGCGTAAAGGCCCCGCCCGAGGAGGGAAGCGCGGCGATAGCCGTACGCTCCTCACGGGCGTTTAACAGGTCACAAGCCAAGTCATTTATGTTTTGGCCAGCCAAGTTGCAGAATACCGTAAATTCAGTAAATTTGCTAAGAGACGCCGGCGCTTGGCAGGCCGCTTCATCAAGCCCGGGTGCGAATTGAGATAAGCTGAGTCGGATGCGCCGCGACCCTGGCGGCGCCGCGTTCAAAGAAGGGACATCTGCCATGAAATACTTCGCCATTTTGCTTGGGATCGCATTGCTGAGCCTGAGCGGCTGTTCTTCGAGCGAGCCGGAAGAGACGGCCGCGGTGGTGGACCCGGGCGGGAACCTTGCGCTCACACCGACCACGGCCAAGCCGCTCCGGATGGAAGTTACATCTCCTGGAAGGAACACCTGATCGACGATGACTCCACTGGCGGCGACCAGCTGCGCGGCTCCGACGGACTGGTAATGGCGGATCTGGATAAGGACGGGTATCTGGATATCGTTTCGGTGCATGAGTCCGATACCGAATACGATGGCGTGCCGGACGGCTGATCCGGATCGCGTTTGGTTCGGCCGATCCCGACGTCTGGGAAAACGTCACGCTCGCCGATGGGCGCCGAGGCCGCGGCTCCGGAAGATGTCGCGATCGGGGACTTGAACGGCGACGGCTATCTGGACATCATGGGCGCCTGTGAACTGGCGCATATCATCTATTTTCAGAACCCGGGGAAAGACATCCGGACGACCGAATGGAAGCGGCTGATTCCTCCGCCGACGTAAGGACCGCGGCTCCTTCATCCGCGTCTTCTTTGCTGATTTCAATGGCGACGGCAGGCCCGAAGTCGTGACGCCGAACAAAGGCGCGCAGGCCCCCAGCCGCGACCAGCCGCCCTCGGCGATCTCCTGGTTTGAGGTCACTGGCGATCCGCTGAAGGGCGATTCCTGGGTGGAGCACAAGCTCGGCGAGGTGCGTGTGGCCGATCAATTCTGAACCGGTGGACATCGACGGCGACGGCGACCTGGACGTCATCGGCGGATCGGTGGCCGAGACTCGCATGATCATTTATGAGAACGTCAGCGACCGCTCCGGGATCAAGTTCAAAGAGCATCCGGTGAAGATCGAGGGAACGTCGCTGACCGGTACGATGCGTCCGCAGGCTCGGCGCAACGATACCGATGCGCTGGTGAGCGGTTTCAATATGGACTATCGTCGATCTCAACGGGGACGGTCGTCAGGACATCGTTACGTTTGAGTTTCGCGCGCCTGATCGGCCGCACGCTGATCTGGCTGGAACAGCCGGAAACGTTGGACGGAGCCTGGCGTGCTGCACACGATCGGCGATTACGCGCCGGACCAGGTGGTGGGGCTGGCGGTCGCCGATATCAATGGCGACGGCCGCGCGGACGTCATGACCGGCGGTTACAGCGGCGGCGCGCGCGACGAAGACGCCGTGCTGGATCCCAACGTCGCGGCGGGGCGGCTTGCGTGGTATGAAAATGCCGGCAACGAGCCAATGGATTCGCCACGATTTCTCGCGTCGGCGGCGCGGCATGTTCGACAAGTTCATTCCGCAGGACATGGACGGCGACGGCGATATCGATTTCGCCACCACGCGCGGCAACAGTTCCATCTATGACGGCGTGCTGTGGCTGGAGCAGGTCCGGACCGAGCGAGCCGGCGCCGTCGTTCGTGCAGGCTCGGCCGGAGGATAGCCCGGAACTGCCGCTGCCCGCGCCGACCGAGTAAGTCTCTTCAATGAAAACCGATGACTGGATCTCGGACAGGTTCGCTTGACAATTTCCGTATTTCTGCTAATGTCGAAATATGGCTGGAGCAACCCGTGCGACGAAGACATCGGACCAAGTGGCCCGCTATGCAGACCGGTTCGCCGCGATGGGAACCGAGCCAAGACTGCGGATCATGCAGTTGTTGCTGTCGGCGCACCCGAAGGGAATGGTGGTGGGCGAAATCCAAAACGAGCTCGGGATCCCGAACTCGACGCTGTCCCATCATTTGGAGAAGTTGAAGAACGAAGATCTCGCGGAAGTCCGGCGGGAAGGAACGTTTCTCTGGTACACGGCGAACACGTCCGTGCTGGGGGAGTTGCTGGGGTTCCTCTACGCGGAGTGTTGCACGCGCAACAACGCGATTCAACCGGACCAGATTGTCACCATATGCCGGTAGCCTTGCCTACACAGGAGTAACAAATGAACACCAATATTCAGGAAACCGTTAAGCAGAAGTATGGAGAAGCCGCCCGGCGGTCCGCGGCGGGAGAAGCGAATTCGTGTTGTGGCGGGAGCGGTTCCTGCGGACCGGAAAGCTGGGACCCGATCACGATCAATCTCTACGGCGAGCAGGAGAAATCGTCGATTCCCGAAGAGGCGGTGCTGGCCTCGCTGGGATGCGGGAACCCGACGGCGCTGGCGCAACTGGAACCGGGGCAAGTGGTTCTGGACCTGGGATCGGGTGGCGGGATTGATGTCCTTTTGTCGGCGAAGCGTGTGGGACCCACCGGTAAGGCCTATGGGCTGGACATGACCGATGACATGCTGGCGTTGGCTCGGGAGAATCAGAAGAAGGCGGGCGTCGAGAACGTCGAATTCCTGAGAGGGGAGATTGAGAACATTCCGCTGCCGGATAACTCGGTGGACGTGATCATCTCCAATTGCGTGATCAATCTATCGGTGGATAAGGATCGCGTGCTGCGCGAGGCCTTCCGGGTCCTGCGGCCGGGCGGACGGTTCGCGGTCTCCGATGTGGTGGCGAACGGGGATGTTCCCGAGGAGATCCGGCGCAACATGGAGCTGTGGATCGGCTGCATCGCCGGCGCGTTGCCGGACACCGAATACGCCCGCAAGCTGGCGAATGCGGGTTTCCGCGATATCGATATCGAACCGACCAGAGTTTACGGGGCCGAGGATGTGCGCCAGTTTCTGGCTCCGATGGCGGAAGACGGAGAAAAGGTGGCGGCGGCGGTGGAGAATCGCTTCATGAGCGCCTTCATCCGGGCCGTCAAGCCGCTGGAGGCGCCGGACTCGGCTGCCCATGAGTAGGCAGCCATCGCTCCCTGCGGAGGCTGGTGGCGGAGGCCTTGGGAACCGCATTCCTGCTGGCCGCGGTGGTGGGCTCCGGCATCATGGGGGAAAGCCTGGCCGGCGGAAATACGGCGATCGCGCTGCTGGCGAATACGATCTCGACCGGGACGGCGTTGGCCGTCCTGATCCTGATCTTCGGTCCGATCTCCGGAGCGCATTTCAATCCCGCGGTGACGCTGGCCGAAGCGGTGCAAGGCGGCATGGCGTGGAAGGACGTCCCCGGATATCTGGTGGCGCAGATCGGCGGAGCGTTCGCCGGCGTGGGAGCCGCGCATCTGATGTTCAGCCAGCCGGTCTTTTTTCTTTCGAGCCAGATTCGCACGGGCGGCGCGCAATGGTTCAGCGAATTCGTCGCGACCTTCGGCCTGCTGGCGGTGATCTGGGGCTGCGCGCGGCAGCGTCCGTCGGCGATTCCGCTCGCCGTCGGCGCGTACATCACCAGCGCATACTGGTTCACCGCATCGACCTCCTTCGCCAATCCCGCGGTTACGCTGGCGCGCACGGTGACCGATACGTTCGCCGGGATCCGGCCATTGGATGCCCCGGCGTTCATCGTCGCGGAATTCGCGGGAGCGCTGGTGGCGACCTGGGTCTTCGCCTGGCTGGTTCCGCCGCCGTCCACGATGGAGAGCTCGTCTCGAGCGGAATCGAGAAAGTCGGACAAGGAGAAAGACTTCGAGGCCGTGTCATGAGCAGCAAGAAACGCGTCCTGATTCTTTGCACCGGGAACTCCGCGCGAAGCCAGATGGCTGAGGGCTTGCTGCGGCTCGATTCTGGAGACCGTTATGAGGTCGCCAGCGCGGGGACAAACCCGAGTTCGGTGCGTCCGGAAGCGATCCAGGCGCTCAGCGAGGTGGGGATCGATATCGGGGAGCATCGCTCGAAACACGTCGACGAGTTGGTGAATCAGCCCTTTGACTACGTACTGACGGTTTGCGACAACGCGCGCGAAAGCTGCCCGGTGTTTCCGGGCGCGGCAAAGGTGATTCATCATAGTTTTGAGGATCCGGCCGCCGCGGAGGGCGCCGAAGCCGAACGGCTCGCTGTGTTTCGCCGCGTGCGGGATGAGATTCGCGAATACCTGAAGTCGGATCCTTTCGCATCGGACAAATAAGGAATGGAAGCAGGACCGAGAGTCATGAAACCGTCCCTTCGCAGCGCCGCGTTGCTTCTGGTCGTCGCGCTGGTGGGCGTTGCCGCGACCTTTGAGCGAGGCATTCGGGTGGCGACGATGCCGGACCAGCTCAGCGAGATTTCGGGCCTTGCCGCGAGCCGCCAACAGGAAGGCGTTCTGTGGGTGCATAACGATTCCGGCGCGGGTCCGCTGGTTTACGCAGTGAATACCAGAGGCAAGCTCCTTGGAACGTTTCGGCTGAAGGGCGCGGGCTCCGTCGACTGGGAAGACATGGCGATCGGTCCGGCGCCGGACGGCGGCAGCTATCTCTACCTGGCCGATATTGGTGACAACAACGGACGACGTTCCTCGGTGCAGGTTTACCGGGTCAAGGAGCCGAAGGTCAACCTGAACAACACAGATGCCAATCCGCCCGTCGTCATACTGGAGCACGTGGACCGCTATGACATCCAATACTCGATCGGTCCGCGCGATGCAGAGGCGTTCATGGTGGATCCGCTGACCGGCGACTTCTACATCGTCACCAAGCGAGAATGGCAGAATCTGCTGTTCCACGCCAAAGCCCCCGCGCCCGGCAGCAAGCTCACGCTGGAGCCGGTGGGGCGCTTCCTTTTTGCCGGAACCACGGCGGGAGACATTTCGCCCGACGGAATGGGGGTCCTCCTGCGGCGGTATGCTTCGGCGCGGAATATCTTCACGCCGGCCGAGACCGCGGCGAGCTACTGGCATCGCGCCAGTGCGGCAACGTCGCTGGTGGAACTGCTATCCCAGGACGCCGAGACCCTGCCGCTGCTTCCGGACGCGCAGGGCGAAGCGATTGCCTTCGCTGCCGATGAGCGCGGGTTTTACACGACCAGCGAACATGGGTCCCGGCAATTCGGATTGGAACGTCCCGCGCCGCTCAATTTTTATCCGCTGGCTCCGGAAGGCCAGGGCGCGGACGGAACAGCAGCAAATCCAAACTGAAGGTGACCGGAATCGGCTCGGCGGGAAGGTTCCCCATCGGCCGGTAAACCAACAGACGGACGTCTTTCACCTGCTCCGGAGACAGATTGGCTTCGGTGGTGACGCGCCGCTGCTCGGCGAGTTCGAACAGTTCACCGAAGCCGGAAAGGATGCGTTCGGTCCGATCCCGGCCGGGTTCGGCGGACTCGCCGCCGCGGATTTGCTTCAGGTCCTCGGGCGCGGGGACGGCGACCAGCAGCCGGCCGTTGTCCTGGAGCACGCGGCGGAACTCCTGCGGGTTGTGGCGCGCGGTGATCGACAACACCAGGGAAAACGCGGCGTCGGGATAGGGCAGGAAACGGTCCGCATTCGCGATCGACCACGAGACATCCGGATAACTGCGCGCGGCCGCATCGATCGCGGGCGTCGAAATGTCGGTCCCATATGCGCGGCAGCCGGTTCGCTCCGCAAGCGCCCCGAGGTAGTAGCCGTCGCCGCAGCCTGCGTCGAGCACGATGTCGGAAGCCGTCGGCATGGTGATGGCGGCGATTGCCTCCAGAAGCGGCTGCGTCGCGCCGCTGGCATGCAGCGATTGCCGGGCGCGCACCATTTCCGCGGAATCGCCGGGATGTTTGGATCGCCGATCTTGCGGCTGCAGCAGGTTGACGTAACCGCTGCGCGCGATGTCAAAGCTGTGGCCCGATGGACAAACCCAGTTCCGCTCCATTCGGGTTAGCGGAAGCCGGCAGCCACGGACCGGGCACAGATACATAAGCGACAAGTGTAGCCGACGGTTTCCCGAGGAGATCGCGAGGCGGCTTACCGGGATTCCAGGCGATGCAGCTTGATCAGATCGATGCCGGAAACCTGGCCGCGCGGCTGCCCGGCGACGAACACGACGTTGTCCTCGGGCTCTAGCAGCTGACGTTCCAACAACTGTTCCTCCATGTGGGCGATCTTCTGATCGGTGGTGTCCAGGGTAGGAGACAGAATCGGCAGCACTCCGTACCAAACCGACAGTCTGCGCGCGACTTCCGCATTGGGGGTGAAGGCGTAGATCGGAACCGGCGGGCGGTAATGCGAAATCAGGCGCGCTCCCAGGCCGCTGCGCGTATAGATGCCGATGGCGGTGACTCCGGCCGCGCTCGCCGCGTGGTAAGCGGCGTCGGCGATGATCTCGGCGTTGGTGGGCGTGGTGGGGTGGGGGATGGTCGGCGTGATGTTGCTGCGCGACCAATGTTCGGTTTCCTCGGCGACCTTGGCCATGGTGCGGACCACTCGTCCCGGATCGATCCCCACGGAGGTCTCGGCCGAGAGCATGAGAGAATCCGTGCCGTCACAGATGGCGTTGGCGATGTCGGAGACCTCGGCGCGGGTGGGATGCAGGTGGTCGATCATCGATTCCAGCATCTGGGTGGCGGTAATGACGAACTTCCCGCAGTTCCGGGCCTTCGCAATCAGCTGCTTCTGAATGAAGGGAACCCTCTCCAGGCTCATTTCGACGCCCAGGTCCCCACGCGCCACCATTACGCCGTCGGTTTCCTCCAGAATCGCGTCGAGATTCTCCAGGGCTTCCGGTTTTTCGATCTTGGCGATCACCGGAATTTCATATCCGCGGGTCACCAGGATCTGTTTCAATTGGCGGACATCGATCCCGGTGCGGACGAACGAGAGCGCGACAAAGTCCACGCGGGCTTCCAGGCCGAACTCCAGATCCTCCAGGTCCTTCTTGGTGAGCGCCGGCGTGCGGAGCTTCGCGCCCGGTAAGTTGATGCCCTTGTGGTCGCTGATCTCTCCGCCAATCACAACCAGGCAGCGGACGTCATTGCCCTTGGCCTCCACGGCCTGGAGCACCACGGCGCCGTCGGCCAGCAGCACGCGATCGCCCGGTTTGACGTCCTGAGCGAAAGAGGCATAGGTGGTGCAGGCACGTTCCGCCGTGCCGAGGACCTCGTCCACGGTGATGGTGAACTCGGCCCCGGCTTCGAGCATGCAGCCGCCATCCTTGAACCGTCCCAGCCGGATCTTCGGACCCTGCAGATCGAGCAGAATGCCGACGTGCGCATCCCGCCGCTCGGCCATCCGCCGGACCCTGGTGATGCGCTCCAAGCGTTCCTTCCAGCTCCCATGGCTGGCATTCATGCGGAACACATTGACGCCTGCATCGAACAGTTCGGTGAGGCGCTGTTCGGAGTGGGTCGCCGGACCCATGGTGGCAATAATCTTCGTGCAGCGGAACGCGCCGAGGGGCGCTTTGGGGGAACTCAACGGTTTTTCCTGAAAAAGGCGTTGTCTGTACACGGTAAGAAAGCTCAGCGAGGAAATCGACTGCGGCTGAGCAGCCTGGCTCGGGAAAGGGAAGGCGGGCATCACGGCCCGGGTTCCGGTCAAGACAAGAAAAGAAAAGAATCTTCAGCCTCAGCCGTCTTTAGCTCCAGGCTAGCACGCGGTGGAGGGTCCGCCTCGTGACAGTTGCGTTAGGGCGGGGATGCCGCGGGCTCGCGATGGGTCGCCCCTTGACACGCAATGCTTCTGGTGTACACAATGTTCCCGGTTTTCGGACTGCGGCTGCCGGAATCCCGGTCAGTTCGCTCCGCCTGCCGGAAGGGAGGAGTCTATGGAACCCGGCCACTAACGGGGCGGTTACGCTCCACCAGGCATGGTCTCTCGCGGAGATTCGCGCCACGAGTGGACGCTCGGTGCTTCGTCGCCGCCCCCAAATCCCCCAGTATCGTCCGTTTCAGGACTGGACTGCCTCCTGAAACCGGTCTTATCGGCTCCAAACCCCGCCCTGGCGAAGGGCAAGACTCACAAGGTGAAAAGGAGAGTTGCAATGGATTTCTTGTTTAACAACTGGGCCGTTGCCGGAGCCCCCTTTGTGATCATCGGAGCGGTTGTGCTCGGCTGGATCCTGAATCATCGCAAACAGAAATCGTCGACCGATCACGTTCTGAAGCTGTAGTGAAGCGTGAGCCTGGCAAACGGTACACATAGCGCGCGAGGGGTGCGCGATGTGCCGGGTTGGTGTGACGAGGGAAGGTGTTCTGGGTTCTGTCTCAGTTCTCAAGGATAGAAGTTCGCGAGGCCGTTCGGTACCAGCGCAGCCTCGCGCGGGCGGCGACATTGCTATAGGCAGAATAGCGAGGGGCGCCGCCCAAAATTTTTCTGGCTCCCGCCTGTCGATTTAATCCGGCGCCGGGCGGTGGAGTCTCGACTCGGGAATTCTCCTCGGTATCCTCCGTGATCCGAATCACGTATACTGCCGTGCTGTAATCAAAACCGCTCTCCGCGGATCGTCACGCATCAAGCGGGGAGCCGAAGGGAATTCTTCATGAGTACTGCCGCCGTTCCTGCCGGAGAAACCTCCGACAGATTGAGAAAGAATTGGATGGAATTGGCCGGATGGGCTGTCTCCATGTGGCCGGTGTTCGTGGTCTGTTGGAGCGCCTATTCCAAACTGACGCACGCCACCTGGTATGTAAATGAGTTCAACCGGATCGGCTGGCCGCTTTACGCGCTGGAACTGCTTGCGTTTCTGCAGTTGTTCGCGCTGGTGTTGTTCCTGATCCCCCGCACGTCGGTGCTGGGCGCGATCATCCTGGCCGGTTACCTGGGTGGCGCGATCGCCAGCTACGTTCGGATCTGGGAATTCTATCCTCCGTTTGTGCCTGGATCGACGGCCGTGATCGCCTGGATCGCCCTGTGGCTGCGCGAGCCGCGCCTCCGGCAACTGGTCCCGTTTGTCCGCAAGCCATCCTAGCGGCGGGTTCTTCATCCACATCGAACCGCGCCGGAACGGAACTGTGTTGCGCCGGCCCGCGGGAGTGGGGCTCGTTCCTTAGGGGGCGGTTCGTAACTGTTCCACGTGGAACGTCGTGTTTGTTTCTGGAAGTGGATCAAGTTAAATGGTTATCTCCTGCTTGCGGATTTTCGCGGGGGGCTGTTCTTGCGCGTTTCGGGCGGGCAGAGGACGATTGGGCGGCGGAAGGATCCGGTCGCCCGATGGAGGTGCGTGGCGCCGCTGCCGCCCGACATCTCGTTCCTTGTGGAACGCGGCCCCCTGACCCTGCCATAAGTCCTGATTGACTCTGTCCTCTGGGTCTTTTATAGTTTCAGGCGGCATACTCTTTCCCGGCTTTTACGCAGGAGACTTTGCGGAGGCAAATGAATGATAAAGCGAACTTTAGGATTTGTAGCCCTGTGCGGCTTGTTAATGTCGGCCGGTACTTCGTTACAGGCGCATCATTCGCTGGCGGGTGTCTATGAAATGGACAAGCCTACGGAACTCCAAGGGAAGATCGCGGACGTGAAGTTCACGAATCCTCACGGATCGGTTGGACTCGACGTGACGAATGCCGACGGGACGACGACCAAATGGGTATTTACGCTGGGCTCGGCCACGGCTCTGGCGCGCCGAGGGATCGGCCGGACGGGCAAGAATGCGCTCCACCCCGGTGACGAAGTCACGATCAAGTTCCTGCCCGCGAAGAACGGCAGCCCGCTGGGCTTTCTGCAGGCGGTGACGATGCCGGATGGCCGCGTGATTCAGATCTCCACCGGCGCGCCGAACGAATAGGTCGTCACGACGACCACAGAGCAAGAAAAAGAGGGGGGATCACTATGACCTTTCGACGAAAGATCTTTGGGACCAGCGTCGCGATCGCGGTCGCTTTGACGATCGGCGCGCCGTCCTCGGCGTTTGCACAAGGGCGGGGCGGAGGAGCGCCACCCTACACCCCGGAACCCGGTGCGAAGGACCTGAAGGCAGTCCTGTTCAACTGGGCCTGGTACACCGGTCTGCTGCGGAGCAGCGAAGAGCGAGATCTGATCATGTCGCTCGAATATAAGGGCGAGGGCACCGTGCAGGTGGACGGACAGCCCTGCAACGCGACCGAGTACCGGACCAGCATCAGCTACCAGACCTCGGGTGAGCGGGTCCAGATCAAAGGCACCCGGCCCAACGGCCAGGACTGCTCGGCGATCGAAGTCCTCAGTGGCGGTTACGCCTGGAACGAAGACATCCCCGGCGCCGAGCTTGTTCCGGGTGAAGGCAAAGCCACTCCGATGCCGGGAACCGTAGAGGAACGGATGATTCGCTTGTGGGCAGGCCCGCAGGGTGCGTGGAAGTCCGCCATGGCCGGGGTATCCGGCCCCAATCCTGAGATGACGCCCAGACCTGCCACGGATGTACCGGCGGGCGTGATGTCGGCGGGTAAAACGTCGGTGACCTGGCAAGGCGCGACGCCGGTGGTGACGTTCCCAATCCTGGGGGTCCCCGATGCTATGGCGACCGCGACTCTCGATGACCGGTGGATGGTGAAAAACGTGGTGGTGAAGCATGGCTCCGACACCATCGAGTTCGCCTATAGCAACTATAAAGACTGGAACAATCCGCTGAATCCAGCCGAGGCGTTCTACGCCGGCCGGATGATCGAGAAGAAGAACGGCAGCGTTGTCCGCGACATTACGACGAAGCTGACAGAAACCGGGCAGATGTATGTCGTGATGCCGGTTCCGGAAAGCGTCGAGAAGGCGATGAAGCCAACCCATCAGCCGCCCAATTGGACTCTGGCGGCCCTCATCATGCCGCAGATGGAAACCGCGGTCACGCCGAGGACACCCGATGGGCACCCGGACCTCACCGGAAGCTGGGCAGGCGCTCCTCTTCCCGTCCGGGGCGGAGGAGACCGCCGATGTACGCCCGTCCAGGCCAACTGCAAGGTTCCGCGGGACAACTTCTGGGTGGATTATGAATGGATTTCGCCTTCGCGCTTTGGGCCGAGCCGTCCGATCTACAAGCCCGAGTATTGGGACCAGATTCAGGAACTCGATCAGTGGACCAATAAGTACGATCCGGTCATGACGTGTCAGCCGCTGGGGATCCCCCGGCATGGCACGCCGAACCGGATTATCCAAACCGATAACGACGTCCTCTTCTTCTATCGCGAGTATGCCGATTATGGTGGCGGAAACACGGAATTCCGGGACATTCCCACCGACGGGCGGGCGCGTGATGAGAATCAGGCGATCATCGGTACTTACTATGGGTACAGTATCGGCAAATGGGAAGGCGATACGCTCGTCATCGACTCCACGTCCTTCGTCGATTCGACGTGGTTAGGACGAGGAGGTCTCTTCCATTCCGCCGAAATGCGCATCATCGAGAGACTCACGCGTGTTGGAAATGAGATCCGATACGAGATGACGATCGAAGATCCGGAGGCGTTCGTTGAACCTTGGGTGATGCCGACCCGCATCCTGCGCGCCGGACGTGGCGAAGGCCTTCAGCCGGAACGCTCGTATTGCGAAGCGTACGAAGAGGGTGAGGCGGTCACGCAGCTGCGGCACTAAGGCTTTTTCCCGCAAGAAACCTGTAGGAAACTTCGGCCCGTTTCGGATTCGCTCCGGAACGGGCTGTTTGTTTTATGGGCGGCGGCCCCTCCCTGACGGTCGGGGTTCCGTTGGGAAGGGTAACGCCGTCGGTGGTGTGGGGATGAGAACGGTAACGTTGGCGCGCGCTACGGCTCGCGCTTCTGAATCGGCAATGGGCGGCGCTGGCGCGGTCGGCGATGGGCATTGAGGGCGTTACGTTGCGCGCTAACACGCCTGCGGTTCTATGTAGCCGGATCGGCCACGCGTGCGCGCGCGAGTGCGCTGAGGGGCTTCGGGCCAAGGCTTCGTGGAATGGGAAGCTAAAGGCTTCCCGGCGCGTGGACCGCGGCCCACCAATGAGCCCTCCGCAAGCTGCCTTCTTCGCCTAAGCTACGGCGCCCAGGCACCCTCACCCCACACCGTTTACCTGAGCGAAAGGTGTATAGCGCATTGCCGCATTGGACGCTCACGTACTGCTTCCCGTCGACCATATAGGTCATCGGTCCGGCGGACACCGAGGGGCCCAGGTTCGTCTCCCAGAGCAGGGTTCCATCGCGCGCATCGAGCGCCACGAACTGTCCGTCGCGGCCTCCGGCGAACAGCATGTTGGACGCCGTGGTGAGCACTCCGCCTTCGGTGGAAGGCGACGACATGCGGAAGGTCCACTTGCGCTGGCCGGTATCGGGATCCATCGCGATGATGGAGCTAAAAACGTCGTCATCGGTGGGCTGGCGGCGCGGGCCCAGGCCGACGAAACTCTCGCCTTCCTGGAATTCGGGCGGGGCCTCGCCTTTGCGGTACACGCTGGAGCTGTTTTCCCAGGCCGGGATGTAGAACAGGCCGGTCACTGGGCTAAACGACGGGTTGTACCAGTTCGTGCCGCCTTGATTGCCCGGATAAACCAGGGTTCCTTCTTCGGTCGGCAGGATGCCCGGCGCGCGCATCGGGCGGCCCTTCTCATCGAAGCCGGTGTACCAATTCGTCTTGGTGAACGAGGTCCCGGAGAGGAATTCGCCGCTGGTGCGGTCCAGCACGTAGAACACGCCGTTGCGGTTGGCCCACATCATGACTTTGCGCGGACTGCCCTTGTATTCGATGTCGGCGAGGACGGGCACCTGGGTCGCGTCCCAATCGAATTCGTCGTGCGGGGAGAACTGATAGTGCCATTTCAGCTTGCCGGTGTCGGCGTCGACTGCGACCACCGATGAACTGTAAAGGTTATCGCCGAGCCGGTTGTCCCCGTTGTAGTCGGGACCCGCGTTGCCGGTGCCCCACATGGTCAGGTTCGTTTCCGGATCGTAGGAGCCGGTCACCCAGATCGGTGCGCCGCCGTGCATGTAGGATTCGTTGGGCTTGCCGTCGGCGCCGAGCCAGGTCTCGTAGCCGGGTTCGCCCGGGCCGGGAACCGTGTAGAAGCGCCAGACTTCGTCTCCGGTTTCCGCGTCGTAGGCCGCCAGAAATCCGCGAACGCCGTGTTCGCCGCCCGCCACGCCGGTGATCACCTTGTCCTTCACCGCCAGCGGTGCGACGGTCATCGCGTATTGCTGCGTGTAATCGGCGATCTGCTTGGACCACAGCTCCTTGCCGGTCTTGGCGTCGAGCGCGATCATCTTCGCGTCCAGCGCCCGCCAGGAAGAGCTTGTCGCCCAGAATCGCCACGCCCGCGCGTCAGGTTGCCGCAGCAGGGGTTTCTCGTGCCCTCGGCCGGCTTATGTGAGTACTGCCAGATGGTCTTGCCGGTTTTCGCGTCGAGCGCGATGACATCGTTCGGACTCTGGATCGTGTACATCACCCCGTCGACGACCAGCGGCGTCACTTCATGCTTGTCGAGTGAGCGGGACTGGAAGACCCACTGGAGCGCCAAGTCATCGGCGTTCGCCGGGTTGATTTGCGTCAATCCGCTGTGGCGCTGGCTGTTCAGGTTGCCGGAATAGGTAAGCCAGTTTTGGGGCTCCTGGCTGGCGTTCGCGATGCGGGCGAAGGGAACTGGCGTTACCGGAGCTTCACGGTTCTGTGGCCCCCCGCGACCCTGAGCCCACAGCGTCGTCGTGGCGCTCACCATGGTGACAAGAAGTAGAAAGCGGATCGGCATAGAGAGATCTCCTGGGATGTGTATCGCGGGTATCTTACCACCTCGAAACCCGGATTGCCGCGCGCTCCCGGTGAGTTGTCCCTGCGCGTCCAGCCCCGTTTCGAATTCGTTTGGCGATCTGTATGAATCGGCGCGGCTGGCCGTGTTCCGCTATTGATGCTCGCTTGGCCTGGATGTGGAGTGCGCGCGGGATGTTGCCCAAGAAGCTTTGACTTCTGGAAACGCAGGTTTCCACTCAGTCCAAGCCATGCCGGTGGGGGTTTGCGGGAGCCGCGAAGGGGCCAACGCCGGGTGAAGGAGTTGTTTACGGATGGTCGGGGCGGCAGGATTCGAACCTGCGACCCCCTGTTCCCAAAACAGGTGCGCTACCAGACTGCGCCACGCCCCGACTTGTTCGATTGTAGCAAGCAGGCTGGTCGGGATTTCTGCGTATTCGGAGTCATATTTGCCCCGCCCGGACCGATCTGTACCGCATGAACGCCTTTGTCGGTCGCCAGGCGATCCTGGACAGCCAACGTGACGTTTATGGCTATGAACTTCTGTTCCGGCTCCACCCGGACAATAATTCCGCGGACACACAGGAGCGGGACTTTCTCAGTCCGGCCTCGAAGACGCTGCATCTGATGTCGAGCAGCCTGCTCTCGATTGGCCTGCCGAAGCTGGTGGGCTCAACGTTGGCCTTTGTGAATTTTGACCGGGAAGCATTGATGGCCGATTGGGGCTCGGTTCTGCCGGCCGGCGGGACGGTTGTCGAAATCCTGGAGGACGTTCCCGCCGACGGGGAGGTTTTGGACGCCTGTCACCGCATCCGCCAGCAGGGCTATCGGATTGCCTTGGACGATTTCCTGCTGGAAAGGGAAAATGACCCGCTGTTGGATGTCTGTGATCTGGTCAAGTTGGAGATCCAGGCTGCCTCCCGCCCCGACCTTGAGCAGGGAGTGCGGCAGATGCATCGGCGAGGCCTGCGCGTCCTGGCCGAGAGGGTTGAAACGCTGGAAGAGTTTGATTGGGCGAAGCGAGCCGGGTTCGATCTGTTCCAGGGCTACTTCTTCGCCCGGCCGGAAATCGTCGCCGGCCGCGAGACCCGGGCGGAGCGTACCAGTTGCATCCGACTGATCCGCGAATCCCAACGCGATGACATCGACCTGGAGGGGCTCACGCGGCTCATTGAAAGCGAGGTCACCTTCGTTTATAAGCTGCTTCGCTATGTGAACTCCGCCCTGATGGGGCATCGGAAAGAAATCCGCTCGGTGCGCCAGGCGCTCCTGTTTCTCGGGCTGCGGGAAATGCGGAAGTGGGTGGCCCTGGTGGCGCTGCCCACGCTCGGTGCAAACAAGCCGACCGAACTGGTCACACAGTCCCTGAACCGCGCCCGGATGTCGCAAACCCTGGCCTGCCGGATCCCGCGTGTCGAGGAGGAATCCGCATTCCTGATCGGGTTGCTTTCCCTGATGGACGTCCTCCTAAGCCGGCCACTCGAGGAGACTCTGAAACAGGTCAGCCTGGAACCGTCCCTGGCCGCCGTGCTGCTTCACCAACCGGAGGCCAATGAGACGCTGCACACCGTCTATTCCATTGTCCTGGCTTATGAGAAGGCGGACTGGGATGCCGTGCAGAAACTCGGCAAGAAGGTGGGACTCAACTCGGGACAGATTTCCGACGCCTACCTGGAAGCCATTCAGTGGACCACTGACACCTTGCATATGTTGCGTTGAACCTTGTGGCCAGACCTTGCATATACTTCGCTGCGGAACGTGTGGGCCTGCAACCGGTCCGGACTCCGGCCCGCGCCTACCCTGCCGGCGCGGCAGCCCCCCAGCCTCGCCCGATCCCTGTGCAAAACCGTGAGCCGGTGCGGTCCGCATCCTGTGGGCGCATGCTATCCTAACCGATAAGTTCTGGTAGAGGAGCGAGGGCCATGAGTCGCCGGCGCCGTAGATTCCCGAGGCAAATCCGGGAGGCGCCGAGCAAAAGGGGCAACCTCGCCGAAATCATCGGCCCGCGGAGCCTCGCGTCGATGGTTGGGGAGCAAGGCTAACACCTGCTCACTGTCGTCCAGCGGAGACGTGCTTGATAATCCGCCGGACGGAGCGCTATCGGGAATCGCGGCACGGCGGCCACCTTGGCCGGTCCGCTTTCTCGCCTGGTGCTTCCCCAACCGTTTCCTCCCGCCAGAGTTGTCGCAATACGTTGCGGAAGGAACAGGCAAGCGAGCCATGACCGTTTTTGAGCTGACACGCGCCCTGATCGACATCGAGTCGGTGACGCCGAATGAAGAGCGCGTCGGCGATTATCTCTACGACTATCTCTCCGAGCTCGCCGCGCGCACGGGCGGCAAAGCCGAGAAGCTTCCGGTCGCCCCGCACCGCAACAATATCCTGGCGACCTGGGGCGATCCCTTGGTCGTGACGCTATCGACGCACATCGATACGGTGCCGCCGTTTTTCCCGTCCCGCGAGGACGACGAGTTTATCTGGGGCCGCGGGGCGTGCGATACCAAGGGCATTATCGCCTCCATGCTGCATGCCGTGGAGGCGCTGCTCGAAGAGGGAGTGCGCGGGATCGGCGTGCTGTTTGTGGTCGGCGAGGAGCGCAATAGCCTGGGCGCGTTGACCGCCGCCAAGTCGCCGCGCGGCAGCCGGTACCTGATCAACGGCGAGCCGACCGAAAACAAGCTGATCCTCGGATCCAAGGGCGCGCTGCGCTACGAAATTATCGCCAAGGGCAGGGCGGCGCATTCGGCTTACCCCGCGCTGGGCGATTCGGCGATCGAAAAGTTGCTCGATGCTCTGGCGAACGTTCGCCAAATCGAGATGCCGGTCGACAAGATCCTGGGGCCCAGTACGCTAAACATCGGGACGATCCAGGGCGGCCACGCCCCCAACGTGATCCCCGATGAGGCGATGGCGGAGCTGTTCTTCCGCCTGGTCGATGAGGGCGATAGGCTTCGCCAGGCGACCCAGGCGGCTGTGGCGGATATCGACGGCGTGGAAGCCAAAGAGGTCCTGTTTATCCCGGCCGTGCACTTGGAATCGGTGGAAGGACTCGAGACGGACATCGTTTCCTACACCACCGACATTCCGGCATTTGAGGGCGCCTGGGGTAAGCCTTTGCTGTTCGGGCCCGGGTCGATTCACGTCGCCCATACGGCCGAGGAACGCATCCCCAAGAAGGAAATGCTGGAGGCGATTGAGATTTATAAACGCCTGATCAAGCAGCTCCTCGCCAAATAGACCCAGTCAAGTAGACAGAGAAGTAGACGAGCAAATCGAAGCAAGGAATCAGCATGAGCGCGAACTACAAAGTCGCGATTGCCGGGGCCACCGGAGCCGTCGGCGTCGAATTTTTGAAGCTCCTGGAGGAGCGCAACTTTCCCGTGGGCGAGCTGCGCCTGCTGGCGTCGGCCCGATCCAAGGGCAAGACGATGACGTTCCGTGGCCAGGAGCTGACCGTCGAGGAACTTAGCGAGGAGACGCTCGCGGGGCAGGAGATCGTGTTCTTCAGCGCCGGCGGATCGCTGTCGAAGAAGTTCGCGCCGGTGGTGGCCGCGAATGGCGGGGTTGCGGTGGATAACTCCTCGGCGTTCCGCATGGACCCAGACACGCCGCTGATCATTCCCGAGATCAATCCGGAGGCGATTGCCGGACACAAAGGAATCTTGGCGAACCCCAACTGTTCGACCATCATCATGATCACGCCGCTGTGGCCGATTCACAAAAAGAACCGGATCCGGCGGCTGATCTCGGCCACCTATCAGGCCGCTTCGGGCGCGGGACAGGCGGCGATGGATGAGCTCGCCGAATCGACGCGTGCGTATCTGGAGGGCAAGGCTTACGAGAATACGGTGCTGCCGCACCCGTACGCCTTCAACCTGTTCAGCCACAACTCGGCGGTTGCCGAGGCTGGCGACGCCGCGGGCTACAACGAAGAAGAGATTAAGATGATCCGCGAGACGAAGAAGATCTTCGCGGACCCGGAGATTCGCGTTTCGGCCACCTGTGTCCGCGTGCCGGTGCTGCGCGCGCACTCGGAGGCGATCACCATCGAGTGCGAGAATCCGATCACGCCGGCCGAGGTGAAAGAGCTGCTGAAGGATGCGCCTGGTGTGCGCATCGTGGACGATCCGGTGAAGAATTACTTCCCCATGCCCAAGGATGCCTCCGGGCAAGGCGATATTCTGGTGGGCCGCATCCGCACCGATGTGAGCGATCCGTCGGGCAAGTCGATTTCGATGTTCGTCGCCGGGGATCAGCTTCTAAAGGGCGCGGCGCTGAACGCGGTGCAGATCGCTGAGGTGATGCTGGAGCGCGGTTGGTTCCGGGGTAAGCGATGACCGCGCGCGCGAGCAACAACAAAACGTTGGTCCTAAAGTTTGGTGGAACCTCCGTGGAATCCGCCGAAGCCATCGACCGCCTGACCGAGATCGTCCGTGCGCAAACGCGTGGCCAGGGCGCGGTGGTCGTGGTGTCGGCGATGGGCAAGACAACCAACCGTCTGCTGGCCATGGCGGAAGAAGCCGTCAGCGGATGCCTGAATGAAGCCGCCGCGGAATGCGTGGCGCTTCACTCGTTTCATCGGGACATCGCCCAGGGGCTGCTGAATGTCGATGAAGAGCTTCGCGATTCGTTCGGAGAACTTGAGGCGCTGATCAGCGGCCTGTCTGTCGTCGGGGAACTGACGCCCCGCGCGACCGACATGATTGCGTCCTACGGTGAGCGCCTATCGAGCCTTATTGTCGCGGGCTACCTTAACCGGGCCGGCATCGACGCCACCTACATCGACGCGCGTGAGGTCATCGTGACCGACGGCCGCCACCTGCAGGCCGTGCCGAATTTCAAAAAGACCAACCAGAAGCTGAAGAAGGTCGCGCGGCTGGCGGCGAAACGGGTCGTCGTCATGGGAGGCTTCATCGCCTCGGCTGAGGACGGCACCACCACGACACTGGGACGCGGCGGCTCCGATTACACGGCATCGATTGTCGGCGCGGGCATCGGGGCGTCTGAGATCCAGATCTGGACCGATGTCGACGGCATGCTCACCGCCGATCCGCGCATCTTCGAAGGCGGCCACCGCGTGCGCGTGTGCTCGTTCGCCGAAGCGGCGGAGCTGGCCTATTTCGGCTCCAAGGTGCTGCATCCGGCCACGGTTCTGCCGGCCATTGAACACAACATTCCGGTGCGAATTCTGAACTCGCGGCGTCCGGAAGGCGAAGGCACCAAGATCGTCAAGACGCCGCCGGCGACTTCGGCCGCCAAGGCTCCGGTGCGTTCGATCGCGTCCAAGCGCGGCATCACGATGGTGAACATCGTCTCGACAAGAATGCTGATGGCGCACGGATTCCTGCGACGCATCTTCGAAGTCTTCGATCGCTACGAAACGCCGGTGGACATGCTGGCGACCAGCGAGGTCAGCGTCTCGCTCACTATCGACAACACGCACGCGCTGGAGGAGATCCGCCAGGAGCTTTCCGGCTTTGCGGAGGTCACCGTCCGTTCGCACCAGGCGATCATCTGTCTGGTGGGAGAGAATATCCGCAAGTCGCCGGACATGACCGCCCGGACCTTCCGCGCGCTGGACGGGATCCATCCGCGGATGGTTTCGCAGGGAGCCTCGCAGTTGAACCTCAGCCTGGTGGTGGATGAGAAGAATCTGCAGCGGGCCGTGGCGCTGCTGCACGGCGAGTTCTTCCGCGAATCCGGATCCGAAAAGCTTCGCACAGGGACAGGCTTCACATAAGGACAGGCCATGAAACTTTCTATTGTTGGCTACGGCAAAATGGGGCGCATGATCGAGCAGCTTCTGCCCGAGTACGGCGCGGAACTGCACTCGGCGCTGGACGTCAAGGATCCGATTGCGAAGGCGAAGGGCGCGGATGTCGCCATCGAGTTCACCACGCCCGAAGCCGCCGTTCCCAATCTCAAGGCGCTCGCTGAAATGGGTGTTCCTACGGTAACCGGCACTACCGGATGGCTGGACCAGATGGATGACGTGCGCTCGGCATTCGAAGCCACCAAGACCGGGCTTGTCTGGAGCCCTAATTTCTCGGTCGGCGTGAACATCTTTATGCGCGTCGTCGAGGAAGCCTCCGCACTGATGGCGGCCGAGCCGGATTACGAAGCCTGGGCCTGGGAGGTCCATCATTCGGCCAAGAAGGATCGCGAGTCCGGGACGCTGCTGGGGCTGCTCCGCGCGATGCAGGAGGCCGGCTACACGCGCACGATTGACAAAGCTACGAATCGCGTCGGCAAGTTTCCCGGCACGCACGAGATCGGCTTTGACTCGGCGGCCGACACGATCACGTTACGTCACGCGGCACGCAGCCGCGAAGGTTTTGCACGCGGAGCCCTGAAGGCGGCACAATGGTTAACCGGTGCAGGAGCCGGCTCGGCGGGCGTTTACGAATTCAAGGACATCTTCTGGGCGAAAGGGAAATAGCATGAGTCAATTCACAGGATGCGGCACCGCGCTGGTGACCCCGTTTACGCAAAGCGGGGCTGGCCAACCAGCATTGGACGAGGCGACGATGCGCAAACTCGTTCGCCGGCAGATTGACGCCGGGATCAACTTCCTGGTTCCCTGCGGCACCACCGGCGAAAGCCCCACGCTGACCCAGGACGAGCATTTGCGCGTCGTGGAGATCGCCGTCGAGGAGGCCAAGGGCAAGGTTCCCGTGCTGGCCGGAGCCGGCGGTTACAACACCCATGAGGTCATCGAGATCGCGCGCGAGATTGAAAAGCTCGGCGCCGACGGCCTGCTCTCGGTGACGCCGTACTACAACAAGCCCAGCCAGGAAGGCCTGTACCAGCACTTCAAGGCGATCGCCGATGCGGTGCCCCTGCCGATCATTCTCTACAACATCAAGGGGCGCACCAGCGTCAACATCACCGCGCCGACCATGCAGCGGCTGGCGGGGATCGAGAACGTCGTGGGCGTGAAGGAAGCCTCTGGGGACCTGGGCCAGATCGTACAAGTCCTCAAGGATTCGAGCGGCGACGACTTCGACGTGCTGAGCGGCGATGACGGCGTGACCACGATTCCGATGATCGCGCTGGGCGGCAAGGGCGTGATTTCCGTGGCGTCGAATGAGATCCCGGCGGAGATGACCGCGATTACGCAGGCCGCGCTGGCCGGCGACTTCGTTAAGGCGCGCCAGCTCCACGAGCAATGGTATGACCTGATGACGGTTAACTTCGTTGACGTGAATCCGGTGCCGGTGAAGGCGGCCATGGCGATGATGGGACTGCTGGAGCCGGTCTACCGGCTCCCGCTGGTGCCGGCCTCCGAGGCAAGCGCTCGCGGCGATCCGCAGCGTGTTGAACGTCGCTGGACTATTGCCCGCGGCGGCGACCCATTCCTAAGCCTGGTCCCCGAAGCTCGAAGACATTTCAAAACGTGAGGGGCTCGCCAAACCGGGCCCCGCAATCCAAGTTCATGCAAAGCGAAATCGAACAACTTTTCGACAACAAACCCGAGACCTACACCGAGCATCACTTCGCGCTGTTTAGCCGATTTCGTGCGGCGCTCAATGCCGGCGAGATCCGCGCCGCCTCGCCCGATCCCTCCACGCCCACCGGCTGGCATGTGAACGCCTGGGTGAAGAAGGGCATCCTGGTCGGCATGCGTATGGGGCAGGTGGTGGATATGTCGATCGACGCCTCGCGTCAGCCGTTTTTTGACAAGGCGACCTGGCCGGTGCGGCGCTTCACGGCGACCGATGGCGTGCGCATCGTGCCGGGTGGATCCAGCGTGCGCGACGGCGTTTTCGTCGGCAAGGGCGTCACCTGTATGCCGCCGATGTATATCAACGTCGGCGCGTGGGTCGGCAACGGCACGATGGTGGATTCGCATGCGCTGATCGGGAGCTGCGCGCAGGTCGGCGATAACTGTCATGTTTCTGCGGCGGCACAGATCGGCGGCGTGTTGGAACCGGTCGGCGCGATGCCCGTCATCATCGAAGACGAGGTTCTGGTGGGCGGCAACTGCGGCGTTTATGAAGGCACGGTGGTCAAGAAACGCGTCGTGCTCGGTAGCGGGGTGATCCTCACCCGGTCGACGCCGGTCTACGATGTCGCGCGTGGCGAAGTCATCACGGCCAAAGACGATCAGCCGCTGATCATTCCCGAGGACGCGGTGGTGGTCGCCGGCTCGCGCGCGGTGACCAAGGGCAAGGGCCAGGAGTGGGGTCTGTCGCTCTATACGCCGGTGATCGTCAAGTATCGCGACAGCAAGACAGACGAACGCGTCCAACTCGAAGACCTGCTGCGCTGACATCGCACCATTTCGCCGTCGCCCGTCTTCAGACGCAGCCGTAAAAACCGGGAACAACTGCGCTCCGTCGTTCGTCTCCTCGAATGAAATCGCCTGTTGGTGTGGGCGTAGGAAACAATACGAAACGTGGGAGGCGCACGATGGGTAAGCTGCGTTCGATGACGGTGAGTCATACACGGGTGGTGGGATTGGTCACGAGCTTGGTGGTGAGTTTGACGGCGGGTCTGTATCCGCTGACGGTCTCCGCCGCAGAGCCGGATCATGCGCCCCAATATACGGGCAAAGGCGAACTGATTTTGCCCGCCGACTACCGCGAGTGGATCTTCCTGAGCTCGGGCCACGGGATGACGTATGGCCCGAATACGCGAGCCTCCACCGCTCCGCTGTTTGACAACGTTTTCGTCAACCCGGAAGCCTTTCGCGTATTTCTCAACACCGGCCGTTGGCCCGACAAGACGACCTTCGTTCTGGAGATTCGCCAAGCCGCAACCGAAGGCTCGATCAACAACGGTGGCGAGTTCCAGAAGGAACTGATGTTTGTCGAAGCCGAGGTGAAGGACGAATCGCGCTTCGAAGGTGGTTGGGGCTACTTCGAGTTCCCGGCCGAAGCGAAGTCCGCTGGGCTGCTGCCCAAGACCGCCGCGTGCTATTCCTGCCATTCGGAAAACACGGCGGTCGAGCAGACGTTCGTGCAATTCTATCCGACCCTGATGAACATCGCGCGAGAAAAGGGCACGGTGAAGAAGAGCTACCAGGAGGCATCCGGCCCAGCCGCGAACTAACTGCGGCCGGATGTTTCTAACTCCCCGAGGCCGGCGTGCGCACCGGTCCCGGGGTTTGTCCTTTCTGCGGTCGAAGCTAGGTTCGGCTCAAGCTCATCTGCAGCGGCATGCCGAAGATCTCGAGCGTCAGGTCAATCTTGTCTCCCATCACCTTGCCCGTGTAGTTTATGGTGAACGGCATCGGTCCACCTTCGATCGTCACGGTGAAGGAGATATCGTTGCCGTTAACCTTGCCATCGGAGATCTTCGTCTCCGCGCCATCCGGCCCCGTAGTGGAGCCGTTCAACGTTGTTCCATCCGCCATGAACTTAAAGGCGATGTCGAGGTTTCCCTGCGGCGTCTCCATCGCGCCGGACCAGTTCCCATCCACGTCGGCAGCCATTAGCGGCGTGGCGGCGAGCAGCAAGCCCGCCAGGATCACTACCTGCATCAGTCGTTTCATGAAATCCTCCTGTCGTTGCGGACGTCCCCGTTGCGGATCTCGCCAAGAGCTATTTCGTGGCGATCCACGCAGACGGTTCCTACGCAGACGGTCCCTGCCCATCAGCATATGAGGGCTCTTCTAGGGAACGTTTTCCGTTCAGGGAAGGTTACTGGTGAAGAGAAATATCGCGGAAGAATCAGGAACCCTTGGGCTCCGGGTTCCCATGCGTGATCTTGCCCATCAGTTCCAGGAAGATCTCGCGTTCGCCTCGCGTAAGCGGCGTGAGCCAGCAACGCGCCATCTCGCGGCGATACTGCCGGAGTTGGGATTGCATGGTGCGGCCTTCCTGGCTGAGGTCGATCTCCACCACGCGGCGGTCCTCTTCGGACCGGCGGCGCTCCAGCAGACCCTTTTCCACCAGCCGGCCGACGGTGTGCGTGGCCGTGCTCAGCGGAACGTGGAGCGATTCGGCCAGATCCCCCATCGTCCTCGGCGATTTCGCCTGTAGCATCATGAGCGCGCGCATCTCTTCCCGGGAACAATCCAGCCAGCGCGGCTTTTTCGCTTTGGGCGGAAGCTTGCTCCCAGCGGGCGGCGGATCGAACCGCTGCATCATTTTGCTGTAGAGGGTTTCGAGATATCCCATCAGCTCCGCCGACTGGCGATCCATCGCATCGGATTCCGCGCCGCGGCTCGAACTGGAGGAAGTGGACATTTCTGCGGGCTGTTGCTTCCATTATCGAACTATTCTGAGACACAGGTCAAGTTAAAACACGGCTGGATTCGCTCCTGTAATCAGTTGACATCCTTCGTCAGTACTGCGATAGTTGAAAGGTTTGAATATGGAACTATTCAGGCGGAGCGCGAGAATTTCATGATCGAAGCACAAAACCTGGTGAAGCGCTACGGCGACTTCACCGCTGTCGACCACATCTCTTTCAAGGTGGAAAAGGGCGAGATCTTTGCCTTCCTCGGGCCCAATGGGGCGGGGAAGACGACCACCATCAAGATGCTCACCACGCTGCTGAAGCCCACCGAAGGCACCGTGACGTTGGACGGGCTCGACCCGCAGTCGAGCGCCAACGAGGCCCGGCAACGTTTCGGTATTGTCTTCCAGGATCCGAGCTTGGACGACGAGCTCACGGCTTACGAAAACATGGATTTCCATGGGGTGCTGTACCATGTGCCGTCCCCGGAACGCCAGCAACGCACCGAGTCCCTGATGAAGCTGTTCGAACTTTGGGAGCGCCGTAACTCCTATGTGAAGGAGTTTTCCGGCGGCATGAAGCGGCGCCTCGAAATCGCCCGCGGCCTGCTGCACACCCCGCGCATACTGTTCCTCGATGAGCCGACCCTGGGCCTTGATCCGCAGACCCGCAATCAGCTCTGGAGCCATGTGCAGAAGCTCAACCAGACCGAACGCGTCACCGTCTTCCTGACGACGCACTATATGGAGGAAGCCGAGCGCGTAGCGCAGCGCATCGCCATCATCGATCACGGCAAGATCATCGCCACCGGCACGTCGGCCGAACTCAAGGCGCAGACCAACACCGATACGCTGGAAGCGGCCTTCCTGGCGATGACCGGTACGACGATCCGCGAGGAAGAGGCCAGCGGACTGGATCAAATGCGCACCATGTCCAAGATGTTCCGCCCGCGGCCCCGTTAACGGCAGCAACAGAGTCAAGTCAAGGATCAAGAGACCACTATGAATGCGATTTACATTCTCTGGCTCCGCCAGGTGAAACGTTACGTCCGCTCCCGGCCGCGCATCATCGCGGCGCTGGGGCAGCCGCTGCTGTTCCTGATTGCCTTCGGATTCGGCTTCGGGCCGATCTTCGAACGCGCCGGCGCGGGCGACTACCGCCAGTTCCTGGCTCCGGGCATCATCGCGATGACGGTGATGTTCGCCGCGATCTTCTCCGGTATCGAGCTCATCTGGGACCGGCAGTTCGGATTCCTGAAGGAAACGCTGGTGGCGCCGGTGCCGCGTCTGATGATCATGATCGGCCGTACGCTGGGCGGTGCGACCACGGCGCTGATGCAGGGCATGATCGTCGTGGTGATCTGCTTCCTGATCGGATTCCGCATTACCAGCTGGCCGCTGTTGCCGCTGGCGTTTGTCTTCATGGCATTGATCGCGATCATGTTCACCGCGCTGGGGACCGCCATCGCTTCCGTGCTCAGCGATTTTCAGGGCTTCCAGCTCATCATGAACTTCCTGGTGATGCCGATCTTCTTCCTCTCCGGCGCGTTGTTCCCTCTGGATAGCGTCCCCGGGGCGCTGAAAGTCGTGGCTGCCATGGACCCGTTGACGTTCGGCGTTGACGGCCTGCGCGCCTCGCTGGGCGGCACTGTCATCTATGGGATGGGCCTGGACCTGTTGATCCTGAGCGTACTGACGATGGCGGTGCTGGTGCTCGGCAGCCGGCTCTTCTCCAGGATCCAGCTGTAATTATCGAGGTTCCAGCCATGAACGGCCGTTGGGCAATCGGGCACCGCGCCCCCTTGTTGCCGGGACATCGCTGAGCGTTGACGGGCGAAGCGGAGCAGGGTGTGGGAAGGCGGCGGCAGACTGGTCTCTCTCGCGCAGCCACCGCCAATCTAGGTTATCCTCACCTCATGAAACCCTTACGCCAGCGGACAATCATCGCCTTGTTCACCTTGTCGTTGAGCGCGGCCTGGGCACAGACGGAGCAGGTCGACCTCGCCGTAGTGCATAAGATTCGGGAAGAAGCGCTCCAGAACGGCAAAGTGATGGATCACGCCTTCCAACTTACCGATGTTGTCGGACCCCGGCTCACCAATTCGCCCGGCTTTTTCGCCGCCGCCGACTGGATCGTTGAGCAGATGACCGAATGGGGCATCGACGCCAAGGAAGAAGCCTGGGGGCCGTTCGGCAACGGCTGGAACTACACCCGTTTTTCCGCCAACATGATTGAGCCGACCTACGCCCCGCTGATCGGATTTCCCATGGCCTGGTCGCCCGGGACCGACGGTGTCACTACCGGCAACGTCGTGATCGTCAACATTACCGACAAGGACGATTTCAAGCGCTACGAAGGCGCATTGAAAGACAAGATCGTGTTCTTCGGCACCGGTCGGCCGCTCGAAGTCAGCACCGAGCCGCTTGGCAAGCGCTATTCCGAGCAGGAACTGGCCAACCTGGTCAACGCTCCCACCGCTGGCCGCCCCGAAGGGACTCCCGGAGCCAAGGCGCTCCGTGCCTTCGAAAAGAAGCTGGATGGAGAAGAGGAAAAGGACGGCGAGGAAGCCGGACCTGGTGCTCCGGGCGGACGCGCGGCGCGTGAAAAATTCCAGAATGAGCTGAATGAGTTTCTAGTGAAGGAAGGTGTCGCTGTCGTGGTTCGCAACGGACGCGGCAACAGCGAAGGCGGCACCGTGTTTGCGCAGTCGGCCGGGCCCCGTGAAGCAGATCGCCCGCTGCCGCCGCCCACCATCGCCCTCACTCCGGAACACTATAACCGTGTCCTGCGCCTACTCGACAACGAAGTGCCGGTCCAGCTTTCCATCGACGTTGATGCGCAAATTCTCACTGACCGCACCGACTCGGTCAACGTCGTCGCCGAGATTCCCGGCCGCACCAAGCCCGACGAGATCGTCATGATCGGCGCCCACCTCGACAGTTGGCATGGTGGTACCGGCGCGACTGATAACGCCGCCGGAAGCGCCGTGATGATCGAAGTCATGCGCATCCTTAAGGAACTCGACCTTCCCATGGACCGCACTGTTCGCATGGCTCTGTGGGGCGGGGAGGAGCAGGGGCTGCTCGGCTCGCGCGCCTATGTCGATGAGCACTTCGCCAATCGCGAGGACATGGTTCTCAAGCCGGAGCACGAAAAGCTCTCCGGGTATTTCAACGTGGATAACGGAACGGGCAAGATCCGCGGCGTCTATCTGCAGGGCAATGACCGCATGCGTCCAATCTTCGAAGCCTGGTTTGAACCCTTCGCCGACCTCGGTGCCGGCGCCATCAGCATCCGCAACACCGGCGGAACCGATCATCAGAACTTCGACGCGGTCGGTCTGCCTGGCTTCCAGTTCATCCAGGACTCGATTGAATACCAAACGCGGACGCACCACTCCAACATGGACGTCTACGATCGCCTCCAGCGCGCCGACCTCGAACAGATGGCCGCCATCGTGGCGTCGTTTGTCTACAACGCAGCCACCCGCCCGGATCTGCTGCCGCGTGAACCTCTGCCGGAACCCCAGCCGAAAGAGGAATAACGCAGCGGGAACGGTGTCCGTGGCGGCAACGAATCGCAACCAACCTAGGGCGGGGCCAATGCCCCGCCACCCCCGCGATTCACATCCCTCCGGTTTCCCCGGCCCGCGTCCGAGCAAAACACGGGAGCAGCCCTTACGGCAGCGTGATCCCGTCCAGCGGATTCGGGATCCCCTCGAAGGAAACTCCATCAGCCTCATCCCCCGGCGCGATCGTCTCGCGATGCTCCAGCGGAATCCGCAGGCTGCCGATCTTGCCGGTGCGTTCATCCTGCACCAGCACTTGCACATCGCCCTCGATCCCTTCGGTGACCAGGACGCGTTGCATGGCCAGCCCGCGCGCCCGAACGTCGCGCAACCGGTCCTCGGCCAGCTTGATCTCGATGTGTTCCATCGTTCCCCGCGGCGGCACGCTCAATCCGGCCTGCGTCGCGAACACGATGTGCGCATACCAGAGCCCTTCTTTGAATTCGAACTGCAACTCACCGGGATCGATTGTCAGCGTCAGCTTATAGGCTTCCTGCTGCTGCGCATGGTAGGGCTCCATCTTCGCCACCACCGTGAGCTCGGTATTGCCGAACGGCCGGCGCGTTACGCCGCCCAGCAGGAATCCCTGTTCATCTTCATCGGGAACTCGCAAGCTGGATTCGCTGTACCCCCTGCGGGAAAGCGCCTCAAAGCTCAGCCCGTTCAAATAGACCGCGAGATCGTGATATCCCGCGCTGCGATGCTGTATCGGATCCGCCTTCACCCCCGCGCTTGATCGGCGTAAACGTCAGCCGATAGGTCTGCGCCGTGTCGTTGCGGATCCCGGTCAGCGTATCGCGCAGATCCGTGACGTTCTGAATCGCGCGGCCACCCGTCCGCGAGGCCAGCAGGTCCATTGTGCCCGTGCCCGTCGCCTGACCCAGCCATATCGGATAGACCGCGACGTTGGCTTCATTCAAGGCTTCCACGGTCAGTTGCAATTGCAGAGGAATATTCAGGGAATCGATTCTGGACGCCGCGACGCCTTCGATCTCTTCCGGGATCTCGGGAAACGTGTCCGCCAGCCAGACGATGTTCTTCCGCCCGGGAATCCCATGGAGATGCTCGGCCATGTTGCGCAGGCTCTCCAGCGCCAGCAGCACGCGGTCGCGGTTCGAGTAAAAGTCGACATCGGGGAGCAGGACCTCGTTATAGTTCGCCAACTCCCGCAGCCGCTCCTCGGTGCGATTCATGCGCGCCGGATTTGCCACCGGAGGTGGCGGAGTATTTACCGGCACCGCGAATCCGCCCGCGCTCGGAGGCTTGGATATCTCGCGGATCGCCTCATGGACTTCTCTCGGGTCGCCGTTGAAGTCGGTTAGAATCTCCGCGCTCTTCACCAGCGAGTACAGTCCGAATGGCGGCAGGTTTTTCGCGTCGCCATACAGGCCGAACACTTGTTCGCGCGCCGACGCCTGTTGCTCAATCGAAGTATTCAGCAGGTCCCACAGAAGCACGGTGACTTGCGTGGGACCATCGCCCCGATAATCCAGGTTGTTCGAAAGAGTCCCCGGGGACTTTGCCGCATTAGCCGCGCCCGAACGCCGCCGCAGCTCGCCTTCCTCCGGGATCCAGCGCATGATCCGCGCCGAGTTCGGTAGGACCTTCTCGCCGTTGTCAAAGATGGAGAAGTCGGACGCCTTCAGGTTCTCGGGGAACCCCTGGCTCCCGCGAATCACGACGTCCAATGTGACCTGCGGCGGACCTTCCGCCGATTCCGCCTGAGCCCACGCCCAGGGGGCCAAGGCCAGCAACAAGAATCCGCAAAGGTTCCGCCGCACGTTTCGCTTCCTAAACTGCTGTCTGTTCCATCAGGATCCGGCTATTCCGCTGCTGCCGCCGCAACCTGATAGGGAACCTTCACGGTGCCGGACAGCCCGGTCAGTTTGTCTTGCACCACGACGCGGATGAAGCCGCCCTTGGCGTCTTTCGTCGGGATCGAGTTGCTCAGATCCACGCCGGACGCCATGGCTCCTTGGTATTTCTCTTCGGTCAGATCCATCGGATAATTCTTCTGGATCCCACCCTCGACGCCTTCCACCGCCATTCCCAGAGTGAACTGGCCGACGTAGTGATCGCCGCGGCGTTCAAAGGCCAGATCGCGCAAGGTCACGCGAACGTCCACCTTCTGATTGCCCGGCGTATTCGGATCCGGATTGGAAACCGCCAGCAGTCCGATGTCGCTGGTACCCAGCGGATCCGTGATCAGCGTTCCCATGTCCGGAATCTGTTCCCCGGCCTCTTTCGAGTCGAGCTTATACGCCACATACTCCTTGCGATAGTACGGGGCGGCATCTTTCGTCTGATCATTCTTCTTCAACTCGACCTTGAGGTCATGGATCCTGTCGTCTAGATCCTTCTTGTCGGCGTAGAAGCCGAGAGTGTAGACCACCTTATTGGACGCGACGACGTCAGCGATCACCGGAGCGATATCGTTCCGGTTCCGGTAGTCCTTGCCGCCCGTCATATCGCCCAGCTTCTCCATCGTGGACCAGCCCGCCAGGCTGTCGGCCTGGTTGGTCATTGCGATCCCCGCGCTGTTCCCGGTCGGGACGGCATTGGCCAAGCCTGGAGTCTGGGTATTGGCGCCCGAGTTCAGGACTCTGGCCTCTTGGTTCGTATCGGTCGCCGTGTTCAGCGCCGCGCCGGTGCCGCGAGGATCGACCGGGAAGATGCTGATGTTGTAATTGGTCAGCACGTTGGTGAAGGCCTGGACTTCCGCCTGATCATTTTTGCGGCGTGCGGGGTCGTCGCCGAAGGTCAGTGGGAAGCTGGAGGTCAGCCAGATGAGGTTCTTGGCGCCCGGCACGCCGGAGATATGGCGCGCGATGCTCTTAAATGCCGGGAAGGTCCGGTTGACCTTGGCCTGCCTGGCGAGCTCCTGCATCGGCTTCAGCGCATTGTCGAGCCGGCTGAACAAAAGCTTTTCCTCGTTGCTGGATAGGTCATCCGCCGAGCCGCCATTTTTCATGGTTTGCGCCACTTTCTTCAAAGCGCCCAGCGGTTCGTTGAAATCATGGACCACCTGAACGCCGAAGTCGAGCGCGTAGACGCCGACGTATTCCGTCTCATTCATCTCGCCCAACGCCTTGAGCAACTGTTCCCGCAGGTAGCCCTGATCCTGGGCGGCTGAGTTGATCTTGTCGTACACCATGACGGTGGCGGAGTTCATCGTCTGGCCTTCTCTATTCAGACGATTGCTGGCCACGTTCGGCGGCATCGGTGTGGGAGCGCCCGGCGCCACGCCCGACTCGCGGACGTCAAACACCTGGATCTCTTTTTCCTTGCCTTTGTCCTTTAAAACGAAGTCGTCCTTAGTGAGTCCGGCCACAGCGACGTCATTGCTTCGGACCGCGACGTCCACCAGAACCAGTCGCGCGCCCGTCTCAAAGGTGACATTCTGCGCGACCGCGGTCAGCGCGACCGCAGCCAACACGGTAATCGCCATCAGATTCCATTTCGACAAACCACTACCTCCCCTGTTCCGATCGAATGTCCCCATCGAATCCCGGTCATCGCCGGGGAACCGAGCGGGGATGATTTCTTCATCTCGAGGCGCCTGGCGTGCCGTGAGCCGCGCCCACCCCTACGCCTTGCGGCTTCTTCCCGCGCAACCTTCCGCTCCCATGCGGCGGATCTTCCCTGGGAATTATCCCTTAGTCGCCGGTGGAAAGGAAGTTGCGAATTTTGCATTCCTTTCCGCCGTAAAGCAAATTTCTAAGGCAGCTTCACACTGACACTGCCGGCGCGTCCTGTCGCCTGCTCCCGGGCGACCACTCGCACGCGTGATCCCGCGGCCAGCGTCGTGATGTAGGTGGTCAGGTTCAACCCGCTTTGTTCCGCCACCCTGTATTCTTCATCCGTCAGCGCGATCGGAAACTTCTCCGTGAAGCCTCCTTCAGCGCCTTCAATGCCAAGCGCGAGCGTCACCTCGTCAACGAACTTGCCGTTTTCCCGCTGAAAAACCAGATCGCCCGGCGAGACTTTGACGTCCACCCGGTAGTTGTCGCGCTTTTCGGGATGTTGCGTGGCGGCGGCCAGCATCCCGATTTGCGTCGCGGCGATCGGCGCCCCCATCAATTCGTCGGTGTTCGCCAACTCGTCATCCGCTGCCTCGGAATTGAGGCGATACGCCAGATACTGGTTGTGATACTTCAGCTCGGCCTCCGGTGCGTCGGCCGACGGCAGCAATTCTACCTTCAGGCTGTGGACCATATCGTCCAGCGAATCCGCCGGGGCCCAATAGCCCAGCTTGTAAATCAATTCCTGACGGTTCACCACTTCCCCCAGCATCGGCTCCACGTCGTTAAAGTTCCGGTAGGCGTATCCGCCGGTATAGTCGGCCAGAATCAGCATGGACTGACAGCCCACCAGGCTGTCAACCTGGTTGGTCTCGATCAGCGGCTGCGGCGTGGGGGCGTTCGGATCAATCGGCGCCACCGATGCAATCAGGCTGCCTTCCTGGTTCCCCAACCAGTCCGTCGTGGCCATGGGCGTGTTCAGGCATGCGCCTTGCCCGCGCGGATCCACCGGATACATGGTGATGTTGTGGTTGGTCAGGTTGTTGGTGAACATCTGCAGCTCTGCCCGGTCCATCCGGCGGCGTTCCGTGGCATTGCCGAACGTCAAAGGGAACCGCGAGGTGATCCACATCAGGTTCTTCGCGCCGGGAACTCCCGCGAGGTTGCGAGCCAGGGAGCGAAACGCTGGATACGTTATGTT
The DNA here is from genome assembly GCA_963762135.1 of Terriglobia bacterium. Lineage (GTDB taxonomy): Bacteria > Acidobacteriota > Terriglobia > Bryobacterales > Bryobacteraceae > Palsa-187. Next base: position 226,023 of record CAVXJP010000004.1, read on the forward strand.
GCGCCGGGCTTGCTGCTGAATTTCCTGCATCGGCGTCAGCGCCTCGGACAGCCGGCCGTAGAGCGCGATTTCCGGAGCCGTCAGGCCTTCCGTACTGGGGTGCTCGCTGAGCATCCGTTGCGCCACCTTCGCCAGCGCCGCCGGATCTTCGTTGTAGTTGTAGACCCAATGCAGGTTGAAATCCAGGTAAAACAGCCCGACCCGCTCCTCCGCCTTCAGTCCCGCGAACAAACGCAGCAACTGTTTCCGGATATACGCCTGGTCGGCGGCGTAGGTGTTGATCTTGTCATAGAGGATGACCGTCGCCGCGCGCGATGCCCGTCCGGTGGAGTCAATTTTGTTCGAGACGACCCCTGCCGGCAACGGATTGATGACCTCGGCCGTCTTGCCTTCCTGTATCTGGAAAAATGAGATCGGGCGTTCCTTCCCATCGTCGAACACGCGGAAATCTTCCTTCAGGAGTCCCTCGATCACCTTCCCGCGATTTCGGACGGTGACGTCAACCGTAATCAGGCGCGCGCCCGGTTCCGGCAACACGTGCTGCGGCCACGCCACCGGAGCCGTGGCCAGCGCAAGGAGCAGGCCAAACATCCATTTTTGAGACATATGGTTCTACTTTTATCTCTACCCCTCGTCATCTTGCCGCGCGAGGGCAGCGCCGGGGTCCACCTATCTCTCCGCCGCGTCGGCTGCCGGTTTCGCCAAAACGGTGCGCTCTATGCCGATAGGCGAACTTCACCCGTTGGGGTCACCTGTTACGACGGATCGCGGAAGATCGTTGTTACACCCTTTATCTATGTGAGCCTGCGCGCGATTTCCCTCTCTGTTCGCTTTTCGCGGGCGGCGCCCGGCGATCTCTGGCCGGAACACGAAAACTTCCACATCCCGGCCTCTGAGGCCCACGGCGTTTCCGGGCACGTTATCATCGATAGTTGCGGCCAAGCGCACCAGTTCGACGCCAGTCCCTGGCGCGCGGCACATATAAAGGACCATCTAAAGCCTGAACGGCAGACGACTGCTATGAGCGACCTGATTCGAACTGAAGTCAAAGATGGCGTTGCCGTCCTCACGATCGACAACCCACCCGTAAATGCACTGGGACCCGGCGTCCCTGAATCCTTAATGGAGGGCATCGCCCAGGCCGGCCAGAACGAGGCTGTCCGTGCCATCGTTTTGACCGGTACCGGCAAGACCTTCACTGCCGGCGCTGACATTAATCAGCTTCAGGCCGCAACCCGGAATCCTGAAAACGCGCCGGAGATGCATCCGCTGCTGGCCCGGATCGAGGACAGCGCCAAACCCGTGGTTATCGCGCTGAACGGTATGGCCCTGGGCGGCGGCTTGGAACTCGCCCTCGCCGGACACTACCGCGTCGCGGCCCCGGGCATTCTCATCGGAGCTCCCGAGGTCAACCTGGGCATCATCCCCGGCGCCGAAGGCACCCAACGCCTGCCCCGCGTGGTGGGCGTTGAAGCCGCGGTGAATCTCTGTGTCTCCGGCCGTCCGATTCCCGCCGAGGAGGCCCTGACGCTCGGGCTGGTGGACCGCGTGCTGGAAGGGGATTTCGAAGCCGAAGCGGTTGCCTTCGCCCGGGAGATTGCCGGCAAGCCGTTCCAGATGACCCGCGAGCGCACCGATAAGATGCCGCCCCACGCCGACAATACCAAGGCGTTCGAAGGCGGCATGGCCCTGGCGCAAAAGTTCCGCAAGAACCAGATCGCGCCCCTGCGCGCGATCGAGGCTATCGAAGCCGCCACCGCGTTGCCCTTCGCCGAAGGCTGCATCCGGGAGCGGCAGATCGCCAAAGAGTGTCTGGCCTCGCCGCAGGCCCAGGCGATGATCCACGTCTTTTTCGCCGAGCGCGCCGTCTCCAAAGTCCCCGGCATCGCCAAGGACACACCGACTTACCCGATCGCCAAAGCCGCGATTATCGGCGCCGGCATCATGGGCAGCGGCATCGCGACCGCCTGCATTAACGCCGGGATCGACGTCATTCTGACCGATACCGTGCAGGAAGGCCTGGATCGTGGTATGAAAGCGATCCGCAAAAACTACGACGGCCAGATCAAGAAAGGCCGGATCACGCCAGAAAAGGTAGAGAAGCTCCTCGCCAAAGTCACGCCGCAGCTGGGCTACGACGGCTTCGATCAGGCGGACCTGATTCTCGAAGCCGCGCTGGAGACGATGAGCGTCAAGCAGCAGATCTTCCGCGAAATCGATAAGGTGGCCAAGCCGGACTGCGTGCTTGCGACCAATACCTCGACGCTCGATCTGGACGCGATCGCGGGGGTCACCTCACGGCCGGAGATGGTCATCGGGATGCACTTTTTCAGTCCCGCGCATGTGATGCGGCTGCTCGAAATCGTCCGCGGCAAGGCGACCTCGAATCCGGTGATCGCCACCGCGCTCGCCTTGGCCAAGCGGCTCAAGAAGATCGGCGTCGTGGTCGGCAACGGCTTCGGATTCGCCGGCAACCGCATGATGTTCCCCTACATGCGCGAGGCCCAGTTCCTGGTGGAGGAAGGCGCGTCTCCGCAGCAGGTGGACGGCGCGTTGACCGGCTTCGGCATGGCCATGGGCATCCTGGCGGTGGACGACATGGGCGGCCTCGATCTTCTCTACCGCGTCCGCCAGGAACATAAGGAAATCTTATTGCCGGAGGGCGTCCGCAACCCGCGGATCCACGATGCGCTCTATCATGCCGGACGCTGGGGCCAGAAGCGCGGCGCCGGTTGGTATAAATATGACGGCTCCCACAAGCCGATCCCCGATCCCGAGATCGATCCGATTATTGAGAAGGTCGCGCAAGAGGCCGGCCTGCAGCGCCGCGCGATTCAGGATCAGGAAATCGTGGAGCGCTGCCTCTACGCGATGATCAATGAAGGCGCCCGCGTGCTGGAAGACGGCATCGCCTCCCGCGCGGCCGATCTCGACGTGATCTACTGTACCGGCTACGGCTTCCCCACCTACCGCGGCGGCCCCATGTGGTACGGCAGCAGCGTCGGGCTGGCGAACGTTGTGCAAAGGATCCGCGAGTTCGGCGACCAGTTCGGACCCGAGCTGTGGACTCCCGCGCCCCTGCTGGCTCGCCTGGCCGAGCAAGGCAAGACCTTCGACGACTTTGACGAAGAAAGATCGTGACAACGAGCACGCGGACTGATCTGGGGTCCGCGCGCCTTCTGACCGGGCGGCCCTGCCCGCCCGGCAAACCTCTACACCCAACAAGGAAGAGAGATTCGTGAACATCGACAACCTGACAGCGATTGACGTCCACATCCATATTGAATCCGAGCCGGAGGGCAACGAAGCCGACGCCGCCGCCAAGAAATACTTCGGCGACTCGGGCGCCTCGGCCAAGCGCGACGACCTCGCCAAGTACTACAAGGAGCGCAATATCGGCGCGGTCGTCTTTTCGGTGGACGAAACCCTGACCGGACGTCCCCAGGTCCCCAACGAAGAGGTCGGCGATTTCGCCGCCAAGAACTCCGATTTCATGATGGCCTTTGCCAGCGTCAATCCGGCGCGCGGCCGCGCCGCGGTGGATGAAGCCGAACGGCTGATCAACACCGGCAAGTTCCGCGGCTTCAAGCTCCATCCACCGCTGATGCAATTCGAGCCGAATGACCGCATCGCCTATCCGTTCTATGAGCTGATGAATCAGCACCAGCTTCCGGTCATCTTCCATACCGGCCACAGCGGAATCGGAACCGGGATGCCGGGCGGCGGCGGCGTTCGCCTAAAATACGGGCACCCCATGCTGATCGACGACGTCGCGGTGGACTTCCCGGACATGAAGATCATCATGGCGCACCCTTCGTTCCCCTGGCAGGATGAAGCCATCTCGGTCTGCTTGCACAAACGGCAAGTCTACATCGACCTGTCCGGCTGGTCGCCGAAATATTTCGCGCCGATCCTGGTCCAGTACATGAATACGCTGCTCAAGCACAAGATGCTGTTCGGCTCGGATTATCCGCTCCTCACCCCGGATCGCTGGATGCAGGACTTCGAGGAACTCAAGCTGAAAGATGAAGTCCGCCCGCTTATCTTGAAAGAGAACGCAGTACGGTTGTTCGGGCTCGGCAAATAATGCAGAGCCCGCACGAATCCTGATCGATGCCTGCGGAAGGGAAAACAGCCGGACGGGGGCCAGACCGCTGGAATCACGCGTCGCACGCGGATCGGTTCTGCCGGGCAACCCCCTCGGTTGGTTCACCCAGCCCCGCCTCGTGTTCGCTTTAGAGTATCCGACCCTTAGTCCGATAGCAAGCATTCCGCCCATCAAAGAGTTGAATGCGTCGCCAAAGAGTTTTGTATGAGCTCCTGGCGGGGAGTGCGTCTCACCGCGGCCTGCTTTCCTTAGAGTAAATCTCGTCTTCCCCTCGATTTGCGCGGCTTTTTCCCTCGATAGAAATTTCTTTGGCCGGGGATAAAGATTTTCATTTTGCTTTCCCCCGGCGAATCCCGTACCGTTGGTATTCATGCCAGCGCCGCGTCCGCGTTCGGCTAGCAACGACGGGCGCGCTACTTCCCTCGGTCGCCCCTTTAAGCGTCACAAGAAATCCAGTTCACTCGTGAACGTCTAACAGGAGAGCCGTAATTATGAAAATGAAGATCAGAACAGCACAGAGGTGGGCCGCTCCCGTCCTCTTGGGCCTCATGCTCGCGGCCAGCGCCAACGCGCAGGACGGGCCCTCGGCGCAGGACATCGCCGATTTGAAGGTGATGGGCGACACTCTGTGGGTCATGATCGCGGGATTCCTGGTGTTCTTTATGAACGCCGGTTTCGGTTGCGTGGAAGCGGGCCTCTGCCGCGCCAAGAACGCGACCAATATTTTGGGCAAGAACTTTGTGGTGTTTGCCTTGTCCACTCTGGCTTTTTATTTCGTCGGATTCGATTTCATGTTCGGGGATGGGAACGGTTTCATCGGCCTGAGCGGCTTGATGTTGGGCGGCGCTGACAACAGCCCACTCATGGATGGCGCCGGTTACGAAGGCGTCTATGACGCCATCGCCTGGGCCGGCGTGCCGCTGTTGGCGAAATTCTTCTTCCAGTTGGTGTTCGCGGGAACCGCGGCCACCATCGTTTCCGGCTGCGTCGCCGAACGCATCCACTATGGCGCATTCATGCTGTTCACACCGATCATCGTCGGGATCATGTATCCGATCACCGGACACTGGATCTGGGGCGGTGGCTGGCTCAGCACCAGTTGGGGCTTTACCGATTTTGCCGGTTCCACCGTGGTGCACTCGGTGGGCGGCTGGGCCGGTTTGGCTGGCATTATTATGCTTGGAGCCCGCAAGGGTAAGTACAAGAAGGATGGTTCGGTGCAGCCGATTCCGGGTCACAGCATGGCGCTGGTTTTCCTGGGCGGCCTGATTCTGTGGCTGGGCTGGTTCGGATTTAATCCGGGTTCGACCATGGCCGCCGCCGCGGGCGACATCGCTCACGTGGCGGTCACCACCAACCTCGCCTGCTGCGCCGCGATCGTCACCTCCACCGTTCTGGCGTGGATGATGCTGGGCAAGCCCGACTTCACGATGACCGTGAACGGCGCTCTGGCCGGTCTGGTGGCCATCACGGCTCCCTGCTACAACGTGACCCCGATGGGTTCCCTTATCATCGGCGCGATCGGCGGCATCATCGTCGTTCCCGCTGTCATCTTCTTCGACAAGATCAAGATCGATGATCCGGTGGGAGCGCTCTCGGTTCACTTGGTCAACGGCATCTGGGGCACGCTGTCGGTCGCCTTGTTCTCCTCGGCCGCGGCTCCGGGTGGCGCGGACGGTCTGTTCTACGGCGGCGGGACCGACATGCTGGTCGGCCAGGTCGTGGGCATCGTCGCTGTCGGCGCCTTCACATTGGTGGCTTCGCTGCTGGCTTGGGGCGTGATTAAAGCGACCCTCGGCATCCGCGTCAGCGAAGAAGAAGAGGTCCGGGGCCTGGATATCACCGAGATGGGCATGGAGGCCTACGCGGGAGACATCCTGGGAAAGTAAGCATGGGTGCCGCCGCCAGTGTGTCGCCCTCGACTATAGATTGGAGTAAATAAGGATTGGAATAGGTCAGTCAATCTTTCAGTGAAAGGGTAGTGTCCCCTTGAGTGCTGCCGGGATGGGTCTTCGGATCCCATCCCGGTTTTTTCTTTGCCTGGATGGCGAGGTTCGTTCGGCGTCATAGCCTTGGCGAAGGATGCAGCCGGTGGACCTTCTGCTTCCCAGCCCGCGAAGCATCCACCATGCTCCCTGGCTACTGAGCCATCAAACATTTCTTGGCGGAATTGCTTTCCTCGGCTACAATAAATTCCGTGGCGAGTACAGGAACCAAGCTAGTCAGAGAACCCAAAATCGACGAACGTTATACGTGCTTCAAGGTGGAGATCCGGAAGTCGAAGATTCACCGCTACGGGCTCTATGCGTCCGAAAACATCCCCGCGAATCGCAAGATCATTGAATACACCGGCGAGCGCTGTAACCGCAAGGAAACCAAAAAACGCGGTGGCGGCGACTACACCTACCTCTACACGCTCGACCCCTATTGGACCCTCGACGGAGCCGTCGGCGGCAGTGGCGCGGAAATCGCCAACCACAGCTGCGACCCGAACATGGTCGGTCGCATCATGAAGGGCCACATCATCTATATGAGCCTCCGGCCCATCAAAAAGGGCGAAGAGCTCACCATCGACTACAACTTCGATAAGGACACCGGCCACAACAAGTGCTACTGCGGCGCGAAGAACTGCCGCGGCACGCTCCAGTTGAAGGAATAGGTATGTGGGGCGAGGTTCCGCTTGCGGAGGGCTTTGGTCCTCCCCGGCAGTTACTGCATCTTGACATCCACCGTTCGCCCGTCCCCTATTCTTAGAGCCCGGCCGGCGACTGACCGCCAACGTCTTACCCCTCGCCGCTGACCCCTTCCCGGACTCCCGGACAAACATTCCCGACCACCGGATAACAGCCCACCACCTGCTCCCCGGTATCATGGGCTCGTGGCTCATTCAGATCCCCTGCGATTCCTGGCCGTCCTGGCGCACCCCGACGACGAGTGCCTCGGCATGGGCGGAGCCTTCGCCAAGTACGCCGCCGAGGGCATCGAAACCTACCTGGTGACTGCTACGCGCGGCGAGCGCGGCCGCCTGGGACCCACCGGGGAGCGCCCTGGCCCGGAAGTCGTCGGCCCGATCCGCGAAGCCGAGCTCAAGGCTGCCGCAGCCGAGCTGGGCATCAAGGAAGTCTCTTTCCTGGACTACCTGGACGCCGACCTCGACAAAGCCGACCCCGTCGAAGCGCAAACCAAAATCGTCCGCGAGCTCCGCCGCATCCGCCCCCAAGTGGTCGCGACCTTTGCGCCCGACGGCGCCTACGGCCATCCGGACCACATCGCGATCTGCCAGTTCACCACCGCCGCCGATCATCGCCGCGGCCGACGCCACCTTCGCCCCCGATGCCGGCGAGCCCTATCGCGTCCAGAAGCTCTACTACATGGCCTGGGGCTCGGCGAAATGGGCCGCCTATCAGGCCGCACTGAAGAAGCTGGTCTCCAAGGTCGACGACGTCGAGCGGCAGGCGGTCCCGTGGCCGGACTGGGAGATCACCACTGTCCTCGACACGCGCGACTACGCCGACCAGATCTGGCGCGCGGTGTGCTGCCACAAGAGCCAGATCAGCATCTTCGAAAAGCTTCATCAGTTGCCGCCCGACGGCCATCAGGCGCTGTGGGGCGTCTTTGAGTTCTATCGCGTCATGAGCCAGGTGAACGGCGGCCGCGCGCGCGAAACCGACCTGTTTGAGGGACTCCGCTAATGCCAAACGACATCACGCAAGAGGTGCGGCACGCGCCGCTGGAAATTGACGCCGAGACGTTTAAGAAGCTCGGCTACGCGCTGGTGGATCGCGTCGCCCGTCATCTGGAAACGCTCCCCGAGCGGCCCGTCACTCCTGCTGAGGGCGTAACGGAGGTTCGCGCCTTGCTCGGCGGCGATGCGTCTTTACCCGCCCAGGGAACCGATCCCGAGAAGCTCCTCTCGGAAACCGCCGACCTGATCTTCGATCATTCCCTGTTCAACGGGCATCCGCGCTTTCTGGGGCTACATCACGTCGAGTCCCGCGCCGATCGGCATGCTGGGCGATCTGCTGGCCGCCGCCGCCAACCCGAATTGCGGGGCCTGGAACCTCGCGCCCATCGCCACCGAAATGGAAATCCAGACCGTGCGCTGGATCGCGGAGTTCATGGGATATCCATCTTCATCGGCTGATGGCTCCTCTGGATCCCCCGGCAACTGTGGAGGCCTTTTGGTCAGCGGCGGCAACATGGCCAACTTTCTCGGCTTCCTGGCCGGACGCGTCGCCATGCTGGGCAAAGAGATTCGCGAAAAGGGTGTCGACAACTCGACGCGCTGGCGCATCTATGGCTCGGCGGGCACGCATACCTGGATTCAGAAGGCCGCCGATCTGTTCGGCCTCGGCACGGACTCCATCCGCTGGATCCCGGTCGACCGCGCCCAGCGCATGGACCTCGCCGCACTGCGCAAACAAGTGAATGCCGACATGGCCCAAGGCGACCGCCCCATGATGCTCGTCGGCACGGCGGGCTCGGTCGGCACCGGCTCGGTGGATCCGCTTGTATGACTTGGCGAAGTACGCGAAAGAGCTCGGGGTGTGGTTCCACGTTGACGGCGCCTACGGAGGTCTGGCCGCGCAGGTGGAGGGTGCTCCGCGCGATCTCGCCGGACTCAGCGAAGCGGATTCGCTCGCGGTTGATCCGCACAAGTGGTTCTATGCGCCACTGGAGGCCGGCTGCACGCTGGTGCGCGACCCGCGTCACCTTGAGGCGGCGTTCTCCTACCATCCGTCCTACTATCACTTTGATTCGGACATCACGAATTACCACAACCTGGGCATGCAGAACTCGCGCGGGTTCCGTGCGCTGAAGGTGTGGCTGGCTCTGAAGCAGGTCGGCGGCGACGGCTACCGGCAGATGCTGGCCGAGGATATCCGGCTTTCGCGGTATCTGTATGAACTATGCGAAGCGCAGCCCCGAACTCGAGCCGCTGACCAATGACCTCAGCATCACGACGTTCCGCTACGTACCGGCCGAACTCCGCGACCGCACCCGCGAGCCGGAGATCGCCGCGAAACTGAACAAGTTGAATGAGGCGATCCTGGACAAGCTCCAGACCGGCGGCGAGGCGTTCGTCTCCAATGCGGTGATGAATCTCGAAGGCGTGGAGGTCTTCGCGCTGCGCCTCTGCATCGTGAACTTCCACACCTCGCGCGCGGATATCGAGGCGCTGCCGGAGTTGGTCGTGCGGCTGGGCAGGGAAATCGGTTTCTAGAGGAGGTCGCCATGGAGTGGGAGGATGTGAAAGCTCGCTTGACGGAAGCGATGCGCGACTTCTTACGGGAGGATCACGAGCTTCTAAGTGTCAATGCCAGCGAACGCTCGATGACTCACAAATTAGCTGAGCATCTTCAGGAAAAGTTCGGCGACAAATGGCATGTGGATTGTGAATACAATCGCAGAGAGTCGGAGATCAAAAGACGCTGCCCGTGGCAATCCCGCAAAGACTGATCCAACCGGAAGGCTGGAGGCCTTGACGGTCTTTCCGGACATCATCGTCCACACGCGCCGTGAGACGAAGAATCTGCTCGTCATCGAGGCGAAGAAAGATCATGCCTCGGTGGATACAAATGATCACTGGAAGCTGGAGGAGTTCCAAACTCACGAGGACTACGAGTACCAGTATGCTGTCCTATCATGTTCGTTAGAGGATGGCGCACAGGATCGATCAGCTATCCCTTTTCGCGACGGAATGCCAGTTGAAGCGGAGAAGTGGGTCGTGCCGTAATCGTGCTCGTGTTATTTCTTTTCGCCGGAGATCCGCGATCCGGTCTCGAGCACCGGATCGCAGACTCCCTCCAGACCCAACACGTCCGCCGAAAGCCCCCGCAAGAGCGGACGCATCAAGCCTGGTTTCTCCCGGGAGGCCGGTGACCGGCAGATAGGGACCCGGCCGCGGACCTCCTCGGGTTGGCCGGATGCCTGCTATGTGCACATCCGACCGTAAGAAAACCAGGTGCGTTGCGCCAGACGCACCGGCCTTCTTGTCCACAAAATCTAGCCGATGGGTTTTCGCGCGCATCACCTTTGCAACGCAAAGCGACTGATGAGGAAGGAAAAATACTTCGGAAAATTCAGGAAATCGGCTCGGGCAAACGACAAGATCAGGGGTGGATCTTTAAGCTCGGCGGGTAGAGCGCCGGAAACCACCGTTCTACCGCGTGAAGTGGAAAACCTAGTCTTAGGTTGCTGCGCGAATGATCCGACACCAGTAGCCCGGACTTCAGCAGTGCCGCGGTCACGTTTCTGGCCGCGCGCTCCTTGAGCTGGATCAACCCCGGCACCTGGGAACGCGGGATCTCTCCGGCCAGGACGACTTCGCGCAAAATAGGGAATGCCGTCGCCGGAAGGCGACCGGCGTCGTGTTCCTCGGAGCAGTAGAGCTCCAGCCGTCGAATCAAGGTTGTCGGTTCCAGAATCGATCGCATATAGCGGACCTGGTCCACGCTGGACATCAGAAAGAACTCACAAAACGCAGCGAGTGCCGTCTCGGACAGATTTCCCCGGCCATCCAGATCGGAAGTCCGCGGCTGATCGGCCGCCTGTAGCAGCCTCTTATAATCTGCCACCTGACGAGCCAGCCCGCGCGAAACCGCCCACAAACTGTTCCCGATCTTCAGGCGTTGGAACATCGCATGGGACAGAAGCCGGGCCACGCGTCCGTTGCCATCCAGGAACGGATGGATCCACAGCAGCCGATGATGCGCCGCCGCCACTGCGATCACTTTGCGGAACTTGCTAATCGGCCCTGCGTAGCCTTCCTCAAAACGTCGTATCGCTTCATGTAGTTCCCCGGGGTCGGGCGGAATGTGCCGTCCGACCTTCACCGAATGCCGGCGAAACTGGCCCGGCTCCACGCGCAGCCGCTCGCCTGTGTCGGGATTCTCGACCCACAATAGGGATTCAGGCAGCCGCTCATAGAAGCTGCGGTGCAGCCAGAGGACGTATTCCGCCGATGCAGGGTCGACCGGGGGATCTTGCCCGGTATCGATCATGCGTTGGACTTCGATGTGCGCCCGTGCCTCAAGCTGCAAGTCCCGCTTGACGGGCTCGGCGGAGTACTCTTCCGCCATGGCCCGCTCGATGTCCCTTGGAAGCGTCGGGTGCCCTTCGATTAGGTTCGAGTAATAGCAGTTCATCGACCGGACGAGGTCCCCGACCCCGTCTACAATAACGTCGGGAAGCTGCCCGGATAGAGAACTCGCCTCGCGGACTAATTCGAAGGCCGCGTCGTCCAGTTTCGGCCGCCCTTCGCGAGGCAGTAGAGGCTCAACTGATCCGTAGAATGCCATTTAGAATGCCGCTGGATATGCCGATTAGTAATCCAGTGTATCTAAATGATAACACGCAAGTAGATAAGCTATTTCTGTGCAGATGTGCCGGTTGAAATGCCGGTTGAGATGCCGCTTCTAGCCGCACCCGGCCTACCCCTCGCTCGACTTCGAATCGACTTCTTCCCGCAGCGCCGCGATGAACTCGTCCACCGGCTTCACGCCCGCGTTCGGATTCCGCCGGTGCCGGATCGAGACCGTCCCTGCCTCGGCTTCCCGATCCCCGACCACCAACATATACGGGACCTTCTGCAACTGCGCCTCGCGGATCTTGAGGTTCACCTTTTCGTTGCGATCGTCCAGATGCGCGCGGAAACCGGCGTCGTCCAGCTTCTGCGTCACCTGGCGCGCGTAATCATTCTGCCGATCGGTAATCGGCATCACCACGACCTGCACCGGCGCGAGCCACACCGGGAACGCCCCGGCGTAATGCTCAATCAGGATTCCGAAGAACCGCTCGATCGACCCATACAGCGCGCGATGCACCATCAGCGGACGATGCTTCTTGCCGTCCTCGGCGACGTATTCCAGCTCAAACCGCAGCGGCAAGGTGAAATCGAACTGGACCGTCGAAAGCTGCCACTTCCGGCCCAGCGCGTCCACCAGCTTCATATCGATCTTCGGACCGTAGAACGCCGCCATCGTCCGGGGTTACGGGAGCCTCGATGCCCAGCCGCTTGACCGCCCCGATCAAGGCCTTCTCGGCCAGCGCCCACTGATCCGCTGTGCCGTCATACTTGCCGCTCACGCCGCCATCCCAGGTCGAAACCTCGGCCTCGTACTTGTCAAAGCCGAACGCCTTCAGCGTGTCCCTGGCGAACTCCAGGCAACTGACGATCTCGTCTTCGATCTGCTCCGGCGTACAGAAGATGTGCGCATCGTCCTGCGTGAACCCGCGCACGCGCAGCAGTCCGTGCATCACGCCGCTCCGCTCATAGCGATACACCGTGCCGAGCTCGCCCAGCCGCACCGGCAACTCGCGATAGCTGCGCTGCTTGTCCCGGTAGATCAGGATGTGGCCCGGGCAGTTCATCGGCTTCAGGCGGTATTCGGAATCGTCCAGCTCCATGCCGGCGAACATGTTCTCGGCGTAGTGGCTCAGGTGCCCGGAGGTCCGCCACAGATCCGCGCGCATCACGTGCGGCGTGTAGACCAGCGAATAGCCGCGCTTCAGGTACTGCTCCCGCATCCAGTCCTCGATCAGCCGGCGAATCACGCCGCCCTTGGGATGGAAGAAGATCAGTCCCGGCCCGGCGAGCTCCTGGATGCTGAACAGGTCCAGCTCCTGGCCCAGCTTGCGATGGTCACGCTTTTTGGCCTCTTCGAGCTGCGTCAGATATGCATCCTGGTCCTTTTTGTTGAACCAGGCCGTGCCATAGATCCGCTGCAGATGCCTATTGTGCTCATCACCCTTCCAATACGACCCGGCGATCGACAGCAGCTTGAACGCCTTGAGCCTCTTGGTCGACGGCACGTGCGGACCGCGGCAAAAGTCGATGAAGTGCGGACCCAGGGTGTATTCACTGAAGATCTCGCCGGCGCGCTCGTCGATCAGCTCGCATTTCATCGGCTGATCCGAGTACGCCTGGAGGCCCTTCTGCTTCTCCATGTATTTGCGCTCGATAGGGCAGGTCGCGAGCCTGGATCTCCCACATCTGCTGCTCGATCTTTTCGAGATCTTCCGGGCTGAACGGCTCGGGACGGTCAAAGTCGTAATAGAAGCCGTTCTCGATCGGCGGCCCGATCCCCAGCTTGGTCTCCGGGAACAACTCCAGCACCGCCGCGGCCAGCAGGTGCGCGGTCGAGTGGCGATACACTTCCAGCGCCTCGGGATTCTTGTCGGTCAGAATCTCGAGCTTGGCGTCCGATTCCAGCGGACGCGTCAGGTCCCACAGGTCGCCGTTCACGCGAGCCACGATCGCGGCATTCGCCAGCCGGGGGCTGATTGATTCGGCCACATCCAGGGGCCGGGTCCCCGACGGGACTTCCTTGGTGGAGCCATCGGGGAGAGTGATCTGGTAGTTGTCCATTGCCTTTTTATCGCTTCAGGTTCCGCCGCTCCCGCCATCCTGTGAAAGCAGTCCCACGGCTAAGTTTCCAGAGTACCAATACCGCTCTCAGGAGGGCTGCCTTTAGGCGGCGTGAGCGTTTACATTCACGCTCCTCCCTTGATCGGCGCGCCGATCGATCACTGCCTGAGTGGGGCGGGGCCACGCCCCGCCATCGCCGACTAAACGCCAGCCCTCCTTCCTTTTGCAAGCCGGCCGCAAGGGACCACGACCGCCCTGCCGGGCGACCGACGACTGCCCCCCGACGTCCGTCCCCTCGATTTCACGGATCTAAACCCGCCCGCGTGACGTACTCCCTTTTAGCAGCGAAGAATGAGTACAGGTGAGCAGCGTCCGCACGAAAGAATCCTCCGGAGGATCCGGCAGCGGAATGAGGCGGAATGAATCGCCGCCGAACGCGTCTTACTAAATGAGGCAATCCCGCCGGACGCCGTAACTCGAAACTTTGGCAGGTTATCGAAGAGACGTGAAAGGCTTATCATAAAAAGAAAGTGAGGCCCGGATTGACAACGCCTACCCCATCGACCACGCCGCCGTCGACCCCCCAGTTCGACGAGGCCGCTCTGGTCGCGCAGGCCAAGGCTGGGGACACGGCGGCATTTTCCCAGCTGGTAAGCCACTATGAGCGGCGCGTCTACCGGCTGGCGAAAAACATCACCCGCCACGACGAAGATGCCGAGGACGTCCTCCAGGACGCCTTCCTGAAAGCCTACGAGCACCTGGATCGATTCCAGGGAAACTCGAAATTTTACACCTGGGTCGTACGGATCGCGGTCAACGAAGCCTTGATGAAGCTTCGGAAGCGCAACCGTTCGAGGACCGTCCCCCTCGACGAACCTGTTGATGTCGGGGAAGATACGGTCACGCGCGAGATCGCGGTGTGGGACGATGACCCGGAGAAGCGCTTTTCCCAGACCGAAATGCGTGAGATCCTGGACGAGGCCATCGACTCCCTGAAAGAAGATTTTCGAACCGTTTTTGTTTTGCGGGACATCGAAGAACTGTCAACGCAGGAGACAGCCGACGCGCTCGATATCTCGGTTCCGGCGGTAAAAAGCCGGCTGCTACGTGCCCGTCTGGCCCTGCGTGAGAAGTTGACTCGCAAGTTCAAGCGCCAGTCACATTCGATACTGTAGACCTACACCAAGGAGCCAACGCTTTGATTAGCTGCAAGGACTTTCTACAGGAGCTGAACGATTTTCTGGACGACAGCGTAGACCCGGCGACGAAAGCCCACTGGCAAAAGCACGTGGATGAGTGTCCCAACTGCTTTGTCATCGTAGACACGACCCGCCGAACCCTCCACGTCTACAAGGGAATGCAATCGAAAGAGCTCCCGGAAGACGTCAGGACCCGCCTTTGGGCGGCTCTTGAGAAAAAGATGGCGGCCAAAAAAGGTCAGGCATAACTCCCCCTTCAGCAGAACCCTCCTCAGCAACACCCCCCTCAAAGATCTCTAACGCTCCCGGTGTCTCCGCCCCCGAATCCGTGCGCCCAAACGGACAAAGCCCCGCCCGATACGCGCAGCGATAGCACTGGTCCCCAGTCCTGAGCGGAAACTCGAGCGACTCCTGCGCCGTGAGCATTTGAACAACAATTCGCCGAGCCTCGCGCAGCGAATCATCCTCCAACGGGACTTCTCGAATCCGGTCCTGCCGCAGATAATGCAGCACGGCCCGGTCCGGACGCCGCCCCAAATAACGCTCCAGCGCCAGGGCATACAGGCGAAGCTGCAGCGCATAACTCTCCGACGATGCCTCGGTGCGGTCGGTTTTGTAGTCGACCAGCACCAGTTCGCCGGGTTGCCCGGAGTCATCCGGCGGGTTTTCAAACCACAGGTCAACCTGGCCGCGCAGCAGGACATCCAGCGCGGCATCATCGCTTGCATCTGGATCGGCAACCGGGAACAGAACCTCGAACTCGCGACCGGACCGGACCGCTCGCGCGGCTTGCTGGCCCAACTCACTCGACCGGAACCGCTCCGCCAGTTGCCCGGCCTCGGCAGCCAGCCCGGGATCCACGGTCTCTTCCAACTCCTGACCAGCCAGCAGACGATGCACAGCCGACCCCAGGTCCACACCACCCATGCCGCCCGCATCCCCGGTTTCAGCGGCAGCTGTCTCTCCCGACTCCGGCGACGATTCGCTGAACGCACCCTCATCGCCATCCATCCGCAGATAGCGACCCAGAAAATACCGCCGAGGACACGCCGCGAACTCGGCTACCGACGTCACGGCGATCACCGCCTCATGTTGTCCGGAAAGCTTGGGCGGCTCCAATAGCTCGGTATCCGGCGCCTCGGGTGCCTCCGAGTCTTCAGGCTCGGTCCAAACCGGATGGATCGGCACGCGCTCGGTAAACTCCGCATCGGGCGGATGCGCTTCGGTCACCAGTTTCACCCACCCCCGTGGATTGCCGCCGCGATCCGCATAGGTCACGATCAGCCGATCCTCGGCGCGCGTCATCGCGACGTACAGTAGCCGATCCGCCTCGCGCTCCTCGCGCGTTTTGCCGGAGTCCTTGAGCGCCGCATACACCGCATCGGCCACGCCTTTGCCGGTCACCGGATGCCGCCACTTCACGCCCAACGCCGGCTGAGGGCTGGGAGAAAACAGAATCGCGGGTAGCGAATTCCGCATGCCCCGATGCAGCCCGCTGACGAACACCACCGGATACTCCAGCCCCTTGGCCGCATGCACCGTCATGACGTTCACCACGTTGCCGGCATCGGGCGGCGGAGCCTCGGCGACGTTTTGCGCCTCCCGCATCTTCTCCAGCGATTCCAGCAACTCGGCCAGCGGACGCGGACGCCGATGATGCTCGCGACGCAGCCAACCCAGAAATTTATCGATGTTCGGCCGAGTTCGGCTCCCGGCGGCCGAATCCCAAAACCCGGTCCGGTCCAGGATCTCCGCGACGATCTTATCCGGCGAAACCAGCCCGATCAGCCGCCGCGTGTCTCCCAACTCGCGCTCAAAATACCGTCGCCAGCCCTTGGCTTCCATCGCGTGAAGCTGCCGATCCGCAATCCCGAACAACGGACCCCGCAGCACGCCATACAGCGCGACCTCATCCAGCGGATTCACCAGCGCGGCTAACAATAGCAGCAGATCCCGGCACTCGCGCGTTTCGAGGAAGCCCCGTCCGCCGCTCACCAGATACGGGATCCCGGCTGCATCGAAGGCTTCGAGAATCGGGTCCGCCCCGGCCAGCGCCCGCACCAGAACGGCGCACTGCCGGAACTGGAACTCGCCCGAGTCCACCAGTTCTGCGATCCGCCGAGCCACCACCGTGCCTTCCACCGCGTTCGGATCGTCGCCGGTGGCCTTCAGCACCTCGACGGGCTTGTCGGCGGGCGCCGTGAACTTGCGCCGTGCATGCAGGTCGCGTGGCTCGATGCCTTCCTGACCATCCAGCGCCGCGGCGACCGTGGACAGAATCTCGGCGCGGCTGCGATAGTTCTCCACCAGCTCATCGATCTTCGCGCCAGTGGACTCCAGCCGCTGGCGATACTCGGCGAAGACTTCCGGATCGGCGTGCCGGAACCCATAAATCGATTGGTTGATATCGCCGACCGCAAACAGCCGGCCCACCCGCTGGCTGGGATCTTCGGGCTCGTCGGCGTCCGCCGAATTCGCCTCGCCGCAGATCAGCCGCACCAAGCCCCACTGCAGGCGATTGGTATCCTGCAACTCATCCATCAGAACTTCGTCGATTCTGCTTTGGACGCGTCGCCGCACGCGCTCATTCGACCGCAGCAGCCGCACCGCGTGCTCTTCGAGATCGGAAAAATCGAGCCCCGCCTCAGCCGTCTTCCGATCCCGATACTTCTGGTCCACGCGTAGGATGGCCCGCCGCAGCAACCCATGCAGGTCCGCATACCGCGCCTCGACCCAGGCTCGCTCCAAGCGCGGAGCAAGGTCGTTCTTGATCGACGCGAAGGCGTCATAGGATGGCGACTTCTTTGCAATTCTGTTCTGTGCAAAGGCGCACAGTTCCGCTAGCACCGAGAAGCAGCGCGTCCCCTCGCCTGGATCCTGATCCAGCAGCTCCCGGAGCTCGCGCGCCTTCCTCTTCAGGCGCGGTATCGCATCCTGTTGCTTCGGCGTGTTCCCCGGATGCGCATCCCGCAGAATCGTATCCAGTTGTGCGCGAATTTCCGCGGTGACTGCCGCCGCGGCCTCACCGGCATCCCCGTTCTGGTCAGGCTGCGGGATCTCATGCACACCCGCCACGCGCATCGCCCCATACGCCTCCAGCAGCGCCGCCGCCAGATCCTGCTGCGGACCGTCATCCTGCGTGGCGAGATCCAGCGCCTCCAGCAAGCGGCGCATCTCGGCCGGGCTGCTCGGTGAACAGCTCGTCTAATGCTTGCCTCCGCCGATTCGCGCGCCAATGCCTCGGCCTGCGGTTGATCGAACACCGAAAAGTCCGGCGCGAGGCCCGCATCGATCGCGTGCTCCCGGAGCAGCGCCGTACAAAACCCGTCAATCGTGGCCACCTGCGCCCGTTCCATCGCCTGCCGGCGCTCCCGGTCGCCCGTGAAGCGCTTCACCAGGCGCGATTTGATCTCGATCGCGGCTTTCTCGGTGAACGTGATCGCCAGGATGCGCCCCGGATCGATCCCGCGTTGCTCCACCAGCCAGGCGAACCGCTCGGTCAGCACGCGCGTCTTGCCTGATCCCGGCCCGGCGACTACGCACACATCCTGCCCGGTACGCTCCACTGCGCGGCGCTGTTCGGGCGACAGATCATGCGTCGCGGGAGCCTTTGCGCCCCCAGCCGCCCCCGTTCCAAACTCCGGCGGCGTGGTCACCCCGCGCCTCCCGACCGTACCTGCACATGCTCCTGCCGCGCCGATTCGATCCGGCAGATGTCGCGCGCCTCGCACCACTGGCACTTGCTCTCATCAAGCGGACGCGGCGCAATGTCGCCGGCCGCGATCGCCGCGTGCGTCTCGATCACGTTCTGCTCGGTCTGGCGAACCATCTCCAGGATGCCGTCCGGAGTGTGCCGCTCGCCGACCTCTTCCAGCCCCGCGACCCCCGAATGCCAACCACCCCAAGTCACGCCCTTCTTCAGCCCGCAATAGAGCATCCCCGCGGGCCGATACCCGAACTCGCGTTCGGCGGCCAGCAGATACAACCCGCCCTGCACCTTATCGCCCGCCTCAAAACCCTTAACGTGCCCTTTGATCGCTACCGCCGCGCTGTATTTGTAGTCGATCACCACCGCCTCGCCCTCGGGCGAAACCTCCATGCGATCGATCCGCCCATGCAGCGCGAGCCCATCGGTCAGCGCGAAGTCGAACTTCACTTCCACCTGCCGATCCCACCGGCTGAGGTCCACTTGCCGGTCTTCAATGAATGCCGCGAAGTGACGCTTCAACTCCAGCCGAACCGCTTCGGCGCGATAGGTCATCGGCACGCGATGTCTCGTCGCACAGTTGCTCGAACACCCGATCCAAAACATCCGCGTTCAGCAGCGGCGCACGGCTCCACTCGGCCAGCGCTTCATGCAGGATCGTGCCTTGCAGCAGCACATCCAGCCGATCCCGCGGAGCCTTGGGACGCTCGCGCAGGTGCACGGTCTTGCGCACATAAAACTGGAACGGACACTGCAGGAACGCTTCAATCGAGCTCGCGCTGAGCTTGTCCGGAACAGGAATCGGCGGAGTCTCCAGCGGCTTCGGCGGCCGGATCGGCACGACTTTGGGACGAGGCCGACTGCGCGCGATCTCCGGCTTGATCTGGGCCCACGGCTCAGATTCCAGGAAGAACGACGGCAGCGTGTACTCGCCCTTTTCATCGAACTTTGGATAGCTCAGGATCGTTTCGCCGGTTGCGCGCGTCGTCGCGATGCGAAACAGGAACGGCTCATCCAGCTGCTGGTCTTCCGATGTGTCGAGGCCCGCGCGCCTGCGATCGCTATCCGGAAGAATGGCGTCCTGTTGGAAGTAATGCGGGAAGTGGCGCTCGGTCATCCCGCAGACGAAGACCACCGGCAGCTCCCATTGCCGAGCCTCGTAGGCATCCAGCAAATGCACCACGTTGCGGCGGTCATCGGGCACGCGAAGCTGCGCCAGCTCCAGCGTGGTTTCCAGCTGCTTCCAGAACGCAGCCATCGGAACCTCGCCTGCATCGGCCAACGCCGCGCCCGTCTGTGCAACCGAATCGAGAAACGCGCGTTTGGCCGCGGCCGTCGATCGCCACGCTTCGATTTGCCGGCGGCTTGTGGGGGTGGACACTGCCGGTGGCGGAACCAGCGTCGTCAGCGCCTCGAAACACGCCGTCCAACCCTCCGCGCCGCGACGCTCCCCACGGTGCGGCGACCACTCGGTCAGTTGCGCGACGATCGCCGGCAGCGCCGGAGGTTTGTCCCACTTGTCGAGCTTCCTCCATACCGGCGGCAGCCCATGACCGGGAATCCGTTCCCGCAAGGCGAAGTCGAACGCATCGCCCGACGGTGTTGCCCCGAGTCCGGACACCGGCATCCGCAGCGTGCGCAGCAGCAGCTCATGATCCCAGCCGGCCAGCATCGCCCGCACCAGCCCCGTCAGATACGCGATGTAGGGATGCTTGGACGCGGCGTCGGTGAAATACGCGCGGACCGGGATGCCGAAGCGGGACAGCGTCGTTTCGAGCAGCGGACCATAGGGCTCGCGCGACCGCAGCACGATCCCGATCTCGCGGAACGGCCGGCCCGCCGTGGCCAGCGCGACAATCCGGCGCGCGATCTGCTCCGCTTCGGCCTCCATCGTCGGAGCTTCGAAGATCGTCCGCCCGGCCTTGCTTCTCGCGATCTGGTTCGGCCGCGGCTGCAATTCCTCGACTTCGAAGTCCGCCTTGCGCAGCGCCTCGATCGCCGGCTCGGCGCCATGCGAGTTCGGCAGCGTCACCACAACCTCGCTGCGTCCGGCCAGGCGAACCAACAACTCCTGCTCGGCTTCGGAAAATTTAAAGAACCCGTCGAACAACAGGAGCGGCGCGAGCTGCCCGCCCTCTCCCGCAAGCGCCTCGCCGAACATGCCGACCGCCTGTTCCAGCCGGGCATGCCGGCTCGCATACCCGCGCACCCCGAGCTCGGTATCGACGTCGGCGAACAGCTGCCCCAGGTCCTCGGGCAACCGCTCGGCAGTGGCTTCGGCGAACAAACGGACCAGTCCACGCAGGAATCCGCGCTGCGTCCGGATAGCGTGAAATCGCGGTGCGGCGTTGCGTTCGAGCTCGCGCTCCAACAGCAAATGGACCAGCGCTTCGGGCGCCTCACGCAGCGGAGACAGGACATCCAAAAGCTGCGCCAGGGTTTGAATCCGCGCGGATGCCACCGGCCGGCCCTCGCGAGCCAGCGTGCGTCGCAGGTGCTCCGCCATGGTCGCGGTAGGAACCACCAGCAGGGCGTCGGGCGAAGCGTGAAACCGTTCCATCACCGCTGTCCGACTTGCCCGATGCGGGCGGACCGACGAGTAAGCGGCTGATGCTCCGGGGAACGTTCGGACGGCTGGTCGGAGGGGGCAAGTTACAACTATACTGACTTGGCGCTCTACGCACTCATTTCGTGAGCGAGGTCGCAGTGCGGAGCCCAGCCGCGAGTTCGCCAATGGATCAAAAGGGGAAATTCGGGGGAGGAACCAGACTGCTTCGCCGACTGGCTTTGTTCAAATTGCTGACGACCTACTTGGACGGTGAGCCGGCCAGGTCCGAGCTCATTTGCTCGAACTTATCGCGCTGCTCCGGCTTCAGGATCTCCATGATGCGGCTCTTGCCGGTGGAGCGCAGGTCTTCCAGTTGATCGCGCAGATGGATCTCCTCGATCTGGTCCTCCAGGCTGTCGTAGTAGTGCTGATAGTCTTCCAGAACCGTCGCGAGCTTCTTCGTCTGTTCGTCGGAAAGATTCAGCTCCTCGCGGAAGTGCTGCAGCACCATGTCGTCCTCGCGAGCCGCGTTCACTTCGTTCACCACGCGATGCATCTCATCGTGCAGGCCGTAGCGCATCCCCACCATGCCGGTGGCAACGCCGGCGACAAAGACCAGAACCAACGTAACTACGATGCGCGTATTCATTCGAATCCTATCCGGGAAGAGATCCTGAAAACTGGCGATTCCGCGTTAAACCGGCGCTCCATGTCGAGGCGCACCTTACAGCCGGTGCGTTCCCGCGCCCGTCATTGACTCCATCATCGATCCCACCGATCAGCCCATTGATGAGCCCGTCACTGACCTTGATAGCTCATCAGGCTGAGGAGCACTTCATCGCGCCCGGGAGCCTGATTTCTCAGATCCGCATGCCGCAGCATCGGACCGGTCAGCACCTCATCAGGAAAGTCCGCCGCCGGCAACATCGGATAAGTCGCCGTGACGATATGACTTGACGGAGACGCGGCCACATTCGCCTCGCCGCTCACCAGCAGGACGCCCATCACCATGGAGAACGCCAGCGCCGCGGCGGCCAGCCTGCGGCCAGCCATCGAGTCCCCAAATAGTTCCCAAATCGAAGGAAGGGGGCGCTGCGATTCGATCGTTTCCATCACCCGGGCATAGAAACCCGGCTCTGGAGCGATCGCCTCGGGCAGCATTCCCTCACGCGCGAACGCGCCAGCTTCGGCGTTGTCCTTCTCCACGTCTAAACCGTCGACATCCATGCTCCGCAGCGCGCGGAACAAAGCATTCTGCTCTTCCATTTCCGAAACCATCTCCTCGCACTCCTGGCAGCTTGCCAAGTGCTGGAGCGCGGGATGATCAGGATCCAATTCCGTTCCGTTTTCCCGGAAGGAAAGGATCTCTTCCAAATGATCCTGTATCAGCCGATGCATGTTTGTATTCCTCAAAGCAGGGCAGCGAAGCCCGCCCCTTCAAAATTGCGCCGCCAACCGCCAGCGGCATGTTGCGGATCTGATTGATTCTCCGGCTCGGAAGCCCATCCGGCTCGGAGGTCCGCTTGGTTTGTAATTTCCCAATCATACTGCTCACACCCGGAACTCTCAAGCCGAAGCCGCGCCGCCCGGATGCCCCATCCGTTTGGCCGCTTTCACCAGCTTCTGACGAGCCCGGAACAGTTTGACTTTAATCGTGTTCTCGTTAATCCCAGTCATCTCGGCGAGCTCAGCCACCGAATGACCCTCCACTTCCTTCATCAGGATCAGACTGCGATCCTCATCGGAGACCTTTTCCAGCAACTTCATCAACAGGTCCCGATTGGCCAGACGTTCGTCCACCGGAACTTCCGGATCGGTGGTTTGCCCGGCCGCGTCCAGCAACTGCGTGTTGTCGTCGCCGGCGAAATCCGACTCATAGACCAGCTTGCGGACCTTCTTCTTCCGCAAATAGTCGTAGCACTCGTTCACCGTGATCTTGTAGATCCAGGTCAGCACCGAACTCCGGAAGTCGAACTTCTTAATGGAGAAGTAGACCTTCGTGAAGACCTGCTGGGCGATATCCTCGGCATCGTTCCGGTTACGCAGGATCCCATAGATGATGGAAAAGACCTTGGCCTGATGGCGTTCGACAATCTCGCGGAACGCGAGTTCGTCTCCCTCCTGCACCCGCGTTACGAGTGCGCCCTCTTCGGTCTGTCGATGATCCACGCGCGTCCTGGCCCGTGCTTTGGCCTCAACCGCCGGATATTGAAGAATTCCAGTTGCGCTCGCCATGTCACTTTTTCGACGTGGCCCGGCCGGGTTGGGTTTCAACGAGTTTCCTCAACCTTATCAAATTCGCTGGATTGGGAACATCCTTTTGTTAAGAGATATAGTTCACTGATTCTAAAGAGGCTAACCCCGCTCCCGGAGGTTGGTTGCAACGGCCATCTCCCCCCGGGCATCGAAATACTAGACCATAAGGGTCGTGTATAGTACAATGACTCGCAGGTGCCCTCACCGACCGGCGCCTAGAGTCCCCCTGGTGGCATCTGTGAAGATGACAGGTCCTACCAGAGAAATCTGAAATTGGGAGTTGGAAGTAACAATGATTCAACTGACAGACACTGCAGTCGTAAAAGTGAAGGAGATTCTGGGTACCCAGGACCCCCAGCCGGAAGGTCTGCGGATCTCGGTGGTGGGCGGTGGCTGCTCCGGATTCAGCTATTCGATGGCGTTCGAGAACAGCCCGGGAATGCTGGACAAAACGTACAGTTTTGAAGGCCTGAAGGTCTTTGTGGATCAGGCCAGCATGCTGTATCTGGACGGCGCCGAGGTCGACTATGTCGAGACGATGGAGGGTTCGGGCTTCAAGTTCAACAACCCCAACGTCAAGTCCACCTGCGGCTGCGGCAGCTCCTTCAGCGCGTAAGCGGCTCACAGAAAAATAGGTTTGAACGGCCTCCGGTCCAAATGGGCTCGGAGGTCGTTTTGCGTTGTGGGGCCGGAGATTCACTGGACGGCTTCGGGGCAGGAGCGGTACGGAACCGCCATGCGTGAGCATGCGGGTGGTCCGGGAGAGCAGGAACACTTCTGCGCGTGAGGCGACTTACGGTCTGGGTTCCGTTTCGTTGAAAATGGGGGACAGACAGCTAGTTTTCGCCTCGGGGGCAGCGCTTAGATCAATTCCTTAGAGGCGCGAAAACGGTGTCTGTCCCCCATTTTTAGCGTTTTTCACCAAGATCCTAGAGCACCGACTTCAGGTCGAACTCTTCGTCGGCCGCCTGCTGGGGAGTCAGTTCCGCCTCCGAGGCAATCAGCTTCCGGGCCGTCAAATGGATCGCAGGCTGGTTGATCGAGTCCACCGCGCGAAGCTTCCCCTCGGGCCCGGCGTGCGAAGAAAAATAAAACAGCGAGAACTTGCCACTCTCCGGATTTCCCCGGATCACCGTCTCGCTCGCCCCGGCCGAGATCCCGACCATCTGCAGATTCACATCGAACTGCGTGGTCCAGAACCACGGAGCTTCCCGGTAGGGCTGCCGGTCCCCGGTGTTCGTGCGGGTGATCGCGCGCGCCACCGAGCTCGCCTGATCCACCGCATTCTGCACCGACTCCAGCCGGATCCGCGGCATCGGATCGTCGGCGGTGGCCGCGAACGGATTCGGGAACGACGTCGAGTCGCCGATCGAGTAGATGTCCGGGTCTTCGGTTTCGAGGTATTCGTTCACCACGATGCCGTTGTCGACGCGGAGTCCGGCCTCGGCGGCCAGCTCCGTATTGGGAATGACGCCGATGCCGATCAGCACCAAGTCGGCCGGAATGCGCTCGCCGCCTTTTAGAACCACTTCGTGAACCGTTCCAGATTTCCCTTCCAACTGCTCGGCGGCAGACTCCAGCCGGACGTTCACGCCTGCCGCGCGATGGCGCTCGAGAAAATATTGCGAGATTTGCGGCGCCACGGCGCGCCCCATCAAACGGGGCCCAGCCTCTAACACGGTCACCTTTCGCTCCCGCGCGCGAGCCGCCGCCGCGGCCTCCAGGCCGATGAATCCGCCGCCAATCACGACGATGTTCTCCGCGGATTCGATATACCGGTCCAGCGCTTCTGCTTCCTCGATGGTCCGCAGGTAGCAGACGCCCTCGAGGTCGGCCCCTTCCACCGGCAGTGGACGATTGCGTGCCCCGGTGGCCAGGATCAGTGTGTCGTAAGGAAACTCGCGGCCGGAGGCTCCGGTGACGCGCCGCCCCTCCCGGTCCAGCGATACGATCCGCTCGCCGATGATCAGCGAGATTTCGTGCTTGTCATAAAAGGCCGGCGGGCGGAGGGTGGCGTGGCGGGCCTGCTGCTTGCCCAGCAACATCCCCTTCGAAAGCGGCGGACGTTGATAGGGATGGCGCGGTTCCTCGCCGATGAGGGTGACCGGCTCGGCATAGCCCTGCTGGCGGAGCGACAGGGCAGCCTGGAAGCCGCCATGGCCGCCGCCTACAATGATGACGCCGGTATTGCTCATGGCATGGGTCTCCGAAAATCTCGCGCCGTTCGGCTCCGGTGACCGATCGCGCGCCGGCTCCCCGCCTATTCGACGTCGGGGATTTGGACCGTCAGTCCATTCTGGGCGGGCGTGACGCGGATCTGGCAACTCAGCCGGCTGTTGGACTTACGCTCGGCCGCCGTGGTTTCGAGCATCGCTTCCTCGTCCTCGGCGATCGGTTCCAGCGACTCAGCGCCTTTCTCCACATAGACATGGCAGGTGGCGCACTGACAGGCGCCCCCGCACTCGGCCAAGATACCGTCGACGCCATTCTGCACGGCGCCCTCCATAACCGAGTCACCTTCCGGCACATCAAACGTCTGCGAATCCCCGTCCGGGGTAATGTAAGTGATCTGAGGCATGGCAAATCCCGAAGAAAACACCTTAACGCGTTTTCGTCCCCTGTGTCACCGTAAGTTCGCCGTGGATCTCCGTTTGGGCGAAAAATCTAGGTATTTTGCGGGCCGGATCGGGGCTCCGAAGAATCACGGAAGCTGATGGCCCGTATGGGCGTCTCAACCAGTAGGATGGGATGGGTTGGTCAAGAGAAGCGCGCTTTTATCACAAGTTCTTTTTATCCAATGAGATGCAGGGCCTCGGCGAGGAGCCTGAGCGGTCCATTGGGCGGTTCATTTGCGGAAAACCAGCCATCCGGCACCTAGGATCAGGAGAAGATCCGGCGAAATCCGGGCCTCAATTCAAAGTCGGCGTATCTATTATATGTTCCGATCGGCGGTAGTGTCGGGGATCTGACTGTGATACGCTTTTCACGCTAACCTTTGTAAAGAGCAACGGTTAGATACCCACGGAGGTAGTATGCAGAAGCGATTTCTAGCGATTGGCGCGATCACCGTAGGACTGCTGCCAGTATCAGCCCTGCTGCTGACCGGACAGTCCACCCAATCCAACCAGACGGCGACCATTGATAACGCCGCGACGGCGCGCGCAACGATCGACAAATACTGCGTGGGGTGCCATAACAACCGGGTCAAAACCGCGAATTTGATGCTGGATGAGTTGGATATCGACCATCTCTCCGAGCATGGCGAGATCGCCGAGACGGTGATCCGGAAGTTGCGTGCCGGCCTGATGCCGCCCAACGGAATGCCGCGCCCCGACCACGAAACCATGGACAGCCTGATTTCGTGGATGCAGGATGAAATGGATAACCACGCGGAGACCTATCTTCCGCCCCCGGGCATTCACCGCCTGAACCGCGCCGAATACAGCAACGCGATTCGCGACATTCTGGGACTGCGGGTCGACGCCTCCAAGTTCCTGACGGCCGACGACGCAACGCACGGGTTTGACAACATCGCAGGCGCGCTGACGATTTCCCCGGCGCTGATGGAAGCCTATCTTTCGGCCGCCGGCAAGATCAGCCGGCTGGCGATCGGCGACGTGGATTCTCCCTCGCAGTCGGTCTATGAAGTGGAGGCCGACACGGCCCAGAATTACTACATCGAAGGCATGCCGTTCGGAACTCGCGGCGGCCTCCTGATCGAGCATCAATTTCCGGTGGACGGCGAGTATTCGTTCACCGTGAAGGGCGTCACCGGATACTTCCAGGCCGTGCTGGGATCGATCCCCGGCGAGAAGCTGGAGATCACGGTGGACGGCGAGCGCGTCTGGATGTTCGATTGGGATGATGACATCTCCCGCACCACCGGTAACGGCAAGGGAACCGAGCGGATCCCGATTAAGGCCGGTCTGCATAAAATCGGCGTGACGTTCCTGCGGACCAACGATATTCCGGGAACCGAGCTGGATCTTCCGTTTGAGAGAACCATGAATTCGCCGGGCACCATTCCGGGCTTCCAGTTCTATCCGCACGTCGGGCAGGTCTGGATCGAGGGTCCGTTTGAGGCTGCCGGCGCCACCGAAACGACCAGCCGTGAGAAGGTCTTTATCTGCCATCCGCCGACGGCCGCCGAGGAAGATTCCTGCGCCAAGACCATCATTGCCAATCTGCTGACCAAGGCCTTCCGCCGCCCGTCGACCCAGGCCGATGTGGACCGGATGATGGCGTTCTATGAGCTGGGCCGCCGGGAAGACGGCAAGTTCGACGCCGGCATCGAAGCCGCGCTGCAGCGCATTCTGGTGGATCCCGAGTTCATCTATCGCCTGGAAGCGGAGCCGGAAAACGCACAGCCCGGCAAGCCCTGGCGGATCTCGGACATGGAGCTGGCCTCGCGGCTCTCCTTCTTCCTGTGGAGCAGCGTGCCGGATCAGGAACTCGTGGATCTGGCCGCGGCCAATCGCCTGCACGAGCATGACGTACTCGAAGATCAGGTCAAGCGCATGCTGGCCGATCCGAAGTCCGAGGCGATGGTGGTCAACTTCACCGGCCAGTGGCTGAATGTCCGCGGTCTGGACGCCTCCGAGCCGGTGGTGGACCTGTTCCCGGATTTCGACGCCAACCTGCGCAAGGCCTACAAGCGCGAAGTGGAGCTGTTCTTCGCCAGCATCGCGCAGGAGGATCGCAGCATCCTGGATCTGCTGGACGCCAACTACACCTATGTGAATGAGCGTCTGGCCAAGTACTACGGGATCGAGAACATCTACGGTCCGCAGATGCGGCGCGTGGAGTTGCCGCCGTCGCTCGACGCACGCCGCGGCCTGCTCGGCAAGGGTGTAATGATGACGACCACTTCGGCCGCCGCCCGCACCTCGCCGGTGAAGCGCGGCAAGTGGTTCCTGCAGACGTTCCTGGGCGTTTCCCCGCCGGATCCTCCGCCGGGAGTCGAAGTCAATCTGAAGGCGCCCGACAATCGGGGTGGCACGCCGACCATGCGCGAACAGATGGCATTGCATCGCGCCAACCCGGTGTGCGCTTCCTGCCACCAGATCTTTGAGCCGATGGGCCTGGCGATGGAGAACTTCGACGCCACCGGCCATTGGCGGACGCTGGATTCCGGCAAGCCGATTGATGCCAGCGGCACGCTGGTGGACGGCGCCAAGGTCGACGGGATCGCGGACCTGCGCCAGAATCTGGTCGATAACTATTCCGATGTTTTCGCGCAGGTGGTCATCGAACGCATGATGACCTACGCACTGGGCCGCGGCGTCGAATATCAGGATCTGCCGATGGTCCGCGAGATTCTGCGCGACACGGCAAAGGATAATTACCGGTTCTCATCCATGGTTTTGGGAATCGTGGAAAGCGAGCCGTTCCAGAAGAACATGCTGGTCTCCGAGGAGGCCGGCTCTGAACAACTGGCGGCGCGCTAACCCAACGAATCAGGAGTAAAAAAGCAACATGTTCCTCACGAAAAAACACTTGTCCCGCCGCACGGTGCTACGTGGCGCCGGCGCCACGCTCGCTCTGCCGTTGCTTGACGCGATGATTCCCGCCCAGACCGCACTGGCGCAGACGGCGGCAACGCCCAAGCCCCGGTTTGTTGGCTGCTTTGTTCCGCACGGAGCGGCCCCCGGTTGGTGGGTCCCGGAACAGGTCGGCGCTCTTCCCGCCGAGCTGCCGTTCAACTGGAAGGGCCTGGAGCCGTTTGTGGATCAGACGGTGATTATGAGCGGCCTGCATTCGCGCTCGGCGGAACCGCCTCCGGGCGAGACCGGCGCTGATCACTGGGTTGCCGCGGCCTTCATGTGCGCCATCAAACCGAAAAAGACCGCTGGCGCGGATGTCGAGTGCGGCACCACGATCGACCAGATTATTGCGCAGAAGATCGGGCAGGGGAACCTGCTGCCGTCGATGCAGTTCGCCGTAGAGGATCCCGGCGCCAGCTCCTCGAATTGCGGGGAAGGCTACAGCTGCACCTACACCAATACGATTTCCTGGGCCACGCCGACCTCGCCGCTGCCGATGGAACTGAATCCGCAGGTCGTCTTTGAGCGGATGTTCGGGGACGGTTCGACGCCGGAGCAGCGCGAAGAGCGCCGCCGCCGCAACGCCAGCATCCTGGACTCGCTGACCGACAGCCTGAAGGGCCTGAAGATGGAAGCCGGCGCTTCCGACCGCGCCCGCCTGGATGACTTCACCGATAACGTTCGCGAGATTGAGCGCCGCCTGCAGATCGCCATGGAGGCCTCCACGGTCGCCCCGACCGACATGGCCGTTCCGGTTGGCGTGCCGCAGTCCTTCGACGAGCACATCAAGATCCAGTTCGATCTGATGACGCTGGCCTTCCAGGCCGACATCTCGCGCGTCGGCACCCTGCTGTTCGCCCGCGACCTGACCAATCGCACCTATCCGGCGAGCGAAGCCCCCGGGCAGAGCTTCCACGGCGTCTCGCACCACGGCGAGGACCCCGCGCGGATCGAGATGCTGGCCAAGATCAACCAGTATCACATCAAGATGCTGGCCTACCTGATCAATAACCTGAAGAATACGCCGGACGGCGACGGCAACCTGCTGGATCATTCACTGGTGCTGTATGGCTCGAACATGGGCAACTCCAACCAGCACGTTCACTACGACGTGCCGCACGTGCTCATCGGCGGAGCCAACGGCAAGCTGAAGGGCGGCCGTCACTTGGCGTATCCGCAAAAGCAGGTGCCCACCGGCAATCTGCTGTTGAGCATTCTGGACCGGTACGACATTCATCTCGACAAGATCGGCGATAGTGAAGGCCGGTTGGAAGACCTATAGGAATCCTGGAGGAAGGACTCACCATGAAGCGAATCCTAACAACGGGCTTGTTTGTCCTCCTGGCGGCGGCTGCGCTGAACGCGGCCGATGTCGCCGATGCGGCCATGCAAAACGACCTGGCGAAGGTCCGTGCGCTCATTGCGCAGAAGGCCGATGTCAACGAGGCACAAGCCGACGGAGCAACGGCGCTGCACTGGGCCGTCTACCGCCTGAACCCCGAGTTGGTGGCGGCGCTGCTGGACGCCGGCGCCAATCCCTCGGCGAAGAACCGGGAAGGCGCGACGCCGATGTGGCTCGCCTCGGTGACCAGCGTTCCGGAGATTTTGGAACTGCTGCTGCACGCCGGCGCGGATGCGAATGAGAAGTTGCCGATGGGACGGACCCCGCTCATGGTGTCCGCGCGCACTGGCAACGTTGAGGCGATGAAGATCCTGCTGGATGCCGGCGCGGATCCGAACGCGGCCGAAGAGGATCGCGGCACCACGCCGCTGATGTGGGCCGCCGATCAGGGCCATGAAGAGGCGATTCAGTTGCTGATCGATAACGGGGCCGACATTTCCGCCTACTCCAGCCCGGCTCAGCGTGGCCGTGGACCGGCTTTGGGTAAGGCCACCGATCCCCGTCAGCAGGTGGAACGCAACGCCGCGGCGGTGGCGGCTCGCCTGGAGCGGGAGCGATTGGAAGCCGAGGGCGTCAAGGTCGAGGTTTCCGAGACCGAGCGTCGCGGCAATTCGCTGGGCGGCGGATTCGGCCGCCGGGGTCAGCAGGAGCCGGATGGCGGCGGATTGACGGCGCTGGTCTATGCGACGCGCGCGAACGATCTGGAATCGGTGAAAGCGCTGCTGGATGCGGGCGCCGACATCAATCAGGTCACGCGCTATGGCTGGAGCCCGCTGCTGGTGGCGACGCAGAATCGCTATTACAAGCTCGGCGAATTCCTGATCGAGCACGGCGCCGACGTCAACCTGGCCAACAAGGGCGGCTGGACGCCGCTGTACCTGGCCACCGACAACCGGAATATTGAGGGTGGCGACTATCCGGTCCGCCAGCCGGACATGCCGCATCTGGATTACATCAAGATGCTGCTGGAATCGGGCGCCGAAGTCGACGCCAAGATGGTGGACTCGACGCAGACGCGTACGGTATTCACCAACCAGTGGTTGGACGAAGGGGGCATGACCGCGTTCCTGCGGGCCTCCCAATCCGGCGATCTGGAACTGATGCAATTGCTGCTGGACTACGGCGCCAACCCCAAGGAGATGACCGACTTGAAGGTCACCGCGCTGCAACTGGTGGCCGGTATCGGCTGGGTGGAAGGCATCACCTTTGAGTGGTCCCGGGAAGACAGCAACCGTGCCGTCGAGTGGCTTCTGGAACTGGGCGTCGATCCCAACATCCAGGCCGATACGGGGCGCACCGCGCTGCATGGCGCCGGGCACAAAGGCATGACGGAAGCGGTCCAGATGCTGGTGGACGCGGGGGCCGATCTGAGCGTTCGCGACTTCGGCAACACCGATGCTCGTGGCGGCGCGATGGCCGCCCACACTTGGCAGGCGATTGACTATGCCGACGGGTTGGTTCGCGTCGGTGTGCAGTCGGCAATCGCACATCCGGAAACGGCTGAGCTGATCCGGAAGCTGATGGAAGAGCGCGGGCTGGAGACGCCTCCGGCGGGCCGCACCCTGGAATCCATCTGCATCACGGAAGCCTGCGGATAAACGTACTCGTACTTGGAACAGCGCCGCTTCTCTCCCCCAATCGGGCTGAGCAGCGGCGCTTTCGTTTTTACGGGAGGTTGGTTGCGAGTGCGTGCGCGCCACACGCGGCGGAGATCATCGCCAGGTACGCTAGACTGGGCATTCGTCCCCACAACCGGCGGGAGTCCTCCCGATCGCCGAAGAAGCTCCCTGTTGCGCGCACTGGACGGCTCGAAACCTCTATGATCGATCTGCATTCTCACACCAACCACTCCGATGGCTCCTTTACGCCGGCCGAATTGGTCCGCGAGGCGAAGCGGGTGGGGCTTTCCTATCTCGGCATCACGGATCATGACACCTTCAGCGGCTATGATGAGGCTCGCCCGATTGCCGAGACGGAGGGGTTGGGCCTGGTCTGCGGGATTGAGCTTTCGGTGAAGCTGAATGAGCGGTCTGTGCACCTGTTGGGGTACTTTTTCGATCAGGCGAGGCTGGGCGGGATCCGCGAATGGGTCACCGGGAATCAGCGGGCTCGGCGGGAACGCAATGAGAACCTGATGAAGCGGCTACAGTCGCTGGGGTTGGATATTACGCTCGAAGAGGTCGAGGCTCTGGGGGGGCGCATGGCCGGACGTCCGCACGTGGCGACGTTGCTGCTCAAAAAAGGGTACGTAACGACGATGCAGGAAGCCTTCGATGTCTACCTTGCCGAGGGCCAGAAAGGCTATGTGCAGCGCCGGGAGCCGACCATGCAGGAAGGGCTGGGACAGATCGCGGGCGCGGGCGGCGTTGCGTCGATGGCGCATCCAATCCGGGTGAAGGATGATCTTCCGTCGGTGCTCCCGGAACTTATCGAGCAGGGGTTAAGCGCGATTGAGGCGTATCATAGCGATCATTCCCCGGAGCTGACGCGTGAGTACCTGGATCTGGCCAAGCGGTTTGATCTGCTGGTGACCGGCGGTTCCGATTTTCACGGGTCCTACAAGCCGGGACTGCATCTGGGGACCGGGCGGGACGGGAACGTTCGGGTGCCGGACGAGATCCTGGACGGTCTGCGCAAGTTCAACGGGCGCGCGGCGTAGGATCCATCCACGTCCCCGTCGCGGCCGAGCCTGATTACCCACTGAGCTTAGTTGCCGCCAAGCCACGACGCCAGCAGGTTGACGAAGTCGATGCCGACGCCGATGCGGTAGATGTCGCGATTGGTGCGGATCGGGACGATCGAGACCCGGTCATCATAGACCGAGATCTGGGGCGGCGTCGTGCTCGCGTCGGGGTGATTTGGGTCGGCCGCGGTCACCTCCTGAAGAATCAGCGGCGTGGGGTTTGTTGCACGGGACAGGCTGATCCGGGCGGTGCCGAACAGGAACAGGAACTTCCAGCGTCCACTGGACGTGCCCATCGGCAGCGGATAGAACACATCCACCTTGCCGACCAGCCCCTTCCATCTGCCGCCTGTGACGGTTTCATCCTGGCCGACGGCGATCGAGTAGGTGGAGGGCGGGGCGAACGGCTCGTTTCTGTCGAAGCTCGTCACGCGAGCGCCCACCCACCATTGCCGATAGAAGCGCTGGCGGTCCGGCGGCGTGAAGGCGACGTAATCGGAGTGCACCTGCGGGAAGCGTTGTTCGAACAGTTGCCGCTGGGCGCTGGCCGGACCGGGGACGGCGTAGACCTTGATCGGCGTCGGATGGATGGAGAAGCTCCCCGTGGCGCCGAAGGAGACGGTCGCCTCCAGCATGCGGATTCTCGAACCTTGGTACATCGCTCCCCAGGGCATGAGGCCAATGCCGGTTTCAAAGGATCCGCTTTGGGCGAGCTCGTTCACTTTGAGATTCGCGGCCTGCGTCGCGAGCCGAAGCTGCGCGACGGGAATGTTGATCTGCTGGGCGATGCTGGCGATGCGAACGTTGCCCCACAGGTTGACCTTCGAATCATAGACGTTCGGGCTCCCGCTGCCGAGTCCGCGCATGATGAAGAAGTCAAAGAAGAAGTTCTGCGTCGATGGGGTGGAGGTGGCTCCGGTTTGGTGCAGACCGGCGATGGCTCGGGATTCCCAGGCGAGCGGTTGTGGTGGAACGGGAGCGGGCGTGGCTGGGGCTTTCAGCGGCACCGACGCTGGAGACGGAGTTATGGCGTCGGGAACCGCTGCGTCCGGCGCCACGGCGGATGTCCCGGACGAGGATGGCGCCGCGGTCCCCGGCAGAGTTATTAAGGTGTGTGGTGTAAGGCCGCGCGGGGACGGTGCGGCGGATTGTGCGGTCAGAGAGGCCGTATAGAGAAAAAGGATCAGAATAAGTGTCAGCATTACGCCGCCGGTCTGTGTCAGATTGTTCGTATTTCCTGTTGAGTTTCTTGGGTTATTTAAGGAGCGCTCCCGATCTGCGATTTACCCTGCTACAGCGCAGCGCCTATGGTTACTGTCACAAGCAACAGCCGCGATGATTACCCTGCCGCTGGGGGCAGCACCGGATACTCGCTCCGGCGGGCCAGCATGATGCGCGAACCCTCCCGGCAGAGGTCGACGTGCCAGGATTCCTCACTTGCGTGACTGGGTCGGACCGGGGTCTCTCATGCAGGAGCAGACCGGCCTTCCTGCTGAGCAAAATAGGGCACTGCTAAAACCATCTCTCCCGAGGATAAATACTAAATCGATGAAAGGATGGGAGAAATACATCTATAAATGTGAGTGAGGGGGTGTGATTAGGAGTCAGAAAGTGGCGCTAGGGGGGTAGATCAGGATTCATGCGCTGCGCATTGAGGGTGGGTTTCAACTGGATCCGTTGCGCTCCTTACCCGTCGCAGGTCTGAAGGCGCCGGGGAAGAGTCGAGGGGCTATGCGAAACCGGGACTGGAGATCAAGAGCGAGGGGTTCCCGCTAGTGGCTAGCGGCGGGTGGCGTCGATGGTAACGAAGCAGGCCGTGAAGCGGCGTGTGGGGAGATGGTCGAACCAGGAGAAGAACCTCAGCAGGGCGGTGACAGGACCATCAGCGGCGGAACCCAGCAGACGGCGCAAGACCAGAAAGAGTCCCGTCGAGATCAGGCGAGGGTTGTGCAGCAGGCACCCGCGCTGCCGGATTTCGAAGCCAGCTTGGGGCAACAGATATTCCAGCCGGGCGGGGGTCGGGCAATAGCCGAGCGGGAAGGGCGCATGCCGGGTAGTGCTGTAGGCGCGCAGGAGCCAATAGGTGGGGTTCAGGGAATTGTCCAGCGTCAGCACCAGGCGGCCACCGGGTTTGAGGATGCGCGCGAGCTCCCGGATGGCGCTCTCAAAATCCGCGGCCGAATGGAAATGGTCCAGCGTGGAATTGGAGAACACCAGATCCATCGATGCGGAGCGGAGGCCCGCAAAACGAATGTCGATGGTGGCGTACTGGGCGGCATCGGGAAATCGTACCTTGGCTCGGCGCACCATCGCGGCGGAGGTGTCGATCAGGATCCAGCGACGGGCGTGCGGCTGGAGGTCCGGCAGCGTGCTGTCGTCGCCATAGGCTTCTTCAAAGGAGTCGGTTTTCAGCGCCATTCCGACGGGTGTCTCAGGCGCCGGGCCGAGCAGGCTGGCGTTGGCTTCGCGCTTTTGCGCCGCTACCAGCGGATCCAGATACCAGGAAGCAGAGTCTCCCTTGGAGACCTGATCCCAGACCTCGTCGGTGTGGGCGCTCGCCGCAGGGGACTCAGCAGGCGTAGCGGATGGATGAGATTCGGGTGCTATTTCGTTCTCCATTCCGACAGGGCGTGATCCAAAAAAGAGCAATCTTAGCCCTCGGATCCATCTTGAGGGAAATAGGGATGTTCGTCGATAGAAATCTGTCCTTCAAAAAAGGATGACCCCGGAGCGGCTGGGCCGCTCCGGGGTCGTGGGAGAGTCACCTCTTTGGCTTTATTGGAGTTTACTCGTCCCTAGATCAAACAACCTCGACTAGAAATCAAACCGGGCATTGAGAGTGACGGCACGTTGACCACCGGCGCCGGTGATCTGGCCGAACGATCCCGAGTTGATGTTCGTGTTGGGGTTGTTCCACTGCGGCTTGTTGAGGACGTTGATGACGTCCGCGCGCAGTGTGAAGTACATGGACTCGTTCAGGTAAACCTTCTTGCTCACTGAAGTGTTGAAGGTTAACTGACCGGGGCCCGTCATGACGTTCTGGTTCAGGTTGCCGACGGTGCCGGCCTTAGGAGCCTGCATGATGGTGTTGCCGTTCTGGTCCGTCACGATGTTGTTGGTGAAGCGGCCCGCGATGGTGGGATCGCCCGTGTACGGAGCCTTGGTCACGGTGTACTGCCCAAGGTAGCTGACCGTTTGGCCGCTTTTGGCGACCGCGCCGTTGTTCACGGTAGCGACCAGGTCCGGCGAGTTCTGCGTCCGGTACTGATAGCTGATCGAGGACATACCAGCCGTTGACCCGAAGGTGCCGAAGTTGAAGCTCATCGGCGAACCGGAGGTCCACTGAACCACCGGGGACAAGGTCCACCCACCGATGACCGAATCCAGCCAACGCGGAGCGCTGCGGAACATTTGACCCTGCTGGCCGAACGGAAGGTCCCACACACCGTTGAACTTGAAGATGTGCGGACGGTTCATGCCCAGGATACCCTTGCTGAGGTTGCGGTTCCGCGGATCGCGGACGCCATTCAGGCCCAGGTTCTTGGAGAACACATAACTGAACTGCCAACTGAACCCGTTCTTGTAGCGCTGGTTCAGCGTGAATTGCAGTGAGTGGTACGTGGAGTTGTTGTTGTTGCCGTACAGGTTGACGCCATTGAACTGCGGATTGGCCACGAAGAAGTTCTCCGGGAATCCATTCGAGCGCAGCAGGCCACCATTAGCGCCAGTGAACGAAGCGCTGC
This sequence comes from Terriglobia bacterium, assembly GCA_963762135.1. Classification (GTDB taxonomy): domain Bacteria; phylum Acidobacteriota; class Terriglobia; order Bryobacterales; family Bryobacteraceae; genus Palsa-187. Next base: position 262,581 of record CAVXJP010000004.1, read on the forward strand.
GATACAGGAAGTCCCCGAGTTCCGCGACACGCCCGTTCGCCAGGAACGAGTTGGTGGTGTTGTAGGACCGCAATGCGTCCGAACCGGTAAAGTTGTTCTGCCCCACGGTGCCCTTCGGGAAGGCGACCCCGGCCAGCATCTGGTCGAACAACTGTGCGTTGCCGCCCTGAGCCGTGGTGTTGAAGGCATTCAGCAATCCAGTCTCAAAGATGTTGATGTCATTGATCTGGAAGTTATCCCACAGCTTGGTGGCCTTGTTGCCCACCCAGCCGACTTCCAGGGTCAGCCCCTCGGCCAGCTCGCGCGTGACCGAAAGATTGAAGCTCTGGATGTAGGGGATGCGGTAGTTGTCGTTGTAGCCTGTGATGCTCTGCGCACGACCGGTAGGATCCGTCACCGAGTTCGTTTGGAATGGAGCGTTGGTCGGGACCAGCGGCAGGAGGGATTGGTTGCTCAACCCCGAGACCGTCAGGAAGTCGTTCTGAGCGAAGTTGGCGGTCTGGAGCTGCGTGGTACCCGGCAGGCTACCGATGTTCGCGGAGTAGCCCAGGAAGTTCGGCGAACCGGAGTAGTTGATGCCGTAGCCGCCGCGAATGACGGTGGGCTTCCCGAATGTGTTCAGGTCATAGCTGAAGCCGAGCGACGGAGCGATGTTGTTCCAATCGTTGCCGAAGATGGTCTTGCCCGGTTGGGGCGAGTCCTTGCCGACGAACTCGATGCCGGTCGGCGAACCGTTCATGATGCCCGGCGACCACCAGCCATTGGCGAAGCTGGTGCCGGAGATACCGAACAGAGCGGACTGGCCACCAGTGAAGCGTCCGCCCAGACCGTAGGAATCATACGGTGTGCCGTACTTGTCATAGCGCAGCCCCAGGGTCAGCGTCAGGTTCTGGCTGACCTTCCAGGTGTCCTTGAAGAACAGGTTCCAGTCGTTCTGATGGATGTTGCGATTGTAGAGGAACCCATCTACGTAGGTTGACCAGGACTGTTGGGTCGGGCTGTTGACGAAGGCCTGTTGCGTGATGTTATCGACGCTGCCGGCCAGGTTGGCAAGCAGGTTCTGTGCCAGCGACACGTCGAAGGTGCTCAGGCCTGGGAACGCTGATGGATTGAGCGGTACGGCGACGTTGTTCTGTCCCAGGCTCGCGTAGGGACGCGTGGTCTGCTGGCCGCCCGCATTGGACGATTTGGAATTGAACCAGTTGAACTGGAAGCCGGCCTGGAACGAATGCGCGCCTCGGCTGAAGCTGATCGTATCCGCGATCTGCTTCAGCGGACTGTAGGTGGCGCGCGGCGTCGAGACGTTCAGGTTCGAGTAACTGGTTGCGATACTCGGATTGATGTAGACGAACTGCCCCTGGTTCTGCGGATAACTATCGCGAGCATTCTGGGCGGTGGCATCCACGGCGTTCGGGTCGTTTCCGAAGTTGTAGCCGGTGTCGAACGGCGAAACGCCGATCCAGGTGTCTTGCTTATAGCCGAAACGGAATTCGCTGAGGATGGTCGGGGAGATGGCCGACGACCAGGCGACCGTCTGGAAGTTCGGCGTACGCACGAGAGCGCCCTGATAACCGCCCGGATAGGCGGCCAGGCCGGTCTGGCCAGTCACGGATTTATCGACCTCGCGGGTCCCGGTATAGGTCAGGCGGTTGCCGTCATTGAGCTGATAGTCGAAGCGCGTCGTTAGATGATCGCGGTTCGGGTTGGGGCTCGCGCCCGTCGCGCCGTCGGAACCGTTCTGCGGCTGCAGCCAGCGGAAACCGGCGGTGTTCAGACCGTCGCCCACGCTCCAGTCATTGGGCATCGGCATACGAGGCAACCATTGAGAGGTAACCCAGGTGGAGTCGAACCCGGTACGGAACGGGTCCTGAATATCGTTGAAAACGTTGAACGACCGCATTTGCAAGGCGCTGCCGTCAACAGGATCGCTGGTCAGAACGTTGCCTTGCAGGTCGACTGACCGTGTACTGCCGAGGCCGAGTGCGTTGCCGTTCCGGCGGACCGTGCCATCCATGTCGGCGAGGTAGCGGAACACGCCCGTGCGGGCCTCCGGCGTCAGCACCTGTGAGGTGACCAACTGCTTGGTCAGGTAGCGCTGGTTGTCGACCAGGACGAAGAAGAAGGCTTTGTTTTTGATGATCGATCCACCCAGGCGGCCGCCAAACTGGTTGCGGTTCTGATAGGAGCGGTCGGCTCCGCGCAGAGCCGCGAAGTAATCGCGCGACTGCAGGTAGGAGTTGTTGTTGGTGTAGAACAGAGCGCCGTGGTAGTCGTTCGTACCGGCGCGAGTACGCATCTGGACCTGCGCCGATCCACGACCAACCGTGGGATCGATCGAGTTGGTGGACACGCGAACTTCCTCCACCATGTCCGGGCTGGTGAATGACGACGAGTACGCGCCGTTGAAGGCGTTATACCGGCCGTCATTGGTGATCAGACCGTCGCGGGTGGTATTGACCCCACCTGCAGTCGTACCGGACATCTGTGGCGTAGCATTGCCGAAGATTCCGTTGGCGACCACAACACCGGGCGTCGTGCCAAGTTGGTCCAGGACGTTTCGCGTCTGGACGGGGAAATTCAGGACGCTACGTTCCTGAATTGTGTTTTCCACCGAAGGTGATGTTTCGGCGATGATCGTGGAAGCTTCCGCAACCACCTCGACGCTGGTATTCGCCGTGGCCGGTTGCAGATTGAAGTTCAGCCGGACCGATTGGCCTTGGCTAAGTTGCAGATTTTGAAAGGTTTGTGTCTGGAATCCCTGATAGGAAGCCGAGAGTGTATAGTTTCCCGGCTGCAGGGCTTGAAATTGATAATCACCGGTTGCGTTCGATTGGCGATTGGTAACAATACCGGTGTTGACGTTCGTCGCCGTTACTGCTGCCCCTGGAATGACAGCTCCCGATGGGTCGGCAACTGTTCCCTGGACATTGGCGTTCACTGAGACTTGCGCATTTGCGACTGCAGCGAGACCCAAGAGTGCGAGCACGACAGACAGAGATGTTCTGTGCCTCATGGCAACTCCCCCATTTTTCGTTCTAAATTTTCGACCTCAATATCAACCCGAGGCGAAGCAAACAATGCCGGAGTAGTATAGGTCGATCAGACCCCCGAGTCTATCCGGTTATATTGATAGTAGTCATCAATATCAGATAAGACAATTGGAATCAATATTTTGGGTGCATCTGTATGAAAACCAGATTAGGCATATGCTGTTTGGGTACTATGTATGTTCTACATTCAAATCATCAATTTGTGGGAGCCGTACGGGGATTGCTCAGATCGGCGAGCCAGAACGGTTTTCGGATGTAGGGTGGGGATGGGGAAGTGGATAGCGTGACAACCTGAACGAATACAAGGCAAAACATAGTAAACATTGATATTAGCTATTTATTGTCATCGGATGCTTCAATCTCAAACGCGCCATGTCCGAGCAGCGCGGGACCTCGGGAATGGGGTGGGCCAGGGGAGAATCGGGCGCAGGCGGGGGGATGCGGCGGCAAGAAAAGAAAAAGACCCCGGAGCGGTGGGTCCGCCCCGGGGTCGCGGGAGAGTTACCTCTTTGGCTTTATTGGAGTTTACTCGTCCCTAAGCGGTACTACTGCAACTAGAAGTCAAACCGAGCGTTCAGCGTGACAGCGCGTTGGCCGCCCGCCGAAGTGATTTGACCGAACGTCGCCGAGTTGATGTTCGTGTTGGGGTTGCTCCACTGCGGCTTGTTCAACACGTTGATGACATCGGCGCGCAGCGTGAAGTACATCGATTCATTGATGTTAATCTTCTTGCTGACGGACGTATTGAAGGTCAGCTGACCCGGACCGGTCATGACGTTCTTGGCCAGGTTGCCGATGGTGCCGCAGCGGCCGGCGGTCCATGAGGACATTGCCGTTCTGGTCCACGACAACGTTGTTGGTGACACGGCCGGCGAGGGCGGAGGCACCCGAGAACGGGGCCTTGGTCACGCTGTACTGACCGAAGTAGGTGACGTTCCCGATCCCCTTGACGACGGAGCCATTGTTGATCGGCGCCACCAGGTTCGCGGTATTGTTGGCCCTCTCGTAGTAGCCGTTGGTAGCGAAACGGCCGTGGGGCCGCGGCGCCGAAGTTGAAGCTCATCGGCGCACCGGAGGTCCACTGGACGACCGGTGATAAGCTCCAGCCACCGATGACACGATCCGCCCACTTCGGAGCCGCTGCTGAACAGTCTGGCCCTGCTGACCGAACGGAAGATCCCACACACCGTTGAACTTCAGGATGTGGGTCCGGTTCATGGACAGGATGCCCTTGCTGAGGTTACGATTCCGAGGATCGCGGATGCCAGTGTTGCCCAGGTTCTTGGAGAACACATAGCTGAACTGCCAGCTGAAACCGTTGCTGTAGCGCTGGTTAACCGTCGTCTGCAGCGAGTTGTACGTGGAGTTGTTGTTGTTACCGTACAGGTTGACGCCGGCAAACTGCGGATTGGCCACGAAGTAGTTCTCCGGGAATCCGTTCAGCCGTACTAGGCCGCCATTGGCTCCAGTGAACGAAGCGGTGGAATTGAGCCAATTGCCCAGATCTCCCACTGCGCCGTTGGCTAAGTAGGAGTTGGTGGTGGCGTAGCCGCGCAGGGCGTCCGATCCGGTGATATTCTGGCCCACGACGCCGTTCGGGAAGTGAACCCCCGCCAGCATCTGGTCGAACAACTGGGCGTTTCCGCCCTGCACCGTGGTGTTGAAGGCGTTCAACAGCCCGGTTTCGAAGATATTCGGGTCGTTGATCTGGAAGTTATCCCAGAGCTTGGTCGCCTTGTTGCCCACCCAGCCGACTTCCAGGGTCAGACCCTCGGCCAGCTCGCGCGTGACCGACAGGTTGTAGCTCTGGATGTAGGGGATCCGGTAGTTGTCGTTGTAGCCCGTGATGGTCTGCGAACGACCTGTGGGATCGGTGACAGAGCTCGGCACGAACGTCGGGTTCGCTGGGGATCAGCGGAAGCAGGCGGGATTGGTCAAGCCGGGATGTCCAGATAGTCGCCCTGCGAGAATTGGAGGTCTGGAGCTGGGTCGTACCCGGCAGGCTGCCGATGTTGGCCGGAGTAACCCAGGAAGTTCGGAGCACCTGAATAGTTGATGCCGTAACCGCCACGGATGACGGTGGGCCGTCCAAACGAGCTCGCGTCATAGCTGAAGCCGAACGACGGTGCGATGTTGTTCCAGTCATTGCCAAAGATGGTCTTGCCGGGTTGCGGCGAGTCCTTGCCGACGAACTCGAGACCGGTCGGCGAACCGTTCATGATGCCCGGCGCCCACCAGCCATTGGCGAAGCTGGTGCCGGAGATACCGAACAGAGCGGACTGGCCGCCGGTGAAGCGTCCACCCAGGCCGTAGGAATCATAAGGCGTGCCGTACTTGTCGTAGCGCAGGCCCATGTTCAAGGTGAGGTTCTGAGAGACCTTCCAGGTGTCCTTGAAGAACAGGTTCCAGTCGTTCTGGTGGATATTGCGGTTATACAGGATTCCGTCCTGATAGGTCGACCAGGTCTGCTGGGTCGGGCTGTTGACGAAAGCCTGTTGCGTGATGCTGTCCACGCTGCCAGCCAGGTTGGCGAGCAGGTTCTGCGCCGTCGGGATGTCAAACGTGCTGAGGCCGGGGAACGCCGCGGTTGTAATGCCCTGTACCGCGATGTTGGACTGGCCGAGGTTGGCGATCGGACGGGTGGTCTGCTGGCCGCCCGCATTCGACGATTTCGAGTTGAACCAGTTGAACTGGAACCCGGTCTGGAACGAATGCGATCCCTTGCTGAAGCTGATGGTATCGGCGATCTGCTTCAGCGGGCTGTAGGTGGCGCGCGGCGTCGAAACGTTCAGATTCGAGTAGCTGGTTGCGAGGCTCGGATTGACGTAAACGAACTGACCCTGGTTTTGCGGATAGGTCCCGCGAGCTTCCGCCGCGGTAGAGTTCACGGCGTTCGGGTCGTTTCCGAAGTTGTAGCCGGTGTCGAACGGCGAAACGCCGATCCAGGTGTCTTGCTTGTAACCGTAGCGGAACTCGCTAAGGATGGTCGGGGTAATCACCGAGGACCAGGAGACCGTCTGGAAGTTCGGCGTACGCACCAGAGCCCCCTGATAACCGCCCGGATAGGCGGCCAGACCGGTCTGGCCGGTCACGGCTTTGTCGACTTCGCGGGTCCCGGTGTAGGTCAGGCGATTGCCGTCGTTGAGCTGGTAGTCAAAACGCGTGGTCAAGTTATCGCGGTTCGGGTTGGGGCTCGCGCCGGTGGCGCCGTCGGAACCGTTCTGCGGCTGCAGCCAGCGGTATCCGGCGGTGTTCAGACCGTCGCCCACGCTCCAGTCATTCGGCAGCGGCATGCGCGGCAGCCACTGGGAGCTGACCCAGGTCGAATCGATTCCCGTGCGGAGCGGATCCTGCACGTTGTTGAAGACGTTGAAGGACCGCAGTGTGAGCGGGCTTCCATTTACGGGATTGCTCGTCAGAATGTTACCGTTCAGATCCACCGATCGTGCATTCGCTGCCGAGAGCGCATTGCCGTTCCGGCGGATGGTGCCGTCGGCCTCGGTCAGGTAGCGGAAATCGCCCATGCGAGCTTGCGGCGTCAGCACCTGTGAGGTGACCAACTGCTTGGTCAGATAGCGCTGGTTGTCCACCAGGACGAAGAAGAACGCCTTGTTCTTGATGATCGAGCCGCCCATGCGGCCGCCGTACTGGTTGCGGTTGGCGTAGGAGCGATCCGCGCCACGCAGGGCAGCGAAATAATCGCGCGACTGCAGATAGCCGAGTTGTTGTTGGTGTAGAACAGCGCGCCATGGTATTCGTTCGTTCCGGCGCGGGTACGCATTTCGACCTGGGCCGAGCCGCGGCCGGCGCCGGCATCGATCGAGTTGGTTGACACGCGAACTTCCTCGACCATGTCCGGGCTGGTGAACACGGACGAATAGACGCCGTTGAAGGCGTTATACCGGCCGTCGTTGGTGATCAGACCGTCACGGGTCGTGTTGACCGCGCCAGCGTCGGTACCGGACATCTGCGGCAACGCGTTGCCGAAAACGCCGTTGGAGACGACGACGCCCGGCGTGGTGCCGATCATGTCCAGCACGTTACGGGTTTGGACAGGGAAATTCAGGACGCTTCGTTCCTGGATCGTGTTTTCCACCGAAGGCGAAGTTTCCGCCAGGACAGTGGAGGCGTCGGCAATTACTTCCACGCTGGTGGTGGCCGTGGCCGGATTCAGAGTGAAGTTCAGGCGGATCGCCTGAGCCTGGCTCAATTGGAGGTTCTGAAACGTCTGGGTTTGGAAGCCCTGGTAGGACGCCGAGATCGTATAAGTGCCCGGCTGGAGGGCTGGAAATTGGTAATCACCGGTCGCGTTCGACTCCCGATTCGTAACGATTCCGGTATTCACATTTGTCGCTGTGACCGACGCCCCTGGTATCACGGCTCCCGACGGATCGGAAACCGACCCCTGGACGTTGGCGTTAACTGACACTTGCGCGTGCGCGACTGCGGCAAGACCCCATAGTGCAAGGATCATCATGGCCGCAGAACTTCTTTGCTGCATGGCAACTCCCCATTCTGCGTAGATTCTGGCCTCAAGACCCCGAGACCTGTGCATAGTATGCCGAGTAAGTATAGATCCATCCTAGAGAGCGAGTCTATACATTTATAGTGATATCAACTATGTGATATGGTGATGTTGATAGGGATCAACAGTATCCAGTCTTTAGAGGGTGGTTTTACTGTGACAGCGGCGACGGATCCAGACTCTGCTGAGAGGCAAATGGGGCTGCCTAAGAGTATATAACATCTTATATATCTTTACATTACTTAACACTCTTTCAGGTCGGCCCAAGGCTCCAAATCGCCCAGATGAACAGAAGGAAAAACACCGGTGAAAATACCCAAAGTGTAGGATCTAAAGCAGACCTCGTATAGATTTTATGGGTAAATATACATCAACAGAGATGAATACTAAATTTAGGATAAGTAGCGTATGGGGGACTGAAACCAGTGAGCGGGGGCGCCACCGCGATTACTTCTCGTAAGGAACACAAAACAAAGCTGTTGTTTGGCGAGCGGAGAAGCGCCGGCCCCGGTGGCTTTGTAGCGGTGGTTTGATGAGATGAGGCGGCGAAGCCAGGGCGCCGTTGGGGCCTAGATCCAGCGGCTGGCTGGATCCCAATGGCGGCTGAGGTAGTCGGCGAGGGTGAAGGTGAGCATGAACGCGAGCCAGAGTAGTCCTGCTCCCGCGGTGAGCCGGTTGAGGGTCGTAGCGTGGCTTAGGTGCATGAAAAACCACACCACGAGCGATGCCTTGGTCGCGGCAATGGCAAGTGCGGCCACGATGTTCCAGGAGCCCAGGTCGAGGTAGGATACGGCGAAGGTCAGCCCGGTAAGAAATAGCAGCGCGAGGCAAACGGCGGCGTAGGTTCGAATCGGAACGACGTGAGAATTCATGATGCGTCTCCAGCCAGGTAGAGCAGTGGGTATAGGAAGATCCAGATGATGTCCACGAAATGCCAATAGAGCCCCGCCAGCTCCATGGGGGTGTGCCAGGCGGGTCCGAAGTCCTTTCGTGAGGCCATCACCAGCAGTACGGTGAGCAAACTGATGCCGATTACCATGTGGACGGCATGGACGCCGGTCATCGCGAAGTACAAGTAGAAGAAGATGGCGGAAGTATTGGGCTCGGTTCCCTCAAAGCTGTAGGCCGGGCCGGGTACGTGGTGTTCCAGGGCCTCGTTGTAATACTCGAACCCCTTGATGCCGAGGAAGGTCAGGCCCAGCAGAATCGTCAGAACAAGGAATATGCGGATCGCTTTGTGCTGTCCCAGCCGGGCGGCGCGGACGGCGAGTGCCATGGTGAAACTGCTCACGATGAGGATCGCGGTATTCGCGGTTCCGAGGGAGACGAACAGGGTGCTGCTGGCTTCGGCAAGCGCGCGGGGGTGGAATGCGCGATAGACGGTGTAGGCCAGGAACATGCCACCGAAGAACATGATTTCGGTGAGCAGGAAGACCCACATACCGAGCGTGGCGGCATTGAACTGCTGCTCCAGCGAGTCGAAATGATGCTTCAGCCGCTGGACGGGGGGGATGGCGGTGGTGTCTGCTCCGGCAGCCATCAGATCGCCTCGCTTTCCTGAATGCCGTCGCCGGCGTCGAGCGGCTGCTCGTAGGCGTAGGCTTCTTCGGTTACCTCCGGGATCTCCTCAAAATTGTCGGGCGCGGGAACCGGGTCGGTCTGCTCCCATTCGAGACCCTTGGCGTTCCACGGATTGGCGGGGGCCAGCGGACCCCGGAACCAGGCCCAGCCCAGGTAGAGCATCGGAAGCAGATAGCCGATGCCGAGAATCGACGCGCCGGCGCTGGAGAGAACGTTCAGAACCTGGAAGTGCTCCGGGTAGGTGGCGTAGCGCCGCGGCATCCCCTGATAGCCGAGCAGGAACTGGGGGAAGAAGGTCAGGTTGAAGCCGACGAAGATGATCACCGCCGACAGCCGGGCGAGGCTATCGGAGTACAGGCGTCCGGAGATCTTGGGGAACCAGTAGTGGATGCCGCCCAGGAATGCCATCACCATGCCGCCCACCATGATGTAGTGGAAATGCGCCACAACGAAGTAGGTGTCGGTCACGTGGACGTCGACGGCGAGGGTCGCCAGGAAAAGGCCGGTGAGACCGCCGATGGTAAACAGTCCGATGAAGCCCAGCGCGTAGAGCATTGGGGTTTCGAAGGTGATCGCTCCGCGATGCATCGTGGCGAGCCAGTTGAATACCTTGATGGCGGAGGGTACCGCGACGGCGAAGCTCAGCAGGGAGAATGCCATGCCGGCGTAGACGGACTGCCCGGAGACGAACATATGATGTCCCCACACCAGGAAGCCGAGCGCCGCGATTGCCACGCTGGACAGTGCGATGAAGGTGTAGCCAAAAACGCGCTTGCGCGAGAAGCAGGCGATCAGTTCGCTCATCACGCCCATGCCGGGCAGAATCATGATGTAGACCGCCGGATGGGAATAAAACCAGAACAGGTGCTGGAACAGGATGGGGTCGCCGCCGAGGTCGGGGTCGAAGATGCCGGCGCGGAAGACGCGTTCCAGGCCGATTAACACCAGCGAGATCGCGACGACTGGCGTTCCCAGGATCTGGATGATGGAGGTCGCATAGTGGGCCCACACGAACAGAGGCAGCCGGGACCAGGTCATGCCGGGGGCGCGCATCTTGTGGATGGTGACGATGAAGTTCAGCCCGGTGAGGATGGAGGAAAATCCCGCGACGAAGACGCCGACCGCGGCTAGGATGACATTCGCGTTGGAATAGGTGGTGCTGAAGGGAGCGTAGAAGGTCCAGCCGGTGTCGACGCCACCCGCAAAGACCGCGCTGACGGTAAAGATGCCGCCGGCCATGTAGATGTACCAGCTCAGCAGGTTGATGCGGGGGAAGGCCAGGTCGCGGGCTCCGATCATCAGCGGGATTAAAAAGTTTCCCAGCACGGCGGGGATCGACGGCAGCAGGAAAAAAAAGATCATCACGATGCCGTGCATCGAGAACCATTTGTTATAAGTGTTCGCGTCGACCAGGCCTTGCGGCGTGGTCAGGTGGAGCCGCATCAGGACGGCGAAGATGCCGCCAATGAAGAAGAACACGGTGATCGAGAACAGATAGAGCAGGGCAATCCGTTTGTGGTCGGTGGTGAATAGCCAGGACTGCCAGGTGTGCGCCACGTTGAGGTAGTTGACCTTGGAGCCGGTGCGCGGCGCTTCCAGCGGTGTGGTGGTCGTGGTGCTCATTCCGTGACTCCTTGCGCGGCGCCCGGAAGCTCCGGCTGGGAGAGGCTCTTGATGTAGGCGATCAGGAGCAACAAATCCTCTTCGCTGACCTGCCCTTGGAAGTTGGGCATCAGGTTGGTGGGATACCCGGCGACGATTTGGGCGTTGGGCTCCAGCACGGACCGGCGAATATATTCTTCGTTCGCCAGGACGGTCGACCCGGTGCTCAGTTCCACGGGGTGATTGAAGAGGTTGGTCAGCGGCGGGCAGCGTCCCTGGGTCGCGGTGAGGTGGCAACTGGCGCAGCCGTATTCCTGGAACAATTGGGCACCGCGCTCACTGGTGGACATGCCGCGTTCCACCCCGGAGAGCCAGGCTTCGTAATCAGCCGGATCCATGACGGTGACGGCGCCGCCCATGCGGGAATGGTCAGTTCCGCAGTATTCGGCGCAGTGGAAGGGGAAGGTCCCGGTCTCGGTAGCCTCAAACCATAGCGTGTAGTAGCGGCCGGGAACGACATCGTGCTTGACGCGAAAGGCCGGTACGTAGAAGCTGTGGATGACGTCTTCGCTGGCCAGAATCAGCTTGACCGGCCGGCCCACCGGCACATGCAGGGAATTGATCTCGGATCGGCCGCCCTCATGCTGCAGCTTCCACATCCACTGTTTGCCGACGACGTAGATTTCCAGGGCATCGTCGGGAGGCCGGCTCTCATCAAAGTACAGTTTCGCACCCCAGCCGAACATCACCAGCATGATGCAGAAGGGAGCGAACGCCCAACTGAGCTCCAACAGCGGCCAATCGTTGACGCGGCGGCCTTCGCGCGCGGTCTGGGCGGCACGCGAGCGGCGGTAGCGGATCGAAAAGACGATCATCGCCCCGAAAATCAGCGCGGTCATGACGACGGAGGTGACGACCAGGAACGTGTAGAGCAGATCGACGTCTCCGGCCAGGGTGGAGGCTTCGGGAGGAAAGAGAATATCGTTCACGACGCGGCTCCTCCCGTGGTTTGCGGCGTTCGATGCCTTCCGTAGCGTCCGCTTCGGCGCGACAGCAGGAAGATCAGCCCGGCGATCAATACGACGGTCAAAATGCCCGCAGCGCGCAGGATGTTGACGATCATGAAACCGTATTTGCCGTTCTCGGGGTCATAGTGGAAGCAATAGAGCAGGATTTGATCGACGGCGCCGCCGACCTGGCCAGCCGAGGCCTCCACCAGTCCGAGGCGGACATCGCGCACCGGATATTCGATCCCGTAGAGATAGCGCGTGATCTTGCCGTTCGGATCGAGCAGCATGATTGAGCTCGGGTGGACGTACTGTCCGCTGTTTTCATCGAACGCGTAGCGGTAGCCAAGGGCGTTGGCGAGCTGACGGCTGGAACTCTCCGGGCCGGTGAGGAAGTGCCAGGAATCCTCATCATTCGGGCGATGCAACTGGGCCATATAGTTGGATTTCTTTTCGGCCGCGATCTCGGGCTTGTCGCGGGGGTCGAAGCTGACTGCGACGACCTCGTAATCCGTTCCGGCATTGAGGTCCAACTCGCGCAGGCTGCGCACCATGCCGTTCAGAACGCGTGTGCAAAGCGATGGACATTCGAAGTAGACCAGCGCCAGGATGGTGGGTTTGCCCTGATAGTCGGCCAGCGTGACGGAACGGCCCTGTTCGTCGACGAACGGCGCATCGGACGGGATGTAGGCTCCCAGCTTTTGATCGATGCCGATGTTGTCGAGAACCTTGGGCTTGCCGTAGACCTGTGCGCGCAGCGGTTTTGCCATCGCGATCCAGGCGAGCACGGTGAGACAGAAAATCACCACCTTTCGCAGAATGGATCTCAGACGGGCTGCGTAGTTCGATTGTCTTGGGGTGCTTGCCAGGTTCATCGAGATGTCCTTTCCTGGGTCGGCAGGCCTTGTTCGGCGATGATTTCCAGCGCGCGCGCGACGGGGATCCGCACCTTGCCTTGGGTGCGGTCGATCCAACCGTAGGTGGTCATCTGCTGTTCGGTGATGGCGCGCAGGGCGTCGAGTTGGCGAGCGGGGTCGGGTGTAACACGCGGAGGCGGGGGAATCACGGCTGGTTCAGCCGCCCGGCTCTCTTCGGGTGTTTCGTACTGGAGAAACCGGTAAGCTCCAAAGCCGGCGCCCAAGCCGAGAATCACGATCAGGAGGAGAGACGCGACGGAAATCAAGACAATGCTGAATCGAATGTCCCGCAGTTCATGGTTGGGTTTGGATGGCTGCATCGCGATGTCCTCCTTTCGTTAGTCAGCTTTCGTTAATAGGCAACCGGTTCTCGCGGCGGTGTGAGCAGCCTTGGGTCTGAGCGCGGAATCAGGGAGCGCTCCTGCAGCCGGTGGACATAGATCCCCAGCCAGAGCGCGCCGAATGCGATCCACGCGGCAAAATTCATCCATGGCGCGGTGCCGCCCTGATTGGTCCAGGCCGGGATCACCAGCCAATAGACATCGGCGACGCGCGCGGCCAGGAACAACAGACACACAGCCATCAGCGCGCGGCCCGAACGTTTGATATCCCGCATCAACAGCAGGAACAGCGGCAGCGCGAAGTGAAAGATCACCAGGGCGATTGCCAAATATTGCCAGCCGCCGTTGAGGCGCCGGAAATACCAGCCAGTTTCATCTGGGAGGTCTCCGGCCCAGATGATCAAGTATTGGGAAAACGCCAGATAGGCCCAGAGCGCGGTGAAGGTCAGCACCAGGTTCGCCAAGTCAATGAAATACTCAGGCGTGATCAGCTCGGAGTCTTTCGCGTATTGCTTCCAAAGGATCAACCCGATAATGGCGATCAGCATTGCCGAAAGTACCTGCCCCACCAGGAACGTCGCGCCGTAGACCGAGGAGAACCAATCCGGTTCGAGTGTCATGATCCAGTCGATCGCCGCGAAGCTTCCAGTGACGATGAAGATCACGAAGCCCGGTGCGCTGCGCCGCTTCAGCTTCGTGACGCCGGATTCGAAAGTCGAGCCTTCCAGCGCTTGCGACCATTTGCTCAGCAAGCGGATGTAGAGCGTGAAGATCCCGAAATAGATTGCTGAGCGAAGTACGAAGAACGGGAAATTCAGGTAGAGCGTCTTGGACTGAATCAGCGGATCGTTCCGAGCTTCCGGCAGAACCCACCCGTACAGCGCGTCCATATTGAGCAGGATCGGAATCAGCAGAACGGCCATGAACGGCAGTGTCGCGGCTCCGGCTTCGCAGAAATTCCGGATGCAGGCGCCCCACTTGCCCCCGACCATGTGCATCAGCAGCAGAATGCCCAGGAAACCCATCCCGACTCCGGTCCAGAAGACATAGCCGAACAGGTAGGCGCGCATGGCGTCCGTGCGGTTGATGACGAACCCGATGGCCATCGCCGCGATCCCGGCGGCCGCGGCCAGAACCAGGCGCCGGGTCCAACGCAGCAGAGCTTGTTTCACATTCGGGTCCGCTGGGGTCATTGCGCCTCCAATTGATCGCGATCGCCTAGGGGGACCTGCGCCATGGTGGCGTTCTGGCTGAGTTGCAGAACGCGGATGTAGCCCACGATTCTCCAACGGTCTTTCATGGGAATGCGGTCGCCGTAACTGGCCATGCGGCCGAATCCGTTCGCCATCACATCGACGAAGTGCCCGGCTGGGGCGTCGAGCAACTCCGGCCTGTGGTAGTTCGCGGCAGTGGGAAATCCGCGGCGCACGATGATGCCGTCGCCGTAGCCCAGGCGGCCATGGCAGGGCGCGCAGTAGATCTCGAAGCGCTCCTGTCCGCGCAGGAGATCCGCGCGCGTCAGCTCGAATGGGAAGGTGTCGACGGGCTCGCCATTGCGGAGTCCGGACAGATTCGTTTCCGTAAGGTCCAGTTCCTCCCGCGCGACGGTATCAGGGATCCTGGGTCGGGCGGAACGGCCGTCGCCGAACAAGGTCGACGCCCGCAGCGGGTTGTAGCGCGGCTGATTCTGCATGTCGTCGCGACAGCCGGCGAGCATCGCGAGGGGGAGGCAGATCATGGCCACGCGGGAGGCGCGGAATTGGGCGATGCGGCTTCGGGACATCCTATTCGAGGCGGTCCTACTTGGGAACATCGAAGACCTCCTTCGCGCCGGTGCCCTTCAGAAACTCGCGCGTGGCAGTGGGATCGAAGCTCGGATCGTCGGCCTCAATGCACAGAAAGAAGGCGTCGCGCGAAGCGTGCTCAAACTCGTCAACATTGAAGACCGGATGATAGTGCTGAGGCAGGCCATTGGTGGCGAGCATCCCAAACAGCGCGGCATAGGCGGCCACCAGCACCATGCATTCAAACGTGATGGGGATGTAGGCGGGCCAGCTGTTGAGGGGACGTCCGGCGATGTTCAGCGGATACGCGATGACGGTGATCCACCACATCAGCCCGAATCCGCCCGCGATGCCGACGAGCCCCCCGGCCAAAACAATTTTTGAAACCACGCGACTGCGGAAGCCGATGGCATCGGCCAGCCCGTCGATGGGCAACGGCGAATAGGCGTCCAGACGCGTGAAGCCCGCGGCCCGGGCGCTCCGTGCGGCCTCGAGCAATTGCTCGGGCCGGTCGAACTCTGCCATGATTCCGTGGAGGCGATCAGGCTCCATGGTCGCCTCCCTCGATGGCCGGCGCCGGATTCACTTTCTCGCGAAGCTCAAACATGGCGATGATCGGCAGGCCGCGGATCAGCAGGAACATCAGCGCCAGGAATAGGCCTATGGTCCCGGCGAAGGTCGCCCAGTCCCAAATGGTCGGGTAGTAGCGACCCCAACTGGAGGGAAGGAAGTCGCGCTCCAGGCTGACGACCACGAGCACGAAGTGATCCAGCCACGTGCCGACATTCACCGACAGTGAGATCAGCCACACCAGCGCGATGTTGTTCCTGACGCGCTGCGACCAGATGGCTTGCGGGATGCAGATATTACATGCCAGCAGCAGCCAGAAGGCCCACCAGTAGTGCCCGCCCCAGGCCTTGTTCCAGTAGAGGAAGCGTTCATAGGGATCGTCCCCGTACCAAGCCGTAAAGGCATCCATCAGGTAGCCATAGGCGACGATCAGGCCCATGCCGAGCATTACCTTCGACATCGCATTGATATGACGCTGGGTGATCAGGTCATGCAGGCCGTACCAGGCGCGCACGGGGATCACCAGCGTCAGTACCATCGCGAAGCCCGAATAGAGCGCCCCGGCGACGAAATACGGAGGCAGGATCTTGGTGTGCCAGCCGGGAATAATACCGATCGAAAAGTCAAAGCTGACCACCGAGTGCACCGATACGACCAAGGGCGTCGCTAGGCCGGCGAACAGCAGGTAGGCATTCTGATAGCGCGCCCAGTGCTTTGCCGAGCCACGCCAACCGAGCGCGAGCAGGCCGTAGAGTTTGCGCCGCCACCGGGGACCAGGCAGGTCGCGCAGCGTCGCCAGATCGGGAATCATGCCCGTGAACCAGAACGCCAGAGACACCGCAAAGTAGGTGGCGATCGCAACGGTATCCCAGATCAGAGGACTGCGCGGTTGTGGCCAGAGGCCCATCGAGTTGGGATAGGGCATCAGCCAATAGAAGAGCCATGGGCGGCCCAGGTGCAGGATCGGATACAGGCCGGCGCACGAGACGGCGAACAGGGTCATTGATTCGGCGAACCGGTTGATGGAGGTTCGCCAGTCCTGCCGGAGCAGCAGAAAGATCGCGGAAATCGCGGTGCCCGCGTGGCCAATGCCGATCCACCAGACGAAGTTCACGATCGCGAATCCCCAGCCGATCGGAATCCGGATGCCCCAAATCCCAACGCCCCACGCCATCAGATACACGATGGAGATCAGCAGCACTTGCACGAGCAAAAATGCGATCCCGAAGCCTATAAACATTTGCTTCGGGACGTCCCGGAGCGGCCGGGTGGTCAGATCGCTGACCTTTTCCGTGATGGTGGTGAGCGTATGGCCCGGCCCCAGCACCGAGTTTGGACCGGGATCATCGGCAGGCGGAAGCGGAGCCAACGCTGTGCTGCCGGAGGTGCGGATTTCGTCGAGCTTCGCCATTATTCGTCTTTGCCCTCTACATCCGGGCCATCCAACGCCGGGTTCGGGTTTCGCAGCTTTGCAAGGTAGGTAGTGCGGGGGCGCGTATCGAGGTCTTCGAGCAGTCCGTAGTTCCGCGGTTGCTGCTGAAGCCGTGACACCCGGCTGTTTGGATCGTTCAGGTCTCCGAAGACGATGGCCTGTGCCGGGCAGGCCTGCTGGCAGGCGGTCACAATGTCACCGTCCTGAAGCTCGCGATCAGAGATCTTTGCATCGATACGCGCGCGCTCAATCCGCTGAATGCAGTAGGTGCACTTCTCCATCACCCCGCGGCTGCGAACCGTGACGTCCGGATTGCGCACGCCTTTCAGGCTCTCGGTGTTCCAGTCCGAGTAGAGGTAGAAATTGAACCGGCGCACCTTATAAGGACAGTTATTGGAGCAATACCGCGTGCCGACGCAGCGGTTGTAGACCATCTGATTGAGCCCCTCCTCACTATGGTTCGTCGCGCCGGTCGGGCACACCAGCTCACAAGGGGCGGTCTCACAGTGCATGCACGGCACGGGCTGATAGTAGGTGTTCGGTGTATCCAGCGAGCCCTGATAGTAGCGGTCCACGCGAATCCAGTTCATGTGGCGACCCATGGCCACCTGTTCCTTGCCGACTACCGCGATGTTGTTTTCTGCCTGGCAGGCGACCATGCACGCCTGGCAGCCGATGCAGGAGTTCAGGTCGATCGACATGCCCCACTTGTGGCCTGTGTACGGCCATTCGGGAAAGAGCATGGGCTCGGGGGGCTCCGGCGGCAACGCTTGATCCGGTGTCTTCAGATACTCGGTCAACTGCACCAGCCGCACCGGTTCGCGATCCCACATGGTTTGCGTGTCCTGCGTGGTCGCGAAGTTGAACTTGCCGGGCCGCGCGCGCAGCTGCGCTGTGGTGCGCCAAGGGGACGTCGATGTGCGCAGACGATTGACATCGAAGCCCACGCCATTTCCCAGCCGGCCAGCCAACTTTCGCCCATAGCCGAGATGCACGGTAAGGCAACGATCCGGCTGCCCGGGCAGCACCCAGACCGGCCCTGCGATGGTTCCGGCGTCGGTGGTCAACTCCACCATGGATCCGGTTTCGAGGCCCAGCCGTTCCGCTGTGCGCGGCCCGAGCCATACGGCGTTGTCCCAGGTCACTTTGGTTTGCGTTTCCGGCAGCTCCTGCAGCCACCCGTTATTTGCATCGCTCTCATCGCGGATCACCGGGTCCGGTCGGAAATTCAGCTCGAAGGACTCGTCGCCATTCGGTTCTGCATCCGCGGAGAAGGGAAGCAGGCGCGGCGGAGGCGGAGTTCGCCCAGCGAACGCGGTGCCGGGGATCACGCCGTCATGAAGAGTCTTGCGCCAGAACTCATCGAAGCTGCCTTCGAGGCCGCGCTGCTGAAACCAATAATCACGAACCGTATCGTGCGCGGATCGCCCGGCGTCATCCAGCAAAACGTTTAGAAGATCGATCTGCGACTTGCCGCCATAGATCGGCTCAATCAACGGCTGCACGATGGATGCCGTTCCGTCATAGGCACGCGCGTCGCCCCAACTTTCCAGGTAATGCGCTTCGGGAATGTGCCAATGGCAGTAATACGCGGTCTCGTTTTCGCGGGATCCGAGGTGTGCCCGGAACCCAACCTTCTGCATCGCGTCGAGAAAATTCAAATCAGCCGGCGCATCGTAGACAGGATTTGTGCCGAGCATCAGCAACGCGTCGACTTTTCCAGCCCGCATATCCGCTGCCAGTTGCCGAATCGATGCCAATTCATCGACCGGTTGGACCTCAATCCGGTCGATATAAGTCACGGTTTGACCCTGATTGCCCAACGCCTGATTTAACGCATGCGCGGCCGCGTGTACCTCCGGCGGCTGAAACTCGCCGGGAACGATCAGGCTGGCGCCGCGATGCTGCTCCAGTTCGGCGGCGATCGCGTTGAGCCATTGCGCGGTGGCCTCATCCGGGCTCGGCGTCTGCACATCGATTCCGAATCGGTTCGCCAGTTGGGCGGCGAAGCGCGTCACACCCCCCGAGGATAGACGAAGCGTGTTCTCCGCCATGGCGCCCACCAGCGTCGGGGAACTCTCGATCGCATACAACTGAGTCGGTTCGACCGATCCATTAGTTGCGCGCCTAGTTGCGCGCCGTCGGCGCTCAGTGTAGTCGCGCGCATAGCGCAGATGTCCGGGCGTAGGGAACGAAAAGAAGTCGGCATCCAGAGAGACGATCGTTGTGGCGCGATCGAAATGATAGACCGGGGTGACTGGCGCATCCCACGCCGACAGCGACGCTGCTCGCTCGGAGTGCCTTCCGGCCGCCTCATACTGATGCCACACGAGCCGTGGATAACGCGCTTGCAACTCCTGGAAGAGCGCTCCCAGCGTCGGCGAGCCGACCGTCCCGGTGAGGATCCGAATCCCCTGTCCGCCGTTCGCATCCGCCTTCTGCTGGATCCCTGCAAACGCCGCCAGAAAGCTTCCCCAGGTGGAGATCTGCCGGTTATGCAGCACCGCTTGGGAGCGGTCCGGATCGTACAGGCTCAGCACGCTGCCCTGCTGGTGCCCGTCGGTCGCTCCCAGGCTGGCGGGATGCAAATCATTCCCCTCGATTTTGGTGGGCCGCCCCAGATGACTCTCCACCAACAGGCCCGTGCCGATCCCTTGCGGGCTCATCGCCGTCGCATAATACAGCCGCTTGCCGGGCGTGAACTCGGGCGGCTGATGCACGTAAGGAACGATTTCTTCGATGGGTTGCTTGGTGCACGCGGCCGCTCCAGCCAACGCCAGCGAGGAACCCATCAGCTTCAGAAAACGCCGCCGCGATTCCGGGTCGTTCCAATCCGGCGTGCGATGAGGAAACTCGTCATCCACGAAGGCGCGGAACTCTTCGGTGTCGGCGAGCTCCTCCAGACTCTTCCAATGACGGTCGCGGTCCTCGCCGCTTGCACGTTTTCGAAGTTCGCTCCAGCTTCGTTTCACAGTGAATCTTTCCGTTGCTCCAGGACTGCTACCTGTGGCAGGTGTAGCAATCCGTCCTTGATTGGATCCCATATTCGGCAACCAATTGGGTGCCGAGCTTCTGTTGATCCGCCGGCGGCTCATATCGCATGTTGAAGACCTGGTCCCGCGGGCGAACGTAGTCCTCCGGATGACGATGACAATTCACGCACCAGTTCATGCGCAGTGTGTTGACCTTGTAGGTCAGCGGCATCTGGTCCACTCGTCCGTGGCAGGTGGAACAGCCGATTCCCTGATGAATGTGAATGCTGTGATTGAAGAAAACGAAATCGGGCAGGTCATCCACCCGATTCCAGTGGATGGGCTCCCCGGTTTGGAAACTCTCCCGAACCGGTTCCAGTACGGTCGCGTTTTTCCAGATCTGCGAATGGCATCCCATGCACGTGGCCGTATCCGGCAGGCCCGCGAACGGCGTCGTCTCTACCGAGGCGTGACAGAAACGGCAATCCAACCCGTCGTCGCCGGCATGATGTTTGTGGCTAAACGGAACCGGCTGCTCGCGGGGGACTCCGACATCGGTGATGAACGAACCGTCGTTGATCCCGTACGCGGCCAACAAGGCAAACCCCACCCCGAGCACAACAACGGCAATTGCGATGCGGGCGATGCTGTTCGTGCTTTCGCTGAAAAGTTGAGCCACGCTTCTAGTTGCTTGATTCCCTCGGGCATGGGGTGTTTCGGGTGGAGGCGGATTCCACGGAGAAGATTCAGGGAAACGGCGATTCTGGGGGTGGCTGCCCGTCCGCCTGGCATCACCCGAACCAGAATCTTTCGATTTTGAACGGGGCCTCCTTCTCCATCTCGCCTCCAAGAGTCGAACCATTCGAGGGTGTGTGGCGCCCGGGGGGAGGGGGTGACTCCGGCGCACCACATGGTAGACTCTCTTCTCGGAGTTTCTCTATGCGGTCAATCTTCCCTTGCGCGCTTCTTCTGACGTGTTCTGCGATTTCGTTCGGGCAAACGCTCCGGGTGGACGACAACACCCTGAAGAACGCCGCGCGATCGGCGACCGACGGAAATTGGCTCAGTTACGGGCTCACGCCCGGCGAAACCCGTTACAGTCCGCTGACCCAAATCGATGCTTCAAACGTGGGCCGGCTCGGCCTGGTGTGGTCCTATGAGGTGGGTGACGGCGGCGGCGATCAGGAAGCGACGCCACTGGTGTGGAACAACACGATCTATGGCGTCACCAACTGGAGCATCGTTTTCGCCGTCGACGCGCGGACCGGCGAACAGAAGTGGCGCTGGGATCCGGAAGTCAATCGCGAGGCCACCAGCGCCAAGATGTGTTGCGGGGTGGTGAATCGCGGCCTGGCGCTCTACGACAACAAAGTGTACGTTCCCGTGAATGACGGGCGTTTGCAGGCGCTGGACGCCGCGACCGGGAAGCCGGTGTGGGAAGCACGCGTCGCCTACCCGCAGTTCGAACAGACGCTGACCATCGCGCCGCGTATCGCGAAGGGAAAGGTGATCGTCGGAACCGCCGGCGGCGATCGCCCCACGCGCGGATTCTTTGCCGCCTACGATGCGGAGACCGGTCATGAGGTCTGGCGCTTCTACACCGTTCCCGGGGATCCGGCCAAGGGCTTTGAATCCGATGCCATGCGCCGCGCGTCCGCGACCTGGCCCGAAGGCTGGTGGAAGCTGGGTGGGGGCGGTTCGGTGTGGGACGGCATCTCTTATGATCCGGAGAGCGAACTGGTCTACGTGGGCACCGGGAACGCCGAGCCTTGGCCCCAGGCGCTGCGCGGCGATGATGGCAGCCGCGGCCTTGACAACCTTTATGTCGCCTCCATCGTTGCCGTCGACGTGAATACGGGCGAGCTGAAGTGGTACTACCAGATGGTGCCGAATGACCAGTGGGATTACGACAGCGTGCAGCAGATGATCCTTGCCGACCTGGAGATCGACGGCCGTACGCGCAAGGTCATCATGCAGGCGAACAAGAACGGTTTCTTCTACGTGCTGGATCGAATCACTGGAGAGTTCATCTCCGCGCAGCCGTTCTCTCGCGTTACCTGGGCCAAGGGCATCGATCCGAAAACCGGTCGCCCCATCATTAACGAAGATGTGATGTACGGGACCAATCCGCAGCCGGTCTCGCCCGGGGGCGGCGGCGCGCACAACTGGTCGCCGATGTCGTTCAATCCGAAAACCGGCCTGGTCTACATCCCGAGCCGCGGCTGGGACACCTTTAACTACGCCACTGACCCGGACTTCGTGCCCGATGCCTCGCGCGTCGGCGGTGCTTCGCAGACCGGGCTGAAGGGCAACACGCGAGACCTGGAACGGCAGCCGCCCGCTCCGGCCATCGGTCCCGAGCCTCTGCCTGGCGGCAACGTCAGCACGCTGGTCGCCTATAATCCGGCCAAAGAGGAGATCGCCTGGCGCGTACCGGTGGGGAACAGCAGATTCGGCGGCACGCTCAGCACCGCGAGCAATCTTCTATTCCAGGTCGCCCCCGATGGCCGCCTGATCGCCTATGAGGCCGATACCGGCAAACAGCTGATGGAGCTTCCCAGCGGCATGCAGGCCGGGATGGGACCGCCGATCACTTTCCTAATCGACGGAAAACAGTACATTGCGCTGATGGGTGGGAATGGCGGCCGCGCGAGCCTCGGCACGGTCAATCCCGGAGCCCAGAATTCGGCGTCGAAACCCCGCTTGCTGGTCTTCGGCCTGGATGGGAAAGCGACGCTACCGGTTCCCGGCACGGCCACGACGGTGGATCCGTCGGATCCGCACCAGTAGTTTGAACGTTGGCCGGTCGCGGCGATAGCGCGTCGCGGCCCCACGCCGTCTAGGCGACGTCGAGCCCTTCCAGATGCCCGGTGGAATCGCCGAAGTGTTCCATGTGCAGCCCCATGCGATCCATCATCGTCAGGTGCAGATTGCACATCGGCGTTTCCTTCCGATAGACAACCCGTCGCCCGGTCTTGATGTAATTGCCGCCGCGCCCGACGATCAACGTCGGCAGGTCTTCGTGGATGTGCCGATTGCCGTCCGCCAGGCCCGCACCATAGACGATCATCGAATTATCCAGCAGGGAGCCATCGCCTTCCGGCGTCGCCTTCAGCTTGGTCATCCACTTGGCGAACTGGGTCACGTGGTAGCGGTTGATCTCCGCGACCTTGTCCATTAGCGCAATCTGATTGCGATGATGCGTCAGCGGGTGATGCCCGTCCGGAATGCCAATCTCCCGGTAGGCCCGCGAGGTCCCCTCGCTGGTGATCAGGAACGTCACCACGCGCGTCAGGTCCGCCTGGAACGCTACCGTGATCATGTCGGTCATCAGCTTGAAGTGATCCGCGAAGTCGGGAGGAATGCCGTACGGTTTCTCCATGCCCGGATCGATCTCGGCGTTGTCGCGCTCGGCCTTTTCAATCTGTTGCTCGATCTCTCGGACCGAAGTCAGATACTCTTCCAGCTTGCGCTGATCGGTGGGACCCAGATCGGACTGCAGGCTGCGCGTTTCCTCGGTCACGAAGTCCAGGATGCTGCGCCGATACTTGTACCTTCGCGCCCGTTCCTCCGGAGTCAACTCGACCCCATCGCCGAAGAGCCGCTCAAACATCGCCCGCGGATTCAGCACCGGAGGCAACGGTTGCGCCTCGCCACGCCAGGAAAGGTTGTTGGTGTAGGCGCAGGAATAGCCGGAATCGCAGTCGCCCGCCTGGCGTCCGTCCTCCAGACCGACCTGCAGCGACGGGAAACGCGTCTGGTCTCCGATCTCGCCCGCGACCAGCTGATCGCATGACACACTCGCCTTGATATCGGTGACTGTCTTCCGCACCTGCACACCAGTCAGGTACGATCCGCTGCAGCGCCCATGATCGCCCGCGCCGTCGAGCAGAGCCCGGCCTGTGTTGTGCGTCAGGTTACTGAGCATCAGGACGTCGTCCTTCAGCGTTTCGAGCGGTTGTAGCGTCGGCGGCAACGCACCCAGCGGGCCTTCGTAGTCCGGGTTCCAGTTCCGCATGTCCATGCCGTTCGGCACGTAGGCGAACGCCATGCGCACCGGAGCCTTCGCCGCCTGGCCGCGAGCCAACGCCGGCACCATCGCATCCAGGAACGGTAGGGCAACTGCCGTGCCCATTCCTCGCAGGAAGGTTCGTCTGGGGAGCGCTTTCCGGGTGAACATCATGACTTTATCCTCTACGGGCCTTATCCTCTAATTCAATTCTGCGACACTTTTTCGCCACGCCGGGACTGGAACGGCAGGCTATTCACGATCTTGTGGATCAACGTCTGAAAGTGATATCCGTCGTCCTCCAGCGCTTGCCGGAGTTCATCCACGGTCCGGTCATCGGCAGCTTCCATGCCGCGCCCTAGCGCGTAGGTCATCATCTTTCGCGTAAGGTTGCGGGAAAACTCGGGAAGCTGCGAGATCAGCAATTCCCGCATCTGGCTGGGTGTCGAAAAGGTATTCCCGTTGGGGAGCTTGCCGCTCGCGTCCACCGGGAAGTTCCCGTCCATCTCGCGCCACTTGCCGACGGCATCATAGTTCTCCAGGCCGAAGCCCAGCGGATCCATCCGCCCATGGCAGGAAGCGCAAACCGCGTTCTGCCGATGCAGCTCCAATTGTTCGCGCATCGACATCGTTGCGCCGATCGCCGCTTCATCCAGCGCCGGAACGTCAGGTGGCGGCGGCGGTGGCGGCGTGCCGAAAATATTATTCAAGACGTACTTGCCCCGAATCACCGGAGACGTGCGCGTGGCATAGCTCGACACCGTCAGCACACCCGCCTGGCTGAGCACTCCGCCGCGTTGCGCAAGGCCGTTCCCATCCACGAGTTCCACGCGACGGAACTCGCCGCCGTTCACGCCCTCGATGCCATAGTGCTTAGCCAACGTGTCATTCAGGAAGGTGTAGTCGGCATCCAGGAACTCCGACACTGGACGATTCTCGCGCAGCACATATTCAAAGAACATGCGCGTCTCAGTCTTCATGGCTTCGCGCAGCGCGCCGCTCCACTCCGGGAACTTATCCGGATCCGGCTTCACCACGTCCAAATTGCGCGTCTCCAGCCACTGTCCGGCGAAATTATCGGCCAGCGCCGCGGATCGCGGATCGGCCAGCATACGGTCTACCTGCGCATCCAGTACGCCGGCTTCGTACAGGCGGCCCGCCTCGGCCAAGCCGTAAAGCTCCTCATCCGGCATGGAACTCCACAGGAAGTAGCTCAGGCGCGAGGCCAACTCAAACTGCGATACGTGATGCACGTCCTCCGGATCGGTCGGGTCCGGATCGCGTTCGATATGAAACAGGAACTGCGGTGAAACCAGGATCGCTTGAATCACCAGTTGGATCCCGTCCTCCGCGCTTTCGCCATCAGCGGCCGACAAGTCGACGAACCGCATCAGCGCCGCGACTTCTCCATCGGTTACCGGCCGACGATAGGCCCGCTGAGCCAACGTGGAGACGATGCGCTGTACACAGGCGCGACCCGAGGCCGGATCGCAGATCAGCACGCGCGCGCGGCCGGGGTTCTGCTCCGCCGAAGGGAACGGGCCCGTCAGTGTGATCGACTCCGCAAACTTGTTCTTGTCGCGATTGTGGAGGTCCTTATCCGACAGCGTATAGACGAACTCATCGTTGATGAATCCGGTCCGGAATACGTGATCGCCCGGCGGCAGGTAGAGCTCCAATTCCTCTTCCGAATACGGGTTGAAGTAGACCAGTCCGGACGGCTTCGTTTCCACCTGCATCGAATGCAGCAACTCGCCATCCATCCAAAATCCCAGTGTCGCCGGAGCCGCGTCCTTGCCGCGTTCCCCCGCCAGCCCGATTCGAATCTTATACAACCCGCCGAATTCCACCGTGTGGTCCGCCTCAATCAAACTGCGATCCACGAAGCGAGCCGTCCCGTCGCGGCGATGATACAGAAACTCGATTGGGGCGGGTGGCACATCGGTCGAAAGCGTCCACTTCGCGATCCGCTCGGCCGCGTTCAGATAGCGGTCCATCAGCACCGGCGAGACCGTTAGTACCTCGCCGATATTGTCGAACCCGTCACCGGAATCATCGGTGGGGAAATAGCGGTCGGCGCGGAAATTCACGCCCAGCAGGTCGCGGACCGTATTCGAATACTCGTTACGGTTCAGGCGATGCGCCGTGATGCGCCCTGGATCCGGAGCGGCTGAGGCATCAGCGGTTTCAATCGCGCCCCGCACAAACGCAGCCATTGCGTCCAATTGCTCAGGCGAGGACGTCGTGACTCCCGGCGGCGGCATCTCTCCGGCCTCCACGCGTGCCAGGATCTTGTTCCATCCCGCGCGATTCGACGCAATCGAATCCACCGAGTCGAATTCCGTAATGTTCAATCCCGCCGTCGCCATCCGCGCGTTGTGGCATTGGCCGCACGTCTGGTTCAGCACCGGACTCACCGTCTTCGCGAAATCGTTCGCATCGGGGGAGGGCTGCGCCTGCGACAGGAACGGCACCCCGAGCGTCAATCCACCGGCCAGGGCGGCGATAGCCAGGCTCGTCGATCCTTTGCGGTGGCCTGTATTGGGGCCTGTCGGCGACACCTGCGCCACCGGCTGCGAGGGCTCCGGTTTTGCCGGATCCGGTTTGGCTGCGTCGGGTTTTGAGGGCTCCGCTGCGGGCGGAGGGCCGAAACGACGCCGCGGCTCAGGCGGCTTCAGGCTCACCATTTCTGTATAGATCTCCAAAACTTGTTGCTTCTTGGCCGGATCAAAGATCAGATAGCGGTGGTTGCCATCCGCCGCGGGCCGAAACTTTGTTCGCCCGTCATCCTCAATCGTGACCTCGCCTAACTCCGACACCGCAAAATATCCTTCGTCGGGATGCACGGCGTGCAGCACCGCGGCCATCGCCTGTGAAGG
The DNA here is from genome assembly GCA_963762135.1 of Terriglobia bacterium. Classification (GTDB taxonomy): domain Bacteria; phylum Acidobacteriota; class Terriglobia; order Bryobacterales; family Bryobacteraceae; genus Palsa-187. The sequence continues at coordinate 289,250 of CAVXJP010000004.1, forward strand.
GACGTCTTGTGAACCCTGCCCATAAGTCGATTCCCGGTACACGTCCACCACGGGATGGTTCGGCGCCCAAGCGAAATCCGTATCGAAGCTCGCTGCCGGATAAGCGAGCGCGGGTCCCAGTTCGCTCCCGGCAAAAACAACGGGCGTTGGCCACGTGTCGAGCAACTCGCGCATCGCGGCTCTATCGGAAGCCAACTCCGGATCAGGCGACGCGCCATCGTCAAACCCGCCCGCGGCGATCACCAGCCCGCGGACCTTGCTGACAATCCAATCGTGCGCATCCGGCAGCGCCAACAGGTCCAAAAGATTCGTGGGCGGGCCGCACAGAACGGCCACGGCGTTACCGTCCGCTTGCGCCGTAAATCCATTACGAATTAACGCGGCTGCATCCGCTGTATCGGTTAGCTTTTGAATTTCCGTCGGGTAGGCCGGCTCCCCATTGGCTGCCTGTTTGGCGAGTGCGGGCTGTAGCAGCGCCGGGACCGTGTCGTCCCGCTTACCGTGGATCGACATCCCCACCGGGTTCGCTCTCGCGAATGGCGACGGAGTCCTGGTCGCCGCAGCCAGAATGTCGCAGAATTGTGTCCTCGCCAAGTTATAGCGGCTGACGCTAACCGAAGCCTCGCGAGCTTCCCGCTGGTTCTGCAATCCAAACAATAGCGCCAGCGCTAGGACTTGATCCATTGAGTCCATTGAGGAGTCGAACGCTACGCCGACTGGAGGAATGCGCTGCTCAGGAGGTTGCATCAGTAAAAAGTAGGCGTCGATTCACTCCACGGCGGTTACAGCGGGCGCCGTGGCGCCCATCTCGATCCAATTGAGTGGAAGTCGCTAAGCCATTGGGCATTATACAGGCGTGGTTTGTCGGAATCCATCCTCCCATTTGAGCCCTTATGGGTGACTTTCAGGCCTCGGCGGTTCAGGAATTTCGAAAATCCATGTATCATGATCCGTGATCCGCCCGCGCCGACGCGCGGCTGCGAAATCGGGAAGGGAGCAACTCTGGATGAAAACGAATCTCAGGATGGGAATCCTACTCCTCGCTGCGGCGACCATACTCACGGCGCAGGACGAGCGAGTGGATCCGGACATCTACTATCACCTAGGCCCGGACTCGCTGCCGCAGGAAGGCGTTCCCAAGGGGGAGATCCGCGGACCCTACAAGATTGCCAGCGAAGCCTACCCCGGAACCGAGCATACTTACTGGGTTTATGTTCCCGCGCAGTACGATCCGGACCGCGAAGCCGCCCTCATGATCTTCAACGATGGGCAGGGGTTTAAAGCGCCAGAGGTCACGCTGCGCGCGCCCGACGTGATGGACAACCTGATTTTCCGGCGCGAAATTCCCGTCATGATCGGAGTGTTCATCAATCCCGGCAAGCGCCCTGATCAGCCCGAGCCCAACCCGAAGGAATGGGGCGACCGCACCACCAACCGCCCGGAAGAGTACAACTCACTGGACGATCGCTACGCGCGCGTCATCGTAGATGAGCTGATGCCGGTGATCACCAAGGAGTACAACATCTCGCCCGACCCCGAGATGCACGGGATTGGCGGCGAAAGCTCCGGAGCGATCGCGGCGTTCACCGTCGCCTGGGAACGGCCCAATGACTTCCGCAAGGTGCTCAGCATCGTGGGCAGTTTCGTCGATCTCCGCGGAGGCCACGTCTATCCGGAAAAGATCCTCGCCACCGACAAAAAGCCCATTCGCGTTTACCTTCAGGACGGGCGCAACGACAACCGCGGCATGCGGCGCGGCGGCCAGTACAATCCTGACCGGGACTGGTTCTATCAAAACGTCCGCCTGATGCGGGCGCTGACCGAAAAAGGCTATGAGGTGAACTACGCCTGGGGCATCGGCGAACACGGCAGCAGCCAGGGCGGCGCGATCATGCCCGACATGATGCGTTGGCTGTGGCGCGACCAGCCCGTCTCCACCGATGTGCATGATGAAGTGGAGCGGTCCCCGCACGCGCCGGGACTGGAGCACTAAGAGTCTCGTCCTCAACGTGGCGCGTCGCCATGCGGCGCGATAGTACAATAGCCCGACGCTCATGGGCCGCCAAGTCTTTCTCTGGTCGCTGACCTCGGCACTCGCCGGGTTCCTGTTCGGATTCGATACCGTCGTCATCTCCGGGGCCGAGCAAACCATTCAAGAGCTTTGGAGTCTCAGTGCGGCCATGCACGGCGTCGCCATGGCCGCCGCGCTCTATGGAACCGTACTGGGCGCGATGCTCGGCGGCTGGCCCTCGGACCGCTTCGGGCGCCGACGGACGCTCCTCTCGATCGGCGTACTGTACTTCGTCTCCGCTGTCGGTTCAGGCCTCGCGCCGGACGTCTATTCCTTCATCGCCTTCCGCTTCATTGGAGGCCTCGGCGTCGGAATCTCCACGGTTGCCGCGCCGCTCTTCATCACCGAAATCTCCCCTGCTGAAACCCGCGGACGTCTCACTGGAATGTTCCAGTTCAACATCGTCTTCGGCATCCTGATCGCCTATCTATCCAACGCGTTGCTGGCCGGGGTCGGCGCCGATGCCTGGCGCTGGATGCTGGGCGTGGAGGCGATCCCGGCGCTGATTTACACGGTGGGTTGCTTTTTCCTTCCCGAAAGTCCGCGCTGGCTGATCGGACGCAAGGGAGATCGTGTTGAAGCGATCCGGGTCCTGCGGCAAATCCTGCCGTCGCTATCGCCCGCCGAAATGGAAGCCGAGGTGAAGGAAATCGCGGCTGCCTCCACCGTCGAAGCCTCCTCCGCCCGCTTCTGGACGCGCAAACTCCGCGTCCCCATCCTGCTCGCGATCCTGATTGCCTTCTTCAACCAACTATCGGGCATCAACGCGGTGCTCTACTTCGCTCCACGCATCTTCGCGATGACTGGACTCGAAAGGCAAGCCGCGCTGCTCCAGTCAATCGGCATCGGCGTCACTAACCTGATCTTCACCTTCGTCGGACTCTGGCTGATCGATCGTCTGGGCCGCCGCACGTTACTCTACATCGGCTCGGTCGGCTACATCACGTCATTGGGTCTGGTCGCGTGGGCCTTCTTCACCGAGCACTTCGCCATCGTGCCCGCCTGCATCTTCGCCTTCATCGCTTCGCACGCCGTGGGGCAGGGAGCCGTCATCTGGGTCTTCATCTCCGAGATCTTCCCCAACCGCTACCGAGCCGAAGGTCAGGCCCTGGGCTGCTCCACGCACTGGATCTTCGCCGCCCTGATCACTACATTCTTCCCGCAAATGGTGGAAGCCTTCGCCCCCGGCTGGGTGTTCGCATTTTTCTGCGGCATGATGGTGCTCCAGCTTCTGTGGGTGAAGTTCATGGTCCCGGAAACCAAGGGCGTTCCCCTGGAGCGGATGCAGCAGGAACTCGGCATCGCCTGACGACGGCTGCGTTTGCAGCAGGGTGTCGACGTGTTGTTACAAGATTGAATCGCTTTTTGAGAGATTATGTCGAGCGCAGAGTAATTGAACATTCTGCTCCGTCATCGACGTGCCGCCTTTCGAGTAGGGAAGGTCATGATCGAAATGAAGTTCATCGGTGGCGCCGCACATGACGCACTTTCCTTTATCGCGCTTCCATACGGCAAGCTTCACTGCAGTAGGGATTATACGCCGTCGCTTCATCTCAGTCGTTGATGAATCGGTTAGCTCTTCGTCTCCAACAGCGACCAGCTTAAATTTGAAAACTGAACGAAACGGATCCCGTTCCTGCCAAGAGTCAACCAACTGAAAGAGGCCGTTATAGGCCCAGATCCCCGCATGGATTTTTTCATAGACGCGCACCAATTCAGGCTGACGCCGTGAAGTCTTGGCTTCCTGTGCTGCCAAATGGAACTTACCGTTCTGAGTGAGGTTTCCAGATGGGTATCTTTCTGGCTGATCTACCAGTTTTGGGTCCTGTACGTCTGGGGATCTTCGTTCATCATGACCTTCATAAATGAGCGTCGTCCCACCATCCTCTATCCGGTCGCGGTAAGGAGCATTCTTGCGAACCGACATGAGCATTACTGAATGAGAACCGCCCAGTCGATAATTCATGCCCTGCTGGAGGCTTGTGCCCTCGCGCTGACACATCTCAATATAGGAAAGAACGTTATCACTCATTAGTTGAGTCCCGTGACTTCAAGGGTGGATCGAATCCACACATTACTTCCGAACATCATAGTAGCCCTAGCCTATCGATCTATGTGCCACGCCGTCGCCATCCTGGACAGAGCGCTTATTTGCGTTATCATGGTGCGATTTCAAACGCCCAAAGGAGCCCCGTTTATGCGCCTCGTGAGACTGTTCTCTCTGCTCTTTGTTCCCCTGCTGACGGCCGGCCTGCTACCCCTCGCGGCCGAGTCCTTGCCCACCGCCGAACCGGAAGCCGTCGGAATGTCCGCCGAACGGCTGGCTCGAATTCACGACATGGTCCAGCGCCACATGGACGCCGGCGAAATCACCGGAGCCGTCACGTTGGTCGCCCGGCACGGCAAGATCGCCTACCTGGATGTCACCGGCGATATGAACACCGCTGGCAAGCCTATGCAGCGCGACACCGTGTTCCGTATGGCGTCGATGACCAAACCCGTGATCGGCACGGCCGTCATGATGATGCTGGAGGAGGGCAAGCTTCGCCTGGACGACCCGGTTTCGAAGTACATTCCCGAGTTCGCCGGACAGCGCGTCGCAGTCCTTGAAGAAGCCGCCGCCGGACGTGGCGCGGTGCCGAAGTTCCACACTGAGCCCGGCGCGCGCGACATCACCATCAAGGACCTGATGACGCATACCTCTGGCCTCTCCAGCGGTCCGATGGGACAGAGCGAAGCGCGCAAAGTGCGCCGACAGCCGGACGACACGCTCGCGACCTATATTCCTCGCCTGGGCGCGACGCCGCTGGAGTTCCAGCCGGGTACCCAATGGATGTACAGCGCCAGTGACGGCATTGATGTCCTGGCGCGCATCGTCGAGATCGTCTCCGACATGCCGATGAACCTGTTTCTGAAGCAGCGCATCTTCGATCCGCTCGACATGCCCGAGACCAGCCACTATCCCACCGATGCGCAGATGCCTCGCCTGGTGACGGCTTACCGCACCACCGACGACGGCCTGGAGGAAACGCAGAACTCTCTATCGATGTCCAGCAAAGTCTATTTCGCGGGCGGTGGTGGTTTGGTCTCCACCGTCGATGACTACTCGCACTTCGCGCAGATGCTGGCGAACGGCGGCGAGTTCCGCGGACATCGCCTGCTGAGCCCGCGCACCGTGGACCTGATGAGTTCCGTCCACATCCCAGCAAGCCTGCCTGGCCGCGCCCCCGGCGAAGGTTACGGACTCACGGTGCGGGTCGTCGAAGACGCCGTCGCCGGCAATCATCGCGTCTCGGATGGAACGTTCGGATGGAGCGGAGCATACGGCACGCACTTCTATGTGGATCCGGTGGAAGACATCGTGGCGGTCATGTTCATCCAGACCCCGATTCGCACCATGCGTCCTGAGTTCGAGAATCTGGTGATGTCGTCGATCATGGAATAGCCCGGTAGCGAAGGGAAGCTTGAAGTGGCCTGTCGGTCGATCCCGGCAGGCCATTCTTTTACCCGCTCTGTTTTACGCGATCCCGTCGTTGTGAATGACGTTCCCGCCGACCACGGTCAGCAGCGATCGCGTGCCCTTGAACTCTTCGTCGGAAACCGTGAAGCAGTCCCGATCCAGCACGGCCAGGTCGGCATGATTGCCCGGCTCGATCGAGCCCAGATCATCTTCGTGGATAAACCACTTGTTGGCGGCCGTCGCGAGCCATAGCGCCTCATCGCGCGTCAGCGTCTGATTGCCCAGAATCGCATCCCCCGCCAGGTTGCGCCCCGTCGTCATCGTATAAAGGTTCAGCCACGGATTGATCACCGTGATGTCCCCGCCATCGGAGTGATAGCCCACGTGAATCGGATGCTCCATCAACATGCGGTACGGTGGCCCGACGTCTTCGCCCGTCCGCAGCGGACCCCAGCCCACCAGCACTCCCATGCCCATGGCGTTCATGCGGTCGGCCAACTCCTCGGGAAGTGCCGGCACGTGCGAAATGATCCATCGCAATCCGTTGAGCGGGATCTCGGAGTTCACTGTCTCGCGGGCCTCCACCAGCCGTGTCAGCCCATTCAAATTGAGCGCATGGTCTTCAGCGCGCCACCCCGCCGCCGCGATCGCCCGAAGCCCTGCAATCCCGCCTCCCGTGAACTCCCCGATGCCGCCCGTCCGGATCCAGTCATCACCGAAATACGGGAACGAGTTCTTCAGCCGTTGCGAAAGCGTCGGCAACGGAGGATCGGCGTCCGGTGGATCCTGATGCAGGAAATCGATTCGCAGTCGCGCTGGCATCTTCCGTTCCCGATGCAGCGCCAGGAACGGATCATGCATCGTGAACGTATTCTCATTCGCTAGCCCGCCGGAAAGCTCATCGGACTGGAACGCGCCCGCATCCTTATGCGTCGTGATGCCGAGCCGCGCATAGTAATGCAACGCATCCGCCGCGGACCGTTGCCGCGTCTCCGGCGTCAGGAATGTCTCCCGCAAGGCGAGCAGTGCTGGCCCCGCCGACTGCCGAGGCAGGGAACCATCCTCCCCACGGCAACGCCCCGAGCCTCCAGCCATGTTTTCCCGGCCGTATTGGTCACCGTGCCGCCTTGCGCCGCCTGAATATAAACCGCGCGCCCCACCGCGTCGAGTTCGCTCAGATTCGGCAGGCGACGTTCCGAAAGCTGCATCGCCGATGCCGGACCGATCGCCGTGATGAACTCGCCGTCCGGGACCTCATTCCTCCGAGCCCGCAACGCCGCCACCGCATCCGGAATGCTGAATACATGCTCGATCGGCGTGCTCCAACCCGGCCGGTTCCCCACCAGAACGATGTGGTTATGCGCATCGATCAGCCCGGGAATCACCGTGCGACCCCCGAGATCGACGCGCTCCACTCCCGCGGGCGCAGCCAGGTTGTCCCCGACTTCCGTGAAACGCCCGTTGCGAATCAGGACCTGGGATACAACGCGCCGCGCCGGATCCATCGTATGAATCCGCCCGTTCACCAGCAGCAGATCCTGCGGAGCCCCTTCGCTGCCGCCGGCCTCCTGCGCCGCGAGCCTTCCGGCGAGACTACTGCTGAGCGCAAGCCCTCCGGCGTAGCTGAGAAACTGTCGACGTGACGGGACCTTTGCCACTGCGCACCTTCCTGAGTGCACAAGGCTCCTCACAAAAATGAGGAGCCTTGCGATGTTCGAACCAGTTCTTACTTCGGCAGCCGGAACGCCATAAACTGTGCCTGATTCTCGCCGCCGATGTTGCCGGCCACCGGAATCATCACATATTGCACGCCGTCCACCATATAGGTCATTGGACCTCCGGTAACGCGTCCCGGCAGGAACACTTCGCCGACCTCTTGCCCGGTCGCCTTGTTATAGGCCCGCAGCATCGCGCCCGTGCGTCCGTCGGGCAACTCGTCTACGCCTTTGTCTCCGGCGATCAGCAACGTCTTGGTCACCAGCGTGATCGGAGCCCCGCCGCTGCCCGTCTTCGGAATCTCCATGCCCTTCAAGGCCGGATGTTTGCGTACATTCGACGGCGTATCGCCGTGCGGCGTCTGCCACAGGATGTCGCCGGTCTTCAGGTCAATCGCCGAGATCTGCGTGTAGGGCGGCTTCAACAGCGGCAACCCGTCCACGGTCAGCGAGCCTCGAGCACCCTCCGCACGACCCGAAACATACGGAATATCGGACCGGCCTTCCGAAGGCACCACCGACACGCCCAGCGCCCCACGGCTTGAGCCGACGTATACAACACCCGTCTCCGGGTCGATCGAGCCACCCATCCAATTCGAACCCGACAGCGACGCCACCAGCGTCGCCCACGGACCCTCGGCCTTGCTCACCACCGGCGGCGTGAAAATCGGACCCATCTTGTAGTCCTTCACGATCTCCAGCGCCTTCTTGTGCAACTCCGGCGTGTAATCGATCAGCACGCTTTCATCGACGCCCTGATTCTCATAAGCAGGAGGCTTGGTCGGGAACGGCTGCGTCGGCGAATACCATTCGCCCGGAACGGTCCCTTTCTCCACCGGACGCTCCTCAATCGGCCATACCGGCTCGCCCGTCTCGCGATCCAGCACATACAGGAACGCCTGCTTGCTGGGCTGCGCCACGATGTGCCGCGGACGGCCATCCACTGTTACATCCGCCAGGATTGGAGGCGACGGATCGTCATGGTCCCAGATCCCGTGATGCACGAACTGGTAGTGCCACTTGCGCTCGCCCGTCTCCAGATCCAGCGCGACCAGGCTTTCCCCAAACAGGTTATTGCCCGGACGCGGGCCTCCATAAAAGTCGCCCGTCGGTGCTTCCACACCCAGATAGACGACCCCCGTGGCTTCGTCGATCGCCATCTCGCCCCACGAACCCGTATTTCCCGTGTAGGACCACGAATCGTCTTCCCACGTATCCAATCCAAACTCGCCCGGCTTCGGAATCGTATGGAAGACCCACTTGCGCTTGCCCGTGCGAACGTCGTAGCCGCGGACATAGCCCTTCACATTGGCCTTGCTCTTCGGCGTGCCCCCCGGACGATGCGCCGCGCCCACTACGATCGTGTCATTGCCGATCGCCGGCGTAGAATGAATGCCGATGTCGCCGGCCAGCGGATCGATCTCCTGATCGTCGTCCAGCATCAGGTCGACCATCCCGTCTTTCCCGAAGCTCGGAATGCGCTCGCCGGTCTCGGCGTTCAGCGCCACCATCTGGTACCCAGTCGTGAAATAGATGATGCGCTTGTCATTGCCGTCAGCCCAATAGGAAAGCCCGCGACCCGACAGGCGCCGGGGCGAAGCCTGCGCGCGCCGGCCCTCATCTTCGCGATGCGTCCACAGCAGCTCGCCCGTCGCGGCGTCCAGCGCCACCACATCCCGACGACTCCCGGCGGTCGAATACATCACGCCGTCGACCACCAGCGGCGTCGACTCCAGATTCGTCTCCACCGTCGGGCCGAGATTCGCCGTGCTGAAGGTCCAGGCCGGCTCCAGCTTATAGAAGTTGCTTGCGTCCACCTGATCCAGCGGCGAATAACGGGTGTTCTTGATGTCGCTCCCGTAGTGCTGCCAGTCCTGATTTTTTGCGTTTCGCTGGGTGATCGCGTTCGGCGCCATCAGCGCCAGTAGCGCCACCGCGGCGCCAACCATTTGCGCGATCTTGAACGTGTGTTTGAATCTCAACAGGGACATGGTGATGTGCTCCTCGGCTCGGGGGATAACAGGGCGAATTATATCCCAATCCCCACTCCGGCTGAAGTTGCCTGCGATTTGAACGCTCCGGAGCCTGCATCGAAATGTGCGTTTTCCACTCCCTTCTGGTGTGATACGCTGGCCCCGCCCGCGGGAAACGATCGTTCAGCAGGAGCAAAAGGAGACTCGATGGCAAGATTCGTTCTGGTGCACGGAGCCTTTAGCGGTGGCTGGGTTTGGGGACCCCTCGCAAAAATCCTGACCGCCGCGGGACACACTGTCGAGGCCCCGGATCTTCCCGGCGCCGGCGAGGATCAGACCCCCGCGAGAGACATCACGCTCGATTCCTGCGCGGCCCGCGTGGTCGAAGCGCTGGAAGGTGACTCCCATCCGTCAATACTTGTGGGCAACAGCATGGGCGGAGTGATCGCAACGCAAGCCGCGGCGCGATGTCCTGACCGGGTAGCCGCAATTGTCTATGTGGCCGCCTTCGCGCCTCAAGACGGGCAAAGCCTTCTCGAACTCACCCAACTGCCGGAAGGCGCCGGGGACCAGGTGCAGGCGAATGTCGTCATCGAAGGTGATCCTCCGGTGGCGACGATGTCCGATGCCGCGGTTCGCAATGCGCTCTACGGATCCTGTTCCGAGGACATCGCCGCATGGGCCGCTGAGCGCCAGCGACCTCAGGCCGTCGCGCCCTATGTAACGCCGGTGTCCATCCCCGCCGGGACCCTCGATGCTATTCCTCGCTATTACGTCCGCTGCCTTCGCGATCGCGCCATTCCCCCGCCGCTGCAACGGAGAATGAGCGCGGAGGTCGGATGCGCCGATGTCGTGGAACTCGACACCGACCACACGCCGCACCTGTCGATGACATCGGAACTGGCTGACGCTCTGGAGCAGTTCGCTGCGCAACTGGCTCGCCCTGCTAGCGCCTGAAATTCACACTCCGCCCGGCGGCAAGTGCCGTTTATGTTCCAGTGAGCCCGTACAGCAGGGTCGCCAGTACGATCAGCGTGACGGCCACATAGAATCCGTCCCGTTCGCGCACAAACGCATACACGGAAAAACACACCCGCGCGATCGGCGTTGCGATCAGGAGTAACAGCCCCAACTGAATCACCCCGCGAGCCTGGAACGCAAACGCATCGCTCACGATCCCCTGCAGACTGCGCAAATCCGCCGGCTCGCCTTCGAAGACGTGATAGGTGGGCTGGGAACCTCCACTTTGCAGCAGATACGCGATGCCCCCCAACAGCACTACAGCGGCGGCAAGGATGACGCCCGCCCGCAGCAGGTTGCCCATGATGATCTCAACCCGCGCGTCATTCCACCCGTCATTTGGAGATACATCATTCGGCGACGGATTCTGGCGCGAAACAGCTTCTTGCCTCACTCTACAGACTCCCTTTCCAACTGCTGTATAACATCTCAAGCGCCAGCAGCCCGACCAATCCCGCGAAGATATTCCGCAGCAACTCAACCTTCGCCCCGGTCAGGAATCGCGCGCCCAGGAACGACCCCGCCAGCACACCCAACACCACCGGCATCGCCAGCCCCGGATCGATATAACCACGGCTCAGATACACGCCGGCGCTGGTCGCCGCGGTCACCCCGATCATGAAGTTGCTCGTCGTGCTGGACACCTTGAACGGGAGCCGCATGGCCCGGTCCATCGCCATCACCTTCAGCGCGCCGGAGCCGATGCCCAGCAGTCCGGAAAGCGTTCCTGCCCCGAACATCAGTCCGAATCCCATCGGCACCGCCTGCACGCAATACCTGCGTGGACCCTCTCGTGTCGGATACTCGCCATGCATCCGCAGCCAGGTCGCGATCCGGTCCTTCGGCGTATCTTCATCACAAGGGATTTCCTGTTGATGATGCTTCAAGGAGTGATAGGCGGCATGCAATAGCACCACGCCGAACACCGCGCCAATGATTTGCGTAGAGATCAGCGCCGCGAGGTACGCGCCAAACAGCGCGCCAATGCTCGTCGCGACCTCGAGAAACATGCCGATCCGAATGTTGGAATAGCCTTCCTTTACATACGCCGAGGCCGCGCCCGACGAGGTCGCGATCACTGAAATCAAGGACGCGCCGATCGCGTAGCGAATGTCCACGCCCATTCCGAGCGTCAGCAGCGGAACAATGATGACGCCCCCTCCCAGGCCGGTTAGCGACCCAAGGAAACCCGCCGCAAACGCACCGGCGCCGAGCACAAGACTGAATTCGGTGATGTTCATCGAAAATTAAAAATGAGCCTCCTGGCGGCCAGCCGGCAGCACCCGCGTGGGGCGAGCTTCAGACTGGCGGTGAACGTCCCTTGGGCCCCGAAGCGTGGCCGTCGCCACTCCCGCGCAGCTCCGTTCGGAACCGCGACCGCCAGGGAGCGCAACGCATTCGCCCACTCCGGCACACCGTCGATCGCGTAGGCCCTCAAACCGGGCTCCACCTAACCCTACCTTCACTTACAAAATCTCATGGTACGACTCAGCGAGAACTCCTCCTGTCCGGAAAGGCGAACAAAACGCACCTTCGATGGTCGCAACATCCTGCTACAGTGGTCAGTCGGAAAGGGTCGATACCAATGCTCAGTCCCAAACTTGCCCCCGAATTGCGAGCCATCCTCGAAGCCATGGCGGAAGCCGGCGCACCGCCTATCGAAACGCTTCCGGTAGAGGCCGCGCGTGAAAGCGCTTACGGTCTCGTACAACTGGCCGGCGAGCCTGAGCCGGTCGCCAGCGTCGACACGCGCAAGATCCCCGTTCGTTCCGGTGAGATCGAGGTCCGCATCTATACGCCCAAAGGTGACGGCCCGTTCCCTGGCGTCGTTTATATGCACGGAGGCGGCTGGGTCGTCTGCGATCTCGAAACCCACGATAATTTGTGCCGCGCCCTCGCCCGCCGAGCCGAAGCCGTGGTGGTTGCCGTGCACTACCGCCGTTCCCCCGAGGTTAAATTCCCCGTGCCGCTCGAGGACTCCGAGGACGCGACTCGCTGGACCGCTGCCAACGCCGAATCGCTCGGGATCGACCCGGAGCGTCTGGCCATCGCCGGCGACAGCGCCGGTGGAAACATGGCGACCGTGATCTCCGCCCGTGCCCGCGAAGCAGAAGGTCCCGCCCTCGCCTTGCAGGTGATGGTTTATCCGGTTACCGACCTCTCCTCCCAAGACACGCCGTCTCACAAGGAATTCGCCGAGGATCATTTCCTTACGGCGTCCGCCATGAACTGGTTCACGGAGCATTACCTCGCGGAGCCCGGGGACGCCCGTCATCCTCATGTCTCACCCGCGTTTCTCGAAGACCTGAGCGGACTCCCGCCCGCCCTCATCATCACCGCCGAATGCGATCCCCTTCGCGATGAAGGCGAGGCATATGCCCGCCGCTTGCAGGAAGCCGGCGTGCCTGGTTTCTCACACCCGCTACGAAGGCATGATTCATCCGTTTATCAATATGCTGGGTGCTACCGAAGGCGCGCAGAGAGCGGTCGATGAAATCGCCGCGGCCGTCCGGGCCATGGCTCCGGCGAAAGCCACCGGCGCATAACGTCCCGAACCGCGCCTTGCACGGTAAACGGGGAGCAATTTAAAAACCATCCGGTCTCCATGGAGAGCACTGACCCATGGCGGCCCGATGGCCTTTGCGTTCTGCGTGCATCCGTGCCCGGACCCGGCCCTCCGAGATCGAGACCGGGTCCAGGCACGATTCACTGCATCAGAACTTGAACCGGACGCTTCCGTATACCGTGAACGGAGCGCCTGGATAGGCAAGTTGGTAACCTCCGTTCGGCGTTGCGAAGTAGCCGCCGGAGGAAATGTAACTGTACTGGTTGTACTGTTTGTTCAGCACATTGAGCGCATTCATGATGAAGTCGACGTGCTGGAAGGTGGCGCTGAGGCCGAGGTTCATCGTCCCATAGGAATTCATCTTGTTCCGCGTGGGCGCGGCCAGCACATTGTTGAAGATGGTCTGCTGCCCCACGAACTGATAGGACGCGATCGGAACCAGTGGGACCCCAAGGAAGTTAACGTGATATGTCGCGCCCATGTTGAACGTCGAATGGGGCACATAGGAGACCGGGAGACCGTTGTAGTTCACGCCGTCGCCCGAGACGTACTGCTTGTAATGCGCTCCTTCCAGGGCCCCGTTGACGAAGACGTGGAGGTTCCGTGCCGGATCCGCGTCCAGGAAGTAGTTCAAGCCCTGGTAATGGGCCGCGCCGTTCGCAGCGATGTAGCCGCCGTTCGACAATTCAATGTTGATCAGCTGATTGCTGAAATTGATCGTCGAACAGATTCGCGCCCCAGATCAGGTTATTAACAGCCCGCGTCCCTCGGTATGAATCTTGAATCCGAGCTGGCCGTACTTGGAGCGTTGCAGATGGTACGAGCGCGGATCCACCTTCTGGAACAGACCGCCACCGCCTCCCAGCGGAGGGCCAGTCAACGCCTCCGAGAAGCCGCCATAAAACGATAACCATGGCAGCGCCTGATAGCTGGCGTTGACCGAAGGCGTGAAGCCGTTGCGAGCCGCGTAATACGGGCAGCTGGCGCTCTGGTTCGTCGTGTTGCCGGGAGTCGACACCCCATTCACAGGACAGTGGCTATCGGAAACCACGCCCGGCGCGAACGTGAAGTCCTGTATCCCGCCGTCATGGAAGCGGGTGGAGAAGTAGTTCATCTGAATGCCCGGCGTGATAGTCAGCTTGGACGTCGGATGGAAGGCATCCTGAACCGACACTGCGCCGACATTTTGCAGGAAGTAGCTGGATCGGTACCGGCCCCCGATATTGACGATCTGCTCCCCGCCGGCCCCGCCATACGCGGTGTTGTAGAAGTTATTCCGCGAGTTGTAATCGGAGTGAATGAAGTAGGCGCTGAAATTGAACACGTTCTTCATTACCGTGTGCGTGAGCTGCACCTGGTCGCCGTAGGTCCCCGTATGCGGATTGTTCCACTCAAACGCCTGCGGGCCCGGATTGTAGACATCCGCCAGCCGGTTGTGCAGCCGGTGGATGTCCATGAACCAGGTCAGGTTCTGGAGCTGCCATTCATCGCTCAAATGAATGTTCTCTCGCGCATGAACCATGCCCATCCCGTTGGTGTCGTACTTGTTGTAGGAGTTAAACGGAATGATGCTGTAGAAGCCGGACGTCGCCTGGCTATACAGTTGCGAGTTCGCCGCGCCGTCCATCGTGATGCCATTGACCGCCGAGGTCGGGATCACCTGGGATCGGTACCCTGCGCTATGCACGTAATAAACACCGAAGTCGATCGTGCTGAGCCCGATCTTCTTCAGCGTCTTGTTGTAGAACGCCAGGTTCTTGTTCGGGCTTTGGAACCCGTCCGGAGCCACACGAAAGCTGTTCCCCTGGCCCGCGCCGCCGGCAAAGATGGTCGACCAGCCTTTGTACTCCGCCGTGCCGTAGTCGAACATCGCGTTCTTCTGGTTGAACTTGCCGTAAGTGAGCATCAGGTCGCCATGCTGCCGATTGCCCGGCTGGAGCGGTGTAAACTCCACCGCGCCGCCGACGTTGGTGTACCAGCGGTTTGCCGGATCGCCCGGCCCGTACGTCACCACCGTGTCCTGGATCATCTGCATCTGAGGAAGCGTCGCGGATTGCCACAGGCCCGTCGCCGGATCCACCACCGGAATGCCGTCAAACGTCACGCCCAGCGCCGCGCTGGCCGTATAGCCGCCGTAGCCGCCCCAGCCCTGATTCAATCCGTTCAGCGAAAGCGTGTACTTCGTCGCTCCCGTGTTGCCGTAGCCGGTGACGCGCGCGCCCGGAGCCAGGTTCAGCACCTGCGCGGCGCCCGCGACCGGTCCCAGCATGTCCATCTGCGTGCGGTTGATCACCCGCAGTGTTTGGGCGGATAGGAAGACGTCGGTCTGTGAAGGCTCCGGCGTCGCTCCCAGCATCGTGCCGCCATTGACGACCACCGTTTGCAGCACCGCGGAAAGCTCCATGTCGATCTCTAGATTCACCTCTTCCGCTTCCTGCAGCGTGATTGTGCGTACGTAGGTTGAGAAGCCCGAACGCGAAACCCGGAGGCTATAGGTGCCCGGCGACAGATCGTTCAGTTCAAAGGTGCCGTTGTCGTCCGTGACCGTCTGGTCAAAGGTTTGAGTTTGAATGTTGGTCAGGGTGATCGAGGCTTCCGCAATGGAGAACCCCGAGGAATCTATCGCCTGGCCGCTGATGCTGGCCGTCGGTTCTTGCGCCGCCGCTACCGTGGCGAGGCAGAGAAATGTGATGCACAACTTGATATAGAAGAGCCATCGAAGTGACATAAATCAACTCCTTGAAATAATCCTCAACAAATGTATTGACGCCACGGAGCGTATGTGAATAATATGTGAATGGGCCGTGACGTTAGAATGAAATCTGAATGTACTCTGGCGCCCCTGTGTATGGTTCCGACTGTTGAATCGCGCTATGGTTTCGATCCCATGAATAGCGCGATACAGTTCTGTATCTAGCTGATGATAAAAAGGTTATTGTCATCGGTGCGGGGCGCTATCGCGCCGAGTACGTTCAGTGTCACATGCCCTTGGTGACCCGTCTATCCCGGTCTTTAGGCTATGTTTCTCTGCCATGAGTAGCCTATATTTCCCCCACTGTTCCCTTCGTATAATGTCGTATTGTTCGCTATATTCGTCCGTGTCAATATTTAAAAATCGGCAGAATCCTCTCTTTGTTTCGATTTGAAGAATCGCGATGAGCTCGGGTTCGGGTCGTCCATTGACCCCGGGCGGCACAACGTGGCGCGAGGCCACGCCCTGCTCGATCCCGTAGGATCCAACCGTGGCGCGGGGCCACGCCCCGCGAAATCCCGTGCGGCGCAACCATGGTGCAGGGCCATGCCCCGCTCGATCCCATAGGACCCGAACGTGGCGCGGAGCCATGCCCCGCGAAATCCCGTCCGGCGCAATCATGGAGCAGGGCCATGCCCTGCTCGATCCCATAGGACCCGAACGTGGCGCGGGGCCATGCCCCGCGAAAGGAACCCTCATCGCCCAGCACGCTCTTCTTGAGCTCGTTCCCCGGCCTGGGGAGTGGAGCCCCGGAGGTGTATACTGCCATTCATGAAACGGGCTGCACTGATCCTGACGGCGGCGATGGTCGCTCTCGCGCAAGGCGGAAGTTATGAGGTTGCCAGCTTCGGCCGGCTTCCCGATGGGCTCGAATGGGGCTCGGTCTCTTCAGTCACTGTCCACAACGGGCATGTCTTCGCGCTACGCCGCGCGGCTCCCAACGTTGTGGAGATGACCCCTGACGGCAAAGTGGTGAACTCTTGGGGCGATAACAGCCTCTACCGTATCGCGCACAGCATCGACTTCGACGCCGACGGCAACATCTGGACAACCGACTCGGCCGACAACGTCGTCTATAAGTTCTCCCCCAACGGCGACCTGCTGCTCACGCTCGGCAAGCGCGGCGAGGCCGGCGATAACACCTCGAAAGATTTGTTCAACCGCCCCAGCGACGTCGCCTTTGCGCCAAACGGCGATGTCTACGTCACCGACGGCTACGGGAACTCGCGCATCGTGGTCTTCAGCCCGGACGGCGCCTTCAAGAAGATCATCGGCGGCGAGAAGGGTGCCGGTCCGGGCCAATTCAATCTGCCCCACGCGATCGTCTTCGATTCCAAGGGCCGCATGCTCGTCGCCGATCGCGAAAACGAGCGCATCGTGATCCTGGATCCTGACGGAAACTACGTCGGCGAATGGACCGGCCTGAGCAAGCCGTCCGGCCTCGCCATTACCCCCGACGACACCTTATATATAGGCGACGTCGACGCCAATGCGGTGACCATCGCCAGGGACGGCAAAGTCATCGACGTCGTCACCGGCTTCGGCCGCGCGCACAACATTGCTGTCGATCCGCAAGGCAACATCTACTCCGCCGAGCCTGGCTCAAAGGCCCTCAATAAAGCCACCAAAAAGTAGGCTGCCGGACAACATCCCTACGTCCACAAATAGCGAAGCCGCGGTCTCTTGGGCCGCGGCTTTCTCGCATCGATCGCAAACCGGCGTTCTCGCCGGTCATGTACTTGCCCGACTACTGATCGTTGCCGTGCAGTTCTTCCGCGGGAGCCGGGGCCGCCTTGCCTTTCCCCTTACCCTTGGCGGCGCCGCCCTTGCCTTTGCCCTTGCCGAAGGCCGGGCGCGGAGGAGCTTCAGGGAACTTCGCCGTCCCGCCGAGCTTCATCGCCAGGAAGTGGCTGCGCGTCGCGAACGCAATGTACTGCTCGCCGTCCACCACATAGGTGATCGGAGGCGCCACCCCGCCGAGCTCGGTCTGTACCTCGGCCAATTCCTCACCCGTATCCGCCTTATAGGCGTACAGCGAAGTGCCCGCGACCTGGAACAACAGATTGCTGGCCGTGGTGAGCGTCCCGCCTCCGATCGCCGATCCGCGACCTTCCTTCACCCACTTGATCTGGTTGGTCTTCGGATCGCGTGCCTGCAGTCCGCTGCGGCCCAGGTTCTCCGGACCCCAGATCGGCATCGGCGTGATCCGCTCCACATCCTGACCCGCGCGACCCAGTCCATGCGCGCCGCCGCCGGCGTTGACGTCCGGCTCGGCCGCCGCGGTGAACGTGTAGCTGCCCGCGCTGTAGGGCAGGTACACCAGACCCGCGTTCGGGTTGTAGGACATCGGCGCCCAATTATGCGCGCCGCCGCCGCCCGGGTAGATCTGCACCACGGTCTCCTGATCGTAGAACGCGTCCGGATTGATGATCGGCTTGCCGTTATTGTTCTTATCGAAGCCGGTCGCCCAATTGATCGGCACAAACGGCTCGGCCGAGATGAACTCGCCATTGGTGCGATCCAGGATATAGAACACGCCGCTCTTGGGAGCCTGCATGATCACCTCACGCATCTTCCCGTCGATCTCGATGTCGGCCATGATGAAGCCGCCCACCGCGTCCAGATCCCAGCTATCGGTCGGCACCGTCTGGTAGTACCACTTCAGCTTGCCGGTGTCCGCATCCACGGCGACAATCGAGCACGTATAAAGGTTGTCGTACTTGCCCCAATCCTCTTTCGGGATCCCGCGCAACTCCTGCGGCCAGGGCTCGGCGTTGCCGGTTCCCGCGATCACCAAATTGTTCTTGGCGTCATAGACCAGTCCGTCCCATACCGAACCGCCACCGCCGTACTTGGCCCAATCGCCGGTCCAGGTCTTCGCTGCCGCTTCCTGCGCCGCGTCCTCAAACGGCTGGCCCGGAGCCGGAGGCACCGTGTGGAACTTCCACGCCAGGGACCCGTCCTTTAGGTTGTAGGCCGCAAAAAATCCGCGAATGAAGTACTCGCCGCCGGCCACCCCGATGATGATCTTGTCGCCGGCGATGCGCGGCGCGATGGTCAGCGAGTAGTAATCACTGATCTCGGCGATCTTGGTCTTCCACAACTCTTTGCCGGTGTTTGCGTCCAGCGCGATCAGCCGCGCGTCGTTCGCCGCCAGGATCAGCATCCCGTTCGAGATCGCCAGTCCGCGGTTGTGCGTGCCACAGCACATGTGGCGCTGCGTGATGGGATCGATATCGGCGTCGTACATCCATTTCTGCTTGCCGGTCTTCGCGTCGAACGCGTACACGATGCTGTTGTCCATCGGCTGATAGATCGTGTTGTTCCACATCAGCGGAGTGCCTTCGGTGCCACCGCGGCCCCCCTCCTCCATCAGCGACCCTGACCAAGCCAGCCCCAGCTTCCCGACGTTCGACTCATTGATCTGCGTCAGCTCGCTATAGCGCTGTTCGTTCTGCGACAACCCGTAGGTCAGCCAAGTCCCCGGCATCGCGTCATTGGCCGTGCCCGCCGTCTCGAGGACCTTCGCCGTCACCGGGCTCGCACCCCCGGGCGATTGCGCAACGATCGTGGTTATCAGGGTCAGCGTCACGATGACGCCCGCCCCCCAAAAGGCAATCTTGTTTGAATTCAGCATGTTTCGGTGTCTTCCCCTCAGTGCAGTATGCCCCAATTGGCGTGGCGATGCAGATTGGCCGCCACCGCACATTTTATTCCCTTACGCGGACCAACGCCCATGTGGCCTCGAATTGGGGCCCCGCGCGCTCGACTTACTCATCTCCGCGCACAGCTATAGCATATGACTGTTTGGCGTTCCTGAACCGGGCGACGTTACCCCCGCCACCAAATCGCCGCCCACACCCAAGTGGCGCGGATCTCCGCATCCGCGTCCCGATGTGGGGCGAGGTTCAGCTTGCGGAGGGCCTTCAGCCCTCGCTCGCAGGATCCGTCTACTGCAACCCAAACGATTTGCCGGCCGTGACCGGTCAGTTGTAGCGATGGGTCTCCGTACCAGTAGAACTGGGCGCCCGCTCGCGATCTCCTTCCCTCACTCCAGCGGCACCAGCCGACGCAGCTCCTCATCCCAGTTCGGGATCAGGTGCAACTCGTTGGGCTGCGTACTCGTGCCCGCGCCGGTAGCAGGTTTCATCATCAGGAAGCGGTTGCCGTCGAGGGAAACATCGTAGTCGAGGCTGGCTTTCTCGAAAAGCTCATGCGGAGTCAGGGCGCGAAGCGTGGAGCCGGATACTTCAACATCCACCGCCATCATCTTGTCCCCATTCCGGAAGAACAGCTCCGGCCGTTGCGATTCCAGCGAGGCTGCGTACCGCCGCTATTCGAGATCTGTACGATGCCACCCGGCCCGGGGTAGGGAACCACATAAATTTCATTCACGCCGGTCTGGTCGGACTGAAACGCGACCAATTTTCCATCGGGGGAAAACTGCGCCTCGGTGCGCAGGAAGCGCGCGTCGAGGAAGGGCTCCAATTCCCCGGTGGCAGACGTGCCGCCGGGATCGATTTGCAGCACCGCCAGCTGATTGCCGGGAAGTCTGTTGCCTGGGCTGGCGGCCGGACGGTTCCCGATCAAAACCCCACCCGAGGACAAAGACGACGGGAGGAACCCAAGGTTGTCTTCCCACAATGGGATCGGTTCCCCACTGCTGTCGGCAGCGGACGAAGTAAGGCACAGGCTCACGCCCCCCATTGTTCCCGAAGTGTGAATCAAGCGCTTTCCGTCGGTGCTCCACACCGGGGAAATGTGGATGCCTTCAAAGGTGACCTTGTTGAAGGTTCGACGCTCTAAGTCGTAGACCCAATCGTCCACGCTGATCACACCGGTAATATCCACCACCTGCATCGCGATGCGTCCACCATCCGGCGAAAGGCGAATCCCGCCATAGGGCCGCGAAGGAGTCGGAATCGATTGTTCCACGCCCTGCCGGTCCACCCAGGAAAGATCTAACTCAGGGCGCAATGCACCGCTGAGGTACGCGAGCGACCCGGTTTCGGAGACTCCAAAAACCCCCAGGCCCTCGGCTCCCATAAGGCCCTGAAGAACCGGAACCGGTGGACCCGCTTCCAGCGTTCCCAGGTCAAAGGGCGCCACGAACAGCGATCCGCTACGCCCGTATATCCGGTAACCGGTGCCGGGTGTGGAGCGGCTGACCGCCTGTCGCCGCCACACGCTGGAGGCTCCCATCTTGCGCGTTGAAGTAGATGGAATCATCCTCGCTCCAGCTAATGGGATCGCCCACAACCTCCCCCTCGTAGACCGGCAGGGCCGCGCCGCCGGAGACGGGAACCCTCTGAATCTTCTCTCCGTTATTGAACGCGATCCATTTGTCATCGGGAGAGAAGGTCGCGAAGGAGGATATCGTCCCGGCGATGGGCGTGGCTATGGGGTTGTCCAGGGCCCGGATGTAGAGCTGATCGGTCGACCCCACCGGAAAGACCAGCTTCGAGCCATCGTGGCTGAAGGTTAACGGAAGGATGACGCCCATGCCGCCGGGCGGCAAAGCGGTGGTGAAGTTGACCACCGGCAGAGGGTCGGCCGGAGCCGACAGGAACCAGGACCCCAATCCCGCGCCCGCCAGGACCGCTACCAACGCTCCGCCTGCCGACCACAGCCAGTCCCGTCCTGCGGCAGGCGGGGGTTCGGGCACGGCTGCCACCGGGTTTCCTCTTGCCGCAACTCCCAGACGTCCCCGATGTCCCGTAACCGCTTTCTGGGATCGTTCTCCAGGCACTTGGCGAACAGCTTGCGCAGCTCAAACGGCGCTGTACTGAGATCGGGATCGACCTTGACCACCGACGCGAGCGTCTCCGTCAGGTCCTCCCCGGCGAACAGCTTCCGCCCGGTGACCATTTCATAGAGGACGACTCCGAACGCCCAGATATCCGCGCGCTTATCCACCGGCTTCCCACGCGCCTGCTCCGGAGCCATATAGGCGGCAGTGCCGAGGATCACACCGGCCTGGGTCGCAGCCATCGAGATGGTCGGAGACAGTTCTGGTGTGGCGTCGGCGCCATGCGCCGCGTCCCCGCTCGCAGACGAAGCTCGCGCCACCTTCGCCAATCCGAAGTCGAGGACCTTCACGGAACCGTCTTCTTTGACAATGACGTTGCCCGGCTTCAGGTCCCGATGGACGATCCCCTTGTCATGCGCGGCTTCGAGCGCATCCGCAATCTGTCGGGCGATGTTGAGAGATTCCTCCAGCGGAATCGCACCTTCTTTAATGCGTTCGGCGAGCGTCTGCCCCTCGACCAACTCCATCACCAGGTAGTTCGGACCGACATCGAACAACGTGCAAATATTCGGATGGTTCAGCGCCGCAATCGCGCGGGCCTCGCGTTCGAAGCGCTCTCCGAAACGTTGCTCGGAAACCTTGACCGCCACGTCGGGACCGACCCGGGAGTCATGGGCGCGATACACCTCGCCCATGCCACCCTTGCCAATCGCCGTAACGATCTCATACGGCCCGAGTTTTTCGCCAGGAGAAAGAGGCATTAGGTTTCACTTGGTCTATCGGGATCGATGTGAAAAATGGGGACAGACAACTAGTTTTCGCCTTGGAGGTGTGAACACTCACAACGACTTGCTGTGCGAAAACGGTGTCTGTCCCCCATTTTTAAACTCAAGGGGACCGCGCTACGGACTCTGCTGATCTTGGTCCTTCTCGTTTTCATTGCAGACAAATTCCAGCAACTCGCTATCCGGGATCAAATGCGCCGAGGTTCGGATCAGGATTGGCTCGGTATAGTACACCGGATCTTCCATCCTGATCTCCACATCCATGTGCCCGAAATCGCGCCGATGATAGCGTTCGGTGACGCGCATCGCCTCGCTGCGCGGGTGAGACATGAGATCCAGCCAGGCCCGGTCGGTGAAGCCAATCGTCTCCACAACGAACGTATCGTCATCCCATGAACCCACCGAATACCCCATCCACGCAGGACTCGGATCCTCTGGCAGGCTGCGCCCGTCGGTAAAGATCTGCCGAGCCGGATCGTCCCACTCCGTCAGCATCAGCACCTCCCGCGGTGTCGGAATGATCTTAAACAGGAACGTGAACAGATCCAGCGGGATGCTGCTGGGAAGACATTGCGCCTGCGTGCTCATCCCGGCGGCAACGTTTTGCTGGAAGGCTCGCGCCCCTGCTTCGGTGAAAGGCTCCTGACCCGGGGCGTAGGCGCCCCAGTGAACGTTTACCGCGTGGGCGGAAATGTCATACAAATCAATTTGTATATCCGTGAAGCCCGCCCCGCCGAAACGATTCCACTCCTCCGAGTTCGTCCGCTCCATCTCCCACAAGCCACTCAGATCCGGCCTGCCGTCCTGTATTGGCGTGGGAGCCTCCAGATTCGGCGACCCGTCCTCATTCCGCGGGATGCTCGGATCCGGATGATCCAGCCACTGCGCCTCCACCGGGATGCCCGCAAGTATCACCAGCAACAACAACGCTTTCATCAGAACCGCCTTTCTCGGACTCATACGCCCCCACCGCCCGACGTCTGACCGCTGCCGTCTCTCACTCCACCGGCGCCCGCCGCAGCCCGTTCAGAACCGCGACCGCAAGGGAGTGTAACGTAGCCTTCCAACCAGCCACAATCCTCCCCGCACAAGCGCCACAAACCGACTGTCTGCCCCTGACCGCTGCCGTCTCTTACTCCACCGGCGCCCGCCGCAGCCCCTTCAGAACCGCGACCTCAAGGGAGCGCAACGTAGCCGTCCAACCAGCCACAACCCTCCCCGCGCAGGCGCCACAGACCGACTGTCTGCCCCTGACCGCTGCCGTCTCTTACTCCACCGGCGCCCGCCTCCTCAGCTCATCGAAGAAATTCAACAAAAACGTCGCGTGCAGATTCCCCTCCGAGGCTTCCGCCTCCGCCTGCGGAAACACCACCACGTGTTTGCCATCCGCCGTCACATCGAAACTCTGGCGCACACCGTTACGGCGAACCTGCCGCTGGGACCACACCCGCGGATTCCCTACCGAAAACGAATCCCCCTCGGTCGTATAGTCGGCGACCATGATCCGGTCATCCCCGCCGAGGAAAAACAATTGATTCGTATCCGCGGCCCACGCCGGGAACTTGCCGCCGTTGGTCGACACTTTCCAGCGGCCACCCGGCCCCGGAAACGGGCGCACAAAGATTTGCTCGGCGCCCGATTCGTTGCTTGCATAAGCGATGAACTTGCCATCGGGAGAGAAGGCTCCATCCACTTCCACCAGCCCGGGCTCGGTTAGAAACGGCTCCGGGTCCCCGGCTACCGGCGCCTCGGGATCGCTCAGGTCGATGGGCATGCTCAACGAGTCCGGCAAACCGTTGGTGGTTACGGAAAACATCAGCCGGCCACTGTTCTCGCCGGTCCTCACGAAAGAGGTCGCTCTCGGGCCGGAAAGGTCGTCCGCCAGTAACTGCGATTCCCCGGCTCCGTCGGAACGGATCCACCGTAGCGCATTCCCGTCGCCATAGACCAAATGCATGGAATCCGGCGCCCAGGCAACCTCGAAATTGACGGTCCCGATGAAGGTAACCTGCGTCGGCGTCTTCCGTTCCAGATCCGTGACCCATAGGTCGGAGCCATTCGCTCCGGGAGCGATATAGGCCAATTGCCGCCCATCGGGGGAGAGGCGCGGCGCGCCATAGAGGCCCGGCTGCGCCACCACCGGAGTGAAAGCCCCTTCCGCATCCATGAAAGAGATGGGATACGATCCTTCCCCACCGCCGCCGGCGAGGTACACCAGTGTGCCCTCATCAGACGCCGAGTACTGTCCACCGCCGAAATTTACGTCCGAATCAGCGGCGATATCGCTCAGCAGCGGCGTGGGCGCCCCCAACAGTTCCAGGCTGCGCGGGTCAAAAGGCGCCGCAAACAAGGTCCCTTGGGAGATGTAGATGACGTGCCCGGTCTCTCCGAATGTGGGCACATACCGCGGGAAATAGCCTGCATCCACCAGAACCTTGCTCTCCCCGCTGGCCAGATCCAACACTCTGATCTCCAAACTGTCCAAGCTGGACGGGGCTTGACCAGCAGCGGGGGCTGCATTGAACAGCACGGCGCCGGATCCCGGCAGAACGTCCTGGAAAACGTCGATTCCTTCCGTAAGTTGCTCGGGCATCTTCCCGGTCGCCGACACGCGCAACAAACCGGTCACTCCGCCAAGCAGGATCGTATCGTCGTCCGCCCAACTGGCCGCGGCGATTTGCCCACTCTGGATCCCGAGCCCGAGAGGGGCGCCGCCGTCTACCGATACTTTTTTGAGATTCCCGTCACCGGCCATATACCCCACCCACGCCCCATCCGGCGAGAAGAATAAGATCGGGAACTCACTCGCATCGCTCGCCAGCAGCGTTTCGCCAGGTTGATCCAGGCGGCGCGTGTAAACGTTCATACCGCCATTGCCTCGGCCGGCATAGGCAATGCGAGTCCCGTCCGGGGAGATGATCACCGTCTTTCGCGGAGTTCGTATCGCATTCGGACCCAGGTCCACACTGAACCGCTTCAAGGGCCGGTCCGGTAGCTCAGTACGCGTCAGCGCGAACGAAACGATTCCCAATAGGACAATGGCGCCCGCAGCGACCGCCCACGGAATCAGCCGGGATTTCGCCGCGGCCACCTTCGCCGCATCCGCCGAAACACGTTCGCCGGACTCGGACGCCGCCCGCAGTTGACTCTCGGTCAACCCAGCGTCGAGCAATAGCTCCACGCCGCTGATGTCGCGCAGCCGCTTCCTCGGATCCTTCTCCAGGCATTTCTTCAGCAACGGCTGAATCTCAATGGGCGCCGCGCTCAGGTCTGGATCGATTTTCACCACGCTCGCCAGCGTATCGGTCAGGTCCTCGCCTTGGAACAACCTCTTGCCGGTGACCATCTCATAAAGGACCACACCGAACGCCCATATATCGGCGCGCTTGTCGACCGGTTTACCGCGCGCCTGCTCGGGGGACATGTAGGCCGCGGTGCCGAGTACGACACCCGCCTGCGTCGCTGCCATCGAGATCGTCGGCGAAAGATCCGGATTGTCGCTATCGCTCGCCGAGCCCCGCTGCGCCACCTTTGCCAGCCCAAAGTCCAGCACCTTCACCGACCCGTCCGTCCGGATCATGACATTGCCCGGCTTCAGGTCCCGATGCACGACGCCCTTCTCGTGCGCGGCTTCGAGGGCATCGGCAATCTGCTTGCCCACGTTCAGCGATTCCTCGAGAGGAATCGCTCCCTCGCGGATGCGTTCGGCCAGCGTCTGCCCCTCGACCAGTTCCATCACGAGGTAGTTCGGTCCGACGTCGTACAGCGTACAGATGTTGGGATGATTGAGCGATGAGATGACGCGCGCTTCCCGCTCGAAGCGCTCGCCGAACTTTTGATCGCTGACTTTGATCGCGACATCCCGGCCGAGCCGTGTGTCCCGAGCTCGATAGACCGCGCCCATCCCGCCCTGGCCGATCGCTTCAACGATCTCATAGGGCCCGAGTTTGTCCCCCGCGGAAAGCGTCATTTGATTTTGCTTAGTCTATCGCCTATTGGCCGGGAGCGGGCGAAGGATCGTCGCTGGACCATCACCCCAAGCGGCGCGGATTTCTGTTTCCGCAACCCTTCGCCGGGCCTGGAGCCCCGGCGCTACCTCGCCGTAAACTCCGCGACCGGCTTGCCACGCAATGCAGACGTCCGCCTGCCCACACCTCCGACCGCGCCAGCCCCGCAAAATCGGGATTTCCCTTACATTCGGTCCTGATCGATCCCATCTGCAAACCCAACTCGCCTCGTATGGTCGACCACTCCCAGGTAGGAGACCTATGCCTTTTCTAAGTGCAACCGCCTAAAGCTAAGTAGAATACCTAGATTCTGATGGTACTTTCGTTCCATTTGCAGGCTAGTATTCATGTCCTAGACTAAGTCAGAAACTGTTTGAGAAAGTGAGTCAATCACCATGGAAATCATCTCAATAGCCCTTATGGGCGTCATCGGAGCCGCGGGCGCCTTCCTCGGTCTGTTTAGTCTCACGAATCTGAATCAGAATCCTCTGGATGTCACTCGATCCGGTCAGCCGAATCCGAAAGGCGCGCCGCGGAAAGTGAAACAGGCATGAGTCAGCGGCCCTGAACCGCAGCCATCGGGTTCCTGAAACCCCTTATCGCTCTGCCCAACCGTCGGTCTGGCTCAGCCTTTTCCCGGACCCACCCCTTTGCGCCCTGAAGCGTCCGCGGAGAGCCCCAGCGATCCTCCACTCCTCCCCCTTTCCCAGCCGCGTGGGATGTGATAGATTTTCGGCAGGAACTCCTCTCCGATTTCCTGAGATATTCGCATGAAATCGATCTCTATTCCGGCGCTAACGCTGCTCCTGGTTCCACTGCTCCTGATTCCCCTGGTTAGTCCAGCCCAGGACAATACCTCCGGCACCGGTCATTTCGAAGGCGTATTATCCGATCCTCATTACTTGGCGGGCACAAAGACGTTCAACGTGAAGTTCGGAGGCCGCAGTGTGGAGGCCACCCTCACGGTTTCTGGCAACGGAGTGAGTTGGTACCGTATCCAGACCAACTTCCCGAAACAATTCCTCCCCTGGACTGACGTCGCCGCCTGGTGCACCGGTCCCGGCCAGGATCTACATTTGATGTCGTCCCGGCAGGGTCAGCCGCTTCAAACCATCGTGGACTTCCGCGACTTCCAGCCCGAGGACTTCTCCACCGTGGTCAACGAGTTCTTTAAGAAGTACGTCCCCGACGCTGAACAAACCAACCCGGACGGGTCGTGCTTCGGTCGGCCAACCTTGAACTAACACCAGATATCCGCCCAGGTTCCCCGCCGGACAAATTCTCGGAAGGTTTCCCCCGTCGTTTCGCATGATGTGGAAACCGATAGGAAGCACTGTCCAGCTGGGTGTGACATGGGCCCAAAACTCGCCTCGCCTCAACGGTCCGCCAGGTGCGATCCCCAGCATGCCCGTAACCCCCGCATCCTTGTGACAGTCATATATTTGTGGTACAGATGGAGGGCTGCAACCCGTGTGTTTCCTCCCTCCGAAGCTGGTGATTTAACAACGATAGGCTGCCGTTCATGAAGCGTCTTCTATATACTTTCGCCCTGTTGGCGACATTGGCCACCGTCGCGCTGATCCAGGATCGCGCCGAAGCTCAATCCGGCATGCAGGTCACTGGCGGTCCCGAAGCCCACCGCAACATGCTGAATACGTATTGCGTGGGGTGCCACAACTCGCGGCTCAAGATCGGCGGGCTGGCGATGGACAACCTCGGCCTGGGAGACCCGACCGCTAACGCCGGAACCTGGGAAATGGCGCTCAAGAAGCTGCGCGGCCACCTGATGCCGCCCCCGGGCAGCCCCCAGCCGGCGCAGGCCGATATCGACGCCTTCAGCAACTGGATGTCGGCCGAACTCGACGCCAACGACGACGGCCGCACCACCGGCTACGTTCCGCCGCAGCGCCTGAACCGCACCGAATTCGTGACCTCGGTGAAAGCCCTATTGAACGTTGAGGTCGAAGAGGATGTCCTGCCGCGCGACCTGCAGGTGGACGGTTTTGACAATATCGCTTCGGCGCTCACCACCTCGCCCGCCTTCCTGGAGCAATACATAACTGCCGCGCGCCACATCGCCAAGCAGGCCGTGGGCGACCCGCATCCGCCGATCTCCTCCTGGTCCTACAATCCGGAGGGCAGAACCGACCCCGCGATGCCGTTCCCGCCGGGCCTCCGCGGAGCGATGCGCTTCACGCACAATTTCCCGGCCGACGGCGAATATCGGCTGAGCATGGCGTTTGATGAGCGCTCGATCGGCCTGTACAACGCCGGTCTGCAGAACCGCACAACTCAGGTGGTGATGCTCGACGGCAAGACCGTCTTCAAAGGCGACCTCGGCGGCGAGGAAGATCTGTGGCTCGCCAACGTAAAGGGCACCGACGGCTGGGCGACCATCCTGGAACGCTTCCAGAAGATTCCGGTCAACGTTCTGGCCGGCAAGCACGACATCGTGATCGGTTTCATTGACCGGTCCCATGTGGAGTCGGACGACAACGTCTCCGGCGGCGGATTTGGCCGCGGTTCAGGAGGCGCCCCGATGGCGAACCTGCCCGCGCCGCAGAACAACGCGATCGAGATCAAGGGACCCTATAACCCCACCGGCATCACCAACAGCACCACGCGTCCTCTGTTCTATACCTGCGATCCGGAGAAAATCGGCGAGATCGAATGCGCCACCGAAGTCGCGACCAACCTGGCCCATCGCGCCTATCGCCGTCCGGTGACCCAGGCCGATATCGACGCCCTGCTGGACTTCTATAAGGAAGGCCGACTGAACAACCAACCGTTCGACAAGGGAATCGAAGAGATCGTCGCCGGCGTGCTCACCAGCCCGGACTTCCTGTTCCGCACGATCCAGGCGAACGAGTCGAAGGCCGCCCCGAACGGCGAATATCCGCTGAACGATCTGGAACTCGCCAGCCGCCTGTCCTTCTTCCTGTGGAACACCCCGCCGGATCCGGAACTCCGCGACCTGGCCGAAGCCGGCAAGCTGACCCAGCCCGGAGTCGTCGAAGCGCAAGTGAAACGCATGCTGGCCGACCCCAAGGCGGAAAGCCTGGTGAACAGCTTCGCCATGAAGTGGCTGAACCTCACCAGCCTGGACCAGGTGGTTCCCGACCCGCAGTTATTCCGCGGCTTCAACAACACCCTGCGCGGCGATTTTCTGATGGAAGTTCGCGAGTTCCTCAGCAGCGTGCTGCTCCAGGATCGCAGCGTAGTGGACCTGCTGATCTCCGATCAGACGTTCCTGAACAGCCGACTGGCCCAGCACTACGGCATTGACGACGGTCCGCGCACCTCGCAGTTCCGCAAGGTGACCTTGACCGATCCGGCGCGCTTTGGGCTGCTGGGCAAGGCCGCCGTGCTGATGCGGACCTCGTATGGAGACCGCACCTCGCCGGTGCTGCGCGGCGCCTGGGTGCTGGATAAGTTGATCGGCACGCCGCCGACGCCTCCGCCTCCCAACGTCGTCACCGACCTTTCGCAGAAGGAAGGCGAAGCGCCTAAGACCCTTCGCGCCCGCCTGGAAATCCATCGCGAGGCGTCCACCTGCCGCCAATGCCACGGGGTGATTGACCCGGCCGGCCTGGCGCTGGAGAATTTCGACGCGATCGGCGCCTATCGCACCATGGATCGCGAAGCCAATAATGCCCCCATCGACGCCAAAACCACGCTGTCGAGCGGGGTCGACGTGGACGGCCCGGTCGAACTCACCGATGCGCTCGCCAGCCGTCCGGAAGACTTCGTCGAAGCGCTCACCGAGCGCCTGATGATGTACGCCGTCAATCGTGAACTCGAATACTTCGACATGCCGCAGGTGCGTCAGGTGGTTCGTGACGCGAAAGACGACAATTACACCTTCAGCGCGCTGGTGATGGGAATCATCAACTCCAACGCGTTCCGCAAACAGGGTCCGCCGTCCTCCATGCCGCCGGAGGAGACGCCCTCGAATGAAGTCGTTTTCAAGTAGTTGATTAGGAGAAGACCATGTTCATTACCAAGAAGCACATCTCCCGCAGGACGATTCGCAAGGGTGCGGGCGCAATTTCCGCCCTGCCGTTTCTGAGCGCCATGCGCCGGCTTCCACGGCGCTGGCCCAGACCGCGGCGAACCCCAAGCTTCGCGCCGGGCTTCTTCTACATCCCTCACGGCGCCATCATGTTCAACACCAAGTTCGGACCGGAGTGGGACCGCTGCACCCCGACCGGCTCGGGCGCCAATTACAAGTTGGACGAGATCACCTCGCCGCTGGAGCCGTTCAAGCAATACAACCACCTCGTTCGGGAACCTCGAAAACGCGGCCGCCGCCGGCTCGGTGCACGTGCGCAATCCGGCGACCTGGCTGAGCGCCACACTTCCTAGCGGGCAACACCATGGCCACCACGCAGCCCTCGACCAGGAGATGGCCAAGTACATCAGCAATGACACGCCGATTCCGACATTAGAGCTCGCCTCCGAGACCACCGTGCAAGTAGCGGCCGGCAACGGCGGAGCGTTCACCACCCTTTCGTTCCGCGATCCCAAGACGCCGCTGCCGATGGAGTACAACCCGCGCAAGGTCTTCCTGGCGCTGTTCGGCGAAGGCGATACGCCGCAGGAACGCGAAGTGATGGCGCGCCAGTTGGCCAGCATCCTGGACCGGATCACCGATCGCGTCAACCAGCTCAAGGGCAATCTGGGCTCCGAGGACAAAGCAGTCTTCGACGGCTACCTGGAGAACGTGCGCGAAATTGAACGCCGCGCCCAGAACGCGAAAAACTCCAATCTTTCGAAAATCGCGATCCCCAACGCGCCCATCGGCGAGCTGGAGGATTTCGGCGAGCAGGTCAACATTATGTATGACCTGCTGGCGCTCGCCTATCAGGCCGACCTGACACGCGTGGCGACCTACGTCACCGTCGCCGAGGGCACCAACCGCACTTATCCGTTCCTGAACATCACCGACGGCTTCCATCCGGTCTCGCATCATGCCGATGACCTCGATCGCATCAAGAAGCTGGTGGAGATCCAGAAGTGGCACCTGCAGGTCTTCGCCGAGTTCCTGCAGAAGATGGCCGACACGCCGGACGGGCAGGGCACGCTGCTCGATCATTCGCTGTTCATGTACGGCTCGAATATGAGCAACTCCAACTGGCACAGCAATGACCCGGTGCCGAACCTGATCGTCGGCGGCGGCAACGGAAAGCTGAAGCAGGCCGAAAAGTACACCGGACGCTGCTGGAGCGTACGCCGATCGCCAACCTCCACCTGACGCTGATGCAGAAGGTCGGGCTGGAGCGCGATCACTTCGGCGACAGCACCGGCACGATTGCCGACATTTAAGAGCTACAGGCGGGAATCGTATGGTGAATCGACGGGAAC
>CAVXJP010000005.1:0-18597 GCA_963762135.1 Terriglobia bacterium
ACCCTTGAAACTCGCCGACGGCGACTGGAGGTCCGTTGCGCTTCCATGTATCCTAAAACGATGACTTCGAAGCAAATCGGCCGTCTCCTCGTCGTTTCTCTGGGCACCATCCTGTTTATTTGGGCCACCCTGGCGGTTGGGCAGGAGGTCAAACAGGCGCCCATCAAGCTGATCAACGACGACGTCCTGAAGAACGCCGGGCAGGGCACTGAGTGGACCATGAACGGGATGAGCTGGGGCGAGCAGCGCTACAGCACCATGACCCAGATCAATCCCGACAACGTGGGCGATCTCGAGGAAGCCTGGACCTATGAGCTTGGTCCCGGAGGTGGCAACCAGCAGGCCACGCCGCTCTATTCGAACGGAGTCATCTATACGATCACCAACTGGAGCATCGTCGCCGCCCTGGACGCCACCACCGGCGAAGTGATCTGGACCTACGATCCCAAGGCGGATCGTACGATGAACGATCGCACCGCCTCGCGGCTGTGCTGCGGCGTCAATAGCCGAGGCATCGCGCTCTACGAAGGCAAAGTGCTGGTCCCGGTGATCGACGGTCGCATGCAGGCCCTGGACGCGGCGACCGGAAAGCTGCTGTGGTCCTCCTGGGCGATCCCCGAACCCAAGGCCGGCGAGCTCTCCTCGTATTCGCTGACGATGGCGGCCCGCGTCGCCGGAGGCAAGGTCTTCATCGGCAACGCCGGCGCGGAGTTCCCGCCGTTCCGTGGATACGTTTCCGCATTCGATGTGGAAACCGGGAAGTTGCTTTGGAAGTTCTACACCACGCCCGGCGATCCTTCCAAGGGCTTCGAGAATCCGGCCATGGAAGCCGCGGCGAAGACCTGGGTCGGCGAGTGGTGGGAGCAGGGAGGCGGCGGATCCATGTGGGACGGCATGGCCTACGATCCCGAAGAGAACCTTCTTTATGTCGGCACCGGCAACGGAACCGTCTGGTCGGCGGACGTGCGCAACGGCGGCCGCCAGGAGAACAATCCGGACAATCTTTATATCGCCTCGATCCTCGCCATCGACGCGGACACCGGCCAGTTGAAGTGGCACTACCAGTGCACGCC
Organism: Terriglobia bacterium; assembly: GCA_963762135.1. GTDB lineage: Bacteria > Acidobacteriota > Terriglobia > Bryobacterales > Bryobacteraceae > Palsa-187. The sequence continues at coordinate 1,074 of CAVXJP010000005.1, forward strand.
GGGCGATCAATGGGACTACGACGCGATTCAGCAACTGCTGCTGGCTGACCTCCAGATCGACGGCCGTACGCGCAAAGTCGTCATGCAGGGCAACAAGAACGGCTACTTCTATGTGATCGATCGCATCACCGGCGAATTCATCTCGGCCAAGGAGATGAGCAAGGTGAGCTGGGCGACCAGCCTGGATCCCAAGACCGGCCGCCCGAACGTTCACCCCGACGCGCTGTATTCCTCGACGCAGGGCGTGACGGTCTATCCGGTGCAGATGCACAACACGGCGCAGATGTCGTTCAATCCGAACACCGGCCTGATCTACATCCCGATCGCCGTCGAGAACACCTTCAGCTTCGTGGCCGCCGAGGAATTCGAAGTGACTCCCGGACGCCAGAACTTCGGCCTGAACCTGGGCGGCGCCCGCGGCGGCGTCCCGATGAAGTCTCCGCCCGCGCATGGACCGGAACGCGTGAATGCCGACGGCAGCAAAGTCACTGGAGGCATCCTCAGCGCGTGGGATCCCGCCACGCAAACCGAACGCTGGTTCGCTCCCGGCGGCGGACAGTCCGGCGGCGGCACGCTGTCGACGGCTTCCAACCTGGTCTTTCAAACCATCGGCAGTGGCGAACTGAAAGCGTTCACCGCCGACAAGGGCGACCTGTTACTCGAAATCAACCTGCCGGTGAACCGCGGCGTCGGCCCTCCGATGACCTACATGCACGACGGCAAGCAATACATCGCGGTCTTCGGCGGCACCGGACCTTCGGCGTTCGGCGGTGGCGGTCGAGGCAAGGGTAAGGGCAAGGGTCCTGATGTCGAGGCGACCGCGGCCGCGGCCCAAGGCGACGCTCCTCTGGCTCCGGTCAACGATAACCCGAAGCTGTTCGTCTTCGCGGTCCCGGAATAAGGGTTCCTCTCCGTCGATCACTGCAAACTGACTGACGGACAACGAGACTATTAGTCCATTCAACGAACTTTTGAACTTGAACTGCTGATACAGGTCCAAGTAGCGTAGCGAAGACGATAGCTGCTGTTGCCGGTCAATCCATTACAACCCTTTCCGTAGCCATATGTTCCGATTTTCCGTAGGTAGTGCAGAGATCATAGCAGGCCAATTGTGATAAGTTGCCAATCTAAACAAAACGTCACCAGAATGTTATCTATGGAGCTTCTGAAGATCTTGGCGGAACTCCAGCGCGGCCTCGGCAACGCTGATCTGGAAAGTTCTGGCATTGCAAAGCTGAAACTCGCCAGATCACTCGAGTATAATCGCTCAAGTGGCTACCGCGAACGCAGCCAGTGTAGGTAGACCACCGTCTTCAACTGATGAAACTGGCTACGCTCCTTGATGAATCGCCAGACGGCGCTCTGATCGTAGTCTCCGGCGATTTGTCGCGATTTCTGCCGGCCCGCGGGATTGCTCCCACTCTTCAATCGGCCCTCGAAAATTGGAGCGTTGTCCAGCACGACATAAAGCTGCTCGCAATAGAGTTAGAGTCCGGCGCCGGGGAAAAGCTCGACAATCGCGCGCTGGCTGCTCCTCTGCCGCGCGCCTGGCAATGGCTGGATGGCTCCGCCTTTGAGGCCCACGGCGATCTGATGGCCCGGTTGTTCGGCCTTCTCGCCAGGCAGCCGGACCGGCCTCTTATGTATCAGGGCATGTCACACCAGTTCCTCGGACCCCGGGAGGATGTGCCTCTGCCGCGCGAATCCGATGAGATGGATTTCGAAGGAGAGTTCGGGGTCATTACGGATTTTGTGCCCATGGGTATTTGTGCTCAAGACGCGATCGCTCACATTAAGCTGGTGGTGTTGTTGAATGATTGGTCGCTGCGCGCTTTGGCGGGCGTCGAAATGAAGACAGGCTTTGGTTGGATTCAAGCCAAGCCTGCTTGCTCCATGGCGCCTTTCGCTGTCACGCCCGAGGAACTCGGGCCTGGCTGGCGGAACCAGCGGGTCCAGCTGCGCCTGCGCGTCGAGCGAAACGGCGATTGGTTCGGGGAACCGCACGGCGGGGAAATGAGTATCGGCTTCAACCACCTGATCGCCCACGCGGCGGCGACGCGAAACCTGTGCGCCGGCACCATCATCGGTTCAGGAACGGTGTCGAACCGCGATTACCAAACAACTGGATCCACTTGTATCGCGGAGCGACGAGCCATTGAAACTCTCGAAAGTGGCTCCGCAGTGACCGAATATCTGCAGTTCGGCGAGCGCATCCGGATGGCTGCTCTAAACGAAGACGGCGCGTCGCCATTCGGGGAGATCGATCAACAGATCGTAAAATCAGTCGTGCGTTGATTCACGCCGGCATCCACAGATAGGAACCATGCTTCCAGGAAACCGAGTCATCATCACAGTCGCCGTAAATGGCGGAATGCAGCAGGATCGCGACGGCGCAGTGGTCCCCAAACAACCGGCGGAAGTCGGCGAAGCTGCGGCACAGTGTTGGGAGGCCGGAGCTTCGGTCATCCATTTTCATGCCCGCGATCCTCATGGAAACAACAGCGGCGATCGCAAAATCTATGCCGAAACGATCCGCGAGATCCGCGAGCGCTCCCCGATCCTGATCCAAACGACCAACGGAATTGGCGTTCGTCGCGATCCCTCAACCGGCCAATTCATCTGGCCCACCGATGCCGAGCGCCTTGGTCTGCTGGAAGTGGAACCTCGTCAGGACCTGTTCGGAATCGCTGGGGGGTCAGCAGACTTCCACAACCCGGAGGGTGGTTATCCCACGGAAACGCCGTATGTAAACTCTCCGGAATTGCTGAAAAAGACCATTCAAGCTGTTTACGCCAAGGGTTCCGCTCTGGAATACGAAATTGTGGAGGCCAGTTCTCTGCATCGCCTTCTCCGCTATGCGAACGAAGGCCTTTTTGACCGCGGCCGCGACAACGTGTGGTTGTTGCATGGCGGCGGCTTTGGCGCCACTCCGCCGATTGCACGCAATGTGCTGTTTAACATCGACGAAGGACAACGGCTTTTCCCCTCCGCGATTTGGGGCGTTACCGCAACCGGGCGGGACATGTTTCGCATCGTGACGCTTGGTTTATCGCTCAATTGCGATCTTGTGCGCGTAGGGCTCGAAGATAGCATCCACCTTCCAAACGGAGCGGTTGCCCGCAACAACACGGAAATGGTGCGCGCCGCGGTGGAACTCGCCGCCCTCTTCGGACTTAAGCCAGCCACGGTTGAAGAAGCTCGCGTACGATTCAGAATTTAGGTGCGTTTCCTGCCATGCGAGCGCAGACGAACTCCGAAATAGCGGCCGACGACTGGCTTCCCGGTTGCCTGCACGAAGTCAGGGCGGCAGTGCATCGCGGTGGCCGTGGGGCCTGGCGACGCGGTGGAAATTGTGGCTCTGGCGCTTCCGGCGGCGGCACCAGCCGGCGGTCGAGGACGAGGAAAACAGTGACCACCACAATAGAATGAGCGGGAGCGTGTTGTTCCCGCTCGCGGCTGACGTGCTACAAGTGCAAGACCGGCATCTGCACGGCCTTCGGACTCACACCTTACAAAGCATTGATTATCGGGGAGAGTTCGAGTACGCCGTTGGGGTAAGCTGTAAGCCCAGGGCTTTAAAGGGTAGATTTGTTGGTTCCCCGGAAATGTTGATTTCGAACTCTCGCTCCGATGGCGGGTTGTGGGGGATATCTTGCAACCCAATGCCTTACGAGGGACGCCAAAGAAGACGTGGACATTGGTAACGAACCTAAGGTTCATCGCGGGAGCCTGTACACACGGCTCAGTCCCAGACACATCCTACTTTAAATCTCCCAGAACTGTCTTCTTTACTGCCGTTGCCATTCTGCCCTGCCCTTCAGCACGTCGCTAGAACGCAAATTTCAGAGCCACCTGTACCTCTCGCGGAGGGGCCGCCTGCACCACCTGTCCGAAGAAGTGGCTGGTGTAGTCGCCGTCCACCGCCGAGGGCCCGAAAAACTGAGTGTGATTGAACGCATTGAACGCCTCCAGGCGAAATTGGAGCGTCTTGGTTTCGGTGATTTGAAACAGGCGCTGCAAACTCAGGTCCGAATTGAAGGACCCCGGACCGTGGAAGAAGCGCCGGTTGGCGGTGCCCGGAGTGCCCAGCGCGTTCAGGCTGAATAGAGACGTGTTGAAGAAAGGCAGTCCGTTGCGGGGATTCCCGTTCAGATTGAGCGACCCCGAAGCGATGTCCGGCAGGTCCAGGCTGCGGTTGTTCACGCCGTTGGGGTTGCTGCCCATCAGAGAATTGTCTCCATCGGTGCTGAGGGTCACAGGATATCCGCTACTGACGCGTGTGATCCCGGCGATGGTCCAGTTGCGCAGGAAGCCTCGTGCATGGGTCGTCAGTTTGTCGAGCTGCATGTGATAGGTGTAGGTGAACACCAGGTTGTGCCGGAGGTCCCACGCCGAAAGCGCTCGGTTCAGGTGCGAGTTGAAGGGGTTCACCGGATCGGCCAGGCTGGAGGCCTGATCCATCGACTTGCCGAAGGTGTAGGCAATAGTGAAATTCAGAGGACCGCTGGTATGGCGCACGTTCACCTGGAACGAGTTGAACGATGAGTTCCCCACGGAACCTTCATAGTCGTTGTTGCTGAAGTTCGACCCCAGTGGCCCGCGCGTGCCATGAATCACCTGTCCGCTGGCCGTGGTGTAGGTGGCGTCTTCCGAGAAAGGTCCGCAGGTAGCGGTTCCGGGCAGGACGTTCGCCGGATTGCTGAGCTTCAGACAGAGTGCCGGATTCCCCGGATTCGCCGAATAGACCAGTAACAGATGATGCGCCTGGGAGCCCACGTAGCTCATGCTCAGCAACGTGTTGTTTCCGATCTGGCGCTCAATCGAAAGATAGTAGCTTTCGTTATACGGATACGTGTTCCTGGGATCGGGCGCCGTCATGCCAGCCTGCGGCAGAAAGGGCGAAAAGTTGATGCCGGGCTGCGGATTCTGCGCCGTCGCCGTCAGCGGTGGGAAGTTGAACGGGAACGGCTGCACGTGGGCGGCTCCGGTGGCGGCGCTGATAAAGGGCGTGGCGAACAGCGGAGGCGAAGGGCTGGTATAGCTGAGTCCGTAGGGCGGCTGCGGCTCATCGATAGCGATCGTGTTGCCCTGAATGACGGAGTAAAAGATGCCGTAACCGGCGCGGATGCTGCTCTTGCCAGGGCCCCCGAGGACCTTGCCCAGCCAGCCTTCGGTAGTCGATGGCGCATACGCCAGGCCGATGCGTGGCGCAAAGCGGTTGCCCATCGGGACCAGCGTGCGGGGGATGCCTTTATCGGTCGGGTAGACCAGGCCCTGGGGCGCGGTCGGGAAGACCTGCGATTGCTGACCGAGAGAGAAGGCCGGAATCTGATTGTATTTCTCCGACCAGTACTCCATCATTTCGTAGCGCAGGCCCAAGGTGAGCGTAAGGTCTGAGGTAACGCGCCAGTTGTCTTCCGCAAACGCGCCGAGGTAATTGTGCCGGCCGTAGAAGGCCCGCGCGGCGGCCTGGTTGTAGTTGCTGGAGACGCCCAGCAGGAAGTCCGCGAAGTCCGAACCGGTTTCCGAGCCGTAGAAGGTGAAGGCTCCGTTGGCGGTCGGATTGGGGTTTACGTTCACCTGCGCGTAGTGGGCCTGGACGCCGAACTTAAACGTATGGTTCCTCTGGACCCGCGAGAAGTTGTCGCTCAACTGGTATGTATTGTTGGCCTGCGTAAGGTTGGTAATGGGCACGCCAATGTCATAGGCGTTGAACTGCACGTTCATGATGCCCTCGATCTTCGGAGCCAGCGGAACGATACCGGGAGTGTTCGGGCCGGTGACAAACCCCTGGGAGGCGAGCGACGGTCCGACCCCTTGCAGCGGCTGGCCCACGTTGTTGGCCGACCGCATGTAGCTGAGCCGCAACTCATTCACCATCAGTGCGCCAATGGTTTTGGTGTTTCCCAGGCTGATCAACTGGCCGCGGCCGGTGTTCAGAGCGCCGAAGCCGGGGACATTGGCGCCGCCCTGTCCGGTGGGATAGGGATTGGACATATTGTAGTCATCCGCGAAGTAGTAGCCGGTAAACAGGCCCAGACGATTGGTGTTCAGGTCCATGCGAAAGCTGCCCTTGTCGTCGCGAACTCGTTTGTCTTCCGCCGCGGTGGTAAAGGTCGTGGGCCCGGCATTCGGCATGGGGATATAGTTCATCAGGTACTTGGCCGGGGCGCTCCAGACACTTTGCGGAATCTGAGCGCCGGGAAACACGCACTGGGACGGGGAAGCGCAGCCCGGGGCGTAATAAGGCTCATTGGCGTTCACCACATATCCGAGCTTTTGGCTCAACTGGTTGGCCAGATAGGGCCCGCTGACCGTACCCATCAATTGTCCGGCGATCCCGGAGAAGTCCCCGGAGCGCTGCGCCACCGACGGAACCGGGACCCGCCCCGTGTTGACGCCCTGGGTCAGGCGCGTGCCCTGATAGTCGGTGAAATAGAACAGCTTGTTCTGCAGAATCGCGCCGCCGAGGGTCCCGCCGAACTGGTTCTGGCGGTAGGCGTTGCGCTCGGGGGAAAAATAGTTGCGGGCGTCCAGGGCGGTGTTGCGCAGGAACTCGAAGGCGTTGCCGTGGACCTGGTTGCCCCCGGACTTGGTCACTACATTAATGATGCCGCCGCTGAAGTCGCCGTATTCAGCATCAAAGTTGTTCGTCAGAATGCGGAACTCGGCGATGGCGTCGAGATTGGGCACCACGGTGGTGCCTCCGTTCATCAGTTCCTTGACGTCGCCGCCGTTGACCATGTAGCCGTTGGCGTCCTCGCGCTGGCCGTTGATCGATTGGTTGCCGGCGTTGAGCGTGCCGGACGGGGAGATGGCGGTCTGCGCTCCCGCCATCACGATGGACTGCGGCGTCTGGGTGGTCTGTGGCACGATGCCGGGCTGCAGGGCCAGTAAGTCCGTAAAACTACGGCCATTGAGGGCAACCGAGGTCATCGCGCGGCCCGTGACTACCTCGCCCATCTGAGTGGTGTCGGTATCGACATGCACCTCACTTTCTGTGACCGTAACCGACTGGACCTGGACAGCGAGTTCGAGGCTGACATCGACGCGGACCACGGCGTCGAGATCAACTTTGATACCCGAACGGGTCTCGGTCTTGAAATTGGTCGCTTCGACGGTGAGGTTGTAGGTCCCGATCTGGAGGCTGGGGAAGGTATAGTCCCCGCGCGCATCAGTGGTGGCTGTGGTCTGGATTCCCTGCGCGGTGTTGGTGACGGTGACGGTGGCACCGGGGATCGAGGCCTCCTGCTGATCCGTGATGGTCCCGGAGATGCTACCGGTGGTGGCGGCGGTCAGGAAGGATGCGAAGGCTACCCACAGGAACAGGAGGCCGGGAGCGGTTCTGGGGAAGTTGGGCATGATCGAGTTTGGTCGGCTTCGAGGAGGGACTCGAACAAGGTCAGGCTGATGGTGGACCGGGCGACTTCGGAAGCGTAGCACGGGTCGGCGGGAACTCGATGAAAACATAGGTCAAGAAGCGGTCAGTGACCTTCTGTGACCGGATGTTGACCTTTCCGGATCTAACGCAATATCAAGCAGTTGGCAGAATCTGAAATCAGAATCCAGAATAAGGACCGAAGGGGCGCTGCGGGCTTCTCTTCGAACCTCTCGGGCTGACTCGGGCTGTGGAAAATGGAGCGCGGACCGCCATTTGTCTTCCGGAAAACTGGCTAAGAGGCCTTTGCGGACCGGTAGTTCAACTGCATCGCGCCCTCTTCGAACGCGTCGAACGACTGCCGCCAACGGCGATGCTTCCAACGATATTCCACTGTCCGATGGATTGGGTCGTAGACTGCCGTATAGAGCGTCCCGAAGCAGGCCTTGTACTCGTCGCTGAAGACCGGTGGCTCCAGGAACCTTCGGACGAACCTCGCCCGATCCTCTTTGGGACAGGAAATATGCTGACTCAGAAGATCCCAACGAGTCTGTGAGGAAACCGCCTGCGCGTATTGCGTCCAATGCGGACCTTTCTGGTGATTCGTGGTCACCGGCGAGGCTTCAAATTGCGTCGGCCGGTCCGGAGCAACATGCGCCGTGCACCAATCGCCCGTGGCATCCAACACCGAGACGTTATAGCTCATGTGAGAAGGCACGCGAACCAGAACCTCTTTAGCCTGCTTGCAGGTTTCACACGTCTCCAGGATGTAGCGAAGCACCAGCGGAATCCCGAATCCGTCGCCGACCTCCGGACGCCCGCCGAATGCCAGCGACACGGTGAGTCCGTGCTCATTCATCCCATCCAGCGCGCCCCACAGGCAATCCGATTGAACGATCGTTTGCACGCCGTTCCACTTCGACTTCAGGATCGTCCCTTCGAAAAATCGAGGATGGTAATCGTAATTGCGGACCAACAGCGGCCCCGAATCACGAGTCCAAACCGCCTGCGAACACCCGGAAAGGTATGGTGTCGGCCGATAGAGGCTCAGGAACCGAGCCTCCAGATCTCCGCCGCCGGCAAGATCCACCAGTCGTTCCCAGGTCAGGATCAGTTCGGGAAGATGTTCGCGGAGCGCCGACCGGCAGGTCAGAAACCCCGGCCGCCTTGCTTCGCCTTCCTTTAGAAACCAGTGTTGATAGGCGTCCCAGGAACTGGCGAACAGTTCCTGCCAGCGTGGTCCGGGGGCCGGTTCCTCAATGCTGGTGAAAGTCGCCTGCACGATTTCATTATAAAGATGTTACAAACGGCTACAGGAATTTAAAGCCCGCGACCTCCGCCACTTTCTCCGCTTCTTTGGCCTCACTGCTCTCCAGGGGCCGCGACTTGTAATGCTGGCGAAGCGCGCCAATCCAGGTCTTGGCGTGGTCCGTCAACTGGAAGTCTTCATCCATCAACCGTCCCGGAGTCACCAGGATGCCGAGGTCGGCGCCCTCATAGAAGTAGTCTCCAGCACCGGCGATCCTCAAATAGAATGCCCGCGATTCGACCTGCACCGTGCGCCGATGCGTCTGCACTCGCTGGAACTCCGCCGACCCATCCGGCTGCAATTCCCAAACACCGCTCTTGGGTGCTTCGGTGATGTACTCCACCGAGTCCTCGGTATGCTTGATCACCAGTTGCGACCAGCTATCGATATTGAACGGATCGGACCAGCGGGCGTTCAGTTCCTTGACGTCCAATTCGAATTCCACACCGGAAAACTCCAGCAGGTGAAACAGGAACAGCGGCGCGTCGGCATGCGCAAATGCAGCCAGGTTCGTCATCGAACTTGCACCCGTGATCCGAGGATTGATCTCGCCCAGGTACAACTCATTGCTGTTCAGGTCATGCAGGTAATCAACTTCGAAGTAACCACGATAGCCGCGCTTCCGTAGCGCCTCCCCGTACTGGAACGTCATCTTGCGAGCTTTATCGCGAAGCTCCTGATTGAACGCCCCCGCGAAGACTTCGTTCCCGCACCAACCGCCGCGATACGGAGTGAGTTCCTTGAACCCGACAAGCTCCGTCATCAGCGGACCGACGATCGTCCCGTGACGGGTCACACACGCCTCCAGCGCCGCCCCGCGAGGCTTGATGCGCTTCATGATCTTCACTTCCGGCTCGGCCTCGATTTCCTCCGCGTACTTCGCATAGTCGTCCTTATCTTTAATGAAGAAGGTCGTGTGACCGGAATCACCGAACGCCGTCTGGATCACCCAGTCCGTACCGATCCCCGCCCTTTCCGCGGCTCGCAGCGCGTCTTCATAACTACCGACCTTCGAGAGCGTATTCGGAACACTGGGCACGCCGGCTTCATCCCCGATCCGCGTCGCCATCACCTTGTTGTCCACCTGCTCGCGAAGGCTGGCCGCCGGAAAACATAGTTCCAGGTTCAGTTCCTTGCACAGCTCCTCGGTGCGCTCATCGAAGAACAGGAACACCGCCCGCCCTGGCCCGCGCGACTGAATATAGTCCGCGATCTCCTTGTTCTCCAGTAGGTAGTTATTAATCTCCTCAATGCTATTGAAGACGCGATCGGTGGGCGTCGACGGGGTGATCACGTTCGGATGCGCCCCGTCAAAGCAGTCAATGTAGTTGATGTACTTGAAATTCTGGACCCACTCATCCATCCCGAGCAGGTTAAAGCAGGTGGCGCTGATGAAATAGGTGGGAACAGGATTTCGATAAAAGTACCGCCGGATGTCCGATATCCCCTTCAGTGGAATCATTCCTTTTTCTTTCGGTTGCGACATTGCTTGTCTCCTCTCGGTTCTGGCCTTGCACGGGATTCACGATGCAGCCGAAGCGACTGTTTCCCCCAGCGCCTCGGGTGTGAATACGTGCAAACCGAATTTCGGGTTGTAGCCATGGATTTCCTTCACATCCAGGGCTTTGAAATAGCTAAGGATCTCTTCACTCACCACCTGGCCCGGAACTAGAATCGGGAACCCCGGCGGATAGGGAGTCACAAACGAGGCCGAGACGACCTCGCGCCCCGCCGCCAGCGCCTCTTCGACGGGGCCTCCCATAGGCAGGTACTCGCAATTGTCTTCGTCATAGGCAAGGAAGAACGCCTCGCGAAGGTTTCCCTCCGGAGTGTCCGATTCCGGATCGGACTTGAACTTGCGATGGAACCGGCTGAAGTTCGGCAGTTCCGGCATCTCCTCGGTCAGCGCATGCACGTGCTCGGCGTGCTGCTTCTCTTCCAGCGGGCTGCGATCCTCCACCTGGTCTTCCATCTCCTGCGCGAGCTTCATCAGGACCTCAAGCAAATAAGCGATCGCGCCGCGCGTCGTTCCGATGTTCAACATGAACAGAACCGTATTGCGCGAGGTCTTGTTGATCTGGATATCGAAACGCTCAATCAGCATCTTGCGGAACGCATCCCCTTCGATGCCTGTAGCGCCCACGTGTACCGTGACGCGCTGGGGCTCCAGCATGAACTCATCGTTTCGCCAGGCTTCATCCATCGCCTGATAGCCGTTCTTGGGATCGTAATAGCGCGTGAGCTTGGACTTCCGATACTCAGGCGGAATCAGGTCTTCAATCCGCAACAGGGCGAAGTACTTCGAAAGCAACGGATGCTCTTCCAAACGCTGCCGGAAGGTCATGGCAAGCTGAACCGATTCGGAAACCAACTCATACCCCTCGAGCTCCACCTGACGCCGGCCGACATCGAGCGACGCCAGAATCTGATAATTCGGCGAGGTCGAAGTATGCGTCATGTAGGCTTCTTCAAACGCGTCATGCGACTTCCGTGCGAAATCCTGATCCCGCACATGAATCACCGACCCTTGCCGAAGAGCGGTCAGCGTCTTGTGCGTGGACTGCGTCACGTAGACGCGCACACGCGCCTGATCAGGATCCGGCAACAGTTCATTCTGTGTCCACGTTGCCTCGTCATTCGGGTCGAGCTTGTCGAACTCCTCTTTCCATTCCGCATATTTCCCGCGATACTCTTCGCTGCGGAACATCTCCTTCAGCCGTTGCGCTGATTCCATGCCTGTCCGTTGGCGATACGTTGGTGTGAAGCGGGCGAATGCATACCAGGCCTCGTCCCAGATGAAGATCATGTCCGGCTTAATCGCCAGCACCTCGCGCATCACCATCTCCGGGTTGTAGACGATTCCGTCAAAGGTACAATTCGTCAGCAAAAGCAATCGAACCTGATCCAGCTTCCCGGCGCGTTTGAGGCGGAACAGATTGCGCTTGATCTCTTCGATTGGAACGCCCCCGTACATGGAGTAACGTTGCCGCGGATAAGCATCCAGGTACACGGGGCGCGCCCCAGACAATACAAGCGCATACGGATGCGACTTGTGGCAGTCATGTGAGATCAGCGCGATGTCCCCCGGACGGCACAGCGCCTGCATCACGATCTTGTTAGCCGTCGACGTACCATTCGTGACGAAATAGCTGCGCTGGCTACCATAGGCGCGCGCCATCTTCTCCTGCGCTTCTTTCAGTGGACCGGTAGGCTGCAACAGCGAATCCAAGCCACCCGTCGTCGACGAGGTCTCCGCAAGAAAGATATTGGGACCGTAGAACTCGCCCATGTCCGTAATCCAGTGCGACTTCGTAATGGACTTCCCGCGCGAGATCGGCAGCGCGTGAAACACGCCGGTCGGCTTCTGGCTGTAGTTCCGCAGCGCCGTGAAGAATGGGGTCTCGTAGCGGTCGAAGATCCCTTTCAGGATGCTGAGATGCAGTTCCAGGTAGTCTTCCTGGCGATAAAAGACGCGGCGGAAGATCCCACCCGTCTTTCCCGCGATGCTCTCCACCGGATCGTCGGTCACGATGAACAGGTCCAGTTCTGGCCGCCCGGACTTCAGAACGTGTCCCAAAGCCACGCTCGGATCCGCTGCATCCAAGTCCTTCATCCTCTCCCGATCCGGCAGAACCAGATAATCACGCAGTTCCGGCAGCTTCACTTTAGATTCCCGCGGAAAGCTGTACCGCAAAACGCACGCCTGAATGTTGTGGTTGAACAGTGCCGCAATGATCGCGTCTTCACAACTCGGAGCGAACACCAGGTCGTAGATAAACTCATCATCGGCACGCCGCATCCCCAGCATCGCGGAACGCACCGTATCCTCTTCTTCCGGGCTCAGCGTATCGACAACCAAAACCTCGAAGTAAGGGCGCTTCTCCGGCGCGGCATTCTGCGGATGATCGTGAGTATGATCCGCGGCCTCTTCGATTTCCCGGAAGATCTCATGTACTGGACGGCGGCGATAGTCATCGCTCTCCAGCATCCGAGCCAGATACGCGGTTTGATCGGCCAGCGCGCGATACCATCCGCGATCCGCCAAGCGGCGCAGATGATGGCAGGCGCGCTCCCCGGGAAACGCCCAGTAGGCTTCAATTTGTTCGAGCAGATCCAGCGTGTCGACGACGCCCTGACGCAGATCTTCCGGCGCATTGTTGGCGCTTCGGGCCAGATGTCCGGTGGCCATCTTGAGTTCATTCCAGGCGTCCGTTCGAAATTGGGCGCCATCATAATAAGCTCTGAATTCCTGATCGCCAACGATACGTCTCACGAGTTCTCCTTCTCTGACTTCTCCGATTCCGTTGCGTTCCGCGTGGTTTCCCGCAATCCCGCGCGTGTACCTCGATGAGGCTTCTGCAGCGGACCCAACGCCTGCAGTGCCGGCGGAATCCAGCCGTACTCATAAATCTGGAAGTACACGCTGCGATCCCGAAAACTCTTCAGCGGCTGGCCTAATCCCCGCAGCCCGATCTCCCGGCTCCGGCGCACCCGGTCCACATCAATCTCGATCGGAATCATTTCCTCGGAATGCCCTGCCTCATGCAGCACATCTCCATATGGCCCAACGATAATCGACCGTCCGTTCCCTCCGTCGCCGGCGCCGTTGATATCCACGAAGAAGCATTGCTGCTGCGCCGCCGTGGCCCGCGCGATCGCCAGTTCCACACTTCGATCAATCGTCGCCGTGAAGGTCGGATGCAGGATCACCTCCGCTCCCATGGCCGCCAGCGTCCGCGACGTCTCCGGGAACCACATGTCGTAACAGATCGACACACCGAACCTGCCCACTTCCGGGACATCGAAAACCACAAACTCCGTTCCTGCCTCCACGCCGAACTCGTACGGCCGAAACGGAAACATCTTGCGGTAGCGCGCCACCACCTCGCCATTCGGATCGATCACCGGCAACGTGTTAAAGATCTTCCCGTCCTTCTTCTCCATAATCGTTCCGGGAATCAGCCACAGCTGGTGCTTACGAGCCATCTCGCGAAACGCATCCTCAGCCGGCCCGGGCAACATCTGTGCGTGCGACGGGGAAGGCCCGAAAGCCGCCAGTTCGCTGAAGATCGCCATCTGAACCCAGGGATAGATATGCGTCAACAGGTCCAGCCGCGCGCGCATGTACGGAATGTTGTCCCGAACTGCGCTCACATTTAACTGCATGCCAGCAATGGAAAACGGAGTCAATGAACCAGCTCCTCTGCGGCCGCCATCACCGATGCATCAATCACATCCAGCGCCCGCGCCAACTGATCGTCCGTTATGGTCAAAGGTGAAAGGATCCGGATCACGTTCCCATGCGCCGACGCCGGCAGGATCAGCACGTGTTGCTCCCGAGCCTTGGCCAACGCCGCAGCCACCACCGGCCCGGCCGGACGCGTCGGATCGCCGTCATAGCAGAACTCCATGCCGATCATCGCCCCCAGGCCGCGCACATCGGCAATGACGTCGCACTGCTTTTTCAACTCTTCAAACCGTCTCCGCACCCGATCCCCGATCTCCGCACCGCGCGCATTCAGATTCTCCTGCTCCATCACGGCAATCGTCGCCAGCGCGGAAGCGCACGCCACCGGATTCCCGCCATAGGTTCCGCCGATGGTTCCCGGAAGCGCGGCGTCCATTACTTGGGCCTTGCCCACCACGGCGCCAATCGGCAATCCCCCTCCCATGGACTTCGCCCACGTCGAAAGATCCGGAACGATCCCGGCATGCTCATACGCCGCCCAGCGGCCCGTGCGGCAGAACCCGGATTGCACTTCATCGCAGATCAACAAAATCCCGTTCTCATCGCAGATCTTCCGCAACCCTTGCAGGTACTCCGCGGGAGCCGGCACGAAACCGCCCTCTCCCAGCACCGGCTCAAGGATGATCGCGGCCACCTGGTTCGCCGAGACATAGGTCAGAAAAGCATCGCGCAGGCGCTGCAGTTCCCGGGCGACAAACTCTCCCATAGGCAGCCCATCGCCGTTATGGAAGTGGCTCGGATACGGGAGCCGATAGACTTCCGGCGCATACGGACCGCAGCCCAGCTTGTAGCCGGTCTTCGAGGTCAGCGACATCCCCATCATCGTGCGGCCATGAAACGCACCCGTGTAGCAGATCACCGCGCTGCGACCCGTCGCCTGTCGCGCGATCTTGATCACGTTCTCGACCGCCTCGGCGCCGCTATTCACCAGCATCGACTTTGTCGCGCCCCCATGCGGCAACAGACGATTCAACGTCTCGCACAACGCGATGTACGGCTCATAGCTGGCGACGTGAATGCACGTGTGCAGCAACCGCGCGGCCTGCTGCTGAATCGCCTCGACGACCGGTGGCGGACAATGCCCGGCGTTCACCACGCCGATCCCACCGGCGAGATCAATCCACTCATTACCTTCGGCATCCACCAGGGTCGCCCCGTGCCCGCTCACCGCCGACGTTTCTCCGGCGAACATACCCACGCCGCGGGCCACCGCCGACTTGCGCCGCTCTATTAAGTCTGTTGTCTTCCCCATCAATTTGCCCCTTGCCGCTACTCCGGCCGTGTCAGTCCCCAGGAGACATACTTCATCTCCAGATACTCATCCATCACATACTTGCCGCCCTCTCGGCCAAACCCGGAATGCTTCACCCCGCCGAACGGAGCCTGCGCGGTAGACGGAGCTCCATCATTCGCCCCGACGATCCCGTACTCCAGCCGTTCAGCGACCCGCATCAAACGTGTCGCATCCTGCGTGTAGAAATAAGCCGCCAGCCCAAATTCGGAATCGTTTGCCAACGCCACAGCCTCGTCTTCATCTTTGAAGACCATCAGCGGACTCACCGGACCAAACGTCTCCTCTTTCGCCAGCAGCATGTCATGCGAAAAATTCTCCAGCACCGTCGGCGCGTAGAAGCGATCCGCTAAACCATCGCCCGGATGTACGCGAGCCCCGCCTGTCCGCACCGATGCGCCCTTCGCGCGCGCATCCGCGACGTGCTCCTCTACCTTTTCCATCGCCGCATCATCGATCAGCGGACCAATCGTGACCCCGTCCTCGGTTCCCCGCCCGACCTTCATCGCACTCACCGCCTTGCTCAATTCCGCCGAGAAGCGTTCATAGATACCGGCCTGGACATAGAACCGATTCGCGCACACACACGTCTGCCCCGCGTTCCGATATTTGCTCGCGATCGCCCCCTTTACCGCCGCGCTGAGATTGGCATCATCGAAGACGACAAACGGCGCATGTCCGCCGAGTTCCATCGACAAGCGAATGAGATTCTGTGAGCCCTTCGACATCAGCGTCCGCCCGATCTCGGTCGAGCCCGTGAAGCTCAACTTCCGAACGCGCGGATCCGCCAGCCATGTATCCGCGATCTCGGATGCCTTGCCCGCAATAATATTGACCACGCCATCAGGAATCCCGGCCTCCCGCGCAAGTTTGCCCAACGCGAATGCCGAAAGCGGCGTCTGGCTGGCCGGCTTGATCACAACCGTGCAACCCGCCGCGAGCGCGGGCCCCAGCTTGCGCGTAATCATCGCGGCCGGAAAATTCCACGGCGTGATGATCGCCGCGACCCCAACCGGTTGCCGTAGCACCAGGATCCGTTTCTCCGGAAACGAAGCAGGCACGGTTTCGCCGTAGACTCGCTTGGCCTCCTCCGCGGCCCATTCAATAAAGGATGCGGCGTAAGCGATCTCCCCGCGAGCCTCTGCCAGCGGCTTCCCCTGCTCCGCGGTCAGCAACTGCGCGAGGTCCTCCTGCTGCTCCATCATCAGGTTGAACATCTTGCGCAACAGTGCGCTGCGCTCGGCGCCGGTGCGATCCCGCCACGCCGGAAAAGCGCTCCAAGCTGCATTCACAGCGGCTTTCGCTTCCGCAGCGCCGCTGCGCGGAACTGTCGTCAGGACTTCATCCGTCGCCGGATCCGTAACGGCAAGTCCTCCCTCTGGCGCGTCAACGTCGATCAAGGACTGAAATGCGGTGGAGATCATAAAAGTTCCTTCCGGAGAGACTCCCAAGCCCGAAGGTCCGTTTCTCCGAAAGTGCGCGCAACCGCACATGGAGGGGTTTTGGACCGTCTAATCTGCAAAGAGCAGGAGAGATGAACACGGGATTATTCGGGAGGCGGATCCGAGTTGCGATAGGCCGGCACGGAATGAGGTAGCTTCTCTATCTGGCATGGGAACCCCGAGGCCCCAAATTGTATCATCGAATTCGCAGGCGGTGGAACTTGTCACTTGTCTACCGATAGAGGATGATGCCTCATTTCATCGGTAAAGCCCGTGCTCGATACGGCCCCTGCATTTTCTTAACGACATATTGATTCCGGTTGCTGCTCCTGGCCAGCGGAGCTCGCACAGGAACGCACGTACCCGTTGTTCGGCAATCCCCTTCAAGATCCCGGATGAGAACGTAGAGACCACCAGCGGAAAGGCCTCGATTGGGACGATGCACCTTGCTAAAGGGCCTGGAGTTTCGCGCGGTCGCAGTCATGGCCTGCGACGACGAGGTGATCCCACTACAGGAGCGGATCGAGACTGTCGCGGATGATTCGGACCTTGAAGAGGTCTACAACACGGAGCGACATCTGCTGTACGTCGCCTGCACTCGGGCGAGAGACCATCTGCTGGTGACTGGTGTCGATCCGACGTCAGAGTTCCTGGATGACATTCGCTAGCCACCCGGTTTGAAATCCGAATTTCCGATTAGCGCTCTGAACCTCCCTGTCAACATTTCCCGACCTGTCAACTGGAGAAAACGGAGAGAAACGGCCATTGGAGGCGCAAATCGCGACCAGGCCGTCGCCCACCTATCCACAATACGGAGAGACGCAGATCTCCAACGAACTGCAAAATCTGGGGATAA
>CAVXJP010000006.1:0-461047 GCA_963762135.1 Terriglobia bacterium
GAGTTGCGGCAGGGTCATCTTGCAGGGAGCGTGGGCGATGGCAAAATAGCAGCAAGCAGTCGGCCTTCGCGGCGGCGGGTGGGCGCGTCGGCCTGCGCCGCCTTGCTGATGCCTGGCATCGTCGCGGGATGGCCGATGAGGTGGTCGCTCATGCTTTCAGCCACGGGTTTTATCCCGAGCACGTCGAGCGGCTCGCGGCGTATTGGGCGGACAAGGGTATAGATAGAGTTGTGGTGTAGGTTATGGACGGCTGCCGGCACCTACGCCGAGGCTTCGGAGGACAAGCCGCAGGCCAAGGGTGGAGAGATACAGTTCTGCTGTGAGTTGTGGACGGCTGGTGAAGGTAACGAGCCTTCACCAGCCGCCGGTGTATTGAGCTGCTGCTAAGGGATTACACGAACGACGCGATGCCTGGCCCTCGGCTCTTTGGGCGACGGCAACCGTCGCCCGCTGGAGCTTCGAACCAAACGCCACGCCGTCCATGCCTGTGGAACGCGGCCACACTCTCGCCATCCCACCTTTTCGCTCGCGGCCCGGACCATGCATCCGGGCTGGCCGGTCAGTCTCTCCCGCCGACCGCTCTCTGAACAGCCCTGTCCCCCGCTTACGGGGCCTTCGGGGCCTATCCGAAACGTTTCTTGTGCCCCGTCGACGTCATGCTACGAGCTGACGCCGCAAGCCGGTAAAGCGCTCCGGGAGTTCAGTAACACTTCAGTACAGCGTTTCGTTGGTTGATAGGCCAATCAAATAAATCAACGACTCCGTGGGTATTTTGTGGGGTGGGGTTGGAGGAGGGGCTCGGGTGAAGTGGGAAGTGGTTGATTTAGCGGGGGATGTGTAGCGGGCAAA
This sequence comes from Terriglobia bacterium, assembly GCA_963762135.1. GTDB lineage: Bacteria > Acidobacteriota > Terriglobia > Bryobacterales > Bryobacteraceae > Palsa-187. Next base: position 850 of record CAVXJP010000006.1, read on the forward strand.
GATGGGGATATTTTGCCGCGGCCGGTTCCCCACCGCTCGTCGGCACCGAACCGCGACCGGTAGAGTCTGTGTGACAACCGAGCCGGCCGCAAGGATGGGCACTGCGGTAAGCGGGAAAGTGGGGAAAAACTGGGCCGTAACGGGGTGGTCGCGGGTCAGCCGGCGGCGCGAAGGCGGAACAGGCGGGTGATGTTAAATGCGGTGGTGGACAAAGTCCACTCGGTTTCGACTCGATGGAGGCTGCGGCAGCGAAACTTCCGCATTCCCCTTTGGTGTTTTAGGACTCCGAAGACCGGCTCAACCAGCGCCTTGCGACGCGCATAACAAGCGCGCGTGGTGGGATCGCGCAGGCGCTCGCGCAGTTGCTTGAGCCCGGGCGTGCGCCGCTGTTGTCTTTCGTTCATCTCCGGAGCGAACTGGCCGCCCGCAATCTCGCGCGCCATCAACTTATCCGGAACCAACACTTCAATGCCTTGCTGCTCGACCGCCAGGATCTGCGGCATCGCATAGTAACCGCTATCGGCCAACACGCGCTCCGGTGGCGAGCCACAACGTTGCCGCACGGCGCGCGTCATCGGCTCCAACGAGGCGGTGTCATGCGGCGCCTGATGCACGCGCTGCGCCACGATAAAGTGATCATCGGAGACCGCCAGCTCGCCGGTGTAGCCCAGGCAAAATCCACCGGCGGTGCGTAAATAGCGGCTTTCCGGGTCCGTGCGCGAACCCCGGTGCTGTCCCGACTTGCGAAGTTGTTCCAGTTGCCGCGGGATCTCCTCCAAGCGCTTGCGCCATTCCGCCGGCGCTTCGGCCGTCCCGCCCGACGGTTCTTCATCGTCGCGATTGCAGTCCTGTTGCCAGCGCCGAATGTTGCGCCGCAGCCTGGCGCGTTCGGCGCGCAACCGCCGGATGCTGTCGGCGCGGTTCGGCGACGCATTGGCTTCGATGCGCGTCGAGTCGATCGCCACCCGCCCCAGTTGCGCCAAACCCAACTCGCGCGCGGCTTCCAGCACTTGCGTGAAGACATCGTTGATCCCCGTGGGATGCTTTTTGCGGAACTCGTTCAAGGTCCAGTGATCCGGCTTGTGCCCGCCGGCCAAGAACCGGAACCCAAGATCTTCATGGAGACGCTGCTCAATCCGCCGCGACGAGGTCAGCCCCAGCGCATACGCATACAGCCATACTTTCAGCTGCAACTGCGGTGGATACGCCGGCCGACCTTCCTCCTGGTAGCCCCCTTCGAACTCGCCCAGATCCAGCTTCTCCACCAGCTCATGCAAAAACACCGCCAAGTGCTCTTCGCCCAACTCCTCCCGCACGCTCGGCGGCAGCAGCATCGCTTGATCCGGGTTGTAGGGAATGAATCGGCTCACCTTTTATTCTGCGTTTCCAGGAGCCGAAATGTTACCGTTTTCACACAGACTCGTGAGCGAGCGGGATCAATGGGAATTTTGGAAGAGGCAGAGCGCTGGTCTTTAGATGAAGCCTACTCGCCTGGATTTGGTGAGAACAACGCAACGGAAGAACGACCTATCTGATCACTGTTCGCTGCTACGGCACGTTTCTGCACAGACAGCTCGGATCTGTCGACCGATCGCACAATCTTGTCGGCGGTCCGCATGTTCCGGAATCTGAGCGTCTGGTGCGGCTTAGTCGAGCCCCAATGAAGGATGCACCGTATGAGATGGACCGGAAGGCTCGCGCCGTGGTGGTTGGAACGATTCGAGAGGTTCGCCGGTTCCGGGGATGGGACTTATGGGCGGGTCATGTGCGAACGAACCACTGGCACGCTGTGGTGAGCGTGGACCGCAAAGTTGAGCAGGTGCTGCGGGCATTCAAGTTAAATGCAACGCGGGCTCTTGACTTGTTGGTTTGTGGGTTGATCAGAAGGGAGGCGGACGGCGATCGGGCCCGCTCTCTACCGAGTCTGTGTGAAAACGGTAACATTTCGGTTCCTGGAAACGCAGAATAAAAGGTGAGCCGATTCATTCCCTACAACCCGGATCAAGCGATGCTGCTGCCGCCGAGCGTGCGGGAGGAGTTGGGCGAAGAGCACTTGGCGGTGTTTTTGCATGAGCTGGTGGAGAAGCTGGATCTGGGCGAGTTCGAAGGGGGCTACCAGGAGGAAGGTGGGCGGCGTATCCACCGCAGTTGCAGCTGAAAGTATGGCTGTATGCGTATGCGCTGGGGCGACCTCGTCGCGGCGGATTGAGCAGCGTCTCCATGAAGATCTTGGGTTCCGGTTCTTGGCCGGCGGGCACAAGCCGGATCACTGGACCTTGAACGAGTTCCGCAAAAAGATCCCACGGGGATCAACGATGTCTTCACGCAAGTGCTGGAAGCCGCGCGGGAGTTGGGTTTGGCGCAACTGGGGCGGGTGGCGATCGACTCGACGCGCATCGAAGCCAATGCGTCGCCGAACCGCGCCGACAGCATCCGGCGGTGCGCGCCGAACGCGCAGGCTGCGACGCAACATTCGGCGCTGGCACAGGACTGCAATAGCGAGGATGAAGAACCGTCGGGCGGGACGGCCGAAGCGCCGGCGGAATGGCGCAAGCGCTTGGAGGAGATCCCGCGGCAACTGGAACAACTCGCAAGTCGGGACAGCACCGGGGTTCGCGCATGGTACCGGAAAGCCGCTATTTACGCACCGCCGGTGGATTTTGCCTGGGCTACACCGGCGAGCTGGCGGTCTCCGATGATCACTTTATCGTGGCGCAGCGCGTGCATCGGCGCCGCACGACACCGCCTCGTTGGAGCCGATGACGCGCGCCGTGCGGCAACGTTGTGGCTCGCCACCGGAGCGCGTGTTGGCCGATAGCGGTTACTATGCGATGCCGCAGATCCTGGCGGTCGAGCAGAAGGCATTGAAGTGTTGGTTCCGGATAAGTTGATGGCGCGCGAGATTGCGGGCGGCCAGTTCGCTCCGGAGATGAACGAAAGACAACAGCGGCGCACGCCCGGGCTCAAGCAACTGCGCGAGCGCCTGCGCGATCCCACCACGCGCGCTTGTTATGCGCGTCGCAAGGCGCTGGTTGAGCCGGTCTTCGGAGTCCAAACACCAAAGGGGAATGCGGAAGTTTCGCTGCCGCAGCCTCCATCGAGTCGAAACCGAGTGGACTTTGTCCACCACCGCATTTAACATCACCCGCCTGTTCCGCCTTCGCGCCGCCGGCTGACCCGCGACCACCCCGTTACGGCCCAGTTTTTCCCCACTTTCCCGCTTGTCGCAGTGCCCATCCTTGCGGCCGGCTCGGTTGTCACACAGACTCTACCGGTCGCGGTTCGGTGGTGAGGAGTGAGGTCAGGAGCGGCAGATGTGTTGCCGGGTGGATGGAGGTTGGGTTTGAATCTGGATAGAAACGTTTCCCGGAGCGCTTTCGCTAACCATGGATCCACTGGCGTTAGAGTTTGGGGAACAGCTCCCATACATCCGCCGAGACAGTGCCGTCCTGGCCGACGACAAGCTCTACTTGCATAAGGTACAGGTCGCTGCTTTCGGCGCCTCCATGGTAATTGAGGAGGTCTACCTGAAAGACGTAGTTCGCATCCTCACCATCACGCTTCGCCAGTTCCTTGCCCCAAATCACCTGAACTCCAGATTCTTTCAGGCGTCGTATCCACGTGCTACTGGAAAACCCGGGATCACGCCAACTCGCCCGCCGCTCGAACTCCTCAACCAATTGCCGAAAGTCGTTCTCCGTTGAGAATTGGAGGCCATGAGCGTCGCCCCAGACCGTTTCGATATAGAAGCTGGCCAGATCACGCGCAGTGCCGTCATCGAGAATCGAAAGGTCGACTGAACGCGCCAATTGATTGAAGTGGTCCTCGGAATCTTTGAATCCACGGAGCCCAAATGGAGTTCGCGCATCCTTAATAACCGCCACGATCCAAGGCTCTTCGAGTTCTGAAGTATTGATCCTGATGTACTCCCCGAGAGACACATAGCCGATGTCCGATATTTGGAAGATTATCGCCCGTTCGCGAATCTGACCTGTAGGCTTGGTTTGCAGGCTGGACAAGTCTTGTTCGAGATCCTCGCGGCGCGTCAGCTGCAAAATTCTATTTGGGTTCAGACCCAATGAGGTGCGCGCATAGGCTTCGGCTATTCCGCTAGCCTCGGCTACTTCCACTGATTCCTGCGCAAATGAACAGAGCGAAAGCATGAAGAATAGACTGAGTCGCAACACGCCCAATTGTCCCTCACTTCGATCGCCATCGGCTGTTACACACCGGTTTTCAATTTAGTTAGGGCGCGTATGTCTCCCTGATCGTCTTTTTCTCTGTCGGCCTGGTTCAGCTGAGTGAGCGTGAACGCTCACGCCGGCTGAAGCCGACCCTCCTGTTAACATAAGACCCGAATATGGGGCCGCTGAAGCTATGGGTGCTGCCGATCTTTTGGGTCGCGTGCTTCGCGGCGGGGTATGTCTACACGCGTCCGCGGGGAGTGCCGCTGGACGTGCTGTTGTGGGTCGCGCCGGCGTTTCTGCTGGAGGCGACGCTGTTCCTTTCGATGGGCGTCGAGCGGTGGCGGAAGCGGGTGGAGCGGCTACCGAAGCGGGTAATCGCGGGGTTGTTGATCGTGGGCGCGGTGGCTCCGTGGTGGCTGGCGGTGGAGCCGTTCGGCAACTTCAGCTGGACCGGGCTGGTGGTGATCGGGGCGATGGGGGCGGTGGCGAGCCTGTGGTACCTGTTCCTGCCGGCGCATCCAGCCTCGGACCTGGCGTTGCTCACTTTCATGGCTGCGGTGATGCTGATGAAGCCGTTCGAGGCGTTCTATGTGCGTCCGGCGCCGGGGTTGGCGCTGGCTTCGCTGGGTCAGGCGATGTGGATCCGGACGGGGCTGTACGCGATGCTGAGCGTGCGCGGAGTGAAGGGGGTTGGGTTCGGATTCTGGCCGTCGGCAAGGGAATGGAAGATCGGGGGCGCGCACTTCGCGGCGATGTTGCCGGTGGTGGTGGCGCTGGGATGGTGGACGGGGTTCGCGTTGCCGCAGGCTCCGGTGGGCGGGCCGGTGGATGTGGCGGAGATGCTGGTGCTGACGTTCTTCGGGGCGTTGTGGGTGCTGGCGCTGGGCGAGGAATTCTTCTTCCGGGGATTGTTGCAGCAGTGGCTGAGCGGGTGGATGGGCTCGCGGGGGATGGGGCTGGCGGTGACGTCGGTGCTGTTTGGGTCGGTGCACTTGTTTTATCAGGCGTTCCCGAATTGGCGGTTCGCGTTGCTGGCAACGGTGGCGGGTGTGTTCTACGGGATGGCGTTTAATCGGGCGGGGTCGATCCGGGCGTCGATGGTGACGCATGCGGCGACGGTGACGGCGTGGAAGATCTTCTTCGGGGGCTAATCCAATTTGGCGCAGCTCGGCCGCGTGTGAAGTGGAGCAACCTCGTATTTGCGGTGTGAATTCCTTTGGGGGGCTTGCGCCTGAGGGGAGGTTCAATAGTTTATGGAAAAGTCGGGCGTTGCCCGGCCAATTGGGCGGATACGGAGATCCGCCCCACCTGAGTTGTTCGTATCCCGGGTTCGGGAATGCCCGGACGATTGGGAAGCTGAACGCTTCCCGCCGGCTGAATGCCAGCCCACCTTCGCACTTGCTCCTTATCGGGTCCGATGAGGGTGAGAGAAATGGGCGGGGCCGGCGGGATTGGGGGGAATCGCGTGGTAGCATATATGAGGCCCCTTTGTGGGGCCGTCTTCTTGTAAGGAATCTCTGGAATGGCTTATTTCATCACGACTATTCACATTGTTGTGAGCTTGTTTCTGATCGTTGTGGTCCTGCTGCAGAGCGGCAAAGCCGCGGATCTGGCCGGGGCGTTTGGCGGCATGGGTTCGCAGACCGTGTTCGGTCCGCGTGGCTCGGCTACGGTGCTGACGCGGGCAACGACCGTGGCGGCGGTGCTGTTTATGCTGACCTCGCTGACGCTTTCGGTGATTTCAACCGATGCGCTGGGCGGGTCCTCGACGCCGTCGATCCTACAGGAAGCTACTGAGGAGCCGGCCACCGAGGTTCCCGCGACGGGAGATGCCGGCACGGGCGGTGAACAGACCATTCCTTCCCCGTTCGATGAGGCGGCGCCCGCCGATGGCACCACGCCCGCCGATGGAGCCGCGGGTACGGACGGAACGCCACAACCGCAGTAACCTCGCCGGTCGGCGCCGGTTCGGCGCCTGACAAATTTGTCCCACCTGCGGAGGTGGCGGAATCGGCAGACGCGCTAGCTTGAGGTGCTAGTGGGAGAAATCCCGTGGGGGTTCAAGTCCCCCTCTCCGCACCAAGCATTCTAAAGGAGTTATCAAAATTTGCGTGCTCCTAACCTGCCTAGTAAACGCTCAGATGCTGCTGCGATGCTGCTACGTCGCTCGCTGTAGTCCGTTCCAGTCCGATATCCTAATCGCAGCATGGCGCCCATTGCCGATTTTGGTCCAAGGAGCAGACGAGAATGCTGGTGACGGCCGAGATGGACCGGCACAACCGCAATCAGTCTCTCGCCCTTGCCGGAGCGGCGGCTGTGGTGTCGGCAGTGGCGGGCTGGTTTTACCTTCCTGTTCTTCTTACTCTCGGCTTGTCCCCGTTGATCTATTGGTTGCTCCGGCGGCGATGCGTACGGCGAATGAAGATCATGCAGCAACCTTTCCCCGCAGCGTGGGAAGCCGTGCTGCAGTCTCACGTCGCTTTTTTTCGAGCGTTAGCGCCGCCTGAGAAAGAACGGTTTCGGCAGCTCATCAAAGTCTTCTTGGACGAAGTCCGCATCACTGGCATCGAGACCGAGGTTGACGATACCATCCGCGTTCTGGTGGCCGCCAGTGCGGCGATTCCCGATCTTTGGGTTTCACGATTGGGAATACCATCGCCTGGGCGAAGTGCTGGTCTACTCCAGCTCATTCGGGGAAGACTATGAAACAACTGGGGATTCCGACCGAAATACTCTCGGCATGGTGGGCCTGGGACAGATACGCGGGGTAATGATTTTGTCCAAGCCGTCACTTCTCGCGGGTTTCGATAATCCGTCCGATGGCGGCAACGTAGGCATCCACGAGTTCGCCCATCTCGTGCAGCTGGAAGAGACAGAAAATGGCCTTCCGTCCGAGGTTCCCGGCCCAATCGTTATGCAGTGGGTGCAATTCGTTGCCCGGGAACTTTCCCATCCTTCGAAAGATCATTCCTACATTCGTGGCTACGCATACACGAACGATCGTGAGTTCTTCGCCGTGCTGGCGGAGTATTTTTTCAAGTCGCCGGAGTATCTCAAAAAAAGAGACTCTGAATTGTATGGGATGCTCCGGGAGATGTTCCATCAGGACACCGCGTCGCTGTTGAAGGCCTCCTTCTCGCGGCGCGTGAAATACGGCCGCAACGCTCCTTGCCCGTGCGGGAGCGGGAAGAAATATAAGCATTGCTGTCTTTTGAAAAGCGTTGAAGCGACAAGGGCAAGTGCGATGAACTGAGAGTCCTCACCCTTGTCCAAAAAACGAAGGAAAGTGTAAGCGCCGGAGCAAGAGCAGGCCAGTATCTGCCGCTGGAAGCGGAGGAGAAGCCGGGGGAAAACTAGACCACCGGCAGGCTGGTTCCGTCGAGCATTCCCACAGCGCAGTGTTTTATGGAATACCGCACTGATCCTTGGTTGCTGTAGCAACTTCTTCCAACCTCCAAGTCCCTGAATCGCGGCCGATAGTTCGATCAATTCTCCAATCCACTGAATCAGCAGCCGGGACCGGTCCGGGAGGTGAAAGCTCGCATGATGCTCGAGATGGTGGGTGACATCAATGCGAAATTTGGCGACGGGCAGCCTCACGTCAGCTGTTGGACGTGTCACCGAGGTTCCACCGAGCCGCCGTTCTCCCGGCCGATTCCGCCAATAGGACGGCTCGCTCGTCGGCCTGCCTGTGTGCCTGTTAGCGGCCCAACGCCTTGGACCGTTGTTCGGAGCGGACTTTCCGGGCCCTCTCGGTCAGCATCGTTTGGACCAGATCGCCGAGTTGCACCGCGGTGAACCGATTTCCTTCGAGGTTGGCCGCCAGCTTGCCGTCCGGGTCGATTAATACGGTGTGCAGCGAATGGGTCATCAGTCCTTCGGAGGGCCAGAAGTTCATCCCGAACCGATCGCACACCTGCTTGATGTCATCCAAGGGCCCGGTGAGAAAATGCCAGCCGCTGGTGTCGGCATTCCAGATATTCGCGTACTCGGCCAGCACCTGGGGCGTATCGTGATCGGGATCGAAAGAGACGCTCAGCAGGATGAGGTCCTTGCCGATGTGATCCTCGAAGCGCTTCTGCAGACGCCCGAAGTTGTTGGTCAAGCGGAAGCAATAGTCCGGCAACGGGCAGCGCGTATAGATGAACGTCATCGCGACGACCTTGCCCCGGAAGTCGGATAGTGTCACCGGGTGATTCTGCTGATCGACCAACGTGAAATCGGGAACGGATTGCCCGGGCTGGAGTGGAGGCGGGGCGCCGGCCTGGGCCTTCAACGCCGCATCCAGCGCGTTGAGGCGGCGGGCCTGGTCCGGGTCCTGTTCGATGCTGTCGAACTTCCGTTCCTGGATCGTGGATACATAAGAGGATGTGTCGTCGACGACCAACGTGAAATCCACCATCGTCGCGGGATGCACGCTATTGAGTAACTGGGGATCGCGAACGCGGAACGGCATGACCATGGCGTTCATGAATCCTGGAATGGGGTCGTGCGAGATCACCACGGTTTGCTTCTGCGGATCGACTTCGAGCACCAGTCCGGTAGCCTGATACTGGTCCTCCGCGCGGGCCGGAAGGCCGGCGAGCAGGAGAGAAATCAAGATCAGATGCTTGTGGCGCATCATTTATCTCCCGGACTTTGCGCACTGGCTAGACTTCGGGCCAATCCGCCGAGCTGGAACACCGGGCGATCCAGCTTCGTGGGGTTCGGGTCGGACTCCTTGATTTCCAGAAACTGATTGGGGTCCAGGTCCGTGAAGGTTTGCCGGGTGTTCGACGCCGGCCACCAGATTTCAACATTTTCGATGCTGGCCGACTTGCCCAGTCCAATATGCTGTTGCAGGGGGGAATCGCCGAAGGATCCGCCACTGCTCACCGTACGGTAGATGGTGCGGCGGCCGGCTCCTGCATTCACGACCGTTACCGCGATGCGGGCCCCAATGGCCGAGCGGTTGGATGTTTCGCCCACCAGTTTCAGGGTGATCCAATCGTTGCCATGGCCTCCGGGATTTTCAAACAGCCGCGCGGTGTTCTTGTCGCCGATGCTGGCTCCGCCCATGACGATAAACAGATCCTCATCGCCATTGTTGCCCAAATCCGCGAACGCGACACCATGGCCCTTGAAGATCGCGCCGGTCCCGGAGGAGGTCGAGATATCGGTAAAGTGTTTTCCGTCCTGGTTGCGGAACAACGTATTGGGGAGCACGGCGGCAAACGACGGGTGCCCCATGCCCAGATAGAAGTCCAAAAAACCGTCATTATCGACGTCGCCGAAGTTGCATCCCATCGGCATGAAGACGCGATCGAGGCCAACCTCGGCGGTCACATCCTCGAACGTGCCGTCCTGCTTGTTGCGGAAGAGCTTTAGCGTGTCCCCTCTGCGCGGCATCCCCAGGTAGCTGCGCACTGATTCTTCGACCGAGTAGAAGTAGCTGGTGACAAAGAGGTCCGGCCAGCCGTCATTGTCATAGTCGAAGAACCAGGCGGAGAAAGAATAGGGCGAGGAATGCACGCCGGCCTGGTCCGAGACCTCGGTGAAGGTCCGGTCGCCATTGTTGTGATAGAGAAAGCCCGGTCCGGAGGCGTTCGACACATAAATGTCCGCATAGCCGTCGTTGTCGTAGTCGGCGGTCACCGCGGCTTTACTGAACTCAGTCCGATCCACGCCGGCTTCCTTGGCGATATCGAAGAATGTCCCGTCGCCCAGGTTCAGGAAGAGCTGAGCCGGCATGTCCTCATTGGCCGAGAACAGATCGAGGTTGCCGTCATTATCTATATCGACCCAGGCCGCGGATTGGGTCGGCCTCAGCGGTTCGGCCAGCCCGCTCTGGGCCGTGACATCGGTGAAGGTGCCGTCGCAATTGTTGCGGAGCAGGGAACGGCGCCTAGCGAACTCCCAACCGCCGCGGAGTACCAGAAGATCGACGCAGCCGTCATTGTTGTAGTCGGCGTGGTTCATGTTGAGCCCGCCGGTTTGCTCGGCGAGGCCGGACTGCTCGGCTCGGTTGGTGAAGCTGCCATCGCCGTTGTTGTGGAAGTAATGCATCGGCGCGCAGTCATCGATCTCGGAGGTGACGACGTCGAGGAGCCCGTCGTTATCCATGTCGTCGATGACGGCTCCACCGGCGGTTCCCAGGATGTCCAAGCCGACCGCGGGCGCGATGTCGGGGAAGTGCCCCACGTCCTCGGTGGAGGCGAACACGGAGGGCGGAATCAGGAACTCCGCGGGGACGCCGTCCGGATATCTTCCGCCGGTCATGTAGGCCAGGTTGAGGAGCCATTGCAGTTCCACGTTGGACGGTTCGTAGCTGAGAGACTTGGTGAGGTACTCGATGGCCTTTTCCACGTCGTCCGGCCTGGCTTGCGCGGGGCTCGGATGCGTCGGGACGAGGTTGCCTTCGTAAATCGGAGAAGGGGGCCGATCCGGAGACTGCCCGTCCGGGGACGAGGCGCGATGCAGATAGCCGACGCCAAGCGCCTGCTCCAGACTTTGCACGGCCGGCGCCATGGAGGCGGCCTGGGCGATGCGATACGCCTCCTGCCATTCCTCAATCGCGTCGTCGATTTTGCCCGTGGACGACAGCAGCGATGCAATTGTGTAGTGAATCGTGATGCGATTTGCGGTGTCCGTGGTGGGGCCGTTCAACTCCAACTGCTTGTGGAGTGCTTCGATTCCCTTCTGGGGCGCCTCTTTCCGCGTTTCACAAACGGCCTTGAGATCCTGGCCCCATCTGGAGCTAGGGATGGCGAACATGATCGAATCGATGAGTTCGTTGTATCCGGAGGTATCTAAGGTGAGGCGCATGCTCCGCTGGGCGTTCACCTCGGTCAGGCGAGTTTCGTTGCTCTCGCCGGCGTCCGCGCGCTCCGAGTTCCGCAACCGTTTGAGCAGCGCATAGCCGCGGGGCATCTTGATGACTTCGGTGAACTGTCCCGGGCCGATTCCTTGCAGCGCGTTCCTGAGTTCCAGGCGCAAATCATCCGGGTTCATGGTTCCCAGGTAACCGCCCTGGTTAGCAGTGGGATCGGTGGAATGTTTGAAGGCAAGCGCGGCGAAATCTTCGCCGTTCAACAGGCGATTGTGAATGCTGGTGGCTTCCTGGAGGGAGTCCACCAGGATGAGCTCTAACGTGAACTCCGGGGTGACTTCGGTGCCCTCCTGGCCCCTTCCCGGCTGCGGCGCGATGGCGAAAAACAGCAAGAGGGCCGAGGCCAGAACTCTCCCTGCTCGTGCCGTGCTGAATCTCCTGGCCATGGCTCGACGTTGCCTGCGGGGCTTCAAATCAGGCTAACATGTTCTCGCGCCAGGATCCCGCGGTCAGTGGGATGCCGGACACGGCTGGCCGGTACCTTCGCGCAGATTCACAATCCGATCCACGGCGGTCTGGTTCCACGACTCGCATGTCCCTCCCAGCCAGTGGACCTCAATGCGCTCCACTGCAGAGACACCGCCGAGTCCGAAGTGAGCTCTGGGATCGTTGGCCGTCAGGTAGCTGCCGTCCCCTCTGACCCATCGCTTGAGGGACGTTCCATCGTTCCGGAACAATTCGACGACGCTTCCGTATCCGGAACGATTGGTGCGAGATCCCTCCATCTGAACCAGGAGCCAATGGCCGCGTTCCGGCACGGTGTTCAGGAGCAGGCGCGCCGGACCGTTGTTGTTGGTGACCAGGATATCGACACCCCCGTCGTTGTTGACGTCGCCAAAAGCCGCAGCGCGGCTGACTTCGACCGGTTCAAGGGCGGGGCCGGCAGCATCCGTTATATCCTCGAAGCCCTCTTCCTTCCCGAGATTACGAACCAGCAGGTTTCGTTGGCCGTACGGATACGGCTTCCCCATGAGTTCCGTGACGATCTTCACTTCACCGTTGGCGGCAAACAAGTCCTCTAATCCCCGATTTTCCATATCCAGGAAGCCGACGCCGAAGCCGGTAAAGGGACGGGAACTGCGGAACAGCCGGCTCCGCATCGTGAAATCCGCGAAATCACCGGCCGGCTGCCGCGAGAAGAAGGTGAACCCTTCCCCGAGCAGGTTGGTGATGACCAGAGTCTCGCCGCCATCGCCGTACGGGTCGCCATCCGCGATGCCCATGCCGGCCCGCGCCTTGCCGTCGGTGGCGTAGGCGAGCCCGTGCGTGAGTCCCACTTCCTGAAAGACACGATGACCGGCTGCAGCGCCTTCTCCCGCGGTATTGAGCCAAAGAAAGTTGGCCATGTCGTCGTTGGCGACCAGGAAACTCGGCCAGCCACTCGCATCAAAATCACCGGTCAGAATGCCGAGTCCGGGTCCCCGTTTCGCATCCAGGCCGACGGCGTGAGTCACGTCCTCAAACCGGCCATTGCCGCGGTTGCGAAACATTTGGGTGACGGTTGGCGGGAAGAGCGGCCCACAGTAGTCCTCTTCGGCGTTTTGCCCGGGGCAGGTTCGGGGATAGAACTCCACGTAATGGACGACAACCAGATCCAGGAGTCCGTCCCGGTCATAGTCGAGAAACGCCGTGCTGCTAGACCAGCCGGACGACGCCACGCCGGCCGTGCGCGTGACATCCGTAAAGGTGCCGTCGCCGTTGTTGTGATACAGAACATTGGCGCCGGCGCTGGTCTCGTAATTGGTCACATACAGATCGGTATTGCCGTCATTGTCATAGTCGCCCGCGGCCACGCCCATGCCTTGGCCAATATGATTGACGCCGGCCTCTCGGGTCACATCGGTGAAGGAGAGTTCCCCGCCTGGAGTCAGGTCATTGCGGAACAAGCGATTCCCCGGCTGCCAGCCCTCCGGCAGAGGCACGACCGGATCGCCGTCGCCGGGCTTCGGAAGCGGGGCGCCCTGGATCAGATAGACGTCCAGATCCCCGTCATTGTCATAGTCGATTAACGCGGCTCCGGAGCCCATGATCTCCGGCATCCACAGCTTCCCGGTAGCGCCCGAAAACTGCCAGAAATCGAGCCCGGCTTGCTTGGAGACGTCTTCGAGAAGCGGACCGCTGAAAGAAGGAACTTCCGTCTGAGGAGATGAACAGGAGAATAAAATAACCAGTGAAAAAGGCGCTGCCCAATACTTCACCCGGTAAAGCTTTGCACAGGAATGTTAGACTGTCAACTGCCGCTACGAGGCGGGCCAGCCGACCAGAGGTTCGGCGTCAGGTTCAAGAAGCGAGATGAGTATGAAACCTGGTATAGCCGCGTGGATTTTCGTCCTCCTATTTGCCTGCGCTTGTGGCGTCCCCAACAAGCCCCTCGCGCCGGTTCCCTCTGTCATGCTGGACGGGGTCGATCCAGAGGTACGGGACGCGGTCCTCACAGCGCACCGTGAAGCTGTGGCCGAGCCCGAGAGCGGACCCGCATCGGGCCGCCTTGGCATGGTGCTGCAAGCCAATGCCCTCTATCCGCCGGCGGTGCTGGCGTATGAGCGCGCCATCCAGTTGGACCCCGACGAATTCGCGTGGCGCTATTACCTGGCGGCGACTTTGGAACAGCAGTCCAAGCTGGAAGAAGCTGTGGAGATGATCACGGAGGCTCTGCGAATTCGCCCGGATTATGCGCCCGCTGTGACCAAGCGCGGCGAACTGCTGTTCGATCTGGGGCGGCTCGAAGAAAGCGACGCCGTCTTGACATCATTGCTGGATGACCATCCCGCGTCGGCCCAAGCCCTTTATGACCTGGCGCGGGTGAAATACCAGCAAGGGGATTTTTCGGCCGCGGAAGATTTCTACCGCAAGGCGACAACGGCTTACCCGACGTTTGGCGCCGCCTATCATGGTTTGGCGCTGACGGAGAAGAGGCTCGGCCGGGATGCGGAATCGGCGAAGAGCTTCGAACTGGCGGAACGCTACAAGGAAGATCAGCCGCCGCGGGAGGATCCTGTGATCGACCAGATGTGGGATTTGCGGACCGGTTTGCTGAGCCGGGTCGATCGCGCGCAACAACTGTTCGTGCAAGGGGATCGGGAGGGGGCGTCCCGGCTGCTTCGGGAGGTCCTGGAACAGGATCCGGAGAATCTGGATAGTCTTTTGAACCTTCTTTTTCTGGGGCCAATCGATGGTGAGCTTTCGGCAAAAGATATGGGGGGCTTCTATAACCGGGCTCGCCAGATCGCACCGCGGAACTCCAAGGTTTACCTTTACTACGCCAATGTACTGAACGACGATGGGAAGCCGGATGCCGCGATCGCGACGTTAAATAAAGCGATCGAATTGAAGCCCGACGACGTGGAAGCTCACGCCTTGCTAGGGGTCATTCTGGAGGAGAAACACCGTCCGGCCGAGGCGATCGAGCAGTACCGGCGCGCGCTCGCGGTCGATCCGTCCCATCGCCGCGCCCGGGTGCAACTGGCGCAGCTTTTGGTCAATCTAGGTCGCTATCAGGAAGCCATCCCGGAGTTGCATCGTGTGATTGAAGTGGATGATTCGAGTACGTCTGGCGCGCTACTGTTCCTGGCGGAAGCGTACGCGTCGACGGGCGATGTCGACAGAGCGCTGGAGTATCTCCAGCACGCCCAAACCCGAGCCCGCAGAACGGGTCCACCGGAGTTGCTGGCACAAATTGAAGAAGGCTTGCGGCAGCTGGGTTCGCGCCGCTGAAGTCAGTGACTCGGGCGATCTTCAGCGGGTGCAGGTATCGGCGCATCGGTTAGTAGCGGGTCTCAAGCCAATGTTCGTGTTCCGGCGATAGGCAGATCATTCCATCATGATGGGGCCACCCGGGCGGCCCGTGTTCCTCATCAGCAAGGCGAGCGGAATCATCGCGAGGAAGATCACCGCCAGGGTCCAGAACGTATCCGCGACCGCCATCATGGCAGCGCTTCTTTGAACCAAACCATAAAGGACGCCGTGCGCTTGGGCCGCGGCGTCGACCGTGCCGGCGCCCTGGGCGGCGAGTTGCCCGGTCACCTGCTGCAGCGTCTGCGTGTAGTTCGGGTCCAGCGGGGTCAGGTGGCTCACCAGCCGGTCCTGGTGGAACTGAGAACGCCGGGCGACGATTGTGGTGACCATGGCGATTCCCGCACTGCCACCGATATTCCGGAACAGATTCATCAGGCCGCTCGCATTGCCGAGCTTTTCCTTCGCCACCGAACCGAACGCGGTCGTATTGATCGGCACGAACAGAAATGCCATGCCCAGCGCCTGCACGGTGCGGGTCCACATCGCGGTCTCAAAGTCGACCGAGAGATTGAAGTGCGACATCCCGATCAGCCCGTACGCCGCGACGAGCACGCCGAAGATCACCAGCCACCGGGAGTCGATTTTACCCATCAGCCTTCCGACAACGGCCATGCCGACCATCATGGCAATGCCGCCCGGCGAGAGCACCAGTCCGCTCAGCGTCGCGGTATAGCCGAGGATGGTTTGCAGGAAGATGGGAAGAATCGCGGTACTGCCGTACAGCGCGAACCCAAGAGCGTACATGAGGACGGCGGACAACGCAAAGTTTCCGGATTTGAGGATTCGAAAATCGACGACGGGGTCTGGGTGGCGCAGTTCCCAAACCACGGCTCCCACCAATCCCACCACGGTGAATACGGCCGCGGCGACGATCATGTGCGATCCGAACCAGTCATTCCGCTGCCCTTCGTCCAACAGGATCTCAAGCGACGCCAGGCCTAGACTGATCAGTCCGATTCCGACGTAGTCGAATCTCAGGCCGGCCCATGCGCGCCGCACCAGATGCGGAGGATCGGTAATCAGCAGCGTCGTGAGCAACACCGAGAGCGCCCCCACCGGGATGTTGATCAGAAAGATCCAGCGCCAGCTGTAGTTGTCCGTGATCCAGCCGCCCAACGTCGGGCCGATCACCGGCGCCACCACCACGCCCATTCCGAAGAACGCCATGGCCATGCCTTGCTTTTCCTCGGGAAAACTCTCGGCGACGATTGCCTGGGAGATGGGCGCCAGCGCTCCGCCTCCCAGGCCTTGTAGGATGCGGAAGAACACCAGCGCGCCCAGGGAAGGGGCCACGCCGCACATCAGCGAGGCGAAGGTGAAGATCGCGACGCACGCCATATAGAAGTTCTTGCGGCCAAATACGCTGGAGAACCAGCCGCTGAGCGGCAAGACAATGGCGTTCGCGACCAGATAGGCCGTCAGGACCCAGGTGGCCTCGTCGACGCTGGAGGAGAGATTGCCCGCGATGTGCGGCAGGGCAACGTTCGCGACGCTGGTATCCAGCACTTCCATGAAGGTGGCAAGCATGGCGGTGGCCGCGATCAGCCAGGGGTTCACCGCCGGTTCCGGACTGGCGGCCGATGACGTTGTGGGATTCATGGCGTGCTCCTTTCGTGGGTTCTGCGGGACTACTTGGTGAAGATCGTGGCTTCGACGTTCATACCGGGACGAAGCATGATCCCTTCCGGAAGGTCGGTGACCAGGATCTTGACCGGGATCCGCTGCACGATCTTCACGTAGTTGCCCGTTGCGTTTTCCGGAGGCAGAAGGCTGAGCCGGGAGCCGGTTGCGTTGGACACTGAATCCACCACACCTTCAAAGGAGTTGCCATACATGTCGATGTAAATCTCGGCGCGTTGACCTGGCCGCACTTCGGCAAGTTGCGTCTCCTTGAAGTTCGCCAGGATGTAGGTGTCTTTCACCGGCACGATGGCCATCAGGGACTGGCCCGGCTGAACGATCTGGCCCAGTTGCACGTTCTTGTGGGTGACGATGCCATCCACGGGCGCGACGATCTCCGTGTAGCTCAACTGGAGTTCCGCCGCCGCGAGGTTGGCGCGCGTTTGCTGGACTGCCGCAGAGGCGGTATCGGCCTCCGCCGTGCTGATGTGCACCTGGTCACGATTGGCCCGGGCCTGTTCCAGCGCCGCTTCCGCGGCCGTAATCTTGGCGGCCGCGGCGTCCATGGCGGACCGGCTGCTGGAGGCCATCCGCTGCGCATTGGCGAGTCTCTGCTGCGCGGCATCCAGGTCGCTTTCCGCCACGCGTGCGGCGGCGACGTAGCCATCGAACTGCTGCCTTGAGATTTCATCCTTCGCCGCGAGCGATTCCATGCGGATGCGATCCGCGACGGCGCGTTCAGCGGTGGCTCGCCGGGCGTCAATATCGGCGCGGGCCGCGGCGATTTCGGAGGTGGATGCCCGCTCATAATCGGACTTCATCCGTTCGTAGTCGGCCTTCGCGGCGGCTAACTG
Source organism: Terriglobia bacterium (assembly GCA_963762135.1). Lineage (GTDB taxonomy): Bacteria > Acidobacteriota > Terriglobia > Bryobacterales > Bryobacteraceae > Palsa-187. The sequence goes on from CAVXJP010000006.1 coordinate 18,174, forward strand.
CGCTTCGGCCGCAGCGGTCGTACTAGCGGTCGTCAGGTTGATCATCGGCACACCCACGCGGGCGCCGACTGCCTGGCTTTCCGAGGCGGCGAGTTCCGCGCGGGCCTGGGCCACTTTCGCTTCGTAGTCGCGGGGGTCGATGCGAACGAGAACCTGGCCGGCCGTGACCGTCTCGTTATCGCCGACCAGGATCTCAGCGATGTTGCCGAACACCTTCGGTGCGATCGGCGCGATGTGCGCATCCACCTGGGCGTCATCGGTGGAGACCTGATCACTGTAGTAGAAATACATGCCGCCGACGGCGGCGGCCAGGAGCAACAATGCTCCACCGATCATTGCCAGCCGTTTGGATTTGGACCTGCCGCGGCGGACCGGTTGTTCCGGTTCCTTCACCCCTTGTTCCGGCCTGTTCTGTAGTCTTGCCGCGTCTTCCAGTTGTTGCGTTAGCGTTGCCATCGTCTCTCTCCTGTCAAACTTCACTTGCTGTAAATCGCTTCCATTTGCCCAGTCGCGCGAGCCAGGTCCGCACGGGACTGGTTGTAGCGGTACAGAGCCTTGATTTGGTTCTCGTTGGCGCGGGCAAGATCATCCTGCGCCGAGATCACTTCGATGTTGTTCGCGACCCCGGCGCGGAAGCGATCCTGCGCCTGCTGCACGGTCTCCCGCGAGAGCGTCACGCCGAGGCGCGCGGTTTCCACCTGCATGCGGGCCGACTCGAGTTGCGCGACGGCCGTTTTCACTTCGAGTGCGATCTGGTTGCGCAGGTCAATCCGGGCCTGCTCCAGTTTCCGGATTTCGATTTCCGCGGCCGCCGTCTCGGCTTGTATGCGCCCGCTGGTGAACAGCGGCACCTCGACGGTCGCGCCGAACTGATACACCGGGATCATGGAGGTCGGCGTCAAGCCTTGCAGCGTCCAGCCACCTCCAACCGAGAGCTTTGGAAGACGCTGGGCGTTCGCCGCTGCCTTCTTTTGTTCCGATGCGCGGATCTGCGCGGTGAGAGCCTCAAACTCCGGACGGGCTCCCAGCGCCTGCGCGAGGCTCCGATCGGCATTGAAATCCGGAGTTTCAAAGAACCTGGTGCTGTCGGCGAGCACGATTTCCTGTTCTGGATCGAGGTTCAGGAGTTGGTTCAGGCCAAACAGCGAGACTTCGAGTTGTGTGCTTGCCTCGGTATGGCGCTGGGTTTCGTTCTGAAACTGGACGTTCGCGCGCAGCGTGTCGATGCCGGTGCCCGCGCCGCTTTCCTGCAGGTCCTGGGCGAGGTCGAGCAGTGCCTTCGCCAGATCCATCCGTGACTTGGCTGCCTTGACATCGGCTTGGGCGCGCAAGGCACCGAGGTATTGCGACACCACCAACTGGGCATTCATTTCCCGAGCGGTCGTCTGGTCGGCCGCGGATGCACTGGTGATCTCCTTGGCGGCTTGCCAGCGATGCCACAGTGTGAGGTCAAAGAGCGGCATCGAGACACCGGGACCCGCCTGAATCGTCCAAAAGGGTCCATTGTGTTGCGGGAGGCCCGGGATTTGCCGACCGACCAGCGCCTGGATGTTTCCCCGGATGACCTTATCCGTCGCCGAGAAATTCACCTGCGGAAGCAATGCGGATCGAGTTTCGTTGCTCTTTTCGGCGCTCTGTGCCAGGTTCAGGTTGGCGATGGCCACCCGGGGATTCTGGTGGAGTGCGATCTCGACCGCATCCTTCAGCGTCAGGCTCAGAGGCTCCGGAACTTCCTGGGCTCGCAGCGTGGGGACGAACATTGCAAAGGTCAGCAGCGCCAGCAGCAGACCCTTGCGGATATCGTCCGCCAGGCAGTTCAGCTTGACGTCGCCTGTTTCGAACGTGGCTCCTGAGCGGTGCATCGCGCACAACAGCCGCTTGCCGGCGTCGTCGGTTGATGTGACGGAGCGAAGGTCGATCGCCAGAGCCTTCCCGGCGGGGGCGGACCGCCAAACCGACTCGACCTCCCCCACCCAGGGGCCATTGAGTTTTCCCTCGAGTTTGAGGCGCCACGTGGCAGCTTCTTCGTTCACGGTGATTCGCAGCATTCTTCGATCTCCGTTGTCCAAACAAGCACCCCAGGTGCCAATCTATAAACACTGTAAATAAAAGGCTTGCTGTCCTTTCGGCAGTAGGTGCCCAAAAGTGCCAATACCTAATTTTGGGCAGATGCCAAGAAGTGGGCTTACTCCGGGCACGTTTTGCCGCATAATAAAAGTATGGTGGAGTCTGTTGAGGAAGCCCGCTACGAGGCTCTGATCCGGCTGAGTGATGCGATCCGGACGGTGTCGGAGAAGGATCTATTTTCCGTTCTTGCGGCGGAACTGCGGCAGATCGTTCCGTTCAACACTATCGGGCACTATGACGCCCTGCGGCACGAAATCCACTGGCGTGTGGAGGACGGGGTTCCGGATAAGGACCCGATCCTGGGCATGCCGATCGAGCACACCGTTCTGTGGTGGGCGTACAACAACCAGCAGAGTGCGGTGGTCCCGTCGGTGGCAACCGAGGAACGGTTCCCTGAGTCGATGCGAACGCTTTGGCAAATCGGTGTCCGTTCGATTTGCGTTATCCCCTTGACCACGCCGCATCGACGGCTGGGCGCGCTGACGTTTGCCAGTTGCCGGGAGCACACGTTTCTTCCCGAAGAGGTCCGGTTCTTGCAGCTAGCGACGGATCAGATCGCGATGGCGATGGACGATGGGCTGAACTTCCGCACGGCACAGCGGGAGGCCGAACGCGTGGAACTGTTGCTGGGACTGACGAATAGCGTCGTGGCGACGCTGGATCTGCGGGTCCTGCTTCGGGAGATCGTTGCGAGTATTCGCCGTGTGATGCGATGCGCCGGCGCGAGTATTGCGCTCCCCGATCCTGAGACTGGGCTTCTGCGCGTGTATGCGATCGATTTTCCAGCGGGGCAAACGGTCGTGCAGGAGGGCACGATCCTGAACCAGTCGCTGCGGGTGACTGAAGCGTTCCGAACGGGGCGCACCTTCAATCTGACCGAGGAAGAGATCCTAAGTCAGCCGTTGTCTTGCGAACTGGGAGCTCGTTCGCTTGTTCATTTCCCTGTCATCGGGCGCAAGGGCTCCCTGGGAGTGGCGTCGGTCGGCGATATGAGTCCGGGGGCATTTTCCGATGACGATGTGGCGTTTCTGAGCCGTATCGGGGCGCAGATCGCTATCGCGATTGAGAACGCGCACGCTTATGGTGAGATCGCCACGCTCAAGGATCAGCTAGCCCAGGAGAAGATCTACCTCGAGGACGAGATCCGCAATGAACTCCAGTTCGAGGAGATCATCGGCACCAGTGAAGGCATTCGTCGGGTCCTGCAGAATATTGAGACGGTGGCGCCTACCGATTCGACGGTGCTGGTTTATGGCGAAACGGGAACGGGGAAGGAGCTAATCGCCCGGGCTCTGCACGACTTCAGCACACGCAAAGACAATGCCTTCGTGAAACTCAATTGTGCGGCGATCCCGAGCGGGCTGCTCGAAAGCGAACTGTTCGGCCACGAGAAAGGGGCCTTCACCGGCGCCATCGCGCAACGCGTCGGGCGGTTTGAACTGGCGAATAAAGGGACGATCTTCCTGGACGAGATCGGCGAGATTCCCTTGGAGCTTCAGCCGAAGCTACTGCGTGTGCTTCAGGAGCGGGAGTTCGAACGGCTGGGAAGCTCGCGCACGATGCGGACCGACGCGCGGCTGATCGCCGCGACAAATCGCGATCTGAAAGAACTGGTGGATGAAGGAAAGTTCCGGCCCGACCTTTATTACCGGTTGAATGTTTTCCCGGTTCACGTGCCGCCGCTGCGCGAGCGTGCCGAGGATATCCCGCTGCTGGTGCGTCACTTCGTGCAACAATTCAGCCGCCGCAGCGGCAAGAGAATCGAGAGCATCCCGACCGAGACGATGGATACGCTGGTGCGATATCCCTGGCCGGGGAACATCCGCGAATTGCAGAACGTGATCGAGCGCGCAGTGATCATATCGAAGGGGCCCGTGTTGAAGGTTCCGGTCGCGGAACTGGATGCGGCGACTCCCGCGGTTTCAGAGAAGCAAGCCGAACCGGCGGGGGAGAGTCTTCGGGATGAGCTCGATACGCGGGAGCGCCGGCGCATCCTGGAGGCACTGGAGCAGAGCAACTGGGTTGTGGCGGGGCCGCGAGGGGCGGCGATGCGTCTCGGGATGAAGCGCTCCACGCTGCAATTCCGGATGCGGAAGCTGGGGATTCAAGTGACGCGGCAGCGGCGCACGGCTTAGCCGGTTGCCTGACAGATGCAAACCTGCAGCCGGCTGGCGGACTCGAACGGAGACTGGGAGAGGTCTCCCATGCGGCTGGTCAGCTGAAATCCTCCCGCGGCGAGGAGCAACGGTAATTCCCGCGGAAAGATGTTCCGCAGATCCAGCCGCAGTATCCAGGCATCCGGGTTTTCCGGAGTCGAAATGTACCAAATGCCATGGCCCACTTGCGTGGCAGCTTCATAGTGAGTGGTTTCCTCGACCGATAGTTTTCCGAACGATCCCGTTTCCACTTGAAAGACGGGAAAGCGCTGATCCGGAGTTCGCGCAAGCAGGCGAACATTCGAATTGAAGATGTCGAACGCGAAGACTCCGCCGGGCGCCAGATGCTTCCGGACCGCTGCAAAGGTGGCCAAAAGATCTTCGGTCGAGTGCAGGTGCAGCAGGGAGTTGCGCGCGATGAAGATCAAGGCAAATTTGCGGCCCAGGTCGAAGTCGCGCATGTCGCCGAGGACGTATTCGATCGAGACGTTTGCCGCGTGTGCACGCTGCCGCGCGACGTCCAGCATGGGTGCCGACAGGTCGAGACCAACGGTTGGCAATCCGGCGCGGGCGATCGGTACGGTCAATTGACCCGTGCCGCAAGCCAACTCCAGGGCGTCACCGGACACCTGGCGGGCGAGATTTACATAGTACGGTACGTGTGCAGTGGCTGGCAGCAGCGCGTCATAGAGTTCCGGATGGTCGTAGAGGTCGGAATGCAAATGTCGTCCCCTTTTGTCTGCTGAGAATTTCTACGTTTCTATCACAACCGGATGTTCTTGGCGTCTGGCGGCCATGTCTTCGGGAACGGGCGGAAGCGATTTCGGAAGGATCATTGTGGAGGACGCGCCGGTAGCCGCTTGTGCAACTCATAGGTCGCCCACGCGCTGAACGCCACCATGACCAAGGCCATACCGGCCAGCCGGTATACGCGACGCTCCAGGAAACTCGATCCTAAGTAGACGGTGGCGAACGCATAAGGAAGCTCGCCCAAGGCGAGCGCGGCAAGGTATTTCCAGAAGGGGTAGCGAACCAGGCCGAGGAGATAGCCGGGCACTTCCGATGGCAGCGCGAGCTGAAACAACACTACGAGCGCGAACGGCGCCTGCTGCGAGACGAGGTGCTCATATTTCTCCAGAGCGGCGCCTGAACTGAGGGCTTTGACGACCGGTCTGCCGAGCGAGCGCCCGATCCCATAGGAGCAGGCGCCACCCACGATCCAGCCGGACCACAGCAGGAGCGTACTGAGCGGCTCGCCCCAGACGTAGATGCCGATGGGGATGATGATGGCGCTGGATACGAACGCCAGCATCGCCGAGGCCGCCGCAAACAGGATGAAGATGGCTCCGCCGAGTATCGGTCTGGTGTGGATGATGGGTTCGGCCCAGGCGAGAATTTCAATGAGCCAGGCATGCAGGTGCTCGAAGGAGGCGAAGAGCGTGAGTCCGGCAGCCACAAGCAGGAGCAAGGCGGCGCGCCGCTTCGCCTTCTGCCATCCGTAGGCTTTGAGGGCTGCCCGGACGGATTCCTTGATGGATCCCCTGGCGGGCTTGGAGGCTTGCTGGGTCATGAGGCACGACGGGTCATGATGCGTGATTTCTCGTGGGGTGAAGCGCGGTCAAGGGGCCGGATTTGGGGGGATCGACAAGACTAAGGCTCGGCTTATGGGTTTCAGTTTAACGAATCCGCAAAGAGCCCGGAGGAAGCTGGGGAGCATGTCGCGAATGGTCGCATGTTGTCGTTTGCGATGCGGTGGCTAGTTCAGTCCGGGAAACCCTTCGGTCGGAGTAACGGCGGGGCCGGAAAGGTGCCCGTAGCTCTGGTTGTTCTCCTGGCAGATGTACTCGATTAGCTCGGCGTCGGGCGGCATCAGGCGAGCCGTGCCTTGCGTGGTGAATGGCTCCTCGTAGGTTCCAGGATCGTCGATCAGGACCTCCATCTGGATCTTCCCGAGGTCGACACGCGTAAAGCGTTCTACGGTGTGGAGTTGTTCGGTGTGCGGATGCCCTTTGAAGTCGAACCAGAACAGGTCATTAAAGCCCACCGTATCCACCACCAGCGTGTCGCCTTCCCAGTGGCCGATCGAATGCCCGTACCAGGTGGGATCCAGATCCTCGGCGTCCGGATGCGGGCGGCCGTCCATGAAGATCTGCCGATAGCTGTGGATGTTGCCCTCATAAAGAATGAAGTAGTGTGTCGGCGTCTGGAGGATGCGCCACGGATACGGAGCCCCGCGCGGAATGCCTGCTGGAAGGCACGAGACTTCCGGGTCGTCGTTGGCGAGCCGGTGATCGTAGACCTCCTGCGCCCACGGCAGCATCTTGACCTCGCCTTCCTTGAGTCCGACGGAGATGTCGCCCGAGTTTGCCTGGTTGCCCATCCATACGCCGGACAGGTCTACGGTGCCGTCCTCGAGCCGCGGGGTCGGACCTTCCACGGGAGGAATCGGCGCGAAGATCTGGGAGGAGGCGCCGCCCGCGAAGACTCCAAGGAAGACCAGTGCGGCGAGGGCGCGGTTCGCGGCGCGTCTGAAGGTGGGATTGCGTTTCACAAGGTTCTCCCGGCAGAGGACAGGTCTGCTTCGGTACATTCTGTCACCAGGGCCACGGGCGGGCAAGCGATCCAGATCCGACGTGTTTCTTTGGGAACGTACGCGGTTTGCCGGGGCCGGGCTCAGCCGCCGCGCCGGTCACGCCAACGGTAGTAGGTTCGCGCCAGAGAGGCGAGCGGAGCTTCGACAAGGCTTGCCTGAAAGCCAGCGTCGATTGCCGCATTGGGAATTGGGAGCGTCCAATCGTCTCGCAGGTGGCACAGACGATTGCGGATCAGGGATCGGTGCCGGGCGTGTTCGGCGACGATGCTCCAGTCCAGGTCCGTGCGGGTGGCGATCATCAATGCGTCCACGCGCCAGTCGATGCCGTCGGCGAATTGTCCGCCCAGCGCTGCGATGACGTCATCTTCGGAAGAGACTACCGGGAGTTGTAGCTCGTCAATGCTGGCATCGATCTTCAGGCTATGGATGGAGGGAGTGCCGAAGGTGCGCGTGGGCGGATCCGTGACGGGCATGGCTCGGGACCAGAGGCGAAGCGTGCCCACGGGGGCAAGGCTCAGTTCCACTGGAGGTCCGAAGAGGAATTGCTGTCGGGATGTGGCGGTGCGCGTGAGATTCCAGCCGCTGGCGATCAACGCTTGCTGGATTTTCGCGAGCTGTGCGGGCGCGATAAGGAGGTCGGCGGACTGGATCCTCCGGACTGCTTTGCGCGGCCAGTAGCGGGATTGCCAGACGAGCGGGCCATGCGCGGCTCGCGGGGCAAGGCCGTTTTCGCGAAGGACCCGGAACGCGCACGCAAACGCCTTCAACTGGAGCTGATTCTGACTCCACGCCTGCCGGACGATGCCATGAAGGATGTGGTAATCCGGGTCATTATTGATCCATTCCGGGATGAGGTCGCCCAGGGCGGGGAGCAATAGAAAACTGTCCGAGTCCAGCTGGTTGAGATCCGTCGCGTCCCGCCATAGGTGCCAGGCGTGTGTAGCTTCCTCGGCTGTTTGGGCAAAGCGGGCGCGAAGCAGATGGAGATGCGGGGCAGGCATGGACACTCCGGCGCGGGCGATCAGCCGCGCTCCTTAGCCAAACGGCCTTTTGCTGATTCAGCTTGTTTGCGCTGATCGAGCATGCGTTTGAGTTTGCGAAGATCGGCTAGAGTCAGCGGCGGGCGGAGGTTGGTTTGCGCCGGCGGGGCAGCCTCAATGAGGACTTGGCTTTCCAGCGTGCGATCCATAGCCGTGCGGGAAGAAGCCTCGGCGCGAATCAGCCAATCCCGTTCGGCGTTGGATCCGGTTTTGGTCCGATCAAACAGTCCGAGCGTGCGGAACAACTGCTTGTGGATTAGCACGCCCGCCAATAGACGTTCGTCGTTACCGGCGAAAGACGTCGCGAGCCGGGCCCCGCTGCGGATAAGATCCGCGGATGGGTGTTCGTGGATCTGGCGGACTAGGGTTTCGAGTGCTTGCGGCCGGAAACGGTCCCCGGGTTCGAGGAAGAGGAGCAGGTCGGCAAAGGCTTCGCGGACGGCTCGATTCCAGGCGATGCATTTCGAGACGGTCTGCCCAACGGGAAACAATCTGATCGAGGCTCGGCTGTTCTTTAGGATCGCAGGGAGCGCCGAAGTGAGCCGGGGCGCGCTGCCGTCCGCCACGACGACCAGTTCGATTCTTGGATAGTTCTGCGCGTCGAGATGGCGGGCGAGTTCCTTGAGTGGGGTGGGATCGTCCTGCCGGAGGTGTACCGAAACCGAGACGGTCGGCTGCGTAATTGAAGTTGCCGGCTCAGCCGCGGGCGCGGGTGCGGGTTGCTCAAGGTGTTGCCGGATTTCCCGCACAATCTGGGGACGGTCCGTTCCCAGGTGGATCTCCGCGCGTGGTACCTGCTTTGAGATCCGCTCGAGAAAGGCGACCGTGTGGCCTCCGACATGGGGCAGATGCGCGAGCGTTTCCGAGGACATGCCGAGTTCGACGTCCAGCGCCGAGACATCGGAAAACGTCGTCTCCGGGCGCCCGGAGATCGAAGGCTTCAGGATCCGGCTCAGGGGGAGGCTGGTTCGAAGTTGCCCGGCGTATGCGGTGTCGAGAAACAGCACGCTTTTGTCGAAGCCGGGATCGAGGACGGAACGGCAACGTGCGAGCCCGGGAAATCGCGCCATCTGCGCCGGCTCTAACTTGGCGGTGTTGAAGAGCCGGTACATGACGGGCTCGGGATCCATCGCGATCGCCAGGTAGTCGTCGCCGATATAGTCGAGGCCCGCTTCGAGGCACGCGAGTGCGGTGGAAGATTTTCCGGAGCCGCCGCGGCCAGGAATAAGGACGCCGCGTCCGCGATATCCCAGGCCCGCCGCATGAACCAACTGGCGGCCGTTCGATTCCAGCCACCAATGCAGGATCGTGCGCAACGGAGATCCCAGGACCCAGGCCGGCAGGTCGCGATGGGAGTTCAGCCAATACATCGCGCGCCGCGATTCGAGATCCATCAGGCTGACCGCGCCTTCTCCCCAGTGATAAGCGGAGCGATAGCGGGAACTGTCGTAGCCCCAGATGTTTCCACGACCGGTGAAGTCCTCCAGTTCGCGCGCCGGGGGCGGCAACGTCACACCGGTGGATTCCGCGTCCCAGACGTAAACATCGCAAGTGGGATGACTCCCAAGTTCGGATACGGGGTTGGCCAGTCCCGGCGCCAGCTTTGATTCCATGGCGGGTCCGGCGAAGTGGACCCGCAGATTGGTTCCAGCGATCTCGAAACAGTGGCGGCGCGGGACGGCGTTCGCTACTGCCGATTGCCACGCATCCCACGCGCCGCCAAACAGGTCGGCCTGCTGCGATTCCAGGTCAGGGTGGATGGCGGTGGGGGAATCCATCATCACTCGGTCCAAGCTAGGCGATCTTTTGAGCCGGTGCGGGGTCGACGCGTTGCGCGGTGCGGCGCCGCCGATCGAGGGAACTTTTCATCACTGCCAGGTATTCCCGCCGAACGTCCTTGTTGCGGAGGGAGAAGTTTTCGGTGTGCAGACGCCGGCGCACCAGCGGATCGGCGAGCATCTCATTTGGATACCGCAATCCTGGGCGCGCATGTACCAGTCCAGGAAATCGACTTTGCAGTCAGTGCGTAGCAGGCCCACCCGATCGAACGCGGTTCGGCGGGCCAGCAGGCAAGAGATCAGCGTCCCGGGCTGTGGGCGCGGGTTGCAGCGGAGATTGGCGGCGGCTTCCGGAGAAAGCTCCGGACTAATGAACTGGGTCATGTGGCAGAAGACGAGTCCGGCGTTCGGATTCTTGTCGAGCGCCTCGACCTGCGTTTGCAGCTTGTGCGGCGCCCATAGATCGTCGCTATCGAGGAACGCGAGCAGGTCGCCTTGGGAGGCCTGAATTCCGCGATTTCGCGCCGCGCCCGGTCCTTGATTCTCCTGTTGGAGATAGCGGATCCGGTCTTGGAATTGGGCCGCGACCTCAGGGGTCCGATCCGTCGAGCCATCGTCCACAACGATCACTTCCTCCGGCGGGCGCGACTGGCTAAGGACGGAGCTAATCGTCTCGGCCAGATGAGGCTCAGCGTTGTAGACGGGAATGATGACGCTGATCAAAAGTGCGCTCCAACCATTGGCGCGGAACTACTGGCCCGTCTTGGCGGCGGCGCCATCCGGCGCGGGCCAACCGTTCTCGGAAACATCGTGAACCGGATCCAGCAGGATCATTTCGGCGACGTCGGTATAGATCGAAAGCGCGGGGGATTCATATTCGCGGGGAGCAGAAGCTTCCAGGTTCACTTCGTCGGCGGATCGTACCTGTTCGGAGGGCCGCAGCAAGCCTTCGACACGGAATCCTGCCACCAGGTTCTCCAGCTCCCGAACCAGGAGACCCCTGTCGAGCGTTGGAAATTGCCGTTCGGCGAAGGCGGCGACTTCATTCACCGGTACGCTCTGGCTCAGCAGCTCCCAATAGAGCATGCCAACCGGATTCAGACTGTAATAACTTCCCGTCTGCAGATTCAGGATGATGGTGTCATCCCCGAAGTTTTCGAATACAACGTCTGGTTCATTGCACTCAAGTGACTGCGTGTGACTCATGTTGTCTTCCAATAAAGAGACCGGCGAACAAGTGTTTCGGCCTCCGCGTTTCTACGGATCGTCGCCCTGTGTTCATCTTATGGGTGATGGCTGGACGCCGCAGTAGTACTTTATTCACTAAAAGACTGGTTCAAAAATACTGATCCTGGGGTGCCTTGCGGGTATGGGTAACATTGGATGGATGCACACTTCGCCTGGGTTTTGCCGCCGCAGGGTCGCCATCGCGGCGGTGGATATCGCAGGGCCGTATCACTGTGGAGGAGTCGGAGCCGCCTATCACGGGCTGGCGCTGGCGCTGGCCGAGGCCGGCCACCAGGTCACGGTTCTCTACCTCCATCATAAATTTCACCAGGGCGATTCGGCCCAGTGGCGGGACTACTTTGCGGCTCGCGGCATCGAGTTTGTGCATCATCCCCAGGCACCGGATACCTCGGTTTGGTATGCCAATCGGAAGGAGGCCTCGCTCCGGTGCTTTGAATGGTTGCGTTCGCAGCCGGAGTTCGACGTCATCCACTTTCATGAATGGCTCGGATTGCCGTATTATTCGCTGCTCGCCAAACGGCAGGGTCTGGCCTTCGGCAATACGCTGCTGTGCGTCGGGACGCACGGTCCGCTGCGTTGGAGCCAGATCGGGGATCAGACGCTGCCAGTGCGATCCGAAGATCTGGTGGTGGATTTCCTGGAGCGGAATAGCGTGGAACTGGCTGATGAGGTCATCAGTCCGAGCCAATATCTCCTGGATTGGATGCGCGAGGACGGTTGGAAGCTCCCGGCGCGCACGCAGGTGATCAACAATCTCTTGGAGCCTCTGTCGGCGGACCCTTCCGCGGAGAAGCGAGGCAATGCCTCCCCTGAGATCCGCGAGCTTGTTTTTTTCGGCCGATTGGATCGGCGCAAGGGATTGCATATTTTTTGTGATGCCATCGACCGGTTATTGGCCGGTGAGGCTGAATCACGCGAGTTCGGGATCACGTTCCTGGGCTCCAGCGTGGCGATGGACGCCCGGCGCAGCGTGGACTACATCGCCGGACGCGCGCACGGGTGGCGCATCGCGCCCAAGCTTCTGACCGATTTCGGGCGCGAACAGGCGTTGCGGTATTTGGCCGAGCCGGGTCGGCTGGCGGTGATTCCCTCACTGTTGGACAACTCCCCGTGTACGGTTCAGGAGTGTCTGGCGGAGCGGATTCCGTTCATCGCCAGCAATCGAGGCGGGATTCTGGAACTGATCGATCCGGCCGATCGGGAGCGGGTGACCTGTGCACCGGAACCGGCCCGGCTGGAAGATCGTTTGCGCAGGGCGCTGGATTGCGGACATCCACCCGCCCGGCCTTCGGCGGCATTGTCAGGAGCGCGGGAGAGGTGGCTTGCATGGCATCAGGAGGCGAAGGCGCCGCCGCCTCAGCCACCTGCTGTGGGGAATGCGTCGCCGCTGGTGACGATCTGCATCGCGCACTATGAGCGTCCCGGGATGCTGGAGGTGATGCTGGACTCCATCCGGCGCCAGACGTATCCGAATCTGGAGGTCGTCGTGGTGGATGACGGCAGCCGGACGCCGGAGACGCAGCAGGCTCTGAGAGAACTGGATCGGGATTTTGCGTCGCACGGCTGGCTTCTCCTGCGGCAGGAGAATGCCGGGCCCGGGGTTGCTCGGGATACCGCGGCGCGGGCAGGCCGTGGCGAGTATTTCCTGTTTGCGGATGACGATGACGCGTTGCTTCCGGAAGCGGTGGAGCGGTTTGTCCAGGTTGCAAGCCAAACCGGCGCCGATGCGGTGTCCTGCGTGCTGAAAGAGTTTGAGGGCGAGGTGATTCCGGATTCCGACGATCGGATCAAGCGGCTGCTGATTCCGCTGGGGCCAGCGTTGGCGGCGGGCATCTATGGCCCGGAGTTCGGCGGGACCGTGTATCTGGTGAAGCGGGACTGTTATTTCGCGGTGGGCGGATTCCCCCGCTCGCGGGATGTCGATGAGGATTGGGAATTCCTGCTGAACGTGGTAGCCGGAGAGCATCGCCTGGAGGTGATTCCGGAAGGGCTGGTCTGGTATCGCGTCCAGGACGAGTCCCGTTCGCGGGCGGACAATCGGTTTGCGCGCAATCGCAGCCGGGTCCAAATCTATGAGCGGCTCCTGCCGCCGGAGTTGCGGGATTTTGCCGCGCTGGCGTTTTCGCGTCTTTCCGCCGGATACGACGCTGATTCCCAGAAGCGATTGGATCGGGTGCGCCAGACGCTCGAAAAACTGCATCGGCAGAGAACATCCGCGCATAGCGGCAAGGCTCCCGAATAGGAAAACAACAAGCTGGGAAGCCGGGCTAAGAAAGCTGGCCGAGCGCCTCGGCGACGGTCTGCCGGACTGCCTGCCAACTGTAGCGTTCGACGAACGCTTGGGCTTGCTGTATGCGCGCGCGGGTTGCATCCGGATCGGCGAGCGTTTCTTCGATTGCTACCAGAAACGACGTTTCGTCGCCGGCGAGCAGCAGGTGCCGGTGGTCTTCCACGCCCAGGCCCTCGGCGCCTTTCGTCGTGCTGATGACCGGCAGGCTCGCGGCAAATGCTTCGAGCAATTTGAAGCGTGTCCCCCCGCCGACAAAGATCGGAGCCAGCAGCAGGGTGGAGTGTTGCAGGTAGGGAATCACTTCCGGCACCCTGCCCGTCACGATGATCCGGTCATCCTGTGCCGCGGCTGCCCGCATGCCGGGCGTCGGCGCGTCTCCCACTAGCAGCATCCGGCTCTGGGGATACGCGGCGCGCAGATGCGGCCACAGTCGGTCCAGCAGGAAGTCCACCGCGCCCAGGTTCGGTGGGTAAGCGTAGGTTGCCGGAAACAGGAAGCAAGGTCCGTCGCCGTCGCAGGCAGCGGGCGTCGGCTGGAGCGCGCGGTAGCGTTCGAGATCAATCGAATTGGGGACGATATGAATTTGGGCGGGGGCCGATATGCGGTGATAGGCGTCGCTGTCGTCTCGGCTGCAGACCCAGGTCTGGGAAGCTTCCGAGACCAGTCGTCGTTCGACGTGGTCCAGCCGGTCGGCGAACTTCTTGCGCAACAGTTTGGCGGGAAGCGAGGTCTCCTCCTGGACCATCGCCGCGGCCAGATTCGCCTCGACGTTGTGGCTGTTGTAGATGAAGGGAACGCCGGCGGCTTGGATCGTTCCCAGAAACGCGAAGACAAAGCATTGGTCGAGGATCACGGCGTCGGGCTGGAAATCCGCGATCATGGCGGCTAGGTGCTCTTTCATCGCTTCGCTGCAATAGACGTCGGACGGCAGGCCGTCCGGACGCGCCACCCAGCGATGATCCTCCATGGGGGGCAAATCGCTGAGCCCGGATGCGACCCGCCACCGGATTCCCGCGAGTTCGGTGGGAGCCTCCGCCGGGCCAGCGACAGAAAAGAGCGCGACCTCGGCCAAGGGGTGTAGCAGGTTCAGAATTTGCCAGCCGCGCAGGCCGCCACCGGAGACAATCGGCCACGGCGCGCGCAGAGAAGCGAATAAGATTTTCGGCCGGTTGGGAGAGGGCGTCATCAGCGTGAATGGGGCGGGATCGAGCGCGAGCGTGCGTGCGGCCTTCCGGCTAGTTCGGTTGCATTAGGCGGTCCGCCGTGGCCGGTTCATGCTCGGCAGTCCATTCGAGCAAGGGGCGCATTCCTTCGTTGATCTGGCCGGTGTAGTCTCCGCGCGCTCCTCCGCGATTGTCGGTCGCCTGAAAGACGATGACGTCGGACTCCTCCAGGTGGCGGTGCTGGGGGCGGGTGGAATCCATCATCACGCCGACGCGAAACGTTCCATTCCCCAGTGTGTGCGCCGGGATCCAGGCGGTCTGGCGATACCGGCCGGTCGGGCGAGGCTGGCCGTGAAACCGGCTGCCGGTGTCAGTGGCCCATAGGATCGGGGCGCGGTCGGTGCCCACGGTCAGGATCGGAAACAGGACCACGTCGTCGGTCAACACATCGAACTCGATCTCCAGACCGACCTCTTCGGAGACGTTCACATTGCGCAGAACACGGCCCATCCGGTCGCGGGCGCGCGCCGCGCGAAGCCGGACCACGCTGTCGCCGGGAGCGTAGGGGCCTTCGCCGTAGCGCCGCTCGCCCAGGTTGTTCCCGCCCAGATCCTGATAGCGCGCGATGACCTCAACTGCAGGGCCTTCCGCCAGAACTCTGCCCTGACCCAGGCAAACCGCTCGATCGCACAGGCGCAGAACGGTCTGCGCGTTGTGCGACACAAGAATCACCGTCTGGCCGTGGCGTCCGACTTCCTCAATTCTCTCGATGCACTTTTTCTGGAACTCCGCGTCACCCACGGCGAGCACTTCATCCACCAGCAGGATTTCGGGTTCGATGTGCGCGGCTACGGCAAACGCCAGTCGCATGTACATCCCGCTGGAGTAGTGCTTCACCGGCTCATCCAGCATGCGTTCAACGCCCGCAAACGCCACGATCTGGTCCAACTTGCTGGCGGCTTCACGATAGCTCATGCCCAGAATGGCGGCGTTCAGGAAGACGTTCTCGCGGCCGGTGAGGTCGTCATGAAAACCCGCGCCGACTTCCAGCAGGCTTCCGACGCGGCCGTTCAACTCGATGCGGCCCGAGGTAGGCCGGATGATTCGCGACAGGATCTTCAGCAACGTGCTTTTACCCGCGCCGTTTTTGCCGATCAGACCGAGCACCTGGCCTTGCTCTACCTCAAAGCTGACGTCTTTAAGCGCCTGGAACCGCTCCTCTCGCACCGGTCGCCGTCGAGATGGATAAAGCCAATCCTTCAGGTTGCGGAACTGGGCACGATGCATCTGGAGGCGGAACTCCTTGCTGACGGCCTGTACCGAGATCGCCTTCATACCTGTTCCGCCAAGTCTGCTTCCAGCCAATGGAACAGCACGAGCGCCAGCGCGACCACTCCGAAGATCGCTGCCGCGGACTGGGCAAGATAGGTCCAATTGGGCGACGTGTCGAGGAGCGCGGCCCGATAGGCTTCCAGAACGCCGACTGCGGGATTGAAGCCCGCCAGCGGCTGCACGGCGCGCGGCAACTGATCCACCGGATACATGACCGGGCTGCCGAACATCCAGATCTGCACCAGAAACGGCACCACGTTCTTGATGTCCCGCAGCAGGGCGGTTAGCGACGCGGCCACAATCGCGGCCGCGATGGCGAGCACGGCGGCAACGATGCCCACCAGTGGCAGCAGCAGCCAGGAGGCGAACGGACCGTATCCAAACCAGACGCTGACTCCCACGACAGCAAACGACGCGACGAGCCCGTCCAGCAGCAGCGCGGTGGACACGGCGGCGGGCAGGAACGCGCGCGGAAAGTAGATCTTGTTCAACATGTGGAAGTTGTTGACGAAGGTTGGGCTCGCCTGGGTCACCGAATTGCCGATAAACATCCATGGCGCCATGCCGCTGAACACGAACAGCGGGTAGGGGATCCCGCCGGTTTCAAAGTCAAGCCGGGAAAACAGCGCGGCAAAGATCAGCATGGGCAGCAGCGGTTGCAACACGGCCCAAGCGACTCCGAGCGAGGTATGACGGAACCGCAACTGGATGTCGCGCAGCACCAGCAGCCAAAACAAGGAGCGGAACCGAGGGTATTCGGCCACGGTGCTCCATAGGCTCAGTCCATTGCGGTCAATCACCGTCATCCGGCAGACTCCGTGCGGTATTTCAAGAGGGCCAACTCACGCGCCATCCGGAGCCGCCTTCGCGCGGGCAGGGACTTCGCCAGGTCCATCGCGCGCTCGCCCAGGCTGCGTTCCTGTTCCAGCTGCCGCTCCACATCGCGCATCGTGTTCCGGTAACCGGCCCAACCTCCTTTGATGCCGCGCAGCACCTGTTTCCAGGGTTGGGCGTGGACCAGATGAAAAAGATCCTTGTCGATTGGGCCGTCGGTGAGCTGTTCGCGGAACAACTCGGCGAGGCTTTCCGCCGCGGCCGTTTCCCGGCGGGAGCAATGGGGTTCCAGGGCGGTGATCCCGGCGGTCACGGCACCTTCGTTTCCATAAGAACGAAGGATAGACAGCAGGGCGAGCACGGCCGCCGCCAAGCCCGCGCCGGCGCATTGCCGCATCACCTCATCCAACATCTGCTTGCGCGCGAGCCAATCGCACCACAGCCGGATGTCCAGAATATCGCGAATCATCCCCTCGGGCGCCAAGTTTTCGCGCACCGAGTGATGGACGGTAAGCAGGAACGAGTCTGCCGGAGCCACTAACGGTAATGCATCGCCACCACCCGGCGCCGGCACGGTCATGCGACGGGATAGCAGATCCTCCACCGTCATACCGGAGCTGGCCAGGCCCCAATGCAGGTCCAATTCATTGCCGCGATCGTCGGCCAACGCAACCGCCCGATTTCCCGCGAACCCAGGGGCGTTTTCGACAA
This sequence comes from Terriglobia bacterium, assembly GCA_963762135.1. GTDB lineage: Bacteria > Acidobacteriota > Terriglobia > Bryobacterales > Bryobacteraceae > Palsa-187. The sequence goes on from CAVXJP010000006.1 coordinate 35,446, forward strand.
ACCGGACGTAGTCGCGGATGGCTTGGCCGTCCTTCCGGCGAAAGCCGATGGTCTCCAGGCACGTCAGGGATCGTTCCAGGTCTTGTGGAAGAATCATCAGGTCGACGTCGTAGATCGCGCGCCGCCGAGGATCCTGATAAAGATACACGATAGAGGCAACGCCCTTGAAGATCGCCGTCGGGATGGCTTCCTGTTCGAGCGCCTTCGATGCCGCAAGTGCCTTGGAGATGCCGATCCGGGTCCGTCCGAAGGCCCCGAGAAACGAGCGACGCAGCGCTTGCTTCGCGGCCGGAGGCAAAGGGATCTCGCATTGCTGGAGCCGCTCCTCCAGGTGGGGAACGACGCGCCAGCGCATGGCCAACTTCATTATCTGGGCACAGGCGAGGTCCTGATTCCAGTAGCCAACGGCTTCGCTCTCGCCGCCTGTTCCTCTAGTTGCCTCGCTGCTTGCCTGGATGTCGGGCGAGAGCAGAAGCTGGACGAGGGCATTCCGGACGCTGGCCGTCCCGATGTCCGCAGATGGATTGTCGCTCGTCATTTCTAGCTGCTTCGCTGTTAACTGCGTTTGTTAACTGATTGGATCGGCAACCGTTTCCTCGACCGCCTCGATCATCTCCCGCGAGAGAGCACACTCTCGTCTATTCAGGATATCGACAGCGAGAGCCCCACGCTTCAGTCCGTCAAAGCCCGTGGTCGCTGCGCCGGGATTCGGGATCCGTGCTGGCGCAGGAGTTCCAGCATGCGTCGGTCGAGCTTGCGGCCATGAAACGGTTCATAGGAAACGTCATGACGCCGGCTGTCGACCACCCCAAAGTCCCCGCGGAGTTGCCACAAGGACCAGCCCCAGCCGAACTGGTTCCAGAACTCCAGTTGGTCTCGCATCCACCTCAGGGCGACATGGTGCGGCGTCATGCGGAACACACCCCATTCGCTGGCGTGCACGGGACGCTGCTGCTCGATCAAGGGGCGCCAAGGGTCGATCGTCACCCGTTTCTGACGTTCGCGATCCCAGATCTTTCCGTCGCGGTCAATCAGGGGCCAGCCGGGCTCACCGTCGGCTTCATACTCACCGGCGGGCACCCACGAAGCCAGAAAGTGGGTCACCGCTTTGGGCTGATAGCAGTGGATACTCTGGACGACACCGTCCTCCTCCTCCAATCCGGGGACCGGAAGCTGCCCGAGATCCAGGCCGTCCACAAAGACGAGGCGGTCCGGGGAAACCTGCCGGATGTCGGTGATCAACGCCCGGCAGATGCATGCATAAAGAGCGGGATCCGCCGTTTTCGGCGGTTCGTTGAGCAAGTCAAAGCTCAGCCGGGTGGCCGGGATGTCCTGGTAGCGCTGGGCCAGAAATCGCCAGTGGTGCTGGAGCGCAGCCCGCGCATAGTTACGCTGCGGAGCCGTCCCGGCGAACAACACCTCGCGGTCGCGGGCGTTGACCGAATAGCCTGGAACCCCGTGCAGAGCAAGATTGATATGAATTCCGTAGCGTTCTCCGAAGCGCATCGCCTCGTCGATCGCGGCCATCCCGGATTCGTGGATCGCCATCCAGTCAGCGGAACTCCCCCAGTTGAGAAAGGACACTGGAAGGCGCAGGAAATTGAACCCCCACTCGGAGGTCCAGGAGAAGTCGGCTTCCGAATACCGGGCGACCGGGGCGTAGTTCATCAACTCAGTCAGGTTGAATCCGCGCCACAGCGGAATGGTGGGAAACGAATCACTCATGGACAGTGAGGGTCCCCTGATTCTGCCATAGGTCTTGCGGGGATGGGAACTTGAAGGCTGCCTCCATGGCCCGGCAGGCAGCGATCGGGGTGGATTATTCTCCGCCGACTTGCTTCTGGTACTCCGGATCGGGCCGGAAATGCCGGCGCACCCAGCCGATCACGGTCTCGCGATTATTCGGGATGGTGGAGCGGAACTCGTGGCGGCGCTGTTGGTAGTCTCCCCAGGAGAGACCCTTGTAGGATTCGATGCCGGCGTCGGCGGCGGAATTCTGGCCCGAGCCACCAAATCCTGCAATCAAGGTAAGCCCGGAAGGACCCGCCTCAACCGTTGTGACGCTGAGTTGCGGCCGGTGTGCCGCCAGCCACGGGAGCACCTTCCAGACGTCTCCGGTATAGAATTTCGTCGTCCGCTCGCGCGCTGAGGACTTTTCGTCCAGGGGGATCGTGTCGTGAACGGCAATCAGGGAATCGGGACCGGCGTGCGGTTCCAGATTGAGGATGTCCCGGAGCGCCTGCTCATACAGGTGCAGCCCGTCGACAAACGCCATCGAGAAGTGATCGGTTCCGAAGAACTCGGTCAGGGTGCGCGTCGCGAAGAATTCGTTGCTGGGGATTCGAAGTAGCTGCGTGGGGGCGCTCCAACCCTCATAGGCCTCGGGCCTTGGATTGGGATCGACACCCACCGCGATCGTGGGAGGAGCGGCCAGCCGCAGCGTGGAGCCGCTGGCGACGCCGATCTCGATGTAGCTGTCCGGCCGCAGCTCCTCATGCAGCCACTGCAGCACATCGCGGTAGGGCGGGCCGGGAAACTGTCGCCGGGCCGCGATCCGTTGCAGGGCGTGACGCAGAATTTCCATCTTCAGGAAGCCTTGTGGCGGTCCGGCCCCGGGCCGATTTGCGGGATCCGGGGAGCCGGTGTGCTTTGGTGGAGCCAGTAGCGTTCCCAGGGTTCATTCACGTTGAATGGATTTCTCACCTCGCGATAGCCGTTGCGGCTCAGCAACTCCGTAATCGACTCCCAGATCTTGCCGTCGCACTCCAGGCTGATTGCCCCGAAGGTGTATTTGGAAAAGGGGAAATCCCGCAGCACTTCGAACTCACTTCCTTCCATGTCGAATGCCGCGTAATCGATGTGCGCCGGTGCGTTGTGTTTCTGCAACAGTTCCTCCAGCGTCAGGGCTCGCCGCGGAACCTCGGCGCCGCGATCGAGGATCCCCTCGCTTTTATCCTTGAAGCGCTTCAGGTGTGCCGTGACTCCGCTATGATACGCGTCGGCGCTGGTTTCCTCTCCTTCCAGGAAGGACACGATGCCGGTCATCGAGGACAGGCAGGCAAATTTCTCTGGCGCTGTTCGGACGCGTACTGGCCAACCGCTGGAAGAACGTCTGATGCGGTTCAACACAGATGCCGCTCCATCCGAGCTTCTTTCCAGCAGATAACAGGAACTGTTGGAGATCCCGTCCGCGGCGCCGGCCTCGACGAAATAGCCGCCCTGTTTTCCGGGAAACACGCATTCGCGGATCCACAGGTCATTGCCCGCCGAATTGAGATAAAAGCGAACCTTGTCGTCTACGTGGATCGTGTGCATGGCTTCCCGGGTTCCGCCTAGCCCGATTGTAACCATCCGGTGAAGGCATCGCTCCCCCGGTGCCTCCGGCGATCCCGGCGCGATCGCCGTTCGGCTTGACATGGCCGGGGTTCCTTGGCAGGATCACGAGATGCAAAACAGGTCGCATCGGGCGGCGGGACGGTGGGTGGGGCATACGGGACGTTGGGCGGGGCTCTTCCTGCTGGCCTCCCTCCTGGCATCCATCGGCAGTGCGCAGTCGAAGCCTCCTGGGCGAACCGTCTGGGATGGCACTTTCACCGCGGCGCAGGCGGACCGCGGCACGCGCGACTTTGGCGCGAGCTGCGCGGGGTGCCATTCGCTGACTCCGGACGGCCGTCTGCCCCTGGTCGGCGAGGTGTTCTGGAAAAGCTTTTCGCAGAAGACCGTCGGCGACATGCTCGAATACGTGAGCACCTACATGCCCAACGGTGCGCCCGGGTCCCTGACCGATGCCGCTTACCGCGATATCGCCGCGCTCATGCTGAGCTCGAACGGTTTCCCGCCGGGAACCAGCGAACTGGGGCCGGGCAACGTCGACGCACTGATCCTTCCCGAGGATGGCAGCACCGAGCTTCCCGACGATGCGCTGGCGCGCGTAGTCGGCTGCCTGGCAAAGAATGGGAACGATTGGGTGGTCACCCGGGCGACCAAACCTGAACGGCCCGAGCGCGCAGATTCCGGCGCTGACGATGCTACCCGCCCGCTCGGCGATCACCGGATCGTTCTGAAGTACGTCCTGACCAATCTGGACAAGCTGGCCGGGTCCCGGGTGGTCGTCCAAGGCCTGTTGATCGGCGCTGACGGCGCGGAGGGGATCAACGTCACGCGGGTCAACCAGGTTGCCGCCGAGTGCCGCTGAGGTCGCCCACGACACCCCGGGAATAGAAAAGGCGCGCCTCTTGCGAGGAGCGCCCTTCTTTGTTTCGAAAGTCTGCTTACAGGTCGATGGTGCCCGTGCTGACGCCGACCTTCTCGATCTCGGCGCCGCCCAGATGAGCCAGCGACAGCATCAGGTTCGAGGTCGGCGTACCGTCTTCGACCTTGATGTGGCGATTGCCCTTCAGTCCGTTGCCGCCGCCCACCAGGACCGCCGGCGTATTGTTGCGATCATGCGCGTTGCCGTTGCTCATGCCACTGCCCCAATACAGAACCGAGTGATCCAGCAGCGAGCCGTCGCCGTCGTTGGTCGCCCGCAGCTTCTCCAGGAAGTCGCCGAACTTCACGATGTGATAGGTCGCGATCTTGGCGTACTTCTCCATCTTCTCCGGATCGTTGCCGTGGTGCGAGATCGAATGATGCTGCTCGGGGACGCCGATATGCGCATAGCCGCGATCGGTCGCCTCATGGCTCAGCATGAAGGTGAACACGCGGCTGATGTCGCCCTGATACGCCAGGTACATCAGGTTGTAGGTCACGTTCAGGTGATCGTCGAACGCATCCGGCATGCCGATCGGCGCTTCCGGATTCCCGGTGATCGTCCCGAGCCGCGTCTCAAACCGTTCGAGCTGCTGCTCCACCTGGCGGATGTTGCTCAGGTACTCGTCGAGGATCGCCTGGTCGGCCGCACCCAGCGACCGCTTCAGCTTCGCGGTTTCCTGCGGTCACCGAATCGAGCAGGCTCTGCTTCTCATGCAGGCGGGCCAGGCGGCGCTCGGCCGAATCGGTCTCGCCGAACATGCGTTCAAAGGTCACGCGCGGATTGATGCCGACCGGCAGCGGACTCGAATCGTCACGCCAGGACAGCGTATTGAAGAACGTGCAAGCGAAACCGTCGCAGGCGCCGACCGCCGTGCCCATGTCCTCGGTGCCGACCTCAATCGACCGCAGCGGGGTGTCGCCCGCCACCTGATCGGCGATGAATTGATCGACGGTCTTCTTCGAATGGATGTCGCCGCAGGAGTCGCCCTTTTCGCCGTGCGTTATTCACGACCGGTCCGACGCCGTTCAGGAACGACGAACTCGCGCCCAGGTGGATGGACTCGCCCCACGGCGCTTTCATGTTGCTGATCGTCGTCAGCTGATTGCGGAACGGCTCCAGCGGCTGCATCACCGGCTTGAACTCGAAGTCCGGACCCACGGTGTCGGGATGCCACGTATCGGGATACACCCCGTTGGGCAGGTAGATCGCCCCGAACCGGAAGGGAGCAGTCGGCGCGGCCGAGAGTGCCGGCACCATGGCGTCCAGGAAGGGGAGCGCGACGCTGGCTCCCAGCGTGCCACGCAGGAACGTGCGGCGTGAAAGATGCTTCTTCGTGATGAACATAATTGACTACTCCTCGTTGTTGGGTCGTTCGACACTGGCGGTCTCGGCCGGCGATTTCACTGCACTGACCGGCTCCAAAGTTGTGCGCATCTGGAACGGTGCGCTTTCGACAATTCCTTTTACGATCTCCGAGAGTTCGTAATTCTTTGCGGCGGACTGCTGGACGATCTGCCGGACCACCGGCATATCGCTCGGCTCCAGCCCGCGCCCCAGCGCGTAGGTCAGCATGCGCTCGGTGATCAGCGTGACGAAGGCGTCCGGGCGGTTGAGGATCGCATCGCGCAGCGCGATCGGGCCGTTCACTGCGGATCCGTCGGCGAGCTTGCCGCTGGCGTCCAGCGGAGCGCCATCCGGACCGGTCTCGCGCCACCGGCCCACCGGATCGAAGTTCTCGAGCGCGAATCCCGGCGGATCGATCACGCTATGGCAGCTCGCGCAGGGCTGGTTCTTGCGATGCAGCTCCAGTTGCGCGCGGACCGACTTCGGAGCGGTATCCTCGCTATTGCTTTCCTCCAGCGTCGGGACATTCGGCGGGGCCGGCGGAGGCGGCGTATTGAGGAACGTGCTCAGCACGTACTTGCCGCGGAACACCGGCGAGGTGCGGTTCGCCACCGACGTCATGGTCAGGACGCTGCCATGCCCCAACAGGCCGAAGCGGTTCGGATCGGTGAGCTTCACCTTGCGGAACTGCGGACCATACACCTCGGGAATCCCGTAGTGCCGCGCGAGCCGCTCATCCACGAAGGTATAGTCGGCGTTCATCAGTTCCAGAGCACTGCGATTCTGCCGCAGGATATAGCCGAACAGCATCTCCGTCTCGGTGCGGAACGCCTTGCGGGTGTTGTCGTCCCACTCGGTGAACACCAGCATGTCCGGCAGCGCCTTCGCTTCCAGGTTGCGAAGCTGCAGCCATTGCCCGGTGAAATTCTCGACCAACGCCTGCGGATCGCTCATCCTCCAGCATCCGTTGGACCTGCGCGGCCAGCATCGTGCCCTGACGCAGCCGGCCCGCTTCGGCGATGTTCAACAACTCATCATCGGGAATGCTGCTCCACAGGAAGAAGCTCAGCCGCGAGGCGAGCTCGATATCGCTGACCGGATGCGCGCTGCCCGGCGCGGCGTTCTCCGGATCCTCTTCAATGCGGAACAGGAAATACGGGCTGGACAGGATCCGCGCCACGCCGGAGCGAATACCGTCATCGAAATTACCGCCATCCGCGCGCGCCTGCTCATAGAACGACATCGGCGCCGCGACGTCTTCCGCGGTCACCGGACGCCGGTAGGCATGGTGCGCGAGCGTCGACAGGATCTGGTTGGCGCAGGAGGCTTCATCCCCGCTCGTCGTCGACTTCGGGTGGCACACGAACAGTTTGGCGCGGCTGGGTCCTTCGCTCACACCGCTGACGTTATACGGTCCTTCGATCGCCACCGTGCGCAGCTTCGGATTGCCGCCGACAAAGTGGATCTCCTGGCTGTCGCGCCGGACCGGCTCCCAGGCGTCCTGTTTGACGAAGCGGCGCTCTTTCCAGGTGAAGCCGACATCGTGCGGACCCGCGGTGATCCGCGCTCGGCCCGTCATGCGCTTGTCGATAATCTCGCGCGAGGTGTTCAGATCCTCGGCCTGGAGCCTGCTGTCATTGACGCCGCCGATCGGCGCCGAGAAGACTTCCTTGCCGTCCACCGTGATCACGAACGTATAAGGGATATCGTTGCCTTCGACGCCGCTATAGCCTTCCGCGACGCCGCGGATCAACCGGCCCGACAGGTTGTACACGCCGTCGGCCGGGAAGTAGTGACGCACCACCGTACCGCCCGAGGTCCCTAGCGGCAGTCCATCAATGTATCCGTTCTGGCTGAATTCACGGCTGATCAGGTGTTCGGTCATGCCAGGCTGGACTTCCGGATCGCCGACCGCCATTGCCGCGACCTTCTGCGCCGCGTTCACATACGCTTCCAGCAGCAGCGGCGAGGTCTTCAGCGCCGTCGCGATGTTATCGAAGCCGAAGTCGGCGCCATCGGTTGGCAACACGGAGGAAACGTCCAGATCGACGGCCAGCATGTCGCGCACCGCATTCGCATACTCGGCGCGATTCAAGCGATGTACGATGTAGCGGCCCGGCGTGCTCTTACTCGCCCAGGCTTTGTCCAGCGATCCGGAAAGCCATTTCGTGAAGCCCGCATATTGGGCTTCTTCGGGACGCGGCATGCCCGGCGGCGGCATCGCCCGCACGCTCAGCTTCCGCAGGACACGCTCCCAGGTGTCGGCGTGGGCCAGCAGATCGTCCAGGCTCGACTGCAGATTGACTGGATTTTCCGAAGGCTGCGCGACACGGTCGTTATGGCAACCGACGCAATACTGATCCAGCATTGCGCGATACTGGGCGGCCTGCGGGTTCGCGCTCGCCTTGGAAGAGGACGCTGCAGAGCCGCTGCCGTCCTGGCCGACCAGCGCCGCGACAATCCCAACCGAGGCCAACGTGGCCGCGATTCCGAACTTCTTCACCATTCCGTAGGAGCCTTTCATGGAGCCGTTGTTTCCCCCGACGCCACGGCGGTGTCCTTCTGCTCAACCTTCGCCTCGGCCTTTGCGCCGGATCCCTGATCCTCATCAGAATCGGAGGTCAGCGGCGGCGGCTGGGGCGCCGGATCGTCCGGACCCAATTGCATCAACTCGCGCAACGCCGCGACCACCTCATCCGGCGTATCCTTCTTCGGACCCTTATCCGCATCCGGTCCTCGCGGATTCGGACCCGCCGGCTTCACATCCTTATCTCGAATCGATTCGGCCAGCAGCAGCGGCGTCAGGTTGTCCTTGTTGACCGCATCCAGCGCAGCGCCCGCCTCAGCCAGCGCGCGGATCAAGGAGATCTTCTGCGCCTGCACCGCCTGATGCAGCGGCGTGGAACCATCCGGAGCCTTCACGTTCGGATCCGCCCCCGCATCCAGCAGCACCTCGAGCGCTTCCAGAGGTTCGCGGCTGCCCGGCTCGCGGAACGGCGGCGGTCCCACGCGGGCATATCCCGGACCACCCTGGATCGGCGGACCTCCGCCACCCTTCATCGCCATCATGATCGGCGTGCGGCCCACATTTCCGTTCAGCCGTCCCACCGGCCCTTTGGCGTCCTTGGGGTCGATCTTGGCCGGGCTCCACTCCACTTCCGCGCCGTTGGCTACCAGGAGCTTCAGCACCTCGACATCCGCCGCGGTTGCTGCGCGATAGATCGGCGAGCTGTTGAACGAAGTCCCGCAGCACATCGACGTCGAGTGCATCGCTCCGACGAACGCCTTGTTCGGATCCGCGCCCAGATCCAGCAGGGCTTTGATCAGCGAAAGCGACGTCAGTTGATTCTCGTGGTCGGGCTGCATGCGCGTCGCGTCCTGCGCGCGCGTGTCGTAGGTCTGGTCGTGCATGTCGACGGCGAAATAGAGCGACCCGTCGTTGGGATCCGCGCCCAGGTCGAGCAGCTCTTTCGCCAGATCAAAGCGGTCATTATAGATTGCGATCATCGTGGCGGTGGCGCCGTCGGCATTGGTGAGTTTCGGATCGGCTCCACCTTCCATCAGCGCCCGCACGACCTGTTCATGACCGTTGCGTGCCGCAAACATCATAGCCGTGAAGCCGCCGGAGGGATGGTCCGCGTCCTTGCGCTCTTCGATGTAGGTGACGTGGGCCTGCAGGTTGGGATCCGCGCCCGCGGCCAGCAGCGTCTTCACCATGTCGGTATGGCCTTCGGCCGCCGCCCACATCAGCGCCGATTCTTCCTGGAAAGGATCCACGGCATTGACGAAAGCCCCCGCATCGAGCAGGAGCTGTGCCGCTTCCACGATGCCCGTCCGAGCCGCGGCCATCAGGGGTGTCTCGCCCTCGGGATGCCAACGCGTCGCATCCGCGCCTGCTTCCAGAAGCAACCGGATCACCTCGACATCACCGTTGCGGCTCGCCTGGAGGAGCGGAGTCACGCCGAAATGATTTTCATGATCCACCGCCGCGCCCGTCTGGAGCAGGTTCTTCACCATCTCCGCGTCGGAATGGTAGGTGGCCCACAGCAGCGCTGAAGACCCGTCATTGGCGGGTGTGTTTACATCCTCGTGCTCGGCGATGAGCTTGCGGACCTCCGCCAGATCATCGGTGCGGGCGGCATCCACCACGGCGGTGCTTGGCGCTGCGGCTTGAAGCGGGATCTGCGACCCCACCACGAGGAATCCGAGCATGAGCGGCAGCCCTGTCTGGACCAACGTTGTCATCCGCCGAACGGCTCTCGCGCTTGCGTGTTTTTCGTATCGCATGCACTCCCTCCACAATTACAGGCGATTAAACCTTATCTTGTAGAAACGACAAGCGCAAGGGCCTCCCTGGGCCCCCGGGCGATGCGCCGGCAAATTCCCAGCCGGGGTGCGGAACGGCGCTGAATCCTACGACAATATACGGATGCCGCGCATTTCCTTCCCCGAAGCCCCGGAAAGTGAATTTTTAAACTGGTTGGGGACGATCTACGAGATCCCGTGCCGGTTCCATTTCGAGGGAAGTTCGGTGGAGGTCTCCCCGAGCCGTGCGGACGCGTTCGTCGCCACCGCCACAAAGAAGATTTCCATTCCGATGCCGGAGGACGATCGCCAACACCGCATGGCGATCGCGGATCGGTATGGAGCCAACCCGGAGGCGATCGTGACCGCCCCCAATGCCTCCGCGGCGCTGTACATCGTGTGCAAAGCCCTGCTCCAGCCGGGCGATGGCGTCCTGGTGGAGCAGCCCACCTACGATCCCTTTTTCGTGACTCCGCGACTCCATACGGACAACGTCCATCTGCTGCCCAGGGATTTGCTGCGCCAGCCGGAGGAACTCTCGCGCACATTGGACCAAGTGCCGCGCCCGCGGATGATGATCCTCAGCGATCTGCACAATCCGACGGCGGACCAGATCAGCGAGGAAACCTATGCCGACCTGGTCGAGCTCACCGATCAGTATGGCTTCACGGTCGTGGTGGACGAGGTCTTTCGCGATCTGGCTCCGCCATATGACCGGTTCCCCCGGCCTGCGGGGACACGCGGTTCACATTTCATCACGGTGAATTCTTTTTCGAAGACCTACGGCTGGAGCGGCTTGTTCAACTTCGGCTGGATGATCGCCGAACCCGAGGTCGCGGAGAGATTGCGGCGCACGGCGCGGAATCTGTTTAATGTACTCTCGCCCGTCGATTTGCGCCTGGCGGCGCTCGCGTTGGCGGACCTGGAGGAGCACCGCGCCGAGTCCGTGCGCCACACCGCCGCCAATCGGGAAACCGTGCGGACGCATCTGGCTCCTTTGATCGCCGATGGGAGTTTGCAGTGTGATCTAGCTCCGTATGGCTCGACATGCTTTCCCGAGTTAGCCGGGGAAGAGAATGCGGCCGGTGCGGTCGCGGCGCTGGAGGAGACCGGCGTCCGAGTGGCGCCCGGGCGATTCTTCGGCGATGCGCGGAGGTTCCGGTTGGGCTTTGGCGGTGATGCCCAGAAGTTGGCAGAAGGCCTTGCCGTGCTTACGGAGACGCTAAAAACTCAGCGGTAGCCGCCAGCAGCCCTGGCTCGCACGGCATCGTGGGAGCCAACTCAGAAACCAGGCGATTGCTCCCGAATGTTGCATGATCGCTCGTCCTTCGGTAGAAATGAGGAAACGCTCTGCATCGTTCCCGATCTCAAACTTTGCACCTGTTCCGCTGCTGGTGGGTCCCTCAAATGCCAAATGAAAACGATTCACTAATCCATGCGCCGACACACACACTGTCGGCGGCGCGAACTTGCTGGGAGCGGCTGGAAGCTTCGCGGCGAGACACCGATGAGCTGTTTGGGATGGTCTCGGAAGAGGCGCTTGGTGTCCGCCCCATTGCCGAGCGGCATCGCATCCTCTTTTATATCGGCCATCTGGAAGCCTTTGACCTGAACCTGTTTCAGAACCGTGTTGCCGGCGTGGAATCGTTTCATCCCGAGTTCGATCGGCTGTTCGCATTCGGGATTGATCCGGTGGGCGGTGGCGTTCCTGATGATCGCGTGTCCGATTGGCCGTCGATCGCGAACATTCAGGGCTATGCGCAGCGTGTGCGCGATCATCTGGACGCCCAGGTCCAAGCCGCCATCTCCCATCAGGAGGAGCAGGATCACCGCGCGCCCATTCCATTGGAGACCCTACTGCATACGGCGATCGAGCATCGCCTGATGCATGTGGAAACCCTAGCGTACATGCTGCATCAGCTTCCGGTGGGATCGAAGGTGCGTCCGTCGCGCATTGCGCGGTTGATCGCTACCGGTTGGGCTGCTCCGAACGAAAATCACCCCGTTGCCGTTCCGGCGGGCTCGGTGCTTTTGGGGAGCGATGCGAACGGATCGGGCGAGTTTGCCTGGGATAACGAACGCGACGCGCATTGGGTCCAGGTGCCTGAGTTTCGTATCGACCGCTATCCGGTGACCAATCGTGACTTCTTGCGGTTCGTTCGCGAAGGGGGATATCGGGAGAGGAGCCTGTGGTCCGACGTCGACTGGGCCTGGCGCGAGGGGGAGGGCATCACCCATCCCTGCTTCTGGACGCCCGCGGGCGCGGACCGGTGGAACTATCGAGGAATGTTTGAGGAGATTCCGCTTCCTGAAGACTGGCCGGTGTATGTCAGCCACGCCGAAGCGTCTGCTTATGCCTGTTGGGCCGGAAAGCAACTGCCGTCGGAGGCGCAGTGGCAGCGCGCGGCCTACGGGGACGGTGATAACCGTCAGCAGCCCTGTCCCTGGGGCGCCGCGCCACCCTCCGAGCGATTGGGTAACTTCGATTGCCGCCGCTTTGATCCGGTCGGGGTGACCTCGCATCCGCAAGGGGCGAGCCCGTTCGGCGTCGAGGATCTACTTGGCAACGGATGGGAATGGACCTCGTCCAAGTTCGCACCGTTCGAAGGCTTTCAGCCGTATTCGTTTTATCCTGGTTACTCGGCGGACTTTTTCGATGGACAACATTATGTAATCAAGGGTGGTTCGGCGCAGACCGGCGCGTGCATGCTGCGGCGGTCCTTCCGCAATTGGTTCCAGCCGCACTATCCATACGTTTACGCCGGATTCCGCTGCACATCGGCGTAGCTCGGCACAACTGAACAAAACATCTGGGGATTGGATGGCAACCAGCTCAGCAACGGATCTGTTTCGGGACACCTTTGCCGCCGATGTGGCGGCGGGGTTGACCAACGCGCAAAAGACGCTTCCTTCGAAGTACCTTTATGACGATGTGGGCTCACGGCTGTTTGAGGCGATCACCGTGTTGCCGGAATATGGACCCACGCGAGCCGAGGCTCGCCTGTTTCACCGGTATGCGGCGGAGATGGTCTCCCAGTTGGGTGAGGACTCAATCGTGGCCGAACTCGGCAGCGGGAGCGGGGAGAAGACCCGCACGCTTCTGGCCGAACTTTCGCGGCGCAGACCGGTGGACTTTTTCCCCATCGAGATCTCGTCGGACGCACTGCGCGCCTGTGCCAGGGAACTGGCTGATCTGAAATCGGTGACGGTTCACGGCATTGAAGGCGAGTATCTCAGCGGTTTGGGGGAGGTCTCGGCCCGGCGCGCGGGGCGCAGTCTCGCTGTCCTGTTCCTGGGCAGTACGCTCGGGAACCTGAACCACGGTGAGGCGGTGGATTTCCTGCGCTCCATTCGCCAATCTCTTTGCCCCGGGGAATCGCTGTTGCTCGGCGTCGACCTGATTAAGCCCGTGCCGGTTCTACTGCGCGCGTATGGCGATGAGGCGGGCGTCACGGCGGCTTTCAATAAAAATGTGCTGGCTCGGATCAATCGTGAACTTGACGCGGACTTTGATCTCTCCCAGTTCGCGCATGAGGCGCGGTTCAATGCAAAGACTTCGAGCGTGGAGATGCACTTGGTCTCGCTATCCGATCAGACGGTGCGCGTCAGAGCGGCCGGTGATCTGCGGGTTGCCCTAAAGCGAGGCGAGACGATCTGGACCGAGAGTAGCCACAAATACACGGTCGACGAGGTCCGCCAGATGGCGGCGCAAAGTTGCTTCGGTTGCACCGATCTGTGGATCGATAAGGAATGGGGATTCGCTGAACTCCTGCTGCAGGCGTAGCGCCAGCCTCTTTTCTTCTGGACGACCTGTGCAGCAGGTCAGCGGATGTAATCCGGATCCAGCGCGCCGATGTTTTCCTTGGGCGCCACGGAGAGACCGGATTGAGATTTTCGGGTTCCAAGGAGGCCGTTGTCCGGCGCGGTGCTCGTGCCTCCACCGGTAGCTTCCGGCTGAGGAACCTGGGCGACCTCCACCGGCCGGGCTCCTTCTCGTAACTTGGTGACGGCGGACGCGTCAAACACCAGCCGCGGCGTCATCAGGTCCTGCGGGGTGAAGGCGGTCTTGGCGACGCCATCGCGGCCGTGGATCCTGCGTCTCGGCCAGAACGTGGTAAAACTCGTGCGCGAGCAGGCGGGCGACCGCGCGCCCATAGACTTCAGCACGATGCTGGAAGGTTGCTGCATCCACGTGCCCCACCAGGTCCTGTTCGAGGAACTGATTCAGCGCCGCGCAGTCGACCTTTATAAAAGGAAGCACCTGACCGTCCACCACCGAAGTCGACGCCAGCGCGGTGTGATTGACGAAGGCCGGGCCGGGTTGGTCCACGGAGGGATCGCAGGTTCCGATCATTTCCACGGAGACCAGGCGGGAGGTGGGAATCGGCTGGGGATGGCTCGCCTCGATCCAGACCAGTTCGATTCCGGCCGGCGCCAGAAGCTGTTCGAGTTCCAGCCTGGCGGACTGCAATGGAAGGCTCGAAAGCGGGAGGTTGGCTTTCAGGTACACCCCGAGGGGTACGCCTGGAGCGTTCGTGGACTCCGCGAAGCCGTCACCGGCGCTACAACAAAGTAGCGTGTATACGAGCAGCAGACGAGCAGACATTGCTCTTTGCCTCCCGGAAAGTATATACGGTATCAGCGCCGAAGTGTTTCCGGATCCTGGAAAAAATTTGAAATTTTTTTAGGGGGCCCGAAAAACATAAAACCCAGCCCCGAAGGGCTGGGCATCTTAATCGGATGTAAGCGAGGTCTACCGGATTGATTCTTAGGCGGTTGCTGCCAACGGCCCGGGTGTTGCCGGCCTGCGTGTACTTACTACGTATTACGGCCCGAGAGTTAAGGTCCCTGGAGTTACGGCTGCTTCGGATCGATCCGCCACAGGTTCTCCTGGCGCAGGTTGGACAGCCAGACTGAACCGTGACCGTAGCGGATCGCGTCCCCGCCCTCGCCGAACCACTGCCGGACGACTTGGTTGGTGGCGACGTCGATCTGCGTGATCGGGATCTCAAACAAGGTCAGCCAGATGGAGCCGTCTCCGTAGGCGATCTCGCCGCCCCCGCCAGGCGCGCCGGTTTCAATGGACGCCACGACTTTATCGGTAGCGGCATCGATACGAGACACGGTTCCGTCGCCCTGGTTCAAGGTCCAGGCCGAGCCGGCTCCGGTGGTGATAAAGCGTGGGGTGGGACCGGTCGGGATAACGGCGACGACTTTGTTTGTCTTGGGATCGACCTTGGTGACGACGCTTTCCTGCGGACTCGTAATCCACACGAAGCCCTCGCCGTAGGTGGCGCCCGCCGATCCGGGAGCGATATCGATCTCGGCCGTCACGGTGTTGGTTTCCGGGTCAATGCGAACCAGGGTGCCGTTCTCGATGTCGGTTGCCATCCATACCGCTTCGGGGCTGGCGGCGATGCCCCCTTCACTGTTGGCGGGCGCGGCGGGAATCGTCGCGACAACTTTGTTGGTGGCCATATCGACGCGCGATACGGTCATCGAGCGGCAGTTGGGAACCCAGACGCTGCCGAATCCCGCGGCCAGACCGGAGCAGGGGCGCTCGCCGACTTCGACCGCGGCGACGACCTTGTTGGTCGCCGCATCGAGACGATGAACCGTATTGCGGGGACCGTTCGAGACCCACACGGCATCCTCGGTGACCACCTGCCAGTCCGGCGTTCCCGGGACGGGGAAGACGGCGATCGGGGTCAGGTCGGCCATCTCCCGGCGGGTTTCGGCCGTGGCGACGCCGGGACGCGGTGGCCGCTGGCGCTTGCCCTTCCCTTTTCCCTTGCCCTGTTTGCCTTGGGTTTCAGCCTGCGCCGCCGATCCGGGAGCCTGGGCCATCAGGACCGCTCCGCCTACGCTCAGCAGGAGCGCACTCAATGTAATTACACCCATACGGTGTTTCATGTTCTTCGTTGCTCCTCTGATTTAATCCGCGACCGTGGCCAGGATCCGCTTGGGATCGATCTTCCACAGCGTGCCTTCGTCTTCGTTGACCATCCACAGCGCGCCGGACCCGAAGTAAACGGCTCCGCCGCCCTTGCCGACAAACTGCTGCATGACCTTGGGCTTTTTCTCGTCGCCGTCGGTGGCATCGGGATCGATGCGGGTCAGCGGGAAGCCCGGAACCGAGGCCCACAGGGAGCCGTCGCCGAACGCGATGCCGCCGGTCGGGCTGTTATACGCCTTCAGTTCGATGGTCTCGGTGATCTTGACGTCCTTGGGGTCGATCTTGTTGATCTTGCCCTCCTCGAGGCCCAGCAGCCACAGGGCGCCTCCGGCGAACATGAGCGAGGTGGGATGCTTCGCCACTTTGATGTGCTTGTCGACGATGTTCAACTCCGGGTTGATCTTCAGCAGCTCATTGCGGGAAGGGCAGGTGACCCACAGTGCATTCGCCGCCGCCAGGAGCTGGTCGCATCCGGCCGGAACCCGCAGCTCGCCGACCACGCGGTTGCCCGCCGGATCGATCCGCGAGAGCGTGGTTTTGTTGTCGGTGAAGGCCCAGATACTGTCGTCGGTGGAGGCGATTCCCCAGGCGGTTTTGCCGACCCCGGCCGGGATCTTGGCCTGAATCCGGTCGATTTCCGCCGTCTCGGCAGGTTTCTCGGCCTCGGCGGCCTCCGCCGTTTCGGATTTTCCTTCGCTCTCCTTTTTTTCGTCCTTCTGGGCTTCCGCGGTTTTTTCTTTGTTTGGAGCCGCTTCCCCAGCCTTGGCAGTGGGATTCAGGCGGATAATCTCGCCGGTGCCGCAGTTCATCACCCACAGGCTCTTGAAGGCGGTAATGGCTCCGGCGCAGGGGGCGTCGAAACCGGTTTCCGAATCCGCGAACTCCAGTGATTTCATGTCGATGACGGTCAACTCGTGACCGTCACTTGCGGGACCCATTAGCTTGCCGTCAAACGACGGCCCGTCGAAAAATAACCAAGCCGGGGCCCACTTAAATTCTTTCTCCGCGACCAGCTTGGCGGCCGGAATCTGGACACCGGGCGTTTGTACGCCGGTGGATTCCTTGGCCGTCGCCGTCTCCGCAGTGGCGGGCGCGCCCATCGCGACCGCGCAGACCACAACAAATAGATATAGTTGGGGCTTCAAACGCATTAAGAGCTCCTCTGCAGTACTTCTTCGGTCAAAAGGGGGGGCGAGGGGTGGGACGGCGCTGTCTTTTCCTCAGTGGGCCTCGGTCTCGAGGCTGTCTCCGCGGCGAGACATCAGCACGGCTCGGGGTGCTTAAACGCAAGTATAGTAGGCTTTCCCGATTGCTACCAATAAAGATTTTTGATGGGTCAGATGATTGACAATGCTCGCGCGGACATGCCAACATCAAGCTTCCGGAGTCGCCGACGCTGGCGCTTCGGGTCCCACCTCCGTTTGGTGCCTTCTCAGGGTCTCTTGCCTATGATGCAAGAAAACTGAAACCCTCCTGGCCTGGGTTTCAAGCCGTAAGGATACAACCTGCGGTTACTTGTTGTTCCAACGAACCACGTTCCAGCTGAATCGGGCCGGTATTGCTCCTGATCCGAGCTACGGTCTCCCGTTCACTACTCCTGAGGATCGGTCGCTATGCGCTCTTTTTGCATTACTACAGCCTTCGTGTTTTTAAGTATCTTCTTCGTTGTCGTCGAGGCTCCTGGAGCTTCCGCCGAAGACGCTGCCACTACGGAATTTTTTGAAACTCGCGTTCGGCCGGTGCTGGCCGAAAACTGCTATGGCTGCCACGGCAATGCGCCGCTGGGTGGGCTTCGATTGGATAACGCCGCCGGGTTGATGGCGGGCGGGTCGCGCGGACCTGTTGTAATTCCCGGCGATCCCGACAACAGCCTGCTGATCCAGGCGGTCCGGCACTCGGATGAACGGTTGAAGATGCCGATGGGCATCCCCAAGCTATCCGACGATCAGATCGCCGACTTGGCCGATTGGGTCAAGGCGGGCGCTGTCTGGCCGGAAAGCGCGGGCGCTACCCAGACTGCGTCGAGCGACGAATACGTGATTCCGGCCGAGCGGAAGCAGTTCTGGTCGTTTGTGGCGCTGACTAAACCTGAAGTTCCTCAGGTCACTGACCCGACGTGGGCCAATAACGACATTGACCGTTTTGTGCTCGCCAAGCTAGAGAGCGAAGGCCTGCACCCGGTCGGAGTGGCGGCGAAGCGGGATCTGCTGCGGCGTGTCACGCTGGACCTCACCGGCCTGCCGCCGACGCTGGCCGAGATCGAAGCCTTCGAGAACGACAAGTCGCCGAACGCGTTCGAGAAGGTTGTGGACCGCCTGCTGGCCTCGCCGCACTACGGTGAGCGCTGGGGCCGCGCCTGGCTGGACGTGGCGCGCTTCGGGGAAGACGACTATCGCAGCTTGAATCCGAATCCCCGCGGCTACTTCCCATATCCCAACGCGTACATATACCGCGACTGGGTGATTCAGGCGATGAACGACGACATGCCGTACGACCAGTTCGTGAAGGCGCAGTTGGCCGGCGACCTGCTGGACGAGGAGACGCGCTACAAGGTGCTCCCGGCAACCGGATTCCTGGGACTGGGTCCCTGGTACTTCGATAACGGTGCGGTGGAAGTGACCCGCGCCGATGAGCGGCATGACCGGGTGGACGTGATCACCCGCGGGTTCATGGGCCTGACGGTCGCCTGCGCGCGCTGCCACAACCACAAGTACGATCCGATTCCGCAGACCGACTACTACTCGCTCGCCGGAGTCTTCCTGAATACCGACTATCACGAGTATCCGCGCGTGCCGTCGGCGACGCTGGAGAAATATCTCACGATCAAAAAGCAGGTCGAAGAAAAGCAGGACCGGATGGGCGAGATGCAGAATGAGCTGTCAACGCAGCTCTCGCAGGCTCGGGCCTATGAGACCTCCTCCTACCTGATGGGTGTGTGGGATGTTCTGGGACCGCAGAAGAAAGAGAAGGCGGAAGTGGTGGAGTCGCGCAAGCTCGACTATGAGCAGTTGGAGCGCTGGGTCCACTACATGGAAAAGGAAACCACCCAGTATCACGCCAAGGACGCGTTTCAGGCCATGCTCAAGAAGGGCGGTAATCAGAAGCAGGCCCAGAGGCTGGCGGATGAGTTCCAGGACAACGTGATCCGGGTGATGCTAGCGCGCGAAGCGCTGGATGAAGAGAACGAGATCATCTACGCGCAGTCGCTGGAAGGCACGACAAAGAAGAAAAAGGCCAACAAGCCGAACCTGTTCAAGACGAACGACGATTTTTGCCTGGGCTGCGGCCTGCGCCTGAAGAACATGCCGGAGGAGGACAACAACCTCTACACGGAGATTTTCCAACGCGAGCTTCGCGATAACGAAGCCGACGTGGACGTGAATGAAAACCGGCGCGGCAACCCAGGCGTGTTGAACTTCCGCGGCTGGGGCCTGGAATCTCGGCTTGGTGCGGACGCGAAGCTGCGGCTGGACACGCTGAAAGGGGATGTGGACAAGCAGAAAAAGCTCCTAGAGCCTGAGTATCCCTACATCCACGGCGTCACCGATGTCGAGAAGCCGGTGGATCTGGAACTCGCCATTCGCGGCAATCCGCAGAACCTGGGCGAGAAGGTGCCGCGCCACTTCCTGAGCGTGTTCGCTGAAGATCAGCCGGAGCCGTTCACGGAAGGCAGCGGCCGCCTGGAGCTGGCCAACAAGATCCTGGAGCAGCCGATCACGACGCGGGTCATCGTGAACCGCATCTGGAAAGGCCACTTCGGGACCGGCATCGTCGACACGCCGAGCAACTTCGGCATGGGCGGCGAGCGTCCCACGAATCCGGAACTGCTGGAATACCTGGCGACCTTCTTCGTGGAGAACGGCCAGTCGATGAAGAAGCTGCACAAGGAAATCGTCATGAGCAAGGCCTATCAGCTGAGCTCCGAGATGGACGAGGAAGATTATGCGAAGGACTCCGGCAACCGGTTCTATTGGAGAGCCAACCGCCGCCGCCTGGATGCCGAACAGCTGCGGGATGCGATCCTGTACGTCTCCGGCGATCTGGATGACGGAATGTACGGGCCGTCGGGGGAGCTGACGCCGACCAACCTTCGCCGCACCGTTTACGGCCGGGTGAGCCGCTACAAGTTGGACACCTATCTCCAACTGTTCGACTTCCCCACGCCCGCCGCGAGCGCGGAGAAGCGGTTCACGACGACCGTGCCGCTGCAGCGCCTGTTCCTGATGAACAGCGACTTCACGCAGAGCCAGGCCGAAGAGCTGGTGGCGCGGGTCGCCGATGCGCCGGATAGCGAAACGCGCGTGGTCAAGATGTACGAATACGTGTACGGCCGGCAGCCGAGCTCCGACGAAATCAAACTGGCGCTCGATTACGTCCGCAACGAACCGATGCGGGAGTACGAAGAAGCCAAGGCGAAGGCCGCCGAGGAGAAAGCGAAAGCCGAAGCGAATCGGGCCAAGGGTGGCAAGGGCCGCGGCAAGGGTCGCGGGAAGAATGCCGAAGCCGCCCCGGCCGAAATGAGCGAGATGAGCCGGACCACCGGGTCTGCACCCAACGTCGCGTCTGACGCGGCGCCCGAAGCAGCAATGGATGCAGCCGCCTCCGGCACAACGGAATCTGGAACCGAGTCGGCGAAAGCCGGCAGCGGTCCGGATAAGCGAGCGCAAAGGGCGGGCAGTGCTCAGGACGCTGCCCCCCTCCTTTCCAAGGAACAGGTAGGGGAAGGCGCCGCGGACGCAACCAAAGCGGCCGGCGGCAACGCGGAACTAGCGAAGGCAAACCCGGTCAAGGCAATGGAAGACGCCACGGCCGAGGAGAAAGCCGATGACATGGAGATGGGCATGGGCATGATGGGCGGCGTGATGGGCCGGCGCGGACGCGGCGGACCTCCCGAGGTGGAGTACGACGTGACCGCCTGGGGTCGTTACGCCAAGATCCTGTTCAGCTCCAGCGAGTTCCTGTTTGTGAATTAAGGCGCCTGATCCGTACGAAAGGAAAAACGAAGATGTTTCATAAAAGCTCAAATCCAGTCACCCGCCGGGAAGCGCTGAAGCGCGTCGGCAACGGATTCGGTTTCATGGCGCTGGCCGGCATGGTGGGCCAGTCGATGGCTCGCGCGGATACGTTCGTTGGTACAGACGGCAGCCTTGGCGTCGCCAAGCTGGACCACCCGCAGCGCGTCAAACGCGTGATCTTCCTGTTCATGAACGGCGGATTGTCGACGATTGACGCCTTCGATCCTAAGCCGATGCTGGAGAAGTACGACGGCCAGCCCCTGCCGGGCGGCTCGATCAAGACCGAGCGCCGGACGGGCGAGCTGATGAAGTCGCCGTTCGAATTCAAGAAATATGGCGAGTGCGGCATGGACGTCAGCGAACTGTTCCCGCATCTGGGAGAGTGCGCCGACGACATCGCCTGGGTGCGATCAGTCTATACCGAGATCCCCAACCATGAGCCTTCGTGCCTGATGATCAATACCGGAGCGAATCAGGCGGGCCGTCCTTCGATGGGCGCCTGGCTGACCTACGGATTGGGCACCGAGAACGAGAATTTGCCCGGGTTCGTTGTGCTCTGCCCGGACATTCCGACCACAGTGGGGCCTCCACTGTGGAGTAATGGGTTCCTTCCCGCGATTCATCAGGGAACCTACATTTCCAACAAGGTCGATACCGGAGAACGAGGCGGCGCTCCGGCATGCTCCCGAGAAAGCTGCCGAAGGAGAGGAGAAAGAACAAAAAGACGTCAAAGTTGAAAAGAATTTCGATCCGAAAAAGCTGGTGAGCTACGTAAACAATCCTCGTTTCGCGCTCACCGAGCAACGGCGCGAGTTAGATCTGCTGGAGAAGCTGGAAGGCATCCGGCGGACCGAAACCGGTTCGGATATGCAGGTGGAGGCGACCATCAAAGCGATGGAGATCGCCTATCGCATGCAGACCGAAGCGCCGGAAGTATTTGACATCCGAAAAGAATCCCAGGCGACGTTGAACTTATACGGAGAAGGCTTCGTCGCGCGTGGTTGTCTCCAGGCCGTGCGCCTGGTGGAGAAGGGCGTGCGCATGGTGCAGGTCTATTACTCCAAGGGCGATCCCTGGGACGCACACGGGGATATCTTCGCGCATCGCGTAAATGCGAAGAACTCAGATCAGCCTTTTGCGGCGGTGATCAAGGACCTCAAGTCTCGCGGCTTGTGGGATGACACGCTGGTGGTGTGCGGATCCGAGTTCGGACGGACGCCGGTGCGGGAAGTTGGTGGAAACAGTGGGAACGTCAAACGGGGGCGGGACCACAATCCCTTTGGATTCACGATGTGGTTGGCAGGCGGTGCGGTGAAAGGCGGCACGATTTATGGCGCCACCGACGACTTCGGCTTCAAGGCCGTCGAAAAGCCGGCCCACGTCCACGACATCCACGCCACGATCCTCCATCTCATGGGGATCGACCATACAAAGCTTACGTACCGCTACAGCGGCCGGGATTTTCGCCTGACCGATGTCGCCGGTAACGTACTGCATGAGTTGATTGCTTAACGGTCTTTTTCCGGGACCAATTGTAGGTTTCTTTTTCACGGCGCCTCGCGCCGCCGTACAGGATTCGTGCATCCTGCCGTAGTTCTCTTCGTTGAGTGAACCAGTCCCGAATGGTTAGTCGAAACATTTGCACAAACATTACAAACTCTGGAGATCATCTCAATGAAAAAAGCGCTACTATTGCTGCTTCTCAGTACGCTTCCTATCCTCGCTCAGTCGTCGTCGTTAGCCGGAACCGTTATGGATCAGGCTGGCGCGGTGATTCCCGACGCGATCGTCACGGTCACCAATACGGCGACCAATGCAACGCGCGTCGCGGTCTCTGATGCTGTTGGCGAGTATTCGATTTTGCAAGTCCCCCCTGGTATGTACACCGTGGAGGCACAGCGCACCGGCTTTGCGACTTATCGGACAGCGCAGCCTCTCACGCTACAGGTGGGCACGCCTTTGACGCTGGATATCACGATGGAGGTCGGCAACGTCTCCACCACGATCGACGTCGTTGGCGAAACAGTTGCCATCAACACGGAAAATGCCGAAGTCGGCAATCCGTTCACCCAGACTCAGGTTCGGCAAATTCCGCTGCAGACCAGAAACGTGGTGGATCTGCTGAAAGTGCAACCCGGCGTGACCGAAGATGGTCAGGTGCTGGGCGCCCGCGCGGACCAGAACAACGTCTCGCTGGATGGCGTCAATATTAACGATAACCAGGGCGCGGACGGTTTTGACGTCGCCCTGCCGATTCCGCTCGACTCGGTCCAGGAGTTCCGCACCACGGTCGCCGGCGAAGGCGCCGACCAAGGGCGTAGCTCGGGCGGCCAGGTGTCGATCGTGACCAAAAGCGGTAGTAATGAGCTGCACGGTTCGGTTTACGAATACAACCGCAACACTGCCGCCACCGCCAATACCTGGTTCAACAACCGTGCCGGCCTTCCCCGCCAGAACCTGATTCGTAACCAGTACGGCATCAGCCTCGGCGGCCCGCTTTGGAAGGACCGCGCGTTCTTCTTCTTTAACTGGGAAGACCGCAAGGACCGCAGCGCGACCTCCACCACGCGTACCGTCCCGAGCGATTCGTTCCGGCAGGGCATCGTGAAGGTCGCCATGAAGGATGGTTCGGTTGTCTCGTTGACGCCGGCGCAGGTGACCGCGGCCGATCCTCTGGGGATTGGCGCGAGCACGGCGATGCTGAACTACCTGAATCAGTTCCCTGAGGGCAACGATCCGACTTCTTCGCCCGACTTGGGGCTGAACTTCAACACTCTTCGCTTCAACGCCCCGCAGAACCTGAACAACCGGGCCTATGTCGGCAAGATGGATTTCAACCTGGACCGTGCCGGAAACCATACGATCGCGCTTCGCGGTACGCTGGCGGCCAACAGTCAGGTTCAGCAAGTGGCGCAGTTCCCGGGTCAGGCTCCGGCCTCCCAGCTGATCAACAACAGCCGTGGCCTCTCGGCGCGCTACACTGCGATCCTTTCGCCGAACGCGGTCAACTCGTTCAACTTTGGTCTCACCCGTATTGGTACGGCCCAGACCGGTACCCCGGCCGCCTCGCTCAGCTTCGGCGCTCTGGACAACCTGTATGCGGTGCCGCGTTTCAGTCAGCGCATTTCGCCGACCTTCAACTTCGCGGACGACTTCACGTTAACCCATGGCCGTCACACGATTCAGTTCGGCACCAACATCCGTTTGATCACGAACGGGATCACGACTCTGGCCAATAGCCCGAGCTACTCCTTCAGCCGGAACACGCTGAAAGGTCTGGGCTCCGACATCAGTGACTCGGTGGCCGCGGAGATTCAAAGCCTCACTGGAAATTCGAGCGCGGGCTTGGACAACAGCCTCAATGTGACCAATGCGATGGGAGCCCTGCTGGGCGTTGTCAACAGCTACAGTGCCACCTATCAGTTCGGCATCGACGGTTCCAAGATTCCGTTCGGCAACACGATTCCCCGCAACTACGGCACCAACGAATACGAGTTCTATGTCCAGGATTCGTTCCGTTGGCGTCCGGATTTTATGATCAACCTGGGACTTCGCTACAGCAACTACTCGCCGGTGTATGAAACCAACGGCGTGGAACTGGTTCCCCAGACGCCTCTGAATCAGTACTTCTCGCAGCGCAGTTCCGGTCAGTATCTTGGAATTCCGCAGAATGCGATGTCGGACAGGCTCATCACCTACCAGCCCGGCGGACCCTACTACGGTACGAATAGCTGGTACAACCGAGATAACAACAACTTCGGGCCGCGCGCTTCGTTCGCTTACTCGCCGAAATTCGACGGGATTGCGGGCAAGATCTGGGGCAACGGTTCAGTGTTCCGCGCCGGCGGCGCCGTGATGTTTGACCGTTACGGCAGCAACATGGCGGTCAACATCGTGAACACCGGTTCGCCTGGACTGTCCACGCGCGTCACGCAGCCGCTGAACACGGACTTCACGAGCTCGTTCCGTTACGACGGTACGAACCTTCCGTCGCTGAATGCTCCGGCGGATGCGACCTTCCCGTACACGCCTCCGGTGGTGCACGGCGGTTTCACCAACTTCAACGCAGTGGATCCTAGCCTGCGGGCTCCGTATCAGTACGTGCTGAACGCCAGCTACTCCCGGCCGCTGCCGGGCGGGCTGACCCTCGAAGTCGGCTACATCGGCCGGCTGAGCCACAAAGGGCTGTTGAAGATGGACTTCGGCCAGCCGCTGACCAACTTCACCGATCCGAAGTCCGGACTTTCCTGGACGGACATGTCGGCCAGCATGTACAACTTGCTTCTATCCGGGGTCACGCCGGCGATGGTGAAAGCCGACCCGAGCCTGGTTCCGCTGAATCCGTTTGTGGAAAACATCTTCCCGGCGGCTGCCAACTTCGATATTCCTGGCAGCGCTTCGGCGAACTGGTTCTACAACGTCTACGGCAGCTACGCCGGTTCGGCCCTGGATGGTCTGCACTGGTATGACCGCGTACAGCAGAGCAGCCTCGGCGGCAGGTGTGTCTCGGTCTACGGCTGTAATACCTTCTTCCCGATGCAGAGCGCCGGTATGCAGGCCTACACCAACGCCGGCATCGGCTCCTATAACGGTGCCCAGGTGGTACTTCGCAAGGCACTGCAGAATGGGATCAGCTTCGACATCAACTACACGCTGTCCCACTCGATTGACAACGCTTCGGCGTCGGAGACGACAGCGTCAACCCCCGGCGCCGCGACCGGCGGGATTCAGACCACGATTCAGAACTCGTTCGCGCCGAAGGCCTCCAAGGGTCCTTCGGCCTTCGATGTGCGGCACCTCATGACGGCCAACACCGTCTTTGAAGTGCCCTATGGACGCAATAAGCGTTGGGGCAACGGGATCTCACCTCTCCTCAATGGAATCGCCGGCGGCTGGCAGATTTCGGCGCTCCTCACCTTGCGGAGCGGGCAACCGGTCAATCTATCCAACGGCGGGCGCTATCCGACCAACTACCTGAGCTCGGCTCTGGCAATCCTGGGTCCTGGCCAAACCTTGCCGCAAACCAGCGTGGGCTTCGACCAGGCCGGGCGGCCCAGCCTGTTCCGCAATACGAACGACTCTTCGGCGTTCATCGGGCAGTATCCGGGCCAGACCGGTACCCGCGGCATCATTCGCAACAACATGTTCAAGAACGTGGACATTGCGATCGCGAAGTACTTCAATATGCCTTGGGAAGGTCATCGGCTGCAGGTTCGTGCCGAGGCGTTCAATGCGTTCAACTTCGTGAACTTCACGGGGTTGCAGACCAACATCAACAGCTCCCGGTTCGGTAATTACACTGGTACCACCGCTCCGAGAGTGATGCAGTTCGCGTTGCGTTACACGTACTAAAGCTCGTTATCAGTCGAGTGAGCCGGCGGCCCTTCGGGGCCGCCGTTTTTTGTCTCGACGAGCCTTTTCTTTCAGAGCCTGTGTGAAAGCCCAATGGCGTGTACATATCTCGTACATGGCGTTCCGGCAATGCTCAACATGTCGTAGCGTCACGAGGCGGTTCTCGAGTTTTCACACAGACTCTTCAGGTTGCGGCGGCCAGGCATTCCGTCCCTTCCCCTAGCAGGCGGGATCTCGTCTGATCCCCGCATCGATTGTCTTCTCCGGACATTCGTTTCTCTGAAATCTCCCGGCTCGCTGGCCTGACCGCCTCGTTGTTCCGCCTGCCTTGCTTCTCGCCGGAGGCCGATGACCCGGACACTCCGTCCTTGCCGCGCGGAGCGTGGCGTCAGCCTCAAACCACCCCTGTTCGTGCCGATACGGGTCGTATGGCCCCGATTCTCTGGCGTCAACTTGCGTGGTTTGTCTCCGGTCTCCTTCTGGCCGCTGCCGGTCTGGTGGAACCTCTACTGGGACAAGAGCTTGGCGCCTCGCTTGGGGGCAAGGAGTCGGCCAAAGAAGAAGCGGCGCTCGAAGCTCTGAAATCCTTGATGGAAGTCCAGGTCGTGACCGCCTCTAAATTCCGGCAGGATCAGGCGGACGCCCCCGGCGTGATCACCGTGGTGACCGCGGATGAAATCGAACGGTTCGGCGGAATCACGCTGCGCGATGTGTTGGCGCGCGTGCCCAGCCTTGCGCTCACCACCGGCATGGCCAGCGACCGCACGATGATTGCCGTGCGGGGGGACCAGATCAAGAACGAGGGCAGCCACGTTCTGTTTCTGATCAATGGCCGTCCGATACGCGAACCCTTGGAGGGCGGGATTATGACGGACCTGCTGGAAGGGTTTCCGTTGCATGCCCTGGAGCGAATCGAAGTCATTCGCGGGCCTGGGTCCGTGCTGTACGGCACCAACGCCTTTTCCGGCGTCGTGAATCTAATCACCAAACAAGCTTCCGGGACCAACATAACCGCCCGGGCCTTCTCCGGCCAGGCCAGTTCGCCGGTCGGCGGAGGTGGCGCGGAGGTCTCCTTCAAGCGCGGGGATCTGTCGATCTTCGGCGCCGGGCAATTCCGTCAGGGGCCCACACTTTCTACGCTCCACCCGGCGGCGCTATCCGGCCAAAATCTGATCTATCAGCCTGCGGACCTGCAAGACCGTGGCCAGGGAGCGTTCTTTCAGGCCAGTTTTAAGCGCCTTAGTGTGGATTTTTCCTGGACGCAAGCCCACGGCAATTCGACCATCCCCCAGTTCCAGGTGGGAGAAATCGCTGGCGGAGAGGGTTCACCAATGTGGGGTACCAGCTGGTCGATGGGGGACGCTGGAAATCGCGCTTGGATCTCGGCTTTACCGGCAATCAGATGCTCCTGCAGGACACCCCTGTCACCTCGATCGATCAGGATTCCAGTGCGCTTCTCTTGGAATGGTCCAATCAATGGGAGCCGACCGCCGCTAACCGGGTGACGTTTGGAGCTCTGGCCAGCCGGGTCCACGGTACGAGCCGGTATACCGCCGTGGATCCGGCGATGGTGATTGTGGACGCCAGCCGCCTGCAAGCCTCCGCCTATGCGCAAATGGAACACGATATGGGAGCCGCACTTACGTGGATCGGAGGCGTACAGGTGAATAAGATCGGTGGGATTGCGCTGAATGCGGTCCCACGTGCGGGTTTGGTCTGGCGCCTAACTCCGAAATTCACCTTAAAAGCTCTTTATAGCGAGGCATTCCGGGCGCCGTCGTTGTAGGAAACCCACATCCAGTCATATCGCGCTGATCGGCAGCTCCGGACTGGTTCCGGAAACGGTTCGCACCGGGGATGTTGGCCTGACCTATCAATCCGGCCGGCTGCGGACGGCGGTCAACGTGTTCGAAAGCAATCAGCGCAACACGATCGCCTGGCGGCCTGGGACGCTACCCGCCGTCTATCAGAATCTCGGCCGGGCGCACTTCGTCGGGGTCGAGGAGGAAACCAAATACTACTTGATCGAGGACCGGCTATTTGTTACCGGATCGCTGCTGTATCAGCACAATCGCATTATGGGGCTCGGTCGCCAGTTCACGCCGGTACCCAACTGGCTGATCAAAGCCGGGTTGAGCTATCGCTCCCCGCGCGGCTGGCTGCTCAGTGCATTTGATACGCACATGGGGGCGCCTCCGATGGGCAATGTTCCGGGTCCAGGGCGCGGTTTCGATCTGCTGACGGCCCAATTCCGGGTGGGGCTGGCGCGCTTCTTGCCCCTGGCCCCACCCAAACTGGGATTTTTTATTTACGGCGACAACCTGCTGAATCAGAACCTCCGGATCTTTGACCCGGATCTGTCCTATCCGGGTGGGATACCCGTTGGCGGGCGCGCGCTCTATTTCGGCTTCGATGTGGCGAGTTTTGGTGAATAGTTCTGGGTGGCTCCGCATTCTCTTGTATGCAACGGTTGCAACAATCCGGAATCGCGCTGGTCTTGCTGCTAGCGCTAGCCACCGCTGAGATGGGGGCTTCGACAGCTCGCGGCGAATACGAAGTCAAGGCAACGTTTTTGCTGAACTTTCTGCATTTCGTCCGCTGGCCGGAGGACGCTTTCAGCGGGCCCAGCGATCCTCTGGTGATCGGGATTTTTGGCGACGATCCGTTTGATGGAGAGTTGCAGGAAATGGCCAAGGCGGTCGCTGGGAGCCGGCCGGTTACGGTGTTGGTGCTCCACGAGCCTTCCGAGGTCACCGGCTGCGATCTGGTTTTCATCCCGGCCTCCCGGCGGAAAAGCGTCAACGGCATCCTTCGCGCCATTGGCCATGCTCCGGTCCTGGTGATCGGCGAATCCGACGGGTTCGCCGAGCAGGGAGGAATGATCAATTTTGTCGTCCATCAGAACCACATCCGTTTTGAAATCAATCCCAGCGCTGCCTCGGCCTCCGGTCTGCGGATCAGTTCCTCGCTGCTGAAGTTGGCGATCGTGGTGGGTCAGGAGAGTGCCTGAGATGTCGCGGTACGCCAACCTGCCGATCAAGCGCAAGCTGCAGATGCTGGCCATGGTGAGCTGCACGGTGGCACTGCTGCTGAACTCGGTCGCGCTGCTGGTCTATCAGGGACGCGTGCTGCCGGATCGGCTCGTCGAAGAGTTCAGAACCGTCGCGGAAATGGTCGTTGAGGGTGTCCGCGCCCCCCTGGGGTTTGACGATCCGGAATCGGCGAACCGTGAACTGACTACCTTGCGTGCGGATCCTCGCATTCAGATGGCGTGCATTTACGATGCCGATGGCAATCGATTCGCGACCTTCGGCGGGGAGAGTGCAAGCGGTGGCAGCCCGTCCGACTCCTGCCCTCCTCGACCAGAGCCCGGCCAGCGTCTGGGACGCAATGCCGTCACTACGGTTCTACCGGTCACGCTGGGCAAAGAGCGGATCGGCACGGTGCTGCTCGTCGGCAGCCTGGACGAGGTCAGCCGGCAGATCGAAGAGGCGCTGATTGCGAGCTTGATTATATTGGGTTTCTCCCTATTGGTGGCCTTTCTGTTTTCGCAGACGATGCAACGGGGCATTTCCCAGCCCCTGTTGCATTTGGCCTCGGTTGCGCGCCAGGTGACGCGGGAGCGGGACTACAGCGTTCGCGCTATCCAGCAAGGGAATGACGAAATCGGGGAGCTCATTGGCGCGGTCAATGACATGATGGCCGAGATTGAACACCGCGACGGCGAGTTAGCCGAGCATCGCGAAGATCTTGAGCAGAAGGTCGCCTCGGCGACCGCGGAATTGCGGGCCTCCAACCAGAAGCTCACCCTCGCCAAGGAGCAGGCTGAGGAAGCGGCCCGCATGAAAAGTGAATTTCTCGCCAATATGAGCCACGAGATCCGCACGCCCCTCAACGGGGTCATCGGGATGACTGAACTTGCCCTGGATACCCCGCTCAATCCGGAGCAGCGACAGTACCTGAATATCGTCCATTCCTCTTCTCAGCATCTGCTAAATGTCATTAACGATATTCTGGATTTCTCCAAAATCGAAGCGGGCAAGATGGAGCTGGATCCAATCCCGTTTCATGTTCGGTCGCTGGTGGAGGAAACTTTGGAAACGCTCGCCCTGCGTGCCAGCGAAAAGGGGCTGGAGCTTCGCTCACGCATCGATCCAGCCATGCCGGAAGTCCTCGTGGCGGACGAGTTCCGTCTTCGGCAGGTGCTGGTGAATCTGCTCGGCAATGCGATCAAGTTCACCCAACAAGGCTATGTTCTGCTGGAAGTCCGTTGCGGGCCGGAGGCCCCCGGCGGGGGGGAGAACGTGGCTGGATCCCGGCTACGGGTGGAGTTCCGGGTCATCGACACGGGAATGGGAATTCCGGAGGAAAAGCGCAAGGCGATCTTTGCCTCCTTTACCCAGGCCGATGGGTCAGATACACGGCGGTTTGGAGGCACGGGTCTGGGGCTGGCGATCTCCCAGAGCTTGGTCTCGATGATGGGGGGATCCATTGAAGTGGAGAGCAGCGTAGGTAAGGGGTCGACGTTCCGGTTCCCGATTGATGCGGAGCGGGTGCCTCCGAAGGCGGTATTTGCTGCCCCCGCAACTCGAAATGCCGAGCAATTCGACGACCGGCTGAAGGGCATGACGGCGTTGATTGTCGACGATAATGAAGTCAATTGCCAGATTCTTCAGGAATTCCTGACGCGGTGGGGCGTGCGGGCCGATTCGATCACGGATCCGCGGCAAGCCGCCGGGAAAGTGCGTCGGGCAGCTCATTCGGGTCATCCCTATGCATGCGTGCTGCTCGATGGGCAGATGCCGGAGATGGATGGTTTGGAACTTGCCCGTCAACTGAGCACGGACGAGAGCGGCGGCGCCGGGCTTTCTCTGCCCCTGATCATGCTGGGTTCGGTAGACCGGAGGAGAGACGCGCTCCATCGGGAGGATTCCGGCTTGGATGCCTTCCTGCTCAAGCCGGTCGATCAGCGGGACTTGTGGAATGCGATCGTGCGGCTGACTGGGAGAACGAATCAGGACCACTGTGAGACGATGCCCGGCCCGGCCCGGGGGGATGGCGCCCTCCAGGAACACCAGCCGCTGCGGATCCTGCTCGCCGAGGACAACCCAGTGAATCAGACCTTGGCGGTCCGCCTGCTCGAAAAGCGCGGACATCAGGTGACCGTCGCGTGTAACGGTGTTGCGGCGCTCGCCGCTCATGCGGCCGCGGAATTCGATCTGATCCTGATGGATGTGCAGATGCCGGAGATGGGTGGCTTTGAGGCCACCCGCCGGATTCGGGAACGCGAAGGAAGCGGACGCCGGACGCCGATTATGGCTCTCACCGCACATGCCATGAGCGAAGATCGCGGACGCTGCCTTGAGGCTGGCATGGACGACTATCTAACCAAGCCGATTCAGCAGCGGGAGTTGTACCGGAAGATTAACGACTTGGTTTCCATGCCGGTGAACTGACCACTCCTAACCGCCGTGTGCTCCGAAATGCCTACCATTTGGCAGGGCTTAACTCCCTGAATTATTTGGCGTATACTGTACGACGCGTGGGAATCCCCCTACGCGGGGGGCTCAAGTGGCTGATCACGGCGGCCCAGTGGGTGAAGATCTGTTTCGCCTCGGTTCCGTCGCTGGAGTGAAGTCCGGCCGTGCTTTGGAGATAGGCTTGCATCCTGAAACACATGCAGGAGCCTCACGCCAAGGATCGAGAGTCGCGCGGAGGCGCGAAAGTTAGGAATATGACCAAGTTGTTATCAAATCGCCGCACCTTCCTGCAGTGTGCATTGGGCGGGATGACGCTGTCGGCGGGATTCGCGTCTCGTGCTTTCGCGCAGGGTGCGGCAGAGGTGATGCCGCTCGGCGATAATCTCTATCTCATTCGTGTGCCGGGCGAGGCTGCCGTTGTGGTGCATACCGATTCGGACGGCGTGCTGCTGGTGGATGGCGGATCGGCGAAGGGTTCCAGCGCAATCCTGCAGGCAGCGAAGAATCTTCCAGGCGGTGGTGCGGTACATACGCTCTTCAACACGCACTGGCATCCGGAGCAGACCGGATCGAATGAGACACTCGGCAAGGCCGGCGCGACGATCATCGCTCAGGAAAATACCCGGCTGTGGCTGACCCAGGACATTACCTGGCCGTGGAACGGGCGCAAGTTCCACAAGCTGCCCGAGGTCGCGCGGCCGAACAAGACCTTCTATGATTACGGCGTTTTGCCGTCGGGGATTCACTATGGCTGGGTCAGCGACGCGCCGCACACCGACGGCGATCTGTACGTCTATTTCCCGGAGCAGAACGTGATGGCGGTTGGCAACGCAGCTTACGGAAAGGGTTGGCCGGTGGTCGACTGGTGGACCGGTGGCTGGATTGGCGGTATCGTTGGCGGCCTCCAACGCATCCAATCTATAGGGAATGAAGAGACGAAGTTCATTCCGGCGGACGGGTCGGCTCTGAGTTATGCCGATATCACCGAACAGGTGGATATGTATGGCAACCTTTATGACACGCTGAACCGGATGCTTAACAAGGGCCGGAGTCCCGCCGAGGCGGTTGAGGAAGGCGTTGGGATGGAATATGAGGCGAAAATGGGTGATCCCTCGGAGTTCGTCACCCGTTCCTTTGAGAGTCTGTGGGCGTATCTTTCGCCCGATGCCTAAAAAGTGACGCATAACGTGAGGCAGGAAAAAAACAGGGACGAATCAAGGCGACTGAGGCGTAAGGATTATAGAAGAAGATGATGCGACACCTGAAATTCTCGATTCCACTGCTCGCCGTAGCCGGCGTCGCGGGTCTGTTTATCGCGACCTCGCCGACGCAGGCGGCCTCCGGCGAAGAAGCAGTTGCCACGATTAATCAGTACTGTACCGGCTGCCACAGCGACGTCGCCAAGCTCGGCGGAATCACGCTGCAGCACACCTCGGCGGAAGCCATTGCGGAGGATCCTGGCAAGTACGAGATGGCGGTACGCAAGTTGCGCGGGCGCGTGATGCCGCCCCCGGGCTCGCCGCAACCGGAAGCCGCGGCGGTGGATACCGTGATCGGCTGGCTGGTGGAGACGCTGGATCAGGTTCCCGACGATCAAAAGATTACCGATAAGGTCGTGCTGCACCGGCTGAACCGCAAGGAGTATCAGAATGCGGTCCGCGATCTGCTGCTGGTCGACATCGACGGCAGCGAGATCCTGCCGGAAGACGATACAGCGCAGGGGTTTGACAATATCGCCTCGGCGCTGCAGGTTTCCCCGTCCTTTATTGAGCAGTACGTGATCGCGGCGCGCAATGTCGCGCTGCTGGCGATGGGCAATCCGACGGCGCGTCCTTCGGGCTGGTCCTTCCGCGCCGAACCCGGGCGCCAGTTGACGCATGTTTCCGGGCTTCCGCTGGGAACCCGTGGCGGCATCCTGGCGAAGGTCGATCTGCCGGCCGACGGCGAGTATCGCATCAACATTAACGACATGGCGACCCATATCTGGGGCAACGGCATGGAGTACGAGAATCCGCTGGTGGTGACGCTGGACAACCGCATCGTCTACGACGCGATCATCGGCGGCGAGGAGGACGCCAAGGATTACGATCAGGTCCAGAGCGGGGCTCTGGACAAAGTGAACGCCCGCCTGAAGGACATCAAGTTCCTGGCGACAGCGGGTCCGCACAAGATCGGCGTGACCTTCCGGCGCAAGAGCTTCGCCGAGTCCGACGACCGGCTGCAGCAGGAACAGCCCGGCGGCGGCAATGAGCGCGCCTACCCGGTGCGGTCGTTCCAGCTTCTGGGGCCGTTCGACGTCAGCGGCATGAGCACCACGCCGAGCCGTGCGCTGGTTCTGACCTGTAAGCCGGGTCAGAACGGTAAGTCGCCGGAAGCCTGCGCCAAGCAGATTTTCGGGCACCTGGCCAAGTTGGCCTACCGGCGTCCGGTAAACGATCAGGACATCGACGAACTGATGATGTACTACAACGATGGCGCGAAGGTCGGCGGATTTGAAGGCGGCATCCGCGCTG
Organism: Terriglobia bacterium; assembly: GCA_963762135.1. Classification (GTDB taxonomy): domain Bacteria; phylum Acidobacteriota; class Terriglobia; order Bryobacterales; family Bryobacteraceae; genus Palsa-187. Next base: position 69,666 of record CAVXJP010000006.1, read on the forward strand.
GTATCACCGGCATGCTGGCCAGCCCGTTCTTCCTTTATCGCGGCGAGCACGTGCCGGCCGACCTGCAGCCGGGCGATGTCTACCGTATCGATGATCTGGAGTTGGCCTCCAAGCTGTCATTCTTCCTGTGGAGTTCGATCCCCGATGAGCAGCTGCTGGACGATGCGGTCGCCGGGAAGCTGAGTGACCGGAAATATCTGGATGCCGAGGTCGCCCGCATGCTGGCCGATCCTCGCTCGATCACGCTGGCGAGCGACTTCGTGCAGCAGTGGCTGGATATGAAGCGGCTGGATACGATCGTGCCGGATCGCGACGTGTTCCCGTATGCATCCGGTTCCACGGATCCGCGCGAGGATTTCCGCACCGAACTGACCCTGTTCGCCGATAGCATTTTCCGCGAGGACCGCAGCATCATCGACTTGATGGACGCCGATTGGACTTTTGTGAATGAGCCGGTCGCGCTGCACTACGGCATCACCGATGTGAAGGGCGATAAGTTCCAGCGGGTGACGCTGGATAACTCGGCGCGTTTCGGGCTGCTGGGCAAGGGCGCCGTGCTGATGGCGGCCGCCTACCCGAACCGGACCTCTCCGGTGCTGCGCGGCAACTTCATCCTGGAGCACATTCTGGGAATTCCGAAGGCGACGCCGCCGGCCAGCGTTCCGGCCCTGGATGAGTCCAAGGTCGGCACGACCGAGGCCAAGACGGTTCGCGAGATGATGGCGCTGCACCGGGCCAGTCCGACCTGCTCGGCGTGCCATTCGGTAATGGATCCGCTGGGCTTCGCGCTGGAGAATTTCGACGCCACCGGACGTTGGCGCGACCGCGACCGCTATGCCGGTATCGGCATCGATTCGGCCGGCGTGCTGCCTGACGGTACGCCGATCAACGGTCCTGACGATCTGCGCAAGGCGCTGCTGCGGCGGCCCGAGCATTTCGCTCAGACGTTCGTCGAAGGTCTGATGACCTACGCCATGGGCCGCACGCGCGAATACTACGATATGCCGACCATTCGCCAGATTGTGCGCGACACCGCGGCGGACGATTACAAGTTTTCTTCCATCGTTAAGGAAGTGGTTAATAGTGACGAGTTCATGATGCGCCGGGTGCCAGAACCGGTGCAGACTGCAAGTAAGTAAGGAGACGAAACCATGTTTATCACCAAGAAGCACGTTCCACGCCGCACCGTTCTGAAAGGCATCGGCGCAACGATTGCACTGCCGTTCCTGGACGCCATGCTTCCGGCGGCCACCGCTCAGGCGAAGGCTGCTGCTGGTCGAGGCTCCCAAGCGCTTTGCGTTTGTCGGGTTCCCGCACGGCGCGATCATGGACCAGTGGTCGCCGAAGGAAACCGGCACCGGCTACACCATGTCTCCGATTCTGCAACCGCTAGAGCCGTTCCGCGAGCACCTGACCATCGTGTCGGGCCTGCGCAACAAGCCGGCGGAGACGCCGGAGCCGCACGGCTACATCGAGCAGGGCTGGCTGACCTGCGTCAAGCCGTGGGATTTCGGCGTGGCCGGCCCGGACTCGGGCGTGAGCGCCGACCAGATCGCCGCGCGCCACGTCGGGCAGGATACGCGACTGCCGTCGCTCGAGTTAAGCACGGCGAATGGCAGCGCCCGCCTTGCCTGGCGCACGCCGACGCAATCCTTGCCACAGGAATCCAACCCGCGTACAGTCTTCCAGAAGCTGTTCGGCCAGGGCGACACCGATGAGGAGCGCGCCCAGATTCTGGCGGAAACCGGTAGCATCCTGGATCGCGTGCAGGGGCAGGCCAAGCGTTTGCAGGCGAGCCTCGGGGTGCAGGATCGTGTCGTAGTGAGTGAATACCTCGATTCGGTTCGCGAGATCGAGCGCCGCGTGCAGATGGCAGCCAACGCCGACAACAGCGAGTTGATCATTCCGGATGCTCCGGTTGGTACGCCGAACGTTCTGACCGATTACTATGCTCTGATGTTCGATCTGATGGCGCTGGCGTTCCAGGCGGATATCACCCGCGTCATCACCTTGTCGCTGGATCGCGAGGCCTCGATGCGGACCTACACGAGCCTGGGCATCGCCGAGGGCTTCCATCCGCTGTCGCATCACGGCAACAGTCCGGAAAAGATGGAGAAGCTGGTCAAGATCCAGAACTTCCACGCGCAGGTCTTCTCCGAGTTCATCAAGAAGCTGGCCGAAGCCCAGGAAGGCGACGGCACCGTGCTGGATCATTCGACGATCCTGTTCGGCAGCAACATGAGCAACAGCGACCGGCATAACAACGATCCGCTGCCGTCGGCCGTGCTGGGTCGTGCCCACGGCAAGATCAAGGGCGGCCAGCATCTGAGCTACCCGCAGGATTCGCGTCACGCCGACCTGCTGATCACGCTGTTGCAGCGCAATGAACTGCCGGTGGAATCGATCGGCGATAGCGACGACGGGTCTGTCGGAGGTTTAGAGGTATGCGAAACTCTTCGCAGCAGTTGCCGTGCTCGCCGTGGGCGCATGGCTCTTGGCGGCCGCCGAGATGACGTTGCTGGACGCAGCGTCGGCCGGGGACCACGCCGCGGCGATGAAACTGGTCGAGTCCGGTAAGGCCGACGTCAACGCCACGGCTGGCGGACGGCACCACGGCCCTGATGTACGCGGCGGCCAACGACGACCTGGAACTGGTCGCAGGCGCTGATCGCCGCCGGGGCGGACGTGAAGTTGTCCAATACGTTCGGGACCTCGGCGATTGCGGAGGCTTCGATCGTTGGGTCTGCGCCACTGATTAAAGCCTTGCTGGATGCCGGAGCGGATCCGAACTTCCGGACCACCGACGGCGAAACGCCGCTGATGGAGGCCGCGCGCAGCGGTCACGTCGAGGCGGCCCGGATCCTGCTGGATGCCGGCGCCGACGTCAATGCCAAGGAAGGCTGGGGCGAGCAGACGGCTCTCATGTGGGCCGCCGCGCAGAGCCAGTCCGACATGGTGGAGTTCCTGGCGGGGCGCGACGCCAAGCTGGATGAACACGGCAAGGTGAACCAGTGGGAGCGGAAGACCATCCAGGAGCCACGTCCGAAGGATCTGAACAAAGGCGGCTTTACGGCCCTGCATTACGCGGCGCGTGAAGGCTGCGTGCGTTGTGTGCAGAACCTGCTGGCTGCCGGCGCCGATCCGGATTCGGAAGATCCGGACCGGGTGACGCCGCTGATCCTGGCGCTGATCAACCTCCATTTCGACACGGCTGCTGCACTGATCGAGGGCGGAGCCGATTTGAACAAGTGGGACCTATACGGGCGCTCGCCGATTTACATGGCGGCGGACGTCAACACGCTGCCGTTGAAGGGTAACGGAGCGCGGGCGGTGATCCCCAGCGAAGATGAGCTCACGGCGATGGACATCGGCCGCATGCTGCTGGAGCGGGGCGCGAACCCCAACCTGCAGTTGAAGCGCCGTCCGCCGTATCGCGACGTGCCGCAGGATCGTGGCGGAGACAACATGCTTTCGCAGGGCGCGACGCCGCTGCTGCGGGCCGCGCGGGCCGGCGATGCCGAGTTTACCAAGCTCCTGCTGGAGCACGGCGCGCTGGTGGACCTGGGTAACAAGAATCACATTACGCCGCTGATGGCGGCCGCCGGAGTGGACTTCGGCGCGCGCGTCACGCGTGGCCGCGATCGCACCGATGAGGGCATCCTGGCGACCATGGCGCTGTTGATCGACGCGGGCGCGGATGTGAACGCGCAGACGCTTTCCGATCCGTTCGGTGGATTCGGTCGGGGCGGCGGTGGTGGTGGCCGTGGTGGTGCGGGACGAGGTGGTCCGGCCGGTTTCGGCGCCGGTGACAGCGCTTCGGCCCGGATTGCGCAAAGCTTCCGCCGGGGAAGTCAGATGCCGAGCGCCAATGCGCTTCCGGACGAGACTCCGCTGCATGGGGCAGCCGCGCGTGGCTACAACGCCTACATCGAGTTCCTGGTGGACCATGGCGCGGATCTCGCGGCGAAGAATTCCCGCGGTCAGACGCCGCTGGAAGTCGCTCGCGGGGCAAGTGGAAATCGCGGTGGCGCGGATGCGTTCCCGGAAACGGTGGCGCTGCTGGAGAAGCTGATGAAGGAGAAAGGTCTCCCGATTCCGCCTCCGCCGCCGGCCCAGACCGGAGAGTAAGTTGGCCCGAGCCGGGACTTGACGAAACAGGGCTGTTCCGGCCAGGCCGGGATAGCCCTTTGCTTTTGCAGGATTTTGTGCGGGGATGAATAGACAGGCGGCGAAGGCCGGGGCCTCCGGGTCCGGAGATCGCTGCCGTTGGGTTTTGCCATGAAGAAGCGCTTTCTGACTGTGAGTACTCTGCTGGCCTTGTTCGCCGCGATGGCGGTGTATCAGAACAAGGGCATTGCGCAGACACCGGTTTCCGGGTCCGCTGACTCGGGGGGCGAGTATCGCGCGATGCTGGACACCTACTGCGTGGGTTGCCATAACTCGCGGTTGAAGATCGGTGGGCTGGCGCTGGATGTCCTGGACATCAACAATGCCCCGGAGAATGCCGACGTTTGGGAGAAGGCGTTGCGCAAGCTGCGCGGAAACCTGATGCCGCCGCCGGGCTCGCCGCAACCTTCGGCGAAGCAGATCGCCGGGTTTTCCACCTGGATGGAAACCGAACTGGACAGCCATGCGACCGGCCCCAAGGCCGGCCATGTGCCGATTCAGCGGTTGAACCGCACCGAGTATGCCGCGGCGGTGAAGGATCTGGTGGGCGTCGAAGTGGACGAGGCGGAGGTCCTGCCGCAGGACGTCGCGATCGAGGGCTTCGATAACATCGCAGCCGCGCTGACCACTTCGCCGGCGTTCCTGGATCAGTTCATCACGTCCGCGCGGCACGTCGCGCGCCAGGCCATGGGCAGCACGGCGATTCAGAACGCCCGCTATAGCCCGAACGTTTATTCGAACCCGGATAAGCCGCTTCCGCCGGGCACGCGCGGAGGGATTCGTTTCGAGCACAATTTCCCGGCCGACGGAAAATACGAGATTTCGATCCTCAATCTGGGCGCAGGGCTCTATACGGCTCCGATGGAAGACCGGACGACGCTGTTCATCACCGTCGACGGCAAGCAGGTTTTCCGTCACGCGATTGGAGGCGATGAAGATCTCGCCATCGCTGAGCGGGAAGGTCCGGCCGGTAAAGACAAGCTGATGGCGCCTTTCACGAAGATTCCCATCGAGGTGAAGGCGGGTGTGCGGGACGTGGTGGTGGCGTTTGTCGATCGTTCCCATGTGCTGTCGGATGAGAATATCGCCGGCGGACGCAATGAGGGCGGGCACGTGGCGCGCCTGGGGGATGTGACGGTGGTGGGTCCTTACCAGCCCACCGGGATTTCGATGACCGACAGCCGGGCGAAGATTTTCGTCTGCGATCCATCCGAGTCGAGCGAAGATGTCTGCGCCCTCGAGATTGCCAAGAACCTCGCGACGCGCGCGTTCCGGCGTCCGGCGACCGATGACGACCTCAAGATGCTCATGGACTTTTACGCGAAGGGGCGCGCCAATGGCGGCAGCTTCGATCAGGGCGTCGAGCAGGTAACGGCCGCGGTGCTGGCGAGCCCGGATTTCCTGTACCGTTCGATCCACACCGAGCCAACTCCGGGCGGAACGCCGCTAAACGACCTCGAGCTGGCCTCGCGTCTGTCGTTCTTCCTCTGGAGCACCGTGCCCGACCAGGAACTGATGACGCTGGCCGAGCAGGGCAAGCTGAGCGATCCCGCTGTCCTCGAACAGCAGGTCGACCGGATGCTGGCCGACCCGAAGGCGAAGGCTGTGGTGGACAGCTTCGCAATGAAGTGGCTGACACTGGACACGCTGGATCAGGTGGTGCCGGATCCGGATCTGTTCCGCGGGTTCAGTCCTCAAATGCGGCATGATATCGAGCGAGAGGCGGAACTCTTCCTCAGCAGCATTCTGCTGGAGGATCGCAGCGTGGTGGATCTGCTGACCTCGGATCGTACGTACCTCAATGAACGGCTGGCGGAACATTACGGCATCAACGGTGTGGTCGGCGAGCAGTTCCGGGAGGTCGAACTGACCGATCCGGCCCGGTTCGGGATTCTCGGCAAGGCCGCGGTGCTGATGCGGACCTCTTATGCGAATCGTACCTCGCCGGTGTTGCGCGGGGCATTTGTGCTGCGCAAGCTGAAGGGCACGCCGCCGACTCCTCCGCCGCCGGGTGTCGAGACGAACCTGGATCAGAAAGAGGGCGAGGCTCCGAAGACGCTGCGCGCGCGTTTGGAAGTGCATCGCGAAGCGGCTACCTGCCGGCAATGCCATGGTGTGATCGACCCCAATGGACTGGCAATGGAGAACTTCGACGCGATCGGCCGCTGGCGCACCGTCGATTCCAAGCAGCCCATCGATGCCTCCGCCGTGCTTCCCAACGGCAAAGAAGTAGACGGCATCGTCGAAATGCGCGAGGATCTGGCGTCGAAGCCGGAGATGTTCGCTCGCACGGTCACCGAGATGCTGATGACCTACGGGTTGAACCGGGAACTGGAATACTACGATATGCCGCAGATTCGTGCGTTGGTGCGCGAGGCGGCCAGTGATAACTACACTTTGTCTTCGTTGGTGAAGGGCATTGTGAAAACGGATGCGTTCCGCCTCCAGGGGGCCGCTGAGCCGGCGCGCCAGGTGGAGACGGCGCAGGCGCGGTAAAAGAGTTTATTGGATCGAGAGGAGACAACATGTTTATTGGCAAGAAGCATCTTTCCCGTAGAACACTGCTGAAGGGGACTGGCGTGAGCCTGGCGCTTCCGCTGCTGGAAGCCATGGTTCCGGCCGGCACAGCGCTGGCGCAGTCCGCCGCGGCTCCTAAGGTCCGCGCTGGATTCTTCTACATTCCTCATGGCGCGATCATGGGCAACACGACGCTCGGTCCGGATGTGGACGGCTGGACGCCGACCGGCTCCGGCGCCGACTTCAAGCTGAACACGATCATGAAGTCGCTCGAGCCGCACAAGCGCTATCTCTCCTCGTTCGGGAACCTGGAGAACGCGGCGGCCGCCGGGTCGGTGCATACGCTGAACCAGGCGACCTGGCTCAGCTCGGTGCGTCCGGATACGAGCCGCGCCAAGGCTCACATGTCGGCTACCCTCGACCAGGTGATGGCGAAGATGATCAGCCAGGATACGCCGCTGCCTTCGCTGGAACTTACTTCGGAAGCGACGCGCAACAGTGCGGCCGGTGGCGGTGGCTCCTACACGACGTTGTCGTTCCGCGATGCCGATACGCCGCTGCCGATGGAATACAATCCGCGCAAGGTCTTCCTGATGCTGTTCGGGGAGGGCGACACGGCCGCCGAGCGCGAGGCCATCGCGAGCCAGACCAATAGCCTGCTGGATATGATCCTCGATCGCACCAACAAGCTGAAAAGCGACCTGGGACCCAGCGACCGGCTGCTGCTCGACAATTACCTGGACAACGTTCGCGAGATCGAGCGCCGCATTGAACTCGCGGGCCAGACGGACCTGTCGCAGCTGGATATTCCGGATGCGCCGATCGGACCGCCGGACAAGTTCGAGGAGCAGGTGAAACTGCTGTTCGATCTGCTCGCGCTGGCCTACCAGGCGGACCTCACGCGCGTCGGGACCTACATCACCGTGCCCGAGGGGACGGACCGGACCTACAATCACATCGGCGTGCCGGATGCGTTCCATCCGACCTCGCACCATGCCAACCAGATGGACCGGATCGAGAAGCTCATCAAGATCCAGACCTGGCACATGGAGAAGTTCAGCGAGTTCATCACCAAGATGGCCGCGACGCCGGATGGCGACGGGACGCTGCTCGACCACTCGATCTTTATGTACGGGTCGAACATGAGCAACTCGGATCGGCACAATAACTACCCGGTGCCGAACATCATCGTCGGCGGGGCGAACGGAAGGCTGAAGCTAGGCGGACAGCATGTCGTCCTGCCGGAGCGGACGCCGATCGCCAACCTGCACCTGACTCTGCTGCAGAAGATCGGGCTGGAGCAGGACAAGTTCGGCGACTCGACCGGCGTGATTACCGAAATCTAATTGCGAGGGACCTCGACGTGAATCGCAGAGATGTACTTAAGGGAGCCATGATGGGCGCGGGGGCGCTGGCCTTCGGGCTGCGTCCGCGGCTGTTGCGCGCGCAGGCGGCGGGCGTCCAGAAGTTGACCGATACGCTCGCCGTGATCAACGCCGGCGGCTCCAATGTCGTGGCGCTGAACGGCGGCGAGGTGCTGGTCGATAGCGGCGCTCCGGGATCCGGCGGGCAGCTGATGGCAGCGCTGGAGAATCCGGTCCGGACGCTGATCAACACGCACTATCATCTGGACCAGACCGGCAACAATGAGCAGTTCGGCCAGGCCGGAGCCGAGATCATGGCGCACGATCGTACGCGCCAGTGGATGTCCACCGAATATTGGGTGATGGATGAGGATCGCTACGAGAAGGCGCGGCCGGAAGCGGCGCGTCCGACCAAGTGGTTCGAAACCGAGGAGTCCTTGAACGTCGGCGGGCAGCGGATCGATTTGGGCTATCTGACGCTGGCGCACACCAGCGGCGATATCTATGTGTTCTTCCGGGATGCGAATGTGGTCGCGGTGGGTGATGTTGCGTCGCCGGAAAAGGATCCGGCGCTGGATTGGTTCACCGGTGGATGGATCGGCGGCCGGGTGGACGCGATGGATGACCTGCTGGCGCTTATGGACGATCAGACCCGGGTTGTGCCGGCGTATGGTCCGGTGATGAGCAAGGCGGAGTTCCAGGCCGAGCGCGACCTGATGGAAGAGGTCCGCGATCGGGTGTGGACGATGGTGCGCGAGGGCGACGGTCCGGAGGACATGCTTGCCAAGGGCGCGATGGATGGTCTGGCGCGCACCTGGAAGGATCCCTACAAGTTCGTCTATGCCGCCTGCAAAGGGCTGTGGGCGCATCACAATAAGCTGGATCACAACGTCGTCTAATGGCGGCGGTCCAGGCGGTGCGGGGCGGAAAGAGTTTGTTGGTGGAGGCACACGTGAAACGTTTCATTCTGGCTGTCTGCTGCGTTGTGGGGATCGCCGTCCCCGCGATGGCGCAGGAGTCGTTGGCGGATTTGATTCAGGCGGGCAGCCGCAGGGCGGCGCTGGATCGGATCGAGGCGGGCGCAGACGTAAACCAGGCGCAACCGGATGGGACGACTCCGCTGCATTGGGCGGTGTACGGCGTCGATCCGGAACTGACGCGGGTTCTCATTGATGCGGGCGCCAAGGTGAACGTGACGAACACCTACGGTGTCGCGCCGCTGAACGAAGCCGTGGAAGTGGTGAATCCGGAGCTGGTGAAGATGCTGCTGGATGCCGGAGCGGAGCCGGAGGCGCCCAACGAAGACGGGCAGACGGCGCTGATGCTGGCGGCGAAGACGGGCAATGTGCCGATCGTCAAGATGCTGCTGGATGCCGGCGCCAACGCCAATGTGATTGAGAATTTCCACCATCAGACCGCACTGATGTGGGCCACCAACGCTCCGGAGAATGGCGGGGAGATCGTGAAGCTGCTGCTGGCCAAAGGGGCGGATTTTAAACCTCGCGCGGATTTCCACGATTGGCCGAGCCAGATTACGTCGGAGCCGCGGGCGCAGTACAAAGCTCCTGGAGGCCTGACCGCGATGCTGTACGCCGCGCGTAGCGGGTGCACGATCTGCGTGGACGCGCTGCTCGATGCGGGTGACGATCCCAGCCGGCCCACTCCGGAAGGCGTCTCGCCGCTGATGATGGCCATCGACAACGATCGCCTGGATACGGCCAACCTGCTTTTGAGCCGGGGAGCGAATCCGAACGTCTGGGATTGGTGGGGGCGCACGGCGCTGTATATCGCTGTAGATCGCAGGGCATCCGCCGGGGGGCCGCTGGTCGGCCAGGGTGGTGCGATCCCGTTGGCGATTCCTCCAGAGGGTTCCGAAGGGCAGATCCTGGAGATGATCAAAGCGCTGCTGGATGCGGGTGTGGACGTGAATCCGCAACTCAACATGCATCGGCCCAGCCGCGGCAGCAATAGCGGGCGGTTTATCGATCCGCTGCGGAATACCGGTTGCACGCCGCTGATGCGGGCGGTGATTTCGCGCGACTACGAAGTGGCGAAGCTCCTTCTGGAGCACGGCGCCAATCCGGACATCGCAGCAATGGGATTCACGCCGTTCCTAATCGCTTCCGGAGTTCCGGTGAGTGGGCGCGGAACCGGTTTGGCTGCGCAGACCAGCGAAGGACGTCCTCCGGCTTCCGAGCTGATGAAGCTGCTGATTTCCTATGGTGCGGACGTCAACGCTCGGGTGACCGGAACGAATACATATTCGAAACGGGTCGCGCGCGCGCGTTCTACGACTGAAGGTTACACGGTGTTGCACGATGCGGCGCAGCGCGGCAATCTGGAACTGGTCCGGACGTTGCTGGATGCGGGTGCGGATCCGACGATTCTCAATGCCGAGGGTAAAAAGCCAGTGGATTTGATCGGCGTGAAACCCGAGGGGCGCGGCAATCCGATCCAGGAGGAAAACTTTGAGGCGGTCCGCGAAATGCTGATCGCCGCCGCAGCGAAGCAGTAGCCTGCCGAACCGAATTCAAACATCTGACACCGGCTGCTTGTCTGTCTAGGGTGAGGCCGGTGTTTTTTCTTTCTCTGGAGCGCTGATGCCGCCGGCCTCGGCTGCATCATAGCCGTACATCCGCCCCAGCGCGGTGATCTTTTCCTGAATGGCGAACTGATAGTCGGCCTTGGCGGCGTTGTTGACCGGCTGAGCGTCCAGGGGATTGTCCAGGTCGAAGAAGTACTCTTTGTGGTTGACACCGTCGGAGACGTAAAGCGTCTGGCTGTCGCCGCTCAGGATGCCCCACAGAGAGCCGTAGCTGGAGGCCACTAGATTGCGCGGCTGCAGGTAGGCGGCGTGTTCCTCCTCGGTTGCGGTCAGCAGCGGCTTGCCAGGGAACTCGTCGTGCGTAATGTCGGTGTGTCCCAACAGGTAATACAGCGTCGGCGTAATGTCGGTGGTAAAGGTGAGCTGCTGCGGATCGAAATACAGATTCTGGCGCAGGGTTTCCGGCACATGCATTAGCAGCGGGACTTCCACAATCTCTGGATAGATGGTGTAGGCATGACCCCAGCGGCCGCCTTCGCCGAGCGAATCCCCGTGGTCGGCGGTGAACACTACGATGCTGTTGTCGTAGATACCCTGATCCTTCAGCGTTTGAATAAATCTGCCAAAGCAGGCGTCCATGCGTTCCAGGCGCGAGGCATAAGGGGCGAAGAAGGATCCATAATCACGGTCCGAGATGGACGCGTTTCCGCGCCGCTGCAGGACCGAAATATGGATGTTCTGCGGCTGAGTATAGGAGAAGACGTGCTTGCCGCCCGCGATCTCCGGAGGCGCTTTCCGTTCCAGTTCCTGCAGCGTGGTGCAGAGATCGTAGTCCATGGTGAAGCGACCCTCATCGAGCTCATGGAAGTCGCCGCGCGGCTCCAATAGTGGGCGGAGCACGGAATCGACGCTCACGTAAGACGTGTATTGTTCCGCCTGGATTAACTTCTCCAGATTGTTGACCGGCGCGAACGGCGCCAGATTCTGCCGGTGCAATAGCATCGTCCCTGCCCAGATGGAGGGCTCCGACATAATCGTCCCGCCGTAACGCGAGAAGGCGTTTTTCAGGACCAGACTTTCGCCGGCGAACTGATCCAGGTTCGGAGTGAAGTTGACTCGCGGGTTGTACGCGCCGAGATAGTCCTGGCGGAGACTGTCGACCACGATGATGAATATGTTCGGTTTCGGACCGGGTAGCGGCGTGATTTCGGGAACCAGTTTCACCGGCACGACCGGAAGTTTCACATTGCGCGGAATAGAAGTGTTGGAGGCCAGGAACTTGTAGTAGCCCGGATTGGCGTACTCCGGCGGCGTGATGCTATTGCGGATCAGTTGTAGAGACACGTCGTAGCCCGCATACCGGTCCAGAAACTGTTCGCCGGTGGCGCCCTGGTCAGTGTAGTGCCAGATCAGGTCGGAGTTGGCTTGTAGCGTCCGGTAGGAAAACAGCATCGCCAGGCATGCCGCCAACATCAGTCCGGAGTGGCTCGCGGCTTTTTGCCGCAGACGGGCGAATCGGAAGAAGATCCGGAAGGCGAGCCCCCACGCGATCAGAACTACCAACTTCTGGATCACGAAGTTCCAATCCATCTGTGCGGCCTCCAGGATCGCCAGGGTGCTGAGAACGCCGAGCGCGGGAAGTGCGATCAATTGCTTGGCGGCGCTGGGGGGATCGGTCTCGGACTGGGTTGGCTGCGGCAGCCAGAATGCCAGAGAAACGCCGCTGATGACCGCTTCCTTGGCGCGGTGCTGCGTTCTTAGCGCCAAGCCGGACGAATAGAGCGCGAGCGTGGTTGAGAACAGGATGGAGAAGGTCCAGGCGCGATATCCGGTGAACGAGATCGAGCCGAACACCAGGCTGTACAGGACCAGGGCTCCGAGGCTTGCGATCAGGACGTGCGCGGCCAGAAACATGATCAGCGGGGGGCGCGAAAACCAACTGGAGATAACGCTGAACAGATTGAACATGGTGAACAGCAGCGCGCCCATCAGCAGGTGCGCGGCGAGGCTCCAAATCATGGCGGCGGACCCGCTCTCGGCGGTCCATTCGGGCAGGCCCCGCAGATAGACGGTGACCGTGGAGGCCAGCGTCAGGAATCCCGCGGCGTAGAAGGCGGCTCGGAAGGTGGCGTAGTCCTCGTCGGGAGCCTTGTGATTCCACTCGATCTTCGCGGCCAGATCGAGCCAGTCGATCAGCGCGACGGCCAGCATCGGAGTGATCATCGCCAAGCTCCACAGAAAGGCATAGATATCGTTGTGGATGTTGGATAGCAGCGCCGTGGCCCAGATGGTGACCACCGCGGGGGCAAGGCTGAGCAGAAGAATCCAGCGAATCGGCCGACTGGCGGCGGGGGCCGGTGTGCCGTTGGGGCGATCCGCGATGAGAAACACGAACATCAGGATCAGCCCCACGGCCAGCATGCCGGGGAACAGGCTCGCGGCGGTATTTAGCGCCGGGAACATCCCGCCTTTGTGCAGCAGATCATAGACGACACTGACGTTCGCGAGAATCAGGTAGGCACTGCCGAATACGAGAATCGCGGCGAACAGCAGGCGTGCGACAAGGAAAGAGATCCACCGGGCTCGGGGGTATCGCTCGCGCCGCGAGAGTGTGTAGCTGCCGACCGATGCTGCACTCATGGAGAACTCCGCAGACGCGCCAACTGCCGTCGAAAGTCCGGGTCCTGGGGGCGGAGCCTCTGGCCCCGGAGGTAATAATCCCTCGCAGCGGCGACCTCGCCCAATTGTGCTTTGATCATGCCCGCGACCAACAAGGCGTCAGGGTTGGTCTCGAATTGATCAATATTTTTGAAAAGAAGATCTCGGGCCCCTTCCACTTTGCCTAGCTTGATCCGGACGCGCGCGGCGCCGATGATCGCGTCAGGATACTGGGGAGAGGCTTCGAGCACGCGTTCATAGAGTTGTCCGGCTTCGCGCAGGTCTCCCTCCTGCTCTAGCGTCAGGGCCAGGAAGAGCGTGGTGTCGCTGGTTTCCTCGATTTCAAAACACTCTTTAAATCTTTGCGCCGCCAGGTCTTTTTGGCCGGCATTGCGGTAGGCGATCCCCACTTGCGGGCAGGCCATTCCGGGAAGCGGTGCGAAGTCCATAAACTGATCCCACATTTTGGCTTCGTCGGTGTAGCGTTCGACCTTGCCATAGAACTGGGCAAGCTCCAGCATGTAGGTGCTGTTTTCCGGGAACTGTTGATGCACCTGGAGCAGCGTCTGCTCGGCGCGTTGCAGGTCCCCGTTGGCTAGGAACCGCGCACTGGATTTAAGCACGGCCTCGAAAGCCTCCGGAGGCAGGCCCTCGCCGTACTCCAGGCTATTGGAGCCCGGGATCCAGGGGTTTACGATCAGACCCCAGTAAAAGGCGCCCAGTACCAGCACGGGAAATAGAAACCGGATGGAGGGAATATCCATGGAGCGTGACCTAGAAGCGGTAGTTCAATCCCAGGTTGAGCGAATACTGGTAGAGGTTGGATCGCTGATAGCGATTCTGTAAGCTGATGCCGCCGGAGAAGAACATTCCCCAGCCGCCGTCAAAACGCCACACAAAATCCGCCCCGAAGGTGTGCGACTTCAATAACTGGATATCGTTGATGCTGCGGACCGCGTAGGGCGACGCACCGATGCCGTAGCGAAGGCCGATGTATTTATTTGGGCCGTCGTAATAGCGGCGAAGGAGCATTTGCAACGATTGCGAAATGCCGGCTTCCGCCGAGCTCATATACGTACGCGCGGTGACCATCCAGTAGCCCGCAAAGTATTTCGTCAGCGATGCGGTGTAGAGCCGGAAGGGCTGTGCGAACTGAAATTGGCGCACTCCAAAGGACCCTTCCATGCCTTTCGGCAAAGTCTGGAAGATCTCGGCGGCGTAGCGGGCTCTGGGGTACAGGACCGCGTTTTGCGAATAGGACATCGCCAAATAGCCATAGGTGCCGGGACGAATGCGCGGATAGAATTCGGTTGTATACAGGTTGTCGCGGTAGCCGAATCCATTGGTGCGGGTGGCGCCAAACGAGAGGGATCCGGCCGAGGTGTAGCGGGTCGCCTTATACCGGGTTTCCTCCCAGTGCTGGCGGCTGTCACTGAAGAAGATGTAGTACTGGTTGCTGGAGGCTTGCCACCGGCGAAGCCCATCTCGAATCGTCTCGCGCAGGGCGCGGGCTTCGTGATTGTTGGGCTCGTGGTCGAGCAGCTTGTCGAGCGTGTCGACGGCATCTTGCGGACGGTCCAGGTTGCGGAGCGCCTTGGCCTTGGCCAGCAGATAACTGTTGGTTTCCGGATCGATCTCCTCACCGGCCGAGGCGAGTTCAGTGACCCGTTCCCAATTCCCGTCCCAGATCTCTACATTGATTAGTGCGAAGCGGGCGTCGGCGTAGCCGGGAGATTTGTCCAGGACCTGCTCCAATTGATCGCGCGCCTCGGCGTAACGTCCTTCCCACGAAAGGACGGTGCCATAGTACAGCCGGGTGTCGACATCATAAGGCCGCGCGTCCAGAATCGCTTCGGCCAGCGCAAGAGCTTCGGCTCGCTTGCCAGCCAGAGCCAGACGCTGGACGTCCTCGTGATTGGCGTTGGACGTCGCCGGGGACACGGCGGGAGTGGGTGCGACGGTGACCATCGCCTCCAAGACGTTGTTTTCGCGTTCGTCTGCCTGGCTGTCCATGGTAGGGGCCATGGACGAGGCAATAAGCGCGGAGGGAGTTCCCTGGGCGAAGGTTTGGTTCTCCGTGACCGCCGGATCTGCAGTGGGAGTCATCATCGGCTTGAGCGGCGCTGTCACGCTTTGCGTCGCTTTCTGGGGCATCGTCCGCACGGGGATCGGGCCCTCCAGTGACCAGTTTTGACCACGGGCCGGGAGCGCCACGATCAACAGCGCGGCGATTGCGAAAAGCAATGCGAGTAGACGCATAGTTCCTGAAATGGGGACCTAGAGGAGACTAAGTCCTTTACCGTAGATCGGCATGGTTTAGGTGAACTTTAGGAGACTGCCTTAGTCCACGTAACATCCTCGGTGGAATTAGTACTAAAGCGACGTCCTATCTCTGTCGAATACAAGGACATAGGGAGCCGCTTGCAGAGACTGCTCCAGGGTCGGATGCGTATCACGATCAATACATCAAAGGGCTTATGGGTCAAGACTTTAGAGAGTCTTGGCCTGATGGAGGTTGCCTCTGAGCAGCCGACCCAACCTGTCTCTGAGCCCACCGAGCCGTTCGTTCAGCCGGTTCAAGATATCCCTGGCGGCCTGACTTTACCGGATGCCGAGGTCGGCTTCCCGTTCCAGGAGCTTTCCGAATCGGCAGAGATTGCGGCGCGCGAGGGGCTCCTCGAGGAAGTCGCCGCTCCTCCGCAAAATGGGCCGGGGGCCGAAGTGCTCGTGGAGGACTCGCTCGATTTTGGGGAACTGGAGCGGAGCGAAGTTCCGGAGGTATCCTCGCCGCATCGAAACGGACGCGAGAAAGAGCCGTCTCCAACAGCGGGCGGTTCGAGCCGCCCCGCCGCGCAAGCGCCCTCTCCAATTTCCAGAGTTTCCGGGGCGACCGCGTTCGGGTCACCGACTGTCAACGGCCCGATCCTGAAAGGGAAAGACGCTGCACCTAATTGGATTCAATTTCGCCGATGTGAAAGGCGCTGCGGGCTGAGTTTGAACGGCATGGGGCCAAGGTCCTGTTGCCCGAGGCCTTGGCGGACCTGCAGCCGGGAGATCGGGCAGGGAAATGGGGCGTCGCCGATAGATTCCCCCGAACCGCTTTGGATGGCGCTGCGGGACTCGGATCTGGTTCTGATGAACACGCCGTCCGAGTGGGAACTGATGGAGCCGATTCGTCCGGGGTTCCTCAGCCAATATGCCAAACCTGCGATCCTGACCGGTTCCAAGAATCTGCTATTGCGCGTGGCGCAATTAGAGCAAGCCGGGCGGCGGGATTATATTGTGGCTCCGGCGGCGATGGAGGAACTGGTCTGGCGGGCCTCGCTCATGTTGGGGCGCCCGGCGCCCAGCCGGGCGGAACTTCCAGTATCCCGTCCGCAACGCGCCAAGCCCGAGATTTTGATCGTCGATGAAGATGCGTCGGCCCGTTCGCTGATCTCGACCATGCTGGAGCGGTACGGGATGGTCTGCATTCAGGCCGAGCAAGGCCGCGAGGCGCTGGATCTGATCCGCACGAGTCCCCCGGACGCCGTCGTGTCCGAAGTGCTCGCTCTCCGGTATCGATGGATTCCAGTTGCTGGCGTCCGTAAAGCAGGACCCCGCGCTTGGAGCATGTGCGCTTCCTGCTGCTGACCGGACGGATCTCGGAAGCCAGCAAATTGCAAGGGTTCGCTTTGGGCGCGGATGACTACTTGGGCAAGCCGTTCAGTCCGATGGAACTGGCCGCGCGCCTGCGGCGCCTGCTGAAGAGCCGGTCATGATTGCCTTTGTCAAACGGCTGCTATTCAGCATCCAACCGCTGTATCGAGCGCTGCATTCCCTTAGCCTGCTGCTACGGCGGATCGGGTTCTTTCTCAATGCGCAGGTCACCCGGATCGGACTTTCCCCGGAACGTCGCGAGCGCGTGATCACCCTGATCAAGACCGCATCGGTCGTCGCCGGCTGCCTGGTTCTCACCTGGCTACTGCACCGCTACTATTTCGACGCACTCATTTCGGAGCTTCCCATTTCCCTGGCCTATGCATTTCTGGCGATCGAAATCATCATTATTCTCTTTCAGTTGCAGGTGTCGGTGATCAGTAAAGTCGTGCAGCTCCATCGAGCAAAGAAGGCGAAAGTGGCGGTTCCACGCATGCAGAAGGCTTTGGCGGAACACGCATCTGGTCAGGATCGCGCAGAGTACCTCGAAGTCTGTTCGGTGCAAAATTTCCGGGATCTGGAGCGTTGCCTGACGGATCTGCTGGGTGTCGTTGACGGGGAGTCGCGAGATCGATTGAGTGCGCTGGCGGTGTCGCTAGGATATCGAGGCTATTGGGAACGAAAATCGTTTGACTCCAGCGCCGTGGTTCGTCGCGAGGCGGCATCGACGCTGGGGTTGCTGGTAGCCAGGGATGGCGAATCGATTCTGATGCGCCTGCTGGACGACGCCTCCCCGCTGGTGCGGGCGGCGGCCTCCCGGGCGTTGCTCAATTCCACCCGCGGCGAGAGCTGTGAGGAATTATTCATCTGGTCACTGGATCAACCCTTCGTGGTTCGAGTGATGCTGGCATCCGCGCTCCGTCCGTGGGCGGATGTTCTGGCGCGGCGGGCGATTCCTCTGGGCCTGCGTTTGCCTAATCCGGATCAGGTCGTGGCGACGCTGGATATCGTGGAGGCGTGGCGCATTCCGGTAAAGCCGAGCGCCCTGACTCCGTTACTGTTTCACGGGAATCTCGCAATTCGGGCGGCCGCCTTGCGTACGCTGCCTTATCAGACCGGCGCCATGGATCGGGAACTGGTGGTGCTGGCGGGGCTGAATGCCGATTCGGAAGAAGTCCGTGCAGCAGCCGCTCAATGCGCCTCTCGTCTGAAAGTGACCGGCGCGGTGAACGTGCTCAGTGCACATTTGCGGTCCGGTGCGATGCCGGCCAAGCAGTTCATGGAGGCGTTGGTACAGATCGGCGAGGACGGTCGGAAACGCGTCGAGGAACTGCTGGAGTGCGGTAATCCGGAAGTCGTCGCGACGGCCGCGGAGATTCTGGAACGGGCGCATCTGGAGCGGAAGGTGGCCTGATCATGACCTTGGACGATCTGGCGCATCGCGTCTACTTCTTCTTTGAGAGCAGCATCATTCTGTACGTCTTCTGTATCAACCTGGTCTACCTGTTCCTTTCAGTGAGCGCCTATTTCGTAATTCGCCGGCACCATGCGACGTTCAGCCCTTACGAGCAGCAGACGCTGCTGGATTCCCCTCTTTTGCCGTCGATTTCGTTGATCGTACCGGCGTATAACGAGTCCGCAACGGCGCGCGATAGCGTCGGTGGCATGTTGCGCCTGAACTATCCGCGCTATGAAGTGATCGTGGTCAACGATGGCAGCAAGGACAATACGCTGGACGTTCTGGTGGATGAATTTCGCTTGTACCGGTCCGCGCGGAATCCGTCGGGTTCGCTCGAAACCAAGCCGATCCGCGGGGTGTATGAATCGTTTGACCCGGTGAAGCTTGTAGTCGTCGACAAGGAGAACGGCGGCAAGGCGGATTCGATTAACGCCGGGATCAATATGGCCGCCTCGCCACTGGTGATGGTGGTGGATTGCGATTCGCTGATCGACAAGGACGGCCTGTTTCAGATGGTGAAGCCGTACCTGGAAGATCCCGACCGAACGATCGCCGTGGGTGGAACGGTTCGCGCGGTGAACGACTGCCGGGTGGAGAACGGCGTGGTGACCGGGATCAAGGCGTCACGTTCCTGGCTAGCGAATTTTCAGGCAATCGAGTACTTGCGCGCGTTTTTGGGGGGCAGAATCGGATTCAGCCTGGTCAACTGCCTGCTGATCATATCCGGTGCGTTCGGCCTGTTCCGGCGGGATGCGGTGCTGGAGGCGGGTGGTTTTGACGAATCCACCATCGGTGAGGATATGGAATTGGTCGTGCGCATGCATCATATCTGGCGCAAGCAGAAACGTCCGTACCGGATCGTCTATGTGGCGCAGCCGGTCTGCTGGACCGAAGTTCCGCAGTCCCTCAAGATTCTCCAACGGCAGCGTAAACGTTGGCAGCGCGGCACGGTGGAGAGCCTGTTCCGGCATCGCGAGATGTTGCTCAATCCGAAGTTCGGAACCGTGGGGATGTTCTCGTTCCCCTACTTCTTCCTGTTCGAAATGATGGGGCCGGCGGTGGAGTGCCTGGGCTATTTTCTAACCGTGATTGGGCTGGTGTTTAAGATCATCGCTCCGGCCATCGCGATCCTGTTTTTCCTGGTGTCGATCATCACGGGCATTTTGCTCTCCACCAGCGCGCTGTTGCTGGAGGAGTTCACGCGAAACCGCTATCCCGGCTGGCGCGATTCGATCCATATCTTCCTGGCGGCCGTGCTGGAGAACGTCGGTTTCCGCCAACTGCTGACGATCTGGCGCGTGCAGGGCTTGATCGAAGGGATCAAGGGCAAGAAGGGCGGTTGGGGCAATATGGAACGCCGCGGATTCCAACCGGTCACGCGAGGCTAGGATGCCGAGGGTGATCCGCGAATCGGGTTTGCCGATCAAAGCTCCCGCACCGGCTGCATTTCCGGCGTCAGCAGGTGCACGACTCCCAGCGCGATCAGATACGCCGTCCCGGCGATTCCGAACAACAGAACATAGCTACCTGTCGTTTCGAGGATGAAGCCGGTTGCCGTTGACGCCAGCGCGCCGCTGATCGCGCCGCCGAATCCTCCAATTCCGACCACCGAGGCTACCGCCGAACGGGGGAACATATCCGAGGCCATCGTGAAGGCGTTCGCCGACCAACCCTGGTGCGCCGCCGCCGCGAGGCCCACAAGCAGGACCGCGGTCCAGAGATTGCTGGCCTGGGCCGCGAATACGATGGGGATGACCGCAATCGCACAAACGCCCATGGCCGACTTGCGGGCTCGGTTGACGCTCCATCCGCGCTTGAGGAACGAGGAGGCGAGCCATCCGCCCCCGATGCTCCCCGCATCAGCCATGACATAGATCACGACCAACGGCGGCCCAAGTTCGGTGATGGAGAGTCCATAGGTTTCGTTCAGAAATTTTGGCAGCCAGGAAAGGAAGAACCACCAGACGGGATCCGTGAAGAACTTCGCGGACAGGAATGCCCAGGTTTGCCGGTGCGGTAGCAGGCGCGCCCAGGGGATGCGCTGAATGGGCTCGGCTGGATCACTGTTGATGTAGGCAAGTTCCACCGAAGACAACGACGGATGTTCGGCGGGCGGCCGATAGTTGCGCCACCAGATGAAAAGCCAGAGCGACCCGATCGCACCGGTAATCAGGAACGCCCATTGCCATCCCCAGGCCACTGCGATGAAGGGGACAGTGAGCGGAGCCAGGATCGCGCCGACGTTCGAGCCGGAGTTGAAAATACCCGTGGCGAAGGACCGTTCGCGGCGCGGGAACCATTCGGCCACGGTCTTGACGGCGGCGGGGAAATTGCCGGATTCGCCGATGCCCAGCAGAAATCGCACGGCGATGAATCCCGCGACAGTGGCGACCGCTGCATGCGCCATCGCCGCAAGGCTCCAGATCGCGATCATCAGCGTATAGCCGAGTCGCGTGCCGATGCGATCAATCAATCCGCCCATCGCGACCAAGCCGATCGCATAGGCGATCTGGAAAGAGGCAACGATATAGCCGTATTCGACCTCGCTCCATCCGATCGTCGTTTGCAGGCTGGGCGCCAGTACACCCAGCACCTGGCGGTCCAGGTAGTTAATCGTGGTGGCGAAGAACAGCAGCGCGCAGATCCGCCAACGGTAACGGCCCACGGCACTCTGAGGCTCCGGAGGATCGCTGGCAGCGGAACTTCGGGGGCGTTCGGCTGGCGTGGTCGGCTGCAAAAGGAACCCGCGTGTCATTATAGTATTCATTTCGCCCCGAATGTGGTTGAGTTTCGCGGGCGATTCTTCTTATGCGCATTTCCGATATCCGTGCCACCACCGTGACTGTGCCGCTGGAGGCTCCGTTGCGTCATGCCAACGGGTGCCACTGGGGTCGATTTGTCCGGACGATTGTCGAGGTCGAGACCGAAGACGGCCTGATCGGTCTGGGCGAGATGGGTGGCGGGGGCGAGTCCGCCGAAGCCGTCTTCCGCGCGATGAAGCAGTATCTGGTGGGGCACGATCCGGCTCGCCTGGAAGAAATGCGCTTCAAGATCGCGAATCCGACGGCGTCGCTGTACAACAATCGGACGCAGGTGCTCGCGGCGCTGGAATTCGCGTGCCTGGATATTTTGGGCCAGGCGTGGGGTGTGCCTGTGTCGGAGATCCTGGGCGGCCGGTTGCGCGACCGCGTGCCGTTCGCGTCGTATCTATTCTTCCGGTATCCGAATGCGTCAGGCGAAGGCGAGGTTCGCACGATTGATCAGTTGGTCGCCCAGGCGCAGGAGCTGAAGCATCGCTTCGGATTCACGTCGCACAAGTTGAAGGGCGGGGTGTTCGCGCCGACCTATGAGCTGGAGGCCTATCGCGCGGTGGCCGCGGCGCTGGACGGCGATTCGTTCCGCTTTGATCCGAATGCGACCTGGTCGACGGAGCAGGCAATTCAATTCGGGCAGGCGATCGAGGATCTGAACAACGATTACCTGGAAGACCCCGTGTTCGGGTTGCATGGGATGCGGCGCACGCGGGAGAAGGTCCGCATGCCGCTGGCGACGAATACGGTGGTGGTGAGTTTTGAACAGCTCGCGGCAAATGTTCTGAATACAGCGGTGGATGTGATCCTGCTGGATACGACCTTCTGGGGCGGGATTCGTCCCTGCGTGAAGGCAGCCGGAATTTGCGAGACGTTTCAGCTGGGCGTCGCGGTGCATTCCTCCGGCGAGCTCGGGATTCAACTCGCGACGATGCTGCATCTGGGCGCTGTTATTCCCAATCTGAGTTTCGCGGCGGATGCGCATTATCATCACTTGACCGGAGACATCATTGAGGGCGGCTTGATGCGGTATGAAAATGGCGCGATTCGCGTTCCGGACGGGCCGGGACTCGGGGTGAAGCTGGATCGGGACAAGCTCGCTGAGTATGCGGATTTGTATCAGCGGTTGGGCAACTATCCGTATGATCAGGACCCGGGTCGTCCGGGGTGGACGCCGACGGTGCCGAATCAGCGCTGGGCGGATCCGGAGGATGATCGGCCGGTGAAGATTCCTTCCTGAGGCTGGCTGCAGGCGAGTCCGATACAATTGACGCGTTGTTACTGCGATTAAGTCCATGGCAAACCTGTTTGATTTAACCGGCCGCGTTGCGGTTGTCATCGGCGGAACGTCCGGCTTGGGGCGTGCGATTGCGGTGGGGCTCGCTGAGCACGGCGCGGATGTGGTCGCCGTGGGACGCCGGATGGAAAAGGTCGCCGGGGTTGCCGCAGAGATCCGGGCGACGGGGCGGCGGACGATGGAACAGACTGTGGACGTCACGGATCGGGCGACGATCGATGCGCTGCGGGATGCGGTGGTGACGGAGTTCGGGCGCGTCGACATCCTGGTCAACGCCGCAGGCGAAACGTTCCGGCAGCCGACCATCGATGTCGAAGAGTCGCGCTGGTCACGGGTCATCGATACGCACTTAAACGGCGCGCTGCGTGCTTGCCAAGCGTTCTATGAACCCTTGAAAGCGTCAGGTCGCGGACGCATCATTAATATTGCATCGCTGGCGAGCTTCGTGGCGTTTCATGAGGTCGCGGCGTATTCGGCGGCGAAGACCGCGCTGCTGTCGCTCACGCGCAGCCTGGGTTGCGAGTGGGCCCAGGATGGCATCGTGGTGAATGCCATCGCTCCGGGTGTCTTCCCCACGGAACTGAATCGGAAGCTGATCGAGGGAACCCCGCGTGGCGAGGAGATTCTAATGCGCACGCCGATGGCTCGCTTCGGCAAAGCCGAGGAACTGGTGGGCGCTGCTGTGCTGCTCGCGTCCGATGGAGCCAGCTTTATGACCGGCCAGTCGATCGCTGTAGATGGAGGTTATCTTGCGTCAGGTGTCAATCGTTAAATTCCTGTTGTTGGGAGCCGTGCTTGCTTCCACTGCTGTCGCCGAGTCCGGCTATGACGCGTGGCTGCGGTATGCGCCGCTGGAAGGGACGACCCTGCGCGAGGCGCATCGTTGGCTGCCCGCCGTGGTGACGGTGATCAATGACGGCTCGGCAACCGATGTCGTGCTGGGAAGCGCGCAGCAGGAATTGATTCGCGGCGTAAAGGGGATGACCGGGCGGACGTTGCGGACCGCATCCGGAGTTCCCCAGGAAGGGGCGATTGTGGTCGCGACCGTCGACGGTTTGCGGCGCGCCTTGCCTGCATGGAATGCAACTCCGTCCGATCCCCTGATCAACGATGGCTACAGCATTCAGACGTTGACCCGCGATGGACATCGGCAGATCGTGATTGCGGGGGAAAATGCGCGCGGAGCACTGTATGGTGTGTTTGCGCTGCTGCGCAAGCTGGGGACGGGCGAGTCGGTGCAGTCAATCGATGTGCGCCAGGAGCCGTACAATCCGGTTCGCTGGGTGAACCATTGGGACAACCTGGAAGGCACGATCGAGCGCGGCTATGGCGGGCGTTCCATTTTTTGGGAAGATGTCCGCTCGCGCGAGGACCTCTCGCAAGTAAATGACTATGGCCGGTTGCTTGCGTCACTGGGGATTCAGGCGACCACGATTAACAACGTCAATGTGAACACGCGTAGTCTGGAGCTGGACTTCCTGCCGCAGATTGCGCGGATTGCCGATGTGTTGCGCAGGTGGGGCGTGGGGACGGCAATCTCCGTGGACTTCGGAAGTCCGCAGAAGATCGGCGGTCTGGATACGTTCGATCCATTGGATCCGCAGGTGATCGCGTGGTGGAAGGCGCAGATGGATGCGGTGTACGATGCGGTTCCGGACCTCGCTGGCGTGGTGATCAAGGCGGACTCTGAAGGCCGCGTTGGGCCGTCAGCGTATGGGCGCACGCATGCCGATGCCGCGAACGTGGTGGCCCGTGCGGTCGCGTCGCATGGAGGGTTGGTTTTCTATCGCGGCTTCGTCTACGACCATCACATGGATTGGCGCGATCCGAAGAATGATCGCGGACGCGCGGCTGATGATAACTTCCGACCGTTGGATGGCGACTTCGATGATAACGTCATCGTTCAGATTAAGAATGGCCCGATCGACTTTCAGGTGCGCGAGCCGGCATCGCCACTATTCGGAACATTGGAGCACACCAACCAGGCGATCGAACTCCAGATCACGCAGGAGTATTTCGGGCAGGGGCACCATACGGTCTATCTCGCGCCGATGTGGAAGGACGCACTCGACTTCGATATGCGCGTCGGCGGCGAGTACACTCCGGTGAAGGCGCTGGTGGCGGGCAAGGTGTTTCATCAGCCGGTGGGTGGGATCGTTGGCGTCTCGAACGTCGGCCGCGACGAGAACTGGTTGGGCAACCACCTGTCGCAGTCCAATCTATATGCCTTCGGCCGGTTGGCCTGGAATCCGGATCTGTCCAGCGAAGCGATCAACCGTGAGTGGCGTCTGCTAACGTTCGGTGACGACGCTGAAGTCGCGCGCGTGGTGGATCACATTCAGCTCAGTTCCTATCCGGCATTTGAGAATTACACCGGTCCATTGGGCCTGCAGACCTTGACCGACATCACGGGTAACCACTACGGCGTGCGCGTGGAAGCATCCGAGCGCAACGGTTGGGGACAATGGCATCGCGCGGATGAAACCGGTATCGGGATGGATCGGACGGTGGCGACCGGAACCGGCTACATCGGGCAGTATCGGCCTGAGGTTGCGGCGCGCTGGGAAGCACTGGCGACCACGCCGGATGATCTGCTGCTGTTCCTGCATCACGTGCCGTATACGTATCGCCTGCATTCGGGCGAGACCGTGATCCAGCACATCTATGATGCGCACTACGCCGGGGCCGAGACGGTTCAGGAATGGGTCGCGGACTGGGAGTCCTTGCGCGGGCGCGTGGATGAACGGCGTTATGACGAGATCCTGGCGCAGCTGAAGTATCAGGCGGGGCAGGCCGAGGTTTGGCGCGATGCGGTGAATAACTGGTTCCATCGCGAGACGGGGATCGACGATGCGCTGGGACGCGTGGGGAATCATCCGAATCGCACCGAGGCGGAGGCGCTGACGCTGAATGGCTATTCGGAGGTCGACGTGGATCCGTGGGAAGGCGCGGGTGATGGAAAGGCTGTCGAGTGCCAGCAGCAGAGCTGTTCGGCGACGTTATCATTCTCGGGCGAGCCCGGCTGGTACACGCTTCACGTGCGGTATTTTGACCAGAACAACGGCTCGGCGAACTATCGCGTGTATGTCGACAATCAACTGATCGACGAATGGACCGCGAAATAGTCAGGTGCCAAGTCGGCGGCTGGATAGCTCCACTTCGGCGCGCCGCGTGATTGAAGGAGTTCCGCTGCGCGCAAGCGAAATCCGGATCGAAGGGATCCCGGACGGAGACGAGGTCGCCGGGCTGGACTATGTCGAAATTCTTCCAGAGCCGCGGAATTAACGGTTCCCGCGGTTGGTGACAGGTTTGCTAGCCTGGTGGAAGCCGTT
The DNA here is from genome assembly GCA_963762135.1 of Terriglobia bacterium. Taxonomy (GTDB): domain Bacteria; phylum Acidobacteriota; class Terriglobia; order Bryobacterales; family Bryobacteraceae; genus Palsa-187. Next base: position 95,454 of record CAVXJP010000006.1, read on the forward strand.
CACACGTTCATTGCGCCAAACAGCGGCTTCAACGCATGGTACAGCGCTCGATAGGTGGCATAACGCGTCGCGTAGATAGCGGCGGTTTGGGGATCTGGATCTACTGAACTCTCTTCCTGCAAAGTCTGCTCGCATGCCTGCTCCACGCTAGCGAATTGCCCAGTCCCCACCGCGGCCAGCAATGCAGCACCTAAGGCGGAACCTTCCTGTGTCTCGAGCGTTGCGACGCGTTTATTGAAGACGTCGGCAAGGACCCGTCGCCAGAAGAGGCTGCGAGCTCCGCCTCCCGAGGCGCGAACTGTACGCACTTTGACTCCGAGTTCTTCGATGATCTCGAGGCCGTCTTTCTGGCTGTAGGAAACGCCTTCGATGACGGAACGGATCAGCTCCGCGCGGCGATGCTTGGCGGTGATTCCGATCCAGCCGCCACGCGCTTCGGCGTCGAGGTGAGGCGTCCGTTCGCCCATCAGATAGGGCAGCCAGAACAGCCCTTCCGAGCCCGGCTCCGCTGTGGCGGCTTCGTCCATGAGTTCGTCGTAGACGACGCCCGGGGCCAGCGTATTGCGCATCCATTGCAGGCTGAGCCCGGCGCCCTGTGTGACCCCCATCACGTGCCACTTGCCGGGAACCGCGTGGCAAAACGTGTGAACGCGGCCGCCCGGATCGTAGGCGATTTTCTCCATATGTGCGAAGACGACGCCGGAGGTCCCAGCGTGCAGGAAACGATGCCGGGCTTGACGATTCCGTTGCCGACCGCGCTGGCGGCCTGGTCGCCTCCGCCGCCCACGACAGGGGTTCCCGCGACGAGTCCAGTAGCTTCAGCCGCTTCCTGCGATACGACTCCGGAAACTTCCGCCGATTCGTACGCGCGGGGAAGAATTCCACGATCCAGTCCGAGCACGTCGGCGAGCGAGTACGACCAGGTGCGATTCACCACATCGAACAGGCCGGTGCCGGACGCGTCGGAGACTTCGGTGGCTAGCTCTCCGGTGAGCACGTAGCGGACGTAGTCTTTAGGGAGCAGGACGGTCTTGAGCCGTGCGAAGGACTCCGGTTCGTGATCGCGGACCCACAGGAGCTTCGGCAACGTGAAGCCGGTCAGCATCGGATTCGCGATTGCCTTCAGCACCGCGTCCCTGCCGATTTTTTCGTTAATTGCGTCTACTTGCGGCTGGCTCCGCTGGTCGCACCAGATCAGTGAGGGGCGAATGACGGCGCCATTGCCATCGAGCATAACCAGCCCGTGCATCTGCCCGGAGAGGCCGATGCCTTTGACGTCGGCCCCAGAAATCCCCGCTTCGGAGAGGACGCCTCTTACCGCGGTAATGGAGGCTTGCGCCCAGTCGGCGGGGTCCTGCTCGGCCCATAGCGGCTTTTCCATCCGCATCTCCTGATGCGGCGATGTGAAGGCTGCCACCTGTTTGCCTTGCGCGTCAATCAGAAGCGCACGAGAACCACCCGTGCCAACGTCAATGCCAAGCCAGTACATAAGTTCCTGATCGCCCCGGAGAGGTTCGGCGGCACGTTCCCTAGTCTATCCGGCCTCCGGCCGTCTTTGCCAGCGTTCGATTGCCAATCTGAGACGGTGCGCCGCTGTGCTACAACAATAGGCGGCTCGGCTGGAGGCGAGTCCATACGTCCCATGGCTATGAATCCGGTTCCCTCAAACCAGCAACAGGCGCTGGTCTCACGATTGATGAACGCCTGCGGTGGTGCGTATTCGCCCGAGACGCGGCGCAAGTATTTCATCTCCGGTCCGCAGTGGGCCGCGGCCTATGAAGGGCAGGCCCTATTTCATGCTCCGACGCGACCGCCGATCGGCTTTGAGGAGATCATCCGGCATTACGGCGAGATCGGGATCGGACATTGGGCCACGCACGATACCGACGTGATCCCGACCGAAGCGCTGGGCGGAGAGCGGCAGGCCGAGATCGTGGAACGCATCGGCAAGGCACTGGACGCCAATGGGGTTAAGTGCTCCATGGTCACGGCGGAGACCTTCTTTCATGCGGTTTGGGCCGGTGGTCCCGCGGCGGAGTCGGCGGACGTCCGCACCTATGCGAAGTTCCGTGTGGAGAACGTCGTCGACATCGGGCATCAGTTGGGTGCCGGGTTCGCCGTGTATTGGCCGGGGACGCTGGGCTATTACGTGCAGGGCGCGATCGATGAGACCGAGACGCTGAAATGGTACGCGGATGCGCTCAACGCGGCTTGTGATCATGACATCCGAGTCGCGGGAGAGAAGGGGCGTCCGACGCTGAAGCATTGCCTGGAAGCCAAGCCGTTTGAGCCGCAGGCCGAGATCCTGCTGCCGACCAGTGACGCGATGCTGGCGTTCATCTCTTCTGGATTACTGACGCATCCGGAGATGGTGGGGCTGAATCCGGAATACTTGCATGAGCTGATGTGGGGCGGGGCGCCGCGTGCGGCACTGGCGAGGGCGTTGGTCGCCGGCAAGCTGTTCCACTTCGATATCAATGACGGGTATCGCCTGAAGCATGACGTTGATATCGGCGTGGGTCTGGTAAATCCGCTGGATTGGCTGAATGTCCTGGTGCTGTTGCGTAGCCATGGCTACGAAGGTCCGTTCAATTTGGACTACAAGCCGCCACGCACCACGAGCCAGTTCGGCGTCTTCGAGGTCAGCTTCCCGACCGCGGTGGATCGCTTCATCACTCTGTGGGAGATGGCGGGCGAGGTCCAGACCGATCCCGTCATCAAAGAAGCCACCGATGCGCTAAAGGCCGGCGGGGAGTTCCAGGGGGACCCGCGCGACGCCGACGGTATTGTCAAAGCCAACGAAGAACTGCTGACCCTGCATGAGTTGATCGCACACCGGCTGGTGCAGATTCTGCTCGGCCTGCATCGCGGGCGGACGTTTTCGATCGGCGGGTAGAAGCCATGGCGCTCGATATTCGGCGGAGTGAACAATGCCGTTGGGACCTGGTCGCGCTGGGGGAGATCATGCTGCGCCTGGATCCAGGTCCGGGGCGCGTGGCGACCACGCGGCAGTTTCAGGCTTGGGAAGGCGGCGGAGAGTATAATGTCGCCCGCGGGCTTAGACGATGCTTCGGGATGCGCACGACCGTGGTGACGGCGTTTGCGGATAATCCCGTCGGGCGGTTGCTTGAGGATCTGATCCATCAGGGCGGCGTTGACCAATCACATGTGCGCTGGGTGCCGTTTGACGGCGTAGGCCGCCAGGTCCGCAATGGATTGAATTTCACTGAGCGCGGATTTGGTGTGCGGGCTCCGCTGGGTTGTTCGGATCGCGGCCACACCGCGATTTCGCAACTCCAGCCCGGCGAGATCGATTGGGATGTGATTTTCGGCGGCGAAGGGGCGCGCTGGTTTCATACCGGCGGGATCTTCTGTGCATTGTCAGATTCGACGCCTGAGGTCGCGATTGAGGCGATGCAAGCTGCCCGGCGGCATGGCGTCGTCGTATCCTACGACTTGAATTATCGGCCATCATTGTGGAACGCGATCGGTGGGCAGGAGAAGGCCAGGGAAGTGAATCGCCGGATCGCGCCGCTGGTGGACGTGATGATCGGCAACGAAGAGGATTTTTCCGCTGCGCTGGGGTTCGATGTGCCGGGCGCAGATGAGCATCTTCTGGAACTCGAGGTCGAGGGCTTTAAGAAGATGATCAACACCGTGCGCGCCGAGTTTCCCTTCCCGGTGGTCGCGACGACCTTGCGGACTTCGCATAGCGCGACGCGCAACGATTGGGGCGCGATCTGTTGCGTGGACGGAATGTTCTATCAGGCGATGCATCGTGAAGACTTGGAGATCTACGATCGCGTCGGGGGCGGGGATTCCTTCGCCTCGGGGCTGATCTATGGCCTCCTGACCGGCGAGACTCCGCAGTGGTCGGTGGATTGCGGCGCGGCACATGGGGCACTTGCGATGACGACGCCGGGCGATACAACGATGGCGACCAAGGCTGAGGTCCTGCGGCTGATGAAAGGCGGAAGCGCGCGCATCGCGCGGTAGCCTGTATGAAGATGACCAAGCAGCAGGTGCGGGAGCGGATTCGGGAGACTGGGATCGTGCCGGTGGTGCGTGCCGAAACGCCGGAGTTAGCTCGCGGTGCGGCCGACGCAGTGACCGCGGGTGGCATCCCGATTGTCGAGATTACAATGACCGTGCCGGGAGCGGTGTCGGTCATTGAACAATTGAGCAACGCGGTCGGCGATTCAGTGCTGATTGGGGCGGGGACAGTGCTGGATAAAGCGACCGCCGCCGATTGCCTGCGCGCGGGTGCCCGGTTCCTGGTCAGCCCGGGGTTCGACCGCGAAACGGTGGAGTTCGCCGCCGAGCAGGGGGTTCTGATGATGGCCGGTGCGCTGACTCCTACCGAAGCAATTACCGCATGGAAGGCGGGTTCGGATATCGTCAAGATTTTTCCCGCGGGGAATGTCGGCGGGCCGGCGTACATCAAGGCTTTGAAGGCCGCGTTGCCGCGGATCCCGATGATTCCGACCGGCGGGGTGAGTCTGTCGACTGCAGGTCCGTTTCTGCATGCGGGTGCCGAGGCGTTAGGCGTCGGCGGGGATCTGGTGTCTGGTGCAAAGCTTAAGTCCGGCGATTTTGCGGGAATCACAGACGCTGCGAAGGCGTTCCTGGAAGCCGTAAAGGCCGCGCGCGAATAGGCCGGACAAGAAAATTGCGAGCCGAGCCCGCAGGTCGCCTTTGCACGCGCCAAAGTAAAGAGAGCCATGTCTGATTCCACTCAGCCCGACCCGATTCGTCCGCACGGGATGCACTTGGACGACTTCCGCACTGCGGCGCACGAAGCCGTTGACTGGATCGCTGATTTCCTCGAAACCGCGGGGGAACTTCCGGTTTCACCCGCTGGCGAACCGGGCGACTGGATTCGCCGCCTGCCGGACCAGGCTCCGGAGCAAGGGGAATCTCCGGAGGCCTTGTTGAAGGACTTTCGGGAGCTGATCGTTCCTGGCATCACGCATTGGAACCATCCGCGATTCATGGCCTACTTCGCCATCTCCGGGTCCGCGCCGGGTATCCTGGGCGAAATGCTGGCGGCGGCGTTGAACGTGAACCACATGCTGTGGAAGACCTCGCCTGCCGCCACCGAACTGGAGCAAGTCACCCTGAAGTGGCTGCGCCAATGGCTGGGGATCCCCAACGCCTTCACGGGCATTATTCACGACACGGCCTCGACCGGAACCATGCATGCGATTCTGGCGGCGCGGCAGCGTGCCCATCCGGAAACGCGCCAGAGTGGCGACTCCAGCCGGCTGACGCTATATGCATCCGAGCATGCGCATTCCTCGGTGGACAAGGGTGCGCTGGCCACCGGGATCGGCCTTCAGCATGTTCGCCATGTTCCCAGCGACGCCGAGTTCCGCATGCGCCCCGAAGCGCTGCGGCGCATGATCGGCGAAGACCGAGCGGCGGGACTCCAACCGTTCTGCGTGATCGCGACCGTTGGCACCACCTCGACTGCCAGCGTGGATCCAGTCGAGGAGATTGCCGCGATCGCCTCTGAGGAGAAGCTCTGGCTCCATGTGGATGGCGCATACGCGGGGCCAGCCGCCATCCTGCCGGAATATTCGGATCTACTCAGAGGAGCCGCCCGCGCCGATTCGATTGTCGTCAATCCCCATAAATGGATGTTCACGCCAGTGGACTTGAGCGCACTCTATTTTCGGGATCGGGCCGCGATGCGGGCTGCCGTTTCGTTGGACGATGCTCCGCCGTATCTCACCTCGGATCCCCAGCACGAGTCCCAGAATCTTGCCGACTATAGCCTGGCGCTGGGCCGCCGCTTCCGGTCCCTAAAACTGTGGTTCGTCATGCGGAGCTATGGCCGGGAAGGGATTGCCCGGATCATCGCGAATCACATTGCGCTGGCCCGCAGCCTCGCGCGCCGCATTGAAGAGGATCCGCGCTTTGAACTCTCGGCGCCACAAAAGTTTTCGCTCGTCTGTTTCCGCTACCGGGGCGCCGATGAGGAAAACCAGGCGCTGCTGGATGCCGTTAACCGGAGCGGGGAAGCCTTACTCTCCAGCACCGTGCTGCATGGCAAATTCGTGTTGCGCGCCGCAATCGGGAACGTCGCCACCAGCGAAGCGGACATCGAACGGCTGTGGAAGGCCCTGCTCGCCGCGCTGCCCACAGCGTCCGCTACGAGCTGACGGTTGGCTGCGAGTCGAGCTCTTCGATGCTCTGGCGAAGCTTGTCCAGGCTATGCCGCACCGCTTCGCCATCTCCCTCGGCGACGGTCGCGTCCACTTCCGCGATCGGGAGCGAGGTTTCGGGTAGCGGAAGCTGCTCCACGGCACTGCGGAAGTGTTGCCACTCCAGGGCCAGTCGATCCATATCGCCCTGATCCACTGCGGACGTCAGCCGATGCAGACGGCCGGGCGCGAGTTGGACAAATAGACGAAGCATGCTTTGCTGGAGCGCTGTCGCTTGCGTTTCCTGAGACGGCTCCGGTTCCGCAACCACCGGCTCGGGCAAAGCGGGTTTCGATGCCGCGAAGGCATGCTTTCGTAGCGTCTGGATCAGAACCGCGGGACGCACCGGTTTCGCCAAATAGTCGGTCATCCCGACCTTCAGACATCGTTCCCGATCGCCGGTCATGGCGTGAGCGGTCATGGCAATGATTGGCAACTGGTTCCATCGTCCTTCAGCTCGAATTTGTTCGGTCGCCTCGAACCCGTCGAGCAGAGGCATCTGCAGATCCATTAGCACGATGTCGAAGGCGCCGTCTTCAGCGTCGCTTAGAATGCGGATTGCCTCTTTACCGTTATTAGCGACGGTGGTTGTGAACCCCTTACCGTTCAGGATCGCAAGCACGACGCGCTGATTGATCGGATTATCCTCCACCAAGAGGAGCCGGATTTCCGCGGCACCGACGCTTAGGGTCGGGAGCTTCTCAACATCGGAGGTGGTCTCCTTCTCCCGGGTTACGGTGAAGGGAATCATCACGCGGAACGTACTGCCTTTGCCCTCCTCGCTCTCCACGGTGATGTCGCCGTTGTGCAGGTCCACAAGCTTTTTGGTGATCGCCAGTCCCAGTCCGGTTCCGCCGTATTTGCGGCTGATCGAAGAATCCGCCTGCGTGAACTTGTCGAAGATCTGGGAGAGCTTCTCTTCGCGGATTCCGGTTCCGCTGTCGACCACCGTCAAAGTGATCTGGACGCGATCCTCTCCACCGGAGTCCGCCTCCAGTGGGCTGGCTTCCAGGCGGACGCGTACCCAGCCCTCCTCGGTGAATTTGACGGCATTGGAGATCAGGTTGGACGCAATCTGCCGCATCCGGAGTGAGTCGCCGATCACCTGGACATTGGCCGGGAAGCCGCACTCCAGCTCCATCTTGACGCTCTTCTCAGCGGCCTTGGCGGTCTGCGCGTGGACGCAGTCTTCGAGGACCTGGCAGATCGAATACGGGACCTGCTCCAGACTCATCCGACCGGCTTCGATCTTGGAGAGATCCAGGATGTCATTCAGCAGGTCCAGCAGCGAATAGGCGCAGCGCTGCGCGATCTCCAGATGTTCGCGATCGTCGGCGCCCAGTTGGCTATCGAGCACTAGATCCAGCATGCCGAGCAGCCCGTTCATCGGCGTGCGCAATTCATGGGACATATTGGCCAGGAATTCGCTCTTGGTCTGATTGGCCACCATGGCCTGTTTCATGGCCGCCTCGAGCTCCGAGGTGCGTTGCCGGATGCGTTCCTCCAGGAGTTCCTGGTGCTGGCGAACCTGTTCCTGAGACGCCGCCAGACGGACGATCATCTCATTGAAACTCTGACCCAGATATTCGATTTCGTCCCCGGTCTTGCTGACCTGGATCGGTTCCAGCTTGCCGTCGCCGACCTGCGTGATGCCCTGCTGCAGCAGCGCCAGTGGCCGGGCCAGGATGCGTACCGTGAACCGAGAGATCGCCACGGCCAGCCCGAGGACCGCGACGAACATCAACAACGCCTTCCAGGGGTCGTAGGTACCTTGGCTGAGGTCCCAGCCCAAGCTGACCACTACTACCCAAGAAAGGACGATGCCGATGAATACGGAGAAACGCGTAGCTACGGAGCGTCTCGGTTGGCGCTTCGGGGTGCCTGCTCGAGTTGTTTCTTCTCCTCTACGCACGGCTAACTCCATGATGCCGGGGAGGGTACGTATCCCGCCATTAGCGCAACACCTTATCGTTGTGCCAGATTCTTTGTAGCTCCCCGTGAGACCTCGTAATGGTACGTCTACAGATAAGTCCTGATTGCGGGAACTGCTATCCTGTGTCCAAATGTCTTCCCGCCTGGCCACCACCCTGTGCGGTATCCCTCTGAAAACCCCGATCCTGGCGGCTTCCGGAACCTATGCCTACGGAGTCGAGTTCCAGCACCTGGCCGACTTGTCCCGTATTGGCGGCATTGTTGTCAAAGGGTTATCCCGCGAGCCGCTGCCTGGAAATCCGCCGCCGCGGCTGTGGGAAACCGAAGCGGGCATGATGAATTCCATCGGCTTGCAGAACATCGGCGTGCGAGCATTTGTCGCACAGAAGCTCCCCGAACTGCGCAAAATCGATACAAAGATCTTTGCGAATGTTTTCGGCTATGCCGTACCGGACTACGTAGAGGTAGTCCGCGTTCTAGAGGATGCCGAGGGGGTCGCTGCCTACGAGCTCAACGTCTCCTGCCCGAATACCAAACATGGCGGGATCTTCTTCTCGAATGATCCGGAACTGTTGGGGGAGGTCGTGGCCGCGGTTCGTGCCGTCGCGAGTCGTCCTTTGATCGTCAAGATGTCCCCCAACGTAACCGCCATCGCACCGTTGGTACGGGTCGCGGTGGAGAGTGGGGCCGATGCCGTTTCGCTGGTGAATACCTTCGTATCTCTGGCGATCGATCCCAAAACGCGGAAGCCACGCATCGGGGCGGGCTTTGGCGGGCTCTCCGGTCCGGCCATCAAGCCCATTGCGCTTCGCCTGGTCTACGAAGCCGCGCGGGAGTTGGCGGCCGGTGGGATTCCCGTCATCGGCCTTGGCGGCATCGCAACCGGGCTGGACGCCGCCGAGTTCCTGATTGCCGGAGCTTCGGTGGTCGAAGTCGGCTCAGTAAATTTTTGGGATCCGGCCGCACCGGTACGGATCGCCGAAGAACTGGATCAGTTTTTGGCCGCCGAGGGGTTAGGAAATGTCTCCAAATTGGTGGGGACCATCCAATTCCCCGGAAGGTAGCCGGTGCCCGCCGCAGTGCACAATAGAGGACGCACTACACACTAGATCGATCAGGAGCATCGCATGAAGAAGATCATCGCTACCGACGCCGCGCCCGCCGCGATTGGGCCCTACTCGCAGGCCATCGTTTCCGGGGGTGTTCTATACGCCAGCGGACAGATCCCGCTGGATCCGGCCACCGGACAGATTACCGGCGACGACATTGCCGCGCAAACCGAGCAGGTCCTGAAGAATCTGACGGCCGTGCTGGAAGGCGCGGGAGCTTCCCCTGCGGACGTCGTCAAGACCACCGTCTACCTGAAAGACATGACCGAATTCGCGGCGATGAACGAAGTCTACGGCCGCTATTTCCAAGATCAGCCGCCGGCACGAGCCACGGTGGAGGTCGCACGCCTGCCCAAGGACGTACGGATAGAGATCGACTGTATGGCTACCGTCGGGTAACAGGTTCGGGGGCGTCGGAGAAGGAAGCGGTCGGGAGTTACTTCTTGGAAGAAGGCTTCTCCGCGGGAGACGGCTTCTTCTGCTCGATTTCCGAGTATTGCGACTGAGGGTCCCTCAGCACGACATCAATCTCCCGCTCGTCTTCCGTGATTTCGAACGTCTTGCCGTAGCTCTGATGGAAGTCGGCGGTGACCTGAATCAGGATGTCACCCTTTTCAATTGGCGGGATCTTCGCAATGCCTTCCTGCGAGGTCTTCATCTCCCAGGAGTGTTGGATCTTGGTGAGTTTGATCTTGTGGCGGCCTTCCTTGAAGGCCACGCGGACGTTCGCCCGGTCAATCGGGGTGCCGTCCGGTTCGGTCACCTTGACGGTGATTTGGGTTGTGTCCTCGGCCTGCGCGAGCGAGCTAAGCACCGGCAGGACCAGGGCCAAACAGATCAGTGCAAGTCTCCGCATGCCTCCGATTATATACGACCAAGAATTTTGAGGCTTGCCGAGCGTTTGCGCCAGCCTCGCAGGCGGAGTCATGCTCCTGGTTCGCCTCGCGCCGAAATCGATTCCACGTGATCTGTCTTCCTCCGCCCGGCCACTGCCCTGGGGGCTTCTTCTTCGCAGACCGGAAGTCCCGGACCCCCGCAACCGCTGCGAGCCTGGGGATATGAATCCCGTACCCTGCTCACCGGCGGTGCCCGTGGCCGAAGGTGCCCAGTACGAGAGTCCCACCGGCGAGAACGGCGCTCTTGCAAACCATTGATAAGACGAACTTGGGATGATTTACGCTTCCCTAGGGGGAATGCTCCGCCAAGAGAAAACGCCCGTGATTTTAAGGCGCCCATATTGGGACATCCTGTCCCAACAGTACTCCAACCCGTGGAGGTCTAAAAGGTTACTTTCAGTGGATATACCGAGTCCGGGCTCTTGGGCAAAATGTGGCCATGAAGAAGTTTTGCCCGGACTGCAATACCGCGTTCTACTCGGACGTTGGCTATTGCGATGCGTGCGGCCACGAGTTCGAGATCGCGCGTAACGCTCGGGCGGGGAAGAAGTCGCCGATCACCGACAAGCAAATGGACCATCTCCTGTATGTATTGTCGATTTTCGCCGGTTTGGTTGGTGCGACCATCCCATTCTTTGTCTTTGGCAGATAACTCGGAGGACGGTTGTCTCTGACGGGACAATTGGTATCTGCCACTCGGGCAGCCTGGCCGCGGGAGGCGCGGTCAGGCAAGGTCCGGGATCAGGAACTTCTTCGGGTTGCCGAGCTTCTCGCAAGCCGCTCCCGCGGCCAAATATCCGCTGCGCACTGCTCCTTCCATCGTCGCCGGCCATCCGGACTTGGTCCAATCACCCGCCAACAGCAGATTCCGGATCGCGGTTTTCGCCGGGGGTCTGTGGCGTTCCAGCCCCGGACAGGCCGAGAACGTGGCCCGGACTTCCTTCACCACATGTGCCTTCACGAGCTTCGCATCACGAACCTCCGGGAAGAACTCGGCGAGTTCCTTCACTGCCAACTCCAGGACCTCGGAGCGCGGCATCTTTAGCAACTCGCGCGAGGCACTGACCACCAGTTGGACGTGACGCCCCTCGGACTTGTTGAACATCCATTGGATGGTGCGGTCCAGCAGCGTCGCATGCGGAAGATCGGTCACCGGGCGATCGAACCACAGGTGGATGCCGGTGATCGGAGAATGCGAAAACGCCGCCAAGTCGATCTCTAGCGCGGGGATTACCTTGGTGATCCGCTCGAACGGTAGTGCGGAGATGTACAGGTCCGCGGTAAACGTCCCGCCTTTGGCCGTCACGCCCGTGACTTCGCCGTTCTCGATCTGGACTTGCTCGACCGGCATCCCAGTGACGATTTCGGTGTTGCCGATCCGGCTCCACGTCTCGCGGCTGTAAAGCTCTCCCAATGGCACGGCCGGGATCCCCATCTCATAGGAGTCCTTTCGCGCCAGGAACCCAAGTTGGAAGACCTGCAAGCCGTGGTGCGCGGCCATCTGGTCGAGTTCTTCATTGATCGCACTGACCAGCACCTGCCGCCAGAACCGCTCGACGGCGCGCGGAGGTTGGTTCTGCTCGGCGAGCCAGTCCGCCATCGTGATCCGGTCGAGGTCGGTTCGCCGCATCGCCGCCGGGACCTCCTGGATCGCCCGCATCACCGCCAGCTTCTCGGAGAAATTGAGAAACTTCAGCCCCAGGAACGATCCGGCGAAGTGGGCCGGCTTCGGCAGCCACCCGGCTTTCATGACGCTCATGCGTCCGCCCGGCTCCAGGAAGAAAAATTCACGGTGGAACTCGATGCGGTCGGTGACGCCCAGCCGCTCGTAGAAATTCAGCAGATTGACGCAGCAGCGCAGCAGGATGTGCTGGCAGTTGTCGATCGTCTCGGGCGAGGTCGCCGTACCCTTCGCCGTCCCACCATCGGATTCCGCGGTCTCGCCGATCTCGATTTCGTAGGAAGTCGCGCGCCCACCGAGGAATCGCCGGGCTTCCAGCAGTTGCACCTGGTGTCCCGCTTGGCCCAGCGCCGCCGTGGCCGCAAGACCCGCGAGTCCGCCTCCAATCACGATGATGTTCGCCATAGGGTATCCCGGCCGGTCGGATGGGCCGCGCGCGGAACTACCAGTGTGCCAGAGGCCGTCGGAGCCGCTGCACAACCGGCACGTTCAAAGGCGCCGAGCCCCAATTGTCAGGGAAAAGCCGGGAGGAAATCGAAAAAGCCCTTGGCGGGCCAGACGGCCATCCCGGGAGCCACTTCGGTGAGGAATGCTCTTCACGCAGCCGATGCGTTCGGGAGCCGGCCGCGCCGTCCGCCGCCCGAATCGTCGTTGGCAAGGTAGATGGCAATCGAAAGGACTATGGCAATGAAGATATCGAGAGGTTCCATGGAGGCAATGGAGCCACCGCGCGAGTCGCGTTCTCGCACAACAGCGTCGGTCTAGAGTGCCTGTGGAACGCCCCGGTTCACAACCCTCCTTGGGGCCAGTACAAGACCGAAAATCGCTAGTACGAACTTCCTGGCAGTCGCACAGAATCAAGCCGGGACGCGCGCACGCCCCAGCATCGTGACGACGTTCTCCATCAGCTTCAATCCGGCGTCCTTCTGCAGGGTGAGGATCGATTCCGGATGGAACTGGACCGCTTCAATCGGAAGGTCACGATGGCGAACGCCCATGATGACGCCGTCGGCGGATTCCGCAGTGACTTCCAGGCACGCCGGGAGCTTCTCGCGGATCGCGAACAGCGAATGGTAACGGCCCACCGGGAAGCGTTCCGGAAGCCCATGGAAGATGCCCCGGTTGTAATGCACCACCTCGGTCGGCTTGCCGTGCATCGGGTAGTCCAGCAGGCCAAGCTCACCGCCGAACGCCTCAACAATCCCCTGGAGGCCCAGGCAGACGCCGAACATCGGCACGCCGAGATCCACCCCATGACGGACTAGTGCCGGCACGCCGAAGTCATCCGGCCGTCCCGGACCCGGAGAAATCAGGATCAGAGACGGATCCACGTTCTTGATCACGCTGAGCGGGAAGCCGGTCCGATAGGTGATCACCTCCGCCCCGGTCTGCCGCGCATAGTTCGACAACGTATGAATGAAGCAGTCTTCGTTGTCCACCAGCAGCAGGCGTACCCCGCGGCCTTCGGTCTTATCCGGCGTATAGATTTCGCGCTCGGATGGTTCGAAATTCATCGCGCGGAAGAACCCAGTGGCCTTGATGCGACATTCTTCATGTTCGCTGGCCGGGTCGGAATCGTAGAGCAGGGTCGCGCCCGCCCCATAGGCCGCCCCGCCGCCAGAGAGCTTCACCGTGCGGATCATGATACCCGTATTGATCTCGCCCTTCAGCGTGATCATGCCGACCGCGCCGCCATACCAGCCGCGCGGCTCCTGTTCCAGATCTTCGATCGCCTGCGCCGCCCACTTCTTCGGAGCCCCAATGATCGTGACGGCCCACATATGCGCCAGGAACGCATCCAGCGAATCGAAGGCCGGCGCCAGGATCCCTTCCACGTGATCCACGGTATGGAACAAGCCCGCGTAGCGTTCAATTAGCCGCCGCCCGATCATCCGGACGGAACCCGGAACGCAGACCCGGCTCTTATCGTTCCGGTCCACGTCGCTGCACATCGTCAGCTCGGATTCCTCTTTTTTCGAAGCCAGCAGGTCGCGGATATTGTCAGCGTCCTGCATCACGTCACCGGTGCGCCGCGCGGTTCCCGCGATCGGGCAGGTTTCGACGCGCCATTCGGTGCCGCCACTCTTGGCCGCGCGCTCTTCGACGCGAACATACATCTCCGGCGAGGCGCCTACCAGTTGCTCCCCACCGAGCTGCAGGAAAAACTCATAAGGACTGGGGCTGGCCTTCTGGATCTTACAGAACAAATCGGAGGCCCTGCCGGAGTACGGTGCGCGGAAGGTCTGCCGCAGCACGACTTCGTAATAATCGCCGCGATGCATCCCCTCGCGAACCTTCTCCACCTTCGCCATGTACTGCTCGCGCGTATGGTCGCTGACAATCGGACCGGGCTTGCGCTTCTTCGGAGCCTTGATGTGCTCGGCGTCGCGGGCGACGCCTTCCGTGGAGATGCCGGCTTTCTCAAACTCGAAGCGGTAGCGCTCGATCTGCTCCTTCATGCGATCCATGAAGTAGATTTCGTCGCACAGGAACAGGTGCAGATCCTTGACGTTCTCGCGCGGGTGCTTCATCTCGATCGGGTCGAACTGTAGCAGCAGGTCATAGCCGAATGCGCCGACCAGCGCCAGACGATCCGCCAGCGGATGCCGGAACTCGTCGATCAGCGAGCGCAGCACGGTAAACGCCGACGGTTGCTTGCTGCGTTCTTCTTCCGGGAACAGCTCCGGCAGCGGGTGCAGGATCCCTCGCAGCGTATTCGAACTCTCCTCGAGCGCAAACGACACCCAGTGCGGATGCGGAGCCAGCACCGGATGCAGCATCCGGTTGATTAGCTCGCCACGGCCGTTCAAGGGCCGAATCGTCACCTCGCGCCCCTTTGCGATGATCTCCAGCGCCGGCGCTACCGCCGCCACGTCCCATCGGGAATACCGTTCCGGATACTCGTACCCGGAGGACAGATAGATGCCGCGATGCTTGTCCAGCTTCCGCAGCACCGCATCCAGTCCTTTCTGGTAATTGATCTTACTGATCGAGCGGCTGACAGTGATGCCGCTGAGGGTCGTGTAACGTTCGGTTGGCATGGGTTTCGCCGTGGTTTTGTTCTTGCGCGACCGACGGAGTCCCGCATTTTAGGAAGCAAAAAACGGGGACCGCCTGAAAATGGCCGTCCCCGCAGCTTGTTTCGTCCGGGCCGATCGAACTTAGGCTGCCCGAAAATCACGTCCGTAGCCCGAAATCAAAGGATATCACGCTCGTCGCATTTGCACAGAAATACCCTCAGGACAGTACGGTTCGGACGACCTCCACGGCGCGTTCGCAATCCTGTCGGGAGACATCGGCATGCGTGACCATCCGTACCCGTGACTCACCGAGGGCAATCGCCGCGACACCCTCCTCGCGAAGTTCATCGGCGAACGCCTTGGCTCCGTGCGAAGTTACGTGGAAGATCAGGATATTGGTCACCACCTCGGACGGATCGAGTTCGATCCCGGGAATCTCAGCGAGCCGGTTGGCCATCATTCGGGCGTTCTCATGATCCTCGTGCAGCCGCTTCGGGGATTCCTCCAGCGCGACTAGCCCCGCTGCCGCCAGCACGCCCGCTTGCCGCATCCCGCCTCCCAACTGCTTACGGTAATGCCTCGCCCGCTCCATCACATCCCGATTCCCCGCCAGAATCGAGCCCACCGGCGCTCCCAGACCCTTCGACAGACACGTCATGACCGTATCGACCTCACGCACAATCCGGTCGGCGGAAAGGCCCGTGGCGGTCACCGCGTGAAACAGCCTGGCGCCATCCATGTGGACCTTGAGCTGATACCCCAATGCGCCCGCGCAGATCGCATCGATCGCGCTCTGTTCATAAAGCGAGCCGCCGCCCATGTTGTGCGGATGTTCCACCGTGACTAATCCGGTGGGTGCATGAAAGCCGCCGTGCGGGCGGATCTGCGGCTCCACCGCTGCCCAACTCAGAATGCCGTCGGGGGTGGGGATCGCGCGCGCCAGGCAACCGGAAAACCAGGCCATCATCGAAAGCTCCCAGTCGAGCACGTGCGCCTTATCGTCGCAGATCACTTCCTGGCCGTGATGCGTATGGAGCTTGATTCCAATCGAATTCCCCATTGAGCCGGTCGGCACGAACAATGCCGCTTCCTTGCCCAGGATCTCCGCCGCCCGCTCTTCCAGGCGGTTTACCGTCGGGTCTTCGCGATAAACGTCATCGCCGACCTCGGCATTGGCCATCGCGCGCCGCATGGCCGGGGTCGGTTTGGTTACCGTATCACTGCGTAAATCGATCATGGTTCGTTGGTTCCTACTGCGGCATCCGGAAGGAACTTCTCAAAAACTTCGTTTGAAACGAGGATTCCACGCCGCGTCAAACGAAGCCTGCCGTCCGATTCCTCCAGAAGTCCGTCTTGCATCAGTTGCTGAATTTCCGTGGCAAATCCGCGCTTCCGCGCGTCCCCAGCGTCGATGCCACGCGCCAGGCGCAACCCCAGGAAAAACGATTCCGCCACCGGATCGGCCTCGGTCTGCGCCGCGACCGGGGATCGCCCCTGCTCCAGGCGCTCCACATACTCGGTGGCCGACGCGACGTTCTCCCAGCGCTGCTCCGCATCAAAGGAATGCGCATCAGCCCCGAAGCCGAGATACGGCTCGCGCAGCCAGTACTTTAGGTTGTGGCGGGATTCGCATCCCGGCAACGCGAAATTGGAAATCTCATAGCGCGCGATCCCAGCCGCCGCGAGCCGGTCCACCGCGGTTTCGTAAAACTCGACGATCAGCTCATCGCCGGGGACATCCGGGGCTCCATACCTCTGGCCGAACGCAATCACCTCCGCGCCCAGCCGGGAATCCTCGTCGACCTCCAGCATGTAGACCGAGACGTGCGGCGGTTCGAGCTGCAACAGCCGATCCAGCGACGCATTCCAGCTCTCGCGGTTCTGCCCCGGAAGCCCCGCAATCAGGTCAATATTGAAATTTCCGATGCCCGCTGCGCGCAGGTTTCGCGACTTCATCTCGCACAACGTCGAAGTCATGCTTCCGCCCTGTCCGCCGCAATTCCTCGGCGATGAACGATTGCACCCCGAGGCTGACCCGATTGATCCCGGCTTCCCTCCACCCGCGAGCCCTTGCTGGATCAATGTTCCCCGGCGCGGCTTCGAGGGTCGCTTCGATCCAATCCTGTCGCCCCACAACCGACCTCAACGCGTCCAGGTCCATATTCGATGGCGTACCGCCGCCGAGATAGATCGTCTCCGGCTGCCAGCCGAATTCGGCTCCCGCGATTTCTTTCTCGAGCGCCCGGATGTAGCGCGGCTCAAGCTCGCGCGGCAACACGCCGGAAGAAAAGTTGCAGTACGTGCACTTCTGCGAGCAAAACGGATACGAAAAATAGATGCCCGCCATGCTCGATGTTCCTGCTCCGCTACAGTTCCACGTCCTCGCCGATCTGCTTGCCGACCGCTTGCCCCATCAGATCCACCAGCGATTGGCCCGTCTCCGCAAAGACGAACATCTCCCGCTTCTCGTCCCACCCGAGCTTGAAACTCTTCAGGTGCGCCGAGACCCAGATCTGGCTCACCGGCGAGTTCGGACTCACCACGAATTTCGCCGGCGGATCCTCAAACTCAATCGCCAGCACGCCGGCATTGAAATCGACTTCGAAATCGTATTCCTCTGCGGCAGGCTCCAGGCGGTTGGCCAGATCGTTGAGCGCTTCCTCAGCGCGTTTGGTGAAAGTCGCTTCGTCCATTTGTTTTTCGGTTTGCTTTTCGATGTCCGTCGATGGGTCAGCTCCGCCCTACTCAGGCAGACATCACCCGATCGATCTCGGCCAACTGATCCTTGGTCAGCTTCCAGTCCGCGGCCTTCGCGTTGCCCTTTACCTGCTCGGGGGTCTTCGCGCCGGCGATCACGCTCGATACCTCCGGCCGCGCGGCGAGCCAACTGAACGCCAGCTCCAGTAGCGTGTGCCCCGCACCCTCAGCAATTTTGATCAGCCCCTCGACCTTGTCCAGATTCTCCTCGGTGAACATCTTCGGGCCGAAGCCGTCGGCCGCCCGACTCGATTCCGGGAACGGTTTGCCCTTGCGATACTTGCCCGTTAGCAGGCCATTCGCCAGCGGGAAGTACGGTAGGAAGCCGATCCCGTGCGCCGCGCATGCCGCCAGTACACCCTGCTCCGGTTCCCGATGGAACAGGCTGTAGTGGTTCTGAAGGCTGACGAAGCGCGCCGCGCCCTGCTTCACGGCCTTCTCGGCTTCCTCGATCTGCGCGGCGGAGAAATTCGACCCACCGATCTCGCGCACCTTCCCTTCCTTCACCAACTCATCCAGCGCGCCTAGGGTATCCGCGATCGGCGTATCCTCATCGGGCCGATGCAACTGATACAGGTCGATCGTGTCAATGCCGAGCCGCTTCAGGCTCGCTTCCACCGCGCTCTTGATGTATGTGGGCTTCGCGCCTTTACCGGCGGGCATCTCCATTCCGAACTTGGTGGCGATCACCGCCTTGTCGCGCTTTCCCTTTAGCGCGGCGCCCAGGAACTCCTCGCTTTGTCCCGCGCCATATACATCGGCAGTGTCAAAAAAAGTGATGCCGGCGTCCAGCGCGGCGTCGACAACTTGTTTGGTTGCGGTGGCGTCAATCCGCCAGCCGAAGTTGTTGCAGCCGATACCGACCACAGTTACGTCCAATGATCCAATCTTGCGGGTTTCCATGCGTGTACCTTTTCCATCGCCCGCAGGCGATTCTCAAAATGTTGTGGTTATTCCCAGGCCTTGCCGAACGTGCCATGGAAGACGAACTCCGACTGCGGATGCCGGACCCGTGGCGTCAGATCCTTTGCCCGCAGCGTTTCATCTTCAATGTCGTTCGGATCGCCCGGGTAGCCCATCGCCATCATCGCCACCGGGTCGTACCGTTCCGGCAACTGGCAGACCTCGCGCGCGGCTTCCGTGTCGAAGCCGCCCATCATATGGAACCCGAGCCCCATCGAGATCGCCTGTAGCGCCATGTTCTCCGACGCCAGTCCGACATCGTGCCAGGCATGACGATTCGGTTTGCCCGGAGCACGATCCAGCTTCGCAACGGACAACGCCAGCACGGATGCTTTCTTGGCCCAGGCATTGCCCGGATTCAGCACGCTGCCGAGCCGCTCGAACGCCTCGGTGTCCTGGCGCGGAGCCACGATGAAGACCCACGGCTGGCCGTTGCCGCTCGAGGGCGCCCATCGTCCCGCTTCAAGAATCGTGCGGAGCTTATCGGCCTCCAGTGGCTCGCCTGTGAAGGCGCGCGTCGACCAGCGACGCGTCAGAAGTTCGTGAATCAGATGGTCGGGTTGGGCAGGTTTTTCAAACACTGCCCCCCATTATGACGTGTCGCGGCGCGACCGGACGCGCGCCGTCTATTCGTCTTCGTCGTGGGCGGCGCCGTTGTGCTTGGACGCCTCGATGATCTTAGTCGCCTCCTGCTGCGGAACGAAATCGTAATGATCGAATTCCATGGAGAAGGCGCCCCGGCCTTGCGTCAGCGATGTCAGCTCATTCTGATAGCTCAGCATCTCGGCCATCGGAACCATCGCACGAACAATTTGCGTGTCGCCCTTGGTATCCATGCCCGAAATGCGTCCGCGGCGGCCGTTTAAGTCGCTCATCAGGTCGCCCGCGTATTCCACCGGAGCCTGAACCTCGACCGTCATCACTGGTTCCAGCAGCGCCGGCTTGGCTTCTTCCATCGCCTTCAGGAAGGCCTTCCGCGCGGCGAGCTTGAACGCCATTTCCGAAGAGTCGACATCATGGTAGGAGCCGTCGTAGACCACCACCTTGAAGTCCACCACCGGATAGCCGGCTAGGTAGCCTCTCGCTGCCGTCTCCTGGATGCCTTTTTCGATCGCGGGAATGTAGTTCTTCGGAATCGCGCCACCGAAGATCTCGCTGCCGAACTCGAACTTCTCCCCGCGCGGCAACGGTTCCATGCGGATCCAGCAATCGCCGAACTGCCCGTGCCCGCCGCTTTGCTTCTTGTGGCGGCCTTGCACTTGTGCCGAGCCACGAATCGTTTCCCGGTAAGGAATCTTCGGCGCATGAAGATCGACATCCACGTGATAGCGATTCTTCAGCTTGCTGACCACAACCTCCACGTGTTGCTGCCCGGAACCGGCCAAAAGGAAATCGCCCGTCTGCTCGTCCCGGTAAAAGCGCAGCGCCTGATCCTCTTCGAGGATCTTGTGAATCGCATTGCCCATGCGGTCTTCGTCGTTGCGCGTCTTGGCCGAAATCGCGAACGCAATCGACGGTTCGGGCAACTCGACCTTCGGATAGACGATTTCGTTGTTCTTATCGCACAACGTATCGCCGGTCAGCGTTCCCTTCAGCTTGGCCACCGCGCCCAGGTCGCCCGCGTGCAACTCGGGCACCTGCACCAGATCCTTGCCGAACATCACGCCAATATGCGCCAGTCGTTCATCGGTGCGGCTGCGCGGATTCATCAGGTGATCGTCATTCTTGATCACGCCGCTGATCACTTTGAAAAACGAAACATGCCCGGCAAACGGGTCCGCCGACGTCTTGTAAACGAACGCCGAAACCGGTCCGTCGTCGGAGATCGCGCGTTCCACTTCTTCCCCGTTCGCCGATCCCTTCCACTTGCCGACCTCGCCCGGATGTGGAAAGTATTCCAGGATGAAGTCCAGCATCAGGTCCGTGCCCGCGTTATGCAGCCCGGAGGAGCACAGGACGGGGAACATGCGGTCGTCGACGATCGCCTGCCGCAGCCCTTCCTGAATGTGTTCGATCGGAAGCGTGCCCTTTTCGAAGAACTCTTCCATCAGTGCATCGTCGTTCTCGGCGACCATCTCCACGAGCGTTTCATGCGCTTCTTTCGCGGCGGCGGCGAGCTCGGCCGGAATATCAACTTCCTTGCCCTGGCCGTCCCCGTCGGCCGTGTACAGGTAGGCCTTCATTTTGATCAGATCGACGATGCCCTGGAAGTCGCGCTCCGCTCCGATGGGCAGATGGACCGGAACGGCGGTGCGTCCAAACGCTTCCTGAATCGAGTTCAACGTGCGCTGAAAGTCGGCGTTCTCGCGGTACAGCTTGTTGATCACCAGCGCGCGCGACAGATCGAACTCATCACAATAGTTCCAGGTCTTCTCCGTTTGAACTTCCACCCCCGCAACGCTATCGACCACCACAAAGGCAGAATCGGCGGCGATCAGCGAGCCCCGCGTGTCCAGCAGAAACATGTTGTATCCCGGCGTATCCAGGATGTTGACTTTGGTTTTCGGGGATTTGCCGGAGTGGGCGGGTTTCCATTCCGCACTGGCGAGGGACGTGGTGATCGAGATCTTGCGCGACTTCTCTTCTTCGTCGTAGTCGGTGATGGTGGTCCCTTCATCGACCTTCGTCAGCCGGTTGGTCGCCCCGGCCGTATAGAACATCGCGGCGGCCAACGATGTCTTCCCCGAATGGCCGTGACCAACGAAAGCCACGTTGCGTATGTCCTGGGTACCGTAGGTGTTCACGGTGAAACCTCCTCTAAACGCAGTAGTTATAGGAATGCAACGCGGCATCGTATCATAGCCGCGCGTGGGACGGAATCGGGCTTACAAGGGGCGAAGAGAATGTTTCGAGAAGAGAGTCGAAAGAGACGGCGAATAGAAACTACAGCGTCAGGACTTCGGCGATTTGCTCCAGCGCCCAGGCGGTCTCGGATTCGGTGATCACATACGGCGGCAGGAAGTAGACGACATTCCCCAGCGGTCGGAGCAGCAGTCCGCGGTCCAGAAACGCGTCATACAGCCGCGGACCCATGGTGTCGAGATAGCCGCCTTCCCCAGGCTTGGATTCGGCCAGTTCCACCGCCCCAACGCCTCCGATCACACGCACATCGCCGACATGGGGCAGCTTGCGCAATGGCTCTAGCCCGTCGCGGAGCTGCTTCTCCAGCTTGCCGACCCGCTCCAGCACGTCTTCGGTGCGAAAGATCTCCAGGCTCGCTAATCCCACGGCGCAAGCCAGCGGATTGGCGGTGAACGAATGGCCGTGGAAGAACGTCTTGGCGCGGTCGTTGCTCAGGAACCCTTCATAGATCGCCGGAGTCACGGCCGTCGCCCCCAGGGGCAAGTACCCAGCGGTCAGTCCCTTCGATAAACAGACGAGGTCCGGCTCGACGCCGGCGTGCTCACAGGCGAACATCTTTCCGGTGCGCCCGAAGCCTGTAAACACTTCGTCGGCGATCAGCAGCGTGCCGTAGCGATCGCACAGATCGCGCACGCCCTTCAGAAACTCCGCCGGCCAGACGATCATGCCACCTGCGCCCTGCAGCATCGGCTCAATCAGGACGCCCGCGACCGAATTTCCGTGCTCCGTTAGTTTCCTCTCCAGCGACCCCAGACAGTCGATACTGCAAGTTTCGCGCTTGAGTCCCAACGGGCAGTGGTAACAATAAGGAGCGTCCGCCCGCTCCACTTGAAACAGCATCGGCGTGAACGCCTGCGTGAACACCGACGGCGCACTGGCGGACATCGCGCCCACCGTATCGCCGTGATAGGCATGATCCAGCGCCAGGAATGTATTGCGCTGTTGCCCCTGATTGCTCCAGTATTGGAGCGCCATTTTCAGCGCTACTTCGACCGCCGTCGATCCATTGTCGGAATAGAAGATCCGCGACAGATTGGGCGGCAGATGCTCCAGTACTTGTTCCGCCAACGCTACGGCTGCCTCATGCGTGCATCCGGCAAACAGCGCGTGTTCCAGCGTCGCTGCCTGCTTTGCCAGCGCTTCATTGATCCTCGGATGGGAATGCCCATGCAGGTTCACCCACCACGACGAGATCCCGTCGATCACGCGCCGTCCGTCTTCCAAATAGAGATAAATCCCCTCTCCGCGCGTCACCGGCAGCGGCGGCGGAGCCGTCTGCATCTGCGTATACGGATGCCATACGCAAGCGCGATCCCGTTCCACCAGCCCACGCGCCGGCTTGTTTATCGCAACCAATGCAGCAACACTCCTTCCGGATCAAATTCTTTGGCCGCCCAATCGGCTAGGGCGCCCGGCGGCAACGGATCGAATTCGGGCATTTCGAAGACTTCGTCAATTTCGCCGTAATAGCGAATCGCATCGCGATTCGAAGCGTTTGGCTCGCCCACCATTACCACCGCGGCGATCTTCAGGGACCGCATCCGCGCCGCTTCCAGCGTCAGCAGCGTGTGATTGATCGTACCGAGCCCGCTACGCGCGGCGATGATCAGCGGCAAGTTCAACTTGGCCACCAGGTCCGCGATCGTCTGGCTGTCATTCACCGGAACCAGCAATCCCCCAGCCCCTTCAACCACCCAGGCCGGATCGCCCAAAGCGTTCCCCAGTAGCGCGACCTCATTCAGATTGATCTTGATCCCCGCACGCTGCGCGGCCAGATGCGGCGAAACGGGGTTCCGAAGCCGCAGCCCGAAATCGTGAATTTCGTCGCCCGAGCATAGCCCCAACCGCGCCACTTCGGCGGTATCGTTACCGTCCGGCATCTCGACGCCGGTTTGGATCGGCTTCCAGTACCGCAGCGGAGTCGCTTTCCGCAGGCGATGCATCAGGGCCGCGCTGACCACGGTTTTCCCGACGCCGGTGTCGGTGCCGGTCACGAAGAATCCCCGCATCCTAACGATGCTCCCACTGGCGCATGAACGTCTCGAAAAATCGCTCCAGTACCTGACGATCCAGATTCACATTCAGCGATACCCGCAGCCGAGCCGTGCCCGCTGGCACTGTCGGCGGTCGAACCGCGCGGACATCAAAGCCTTCGGCCTGTAGGGCATCGGCCAGTGCGACGACACGATCGTTGTCGCCAACCACAATCGGCACGATCGGCGAATCACTTTCCGCCACCGTGATCCCCCGCTTGCGCAATTCGCTACGGAACCACGCTGCGAGCTCGCGCAGACAACGCCGCCGCTCCGGTTCCGCGTCAATCACGTCCAGGCTCGCCCCAAGCGCCACCATCAGCGCGGGCGGAGCGGCAGTGGTAAAGATGAACGTCCGGGCCCGTTGCAGCAGGTTCTCGATCACCAGCGCATCACCCGCCACGAACGCGCCCGAGACCCCTACCGCCTTCCCGCCCGTGTTGATCGAGACGAACGCTTCCGCTCCTGTCTCTTCGAGCCTGCCCGAACCGCGCTTGCCATAGATCCCGACCGCATGCGCCTCATCGACGATTAACGCCGCCTCGTGCTTCGCGCAGAGCTCGGTCAGTTCCGGCAGCGGCGCGAAGTCGCCTTCCATGCTGTAGAGCGATTCGACCACCACGAACCGTGCCGCCCCGAACCCAACATGCTGCTGCGCGGAACGCTCCGCCAACAGACAATCCAGCGCGTCCAGGTCATTGTGCGGGAAAATCGCGCGATCCGCTTTTGAAAGCCGCACCCCGTCGATGATACTGGCGTGATTGAACTGGTCAGAAAAGATCACGTCCCCGGCCTCGGGCAGCGTCGTCAGGACCGCCACGTTTGCCAGGTATCCGCTCGAAAAATACAGGGACCGCTCGGTGCCCTTAAAGTCCGCGAACGTCCGCTCGATCGCCGAGGTTTCGCATCGCTCCCCCCGCAGCAGACGCGATCCCGTACTGCCCGCGCCCAACTCCCGCGCCCCTTCGGCCAGTGCCTCCATCACACGCGGGTGCCGCGCCAATCCCAGATAGTCATTCGAGGAAAGGTCGACGCCCCGCGGCGAGCGCAACGTCCGGAATTGACCGGCGCGCCGAATTCCGTCCAGTCGGTTTTCCAAACGATTCTGTAGCGACTCAGGTATCTTCATCAAAGCGTCGCCCTCGTCGAGGGCGCAGTTCACATGCAAAATCTTTCCTTCTTTTACTCACTACTCTTCAACACTGAACCGCGACCGATAGAAAGCGGGACCCCGCGCGAACCACAAACTGCGAAGCGCTAGCCCCAACCTTCAGAACCGCCATGCGGTAGCATGCGCAACGCAAACGACCTCGCGTCACATTATCGATGGCGCCAGCCGCGCAAATCGCGCTTACTCGACGGAGAGTGGGAGTGATTCATCATGGATCAAATTTCGCCCGGCCATCAGTCCCCAGCCAGAGTCCCGGCCGGGGCGGAAGCGGATTGATGCGGAGCGTCGGGTTGCACGGCTCCAGGGGCGGGCGTCAACTGCAGTCCCAATTTTTCGAAAAGCCTGGTGTCGGCCGTTTCCCCGGGATTTGGCGTGGTGAGCAGCTTATCGCCCAGAAATACCGAATTCGCCCCCGCGAGAAAACACAGTGCCTGCGCCTCATCGCTCAGCGACAGGCGTCCCGCGCTCAGCCGCACCATCGACGTCGGCATCAGGATCCGCGCCGTCGCGATCATCCGGACCAGTTCCAGCGGATCCTCCGGCGGACGCTCGGCCAGGGGCGTCCCTTCCACGCGCACCAGCATGTTGATCGGCACGCTCTCCGGATGCGGATCCAGATTCGCCAGCTCGCGCAGCATTCCGTACCGGGCCGTGCGCGTCTCGCCCATCCCGATAATGCCGCCCGAGCACACCGTCACGCCCGAGGCCCGCACATGCGCCAGCGTATTCAGCCGTTCCCCATACGTGCGGGTCGAAATGATCTCGCCATAGAACTCCGGCGACGTATCCAGGTTGTGATTGTAGGCGCTCAGCCCTGCTTCGGCCAGCCGATCGGCCTGCTCCTGATTCAGCATTCCCAGCGTGCAACAGGCTTCCATCCCCAGCTCGCGCACTCCGCGAACCATCTCCAGGACCTTATCAAAGCGCTTGTCGCCCACCGGCGGAACATCCCGCCAGGCGGCCCCCATGCAGAACCGGGTCGCCCCATGTTCGCGAGCCGTCCTCGCGGCCCCTAACGTCTCCTCGACGTCCAGCAGATCCTCACGCGCCACACCGGTCTTATAGTGCGCCGATTGTGGACAATACGCGCAGTCCTCCGGACACCCGCCCGTCTTGATGCTCAGCAGCATGCATCCCTGCACGTGGTTGGGGTCATGATGCTGCCGATGCACCGTTTGCGCGCGATACACCAGATCCAGCAGGGAACCCGAGTAGATCGTCTCGATTTCCTTCAGGGTCCAATCGTGCCGAAGCGTTGCTTTGGAATCGTTCGTGCTGACGTTCAAATCGCGTGATCTCCAGGAGTGAAATGCCAGGTGGTAGGCGCGGCTGGACTCGAACCAGCGACCCTCAGTTTAGAAGACTGATGCTCTATCCATCTGAGCTACGCGCCCGTTCATTCGATGGTAGCAACAGCGCGCGATCCAGCTTCACCGTCTTGGGGCGCCAAAGTGCGATTTTGCCACACCCCTAGGGGCAAGTCTCCACGCTGTGCCGCCGCAAATGGGTCCCGACGCTCCACCGGATTGGATTTATTTTTGCTTTGCCCTATGATTTCTTCAAGTCTTGCGGATTCTTTTTGTGGAAAGCTCCCCGGATTGGCAAACAAAGTGCTACGGTTATGTTTTGGAGGTGACATGCGGCGTCCCCCGAATTTCTTGAGTCCGGCCCAAAAACGCCCCCCGCTAACGGGTTGGACGGCGATATGGGCGGCAATGATCCTCACCGGAGGCCTTGCCGCGCTCCCTGCAACCGCGCAGAATGCGCAACTGCGTGTGGTCGTCGTCGATGGCACGCAGGCCACCAACAATATTGAAAACGGCCGCATGGCCGACGTCGTCGTCCAGGTTCAGGACGCGAACCGGATGCCTGTCGCTGGTGCGTCGGTTTCCTTCGTTTATCCCCCCAGCGGACCCAGCGGGGTGTTCCCCAACGGCGAGCGCGCGCGGACGGTGACCACCGGGGCGGATGGCCACGCGACCGCTTCCGGAGTCAGCCCCGAAGGCGGACCCGGGCAATTCGAAATCCGTATATCTGCCTCCTATCAGGGACAGACGGCAACCGCCGTGGTCAATCAGACCAACATTTCCGTTCCTTTGCCGCAGTCGGCAAAGCCGTCATCGGCATCCTCGGGCGGACCGAGCTCCGGAGCCAGCCGCAAAAAGAAAATCTGGATCGTGGTGGCAATTGCGGCCGGCGCGGCCGCCGGTGGAATCGCGACAGCGCTTGCCTCGGGTGGTAACGGGGGATCTTCCACGCCCAGCACGCCGACGATTGTGCTGACTCCCGGCACGCCAACCGTGGGAGGTCCGTAATGAGAGATCATAAAGGCCGTTCCCCAGGGGGCAAGCCGGTGGAAAACATGGGTCACATCGAATCCGATCACAAGACAAACAGGATGTGGCGCGAGACGGGGCTGTGGCTCGCCGCGTCGCTATTTGCCGCTACCGCTTCCGCGCAGGTGACCGCGCCGTCGCTGGGCTATTTGCCGGTAAACGGCAAGGTCCAGCCGGTGGACGGGATCCCCGCCGCGGCGTGGCTTGCCGATGCCGTGGTCTCGCCGGACTTCTCCATGATTACTACGGCCGGCGAAGTCGCACTGGGAGTCGACGCCTCCACTGGAACGGTCACCGCGATCTCCGGCGGCGAAGCCCATGCGATTTCCGGCCTCGATCCTAACCCGGTCGCCATCGCGCTGAGCCCGTCCGGCACGGTCGCCGCGGCGTGGTTTGCCGGAGGCCGCGGCCAGGCGATCGCGCTGGATCCCGGCGCCCCAGTCCAGACGTCCAATGCTCCGTTCCTCTCCGGCACGCCCGGATCGTTTGCTGTCAGCGATGAGGTCGGCGATCAGGGCATCTGGATTGCGGGGATCTGGAACGCTGGACCGTACGCTCTCGGGCCGAATGCGGAGGTTCGTGCACTGCCGGTGAACCCCGGCGTGCTCGCGTTTGCTTCCGGCGAACTTGCACTTATTGCGGCCGACAGCAGTACGCTGTGGGAACTCGCGTCCCCTTCCGAAGGATTCGACGCGACCGCGGTGGCTGATCTTCGATCCTGGCAGGACGACGCAACCGTGGCGGACCCCGGCCAGCGCACCCGCACCGGAAATCGAGACCGCGTAGCGGCTCCGCCCGCCGGCGTGGCGATGGATTCCGAATGGCTCACCGCCGCGTTACCCAACGGAAAAATCATTCGGCTGGCCCGCGACACCCAAGGCAATGCAGCGCCCACCGTGAGCGATTGCCATTGCCATCCGGACGGCTTGGCTCCCCTGCGAGGCCCGGTGTTCCGGTTGGCCGGAGCAGACGCCACGCAACCCACGCTGCTCTATGACCAGGAGCGCGACCGCATCTGGCGCGTCCAGTCCGCCCCGGTGCGGATTGACATCGCCAGTCAGGGGGGCGCGCAATGATTACGCGGGACCGATCACTTCGGAGGACGCCATTCGCCGCGCCGCTATTGCTCGCCGCTTGTTTGATGCTCGCCGGCTTGCCGCTTACGGCGCAGGACTTCACGATCACGCCCACCGACGTACCCAACGCGACGGTCGGCGCCGAGTATGAGCCGTTCCTGTTCATGACCACCAACGGCCAGACGCCGATTGATTGGTCCTTTGGCAATTCCACGCTGCCGCCGAACTTTGTCATCGGTCGCGGTCCAGCCGATAACCCCACCGCGGGCATCTTCTGCTGGGGCGTGATCGTCGCCGGTCAGGTGACCTGTGGCGGAAAGGTCGCTACGCCCCCCGGATCCTATTACTTCACCGTACGAGCCCGCGACGGCCTGAACCGCATCGCCGAACGGAACTTCACCATGCTGGTCACCGATGACCTGGTGATCCAAACCGATCAACAGCTCCCGGATGCTGCCGTCAGCGAACCCTATGAAGTCGTTCTCGCGGCGGCCGGCGGAACGGGCAACTATCTCTGGTCCGTCATCGATGGCGCGTTGCCGGACGGCTACACGCTGAACGCGGCCACCGGGAAGATCAGCGGTACTACCGGTCCTGTGAACGCGGGTTCGTACACCTTCACGGTCCGCGTGACCGACTCGGTCTCCTCGGCGACCGAAGACCGCGTATTCCAGTTGAATGTCATCGGAGGGCTCGAAATCACCACGACCTCTTTACCGCTCCTCATCAGAGGCGAGCCCATGGAGCCGTTCCAGATGCTGGCCTCCGGCGCCGATCCCGCGGACCTCCAATGGCAAGTGTCTTCCGGCTGGAGCCTGCCCGGCGCGATGACGCTTTCTTCCGACGGCATCCTCACCGGCGGCGTCAGCCAAACCGGAACTTATGAGGTTCGGATCCAGGTGAAAGATACGATTTCGCTCGACGTCACCTTCCGCATTTACAAAATCTATGTGACGCTCGGCCTCCTGGGCATTGCCCAGAATGAGCTGCCGGTCGCCGCGCAGAACACCCTCTATCAAACCCAGTTGATGCCGGCAGGCGGACTGTCTCCCTACACCTGGACCTTCGGCACGCTGAATACCCAGGGCCTCAGTATTGATCTCAACACCGGTCTCATTACCGGAACGCCGCCGATCACGGGAACCTTCCAACTTCCGGTTTCGATTCGCGACGCCACCGGTGCGCAGTTCACGCGGACCTTCCAACTGGTAGTCACCAATGAGGTCGTGATCCTCACGCAGACGCTGCCATCGGGACAGATCGGCGAGGCGTATTCGCAGACGCTGAAAGCGGCGGGTGGTCAGGCGCCCTATCGCTGGGAGGTCACCGCCGGCCAGCTTCCCCAGGGGCTGTCCCTGGACGGTGTCTTCGGCAAGATCCAGGGAACGCCGGTGGAGAACGGTGGTTCCACCTTCACCATTCAGGTGCGCGACAACGTCGGGAGGACCTTCACCAGGCAACTGGCCATCGTCATCGGCAATGAGGTTGTCATCCTGACCGAGACCCTGCCGGACGCCGTCCGCAATCAAAACTATTCTTTCGCGATTCAGGCGCTCGGCGGAGCCGGTCCCTACCTCTGGTCGGTCGATTCCTTGTTCAGCCAGAAAGGCGCGGGTAGCAATGTTCTCACCATCGATCCCAACAATGGCGTGATCTCGGGTACTCCGGACACACTGGACACCCTGACCCTGACGATTCGCGTCACCGACGCCTCGCAGGTCTCGGCCACGAAGCAGTTCACGCTGATCGTCGCCGATCCTTTGGTCATCACTGGGCCCACCTTATCCGCGAATGTCGGGTCCGCGTACAATTCCCGCGCCGGGGTAAGCGGCGGCAGAGCCCCCTATACCTGGTCGCTGACCTCCGGCCAGTTGCCCGGAGGACTGACGCTCAACGCCGCGACCGGCGACATCACCGGGGTCCCCACCGCGCAAGGAACCTTCTCCTTCGCGATTCAGGTCGACGACGCCGGCGGCCAGACCACCCTCGCCAACCGCACCATGATGGTCGGCGCCATCCCGCCGCTCAGCGTCACCACCAACGCGCTTAGCCCCACGGTGGGAACCGCCTTCTCGCAAACGCTCCAGGCCCAGGGCGGAACGCCGCCCTACACGTGGTCGGTCGAGTCGGGCAACCTGTCGTCATTCGGACTTTCCTTGAACGCATCCACTGGAGTCGTCAGCGGAACTCCAGAGAATTACCAGGGCACGATAACCATCCGCGTCACCGACGCGACCTCCCAATTCGCATCCAAAGCCTTCACGATCATGCCGGCTTTGCCGCCGCTCCCGGATGTCAGCATCGAGGTCCCCTCGAGCGCAACTTCCGGCGACCAGATCCCGATCACCATTCGCATCAGCGCGCCGTACGCGACGGAACTGGGGGGTACCTTGCAAGTCCAACTCGAGTCCACGTATGGACAGGATCAGACCGTCCGTCAGGCGACCTTGGGACCCAACTTCGGCTTTAAGGTCGGAGAAACGGTGGCTGTCGCCTTCGAGCCGAACGGTATCGGACCTCAGCGCCTTTCCGATGGCCCTCCCATTCTGGCCACTGGCTCCACCGCCGGCACGATTCACCTGACGGCTACGATCGGCCCGACCGCCACGGCGAAAACCGCTACGGCCGACATCACCATCGCTCCCGCCGCGCCGGGGATCACCTCGGTAAGCGTCGGCCCCAACGGAACCGTCACCGTCGACGGCTACGCCAACACCCACGCCGTAGATAGCACCACGGTCACCTTCACGCCCACCTCGGGCAACTCGCTGCAGCAGTCGACGTTCACCTTCCAGTTAGGCGACGCGTTCTACAATTGGTTCAGCAGTTCGAATTCCGCCAAGACCGGCGGCCAGTTCCGCTTAACCATCCCCTTCTCGATCTCTGGCGGAACCAGAGCCGGAATCGCGTCGGCATCCGTGAGCCTCACCAATAGCGAGGGCACTTCGAACTCCATGAGCGGCCAATGAGAAAACCTCCCAAATCGGTTTCAGGAAAGGGTTTCGTTACCAGCCTGGTCGGTTTCATGCTGATTGTGGTCCTGATCTCCGTCTGGTTGCATTACTTCTCGAAGTAGCCTGCGAACGGGCAGCAAGCGGGGCTTCACGCCGCCGGCTCATAGAAGCTCAGGCAATTGTCGCCCTGCCGCACCACGCGGGACCTGCGCAGCCCGCCCACCTCCTCCGGTAACTCGCGACGCCTGCCATGCTGCACGATCAGCAGCTTCGGAAGGTTCCTGCCGAAGGCTTCCAGAACCGCGGCATACTCAGCATCGGCTTCATACGGCGGATCGACGAACACAATATCCGCCACCAGCTTCTCCGCCAACCGCATGACCTTGCCCTGCCGCACATCGGCTCGCGCCGCGATCCCCAGCGCCTTCAAGTTCTCGCGAATCACCCCGACCGCCGCGCGATTCTGTTCCACGAACGTCACCAGCGACGCACCCCGGCTGATCGCTTCGATCCCCACCGCGCCCGTCCCCGCATAAAGATCCGCGAACCGCGCGCCCTGCATCCGCGCAGCCAGAATGTTGAAGAGCGACTCCCGCAACCGGTCCGGCGTCGGCCGCGTGTCCAGACCCGGCAGGCTCTTCAGAATCCGCCGGCGAAACTCGCCCCCAATCACGCGCATCGGCGATCTCCGGAAACCAAGCCCGGGTATCCACGCAGCGGAACCGCGCGTGTGAGCAAGCGGGCCAAACCCGAATCGCGATTCCCCGGCATATCCTCAACCAACCTGCACCAACCCATAGCGACGTTGCCAATGCTCGCGGATGTACGCGACCGAACGCCGCATCTCTTCCTCCGAAGGCGGATGCGCGACATACGCCGAAGCTTCTGAGCGCGCCAGTTCCAGGATCTCCCCGTCCCGCACGATATTGCCGATGTTTAGCGCCGGCAGCCCGGACTGCCGTGTTCCGAAAAACTCCCCCGGGCCGCGCAGCTTCATGTCCATCTCGGCGATGTAGAATCCGTCACTCGAATTCACCATCGTTGCAATCCGTTCCTTCGCCAGCGGATTCAGCTTCTCCGTAACCAGAATGCAGTGGCTCTGTTCGCCGCCGCGCCCCACGCGACCCCGCAACTGGTGCAGTTGCGACAGCCCGAACCGCTCGGCCTGCTCGATCACCATCACCGTCGCATTCGGCACATCCACCCCGACCTCGATCACCGTCGTCGCCACCAGAATCCGCGTCTCCCCGCGCTGGAACTTCTCCATCGCGGCCTCTTTCTCCGCCGCCTTCAGCTTGCCGTGCAGCAACCCCACCGCGACATCCGAAAACACCGTCTGCGAAAGATGCTCATACATCTTCTGCGCCGCCTTCATCGCCTGCGTCTCCGATTCCTCGATCACCGGATACACCACGTATGCCTGCCGGCCCTTAGCGATCTCCTTGCGCAGGAACGCCCACACGCGGTCAATCTTGGTCGACTCCACGTGCTTCGTCTCAATCGGCTTTCGGCCCGGCGGCAGCTCGTCGATCACGCTGACATCCAGATCTCCATACACCGTCAGCGCCAGCGTCCTTGGAATCGGCGTCGCCGTCATCACCAGCACATCCGGATGCGCCCCCTTCGACTGCAGCTTCTGCCGCTGTTCTACGCCGAACCGATGCTGCTCATCCACGATCGCCAGCCCCAGCTTGGCGAACTCCACATCCGGCTCCAGCAGCGCGTGCGTCCCCACCACCACCTTCGCCAGCCCCGTCTTGAGCAGCTTCCGCAGCTGCATCTTTTCCCGCTGCGTATTCGACCCCGTCATCAAAATCGTCGTGTAGTCCAGCTTCTGGAATAGTTTCTTGAAATAGAAGAAATGCTGTGCCGCCAGGATCTCCGTCGGAGCCAGCACCGCCACCTGATACCCGTTCTCGATCGCGATAATCGCGGCCTCGGCCGCCACCAGCGTCTTCCCGCTGCCGACGTCCCCCTGCAGCAATCGGTACATCGGATGCGGCTCCGACATATCCTTCGCGATCTCCCCCAGCACGCGTTTCTGCGCCCCGGTCGGCTTGAACGGCAGCATCTTCTTGATCTGCTCCCGGACCTTTTCCTTCAGCTCAAACCCGATCCCCGGATACAGCCTCGCCTTGGCGCGCTTCAGTTCCAGCCCGCACTCCAGCCAGAAAAATTCTTCAAAGATCAGCCGGAACTGCGCCGGGCTCCGCCACGAGTTCAAATGCTTTAGATCCGCATCCAGGGAAGGGAAGTGCAGAGCCTGGAGCGCCTCCCAGCGGCTCGGCAGCTTCAGTTCCTTTACGATCTGCGCCGGCACCGGATCCGGCATCGGTGGCAACGCCTCCAGCACGCGATGCAGCAATTGCCGGAACACCCGTGTGGTGATCTTTCCCGCCGCTTCATACACCGGCACCACACGGCCGGTATGTAACGCCGCGTCCTCCTCTTCGAGATCCTCCCCGTGCAGAATCTCGAACTCCGGATGCATCATCACCAGCCCGCTGGTCGTCGACCCCCGCGCATACTTATCGAACTCCACCTTCCCGAACAGCGCCACCCGCTGCCCCGGCTGGATAATCTCGTTCAGATACGCCCCGTTGAACCACTTACCGCCCAGCACCGCCTGCGAATCATCAGTGAAGGTCGCCTCAAACAGCCCCATCCGCCGACGCCCGATCCGCGCCATTCGCGTCGACCGCACCGTCGCCAGCACCGTCGCCTGCTCGCCCGCCGCTAACTCCCGAATCAGCTTCACATTGCTGCGATCCTCGTACCGAAACGGAGCGTAATACAGCAGGTCCTCCACCGTGCGCAGACCTTTCCCCTCCAGCACGGCCGCGCGTGCCGGTCCGACGCCTTTCACATAGGTCAGTGGTGTAGTGAGGTCCAATCGAGTTCCCTAACGGGTTGGGGAGGCGGCGAATGCCAGTACTCAGTTTACTTGGTTGAACAGAAAACGCCGGGGAAAACCTGGGACAGGCATCTGGTTTTCTCCGTCTCCTCCCCAATACGTCATACCGTATTGCCGAGAAAACCGTGCCTGTACTGGTTCTTCACGAACGCCGATTCGCTCAAGCGCCTCGTCCGCCTATCGGCCATGCCTTTGTGGGGCGGGGCCATGCCCCGCCATGAAATGTCGCGGAGCGACCCATGCCCTTCAGAACCGCCAGGCGATGGCAGGCGGGCGAGCCCGCCCAGGATCACACCACCCATCGCGCTAGCGCACCTACCGAACCAACCCTTTAGCGCCCCGTTCCCCTCCAGCGCCGCTGCCGCCTATCGGCCCTCCCGTCGCGGAGCGACCCGTTACAATACTGTCTTATGTCCAAACTGATGGAAGGCGCCTTGGGACAAGGCCTGATGCAAGGAAAGACCGCGCTCATCCTTGGCGTGGCGAATCGTTGGAGCCTGGCCTACGCCATCGCCCAATCCATGGCTCGCGAAGGCGCCAAACTCCTGTTGACCTATCAAGGCGAGCGCCAGAAAAAGACCGTCGACGAACTCGGCGCCGAACTCGGCGCCACCGCCATGTTCGACTGCGACGTCACCAAGGACGAGGACCTCGCCCGGCTCACCGAAACCGTGCAGGCCCACGCCCCGGTCCATGCCCTGGTACATTCGATCGCCTTTGCCAACCGCGACGACCTCAGCCGCCCGTTCCTGGAAACCTCGCGCGACGGGTTCGCCCTCGCGCACGACGTCAGCGCCTATTCGCTGGTCGCCGTCTCCCGCGCCATCGCCCCGTTGATGACCGAAGGCGGCTCGGTGACGACGCTCTCCTACCTGGGCTCCCAGCGCGTCGTAACCAACTACAACGTCATGGGCGTCGCCAAAGCCGCCCTCGAAGCCTCTGTCCGCTACCTCGCCAGCGAACTCGGTCCGCAAGCCATCCGCGTCAACGCCATCTCCGCCGGACCGGTAAAGACCACCTCCGCGCGCGGTGTCCGCGACTTTTCGAAGATGCTCGAAGCGGTCGCCGAGAAGGCTCCCCTGCGCCGCAACTGCGAGCCCGCGGAAGTCGGCGACACCGCCATGTTCCTCGCCGCCGACCTCGGCCGCGGCGTCACCGGCAACGTCATCTACGTCGACGCCGGCTACCAGATCATGGGCCTCTAGCAATAGCGCCACACAAGTTCTGGCGCAACACCCATGGGCGGCGTGAAAACGGTGTCTGTCTCCTAATTTGCGTTCTTCAGTTAGGCGGGAAGCGCTCACGCACGTACCTCGCTAGGAGTCGGCCCCGTCCGGCTCCGGAGCATCCGCCAGCGCACGCTCCGCCTCACGTTCCCGGACATAGAAAATGAAATCGGTGTGCGGCGGTTCGATCCCCAACTGCCGGATCATCGCCATCACCTGCCCCCGATGCAGCGTGCCATGATTCACTACGTGGTACACCAGCTCCCACGTCGGATTTTCAAACTCCCCGCCATAGCTGCTCTTATACCCGATGTTGATCTGCGCCGACGTATCATCTAACTCCTCCGCCCACTCCTCCCAGGCCCGCTGCAACTGCGTCCAGCGGAGCTTTAACTCCGACAGCGTCTCCGGTTCATGCATTGCCTCGTTTGGATTCACCACCCGCGTGTGCCACGCCAGGTCCGCCCAGTACGTATGCGCCAGCGTCTTGAAGATA
Source organism: Terriglobia bacterium (assembly GCA_963762135.1). Lineage (GTDB taxonomy): Bacteria > Acidobacteriota > Terriglobia > Bryobacterales > Bryobacteraceae > Palsa-187. Next base: position 131,086 of record CAVXJP010000006.1, read on the forward strand.
CTTTGATGGGAGACGCCTACGTGCTTTGTCAGATCCTCCGACGACAGCGCCGAGGCGGCCTCCAGCAGCTTGCCGGTCGCCCAGCCCGAATAGCGAATCAATTCCTGGATTTCATATGCAGTCATGGTTCCTGTATTCTCTCAATTGACCGTGTGGCGCGGGGCCACGCCCCGCGCAATCCAGACTCCGACAACATGCCCGAACTCCCCGACGTCACCGTCTACCTCGAAGCGCTCGACCAGCGCATCACCGGGCACACGCTCGAACGCGCTGACATCGCCGGACCCTTCCTCCTCCGCACCACCAGCCCTACTCCCGCTGCCTGCGAAGGTCATCGCGTCACCAGCCTCAAACGCATCGGCAAACGTATCGCCATCGGCTTCGACGACGACATCTGGCTCGTGCTCCATCTGATGATTGCCGGACGCCTCCACTGGTATCCCGCTCCGCGCACCGGTCCCGCCAAGCCTCGCAAAGCGGATGGCCGCCGCACCCTCGCCGCCTTCACCTTCGATAACGGATGCCTCACGCTCACCGAAGCCGGGACCCAGAAACGAGCCGCACTCCACGTCATCTCCGGCAAGCAAAACCTGTCCACGCTCGACGCTGGCGGCATTGATGTCCTGGGGGCTTCCCACGACGACTTTGCCCACGCGCTGACCTCCGCCAATCACACGCTCAAACGCTCCCTCACAGACCCTCACCTGTTCAGCGGCATCGGCAACGCCTACTCCGACGAGATTCTCCACCGCGCCCGCCTCTCCCCGGTGAAGCTGACCTCACGTCTCACCCACGACGAGATCACTCGCCTTCACCGCGCCGCGCAAGAGGTCCTGATCGAATGGATCGACCGCCTCCGCACCGACGCCGGCGGCAAATTTCCGGAAAAGGTCACCGCCTTCCGCCCGGAGATGGCCGTCCACGGACGCTACAGGGAACCCTGCCCGGTCTGCGGCGCCAAAGTCCAGCGCATCCGCTATGCCTCGAACGAAACCAACTACTGTCCCACCTGCCAGACCGAAGGCAAGCTGCTCGCCGACCGCGCCCTCAGCCGCCTGCTCAAACAGGACTGGCCCCGTTCCATCGAGGCCCTGGAAGAAATGCGCCAGCCTCCCAACCCAACGGAACCACGCGCGTAAGCAAGCGGCAACGTCCCCGCCCGCAGCCCACACAACCGACCCTGCCAGCCCTTACGCCTGCTCCTCCAGCTTCAGCTGACGTTGTATGTCCAGCCGGAACCGCCCTCGGCCTACCTGGACCAGATGGAGGAAGTCACAACGATCCTGCAGGCGTCGCCGCAGCAGAATCAACCGAGCTTCCAGGTTGTCTTTGATGTCTGGCAACTGCAAGCTTGCATCCAACCGGACCTCCTTATTCGTAAACTCCACCCGACCGCTTTGCTGATAGCTCCGGATCAGCTTCCAGAAGATCCGGCCGGCGATGCCCTTGATCAGATACGCGTCATCGATAAAGATGCTGTCGTCCGCTTCGTAGTGCTTGATCGTCGCCGGAGCCCCCGATTGCACTCGCCGCGACTGCCGCTTGATCTCTTGCGGCTCTGTGCCCTCCGCCCGTTCCATCAGGGACCGCTGCAATAAAGCCATGGACGCCGCGATCTGCCGTGCCGCGATCCGTACCACCCGCTCATCGTCGGACAGGAACCGCCCCTGTGCCGTGCTCTGGAGACTTAGAATTCCCAGCAGTCTGTCCTGAACCAGCAACGGAACGACCAGTTGGCTGCGGACGATTTCCAACCCCGGCAACGCGATCTCCCGTTCCAGCAGGCTTTCTTCCCCACCACGTTCTACAGCCGATCGGACCGCACCCGAATAGAGGATGTCCCGGCTGAAGTTGGTGGTGCGCACCGCTTCGCGGCGCTCGGCGGCAATCCCCAGGATGCCTTCCCCAATCCACACTTCAGAGCCGATTCCGGACTCCCCAAACCCGTGGCTTCCCAGCGTGAACAGCCGCTTGCCCTCTTCGTCCGGCACCATCAGAAAGGAGTGCTCATAGCCAAAGACAGCGGATAAAGCCTCGAGCGAAACGTTGATCACCGATTCAAGGGTTTTGCAGGCACTCAGCTGCGCCGTGAACTCTTCAATTCGCGGAAGATAGTCCACCCTGGAAAGCCCCTCACCTCCGCCCTCCGCGTTCATTGGGCGGCAGTCCAGCACCACGAAGATATCCACACCGCGCAACTCGAAAACCTGGCTCATACCGGTTTGCGACGCCACCGCGTCGAGCCGTGTCTTCATCTGCTCAAAAATCGTTCCGCTAGTTTCCGTGCGTTCGTAGCGCAGTTCCAGGCGGTATTGATGCAGGTTGCTTGGTGAGACCACCAGCACCTGAACGGACCGGTTCTGGAACATGTTTTCGCGGGTCTTATTGAAGAACTGGTAGGACAGCGCGACATGGCGGCTATCGATCAGATGAACAATCGATAGGTAGGTGATGTTCGGCGTGCCGTCGCGCGAGCAGGTGCAGATGGTTGCCGGAATGATTCCTTCAAAGCACGAGGCAATGCTTTCGAGCGCAACGGCCGGCGGCGCGATCGTACTCATAGACGCCTTCCCGCACCTGGGCCGGGCGTCTGGTCAAAGATCTGTTCCGGGGCAAAGGTGATCTTGACCAGTGTCGGCGACGTTTCGATCTCGGCCCGCCAGAACAACTCAATGCGGTGGTGCGTCTGCCCGAGCGGCACATTAACCTCCGCAAACGCGGCGCGATGTCTGTCTACAGCCGCCAGATCGCGTTCGTCTGGCTCGGCGGTGGTGGCGCGTCGGCCCTTGAGCTGAATCGCCTGGTAGTTCGAAGGAAGAGCGAAGACAACCGCGATCGCTCCGTTTCCATCCAGGTTGTCGAGCGTTTTTCGGCTGGTGGCGAGCGGCACGCACAGGCTGACCAGCGCGCCGTCTTCAGAAACGCGCGGACCCCAGGCGCGCGTGATCTCCGGCGCCAGGCGCGAGTCTCGCGTACCCACAACAACAGCTACCGGACCTTCCAGGAAGGCCTTTAGCTCCTCGTCGATCAGAAGAGGATGTGCGGTCGCCATGTCGTGCAAATTCAAAGGATCGCACGTCCGCCCGTTGCGCGCAGCTACCCGTTAGCAAATTTTTAGGAAGCCTATAGCAGTCATTTAGGAACGCGCCCGCCCGATCCCCGATATTCTGATCCTGCCTTAGAAAGGGGCACATCACACCATGTCGAATCCAAATCAGTCCAACCAAAACCAGTCGAATCAAAACCAGGTCAAATATGTCCCGTCCGGAACAGGACCTGCCTATTTGGGGCCAGGCGACCGCATGACCTACCTCATTACCGGCGCCGAAACCGGCGGAGCGTTCTTCATGGCCGAGGTCAGCGTCGTTCCCGGAGGTGGCCCTCCGCCGCATGTCCACTCGCGCGAGGACGAATCGTTCTATGTCCAACAGGGAAAGCTGGTTGTGCAGTTGGGCGATCAAACGTTCCATCTGTCGGCCGGGGATTTCATCCACATGCCGCGAGGAGTGGCGCATTCCTTCAAGAACGTCGGAGAGGAAACGGCCAGATTGCTCACGGTCACTACGCCGGCCGGACTGGAAAACTATTTCGCGGAGGTGTTCTTCCCGTCCTCCGACGCCGCCGACATCCCCGAAATCGGCCCGGCGGTGATCGCTCGTGCAGCGAAGAGCGCTCCCAAATACGGCCTGGAATTGCTCGTTCCGGCCGGGGCACGCCACTGACTGGCATTTCCCAAGGCCCCGCTGGAAGCGCATGAGTTCCATCTCAGAGCTAACGCGGGGTCCTGGGGCCGGGTTTCCTGGCGGACAGGCGTTCCTCCGCGTCCATGCGTGGCCTAATCAATACCCCAAAGCCTTACTCGCCAATTCCGCACCCTCCACCAACGAACGCAACTTTGCCCACGCAATCTGCGGATGCGTCCGTCCTCCAAACCCGCAATCCGACCCCGCGATCACATTCTCCTTGCCCACTCGCTTCGCATATCGCTGAATGCGCTGCGAAACCAACTCCGGATGCTCAATCAAATCGGTCGAATGCGTGATCACGCCCGGAATCAGAATCTTCCCCTCCGGCAGCTTCACCGAATCCCACACTTCGTATTCATGCGCATGCCGGGCATTGGCGCCCTCGATCAGGTATGCTCCCGCGTTCACCTGCAACAGCAGGTCGACAAGGTGCTTCAACTCAAGGTCATACGCATGCGGACCATGCCAGCTTCCCCAGCACATGTGATACCGGATCTGCTCGGCCGGAATCCCTTCCAGCGCAAAATTCAGCGCCTCCTGCCGCACTTGGCACCGCTTCCGGAACGCTTCCAGTCCCATTTGGATTCCGATGCGATCCCACAACGCTGGCAGCCACGCATCATCCACCTGCACCAGCAACCCCGCCGCCGCGATCGCCTGATACTCCACCTTCAGCGCCCCGGCGATCCCATATAAAAACTCTTCCTCGGTCTTATAAAACTTGTTCCCCCGATACACCTCCAGGCTTCCCGGAGCCGTGCTCGTCAGGAACACATTCTCCGTGCCCGCCGCCTGCTTCACCAACTCGATTTCCCGCGCCAGCGCCGCCTGCCCCGTATAGGTCACCGGACCCGTGCACACCCAGTAATTCCGCTTCTTCTTGATCTGCTCGCCGTGCTCAAAAAACAGCGTTCCACGCTTCGCCGCGTAATCGTAGAAGTCGGCGAACTCCTCGCGATCCTTGCCTTGCAGCAGAATCGAGACATGCTCGCTGGGGTCGGCCGCCTCAAAACCGCCAAAGCGCGGGTCGGCGAACGACAGCCAGTCGCCTTCCTTTGTGTATTCGCCTTCGTTAATGATGTCGAGGCCGGTTTCCCTCTGCCGCCGCACGACCTCGGCAACGGCGTCTTTCATCGACATCTCAGCCGAAGGATTCGGCAGGCTTCCGGTATGCGTGGTCAGGATGCGGGATATGCTGCGATTCATCCCGTTTATGATACTCGCCGATTCTGTCTCGCGCCGGGCCATGCCCCGATCGACCCTTCAGCGCCGCGACCGCCAGGGAGCGCCCACGCGATCGAAAAGCGGATAGTGCACGATCTGCACAAACCAGATCAGCCCGGTCATCATCAACGTCGGCGCCAGATTGCCCAGCACTAACAGTGCGAACATTGCTTCGGTCATCGTTGGTCTTGAATCGCTCTGCGCCGGCCCGCTCGGACTGAGCATGTCCACATCACAGGACGCCGCCGTTCCACGCGGCGCTCTAATTATTCGACCCCGGCTTCCGCAGCCACACGTAGCAATGATTCCCGATCCGCGCCACATACGGCGACCGTAGCAGCCACAGGTCCAGATACCGGAACGGAAACAGCACCCAGCCCAGCACGCCATGCACCACGACGCGCCACCAGCGCCACGGCAACAGGAGCTTCCAATACTCCAGCAGGAACACGAGCATCGTTGCCGTCGGACCCGTCCGCCAACCCTCGGCTATGCACTCCATCCCGCCCCCCATCGACTTCAACCCGTCAATCGTGAACCGCCGATAATCCTTCGGGTACTCATGAAACGGATGGCAGAACGGCGTCACCACGTGCGCATAGCCCCCCGGAGCCAGCACCCGCTCGATCTCTCGCATCACACGCTCGGGATCGTAAACATGCTCCAGCACTGCGTCGCATTCCACACGCGTAAACTTCCCATCGGCGAACGGCAGATGATGCGCATCCGCCGCGACATCCACCCCCGGCACTGGGAACAAATCCAGGTTGATGTATCCCTCCGGAGCCGTCGTGCCCGCCCCGCCCAGATAAAGATTGTGCTCCCCCAGCGGAGCCGTCAATTTGCTCCCTCGGATTCATCACAAACGGCGCCGGCGGCGTCAGCCAGCGCTTCACCCGCGCAATCCCCCCTGACCGGCGCGACCGGGCGCGGAACTGATTCTGCTGTTGTGCGGAAGGCTCGTGCGGCATCTGGAGCAGGTCTCATAGTAGCCCAACAGCGTTGCGAGGCGAGGTTCGTAGGAGACGGACCGCGCGGCGCGGAAACATTGCAATTCAAGCGCACTGGCGCATTTCAGCTGTTGTGCGCGATTCAAACCAAGCGCACAGGCGCATTTCAGCTGTTGTGCGCGATTCAAACCAAGCGCACAGGCGCATTTCAGCTTGTTGTGCGCGATTCAAACCAAGCGCACAGGCGCATTTCAGCTGTTGTGCGTGATTCAAACCAAGCGCACAGGCGCATTTCAGCCGTTGTGCGCGATTCAAACCAAGCGCACAGGCGCATTTCAGCCGTTGTGCGCGATTCAAGGAAAGGAGGGCTGGCCTTTAGCCGGCGTGAGCGTTCAGCGTCACTCTGCCTGCCCCCATCTAGCCGACTCTCGTGAACTCCAAGCCACTTGCTACCTCTATTCCTCAGCACCAACTCCCGACCGACTTGTAGGCCCGGAGCTTCAACGAAGGCGAATAGCGGGCGGGAAACCATCCACAAACCACCCGCTTCAAAGCGCCACGCCACCTCCATCACCGGGGAGCGTCAGCCTCTCAACCCGCGTTTTCCACACACTCGATAGAGAGCGGAATCTTCTACAATCCACACGCCTCAAAGCGCCAGCCTCACCTTCAGAACCGCGCGCTAGCAAGCGCAACGAATCCGTCTTGCATGCAGATCACCGGCAGCGCCAGCCGACCAATCCCAACAGAACCGCGCGCGTGCAAGCGGAAATTCTGTTTTCTGCACCGACTCTGTTTGCGCTTCCCGCGCCCGCCAGGGCGCACAAAAGAGCCTTTGGCTCCCATCAATGAAAATCATGCGACCGCACCGTCTCCGGACCGAACCGCAACGCCTCAGCCCGCTCCACCCGCACCGAAATCGCCCCGCTCTGATTCTGCAGCAACCCTTCCAGCAGCAGATACGGTTCACTGGTCAGCACCAGACGATTCCCGTCAAAATCATCCGGACGCACGATCGCATTGGCGATCCCCGTCTCGTCCTCCAGGCTGTAAAACGCGAACCCCTTGGCCGTCTCCGGACGCTGCCGGCAAATCACCGCCCCCGCGATCCGCACCCGCTTGCCCGGCATCACATGACCCAAATCCGTCGCCCGCGTCACCCCCATCGCCTGCAGCCGATCCCGATAAAACGCCACCGGCGGCCGACCCACCGTTACCCCCGCACTGGCGAAATCCGCATAGGTTCGCTCCAGCGGCGACATCGCCCGCAACGGCGACTCCTCCTGCTCCGGATCCAGATCCTTCAGCAACGGACCCACCGGCCGACCCGCCCACTCGGCCTGCCACAGCGCCGTCCGCCGATGCCCATGTTGTTCGGCACCCGGTTTGTCCTGCGCTCCCAGTTTGTTCAGCGCCCCCAGATGCGCCAGGTGCCGCAGCGTATCCCGATGCAGCCCCGGCACGCGCCGCTTCAGATCCGCTACTGAACGGAACGGAGCCAGTTCACGCTCTGCGACAATCGCCCCAGCCACCGGCTCCCGCATCCCGCGTACATAATTCAACCCGAGCCGCATCGCCGGCTTCACCGGGTCATCCTTCGCCCACTCCGGCGCGCACAACCAATCCGACGCATGGATCTCCACCGGCAGCACCCGCAGTCCATGCCGCTGCGCATCCTTGACGATCGTGTCGGGATGATAGAACCCCATCGGCTGATTGTTCAGCAGCGCCGACGTAAACACCGCGCGATAGTTGGTCCGCAGCCACGCGCTGGCATAAGCCAGCAGCGCGAAGCTCGCCGCATGCGACTCCGGAAATCCGTACAGCGCGAAGCTCGTGATCGCTTCGACTAACCGGTCCTGCGCCGCACCGGTGATGCCGTTCCCGGCCATCCCCCGCCGGAGCTTCTCCTCAATCGACGTCATCCGTTTCCGCGACCGCATGAACCCCAGCGCCCGCCGCAGCTCCTCGGCTTCGGTGCCGGAAAAATTCGCCGAGATCATCGCCATTCGCAGCAGTTGTTCCTGAAACAGCGGCACGCCCAGCGTTCGCTTCAACACGCCTTCGAGGCTCGGATGCAGCGGGTCGGCCGGCTCCAATCCCTGCCGCCGCCGCACGTACGGATGATAAAGATTCCCCACGATTGGCCCGGGCCGGATAATCGCCACCTGCACGACGATGTCATAGAACGTCTTCGGAGCCACTAGCGGCAGGCTCGCCATCTGCGCCCGCGACTCGACCTGAAACAGTCCTACCGTATCGGCCCGCTGCAAATCGGCGAACACGCGCTCGTCGTTTTGCGGCAGCAGTCCCAGGTCGATCTCCTCGCGATGAAATGCACGGATGCGCTCCACCGATTCCTCCAGCACCGCCATCATCCCGAGCCCCAGCAGATCCACCTTGATCAGCCCCAGGTCCGCACAATCTTCCTTGTCCCACTGCAGCACCACCCGGCCCGGCATCGTGGCCGGCTCCAGCGGCACCACCCGGTCCAGCGCGCCCTGGCAGATCACCATCCCGCCGGAATGCTGTCCCAAGTGCCGCGGCAAGGAACAGATGCGCATATAGAGGTCCATGAACTTGGACATGCGCGAGTCCCGCTGCAGGTCCACCGGGATGCCCGCCATCGCGAACTGCTTGGCCGCCGAATCGTCCGGATCCTGAAAGCCCCATCGCGAAATGCAATGCGCCAGCCGGTCGATCTGCTCCTGCGGAAACCCCAGCACCTTGCCGACATCCCGCGCCCCGCTCCGCCCGCGATAGGTGATGTAGTTCGCCGTCATCGCCGCACCACGCTCGCCATACCGCTGGTAGACATATTGAATGACGCGCTCGCGCTGGTCCCCGCTCGGCAAATCGAGATCGATGTCCGGCCACTCGCCGCGATTCTCCGATAAAAATCGCTCAAACAGTAGATCCAGCTTGATCGGATCCACCGCCGTGATCCGCAGCGCATAACAGACCGCGCTATTGGCCGCCGACCCCCGCCCCTGCACCAGAATCCCGTTCTCTTCGCAAAACCGGACGATGTCCCATACGATCAGGAAATAGCCCGCCAGATCGAGCTTCTCGATCAGCGCCAGCTCGCGCTCCATCTGCTGCCGAACCCGCTCGTCGTACTTCGGAAATCGGGCCCGCGCGCCTTCAATGGCTCGTTTCCGCAGAAACGAATTCATCGTTTCCCCATCCGGCACCGGATACGGCGGGAAGCGATACCCGAGATTCTCCAGCGTGAAATCCAGCCGGTCCGACAGTTCCCGCGCGCCGCCCAACGCTTCCGGAACATCGCGAAACAACTGCTCCATCTGGCGTGGGGATTTCAGATAACGTTCCCCGTTGCGCGCCAGAATCCGGCCGGCCTCGGCAATCGTAGTCTTGTTGCGGATACAGGTCAGAACGTCATGCAACTCGCGCGCATCCCGCCGCGCATAATGCGGACCGTTGGTCGCCGCGATCCCCAGCCCTCGCGCCGCGGCCTGCTCCCGCAGCCAGCGATTCCGCGCCTCCTGATGCCGCAACCCATGCCGCTGCAACTCTACGACAACATTCCGGGCCCCATAAACATCGGTCAGCCAATCGAGATCCGTCTCGCCGTGCGTCAGGCAAACCAATCCGGCCGCATACTCGCGCAGCTCCCGGTCCGAGGCCGCATGCTCCCCCTTCGGGGCGCGCAGCTTCATCGACGTGATCAGCCGCGAAAGATTTTGATAGCCCTGCTGAGACTCGGCGAGCAACGTCAACCGCCGCTCCCGACTCCCCCGCGCAGTGGCGAAGCGCGATTCCCGATCTGTGAAGTGTCCCGAACGGTTTCTCCCTAATCCAACGCCACCCGCAATCGTGATCTCCGCGCCAACGTGCGTCTTGACCCCAGCCTTGCGCGCCGCCAGGAACAACTGCGGAGCCCCGCACAAATTGTCGATATCGGCCAGCCCGATCGCCGGGATGTCCAGCCGCGCGGCCTCCTCCACAATCTCCTCGGGCGGGGACGTCCCGGCCAGGAAACTGAACGCCGATCGTGCATGAAGTTCCGGAATCATCAACAGCCTTATTTATCCATCCATCCATCCATCAACGCTCATAGGAGGACGGCGTTCAGACAAGCACCAGCCGCGACCGTTGATGTGGGGCGAGGTTCAGCTTGCGGAGGGCTCTCAGCCCTCCCGTTGCCAATCGACAGGCGCAGATCCAGACTGACTCCTCACTATCCAACCGTCAGCACCGAACCGCGACCGGATAGAGAGCGGACCAATCACTCACCTTGCCGGCAACCTCCATCAGTCATAGCTACCCTCCACAAACCACTCCGCCCGAAACCGATCCGCTTCCACCGACTCCCGCAACGCCTGGGTCAAGTAGATCCGATACACACCTCCATCCACCAGCGCGACGTCCCACTCCTTTCGGCTCCAGGACTCGCCGCTCCACCAGTCTCCCGATTTCACCCACGGCCCCGCTGACTCCCCGACCTTACCTTGCACCTCGCCCGCGGTGACATACACCGGCGAGCCGCGCTCGGTCACCACCCGGGCCTGCCTCGCCGGACGAAAATAGCGGAACGCCAATCCCCATGCGGGCGCGCGCCCCGCCCACCCGAACTCTCTGCCTAAGCCTCTCTGTGCCTCTCTCGCCACGGGAGACTTGCTCTCCAAATCCGGCAGCAACGTCAGCCGCCACGCATCCGGACGATGCGTCTCAATCAGCTCCGGCGTGCCCACCCGATCCTGGCCTGCAAAGGCGCGAATCTTGGCCAGTGTCATGTCCAGCTTGGCCGCCTCCGGACGCGGCGGCTCATACAGATCGTGTTGCAGGAAGCGCGGAGCCACCGGATGCAGCGCCAGCGTGAACGCCTTCACCGGAGCCGGGGGCGGACCCGCTTCCAGCTTCCCCTGCACCAGCCGCAGCAGCAGCCGGGCATCCCGAGCCGGCACCGGCAGCTTGATCGAGTAATGCGACGGCTCGGCGCGCTCGAGCTCGCACGTCAGCCCGATCTCGGCCACCGACATCGTCTGCCGATCCAATTTTTCGCAGAACTCATGCAGCAGGCGGCTCAACAGAAACAGCAACGGCTCCAGATTATCCAGTGCATGCTCCAATGCGACTCGTTCCTCATACCGCTCCTCGGCCCGCTCCAGCGCCAGCGGACGATCCCACTCGCCGCGCGCCAGCCGATGCAGAAACGCCGCGTCCGGACCCAGCCGCTCCTGCAAGCCCGCCTCCGGCAACGCGCAGAACTGCTCCAGCGTCTCGATCCCCCACAGCTTCAGCAGCGAGGTGGTCTCGGACTCCAGCGGCAGCAACGCCAGCGGCACCGTTCCCAGCCAGTCCAGTTCCTTGCCCGGATCGATGACCGTCACGCCTTGCCGCGTGCGCGCCGAAAGCATCGCCAGGTCGCGCGTCCGGGCCACGCCGATGCTGCCGGTCAACCCGCGCTCCTGCGCCCGCCTGGCGATCTCCCCGGCGATCGTCGTCGGGCTGCCCATCAGCCGGCGCAATCCGGCGATCGAAAACACCACCGCGTCCGGACCTACCGTTTCCAGATCCGGCGCGAACGCCTTCGCGATTCGCTGCAGGTCTACGCTGCCGGTCGGGCTGATCCCGGGAATGTAGATGGCGGCATACATCGCGCCTGGTCCCTCTCTCGTCTTCTTTCTCTCGGCTCTTTTTTTGACGTCTTGGCGCTACCTGCAAGCGTTACCCTGCCGGAGCCACCGCTTCCCATTCCGATGCCCGCAGTCCCGACGACGCCGGCTGATACGGTTTTCGCAAGGTTACCTGGCAGTCGAGCTCCCGGAACAAGCGCCCCTCAAACCGAGCCCTCCCCCGCGTCATCCCGGCAATCAGCGTCGAGCACGACTTCGCCACCGGACGATCTGCCAGAGTCAGGCAGATGGTGCGGCTGGTCTCTACAGCGCGCCGGAACCGGAACCAATAGGACGCCGGAACGCGCGTCAGATCCCGCGCCGCGGCGCCGCAGAAATCCAGCGCGACGACGCCCAGACCGCCCGAATGGAGCAGTAAATCGGCCGCCCGCATGGCCTGCTCCAGATTGCCCCCGCACCGGATCCAAACCAGCCGGCGCAGATCCACGCCATTCAAATCTGCCGTCGCCGGATCGAATCCGTCCATCGCGTCGACCACCGCGCAGATCTCGCCGGACGAGGTAGCCTGGCGCAACAGCCCGTGCAGCAGCGTCGCCCGACCTGAAGAGTCCGGTCCCACCACTTCCGAGATTCGCCCGCGCGGCCAGCCGCCCAATTCCTCATCGATCGCCGCTACGCCGGAGCCGAGTGCCTCGGATGCCCGATCGTGACGCCATCCCAGTCCTGCAACTTGTTTCGGGTCAGTCCGATGCCGTTCGAAGGAGCCCAACAGCTCGGAGAGGGGCTTCAGGGAGGTTGCCGTATTCGCCATTTATTCGCCTTCCGTTTGAACCCATGATACACCATCAAAGCGGTCCTCAAAAAGGAATTTTGCATGGGAATTTGCCGGGTGGGAATACTCCTCTGGCTTGAAGAAACGTTTTTGTTATCTTATGTTTCCAGGGCAGCCCGGGCCCTGACTCTAGCGCGAAACAGAACCGGCCGCGAGCTCCTCCCCCAAATAGAACCCCCTGCCTTTTCTTTCACTTCCTGCAGGGCGTAAGGAGGACCAAATGCCGACTTCCTGGACCGAGAAACGAGAACGGCAATACCAGGCCATCAAGCAAAGTGAACTGGACCGCGGAGCTTCCGCCGAACGAGCCGAAGAAATCGCCGCCCGTACCGTCAATAAACAACGCAGAGAGTCCGGCGAGACGCCCACCGCAAGGACCCAGGGAACCGGCAATCCTAACTCTCCATTGGAAGAGCGCACTCGCGATGAACTCTACAACCGCGCGCGGGAACTGGATATCGAAGGCCGCAGCGAAATGAACAAACAGGAACTGATCCAGGCGATCCGCGCGCAGAACAGCTAGCCGACCCACCGGCGACAGTCCGTCGGCCACTGACGAGTTTCTATCCCCCCCCTATACGAACTTGCCCTCACTTTGCCCATAGCATTCCAAAAACATTTTTGATATTGTTTGTTTCAAGACATATGCCCCATGTAATCCATGGGATATGTAACGTTCGCTCGCTGCGGCCGATCTATTGCCCCAGCACCATACCGCCGGATTGAACTGGCCAACTTCACGGTCCGGCAAACAGCACATTTAGGAAGCACTACCCGTGTGAAGGGATCCGCCGCTATTGCGGTGCGGAATACCCGTGAAGACGAGCGGCTCTGCCGAATGTCCGGCCAGTGACCGAGTTTCTACGGATCCGCAGCGGAACGGTCCCCACTGAAAAGTGATGAAAGCTGTGAAAGGAAGCCCCATGAAACTGCTTCTCTCCGGGCCGGTGCCCGGATCCCGTTCCTGGAAGTTCTTCTCCGGCGCAGCGGCGCCGATGTTTGCCTTACTGGCAAGCCTGGTTATCGCCTCTCCGGCCGCCGCGCAGGGCCTCACCGGTTGGGCGTGGGTGGAGGCCAATTCCACGACGCTGAATTCCTCCTACACCTTCAACTCCACCGGCGGAGGCAATTCCGTTACCCATTCCGACACCGGTGTCTATGTCGTGAATTTCCCCGGTATGGGAGAGGACGCAGGAGGCACGATCCAGATCAGCGCCTATAACGGGACCCATCACTGCGCCGTCGATCACTGGTCCCGATCCAGCGGCTCGGTCAACGTCTATGTGAAGTGCTACAACACCTCCGGCGCGCTCGCCAACGGCGCCTTCACCGTGCTCTACTACCGCGAGCCAAGCGCAACCAGTGACCGGTATTCCGCCTACCTGTGGGCGGATCAGCCATCCGCGGCCGATTACTCGCCCAACAATCTCTACCAGTGGAACTCCCAGGGAAACCAGAACACGGTGCAGCGCTCCGGACCGGGTCAGTACACTGCGATCCTCACCGGCCTCAGCGGCGGGCCCAATGGCGGCCATGTGCAAGTTACCGGCTATGGCACCACCGACCTCTGCAAGGTGCGCAGTTGGAGCACTAGCGGTGCGGACCTGCGAGTCTACATCGGTTGCTATGACAACACCGGCGCCGCCGCCGACTCAAGATTCACTCTGAGCTTCTTTACGGATCTGGCGCTGGGTCGCGATCCCGCCATGCCCACGTTTTCCGGCTATGCCTGGGCCAGTTCCTCCAGCCTGGCTTCCTACACGCCCAATGCGAACTACAGCCTGACGACCGGCAGCGGGATCACCGCGGGACGCTCGGCGCAAGGCGTCTATAGCGTGACGTTTGCCGGAATCCCCACCATTGGACCCGCCAGCATCGCGCTGGTGACCGCCTACGGTTCGGGGGGCAGCAACCTGAACTGCGGTCCCGAATACTGGTTCGGAGATTCCAGCGATACGCTGGTTTCGGTTCAGTGCAGAAACGGCGCGGGAGCTCTCGTCGATTCCCAATTCGACGTGCTGCTGCTGACCAGCACGTCCACCGCGCCTCCCCTTTCCATCGCCGCGCCCGCATCGCTGTCGGACGGGATGGAAGGCGCAACCTACAGCGCTGTCCAATTCAACGCCACCGGCGGAACGCCGCCCTATTCCTGGTCGGCCACCGGACTTCCGGCTGGCATGTCCTTCAGTCCCACCGGACAGTTGAGCGGCGTGCCGAATGCCGGCTCGGCGGGCGACTATACCCCGACCTTTACGGTCACCGATAGCCTGACCCTCACCGCGCACAAGGATCTTGCACTCACCATCGCCCCGGGCCCCTCGCTCGGAATCGGCGGACCGGCCTCGCTTAGCGACGGCACCGTCGGGACTCCCTATAGCCCCGTGATGTTTACCTCCAGCGGAGGCGTCGGTCCTTATGTCTGGACGGCGACCGGACTGCCGCTGGGATTGTCCCTCAGCGAAGGCGGCTCCCTGAGTGGCACCCCGCTCCAGGCCGGCGATTTCACCCCGACCTTCACCGTGACTGATGCGTCCGACGATACACACGACCTCGTGTTGGACCTCACCATCCTGCCCCTGGCTACCGAAGACGTCTCCGCCATGCGCGCCTGGGCGATGGTCGACGCCGCGGGATCGTCTCCGGATCCCGCCTATAGCTACAACTCCGCCGCGGGGATCAATACGGTGACGCACGGGGCGACGGGATCCTACACGGTGCATTTCCCGAATATTGGTGTTGTGGAAGGCGGGAACGTCCAGGTCAGCGCCTTTAACGGGCCGCATCATTGCGATGTGGATATCTGGGGATCAAACCCGGACCATAGCGTCGATGTTTGGGTCCATTGTTTCGACATCTCCGGTACGCTCACCGATGGCGCCTTCACCGTCTTTTATTTCTTTGAACCGGAAGGAGCCACTTCGCGGGCTTCCGCATACCTCTGGGCAGGTCAGCCGGCCAATGACGAATACACCCCCTCCCGGACCTATCAGTGGAACTCGCGGGGGAACCTGAATACGGTGCAGCGCTCCGGGCCGGGTCAGTACACTGCGATTCTCACTGGTCTTGCCAGCACGCCGAACGGCGGACACGTCCAGGTCAGTGCTTACAATTCCGATAACTACTGCCGAGTGGGCAGTTGGTTCCCCTCCGGTGGCAGCCAACTCGTCGGTGTCTACTGTTTTGATAAGGCGGCGACGCCGGCCGACACAACCTTCACCCTGACTTTCCTGAGTGACCTGCTCCCGGGCGTGACCCCGGATCAGGCGACCCTCGCCGGCTATGCCTGGGCGAACCAGCAAGGTGCCGACAGTTACATCCCGAACACGGATTACTCACTCACCAGTGCGGGCTCCACCACGGGCAGCCGTCAGGGAACCGGCGCTTATACGATGACCTTCCAGGATCTGCTCTTCGGCGCACCCAGCTCCAGCATTGCCCTGGTTACCGCCTACGGAGGCGCTGGTCCCATCACCTGCGATCCCACCGCGTGGAATGCGCAGGACGCGAACCTCTCCGTCCAGGTCCGCTGCCAGAATGCGGAAAGTGCTCCGGTCGACGCGAAGTACGACGTCCTCGTGCTGACCAGTTCCTCAACTGAGCCGCCACTTGCCGTCTCCTCGCCGGTCAGTTTGACGGACGGTCAGGTGGGCCAGGCCTACGCGCCGGTGCAATTCAGCGCGACCGGTGGCACGGCGCCCTACAGTTGGTCGGCTACCGGACTTCCGGACGGTCTGAGCTTCAGCGCCACCGGCGAGCTGAGCGGCACCCCGAACCCAGGCTCGGCCGGCGCCTTCAACCCGACCTTCACCGTCACCGACGCTACCGACGCGACCGCCCAGATCAGCATTGCGCTGAGCATCCAACCGGTCGCCTTCGGAGCGCCTTCGATCCTGACCATCACCAACTCGGCCAGCGGTCTGGCCGGTCCGGTCGCCGGAGGTGAACTGATCACGCTCAAGGGGACCTTCCTTCCCCAGGGCTCCGATCCGGCGGTCTTCTCGGTCACCGAGCAGAACACCGTGGCTGACCAGTTGGCTGGCATCCGCGTGCTGTTCGACAACATCCCCGGCACGCCCATCTACGTCTCGCGGGAGCAGATCAACGCCATCGCGCCGTATGAAATCATCGGCCGCGTCAGCGTCACCATCACGGTGGAGTATCTGGGAACGCCGTCCTCGGGAGTCCAGCAGCAGGTTGGCGATGCGGTCCCCGGCATCTTCACGCTGAACTCGCAGGGGTTCGGACAGGCCTCGGCGCTAAACGTCCCGGACTATAGCTTTAACGGCCCGGCGGACCTGTATCCCGACGTGACCTATCCGGCTCCAGTCGGCCAACAGGTGGTTATCTATCTGACCGGCGCGGGACAGACCAATCCTGCTTCGGTTACCGGATCGGTGACTCCGGGGAGCCCGTTCCTGCTGGTACCAGGAGACGTCTCGGCGCGCATTGGCGGCGTCCCGGCGACCGTCGCCTTCATCGGCGGCGCTCCCGGATTGGTCAACGGGGTGATCCAGGTCAACCTGATCCCCGACCCCAGCGTCCACGGCGATGACCTTGCTCTGGACATCACGATCCGCGGCGTTACCAGCTCCGCGGGTCCCAGTGTCGCGATCGAATAAAAAGGTGGCGCGGATCTCAGGATCCGCGCCCCATTCGCCGGCCCTGGAGCCCCGGCCGCTACTTTTCTTGATCGCGCACAACGCTGCAACCCGCCTGTGCGCTCTTTTTTAACTGCGCACAAGCGGCTGAACTGCGCCATTGTGCTTTGACTCCCTTCAGAACCGCGAGCCGTAGCGAGCGCAACGCAAACTTCCCCAACTCACATCACCCACCGCGCCAGCACCACCCGCTCTACTCCTAACCACTCCTGGCTTCTGGATTCCGGCTTCTCAAAGATTTTCTTCTCACCCGCAATCAACTACTTCCAGAAACAAACGCGACGCAGTCCCACCAACCATCCCCCAAACTCTTTCACGTAAGAGGTCAGTCACTCCTGCACAGGAGATTCTGGCCCGGTGGAGCCTCCTCTGGCCCTCGGCGAAAGTCGACCGGTCAAGAGGTCAATCGTGGCATATCGATTAACCCGCGACCGCCAACACGCTGTGCTACCCGCCGGAGTGAGTATCCGGTGCTGCTGCCCGCGGCAGGATAAAATCCGTGGGAGCTGCCCTCGGTGGCAGGGTAAACAAAGCCGGCTGGTGCTGATGACAGTAGATGTCGGCCCTGCGCTGAGCAGGTTAAACCGCAGATAGGAAGGCCTTCCGAAAATTTAATCGTGAGGAAGTCAGCAAGCAACAAACAGCACGCAGAACACAATTCGAATCGAAGCCCTGGCGCGACGACGCATCGCTTCCGCAGGTAAGCTGCACAAATGGCGCGGAGCGCCCTACTCCGGTAATTCCACCCGCTCCATCAGATACCCCAGGCAATCCTGCCGAACAATTTTTTCGTCCAGGGTCAGCATCGACGGCATCACGGACTTATTCAACACCAGAGCTCCGTCGCGCCAACGGAAATACTCCTCAGCCCGATCCGCGCCGTCGTCATCGGTCACCGTCAGTTGTTTCCGCCACTCGCGACCCGCGTGCGCGAACACCTCGCCGGCATGCAACTCGCGGAAATTGAACCAATCGAAATCCGCCCGGAACCCCAGTGAATCCGATTCCACCGGCGCCGCAGCCACATCCCCGAAAAAGATCCTCGCATCGTTGGCCACGCGCATCGTCACCACCGTGTGGAACAGATGCACATCACCATGCCGAACCGGCGTTTCCGGCAGCTCTTCCATATGCAGGCAGGCATCCACGAACTCGAGCGCATGCTCCACGCCCGCCTGATCGCCCACCCGGCCGCACTCGCAGGTCACCGCCGGACACAGCTTCGCCAGCGCCATCGTCTGCACGCCCTTCGGCACGCGAAAGTACACCACCGTTCGCCCGAACAGCGACGCCAGATGCAGATCCTGATTCCGGACTTCCGTCACGCATGCGTAGAACGGATTGTGCCCGGTATTGTTGTGCAGATCAATCGCCGCGAACAGTTCCCGCTTGCGGAACTCTGCCACCACCTGATCGATCAAGTGATGCTCCGTTGTCACCGGACCCTCGCCCGCGGTCCACTCCGGCAGCCGCCACACGCGATTGAAATCCGCCTGGCTATCCAGCCGCCGCATATTCTCTTTCGCCGCGGTGACGTTGCCGATAAACAGCGCCACCCCGCGCGGCAGCTCCTTGCCGGCATACTTCTTCAGCAGCCGCTGCACGACGCGCAACCCGACGTCTTCATTGCCGTGCTGCAGCGCTGTCAGCGCCAGAACATCGGGACGCCGCCCGGGCAAATGAATCACCGTGGGGCCAGGAAGCACGCGATGCAGCTCCTGCGCGGAGGCATCGAAAAACCCTTCCGGCAGATGATCCAAAACAGTGAGAGGTGCGGTAGATGGCTCGGTTGAATTCATTCCTGAAACAGTCCAGACCTTATACAGTCCAGGTATGCACCGGCGCGCCGGTGTTCTGCAATTGGCGATAGGTATTGACCAGGGCGGGGAAGTCGCGGCCGTGCGCCTCGGCAAAGGCACGCTGCCAGGCCGCGCCGGTCTGCCCGGATTCGGTGCGCGCGGCGATCACGTCCAGATAGCGATTGATCACCGATTCGCTCACATGCAGCGCGCGTAGTCCCTTGCGAGCCTGCGGCAACAGCATCTCCAGAATCAGCCTCCGCAGTTCCCAATGCTTTCCGTCATACCAGTAAACCGACGCATCCAGCCCATGCCAGGCGCCCGCATAGAAATTCTGTTTGGCCATGGCGAACTCCAGCCGCAGTTCCGGAGCATGCGGCTCCATCACCAGCCACTCCACCAGCCCATAGAAGAACGCCATGTTGGCGATCATGTCGAGCGTGGTCGGACCGGCCGACATCACGCGATGCTCCACGCGCAGGTGCGGCGTCGAGTCTTCATCAAACCCGATCAGCGGACGATTCCAGCGCCAGATCGTCCCGTTATGCAGCTTCAGGTGCGCCATCTTCTCCGGCGGCTCCCCGAAATCCATCGGCAACAGCACGGGATAGTAGCGGCGATTCTCGGTGAATAGATCTTCAAACGAGTGCACGTAGGCTGAGCCGAAGGTCACCCGCCGCTCCGGATTTTCTACGCCGAACGCCTGCTCAAACACTGGGATTCGGGACTCCTCCCACAGCAGCTTCCCGAACGCGAACGGCGAGTTCGACGCCAGCGCCACCGTGGCCGCCGACACGATCTCCGCGGCGTTCCAGTACCGCGCGGCGCTCTTGGCGGGAACCTGCAGATGCACCTGGAACGAGGTCGCCAGCGCTTCCAGCATGACATCCAGGTGCATGGCGGAAAGATGTTCCCGGCCCACGATCTCCATTCGCATTGGCCGGCCCTCGCGCACGCGCAGAAGCTGCTCATTCAGTGCCTTGTAGCGCTTCAGCGAGGTCATGTTGGCCGGCGTCAGATGCGCATCGGTGACCGTCGGCAGGATGCCGATCGCCAGCGCATGCAGACCGATCCGCGTTGCGACCTTCTGGCAGGCGCGCCAGCCGCGTTCCAGGCCTGCCTCCAGCAACTCCAGCCCATCGCCTTTGATCTTCTGCGGAGGCGCGTTGACCTCAAAACTGAACTTCGAAAGCTCGGCGACGATGTCGGGGTTATCCGCAAGCTCCAGAAATTCTTCATTCCGCGGTTGCGGCATGCCTTGGTCGTCCACCAGCCAGCCTTCGAGTTCCAGCCCACCGACGGCCTTGCGCTTGGAAAAATGCTGCTGTTCCACCCACTCATGAAACAGAGCCGCCTCGTCATCCAACAGGCGCTGAAAATGTTCGAAGTCCCGGTGCTGGAACTGCGTGGATGGAATCTCTTGCCCCATGATTTGCCGGCCGACGCGCGGAGACGAGGCGCGGAACAGAGTAGACCTCAGGGTACTACAGCCGCCCGAAATCGCGACGGGTTTGCGAGGGACGGAACCGCGATGCGCGAGCATGCGGGCAATTGAGTCCAGGTGGAGACGGACCTTCTCAGGTTGTTACCCGTCCATCTCAAAGTAGCGACGGGTTTCTTACCCGTCGATCCCAAAGTAGCGATGGGTTTGTGACCCGTCGATGGCGATGAGCTTCGACCAAGCTCTACGCCGGAGCCCACTTCTCGAGAAACTCCCGGAACTTCTCCAGGTTGTAGCCGCGGCCTTCCTCGAGCTCCGCCGTGTTCTCCGAATGCAGCAGCTTGCCCCGATCGTCAAGTACAAAGATATGCGGATAGCCGGTGATCTTCGGGAAGCGCCGCAGCAATTTCTTGTTCTCGTTTTCCTCGCTGAAGTTGATCTTGACCATCACGTAGTCCTGGTCGCGAAGTTTGGCCAACTCCGGATGGGCCGCGAAGAAATCATCCAGGTAGTGGCACCAGATGCACCACTCCCCGCCGACCTCGAGCAGCACGCGGCGATGCGTGCGCGCCGCTTCGGCCACCGCGGCATCGACGTCGTCCGCCGCATCCCGCGCCGGATCGTATTCCTGCACCGGGTGGTAGGAGGCCGAGGAAGAAGCCTCTGAAGACACAGTGGCCGGCTTCCTGTCCGCCGCGCTGCAACTCGAGACCAGCAACGTCAGAACCGCGCCATAGAGAAGGAACGTTGAATCGGATCTCATGCCTTATTACACCGCACTCGTTTCTGGAAATGCAGATGCGGGGGAAGCGGATTCCGTCAGGCCCCCGGCGCTTCCAGATCCAGCAACTGTTGCTTTACATCCAGCCCGCCGCCATAGCCGCCCAGCGTTCCATCGGCCGCGATCACGCGATGACAGGGAATCACGATCGCGATGCGATTGGCTCCATTGGCCGACCCCACCGCTCGCGCTGCCTTCGGCTTGCCCACGCGCTTGGCGAGCTCAGAGTAAGCGATCGTTTCCCCAAACGGAATATCCAGCAGTGTCTCCCAGACCTTGCGCTGGAACGGAGTGCCGGACGGCTTCAGCGGAAGATCAAAGTTCTGGCGCGCGCCCGCGAAATACTCGCGGAGCTGCCGCGCGCAATCGGCCACCGGACACGTTGACCCTGCCGGCATCCAGTCCGGCTGAGGATCGGCAAGCTGGTTGGGAAGCAGAATGTGATGGATTGCGGACTCATCGCCCACGATGGTGAGTTTCCCGATCGGCGTCGGCAGATATTGATATTGCATCTCGCGCTTTATCTTAATAGATCCGACGATGGATCCGGCAAGCGACGCGGCGCGGTCCGGCTCGGCGAACCGGTTAAAATAAGGAATGGCTCTGGCGATTCTGCTCTTTGTGTTTTTGATTGTGGTTCTGATGATCGGGTTCTTCGTGTTCCCGCCCACCAGGTGGGTGTCCTGGTTCTATGACGAAGAGCTGAACGAACAGAAGCCGCCGCAGGGAACCAGCCAGCCACCCAAGTCCGACCAGAAGTCCTGACACTTGCGGGGCAAGGTCCTCAGCCCTGCCAAAGGGCGCAAGATCCTTCGCGACTACAGCAACGGATTCTTCCAACGCAGGCGCGGGAAGCGTCCGAAATCCTGATCGGTTGTATGCAGGACGCCACCCGTAGCCGTCGTCAGCGCCGCCAGATGCGCGTTTCCCAATTGCGGTCCGCGCGCTTGCCCCTCCAGAACGGTCTGTTTCAGAATGCTCCAATAGAGTTCGCCGCGGCCCTCGGTCTGCGGACCCAGCAGGCGCACGCACGGCTGCGCCAGCCAGCGTTCCACCACCTCGACTCCCTCTTCCACCGTATAGCGATCCCCGGGCAGCCGCGGGTTTGTTACCACGCGCAGAAACGCAACCACCGTTTGCCACGGGATGCCGACCGGCTCGCTTCCCGAGAACGCCTCGGTGATCCACTCCGCCGCGCGCCGGTGATGCAGCGAGGTCGAATCGTAGGCGTAGAGCAGGACGTTGGCGTCAAGAACAATCATCGGAATCCCGGTTCCACTCAGCGGTGGAGCGGCGTGGTGAACCGCTCAACCAGGTCCTCGACGTTGTCGTAACTCATCCCAGGCGGCAACCCGAGCTTTCGCGGCGTCAGCTCAAACTTCTTTTCCACAGACTGTGGAGAAGAGAGCGCCTGCCTGAGGAGACCATTGATGGTGTCCTTCATCGAGCGCCCCTGTTCCCTCGATTGCTTCTCCAGGAGAGCAAAGACATCGTCCTCCAGAGTCAATGTAGTCCTCACATCATGATGTTACTACAATAAACATCATGATGATAGTTATGATTTAAATGAAGTAATTGGAATTTCAGGAGGAGAGTCCATCGGCCTGGATTTCCACATCTTTTCCACGTTCTGGCGGGGCTCGGCGACCCGGCGCTCCTGTGCCCACCTGGATTCCTGCACGCGACACGGCCGGCCGGTGGAGAAATCCAATGTTTTTCCACAATCTTTCGCACAGGGTGATGAGGCTAGCTTTGATCACAATGATGGCGAAGCCGGCACGCTGTCGAGCCTGGGGAGCCGCGCTGGCGATGTCCGCGCTGCCGTTTCGCCAGGGACAAAACGGAAAAAGCATGCTCGGTAAACGCGTGCTGAGAGCCTGGAGCCGGTGTGGGCGAGGCTGAGGGGCCGGGAATCGGGCGGAGCTCTCAGCGTTCGCGAGAAGCTCCGTTGAAGCGAATCCGCCTCGGGACCCCGTTCTTGACCTCCTCCACTTGAAGGCCCAACCTGAAGGCACAACCCGCTCCATCGAACGAGAGGGGATCGGTCGACGAGAGCGAGGGTGGCCAACGCAGCGAGCCATGCCGTTGCGGATCCAGCTCCGTTTGTGGCAGTCGATCACGGGAGTCCATGGACCATTCGCGGGCAATTCGGGGCGGTCGCAGGGACGATCCAGCGTCTCGATAAAAACAACTTTTCGACGGAATGTTTTTTTGCGCGAACTCGCGCATTGGATCTTGACAGTGGTTCCGGAGCGGATTTAAGATTGGGGCATCACTGAGAAAGGAGGTGGTCCAGTCGAATGAAGTCTGACAGTAGTTTATCCGGCACTCAAACCAAGCGTGAGGTGGCCGACTCTTAACGTCGACCTTACTAAACGTTCAGGTTTCGTTCAGTGACGAGGCCGCTGTTCCTGTGGACCGGCCGACTCACGCTGGGGCGAGAGTCCTTTAGTGGAGGGCGCTTCTGTTATCCGGATGCGCCGAAACAACCAAGTCAAAAGCAGAGCCCTGCGGGCTGATTCCCTCCTGGGAGGTGTCGCCTGCAGGGCTTTGTGCGTTTGGAGCCAATCGCCCCGCGGAGCCTACGGCAACCACGGCTGCCACACGGTGGCCTCACCGATAATGTTTCCCTCCCAGAGGTAGAACTTTCCTGCCTTGCGAAAAACCTCTGCCGCCGTCTCTCCCGACAGGAAGACGAACCCGACGCGGCGAGCCTCTCCCGGCCACAGCGGCTCATGTAGTAGCGGCAAAGCATCATAGCAATCCGTTTCTATCCTTGGAGCAACAGCACGGACAGCCCCAGCCGGGCAGGGCAGGGGATTTCCTGCCGCCGTCCGAGGTCGGGTAGAGTGTGACATCCGCGATCAGTTGCGGGTTGAGCTTTCTCACTGCCTCGGCGCGGGTCGTCATTCCGCGACTATTCTACGTCGCCTCTAACATCCGGGCGGAGGTGCGGATCGGACGGCCCATGCTAAACTGATGAGTGCTATGAAAGCAGGAATTCACCCCGCCTACGAGACCGTAAAGGTCCACTGCGCGTGCGGGCACGAGTTTGAAACGCGCTCTACCAACGGCGGCACGATCCGCGTGGAAATCTGTTCGGACTGCCACCCGTTCTTCACGGGTAAGCAGAAGCTGATTGACACCGAGGGCCGCGTGGACCGCTTCCAGAAGAAGGCTGCCAAGGGCCGCGAAATGGCCGAGGCTCGCCGGAAGCGCACGTCCGCGAAGAACAACTAATCGATTTCGGGTTTCAGATGAGCGCTGGGAGCCTCGGGCTCCTGGCGCTTTCTGTGTGTATGGGGAGAGTTGCGCCTGGATTCGGTGGCTGAGGTCATCGTGCGGGGCATGGACCACTTGCGTTCAGAGCAGAGCAAGCTTGAAAGCTCACGCCGGCTAAAAGCCGACCCTCCTAAACCTCGCGCTCACACGCGGGGTTTTGCTCAAGTACTCTGTTATGCCCCTTTGCTCCTGCGCGGGGTTCTGTTCGTGTGGTGGATTAACGCCCTTGGTGCGCGGCGTTCTTAGGTGGATCGGATCAGGGCGCGGCGTCGAGCGCTTCCTTCTCCGCATCGTCTTTTTCTGTATCGTTGGCGGGCGGAGTCAACGCCGAATCCTTATTCTTGCTCTTGGCCTTGTTGCGTTCCATCTCGTGGAGCTGCTTTTCGCGCTCCTTGAGCATCTCGGCGTATTTGGTGAGCTGGGTCGGATTCAGCAGGGCCCGGATCTTGACATCCTGCTGCTGGCGGATTGCCATCTGCTCCGGGACGGTGCTCATCATCAGCTCATCCATTTTCGACTTGGCGTCGTCCATCACGGCTTCGAGTTGCGTGACCTGATCGTCGGACAACTCCAGACTGCGCTTCATGAACCGCAAATAGCTTTGGCGCCACTCTTCCGGACTCAGCCGGCGGCGGCCCTTGCCCTTGGCTTCCTCCTTGGGCGCGGGCTGCTGCACATTGGCGGCGATCTGTTGCGAACTCGAATAGGACCGATGTCCCAACGCGCCCACCAGCACGCCACTCATAAAGATGAGCGCCATGTACAAGCTAATGCTGCGGTTCGACACATTCATTGGAAGTCACCGACGGGGAGGACCTGCGCATAATTCGTCGCATGGTCGGCCACCAGGACGTCCACATAGGTGCCGGAATAAAAGGCGTCCCGATCGGCATTGTGCGATGCGGCGGGCCGCATCATCATCATGAGCAGCGCCAGCGCGACGGCTGCGGTGACCCAGATCTGGGTCCAGCGCCGGAAGGCGGAAATGCGGGCAGCACGATGCGCCTCAATGCGCGCCCATAGGGCGGGCATGAAATTGGCGCTCGACTCGGGATCGGGGCAGGCCTCCCGGTAGGATGCCCACATCGGTTCCAGTTGGCGAGCTTCCTCGGCTACCTGTTCGATCTGTTTTTCATCAGGCGTACGGTCCATGTGTCCCTCCACGTTGGTCCTTCGACTTCTCCCGACGGCCCGCGAGCCGCGAGTCCTTCATCTATCACCCTTATCGTCAGTCTAATACGTCAACCTTGGGTCGAAATCAGCCCGCCTCATCCTTGGACCTGGATTTCTTCCCCTTCTTCGGAGCCGCATCCGCGACGGGCGCTAACTCCGCTTCCGTCTCGGTCTTTTCGTCTGACTTCCAGCCTTTCTTCTGTTCGATCGCCGTATCGGATTCTTGTTTCTCCACGGCGCGTTTTTCTGCCTGTTTTTCCGCGGCCCGATGGGCCTTTAACACCCTCTGCCGGGCCCGGAACAACCGGACCTTCAGCGCATTCTCATTGACGCTGTAGACCTGTTCGAGCTCCTTCAGCGTCAACCCTTCCACTTCCTTCAGCGTCAGCAGGATCCGGTCTTCTTCCGAGATCTGCCCGAGCAGCGATTGGACTTCCTCGCGCACCCGGGTGCGGCGCCGGTGCTCGGTTTCCGCCTTGCTGCCGGCCGAGGCATCCGCCATCAGGACGGCGGTCTCACTCAAATCCGACATACGGCTTTCCTTGCGCCGCTTCTGCTTCCGCAAATAATCGTAGGCCGCGTTCACCGTCAGCCGGTAGAGCCACGGCTCAAAAACCTCCGGGGTCCTGAGTTGATCGAGGGAATTGTAGAGGCGGAAAAAGACTTCCTGTCCGACATCTTCCACGTCTTCCGGCCGGCCAATCAACCTGGCGATTGTGCCCAAAATCCGCTTCCGATATGCCCGCACCACCTCACTGTAGGCGGCATCATCGCCCCGCCGAGCCCGTTCGATCAGATCGAACTCGACTAGCATGAAAGCCCCTTACAGCTCACACTTCCCACTGGCTGGGACAGCCTTACCACGGGCTCAACCCAACCTATCCCGCCCCCGCCAAACGGGGGTTGCATCGACCTGGGACCTGTATAAATGAGGAGGCGCACTAGCTGTCTGATAGGTTACAACACCTTATAGACGTGCTGGAGCGCCATCTGGTAGACAACGACGCTAGACAACGACGCGCGGGCGAAGCCGTGGGACGGCCTGGGCGGGTTTTTCTAATACATTGAAAATATTAGGTATATCGCCTGCATGTTAGAATCGGCGACGATGGACTTCCTGGCCGGATTGAATCCCAAGCAGCGCGAGGCCGCCGAGCATGCCGAAGGTCCGGCCCTGGTGCTGGCCGGCGCCGGGCAGCGGAAAGACCCGAGTGATCACGCACCGGATCGCCCATCTGATGACCGAATTCCGCGTGCCGGGCTGGGCGATTCTGGCGGTGACCTTCACCAATAAGGCCGCCGGGGAGATGCGCGAGCGGGTCCGGAAGCTGCTGGATCAGGCGGTGTCCGACGGCAGCCTGGGTGGTTACGGGGACTTTGAAGCGGAAGGTGGGCGCGGGATCGCGCTGCCCACGGTCGCGACGTTCCACTCGTTCTGTGTCCGCCTGCTGCGGCGCGAAGGGGCGGCGCTGGCCCAGATCCGGCCCGGCTTCACCACGCTGTTCACGATCTACGACGCCGACGAGCAGCTGCAGATCATCAAGGCGGCCTATAAGAACCTGGGCCTGGATGACCGCTTCATGCGTCCGCAGGCGGCGCTATCCAGGATCAGCCATGCCAAGAGCCAGAAGCAGTCGCCGGAGGAGATGGCCAAGGACGCCTCCGATCCGAATACCGAGCGGTTGGCGGTGGTCTATGACCGCTATCAGTCACGGCTGCGCGAGGCCAATGCGCTGGACTTCGACGACCTTCTTTTAGAGACCGTGCGGCTGCTGATTCACGATGAGGCCACGCGCGAGCGGGTCCAGTCGCGCTACGAGTTCCTGATGGTGGACGAGTATCAGGACACCAATCGCAGTCAGTACGAGTTGATGCGGCTGGTGGCGGGCGAGCGTCGGAACATCGTCGTCGTGGGCGATGAAGACCAGTCGATCTACGGCTGGCGCGGGGCGAACATCCGCAACATCCTGGATTTCGAACGCGATTTCCCGGGGGCCAAGATTATCCGGCTGGAGCAGAACTACCGCTCGACCAAAAATGTGCTGGAGGCGGCCAGCGCGGTGGTGGCGAATAACTCCGAGCGCATCGGCAAGTGGCTGTGGACCGAGTCCGATGCGGGCGAAAAGATCACGCTGTACGAGGCCCCGGATTCGGAGAACGAAGCGCTGTGGATCGCCGATACGGTGGAGTCACGGCTGCGCGAGGATCCGTCGAATCAGGTCGCGATTCTGTATCGCACCAACTCGCAATCGCGGCAGATTGAAGAAGCGCTGCGCCGCTACGGGCGCAAGTACGTGGTGGTCGGCGGGTTCAGTTTTTATCAGCGCGCCGAGATCCGGGACACGCTCGCGTACTTGAAGTTGCTGGTGACGCCGCAGGACAACCTGATGCTGCTGCGGATCATCAATACGCCGGCGCGGGGCATCGGGCGGACGACGATCGATCAACTGGAGAAGTTCGCGGCTGATCAGCAGATTCCGCTATGGGAGGCGATCGGGCGGGCGCTGGAACAGAAGGTGTTCGGATCGCGGGCGCACGCGGCGCTGGAGGTCTTTCGGCGAAAGATCGAAGGGCTGATGAAGGACGTCGAGACGCGTCCTGTGGCGGATACCTTGCGCGCGGTGCTGGAGGAAACCGGCTACCGCAAGATGCTGGAGGACGAAGACACCGAGGAGGCCAAGGTTCGGTTGGCGAACCTCGACGAGTTGCTGAATGCGGCGGCGGATTCGGCCGAGCGCCAGGAGTCACTGCGCGATTTTCTGGATCATGCGGCGCTGGTGTCGGACTCGGACAATCTGGATGAGAAGTCGCAGGTCTCGCTGCTGACCATGCATAACGCCAAGGGGCTGGAGTTCCCGGTGGTGTTCATCGCGGGGCTGGAGGAGGGCTTGTTTCCGCATTCGCGGTCGCTCGATTCCGAGTCGGCGATGGAGGAGGAGCGGCGGCTATGCTACGTCGGCATGACGCGGGCCGAGAAGAAGCTCTACCTGAGTTGGGCGCGCTATCGGCGCCGGTTTGGCGGCGGGGCTCCGGAGGCGTCGATCCAGTCGCGCTTTGTAAAAGAGGTCCCGGAGGAACTGATGGAAGCCATGCGCGGAGCGGGCTACGGCGGCGGTTCCAGCTACGGTGGCGGATACGCCCGGGGCGGCGGAAACTGGCGGAATGCAGGGCGCGGGTATGGCCAGGGCGCGGGGCAGGGAATCGACCTGTACGCTGAGCAGAACCAAGTGCGGGAATCGGCCGAAAAAAACCTTTATACTGGAAAGACCTATAACTCGGTTGAGGCGATTCAGCGGTTCTTTGGCAACAAGCCAGGAGAGGCGCCTCCGAAACCGGCTGCGGGAACATCGGCAGGGACTCACGGGGCGAAGCCGGCCGCGTCGATGAAGCCGCAAGTGGTTCCGCCCAAGGCTGCGGCCCCGGGCGGGAAGCGGAAGCTGGGACCGGGTTCCAGCATTACCCACGCCAAGTACGGTAAGGGGACGATTTTGCGCCTGGAAGGCTCAGGCGAGGATGCCAAGGTGACGGTGAATTTTCCCGGTCACGGGCTGAAGAAACTAGTAGCAAAATACGCAGGGATAAAGGTCGAATGAATACCAAGCACGTAACGGATCGGGAAGAGCGCAAGGCGCAGAAGCGGAAGGCTCGGAAGGCGGCGCCGCCGAAGGCGAAGCGCCCGGATGATGTGCCTCGCGGGTCGAATAAGCACAAGATAAAGAAGATCGTCAAAGGCCAGTCGAAGCGCTAGGCGCGGTTTTAGAAATCTCAGAAACAGAGGGCAGGCACGCGGACCGTTGGGGGTCGGCGGGTCTGCCCTTTTTGTGCGTGGAGAGAATGTAAGAGCCGGAAGTCAGGAGCCAGAAGCCAGGGGCCAGAAGCCAGGAGCCAGAAGGTGGTGGGGAGCGGGGGCTGGTGGCGCTGGTGCGGTCGGCGGTGTGGGTTGTGGTCGAATCCGTTGGCGCGCGCTATCGCTTGCGCTTCTGAATGTGGGCCGTGCTTGGATCGGCGCGGGTCGATACACTGGTGACGATGTGGTTGCCGGGCCATTCCCACTTAATTTCCCGTCGGATTTCGCGGCAAATGGGCGGCCAATATTCGCGCGGGGTTTCACGCCAGTTCTCACGACGGGATTGGCTGCGGCTGGCGGGCGTGGGGATTGCTGCGTCGAGGCTAGGCGCGTGGCAGGACGCGACGTTTTCGACGGGCGTGGCTGTGGTCGACGTCTTCGCGACGGTGCGGGACCGGGACGGGAAGCTGGTCACCGATCTGACGCGCGAGGACTTCGAACTCAAGGAAGACGGCCGCGAGCAGGAGATCCGCTACTTTTCCGCGCGCACGGATGTGCCGCTGACGCTGGGGCTGCTGTTTGATCTGAGCGGGAGCCAGCGGTCGGTGATCGCGGAGCAGCGGGAGGCGGCCCGGGATTTCCTGCGCGAGGTTGTTCAGAGCGAGAGCACATCGGAAAACGAAGACGAGGTCTTTCTGGTGGGCTTCAACCGTTCGGTAGGCTTGGCGTTGGAGCCCACAACCGACGTTGCGGAGATCGATCGGGGGCTGGATGCGCTGGAGGTTCCGACGAAACCCAATGGCGACCTGGAGCCGATTGCGGAAGGGACCGCGTTGTTTGATGCGGTTCGGGGGGCATCGGGTGTATTGGGCGAATTGTCCGGGCGGAAGACGATCGCGGTGATCTCCGATGGCGTGGATACGGCGAGTCAGTCGGATGTGGACGGCGCCATCGAAGCCGCGCTGCGAGCCGATGTAATGGTCTACCCGATTCGCGTCTTCGATCAGGATGTGTTCCGCTTCAACATCCCAGGGCCGGCTCGGAACAATCTGCGGCGCGGGGAGAAGGCGCTGAAAAAGCTCGCGGAGAAGACCGGTGGAGCCGTGTTCGATATCGCCGGGGCCACGAGCCTGGAGGATGGGTTCCGCTTGCTGAATGAGGAGCTCCGGAGTCAGTACAGTTTGGGCTATACATCGAACGCCGGGGAGCGCGGCAAGCGGGGCTATCGCGAGATTCGGGTGAAGGTTCCGAAGGGGCTGAAGGTGCAGGCTCGGGATGGGTATTATGCGGCGGAGTAGCGGGTGGCGCGCACAGTGATGGAGGAGCGCACCGTGCCGGTGGGTGATCCTCCGGCGAATCCTGCCGGTTCCACCTGGTGGCGCGTGCCTAGGGACTGGGCCGGGCGTGGGCTGCTGGCCGCTGCGATCTTTGCCGTGGTGTGGTCGGCGATCCGGGCGTTTGTCCAGAGCATCACCATTGACGAAGCCACCACCTACGTGGCGTTCATTCGCTATGGCTATCCCCATCAGTGGACGGCCGCATCGAATAATCACTTGCTGAACACGATGCTCATGCGCCTCGCCACGCGGCTGTTTGGGTTGTCGGAGTTCACCCTGCGGCTGCCGACGCTGATGGGCGCGGCGCTGTATGTGGGCAGCGTGTACCGGTTGTGCCGGGGCCTGGAGTTCGCTCAGGTGGCCGCGGGGGGCTTTGGCGCGGCCAGCCGCGCGGCGCAGTGGGGGTTGCTGTTGTGCCTGGTCTACAACCCGTTCGTGATGGATTATATGGTCGCCGCGCGCGGCTACGGGATGGCGCTGGGATTCCTGATGCTGGCGATTGCGACGGTAGCGGGGTGGCATCTGGAGGGACGGCGGGGCTCGCCTGTGTGGGGCGCGGGCATCGCTTCGGCGGCGGTGGCGTTGTCGTTCGCCTCGAATTTTTCTTTTGCGTTTGCGTGCGCATTTGTCTGGCTGGCGTTGTTGGCCTGGACCCTGCTGTACTCGTCGCGACGGGTTGCCGTCCTTGCCGCGTTTGTCGTGCCGGCGACGGTGCTGACGGTGATGGGGCCGCTGCCGATGGTGCTGGATTGGCCGGAGGGACAGCTCTGGTATGGCTCGCAGAACCTGGGCGGAGATGTGGGACAGCATGCGCGAGGCGTTGATGACGCGACCCAACCCCGAGTTCATGAATCGCATCTTTGGCAAGTGGTATGACGAGATCAAACCATTCCTGCTTCCGGTCTCGGCGGGGTTGAGCTTGCTGTGGCTGGGAGTTGCTCGCCTGGCGAGGCGGTCGGGTGCAGGAGGCTTCGGCGGGGGACGGACGCCGGCTGGCACTGGAGCTTTCCGCGGTGCTGGGATTCGCGGCGGCGGCGACGCTGGGTGCGCTGGTGATCCTGCACCGGGGCTTCGACGTGCTGTTGCCAAAGGATCGGACGACCTTGTATTTCGTTCCCTTGGTATTCGGCGCGTTGTTTGTGCCGTTGATGGTATCGGGGCAGGGGTTCGGCCGCGGGTTCCGTATCTTGCGCGGGGTCGCGATCGGGAGCCAGTTGTTGCTTGCCTCGTATTTCGTCTTCTGTTTGCGCTCAGAGTACTTTGAGGAATGGTATTGGAATTCCGATACGCGGCAGGTCCATGCGGCGCTCCAGTGTCTGTATGAGACCGAGGGGGTTGATCGGGTGCTGGGCGGATGGCCCTATCCATCCGGCGTTGAATTTCTACCGCGATATGGAGGGTGGTCCGACGTACCGGACGGTGTTCGATGAGGCGGGTACGGGGGAGCCGGAGCTGGCGGCGAGGAATAGCGACGAGCCGAAGATCTGGGTGCTGAATGAACTGCACAATCCAGGGGTTCTGGAGCGCGAAGGGCTCGTCGTTCTGTCGCGGGATGAGTTCACGTGGACGTTGATTGCGGCAACTCCGGAGCTCGCTGAGCGGTTAAAAGGGAGTTCCTGTATCGAGCTGCATGTGCGGCAGTATCCGTAGGGGATGAGGAGGGGCTGCGAGCTTGAAAGCTCGCGCGGGCTCAAGCCCACCCTCCTTGGCTAGTGCGGGTAGAGGGCGGTGCGCTTGCGGCCGTAGCCGAAGTAGATCGCCAGCCCCAGGCCGAGCCAGATGAAGAAGCGCAGCCAGGTTTCGACCGGCAGGCCCAGCATCAGCCCGAAACAGCACAGGATCGCGAGGGCGGGGATCCAGGGGACCAGGGGAACGCGGAAGCTGCGTGGGTGGTCGGGCTGGGTGCGGCGGAGGACGATGACGCCGCCGGAGACGATGCAGAAGGCGAACAGGGTGCCGATGTTGGTGAGGTCGCCCAGGGTGCCGATGTCGAGGATGCCCGCGCCGACGCCGACGATGGCGCCGGCGATCCAGGTGGCCGTGGTGGGGCTGCGGTGCTTGAGGTCGATGTTGGCGAAGCGGTCCGGCAGGAGACGGTCGCGGCCCATCACGTACCAGATGCGGATTTGCCCGTACTGAAAAATCATCAGCGAGGACATCATGCCGAGCGTCGCGCCGAAGCTGACGAAGATGCGCAGGCGTTCATAGCCGAGGTCGCGGAGGGCATTCGAGACCGGGGCGGCGTTGTCGAGCGTCTGCCAGGGGACGATGCCGGTGAGCACCAGGGATACGGCGCAATAGAGGATCGTGCAAGCGCCCAGGGTAATGATGATGCCGAGAGGGAGAGTGCGCTGCGGGTCCTTGCATTCCTCGGCCGCGGTGGAGATGGAATCAAAACCGATGTAGGCGAAGAAGACCAGGGCTCCGCCGGTGATGACGCCGGAGAATCCGTTGGGCATGAAAGGGGTCCAGTTGGCGGTGTTGATGGATTGGGACGCGCCGAAGATGAAGGCCAGGATCACCAGGACCTTGAGGACTACCATCACATTGTTGACGCGCGCCGATTCGCCGATGCCGCGCAGCAGAACGAAGGTGATCAGGGTGATCAGGATGAAGGCGGGCAGGTTGAAATAGGCTCCGGTGGGCACGCCTTCGATAAAGACGGGGTTCGAGAGCGATTCTGGCAGGCGCACTCCGGCGACGCTTTCGATGAGGTCGTTGAAATAGGCGGAGAAGCCAACCGCGACCGCCATGTTGCCGACCGCGTATTCGAGGATGAGGTCCCAGCCGATGATCCAGGCGATGATTTCGCCCATGGTGGCGTAGGCGTAAGTGTAGGCGCTGCCGGCGACCGGGATCATGGAGGCGAGTTCGGCGTAGCAGAGGGCGGCGAAGCCGCAGGCGATCGCGACCAGGATGAAGGAGAGCGAGAGGCCGGGGCCCGCGCCGGGACGTCCGCTGAGGCCGACGGCGTCCGATCCGTGGAGGATGAGGTCGAGCAGCGGGGCCTTAAGGATCGATTCGTAGCTGAACTCCATGCCGGCCGCGGCGGTTCCGGTCATGGTGAAGATGCCGGCTCCGATGACCGAGCCGATGCCGAGCGCGATCAGGCTCCCCAGGCCGAGCGTGCGGTGGAGGCGGGCGTTGGGGTGCTCGCTGGCGGCGATGAGGTCCGCGATGCTCTTGGTTTTGAAAATGGAGCCTTTGGGCATGGGATGCTTGGGCGCTGCATGGCCGGGCAGCGGGGGAAAGCTCGCACAAGGAGGTTGAAGGGTTAGGCTAGCGGGATTGTGGGGTGGTGTGCAAGGTGCTCCGCACCGTCTGGGCAACTCACCTGCGGGAACATCTCGCTTTTGGGGGGAACACGGAGTAGGGACAGGATGCTCGGGGGATGAGATTGAAAGCTCATGCGGGGCGTGGCCGCGCCCACGCGCCGACCATCGGGATGTGAGATACGCTTCGCGGATGGGGAAGGTGAACCTTCCCGCCGAGTGAACCTCGGCCCCCCGAGTTCGTGGGTTTCGCCGCATTTTCGCGGTGGAGGCGGGAGCGGGTTCCGGTGGAGCGGGCGAGCCATTCAGGTAAGATAGGAGGCAGTGACCGAGGAGAACAGCAGGCCGGAGTTGGAGCACGACTCTGTAGACGCTTCCCCGGACCCTGCCTCAGAATCCCCTGCGCCGGGCTCGACCCCTGGCGTCAACGGAGTTGTGCGGCAAGCAGGCGGGTCTGGCGAGCCGGATGCGGGGGAAGGTGCACCCGCTCAGGGTGCCGAGGCCGCTTCGCCGGGCGAGGTGACGCCGGAGGTCCATTCCGAAAGCGAGACCGCGGCGGAAGTTGCCGCTGAGGCTCACGCCGACAGCGTTGCGCCCGAGGCTGGGTCTCCCGAGCCGGTTCGCGTCCCGGAACCCGCCGGGCTGGAATCAAACGAGTCTGGCGCGATGGGACAGAACGACGCCGAGCCGCTTCTGCCCGCTCCCGCCGAGCACGACGAATTGCTCCCGGTGCCGACGGATTTAGATTCCGCCGGGGCTCCGCCGCTGGGCGATCCTGAGCAACAGATGTGGCTGGCCGGGGTGGACCCGGGGGAATTCCGCACAAGCTCGACGACCGAAGGCGCCGTTCCGGGCGTGGGTCCGGAAGGACCCGGTTATGCCGCCGGGGTCGAAGGCGGGCTGGCGGTCCAGACGGTGGTCGAAGAAGAGGAAGACGAGGATCGCGAGCCGCAGCGTTCGACGCTGGCCGAGTGGACGATCACCATCATCCTGCTGCTGTTTTTGACGACGACGCTGGTGCAGGCGTATGTGATCCCGACCGGGTCCATGGAAGACACGCTGCTGGTGGGCGATCATCTGCTGGTGGATAAGCTGGCGTACGCGCCTCCGGGAGGCATCAGCCAGTACCTGCTGCCGTACACCGAGGTCAAGCGCGGCGACATCATTGTGTTCCGCTATCCGGTGGACATCTCGCAGACGTTCGTGAAGCGGTGCATCGGGGTGCCGGGGGATCATATCAAGATCGTGGATCAGCAGGTCTTCGTGAACGGCGAGCGGCTGGATGAACCCTACACCTATCACAAGGCCACCTACTCCGATACGTATCGCGACAACTTTCCCACTGAGCCGAACGGGCCGCTGGAGGATGGCGCGATCGAGATGCTGGAGACCGATGTGGTGAACGGCGAGGTGGTGGTGCCGGAAGGGCACTACTTCGCGATGGGCGATAACCGGGATTTCTCTCTGGATTCGCGCTACTGGGGATTCGTGCCGCGGGAAAACATCATTGGAAAGCCGCTGATCATCTATTGGTCGTATGACGCGCCTACCGATCAGCTCAACAGTTCGTCCATCAGCCTGGATCACCTGATTGACCTGTCCAGGAATTTTTTTGGCAAGACGCGCTGGAACCGCACGTTCCAGTTGATTCACGGCTACCCGCTGGATTAGGTCCGGCGCTACTTTCATGAACAAATTCGCCGATTCCGTGAAGGCCTTTGTGAACGAGTGGGCCTTGAACATCCTGATTCTGGTGTTCGGCACCACGACGCTGGTGCAGGCGTTCATCGTGCCGACGCCGTCAATGGACACCACCGTGATGGTGGGCGACCACCTGCTGGTGGACAAGCTGTCGTACGCGCCGGACGGGCCGGTCAGCAAGTGGCTGCTGCCGTACACGCCAGTCAAGCGCGGTGACGTGATCGTGTTCCGCTATCCGATGGACATCCGGCAGAACTATGTGAAGCGGGTGATCGGGATCCCGGGGGATCACATTAAGATCGTCGATAAGGTGGTCCATCTGAACGGTAAGCCGCTGACCGAGCCCTATGCGCGCCACATTCTGCCGAATATTGAGCCGTATCGCGATAACTTTCCGGGTCCGCCGCCCATGGCGGTATATCAGAATCCGGGTATCGTGGACGGGCTGGCCATGCTGGAGCGCGCCCAGGAGATGCTGGCGCATGTGAAGGGCGGCGAACTGGTGATCCCGGACGGGTTTTATTTCGCGATGGGCGACAATCGCGACAATTCGTTGGATTCGCGGTATTGGGGGCTGGTGCCGCGCGACTACATCATCGGCAAGCCGCTGTTTGTGTTCTGGTCGTATGATGCGCCGACGTCGGATCTGGTGGGCTACAGCGTGGGGCACTTCGTCGATCTGGCAACCAATTTCTTCACCAAGACGCGCTGGGATCGGACGTTCAAGCTGATCCGCGGCTACCCGATCAACTGACCTTCCTTCCTGCGGACCTCAAAGGGGCCGAATCATGAAACATCATTACGGATTGATCCTCGCCGGGGGGCGGGGAACGCGCTTCTGGCCGATGAGCCGGAGGGCCAACGCCAAGCAGGTGCTGCGTCTGTTCGGCGAGCGCAGCCTGATCCAGCAGACCGTGGATCGCCTGCGGCCGGTGTTGCCGCCGGAGCGGATCTGGATCCTGACCAACGATCATCTGCGGCGGGAGATCGTGAAGCAGTTGCCGGAGGTCCCGGCGTCGCAGATTCTGGCTGAGCCGGCGCAGCGCAATACGGCTCCGGCGATTGGGCTCGCGGCGCAGTTGATGCAGCAGAAAGATCCGGATGCGGTGATGGGCGTGTTTCCCGCGGATCATGTGATCGCGAAGCCCAAGCCGTTTGTGCGGCTGGTGAAGTCGGCGTTTCAGGCGGCTCAGCGGGGCCCAAAGCAAGGCGACGCCAAGCAGGACGAAGCCCCGATCGTGGTGCTGGGGATTCAGCCGCGCTGGGCTGAGACCGGATACGGGTACATCGAGTTCCCGAAGAAAGAACTGGAGGCGCAGGCGGGCGGGAAGCCGGCGGCTCTGAAGGTCCGGCGGTTCCGGGAGAAGCCGGATGAGAAGACGGCGGCGCGGTTTTTGAGGTCGGGGAATTTTTATTGGAACGCGGGGATGTTCTTTTTCCGGACCTCGGCGATGCTGGATGCGTTGCGGCGGTATCAGCCGAAGACGGCGGCGGTGCTGGCGAGCTTGCCGAAACTGGGCTCGCGCGGGTTTGCCAAGCGGTTGGGCGAGGCGTTTCCGCTGTGCGAGAACATCTCGATCGATTTCGCGGTGCTGGAGCGGGCCGGGAATGTGCTGGGGATTCCGGCGGGGGATATCGGGTGGAACGATGTCGGCAGTTGGAACGCGGTGTATGAGCTGCACAAGCCGGACAAGGCGGGCAATGCGATCAATGCGCCGAGCCTGGTGCAGGAGAGTTCGGGGAATTATGTGAGCGCTCGGGGGAAGGTCGTCGCGATGCTGGGTGTGGACGATTTGATCATTGTCGATACCGAGGATGCGCTATTAGTGGCGGATCGGAAGCGGGCGCAGCAGGTCGGGGATCTGGTGAAGTTGCTGGAGAAGGCGGGGCATCACCATTTGTTGTAGCGGCTCCGCCGCGTTTGGGCACCTGATGTGCAGGTGACGTTGGCGCTTCTCCGGATGGGGACAGGGTGCGAGGGAGTTGTCGTAGCTTGTTGAAGGGCTCGTCGGGCCGGAAGGGGGCTTGCGTAGCGGAGTTGTGATTCGTTGCAAGCCTGTCCCCGTTCGCGGAACGGACTGCTTCGAGTCGACGCTTCGCGGATTGGGAGGCAAATGCCTCCCGCCGGGTGAACCCCGGCCCCCCTTATTCGGCCGGGGGTTTGGCGGTTTCGAAGATCGAGCCGAGGACGCCGATAGCGTAGTCGACATCCTGTTCGCTGAGGATGTAGGGCGGCAGGGCGCGCAGGACGTTGGTCTGCGTGCAGTTGATCAGGACGCCTTTCGCCATTGCGTCGAGCACGATCTGCTTGCAGGGGAAGTCGATTTCGACGCCGATCATCAGGCCGAAGCCGCGCACTTCCTTGATGAAGCCGAAGCGCTTGGCGAGCTCCATCAGCTGCATGCGGAAATAGCCGCCGACGTGGATGATGTTGGGCAGCAGTTCCTCAAGGATGTCGTAGAACTCCAGGGCGACGCGCGTGGTAAGCGGTCCGCCGCCGTAGGTGGTTCCGTGTTGGCCGGCGGGCAGCATCTGTGACGCCGCCTCGGTGGAGGCCACAAACGCCAGCGGGAGTCCGCAGGCGATGGGCTTTGCGGCGGTGATCACGTCGGGCATCACCGGCTGGTTCAGCATCTGATACGAGTAATAGGTCCCAGGGCGGCCGACACCGCATTGGATCTCGTCGAAGACCAGCATGGCGTTGTGCTTGTCGGCGAGCTCGCGCGCCTTGCGGATGTAGTCCTCGTTGAGCGGATTGATGCCGCCTTCGCCTTGCACCAGCTCCAGGAAGATGCCGCAGGTGTTGGGGCCGACGGCGGCTTCGAGCTCCTGGATGTTGTTCCGGTGGACGAACTTCGCGCCCGGGGGCATGGGGCCGAACGGCTCGCGGTACTTGGCTTGGCCGGTGATGGAGAGCGCGCCGAAGGTCCGCCCATGGAAGGAATCGTAGAGCGCGATGGTTTCGTATTTGTCGGCGCTGATCTTCTGGCCGTGGGCGCGGCAGATCTTGAGCGCGGCTTCGTTGGCCTCGGTGCCGGAGTTGCAGAAGAAGACGCGATCCATGCCGCTGGTTTCGACGATCCGCTTGGCGAGCGGAGCCTGATACTCGTGATAGTAAAGGTTCGAGCAGTGCAGCATCAAGCCGGCCTGGTCGCGGATCACCTTGGTGATGCGGGGATGCGCGTGGCCCAGCGAATTCACGCCGATGCCGGCAATCAGGTCCAGGTAATGCTGGCCGCTGGTGTCATAGACATAGCAGCCTTTGCCGCGCGCCAGGACGAGCGGTAAGCGGCCGTAGTTTTGAAACAGGTACTGCTTCTCGAGGTCGATGACCGAGGGAGCGGTGGTGGCTGCGTCAGACATGATCTTTCAATGATAGCGGCAGCGGATTGGGGCGCGTCATGGGGCGTGGGGTGCGAGGCCCGGTGCAGTTCCCGCGGAAACACCGTGGTGGAGTTGGGGCGAATTCCGAGGTGCCGACGGGGCGGATTATGATGAGAGGGTCGCCCCGTAAACACCCAGATTTGGGAAACGTGCGCCTTCTCTTATGTTTCCGATTGCCAGTCTGATCGATCACACGTTGCTGCGTCCGGATGCTACCGCCGAGGAGATTGACCGGTTGTGCGATGAGGCCGTGGAATGGCGCTTCGCGGCGGTGTGCGTGAATCCGTACTGGGTGCGGCGCGCGGCGGATCGGCTGCGAGGAAGCTCGGTGAAGGTCGCCACAGTGGTGGGGTTTCCGCTGGGGGCGAATGTGAGTTCGGTGAAAGCGTTCGAAGCGGAGCAGGCGATCGCCGATGGGGCGTCGGAGCTCGATATGGTGCTGAACATCGGTGAGCTTCGGGCGGGGAATATCGATGCTGTACGGCACGACATTGAAGTGGTCGTTCGGGCGGCGCGTTCGGGTGACGCAATCGTGAAAGTGATTCTGGAAACAGCGCTGTTGACGGATGAACAGAAGGTCGCCGGATGCCGGGCGGCCAAGGATGCTGGGGCGGATTTTGTGAAGACGTCGACGGGCTTCGCTGGGGGAGGCGCAACGGCAAGCGATGTCGCTTTAATGCGTGTTACCGTTGGACCTGCGCCAGACGGGGAAGGTGGCTCTGGCGTGGGTGTGAAGGCTTCGGGAGGAGTCCGAACGCTAGCCGATGCGAGGGCCATGATCGCGGCCGGAGCGAACCGGATCGGCACCAGCGCGGGCGTGGCGATCGCCCAGGCCGAGCGCGAGGAAATGAATCGCGAAGCGCAGGGCAAAACGCGTAGATAAGCAAGATGGACACGCAACTCACACCAGAGCGCCGGATGCATGAGCGTCCGGAGTTTTTGGACTTCCTGCTGGAGGTCTCACGCATCATTGCGGAAACTCTGGACCTCGATGAGCGGCTGGCGGCCATCGCGGCGACCGTGCGCGAGGTGATCCCCTATGACCTGTTCGCGATTCTGCTGTACAGCGAGCGCCGGAAGGGGCTGATCATCCGGTATTCGATCGGGCATCGCGAGGAGATCGTGCGGAACCTGGTCATCCCGCTGGATGAGGGGATGGTGGGAGCGGCGGCGTCGACGCGCCAAGCGGTGATCTCCGGCGATGTGCGCGACGATCCGCGGTATTTAAACGCGCTGGATGCGGTGCGCAGTGAGCTGGCGGTGCCGATGATGGCTCGGGGGCGGTTAGTCGGCGTGCTGGATGTGCAGAGCACGCGACCAAACGCGTATTCCGATGAAGAGCAGGCGATGCTGAGCCTGATCGGTTCGCGGGTGGGCGTATCGATCGATAATGCTCGGCTGTATCGGCGCGTGGAGCGGCAGAATCGGACGCTGCGGACGCTGGCGAAGTTGTCGCGCGAGTTCAGCTCGATTCTGGATCTGGATCAGTTGCTGACGAAGATCGCGGCGGCGGTGCGCGCGCTGATGAACTACGATGCGTTCGCGGTGTTCCTGCTGGACGAGGAGGCGGGCGTGCTGCGCAACAGTTTCAGCGTCCGGTATGACAAGCGGGTGTATATCGAAAATATTCCGCTGTGGGAGGGGCTGACGGGCGCGGCGGCGAAGAATCGGGAAGCGGTGCGCGTGGCGAATACGGCGACCGATCCGCGGTATGTCGCCTCGCATGAGGGGATTCACAGCGAATTGGCGGTGCCGTTGATCGTGCAGGGCCGTGTGGTGGGCGTAGTGGATGTCGAAAGTGAGCGTCCGGATGCCTTCACCGATGACCATGAGCGGACGCTGCTGTTGCTGGCGCAGCAGATCGCGATTTCGATTGAGAACGCCCGGCTGTATGAAGAGCTTGCCCAGCGCGAGCAGCGGATGGAGCAGAACCTCAGGGCGGCGAGGCGCTTGCAGCGGCTGCTGCGCGAGTCGGCTCCGGAACTGAATGGGCTGGAGGTCGCGGTGCGGTCGCGGCCGGCGCGGGAAGTGTCGGGCGACCTCTATGATTTCTTCGAAAATGGCGATCAAGGCAGCGTGCTGGCGTTCGGCGATGTCAGCGGGAAGGGTGCGGCGGCGGCGTTGTTTGGGGCGCTGATCACGGGACTGTTACGCACGATCGCGACGCGTCGCAAGACGCCCGCGCTGCTGCTGAAGTCGCTGAATGAGAAGTTGCTGGAACGGAAAGTGGACGCGCAGTATGCGACGTTGCTGGTCGCCTTCTGGCAGCCGATCACCGGACAGATGCGGCTGGCGAACGCGGGGATGTCACCGCCGATGATCCTGCGCGACGGGAAGGTGATTGAGAAAAAGATTGAGGGTGTCCCGATCGGGCTCTTGGACCGGCGCGAGTATGACGAGATCACGCTGGACCTCGAGCACGGCGATACGATTCTGCTGTATTCCGACGGCGTTGAGGATCAAAACAATCCCAAGGGCGAGGAGTTCTCGCGGGGGCGGGTCCGGCGGCTGCTGAAAAAGCACGGCGCGGGTTCTCCCAAGGAAATCGCCGACGCCATCATTGAGCGGGTGGATACCTTCCGGAGCGCCAAGCCGGTGTTCGACGATCAGACCGTGATCGTTCTTCGCGTTACATCATGAAACCATTTGAATATCAGGGCCGCGCCTTAGGCTATGGCGGGGTGGATCTGGCCGATATCGCGGCCAAGGCGGGGACGCCGTGCTACGTCTATGCGGGCGAGGTGATCCTGGAGAATTTCCGCGCCTACGATCGGGCGTTCGGCGGCGTGCCGCATACGGTTTGCTATGCGGTGAAGGCCAACAGCAATCTGGCGATTTTGAGGATGCTGGCCGCGGCGGGGGCGGGGTTCGATATCGTCTCCGGCGGCGAGCTATACCGGGTTTTGCGGGCTGGCGGCGATCCGGGTAAGGTCGTGTTCTCAGGGGTCGGGAAGACGGCGGCCGAGATCGATGAGGCGCTGGAGGCGGGGATCTTCGCGTTCAATTGCGAGTCGGAGCCGGAGATCGCGCTGATTGATTCGTTGGCGCACCGGCGCGGAATCAAGGCTCGGGTGGCGCTGCGCGTGAATCCGGACGTGAAGACCGATACGCACGAATACATTTCCACGGGCAGCAAGGCGAACAAGTTCGGCATTGATATCGATCAGGCTGAGGGTGTGTATGAGCGGGCGGCAAAGCTCGGGAACTTGCGGGTCGAGGGCGTGAGCTGTCACGTGGGGTCGCAGCTGTTCGATTCAAAGCCGGTGGATCAGGCCGTGGATCGTGTGCTGGAACTCGTCGGACGGTTGCGCGCCAAGGGGATTGCGATTGAGCATGCGGACCTCGGCGGTGGGCTGGGAGTCGCCTATAAGCCGAACGATCCGGTGCCGGCGATTGGGGAGTTTGTGTCCGGGCTCGTGGAGAAAGTAACCGGCCAAGGGCTGCACGTGATGGTGGAGCCGGGGCGGTCGCTCGTGGGTGGTGCGGGCGTGCTGCTGACGCGGGTCCTGTATCGCAAGCGGACCGGGAGCAAAGAGTTCGTGGTGACCGATGCGGCGATGAACGATCTGCTGCGTCCGGCGCTGTATCAAGGCGCATCACGAGATCCTGCCGGTGCGCGCGGCGAATCGGAATTCGTTGACCGCGGACGTGGTGGGTCCGATCTGCGAGAGCGGGGATTTCCTGGCCAAGGGGATCTCGCTGCCGGAGGTGTTCCCGGGCGACCTGATGGCGGTGATGACCGCTGGGGCGTACGGGTTCACGATGGCTTCGACGTATAACTCGCGGCCAAGGGCGGCGGAAGTCATGATCGAGGGCGGTTCCTGGCGGGTGGTCCGGGAGCGTGAGAGCTACGCGGATTTGATTCGCGGGGAGGGGTAAGCAGGCTGCCCTGGTCTGCGCGCGAGTTGTGGGGACAGGCTGCGAGGAGCCGAGGCTTGTAGGACGATTCGTCGGGCCGGAGAGCCGCCTACGCAGCGGATCACCGGAGTGTTGCAAGCCTGTCCCCGTCCCGATGACTTATAATCGCCCGGAGAAGGAAACAGGTTTCCCCATGATGCATTTCAACCCCTCCAAGTTCCTGCGAAGCGCCATGTCCATCTCCCGAATTCGTCCGGCCATCGGCGTGCTGGGCGTCCTGACCGCGGTGATGCCGCTGGCCGCGCAGACCGGTACTGAGAACGGCGAATGGCGCTATTACGGTGGCGACGATTATTCCACTCGGTATTCTCCGCTGGATCAGATTGACGCCTCGAACGTGGATCAGTTGAAGGTCGCGTGGCGCTTCAAGATGACGAATTTCGGTCCTTCACCGCAGGCATCGTCGGAGGTCACGCCGCTGATGGTCGGCGGGAAGCTGTACTTCACGGCCGGGGTAACGCGGACGGTGGTGGCGGCCGACGCCAAGACTGGCGAATCGCTGTGGACGTTCCGGCTGGCGGAGGAAGATCGCGGCGCGGTGCGCGTGAACAATCGCGGACTGGCGTACTGGACCGATGGCGAGCAGGAGCGCATCATCGTTGTCTCGCCGGGCTATCAGATGTTTGTGCTGGATGCGGCCAACGGGGATCTGATGGAAGATTTTGGCGCCGACGGGCTGGTGGACCTGTGGGTTGGTTTGCGCGATGAGCCGGAGCCGGGC
Organism: Terriglobia bacterium; assembly: GCA_963762135.1. GTDB lineage: Bacteria > Acidobacteriota > Terriglobia > Bryobacterales > Bryobacteraceae > Palsa-187. The sequence continues at coordinate 174,692 of CAVXJP010000006.1, forward strand.
AAGATCGGGTTGACGTCGCCGGCGATCGTCGTGGGCGACACGATTGTAGTGGGGATGGCGAGCGGCGTCGGTGTGGCGCTGCCGACGATTCGCAACGTGCCGGGCTACATTCGTGGCTACAACGTTCATACCGGCGAGTTGGTCTGGACGTTCCATACCGTGCCATCGGCGGGAGAGTACGGGGCCGAGACCTGGGGCAATGAATCGAATCTGATCGCGGGCAATACGGGCGCATGGGGTCCGCTGACGGCGGATACCGAACGCGGGCTGGTCTACATCCCGACCGAGATGGCTTCGGGCGATCTTTATGGTGGGCATCGTCCGGGCGACAATCTGTTCGGCGATAGCGTGGTCGCGCTGGATGCGGCGACGGGTGAGCGGGTTTGGCATTTCCAGTTGATCCATCATGACCTGTGGGATTGGGATATTCCGGCCGCGCCGGTTCTGCTGAACGTGACGGTGAACGGTGTCGCGGATTCCGGCGGTGGCGCAGGTGACCAAGCAGGCGTTCACCTATGTGTTCAATCGTGAGACGGGCGAACCGGTGTGGCCGATGGAGGAGCGTCCGGTGCCGCAGTCCAATGTGCCGCTGGAGCAGACCTCGCCGACGCAACCGTTCCCCACCAAGCCGGCTGCGTTCGACTATCAGGGCTATTCCGACGACATCCTGGTTGACTTCACGCCGGAGCTGAAGCAGGAGGCGGTGGCGTTCGCGCAGCGCTACAACCTGGGTCCAATCTTTACGCCGCCGATCGTGAAGGGCGCGGACGGCAAGGAGGGAACGTTCCAGTTGCCGGGCGCCGGTGGCGGCGCAAACTGGACGGGGGCTTCGGCGGATCCGGAGACGGGCATGCTGTACATTCCCTCGGTGAACAATCCTTATATTTCCTCGCTGATCCACGATCCGGACCGTTCGCAGATGGAATACATTGCCGGTGGCGCGCTGGGCGGTCCGAACGTGCAGGGGCTGCCGCTGGTGAAACCGCCCTATGGCCGCATCACGGCGATCGATCTGAACACCGGAGAGCATGCCTGGATGATCCCGAATGGAACCGTGTCGCAAAGGATCGCGGACAATCCGATCGTGCGCGAGGCGGGCATCGATCCGAATACCTTGGGCGGTGGCGATCGTTCGCCGCTCCTGGTCACCAAGACGCTGCTGTTCGGCGGCGGCAACAAGCTGCGGGTGATCAACAAGGCGACCGGCGCGGTGATTCATGAGATGGAATTGCCGGGTCCGGTGACCGGCGGTCCGATGACCTATGCGATCGATGGGAAGCAGTACATCGTGGCGACGGTGGGTGGTCGGGAAGGCGCGGAACTGGTGGCGCTGACGCTGCCGGAGTAGACGGAAAACGGAACCCCGACCGTAAGGGAAGAGCTAGCCCGCATGCTCACGCATGGCAGCTCCGCAGCCCTGCACTACGGCTGCAATAGCGAGCCGTTCATTTCATCCACAATCTGCTGAACGCCTTGCGCAGGCAGATACGCCATTGCCCGGACCTTATTTCCATTGGCGCGGACCGTGAATCCCTGGGCGAGGCTGATCAGTCGCGTGAAGAGCGGATCGGTGTTCATGGTCTTTAGCAGCGTCGGCAGCACGGAGCCCAGCGCCGCAATGGCCGATGCGTCGGCTTCCGTGTCGCAGGCGAGTTCAGCATAGAGGTTGATGGTGGGGCCGATCAGGACCCCTCCGGTGGCTTCGCCGACGCGGCCCAGCGCATTGACGATGAAGCCGGGAAGGTTGCGGGTTTCGCCGAGGTCATTGAGCAGGTCCACCGGGTGATGGATGACGATCCAGTTGTTGTAGTCCGTTGCGGCGTGGGCGGCGGATAGGGCGAAGGGCGCCACTTCTACTGGATCGAGCCAGCGGTCGATGGCCTCGCGGAGGTTCTTCTCGAAACCCACTATCCGGATGTTCGGAGTGATTTGCGCGGCGACGCCCCAGCTGAATTCGACGAGCGGAATGCCGCGATAGATCTGGTCCGCGTTGGCATTGGCGTTTGCGTCGGGGGGCGGGGCCGGTAGCGGAGCAAGGTCGCCGATGTGGATCTCAAACAAGTAGTAATCGGTGGAGGTGTTCTTCTCGGCGCGAATGTAATAGTCGACGTTGCCAAGGTCGGGCGGCAGGGAAAACAGTTCGTTGATGGGGCTGCCCTGGGTGCGCGCGGCGTCCACTCCGACGGCGATCGCCGCATCGGGCGGGATCAGGCGAAAGACGGCCGGATCGGGCGCGTCGGCGAAGACGGGTAGGGCGAATGCGAAGCTGAGCGCAAGGAAAAAGGTCGTGCCCGCGGCGTCGCGATGTCTTGCCAGTTCCATATTTTCCGCGAAAAATCTTAATTTCATTCTCGCAGGAGCAGAGGAGGCGGAATCTGAGATAATGCAGGATTGCCATTCGGCAGACATACGGGGAGGCGTAGCGATTTTGGCATCGACAGCATATAGCAGGGTTTCGCCGGTATCGGATTTGGCCGGCGCTTGGGAGAAAGAGCGTCTGGAGGACATCGGGTTCCTGACGTCGATGACGCTGGTGCTGATGGGCAACTATGCCCAGACGGGGCACTTTGGCGGTCCGCTGGCGTACACGCCCTACAATGTTGCGGTGCATCTGGCGGGCCCCGAGTTTGGGGGTTTGCGCTACGACTACCGGCGTCCCAAGCATCCCTACGGCGATAAGTTCATGCTGGCCGGCGGGCACTGCATCCCCACCTGTTACGCGTTGTGGATCCTGATGGGCGAGGCGATGGCGCGGGCGCATGCGGCGACGGGCGAGGCTCGCTATAAGGTGGACCCGAACGACGCGATGCTGTCGGTCGACGTGCTGGGGTTCCGGCGCGGCGCGGGCGCGCTGAAGACGCTGCTCTCCGATGCCGGGCTGGCCGATCATCCGCTGTTTGAGCAGGCCAAGCTGCGCGGGATCCGCGTGCTGAGCGGGCATGCCGAGTCGACCGACGTCACCAATGACGTCAACGGCGGACCTTCGGGCGTCGGGCTGGCGCTGGCGGCAGGCAAGGCCGCGTACTGGGACATCGTGGGCGCGCCGATTGAGCATCCCAAAGTGATCGCATTCGAAGGCGAGTTCGCGATGACCGAAGGCCACGCCCAGGAGTTGAAGACGCAAGGGCTGGCGATGAAGGTCGGTAAGCGGCTGCGCCTGATGGTCTCCGATAACAACGCGGGCATCGACGATGCGTTGATCGGCGGCGTGATCGACGCCAAATATGACGGCTACGATCTGGTGGAGCAGTGGACCAGCTACGGCTGGAACATCTTCAAGATCGACGATGGGAACGATTACGGGCAGGTGGTCGCGGCGCTGAAGTCGATGGAGGAATGGGATCCGGCCGACCGGCGTCCGATGGTGATGATCGGCAAAACGATCAAGGGCTGGTGGCCGGCGGCGGTTCACGGCGAGATTCCGGGCTTCGGCAAACAGGTGGTCAGCTATCCGAGCCATCCGTATGCGATGAAGATGAACTCGGAGTACTTCCAGGCGCTGGCCTCGACGTTCGAGAATCGCTTCGATGTGAAATTCCAGGGGATTCGCGACGGTGCCGTTAAAAGCGAAGCCGAGCGCCTGATTCAGTTCAAGACCAACGTGGACATTGCGCTGAGCGTTCTGGAGAAGAACGGGCTCGGGCGGTGGCTGGCAGACCGGCTCGTGGCGATCGGCGATCAGGTGACCGATGACTTGCCGCTGAAGATCAATACCAAGACGGATCCGTTCCAGGACGATCGGCTGCGCGTGGCGAATCTGCCGGAGGAGCCGCAGAAGGTCAAGGTCACGAATCCGGGATCGGGCGAGGAGAAGGAAGTCTCGATCAAGCTGTTTGAGAAGCCGGGCGCGGTGGCCGGAACGCGGCGCGGGATTTCGGAAATCATCAAGTGGGTGAACTACGTCACCGGCAACCGGTTCCTGACGCTGGCGGCGGACCTTTCCGGTTCGATCAATCTGGAGAACGGCGCGCTGTGGGGCCACTACGATCCGGAGACGAATCCGGCGGGCACGCGTATCAAAGCCGCGATTCAGGAAGCCGGCAATGCCTCGACCGCGATTGGGCTGGTGGGGCAGAATGCGTCAGTGGATCCCGAGAAGTTCGCGGGTCTGTGGGCGATCAGCGGAACCTATGGCGCCTTCACGCCGCTGATGTATTTGCCGGCGCGCGTGTGGAGCCAGCAGAATCAGGATTCGAAGTTCCGGCTCGGCGTGCTGCATATCTTGGCGGGGCACTCGGGGCCGGAGACGGCAGCGGATTTCCGCACGCACTTCGGGATTTTTGCACCGCAGGTGTGGAAGCTGTTTCCGCGCGGGGAGACGATTCACCTGAGCTTCTGGGATTACAACGACGTCGCGCCGGGGTACTTCGCGGCGGCCGAGATCGCGGCGCGGGAGCAGAAGGTCGGCATTATCTCCATTGAGGTCGCGCGGCCGGACTTCCCGGTGGCGGACCGCAATACGTTCGCCGATACGGATCTGCGGGCGGCGGCCAAGGGCTTCTACGTGATTCGCGACTTTGCGCCGGGCAAACCCAAGCATGGGTATGTCGTGACGCAGGGATCGAGCTCGACCGTGAACCTGATGAAGGCGCTGCCGGAGCTGGAAGAGGCGGGCGTGAACGTCAAAGTGATCGCGGCGATCAGCGAGGAGCTGTTTGACCGGCAGCCGCAGGCGTATCGCGATGCGGTATTGCCTCCGGGGGCGATGTATGACCTGATGGTGGTGACCACCGGAACGCGGCGCGTGTGGCCGCTGCGCAATGTGGGACCGCTGACCGACGAATATTCGCTGACCTCGGATTGGAACGATGAATGGCTGACGGGCGGGCTGGAACCGGACGTGATCTCCGAGGCGCATCTGGATGCCGAGTCGATCTTCAAGGGCATTCAGCGGTTCGCCAACGAGCGCGAGCAGCGGATCGCGCGGCAAAAAGCGGCGTTGGACGAATAGATCCGCTCGGACGTCGCGCGGAAGGAGTTTGGATGGCGAGAAATCTGCGGGCAACGATACTGACGGGCGTGGTCGCGGCCGGGCTGCTGGGGCTGGCCGGATGCCAGGTCAAGCTAGGCGATATGGGCGAGGCGCCTCTGCTGGTGCCGGGCGCGCCGCTTCCACCCGATGTGAATCCAGAGTCGCTGAACCGGATGGCTCCGGTGCCGTATGAGGATCTCGATGAGCTGGGCAAGGAAGTCTATGAGAAGCTCGGCGGGGCGGGTTCCTATGCTGTGGTGCGGGGGCCGGGCGGCTTATCGTTGCATAGCCCCGGGGTCGCCGAGGGGATGAATGTCCTCAATTCCTATTTGCGCGGCGGGCACACCGCGTTGACGGCGGCGCAGACGCAACTCGCGATTCTGGTGGCTTCGCGCGAGATGGATCAGGCGTACGAGTGGTCCGGGCATGAGCCGGACGCGCGGGAAGCCGGTGTCGATGAGGAAGTCATTAATATCGTCAAGAACGATTTGGATCTTGTCGGCATCAGCAAGGAAGAGGCCAACATCATTCGCATGGGGCGGCAACTGTTCCGCAACCATAACCTGACGTCGGACGTGTGGGCGAACACGGTGGAATACTTCGGCGATCAGGGAGCCTTCGAACTCACCGCGGTGATGGGCGACTACGCCATGGCGGCGATTATGCTGCACGCGGTGAATCAGCAGATTCCGCCGGAGCGCACGGCAACTCTGCCGGCGCGTCCGGGGACAGTGATCCCGCAGTAGGCGGCCTATGAGTTTGTCGAAGAACGTGAAAAATGGGGGACAGGCACCGTTTTCGCACCTGTAGGTAATTGTTTTCGCATCACCATCCAGGCGAAAATCAGCTGTCTGTCCCCATTTTTCGGCTAGCCCTTGGGCTCGCGGGCGGACGGGTGCAGATGCACCGGCGGGCCCTGCTTCTTGGCGCGTAGGTTCAACATCTCGACGAGCACCGAAAATCCCATGGAAAAGTAAATGTAGCCTTTCGGGATGTGCTGGTGCAGCCCTTCGGCGACCAGCGCCATGCCGATCAGCAACAGGAAGCTGAGCGCCAGCATCTTCACCGTGGGATGCCGTTCGACGAAATCGCTGACGGCGCCGGAGGAGTACATCATGAAGCCGACGGCGATCATCACCGCGGCGATCATGATGAGGGTCTCGCTCGGCCATGCCAATCGCGGTGATCACCGAGTCCAGCGAGAAGACGATGTCGAGCAGTGCGATCTGAATCAGGACGCCGGTAAAGGTCACCGTGGAGCGCGGAACACCGTGCTCATCCTCGGGGCCTTCCAGCCGCTCATGGATTTCCATGGTGCTCTTCCACAGCAGGAACAGGCCGCCAGCCAGCAGGATCGCGTCACGGCCGGAGACCTCCTGGCCCAGGATCGTGACCCAGGGGCGGGTGAGACCCATCACCCACACCAGCGAAAGCAGCAGCAGGATGCGGGTGCCCATCGCCAATCCGAGCCCCATGGTGCGCGCCCTGCCGCGCTGCTCGGCGGGAAGCTTGCCGGTCAGCAGGCTGATGAAGACGATATTGTCGACGCCCAGGACGATTTCCAGAACCGTCAACGTCAGCAGCGCCATCAGGGATTCGAACGAAAATAGGGATTCCATAGCGGATTTTGTGGGCCTGCCGGCGTTGGGCGGCACGGGCCCGAAGAATGTCCTATAATTATGTGCTGCCAGAGGGGGCCTGTCGCGTTCATGCTGCGTGTTGCAGGGATTCGTATGGTCTTTCTACTGGTAAATCGGGATTTCGGATAGGATGTGCGGAACGCTACACTCAGACCAAATGCTCTACAAGCGCCTTCTGAAGAACAACCGTGATTGGGTCGCGGCGATGAAGAAACAGGATCGGAACTACTTCAAGGAGTTATCCAAGGGGCAGTCCCCGGATTTTCTCTATATCGGGTGCTCCGATAGCCGTGTGCCTGCCAACGTGATGCTCGGCGTGGGCTCGGGTGAGGTGTTTGTGCACCGCAATATCGCCAATGTGGTGAGCAATGTCGACCTCAACGCGATGTCGGTGATTGAGTACGCGGTGGCGCATCTGGGTGTGAAAGAAATCCTGGTGACCGGCCACTATGGCTGTGGGGGCGTCAAGGCGGCCATGCAACCCAAGGACCTGGGTCTGCTGAATCCGTGGCTGCGAAACATTCGGGACGTCTACCGGCACCACGAATCCGAACTTGATGGGATCCCCGATGAAGAGAAGCGCGCGGACCGGCTGGTGGAATTGAACGTCCAGGAGCAGTGCCTGAACGTCATGAAGGCGGCTTGCGTGCAGAAGGGATTCCTGAAGAACGGGTTCCCGCGTGTTCATGGACTGGTGTTCGATCTGAAGACCGGTAAGCTGCATGATCTGAAGCTGGAGCATGACGCGATGCTGAAACACGTCCAGCAGGTCTATAACCTGACCGGTGAATAGCCGCGCCGGAAACCCCAACGGCGCGGGCCGAATGGGCTAGATTAGTTCTGATGAACTGCCCGAAGTGTGGTGCGCCGGTGTCGGCGGAAATGGTCTATTGCGCCGCTTGCGGGGCGACGCTGCCTCAAAGCGATCCCGCCGTCATGCCGGGGACAGTAACTGTCCCGGGTGCGCCGGTCGCGTTGGATTTCACCGGAAGCGCACTGGGGCTCTTCGGATGGCTCCTGGCCCTGTTGGTGGGGACCATCTTCGTGATTCCTCTGGCCTGGGCGACCGCCGGCGTGGCTCGCTGGTTCTGCCGCCATACGACCTTCAGCGACGGCACCACTGCCGAGTTTCGGGGCACCGGCGGGCAGATCGCCATCTGGAGCATCCTGTACGTGCTGGTGCTCGCCCTCCAGCAGTTCCTGCTCAATGAGGTGGAATACGAAGGGCTGGTGGCCGTCTTCGCCGTGATGCTCGGCAGCATGGTGGTGCTCCTGGCGATCGTGCTAACGATCCTCAAATGGTTCGTCTTTAATGTGACCCTGCGGAAGGCGGACGGTTCGCCGGCGCCGGATATCGCGTTCGAAGGCTCCTATGGGGGCCTGCTGGGCTGGTATCTGTTGACCGCCGCCAGCGTCTATACGGTGGTCGGCTGGGCGTGGGCGGTGGCAGGCATGTATCGCTGGATGGCGTCCCAGGTGAAAGGGCGGGGCGTCCGGTTCTCGTTCCATGGGAAAGGGCACGAGATTCTGTGGCGCATCCTTGTGGCCGTGTTAGGGAGCGCCCTGATCATCCCGATTCCGTGGCTGTACCTGTGGGTGACGCGCTGGCTGATCCAGAACATCCGGATGGAATACAAAGAGGAACTGGATCTGGCGAGTCTTGCCGAGGGCGCCGAGGCCGGCTAGCTCTTCGATCTTTGCGCTCGGGCGACCGTCTAGTGGGCTTGTGCGTAGTGCAGCCGCAGCAGGTCCTTCCCGTAATCGTTGCCGTTCGGCGTGCGGACCACGGTATGGATGTGTTTGCGGTTTGGGACGCGCGGACCCTTCAAGGCGACCGGTAGCTGGTGATCAAACTCGATCAGGATCACCGGGCTATGGACGCGATAGTAGAAGACGCTGTCGTCGTCGGTCTTGCCGATCCAGGCGAAGTAGGTTCGGTCCAGGTGCTGGCGGACCTCGTCCATCTTCACGCGCGCATGGCCCGGATCCATGTTGGCGACGTACTCGCCGATCAGGTCCAGCAGCACCGCGCGCTGGGAATCGTTCAGGTCCTTGCCCTGGATGCCGGCGTAATCCAGCACCAGGTTGTCTTCGTAGGCCTCGCCCAGGTTGTTGTCCTTCGTTTTGCTGGAACTCAGGATCGCCTTGGCCTGCTGCCTGGCGTCGAGCGCATGAATCATCGCCAGGCCCTTTTCGGTTTCAGTGGTCAGGATCTCGGTGCCGGCGTACTTGCCGCTGGTGGCCTTCACCGGCTCGGAGCCCATGAAGGTCGGCGTCATCACGACCTGGTCGCCCAGCACGAAGTAATTGATAATCAGGTGATGCCCTTCGATCTGCCAGCCCCAGGGCTCGGTGGCCGAGGGCGTCCCCATGAAGGTCAGATTATAGAGCAGGTCGCCGTAGACATCGTAGTTGCCGGTGATCTCGGCGATCGTATAGTTCAGGTGCATGATGTCCTTCGACAGCTTCAGGCCCTTGGCGCTGAGGCCGGCGGCCAGCATGTCGAACGCGAGCTTCCGCTGCGCTTCCGTGAGCTCGGTGAACTCCAGGCCTTGGCGCTCGGCCAGGTGAATGTTGAACCACTTGCGCCATTCCAGGTCGTCGATGGGGAAGGTGGACTTGGCGCGCAGGTCCTCGGGGATCGCGGCCAGGAACGCTTCGGTGGCCTTGCGCACGGGCTCGGTGGAGACGCCGGTGGAATGGATCCCGAAGAGGCCTTTCTCGGGCGTGCCGTTGGTCGTGACGCCGACAAACGGATCATTCAGTGACGCCATGCGGGCCGCGAAGGGTCCGCCTTTCCCTTTGAATCCGCCCTTGCCCCCGCCTTTTGTGGAGCCGGGACCTTGGGAGACGCCCACCTGGATCGCGGCAATCGCGACCAGCAACGCAAAGCAGCCCAGCAACAGGATTCGTTTCATGGAGACCTCTTCCGTCACGCGCAGGCTAGCCCGGCGCGTCACCCGATCAGTGTCGCATGGGGGACGAACGGGGCGAAAGGCCAGTGGACACGGTGGTCTCTCCTTGACAGCTTAGGAGAGTGGGTGTACTCTTTCCCTAAACGCATTAGGAGAGTCGCCGCTTGCCCGAACCCCTGCTTCCCGGAACCCTGGATCTGCTGATCCTCAAAGCCGTCTCCCTGGGACGGCATCACGGCTATGGCGTCCTGTTGCGGATCCAGCAGATGACCGGCGACGCGCTGGAGGTCGAACAAGGCGCACTCTATCCGGCCCTGTATCGCTTGGAGCAGCGCGGCCTGCTGGAGACCGAGTGGGGGGTCTCGGACAACAATCGCCGCGCTAAGTTTTATCAATTGACCACCAAGGGCCGCCGCGAGCTTCGCGCGGAGACCGCAAGCTGGAACCGGATGGCGGAGATTATGAAGCTCGCATTGGAGGCCGGACCGGCGAAACCGTAGCGGGACTCGCCCCGGAGCCGAAGCATGCTCGAACGCCATCGCCAAATTCATGGACCGCCTCCGCCCCACTTCGCGCTTTGAAGCGGAGATGGACGCCGAGATCCGGCATCACATCGAAGCCCATACTGATCGCCTGATCGCCGGCGGCATGGATCCCGCTGCGGCGGCCCGCAAAGCGAGGCTCGACTTCGGCGCGCGCGAACATTACCGCGATGAGGTCCGCCAGACGCGGTGGCTATGGTTCCTGGAGGAGCTGGCTCGCGACGTGCGCTTCGGCATTCGTTCCCTTCGCCGCGCCCCCGCTCTGACCGCAACCATTATCCTGACCCTGGCCCTCGGCATCGGCGCAAACACCGCCGTCTTCAGTGTGGTAAACGGCATCCTGATCCGTCCGCTGCCGTTGGAAGAGCCGGACCGCTTATTCCACCTGCTGCAATATGGGCCCACCCTTTATTACTACGAACAGGATTTGATGGCCTCCCTTCAACCGCCGGTGAGCTTCTATGAGGCTCGGGGACAGCTGAACACATTCGACGGCGTTACCGGAATCTGGCGCTCCAGCCTAAAGCTGATCGGCGTGCAACGTCCGGAAAATCTCTCCGCTGGATTCGCCGCTTCGAATTTCTGTCAGGTAGTAGGTGTGCATCCACAAATCGGCCGCTGCCTGACTGAAGAAGACGATCAGCAGGCCGCCGACGTCGTCATGCTACAGGACCAACTCTGGAGGCGCCAATTCGGTGGCGACCCGAACATCCTCGGCCAGACGATAACACTGCGCGGCGTTCTCGGGGCGCAGTCCGGCGATGATCTAAACTTCCGCGGCGATCGTAACTTCACGGTCATAGGCATCCTGCCGCGTGAGTTCGATCTCGATTTGGAATTTGCCGTTCTCCTGCCCGAGTCTCTTCGCCCCGTAAGAAGCAGTCACTCCGTGTTGAACCGGCCACAACTGGAGATCGGCCGCCTCCGCGACGGTGTCAGTCCTGAAGCGGCCCACACCGAAATGGTGGCCGTCCAGAGGCGGCTCCGTCCGGATCAATATGAGGGAACTCGCCTCGGCTCTACGATCTTGCTGCTGCCAATGATGGAATACGGCATCGGCGTCAGTCTGCCCCAGCAATTGTGGATCCTGATGGGCGTGGTGAGCCTGCTCCTGCTGATCGCCTGCGCCAACGTCGCGAACCTGCTGCTCAGCCGCGGCGCGGCACGCATGCGGGAACTTTCGTTGCGTTCGGCGGTGGGCGCCAGCCGGCCCCGCATCATTCGCCAATTGCTGACCGAGTCCGTCCTGCTGACGGTGACCGGCGGAGCCGCGGGAATTCTTGTCGCCATCGGCGGTCTGCGCTGGATTCTTGCGATCTTCGGCGGCGGACTCCGCCGCGTGGAATCCATCCATCTCGACTGGCGGGTTCTCGCCTACACCGCTGGCGTTTCGATCCTCGCCGGGATTGTTGCTGGGAGTTGTCCCGGCGATCCGATTGTCGCGGACCGACCTCTCCGAAATGATGCGATCGGGCGGAGCCGGGTCGGCCGGAGGACAAAATCAGCAACGTTGGATGAGCGGTCTGCTTGCCTCTCAGGTCGCGCTCTGTCTGGTTGCGGTGATCGGAGCTGGATTGCTCATTAATACCGTCATCCGCCTGCGCAGCGTCGACCTCGGATTCGAGCCGCAAGGTATGATTCTTGCCAGCCTGGATCTGCCGTTTGATGTGGCGGGTTCCCGTGCCTTTCTGGATCGAGCGATCCAGCGCGTGCGCTCCGTTCCCGGAGTGAGATCGGTGGCCGTGACCCGCTACATCCCGATGGAAGGAAGTTGGGTCATAGACTTCCGCCGTCCGGGGACAGGCGATCACTATGGCAAAGGCAGCCTACGGACGTTTGTGGTGGAAGCCAGCCCAGGGTACTTCGCAACCATGGGGATCCCAATTCTGGAAGGCCGGGATTTCGTCCCTGGCGACGCGAATCGTTCCGGCACACTTCCTGCGATCATCAGCGAGAGTTTCGCAAAGAAATATTGGCCAGGCCAAAGCGCTATCGGCCGAACCATCGCCGTCAAATTCAACGGTGAGGAGGAACGCCTGATCGAAATCGTCGGTGTGGTCGGCGATGCCCGTCTCTACCTGCGCGAGCAGCTACCGGACATCCTCTATTTTCCGTATGGCTTCCAGCCCATCGAGCGGGCAACCCTGCTCGTACGGGGCCTGGATAACGGAACTGCGCCGATCGCCGCTGTTAGCGCCGCGGTTCGCGAGATCGACGGGGCGCAGACACTGACCAACTCGGGATCCTTTAGCTCCTATCTGGAACAGAGCTATTCGCGCGAACGGCATCTGATGACGCTGCTGAGCTGGTTCGCCGGCCTGGCATTGATCCTGACCGCGGTCGGGGTCGCCGGCCAGGTCGCCTACGCGGTGAGTCGCCGCACGCCGGAGATCGCGATCCGCGTTTCCTGCGGAGCCCGCCCCGCCACGATCCTGCGGCTGTTCCTCGCTTCCAGCTTGTGGCCGGTACTCGCCGGGGTGGTGATTGGAGCCGTCGGCGCGCTTGGCCTCACCACCTACGCCGAGAGCCTTCTGTTTGAGATCACTCCCACCGATCCGGAAACCTTCCTGATTGCGGCGGTGGTGTTGACGGCGATTGCCATGGCCGCGAGCCTGATTGCTTCATCCCGAGCGACGCGCGTCGATCCGGCCCAGGTGCTGCGGCAAGAATAACGGCCCGCCGTGGGTCAAGGCCACCCCCGCCAGCCACTCCCGCGAGAGGTTCCCGAACGCCGATTAGTGAATCACGTCGCCCGCGCTGATGGAGCGGCGCAATTGATGCAGGCCCGTGTTGTCCCGATCCTCAGAGGCGCCGGTGGCCTTGCGGCGCTTTTTGGCGTACATGCGATGATCCGCCTCGGCCAGCAGCGATTCGGCGTTCTCTCCATCATCGGGATGGCTGGCTTCGCCGATGCTGACGCCCAGGTGGGGCAGGCCCAGATCGAGACCGGTTTGCTGCACCGCGGCCGTCAACTGATCCATCTTCGATTGCAGCGCGGCGGGCCGGTAGCCCGACATCACGACGACGAATTCGTCGCCGCCCATGCGGCCCACGAAGTCGTATTCGCGGCATTGGCGCTTGAGCGTCTGCGCCACCATCTGTAGTACCCGATTCCCTTCAATGTGCCCCAGCCGATCGTTCACCGCTTTGAATCCATCCAGGTCACAGACCAGCACCGAGACGGTATAGTTTTCGCGGCGCGCGCGGGCGAGTTCGGAATCCAGGTGCAGGAACAGGCTGCGCGCGTTCGGCAACTCGGTGAGATTGTCGGTGGTGGCCGACCGCTCCGCCTGGGTGTACTTCATGGCGTTCTCGACCGATAGGGCTGCCTTTGCCGCCACTGCCGTCAGGATGCGGAGGTGATCCAGTTGGAATCCATCCAATTTCCCGGTATAGAGCGTGACGACGCCGATCACCCCGGAGGGGCTCTTCAGCGGGACCGCGAGCGCGGAACGGAGCACCAGTTCACCGGGATCATTTGGGAATTCGAACCATTCCAGATTAAGCCCCGCCGCGCTGAGATCCGTTTCGGCCGGTCCGTTCAGGATGGGCGTGCCGCTGCTGGCGGCGCTGCCGGTGGTTGCCGCGCCTACCGGAATCTTCATGCCCGCCAGGCGTGCGCCGCCGAGTCCGGAGGCATATGCGGTTTCGAGCGTGGAACCGCGGCGAATGGAAATGGCGATTGCATCCCACGGGATCATGTGCCGCAGGTGCCCGGCACAGGCCTCCAGCGTCTCGCTGAGGCTCAGCGAATTGCCGAGTTCGCGCGCGAGCCGGAACAGTTGCTGCTCCTCCAGCTTGGCGGCGGCGATCCGGACCAGGAACTCGTCGGACGCCGGGCGAGGGGTTCCGGTCTGACCCTCTGTCTGGGCGATCTGCTGCAGCCGGGCTCCGTTCTGATCGCGGCTGAAGGAGGCCGCCACACGAGCTTCCAGTTCCTGGTAACGGCTCACCAGCAAATCGACCACCTGTGGATCAAAGCTCTTGCTGGACTGTGACTTTATGTATTCGACGGCGGCCGACAGCGTCGAGGCGGGCCGGTACTCCCGATCCGACATCAGCGCATCCAGGCAATCGACGACGGCCAGAATGCGGGCCCCCATGGGGATCTGCTCGCCTTTCAACCGCAGCGGATAGCCGGTCCCATCCCATTTCTCATGATGCGCGCGAACGATCGGCACCACCGGGTACGGGAACTGGACTTCGTTCAGGATTTCGGCGCCCGCGTCCACGTGCGTCTTGATGCGTTCGAACTCCGGCGCCGTGAGCTGATCGGCTTTGGAGAACAGATGTCCCGGAACCGCGATCTTGCCGATGTCATGCAGCAGGGACGCAACCTCCAGCGCTTCCATCTCCTCTTCGTGCAGCCCCAGACGCTGTGCCAGATCGCGCACATAGATGCCCAGCCGGCGGAGATGGGTCCGTTTGGTGGGATCATGCGCCTCGATCGCCAGTGACAACGTTTCGATTGTGCGCAGGTGCAGAGAGTGGAGATCCCGGACCTGCTGGCGCTGCTCATCGACGCCGCTCAAATGATTACGGTAGGAGTAGTACATCCAGGCCAGCAGCGGAATCACCATCAGAGCGACCTTCCAGCCCGCCGTGCTCCACACCAGATTGGTGAGCCCGGCCGCCGCGCCGCTGATGGCATAGTGCGGAAGCGTCCAGAAATGATGGGAACTCCAGATTTCGCCCCAGGAGGGTTTGCGGGAAGCCTGCTTGCCGGGCTGGGCGAATAACTCGCTCAGGAGCGACCTCACCAGCCCGTAGATCAAACCAGCCAGAACCAGCGCCAGCGGGGTCAGCGGGCTGGAGAGATCCGTTGCCAGCCCTGGCGCGCCGCCGCTATGGGTCAGCCAGAAATAGGCCAGGTAGGCGATTCCGGTGGCGGTTAGCAACGTGGCGACATCGAGCGCCGTGCTCCAGCCGGGGCGTTCGGATTGCTGCCAGCGAAGGGCCTGCGGTAGAGCGCCGACCGCCGCAATCACGGCGACCTCGCCGAAGCTGAGCTGCGGCAGAGCGAGCAGCAGCACGAACAAATGCGGGGAGAGCGGACCGCGCGACGAGGTTCGGCCGATCTGCACGGCTGTAGCGGCCGTGGCGGCGACCAGATAGGCCGCGAACGCAGACGGATTCGTGCTCTGCCAGCCCAGGAGTCCCCACGCCAGGGAGCCATAGCCGGCGATCGCCGTCAGCAGCGCAACCACTTTAGCAAGTGTCGTCACGTTTCCCTTGATTCACTGAACGTAGCACGTTCGGTGCCACTAGCAGTACTATTTTCCGGGATCTAATAAGTCTAGTACTTTTAAGAGCTTGCCGGGGGAGGCGGAAGGGGGGAGGTGGGGGCGCCTCCGCGATTGGGCCAAATTGTCCCAAGGAGGCGCCAGCGCGAGGAGACGGGGTGTCTCCGCGGTGGCGCTGGGCCGCGGAGGAGAACCTTCGTTAGTTCCGGATTGGCCGGTGCGATCAGACGCTGATGGTGTCCGGCGTGAGGACTTTGGGCCGGTTGCCGGGCGCGGTTCTGACCAGGGAGAAGCGAATATCCATTTCGTCGACGTCTTCTGGTTTCTTCGCTGGGGGCTCGGTTGCCAAGCGAGGGCAGAGGAAGGGAACAACGGTCCAGGACTGGATGCGGCCGGTGCGCGCATGGTAGTTGCGGCCGAAAACGACGGTCGGGATGCTGAGGCCCAGCGGTCCCAATTCGTCTTCGAGGATGGTCTTGACGTTGCCAATGATCATGTTGGCGATCTCGGCCACCGCATCGAGGACGTCTTCGTCGACGGCGGTATATTCCATCCCGAGCATGGCGCTGGCGAGGCGGCAGGCCAACTCCGCGCTGCAGCAGATGCGGCCGGTACCGGTCCAATCGCCGCCGATGCCGACCAGGGCAATCACCCCATTGATCGGCGCGGTTTCCCCCTGGTCCTGGCGCGGTTCGAGGTCCTCAAGCGGCAGGGCGAGCATGGTGCCAAACACGTCGCGGGCGGCCTGCCGAACAATCGTGACGATCTTTTCGTGGGGGACGACGGATTGCATGGGGGGATTCTCCTAGGGGTTTGTGCTTTGCGACGCCACCTTGCGAGCCCGGCGGCGCGCTGGTTTGTGGGAGGCGGGTACCGTGGCAGGGGGTTAGACCAGCCCCACCAGCTTCTCCTTGATCTGATCCGGAGTGAACGGCTTGCGGACGTAGCCCGAGGCGCCTAACTTCAGGGCTTGCAGCACCTTGTCCTGGCTGCCCTCGGTGGTGACCATAATCACTGGAACCGCCGCCCAAATGGTGTTGTCCTTGATTTTTCGCAGCATTTCGATGCCATCCATGTTGGGCATGTTGATGTCGGACAGGATCAGTCCCACGCTGTGATTGGCCAGGCTGTTGATGGCCTCCAGACCGTCGTTGGCCTCGTGCACTTTTCCCAGCGGGAGGTCCGCCTGAACCAGGACACGGTGCAGGATCTTTCGAATTGCGGCTGAATCATCCACAATCAAGACGTCTAGCGCCATTTCTGCTCTCCTTGTCCGCTCCCCCTCCGGGGGCACGGCCCCGGCGATCTGCCGAAAGCCGTGAATTTGGCACAGTCCACACACGCGCCCCTTGCGTCTGCACGGCGATACGGGCGCCTCGTACCAAGATTCCTCCGCGGTCCAGCCGGAACGGGTGGCCTACCGTCCTTCTCATCGTCCCTGGTGGAGAAGTTTTGAGACGGGTCGCCGATCCGCTTCTATCCCCATTCGGCGCGCCAGTGGAGTAGAATAAGCCCAATATCTTTTGCGATCACAGCGCGAACCAGGTGTTTTGCCGGTACCGGCAACCCCATGCCGGGAGGCCCGCCAACCCAGGAAAGAGGAGAACCGTCATGATTAAGCCAAGTCTGAGCCGCCGCGAGATTCTGCGATCCGGGCTGACCGCCGCCGGAGTCCTGGCCGCCAGTGTGCCCGATTGGGCGATTCCCGCGCTGGCGCAGGGGGAAACCGAGGTCGCCTTCACCGACATCCCGGCGAATTTCAGCACCAAACGCCCCAACTCCGACGTCCAGACGCTGGATATCCGCACCATCGACGGTCTGTTCACTCCGGCCGACAAGTTCTTCGCGCTGCAGCACCATGACCAGCCTGAAGTCGACGCGGCCGGCTATAAGTTGCAGGTCACCGGGCTGGTGGACAACCCGACGACGCTCTCCATCGAGGACCTCCGTAATCTGCCGTCCACCGAGATCGCCGCCGGCTATGAGTGCTCCGGCAACAGCCCCCGCGCGACCCAGGCGCTGGTTTCCTGCGGCCTGTGGAAGGGCGTCCGCCTGCGCGACCTTCTCGACGGGATCGGGGTCTCCTCCCGCGCTCGCGAGGTGGTCTTCTTCGGACTGGACCGCGGCGTCGAGGACGTCGACTTCCGCGGCACCATCTACAAGCTCGAGCAGCAGTTCGGCCGCTCCATCTCGATCGAAAAAGCCATGACGCCGGAGCCGTTGCTGGCCTACGAATTGAACGGCGCTCCGCTGACCCGCCCGCAAGGCTTCCCGCTGCGGGTCATCATGCCGGGCTGGTACGGCGTCGCGAACGTGAAGTGGCTGGGCGAGATCCAGCTCCAGCAGGACCGCTACGTCGGCAAATATCAGGCCCGCTGGTACCGCACCATCCGCGGCGAGATCGTCGACGACGACATCGCCGGCCAGATCGATGCCATGCTCGCCGCGCCCAATCCGAAGGAAGGCGATCGCCCGGAGCCGGACGCCAGCCAGGTCCAGTGGGTCGAAACCGAGGTCTCCCGCATCCAGCTCAAGAGCGTCATCGCGCGCGTCACCAGCCGCGGTAACGGCAATCCAGATCCTGGGCTTCGTGCTGAACGACGGCACCCCGCTCCGTTCGGTGGAAGTGAAGATCGACAACGGTCCGTGGCAGCGGGCGACGCTGTCGCCGGACAACACGCAGTATTCCTGGAAGCTATTCACCCTCGATTGGACCGGAGCAAAGCCGGGCGAGCATACGATCGTCTCCCGCGCCACCGACATCCACGGCTACGTCCAGCCGGAAGAAAAGGACCTGCGCCTCAAGCGGAGCTTCCTGGAACACAACGCCCAGATGCCTCGCAAGGTGAAGATCGGCTAAGTTTCATTATCAGGTGGCGCGGATCTCCGTATCCGCGCATCAGACGCCGGGCTGTTGAAGTCCGGCGTTACCATTTTCTGACCTGTCTGATTGCGCGCAACGGATGAAACCTGCCCACATCTATTCGCTTTGCAAGGTCTTCATCGGATCCAGCTGAGCCGCCTGCATCGCCGGGAGCCACCCCGCCGCCACCGACACCAATCCGATCAGCAGCACCGCGCCCACCAGCGTCAGCGGATCCCAGGTCGACACACCATAGAGTTGCGCTTCGATCAACCGGGCTCCCATCAGCGCCAGGGGCAGCCCGATCAGGATCCCGATCAGCGCGGTCGCCAGCAGGCCGCGCAGCACCATCCCGAGCACGCTGCGTCCGGCCGCGCCCAGCGCCATCCGAATCCCGATCTCGCGCGTGCGCCGCTGCACAGTGAACGACGTCACCCCATAGAGCCCCACCGCCGCCAGCAAGACCGCGAGCAATCCCCCGACCGCGCAGATCGTCGAGATCAGGCGCTCCGGAAGCAAAGAATACGCAACTTGCTCCTCCATGGTGTGGAGGTCCTGCACGGTGACGTTCGGATCGATTTCTTTCATGGTCCGGCGGAGCGCGGGCATCACCGTCGTGACGGGCACGGAGGTCGCCACGTGAACCACGGTCGCGCCGGGAGTCGGCGATTGCTCGACGGCGAAGTACGCGGTGGGCTGAATCGGCTCGCGCAGGGCGGCGTACTTGAAGTCGGCGCTGACGCCGACGATTTCGATATCGGCCTCCGGTCCGGTGCCGAATCTGCCGCCCAGGGCCTGATCCACACCGCCGAAGAAGCGCTCGGCAAAGGACTGGTTGACGACGGCGACACGCTGCCCCAGAAAGCGGTCGTGAGCGGAAATGTCGTGGCCCCCGAGCAGCTTCACGCCCATCATATGAAAGAAGCCGGGCGAGATTGCCTCAAAGTTGAACCCTGTATTTTCGCCCGGGGCGAACTCGCGTCCTTCGACGGTGCGCACGGTGGTGCTGTTATGGGACCCGTCCAGCGGCATCACATCGCCCAGCGCCGCGGCTTCGACGCCCGGCAGCGCGGCGATCCGTTCCGGGATCTCTTCATAGAGCTGGTGGACTCGGGTGAGTTCGTAGCCGGCGAGCGATGCGTCAATCGTGAACAGCGCAACATTGGTGGTCCGGAAACCTGGATCCAGATCCCGCAGGTTGATCAGCGATCGCGCGAACAAACCCGAGGTCACCAGCAGCGCCATCGACACCGCGACCTGTGTCGTCAGCAGCGCCTGCTTCAGCCAGATCTGACGCAGTCCTCCCGTCGTTCCATGCGACTGGATCTGCAGCGATGGCTGCGGCGTTACGCGCGTGGCTTGCAACGCGGGCAATATTCCGATGGCGATCCCCGTGACGGCGCCCAGCCCGAAGGCGAACAGCAGCGTCCGTGCGTCGAGCCCGGCGGAAAGGATGGCGGCCTCTGGTCCGGCGGTGACCAGGATCCAGTTATTCAGCCATACCGCGACCCCCAGCCCGCACGCCGCGCCCAGCAACGCCAGCAGGACGCTTTCGGCCAGGAATTGCCGGATCAGGCGGAAGCGGCCCGCGCCGACCGCCATGCGAATCGCCACCTCCCGATTCCGCGCGAACGAACGCGCCGTCAGCAGGCTGGCCAGATTGATGGCCGCGATCACCAGCACGAGTGTCATCATCGCCATCAGGATGTACAGATAGATCCCGGACTGCTCGCGGAATGTGCGGACACCTGCAGGGCTGGGAATCACCTCCAAAGGGGTCTTGAGAATGTTGGCGCGCTGCGTGGGGGGCGGCGGCTCCTCGCGCGTGTCGAACTCGGCTTCCAGGGCGGTGTGGAAGGTCGCCTGGATCGCGGCGGAAGCCTGCGCCGCCGTGACGCCGGGATGCAGGCGGCCAATCATATGCAGCCAGCTCCAATGCCGGTCCTCCAGCGCGTCCCAAGTTGGCGTGAGTTCGGCCTTCATCATCATGGGAGCGTAGAGGTCGGGCTCCGGTCCGAACGAGACTCCGTAGAAGCCGTCAGGCGCAACCCCGATAATCGTCATCGGGGTGGAGTTGATGCGCAGCGTCTGTCCCACTACGCCGGGATCGCCGCCAAAACGCCGGGTCCAGAAAGCATAGCTGAGCACGACCACCGGATGCCCGCCCTTGTTGACGTCATCCTGCTGGGTCAGCAGGCGCCCCGCTGCGGGCGTCACGCCCAGAACATCAAAGAAATTTCCCGAGACGATCTCGGCTTCCACCGCTTCCGCATCGCCGCCATGCGGATCGGCGACGGTGACCGTTCGGTTGGTTCGGGCGATGATGCCGTCCAATACGGGCGGGTTCATCGAGGTGGCGTCCCGGAGGTCCCGATACATCGGATAGGAAAACAGCCGGAGGGCCGAATCGCCGCTGTAGAGCATGCCCGGGTTGAATTGCGCGGTTTCGAGCGCGACCAGTTGCTCGGGATGCGCCACCGGAAGCGGCCGGTACAGCGCCTGGTCCATCAGGCTGAAGATCGCCGTGGTCCCGCCGATACCGACCGCCAGCGAAGCAATCGCAATCAGCGAGAATGCCGGGCTGTGCCACAGCGTTCGCGCGGCATGCCGGAGGTCGCGAAACAGTTCGTCGATGCGGGGCAGGCTGCTCGCGTCGCGGCAGGCTTCCTTGGTTCGGTCCAGGCCGCCGAAACGCTTGCGAGCCTGATTGCGGGCTTCGGCCGGGGTCGCGCCGCGCGAGACTAGCAGATCGACTTCCTGCTCAAAATGGAAGCTCAGCTCATCATGCAGCTCGCGCTCCATGCGGCCTTTGCCGAAGACGCCTCGCAGGCGGGCCCAAAAGATACGGATGCGATTCATAGGGGCGTTCTCGTCTAAATGAGCGGCTTGGTGAACCGGTTGACGATCGCGGCCATGCGCTCCCAGTTCTCGACCTCGGTGGCGAGCTGCTTCTGCCCCGCCCGTGTGATCCTGTAAAACTTCGCGCGGCGGTTATTGTCCGAGACGCCCCATTCGGTCGAGATCCACCCGAGTTGCTGCATGCGGATCAGGGCGGGGTACAGCGTGCCTTGATTCAGCTCCAGCACGTCTTCGCTCACCTGTTCGATGCGCCGGGCGATGCCCCAGCCGTGCATCGGTCCCAGGGTGTCCAGCGTCCGCAGCACCATCAGGGCGAGCGATCCGGGCAGGACATCCGCTTTATCGGGCGCTTTGTCTGGATTCACCGGTGGCTCTCCTTTTGTTGAACTACAGAAGGGAGTATACGGCAGCTTCTTTTGGTAGTCAACAGGGAACTGGAAAGCCACCTCGCGCTTGGCGCAGGCCTTGTGGACATCCACCGAATCGCGGGTACAATGGCGGGGAGGTGAACCGGACGCTGCTCGGCCGGTGTTGCGGCGATCCGGATTGCGGTAGGATTTCACTCCATGGGCTCGTCGCGAATACAGAAATGGCTGTGCGGAATGGTGGTGGTGGCAGGGATCGCCGCCAGCCAGCCGCTGATGGTGTATTCCGATCTCGCCGATGTGAATCCGCAAACGGCGCAGGCGGAGGCGCCGCGCCACCCGCACGAAATCCTGTCGCCGGCGGTGATGCGCAACGGCTATACGTCGCTGCAGATCGCGGTCCACGCCGATTCGGCCGAATCGTGGCGGCTATTTGTCGCGCAAAATCCGGAGGGCACGGCGAAGGCTGCGGTCTACCGGCTCGGCACCGATGGCAATACGCTGATCCCGGTGAGCCTTCCCTATGAAGGGAGCGGGTCCGCGGTGTTCTGGCTGGACCTGTTTTTCCCCGCCAACGCCCCGGCGCAGCGCATCAAGATCGAACCGCAATTGCGGTATCGCAACGACTGGGTGATCTATCCGATGGAGGCTCGCATCGTGCAGGCAACGGTACCCCCAAACGCCGAACTTGCCGAAGGAACCGCGACGCCGGGCGAGGTAATGCGCGGGTTCCTGTGCGGCACGCGGATGGACGCGGCACCGGAGGAAGGATCCGCGCCAACCAAGCAGCGTCTGCGGTTTCGCAATGCCCAGCAGGATCGCGCGATTGCTCCGGGGGTGGATCGGAAGGTGCTGCAGGAGAAGTTTGGACCGTGCGATGCAACTCCGTCGGCCGACGATCCGGAGTGGTATTTGCGGGTTCGGAACTACCTGTTGAATCAGAAGTAGGGGCTGCGCGCCCCGTGGCGACCGTTGCCGGCCGCCACGGAAACGCTTGCGGGGCCTTCTTACTCGGCGACTGAAATATGCAGTGCCACGGACACTGGCGTGGTCTTGCCGGGCAGGAGGAAGTCCACCACGAACAGCTTGTTCGGCCCTGACGGCATGTCGCTCGGGATGATCAGGTTGAGCTGGGTCACCCCTTCCACCAGCCCGTAGGCCGCTCCGGCGTAAAGCACCTGGACCTGGGTGTCCTTGGGATAGTTCTCGCAGGAGAAGATCGAGCAATTTGACGCGGTGGAGGCGAAGTACGCCGACTGTGTGCCGGGCACCATCGCCAGCGGGGTCCCCGCGACGCCGCCATCGGTCAGCGTGCCGCTGAGTTTTCCGGTCCCGGTGATGAACACCGACACCGCCGATCCGCGCCGCGCCGGATTCCCGGAATAGTTCACCGTGCCGTCGTCCACATTGATCGTGGCGGATTGCCCCAGCACCTGGAAGGCGCCTGGAGCGATGGGGCCGGTGGTGGCCGAAACACATTTGGTCTCAGCGTTATAGGTGATGCAGACGGGCACGGCCGTGCCGTCGGTGCGGACCTCCCAGGGCACCACGAAGTTCAGCTGCTTGGTCCAGGCGAACAGTAGCGGCGCCGGCATGCCGTCGACGGTGATGGAAACGCCGCCCAGATTCGGACCCACCTTGTTGTCGGCGTCCAGCGTGAACTGCGCGCCGGTGGTGTAGGAGCCCGTTGTGCCCGGCCCCAGGTTGCTGCCGTAGAAGGTCATCAGCGCGCCGGGGGTCACCGGGACTACGCCGAAGGTCGCCGCGTGGACCAGGCAGGACGGCGCCAGCGTATCGGTGGGCAGCAGTTCCGGATTGATCCGCACCAGGCCGTGCCACATCGTTGTCGGCTGCGACCAGATCGTCTGCGTCCCCGACGCGTAGACTCGCCCATCCACCGGCGAGACGCTCACCGCCTCGATTCCGGTGGTGAAGAACGTCGAATGGACCACGGTTCCCGCGCTGTCCAGCACGATCATGGCGTGGTTATTGACGGCCGTTCCGCCGACCGACCCGATAAGGCCCCCGCTTCCGTTGCTCTGCGCGATGCCGGCGATCCCGCCGGGACCGGCCATATTCGACAGGCAGGTTTGGGTCGCATTGACGGTCGTAAAGCTGGAGGGTTGACCGGTGGCGCCGATCGGATCGCCGAACAGGAAAATCTGTCCGTTTGCGATCTCCGCCATCTGCAGATTCAGATTGGCGGACTGGAGTTCGACGGTAATGTCGAGCCCGGCGGGCGCGCCCTCGGACGTGAACCGCTTCAAGGCGACCAGGCCGCTGCCGGGGGTCGCGCCGCCGACGAGAATGCTGCCGGAATCCTCAATCATGACGCGCGCTTGCGAGAATCCGGTGGGCGTGCTGAAGGCGGTTTGCGAGAGGCTGGTATTGACCGATTCGAGGTTCCCGCCGACCTGCACCAGCAGGTTGCCTCCGGGGCGAATCGCGACGAAGTTCACCGCGTTGCCGGCGCCTCCGTAATAGGTGGCCAGATCCAGCGCGGTGCCGTCCAGCGCGACCTTGGCGATGTAGCCGACATAGGTACTCGCGTCCACGCCATTGGCCGGAACGGGATCCAAAACGCCGGGGGTGCTCGGTAGATCCTGCGAATTCGCCGAGCCCACGATGTAGGCGGCTCCGTTGGCGTCGACGTCAACGTC
This sequence comes from Terriglobia bacterium, assembly GCA_963762135.1. Classification (GTDB taxonomy): domain Bacteria; phylum Acidobacteriota; class Terriglobia; order Bryobacterales; family Bryobacteraceae; genus Palsa-187. The sequence continues at coordinate 198,751 of CAVXJP010000006.1, forward strand.
GAGCACAGAGATCCGCGAGCTCAGGACCGTGGCGTAGGTCAGCGTCGCGCCGGTGGGGGCGAGCTTGGCGACATAGCCGCCGATCGGGTAGCTGGGGCGAAACTGCGTGGTTGCCGGAAAATCCTGCGACAGGGTAGCGCCCACGAAGTAAACATTACCGGCGCTATCGACCTTGATGTCCTTCACACGGTCTTCCGCGGTGCCGCCGATGGCGGTGGCGTACAGGATCTGATCGCCGCTAGCGTTGAGTTTGACGATGAAGATGTCGCTGTTGCCGGCCGGACCGATGGTCTTGGTTGCGGCCGGGAATCCGAGGTTGGCGTTTCCGGCGATGTAGACGTTGCCCGAGGCGTCGTGCGCCATCGCTTGCACTTGCATCCCGTTTGAAAACCAGGAGAACTGCGCGGAGAGGTCGACGGTGGAGGGGAACGTTTGGGCGGCGGCCGGTGGGGTCAGCCACGCGCTCATGGGCAGCAGGAGCAGGGCAAGAGGAGATCCGTGCAACATGGATTTCCACAGCGACTGGCGGCGATTCCGGCGCTCACGATGCGATGGCTCCGGCGCCATCGACGGGGATGTGGGGGAAGACAAGAGAAAGGCCATATGGGTACTTTCTCATGCAAGTACTACGCCAAAGCAAGAGTCCGTTGATTTTTATACGGAAACGGATATTTTGGCTGCGAAAAACAGGCCGTGGATGGCTTTGGGTGCGGGTCGCGCTGCCTCAGGTACAGATGCAATCTGTCCCAGAGAATGAGCGGCGGCAGGGGAACTCAGGCGAGCGTTTCTTCGAGCTCCGATGGGGGGCCGGGGTTTACCCGGCGGGAAGGTTCACCTTCCCAGTCCGCGAAGCTATGCCAACTTCTCTTCGAGCTCCGCCCAGCGGGCATAGAGATCGTCGACGAGCTTCTGCGCGGCTTCCATCTCTCTGTAGGCGCTCTCAACGCGAGCAGGATCGGTGACGATGTCCGGATCCTGGACGGCGGCCTGCTTGGCGGCGAGCTCGGCTTCCGCGTCGGCGATCTTCGCCTCCATCGCTTCGTACTCGCGGTTCTCCATGTAGGAGAGTTTCTTTTTCTTTGTGGGCGCTTCCTGGGCTGGCGTTTCCTGGGCCGGAGCTTCGCGGGCGGCGTCCGATTTCGCGGCGGATTTGGCTTCGGACTTCTGGGCGGACTGCCAGAGGTCCCATTGGGAATAGTCGGCGAAGCGGCCGACATTGCCGTGTCCGTCGAAGCCCAGGACGATCGACGAGACGCGGTCCAGCAGGTAGCGGTCATGCGTCACCAGCACCATCGCGCCGGGGAACTCCAGCAGGCTTTCCTCCAGGATTTCGAGCGTCGGGATGTCGAGGTCGTTGGTGGGCTCGTCGAGCAGCAGCAAATCGGCGGGCTCGCGCATCAGATTGGCGATCAGAACGCGGGCGCGTTCGCCGCCCGAGAGCCGGCTGACCGGCTGATGGAGTTGTTCCTTGGTGAACAGGAAGCGGGCGGCCCAGGTGGCGACGTGGACCACTCGGTCCTGATAGATCACCGAATCGCCGTCCGGGGCGAGCGCGTCCCTGAGCGTCTGATCGTCGTTCAGTTCCCGGATCTGGCTGAAGGCCACGATGCGGAGCTGCGGGGCCCGCTGGATCGTGCCCTCGGTCGGTTCGAGTTCTTCGCTCAGCAATTTCAGCAGCGTGGTTTTGCCCGACCCGTTGGGGCCGACCAGGCCGACGCGCATGCCGGAGGTGATCGTATAGGTGAGGTCTTCGAACAGACGCGGCTCGCCGGGGTAGCCGAAGGCGACAGCTTCCAGGTGAACCAGGCGCTTGGTCTTGCGGCCGGTGGCGGCGAAGTCGATGTCTGCCGTGCCTGTGCGGGCGCGGTCTTTCAGATCGGCCAGTTCGCCGATCATTTCGTAGGCCTGATCGATGCGGGCCTTGGCCTTGGTCGCGCGCGCCTTGGGTCCGCGGCGGAGCCATTCCATCTCGGTGCGGACGCGGTTTTCGAGCGACTCCTGGCGGCGGGCCTGGGCATGCAGGAACTCGGCTTTCTTTTCGAGGAACGCGGAGTAGTTGCCGTCGACGCGCAGCATGCCGTCGGGATAGGCGCGGCTGAGCTCGGCCATGGAGGTCGGGACGTTTTCGAGGAAATAGCGGTCGTGGCTGATGACGACGACGGCGAACTTGGCGGCGCCGAGCAACCCTTCGAGCCAGGCGATGCCGGCCAGGTCGAGGTGATTGGTGGGCTCGTCGAGCAGCAGCAGCGCGGGGTGTTGGACCAGGGCTTCGGCGATCGCGAGCCGTTTGCGCCAGCCACCGGAAAGCGCGGCGGCCTCGGCGAAGAAGTCCTCGAATCCGGCTCGGCCGAGCGTCTCGGCGAGGCGTCCGGGCTGGTCGGCTTCGGGGATCGCGGCCTGCTCCAGCGCGCTTTCGATCACCTGGGTGACGGTGCGGCCGGGTGCGAAGACCGAGTCCTGGGGGACATAGGCGACGCGGGCCTTGCTGCGTAGCACAACCTCGCCGGAATCCGGCGTCTCCGTACCCGCCAGGATCTTGAGCAGCGTGGACTTGCCGGATCCGTTTGGGCCGATAATGCCCAAACGGTCGCCGTCATGAATGCTGAAGGAGACGTTCTTGAATAGCGGCGTGACGCCGAAGGCTTTCGAGATCGCGTTGCTGTTGACGAGCAGGGGCAAGGGGGGATGGACGGGTCCGCGGAAGCGGTGAGTGTTTGTGCGTTCGGAGTATCCGTCCCAGGATACCAACCAGCCCGCGACTGCGATTCTAATGCTCGTCGATGCTGTCTTGAGCCTGGCCTCAAACGCTTCTCGGGCTTAAGGCCCGCGGAAAGGCGATTTTGCACCCTCGGGCGTGAGCACCGCCAGCAGGCCTTTTAGGTCGATTTTAGGACGCAAAAATCCCATGGGCCAGAGTCGATTCAGGCTCGTCGGAGGTTGCGTCCCTGGAATGCTTCCGAAGTCTTAGAGGAACGCTTCGATCACTTCTTTGGAGAAGATCGACTCAGTCACACCGTTCGCGATGGCGGCTTCCTGCGTGCAGATCCAGTATTCGGGCTGCCAGCGTTCGGCGCGGTCATAAGGCGGCTTGTAGATATAAAAATCAACGGCACGACGGCGCAGGCGGGGCTCCTGGCGAGTCTCTTTTCCGAGAATGCGCGCCTCTTCCATAGCCTGATCAAACGTGTCGAACGGGCCGTCAATGTAGTCCCGGTGATTGATGATGTGCCACTGCTGCATATATGTCCAGTGCAGGCCCGATCTGGCGAACCTGTCTATTCCTAAAACGTATGTGTCACCACTGCGAGTATCCTCTCCGCGTCCCGGAGAGAAACCATCTACTCGAAAGCTTAGATGCCGTCAGGAAGGGGGCGGTTTCAGAACGACCGCTCGTTTTGTGCTACGACTTGCCCGGGACTGCGGTGTGTCTCGGGCTTTCACCCAAACCTTATTCACGATGATAGCGAAAACAGGGGCTGAAACCCAAGTTTTCGGGCAAGATTTCATGAAACTCCTGCGGGGCGGGGGCGGTGCGCGGGAGCAACCGGGGCTGGCGGATTTTCAGGGTTCCCTGGACGGTTGCGGCAAGCCCCTGATAGGAGAGGCTTTATTTTGCAGGCGAATGGGAACCCCGTAGATTCGCGGGGTAGCCTCGGGGCATGGGTTGTACCTCTGGACAGGGCGGGACGGTATACTGTCAAAACAAGGCGCCCGCTGGCTCCCCGGACCGAGAGAGGCGAAGCGTAGGGCTATGTTCGGCCCGCGCCAAGACCCCGACTGCCATGCCCATTCGCGTCGCCCTACATCATAAGACCACCTACCATTACGATCGGTTGGTGAAGCTATCGCCGCAGGTGATCCGCCTGCGTCCCGCTCCGCACTGCAGGACCAAGATTCATGCCTACTCGCTGAAGGTGGAGCCCGGCGAGCATTTCCTGAACTGGCAACAGGATCCGCACAGCAACTTCCTGGCGCGGGCGGTCTTTCCAGAGAAGACGCGGCACTTTTCGGTCACCGTGGATCTGGTGGCGGAGATGGCGGTCATCAATCCGTTTGACTTCTTCCTGGAGGAGCACGCCGAAGAGTTCCCGTTCCCCTACGAGCCGGCACTGGCCCAGGATCTGGCGCCGTTCCTGCGGGTGGGGCAGCCTGGGCCGAAGCTGGCGGAGTATCTGGGGAAGATCGACCGCCGGAAGCGCCGCACCATGGACTTCCTGGTTGATGTCAACCAGATGCTGCAGAACGACATCCGGTATCTGATTCGCATGGAGCCGGGGGTCCAAACCAGTGAACAGACGCTGACGTCCGGCAGTGGCTCCTGCCGCGACTCCGCGTGGTTGCTGGTGGAGATGCTGCGGAATCTGGGGCTGGCGGCGCGGTTTGTTTCCGGGTACCTGATTCAGTTGAAGCCGGACGTCAAGGCGCTGGACGGTCCGTCGGGCGCCGCGGAAGATTTCACCGATCTGCACGCCTGGACCGAGGTGTATTTGCCGGGGGCGGGCTGGGTCGGCATGGATCCGACTTCGGGGCTGCTGGCCGGAGAAGGGCATATTCCGCTGGCTGCGACGCCGGAGGCCAGCTCCGCCGCGCCGATTTCAGGAGCCGTGGAGCAGTGCGAGGTCCGCTTTGCGCACGAGATGTCGGTGGAGCGGGTGCATGAAGATCCGCGCGTCACGCTGCCCTACACGGATCAACAGTGGGAAGAGATCCAGGAGCTCGGCGAGAAGATCGACCGGGATCTGGAGGCGGGAGACGTCCAACTAACGATGGGCGGCGAGCCGACGTTCATCTCGATCGACAACATGGACGCGCCGGAGTGGAATTCGGCCGCGCTGGGCAAGGAGAAACGCAAGCTCGCCGAGCGGCTGATCGAGCGCCTGCGGCGCAAGTTCGCCGAGGGTGGCCTGCTGCATTTCGGTCAGGGCAAGTGGTATCCGGGCGAGCCGTTGCCGCGCTGGGCGCTGGCCTGCTACTGGCGCGCCGATGGCATTCCGCTGTGGCACGACCATACGTTATTTGCGCGGGAAGGCGAGGAGCACAACTACACGCACGAGGATGCCGACCGCTTCGCCCGGCTGCTTTCGCAGCGTCTGGGCGTGGATCCGGAGTACGCCAGTCCGGTGTATGAAGATCCGATGCATTACATCCAACGCGAGCGGCAGCTTCCGGTGAATGTCGATCCGTCCGACAGCAAACTCGAGGATGCGCAGGAACGGGATCGGATCCGCAGGGTCTTCGAGCGGGGGTTGGGCAATCCGGCGGGGATGGTGCTGCCGCTGCAGCGGGCCTGGGGCGAGAACGGTCCGGAGTGGCAGACCGGGTTATGGATGCTGCGGGCGAAGCGTCCTCCGGTCTATCTGATTCCGGGAGATTCTCCGGCGGGGCTGCGCCTGCCGCTGGCGAGTTTGCCGTGGGCGGCGCAGGAGGAGAGGCCGCAGTTTTATCCGCCGGATCCGATGGCGGACCTGGCTCCGCTGCCGATGCCGCAGCGGTATGAGCCGACTTCCGAGCCTGTGATGGAGCAGCCTGAAGGCCTGGAGCGCGATCAGGTCCCGGCACTGGGCAAATCGGGGAAAGCCGTGGTTCGGACGGCGCTGTGTATGGAGGCTCGAGAGGGGCGGATGCATGTGTTCATGCCGCCGCTGTCGAAGACCGAGGATTACGCTGAACTGCTGACGGCGATCGAGGACACCGCGTCCGAGCTGAAGATGTCGATCGTATTGGAAGGCTATCCGCCTCCCACCGATCCGCGCATGCTGAATCTGAAGGTCACGCCGGATCCGGGGGTGATCGAGGTCAACGTGCATCCGGCCAAGAATTGGCAGGAATTGGTGCACAACACCGAGATCTACTACGAGGAGGCGAGGCAGTCCCGGCTCACCACCGAGAAGTTCATGATTGACGGCAAGCATACGGGCACCGGCGGCGGAAATCATTTCGTGCTGGGGAGCGAGACTCCCAAACACAGCCCGTTTTTGCGGCGTCCGGATCTGCTGCGCAGCATGGTGGGTTATTGGCTGAACCATCCGGCGCTCTCCTACGCGTTTTCGACGATTTTTATCGGGCCGACCAGCCAGGCTCCGCGAGTGGACGAGACGCGCGCGGACAATCTCTACGAGTTGGAAATCGCGTTCAGTCTGGTGCCGGAGCCGGACTTCGACCGGTCTCCGGACGGGAATCCGGCGTGTCCGCCGTGGCTGACCGATCGCATCTTCCGGCATTTGCTGGTGGACCTGACCGGCAATACGCATCGCGCCGAGTTCTGTATCGATAAGCTGTACTCGCCGGATTCCTCCTCGGGGCGGCTGGGGTTGCTGGAACTGCGCGGGTTTGAGATGCCGCCGCATGCCCGCATGAGTCTGACCCAGCAATTGCTGGTGCGCGGGCTGATCGCCTGGTTCTGGAAAACGCCGTATCGCCACAAGCCGATCCACTGGCGGACGCGCTTGCATGACGAGTTCATGCTGCCGCACTACATCGGGCGCGACTTGCAGCACGTTCTGGATGACCTGAACCAGGCCGGGTATCCGTTCCACCCGGAATGGTTCTCGGCGCACTTCGAGTTCCGGTATCCGGTGATGGGGCGCGTGGTCTATGACGGGATCGAGATTGAGCTCCGGCAGGCCACCGAGCCCTGGTATGTGCTGGGCGAGGAGTCGACGGGAAGCGGAACGGCGCGCTATGTGGACTCCTCCGTGGAGCGGCTACAGGTGAAGGTCCGGGGGATGACGGGGGACCGCTACATGGTCACGTGCAATGGGCGCCGCGTTCCGCTGCATGAGACCGGGACCAACGGGGAATGGGTCGCGGGGGTACGGTTCCGGGCCTGGCAGCCGCCGTCGTGCCTGCATCCGACCATTCCGGTTCACGCTCCGCTGGTCTTCGATTTGCTGGATACGTGGACGGGCCGTTCGGTCGGAGGCTGCACCTATCATGTTTCGCACCCCGGGGGGCGAAGCCACGAGACGCTGCCGGTGAATGCGAACGAGGCCGAGGGCCGGAGAAGCGCTCGGTTCGAGGCGTCCGGACACACGGCGGGGCCGGTAAAGATTCCACCCGTCGAGGAAAATCCCGAATTCCCGATGACGCTGGACCTGCGCCGTCCGGGTCCCAGGCAGGGAGAGCCAAAAGTCGGCGCGTGATTTCGGCGCCGGGCTGAACAAAGCCGCTGCGGAGGGCGATTTGTATGCCAAACTGTATGAACGATCTGTTAAAACAATTTCTGCTCTCGGCGGTCTGGCGCACCTCGTGTTCTGTGGGCGAGCGACGGAGCTGAAGAAGCCTTCGCAGCGATCCGGCAGTGATCCGATGGATGAATGAGATGGCGTCCGATACCACACGCGGGCCGATGAGCCGCTGGGCTGCCTGGCAAGCCTATGAATCCACAGCGGGTTTCTATGACGAGGCGGTGAACCGCGCCGGGCTCCGCCCGCACTGGAAAATCGCGGTCGATTCGCTGGCGCAGATCGGTAAGGAAGGTCTGGAGCGCCGCTGGGCCGAGGCTCGCCGGCTGATCCACGACAACGGCGTCACCTACAACGTCTACAACGAAGAACAGACCTCCACGCGGCCCTGGCAACTGGATCCAGTGCCGCTGATGATGGATCCGACCGAGTGGCAGTTCCTGGAACAGGCGGTCATCCAGCGCGCGCAACTGTTCAACCACATCCTGAGCGATCTGTACGGTCCGCAGGAGCTGCTCAAGAGCGGCAAGCTGCCGCCGGAACTGGTGTTCCCGAATCCCGCGTTTCTGCGCCCCTGCTGGGGAATTCAGCCGCCGGGCGGGGTCTATCTGCCGACGTATTCGGCGGATCTCGCGCGGTCGCCGGACGGACGCTGGTGGGTGCTGGGCGACCGGACGCAGGCGCCATCCGGAGCGGGCTATACGATCGAGAATCGGCTGGTGATGACGCGGGTCCTGCCGGACGTGTTCCGGAAAGCGGGCGTGCGGCGGCTGGCTGGGTATTTCCAGGCCTACCGGGATTCCCTGCGGCAGCTCGCGCCGAATCATCGCGACAATCCGCGCGTGGTGGTGCTGACGCCGGGTCCCTACAGCGAGACGTACTTCGAACATGCGTTCCTGGCTCGGTACCTGGGCTACACGCTGGTCGAAGGCGGGGATCTGAAGGTTCGTGACGGGAAGATATTCCTGAAGACCCTGGGCGGCCTGCTGCAAGTGGACGTGATCGTGCGCCGCCAGGACGATTCGTTCTGCGATCCGCTGGAGTTGCGCGGCGATTCCATGCTGGGCGTGCCGGGGTTGGTGCAGGTGGCGCGCGCGGGCAACGTGGCGATCATCAATCCATTGGGGTCCGGGCTGGCGGAGTCGCCGGCCTACGAGGCGTTCCTGCCGAGCCTGTGCCAGTCGCTGCTCGGCGAGGAGTTGCAGCTTCCGACGGTCGCGACCTGGTGGTGCGGCCAGCGCCGGGAGCGTAACTACGTCCTGGAGCACCTGGATCAGTTGGTCATCAAGTCCACCTATCCGACGTTGCGGCGGGAAGCGCTGAATAATCCGATCTTCGGCAATCAGCTGTCGACCCTGGAGCGCGCCGAGCTGGCGCAAAAGATCGAGGCCGAGCCGATCAAGTATGTCGCGCAGGAACGGGTGAGCCTTTCGACGGTTCCGACCTGGGAAGACGGCGAGTTGCGTCCGCGCCATGCGGTGCTGCGCGTGTTTGCGGCGCGCAGCGGCGACGGCTACCGGGTCCTGCCGGGCGGGTTGACCCGGATCTCGCCGGCCTTCGACAGCATGATGGTTTCGATGCAGTTCGGCGGGGGCAGCAAGGATACCTGGGTGGCGGGGCAGGATGAATCCCCGTCGCTGACCCTGTTGAAGCCGCCGGCGCATCCGCTGACCATCAGCCGCACGACGTTCGATTTGCCGAGCCGCGTGGCGGACAATCTGTTCTGGCTGGGCCGGTATGCCGAGCGGACCGAGACCGTGCTGCGGGTGGCTCGCACGATTCTGTCTACGGAGCTTCCAGGAAGGGGATTCCGCGCGCACGGGGACCTATGAGACGGGATTGGGAATCCTGATCGCGCTTGGGTTCCTGCCGGATGAGGGTCCATACCCGGATTCCGAGCAAGCGCTGTTTTCGGCGCTGGTCGACCCCGAGGTTTCGTTCGCGCTGGTGAGCAACATGCGGCAGGTGCGGAATGCGGCATCGATGTTGCGGGATCGGATTTCGCGCGATGCGTGGCTGATTCTGAATCAGCTCGACAGTCCGTTCGCCGAATTGAAAAGCGACGCGAACGTGGATCCCGAGTTCCTGATGAGCAGTCTGCAGGAACGCGTGACCGACTCCTTGATTCAGCTTGCCGCGTTCGGCGGCCTGGTGATGGAAAGCATGACGCGCGGCGACGGGTGGCGTTTCCTGGACCTCGGCCGGCGGATGGAACGGGCCACGCAGATGGCGGAGCTGTTGCGCCATGCGCTGCCGATCGCGACCCAGGAACGTTCGTCGATTTTGTCCGCGATTCTGGAGATCGCCGATAGCTCCATGACCTACCGGTCGCGCTATCTGACGTCACTGCAGGCGGACCTGGTGCTCGATCTTTTGCTGGTGGACGAAGCCAACCCCCGGGCGATCGGGTTCCAGCTCAACCGCATCAGCGATCACGTGGAGCGGTTGCCCAACAGCCAGGTATCGATTCGCCGGCCGCGCGAGGCGCAGTTGGCTCTGTCGCTGCTGACCAAGGTCCAGTTGCTGGATCTGAGCGAGATGGTGCCGGGCGAGGACGGCAAGGAAACGTTCTCGCAGTATTTCGACGATTTGCTCGATGTACTGCATGAATTGTCGGCGACTCTGTCGCGGGCCTACTTCAGCCATGCGATGCTTTCGCGCCCGAAACAGACCGGATTCACGGGCGGAGCGAGCGAGAATCCGTCAACGCAGGAGGGCGTATGAAGCTCGCCGGCAAGCACGTGACGCGCTATTGGTATAGCGACGACGTCTCCACCAGCCATACCGAGATCCATCTTGCGCCGCGGAACCGGCCGGGGCAGGTGGTGCTGGAGCATCATCTGCAGGTTTCCCCGGAGCCGAATTTCCTGGTCAATCGTCTTGATTTCTTCGGCAATCCGGTGGCGTCGTTTTCCGTCGAGCAGCCGCATCGCGAACTGGTGGTGACCTCGGAGTGCCTGGTGGAGTTGACGCCGCAGCCGGCGCCTTACCTGGCGCAATCGCCGCCCTGGGAGGAGGTCGCCGATATGATGCAGACGCGCCCTTCGCTGGAGGCGCTGGAAGCGTGTCAGTTCATCTTTGAATCGCCCCTGATCCAGACCGGGCCGATATTCGCCTCCTACGCGATCGATTCGTTTGCGGCGGGGCGTCCGTTGCTGGAAGCGGCACATGAGCTCTCCGGGCGGATTTATCGCGAGTTCAAATACGATCCGCGGGCGACGACGATCTCGACTCCGGTGGATGAGGTCCTGATCGAGAAGCATGGCGTCTGCCAGGACTTCGCGCACGTGATGATCGCCTGCATGCGCAGCATGGGGCTTCCGGCGCGCTACGTCAGCGGGTATCTGCGCACGGGGATGGTCGGCAGCGAGGCGTCGCATGCCTGGCTGGCGGTGTGGTGCCCGGTGCTCGGCTGGCAGGATTTTGATCCGACCAATAACGTGATTCCGTACTCCGATCACGTGACGCTCGGCTGGGGTCGCGACTACTCCGATGTGACGCCAGTGAAGGGCGTGGCGCTCGGCGGCGGCGAGCACGTCGTGCAGGTCTCGATGGAGCTCAAAGAGGTCGAGGGGGATCGTCCGCGGCCGGGGAGTCCGGTGGAGTAGGGCTGCTGGCGCGGTCAATAGCGCGCGTGACGGACGAAGCTTGCCCTGGAGGACTGAAGTCCTCCGTAAGCTGAAGACTCGCCCCACATTGCTCACATGGAAAAAACGGCAGGCCTCCCTTGGAGTGACCTGCCGCTTCTTATTTGTGGCTGGCTAGGTGCCGTTTACGGAAGCGCGTAGACCCAGATGGTGCCGCCTTCGGGAACCGGCTTGAACTTATCCGGATAAGCGCGCATCAGGACACCGTGCATGCCGGCCGAATCGCCTCCCCAACCGGAAAGTACGGCCAGGTACTGTTTGCCGTTCACGGTGAAGGTGGTGGGCGGCGCGAGGATGCCGGATGGCGTGGGCGCCTCCCACAGGATCTCTCCGGTCGCGGCGTCGAAGGCGTGGATCTTGCGATCCGGCGTACCGCCGGTGAAGACCAGTCCGCCGCCGGTGGTGAGCATGGAGCCCCAGTTGACGGATTCGTATTCATGCTTCCAGACCAGTTCTTGCGTGTCGACATTCCACGCCTGGACCTCGCCGAAGTGGCCGTCGCCTTCCGGGTTGACAAAGGTACGAAAACCTTCGGTGAAGGTATAGCCGCTGCCTGGTTTATAGATGATGTTCTCGGCCGGCTGCCCGGCGGAGGCTCCGCAGATGTTGTCGTTGGCCGGGATGTAAATCATTCGCGTCATCGGATTGAACGCGATCGGAGGCCAGTTCTTGCCGCCGTGAAGGCCCGGGCAGAACTCGGCCTGGCGCCCGGTACCCGGCTTATGATCCGGATTTACGTTGGGCTTCCCGGTCTTCGGATCCAGGCTTTCATAGACGTTCTGATAGACGAACGGCTTGCCTTCGACGAAGTTGATGGGGCCGTCCTTGGTGCGTTCCAGGAACCACACGTAGCCGTCTCGGCCGACGTCGATCAGGCCGCGAATCATTTCACCGTTGTGCTCATAGTCGACCAGGATCGGCGGGGAAACTTCGTCCCAATCCCAGGATTCGTTCGGATTGTATTGCTGATAGCCGACGATCTTGCCGTTGTCGGCATCGAGGGCGATGGTGGAGGCGATATAGAGGTTGTCGCCAGGGCGCTGGTCGCCGATCCACGGGCCGCCGTTGCCGGTGCCCCAGTACGCGATGTTGGTTTCCGGATCGTAGTTTCCGGTGACCCAGACCGGGCCGCCGCCGTGTTCCCATTGGTTGCCGTCGGGCCAGGTTTCCGATCCGGGCTCGCCGGGCGCCGGCACGGTGTAGGTGCGCCACAGTTCCTCGCCGGTTTCCGGATCGTAGGCCGCGACGAAACCGCGAATCCCGAACTCGCCGCCGGATGCGCCGAGCATGATCTTGTCGTTGGCGATCAGCGGAGCGAGCGTGGTGTAGTAGCCGGCGGAGTTATCGGCGACTTGCTTTTCCCAGACAACTTTGCCGGTTGCGGCGTCCAGCGCGACCAGCACCGCCTCGCCCGAGGCAACATAGACTTTGTCGCCGTAGAGTGCAACGCCGCGGTTGGTTTCATGCGGAACCCGGGAGCCGTCAGCACGGCGGCGGTTGTACCGCCAGATGGTTTCGCCGGTGACGGCGTTGAGCGCGATCACCTGGCTCTCCGGAGTCGATACGTACATGTAGCCGCCGTTGACGATCGGCGCGGCCTCGTGCACGTGCACCTGTCCGGTGGGGAAGCCCCATAGCGGCTTCAGGTTGGCGACGTTGGCCGTGTTGATCTGATCCAGCGGCGAATATCCCCAGCCGTCATAGGTGCGGCGGATCATAAGCCAATCGCCGTCTTCCGGATTCCGCAGGCGCTCGGCGGTCACCGCCTGGTAGGGGGCCAGTTCCGCATTGGACGACGCGGTCGCGGAGGCTGGCTCGGGCGCTTCGGTTTCGGCGCAACCAGTCAGTAGCAACGTCGCGGCGCCGGCGCACACGGCCAGGACGGCATTTCTGTTGAAGTACATTTCGATGTCTCCCAAGGACTCCGCCGCGCGTTCTTCCGGGGGCGGCGGGGGGTGGTTATGGCGCGAAGGACGCGACCGGTACCCCGGTTGGCCATGATACATCGTTATGGGATAAAAATGTTAGGGCCGATCGGCATCCCCGATCGGTATCCCCGTATCCGTCTCCTTAGTCGTCGCTACCCCCACGCGACAGGGCGGCGTCCTCAGCCGGAGGCGTTGTCAGTCCGAACGCCTCGGCAATCAACTCATAGGACCGGACGCGCGCGGCGTGGTCATAGACGATGTTGACCAGGAAGACTTCGTCGGCGCCGTATTCAACCGCGACGTCCTGAATCGCCTCCTTCACGGTGGCCGGGTCGCCGGTGATGATGCGGCGTCCTTCGGGGACCTGGTTGAGTGGCACCCCTTCGTTGTCGAGGTAGGCGAGGGCGCGGTCGACCGGCGGAACGCGGATCAGGCGTCCGCGGAACAGATGCAGCAGCATCATGCGGGCGCTGGCCGAGAGTCGAAGCGCTTCCTCCGCGGTCTCGGCGCACAGAGCCCAGACGCAGACCGAGGTCCGGGGCTGGGCGAGCGCCGACGAAGGCACGAAGTGCTCGCGGTAGATCGCGGCCATCGGCGCGCCCTTGGGATTGATGAAGTCGGCAAAGATATAGGGCAGTCCCCACTCGGCGGCCCACAGGGCGCTTTGCGGCGAGGAGCCCAGCAGCCCCAATTGCGGCGAATGATAGTGCAGGTTGGGCGCCTGGCGGAAGGGGTTGGCGCGGGGATCGGGCGCGGCGGGGTCGGTTCGGCCGGGCTGGTGATGGAAGTAGTGAAACAGTTCCGCCATCTGCTCGGGAAAGTCGTCCGGGGCGGGCTGCCGGCGGTCGCGTTGCAGCGCGAAGGCGACCCGGGCGCTGGTTCCCGGCGCGCGTCCGATGCCGAGGTCGATGCGATCGGGATACAAGCTGCTTAGCATCGAAAACGTCTCGGCGACCTTGAGCGGGCTGTAGTGCGGCAGCATCACGCCGCCGGTGCCGACGTGAATGTGCTCGGTGGCCGAGGCAACCGGTCCGATCATGACTTCCGGGCTGGCCGAAGCGAGGCCCGGCGTTCCGTGATGTTCGGCGATCCAGAAGCGCGAATAGCCGAACTGCTCGGCGCGGCGCGCGAGGTCGATCGTATTGCGCAGCGCGTCTCCTGAGGTTTTGCCGTCCGGGATCGGGGACTTGATCCAAGACACTAAGTTTCAAGGGGACATTGTTCAAATTCTGGCTCATTTCGTGCGGCCGCCTTGGGGACGGGAATTCGGGGTGATGCGATAGGCGCAGCGGCGGGCGCCCTGGAGAATATGTTCGGTGCGCTCGACCTCCACGCCGGGGCCGAGAACGTTGCGGAACAGCTCCAGTTCGGATCGGCACAGGCCCTGGCAGGTTTTCGCGGCGTCGCAGATCGGGCAATGGTTTTCGATCAGATAGAGCGCGCCGTCAGGGGACTCGTCTTTGCCGAGCACGCGCGCCATGTAGCCTTCAGCGGCGCGGATTTCGGCCAGCGCCTCCAGTTTCCGCGGCAGCGACTTCCATTTGCTGAGCTGGGCGGCGTAGGTTTCGCGTTGCTCTTGCGCGCGGCGCTCCAGGAGCCGGTCCATGCCAGCCTCTCCGAAGGTTTCGCGGATATTTTTCAGCAGGATCACCGTGAGCTCGGCGTGCGCGTCGGGGAACTGGCGCTCGGCAGCTTCCGTCAGACGCCAGTGCTTAGCCGGGCGGCCGCGCGGAACGGGAACCTCGCGGTAGGTCACCAGTCCGGCTTCCTGCATCGCGTAGAGGTGCTGGCGGACCGCCATGGCGGTCAGCTTCAGGTGTGTGGCGAGCGCCTGGGCATCCTGCGGCCCCTGTGTTTTCAGGCGTTCGAGGATCTGGCGGCGGGTGCCTGGCGTCAACCCTGTAGGAGTGGACTCGGACGCCGTCTCGCGTGGCGGCGGGCTGGGAGCGGAGGTCGGCATGAGCTGTTCCTATTTTATAACGAAAGATCTTTACAAAAGCGAGGCGCGGGCGTATGCTCGATTTATGAAAGGAAATACTTTCGAAAAGGAGATCGTCAGATGGTGCGCTTGGAACACGCCAATCTTCATGCCACGGATGTGGACGGGATGGTGCGATTTTTGAAAACGGCATTTCCGGAGTTCGAGGTCCGGGCGGATAAAGTGAGAGCGGAAGACGGTGTCCGCTGGGTGCATGTCGGGACGCCGGAGACGTATATCGCGGTCTACGCGGCGTCGCGGGAGCCGGCTCAGCGGCGGGAACTCTATAATGGCGAGCCGCAGGTGAATCACCTGGGCTACGTGGTGGACGACGTCGAAGCGTTGCGGGCTCGCCTGCGGGATGCCGGGTACAAGGACGCGACGGTGGAGAATCACCACCCGCATCGCAAGCGCATCTACTTCGAGGATCCGGAAGGGAATGAGTGGGAGTTCGTGGAGTATTTTTCCGAGGATCCGGCCGAGCGGAATGACTATCAGTTGGCGGGTTAGTCAACCTTCGGAACCGCGCGCGCCAGCAAGCGCAACGATTCGCCTGTCGTGCCTGCGCAGCGAACGATGAGGACCGAGGACAGCTTCGTTGCGCTCCCTCGCGGTCGCGGTTCCGAAGGATGGCGGAGTCCACGAGGGCGGGTAAGCGTGGAACACTCTGCAGGAACTTTTCAAAAATCGTGCGCAACTGGCCTTGCGTGAATCACTTCCAGTTGCAGACGCGATGTTCCACGTGGAACATTCAACTCCATGCCCTGCTCTCGGGTGAACGAGCGGCTTGCTTCGACGGATAACAAACCGCCGCTGCTTTTGATTACTCCACAGGCTCGATGCGGAGGACCGTCCCCGTGGATTGGTCGTCGGAGGAATTGACTTCGGTCGCGACGTAGAGATAACCGTCCGGGCCCTGCGCGACATCGCGGATACGGACGTCCAGCGGCGTCAGCAAGTGCTCCTGAGGCTCGGCTTTGGAGGGTTGATGGAACGCCATCCGCACCAGGGCCCGTGCGCTGAGCGCGCCGATGAACAGGTTGTTCTTCCATTGCGGAAACTTATCGCCCGTGTAGAAGGTCATGCTGGACGGGCTGATGGCCGGGACCCAGTGCACGCGTGGATTATCCATGCCTTCGCGAAACCAGGGCTGATCGGAAACTGGCGTGCCCGTGTAGTTGCGGCCGGTGGAAACCAGCGGCCAACCGTAGTTGTGCCCCTTCTCGAGGATGTTCACCTCATCGCCGCCCATCGGGCCGATTTCGAGTTCCCACACCTCGCCGGTTTCCGGATTCACGGCGAAGTCATAGGCGTTGCGGTGGCCGTAGCTGTAGATTTCCGGGCGGGCTCCGGGAGTGTCCACGAACGGGTTGTCGGCCGGGATGCCGCCGTCATCGCGCAGCCGCAGGATCTTGCCGTAATCGTTATCCAGCGACTGCGCCTTCATGCGGAGGCTGTTGTCTTCGCTGCCATTGCAGCAGATACGGTCGCGGTCGCCGACGGTGGCGTAGAGCATGCCGTCCGGACCGAAGTAGAGGCGTCCGGCCATGGCGCCGCCGGTTTCCCAGGCGTCGGAGACAAAGATCTCTTCGGACGTCAGTGACCTTGGATCCACTGAGCCGGCCGCGGGCGATCGCCAGCGTGCTGCCGCGCGGACCCTGCTTGCCGTAGGACATGTAGACCAGATGGTTCTGCTCGAAATTCGGGTGAATGGTGACGAATTGCAGAGCCTCAACCTTGTCGGAAGGGATGGGTGAGATCCAGATCGGGTCGGGCAGCATCTTGCCGTCGTGAATCATGCGGAGCCGGCCATTGTGTTCGCTGACCAGCAGGTCGCCGTTGGGCAGGAAGGTCAGGCTGAAGGGATGGAACAGTCCTTCGGCGACGGTGACCACGCGGATGTCTCCGGTCTCGGTCTTGAAGACTTGGGACCTGGTATTCCTGGACGTCGGCTCCTGCGCCCAGGTCATCGTGGTCAGGGCCGTCAGCAGAGCGGTGGCGGCAACGGCGAGCGATTGGCGGACGCTTCGCGGCATCCGGCGAGTCACTGGGGAAGTCATGGGGAAGCAGAACTCCTTGGTCTGGGTGTCGTCCGTGTCTCGGCAGGAGAGGGACGACGAAGAGCCATTCTGAAGGGTTCAGCGGGAGAAAGCAAGAGTTCAGGCGGAGTGGCGCCGGGCCTTCTCGCCCGGTGCAATGGGCGGATCAGAAAATCCGCGCCACTCCTTCTTGCGAACGCACTCCGTTAAAACACGCGGCGCTTGAGTTTCTTGATATCGAACTTCGCGGTGTGCGATACGGCCATCACGGCCATCACTCCGGCCTGGACCGGATCGGTGACCACCAGATCGGCAACGTCGGGGACGCTGCCCGCCATGTTGAGGCTGATCACCAGGATGTTCCGTGCGCGGACCTGTTTGACAGCTTCGGCGATCTTGCCGCCCATCAAGGCTCCGGCGAGCACAATCGCGCGAACGCGGGGCAGCCGCGCCGCGGCCTGAACCGCCGCTGCCAACGTTTCTTCACCGACCAGAGGAATGGTGTCCACCGAGATATGTTCGCCGCGGATGTTGTGGCGATCGGCTTCGAGGATGGCTCCGGTGGCGACCTGACCAACCTGCGCGCCGCCGCCCATCACGATGATGCGCTTGCCGTAGATCTTCTCCAGGCTGTCGACCATGCGAGCTTCATGCACCACCGGCAGCTTGCTCAGTGCCTCCACCAGGTCGTCGGCGGAGTTGGGGCACTCGATTTCGAAGTAGACGCTTTCCACATCATCCGATTCGCCGACGATCATCACATTGACGATGTTGCCGTGATGCGCGGCGATCACGCCGGTCAGTTGGTACAGGATGCCGGGACCCGTGGATGAGCGGACGTGGAGCCCCACCTTCTTGTTGTCCCGCTTGTCGAAGGTGGAAGTGGGCTCGTCGGAAGGCTCGTTGCCGTAGTCGCCGTCAAAGCCGTCGGGATTGTCGTCGGTGGTGGTCACGGGTTTTCGAGGGTTGGGAGAAGCGGGCATGCCGTGCCCCGCCTAGCCCACTCAGGTGATTTCGTATTTCTTTAGAATAGCGTCCCAAAGTCCCTGCGCCTTGAGGATCGCCTCGACGGTTTCGCGTACGGCTCCGGAGCCGCCCACCGCATGGGTCACCATATGCGCCACCTGCTGGACCTCCTCGCGGGCATTGGCGGGAGCGATGGCGGCGCCCACGCGGCGCATCACGACGATGTCGGTGAGGTCGTCGCCCATGTAAGCTACCTGATCCGGCGCGATGCCGCTCTTGGCGAGGATCTCCTCGATGATGGGAATCTTTTCGACGTGGCCTTGATAGACGTAGGTCATGCCGACCTGCCTGGCCCGGACTTCGGTCGCCGGAGACTCGCGGCCGCTGATCACGCCGGTCTGGATGCCGTGATTCGACAGCCAACGGAGCGCGATGCCGTCCTGGGAATCGAAGGCTTTCGTCTCGATCCAGCCGCCGTCGGGAAGCGGTATGTTGAGCAGCTTGCCGTCGGTGAGCACACCGTCGACATCCATGAGCAGAAGCTTGACGCGTGCGAGGCGTTCCGGCAGATCCGGGCTCGGTGGAAAGGTGTCGGGTGGCAAAGACATATCTGTCTATTGCAACACGAGGTCAAGAGGAGTCGATCAGGAACCTTGGCTGGATTCGCTGTAAAGTCGCTCAAACTGGCGTCGGCGGGATTCCCGAAGTTTGGCGAAGGCAGCCTGGGCGGCGGGCCGGGGTTCGAAGACGCCTCCGGTGGAGGCGGGCAGGTCGGCCAGGCTGCTGATGATCCCGAGACGTTCCAGGGTCAGGAGCGCCGCGCCGCGGCAGGAGGCTTCGGCTTCGGTGGATGCGGTGACCGGACGGCCGAGCGCGTCGGCCATCATCTGCGTCCATGCGGCCGAGCGCAATAGCGCGCCACCGGAGGCGATGATTTCGCGAATCGGGTCAGGGCTGCTCTGAATCAGCAGCTCGTGGACGTCGGCGAAACAGAGCGCGACGCCTTCCATCAGCGCGCGCAGGATCTCCATCGGTCCGGTGCCGGCGTTCATGCCGGTGATGGCGGCGCGGAGGTCGGCGCGCCAATAGGGGGTGCGCTCGCCGGAGAAGAAGGGCAGAGCGATCAGGCCGTGATCCCCGGGCGTGGCCGTTTCGAGCAGTTCCTCGATATTGCGGGGAAGCTGGAGCGTGCGCTTGGCCCAGGCGTAGACTTCGCCGCCGTTGGAGATCGCGCCGCCGAGGACGAAGCGCCGGGCGTCGGCCCGGTAGCACCACAGTTTGTCCGGAATCCGGACAGAGCCGGCTTCGATGACGACGCGCATGGCTCCGGTGGTGCCGACCATCAGCGAGGCGCGATCGGAGGAAATGCAGCCGCTGCCGAGATTGTTCGCCGCGCCATCGCCGAGCAGCGGATACCAGGCGGCGCCGCGGAAGCCGGGCCACATGCGGGCGTACTCGGGGCGGAGTTCGGTGGCGGGCTGGTCGAGCGTCGCCGGGTCGGCCAGTTGCTCGCGTTGGATGGGCAGCGCCGCGAGCATCTCCTCGTCATAGTCGCCCTGGTTCTGATCCCACAGTCCGGTGGCCGAGACCATGGAGGTCGAAAGCGCCGGCGTACCGGTCAGTAATTCGAAGAGATATTCGGGAAAGCTGACCCAGCGTCGGGCGGCGCGGAATCCGTCCGCGCGGTGATCGTGCAGCCACAGCAGCGCCGCGGGCCAATAGCTGGTGTGCGGCATGCAGCCGGTTCGGGCGTGGAGATCGGGAAGCTGGGAGAGATAGGATTCGCTGCGCGTGTCCAGCAGGTGGCGGATGGCCAGCGTCGGTTGCCCCTTCCCATCGACGCCCAGGAAGCTGTGCCAGAAGGCGCTGCCGGTGATTGCAGCGACGGGCAGGCCGTCGACATCGATCTGGCGATGGACCTCGTCCAGACAGTCGATCGAAAGCTCGGCGAGCTCGATGGGGTCGATCCCCGCGCCGCCATCGGGCGTCGTAATCAGGCGATAGGGAAGCTGCGCCCCGTAGCCTTCCATCGGGCGGGCGCTGGCGTCGAACAGCAGCACGCGCACCGAGGAACTGCCGATATCGAGACTTACAATGTAGGGGCCGCCATTTCCGAAGTTATTGGTAACATCCGGGCCAGAATGAGAAGGGACGGTGCTCACAAGTGATTCGTTATAGCATGCGTCGGCCGCATCGTTCCGGGCGTGGGATCTCGGCGGGGAGTCTGCCGTGATCGAACCGGTGCGCCAGACGATCGCCCGTTACCGGATGCTGGAGCCGGGTGCGCGCGTCGCGGTCGCGGTTTCCGGCGGCGCGGACTCGGTGTGCCTGTTGCACCTCTTGCGGGACCTGTCCGGCCCGCTGGACTTTGAGATCGCTGGCGTCGTGCATGTGAATCATCGGCTGCGCGGTGAAGAGTCCGAGGCCGATGCGGCGTTTGTCGCGGAACTGGCCGCGGCGATGGACTTGCCACTTTTTCAAGCGGTCGCGGAAATCGATCCCCATGCGGCGAATCTTGAAGCGATGGCTCGTGAGGCCCGGCGGGCAGTGTTCTTCCGGTTGATCTCCGAGGGGCGAGCGGACCGGGTCGCGACCGGGCACACGCGCGACGACCAGGCGGAAACCGTCTTGTTCCGGCTGCTGCGGGGTACGGGATCCCAGGATTGGCGGGGATTTTGCCGGTGAGCGGCGAGGGGCTGATCCGGCCGTTGATTGACGTGTCGCGCGGGGAGGTCCGCGAGTGGCTGGCCGGGCAGGGAATCGAATGGCGCGAGGATTCCAGCAACGCCGATCCACGATTCGCCCGCAACCGGATCCGGCATGAGCTGCTGCCGCAGTTGGAGGGCGCCTGGAATCCGCAACTGCGCGATGCAATCTGTCGCGGCTGGCGGATTTGGCCGGCGAAGAGGAAGCGGCGTGGCAGGTGTGGCTGGAGCGGCGGATTGGCGAACTGGAGCGGGAAGGATCGCTTCTGGTGGATTGCAACGCCGGATGCCGGCCGGAGTCCATGGAGATCCGCGTGGAGGCTCTGGCGGAGATGCCGAGGGCGCTGGCGCGGCGTCTGGTTCGGTGGATGGTGGCGGAACTGGATCCCGGAAATCTGCCTGAAAACGTCCGATTTGGCGCGGCGTTTGAGCATATTGAACGGATTGTGGATCTGGCCCGGGCAACCGGCGGTAACGGGGGCGTAACACTCCCGGGACTGGAGGCATCCCGTTCGTGTGACTGGATTCGAGTGGTCCCGATGGTACCAGGCGGGGAATCCCGCCGGATGCCGGTCGAGGGGCCTGCTGAAGGTATCGATCCGGAAACAACGGACGTGGCCGGCGGGGGGCCCGGAATCTATCCGGCTCCGGATGGTAAATCATTGATTCGTCTGGCACTAAAGGGACATCCTCCCGAGGCGAATGCATGTGCTACGCTGGGGTTAGATTTATCCGGGTGGGCGTCCTCCGATCCATCCGCGCATCGCTTTGCGGTTCGCGCCTGGATGCCGGGAGACGGTTACCAGCCGGTGGGGAAATCCCGCCGGTGGAAAGTGAAAGAGCTATTCGATCGGGCGCGGGTACCCTCTTGGAAACGGGACAAGTGGCCGATCTTAATTATGGACGGACAAATCGTGTGGGTCCGCCAGTTCGGCCTTATCGACGCCGCTTCGATCGGCCAGTCGAGCCGCGCTTTGGACTCATCCGGATCGGGCCAAGGGCGGTGGCTATGGATCACCGAGTCATTCCCCAATACGCCCCCTAATACGCCATGATGGCTGACGGTTTGCAATACACTGAATCTTTTGCACGATCGGGAACGTCCATACCTATGGGCATGCCGCGCAACCATAGCGCCGTGCACAGGGGGGAGTCGAAAGCATCGATATGAATTCCAACGTGAGAACCCTTGTCCTATGGGCGGTGGTGCTATGCCTTTTCGTTTTAGGCTGGACGGTACTCCGGAGCCCACAGGATTCGGCCAAGACGCCGAACTTCTCTGACCTCTACCATGACGTGGAAGACGGCAAGGTGGAGAGCGCCACGGTAAATCAGGTCACCGGGGAGATCACCGGAAAATACAAGACGGGCGACGAGTTCCGTTCGACGGTGATGTCGGAAAACGAGGAATTCAACAAGCTCCTGATCGCCAATGTTCCGGAAGTGACCATTGAGCGCGACGACAGCGGAAGCTGGGTCACGCTGATCGGTACGTTGCTGCCGATCGCTTTGGTGGTGGCGTTCTGGTTCTTCATGATCCGCCAGATGCAGAGCGGCGGAAACAAGGCGCTGAGCTTCGGCAAGAGCCGGGCACGGCTGCATTCCTCCCAACAAAAGAAGGTGACGTTTAAGGATGTCGCCGGGGTTGAGGAAGCCAAGGAAGAGCTGCAGGAGATTATCGAATTCCTGCGCGAGCCGCAGAAATTCCAAAAGTTGGGCGGACGCATTCCGAAGGGCGTGCTGTTGATCGGCTCGCCGGGTACGGGTAAGACGCTGCTGGCGCGCGCGATCGCGGGCGAGGCGAATGTCCCGTTCTTCTCGATCTCCGGTTCAGACTTCGTCGAGATGTTTGTCGG
Source organism: Terriglobia bacterium (assembly GCA_963762135.1). Taxonomy (GTDB): domain Bacteria; phylum Acidobacteriota; class Terriglobia; order Bryobacterales; family Bryobacteraceae; genus Palsa-187. The sequence continues at coordinate 221,054 of CAVXJP010000006.1, forward strand.
CGTGGGCGCGAGCCGTGTGCGTGACCTGTTTGAGCAGGGCAAGAAGAATGCTCCCTGCATCATCTTCATTGACGAGATTGACGCCGTGGGCCGGCATCGCGGTGCGGGCCTGGGCGGCGGCCACGACGAGCGCGAACAGACCCTGAACCAGTTGCTGGTGGAGATGGACGGCTTTGAGTCCAACGAAGGCGTGATCCTGGTGGCCGCGACGAACCGTCCGGATGTCCTGGATCCCGCGCTGCTGCGCCCGGGCCGTTTTGACCGCCGCGTGGTGGTGGGCCGGCCGGACGTCAAGGGGCGCGAACAGATCCTGAAGGTTCATACCAAGAAGACGCCGCTGGCCGATGACGTCGACCTGTCGGTGGTGGCTCGTGGAACGCCTGGCTTCGCCGGCGCCGATCTGGCGAATCTGGTGAATGAGGCGGCTCTGGTCGCCGCGCGCGCCAACCGCAAGGTCGTGACCCAGTATGACTTTGAAGTCGCCAAGGACAAGGTCATGATGGGCGTCGAGCGCAAGAGCATGATCGTGAGCGAGGAAGAGAAGAAGAACACCGCGTTCCATGAGGCCGGCCACGCGCTGGTCGCCGCGCTGCTGCCCAACGCCGATCCGCTGCACAAGGTAACGATCATCCCGCGCGGCATGGCGATGGGCGTGACGATGCAGCTTCCGCTGGACGATAAACACACCTACGACAAGGACTATCTTGAGGCGCAATTGGCAATCCTGATGGGAGGCCGCATCGCCGAAGAGATCTTCATGCACCATGTGACCACTGGCGCGGGCAACGATATTGAACGCGCCACCGACATGGCTCGGAAGATGGTCTGCGAATGGGGTATGAGCGAGTTGGGTCCGCTGACCTTCGGCAAACGCGAAGAGCAGATCTTCCTGGGTCGTGAGATTTCCCAGCATCGCGACTACTCCGAAGCGACCGCGATTCGCATTGATGAACAGGTCAAGAAGCTGGTCGGTGACGGCTACGACCACGCCCGCAAAATCATCGAAGCACGTTCTGACGCTTTAGAACGGATCGCGCTGGCTCTGCTGGAACGCGAGGTTCTGGACGGCGGCGAAGTGAAGCAGTTGATCGAGGGCGAGCCCCTGGTTTCGGTGAATCCATCCGAGGAGCCGCCTCGGGACGGTTCGCAGCAGATCCTGGAACCGGAGCCGCCGCCGCGTGTTCCGGGCATGTTCCCCGAAGGCGGTCCACAGCCTGCATAAGGTTTGGGAGACGATTCGGGCATAGTATGAAATTAACGGGCTGGCTGCTGATGAGTAGCTGGCCCGTTTTGTTTCGTCGCGGCGCCGGGTGCGTGCCGCAGTAATTCCACGAGAGCCATTCCAAGTAGAAGATGATTCCTGCCTTTCCCGTATACCTGTTCGACATTGATGGCACGCTGGTGGACTCGGCGGCGGATATCACCGGCGCGCAGCGCGAGGTCCTGGCCACGCGCGGGATCCACAATCTTCAAGATGAGTTTTTGCTCCGCTACATCGGTCGGCATTTGATCGATCTTTTCGGGGACCTTGGCATTCCCGAAGGCGAGATCGATCCTATGGTGGAGCACTATCGCCGCATCTACCCGCTGCGGGATCATCGTGACACGACGGTGTATCCCGGCGTCACCGAAATGCTGGAGCGGCTGGGCGGCAGGAAATCCACGGCTACGACAAAGGGGACCAAAACGACTCGTATGGTGCTGGAGAAATTCGGTCTGGTTGAACATTTTGACCACGTACAAGGGACGGATGGCTTTCCGGCTAAGCCGGAGCCGGACGTGATTCATCGCTCCCTGGAAGGGCTGGGTGCCGAGCCCGAGGAGTGCTTGTTCATCGGCGATTCGCCTGCGGATATGGAGGCCGGCCGGCGAGCCGGTGTTAAAACATGCGCCGTGCGATGGGGCTACGGGGATCCAGAGGAGATGGCTCGCTTCGAGCCCGACTTCTGGGCCGATGATCCGGCCGATCTAATACGGATTATGGAAGGGGCTGCAGCCTGATGAGTTCTCCTACTGTTCGCCGCGCCACCGAATCCGATTTGGACGCGCTAAAGCCGATGCGCCGGGACCTATGGGATGACCTCACGCCGGAGGAAAACGACAAGGAGTTGCGGACCCGCATGAGCGGCCGCACGCCCACCGGCATGGCGACCGTGGTGCTGATCGCCGAACTGGAGGGTCAGCCGGTCGGGTTCATGGATGTGGATCTGCGCTCCTATGCCGATGGCTGCGACTGGAATCATCCGGTCGCCTATGTCGAGGGCTGGTACGTTAAGCCGAAGATTCGACGTGCGGGCGTCGGCCGGGCGCTGATCGCCGCCGCGGAGCAATGGGCGCGGGAGCAGGGCTGCATCGAGTTCGCTTCCGACACCTGGATCGAAAATGACTCTTCGCGGCGGGCGCATGAGGCCGCCGGGTTCGAGGAAGTCGACCGCGTCGTGCACTATCGCAAGCGTCTATAGACACTTAGCACTTTCCCGCGTTTCCCTCGAATGGTTCCAGCCGAGAGCCTGGCGCACATCCGTGCCAGGTCCGCCCGCGGCAGGGACCGCGGGCTACCTTCTATCCAAAAATTCCTTGACAGCCGGAGGGGTTCGGCTCTATGATTTACTCATTGGTTAATTAACCCTACGGTAAAATATGATGTCCGATCCGCTCAGCAACACCTTCGCCGCGCTGGCCGATCCCACGCGCCGCGCCATCTTGGCCCGGCTTTCGTTGGGAGAGACCTCAGTGAAGGAACTCACCGAGCCGTTTGAAATGAGTCCGCCCGCGATCACTAAACACCTGAAGGTGCTGGAGCGCGCCGGGCTGATTTCGCGGAGCCGGCAAGCCCAGTGGCGTCCCTGCCGGCTGGAGGCGAAACCGCTCGAAGAGGTTGCCGACTGGGTGGAGCGTTACCGGCAGTTCTGGGAGGAAAGTTTCGACCGCCTGGACGCCTATCTGATCAAACTACAAGCCGAGAAAAAGGAATCCGACCATGGCCAGCAGCGAACCCAAAAGCGCGGCGCCGGAAAGCGCGCCAAACGCACCGGGCGGAAGCCCGTTCGTCCCGAATGATTATTCCGACCGGGAGATCCTGATCACCCGAGTTTTTGAAGCTCCACGCGAGCTGGTCTACCAGGCGTGGACTGACCCGAACGCGATTACGCAATGGTGGGGTCCGGTCGGGTTTACCACAACGACGCACTCGAGAGACATGCGTCCGGGCGGCGTCTGGGCATTTACGATGCATGGTCCGGACGGAACCGATTATCGCAACCGGATTACTTATGACGAGATCGTACCGGCGGAGCGACTCGTTTATCATCACGGCGGCGATGAGCAGACGGTGCAAGTGACCTTCCAGACGACGGTCACGTTCGAGCCTGCCGATGGCGATCCGGCGAAGACCAAGCTGACGATGCGGTCCGTGTTTCCTTCGGCCGCTGAGCGCGAGCACGTTAGCAAGATGTACGGGGCCGTCGAAGGTGGCATGGATACGGTCAGCCGCCTGTCGGCGTACGTGGCGAAGCAAACCGGTGTGCCGTCCAAGCGCCTGGTGATCGCACTGCCGACGCCGACCGAGATCGTGCTGCGACGAGTGTTCGAAGCTCCGCGGGAACTGCTTTGGGAGGCGATGAGCAAGGCCGAGCATGTTCGCCAATGGTGGGGTCCGCGGCGGCTCAAGATTACCTCCTGCGAGATGGATTTCCGCGTCGGGGGCCAATGGCGCATCGTCCATCAGCGGCCCGGCGACACTACGGAGCAGCCGTTCCGCGGAGAATATTTGGAAATCGTTCCCCCCGAGAAGATCGTTCAGACGTTCATTTTTGATGTCGAAGGGATTCGGGACTTTCCAGCAACCGAAACGATGACGCTCACCGAGCGCGACGGGGTCACGACGTTAACCACGCACGTGAAGCACTTGTCGCAGCAAGCTCGCGATGGACATTTGAACTCCGGCATGGAGCCGGGCGCATCGGAGACCATGGACCGGCTGGAAGAGTTCGTGGCGACTTTGCGGAAGGCTTAGGTTTCGGAAGCATGCGGGCGAGTTCGTTCAAGTCGAGCTTGCCCGTATAGATCGCCATGCCGAGCGCGGCGTGGACGTCGATGTCGAGCAACGCCTTCACGTCGTCCATCGTGGTGATGCCGCCCGCCGCGGTGATCTCGCGCGAAGTCGCGTTGCGCAGGCGGCGGAACCAATCGAGGTCGGTGCCCTGCAGCATGCCTTCCTTATCGACGTAGGTGCACAGGAACCCGGAACAATAGGGCTCCAGTTCGCCGATCACCTGCTCGGCGGTGAGGTCGGTGGCTTCCTGCCAGCCTTTCACGACGATCTTGCCGTTCTTGGAATCGAGCGCGATATGGATGCGCTCCGGACCGACGGCCTCCGCGATCTCCTTGATCGCCGGCGTGAATGCCGCCGTGCCGACGATCACGCGATGCGCGCCGAGGTCCGACCAGATGCTTGGCACGTTCCGCAGTGCGAACGCCTCCGCCCACGCGGCAGCGAGCCTTGGTTGCGACCAGCTCCACGATCGCGGAGTTGTCGCCGTTGCCCATCGCCGCATCGAGATCGATCACCTGGATTTCGGGAAAGGCGGCGAACTTTTCGAGCATCACCAGCGGCTCTTCGCCTTCCAGCGCTTTGTCGCGGCCTTGCACCAGTTGGACGACCTTGCCGTCCATCAAATCAATACAGGGAAGAATCAGTGCCATTGTTTGAATCGTGAATTAGCGCCGTACGGGGATGTTGCGCGCGGCCAGGAACTGCTTCAGGTCATCGACCGTATAGGTGCCGTAGTGGAAAACCGATGCGGCGAGGGCGGCGTCGGCGGCGGCTCCGTTTTCGTCCAGCACTTCGGCGAAGTCTTCCGGCTTGCCCGCGCCACCGGAGGCGATCACCGGGATCTGGGTCGCCTGGCGAACAGCTGTCGTCAGCGCGCAATCGAAGCCGGTCTGCACGCCGTCGGTGTCCATCGACGTCAGCAGGATTTCGCCGGCTCCCAACGCTTCGCCGCGCTGGGCCCATTCGACCGCGTCGATGCCTTCATCGTGGCGTCCGCCGCGAGTGAAGACATTCCAGCCTCCATCTTGCCGCCGGCGCGCATCAATCGCGAGCACCACCGCCTGCGCGCCGAACTCTTCGCTGAGCTCGGTGATCAGCTCCGGGCGGCGAACGGCCGCCGTGTTGACGCTGACCTTATCCGCACCCGCAAGCAGAAGCTTGCGGGCGTCGTCCACCGAGCGGATCCCGCCGCCGACGGTTAGCGGAATGAATACTTCGCGCGCGGTGCGCGCCACCACGTCGACCATCGTGTCGCGGTCGTCGCTGGATGCGGTGATATCGAGGAAGACCAGTTCATCGGCGCCCTGCTCGTTATAGCGGGCGGCGAGTTCCACCGGATCGCCCGCGTCGCGCAGGTTGACGAAGTTCACGCCTTTGACCACGCGGCCTTCGGTGACATCCAGGCAGGGAATGATGCGGCGAGCCAGCATTAGCTTTCCCTCCCGCTCAGCTTTGCTCTCGCGGGATTTCCGCGGCACCGACCTTCTCAATAAAATTCTTCACGATGGCCATGCCGACCGCGCCCGACTTCTCCGGGTGAAACTGCACGCCGCAGACGTTGTCCTGTTCGATCAGCGCCGTGTAGGGAACCGTGTATTCGCAGGTTGCCGCGGTCGCGTCAATCACCGGGCAGTAGTAGCTATGCGCGAAGTAGACGAAGGGCGCGTCGCCCAGCCCTTCGAGCAGTCGCGACGGCTTGCGCGCGGTGAGCTGATTCCAGCCCATGTGCGGAATGCGAACGTCGCCCACGAAGCGTTTCACCTGGCCGGGATAGATTGCGAGGCCGTGCACATCCGGCTCCTCTTCGCTGGATTCGAACAGCGCCTGCTGGCCAAGACAGATGCCCAGGAACGGCGCGCCGGATCGGATCTTGTCGACCAGTGCTTCACGCACGCCCAGCTTGTCGAGCTCACGCATGATCTGCCCGAAATGCCCGACGCCCGGCAGAATCAGCTTTTCGGCTTGCGCAATGCCTTCCGCGTCGCGGATCAGCTTGTGCGTCGCGCCGATTGCATTCAGCGTATTTTCCACCGAGCGCAGATTCCCGGCGCCATAGTCGAAGACGGAAATTGGTTCCATATCGATCGCCCCCGCTTACTTCGCGGTCTTTTCCAGCAGGCCCTTGGTCGAAGGCAGTTGATCCTTCAACCGCGCGTCGGTCGAGCAGGCATACCGCATCGCGCGCGCGAAACACTTGAAGATTCCTTCGATCTTGTGATGGTTCGAACGCCCGTAGAGAATCCTCGCGTGCAGATTCGCGCCGGCATGATTCACGAACCCGTCGAAGAAGTCATGGACCAGTTCGGTTTGCAGATCGCCGACCAGCCGCACGCGGACCAGATCCTTGTAAACCAGCGCCGGACGTCCGCCCAGATCCACCGCGACCACCGCCAGCGTCTCATCCATCGGCAATACGAAGTAGCCCGCGCGATTGATGCCGCGCCGCGTTCCCAGCGCCTTGGCGAACAACTGTCCCAGCACGATGCCGACGTCTTCCACCGTGTGATGCTGGTCGACGTCCAGGTCGCCTTTTGCGTCGATCTTCAAGTCGAAGCCGCCGTGCTTGGCAAACAGCTCCAGCATGTGATCCAGGAAACGAATGCCGGTGGAGATCTCATAGGTCCCGTGGCCGTCGATGTTCAGCGTCCCTTGGATCTGGGTTTCCTTGGTGATGCGTTTGATGGTGGCTTTTCTCATGGCCTATTCTGGGGGACCTGTTTCTAGGCGCCCGTTTCCTTCACCGTCTCGGTGGCCTTTTCCAAGACCGGCTCGATTTCATTGACGTTCTCGACGACGGCGACGGCATTTTCCTGGTCGAACAACTGCAGAATCGTGTCACGGCGGGAATGGCCTGCGGAAACAATCCCAATGAACGGAACACCCGCGGCGCGAGCCGAGCGGGCATCGTCCACCGTATCGCCTACATACCAGAGCTGCGATCCGGGCCGCGCGCGTTGAATATCCAGCAGCCCATCCGGAGCGGGTTTGGACTTCGGTCACGTGTTCGGCGCAGACCATCGGATCGAAGGTGATCGACGGAGCGAATCGGCGCAGCGTGATGTCGGCTTCATACTTCAGGCGGCCGGTGAACAGCGACAGCGCATAGCGCTCTGAGAGCCGCTCCAGCAGCCCTGCTTCGGGAAACCAGGTTTCGCGCTGGATCAGTCCGCCTTCTCCGTCGCCCTTCTCGCCGAGAAAGAACTTGTTGAACTGCTCGACGATCGTGTCATACGGAATCTTGACGCCCAGGTCCGCCGCGATCTTCTGCGATAGCGACCAATCATTATTCCAGCCGCCCTGGTTCTTGTAGTCCTGAATCAGCTCCCGCGCGATGCGTTGCCCGGTGAAATGATCCACCGTCTCCACGATCGCCTGGCGATAGGACTCGGTGACCTCGGCCAGCACGCCGTCCATGTCGAAGACAATTACCGTTTCCACAATTCCTCCAGAGTGGCGACGAAACGGTCGGCCTGTTCAAGCGTTCCGACGGTGACGCGAACCGCGCCGGGAATCTCATGCGTCCGATCGCGGACCAGGATGCCGTGGTCCCGCATCCCTTCGCAGATCTTCGCCGCCTTGTCCCCGGCGTCGAACAAAATGAAATTCGCCTGGCTGGGGCAGTACGGAATCCCCAGCCGCTCAAAGCCGACCGAGACGATCTCACGTGCCGCCAGCACCTCGGTGACGTAATGCGAAATATATTCGGTGTCCTTGATCGCCGCGCTCGCAGCCACAGCCGCCAGCATGTTCACGCTGTAGGGCGATTGTGCCTTGCGCATCCAGTGCACGTTGGCCGCGTCCGAGAAGATGCAGCCGCAGCGCATCGCCGCCATGCCGTAGACCTTGGAGAAGGTCCGGGTCACGAACAGATTCTTATAGTCGTTGATCCACGGCAGCACGGTGGTGCCGCAAAACTCGTAATACGCCTCGTCGATGAGCACCGCGGCCTCCGGCGCCGTCTCCAGAATCAGGCGGATTTGCTCTGGCTTCACCATCGTCCCGGTCGGGTTGTTCGGATTGGCGATGAAGATCGCTTTGGTTTCCGGCCGCAATGTGTTCAGCAATTCATCCAAGGGGAACGTCAGCTTACCCGGCGTATAGGGGACCTCGCGAATCGTGGCTCCGGCGACTTCGGAATAAAAGCGATACATCGCATAGGACGGCGTTAGGACGATCACGTCGTCACCGGCGCCCACAAACGCGTTGACCATCACCTGGATCGCTTCGTCGGTGCCATTGGTCAACGTGAACTGCTTGTGCTGGACGTGGAAGAACTTGCGCCAGGTCAGCCATCGCGTTCTGGTATTCCGGATAGATGGTGAGGTGGTCCGCGGTGAGATACTTCTTCAACGCCTGGATGACCTGGGGGGACGCACCCACCGTGTTCTCATTAAAGTCCAGGCGGAGCTTTCCCGCGCGGCCCGAAGTCGGGGGCGAATACGGCGCCATGTTGCGCACGGCCTCGCGCGGAGCCGGTCTGCTCTCGTCGAATCCCTCTAAAAGGTCATCCAATTCGTCGCTCATGAGGCGCCGCCTCCCACGACCTTGCCCACGGTTTGGCGCGCTTCCACCGAACGTGCATGCGCTTCCAGGCCTTCCGCCCGAGCTAGCGTCGTGATCGCGGGCGTAAGCTTCGCTAGCGCGGCCGGCGCGAGTTCCTGCACCGAGATCACCTTCACGAAATCCGCCGCCGACAGGCCGCCGCGCAAGCGGGCTTGGCCGGAGGTCGGCAGTACGTGGTTGGGTCCGGAAGCATAATCGCCCGCGGCTTCCGGGCTCGCCGGACCCAGGAACACGGAGCCGGCATTCTGAATCGAACCCAGCAACGACGCATCATGCAACGCCAGATGCTCCGGCGCCAGCGCGTTCGAAAACTCCACCGCCTGCTCCATCGAATCGACCACGACGATCGCGCCATTGTTGTCGATCGAAGGCCTCGCGACCCCGGCGGTCGGCAACACGGCGAGCTGCTTTTCGAGCTCGGCGGCAAACGGCTTCAGCCAGACTTGCGCGAGGTCGTCAGCAGAATCGCCGAGGCATCCAGATCATGTTCGGCCTGCGCCAGCATATCGGCGGCGATCCACGCCGGATTGCCCTCCGCGGCGACGATCACGATCTCGGTTGGCCCCGCGACGAAGTCGATGCCGGTTTCTCCGGCGATCAGCTTCTTCGCGGCGGCGACATAGATATTGCCCGGACCGACGATGCGATCCACGCGCGGAACCGTCTCGGTGCCGTAGGCCAGCGCGGCGATCGCCTGCGCGCCGCCCATCTGGAAGAAGTCCGTCACGCCGAGCCAGGCCGCGATGCCCAGGATCTCCGCGCTCGGCTTGGGCAGGCGACACAGGTGCGCTTCACGCCGGCTTCCTGCGCCGGAATCACGTTCATCAGGAGAGTGGAGGGCAGCGGATAGCGGCCCGCCGGCGTATAGGCGGCCACCGAATCGAGCGGCCGCACCATCTGGCCGAGCCTGCGCCCATCCGGGTACTCCACCATCTTTTCCTGCGGAAGTTGCAGCCGCGCATATTCGCGGATGTTGTCGGCCGCGACGCTGACCGCTTCCTGAAACGCCGGATCCAGCGAGCCCTCCACCGGAATGCGAACCGTCGACGCCGTCCAACTCGTCGAACTTGCGCGCATACTCGAGCAGCGCCTCGTCGCCCCGCTCGCGCACCGCCGCCAGGATCGGCGCGACCACGGCCTCGGCTTCATCCATCCGCTGGACCTTACGCTTCACCAAGTCCTGGGCGTCGTTGTAGTCGAGAATCCGAATCATGTTCTTCGCTTCCGCCCGCGCTACATCACGATCTTGTTCAGCGGATATTCGACAATGCCCTGCGCGCCGGCTTCCTTCAGCCGCGGGATAGATATCGCACCGTGTGCTCCGGAAGGATCGATATTCACCGCGACCCAGAATCGTCGCTCAGCTGCGAGATCGTCGGATTCTTCAGTCCGGCTGGCAAGACAGCGAGAATCGTGTCGAGATTTGACCTTCTCGACGTTCAGCATAGCCCGACCTTGTCGAGCGCGTTGATCGCGCCCTCGAGCAGCATCTTTATAGTCGTCGCAGCTTGCTCAGCTTGTCGGCATCGCTTCAGCGAAGCCTTGTTCGCGATGAGCTGCGTGTTCGATTCCATCACCGTCTCAACGATCCGGAGATTATTGGCGCGCAGCGACGAGCCGGTCTCGGTGACCTCGACGATGGCGTCGGCCAGCACCGGCGGCTTCACTTCGGTCGCGCCCCAACTGAACTCCACTTTGGCCTTGACGCCGTTGCGTGCCAGATAGCGTTCGGTCGCCTCCACCAATTCGGTGGCGATGATCTTGCCTTCCAGATCCTTCACCGACTGGATCGAGGACGACTCCGGCACCGCCAGCACCCAGCGCACCTTGCCGAAGCTCTGCTTGGCGTAGATCAGGTCGGCGAGCGGTTCCACGTCGGCGTTGTTCTCCTCCACCCAGTCGAGGCCGGTGAGCCCGGCGTCGAGCACGCCGTCCTCGACGTAGCGCGCCATCTCCTGCGCGCGGATCAGCATGCACTCGATTTCCGGGTCGTCGATGGAAGGGAAGTAGGAGCGGCTGGAGACATTGATATGGAAGCCGGCGCGCCGGAACAGGTCCACGGTGGCGTCCTGCAGGCTTCCTTTGGGAATTCCGAGTTTGAGTTTCATGGTTTCGTGTCTTCGTCGACTCGGGTCGTGGCTTACTTGTAGACTTCCTTGGGATCGTAGGCGCGTTCGTCGCTCACTACCCAGTCCGCTGCCGTCCAGCTTGCGAAAAAAGCAGCTTTCGTAGCCTTCGTGGCAAACGCCCGGACCCAGCGCTTCCACCTTCACCAGCACGGTGTCCTTGTCGCAGTCAGTGGCGATTTCCTTCACCACCAGCTTGTGCCCGGAGCTTTCGCCCTTCATCCACAGCTTGTTCCGCGAGCGGCTATAGAAGATGGCGTTGCCGGTCTCGACGGTCTTGTCGAAGGCTTCCTCATTCATGAAGCCGACCATCAGCACACGCCCTGACTGCCAGTCCTGAATGACGGCCGGCAGCAGGCCGTCGAGCTTTGAAAAATCCAGTTCCATTTTTTTCGTCCTTGTCTCGCTTGCGGTTGCCACCGGAGGGGACCTTCGGACAAACGAAGAGCCCACCGGAATCCGGCGGGCTCTTGTTGTAATCTCACGTTGCGTAGTGGCTACGCGTGAGCCCGGCCGGATACACCATGGGCGTGGTGATGATGCCGATGATGGTGCGTCCGCGCGAGCATGAATTTCGAGTATAGCAGACTCCGCAATGAGCTCAATCCGATTGGGAGAGGCGGCCCAGCAGCAACCCCAGGGCGAGTCCAACCAACCCAGCGGCCAGCAGCGGGCAAGCCGTGGAATCGGCTACTGGTCACCGTCGCTGGCATGACCAGCGTCATCGCCTTCTTTCTTGTCCTCGCCGTGACTGGCTGTGTCCTCATCCGTTTTTTCGGTCTCGGCATCTTCCGGACTCTTCTTCACCGACGGATCCGTCACGATCACGAAGTCCCCCTGGCCGCCCATTGCCTTTGCGTCAAAGGCGGGGAAGTCCTTGGACGGCATCATTACGACAACCAGCGCGGAGGCGTCCGGCGAGTACCGCGCCAAGTGCTCCGGCGTCCCCAGGTGCCGCGAAACATGAAAGCTGCCGGTCACATGGATCACTTGCGCTTCGGGATTACTACGCAGATGCAGCGAGATGGCGTTCGCCATGGAGGCGTCCCAGAGGTTCTGGGCTTCAAGCGCCCGGTTCATGCGCTCGGCCATGGAGGGTTGTGGAGGGCCGGATTTCGCGGGAGCTGTGGAAGCGTCAGCGGCTTCGTCGTGATCCTCGGCCTCGTGTTGATCTGCCACGGCTTTCTCTGCATCGTCCGTATCGCGATCCTTCGCGTCCTTCGACTCGACTTCTTCCACCGCGGTCTTCTCTTCCGTGGCGCTTTCTTCTTCGCCGCCCGTGCCGTGATTCGACATCACTTCGCGGAAATCGGCGGCATAGGCAGCCGAGGCCGGCGCATACACCAGCGGAGGCAGGTACGTCAGCGCCGCCGAAGAAAGATCCCCGAGCGAATCCGTTCCCAGCCGGCTCACCCGGTTCACATACCGACGCGGAGCGTTGGCGGCGATCACCGGAAAATGCTTCTCTTTGGCGAACTCCACCAGCGGACGATAGTCATCTTTATAGTTGGGCCAGGGCCGGGAATCCTCACGGAACGCCCCCTCGGTGATTACACCGGCGAGATATTCGTCCAGGATCAACTGCACGTCGCGCTCGAACATCTCCAGCGACAGCGCCGTATTCTCATCGGCGGCTTCCCGCAGGATGCGCGCCTCCAGAAAATGGCCCACCGGATCGACGTGATCCTCGCCCAGGAACGTGACTCGGGCTTGTTTCACGCGGCCCAGCAGTTCCGTGAATGTCGCCGGCGTGCCGTCTCCGTGATACAGCCGATAGTTGGCGTCGGTGATCTGCGGCTTCTCGGGCTTGTCCGCCTTCGCGTTCGCGTTATTCTCCTGCGCCCACGCGGGCAGCGCTCCCAGGCCAAGTAGCAATCCTGGAAGGAAGAAGTGGATCAAGAGGCGGTGGGGCATTGTGGGACGCTTTCTCGTTTGGCTGTGGATCAGTTCTTCCGAGCCGAATCGTGGAAATTTTCTCCTTCATCCACGTACGTATCGATGATAGACATTCCCGCCGACTCGAGCAGGGCACTATAGGCATCGTAGCCAAATTAGAACGATGGGTGAGACCGATTCGGGTCTGGTCAACAGATCCTCCCCGTTCGCGACGGACCGCTCTACACCAGCGCCTGATTGAGGTCTTCGAGGATATCGTCCACCGCTTCGATGCCCGCCGACAGGCGCAGCAGATTGTCTCCGATTCCCAGCCGCTGCCGGTGCTTGGGCGACAAGTCCCGATGCGACGCCATGGCCGGATAGAGGATCATCGAATGCACGTCGCCCAGGGAAGTCGCGCGCACGATCATCTTGAGCTTGTCCATGAACGCGAAGACCTCCTTGCGGCCCGCGTCTTTAATGTCGAAAGCAACCAATCCGCCGTATTGTTTTTCGGGCAACAATCGCAGGATGGTTTCCGCGTCAGGATGATGCGGATCGCCCGGATAATACACGCGCTCGATGCGCGGATGCTTCTCCAGCGCCCGGTAGATGACCCACGCATTGGCGCATTGCCGCTCCATGCGCAGCCCCAGCGTTTTGATGCCGCGCATGGTTAGGTAGCTCTCAAACGGACCCATCACCGGACCTGACGTGCGGGACAGGCCGCGCAGGATGGGGAAGTACTCACCGTCCGCGATCAGCAGGCCACCCAGCACGTCCCCATGACCGGATAGAAACTTGGTTGCGCTATGACAAACGATGCTCGCGCCGAGCTCCAGCGGGCGGATCAGCATGGGCGTGGCGAACGTGTTGTCCACAATCAGCGGAACATGGGCCTTCTTGCACAGCGCGGCGATCACATCCAGAGGCGGCACGCGCAGCAGGGGATTCGCCACCGATTCCACGATCACGAACCCGGGCTTGAACTTCTCCAGCTTCGCCGCGAACGCGTCCACATCGCAGGGGTCGGCATGGTCGACCTCGACGCCCAGCGGCTCAAAGATGTTCATCAGCATCGCGGTCGTGGCGCCGTACATCAGGTTGGCTGCCAGCGCCCGCTTCGGGCGATCGATCAGGCAGGCGATGATGGCGGTCTGGATCGCGATCATGCCGGAGGAGCAGGCTAGCGCTCCCGCGCCGCTTTCCAGTTCCTTCGCCAAATCCTCCAGCGCCGTGCGCGTCGGATTGTCATAGCGCGCATAGGACGGCCCTTCCACTTCCATGCCGAAGACGCGATCCAACTCCTCCATCGAATCGTAGGCGTAGCTGGCCGCGGTATAGATGGGCGTGGTGACCGGGATGTACTCGCCGGCCTTGCGGCGGTCCCCCCAGTGGACGACTTTGGTTTCGCGTTTCATGTGATGACGGTTTGCTATGACGCCGTTTGCGAGCCTGCGCGCACTCAGGGCACGGATTCCCTGTCCTCGCGGAAATCTGAGGCCTCCTGATGTTTCATCGGTTGCGGCGGCGGGTCAGTACAACGACGGCTGCGCCTTCCCTCACTGACGTTTCCAGCGCACGCCCTGTTTCGTATCTTCGAGAATAATTCCCTGTTTCGCGAGCTCGTCGCGGATTTCGTCGGCCCGGGCGAAGTTTTTCGCCTTCTTGGCCGCCGTACGTTCCTCAACCAATGCCTCGATCGCCGCGCTATCCAGGCCCCCTTCGGCCACCGACGGCCGCAATACGTCGAAGATCGAATCGAACAGCTCCAGGAATTTCAGAGCCTCGGCGACGTTGCCCTGCTTGAATTCGCTTTTGTCGGCGGCGGTGTTCGTCTCGCGGACATACTCAAACGCTGCCGCCAGAGCCTCGGCAGTGTTCAGGTCGTCGTCCAACGCCTCTTCGAACGCCTTGGTCGCCTCGGCGGCGCGAGCCGATAGCGCCTCATTGGTCCCATCGGGGAAGGTTTCGGTTTCGAGGCGAAGCTTGTAGTTGCGCAGGCGCTCAATCGACGTCTGCGCGCCTTTGAGTCCCTCGAAGGTGAAGTTCAGCTTCTTGCGGTACGGCACCGAGGCCAGCAGGTAGCGGATCGCTTCCGGGGAGAAGCCTTCCTTCAGCAGATCCCGCAACGTGAAGAAGTTGCCCAGCGACTTGGACATCTTCTCGGCGTTGATGCCCAGATGTTCGGCGTGCATCCAGAAGCGGACGAACTGCTTGCCGGTGATGCCCTCGGCCTGGGCGATCTCGTTTTCGTGATGCGGGAAGGTCAGGTCGATGCCGCCGGTGTGGATATCCAGCGTTTCGCCCAGGTACTTCATCGCCATCACCGAGCATTCGATGTGCCAGCCCGGGCGGCCCGGACCGATCGGCGTATCCCAACTCGGCTCGCCTTCCTTGGGCGCCTTCCACAGCACGAAGTCGCGGGCGTCGTCCTTGTCGTATTCGTCGACGTCCACGCGCGCGCCGGCCTTGATGCCGCTGAAATCGTTGTGCGAGAGCTTGCCGTAGTCCGGGAAGGTCGAGATGCGGTAGTACACCGAGCCGTCGCTCGTCGTAGGTGTGCCCGTTCTCCTCGAGCTTCTCAATCGCCTCGGCCATGTCCTGGATATGGTCGGTTGCCGCGACGATCTTCTCGGGCCGCTCCAGCCGGAGCGTCGCGCAGTCTTCGAGGAACGCCTTCGTATAGACGTCGGTGTACTCCTTGATCGGCTTGCCAGCGGCGTTGGCGCTCTTGATGATCTTGTCTTCAATGTCGGTGATGTTCATCACGTGGTTGAGCGTGTAGCCGCGCGCCCGCAGCCAGCGCCGCAGGATGTCCTGGAAGGTGAAGGTCCGCAGGTTGCCGATGTGGACGAAGTTGTAGACGGTGGGTCCGCAGGTGTACATCCGGACGGTCTTGCCGTCCTGGGAGGTAAACGGTTCCACCTTTTGCGTCAGGGAGTTATAGAAGCGAAGGGCCATTGCCAAATTACTCATCGTAGCAAGGGCGCAGCGAGCGGCTAGGGGCGGCGGGCCGTTATCCGCGGAACCGGATGCGGTCCTGTTCAACGATCCAGAGTTCGTGTTCAGGAGTTCGTTTCTCCAGCGCCAGCGTCAAGCGCCGAACCAAACTGACCAACACCGGCTTTTCCTGGCTTCGCGTCCGGATCACCACGATCCCGGAATGCCGATCCGGGGGGTAGGCGCGTAAATTCGCGAAGTCCAGGTCGAGGCTGATAAGAATCCGGTTTTCGCTCTGACAACGCTCGAAGATCGTCTGATCGTCGGCTCCGGAGAGCTGTTCGTCGTGTACCGTGTCGGCTTCGTGGCCGCATTCGGAAAGAATGGTCGCACACTCGGTCGGCAGGGTCTCGTCGATTTTGAAACGCACGGGCCCCGGTTAAGCGGTCAAGTCCACGGGCAGGGGGAGGCTACCTTCACGTGCCAATTCAGCGGCATAGGCAAGCGCGGCGTCTATGTCTTCCGCCCGGAGCGATGGATAGCTGGCGAGAATCTCGTCGCGGCCAACGCCAGCGGCGACGTTGTCCAGAATCGTGGAGACCATCACGCGGGTGCCCTGGATACATGCCTTACCGTGGCAAATGTCAGGGCGAACCGAGATGCGCTGGCGCCAATCCATCATGATTCTTATTGTAGTTCCCCAAGCAATCCGTTGCTGCAGCGATTGTGCGTGCAGCGCCGCCCTGCGCTCATCCGGGAACGCCAAACCGCACCCCCTACAATAAAACCTGTGTTCCGATTCGAGGTACAGGCTACCTGCCCGGAGACCGGCGCCCGCGCCGGCGTCATCCATACCGCCCACGGCGACATCGAAACCCCTGTTTTCATGCCCGTCGGCACCCAGGCGGCGATCAAGGGGCTGCTGCCACGCGACGTCGAGCGCGACCTCGACGCGAAAATCATCCTTGCCAACACCTATCATCTTTACCTCCGCCCGGGCCATGAGACCGTCCGCCAGCTCGGCGGACTGCACAAGTTCATGAACTGGCCGCGCGCGATCCTCACCGATTCCGGTGGATTCCAGGTCTTCAGCCTCGACAGCCTGCGCAAGGTGACCGAGGAGGGCGTGCTGTTCCACTCCCACCTCAACGGCGACCCTCACCTGTTCACGCCCGAGTCGACGATCGACGTCCAGATGGCGCTCGGCTCCGACATCATGATGGTGCTCGATGAATGCCTTGCCTACCCGGCGACCAAAGAGACGGCGAAGGCGTCCACCGACCGCACGATCCGCTGGGCCCGCGCCGCCTACGCCCATTACCGGCAGCGCCGTCAGGGGATTGCCGACCAGACCGGGACCGCTCCGGCACAGGCCTGTTTCCCGATCGTCCAGGGCGCCATGGATCCCGAACTGCGCCGCTACTGCGCCGAGCAACTCCTGGAGCTGAACGCCGAGGGCTACGCGATCGGGGGACTCTCGGTGGGCGAACCGCGCGACCTGAGCCTCCAGATGACCGAGATCACCGCGCCGCTGCTCCCAGCCGACCGCCCGCGCTATGTGATGGGAGTCGGGATGCCCGACGAACTGCCGGAATACGTCGCCCGCGGCGTCGACATGATGGATTGTGTACTACCGTCGCGCAATGCCCGTAATGGGTACCTCTTTACCAGCCAGGGCCGCGTGGTGATCAAACAGGCCGCCTACAAGGAGGATCCGCGCCCCGTCGACGAGGCTTGTAACTGCTACACCTGCAAGAACTTTTCCCGCGCCTACCTGCGCCACCTGTTCCTCGCCAACGAGATTAATTTTTCCATTCTCGCCACGTTGCATAACCTCTCCCGATACCTTGACATCATGCGGGAGATCAGGCAGGCTATATTATCTGGACGGCTGCCAGCTTACCTGCGTGAAGTGCGCGCGGGAAACGCTGACCGGTAAGTCCAT
This sequence comes from Terriglobia bacterium, assembly GCA_963762135.1. GTDB lineage: Bacteria > Acidobacteriota > Terriglobia > Bryobacterales > Bryobacteraceae > Palsa-187. Next base: position 238,560 of record CAVXJP010000006.1, read on the forward strand.
TAAGTCCAAGTACTTCCACAATATAGCGACTCCCGGATGCAATACCTCGCGTTTCTGTTCCAGCAGAGCCCTGCTGCCGAGCCCTCCCTCGTGGGCGGTCTCCTGCCTGTTATTGCCATTATTGGTATCTTCTACCTGCTGGTCTTCCTTCCCATGCAGAAGGAGAAAAAGAAGCAGTCGCAGATGCTCGCGAGCCTGGAAGCCGGCAACGAAGTGGTGACCTCCGGCGGCATCATCGGTACGATCATCAGCATCAACGACGACCGGGTAGTGGTGCGCGTGAAGCCGGAAAACATTAAGCTAGAGATCACCCGGAGTGCCGTGGCCTCGCGGCTGGATCAGGCCGAGTTGGAAAAAAGCAAGAAGTAGAGGGGACCCGGCGACCACCGCCCCGTCCAAACAAGTAGGAACGACATGACCAAGAACCTCAAATACAAAGCGCTGACGATTCTGGGGGTGACGCTGATCTGCCTCTACGGGATTATCGGCATTCCGACCTCGATGGCTAGCCTCAAGGAGAACTTTGAGAAGAACATCAAGCTCGGATTGGACCTGAAGGGCGGCAGCCACCTGGTGATGCAGATCCAGTTGCAGGACGCCTTCGAAGGCGAGGCCGACACGGTCATCCAGCGTCTGCAGGAAGAATTTCAGCAAGCCAATATCGACGCGATTCCGGTCCGCAATGAGCTGAACTCGCTCGACGAGGCCGAGGACATCGAGATCACCATCAACGGCATCGATCCGACCCAGATCGGCGACGCCCGCCAGATCGTGAACGACCTTTATGGCGACGTGTGGAACATCTCCAGTTCGGGCGACACACTGCAAATGACCATGAAGACTACCGCGGCGCTGGCCTTGAAGCAGGCCACCATCCAGCAGACCATGAACACCATTGAACGCAAGATCAATGGGCTGGGCCTGGCTGAGGCCACCGTGCAGCAGCGCGGGGGCAGCAATTCGGAAGGGGAACTGTTGGTGCAACTCCCGGGCGTCGATGATCCGGCCCGCGTCAAACAGCTCCTGAAGACGGCGGCCAACCTGGAAATCTACGAAGTGAAGGGCGGCCCGTATCTGTCCCAGGAGGAAGCCCGCCAGAGCCAGCCGAACGGCATCATTCCGCTCAACTCCAAACTGTTCCGCAGCAGTGCCCGTGGCGGCGCCTCCACCGAGTACTACATCATGGCGCGGACGCCGGTGGTCACCGGGCGCGATATTCGCAACGCCACGCCGCAGCAGAATATTCAGACCCGCGCCTGGGAAACCCAGTTCGTGTTGGGGCAGGATGCGGCGCGCCGCTTCGGCGCCTTCACCGGAGCCAATATCGGCAAGCCGTTGGCCATCGTGCTGGACGGAGCGGTGGTCCAGGTCGCCACCATTCAGGCCCGGATCGACGATCAGGGCGTCATCACCAACATCGGACCGTTTGAGGAAGCCAATGACCTGGCGCTAAATCTGCGTGCCGGTTCACTCCCGGCCGGCCTTGAGTACCTGGAGCAGCGTTCGGTCGGTCCCTCGCTGGGCGCCGATTCGATTCGCGCCGGATTCGCGGCGGGCATCGCCGGCGTGATCGCCGTGGTGTTTGTCATGCTGGTCTATTACAAGCGGGCGGGAATCAACGCTACCGTGGCGCTGATCCTGAATGCCGTCATCCTGATCGCCGCGCTGGCCTACTTCGGCGCGGTGCTGACGCTGCCCGGGATTGCGGGAATCATCCTGACCATCGGTATGGCGGTCGATTCCAACGTTCTGATTTTTGAGCGCATTCGCGAAGAGTTGCGCAACGGGAAGGCGGTGCCGGCCTCAATCGACATCGGCTTCAGCAAGGCCTTCCTCACCATCATCGATACGCATCTGACGACGATCGTCTCCTGCGCCTTCCTGTTCCTGTTCGGAACCGGTCCGGTGAAGGGATTCGCGGTCACGTTGTCGATCGGTCTGGTGGCAAATGTGTTCACCGCGATCTTCGTATCGCGCACCATGTTTGATTGGTCGCTGAGCGGGAGCCGCAAGCCGGCCACGCTCAGTATTTAAAAGTGGTTTACTCCTAGCGGGAAGTTGTGATAGGGTAGATCACTTTGTTGCTGCCTAACACGTTCCTCTGTCGCCCTTTATGCCTAACGGCCAGGGAGCGGAGAGCCGGGGAAACCCAGGCAGCGAGTAGCGGGGAATAGCAGTCGAAAAACTTTGTGGCACGCGGGAACTTTTGCTGCTGCGACGGTGTCCATATTTCTGACGGGGAACTCCCGAAGAAACTTCCTGGGCCCTGACGCGAAACGCTGAAGTTGCCGGACGCAAAGCCCGCCTAGCCAAGTTTTGGGGTTCGGTCGCAAGGTACGCGGCCTAATTGGGAATGCAGTTATTCAAAGAGACAAATTTTGACTTCCTCAAGTGGAAGTGGGTGTTTATCGGCATCTCACTGGTGCTGATCGTCGCCGGCATAGGTAGCCTGGTTGCGCATGGCGGCCCGAAGTACGGCATCGACTTCACCGGTGGCGCCGAGATGAAGCTCCGCTTTGAGGGCGAGCCCCCCGTCGAGGAGATTCGCAACGCCCTGGGCAAGGCCGTTGACGGCGAGGTCAGCGTACAGCGCCTGACCGACCGTCCGGATGAAGTCCTGGTGGGTACCGAGATCGCCGACGAGACCGAGCTGAATCAGCGCCAGCAGCTGATCGAAACCACGCTCCGGGAATCGCTGGGCGCGAGCGACGGGAAGCCGGACTTCAATAACTCCTCGGCCGAGGACATCAGCAACACGCTGCGCGCGGCATTCAACAGCGCCGGCATCAGCTTCTCGGAAGCGCAACTGAACAGCCTGGTTGCCGAGGCCAAGGCCTATCAGGTGGATCAAGGCGGCATCCTGACCAACTTCGATGAGTTGTCGGGTCTGGAGGGCATCACGCCGGAGATGATCACGGCGATGAAGGATTCGCTCTCGCTTGCGCCGTTCAACATTCTTTCCACCGACATGGTGGGGCCGAAGATCGGCGAGGAGCTGCGCAACAAGGCGATTCAAGCCACCTTGTTCGCGCTGGCGGGCATGCTGATCTACATCGCCTTCCGCTTTGAATGGATTTATGGCGTCGCAGCCGTGGTGGCCGTCTTCCACGACGTCGTCATCACCGTCGGCCTCTTCTCGGTCTTCGACAAAGAGGTTTCCCTCACGGTGATCGCCGCGCTGCTGACCCTGGTCGGTTATTCCATGAACGACACCATCGTGGTGTTTGACCGCATCCGTGAAAATCTGAAGACGATGCGGCGGGAATCGTTCCCGACCTTGGTGAATTTGAGCGTCAATCAGACCCTGAACCGCACCGTGCTTACCGCGGGATTGACGTTCCTGACGGCAGTGTCGCTGCTCCTGTTTGGCGGGGACGTGCTCAACGGGTTTTCTTTTGCCCTGGTGGTGGGTATCATAATCGGAACTTATTCGTCGATCTTCATCGCCAGCCCGATTCTGATCTTCTGGAAGGATTTCGGAAATAAAGGGTCCGCCGCACAGGCGGGAGCAGCACCTATTACTGCGAAGCCGGTTAAGGAATCGACCGCTACGGCCGGCGCAGTTTCCACCGGAACCCAATCGGACGCTGAACCCCAGCAACCGGTGGGCGCTGGAGCCGGCAAGGCCGGTAAACGAAAGGCTGGGCGCCGTAAGTAGCCACGTAGGAGCGAACACGGCAGTTCAGCGGTTGAGAGTGGTCGTAAGGAGATAGCATGTTCGAAGACAGCATGGTTGATGGTGTCGGGAAAACAAATAAGGGGTGGACAGTCATTATCTCGGCGCTTGCCCAGGTGGGCATCCTCGCGGTGCTGATCATCCTGCCGCTGATTTTCACCGACGCGCTGCCTACGGCGCAATTGTCGACATTTTTGACGGCTCCGCCGCCGCCGCCCCCTCCGCCTCCGCCGCCGCCTCCGCCACAGCAGATCAAAGTGGTGAAGGTTGCGCCGCGCCAATTCGTGGCGGACCAGTTGATGGCGCCCAGAACGATCCCGAAAGAGGTCGCCGTTATTGAGGAAGCCGAGCTTCCGCCAGATATGGACAACGTGCAGGTGGCCGTCGGCGTCCCCGGTGGCGTTCCCGGCCCGGCCGTTCCCTCCGGTGGAGGTGTGTTGGGTGGGATTGGCCCGCCGCCGCCTCCTCCGCCTCCTCCGCCGCCGCCCCCGCCGCCGCCGGCTAAGCCGGTGAACGTGAGTTCCGGTGTGATTGCCGCGAACCTGATCAACCAGGTGAAGCCGGTCTACCCGGCCATCGCCAAACAGGCTCGCGTGCAGGGCAAGGTGGTGTTCACCGCCATCATCGGCAAGGACGGAACGATTCAGAATCTGGAAGTGGTCAGCGGCCATCCGATGTTGGTACCCGCCGCCCAGGCCGCGGTGAGCCAATGGCGCTACCGGCCGACGATTCTGAACAATGAGCCTGTGGAAGTAAAAACGCAGATCGAAGTGAATTTCGCGTTGAACTAGTTTTGGCCCGGGCGGGGAACCTGGTTCCCGGCTCGGCAAGGATAGGCCCGCTCTCCACCTGGTAACCGCCAGGCCGGGGAGAGGCGTCGGCCCGGTAAGCCGGCGAGGAGAGAAGGAAGCTAACGCAGTACCCAGTACCAATGAGGCGGATGGCCACGGCGGTTCGCCCGCAAAGAAAACATTCAACTCGCAGGAGATAACTAAGTCATGGTTTTACAGATCCAAGTATGGGCGTTCCTGTTCTTCCAGGAATCCGTCCAATTTGACCTTCGTTCGATGTGGGATGCGATGGATTGGCCCGCCCGTTCCGTCGTTATCACGCTGTTCATTATGTCGGTGTGGTCCTTCGCTGTCATGGGTGACCGCCTGATTGCGTTCTCGGGCGCCCGCAAGCAGTCCCGTGCTCTGGTTCCCGCCGTTGCCGGCGCGCTGCGCGAAGGCAAGCTCGATGAAGCGATCAAGATCGCGGACCGTTATCCGAAGAGCCACCTGGCCAAAGTCATGGTTGCCGGTCTGCAGGAATTCAAAGCCCACTCGATGAGCTCGGAAATCTCGGGCGATCAGATTGAGGCTTCCAAGCGCGCTCTGGAACGTGCCGAAGCGATCGTGCACGCCGAACTGAAGCGCGGCGTTTCGACCCTGGCGACCATCGCCTCCTCGGCGCCGTTCGTCGGACTGCTCGGTACCGTGGTCGGCATTATCAACGCGTTCCAAGGCATTTCGACTGAAAAGTCGACCGGTCTGGGCGCGGTGGCCGGCGGTATTTCCGAAGCCCTGGTCGCGACCGCTGTCGGTCTGCTTGTGGCGATCCCGGCGGTCTGGATGTACAACTACTTCTCCAACCGCGTGGAAGCCTTCGACGTGGAGATGGGCAACTCCAGCTCTGAGCTGATCGACTACTTCCTGAAGCGGTCGGCCCGCGCTGGCGCTGGCAAGGCCTAAGGGAAAGACTGCCGTGGAGGCTCGCACGCGCGCGAGCCTGCCGGAAGCTCTTGCAAGTTGAAACGGGAAGGGCGTGGCTCGTCCACGCCCCACCCGAACCCATCGGGAGCGAGGTATTGCAATGAAAAAGAAAACAGCACCCGCAGTGGTCTCCGACATCAACGTCACCCCCATGGTGGATGTGATGCTGGTGCTCCTCATCATCTTTATGGTGATCACGCCCCTGCTCAGCAAGGGCGTCACCGTGGAACGGGTGAAGACGGTGAATCCCATCGCCATGAAGGAAGCCGACCGGGAAGACGCAATCATCGTTGCCGTCACGCGCAATGGCGAATTCTTCCTGAGCCCTGGCAACGACAAGCTGATCCTCGGCGATATCGCCAGCCGCGTCAGCGACCTGTTGACCAATCGGCTGGATAAAACGGTATACATCAATGCGGATGCGCGTGCCCAATACGGCGCCGTTCAGGACGTCGTGGACCAGTTGCGCTCCGCTGGTGTGGATGAAATCGGTCTGCTGACCGACCAGGACAAAGCACGTGAGCTGGCCTCCACCGGAGGCTTCGACCGTGTGTTGGCGACGCAGTAAAGCGGAATCATCAGAAGGAGTATTGAGTTATGGCAATGAACGTAGGAGGGGGAAAAGGCCCCTCAGCGGATATTAACGTTACGCCCCTGATTGACGTTCTTCTGGTGCTGCTGATCATCTTCATGGTGATCACGCCGCTGACGCCATACGGGCTCGAAGCCTTGGCACCGCAGCCGCCGAAGGATGATATGCCGCCGCCGCCGCCGGATCAGGATCGCACAGTGGTGATCGTGATCGACGAAAACGGCGAGTTCTTCCTGAATCAGCAGCCCGTCCAGAAGGATCTGCTGCAGGGACGTCTGACCGACATCTTTAAGACCCGCGCCGAACGCGTGGTGTTCGTCAAGGGAGCTCCCAATCTTGAGTTCCAGACCGTGGCCGAGGCGATCGACATCGCCAAGGGCGCGCAAATTGACAAGATCGGTTTGATGACTCCGGAACTGGAAGCGGGCCATTAAGCCGCGCCGCCAAGCTCACGCACACGTTGGGGAGAAAAGGGAAGTCACATGAGCAACGCAAGAACTTTGAGCGCCGTTGCGCTCACGGCATTCCTGATGCTGGCTGGCACCGGCTGCGCTTACCTGCAGTCGCGCGACAACCTGAATAAAGGAATCGCGGCCTACAAAGGCGCCGACTACGCGAACGCGACGGAGTACTTCAAGAAGGCAATTGAGCTGGACCCCGAGTGGCTGCAACCGCAGCTGTATCTGGCGACGGCGTACATGAACCAATGGATTCCCGGCGCGCAATCGCCGGAAAACCAGCAACTCGCCGAACAGGCCAAGGCCCAGTTCCAGAAGGTCCTGGACGCCGAGCCGAATAACGAGAGCGCGCTGGCCTACCTGGCCATGATCGCCTATAACGAAGCCGGCTCCCTGCAGGAAGACGAGAAGTGGGCCAAGCTGGATGAGGCCGAAAAGTGGCACTATCGCCGGGTCGAAGTGAATCCGGAAACCGCGGATGCTTACTATAGCCTTGGCGTGATCTCCTTCCAGCGCACCTACCCGGTGTGGCAGATGTATCGCCGTGAGCTGGGTATGTCCGACACCGATCTCGGTCCGCTGCCCGATAAGGAAGTCCGCCAGGAATTCATCGACAGCCGTGGCGAGATCATCGACAAGGGCCTGGAGAACCTGCACAAGGCGCTGGACGTCGATCCGGAATACGACGACGCCATGGCCTACGTCAATCTGCTGCTGCGCCAGCAGGCCGACATGCTGGATACCGAGGAAGAGTACACGGCTCAGATTGAAGAAGCCGACGAGTGGCTCCAGAAGTCCCTGGACACCAAACAGATCAAGCTGGAGCGCGAATCCAAGGCTGCCAGCGCCGGTATCGTTCAGGAATAGCGTTTTTCTTCAAGACGGTTAACGCCGTTCCCCTGCCGAGTCCTTCAAGACCAGCGGGGAGCGGCGTTTCTCTTCTCACGCCGCTTTGCTGGTCTACTCCGGGCTTCCCGAGACTGGGCCGTCACCTCTGGATACACTGAAAGTAACCATGCCGCAGTCCACCCCGTTGTCAGACCGCCCAGAAGACCCGGGACCGGTTCGCGCGGCCACACATACCTCGGTTGAGGAACGCTTCCAGGAACTGCTCCACTACTTCAAGGAAACTCGCCCCAAGCAGGATCCGACCTCCCTCGAACGCGCCTATCGCTTCGCCGAGCAGTTGCATCATCATCAAAACCGCGCCTCGGGCGAACCCTACATGCTCCATCCGCTCGCCGTCACGCGGCAGCTCGCGGAAATGAACATGGACATGGCGTGCCTGGAAACCGGACTGCTGCATGATGTGGTCGAGGATACCAGCGCCACTCTGGAGGAGATCCGCGAGAAGTTCGGCGAGGATGTCGCCCGTTGCGTTGACGGGGTGACCAAGCTCAGCAAGCTGGACCTGGCTTCCCGTGAAGTCCGGCAGGCCGAGAGCGTTCGCAAGATGCTGCTGGCGATGGTGAACGACATTCGCGTCATCCTCGTCAAACTAGCCGACCGCCTCCACAATATGCGGACGCTCGACTCGCTGCCGGAAAACAAGCGTGTCCGCATCGCCCAGGAGACGGTCGATATCTACTCGCCCATCGCGCACCGCCTCGGAATGGGCAAAATTCGCGGGGAGCTCGAAGACCTCGCCTTCCGCCACCTCGAGCCAGAAGCCTATGCGGAACTTTCGAAGGCCATCGAGAGCAACCGCGCCGCCAATGAGCTGTTTCTCGAAGAGATCAAGAAAATTGTCCAACTGCAGCTCGGCCGCGAGGGCATTCCCGCGCGCGTCGAAACCCGCGTGAAGCGTCCCTACTCGGTCTTCCTGAAACTGAAGCGCCAGAAGATCGCGCTGGATCAGGTCTATGATCTGCTCGCCGTTCGCATCGTCACGGATTCGGTGAAGAACTGCTATGCCGCGCTCGGCGTGATCCACAACGAATGGCGCCCGATTCCGGGCCGCATCAAGGATTTCATCGCGATCCCTCGTCCCAATCTTTATCAGTCGCTGCATACGTCGGTCATGGGCCCGAATGGCAAGCACTTCGAGGTGCAGATCCGTACCGAGGAAATGCACCGGCTGGCCGAGGAAGGCATCGCCGCGCACTGGAAGTATAAGGAAGGCAGCCGCGGACCCTCCGGCGACGACCAGCGGATCACCTGGCTTCGCCAACTCGTCGAGTGGCAGCGCGATATGCGCGACCCCGGCGAGTTCATGTCCACGCTCAAAGTGGATCTCTATCCGGAGGAAGTCTACACCTTCACGCCCAAGGGCAAGGTCATCATCCTGCCACGCGACGCCACTCCGATCGATTTCGCCTACGCCATTCACTCCGACGTCGGAAATCAGTGCGTCGGCGCAAAGGTCAACGGGCGTATTGTTCAATTGAAATACAAGCTGCGCAATGGCGATGTCGTCGAGATCCTGACCCAGCCCGGTCACCTTCCCAGTAAGGACTGGTTGTCGGTGGTCAAGACCTCCCGCGCCCGGAACCGCATCAAGCACGTCATCAATGCTACCGAGCGAGAAAAGGCAGTGGAGATCGGGCAAAAGTCGCTGGAGCGCGAAGCCCGCCGCCATAGCGTGAAGCTCAATAAGACATTGCGCGGGCAACTCGACCAGGTCGCCTCCGACTATGGGCTGGCCAAGGCCGACGATCTGTTTGCCGCGCTCGGGTACGGCAAGTATTCCGCCCGCCAGGTGCTGCGGAAACTCGTGCCGGAGCAGGTTCCCGAGGAGCCTGCCGCCGAGCCGGTGGAAGCGCCCCCCAGCGCCGGCGGACAGAAATCCAAGCCCGATCGTGACCTGGTGATCAAGGTCAAGGGCGTCGATGACCTGTTGACCTACCGCGCCAAGTGCTGCAATCCCATCCGCGGCGAACCGATTGTCGGATATGTGACGCGCGGCAAGGGCATCGCCGTGCACTCAGTGAGTTGCCCCAACGTGCAAAGCCTGATGTATGAGGCTGAGCGTAAGATCGATGTCGAATGGTCCCGTGCCGCTGAAGCCCAGTTCCAGGTTAAGCTCCTGGTGCACGCCGAGGACCGCCCCGGCATGTTGAACCAGATCACCTCGGCCTTGCTCGGCGAACAGACGAACATCCACAGCCTGGAGACGCGCGCCGGCGATGGCCGGTCCGGGGAAGGTGCGCTCGTCACCATGACTCTTGAGGTCAAGGACAAGCGCCAACTGGAAAAGGTGATCTCAGCGATCCGCCGCATTCCCGGCATCCGCGACATCGAACGCTTGAACGACCCCAGTAGTTGAGTGAGTAAATGAACGACGTAATGAATCCAGTTCAACCAAATCCGGCTACGCCGGAACACATCGCCATTTCGAAGTCCAAGGGCATGCACATCGATTGGGCCGACGGCCACCGCAGCGAGTTCAAGCTCCCCTACCTGCGCGATGAATGCCCCTGCGCCACCTGCACCGGCGCGCATGGCACTGTCCCCCAGAAATCCAACTACGCCGCCGAGGCGGATAAGGTCGACCCCGCCAATCCATTCAAGATGTATACGCCCACGCTCAAGATGCTGAAGGTGGAGCCGGTCGGCAACTACGCCGTCAAGATCGACTGGAGCGACGGCCACAACAGCGGCATCTATTCGTTCGACTACCTCCGCCGCATCTGCAACTGCGCCGAGTGCGCGGGCCAAGCTTCTTAGTCTCGCCCGAGCGGCGGGGGGCCGGCGGGGAGCTTTCCAGCTTCCCAGGCGACCTCCGCCTGCTCGATCGGCCGGCATGTGGGGCGAGGTTTAGCTTGCGGAGGGCTGTCAGCCCTCCCGTACGACTGGCTCTCGAAGCAGATAAATAGCCACTCACCACAGGCTTGCTCCGTCGATTGGCTACCCCGTCCTAGGCGAGAAACTGTCTCGCTACAGCGCCTTCTCAATGGGCATCGCCAGCGGCCGCTCAACCAGAAAGTCCATCTTGTCCATCCGCTCCAGCGCCGCGCGGATCGCAGCTTCCGTGGCCGGCTCAGTGGTGATCACAAACGGCAGGTCGCGCCAGTCCTCCTGCGGCAACTGCAGGACCGCATCGATCGACACCTTCTCCTGAGCCAGCGCCGTCGCGAGCTGCGCGATAATCCCCGGCTGATCCTTCACCCGGAACCGCAGATAGTATGCCGACTCGTGCACCGTCACCGGCACCAGCTTGTAATCAGTCAACGACGCATAGGCGTACGGCGAAACGCGCTCCGTGTGCCCGCCGCTACCCGCGCCGCCCGCGTGCAACTCCCGCGCGACGCGCATGATGTCGCTGACCACCGCGACCCCCGTCGGGTGCGGACCCGCGCCCTGGCCGTAGTAGAACGTATCCGCCCCGTAGTCGCCGCGAACCCAGATCGCATTGTAGGCGCCCCGGACCCCAGCCAGGATCGTCGTCTGCGGGATCAGCGACGGGCGCACCGAAAGGATGATTCCTTCATCGGTCTGGCGCGCGGCGCAGATCAGCCGGATCGTGTGGCCCAGCTGATGCGCATACTTGAAGTCGATGGGCATGATGCGGCGGATGCCCTCGGTGAAGATCGCGTCCGGCTGGACCCGCTGCCCAAAGGCGAGCCCGGTGAGGATCGCCAGCTTGGAGCGCGCATCCAACCCGTCGACATCGGCAGTGGGATCGGCCTCGGCGAGCCCCGCCGTCTGCGCGTCCTTCAAGACCTTGTCGAACTCGGACCCGAACTGCTCAATCTCGGTCAGGATGAAATTCGACGTCCCGTTCAGGATCCCGTACAGCGTGGTGATGCGGTCCGCGGGGATGCCCTTCGCGCAGGACGTCCAGGATGGGGATGCCGCCCGCCACGCTGGCCTCCATGGCGAGCGTCGCGCCGTTGGCCCTTGCCAAGTGCCAAAGGTCCGGACCCGACAGCGCCATCAGTTCCTTGTTCGCGGTGACCACGGATTTACCGGCCTTCAGCGCGGCCTCGACGATGTGGCGGGCGTCGACCGTGCCGCCGACCAATTCGGCAACGATTTGGACGTCGGGGTGATGGATCACTTCCTGCCACAGGGCGGTCTTATGGGCATCTTTGAATGCCGCTGGAATGTGCTTCTTATCAATGCTGCGGCTGCACACCGCGGCCACCTTCAGCGGGAATCCGAGCTTGGCTTCGATCGCGTGCGCATTGCCGGCTAGGATGTCGAGGCTGCCGCCGCCGACGTTTCCCAATCCAATCACACCCAGCCCAATGCCGCCATTTGCAGTAGCCATAGCTCTCCTTGCCTCGAAGTTCTTCCCAGCGGGATCAACTTTCTATGATCGCATCTTGCCGGAGGGGTTCACTGCTCGCCGGATAGCGTGCCCGGTGGGATCGTTTCCAAAATCGGGCGCCGATGTTCTGGTGCGTCGATGACCCCCCAAACCCCTGGTATCCTGTACGGGGGACCGCGTGACTTCCGCGGCCCAAACCGCATCACATGCACCTTTCAAAACCGGGAATACCACTGAGACGGACCGCCGGCCCGGCCGTCTCTCTGTTGCCGGTCCATCTTGGAAATATCAGGAGTGGCACCCGCCGATATGAGGCAAAACCTGTTAGGGATTGAGCCGCTCTCGCGCGAGGAGATCCAGTCGATTCTGGATCGGGCGCGGGAGTTTCGTGATCTGGCGGAGCAGAATGAGCGTTTCCTGAACCTGCTCCAGAATCGGATTGTCGTCAATCTGTTCTTTGAGGCGTCGACGCGAACGCGGACCAGCTTTGAAATCGCGGCCAAGCGACTGGGCGCCGCCACGGTGACGATCTCCGCGCAGGCATCCAGTGTTTCGAAAGGCGAGTCCCTGGTGGACACGCTGAACACGCTGGCGGCCATGCGGCCGGACGCGATCGTGATGCGCCATAAGGCATCCGGTGCGCCGCACTTCCTGCAGCGGCATCTGGAGATCCCGATCATCAATGCGGGCGACGGAACGCATGAGCATCCGACCCAGGCCTTGCTGGACGCGCGGACCATTCTGGATCGCGGCGCCAAGCTGGAAGGCCTGCGGGTGGCGATCATCGGAGACATCGCGCATAGCCGCGTGGCGCGTTCGAACGTTCATCTGCTGTCGAAGTTCGGCGCCGAGATCGTGCTGTGCGGTCCGGGCGCGCTACTGCCGTCCGAACTCAAAAATCTGGCGCCGGGCGTTACGCTGACCACCGACATCCGCAAGGCGATCCAAGGGGCGGGCGTGATCATGATGCTGCGCGTCCAACTCGAACGGCAGCACGAAAAACCCTTCCCGGCCAATCAGTACTTCAAATATTACGGCCTGCGTCCGGAGCATCTGGACCTGGCGCAGTCCGACGTCATCGTCATGCACCCGGGGCCCATCAATCGCGGCCGCGAGATTTCCTCTGAGGTGGCCGACTCGCAGAAGAGCGTGATCCTGAATCAAGTGGAGAACGGCATCGTCGTACGCATGGCGGTGCTCGAATGGGCGCTGCAGAGAAAGGCGCCGGGAACGGCCGGGTGAAGAGCGGGGCCGGCTCGGGAGCGGCGTAGGCGCGGGACCCAAACTATGGCGAGATTGTTGATACGAGGCGGCCGGGTGATGGATCCGGCCTCGGGGATGGACCAGACCGCGGACGTCGCGATCGAGGACGGTAAGATCGTCGAGATCGGGCAGAACCTGGATGCCACCGGCGCGCAGTTGTTCGACGCGGGCGGCATGATCGTCGCGCCCGGGTTCATCGACATGCACGTGCATCTGCGCGAGCCCGGCTTTGAACATGCCGAATCGATCGAAACCGGATCGAAGGCGGCCGCGGCAGGCGGGTTCACTTCCATCTGCCCGATGCCCAACACCAAGCCGGTGAACGACAACGCCACCGTTACCAGCTACATCATTGAGAAGGCCCGCCAGAAGGCGGTGGTGAATGTCTTCCCCATCGGCGCGATCACCAAGGGCAGCGCGGGCGAGGAACTGGCGGCCATCGGCTCCATGGTCGAGGCCGGCGCGGTGGCGATCTCCGACGACGGCATACCGGTGATGAACGCCCGCGTGATGCGCCGAGCCATGGAGTTCGCCAAGAGCCTCGACATCCCGTTGATCAATCATTGCGAGGATCTGCACCTCAGCGCCGGCGGCGACATGCACGAAGGCGCCGAAAGCGTGAAGCACGGATTGCGCGGCATTCCCGCGGCGTCCGAAGACGTCATGGTGGCGCGCGATATCCTGCTGGCCGAACTGACCGGTGTCCGCTATCACGTGGCGCATATCTCGGCGCATCATGCCGTCGAGATGGTGAAGTACGCCAAGTCTAAGGGCCTCCCGGTGACTGCCGAAGCTACCCCGCACCACATCGCGCTGGCCGATTCGGACATGACCCCGTACGATAGCAATTTCAAGATGAAGCCGCCGCTGCGGGCCTGCGGGCACGTCGGCGCCGTCATCGACGGAATCGTATCGGGCGCGATCGATGCCCTCGCCACCGATCATGCGCCGCATCCGGGCTCGGACAAGATGCAGGAGTTTGAGCAGTGCCCGTTTGGCATCATCGGCCTCGAGACGGCGCTCGGCATCGCGCTGGAGAAACTCGTGCAGCCCGGCAAGATCGACCTGATGCACATGATCCGCCTGTTTACCACGGGTCCGGCCAACATCCTGCGGATGAATCGCGGCCGGCTGGCCGTCGGGGCTCCGGGCGATGTGACGATCTTCTCCACCGATCTCGTGTGGACCTACGACGTCAACAAGAGCTTCTCCAAGAGCCGCAACTCCCCGTTCGACGGCAAGGAGTTCACCGGTGGTCCGGTGGCAACAGTGGTGGCTGGGAACGTGGTCTGGGAGGCCAACGGCCTCTCTTAAGCTGATAGGCGGCAGCGGCTTCGCGCCTCTCCCGGGTCGATTGTCCCGAGCCTCAATCCTGCGACGCTGGCTTGGACCGCGAGATCAATTCCCGAATCCGTTCCGCCGATGGGTCTCGTTTCCACGGCCAAAGCAGGACCGCTTCTTTGGGCCGGAACGTCACTTGATGCCCCATTTCCGTCCTCCGATCAAAGGAGATCGTGATCCTTCGCCGCAAGGGCGTCCAGCGACTGGACTCGACCTTCTCAACCCACGACACAGGGACTCTCACTGTTTTTCGGTAGCCCGAGATCACGAGCCGGTCGTTCTCCAGCATGACGTCCCGCAATCGGACCGCATTCAGGATCCAATCGGCGAACGGGGCCGTCCACAGGAGCAACATCGTTCCCGCTATCGCTAGGAACTCCAGCCAAGGGATCAAACTTGCGCGCCTGGCGGCGTCAGAAGTTCCAACCTCAACCATCAGATAAAGCAACACGCCCGCACCCCAGGCCCAAAGTAGAAACCAGAGCACTGGCATGAGGTACCGTTCGAACGATGCCTTCGACGACAGGATTTCGTGTCGTCCCTCTCTGCCTATAGTGTTGGATGCCTCGGACTGCGCTCGCATGTCTACGCATCAGATCGGCGGATTCGGACAACGGCTATACCTCTGGCGGCGCGGCCATCTTGCGGCGCGCCCAACTCAACCTCCGACCTGGAGCCGTAACTCCCCTTTCGACGGCAAAGAGTTCACCGGTGGTCCGGTGGCAACGGTGGTGGCTGGGAACGTGGTCTGGGAGGCGACATAGCTTTCGCCTGAGAAAGGTGGCGCGGATCGGGATTGGCCCGCTGGACGTCCTTCCCTGCGCATCATTACGATTGTCCCGAGCCAATCTTCGGAGTTCCTCCGCCAGTGGGTGCTCATATCCCGCAAGCGACAAGTCGTTCCTCGGTGCAAAGATGATGCGGGAGCCGAACTCGGTCGGACGCCCGAAGTGCAGCGTGATCTCCTTGTTACTGGAAAACCAAAAGCACTCCACTCCCACGACCTCAGCCAGTGGCACGCGGATCTCCTTCCGGTAGTTGGAGAGGATCAGGTCGGGACCTTCGCGCTCCACTTTGTACAGCCTGCTGCCTACCCAGAAGGACAATGCGGTCGCCATCACACCAAAAAGCATCAAAGGGGGGAGCGTCGTGTAGAGATTCGCTCCTTCGGTTCGGCTGAATTGGTAAAAGAGAAAGACCACCAGGATCGGAGGGACCGCCGGAATCACGTACTTCAGAAACGGCGTCACCAGCGAGGAAAGCCGTTGCCGGCCGCCCACAATAGGGATGCCGTAAATATCGGCTTTCGTCGGCTGCTCTTCGAGCGAATAACCCACGGATCTGTCCCGCCTTTATGATAGACGACAAAATATCGGGTCCGCGTTGGTCGCTTTACGGTAAGGCGCGCCTTGGGCGAAGTCTGTTCGGCTCCGAAGCTGCAACGACGGTCGCCCGAGTCGATTGCGCCGTGCCAAAGGCCCTTTGGTGACGATAGCCGACAAAGCCTAATGGCGCAGATTTTCGTACCCCGCGTCCAATGCGCCTAGCTGCCGATCCCGACACGCATTCAGAACCGCGCGCGTCAGCAAGCGCAACGTACTCGTCCAAACCCCTCATCCCCGACAGCGCCAGCCCCATCAACCGCTGATTCAGAAGCGCAAGCGGTAGCGCGCGCCAACGCAGACACCTCTAACTCGCAGCCCCCACCGCGTCCGCGCCACCCTTCAGAACCGCGCGCGTCAGCAAGCGCAACGTACCCGTCCAAAAACCACATCACGGACAGCGTCAGATCCACTAACGGCGATGCCAAACAGGCTGTAACGCCCTAAAACCTGTGATCCCCGCCGGTCTCTGGACGCTTCTCATCCGGCCATTCCGGGATGTTCTTGCCCCGTTCGGACGGATCAGGATGGGCCCAACTGGGCATGTACGTTTTCCGTTCCGGACGATCCACCCAGCGTTGACCTTGCGCATAATAGCGATGCTCCCGCGCCAGGCCGCGGAGCTCTTCCGCCAGCGGATGCTCGCCCCATCCAAATAGGAACCACTCGGTCTTGGGAACAAAGGTCACCTTGGAGCCGAACTCGATCGGGTGCCGGAAGTGCAGCGTGATCTCCTTGGCCTTGGACCAGCGTGCGCATTTGACCTCGGAGACCTCGGCCAGCGGTACGCGGATCTCCTGGTGGTAGTTGGAGAGGATCAGGTCGGATCCCTCGCGCTCCACTTTGCACAGCTTGGCGGCATACCAGAAGATGAATCCCGTTCCTCCCACGCCAAAGATGCTAAAGAAAATGAGCGGCGTGCCGAAGATATTCAGCCCCCCGGTCCGGCTGAGCTGGTACCAGAAAACAACCATCAGGACCGGCCAGATCGCCGGGAACACGAACTTCTGAAAGGGAGTCATCAGCGAGGACAGCCGTTCCCGGCCGGCCGGAATAGGGAGGCCGTAGGCGTCGGTTTGGGGCGGCTCGTAGTCGGGCGTATAGCGCACTGGCGTGTCCTGCCTTATCAGGGTAATCGGCACATTCGGAGATCCGCGTTAGAGACGCCGGGGTGGGCGAGGATTAGCTTGCGGAGGGCTCAGGCTGTCGCCGTCATAAAGTCGGCCGAATGAGGGCATGCCGTGCGGCCAATAATCAAAATCGCAAGCAGAATTCTCATAACAACAGAATAGCTCCAGTGCCTACTCTCTGAATGTGTTGCATTGCCTCGTACTCGGGCAAGACAGCCGGAGCTTTCGGTTCGATGGGTGCGCGCCTGCGCACTTGACCTGGCTTCGGATTGTGCTTGGCGTGCTTTTGGCCCCTTGCTTACGCGCGGGGTTCCGTCCTCCTTTGAGTTATTTTCGGGAGCGCTCCCTATCTGCAATTATTTACCCTGCCACACAGCGGCAGCACCCGCATTATTTATCCTGTCAACGGCAACAGCACCTGCATTGTTTAAGCTGCGGCAGCCGCAGCCCGGCGGTGTTTACCCTGCCACCGAGGACAGCTCCCACGGACGTTATCCTGCCGCGGGCAGCAGCACCGGATCTCGCTCCGGCGGGCCAGCACAATACACACACCTACGCGACTTATCTAGAACGCCGCGATTCATCACTAAGACTCGGTGGAACCGGTTCTCTTATGCGGGAGCACCGGCCTCTTGTCCAGGAAAGTAGCGTGGGGTGCTAGAAAACAATCCTGAAGTGAAACGCGATGTGGTTGATTTGGTGGGGGAAGAAAATTATTTGGAAGCCGGAATTGAGAATCCAGGAGGCGGATGGGAGTGGGGTATGTGGTGCTGGCGCTGGCGCGGTGAGGTGGTGAGGGATGAGGGCGGGTGCGTTGGCGCGCGCTACCGCTTGCGCTTCTGATTGGTATGGGTCTGGGTTGCCCGCATGCTCACGCATGGCGGTTCCGACGGGTGGCGCATACATATAGACGGGTAGCGCCGGGGCTCCAGGCCCGGCGGATGGGACGCGGACAGGAATGTCCGCGCCACCTTTTTCCTAACCGCGCACAACGGCTGAAGATCGCCTGTGCGCTCCAACCGGGTTCGTGGTGCTGGCGCCCGGAAGGATGTGGATTGCGGGCGGATGCGTTGCGCTTGCTAGAGTCTGTGTGACAACCGAGCCGGCCGCAAGGATGGGCACTGCGACAAGCGGGAAAGTGGGGAAAAACTGGGCCGTAACGGGGTGGTCGCGGGTCAGCCGGCGGCGCGAAGGCGGAACAGGCGGGTGATGTTAAATGCGGTGGTGGACAAAGTCCACTCGGTTTCGACTCGATGGAGGCTGCGGCAGCGAAACTTCCGCATTCCCCTTTGGTGTTTTAGGACTCCGAAGACCGGCTCAACCAGCGCCTTGCGACGCGCATAACAAGCGCGCGTGGTGGGATCGCGCAGGCGCTCGCGCAGTTGCTTGAGCCCGGGCGTGCGCCGCTGTTGTCTTTCGTTCATCTCCGGAGCGAACTGGCCGCCCGCAATCTCGCGCGCCATCAACTTATCCGGAACCAACACTTCAATGCCTTGCTGCTCGACCGCCAGGATCTGCGGCATCGCATAGTAACCGCTATCGGCCAACACGCGCTCCGGTGGCGAGCCACAACGTTGCCGCACGGCGCGCGTCATCGGCTCCAACGAGGCGGTGTCATGCGGCGCCTGATGCACGCGCTGCGCCACGATAAAGTGATCATCGGAGACCGCCAGCTCGCCGGTGTAGCCCAGGCAAAATCCACCGGCGGTGCGTAAATAGCGGCTTTCCGGGTCCGTGCGCGAACCCCGGTGCTGTCCCGACTTGCGAAGTTGTTCCAGTTGCCGCGGGATCTCCTCCAAGCGCTTGCGCCATTCCGCCGGCGCTTCGGCCGTCCCGCCCGACGGTTCTTCATCCTCGCGATTGCAGTCCTGTTGCCAGCGCCGAATGTTGCGCCGCAGCCTGGCGCGTTCGGCGCGCAACCGCCGGATGCTGTCGGCGCGGTTCGGCGACGCATTGGCTTCGATGCGCGTCGAGTCGATCGCCACCCGCCCCAGTTGCGCCAAACCCAACTCCCGCGCGGCTTCCAGCACTTGCGTGAAGACATCGTTGATCCCCGTGGGATGCTTTTTGCGGAACTCGTTCAAGGTCCAGTGATCCGGCTTGTGCCCGCCGGCCAAGAACCGGAACCCAAGATCTTCATGGAGACGCTGCTCAATCCGCCGCGACGAGGTCAGCCCCAGCGCATACGCATACAGCCATACTTTCAGCTGCAACTGCGGTGGATACGCCGGCCGACCTTCCTCCTGGTAGCCCCCTTCGAACTCGCCCAGATCCAGCTTCTCCACCAGCTCATGCAAAAACACCGCCAAGTGCTCTTCGCCCAACTCCTCCCGCACGCTCGGCGGCAGCAGCATCGCTTGATCCGGGTTGTAGGGAATGAATCGGCTCACCTTTTATTCTGCGTTTCCAGGAGCCGAAATGTTACCGTTTTCACACAGACTCTAACGCGCGCGGTTCTGAAGGAGCGCGGCGGGTGGTGAAGGATTTGGGGGCCGTCCCCGCGGCGCGCGTTCCAACGACCAACCACCTGGGCTCCGCCAGAGGCGAAGGTCGCTTTGCGACCTACCGGCCCGGCTGCTCGATTGCGCCCGAGCCGCCCAAAAAGATCTTCCGGCCGTCCGGGAACGTGATGTCCCGGCCATTGGCCTTCAGGGACCCGTCCTTGGCGCGATAGCCATCGACCACCACTTCGGTCCCCGCAGGCAGCGACGCCTTCGTCACCCCGCGGCGGAACAGCGTGTTCGGACTGCCGCCCTCGATCATCCACGTCGACTTCGACCCGTCGTCATTGGTCACCTCGACGTGGATCCACGAATGCGGATTGATGAACTCCACCTTCGTCACCACGCCCGTGAAGTGCACCGGTTGATCGGCGTCAAACTCGGCCGAGAAGGCGTGATGGGCGACGGCGGGAAGCGCGGCCAGCAGCAGTCCGGCAAGGGCGGGAATCAGGATTCGATTTCGCATGACAAGTCTCCTTCGGTCGAACGGCCCAGGGGCCTGTCTCTTCTTATTTTCCACCCGCGGCCTCTTTGCGCTCCGCCTCACGAGCCGCCCGCAACATGCCTTCCATCGCATAGTTGCCCTCGTTGCAGGCGTATTCAAAAATCTGGCCCTCGGCGGGCGTCATCGGGATCTGCACCGTCCAAGGCTTAACGTACACGCTCGGATCGTCCACGGTGAACTCATACAGCAGTACGTCGTCGTTGACGCGCCGGAACCGCTCGGTCAGGACCATATCCGGCGTGGTCCCCTGAAACGCCGTCTCCGGACGGAAGTTGGTCGTCTCCACTACCAGCGTGTCCCCGTCCCAATGCCCGATCGAATCGCCCATCCAATTGCGGATCTTGCTGGACACGTGGCCGCGGCCGTCGGTCGGCACCACGCGGACATCGTGGATCATCTCGGACTCGATCGCCACCCAATCCTTGCCCTGCACGATCTGATAGTTGTTGTTGTAGAAGCTGGGCATCAGCGGCGGACCGCCATTGGGCCACACGATGCAGCGCTCGGCCAGCGACCGGTCCTCGGGACCCGCCGGAGCTGCCCCAAACCCGCGTCGCGCCGGCCGTGGAGCATCCGGCTTGCGATCCGGCAGTTGCCCGTTCGCAGGATCGATGATCAGCGAAGTCCGCAGCGACGGCACCACCGTGTTGCCACGGTCATACCAGAACGCGTTATAGGCCGCGCTGACGTCCTGCTGCGGGTTATCCGAGCGGATATCGGTGTTGTTGCGCCGCACCTGCTCGATCTCGTACGCCCGCGCCTCTTCCTCGGTGAAGAACGGTTTCGTGATCCCCTGCGGTCGCTGCAGCGGCGTCACCGTGGCGTTGGTCCACACTCCCTGCAGGTCGGGAACCCCGTCGGAAGTCCGCGGAACCTTCCAGCCTTTCGGGACCTCCATTGAGATGCGCTCGGGCTGCGCCAACAGGGCAGCCGAGCCAAACCCGGCCAGGAGCATCAATAGAATCGAACGGCGGAACATAGATATCTCCAAACGTTAGGCTATCAATGTATTAGCGCAAAAGGAAAGGCCCGGGGCAAGCCCCGGGCACCAGTTGAACTTTGGATTTTGCGAAACGGCGAACGGCTACTGCCCGCCTCCGTTTGCGCCTGGAGCAGACCCGCCCATGAACAGCCGACGGCCGTCCTCGAACGTCAGGTCGCGGCCCACCGCCTTATTGCTGCCGTCCTTGGACCGGTAGCCTTCCACGATGATCACCGTCCCCGGGGGCAGGGAACTCTTCTTGAAGCCCAACCGGAACAGCGAGTTCGGACTGCCGCCTTCCACCATCCAATCCGTTTTGGTGCCGTCGGGATTGTCCACCGAAATATGGATCCAGGAATGGGGGTTGATCCATTCCATCTTGGTGACGGTGCCTTTCAGGGTGAGTGGCTTGGTCTCATCGAACTCCGCGGCAAAGGCATGATGCGCTCCGACGGGCAGAGCACCGGCCAGCATGCCGCAGGCCGCAATAAACAGAATCATCTTGGTTCGTAGTTGGCGCATGTATTGACGCATGGTAAATCGGTTCCTCCCCGTCTTCTCGCTCCGCTAAGTATTAGACGCGTCTAATTACTTTCCGGCTTCCTCGGATTCCTTCACTCGTTCGCCGCGCAGGATGTTCGGCATCCCGTAGTTGCCTTCCTGGCAGTCGTATTCATAAATCTGTCCGTCGGTCTCCAGCTGCATTGGATACTCGCCCGACCAGGACTGTTCCCACACCGTCGGATCAGATACGGTGAACTGATAGGTCAGGGTGTCGGGAGCCGTCCGCGTGAAGCGCTCCACCACGCGGAGCTGCTCGCCAGTGCCGCGGCCCAGGGCCGTCATGTCCTTGAAGTTGGTGGTTTCGACAACCAGCGTGTTGCCTTCCCAGTGGCCCACCGAATCGCCGTACCACATCTTCAGGCTCGGATCCTGGTGTGCACGGCCATCGGTCGGGATGATCCGCGCGCCGCCCATCATTTCATAACGCACCGCGACGAAGCCCGGCCCCTGATGAATGTCCAGATTCGGGTTGTAGCCGCCCGGCATGATGGGCGGACCTTCAAAGCTCCACATGATGCAGCGCTCGGCAGTCCCGCGCGATTCCGGACCGTCATATTCATGCCCTTTCTTCGCGGCGGCCGCCGCATCCAGACGCGCCTTCGCCTCCGGCAGCACCGAGGGAAGCCGGCCGGTTGGACCGGTGATCAGCGACGTCCGCAGGTTCGGCACCATGCCGGAATTTGCCGAGTCCAAACCGAACTGGGTGAGGTCATAGTGCGCATCGGCCGAAGTTCCCGGCTGCGTTTTCGCCGGCGTGCGATTGGCGGCCGCGGCCTGGCGCTCGGCCATCTCCTCCAGCGTGTAGAACTCTTTCGCGCCCAGATTCTTCGGACGCTCCAGTGGGGTGCTGTGCCGATTCAGGTAAACGCCCTGCAGATCGGGTTCGCCCCACGCCGTCATGGGCGCCTTATAATCGCCTGACTGAGCCATCAGCGAAGGGATCGCGACCGCCGCGGCGAGGATTGCGTAACGAAACCTGGTGATCATTCACTACCTCGTAGTCTGTTCTTTTCCCGAAGCCCATGGCGGGCTTGGCCTTGCCTTGGATCCTTGCCTCACAGATTGTACCGCGCGGCATCCGGAACTTCCCGGGCACCGCGCAGTGGAAATCCGTGCTATTCCTGGCCGCCGTTTTCGTGGGCCGCTTCCCATTCGGTGACGCGGGCGCCGCTCAAAACACCGGCCATGCCGTAGTTGCCTTCCTGGCAGGCGTACTCATAAATCGGACCTTCGGTCATCCCCATCGGCCACTCCGCGCTCCAGGACTTCTCCCAGACCGACGGATCGGTCACCGTGTACTGATAGGTGATGGTGTCCGGGCTGGTCCGCGTGAACCGCTCCACCACGTGCAGATTTTCATCGGCGCCCCGCAGCGGCGGATGGTCATTGAAGTTGGTGGTATCGACCACCAGCGTGTCGCCTTCCCAATGGCCCACCGAATCGCCGAAGTAGCTGCGGATCTTGCTGTCCACATGCTCACGGTTGTCGGTCGGGATGACCCGTGCCGTCGTGATCATTTCGTGGCGGATCGTCACGAAGCCGGGGCTCTGGACGAACTGCAGCGTACCGTTGTAGCCCACCGGACGCATCGGGACGCCTTCATGGCCCCAGTAGATGCAGCGCTCGGCGTCGCCGCGCATTTCCGGACCGTCGTACTGATGTTCGCGGCGATACGCGTTGGCTTCCTGCGCGCGCTTGGCCGCGGCCGGGAGCGTCTCCGGCATACGGCCCGTCTTACCGGTGATCATGGACGTCCGGTTGTTGGGAACCGTGCCGGTCACTGTCGGGGACAGCCCGAACTGTGCGTTGTCATAATGCACGCCCACCGGTGCCGGACCGCGGCTCGCCCGAGCCTGCTCGAGAGCCGTCAGCTCATCGGGGGTATAGAATTCCTGATCGCCCAACTCTTTCGGCCGCTCCATCGGAACGGCCGTCGTGGTCAGGTAGACGCCTTCAAAATCAGGCACCCCCCACGAGGTCCGGGGAGCCTTGTAGTTGGGGTCAACGTAGTTGGCTTGTCCCATCACCGGCAACGCGGCAACGGTGGCGACAGCGGCGAACAGCGCGGATCGAACGGCGTATTTCGAAAGTAGTTGTGTCATCGGATGCTGCCTCTTTCCGAAACGGAGTCGCGAGTAGCGGCGGGCCTACTCGTTTCCGTCCTTCTCATTTTCAGGTTTCCAGACACCCTTGCGCAGGTGCCCATAAAGGAGTTCCTCGGCGTAGATCACGCACTTGTATTCGATAATCTTGGCGCCCTCTTCCACGTGCCGGTACAGCGGCATGCGGATGGTCCACGGTTCGGAAAACGTCGCCGGGTCCTCGATCGTCGCCTCATACATCAGCGTGTCCTTACTGCGCGGGGTGAACCGCTCCACCACATGCAACTGATCGCTGTGAAAGTTTCCGGCGCGGTCAAACCAGCTATCGGCCACCTGACTGGTGACGTCGATCACCAGCGTGTCGCCGTCCCAGCTTCCATTCGACCAACCCATCCAGGACTCCGCGGGAGCTTCGCTCTGGATACCCATATTAATAACGCGCACGCCGCCCGCATATTCATAGACGAACATCATGTCGCGGTCGCCCTGAATGATCTGGAACGGATACGGCATATACGTCGCGCGTGGGATGCCCGGAAGATAGCACTTGTTCTCGCCATCCAATTGGACACGATTCGCGAAGTTATCCTGCTGTTTCTCCCGCATGCCCGGCAGATACGGAATCTCTCCGCCCACCACCACGCCTTGTCCCGGCGGCACGGCGAACATCGCGCCCATCTTCGGATCCACCGGGAAATCGGAGCTGTGCGGCTCCACGTTCCAGTTGGCCATGTTCATCGCCTGCCAGATACCGCTCAGGTCCGGTTTGCCGTCGGTGGCCCGGGGAAAATCCGCCGGGGTTTGCGCGGCAAGGCGGAAGGGCCAGGATCGCGATGGCGGCCAGGCTCATCGCTCCCGACTTTATCAGGGACTTCACGGCGCGCTGTCCCACACTGAGGAACTCACACCATTCGTCCGACCGGGACTCGGCCAGAGAGATCCGGTTTGGCTGTTGCAGCCATGCTTGCATATCGCTTTGCACTCCTCCGCCCTCGCTGGGGCAACTCATGGTGGGGTCTCGCAAGTTGACGCTATTATTAAGGCGTACCGCACCCCTGAAATGGGTACAGGGAGCCGCCAACTGAGCCCGCACTTCTCCTGAAAGTCGCCTTAGATGTTACAGATATACGCCCCTGGTGTCAACGGTCATTCGGGTGGTGCGCCCGCCCCCACCGAGGCTCGAATGGGCTCGCATCTAGCGAATCACGCGGAGCTTTTTGCTCTTGGCCGGGCCCTGCGATTTCGCCGAGCCGGGTCCCTTCGGCCTGGGTAGTTTTTCGGGAGCCGGCAGCAGCGGTTTCGAAGCCGCCTCACGCAGCAATTCCGACATTTGCGCGGCCGGCAGTGGGTGGCTGGCCAGGAAGCCCTGAAGCTGGTCGCACATCTCCTCGGCCAGGAACTGCATCTGCCCGTGCTCTTCCACGCCCTGGGCCACGACCGACAGATCCAGATAATGCGCCATCGAGATGACACCTCGAGCCACGGCCGCGGCCTTCTTGTCCTGCGTCACGCCCCTCACCAGCGTTTGATCGATCTTCAGCGTGCGGAACTCGAACCGCCGTAGCTTATCGAGAGGAATGTTGCCGGTGCCGAAATTGTCAATCGAGATATGGACGCCCATCGCCGACAATTCCGCCAGCACCTCGGGGGCATGCTCTTCGTTGGCCAGCAGCGCGGTTTCGGTCAGCTCCAGCTCCAGCCATTTGGGATCCAGCGTGGTCTCGCGCAGCGTATCGGCGACGGCTTCCACGAACTCCCGCTGCCGCAACTGCCGCGCCGACAGATTGACGGCCACCTTCACCGGTCCCAACCCTTCCCGCTGCCACTGCACATTCTGCTGGCAGGCTTCCCGCAGCACCCAGGCGCCGATCTCCTGCATCAGGCCCGCGTCCTCGCCGATCTGCATGAATTCGGAGGCCGGGAGAATCTCTTTTCCGCGCCGCCGCCACCGCAACAGAGCCTCCACGCAAACGATCTTGCCGGTGTCGAGCGCCACCAGCGGCTGGTAATGCAGCTCCAGCTCCTCCCGTTGCAGCGCCCGCGTCAGGTCATTGCGCAGCTCGGCGGCGCGCGTCTCATCGCTGATCATGCCGGCTTCAAACAGGCACACCCGTTCCCTGGCCGGCCGGCTGGGGGAAACCGCCTTGGCGCGATACATCGCCGCATCGGCCATCCGCAGCAGATCTTCGGCGTCCTCGTATTTCTCGCGGCTGAAGACCACGCCGATGCTGCCGCCGCTGATCACCTCATTGCCGCTCAGATTGTACGGCTCGGCCAGCGCCGACGAGATCCGCCGCGCGGTCGAGGTCGCCTCCTTCGCGTCGCGAATCCCGGTCAACAGCACCACGAACTCGTCGCCGGCAAAGCGCGCCACGATGTCGGTCTGGCTGGTGCAATGCCGCAGCCGCCCGGCGGTCGCGACCAACAATTGATCGCCCACCAGGTGGCCATAGGTGTCGTTCACCAATTTGAACTTGTCCAGGTCCAGGAACAGGAGCGCGAAGGGTCCGTGCGCTCCCAGCGCCGCCTTGCGGTGATCCTCCACCACGGTTTCCAGGCGCGCCATCAGGAAATGCCGGTTTGGCAACGAGGTCAGCTTGTCCTGGAAGGCGTCGTCCAGCAGACTGCGCTCGACGTCGATGAAATCCGCCATCTCGGTATGCGAACCGGCAATCGCGATCGCCTTGCCCTTTGCGTCCCGCACCGCCGCCGCCCGCGCCAGCATCCACACGTAGCTGCCGTCCTGCCGCTGCATCCGATGCTCGTGCCGGAACTGCTGCGTCGCGCCTGCCTGATGTTCCTTCAGCGTCCGCTTCAGATCGGGAAGGTAGCCGGGATGGACGCGGGAGAACCATGCATCGGGGCCCGCGTCAAGCTCGCCGGCTTGATAACCCAGCAATCTTTCCCATCCGGCCGACGGATGAAAAACATTCTTTATCAGATCCCAGTGCCACAGCCCGTCATGCGTCCCCGCGACGGCCAACTGCAGCCGTTGACGCGCGGCCGCCTGCTCGCGTTCGGCTTCCATACGCTGCTGCTCGGCTTCATCGCGCGCATGCCTCCGCCGCATCGAGATCAGGGCCCCGGCTCCCGAGACCGCCAGCGCCGCCGAACTGCACAGCGCCCAATAGCGGAACGCCGGAGTCGGCAACTGCGTGAGCGCGACCAGGTACCAGGCGCCGAGCGAAACGCTCCACACCGACAGCAGCCACCAGGTGGAAGTAAACACCGCCGCGGTTCCCAGCAGTAACATCACAGTGGCGTCGGTCTGCGGGTCCCCGGTCAGATACACGCGCAACAGATTGTGCAGCGTGAAGACCATCGCGCCCGCCGCGCCCGCCATGCGGATTCGGTGCAGAGAATCACCCTTCCAGTGCAGGATCGTCAGCCCGCTGGCCAGCAGAAACGCTGTGACGCCGGCTCCGGCCGCCAGCAAAACGCCCTGGCTCGACTCCTGCCAGCCTTCCAGCAACTCATCCAGCGCCACCGCCGCCAATCCCAGCAAAACGATGGCCATCATCGTCTTGGAACGCCGCAAGTAGCCGTCCTGGCGGGGTTGTTGGATCATCGTTTGGCCGCGATCCTGCCGCTGGATCGTCGCGGCGAGCTCTGTGGACGCGGCACTCATGGCTTGTGCTTAGTACTTTACGATTTCGCGTTTAGAGAGCCTATAGAGCACCAGATTCAATCCGGGTATGCGGAAAGTACCTTCCGGGGTCAGGTGAAACGCTTAACTCGCTATCTCAGGAGGAGTACATCTTGCGCAAAATCTACTCAGGCTCCTAGCCCTTTTTCGCGCGAAGTACCAAAAGCGGGCGAATTCGGAAGATGGAACACCCCGCGCATCGGTCC
This sequence comes from Terriglobia bacterium, assembly GCA_963762135.1. Lineage (GTDB taxonomy): Bacteria > Acidobacteriota > Terriglobia > Bryobacterales > Bryobacteraceae > Palsa-187. The sequence continues at coordinate 265,874 of CAVXJP010000006.1, forward strand.
GGAATAGGCCGTACCGGAACCTTGCTGGGAGGGAATTTGGCGCCTGGAGATTATCTCCGGCGACCGGTGGAGGATTAGGTCGCGATCGGACCCTCGCCCGCCGACAGCGCCATCACGATCTGCTCCCGCCGGGCCCCCGCAGTATCGGACGCCGACTCCAGGGAGAACCAGTAGAACACCGCGCCGATTCCGCCCATCACCACCAGCACCGCGTAAAACGCCAGGTCCGTGCCGAAGACCCAGCGAGCCAGATAGGCCAGCACGCCGGGCATCAGCGTCACCGGGTACAGCAACAGCAGCATGAACTGCGCCTTCCCGGAGGCCGACGTCTTCATCGACGCCTGCGGATTCGCGCTGCGTGGATTGCGCACCGACATAATGTTGCCCGCCGCCAGCAGATAGAGGCACACTACGCCGGTGACTACAAAGGCTTGCAGCAGGCTGCTCATGGCGACGTCCTTTTGCAGCACGGTCAGCAGGACGGCGGCCAACAGAATCTCCAGGCTGACAAAGACCAGCGCGGTGATGTTCTTGGCGAGAAGAACCTGCCGGAACCGCACCGGAGCCAGAAAGTAAAGCTGGGTGGCCGAGCGGTCAAATCCGAACACGTTCCAGAAACAGACCTCGCCCAGCAGCAGGAGCGAATAGACGCCCGCGTAGACCAGCGAATCCGGCAGATACATCGCGCCCGCGCCGCCGCTGCTGGAGCCGAACGCCCGCGAAAAGATCAATCCGAAGGTGCATCCCATCAGGAACACCATCCGGAAGCGTGGAGAACGAATCAGGTAGCGCAGCTCTTTCTCGACCATCGTGCCCACCGGATCCGGCAGAAACATGGACGGCAGCGCGTAGATCCGGTCCATCAGGGTCCGCCCGTTCTTGTCCCCCTTGCCGCCCGAGCCGGCCGCCTGGGCGTCGAACCGCAGCATGGCTTGGAACTGCCAGGCCGCAAGCCCGCCGATCAACAGGATCCAGCCCACCAGGATCAGCAGCGAGAACCACGCCGCCGGAGCCCCTTCGGGCGAGAACATCAGGTTGGAGGTCGCCGTCCACGGCCAGTATTCGCTGGTGTTGCTGTCCACCAGCATGCGGAAGAAGCCCCGGCCGCGCTGCCGTGGTCCGCCGCCTCCGCTCGAACTGATCCCGCGCCGGACCATCAACTGCGGAATGGTGGCCAGGGCGATCACCAACAGCGCGGCAATCTCGCGCACCCGGCGAATCGCCAGCAGCCGCACAATCAGGTCGCGAAACGTCAGCGCCACCAGCAGATTCAGCACCACGAACGGCACCAGGCCGGCGGCGCTCCACAGCGGAATCGCCGGGTTGCGCAACATGCCGATGCCCATCCCGGTGAGGATCAGCAGCATCTCGACGGCCGAGGTCCCGCGCAGCAACAGCTCCAGGGTGAATAACTGCGGCGTCGAAATCGGATAGGCCTGAATCTTTTTGAGGTCAATCGAGGCGCCGGAGGCCGCCACCAGCAGCGGCACCACTTGCCAGTAGAGAAAAATCAGCAGGAAAACGCCCGGCAGAAAGGGAACCGTGCTGGCCAGATCCGGCTCGGCCATCAGAACGTTGGCCAGGTAGGCCGCGATCCCCCAGCCGCCATACCAGACCAGCGGCATCAGCAGTGACCAGATCCGTCCGCCCCGCCGCGAGGAATTGATTTGGGAGCGCACCTGCGCCCACAGCACTGCGCGCGCCTGGTTCATCGTTGCCCGCCTCGGTCATTCGAACGGACCAAGTCTACGTGACCGGCGAGATTCCGGCTGGCGATCTTCCGACGATCCCGCCCCGGCTTGGACTCTAAAGCCAATCGAGCGTACCCCGTTCCTCGCCTAAACCCACGGCGCGAACGAAGGCTTCCTCCAGCGTGCCTTCTCCGCGCAGCAACTCGATCGGACCTTCCGTCACGATCTTTCCGTGATTGATGATGGCGATCGAATCGCACAGCCGCTCGACGACCTCCAGCACGTGCGAGGTCAGGAAGATCGTCGCGCCGCCCCGGACCAGATCCTGCAGGATGCTCTTCATTAGCCGGGCCCCCACCGCATCGACGCCCTCAAACGGCTCATCGAGCAAAAACAGTTCGGGACGGTGAATCAGCGCCGCGGCCATCGCCACCCGCTTGCGCATGCCTTTTGAGTATTCGCGGATCAGGCGCTTCGGCGCGTTGTCCATCTCAAACAGCGCCAGCAGCTCCCGCGTGCGCTCGCGCGCCACCGATGGTTCCAGCCCGTAGATCCGCCCGGTGAATTCCATGAACTCGCCGCCGGTGAGTTGATCAAACAGCAGCGATTCGTCCGGGACCAAGCCGATCTTCTTTTTGATCTCCAGCGCCTGGGCCGGCATCGGTAACCCCAGCAGCTCAATCGAGCCGGAGGTCGGCGGCGCCAGCCCCATCAGCATCTTGATCGTGGTGGTTTTGCCCGCGCCGTTGGGTCCCAGAAATCCGAAGAAGCTTCCCCGGCGCACCGACAGATTCAGCCCGTCGACGGCCGCCTTCGCGTCTTTGCCCTCGCCGTACACCTTGCGAAGATTCTGGACGTGAATCGCGAGCCCGGCTCCGGCGGCAAGGGCATCGCTTCGGCTCGATTGCGGCAGCGCCGGAGGACCGCCCGCCTTCTGTTCGAAGTCCCCCTCGGCGTCGCCTGTGCCCGGGTGCCGGTCCTCATTCAGCGCTTGCGCCGGCTCGTAAGCCGACAGCGAGGATGCACGAGAGGAGAGCAGCGGAGGCACGGGGGGCTGTTCAGACATAGAGGCTAGCTCCATAGTATCTCCCGCAGCCTGAGGACGGGAATAGGGTTCTCACCCGAGAACGGCCCAGATCTTGCCGCATTTCTGCGATTTACAGGGGCCCCTCCAGGGCGACTTTCTACGGTGCGGCCCTTACCCCCTGTGGGGCTTTCGGAAACGCCTGCAGTGCCGCTGCTAATGCTAGCAGGGCTTACAGGGCCACCGGTGAGAGATGGTAGCGGCGATCTCCATAGCCGGCCGGTTCAGTCTCTCCGGAGGAGATTCCCGCCGGCGCTGTGCCCCTCGAGACCGGGGTGATCCGAGCCGGGCCGCCGGCCGCACGCCGTGCTTCGCGCGCGGTCGCCAGTTCGATGGCGACCTGTGGATTCGCGGCCAGCCCGTTCCATGCCTCGGCGAGCGTGGTCAGCAGGGAAGCGACCTCGGCCAGCGGTTCGTCGGATTGCTGCGCGTTGGCGTCCAGCAGGCGCTGCTGCATATAGCCATAGAGGTCATGGAGCTGCATCACCAGTTCCTGGGCTTGCGGATCGGCCGCCGCAAATTCCGCTGTCTGTGCCGGGGATTCCTTTTCCGGAGAGGCCGGGGTTTCCTGAGCCGGGACCGCGAGCGAGGTCAGCAACTCGGCGAGAATCTCCCAGGCCTTCATGATTTTGGCCGAACGCGCCGGGATATCACCATCGGCCAGATGCCGCCGTGCCGCGCCGACCGCTTCCCCGGCGCCGCGATAGAGCAGGGAAATCAGCTTGACCGGATCCGCATTGAGAACTTCTGCTTCGAGGTAATTATTCAGAGTGGTGTTGGAGTACGCCATGTCAGGAGGGACGTGATTCTGCCTTTCCTTAAAAACGAGCGGAGGAGCCAACCGGAAGCCCGGTCGCCTGGGGAGGGTGCCAACTGCATTACGCTCGACCCGCCTCGGCCCTTGGGCCGGGAACTTTGTTGGGGCTGCTGCCGGGTTTGCCGCCGGATCGGGCGCTTGCCGCTGTCTCCGCCGTCTTCCGCCGCTGCGTTCATTCTTTAGAAAGCTTTTCGGCCATTCGCAGAACATATTCAGCAGGAATCTGCTGTACCACCTCATGCGTCTTGCGGTCTATGATCCGGAGGATCGGTTTTTGTGTGTTCCGATCAAACGTGAACGAAAGTTCTTCCGTGTCCCCATACAGTGACGCTTGGTTAACCTCCTTCACCGCTTTGATCAGCGATCGCCGCTCGTCGGCAACCTGTTTGGGGACTGCCGCCTCGGCGGGGGCCGTGATCAGCGTCGTGATGGGATTTACCGCCGTAATGCTCATCGTTTTCACCTTCTGAGAAGTCCGGTAAGATTCCGCTGCGGGTTCCCCGCGCCGCTGACACGGATCACGGGTTCCCCGCCGGTTGACACCCTCGGAATCTTCCGGCTTCTATTTCCCATATCGGTAGGAGTTTTCTGAGTATGAGCGGATTTTTCCGGGCACCCCCCTCCCGCTACTCGTCCCGTAGCGTCTCGGCCGGATTTAGGCGGACGATCTTTAAGCTCGGAAGCAGGCTTGCTACCGCTGCGGTCCCCAGCAGGACCGCTGCCACGGTGAGGATGGTCCACGGATCGCCTGGCTCGACACCGAATAGTAAAGACGCGGTCCAGGTGCCGCTGGCCCGGGCCAATAGGACCCCGGCTGCGATCCCCACCAGGCATAGGGTCAGACCGGGCCAGATGGCCCCGCGCACGACCGACCCACTGGACGCTCCCAGCGCCATGCGCAAGCCGAACTCCCGCGTCCTTTCCGTCACCGCCTGCGCGACGAGCCCGTAGACGCCGATCGCCGCCAGCAGCAGCGCGAGCCCCGCGAGCGTGCCCAGCACCATCGTCTCCATGCGCTGGCTCGAAAACGTTGCCGACCGAATGTCATCCATGGAGCGGAACTCGGCGAACGGCAACAGCGGATCGACCGAGGCCACCGCGGCGCGCATCGCTTGCGGCAGATTCGGCACCGGTCCGCGTGTCCGCACCACCCAATGCGGCGACAGAAACCCGTGAATCGCTGAGAATCCGCCCATCTGCGCGGCGGGAATGTACACTGTCGGCAGCGTTGCCAGGCAATCCCGCCAAATCCCCAGTTGCTGTGTTGCTGAACATCCGCCACCACGCCGACAACCTCATGCACTTCCGGCGACAGATTTAAATGCCGGCCCGAGCGGATCCGCTCCCTGGAAGTACGTGGCGGACATAGGCCTCATTCACCATCACCACCGGCGGAGCGTCCTCCCGGTCCGCCTCCCCGAACCAGCGCCCTGACACCAGCCGGAACCTCAGCGACTCAAAGTACCCCGGCGTCGCATAGACAAAATCAGTCACCATGCCGTCTGCTCCATCGCCGCCGGTCCGTCCACGATCCGGGCGCCCGCGTTCAACGTGGTCTCATAAGGCAAACTCAGGCCGATTCCCGGCCGCCTCGACTCCCGGCGTCTCCCGGATCTTCCGTAGCGACTCGGCATACAGCCGCAGCACCGCTGCCGACGTCCCGATACCTGCGCATCGCGCAATGACAACGATGCCGTCATCACCTGGCTGGCGTCAAAGCCCGGCTCCAGATGCTGCCAGTTCCAAAGCGTGCGCAGCACCAGGCCCGCGCTCACCAGCAGCACCATCGCCAGCGCGACCTCTCCAATCACCAGCACCCGCCGCGTCCAATGACTCCGCCGCGTGGCCGAACGGCTGCCCATTGCCGATCGCAACTCCGTCTCTGCCGCTACCGCATGCCGGCTGCAGGCCGAACAGGACCACCGTCAGGATCGTGATCGCTGCCGTCGCCGCCATTACCCGCCCGTCCACCCGATCGGCTGCGGCGGATGCGAGCGCCTCGATGCACCATCGGCCGCAGCAGCTTCGATCGCGCCGTAGCCGGCCGCCATCCCAAGCACTCCGCCCGCCAATCCCAACAGCGCACTCTCTGTGATCAACTCGGTGATGATGCCCGAACGTCCGCTTCCCAACGCCAGCCGTGTGGCGATTTCCTGTCGACGCGTTGCGCCCCTCGCCAGCGCGACCCCCGCGAGGTTCACGCAGCCGATCAACAGCACCACCCCTACCGCGATCCACAACAGCAGGACCTGGTCCCGGTAGCTCACCGACATCCGAGTCGAGCAGCGGGACTGCATGGACTCCAGCCCGATACTGGACTATAGGTGTTCCGGGCCTTTTCCTCGCTACGGTTATACCGGTCCGCCAGCACCGCCAGTTCCGCTTGCGCCTGCTCGGACGATAACCCTCCCGCACCCTCGCGAGCAGGTATAGTTGGTGCCCCCGCCTTCCCCGGCTTGCGATGGATGCACCGGAGCCCATGAGTCGACGGTGGATAAACATTCTCCAATGTCGGCGGGCATGATGCCGGTGACCGTGAACGGCTCGCCGCGCAGCAGGATGGACGCTCCGACGATGTCCGGTCCGAGTCGAACAGCCGCGCCCACAGCGCCTCGCTCAACACCGCTACCGCTGGGCCTCCGGCCGCATCTTCTTCCTCGGTGAAGACTCTGCCGAGCTACGGCGTGATTCCCAGTACACTGAAGTATCCCGCCGAAACGCGCCGCTGCTCGACGAACTCCGCTGCCCTGATGGGCCGTCACCAGATTGACGCCTTCGAGCCCCACCGGACCGCCAGATCCAGCGAAGTGACATTCGCCCTCATCCATTCCCAGCTGGCGCCGTCTACCGGCGAACGCTGCCATTCGAGCCCGTTATGTTCGCGCAGGGTTTGCAGAACCGAGGCCCACGCGCTCCGGCTCCGGATAAGGCAGCGGACGGAACAGCATCGCATCCACCACGCTGAAAATCGCCGTGTTCGCGCCAATGCACAAAGCCAGCGTTAGGATCGCGGTGATCGCATACGCCGGATGCTGGCGCAGCGAACGCAGCGCGTACCGCAGGTTCCGCCACACTCCATCAATCGGTTCTAGCCCGCTGGAATCCCGAACCCCGTCCTTCACCGCCTCCACCGAACCGAACTCCCGCCGAGCCCGCCGCCGCGCCTGCTCCGGAGCCATCCCTTGCGCCATCAGTTCCTCGGTGTACTTGGCAATATGATCGGCCAACTCGGCGTCCAGTTCCGATTCAAACTGCCGCCGCTTCGCCGCCGCGCGCAGTCCGTGAAGCAGTCTCTTGAACATCGTTCTGTTGGACCTCGTTCCTCGCTCCGGCATCGATCGAATCAGCTCTGTCCCGCCGATGCATCCAGCGTCTCGGTGCTCATCAGCCCGCCAACGGCATCGCTCAACCGGTTCCAGTCTTCGGCTTCCTTGGCTAGGCGCCGCTCTCCGCGGCGAGTCAGTTGATAGAACTTCGACTTTCGATTGTTCTCGCTCTCGCCCCATTCGGCCTTCAGGTAACCGCCGGCCTGGAGCCGGGCCAGGGCGGGGTAGAGCGAGCCTTGCGGGATCTGCAGCGCGCCGCCCGAGATCTGCTCAATGCGCTTCAGTACGGCGTAGCCGTGCAGCGGTCCGAGGGAGACGGCTTTGAGGATCAGCATGTCCAGCATGCCTTGCATGATTTCGACCGGCTGGCTTGGCATAGGGTGATGTTCGCTCGCTTCCTAGAATGACAAGGGGAACCCTATCACGTCTTTCCTAGAATGGCAAGGGGAGGGATGTCGCAAGGATAGACTGCAGCAAAGGAGTCCGGGCTTCCGTCCGCGGGAGCTTGCAAGTTTCGTCCCAGCGTCCTCCCTTTCACGCGCCCGTCCCGACCTCTGTATACTCCTTTGAGAGGAAATAGGAGAAGAAACAATTCATGAAGCAATTTTTAGTGCCCGTGTTGGGTCTGCTGGTGCTAGCCGGATGCGGCGGCTCCGAGCCGGAAACCGCGCAAGTCGAGACGATGCAATGCGACCGCGCCTGCCTGACCGGCCTGCTCGATCAATATATTGACGCCATCGTGGCGCAGGATCCGTCCACGCTCCCCGTCACCGCCGACGTCCGCTTCACCGAGGATTCGAAGGACCTGAAACTCGGCGCGGGACTCTGGCAGACCAAGCTGACCAAGGGCGGCTTCCGTCAGGACTACATCGACACCACCAAGCAGATCGCCGCCACGCACGTGCAGTTGCTCGGCGAGGAAGAGCAGATCCTCTACTCGGTGGTTCTGCACACCGCCGATGGAAAGATCGATGGCATCGAAACGCTGGTGGACCGCGTCACGCCTGAATCGCGCTTCCAGCCCACCATGCTCGGCGAGCCGCTGGTCGGCATGAATGACCCGGTTCCGGCCGGCGAGAAGGAATCCCGCGCCGACGCCATCCAGACCGCGCTCAAATACCCCGAAGGCCTCCGCATCGGGAGCTTTGTCGAAGCCATGACCCCGTTCGCCGAGGACGCCTACCGCATTGAAAACGGCAGCTTCATGGCCGGCCAGCGGAACTGCCCGCGCGAGGAGTGCCCCGACATCCTGACCCAGAAGATCATCACCCACCCGGACGTCCAGGCCAGCGTCGCCGCCGTCGATGAAGAAGCGGGAATCGTGCTGTTGTGGATGAACTTCGGCGACACCAATTCCTATGGGCCCGGCAACGCCCTGATCACCTTTGAGGCATTTAAGGTTTGGGGCGGCCAGATCCACGTGGTGAACGCCTTCTTCCGCACCATGCCCAAGGAAACCGAGCGCGGCTGGCCGTCGGCGGAATAAGCGCGCCTCCGAATCATCACCTGGAACAAAAGGGGCTGCTGCCTCCAGACGGAAGCGGCAGCCCTCTTGCTTTTGGTAACGGCAAAAACTGGGGACAGACAGCCCTTCGTATCTTGTGACGCGTGCGGCGGCAGGTCCCCGCCATGTGGCGCGGCGCCGTGCGCGGCGAGCCCAGCCCTCTTCATTCGCGAAAAAGGTGTCAGTCCTCGTTCTTGCTAAACCCGCACGCCTTCCACGATGCTCGTCCCCAGGTTGTCCTGCAGCGGCGTGACCTTCGTGATCCGGAACCCGTTGGCGGTGTAGAGATCTTCCCACTCCTTCCGCGTCCGTTCCTTCCCGTCGATCGACAGCATCATCAGCAGGCTCATGAACTTCGCAGTAGACCCGCCCGCGTCGCCCAACGGCGGCACCACGCAGTCCACGCAGATCAGGCGGCCGCCCGGCTCCAGGTTCCGATGGCAGGTAGCCAGTAGCGTATTGCACCGCTCGTCATCCCAGTCATGAATGATGTGCTTCAGTACATAGGCATCGGCCGGCGGAGTTTCGGCGAACATATTCCCCGCGACGAACTCAAGCCGAGCCGCCACTCCGGGATCGGCCGCCAGCTGTGCGCGCGCCACCTCCGTCACGTCCGGGATATCAAACGACACGCCCTGTAACTCCGGATACTTCTCCAGCAGCGCGATCACCAGGTGCCCGTAGCTGCCGCCGATGTCGACGACCTTCTTAATGCCCGCGAAATCGCAGTGTTCCAACACGCCCTTCAGCGACGCCAGGCTGTTGGACTTCATGGACTCGGCAAAGGAGGCGAGTTGATCCGGATTCGAGTTTAGAAAATCCCACCACGAATCCAGCCCGCAGATCTGCTTGGCCTGTGACTTCCCACTGCGCACTCCATCCCCCAGCGCATCGAAAAACGTGAGCCACCAGCCGCCCATCTCGCGGACCACGGCCTTTACCGACACCGGCGAATCCGACGTCATGGTTTCGGACATCGGCGTCATGCCGAACTTCCCGTCCGCGCTTTCGGTGAAGATTCCGATGCTGGCCCCGGCGCGCATCAATCGATGCAGCGCTTCCGGGTTTGCCTTCAGGTCCGGAGCCAGCTCGGACGCGCTGAGCGGTCCGCGAGCTTTTAAAATGTCGGGAATTTCCATTCGTGCGATCTCCGATATCGCACGCGAAGTCATGCCGGCCAGCGCCATCTGCACGACTTGTGCTTCGGGTGGAAGAGTTTGGGGAACAGGCTGCATACTGGTCCTTTCGAACTGTAAAATTGACGCCCCACAATGGTACAGGACCCGGCCTCCCCGCGAGTCGCGACGAACCGCGAACGGGGCATCTGTTCACGCGGCCTTGAATTCCGAAGACTATCGGGGCAGGCGCCGGAACCCGAGCTGCACCTGCTCAAAATGGGCATTCCCGGTGAGCACATCGCCTGTGCCGAGTTCCTTCATCACCACGAAGCTGGTTAAATCGGTAAAGGAAATCGACGGTTTGTCCTTGTAACGCAGGCGCAGGCGGTATGCCTCGCGAAACCGCTCCGGGTGAATGCGTTCGAGTTTGAGCAGACCGGCCTCCTCGGCCTTCAGGATCGCCTCGGAAAACTTCTGCGCGACAGGAAAACTGCAGCGCGCGAATAGGCGGGTGAACGTCTCGTCCAGCACGTAGTCGGTGGTGACCAGAAGCGGAGTGGGGGAATCCGAACGGGCGCGGCGCTCCCTCACCGCAGCCTCATGATAAGGATCGCGGCGGTCGGCCAGCACCAACCATCCCCAGGTATCGATGAATAGTGGCTCCGGTGTCAGCGTTGGCTTTTTGCGGGAAGATCGTCCTACGGCGGGCATGTCCGCTATTCGCCGTAGAGCGCTTCATCGAGGTCGGCGCTCAGCAACTCGCCGTTCAGGTCGCCTCCGGCGATTCCTTCGACTTCCGCGAGTGGATCCACCTTTTTCTTCAGGGGTTTTCTAGCAGGTTCCAGACGCAGACGGATCAGTTCCGCCATGCTGATATGTTGCGAAAACGCCTCGGTGCGCAGGTCTTCATGAAGCTTGTCGGGGAGAAAGATCGTGGTGCGCTTCATGCCGACATAATAACATATATATGTTACTCTTGGCGCTCTCCACGGCGCCGTGATCTGCGGCACGTGAACTGATGACTGCTACTCCTGCGCCTGCTGCCCCGCGACCTCGAATAGCAGTAGCCGTTCGCCGGGAGTGAACTGATTGGCCGCTTCCGGACTCGCCAGCCGCTGCCGGATCTCGGCGCGCGACATCCCACGGAGCTGCTGCAACTCGTCCCGCAGCGCCTCCCGCCGGCCCATTTCGAGCGACAGGAACTGCTGATAACGCCCGCGCAGCAGTTGCTGTTCATCCACTGGCATGGCGTCGATCTCGGCCAGCATGCCCAACAATCGTTGCCGCCGCGCCGCCTGAATCCCGGACAAAGCTTGCACCCGCTGCTCGGGCGTCATCTCCAGAAACCGCTCCAGCACGCGCTCCTGCGCCGCGAGCCGTTGCTGCCGCAGAGCCTTGCCTTTCGGATCTCCCTTGCCTTTCCCTTTCGGGAAACCCTTGCCCTTGGGGCCGCCCTTCGGACCTCCGCGCTGTGGACCCCCCTGTGGACCTTGGCCTCCCGGCCCGCCCTGGGCTGGTAGTACGTTCTGTCCCTGTGGATTACCGCGCGGAACGATCGGACCCTGCGCCGACGCCGGCGCGACCGCAAGTCCCGCCAGGCACAAGAGCCCCGCGAGACACACCACTCGCGCCAGGCGGACCATCGCCCGCCCTCGCGCGAACCGGATTTTCTTCGCCCGTTTCATTGCCTCTTTACGCCATGTCACGCCATGCCCGCAATTGGTTCGCTGCGGGCGCCCACTCCAACCAAGCCGCGCCTAAATGGTGTTAGACTCCATCGGCATTAACAGTTGTAGATCCTGGAGCGCCTGTTCCAGTTGCTCGATTTCGGGATCCACCGGCACATCCGCCTTGGCCATCTTCGGAGCTGGATCCTCCCCGGCGCTCGAACTCGAACCCGGCTGCCCGATCCAGATCGCCACCGCGGCTACTGCCACCAAGGCCATCGTCGCTATCGCGCGCGAGTGGAAGGCTCCGGCAAACGACCGCCACCAGGAGCCCGCCGACACTGCTTGTTCCTTTTCTTCGTCCCGCGCGATTCGAGCCAACACCCGTTCATCAAAGTCCTCGGGGATCACCGGCGGCGGGAACGCATTCAACTGTTCATCGACCGCCAGCAGCGCCCGGCAGTCCGGGCAGGCGGCGGCATGGGATTCCATCTCGATGCGCTCAGCCTGGTCCAGTGTTCCTTCCAGATAGCCGACCAGCAGGTCCGCTCCCTTCGTGTTTTCCGTTAAGCACTTCATAACGATCTCTCTCTTTATATCTACTTCATAACTACTTCGTCCGGGCCTCCGGAGCCAGGTGCGCCAAACGCCCCCGTAAACTCTGATACGCCCGGAACAACACCGATTTCACCGCCGCATCGGACAACTCCAGCGCCCGCGCGATCTCGGCATAGCCCAGACCTTCATATTTATGCAGCAACACCGCCGCCCGCTGATTCGCCGGCAGCGCCTCCACCGCCGCGCGGATCTCCGCCGCCCGCGCCTCCAAAATCAAATCCTGCTCCACCGAAGCGGACTCATCGGCCACCTGCCGGTACCGCTCGGCGCCCGAGCCACTTTCCGGCTCCGGCTGATCCAGACTCTGGTTGCCGCGCTCCTTCTTATGGTCGCGAATCCAGTTCAGGGCCAGGTGCGAGGCGATCCGGAACAGCCAGGTCGTAAACTTCGCGGTCGGCCGGTAACTCGCCCGGCTCTTGTAAACCCGGAGAAAGACTTCCTGCGCCAGTTCCTCCGACGCGGCCGCATCCGGCACCATCCGGAACACGAAGCGGATCACCGGGGTCCGGTACTGCTCCAGCAGACTCGCAAAGGCGGTTTCATCCCCATCGGCAAGCCGTTGCATCAGCAGTGCGCCGGGATCGGTCTCGGGGACGCCATCCACGCGCAGACCCGCCCCGCTCGCCGTCACCCTCGACTCGGGCTGGGGCACGTTTTCCGGATTTACGCTTTGGCCGATCAGGCTCGCGGCCGCCTCCATATCCAATTCAACCCCGTCTACATCAACCCCACTCAGGGGAAAAGGTTGCGGTGGAGGATCGGGATTTTTCCCCGGTTCGTTGGAGCCGGGGGAACTCCAGCCTGACGGCGAATTGGGAAACTCGGCCGGCATCGTCTTTTCTTCCCATCGCCCGATTGGGCCGGAATCGATAGGCTTACGCTTATGGACGGCTCCTGGTCGGGCTTCGGTACAAGCCGCTGAAAAACATCTGGGTTCCGATACGACGGGGAACCACCATGGGGGACTGTCCGGGTGTTGAGGGTTACCGATCAGTCCTGCGCGGGAGGACTAAACTCCTCCGCAAGCTGAACCTCGCCCCACGTCGCCCGCCATCGCTCCTGCAGGTTAGCTGCCCAAAGAGCCGGAGGCTCTACTCGATTTTGAGGGAACGGGTCATCAGATTCTCCACCGCATCGGCGGGAGTCTCCTTCCCCTCCAGCACGCCCTGCATTTCCTGGATGATCGGCAGCTCCACCCCGCAGCGCTCTCCGAGTTCGACCGCCGCCGCGCAGGTAAACACCCCCTCGGCGACCATCCGCATCGAATCGGTGATCTCCTTGATTGAGCGCCCCTTGGCCAGTTCCAGCCCGACCGTGCGATTCCGGCTCAGCGCACCATTGCAGGTCAACACCAGATCGCCGAGCCCCGCCAGCCCCGCCATCGTTCGCGGATCCCCGCCCATGGCCTCGGCCAGACGAGTCATTTCGGCGAGGCCACGCGTGATCAACGCCGCCAGCGTATTGCTCCCCAACCCGAGCCCGGTACAAATGCCCGCCCCGATCGCGATCACGTTCTTCAGCGCCGCGCCCAGTTCCACGCCGACCGGATCAAAGTTCGCATAGAAGCGCAGCTTGGGCCCGGAAAACTTCTGCTGGACCTCCAGCGCCACCTGCCGCTCGGCCGAGGAAATCACCACCGCCGCCGGATCTCCCTTGGCGACCTCGCGCGCGAAGGTCGGTCCGGACAGCACGGCGAGGCGCGGGGAAAAGCGAGCCTCCACCACATGGGTGATCACTTCCGACATCCGCAGCAGCGTGCCTTGCTCCAGTCCCTTGGTCGCGCTGACCAGCGCTACGCCCGGGTCGAGCTCCGGCAGCATCTCGGTACACACGGCCCGCATGTAGCGCGACGGCACGACGCTCAGCACGATCTCGGCCCCGCGTACGGCCTCGGCCAGATCGCCCGTGATCTCCACGGCCTCCGGGACCTGGAAGCCAGGCAAAAATAGATTGTTCTCGCGCGAGCCCCTGATCTGGTCGACCAACTCCGGTTCGCGTACCCACAGCTTGATCTGGCGGCGGCGGTCGGCCAGCGCGATGGCCAGCGCCGTCCCCCAACTGCCTCCGCCGATAACGGCTAGCTTCAACGCTTCTTCTCCCAGTGGAATTCTGGCTCGGTGCCCAGACGAATCCGTTCGATGTTGCCTTTGTGGCGATAAATCACCAGTCCGCTGGCGACGGCCGCCATCAGGAACCCGGTGAGATTGGCCTGCTGCAGGATCCACGCTCCCAGCGGAAAAGTGATCGCCGCCACGATCGACGCGGCGGAAATGTAATGCGTGACGTACACCGCGCCGGCGAAGATCAGGATGGTGATCAGGAACGGTCCCGGCATCAGGTAGCCGAACGCGCCGGCAAAGGTCGCCACGCCCTTGCCGCCCTGAAAATTCAGAAAGACCGAAAAGATATGTCCGGCGACCACGGCCAGCGCGGCATTCGCCATCCAGCCCGGATTGCCTCCGGTCAGATATCCCGCGAACCATACCGCCAGCATGCCCTTCAGCGCATCGAGAACCAGCGTCGCGATCCCCGCCTTTTTGCCCGCCGCGCGCAGGACGTTGGTCGCCCCGATGTTCCCGCTGCCGATCTTGCGTGGATCCGTGCCGCCCAGTACGCGCGCCACCAACAACCCGAAGGGAATCGAGCCGAGCAGGAACGCGACAATCAACATCAACAGAACGGTGATGGCCGTGGTCACAGCGGATATTCCTCCAGCTTGGTGTAGGCTCCATCCGCGGAAAGATACAGGTGAAACGACGTCGCCACAAAGCCGGTCAGGCGATGCGTGTCCATCTCCTCGATGTGGCTGTTCAATTTCTTGATGTCGGTGTTGCCGCGGCGGCGGGCCAGAGTCACGTGTGGCCGATAGATACGATCTTCCAGCTCCACACCAACTTCCGTCAGCACGCGCGCCGTTGCCTTGTGTAAATCGTGCAGCGGCTCATACGGTCCGGCGCCCGCATACAGCGCCCGGGCGAAGCGGACGCTGGGCATCCACCCGGCCCGCGCCAGAAACAGGTCGATCGGTCCGGACGTCGTGACCCGATGCAGCGCCTCGCGCAGCTCCCGCAGCCGCTTTTCCGGCCAATCGCCGATAAACGCCGTTGTGAGGTGCAGCTTCTCCGGTCGCGACCAACGCAGGTCCGCATAGGCTTTCAGCTTGCCGGTAAACTTCGCCAACTCCTTGGCCGCCTCCTCGGGAATCGCGATGCCGGTGAACAATCGCATGGGTCGTGTTCGGTGTCGAAATTCGGTATCGACTTTCGGTGGATCAGGCCAGCGCGTCCACAACTCCGCACCGCCTTGAATGTTTCAGTTTACGGTATTCGAGACAGGACAGATGCGGCCCATCGTGCTCGCCCGGTGGCGGATAAGTGGCGTCGATAAGTGATGGATAGAATGAAGCGTTGCTGCTGACCTCGCATAGACTCACCGCGTGCTTTCGCGCTATCGATCCCGTGCGCTTCCCGGAGCTGTTACCCACCAATGTGATTCGGGGCGCGCTGGGCTACGCGCTGCGCGAGGTCGCCTGCCGATGCGGCGCTGGCGAAGTCCACCGGCCCGATTGCGTCTATCAACGCTGGTTTGAACCGGTTCTGGAACATCTGCCCTCGCAGCGCGCGGCCTTGCTGGCGTCAATTCGCGGCGAAGCGGGCGCGGCGAACCTCCCCCGGCCGTTCGTGTTGCGCGGCGTTACGGCCCCGTCCACCGACCCTGCCGAGGAACGTGGCGAACTGTTTGTCCGGCAGGGTCAGGAGTTTGAGATATCGCTGGCTTGGTTTGACCTCGAACATCTTGACCAGGCGATGCGCGTGCTGCGCGAGACCTTTGCTCACATGGGACAGGCGGGCATGGGGCCTAATCGAGGCCGCGCGGAACTGCTCCACTTCGAAGCCGCGGCTGAGCCGGTTCGTGTTTCCCTGGATCTGCCCGAAGCAGACGCGCCCATCACCCGCATCCGCGTGAGCTTTGAAACTCCGGTCGAGATCAAGTTTCGCGGAGCCATTGCCAAACAACTGGATCTGCCACTGCTGGTCAACGCCGCCGCCCGCCGTATCAACACGCTCCGGACGCTGTACGATCCCGGCACGGCGCTGGAACAGATCCAGCAGATCTCCTCCCTAGCAGAGGGTGCCTATCGAGCCGATCTGGTGCGTTCGGATCTCCACCCGGTCAACGTCGATCGCCGCAGCAGCCGCACCGGGCAAGTCCACTCGCTCGGCGGGCTGGTCGGCGAGGTCGAATTCCGCGCCGCGGAAGACAACGATTTGGCGCGTCCCTCCCATCTTCTCCAGGCTGCGGCCGACCTCGGCATCGGACGGCATACCAGTTGGGGGAACGGGCGGTTTTGCGTCCTCGTCCGCTCCGGCACCGATGAAGGGCCCAAGTCGGCGCGCGGCTCTTAACAAAACGTGCGGCGTATTTCCGGTATACTCACTCGGAAGACTGCTTTAAACGTCTCTCCAAGGAGCACAATAATGCTAAATCGCACGGTTACCTTGCTGTTTTTGAGCGTTGTCCTTTTGTGGGGCGCCGACTTCTGGAAGGAAGATCCCTTCGACACCTGGTCCGATGAGGACGCATATAAGCTGCTGAACGATTCGCCGTGGTCCAAGGAAGTGCGCATCATTCCGCCTGGCGGCGGCATTCCTGGCGGTGGCATGCCGAGTGGCGGCCCCAGCGGGGGAGGCGGCGGCCGAGGAGGAGGCGGTGGAGGCCGTGGCGGGGGAGGCGGCGGCATCGATGGCGGG
Organism: Terriglobia bacterium; assembly: GCA_963762135.1. Classification (GTDB taxonomy): domain Bacteria; phylum Acidobacteriota; class Terriglobia; order Bryobacterales; family Bryobacteraceae; genus Palsa-187. The sequence continues at coordinate 282,450 of CAVXJP010000006.1, forward strand.
GCAGGCGTTCCGATCTCGATCCCCATTCATCTGGTCTGGCAGACGGCGCTGCCCGTGAAGCAGGCCATCGTCATGCGCAGAATGGATCCGGAGCAACGGGAATCCGACCAGGTCAAGTCCTTCCTGGAAGAAACAGAACCGTACTATATTTTGCGCGCCGTCGGGCTCCCGCGCGTCGTGGAGCCGCAGCTCAACGAGCAGACTATCCAAGCAATTCTTGAGCAGACGAAGCTGACCACGAAAGTCAACGGCCGCGAGATCAAACCGGCCGTCATTCAGGACGCCGGTCCCAGCGAGATCGCCGTTACGCGTCCTGCGAACTTCAAGGCCGATGCCGATGGCAACGGAAAAGGCAAGGGGTTTGGCCGCGGGGGCTTTGCCGCGGGCGGTCCGACCTTCGACCTCTACTATCTGTTCTCGCGAGACGAAGTCTTTGACGTCGATAAAGACAAGGAACTCAAATTTGAGTCCCACATCGGCGACCGCATCACGCTGAAGAAGAGCTTCAAGCTGAAAGACATGGTCTACAACGGCAAGCTGGAGCTCTAGGTTCGGCGCAAATCCCCGCCCGGAAACGGGCGATTTCGGTCGCCGCGCGCCCGGATTCCTGGCCAAAACACCCGCGCCGCCGGGGCGGAATCCGTGCATAAAATTTAGCAAAGCTTGGGAAGAATTTTAGCTATACTCGCTGCGGGGCCTTGCTCTGCCCATGAAGAAGCTCTGAGGGTGACACCGATATGTTGAACCGCACCATTCCCATGCTCTTGCTCAGCGTCGTCCTTTTGTGGGGCGCCGACTTTTGGAACCAAAATCCGTTTAACCAGTGGTCCGATGAGGACTCCTACAAGTTGCTGAATGATTCGCCGTGGTCCAAGGAAGTGCGGATCAGCGGTCCGGGAGGCATGCCGGGTGGCGGCGGGGGCGGCTTTGGCGGTGCAGGAGGAGGCGGTGGCCTTGACGCAGGCGGCGATGGCGTCTTCACCGGAGGCGGTGGCGGACAAGCGGGCGGCGCCGGCGGCGGAGGTGGTTTCGGGGGAGCTCCCATGCCGTCTTCGATTCCCGTGCATCTGCTCTGGCAGTCCGCGCTACCGGTCAAGCAGGCCATCGTGATGCGCAAGATGGGTCCCGAGAAGGTCGAATCCGACGAGGCCAAGGCTTTTCTGGAAAGGACCGAAGAATATTACATTCTGCGCGTGGTCGGATTGCCGGCCAACGTGGAAGGGCAGCTCAACGAGCAGTCCATTGCCGGGATCATCGCCGATACGACGCTCAGCACCGATGTCAAAGGGCGCGCGATCAAACCGGCCATGATTAAGAACGCCGGTCCTGCCGAGACGGCCGTTACGCTTCCGGCGAACTTCAAGGCCGACAGCGGGAATGCCAAGGGCAAGGGGTGGTAAGGGGTTTGGACGCGGCGGCCAAGGAGGCGGCTTCGACATCTACTTCCTGTTCCCGCGCAGCGAAGTTTTCGATGTTGATAAGGACAAGGAACTCAAATTTGAGTCCCGCATCAACGACCGCATCAAGCTGAAGAAGAGCTTCAAGCTGAAAGACATGGTCTACAACGGCAAGCTGGAGTTGTAGGTTTGCTGGAGATCCACGAGGCGCTGCCTCGCGCGTTTTACAACCGGGCGGCCATTACGGTCGCCCGTGCGCTTTTGGGCAAGGTCCTGCGGTTGGGCGATTGCGCCGCCCGGATCGTTGAGACCGAGGCGTATGTGGATCGCTACCGCGGTGAGGTCGACGCGGCGGCCCATGCCTCCCACGGCCGAACTCCGCGCACCCAGGTGATCTTCGGGCCTCCGGGGCATGCCTATGTTTACCTGAGTTACGGGATCCATGAGTGCCTGAACGTCGTGGCGGAGCCGGAAGGAAAACCCGGTTGTGTGCTGATACGCGCGCTGGAACCCGTCTCCGGGATGGAGGAAATGCGCCATCGACGCGGCATGACGATGAGTGATCGCAACCTCGCCAACGGTCCCGGCAAATTGACCCAGGCGATGGGAATCACGCGGGAGCTCTACGGCGCGGACCTCGTGTCGGGTCCGCTAACGATTCATGCGCCGGACCGCGAGGAGTCGTTTCGCATCGGGGTCTCACCGCGGGTGGGGATCAGCCAGTGTGTGGATTGGCCGCTGCGGTTTTATGTCGAGGGGAATCTGTTTGTGAGCCGCTAAAAAGGGGAGCAGGGCAACCGCGCTTTGGAGAACGTGCGGGTTGCTTGAGCAGCTGACGGCCGACCTGCTCGGGAGGACTGAAGCCCTCCGCAAGCTGAACCTCGCCCCACGTGGAGCCGGAAGTAGCCGCTGTGGACGGAACCGCCATGCGTGGGCATGCGGGCTTAGTGCCCGGCCCACCGGATCCTACGCGATCGCTTCTTCCACCGGATAGCCGATGTAGGTCTGGTACAGCGCGCCGTGCACCTGGCTGGCCTGCCGCATGACGTTGTCGAGGTAGGCATCCAGGCCGCCGCTCATCACTTCATCGATCTGGCCGAAGCCGAGCATGGCGCGCAGGCGTCCCGCGATCCGTTCCACCCGCGATGCGCGCCGGGAATCGGTTTCCTCGCCGATCTCGCGAACCGCCGTCTCCAGCGCCTTGGCGGAAAAATGCACCGAGTGCGGGAAGGAGGGATGCAGGATCAGGAACTCGGCGACGTTGCTCGAAACCAGCTCCGCCGTATAGACCTTGCAGTAGGCTTCGAAGGCCGTGCAACTGCGCAGCAGCCCGATCCATTCGAGATAGGCTTTGCGCTCGGCCTCCGGCTCATCCGGGTGATGGAACTGCAGGAAGTGCCGCCGGATCAGGGTGCACAGGCGCACGGTGCGTTCCATCATGCGTCCGGCCTCAATGAACTGCCAGCCTTCGCCGTGGGTCATGGTGGAGTCGGTGACGCCCTTGAACAGGTGCGAGCCGTTGATCACCCCTTGGAGGAAGTCCTGCGCGCCCCAGGTATAGACGGTCCCGGCGCCGCGAACCTGATGATAGAGCCGGTTGATCTGCTCCCACATCTCCGAGCTGATCAACTCGCGCACGGCCCGCGCATTCTCGCGAGCCCGCTCAATCGTGAACCCGATCGAAAACGGGTCGGTGGGTTCATTCAGCAACGCCACCGCGCCGTCGAAGGCTTTTTCCTCGCCTCCGGCTTCCTTGAGGTCGACGCCCAGGCTCAGTAACAGGTGCGCCCAATCCTGCGGCCGCGGCTCCGTGCCACGTTCCAGCATCAGGTTGGAGTGCACGGCAAAGACGCGCGATGTATTTTCAGCACGCTCCAGATAGCGGGCCATCCAGTACAGGCTGTCAGCGGTGCGGGATAGCATGATGTTGTTTCAAAGACCCTCGGCAAGTTAGCCCAGCACCCAGGTGTCCTTGCTCCCTCCTCCCTGCGATGAGTTCACCACCAGGGAACCTTTCCTGAGGGCGACGCGGGTCAGTCCGCCCGGCACGATCGTGCAGCGATCGCCATAGAGGATATAGGGCCGCAGGTCGACGTGCCGCGGCTGCACCGAATCCTCCAGGAAACACGGCGTGCGGGAAAGCTGGATGGTGGGCTGCGCGATATAGTTGCGCGGATCGTCTTCGACCTTTTTGCGGAAGGTTTCGCGCTCCTCGGCCGAGGCGTGCGGACCCACCAGCATGCCGTAGCCGCCGGATTCGCCCACCGCCTTGATCACCCATTTTTCAATGCTGTCGAGCACGTACTTGCGCGATTTCTCGTCCGACATCAGGTACGTCTCGACGTTATTCAGGATCGGGTCTTGGTCCAGGTAATACTTGATCATCGCCGGAACAAAGGCATAGACGGCCTTGTCGTCGGCGACGCCCGTGCCCAGCGCATTGGACAGCGTGACGTTGCCCGCGCGATAGGCGTTGAACAGTCCCGGCACGCCCAGGGTCGAGTCCGGACGGAACGCCATCGGATCGATGAAGTCGTCGTCGAGGCGGCGATAGATCACATCGACGCGGCGCAATCCGGCCGTGGTCCGCATGTAGACATAGTTGTCGTGGACCACTAGATCGCGGCCTTCCACCAGCTCAATCCCCATCTGGCGAGCCAGGAAGGCGTGTTCGAAATACGCGGAGTTGTAGACGCCCGGCGTCAGCAGCACGACGGCCGGATCCATCATCCCGTGCGGGGCAAGCTGCTTCAGCGTCGACAGCAGCAACTGCGGATAGTTGTTGATCATTTGGACGCCGTAGCCGCGGAACAAGTCCGGGAACAGGCGCTTCATCACTTCGCGCGCGGCCAGCATGTAGCTGACGCCGCTGGGCACGCGAAGGTTGTCCTCCAGCACGACAAACTCGCCCGACGGCTGCCGGATCAGGTCCGTGCCGCCGATCGCGACGTACACATCCTTGCGGATATGGAAGGATCGCATCTGCCGCCGGAAATGCTTGCAGCTATAAATGATGTCGCGCGGCACGATGCCGTCCTTAAGGATGCGGCCCTCGTGATACAGGTCCTTGAGGAACAGGTTCAGCGCGGTCATGCGCTGTTCCAGTCCGCGCGAAACGCGATCCCATTCCTGGCTGGTAATGATGCGCGGGATCAGGTCATTGGGGAAGATCCGTTCGGTGCCCTCTTTGCGCCCGTAAACAGTGAAGGTGATGCCCTGATGCAGGAAGGAAAGGTCGGCGACCTGTTGGCGGCGGCGGAGTTCCTCCGGACTCAGCTCCTGAAGAGTCTGATAGAGCGCCTGATAGTGTGGCCGCACCTTCCCGCTGGGATCCACCATTTCGTCATAGGCTTCATCCAATTCGTAGCGGTGGAAGGGTTCCGGTAACACTTGACGCTGAGAGGCGCCTGCCATTGATCTGCCTCCTTGTTTGAGTGAGCGATCCGAGTTCCGACTTCGAACGGGGAAGCAGTAACAACAGCTTATCACTCGCCCAAAGATTCGCCTCGTGCTACGCGAGGGTACACAGCAATGATACAAGGAGGCGAAGGAGTATTTGAGACGCGGGGAGGTCCGCGGGGTTCTTCGATGTGATCGATGCAGAAGGAAGGGACCAGCCCGCCGGATCAATGTCTCCGGAGGAGGCGGCTAGCCCGCCTGGTATATATCATGGATCCGCAGCAGGCCCAGACATTTGCCCGACGCGTCGGCCACCGGCAGAACCGAGACCTGTGAAGGACGATCCTCCATCAGCAGCAGGGCGTCATGCAGTAGCGCTTCGGGCGCGACGGTGAGCGGCGATCGCGTCATCACCTGAGCGGCGGTGAGGCCGCGAATGTCGTCGTGCGATTCCAGCGCGCGGCGGACATCACCGTCGGTGATTAAGCCGGCCAGAGCGCCGTCCGGACCCACCACGCAAGCCGCGCCCAACGGACGGCGCGACATGGCGATCACCACCTGTTTCAGCGAATCTTCCTGAGCGGCCCAGGCGACCTCGTCGCCTCCGTGCATCGCCTCCTCGACGCGCACGCGCAAGGTCCGGCCCAGGTGCCCGCTGGAGTGGAGCTTCGAAAAATCTTCAGGAGAAAATCCGCGTGCCTGCATCAGTGCCACGGCCAAGGCATGCCCCACGGCCAAGGCCACGGCGGAACTCGCGGTGGGGAGGTAGCCGTCCGGATCGGCCTCGCGCTGCACGCTGGCGTCGAGCACGACATCCATCTCGGCGGCCAAGGGAGATGCAGGATTGCCGAGGATTCCGATAAACGGGGACGAGAATTCGCGCAGTGGGGCGACCAGCGCGGTCAGCTCCGCCGTCGCGCCGCTTTTCGAGAACATCACGACCGGGTCGCCGGGCTGGCACAGTCCCAGATCGCCGTGGGAGGCCTCGGCCGGGTGCAGGAACGCCGCCGGAGTGCCGGTGCTTTGCAGGGTCGCGGTGATCTTGCGCGCCACGTGGCCGGACTTGCCGATCCCGGTGACCACCAGCTTGCCCAGCCGCCCCGAGCTTTTCGCGTCCCTTCCGATGCGGGCGAGGATCAGGTCGACCGCTTCTAAGAGGTTGGGTTCGAGGCGGTTGGACGCGGTCAGGATGGCCTGGGCTTCCGTCGCCATGACGCCTTTGGCGGCCGCGAGCAGACGCTTTTGCACGGATTCGGGCATAGGGTGTTCGGTCCGCTTACCGGACGCTTCCGTCAGGGCGCTCATTTGGCGTGGAGTACCATTATATGTTGCATGAATTTCGGCCGGTTGCGGCATGCGCCGCGCGCCCGGATTTCGACCCGGTTTTGCGCCGCCTCGGCGGCATCTGTTACGCTGAGATCGCTCGCTAACGTACTGTAGAGTAAGACTGTAATCAAGGCCAGCGGGATCCCGGAACGCCCGCGCCGCTAACGAACTCGTTCTCGACTTGCACGCGCAACCACACCCCATGCCTGCGATGGACCCGGCCTGTATCCGACACACTGACCTCCCCGGCGGCTCGAAGCTCTTCGCGGACTTCTGCTACGGATCCCCCCTCGCGCCATTCTATAAGTACGGCGTAAGTGATCCGGATTCAATACCCTATGCGTTCAAGGAAGCGGCTGTGCAGGTCGACTATCCTAACGGTCGCCGCGCCGCGATGGCCGCTGCATTGGCCGCACAAAATTCGGGCGCGACCGCCAAACAAAAGGAATTGCTCGACCGCTTCGCCCAGCCGGGAACCGTCGCCGTGGTCACCGGGCAGCAGGTGGGCTTGTTCTCGGGGCCGGCGTACACCATCTATAAGGCGCTGACAGCCGCGCGCCTGGCCGAACAGCTCAATAGCCAGGGCATCTCCGCGGTTCCGATCTTCTGGGTCGCCACCGAGGACCACGATTTTCCGGAGATCAACCATACCTGGGTGTTTGACGAAGGCCGCCATCCGGTCAAGATCGGCGTCGAGGCCGCCGCCGGTTGGGGAAACAGCCAGCGGCCCGCCGGAAACTATCCGATCGATCCGGGGCAGGGAAAAGTCCGCACTGAAGCGGTTGCGCGATGCGCTGGGCGGATTTGAACACGGCCGCGAGGTCGCCAAGCTGGTGACCGATGCGTATACCGGGTCGGATGGCGCGCCGGTGACGATGGGGGCCGGGTTCCGCGCGCTGCTCGCGAAGTTGCTGGAATCGATCGGCATCCTGATTCTGGATCCGCTGGATCCGGCGGTGCGCCAGATCGGCGCGCCGTTCATGGCCGAGGCGCTGAAGGCCGCGCCGCGTTTGAAGTCCGCGCTGACCGCGCGATCGGCGGAGCTCGAAAAGGCCGGATATCACGCGCAGGTCCTGGTTGAGGACAAAACGTCGTTGTTCTTCCTTTTGGAAGGCGATGGCCGGGAGCGTCCTCAGGAACGCAAAACGCTGCGCATGCCGGACGCCGAGTTTGCCTCGCTGGCCGACCGCGCCGCCGATGCTTCGCCGAACGCGCTGCTGCGTCCGGTGTGGCAGGATTACATGCTGCCGACCGTCGCCTACGTCGGCGGGCCGGGCGAGATCGCCTATTTCGCGCAGACCAGCGTTCTTTATGACGAGCTCGCCGGTGGGCGGATGCCGGTCGTGTTTCCGCGAGCGTGTTTTACCTTGCTGGACGCGCGGACCGAGAAGCTCCTGAAGCGGTTCGAGATGAAGTTGCCGGAGGTGCTGATCCGCGAGGACCTGCTGAAGCAGCGGATCGCGGGGACGCTGATTCCGGAGACGCTCGCCGCCCGGTTCGACGAGACTGCCGCGGGGGTTCGCCAACTGCTCGATCAACTGGCGGACGATCTCGCGTCGTTCGATCCGACGCTCTCCAAGGCGACGGAAAAGAGTCTCAGCAAGGTGCTCTATCAGGTGGAGAAGCTCCGCGGGAAGACGGAACGGGAAACGCTGCGCCGCGATGCTCGGGCCACCGCCGATGCGGCCTATTTAAGCGGCCTGCTCTATCCGGAAAAGCATCTGCAGGAGCGGTTGCACTCGATCCTGCCGTTCCTCTCGCTGTATGGATTGGATTTGATCGACCGGATGTATGAGCAGGTGCGACTGGACTGTCCGGATCACGTGGTGCTGTCGCTGTAGCGGGCCCCGTTAATCCAGCCCCATCGGCTTATCAAAGACGACGTCCACGGTCATGCCCTGTTGCAGCACGACCTCGTTGCCGCGTCTCAGAAGGCCTAGCGCCAGTCCCGTCGCGGCTCCCGCACCGGCCCCGATCCCCAGGCCTTTCAGGGTACTTCCGCTTCCCCGGCCGGCCCAGGTGCCGATCATCGCGCCGCCCATGGTGGTCATCATGACGGGGGAGTAATCCGAGGGGCCGTTCGGGCTCTGCTCGACGGTGTTTTCATCGTCAATGATTTTTCCGCCGCCCGATCCTTCCACCGACGCGACCCGCGGATTCAGTTGATAAACGGTGCCGCTCGGCAGCGTGACGGTTTCCAGGCTGATGCCGAGCTGCGCTTTGCCCTTGATCCGCCCCGGCCGCACGACGCGCGTGATCACGCCCTGAACATAGCTGCCCACCGGAATGAGGATCTGCCCATCGGCCACCAGCGGCGTCGCGGTGGTCAGGTAGACATAGTCTCCTTTTGCCGCCGTCTTGGTGGTGATCGAGTTTTGCATCCGCAGCAGGAGGTGGGCGCCTCTGGGGATCTCGGGGGCCGTAGCCGCCGTGGCCGGAGCCAGCAGCGTCATCATCCCCAGCGTGGCAGCCAGGCCGCAGGTCAGGGCTCTTGCCGTCCGATCGTTCGCTATCCGATTCATTTCGCACGGACCTCCATCGTTTTGGACGTTTCCCCCACCTACATAAGTACCAGAAATTCCACTGAGGAACCGGGCGACCTCCTCGGCCGGGCAAAAGCGACGCCCGGGCCCATGCTTGCTAACGGGCTCCCTACGAAGACGAACCCGAAATGCAACCAAAAGTTTCGCTGGAGCATCACAAAGACAACCCGGTGAAGAAACTGGACAAAGCAGGGAAAGAGAAACCGGGGAGATAATGAGAGACATGAAAGTCGAGATCGATGGTATGCACTGCGACGCTTGTGTTCGACGTGTCACCAAGGCCCTGGAGGAAGTGGAGGGCGCCGAGGTGAAAAAGGTCGAGGTGGGCTCCGCGGAGGTGAAGGTGGACCCTGCATTGGCCGAAGCGATCCTCGAGGCGATCCGCCGGGCGGGGTTCAATCCGCACGGCGTCGCGTAACGTACCCTCTCCAGCGGCATCTGCGAACCTAAAGGAGGGCCCTTGGCTCGGGGGGAACCCTAAAGCTCGGGGAAATGATGTCCGTTACATCACATCAGACAACCGAACGCGCTCCAGCGGACGCTGGTTCGTCCGGCGGCGGGTTTGAGCGCGCGACGCTCAACGTCGGTGGCATGACGTGTGCTGCCTGCCAGGCCCATGTTCAAAAATCGCTGCAGCAGACCTCCGGGGTCCAGAAGGCGTCGGTGAATCTAATGACCGGCGAGGCCGAGGTGGTCTTCGATCCCCAGGTGGTGGATCTCAACGCGCTGGTCAAGGCGATTGACGATAGCGGGTACGAAGGCTCGATTCCTGCCCCGCCCGCCGAAGCCCTGGCTGAACAGGAACGTCGCGAGCAGGAGCAGGTCGCCGAGACGCGCGACCTTACCATCAAAGCCGCGGTCAGCGTGGCGCTGGCTGCGACGGCGATGGGGCTCGGGATGACGGTCGGCGAGGCCGCCTGGAGCCGCTGGCTGCAGTTCGCGATGGCAGCGTTCGTGCTGAGTTGGGCCGGCCGCCGCATCTACGTTGCCGCCTGGAGCGCGATGCGCCATGCCGCGCCGGAGATGAATACGCTGGTGGCGCTTGGCACGGGGGCGGCGTTCCTGTTCTCGGCCGCGATCACGATCATGCCCGGCTTCTTCGCCGCGCGCGGCATCGCGACCCACGTCTACTTCGATGCCTCCATGATGATTCTGGGCTTCGTGCTGGCCGGCCGTTCGATGGAGGCCCGGGCGAAACATCACACCACCGGCGCGCTGCGCAAACTGATCGGATTGCAAGCGCCTGTCGCGCGCGTTGTGCGCAACGGCGTGGAGCAAGAAATCCCAGTCGCGCGCGTCGTCCACAGCGACACCGTGATCGCCAAACCCGGCGAGAAGATCGCGGTGGATGGCGAGGTCGTCTACGGTGAAAGCTACGTTGATGAATCGATGCTGACCGGCGAACCCGAGCCGGTGCACAAAGCCATCGGCGACACCGTCACCGGGGGTACGCTCAACACCACCGGGAGCTTCCGTTACCGCGCGACGACGCTCGGCGCGGATAGCGTGCTGGCCCGCATCGTCGACCTGATGAAGCAGGCGCAGGCGTCCCGTGCCCCGATCGAGCGCCTGGCTGACCGTATCAGTGGCATCTTCGTTCCGTCGGTGATCGTGCTGTCGCTGCTGACCGCTGCCGGTTGGCTCGCCTCGGGAGCTGACGTGGTGAATGCTTCGGTCGCCGCTGTGGCCGTACTGATCATCGCGTGTCCGTGCGCGATGGGGCTCGCCGTACCGACCGCCGTGATGGCCGCCACCGGCCGCGGCGCCGAATCCGGATTGCTGATCAAAGGCGGCGAGGCGCTGGAGAAGTTGCGCAAGGTCGATACGATCGTGCTGGATAAGACCGGGACGATCACCGAAGGAAAACCCAAGGTCGTTAGTGCTGAGATCCAGCCCGACGCGCTGGCCATTGCCGCCGCCGTGGAACGTCTCAGCGAGCATCCGTTGGCGAAGGCCGTTGTCGACTATGCGGAAGAACATGCCAAAGAAAAAGGCGTCCCGCGGCGCGAGGCCTCGGGGTTCCGAATCGGTCCCAGGGCGCGGCGTGATCGGAACGTGTGGACGATCGTGAAGTCGTGATCGGCAATCTGCCGCTTCTGGACGAGCACGGCGTGGGCAAGTTCCCGCACGATGTTCCCTCTTCGGCGATTCTAGTGGCGATCGACGGCGAGTTTGCAGGTTGGCTCCAGGTCGCCGATCCGGTTCGCAAATCCAGCGCCGGGGCCGATTCGCGAACTGCAGCAACTGGGCGTCACCCCGGTGATGCTGACCGGAGATCGGGAGGAGACGGCTCGCAAGGTTGCCTCCGAGGTCGGGATTGAAAGAGTCGTCGCCGGCGTGCTGCCCGAGGGCAAAGTCGCCGAGGTCGAGCGGCTTGAAATCCGAGGGGCGCGTGGTGGCGATGGCCGGCGACGGCGTCAACGACGGACCCGCGCTGACCGCTGCCGACGTCGGATTCGCGATGGGCTCGGGTTCGGATATCGCGCTCGAAGCCGGCGAAGTCACGATTTTGCGCGCCGATCTCGAAGCCGCTCCTCAGGCGATTCGTCTGTCGCGCGCGGCCTGGAAGATCATGCAGCAGAACCTCGGCTGGGCGCTGGGCTACAACGTCGTGATGATTCCGCTGGCGGCGATGGGCTACCTGAATCCGATGTGGGCCAGTGCGGCGATGGCGATGAGCTCGGTGAGCGTGGTGCTGAACAGCCTGCGGCTGAAGCGCGTCGAGCTTTGACCTGATCCTCGCATTCCACCTCCCACAAGACCCGGCCCCGCTTGGCGTGATATCGTGACGGGTCGGATATGCCACCCACTCCTGATCCTTGCCCTGGGCATGGCCACCGTCGTCGGCATGATCGTCGTGCTGCGCGCCAATGCCTTCTTTGCGCTGATTACCGCCGCGATTCTGGTCAGCATCCTGGCGCCCGGCGAATGGGCGGACAAGATCGGACGCGTCGCCACCGCCTTCGGATCCACCGCCGGAGGCATCGGCATCGTGATCGCGCTGGCCGCGGTGATCGGCACGTGCATGCAGGAGAGCCATGCGGCCGATCGCGTGGTGCGCTGGTTCCTGGGGATGTTCGGCATGGATCGCGGCGACGTAGCGCTGGTCGCCAGCGGATTTGTGCTCTCGATCCCGGTCTTCTTCGATACCGTCTTTTATCTGCTGATTCCCCTGGCACGGTCGATGTATCGACGCACGGGGCGCAACTACGCGTTATACGTGATGGCGATCGGGGCGGGCGGAGTCGCGACGCATAGCCTAGTGCCGCCGACTCCGGGGCCCCTGGTGGTTGCCTCCAACCTCGGCGTCGATCTCGGCACGATGATCATGGTGGGGATCGCCGTCGCACTCCCCGGCGCATTGATCGGGGTACTTGCGGCGAATAAGATCGATGCGAAACTGAACATCGCCATGCGTCCGACCGCGGCGGACGCGGAGGACCCTGCCCAAATTGGTGACGAGAGCGCCGCAGCAAATGCGGAAGCGGAACTTGCGGTGGTGCCCGGACGATCAGCTTCCGTCGCTGGGAATGTCGCTGCTGCCGATCGTTCTGCCCGTAGTGCTTGATCGCCAGCAATACGATCCTGGGCGCGGTGGATCCCGATGCGCCGCTCACCGAGCGTCACCGCCGTCATCGGCAATCCCAACCTGGCGCTGTTGATCGCTACCGCCGTGGCCTTGGGACTGTACATTTCCCGGCGAAAGCCCAATCTTGACGCGCTCACCCGCCGCATTGAATCCAGCCTGATGAGCGGCGGACTCATCATCTTGATCACCTCGGCCGGCGGAGCTTTCGGCGCGATGCTGCAAGCGGCCGAGATCGGTCCGGCGATTCAGGCGATGTTCGGCGATAACAGTTCCTCCGGCGTCGTGTTACTGATTCTGGGCTTCCTGGTCGCGAGCCTTCTGAAGTTCGCGCAAGGCTCCAGCACCGTGGCAATGATCACGACCTCGGCGATGCTGGCGTCGATGATTACGCCCGGGCTGCTGGGTTTTCACCCGGTCTATATCGCAACGGCGATCGGCAGCGGCGCGATGGTCGGCAGTTGGATGAATGACTCCGGGTTCTGGATCATTTCGAAGATGGGCGGGCTTACCGAGCTCGAAACGTTCAAAACCTGGACCGCGGTGGCCGCGATCGTCGGCATCGTCAGCGGACTGACGACCTTGCTTCTGGCGATGGTCCTGCCGCTGACCTAAAGCCCTAAGCGTCCGACTTCCAGACGATCTTCAGCGTCTCGACAGCAATCCCGGTTTCGATCGGTACGCCCTCGCGGAGGAACATCACTCGCTCCTCGTGGACCAGCGTCGTGACGTGGATGACATCCGCCCCGGAGAGGAACTCCTCGGCGGAGAGCAGATTGTAGCCGCTGGTGACCTGAACCGCGACTTCGTCAAAAGGGAGATCCACCTACCTTCGCCGAGCTCCTTTCGCGCGGATTCCACACGATCCCAGGGCTCCGGCCGCGGATCGGCCCTCAGTGCCCACCCGCAACGATTCCGCGAGGCTAGGGGTCGCGCGATGTACCCCCTTAGACAGATGCCCCTGCAATCGAACTCCGGATGACCCGGGTGTACGGCTTACGAAGAAGCGGCCTGGCCATAGGCGCTCTTCCCTTTATCGGCGAAGAAACGGGTAATGAGAGCAAGACTTCGTAGATACCTCGGCGGCGGGGGGTAGTCTCGAAATCTCCCCCAGCTCCGCCTGCATCCCCAAATTGAAGCCCGCGATGTCAACTACGCCAAAACATCACCGCCGAGGGGCCCAATGCAGCTATCATGGTGCCCATGTCCCTAAGAGTGATTGCTCGCGCCACCATCAAGGCCGACAAAGTCGACGAGGCCAAAGCCGTGTTCTGCGCCATCGTGGATCCCACCCGCAACGAAGCCGGCTGCATTCAATATGACCTGCTGCAAAGCCAGTCCAATCCCCGGGAATTTGCGATCGTCGAGGAGTGGGAATCCAAGGAACTGTTGGACCAACATCTGCAATCGACGCACGTCGGCGAGATGCTCTCCAAGCTTCCGGATCTGGTCGACGGCCCCCCCGACGTCCAGCTTTACGACGACGTCCTCTGAGCGGAGATTCGCTGGATCGCGCCACGAACCCGCCATTTCCTGTTTACGATGTAAGGTGGTTCTCGGGACCGCTTCGGCATCCCCCGCGCGCCACCTTGTTTGCTTTTTTGAAAGGACCTCAACGCTCATGGGCCGAACCCTCACTTTTGCCGCCGTCGCCTTTGCCGCGATTGTGGTGGCGCTGTTGCTCACGCAGGACACCATTGCGCAGCCTCCTGCCGCCTTGCCGGTCACCGATGCCATGCTGGTGGACGCGCCCGCGCGCGATTGGCCGACCTATGGAAGGGATTACGCGGAGACGCACTATAGTCCGTTGGACCAGATCAACGAGTCAAACGTCGGCGAGCTAACCACCGCCTGGACCTTCGATACGCGCACCAACGGCAATCTGGAGGCGACGCCGATCGTGGTCAACGGCGTGATGTACGCCACTGGGCCTTGGGACGTCGTGTTTGCCATCAATGCGCGCACCGGGGAGGAGATTTGGCGCTACGATCCGGCCATCCCGCGTACCGGCGGCGGCTATCTGTGCTGTGGTCCGGTGAACAGGGGCGTCGCGGTATGGGGCAACATGGTTTACGTCGGGCTGCTGGATGCGCGGCTGATCGCTCTGGATGCAGCCACGGGTGAGTTGGTCTGGGTAACCAATACATCCAATGACCGCGGGATGTCCTATTCGATTACCGGAGCGCCCCGCGTGGTGAAGGGGAAGGTCATCATCGGCAACGGCGGCGCCGAGACCGCCGCGCGCGGCTATGTTTCCGCGTATGACGCCCAAACCGGAGCGCTCGCCTGGCGCTTCTTCACTGTCCCGGGCAATCCCAAGTTAGGCTTCGAACATCCCGAGCTCGAGATGGCCGCCAAGACCTGGAACGGCGAATGGTGGGCGGTCGGCGGAGGCGGAACCGTGTGGGACGGTATGGCCTACGATCCCGAAGCCGATCTCTTATACGTCGGCACCGGCAACGGGGGCCCCTGGGATCGCAACAAGCGGAGTCCGGGCGGCGGCGATAACCTGTTCCTGTCCTCGATCCTGGCGATCCGGCCGGACACCGGCGAACTGGCCTGGTACTTCCAGGAGGTCCCCGGCGAACAGTGGGACTACACCGCGGTGCAGCCGATCCTGCTGGCGGATCTCGAAATCGGCGGGGTGCAGCGCAAGGTTCTGCTGCATGCCCCGAAGAACGGATTCTTCTACGTCTTGGACCGTCTGACGGGCGAGTTCCTCTCGGGTCAGAAGTTCTCGCGCGTGACTTGGGCCGAGGGGCTCGACGAGGAGACCGGCCGGCCGATCGAGAATCCAGCAGCGCGCTATGGCGCCGAGCCGGTGCTGCTCAGCCCCGCGCCTCCGGGAGCGCACAACTGGCAGCCGATGGCCTTCCATCCGCGCACCAAGCTGGTTTACTTCCCGGTGCAGCACAATGCGTTCACCTACGCGGCGGATCCGGAATGGAGCTATGTGAAGGGTGGCCGGAATCTTGCGGTCAACGCCGGCTTCGGGCAGATTCCCGAGGACGAGCGTCCGGAGTCGACCGGATATATGGTGGCATGGGATCCGGTCGCGCAGAAAGAAGTTTGGCGGGCCGATTATGGCGGCGGAACCGGCTCCGGCGTGTTGGCGACGGGCGACAACCTTGTTTTTGCGGCATCTCCACAGGGAGATTTCGCGGCCTACAAAGCCGACACCGGCGAGAAGCTGTGGGAGACCGAGATCGGCGCCGGGGCGGCAACCCCAGTTGCCTTCGAACTCGACGGCGCGCAATATATTTCGATCTTGTCCGGGCGCGGCGCCGGCACGGGGGGCGGTCGCGGAGGCGGCGGAACCGGTCCGGCGCTGGTGAATCCCCCGCGTCTACAGGGCAAGGGCAAAGGTCCGGTCATCCAGCCCTCGCGGATTTATACGTTCGCGTTGAACTAGTCAGACTGCTTCGGCGGGGCATGGCCCCGCCCCACATCGGGTCTGGCGTTTGCAGAGCACCCTTCAGAACCGCCATGCCCGAGCATGCGCAACGTACCCGTCATCTAGCCGCATCACTGCGGGCACAAGGCAGTGTGCGATCTCACAGCGAACTGTGGGGCGGGGCCATGCCCCGCGCGGGCTTTCAAGCTCGCCCCGCTTTGGTATTCTTGATCCCATGCGCACCCGTACTCTTTCGGCATCGCTTTGCGCGGTGGCCTTCACGTTCCTGCTCGCTGGATGCAGTTCCACTACACCGGAAGAAATCGCCGAGACCGCGCCCGTGGCCAAGCAAGGGCCCAAGCTCTATGTGATGGATTGCGGCTCGATCAAGCCCATGGATCCGGCGCTGTTCAACCTCACCAAGGAAGAGATCTCCGGCGACGGCTCCTTCTACACGCCGTGCTACCTGATCCGCCATCCGAACGGTGCGTCGCTGATATTCGACACCGGCCAGATTCCCGATGATGCCTATCCGGAGGGTGGCGTGGGCGACGTGGAGCAGGGAGTCATGGTGGGGCGCCGCTCGCTCCGCTCCCAGCTGGAGGAGATCGGAGTCGAACCGGAACAGATCGACTATCTTGCGCTGTCGCATTACCATGCCGACCACACCGCCAACGCGAACATGTTCAAGAACTCGACGTGGATCGTGCAGCGCCCGGAAAAAGAAGCGATGTTCGCCGATAGCGGCGCCAAGGGTCCGCAGGATCAGTCCACCTACAGCGAACTCAAGGACGCGCAGACCATTGAGCTCAACGGCGAGGATCTGGACGTCTTCAACGACGGCTCGGTGTGGATCAAGTACGCGCCGGGGCACACGCCAGGCTCGCAGATGCTGTACGTGAACCTGGTGAACCATGGTCCGGTGCTGCTGGTCGGCGATCTGTATCATTTCCCTGAAGAGAAGACCCTCGATCGCGTGCCGACCTTTGACTGGAAGGCCGACGTGACGCGCCAGACCCGTAAGCTCGCGGATATCTTCATGAAGGATTCCGGCGCGGAGATGTGGATCGCGCATGATAATGCGACCAACGACAAGCTGAAGAAGTCGCCGGAGTTCTACGACTGACGATCGTCAGGAGGGTTAGCTTCAGCGGGCGTGAGCGTTTCACGCTGGCTGCCACCTACGCTGAAGCTTCGGCGCCCGAGGCAAGCCAGCCCTCCTTTTTGGTGTGCACAACGGCTGAGGCTCGACTTGGCTTCGGAATGTGTTCTGCGTGCTTTCTGTTTCCTGCTGACTTCCTCACGATGCAAATTTTCGGGAGCGCTCCCTATCTGCAATTGTTTACCCTGCCACACAGCGGCAGCACCCGCAGTATTTATCCTGTCAACGGCAACAGCACCTGCATTGTTTAAGCTGCGGCAGCCGCAGCCCGGCTAGTTTACCCTGCCACCGAGGACAGCTCCCACGGACGTTATCCTGCCGCGGGCAGCAGCACCGGATCTCGCTCCGGCGGGCCAGCACAATACACACACCTACGCGACTTATCTAGAACGCCGCGATTCATCACTAAGACTCGGTGGAACCGGTTCTCTTATGCGTGAGCACCGGCCTCTTGTCCAGGAAAGTAGCAGGGGCTTGAGATTTTGGGTCCTGCGGTGAAACGCGAAGTGGTTGATTTGGGGGGAGAAGGAAATGTTTTTAGAAAGGAGACAGGAGTTAGGAGGCAGGAGACAGGAGGGATGGGAGTGCGGTTGGTGGGGCTGGCGCGGTGGGCGGTGTCGGCGACGGTCGCGTGCGTTGCTCTCGTTTCCAGCCTTTGCCTTAAATATGGCTGGTCAGGGTATCCACAGCCTCGGGTGATCGTCGTATAAGGTAATTTTGCGCGGAAATAGAAGAGGCCGGAGCCATTTTGGGCTTTATAGTTGACTCATGGACGCGAAAACCTTACAACGAATTGCAGATGATCTGGTCCAGCGTGGCAGCTATTGGCGTGATTTCCCGGTGGACGCAATGATGGCTTGGATACTTCACGGTGGAAAGTGTGTGTACTGTCAGGAGGATCTCGTCACTCCCACCCGCATAATCGGTGGGCAAGCGAGTGCAGACCACCTTCTTCCGCGAAGAAGCGGATCTGGATGTCCGCGGACAACAGCGGAAAGACGCTCATGGGCGGTCGAAGACACGTAGCGCCGGGTTTATAACCCGGCGCAGGGAGTCGCGGATACGGAGATCGCGCTATCTTTGTTGCTGAGAAGGCGCTACGGGCTACATCTTAAGGCGGGCTGGGAGCCGGACCCTATGGTGTCCTGGCAGGGCACATACGCGGGGGCACTACAATCGCCGCTCCGGACAAGGCCAGCTCAGAAACGCTATAGAGGGATGTTGCCGTGCTTTTTGCGCGGCATGGTGTCGACCTTGGTTTCCAGCAGCCGCAACGCGCGGGAGATGTAGCGGCGGGTCAGGCGAGGCTCGATGACGTCGTCGATGAAACCGCGCTCGGCGGCCACGAACGGGCTGGCGAAGCGGTCCTCGAACTCGGTGATCTTTTCCTTACGCACCGATTCCTGCTCCTCGGGAGTCTTGGCCTCGGCGAGCTCGCTGCGGTAGACGATGTTGACCGCGCCCTGGGCTCCCATGACGGCGATTTCGGCGCTGGGCCAAGCCAGGTTGACGTCGGTGCGGAGGTGTTTGGACCCCATCACGCAGTAGGCTCCGCCGTAGGCTTTGCGCGTGATGATAGTGATTTTCGGAACCGTCGCTTCGGCGTAGGCGAATAAGAGCTTCGCCCCGTGGCGGATGATGCCGCGGTATTCCTGGTCAATGCCGGGCAGAAATCCCGGGACGTCCTCGAAGGTGATGATGGGGATGTTGAAACAGTCACAGAAGCGCACGAAACGCGCGGACTTCATGGACGCCATGATGTCGAGCACACCGGCCAGCACCGCCGGTTGATTCGCCACGATGCCGACCGTTCGTCCTTCGATGCGCGCGAAGCCGACGATGATGCTCTGCGCCCAGCCCTGATGGACCTCCAGAAACTTGCCGTGATCGACGGTGCGCCGGATGACTTCGTGCATGTCGTAGGGCTGGTTGGAGGAGTCGGGAACGAGCGTATCGAGCGCCGCATCTTCGCGGTCGCCGGGGTCGTCGGTGGGCCCCAGCGGCGCATCGTCGCGGTTGTTCTGCGGCAGGTAGCTCATCAGCTCGCGAATTTGCTGCAGGCATTCGGCGTCGTTGGCGGCCTTGAAGTGGGCGACGCCGGATTTGGTGTTGTGGGTGGTCGCGCCGCCGAGCTCCTCTTTGGTGACGTCCTCATGCGTGACGGTCTTGATGACGTCCGGACCGGTGACGAACATGTAGCTCGATTCGTCCACCATGAAGGTGAAATCGGTGATGGCGGGCGAGTAGACCGCGCCGCCGGCGCAGGGTCCCATGATGGCCGAGATCTGCGGAATCACGCCGCTGGCCAGGGTGTTGCGCAGAAAGATGTCGGCATAGCCGCCGAGCGAAACCACGCCTTCCTGGATGCGCGCGCCGCCGGAATCGTTGAGGCCGATGACCGGCGCGCCGGTCTTGATCGCCAGATCCATGATCTTGACGACCTTCTTGGCGTTGGTCTCCGACAGCGATCCGCCGAGGACGGTGAAGTCCTGGGCAAAGACGTAGACCGGGCGGCCGTGGATCAGGCCGTGCCCGGTGACGAAGCCGTCGCCGTCGATCACCTGCTCGCCGAGGTCGAAATCGGTGGCGCGGTGCCGCACGAGCTTGTCCATTTCGACGAAGGAGTCCTCGTCCAGCAGCAGGTCAATGCGCTCGCGGGCGGAGAGCTTGCCGGCCTCGTGCTGCTTGGCCTGGCGCTCGGGGCCGCCTCCGGCTTCGGCCGCTTCGTGGCGGCGGCGGACCTCCTCAAAGCGCATTTGGTGGCGCGTCATCTTCTGGGGTTTCGTGGCCTGGGACTGCGTCATCTGATCTTGATTGTTCCTGGTTTCATCGCTTGAGGCCGGGGTCGATTCCGATGGACTGGCCTCGGCCTGGGGTTTCTGGGAACTCTGGGGCATCTTCAGACAGGGTAACCCGAACCGAATTGCCGGTGACGGGCTCCACCCCGAAAGGCACGGGCGGGCGGATACGCGTGCCGTCCTTCTTTCTCATAAGTCATTGAAAAAAGACAGAAAATAAGAAGCCTGGCGCGCGGCCCGGGTTTCACGGATAGGTAAAGGAAGATCCGTAAAGCCGGAGCGTTAGTCGAACGCATGGAGCGCGATCACCGGCGGGGAGCGGCCCCGCCGGTAGACACTCGCGGATCCCGTCTAAGTAATTGTTCATCCTGCGTATTTCATCTCGCAGTTGCCTAAGATCAACGCACCAGATATCGGCTAGGTAATGACGCGGTTCGCCCTTCTGGTTGCGATCACAACCCTCCCAGAGGCTATGCGCACAATTCTGTGGAGTCAAATCTCGGGCGAAAGTGCCCGGCCATCGCTCCCCAGGCGTTAAGGAAGGGTTTGAACCGAGGGTAGTCTAACGTGGCGATTGGGATGGCCGGAGTCGGCGCGCTAGGTTCGACCCTCGCCGCGCCTTCCTTGCTCCCGACGCTTTCGCCGACCGCAGGCGGCTGCTCTTCGAAAAGCTGCTTGCGAAAAGGGCCGGTCAGGGCGCGCAACGATCGCGCATGGGCGTTGCCACAAAGTAGAACAGAGCGGCTTCGCTTTGCATCCGTGTGAGGTCGGTGCTGGGCATCGTCGCCTGGTTGACCTGGCGATCGATAAAGAAAAACATCGGCTCTCCGGCCTCGGTCTCCAGGTCGGCGAAGGTGGCGCCGTCCTCGGCCGCGGCATCCTGGGGTGACCAGAACATGATCGAGATGTGTCCGCGCCAACTGGCGATGCCCGAAAGCGGGAGGCTGAAAATCGAGTAAACTGCCAGCCCGGCTTCTTCCAGGCGCTGCGCGGTCATCCTCAGCGGCGCATTGTGCTCGGGACCGCCGTCGCTCCGGGTGGTTTTGGAGGCATGGTCGGCGCCGTAGAGCGCCAGCACGCCGTGGGCATCCGGGGCTGCGACGATGTCGGCAATGTTGCGGGCGATCGCCTCTTCGCGGTCTTCCTGGTAGGCGCTGCCTTTGGGCTGCCCGATACCGACCTCCAGGCCCGCGCGCAGCACGCCGATCGAGAGACGAATGGTGCGGAGCTCGCGCGACAGGCGCGGGTCCTGGGGGAGGGCCGCGAGCGCGTCGACGGCGTCGTCTCCGGCTTGTTTGACCTGGTCGGGTTCGGGAATTTGGACGTCCTCTGCCCCGGCGATCTGGCCTTGGGTCAACTGGCTTTGGTTCAGCTCGGCTCGAACCATTTCGAGGTGCCGCACGATGGAGGTCGCCGGTGAGTCGACGTCGGTCAGGTGGACGCGGATTTGTTGGTCGGCGGGATGGGAGAGGTTCCACTCGCGGATCGCGTCGAGCGCGGGCCGGCGCAGGCAGACCTCGGGCGGGGGCGCTCCCGCTTCTCCGGCGACGTAGGCTTGCGCGCCGCGCTCAAAGACGTTGTCTTCTTCAATGGCGACGTCGCGGAGTCCTTCGGCGGCGAGCTTTTCAAGGTACGCCATCGCGTTCGGCGCGTTTTCCTCGGTGCCGTGCAGCTCGCCCAGAAAGTAGACGTCGTAGCCCGAGGTCGGCAGGGGGAATGCGCCGGGGTCGGCCGCGGCCCAGATGCCCGGACGGAGTTGCGCGGCGTGTGGCGGTCGATTGCGCCTGTGCGGTGGCCGGGGCGCCGATCAGGATCAGGCCCAAGGAAAACAAAAGCACGCAGCGGAGCAGTCCAGGGAATGGAAATGCTCGGCTGCGTGCCATGAGTTTCGTTGCGTTTAGTCGAAGGTGTAGAGCGGGATAATCGGAGGCGGCGCAGAGGACTCGGCCGCGGCCGTTCCGCCTTCCTCGCCTTCGCCGACGGCAACCGGCTCCTCGACCAGTTGCTTGCAGAAGATGCCGGTTTCGCCGAGGAAAACCTCGAACTCGGCCGGCCGAGCCAGCGCGCCCTGGATAAGCGCCTCCGACAGCGGATCCTCGATGTACTTCTGGATCGCGCGGCGGAGCGGGCGGGCGCCGTAGCTGCGGTCGGCACAGGTCTTTTCGACGATGTAGCGGGCGGCGTCTTCCTTCAGCTTGATCTTGATCTCCTTGGCCACCAGGTTCTCGTTTACCTGGTCGACCAGCAGATCCATGATCTTGAGCAGGTCCTGATCGGTGAGCGAAGTGAACAGGATGATCTCGTCCAGGCGGTTCAAGAACTCGGGATTGAACGCCTTCTTGACCTCGCTCATCACCTGGTCCTCGACCTTGGCCGGGGTGCCGACCTCGGGGGAGGCGAAGCCCATCGGGCTGCGCTTGTCGAGGAACCGGGCGCCCAGGTTGGAGGTCATGATGATGATGGTGTTCTTGAAGTCCACCGTGTTGCCGAGCCCATCGGTCAACTGGCCGTCTTCAAACACCTGCAGCAGGATGTTGTAGACGTCCGGGTGCGCCTTCTCGATCTCGTCTAGCAGGATGATCGAGTAGGGCGCGCGCTTGACGCGTTCGGTCAACTGGCCGCCTTCCTCGTAGCCGACGTAGCCCGGAGGCGAGCCGATCAGCTTCGAAACCGAGTGCTTCTCCATGAATTCGCTCATGTCGAAGCGGATGAGCGATTTCTCGCTGCCGAACAGGAACTCGGCCAGCGCGCGGGCGACCTCGGTTTTGCCGACGCCGGTGGGTCCCAGGAACAGGAAGGAACCGGCCGGGCGTTTGGGGCTCTTGAGGCCTGCGCGGGAGCGGCGAATCGCGCGCGCCAGCGCCGAGATGGCTTTCTCCTGGCTGATGACGCGGGTGTGCAGCTCTTCCTCGATCCGCAGGAGCTTGGCGATTTCCTCTTCGCGGATGGCGGTCATCGGGACGCCGGTCCAGCGGGCGACGACGTCTTCGATGTCGTCCTTGGTGACCACGCCGGTGGAGGTGTCGTCGAGGTTATATTTGTCGCGCAGCGCGCGGAGGTTCTCGCGCTCCTTGCGCTCCTCATCGGAGTAGAAGCGTGCCTTTTCGAACTCGTGATTGGCGATCGCGTTCTCCATGCGGTGCACGATGAACTTGATGCGCTTCTGGATGTCGGCGACCTCGCCCGGAAGCGTGGTCTGGCGGAGCTTCACGCGCGCGCCGGCCTCATCGATCAGATCGATGGCCTTGTCCGGCAAAAAGCGATCCGGGATGAAGCGGCTCGAGGCATGCACCGACGACTCGATCGCCTCATCGGTGTAGGCGACGGCGTGGAACTTCTCATAGCGTTCCTTGACGCCGAATAGGATCTTGATGGCGTCCTCTTCCGACGGCGGCGGAACCTTGACGGCCTGGAAGCGGCGCTCGAGCGACCGGTCTTTTTCGATTGACTTGCGATACTCGGCCGGCGTGGTGGCGCCGATGCACTGCAGTTCACCGCGGGAAAGGGCGGGCTTGAGGATGTTGGCCGCGTCGAGCGAGCCTTCGGCCGATCCGGCGCCCACCAGCGTGTGCAGCTCATCAATGAAGATGACCGCGTTCTGGTTGTCCATCAGTTCCTTCATGATGGTCTTGAGGCGCTCTTCGAACTGACCGCGGTACTTGGTGCCGGCGACGACCAGCGAGAGGTCCAGCGCCAGGATGCGCTTGTCGGCCAGGAAACTGGGCACGTCGCCATCGGCGATGCGCTGCGCCAGCCCCTCGACGATGGCGGTTTTGCCGACGCCGGGCTCGCCGATCAGCACGGGATTGTTCTTGGTGCGGCGGCACAGGATCTGCACTACGCGCTCCAGCTCATTTTCACGGCCGACGAGAGGATCGAGCAGGCCGTCGATGGCGGCCTGGGTGAGGTCGCGGCTGAACTCGGACAGGAGGCTGGATTCCTTGGGCCGGTTGGCGGCCTGGCGCTCGGAACTCGAACGGGCGATCTCCTCGCGCACCTGGGCCAGCTTCAAACCGCGCTCCTGCAGGATGTCAGCGGCGAAGCATTTCTCTTCGCGCAGCAGACCCAGCAGCAGATGCTCGGTGCCGATGTGCTTGTGATTCAGGCGTTCGGCTTCTTCGGCGCCATAGGCCAGCACGCGCTTGCACTCATGCGAGAGCGGCAGATCGACCGAGGTCGAAACTTTCTCGCGCAGGGTGGTGTGCGCCTCAATCTGGCGGCGGATCGAGTCCACCGACGCACTGGAGCGCAGGAACCGGTTGGTGAGCGCCTTATCTTCCCGCAGCAAGCCCAGGAGCAGGTGCTCGGTTTCGATGCACGGGCTGCCGAACTGGCTGGCTTCATAGCGCGCGAAGAAAATGACGCGCCGGGCCTTCTCTGTGTAGCGTTCAAACATAGTTCCTGCCTTGTCCCTGGTCGGGATTCAAAAGCTGTGGGGAGGAAGCCGGAGTGGCCTCCACCGGGTGAAGCGTGCCACGCTCGAGCGCAAGAATGCGATCCGAGCGGAGGGCGAAATTCATGTTGTGCGTCACGTGCACCGAGGTTAGCCGACGGTTGCGGTGGAGCTCGGCGAGAAGATCCATGATCATCTCCCCGGTCCTGTAATCGAGGCTCCCGGTCGGCTCGTCGGCCAGCAGGAGCTTGGGGTCGCCCACCAGGGCGCGTGCCAGGACGATCCGCTGCTGTTCGCCACCGGACAACTCACCGGCCCGATGCTCGGCGCGGTTTCGTAAACCAACCTCATCCAGTCTCTCCAGAGCCACCGGAGCGGCTTGTTCGCGCTTGTGACCCCGTATCAGCAGCGGCATCATGACATTCTCGACGGCGGAAAATTCGGCCAGCAGAGAATGCATTTGCCAAACAAATCCCAGTTCGCGGTTACGAAAATCGGCCAGCTGGCTGGCCGAAAACTGGCATATGTTGTTCTGCCTAAAGTATATCGCACCGCTGGTTGGACTGTCCAGACCGCCCAGAAGATGCAAAAGTGTGCTTTTGCCCGCGCCGGACTCGCCCACCAGCGCCAACGTTTCCCCCTCCTCGATGTCGAGGTGAAGACCTCGAAAAATCACGAGGTCGGAATCGCCGGAGCGGTAGGTCTTCTCCAGGTCTACGGCTCGGATCAGCACACTCATGCTCTTCTCTATCATATCGGGTGGCGCGCGTCAGATCTGTCGGGAGCGGGCCGAGGAAAACATTCCCTTCATAAAATGTTTCAAATCGACTATTCTCTTAGGGAAGAGGATTCGACGTTACGCGGTGTCATCCAGTTCCTCTTGCCCCGTTGCCGGCACCTTGAAGAACACGTTGAAGTACTGGGAGGTTCTCGCCATGCGCCGATTCATGATCCTGTCCGGGATTTGCCCGGGACTTCTCGCGTCCCATCGAGAGGGCTCGGGCCTGTTCCCGGCTACCTCCCCCGCAAGGTCGCTTTCTCTCCTCACACGTTGGATGCGCCTGGCCAGGAAACGGTTCCAGGGTCTGGGCATGGCGATGGCGCTCCTGGGGATCTCGGTGGCGGCGCAGGGTCAGGTGCTCACGGTGACGCCGCAACACTTGGACTTTACAGATGTTCCATCGGGCGGGGTGAGTTCGACGATGCAGGTCGAGGTGGTTTCCACGATCGCCACGACGTTGAACATTGACCAAAGCGGGTCGCCCGGGTGGCTGACGATCCTGTCGGCGCCGAATCCGAATATCGGCGCTGGTGAGGCCGGGAAGCTGGTGTTTGATGTCCTGGTGAACGCGGCGTCGCTGTCGGCGGGGACGCATCAAGGCTCCTTCATCGTGAAGGTGAACGGAGCGGCGACCGGCCAGACGGTGACGGTCACTGCGACGGTGATCGGGAGCTCGGTGCTGACGGCGAATCCTTCCAGCCTGGCGTTTACCGCGGTGGAGGGGGATCTGATGGGGACGCCGGCGTCCGCCTCGGTCCAGATCAGTAGCAGCGGGGATCCCCTGACCTACACGGTGCAAACCAGCGTTTCGACCGGCAACTGGCTCACGGTGAGCACGGCAGTGGGGTCAACCGGCGGGAGCGGATTTACGGTCGGGGTGGCTCCGAGCCTGCTGGATCCGGGGACCTATCAGGGGACGGTGACCGTGTCGAGCACGTCGACGAGCGATACGGTGCAGATCGCGGTGACGCTGACCGTAAACGCGGACGCCACGCTGAGTCTGAATACCGAGAATCTGCATGCGTTCCTGTTTCAGATCGGGCAGACGCCGCCGGGGCCGCAGACGATTCAGGTGAGTTCCAGTGGCGGCGCGGTGGCCTTCAACATTGGTTTGCAGACGCCGGCCAGTTGGCTGGTGGTGAGTCCGCTGAGCGGCGCGGCGGGTCTGACTCCGGTGCCGATTGCGTTGAGCGTGAATCCGTCGGGGCTCGCGCCGGGAACCTATACGACGGCGCTGATCCTGGATCCTGAGAACGGGCCGACGCTGGATCCGGTGCCGGTCAAGCTGGTGGTGAGTGTCAATCCGATTTTGCAGCTTTCGAAATCGGTGCTGGGCTTCAGCGCGGACTTTGGCGGCGCGGCTCCGGCGGCGCAATCGGTGAGCGTGACGGCAGTAGGTACCGGCGGAGCGATCCCATTCACGGTGAGTGCGGACCAGTCCTGGGTGACGGTCCAGATGTCGGCGAACCAGACCAACGCGGACCTGTCGGTGTCGGTGAATCCGGTGGGGCTGTCGATCGGGGTACATGAGGCGGTGGTGACCGTCACGCCGGGTAACGGGGACAACTATACGCAGACATTCCAGGTGTCGCTGGAGATCGCCGACGTCGCGGATTTGACGGTGGGGCCGGGGGCGTTGCTGTTCAGCTATCAGAACGGTGGCGCGGTTCCGCCGGCTCAGGTGATGAAGGTGACGAGCCGGGGCCAGCCGGTGGATTTCCAGCTCTCGACGTCGACCTCAAGCTGCAACAGCAGTTGGCTGATGGCGCAGGCCAATACCAGTACGACGCCCGCGCTGGTGACCGTTTCCGTGAATCCGGTGGGAGTACCGGCCGGGACCTGCTCGGGCAAGGTCACGGTGTCGTATACGTCGGGCAATGAGACCAAGACGCTGGAGGTCCCGGTGACGGTGGCGGCCGGTGCGGCGGCGCTGCTGTCGGTGAGTTTGCCGCAGGATTTTGGTGTGATCACGATTCAGGAAGGGCAGGTTCCCACTTCGCAGACCATTACGCTGACCAGCACGGACCCGGGCCAATCGCTGGATTTCAACGTCACCACCAGCAGCAACGGAGGACCGTGGCTGCAATCGAGCGGGGCGGGGTCGACGCCGAATAACAGCGTGATCAACTATTTCACCGGTTCGTTGGCGCCGGGGCTATACACCGGGCAGGTGGTGGTGAGCTCGCTGAGCCTGCCGCAGATCAACTTTACGATTCCGGTGACGGTGCTGGTTCTGCCGGACATTACCGTGACGGTGGATCCGAATATCCTGACGTTCCTGCAGTCGCAGGGCGGACCGCCGCCGGTGGCGCAAGCGATCACCTTGTCCAGTACGGCGCCGGGCGCGACGTTTACCGCGACCATTGAGTACAGCTCTGGCAGCAACTGGCTGGAACTGGACCGGACCAGCGGCGTGGCTACCGGAACGATCTCGGCTCGCGTGCTGCCGAATACGTTGCCGCAGAACTTCTATTCGGCGCGGGTCCGGCTGAGCTTCCAGAATTCCTCGACGCCGTCGGTGCTGGTGACGGTGGTGCTGACGGTGGCCGCGCCACGGTCGATTTCGAGCTCGGTTTCGTCGGTGCAACTGACGTATCAGACGGGCGGGTCGCTGCCCACCAAGTCAGTGCAGGTGAGCAGCACGCCGACGAATCTGGCTTTCACGGTGGGCGCGACCTCGAGCGGGTGGCTGAAGGCGAGTCCGGAGTCGGGGACTACGCCCGGGAGCGTCGAAGTGTCAGCGGACGTGACGGGGCTGGCGCTGGGAGATTATCAGGGCTCGGTTTCGATTACCTCGACCGGTGCGACGGGCAGTCCGATCGTGATTCCGGTGACGTTGACGGTGACGGGTCCGCCGCCACCGGGTCCGCTGAGCATCACGAACAATGCGAGCAGTGTGGCCGGCGTGATCGCTCCAGGGGAGCTAATCACGATCAAGGGGTCCAACCTGGGGCCGTCGTCGCCAGCCTCGGGCGTGCTGTTTTCGGTGGAGGCGAACAACACGGTGGTCTCGACGCTGGCCGGGGTCCGGGTGCTGTTCGATAACATCCCGGGGACGCCGATCTACGTCTCCGATAAGCAGATCAACGTGACGGTGCCGTATGAGGTTGGCGGGCGGGTGAATATCAACGTCGTGGTGGAGTATCAGGGCGTGCGGTCGGATCCGATCGTGGTGCGGCTGGAGGACGTCGCGCCGGGGATCTACACGATGGATTCCACCGGGTACGGGCAGGCGGCGGCGCTGAATCAGAACTATACGTATAACGGTCCGGCCGGTGGCAATGGCACGTCGCCCGCGGCGGCGAATACGACGATTGCGCTGTATATGACCGGGGGCGGGCAGACGGGTCCGGCGAGCGTAACCGGCTCGGTGACGCCGACGACGTTGCCGCTGCGCGTGGTGCCGGGTACGGTTTCGGCGACCATCGGCGGGCTGCCGGCGACGGTGCAGTTTATCGGGTCGGCTCCGGGACTGGTGACCGGGGTCATCCAGGTGAACCTGCTGCCGGATCCGAGCGTGCATGGCGATGCGTTGCCGGTTGTGGTGACGATTCGCGGGGTATCGACACCGATTGGGGCTACGGTGGCGGTGCAGTAGGCCGTATCCCGGCGGAACCGCCCTGCGTCAGTCTGCGGACGGATGGTTGATGCGTTGCGCTTGGGGGGACGCTTCGGGAGTGGGAAGCTGAACCCTTCCCGCCGGGTGAACCCCGGCCCCCCAATTCTAACCGCGCGCAACGGCTGAGAATCTCCCGTGCGCTCGTTATTTCGCGACGATGTTGACCAGTTTGTCGGGGACGACGATGACCTTCATCACCTGTTTGCCGTCGAGGAACTGCTGGACTTTTTCGTCGCCCAGGCCGAGCTTTTCGAGTTCGTCTTTCGGGGAGCCGAAGGGCACGCTGATCTTCGAGCGCACCTTGCCGTTCACCTGCACGACGATCTGAGCGGCGTCTTCCTTGGCGAGCTCGAGGTCGGCGGTGGGCCAGGATTGGCGGAACACAGGACCCTGCTTGCCTTGCTGTTCCCACATCTCCTCGGCGACGTAAGGCGCGAAGGGCGCCAGCAGTAGCGTCAGGCTGGAGAGAATTTCTTCCATGGCCTTGCCGGAGAGATTGGCTTCTTCGTCGTGCAGCGTGTTGGTGAGCTCCATCAGCGCGGCGATCGAGGTGTTGAAGTGCCAGCGCTGATCAAAGTCCTGGGTGATCTTCTGGATGGTCTGGTGGAGCTTGCGGAGCGCGCGGCGGTCAGCTTCCGGATCGCCTTCGCCCCGGCTCTTTAAGGCGTCGCCGGCATTGCGGGTGACGTAGCGAAAGACGCGGCCAATGAAGCGGTAGGCGCCTTCGGCGCCGGAGTCGGTCCAGTCCATGTCGCGGTCGGGCGGAGCGGCGAAGAGTTCAAAGACACGGCCGGTATCTGCACCGAACTTTTTGATCATCTCGTCGGCGCTGACGACGTTGCCCTTGGACTTGGACATCTTCGCGCCGTCGCGGATCACCATGCCCTGGGTGAACAGGCGCGCGGCCGGTTCATTGTTTTTGATCAGGCCGATGTCGCGCATGGCCTTGGTGAAAAAGCGCGAGTAGATCAGGTGGAGAATGGCGTGCTCGACGCCGCCGATGTACTGATCGATGGGGAACCAGTAATCGATCTTCGCGGAGTCATAGGGGGCCTGATCGTTATGGGCATCGCAGTAGCGGTAGAAATACCAGGACGAATCGACGAAGGTGTCCATGGTGTCGGTTTCGCGCTCGGCGTCGCCGCCGCACTTGGGGCACTTGGTCTTGACGAAGGATTCGACCTCGGCCAGCGGTGAGCGGCCTTTGCCCGTGAACTGGACGTCGGTGGGCAGCACGACGGGCAGCTCGGATTCGGGAACGGGAACGACGCCGCATTTTGCGCAATGGACGACCGGAATCGGCGTGCCCCAGTAGCGTTGCCGGGAGACGCCCCAGTCCTTGATGCGGAAGGTGACGGTGGCTTCGCCGAAGCCCTGCTTTTCGGCGCGATCGGACATCAGTCTGCGGGCCTCGGCGCTGGGCAGGCCGGACCATTCGCCGGAGTTCTCGACGACGCCGTATTCGGTGAAGGCTTCGGTGGGTTCGGTCGCAAGCTCACCGTCTACTGGGCGGATGACCGGGACGATCGGAATGCCGAAGGTCTTGCAGAAATCGAAGTCGCGTTCGTCGTGCGCGGGGACGGCCATGATCGCGCCGGTGCCGTAGTCGGCCAGCACGAAGTTGCCGATCCAGATGGGCACCTTCTCGTTGTTATACGGATTGATCGCGTAGGAGCCGGTGAAGTGCCCGTCCTTTTCGATCTCGCCGGGATCCTGATGCTTCTGGGCGTCGATCATCTGGCGCGGCGCGCTGCTTGCCCTCGTCATCGAGCAGGCGGTCGGCCAGCGGATGTCCGGGCGCGAGGATGACGCAGGTCGCGCCGTAGATGGTGTCGACGCGGGTGGTGAAGACGCGGATCTTTTCGTCCGTCCCTTCGAGCGTGAAATCGACCTCGGTGCCTTCGCTGCGGCCGATCCAGTTGCGCTGCATGGCCAGGACGCGATCCGGCCAGCCGCCTTCCAGCTCTTTTTCGATGCCTTCGAGCAACTCGTCAGCGTAGGCGGTGGTCTTGAAGAACCATTGCTCCAGGGCGCGCTGTTCAACGTGCGTGGTTTCGTGACGCCAACAGCAGCCGTCGATCACCTGCTCATTCGCGAGCACGGTGGCGCATTCCGGGCACCAGTTGACGTTGGCCTTCTTGCGATAGGCGAGGCCGCGCTCCAAAAACTTGAGGAAGAACCACTGGTTCCAGCGGTAGTAATCGGGCTCGCAGGTGGTGACCTCGCGATCCCAGTCGTAGCTGAAGCCCATGCGCCGGTGCTGGCGCTTCATTTCGGCGATGTTGAAATGGGTCCACTCGCGGGGGTGGCGGTTGTTCTTGATCGCCGCGTTTTCGGCGGGCAGGCCGAAGGCGTCCCAGCCCATGGGGTGAAGGACGTTGAATCCCTGCATCCATTTATAGCGAGCCAGGGCGTCGCCGATCGCATAGTTCCGAATGTGGCCGATATGAAGGCTGCCGGAGGGGTAGGGCAGCATCTCCAGCACATAGTATTTGGGCAGGGAAGAGTCGGTGTCGGCCTTGTAGAGGGTGGGATCGGCGTCCCAGCGGGCCTGCCACTTCAGTTCGATTTCGTTATGGTCGTATGCGATTTCCGGCATGGGTTTTCGGCGCGAATTCGGGGAGCTGGAAGATCAGCTCTTTATAAACATTGGAGCCCGGGGAAACCGGGCTCGTGAGAACCAATATAGCGTTTGTTGTTGCGGGGTTCGCCGCAGCGGCTTAGAACGTGCTCTGCTGGCGCTGCAGGGTCCCGAAGCTGCCTATGTTCGAGAGCGCGAGGGCGACGCGGATCTGGTGGTCCTGGAAGCCGGTGTAGTTCGGTTGGCGATACTGCACGCTGAAGCCACAGCAGTCGGTGTTGTAGGTGACCTGGGTGCGGAACTCCTGAAATTTTTTGTATTTGTAGTCGTAGAACATCATCGCGCCGTAGTTCCAGCCGCGGCGATTTTCCCCGCCGTAGACTCCCTGGAAGCGGAGCTGGTTGGAATTCGGCGCCAGCACGTTATTGGCGTTCAGCATTGAGTGGCTGGCCGAGACGTTGAGGTTCTTGAGCCGGGTGTTGAGCGTCAGGGTGCTGTTGACGAAGCGGTGACGGACCGGATCATAGTCGGCGCGCCATTCCGAGCCGATGCGGCCTTCGATGCGGAAGACGCTGACGATGGGAGACTGGTTGCGCGGCTGATCGATAAAGGCGTAGCCGGTGAGATCGAGCGAGCTCTGTACCACGTTGCGCTGTCCGGCGATGACCGCGCCGCCGAAGGTAGGATCCAGGTAGCGCTTGTACCAGAGTTGCCAACTGATGAGGTCGCGAACCCCGCCGGCGCCGTTGCGGGCCAGGATCCGGTTGGTGAGCGAGAACTCAACCTCGTGGGTGTTGGAGAGCAGATCCAGGTCGTCGAAACGGATCACCTGCGTGAAGTCATTGATGCCGGTGGCGTAGCGGTAGGTGACGCGCGGCTCGATCACGTGCTTCACCTTGTCGTTGTTGAGCCACTTCGGCGGGGTGAAGATCTTGACCAGCGAGGGCAGGATGAGCTCCACGCTGACGTCGCGCGATTGGCGGATGAGGTTCTGCCCAACGACCTGGCCCTTAACCAGGCTGGAATCGTAGGTCGTTTCGCGAAGGCCGATGCTGGGGGTCAGGTGAAAACCTTTCCAGTGAAGGGTGGTCATCAGCCGGGGGGCGAAGTCGGCGCGCTGGACGAAGCGGCGGGTCTGGAAGGCGGGCTGGCTGCGGCGCTCCAGCCCGTAGCTGGAATCGATCGAGATCCAGACCGGCCATTCCTTCACTTGCGTCGGACGGGCGGTGAACTGGACCTCGGGCAGTTTGCCGATGACGACCTGATTGCCCGGCACGATGCTCTGGTAGTTGATGTTCTGCTGGGTGACGACGTTGACGCCGTAGCTCGACCAATGCTTGGTAGCGTAGGCGACCGAGTGCGTCTCGGAATAAACGGCTTCGTTGAAGTTTTGTGAGAACTCCTGGCGGAACTGCATGGAGGAGAGCTTGCGCAGCTCCCCGCGCGCGGTCCAGCCCTTGCCGAGGTTGGCTTTGCCGTTCACCTGCGCGATGTAGCCGGGCGGCGACGTGTTGTTTTGGGTGGGGACGCCGAAGATCTGGGCGTCGATCGAAGTATCTCGGTTGAAGACCGCGCGGTAATTGGCGGTATGGGTAAATCCGCGTTGCGTGTAGTACTGCGTGCGATACATCAGGTCCGAACTGCGATTGATGGCCCAGTAATAGCCGCCGCCGATGGTTTGCCCGCGGAAGCTGCTGTTGCCGATGGTGGGGGTGAGGAAGCCGCTGCGCCGGTCCTGCTTCTTGAGCGATTTGCGGAAGTAGGGCATGTAGAAGAACGGGACACCCTTCAGTTTCATCACGGCGTTCTTGGTGACGGCGCGATCGCCGGGAATGATGTCGAACTCCGAGCCCTGCAGCTTCCACCACGTTCCCGGGACTTTGCAATCGGTGAGGAAGCCGTTGTGCAGAACGTATTGCCCGTTGTCGACGTCGGCCCACTCGCCTTGGAAGTAGAAGGGATTGTCGGTGGTCAGCACGCCGGGGCGGGTTTCGATGCGCGCCGGGGCCGAGCCGCTGACGTTGTAAAACGTGCCCGTCTTGGTCCGGACGTTATAGCGCGCCGCGTCGCAGCGCATGAGTTCGCCGGTGGACAGGTTTTCGAAATAGACATTGCCGGTGACTTCGGCCTCGCCGGTGGTGGTGTTGATCTGGCCCTGGTCGGCGCGCAGGAGCATGTCGGGGGTGCGAATGATCAGGTTCTCGCTAGCGCTGCGAATGTCGCCCTGAATGGCCTGCGGGCCGGACGATTGTACTAGTACCTCGCCTTCGCCCGGAGCGTCCTGCTCAGGGGGCGGCGGCACCCGTTCATTAGGGTTGGCGGGGGGCGTGGTGGCGACCGGCGCGGGGGGTAAAGTGGGGTTGTAGGTTTGTGCTCGTAAGCCGTTGGAGAGAAGTAGGAAAAAGATCGCTACCCCGGTCCCCACATGGGTCCGAGAATGTGCGATTATGGAACCTATTGTGGAGACGATCGGCAAGCCGGAACCCTTCAGTTCCCCAGTTCTAGCCCCCCCTGATCTACAGGAGGTCCCGGTGGCGCGTCGGAGAGACTCGAAAATCAGTATAGTCTTTATTCAATAGACTCGGCTACCTATGCGTTGCCCATACTGCCGCACTTTAAATGACGTCGACGTAGCGCGCTGCGCGCATTGCGGGCGTCGTCTGCGCGAAGGAGCCCCGAGGCGAGAGTCTGTCCCGCAGCCGGTGCAGGGCGCGGTGGCTCCGGTGATTGAGTTCACCTCGCGGCGGCAGCATGTCGAATCGCCGCATGAGGAGACGGTTGAGATCGCGGGGGAGGCGCCCAAGGTAATGTCCGCGGCGGCGGGCGCCCAATCGCAGCAGGCGCTGTTTCAGGAATCCGATTGGGGCTCCCAGGGCGGTTCGTCGAGGCGAGGGCGGGGCGGCAATGTGGTCCCGATCCCGACGCTGACGCCGCACCTGCCGAACTCACCGGAGTCGAAGAAGGCGCGCGCCAAACGCCGAACCACCGCGCGGCCTCCGCGGCGCATGCCGGATCCGCAGCAGAACCTGGAATTTGTTTCGGCGCAAGTGGATCTCCGCAAGCGCCCGGAGGAGCGGATCGATTGCGATGCTCCGGTGGCGGTGCCCACGCATCGGCTGATGGCTGCGGCGGTGGACGGCGGGGTGATCCTGTTTGGCGTCCTCCTGTTTTCCGGAGCCTTCTGGTCGCTAGGCGGCGGGGAACTGGAACTGCGCGACATGATGTACGCGCTGCTGGTGATCTGGGTCGCGGTGGCGGCTCTCTACAAAGGCTTGTGGTGCGCCGCCGAGAGCGACTCGCTGGGGCTGCGCGCGGTGGGATTGCGGTTGGTGGATTTCGACGGACGCGCGCCGTCACGGAAGGTCCGGCTGATTCGCGCGGCCAGCGGCATGATGAGCCTCGCGGCGGCCGGCATGGGTCTGCTGTGGACCCTGGTGGATGAAGAACACCTGACCTGGCACGATCATATTTCGAAA
The DNA here is from genome assembly GCA_963762135.1 of Terriglobia bacterium. GTDB lineage: Bacteria > Acidobacteriota > Terriglobia > Bryobacterales > Bryobacteraceae > Palsa-187. Next base: position 316,905 of record CAVXJP010000006.1, read on the forward strand.
ACGTTTCCGACGGTGGAGTAAGGGGGCTGTAGGAGGTCTGAGCTGCGTGGGCGGGCAAATTGCGCTCCGCAAACGGAAGTTCGCCCCACCTCGGGTCGCGGTGCCGCGGGATCCGGTACGTAGCGTCTATCTGCGGCAAATGAAGCGGAATGCCCGCTCGTGGTAGTCTGGATATGTGCCGAGCAAGGTAGTGGTGTTTCGACCGTCCCGGTGGTACGCAGTGTTTGCGGCTTTGGCGTTGGTGAGCGCCGCTGCATGCTCCTGGTTTGCCACTTTGCTTGGCGACCCTCAGACGTTTTCCCCCGCCACACTCGCTTGGGCCGCGGTGTCTGGACTGTTCGGCGTCACCATGATTTTCTCGGTCGGGATGATGCTGCGTCCACGCATTCGCGTCAGTGAGCAGGGCATCCAGGTTGGCCAGAAAAGGAAGGTCGCATGGGAGGATGTGGTCAGCCTGGAAACCAGCCGTTGGACCTCGCCGATGATGGCTCGTCTGACGCTGGCCGATGAATCGCGAGTCACGATCCTGTATCCTGGCGATGGACTCTCCTGCCAACACCTGTTGCATCTGATTGGACGCAATGTCCGCAACGCCACGCTGGACGGGATTCCCTACGATGAGGTGTGGGGCGGGATCTCGACCGACGAGGAAGACCAGTGGGACTTCTCGGCGCTGAATTCGGTGCTGGGCCACCGGGAAACCGAAGACGGCTCGCTGGAGATGGATGACTCCGATATTGAGTCGCTGCTGCTTCCGGAAGACGCCGAAGAGGTCGAACGGTTGTATCAACGCCTGAAGAAGGTCGGCCATCTGGATCAGCCTTCCAGCGACGAGAAGAATTGACCCCTCCATCCCCGTGCATCCCAGGCCGGTGAGTCTCCTTCGTAAAGTTCTCCTTGCTGTTGTCGCGCTGGTGGTTCTGTGCGCGATTCTCTATGTCCCCATCCTGACCGCCATGGGCTCGTTCCTGGTGCGCGCGTCAGAGCCGGTGAAGGCCGACGCGATCTTCGTGTTCGCGGGCGACGGGTCGGGAAACCGCATTCTGAAGGCCGGGGATCTGATTCGGGAAGGCTATGCGCCAGTGGCGATCATCAGCGGTCCGCGGGCATACTACGGAGTCTATGAGTGCGATCTGGCGATCCCGTATGCCGTGCGCAATGGGTATCCGGAATCCTATTTCGAGCATTTCGAGAACGACGCGAATTCAACCGAGGAAGAGGTGGATCAGGCGGCGCCGATCATTCGCGAACACGGAATTCATCGGTTGCTGCTGGTGACTTCGGACTTCCACACGCGGCGGGCGATGAAGCAGATGCAGCGGGCGCTGCCGGATGTCGAATTGACGATGGTGGCCGCGCCGGATGACAATTTCTCCCCCGATGGCTGGTGGAAATCGCGGGAAGGGCAGAAGACGTTTCTCTACGAGTGGCTGAAGACCATCGCGACGTGGTTTGGGATCTAGACTCGGGGGGCGCTGGACTTGGATCCGGCATCGGGATCCGGGGTTTTGCGGCGGGGGATTTTTTAGATCGTCATCTGGATCGGGGTAAAATAGCAACAAATTATGCGCAACGTTCTTTTGTCCCTGTGGATGACTTTCATGATGTTCAGCGCCGTCGCCTGCGCGCAGAAGCCGTCGCTGCTGAATCCGGGCAGCCTGAATGCCTCCGCGCCGGCAACCTATGACGTGCGTCTGGAGACGACCAAGGGTAATATCCTGCTGCGGGTGCACAAGGACTGGTCGCCGCATGCGGCGAATCGCTTCTACAACCTGGTGCGCAACGGGTTTTACGACAACAACTACTTCTTCCGGAACCTGGACTTCATGGTGCAGTTTGGACTGAGTCCGGATCCGAAGATCAGCAAGGCCTGGGCGAATGTGCAAATGCCGGACGACCCGGTGGCGAAAAGCAACCTGCGCGGCACGATGTCGTTCGCTTCGCTGAGCGCTCCCAACACGCGAGGGACGCAGGTGTTCATCAATAAGACCGACAATGCGCGCCTGGACCCGCTGGACTTTCAGCCGTTCGCCGAGGTGATCCAGGGGATGGATGTCGTGGACCTGCTGTTTGCGGGGTACGGGGAGCGTCCGGTGCAGCAGTTGCTGGAAGAGCAGGGCGAGCCGTACATCAATCGCTACTTCCCGCGCATGGACAAAATCGTGAAGGCGGAGATCGTACCGGCGCAATAGGGTGAGTGACCGCACCGCCTGTACTGCCCGGGAGGACTAAAGCCCTCCGCAAGCTAAACCTCGCCCCACCTGCTCAGTTGAAGTCGATGACCAGGCGTCCGCCGGCTCCCACATAGAGGAGTCCGACGTTCTTGGATTTCACTTTGGTCCGCATCAGGAAGTAGAGCAGGCCTTCCACCGGCTCGGTGGTTTCGACCTCATGCAGCGCCATCTGATCCAAGATGGCGACTCGGGGATCCTGCGTCGGCTTGGCGTTTTTCTTGGCGCCCTCGGTATCGTCTGCGATCTCCCGCACCGGGTTGGTGCCTCCATTGCCTCCGCCGAGGGTGGTGGCGACCGCCGGCTGGTCGATTCCCATGGGCGCGTTGCCGATGCCTTCTGGAGAGTTGGCTTGTGAGGCGTTGGGAAGCTGGGGTCCCAGAATTTTGCCCCCGCCGATCGTGTAGCCGTTGCTGCCCACTAAGTTGCCGCGCGCCAGTTCCAACTGGGCTTCGTTGTTGATCTCGTCGGGCTCCATCGCCTTGGCGCGCTCGCCGGTGTTGCGGGCGATCAGCGTGAAGTCGTCGGGGTCGATGCGGAGGCCTTCGGGGCGCTGGGGCTCGGCTCGGAGGCGGATGACGACCATGTGCAGAGATTCATCGTCATCGTCCTTTTGATCCTTCGGCGCGATGCCCAGGAGTTCTTGGATCTTTTCGGGTTGCGTGATGGCGGTACCGGAGATCAGCAGCGTGGTGTTGCCGTCCGAGGCGGGTTTTTCCGAGTCGGCCGCCTGGAGCGTCAGGCCTCCCGCAGCGATGAGAGCGATCGTAAGTAGCGGGATTCCTCGCATGGGGGCCTCCTAGAGCAAGTCGCGGATGCTGTTCAGGAACGTGGGATTCATCCAGTCCTGCGCGGCGATGATCTTCTGGACCACCTCGCCTTTGGAATTGATGATGTAGGTTTCCGGAAGCTGGTAGGTGCCGTAACTGCCGGCGATGTTCCAATCCGGATCGCGCGCGGTGTCGAAGGTCACCCCGAAGCGCTTCAGGAACTGGTCATAGGCGGCGGCGTTCTTGTCGACGCTGACGCCGACCACCACCACGCCCTGGCTGCTGAATTGTTCCTGAAACTCCTGCAGCGAAGGGATTTCCTGGACGCAGGGCGGGCACCAGGTGGCCCAGAAATTGAGCACCAGGACCTTGCCGCCGAAGTCGGTGGGAGTGACGGTCTGCCCGTCTCGGGTGGTGACGGCGAAATTGCGGGGCCCGGTCGCCGACGACGGTTACGGGCTCTTCCAGCGAGCCGGAGACCACCCAGGCGAGCCCGGCCACCAGCACTACGATCATGCCGGCCAAAATGCGATCCGTTAAGGTTTTCACGTTATTATTTTAGAGGACTTTGGATTCCGGTTCACCCCATCAGGCATTGTGGGCCCGGGCAGGCGTTCTGGAGTGGGCATCTGCAATCCCCGCATACGCTCCGTTCCATTTCCAAGACGCCGGCGGGAGGCTTTCTGTTCCCGGTTTGCGCAAATCTTGCGAATCCCGCCGGGTGGCGGCGGCATCCATAGGATGTGGCGGACTGCTGGTGCGGGGGCGCCGTGGCACATTACCAAAACTATGTTCTTGACTCGCAAAGCCGAATTCAGTGCGTCGCACGTGTGTCGTAAGGCGGAGTGGACCGAGGAGCAGAATCGCCAGGCCTTCGGTTCCAACGCCAACCCGAATGGCCACGGGCATAATTACGTCGTCGAAGTGACGCTGACCGGCGACCCGGACCCGGTGACGGGGATGGTGTTCGATTTGCGGGAACTCAAGGAAGTGTTGCAGCGGGAGGTGGTGAGTCCGATGGACCACCGTTTCTTGAATCGTGAGGTGCCCCCGTTCGACCAGGTGGTGCCGACGACCGAAAATATTGCCGCCGAGATCTGGCGCCGCATTGCGCCGCAGCTGCATACGGACCGCGCCCGGTTGTATAACGTCCGGCTGTTTGAATCGTCGGATTTGTTCGTGGATTACGCCGGGCCCAGCTTGAATGGCGCACCGGATGGGGCCGGAGACCCCGCATGAGTCCCCTCGTGACGCCGGGCAAGGTCCGGTTGACCAGCCGCTACGGTTTCGCGGCCTCGCATCGGCTGCATTCGGTGCAGTTGAGCGATGAGGAGAACCGTAAGCTCTACGATAAGTGCAACAATCCGCACGGCCACGGTCACGATTACCAGATTGAGGTGACGGTGGAAGGAACGCCAGGCGCCGATGGGCAGATCGTGAACCGGATGGATCTCGACCGGATGGTGCGGGATCGGGTGCTGGCGAAGCTGGACCATCGCGATTTGAATACGGAGGTCGCGGAGTTTGAGGGCGGGGTGACGACCACCGAGAATCTGGCGACAGCCGTCCGCAAGATGCTGCTCGCCGAGTGGACGCTGCCCGCCGAACTGGTCCGGATCCAGATTTCCGAGACGGCGCGGAATACGTTCGCCTGGGACGCGGGAGCATAGTCGGCGCGGATCGGATTCGGGTGGGCGCTAAGGGGTGCATAAGGAAGGACGGGGAGCAGTATAGTGGGGAAGCAGTCAACAGCAATGAAACCGAAAGAATCAGCAGACGTTCAGGTGATCACGCCCGCCGGATCGGGCAGCATCGCCGCGCACATGGAAGACGTTCTGGAGCAGTTGGGGGAGAATCCGTCGCGGGAAGGGCTGGCGCGCACGCCGGAGCGGTATGAGAAGGCGATGCGGTTTCTGACCAGCGGCTACACCCAGAGCCTGGAGGAGATCGCCAACGGGGCGCTGTTTGAGTGCCAGTGCGACGAGATGGTGATCATCAAGGACATCGAGTTCTTCAGCATGTGCGAACATCATCTGCTGCCGTTTTTCGGCAAGGCGCACGTGGCCTATCTGCCGAAGGATAAAGTCATCGGGCTGAGCAAGATCCCGCGGATTGTGGACATGTTCGCCCGGCGCCTGCAACTGCAGGAACGGCTGACGACGCAAATCGCCGAAGCGGTGGCCGAGGTGATCAGTCCGCGCGGGGTCGGGGTGCTGCTGGAGGCGCAACATTTCTGCATGATGATGCGCGGGGTCGAGAAACAGCATTCCGGTACGGTGACCAGCACGATGCTGGGGAATTTCCGTTCGAAGAAGGCGACGCGCGACGAGTTCCTCTCGCTGGTCCGCTGATCTGTGGGGCGAGGTTCAGCTTGCGGACTTTAGTCCTCCCGCGCAGCCCAACCCGGTTGTAACTCCATTCGCTCGACTGTCAGCAAGCCGCCACTGTTGAAACGACTTTCAAGTTCGGCGATGGTTCCACTGGCATAAAGCCCCATACGATGCAAAGGAGCCTCGCGCAAGCTGAGCAAGGAGCTTGCCCACACCTGTGTGACCTGGAATTGATAAACTAATGCCGATGGGTGGACTGGGCCGATTTATCTTCTGGGACGTCAAGCGCGCAAGCTGGCAGTACGACGTCATTGTGGGCCTGATTCTGGTCTTCATTTTCCTGACGCCACGCGCGGTGTTCTCCGATCAGCCGAATTCGACCAGCATCGTGATGCTGCCGGCCGGGCAGGGCTACCTGCTGGAGCCTAGCCTGCTGGTGGATGTTCCCGAGGAGCGCCGGGCCACGGAGGCGACGGACCTAGTGCAGGGCAAGTTTAAGACCCGGGTGCGCGTGACGCGCGTCGATCCGGTCTATGACGAGGACCAACTCACCGGTTTCATCGCCTCCACGCGGCCGTCGGAGTAATCGGCCGGAATGATCGGTGGGCGTCAGTAGTTGCTGGCGTGATTTGTGGGTCACGATGCCGGGAAAATCGGGGCCTCATCGGAGCGCCTCATTTTCACGATGACCGATCCATCGAAACGCAAGCGGACGGAAACGGGTCTAACGGGTAGGTGGGCGGTATCTCAATGAAAGTTCCTTTTTACAATTCTTCTCGATCGGGCGCGCTGCTGGCCGCAGTGCTCCTGCTGGCTGGGGCGGCGCAGGCCGAATCGCTGGATGCGGTGCTGGGTCGCATGGATCAGGCGGCGAAGACGACCAAATCGATCTCGGCCGATTTCACGCGCACCGAGTACCTGGCCATCTTCGGCGATTCCGATGAAGCGACAGGGCACATGAACCTGCGCCGGGACGGCGATCAAACCAAGGGTGTGGTGAACTTCACCAAACCCGATGAGTACGCAGTCTATTTCCCCGGCGGCGGGAAAGTGGAGAAGCTTCTGCCGAAGGCCAAGCTCCTGGAAGTTTACAATCTCGGCAGCCGTGGCGGACTGATCGATCAATATTTGTTGCTGGGCTTCGCGAACTCTTCTGCCGAACTGCGAAAGGATTATGAGATCGCGCTGGGTGGCGAGGAGACGGTCGGCGGGAAGAAGACCACCCGCATCGACTTGACGCCGAAGAGCAAGGAAGTCCGCGAGCAGTATTTCGCCAAGATCGAGATGTGGATCCCCGAGGGCGAGGCCACCGCACTCCAGGTGAAGCTCACCAAGCCGTCCAAGAGCGCGAAGGCCGATTACTACCTGTTCGAATACTCGAACGTAAAGGTGAACCCGGATCTGCCGAAGTCGGCGTTTGAACTCGAAGTGCCGAAAGGTGTGCAGCGGAAAGAGATGAAGCTGTAAGGGGGCCGGCGTTCAGCCGGCGTAAGCTTTCAAGCTTACGATGGGCCTAGGTCCACATTGCCTCTTGGCTCTTCTGCTGCGTGCTTCGCGGATGGGGAGGCGGGACGCCTCCCGCCGGGTGAACCCCGGCCCCCCAATCGCCTACGTATCCTTCAAAATCTCCCGCGCGCAATTGTGCCCCGGAGCTCCCATCACCCCGCCGCCCGGATGTCCACCCGACCCGCATAGATACAGCCCCTTCACCGGCGTCCGGTAGCGAGCCCAGCCGGCCAGCGGACGCATCACGAACATCTGATCGAGCGACATCTCGCCGTGGAAAATGTTGCCGCCAGTGATGCCGAAGCGGCGTTCGAGGTCGAGCGGGGTCAGCGTCTGCCGGTGCACCAGGATCTTGCGGATGTTCGGCACGTATTCTTCGATCACGTCGAGCACGCGTTCGGTGTAGGGCTCGCGCAGATCGTCCCAATTGGCGTCCTTCAGCGTGTAGGGCGCGTATTGCATGAAGATACCCATGATGTGGTGATCTTCCGGCGCGAGAGTCTTGTCGTACATCGTAGGCATGGTCATCTCGATGGCCGGGGAATGCGACGGACGGCCGTACTTGGCGTCATCCCAGGCTCGTTCGATGTAGTCGACCGAGGGGCAGATGTGCATGGTCGCACCCAGGTGCGGACCCGGCTCGGGCAGGACCTTGAACTCAGGCGTGCCGCTGAGCGCGAGGTTCATCTTGAGCGAGGTCCCCTCGCAGCGGAATTTTTCGATGCCGGAGCGGAATTCCCCGGGAAGCTCGCTGGGGTGCATTAGGTGAAGGAAGGTCAGCTTCGGATCCAGGTTGCTGGCGACGATGGGCGCGTGAAGCTCCTCGCCTCCTTCGAGCACCACGCCGGTGACCCGCCCGGCATTTTCTCCTTTCTGCATCAGGACTTTTTCGACGCGTGCGTTGGTGCGGATCTCCGCGCCGCGAGCCTTGGCGGACCCGGCGATCGCCTCCGAGACCGTTCCCATGCCGCCGCGTACGAATCCCCACAGGCCGCGATGACCATCGACGCCGCCCATGGTGTGGTGCAGCAGGATGTAAGCCGTTCCCGGAGATCGCGGACCGCCGTTGGCTCCGATGACGCCGTCGGTGGCGAGCATCACCTTGAGCTCTTCGGACTCGAACCAGTCGTCCAGGAAGTCGGCGACGCTTTGCGTGAAAATTTTCACCAGGCCCACGATTTCGGCGCGCGAGAGACCGCGCATCTTCCCGGCCAGCTTCAGGTACTCGATGAAATCTCCGATCGACGACGGCGGGAAGTCCGGCGGCGTGGTCAGCAGTAGCGATTCGGCCACCATCCCGAGCCGCTCCAGGTGCGCGTTGTACTTCGGATAGGTCTCGGCGTCTTTCTTGGAGAAGCGTGCGATCTCGGACTGTGTCTGCGCCTCGTCCTGCCAGGTCAGGATGTAGCGGCCGTCGGGATAGGGCGAGAAAAATGCGGGATTTTTCGCATCCACGGCGTAGCCGAAGCGTGCGAGGTCCAGATCATCGACCACCTTCTGCTGCATCAGGCTAAGCAGATAGGAGGCCGTGGAAACCTTGTAGCCGGGCCAGATCTCCTCGGTGACGGCGCATCCGCCGACCATCTCGCGGGCTTCCAGCACCACGACGCGGCGGCCGTTGCCGGCCAGGTAAGCCGCGGTAACCAATCCGTTGTGGCCTCCGCCGATGATGATGGCGTCGTAGTGGTTAAGTTGAGAGGCTTGCGTCACGAATCAATCAGGCTAGCGCGGGACCGGCTTCGGTTTCAAGAAGAGTATTTTGGGAGGGGCGGCCGGAACCGGATGATAGAATTGGAGTTCTCATGAAGATAGCCGTCGGCGCCGATCACGCGGGGTATGAGCTGAAGGACCAGCTCGCCGGGGCCTTGCGCAAGGCCGGTCACCAGGTCACCGATTTCGGGACAAACTCGGGCGATCCACCGATTACCCGGATTACGCGCGCGCGGTAGGCGACGCGGTGGCTTCGGGCGACGCCGATCGCGGTGTGCTGGTGTGCGGCTCCGGGGTGGGGATGGAGATTGCGGCAAATAAGGTCCACGGCGTGCGGGCGGCGAACATCCACACGGTGGAAGAGGCGGCGCTCTGCCGTCAGCACAACAACGCCAACGTTATTACGATGGGCGCGCGGTTCATCGCTCCCGCCCTGGCACAGGAACTGGTGGACACGTTTCTGAAGACCGATTTTGAAGGCGGCCGGCATGAGCGCCGGGTGGGGAAGATCGCGGATATCGAGTCTCACGCGGACGTCTGTTAGCGGTCCTTCCGGACCCCTCACCTCCCCGATCGCGGGCGCCTGGGCGTGGCGCCGCGCCGAAGATTATGAACGAGCAAGAACGCATCGCGCGTCCTCTCCAGGAGGTGGACCCGGAGATTGCCGGGCTCATCGCCAAGGAAACCGAACGCCAGCATCAGCACCTGGAGCTGATCGCCAGCGAGAACTTCACCACCGAGGCGGTGCTAACAGCCACCGGCAGCGTCTTCACGAATAAGTACGCCGAGGGCTATCCGCAGAAGCGCTATTACGGCGGCTGCGAGTTTACCGATGATGTCGAACAGTTGGCGATCGACCGAGCCAAGAAGCTGTTCGGCGCGGGATTCGCGAATGTCCAGCCGCATTCCGGCTCGCAGGCGAACGCCGCGGCGTATATGGCGCTGCTCAAGCCCAGCGATACGATCCTGGGGCTGGATCTGGCGCATGGCGGCCATCTGACCCACGGGCATCCGCTGAATTTTTCCGGCCAACTGTATCACGTGGTCGGCTATCAGGTGGATCGGGAGACCGAGCAGATTGACTACAATCTGCTGGCTGAGCTCGCGGAGAAGAACAAGCCGAAGCTGATCATCGCCGGCGGCAGCGCCTATCCGCGGACGCTGGACTTCAAGCGCTTCCGGGAGATCGCCGATAGCGTGGGCGCGAAGTTTCTGTGCGATATGTCGCATTTTTCGGGGCTGGTGGCGACCGGGCTCCATGCAAACCCCTGTGAGTACGCCGACATCGTGACCTCGACCACGCACAAGACCTTGCGCGGTCCGCGGAGCGGCATAATCCTGGGGCGCGCGGAATATGAGGCGGACGTGAACCGCGCGGTGTTTCCGGGCACGCAGGGCGGTCCACTGGTGCATGTGATCGCGGCCAAGGCGGTCTGTTTCCTGGATGCGATGGCTCCGGAGTTTACCGAATACCAGAAGCAGGTGCTGGCAAACGCGCGGGCGCTGTGCGACGGGCTGGCCCGGGATGGGTTCCGCGTCGTTTCTGGCGGCACCGATACGCACTTGCTACTGGTGGACGTGTTCACCAAGGGGATCCGGGGAAAGGCGGCGCAATCCGGGCTGGAGGCGGCGCACATCACCGCGAATCGGAACGCGATCCCGTTTGACACGAATCCGCCGTTCAACCCCAGCGGGATGCGATTCGGCACCCCGGCGGTGACCACGCGCGGCTTTGGGGAGCCGGAGATCTACAAGGTTGCGTCGCTAATTGCCCGCGTATTGGATAATCTTGAAAACGACGCGGAAATCACCGCCGTGCGCGCGGAGGTAGCGAAGCTGACTGAGGAATTTCCCCTCTACGCGTGGCGGCGCGGAGTTCAGTAAATCTGCGGGGCAGCGCGCAATAAGTCCGTAATTGAACTGAGTTTTAAGAAAGGAGCCCGGTTCGCGAGCGATGACCTATCACTTTGCCATGGACGTCCGGCGACTGGGCTTCTTTGGGATCGGCACCTACATCCGAAACCTGCTGCAGGCGCTGGCACGGCTCGATTCGACGAATCGATATACGCTGGTCACCTTGCCGAAGACCGATCCCATTGTGGATTTAGGCAGCAATTTTTCGTTTGTGGAATTCCCGCATTCTGACGTCGAAGCCCTCCAGAATGCGACGTTCCCGCTGTTTGTCAAAAAGCTTAAAGCAGATTTATTCCATATTCCACTAAACTCTGTTGCGTATTGGATGCCCCGTCCGTATGTCGTCACGATTCACGATCTCAGCAGTATTACGGGGCAGGCGGGGGGCGGTCTTGGCGGGACTTTGCACGCCGAGCGGTACCGGCGAGGGGCCATGCGGGCGGCGCGCGTGATCACGGTTTCGCAGGCCACACGGCGGTCCCTGGAGAGCATTCTGGGACTCGCTCCAGAGCGGATCCGCACCATTTACAGTGCGCCAGACCCTTCTTTTTCAATGCTTTCCAGAAACATTGCGGTGGATGAGGAAACCCTGCAGCGGTATTCTATCCAGCGTCCGTTCATTTTGTACGCGGGCACGATCAAGCCGCACAAGAACGTCGGGCGGCTGATCGAAGCGTTTGCGGTGATCAAGGCAGAACTCGAAAATCATCCGAAATATCGCGACCTTAGGTTGGTGATTATCGGGGACGAATTATCAAAATTTCCGGCCGTGCGCCGCGCGGTATTCGCAACCCGCATGGAACGCCATGTTCGATTTCTGGGGTTTGTCCCCATCGAAACGCTTCGGGTATTTTACGGGGCCGCCGAATTGTTTGCGTTTCCGTCCTTGGCGGAAGGATTCGGACTGGCGCCGCTTGAAGCGATGGCATGTGGAACGCCCGTAGTGGCTTCCGATTTACCCGCGCTGGTAGAGGCTGTGGGCGATGCGGCCGAGCTGGTAAGCCCGAATAGCGTATTCGATGTCGCACGCGGATTGCGCGAGGTTCTGCTGGACGAAGATGGCCGTACGCGGCGCATTCAAGAGGGTCGCGCGCAGGCGGCACGCTTTCATTGGGATGATACCGCGAGACATGTGTTGGATGTTTATCTGGAAATTGTCTCGTGATTCAAGGAAAAGGATTGACTTAAACTGGGTGCGAGCGTAGGATACCAATACGGCCGCTCCCCCAGTCCAATAGACCCTATGCACGCGAAGCAGAAGAACGGGCAGTACTGGCCAGCGGTCAGGTTCGGGAGGATAGTTGCCGATTATGGAGTGGACTCGATCGGAAACACTCGCGCTAGCTATGCACCGTTGCACGCAATGCCATGGTTCTGGATTGCGGCTAGCCCGAAAAGGCGCGTTGTCGCCCTGTAATTGCGTTTTGCGCAGCATTTTCCGTATTTGCTACAGACGGTTCGAAAAGTGTGTAACGCAGGAGAAGTATCTCAGCCAAGTTCGGCTGGATCCCCAGCGGGGCGGGAAGAGCCGGCCGGGGAGTTGGGGCCGAAAAGATGAAGAGTACATCGCGGACTTCTGTCTAGTCGCACGACGTACCTTGACGGCGGATGAATACAAACTGTTCCGTTACCATTTCTTGCTCGGCGCGGACTGGAAGCTGTGTTCGAAAAAGTTAGGCCTAGATCGCGGGAACTTCTTCCACGCCGTGTATCGCATCGAACAGAAGCTGGGACGAACGTTCCGGGAATTAGAACCCTACCCGTTATTCCCCCTGGATGACTACTTCCATGGTCCCAGCCGGCTTGAACCTCAACGATCGGTTGTGTCCGGGCTTGCCCCAGTAGTGCCGATAAAGCGGCGCCTGCCGTTCCCAGCGGTGGGACGCACGGCATAACGCGGATGGCGGTCCGCGGGACGCGGCGGCGAATGATCCAGCCTAACTAGTTCACCGCCGCTGCTCGAAGAAGGATTTTAGGAGCTGGGCTGACTCAGCTCCTAAAACTCCCTCGCTTACCTCGACAGAGTGATTGAGCAGATCGCTATCGGCGATCTGGAATTTACTGCGCACAGCGCCATAGCGCAGGTCTCGGGCAGCAAACACCAATCGCTGAATGCGCGCGGTCACGATCGCTCCGGCGCACATCGGGCAAGGCTCCAGGGTGACGTAGAGCGTTGCTCCGGGGAGCCGGTAGTTGCCCACGGCCGCCGCGGCCTGTCGAATTGCCTGGATCTCGGCATGCGCGGTTGGATCATGGGAGGCGATCGGACGGTTGTAGCCCCGGCCGGCGATGTGGCCGTCGATAACGACGACCGCACCTACCGGGATTTCTCCTTCCGCTTCGGCCTGCCGCGCCAGGCGCAGCGCCTCTTGCATACACGCCAGATCGTCCAGCCGGTCACCATTGAACTCGGATGGCGTAGACGGCATCAGGTTGCGGGTGTCGCTTCCAGCAGGCACTGCTGGTTGGGAACCGGGATGACGCGTTCCAGACGGAAGCCGTGGGCCGATAGCAGCTCGCGCCACTGCGGCTCGGTTCGTTCCCGGCCGCCGGGCATGATCAGCATTTCCAGATCAATCAGCTTTCCCGGGCTGGGCTCATTGGCGCCGCTGAGAACCCATTCGGCGATCAGCAATTTGGACGCGGGGCGCGCCGCGCGGCGAATCGCATCCAGGATTTCGCCCGCCTCGGGATCGTCCCAGTCGTGCAGGATGTGTTTCATCAGGTAGGCGTCGGCGCCGTCAGGCAGGGACTCAAAAAAGCTGCCGCCCTGGAGCTGGCAGCGTTCCTTGATACGGCTCCAGAAACCAGCGCCGCGGGCCGACTCGATCACTTCTGGGAGCTCAAACAACGTCCCGTGCAGATTCGGATTCTGTTCCAGGATCGTCGCCAGCAGCTTGCCTTCGCCGCCGCCGATCTCGACCAGGTGCCGGAATCCGGAGTAATCGTAGGCCTGGGCGATGAGGGGAGCGTCGGTGGTAGACACGCTGCTCATGGCGCGGTCGAACGATTCGGCGCGCTTGGGGTCGGCATGAAGCCAGTCAAATAGATTTCCGTCCCAGAGTTTGCGGGGCGCGGGTTGGCCGGTTTCCACCGACCAGGCGATCTCATTCCAGCTTTGCATGTGCCAGTCTTCGAGTAGCATCATGGCCATCGCCCGTGTGCTGGGCCGGGCGCTGGTGCGCAGGGTGTCCGAGAGCGGCGTTTGTGCAAAGCGCCCATCCTCGGTCTCGGAGAACACGCCGAGCGAGGAGGTGGTGCGCAGAAGCCGGTACAGGGCGTCTTCATTGGTTCCGGTGAGTTTCGCCAATTCCTGGGCGCTTTTCGGGCCGCCTTCCAGGTGGTCGGCGATGCCGAATTTCGCGGCGGCGGAAACCGCCATGGAGGCCCACTTGCCGAGGAGAATTTGCATGACAGCGGCGAAGGGGGGCGGACCTTCTTTATGAGGTGGGGATGATTTGGGCTGCATCGTCCGATTATAGAGTTGCGGGCGGTGGAAATCACGGCCCGAGCGAGGCGGGAGCGAGGTCCGCCGCGATGCCCGGGGCGGCGTGCTCCCGGATGTCAGTAAGATAGTGAGATAAGGAGAGTTCCAGGTTGCGTCATCTAGTATCCGGGGCCGCCGGATTTATCGGTTCCCATCTCTGTGATCGGCTACTGGCCGAAGGCGGGGAGGTGGTTGCCGTCGATAATCTGATCACCGGTTCGCTGGCAAATCTTGAGCATCTGATCGAGGAGCCCCGGTTCACCTTCCTGGAGGAAGATGTGTGCCGTAGCCGGGCCCGGCGTGAGTTGGAACGATCCGGCCAAGAACGGAAAGTTCGACCATGTGTGGCACCTGGCTTCACTGGCCAGCCCGAAGTTTTATCTGCGCCACCCGATTGAGACGCTCGAGTCCGGTTCGACCGCGACGCGGAACATGCTGGAGATCGCGCGAAGAGACGACGCGCGCTTCCTGGTGACCTCGACCTCGGAGTGCTACGGCGATCCGCTGGAGCATCCGCAGGAGGAGACGTATTGGGGCAACGTGAATCCGGTGGGCGAACGCTCCTGCTATGACGAAAGCAAGCGCTACGCCGAGGCGATGACGATGGCCTACCATCGGCATCACGGCGTGGCGACCAACATCGCGCGGATCTTCAATACTTATGGTCCGCGAATGGCGCTGGACGACGGCCGGGTGGTGCCCGCGTTCCTGGAGCAGGGACTGCGCCGCCAACCGCTGACGGTGTTCGGCGACGGCTCCCAGACCCGCAGCTTCTGTTACGTCTCCGATATGGTGGAGGGGCTGTATCGTCTGGCGCATTCCGAAGAGCGGTTCCCGGTGAATCTGGGCAATCCGGTGGAGATGACCATTCTGGACTTCGCCAAGACCATTCAAAAGGAACTGGGGCAGGAGTTGCCGATCACGCACAAGCCGCTGCCCTCCGACGACCCGCGGCAACGCCAGCCGGATATCCGCAAGGCCAAGCGCGTGCTGGATTGGGCGCCGAAGGTCGCGCTGGACGAAGGCCTCGCCAAGACGGTCGCCTATTTTCAGGAGCGGATCGGAACCGGCGTCGCCTAGCTGCCCACGAAGATCCCGAAGCCCCGGGCGCTATTGCAGCGCCAGCAGCTACTTCATAGCCCCGTAAGCGAGTGCCAGCCATCCGGCGATAAACCCGACGCCGCCAATGGGCGTGATGGCGCCCAGGATCTTGATCCCGGTAACGGCCAGCACGTACAGGCTGCCGGAGAAGAACACGATTCCGACCAGCAGCAGCCAGGCGGCGAGATTGCCCGCGCCGGGCGTCACCAAGTCGCTTTTGATCAATAGCGGAATCGCCAGGATGCCCCAGCGCGTGAAAGAAGTGGTACATCACGGCGGTTTCGTAGATGCCCTTCGAGTATTCGTCCAGGCGGTCCTGGAGCCCGTGGGCGCCAAAGGCCCCCAGGCCCACGGCCAAGGCAAGGGTTGCTGCTGCAGTCACGATCCAATTCATGGGTGATGTCTTTCCCCGTTGATTCCTTTGCATGGGGGACGCGGGCGTTCTGATTTTGCTTCCCCTGTTTCCGCCCCGGAGTGGTTCGTTCCACGGTCGAACTTGGCTGAAGGGCTTGGCTCCAGACTCAGGCTCCGGCATCAGCGGCGGCGAGCGGCGACTTCGTGCACCGGTTCGACCCACAGACGGATCGCGGCGGCCTTTCCCAATTGCACCGGCCGTTCACCGACCTCCAGCGTCATGGTCTCGTCGTAATTTTTCGCAACTACTTCAAAGATAACCCCCGGGCGGATGCCCAACCCGTCGAGGTACTCCAGCAACTGGCGGTCGCGCTCGAAAACGCTCATCACGCGAACCGACTGGCCGGTCTCGGCTTCCTCCAGGGGGATCCATCCGCGGTCGCGGCGGTCGCGCGGACGATCCGTGCCGACCCGGTTTCCATGCGGGCAGGCCTCGCGATTTCCCAGCTTCTCCTGCAGTTTCTGTTCGAAGTCGGCGGAAACAGCGTGCTCGAGCTGCTCGGCTTCCTCGTGCACCTTGTACCACTCCATGCCGAAGATCTCGGTGAGCATGCGTTCGATCAGGTGGTGGCGATTCAGGATGCGGTCGGCGATCTCGCGGCCCTGGCGGGTGAGGGAGATCTCGCCGCTCTTGGCGGAAACGCGAATCAGGCCGTCGCGTTTCAGGCGGCGGATCGCCATGGTGACGGCGGGCGCGGAGACGCCCAGCCAGCGGACCAGGGTCGCGGCGATCACGGTTTCCCCTTCGCTCTCGGCCTCGGCGACGGCCTTGAGATAGTTTTCTTTGGAGATAGTGATCCGCACGATTTTCGATTGTATTACGACTGGAAAGAAAAGAACGGGAACGGGGGCCCGCCGAAGTCAGATAAGGCCGGTCGGAGGCAGGAGGAGAGGAACCAGCGCCCAGCGACGTGGGTGGGGCATCGTTGGGGTTGCGGTTTGGCGGGAGCTAGCGTCCGCTGAGTTTATAGGTGGCCTGTCCGATGTGGGGATAGAACTCGGCTTCGGTCATTCCGCGGAGCCGCTCGATCATGTGGACGTGGATATCGAGGAACACGTCATGGGACTCGGTGTCTTCTTGTGACGTGTAGGGTCCCCGGAGGGATTCCTCCATATGCTGGGCGTCGACGGCGATGGAACTGGCGGCTAGATCCGATAGGATGGCGAAGGTATTGCGCGACCAGCGTCCCTCCATCACGTCGTCTTTGAGCAGGTGGCGGATGCGTTGCAGCATCACGCGGAACACGCCGGCAAGGCGCTCTTTGGGGTGGTCCTTGGAGAGTTGGGCGTCATTGGCGATGACGATCAGGAACAGGCAGAAGGGCTGGTTGAGCAGGATCAGGTCACTGATGCGCGAGTCCAGTTTTTGCCGGTTCCAGGCACCGGTTTCCGGATCGGTCAGGGCGGCGCGGCGCTCTTTTTCAGCCTCTTTGTGCAGCAGCTGGATTTCGTCCATCAATTGGGCCACGATCAGGTCCTGCTGTTGTTTGATCTTGGCGCAACTGGCGGTGATGGCCACCGAGGCATCATCGATCGCCTTCCGGATCGAGTCCAGGTCTTCCTGCTTCGCGGTTTCCTGGAGGCGTCCGAGTTCTTTTCTGACCGCGGACTGGAGGTCCTGACCGGAATGGGTCATGCCGTCGGAGAGGTTCCGCATCATGATCCGCGCCGAATGGAGCTCCTCGCGAAGCTGGCCGATGGCCTCCTTGGCCTGGTCGCGATACAGGCGGAGTTCTCCCCGGAAAGAGGACTGCACCTCCTCGATCAGGGCCGAAGTGGTGGCGGATTCGGCTCGTTGAGAGATTTTCTGCAGGTTGGCGCGGCACTGCTGCAGTTTTACGGGTTCGACTTCGACCGCATACTCCGCGCTGGTCGAGATGGCTCGGCATAGTTGCTCGCCAAGGTACTTCTGCATCGATTCACGTCCGTCGAGATCAATTAGCGTCTTTTGCAAAGAAAGTAGAGTCATTTGCAGAGGAGTCCACCGGACGCCATCAATCCGGGGCGAAGGACCTGTCCTTTCTTTGTCCCTTATCGGTGCCGGACGTGTTGCTATGAGGAAGTTGTGGGACTTACGGGCAACCGAGGCCGCTAAGTGCCGTGCGAAGAAGGGCGCCTCGGGAGTTTTTCGAGGCAAAATTGTCCGTGCCGGAAGCTCGTTCCGCCCACGCGGGTTTCCCCCGGGCTGGGGCTAGGAATAGAACCGCATGCCGGCGAACGATACTACGCTGTTCGGATCGATATTCCACTGCTCGTAGTGGAGTAGCTCGCCTCGCACGCCGGGCGCCGCGCGCAGGAACGTATAAAAGGGCGCAGAACCGCACCACTTCAACGAGTCCTCGCGGGCGGGAGTAGCCCCGGTGAGAGCCGCCGTCTGGCTGAGGCCAGAAAGCGGGGTCGCGACCTGGTCCCAGAATTCTCCGGGGTCGGCCGCCGAGATCGCCTCGATCCGCTTGCGGTCGGCCTGTTCGACCTGTTGCATCCGGGACTTGCGCGCCTCGGCCGCGTAACCGTCTCCGTAGCGTTGCCCCATGTGCGCCATATCGACGCCCAGCACCCACAGCGCGCGGTCCCCTTCGCGCGCCGCGATCTCGGCCAGCGCGTCAAACATGCGCCGGTTGGATTCCACTTGCTCGGGCGTGCCGGGATGGTAGGCGGCCGAAAACGGACCGCACAGGATCGGCAGGACGCGGATGCGCGGGCCGAACAGGTGCTGCAGGAATACCACTTGAAACTCGATCGAATGTTCCACCGCGTGGCAATAGTCCTCCATGCGGATGGCGTCCGGGGCAGCCGCTTCAAGTTCATCGATCCAGGCGAGTTCCGGGACGGTGGCGCCAAGCGGGGTGGTAAACGATTTTCGGGTGAGCCCAAAGCGGTCCGGCTCGCCGTAGTGCGAGGTCCCGAGGATCACAAAGGTGCGCTCAGCGTCCTCCGGGGATAGTGCCGAGTAAGCCGCTCGGTAGGAGGCGACCCCGCCGAAAGGGCTGACGTGAGGCGCCGCGATCGCTCTTGTCGTTCCGGGGCGCGTGGCTCCGGCCGGGCTGTCCTTGGATTCTTCCCGTGTATCGGAGCCGTCGCGCAGGTAGCCGGAAAAGGTCGCGGTGAGATCGGCGGGCTGATCCGGGTAGCCTCCGCCGGCATGGGCCGCGGCGCGGGTCGGCGAGTCCGCGAAGTGCTTCTCGGCCGCGAGCTTGGTTTCCTCAAAGATCTCGTCATGCAGAAAGGCCGCGTTGCTGAGCGTTTCGGTGAGATGGGCGGCCAGCGCGGACGTGTCGGTCTCGCCGGTGATCTGCTCGAGCTGGCGGCGGAGGTCCCCGTCGCTGTGATTTCCGTCAAAGAGCATCAGCGTCGGCACCAGAGCGGGCGGAATGATCAGCGTCGCGTCCGAATACAGGAACGGATCGCGGATCACCAGTCCAGGCTGATCCTCAAGCGGGGAGGGAATGAAGTCAAGGGAACCGCGCAGGGCAGGCAGCATAGGTTTGGCTCGCCCGGAACCATCAGCGAGGGCTTCCAGCATACATGAGAAAGGAGGGAGGAGTTGAGGAGACCGAAGACAGAATGCGAAGTTCCGCCGTTCAAAGAGGCCGACAGCGTAGAATCGGAAGGGAGGATCCGGCCGGCGCAAACATTTCCCTGCGCCCATGCTTGTGTTGGGACGGCTTGGGCTCGCTGCCGCTCGGAGGATTCCTCAAACATTGGTGGACAAGACAACCCCGGCAACGGAATACCGCTCCCGGCTCGCCCGATGGGAGCAGGACCGGCAGCGCCAGCATCGGCAATACCGGCTGCTGGGAAACGTGCGTCTGGGGACGGGCCTGCTGTTCGCGCTGTTGGCCGCGCTGAGCCTGGGCGCGGAGTGGATTTCCGCGTGGTGGATGCTGGTCCCGCTGGTGGGGTTGTTCATCCTGGGGCTGGTGCTGGCGCGGACCGAACGCGCCTGGCAGCGGGCCTCGCGCGCGGTGACCTTTTACGGACGGGGATTGGCGCGGCTCGAAGACCGCTGGATCGGCGAGGGGAATGCATCGCTGGAACTGCGCCCGGCCGATCATCTTTATGCCGAGGATCTGGATCTGTTCGGACCCGGCTCGCTGTTTGCCTTGTTGGCCACAGGCCGCACTGGGACCGGCGATCGCACGCTGGCGTCGTGGCTACTGGCCCCGGCGGATCGCGAGGTGGTCGTCGCGCGGCAAGAGGCGGTGGCGGAACTGGCGCCCAGGCTCGATCTGCGCGAAGACCTCGCGTTGCTGGGCGACGATATCCGCGCGGCCATCGATGACCGCCTCCTTGAGGAATGGGGCGCGGGTCCGCATGTGAAGTTCTTCCCCGGGGCGCGCTGGGTTTTAGGCGTGCTGGGCGCGGCGGGATTTACTGCACTGGTGCTGTGGCTGGCGGGCGCGGCGACGCTGTTGCCGTTGCTGGTGGTCGTGCTGTTTGAGCTCAGCGCGGGAATGCTGCTGCAGCATAGCGTGGAGCAGGTGACCGGCGGCGTCAACTCCCCGGCGCGCGAGCTGCGCCTGATCGCCCAGATGCTGGGGCGGCTGGAAACCGAGAAAGTCGAAACGCCCGCGCTGCGCGCCCTGCAGCGGCGCATGACCGCCGGCGGATTCAACGCGACGAAGCAAATCGAGCGGCTCGAGCGGATGGTCGAGCGCATGGAGTGGGGCCACAACCAGATGTTCGGCGTGATCGCCTGGCCGCTGATGTGGATTCCGCAATTCGCCATCTCGATCGAGGCCTGGCGTCAGCAATGCGGACCGCTGCTGGGCGATTGGGTTCGTGCCGCCGCGGAGTTCGAGGCGCTGCTTGCGCTGGCGACGTTCTCCTATGAGCGTCCCGAAGCGGTGTTCCCCGAGCTATTGGATTCCGGCGTCGATCGCGGACTTGAATACCGTGCCGAGGGGTTGCTGCATCCGTTGATTCCGCGCGCCGAAGCGGTGGCCAACGATGTCGCCCTGGGCGGCACCGAACGGATGTGGATTGTCAGCGGTTCCAATATGTCGGGCAAGAGCACGCTGCTCAGGGCCATCGGCGTGAGCGTGGCGCTGGGCTGGGCCGGTGCGCCGGTGACCGCGCAATCGTTGGCCATGACGCGGCTCGAAGTCGGCGCGTCGCTGCGGACCTCCGATTCGCTGACCGATAATCGCTCGCGATTCTACGCCGAGATCAGCCGTTTGAAAGCGATCGCCGACCGGGCCAAGGCAGGCTGTCCGGTGCTGTTCTTGCTGGACGAGTTGCTGAGCGGCACTAACTCGCATGACCGGCGGATCGGCGCCGATGCGTTGCTCAACGGCCTGGTCGAACGCGGGGCGATTGGTCTGGCGACCACGCACGATCTGGCGCTGGCCGAGATCGCCGAGCGGATGGGCGAGAAGGCCCGCAACGTGCATCTGGAAGATCATCTGGAGGGCGGCGAGATCCGCTTTGACTATCGCCTGCGGCCTGGGGTCGTGGAACGCAGCAACGCGATCCAATTGATGCGCGCCGTGGGTCTCGATGTATGACCTCGGCGTCCAAGCTTCGCGTCGCTTGGGAGCCGGTACGCGTTACAATCGAAATGCATTCCGGTGAACAGCCCATGGCGAAGCTCAGCAGAGAGAAACTCAGCCCGGAACAGATCGACGCCGCGATCGCGAAATTGCCCGGCTGGTCCCTGGCCTCGGGTAAGCTGCACCGCGAATACAAGTTCCCCGATTTCGCCCACGCCTTCGGGTTCATGGCCACCTCGGCTCCACTGATTGAACGCCTGAATCACCACCCGGAATGGTCGAATGTCTACAACAGCGTCACAGTGGATCTCTCCACGCACGACGTAGGCGGGATCACGGAATACGACGTGAAGCTCGCCGAAACCTTGGAAGGGATCGCTAAGAAACTCGCATGAAGCGCTCCGGCCTCGCCCCCCGCCCGCAGGAATCTTTCGACGCTGGTAACAACGCTGGTCAAAGAGATCGATGGAGATGGCAGCCAGGGGGGACGGGCCGCTGGAAGTTTGGCGCTGCAGCAATCGCCGTGCTGAGCGCGCTGCTCGCCATGGTCTGGTCGACCGGGGAACCGCAGTCCGCTTCCGCGCAAAGTTTTTCCGGCTCGGCCGCGCTGGATGCGATGACCGAGGAGGCGATTGCCGACGGGCTGATTCCGGGTGCAGTGCTGGTGGTCGGCCATGAAGGGCAGATCATCCACCGCAAGGCCTACGGGGCGCAGGCGCTGGTGCCGGAACGCGAGCCAACCTCGCTCGACACCATGTACGATGCCGCTTCGCTGACCAAGGTGATGGCGACCACGCCGTCGATCATGAAGCTGCTGGAGCAGGGCAAGCTCCGTCTGGCCTCGCCGGTAACCGATTACATCCCCGAGTTCCAGGGCGGCCACAGCGACATCACCGTGCGGGACCTGCTGATCCACTTTTCCGGCATGCGTCCGGACCTCGACGTGGAGCCGCTCTGGTCGGGCTATGACGTCGGCATCTCGAAGGCGGTGGTGGAGCAGCCCGCCTCGCCGCCGGGCACCAAGTTCGTCTATAGCGATATCAACTTTGAGCTGCTGGGCGAGATCGTCCGGCGGTTGAGCGGCAAGCCGCTGAGTGAGTTCGCCCGCGAGGAGATCTTTGAGCCTCTGGGCATGAAGAACACCATGTATTTGCCTCCGGCATCGCTGCGCCCGCGGATCGCCCCCACGGAGCGCGATCCGGAAACCCGGATACCTCTGCGCGGCGTCGTGCACGATCCGACAGCGCGCTTCATGGGCGGCGTGGCCGGGCACGCGGGGGTGTTCACCACCGCCGACGATCTGGCGCGCTATGCGCAGATGATGCTGAATGAAGGCGAACTGGACGGCGTGCGGATCTTCTCGCCGCTGACGGTGCGGCGCTTCACTTCGCCGGCGACGCCTCCCGATCAGCCGGTGCTGCGCGGGCTGGGTTGGGATATCGATTCGCCGTACTCCTCCAATCGCGGGGAGCTGTTTCCCATCGGCGGCTACGGCCATACGGGTTTCACCGGACCTTCCGTGTGGATCGATCCGGCCACCGAGACGTTCGTGGTGATCATGACCAACCGGGTACATCCCGATGGCGGGAAGAACATCAATTCCTGGCGCAGCCGGGTGGCGACGGTGGTGGCCGCGGCGGTGACCTCGCGCGATACGCGAGGCGGCGTGCATACGGGGCTGGACGTGCTCGCCGAACAGGACTTTGCCGCGCTCAAGGACGCCCACGTCGGGCTGATCACCAATCACACCGGCCTCGACCGCTCCGGCCGCCGCAACTATAAGCTGATGCGCGAGGCCGGCCTTAATGTGGTGGCGCTCTATTCCCCCGAGCATGGGATCACCGGCGTCGAAGACCGGACCGATATCGGGGATTCGACCGATGCGGCCACCGGCATTCCTATTTACAGCCTCTATGACCAGGGGC
The DNA here is from genome assembly GCA_963762135.1 of Terriglobia bacterium. Taxonomy (GTDB): domain Bacteria; phylum Acidobacteriota; class Terriglobia; order Bryobacterales; family Bryobacteraceae; genus Palsa-187. Next base: position 339,785 of record CAVXJP010000006.1, read on the forward strand.
GTACACGCTTTGCTCCAGGCATGCTCGATGGAGTCGACACGCTGGTGTTCGATATTCAAGATGTCGGCGCACGCTTCTATACCTACTCCTGCACGATGCTGTACGCGCTGGAGGAGGCGGGCAAGGCCGGTATCCCGTTCTATGTGCTGGACCGGCCGAATCCGATCACCGGGACGCATGTGGAGGGTCCGGTGCTGGAGGACGATCTTTCGAGCTTCGTCGGTTGCTATGACATGCCGGTGCGGCACGGGCTGACGATGGGCGAGCTCGCCAAGATGGCCAACGCCGAACGCAAGCTGGGCGCGGATCTGCATGTGGTGACAATGGAGAACTGGTCGCGCGAGGAATGGTTCGATGAGACGGGCCTGCCGTGGGTGGATCCGTCGCCGAACATGCGCAGTCTGAACGCGGCGGTGCTGTATCCCGGCATTGCGTTGATTGAGAGTTCGCCGAATTATTCGGTGGGGCGGGGTACCGATATTCCCTTCGAACAGGTCGGGGCGAGCTGGATCAACGGCGTGGAACTGGCGTTCTTCCTGAACTCGCGGCAGATTCCCGGCGTTCGCATTTATCCGGTGGAATTTAAGCCCACCGCGTCGGTCTTCGCGGGCCAGAAGATCGGCGGCGTGCGCTTTGTGGTGGTGGACCGGGAAGTATTCGACTCAGTTGGATTCGGTCTGGAACTGGCCCATGCGCTGGAGCGGCTGTATCCCGGCAAGATCGATTTTGAGGGGTCCAGTAAGCTGCTGGGGAGCCGTGCGGTGATTGAGACGCTGAAGTGGGGCGAGGAGCTCGACGACATCGAGCCGTTTCTATCCGAGGAACTGGACACGTTCCTGGAGCGTCGCGAACCCTTCTTGCTGTATTAGCCGCGGGCGCTGTGTACGGGCCGCGGCCGCTTTTTTTGTAATAATCCACAAAGAGCGTTTGCTGAAAACCGCTGCGGACTTTGGGTCACCACCGTCCTCCTTTTGTACGAAAGTGATCCCGAAAAATCACGGAAATTAAGGCACTTCCTGAGCGTCTGCCTCAAATTTCCCCCCGGGCTGCCGAAACGTCAATAGAGGCATCGAATTGGCACCCGTCACAAACCCCACGAGCCCATCTCCCCCGCGGCGAATTCTGGTCGTGGATGATGACTATACGAGCCGAACCTCGCTTGCCCGCCGGCTGGAAAAGCGGGGATTCGCGGTGGACACGGCCGCGGACGGATTTGTGGCGTTGGATAAAACGCTGAAGAACCGTTACGGTCTGATGCTGCTGGATCAGATGATGCCCGGCCTAAGCGGTTTGGACGTGCTGCGTATGGTCCGCACCAGCCAGTCGGAGACCGATCTTCCGGTGATCATGGTGACGGCGCTGGATCAGGACGAGATGATCGTGGAAGCGCTCGAATGCGGCGCGAACGACTATCTGGTCAAGCCGGTCGAGATGCCGGAAGTCGTGGCGCGGATCAACGCGCAGCTGTCGCGCAAGCGCGGTTTGGGTGAAGCGGCCAAGCCCGGCTCGCAAGGCCGGCAGCCGCTACCGGGACCTTCCGGCGCGTGGCTGTGGGATCCGCAGCAGGAAACGGCGCAGTTTTCCTCCGACTGGAAGCGCATCCTCGGCTATCGTCCGCACGAGATCGAAGACATGATCGAATCCTGGCTGGACCGCATCCACCCGGACGATCTGGTCCGGGTGCGTAAGCAGCTCAAGGCGCACTTGGAAGGGCCGGCCCTGGAGTTCTCCAGTGAGCATCGGCTTCGCACCAAATCCGGTTCCTACCGCTGGGTGTCTTGCCGGGGCGTCGGCATTCGCTCGGAAGACGGGCGGCTGCTGCGCATGGCCGGCTCGATCACCGACATTGACCGGATCAAGACCACTGACCCGCTGACCGGGCTCAGCAACCGGGCCGAGATCGTCGAGTATCTCGACGCCGAGTTGGCACTCATGGAACAACCTGGGTACATGGCCGTGCTGTTGATCAACCTGGATAATTTCCGCCACGTGAACGATTACGAGGGCCACGCGGCGGGCGATCATCTGCTGCTGGAGGTGACCTCGCGCCTCAAGGAGATGGTCAGCCGCCTGGCGCCGCCCGAGATGGCGTGCCTGGGACGCACCGCCGGGGATGAATTCGTGGTGGTGATGAATCCCTTGGAGCACCCCTCGCGGGCGCCCGAAATTGCCAGGCAGGTGGTGGAAGCGATCGGACAGCCCATTAATATGGATGGCAAGAATCTGGCCACCAGTTGCAGCATCGGCCTGGTGGTTCCGGAAAAACCACGGATGCGCGCCGAGGAAGTGCTGATGCATGCGGATCTGGCGCTGACCGACGCCAAACAGAACGGCAAGCGAAGGTGGGTCCAGTACGACCGCACCGTGCTCGAGCGGAGCGACCGCCGGGTGCGCATTGAAGCCGATTTCCGGCACGCCGTCGAGCGCGAGGAACTGGTCGCCGTCTATCAGCCGAAGGTGGATCTCCGCACCCGCTCGATCAGCGGCTTTGAGGCCCTGCTGCGCTGGAATCATCCCGACCTGGGCCTGCTTCCGCCCAATGACTTTATTCCGATGGCCGAACGCACCGGCCTGATCATCCCGGCCGGTGAGTGGATCCTGCGCGAAGCCTGCCATCAGATCCGCATCTGGCAGGAACAGTTCCCGCAGCAGCCGCCGCTGTCGATCAGCGTGAACCTCTCGGTCCGGCAGCTCCTCGATCCGCAGTTGCCGACCAAGATCCGGGCGATCCTCGAAGAGACCGAAATCCAGCCGTCGACGCTGAATTTCGAGCTCACCGAGACCTTCCTGGTGGATGAAATCTCCGTTGCGCAAGAGGTGCTCGGAGAGATTCACTCCATGCGGATTGGCCTCGAACTGGATGATTTCGGCACCGGCTATGCGGGGCTCAGCTATCTCAGCAAGCTTCCCTTCGACGCGCTCAAGATTGACCGAAGTTTTGTGTCCCGGCTGCATCCGGAATCGGAAGCCCGCGCGATCATCCGCACCATCGTGGCGCTGGCCAGGGAATTGAAACTGGGACTTCTGGCCGAGGGCGTCGAAACCGAGCACCAGATCGAACAATTGCTCGAACTGGGTTGCGAGGCCGGACAGGGATTCTATTTCTCCCGCCCGGTGACCGCCGAAAAGGCCACTGAGCTCCTCGAACGCTCCATGCGGTCGCTGCCGCTCTCCGGACTTCTGGCCGAGGACGTCATCGCCGCGCGCGAGGTACAGGTCAAGACGGAAGCCGAGACGGAAGCCGAACCGCAACCCATTCCGGTCGGATCCGAGACTCGGAACCGGCCGCCATTCGGTAACGCGAATACGCCCGCTGAACCGCTACACCGGAAGCAGGCAGGCTCGGGCGGGGAGCCCAGTCAACCGCCCGAGCGCAAACGCGTACCAGACGAGCTGCGCGCGATATCGCTCGGCGGCGGTCTGTTCGCCGGCCTTCTTCTCGTTGGCTTTGTCCGGGGATGACGAAGCCTTCAGCTCCTGGCTGGTCTTGAAATCCACGATCACCCAGCGGGGTTGCCCGGTCGCGGGATCGGTTTCGAGAAACGCCAGATCAATGATCCCTTCCAAGAGCCGCGGCGGCGCCGGCGAATCCGCCTCCGAGTCCGACAGCCCGGGAAGCTCCAGTTGAATCGGATACTCGCGATGAACCCGCTGGCTTTCCCTCGCCGACTGCATCACCGGATGCGCCAAGGCCACCGTCACCGCCCGCGCGGCGTCCTCCGTTTCCTCCGCCGGCGCCCCCAGGATCTTTGCGTTGAGCCGCGTCAGGTTCTCGATATCTTTCGGCGTCGCGTTGAACCGGGCATCCCGCAGCACCGCGTGGACCAGCGTTCCATAGCGCCGCGCATCGCCCGGAGCACTCTCCGGAGCATCCGACCTTAGCACCTCGACCGCGACCGCCTCGCCCGGAGGCATTTCGATCCCCGGCTCGCTGGCCGTGAAGACCTGGAACTCCGGAACGGCCCCTTTCAAGATCGACGAAGCCCGCTGCTCGGCCCATTCCTGATAGCCAGCCAAGCGAGGACCCGTTATCGGCTTCCAAAAGATCCCGCCGTCGCAGGCCGTAATCCGGTTCTCCACCCAGCCGCAGCAGGTTCGGATCCCACCAGACGACCTCGTGCTCTCCCACGCCGGGCCGAACCAATCCCGGCCGCACCGAAGGCTCCTCGATCGAGTCATAATCCGGCGGGCGATCCACAACGGAACGTTGCCCAAACTCCGGGCAGCCCTCGGCAGGCCCAGCCGATCGCCAATCCTCGCGCGCCGGGTAGAGCGCCTTATGCAGCGGACTCAGCCATCCATCCACGGGAAACGGCTCATCGCCGACGGCCGGCACAACCAACAAGTCCCGCGCCCGCGTCGCCGCCACATACGCGACGCGCATTCCCTCGGCACGTTCCTTCACTGCTTCCTCGGCGGCATGATCCAGCAACTCGTGCGGAGCACAGCGCAACAGACGGGTTGCATACAGATGCTGATCCGGATCGACATAATGATCCGGCTCGGACTTGCACAGCGACGTCGGCAAATCCGCCAGGATCACGCAGCGAAACTCGAGCCCCTTCGCGGCGTGGACCGTCATCAGCCGAACCCCGCTCGAATCCTCCTCGAGCACCGGAGCTTCGGCGGCCTCTTCCTTCTCAGCCTGCTCGGCCAGCTCCTCCACGAAGCCGCGAAAGGAGATCCCGCCCGAGGTTTCATAGCTCCGCGCCAGATCCGCCACGCGCGCAACATTCGCCAGAATCTGGTTGCCGCCCGGCCGCAACAGGAACCCGGCGTAGGCGCGCGTCGCCTCGAGCAATGCATTGACCGTCATTGCGAACGGACGCAGGTTGCGCTTGCGGTGCAGCTCGGCCAGCAGCGTCAGGGCTCCGGTCACACGCGAATCGGGGCGTGTATCTGGCTCGGGCGGCCCCGTCTCCTTCTCGCCGCCGATCTCTTCGACCAGTCGCGATACCCGCAGCGGATTCAGCCGCCCATGCCGATGCTTAAACAGCAGCAGCGCATCGTCCGGAATCGCGAACAACGATCCTTTCAGAGCGGCATAAACACTCAACTCGTCGTCCGGCCATTCGACGGCGGTGAGCGCCGCGCGCAACGTTTGTACCTCTTCACGGCGATGGAACGACTTCGACCCGGCCAGCAAATGCGGCACGTTCCGCGCCTCCAGCCCCCGCGCGATCTCGCGCGTCCAATCGGTATCCCAATCTCTGCGGCGGCGAAACAACACCGCGACGTCTTCCGGCTTCAGCCCCCATCCGCTTTCGTTGACCAGCCAGTCGATATAAGCGGCGATCGCCTCGGGCAGACTGGCGCGGACGGCTTGCTTCGAGATCCGGCGTCCATAGGGCTTCGGAACCGGCAGGGCGACCACACTCGGCCGGCCCTGGATCGGTTCGCGAAACCGTTCGAGCGGCGCCCATGCCGCATGCGCACTCGCCGCGCCCGGCGAGCCTTCCATCTCCGGCTCGAACGCAGCGTTGACGAAGGCCTGGATGTTCGGCACCGCGCGAAAGCTCTTGGTCAGCCGCACCAGGCCAGCCCCTCGGCCGGTGAGATGTTCGGTGACGTCGCGATACAGCCCGATATCAGCACGGCGGAATTTGTAGATCGACTGTTTGGGATCGCCGACCAGGAACAGCTTGCCGGCAACCGGCGTCACGTCCTGCCAATCCGACTGCTCAGGATCATCGGCGGCGAGCAGCAACAGGATCTCGGCCTGCAGCGGGTCGGTGTCCTGGAACTCATCGATGAACAAATGAGAGATGCTCTGCTGCAGATAGCGCCGGACGCCGCGATCATCGCGAATCAGATCCCGCGCGCGAATCAACAGGTCGACGAAATCGAGCTTGCCCTGGCGCGACTTCCGCACTTCATACTCGTCCAGCAGATCCTGCATCTCCTCGCGCAACGCCGCGGCGAGGTCGGCATCGGCGCGGCGTCGGAACCCTTCAATGTCCACCATCAGGCGGTCCCGAGCCTCCACCAGATCCTCGCGCGTGATGCCGCCCCCGTACTCGCCGCCCCCTTTGCGCGTATTGCTGCGAAGGTCCCGCCCGAGCTTCAGAATCTGCGCTTCAATCTCGTCATAGTCCGGCTGCTTGCCCCGCGACTTGCGATCGTTCGATCCCTTGCACAGTTAGCCGCGCTGGCAACGTGCCTTTGTACAGCGGATCGGTGACGCGCCGTGGCCGGGCGCTCATCTCGGCCACCTCGCGAGCCTGCCGCAGCAGCGTGCGCAATTCCTCTTCGCGGGCGAACGGCTCCCGCCTCCACATCGCCGGATAGTCGCGCCAGTCGATCAGGTTCTTGCCGGCCCATTGCAGTTGATCCAGCGGCGGCGTGTTATCCCAGGTATCCCGCCACGCCAGACGCGCGAAGGCCCGCTCCAGCCCGGGTGAGGATTGGTTCAGGCGGCGCTCCAGCCAGGCCCGAAACGCCGACGCATAGAGCCGATTCGCCTCGGCCTCGTTGAGTTCGGCGAACGACGGATCGACCTTGGCCTCCACCGGCCGTTCCCGCAGGATCTGTGCGCAGAAGGCGTGAATCGTGCCGATGGTGGCTTCTTCCAGGTGCTGTAACGCACGGTTCAGCGCCACCTGGTTGCTGTCTTCCTGCTGGCGGCGATGGTCCAGCGCCTCGCGCAGCCGGAGCTTTAATTCACCGGCGGCCTTATTGGTGAACGTCACCGCGACAATGTTTTCAATCTGCCCCTTTTCGGCCTCCAGCACCGCGACGATGCGGCGAACCAGCTCCGTCGTCTTGCCCGTGCCCGCCGAGGCTTCGACGATCAGGCTTTCATCCAGCGACTCTCGAATGCGCCGACGCGCTTCGGGGTCGCCGGAAGGTTGTGCGCCCGAGGTCCGCGGTTGCTCGTCTTCGGGCTCCGGCCCGGGGAAGGGAATCACGCTCATGCCATCCCCCGGATCTCATGCAGCGGCTCCAGGCGTTCGTCGTGGCGGTTCTTCTTGCGGAACCGCTCCTCTTCATACGGACCGCAGACCGCCTGGTAATTGCAGATCTTGCAGGCATCGCGCTCCGGAGCCGCGGGTAGGAACGCGCCGGTGATCGATTGATCGATGTCCAGCGCCAGTTGACGGAGGAACAACCTTGCGCGCGGATTCACCTCGATCCGCACCGGCGTGTAGTCGCCGCGCTGGGTCGCGTAGAGCAGGCGGCCTTCCTCCACCGGCTTACCGAACAGCTTCTCGGCGGCCAGCGCATAGAGCAGCGGCTGCAGGTTCTTGCCGCCTCCGACCCACTTCGGGATCGGGTCCGGACGCTTCCCGGTCTTATGGTCGGTGACGCGCAACGCCCCGGAGTCGACGTTCTTCTCGACGACATCGATGCGCCCGCGCAGCCGGAACCCTTCGTCGATCAGGACGCCCTTCAGAGCATCGCTATCAACTGCGCTGTCGTCATCTGCGCCGTCATCATCTTGGTTGGTCGCGGGCTCGGCATCGCCGTCCCGCCCAAACGATTTTTCAAATTCAATCGGTTCCCAGTCGTATTCGTTATGCGCGACGTAATGCAGCCAGCCGCGCAGGTCGGCCCGCAGATCGGCGATCTCGGAATCCCAAACACGCGGTAAAGCCGGCGCCAGGTCCTCCCGGTATCTCTCGGCGACCTGAGACAGGACTTCGTCGCAATGATCCAGCGCCTCGGCTAGCCGGTCCCGGTTCACCGGCAAGAGCTCCGCCGCTTGCAGTACCTGATACAGCTCATCTTGCGCTTTGTGGAACAGGCTGCCCCGCGTGCGTGGATCCATTTGTTCGACGGCTTCCGGGACCTCGCGCGGCGCTAGCTTCAGGATGCCGGACAGCGCGAATCGATACGGGCAGCGCGCGAACTGCTCCAGGGCGCTGGGCGACCAGGGGCGCGCGGTGAGCCCCTGCGCCGTGAGCACCGCCAGCACGTCATCCCGCGTCGAGAGCAGTCCATCGGAATCCGACCACCGGGGATCCTCCCAGCGTTTGAAGCGCATGCGCAGCGACCGCGCCACGTTCTGGTTGGCGTTCATCAGGTAATGCACCGCGCCGCGTTTGCCGCCACCCGCGGCGATCGCCGCCAGGTCGTATTCGGCGTCGTCGATCGCATCGGCGCGATGTTCCGGAGCCGGCCAGTTCAGCCGTGCCGGGCAAGCCTTGCGTGCGCGTTCTTCGAACTCTTTCAAGTCGGGCAAGGTGCCAGCCACCGCGCGCGGCAGTTCCAGCGCATAGAAGCTCGGCACACGCGGGCGCGCCTCGGCGACGTCCATGCGCGGATACGACGCGATCAGTCGATGCCCGGCTGCCGCGATCGCGCGATGCAGGTGCAGACGTTCCTCCGCGGCTTGGTCGGCGCGCAGGGTCATCTTCTCGGGTAGCGCCCGGCGGAACGCGTCGAGCAAAAGCGGATCTTCCTGCGCGCGTTGCGGGAACAATCCTTCGGCGAGCCCGGGAAGGAACACAGTGTGGAAGCTGCGTCCGCGAGCCTCTTCAATGGAGCCAACGAAGACGCGCCCCCAGCGCCGGCCGGGCGGGGTGACGCGCAGGAACCGCAGCCGCTCGCCCAGCACCTGCAGGACTTCCTGCAGCCCCACCGGCCCGACCTCGGCCATCGGGTTGAGTTCCGCCAGCACGGTGAGCACGCCATCGGGATTTCGCAGCGCGATTTCCGCAAGCTGGCCGAGCCGCGTGAGCCAATCTCCCCACAGTGCCCGCTCCGGCAGCCCGTCCAGTTGTTCGATCAGCGGCAGCGCGAACCGTTCCAACTCACCCAATTGTTCCAGCCGCCGTTTCAATCCATCGATGGCCACCTGGTCGGGCGTCGCCGCGCCTCCGCCGCTCTCGAAAGACGACAACTGCAGTTCCCATTCGGCGGCGAGCCCCTTGAGCCGCGACTTCCATCGGTCCGCCCCGCCGATCACGCCCGCATCGACGATCAGCTTCTCCCAACCCCAAGGCGCACGCACCGCGGGAGCTTCCGCGGCCTGTTGCGTCACGGGCTCGGTGTCCTCTATGGACGTTTGCTCGGCGCCGGTCAGCGGAGCCAGGACCTCGTCTTCCGGGCCCATCCACTTTGGCGGTCCCGCCCCCTTCGGAGCGCCGGCTCGCTCTTGCCCCGATTGCGTGGAATCGTTCACGGGAGTCTGGCCCAGCGACAAGTACTCGGCGAAGCGCGAAGCCGACAGCCGTTCGCCCGCGCATTCGAGCAGCGCCAGAAACGCTCGACCCGCCGGATCCGGACGCCGCGTGCCCCGGCTGAAATAGGCCGGGATGCCTGCCCGATGCAGCGCGTCTTCAAGCGGCGCCTGATAGCGGTTCGGATCGCGCAGCAGGATCGCGATGCCATCGAAGTGCTCTCCGGTGCGCGCCAGCCGATGAATCCGCCGCGCGATCTCCACTGTTTCGAGTCCCTCGCCGGGTGCGGAAAACAGCTCGAAGGTTTCGTCGTTGGGCGGCCCGCTGAACGCCGCGCTCTCCGGGGAAAACAGTTGCCGGCGCAAATGGGTCAACAGATGCGCCTCTTGTGCGGGGTCTTCAATCGAGATCTCAGCCCCCGCCACGCGATCCCCCAGCCGTTCCGGCTCCGCTGCATGACGCACCAGCAGCGCCTCGGGAGCCCGTTGCAACACGGCTTTCGCAAAGGCCGCGTGAGCTCCTGCGGATAAATCCGGATCCAGCATCGCGACCGGCAGATGCGCCCATGGGTTGGGCGTCGCGCCCGGCTCCTCGCCGGTTTTCTCGGCGGCTTCCCTCGCGATGCGCAGCAGGTCGGCGAGGTCAATCAGCGACGCTTCACGCAGGGCATCTTCATAGGCCTCAAGCAACATCGCCAGGTCGCCCGGCGCATCGCCATCCCCATTCCCGTCCTTGGTCTCGGCGCGAAGGTCCTCAGCGGTGATCCCGGCGAGCCGTAGCTCGGAGATCGTGCGAGCCAGCGCCCTTGCGAAGCCGGGCAGCCCCGCGACCGGAGCAAAATAGTGCAGCTCGCGATTTTCGATCGCCCGGTGGGTGAGCTGGGCGGCAATCGCCTCCAGCCCAAGTGCGCTGATGGGCGTCAGTCCCGCGTTGGCAATGGCTGGAGCGGCGAGCTCCCGGGCCAGTCCGATCAGCGTCATCCGGTGGATGCCCGCCGCCCCCTCCTTCTCTAAGGATGTCCGCTCATAGAAACCCTCCCCGGCCAGCAGCCTCGGCGCGATGACGAGGATCTCCTCGAACCGGGCCGCAAAACCTGCGATCGAGCTCCGCAGGGACTGGTTCGCGCGTCCGGAAGCGAGATGCAAGGGCATATCTTTCTATAGCTTACAGGTTTTTTATCGGGAAATAGAAAAACCGCACTTTTTCGGGTAACCCTGGGCGCCACCGAAACGTTTTTATAGATAACTAAATCCCCGTTACGACAGGCGGGCGCTGCACACCCCTTCACCCAAGCGCAGCACCCGCCCCTCTCTTCTCCACTTGGTTGCACCCTGCTCCGCTCAACCGGCGGAGCCTTACACGGGACACTGTGCGCTCAATCCCTAGTCGATCCCCTCAAACAGCGCTGAGCTCAAGTACCGCTCCCCGGAATCCGGCAGGATCACAACAATCGTTTTCCCCTTCATTTCCGGACGCTTAGCAACCCGAACCGCGACGGTCACCGCCGCGCCGCAGGAGATCCCCGACAGAATTCCCTCTTCCTTCGCCAGCCGCCGCGCCATCTCCATGGCGTCGTCGTCGGAGACCTGCTCGACCTGATCCACCAGGCTGAGGTCCAGCGTCTCGGGGATAAAGCCCGCGCCGATCCCCTGAATCGCGGTGGGTCCCGGCGCGAGCGGCTCGCCTGCCAGAAACTGCTTGATCACCGGACTGTTTTCCGGCTCCACGCCGATGGAAATGACCGGGTGCTGACTTTCCTGCTTGAGATATCGCGAGATGCCACTGATGGTGCCGCCGGTGCCGATCCCCGCCACCAACGCGTCGACGTTTCCCCCGGTATCGTTCCAGATCTCCGGACCCGTGGTCTTGAAATGGATCTCCGGATTGGCTGGGTTGCGGAACTGCTGCAGCAGGAGGTAACGTTCGGGATCCTCGGCCACCATCTGTTCGGCCCGTTCGATGGATGCTTTCATCCCTTGTCCCCCGTCGGTGAGGATCAGATTCGCCCCCAGCGCCTTCAGGATCTTGCGCCGCTCCAGCGACATCGTCTCCGGCATCAGCAGCGTCACCTTATAGCCGCGCGCCGCCCCGACGTAGGCCAGCGCGATCCCCGTATTGCCGCTGGTCGGCTCAACCAGTTCCTTGCTGGGCGTCAGCACACCGCGCTTTTCGGCGTCCCAGATCATCGACGCGCCGATCCGGCACTTCACCGAATAGGCCGGGTTGCGCCCTTCGACCTTCGCCAGCACGGTGGCGTGCGCACCAGCGGTCACCCGGTTCAGCCGGACCAGCGGCGTACGGCCGATACTCAACGAATTGTCTTCATAGATCATGCGAGTGGCCTGTCTTGCGCTGCGTCCTTAGCGGCTAAATTTCCCAGTTCGGCACATACTTGGATTGCGATTCCTTCCAACGGCGCGCCAGCTCGGCGAAGGTGGTGTGGTTCAGAATCTCGTCGGTCGCGGCGTCGACCTCGGCCCACAGTTGGGCAAAGGCTCCGTTGGCGTCGCGCCCCGGCCGCTTCTGCTGCTCGACGAAGCGCAGGACCTCGCCCACGGTGATCTGATCCGGCGGCTTGGCCAGCCGGTAGCCGCCTTCGGCCCCGCGCCGCGATTCCACGAATCCGCCCTGCTTCAGGCTGGACAGAATCAGCTCCAGAAATTTCTGAGGGATTTCCTGCCGGCGCGCGATCTCCGCGATTTTCACCGGCTTGCCGGGCGGCTGGTTGGAAAGGTCGAAGATCGCCTCCAGAGCATATTCACTTTTGACCGAGATATTCATGGATCCGTGGGAACAAGATTACGGGCGACCTACTGAATTGTAAGGAGGCTAGAGGTGATTTGTCTAGTCGGGAAAGGGGGAATAGGCGGGCAAAACATCCCCTCAGGTGAATGTTTCGCGCCGCGCGGCGTGTGCCAGGCACCGCGGGGTGTACCGCCGGGTGTACGATGGACAATGAGGAGCGACTTCATGGGATTAATGGGGAGTGTGCCTCAACGCTCTGACGCGTGGTTTCCGAGGCGGTTCTCTCGAACCGGTTTCGCCGCCTTCCTACTGCTTTTTCCTGTTGCGGTGCTGCTCCCTTTTGCCGTGGCGCAATCCGCTCCCGCGGGATCGAGCGCAAAATCAGACGCGAAATCAGATCCGGGATCAGGAAAAGACCCCGCGTTGCAACTCAAAGCCGCCCGCGACGCCTTCGATAAAGGGCAGTACGACGAAGTCGTGAAGATGACCGATGCGCTTGGACGGTTCGCTTCCCGACCTCGCCGACTACGTGGCATGGCTGCGCGCGTCGGCCTACCATGCGCTTGAGAACTCGGAAGCCGCGATCCAATCGGTCGCTCCAGTCTGGAGCCAGCCGATCGCTTCTCCGCTAAGCGCCCGCGCCACGATGCTGGCCGCCGCCGCGTATATGAAGCTCGAACAGCCGGCCGCCGCGGTGAATCTTTTGCGTGAGCATTATTCCCGTCTCAGCCAGCCGCAAGCGGATCTTGCCTTGGCCGAAGCGATGAACGCGGCGGGCGACAAGATGAACGCCGCGGTTTACTATCAGCGCGTCTATTACGGGTATCCGACGTCCAAGGAAGCCAAGCAGGCCGCCGATCAGATTGCGGTTCTTGAAGCGGATCTCGGCGAGAATTATCCACCGGCGACGGGACATGATATGTTGCGCCGGGCCGAGAAGCTCCTCAATGGCGGCGAGCCGAAGCAGGCGCGGCGGGAATATGAAGCGCTGCTGGATCAGTTAGGCGGCGCCGATCGCGACCTGGCTCGGGTGCGCGTGGGCGTGGCCCGGTACATGGCGAACGAGAACGCGGCCGCCTATCAATATCTGTCGCAAATTAAGATCGAGGATCCGCAGGCCGATGCCGAGCGCATGGCGTACCTTTCACAGGCGGCGCGCCGCGTGAATCGCCTCACCGAGATGCGTGAACTCGTCGAGCAGATGGCCGAAAAGTATCCGCATTCCCCGTGGACCGCGGAAGCAGGACTTGCCGCGGGAAATCGCTTTTTAACCGAGAACGACGTTCCCGCCTATGAGCCGCTCTATCAGCTGTGCTTTGAGGCGATGCCCGGCAACGATGAGACCGACCTCTGCCACTGGAAGGTTACTTGGGCGCACTACATGCGGCGCGACGGAGATGCACATGAGTGGCTTCGCCAGCACCTGGAGCTGTATCCAAACTCCGGCCAGTCTTCGGCGGTGCTCTATTTCCTGGGGCGGATTGCCGAACAGGCGGGGGACAAGCCCGCCGCGGTCGCCTATTTCGTGGAAGCCTCCACTGAGTATCCGAATCAGTTCTATGCCACAATTTCGCGGGAACGTCTGAAAGAACTCAAGGGCGTCACGCCGTCGGCCGGCGTCGAGGCATTTCTGGGCACCATCGCGTTTCCCCAGCGAGCCTACTCGCGCGACTTCCAGATGGAGCCGCAAACCGAGGCTCGCATCGCACGGGCCAAGCATCTGGCGTCGGCCGGACTCACCGATTGGGCGGAAACCGAGCTTCGTTACGGGGCCGACGGTGGCGAGCAGCCACACGTGCTGGCCATGGAGCTTTCCCGTCTGGTGGCCAGGGACCGCCCCGATCAGGCGATCCGCTATATCAAGCGCCACGCGGCGGGCTATTTGTTCCTGCCGATCGATTCAGCGCCACGCGAATTCTGGGAGATGACCTTTCCGCTGCCCTATCGCAACATCCTGATGAAGCATGCCGACACCCGCCAGGTGGATCCGTATCTGATGGCGGGGTTGGTGCGCCAGGAATCGGAGTTCAATGCTGGGGCGGTCTCGCGTAGCGGAGCCTATGGGCTGGCGCAGATCATGCCGGCGACCGGACGCGACCTGGCTGGGCGGCTGAAGGTCTCCTATAGCAAGGCCAAGCTGAAGGATCCGGAATACAATCTGCAGCTCGGGGTGTACTACATGGGCGTGTTGCTGAACGCGACCGACGGCCATCCCGAGGTCGCGCTGGCAGGCTATAACGCCGGACTGACGCGGGCGCGCGCCTGGCAGAAGTGGGGCGATTTCCGCGAGCCCGCCGAGTACATCGAAACCATTCCTTTCACCGAGACGCGGAACTACGTGCAGGCCGTGCTGCGCAACGCGGCGACCTATCACGAGCTCTACGATGCGGTGACCGTCCAGGATCAGGTGGCCGCGCAGTAACGCTGGTGGCGCGGATCTCCGTATGCGTGACCCATCCGCCGGGCCTTGAGCTCCGGCTCTACTTATCTCCCGCCTGCCTTTCCTGTCTCCTGCCTCCTCACTCCTGGTTCCTTTTTCAAAATATTTTCTTCTCCTCCAAAATCAACCACATCGCGTTTGCGTTGAGGACCCCGCATCCGGCTCATCCGCTACCTTGCTGAACAAGGAGATCATGTGCTCCCGTATAGGAGAACTGGTTCCACCTGAATCCCTTGTGGATGAGTCCTGGCACGTCGACCTCTGCCGGGCGGGTGTGTGCACTGTACTGGCCCGCCGGAGTGAGTATCCGGTGCTGCTGCCTGCGGCAGGTTAAAGTCCGTAGGTCTTGCCCTCGGTGGCAAGTCAAATATAGCCGGCTGGTGTCGGTGCCAGTGTCATCGGCCCTGCGCTGAGCAGGTTAAAAAGCAGCTAGGAAGGCCTTCCGAAAACAAATCGGACCGCGCACGTCAGTCAGCGGGTTGCTACTGAGCTTGCCAGCGCTATGGATGGTAGCGCCGGGGCTCCAGGCCCGGCGGGTCGCGAACACGAGCGTCACTGCAGGTGAGCTGCGCGAGAGGTGCGGAAGCACCTATGATTGAGAAATCAGCGATATCATGACGCCGTCCACCACCATTGCCCCACGTGCCCGCTTCCGCGCCCAGCGTACCGAACACATCACCGAGTCAGTCATTCGTGAAATGTCACGCCTTGCGGTGAAGCACAACGCCGTGAATCTGGCGCAGGGATTTCCGGACTTCGCCGCACCCCAGGTCATCAAGGACGCCGCGCGCGAGGCCATCGCCGCCGACATCAATCAATACGCCATCACCTGGGGAGCGAAGCCGTTCCGCGACGCGATCGCCGCAAAATACAAGCGCGACTACGACCTGGACATCGACCCCGAACGCGAGATCACCGTCTGCTGCGGCTCCACCGAGGGCATGATCGCCTCGCTGCTGGCGATCACCAATCCCGGCGACGAGGTCATCATCTTTGAGCCGTTCTATGAGAACTTCGGGCCCGACACCATGCTGTGCGCGGCCGAGCGCAAGTTCGTACGGCTCTACCCCAGTGAGAATCGCGACGACTGGCGTTTCGATCCCGACGAGCTGCGCGCCGCGTTCTCGCCCAAGACCAAGGCGATCATTATTAACTCGCCCGGCAACCCGACCGGTCACGTGCTGGATCGCGAGCAGCTCGAGTTCATCGCCTCGCTGTGCCAGGAGTTCGACGCGGTGGCGATCACCGACGAGATCTACGAGCACATCCTCTACGACGGCGCGCGCCACGTCCCGATGATGACGATCCCCGGCATGCGCGACCGCACGCTGCTGATCAATTCCATGTCGAAGACTTATTCGGTGACCGGATGGCGCGTCGGCTGGGTGCTGGCGAGCCCGGACATCACCGAATCGGTTCGCAAGGTGCATGACTTTCTCACCGTGGGCGCGGCGGCTCCGCTGCAGGCCGCGGGCGTGACCGCGTTGGGACTTCCCGCGTACCTATTACGCCGAAATGGCCGCCAAGTACACCGAGCGCCGCGATCGCATGGTCGCGATGCTGACCCGCGCCGGGTTCCTGTGCTCGGTGCCGAAAGGCGCCTATTACGTGATGGCGGACATCCGCAATTACAAAGACCGCTTTGCGGATGACCGCGCCTTCACGCGTTTCCTGGTCGAGGAAATCGGGGTCGCCGTGGTGCCGGGCTCGTCGTTCTTCTCCAAGCCCGAATACGGCGCCGACTGGATTCGCTTCTGCTTCCCTAAAAAGAAAGAAACGCTGGATGCCGCCGAGGAACGCCTCGCGCGCCTAAGCGCGTGACACCCGCCCGCGGGAGCCCAGGTTGGCCGCGCTATCCGTGCGCGTACATCCCGCAGCCGAGGTACTCGCTTCTGTCGATCAGAACGGTGACTGTCCACGGGTAGGGCAGCCCGGCCATCGTATCCTGGCAAACGCCGGGTTCGATCATCACCATGATGGGCTTTCCATCGCTCACAAACTGGTAGGTCATTTGCTGCCCGCCGTCGACTTCTTTCGCCTCCGGCTCCGGCGTGGGCGCGACCATGGTGGTGGCTCCGTAATCGGCGACCAGCGTGATGTTACCGCCCTTCACGATGTCCATCAGCCAGCCGGGCTCATTGCCCAGTCCCCGGAACACCGCGGTTTCCGAGCCCGCGAGCGCCGGCGTGCTGGCTCCGATGATGCCGCAGCCGGGATGCACGCTCCCTTCATTCTCGATGGTCGCCTCGTCGCCCTTGTTCCAGAAAATGGTGGATTCGTCGGCGTTAGCGTACCTCGCTCCATCCGCGCTGGTGGCACGCGGCAAGGTCATGACGCCCTCCGGAAAGGCGATCCTCGCCTCGTCTTGGCCTTGAAAGCTGACCAGCGCCTGATAGCCGTCCACGCAATGCCACACCGTGGAGTTCTGGAACTCGGCTCCGGCGGCGTCCGCGATCGCGACCGGCTCGTCGCCGCCACAACCGGCAAGAATCAAAACAAGGCTCCCCAGCAAAGCGCCGAAGCGGGGCCGGGCGGAGAAAGGAACACGCATACTCGCTATTGTCGCGCGAGTCGCGGGGCATCGGACGCGCGTGAAAAGTTCGTTACCCTGTAGGCGTGAAAAGCTACCGTAAAGAACTCTGGTTTGAGGTCCCTTCGCGGCGCGGACTTCGTCAACATCACCGGCGAGGTGGAACGCTGCTTGCGCGACAGCGGCGTTCAAGAAGGCCTGGTCCTGGTGAATGCGATGCACATCACCGCCTCGGTCTTCATCAATGACGACGAGTCCGGTCTTCATCATGATTACGATGTCTGGCTGGAGAAACTCGCGCCGCATGAGCCGGTCTCCGGCTATCAGCACAACCGCACCGGGGAAGATAACGCCGACGCGCACATGAAGCGCCAGATTATGGGTCGCGAAGTGGTGGTGGCGATCACCAAGGGTAAGCTCGACTTCGGCCCCTGGGAGCAGATTTTCTATGGGGAGTTTGACGGGCGGCGCAGGAAACGCGCATTGATTAAGATTATCGGGGAGTGATTATCGTCTGGGATCCGCTACCTCGCCTTGCGAAACGTAAGGTTGTACCGGAACCGGCCCGTCAGCCCATGCTCCCCGTCCGCCATCGGACTCACGCCATGATAGAGCTTCCGCGCCGGACCTCCCCAAACGATCACATCCCCATGTTCGAGCTTCAATCGCTGCGGGCGATCCTTGCGCCGCAATCCGCCCAGCATGAACACGGCCGGCAAGCCTAAGGACACCGAAACGATTGGGGCAGAGAAGTCGACCTCGTCTTTGTCCTGATGCAGCGACATCTTTGCGCCCGGTTGGTACCGATTGATCAGGCAGGCATCGGGAGCGAAGTTGGTGAAGCCGCCTTCGGCCGCGGCGGCGGATGCAAGCCTGCGAAAGTTCTCCGGCATCGAGGGCCAAGGCTGACCCGACTCCGGGTCATTCGCCGAATACCGATACCCGGAGCGGTCACTCACCCAACCCAGCGGACCGCAATTCGTCATCGCGACCGACATCGTGAAGCCGCCGGGCGTCTGCATGTTGCGGAACGGAGTGGCGCTCGCGATCTCGCCGATTTGGCGAACCAACGCCGGTGCGGCCTCCCGAGCAAACCCGCGCAGTAGCACGACGCCTTCGCCCAACTCCACGCCGTGCTTGCTCGCCAGTAGATTCGAATAACTCGCCTTGTTTGACTGCTTCTGCCACAATTCCAGCCTATTTCAATTTGCGCCGCGACTAACGCAGCAAGTCTTCCAGGACCTTCGCCTGCCGCTTGCTCACGACGAACTCCTGGCCGCTCGAGAGCGTCAACAGCCACCGTTGGCTGCTCAGCGGAGCCATCTTCGTCACGTGATCCAGGTTCACCAGCGCATTGCGATGCACGCGAACGAAGTTCCGACCCGCCAGACGATCTTCCAATTGCTTTAGCGTCTGGGTCGCCAGATACTTGCGCTCGCGACCGACGAGCCACACCAGTTCGTGATCAGCCTGACAGGCCAGCACCTGATTGACGTCCAGCAGATGATATTCGCTGCCCAGCTTCCCGGCCAGCCGCGCCGGACCCTTCGGCTGGAGTGCATCGGCGACTTGCCGCAAGGCCTCGGCCTGATGCTTGCGCGCCGAAGCATTCTCCTCGAGCCGGCTCACCCGCTCCAGCGTCTGTTCGAGCCGCTCCCGCCGCACTGGTTTCAGCAGATAATCCACCGCGCCCGACTCAAACGCTTTCAGTGCGTATTGATCATAGGCCGTCAGGATAACGATGTGCGGAGCGTGGCTCGGGTCCAGGTTGCGGATGACCTCGAATCCGTCCATGCCGGGCATCTGTAGATCGAGGAACACCAACTCCGGACGCTGCGCCTCGATCGCCGCCAGCGCCTCGCTTCCGTTGGCTGCCTCGCCCGAGACTTTTATATTCGGAAAAGTAGCGAGCTCCTCGCGTAGAACATTTCGCGCGATAGGCTCATCATCGACTATCAACGTTCGGAGTTTTGACATCGAATCGTTCCAGCACGAGGAGGCGCAGCCTGCTGCCGTGTCGTTGCTAGCATAAAGAAATCCGGCCTGAACCCGCGATCCGATCCTGTCGGCGGGGGCCGCTCGGAGCCTTTGGGCAGCGCTCCGGTCCCATGGTATTCCAATTCGGCAACACCGCGTACGAAACGATCAACGTGATCGGCCACCTTTCCGGGGTTGCCATCTTCGCGACGTTTCTGTACATGCTGTTGCGCCGGACCCCGGTTCGCCTGCACAGCAGCCGCCTCGCGATCGGCGCCGCCACCTGCGCGCTGATCTGGAACCTGGCTTCGCTGGTGGTGTTGACACTGCCGGCCAATCAGCGTCTGCTGGCCGATGTCCTGGCGACCTTGGGGCTCAGCGCCCTGAGCGTCCTACCCGCGATTTTGCTGCATATTTCTGTTGGCGAGGTCGCGCCACGGATCGTACGAATTGGCTATGTGCTGAGCGGTCTTGCGGTGCTTGCGCACGCGCTGGAGTTGCTCGGCGGGCCGGAGAGCCTACATCGGGTGGGCATCGGATTGATCACCGTCGGCTTTGTGGTGCTCACTGTGATCGTGGTCGCAGGCGCGGGGCGGGCCAAAGGCGGAGACGAGATGTCGGCCACGCCCCGGCAGTTTCGCAACCGGCTGCTTGCGGCGATGTCGCTATTCCTATTCGCCATTTCCTTCGTGCATTTCAGCGACGGCGAATCGCATCAGGCCTGGTCCACCGAACTCGCGTTTCACCATGCCGGGATTCCGCTCGCGCTGTTCATCCTGATTCAGGATTACCGTTTCGTGCTCCTCGACGCTTTTTTGCGAGTTCTCGCGAACGGGCTGCTGGCCGGGCTATTTGCCCTCGCCCTGGTGCTGCTGTTTCCTTTAAGCGGATCGGCCGGGCAATTGGGGATCGCCGTCGTGCTGCTGGCATCCTTCGCCTGGCTGCGCGGAGCCCTGATGCGCTTTTTGAACCGCATCGTCTTCCACCAGATCGATCCGGATGCGGCGGTGGAAACCCTGCGCCAGATGGCGACCCACGCACGCGGCCAGCAGGAATATCTGGAACAAGCCTCGGCGTGGATCGCTCAGGTAATGGAGTCAGAGATCGTTGAGGTTCCCGAGCCGCTTGAGCGCACATCGTTGGCCGATGCCGTGCTCCCAACCCCAGTCGATGTTTTACCGGCCGCCCGGGAGTTGCGGCTCAAAGGCGCGGTGGTGGTGGCTCCCGTTCGGCTTGCCAGCGGAGGCGTGCATCCCATCTGGTTCGGCGAACGAAAGGGCGGACGCCGTTACCTGAGCCAGGATCTCGAAACACTGGCGCGCCTGACCGCCTGCGTTTCCGAGCAAGCCGAACGCATTCGCGAAGCCGAACTCCAGCGTCTTGCCGCGCGTGCCGAACTGGCGGCTCTGCAATCCCAGATCCATCCCCACTTTCTGTTCAACGCGCTCAACACGCTGTATGGCATCATTCCGCGCGAAGCGGCCAGCGCGCGCGCCACGCTGCTGAACCTCGGCGACATCCTGCGCTACCTGCTGCGTCCCGGCACCGCATACATCGCGCTCGAAGAGGAACTGCGCATCGTTCAGGCCTATCTGGCGATTGAGGCGCTGCGGCTCGGCAACAAGCTGACGGTGGAGATGGATATCGATGAGGGCGTTCGCGGCGTTCAAGTGCCCGCGCTGTCAGTGGAGCCACTGGCGGAAAATGCCGTGAAGCACGGGATCGCGCCGTTCACCGAAGGCGGAACCGTTCGCGTCGAGGCCAAGGCGATTGGCGAGGAGGTGCGCATTCGCGTTCTCGATTCCGGCGCCGGCTTTGGCGGCTTTGATCGCGCCGAGCCCGCGGCCACAGCGGATGATACCCACTTTGGAGTTGGCCTGGATAACGTGCGCCGCCGCTTGGAGCTTTGCTACGGGCGCGAGGCGACGCTGGAGATCACGCGCGAGGCGGGCTGGACCTCGGTCGGTTTCCGGGCGCCCCGCCATGTGCCCCCGGAACAGGCTCCGGTGGTGGCGGCCGCGAAATCTTGAACGCGTGCCTCGCGCGGAGGGATCGCACAAACTTCGCGAGTCCATGCCCGGTTTCATGGGACAACGCTAGTTGCCGGGCTCGGCAATCATATGCTCATAGGACTTTTCGTTTTCCAGGCAGAACTCATCCATCAGTTCCGTATTGAGCATGAGTTCCTGCTTGAACTGGACGGTCCACGGATGCGTGTAGACCTTGGGATCGTCAACGGTGATCTCAATGTCCAGCGTTCCGAAGCTTGGCCGGCTGATCCGCTCGGTCATGGTGGCCGCGCTGCTCATCAGCGTGCCTCCCATGTCGATCCAGGTTTCGTCACGAAACCCGGTCGTCGTGACGACGAGCGTATCCCCGTCCCACTTCGCAACCGAATATCCATTCCAGGTGGGATTCGGGTCGTCAGGCAGCGGACGGCCATCCACGAAAATCTGCCGGTACATGGCGTTGACCTCGTAGAGCAGGACCAGCAGCCTGGGGTTGTGCACGGCCTTGGTGAGGTGCGGCATGACCCAAGTGCGCGGCGGATTATCGGGAAGGCATCGGACATGGGGATCGTCTTTCGCGGTTCGCTGCTTCACCAGTTCGGCCGCCCATGGTTGATAGGGGAGGCCGTCCGCCATGTCTCGGCCGATGTCCAGCGCGAGCGGGGATCCCCCGATTTCCGGACCGCAAAAAAGGCCCGTTTCGGGTTGACACTGATTCACCAGCGCGGTGTGCCAGAGGCCGGAAAAGTCCGGCTTTCCATCCGGCAGCCGCGGCGCGGGGGCGTTCAAGTTCGGAGTTCCATCCGCGTTCCGTGGTACGCCCTCGGTCGGGTAGTAGAGCCACTGTCCAAACCCGAGCCCGGAGGTTGCCAGTCCGGCGAGGATCACGGAAGACCACAGGCCCAGTCGGCGGCTTCGCTGCTTGCTGATATACATCGGTGAATTCCCCCTTGTGCCGAGAGCCAGTCCCGGGGCGTCTATCCTGCTTCCTTCAATGTCGTGCGCCTGGCGAAGAACGGGTGGATTGGGTCCAGCCCGGACACGATTCCCGGGTCGTGGGTGATCCCCGGCTGCTCGACGAACTCATAGTTTATACGAGCGACTGCCTATCCTCCACCCTTGCAGAGGGCGGTGCGCATGAATCGTATCCGCGACGGTCACAGTAAGGCACGCGGCCCGCCCAATGAAGGCCAGTGCGGGATGCGCGCCAGCTCGCCTATTTGCCTGCGAGATTCGCCGAGAAGAACGGCAACACATTCTCGGCAAAGCGCTGCTTGATGCGGCTTCCGTGATCTCCGTCGTAGGAAGCAAACGTATGCGCGACGCCGAGGCGCGTCAAGGATTCTTCGAGCTGCGTATTGAGCATCAGAAACGGATCCCGCGTCCCGACGTCAATGGCGATCGCATGATAGCGCTTCAGGTTCGGCACGTACTGGTCCACCATGATCAGCGGCGAGTTTGCGATCCACTTGTCGGCAATCAGCGGCCGGACGGTTCCGTCGTCGCCGGTGGGTAGATCAAAGTACTGCGGCGGATTCTGCGGATCCGGCGCCCAAGCGGCGGCTTGCGCGGAAAGTGCATTGGCCAACGCGCCGCCGGGGTTTCCCTTGCCCTTGGCTTTGCCCTTGGCTTTGCCTTTCGCCGCGCCGCGGGCTGGCACTCCGGGCAGCAATTGCTGCGGATTGTTCATCAGGCAACAGGAGCTCATGGCGTACAGGGCAGAGAAGGCTTCCGGCCGTTTCATGCCGATCCGAACCGTGCCGTATCCGCCCATCGAATGCCCCGCCAGTCCGCGGCCGTTGCGATTCGGAATCGTGCGGTAGTGGCTATCGATGTAGTTGACGAGATCCTCGGCGATGAAGCTTTCCCAGTCGCCCGTGGTCACCGAATTTGAGAACATGCTGCCGTCGTAGATCGTGTAGGCGTCGGGAAGCACCAGAATCATCTCTCGCGCGGAGCCGTCCGACATGGTGGCGTCGGCCGCCGCCGGAACCGCCAGGGAGTTCCAATAGGACTCGGCGTGCGCGGCGTAACCGTGCAGGAAATAGACCACCGGGTAGTGGCGATCCGGACTGGTTGCGTAGCTGGGCGGCAGATAGACGTACACGTCGCGATCCGCCGAATCGCCCTCCAGATTCCCTTCCAGAGACCGGCCGTGGACCTGAATCTTCTCCCAGGAGCTCTGCTTCGCCGTGCCGGCTTGCTGCGCCTGGCTTTCCGGCAGAAGAACGAAGCTCGCGCAGGCCGCAAGAGCGGCGATCGTTAGAACATGATGTAGGCGCATTCAGAACCCCCTAAGCGAAGAGCGCTTCGCCGTTTATCATAACCCCGGCCGGATCCGGCTGGGGTGGTGCCCGCCCCGGCAACGCGCCCGTCCGTCCGCAAAAAATGCTCGCGGATATCCGCCCGAGCCTCAACCGTAGGCTGTTTATCAGCCGATCACGTTCCTACTTGATGCGCCGGAGCACCATCTGGTATTCGTTGATCTTCGTATTTTCTCTCGATCCGGAAACGCTCATCTCGTCCTCGGTAAAGGTCCCCTTGGCGGTGTTGTGGAAGGGGTTTCCACCGTTGGCAACCACCTCGGGATCATCTTTGGCGTCATGCAGCACAAAGAAATAGATCTCGTTTCCCCGGACCGTGCCGTCGACAATCTTGTAGGTTCGTTCCCCAGGCGCGATGATCTCGCCAGTCACCGAATTCCCGTTCTGGCGAAGCACGAAGACTTCTTTGCCGCTGACAGTCCAACGGCCCGTCAGGTCAGCCAGCATCGGAATACTGGCGAGAAGCAGGAGCACGACTAGGCGAAACGTCATCCGGAAATCCTTTCGTTCTTGGCGATCACGGGCAAGCAATCGAACGCCGCGGGCGGCGCCGGCGCAATCATGCTGCCATAACCCGCGTTCCATTCTACGCGAAAGTACCCGTGCGGGAAACGTTGCGGAAGTTCGGCTCTGTCGATCACGTGCAGGCAGGTGCGGATGCCGCGCGAAAAGTCGTGATCCGCGGAATAAGACAAAATTCTTCTCAAACCATAAGTTTCCCTTATTGGAGTGTCTTCCTCCGGCTCCTGTACAATTGCCGCTGAAAACGGTTCCCCGGAACTGTCGATAGGATCGTCCGTGGCTCGCCCCCTCTGGTTCGATCGTCGCCTCTTCGCGAGAACACTGCTGGATCGCGGCGGCGGGAAAGGGAGACTGGTTTCCTGCCAGGCCAAATCCGGAAGCGGATTTCCGCAAGGTGACTGGATTCCCGAAAGGTAACTGGATGACGACGACTCTCAGATGGCGAAGGATTGCGATTGCAGCGCTGTGCGCCGCGG
Organism: Terriglobia bacterium; assembly: GCA_963762135.1. Taxonomy (GTDB): domain Bacteria; phylum Acidobacteriota; class Terriglobia; order Bryobacterales; family Bryobacteraceae; genus Palsa-187. The sequence continues at coordinate 363,930 of CAVXJP010000006.1, forward strand.
CCACAGTCTCCGCGCAGACCAGCGATTCGGTAACGGACCATTGGGTGACGACCTGGACCACGGCGCAGCAATTAGTGGCTCCTCCGGGACCTCCGCCGGCCGCGCGCCGTAGCGGCCCCGAGGCGTCCGGCCTGCCCGCTACGTTCGCCGACCAAACTGTGCGCATGGTGGCGCATGTCTCGTTGGGCGGCAACCCGGTTCGGGTGAAGCTGTCGAATATGCAAGGGGCCGAGCCGTTGGAGGTCGGCGCGGCGCACCTCGCCGTGCATCGCGGGAATGGCGCGATCGCCGACGGGACGGACCGGGCCCTGACCTTTGGCGGGGAGTCCTCTTTCTTATTCCGCCGGGCGTCATCGCGGTGAGCGATCCGGTGAACTTGGACGTTGCGGCGCTTTCGGACCTCGCCGTTTCGTTGTATCTGCCCCAGGATACGGGCGCTGTCACGAACCATCGAATCGGGCTGCATACGGCCTACGTGTCCAGCGGAAACGTCGCGGGTTCGCAGAGCATGCCGGAGCCCAAGACCATACTTGCCTACGCATGGTTGGCGGCGATCGATGTGGAGGCCCCGCGGGATGCGTTCACCATCGTTGCCCTGGGGGATTCCATCACGGATGGGTACGCCACGACGCCCAACGCCGATCAGGCGTGGCCGACGCTGCTGGCGAAGCGCCTTTCGGAAAACGAGAGTACCCGACATGCCGCCGTGGTGAACCAGGGCATCTCAGGCAATCAGGTGCTGCGGGACGGAGCGGGGGTAAGCGCCCTGGCTCGGCTGGATCGGGATGTATTAACGCTGCCCGGCGTCGAATGGGTCGTGCTGCTGGAAGGCATCAACGATATCAATTTCCGGGGACGCACCGATGGCCCCAATGCGCTTACCGCCGAGGAGATGATCTGGGGCTATCGGCAGATCATCGATCGTTGCCATGAACAGGGCATTCGTGTCATCGGCGCCACCATTATGCCGGAGGAGGGCGTACCGACGGCTTCCGAACGCGGGGAGGGGATTCGTCAGGCAGTGAATCGCTGGATTCGCGAGCCTGGCAACTTCGACGCGGTGGTCGACTTCGACGCTGTGGTGCGGGATCCTAAGAACCCGGTTCGCCTAAAGGCGGAGTTCGATCCAGGGGACCACATTCATCCGAACGATAAGGGAAATCAGGCCATGGCGGATGCATTCGATCTCCGCTTGTTCGAGAAATAGAAGAGGGAAGATGACCTTACGGTTGATGATGACGCTCGTCCTGGTGGCGGGGACACTGGCGGCTCAGGGTCCGCCGGCGCCGGTGCGTTCTCCCGAGGTGCGGCCGGATGGAACGGTCACGTTCCGTTTGCGGGCTCCCAAGGCGGAACAGGTCGAACTGGTGGGCGAGGTCCTGCAAGGGAAGCGGTCCCAGGCGATGACCAAAGGCGACGACGGCGTTTGGAGCGTCACGATTGGCCCGCTGCCGCCGGAGATCTGGATTTACAACTTTCGCGTGCATGGAGTGGATCTGCCCGATCCCTCGAACATCAGTCTGATGCCGCGCGCCGCCGGCGCCGCCGCGGTGTCCAGTTTCGTCGAGGTTCCCGGGCCGGGAGTCCGCCTTTTACGACGCGCGTCCGGTGCCGCATGGGGACGTCCGGATGGAGCTGTACGAATCGAAGGCGATGGGGGTGGATCGGTATTTCTGGGTCTACACGCCTCCCGGCTACGAGGAGTCCGGCGAAAAGTATCCGGTCTACTACCTGCTGCACGGGAACGGCGAGACCCAGAACGGTTGGGTCGAGAACGGCCGGGCAAACCTGATCCTGGACAATCTCATCGCGGATGGGAAAGGCCGAGCCGATGATCGTCGTGATGCCGCATGGACATGCGATCCAGAGCGCATCGGTGGGTCCCTACAAAGAGGTGCCATCGAAGAATCCCCCTGGCCTGCGGAACTACACGCTATTCACCGAGGACCTGTTGGGGCAGGTGATTCCGCTGGTGGAGCAGAAGTATCGCGTCTACACCGATGCGGATCATCGGGCGATTGGCGGCTTATCGATGGGCGCGATGCAGAGCGTTGCGATTGGCCTCGCACATCCGGAACTGTTTCACTACGTGCTCGCCTATAGCGGCGGCTTCGGAAGCCTGTCGGTGGTGCAGGGCGAGCGCTGAGGTCGAGTCACAGTTTCCCTGGAAGGAATTATTGGCGAACCCGGAACCCGCCAGGAAAGTCCTTTCGTCTGCTGTTTCTGGGCAGCGGGCAGGGCGAGGCAGGGATGCTGGAGCCGGGGAAAAAGCTCGTGGGTCTGTTGAAGGATCAAGGGATCAATGCGGTATGGTCGGACTATCCGGGCGGCCATGTGTTCAGCGTGTGGCGTAACCAACTGCATGCGAGCGTGCCACTACTGTTTCGGAAGTGAGGAATTCGATGGGAGGACTTTCAATGATGAGATGGGCTCTATTCGTAATTGCCGCCGGGGCGGCGTTCGCGCAGCCGGCGGATCGATGCTCTGGTCTGGCGGATTTCACCATGCCGGGGGCGACATTTGAGATCACTCAATCGGAGATCATATCGGCCGGCCCGGCTCCCGGGGGACGCGGCGGACAAACGGGGCCGATGCTGCCGGAGCGATGCCGGGTGTCGGGAATTCTGGATCCACGCACTGGTCCTGATGGAAAGTCGTATGGCATCCGTTTTGCCGTCGCCTTGCCGGCGAATTGGAATGGCAAATATCTGCAACAGGGTGGCGGCGGATTAAACGGCACGGTGGCGGAGCCGATCGGCGCGCAGGCGGCGGGCGATCAGTCCGCGCTGGCTCGGGGATTCGCGGTCGCGACCAGCGATACGGGACATCAGAGTTCCGGGGGCGGCTTCGACGGCGGATTCATGCAGGATCAGTTGGCGTCGCTCGACTTCGAGTATGTCGCCATCGGACGGCTGGCGGTCCTGGCGAAGGAAATGATCAAGCAGTATTACGGGCGCGCGCCGCAGTACTCCTACTATGTGGGCTGTTCCACGGGAGGACGCGAGGCGATGATCATGTCGCAGCGATATCCGTTGTACTTCGACGGGATCGTGTCCGGTTCTCCGGCGATGCGGACGGGGCACTCCAACCTGGCGACGCGCACGGTGACGACGGCGTTGAACGCCATCGCTCCGAAGGATGAGACTGGCCGGCCCGGAAAAGCGCTGTCGGAAAGTGACCAGAAGGCGGTGATCGCGAAGCTTCTGGAAGTGTGCGATGCGCGGGACGGGATCGCCGATGGAATGGTGTTCGATGTGACGGGATGCACGCTTCGGACCGAAGGATCTGCAGTGTTCCGGCGCCAAGCAGGAAGGTTGCCTGTCGGCCGAACAGGTCGCGGCGATCGAGAAAGGTTTTCGAGGTCCGATCGATTCCCGTGGGCAGCCGGTGTATGTGGGCTGGTTCTATGACACCGGGATCACGGCCGGCGGTGGCGGGCTTCCCGGGCTGTTGAATCCCGGCGGTGGCGGTCCCTTTGGCACTCCGGCGACCACGCAGGATGTAGACGCGGAGGCCGCTCGGGCGAATAACAATCCGGTCTCGCGCCTGGGCGACAGCTACAGTTGGGTCAACCTGAATACGTTCTCCTCCCATGGCGGCAAACTGCTGTTCTATCACGGGCTGAGTGATCCATGGTTTTCGGCGAAAGACACGCTGGACTACTATCAGCGCATGACGGAGGCCAACGGCGGTCCGTCGGACGTGCGCGAGTGGAGCCGGGTGTTTCTATCGCCAGGCATGGGGCATTGCAGTGGCGGAAGCGCTACGCTCGATAATTTCGACATGCTGAGCGCGGCCGTAAACTGGGTGGAGAACGATAAGGCGCCTGAATCGGTGATGGCGACCGGACGCGCGTTCCCCGGCCGGAGCCGCCCTCTGTGCGCCTATCCGGAGCACGCGCAATACAAAGGGTCGGGCGATCCGGAAGATGGCGCGAACTATTCCTGCCAACAATAGATCGAGTCGCGTTTTATTCGAAGGAGTGAAAACCATGAAGACATCGTTGACTGCGGCCATGACGATCGCGGCGCTGGGAATCCCGCTGATTGCTTCCGCGCAAGGGCTCCAAGTGGGCGCGGCAAAGGTAGACGTGACTCCTGCCGAGACCGAACTGACCGGACTCTATCAAGGAATCCTGGATCATATCTATACGCGGGCGATCGTGATCGGCAACGGCTCCACCGCGGCGGCTCTGGTCACCGTGGACGCCGGCGGGATTCCTGATCCGCTGTGGCGGCAGGTTTCCAGTCAAGTGGAGAGCGAACTGGGGATCCCGGCTCGACGAATCTGCTGATCACGGCGACGCATACGCACAGCGTGCCCCGGCAGCAGGGCCCTGGCTATGCGGAAAAGATCGTGGAATCGGTGCGTCTGGCGCAGCAGAATATGCAACCCGCGCGCGTCGGCTACGGGACCGGTGTCTCCTATATCAATGTGAATCGCAACATCATCGATCCGGAGACGAAGCGCTGGTGGGAGGGCGCGAACTACGAGGGTCCTTCGGATAAGACCGTCTCGGTGATCAAGTTCGAAGACATGAACGGAAATCCGATTGCCGTCTATTACAACTACGCGATGCATGGCGTGGCTGTCGGTCAGCTCGACCTGGTCAGCGGCGATGCGCCGGGGACGACGTCAAAGTACATCGAAGACTCGTTCGACGATGAGATCGTGGCGCTATGGTCCAGCGGAGCTTCGGGCGATCAAAATCCGATTTACTTTCAGCAAACCTATGACCTGCGCGAGATCCGCATCAAGGAGTATGCCTCGCGTGGCATCGACATCAGCAACTCCATGCCTCCCGGAGGTCAGGGATTGGATCGGCAGGATCCGGAAGTAGCCAAGCTGATGGACCAGCAGAAGCAGATGATCCTTTCCATGGGGCAGTTTCTGGGCGAGGAAGTGAAGCGCGTGATGCGGGAGATGGATCGCACCTCATCGAATTTCGAGATCGAGGGGCGACAAACAACCGTCAGTTGTCCGGGCAGGGAACGCACCGATACGGGCCGCGCGGGGTTCGCCGGCAACTATAAAGATGCCGATCCGGTGGAGATCCGGCTGGGGCTGCTGAAGCTCGGCAACATTATGATTGGCGCCGTGAATGCAGAGGTCTTCAATTTGATCGCCCAGCGGCTGAAGAAAGAGTCTCCCTTCAACTGGACGATGATGGCGACCCTGACCAATGGATCGGCCCGCTCCGGCTATATTCCGAATGATGCCGCTTATGGAATGTATACCTTCGAAGTCGTCTCCTCGCGACTGAAGCCGGGATGCGCGGAGTCGGCGATCGTGGACGGGATCCTGGATCTGATGGCGGAGACCGAGCGCTGAGGTCCTGAGGTTCAAGTTCAGGCGGGAGTTCGAACGCAGTGGTGCACCTCCGCCGGAGCACTGCGTTGCCGCTTCTTATTGCTGGTCCTGATCGCCGGTCGCGAGGCCACCCGTAATGCCATCGACCTGGTAGCCGATCTGGATCCTGCGAATTTTGGCGATCTCGGCGGGCGTCGCCGTTTTCGGATCGACGTTGGCCTGCGCGCAGGTGAAGCCGCGCAGCGTGCACTCCGATGTGGTGTGCTGGATGCCGCGCTTGGCCATCTCCCCGGCCATGTAGTTCATCAGCTCCTCGTGCATGACGATCGCGTTGTTCGGCCGGAAGGTGCCGACGCCGATCGCGTAGTCAATCGGCATCAGCGGCTCCACGCTCGACCCGAACGCGCCGTCGTTCTTCTTGCCGAGATCATGCGCGCCGAGGTCCGCCCCCTGCGAGATCAGGTATTTGACGATCTCGATGTCGCCCAGGTTGGCGGCCACCATCAGCGGCGTGATGCCGTAGTTGTCCGCGGCGTTTACGTCGAGCCCCAGCTCTTCCACCAGCAGCTTCACCAGCGCGAGGCGATCGGCGGGCGGCCGCTCGCTGTGATAGCCGCTGATGAAGCCGGTGCCGCAGGCGGCCATCAGCACCGTTTCGCGATCCGAGGAAATGATGTTGGGGTCGGCGCCGTAGGAAAGCAGCAGCTTCGCGAGTTCGAAGTCGCCCGCCAGCGCCGTGCGCGTGAGCACGGTGGCGTAGACCAGGCGCGGCGATCCTTCCCGCATGCGGGCGCGTGGCGTCGCGTTAATCAGTGCATTCGGATCAGCGCCCCGATCCAGCAGCTTTTGGATGATCGGCAGCGGGTCGCGCGTCTGCATCCACGGGAAATTCGGCGCCGTCTCCATGTTGCGGCGATCCACGGCCCAGAACAGCGGCGTGAAGCGCTGCGCGTCCTGCTGGTTGACGTCCGCGCCGCGATCGATCAGGAAGTCCGCGGCGTTGTAGCTGCCGTCGAACAGCGCCAGCGACAGGGAATCCTTGCCGTCGGCGGCCTGCGCGTTGATATCCGCGCCGGCATCGAGCAGCAACCGCGCCGAGTCCACATGATCCTCGCGAGCGGCGAACATCAACGGCGTCATCCAGCCGCTGGAGAATTCCTCGAAGTCGCCCTCGGGCTTCTCAGGGACCGGCGTCGCACCTTCAAAGCCACGTCCCGATGCGGAAGGCACGTAATAGGATCTCGCGTGAACATTGGCTCCGCGGTCGAGCAATAGCTTCACCACTTCGGGATGTCCTTCCTGCACGGCCCACATCAGCGCCGAGGTCCCGCCCCAGGTTTCCTGCGCGTTCACATCCGCGCCGTGATCCAGCAACGTGCGGACCGCGTCCACTCTGCCGGTCCGGGCCGCCATCATGATCGCGGTATCGTTCGATCTCGTCAGCGGGGCATTCGGGTCCGCGCCGGCGGAGAGTAGCACGTCCAGGAGCGCCGCATTGCCGTTTTGCGCGGCCAGGAGCAGCGGCGTCGCGCCCGTGACGTTCGTGGCCGAGGGATTGGCCCCGGCCTGGAGCAGGAGCTTTACCAGTTCTACATTGTCGGCTTCCGCGGCCCAGTGCAGCGCGGTGCTTCCGTCCACCTGCGGCACGTTGACGTCGGCACCCTTCCCGATCAAGTCACGAACGGCTCCGATGTTTCCGCGCTGGGCTGCATTGGCGACCTCGCTCGGGGCGGACGCCGCCATGGCGCAGCCAAGCCAAAGGGCCCAAAGGGCAACCGCGAAACTCCACTTCCATGCACGTTTCATAGCAAACTGTCCTTGCAAACCGTCCTTAAGGTTGTTCGGCGGGGCGGATGTCGGCAAACACCACCGGCAGCGCGTTATAGTTTTCCAGCGCAACCATCTTCGCGCCCGGATCAGCCGCGACCTTGCCGGCCAGCGAAGCCTTCCCCGTGCCCTTTCCGTTGGCGTCGAGCCGCAGCTCAATCACCGAGAACTCGTAGTCATTCCTGCCGCCCGGGAACGCAGGGTTCCAGAGCTGATCGAGTTCGCCCAACGGATGCTGCGTGATCAGCACAATCCGCTGCGATCCGTCCGGATTCTCCACTTTCCCGGCATACCGCAATGCATATCCGGCCAGCTTGGACGCCGGCCAAAGATAGCCGACCGTTGCCGTCTCCTGCAGCGCCTTGGCCAGTTCGGCTTCCGGAATCCTGGGCTCTTCCTCTTCCGCCGGTCCGCGACCCTTTCCTTTGGGTGCAGCCTTGCCTTTTCCCTTGGCCGAACCTTTTCCACGCCCTTCGGGTTCCTCGAGCTTCAGCTCCCAAGCCTTCATCAGGTGGTCGCGCTCGGCGTCGGTGGACCACCGCACGATCTCGAACCGGACGTTCTCCGGCGCGCCGCTGACATTCGCCGAGGTCGCGGAAAGTTCCATTCCAGCATTCGACCCCGAGGGTCCTTCCGCGGCAATGAGCAACACCGCGGTCAACATCGCCGCGGTGAATCCGAAAAGTTTGGTGATGCGATCCGTCATCAGTTATCCCGGTTGGTTCCCCAGACTCTGGCCAGCCATTCGACCAACTGCTCGAGTTCTTCATCGCTCAGCTCCGCGCCGCGCTCGCGCATATCGACCAGCGTCACGCGCCAGTCTTCGGTCGCCATGCGAGCCCCCTGCACGCGCTCCACGCCATGGCAGCCGGTGCAGGCCCGCTCCATCAGGCGAAATGCTTCGGGGTCAGAGAAGAACGTTGTGATCTCGGGAGGAATATAGGTTCTTGGAAACGGGTTCGACTCCGGGCCGAATCGCTCCACCAGCCAGTCAAGCAGCAGCGCCTGGTCGGCGCCGGACAGCGTTGCGTCGCCGGGCTTGTGCTTGTCGGCAATCAATTTCTGCCAACCCGCGCGATCCAGCGCATGGAACGCATAGTCGTCGATCCCATGGCAAGAGGTGCAGTTAGCGCGGATCACCTTCCACACCGGACCGTCCGGCCGTTCGATCTTGGGGCGCGTGGCCCGGCCGAACTGGCCCGCAACCGGAACGGCGGAGGTCAGGATCGCGAAGAATCCGATGGCGTAAACGGTGCGCATAACTAAAGCGAAAGCGGCGTTGTGCTGGAGCCGAACGTGGATTGCGTCCCCACTTGCCGGCCCGCGACGTCGTACTTCGGAATCTCGGCGATGCCGTACTTGTGCAGCAGCGCGAGCAGCATGTTCGACGTGCGCTCGGTATTGTCCGGGAACACGATGTGCCGGTTGCCCTGGAACTTACCGTTGAGTCCGCCCAGCAGAATCACCGGAACCTTGATGTGGGCGTGCCGGTGTGAGTTGCCCATGTTGCTGCCCTTGTAGATCATGATGTGATCCAGCAGCGTGCCGTCGCCATCGGGTGTGTTGGCCAGCTTCTCGGCGAAGTAGGCCAGGTTCTCCACGTGATAGCGATTCATCTTGGCGTAGTTGGCGATGTTGTCGGGCTTGTCGCCGTGATGCGACGAACCGTGCCAGGAGCCGTTGAAGCCGGATTCCGGGAAGCTGGAGCCCGACAGATCCTTGCCGAGCATGAACGTCGCCGAGCGGGTGAGGTCGCCCTCGAACGCCAGCGCCATCAGATCGTACATCAGCAGGTAGTGGAGGTGCTTTTTCTCCGGCAGCCCGAAGGGGATTTCCTCCGACGGCTCCTTCACCGTCGATTCCATGGCGATCTGAATGCGCCGCTCGATTTCGCGGATGTTTTCGAGATAGGTATCCAGGCGCTGGATGTCGCCGGCGCCCAGCGGACGCTTGAAGAACGTGATCTCCTGCGCGACCGAGTCCAGGATGCTGGCGCTCTTGCTGCGGGCGCGGCGGCGCTCCTCGGGACTGGTGCCATCGCCGAACAGCCGCTCAAAGGCGACCCGCGGGTTCACTTCGGTGGGGAGCGGGGTCACCGGCGAGGTCCAGGAAATGCAGTTCGTATAGGCGCAGCTATAGCCCCAGTTGCAGTTCCCGAAGTTGCCGTCCTCTTCGACGCCCAACTGCAGCGACGACAGAATGGTGTCGGTGCCGTACTTCTGGGCAACCAACTGATCCAGCGTCACGCCGAGATAGGGGCTTACCGCGTTGCGGCGCGGACGCGCAGCCGACAGCAGCACGGCTCCGCGCGCATGGTCGCCGCCGGGTTCCTCGGTGGTCGCCATCGCTTCGGGCATGTCGAGGCCGCTGATCAGCGTCAGCTTCTCGCGGTAGGGCTCCAGCGGCTTAGTGATGAAGGAGAAGTCGAAATCCTTGCCTTCCTGCAGAGGACTCCAGTAGCCGGGAGCCGCGCCATGCGGATGCCAGATGCCCAGGAAACGCGGGACCGGGGCCGCCGCGGTCTTCTCCACCGCGGTTTGCGCCGGCACCATGCTATCAAGCAGCGGCAATCCGATCGCGACGCCCGCGCCACGCAGAAAGGTCCGCCGGGGAATGTACTTTTTCGTGAGAAACATGCTCAACCTCCCGAACTTATCTTTGAGTTACCCTTAGCAGCTTTTTCGGAGAGCTACTCTTCTACCTGCTTCACGCGCATCTGGAACGGATCGCTTTTAATGATCCCCATCAGAATCGCCTGGAAACGGTCATCGTCCTGGTGCGCATCGCGCACGATGGATCGAAGCACCGGCATATCCTCATATTCAACGCCGCGGCCGAGCGCGAACGTCATCATCTTCTCGGTAATCATGCGAACGAATTGCGGCGAGTACTGCATCAGCGCTTCGCGCAGCTCTACCGGGCCGTCGACGTCGGTCCCGTCCCAGATCGTCACCGCTGCGTCGATCGGCACTCCGCCATCGCCACCCTGCATGGTGCGATAGGAGCCGTCCGCATCAAAATTCTCCAGCGCGAACCCGATGGGATCCATCAGCTTATGACAGCTCGCGCAGGGTTCGTTCTTGCGATGCATGGTCATCTGCTCGCGCAGGGTCATGATCTTATTTTCGCCCGCCGTGTCCTCCAGCGGAGGAACGTTCGGAGGAGGCTGCGGCGGCGGCGTGCCCAGGATATTCTCCAGCACCCAGACGCCGCGCTTTACCGGCGAGGTCCGGAAATTCTGCTGCCAGGTCAGCGCCAGAACGCTGCCTTGGCCCAGCAACCCGCGCCGGTAGTCGAGTTCGGGTCCCAGATCCACGCGCCGGAAATGCGATCCATAGATATTCGGTATGCCGTAGTGCTTGGCAAGCCGTTCATTTAAGAATGTGTAGTCGGCGTCCAGCAGATCCAGAACGCTGCGGTTTTCCTGGATGATGCTCTGGAACAGGAGTTCGGTTTCGCGGCGGAAGCTCTGGCGCAGTTCGTCATCCCAGTTCGGATAGAACAAGCCGTCGGGCGAGGTGGAGGGCAGGTTGCGCAGATAGAACAACTGGTCGCCGAAATTTTTCACCAGCGAGTCGGCCTTGGGATCGGCCAGCATCCGCTGAACTTCCTGCTGCAGCACTTCGGGTTCATGAAGGCGATTCGCCGCCGCGACCTCGATCAGATGGTCGTCCGGGATGCTGCTCCATAGGAAGAAGGACAGGCGCGAGGCGAGCTCCAGATCGGAGATGCGATAGGGCTCGCCCGGGGCGACGTTATCCGGTTCCTGCTCGGCGCGGATCAGGAATTGCGGACTGGTCAGAATGCGCCATAGCGCGAGCTCGATGCCGTCGCGGAAGGTTCCTTCGCGGCGTCCGTCCTGGTAGAAGCCCAGCACCCATTCCATATCCTGCGTCGATCACCGGACGCCGGAACGCGCGTTGCATCAGCGTCGTCAGGATCTGGTTGGCGCAGGCCTGCTCCTGTTCGGCGTTGGCCGGCTCGCAGGTGAAGACCTTGCGCAGGCTGGCGGAGTCTTCCGGCTCGGTGGGCACGAAGGGTCCACGGATGCGCAGCGTGCCGATCGCCGGATGATACTGCAGCTGCGGGATCGAGTTGTTCTCCAGCGATTTGCGATCATACTGCTTGATCATCGACAGGCTGGGGCGATAATTGTCCGCCATGAAGGTCACGCCGACCAGGCGCGAGCCGGCTTTGACCGGAATCGTGATGTCGATGGAGCCGTCACCGGTGGCGGCATTGTTGGCGGTCAGCCCGACGCCTTCGTAGTTGTGCAAGCGCGACCAGTTCCCCATCAATGAAAATCGCAAGCTGTTCGTCCGGGATGAACTTCCCCACGCCGAGATTCTGGATCTGGAACGTATACTCGCCGTTGGAGGGAAACACGTGCGGCACGGCCATGCCGCCGCGCGTTCCCAGCGGGAGCCCTTCCAGGCGCTCGGTCTGCGAAGTGTCGGTGGGTGCGATGTAGGCCGCTTCGGTGGGCGACTTCCAGAAACCGACCGCCATGCGCGCGATCCGCGAGGCCGCCGTGTTGTAGGCTTCGAGCAGGGTCGGCGAGATGGTCAGCGATCCGGCGATGTTGTCGAATCCCCGCGCGGAATCGTCCGGCGGAAGCATGCTGTTGACGTCGATTTCGAGGTCCAGCAGGTCTCGGATCGCATTCTTGTATTCGGTGCGATTCAGCCGGTGCAGCACAATCGAGCCGGGATTGTGCGGGGCCGCCTGATCCACTTCGTTCTCCAGCCAATCGCGGACACCGTTATAGGCAGCCAGATCGGGGCGGGGCATGCCGGGAGGCGGCATCATGCCCGCCCGCATCTTGCGGATCACGGGCTCCCAGATCTCCGGGTGATGGCCGACCTCGTGGATATCCGCGCTTTGGAGAGAGAAATTCGCGACCTTCGCGACATCGCTATGGCAACCGACGCAGTATTGATCGAGCAGCGCCCGCGCGGATTCAGGCGTCGTCGCGGTGGCGTTGCCGCTCTGGCTGCTGCCGACCTGCTGGAATCCCACCAGCCCGGCGGTCAGCACCAGACCTCCCCACAGGAGTTTTTTTGTATCTGGCAGATGGCTCACTTGGCCCCTCCTGTTGCGTCCCCGAAGTGCTCGTGGTGATGCGCATGTGCGCTGCGCTGTTTTTCCTGGCGCTTGGCAGCGGCCTGTTTGTGCGCAACCCGCAGATTTGCCGCGCTCCGGGCTTCCGAACCCACGCTCGACAGTGAGATCAGCCGCCGCAGTTGATCTTTTCCGCACGCTGGGCACTGCACCGGATCGCCGGCTTTGCGCAGCAGATGTTCAAACTGCTCGCCACACGCGAGGCAGTTGTATTCAAAGATCGGCATGCTTATCCTCGCCGGTCCATTCTGGGCACGAAGAGGTTATCTCGCCCAGGACACCCAGCCGATCCTAACCCTATCTCAATGGAAAGAAAAGGGCCAATATTTTCTTCTTCTGGAACGATACAGATTTGTTATCGGAGCCGCCGGCCCAAACATGGCGCCTCGGGTCCGGATGCCGTCCGGTTTGAGCGGGTTGGCCGCCGGGCCCGTTCATTATATCCATACGTCGCGGTTTCTCCGGTTTCCCGGGTCCTTCGAACCCGGGGCGAGCCATTGCAGGAATCCGGGCCACGAATCGTTCCACGAAGAACCGGGCTCCATCCCTATATAGTCAATTGACTCGCCGTCCTTTAACATTGAAGCATCCACCGAGGTGGGGCAGACCTCCGCGGAACCGACAGAAGGCGAAGACCAACAGAGAGGCCGGGCACGATGAACCTGCGGCGAGCGAAGGCGATGGCGCGGAACGAATTCCTGCACGTGCTGCGGGATTCCCGGAGCCTGACGATGGCGCTGGCGCTGCCGGTCCTGCTGCTGGTGCTGTTCGGCTTTGCGCTGTCGCTGGATGTGGACAAGATTCCGGTGTATGTGGTGGATCTGGATCGTACGCCGCAGAGCCGCGATTTTATTGCTCAGTTTGAAGCGTCGCGCTATTTCCAGGTGGACGGTTACCGGACGTCGGTCCCGGAAATTTCGCGGCTGATTGACGAAGGCCGCTGCGTGGTCGGCCTGGTGCTGTTGGGCGGATTCGGAGAAGATGTCGATCGCGGGCGGCGGGCATCCCTGCAGTTGATCATCGACGGGAGTGATTCCAACACGGCCACGATTGCCGTGGGGTATGCGCGGACGCTGATTCTGACCTACTCGGCCAACGTGATGGCGGAAATCGTCGAGTCACGGACCGGCCTGCGGCTACACCCGGCGGTGCAGGCCAAGCCTCGTATCTGGTACAACGAGACGCTCGAGTCGAAGAATTTCATCGTGCCGGGGCTGATCGCGGTGATTCTGATGGTGATCGCTTCGCTGTTGACGTCATTGACGATCGCCCGGGAGTGGGAAACGGGCACGATGGAACAACTGCTTTCCACGCCGATACGGCCCGCCGAACTGGTGCTCGGGAAGATGGCGGCGTATTTCACCGTGGGCCTGGTGGACTCGATTATCGCCATCGCCGCCGGGATCTTCGTCTTTCAGGTACCGTTCCGGGGCAGCCTGCTGCTGCTGGCCAGCAGCACGCTGGTGTTCTTATGTGGCGCGATGGGTTGGGGGATCCTGCTATCGGCCTTGACACGCAACCAGTTGCTTGCCTTCCTGACCGGTGTTTTCAGTTCGTTTCTTCCCGGATTTCTGCTGTCGGGGTTCGTGTTCTCGATTGAAAATATGCCGCCCGTGATCCAGGTTCTGACGCACCTCGTCCCGGCCCGCTACTACATCACGATTCTTCAGGGAACCTTCCTGAAGGGGCTTGGCTTCGAAGTATTGGCCGGCCAACTGTTCTTTCTCTTCGTGTATGCATCGCTGGTATTTCTGGTAACCACCCGGCTGGTGGGAGGGAAGATGGCGTGATGCTGAGTTCCCAGCGAGTCGCGAAGATCGTCCAGAAGGAAATGCGACAGGTGTTGCGTGACCCAAAGCTGCGCATCGTTTTGTTCGTTCCCCCGATTCTGCAGCTGATCGTGTTCGGGTTTGCAGTGAACCTCGACGTCGAAACCACGCGGCTGATGTGGCTGGACGAGGACCGTTCGTTTCTGAGCCGCGAATTGAGAGAGGGATTCGAGGCGTCCCCGAAGTTCGAGATCCTGCGTGATCTGCGCGACACCGGGGAGATCGATGGTGTGTTTGACCGGGGTGAGGCGATGGCCGTCGTCGTGGTGCCCGCGGACTTCGAAAAGGATATCCAGCATGGAGACCTCGCTTCGGTGCAAGTACTGGTGGACGGGACCAATTCCAACACGGCGTCGATTGTCACCCAGTATTCGACGGAACTGATCGCGGCCTTCAACACCAAATACACGCAGCAGGAGTTCCAGCGGCTCGCCGTCGGAAGAGGGAATGCCGCGGCCATGAAGTTTCCCGGCGTGGACGCCGAAACCCGGGTCTGGTTTAACGAAGACCTTCTCAGCCGGGTGTACTTTGTGCCCGGAGTGCTGGTCAACATCCTGGCGCTGGTGACCGTGATGCTGACGGCGATGAGCGTGGTTCGGGAAAAGGAAATCGGCACGCTCGAGCAACTGCTGGTGACGCCCATCCGGCCGATCGAATTGATGCTGGGAAAGACGCTTCCGTTCGCGATGTTGGGGCTGGTCCAAATGGCGATTATGACGGTGGTGGCGCTCGTGATCTTTGAGGTTCCGCTGCGGGGAAGCTTCCTGTTTCTGATGGCCAGCGCGACCGTGTTCCTGCTGAGCACTCTCGGGGCGGGCTTGTTCATCTCCACGATTTCTCAAACCCAGCAACAGGCCATGATGACGTTCTTTCTGCTGTTCCTGCCGATGTTCCTGCTCAGCGGGTTCACGTTTCCGATTCGGAGCATGCCGGTTTTCTTCCAGTACCTGACCTATCTCGATCCGCTCCGGTACTTCATGGAAGTGGTGCGCGGCGTCTTTCTGAAGGGCGTCGGGTTCTCCGTGCTTTGGCCGCAGGTCATGTCGATGACGGTGTTCGGTGTGGCGACACTGATCATCAGTGCGATGAGATTTCGAAAGACGCTCGACTGAGAGCGCCTGTAAAAGAAGGACGCGGGCCGGAGAAACAGGTACGGTTGGATTCCAAAGCGGGAAATGGTCTCCTATCGCGCTGTTGTCAGGCCTCGCGCAATCATCCATTCATACAGCCGATCGGTCCAGCCATCGACAGGCAGGCCTCGCTTGCTCATGCCGAATCCGCCGCTCACCTGGTCGTAGACGTGCATCTCGACCGGTTTGCCGGCCGCCCTCCAGACTTTGAAAAGCTCCAGCAATCCTTTGGTGACATTGAAGTGAGTGGATCCGACCGCGATGAACAGCGGTGGCGCGTACTCCGGCACGTTGACGTCCATCAGGGAAGGCCCGTAGAGCGTGATCAGAAAATCCGGATAGGCATCGGTGCGTTCGGCGAGCGCGGTTCCGATCGCTACGCCCCCGCCCGCCGAGAATCCCATGATGCCGACGCGTTCGGGATTTACATTCCACTCGGTGGCGTTCTTCCGAATCATGCGAATCGCCTGCTGCGCGTCCTCGACCGCCAACTCAAATACGCGTGCCGTCACGGGATCGCCTTTGGCGGGATTCGCGTTGGCTTTCGGCATGTCGATTTCCTGTGGCGCCGCATCGCCGGGAGGCCGGAAGCCCCGGGGCGGTCCAGCGGCCCCATCCTGCACTGTGCGATATTTCAGCACGAAGCCCGCGATGCCCTTGCTGTTCAGCCATTCGGCGACCTTGACGCCCTCATTGTCATAGCCCAACACCCGTAGCGCGCCGCCCGGAGCAATCACGATTCCGGTGCCGGTCGCGATGGAGGGATCGGGCAGGAATACGGCAAGAGTGGGATTGCTGACGTTTGAGATGATGCGGTCGCCGTTGGGGGAAGTCCGTGCCGATTCCGGCACGGTCCAGTCTTCTGAGCCCGGTGCGCCACCGGGCCAGAGCGGCAATTCCTGCGCGGTCAAACAGGTCGCTGCGGCGATCAATATAGCCAGCGCGGTCTTCATTTGTTTCCTTGATCTCCTCTCGGATACGGCTCTACGGCGGTCGCGCACGGGGGAATTCCGGCGTGCCCTGGCGCCGCACCTCACTTCGCCTCACTTCAACACGGGCAACTCGATACGCGTTCCTGCGTCCTCACCGGTATGAATCGTGATGCGCGGCGCTGGATCCTGGCGGATATCGGCCAGATTGCGCTGCCGTGGATCCGCTCCGGTCACGGTTACGCGCAGTTGATGGCCGGCGGGGATGATCCGCGACACCGGCGTGAGCGCGATCTGCATGAAAACCGGTTCGCCCGGCACCAACGGTTTGTGATCCTGCTTGCGGCCCGGATGCCAGGGGAGGCCCAGGGTGTCATACGGAGCCGGAGCGGTTGCCCGATAGGAGGCCGCCAGGCGACCCATGGCCAGCACCTGCGGCTTGCCTTCCATATCCACTTCCTCAAGGTAAGCGAATACATTGATGTCTTCCCGGTCGGCGCTGACTTCGAGATTCACCACAGGATAGCCCTCCAATTTGAGATCCCGGGTCAGCGGCGAGCCGGTGAAGGTCAGCCCGTGTTCATCCTGCGGATCGACCCAGAAGGCGAAATACTCGCCTGCTCCCAGGTCATAGTCGACGGGGAAGGTTTCTTGCCCATCGGGTTGCTTCTCTGTGCTCAGCGCTCCGGCAGTGCCGTTACCGGTTCCGAGAAAGAGGAACTGGTGCTGCGCTTTTGCGCCGGGCAAGTCGTCGCTCTTTTGCCAGTGCTCGGCCGGCGGAGCATTCTCCACCCACCAGGTGTATCTCGGCTCCCGGTCGATCCCGTTATCGATGCCCTTCAGATGGTGATCGAAGAAACGTTGGATTTCGCCACCGAGATCATAATCCGGAGGCGCGGCGCAGTGGGACCCTGGGCCGACGAGCAGTTTCCCGTCCAGATTCGCGGCTGCGAGGATGACCTGGCTGGTGGGCTCGTCCTTCAGGTTGCCCCAAAAGTAGGTCGCGATGCCCGCCTTACGCAGGTCGTCGAAGTAGGTATACGGACCCACTTCTTCCCAGAACGCATCGCCGGTCAGCGGGGACACGCTGTCGCGAAACGGCATCGAATACCAGAGCGGGGCCATCGGCGTATTGCCAGCGTGCTGGGCTACCGCTTCCTGCAGCAGGGTTCCGTCGGAGTCCTCGTCTACGGGAATGCTCATCAGGTCGTCGCTGAGCGGTTCATCCGGACGCGTGTTGAATTGCGCGGTGATGCCGCCACGGCGGACGAAATCGAACTTGTCGATGTCGGAGGCGCCGATGAACACTGCTTTCAGGGAAGGCGGCGCGGTGGTGGCCACATGCATCGTGCTGCCTCCCAGATAGGAACAACCGGCCATGCCGACGATGCCGTTCGAGAAGGGACGCGAGGCGAGCCATTCGACCAGATCGTAACCGTCCCGCGCCTCGGTGCGATCCTGAAATCCGCGCCTGGCCCCGAAGGACGCTCCCTTGCCGCGGATATCGGCTTCGGCGATCACATAGCCCGCGTCGAGCAGACGCATCAGCCCCATGCTACTTGCCTGAGACAACTGAACAACGTTTCCCGCCGGATTACGATAGCGGGCGCGATAGGGGGTGAACATGAAAATCACTGGCATCGGGCTGTCGGTCGCGACGCCGTTCACCGCGGGCCGGTAGATATTCATCGCCAGTCGTGTGCCGTCTCGCACCGGGACATAGAGCGAACTGCGCACGTAGGTCTGCCCTTCCTGGGCCAGCGCAGACGTACAGGCAAAGAAGCCGAGGATTAGGGCGGCGTAGCGCGACCGGATAGGCGAGGTCATGATCGGCCTTTCCATGCGATGTTTCCTGATCATTCTATGGACCGAGGATGCACTCGTCAACCGAGTGTATATGCTCTGGATACGTCATGGATACCCAATGTCGCGGCGGCAGATTGTATTGATGACGGCCATGGGGCGCTGAGGCTTGGTCAGGCTACGGCGTCACGCGAATCGATACCGTGCGATGGTCCGGATCGGAGATACCGTCGGGCTTCACGACGTCCGGGGCGACGCGCACGGTGATCGACTTCGGGTCGACGCCCAATCCACCTAAAAGATCCGCGACGGACTTGGCTCGACGCTGCGCGATATTTTCGTTTTCGGTCATGACCTCGCCGTTGGAGAGCAGGACGGCCCCGCGATGGGCGGTGATCTCCACCGATTTCGCTTTGGAGGCGTTCACGAACGACGCTGCCTGACGGACGACGGCCGTGTCGCTCATGAACAGAAATGCACTGTCGAAATCGTAGTCGATCGTAAACTCGCGCTCCTGGAAAGGCGGGGTGAAGCGCTCCGGTGGCGCGGGGGCGGGCTCCGGCGGAGCGTCGGCGGGGATGTCCCGGGTGGAAGGTCCAGCGGGCCGGCGGTGCGGCGGAGGATCAATGCCGGGTTCGGCGGGCAGGATCGTATTGCACGCGAGATTGACTTCGGGAAGCACCGAGAGATGGATGGGCTTCAGCGGGATGCCGCCGCAGACGCGCGGACCCGGAACCACCGTTCCTTCCACCAGCACTTCATGCAGCAACTGCGGAGGATATTGCTCGGCGCGGATGTCCTGCTGGATGGCGAGGAAATAGGTTTCGCCATCGTGTTCGGCGAGGAAGCAGGGAACCGATTTGGTGTCCCGCACAATCGGGCAGGAGACGAAGCTAATCCGCTGTTGCGCGAAGGCGGCGGGAAGGAGCGCCAGGGCCAGGAAGATTCTGCCGTTCATAACACCCCCAGGAAATTGATCAGGTCCTGCTTTTCGGTTTCGTTGAGTTTCATGTCGAACCGGCGGTCATAGTAGTCGACCAATTCGCGGAGGTTCTTGGCAGAGCCATTGGCAAAATAGGGCGCCCGCGCGGAGAGGCCGCGGAACTGCTGCATCACGATGGAGCCCACATCGACGCACCTTCCGGAAATCAGCGCACGGCCCGGATCGGTGGTGTAGATCACGCGTCCTATATAAGGATGGGGCGGCGCGGTGTCCTTGCAGGTCACCTTGAAGACCGGCAATTCCTGTTGCTCGCTATATAAAGGAGGTTCCGTCCAGCGGGGGTAGTTGTTCGTGCCGAGGTCCACCCAGCCGGCCGACAAATCCTGCCCGGTCATTTGAGCGTTATGGCAGGTTGCGCAGGTTCGCTTCATGGGATTTCCCAGCCCGATGGTATTGATGTGTGTCGCGTCACGCAGCCAGAATTGCCGGAACATGAAGATGTCGGCGCCGCGGGCTACGGAAGCGCGGAAGTCGGCCTGGGGATTACCGCCGAGGTCCTTCCACTTATCGAAGAAACGGAATACGGGATCGTAGTCGTGATCGCCGAGGACGCCGGGCCGATGGTCGGACATCGCCTTGGGTCCGAGAGCTTCGGGGCCGTCCGGTTCAATCAGACTTCCGGCATTGCGATCGTACACCTCCGCCATATAGACCTGACTTTCGAAGTCGACGATCTGCTGCAACTGCTCGGGGGTGAGCGACGATGCTTGTCCGTGCCCCGTTGCCGCGCTGTAGGCTTGCGTGGTCAGGGTCGGCTCGCGGGCATCGGCCATCATGTTCATGCCGACGGGGCGGCCGGTGGCCGGATCGGTATCGGCGAGCGCGCCGAGCTTCAGCACGATCGGCGGACCCGCGTTGGTCACATACTTCAGATTGGCGGCGACGCGCGGCCGGCGGTAGACCGAAACGGTGGGCGTCGGGCTGTTCAGGCCATAGGTCGGGCTGGTATTGCATCCCGGCGGATCGCTGACGACTTCGATGGTGAACTCGGCATCTTCGGGGACCGGAAGGAATATCCGGACCAGGCCGCGGTTCAACAGCAAGGAGTGGGACGCTTCGAGTTCCTGGGGTTGGTCCGGGCAATTGGATCCATCGATCGCCGCAAAGAGCGGATCTTTCCCGTTGGTCTGGCGCCACAGGGCGCGCGCGGCTTCGGCCGAAAAACTCATCCCGTAGGCGGGTTGATGGCAGGTGACGCACGCGCGGCCGTTGCTGCCCAGCGCGGTGAAGAACGGATGCCCGCTCATTTCCACGGGGCCGTCGGCAAGCAGGATCCCAACTCTTCCGGTAGGAGTCGGGAACTCCATCTGTGCCGGGAGCGTTCCGGTGGAGTTCGCATTGATCCAATTGTTGGTGGGCGCCTGCTGTGCCTGCATCAGGAGCACCGATGCCGTGGCGGCGAGGACGCCCACGCCGAGTCCCATAAATCTGACCAGTTCTTTCATGGATGCGACAAAGGGCCAGCCTACCAGTCGCCCTGAAAAGGCGCAACGTGCTTCGTCGGCGACGTCTGGTTGCTGGGGCCGGGGCGGAGCAGCTTCCGCCTTCGGGTCTCTCTGGTGTACACTGTTTCGCCAAGTCATGTATACATGTAATATACACAGGAGGCACCATGAAGAAAATCGCAATCGCACTGCTGCTGGTTTCCGCTGCCGCGTCGGCGCAAGAGGGCACCGGCCCCTATCCGGCCATTCTGGAACAGGATCCCGGCCTTCCGACACACACCGTGTATCGGCCACAGAACCTGAATAATTTGAATGGGCGGAAACTGCCGATCATCGCCTGGGGCAACGGCGGCTGCTCGAATAGCGGGTTGGCCCATCGTAATTTCCTGATGGAGATTGCCTCGCATGGATTCCTGGCAATCGCGATCGGTCCGCCGACCGCGCCCGCGGGTCCTGGCGGCGGCGGTGCGAAAGGCAAGGCCAAAGGTAAGGGGAAGGCTCCGGCCAAGGGTAAGGGTCCGGCGGCGCAGGCGGGTCCGGCGACCAAGTCCTCCCAACTGACCGATGCGATTGATTGGGCGCTGGCGCAGAACAGCAAGGCGGGCAGTCCGTACAATGGCAAGCTGGATCCGTCGAAGATCGCGGTGATGGGGATGTCCTGCGGCGGGATTCAGTCCTATGCGGTGGCGACTGATCCGCGCGTCAAGCTGGTGGGGATCTGGAACAGCGGCCTTCTCCCGGAGGAGGGCCGAAATAATGGTCCTGCGATGGAGGATATCCACAAGTCCAGGCTGGATGAACTGCATTCGCCGATCTTCATCGTTACGGGCGACAGCTCCGATATCGCCTATGCGAACGGTTTGGACGACTTCCAGCGCATCACCAAAGTGCCGGCGGTCCATATGTCTCGCGACGGCGTGAGCCACGGAGGCACCTACAGCCAGCCCAATGGCGGCATCTTCGCCGAAGTCGCCGTCGCAATGCTGGAGTGGCAGTTCGACGGGAATCAGGAAGCTCGCAAAATGTTCGTGGGGAAAGACTGCGGCTTCTGTCAGGATCCGAAGTGGCACGTGTCTACAAAGGGCCAGTAACGGGATTGGGCCCGAGGGCGGACGAGCGGGAGTGTGCGTGGGGAACACGCGCACTCCCGGGTCCGTGGGGGCTTTCCTTGTTTCGTGCGGTGTGCTCCGCGCACCAACGCGTCTTGCTGTAATCAGACCGCGCCCGTCTTCCACATGAAGGACTCGTAAAAAATAGCATCCGTCCAATTCGACGAGGGCTGTTGGCCATTCGTCCCCCTTGCCCTGACCTTTTCCCGTTTGTAGAATGCAGAGGACTTCCTCGGGCGCTCAATGAGTGAGAGCCGATAATGCACCTCTTACAAGTAGATCTACTATGCGAAAACAAGTAATTCCGGATTGGAACGAGAACTATCGAAATGCCCGAGAACGGAACGATTCCCGGCCGAGCCGGCGTAGTTTCCTGACCGCGCTGGGTGCGCTCGGAGCCGGCGTGTGGACCGCGCCGAGCGCGTTCTCCTTTGCCTTACCGGAAGACAAGATCAAGGTCGTTCGGTACTTCACCACGCCTGGCGATGCCCAGGGCCGGCAGGGGCAGCCGATGGTGAACCAGTCGACGAACGTGGTGATGATCGAGACCGAGCGGGGTCTGGTCGGCATCGGCGAGGGCGGTGAGCCCAGGACGATGGAAGAGTGCGCCCGGATGCTGATCGGGCTGGATCCATATCGCATCGATCAGCACTGGCAGCGCATGATGCGCGGCTACTTCTATCCGGCGGGCCGGGAGAAGTTGCATTCCCTGGGCGCGCTGGATCTGGCTCTTTGGGACCTCAAGGCGAAGGCTCTGGACGTCCCGATCTGGCAACTGCTGGGCGGTAAATCCCGGGATCATGTGGAGCTGTACTCCACGGTGTTCCCGCGGCCGAGAGGCGGCACGTTGGAAGATGCGGCGCGTGCCTGCAGGGAGGCGGGATTCCGCACCTATCGTTACGCCACCGACAACCCCCGCCAGCGCGTGGTGGACCGTTTCGAACTGGTGCAGCGTATGCACGAGGACTGCATCCAGCTGCACAAGGGCGCCGGAGACGGCGGCTGGGCGATCGATTTCCATACGGAGTTGGATCCGCCGGATGCGATCAATCTCGCGACGCTGCTGGAGCCGCTGCACCCCTACTTTTGTGAAGATCTGATTCGCAGCGAAGGTGTAATGTCCTATGAGATGATCCGGGAGCGCACGCGGGTTCCGATCGCGGTGGGCGAACAGTTCGGCTACAAGTGGGACATCAACGAGTTGATCGAGAAGCAGTTGATTGACTACACTCGGGTCACGCTGCCCAACGTGGGCGGCATTTCCGAATTCATGAAGATTGTCGCGCTTGCGGAAACGCACTATGTCGGGATGATCCCGCACTTCACCGGTCCGATCGCCGAGGCCGCGCTGGTCCATTGCCTTTCGGCGACCTCGGTCACCGCGCTGATGGAAATGCTGGGCGACGGCAGCCGCACGTGGCCGTATCTCCGTGAGGTTTACGATTTTCGGGACGGGAAATTGTGGCCGAATGAGCGTCCCGGCCTGGGTGTGGACGTGGACGTGGATCAGCTGACGCAGATCGGCGCAGTACGATACCTATCGGGCCGGTATGCTGATGAATCAACGGCCCGACGGCTCATTCATGAACTGGTAAGGATTAGGCGGCGAAGAGATCATCGTATGTTGACTGCAAGAATACACACGGCGCATCTGATTGGCGCACTCGTGATTGGGCTGTTATCGGCGGGCCTACTGCAAGCGCAACCCCGCACGCTCGATATTTATTGGATTGATGTCGAGGGAGGCGCGGCGACGCTGATCGTCTCGCCAACGCGGAGAATCTCTGCTGGTCGATTCCGGATTTCCGGGGCGGGGAGATATCCAGCAGCAACGCATCCTTGCCGCGGCTAAGGCGGCCGGCGTCAGCAAGATCGATACCCTGGTGAGCACGCATTATCACTTCGATCATGTCGGCGGCTTGGCGGCGCTGGCGAAACTCATCCCGATCGGCCGGTACATCGATCATGGAGAGTCGGTCGAGACCGGCGAACGTGAGTCGCAGATGTTCAAGAATTACAGCGATGTCGTTGCCGGAAAGCGGTCCGTTGTTCATCCGGGGGAGAAGCTCAAGTTGGGTGGCGTGGACGATATTACCGTAGTGAGCGCGGGCGGCAAAGTGATCGGGGAAGCGATCAACGGAGGGGCCGCCAACCCACTATGTGACGGCGCCGAACGGAAGCCCGAGGATTTGACCGAGAATGCACAAAGCGTCGGCTTCCTGCTCTCCTTTGGAAAATTTACGTTTCTCGATGTCGGCGATCTGACCTGGGATCGCGAAATCCAGCTGGCATGCCCAATCAACAAGGTCGGAGAGGTGAGCCTGTTTCAGGCGACGCACCATGGATTTTCGAATGGCCAATCCGGCGCGCCGGCCCTGATCTGGGCGCTGAAACCTCAGGTGGTTGTGGTCAATAACGGAGCTCGCAAGGGCTTCAGCAATGAGGGGTACGAAACGATCGCAAAGATCCCCGGGATCGAGGCGATTTGGCAGGGTCACACCGGTACCGGAAACGACGCGGATCACAATACCGAGGAAGATCGGATTGCCAATCCAGCCGGGGGCGAAGCTGACGAAGGCCATTGGATCAAGGCGTCGATTTCCCGTGACGGCAGCTTCACCATCACGAACGGTCGCAACGGGCACAGCGAATCCTACAAGGTCCGCTAGACAAGCCAGTTTATGGATGCCGCAATAGCGGCGCGGCGGCGGTGGGAGATCGAGGGTTTCCGGCGGAACTGGTGGCGCTGACCCTGCCGGATCCGAACGCTCCTCAGGGGCGTGGAGGTCGGGGTGGTCTCCGTGGTCCTGGCGGAGGTCCCGGAGGCCGAGGTGGGCCGCCCCCCGGCGCCAATCCGCGATAGAGAACAGCCAGATCAGTCGATGACGGGTGGAGGCAGAAAACTTCCCACGTTTTTCGGGAAGCGTTGCCGGGGGTGCCCAAGGCGCGGGTCAAGCGCTGAGCACCCCCAGCAGGGATGTGGGATCTACTTTTCCTTCACGCCCAGATCTTCGAGCGTCTGTTCCCGCGGCGGACCGCCGGGGCCGCGCCGTGGCGGGGTGTAGCCGTCATTGGACGGTCCGTTCTGGAAGAAGAATGAATCCCCGCTGAGCGGATGGCCCTTTGCATATCTCGCGTTGGCCTGGCCGAAGATCTTGCCTGCCCGCTTGGTGTCCTCATAGACCTTGGTGATCAACGCCTGGTAGCGTTCGTCGTCCTGCGACCAGCCGGTGTGTGAGCTGAGGTCCGCGTTGCCGATCAGCACAACGTCGACACCTGGCACGCGGGCGATCTCATACGCATTCGCCACCCCGGTTGGGGTTTCGATCATGACGGCGACCAGTACGTTGTCATTGAAGGTCTGCCGATAGGTGCGTCCCCAGAGCCGGAGCGCCTGCCCTCCGCCCGCGCTGCGCCGTCCGACGGGAGGAAACCGAGCCCATTTGACCGCTTCCCGAGCCCGTTCCACATCATCCACGGTGGGAATGATGACGCCCAGCGCGCCAATATCGGTGGCGTGCTGGATATGAAATTCCTGGGCGTCCGGCAAGCGAATCATGGGCGTGGCGCCGGCCTCAGGGCACGCCGCGATCATCTGTTCGACGTCGCGGAATTCGAGGGTGCTGTGCTGCATCTCGAACCACGTGTAATCGTAATGCTTTGCCGACTCGCAGTAGCCGTCGATGTCAAACCGCGACTGGGTAAAGCTAAAAACCTGCTTCCCGTCGAGGAGCTTCTGTTTGGCCGTGTTATAGAGTTCGGTCGGAGCTTCGTTCTGACCTCCCGCTTGCGGCTGCGCGCTGGCTACGGCGCACAGGAAAGCACAGCCCACGGCGATAATATATGTCCTAAAGTTAGGTGCACTCATACTGGTTCCTTCCGATTCCTCTAATCGTTTGCATCGATTCGAGATGATGGCTCACGCAACAAATACGAATCGTTGCGCACTCAATACACTATACGCCCGCGTGCCCGACGGTGTTTTCCCACGGCCCCGCGATCCCGCAACTGCTCCCGATTCTATGTGGGTTGCTCCCTTTAGCGCAGGGAGCGCGAGTCGACCCGCCACTCTGAATCGGTGCAGAGCACGCAGTTATCGCCAACAAAGTAACCCTTGCCGGCTCGGCTCGTGTCACCCGATAGTTGCCATTTAAGCCAAGCCACCGCGACCTTGCCGAACGGTCCGCCATTGTCCTGGTTATAGGTGCCGCCGTGGCCCACCGACGGGTAGACGCCATAGAAGATCGGTACCCGCTTGGGCATCACCTCGAAATCACTCTTGCCATTTTCGTAGGCGATGTCGCTTTCCCCGCCCGTGATGAGGATCACGGAAGAATGAATGCCGTCGAGGATCTTCTGATCCTTATTAAACAGCCCGCTATTCCAGATACCAACGGTTCCGATGCGCGGATCGGCGGAGGCGCCGTAGGACATCAGGCCGCCGCAGGACATACCCATCGCCGCGACCTTGCTGGTGTCCACCTTCTGGTAGAAACGGCTCGACGGGTCAGCGACCTGCTTTTCCATCCAGTCAATGGCGGCAATCAGCGCGGAGCCGTCTGTCATGTTGCCGTTATCGGAGGGAAGTCCTTTACCCGCGCCCGCCTTCCCTTTCGGAGCGGCCCCTTTCCCCTTAGGAGCGCCCTTCGGAGGCCCTCCCTTCCCTTTGGCGCCGCCGGCCGCTATGACCGGTGGGCCGTCCGCCAGCACCACGTATCCGTAAGAGGCGATCTCGGCAAGATACTCAGGGAATGTCAGGCCGTTTTTGGCACAACCGCCCTCGCCCCACACGAGAAGACCGTGCGTGGAGTTGCCAAGATCCGCCGGGCGATAGATCGTATGGGTCGCCAGCCCCTGGTCATGCTCCACGACAATCTGATTGGGGCCCGAGGGAGGGGCGTCCTTCAGCGGGGCATTCACGATCGTGACTTTCGCATTCTGCGCCATCAAGCCTGAAATACAGACGATGGCCACGAAAAAGATCGCTAGAGTCAACATCCTTGCTGTCGGTCTAAATCGCATGTGTATTCGCTCCTGGTTTTACCGCGCGTCGTCTAAAGAATCGGTGGCATCTTGCCGGCCATCTGCCATTACATAAGGGTCATGGGGTAGTTCGGCTCCGTGGCTACCAGCCTTCGGCATCACTGTTCACCAGCACTGTTTACCCAAATCCATGTTGGATCACGTGTCCATTGCGGCTTATTTCGAATGTGCCTCGAAGTACTCAAAGATTTCCGGAATGCCCTGCGTGATCACCGTTCCGTGATCGGCCCCGGGCAGCTCATGGTAGACAAAATCTTTCATCTTGAATTTCGTTGCCGCTTCATTCCAGCGCCGTGAAACATCCACCGGGACCACCGTGTCGGCGTCGCCGTGCAACAGCAGCAGCGGCATCGTGTCCTTCACCGGCCCCAACGTTTCAGGATCCATGCGGAACGCCGCGGGGGCCATGGAGGCCACCGCCGCCCAGGTCTCCACGTATTTAGGCCCCAGAAACAGCGCGCCCGCGCCGCCCATGGAATGTCCCATGAGGTAGGTGTGTTCTCCGTCGACGTTGAACTCCTCCTGCATCATATGGAGAACATTCAGCACGTCCTTTTCGCTGAGTTCGGCGAGGTTCGGAGGTTCGGGAGTTGTGGAACCCTTCCCTTTTCCCGCACCGCCGCCGGCGATAATCACCGGCGATCCGTACCAACCGGTTTCGTTGTACCCCATCGGGCCGACCAGAATGTAGCCACCCTTTTCGGCGAGATCCAAAGCCTCTCCTCGCAGCAAAGAGTTTCCGTCCCCGCCATAGCCGTGCAGCGCCACGATCAGCGGATTCTTTTTGTCCGGAGAAACCTTGGAGGACACGAACAATGCATAGGGCATTTTCTCGCCGGTGTCTTCGAAGACGTAAGTCCGCTGCTGCACGCGTGGATCCGGGGCGCGGACAGGTCCTTTGCCTTTCCCCTTGGCGGGTCCTTTCCCCTTTGCCGCAGCCGGTGGTTGCCCAGAGGCCGTGGGCGTTTCAACGAGCGCGAAGCTCAGGCAAAGCGCCAAGCTCATGGCGCCCAATGTGATGGTTCTCTTCGTCAATTTGATGTGCATGGCTCGCTCCTATTTCACTTCTTGTGTTTTGCGAAGAATTGGTAGATCGGTTCGAGGCCGGACACGATCACCGGGCCGTGCGTGATGCCCGGCTGCTCGACGAACTCATAGTTCATGCCGAGCGACTTCATATCCTCGACCCATGCGCGGCTGTTCGCAACGGGAACGACTTCATCAATGTCTCCATGGACGATCATCACCGGGATGTTCGCGTCCTTCATCGGCTTCAGGGTTTCGGTGCGAGTCTGCCAGAATGCCGCGGGAGCCTCGGCGCCCACCGCCGCGAACATCTTGGGATACTTCGAACCGAGGTACAGGGCCCCGGCGCCGCCCATGGAGTGTCCCATGATGTAGATCCGATCGTTATCGACATTGAATTCGTCGCGAACCATCGCGATGACATTCATGGTGTCCTTTTCGCTCAGCTCCCTCAGGTTCTCCGGCTGATTCGCCCCGAAGCCCGGGAATCCCTTGCCCTTTGCGCCGGCCTTCCCCTTCGCCCCATCGCCTGGAGCGCCCTTCGCCTTCGGAGCGCCTTTCCCTTTGCCTCTGCCAGCGCCGGGAGCGAAGGCCGGAGATCCGTACCAACCAGCGACGTTGTAGCCCATCGGTGCGACCAGAATGTAGCCACCCGCTTCCGCCAAATCGATCGCTTGCGTTCCCATCATGATGGTCTGCGGAGCGCCCAGCCCGTGCAGCGTCACGATCAGGGGAGCCTTTTCATTCGGCTTCACTTTTGAGGACACATACACGGAATACGGCAGGTCTTCGTTGGTGTCCGCGAAGTGATAGGTGCGGGTTTCCGCCCGCGGATCCTGCGCAAACCCTTTCCCACCACCTTTCCCACCACCCTTCGCCGCGGCCGGCGGTTGCGCGCGAACCATATCCGGCACGCTCAGGGTAAGGCACGCGGCCAGCCCGATGAAGGCGAGTGCGGTCGTCGTTCGGATGCTGAGTTGCATTACGTTTCTCCTTGCTACTCGTTGACGAAGCAGACCCTTGTGATGTTACTGCGGGTGCATTCGGGAACTCCAATAACGAAATCCGATCGTATGAGATCTATATCGAATCATGTCCCGGGCTGGGGCGGTGGTATGAAAAGTGACGTCAAAGCGAACAGTCAGCAAGAAATGTATATGCCGGGTATACTCTCCTGTGGGGCCATTTCGGACCGATGGCAGATTCGTGTTCGGGCTAGCGAGAATTGGATCCTCTCGCCACCAACGATGGACACGTCGATTTGCCGGTGTTCATTTTGCCGGGGACTCAGGGACAAGGGGTCCATGACGAGGTTGCGACGAGGTTCCAAAGCTGAGGTTCACGCAGTATGATGCCAGAGATGCAACACAAAGGAATAGATATGGTCGGTAAGCTTGCTCTTGGGCTCCTGGTGATCGCAGGGCCCGTATTGGCGTTTCAACCCCGCGGCCAATTTCTTGGTGGCCGGGGACAAGCGCCCGTGGACCCAAATACCATCTCGGCGGCCGAGTTCGTCATTGACCCTCCCACGCTGATCAACCTCGGATTTGAGTGGTTCGTGCAGGGTGACGAGAACCGGAATGCGTCCGTTGCCGTGTCCTACCGCAAGAAGGGGGAAGCGGCCTGGCACGACGCCCTTCCGATGCTGAGGATCAAGAACGAACGGATCGTTCAGGGAAACCAGATGGATGTGATCACGCCAAACATGTTCGCTGGCAGCATCATCGACCTGGAGCCGGCAACCGCCTACGAAGCGCGATTCATACTCTCTGATCCGGATGGCGTAAACGGCGAAAGCAGCCGGACAGTGACCGTCAGCACCCGTCCGGAACCGATGCCCTATGAAGGTGGCCGCGTATTTCATGTCTATCCGCCCGGATTTACCGGTACGAAGATCGAGCCCTCGTTTGAAGGCCTCATGTGCGCCTATAATTACTCCTGCGCCGGCACGGATTGGGCGACCGCGGGGCGTCCCCGGGTCCGCGCAGGTGACGTGATTCTCGTGCACGCCGGCGAATACAAGTACAACCGGTACGAGTACACAAATAACCCCGCGGTGAACCGCACGACTCCGCTCGACGGCACCTATTACCTCACCGCTGACGGCACGCCGGAGATGCCGATTGTGATCAAGGCCGCCGGCGATGGCGAGGCGATCTTCGATGGCGCCGGCAACTACGCGCTCTTTGACGTGCGCGGCGCCGATTACACCTACTTCGAGGGGCTGACAATTCGCAACGCGGAGATCGGCATCCTGGCGGGTACCCAGTTCCTTGCCGGAGCCAAGGGGCTGACCGCGAAGCGCAATCGATTTGAGGACGTCGGGGCGGGGATCTTCAGCAACTACTCTGGGTCAAGCAACTTTTATATCGCCGATAACCGGTTCTATGGGCGCAATGATCCCAACCACATGATCGGCTGGGCGGGTCCCCAACTCTGGAGCCAATTCAACGGCGTGGACGGGCAGATCTTTCCTCCGAAGATGGCCTCCTATGTAGCCGTGAAGCTCTATGGCCCGGGGCACGTCGTTGCCTACAACTACATCGCGGACTTCCACGACGGCATCAATATTGAGACCTACGGGAATCCAGACGGATCTGTCGCGTCGGGTCCAGATATCGCCGATGGGCCCCATTATCCCCCGCATGACTATTGGGACCGCAGGCCGGTAGCGATTGATTTTTATAACAACTACATCACGAATTCCCACGACAACCCCATCGAGGCTGACGGAGGAATGCACAATATCCGAATCATGCGGAATATGTTGATCAACCATCCCTCGCATGCCTTCTGTAATCAACCGGCGCTTGGGGGCCCCGTCTATTGGATTCGGAACATCGCCTACAATCTGCCCGGCGGCTCGACACGGCTGACCGGGGGATCGGCCGGAGTACTGTTTTACAACAACACGATCCTGTCGGAGACTTCGGGGAATCCGCAGAACAATCATTGGCGAAACAATCTGTTCCTGGGGCAGAACTCCAATCCGACAATTTTCAGCATTACCACCAACACCAATTACACGTCTTCGGATTACAACGGCTTCCGCCCGAATCCGGGCGCCGAGGTGTCGTTCCGGTGGAACTCTCCGCCGAGTGGGGTCGCCATGGACCCGTTGGGCCCGGGACTTCGGCCGCAGCTCGAAACCCGGGAGTTCGCGACGCTGGACGCCTACAGCCAGGCGACCGGTGAGGATCGTCACAGCGTTCTTGTCGATTACGACATCTTCGTGAACGTACCGCAGCTCGATGCGCGGGACGTATCCACGCTCCAGAACCTGTATAACGCCGACGATTTCGATTTCCGCCTTCGGCCAGGAAGCGCGGCGGTGGACAAAGGGGTCGTTTTGCCAACCGTTACAGAGGGGTTCGCGGGCGCCGCGCCAGACCTTGGCGCGCTGGAGCTTGGTGCAACGCCTCCGCACTACGGGCCGCGATAGTTGAACCATAAACGGCGCCGGCCGGCAGGATCGCTAACATCGAAATGCGCGCGAATTGCCGTGGATGCGGGAATCGGATGGTTCAGCCAACCTTTTATTTGGTGCTCTCGTAAATCGTGATGGATACGCCACCGTCGGCCATACCCGGATTGGAACTGAGATAGAGGCCGTCATTCAGAAATGCATACGGACCATCCGTCCGCGCTTCGAACGTAGGCACCAAAGCGCCGAAGGTGCCGACATTGCGAATCAGAATCACCTCACCGTCATTGGCCTGCCATAGATAGCGGGCGTCGATGGTTGCCGGGGGCGACAGGTGCTGGTAATCCGCGCCGCCGAACAGGACCTTACCGTTGATCTTTCCCTTGATCTCGCCGCCTGTGATCGGGATGATGTTGCGAATGCCGTTCTTGCTCTCGCCGACCCGTTGGCTGGGAGCCAGCGTGACCGATTCCGTGATCAGGACCTCGCCCTGCTTTTCGGTGGAGCTCGGATTTTCGATAGTCCCAGGGCTGGGCGGGAGCGCCCGAAGGCTTCTGGATACGAGTCACTTCCCCCGAGGCGGAGCGATCCAGGCCGGTGACGTCGTAGATGCGCAACGTCAGTGTTTTTGACGCTGCATCGAGATTCCGCCGGGCGACGTACTTGCCTTTATTCAACCAGGCAGCGGAGCTCTCGTTGGGAGCCTCGAAATCCATCACGGTCCGCACATCGCCGGCATCCGGGCCGACCCCCGCATCGCGGCTATAAATATAGTCCCCGTCGCTGGTCTGCAGAACCAGGATCTCTTCGATCTCCATGGTCCCATCGGAAAGCGTCAATTCCAGGTCCAGCGCTCCCGGCATGACCGAGCCGGATACTTTGGGCCCCGAGAAAGTCCCGTCCTCAATGACGGCAACGTGACGCGTGCCGTACTGGGTCCGGCCGAGGTCGTACACCTGCCGGAGATTCATCCGAGCCTCGAAGACCAGACTGCCGCGCTCCGGAGCCGGAATGCCCTCGGCCATCCCGCAACTCCAGGACTTGTCCGGAATCAGCAATGTCGACTTCGCTTGCCCCTTCACTTGCGTCGTGAACGCGCCGAAGAGCAGCGCCATTCCTGCTACAGGCAGCATCATGCGGCCATTTCTCATCCAGTCACCTCTCTGCCAAATTCGCCGGCGCACCATCCGATATTTGTTGATCTTCGTGTTCGCGGTTGAACCGGAAACGGCGATCTCGTTTTCAGAAAGCTTCCCTTTGCCGCGCACTATTCTTTGCGATAGCGGTCGAAGAAATCGAATACCGCGGGCAGCACGAGCGGAACCATGCCGCCATGACCGGCGTTCACTTCCATGTACTCCAGGTTAAACTTCTCCGAAGTCATCCAGTCGAGCATTGCGCGGCTTCCTTTAAGCGAAGGCGTCGCACTGGTTCCCTCCGTCATGAAGATCGGCATTTCTCGAATGCGATCCCACGGGTACGTGGATCGCTCCACAAACGGTCCCGACATGGGTGCGATCGCCGCCCATTGGTCCGCATACTTCGCGCCGAGATACCACGTGCCCCCGCTGCCCATGGAGTGGCCGGCCAGGAACATCGATGCCGGATCCACCGGGTATTCGTTTACAACTAACTCAAGCACGTTGATGACGTCCCGCTCGCTGAGTTCCAACGATTCGGCGTCTTCCACGCACTTGGTTTCCCGCTGCTCGGCGGCGGCCGCGTCCTCGCCGAATACCGCCGGCAGACGCAGACAGGTTCCATAAGCGCCCAGCGGGCTGTAGCCGAACGGTGATACGAGCAGGTAGCCGTGCTCTTCGGCCAGCTTCAGCATGAGCTGATCGTTCATATCCAGGTAGCGGCTCTCATCGCTCCCGGCCCCATGTAGGAACAGCACCAGCGGAAGCTCCGAACGTCCATCCCAACTCTCCGGCACATAAATGCGATAGGCGATCTCCGCGTTCGTCCCAGGGAAGCGGTAGGTCCGATGCTGGTCGCCTTTCGCGCGCCATTTCGGCGAGTTCGGCTGCGCGACGGACTTTGCGAAGGCGCTTGACGCCGCGATCTGTTCTGTTGGATCGAGCTTCGTGCCGAAAGGAATCACGCGTCCGTCGCCTCGCGTCTGGGTAGGCTGTGCCACAGCCAGGGACACAAACGTCGCGGAAAGGGCGAGCAAAGCGAATCGGGACATCATGAGTGGACCTCTGGATTTCTTGGAGACTCGGTAAACTGACGAGAAATTCTAACAGCCGGACACATTATCGGCAACCGTGTATCCGTAGTGTATACTGACGCGGATGGGCCAGGGCGGGTTACCCGCCGGTTCGTCTGACGATCATGCGACGCGGTCAACATTGGGCGATCTCGGTAACCGCCGTCATCCTCGCGATGATGGCGATTCAGATGGCGAGCCTCGGTTTCTCGCCCCTTCTGCCGGAAATGCAGGAAGACCTGAACGCTTCGTATTCCCAGATCGGTCTGTTTACCGGGATGTACGGGATCGTCGCTCTGCTGGTCAGCCTGCCTGCTGGAATGCTGGCGGCCCGCATCGGCGAGAAGCGGTCCTTGCTCGCCGGGCTGCTGGTCACCGCGATTGGATTGGTCAGTCTGGCGGAGTCTGCCGGCTACGGAACGGCGCTGGCGAGCCGAGCTCTCTGGCTGATCGGCTACAGGGTTGCGTTTATCAGTGTGTTCACCGCAATGGCCGTGGTGACGCCCGAGCAGTATCGCAGCCGCACCATGGGAATTCTGGGGGCAATGGCTGCCCTTGCGTCCGTTATTGGAGCTCCGTTCGGTACGCGGCTCGCCGAGGGATTGGGCTGGCGGGGCGGCATCGTGGGATACGCTGTCATCTCGGTGGTCGGTGGAATTGTCTTCGCCGCCTTCTACCGTGCCCGTGGTTCGCGTTCGGAAAAGAGTAGCGGTCCGCACGGTTCGCTCGCGCCGGCTTCGGCCAGTGCGTTCAAGAATCCGATCATCTGGGGAATGATTCTGCTGGGCCTGATTAACATGGGCGGGTTCAGCGTGACCTTCTTTGTGCCCTACGCCGTTGAGACCGTGTTCGGCTTGACCGCCATAGATGCGGCCAACATCATCAGTGCGAGCTACATGGTGAGCATCGTCCTGAACCTCGGGTTCGGATACCTCTGTGACCGCTATTCGCGCTGGAATATGTTGATCCTGCTGGCGATCGTGCTGATTCCGTCAAGTTTCGCGGTGATGTCCACCGACCTCCTCGTTTTTCGCGTCGCCGTTGCCTTGATCGTTTCCCTGGGCCACGCGGCGACCAATCAACTCTATGCGATCGTCGGATCCTTGCTGCCGAAGGATGAAGTGGGGAAAGGCGCGGGGATACTTGGACTGGGCAGCGGGATCTTCGGATATGTGGGGCCGCAGATGCTGGGATATCTTCGGGATTCCACCGGAGGCTTCACGGCGGGTTGGATCTTCGTGTCCGGAGCGGCCGTGATTTCCCTCGTCGATCTTCTGATCCTTCGAGCCTATAGCGCCCGGTCGAAGGCCGTGGAGGCCGCCTAGAGAGTCCCGCGTGTATCCACTCAGGATACAGTAGGTAGAGGCAATGGAGCGCATCGCTGGTTTCACGTCAAACACCGTACCTTGGGAGATCCTGCGGGCGGCCGGTTATGCGCCTCGGCTGCTCGAAACCGAGGCCGGAGCAACCCCCTATGCCGATCGCTTCATGGAGGATGTCTTCGATCGAAGGATCCGGGTGATCTTCGATCGTCTCTGTTCCGGGGCCTGGACGCCCGAGGTCGTCGTCATCCCCAGAACCTCCGAGCAGGAACATAAACTCTATCTCTACCTCCGCGAAACTGCCCGCCTCGGCTCCATGCGGAGAATGCCAAGGTTGTACCTCTATAACCTTCTACACACTCGCACTCCGGAGTCTTATCAGTACGGGCTGGAGCGCACGCGAGAGATGGTGGCCGATTTCGGCGCTTCGGAGGATGCCCTTCGCGACGCAATTGAGGAAAGCAACCGGGCTCGTGGGGCGGTCAGGGACGTGCTGCAATTGAGGCGTGAAGGCCGGCTTGAAGGCTCCGCCGCGATCCAAGCCATTCAAGGATTTTATGTCACCGACCGTGTGCAATATGCAAATCAGGTGACCAGGCTGGCGGAACAACATCGCCTTGCGGAGCCCGTTTCCAAACCGCGCATCTTAATTAAAGGCGCACCACTCCATCACGCGGCGTTGCACTTCCTGATTGAGCAATGGGACGGTTACGTTGTTGCCGAAGATGACTGGCGCGGTTCGCGAGCCGCGGGGGAAACCGATATCGCTGCTGACCGCGATCCGGCCACCGCGATCTTCGAGAAGTATTTCTACGATGCGGTGAGCCCGCGCATCCATCCTCCTGAAGTCGCCGATGCGTGGTTCCACCAGGAAGTGGACCGAAGCCAGGTCGACGGGGTGGTCTTCTACGTTCCGCTGGAAGATGACGTGGTCGGTTGGGACTATCCTCGCCACCTCGAGTTTGCGGAGTCGCGCAAGATTCCCAGCACTTTGGTGCGAACTGATGGAGCGTCCGGGCCCGCCAGAGAACTGGTTCAACAGATATCGGCCTTTGTTCGGAGTCTCAGCGGGAATTAAGTATGGCGGAAAAGCAGCTTGCATCGACGGTAGCGGCTTCGGAAAACCAAAAGGCGTGGTTCGGATCGCTTCGCCAGCGCGTATTCCAGGAGCGAGCGCCGTATGCCATCGTTCAGGCGGACATGCCGTTTGAGCTGTTTCAGATGCTGGGGATTCCGGCGGTTAGTAATCAATGGTGGGCGGCGGTCGTTTCCGCGAAACGGCTGGCTCCCTACTATCTGGACAAACTCAACGAAGCCGGATTTCATCAAGGGCTGTGCCGGTACTGCAGCCTTTCCATGGCCTCAACCGTCCTCGGCGAGCCCGAGCAAGCGCCCTGGGGCGGCCTGCCGAAGCCCGCGTTATTGGCTGCCAGATTGACCTGCGATTGTGTCCAACGCGTATTCGAAACGTGGGCCAGTCACTTCGACGCGGAATTGTTGCTGCTGGATGCTCCGGCCGCGACGCACCTTCCGCCCCGATGGTGGGAACTCAGCCGCCACTCCTGGCGCGAGCTTTATGAAGAACATCGGCTGCAATATATGCGCCGCCAGTTCGAGAATCTGATTGCATCCCTGGAGCGGATCTCGGGACGAACCTTCGATGCGGACCGGCTTCGATCGCTGATGGAGCAGGTGAACCGCCAGGAGGAATATTTCGAAGAGGCGGCCAAGGCGATTCGGGAAGCTCCCCAGACGCCCGTGCGCATGCAGGAACAGATCACCAATGTGATGTCAGCGCAGTGGCAGCGGGGCTCGGATTGGGCGGTTTCGCATGCGCGCGCATTTCGCGATGAGGTCCTGGAGCGGGCGGAGCGGGGGATTGCCGCCTGTCCCGCGGAACGCCTGCGCATTATGTGGGTGGGCGCCGGCCTCTGGTATGACCTGGATTTCTACACGGCCTTTGAAGAATCGCACGGCGCGGTGTTTGTCTGGTCAATGTATCTGGCCTTTGGTCCGGACGGCTACATCCGCTACGGTTTGGACGATCCGCTATTGGCGCTTGCGAGCCGTACGGTGAGCATGAATGAGCAACTGCACAATCCGCCTTGGGCCAACGAATGGATGGTGGAGCAGGCTCGGGCGAATCGCATTGATGCCGCCTTTGTGCTCACTCCTCTAGGGACGCGTCCGTCGGCGACGGGAACGCGCTTCATCGAAATCGCGCTGGAAGAGGCCGGGATCCCGGTGTTTTCCATCCATGCGGACATGGTTGATTCCCGCACATGGGATGGCGAGGCGATGCGCCGGAAGGCCGCGCAGTTCTTGAACGAGGTCGGTGAGAGATGACCCGGCGTCTACGACAACTCCGCCTGGATTTCGGCCATGAACGATTCGACGTCGGTCGGCAGCGAGGCTTCGCGCTCGCGCTGGTCGAACTCTTCCAGGCGGCTGTTCCGGCTGCTGGAAACATGCCGGTGGATACATTCGGTCGCGGCCTGCGGATCTCCCGCCTGAAGCGCCGCGATCAGGTCCGCATGATCCCGGCTGATCCGCTTCAATACCGCAAGTTCATGCCCGCCGCGCCGCGCCGCGAAAATTCGGATGAGCAGACGAATGCCGGACAGTGCTTTCAGGCTTCGCCGGTTTCCGGCAAGCTTCATCAGGTAGGTGTGAAACGCGAGGTCGGCGACTTCGAAACGCTCCATCTGTTTGGCGTCCATCGTGGGCTTGGGCTTTGTCTCGAGTTCCTGAATCAGCTTGGTCATTGCGGCGGACACCGCGCGAAAATCTCGCAGTTCCCCGGCCGAAAGGCGCCGTTCCGCCACCGTTCGCGCCGCCATGCCTTCCAGTGCTTCGCGCATTTCATAGAGCTCGCGGATTTCGTCCCGGTCCAGCGTAATCACCACCACGCCCCGGCCGGGAACCGATTCCAGCAAGCCTTCACTGACCAACTGCCGGATGGCTTCACGCGCCGGGGTGCGGCTGATGCCGAGTTCCTTGGCAATCGCAACATCGGATACCGGCGCGCCGGCCCGCAGCTCGCGCGAAGAAATCTTGTGCTGGATGTGGTGGTAGGCCACTTCGCGCATCGGTCTCGAGGATGTTGGTTGTCCGCTCACGTCTTATCGAGTGTAGCAATGTACTCGGATCTGCACCTGGGTTTGTATACACGAAGGTTTTACAGCGGGAGACAACGTCGTGGCTGACTCCCTGTCCATCCAGTTTGTCGGCGACCTCATTCTGGATGAGCCAAATCCCGATACGCTTTTTGACTTGGCGCGCCACCGGCTCCAAGCCTGCGACCTCCTCATTGGGCATGTCGAGGTTCCCCATTCAAGCCGCGGCCAGCAGATGCATTTTGACATCCCCGCGCCTCCCAGCGATCCGGCGCATCTCGCCGCTCTCCCGCGCGCCGGGTTCCATATCACGACTCTGGCGGGAAATCACATTGCCGACGCCGGGCCCAATGGCGTGGAAGACACGGTGGCGGAACTACATCGCTTCGGGCTCCTAACCACTGGGGCGGGAATGAATCTTGCCGAGGCGCGACGGCCTGCAATCGCCCGGCGGAAAGGGTTGCGGGTCGGTGTCCTTAGCTACAATTGCGTCGGACCTCGGGAGTCCTGGGCCGGGGAAGCGCGCCCCGGCGGTGCTTATGTGGAACTCATCACCGGCGATGACGCCAGGACTGTATCCCCTGGCGAAACCTTCATGGAAGGCGTGAGGGCCGAGCCGCGGTCGCGTGCGGCGATGGTCGCCGATATCGAGGCGCTTCGTGAGAAGGTCGATGTGTTGGCCGTCGCGCTGCACAAAGGCATCGGGCATACGCCGGCTACGGTCCCTGCTTATGAACGCCAGATCGCAAGGAATGCCATTGATGCCGGCGCGGACATCGTCTGGGGGCACCATGCCCATATCCTGCAAGGCATGGAAGTTTATCGGGGCCGGCCGATCTTTCACGGTCTCGGCAATTTCGCCATCGCGACCCGGGCGCTGAGTCTGGAAGACAATCCCAGCCCGGAACGCCTTGCCTGGGCGAAGCGTCGCCGCGAACTCTTCGGATTCGAACCCGATCCCGACTATCCGACCTATCCGTTTCACCCGGAAGCGAAGAACGCGATCATCGGGTTTTGCGAGGTCGATCGGCAAGGCATCCTCGCGGCCGGATTCTTTCCATGTTTCGTGAATAGGAATTCCCAGCCGGAAGTGCTGGGCAATGACGAGCGCGGCCGCGCGGTCGCCGATTACGTGCGGAACATTACCATCCGCGCCGGCCTGAACGCCGAATTTGAATGGGACACTGACCGGGTCCTCTTCTATCGAAGGAAGGCATGATGAAGATGCAATCTCGTCCTTTGGAAGATATCACCGTATTGGATTTGACCACGGCATTAGCTGGGCCCTACGCGACGTTTCTACTCGCCGGGCTGGGTGCGCGAGTCATCAAGATCGAAAACCCCGCGGGCCCGGACACGTGCCGGGCGAATGCCCCCTATCTCGGTCCCGGCGGCGCGCACCTCACGCGCCAGCATCCTGAAGATATCTCGGTTTCCGCCATCAACCGGCTTCGCAATAAGCAGGCGATCACGCTGAACCTGAAGCACCCGGAAGCGCACGGGGTTTTCGAGAAGCTGGTCGCGAAGTCCGACATGCTGGTGGAAAACTTCAGCCGCGGGACCTTGGACCGGTTGGGTGCAGGTTACGCCGACGTTCACCGGATCAATCCGCGCCTGCTCTATTGCTCGATCACCGGATTTGGGAGTCAGGGCGAAGGTCCAGGCAAAGCGATGGATGCGATCATCCAAGCCCTCAGCGGCGCCATGATGACGTCTGGAGCCGCGGGCGATCCGCCCGTGCGCGTCGGCGTACCGTTTGCCGATCTCTGTGCTCCTCTGTTCGGCGTCATTGGCCTGCTCGCCGCCCTGCATCAGGCGCAGCGGACCGGCGAAGGCCAGCATATTGATATCTCCATGCTCGGCGTGATGACATCACTGGTGGCTTCTGAGCCTTTTGATCTGCTGGAACAATGCGGCGTCCCACAGAGGACCGGACAAACCGTCCCGCGCCTGGCGCCCTTTGGGATCTATCCCACCGCCGACGGGTACGTCGCGATCTGCGCGCCCACCGAAGCTTTCGCCACGGCGCTTTTCGGCGCCATCGACCGGCCGGAGCTGACTCGCGACGAACGATTCGCCACCAGAGACGCTCGCGTGCGAAACGTCGCCGAAGTCGATCGAATCATCACGGAGTTTACCAGCGCGCACCGGACTTGCGAAGTGGTTGCGACGCTCGCACCGGCCGGCGTCCCTGCGGCGGAAGTGCGCTCCCCGGGGCAAGCTGTTCGCGATCCCCAAGTCGTATCGAGAGGGGAAACGGTTCGTTTGGAGCACCCTTCGGCCCCGAATACGGATGTCTATGGACCGGGGATTCCAATTGTGTTTTCGGACGCGACGGTAGCCTTGGACCAGCCACCGCCTGGCATCGGGGAACACAATGAGCAAGTGTATGGAGACTTGCTGGGGTACTCACCGGAGGAACTGCAGCACCTCAGGACGGCACGCGTTATCTAGGTTGGCTTCTAGGGGTTGGCTTCGTCGAACAGGCGTAGGAACATGGCGATCCGATCGATTCAGGGAAGATAGGCTAGGAAGAGCATCGGCTCTTGCCTGATGATGATTGCTACGGTCGGGCTTCCATGGGCTGGGTTTGCGCCGGTTCGCGCGTCCGGTAATGAAGGAAGCAGGTAAGATTAGATTACAAAGCGGAGGAATGGCCGAGTGGTTGAAGGCGGCGGTCTTGAAAACCGTTAACGGGGTGACTCGTTCGGGGGTTCGAATCCCTCTTCCTCCGCCAGCGCATCGGCGCGGCGGCGTCCGGTCCTGATCCCCGTTCCGCTTCTCCATCCCGCGTCCCTCGGTCCACATCCCGGCCATCCACATCGGGTCACATCCGGCTCAAACATCCCCACCTTTGTCCGATACGCATTTCTGTAGGGAAGGCTCCTCATGTCATCGATCAATAGCGTTATTGGGGGCTATGCGATTGGGTTCCGTCCTCACGGCCATGCTCACGGTTCCAGCCGGTTCCGCGGCTTCGGGGACGGCCGGACGCAGAGTTCCGGATCCCAATCCGGTGGCGTCCAACGCAGCCAAAACGGCCGACGCAGCCAAAATGTTCAGGGCGGCCAAAACGTTCAGAGTTCGCAGCCCGTGACCCAAACCCGGACGAAGTCGATTACCGATTCGTCCTCCCTTTCCCTTACCGTAACCACCGCCGAAGGTGACACCATTCAACTTTCCGTGGAGGCGCAGAGTCTCAGTCAATCCCAGCGCGGCGTTTCGCGCGGTCAGGACGGCGTCACGCGCTCGGCCAGTCAATCACAGCAGCAGAATCTCTCGGCGTCCATTTCGGTTACTGGCGACCTCAACGATAAGGAACTCGCCGATATCCAGAAACTGCTGAGTTCAATCGGTTCCGGCCAGAGCCCCACGCTCTCCGCCGATGGATCGCTCAGCTCCTATGGCTACAGCCTGACGCAATCCCATCAGGTCAGCGTCTCGAACGTCGCTGTCTATGTTTGACGAGAGGGCTTGACGACGGGGCTTGACGAGGGGGTTTGACGACGGGGACTGACGACAGGGCCTAGGTAACACCTGGTGATCCAACGCTCAGGGATCCAGCACTGCGAGATCGGACGACGCGTGATCCAATGACACTCGCCGGCCCAACGTCCGCCACGCCCAGTCTGGGAGAATGTGGGGCGTGACACAATCTTCCCGTTCCGAGGATTCCCGTGCCGCGGCTCCCGTGCGCCAGGTTGTTGCCGGCATCCTCTCACGCGACGGCCGGATCCTGATCGGCCAGCGGAAGCGAACCGGTTCGCATCCCCTCAAATGGGAGTTTCCTGGCGGCAAGGTCGAACCCGGCGAGTCGCCCCATGCCGCTACCGTACGCGAACTGGACGAAGAGCTGGGCGTGCGTGTCCAGGTGGGCGCCGAGCTCGACCGGTATCTCATCCAGTACGGCGACGGTCCTAAAACCGAGCTGATTTTCTTCGCCATTGAACACTTTGAAGGCGAGCCCACAAACCTGGATTTCGAGCAGATCGTGTGGGAAACGCCGGGCTCGCTGGCCGGTTACGACTTCCTGGAGGGGGATCGGCGATTCCTGGAGCGGTACGTCCAATAACCCGGCCGCAAAAATGCAGTGGGCGGTGTGGGTAAATATCGGGCTTAGGCGGGGTCTCGGTGATGCGCCGCTTACTGAGTGCTGCTATCGCCACCGGCGGTCGGATCCGGCGGCGCGGCGATGGTGATCGTCACCGGGGCGGATTGCCGCCTTCCCTCACGAACCGCGACGGCCTGATCTCCTGCCGGGACGCCATCGGCCAGCACCAGTTCCAGTTTAACGTTGCCGAGGTTCCCGGTTCGCTCCACCTGGGTGGGGACATGACGAACGCCGCCGATGTAGACTTCCGTGTCGGTAGGCAAGGCTCCGAACAGCGGAGCTAAGCCGCTGACCACGATCTCAACCGTGTCTCCCGCGGCGTATTCCACCGTTTGGGCGGCCGGAGCCGCGGAGCTATCAGAAATCGAGACGATTGACGGCGGCTGATCGTCGATCTGTACCAGAACGCTCGGGACCGGGTCGCCGCTGGGCTGGCTCAACTCGACCGTAACCGGTCCGAAGCGAGCACTGTTGGGGATAGTGGCTAGTAACGAGCCATCTTCGGCCAACGCGATCTTGGCCGGATAACCGTCAACCTTCAAAACCCAGCCGGAGCCGTCACCAAAGTTATCGGGCGTGATGCCGGAGGCCCGGATGCGCGCCGTTCCGGTGGGCGGTACGCCTTTCAGCCCGGTGAGGTCGTTCACGATCGGCGTGTGCAGGCTGACTTGCTGGTCGCTGGGAGCGTGGACCTGGACGATCGTATCCAAGTTCACGATTTCAAGGCCGGTGGCGGCGGTGACCGTCGCCTTGCCGGTTTGCGCCGAGGGACTCACCGCGACATTCAGCAACGCGTAATTCCGGTTTTGAATCCAGACCTGCCGCACCGTAATGTCGCTGGTGCCGAAGCCGAAGGTGGTCAGCCCCTTCAGGAAGTTGGTCAGGGATCCGGTGACTTCAATCGAAGTATCGGTTCCCGCGATCACGTCCCCCGGCCGCGTGGAGATCAGCGGCGTGTTCGCATCCAGATACCCGAACCGGGTGGGGATTCTGCCTTCGTAGAGCTCCCCGCTACTGTGGCCCGAGGCGTCGAGCGCGAACAGGGTCGCCTGGTGCAGGTCGGAGGCCGGCGGCGCCTTCGCCACTAGCGTGCCGTCCTGGTAGGTGGTTTCCAGCGCCGGAACGCCGTCGAACAGGAGGTCGGAGACCTGGTCCAGATGAACGCCCCGCATGTAGGCGTATTCGATGCCTTGCGGATCGAACTCATGC
The DNA here is from genome assembly GCA_963762135.1 of Terriglobia bacterium. Lineage (GTDB taxonomy): Bacteria > Acidobacteriota > Terriglobia > Bryobacterales > Bryobacteraceae > Palsa-187. Next base: position 406,899 of record CAVXJP010000006.1, read on the forward strand.
CATACGGCGGTGATGTCCGGATAGGTGTTGTCGGCGACGCTGAAGGCCGCGGGCAGTACGTAGAGATCGTTATCGGTGGTGAAGGCCAGCGCCACCGGGCGCGCCGGAGTCAGCGGCGCGGTCACCGGATTCCCGTTTCCGTCCACGGGCGTGTCCGGAACCGGAGGCGAGACTTTCACGATCGCAAACCCCTGCTGCCAGAATTGGAGGGACTCGCCTTGCACGCCGCCGGTGGAGCCTACCTCGCTCACTTGCAGTCCCTGGGTCATGCCGTCCACCGTAGCGATGCCCGCCCCGGAGATCACCAGTACATCCTCCACGCCGGAGCGCATCATCGGCGCATGCGTATACAGCACGCCGCGCGAACCATCATCCTCGCGATCGGTCAGCTGCTTGCTGCCCGTGCCGAAATACCCGTAGGTGCGCACGCCGTACATCGCGGTCGTATCGCGCGGCTCCAGGTCGAAATTCACCGCATCCACCGGAGCTCCCGCGGCCACGGGAATGACTTCGGCGTCTTGCCAGTTGCGTGTTCCGGGATAAAACTTGGTTTCAAAGTTTAGCCTCGCCGGGAAAGCCTCGCGCGTAAGGTCCGCCGGAGGATCGATGCCCGCCGGATTCAGCTCGCCACCCACCGCCACCGGCAGGGGATGCGCGTAAACGTAGTAGTTGCCCGGCGGCAGGCCCTCGATCTTGTAGGTCCCGTCCGGGTTCGCCAGCGTGCTGATGACCGTACCGTTAGTGGCAAGCGCCACCACGCTGGCCAGCGAAGCGCCGTCCCCGCCGGTCACCACCTGCCCGGAAATCGTGCCCGTCGTCGCCAGAAACTCCGGGGTCGGATAGAGCAGGGAAAGCCCCGCGATATCATCCGCCGACAGCGGATGTCCCTTGGCCGTGGCGCGCGTGATGGAGGTTGACATCGTTGCCGACGTCATCGAATGTTGCAGCCCCAGCGTGTGCCCGAATTCATGCACCATGGTCATGAAGAACTGATCGGAGTAGCTGGGCTGATTCGCGTCCGCCAGGTTGCTGCGCAACTGGAGTCGTGACCGCAGAATGGGAGCGAAGATCTGGGCGGGATCGGCGGCTGGCTGCCCATCGGCGGGCTGTGTGTCGGACGATGACGCCGGCGCCAGACTGGTCAAATCCTGCAGCGTCTCCGGCCAGCTTTGCGCCAGGATTCCCGGAGGCATCTCATCATCGAACACCACATCGATGCCGGGCGCATTCTGCTCCAGGCCCACCTGCAGCCCCTTGCTGAATTCGCCGGTCCCGGCCGCGCCGGTTCCGCTCGCCGCCTGCCCGATGCTGATCTCCCCCATACCGCCGAACTTGAGCTCGATGGCGGCGGTCGGCACCTGATTCCAGGTCTCGGCGGCCCGGCGGATCTGGCTGATCAAGGCCGGGAAGCTGTCGCCCACCACCATCTGGGACGGGCCGTTCTGCGAGATGAAGTACGGAATCTGCGTGCTCTGGGAGAGATCGAACTTCTTGCGGATCGGAATGAAGTTTCCGTCCCGGCTGAGATAGAACACCCAGTGATAGTAGGCCGGCGCCACCGATTGCAGTACGCATAACGCCGCGCCCAGCAGCAGGGCTCTGGTCACCCACCGCCGCGTACGACTCCTCCGATGGAACTGGGGACGCGCCATGCCTACTTCGCCGCTCCTTGCTGCTGGCGGATCCGGTTGCGCAGCGCATCCAGGCTCATGTGGGCGGCGCCATCCTGAACCACGCGCCCCTGCCCATCGAGCATCATTTCGGTGTTCGCCGGCCGATCCAGAACGGGTGTTCCCGCAGCGTCCTGCGTTAAATGGAACAGGCCCTGCGTCAATCCAATCACCAGCGTGGTGCCTTTGCTGGAGGTCCACAGGAACAGGACATACTCGCTGCCAGACTCCAGCACCGGAGCTCCGGCCACCGACTGCTGCAACCCGTTCACCGATCCGCCCGGAACCGCGACCTCAATGGTTCCCGACGTCGGCGTCTTCGGAGTGCTCTTCAACGTCTCGATCACCTGCACGTTGTAATGCGTGTAAATATTCGACCCATGGAGCACGCCGGTGGAATTGCCCACCCGGCCCCGGACGATCGCCGTGGATTGGTCGATCATCTCCGCCAGGCTGAGCTGCTGCAGGGTGGTTGCGCGGCCCGGCATCCAGCCGGTCAGGCACAGCATGCCCAGCACCGCCAGGCAGGCTGTACGCATCGGTCCGGTTATGTTTTGCATCACAGGCTTCACGCGCTTCTGGAAGAGCACGCGGGATTCCGATTTTTGATGTTGAAAGGAAAGGGCTTAATATGCCCGAAACACGCCTCGCGTAGTGCAACGACACAGAGTTGGGACAGGATGGGACATTTCGGCGGAAAGATGGGGCAAACACGCCCTCAAATGGGGCCCAAACAGGAGATGGGCCAGCCGAATTTCTGCGCCCTAGGGAGCCTCGGCGGCGGGTTCTGGAACCTGGGGCTCCCGAGTTTGGGCTTCCGGAGTCTTGGCGAAGCGGAAGATCTCGAACATGGGGCGCGCGTTGGCGTCTGCGATGACCTCCACATCCTGGCGCACAAAGCCTTTTTCTTCCGCGATTTGCGTGAGGTGCTCGACGACGTTCGGAAACACGTCGTGGCCTTCGGTGTGGGCCACCCAGAGCGCATCGGGCTCGGCCATGCGCTCGGCGATCTGCTCGACCTGTTCGGTGCCCGGATCGGCCGCCGAGAGCGTATCGCCCACGAAGGTCAAAGGGAGCTGGCCTTTGTGAAAGAGCGCCAGCGTGTAATCCATGCCCCAGTCGGTGGTATAGATCCGCTCGGGCGTCTCTTCCGCGTTCCGCTGGCCCAGCCGCTCGGTCAGCGGACCCAGCGCATCGGTGAACACATCACCCGACCCAAATCGTTCAAATTGATAGAGATATTGGCTAACCACCAGAAGGCTCGCGAGGCAGATTCCGGCGCCGGCCAGCAGGGGAACGGCGCGCAGCACCCTGCTCAGCAACGACGTGGCTCCGGGCCGCAGAAGCAGCGGCGAGGTCAGCGCGGAGACGGCGAACAGCACCGGGAACGGCCACAGCAAAATCACGTGGTGCGCGGCTCCGCCGGCATCGCGGGTCAGTGCCATAAGGACCCATCCTGTGGCGCAAACGACCAGTGAAAACCACGCCGCGCGCGATTTCCACCACAGCGGCAGCGCCACCAGCAGCATACCCAGCACGGTGTAGAAGCCGGAGGAGCGATGCTCGCCAAAGGTGTCGAAAATCCACTCGGCGGCCTCGCCTTGGGGGCTGGAGACGGGCTTCGGGTTGGGGAACCAGTTCTCGCCCACCATATAGGCGAACAGCGCATCGCCGTCTGTGGTCGTACGGGCCTGCAGCCACTTGCCCTCCATGTTGGCGATCGACAGATTCGCGTTAGTGCGGAATGTGGCGAAATCCCAGCGGATGTTGAAGGCGATCAACGGAGCGGCTCCCACTAGAAACGCCGCCGTGGCGATGCCGATTCTGCGGAACCCCTCTCGATTCAGTGGGATCAGGCGAAGAATCTGAATCGGAAACACCAGTAGGGCGCCTAACGCCAGACCGGCCAGGATCCAGGAGACGATGGCCTTGTTCCACATCGCCAGTCCCAGTAGAAAAAATCCCCCAACGAGGTACCAAATTGACCCAGGTGGTCCATTTTGGAACATCACTGGTGTCCCATATCGGTACAAGGCCCAGCAGGCGGTGATCACGATCAAGTGTTCGAGGGCGACCGGACCCCAATCAAACGTCGCGGTGAGCAAAAAAGAAGGCGAGGTGGCCAGCAGAAAGGCTCCCAGGGCACCCGCCACCGGTCCCCGGGATTCCGCGCATAAGCGATAGAAAACAAATATGGATGCGGCCGCAAATAGGAGCGCGGGCAGGCGTATGCTCCATACGTTGACGCCAAACAGCCCCAGCTCCGGGGCCAGCAGATAGCTTTTCAGCGATCCCAGATACGTATTGATCATGAGCGCCGAAATCCCTCCGGGACTGCTGTAAAGTGGGTAGCCGATCAGCGCCTCATCGTTCTGGACGCCGGGGTAGGGGAGGAGTAGGATTCCAAGGAAAATGAATAGGATAGAGGCGAGCAGGCCGGGCCAGACGGGAATCGAACCGGTCCCATTTTCGGGACCGCCGGGGACGGTCTGTGTGCGCTGCGTCATGGCATTTTCCGGAGAACTCTCAAGGGGTGGCGCGGGGGCCGAATTAGCGGCACTAAGAATTAGATGAGAGTTTTGCGCAGTTTCGAAACAGTATACGTCAGTGGCCTTAACTCCTGTCCATGAATCAGTTGTCGATTCACTTCAGGGTGGATGCAGGGCCAGATAGGGTAGAAATTACCCTAAATCAGTCTCCAGAGGGGCTGGCAGGGACGAAATGTCGCGGATTTCAGGTCCTCGGAGGGCTGGGAGGCGGCGAGGTAGAGCAGATGGGGACGGGATCCGAATCGCGGTGGGCCAGGAAGAGTTTCGGCTAAAGGTAATGTTTGCCTCATCAGCGTCCGATATGAACGGGCACTTGGTGATGTTTGGAACGGGGCCACCGAAAGAAATTTTGGAGACCTGCGAAAATGGCAAGGGAATTGCTTGCTGGCAGTCTCGTAGTTGTGGTATTGTTCTTTGAAAGCTGAGAGCAGTGAGGCCGGACACGCAAATCGCGTGGCTGGCAAATCCGGGTCTAAGTCGACACCTGTTGGCCCAAGCAGGCTTTGAGGCGATCTCAGAGTTGCGGCGAATGTGGGTCGGCATCTGGACCTCACCTGTGACCACGCTGGCTCTTCCACCACGGATAGGGATGGAAGACGCGGCGCCGGACGCAGCCTCCCTTGCCAACGCCCTTTGGACGCCCTTGCTATCGGGAGACGATCGTGATAACGTTCGGCGCCTGAGGAGTATGGGCTGTCGCGCGGGCCTTGTTCGCTGATGTTTTAACTGGCGGAGAAGGGGTTCGGAAAGCTCGCTCCCCGGAAGCGAGCCTGAAGCGAGTTAGATGCGAAATCTATGAACCTTTTTGCCGGTGGCTGCGTCTAAGTTCGTAGCCAAGTGAAGGAAGTAGCAACAACAGAGTAGAAACCCGGGCCGCTGGACACGGCTATGGATAAGCAGTAGCAAGAAGAAAGTAAAAACAAAAACAAAAAGTAGAGATAGGAGACGGCAGACAATGACTAAGACTGAAATCAACAAGTTTCGAATCACCTTAGAGAAGAAGCAAGAGGAGCTGGCTCAATTGGTGCGTAACCGTGAAGGGATCGCGATTGAGAAGAGCCCCGACGCGCTGGACGAAGTGCAACACGCCGCGGAGCGTGAGTTGGCGATCCGCAACCTGGACCGTGAGTACAACCTGCTCCGCAATGTCCGTGGCGCGCTGCGCCGGATCGAAGAGGGCACGTTCGGCATCTGTGCCCACTGCGAAGAGGACATCAGTCCGAAGCGCCTGGCCGCTGTGCCCTGGACCGCTTATTGCATCGAGTGCCAGGAACTGGCGGACCGCGCCGGCGATGGCAGCGAAGCCTTCGACGATGTGCTGGTGAACGCGGCCTAACCTCGATAAAGGTTCGCCGTCTCACGAGCAGTACGCAGGACTCGGGCGCGTGCAGGTTTATCCTGCTCGCGCCTTTCGTGTTTCTGACGGCAGTGACGAGATGCGACCGCTGTTCGCTGTGTGCAATTCGCCTATCCGCCTGCTGTTCGGCGTTCACGATTTCATAGCAACGTGTCTGGTGCAGCTCAAGCGCGCGCGATCTGCTCCGCCCCGCGAGAGTTCGCCGGCCAGCGAGTCTGCACTTCAGGGCGCGTTTGAGATGCCTGCTCTGCGGCGGGCAGAAACGCCATGCCGAGATCGCCGCACAGCGCGAGGCGACAGGGCCGACTGGAAATCTGCAGGATTTCGGTTTCTCGAGGGCCCCGACTGCTAAAATTGTTGTAAGACTTATGAGTTCGTTGTCGCCCAGGTTGCAGATTCGGGTTCAGCAGAAACAGACGCTGACGCCCGGACTGGTCCAAATGGTCAACCTGCTTCAGCTCAACAAGCTGGAGCTTAAGGATATGATCACGGCCGAGATCGCCGAAAATCCTGTCCTCGAAGAAGCTATGGACGGCGTCGAGGAACTCAGCCCCGAAGAGCTGCAGCCGCTGCTCGAGGCCGAGCGGGCCGGCGACCCCGCCGATCAGTCGATTCTGGAAGCCACGCCGTCCCGGGCGGAGCGAGAAGGGACTGAACAGGACGCGGCGCCCGAAGCTGCCGACGCCGAAGCTCCCCCCGCGGGTGAAACCAGTCTCGCGTCGGATCTGGCCAATTCCAACACGGAAGCGCAGACCGAGGCTCCCGTCAACGAGAAGACCAGCGAAGATCCGTTCGACGAAATCGACTTCGGCAGCTACTTCGACGATTACCTGGATCCGGGCTACAAGAGCCCCGCGTCGGAGACCATCGAAAAGCCTTCCTTTGAAACCTTCCTTTCCTCTCCGGTCACCTTATCGGACCATCTGCAGTCTCAGCTTTCCCTGGTTGCGCTAGAGGATGAAGTGCGTGACGCGGCCGAAGGGGTGATCGGCAACCTCGGTCCGAACGGGTACCTGCTGTCCAGTCCCGAGGAGATGGCGGCCAACGAGAACCTTCCGCTGGAGGCGGTGCTGGAAGGCCTCCGCGTGGTGCAGACGCTGGATCCGGCCGGAGTTGCCGCGCAAAATGTGCGCGAGTGCCTGCTGCTGCAGCTCGATAGCCGGGGCGGCAAAGATGGACTGGCTTGGGTGATCGTCGCCGAGCACCTGAAGCTGGTCGAGAAGGGGCAGCTCAAGGAACTGGCGAAGCTGCTGAGCCGTCCGCTGGAACATATTCAAATCGCCGTCGACGTGATCAAGCATCTCGATCCCCGGCCGGGCCTGCGGTATTCGGGGCCGGGCGCGCGGCAGGTCGAGCCGGAAGTCTACATCACCAAGGATGGGGACGATTACCTGATCCAGGTTTCCGATGACGACATCCCGCAACTGCGGCTGAATCCCGAGTATCGGAAGATGCTGGATCGCCGCCAGGAGCCGGACAAGAACGTCCGCAACTACGTCAAGGAACGCTATGCCTCGGCGATTCAGTTGATGAAGAACATTGAGCAGCGCAAGCAGACGATTCTGCGTGTGTGCCAAGCCATCGTGCGGCGGCAGGAGGAGTTCCTCGAAGACGGGATCGACCGGCTGCGCCCGATGATGATCAAGGAAGTGGCTGAGGAGATCGGCGTGCACCCCTCGACGGTGAGCCGCGCGGTGTCGAGCAAGTATGTCCACACCCCGCAGGGCGTCTTTGAGTTGCGCTACTTTTTCTCGGAAGCCGTGCAGGGCCCCAATGGCAGTGAGATCCCGCTGATTATCCTGAAGCGCAAGGTCAAAAAGATGATCGATGAGGAAGATCCGAAGCATCCGCTGACCGATGAGCAAATCACCGCGCAACTGTCGGAGGACGGAATCCGCGTGACCCGGCGAACGGTGGCGAAATATCGCGAGGACATGCGCATTCCATCAACACATCAACGTCGCGTTCGCGACTGATCGGGCCCCCGGGCAGGGGGGCTCAGGTGGACGTCCTTGAAGCAGAACGTCCTTCCACCAAATACAATTAGAAACGGATTCATGAAAGTCACCTATACCGGAGTTCACAAAGACCTTCCCAAAAAGATCCGCGAGCGGATGGATCGTTCCTTTAGCAAGCTCGGCAAACTGCTGGACGGGCGCGGCGAGCACAGAGCGCACGTGATCGTGAAGAAGCAGCGCAGCGAGCACAGAGCTGAGGTGACGCTGCATTTCCACGATCATCAGTTCGTCGGCACCGGGTCCGATGCGGATCTGTCGAAGGCCATGACGGCGGCGCTCGAAAAGCTGGAGGCACAGGCCGTCAAGCAAAAGAGCAAGTTCCGCGAGAAGACGCGCCGCAAGGAAGCGCCCAAGCGCGTGGCGCGCGAGACGCCGGCTCCCGCGGAGGCGCCGGCCGCCCCGAGCGTGAAGCGGGTGCGCCTGGGCCGCCGCAAGCCGATGTCGCTGGAAGAAGCGATTCTGGCGATGGAACAGGATATCGACTACTTCCTCTATCGCGACGTAGAATCAGATACGTTGTCGGTTTTGGTCCGCCGCCGGGATGGCGGTCTGGATTTGATTGAAACCTGACGCCGGAATTGGACCCGTGGGAGGAACCGCTGCCGTTTCTCCCACCGCGTCCCAGAGAGCTAGCTGAGATGCCTTCGAAGCAGAGTGCGGCGAAGTCGGCTGCGAAGCGAAAGCCGAAAAGCGGAGAAAAGTCCGCGGGGAAATCGCCCAAACCCGGCGCGTCTGACGCCGCCCCGAAGCCGCAGGGAAATCCTTTGGCGACCGAGCTGGTGATCATCACCGGCATGAGCGGATCCGGCAAGGGGACCGCGCTCAAGGCCTTTGAGGACCTGGGTTATTATTCCGTCGATAACCTGCCGATCGACCTGATTCCCAAGTTTGCCGAGCTGCTGATCGGAGCGCCCCAGATTCGCCGGGCGGCTTTGGTGGTGGATATTCGGGAAGGGGCAACCCTGGAGCGCCTCCCCGACACATTCCGCAAAGTGAAACGCAAAGTCCCGACCCGGCTGTTATTTCTGGAGGCGGATGACGATGTGCTCATCCGGCGGTTCAGCGAGACGCGCCGACCGCATCCGTTGGGCACCGGGCAAAGCGTCGCCGACAGCATTCGGCGGGAGCGGAAACGATTGGAGCCGATCCGCGACCTGGCCGACCCGATTATCAATACCGGCAAGTACAACGTTCACGACCTCCGGGCCACGATTCATTCCAGCTTTGGCGCCGACGCGGAACGCTCCAAGGGCATTCTGATTCAGGTGAACAGCTTCGGGTTCCGGCATGGCGTGCCGCCCGATAGTGACCTGGTCTTTGACGTGCGCTTTCTTCCCAATCCGAACTACATTCCGAGCTTCAAGGAAAAGACGGGTAAACATCCCGGCGTGGTGCGCTACATCCGCAGCTTCCCGCAAACCGAGGAATTCATGGACCGGATCTCGAGCCTGCTGATCTACCTGCTGCCGCACTACATCAAGGAAGGGAAGAGCTACCTGACGATCTCGTTCGGCTGCACCGGGGGGCATCACCGCAGCGTGATGATGGCGATTGAGATGCGCAAGCGCCTCGAAGAGGCCGGCTACCGGGTCAAACAGACCCACCGCGACATCAAAAAGTAACGGATTGCAGGCGGAAGAGTTTGCTGACAGCTAGTTTTCGCGTGCGTCGCAACGCTAGCTTAATTCCTTACACGTGCGAAAACGGTGTCTGTCCCCCATTTTTCGTGTTCTTCAGCAACCTCGGGAGCCTTCGTGGATATCACTTCCGCGGCTAGCGGCGGCCCCGGATCAGCTTTTTGAGATCCGGCCAAAATTCGGCAAAGGCATTCGACGCAACGCGTCCCAGAAAGCCGTAGCCGGTCCGCTCAATCGTTCGCTCAAAGGTGCGCTGGCTATCCGGCCGCCAACTGTTCGCAATCGCATTGCTGCCGGGAATCGCGATGAATCGCGCATAAGCCAGAACCTCATTGCCGTCGCGATCGTGCGCCGTCCAGGTGCCCTTGATGATGGACCAGACCCGTCCGCGGAACTTGGTCTTTCCGGACGGCCGGTAGCGGGGATCCTCGCCCCAGATCGCGCCGAAGCCTGCCTCCATCGCATTGGAGGTCGCGCTTCCGGTCAGGCGCAAACCATAACGCTGCCAGTATCCGTCCCAATGCGTGTTCCATTCCGAAGGATTGTGGTTCAGCGTCGAGATGCCGGATATGAATAGTCCGCCGGCGAGACTCGGCACGCCCACCGTGGACGAGATGGCCCAGTTGAGGCGGTCGAGCTGGGTGAGCGGCTGGGTGGCGATCAGCGCGCTGGGAGTCAGAGCTGCCGTGGCCTTATTGAGTGGCTTGGCCGACTCTACCTCCAGGGGCGTTTCGGGCTCCTCCGCCGCATTCGCCGCCTGCGCCCACACCTGCGGCAGCGCACACAGGCAAGCGCAGACGAATAACAGGCGATACAAATACATAAAGAGGCTTAAATGCGGTGGAAGCTCTTGAGGATCTCCCGAGTTGTATACCGCAATGCGATCGGGCGTCCGTGCGGACAACTCATCGGACACGCAGTCGCGGCCAGTGCGACTAACAGCCATTCTATCTTGGCCGGCTCCAGCGGAGTGTTAATTTTGATTGCGGCGCGGCAGGCGATCGACGCGGCCATGTCACGCCGCAGGTCCTCGACCGATGTTTTGCGCAACTCGCGCTCGGCGATTTCGAGAATTTCAAACAGCACCTTTTCGACATCGGACGCCGCCAGCCCCGCCGGAGCTGACTTGATCGCGATGGTCTGTTTGCCGAACGGCTCGGTCTCAAAACCCACCGAGTTCAGCTCGTCCGCGATGCGCGCGTATTCGATTTGCTGCGCCGGACTGATTTGGATCACAAGCGGGACGAGTAAACGTTGCGACTCGGCCCCACCCTTCGATCTGCGCTCCAAGACTTGCTCAAAGAGGATTCGTTCGTGCGCGACGTGTTGATCAATGATCCACAGTCCGTCGCGGCCGGCGGCAATGATGAAGCTGTCGTGAATCTGGCCCATCGGACGCAGATCGCGCAACGCATCGAGCGATTCGAGCGGCGGCAGTTCGGCATCGGGAAAGACCGCGCCGTGGGTGTCCGGAGCCGGAGCGTGCACGCGCTTTGCGAATTCGGGATTAACTTCGCGGGGTTCCGGCGACGTCTGTGCGGGATTCTCGATCGTTCCGAAATCAAAACGCGGTGGCGGACCCGAGGCGCGCCGCAATTGAAATTCGGGAAGGTGCGCCAAGTCAACGTTTGGGTCGGTCGGTGCTCCGAAGCCGGTCGCGGGCTGATCGGGGAAGGGAATCGATGGTGACGGCTGCCCGAACTGGTGCGGCGCCGATCGCGGCCAGGAAAGAATCTCGCCTGAATCCACGCCTTCATGCAGACTCCCCGGATCCATGTTCTGCATGCGCTGCGAAAACTCGGAGTAGGGAAGTTGTGCGCCTGCCTGTCCGGGGCTCCCGCCGAATGCCGGCGACGCGCTGGCCTTGAACGATTGCGATCCGGTAAGATTCGGCACCGGGCGCTGCTCCATCAGGATCTGTCGGATGGTGTCGCGCACGAAGTCGTGCACGATGGAGCCGTGCCGGAAGCGGACCTCGGTCTTGGCCGGATGTACGTTGACGTCGACCTCCTCGGCATCACAATCCATCTGCAGCAGCGCGAACGGAAACGACGACGGCGGAATCAGGTTGTGATACGCCGCCGAAATCGCATGCAGCAGGAGCTTGTCGCGAATCAGCCGCCCATTCACAAACAGATAAATCGAATTGCGGTTCGACTTCTGCACCTGCGGACCGCTGACGAATCCGCGCAGCCGGAATTCGCGCGTGGCCTTGTCCTCGGGGCCGACCGGCACCGGCAGCTCGCGAACGGATTCGCCCAGATCAATCAGGTCATCAAGAATGCGCGACCCGAACACTTGAAACACACGCTCCCGAAGCTCGGCTACCGGCGTCGCGTTCAGCAGTTCCTTGCCGTTATGCCGCAGCAGGAAGCTTTTGTCGGGATGCGCCAGGCTGTAGTGCGTCACCAGCGAGGCGATGTGCGCGATCTCGGTCTGCTCGCTGCGCAGGAATTTCTTGCGCGCCGGCACGTTGAAGAACAGGTCGCGGACGGTGATGGTGGTGCCGGGCGGCAGCGCCGCGGGATCGCACTTCAGCAGCTTTCCCCCGGCCAGTTCGACTTCGGTACCCGCCTCCTGCTCAGCCGCGCGCGTTTCGAGTACGAGTCGCGAAACCGAGGCGATCGAGGGCAGCGCCTCACCGCGGAACCCGAGCGTCGAAATTGTCAGCAGGTCGCCGACGTCGGCGAGCTTGCTGGTCGCGTGCCGCTCAAAGGCTAGCATCGCGTCGTCCTGAATCATCCCGCAGCCGTTGTCGGTGATGCGGATCAGCCGGCGCCCGCCGGATTCGACCTCGATGCGGATGTCGGTCGCGCCCGCATCGAGCGAGTTTTCCAGCAGCTCCTTGACGACGCTGGACGGCCGCTCGACGACCTCCCCGGCCGCGATCTTATTCGCGACATTATCGGAGAGGATGCGGATACGGCCCATGAGAATAAATATTTGGACACACCACTGGCGTTCTGGTGGCCAGCAATAGGGGAGACAACCTCAGTATCTCATGCTTCGGTATTAGAATCCTGGAGAGACAGTTAGACAATTATCGACGGGAACGTTGCCCGCATACTCACGTATGGCGGTTCTGTGTTCACGATCGTGGCAAGGGGGCGGCTGGATCGTCCTCGGCGGATGATAAATAGTTCGCTTGCAATGCCTTCCGTTCTCCAGTTCGCAAGCCGGCAGCACCGAACCGCGACCGGTAAGAGAGCGGGATCAACGTTCCACCAACCTCTGAACTCGACTGTGCTGCATGCAGAATTCAAAAAATCCGCCAAATCCAAAATTAGCCATTGACCACCACATACAGGTGGGTTATATTTGACGGGTCTGAAGGAGACAAATCTCATGAACACCTATAGCCGAGGTTCGAAATGCCCCGCTGGTGCGGTCACACTGTGCAACCGTATGCCGGTGCTCATGGGGGACTTTGGACACTCCAAGCGAGATATAGCTAAGCGGAAAAGCGCCAGCCAACAAGGTTGGAACCGCAGGTTCGAATCCTGCTATCTCGACTAACGGAAATAGCTCAGTGGGTAGAGCAGCAGACTCATAATCTGCGGGTCGCGGGTTCGAATCCCGTTTTCCACATCAGCCTGCAAAGCTGACAAGCCAACCGTTCGAAAGAACCACCGGGAAAACTCAGGTTGCGCTTCGGCGCCGATTCGCGAGGACGCCGGTTCGGGTGCGGGCTTCGGCCAACGTCCGGATCAGTGGAATCGCAATCGACGCAGCGCCAGCCCAGCTTTGTGTCCTCGTTGAAACTGCCTCCGCTAAGGTCGGGCTCGTAGTTTAGAGCGCGATCGGCACGGTGGCTCTGGCGAAGACCCGCGATGGGCAGGCGTGAGGCGCGGCCTGAATCTCTCGGGAAAAATCGGGCGAAAAATGGGGACTGACACCATTTTTCACTCTTCGCGAATCGAGCGGGACCAACAAGCTTCATGAAAAAAGGGCTGTCTGTCCCATTTTTCGCAAACCAGTTCTCTCTTTGCTCTTTCGAGTAGCCGGACCGCACGGCATATGCGGAATTTCTTGAAAGGAGGCGGCTTGCACAAAGCCGAATTATCGTCATGTTGCGACGCATTACTGTTGGTGATAACGAGCGCGTCTTGCTGATCCGCAAGCGCCGCTTCGAGAACATTCTGGGACCGGGCCAGTACTGGGTTGCCGGTCTGGACGTGGAGGTCATCACGATCCACCTGAATGCCCTCATGAACCCGGAGGGCTCCGCTACCAGCCGGCTGAACGGTTGGGAGGACTTCATCGTCGCCCACCGTCAGGATCTGGTCGATCGCTACTTCACGGTTGTAGAGACCGGCGACACCGAGGTCGCGGTGCTGTATGTCAACGGCAAGCTGGCGCGCGTGATCGCGCCGGGCCAGCGCGCACTGTTCTGGAAGGACGTTGCGGAGATCGAAGCCCGCGTCATTGACGTGGCCGCGAATCCGCAGGTCCCGCAGGAATTGGTGAATCCGCTGGCTCGCCTGTTGACCAACGTTCCGGTGCGCGAGGCTCGCGTGTTGTTCCTCAACGTAGATGAGGGCAAGCGCGGCCTGGTGTGGATCGACGGCCGGCTGGAGTATGAGCTGGAGGCAGGTACGTACGGCTTCTGGGCCGCGGTATCCGTACCGCGCCTCGAAGTGGTCGAGCTGCGCCGCCAGACCATCGACGTCACCGGTCAGGAGATCCTGACCGCGGATAAGGTGTCTCTGCGCGTCAACATCTCTGCTGTGTATGAGATCGTCAACCCCCGAGCGGCCCGCGCGGTCGTGAAGGACGTCGGCGAGGCTTTGTACCGCAGCCTGCAGGTGGTGGCTCGCCGGACGCTCGGCAAGCGCACCCTGGAGCAGGTGCTGGCAGAGAAGGCGGATCTCGATGAGACCGTCTTCGAGCAGGTCCGCGCCGAGATGCAGCTGTATGGTGTTCGCCTGAACGCGATTGCGCTCAAGGACATCATTCTGCCGGGCGAGGTGCGCGACATCCTGAACCAGGTGGTGACGGCGGAGAAGCAGGCGCAGGCCAACCTGATCCGTCGCCGCGAGGAGGTCGCCGCGACCCGCTCCTTGCTCAACACGGCGAAGCTGATGGAGGATAACCCGCTGTTGGTTCGCTTGAAGGAGCTGGAGGCGCTCGAGAAGATCGCCGGCAAGGTGGAGAAGATCCAGGTTGTCGGCGGCCTGAATGAGCTGGTCGAACGCACCTTCACCCTTTCCAAGGGTTAAGGGCGGCTCACGCCGCAAGGCCTTCGGCCGGTATGGCCGATAGCCGGCAGGGATGCTTGTGGGCTCTGGTCCATGAGTGTCCCTGCATTCTTGCTCTCGGGGCAGCCCGAGCCGTTAACCCGGCTTGCGTTGTTCCAACGGGGACAGTCACACCTGTCCCAGGTCCGGATCGTTCGGACCATTGGAATTGGTTCGTCAGTGGACAGTGGTGACTGTCCCCATTGGCGGATCACTCGAAGTCTCCCGACAGAGGAGACGCCAACTGGGCGGGCAAAGCCCGCACTTGCGTCGCTCACGCGACAAAAGGGCTTTTGCCCAAATGGCCGCTGACGCGGGATGGCAGAGTTTACCCGCGTCACTGGCAGGAGGTGGAGCGAACCAACCGGCTCGTTCCATCTCCAAACATTCATAGAAGCGAAGCCTCCGCCAATCCAGCCCGCTCTCGATCGGTCTGAAGGCCTTCCCGTCCACTACTGATGGGGAGGCTTTTACGGCCCGCGGGACCTGCGGAGTTCGCTTCTTCATGCGCGCGTCGTTCAATCGGAAGGACCCCGGCGTACGAAGCCGGCGATAGAGGTTCGAATCCTCTCGCGCGTTCCAAATTCACGCGGGTAGTTTAACGGTAGAACACCGGATTGTTACTTCGGTGGTGGAGGTTCGAATCCTCCCCTGCGTGCCAACTCGAACTCGCGTTCAGAATTTGGCTGTTTTCAAACCGTCGACAGCGGCAAAATGCTTATCCCGCGTTGCCAGGACCAGATCATGTTGAATCGCGATTGCCGCGATCCAGAGGTCGTTTTCCGGAATCGGCGTGCCTTTTGCTCGCAGGTCGGCTTTGATCTGTCCATAGGCGGCGGCAGCCGGGAGAGCAACGTTCAGAACTGTTCGCGCACTTAGAAAGTCATCGACAACCTTCAGGTTGTGAGCCGGTTTCCCTGACTTTCTTGCACCAAACAGAAGTTCCCCGGCAACGACTGCCGGAACGAACACTTCTTCTGTTTCCGCGATGGATTGAACGACGGAAGGCTCCCCCTTCAGGAGTGCGATGACCATGTTGGTATCGAGTAGGACCCTACCATTCGTCGGCATCAATTCGCTCGCACTCTGCCTCGATCGCGTCCATCATCTCTTGCGCGGAGACTGCGTCGATGGTTCCCGCTGACGTCGCCAGCCTCTGACCGGATTCTCCATGGAGGCTCGTGCCTTGAAGCGAAGAGATGTAGTCCAAGACCTGCTTCTGTGCCTCGGGAGGCAGAGCATCAATGCGGCGCGAGATTTCGGACTTCCAATCCATGATCGCTGGGAAATTCCTTCCAGTTTCAGCTTACAAAAGAAAAGGACCGGGCCGAAGCCCGGTCCCTTCACTATCCAACTCTCACAGAACTAACTGCTCATCGACGCCAGGAAGTCCCCGTTGGTCTTGGCCTTCGACAGCCGGTCGATCAGGAGCTCCATGCTCTCCACCGGCGACAGGTTGTTCAGCACCTTGCGCAGGATCCACACGCGGTTGAGTTCCTCGGGCGGCAGCAGCAGCTCTTCCTTACGCGTACCGGACTTCGAGATATCGATGGCCGGGAACACGCGCTTGTCCATGAGCTTGCGGTCGAGGTGGACTTCCATGTTGCCCGTGCCCTTGAATTCCTCAAAGATCACGTCATCCATGCGCGAGCCCGTATCGACCAGCGCCGAAGCGACGATCGTCAGCGACCCGCCTTCCTCGATGTTGCGCGCCGCGCCGAAGAAGCGCTTCGGACGCTGCAACGCATTCGAGTCAACACCACCCGACAGCACCTTGCCCGACGGCGGAACCACGGTGTTGTAGGCGCGCGCCAGACGAGTGATCGAATCGAGCAGGATCACCACGTCACGCTTGTGCTCGACCAGGCGCTTGGCCTTTTCGATCACCATCTCGGCGACCTGCACGTGGCGGGAAGCCGGCTCATCGAAGGTCGAGGAGATCACTTCGCCCTTCACCGAACGCTGCATGTCCGTGACTTCTTCCGGACGCTCGTCAATCAGCAGCACGATCAGCGTCACTTCCGGATGATTGGTCGTGATCGAGTTCGCGATCTGCTGCAGCAGCATCGTCTTGCCGGTACGCGGCGCGGCGACAATCAGTCCGCGCTGCCCCTTGCCGATGGGCGTCAGCAAATCCATCACGCGGCCGGAATAGTTATCCTTGGTCGTCTCCATCTTGAGACGCTCCTGCGGATAGAGCGGCGTGAGGTTGTCGAAGAAGAGTTTGTTGCGGGCTTCCTCGGGCGGCTCAAAGTTGATCGCGTCGACCTTGATCAGCGCGAAATAACGCTCGCCTTCCTTGGGAGGCCGGATCTGGCCGCTCACCGTGTCGCCGGTGCGCAGGTCAAAGCGCCGGATCTGCGACGGCGAAACATATACGTCGTCGGGCCCGGGCAGGTAGTTGTACTCGGGCGCGCGCAGGAATCCGAAGCCGTCCGGCAGGCACTCGAGCACGCCCTGCGAGAAAATCAGGCCGCTCTTTTCCGCCTGCACCTGCAGGATCTTGAAGATCAGCTCCTGTTTGCGGACGCCGGCGAAGTTCTGGACGCCGTACTCCTTGGCGACCTCATTGAGCTTCTCGATCTTCATGTCCTTGAGCGCGACAAGATCGAGCGCGGGCGCCTTGCTTTGGTCGTTGCTGGGAGCTGCTTGTGCGCCACCCTGGCCCTGCGGGTTTCCGCGGCGCTGCTGCTTGTCGGTGCGGCGGCTCTGCTTATTCTTTTTGCCGGACCGAGGTTGCTCGTCAGAGTCCTCGTCGTCGGCGGAGGCCGCGTCGGCAGCGGTGTCCTCGGCGGCGTTGTCGGCCGCTTCGGTTGCCTGATCGGTCTCTTCTTCTTCCGGAGCGTTCACGGTTGGGTCTTGAGTTTCGTTATCGCTTGCCAAAGTTCCCTCACTCCCCGGCCGGTGACGGCCGAGCATTCCACCAGTTCGCCGGAGTATTCCGCGCGGAGCGCGGTCCGGCTGTGGTGCCGCTGTTTTTGGTTTTTGAGTTTATCGATCTTGGTTGCCACCACCAGATACGGCAGGTTGTGATGCTCAAGCCAGCGGCGCAGTTCTAAATCCTTATCCATCCAGCCCCGCCGCGCGTCCACCAGCAAAATCGAAAGGCGCAAGGCATCCCGGCCCAGCAGGTATTGCTCAATGAGCTGCTGCCACTGGTGCGCGATTTCGAGGGGGACTTTGGCGAAGCCATAACCAGGAAGGTCGACGAAGCGGAATCCGCCATCGACCCGGTAGAAGTTGATTGATTGTGTTCGTCCAGGTGTCGAACTGGTGAAGGCCACCGGGCCGGCCCCTACCAGCTTGTTCAACAAACTGGATTTACCAACATTACTTCGGCCCAGGAAGGCGATCTCAGGTTCGGCCTCCCCGGGAAACAACTCCGGAGAGGATGCACTTATTATAAACTCTGCCGCCATGTTTGGGGGCCGGATATTCCTTGCTATTCGGCAAACGCCGGATGGGACGGGTAGCGGGCGGGACCTCCGCCTTCGGCCCGCTCCCGGGTCAAGCCCTGATTTTTCTGTTCCGCAGCACTGCGCGAAGCCCGGGGGGCATCCGGTTTCCCGAATCCCCGGCAACGCCGGCCCACCCTCTAGCGGTTTCTAGTGGGTCAGCTTATCCTCGCGGGACCGTTCCACGATCTCCGCCGCCGTCAGCATGCCCTGCAGGCCCGGCGATTCGATTTCCTTCTCGAGCGCGATCTTCAGCACTTCGTCCATATTGCTGACGAAATACAGCTTCATGTCGTCGCGGATGTTCTGCGGAATATCCGGCAGATCCCTCTCGTTATCCTGCGGCAGAATCGCCTCGCGGATGCCGTGGCGATGCGCCGCCAGCAGTTTCTCCTTGAGGCCGCCGATCGGCAGAACCTTGCCGCGGACCGTAATCTCACCGGTCATCGCCACGTCGGCGCGCACCGGAATGTTGGTCAGCGCGCTGGTGATGCTGGTGGCGATCGTCACGCCGGCCGAGGGCCCATCCTTCGGCACCGCCCCTTCGGGAACGTGCAGGTGGATGTCCAGGTGGCGATAGAAATCACGCGGCAGCCCGAACTCGTGCGCCCGCGTGCGAATGTAGCTCATCGCCGCCTGCGCCGATTCCTGCATCACGTCGCCGAGCTTGCCGGTGGTGGTCAGCTTGCCGCGGCCTTCCATGATGGCGGCCTCGGTGGTGAGGATCGACCCCCCAACCTCGGTCCAGGCCAGCCCCACGGTCGCACCAACCTCGTTCTTCTTGCCCGCGGGTTGTTCCCGAAACTTCTGAGGACCAAGGAGTTCGTTGACTTTCGCAGCCGTGACCAGCACTTTTTCCGGCGTCTTTGCCTTGGCGGCTTTCTTGCTCTTGGCTTTCTTCTCGCCAACTTTGACCGCCGCAGCCGTCTCGGCATTGACCACCGCGCGAGCGACCTTGCGGCACACATTGCCGACCTCGCGTTCCAGGTTGCGGACGCCGGCCTCACGCGTGTAGTGCAGAATCAGCTCCCGGTAGCCTTCATCGGTGAACTCGATGTACTTGTCGTCGAGGCCATTTTCCTTGGCCTGTTTGGGCCCCAGGAACTTTTTGGCGATCTCCCGCTTTTCGAGTTCGGTGTAGCCCGATAGCCGGATGACTTCCATGCGGTCCTGCAGCGCCGGCGGAATCGTATGGAGTACGTTTGCCGTGGCGATGAAAAACACCTGGCTCAGGTCGTACTCGACGTCCAGATAGTGATCCTGGAACATGTAGTTCTGCTCCGGATCGAGGACTTCGAGCAGCGCCGCCGACGGGTCGCCGCGGAAATCGGTGGACATCTTGTCGATCTCGTCCAGCATGAAGACCGGATTGCGGACGCCCGACTTTTTCATCATCTGCAGAATCTGGCCGGGCAGGGCGCCAATGTAGGTCCGGCGATGGCCGCGAATCTCGGCTTCATCGCGGACGCCGCCCAGCGACAGTCGCACGAACTTACGACCAGTGGCCTTGGCGATCGACATCCCCAGCGAGGTCTTGCCGACGCCCGGAGGTCCGACGAAACACAGGATCGAGCCGCGCGGGGACTTGACCATGCGGCGCACGGCGAGGAATTCGAGGATGCGCTCCTTGATCTTATCGAGGCCGTAGTGATCCGATTCCAGCACTTCCTGCGCGTAGGGCAGGTCGCGGATTTCCTTGGACTTCTTCTTCCAGGGCACCGCCAGCATCCAGTCCAGGTAGTTGCGCGAAACGGTGGATTCGGCCGACATCGGCGGCATGCCTTCCAGGCGCTTGAGCTCGGCCATGGCCTTCTCCTGCGCGTCCTTGGTCATGCCGGCGTCCTCGATGCGCTTTTTCAGCTCGTCGAGTTCGCTCTTTTCGCCGCGGCCCAATTCCTTCTGGATCGCCTTGATCTTTTCGTTCAGGTAATACTCTTTTTGCGCCTTCTCCATCTGGCGCTTCACGCGGCCCTGAATGGTGCGGTCGACATTGAGCTTTTCGATCTCGATGTCGAGCATCTCAGCCACGCGCGTCAGGCGGTCGATCGGGTCGAAGATCTCGAGCAGCTCCTGGCGCTCCTCGAGCGACAGCTGCAGATTCGCGCCCACCGTGTCGGCGAGCTTCGACGGATCGTCGCCGCGCACGGCCGCGACCATCGAATCGTAGTTCACGTTCTGGCTGAGCTTCACATACTGCTCAAACAAGCCCGTCACGCGCGAGATCAGCGAATCCAGCTGCGCGCCAGGTTCCACCCGGTAGGCGAAGGTCCGCACGCTGGCGCGGAAGTAGCCCTCTTCCTCACTCACCGAAATCACTTTGCCGCGCTCGATGCCTTCCACCAGCACCTTGATGTTGCCATCGGATTGGCGCAGGCTCTGCACGATATTGGCGACCGTGCCGGTGGTGTAGATCTCATCCGGCCGCGGCTCGTCGATCTTGGCGTCATGCTGCGTCGCCAGAAAGATCTTCCGGTCGCCAGCCAGCGCTTCTTCCAGAGCCCGGACGCTGGATTCGCGTCCTACCACGAACGGCGTCATCATATGGGGGAAGATGACCACGTCGCGGATCGGCATCATCGGAAGCCGCTGTGTTTCGGATTTCTCTTTGGAAGTAATCATGGGAGTTCGTTCCGCGGCGGAAACCCGGCTCACCGCGCTTCATCAGCCCGGCGATAGGGAACCCACCTACATCTATTGTGCCTGATCGGATTCCGGCGGAGGCGAAAAAGCGGACTCCTCCAGCGGCGCTCGCCAGACTGTACTACCGGTTCGGATGCCGATGCCGGACCAAAGGTGGCAGAAATCCGGTCAGCAAGGGACAGAACGCAAGGACCGTTCGGCTTCGTTTCGGCGCCTCCGATGGGCCGCCGCGGGCAGTGCCGGGCTCCGCTTCGCCTCACTCACAGGGCGAAGCCCGCCTTCTCTAACCGGCTTTCTCGAGGATAGCGATGTTAATTTTCTGCGTCATGACCATCTCCTTGGTCACAACGAATTCGCGAACCTTCTTGTAGGTCGGCAGGTAGTACATCAGATCCAGCATCAGATCTTCCAGGATCATGCGAAGACCGCGCGCGCCCACGCCTCGCTCCATCGCCAGTCCCGCGATCGCCTCCAGGGCGTCATCGCTGAACTTCAGCCGCACGTTCTCATATTCGAACAGGCGCTGGTATTGCCGGGAAATTGCGTTCTTGGGCTGCGTCAGAATCTCGACCAAAGCTTCCTTGCTCAGGTCCTCGAGCACCGCCACAACCGGCAGGCGCCCGATAAATTCGGGAATAAAGCCGCTCTTGATCAGATCGATCGGCTGGAGCTGGTCCAGCATCTTCATGTCGCGCCGACCCGCGGCGCCAGCCCGGCGAGCCTTTTGCGTCTTCTCGTCGGTGGAGGTGAATCCGATCGTCCGGGTGCCGACGCGCCGCGCAATGGTCTTTTCCAGACCCAGGAACGCGCCGCCGCAGATGAACAGAATATTGCTGGTGTCCACCGGGGTGAATTCCTGGTGCGGATGCTTGCGGCCGCCCTGCGGCGGAACATTCGCCGTCGTTCCTTCGAGGATCTTCAGCAGCGCCTGCTGCACGCCCTCCCCGGAAACGTCGCGCGTGATCGACGGATTCTCGTCCTTGCGGCCGATCTTGTCGATCTCGTCAATATAGATGATGCCCTGCTGGCAGCGCTGCACGTCCCAGTCGGCATTCTGGAGCAGACGGAGAATAATGTTCTCGACGTCTTCGCCCACATAGCCTGCCTCGGTCAGCGTGGTGGCGTCCACGATCGCGAACGGCACATCCAGGATCCGGGCCAGCGTCTGCGCCAGAAGCGTCTTCCCCGTACCGGTAGGACCAATCAGCAGGATGTTCGATTTCGAAAGCTCGACATCGCCGGACCGCTGCTTGTTCATCTGGATCCGTTTGTAGTGGTTGTAGACCGCAACGGCCAGCTTCTTTTTGACCGATTCCTGGCCAATGACGTACTGGTCCAGGTACTCCTTCAACTCCAGCGGTTTGGGCAGCTTATGCGGCGTGCCGTATTGCTGATCGGTGCGGTCGTCTTCCAGGATGGAATTGCAGACGGCGATGCACTCATCGCAGATGAAAGCGCGCGGGTAATCTGATGGGGAGGAGATCAGCTTTCCAACAACGTCTTGACTCTTGTGGCAGAACGAACAGCGCAAAGAGTCATCGGAGCCAGCTCTTTTCACAGGTTCCCCTCGTGACTTGGAAGTGTCGACACAGTCACCTACAGTATAGCCGAGTTTCCCGCATTGCTGATAATCCGGAAACTACCTTAGAAAACCGAATTCTCTCTGCTCATTCGCCCCGTCATTTGTCCCCGGAAGGCGGCTTCGGTGCCGCCGGGTGACATGCCGCTGTTCCGTTCCGGATTGATTCCAGGATGAAATAGGTGGCGCTGATGCACTCGTCGCAGATATACGCCTTCGGATTCTCGTACGGGGAGGCGACCAGAGTCCCGACCGTGTCCTTGCTCTTGTGACAAAACGAACAGCGCAAAGAGTTCTCGGAGCCGGCCGGATTCCAAGGTTCCCCCCCTCGGCTTGGAATGTCGAAACAGGTCTTCATTTAGGATAGCAGGGTTAGGGCGCCTCCTGGTGCCCGGATTCGGGGAGCGCCCCCGTCCTCCTGTGTTTTTACATCTAATAGAAAAACAAGCAGTTACCTCCTTGGATTCTTCATGGGCGAGGCGGCCGCCGGGTCCCGCGCCGCGCAGTCCGGCCTAAAAAGCCTATAATCGGAACGATATGTACTGCTACCGCTTTCGGTCTTATGAAAAAGACGGCCGTCGGCGGTCAGAGCAAGCCGCCCTCCGAGTCGTGGGTTCGTTTCTGGCACTGCTGAGCCTCGCTGCCCCCCTGATCGCTCAAAATCCGTCTCCCTCTGCCAACTCTCCAACCGCCGTATTGGAGAACATCCCGACGCCCAAGGACGCGTTCGGATTTTCCATCGGCGACGACTATCAACTTGTGAACTATACCCAGATGATCGATTTCTGGGAAAAGCTCGCAGATGCCTCCGACCGTATCAAGCTCGTTGATATGGGGAAAACCAGCGAAGGTCGCACCCAGTGGATGGCGATCATCAGCTCCCCGGAAAACCTGGCCCGCCTGGACGAATACCGCGGTATGGTTCAGAAACTCGCCGAGGCCAAAATTTCCGAAGACGAGGCGCGCCAACTGTCGCAGGAAGCCAAGGCGATCGTCTGGATCGACGGCGGACTCCACGCCACCGAGGTCGCCGGCGCCCAGCAACTCATCAAGATGGTCTACGAGATGGTCAGCCGCACCGATCCGGAGACCATGCGCTTCCTGGACGACGTGATCCAGCTCTACGTGCCCGCCAATCCCGACGGCATGGAGTTGGTCTCCAACTGGTACATGCGCGAGCCGGAGCCCACTAAGCGCAGCACGTCACGGCTGCCGGAGCTCTATCTGAAGTACGCCGGGCATGACAACAACCGCGACTTCTATATGGGGAATCTGCCGGAGACGCGGAATATGAACCACGTCCTGTATCAGCAATACTTCCCGCAGATTGTCTACAACCATCATCAAACCGGTCCGCGAGGCGCGGTGGTGTTCATTCCGCCGTTCCGCGATCCGTTCAACTACAACTTGGATCCGCTGATTCCGCTCGGCGTGCAGGCGGTGGGAACCGCGATGCAGGAGCGTCTGGCGTCGGAGGGCAAGGGCGGCGCGGTGAGCCGCAGCGGCGCAAACTACTCCACTTGGTGGAACGGCGGGCTGCGCACCACGGCCTATTTCCACAATATGATCGGAATCCTGACGGAGATCATCGGCAATCCGACGCCGCAGGAAATTCCGGTGGTGACCGAGAAGCTTCTGCCGAACGGCGATAATCCGCTGCCCATCGGACCTCACGAAACCTGGCACTTCAGCCAGACCATGGAGTACGAGATCAGCCAGAATCGCGCCGTGCTGGATTATGCGTCCCGCCAGCGCGATGAGCTGCTGTGGAACCTCTACCGCATGGGCCGCAATGCGATCGAGAAGGGAAGCGAGGACACCTGGACGGTTACTCCGGATCGAATCGAAGCGTTGAAAGCCGTGGCCAAGGCGAAGCCGAGCGACGGCGAGGAAGGCCAGGGCCGCGGATCCCAGGGCGGATCTCAGCTCAACATGGAGGACTACACGAAAGTGCTCCGCGATCCGGCCGCCCGCGATCCGCGCGCCTACCGCATCCGGGAAGCGAAGAACGATAAGGCTGTGCTGGCGCGGTTCTTGAGCATTCTTGAGGAGCAGGGCATTGAGGTCTACGCGACCACCGAGCGCAGCGTCGATGAAGGCAAGGTGTACGTGGTCCGGACCGATCAGAGCTCGCGTCCGATGATCCTGGACTACTTTGAGGCGCAGGATCATCCGAATGATTTTGCCTATCCCGGCGGTCCTCCGGTGCCTCCGTATGACAACGCGGGTTGGACGCTGGCCATGCAGATGGGGATTCACTACGAACGGTTGATGACGCCCCCGGCCATGCCGGCCAACACCCTGTTAACCGAGCTTCCTCCGCCGCCGTCCGAGGGAACCCTGTGCGCCAGCCCCAACAGCCTGAACTTCCGCCGTGTGCTGAATCGGGCCAGCAAGGGGGGCGGGATTCGGCTGCAGGAAGGCAGCGCCGGGGAGGTTTACGCCCGGGCGGTGTCCGCGCAGTCGGTGGAAGAAGCCACCAACCTGATGGAAGAGGCGTCGCGTTTGATGAAGGACGGCGCGCAGTTCTGCTATGAACCGGACGCCACCGCGGACGACAGCAGCCTGAGTTTCCCGACCACCTTGAAGATTGCCGTATTCGATCGTTACGGCGGATCTTCGCAGTCCGGCTGGACGCAGTTCGTTCTGGATACCTTTGAGTTTCCCTACGAGGTCGTCTATCCGGCGGATCTGGACGCCGGCAACTTGAAGGATCGCTTCGACGTGATCCTGCTGCCGAGCGGCGCCTTCCGCGCCGGCGGAAACAGCCGCGGTGGCAATCGGGGGGGAAACAACGCCGACAACGATGAGGGCATTCCCGCCGAGTATCAAAACCGGCTGGGCAACATCACCCAGGAGAAAACACTTCCGAAGCTCCAGGAATTCGTCGACGCCGGAGGTCGGCTGGTGCTGATGGGCAGCTCTACCGACCTTGCTCCGATGATGGGGATTCCGATTACTGATCATCTGGTGGAGAACACCAGCAACGGCGAGACGAAGTCGCTGCCGCGGGAGAAGTTTTATGTCCCGGGCTCCCTGCTGCGCGCCGAATCGACACGAGCAACCCGCTTGCCAGGGGGATGGATGCCGAAGCGATCTTCTTCTTCGACGCCAGCCCGGCCTTCGATACGAACTCAGATGAGGTGGAAGTGATCGCCCGTTATCCGAAAAATGCTCTGGTCAGCGGCTGGGCCTGGGGGGAGGACTATCTCACCGGGGGCATCGCCGTGGCGCGCGCCAAGGTCGGGGAAGGATCGGTGCTGATGTTCGGACCCGATCCTACGTTCCGTGGCCAGCCGTGGGGCATCTTCCCGCTGTTGTTCAATGCCCTTTATGGACCCGCCGGGGCCAAGGGGAGGGAGTATAGCCCGGTCAATCGGGTCGAGTAGCGCCGGGGCTCCAGGCTTGGTGAAACCCAGGCTTGGCGGCATAAGAAAGCGGTAGAAAAGGCGGCGGGGCGTCGATGACGGCTCGCCGCTTCTGTTTTGCAATAAACTGACTGGGCAATGGATCTGCTGGCACATTACCGGATGATGGCTCGCTATAACCGGATCGCGAATCAGCGGCTGTATGAAGCCTGCACGCGCGCAGGCGACGAGGAACGCAGGAAAGAACGCGCCGGATCCTTCGGCAGCATCCACGCGCTGCTGAATCATATGCTGCTGGGGGACCGGATCTGGATGGACCGGTTCGAGGGCGGCGGGCGCGAAACTCCCCGGCTCAACACCATCCTGTATGACGACTTCGCCGAGTTGGCCGAGGCTCGCCATGCGGAAGATGAGCGCATCGTGGAATACTTCTACGGGCTCGGGGAGGAATTCCTGCTGATCCGGTTTCCTTACGTCAACAACCAGGGGCGCGAATACGAGGACGCCGCGCAGGTCGTGGCGGCGCATTTCTTCAATCACCAGACGCATCATCGCGGCCAGGTCCACGTCATGCTGAGCCAAGCGGGGATCCAGCCGCCTTCGCTGGACCTGCATCGGATTATCTCGCCGTGAGGGGCCACTTCCTCGCGGTCGGGGTTCCGTTCAACGCGTCAGGCGGAACCGCCATGCGTGACCATGCGAGGGGCGGTGTTCCACGTGGAACATCGCGTTTGTTTCTGGAAGTGAATCAATTTATTTGAGTTGTCCGCTATTTTTGAAAAGTGTGTTCAGGAATTCCAGCAGTAGAGCGGGCGATCTTCTGGAGACTGACGACTGGCGATGTCTCCGTGCCAGCGCGGCAACATCCCGTGTACTGCATCCCCCGGGGACGCCTGAGTTAGGATGATGTCTTGTCGCCCTCCCGTCTCATCGTCGCGATCGTCTCCTTTTTCGGGATCGGCCTGTTCTTCGCCGAATATCTGATCCCGTTCCGCGCTGGGGGCGGTGGACTGGTGTCCATCCCGTTTGATTTGCCCGGATACCACTTCCCGCTGGCCAGCTACGCGTTCCAGAGCCTGAAGGAAGGCCGCTTCCCGCTGTGGGATCCCACCATGTACGCAGGCATGCCGTTCATTGCTAACGTCCAGGCGGCGCTGTTTTACCCCGGAACATGGTTGATGTTCGCCGCGAACTGGTGGCGCGACCACCTCCACTACCTCACGCTGGAGCACTTCACCATTGCCCATGTCTGGCTGGCGTTCTTTCTCTGCTATCTCTGGCTGAGCGGGCTAAAGGGGCTACGCGGACTGAAGCTGGATCCGCTGGCGTGCCTGCTGGGCTCCAGTGTTTATGCGCTGAGCGGCTATCTGTGCACGCAGCTCCAGCACTTCGGACTCGTCGCCGCCTACGCCTGGTTCCCGTTGGCGCTGTGGGGCATTGATCAGGCCGTGCAACAGCAGCGCTGGCGGCCATTGTGGAAAGTGGTTGCGGCTTCCGCACTGGGCTTTCTCGCCGGTTATCCCCCTACCTGGATGGTCTTCGCGATGATCGTCGTGGTCTACGCACTGGCCCAGCGAAGCAATCCTTTGGGGCGGTTCCCGCTGACCGGCGCGGTGATCCTTGCCCTGATCGTCTCGCTCGGCATCGCGGCGATCCAGATCCTGCCTGCAATGCAGATTTCCGAGTTTCGGGAGCCGGAGTGGCGCTACGGCTCGGGCGTCGACGACTGGCGTTATTTCCTGCCCTACTTCATCCCGAATTACTTCAATTTCGGGCTGGACCAACCGCTCGACACCGCGCCCCGCATGGAGTATCTGTACCTCGGCGCGCCCGGGATTCTGGGGCTGGCGCTCCTGTTCCGTCGCCGCTATGCCGGCTCGCCGAGCGTGATTCCCGGAATTGCGGTGATCGTCGCGAGCCTGATCATGGTCATCAATCCCTGGGGCGCGGTGTGGGCCGTGATCCAACATTCCGATCTGCTGGCCGACGTTCTGCGTTCGACGTATTTCCTGGCGGGGATTACGGTCGGAGCCGCGATGCTCAGCGCGATTGGCCTGGATGCCTATCTCAAGAGGTCCCCGCGCCCGCACGCTCGAAATTGGATGCGCCGGACTCGCTACACCGCGGTCATCGCGATGGGTCTGTGGGCGCTGGCCGAGTTGTTCCGATGGCCGAATGATTTCGCCGATGTGGGAACCTCCGGCATCGACGCCGCCCTTTCGCTGGCGGTCCTGGGGCTCGGTCTGTATGCCTATCGCTTGCATGCGCGCGATGCGCAACGCCCGGCGTTGGCGATTTGGCTCGCGCTGTCGGTCCTGACTTCGGTCGCGGTCGACTACAAGGTGTTTGGCACCAGCAAACGGTTCGACGCCAGCACGGGACCTTTTCCCAGCGCTGATCTAGTGGCCGGGTTTAATCCGGAATCCTTTCGCGTATTACATGCGGATCCAAGCTGGCGCGTGTTGCTGGACGACACCGCGCCGCCGCCAGCCGACCTGCGCCATACCGGGCTCGCCGCGCCGCAGGGTTTCGATCCCTTCCTCAGTATTCCGTATCGCGAGTTCGCTTCGCAGTACGCCGAATATAACGGCGACCGCAATTTCTGGTTCGATCCGGTGGCTCACGACGCCGAGGCGTTGCGGCTGCTCGGGGTCCGCTACATCATCACCTCCGAAGGCGGGCGCGCCTATTCGGAGCTTGCTGCCGACCCGCGCTTCACGGTGGTCGGTAAGCCGGACTCCTACTATCGGGTGTTCGAGTATCAGGATGCCGTGCCACCGTATGGATGGCTGGCGCGGGATACTTCCGATCACGTGGAGGTGCTGGATTGGTCGCCGGAGCGCCGCAGCTTCCGTGTCTCGACCAGCCGCGGAGGACGCCTGACACTGAGCGAGCAGTGGTTCCCGGGCTGGGAAGTCGAGTTCGACCGGGAGGGACGGCGCATTGCCTCGGATCGCTGGAAGGATGTTTTTCAATCGGTCCAGGTCCCGGCCGGGGAGCATGTAGTGACCTTTACCTACCGTTCGACGCTGCTGTGGCCGGGTGCGGCGATCAGCGCGATTTCGTTGCTGGTGCTCGGTTGGTGGATGTGGCGGATGCGGGCAGACGGCTGATCGCGCTGGCCGCGAAACGCGCCCATTGCCGGCGGCGATAATAAGTCCATGCATCAGGCCACGAATGCCGGCACGAATCAAACGATGAATTGGCAACCGATCCGTGCCGAATTTCCGGTGTGTTCCGAATGGGCGTATTTGAATACCGCCGCGTTCGGAATGATGCCGAAGCGAGCGACGGATGCCATGGAGCAGCACTTCGCTCACCGGAATGCGCTGGCCTGCACCGACTTTTTGGATTGGTATTCCCGATTGAATCAGTTGCGTGAATCCGCCGCCCGCTTGATCGGCGCGCGCGCCGAGGACATTGCCTTCGTTCCCAACACGGCATCCGCGCTTGCCGTGGTGATCGCGAATCTGGATCTCAAGCCGCGGGACAACATCGTCACGCTGGCGGATGAATTTCCGAACTATCAGTACATGCCCGCGGCCCGCAAGATTCCTCCCGAGGGTCTGATCGACGGGCGATTCTTTGAGGCGATCGATGAACGAACGCGGTTGATCTGTGTGAGCCACGTGAACTACTCCACGGGATTGCGGGCTCCGGTCGAGGCGATCTCCCGCTATGCGGCGGACCGGGGGATCCCGTTGTTCGTGGACGGAACGCAAAGCGTGGGCGCGATGCGGTTCGATGTCAGCGAAACGCCGGTGAGCGTGCTTGCCATTCACGCCTACAAGTGGCTGATTTCTCCCAGCGGGGCGGGGTTCATGTACGTTGCGCCGGAGTTTCGCGAATCGCTCCAGCCGCTGGTGATTGGCTGGCGCAGTCACCATGATTGGCGAAGCATCGATAACTTTCACACGGCGGCTCCGGTCTTTCCGGCGTCGGCGGAGAAGTACGAGGGGGCGGGATTGCCGGTTTCCTTGCTGCTTGCTTTGCAGGCTTCGCTGGACTGGATTCTGGAAATCGGTCCGGCCGTGGTGGAAGCCAGAACGCTTGAGCTTGCGCAACGTTGCCGGGAGATTGTGCGGAACCTGGGCGGGGAATCGCTGGACGCGGGCTCGCAGATTGCCAATGCCAGGTTCCCAGGCGCCGATGTGTCGGAACTGGCGGCTCAACTGAAGCGGGAGAAAGTTGTGGTGGCCGCGCGCGCCGGGAATCTGCGGATCTCGCCGCACTTCTACAACAACGAGGAAGACCTGGACCGGCTGGAGACCGGCCTCAAAAGAGCACTCGCCTAATTCAGGAAGTAGGTGTAGTAGAGCGTATCCCGTTGCTTGGGCGTGAAGCCCGCGTCGCGAATCAGCCGGCGGAGCTCTTCCTCGGTCGCCCGGTAATGGGTGCCCGCCGCACTGACGACGTTCTCCTCGATCATGATGCTGCCGACGTCGTTGCCGCCGAAGCGCAGTCCCATCTGGCAGGTCTTGAGGCCCGGCGTCACCCAGCTGCTCTGGATGTTCACGATGTTCTCCAGATAGCAGCGCGAGAGCGCCAGCATCTTCAGGTACTCGACCGCGGTGGCTTCCTCTTTGACGAAGCGGCCCAGCGAGGTCAGCTCGCGCTGGAAGGCCCAGGGAATGAAGGCTGTGAATCCGCCAGTGTCTTCCTGGATTTGGCGCACGATGTCGAGGTGATTCATGCGCTGTTCAATCGACTCGCCGGTGCCGAACATCATGGTCGCGGTGGTGCGGATGCCGAGCTCATGGCAGGTGCGGTGGACGTCGATCCACTCCTGGGTGCCGCACTTCAGACGCGAGATGCGATGGCGCACATCGTCGTCCAGGATCTCCGCGCCGCCGCCGGGCACTGAATCGAGGCCCGCGTCGCGCAGACGGATGAGAGTTTCGCGCAGGCTGAGGCCGCTGACCTCGGCGATGTTGACGATCTCCGGCGCGGAGAAGCAGTGCGTCCAAATGTTGAATTTCGTTTTGATGTGGCGGAGCAGGTCTTCGTACCACTCGATTTTGAGGTCCGGGTGGAGGCCGCCTTGCATCAGGATCCCGGTGCCGCCCAGGTCGATGGTTTCCTGGATTTTCTGATCGATCACTTCCTGCGGCAGGACATAGCCTTCCTTATGACCCATCGGCCGGTAGAAGGCGCAGAAGCTGCAGTACTCGGTGCAGAAGTTGGTGTAGTTGATGTTGCGGTCAATGATGTAGGTCGCCACTCCTTCCGGGTGGAGCTTCTGGCGGACCGCGTCGGCGGCCATGCCGATCCCCGGCAGGTCATTGCTGTGGAACATGTCGATTGCTTCGGCGCGAGTCATCATGGCGGCAATATCTCTTAATATCTCTTTATGATTGCGGCTCGGAAATCGAGACGAGGGCGCTTTCCTGAGCGTCTTTTTTATCCAGCGCGCGAGCGAGCCTCAAATACTCGCGCATCCCCTCGTAATCCTTCTCTCCTAATTCAAACACGATGTGGCGGGTCAGGTATTCCCGAGCGAGATCGGCCGGAACGTGTCGCGCGTTCGCTTCCTGCGCGACGATGTCGTCCACGCGATCCAGCCCGTAGCGGCAGGAGTCGACGAAGATCCGCGTCAGCTCCTCTTTGCGGCCCGGTTCGACCCACTTGCCCTTGGCGCTCCAGACGGCGAAGACCATGGGGAGGCCGGTCATCTCGACCCATTCGCCGCCGAGATCGAGCCAGTGATAGGGCAACTCGGCTGGATCGAACCGCAGCGCCGGATCGCCGATGATCAGCGCGGCGTCGGCGTGCTTGAGCATCCATTCGAGGTCGGCCGGATGCGAGAAGAGGCGGGGCGTGATCCCGTAGCGCTCCGCCAGGATGATCCGCGTCAGCATCACCGAACTCCGGGAGCCCGCGTCGGTGGCCACCGTCTTAATCTGCTCGATCGGCACTTTCGAAACCAGCAGGATGGTTCGCACGGGGCCGTGGCAGGCGATCCCGGTACCGGGGAAGTAGTCGAGCCCCTGACGGGCCATTTCGATCACCGGCAGGATGCCGATATCGGCCTGGCCGGCGGCCATTTGCTCGGCGCACACCGAAGGCAGCGCGTAGCGCAGGTCGACGGCGCCTTGCAGATTCGGGGAATGCTCCAGGCCCCAGACCAGGGGAACGGTATTCAGGTAACTGACGGCGGAGACGCGAGGCCGCTCAGGGTTGCTGGCAGGGGCGTCCGATGGATGGTCCGACATGCAGAGTTCACACAACTTGCCGCGGAATCAGCCCGGGGAACCGCTCCACGGGGAACGCGCGAAGCACGCTGCGCGGCAATGCTACAGTCTACCATTCGTGTCCCGCCGCGCCAGGTTTTCCAACCCTTTAGGTGGGAGGAAATTGATCCTGCGTTACGGGGTCCGCTCCGCAGTTTTGCGGAGAACCCCGGACTGTCACGAGGACCCGAATGATCATGGTATCTTGCTGAGAGGGAACCTTTAATGGTTTCCTCCCCCGTACCCGCGTCAGCACCACTTATCGGAGCAATCTCAACATGAACATCGCCATGAAGACGATCGCCGCGCTTGCCTTTGCCACGAGCTTGCCGGTTTGGTCCCAGGCCCTGATCAATCCGACCCCGTCCCGGGAATTCGGCCAGGCCCACCTCGATATTCCTCTGAAGTCCATCGGCGCGAACTTGGTGGCAGGGCGGGAGTTCTTCAGTCCAGTCGGGATTGCGATGGATACCTCGGTCAATCCGCCGATCCTGTATGTTTTTGACACCAACAATCACCGCGTGCTGGCGTTCCGCAATCCGGAGTCCTACACCACTGGCGCCACCGCGGACAAAGTGATTGGACAGCGGGACCTTTACGGGACCTTGCCGCAGGGCCCAGCCGGAGGGAATGGCGTGAGCGCGGGCTTCACGTTCCCGATTGGCGGCACGGTCGATAGCAACGGCAACCTTTACGTGATCGATGCCGGCAACAATCGCATCGTGCGGTTCCCGCACCCGCTGGATCAGCAAGGGAGCCTGCTGCAGCCGGACCTGTGGATCGGCCAGAAAGTGATCAGCGCGGGAAGTTCTGCGAATCAGGGAAATGCCAATCCCAGCGCGAAAACGCTCGCCTTCAGCCAGGGCGCGACTCCTCTGAAAGCGGGCATCGCCTTTGATCCGTCCGGGAACCTCTGGGTTGCCGACGCCGGGAATCATCGTGTGATCCGGTTCCCGTCGTCCCAGCTCACGGCCTTCAAAGTGGAGCCCGAGGCGGACCTGGTGATCGGTCAGATCAACCTGAGTTCCGGAGCGCTTCCGGCTTCGCAGAATCGGACGCAGACCAACGGTACAGTCGTCGTCCAGCCACTGGCGGTCGCGTTTGATACCAACGGTGGGATGTACGTCGCCGATAGTCTGTCCCGCGTGATGTACTACGCGAGTCCCGGCGCGGCCAGCACCGCGACGAGGATCCTGGGCGTCCAGCCGACCCCCGTGCAAGGGCAGACCGCGCTGACGCGGCCGAGCCAGTACAGTCTGGGAGGCAACAACGGCAGCAATCCCCCCAACTGCGTCTTTACGCAGGGCACGGTCGTGTATGTTTGCGATCCCGGCTATCACCGGATCGTCCGGTATGACAGCCCCAGCAACTGGGCCCCGGCGTCGGACACGAACCCGTCTCCGGCTCAGGCGCAAGTCTACGGGCAGTCCGGCTTCACGACCGGAGATGTAAATCGCGGACAGACCCGGGCCATGGCCAACAGCTTCTCGGCGCCCTCGGACGGACGGATCCTGAATGGCGAAATGTGGGTCGCCGACACCGGGAACAATCGTGTGCTTTCGTTTGCCTCGAATACCTTCAACTTTGACAGCGCCTCGCGCGTGTTTGGACAGGATGATTTTATTTTCAGCGGCCGGAACCTGGTGGAGGGAGGGGGATTGTTCCTCAACGCGGGAAACACCGCGCGCGGCGCCGGGCTCGTCGTGGATACAACCTCCACGCCAAATCACTTATATGTTTCCGACTATCTGAACCATCGCGTTCTGGGCTTCCGTGACAGCCGCGCGGTGGGCGTGGATGCGCGCACGCTGCTCACCATGCAGCCGGATCTCATCATCGGTCAGCCGGAAGCCCACTATAGTGACGTCAACTATCCGAATGCCGACCCCGATATCCCGTCCGACCAGGGTCTGTTCAGCCCCGCGGGCATTGATGTGGACGCCGACGGGAATCTTTGGGTCGCCGACTCCGGCAACGGCCGTGTTCTGCGTTTCCCCAAGCCGTTTGACCAGGAGATCCTGTTTGCTCCTCATGCGGACCTGGTGATCGGCCAATCGGCGTTCAACTTCAAGATTCAGGACGCGAGCGACGCCACCATGGTCCAGCCGATGGGTGTGGCGGTCTTCAACAACGGTGGTCTCGCCGTTTCCGACGCGGCCCTGAACCGCGTCCTCATCTTCCGCAAGAACGGGACTTTCATGAACGGCCAGCGCGCGGATGTCGTGCTGGGGCAGCCAAACTTCTTCAGTTCCGCAACGGGGAGCGGTTCCACCGGCTTCAATAGTCCGCATGAAATCGATGTGGATACTTCGGACCGTTTGTATATCGCCGACACGAACAACAATCGGGTCGCGATCTACGGGGCCACCAGCAGCTCAAGCCCGACCTTTTCCCGCGATTTGACGGCCAGCCTTAGCCGGCCGGAATCAGTGGCGGTCAGTTCGCTCACCGGCCGCATTTGGGTCGCCAGTACAAACAATAACCGGGTCTACCAATACCTAGAGTTCACCCAGCTTGCCGTCTCCGATGCTCCGGTTCAGACGTTGGCCCCGTATATCCCGTTGGGCGTGGCGATCGATGGCTTCGACAACCTCATCATGGCGGAAGGGAGCAACCGGCTCCTGTTCTTCTTCCCGGCGTTCTATTCACGAAGCGCGGCGAACTATACGATTTCAGGGCTGTCTCCCGGACAGATGGCCTTGCTGGCGCGCTTTGGCAAGGACTTCAATCTGGCGAGTGATGTCGCCACCGCGATCCCTTTGCCGAAGCAATTGTCCGGACTGGAGGTTCTAGTCAACGGAACCCCCGCGGCGATCTTCCGGGTCGATCCACAGGTGATTTATTTCATCGTGCCGTGGAATGCTCCCGTCACCGGTTCCGCCGAGTATGTAGTCCAGAGGCCGGAGACCGGAGAGATTTTGGCAGCCGGGAACATCAACGGATTGCCCGCTTCCCCCGGATTCTTCACCTCGGCCCAGAACGGCGGCGGGCCGGTCGCGGCAACCAATAAAGACGGCACCGTCAATAGCGCGACAAACCCAGCTTCGCAAGTGGATTACATTACGTTTTGGCTAACCGGCCAGGGTCTGGTGGACCACGTCCCGGACGACGGCGCGGCGCCTCCTTCCGGAACCCTGGCGAGAACCACGGGCCCCCTGCAGGTCTATATAAACTGGCGGCGACACGCCTTCGATTCCTCCCAGATCTTGTTCTCCGGGCTCTCCCCGGACTACCCGGGTCTGTGGCAGCTCACCATTCAGCTCAACAAGGACATGCATTTGCCGATCACCACCGAATCCATCCAGCAGCCGGTTCCGATGCTGTTGATCATGAGCGGGCATCAGAGCAACCAGTTGGGGACCAATGGGCAGAACGGCCCAGGCAACGACATCAAAATCACCGGGACGGATCCCCGTCTCACGGTGTTCTATGTAAAGGAATAGCCTGGCCGCCTGCATGGGAAAAGGTCCTGGTGGATGCCAGGACCTTTTGATTTTTCAATGCAACTCGCAGCGGAGTGGCTGCTGCCCTCCGTACGCCAGGCGTCGATCCACCAGAGGCTAGTCGTCACTTCCAAAGATCCCGGTCAGCGTACCGAGCCCGTGTTGCTCCCCGCCGCCGCTCCGGTACGGAGCCAACTCGCGCCGCAGCCGGTTGAGCGTCAGGCTCTGTATGATTACCCTCCCTGGGCCGGTTAACGTCGCCAGGAACAGTCCTTCACCGCCAAAGAACGCGGTGCGGATTCCGCCGGCCAGTTCGATATCGTAGTCGACGCCCTCATCGAAGGCTACGATGCAGCCCGTGTCAATCTGCAACTGCTCGCCCGGCTGAAGCGTAATGTCCACGAAATCTCCGCCGCCATGAATGAACACGGTGCCGGGTCCGGTGAGCTTTTCAAGGATGAATCCCTCGCCGCCGAAAAAGCCCGCGCCGATTCGTTTCACGAACGCGATGTTGAGCGCCGCGGTGGCCTGGGCGGCCAGGAAGGCGTCGCGCTGCACCAGCACGCTTTGCCCGTCCGCAAGATCGAAATGCTG
Organism: Terriglobia bacterium; assembly: GCA_963762135.1. Lineage (GTDB taxonomy): Bacteria > Acidobacteriota > Terriglobia > Bryobacterales > Bryobacteraceae > Palsa-187. The sequence continues at coordinate 442,676 of CAVXJP010000006.1, forward strand.
AATGCGCCCGGGGTAGGATCCGGCAAAGGCGACCTCCCCGGGGCGGGACGCCTGGAAGTAGGTTAAGAACAGCGATTCGCCCATCAGCTTCCGCTTCACCGCGCCCATCAGCTTCTCGCCCAGTGACTCGCCCGTCATCCGCGTTTCCCAGGAAACTTGCGGTTGCTTGAAGATCATTTTGCCGGCCTCGGCGTAGATCTCCTGGCCGGGCTTCAGCTGAACGCGCAGGACCTGCAGATTGTCCCCCTGAATGGTGTACTCCAGCGGTCCCGTGTAGGACGGAGGGGCTTGGATCGGAGGCGGGGTTGCGGGCCGCGCGCCCGGCGTCCCCTGCAGCGGAGTTCCGCAATGTGTGCAGAACTTGCTTCCTTCGCTGTTCGCGGTGCCACAGTTGGTGCAGTAGTTCATCGGTCCCCCTCAAGGCGCCCGTGCATCCGCGCGCCGAGTTCTGAAATGTTCGCCCAAGCCCGGGGCAGTTCAAATGAAGACTCGCGGCTAGTCCAAATGAAATGTCTGTCCGCGGGATGGAATCACCACGTCGAGGTTGAATTCGTCCTTGATCGCCACGGCGAGCTTGCTGGCGGGCTTCTCCTCGCCGTGCACCAGAAACACCCGCTTCAACGTCTTCGTCATCGGACGCATCCACTCCAGCAGTTCCCCATGATCGGCATGGCCGCTCAGATCGTTGATCACATCCACCTCGGCGCGGAGCCGCATCGGCTCGCCGAAGATAGAAACCTCCGCATGCCCTTCGAGCATCTTCCGGCCCAGCGTATGCTCGGCCTGATAGCCGGTGATCAGCACGGTATTGCGCGGATTCTCGATGTTGTTTTTCAGGTGATGCAGAATGCGGCCCGCTTCGCACATCCCCGATGCCGCCAGCACCAGGAACGGTTCTCGCATATCATTCAACGCCTTCGATTCGGTGACTTCGCGCGTGTACTTCAATCGATGGAAGCCAAACGGATCCTGGCCTTCCTTGAGGAATTCCCGGATCTCGGCGTCATAGCATTCCGGATGCTTGCGGAACACTTCCGTCGCATTGATCGCCAGCGGACTATCCACGAACATCGGGATTTCCGGAATCCGCTTCGCCAGGATCAGTTTGTGCAGTAGCAACACCAACTGCTGGGTGCGGCCCACGGCAAACGCCGGCACGATGATGCGTCCGCCGCGGTTCACCGTCCGATTTACAACGTCGGCGAGCTTTTCCGACGCATCTTCTTCCGGCGCGTGAAAGCGCCCGCCGTAGGTACTCTCCATGATCAGGTAGTCGACTCGTTCGTCCGGCGGATGCGGATCGCGCAGGATGGGAAGATTGCGCCGGCCGACGTCGCCGGAAAAGCACAGTCGCGTGCCGTCGGCATCCACCACCACCGAGGTCGATCCCAGCATGTGGCCCGCCTCATAGGTTCTGTAGGTGACGCCGTCGCCAATGCGCTTGTCTTCGCCGAGCTGGACCGGCACGAACCGCTCGAAGGTCTTCTCGGCGTCCTCCATCGTGTAGAGCGGCGAGCACTCGGAGTCATCGCGTCCGATACTGCGGCGGCGGCTGCGGCGTCGATTGCAGTAGTCGGCGTCCTTTTCCTGGATATAGGCGGAATCGGCCAGCATCGCCAGGCAAAGGTCGATCGTGGGGGGCGTGGTGTAGATCGGTCCGTGATAGCCTGCGCGTACCAGCGACGGCAGGTTGCCGCTATGGTCGATATGCGCGTGGGAGAGGATTACCGCGTCCACTTTGTCGGGATCCACGGGAAGGAAGCGGTTCCTCTCAAATGCTTCCTGCCGGCTGCCTTGATACAAGCCGCAGTCGAGCAGAAAGCGCATGCCGCCCCCGTCGACCTGATGTAAGGAACCCGTGACTGTCTTTGCCGCACCCCAGAATGTGACTCTCATTGACTACAATCACTATACGATGCGAGCTTCCATCTGGTTCCTTTCCATTGCGCTGTTCGGTTCCGCATTGCTTGCGCAGCGGATGCCAATCACTTTGGATGCTCTGTATGCTCCCGAACGCAATCCTTCCGCCAGCCCTGGCAACCCGCTGGCATGGTCTCCGGACGGGGAACGGTTCGTGTACCGGCAGGGCGATGAGCTGCGGATCTACAACATTCCCGGCCTTACGTCCCGTTCCCTCACCGCGACGCAGCCGATGGCGGATGCCGCGAAACATGCGGATAACGAGGCCCCGGAGCCCGGCGCGCGGCCTGATTCCCGCCCCAATACTTGGACCAATCGTCGCGCGAACGGCGGCGCTGTGGAATGGTCACCGGCGGAAGGCAAGATCCTTTACACCACCGGGGGCGACTTGTTCTGGATTGACGTCGCCAAAGGGGAATGGATCCAACTCACCAAAACCGCGGCAACCGAACACGATGCGAAACTCTCCCCGGACGGCCGGTCCGTCGCCTTTGAGCGCGATTACGATCTGTATGTATTGGAGATCGAATCGCGCAAGGAGCGCCGGCTGACCTCGGGCGGCTCGGCCGAGCTTCGCAATGGCGCGCTGGATTGGGTTTATCCCGAAGAGCTGTCGCTTGGCACCGCCTACTGGTGGTCGCCTGATGCAAAGTCCGTCGCCTATCTGCAATTCGACGTCGCCACAGAGCCCCTGGTGCCGCATTCCGATCTTCTAGGCATCCGGCCGGTCTATGAGCCGCAGCGCTATCCGCAGGCCGGGGAGAACAATCCACGCGTGCGTCTTGGCGTGGTCTCGTCCAAGGGCGGCAAGACGAAGTGGATGGAGGTCGGCGATACGGTGCGGGAATTCCTCATCGGGCGCGTCGCCTGGACCCCGGATAGCGAAAAGCTCTACGTGATTCGCACGACGCGTTTGCAAGATCGCCTGGAACTGCTCGCCTATGATGCCGATGGTGGCGGCCCGAAGGTGGTGCTCGAGGAGTCGGCTCCAGATTGGGTCAACATGCAGGAGGCGCCGCAATTTCTCAGCGATGGGGCGGAGTTCCTGTGGCTCAGCGAGAATCAGGCGCCGGGCACCGAATCCGAAGGCTTCCGCCATCTTTATCTGTTCCGCGCGGACGGCTCCGATAAGCGCGCCCTTACGCAGGGACCGTGGGAAGTCACCACCGTGAACGGCATCAACAAAGAGGGCACCAAGGTCTTCTTCACCAGCAGCGAAGTGAGTCCGCTGGAGCGGCAACTCTACGTCATTTCCCTGGACAATCGCGACAAACGGCAACTCTCGAAGGGCGCTGGAACCCACTCTGCCCGCATGGGACCGCAGGCGAAGTATTACCTCGATACCTATTCCAGCGTCGACTCGCCGCCGCTAACGACCCTGCACATCGGGAACAATCGGTCTCGCTTCGGCGAACAGATTGGCATCTATCGCCCGGCCGACCGCTCCGTGCTGGAAGAATACGAAATCCTCCCAACGGAGTTCGTCCGGTTTGACACCGCAGAAGGCGTCCCGCTGGACGCTCGCCTGATCCGGCCGGCGAACTTCGATCCTGCGCGGAAGTATCCTGCGGTTGTGCAAGTCTACGGAGGCCCCCATGCCCAGTCGGTTCGCAACGCATGGGCTGGACTTTCCATGGATCAAGTCCTGGCGCATGCTGGCTTCGTCGTCTGGCAGGTGGACAATCGTGGCTCGGCCGGCCGCGGCCACGCCTTTGAAAGTCCCGTGAACCGGCATCTTGGCGTCGTGGAACTTCAGGATCAAGTCAAGGGCGTCGAGTATCTCATCTCGCTCGGGTTCGTCGATCCCGAACGCATCGGCATCACCGGTTGGAGCTATGGCGGCTTCATGACGCTGAATGCCTTGCTTAACGCGCCGGCGACGTTTGCCGCGGGTGTCGCCGGGGCTCCGGTCACTGATTGGCGCAACTACGACACCATTTACACGGAGCGCTACATGGGATTGCCCACCGCTGACGATAACCTGTCCGGTTACGTTGAAACGTCGATGGTGGAGGCTGCCGGGAACCTCGAAGGTGACCTGCTAGTACTCCATAATCTCGAAGACGACAACGTCCTGATTCAGAACACGGTGCAGTTGATCAACGCGCTGGAGCGCGCCGACAAAATCTTCGACATGACGCTCTATACGCAGAAGACGCACGGAGTCACCGGCCCGGAAGCGAAGCATCGCGACACCGAAATCCTGGAGTTCTTCGAGGAAGCGCTGCAGTAGGCACGCATTCGCGCGGACCCGAACGCTGTCTACATCAAGCGGCCGCGGATCACGTTCTCGTTCAGCTTCACGCCCAGTCCCGGACGCGACGGCACGGCAATCGTCCCGTTCTCAAAGACCTCCGGCGGATCCAGGACCTCTGATCGCCAGTCGACCTCGCCCCACTGCAATTCCAGCATTTCGAAATTGGGCATCGCCGCCGCCACCTGCACCGAATGCGCCGTCGAGACCGGCCCCGAAGGATTGTGCGGCGCGACCGTGACGCCCGACGGGATGGCGCTGGCCGCGATCATCGCAAGTTCCTTGATGCCGCCGCAGTGCTTGACGTCCGGCATGATGACATCCACGGCTCCCTGCGCCCACAGCGGCGAAAATCCTTCCACCCCGAACAACAGCTCCCCTCCGGCCATGCGTTGTTTTACGGCTTTGTGAATCTCAATCGTTTCCTCGATCAGTTCCGGCGGCACCGGCTCTTCATACCAGTTCAAGTTCACCGGCTCCAGCCGCCGCGCGACCTCGATCGCCAAAGGCACATCGAAATTGCTGTGCGCGTCGACCATGAGCTTGACCTCTGGGCCCACGGCTTGGCGCATTGCCACGAGCGCCGCGATCCCCATGTCCGCCGCGGCCTGGAGCTCGGCGTCTGGCGAACCAACCGGCGGGAATCCATCAAATGGCGCGGCCTTCATCGCGCGGAATCCATCCTCATAGGCTCGCCGAGCCGTTGCCGCAAAACCTTCCGGAGTCCTCGGCTGCGTGGCCCGATTGATGTTCGCGTAGACCGGCAGCCGTCCGCGCACCTCTCCGGTAAACATGGACAACTTCGGATCCATCCCGATCATCCCGTGAATCGGCAGCTCCATCATTTGCCCGGTGAGGTCCCACATCGCCTGTTCGATCGCACTGAACGCGGTCGCGGGCACCAAACCACCGGACTTTGCAATGGTGCGCCCCAGATCCCGGTAAAGATCGATGTCCATGGGCGACTGTCCTTCGATCATCAGCGCAAACTGCTTCAGCTCATTGAGCATCTCATCCGCCTGCGCTTTGGTCGTGTTCTGGAACCCGAACGCATCGGACGCTTCGCCCAGGCCAGTGAGCCCCGCATCGGTCCGCAGCCGGACAAACAGCCAGACCGTCCGCTCGGTCGCGCGCACCGGCAGAAGGTCGACGCCGATAATCTCGACCTTGGGAGCCGCGTCTTTCGCTGCTTGCGTGATCCCCGCCTCTTCCCCCGAGCCGCACCCGGTGAGGCTGGCCGCTCCAAGCGCGCTGCCGAGGCCACTGTAAAAAAACGATCGCCGGCTGAGGTATCGCATCAGAGCTTCATTTTATCGACTCACGGGCCACCGGAGCACAAATTTCCCCCGCGGAACTAGTCTCCACCCCATGCGCCGCTTTATCCTGAAAGGAGATGAAGATTGTCGTAGCGATTAAACAAGTGCCGTTGCGCGATGCGCCGCTCAAGCTCGACGCATCCGGCGAATGGATAGACGAGTCCGATCTCAGCTATGAGATCAACGAACCGGACGCCTACGCGCTGGAGGAAGCCCTGCAACTGCGGGAGAAGGAGGGCGGGGAAGTCGTCGTCGTTTGCGCCGGTCCCGAGGATGCTTCGCAGACGATTCGCGAGGCGCTGGCCAAGGGCGCCGACCGCGCGATCCATATCGAAGGCGACGTCGCGTGGCTGGATTCCCTGGCGACGGCCAAGCTCCTGACCACCGTGGTTAAGGAAGAATCGCCGGACTTGGTGTTGACGGGCCTGCAGTCCGATGACCTCGGCGCGGGGCAGACCGGCGTCGTGCTGGCGGAATTGCTCGGGTTGCCGCACTCGACCATCATCATGCAGGTCACTGTCGAAGGCGATCAAATCCAGGTCAAACGCGAACTTGAAGACGGCTGGTTCCAGCAGATCGAGATGCCGCTGCCCGCCGTGCTCACCATCCAAAGCGGCGGCAACAGGCTGCGTTACGCAACGCTGATGGGTATCAAGAAGGCGCGCAAGAAGGAGGTCCGCACGGTGGAGGCCGATGACCTCGCTATCGCGCCCACGCCGAGCCTCGTGACGCGCAACGTGTACCCGCCGCCCAAATCGAAAGCCGGCCAGATATTCGAAGGCGATCCGAAACAGGCCGCCGCGCAACTGATCGAGAAACTGAAGTTCGAAGCGAGGGTGCTCTAATGGCGGTCCTGGTGATTCTCGAAACGAATGCCGCGGGCTTTCATCCGCTGAGTTGGGAAGCGCTTGCGGCCGCGAAACAATTGTCCGAAGCGATGGGACAGCCGCTGGAGGCTGCATTATGTGGCGCGGATGCCGCGGGGCTCGCGGCTGAGGCGGGACGCGCCGGCGTGACCAAGATTTATGCGGTCGAAGATCCCGCGCTGGCGAGTTACACCGCCGACGGATTCGCTGCCGCGGTGGAAGCGCTGGTGAAGCAGGTTGCCCCGTCAGTGGTGGTCTTCGCGCATACCTATCAGACGCGCGATTATGCGCCGAAGGTCGCCACGCGGTTTGAGCGTGTGCTGGTCGGTGATGTGATCCGTGCCCGCGTAGACGCCGGAACCCCAGTGCTGACGCGGCAACTGTTCCAGGGCAAGTTCGACGCCGACGTCGCAGTGGAGGGCAACGGTCCGCACTTTGTCTCGGTGCAGGCCGGGGCCTTTCGGCCGCCCGAGAACGATGCTGCTGGTGCGGGCGTTCCTGTTGAGAAGTTCGCCCCCGGGCTCGATGCCTCTGCGATTCGCCAGAAGCCCGGCGAGCCGTTCCGCGAAGCCGCGCGCGCGGTGGACCTGGGAGCGGCGGAAATCATCGTCTCGGTCGGGCGTGGCATCGGGGAGGAAGAGAACCTTGATGTCGTGAAGCAACTCGCCGATGCGATGGGCGCCGAACTCGCGGCCTCGCGCCCCATTTGCGATGCGGGATGGCTGCCCATGGAGCGGCAGGTCGGGTCAAGCGGGCAGACGGTTGCGCCGAAGCTCTATGTCGCGGTCGGCATCTCAGGAGCGATCCAGCACTTGGTCGGCATGAAGGGCTCCAAGACGATCGTCGCGATTAATAAGGATCCCAACGCCCCGATTTTCGAGGTCGCCGATTATGGCATTGTCGGAGATTTATTCGAGGTTGTCCCGGCGATCGTGGAGGCGCTGAAGGCGGGGCTAAACGGGAAAACCCGAAAGACTTATCTGTTCCAACGGCGCGGCCACTCATCGAAGTCGACCGCCTCGATGACCGTCGATCATCAGGCGTATAGACGTGCTCGTCGTCGGGGAATTCCATTCACGCGGATCTGCCACCTCGCGTTGTCTACACTTGCCTGAAACGGGAATTCGGCATCCCCTGTTTCCCTTCCACCGCACTTCGATGGAGAGCTCTCGGGGCCCGAGCTGTTGTCTTCGATTTCACCGTAATCCGTATCATCTTCAGTCTACCTAGTTAGAGACCGCAAAGTTCTGTTCATCTCTTCGTTGGTCTTCTGCGCCTTCCTGAATGATAGGAGCCCAAGCCTCTGATCGGGTCAGTCCTTGGGAGATTGCTCCTGCCACAAGTTGGTCGAAAGACGGGCCATCCTCGTAGCCATACTTCTGCCTGTCGCGCGCCTTCAGTCGGGACACCGCAGCCTCGTCTTTCATCCTCTCTCGTGCGGCCTTGCGGACATCATGCCGAATTTGCCAAGCCCGAAACGCACGATCGCCGAGGGACATACCCTCGGCGATCCATTGCTCATTGAGTTTTTTGATATTACTGACTTCGCGAACATACCAGGAGCGAATTTCATGCCGCTCCCGCTCCGTCATCGAAGATCAGTGGTGGGCGCTACCGCGCCGCGAGCAGCGCCCGCAGGTGCCGGGCCCGTCTCCGGACTCCGCAGCTGCCGCAGCGCCTTGGCCTCGATCTGCCGGATGCGTTCGCGCGTGACGTCGAACTCCTGGCCGATCTCCTCCAAGCGTGTGCTCGCGCTCGCAGCCGATGCCGAAGCGCAGCCGGATGACCTTCTCTTCTTTCGGCGAGAGGGTCTTGAGGATGTTGGCCGTCTCGTCGCGGACGTTGGTGTCGATCACCGCGTCCACGGGCGAGCCTACCCAGCGATCCTCGATCAGGTCGCCCAGCGCCGATTCGCCGTCGCGGCCCACCGGAGTCTCCAGCGAAACCGGGTCGCGCGAAATCGTCTTCAGCTTCTGGACCTTCTCCACCGGGATATCCATCCGGCGGCTGATCTCTTCGTTGGTCGGCGCACGTCCCAGTTCCTTTTCGAGCTCACGGGTGGCCCGCAGGAACTTGTTCATGCTCTCGTTCATGTGAACGGGAATCCGGATCGTGCGCGACTGGTCGGCGATGGCGCGCGTGATGGCCTGGCGAATCCACCAGGTCGCGTAGGTCGAGAACTTGAAGCCGCGGCGGTACTCGAACTTATCGGCCGCGCGCATCAGGCCGATGTTGCCTTCCTGGATCAGGTCCAGCAAGTGCAGGCCGCGATTGACGTACTTCTTGGCCACCGAGACCACCAGGCGAAGGTTGGCTTCCACCAGATCCTTCTTGGCGCGTTCGGCTTCGATCTCGCCGTAGCGGATCACGCTCAGCGTCTGGCGCAGGTCCGCCAGATTGGCGCCCGCCGACGTTTCGCGCTTCTTGATTTCCTTCTTAAGTTCCCGGACCTTGGCCTTCGCGGTTGCCGAATTCCGTCCGTCGAACTTGTGCAGGTCCTGCTCCAGGTGCGACAGTTCCTCGGCGACCCGCTCGATCTCCATCCAGAACAGCTTCCACTGATGCGGATAGAAGGGGATATCGCGAATGGCCATCGAAAGATGCACCAGCGCGCGCTTGGAGCGTCCCCGCCACCGGGTCTTCAGTTTCTTGTTGCTGGCCGGAATCGTACCGAACTTGGCGACCACTTGGTTCAGTTTCTTATGCAGTGGAACGAGTTCCAGGATTTGCTTGCGGACGGCATTGCGCCGCCGGTTATAGGCCGGACTGCCGGCCTCCAGGTCCCCGTATTCCACCAGCGGATCCACCGATTCGGGATCCTTCTTGGCGTTCTCGGCGATTTCCAAAACCAGCAGATGCACCAGCGCGGAACGGCTGATGGCCTTCTGCATGCGGACCTTGCCTCGCTCCATCCGGCGGGCCAGGCTGACTTCGCCCTCCCGGGTTAACAGAGGGACGGCGCCCATCTCGCGTAAATAAACGCGGACCGGGTCATCGGTATAAATGGACTCTTCGACTTGTTGGGTAGAGGAATCTTCCTCCTGCGACTCCTCCGGGTGGAACAGGTTCCCGTCCTCGTCGAACGGAAGTCCGCCTCCCCGGGCTTGCCGCCCCTCACCGCTGAACTGGTCCTCGAATTGATCCACGTATTTCACCCGCACTGTAATGCCGCGTTCGGACTGTGTCACAGCGACACCCCGGCCAGTGCTCTTAATGCCTTTACTTTGAATTGATTGCAGGGGATGAGCCGAGCGTGGCCCGATCCGCCGAGCGATTTTCGGCTCGCCATAGTATATCAGTCTTCCCAGAATCTGTTAAGTCTCTATTTGATAGATGTTTTTCCCACTCAGAGGTTACAGCGTCCCCGCCGTTTTATCCCCCTGCCGGGAGTCCTAAACAGTTCCAGGACCAGGGCTTTCCCTGACCTTACGTCTCCAAGTATTAGACGAATTTCGGAGAGTAAGGTTTCGTGCCGATTCCCTGGCCGCCCATGTGGCAATGGGCATAGTCTCCTCTCAAGCTTGGATGCTCGGAGAGGCGGAAACGGTGCAGTAGCCTCTACCGCTCGCCCAGTTGCCGGAGTTCGGCCAGGAATTCTTCGATGTCCTGGAAATCCCGGTAGACCGAAGCGAACCGGACAAAGGCGATCTTGTCCAGGCTTTTCAGCCTCTCCATCACCATCTCGCCGATCGTTTCAGTGGACAGCTCCCGATCAAGGCTCTCGGCGAGGGCTGTTTCCACCTCATCGACAACTTCGGCCAGTTTCGCTACCCCGACCGGCCGTTTTTCGCAGGCCTTCAGCAGCCCTTCCAGCACCTTCTGGCGGTCGAACTTCTCCCGCCGCCCATCGCGTTTCACCACCATGTAGGGAATTTCGTCGCTCCGCTCATAGGTGGTGAAGCGGCGGCCGCACTTGACGCACTCACGGCGACGCCGGATGACATCGCCTTCCTTACTTTCCCGGGAATCGATGACGCGATCTTCGCGGTGGCTGCAAAACGGACAGGTCATACTGGCTCAAAAGGGGGCGCCCGAACCCGGCGGGCTAAATGCCCAAGTCTCCGGTTTCGTCACCTACCCGCTTCATATTACGCCACTTAATGCCCTCATGGAAAGCCAGGATCATGCCCAGCGGCACGACCACCAGGAAGCTCATCACCCACAGGATCAACGCCACGCCGCTGGCCGTCTCCAGGTTCAGATGATACAGCTCGGTCAGGACCAGGATCGCGGCGATCTGCGCCCCGCCTCCGATCCCCGGAATCTGCACCACGCTGCCGAAGGCAATGAAGCCCAGCGTGATGATGATGTCGATCAGCCGCATGGAAGCGGTTTGTGGAAATGCCTGGAAGACGCAATAAAACGTGGCCGCGATCATCCCCCACAGCAGCACGGTATAGAAGATGAGGAAGCCGGCATAGGAGGCCTGGCGCGTCGACTTCATCCCCTCTCCGAACGCCGTCATAAAACTGTGGATGCGGTGCACTACGCTGTTCGGCAGGAACCCCAGCGCGTCCACGATCCGGGACTTGGCGTTTCCCCGGTACTGCCGGAGCCCGATCAGCACCGCCAGGCAGGCCAGCCCGGACAGTCCCGCGATCCAGCCGCCGGTCTCAATCAGAATCCGTAGCCGTGGCCCCGGCGTCAGCCCGGAGTTCTCCACCTGCGTGAGCGCGACGCCGAAGACCAGCAGAACGGCGATCATGTCCAGCATCCGTTCGACAACCCAGGCGGCCAGTTGGCTGGATACCGTCAGCCCCTCGCGCTTGGCGATCAGGTACGGCCGGACCGCCTCCCCGGGACGCCCGAACAGGACCACGGCAGTGAAGCCGATGCAGGTCGAACTCATCAGCCGCCACAAACTCGCCTCGGTGGTCAGCGGACGTAGTAAAATTTCCCATCGAAGGGCACGAACGAAGTAGGTGAAGATAATGCAAACCACCGCCGCGGCCAGCCACTCGGGGCGGGCATCGCTCAGCGTTTGGCGGAACTCGGCCCAGTGAAAGCCGCCCTCGCCCAGGCGCAGCCAGGCATAGACGGCGAGCGCGGCAACGACGAGGATGCCGGCGACTAGGCCTAGGTGGTGTTTTTTCAATCGGTTACCGCCTGTTATTTATGACGCTGCTGGTGCCGCCGGTATGCCGCTTGTCACTCCACTGTTCGCTAGAGTAACCCGGGATTCGAGCGTGATTCAAAAGAAAAAACAGAAAGTTAGAATGTAGAGCGAACTTCTGATGCCCATCCTTCGTTGTAGTTTATGGAACGTGAACAACCGGGAAAGGTTCCCGAGATCAACAAGAAGGTGCATCAGGCACTACTATTATGGCGTTAGCCGCCACAGTTCGACAGGTTACCACGGAGGGCTCCAGCACCGTCTCACGAAACGGGCATCGGAGCGCCGTGGCGCCATCGGCGAACCCATACGCTTCCACACCGGCTCGGCGGGGATTCATGGCAGGATTCTCCGGGCAAGGTTGGGTAGCGCACCCGGCTGGAGCCGCTTCGGCGGCGACCGTTCCCCCATCGGCGGCCTTCGGGTCGCAATGGGCTCGTGAGGAGGGGGCGCCAAAAACGCGGGAAACGCCGTTGGATGCAGATCAACAATTAGTCGAGCGATGCCTGGGCGGCGAAGAGGCGGCCTGGGAAGAACTGATCAAGGTGCACACGCGCCGGGTTTACTCGATCTGCTATCGCTTCACGGGTTCTGATTCGGAAGCACAGGATCTGACCCAGGAAGTCTTTATGCGGATCTTCCGGGCACTGAAGAGCTATCGCGCCGGTGAGGGCTCTTTCGCGGTTTGGCTGTCGCGGCTGTCGCGGAATTTGCTGATTGACCACTACCGTCGGACTAAGCTGGCCCGCATGACCGACTCGATCGAAGGGCAGCTTCCCATGCTGGAAGAAAAATCGAGCAGCGCGCGGGCCGATCGTCTGCTGGCGGGGCGCGAGGCCAGCGAACTGTTGCAGGTGGCCCTGCAGAAACTGTCTCCCGAACTGCGCGAAGCCGTGATCCTGCGCGATCTCCAGGAGATGGAGTACAAAGAGATCGCCGAAGTGCTGGAGGTTCCCGAAGGAACCGTGAAGTCGAGATTGAATCGCGGGCGCGCCGAACTGGGCCGTGTCCTGCGCCGTCAGGGGGTGACGCTGTGAGTGAGCACACTTCCAAACCGCAAACTTCTCAATCGAACATCAAACAACCCGGCGGGCTCGGCTGTGACGAGATCGAAGTCCTGCTCGCCGACTACCTGGACGAGATCCTCGATCCCGGCCACCGCGCCGCGGTCAAGCAACACCTGGATGCGTGTCCGGGCTGCGCCCAGTTCTCCGAGGACATCGCCATGGCGATGGGCCTGGTGGAAAAGAGCGCCGCGGTGGAGGCTCCGCCGGAGCTGGTCAACAAGCTCCTGTTTGAAGTCACCGAAGGATCCAGCCGGGCCGTGGTTCGTCCCTCCTGGGCGGTCCGCGTGGCCGGCCGCATGTTCGGCCGCTGGCTGGAGCCGATCCTGCAACCCCGGTTTGCGATGGGCATGGCGATGACCGTGCTGTCGCTCGGAATGCTGCTGCGGTTCGAAGCCGTGCGGCAGATCACCACCGAGGATCTGCAACCGACGCAGTTGTTCGCCGCCGCCGAAGATAAAGTCGCCGGCTGGTGGGATGGGGCCGTGCGCTCCTACGAGAATCTGCGTGTGGTGTTTGAAATCGAAGCCATGTATCAGGACTGGATGGAACAACGGCAAGCCGCGGACGATTCCCCCGCGCCGGCCGCGCCCGAGAACGGAACGGCAACGGACGGCGCCACCGGCGACGACGGGGAAGGATCCAAGCAATGAGCGACGAACAACAACATCCGCTGGAGTCCTCGGGCTCCCCGGAAACGGCGGGTGCCGCGGGTTCCGGACAGACCGGCCCAGCCAATGAACCAACCAATGCAGCCAAGGAGCCGGCCATCGTCGGCTATTGCCGGATCTGCGGCAAGGCGCTGACCGCGGCGACCGTGAAAACCGCCGCCGGAACGATCTATTGCGACCTGCATGTCCCCCAGCAGGTTTCCATGGACGCTGCGCCGTTCCCCCCGCAGACGCCACCGCGAATCCCGCCGGGGGCGCCGGGCGTCGCGCCGCCTCCGCGTCAGCAGCCCGAAGCGGGGCAGACCGCGGGCGGCTATCAGCGTCCACCCCGCGTTGAGGATTCGCCCTATACGCGTCCGGCGGGCGCCACGGCTCCCGATGCCAGCGTCTCGCCCGGGCTCGCGTTTGTCCTGGGCCTGATCCCCGGCGTCGGCGCGATTTACAACCGGCAATACGTCAAGGGCTTCGTCCACGTGATCCTGCTGGGCATGCTGTTCGCCGCGCTGGATTCGGCCAACAACTTTGTTCCCGTGTTCGCGCTGATGGTGCCGTGCGCGTTCTTCTACATGGCCTTTGAGGCCTATCACACCGCGCGCAACCGTCGCCTGGGCCTGCCGGTCAGTGAGCTGTCCAGCCTGGTGCAGCTCGATCCGCCGTCACATCTTCCGGTCATGCCGATTCTGCTGATCCTGTTCGGCGTTCTGTTTCTGCTGGACAACCTGCGTCTGCTGAACCTGGATCAGATTGTCCGCTACTGGCCGGTGGCGATGATCGTAGCCGGCGTCTACCTGCTGTGGGTTCGCCTGCGTCCGGCACAATCGAATTCCGGGGCTTCCGGCTGGGGTGGCCCTGAAGGTCCCCAGCAGGAGGCGCACAAGGGAGGACTTTCCGGATGATGGCCGAGGGTACCTTGACCGGCGCGTTGCGCGGCCCCCTATTGCTGATGCTGCTGGGCGGATTGCTTGCCGCCGACCAGCTCGGCGCGGTGAGTTTTTCGTTGACCTGGCCGGCGCTGCTGATTCTCTACGGCGTGTTGAAATTGATCGATCGCGGAGCTGGACGAAACCCTCTCTGACCGGGTGTCGCGAGCCGCAGAGCCGCGAAGGAGTGCAAGGAGAGTCGACGCAAGGAGCAACACCGTTTTATGAGTAGTCCAGAATATGCCGCGGGCCCGCCGCCCGTTCCGCCGTACCGGCCCCGCCGCCGTTCGCTGATCACCCCGTTGATCCTGATCGCCATCGGCCTGCTGTTTCTGCTGCGCAACCTGCTGCCGGAGTTCCGCCTGCTGGACTACGTCGCGCAATACTGGCCGTTCCTGCTGATCGGCTGGGGCGCCCTGCGAGCCATCGAAATCCTCTCCTGGTCGGCCAGCGGCGCCCGGCTACCGCGCTTTGGAATCTCCGGCGGTGAATGGATGCTGGTCCTCTTACTCTGCGTGATCGGCTTCTCTCTGCATGCCGCGCGCGGGTTCTATACAAACTGGTTGCCCGGAAACCCCTTTGCCTGGGGTGGTGTCGAGATCTTTGGGCAACCTTACGATTACCCGGTCTCAGCGGAACGGGATGCCGGCCCCGCCCCGCGCGTGGTCCTTGAAGGCCTGGCGGGCACCGTCCGCATCTCGGGCAGCGATGAGAATCGCGTGGTGGTCAGCGGCCGCAACGTTGTGCGCAGCATGAATCCGTCGGACGCCGACCGGATCAACGAAAGATTGCAGTTGGATCTTGAAGGCTCGGCTGGCGAAGTCACCATCCGCGCCAATTATGGCGCCGTTCGCACCAGCGGCATGATGGATAAGCGCGTCAGTGGCGACCTTACCATTTCTGTTCCACGCGGGGCTTCCATCGTGTCCCATGACGGCTCAGTCGATTTCGACATTAACGATATCGCGGGCGGCGTCGAGATTACCTCGCGCAACAACAGCGTGCGCCTCGAAGACATCGGCGGCGACGTGCGCCTGGACCTGAACAACATGGATCTGACGCGCGCCTATAACGTCGGCGGCAACCTGACCCTGTCGGGCAGTGGCGACGATATCGATCTGGAAAACATCGCCGGCCGTGTGGACGTGGACGGCTCCTTCAGCGGGGTCCAGCAATTGCGCTCTATCGGCGGGGCTCTGAATTGGGACGGATTGCAGACGGACATCACGGTGGCGGCGGTTCCCGGAACCGTGCGCCTCACCATCGCGGACCTGGAAGCCTCGGGGCTGACCGGCGAGGTCCGCATCACCTCCACCACCAAGGACGTCTGGCTGTCGAACTTCACCGGCCCGCTGGAACTGGACCTCAATCGCGGCGACGTCCTGCTTGCCCCCGGCCAGATTCCGGTCGGCCGCATCAACGTGGAGCTGAACTCCGGCGACGTGGACCTTGCGCTGCCCGACGGCTTCACCGGCAATCTCACCGCCACCACCGACCGCGGCAAGGTCACCAATTCCTACGGCGACCCGATCACCGAATCGTTCGGTGACCGCCGGGCGGGATCCCTGCGCAGCGAAGGCAGCGGCGAGAGTGTGGCCATTCGCGTCGATCGCGGCGACGTCGTTGTGCGTCACGGCAACGAAACCAGCCTGGCATTCCCGGAAGCGGTCGAGACCCCGCGCGGGCTGTCCGCCGGCGCGAAGGACCTCGAAGTCATCCAGCAGTAGCCGTCCTATCAGAAGCCAGAAAGAAGGTGGCGCGGATCTCCGTATCCGCGACCCATCGCGTAACCAGCTCCACTGCAGGTGAGCTGCATAAGAGAGAGTCTTAGGCTCCTGCAGGTGAGCTGCCCACGGGGTGCGAAGCACCTTCCACGCCCCGCCCCCCTCGCGCGTCATACTATTGACGTGTCTGATCCTCACGACCCGCACGGCGGCTCTGTCCTCCTACAACGAGGAACTCGAGCAACTGGTCGCCGAACTCAATCGCACCGTATCCCCCCGCCCCCGAGATCACGAATCCGCTCCGGCCTGGGCGCCTGAAGCGGAGTCGCCCGCTGACGAAGATCCTATCGCCCCGAGCCGACGTTCCCCAGACCCGCAGCCCTCAGCTCCGCATCCCTGGACGAGGACACCGAACCGCGCCCGGATCCCGAGCATCTCCATACCCTCGACAAACTCCTGGCCGAGGCCCGCACCCGCGGCGCATCCGACCTGCTGCTCATCAGCGGAGCCCCACCCTCCTTCCGCATCGGCGGCGCATTGGTCTCCGGCTCCGGTTCGGCGCTAGCGGCGAGCAGTACACGGAATCTGTTGCTGGCCGTCGTTCCGCCCCCGGCCCGGCGCACGCTCGACCGTAACAAGGCGGTCGACCTCGGCTTCTCCCGGCCCGCTTCCAGCCCCGCCCGCGGACGCTATCGCATCAACATTCATCATCAGCGCGGCGCGCTGGCCGGCTCCATCCGCCTGTTCCCGGAAGGCATCCCGACCCTGAAGTCGCTGAACCTTCCGCCGGCGCTCCGCGAACTGGCGCTCGCCCGCCAGGGCCTGGTCCTGATCACCGGACCCACCGGCTGCGGCAAAAGCTCCACGCTCGCCGCCATCATTGACCTGATCAACTCCGAGCGCCGCCATCACGTCGTCACCATCGAAGACCCGGTCGAGTACGTCCACACCAACCGCTCGGCGCTGATTGAACAAATCGAGGTCGGTCGCGACGCCCCGGACTTCGCCAGTTCCATTCGCAGCATCCTGCGCCAGAACCCGGACGTGATCCTGGTCGGCGAGATGCGCGACGCCGAGACCATGGCTACAGCGCTCACTGCCGCGGAAACCGGCCATCTGGTGCTCTCGACGCTCCACACCAATGACACCTCGCAGGCCGTCTCGCGCGTGCTGGACAACTTCCCGGCGGGCAATCAGACGCAGATGCGGCAGCAGTTGTCGCTGGCGCTATTGGCTGTGGTCGCGCAGCAACTGGTGCCCGGCGTCGATGGCCGCCGCTATCCCGCGGTCGAGATCCTGCGCGCTTCCAGCGGCGTCCGCAGCCTGATCCGCAAAGGCGACGATCACCAGCTCTACACCGCGATCTCCACCGGCCGCGCCGACGGCATGATCTCCATGGAACAGTCGCTCGCCGAGATGGCCGAACGCGGACGCATCACCCGCCAGGTCGCCCTCGAACACGGCTTCCGCCGCTCGGATCTGGAACGGTATCTGTAGCGATCCGCGATCACGCCATTCAGAAGCGCGATCGGTAGAGAGTGCCAACGCAACCCTCCGAGGTGCACATCGTTCCTCGCGCCAGCGTCACTGCCGCCTTTGACTCGCCCGGCACGGGGACATCCCATCAGCGCTACTCGGCCGTGAGCCCGGCAAAGGGACTTTGTCCCCTCAGCCGCGGCCGACCAGCGGCATCTTCGTCGCCATCACCGTCATGAACAGCACATTCGCGTCCAGCGGCAGGTTCGCCATATAGAGGACCGCATCCGCCACGTGCCCGACGTCCATCCTCGGCTCCACCATCATCGACCCGTCCGGCTGCGGAACGCCCTTGGCCATCGGCTCGGTCATCTCCGTCGCCGCGTTGCCGATATCGATCTGCCCGCACGCGATATCGAACGCCCGCCCATCCAGTGCAATCGACTTCGTCAGGCCGGTGATCGCATGCTTGGTCGCCGTGTACGGAGCCGTATTCGGACGCGGCCGGTCCGCCGAAATCGAGCCGTTATTGATGATCCGTCCGCCGCGCGGCGACTGCGCCTTCATCACTCGCATCGCCTGCTGCGCGCACAGAAACGAACCGGTGAGATTGACGTCCACCACGGCCTGCCACTGCGCGTAGCTGAGTTCGTCCATCGGGATGCCCGGTGCGCCCATCCCCGCGTTGTTGAACAACAGATCCAGCCGTCCGAACGCCGCTTCGAGCTCATCGAACAGCAGCCTGACCTGATCCGGCTTGCCGATATCGGCGGGACCGCCAGCATCCCCGGCTGATCCGGATCCCCCTGCGATTTGGTTGCCTCCAGTGCATCGGCCCGCCGACCGGTCAGCACCACCGAATATCCGTTCTTCTGCAGCGCGAGGCTCACCGCGCGTCCGATTCCGCTGCCCGCTCCGGTGACTAATGCGACCTTCGATTTCCCGTTTTCCATTTCGCCGCTATTGTGTCATGCCGCGCTGTGCGAATGGAAAGGGAATGGACAGAAGGGAGTTGCGGAGACGCGCCGTTACTTACGCCCGATGAACG
>CAVXJP010000007.1:0-196899 GCA_963762135.1 Terriglobia bacterium
CTTGTTGAAAAACGCCTTTGCGACGTAGCCTTGAATGGAAAAGAGTCGTCTTCTCTATATGCGAGGAGATGACCTTCAGCAGTTCCAGGTATTCAGCTACGTGACGCCGGAAGAGCGGGTGCCAACTGACCACCCGTTGCGGGCGATACGAAAAACCGTGGATGAAGTGTTGCGGTCGATGTCGCGGCAGTTTGACAAGCTGTACGCCGAGACGGGACGCAAGTCGATTCCTCCGGAACGGCTGCTGCGGGCGCTGTTGCTGCAGATCTTTTACTCGGTGCGCAGCGAGCGGATGTTGATGGAGCAGCTGCACTACAATCTGCTGTTCCGTTGGTTCGTGGGGCTGGAGATGGATGAGCCGGTGTGGAACCACGCGGTGTTCAGCAAGAACCGGGAGCGGCTGCTGAACCAGGACATCGCGCGGGGCTTTTTTGAGCGCGTGCTGCGGCAGGCCGAAGGACATCTCTCCGATGAGCATTTCACCGTGGACGGCACATTGATCGAGGCCTGGGCCAGCCAGAAGAGTTTTCAGAAGAAAGACGGCGGCGGGGACGATCCTGGCGCGGGTGGAAACTTTCATGGCCACAAGCGCAGCAACAAGACGCACCAGTCCAAGACGGACCCGGAGGCGCGGCTGTACCGCAAAGGCGGCGGCCAGGAAGCCAAGCTGGCGTATCTGGGACACGTGCTGATGGAGAATCGCAACGGGTTGATCGTCGATGCAATGGCGACCACGGCCGATGGCACGGCCGAACGCGACGCGGCCATGTTGATGGTCTATAAGCGTTGGAAGCGGCAGCAACCGATCGCCACGCTGGGAGCCGATAAAGCGTACGACACGCGGGGTCTGGTAAAAATCCTGCGCGAGATGCAAGTGCAGCCGCATGTGACGCAAAACCTCAAGCGGGCGGGCGGCAGCGCGATCGACGGGCGCACCACACGGCATGCCGGCTATCAGATCAGCCAGCAGAAGCGGCCTTGGGTGGAACGCATCTTTGGCTGGATGAAATCAGTCGGGAACATGCGCAAGGTGAAGCTGCGCGGCTTGCGCAACGTGGACTGGTTGTTCCTATTCACGGCGGCGGCGTTCAATCTGTGGCGGATCCCGAAGTTGCAACCAGCCGGGGTGTGACCGGAACGCAAAACGCGGCTCGCAGAGCCGCTCAAACGGTCCTTCCCATCCACTTGTCCCTCGTTTTGGGACCACCTTCAAGCGACTATTTGAGCTCGGTTGCGCCCCTCTCGGCGCTTCTTCAACAAGCTCCTAGGGCATGGTTTCATAGATGAGGCACGCGAGGCTATTCGTTGGCGTCTTCACTCACTCCCTCCAGAGGCCGCCCTTCCCAGAAAGAGTGCTCTATCGAGTAGACACAGAACTCCTCACGTATATCCCCGTACGGCGTCCCGTCCGGCCTGGTACCCCAGACATCTTTGGCGACTCGCTGCGAAGAGTCCATCCGGCTTAACAGCACGTTCCGCCCGCCCCAGACGCCCGTGTATGTCTTTGGGTCGGTAAGTGTCATGCTGAACTCCAAGGTATCGTGGTCCACCCGCCTGTAACGCTCCTCGATGCGCATCTGGTCGCTGTGGATGGATCCGTAGGGATCAATCCAGGTCCGCTCGTCGTAGCCAGAGGATTCGACCACCAGCGTGTCTCCCTCCCAATGCGACGTTGCGTACCCATACCACCGCGGCTTTGCGTTCGGCCCAGGCAGCTTACGCCCGTCGGTCCAAAGGTCGCGCCAGACGCGGTCCCGTTCGAAGAACTCGACGAATTCATCATCGAGCTTAACGAATTTCAGGTTGCTGTAGTCCAGGTTGCGGGGGTAGCCAGAGGGATCGCATTGGAAGAGTGGATCATTCCAATCCTTCTGGTCCTGATAAAATCCGAAGGCCAGCGGCGAGTTGCGGGCCGACGCCCTCGTCTTGCTCCACTGCTCCTGTCCCCACTCCGTCATGGGAGGACGGTCGGGGCCCAGGACGGGGTCGAATCCTCCGGGGTTCTTCCAAATGCCCGAGATGTCGTGCGGATCGAAAGGCAGATCTTTGGTCGGCGAACCTTCCTGCCCCTGCTGTTGCCTGCCGTCCTGGGCGAACAGCATCGGCGTCAAGGCCAGTGCCGCTGCAAGAGCGGCGTACGCCGCCATGAATCGATACCTCATATGGAGACTCCCTTCCTTAGCACGTCATCATGCCCCATCCTTCTTGCAGCATCGAGAGGGAACTTCTCAGGCCGCGGAAACTCCACCGCCGGAAGGCAGCAACCTCAAGACGCCGGCGCAGGCCAACGGGCCAGCCGTGCTACGCGTTCCACCCCAACTCGACGGTTACTGGTCTAGCTCGGACTGGGGTCTCGCGCGAGTGTCTTTTGGCATCTCGACTTCCACCATCGTGTAACCCGGCTTGATCGGCAGCGTGTTTACGTCAACGGCCTCCCCTCCCATGCCGCACCTGCCGTTGCCGCCGAGCCTTCTTCCGCTCGCAACAAAAACGAATTGAGTACACGTCCCGAAGTGCCTGTCCTGCTTGGCTGGGACGAAGCTCACCAGGAGTTGGTCGCCGGCCTTGAACGTGTTCTTGTTCCAGCCACTGTTGATCGCATTTCCTGGACTCACGGTTTCGACTCCCCAGGTCTCGTCTTCGCCCTTATCGTTCTTTAACGTGAAGTAGATCTGAACGTGGGGATTTGCCCATACGTACCGCGCGACGGTCGCCTTGGTCGTGATGCGATGACCATAGTCGTATACGCCTGCCGTCCCATGATGGGCAAGCATCGGAGCACAAATCACCAGCGTGCCGAGCGTCATGGCAGCGAACAGAACTGAAACCTTATGCCTCATGTAAGACCTCCTTGAACCAGAATCCTATTGGACTATCGGCCGCTTCGTCTCAGACCATACACAGATGTCCTCGGGGAGATCGTTATACTCCGAGCGGGCCGGGCTATTCACCAACTGAAAAACTTTCCGATCGCCTTGCCACTTCCCCGTATAAGCTGTGGGGTCCGTGATACTCAAGGTCATCTCCAGATGATCGTGGTCCACGCGACGGTAGCGCTCCTCCACAGTCATCTGCTCGCTGTGCGGGGAGCCGTATTCATCGAGCCAGGTCGCCTCATTGTAGAGGTTCGAATTGACGACAAACGTATCTCCATCCCAATGGCCAACCGCGTACCCATACCAACGCGAATCCGCGTCCTCGCCTGGAAGTTTTCGCCCATCGGTCCAGATCTCGCGCCATGCGCGGTCCGTGGCGAAGAATTGAATCACCTCGTCGGAGGCCTGAGCGATCCGCATTCCCGCCGGCGTGGGACTCCAGAGAATGCGTGGGAACCCCGTCGGATCACACCACCGGATGGGATCGTTCCACTCCTTCTCGTTCCTGGAAACCCCATTGCTTAGGGCGTTATCGAATCCCGTCTTTGTCTTTTGAAATCTTTCCAAGCCCCACGGCGTCATGGGAGGCCGGTTGTTGCTGATTGCGTTCAGGGCGCCCGCTGGCCGCCCAATGGTGGTGATATCCCAAAACCCCGACAGATCATGTGGGTCGAATGGCTGGCTTGACGCCGTCGGGGCCTTCGCGTTCGGCGATCCTTGCTGACCGTTGAGCGCCACGGCGAACAGAGAGGAGGCAAGCACTACGGCCGCGGCAGTCGTCGCACTCGTCCAGCCATTTCGCATCGTAGAACTTCTCCTATTTAGACGTGCAGTATTTCTCACCCATATACTTATACTCCAAAGCGAAGCGCAGTTCACGCGGGGTTTGCGCAACACCGCTTGGTGGACGATTCCCTTGAGGCCAGCGACTACCGTCCGGCGCGCGGACCTCGCTAGCGTGGGCAGGGGATTTTAGATGGGAGACAGCGTTTCAGCCGAGGCCCTTCGACTGGATCGTCTGCAATCCGTCAGGCGGGACCGACCAATGGCTCGATTCCAATCCGGTCATTCACGGCAGCATTGATTCGCTGCTTGCAGCCGAGATAGCGCTCGGCGGTTTGGATAGACACGTGGCCAAGTAAGAACTGAATCTGATCCAGCTCGCCTCCTGCCGTGTGGCACAGACGCGCACAGCTCCGCCGAAGATCGTGCGGGGCCAAGGTCGCGATGCCGGCGCTGCCGGTGCATACTCGCGTACAACGTGCCAAACTACCTTCTCGGTCATCCCGGTACCCCAAACCGTACCCGCCTTTGTGACCCGACGGAAGATTCTGCCGGTACTGATCGATGCCGCCTGCGGCCACCGATCCAGGAGATCCTTGACCCAGTCGGGGACCGGTACTGTCCGAGTGTGGCCTGCCTTGCCACGGAGGTCCACTATTGCCCGATGTTCTTCGCGCTGCTGGACTTGTCGCATCTCAAGAGAGACTGCCTCGTGGCGACGCAGCCCACACGCCAGAAGCAGGGCCAATAGCGCGCGGTCCCGTTTGCCTTTGAGACGCGTGTCGGAAGGAACTTGCCAAAGAGTCATCGCCTGTTCCAAGGTCAGTCAGTTCCCGAGACGCACACCAAGCTTCTTGACGCCTTTGACGCGACGAATCCCGGCAGCCAGATCAGGGCTGAGAAGGCCGTAGTCGGCTGCGTCATAGGCCAACCGGTGCACGACTCCGAGGCGCAAGTTGATCGTGCCGGGTGCCAGTTTGCGGGATTCCAGATGCATTCGATAGCGAAGGACAACGGTGCGACTGAACGAAAGCCGTGGTTCGGAACAATACCTATTCGATGAACTCGTCGATGGCGTGACGGTATCCGCGCTGGGCGTCAGGTGAACTGAGGCTGTTGAGCACGGCGGATTTTGCCTGATCGAGGTCCGGTAGTTTGAGGACCACCTTGCGCGTACTGCGGGTCTTGGTGACCTTGCGTTTTCCAGCCATTGGTGACGGCCTCCTTGCCGTCACCCCTAGATCGACAGTGGACGAGTAGCGCGTGATGCAAAAATTAGGGACGCTGGAATTCAATACGCTTCTTCCGGCATTAGAGTCCAGAACATGATTCGGAATCTGGAGAAGGAAGGCGCTCGCTCCCTGTCGCCCGACAGATCATTGCAGGAGTCCGGGCCCAAGAGGTACGGGGCTGCGGGCGGCCGAATCGGCGCGCCCGTTCAGGGAGATGCTGTCAACTGACCACACCAATGGGTAGGATGCAAGGTTTGTCCTACGATAGAAGGGGCTGCGAACAGACCATGCGCCCCTGTGTCATCACTTGCCCTTGCCGCCGCCCGGACCGCCCTTGCCTTTGCCCTTACCGCCACCCGGACCCGCCCCTCTCCCACAGTTAGGCGTCGTGCAAACCGTCGACTCGTGGATGTAGCGATTCTTGCCGCCTTCCACCCGAAACATCTGGCTTGCCGGGGTCCCCGGGTGATCGGCAGGCAGACCTGCATCGATAAAGGGGAAGTCGTGAAAGATAGAAACGGCGCCCATGGTCTCATCGATGACGAAGCGGCGGTGGCCCGTGACCAGCGGCCGCGGGAACGCCCCCATGGTGCACGATTGGGCCGCCGGGTCCCGGGTGCCCGTGTACATGCGGCCCTCGAGCCGGGCGCAGGGCGTACCGTGCGGCACTGGCAGTTCCGGGTTCCCCCAGTTGTTTATGTAAGCTTCGGCCGCCGCCTGGATCGCCTCTCGCGTGTCGCGTTGACCCGCGGGAATCTCGCCCCAGTTCTCAGCCTTCGTGAAGTTCAGGTATTCCGTCGCACCGAACGCCCAGTCCCCCTGGTCCGCCACCACCGACTCCATCTTGGTCACCTTGCCATCCTCGCTCGCCTCCATGCGCGTGTGGATCACGTAGGGGTGCGGGTCGGTAGCTGCCACCACTTCCAGTGAAGGCGGCACATTGCGTCGTGTCGTAGAAGCTGCGGGTGAAGTCGATCTTCAGGGGGCCAGCCAGTACGCCCTTCGCAATGTCCATGGCCATGTCGTTTTCGCCGTAGTACGCGCCGTTCGCGAGGGGCACAAGGGAGGAATTCCCATCCGTTTGCGCCTTGACATAGGTGTCGGCTAGCTTTGTGAGCGTCTCACGGGTGCATCCCGCCGCATTGGCACTTGCCGCAACGGCCACGCCAGCGAGGGTGATCGAGCAGAACGCGATGGTGAATCTTGATCTTTCTCTTCTCATGTGAGAATGTCCCTCTGGGGTCCTATTGTATGCCGATTTCCCGCCCGTGGCGGCAGAGACGGATCGTCCCTTCAGAGCCCCTGCCGTTTTCGCACAATTGGTCTCCTGTTGAGACCATTAGCCTCGATCTAGCGACGGCGATGCCGAGTAGACGGCGCTCCGGCATCGGGGCTGCTTGGCCGCGGCTGCCCGGTACGATAGTGAGGGGTCCAGGGAGGCGCTCCAATAAACTGCGGACGTGTCCCAATCGTTGGCAATCCGGAAGTGCGCCACGAAGGCGTTATGGAAAACCAACCTGCAAACTTCCTCTAACCCGACCGTGGGCACCAAACTTCCGGATGTCGCGTCACTCACTCGGAGCCTGCGGGTTCCAGTTGTCCGGGCGCGCGACGTACCATCTGGGTTCATACGAAATCCGATTGCTAGCTGGTCCGAAAACTTACAGCAGGGAGAACTCACATCGTGCTTACTATCGGCCAAGCGCAGCCCGTTATCTCGGCCAGCGACGCCGGTTCAACGTGAAATCGTCGGGGTCGAGATCATCGAGCAGGACTTCTTCGTCGTACTGCCTGGGCATCGTCTCCACCTTGTAGGCCCAAAGCAGGGTGAGCACAGCGTTATAGTTTAGGAGGCTAATGGAATGTTCGAGTAGGGTATCGACGTTTTCTGCGGGCTGTCGGTCGAGCCAGGCATCCGGGCGCACAGGTGCAAAATCTGTGGGAGCGGCTTTACCTCTGAAAATCTGGGCGGCAAAGGAGCCCTCGGCCGGAAGTTCAACAATCGGGAGGAAAAAACGGAAAGCATCGCTGCGGACGAGCCAACGAGCGCGATTGGCGACGCTCCAAATCATCGCGCAGGCAAGGTCTGTCAGCGTGAGAAAAGAACGGGTCGCGGCAGTCAAGCTGGTCCCGTACTCTGCTGCCACGGCCGAGATCTGAGTAAGAGAGAATTCAGAAAGGTTAAACCGCCTTCGCAAGGCTCCACTTCCCAATAGCAGCTCTGCGGCAAACTCGTTTGCCTCCATCTCAGGGCGATTCAGATTAGAGTCGAAGCTCTCGATTATGCGCTCCTCGCAGATATTGCCGAGGTTTCGATGTTGCGGAATGATGAAATGCCCAATCTCGTGCGCAATCGTGAACCGCTTCCTGGAGGCCTCGCGGATGCTGGCTTTCACCGCAATGATGCCCTTCTGTCCGACCTTGCTGCGGATCAGCGCGCCCTCGAATCCATTCGCGGGCACTTCGCGTATTCGGAGACCAAGGTCTCGGCAGAGCGCCACGAGATCCGGCGGGGCAGTTTTCACGAATTTCGAGGCGACATAGTTTGCGAGTTGGGCGGCGGGTGTCACTGATTTCCTCTGCTATCATCAGTACCCCAGTCCTCCCGGAGTTCGTCGGTCAGCTCATCGATGATGCTTTGGTCATTTGTATCAAGTTGTCCGTCTCGGTTGCGATAAGCATACGCGGGGTCTTTTACGGCTCCCGTGAACGGAGCAGTGAGGGTATCTACGACCTGCCGGAGCTTCGATGGTGCCAGGCTGTCGAGATTTTTCGCCACCCGTGTGGCGTCGAGCGCAGATTAGATGTGATCAGGCGGCATCTGGTTTTTGATGCGGGACTCGACTGCAGCCTCCTCGGCGAGCGTATGAATGATGGCCGAGGGCTTCGTGTCAAGGGCAAGAGCCTCATAGAGCATGTCGAGGTCTTCATCGGCCATCTCGTTCGGAGCGCCGCGGGCCTCCGCTCCAGCCGCCCCCGCAAATCCTTCATACCAAAACCCGAACACCCACGGACTGGTCTATTTTTACTCCACCCCAGTGGTCTGTTTTTACTCCGCCCTTGACACCGCCCGCGGTAACAGTGCCGGCCCGCGTGCGGCAATGGTGATTACGGCTTCACTCTTGGACTCCCGCGAGGATATACGGGCGGCCGCCTGTCGCGCCCTACGCCTGGTCCCGAGCGCCTCGGTCGACGATTTGCTTGCCACCGCTGCGACGAAAGATGCCAGCGCCACGGTTCGTGGGGACGCATTGTTAGCCATTAGCTTTCGACTCCCGCTAGCCGCGACGCTGTGGGACGCGGTTATAAGAGCTGCACAATTTGACTCAGCGGAGGCCGCGCGCACCCGTGCAATCTCTATGCTGTGTAACGATGCCAATCGTCCTCCGGAGACCGAGGCGACCTTGGATTGGATTTCCCAACACGACTCCGCGGAAACGGTACGCCGCTACGCCGCAGAGTCGCTCATGGCGATCCACCCGGATGTTGCCAAGCCTTGATCCACGTCCTCAATCAAGAGGTCGAGTCACAAGGCGTACCTGTCGCTGACCTCCTTGGTGGGCAATCCCAACCACGATCTCAGGGCGTAGCTCCTCATTTGCTATGAAATGGAGCTCCAGTTTAGCTGAGACAGGCTGCATTATTTCGACCGCTGATGTCTTTCTGATAAGAAGTCCAATGGGGCGACCTTGATCACAATCAGCCTGACATGCCCCGACCCGCCTACCAAAACCAGATGGTTTCGGCGGATCTAGTTGGCGGCCTCAGAACTTTTAGTTTTGCGCACTTGGGAGGCGTGTTCAGGCAATGGGTTTTGGCCGGCGACTCGGAGTTGGGGCGTCGCGCCGCCATGTGGATCAAGTATCTCGCGCAAGGAGTAGCACTCCCTCGAGTTCCGTGAGATCCGTTATCCGGAAGAGCACGCAGTGGTTTGGCCTAATTTTCCGGAAACCGACTTCTGGCTCTCTAACTTCCGGATAGCGCGTTATCCGCCCGCGGCATCTCAATTGCGACCGCGAAGAGCTCGTAAACACTGGAACACTGGCCGGCATAGAAGACCATCGACGCGCGCTACGTCGGCGAGGTGCGGCATCGTGACGCGAGGAATCCTGAGGCCGTACCGAGGTCGAGGTCCACCCGGGAGGCCAGCTCCAAGGCGCGCGTTGGTGTAGGATGACATCAGGTCGTCCAAAGGAGTAATCGCATGAATGTCCGCCACCTCGTGCCGTCCGTGAGCCCCCGGATCCTACTTATGGGATCCCTCATTCTGGCGGCCGGCCTCCAGCCGCTTCACGCAGCAGACGTAGACCTCTCGAAGTTCAAGATCCTCCCCGAGGCGCAGTTCATCGCGGCGCTGGGAGACCCCGGGGCCACCTCCGGCAACGACGCGCAATCGTGGGGACTCTGGAGCAAGGACCCGGGCCCGCGCGGTTGCAGGCTGGATCTCTATCCTGAATTGAAGGCAACCGGCGTGGCGCCGGCACAGTGGGAATTCGACGCCGCGGACTGGTGGCTGGAGGAACACGGCTTGATCATGGAGAAGCCGACCTTTCCGCTGCCTCCCGGGAAATATCTGGTCACGGGCAACCGCAAGGTGACGACCGTGCTGACAATTCATCCCAAGGACAAGGACGGCAACCAGCGGTGGGAACTCGCCGACGGCGCGACCCTCTACGATGTCACCCATCTGGGATGCCGCTCCGCACGCTACACGCCCGCGACGGCGAACAACGCATGCTCGCCCGCGAATGTTCGGACTACGGGTTTTCCGGTGAATCCAGGGGCGGCCATGCCCAAGGTCAACGACTGCCACAAGCAGGACTACGCGGTTCTTATCGTACTTGGGATGCTCGCCACTCGCTGAGTGGCCGCGCGCAATCGCGGAAGGATCAGACGATTGCTCCCGAGTGACGCCGTAGTGTTACCGGGAACAGGGTGCCGGTTGTCGGCGATCCATCAATTGACGGATCGCGCGTCACCCGCAAAGGGCACCAGAGCATCCAACGCGCCGGGTGCTTATTCCTTCCAGCCTTCCGGCGGGTTTAGGTGAAACGGTTCATAGGCACCTTCTCGGGCCTCCCAGAAATCACGCAGCGCGAGCATATCGGTGTGGTCAAGCGCGTTGAACGTCAGGAAGTGCCTGCGGATGCCGCCGCCAAGATGGATGACCTGTTCCAGCTTCGCATTCGCTCCTAGGAACGCGTGAACAGCATACTGCGGCGTCTCGGTATCTCCCACTGGGAAGTCGGATGAAAGAGGGAAAGTGCCGCTCGCGGCGATCGACGGGATCTCGACGGTTCCAAGATACTGCCGCTCGCGATCTGGCGGGTCTTGTAAAGCCATTGGCTATTCACCTTGACCCACGTCGCGTACTCCTTCTCCTAAGTCGTCATCTTGATCGGATCGCCCAACTTCTCCTGCCGGTATTCGGTGAAAATGACCTGCGAGGTGGCCGTGTCGCCGTGCACCATGATCAGCGGATTCTCGATCGCCACGTTGAAAACGGTCCTCTCGCGCGGCGGCGCCGCGGCGGCAGCAGACGCCGCTCCGGCCGCAGGGGCACGGTTGTATGCCTGCTTGATCCCTTCCTTGCCCTTGTAGTGTTTGGTGCCCAGAATCAACTCGCTGCCCTCGGCATAAAAGCTCTCTTCGCTCACGCGCAGCCGGTGAGATTGCCAGTGTGACACAGAACAGGCCCAACGCGGCCGCCTGACAAATGGAACATCCTCCTGCTAACTAGAGGCGATCCGAAATAGGAGAAGGCAGAGCAGTGGGGCACGATACCGGGGAGGCAATGAGGCTCCCAGCGGCTGAAGGTATCGCTGACTTCCCAGAACCCCGTTTCTGTCCAAACTCGGCTGACACTAGGTTGGAACTCGTAGGTCGCGCTGATAACGTGCCCCTCCGTGTCAACGAAACGGCTTCACCTCGGTCCTGGTTAGGGAGTTGTCCATGGTATGTCCGATACCAACCACGAAAAGTGCGGTTTTAGCTTCGTTATGCTCTGGTGTGAACACCTTTTCCGACAGCTTTTGGTGAATTTCTATACTTAGACCAAACTTGCAGGCTGACCCAGAAATTCCGCGGTCAGGTCAGGTCCGCAACCCCTCGGCTTTACCGCGGGCCATAGTGCGGCTGGGCTTGGCCGGTTTCGTAGGCGCCCAGATCCGGGGCGCGGCCCGTAAATCCGTCGTTGATCCCTTCGATCGGAACTCCTGCATCTACCGCAACCGAGCCGGGGCGCAGAGAGAAGTCGAAATCGGCGGGGTCATATAGGGTCCTGGGGTCCTCACCGGGGGGCGTGACGTTCACAAAGACGTCGTAGTCGACCAGCACGCTGTGTTGATCCTGTCCGGTGGCGGCCTGATATTCCGCGAGCGTTTGGAATCTGCGATTTTCCTGCCCATTGGCCTGAGCCGTCCCTTGGGCCCGCGGTCCCGGAGCTGCCCTCTCCGGGAAATCCGCCATCACTCCACTGGGGGGCGAGCTCCAACCGAAAGAAAACTCGGCGCCGCTGTTGGGCCGGAAGCCGTTGTAATCCGAGCTGGAGTAGTTCGTGAACGTCTCCACGGAGAACACCTCCGGAGTTTCCGCCCGGCCCAGAATCAGATTGTTGCGATATTGCTGATTGGATACAGCCCCCAGCATCGGATGCACCGGAGCCAGGAATGTATTGTGATAAACCAGCACGCCAGCCGAGGTCGAGGTCAGCTTTAACGCTCCGCCTTCGGGAGCGTGATAGACCACGTTGCGCAGGAAGTAGACGGGGCCCCCGAAGACCGGTTGGACGCTGAGCGCCCGGTGGGCCATGTTGAAGCAGCGGTTGCGGAAGATCCGGATGTTATGCGCTCCGCCGTCGGCCTCCAGGCAGTTATCATCCACATTCGAGATATCATTGCCGTAGAAATCGATGGATACCGGCATCCGCTCGCGGATCGGATTCGGGCGATCCGTCCGGATTCCCATAAGTCGCCACGTCGATACCGTCGTGAAATCCGGAAACACGGTTGTAGGCGACCACATGCCCGGATCCATAAACCTTTACCGCGTACTCCGACAGAAGCGGCGGAGCTCCGTTCTCCCCGAAGTAGGGCTGCCAGGTCGACCCGATCCATCCCATCAATTGGTTGGGGTTGTTCTTGCCGACAAACACGTTATCGGCAATATAGTAGTCCTTGGATCCGGACCAATCGGTGTGCACGCCGATGCCGATGTCCTCGAAGCGGCTATGTTTCACGGTGAGTCCAACGGATCCGGCGATGTTCTTTAACCCGCCCTGGAACGCCAACTCGGTATTGCGAATCGTCAACCCCTCGAAGTAGTTGTAGTTCGCGGCCATCACGTTGAACAGGTTGTAGGCGCCATCGCCGTCGAAGATAACCTCGCCATCGCCGGCGGCCTTGATGACGATCGGACGTTCCGCGGTTCCGCTTTGTGTCAGGAAGTAGGTGCCGGTCGTGACGGTGCCTAATCCCCCGCCGTAACGGTAGCGGTTGTCCTTATAGAGACCGGCATGGACCAGAATGGTGTCGCCCGGCTGCACACGTGCCGGAAATGTATTGAAGTTGTCGGAGTGCGAAGAGCCTGTGAAGTAGGCCGACAGAAGGCCGTTAAATGCAGGCTGCTCCCGCGGTCCCTGGTAGCCCTGAGGATACACATGGTAGACGTTCCCGCCTTGCGCGGGCATTGGCTCCGGACGCGTGCGCACCAGGATGGTTCTTTCGGTCTGGCCGGTGGTCCCGTCGGGATCGGTCAGCACAAAACGGCATTCGTATTGCGTGTCCGGCTGGAGTTCAAAGATGCTGCCAGCGAACATGTGCGGCGTGGTGTATTGAATCGGGCCGCTATTCATGCGTTCGCCGCCGATACGCAGGAGTTGGGGTCCGGGGGTCCAGTTACTATCGCCCGCTGGCCGATAGGACACCGAGACGGTCGCATTCCGGTTTTCATCTCCTTGAATCGACCACTCGAAGCCCAGGGAGATTAATGTAGGAGGCTCGGCATAAAGTTCCCCCACGACGGTTCCGGTTTGTGCCTGCAGAGCCGTCGCGAGGCACAGGAAAGAAAGGCCCTGAAGTACATTCCAGTGAGCCCGGACAAAGGTCCTCCAGAGCGCTACCAACATTGTCTTTCCGCCCCCCTGCATGACAAAAGATTCACGATCCGGTCCATCTTACCGGAATCGCTCAAAGAAAGTCTTCCATCCGGGTCGGCCCGTGGACGCAGGTCCTTTCAGAACTTTCTCGCACAACGGTCCCCACAATCGACCAGATGAACCAGCATATTCAGGGAGGGGCCCCCAGACGCGCTTCTGGCTAGTGGCGCGTCGTACGCCCACCAAACTCTATGGGCAGTCCGGCTACCGCGCGAGCGGAAGAGCGACGATTTCGCCCAGTACCTGCGGGATTCTTTTAGCGCCTATGAATCCGCAATTAATCGAGTCGACCCAGCACCCGGTTTGGCGTATGAAATCTCTATCCGGAAGAGTGACGTCGTCCGTCTGTGTCCAATCGGATCGTTCCGTCAATGCATTCGTCTTGCTAGACCCCAATTTCCCACCAGTTCCCGACCTTCTCAGGCCGCGGTTCCTGGTGCCCTCTTCTGGCCATCGCTTCGAGTTCTCCGCTCGCTAATGGCCGACGTGCGTAGCGAAAGACTGCGAGCATCAGTGCCGCAGGCGCGGTTCCGTTCTTCCCAACTAGTCCTGAGCGCACGAGCCGGGGCGTCCTCTGACAGTCGCCGCGACGATTTGGCGGATTCCCGGACGCGGTCAGAGAACCCGTTCGGCCCGGACGATGAATCGATCGGGGGCGGAGCCGACGAAGTAGAACGGATAGCAGGTGACCAGCGTCAACACCTCCTCGCCGCCGGTCGAGTCCAAGACGGAGACGTCGTAAGGCCCCACTACCTTGGTCCAGGCGACACGGTAGCGGAACTGGCCCGCGGGTGTCGTCACGGTGATCATGTCGTCCGGCACAATATCCTTCAGCGGCCGGAAAAACGTGTCGCGATGGCCCGCAATACCCACGTTGCCGATGTGGCCCGGTAGTGCAGTCGCTTCAACATGACCGGCCGCATGACGCAGGGTTTTCCGCGCGATTCCTTCGAAGACGACAATAGAAACGCCGAGGCGTGGTATATCCAAGCGGCCGATGAGACCGTCCGGTCCCATCGCGACCGGGCGCGTTGATGGCGCGGGTGAGCGAGTGTCCGACACGCGGATGGGGATCGGGGGCTGGCTATCAATCAGGCGTTCGAGTTCGCGGTCCGCGTGCGCCTGGAAAACCCAGGTGTCTGCCAGGACAAAGGCGCAGTATCCGAGCATCCCGATGCCACTAGCAAGGAGGGCCCACTGGATCCATCGAAACATTTGCCGCAGCGGCATTGGGCTCACCACGAGCTTCATTTCGCACCCTGATCTCTCATCACCTCGGCGTCCCCTCCGGCAATGTAGCCATCGCGTGCGTGAACCGACAGACCGCCGTGATCCGCCGCGTCAGCGGACACACGAATCTTGCGGTAGGCGCCGGGCTTCGCCGTACCAGTCGAAAAATACCCGAGAGTGTACTGCGCCCGAATGTCATGTGCGATCTTCCGGCAGATCTCTACGACCTCGTGGAGTTGTTCGGGGAAGTAGGCCTCGCCTCCCGTCGCCCGGGCCAAGCGGCGGAGCAGGCCCGGGTTCCGATCTGGATCCTCCGTCTTATAAATGCCGATCGTGTAGACCAGCACGCTGGATTCCCGCGCCATCTGCAACGTCTCGGCCATCGTATGGGTGCTTGCATTGTCGCCGCCATCGCTGATCACGATCAGCACTTTCTTGTTCAGGCGCGCTTCCCGCAGATGCTCTCTTGCCTCCAAGACCGCGTCGTAGAGCGCTGTCTGCCCAGTGGTGGGTGCGCTGGAGATCGCACGCTCCAATTCCTCGGAGCGACTGGTGAAGAGGACGTTGTCGGGCAACCCTAGGGTCACGCGCTCGTTGAAATTGACGACGAACATTTGGTCTTCCGGGCTGCTTGCCTGAACGAACGTTCGCGCAGCCGCTATCACCTCCGGGAGCCGCTGCGACATGCTCCCGCTGTGATCGACCACCAGCCCCACGGCGACGGGAGTGTCTTCCTGCGCGAACAGGCGGATGGTTTGCCGAACACCGTCCTCGTAGATCTCGAACTGCTCCTGGCGCAAATCGGAAACAGTGTTGCCCTTCCGGTCCCGCACCGTGGCATACACCTCCACCAAGTCCACGCTCACCGTGACTCGATACGGCTCCGGGACCTGGGGGGCCTGTGCTTCGGCATCCCCCCCAACGGCAAGGAGAGGGAGGACAGTAAAAGCGAGCACCCTTGCAAGACCGTTCTCCCGGCCTGATTTCACTTGGCGCCAGCCTTTCCTGCGATCATCATCCCGGCTCCGCCCAAGATCATCACTGCACTGATTATTGGTGAAATCTTCTCGTTGTGCTGGGTTTGGACGCCCACGGAGACGTCGCCCACCTCGATACTGCCGCCGCCCTCGCGCGGAATCGGAACCACCAGCGACGCGAGGCCCAACACAAGTATTACCAACCCAATCCATAACAGAGGCTTCATAGTTCTCCTTCTATCCGAATTCCTGTCAGCACGCGTCGATGCGGCGGTAATCCGGCTGCCACATGGCATCCTGCACCTGCTTCACGACGTCGCGCAACTTCACCCGGGCCAAACCTTCCGCTTCGGCTGCTTCGGCGACCGCAATCGCTACAGTCATCGATACGCCACGCAGGTCGTCTACTTGCGGGAGCAGCGAAGCGCCCACCTGGCTGACGGCAACGAGGCTTGAAACTGCATTCGCCGCGGCTGCGAACATTCCGTCGCTGATGCGGCTGGCTCGCGCAACGATCGTCCCCAGTGCCAGCCCGGGGTACAGCATGGCGTTGCTAGCGTGGGCCACGACGTACGTCAGGCCTTTGTAAGTGACTGGAGGAAATGTGCTGCCAGTGGCGATCAGCGCCCGTCCGTCCGTCCAGGCGATCAGATCGGCCGGAGTTGCTTCGGCTCGCAGCATTGGATTGGAGAGCGCGAAGATGATCGGCCGGTTCGTGTGCGCCGCCATCTCCTTTACGATCTCTTCGCTGAAACTACCGGGGACTGTGGATGCGCCGATCAGAATCGTTGGTCTCACGCGGAATACTACTTCGGCCAAGGTCACGCTCTCGCCGTCGTGCTTCCAGCCTCTGCTTTCGGCAGCGGGCCGGGCGTACACTGCCTGGTCGCCGCGGAGTGGATCCGCCATGCCGGTTGTCAGCAGTCCCTGGCGGTCCACGCACCAGAAGCGCCGGCACGCATCTTCTTGTGAAATTCCATCGCGCACCATGGCATCGCGAATCTGATCCGCGACGCCCATGCCCGCCGTGCCGGCTCCGAAGATGACCACCCGCTGGTTGCGCAGGGGCGTTCCGCAGGCGCGCACGGCGGAGATCACTGCCGCCAGCGCGATCGCGCCGGTGCCTTGCATGTCGTCGTTGAAGGTTGCGAACTGACCGCGATACTTCGCCAGAATGCGCCGTCCGTTGTCAGGAGCGAAGTCTTCCCACTGCAGCACTGCGTTCGGGAATTGCCTGTTCACCACGCGGATGTAGGCGTCGATGAAGGCGTCATAGCGCTCCCCACGGACCCGGGCATGCCGGTTCCCAATGTACATCGGATCGTTCAACAAGCTATAGCGATTGGTGCCGACATCCAGCATCACGGGGATTACGCGCGTGGGGTCGATGCCGCCCGCCGCGGTGTGGATGGCCAGCTTGCCGATCGACAACTCGATGCCGCCGACACCCCAGTCGCCGATTCCCAGAATTTCTTCGGCATCGGTGGCGAGGATCAGGTCGATGTCGTTCGGGCCGACGCCGAGGTTGGCGAACGCCTCTTCAATGGCATCAATATGATCGATGGAGATATATACGCCTCGCGGTCGGCGGCTTTCGTGGTGGTACTGCTCCATGGCCATGCCGACGGTCAGGTCATTGACGATGGGGATCATCTCGCGCAGGTGCTCGGAAAAGAGCCGGTAGAAGAGCACCTCGTTGCGGTCGTGCAAGGCTGTGAGGTAGATATTCTTGCTCAGGGCATCCGGCAACCGCTCATATTGGATATAGGCGCGCTTGACCTGCGTAGCCAGCGTGCTGATTTCCGGCGGGAGCAATCCGGTGAGGCCCAGCGCCTTGCGTTCCTCCAGCGTGAAGGCTGTTCCCTTGTTCAACATCGGTGAGTTCAACACTGCCAACCCGCGAGCGTCGGTCTGAAGAGCACCACCTACGTCCGGCCTGTGCCTTACGGTCGCCGCTAATATGGGTACCACTCTCGGTCGCCTCATGTTTGCCCTCCCGCGGATCCCATTCTTCGTGCGGCGCGCTCGATGTGGCGCGCCGCCGCAAGATGGTTAACACTCTCCCTGCAAGGCGTTCTATTGGAGGCGTTTGGAGGCTCGGCGGACGAAGTAGGACCCGCCCAGGGCCAGCAGTCCGAACATCGCGATCAGCGGTAACTGACTTGCCGTATCCGGGAGTCTGGCGGGTGCCGGCGCTGCTGGACGGGTCGCCTGGGCAACTTGCACCGGCTCCGCGGGCGGCGGAGTGACTGCCTGGGCCAGTTGCACCTCTTCGCCACTGGGGCGGACGGCACGCACCGGAGCCCGCTTCAGTTCCTCGACGACGGGCGCCGCCGCCGATTTGATCGGCGCAGAGACCTCCTGGGGGATCTCGGCCGGAGTAAACAGGACCGGCTCGTTGGAAACTTTAGCCAGTTCCAAGGCCTTGGCCTTCGGATAGACGAATTCATCACCCGAGTTTTTGCCGGGATAGAACCAGGCGCGTAAGGCTTCCGGCTGGCCGGCAGGCCGCTCCCTAAATGTGATCACGGTCTTGTCGGTGGCCTTGAGACGGTAGTTCGGGATGGCCAGAATGGTGGCATAGATCTGGGTTTCGTCCGCGTTGAAAATCTGGACGATGTGGCGGTCACTCTGCGAATCCAGGATCTTGAATACATAGGTTCCAGCGGGCAGCACGCCCCACCCGGCCAGGTGTACTCCTGGAATCTCCACCGGACCGCTGAAGGTGACAACCGTTCTTCTGTCAACATCATCTGCCTGGGCGCTTGGTGCGAACGCCAGGGTCATCAGCACTGCGCAACACGCCGCGGCTGCTGTTTTGGATAGCTTCATTTTTTTCTCCTGTTA
The DNA here is from genome assembly GCA_963762135.1 of Terriglobia bacterium. GTDB lineage: Bacteria > Acidobacteriota > Terriglobia > Bryobacterales > Bryobacteraceae > Palsa-187. The sequence goes on from CAVXJP010000007.1 coordinate 18,101, forward strand.
CTGCCAGATTCTGCAGTCTGCTGTTAGCCTCGTCGGCGTGAGGCAGATCTCGGCGGGCAAGTCCCGCACCACTCATAGATGCATGTCAGGGACCATCTCGGTAAAACCCCGTAAGGCCATAAGATGGCTTCGTCCGCGAGGTTCGGAATGGACACCGCGCGGCTGCGGAACTGACCTGACAGCGTCAGATGACCGCATGTGGTCAACCGACGGGATTTGGGAGGCGGCTGTTTCTGACGCTTCCCGGCTGGGGCAGGACCATGCTTCCCGCGGGGGATTTCGCGGGCGCTCTCGTGCAACATCGTCACACAAGCAGCCCGCGCGGCCTAGCGCAGGACGCCTAACAAATACGCGATCAAGAGGACCATTACTATGGTTCCCAGCCCCACACCGGCTCCGCCACCCCGCCCCCAGCGGGAATGCCCGTAGTAGCCCCCACCAACGCCAAAAATCAACAACAAAATGATGATAAGTAGCAACATTGTGGATTTTACCTTTCTTGTGAGAGGCGCGCATGCGGTATTCCCGTGCAGCTTCCTCGTGCCCGCCCGGGGCCCTAGCTCCCGAACAGCTTCTTAATTTGGCCGGCTTTCTTTTGTATCTTGCCAGCGATCTTCTCTTTTTGGCCCTTCGCGGCCAGGTCGGGATTATTTGCGATCTGTCCCGCCTTTTCCGTAGCGGCGCCTTTCGCCTCGTGAAGCGTGCCTTTGATCTCATCTTTGGTGCTTGGTTTCATGTTTCTCCTTCCCGCCGATTAGTGGAGCACGTGGCTCTCCGAACGGGGAGATGCCGGAATTCCCCGGGGGGGATCGACTTTTGGCACCATACCTGCTTATTCCAGACCTGACTTTCAGTGGGGACCAACTTCGATGACTTCAAATGTATTTGCCGCCGCCTATAGCAAAGGGATCAAGCGAACTCTGTCCTTCCTCATCGCGCGTGGAGTTCCTCGCGACACCGCGGAGGACGTTGCGCAAGCAGGTTGGTCTCGTGGCTGGGAGAAGCTGGAGCAACTCCGCGACGACGCCATGGTCGTGCCGTGGATCAATACAATCGCGCTGAACGACTACCGGAGATCCGTTCGCAAGCTTCACTGGGAGCAGTCTTGGAAACCCGTGTACCAGGACTTGGCGCCGACGTTCGTCGATTGCGCGGCGATCGAGGTGACTCGAATCCTGGAGTCCTGCAATCCGGCGGACCGGCGTCTGCTCCAGGCACAAATGTCGGGAGCCACGGCGGGGGAGCTGGCGGAGGAAGCGGGTGTGACGGACGCGGCAATGCGCATCCGGCTTCACCGCGCGAGGCGCAAAGCGCGTGCCCGGTGCCAGCCCCAGTCACCGCCCAACGTCGGGCAAACCGCTGCCTGAGGGATGCCCCGCCGAGCGAGAGCGCAAGCCTCCTCGCACTTCGGACCTGGAGCACTTCTCACACTTAATCCCGGCAAAACATAGGGCTTCACGGACGTCCGAACAGACGGCCTATGTCTCGCGGCAACTCATGCGCGCGATTCGCCGGATCGCACGATCACCGAAAGCTGGGCACACTCGGCCACAAGCCAGTCGCCTGCAGGAGCCAGACGCAGACCACAACCACCACGACGACATTCAGAATCGTCTTGATGCTCGAAGCCATGGGAACATATCGGTTGATCAGGTGCAGACCCACTCCGACAACAATTAACGTCAGGACGAGATTCAGTAATGGCATGTTTTTTCCTCACTTTCAGAGTGAGCAATCCACTGCCCAATACTCGAGTGGGAAGAACTGGGTGCATGGACCCGTGTGGTGACCGCCGGTGGTCAGATGACGGTATTTGGTTATCCCTCCCTGGCGGCTTCCATCGTTGGGCCTTCTCGTGACTGGCAAGTTCCAGGAATTGCGACGAAATACGCGAAGAGATTGCATTGGCCTCTGACTTGCTCCATTCAGCAGCAGGTCGAAGTGGGGAATCCGCCAAACGCGTGAGTGAGTGTCGGTTAAAAAACCGGACCCAGTATTGGCAGACTCCACTTCCGGCTTGAGCCGCAAAGGCTCAGGCGCGATCGGAGAAGCAACTGGAAGGGGCCTTCCACCGTGGAGGCCCCGACACTTCCGAAGCGCCGCCGGGCCACGAATTTCCGGGAGAGGCCCATTGACCCGATGTGGCCGGACCGCCGGGTAGTTCGCTAAATCTTAGCGCACCACCGATCGCCGCTTATCGCGTTTAACAAACCTGTTATGCTGAAGATGGTTGCTGCTCCAACCCTGTTCTCTGTTTGCGGCGTTTGGCCGACGGACTCACCTCTTCTCTGAGGCGGTCAATGGGCCACTTCACAGCGCACGGAAGGTGTTTTATGCAGCACGCGACCTCGAGCGTACAATCCACTGGCTGGCTTTCGGAAAACGGGCCGAAAGCACTCGCGTCACTGTTCCGGGCTATCGTATATTATCCATCCGCACCCATCCTGATTGCCGATAGCGAAGGCCGATACCTGGACGCCAGCACCGGCGCAAGCAGGCTGTTGGGGCTGCCGCGAGACACCATCATCGGCCGCCGGATAGACGACTTTACTCCGCCTGAGTCAAAACCTGAGGTATCGCAAATTTGGCGTGAATTTCTGGAGCAGGGGGAACAGGCCGGCGTGCTCCCGTTGCTCGGCCCGGATGGAAAGCCGAAGGATGTCGAGTTTGTGGCGAAAGGGAACGTGTTGCCTGTGCACCACGTTCTGACGCTGCACCCCAAGCCCGCGCCGGGGAAAGGCGCACCACTGGGCAAAGCTCCCATTCCTGCTTGGGTGCAGGACTTCGCCCTATACCTGCTGGATGCCGGCGGGCATGTCGCGGCCTGGTACGCAGGAGCGGAACGCATCTACGGTTATTCGGCCGAGGAGGCGATCGGCCAGGATTTCGCTTTCCTCTATTCCGACCTGGATCCATCGGAAGCGATCCTCCTTTCCAGGCTCGCGGTAGAGCTCCAGCGGGCCACGGCCGAGGGCCACGTGGGAACGGAAGGCTGGCAGGTTCGGAAAGATGGATCGCGCTTCTGGGCCAATGCGATCACGATGGCTCTCCGGGATCCGAACGAAGTATTGCAGGGGTTTGCCGTGGTGGTGCGCGACTTTAGCGACCGTCATGAGAAGGAAGAGAAGTTGCGGCGTAGCCAGGCGCGCGGCCGGTCTCTTTTGGCAAAAGCAACCATTGTCGGAGTGGCATCGGGTGAATTTGATCACGTTCCCGAGATAAACGATGTATTGCTCGATCTGGTCGGGTACAGCCGCGAAGACCTGAGCGCCGGCCGGTTGCGCTGGCCCAATCTCACGCCGCCGGAGTTCGCCCCCTTGGACGACGTGGCGTACGAAGAGGGGATGCGGTTCGGAGCCTGCACGCCGTATGAGAAGGAGCTGGTTCGAAAGGACGGAACGCGAGTCCCGGTCCTGGTGGCGACCGCGGTCCTGAAGCTGACTCCCTTTCGCTGGATCACCTTTGTGCAGGACCTGCGGGATCGGGACCGGCTGGAGAGTCTGGAAGAGGACGTGGATGCCCAGTCCGAAGGCGAATTCGACGAAATGGTCGGCAGCAGCACGGCGCTAAAGCGAGTTCTTCGGCAGGTTGAGGTGGTTGCTCCCACCGACGCCACGGTTTTGATCCTGGGAGAGACCGGCACGGGGAAGGAACTGGTGGCGCGCGCGATCCATCGGATGAGTCCGCGCAAGAATTTCCCCTTCATCATGCTCAACTGCGCGGCGATTCCCACCGGGCTGCTGGAAAGCGAACTGTTCGGCTACGAGAGAGGCGCCTTTACCGGAGCGCTGTCGCAAAAGATCGGGCGTTTTGAACTGGCCCATCGGGGGACTCTGTTTCTGGACGAGGTGGGCGACATCCCCTTGGATCTCCAGCCGAAGCTACTCCGCGCTTTGCAGGAGAAAGCGTTTGAGCGGTTGGGCGGGACCAAGACGATTCCGATCGACATCCGCCTGGTGGCGGCAACCAACCGGAATCTCACGCAGATGATGAGCGACAATCTCTTTCGCAGCGATCTGTACTACCGGTTGAAGGTGTTTCCGATCACCACGCCTCCGCTGCGCGACCGTCCCGAAGACATTCCAATCCTGGCGCGCTATTTCACCAAGAAATATTCGGCCAAAATGGGCCGCCAGATCGAGAAGATACCGTCGGCGACGATGCGCGCCCTGACGCGTTGGAACTGGCCGGGGAATGTACGGGAGCTCGAGAACTTCATTGAGCGGGCCGTCATTCTGTCAAGTGGGTCCAGCCTTCGCGCGCCCGTCGACGAATTACGCCAGGTTGGTCCGGACACGGCCGGCAGCGCCACGCTCGAACAGGTGGAACGGGATCATATCATGCAAGTGCTGCGCGACAGCAGTGGCATAGTCACGACCGCCGCCAAGCGGCTTGGACTTCATCGGACGACGCTGAACGCTATGATGCGCAAGCTGGGCATCTCGCGCAAGGATTTGTGATCCCTGCTGCTTACCAGCACCGCCAGTCAGCATCGTGCCGGACGGTTTCGCCGCAGCTGCTCAGGTAGTCGTTCGCTCGCAAGGCGACATACTTCATTGCCGATTCCAGCGTGCTCCGCAACCTCTGCTCAAAGACGACGCGGTGTTCCAGCCGAGGATCTTCCACATAAACCAGGAACTCATTGAGGCTGGTGGAAGTTTCAATCCGCAATTCGAGGGGACCGTATTCCGCGCGGCAGCCACGCCGCAGCTCCCTGGCGGCTCGCTGCTTCTTGATAGAGAACACCAGGCACACGATGCCACCGGCCAAGGCGCACCCGCCCGCGGCCAGAGGCAGTACGTTCGTCTGCTGGCTCGTATCTTGGGGACCCAGCGTGTAGCGCAAGCCGAGGTACCCGAGCGTGCCGATCCCCGCGACGATGAGGATCGGGGCGAAGATTCTGGCCGCGTTCATACGAACTATTTTCTGGCAATGGTCAGCGGAGCGCGTAGCGCGAAAGTCAGTACGCTCTCGCTGGGGATCACGGCGGCATCGCCGTGCGTGGCCAGCACTACCCCCGTACCAGCGCCTCCGCCGGCAGCAGCGCCAATCGCCGCGCCCTTACCGCCCCCGGTGATGGCTCCAATCGCGGCGCCCACGCCGGTGCCGATCGCTACTTTCGCGGCGTCCTTGCCTTTAGTGGCGTCCGCTTCCCGGGTAAACGTGTTCGTGGCGATATCCATGGACTTGCCATTGATATCCAGCGTGGTCAACCCAACCGTCAGGCTGGCAACGCCCTTGACCCTTCCACCGTCATCGGCATCGATAATCCGTCCCTCTACACCCGCTCCTTTCGGAGCGATTTCCCGGCCGTCGAGCATCAACGGCTGCGCCAGATTGGCGCTGAACGCCTGCCCGGACTCCTGGGTCTTGGTGGACAGGGTGTTGGTGGTTTGGACCACCAGCACGGTCCCCTCCGGCAGCACTACCGTGTTGGAAGGCGCGGTGCTCTGGGTGGCAACTGTCCGGGCGCCCTGGTTATTCGCGGATCCCGCGGGACCCTCCGGGGTAACGCTCTCGGCGCCGCATCCGGCCTGGACCAGAATCGCCATGACGGACAGACTCAAGGTGAACAGTACTTTCGTTCTCATTGGATAGTTCCTATATTCTGAGCCCAGCGGGCGGCTCTTGTTGATCTGGTAACAAAGCTTGGTCATTGGCTCACGTGGACTGAGGAGAGGATCTGCTCGAACGCTCTCTCGTAACCCTGGAAATCCCGCTCCGGCGCCGTGAAGACCAGGAATAAGAGGCCGCTGGGATGCGCCAGAGTCACCAGCCAGTTGGTTTCGCGGATGCCTCCCGGGAGCGGAGAATCGTTGGAGAGATAGACGGACAACGCGCGCTGCCGATCCACGGTGATGTCACCTTGGTAGCGAACGACGCGCATATTCCGGTTGGCCTGCTGAAACGTGGCAATCAATTGGTCGGTGGCTTGTTCGATGGATATGGAGGCGGTCTGCCCGTAGCTGGGCCCTTGTAACGATTGCTGGGAGCTGTTCGAATGCGGCTGGTAGAGATTCACGATGACCCCGTAGGCCAAGGCCTGGTTCCCGTTGCCATCGTTGACCATCCCGCCGCGGGGCGCGATGGAAACCGCATCCGCTTGGCCGTAGGACTGCCAGTTGTCCGGATGGTCGATGCGCAGCACCGAATTCTCAAAGCTCACGAACCGTGTGGAGGGGGCTTCCGGACTGGTGGCACTTCCGCCATTGGATGGCGCGGGCGTGTTCTGCAGCGCCTGGGCGGGGTTAGGAGCCGCCATAGACTGGACGCGGCGCTTGATCTGATCGAAGTCCTTAGAACTGGAGCGAGACACGGGCCGCGAGCCAAGTTTGGCCACTTCCTCATTCACGCTCTCGATGCGGCGGTCCGGGTTGGGGTGAGAAAGGAAGAACGCCGGGCCATTTCCACCCGGGTTCTGCGCCTCGATTTTCTGGAAGAATTGACCCATGGCACGCGGGTCGTAGCCGGCGTCGGAGAGGATCTGCGTGCCCAGGAGGTCGGCTTGGCTCTCCGCGTCTCGCGAGTATTTCAGGAGAATGGAATTCACCGTGAAGCCCGCACCAAGTTGCGCCAGGGCGGCTCCGGTGGAGTTGTTGCCCAACAGACCACCCAGGATGGCCAGCGGCAAATTCGCGGCCGAAGCCTTGCTGGCCTGGTTTGTCCCGTGCCGTAAGGCCACGTGGGCGGTTTCGTGCGCCATCACGCCCGCCAGTTGCGCTTCATTGTCCGCGGCTTCGATCACGCCGCGGTTGATATAGATACTCCCGCCTGGCAGCGCAAATGCGTTGATGGCCGAGTCATTCACCGTCTTGTAGGTATACGGGTACTTGAAGCCGGGGGCCTCCGCCGCAAGCCGTTGGCCTAGCGTGTTCAGGTACTTGTCCACCTGTGAGTCGTTCAACATCGGCACCTGCTGCGCGACTTCGAGCGCCGCCTGCTGGCCCAACTCGACGTCCTGCTCCGGGGAGAACATGTTCCAGCCGGGCTTTAGTTCGGTTCGGCCGGCCCCCAGATTGGAGCTTATCTGAGGCACCACCCCGCTCCGCGACGTGCCACCGCTCTGGATCGCGGCCACCGGCCGAAACACAAAGCGCTGGTTGGAATCGCCGTTGATCTGGTAGGTCTGCACCCGCGCTCCATCCGAACTCGACCCGCCGGCGATGTCCAGCGTCTTGCCATTCTGCGAGACGATCAGCGCATTGCCGTCCGTAGTGGCCTCAAAGCGCCACTGCTGACTCGATTTGCTGCTGAAGCGCGTGGCTTGCACGGGCGTGCTATTGCGGGTTCCGGCAGCTTCGAGCGCGGCTCCGTTCATCGTATTTTGCAGGTAGTAGAACCCGCCGCCGGCTGCTCGAACTTCCCATACCTGACTGTCGGTTCCGTGGGCCGAGAACTGGACTACGGATGCTGCGTCGCTGCGGTCAAGGTCGAGCACTTTGCCGGATTTCAGGTTTGTGATCTGGTACCGTCCGGCGCCACTGAAGCCACCTTGCGCGCTCGCCAGAGGCGGGAAGCACATCGCCCAGACGATGGCGGTCGCTACGGCAACCGATAGTTTCGTCCGAAGAACAGAAACTCGGAAATTGGGGCTCTCAGTCATGCACATTCTCCTCTGTGTTCAGGAAACTACAAGAGCAATTGGCGTACCAACTTCAAAGCAGGGAAGGAAACTCTGTCTCCGCAGTTCCACGGAGCACGACCGCTCCGCCGCGTGACCCCGGAGCGTCACATGACCGCGGGCCGTCACTCCGAATCGTTGCCATGGCGCACACCACGACTCCGCCCTTCATCAAGAACGCTCTCTGAGATCGGCTTGGAGGCTAATGGTCCCCCCGGCGTCCTCCTCCCAGCAGAGACAAAGGAGTGTCAAAGAATGCTTTGGACCATTGCAGTGATTATGTTTCTCCTGTGGATACCGGGGCTAGCTACGGCGTATACGATCTCCGGATTCATCCACATCCTGCTGGTGCTCGCGATTGCAGTTGTGCTTGTTTGCGTGATTCAAGTCCGACGGATGATTCCTGAACGCTCGGAGTCCCACGCGATTGAGAAAGGCCGGGGTTTCGCGATAGACGCCCGGCGCGGTGGAAATAAAAACGCCCAGAGCCCATAGCGCGAGTAGGCTCGCCACAAAGGTCCAAAGCGCGCACCTCCGGAGGCGTCCCGGCGTTGGCGACTGGGTGACACGCCAGATCTCGAAACCGCCGAAGATCAATGACAGAGCCAGCACTCGCATGCCAGCGAGAGGGAGCCCGGCAGGATCGCAGCAGGCCATCAGGCAACAGTACAGGAACCCGGCGATGAGGCCGCCTCCAAACCCGTCCCCGAATGCGCGCCAGACGGAACGTGACCTGACCGTCGGCCGGGGAAAGAGGACTCCACCACCGAGGCCGTTCGTCACTTCAAGCTCCCACTTGTTTGTCACTGGCTCCCTCTGCTTGACGGGAGCAATTCCGTGACCATATCGTCGTCCGCAGTCTGTCCAAGCGCAACGGCTGGCCGAACACAATGCTCGCTGATTAGCGACCAGCGCGACGCCTGGGACCGCACAGACCCTCCCGACCGCCCCCGGTCAATTGACCGTATACGGTTAGATTCCCGCCGCCTCCCACGTTCCTAAGCGAGTTCCGAGACGCCGGCGACCGAATCGGCTCAACAAAAGGGACCACTGGCGCGAGGCGTGCAAGAAGATCTGTGTCACCCGTGTCCCTTGCGAGGGCTCATTGGGCCGACGGAATGAGGTAAACAATGAAAATGATTTTGGTGGCTACGCTCGTGATGCTTCCCCTGCTGGCTAAGGATAGTGAACCCGTGCAGCGGTTGGATGAGGCTACAGCAGTTTTGAGTGAGGTGATGGCGGCGCCGGACAAGGGGATCCCAGAAGATCTTTTGGCAAACGCCCACTGCATCGTGATCGTCCCCGAATTGAAGACCGCGGCTTTCCTGGTCGGCGGCAAGTATGGGAAAGGATACGTTTCCTGCCGGAACCAAGATCGCACGGGCTGGTCTGCGCCGGGTACGGTCCGTATTGAGGGCGGCAGCGTAGGGTTCCAGATCGGTGGATCTGAGACGGACCTGATTATGCTGGTCATGACCGAACGGGGGGCCGACAAATTACTCTCCAGCAAATTCACGTTAGGCGGGGAAGGTTCGGTTGCCGCGGGCCCGGTGGGACGAACGGCGACAGCGCAGACTGACGCGCAACTTCACGCGGAAATCCTTTCCTGGTCGCGGACCCAAGGGTTGTTCGCCGGAGTCGCATTGGAAGGCGCCACGTTGCGACAGGATCTCGATGACAACGCCGTGCTTTATGGCAAGCCGATTGAAAACCGAGAGATCGTGACCACATCCGTACCGGTTCCTAAGGCGGCCGCCGAATTGATCGCACTTCTCAACCGGTACTCGGCGCGAGAAAACAAGTAACGTGCCTTTACGAGCTAACAAAGAAAGAGTCCAGAATATGAAACGAACAAAATTCATCGGCGCATTTCTCCTGCTATGCGGCATCCTATCGGCACAACCGCCCCCGAATCAGAACGCGGGCCCTATCGGGACTGGCAATCCCATATATCGCACCACCGTGATTGATCGAACTGTAAAGGCCATTGACTACCGATCCCGCAGCGGGTCCACGACCATCGACTTCGAGGGAACACCGCTTCTTCCGAAGTCGAACGGCGAAGCCAAAGTGGAGAGCAAACAGGGCTACATCGAAATCGAAGTCGAATTCGATGAGTTGAGCCCGGCTACCCAGTTCGGGTCCGAATACTTAACCTACGTAATGTGGGCGATCACTCCGGAGGGACGTGCCACCAATCTGGGAGAGGTCCTCCTGAACGGAAATCGCAGCAAGCTGAATGTAACGACCGAAATGCAATCCTTCGGACTCGTGGTCACCGCGGAGCCCTATTTTGCGGTGTCACAACCTAGCGATGTGGTTGTGATGGAGAACGTGGTACGGTCTGACACCCGGGGCAAGGTTGAAGTCATCAATGCCCGTTACGAACTGCTCAAGCGGGGAACCTATGTGCAGAATGTGGGTTCAGACGCCGTCACGCGCACAATTGACCCGAAGGTCCCGCTGGAGATGTACGAGGCTTACAACGCCGTTAGACTTGCCCAATTTGCGGGCGCTGACCACTATGCCTCGGCTGCTTACAAGAAAGCAACCGACAATCTGAAACAGGCTGAATTTTATTTGAAAAATCCAAGCAACCGGAAGCCTGCAGTGGCAGCGGCGCGCGTAGCGGTCCAGACTGCTGAGGATTCTCGTTTGATTGCGGTGCAACGCCAGGAAGCAGAGCAGTTGGCTATGGAACGGAGCCGAGCCGCGGAACGTGAAGCAAAGGCTAATAACGCCCGTGTGGCCGCACAGTCGGAAACGGCACGAATCAGCCAATCAGCGGAAATGGCGCGTTTGAACTCGCAGGCGGAAACAGCTCGCCTTACTCGTGAAAAGGATGCGCAAGCGGCCGCCGCCTTGGCGGAAGCGAATCGCGTAAAACAGGCGACCAACGCCCGCACCTCCGCAGCCGCGGTTGAGGCCGATCGGCTTAAGCTGGAAAACGAAGCACGCATAGATGCAGCCAAACTGGAAGCCGATCGCCTGAAGCTCGCCAGCGATGCTAGGTTAGCCGCCGCTAAAGCGGAAGCTGATCGTCTGGAGCGGGAAAATGCGGCCCAACGTGCTGTGAATCAAGCTCAACTTGATGCTTCCGCCAAACAGGCGACGCAATTAGAAGCCGACAAAATGGCATTGAGATCCCAGCTCCAGGAGCAGTTCAACGCCGTTCTTCAAACCCGCGATACCGCACGTGGCCTGATCGTGAACATGTCAGATGTTCTTTTCAGCTCCGGCCAGTATTCGTTGCAGCCCGCGGCGCGTGAAAAATTGGCGAAGGTTGCCGGCATCATCGCCGGACATCCGGGCCTGATGCTGAGTGTTGAGGGCCACACGGACAGCGTCGGTAGCGACGATTCCAATCAGCGGCTCTCCGAACGGCGTGGCTCAGCCGTACGGGATTACCTGACTGAGCAAGGCATCCCGGCGGGTTCAGTGACGTCCAAGGGGCTTGGCGAAACCCAGCCGGTAGCCACCAATGACACGGCAAGCGGCCGCCAGCAGAATCGGCGCGTGGAACTGGTGATCTCCGGCGACCTGATCGGTACGGAGATCGGCACGACCACTGCAGCCAGGTAGTCGGGTGACTGAATCCCGGAGAAGTAAAAGGGTTCGGCCCATACGGCCGGACCCTTTTCGTGAGATGAGGGAAAACGATGCCCCTCCCCACAAATTATAAAATTCCTCAGATTGGTGTCTCTGCCCAGTGTTGCTTGCTGCCTCCGTGTTGCCCTCCTATGAGGGCAAGCTCCCTACTTGTGCTAAATCCCTTATCTTGTGTATGGGCCGTTCGCTTGGGATAAGACTTCTGGGCGACCGAATGGATGGCCGTAGGTGTCACGCCCCCTTCTGATGTCGGTCAGGATTTTCTCTTGATAGGCCTTGCCTGTATCCGGATGCTTGCAACTTTGAGGAGCGGCGTTCTGGTTCGACGGTCAGCCTCCCACGTTCGCGAACGCGTTGGCTCGACGCGTATTTGAGACAGCCCAAAAGCTGGAATCGTCACGCACGGCGTATTCTCGCGCTCCTCTTCGCGCCAGCAACAATATGTGTAGGCTATCCTGGGTGGCGCGCGGTGGGCATACCGTCCAAGATTGTTGGGGCGATGCGAGTCGACCCCAAGTTGGCCCGATCTTCTGGATGCAGTAGCGAATCCAAAGGGGGTCCACACCGGCAGAAGTCGTCAATTCAACGAACCCGAATTTTAATGCCCACAGAAACGAACGATAGACTTGGACGCCTTCCAGAGGAACCTGTGCACTGGTTCACTAGGCCCTTCATGCGCTTCCTGCGCATCGAGGCGGCAGGCGGCGCGGTTCTTCTGCTCTGCACGCTTCTCGCGCTGATCCTTTCCAACTCTTTCTGGTCGGAGTCATTTCTCTCCTTCTGGGAGTTGCCCGTCGGTTTCCACGTGGGCGACGTCGAGATCTCTCGCTCATTGAAGCACTGGATCAATGATGGCCTCATGACGCTATTCTTCTTCCTCGTCGCCCTTGAGCTGAAACGCGAGATCGTGCTGGGAGAATTGCGCAATCCGCGGACAGCCGCGCTATCCCTAGCAGCCGCTCTTGGTGGAATGATGGTGCCGGTAAGTCTTTTTCTCCTGGCGCAGGGCAACACCTCCGCTTCGAGCGGTTGGGGTGTCGTCATGGCCACCGATACCGCCTTTGTGATCGGCTGCCTGGCCCTCCTCGGCTCGCGGATACCGCAAAGCTTGCGGCTGTTCTTGCTATCTTTGGCGATTTTTGACGATATCGGGGCCATCCTGGTCGTCGCGATCGGCTATGACGATACCTTGAATTGGATCGCTCTTGGACTGGCAGTGCTGGGGTTTGGAGTTGTAGCGGGGATTGCGCGCCTCGGCGTCCGGAGTATCCTGATCTACTTCGCGATCGGTGGCTTCATCTGGCTGGCTTTTGATACATCGGGAATCCATCCAACGCTGGCCGGAGTGATTCTGGGGTTGATGACGCCGGCACGTAGCTGGGTGAGCGACACTCGCCTGCACGCGATTCTGGATCGCGTGATCGCTTATCCACCAGGCGAACATTGGAGCGGCAATACAGTGGACCGGCGCGATCTGCGCCGGGCAGGTGAAGCGACGCGAGAAGCCTTGTCTCCTGTCGAGCGCCTGGAGATCGTCCTGCATCCTTGGGTAGCGTTCACCATCATGCCCCTGTTCGCGCTGGCAAATGCTGGCGTTCCGATCTCTCCGGCGAATGTTGATGCTGGTGCTATGTCCGCGATTTTCATCGGATTCGTGGCCGGCAAACCCATTGGCGTGTTACTTTTCAGCTATCTGGCGGTGCGCCTCCGGCTGGCCGCACGTCCTCCCGAACTGCCCTGGAGCATACTGGCGGCTGGAGGTCTTTTGACCGGCATCGGGTTCACGATGGCGCTTTTTATCGCTGAACTGGCCTTCGAATCGAACGTCCTAAACTCCGCGAAACTCGGCATTCTGGGGGCCTCGGTTGCCTCCGCGACATGCGGACTACTCGTGTTGGCATGGCTAACCTCCCCGGCGCGCTCTAGCGTGCGCTAGAACCGATCCTTGCAACTGAGAGCAGACCGGATTACAAAGGCCGTGGACGGACTAGCAACTCACACCCATCGTTAATCCTGCCAGCGGCTTTTGCCAGGCGGAATTAGCGCCGGACCGTTGCGTAGGGGAAAGCGTCGAACGCAGAGGCATCGAGCTTAGCCAACTCCGTCACAAGAGCGGAACTCGGAGAGAACTCTGCCCCGAGCGTCCTCTCAGCACTTTTAGTTCTTGCGTTCTCGTGCCGAGTACTGGTTCAACAGAGCGAGCAGTTTCGCGGCCGACTTGGGCGCACGCACTCCCTCCATCACGATTTCCCGGTTCTCCAGTTTCTTGCCGTAGAGCGTGGCGTTGTCATCGAGATCCTGCCGCAGAGTTGCGCCTTCCAGAGCAATACCCGCAAAAAGTCCCTGCGAGCGCGACCACGAGAGAATATCAGCGTGCATCTGGGCGTCGGTTTGCGCCGTGGCCGTACGTCCCACGGGGCCCGCAGCAACGGAGCCTTCGGCACCCAGAGTGAACTTGCTGGAGAGCAATTTGTCCGCTCCCCGCTCCGTCATCACCAGCATGATCAGATCCGTCGAAGACCCGCCGATTTGGAAGCCAACACTGCCGCCCTCGATGCGGACCGTACCTGGTGCGGACCAGCCCTTGCCGCTTTTGTTCCGGCAAGAGAGGTACCCTTTCCCGTATTTCCCGCCAAATACGAAAGCCGCTGTCTTGAGATCCGGCACAATCACGATGCAGTGTGCGTTCTCGAGCAGTTCTTGGGGGATACCGTTATCCGGCGCTGACATAACCTCTGAAAACACCGCAGCCGCTTCGCCCAACCGCTGGGCGGGTTCGTTGTCCTGGGCCAGCAATGGCGTGAGGGCCAATGCCGCCACCATAATGAATTTCATTCAATACCTCTCTTGCCGCCGCCCGCTTCCTCGTGCAGGGGGCGGCTATCTCTCAGCACGTTCTTCGCCAAATTCTTCTGCGGAAAACGCATACACAAGTCGATCCTGGCTCCCAAAACGGCGTTCGCGAGGGACAGGGATTGGGCGCTTTCCCGCAACAAGTGTGCATTCTCACTCCAACGGACCTGCGACCCCATTTGCGCACAGAGGTGTTTTGCACTCGGCCCCCTGGAACCTATCTCCCGCTGATGAGGTTGGGAACGCGTGTTGTGGAGGCGCAAGGCCTTCGCGCGGGGAGGCGACTTCTATTTGGATCTTCGCTTGCTCTGAATAACCGCAGATACGGTTTTTTCAAAGGAGAACAAGCCGATGCTTTGGACAATTTTTGTAATCCTGGTGGTTCTGTGGCTATTAGGACTGGTCACAGCCTACACGCTGGGTGGGTTTATTCATATCTTGTTGGTCATTGCCTTGGCTGTGTTGCTCATCCGCTTGATTCAGGGACGCAGGCTTATATAGTTCAACCGCCTTACGAGCGGTGTTCTGCAAAAAAAGGAGGGTGGTGGAGTACCGGACGCGTGCGAGTGGTTTGGCTCGGCCAGGGTGGGCACTGTTCGTTGACGGGCGTAGTACGGGCGTAGCTCTCGTCGAAGCCCGAGTTCCCTTGCCTGTAATATCCCGCCACGGTTAAGAGATGCGGCCAAACCGCCTGTTTGCCGAAAGGCTGGAGTAGGTTCCTGAAAGAGCGGAGTAGCCTCGTCTGGACCGGTTACCGGGAGAGTCTAATTTCAGTCAGAATCTCCGCCAGAATGCGTTTCATTGCAGCCACTTCATTGCGGACATCCGCGAGCATCGCGGAGCGTTCCGATAACACATCCATGTCGAGCTTCTTGTCAGTCGCATCTGTGGAGGTTAGCAAGGCAATCCTTGAGGTGAACTGGCCGGAATCCAAAGCGGGGAGACGGCCGATGCGGCGCCATTCCTCCAATAGTTGGTCCCTCCTGCTCGCCTGGGAATCTGCTCCCTCTGGGGCACTGTTCAAATAGGTCCAGGTATCAGTCGGGTAGAGGCTATGCTCTTGCGGCTCACTCAAGAAGGGTGCCAGCATGCTCGGCAAGGTCCATGCAGGCCGGGCTTCGCTGTGCTGCTGCCGCAGGCTACGAAAAGAAAGCAGGGTCGAGAGCCCTCCGGCTGCGAAGCCGACGGCGTTGCCTATGCCCTTCGTAGCATCCGTGAACTGCAAGACGCCGCTCACGGCGCCGAGTCCGGCACCCAGAGCTAGCGTGGCAAAATTTGTAGTGCCGATAGCACGTTGCCGCCGCACGAGCAAAATGCTTTGTAGCTCCACGATTTGTGCGCGCTCGTTGTCGATCTGATCCAGTACGGAGTCCACGTCCAGAGATGCAACCACCACGGCCTCCGTAAGTTGTTGATGGAGTGACAGTTCCTCCAGTGACATGCCCGCCAGCCCGGACACTCTGGCAGCGTTGACGGCGGAAAGCCTCGCGAGGAGAGACTCAACACCGATGATGCGCGCCGCTTGGAGCGCAGGGCGAGAAAGCACCGAGCGGTCTGACTCCTGGGCGGGACAGACAGCGGGCACGATCAAGGGGAGAAATGCAGAAAGAGTGAGCGCAACTTGGGTCAGACGCTTCTTGGCTCGCATGGTGACTGTTGCCTCCTTAGGGTTACTGTAGTTCTGCGCCCCTCGTCACGCAACTTTCTGGTCGTGAGGATGGGATCGGCAGGTTGTTAAGACAAGCAGCCCCCCGGAATACCAGTTCTAAGACTGTGGTCAGCCGCCGCCAAAAGCCACCGTCGCGCTGTGGTTGGGGCCACAACACTTGTCGCAACTGGATTCGGCGTCTGGGACTCAGGTTCGGCATCCGGGGAATTGACCGCATATGGTCACTCGGCGCCCCTTGGCCGGGATTTTCGAGCTGAATCAATTGTCAAGCAGTGGCCTTCCAAATGCTGAGATAGTGGCAGTTTCGTTTGCGTACGGACTGCGATGTCGAATCATGAGCAACCAAACCCGTGTCAGCCACCCCATCTACAATCTCCTGCCCACGGAAATCAAAGGGTTCGATTCCCTGGCGGAACTCGCGTTGGATTTGCATTGGTCCTGGAACCATGCCACCGACGAGGTGTGGCGGCAGCTTGACCCCAAGCTGTGGGAAATCACGCATAATCCCTGGGTGGTTCTGCAAACGGTTTCGCGCGACCAAATCGAACGGGTGCTCGCCGATCCCGTTTTCCGCAAGAATGTGGATGGCTTCGTGCGCGCGACGCGGCAAGCGGCGGAGGCCCCCGCCTGGTTTCAAAAGAATCATCCCGGCGCTCCCCTCTCCTGCGTCGCATATTTCAGCATGGAGTTCATGTTGAGCGAAGCCCTGCCCATCTACTCGGGCGGGCTTGGCAATGTGGCCGGCGACCAACTTAAGGCCGCCAGCGACCTGGGCGTGCCGGTAGTTGGTGTGGGGCTGCTCTACCAGCAAGGCTATTTTCGCCAGGTGATCGATAAGAACGGAGAACAACAGGCGCTGTTCCCCTACAACGATCCGGGGCAGTTGCCGATCACTCCGCTGCGCCAACCGAACGGCGAGTGGTTGCGCTTGGAGGTCGCGCTGCCTGGCTATTCGGTCTGGCTACGCGTCTGGCAGGTTCAGGTCGGCAGAGTGAAGCTTTACCTGCTGGACAGCAATGACGCGGCGAACATTCCCGCTCATCGGGCGATCACCAGTGAACTTTATGGCGGCGGACCGGAGTTGCGCCTCACACAAGAACTGCTGCTCGGGATCGGTGGATGGCGGCTTCTCGGCGCACTTGGGATCCAACCAGAGGTTTGTCACCTGAATGAAGGGCATGCGGCCTTCGCCGTGTTAGAGCGCGCCCGGAGCTTCATGGAAGAGGCCGGTCAGCCTTTCGAGGTGGCGCTCGCTACGACTCGATCCGGCAACCTCTTTACGACCCATACGGCCGTGGCCGCGGGATTTGACCGCTTCGCCCCGGCCCTTATCAAACAATACCTCGAGGGATACGCCCAGCAGAAGCTCGGCATCACGCTCCATAACCTTCTGGCTCTTGGGCGCCAGAACCCGGACGACTCGTCGGAACCCTTCAATATGGCGTATCTGGCAATGCGCGGGAGTGGGACCGTCAATGGAGTGAGCCAATTGCATGGAAAAGTGAGCCGGCACATCTTTCGGACTCTTTTCCCCCGCTGGCCGGAGCAAGAAGTTCCCGTTGGACACGTGACCAATGGAGTCCACATGCCCACCTGGGACTCCGCCCCGGCTGACGATCTCTGGACCGAGACTTGCAGAAAGGATCGCTGGCTGGGGACAACAGAGACGCTGAAGCAGGACATTCGCAAGGTCTCCGACGTGAGGCTCTGGCAATTTCGGACGGCCGCGAGGGAGTCTCTCGTTACCTATGCTCGCCAACGATTGTCCCGGCAACTGGCCGCCTCCGGCGCCCCGGCCGAAGAAGTCGAGCGCGCCAAGGGTTTCTTTGATCCCAACATCCTGACGCTAGGTTTTGCGCGACGCTTTGCGACGTACAAGCGGCCAAACCTATTGCTGCACGATCCTCCGCGGCTGCTGCGTCTATTGACGGATTCTGAGCGCCCTGTGCAACTGATCATCGCCGGCAAGGCTCACCCGGCGGACGAAGAGGGCAAGGCCCTGATTCGCGAGTGGATTCATTTCATCCGCCGACCCGAGACGCGCCCCCATGCGGTCTTTCTCAGCGACTATGACATGCTTCTGACCGAACACCTGGTGCAGGGCGTCGATGTCTGGATCAATACCCCACGCCGCCCCTGGGAGGCTTGCGGCACCAGCGGCATGAAGGTGCTGGTTAATGGGGGTCTCAACCTTTCCGAGTTGGATGGCTGGTGGGCGGAGGCCTACACGCCTGAACTGGGGTGGGCCTTGGGAGACGGGCGGGAGCACGGCCAGGACCCGGCCTGGGATGCGGCCGAAGCCGAAGCGCTTTACGACCTGCTCGAGCAACGTGTGATCCCCGAGTTTTATGCCCGTGACGAGCAAGGCATCCCAACAGCCTGGGTTGCACGGATACGCGAGAGCATGGCGCAACTGACGCCGCGTTTTTCCACTAACCACGCGGTGCATGAATACACCGAGCAACACTACCTTCCGGCCGCAGCAGCCTACCGGGAGCGCGCGGCGAACAAGGGCGCCGTGGGCAGGCAAGTGGTCGATTGGCAGCATGACGTGGAACGCAAGTGGGAATCGATACGCTTCGGCGACTTGCGGGTCGAGACCACCACGGACCACCACGTCTTTGAAGTCGAACTCTTTTTAAACGGCCTCGACCCGAATGCGGCACAAGTGGAGCTCTACGCGGCCGGGATTAACGGCGGCGATCCCGTACGAGTGGAAATGGAGTGTTCGCCTCTGCGGACTGACGCATGGGCCTATCGTGCGACAGTACCCGCTACGCGTCCAACAACGGATTTCACTCCGCGAGTGGTACCGCAACGCCCCGGGGTTGCGATTCCGCTGGAATTTGCCCGAATCCTCTGGCAAGGATCTTGAAAACGCCGCGCCAACCGTCAATTGCACACATACATCGGCCATGACCCGGCCTGGAGGGATATCTCCCCATCGAGAATGAGCGACTCACCCTGTCATCCATGATCCCGGTCTCCGTCCCGACCAATTCCTCGTCCAGCGAAAGGGACCTTCAATTGCTTTAAGAATCCTAAGATCGTCATTATTAGGAAGGGCATACCAACGCGTTGTCCTCTTGGTATGGTGGCGGCCAGACCGTATTTTCGCCCCACCTTCCGCAGGAGGTGGTCGTCAGCGAATTAAACACAGCCCCACGGCTTTCGACAGAGTAGAAAAGGGCACACGTGCCATGCAACTTCGGATCGGCTACGAACTCATTTACAGTTTCCCGCAACCAACGCCCATCATCCTGACAGTGAATGTCCACGATTCACGGGTTTCCGACCTAGTTATCCCAGACCACCTCATCACGGAGCCGTGGATTCCAATCAGCGACTATCGCGATGCCTTTGGGAATCGGTGCAAGCGACTCCTGGCTCCGGCAGGACGGCTTCGCCTAAAGGCCGATGGTGTGATCAAAGACAGCGGTCAACCCGATGAGATTAGGTTCTCCCCCGGTGAGGATCGGGTACAGGACCTTCCGGAAGACTCGCTCGTGTTCCTGCTCGGCAGCCGCTATTGTGAGACCGACTTGTTGTCGGAAGCGGCTTGGCAGCTTTTCGGTGGCACGCCTATGGGGCACCTCAGGGTACAGGCAATCTGTGATTTCGTGCACAACCACATTGTTTTCAACTACCAAAACGCCCGAGCGACGCGCAGCGCCATGGAGACGTTCCATGAACGGACTGGCGTCTGCCGCGACTACGCGCATCTCGCCATCGCATTCTGCCGCTGCATGAATATCCCGGCGCGCTACTGCACCGGCTACCTGAGCGATATCGGCACGGTGCCACCATACCCCCCGGGCGATTTCGCTGCCTGGTTCGAGGCCTGGATCGGCGGCCGCTGGCAGCTGTTCGATCCGCGCAATAACTCGCCGCGCGTGGGCCGCGTCCTGATGGCGCGAGGCCGCGATGCTTGCGATGTCGCGATCGCCACTACCTTCGGACCCAATACGCTTGAAAGCTTCCGGGTGTGGACCGATGAGATCCCAGCCGGTCAGGCTGCCGGAACAGGGAACTGATGTCACTTCTCACCGTGCGGCACTCCACCGTCTACCGTTATCGGGAGCCTGTCGGCCTAGGCGAACATCGCATGCTGTTCCGCCCCCGCGAGAGCTATGACTTGCGCTTGATCCGGTCGAACCTCACCATCACCCCACAGCCCGCCCATTTGCGCTGGCTCCACGATCCGTTCGACAACTCGGTCGCCGTCGCCGCCTTCGAGGGGACTACAGCTGAACTTCGCTTCGAAAGCACGGTTGAGTTGGAGCATTTTGAAAGTCCGGCGCCAGAGTATCCGCTTGAGGATTATGCGCGGACCTATCCTTTCCGTTATTCCGACGAGGACTTTCCCAACCTTGAGCGCGCCCTTGCTCTTCGATACTCCGGCGAGTCCGTCTCCAAATGGGCCTTGCAGTTTCTCGATCCCGCGCAGAACACGGGCACGATGAAGATCCTCCGGGCGATGACCCACGGCATCCGTGAACAGTTCGTCTACAAGAGCCGCGTTGAGAAGGGCGTGCAAGCCCCCGAGGCCACCTTGGAGACGGGGCGCGGCAGTTGCCGGGATTTTGCGGTCCTGATGATCGAAGCCGTCCGGTCTTTGGGGATCGCGGCCCGGTTTGTCAGTGGCTATATCTTTGTCCCCCATCATTCCGGCAACGTGGGCGGCGGATCCACCCATGCGTGGATGCAGGCCTATCTGCCGGGCGCCGGATGGATTGACTTCGACCCCACCAACAGTATTATTGGCAACCGTAACCTCATCCGCGTCGCAGTGGCATGGACTCCGGAACACGTGCTGCCCTTGTGGGGAACTTACATGGGTTCCGCAGGCGCCTTTCTCGGCATGGACGTCACTGTGGCCGTTACCGAAACGCGAGAATGACAGCCATGAAAGAGCCGCGAGTCCTTCGTGCGCAGGGTACGGGCCGCTTTGTCCTCCTCTGCGACCACGCCAGCAATCACGTTCCACCGGAACTGAACAACCTGGGTTTACCCGCCTATGAACTGGAGCGGCACATCGGGTGGGACATTGGCGCGGCTGGCGTCACCGAAGCGCTGTCTGAGATCTTCGACGCCCCCGCCATCCTCTGCGGAACCTCACGCCTGGTGATCGACTGCAACCGTAATCTCGACGATCCGGATCTTATACCGGAAATAGTTGACGGGACCGTGATCCCCGGCAACGTGCAGCTTTCCGAGGCGGCTAGAGCCCAGCGGGTCGAACGCTGGTTCAATCCCTACCATGACGCGATCGAAGCGCTGATCTCGGAACGCGCGGCGAGAGATGTGCCCACTATCGTGATTTCCATTCATTCCATGGCGGCTTCTCTTGCGGGCAAACCTAGACCCTGGCAGATCGCGCTCTCCAGCTATCTCGACAGAACCCTTGCCGACTCTACACTCGCTTCCTTGCGCCGTCCCGGCGATGTCGTCGTCGGGGACAACCAACCCTACGATCTGGATCCGGCGGTGGACTACAGCCTTCCCTTCCACGCCCTGCGCAGGGGACTGCCGCACCTGCAGGTGGAGTTCCGCCAGGACGAAATACCGGACGCCGCCACGCAGCATCGATGGGCGCTGCGTTTCGCCCAGGCGCTGACATAACATCGAGGGATCAGAAGAGCCATGCGACCCGCCGAAACGCTCTTCCGATCGCCCCAAAGTAGTGGTGCTCTTGCCGCCGGAGCGGTGGGAAGATTGACATCCCGATATACGGGAATGGCTGCTGTAAGCTGGTTTTGTCCATGCCCTCGCGCAGGGACGCGCGTCTCGAAGGTTTGCGGCAGATAGGAGTACGCGTTATGAAACACAGCGCCGGCCAGCGCGGGGTTCCCAACCCAAAGGACGATCTGAGATCCGTTCCCATGCCGGAACTGGAGAAACACTTGGCGTCGTCACCAGGCGGACTCAGTCAAGCCGAGGCACAGAAACGGCTGACCCGCTATGGGCCGAACGAGATTGAAGAGAAGAGAACCAATCCCTTCCTAAAACTTCTCACCTATTTCTGGGGTCCCATCCCGTGGATGATCGAAGTGGCGGTGATTCTCTCGGGCGCGGTGGGCCACTGGGCAGATTTCTTCATCATCCTCCTTTTGCTCGTTTCCAATGCCGTGGTCGGATTCTGGGAAGAACGCCAGGCGGGCAATGCCATCGCCGCCTTGCAGGCCAAGCTGGCGATCAAAGCCAAGGTGAAACGGGACGGTAAGTGGACCAGCCAGGCGTCGCGGGAGGTGGTACCGGGTGACGTCATTCGCCTGGGTTTGGGTGACATTGTGCCGGCAGATGCGCGCTTGCTGCCGGGCGACCCGGTGGAGGTGGATCAGTCGGCATTGACAGGAGAATCTTTGCCCGCCCAGCGCAAACCCGGCGAGGCGGTGTTTTCGGGGTCTATCCTTCGCCGGGGCGAGATCGAAGCGATGGTGTACGCCACCGGCGCGAACACTTTTTTCGGTAAGACGGCGCAACTGGTGCAGGAGGCGCACACCGTCAGCCATTTCCAGCGTGCGGTGTTGAAGATTGGCGACTACTTGATCATTCTCGCGGTAGCTCTAGTGGCGGTGATCATCCTCGTCGCGCTCTTTCGCGGCGACCCGATCCTCGACACGTTGCAGTTCGCCTTAGTGTTGACCGTCGCTGCCATCCCCGTGGCGATGCCCACCGTGCTGTCCGTCACGATGGCGGTGGGTGCGCGCCTGCTAGCGAAAAGAGAAGCGATCGTGACCCGTTTGGCGGCGATCGAGGAACTCGCCGGCGTGGACGTGCTGTGCTCGGACAAGACCGGCACCCTGACCCAGAATAAGCTGACGCTGGGCGATCCGTTCAGCGTCAGCGGCGTCCCCGCTGACCAAGTCATCCTCTGCGCCGCACTGGCTTCGCGCGCTGAAGACAAGGACACCATCGACCTCGCCGTGATCGGGGGCCTGAAGAACGATCAAGCCTTGCTGGGGTATGAAGTGCTCCATTTCCAGCCCTTCGACCCGGTGCATAAGCGCACCGAAGCCACCGTCAAAGCCGCCGACGGAAAACAGTTCCAGGTAGCCAAGGGAGCCCCACAGGTGATTCTGGAGATGTCCGCCAACGCCCCGGAGGTGCAGTCCGCTGTCGAGAAAACTGTCAATGAATTTGCGGCGCGCGGCTTTCGCTCATTGGGCGTGGCCCGGGCAGATCGGGATGATCATTGGCAGTTTGTAGGCGTGCTGCCCTTGTTCGATCCGCCACGTGAACAGGCCAAGGCAACCATCGCAAACGCCCGGCAGATGGGCGTCGAGGTCAAGATGGTTACAGGCGATCAAGTGGCCATCGCTCGAGAGACCGCCCGGCAACTGGGACTGGGCACCAATATCCTGGATGCTAGTGGTTTGGACAACACGAAGCAGCAAGAAACAGCGCTGTCGGCGGAGTCCATCGAAAAAGCGGACGGTTTCGCCCAGGTCTTCCCCGAACATAAGTTCCACATTGTGGACGTTCTGCAGCAACGCGGTCATATCGTCGGTATGACCGGCGACGGAGTGAATGACGCGCCGGCGCTCAAGAAGGCGGACTGCGGGATTGCTGTTTCCGGCGCGACAGACGTAGCCCGCGCGTCGGCTTCCATCGTGCTGTTGGCCCCCGGCCTGTCCGTAGTCATCGATGCAATCAAGGAGAGCCGCAGAATTTTCCAGCGGATGAACAGTTACGCCATATACCGGATCACGGAAACGCTGCGGGTGCTGTTGTTCATGACACTGTCCATCCTGGTGTTTAACTTCTATCCGGTCACCGCGGTGATGATCGTGATGCTGGCGTTGCTCAATGACGGAGCCATCTTGTCCATCGCCTATGACAAGGTTCATTACAAAGACGAGCCCGAAGCCTGGAACATGCGGATGGTGTTGGGCATCGCCACCGTGCTGGGCGCCATCGGAGTAGTGGCCGCCTTTGGCCTGTTTTATCTTGCTGAGCGCGTATTTCATCTCGACCGCGCGCACATCCAGACACTGATGTACCTGAAGCTATCCGTGGCCGGACATCTGACGATTTTCCTGACGCGCTCGCGCGGCCCGTTCTGGTCCATACGCCCCGCGCGCATTCTATGGACAGCAGTGCTCGGAACGCAAGCGCTGGCGACCATGATTGCGGTTTACGGGCTGTTTATGACTCCCCTCGGCTGGGGCTGGGCGCTGTTTGTTTGGGGCTATGCCATAGCGTGGTTTCTCCTGAATGACCGCTTGAAACTGCTTGCTTACCGGATCTTTGATTCTATGAAGCCCCCGTTGTTGGCCGGGAGGCCGCTCGACCTCACACCGCAGGTCGCTATGCGGGCCTACGAACTCTACGAGCAGCGAGGCCGACGCGACGGGCAGGCAGATCAAGACTGGCTTGAGGCCGAGCGCGAAATCCGGAAGGGTTAGCTAGGACGAACGATGGCTGCATCGCAACGTTACTGTTCCGAGTAGTGCCAGCAGAAACAGTGCCGCACGCAGGTTTGCACCACCTTGTGCAAATACGGATTTGGCGTGGCGCCATTCAGCAGTGCTCCATAGAGGAGGTCGTTTGATCCCTTGGACTAGGCTGGACCGCGGCGAATAGACTGGGGATTGCGAGTGCGGATCGGCGATGCTGGAACCTCAGCGAAGGAGCGTATCCTGGATGTCCAAACGAGGAAATCTAATTTTTCTCTCAGTCCTGCTGGCAGCGCTGCTACCCAGTGTGTTACAGATTGCGTGGCCGTTCCTCACCCCGTTCATACTGGCTTCTGTTCTCGCCGTTATGGTCAATCCGGTGAACAGTTGGCTCAACCGCAGACTCCATCGGCTCGGACTAACCACATTCCTCACTACCTGCGCGACCGTGCTTCTGCTGGGAACACTGCTCACGATTGCTGGCTTCACATTAGTCCAGGAATTGTCGGCTACCTACGATGCGCTTAGCCGACGTTCTCTTGTGGAAGGTGGCTGGCCGGCTCTTTTCACACATACAATCGATCGTGTCGTAGAAGCCTTGGCGACTCACCTCCCTCTCGACAGAGAGGCGATCCGCTCGGAACTCCTCAACGAAATGACCACTGTCGCCGGATACCTGCACGACAATCTGGGCGCCGCGGTTGGTGGTTTGTCTTCCGTTTTGATCGCGGGCCTGCTCACAACAGTGTTTCTCTACTTCCTGCTCCGGCATGGCGAAGACTGGATCGACCGGCTGGCCGTTCTGACTCCGCTCGATCCTTCCGTCACCGCCAGGCTCTTTCAGACGATGCACGACTCGGTCGTGGCCAATGTCAACGGCGTGTTTGCCGTCGCTTTTGGCCAGGGCCTGTTTCTCGGCCTGGGATTTTGGTTTGTCGGTGTTCGCTCTCCCGTACTTTGGGGCACAATCGGCGGACTGGCGTCCATCATTCCGGTCGTGGGCAGTCCGTTGGTGTGGCTTCCGGTCGTAGGCGGATTCCTCTTCACGGGCTCCTATGGGAAAGCGTTGCTCCTTGGCCTCTGGGGTATGCTCGTCGTCGGTTCGGTAGACAACGTACTCCGGCCGTTCGTGGTCCGCGCGCACGACAAACAGCACCCACTCCTCATTGCGCTGGGGGCAGTAGGTGGGACGTACGCATTCGGCGTCCTAGGAATTCTTTTAGGCCCCGTGGTCGTTTCGCTGGTCGCTGCGCTGCTGAAGGAGATTCAAGAATTGCTCTCGCCCACTCGGGTACCCGAATGAGCCGCGATTTCTCCCAGTCCAGGCCGAAGTGCAAATCCCCGCACGCCCCAAGCCTTGGGCAAAAGACCGGTCCTGCTGGCTTCATTTCGCGCTTTCGTCCCGTGAATGGTGGGATTCGCACCCGCGTAAGTTCCGAGAGATGATCCGGCTCAGATGAATCACATTCCGTACAAAGAGATTGCGCCTCTCACCAGAGTTGTATTCAGAGTTGGCAAAAAGACCGAGTACCGCGAACGGGAGCAGCGCTGGCCTAACGGAGCGGCAGGCTCGCTAATTATCGTACCGGGATGGGTATACTATTCCGCTCAAGTGCTCTTTCTGGGCGCCGAATTCACACGTTCTTACGCCTGCTGCTTCGGCTCAATGCGCATATGCGTGAACAACAACCGGGGATCTTAATGGGCAGCGGATTGCATCCCGGGTCATTCGCCGCACTCACAGGCCTCGGGGCATACTGCTCCCAAACCAGACCCTCCGCTTAGGCGGGAATTGCTGGTGATTCGGAAGAGTCGCCAACTCGGAGGCGTTGCCCCATCGGCGTGTCCCCCTAGGCCCGACAGGACAACGAAACGCCACACTGGCACAGTGAGATCGAGGAGAATGCGGTGACTGGAGAATAGCGACGCGGTGGGTATAAATCGATGATTGCCGGTGCTACACTTAAGCCGTTTATGGCCACAAAACTGATTGTATCGGTGGTTCTGTTGGCGGTAGGATTTCTGCTGGGATGGTATCCACAGATTCAAGAGGTTAACGATTTGCGTGCGGAGATAGCGCAGCTTAAAGCATCCGACGCAGCACTGCAAGCGAAGGTGAGCGAGGCGGCCATGCGCCAGGCTGGCGTAGTGGTTTATCTGGAATTGGGACGCCAGAATTACGCCGAGGCGGCTAAGGCGGCGACAGACTTCTTCGATAAGGTGCGCGAGCTAGCTAGCCAGACGAACGACGACGTTCTACGATCTAAACTGAACAATATTCTCGCGAAGCGTGATCCACTTACGACCGATCTAGCACGGGCATCTCCCGTCGCGGCTACCTCGATGCAGGAGATTCTACTAGACCTGTATGGAAGGCCGACCCAATAGGAAGTGGGGGCTGAATTCGATCTCCAGAATTCGTCTCAGTTCCTGCGTCATGGGCGTGCAGAACGTCGCGAGACTCCGGTTCCGGGCAGATGGACTGCACTCCTCAGCCGAGACGGAAAACTCAGGGGCGGTGATCTTCTTGCATTGACGATAAGCGAGGGAGTGGGATCTGGGGCGATGAATCGCACCCCGAGGGCACTATCAGCGACCCTCTAGTTTTGACACGATCTTCCGATCTTCCCGAGCCCCCAGATCATCCCCCAGGGCCCATTTCGCATTCGAACGGGCCAAATAGGCGGCGGGAGCCTTAGGGTCCTGTGCGATCGCCAGGTCAAAGTCCTCAATCGCCTTCTGATATTGGCCCAACCCAGAGTAAACCTGCCCCCTGAGAACGTAGCTGTCTAATGTCGCTTCGATCTGAAGCGATTCGTCCAAATCCTGCAGCGCCTTCGCAGTGTTCCCGATCGACGCGTAGTGCATCCCGCGAGCTGCATACGCACCCGCCGACTGCGGGTCCAGCACGATGGCATGGTTCCAATCGGCGATGGCCTTGTCGGTTTGACCAAGATCCCGGTAGGCGTTTCCTCGCCTCAGGTATGCCTCCGCGGTTTCACCCGCGGAAAGCGACTCCGTAAACTTTGCCACGGCATCGCCAGCATTGCCTTTCACCTCTAGAGCAATCGCCGTTTGATACGCTTGCTGAGCTCGCTGCGGGGCGTTCGAAACGTATTCATTGACAGACCACGCCACTGTTGCCATGGCGATCACCGCCAGCCCGCCGACCCATTTCCGGCGCTGGCGGCGCCCCAGCGGCTCGCCACCGGACAGCACGCCGGTGGGTGGCCGGATGGAGTCCCAAATACGCTGACGCCAGGGGCTCTCGTAGGTGCGTATGTACGCGGGAGGCTTCGGCTTTTCCAGAATCTTCTGGATTCGCCAAAAGATAGAATCAGCCATAAATAGAACGCCCTTAAGTCGTCCCTCAGCACTTCGTCGAGATATATAGTGGCGGGCTTCTTTGAACCCGTCCGAAAGGCTGGGACCTCTTCCCGAATTCTCGTACGCTCGAGTCGGATTCGGTGGGAAGGTCCCTTGGATGTATGTACCCCGTTCACACGTGATGGGCTTGATCTTGTTGCACCGCAGAAGCAGCGGGGGCGAAGCCCCACTGTTTGACGGAACAAATTACTGACGTGCCTGCTTCATCCTCCGCACCCCCCACCAAATCATCGGGAAGCCAGTGAAAAGCAGGAGTGAGCCGGTGGACGGTTCAGGAACGGCGGCACTCGTAGTGGACAGGCAACCTGCAGACTCAATGGAGACGGTATTCGTGTCCAGGGTAACCGCGCCGTTCCGGGCCAGCGCCCGGCCACATCCGATCGTGGCTCCAGTATTCAGCGTGATACTTGTAAGCGCAAGGATGTTACCGTTGAAAGTAGTGTTAGTCCCTAATGTCGCGGATTCAGTGACCTGCCAGTAAACACTGCCGCCTTGGCCGCCATTGATGAATGCCACCGTTGAACCGCTTCCTGTTATCAGAGTGCTGCCGATCTGGAACAAAAAGAGTGCATTCGGGTCACCTTGGGCGTTCAGAGTGAGGGTCCCGTTTAAACCAGCCGAACTGTCAAAGCAATAGACACCCGGCGTAAGGGTGAGTCCTCCCAGTTCCGTCCCCGTATAGTCATTCGAACAGCTCTGCGCAGCCGCATCGACATACGATGCCGTTAGATCGGTCTGCGCTTGCAAAGGAACGGCGCCCGCACTGTACGAGGTCCCAGTAAGCGTTCCCGGGGGGAATCCCGTAATCGCGGTCCCAGGCGACACTCCGATGTCGCCGTAAATGGTAGTAGATCCCGTATTGGTTATCGTTGAGCCCGCAAGCACCGCGAACATATCCGCCGACGCGAGATTATTGTACATAGTTGCGCTAAATAGCGGTAATGCCGAAAGGGTCAGGCCCGCCGCAAAAAGTCTGCATAGTCTCATTGTTTCCCACTCCGATCGTATTTGTAATGCTCTTTACTGCAAGGCAATGGAGCACTCTGTGCACCAACATGTGTGCCAACATGCAGTACTGGTACATATGGGGGATTAACCGAATGGCTGGGCTGAATGGACAGTGCGCAGAGATCAAGGCCAGAATATTTCTTGTTCCCAGAGGACAATATAAGCGACTGAGTGTTCCGATCGGGGACGGTGGAAGCCCCTCACTGTCAGCGAACTAGGGATCGATGTTCCCGAACGGAACGAGATTTCTCCTACTGGAAGGTGGATGGATTTGGATGGAGACGAGCCCGATCTGTCGAACTCCATTCGGCGCGCCGCAACGATTTCCAGCCTGACGCAGGGCGTCATTTAATTTAAGAATCTACATTTAGTACTAAATCGAACTCGATGCTTCGCCACCGCGTGGTGTGACCATATTTCACCGATTGACCTAATATCGTCGTGTCTCGTCGACCGAGAAATGGGAGCCCGGGGAAACGAAAACGGAGGCGTCGCCATGACTCCTCTGGTGAGACAGAAAACCAGGGGCAGTGATCTTCTCGCATTTTCTTGCATTGATGATAGGCCAGGGAGTGGGATCAAGAGCGAGGCACTCCTTGCCCCAGTCAGGCCCCTGGAAAACGGCTTTGCGGCCATCAGTCCCACTGCCCCATCGCCGACGATCATGAACTCGTGCTTCGCACATGTCCGCTGAAAGCCGAATCGGCAGCGTGGACAGGTGCTGTCTGATAGGCATAATGAGCCGACCACGAACCTGCCCGGCCACACACTGGTGACAGCGCTACCCACCTCTTCAACGCCGAAGTTCCTCGACCCCTCGGATCCATCGCCGATGAAGCCGGCCCGAATTGTTGAGGAAGGCCCGGAGAAGACGGACCTTCCTCGGTGACTACGGTTTCGGTGCAAGCACGAAGGCTCGTGGCGGCGGGTTGCTGTCGTACTGCCGCAGGCGGGTCCACCCATTGGTCGTCAGCGCCGCGACGTACAAGTCCTCTGCAAATCCGGCCGTATCACATAGACTGCCGTCGGCGTGGGTGAGCAGACTTACCACGCTCATGTTTACGACAGCGGGATTCGTGGCGGCACTCACGTGGCCCGATGTTGTGGGCGGATGCAGGAGCGTAGCGCCTCGTGACAACCGGTAGGAGTAGGTCGCAAAGTTGTCCGGGTGTGCAGCGGTGTAGGGGATGGTAACGGTTCCGGCGGGACCGGAATTGTACCGGAACACCCCGCAGTCATCGGGAGGCAAGGTGTCCAGTGTCGGATCGAGCAGAGCCGCTGAAGTGTGGCGATTATCCACGTGCACAGTCATGATGAAGCTGTTGCCGCTGACTAAACCAATCGTCGCCGCCTCGGCGGTATGGATTGTGCCGTCCGGATCCTGGGTTGTGGGGACGTAATAACGGATGCCCGCGGCGGCGATATTCACAGGCGCTCCGTTTGCATCAAACAGGTCCAGCTTCAATTGATACTTGCCCCGCGTGCCCTCGGCTGGCGGAGGCGGCGAGGCCGGCAGCCCTGCTGTCGGGAACTGCGCATTCGCCAGATCCACCGGAGGATCCGGATAGACCCAATCTCCTTCGTCGGGCAACGCGGTCGGGATCTCAAACAGATTCGGGACTCCGTTGACCACCTTCGGTCCCAGGTTGTGAACGGAGGTGACCAGATCCGACCCCACCCAGTGGTTGAATTTGCGATCGACAGGCCCGACCAGCGGCGTGAAACTTCCAGAGGTGCCCTTGCGGAAGGACATCTGGTAGTACATGGCCTTATTTTGGGCTCGGAGCGAGCTATCGAACTCGATACGGGGCAGCACGTTTCCACCGAACGGGGAATCCAGGCCGCTGCCGTAGATGTCCTTTGCCTGACCTTCGTTTACAGGGGTTGTGACTCCGCTGAGTACGGGACTGGCGCCGTAGATCCGGTTGAGCTGGATATTGCCCAACGCTCGAACGAGCACATAGTTTTCCGGTGCGTCGATGGGCGGGCACGGAGCACACAACGGCGCCAGAACACTGTTGGTATAAAGCGTGACCTCGGTGCCGCACTGGTAGTTCCAATGCGTATAGCAACTGACCGGTGTGGGCTCATAGATGGGAATAGGAAAACCAAGAAAGCTGATACTGGCTGTGAAATAGAGGTTGGCGGCCTCATGGCAGCTGAGGAAGATCGTTCCGTGGAAGTGGCCACAGCGGTCGGTAGTGAGGGTTGCGATCAGGCGCTTGGTCAATAGCCAGGGAAAGAGATGACAGATGACGAGACGGAGTGCGGGCTCCGGGACCAGGGTGAGGGATTGCCGAATTGCGCTGAGGTTCCCTGTTGACGCAGCACGCTGCACGCCCTCGAATGCGGGATCCTCAAGGGAAAATGCCTCCAGAGTCGGCATCGGATGAGCTACTTCCATCTGGCCCAACCGTGCAAGGGAACTGGGGGGTTCCGGCTGGGGATTCAAGGCCACCTTCTGAAAGCTGAAGTACTCCGGTGACGGCATGTGTAAGGGGCCTGGATCCGGGATAGGCGGCAGCGGCCGGGGGTTCAGTACAAATTGGCGGATCTTTTCGAGTTGGTCCGGGGAAAGCTTGGAGACAAGGATGAGAAGGCGTTGGACCTCCCAAACCTTGACGGAGGCGCCGCATACCGGATGGTCGACTGCAATGCCGCTGCTGTAAAGGCGTTTGAGTAGCGTCCCTTGTACAAAGCAAAAGCGAATCCAGCAACGCCAAATTTCGGGCGGTAGCGTGAACTCCGTACGGAGCAACTTCGAATCCGGGTTGATTCGCAGGAACTGTTCCTGTGCGCCCCGGCGAGTGAGTTCCGAGAATGACGGTGCTTCATCAGCCAATTGAGGGTCGCCGGTCCCTGGCCCCACCAGGACACGAATCTGCTGTGGGCTCTGCGTTGTGGGGACGTTGAGCGTCGCTGTCCCCTTAGGATCCACAGCGGCACTCGACAAAAAATGGCCTGTATCAGTGAACGCATAGGCAACGGCTGGAGGGGCCTTCTCGCCGGTTGTGGACGCGTGAAGCGTGACCGCAACATTAAGGGAAATGCTCTTTGTGTCTGTCTTCTCTGGCATGGTGTTTCCTGCTTTCGCTAGCGATAGTGACGGCCGGTCCGCAATCGTTTCATGGACAGCAAAAAGTTTTCCTGAAACGCTCCGGCGAATCGCTTCACTACTACGCGAGGAGCTACCGATGTCCACACCAACCACCACTCACAACTCTTCCGCTACCGAGGCTTTGGGCTGCTGCCCCGACCTTTCCAAAGAAGTCTGTTGCGATGTTCTGGACCTCCGCTATCGCCTGCCGCATCGTGTGCAGGTGGAAAACGCAGCGGGGCGTCCGACGACCGTCACCGTTGAGGTGACGCTCCACATTCGCATCTCACGCTGTCCCGGCCCCCTGTTTTTGGGCGATCCGATCCATACGATCACCCTTCTACCCGGGGAGAAGGTCAAACTGTTCACCGCGGACCGCCGTACGCGGTTCACCTTTGATAGTTCCACCAACTTGAGTTATCGGAATGAACAACTTTCCGAGGACCGGTACTTTATGACCGCAATGCAGAGTTCCATGTCGGATGTCACAGCCACGGACTCTCGCCATAGCTCCAATTCAGAAAGCGGCAAGTGGGATTTCCATGGCGACGCCAGCGGCTCCATCGGATTCCTGTCCGCCAGCGCGGATACGAGCGCCCACGGATCGCACAGCGGCCAGTCCACCGCTGACTTCCTACGTGAACTTTCCACTCACGCCAAGGCCTCCGCCAGTCAGTCCGCGCAGGCCACCCATGCCGCCGCGTCGCTTTCTATTGGGGAGGTCTCGACGCGCACGCACACCTCCGGGGAATCGGAAAACCAGTTCGAGTCATCCTCGCGCGAGTTCAGTAACCACAATCAGTGTCACGCGGTGACGTACTATTTCTATCGTCTGAACAGGAAGCAAATCGTCAAGGTCACGATCGAGGCCGTCGAACGCCGAGTCGATGATCCGGCCGCGCCAACCGGCGTATCGCAAAATCCGCCCGTCTCGAAAGGGCAAATTAGCGTTATCCCCACGAATGTTCTGGCGACCCAGGAGAATCGTCTCGCCGTGGAGCAGATCGGAAGGGACAGCGTTGCCGCCCAGGCACGCCAAAACTTGACACCGGTCGGCGCCGTGAGCGCGGCCTCCTTGGAATTCGCGACATTCCAGCCGGCTCCGCTGACGGTTGCGATGCGTCAGTCCGCGATCGAACAGGTGGACAAGGATCTGGTGGCAGCCGGTCTGATTACGGCCGTCGGTGGCACCGTCTCCGCCAAGGCGCAAAAGATATTTGAGGTGATCAGCGAATCCTGCCTTCCGACGCCGGGCATCATAGTGAAAGGATGTCTGGACGAGTGCGACACCTGTGAACCCGAATTACAGCGCAAGATCTCGTTGGAACTCGACAAACTGGAGCTGGAAAACAAACTGCTGCAGCGTCAAATCGACCTGCTCGATAAAGCCCAGGAATATCGCTGTTGCCCAAGCGAGACGGACGACTCCGAAGAGTAGGAGAAGGCGTGTTTGGGCCAAAAACCTTAGGGTTGGATAGGGTGAAAAACACTAGTACTAATCCTTGTATGGTTCTATCGGCGCCGTTAGAATACAGCTGTTGCTGTTCGAGAATTTCACCCACGAATACGTTGAGCGGCTCACACGGGGCGACGGCGAAACTGAGCGTCACTTTGTGAACTACTTCAGCGATTTACTGCTGATCAAGCTGTGCCGCATTTTGCGATCCCGGCAAGCGGTAGATGACCTTCGACAGGAGACCTTCTTACGGGTATTTTCGATTCTAAGGAACAAGGGCGGAATCGATCGGCCGGAACGGCTGGGCGCCTTCGTCTACGGAGTTTGCAATAACGTGCTCTTGGAACATTACCGGTCGGAGAAAGTTCTCTGCAATCAGCAGGTGCTCGACTGCGCCGGCCCTGAGGCCAGCCCGGAGGCCGAATTCGTCAGCGCGGAACGCAAGCTTCGCGTGCGGCAGATCCTGGCAACCCTGCCGCCCAAGGACCGGAACATCCTAAGACTGATCTTCCTGGAAGAGCAGGATAAAGACGACGTGTGTAAGCTTTACGGTGTCGACCGTGAATACCTGCGTGTTCTGGTGCATCGCGCCAAGAATCGGTTCCGAGAGAGCCTGCTACGGCGGCAGAAGGAAGTGACTCCGCGTCGTGGCATCTTGGGGATGCCTTCACCAAGGGTGCTTTAATTCTGTAACGATAGAGGGTACATCGTCAGGGTTCAAAGTACCGTGGAGCACCAGTCTGTAGTAGATCGTCAGCTCGTGGAGCGTTATCTACTCAAGGAGCTGTCCGCACAGGAGTCGGCTGAGTTCGAGGCGCATTTCTTCGAGTGCCCGAAGTGTGCCGAGGAGGTGCGTCTCGGAGTAATGCTTCGGGCAAATCTCAAATCGACCTTATCTGAGGACGACAAGTTCAGAAAGTAGCCACAAACACGGGATCCCGAGACAGGAGCGTCGATCCTCCGACGCTGTGCGGCACCTCTAAATCCGGTAGTGCCGAAGTAAGTTCTTGGAACTAGCTTGAAGCGGCGCTCCTTGGGAAACCGTGCGAAGAAACACCCCGTAGCTCGACGCTGGCCGGCGAATCGGTTGGCGTTCGGTTGGTGCAATACCAGAATTGGTCTCCGGTTCCAAATTCACGCCCCCATAACCGTCCAGAAGTCCGGTTGTAGAAACCGGACAGAGGCAAGCACCTGTTCGACACAGAGGCTGCTCCCAACGGGCCCACTCGCGAGATGCTCTTCGCCGGCCAAAACCAGATGGTTTCATTCCTGCCGGTTCACGGCTTAGAGGGTTGGATTTTGTTCACGACACGCGATGTCCCCAGATGATGGATTCGGCAGGTCGGGAAGATACGAAATCGAGCCCGGCCACGCGTGCTCCACCATGATGATCGGAATTCGAATCGCGCTTGGTGGCGCCAAACGTGAGATCCGCCATTTGATCTTACGGCAGGGTTTGGTCCCGATCGGTATGGGCGTAGTGATTGGGATCCCCGGGTCGGTGGCGATGGGCCAACTGCTGGAAGCCCAGCTCGTCTGGGTTTCGCCTCTTGATCCACTGACCTTTCTAGTGACTTCGATGGTCTTGATCGCGGAGGGAAGTCGCTCGGCTGCGTGATCCCGACCAGCACGCATCTGAGATCGATCCGATCGCGGCACAGAGGCAGAAGTAGCTAAGACAACAGTTTCGGCGGTTGATCGGCCGACCAGAGATCAACGATTCCCCGGCCAATGTGCGATATGAGGTTGAGGGAGGGGCTCGCATGATTTGGAGCGTGGTTGATTGGGTGGGAGATGTGCGCTGCGAAGAAATAGAGAATGTCCCCACCGTCCTGGGCTCCGCAAATCCGTAGAAACTCCCACTCGGTTCCGCTTGGTCCTTATTTTCCCCAACAGGGCATGGTGCGGGGGTGAGGTTGGGGGGGAACCCGGATGATTTGGAGAGTGGTTGATTGGGTGGGGGATGCTCGCTACGAAGAAGTACGCACTGCCGCGGCGATCCGTAGCGGGGATGCTACAGCGCCAGCTCGATCAGGCGTTGGCGTACCGGCTCGTGTTTTTCCCACTTCTTCGACCAATTTCGCCCTGGCTTGATATCGAAATTCAGGCCTGCTATAAGATGTCAGCGCACCGGCTCGTCTAGCTCCTCTTTTTCGACCACTTTCGCCCTGGCTTGATACCAGGCTTCAAAAGTGATATTCATTCGTTGGGTCGGGCGTGCTCCAACGGGAACTACGAACGACGGCTCTGATGCCGGACAGATTCAATGAAAGCTCTTGCACGATTTGCACTTAGACGACCTTATACATTCGTTGTACTCGCGATTCTGATCCTGGTATATGGCATCCAGGCGATCTTCACGACGCCAACGGACGTATTCCCGCTCATCGATATCCCTGTTGTCGCCGCCGTCTGGAGCTATGTCGGCCTGCTGCCCAACGACGTCTCTGGCCGTATCACTTATTACTACGAACGCGCGGTGACCTCCACGGTGGAGAACATCGAGCATATCGAGAGCGACTCGTTCTTTGGCCGGAATGTGGTCCGTGTCTACTTCCAGGACGGAACCGAGATCGGCAAGGCAGAAGCGGAAGTCGACTCCATCTCCCAGACGATCGTGCAGCAGCTTCCGCCGGATATCTCCCCACCGATGATTATGTCGCTGGACGCTTCGTCGGTGCCCGTGATTTCGCTGCAGGTGACGGCCCAGGACATGACGCCGGCCGAGCTTTATAACCTGGCCATTACGCGGCTGCGCCCGCAGCTGGTGACGGTGCCGGGAACGGTGGTTCCCCACCCCTACGGAGGCCAATCGAACACCGTACTGGTGACGCTGGACCAGCAGCGGTTGCGGTCGCACAAGCTCAGCGCGATGGATGTCAACAACGCCTTCATTGAACAGAGCATTGTGTTGCCCGCGGGCGACCAAAAAATCGGTACGGTTGACTGGATGGTGCAGACCAACGCGGTCCCCCAGACCATGGAAGAGTTCAATAACATCCCCATCAAGCAGGTGGGCGGAGCCATGGTCCGCCTGCGGGACGTGGCGTGGGTGTACCAGGGCGGGCCGCCACAGACCAACGTCGTGCTGGTGGACGGCAAGCAGGCGGTGATGGTCGTCATCATGAAGGGGGCGGAAGCATCAACCCTGGACGTGGTGCAGGGAGTGAAAGACCTCATCCCGCAAATGCTGCGAACAGTTCCGACAGGCGTGGACATCCAGGTCCTGACCGATGCTTCCCTCTTTGTGAAGGAGTCGGTGTCGGATGTAACGCGCGAGCTCGCGCTTGCGACCGGATTAACCGGATTGGTGGTGCTGCTGTTTCTTGGGTCCTGGCGATCCACGATCATCATCACAACCTCCATTCCGCTGTCCATGCTGACGTCCATCCTTCTGCTCCATGTCACCGGGCAGACGATCAACGTGATGACGCTGGGGGGACTGGCGCTGGCGGTCGGCATCCTGGTCGATAACGGCACGGTGATGATCGAGAACATCGACAGCCATGTGGAACACGGCGGCAAGGGCCTTTCGACTGCGATTGTGGACGCGGCGGGGCAGATGCTGCTTCCCACGCTGGTCTCCACCATCTGTATTTGTATTGTGTGGCTACCCCTGTTCCAGCTCAGCGGCGTGGCTGGCTTCCTGTTCATGCCGATGGCCCTGGCGATCATCTTCGCCATGATTCCGTCGTTCGTCCTTTCGCAAACTCTGGTGCCAGCCATGGCCAACTGGATGCTGGGCGGCCAAATCGAGGCCCACAGGAAGCGCAAGGAGAATCCGAATTTCCGCGGAGGGCCCTTTGTCCGTTTTCAGAGGGGATTTGACAGCGCCTTTCTAAAATTCCGCAACGCCTATCGCGTCCTGCTGGAAATGGCGGTCAACAACCGCAAGTTGTTCGTGCCCGTTTTCCTGGCTGCGGCGCTGGCGGCGTTTCTGCTGATTCCGTATCTCGGCCGTAATTTCTTTCCCGAGATCAAGAGCGGGACCCTGCAAATGCATATGCGCGCCCCGATCGGCACCCGGATCGAGGTCGCTTCGCGCGAATCGAAGCTCGTCAGCGACGAGATGCGAAGGCTTCTGCCAGGCGAGGTTAAGGATGTACTGGTCAACTGCGGCCTACCGGTCGGACCCCATAACCAAGCCTTTATCCCCACGCCATCAGTCGGTGCGCAGGACTGCGATCTGACAATTACTCTGAACAACCCGCAATCCCCGGTCTGGGAGTTTCGTGACGTCTTGCGAAAAGGCCTTCGCGAGAAATTCCCGGGTACCGTGTTTACGTTCCAAGCCGCTGAGCTGACAGAGAAGATTTTAAACTTCGGTCTGCCAGCTCCGATTGACGTCCGTGTTTCGGGCATCGATCTGCAGGACAACTTCAAGTTCGCTCTGGAGTTGCGCGAACAGATCCGCCATGTGACCGGCGCCGCGGACGTCGAGATTCAACAGACGATGACGACGCCCACGCTGTTCCTGGACATCAACCGGCAATACGCTCTGAGGACCGGCATGCAGGAGGCGGATGTGGCTCAGAACGAGCTGATATCGCTGTCCGGAAGCCAGCAGGTAGAGCAATCCTACTGGCTGGATCCGGAAACCGGCCTGTCCTACCTGATCAATATCTATACGCCGCAGAAGCTGCTGACGAACATGAATCAGCTGGAGACGATTCCGGTCACTCCGGGCGACGGCAACCCCGAGAATAAGGTTCCGCAGCTGCTCGGTGCGATGGGAGAAATCCGGCCGGTGGGGACCCCGGGTGAGGTTTCACACTACAACATCCTTCCGGTGATCGATATTTACGCGACCAATGAAGGGCGGGACCTGGGCGCCGTGGCCGCGGATGTGGAAGAGATCGTCGCCGAATATCAAAACAGACTGCCACAGGGTTCGCTGATGGAGATCCGCGGCCAGTTTGACACGATGAACTCGGCCTACTCCCAACTGCTATTTGGACTGGGCCTGTCGATTCTGCTGGTGTTCCTGGTGATCGTGGTCAATTTCCACAGTTGGCTGGATCCATTCATCATCATTACCGCTCTCCCCGCCGCGCTGGCCGGCATTGTCTGGGCCTTGCTTATTACCCGCACGACGTTGTCGGTACCCGCACTAACCGGCACGATCATGTGCATGGGAACAGGCACAGCCAACTCCATTCTAGTGGTGGCCTTCGCCAGAGAGCGGCTGGAGGCGCACGGCAATGCGGCCCGTGCCGCGATCGAAGCCGGCTACGGCCGTATCCGGCCGGTCATCATGACGGCGCTGGCGATGATCGTCGGCATGTTGCCGATGTCGATGAGCAACTCCCAGAATGCTCCGCTCGGCAGGGCCGTGATCGGCGGACTCATCTTGGCGACGGTGGCAACGCTGCTGTTTGTCCCCTGCATGTTTGCGATTTTGCATCGCGACGAGAAAGGGGTCGCAGAAGAAGAGGGAGAAGAGGCCAAACACCAACCATTCAACATGAGTAGAGTTGGGCGTATCGTACTCACTGTGTGTTTTGGCGTAGTGCTGGTTGGCGGCGCCATCGCGCTCGTCGTGACCGACATCCAATCCCAGGCGCAGGAAATGGCGGAGCTGGAAGAGTTCACCGAGGACGCCACGGTCGAACCGGTGGCGATCATCATCCCCAGGGAAGGGGATCCGATTCGGGAACTCGACCTGCCGGCAGACGTCGAGGCGTGGTATCAGGCTCCGATCTACGCCCGCGTAAACGGTTACGTGGAGATGTGGGAAAAAGACTTCGGCGCCGTGGTGCAGCGAGGCGACGTACTCGCGACCATCAATACTCCGCGGCTCGATGCGCAGTACCGTGCGGCGAAGTCAAAACTGGACCTGGCCAACGCAAAACTGGGCCTGGCGGAACTCACCGCACGGCGTTACAAAAATCTGGAAGGCACGCAGGCCGTCTCCAAACAGCAGGTTGACGTGCAGGCGGCCAACGCCCGTATGCAGCAGGCCGAGGCCGAGGCCACGGCATATAAGCTAGCGGAACTCGAAGCACTCGAGTCGTTCCGAACGGTGCTGGCGCCGTTCGACGGGATCGTCACCTCGCGTGAGGTAAACGTGGGCGACTATGTGAGCGAACTCGGCGGGCCGCTGGGCGCTGAGGGAGATGCGACCGAACTATTCCAAGTGGCCGATGTCCATAAACTCAGGATTTTTGTCCACGTTCCGCAGAGCTATATCGATATGCTGAAGCCGGGTCTGACCGCCGAAATCACCGTTCCGCAGTATCCTCGCGAAGTGTTCCACGCTGAGTACCTGACCGAGGCTACGGCGCTTGACACAGATTCCCGCACCGTCACCACCGAGTTGGTGATGGATAACCCGGGTAATCACGTTTGGCCGGGTTCCTACGCCGAGGTCCACTTCCATGTTCCGAATGAGTCGAAGGCCCTGCTGGTGCCGGAGAATGCGCTGATCTTCCAGGAATACGGAACGCAGCTGGCTACTGTGGATGAGAACAACCATATCCTGATCAAGGACGTCCAAGTTGGCCGGAACCTGGGGCAGGATGTGGAGATCATTAGCGGGATCAATCCAGCCGAACGGGTAGTCCATACCCCTTCGGCTGGCCTGGTGACCGGGCAGTCGGTTCGAATCGTGTTGCCGACACCCGGCTACAACGTTGCCGCCGGATATAACGAGGATCAGGTGGAGGCGGCGATCCCCCCCGCGTCGAAATCCGGTGGGGAAACCACTGCCGAGCCGATGCCCAAGACTGATGAGGGTCTGTAGTGAAATCACCGGTCAGTATTCGCGATAGCTGCGGCGCGATGATTGCTGCTGGCGGCCTGCGGGCAAATCGGTATCATTCCAATAGCACGCTGATCAACCTCGACATCCTGCCAGGATAACCCGTGTCTTTTCCCATCAGAGAGCCTCGGGCTCACTAGGCTAAGGGATTTTGGCTGGTTGGGGTGCGCTGCTGTGCGGCTCGGCCTGGATCAGTTCAAGTATGTGGTGTACCAAGTCCGGACTGGACTTGGAGAACGTTCGGCTTCGGCAAGGACATCGTCCGGATCAGCCAGGCGGACGCTGGCTTGACGGATGCCTGGGATCCGGGCGGAGAGGGGTCCAACAGTTTCGACACTCTCACGGCGCTCAAGTAATGGGTCGAAGACGACGAGGCTCCGGAACGATGGTCGACTCCCATCGACCCGGGGGAGAGGTCGGATCGGACCCGTCCGCTTTGCGCCTACCCGAAGGTAGCCGATACGACGGTCCGGCTCCATCGACGACGCAGCAAACTTTGTCTGCAAGTAGCCACCTTACAACGTGCGTGGCCAGCAACAGCCCGCTACAAGCCGACTGAATTGGAAATCGCTTCTTTAAAGATGTCCCGCAGCCATTGAAGGCCGGGATCGGTTTCCCGGTACGTGTGCCACTGCATCTCTTCGCGCAATGGAGGGAAGGAGATTGGCGGGGTGAGCACTCGCAGGGGTAGCTGACTGGCGTAGTAGGCAGCTAAACGGCGATGAATCGTTGCGATCCGCGATGTTCCCATCACCAGATGCGGAACCAGCGCAAAGGTTGGAGCGATGACTTCCACGCGTCTACTGAGCCCCATCCCCTCCAGAAATCTTTCCTCAAATCCGGGCTGATCCTGATGCTCCCCGAACCGGACGGCGACGTGTCCGTGTCCTAAGTACGTTTTCATCGAGATGGATCTTCGAATAGCTGCATTCTTCGCACAGACCAGACAGGCGAACTCATCACTAAACAGATCCTCGGAGGGATGATTCGGAGCCAAATACTGCTTGGGTAAAATCATCAGCTCGGCTTCCCCACGATCGATCGCGTCTTGTCGAGTCCCCGTGATGATGTGGATTGAGACGCCTGGCGCTCGCTGCTCCATCAACGGAAGGGCGTGGC
This sequence comes from Terriglobia bacterium, assembly GCA_963762135.1. Taxonomy (GTDB): domain Bacteria; phylum Acidobacteriota; class Terriglobia; order Bryobacterales; family Bryobacteraceae; genus Palsa-187. Next base: position 59,079 of record CAVXJP010000007.1, read on the forward strand.
TCATGAGCACCATCGCGACGTAGTCCGACATCATGACGCGGAACTCGCGAGTAGACTCGGCCGGGACGAATCCCGGGATCCGGTGCATGATTCCCTCAGCCTGCATTAGAAACTGCTTCACGGGCTGCGCCAGTTCCTCTGCCAGGGGGGTCAACACCATCTTTCGTCCCACCGGGACAAGCAGATCATCGTGGAAATATTCCCGCAGTCGTGCGAGCGCGCCGCTGGTGGCGGACTGGCTTAGATGGATCTTCTCACCCGTCCTCGAAATGCTTTTTTCCGTGATGAGCGAATCCAATGCCACCAGCAAATTCAAATCCAAGCCGCGAAAGTGCATAGAGAACAATCTATGCCATAACGGCCCCGGACGCGATCCAACGTTTGCGGATCATTCGCCGGACTCCCGCAGGCTGTTGTAAACCGCTGCAACAAACATCGCGGTGGTCCACTCACCCTCGTTAACCCCGTAGCGAGTGTCATAGTCGGCGGTCACCTTGGCCGCCTGTACCTCTTCGAGGGTGGCGCCCCGATCGATCATGCTCTGCACACGATCGCGAATGATGGCCAGCATATCGCGATACTCCACCACCTCGTGTTCGTCGGAGAGATAGCCGTGCCCGGGAACCACCAACGTCCCTCCCTCACCAGAGTGCTGATACACGGTACGCTCCAGGATCGCGTTTAGCGCGTTGATCTCCCCTGCCACAGTCCCCCCGTTGGCAATATCGATGAACGGATATTGTGTTGTCGTGAAGATATCGCCCGCGACGATGATATCGGCGCGACGGAAGTGGACGATGCTATCTCCGTCCGTAATCGCATTCGGCATGTAAAACATCTCGATGCTGTCGCCGTTGTGGAATTTCCGCCGACGCTCCGCCAGGAACGTATCGATCGGCCATGAACCTGCTGGAGTCGGCTCGTTTCCAAGGGCTCCGCTCATCCGTGCGGCGACATTTTCATGCGCGATGATCGAGGCCGTGGATCCAATTCCGGGAGCCGAGAGCGAAAGGAACGTCCCGTCCACGCTGGGGTCGGAACCGGCATTTTTCAGCGCTTCGTTGCCCCCGGTGAAGTCCGGATGAAAGCTCGTATTGGCAATATATTGAACCGGCCGCCCCGAAACTTTGGCAATCGCTTCCAAGACCTTGCCCGTGAGTGCCCCGGCTCCGCTATTCACAACGAACGCGCCCTGGTCACCTGTCTGCAGAACGATATTGCCGCCATCGCCGACCAGCATGTAGACGCCAGCGCGGATCGGCAGCACATGGATCTCACCATCCCGCGGATCCGGATCCACCGCACGGGTTGTGGCCGATGGACCTGGGGTGGGGGTTGTCAGTGCGCGGACATCCGCCGCACTGGCGGTTTCCAGTTTCTTCTCGAATTCGCCGTACATGCTTTCCGCACCGCCCAGGGCGCCGATCAATGGAACAGCATGGCGATTGGCAAATTCATCTAGATAAGGGTGCGTGCCAAACAGGTAATTGGGGACCTGATCAGGCGCGCGGCCGATGATCTGCTCGCTGTCATCACACGGGAACAGCCAAGCTCCAGGATCGGTCGGCTGGCGGAAGAAATCGGTGGTTTTGATCAGGGGTTCGGCAAGATAGACAGGATCGTTGATCACGGACGTATAGGTAATGTGATCGCCATGCCGAAGGAAGAATTCGACCAAAGTCGCCTGATCACTTTCCGGCAAACCGTTGCGGCGCAGCCAGCCTTGCTTCAAGTGCGTGGTTTCAACCCGCAAAGTATTTCCGACGAATTCGCCGGTGGAGAATCCCATATAGGTGTGCCGCGCGTAGGGCGGCGGGTGCTCGCGTCCGTCCATCCAGATCACACGATGGCCCTCGAAGGTCTGCGAGTACCAATGAATCGCGACCAACTGCTGGAGTTCGTTCCGCTCTTCCCACACGCGAGTGTTGCCGATGGCACGCACGGAATATGGGGCGACATATCCATCGCACTGGTGATAACGCGACGTCAAACGGGAGGTGTCATAGGAAAGCGCCCACAGCCGGCCGGCCTCATTGATCGGTACACCTCCATAGTCCACCAGTTCCGGACCGGCTCCCCGTTCCGTTGCATCCTCCTGCAGGTTGGCCGTCCACCAACCCGAGAAATCGATCGGTGGTGGTGGACCGCCCTTCCCCTTACCAAAGCCGCCCCCGCCGAACCCTTGTGCGTTTAGCAGCCAGACACCGGCCAACAGGCATCCCAGTCAGAAGCAAATGCGTGCGAAGCAACCTCATCGTCTTGAGCCTATTTTGCGGAGCATGGCTGGGGATTCCAGCCTGATCCGTCGTCTTCTTTCAAAAAGTGGACGCTGTACCAGTAGGGGGTCGACAGGTACACCGGGTCCGTCACCTCGACGGAAACCGCCAGCAGGGGACTGCCTTCAGGCATCTCCAAAAGGTCGTAGTATTCAGTGAACGCCGCCTTCGCGCTATAAGGCACTCCGTTGCGCGCGAGATACCCAGGCCTCGCGTCGGTTGTGACCACCTTTAGGGAAGTTCCGCCTCCACCGCCGCCTCCCAGCTGAAACCCCGCGATGGCCGGCCGAGTCTGATCCCAAGCCGCCGCCGAAACCCCTTGCCACTCCCCAGCCTGCCCGCGCCCATCGAAAGAAAGCATCCGCGTCTGCTCACCCGAATCGGTCTCTATCTTCAGGGCATCCTCGCCTTCCCAAGTGATGTGCAGCCGCCCGGGCATCCGCAATATCCCGCCGACGCCGTACGCCTTGCATGCGTTTCCCGCTGCCGCGTCCTGTTCCGGATCCCACATCGCCGCCGCCTGTCGCCCAGCTGGGTTCAGCGGAATCCCTCCCACATCGCCCTTCGGGGCCGCCATGATCCGGTGACTCCAGTCTTCGGTAATCTGGGCGACCCAATAGCCGGTGAGGTCAAACGGAGCCCGCGCCTTCGCGGTCTGCGGCACCGGCTTCGGTCGGCCCGCTGGAGGCTGTGCCGAACCGGGAATCACCAACACGGTAAGGATCGCGACAGGAAGGATCCAGTGACGCATCATCGGCTGCTCTTTCGAATCAACTGGGCTTCTCCACACTCGGTCATCACTTCCAGGAAATTTGCGTAAGCATCCTCGCCGACGACGAACGGATTAGGATCCTGAGGCCCTCTTTGCGCCAACAATTCGAGCCGTCCCGCGAAGCCATCCATTAAAGGATGGTTCTGAATCTCGACATCGACGTGTTGTTCGGCCGCAACCTTCGCGTACTTTCGGACGGAATCGACGTATTCCGCAAGGCCCTCCGCAGTGACGAATCCGGCAGAGAGAACGGATCCGCCGAAGATGCCCGCCACATGCCGTTCTCCGTGGTCTGTTACCGGGAAGATCAGGGCCAGAGACCCTTTCGTGTGACCCGGGACCAGCACCGGCAGGATAGAAGTGTCACCTATCTTGATGGGTTGCAGGTCCTCCACCACACGATCTCGCCGAGGTGGAATAGTCGGAGGTCCCTTGCTCGCCTTTCCCTTCGCCGCCGCGGGCGCGTCGAGCAAATCCCAGTCTTTGGCGGCGAGGTAAACACTCGTCCCGAAGTTGTCCTGTAGATATCTGGCGGCGCCGAAGTGATCCGAGTGCCCGTGCAGAACAATCACGACCCGAACCTTTGCCGGATCAAGACCCAGCGCCTGGATCCCCGGCAGCACGACTGTCTGCGCCTGGTCGGGATAGCCTGCGTCGATCAAGACCAACCCATCACTGGTCTCGAGCACATAGAGCGCGGTGCCGACGCTCCCGATGACCGAGAGATCATCGAAGAGCCGCGTCGGCTTGATTGCCGGATCAGTTGGACGGTTTGGCATCGAGGCTTCGGCGCAAAAATATTCAGCCGCCTGTGCCCATTGGTCGCCAGCGACTTGCTTGGCGCGATCGATATGTTCCTGAAGCGCGGAACTGCCCTGCGCCCAAATCGTGCTCGCAAGGGCCGTGGTCCACAATCCACAAGATACGAGGCGAACGCTCAAGATCATTGTTCGTCGGCGCCCTTGCCGCCGGCCACATCCCGGACGCGTTCATTAAATTTGTATTCTTCGGTGGGGACACAATAGATCTGCTCGTCCCAACGGCTGGATTTCTCACGATCCAGCCGAAAGCGCTTGGTATCGCTAACCCAGGGACGCGTGTACATCTCCGGATCGGTCAGCGTCATGGTGAGTTCCAGAGTGTTCTCGTCGACGCGACGATAGCGCTCTTCCAATCGCATGTTTTCGCTGTGCGGATAGCCGAACTTATCCAGCCAGGTCCGATCGTCGAATCCCGCGCTTTCGACCACGAAAGTGTCGCCCGCCCAACGGCCAATCGAAAATCCGTTCCAGGTCGGATAAAGTTCCTCCTCGGCCGGCAGTTCACGGCCATCGGTGAACACTTCACGCCAGTCATGGTGCCATTCGAAGAACTGCATGAAGCGGCCCGGGACTTGCACGATCTCCATCGTTTGATGTGGCGTGATCACTTCGGTGTTCAAAAGACGTGGGATTCCCAGCGGGTCGCACGTCCCCATTGGATCGTTTCCAAACGCCGGTGGAACAGCCCGAGGACCATAGCCCGGCTTGTTTTCCTCGAACAGTTCCTTGCCGGCGGCGGTCAACGGGGCCTCTTCCGTCCCTTGCTGCGGTCCCTGGCCGGAGTAGACATTGCTGAAGGTCTGAAATCGGCTAATCCGATTCCAATGGCCCGACAAGTCATGAGGATCAAAGGCGGCATCTTGCGCTGCAAGCGCGAAGGGTAAGGTGACAGCCGCCGCGATTAGGCAGAGTAGCCTCATGCCTATTTCCCTTTACCCTTCCCTTTTCCACCATTTGGCGGTCCAGGCAGCACCGGCCACGTCTGGCCATTCACCTTCAGCTCTTTCGCCAGACAGGCCTTATTCCCTTCCGCTCGCGGCGGATTGCAGGAGAGCACAATCTGATCCCCGGGCTTAATCGTTTTGCGGCTCCATCCGACCCGCATGTTTCGCATCATGGAAGGTGTCGGAAGAAGCTCGGCGGCCCAATGCTCCACTGCTCCATCGACAGTGACGTCAAAATAGATCTGCGGGTGAGGGTTTACGAAATCCCACTCCGTAACCGTGCCTTCCAGAGTTATCATTTGATCCAAATGATAGGAGATGTTGCTGCCGTGATGGGCTAGCAGAACGACCGTCGGTAGGAGCAAGTTGATGGTTACCAGCAGGAGTAAGGAGCTTCGGCGCAGCATACGGGCTTCAGTATAGGTCGCGGCTTAGAGGGTGAGAAATCGTTTATCCGGATGCGACACATCGACCAAACCGATAATGAGGACTTCCCCTACGTCAACGGGAAGTCAGTCGAAATAGCCGGCGGAACTCAATACTGTCTGGCCGGCTTCCACTGTCGTGATCTCGTACTCGCGGACGATCCCAGCCCTGGGTCTCCGCAAGCTGCCGCAGTTGGGCAAGTTGGCTGTCAGTCTCCTGCCGCCCATCGCCATACTGACTCTCGCGTAAATTGTTGCGACCATGGCATTTCCTCAAGTTGCTGGATTGAGGAAAACGCCGATGATGGGGGCCTGGCGAGATGAGGAATGCTGATCGATTCCGCCCTGGCCACCAAAGTTATGTCATGGATTTATGGCCGCCACTTCCTCGGATGTCCCACCCTAGGCGAGCAGTTCGGAGGCCAAGGGAACCCCGCGCCATCAGAGCCTTAACCCGGCTCTTGTTGTTATCGGGCCCGACGCAAGACTAAGTATGATCTCCGGCCGCAGCAGCTTGGTACACCCAGGTTCGTCCGTCTGGTTCCCGCCGAGCGATGATATCGCCTTCCTTTACGAGTTCGTCGAGAAACATGGACACCACGGCCCCATAGGTTCCGCTGCCATACTCCGACCAGAGCCCCAAATTCTCTTCGAGCTGATTTCGTCCTATCCAACGGTCCGCGTTGTCCGTGAGTACCTGACCAATCGCGGTCTTGATCAGATACATGCCCGTCTGGGCCTTCTCCTTCGGACTGAGCTGCGATAGTTGTGACATGGTTGTTTTTCCTTGTACATCGGGCTCCAGGCCGGCTGCCTGTAATCGGAGCAACCTGCAAAGTATATCAGCGGCCGCACTTCTGACTGGTGGACCCGTGAAGCTGACTTAATCCGGTCAACAAACCGTCCAAAGGTGGAACAATCGTCCTGGTTTGCGACCAGGACTAGAGAAGTTTCAGGGCCGCCTTCCACAGTGCCGCCTCCTCCGGGGAGGCCTGCATTGATCCGGCAGTCTTCAAGCAGGAGATCGGCGAGATATTGTCTGTCGCGGAAAGGTCCATACGTAGATCGCACGTCACGCCGCAAAAGCATATGCACTGTGAGGGAGACGCGGAGTCGCGAGTCGGGCAGGAGCTTCCCGTGCCAGGTCCCGGTCCGTATGCCGGCGAAGAGACGCAATCCCAGGGACGCTTGCGGTAAAGGACTCTTTGGAAGTCTTCATCGAACCACTATGGCTCAACCCGCATCTGTAAGTTGGCGGTCATCGCCGATCCTGGCCCACCGATAAACGATCCGGAAATCGGGGCCGCAAGGTCATAGTTGAAGCCGCCGGCTACGGCAACATGGCTATTGGACACCGCGAGACCGCGGGACGGATCGTAGCCACGCCATCCAGCGTTCGGTAAATAGACTTCCGCCCAAGCATGCATGTAGGAATCAGACTGTCCGGCGGCCGCGCATTCGTAGCCGCTGACGAACCTGGCGGCGAGCCCCACGCATCTGCAGGCGTCACAGAACAGCACCGCGAGGTCGCGGCAAGACCCTTCCATATGAGTCAACGTCAATTGCGAGGAATACGGCGGACCTTCCGGGCGCGTCAGATGACTGGCGTTCTGAAACAGCCGTGCGTTCAAGGCATCGAGGAAAGGCAGAGTCCGCCAGCCGGTGTCCGTTGCAATTCCGTGGGCAAAACGTTTCACTGCATCACTAACATCAGTTGTGTCCCGATAAGGCGCCAACGCGGTGCCCAGAGGTTCCGGATAGGAAAGCGGAATGTTGAGCGCTTCGTCGGTGAGGACGAAGTCGAAAGGATTGCCGCGCGCCATTTCCACAGTGAACTCGCTATTGACGTTGAGTTCTTGCGTGGCAATGCCGAACCAGGCGTAGAGGGAGAGGTTGCCATCTTGATCCAGGCATTCCGTCATACCGACCGGCAGCGGAAGGATCCGAATCTCATAAGCAACCAACCGTTGGGTGTTGGTCATACGAGGCCGTAGACGGAACGTGTGCGGCCCGAGATTCACTGGGTGGTTGTAGCGATAGACGGTGGAGTGGATAACAGAGATTTTCATCAGGTGGCTAGAATCCTCAATCGAAAGAACGATCCCGCCGCATCGCCGACAGGACTATTGAAAGCGGCATGGCCGGGAAGCTGCCGACGTGATTGCCCAAGCCATATGGAATGATCAATTGGGCGCGCGGTGAACGACAGTTCCGCAGCCCGACTCTGGCGATATGAGGCATGCAAGCCTCCTTCCTTTAAATATTGGCGGATCCCGTGGCTTGTTGGGGATGGGCCGTTTCAGGAGGTATACCGCTTTTGAGGGGAAGACGTCTTGGGAGAGTGGTCGGAAGAGGGCACCGTAGTCGTGAAGTGCAGCGGATCTCGCAGATTCTGTAGCTCTCGGTAGTAGTACAAAGCGGTGGGGCGACGGCCCATGAACTGGAGTTGCCTCAAGAATTCCAGCTCCTGCTCGGTTACATCGCCACTCAGCGAGCGGTCACTGAGAAACTGTTGAAAGCCCGGCTCAATCGGCTGAGCGTTCTGCGTCACCTGCTCGACGTATTCGAACCTCTTGACTCGCACGGGTGCCAATCTGCGGTTCAGCACCACCTTCATATTGAAGGTGGAAAGGTCGATATCCCATGAATCGATCATGGGATCAAGAAATGAGGTGCAGCTTTCCAGGGAGACTTGAAAGACCTCGCTATCCAATAACTCGAGTATGGCTACTCGCATCTGTTCGTAGCTGCGGTCACTCAATTGCGCCATGACTCGCAGCCAATCCTCACTACGCAACTCTTCCTTGGCAATTCCCTGAGCGACCTCAAGTAGCTTCTGGGAGATCAGGCGCTCCAGTTCGCCGAAAGGCTCCTTCTCAAAGATCCGCCGGATCTCGGGACGAACGCCAGACTGGCATTTTCGAAGCAACAGCCCCCGGAACTCATGGAACAGAGGCTGAGGCGCGCTTTCCAGGCGCATCCTGAGTTCATCCTTGCGCTGAATTTCCGCCAGCCTGGCAAGCTCACCCGCGGGTAGGCTCAGAAACTTATCCATCTTTTCATAGATATCTGTACGTCCTGGCGCAGGTGGAGGCTTCTTCCGACTCAGAAGCTGGGAAACATAGGACTCCGTGACATGGGCTGCCTCTGCCAGAGCCTTCTGGCCGACTCCCAGGTCCGCTAAGCGGTTTCTTATCAGTAGAGAAACGTCCATAGGTCAATCATTCCGCCCATTCACTTAACCATATCTGGTAACTATTTGCACCCCAATCGTGACATGAACAACCTTGACAAGCAACATAAAATAACCTAAATTGGTAAATGCCTGAGCAATCCTGTTCACCCACGGAACTACTGAGCTAAGTCAGTAAGCTTCGTTTCAACCTCTTAGAACCACCAACGGCTTGCAGAAACCCGTGCGACCCGTTCCCACAACCAGGAGGTTGCGATGCTAGGTTTCTCCCTACCCTTTGCCACGTTGATCGTGGGTCCCGCCTTAGTGCCCCTCTTCTTCTCATTAGGATCCATTTCTTTCATTCTCATGCTCGTTTGCGGCACGACTTGGATGGTGAGCGCCCGCATAAAGACGAAGCAGGAAGCACTGGCTCACGCGTTGATTCCAATAGCGGAGGGAGCCGGGGCGTGGAACGCTATCGGAAACCCTGGTCACCAGCGAACTCAGCAACTTTCCCGTGCGTTCCTGACCCCAACACTCCTAGTGATGGGTTTCCTGCTTCTGGGCGGAAGTGTATACGGAGCAGATCTCTCTGAATACCGGGGCTTCAAACTTGGATCGACCGTAGCCAACGCGGCCAAGGTGGCTGGGATAAGCCCCTCGGAAGCAGATACGTTATACGAACGGCCGGAACTGATTCAGGAACTGGAATGGCGCCCCGAACTGACTTCACGGACGGATCCGGTGAAGGACGGTCAGCTCCACTTTTTCAATGGGAAGCTGTATCGGATTGTCAGCAATTATGATCGCTACAAAGTGGAAGGGCTGAGTGCCGAGGACATGGTCGCCTCCATTTCCAGAACCTACGGCCCGGCGACCACGCCGGACGCAGAGGTCCCCTACACGTCGATCTTTGGGAAACTAAGTGCCCCAGTGATCGGCCGGTGGGAAGATCCAGACCACGAGTTCAACCTGGTTCAGGCTGAGCACAGCGCTGGGTTTGCATTGATCATCACGGACAAGAACATCGAGGCCCTGGCCCGGGCGGCGATCATTGAGTCCATCCGCCTGGAAGTTGAGGCAGCGCCGCTGCGAGCAATTGAAATGCGGAAGCAACGCGAACAAGATGAACTGCTTCGTCTCGATGAGGTCCGATCCGTCAATCAGGAGAACTTTCGTCCCTGAGCGCGAATCGCCCCAGTGGACCGGCGTCTGGCCCGCTAATGAGAAAGGTTGACCGAAATGCCCTTTGAAGAAATCATTCCTCGGAAGTTCACATCCGGTGCGATCCAGTTTTATGCGCCGGCACGTGCCGGAATCTTTGGAATCTCGAACGCCCAAGAATGGATCCTTATCGAAAGCGCTGACAACATTCGGGCCGCGCTTCTGACGCACTTGGTGGATTGGTCTTCCGCACTGCTCAAGCGTGCACCAACGGGCTTCGTGTTCGAATGCTGCGAGGAACCATCTCGAACGAATCGACAGAAACGTCTCGTGGCGGAGTACTCCCCGGTGTGCAACGCGACTTTTTCAGCAGGTCAGCAGACCTAACCACACGCGGGCATCCGCAGAAGGTAAGCTCCCCATGATTTCGAATCGATCCAATGTCAAAGACTTCAAAGAAGGCGATCAGGTCGTCCTGGTGGAAGGAACCTATCCAGGCACACGCGGGGTATTTCTCAACCTTCGGACGGACCCCAATTGGGCGGATATCCAAGAACAAAGTGGACGCATTCGCAGCCATCCACTCGTTTGGTTAGAACATCTCGGCTGGGTCCTCCTATAGCCGTCGCTTCGAGCGACGTTCATGAATACCGATAGAGACCGGGGACACAACCGCCTCCAACCTGGCAAGCGCACGAACTTCGATACTGGTGGCGGGAGAATGGTAATCTTCGTGCCGTAGTCGAAACTGAATCGTCGATTATCACCGAAAGCATGCCCCCTAACCACGACAGTCAGCGACCGGTTCGACCAGCGCATCCATCCGTTGATGGGTCTTCGGGTCTGCTGATGCAAGCACCCGAGAGTCCATGGCCTCTGGAGCAGACCAAACTTCAAAAAGATCTCTGGAACGCGTGGCTCTTGAAGTGCAAGGAACGGAAGAAGAATACGGAGCGCAGGGCCAGAGTCGCTGTGGGGATAGGGATAGGCCTTCTCGCGACGACAACGGCTCTATATCTACTTATCGCCAAGTGATTAGATTCGTGGGCCGCAACCGACCCGCAATTCCCGGAAGTTGACTATAGATCCCGAATGGTTACAACAACAAACAAGCATCATCGTCAGTCGATCCCCAGAGCCCGTACGGAGGCGATCCGCGCCCAGAAGAACGTTCCTAGCTCAAATAGGCAGTGTCAATGAGTATGACGTCCGCGCGGTGTCCGTATTGCAGGTCCGTTGAGTTCCGAAGCGTGGGTTTTCGCAACTCCCTGGAGAAGGCCGTCCACTGGCTTCTCCTGCCATTTCGCTGCGCCCTATGCGGACACCATTTCTTCTTGTTTCGCTGGCTGGTCCCAGCCGGCGCGGGAAACGACTAATATTCGACTTTTTGAAGGGAACGTGATGACATCTTTAACCGTTAGGCTAGCTTGCTTCATCGCTTGGGTCAGCTTTCTTCCGATCACCGTTCCCGCGAACGATCTGACTATCCTTCGCGAGTCTGCCGGCCTTTCCGAAGATGAATGGGAAGCGCTTGACAGGGGTGAAGTACAGGCTAAGGTCCTTGATACGCAAAATAAGCGAGAAGTGGCCATCGTTGGAATCGCACACCTGCAAGCAAGTGCAGACTGTTTCGTGGCCAGATTCAGGGACATAGAAACCTTCAAGGATAGTCCAGACATTCTGAGAATCCACAAATTCGATAGCCGCCTACTCCCCAGTGGCCTTGCGCAATTCGGTCTGGAAACCAGGGACGTCAACGCCCTCAAAGATTGCGCGGCGGGCGACTGCGAAGTGAAGCTTCCGATTCGAGCAATGGAACGACTGGACCATACGGTTGACTGGCATAGAGTTGATTACGCTCCCACCGTTCAATCTATCGTTCGGGAGGAGATTCAAGCGTACCTTCGGGCATACGTCGATAGAGGCAATGCAGCGCTCATCGAATACCATGACAAAAAGAAACCGGTTCGCTTGCAGGAAGAGTTCCGCGAATTGCTCAATGGCCGGCCGCGCGTGAAGGACTTTGCCCCGGACTTTCAGGAGTATCTCGCACAGTATCCTAACGACAAGTTGCCGGGGGTCAGCGAGTTTTTCTATTGGTCCTTGGAGAGCTTCGGCTTAGGACCAGTGACGAGTGTTACGCATGTGTCCGTCTACGAGCAACCGGGACGGGCGGTGGTGGCATCAAAACAGATCTTTGCCAGTCATTACTTCGATTCCTCCCTGGGGTTGACCGTGGCGATTGACGATCCAATCGATAGTTCCATTCCAGGAATGTACCTGCTGTACGTAAACCGATCCCGCGTTGATCTCCTTGGCGGATTCTTCGGAGGGCTAAAACGGGCGTTGGCGGGCAGCCGTATGCGCGAAGGCATGCGAAGCCGGTTGGCCGCTGCCGTTGAAAAGCTGGAGTCAGGATGCCTCGTGGTTCCCCGGGTCCCGCCCCAAGGTCAGAAGGCAGGGCGTTAGCCTCAAAGTGCTGATCATTTTCGAATGATCTGCCGAGGGTAGTATGCATGACCGATAATCTCGCGCATCTCCCGACCGAATCCGCGCAATAGTTAACCAATCGTCAATGGGTGGGCCGGTTAACAGCAACTTGGTCGACAGGGTCCCTAGTTCGCTCTCCACTGAATAGAAACCCGGCACGGCGCGCCACAGCGGAATGGGCGCCGGACCGCCTCAAGGAGCACTGCAGGCGTAGGAAGATGCCTGATTCGTTGGACCTTCGCTGTACTTGGGATACTCGGGATACGAGCACATCGGCAAGCTGCGATCCCCGCCTGTGACTTCAATCGACTTTCCGGGAGCCGCACCGTTTTCCACCCAATCCACCAGCAGCGTCAAACGGTCAAAGGAGTTGGGAATCGGATTCGCCTCAATTGCGTTTCCGTCACCGTCGGTCGTGTAATTGGTCCCCGAAAGGCCGTGCCCGGTCTGCGGCAACACGTAGAACCGTGCGAATTGATCCACATCGGAGCGGCCCATTTTGTCCAGTACGGACTGATAGTAGTCAAGCTGGGCGCCGGGCGATGCCAGCGTATCATTCGTGCCAATCGCGACGATCATCTTGCCACCACGCTCGGCGAAGGCGGATAGGTCTGGGTTGGTGGAATCGAGCCACGGAGAAAGTTCGGCGCGCCGCGCAGAGAACTTGCCGCCCTCCGTGTAATCCAGCGGATTCGCGTCGAGATCCTGCATCAGGAAGCCGATCACGCCGAGTTCGCCGAGCCAGGTGAACTTGCGAGCGTCCCGTGAGGCGCCTTCCTGGCCCAAGAACCGTTCGTTCGCGATCAGGCTGCTTCCGCCGGGGTCCGTGTTCGGAAGCCACATACCGAACGTGGAGACACCATTTGCCAACGGTTCAGCGAACGGGTACCGGCTGTAGATGAACTCGAGCGTCGAGATCTGCCCGTCGGTCAGACAGGCATTCGCGGACTCATCGGCCGGGTTTGGATCGACGTTGTTAGGACAGCGCTTGGCGGCCCAGGGATCGCGGCCTGGCTCACCCTGTTTGATGTCGAAAGTCGCGCGGCAGGCCATGTAATTGTTCATGATGCCGTCGACCAGGCCATCCAGCCCGTCGCACTGGCGCATGAACTCGCCGCGGATGGCGTTGATCTTTGCACGAGTGACCCAATTCTCAGCGGGGATCTCCTGAATGCGAATCCGCGCCGGCGTCAGCATCAGGGAAGAGAAATTCACAATCGGGACGTTTGCCGCAACCCCATCGTAATCTTCCGGATAGCGTTGCGCGACGGTCAAGGCTTCCCGACCGCCCTGCGACGATCCGACATAGTAGTTGTATTCTGGCTCGCCGCCGTACATCCGATCGATCAGCACCATGGCCGCATCGTGGGTCTTCTTCATTTGCATGTAGCCCAGGTTCTTGATCGCTTCGTCGTTCAAAGCCCAGTTGTTATTCGGTGGCGGACCCGCGGGCCCCTTCGCGCCTCCTGGACCTTTTCCTTTCGCAAATCCGCCCTTGGGGAAACCTTTTGCGAACGCTCCCTTGGGGAATGCACCCTTGCCTTTTCCTTTTCGCTCCTCCGGGGAAACCAAAGCCGGCCTGGTGGCCGGAATCACTGCCATAGGTGACGAATCCCCGCGCAAACGGCGAGTTCGGGCCGCCAGTGAGTCCCGGGATCATCCCGTTCATCCCGCCGCCGCCCAACTGGGCCGAGCGCCCGTTCCAGGTCGCTGGGAGCGCCACCCGGAAGTTGATATCCGGCGCATCGGGAGATTGGTCCACCGGAGCCATGGCGCCGGTGACGGTGCAATAGCCAGGCTCTCCGTCCGCGGCAGGAGTCCACTCCGGCTCACTGAGCGTCACGGCGGATACCGGCTCCCCGATCGCCGAAACAGGAATACTGTCACCCAGTCTCTCGGCTGTGCAATCGGCTTCGCTGATCGTCCGCACTTCCGCGGCTCCTTGCGAGCAAGCCGTCAACGCCGCAAATATTGCGCCGGCCAAAGCCGCGGATAGGATCCCTCGATTTGTAATCGTCATGGTCGGTTGTATTCCTATTCTCGTTTCACGAGTCAATGGACGATCGCTTGCGCTGGCTGCCCTTACGGCGGACTTACATTACGAGACTCGCACTCCTTGCAAAGGCGGCCAGGAAGGTCCCGCTGGTTACACGCCATCGCGGCAAATCCACTTCCGCGATAGGATTTTGCCTTTAGATAGACCCAGTTGTCCACGAATTCCAACGTCGTTCCATCCACAACGAGAATCCGCGCAGACAATCCAAATCGACATGTCCCCTCCGGACCGCGAAGCACCGCTGCCCCTCCCCATCGCCAAAATGCTGGTCTTCGTGCGTCCGAGAGGATCGGAGTGGATTCTAGTTCGACGGCTTCGGTTTCGCCGCGGCCGGCCTGCGAGGTGCGCCCACCGGGTTGTAATGATCGGCGAGCTGGCGTGGGAAGAAGCTGTAGGAGTTGCGAACCTGGTCCTCGCTCAGCATCTGCCCGTTCCATTCGTCGAATTCAATTTTCATATCTTCGAACACATCCGGCATCTTTCGGGAAAGATTCGCCCTTTCCAGCGGATCCGCGAGCACGTTAAACAGGAACTCGTTGCCGTTGATCATCAGATATTTCATATCGCCTTCCCGCATGGCGTGCTGGCCGTTAGCGTGATAGCGCCAGAAGACCTTGCGCGAAACTGGCGAGGCGCCTTGCAACGCCGCGGTCAGATCCATACCGTCGCTCGGATAGGCCGGGTCAATCTTGCCGCCGGCCATCGAGACGAAAGTCGGCATCCAGTCCATGGACATCGCGACCTGGTCGGTTTCACTGCCTGGAGCGATATGTCCGGGCCAACGCACGATCGCGGGAATCCGAATGCCCCCTTCAAGGAGCTCCGTCTTTCTGCCGGTAAACGGCCACGTATCCGAGAAGCGTTCCCCCCCGTTGTCGCTAGTGAAGACAACCACCGTGTTGTCGGCAACTCCACTGGCTTCCAGTTGCTCCAGGATGCTTCCCACCGAGTAATCCATGGCGCGAACCATCTTGCCGTAGGTTGCCAGATCGCCCGCCTCGAAACTGGATAGCCCGCCGGCCTCCGCGGCCGCTCCATCCTCAGGACCTTCCCAAGGCCAATGTGGAGCGTTGAAATGCACACTCGCCAGGAAGGGAGTACCGCTTTCCGCCCAATCGCGAATGTGGAGATTCGTCTTTTCCGCGATCAGGTAGGTCAGATATCCATGCTCTTCGACGCGAACCTCCCCATCCCACAATCCTGGAGGCGAATCAGGACCGCCGTACTTGTGCGTGAAGTAATCTAATGCACCTTCGGCAAAACCCCAGAAGTGGTCGTATCCGTTGCGCGTCGGACCAAATGCGGGAACATCGCCGATGTGCCACTTTCCGATCAGCGCGGTTCCGTAGCCGACATCTTTGAGCGCGGACGCGATGGTTGGGTGCCCGGGAGGCAGGCCCGCGTTCGCATTGTTGCCGCCCAGGGGCTCATACAGTCCGACCTCCAGGCGATGCTGATAGCGTCCGGTCGCCAACGCAACCCGCGTTGACGTGCAGACCGCGGAGTTCGCGTAGGCTTGTGTGAACTTCACTCCTTGGTCCGCCAGCCGGTCAATGTTCGGTGTTGTGTAGTCGCGGCGGCCGTAACAGGAAAGGTCCGCGTAGCCCAGGTCATCGGCCATCAGAAATAGAAAGTTCGGCTTCTGCTGTTGCGCTTTTGCGGTTCGCGAGAAGATGGCCAGGGGGGCAACGGTGACAGCCGCCTGCAACAATCCACGTCGGCTCGGACGCTTCATTTCTTGTTTCTTATCTGTCATTCACAACACCTTTCTTCCTTAAATACGCGGTCCCATCACAGGGCATCGGTACAGGACGAGTGCTTACGGTCACCGTCCGGCTGCTTTCACCCCGTAGGCCATCCGGATCCGAAAGCTTGCCCTTGGCCTCGGGGGGACTCCGCCCGCAACGCCAGCCCAGCCACCAACGCGAGCCCTAGCGCGAGATTGCCAGCAGCCTTCTTCACTCTTTTTTAACTGAATTCGTTGGCTTCATACCTTGGGGATCTCGTCTTCGGAGCATCGAACTGGATGCAGTTGCCCAGTTGGAGTCTCCGGCGAATTAACACTGGCAAACTGACCTGTCAATGGGTCGTAGCCGGAGGGTCGATTTCTCCCTCCTCCGAAAAAGGCCGGCACCGTGGTTTGTCCCGTAACAGGAAAGTATACACGGCGTATACATCATTTGCTAACGGTGTCCGCCTAAGACGCTTTCATGCCGCGACCCCCAACCCGTCTTCGGCGTGGATCAATCGGAGCACCGGAGAGAACGGAACGCAAAGGACGTCATGAATGTGCTCGCGATGATTCGCGACGAATTCAAGGTGGCCACGATCGCACCTACATCATGGACCACTCGACGGGCGGCGCCGGTGCGCTAACTTCCGGCCCTATCGCGGATTAGCGCCGGGGGGCGGACCACCTCGGCCTCCGGGACCTGCGCCTGGACCTCCCGGTCCACCGGGACCACCCCGACCTCCGCGCCCCTGAGGAGCGTTCGGGTCCGGCAGGGTCAGCGCCACCAACTCCGCCGGAAACCCGCGATCTCCCACCGCCACCACGATGTATTGCTTGCCGTCCGCCAGATACGTCATCGGGATTCCGGTTTCATTCGCGGGCAACTGCATTTCGTGAAGCGTCTTGCCGGTGGCTTTATCCAGAGCTCGGAACAGAGGACCGCCTCCGCCAGGACCGCCCGAGAACTGACCGCTGCCATCGCCCGCGAACAGCAACGTCTTCGTCACCAGCAGCGGCGCGCGTTCGGGCTGTCCCAGCCCGCTCAAGTCGATGCCCTTCACCGCGGGGTTATCGACAACATACTGCGGCGGATGCCCGTTTGGCACCATCCAGGAGCGATCGCCCGTGTTGAGATCGATCGCCGTCACGCGTCCCCACGGACCTTTCACGATCGGCAGGCCCAGCGGCATTTCCACGCGAATGAACGCGCCGACATAATTCATGTCGCTGCCGCGATCACTGCCCGGACGCAGCGCGCTCGCCCACCACGTCGTCTCCGACGGAATGTAAAGCGTGCCCGTCTCCGGATCCGCCGCCGCGCCCTGCCAGTTCGCCGCACCCTGGTTATGCGGAACGATCAGCGTGGCGAGCTTACCGCCGTCTCCTTCCAGGATCGACGGCGTGTACACCGGCCCGAGTTTGAACTGCGACGCGATGCGCATCGCCTCCGCCTTGATCTCCGGCGTCAGGTCATTCAGATCGTCTTCACTGATCCCGGTGTGGTCAAACGGAAGCGGCTTCGTGGGGAAGGGTTGCGTCGGCGAATACCATTCCCCGGGCACATTCCCCTGCGGAACCGGACGCTCTTCAATCGGCCACACGGGCTCGCCCGTAACGCGATCGAAGACGAACGTGAGACCCTGCTTGGTGATTTGCGCCACCGCCTTGATCGGCTTTCCATCCACCGTCACATCCAGCAGCACCGGTTGCGAGGCGACATCCCAATCCCAGATATCGTGATGGACCAACTGGTAGTGCCAGATTCGCTTTCCAGTCCGCGCATCCAGACAGACCAGGCTATTGGCGAAAACATTGCTGCCCGGCCGATGCCCGCCATAGTAGTCACCCGTGGGAGTTTCGGTCGGCACATAAACATACCCAAGATCGAGGTCCGCGGCCATCGGCGCCCACGCCCCCGTGTTGCCCGTGTACTGCCAGGAATCGTCCTCCCAGGTATCGTTGCCGAATTCGCCCAGACGAGGAATCGTGTGAAACGTCCATAGCAACTCGCCCGTGTGCGCGCTATAGCCGCGAATATAGGCGGGCACGTTCGTCTTGGACGGCGGAGCTCCGCCGGACCGCAATGCCGCGCCGACAACCACCACATCGCCCACCACCATCGCCGGAGAAGTCGCGCTGATCTGCCCGGCTCGACCTCGCGCCCCGTTCCCTCCAGCAGTCCCACCCAGAGATCCACGATGCCATCGCTGCCAAATTCATCCACCGGGATCCCGGTATCGGCGTCCAGCGCCACCAACTGATAGCCGCGCGTGATCAGCAGCACCCGCCCATTTCCCTGCCCGTCGGACCAATACGCCACGCCTCGGTTGTTGCCACGCGGCGAACGATCCCCCCGTTCTCCTTCATCGAGCCGGTAGGTCCACAAGGTTTCGCCGGTTGCGCCGTCCACCGCGACCGCCGCGCGCTGGGAGCCCGCCGAAAAGAACAGCTTCCCACCCACGGCCAGCGGCGTGACCTCCCAATTGAAATCCGGCCGAGCCCCGAAGTTCTCTGACTTCCAGCGCCACGCGATTTCAAGCTGGCCGACGTTGGATGCGTCAATCTGCGCCAGCGGCGAATACTTCGTGCCGCCCGGGCCACCACTGATGTATTTCCAATCGGCTCCATCGGACCCTGCTTGGCCGTACATCGGAATTGCGCACAGGAAACAGAACAGCGCCAAGGGAAGCATCAAAAACTTGTGTCGTAACCGGAACAGAGAATTCATGCCAGGACGATTTTACTTCATCGGTCCGCCTATTGCATGTGCGTGTATCCAGGGTTCCGCACAATTCTCGAAGCTGACCTGCAATAGGCATTCCGCCTTCTTGCGGACCGGCACCCGCAAACCCTCTCGTTGGCACCGTAGGTATAACCTCGACGCTGACTACGGCCTCGAAACGATCAGCCAACTGGCGGCGCTATTCAGGAAGCGCAAACACCCACACCGACCCGCCCCGGCCGGGAGGATTTTGGATCTCCGGCACCAAGCCGGGCCAGGTTGCGGCATGGGCACTGCCGTTGCCGACCGTTACCGCGATGTATTGTTTGCCGTTCACCTCGAAGGACACCGGCGCCGAGCCCGGGACATCGTTCAGACGGACACGCCACAGCTCCTCTCCGGTTTGGTCATTATGTGCGCTGAAGTACCGGTCAATTGATCCGGAGAAGATTAACCCACCGGCAGTCGCCAGGATCCCCGACGTCTCCGGAGCACGTTCCCGCTGAATAAATACCGTCTCCTTAGTCTCCAGGTTCGTTGCTTGGATCCGTCCGTACAGCCCGTCACTATCCAGCCTCGGGCGCATACTGACCCGCACGCCCGTAGTCAGGAATCCTCGTTCCTCGGGCCCGGTCGGAATCAGGTCCATGCAGGATTCCACCAGCGGTGTATAAAGGATTTTGGTTACCGGATTATAGGCTGGAGGAATCCAACTCCGAGCTCCGCCTGCGTGCGGACACACGATCTTCGCTTCCCCGTCACCGGGCACCATGGCCGGGTTGATCGTCTTTTTGCCCGTTTCAGGATCAATCGCGGTCACGATGTTCTGCAGGCCCATATCAAACGAAAAAACGTACTTGCCTGTTGCGGCCTCCACCACGTCATACAGCGCGATCTTGCCGGCTGTCACGGAAACCGTTTTTTCCTCGCCGTCCACCGGCAGCTTCAACAGAGTGCGCTCAAAGACCCAGTCAAAGTCCCATTGATCGTTGGCCACGTGTTGGTAGTACCATGCCAGTTCGCCTGTGTCGGGGTTCAAAGCGATGGTGGAGTCGGTGTAGAGCGCGTCATTCGTAATGCCAGGCTCGGTGGAAGCGATGCGCAGCGGACCCGTATCATAGGTGGGCGCGGCGCCGAAGTAGACAAGGTTCAGTTCCGGATCATAGCTTCCTGGGACCCATGCCGAACCACCGGTCCGCTTGTCATCCGGCAGTCCGTTCCAGGTATTTCCTCCGGGCTCATCCGGCCGCGGGATGGTCCGGAAGCGCCACGCCTCCGCTCCTGTTTCCGCGTCCAGCGCCACGATGAAGTTTCCACCGGGGAGTTGGCCGGTAGTGCCAAGGATTACTTTTCCCTTTGCCACGACCGGCCCGCCGGTCAATCGCATTCCCTGCATTCCGATGGCGGTATCCCATCGCAATTTGCCCGTAAGTGCATCCAGCGCCACTACATGGACATCCGAAGTCCCTGCAAAGATCGTATCGCCGTAGATAGCGATGCCCTTCTTGACAGCCGGCACAGCCCCTTGCGGTAGAGGCCGTTGCCAGTGCCACAGGAGATCCCCAGTGACCGCGTCCAACGCCTCGACCTGATCGGTGAAGCCTTGCACGAACATCACGCCGTCATGCACCAGTGGTGCGGCAGTATTGGGACCTGGCGGCAGCGACCAACTCCATGCCACCCGCAGATTCTTCACATTGGAACGGTCAATCTGCTGCAGAGGACTGTAGCCCTGACTATCCAGGGTGCGGCGCCACGTCAGCCAGTCGCCTGCCGACGGATTGGCCAGCATCTCGTCGGTGACCGGCGTCATTTGCTCCAGCAGCGTGCTGGGCGGCGGCGCGTTCGGGAGCGCGACACCCGGGGTCAATCCGCCGCCAGGAGCACCCCGGCGCTGGCCGGCTCCTGGAATCCGTAGATTCGCCAACGCGACCGCATCGGTGGGCATGTCGCGCGGACCGGGACCGATGCCATTCGAGGACAGTACATACGTCGCGATGTTGGCGTAGGTCTCCGCGCCCAGTGATCCCGGAGTCGCGGGTGGCATTCGCGTTGAGATGTAGTCTACTAAGTCGCCGACGGTCCCCCCAGCCCAGTTCATATTGAACGTCGCGCCACGCAGCGGCGGTCCGAATTGCCCATTGTCCAAGGTCCGCCCGTGACAGGAAAGGCAGTTCTGGTCATAGGCAATCTTGCCTGCCGCCGATTGCCCAGCGGAATACTCCACTATGGGCATGGCCTGAGGCTCCTGCGCCCCCAGCCAGGTGTGCACCATCGCCAGTAACCCTATTGCCACGACAATCAACCGTCTCACGATCTCTTACCTCCGCGCGGCCTGGAGGGATTCAGCTCCGCCCCGGCGCCACAAAACCAATTCAAGTTACTTTACCGAGCCGCGTCAGGAGAAACAATCCCTTCCGCCCCGCCAGCCAGGAAAATCCATGGTGCATCCAGCCGCCAGGCATGTCAAAGCCCCTGCCGTGATTCACGATGTTGCTGATGTCGCCTGGCGAGTTGAGGCGGGAACTCCATGAGTGTGCGGAGATCGCAGAGAAAGAACAAGGGCAAATGAGAGGACGTCCAACCGGATCGGTCTAACCTGCCGAGCTACGCCTGAAAACGCCGAGAGGAGAAAGGAGTACTCGTTCTTAGCATGGTCCGCGGCGAACGACGCTTGTCACCGAGGATCTCAATCCGATCAAAAAGCCGTTAGGATCCTGAAACATCAACGGATCGTTGGGGCCGGAATCGACAATCTTTCCCCCCAGAGCCGCGATTTTGTCGGACGCCTTCGATCGGTCAAATCCCGCGACGCGGAAACTGAGGTGATGGATGCGCGGCTGTTCGCCGGTGGCCACCCGTTGGAGGCCAAGCCGCGTGTTGGCGACCTGATACCAGAGGCGGCCGTCCTGACGCGTTGCATCACCAAAGAAAATGCCCCAGAACTTGTCGGCGGCTTCCAGATCCGTGACCGCCAACATGATGTGATCGATCCCTACCGCCTCCACGGCCGGCTCCTCCTGGGAGATGCGGCCCCCGGGAATGATGGAGCCCGCGAGGCCGCCAGGGACGTTTAACAGTTGAAGACGGATGCCGTCAGGATCGGCCGGCATGCTCAATGGGCTGGCGCCCATGGGAATCCCGGCGTCGGTGATTGCCGTTCGGACATTCGCGCCATAGTTCTGGACCAGGGCGCAGAAGTGATCGATGCTTTGCATCTCATCCGGATCGGTGATGCCGAAAGCCAGATAGGCGATGCCGGTTCGGACGTAGAAGCGATTGGGAATTTCGCGCTCCTTGAACAACTGCGGATCGAAAACACGCCCGTAGAACTTGGCCGTCGCCTCCGGATCATTCACCGTCATGCCGACGTGCTCCAGTCCGGTAGTGTTCAACGGGAGCGGTCCGGACTGACCGCGGAGCGAGAGCCCCAAGAGGCCCAGCCCGGCCCCGAGCTTCAGAATTTCACGCCTGTTCTTCAAAGGAGTCATTCGTTTCTTCCAGACCTAAACGTCGATCGTGCCGGTACTGTCGCCGTGCGATTCCGCTTCCACCCCGAGCTTATGAAGGATCGACAACAGCAGATTTGACATCGGGGTGTGCGGTTCGGCCGCGACGTGCTTCCCGCCGGTGAGCCTCCCGGCTCCGCCGCCTGCCAGGATCACGGGCAACGGGTCGTGATTGTGCTGGTTGCCGTTGCTCATGCTGCTGCCGTAAAGCAGGATCGAATGGTCAAGCAGATTCCCGTCGCCGTCCGGTGTCGCCTTCAGCTTCTCCATGAAATAGGCGAACATCGCGGCATGATAGTTATTGATCACCGCGAATCGGTCCATGTTCGCCCGATTGTTGGAGTGATGCGAAGCCACATGGAATCCCTCGCGCACCCCGCTATTGGGATAAACGGCTTCGCTGGTATCCCGCGCGTACATCATGGTGGCGATTCGTGACGTCTCCGTCTGGAACGCCAGCACCTGAAGATCAAACATGAGCTTGAAATGATCCTCGACGGCGTTGGGAATCCCGGCCGGCGAGGGGGGGATTTCGATGTCGTCCCGCAGGCTCTGCTCAGCCTGCTCGATACGGCGCTCAATCTCACGAACGTTGTCCAGATACTGTGACAACGCCGCGCGATCGCTCGAAGGCAGCTCCCGCTCCAGGCTAGACGCCGATCCGAGCACGGAGTCCAGAATACTCTTTGCCTCCACGCGACGCTCGGTCCGCTGCTCGGTAGTCGTGCCTTCGCCGAACATCCGCCGGAAGATCACCTGCGGATTATTCTCCATAGGATTCGGCAGCTCAGGCGTTTTCCAGGAGATCGTATTCGCATAGCCGCAGGGATATCCGGGACTGCAGCTCAGGGCGACGTTTTCGATGGACAGCTCAATCGACGGCAACGGCGTGTCCTGACCGATGTGCTCGGCGGCAATCTGGTCGATCGTCGGCCCCACAAATGTCCGGTCGCGTTGCGGTGGCGCGCCACTCAGAAAGACCGCGGCCGAGCGCGTGTGGTCGGCGCCCGCATCGGAATCCACGCCCGACGCAGACGCATGTCCGGTTCCGGATACGACGTTGATGTAGTCGCGGAACGGCTCCAGAGGCTTCAGGATCTCGGTGAACTCAAAGTTGCGACCCACCGCCGCCGGGGTCCACTTGTCCATCGTCGCGCCATGCGGAACGTAGATGCAGCTCAGCCGGGGTTTGGGCGCGGCCGCCGTCTGGGCGGTCGGCGTTTGCGCGGGAACCATCGATTCCAAAAATGGCAGCGATATGGCGACTCCAGCGCCGCGGAGGAATGTCCGCCGGGGAAGGTGTTTCTTGGTGATGAACATGATCAGACCTCTAATTCTGGGCCAACGGATTAGACCCGGCTTTGCGCCGCGTTTGAAACGGCTCACTTTGGACGATCCCCACAATCAGCGAGGAAAAACGATAATCTTGTTCCGATGCCTGGCGCACCACGTTCCGGACGGTGGGCATGTCGTTGGAGTGAACGGCGCGGCCAAGCCCGTAAGTCAAAAGCTTTTCGGTTAGTGTGCGCGCGAAGACGTCGAACCGGTCCAGTAGGGCGGCGCGCAGCGTCGCCACTCCATCCAGAGGAGTACCGTCAACCAGCACACTGGTGGCATCCACGGGTTGCCCGCCGTCCATATCGCGCCATCGCCCGATCAGGTCAAAATTCTCCATCGAGAATCCGATCGGATCCATGATCTTGTGGCACGAAGCGCAGACCGGATTTTGACGATGAAGCTCCATCTGTGCGCGAACCGACCCCGGGATCTCCCCGGTTCCGCCGGCATCCTCAAGCGCCGGAACATTTGGCGGAGGCAGCGGAGCCGGCACCCCAATCAGGTTCTCCAAGACAAACTTGCCCCGTGTAACAGGCGAGGTTCGCGTGGCAACCGACGTGAATAACTGGATCGCTCCCTTGCCCAGCAAGCCGCGGCGCGGATCGTTCTCGGAAAGTTCCACGCGGCGAAACCGGCTGCCATGAATCCCGTCGATTCCGTAGTGTCTGGCGAGCGTCTCATCCAGAAACGTATAATCGCCGTCCAGCAGGTCACGGATGCTGCGATCCTCGCGGATGATGCTCTCGAAAAACATCTCCGTTTCGCGGATCATCGACTGACGGATGTTTTCGGTGAAGCCGCGGGTCTGTGGATCCGCATTCTTCACCTGCCGCAACCCGAGCCACTGTCCGGCGAAGTTCTCCACCAGCGCGTGAGAACGCGGATCGGCGAGCATCCGGAGCGTCTGTTCCCGCAGGACCTCGGGATTGTGGAGATGGCCCTTTGCCGCGACGTCCAAGAGTTCCTGGTCTGGAAGACTGCTCCAAATGAAGAAGGAGAGCCGCGACGCCAGTTCGAGATCGTTAATGGAATAGATCTCACCTGGCGCGGCATCGGCCGGCTCGGCTTCGAAGCGGAAGACGAACTGGGGATCGGCGAGGATCCGCGCCAATGCCCGCTGGATACCGGCGTCGAAGGTTCTTGCGCCCGTCGGTGAGTTTCGGCCGGATTCATAGAAGCTCATCAGGGTATCAATTTGTTCATCGGTGGGTGAGCCGCGATAGGCCAGCGTCGCAAGATTCGTCAGGATCTTCTTCGCGCAGGCGCTCTCTTCGATGGAATCGGCGTCCGGGTGGCAGATGAACACTTTGCGCCGACTGGGCGCGTCTCCGGGACCGGTCGCGTTGGACGGCCCAACGATTTCCAGGCTGCTGACGCCAGCACCGCCGCCGAAGGAGCTCCAAAGCTCCTGCAGGCCCGGCCGATATCCGTCCACGATCGCGAAGCCGATCTGATGCGGACCGGCAGGGATGTTTGTCTTGAGCTCCGCGGGCCCACGTCCAAGCTCAAATCGTTTGAGCCGGGCCCCATCCAGAGTCACTTCAAGATATTCCGTGGAGTCCGGGCGGGAGGCGCCCAGCCCACGGCGTCCGCCGGCGCCGAACTTCAATGTATATTCCGCGTCCAGCGGAAAATTATGGGTAACCAACATGCCACCGCGAGTCCCCAGCGGAAGGCCTTCGACATGTTGGTCCGGGGACAGCCCCCGCGGAACGCGGTACAGTTCGGTGGAGGATCCGGTCCCCTGATCCCCCACGGCAAGCCGGCTGATGTTTGCGGCGGCCGAAACATAGCTTTCCATCAAAGCCGGCGAAACCTTCAATGCCACGGCGATATTGTCAAAGCCGTCACTGGCATCGTCGGCGGGGAGCATCGTCGATACATCCACTTCGAGCGCCAGCAGATCCCGGATGGCGTTCGCGTACTCGGCACGGTTCAACCGATGAAGGGCAACCGATCCCGGTTCGGGGTGAGCAGCGGCGTGTTGGTCCAACCGTGCTTCCAGCGCCGCCGCGAAATCGTCCAATGTCTCGCGAGCCGGCCGGGGCATCCCGGAGGGCGGCATCATTCCTGCCCGGACCTTCCGAACCACCTTTTCCCAGGTATCAGCGTGCGCGCCAACATCGGCTGGGTCAAGACCGTCCAGAGCCAATCCGCCGGCGTGCGCCGTCTGGTTATGGCAACCGGTGCAGTATTGATTGATCAATGCCGACTCGGCATTGTCAGCTTTCCGCGGTTGGCCGTAAAAAACGGCTCCGGCCACGAACATTAAGCCAAGGGCTGGAATCCACAATTTCATTCGTCACTCGCCTGCCGACTCGCCGAGGAGTCGTTGGATCAAAGCCATCGTTTCCGGTTTTTCGATCGCTCCATTCGTTGCCAGGAAAACTCCCTGAGCCCACACGTAGGGGGTACGCCCGATCTCATCCTTAATCGTGAGATCGGCGCCTTGATCGAACAGATATTGAATAATGTCATCCGAACCACGGTTGGCAGCGGCATGAACCGCGGCCAGCCCCATCGAATTGGTTTGATTTACATCCGCTCCGAGTTCGACGCAAAGCTTCACTGCGTCTAATGAAGCCTCCGGGCTGACGGTGTAGGTCTGCTGATAGACCCAATCCATTCCCGCCGCGGCCATCAATGCTGTCGACCCCGCCTCGGTTTCGATGTTCGGATCGGCGCCGTGGTCGAGCAACAAACGCATCAACTCAATATCGCCGGAAAGCGCGGCGCGGAAGAACGGAGTTTGCCCAATAATGTTGACCCAGGAAAAATCGCCCAACGGGCGCAGGTAGCGCCGGACCGGAGGATACTCGGTGGTTTGCGCGTTGACGTTCGCACCCGCGGCGAGGAGTTTCTGGATCAATTCCATCGCCCCTTCCCGGTCGACCAGATTGTTGTGTTCCTCGCCTGACCGCGCGATATCGAGATCGCGATAGTCGATGGCAAGCCAAAGCGGCGTCCGGCCGTAATCGTCGGCGGAATTCACGTCCGCGCCGCGATCAATCAGATACGCCGCCACATCGAAATTCCCGCTACCCAGCGCCGCCTGCAACGGGGTAATGTTGTTCGCTTCCGCCGCATCAATCTCCGCGCCGGCATCCAGCAGCATCTGAACCAGCTTCTGGTTCCCATCGCGAGCCGCATAGAACAGAGCCGTCATCCCGCCAATCGCCGGGGTCTGCTGCCCGCGGGGCGGAATCCCTCCCCGCACGATGCCTTCCCCGTGTGACCCTCCGCCAAAGCCCGGCGGTAGACGCTCGGGCTTTTCACCGGGGAAAGTCGCCACGTTCACCTCCGCGCCGGCATCCAGCAGGATCCGTGTAAGTTTGGGATTACCTTCGCGCACCGCCAACATCAGCGGTGTTGCTCCCGCCTCGGCCTGCACAAAATTGACGTCGGCGCCGTGATCCAGCAGCGCACGCACGATGCCGGGCTCACCCACATGCGTGGCGAGCATCAGGAGGTTCTCGCCGCTCAGATGGACGGCATTCGGATCTGCCCCCGCATTCAAGAGGAGGTTCGTGAGATCCAGATTCGCCAGGGAAATCGCGACATAAAGAGGCGTAACGCCGTTCCCATCCGCAACGTTAACGTCCGCTCCGGACTTCAGCAAACGGGCAACCATCCCGGAGTCTTCAAGCCGCACCAGCCAATGCAGCGCGGTGGTTCCGTCGGCGGCGGTTTCGTTTACCGGGGCGCCGGAATTAAGCAACTCCTGAACCAGGGGCAGATTCTCCGCCCGCGACGCATCCACCAAGGAGCGTGAATCTACGCCTGCAACGCCGATGCCGGCCGATGCTAGCATCACAAACCCCAATACAAAACGCCTCATATACATGAAAAAGATCCGATACTCCTAAAACTAAAGACCTTCAACCGTCGCCGTGGGTATTGTCTCGGTGCGGAGAGTGGTTGTCAAGGACCATTCGGCGGGGGGTTGGCTGAATCCGTAGTTGGCGCAGGTTATCTGGTGAGGAGTCGTGGAATCTGCACGCCGAACTCCTTGCAGTTCAAACATATAGGAAGAATCTACCCGCGAACAAACCCTCTCGGCCATCGAATGCATCGATCGGGAATTCTTGGGAGGTCCTTATCTTGCCCACGCTCCGGCGTCTTCTGAAATCAAGACGACCCCAAACGCGCACCGATCATTATTAACTTCACCACGACGTGTCTATTCGTCACACCCGGTGCTTGAGGGTGCCTTAGACTTGAGAGGCCAATGATCTGAAACGTATGCCTCGGCGGTTAATTCCCCGACGTGAGCGCCACCAACTCCGCACCTTCAGGGCGATTCGTTGTCGCGATCACGATGTACTGCTTGCCGTTCCACATGTACGTCATCGGGACGCCAGATGTGACGCCGTCCAGTTTCAGTTCGTGCAGAATCCGCCGGTCTGCTGATCAATCTCCCGGAACGCCAGGCCACCGCCATTCGGAGCGCCATTCAGCAAGCCTGAACCTTCCCCGGCGAACAGCAGCAAGCCACCCGCAACTACCGCTTGTTTCAATATCTGTTTCATGGCTAGCCCAGGCGTCATTGTATGAATTACTTTCATTCATCCACACTCCCTACTTGGCGGGAGAGATCCTCTGACTTTCCGGGAGAGCGAGTGCGTTGCGGGCGTCAGCCTTGTGATACGCTGACTCGCTGTGGAGTCTTTTCTGAGAATCGATCCGGCGTTTGACTCCCTGGTCCCCGCCGGTGCACACATCGAAAAACTTGCCGGGGGTTTTGCATTTACCGAAGGGCCATTGTGGCGGCCTCACGGAGCTCTTTGGTTTTCCGACGTAATCGGCAACGTCGTGCGGCAGTGGAGCCCGGATGGCACCGTAACCGAACTTCTGCGTCCCGGCGGCTATGACGGCAACAGCCTGCCGGAGGGCGGCTTCAACGGTCCGAATGGGATGACGGCCGATCGCGACGGAGCCGTGGTCCTATGCCAGCACGGCAATCGGCGCATTGTACGAATCAGCCGCGATGGCGTGGTGTCCACGGTTGTCGACCGCTTCGAAGGTAAACGGCTGAACAGCCCTAACGACCTGGTCTTTCATCGGGATGGATCGCTGTACTTCACCGATCCGCCCTACGGCTTCCCGAAGCAGGATGACGACCCCGCCAAGGAACTCCCGTTTAACGGCGTCTACCGTTTCGCGGACGGCAAACTGCAGCTCATCATCGACGACATGCATCGGCCCAACGGATTGGCGTTCTCGCCGGACTACAAAACGCTTTACGTCGCCAATTCCGAGCAGCCCAAGCGCTGGATGCAATACGACGTCGCCGACGACGGTACGGTCCGTAACGGCCGCGTGTTTGCCGACGTCGACCATTCGACCGAACCCGGTGTTCCGGATGGCATGAAGATCGATACGCAGGGAAATATGTACGCCGCGGGGCCGGGCGGCGTCTGGGTGTTTTCTCCGGAAGGCAAGCACCTGGGGACCGTCAAGACTCCGGAAACACCCGCCAATTGTGGTTGGGGCGATGACGGGGGCACTCTCTACATTACGGCCATCACGGGCCTCTACCGGGTGAAGCTGCCGGTTTCCGGCACACCTCTTGTGTATCGGTGAGTTCCCCGCCGGTCGCGGCAAGGAGAAGCGGATGATTCAAATTCACGTCGACATGTCGGTTGACCCGGCGAAGGAAACGCAGATGTTGCGGGACTTCGAGACGCACTTCAAGCCCGCCGCCGCGCAATTTGCTGGTTACCTGGACGTGAAGATCATCAAGCTCCGGGAGGCGTTCGTAGGCCGAGCCCCCGAAGGCGTTAACTACCGCTTTGTGCTTCGCTATGAAAGCGAAGAGCTGCGCCGGAAGTGGATCGCTTCCGACATCCACCAGGAAGTGTGGGGAATGATCGAGCA
The DNA here is from genome assembly GCA_963762135.1 of Terriglobia bacterium. GTDB lineage: Bacteria > Acidobacteriota > Terriglobia > Bryobacterales > Bryobacteraceae > Palsa-187. The sequence goes on from CAVXJP010000007.1 coordinate 88,380, forward strand.
GACGTTCCTGCACAAGAACTACGACGTATTGTTGTTCGATGAACCATAGAGGAGGTCCCATGAAGATTCTCACGCTGGCCGTAGCGGCCACCGCCATCGGCGGCGCCCTGATGCTGACTCCCCTGAGTGCGCTGGAGCCCCTGGCATCACGCATCGTCCACACTGACCCCGCAAAGTACCGCCCCCTATCGGCCGTGCACGCCGGAGCCGGGACGATGGCGTTCACGTCTTTGCTGGACTTCCATAGTCTGGATACCAACCTGGAGTTTCTGCACCGCGGCGTCATCGACCCGCACAGCGGCATCGGCCACCACTTCCACAATAATTGCGAAGAGATGTTCGTCATCCTGGATGGCGAGGCGCAGTTCACCATTGATGGACGCACGTCCGTTCTGAAAGGACCGGCTGGTGCGCCTGCACGGCTGGGCCACGCGCACGCCATCTACAACGCCACCGACAAGCCGGTCCAGTGGCTCAATATCAATGTTTCGCTGCTCAAAGGGCAGTACGACAACTTCGATCTGGGCGACACGCGGGAAAACGTGCCGCTGGATCCGACGCCGGTCTTCATCAACATGCAACTGGACGGGTCGAAACTACGCAACATGAACTCGTTCCATGGCGGCAAGGGGACGGTGCAATACCGGCGAGCACTCGGCCCCGACGTGTTCCAGACAGCATGGGCGTTTGTTGATCACATCGTGATTCCAGCGGGAGCATCCGTCGGACCCTTTTCCTACCAGGGCATCGCGCAGTTCTATTACGTGCTGGGCGGCGAAGGCACTGTTTCGCTGGCGGGCCGAACACCGGATTCCGCAACCATTGGCACCGGCGACGCAATTCCGATTCAGCTCAGCGAGGTGCATTCGATCGAGAACACCGGAACCGAGCCGCTGGCGTTGATGGCGATCGGCGTGGCGCGCGATCTGCACAAAGAGATGGAATCGACCGACGCCCGCGCCGGCGGCCCTCGCAGGAATTAGTTTTATAGGAATCAGAACGATGCAGAAGTCCGTACTTGGAATCATTCTTCTATGCATGACCGCTGCCGGGCCCATTTGGGGCCAGGCCCCGGCCGCCGGCAAACAGATCTTCGATAGCCGCTGTGCGCGTTGCCACGGTCCGGAAGGTGGCGGAGGGGAGTTGGGCCCTTCGATTGTACGCGGGATCGCGACACGATCGAATCAGGATCTGTCGACTTTTCTGACCAGCGGGTTGCCCGGGCGAGGAATGCCGGCGTTTCCACTCGACACGGAAGAGATGACGCCGCTGGTCGCCTTCCTGAGGACCCTGGCGCCTCCACGCGGCCGCGGTGGACCACCGGAAGTCCGGAAGACGATAACCACTACTGACGGGCGGACCATTGAAGGCGTTGTGATCAATGAGAACTCGCTGGAACTGCAGTTGCGTACCGACGACAACCATGTGGCGCTGTTGCGTCCGTCCGGCGACCGCTTCCGCGCCGTAACTTCGGAGACTGGGCTGGACCACCTATCATGGCGATGATTCAGGGAACCGCTTCAGCGAACTCGCGCAAATCAACACATCGAATGTGGCTCGCCTCGCCCCGAAGTGGGTCTTCAATTTCCCGAACGCGGGACGGCTGGAAGGAACGCCGATTGTCGTGGACGGATTGATGTACGTCACGGCGGCCAACGAGTGTTGGGCGCTCGACGCCGGCACTGGCCACCCGGTTTGGCACTTTCAACAGCCCCGGACAAAGGGCCTGGTAGGAAACGCCTCCGGCGGAATCAATCGGGGCGTGGCTATCTCTGGCGATCGCCTGTTCATGGTCACCGATCACGCACATATCATTGCGCTGAACCGGCACACCGGGGAATTGCTCTGGGACACCGAGATGGCGGACTGGCATGAGAACTATAACGCCACGTCGGCTCCCTTGGTTGCCGGCGGCCTGGTGATTTCGGGCACGGCGGGAGGGGATGAAGGCGCGCGTGGATTCATCGCGGCATTCGACCCGGCCACCGGTAAGGAGGCTTGGCGATTCTGGACCGTTCCCCTCCCGGGCGAGCCAGGATCGGAAACCTGGATCGGCGATGAGATAAACCACCCCGGCGCGGTCACCTGGATGACCGGCTCCTACGATCCCGATGCTGACCTCGTCTATTGGTCTACCGGCAACCCAGGCAATGATCTGGTGGGAGATGAACGCGGCGGCGATAATCTCTATTCCAGTTCCGTGGTCGCGCTGGAAGGCAAGACCGGGAAACTGCGCTGGTATTACCAATTCACGCCGCACAATGTGTGGGACTACGATGCGCAAGCTCCCTCTGTGCTGATCGATGCCGATTGGGAAGGACGGCCGCGCAAGCTCCTGGTGCATGCCGATCGCAATGGCTTTTTCTACGTCTTTGACCGCTTGACCGGAGAGCGGCTCCTGTCCAAGCCCTTCGTCGACAAGTTGACCTGGGCCAATGAGATCGGAGCCGATGGGCGCCCGGTAGTCAATCCCAACCAGGAACCCTCTACCGAGGGAACCCGCGTTTGTCCGTCCTTGGAGGGCGCGACGAACTGGTACTCGACTTCGTATAACCCGGATACACAGCTTTACTACGTACAGACGCTGGAAGACTGCGCGAACTTCATCAAGCGGGACGTTGAGTGGAAAGCCGGCGCGGGCTATATGGGCGGCCTCTGGCGGCGCGAACCCGGGCAGCAGATTCTCCGCGCGTTCGATATCGCGACGGGAGCACCTGTTTGGGAGCTTCCGCAGACTGGGCCGGCCAACTCCTGGGGCGGTGTGCTGTCGACGGCGGGCGGCCTGGTGCTGTTCGGCGAAGATGGCGGACTGTTTACGGCGGTCGACGCGAAAAGCGGGGAGAGGTTGTGGCAGTGGCCCACGGGCCAAGTGTGGCGATCCTCGCCAATGACCTATATGTTCGACGGCAAGCAGTACTTCGCCGCGGCTATGGGATCGAACATCATTGCGTTTGGCCTCGTGCCGTAAATGCGGATCGAGGCCTGGGGGCTTTGCGCCCCGGACTGTCGCCACTGAAACGCGACACTTTGAATCCAACTGGCTCAGCGTGCCGGCAGCAGGGGCGGCCTGTCCGGCGGCAACTGCTGGTCTGCGGTGATCAGCATGATCCCCGCCAGAACATAGTCGCCGATGCTCAGGGCCACCTCCAGCGTGCCCTGCCGTCCGAATAGCTTCACAGCATGCGCGTAGAGCTCGGAGTCGAGTTTGTGTTCGCGCAGGATCTGGCGGCCCATTTGAATAACGACCGTCTCGTCTTCGGGCAATCCTTCAACCGGACGGTCGTACTTGATGGTGTCGACCGCTTCCTGACTCACGCCGAACTGTAGTGCTGCTGCTTCGTGTCCGGTCCATTCGTATTGCTGTTCTAATTCCCAGGCGCCGAGGATGGCGCACAGTTCGAACAGACGGCGTCCGATGGCGCTTTCGCTACGCAGGTAGCGATTGATGCGATCGATCGGCTCGGCAGTGCCCGGGCTGTACAGAGATATCCCGCCGGGGCCTCTCAGCGGAACCTTCCGCGGCGCCGTGCCCACCACGTAGTCGTAGGCGGCACGATCGGCGTCCGTCTTCATTTCCGAGCGATCGACAATCGGAAAACGCGACATCGACTCCGGATCGATGTCCGCCGGAAAATTCGAGGTTTGTCCGGCTGCAATCACGGCGGCGCCGGTGAACACGATCAAACGTAATGTGTGTAACAAGGTTCCCTCCCACGACGCCGGAGCAATGTTTCGTCTTCAGAGCCAAAACACGTTCCTGGCGTTGCCCGGTCTTCAACGTTCCGGCCAGGCGATTTGGGCTCGAACTGACCAGCCAATGGCTTCGATACCAGCCGGTTCGCGGTGGCCCGGTTCGCAGTGACCAGGATAATTGTATACAATCTTCGATGATCGAAGCCTGATCGGGTTCGCCCCTACGATGTGTGTTTACTGGAGTGCCGTGCTATTTGCTGGCCGCGATGCCGCTGGCCGCGCAGTGGCTGGACTATCCGACACCCGGGATACCTCGCCTTGCGGATGGATCGCCAGACCTGACCGCTGAAGCGCCCACCCTAGCGGACGGCACGCCTGACTTGTCCGGTATTTGGGCTGCCCCTTGCGGCATTTACGATGGATCCCGCTGCTTTGTGCAGAGTTACTACTTTGACCTCGCCAAGGACCTGCCCCAAGACGCGGTGCAAATGACGCCTTGGGCCGCAACCGTGGCGCGGATGCGTTCCAGCCGGAATCACATCGACGATCCACTGGGCTACTGCCTGCCTCCGGGGGTTCCGCGCATCAATTTCGGAGGCGGCCCCTTTAAGATTGTCCAAAGCCCGGGGTTGACAGCGATCCTATACGAGACGCTGGTCGGCATGATCTTCCGCCAGGTATTCACCGATGGACGCCCGCCGGCGCCGGTGGACGTCCCTACTTGGCTGGGATACTCCACCGGGCGCTGGGAAGGCGATACGTTTGTTGTCCAATCCAGCGGATTTCGAGACGGCGGATGGATCGATACAGCCAAGGGACGCCCCAGCAGCGACGCCCTGCGTGTGACCGAACGCTTTCGCCGCGTGGACTTCGGGCACATGGCGTTATCCGTGACGATCGATGATCCCAAAGCCTACGTGGAACCCTGGACCATGGAGACGATCCTGACGCTACTACCGGACACGGAACTGATTGAGGCCTTCTGCGACAACCAGGACCGGATCCTGCAGCACACGCAAATCGATAGTCCATCGGCAGAGCCTCACAGCCCGCCTCTACCGGAAACGCGTCAACGCTGACCGGGAATTGTCAGCCTGGGCCCCGCTAGGTAAAACGTCCGAGCCCGGTTAGGTTCCAGGCTACTGTTGTCCGGCCGCCCACTTCTTCACATCAAAGCCTTCGGGTACGCGCAGGAACACGCTCTGAGAACCGGTTTCAAAGGTGCGATGGCCTTTGCCGGTCACGTCCTCGATGAAGCTCATGTCGCCAGTCCTCAAGTGAGCGCGGGTTCCGTCGCTGGCCTCCACATCAATCTCGCCAAAGACGGTGATGGCGAACTGGCGTACACCGGTGTTATGGAGTTTCTCGCCGCCGCGCGGACCGCCCGGGCCAGTAACGACGCCGGAGAAATTCATGACGATGCCGGGAATCGTCGCGCGCCCCTTGGTGGCGATATTGATCTCCTCCAGGTGCGTTTCGCCCTGAGCATCGCTCCAGACGCGATAGAGCCGCGGCCCGTCCGGGTTCGACTCCCTTCGGCTGGCTCAGCACCACACTGGCCCCTAGCAGGACCAAGGCTCCCAATGCGACGAACAGTTTCTTCCGTGAGATCATCATCGCTCTATAAAACCTGAAACCGCGGCTGATTGCAACGGTCTGGTGAGCTGAAATGAGTCCGTGGATCGCTGCGCGCGGCTGCGGCCCCGCCACCTATGATAAACTCCTGTCGCATGCGCTCCTGGCTTCTCATCTTCGTTCTTTCGAGTTTCGGCAGCAGTGGGTTGTTGGCACAACCCGGCACAGCTCCGGCGAAGCCCGCGGCGGATGGTCCGCCGATTCCCCGCTATCCAGTGAAGCGCGCCACATCGCGGGTAGTGATCGACGGCAAATTCGATGACAAAGCCTGGGAAGCCGCCTCGCCCGCGGTTACGCTCCAGTTCCTGTGGGAGGATCAGACCGGCGCCAAGCAGAAAACCTCGGTTCGCATGCTGTGGGATGACCGGAACCTCTATCTGGCCTACGATTGCGACGATGCGGACATTACCGCTCAGTTCCAGAACCGGGATGATCCTACCTATCAGGACGACGCCGTCGAGATTTTTATCAATCCCCGGCCTTCGCAGGATGGCCTATATTTCGGCTTCGAGATGAGTGTCCGCGGCATCCTCTATGACTACGCCAACCACGGCGGCCGCACGCTGGTGAAGCAGTACAACGCCGACGGAGTTCGGATTGCCACCTTCATGCGGGGCACGATGAATGCCCGAGGGGACCAGGATCAGGGCTGGAGCTTGGAAGCCGCCATCCCCTGGAGTAACTTCGACTCGCTCGCGCGCCCACCCCAGGCCGGCACCGTCTGGAAGGCGAACCTCAATCGCTGGGACGGCGTGGAACCGGACCGCAGGATGAGCATCTGGTCCGATCCACAGCAGGAGACCCCGTGGCCTCATATCCCGCAGCGTTTTGGGGAACTGGCCTTCGAGCAGTAACGGTCCAGTCGTCGTCTACTTGAACTCAGCCATGACGCCTTCGACCTCGCCGATGCGGTCCTGCATCTCGCCCCAGCCGTAGTTGTCAGCCATGTACTGGCGGACCTGCTCCTCGGTCTTGCCCGACCGTACCTGCTCGCGGGCTCGATCCGCCATCGTCTTCATATGGTCGCGAAACGCCACTACGTCGGCCCGTTTCGATACCGGGCCATGTCCGGGAATTGCCGTATCAAACTCATTTTCGAGCACCCCGTCGATGCTTTTCGACCACTCTCCAAGGCTCCCTCCCGCCGAATAATCGATCAACGGATTGCTTTCCACAAAGAGATCCCCCGTGTGAATTGCGTGTCGAGCCGGGAAGAAGACCACCACGTCACCGCTGGTGTGGCCGCGCCCGAAATACCGCACTGTGACCTCTTTGCCGCCCAGCACCACCTGCAGGTCATCCGCGAACGCCACCCGTGGGAGGCCCGGCAGCTTTGCGTCAATCATGTTCTTGCGCGCGTTCTCGTGCATCAGCACCTCCACGCCGCCAGCCAACATCTTCGCGTTTGAGCCAGTGTGGTCACCGTGGTGATGCGTGTTGATGACGTACTTCACTGGTTGGTTGGTGACCTTCTTTACGTTGGCGAGAATCCGCTCATAATCCTGATCGAATTTGTCGTCTACCAGAATCACTCCTTCATCGGTGATGTAGACACCAACATTGCCGCCGCTGCCTTCCAGTTCGTAAAGATCGTCGGCGATCTCGATCATTTTCAGCGCCGGAGCTTGACCTCCCGCCGGAGCCTGGGTGTACGCTGTCCAGGCGCCCAAGAGCGCCAAACCCAAGCCGGCGGTCCGGATCAGAAATGCTTTGTTCAGGATTGTTCCTCGCATGGCCCTCAATTGTAGCTCCGAAGCGGCTCGTAGGGCGATGCAAGTGAGGATATTATGGGAAATCGTCGCGCGTCGGGGCGGGCGGCTCTGGATGAAGGAACGACGGATGGGCAGTGGATTCCCTGTGAGTCATTCATGCGATAAACTAGCTCGTCATGCAGATACTACGAGTGGTTCTGTTCTCCGCCCTTTGCGCTGTCACTGTTGGGGCGCAGCCCGCCGATACGGGAACCGCGCACAAGGCTGCCGCGGAAGCTTTGATGAATGACAACAATCGAGGCGCCGGCCGACTGGCTTGTCCGGCGAATATCGGGGCACAGCCGACGGCGGCGCCGATCGTGCCCGGTGCGGCTGGACGCGGCGCGGCCAAAGGCAAAGGCAAGGCAAAAGGTGGAGGGCGCGGACCCGGCGGAGTTCCTCCGAGGGAAAGCTGGTACGCCGAGGGCGGCAAGATTTTTGACAACGTCTATTTGCTCACCACCCAAACGAACAGCGCGTTCGCCGTCACCACGTCAGAGGGGATCATTCTCATCGACAGCCTGTTCGAATACGCCGCGCAGGATGCGATTGTCGACGGTCTCAAGAAAGAGGGGCTCGATCCGGCCGACATCAAGTACGTCGTGATCAGCCACGCGCACGGAGATCACGACGGCGCGGTCAATTTCCTGCAGGACAACTACGATCTGCAGGTCATCATGGGACCGAAGGACTGGGAACTGGCCGAGCAACGGGCCGATCCTCCGCGTCACGACATCGTGGCCGAGGACGGCATGCGGCTGACGTTGGGCGACACGACGGTGACGATCTACATCACGCCGGGGCATACGGGAGGCACGCTTTCCGTGCTGGTGCCGGTGAAGGATAACGGCAAAGAGCACCTGGCGATGGAGTGGGGCGGCACGGCACTGAGCGGCAATACATCGCAGGAGATGCTCCAGTCGTACATTTCGAACGCCCGGCGCATTAAGGATATTGCCGGGGGCAGAGGCGCGGATGTGATTATCGGGAATCACACCGAATATAACGACGCCCTGAATCGACTGGCTCGCACGCAGGAGCGGAAGCCTGGAGAGCCGAACCCATGGATCGTAGGCAAGGACGAGGTGGAGAAGTATCTCACCGTTGTCGAGGAGTGCGCCAAGTCGTGGCTGGCGATCTCTAACGGACGGCCTTAGTTCCCTGCGACGCCCGACGCTCGACAATCGCTAGTTCGCCGAACCGCTTCAGGAGTAACGGTTCGGCGTTCGTTTTTGGGACCTACTTGCCTGCGATGGGATAGCCTTGCCAGACGTATTCCAGCGCCTGCGGCAACGTTTGGCGAATCACTTCGCGATCCACGTGGCCGGCATTCTTCGCATAGACGAACTGGTAGTGATAGCCCTTGTCCTTCAGCACCTTGGCCAGCCGCTGGTTGGCGATCACCCAGTTGCGGCGATCGGCCGACGCGGTGTCCGCACCGATGTCATTCTCCGATACATGCATCCAGATGCGGAACGGCTTGACCGGGCTAGTTGGGGAAGAAATTTTCCAGGTACTCCCAGGCGCCGTGCGGTGCATCCGGGCCACGTCTCAGATCCACGAAGGTACCGGAATAGGACAGCACCCGATGGTACAGCTCCGGCTTGAACCAGGCCATGGTCAATGCCATCGCGCCTCCTGAACTGCCCCCGTAGGTCATGCGGCCTTCAGGATCCTTCGTCAACGTGACACCCGTCTCCTGCTCCACACGCGGCAAAACTTCGGTTTCCACGAAGTCAGCGAACACCGGAGAAACGGTGTCGTATTCCAAACTGCGTTCGGCGCCCCCGTTAGCCACCATCACCGCCACCATCACGGGCAGACGGTGGTCATTGATCATGTTGTCCAGGATGTTCGCCAGTTGGCGGTCACGCAAGCCATAGGAGTCGGCGGAAAAAATGAACGGCGCCGGCGTCCCAGGTTTGTATTGGCTCGGGATATAGACCGAAACCAGGCGGTCAAAGGGGCCGTCGGTGCCGGGATAAATCTTGCTCTCGGCCGAAGGCATGTAGAATTCGACCAGCTTGCCGTGTGGGACCCCCACTTTCAAGGTTTCCTCCGGCGCGGGCGTGTAGTCCGGCCCGATGGAGTAATCTCCGTCGCCGGCGCCTGCGGGCCAGGCCGGCAACTTTGCGAGCTTCGCGATGTCCGCCAGATCTTCTTGTGTCGCCGGCGTCCGCGGAGGACCACCTTTTTTGCCCTTGGGTTGGGCTTGCGACGAGATTGGAGCCAATCCCAAAGCGACGAGCAACAGGCCCGCGGCAGCACTGCTCAGGAACAGTCGATTCATAGCAATTCTCCTCATATCCCAAAGCGCCCAATCGACAGACCCTCTAAGATATCGCCTGCCGAACGCCACTGGGGAGTGTATCAAAGTAACGGCAGCGGAACGAGCCAAACCTGACTCGCGTCCCAACACTGGTCGACAGAATTACCGCAGTGCAATATCCTGGAAGGCGCAATGTCGCACGATCACATGTCCGGGGATCCGCTGATCCCCTTCACGAGAATTGGAGCAGGCCTGGTGGCGGGCTTCCTCCTGCTGCTGGCCCCGGTGCAGGCGCAACAAACTGCCGCGACGCCGCGTCCGGTCACGGATCAGGAACTGCTGGAGCCGGATCCCGGCGGACTGGCTGATGTGGCGGCGGACGTTGAACAGCTGGGGATACAGTCCTCTGGACCAGATCGACAAGAGCAATGTCGGCCGGACTCCAGCTCGTGTGGACGCGCGGGATGGGCCCGGGAATCCAGGAAGCAACGCCTTTGGTGCACGATGGCGTGATGTACCTGCCGAATCCCAGCGACTACATCCAAGCCTTTAACGCAGCAACCGGCGAACTCAAATGGGAATACAAGCGGGAACTGCCGGAGGATCTGCAGCGGTTCCTTCCGGTGCCGAGCATCAACCGGAATCTGGCGATCTACGGCAATCAGATCATCGATACCAGTGCGGATGATTTCGTGTTTGCCTTGGATTCCCAAACCGGAGAGCTGGTATGGGAGAACCGAATTGTCGACTATCGGGAGACACCGGCGCAGGAGACATCGGGGCCGATCATCGCCAACGGCAAGATCTACTCAACCCGCGGCTGTGAATATAAGTTCAGCCCCGATGGCTGCATCATCACCGCGCACGATGCCGTGACGGGGAAAGAACTGTGGAGACGCAGGACGATTCCTCGGCCCGGAGAGCCTGGCGATGAGACCTGGGGCGGGATTCCCGACGACAAGAGGCGTCATGTGGGTGCGTGGATGGTGCCGAGCTTCGACGCGGAGCTGAACCTGCTCTACGTCGGCACCTCTGTCACATCGCCGGCGCCAAAGTTCCTGCTCGCCGGCAACGACAAAGAGTATCTGTATCACAACTCGACTTTGGCGCTCGATGGGGATACCGGCGAGATCGTCTGGTACTACCAACACGTCGTCGATCACTGGGACTTCGATCACCCGTTCGAACGCCTGCTGGTGGATACCGCGGTTGCTCCTGATGCCAGCGAAGTGACTTGGATGAATCCACGCATTCGGCCCGGAGAGCGCCGCAAGGTGATCACTGGCGTACCCGGAAAGACTGGAATTGTCTATACGCTGGACCGTGAGACTGGGGAGTTCCTGTGGGCACGGCCTACCGTTCGTCAAAATGTGGTGGCGAATATCGACGGAGCCACCGGTAAGGTCACGGTGAATCCGGAGACTACGTTTAGCGCCGCGGGAGAAACGCATTTTGTTTGCCCGACGGCAAGCGGCGGCAAGGATTTCCAGGCGGGCGCGTACAGTCCGGTCACCAACACGATGTATTACGGCCTGCAGAATACGTGCGCGCAACAGACGGCGATCGACAACGGCTCGATGTATTCGTTCAACGCACGGGCGCAAATTGCTCCGGGGACCGAGAATATCGGATCGCTGTTCGCGATTTCCGCGGAAACAGGGAAGACCTTGTGGCGATACGATCAGCGCGCCGGGATGATGTCCGTCGTCGCGACCGGGGGCGGGCTACTGTTCGCGGGCGATACCAACGGCAGCTTTCGGGCCTTCGACCAGGACTCCGGCAAGATTCTTTGGGAGACGAACCTGGGGGCTCCGGTCACCGGCTACCCCATCACCTACACCGTTGACGGAAGACAGTACGTCGCGGTCAGCGTTGGCAATGCCCTCGCGACCTCCAGTTTAAACCGGCTGGCCCAAGAACTCAGGCCGGGCAACGCAAGCAACGTCTTTGTGTTTGCGCTGCCAGAGTAAACTCCTGCACATCCATCTGGAGCTCCCGCCTCGCTCAAGCGAAAGGAGTCCCTCCCGGTGGAGTTCTATTTACCCGGTTCGAGCTTCAGTGTGATGTCTCTGACCGGCTCAAGGTCCGCGTCCAGAAAACGAGCAGCGAAATCCGTCGCTCCGCCGGCGTTGATGATCGCCGCGCGGATCACGTTATCTCCTTTGTGCAGAGTGATCCGTTTCGAAACGCCATCATCGATCACCGTTTGGCGATCATTGTAGAGGTCTATCACTTCCTCGCCGTTGACCCACCAAATTGAGGCTGCATTCGAGCCGATCGCAAGACGGACATCCGGCATTTCGTGAGGGGACTCAACAATCGTGACCGCCCAAAACAGGACATTCGAGGTCGGCCGTTGCCAACCCGTATGCAAAGTGATACAGGTTCACGTTGTAGTTGAGCGTATCCACCGCGTGCCATTTGAGGACTTCTTCGCCCACACGGACTTGATCGCCGTCCTTTGGCACAACCGTGAACTGGTTAGGAAAATAGTCGGAATAGACACTGGCGCGAACTGCTTCATCCCCCAACCGCCCACTGACTTTGATCGGTTCCAGGATCAGCCACCGCTTCAGGAAGCCCTCTTCATCCGGCACCGCGCGCGTAGCCGGATCCACCAAGGTCTGCGGCGCACGGCTCACAGCGTCCTGCGCAGTCAAGTTTTTGGGGACTCCCGCGCCGAGCAACAAGAACGCGAAGAACATCGCTGACCAAACTCTGATGACCTTGCCTCGCATGATTCCCGATCCTGGTCCTTTCTATCACGGCTGATGGAATATCCAGCGTTGCCGGTCACTATCGGGGTCGAAAGGCAGCAGAGTCACCGCGCTGCTGCCCACCGCGGAAAGTGCCAACGAATTCTTGTTGCCTGGCACGGCTTTCGGCATAATCCGGTAGCTGCCATCGGAGAGTTGGTCCATGCGCCACAGTTGTTCCGGCGCCGCGGTGAACGCGGGAACCGTCGTGAGTTCCGCATCCGCGGTCGCGGCCAAGCTACGATCAGTCCCCGCGATGCGAATGCGATAGTAGGGTGCTCCCGGCACACCACCGGCTTCCTCGACGGGTGCGATTTCCCACTTCTGCTGGGCCTGCAACAGGTAGGGCGATAGACGGACTTCGAGATCACCGTCCGGCCAACCGGAGGCGACATCATTCACGCTTTGGTCCTGAACGGGCCCCTGGGCGTTGGCGCCAGGAGGACCGGGGCGTCGAGGTCCTCCAACTGGCCGTCCCTCGACCTTCAGTTCCAGGGAGGTTCCGGTCCGCGCGGACTGGACTTCGTAAGTACCCATCTTGAAGTGATCCCCCGCCACGGGCCAGCCGTCACGCCACAGCAAAGGCCGAATGTCGAGCACACTACGCCCGCCCTGGTCGAGATCGGCTTCATAGTGAAGGGAGAATTTTTGGATCCCCTCTTCCAGGTTCAGCAGCCCGAAGTGGCCCGCACCAATCCTCCGGCTCCCGGAGCCGACAAACAACTTGCCGCCGCCCTTGACCATGTCCACGCCCATGTTGTCGATATAAGGTCCTTCAACGCTTCGCGAGCGTCCCATACGAATGTTGTAGGTAGACGCTGCTCCGCGGCAACAGGAACCGTGCGTCACCAATAGGTAGTACCAACCGTCGCGGTAAATAATGATGGACGCCTCAGAATTGATGGCGATATTAACCGGCCGCTTGTCCGGATACAGCCGCTGCCCGGTATCGGGATCGAGCTCAACAAGCCGGATATAGCCGAAATAGGAGCCGTAGCTGAGCCATAACCGACCGGTGGTGGGGTCGTGAAATACACCCGGATCGATGGCGTTACTGTCCTCCACTCCATCGGACCAAACCACCGGTCCGCCGTCTGTCCAGCCATATTCGGGATCTTCCGGGTCGAGGGTCGTTCCAATCAGAAGACCGATTGCCGCAACCGGCTGCTGCCCCGGCGCCGAGTAGTAGAGGAAGTACTTGTCGCCACTGCGGATGATATCCGGAGCCCAGGTATTATTCCCGCCACGCGTCAGCACCGCATCGCCGGCTCTCCCACCTGGAACGGCATCCATAACGGCTCCGGCACGGCGCCAGGTCCAGCCGTCGTCGGAGATAGAGATCGGCAAGCCGTTGCCAGTGCCGTAGGTGTAGTACCGCCCATCCTCCAGGATGATGGTGGAGGGGTCGTGGATACCTGGATCGCCCTCCAGCGCAGTGGCGCCTTGCGAGCAGAATATCAGCGCCGCTAGACCGATCAGTGTTTTGCGCATCTCCTCTGTGCCATCCCTGGTCTGAAGTTTGCTCTGCATCGATCCTTCCAACCAGTAACCGCAGTGTATCGTGCGATGCGGTAGTTGTCAGATACGTTGAGGACAACCACCTATGGTTATCTGGCTGCTCTCCGATTGGCGGGATGAGTTTCAATTACTTCCGTAGGGCCCTCATCGAGATGCAGATGCGAGGATCACGGGTTTCGCGGGACCATTAGAAAGCTCATCCCAACCCCAACGTCGCGTGGACGACGTCCTGGTCCGCACTCCGTCTCGAAGCCAGACGCCTGGCAGACATCCAACAAAGCCTTATTCTCGGGCAGAAATCTCGGCGGGAAGCGCTCGACAGCAGTGCCAAGCCGCGAAGCGCGCGATCCACGACGAATCCTAAGCAACAGCCAAGCGTCATCGGAGAAGCAGCGTCCGTAAGCCATTTCAGGTCCGCCGCGACGCTACCCAAAATATCGTGACGTGCGGTGGGCCTGATTTTGGCGAGTTCGGGAACAGCGCGATGCGGTGTCCCCGTAATAACCTACGGCGCCTTCACCGAACGTTCGTTCGGGTCCGGCGCCGTCGGGTTCCGCGCTCTTACTGGACGCGGTTCAGTTTCGAGATAGGACTTGCCCGTTACCGGGCGAGCGGATCGGGCCGGAACTGGAACTTCACGATCTTGCCCTTGGTGCCTTTGCCGCCTTCGATGTGCCACACCAGGTGCGTGCCGTAGTTCGAGTACAGCGCGCGGCCTTTCCATCCGGCGTCAGGGTCGTCGATGCGGCCGTCGAGACCGCGCGAGTAGAAGCCCATCGGATAGGGGACCCGGAGGGTGGTCCAGTCGCCGGTGTCGGGATCGAGAATCAACAGCGAATCAGAGTTCGATCCGGTGGCGATCGGCGTGTTGACGCCGAAGCCGGAGACGTTATGCTGGTCGACCCAGTTGTAGTAGTGGAAGTCGGCGGGAACCTCCGTGCCCTTGAACTTGGGGCCTTTGGTTTCGTAGAGCGTCCAGCCTTCTTCGCACTGCGAGCCGTCGGTCTTCTGCGGACCGCTGAGGTCGGTGCACTTGCGGACGTCGAAGCTGGCCAGGTGGCTGCTGGCGGCCAGAGCGGTCCAGACGACGCCGTCGGTGGTGATGTCGACGCCGCGCGGATCCATGCCCGGCGCGGGGACCTTGAAGATCTGCGTCTTGCAGGATTCCGGCGGGTTATCACCGCGCTGCAGGCGGACCAGGTAGCCAGGATAGCTCTCCGAGACACCCCAGACGCTGTCGTCGACCGGGCTGGGGATGACCGAGTACAGGTTGTAGTCGACCAATGTGTCGCGGCTGGGATCGAAGTCCGTGTTGGGCGGAACGGTGGAGCTTTGATTCTGATAGGCGACCGCGTCGAGCGCGGGGACCTTCGAAACGTTCCAGGGCTTGGTGATCTTGCCGTCGCCATTGGTATCGATGACCTGGGGGCACCAGCCGACGGCCTGCTGTTCGTCCTGCGTGTCGTCGTAGACCTTGGTGTCGACCCAGCCGATGATGGGGCCGGTGAGCTCGTTGAAGTAGACCGTCTCGTTCGGGTCATTGTCGAACTGCAGGTGGTGAGTCCCGTAGCAGGTTTCGATGAGCGTGAACTTGCCGGTGTCGGGCTCGTAATAAGATGCCTGCCGGGCGCTCTTATCGAGAGGGAACCAAGCGGCGTACTTGTTCGCGGGATCCTTGCACCAATCCGGAGTGTCCAGGGCGCGAATCTGGGAGGTCATCCAGACGCGGCCCTTGCTGTCGAGCATGGGGTTGTGCGGATCGGCGGGGTTGTAGGGCGGATTCGACCAGAGCCATTCGTCACCCCAGAACAGCGACGGGCGAGTGGGTTTGGGGAAGCGCGAGGGAACTTCGTCGCGCGGCTGCCGGGTCGGGATCTCCAGAGCGGTGGCGGTATTTTTGTCCTGGTCGAGAATGACGAGCTCGCCGTGACCGGCGCTGACGGCGTAGTTCGGACCGTAGGCGTTGACGTCAGGATGATTTTTGTCGGTGGCGACCTGGTCATGCATGAAGGAGTGGTCGTCGCCGACGTCCCAAAGCGTCAGGACGACGTTACGCTCGACTCCCTGCGGACGGGGAGGAGCGGGAGGGACTTCGCCGGCGGCGATACGATCGGTCCAATCGGCGAAGACGTTGAGAGAACCGGGGCCCTGTCGCGTATACAGCCCGTACATGGTGGAGCCGCGGGTGCCGGTGCCCAGGCGCCACTCCCAGGCGTCGCGGGAGGTTTCGAGACCGGACTTTCCGGCGTGGACGTGATCCAGGTCGCGCGTGACATGGTTCCCAAGCTGGTGGCAGAAGTTGCAGTCGGACTTGATGGCGTTGATCCAGTGGTTCTGCGACTGCATAAGGGGCGTGAAGCCGTTGCCGCTGGCTCCGGTACCGGGGAAAATCGAAGCGTCGGGCGGCTGCATCAGGGACAGCCAATAGTTGCCGGGGTAGACCTGGGCGGCCTCGACCTCGGTCGGGGCGGTCTCGACATCAAGCACGACGTCCTCCGCGTTGGGCGTCATCTGCGTCTTGGCGGAATCAAGGAGGCCGTAGCCGCGAACCCACACTTGATAAGTGGTGTCAGGAAGTTCAGGAAGGGCAAAATGACCCTCGTCGTCGGTGACGACAATCTTGATAAACCCGGTGGGGAGCTGATCGGTTTCGGCGATCACCCAGACGCCGGCCTCCGGACCGTTCTCACTTTGGACCGTTCCGGTGATGTAGCCGGTGGGGGCATCCGGGTTGGACGCGGTATCTTCGCGAGATCCGCAGGAGATCGTCGCGATCCCGGCGACGATCAATATACCGGTGGCGAGGAAGCGCTTCATCTTTATGTAAGACCTCTTTCCTGTACTTGGGGAGCCTGCCAAATTTTATGGACGCGGAAACCGAGCACCTAACTGTTTTACCGCATGTGTGAGCTACGCTCGTTCCCCGTGTAGCTTAGTCTAATATGGACTTGAGGCATGACCGGCAATGGCGGGCCCTGGCCGACGATGTGGACTTCGGCAACGATCCCGAACGTCCGTCTATAGGCCACACGGTTGGCTCGTTGAGTCACGAAGAGCAGCTATACCGGAGCATTGGCGAATTCATCGTTTCGTTTCAGTGGATTGAAAACAAGCCGCGTGAAATCGACTGGTTCATCCTGGATCCCGCCCAATAAAGATGGCCACCGGCTGATCTACGAAACCTCCCGAACCAGAAGCGCATGGACACGGTTCATGAACTCTTTGCTGGCGCCTTGCCAAAGTGCGAACTCCCCCGAGGCTACCCTGAACTATCTCGGGGGGCACGAAGGCGGTGGAGAAATGCCCCCGGCGTTTCGAGGGCGGGCAATCTTTACATCTTCTTGACGAAGCTCTCGTTCTTTTTTACACGGCCCTAATTCCCAAGGCGATAGATTGTTCTTAGCGGTGTGAATCCAGCATACTTTGGAGAAAGGCGGCGCGCCCTCGGTTGGGCGCGCAAGAAGTCTCCTGTTCCGGATTCAGCCCTGCACGCGTCGCACGCGCGAGCAAGACATTCTGATTCTTCCTGAATCACGGGCAGTTCCGTCCCGGGTTCCGTAAAGGTTGGTTGCACGATTTTGAGTACTCTCTCATCTATCTCGGCGTCCGCGGAAAGTCCGGCGCCGCAAGGCCGCTATCTCGTAACGCTGACGGCCATGGGCGTCGTGTACGGGGACATTGGGACCAGCCCGCTCTACGCGATGCGCGAATGTTTCCACGGCAGGCATGGCATCACGTTGACGGCGGCGAACGTCCTCGGCGTTCTGTCCTTAATTGTCTGGGCGCTCGCGCTGGTGATTTCCGTGAAGTATCTGATGTTTGTGCTGCGGGCGGATAATCGCGGAGAGGGAGGCATCCTGGCGCTGCTGGAATTGATCCGCCGTCACCGGCGAGGAAAGATCAGTGGCATGCTGCTGGCGCTGGGATTGTTCGGCGCCGCCTTGCTCTACGGGGATGGAATGATCACTCCGGCGATCTCCGTGCTCAGCGCCTTTGAGGGGCTGGAAGTGGCGGCTCCGGGCCTCCAACCCTATATCATTCCGACCACCATTGTTGTCCTGATTGCTCTGTTTGCGATTCAAAGCCGGGGAACGGAAGCGGTCGGGCGATTGTTTGGCCCTGTCGTTTTGGCGTGGTTTGTGGTCCTGGCCGTACTGGGCGTCTTTCAAATCGCGCAGGAGCCGTCCGTACTCTTCGCGTTGAACCCCCTTTATGCGATTGAATTTTTCACCCGCAACGGCTGGCTGGGTTTTTGGGTTCTGGGCGCTGTCTTTCTCGTCGTCACGGGAGGAGAGGCGCTCTATGCGGATATGGGCCATTTCGGCCCTACGCCCATTCGGCTCGGCTGGTTCGCGATCGCGTTTCCGGCCCTGCTCCTGAACTATTTCGGACAGGGCGCGCTGCTGATTCACGATCCAGCGGCGCTGACCAATCCCTTCTACAATATGGTCCCCCGTGGCGTCCTGCCCCTGTTGATCGTGATTGCGACCGCCGCCACGATTATCGCGTCCCAAGCCGTGATCTCGGGCGCTTACTCCCTCACACGCCAGGCCGTGCAATTGGGGTATTCCCCACGCCTGCGGATCGACCACACTTCGGCGGAGCAGATCGGGCAGATCTATCTGCCGAGCATCAACTGGACGCTGATGGGTTCCACCATCGCCCTGGTGGTCGGCTTTGGCTCTTCCAGCAACCTGGCTTCCGCGTATGGCATCGCCGTAACCAGCACGATGGTGATCACGACCTTGCTGTTATTCGTCGTGGCTCGGGAGCTTTGGGGATGGAGTTTGCCTCTGGCCGTCGCCATGACTTCAGTTTTCCTGGCCGTGGATCTTGCCTTCTTGGGCGCAAACATCGTGAAGATTCCAAGTGGCGGTTGGTTCCCGCTGGTCATCGGTTCCGGAATCTACCTGCTGATGAAGACCTGGAAGCGCGGGCGGGCGATTCTCAGGACTCGTTTGCAGGAACACACAATGCCTTTGGAGGACCTGTTCGCGATGCTGGACCGGGATGCGCCGCACCGAATTCCCGGGACGGCCGTCTTCATGGTCGGGACCCCGGATACCACTCCGCCGGCACTCATTCACAACCTGCGCTACAACAGCGTGCTTCACGAGCAGGTCATCTTTCTCACGGTTCTCACCGAAGAGGATCCCTACGTGCCCCGAACCGAGCGCGCCGAGGTCGCCCCGCTTCGGCCGGGCTTCTACAGCATCAAGATGCGCTACGGGTTTATGGAGAATCCCAATGTTCCCCGAGCGCTTCAGCGGTTAAGGATACCGGGATTGGAGATCATTCCCGCGAAAACGACCTACTTCCTTGGTCACGAAAGTATCCTGTCAACTCCGAAGCCTTCGGGGATGGCGCGATGGCGCGAACGCCTGTTTGCTTTTATGTCACGGAATGCGCTTCCGGCGACGGCATTTTTCCGGATTCCGCCAGACCGCGTCTTCGAGGTGGGCGTGCAGGTGGACATCTAAAGGAACCGTAATGAGGACGCTGTGAATCCTGCGAGTGTCATCTCGTGAGCCGCACCCGCGAGGCAGGCTTCGTCATCGCAACCGTCGCCGGGACGACAGTAGGGGCATTGTTGCTGCGGGAGCATCTCGCCGCGACGAATCTCGCGATGCTGTATCTGCTGGCCGTGATGGCGGTGGCCACGCGTTGCAGCCGCCGGATGGCCGTCGCCGCATCGTTCTTAAGTGTAGCGACGTTCGATTTCTTCTGTGTGCCGCCCTACTACACATTCCGGGTGGCCGATTATGAATATGGAGTCACCTTTGGCGTGATGCTTGCCGTGGCCCTCGTGATCAGCGCACAGACATCCAAGCTGCGGACGTTGGCGGCGGATGCCCGGCTACGCGCCAGGCGGACCGATGCACTGTACCGGCTGTCGCGGGGCCTGGCCGAAGAATCCCAAATCCTGGATATGGCGCGCAAAGCGGCATCGCTCGCGGAAGAGGTCTTCGGCATGAGAACGACGATCCTGTTGCCGCACGAGGGGCGGATCACGGCGGACAGTCAAGTCTATGCCCATCCAGCTCCTCCCCCAGTGGATCTGGAGATCGCCCAATGGGTGCTGGATCATCAGGAGAAGTCGGCTGGCGACATGGCGAAAGAGGCGTCGGGGCTCTATTTGCCTTTGCGAGGTGGAACGGGGACAGTCGGCGTGATGTGCGTGACGTTGGAAGGAAAAGGGTCTGCGTTGCCAGAGGAGCAGCAGCAGCTTCTGGAAGTATTCGCGCATCAGACGGCGTTGGCGATCGAACGGACTCTCAGTGATCGGGCCGCGGCGGATTCCCAGCTTCGTATGGAGTCGGAGCAAATGCGAAGCTCCTTGTTAAGCGCCGTCTCCCACGACTTACGTACGCCGCTGGCGACCATTACCGGTTCCGCTTCGACCCTGCGCTTGCAAGGGATCAGGCTCGATGAAAAGACGCGGCATGAACTGCTGGACAGCATCTCTTCGGAAGCAGAACGCCTGGCACGCTTGGTCGCCAACCTTCTTGATATGACGCGCTTCGAGCGGGGCAACATCGAACTGCGCCGGGATTTGTATCCGCTGGAGGAGATTGTTGGCAGCGTCCTGCAAAGGATGGATGGGCCGCTTGAAGGGCGGGAGGTGACGACCGATATTCCCGAATCGCTGCCTCTCGTGAGTGTGGACGACGTGCTGATGGGTCAGGTCCTATGGAACTTGCTGGAGAACGCGTTGAAATACACGCCTCCCGGATCACCGATCGATGTTGTCGCACGCGCGACTCGTGACGCCGTCCTCCTCGAGGTACGGGACCGAGGACCGGGCCTGCAGCCCTGCGAGCAGGAAAAGATCTTCGAAAAGTTCTATCGTGGCGGAACGCATGTGGCGCAGGGAGCTGGCCTGGGCCTCCCGATCTGCCGGGCCATCGTCCAGGCACACAAGGGACAAATCACGGCATTCAATCGTCCTGGTGGCGGAGCCGTGTTTCAGGTTCGTCTCCCGCGGGAGCACGCCGGATGAAGCCGCTCATCCTGATCGTCGAGGACGACCCGCAAATCCGGCGCTTCGTTCGCGCCGCGGTGCAGGCGGAAGGGTATCGGCTGCATGAGTCCTCGACCGCCGAGGATGGAATCGCGCAGGCGGCCGCCCGGCAACCGGACCTGATCCTGTTGGACCTTGGCCTACCCGACAAGGACGGATTGGAATTGATTACGCGCGTTCGTGAGTGGAGTAGCGTGCCGATTGTAGTTTTATCGGCAAGAGGGCAGGAAGAAGACAAGATCGCCGCCCTGGACCGAGGGGCGGATGACTACGTCGCGAAGCCGTTTGCGATCGGGGAGCTGCTTGCGCGGGTTCGTGCGGTGCTACGCCGATCCACCGGACCTGCGTCCGACAGCCCGATGATCCGATTCGGGACGGTGGAAATCGATCGGGAAGCTCGTCGCGTCCGCGTCGATGGGGCGGATGTCCATCTAACCCCGAACGAATACAAGCTCCTGATGGTGCTGCTGCAGCACGCGGGGAAGGTGCTGACCCATCGCCAACTTCTGAGCGAAGTCTGGGGTCCCCAACACACCGAACAAGCGCAGTACCTGCGCGTTTATGTGGCTCAATTGCGCCGCAAGTTGGAACGGGATCCGGCACGGCCCAAGTTTCTTCAAACCGAGCCGGGGGTCGGCTATCGGTTACTCGTGGATCCGTGAGACGCATGGTTTCCACAGTCCACAACTCTCGGCGGAAGGGTCCTAGGAAAGGCCTACCGGCACGGCGGAAACCGCCGACGCAAAGCTGCGCGCCGGGGTGATCTTGGCTGTCGTCCCATTCAATTCGAGAACCTGGTTCGCAATTCGAGCGAGAGAGGCCCGGTGCGTAATAATGATGGCCGTTCTGCCCCGCAGGGCCGTGGACAGGGTCTGCGCGACGATCTGTTCATTTTCTTCGTCCAAGGCGGACGTGGGCTCGTCCAGGATCAACACCTTGGGGTCGGCCAGCAGTGCACGGGCGAGAGCGATCCGCTGGCGTTCGCCCACCGAGAGGGTTTGTCCCCGCTCGGCGACCACCGTTTGATAGCCATCCGGCAGGCCAAGAATGCGGTCATGGATCGCCGCGGCGCGAGCCGCTGAGACGATTTCGTCGAACGTCGCCTCCGGCCTGGCGTAGGCGATGTTTTCGGCAATGCTGGCGCGGAACAGGTACGGAGATTGGTCCACCAGGATCACGGATCGGCGCAGACTCTCGAGTTTCAGGTCGCGCAGGTCCTGCCCTTCCAGCCGAATGCAACCCTGATCCGGATCATAGAACCGGACCAGCAGGTCCGCGAGCGTCGATTTGCCAGCTCCGCTAGGCCCAAGCACCGCGCAGATCGTGCCGCGGGGGACGCGAAAGGAGAGGTCGCGCAACACCTGATGCTCCCCATGGCGGAAGGAAACCGCATCGCATTCGATCTCGCCGGCGTCGTCTCCGACTGGAACTGCATGGGGCTGCTCAATGATCTCCGCCGGAGTATCGAGAAGTTCACAGACGCGATTCAGGGAAACGGCTCCCGAGATCAAGCGCGTGTAGACGCCCATCAGATTCTGCACGGGAGCCAGCAAACGCGCATGATAGGCCATGATGGCGACCAGCGAGCCCGTCGTGATCTCACCGTCAATGACCAGCGATCCGCCATAGAGAAAGATCGCCGCGGTGCATAAAGTCAGGAGCGCGCCGGGCACCGCTCCCGCCATGAATGAGGTCATCTGCATGCGCAGCATGGCATCGACAAAGCCTTGGTTTTCTTCGCGGAAGCGGTCTGCCTCCCGTTTTTCCGCCGCGGCGGCCGCGACGACCCGGCTGCCGAGCAGCGTCTCCAGGAGAAAGCTGCCGATGTTTGCGCTACGCTCGCGCACGGCGTGAATTCGTTCGGTGAGGCGCTTCTGATAGAAGCTGATCGACCAGACACTCAGCGGCAAAACCGCGACGCTCAGGAGCAGAAGCCTCTGGTTGAGCGTCGCCATGATGCCGGCACTTCCGATCAGGAACAGGATGCTTGATAGGGCGCCCAGCAGCGAATCCGCCGTGACCCGCTGGACCTCCGAAATATCATTATTAATACGCGAGACGACATCCCCCATCTTGTGCCGCGCCCAGAAGCGCGGAGATAGGCTCTGCAGGTGACGGTAAAGCGCCAGCCGCATCGAGAACAAGACATCGGCCGAGGCGCGAACATGCTGATAGCTCGACAGAATGTTCAGCGCGAAGCTCGCCAGCGTCGCCAGGACCATCAACCCACTGATGATCAATAGGGCTCGGAAGTCTCTCCTTAAGAGAGCGTCATCAATCAGAAGCTTGGAGATGTACGGCTGCGCCAGGCTGAACGAAGTCGCCGCCGTACCGAGAAGGAAGACGACGGCGAAGCGCTTCCAGTGCGGGGTGACGAAACGCAACGCGCGGCGGTACGCAACCAGCGAGAGTCCGGCAGGCGGCTGCGAGGCTGGTCCGATCCGTCCCCATGCTCTACGGGATGACGATCAATCCGCCGCCGGTGATGTCGTTATTCATGTCCCAAGTCTTCTCGTATTGGAGCGTCGCCGCGTCGAAGACCTCGAATTCGAAGCCCGCGCCGTAGATGTACAGCTTCTTGCCGTCGCCCGACATCCCAAAGCTGAAGCGCGACCGGCACGGAGAACTCCTGTGTTCCCGTGATCTGGTTCGTCTTGAGCTCAAAGGCCCAGAACTCGCACCGTTTATTTCCCAGGGTTCCGTTGGAAACGACCGCGTAGGCGGTCTGCTCGTCAGGGGCGACTTGCAATCCCGACATGGCTTCCGGCGCGGGTCCGATGGGCGTGAAATCGACATCCCGGGAATTCAGATCGAAGCGGGCGATTCCAAACATCCGTTTATGGACCACCGGATCCGAGGAATTGAACAGCGTCACGCGCTGGCTGGTTTCGCTGATGGAATCCAGCTCCCCGCCAAAACCGATCGCTTCCATGCCGGGGAGCTCCGGCTTTTCCAGTTCCATCCGGTCAACGACCGAAAAGTCGCTGGAGTTCATCACCACGACTTCGTCGCGGAATTGATACAGGTACTTTCCGTCCGGGGAGATCGAAAGGCGGCTATTGCGTCCTCCGCCGGCGACGGCGCTTTCATCCTCCTTGGCGACGTCAAACGTTTTCACGATCTTGCCTTGCTCCAGATCGATCACCGCATACTTCGGCTTCCCGATTTCGAAGCGGTCCACCTTCTTGACCATCTCCGTCAGGATCGCGTAGAGAAACTTTCCTTCCGGGTCGGGAACACCGCCATTAAAGCGATATCGCGTGTTGCCGTTGTCGAGCACGAAGTGCCGCAGGACCTTATGCGTGGCGATATCAATGACCTCAATCCCGGAATGGTCATTGGTCACCGCGTAGATCTTGGTGCGATCCCCCGAAATCTGAAGGTTGCGTGGCAGACCGGTCTCCAGCGTGATCCGGTCCACCACCTGGCCCTGTTCTTCGTCGAAGACCAACACCGCGTTGGGGTAGGCTCCGAAGAAAAGCTGTCCCGCGTTTGCCGTACTGGCCACGGCAAGAATAGCTCCCAAAAGTCGATACATGCGTCGCTCCTAACGTCTAGCTGATTCGGGAAATACAGTAAATCTATGGGAAAACGATATCGAGCTCGCGCCAATCCTTGGTCGCCACGGCGCACTTATCCGCCCAATCCGGGTAGTTATTGAGATGATCCGGAACCTGGGCCGGCCAGAAACAGGTGACGTAGCAATCGTAGATGTCCCGCTCCACCGGCTGGCACAACCCTGCCGTACCGCCGCCGGAATCCACCTCCCATCCGGGAGAAAACGCAAGCGAGCATCCCATGGGGACATGGGGGCGCTGGGCCTGGCTGTTCGGGTTATCCTGCAGAGCTTCCACATCGGAGGCCTGGGCGTTCACGAACTCCTCCAGGCGGCGCGCTTTCTGATTCACAGCACGTAATTTACTCATAGCTTCCTTTCACCCAACCCTTGGGAACCGCCGGGTTGCGGGCATTGTCAATGACACGGGTTTCGCAGGTGCTCCCGGCGTTCAGGGCGCGACCTCCGGTTGATCCCAGCGAATATAGGTCGGCACGGTGACGACCAGGTACGATTTCCCAATCAGGGGTTTTCCGTCCCTCCCCGTTTCGTCTTTCGCGGTTCCGACGATCCACACATCGCCGTAGTTATTGCGCGAGAACTTCCGCGCGGGATTCGGCCCGTCGCTGGCGGGCACGAACAGGCCGGTGTTGCTCAGTGACCCGACGAACTCCTTGTCATCGTCACCGTAGACCGAAAGAAATTCCTGCATCGACCAATCGACGTCAACGGCTCCGAGTTCCACGTCGTCGGCCGTATTCGGCTTCCCATCCGCGCCACGGTGATAGCCGACCGCTTCAAACTGCATGTAGCCTTTCGGATGGACTTCGCTGCCCAGCCGGGAAAGGGTCGACTCGGGCAGGACCTTGAGATAGTCAATATGGTCGTAAACGCTCAGCGCGGAGGGCAGGACCGAGTCGCCCAAAACCACATCGCGCTTCCCGGGAACCGCCGCCGCGTCCACATCCACCATGACGACCACTTCCTCGGGGGTATGGGAAACCAGAGACGCCACCGTGATGCCCGGACCGAGATCGAGATCGTCCGCGGCAAGATCGGCCGGCAGGTTCTTGCCCAGCAGCCGCACGCGTTGCATTTCCGCACCGGCCTTTAGCGAAGAACCATCAACCGTGGAAAGGATGGGGTTGGCATCGATCCGCATCAACTTCACGTCGACGCCGAACTCCTGATATTCACCCCAAAACCATCGTCCCTCCGCCCAGGTTTGATCGGGAGAGAACCACAACACCTCCCGCATCTCCGAGTCCAAGCTATCCGGCTCAGTTGCGGGCATCGCGCTGCTGGAACGTCCCCGCCAGGAATAGCCTCCGTACACCAGGCCACGGCCGGTCTTCTCGACGGTCGACCCGTCTTCTACCGAGTGGAGTGTAATCTTTGTGGTGAATTCCTCCGGCGTCGGCCCGGGCATCATCTCCATCTCGCCGTATAGCTCGCCTTTTCCCGTGACATGCCCGGAGAGCGCCCATCGGCCGGCCAGCTTCGGCGTTCGCATTCGCGCCTTCCAGGCGGACCATTCCGGAGACTCCAGGCCATATTCCTTGCCCAGAAAGTCCAAAGTGTTGTCGATCGGGAGCTTGCCCCCCTTGGCATTGCCGCCGCGACCTCCGCCCCGGCGATACGCCGCCTCCGCCTGGGCAAACGACGCGATATGGAAGTTGGCCAGCAATTGCCAATCGTCCCGGGTACGGCGCCACGAAAGCGCCTTCCCCACAGCGTGGCATCCCATGCAGGTTCCGCGCACCGTTTCATTAGGCGCAGGTTCATCCACGATCCGGTGCTCGGCGAAGTACATCACAGAGCGGGCTTCCTCTGGCGCCAGTCCGTGGTCGGTCGCCAGATATTTCAAAATCGCGCGGGCTTCCTCCGGGGTCACTCTGAGCCCGTTCAGGCGCACCATCCGCTTGATCGCCTCTTCCCAGCCTTCCGGGGTTGCCCGCACATAGGAAATCCGTGAGAGATTTCCGTCGGCGTCTTTCGCATGGCAGGTGCCGCACTTCGCCACCACGAGTTCACTCGTGACGGGAATCCCTTTGGGAGTAGCTGGTTCCTGAGCCGTGGCGACCGTCGCAAGCAATCCGCACGCTGCGAGAGTAAGCCACGCCTTGCTATACAGGCAGGCGATGAGACCTGCATAAGTGTCCCGATTCATGACAACTCCTATCCAAGAAAATATGGGGACCGCCTAGCCGCCTGAGGGCAACGAGCTGACGGGAAATGAATCTCAGAATTAGGTTTGTCCGACGCAGGACAGGGAGGGTGCCAGGCCGTTACAAGAACACTGGCGCAACAGAGGAAACCTAATTATCAACGAACGTGCGGAGAAGTCAATAGTTTTATCTCCCGCTTTGTCAAAAACATTTGATTCCGAGGCTCCCCGCGCAACGGCGCGGCTTCTCGATCTGGTTAATCTATACTGATAAACGGAGGTATGCGCCCCATGCTTGTGCGCTACTTGGCACTCGTCTGTCTGCTCCCCGCTGGCGCTACGTTGGCCCACTCCGCGAGCCCGGCCCGCGACTCGGTCGCCGTCTACCTGAAGACGGACCTCTCCCCTTCTTCCCCAGCCCTTTCCCAAATCAAGGCGGAACTTGTGACGATCATGGCTGCCGCCGATGTCCGCATCCAATGGACAGACGCGAGGACCACAGGCGGGTTTCCAGGAGAGCTGATCGTACTCCGTCTGAATGGGAACTGTGAGCTTTCGAGGAATGCACCTGCTGGCCCGCCGCTGCAAAATATGACATCGCTGGCCTCGACGGCCTCCGCGGAAGGAGAAATTCTGCCGTTCAGTTCCGTGGATTGTGATGCGCTGGCGAAATTTGTAGGAAACGCGCTGAACGACGCACCTGCCTTGCGGCATCGGCTTCTCTACAACCGCGCGATCGCCCGCCTCGCGGGTCACGAGCTTTACCACGTGCTGTCGAAACGTCCGGAGCACCCCGACAAAGGAATCGCAAAGGCGGCGTTCAGCCTCCATGATTTGCTTTTTGATAATTCGTTTACCTTCGAACGCCCGTTCGTGGAGCATACATCTCTTTATCCCGTCTCTCAGTCCGGCACCACGCCACGGTCGGGCGGCGTTGACGGTCCTCCGACGGGCCGGTAGTGCAAAGTATTGGGGATCGCTCTGCATCATTCTTTGAACGCCTGAAGACCTGCTCCTCGGAGAGCCTCAAACAGCGCGACGGTTGAGCGGCATCCCACTTGCTCCCGCGCCCTGGCTACAAATCCGCTCATGTTCGCCACCGCGAAGCTGACGCCTTGCAGGTTGTAATTCGGCGGCACACCGGGCACGGACCGCGGATATCCAGAGGCATAGAACACGTCCTCCTCGCAGCGATACTGGCTGCGCGATAAGTTTCGATCCAGCCTGACACTCACCACCTCGGAAAGGCTCCCCGGATAACAGGGCTCGCCGCGAGCTTCCCGCGCCGCTACGATGATCGAGCCCTGCTCGTTTGCCCGGCAGGCGAGCTTCGACAGCCGTTCCCGATGGCTCGGGTTACGCGTGCCGAGGCTCAGGTTGATCACATCCATCTGAGAGGAAATCGCCCATTTTAGAGCGGCAACCAGGGCGTCGCCTGTGGTGTGGAGATCATCATGAAACAGCTTCACCACATAGACGGCGACGCCTGGCGCCACCTCCTGAACCGCCGCAGTCACGGCCGTGCCGTGGCCCAGCGTATCCAGGCAGCCTTGAGCGGCGGATGAGGGATCCGCCCATTCCTGCTCCACAGCGCCATCCGGCCGGATCGATGCTCCTCCGGCGATGCCGCTGATGTGCGGGTGGCGCGGGTTCACCCCGCTGTCGATCACGGCTACGCGCACGCCCCGGCCCGTGCAGCCAGGGAAATGAACGTCGCTTGCGAGTATGGTTTCCAAGAGGTTCGCCCTGCTATGAGAGAGTCTCGAATCGATCCAGGAACTCCGGATTCTTCACCGTGATTTCGCCGTAAATCTGCAAACAGGTGTCGATCCAGCCGCGCACACGATCGCACTGATGGAGACTCGACGCATTGGTTTGCCCATGATGGATGTAAGCCTCGTGGTAGCAGCCGCCAGCGCAGACAGGACGGACCCAGCATGTGTGGCAATCCGGACGCGCGCTGACGCTGTGGTCTTTTAGAAACTCCTCCCGCGCCGTCTGGTCGATTCCATCCTGAAGGACGTTGCCCAACTGTCCGACGGGCGCATCCACAAACCGGTGGCACACGGCGACGTCACCCGTCGTACCTACGCCGACCATTCCCAGGCCCGCGCCGCACGTATAGGCCTTATTGATTCCGGAGTGAAGTTCCTTGATGGTGTCGTTGGCGTTGGTGAAGTAATGTTGTCCGCCGCGCACGGCAAAGTCGCGATATTCCCAAGCGAGCTCAGCGAACTGCTCCATTACGTCATCCATCTTGGGTTCGCCGATGTGGTACAGCCGGTCCGGATTCGCGGTGGCCGGCGAAAATCCGACGCCCATGAACCCGATCTCCTGTGTCAGATGTTCATAGATCCGCCGCACGTGGCGCACGCCGCTGCTCAGCGTGACCCGGGCGCCGATCGAATTGGTCCGGTGGCGCGCGAGCAGCATCTTGATCTTGGGAACGATCACGTCGTAGCTGCCCTTGCCGTTATGAAACACGCGCATCTTATCGTGCAGTTCACGGTCTCCGTCCATACTGACGGTCACGCCAATGCGATTCTCGGCGAGAAAATCAACGATCTCTTCCGTCAAAAGGGTGGCGTTGGTGGTCAGGCTGAAATCGACCTTCTTACCTGTTTCCTCGCCTCGGCGCCTCGCATAGTTCACCGCCGCCTTCATGACGGGGTAGTTCAGCAGCGTCTCACCGCCAAAGAACGTCACATGCACGCCCGGCCGCCAAGCAGCCTCCTGAAATAACGTGTCAATGGACGCAAATGCGACCTCTTCGGACATGAACTTCGACTTGCCCTGCGTCGCCGCGATCTTGTCATCGCTGTACTCGTAGCAATACCCGCACGCGAGATTGCATTGGTTCGTCGTGTTCAGGACGATGCGTTGGAGCGGGAAGTTCTTCTCCGGCATCACCGGCAACGGCTGTTTGGCCTCGCCGTCCCAAATCACCCCGAGCCCTTCCATCTCATCAAGGGTCGACGAGATCTCGTGTTCCGGATAGCCTCGCCGGCTCAGTTCTCCGACCAGTTCTCCACGCGAGCCCGGCGCGCGCAGCAGAAGATCGAAGAGGTCCTTCGAAAGGTCCTGCAGCTCAAAGATCGCCGCGCTCGACACGAGGTAGACGAAGTCCCGGCCGGTAGCCTGAAACGAATGATGTTCCGTCGGGCGGTACACTGCTGCTGTTTCTAAGACGGCCATAAGATTCCCCCAAGCTCGGCGCGATTCGACGCTCTGTTTCGCGCCAATGGTTTCCAGGACATATTGATCCTCATTGTTTTCAGTTCACCGCCACCAATTCGCTGCCTTGCAGCCGAAATTGAAAATCCGGAAATTCTCCCCGTTTTTTGCGGCACCACGCCACCCCATCCTCCAGGGATGCGGCCGCACTCTCCCACCAGGGACCTCCGAAACCTACCTGGTAGAAGCTCCTACAGAGCGCGAGATGCCGTTCGAAACCCGCCAATAGCCTGGCTTCGTAATGCGCTAGAAGTTTCTCGAGCTGTTCCCCGCCCTCGGCGGCCCGAATCACCGCCGCAGCGAGGACAGCCTCCCGGACCGCGTTCCCCGTACCGTCGCCACAAATCGGATCGAACGCCATCGCGGCTGTCCCACAGGACAGCCATCCCGGCCCGCAAAGCGGAGAGGAAATCCGCGGGTGGGCGGGGAATCGCGGGCCTTCACCCTCAAATTCGTCAACCCGCGCGGGAATCAGGCGGCTCTCATTCAACAGATCTCTCGCCTCCGACCCAACCGAGAGGAGCCACGCTGAATCCGGCCCATTGGGGAGAAGAAATAGCCAGCCATTTCTCAACGCCTCAATCCAGCAAGCTGACGCGTCCGCACGGTCTCGCAAGCGCACATGAATGGCGGATGCGACGCGCGATCCAAAGGGCTGTTGTGCAGCCGTGGATTGAATCACCGACGATGCGGAAATCACGCGCCAGTTGGAACGGGAATCCTCTTCAAAAAGTTCCGCACACTGGGAAAGTTCCCGGATCAGTTCCGCTTCGGAAACCACTACGCCCGCGTGCGAAAGCGTTTGGGGTTCGCCCCGTGATCCCCACAGCACAACTCTTCTATCGATCCGGTGGGCGTGGCCGAGCAGGTTCCGTTTCTCTAAAACGCTCTCGATCAACGCGATGGCGGCATGACTCAACAACAGAGCCGGCACTTTCGCGCGGCCCGTGGACGCCAACATCACGCCGACGCCCGCTTTCCGCAACAGGTGCGCCGTGCAATGTGCAGCCGCTCCGCCCCCGTGGATCATGACACCCGGCAATTCGTTCCTCGCTTCCGTTCAGTGTGATGAAATACCAGCCATTGCGGATCACAATAGCTGGGAAGTTGCGGCGGATGGTTTCCTTCCAGCGCCGGCTGCGAAGACGCGTCAAGACGTGCTTCGTCCCCAAAAATCGAAATGACACAAGGAGAAACTTCTTGGTGTCAGAAAGGCGCAGTGTGCGGCCAATGCGCGATTCGGCAGGAGGATCCCAACGTCTGGGAGGAGTACGGGGCGTTGCAGGTCTTCCGGACACCTTCCGAAAGACAGAACAGGGTGACTACTTCTAACATCGCCTCGGGACTTGTGTCAAGATTTTTTTGCGTTAGTCATTCCAATAGCGAATCCTATGCCCCCGCGCATATGACAAATTTACGCCACGGATCGATCAAGCGAGATTTTTTCTTGACAGCGTGACGCCATCGCGCTTAACATCGGGAACCACGTCCACCCCTTTTTCCTATGGCCAAAGGGGAATGAGGGCACTGTTAAAAGCCCTCCGCCCACCGTTTGGACGCGCTCCAGCTACATCGTCTCGCTAAGCGTTATTCGTCTCAGAAATGTTGCGTCACTACGCGCGACGTTTATTCAAACATCGCAACGGAGGTGAAGTGTGTCTTTTTCCCATCGCCTTAGGGCGTGGACACGATCCGCGGTGCTGCCGCTTTTGTTCGCACTGCAGATCTTCCCAGGGCTTGTCCAGGCCCAAACCACATTCGGATCGTTCGTTGGAACGGTCATGGATACAACCTCGGCCGTGATTCCCGATTGCGTGGTTACGGCTACCAACCTCGGAACCGCGGCGGTGCGGTCCGCAATTACAGATGGAACCGGGAACTATGTTCTCGTAAACCTGTCTCCAGGAACCTACCAGCTGGAGTTTCAGGCGCCCGGCTTCCAAACCTCCACCTACAGCAATTTGGAGTTGCTTTCGCGCCAAACAGTCCGTATCGACGGGATCATGGGCGCCGCGGCTCAAACCCAGTCCATCAGCGTGAATGCAAACGTCGAGCCGGTGATTACCACGGAGGTGTCCAATATCTCGACAACAAAAACCGGCCGGGAATTGCGGGATCTGCCGGTGGCGCTGGCCTCTCGGGCGAGCGGCTCCACCAGTCCGATTTCCACGCTGACGACGCAGCCCGGTGTGCAAACCGACTCCTCGGGCAGAATCTCGGTCGCCGGAGCAAAGCCCAGCCAGCTCTCGGTGAGCGTGGATGGAATCAGCACCATGAGCGTCCGCAGCGAAGCACCGATCGCGGAACTGTTTCCGTCCTTCGGAGCCATTGCGGAAATTCGCGTGAGCGAGATCAATAACGCTGCGGAATTCGGCGGCGTCAGTGACATCACAACGGTATCGAAAGGCGGGACTAACCAGTTCCACGGCGGACTCTTCGAGAACTCGCAGAATACGGCCTTTAACGCAAGAAATCCGTTCAGCGCGACGAAAACCAAAGTCATCATGAACAACTTTGGGTTGTTCGGTGGTGGCCCGGTGAAGATCCCGGGGCTTTACGATGGCACCGACAGGACCTTCTTTTTCTCCAGTTATGAGGGTCTTCGCCTTCCGCGACAAACGTTTATCAATCAGAGCGTTCCGTCACTGGCACTGCGGCAGGGCGATCTTTCGGCATTCAGCAAACTTGCGAAGGATCCCACGACGGGAGCCCCATTCCCGGACAACAAGATCCCGATTTCACAGATCTCTCCCATCGCGTTGAACGCACTCCAATATCTGTACCCACTGCCGAACACCGGATCTCCGGATGCCATCGCGAATAACTACACGACGAATTTCGGCACTCCGATCAGCAGCAATCAGGGAGACATGCGCGTCGACCGGAACATCGGCTTACGGCAGACCTTCTTCACGCGCGTGACATACAAGCAACGCCAAGTGCAGAGCTCACCCACGGGCACGATCTTTGCGGGTCCTACCGTTCAGCCAGAGCGTTACTACACGGTGACCGCGGCCCACAACTTCATCATTTCTCCCTCCATCATCAACGAGCTGCGCCTCGGAGTGAGCGATGAATTCACCTCCAGGAGCACGAACCTGGATGCGCAGGCTCTCGTCTCGAAAATTGGAATCCCTGTTCCGGATCCTCCCGGCGGCAGCGCCAGTCCGGCCTTTTCAATCAATGGATTCCAAAGCACATCCTCTTCGAGTTCCAGCGTCAATAGGTCTCACACCTTGCAACTGCTCGATAACGTGATCGTCAACCGCGGCTCCCACACACTGAAGTTCGGGGCGGATATTCGCCGCATGACGGCCTATTTCAGCAACGTGTTTGCCACGGATCGCTCCGGGCGGTACACCTTCAACGGCTCGGTGACGAACTCCATCATCGGCGTTCCATACGCGGCGTTTCTGCTTGGCATCCCGGATCGCACGGGAGTCGGGTCGGTAAACGCCCCGGATTCAAACAGCGCCAGCACGCACTGGGCGTTCTACGGTCAGGACGATTGGAAGATCACCCCCAGGCTGACCGTCAACTACGGCCTGCGTTGGGAATACCACCCTCCGTTCCTCGACCGTTTGCATAACATGGCCGTCGTTCTGCCGAATTATCAGTCGACGATCGACGGACAGACCGTGCACGGCGCCGTCGCGGTGCCCGACGCCGGACTGAACCTCACCAATCCGCTGTTCGCCGCATCCATCGCGCCCACACCGATCCTGACCGCGAGTCAGGCCAACATTCCGCAGCAACTGCACACGAACCAGAAAACGGACTTCGCCCCGCGCATCGGCTTCGCCTGGCGTCCCACCGACAAGACCGTGATTCGCGGCGGCTACGGAAAGTACATCGAAGCAATGCTCGGCACGCTGACGCTGGCCGGGTGGGCGGTTTCCGCCAGCAGCATCGGGACCTATACGAACCAGATCGTGGACGGCAAACCGACGTTAAACTTCCCCTACCCGTTCCCCACGAACCTGGCGCAGCCGGGCACGCAGGACTTCCGCCTGTCCGGCGACGTCAACTATCGTGATCCCTACGTCCAGCAATGGAACTTCACAATTGAACAGGCCATCGGCTGGAATACCGGTGTTCGGATCTCCTACGACGGTAGCCACGGAACAAATTTGGGCTATCGACAGAATATAAATCAGATTCCATCGAACACGCTCGGCTACGAAGCCGCCAAGGGAAATGCGCCGTATCCACAATTCGCCCGCATTCTCAGCATGACCACCGGGGCTCGGAGCAACTACAACTCCCTCACGGTTGCGGTAACCAAACGCACCAGCAGTGGCCTCACCTTCCAAAGCAGCTACGTCTTCGCGAAAAACCTCTCCAATGGCCAGGGATTCAATCCCACCGGGTTTACTTCACAATCCGGCGGTTCGGTTACCGATATCCACAACATCAACCTGGACTACGGTCCGGTCGCCTTTACGTCCCGGCACCGCTTTCTCACAACGTTCCTCTATGAACTGCCAAACAAAGCGAACGCCCAAGGCATCGTGAAGCAAATCACAAACGGGTGGCAGCTCTCTGGCGTGCTGCTATTCCAATCCGGGCCGTTCCTGACGGTTCTGGCGCCGGGCGCGGATCCCATGGGGACCAACTTCCCTAACTTTGAAGGTTCGGGGCGCGCCGACATTGTTTCGGGAGTGCCTCTTTACCCCGCGGATCAGTCGATCCGTCAATGGATCAACCCGGATGCGTTTGTGATCCCGCAAAACAACATCGGCCGAGCAGGAAACTCTTCGGTCGGGTCAGCTGTCGGACCGGGCTTGGCGACGACCTCCCTGTCGCTGTTCAAGACGTTCCCCTTGACCGAATCGGTGTCGTTCCAACTCGGAGCCGCGGCATCGAATCTACTCAACCATCCGAACTATGCGGCGCCAAACCTCAACCTCGGGACGGCGGCGTTCGGGACCATCCGCAATGTCCAAAGTCAGGACAATGGTGGTCCGCGTTCCATGCAGTTAACGGGCCGGATTACCTTCTAGGCCCGATTCGTCCGAAGATGAGCGCGGGTATCGCGGCAAAATGCTCACCCGCGAGGAGAGTCTCTCTTCCCGCGGAGAAGTTGTCTCGCTGCGATGCCCGTGCTCTCTGGCTTTGCCCACCCACCCGAGCGCAACCACTTCCCCGCCCGCGGACCACAGAGATCACTGCGCACATAGCCCATGCAGGCGATCGCCGATGACGGTTCGGCCTTATACCCCATCACCTACAAGAGCTTGCGCTGACCAAGGTCCTACGGGCGCGCCCATGACTGCGGTTACCGTACGCGCCAGAGTTGCTGCGTGCCAGGCACGGGTTCCATGGAAACGCCGGCACCGAGGCTCGATCCGATGGGACCGCTGAACAAAAAAACGGGTGTTTCGCGCGGCGCTGCTTCTCCATCCAACCAGCGGGCGAACTGCTCGTCATTGGAGAATAGCACCACGGGCACTTGATCATTCAGGTAAGTCGATAGCGACAGAATTCGGACGACCGTGGGGCAGTCGGATACGAGTACCGCGCCTGGCTCACGGTTCAAGATTTCACCGATGGCCGGGTGCTCGCGGGTCGGTCCCTTAACCCATGTGCGGATAGTCTGTGCATTCAACCAACTGGAGTAGATGCCCGCGCCGAGCAGCAAGCCCCAGAGAGCGACTCCACCGAGGCGAACGGCACCGTGGCTCGAGTGAAGGAGGCTTGAGACAAACCAGGCCACGCCGAGAGTCGCTCCGAGAAACGCGCTGATCAGGTACCGGTCTATTGTGGAACTCATCCCTCCAAGCACAAGGTCGCCTGAAATCAGTGCGGCAAACGGAACGGCAAATAGCATCAGGAGCAATCCGGCGGACCGCCATGGCTGGCGTCCGCACAGACTCCAAAGAGAGAGGAGGATCAGCAGGGACGCCAGCGGATAGAACAGGTTCTCCGCCCAGATGGTTGTCCGGCCACCAGTGTCTACGAACAATCGGCCCAATTCCTGGAGCCAGGCTCTGCCCCAGGAGTCGGGTGGGTTGGCCACCCATCGCAATGTCCCCAGTCCCCTGCGCCAGCGCAGGGCGAACACGATGATCCAGGGGAGGAAGGCCAAGCCGGCTCCCAGGACAGCGAAGGCGAACGCCCGCACGGGTCCGGTCCATAAGCTGCGAAGGCTTCCAGACCATTGCAGCAATACCAGGTAGGCGGCATGCGAGGCGAGGACGAACAAGAACAATGGATGGATATAGAGGCCCACGACAACCGAGGCGCAGTAGATCATCCAGGATCTTCGTATTCCGCTGCGCAGCGCGCGCAGCAACATCCCGCTGGAAATCAACGTCGCCGCGGCCAGAATGCTGTAGGGCCGGGCGTCTTGCGCATAAAGAATCTGTGCCGGAGATATCGCCAGTAATCCGGCCGCGATCCAAGCTGGTAAGCGAGTGCCGGGGAACAACTCCCGCATCAGCCAGAAGGCCAGCCCGCAGGCGACGAGCCCGAAGATGACCGATAGACTTCGCCATGCACCGAACGAGTCTCCCGCCAGATTCGTCCAGAGCCGTAACAGGACATAGTACACGGGACCTTGCTTGGGATCGTCTACCGCTACGGAGGCGAGCGTCGCGGCAACACCCTTCCCGTCATTGATCTGTCGATAGGGAGTGAAATCGGCGGCGGTGTGCAAATCCTGGCACAGGGCGGCTTCCAAGTCCTGCACGCTGTGCCCGGAAAGCCAAAGTCCAGTCCACGCCTCATCGTTGCGATAGATCTGATCTTCAAGGCCAGTGAATCGCAGCCAGGTTCCGGCCGCGAGCGCGAACAAGCAGCCAACCACCACGATCCGCTGGATCCAAATTCCGGGTTGAACGTTTATGGTTTGGGCGCCCACGGGAGGAGAGTTCCGTCCATCGTTGGCGCTAGGCTAGCACAACGCGGGTCGTTTTCGGATCGGGATTCGCCTTCTCCGATGTGTATTCTTGCGGGAGTTCGCAGGAGTACCAAGCAGTTCAAAAAAGAAGACACTTCGAGAGAGGCAACCTGCGCGCACGCAGCTGGTGGTCGCCCAATAGACACCGAACGCTTCTATTCGGCCGGTTCAGCGATGCTGGCTAGGTTCACTTTGGTCTGCTTTGAGGGAACCGGGCTCGTGCTTCAGACCAGTTCCCCGCTCTTGGCTCCGCTTGGTACTGTCTGCATTCTCATTCGTTTAGGGGTACCCCGATCCGCTTGGATTCACCTGCTTGACGGCAGCAGGCCGGCTTTGTTTACCCTGTCACCGGTGACAGCGCCCGAGATTCGTTCGGGCGGACTAGCAGCGTACATTCGCCTCCGCCGGATGGTCCGGATCGCGACGGTTCGTCACATGGCACCAAGTCCAGACAAGTACGACTGGTCACCGTGACGATTGGTGATCGCACGGCATCCTTGGTCCCAGAGGTGACTGGGCGGGACCGGTCCTCCGCTGCGGAGCCCCGATCTCTTTCGTGGGGAAGTTAGCAGGGTGGCGGGAAACCGCGTCCTGGAGCGAAGTGGGAAGTGGTTGATGGGGTGGGAGATGTGCACGAGTAAAGAAGTGGGACGGGAAACAGCCGACAGAGGAAGGAGACGGAGAAAGAATGGATGGTCGCGGGTTGGTGGTGCTGGAGCGGTGAGCAGTGCGGATGGAGGTCGGGAGCGTTGGAGCTTCCAACTGGTCGAGCTTCTGAAGGAGAGAGGGCGGAGCGCGCCACACATGGGTGTTGGATGCAGGTCCGGCACGGAATCTGATTCCGCGAAGCTAGACGTACATGCGGGAGAGCATCTCCGCCGCGGTTTCGTCGAGGAGGTCCGAGCGGCGGATGTCCTCGAAGAGCCCCAGCAGGTCATTGACGCGGAGCCGGCGTTTCTCCGCGCCGCTGAAGTCGTGAAGAATGCGGCCACGGTGCATCATGATCAGGCGGTCGCCGAGGTTGACGGCCTGTTGCATGGAGTGCGTGACCATCAGGGTGGTGAGGTGGTCGCGGCGAATGATCTGGTCGCTCAGGTGGATCACCTGATCGGCGCTCTTGGGGTCGAGCGCGGCGGTATGCTCGTCAAGCAGGAGCAGGGACGGCTTCTTCCAGGTCGCCATGAGCAGAGTGAGGGCCTGGCGCTGGCCGCCGGATAGCGACCCGATCGCATTGTCGAGGCGGTCTTCGAGGCCCATATTGAGGGAGCGAATCGTGTCCCGCATCGAGCCGCGCAGATTGCCGCCGACCGCCCAACTGAGTCCGCGAGCCTCTCCGCGGCGGCTCGCCAGCGACAGGTTTTCGGCGATGGATAGGGTAGGGGCCGTGCCACTAAAGGGATTCTGGAAGACGCGGCCGATAAGCGATGCGCGCTTGTGTTCCGGCCAACGGGTAACGTCGTGCTCGCTCAGGTGGATGGATCCGGAGTCAACGAAGAAGGTTCCGGCGATGGCGTTCAGCAGCGTGGATTTGCCGGAGCCGTTGGTGCCGATGATGATGACGAACGTCCCTGGGTCGAGGTGCAGGCTGACCGATTGGAGCGAACGTACCTCGTTCGGCGTGCCGGCATTGAACGTCTTGCTGACTTCACGAATATCAAGCATTGGAACCTGCCTTGGCCTTGGCGCGGCTGGGGACGCGGGCGATCAGGCCGGGGACGATGAGCGCCAGGAATACGAAGACGGCGGTGATGAGTTTGAGGTCGTTGGGATTGAGTCCCCAGCGGAGGGCGATGGCGACGAGCAGGCGGAATAGCACCGAGCCCATGACCGCTCCGGTGATCAGGTAGCCGAGTTGGCGGACGCCAACCAGTGCCTCGCCGATGATGACGCTGGCCAGGCCCCAGACCAACATGCCGATGCCCATCTGTACGTCGGCGAATCCCTGATATTGTGCCAAGAGCGCGCCAGAGAGGGCAATCAGGCCGTTGGAGATGGCGAGTCCGAAGACGATCATGGCGCCGTCGCTGACGCCGAGCGCGCGGATCATCTGGCTGTTGTCGCCGGTGGCTCGCATCGCCGTGCCGAGGTCAGTACGGAAAAAGAAATACAGAACGATGCCGGTAATGGCGGCTGCGATTGCCGCGAAGATCAGCACGGAGAGGTCACGTCCACTGACATCCCAACCGAATACGTTGATGTCACCAGGGCCACCCAGGATCGCCGCGCTCATCGATTCGGCGGCGGATACGAATGTGGCGGTCGAGAGGAGCGGGATGTTGCTGCGGCCCATCACATGGAGGTTGGTGGAATAGAGCGCCGTCATCACCAGGATCCCGGAGAGCAGTCCGTTGATCTTGAAGCGCGTGTGGAGGATTCCGGTGGCGGCGCCGGCGGCCGCTCCGGCAAGCACCGCAAGAAGCGTTGCGAGGATGGGATTGACGCCGACGACCAAAAGAGACGCTGCAACGGCGGCTCCCAGCGTGATCGAGCCTTCTGCGGTGATGTCCGGGAACGCGAAGATCCGGAAGCTGATCAGGACGCCGAGCGCCAGCAGCGAGAGGATGAAGCCGATGGTGAGAGCTCCGATGAGCAGGGTCATGCCTGTCCTCCGGTGACGCCGGCGATGGGGCCGATCCAGCAGGCACCGCGGATAAATTCGCTTTCGGATACGCCGATGGCTTCCCGGTCATCGCCGATCAAATGAAGAATTCCCTGGAGGTGTTCCTTTTCAAAGATGGACATGATGGTCTGGCGAAGCTGGATGCGGCCTTTCTGCAACGGTCCGTAGGAGAAGGCCGCGGCGTGGAAATGTCCTATGGTTTGCCCGCCGCCACCCAGCGGGCGCAACATGCCGCGGAGGGAATCGGCTTCGGGTTTGGCGGCGATGCCGACGGCGACGACGAGGGCTCGAGGGAAGGCGCGTTCGGTGGTGAAGGATAGCCAGTCGCGGATTCCCGGATGAGTGAATGGAGCGGCAGGTTCCGTGCCCTCGACGGGAGGATGGCGAAGCGTCGCACCCACCAGGCCGGCGGATTCGGCGACGCAAACCATACCGACCTGACTGGCTCCGGAGATCTCCAGGGCCGCGCCGGCAAGCGTGCTGAGTCCGATGGCACCGTGCTCCGATCCGCTCTCAAAGCGGGCAAGCCGGGACGGGGCCCCCGAGCAGATGGCTCCGTAGAGCACTTGCATATGGGGAATCAGGGAGCCTTGCGCGATTTGAACGTCGGGCACGTTGGAGTTGTCGGTGGGTTGATAGGCAGCAGCGCCGGCAACGGCAAAGAACTCGCCAAACCGGTTGCGGCAGTCACGATAGCCTTGCCCGAGGGCGCCCAAACCGAGTCCGAATACGGTATCGGGGAGGTCGACTTGCCGGCAGTCTTTTTCGCCAAATCGGCAACCGTTGAGCAGGTCCGGATCGCCGTGCAGCGTGCATTCGAGTTGTGAATCGGCGAGGTCGAAGACTTCGAAGGCGGCGTCCTCGTATTGGAGCATCCGGGATTGGACTTCGGCGGCGGCTTCCTGTTCTTCGATGGGAATGATTCCGGTCATGAGGCGGGCGCTGAGCCCGACCATGTCCAGAACTTTCTTCACCGAATCCGACGGATTGGTGACCAGGAAACTTCCCTCGATCCCTTCCAGCTTTTTATAAAAGGTGACCAGGACACGGATGCCGAGCGAGCTGAGGTAGGCAACCTCACGCATATCGAGCCGGATGTGGTGGTGACCGCTACGCACCGACTCCTCCAAGGCTTCCGACAGGTGGTCTGCCCAATAGCCGTCCAGGCGGCCGGCCAATTGCAGTTCGAAGGCGCCGTCCACGGCTCTCGAGTTAATCTCCATGGCTATTCCCCAATGAATTGCTCCACTTCTGACATGACGTCCGCGGGTATTTTCAGGCCGGCGGCAGCAGCGGCTTTTCGATTCACGATCAGTTTGGTGCCGCCGAACGGGGCGAAGGGGATCGTGGAAGGGTCGGCGCCGCGCATGACGCGCACGGCAAGCTTGCCGGTTGCGACACCGGCATCGTAGTAGTCTCGGGACAGCACCACCGCGGCTCCTCCCTCGGCGTGTGTCATTTGAAATCCAAAGACGGGCAGTTTGGCTCGATTGGCCGCTTGAACGATGCCTCCGAACGATGCGGCCGTGGCGTTGCCGGCGATCTGCACAACGGCATCGATGCCTCGTCCCGCCAAGGCGAGCGCCGCATCGGCGACTTCGGAACTGTTCGCGACACCTACGCTGACTACTTCGAGGCCGGCTTCTTCGGCGGCCTGGGTCATCACCTCGAGGTTATAGACCATATTGACCTCAGCCGGAACATAAAGCGTTCCGATGCGGTGCGCGTTGGGCATGATCCGTTTGAAGAGCGGGATCATTTCGCGATAGGCGCCGGCGATTGGGATGCCGGTCACGTTGGGCAGGTGATCGTCGTTCGTCTTGCCGGCTCCAGCGCGGACGGCGTTGGCGACATAGCCGAAGACGATCGGCGTGCGGCCCTGGGCCCGCTGGAGCACGGCTTGGAGCGAAGGCGTAGACATTGTGATGAGGAGATCCGCGCCGTCAGTGATGGCGGCATCGGCCAGACTATTCAGGGTTGCCATGTCCCCTTGGGCGTTGCGGATTGTGGTGACGTAGTCGCGATTTTCGACCAGACCTTCTTCGGCGAGCCCATCCAGGATTCCTTGCTCGGTTTCTTCGATCTCGAGGATATTGTTGAGCTCGATCATCTGGATGTTCCAGGTTTTGGCCAGTGGGGCGCCGGCGTTCTGGCCCTGGAGGTGCGTGCCGGTCTCGTCGGTAATGGAACTGGCGCGATCGAGAACGTCGGGAGGCAGCCGCCAGGCGGCCTTGAGTCCTTCGAGCGCCGTGGTGTTCACTGGCAAGGCTTCGGGGACGACGTTATGCACAGGGATCGCCGCAGGGGCCGTGCCATTGAGGATTTGAACCGCGATGCGACCGGTTTCGCGGCCGACTTCGAAGTAGTTCGCGCCGAGGTCGAATAAGGCTCCTTGCTCACTGTTGCCGGGAGTGTTTGTGAAGACGGGAATGCGTCCGCGTTCGGCAGCGGCCAGTGCGGAATCCAGACCAACGATGACGGTGACGTCGCCACCGATCCAGATCACGTCGACGCCACGGGATACCAGGGAACTGACAGCTTCAAAGACGCCAGAGGAGTTTTCGACCGTGGCTTCGAGGAGTTCAATCCCCATGTCCTGGGCGGCCTGACGTCCAATGACCACGTTCGCTTCCGAGTTGGATTCAGCAGGGTTCCAGGCGACGCCGATCGTCTTGAGCGCCGGGTAGCACTCGCGAGCCAGCTCAAATGCTTGCCGCACTGGTTGCATGGTTCCGATGCCAGCCATGTAGGAAGGGTGATCGAGAGGATCATCGCGGCCGATGCCGACGCCGGTTCCGGCCGGGTCGGTAACGAGTCCGAAGACATGATTGATATGCCGGTTCTCATTAGCTCGGGCGACGGCTTGCAGGCTGAGGGTGGTGGCGGTCAGGATGAGGTCGAAGCGTCCGCTGACGAGTTCCTGGGCGATAGAGTTGGCGGTGGCGACGTCATTCTCGGCATTGAATCGGGTGATGCTGACGGTTTCCCCGTCCTTGTATCCGGCTTCGGCGAGCGCGGCGATCATGCCTTGCACGCCTTCGTCGACGATGGCTTGGGAGGCATGCTGGAAGATCGCGACCCTCGGGAGGTTGGAGTTGGTCTGGCGGCGCTGCCCAAGGTCGGAGATCAGGAGCACGGCGGCGGCAGCGGCAATCAGCGCGAAGCCGAGCCAAAGTTGCTTCATTGGGCTGCCTCGGCCAGGACGTCAGGCGGGAACGTAATTCCGAGTTCGCGGGCGACGTCCTGGTTCAGTAGGAGCTGCTGGACGGCGACCTCTTGAAAAGGAATGTCGGCAGGATCTTCACCACGTAAAACACGGGCAGCGACACCGCCAGCGGTATGGCCCGCCTGATACCAGCCGAGACCGACAGCCGCAAGGGCTCCGTTCTCGACAAACTCCGGGTCATTAATAATGAGGGGCAACTTGGCGGCTTTCGCGGCATTAACGATC
Organism: Terriglobia bacterium; assembly: GCA_963762135.1. GTDB lineage: Bacteria > Acidobacteriota > Terriglobia > Bryobacterales > Bryobacteraceae > Palsa-187. Next base: position 130,952 of record CAVXJP010000007.1, read on the forward strand.
GCGTCAAACCCTTGCAGCGCGGTATTGTCGCCGGTGACCCAGAGCGCCTGCACGCCGCGGGCAGAGACCACTTGAGCGGCCTGGAGGATTTCGGAGGTACCTGTGACGGTGACTTCTTCGAGGTCGATGCCGCGTTCGGCGAACATGTCGCGACCCACACCGATCACTTTTCGGGAGTTTGCCTCCGAGCTGTTGTAGATCGTGCCGACGGAGGTGACGCCGGGGACAAGTTTTTGAATGAGGTCGATGGTATCGCCAACAGGCGGAAACGATCCTACGCCCGTGACGCTAGGGAGGTGGTCCTCGCGTGTGGTTCCGGCGCCCGCGGCGATGGGGTCATAAACGTAGGTGAAGACGACAGGCGTCTTGCGGACAACCGTGCAGGCCGCGGTGAGGCAAGGCGTGGTGAGCGTAACGATGAGATCGAGCCCCTGGCTGTCATAGTTCTGGAGCAACGCCGGGATGTTGGCGATTTCCCCCTGCGCGTGCGAGCGCTGAATTTCGAGATTCTTGCCCTCCTCGATTCCGGCTTCGGAAAGCCCGTCGAGCAAGCCTTGAATGGTGAGGTCGGAACCGGCTTCGGGAGCGAAGTAAACGAGCCCCATCCGATACGTCGTGCCAGGAGGCTCGGCCGTCGTGGTCGCCGGAGTGGAACGGTCATGGATGCCGCTGGCGTCGATGAGGAGATCCGCGCGGGCGAGGAGGTCGTCGGAGATATTCCACCTGTCACGCAGGCCTTCCAGTGCCGTGGTATTGATCGCGAGACGCTCCGGCACGGAGTTGACGACCGGGATGTCGGCGGGATTGGCGCCATCCAGAACGTCCGCGGCCATGTTGCCCACTTCGCGGCCGACCTCGACGAAATTCGCGCCGAGGTCGAAGAGTGTTCCCTTTTCGACGTTGGGCGGGATGATGGAGAAGGTCGGAATCCGGGCGCGGTTCCCGGCGGAGACGACGGCGTCGGTGGCGACCAGAATGGTGACGTCACCACTGATAAATAGGGCTTGGGCTCCGCGGGCGGTGAGGGATGCGGCGGCTTCTCCAACAGAGGAGGAGTTTTCCGCATTGGCTTCGAGAAGCTCAATGGCGAGCTGTTTTGAGATCGCGCGAGCGGCTTCGGTGAAGGCAGCGGAGTTCGATTCGGCAGTGTTCCAGACCAGACCAACCCGGGTCAGGCCGGGGTTCATTTCGCGAGCGAGCTCGAAGGCTTTGTCGACAGGAATGAGGCTGCCGACACCGGTGAGGTAGGCGGGATGTTCGGCCGGATTGTCAGGGTTGATGCCGATGCCGGCGTGGAGAGGATCGGCCACGATACCGAAGACGTGCCTGGTGCGTCCGGCCTGGTTGGCATTGGCGACCGTCTGTGTAGAGAGCGTGCTGGCGGTGATGATGAGATCGAATCCGCCTCCCACGACCTGCTTGGCAATCGCGTTGGCGGTAACCAGATCGTTTTCGGCGTTGAAACGCTGGAGCGACATGGTGCGGCCGTCAATGTAGCCGCGGGCGTTCAGCCCTTCGAGGATGCCTTGGACGCCTTCGTCGAGCGCGGACTGGGAGGCATGTTGCACCAGGGCGACGCGGGGAAGGGACCCGGCTGGGTGGCGTTGGCCAAGGTCGGAGATCAACAATACGGAGGAAGTCGCCGCAATCAGTACAAATCCGAGCCAAAGGTGTCTCATGACATCACCTGTTTTCTCATCACCATTCGGTTTCGGCCGTTGACATGAGCGTATTCCAGTTCGTCCATCACGCCTTTGACCAGATGCAGTCCTAACCCGCCAGCTTCCCGCTCTTCGAGCGGAAGGTCCAAGTTTACTAACTCTGCCTCTAGCGGGTTGAAGGCAACCCCCTCGTCTTCAATGACGATCGTCACCACGTCATTGAGCAGGTTCGCGTTGATGTCAATCCAATGCGCCCCCCCGGCCGGAAAAGCATATCGAACGATGTTTACAAAGACTTCCTCGAGTGCAAGCTCGCAGTCACCGACAGGGTCCGGAGGTAGAGCATGATCTTCAAAAAAGGATTGCACAAATTCACTGAGCCGGGCGAGTTCCTCCAAATCGTTCCGCACGCGAATCGCAGACCCCGCTTGCCGGTTCTGAAGTGGGTCCACACTCATCGGCGGCTCATCCCAGGTATTGTGCGACCAGCACCGTAAGGTCGTCATATTGAGGAGCGTCGCCGACGAACTCCTGCACTCGGCGGATCAACCCTTCGACGGCCTGCTTGGGATTCATGTCGCCGGCTTCGGCTAAAAATTGCTCCAGGCGGGTTTCCTCAAAGAAATCCTCTTCGCCGGCGCTGGCCTCAGTGATTCCGTCCGTATAGAGAAGCAGCTTCTCGCCCGGTTTCATTTGCAGATGTTGCTTTTCATATTTCACACCCTCAAGGGCGCCGACCATCGGACCGCCCACCGAATCCAGCGCGCGATAGCCTTCTGGCGAGAACAGATAGGGAGGATTGTGGCCCGCACAGGTATATTCGAGTTCGCCTGTCTTCGTGTTCAGGATGGCGTAGAAGAGTGTGACGAACATTGAGGCCTCGCTTTGCGTGACCAGCACCTTATTGACGTATTCCAGGCATCCGGCCGTGGAGAGCTTCTGAAGCGCGGTGGCCCGAAGGAGCGTGCGCGTTACGGCCATGAAGATCGCGGCCGGCACACCCTTTCCGGAGACGTCGCCGATGGCGATACCGATGCGGTCGTCGTCAATCTCGAAGAAGTCATATAAGTCACCGCCGACCTCGCGGGCGGGAATGATTTCCGCATAGATATCGAAGTCCTTGCGGTCCGGGAAAGCGGGAAAGATTCGGGGCAAGATGGATAGCTGGATGCGCGCGGCGACACTGAGTTCCTGTTGCAGAGAGAGCAACTCTTCACGTTCGCGAGCGGCGCGGCGCATCTCTTCAACGGTGTTCAGGGTCTTGTCGATGGTGACTTCGAGGTCCTGGAAGTCGATGGGTTTGGTGACGAAATCAAACGCGCCGCGATTCATGGCGGTGCGGATGTTCTCCATGTCGCCGTAAGCGGAGACCATAACTGCCTTCAGGATGCGGTCCAAGTGTTCCAACTTGGAGAGCAACGTGAGGCCGTCCATGACGGGCATGTTGATGTCGCTGAGAACCAGACTGATGCCTTCGTCCTGCTCGAGTTTATGAAGCGCCTCCTGTCCGTCGCGCGCGAAGTCCAATTCAAACCGCCCCTCACGGACCTGGCGCCGGAACTTCTGCCGGACCAGGTCCTCAAGGTCCGGTTCGTCATCGACAATTAAGATTTTGTATGCCAATGCTGCTCTCCTAGGATTTTTTTGCGCGCTTGGGCAGCCGGATGATGAAGGCGGCTCCTTCGTACGCTTTGCTTTCCACGCGAATCTCTCCGTGGTGTTCACTCACAACCGTCTCATAGCTGAGCGAGAGGCCCAGGCCGGTTCCTTCTCCGGGAGGCTTGGTGGTGAAGAACGGATCAAAAACCTTTTCAATTTGAGACGGAGGAATTCCGATACCGTTGTCCTGGATCCGAATTTCGCACCACTCGCCCCGATCGCGCGTCTGCACCTTGATGGTGGGGGTGAAACTTCCCCGCGTATCGAGTTTCTTTTTGTAGGCGGCATAACAGCCATTGTTCACGATATTGAGGAAGACGCGACTGATGTCCTGGGGAACAACGTCGATGGGCGCCAGGTTCGGATCGTAGTCGCGTTCGATCGTTACGTTGAAATTCGAATCCTTTGCGCGGAGGCCATGGTAGGCGAGATTCACATACTCGTCGAGCAGTTCGTTGATCTGTGTCCGGTGGGACTGGCCGGCCGCTCCGCGCGAATGGAGCAGCATCCCCCGCACGATGCTGTCCGCTCGCTTGCCGTGTTCCCGGATCTTCCGGGCATTCTGCTCCAGGTCGGTGAGAATTTCGGAGATGAGGTCCTTGGTCTCGGCGGGGAGCGTTTCACTGTGCTGATCCAACTCGGCTTTGAGTTCGCGGACGAGGTCGGCGGAGAGTTCCGAGAAATTGTTGACGAAATTGAGAGGGTTTTTGATCTCGTGGGCGATACCAGCGGTCAGTCCACCGAGAGAGGCCATTTTCTCCTGCTGGACCAACTTGTCCTGTGTGACTTTGAGTTTCTCCAGGGTCTGTTCGAGGTCCCGATTCTTCTCTCCAAGTTGCTTGGTGCGTTCGTCGACCAGGGCGTCCAGATTTTCGACAATCTCTTTGATCCGCGCCGCCATGTGGTTGAAAGATCGGGCCAGGATGCCGATTTCATTTCCCGTATGGACATTGATGGGACGGCTTAGATTGCCGGCGTCCATTTGATTGGCGGCATCGGTGATGACCTCGATCGGCCGGGAGATGGAGCGGGCGACGCGAAGTCCGGCGAAGGCAACGAAGCCGGCAGTTCCCGTTCCGAAGAGGGCAAACAAGAGGCTGAGTTCATCGGCCGAGGCATACACTTCGGACTCATCCATCTTGACGATGACCCCCCAGCGGAAGAAGGGCACGTACCACCAGGCAGCAAGGGCACGTTCGCCGCGATAATCCGTGATCGTCCCCGTACCTTTGCGTCCGGAGACCGCCTGCTGAAGGTCTCCTTCGGTCTCGACGCGTTGGAAGGCGGCGCCGGGATCCTCACGGAGAGGGGAAACGTATTGCACATTCTCCTGCCAGGAACGGGCTAACATCGTCTCCCCAGTTCGACCCAGGCCCTCACGGTCATTGACCAGGCGATAGATCTCCTGCGTATCCACCCGCAGGAGCATCACCCCTTCCAGGACACCGTTGGCGAAGATCGGCGTGCTGAGATAGGCGACCGCCTCGCCTGTCTCGTCCGAATATTCAAAGTCCGAGAAGTCGGTGGATAGCAGTGTGATAGTGCGCTGGAAGATTTGCTGCAGTTGGCTACCGAGGTAGAAGTTCGCGAGAACATTGCCTCCGACCAACTCGATTCGGTTGTCGGCGAATACGATGGTTCCATCGGGCTGAATAAGGAGCGAGTCCTGATAGACGCCCGCCTCGCGATAGGTACGCAGCATCGTACGTAGTTCGGAAGATTCGTCGGCCTCGCCGGTGAGAAGGGAGTGAACCAGGTGAGAGCGGGACAGCGCAGTAATATCGCGCTCGCGTTCATCTCCGTACTTCCAAATTTGTTTCGCCTGGCGCTCGGCCACGGCTAACAGCTTGTCCCGGCCCTCTTTCTCGACCGTGCTGATCGAATAGTTATAGATGAGCACGGAAAGCACTCCGAAGGGTACGAGCGCAATCAACAGGAACCATAACAGGAACTGGTTGGAGAGCTTAAGGTTGCGGTAAAGGATACGTAGTCGTTTCACAGCAGTGCCCTCAGGGGGAGCCGGGGTTCACCCATCGTCCGCCCCAGCCTTGGTAGAGAGTCTCCAGGAACCTTTCCCAATCAGACCGGAAGCGGTAGGTGGGAAACGTGACCGGGCGGATCGGGACATCCGAACTCCAGACGATGTCAAATTCACCCTGTCCGTTCACCTCGCCGATGCGGACCGTCTTCCAAGTATGTTGCGTGGCGGCGTCAACGTATACCAGCCCCTCAGGCGCCACCATGCTTTGGTCGCCGATCATCTGGCGAACCGAGACAGGGTCGGGGGACTCGGCGTCGGTGACGGCTTGCGCCCAAAGGTGCACCGCAATATAAGCGGCTTCCATGGGGTCCGAGATGACCCGATCGGCACCGTACTCGGCTTGGAAGCTCTCGACGAACTCGGTATTTTCAGGCGACTCAATGGTCTCAAAGTAGTTCCAAGCGGCGTAATCGCCCGCCATCGCCGGTAAGTTTGGATTCGAGAGGTCGATCTCACCAAGGCTGAACGACATGGTGGGAACCGTGGCAGGGGTAATGCCAGCCTCCCGAAGAGCCGTGAAGAAGCCAACGTTACTGTCGCCGTTGATCGTATTCAGGATCACGTCCGGATGGGCCTGAAGGATCCGCTTCACAACCTGGCCAAAACTTCGGCGGCCGAGCAGAACATATTCCTCACCCACCACCTCGCCACCCAAAGCCGCAATCTGATCTTTAACAATCTCGTTGGCTGCTCGCGGAAATACGTAGTCTGACCCCAGCAGGAAGAAGCGGCGGCCCAGGTTATCGAAGCTCCATTTGACGGCGGGAATAATCTGCTGGTTCGGAGCGGCGCCGGTGTAGACAATATTGGGGGATTCCTCCAGCCCTTCGTACTGCAAGGGATAGAAGAGCAGGTTGTCGTACTCTTCGACGACCACTCTTACGGCTTTTCGGCAGGTAGAGGTCCAGCATCCGAATATCGCGGAAACGCCCTCCTGGGTGATTAAACGCTCGGCTTCTCTCGCGAATATGACTGGATCTGATTTCCCGTCGACCACGAGGGGTTCGATCCGGCGCCCCAGAATTCCACCGTCGTTATTGATCTGTTGAATCGCAAGCAGAGTGGCTTCGGAGACGGGTTCCTCGTTGGCCCCGGTTGAGCCGGCAAGGGAATACAGAACCCCGACCCGAATCGGCGGACCCGAACCGCAAGAGGCCGCGAACAGGAGAAGGGGGAGAACAAGACTGAACAGCAAAGCCTTCATATTCAAAAGATCAATTGCCCGTCCCAAGGCGGTCATGGCCCTCGCCACTATCAAAGACTGCACGATGCCACGCTTCATCTCAGCGAGGCGTCATCATTTTCAGGCGCCAAGTCTCAGGTGCCAAGTTTATCGCAAAAGCGAAGGCAGGATCCCGGAGTAGCTCTTCTAAATTGTGCAAAAAAGGCGGGTTCGAGGAATTGGCCCGACAGTTCGCAGAACACATTTCGTCGGTATTGCAGACCAAAGGAGAAGGAGAAACACGGAACACGAAAACTGGAACGATCCGACTCGAAACCAGGAATGATTAGGGGCCTTTTCAATTCGCGTTTCTCGCGGGTAGTGCTCGTCGGATTGCCCCGGGATCTCGCGTACGTGTTTGTTGGTGCTCGGTCCGACATCCGGTGGATCAATCACTTTTCCATTGACGCTGCTCAGCCATTCTGGTACAACCTGTACCATGACGGTTCGTACCAGAAGTGGAGCCCGGATGCGCACGCTGCTCACCGAGCTCGAAAAGGAAGTGATGCAGGTGGTGTGGAATCAGGGGCCGTGTTCGGTGGAGGCGGTTTATCAGGTGGTCTCCCAGAAGCGGGACCTGAAGGAAGCGACTATTCGAACATTGCTTCGCCGGCTGGAACACAAAGGCTATCTAAAGCATGAAGCCAAGGGCAGAGCCTATGTTTATCGGTCACCAGAACCGGCTCGGAGCCTGGCGGCGCGGGCCGTTCGTCAGATCATCGACAGCTTCTGCGACGGGTCTGTTGAGGAGTTGGTCAGCGGGATGGTTGAGGCGAAGGTTCTGGACAAGAAGGAACTGGACCAGCTTGAGGATTTTGTACAGAATCACCGTGAGTCCTTGAAGAAAGGGAAGTAAGATGCTGGAACTGCTGCTGGAGTCCGCGTTACGTACCGCCGCTGTGGCACTTGCGGTGTGGGTGGTCCTCAAACTTGCAAAGATCCACGCAGCGCCGGTCCAGCACGTCATGTGGACAGCGGTTCTGATGATGATGTTGGCGACGCCGGTGATTTTATCGTGGGGGCCCGAGGCCTCGATTCCCGTCTTGCCATCGGCGAGCTTCATACCACCGGATGTCACCATCGCGGATGAACAGCCTGTGTCCGAGCGCACCGAAGAGGCCGACAGCGCGCCGGCTTCCACGCCTGCAGCGCCGCCCGCGGCCTGGGATTCGGTGTTCTACCTGAGTGGGATCTATCTGAGTGGTCTGCTGGTTCTTTTGGGACGCCTGACAATCGGCTCCTGGCAGGTCCGGCGGCTAGTTCGTGGCGCCGTTCTGAAAGACGGGATGTTAGCGCATCGGGCATGTTCCACACCGATCACGGTGGGCTGGTTTCGCCCGAAAGTGATCCTTCCGGAAGATTGGGAATCGTGGCCACAGGAAAAGCAGGATGCGGTTTTGGCGCATGAGCGGGAGCACGTCCGTCGGCGGGATCCATTGATTCAACGACTGGCGCTGGTGAATCGGGCAGTGTTCTGGTTTCATCCGCTGGCGTGGTGGCTGGAGCGGAAGATAGGGGCGCTGGCGGAGCAAGCCTGCGATGAAGCGGTTCTGGAGCTGGGGCATGATCCGCATAGCTACTCCGAATATTTGATCGAAATGGCGCATTCGGTGAAGCGGCATGGCTCGCGGGTTCAGCTTGTGGGGATGGCGATGCCGGGACTGGGGCTCGGGGAACGCATTCGGCAGATTCTTTCGGGACGGCATCAGGCGCGGACTTCGCGGCTGAGACTCGTGAGTGCGGTTGCTGTTTGCTCGGTGTTCGCCATGGGACTCACCACCGGCCGATTGGTGCGGGCGCAGCAGCGGCAAGAGCAGTCAGCGGTTCAAGACAGGCCTTCCTTTGAGGTCGCGACGATCAAGCCGGGGGGACCAGTTGCCCCAGGGCTCGGTGGAGCCGGTATATTCATCGACCAGAATCGATTCCGAGCGTCGAATATCACGCTGGAGGGCCTGATTCGCTACGCCTATGGTCAAGGCTTCGGCCTAGACCTTGAGATCACCGGCGGGCCGGACTGGATGAGCAAGGACCGGTTCGACATCGTGGGGCAGGCGGAGGAAGACTCGGTGACACAGGAACAGCTCCGGCAGATGGTGCAGTCGCTTCTGGCGGAGCGGTTCGCGGCGGAGATCCAGTACGCGACTAAGGAAGGCGATGTGTTTGCGCTGTTGCGGAGCCGTGAGGATGGCGAGCTCGGGCCGAACATCACCGACGCTTGCGAGGAGTTTCAGCCGTCCTGGGCCAAGCAGAACGCAAAAGACGATGCGACCGCCGAGGACAAACCCGATTTGCCGCAGTGTGGGATCAACATCGGTCCTTACAATTCACGGAGCCTCAACGGAACGATGGAACAGTTAGCCCGCAGTCTGTCCATTCCGGGGTTTCAATTAGGCCGTCCAGTGGTGGATCGAACCGGACTTACCGGGCAATACAAGGTTGACCTGATCGGCGATTTCGCGCGCGGCCTGCAAGTGGAGGCGGAGAACGATTTCAAGGAAGTCGGCCCTTCCATTTTCGATGCGTTGCAGGAGCAAGTCGGCCTGAAGCTGGAACCGGCGAAGGGATCCATTCCGTACGTGGTGGTGGATCACGTCGAGCCGCCAACGGAAAACTAGGGCGCTCCGGTCTTATCCATCAACAGGTTGGACCTGAAATCCGTCCTATTTCTATTCATCCTCTGTCATCCCCTATTTCGGGAACTTATTCGCGGGGCGCGGCGTATTCCCGTTAGTGGCTGGTGAGGGCAACCAGTGGCCGGTGTAACCTCTGGGATCGATCAGGGATGCAATCCGCAATTCATTTAACAAATCGAAGGGCGTCGCAATGGGGCGGGTGATCGCGCTGCTGATCGCGGTGAACCTGGCGGTGAATCTGATCGCTGCCGAGCAGCGGGGCATCGTGGAGTTCGCGGGCACGCCGGTGCCGGGGGCGACGGTCACGGCCGAGCGCGGCGAGCAGACATTTTCCACGATCACAGGTCCGGAGGGCGTGTTTGCGTTCCGCGATCTGGAGCCGGGGATATGGCGGATGAATGTGGAGATGCTCGGCTTTGAGCCGTTCTCGACGATGGTGGATGTTCCGGCGGGAGTGACGCAATGGGAGTTGACGGTGCAGCCGCTTCCCGAAGGTTTGACCGTGCGGGTCGCCCAGCCGGTGGCGGTGGACGAAGACGCCAAGATCGCGAGCCAGACCAACACGGCGACCGGGTTTCAGCAAACACAGACCAACGTAAGCCAGCCGGCTTCGGCAAGCCCCGGCGAGGCATCCAGCTTCACGGCGAGCCAAGCGCAGATGAATCGCGCGGCGGATGGGCTGCTAGTGAACGGTAGCGTGAACAACGCGGCCAGTTCCATCTTTTCGCAGAGCCAGGCATTCGGAAACAATCGGGCGCCGGGGCCGTGGCCGTATCGGGGGAGCATCGGGTTCACAATGAACAACTCGGCGACCGATGCGAAGCCGTTTTCGCTGACCGGGCAGAACACGCCGCGACCTCCGTACAACCGGTTCCAGGGGCTGGCGGCGCTAACGGGTCCGATCCGCATCCCGGGGCTGTTGCGCAACGGGCCGAACTTTCAGGCCACGTATCAATGGACGCGCAACCGGAACGTGACGTATCAATCGGCACTGGTGCCAACTCTCGATCAGCGCAACGGCGTATTCGCGACGCCGATCATGGATCCGACCTCGGGGCTTCCGTTCGACGGCAACACGATCCCGGTGAATCGAATCAGTCCGCAGGCGCAGGCACTGCTGGCGTACTATCCGTTGCCGAACACGACGGGTCGGTATAACTTTCAAATTCCGCTGATCAATAACCTGCATCAGGATGCGTTGCAGTCGCGCACGAACAAGGCGATCGGACGGCGTGATAATTTTGTCGGCACCTTTGCGTTCCAGAGTTCGCGGACTGATACTCCGGATATGTTTGGCTTCCTGGCGACGTCGAGAACGCTGAATCTGAACTCCAGCGTGAACTGGAGGCATACGTTCAATCCGCGGCTGGCGCTGAGCGTTACCTATCAATTCAGCCGGAACGCGTTGCGCAACATCCCGTTCTTTTCGAATCGCACGAATGTCTCCAGGGAGGCAGGGATCACCGGGAACAACCAGGATCCGGTGAACTGGGGACCGCCGACGCTGACGTTTTTCGCCAGCAATATCGCGCGGCTGGGCGAGCAGCAGTTTTCCTCGACGCGGACGCAGACCAGCACGGTGTCGGCCGAGGCGACCTATATCGGCGGCAACCGGCACAATTACACGTTCGGCGGTGACTTCGGGCGGACCCAATTCAATGCGTTCACGCAACAGAACGCGCGCGGGACGTTTACGTTTACGGGCGCGGCGGCGGGCTCCGACTTCGCCGGGTTCCTGTTGGGAATTCCGGACACCAGCCAGATTGCCTTCGGCAACGCGGACAAGTATTTCCGGTCGAATACGATGTCGGCGTATGTGACCGATGACTGGCGCGCTCGGCCGGGGCTGACGTTGAATATCGGAATGCGATGGGATTACAGCTCGCCGATCCGCGAACGGTATGGGCGGTTGGTGAATATGGAGGTTACGCCTGGATTTGGATCGGCGGCGCCGGTGGTCGGCGGGCGGCTGATGAATCCGGATTGGAATAACATCTCGCCGCGGATCGGATTCGCGTGGCGGCCCCTTCCGACTTCACCAATGGTGGTGCGTGGCGGCTACGGCGTCTATTACGACGCGGGCGTGTATCAGGGCATCGCGACGCAGATGGCGCAGCAGGCTCCGCTGTCGAATAGCTTGCGGGTGCAGAACAGTCCGTTGGATCCTCTGACGCTCGCGAACGGATTTCAAGGATCGCCCACGACGACGGCCACAGTTTTCGGCGTCGACCCGAACTTTCGGATCGGGTATTCGCAGAACTGGCAGATCTCGGTGCAACGCGACCTGCCGTTCGCATTGCAGATGGTGATGACTTATGCCGGCAACAAAGGGACGCGCGCGATGCAGTTGTTCCTGCCGAATACGTATCCCGCGGGCGCGGCGAATCCGTGCCCGACGTGTCCGATCGGCTTCAATTATCTGACGTCCAACGGCAATGCGACGCGCCATGCCGGGACCCTGCAACTGCGTAGGCGGCTCCGGGCGGGGTTCACGGCGGAGCTGCAATATACATGGGCTCATGCGATCGACAACGCGTCGTCGCTGGGGCAGTTGGGGAATCGAACGGCGCAGAATTGGCAGAACCTCAATCTGGAGCGCTCGCGGTCCGACTTCGATCAGCGGCACCTGGTCAGTCTGCAATTCCAATACACCACCGGGCCGGCGAGCGGCCTGGGATCGCTAATGGCGGGGCGTTCGGGATCGTTCCTGCGGGAATGGACGGTCGCCAGCACGATCAGCTACGGGACCGGGTTCCCGCTCACTGCGAGCTATCCCGCGGTCGCCGGGGGAACGGGTGTGACGGGATCGGTCCGTGCGAATTTCACTGGGGCGTCGATCTATGATGCGCCGGACGGGTTGCATTTGAATCCATCGGCTGTCACTGCGCCGACGCCGGGGCAATGGGGGAACGCGGGCCGCAATACGATCACCGGACCGGGGCAGTTCACGATGAATACGTCGGTGGGGCGTACGTTCCGCTGGACCGATCGCCTGTACGCCGATCTTCGGGTGGACATCACCAACGTGCTGAATCATCCGGTGTTCCCCAGTTGGGTCACGGTGATCACGAGTCCCCAGTTTGGGCTGCCGAATCCGGCCAACCAGATGCGTTCGATGCAGACGACGCTGAGGATGAGGTTCTGATGAGGAAGAAGACAGGATTCGGAACACAGGAACACAGAATGTCGCCGGACGACAGAGCGCCGAGGGCAGGCAGACTGGCGGGCAGAAGGCGGGATGCGTTCTATTCTCTCATGCTCCTGATTGGAGTCACGCTTTCGGGGCAGGATGAGAAACCACCGTCAGCCGATGAAGCATCGATAGCCGAACAGCCGACGTTCGCAACGGCTTCGCAACTGGTGGTGCAGACGGTGAGCGTCAAAGATAAGGACGGCAACCCGATTCAGGGGCTCAAGCCGGAGGATTTCACGATCACCGAAAACAACGTTCCGCAGTCGATCGCGTTTCTGGAATATCAGGAGCTGGCGGCTACGAACTTCGATGCTCCTTACCTCGAGCGGGCGATTCCGGTCCCGCGGCTGGCGCATACACAGATCGCGGCCGAGCCCCAGGGCGGGGAGCTGCGCTATGACAATCGACGGCTGCTGGCGCTCTATTTCGATCTGACCTCGCTGCCGTTCACGGACCGGTTCCGCGCATTGGAGGCGGCGCAGACTTTTATTCGGACGCAGATGACTCCGGCGGATCTGGTGGCGATCCTCGCGTATTCCGGAGGCGCGGTGGATGTTCATGAAGACTTCACCGATGACCGGGATCGCCTGCTGTCGACGCTCCAGACGATGATCGTGGGCGAGGATGAGAACGCTCCGCAGGCATTGGATGACGGGGTGTTCGGGCAGAATGGCGGCGAGTTCAATATCTTTCGGACGGATCGCCAACTGGCGGCGCTGCAGAATGTGGCGCAGATGCTGGGGCGGCTGAGCGAGAAGAAGTCGCTGATTTATTTCGCCAGCGGGCTGCGGCTGAACGGATCGGATAACCAGGCACAGTTGCGCGCAACGATCAACGAAGCATCGCGCGCGGGTGTGTCGTTCTTTACCGTTGACGCTCGCGGACTGACGGCGGATGCTCCATTGGGCAATGCGACGCAGCGGTCGCCGGGCAGTCAGGATGTCTATTCCGGCGCGTCGGCGATGCGGACGATCACTGAGCGGCAGCGCTCCCAGGACACCTTGTGGACGCTGGCGGCGGACACCGGCGGGAAGGCGTTGCTGGACGCGAACGATCTGGGCCAGGGGATCGTCGATGCGCAGAAGTCGATCACCAGCTACTACGTGCTTGGCTATTACACCAGCAATACGGCGAAGGACGGCAAGATTCGCCGCATCAAGATCACGCTGAATAATGGCATGGACGCGGTGCTGGAATATCGCGGCAGTTATTATGCCGATAAGGAATTCAAGAATTTCAGCGAGGCAGATCGGGAGCGGCAACTGGAAGAAGCCCTGATGCTGGAAAATCCGATCACGGAGCTGACGATCGCCCTGGAGTTGAATTACTTCCAGCTCAATCGCGCCGAGTATTTCGTTCCTCTGGCGGTCAAGATTCCGGGCAGCGAGCTTGCGCTGGCCAAGCGCGGCGGCCATGAACATACGGTGATCGACTTTATCGGCGAGATCCGGGGCGGCGGGCCGGCTACCAACCTGCGGGACAAGATCGATATCCAGTTGACCAGCAGCACGGCGGAACAGCTGGCGACGCGGCCCATCACTTATGACGCGGGCTTCACGGTGTTCCCGGGGGACTACAAGATCAAGTTCCTGGCAAGGGACCTGGAGACGGGTCGCATCGGCACGTATGAGACGGCGTTTACGATTCCGAATCTTAATAAAGAAGAAGATCGGGTCGCGATCAGTTCGGTGGTGCTCAGCAGTCAGCAGGTGCCGCTGTCCGAAGCCTTGGCCGAAGCCGGCGGCGATCGCGACAAACGCGCCGTGCAGCAGGCGGTGAATCCGCTGATCCAGCAGGGCGCGAAGCTGATCCCCAGCGTGACGCGCGTCTTCAGTCAAAGCCGCGATATGTACGTTTATCTGCAGGCGTATCAGCAGGAGGCGGATCCGGTGCAACCGCTGCTGGCTTACGTCACGTTTTATCGGGGTGAGGAAAAGATGCTGGAAACGCAGCCGGTGACGGCAGTGGAACGCGTAGAGAATCGGCTGAACACGATGCCGATCAAGTTGAGTTTTCCGTTAAAGGATCTGGCTCCCGGGGAGTATCTGTGCCAGATCACGGTCTTGAATCCGGGGAGCCGGAAAGCCGCGTTCTGGCAAACTCCGGTAATGATCGTTCCGTGAGCTGCGTTCCGCGGTTTGTTTTTGCGAAGCTCCTGCGGGCTTCGATCGCTTGTGTGGAAGTGAGCTTTATCAGGAGATTGGCATGAAGAAGATTCTATTCGTGATAGGTGTACTGACGCTGTTGTGCGGCGAGTCGCTATGGGCGCAAAGCGCTGTGGGGGACTGGCAGGGAACGCTGGTCGCCCCGAACGGCAATGAACTGCGGATCGTGTTCCGGATTACGCAGGAAGGGGACGCCTACAAGGGAACATTATTTAGCATTGACCAGGGTGCGCAGCCGATCCCGGTCATGCCGGTATACGATCCAGGGGGAGAACGTCAAGCTCGACGATCCCGGCGGTCGGCGGCAGCTGGGAAGGCAAGTTCGCAGGCGCGGATTCGATGGATGGGCAGTTTACGCAAGGAGACCGGACGACGCCGCTGGTGCTCTCGCGCGCCACGACGGAGACGGCCTGGGAGATTCCGGCGCCACCGCCTCCGCCGACGCCGATGGCAGATCCCGATCCGGAGTTCGAGGTCGCGACGATCAAGCCCAGCGATCCGAATCGGCCAGGAAAGGCGTTCACGATGCAGGGACGGCGATTCATGACCATCAACACGACGCTGGATGATTTGATGGTGTTCGCCTACGGAATCCATAACCGGCAGATCGTCGATGCGCCGAACTGGGCGGCCACCGACAAGTTCGACATCACCGCGCAGCCCGACGCCGAAGGCGCGCCGAATCAGGTGCAGATCCGGTCAATGATGCAGAAGCTGCTGGCGGAACGGTTCGGCCTGAAGTTCCACAACGAGCAGAGGGAGCTCTCGGTCTACGCGATCCGCGAAGCCGAGGGTGGGAACAAGCTATCGCCCAGTGAGTCGCAGAATACCCTTCCCGGGCTGTTTTTCCGCGGTTTAGGAAATCTCCCGGCGATCAACGCAACGGTTGCGGATCTCGCCGGACTATTGCAGGGCGCGGTGATGGATCGTCCCGTCGTGGACGAGTCCGGCATCGAAGGGCGCTACAACTTCACCTTGCAGTGGACCCCGGATGAGTTTCAGTTCGCCGCGCTGGGCGGCGTCCCGCCCGGCCTCGCGGATAAGCCGGATGCGCCTCCGGATCTATTCACCGCCATGCGGGAGCAACTGGGGCTTACGCTGAATTCCACGAACGCGCCGGCGGAGGTCTATGTGCTCGATGCGGTGGAGCGGCCATCGGAGAATTAGCAGGTGGTCCCCAAGGCGTCGCCCCTGGGACCAATCCTTCCGTCAGTTCGGCCAGGGCAGTGTGCCTCTAACGAGGAGCCTGCCCCTGCGCCTCGAAGATCAAGAACAGTTGCCGCGGGAGGAAGTCATACTGCGCCACCAATTTGTAGCCAGCCGCGCTCATCTCCGATTGGAACTTCTCCGGAGGGAAGCGGAACTCGGCGGGCGGACCTTGAGGAGAATCCGCCTTGAAGTCGATGATGGCCACGCGCCCCCCTGGCTTTAACTGCTTCGCCACCTTGCGGAAATAGGCCTCGCGGTTCCCGATGTGGTGGTAGGTGTCCACAATCAGAACCAGGTCAACCGCCTCCGGGAGATTGGGTTGATCCGCACCGCCCCGCACCGCGATCAGGTTATTCAAACCTTCCCTGGCAGCCCGCTCCCGGAGGTAGGTAACCATTTCCGGTTCGATGTCGACCGCATACACCTTCGGCGCAGCTTCAGATTGCGCCAGACGTACCGCGAAGTAGCCCGTACCGGCTCCGATGTCCGCGACAATCTGTCCGGGCTTCAACTCCAGAGCCTCGATCACACGATTCGGCATCTGCCACGCATCGCGCGCTGGATCATCAAAACTCTTTGCCGATTCGGCAGGATCGAAGTGATGCTCCATGTGATCGGCGTGAGACGTTCCCTCGCCCTTTGCCTGACCAAATACAACGGCAGCAGCCAGCAGAAACATCGCAAACATCTCAGGTTTCAACCGCACAGTAAACTCCTGATTTCTATTCTCCCACTCATCACCCGGAGGGGCTCGTTTTTTTGATATTGACAGCCACATGCCACTTGTGACAGTATACTGCCATACGTGCAACAAGCAACCCTACAGGAAAAGCGAACGGCGGCCACAAGGGAACACATTCTGGATGCGGCGTTCGAGCAGTTAGTGGAGCGGCCTGATCAGCCCTTCTCCCATGAGACTGTCGCAAAGGCGGCGGGCGTGGGAGCGCGTACGGTCTATCGCTACTTTCCGGCGCAGTCAGATCTTTATGAAGCCCTGTGGCTGCAGGTTCGCAAGCAGTCCGGCACTGTGTTTCCGACCGTGGAAGCCGCCATCGTTCCGCTTCTGGGCACTTTATATCGCTCCTTCGACGAAAACGAAAAGCTGATTCGCGCGGTGATGGAATCACCAGCCGGAGCCCGTGTCCGCGCCCGCGGATCCGAGGAAGGGCTCACCAGTTTTAACCAGAGCCTGAAAGAGTTGACCAAGGGCTTGGAACCGACCGAACGAAGACAGGTGCGGGCAGTATTTCAGGCGTTTCATTCCGGTCCGTTCTGGCAGATGCTCCGTGACCGTGGAGAGCTTTCAGGCCCTGAAGCGGTCGCCGCGGCTAGTTGGGCGGTGGAAACACTCCTTGAGAACCTTCGCAAGCAAAAGAACCCCAGGAATCCTACACCAAAGAAGAAGACAAAAAAGGAAATTGAAAGAAAATGAACGTGACAGAACAAAGACTGAAAATACTAATCCTCGGCCCGCAAGAATCCCGTTCACGGGAACCGCTCGATGTGCTGGGCGAACCTGGGCTGGTTAAACTCGCAGGCACGGACACGAACGATCAAGTGGCGGTGGTGCACTTGAGCGTACCGAAGTTTTCCGGACCGCCGTTACACCGGCACTCTCGGGAAGATGAATGGTTCTACGTGCTCGACGGCCAGCTCACCTGGGAAGTGGATGGACAGCGCTATTCCGGCGGCGCCGGAGCTTCCGCATACACTCCGCGCGGCACGGCACACGCGTTCCAAAACTTTCACGACGAAGAAGCGCATGTCTTAGTGATGGTGACGCCCGCGGGACTGGATCGCTTCTTTGAAGAAGTGACGATCCTGAACAAAGGATTGAGCCAGCCGGATCTGCCGCGAGTGGAAGCGTTGATGCAATCCTACGGGATGGAACTGCTAGGACCGCCACTAGCGTGATGCGAATCTGCCCGCGGAGGTCTCACGTCCGCTTAGAGACGGCAGGCCTCCGGGTCGCACTTGGGAAAATGCCCGTGTTCCGCAATCGTTTCCCCCAACCCCGAGTTCCAGCATCCCTTCATACTTTGAACCGTACCAGAACACCGTAATTCCCTTGCAACCAAGCCGATGCGCCAGGCGGAAGATCCGAGCTACGTCGTCCGCCGTGGCATCCGGTGGCAGATTCGCCGTCTTCGAGACCGCATTGTCCAGATGCTCCGGAAATGGGGCCTGGATGCGAACGTGATCTTCCGGCGGGATCTCCAGGGCTGTCTGAAAGTGCGGCGATTGGCCCGCCGTCGTTCCGAGCCGTCCATAAGGAATCCCCAGCAGAATGCAAAGTTCCGCGAATCCCATCACGCCCCGACCGATCTTCCGATTGGCCTGGGTCCTGACGCGCTACAGCCTCCGACCAAAAGGAAGCGCGTTATCGACATGACGTCATCCAGGAAGCGTACTCCGTCGTGGACTTGAGCGCGGCTCCCGTTCTGCTTGGTCTGGATCCTTTCACGGACCTGGACCGCGAATAGCTTCCGCCGGGCGGGCCGCACGCCTGAAAAGCTGTAAACGCAGATCCAGAGAGGGCCCAAGCCCCAACAAGGGAGCGTCCCCAGCCGCGGGACCCGTCACCACAGGCTTCCCTTCCTCGCATAATTTTTATGGGATTTTTCTGGGTTCGGAATATTTTTGCAGAAACTCTGCCGCGCCAGGGCACTAGGATTACGACGGGCGTATGCACGCCCCTTCTCCTAGGCCCCTGGTTTCATGAACTTACGACTGTCTCCCGAACGACTGGCCTTCGCCTTGTTGCTGGTCTGGACAACCGGAGTTTACTGGAATCACTTTCAGAATTCCTTCCATTTTGATGACGCCCACACGATTGTGGAGAATGTTGCGATCCGCAAACTAGACAATCTGGGGCGCTTCTTCGTCGATCCGTCGGCTTTCAGTGTCCTGCCCACGCACCAATCCTACCGGCCCATCCTTTCGGTTTCGCTCGCTCTCGATTATTGGTTGGGCGGCGGATTGAAACCGCTCGCGTTCCATCTCAGTACATTTGCCTGGTATCTGGCGCTGTTATGGGTGCTCTATCGGCTTTACGTCCGTCTGCTGGCGGCTGACCCCGGGTCGAATCCCGAGATTCTGGGCCAGACGGATCAGCAACCATGGTTGGCCTTGTTCGCGACGGCCCTGTTTGCGTTGCATCCCGCGTCAGCCGAGACGGTGAACTACATTATTCAGCGGGGGGACCTCTACTCGACGCTGGGTGTGGCCGCTTCCCTGCTCCTCTATCTTGCTCGTCCCCAATGGCGCAAATATGGGATCTATCTGATTCCATTCCTCTTCGGCGCGTTATCGAAACCCCCGGCGCTGGTTTTCCCAATCCTGCTGATCGTCTACCTATACCTATTTGAAACCGGCAGTTGGGCGCGTACGCTCCGCGCGGCGGTCCCGTCGCTGGCGCTGGGCGCGGCGCTGGCGATCCTGCATCGGGAAATGACCGCACCGACGTTTAACGGGGGCGGGGGTCCCGCGGGAGCCTACTGGATCACGCAAACCTGGATCACACTTCGGTACTTCGGCACCTTCTTCTGGCCGGTCCACTTGACCGCCGATGACGACACGTCCTTGTTTGTGGGGTTTCCGCCAGAGGCGATGGCTGGAACGGCGTTCCTGCTGGTGCTGGCGACGATCATCGCCTGGACCGCGCGCCGGCAGGACACCAAACCAATCGCCTTTGGACTGAGCTGGTTCCTCATCACGTTGGCGCCCACATCCCTGATGCCGCTCGCCGAACCAGCCAACGATCACCGGCTTTTTCTTCCCTTTGTCGGTCTGGTTCTGGCCGTGTGCAGCGCGGGAAAGCTGCTGTTGGATCGCATGCCTCCAGTGGCTTGGCGCATAGCCGCCGTGGCCGGACTGCTGGCGCTCGCCGCAAGCTCGGCGCTCACCTATCAACGCAATGAGGTTTGGCGGACCGAGGAAACGCTTTGGCGCGACGTCACCGAAAAGAGTCCACGGAACGGCCGCGGCTGGATGAACTACGGACTTACACAGATGAGCCGGGGCAACTATGACGTTGCTCTCCAATGCCTGGAACGCGCCGCCGCCCTCTCACCCAACTATCCTCTGGTCGAGATCAATACGGGGATCGTGCTGGCGGCGCTGAATCGGGGAGCCGAGGCGGAGGCGCACTTCCTGCATGCGCTGGAGCTCGCGCCGGCAGCCTACACTTCGCATCACTACTACGGACGCTGGCTGCTCCAGAACAAACGTTACGCGGAGGCAATCGCTCGGCTGACGCAGGGGATCGCCGCCAATCCAGGGAATCTGGACGGCTATCACTTGCTCATGCAGGCGTATTTTGAACAGCAGAACTGGAGCGCGCTGGAACCGCTGGCACGGCAAGCCCTGACACTGGACCCGGCCGACGCCGTAGCGCAGAGGTATCTCGATCAGATTGCGCAGCTCGACCAGGACCTGGCCCGGCAGCAAGCTGCGGCGGCAAAGTCCGCTACGCCGGAGGCTTACCTGAGTCTTTCGCTGGCCTACTATCGCGCCGGGCGCTTTCCCGATTGCGTGAGTGCGGCCGAAAAGGCCGCCGAGTTGGGGCATGACTTTGCAGATGCCTACAACAATCTGGCCGCCTGCCATAACGCACTCGGCCAATGGGACGAGGGAATCGCCGCGGCCACGCACGCGATTGCATCCGATCCGGCAAATCAGCTCGCCCGCAACAATCTCGCATGGGCCATATTCCAGAAACAATCGCTTCCTCGATAAGACGAACGGTTCCCGTCCTGATCCCGGCGCTGGATCCGGAGCCTACGCTGGCCGAAATTGCCGGCGAGATCGTCAACGCGGGGTTACCTCTATTGATCGTCGACGACGGCAGCGGCCTGGCGTCGGCGCCGGTGTTCCAGCAAGTGGCGGCGTTGCCCGGGACCACCATCTTGCGTCATGCAACGAACCGCGGGAAAGGCGCCGCCCTCCAAACCGGGTTCCGGCACGTTCTGGATCACATGCCGCTGGCTGCCGGGATCGTCACCGCGGACGCCGATGGACAACATTTGCCCACCGATATCTTCAGAGTCGCTCGCCGGTTGGCCGAGGTCCCGGACCACCTGGTGATGGGCTGCCGGCGGTTTTCCGCGTCCATTCCGCTGCGTAGCCGCATCGGCAACCTCATGACGTGCGCGCTGTACCGCATTCTCTACGGCCGGAAATTGACCGACACACAGACCGGGCTTCGCGGGATTCCGCTGCGGCTGGCGCGCCTCATGCTGGAAGCAAATTCCAGCGGCTATGAATTTGAGCTCGACATGCTGCTGGTGGCCAGCCGGCGTCGCATCGCCATCGAAGAAGTGCCGATTCAGACGGTCTATCTGGACGGCAACGCATCCTCCCACTTCAACCCTTTACGGGATTCGATGCGGATTTACTTTGTGCTGCTCCGCTTCACCGGCGCGTCCGTGCTGACCGCGATCCTCGACAATGCCGTGTTCTGGGGCGTACTCCAACTGACCGCAACTCCGCTGAGTGCGCAGGTTTTTGGGCGCCTGGCGGCGGTGATGGCGAATTTCCAGATGAACCGGCGGCTCGTCTTCCAGACCTCCACGTCCGGGTCGAGGGTATGGTCGCGCTATCTGGGGCTGGTCGCGGTCAGCGGGAGCGCCTCCTATCTAGGGCTGACGGCGCTTCATCTCCACTTTGGGATCCCGCTCCTGGGAGCCAAGCTACTGGCGGAGACCTTACTGTTTTTCGTAAACTTCCTGGTTCAACGCGACTGGGTGTTCACCGCCCCGGCCGAAGGGACATCCCCACAGGAACCCGTCGCAACCGATTGGACTGCCTACTACGCGGCAGCACCCTGGACGACACGATTGACCCGGCGCTACACAACTAGCCAGCTAATCCAGGCGCTGGATCGCGCCGGTCTCCAGAGCCAACAGGCACCGGCTCTCTTGGAGTTAGGCGGGGGCAGGAGCTGCTTCGCTGCCCCGCTGCTCAAACGCTTTGCTCCGCGGATCTATCACGTAGTGGACCAGAATCCACTGGGAATTGAATTGCTGCGGCGGATTTCCGATCCGCGCGTCGTGCCCCACCAAGGGGATGCGAGAGTGGTGCGCCTGGCCGAGCCCGCGGACGCCGTCTTCAGCGTCGGATTGATCGAGCATTTCGACCCCCAGGAGACGGCTGGGATGGTGGAGACGCATTTCTCCAGTGTGAGGCCGGGCGGGTGGGTCGTGCTTTCGTTTCCCTCACCCACCTGGCTATACCGCGCTACCCGGAGATTGCTGGAGTGGTGCGGGCTGTGGAACTTCCCCGACGAAAGGCCGCTGGAACGTGATGAGGTCCTGGCCGCCGCCGAACCGCTGGGCGAGCTGGTCTGGGAGAGGACCCTGTGGCCGCTCCCGCTCACCCAGCATATGATGTTGTTCCGCGCGCGGCCCGCTTCGACTACTCGATTTGCTCAACGGTGAACTGCGCAGCAACGCCGGGAGCCAGGTCCATCGTGAAGGGTATGGCGCTATTGTTCCGCAACGTGAGAACATCCCCAGCCGCGAGCAGAAGAATGGCGCTGTTGGAAATCTTGCCGGTTGCGATGAGAGCGGTCACATTGGTGGATGCATCGACAGTCCCATTGACCGCCACGGCCGCGGCCGAACCAACTCCGGCCGTGATGTTTACCGAGTAGGAGACACGGTAGGAGCCTGCTGCTGGGACGACTAGCACCGTCGTGCCGGCCGTATGGGAGATTCCCGACAGTGGCCCATTGTTCGAGAGGGGAACGTCCGCTCCGCCGACAACGGTCGCATCTACGATAGTCGCAAGGTGATAGATGTACCCGAACGCGGAGAGTCCGTATCCGGTAGAGCCGGTCGGACCCGTGGGTCCAGTAGAGCCTGTCGGACCGGTTGGCCCAGCGACAAGGCTATCCGCACCGGTGGGGCCGGTCGGTCCCGTGGGCCCGGCAACGGTGCTATCCGCGCCCGTCACGCCGGTGGGGCCGGTCGGTCCGGTTGGGCCTGTTGGCCCGGCAACGGTGCTGTCCGCACCGGTCGCGCCCGTGGGTCCGGTCGGTCCCGTTGAGCCCGTGGGGCCGGCAACCGTGCTATCCGCACCGGTCACGCCGGTGGGGCCGGTCGGTCCGGTTGGGCCTGTTGGCCCGGCAACCGTGCTGTCCGCACCGGTCACGCCCGTGGGGCCGGTCGGTCCGGTTGGGCCTGTTGGCCCGGCAACGGTGCTATCCGCACCGGTCGCGCCCGTGGGGCCGGTCGGTCCCGTTGAGCCCGTGGGTCCGGCAACCGTGCTATCCGCACCCGTCGCGCCCGTGGGGCCGGTCGGTCCCGTTGAGCCCGTGGGGCCGGCAACCGTGCTATCCGCACCCGTCGCGCCCGTGGGGCCGGTCGGTCCCGTTGAGCCCGTGGGTCCGGCAACCGTGCTATCCGCACCCGTCGCGCCCGTGGGGCCGGTCGGTCCCGTTGAGCCCGTGGGTCCGGCAACCGTGCTATCCGCACCCGTCGCGCCCGTGGGGCCGGTCGGTCCCGTTGAGCCCGTGGGTCCGGCAACCGTGCTATCCGCACCCGTCGCGCCCGTGGGGCCGGTCGGTCCCGTTGAGCCCGTGGGGCCGGCAACCGTGCTATCCGCACCCGTCGCGCCCGTGGGGCCGGTCGGTCCCGTTGAGCCCGTGGGTCCGGCAACCGTGCTATCCGCACCCGTCGCGCCCGTGGGGCCGGTCGGTCCCGTTGAGCCCGTGGGTCCGGCAACCGTGCTATCCGCGCCCGTCGCGCCAGTGGGGCCGGTCGGGCCAGTGGGTCCGGCAACCGTGCTATCCGCGCCCGTCACGCCGGTGGGGCCGGTCGGTCCCGTTGGACCGGCAACCGTGCTATCCGCGCCCGTCGCGCCAGTGGGGCCGGTCGGTCCCGTTGAGCCCGTGGGTCCGGCAACCGTGCTATCCGCGCCCGTCACGCCCGTGGGGCCGGTCGGTCCCGTTGGACCGGCAACCGTGCTATCCGCGCCCGTCGCGCCAGTGGGGCCGGTCGGGCCAGTGGGTCCGGCAACCGTGCTATCCGCGCCCGTCACGCCGGTGGGACCGATCGGCCCAGTCGGACCTGTCGATCCGGCGGAACCTGCAACTCCAGCGCTTCCACTGGGGCCAGTGGAACCGGCCGGGCCCGCTGGACCCGTCGGCCCGACCGGTCCTTGCGTTCCCGCACCGATGATGGGAAAGTCCACCGATGTCCACACCGCAGCCGCCGGGGAGGATGGCGCAAAGCGGAAGTTTTCCGGTGTGGTCAACGTGAAGACGTTGCTCCGCACCATACTGGGTGACTGCAGATGAACCTTTAACGCGATGGATTCGGCGGGGGCGAAAGCCTGGTTGGCTCCCTGATAGGTGATCAAAATCCGGGTTGATCCCTCCCCCCGGGTCACCTGAAACGAGGAAGCCACGAGGGCTTCCGAATTCACCGTGACACCGGTATCCGTACTCAGCAGAGCCCCATTGCCCAGATTCAGGTCGATGGTAAACACATCGCCCGCCTGCAATTGCTGATTGCTATAGGGATTCTGGTTGGTGATGGTGAGCACGGCCTCCCCGGTCTGGCTCACGCTGACCGCGGACGGCGATATCGACAGCGCCGCCTGAATCCGCAGATCGGTGATCGACGGCCTCGCTGGAACGATATCCTGCGCATGGAGTTGTAGGGCGGCTACCGCCAGCGCCAGCCCGATTCTGCCTAGTCCGCGGCAGGTCATCACGTCATTCCGGTAAAGTTGATTCATTGTTTTTTTAAGTCGCCTGGTTCAATCGAAATAAGTTTCTTCTACTGCCGAAGTTTCCCCGTTTGCCGCTCGAGGAAACGCGACAACCGTTTCTGGGCCGAATCGCGCACTTGCGGGGAAGCCTCACCGGCAGTTCCGCCATCCACGGGAACAAAGGTCTGGGCCGTATAGGAGTCCGGCCCCGCAACATCTAAAGAAACTTGTCCGGCGCCCGCGTTCGCAGGGATTTCCACATTGATTTGGTACAAGCCCGCCAAGGTCGGGGCCAGGCCGGCAAAGCTCACCACGGCGGGTTCGCCCCCGATAAACACGCTGACCTGCTCCAGCGCCGTACTGAGCCGATCGGCCGTGGCCGGCGCGCCGGGCGCGGGGGCATTGCTCACGGGTCCCAATCCGGTCAGATAAATGGCGATGGTCTCGCCGGGGAGTGCCGGATGGTCCGCCGACAGGAGCGAATAATCCAAGTGCAGCGCCGCCGCAAGTCCGTACCCCAAGGCCGGATTCGTAAATACGCCTGGGCTGGACTGTCGCAAGGCGATCTCCACAGTATTGGACGACTGGCCGTTGTTGACCACCTGCAAACTCGCCGAGGAGCCCGGCAAATCCAGCGGGAGCACCAAAGAAATCTGTTGCGCGGAAACCAAATAGAGCGGAGCCGGCTGGCCGTTGACCACAACCTGCACCCCCTCCAGGCTGGAAGGAAACGGGAGAGCGTTGGCGACTCCCAGCGAAGGAGCCAGGTTGTTGCCGAATAATGTCAACACGGTTCCGGGGGATGCTCCGGACGTGAAGGGCGCAAAGCTGGCGCCGTTCAGAATCCCCATGGGGTTCACGAACACGCCCTCTCCGCTGAGTTCAGGGGCATGCACCGCCAGACGGATTCCCAACAACGGTCCCTTCCCCGCGCCGAGACGCGCAAATCCACCGACGCCAAGGGCGTATTGCGAGGCCGAGTCGCCGTAGTCCGGCCCGGCTCCGACCATGGAGTCGTCCCGATAGGTGAAATCGTAGGGTTGAGCAAGAAGCGGCGAGTGGATCCGCTGGTGCCCAAGAATCATTGGAGAAGCTGCCCCGGAGGAGACCGAGACAAAGGCCCCATAGTAGCTGTCCATACGGGCTGCTTGCGCCGAGATCTGTTCGTACAGTCCGCCCTCAAAATACAGCCCGGAGAAGGGGCCGGGAGTCTGCCCCAGACGAATGCCGATGAACAGGTCGAATCCGTCTGAAGATCCGCCGAACAGCAGGTCTCCCCCGTGAGCGGCGTAGAGCGTCTTGGATCCAGTTACGAGCTGCGCGGTCAGCAGCGTCCCCGTTGGAAACGTGATCTGTCCACCCGACGCCGACCACGTATACTGAGCTCCGGAGATAGACTGTTCCACCAGAGTGGATGGGCTATTACCGAAATATCCCTGCACGTGGGTGGCGCCGCTGGTGCCTCCGGCGCCATCCGCTTCCAGCGACATCCACGCACTGCGTACCTGTCCAACGCCTGCCGCCGGCACGTCAAAGTAAGCGAGCCTGTAGGATCCGGAGATCGTAGCGGCGGAAAGCTCGCCGTCCGCCGGAGCCAAAGCAGCCACAAGAAGATCGTTATAACCGCTGTCGGAACTGCTTCCGATGAATACCCCTTGCGCAACCGCACCCTCAATGCGCACGCCCTCGGAAAGCGGGCTGGAAATCCAACCATGACCGCTGGCGCCGAGGGAGTAGTTCCCGCTGAAGTTGTAGGCGCTGGATCCCGCGGCGCCGCTGTCTGCCAGAGTTCCATTGAGGACATAATTTCCGGCACCATCGAAGTGCATCGTGCCGGACAAAGCCACTCTTCGGCTGAAATTACCTATCGGGTCTCCCGTAATATATACAACCTGTCGGAAGTTATACACCCCCTCAAGAAGCTGATTCCCTCCATCGCTCACCACGCTTTGCGCGGGAGCGGAAAGGACCGCTGAAGCGAGAAGAACTGCGAGAGAAGGCAAGCGTAGCGCTGCTGTAAGCGCGGCCGAGTTCAACATGTGTGGAGTCCAGTCTACACATGTTTTCGATCTATAAAAGCTTTAATTTAACTTTTTGTGCGCTTTTAAGAATAACTACCGATATAATCAAAAGCCTTTTACTTAGCGCCATTTAGGCCGGCATATTCCAGGGGGATACATCGCCACTCAGGTAGTCTCACCATGAAAGGAAAGCAGGGATTTCCGAGGCTACACCGCGGATGCCGCGCAGGGTACACGCCGGGCAAACACATCGAAACGAGCCGCGCAGGATTGCCAAGTCGCGAATTCGCCGAGCCGCTAATAGGTGGATCAACAGGAATGGCTCATCGCGCTTTACGCTTTTGTGGTCTGCCGGATCAAGGCGGGCAGGACCAACAGCGTCAGAAGGGTTGAGGTCACCAGGCCGCCGATGACCACCGTGGCGAGCGGACGCTGTACCTCCGCGCCGGCACTCCCCGATAGCGCCATCGGGAGGAAGCCGAGGCTGGCAACGGCGGCTGTCATCAGAACAGGCCGCAAACGAGAGAGCGCACCGGTGCGAATCGCGGCGAGCGGATCGACACCGGGCCTCATATGTTGCTGGATGAACGCCATCATGACCACGCCGTTGAGTACCGCGACACCGGAAACCGCGATGAAGCCGATCCCGGCACTCATCGAGAACGGCATCTGGCGGATCAGCAATGCCAGCAGTCCTCCGGTGATGGCGAAAGGGATACCCGTGAAAACCAGCGCAGCCTGTTTGATCGACCGGAAGGTGACAAATAGAAGTGTGAAGATCAGCAGAAAAGTGAACGGAACCACGACCATCAGGCGGGCGCGGCCGCTGTCGAGATGTTCCCAGAGGCCGCCCCAGACCATGAGATAGCCGGGCTGCAAATCGACGCGCGCGTTGACGACCCTCTGCGCTTCCTCGACGAAGCTGCCGACGTCGCGGCCGCGCACGTTCACTTCGACCGAGATGCGGCGCCGTCCATTTTCGCGGCTGACCTCCACCGGGCCTTCCACGGTTCGGATGTCGGCCAATTGTGCGAGCGGGATTTTCTGACCCGCTGCGCTGCTGACCAGCAGGTCGCCGAAGTCTTCGGCATTGGCTCGCGAGGCCTTGTCGAGGCGAACCACGAGCGCAAAGCGGCGGAATCCGTCCAGGACAGTGGAGGCCTGGGTTCCAGCGATTGCGGTTTGAATCAGTTCCTGCACGTCGGAGACGTTGATCCCGTAGCGGGCAATGGCCTCACGATCGATCTGAATGCTGAGGAACGGGAGTCCCGTGACCTGCTGGACCTGGATGTCGGCGGCGCCCGGAACGGTGGCAATGGCCTGGGCGGTTTGCGCGGCTTGGGCGCGCAGTTCATCGAGGTCATCGCCGAAGATCTTAATCACAATGTCCGAGCGGGAGCCCACGCCTTCGATCAGCTCCGCCATGCGGAACTCGATCGGCTGGGAAAAGGTGTAGTTCATGAAGGGCAGTTCCTCGAGCCGCGTTTCCATGGCCTCCACCAGTCCTTCGCGGGTGTGGGCGGTGGTCCATTCGTCGCGAGGCTTGAGGAAGACATAGGTATCGCCGAGGTTAACGCCCATCGGATCGGTGGCAATTTCCGGTCGTCCGATGCGGCTGATGGCGCTGACTACCTCCGGGAACTCCATCAGAGTCTGTTCCAGGGAACTGGTCATCTTGATTGCTTCGGTCAGCGAGACGCCCGGGAGGCGAACGGCGTTGATCGCGAGGGAACCCTCTTCGAGCTTGGGCAGAAACTCCGAGCCCAAGTAGGGGATCAGCGCGGAGCAGCCGGCAACGAACAGCGCGGCTGCCGCGATCGTCAAGCCGGAATGGCGCAAGGAGAATTTGAGCAGGGGAACGTAGATACGCTGCACGGCACGCAGGATCGGATTTTCTTCGTGGACACCTTCATCGCCGGGAGGTTCGGGGGAGACGTTCTTCGGTTCTTTCAGAAATAGCGCGCTGAGAGCGGGGATCAAGGTCAAACTGAGCACCAGCGCGCCGGACAAGGCCAGGATCACAGTGAAACCCATGGGCCGGAACATCTTACCTTCGATGCCGACCAGCGAGACGATTGGTAGGTAGGCGGCGATGATCAGGATCTCACCGAACTGGCTCGGCTTGCGGACCTCCAGGCTGGCATCGAGAATCGTCTGCCGGCGTTCTTCCGGCAGCAGCGCCCGGCCCAGCTTCCGGCGTTGATCGGCCAGCCGCCGGACGCAGTTCTCCACAATGATGGTCGCGGCGTCGACAATGAGGCCGAAGTCGATCGCGCCCAGGCTCATCAGGTTCGCAGAGATATCGAAGTAACGCATGCCCGCGATGGCGACTAGCATCGACAGAGGGATCGCCGACGAAACGATCAGGCCGGCGCGAATCTGCAGCAGGAACAGGAACAGGACGGCGATGACGATCAGTCCGCCTTCGATCAGGTTTCGGGATGCGGTGCGGACGGTGCGGTCCACCAGATCCTGCCGGTCATAAAAGATATCGATGGTGAGGCCCGGAGGCAAAGCGGTGTCGATCTCGTTCAGGCGGTCGACGACGGCTTGCGCGACTCGGCGGCTGTTCTCGCCCTTCAGCATCATGGCGATGCCAAGGACGGTTTCCCCTTTGCCGTCGCGAGTCGCCGCGCCCTGGCGGATTTGCGCGCCCATCTGAACGGTCCCCAGAGATCGGATGTAGATCGGGACGCCGCCTTCGCTGGCGACGACGATGTTCTCCACGTCGTGGATGGATTCGATCAGGCCGACGCCGCGGATCAGTTGCTGCTCGCCACCGCGCTCCAGGTAGCCGCCACCGACATTCAGGTTGTTCTGCCGCAGGGCCTCGATCACCTGGTGCATGGAGATCCCATAGGAGACCAGTTCATTCGGGTCAATCTGGACCTCGTATTGCTGCTCTTCGCCACCAAAGCTGTTGACTTCGATCACGCCGGGGACGGTGCGCAACTGCGGTTTAATGAACCAGTCGAGCAGCGTGCGGCGCTCCATCAGACTGTAGTCGCGGGGCGCATCGGGCTCCACCTTGAGCTCAAATTGCACGATTTCTCCCAGGCCGGTGCTGACAGGAGCCATTTGCGGCACAACGCCGGCCGGCAGCTCGGGCTGCGCTTCCAAGATGCGTTCCAACACCAGTTGGCGCGCCCAATAGATGTCCACACCGTCCTTGAAGACCACGGTCACCTGGGACAGGCCGAATTGAGAAATCGAACGGATCTCCTCTTTTTCCGGGAGATTGCTCATGGCGATCTCCAGGGGGAAGGTGACGTACTGCTCCATTTCGAGCGGCGTGAAACCGGGCGACTTAGAATTAATCTGGACCTGATTCGTGGTGACATCGGGGACCGCGTCGATGGGCAAGTCCATGAGCGAGTACACGCCGCCGCCGACCAGAAAGAGAGAGAGGACGACCACCAGATGACGCTGGTAGATGCTCCAGGCTAAGAGTCGGTCGATCAATGTTCGTGCTCCCCTTCCAGTTGCCCGGCCAGGAAGGCGGACTTGAGCTGGAACGCGCCTTCCAAAGCGACGGGTTCCCCGGGCTGCAGGCCGGAGACGATTTCGACCCGGGCGCCTTCGCCCAATACGCTGACCTCGCGCGCGGCAAAGTGAAGCGGATCCTGCTGAACGAAGACCACCGGACGTCCGCTGATGGTTTGCACCGCGTCTGCGGGTACGATCAGGGCCTCATGCTCGGAGGTGGTCGGGAGTTCGACGGTGGCGAACATCTCCAGCTTGATGCGGCCGTCTGGATTGGGAAGCTCCACGCGGACGCTGGCCGTGCGCGTCTTGGGATCCAGGATGTCGCGGATGGCGGTGACGCGGCCATCCAGAATCTCGTCGGGGAATGCATCCAGGCGCACGAAGGCGTCCTGTCCCTGGCGCACGCGGCCGAGGTCCTTCTCGAAAACCTGCGCCTCGACGTAGACGCGCGAGAGGTCGGCGACGGCAACCAGCAGCGTACTTGGATCCACCACGAGTCCCGGAGCGGCTTCGCTCTCGATCACCACCCCAGTAAGGGGAGACAAAATCGTCGTCATGGAATCTTCAGTGTTCCCATCCGCGGGAGCGCCCAACCTCACCATGCGTTCGGAAAGTCCGGCGATCACGGCTTCCTGGGCGGCCACGGCGGAGGCGCGGCTGCGCGCGTCGGCCTCCATGTTTTCGGCTTGTTTCTTGGGCACGGCGCCGATGTCAACCAGGCTCCGGGCGCGCTCGGCCTGACGGTCGGCGTTAGCCTGCTCGACTTTGAGACGTTCCAGTTCCGCTTGAGCGGCGCGATACTCGGCCCTGAGCTGACCGGCTTCGATGTTGTCGAACTCAACCAGCGGCTGTCCGGCCTGAACGCGGTCGCCGATATTGACGAAGACATCCAGGATCTGTCCGCGCGCCAGCGGTCGCACGCGGCTGATGCGATTTTCAATCGGCTTGACGGTGCCAGGGACAACGACACTCGCCATGATGCTCCCCAGCGCAACGGGAGTGACATAATCCCGGCGCGTTCCTGCGCGGCAATGCTCAGCTCAACGACGTTCGCCTCTTCGATATAGTTTTCCCGATGAGCCAGAGGCTCTTCGGTCGGGATGCCGCCGACGTCTTCACTGACAGGCTCGGCCGGGGGCTGAGAACAGGAGAGCAGGAGTCCCATGGAGGCTACCGCCAACATGAGACGGAGCGGTTCTACCCGCGACGGTTCGAGTCTTCTGTGGTTCTCCGAAACAGATTGCTAATAACTTCACTTCTCCTCCGCTACTGCATCAAACGTGGTTGCATCAAGCATTGACGAACGCACCCCGCGAGATCGACACGGCAATCCGCTTGGGCGGCCAGGCGGCATTCGCGTTGCGCGTCAGACTGAGTCGCCGCACGGGCCGGACTCGTCAGGAAATTGCGGGTCGTCTTGATAGGGATCCGCTCCCGTGGGAGCGGCGCATGGGCACTAGGCCCTCGGAGGGTGGTACAGCGGCCTTGAAAAAGACTGTGGTTTGGGAGGTTGCACGACCTCTACGACTTCGACCGGTTCATAGGTTGTCTTGATCGTGATAACCGGGGTCACGGCGACATGATGGCAGCAACAGATACAGGCGTCGCCCATATCAGAGGTGGTTTGTGTCCCGAACGCCTCGCACTGTCCCGGCGCGAGCATCTCGCAGGCCACTAATTCAAATCCGGTGAGCAACAGCAACAGAATTGCTGTGAAAACGTATACGTGGCTGCGCGAAGTCCGCACAAATTTAGTTTAACAGTTGTGATTGTGTCTTGTCGTTTTTGGGATGGCACATTCATCCCAGACGCCGGAGTTCCGTGGACTCAGCCGCAACAGACTGATGGGATAACACCAATGCCAGTGCTATCTCGCCGGGAGCGACCAAAGGGAACCAGGAGATCGACCACTTCCTGCCCCGTAAAAAAGAAAGGCAGGCGCCGTTTCGACGCCTGCCAAGTTCGGGACATCTTGCCCGAGGGTTAGGACTCCTACTGCAGGAGCAATCCCTGATAGGTCGTCGCGCTGAGCCAGCGGAAGACGCCGCCCAGATCGAGACCGGAAGCATCAAAGCGGGAGACGCCGTCTGCGGACGGCATGTGTGTCACGCTGATGCTCATCTGCCCGTCCGGTAGAGTTTGCAGCACCGTTGCCGGAATGCTGAAGGAACCCCCGCCGGCCGAGGTGGTGCACACGAATGCCATCGATCGATACTCGCTCGGATCGTTGACGGGCCCCTGCACTCCGCTACCCAGGCGGTAGGAACGTCCGTGGATCAGCACCAGGTCAGACGCATCGCCGCCGGTCCACGAAAGATCCAAGGAATTTGACTTGTCGACAACGGTACCGACCGCGAGACTCGTAGTGACGTTGATCAACGTGGGAACGTCCAGGCTCACTGGACCGAACGATCCGACGTCCACGCCGCCCGCTCCGGTGACTTTATAGTTGCCAAAGCCGAGCGATTCGGGCAGCGGGGAAACATACAGCGCACCCGAACCGGAAACCACCTGCGGGTAGACGTTGATGGTGCTTTGCGGAGTGTCCAGGGTGAGCACGCCGGCATCCAGGAAGGACGCGGCGCCCAGGAACAGTTCGGGATTCGCGCGCGGGCCCTGGAAATAGGTGATGCAGTCAGCGGACCCGGTCGGCGGAACGCCGATATCGGCCCATCCTCCGAAACTGACAAAGCGAGCGGTCACGACATCGGGCAGAGTCGCCGGATCCACCACCGTACCGACGCCGAGGCCATAGGAGTGGGGAGGAACGGTAGGACTCTCTCCCAGCCGATTCTGCGCGGCCACGCCCTGCCCGCCGGGTCCCCCTGGGCCACCAGGTCCGGGTCCATTATTGCCTTGGAGGCCTCCCGCCTGTCCGGGCCCAAAGTGTCCCAAACCAGACGCCAACACAACCGACCCATGGCTGCCTTGACTGATTCCTTCCACCGCATCGATACAGCGCGTGCCGGTGGCGGCAACAGCGATCGTGGTGATGTTACTGTTCACGGTCTGGTTGTGGAGCCGGTCAAGGATGCGAATGCGTAGCGGAACAGAGCAGCCCGTGGGCGTGTTGGGGGGAACCACGAAGTCGATCACATCCATGCCGACGTATCCCTGCGCGCGACCAGCGTAGCGAACCTGGGCCTGGATCCCGCCCACAAAGATCTGCGGCTGTTCTTCCGAGGACCAGACGCCGGCGAACTGGGCATCCGGCGACGGGGGATTGGTGGCGCCCAGACCCGTGCCGTAGAGCAGCATGCCTTGCCCTGGGCGTACCGGGCTCGTAGTGCCGTTGTTCTGGTAACCCAACTGCGTATCGTTACTTTGGTTATAGGCGAACCCCGGACCGCGGCCGTTGCCATTCCGGGCGAACGCGCTGAAGTTGGCACCTGCCAGGGGAACAGAAATCGGCGCCGACAGGCGGGTCTGATCCTGGTCCTGCGTGCGAAGACGAAGCAGAATCTGATCTCCGGTCAGATTCGCTGGCAACTGGCAGTTGACCTGGGTCGAGGAAACGTACAGCGGGTAGCAGGACTGGTTGTCATTAATCATTACGTCGGTGTTCGCCAGCCTCGTTTGCAATGGGTAGATGGTTGCCGATACGCCGGCCGCTGGGCCGAGGTTCCGCCCAAAGATCGTGATCAAGCCTCCGGGAACTACGGCGCCTCCGGGGAAGTCGCCGGGAATCAGACTGGCTGAACTCACCACTCCACCTTCATTGATAACAGGGGTTTGCGCCATGCCGGGGATCGCGCTCACCAGCATAAGCGTTCCGATCGCCCAAGCGCTCCTCGGTCGTTGCGAAACAGGTCCAAATATAAGTTTCATAGGTTCTCTCCACGTGCGACAAAGCATGTTTAGTACCACTTTTGTCACTACTCAGAAATGAGCCCATGGATTCGATGATGGATTCGTACGGAATTGACCATCGTCTTTAAGGGCAGCTACTTTCGGGATCTGCAGTCCGCCCCGGCCGGTGGCGCTTCGCCGGTGGAACTGATCGCCAATAGCGCGGTGACCATGATCCCGGGAACCAGCATCCTGTTCGGCTCCCTGGCTCCGCCCAGCGCCGGCGGGATCTATTATGTGCGCCTGGCCAGCGAGCCGGAACTGGAGACGTTGGTTTCGATTGGCGGCGCGGGGGCGGGACGGCCTTCGCAAAGGAACCCTGGTGATTAGCCCTTCGATGGAAGTTCCTGGAGAAGACGAAGATTCTGGCTGGGCGGGCATCTATTTATCCGACCTACCCAGGCATTTCCACTAGATCTCACGTTGGTCCGAGACGTTGTTCAGAGACCTACAGCACGGTTCCGATTCGTGGGTATGGGACGTGAGGA
Source organism: Terriglobia bacterium (assembly GCA_963762135.1). Classification (GTDB taxonomy): domain Bacteria; phylum Acidobacteriota; class Terriglobia; order Bryobacterales; family Bryobacteraceae; genus Palsa-187. The sequence goes on from CAVXJP010000007.1 coordinate 165,294, forward strand.
ATGCATGTGCATCGACGCACGTCCCGCTCGGATGAACGGCGACCTCCGATGCGCCGCACCCAAGTCCCACGGAAAGCGGTCGTCTTTCTGGAAACCACTCCGCCACTTCGACGGTGTTCCAGCATCGACGCTTGTTGCTTCCGTTCATCCTCGTAATGGCCCGGACGGTGGATCTGCCCACCCACCATCCGGCCGACCCACGACGAGTCTTCGCCCGCGTATGGGAACCCAGAGAATTACCTTTCTTCGGCGCGAGGTCGTTGGTGGGGTTGGCTCTCTGCAGGTACAACCATACCGGGAAACCAGCCAGCGTCCATACTCGCAAATTCCCTAGTTTTGGTAGAGGATGTTTTGGAGATCTTTCTTGGGGAAGCGCCTCGGGGGGCGCCCGGCCAATCCGCCTCGACCGCAACCAGATGGAATCCCTTTCCCTGAATCAGGTGTTTGGTGATTTCAGCTCTTTCGCGATAGAACTCGTGCGTCCCATGCGAGGCCTCCCCCAGCAACACCAATCTTGCGTCGCCGATGTCTTCCACCAGCGCGTCATAGTCCCCCGGCGTTCCGTCAGCGGTTGGACGGCATCACGCAGCGTATCGAGCAGGAGCAGATCGGTCATCTTAGACTCCAAGTGTTCACCCTACAGGCGGCTCCTATAGCTGGGATGAGGGGCCCGGCGGTCTGCATTTCCGGACCTTAGTAGCAAACACCGCACGCCTCGCCCATTCGGGTCCGTCCCGATGCGACGAGGTCCCGCGCGGTCTTCTCAGTATCTTCGGTATCGAAATCGTAGCCTTCGCAGTCCGGCTGATCGTCAAGTGAAGGTCGGCCCGGCTCTTCTGGAAGTTTCCGCGCCAGCACTTCATTCAGTTTGGTTTGGAAATTATGGAAGTTTCTGGTGTCGACCACCAGTTCCTGCTTGCGGGGCAGGTATTCGATTTCGCTCATGGTACTGACAATGCGATCAAAGAACGGCGGGTGGGTGCGGAAGAAGCTCACCGATCGAACGTAGCCTTCCTCGCTGGCCATCGCATCGAAGAACGTGACAAAACCGCGCGGATCGTAGCCGGCCTTCCAGGCGTATTGCGTCCCGAGCTGGTCGGCTTCCATCTCGAACTTCCGGCTGACCCCGAGCAACTCCAGGCTCAACACCATGCCCAAGCCATAGAATCCGTACTGCAGTGCGTAGTAGGTTCCGATGTTGCTGATACCTCCGCTAAACAGCGCCGCGGCCACCTGCGCCAACTGCAGCATCAGCCCGGCCACGGTAGCCCGTCTCATCAGCTGTGCTCCATGGCGAGCCGTTACGTGTGCGACTTCGTGCGCGATCACCCCGGCTACTTCCGACTCTGAAGTGGCCTTGTTCAGCAAACCGGTATTGATATAGAGGAAGCCACCGGGCAGGGAGAAGGCGTTGATCTCCTCACTGCGGAGCACGGTGACTTTCAGCGGAACAGTGAGATCGGAGTTCGCGGCGATCTTTGCTGCCACCTGCTGGACGTACTGATTCACCGCCTCGTCTTCGACCTCCGGCGGCATCAGGCGGTAGAGCTTCAGTTCCTGGATCGCGTCCTGACCGAGCTTGATGTCCTTCTCCTGCCCCTCCCCGAGATTGCGAAACCCGATGTCGGCGACATCCCCGTGCGGGCGCTGGCGAGCCTTTTCCTCCAGGATGGTGCGCTCGATTTCGCGCAGTCTGCCCGGCCACTGCTGGAGCAGATCTACTTTTGCCAGACGGTTGTCGAACAGGACGTTCAGACCCTCGGTCCGCTCAATGCGCTTGTCCTGAAGTTGCTTTTCCAGGCTCAGCACCTCGCAGTGGATGCGGTTGCGGTTTTCGGCCATCGCGGGCGTGTCGGTCGAGCGCTGGTTATTGAGCGTCTTGAGCTGCTTGCGGAGCTCATCCAGACGTTTTTCAATGACCTTCTCCTCCTGCTTCAGGCGAGCCGTCTGCAGATCTTTCTGCCGATTCAGATTTTTGCGTTCGCGATCGAAATCCGAGTTGCTGTAGGCCAGCGACGGAGCCATCTCCAGGAGGTCCAGGTACGATCGTTCGGTCAACCCGGACAGGGGCTGGGGAGTGTTCGCCGGCACCGGAACTACATTCTGGGCGAACAGGGTCGGCGGCCACACCAAGAGTAATGTCACTGCGATCGACCTTCTCGCGCGTTCCCCCATCCATCTCCCCATTCGAACCACGAATCCGTTTTTGGCCTACACCCCGAAGAATGGTCCACCCTTAATACCGAAGAGCCGCGCCAAGCGGGGTTTTCGCGTCCATTCTATCCGCTGGAACGACAGAAACATCCCCACCCTTGGCCAGCGTGATCACGCAGGCTGCATTCACCAGGTCCTCATCCCCGACATGCGCGGTATTGAACGGGATCGGCAAACGTCCCGGCTGCGTCGCATTCTGACGAACACACAACTGGTGGACCCGGCCGGCGTCGGCGGCTTCGATGATTTCCAGTGGATCGCTGAGCTTCCGATCTCCGATCGCGACTGCCTCGTAACGGTCCATCGCCTCTGAACCTTGGCTTAGGTAGTGCTCCACCGCCGCGGCGCGCGCGCTGTCGGCCAATTCCTGCAAGCGCCAATGTTCGATCGAGCCCGTGATTTCCGGGCGCAAGAGGTTCAGGTGGGTGGTGCACTTCCGGAATTCCGTGATCTCGCTCTTGGTGCCCGCCAGCAATACCGGATGCCCCTCGACTACGGGCGCCAAACCGCGATCCAGGATCTTGAAGAACTCATGAAGATGTTTCTGGAGCTTCTCTCGTTCGGTGTCGGTCCCGAATGCCGCTCCATGGGATTGGCCAACCTTACTCGCCCGGTTCAGCCCGTGCTGTGCCGTATCGAAGTCAAATGCCTCGGACGGCCCCTTCGGAATACCGTCGGGAATCGCCAGTTCCTCACACTTGCCATGATCGTAGGACACCAGTCGCAGTTTCTTCTGGCTCAATCCCAGGACGTAGAACACTTGCGGAGAGAACGCCGACTCAAGAAACGGGGTGATCCGGGCGTGGCTCGACACCACGACCTGCGCTTTCCGGATTTGCTCCGCCCGGAAAACTCGAGAGGCATCCGCGGATCGAAAGATGACGAACCCCGCTCCGCCCAGTTTCAGTTCCGGCATCGCGAGGATCTCCTCAACCGGACGGAGCAAACCCGGGGCATCCGCTTCATGGCTGCCGAGCGCGAGCGCATGCCGAGCTTCCTCCAGAAGATCTCTCAGAACGCTTTGCTGCGGTCCGTCCTGGGATCCGGGACGGTAACCGGGGACCATAAACGTCAAACAGGGCCCGGCGAGGCGGGCGATATCACGCAGCTGATGCGTGTCCAAGTCAGCAGGTTCGAAAATCATAGCCGGTGTCATGCCATGGATATTGCACGTTCGGGACCATTCTCCAGTTTCCCACCGGAGATTCTCTACTAGCTGGCAACTGCTTACAAAGGAATCTGTTATCGATACATCCAGCGGTGGCCGGTTCTCTCCCAGGTGAGGCTGGGGGACCTCGCCCGGGTCAAAACCGCGCAAAGTAACCCCGCCGCTTCGCCCAAGCGGCCTGGAGCGCGATCATCGCTGCGCGGATGTCGTCGGGGAAGAATTCACTATCCCGTCCAGGTACGCGCTCAACGCGTTGATCTCCTGATCGGTGCCGGCCAGGGGCGGCACCATGGCGGGGATCTCCAGTCCGACCTTCGTGGCGGAGTAGGAGAGTTCGTCCATCGGCAGCAGATAGCCGCTGAAGCCAAACAGCAGCACCAGCCCCAGCAGCCCCATTCCAGTCCACCAACCCAATTCGCGTGGCTTACGATACGCCTTCATGAAGAAGACCGAGACCATGTTCCTCCAGGCCGCCGGGCGCAGCATCAGTGTCATATTGTTGGTGCGCATGAACGCAATTGTCAGGGCCATCAGCAGCACCGCCAACCCGGCGCAGGTCCAGGGCCGGCGCGCAGTGGCGCGCTTGGCCGAATAATACAGCCCGTAGCATCTGCCCATCAGCAGGAAGATCACCGAAATCCAGGGATCTTGAATAGGCAAATCGGTGCCGGTAGTGGAATCAGGTCCGCTGCCGGAATCAAATCCATCGAGACACTCCCTCAAATTGTTGTGGGTTCAGGGGGCAAATGTTCTCATCGAGCCCTAAGAGACTACCTCTTGTCGAACTGGTGGCCCTTCCGGATGATGGAAAACATCTTGAGGTTAATTCTCAGAAACCGCCATAGCTGATAAGGCAGGAATGTGCGCAAAAAAACGGTCATGCGAGTGGGTTTGGTAGAGGCAAACCACTCGGCTTCGGGATTTGGGGGCCCAGCGTTCATGTTTCGGTCCGTCGTGGAATTGAATGGCATCGTCTCCTCCAAACAAGCAGCCTTACTCGGGAATCAGAGCCCAACCAGGGCGCATCCGAGCCTTATACAGAAACATGTGGTGAAGCAGAATCTTGATCCAATGCCCCGCCAGTCCGATCTCGCCGAAGGTGGAGTTCATATCCCGGCCGTAATCCGGATATCGCTCAAAGTCCGGCACGATAGGAAAGACCGTGATGGAGGCCGCGGTCCCGGAAAACGGATTCGCCCCGGCCGAGGCGACGCAAGCCGCGCCCATTTCCGCCATGGATGCGGTGTGAGTCGGCTCATCGCCGCGAATCATATCAACGATGTTGCGCGCGACGGTCTTCCCGATGATGGCCGAAGGCATGCCGGTGCGCGGCGGAGCGGGAGAAACCATCACGCCGTCGGCGTTGAGATGCGGTTCCGAGATCGGATGCGGCGGCGCAAACGCGATTCCGGCCGCGAACAGGTTGGAATAGGCCGGGTTCTGGTAGATCCGCGGCCAATCGGAGGCCTTCCATTCCTTGTAGGGCTTCTTAGTGTAGTCTGCGTCGACCTTCTGGAAGCCATTCGGGGCAAAGATCTTGTCGGTGATTTCCTGCCCGCCGCAGCCATATGCCTGCAGCCCGACGCCGGTGAACGGTGGCAACAGCATCGCCATATCGAAGGGCACATCAAAGGCGCCGCGATCCAGCGTATCAACCTGTGCGAAATCCGGTTCGACCCCGCGAACGTGCGCCCTAGTAATCCAACTGATGCCGCGCTCGGCGAATACCGATTCCGCGAAGATTTTGCTCGGCGTCACATAGCCGCCCTGGCGGATGTGGATTCCGTTGACCCCGAAATCCCCCACCTCATACTCGTTGGTGAGAAACAGAATCTCGGCTTTGTCCCGAACGCCGTGAGCACGCAGCTCAAACTCCAGATTCACAACATATTCGAATGCCGCGCCCTCACAGGTGCAACTCCCGTGTCCGACCCCGATCAGGAAGCGCTTTTTCTCGCCGCGCTTCATGCGCTCCACCATTTCGAGGAACACACGCGACGTCTCATCCGCATGATCCGCCGAGCACACCGAGAGGCTGTTCTTCCCCGGCCCCAAACCGCTGGTCGCGTTGAAATTGAGTTTCGGACCCGTGGCGTTGATCAAATAGTCGTAGTGGAGTTTTTCCCGCTGCCCGCGCTTGCTCTCCAGCGTCCACTCGAATTCCACCGCTGGTTTCGGGTCACTCTCCGTCCCCTCCGGGTAGAGCGCCACCGCCTTGGCCTGTTTGAATTCAATGCCCGCTTTGCGATAGATGGGAGCGAGCTCAAACTCGACCTTCTCCTTCTTCATCAGGCCCACACCAACCCAGATATTGGAGGGGATCCAGTTATAGGTAGGTTGCGGCGAGATCACCACAACCTCATCGTTCCGCCCGAGCCACTTCCGCAGGAAGGCCGCTGCGGTATGACCCGAAATTCCAGCACCTAATACGATGACTCGCGACATAATTTTCCTTAAGCGCTCTTAAAGCAATTTTTGCGCCAATAGGGAAGAGCCTATCCCGTGAAGAAGGGTTCCAATCTTAAATGAAGAGAGATGCTATTGCCTATCACCTGCTCGCAGGTGCTCCCTGTGTTCCTTGCCACAGCTTAGGTGTGCGATTTCACTCAGAAGGTCCCCGAGCTGTAATCGGAGCGCCACGCCAACCGCTACTTCGATCGGGACTCATCCCCCACGCGGCAATCAGGGATTTCAGAAGGACGGATCTCTCCCCGGAACGCGGAGGAACCCGACCCGCTCACCCCGCCGATCCGCGGCCAAGGACGCGGCCGTATCGTTCGGCTAGCAGCCTGGGTGCCTGCTCCGCGCTGGATTTCACCACGGTCCACATTCTCGGATGCTGGGGAATTGGAGCGCCCGTATTCCAGCACGGCGATGCGCCGCTCGGGACGTTCGGCCACCGCGCGGACGATTTCCCGCCAGGTATTCAGCTCACGGCGACCGGCACCTTTTCCGGACGCAGAATCGTCAGCGGCTTCGGCCCGCGAGCCGCAATGGCAACCCGATTCACGGCAGCGCGCATGCGCTCCAGAGAATCCCGCTCGGCGAGGATGTCGCGCGGGACTTCAATCTGGTCGCCGCATGTAGGTCAGCAGGTTGAACTTGTCGCGCTCTAGCCGCTCGATCAGTTGCATCACCGCGCCGTAAATCCTTAATGCTGCGCTCCTCGATGGAAGGCGCAACAAAGGCATCGCCGCTGGGGCGAGTGATCATGGCTTCGATCTCCCGGGCCCGGCGGCTTTCGAGACTAATGACTTTAAGACCAGCGAACGACATGGTCCCCGGTCATCTGTCCTTCAATTTCATCGATTTCAAGGTCCAAGATTGCGCCCGTTGGCGTGCGGGTCGGCCCGCGGAGCCGGGCTCTGAGCGGCGCGGCTCAGAAATTGTATTGCGTGAACAGATACGGGAAGGTCTGTGCGGACCCTCCGGAATTCTGTTTCAGAAATGGCCCTGCAAATAGGTGTCCCACGCCACCACCGATGGTCCACTGGCTGGAGGTGGTCCAACTCGCCTGAAAATCGAGCTCGGTACCGACGTTGCGCGCGGTGTTGCCCGCCTTTGGAGTGACGATCGCCACGCCGGCGACGTTATACAGCGCATCACTGGCGCTGGCCAGCCAGAACCAGTGATAGTCGGCCTTCATGGTGAAACCCTTGGTGGGTTTGGCATCCAGCCCCACACGAACGTCGTTGATATTCTGCCAGCCCACGTTGTCCATCAGCCCGTAGAACAAGTGATTGGTGCCCAACAACTGGTCGAATGTGGTGTGCGTACCGGAGTTGGGGTGCTTGTTGCCTGAAGCGTAGCTGTATTCGCCAGAGATGTGTGGCGTCCAAGCAACATTATTAAAGCGGTAGCCGAGAATGCCGTATCCGGCGTACGCGGACTGATTCACCTTGCCCGACCCCGAGCCGATGGTGCCCCATTGCCGCACCAGTTCGGTCTGGTAGTCGATGTTGGACGCGAGATTGCCCGCCAGCCGGAAACCGCCGGTCCAGATGCTGCGGCCACCGGTTTTCCAGAGCAGGTACGGCTCAAAGGTCGCGCCGGGAATCAGCTTCTTCAACGATCCATACGCGCCGTGTATGTTATTTCCCGCGATGGGCTGATCGATCTGCCGATAGCCATTGGGAACGACCACGGTTGAGGCGAACAAGTCCACTTTGGCGTCCGCCGTGCCCAGTTCCAGCTTGATGGCGTTCCAGTTCCGGGATGTATTGGTCCAGTCCAGCGGGCCTAACAGGCGTTGGGCGCCGTAGTTCAGCAATTGCCGTCCCACAGTGAGCTTCACCGGGCCCTTGCCGATGCGGACATAGGCCTGGCGAAGATCCGCCGGGTTGTAAAAAATCGTGCGAGGGCGGCCAGGAGCGAGCCCGGGGGCGCGTGCATCCTGCCCCTGAGCGAAGAACTCCAGCCAGCCGGTTGGGGTGATTGCGACGTTGAATCGGGTTCGCACCAGTGTGTAGGCGTCGTTGTTGCCGGGATTGAAGCCGAGCGCCGTGCGGCCTTCCGTACGGACCCGAACCTGGCCGGAGAGTTTCAGCCAACTCGGAAGAAGCTCCGAGCTGTAGGTGTTAATGGTCCGCGCTGGAAGAGGCGTTGCCGTTTCCGCGCGTAGCGATCCGGAGCCCGCCAGCAGTGCGACCGATGCTGTTGTGAATTGTAGGAACTGACGCTTCACGAACCGTCCCCGCAGCGAATCTCGCTTCCGAAAGTCCCCCCGTGAGCCGGGCTCCCATTTCCCCCTGCGCGGCCATCTCATTTGTCGGCGAACAGGGGATTTTGAGCGCGAGGCTGGAAGTGGCAGCGAACGAGAAATCCCCGGATGAGAGAGCCTTGGGGCCAACTCGGGTTCGGGGTAGCGGAACAGAGAGCCCGCGGCGACTGCTCCCCGCGTTGCCTCCTGTCCCCACGATACCAGAGGCGGCTCCCAGAGCTTCCCCGGAATCAGCGAACCGCAGAGAGGACACCGCTCGGACGCAAGCCGGCAGACGCACTCGCAATATTCCATCCCTCCAAGTGCTACAATCCCGATTAGAATGATACGGCTTGGACTTCGCATCATAGCGTGTCTCACGATGCTGACCGTGCTTGGCGCGGCTCAGTGCATTAGCACGTGTGTGGTTTCCGGCTGTCATCATGAGGATTCGATGGGCTCGATGCCGGAATCGCACCAGTCCATGAATCACCAAAAACCTGGGAATCATCACCAACCCGGCGGTCACAGCCAACCCGGACATCAGGATCAGCAGAAGAGTCAGCCCGGCTCGACACCGTCCGAACCTGCGCAGCACGACGAAAGCTGCAGCGGAGGCTCGTGCGGCGACCACGCGACCTATCTGGCGAATGCCAAGGACACGTCGGTTCTCGAAAAGCTCGCTTCGGTGAGTCCGATCCTCCTGCTGCCCGTGGCCGCTCCGGTGATGCAGATCGATGCGAGCAGCATCCTCGCTAGCCGGGCGACCCACTCCCCGCCGCACATCCAGGATGTCGGCCTCCGCACTACCGTTCTGCGAATCTGATCCTTCCTCCACCTTGCCTTTGCCCTAGGGCGAGTGTGCCTTGGCACACCTCGTTCCGGTGCATCTCAACGAACCAATTGAATTGGATTGAAGGAGCTTAGAATCCTTCGGCCAAGGCGAGCTTTCGTGCCCGCTCGAAATCGAGACAAGGAAAGAGGGAACCATGCGTAGGTTGCTATTGGCGTGCCTGTTGACCGGTACGGCCATCGCACAGAGCTATAACGCGCTGGGGGATGCGCAACTGGAGGCATATCTAGAGCAAGCTCTGGATCGGAATCCTCAGGTGCGGCAAGCATTCGCGCAGTATCAGGCGGCTCTCCAGAAGTTGCCGCAGGCATCGGCTCTGCCCGACCCGACCCTGGCCGTCACGCAGTATGTACGAACACCAGAGACGCGCGTCGGTCCGCAAACGACAGTACTATCGGTGTCGCAAAACATCCCCTTTTTCGGCAAGCGCGGCGACCGCGAAGGAGTTGCCTCCAAGGAAGCCGAAATGCATCGGCATCGCTATGAGGCCGTTCGCGACGAAGTCATCCGGCAAGTCAAGCAAGCTTACTATCAACTCGCCTATGTGGATCAGGTCACGATCATCACTGGCGATGACCTTTCTCTGCTTGAGCAGTACGAAACGCTGGCCCAGGCGCGTTACCAGCAAGGCGTGGGCTTGCAGCAGTCAGTGGTGAAGCTCCAAGCGGAAATCACGCGGGTGCAGACCAAGCTGGTGGAGTTGCGCAGTCATCGGGGCCAACTGGCCGCAACGCTGAACACGCTTCTGGACCAGCCGGCGGCGAACAGCGTCTCCGCGGTGCTGATCCCCAATCCACCGGCCGTGGAGCTGAACTTTACCGCGCTCGAACAAGCCGCTCGCGAAAACCGGCCGGAGGTTCAGGAAGCGTTCCTCGGCATTGAGCGCGATGAAAAACGATACCAACTGGCCCGGCGCAATCGCTGGCCGGATGTCACGCTCGGGGCTACATTCGCCAATGTTCTCGCGCGCCAGGACATGGCGGGCGTTCTGAATCCGCCTAGCCAGAACGGCAAGAACGTCTATGGCATCTCGGCTTCGGTGAACCTTCCGATCTGGAAGGAAAAATACGACGCGGCCGTGGTTGAGGCGACCGAAGCCCAAACCGCATCCCGGGAAGGCTACCGCAACGCCGTGAACTCCGCGGAAGGGCAGATCCATTCCATCGGATTCCGGCTGGAATCGCTCGAAGACCAGATCCGACTGTTCACCGGCACGCTTTTGCCGCAGGCCGAACAAGCGTTGCGAACCACTGAGGCAGCGTATTCAACCGGCACCCTCGGCGTGCTCGACCTGTTAGATAGCGAACGAATGTTGATCCAGGTACGGTTGGGATTGGCGCAATATCGCAGCGACCTGCTGCAGTCCCTGGCCGACATGGAACGCGCCATCGGCGCGCCGTTTCCGGAGGGGAATCCATGAGCTCCAGAAATACAGGTTGGATCGCAACAGCGTTTATCATTGGGCTCGCCATCCCGACGTTGGTGATATGGAATCCCGCGAAGTGGGAATGGGCCGATGCGCTGACAGGCCGAAACGCGTCCACCGGGTCCTCCCTGAGCCCGAGCATGAACATGGCGATGAACGCCGGCCCGCAGGCGGCCGCCAACTCCGAGCGCAAAATTGCCTATTGGCGCGCGCCCATGGATCCGACCTACATTCGCGACGAGCCCGGCAAGTCTCCCATGGGAATGGACCTGATCCCCGTCTATGAAGACGAAGTGTCTGCGGAAACGGGCATCCGCGTCTCCACCGAGTTCCTGCAGAATTTCGGCGTTCGTACCGCGGTCGCCGAGCGCGGACCGGTCCAGGTCAACGCCCGCACCACCGGGGCGCTCCAGTTCAACGACAAGGCCATCGTGTCGGTGAGCACCAAGTTTGAAGGGTGGATTGAAACGGCTCATGTGAACTACATCGGCGAGCCGGTCGAGCGCGGCGAGGTCCTGTTTGAGATCTATAGTCCCCAACTCGTCACCACCCAACAGGAATATCTGTCCACAGTGCAATATCTCAACAAGCTGCGCGAAGGCGGGGGAACACCGGACGCGATCCAACGTGCGGAAGCGCTCATGGAAGCCGCACGGGAACGGTTGCGCTATTGGGACATCACCGAGGACCAGATCGATGCACTCCGCGATTCCGGAAAGGTCACACGGACGCTGAAGATTTTTTCACCCGTTTCGGGCATCGTCTCCGAGAAGATGGGTGACAGTTTGGAAGGCATGCGATTGACGCCCGGCATGAGCGTCTACAAAATCGCCGACCTATCGAAACTTTGGGTGGCGGTCGAAGTCTACGAAGACCAGCTTCGTTTCGCGCGCCTGGGACAAACCGCCATGGTCACCGTCGATGCATTCCCCGGGAAAACCTGGAGCGGCAAGATCGTCTACCTCAATCCGGCGATGAACACGAAGACGCGCACGCTGACGGCGTACGTCGAAATCGACAACCCCGATGAGAGCCTCCGGCCGGAGATGTACGCAAACGTCGAGTTGGGCATCCCGTCGCTGTATGGGGTGGTCCGCGTGCCGGAAGAGGCGGTGATCCACACCGGCGAGAGCAGCCTCGTCATCGTGCAGAAGGGCACCGGCCTGTTTGAGCCGCGGCAAGTGGAGGTCGGCTCCATCGGCGGAGGCTATCAGGAGATCCGCTCCGGGCTTTCCCCCGGCGAGGCGGTGGTGACCTCTTCCCAGTTCCTGATCGATTCGGAAAGCAACTTGCGTGAAGCCGTGAACGAAATGCTCTCCGATTCGTCTTCCTCCTCGGGGGATGCCAGCGCCGGCATGGGCGGCATGAAAGGACCTCTGAAAGGAATGGGCAAGTAGCAGCGTTATGTTCGAACGCATCATCCGGTGGTCCATCGCCAACCGCTTCCTGGTCATCCTGACCACGCTGTTTCTGGTCGCTGCCGGCATCTATTCCCTCCAGCAGACGCCGCTCGATGCGATCCCCGATCTATCCGACGTCCAGGTGATCGTCTACACCGAATATCCCGGCCAGGCGCCGCAGATCGTGGAAGACCAGATCACCTATCCGTTGACGACACAAATGCTGTCGGTCCCATTCGCCAAGATCGTTCGCGGGTATTCGTTCTTCGGATTCTCGTTCGTCTACATCATCTTCGAGGATGGTACGGATCTGTACTGGGCTCGCAGCCGGGTCCTGGAATATCTGAACTATGTGTCTGGTCGGCTTCCCCGCGGCGTAACACCGACCCTCGGTCCGGATGCCACCGGCGTCGGCTGGGCCTTCATGTACGCGTTGAAATCCGATAGGCATGACCTGAGCCAGCTTCGCTCCATCCAGGATTGGTACCTGAAATATGAGCTCACCGGCGTGCCCGGCGTCGCCGAAGTCGCCAGCGTCGGAGGCTTCGTGCGCCAGTATCAGATCACGGTGGACCCCAACCGTCTCCGCGAATATGACATCTCGATCTCCAAGATCCGGAACGCCGTGCAGCGCAGCAACAACGACGTTGGCGGACGCCTGCTCGAAGCCGGCGAGAAGGAGTTTATGATCCGCGGACTGGGCTACATCGGCTCGCTCGACGATATCCGAAAAGTCGCCCTGGGCGTGGACCGTAGTGGATCCCCGATCCTGATCGGCGATGTCGGAACCGTGGCCTACGGCCCCGATATCCGCAGAGGGCTCGCCGAATGGAACGGCGAAGGGGAGACCGTCGGCGGGATCGTGATTGTTCGCACCGGCGCGAACGCCCTGCAGGTCATTGAGGATGTGAAAGCCAAGCTGGAGTCCATGAAAGGCGGTCTGCCGGAGGGCGTCGAGATCGAGGTCGCCTATGATCGCTCGACATTGATCGAGCGGGCCGTGGAAACCCTGAAGGACAAGCTGCTGGAGGAAAGCGCGGTCGTCGCTATCGTGTGCATCCTTTTCCTCCTGCATTTCCGCAGCGCGCTGGTCGCCATCATCATGCTGCCCGTGGCGATCCTGATGGCGTTCATCATCATGCACCAGCAAGGGGTCAGCGCCAACATCATGTCGCTCGGCGGAATCGCGATCGCCATCGGCGCGATGGTCGACGCCGCCATCGTGATGATCGAAAACGCGCACAAGCACCTGGAGCGCGACCGCGGCAAGAAGCCCCACTGGGAAATCATCGCGAGTGCCGCCACTGAGGTCGGCCCGGCGCTGTTCTATTCCTTGCTGGTGATCACCGTTTCGTTCCTGCCGGTTTTCGCCCTCGAATCGCAGGAAGGACGACTATTCAAGCCGCTCGCCTTCACCAAGACCTATTCGATGGCCGCCGCGGCGCTGCTTTCGATCACCCTCGTACCGGTTCTCATGGGCTTCTGGATCCGTGGCCGCATTCCCGCCGAGCACAAAAACCCGATTGTGCGGTTCCTGATCTGGGTTTATCACCCGCTGCTGGAATTGGTCATGCGATTCAAATGGGTGGTCCTTGTGATCTCCATCGTGGGACTCGGCGCGACGGTTGTACCCTATCAGCGGCTGGGTTCCGAATTCATGCCGCCACTGTGGGAAGGCGACCTGCTCTACATGCCCACCACGCTCCCGGGTATCTCGATCACCAAGGCCCGCGAACTCCTGCAGCAGACCGACAAGATCATCAAGACATTCCCGGAAGTGGAGAGCGTTTTCGGCAAGGTGGGACGCGCCGAAACGGCCACCGATCCCGCTCCACTTTCGATGATCGAAACAACCATCCGGTTGAAGCCGGAAAGCGAATGGCGGCCCGGCATGACACCCGAGAAGCTGACTCAGGAAATGGATGCCGCCATCCAGTTTCCCGGCGTGACCAATGCCTGGACCATGCCGATCAAGACTCGTATCGACATGCTTTCGACTGGCATCAAGACGCCAGTGGGCATCAAAGTGGCCGGCCCGGATCTAACGGTTCTCGAAAACATCGGCAAACAGGTGGAAGCCGCCATTCGCGACGTTCCCGGAACCCTCAGCGTCTACGCCGAGCGTGTGATGGGCGGCAATTACCTGGACTTCGAGATCCATCGTGACGCCATCGCCCGCTACGGCCTGACGATCGGCGACGTCGAGGACATCATCCAATCCTCCATCGGCGGCATGAACATCGCCACCACGGTGGAAGGCCTGGAACGGTATCCCGTGAACCTGCGCTATAGCCGGGACTTCCGCAGCAATCTGCCGGCCCTGAAATCCGTCCTGGTTCCCACACCCATGGGCCAGCACATCCCGCTGGGGCAACTGGCCACGCTCCGCTACGTGGTGGGCCCTCCGGCGATCAAAACCGAAGCCTCCCGGCCCAACGCCTGGATCTACGTGGACATCCGCAACATTGACGTCGGCACCTACGTTCGCAACGCGCAGCAGGTGGTGGCCGACAAAATCCAGTTGCCGGCCGGCTACACGCTGAACTGGAGCGGCCAATATGAATCGATGCAGCGGGCGCAGGAGCGCCTCACCTACGTGCTTCCGCTGACGTTGCTCATCATCTTCGTCATTATCTATATCAGCACTGGATCGCTGACGAAAACTGGCATCGTTCTGGTAGCATTGCCGTTCTCGCTGATTGGCTCCATCTGGCTGCTCTACTGGCTGAACTACGACGTCAGCGTGGCGGTTTGGGTTGGGGTCATCGCCCTCACCGGCGTCAGTGCGGAAACCGGCGTCGTGATGCTGCTCTATCTGGACGCCGCCTACGACGAGTTCCGGCAGAAGGGCTTATTGAAGACCCGGAATGACCTCGCCGAGGCGGTTTATGCGGGTGCGGTCCAGCGTGTGCGGCCCAAGGTGATGACCATTTCCGTCATCATCGCCGGCCTGCTCCCCATCATGTGGAGCAGCGGCGCCGGAGCCGACGTCATGAAGCGCATTGCCGCTCCCATGATCGGAGGAGTGGTAACCTCAGGGTTTACCATCCTGCTGCTCTATCCGATCGTCTTTTATTTATGGCGTAGCCGGGGACTCCCCAAAGGCGGCCGCTTCACCGGGTTCCACCATCTGAAAGAGTCGACGAAATGAAATACTTCCTCCTCTCCATAGCGATTGCAACGATCGCCGCGGGGCAGACACTTTCTGTAACGGAGCAGAAGCCACTCTGGCGCGATGGACACGGCCAGGTCGAGATCACCCGCGACGGAATCCGCTACACCGCCGACGATGAAAAGGACAGCCGTGATTGGTCCTGGCTGGATATTCAGTACTTCGATCGCATCAGCCCAACCGAGTTCGTGATCCTCACCTATGAAGATCAGAAATCGCGTCTCGGCCGGGACCGCGAGTATCACTTCAAAGTGGACGAAGGGGAACTGACGGACGCCTCGTTCGCGACCATCAGCGCGCGCCTGCAGCGTCCCGTCACCGACCGCGTGATCCCGCGAACGACCAACGCATCCTACAGCATCCCGGTCAAGCACCTCCACGCCTTCGGCGGCTGCGAAGGCGAACTCGAGTTCGCCAAGAACGCCATCTACTACCGCACCGACAACGAAAAAGATGCGCGGGAATGGCAGTTGGACCGGGATGTCGAATCGGTCTGGTCCACCGACCCCTACCATCTGGAGATCTTCGTCTACGACAACAACCGGCGCGAATTCAGCCGCACCCGCGTCTACCGCTTCGATCTAAAGGAGCGGCTCGACCCCGCGTTCTACCGCTCCCTGAAGATGAAATTGCTCCATCTTGAGACGACGCACCTGGATGCGCGCTAGGCCACTGTCCGCGGCCCGCAACTATCCATCTCGATTCTGCGGATTCATCAGGGCGAGTGCGGCAGACTTCTTTACTCCCTCCGTAGCGCGCCCATGGGTTCCCGCCGCGCCGGCACATAAAGCCCGACAGAAAGCGTTAGGGACGCCGCATGGCCATGCTGTCACACCGCGGAGTGCGAAACGCTTACGGCCCGGAATGCACCTGCCTACCCGTCCGCTCCCGCTCGACCGTCTCGATAATTGAGAAGTAGCGCTTCAGGTGTGCCTCCGGAGTCCACTCGTTTTCGAACGCCTCCCGCCCTCGCCGGCCCATCTCTTCGCGGAGCTTGCGACGCGAGGCCAGCAGTTCCAGCCCCTGCTTCAAACCGGCATCGTCCTCGTAGACTAGACCGCCCCCGATGGACTCGACCGTTTCCGGCATCCCTCCCAATCGCGGAACAATCACCGGCGTTGCCTGCCGAAATGACTCCAGCAACACCAACGGAAAGACCTCGTATGTCAGCGACGGAACCACAACGGCGATCGCCTGCCGATAGAGCCGGGAAAGCTCCGGCTCGCTGACATAACCCAAAAACTTGATCCTCGGGTTTTCTCCCGCCTGCTCCATCAGGGCACGCTTCTCCGCGCCTTCCCCCGCCACCCAAAACTCGGTTTCCCCGCTACCGGCAAAGTGAGGAATCAGCGTATGCAACCCCTTGATCCGCTCCAGCCGGCCCACAAACAGGAAGTAACGCGCCGGCGAATCACCAGCCTCCACGGGAGAAACGTTTGGCAGGAACGGTGGTAGAACTTCCATCGGCGCGTCGAATCCCCGGCTTCGATGAGCCTCCACCGAAAACGGATTCAGCGCTAAAAAGCGATCCACATGTCCGGTATTGGCGGCCAGCTTTCCCGTATAGCGCCACAGTTGGGGCGGCCGGCGATAGGACAACATACACCGAACGCACTGCGGCTGTTGGCAAAGCTCGCGGCCAAACTTGAACAGCACGTGCGTCGGACAGACCAGCCAGTACTCATGCATCGTGCAGAGCTTGATCGCATTCCCATAGGAGAACACTGCCGGCGCGCCCATCAGCGACACATTATGAAAGTGAATGACGTCGAAGTCGCGCTCCAGAATCTGCCGAAGCTCACCGGCAAGAAACACCGGAGCGCCCGTTTGATGGATCGCCAGGGTCGACAACCGGCTTGCCGAACTTCGCAATCCGTGAACCCGGACGCCTTCCGGTTCTCGCCCCTCTCCTGCCGGCTCCCCGGACGCAAGCGCCCGATATGCGTCGACATTATGAACCACCTCAATCTGATGACCCCGGCCGGCCAGTTCCCGCGCCAGGTTCCGCACAAACACCGCATCTCCGCCAAAACTGTATGGCGGATAGAAGGTGGTTACCAGGCAAAACCGCAACGGCCGCGATCGTATCAACGTCATGTCTCAAGTAAACTTCCGTGCCAAGCCGCGCGCCCCCAAAGGCTTCGGGTTACTCCAACACACGCTGCCGAAGCGCACGAGGCCCCCGGCGCAACGCCAGATAAGCCTCAATCCCCCGGCTCGCCAGAAGCGAAAACGTGCGCCAGGACCGAAAATAATGCATCTCAATGCGAGGCAGCGAATATAAATCGTTTCCCGGCCCGGCGTATCCCAAATCCGTGGTGCAAGCGCAACGATAGTGCCGCCGTGCGACCTCCCGCACCTGAGGATTCCAATGGCCCCCAGGGTAGGCAAACGATTCCGGAGCCGTTCCCAATCGGGTCTGGATCAACTCCCGCGCCCCCGCCAACTCCTCTTCGATTTCAGCCCGATCCAGCTTGCTCAGATCGGCATGACTCAGCGTATGCGAGCCGATCTCAAATCCGGCATCATGCAATTCACGGATCTGCCCCCAACTCATTCGCGGCCGGCCACACATCGGAGGCAGTTGCTCGCCGATTCCCTCATCATTGATGAAGATCGTCGCTGGAAATCCGATCTCGCTCAACAACGGCAGCGCGACCTCAATGACGGACCGGTACCCGTCGTCGAAGGTCATCACGAACGCCTTCTCCGGTAGCGCGCCGCCACTCTCCCAGACGCTCACCATTTGACGCAGCGGAATCGCCTGATAGCCCTGATCGCGCAGCCACCGCATCCCCTTACGGAACAACTCCGGAGGAAACGACAGCGGCGAAGACGCCTCATCCAGCGAGTGAAACGTCAGAATGGGAATCGCTTTCGACGCCACAGCCTGCCCCTTCCGCTAGTTCCCTGCCCCGAACAGCGTCGCCTGGATTTCCACCGCGTTCTGGTAAATGAAGTAGCACGCGATCAGCGCCAGGAACATCAGGACCGCATTCGCGCTCCAGTGATTCCGATGCTCACCCATGATGCGCCGATCCGAAGTCAGCCGCAGCAGGGCAATCGAGATGATCGGCACCACCACCACCGACGCCGATGAGGTCACCAGGATCAGCCACACCGGCCGCACCGACGTATACAAAATATATAGCGGCGAAAATGCAAAAAAGATAATCAGCCCCCGCACCACTGGATCCTTGCGCGATTCCTCGTGCGTCGCAAACGCCCGAGTCTTCACCAGTCCAAACGTCCGCGCGACGTCGGCCACCGCCAACGAGTACCCGCGAATCCCCCCCACAAAGCTGGTAAACACCGCGGCCCAGATGCCCAGGCCAAACGCCAGCCGCCCGACCAACCCCAACCGTTCGGAAAAAATTTGAACCAGATCTTCAATGTTATCCGGCGAAACTCCGGCTTGGCCGATCGTTCCCGCGCTGGCGATCTGTAAAAACGCTCCGGTCATGAACATCGCGCCAATGCCATAGAGAAGGTCCCGCCGCTGGAGCGAAGTATAGCTAATGTCGCGCCAACCCTTCTGCCACATGAAGTACGAATAGGTGACGTTCGACAACGACGAAGCTTCGGTTCCCAGCATCGCCGTCAGCAGCAAAACGCCGCTATACGGACCTTCCGCCTCCGGTAACGACGGGACGAAAAGGCCATGCAGGATGCCCGTGATTGAAGGCGGCGACATCAAAACCACCACGATCAACGCCAGCCCCATGAACGCCATCAGAAACTTGAAGACGCGCTCCAACGTCTTGTAGGCGCTCCAGAACGTCAGGCTGAACCCGGCAATCACAAACACGATCGACCAGATCCCCGCACTGTGCGCAACCGGCAGCGGCGCCAGCAGATGGATCGTCTCCCCCAGGTACACCACGTGACCCAGCCCGTGAATGTGCCGGTGCGCGATCAACGTGAACAGAACCACCCACACCAGCACACGGCTGATCTTGGCGAAGCCTTCAAACGGCGTCTCGCCGGTGACCAGGACGTAACGCGCGCAGGATTCAATCCACACGTAGCGGCACACCAGTGCGACCAGCAAGGTCCACAGTAGCGCCGTTCCATACGCGGCGCCCACCGCGACATTGGAGACAAAGTCCCCCGCGCCGATCGCTGACAACGCAAACAGGATCCCCGGCCCGAAGGAGCGTTTGCGGTCCGCCTTCGGCGGCGCCGCCCGTGGCGTCTCCCGTTCCGCAATCTGTGGAACTTGATTCATTCTTTCGGAACCACAAACAGCGGATTCATCTTGCCGATCGGGGAGCGGTGCGGTTCCTGGCGAATCACCGAAACCGTGCCGGCCTGCTCCAATTGTTGCGCCATCAGGGATCCACCGGCCCCGGCCCGGCTCATCGCGGTCAGCAGCGTTCGAACCACTGTCGGCTCGTCCAGCGGACCGACCTCCGGGCGAATCGCAATCCGGATCACCGGAATACCGTCGTGCCCGTCTTCAATCAACTGATAGTCGGTCGGCGCGCCCCCAAACGCGGCCGGCAGCACTTCCTCCACCAGCCGGCAAATCTCGGCCGGCGACAGCAGGATCCCCTCGCTGGTCAGCTTCTCGTGACTGTGAATCTGCCGCAGATGAAGATTGAACCCCAAACGGCCCAGTCCGCAGCTGCAGTCCCTTGTTTCCAGAATCCCGGAATCCCCGCTATCCACGTTCAGCAGGATCTTGGGGCATGCGGGAAAGATCGTCGTCATCAGCAGGACATCTTCGCGCCCCGGTGCGTCGGTCTCAGACGTTCCGTGAATCACCGCGATCTTGTCCGTGAAGACGTGGACGTCGTCGGGAGCCGCCGCCTCGGCGCACGCCATGCCGATCGGACCGGTCTCTGAAGTTGAAAATCCTGCCACCACTCGCGACCCGGTTCGCCGGATGATCTCTGCCCGGGCCCGCGTCAACGGTTCACTGCCCGCGCGGAACAAACTGCCCCTCAGATCCGCGCCGGAGTCCAAGGCGGACTGGCAGATGCGAACGGCAGCGCTGGCCGCGCAATCCATATACGCGGGGGTTCCGGCCGCGACCATCTCGGCCATCCAATCAACGATAATTCCAACCTCCTCGCGAGTCACATGTTCCGGATAGGGAAACCGGCAACCCGCGTGACGCGCCGCCAAAACCGTATAAGCGGTGAACGCCGCATACTTGAAATTCGGCGGATCCCAGCGCGTGGGCAATTCCGAGAACCAGCGATCCAGAGGAATCCCGATCCGAGCTCCCATAAGCGGCTTCTTCAGCCCGGAATTGTTCGGCGGAACCGCGCGCCAGGTCGCCGACGGCATCCGAGTCGCCCCCAGTGATTCCAGCACGATCCGGAATGCCGCGGCATCGTGGGCGATCAGCCCCAGATCCACCAGCAATCGCCGCCGCACGCCGCCACTGCCCCCGGTGCGGCCTTCAAAATGCACGTTTAACAAAGGGCTGTCGAAATCCTCCGCCGTAACCGGAAGCTCCAATCCCGGACGCTGAATTGGCCGTTTCCCTTTAAACTCGTCCAGTGTGACGCGAACGCCGGCCGTGTTCAGTGCTTGGAGCGAGCCTTCCACTCCTTCGTTCCGCACCAGGCGCTCCACATCGCCCCATTCCACCCCTGCCCAGCGAAACAGCGCCAGGTAGGGGCTGCGGGGAACCTCGAAGATCCCCTTGCGAATGGTCTGCAGGAAGGACTCCTCGCGATTCGCCAGCCCCTCCGCTAGCAGTGCCTCGGCCTGCTCCAGCCTAATCTTCCTCCGCGAGGAATGCATCCAGAGCGCGGGCATACCGCCCGAACATTTTTAACTCGCCTGGCATCAGAACTGGACCTTCAGGCCGAGCTGCAACTGCCGGCCGGGCATCGCCGACGTGATTCGGCCTGCATCCGCGCGGACACCATCCGGCGTGAACAGTTGCATCCGCTCCGACGCCGGCAAATTGAAGTTCGTGCGATTCAGGATGTTGAACCCTTCCAGACGCAAGTCCGCGATAACGCGTCCCTCGCCCCCGGTAATGACCCGCTTCATCATGACCATATCCACAGTCGCACGGCCGGGCCCGGTCAGCGTGTTTCGTCCCAGATCGCCCAGAAAACCCGCCGCCGGACGCAGGAACGCGTTGGGATCGAACCACTGCGTCGGATCCCCCGTCACCGGATTGCCAACGTAGTTCGGATTGATGTCAGGACGCTGCCCGCCTCGATAATCCGAGCGCAGCGTCAACGTCCGCGCCGCGTCATAGGCCATCGTCACCGTAAATGGCGATCCCGATTGCAGCGTGATGATCGACGACGCCTGCCAACCTCCCAGCACGGAACGAAGTCCGGCGATGTCCGGATTCCCGAGGCTGGCAGTGAAATTCGCGACAAGGTTGTGCCGCTGATCGTAGTTCGAAAGTCCACGGTTGAAACGCGCGTTCCCCACCACCGGGATCCCAATCGAGTTCACGGACTCGCTCTGCGTGAACGTCGAGGAATCATCGTCGATGTTCTTCGACAACAGATAGGACACCTGCATCTGCAGCCAGGACTGCGTCCGCATCTCCCAACCGATCTGCATGCTTTCGTAGAAACTGTGCCCTTCAAAGATCCGATCCCGGATGATGCCGAAGTTCGGATTGGCCTTCACGCCGTCCGCTGGGAAATACAGCCGCCCGTCGGGCAGCGTGGTCGGCGTCGCCAGGTTCGCGTCTTCGATGATCCCGCTCATGTGCACGCCATGCGATCCGGCATACACTAGCCGCAGGAATCCGAGCTTGCCCAGGCTCTGCTGGAGATTGAAGTTCCACTGCTGCACATACGGTTGGCCGACATTCCGGGGAATCCGCTCCGCGCGCGCTTCGATGGTTGGGCTGTTCACAATCGCCTGATACGCGCCGCTGGGGAAGGACCCCGGAGGCGGATTGCGAATCGACGCGCCCAGATAAAACGGCGGATTCCGAAATCCCGCGATCAGCAGGTATTGCGACAGCAACTGATCGTAATAGATGCCGTAACCGCCCCGGATCACCGTCTTCCCGCTACCGAACAAGTCCCAGGCAAATCCCACCCGCGGCGCGAAATTCTTCAGCGAAGGATTGTTGAAGAGCGGATCGCCTACACGAATCGTGGGACTCAGCAGGCCATCCAGATTCGAGATCTTCCCGTTCACCTCGGTCGGCACGGTGATGAATTCATGCCGCACACCCAGTTCCAGGGAAAACGTCCGGAACATCTGCCAGCGGTCCTGGATGTACCAGGCCGGAATCCATTGCCGAAACCCGCGGATTGTGTCCGACCCCGGCAGCAGCGCGCGAAAACGGTTCGGCTGATTGGTCAGGAAATCGCTCACGCTATTGAAACGAAGTTCGCCGGCGTTGCGGCTGCGGCTATCCGCGTTCCACCGGGTCCGCTCCAGCGACACGCCAAACTTCAGGAAATGATTCCCCTTGGAATAACTGACGTCGTTGGAAAACTGGAACGAAGTGAACGCGTGGTGATCGTAGTCGGCCGAGCCGGAACCGCCCGGAAATACCGTCATCCCGGTGATGTCCAGAGTTCCCAGCGTCCCGGCGCCCGGGACCAGCGCGAAGGCCGGATTGTCCAGCCCCGGATTCACGGCCGTGGTCAAGTTGTTGACGCTCAGCATCCGCATGATCCCTAACCGGGTGGAATTGATCAGCGTCGGGGAAATCAGCGAGGTCTGTTCCAGCGCGAACGATTGTTGCCGAGTTGCAGTCCGGCTATGGTCCACCGCAAAATCGCTGAGCTGCTGCAGCTTGGCGTCGTCCACTGTGTAACGGGCAAACAGGCTCTGGGTAGTGGAGAAATTATGATCCAGCCGCGTGGTCCCGAAGTTCTCCACCGCGGCGGTGTTATTCGTATACGTGAAAAGTCCCGTATCGCCGCTCACCGGGCCATTGGGAGACGGAAAGAATGGCAGGACCTGCGCCACCACAGGATCAATCGAAACTTGCTTTCCTCCGGCAAAGCCGTTCCGCGCCGCATCGCTGATGGTCGTACTGGTGGTCGTATTTCCCTGCACCTGCCGCAGGCTTTCGTAGTTGCCAAAGAAAAATGTCTGGTTCCGCCGGATCGGCCCGCCCAGCGCTCCGCCGAATTGATGCCGCCGAAACTCCGGCTGCTGCTGGGGATCGAAAAAGTTGCGGGCATCCAGGTTGTCGTTCCGATGGAAATAGCTGACCGTGCCGTGGAACTCATTGCCTCCGGAACGAGTCACCGCATTGACTACTCCGCCTGCCGCCCGGCCATATTCAGCGCTGAACCCATTGCTCAGCACCGAAAACTCGCGCAGCGCATCCACCCCAAGATTCACTCCCGTGACGCTTCCAATCGACGAACCGGTAAAGTCCGACATGCTGATGCCGTCCAGCCGAAAGTTATTCTGCACCGGCCGCGACCCGCCGATGGAAAGCTGAATTCCATACCCCGTGTTGCTGTTGCTGTTCTTGGACCGCGCGAGCGTCACCCCGGGTTGCAGCAACGCCAGTTGCAGGTAATCCCGCCCGTTGAGCGGCAGCTTCCGGATCGTGTCTCCCTGAATCAGGTTGGCCAGCCCCGACAGGGAGGCATCGGCTTCCAGCGTATTCGCGGTCACCGTCGTCGAGTTGCGCTGTGTCGCCGGCAGCAGGACATGCGTCAGCCTGCGTCACCCGATTCACATTCAGGACAACGTTGGAAACCACCTCGGTCTGAAATCCGGCCGCCTCAACTTCCACCACGAAATTGCCCAGATTCAGCGCGGAAAGTCCGATACTGGCCGTCATTGGAAGTCTCGATCGAGCGGGAACGGCCCGTATCCAGATTTTGAGCGATGATCCGGGCACCGGAGATCGGCGCGCCAGTTTGGTCCTCCACCGTTCCCTCGATCGAGCTCAATCTCGTCTGCGCCACGAGTCCAGGGATAAGCAGACACAAGTATGCAAACAACGCGCAAAGCGGCCCGCCCACGCTGGTTCGCATCACACAATTCTATCGCCGTATGTTCTCTGAAATAGAATGCGAGATCGTCAGCCTGAAAGTTGACGTCACGCGACCAGCATCGTCCATCCAGAAGCCACCGTCTCGCATACCATTGCGGCACCGTCTGCACGTGCTCTTTCCCAATCATCCCTGACGCAGAAAGTTATCCGCCAACCGACAGGAACTGCCCAGGTGCACGTTAGTCGTAGCTGGAAGATGCTGCCGCCGAGAATCTGACCACCAGCGCCGTACCTCGGATAGCAGAACGACGCTTCCACTGCGGCGCTTTCCACGCCTCGTGGTAGTTCATCTGCACCTCGCTTCTGGTACTCCGGCGTCAACAGCGAAGAATCGTCGAATCTGATTGACGCGTCCAGGTCCATTGCGACGACGTATAAGAACGGTCGCCGTACCATCGTCCAGTCCGGTACGTCGCCTTCGTATAGTCGCGGTCCGCCGCCGCGCGAGCTTCGCCAGCAACGCCTGGTAATGCTCCTCCGCGGTGTTGTATCGTACGGACTCAGAATTTCTTCCTGGGAAAATGGACTCGCATCTCCCACGAGGCCGACGCGGCGGTTCTCCCAAGCGGCCGACGTCAAAGATCGGTAATCTGCGAGGCGTATGCAGCGGGAAATACGCGGATCGGCCACAGTTCCGATCCTGATAAAAGTTTTGGAGGTGAACATACACGGCAACGGCCACGCTTCCGGTGGCCAGGATCTCCGGCGGACGGCGTTGCCGAACCACCGGACCAAACCACCCGACCGCCGCCTTCGCGGCCTTCCTGCGGCGGCTGCGCGTACAACGCGCCGGCCGGACCGATCGGAGTAACATGCTGCCGCATCAACGCGGCGAACAGAACCATACAGCGGAGTATTGAATTTTCTTTACTCCTCGGGAAAAGGACACATACAGACGACTTGTCCATTGCAGGCCTGCGCGGCCGCGCGCATCCGCCTAGCCATCCACCCGTGCGGATATGCAGACTGATACCTAGTCTGTGGTTCGCGGCTGAACCGCGCCGCTACAAAAGGAACGTTCCCACTATGCGTCGTGCCGATCGGAGACAACGCCTGGGCTGGTCCAACCGCCGGGGATAGCGTCGCGTCAAGGATGTCACCGAGCCTCGAAGTCCTCCCTCCTGGCGGTATCCGCTGCCAATTTCGATCCCCTGATCGCCAACCTCGGTCTGGTTCGCCAGCGCGTTGAAGCCATCGCCGCCGATCCCGGAGGTTCCCCCGACGATCTGAACACTGCTGAGCCCGTCGCCAACCCGGCAGATCTGCGCCGCTCCGGTGAACTATCAAAAGCACCTCGATGAGGTCCGCGCCAACGCCGACCTCCATCACGGCAACAAAGCCACCTTGCGCCGATCCATCCATGGGCCTGTCCTGAAAGCCACAGCTCCTCACCGGCGCCGCGAAGGGATCCGCGTCGCCGAGCCGACCGGCGCACCGACCATGAAGTCGAGCTCGCCTTATCATCGGCAAACGCGCCATCAGGCGCTGGCCTCCGAAGCATTGAACTACGTCGCCGGCTACTCGATCGGCCTCGATATCACCATCCGTGGCTCGAGGATCGTAGCTCCGCAAATCGCCGGATACCTATACCGTCCTCGGCCCTGGCCGACGACCGCCGACGAAATCGCCGACCTGGCCGCTGACAGCCCACCGTCAACGGCGAAACCGCCAGAGCTCCAACACGCGCACCCATCCTGGGCGTCCCCAGTTGATCGAGATGGCACGTCCTTTCGCTCTACCCGGCGACATCGTTCTCACCGGAACGCCGGAAGGCGTCAGCCCATCGTTCCGGCGACCAGGTCACCGCCACGATCAAAGCACGGACCTTGCGTGTCGCCGTCGGCGCCGTGGAGCCGCGCCCAGCCGCGCCAGAAGACTTAATCCCGAGAAACTCAATCTAAGACAACCGATCGACGAGAGATACGCTATGCCGGACTTCTTCGTTCCCGAAATCACCGAAGCTCGCAGGAGTTCTACACCGGCTCGACGCAAAGGACACCGCTCCGCTTGGGAGGCCTTGGCGCGCCTGGTCACACCCGAGCCCACGGCCTGCGAACCCGCCGCCTGGAGCTACGCGAAATGCGCCCCCTGCTCATGGAAGCGGGCGAGTTGATCACCGCAAGGAGGCTGAGCGCCGCGTCTCGTTCTTGAAAACCCGGGCTTCGGGGCATTTCCCAGATCACCCAGAGCCTCTACGCGGGCTTGCAACTGGTCCTGCCTCAGGAGATCACCTCCACCCATCGCCACGCCGCCACCGCGATCCGCCTGGTGCTCGAAGGTGAGGGAGCCTACACCGCCGTCGAGGGCGACGCACCACCATGCATCCCGGCGACTTCATCCTCACCCCTTCCTGGACCTTCCACGACACGGCAACCCGGGCAACGATCCAGTCGTCTGGCTCGACGTACTCGACGTCCCCATTGTGAACCTCTTCGATACCAGCTTCGCCGAGCATTATGCCGGCGGCACCCAGCCCGTTACCCGCGCCGAAGGCGACACCGGAGCCCGCTTCGCCAGCAACATGCTGCCCTACGGCTACGAGAATCGCCCTCGCACCGAAGGCGATCTCGCCCATCTTTACCTATCCGTACGCGCAACGCGCGCCGCCCTCGAACAACTCGCCAGCACAACGCCCCCGACCCCGCCACGGCATCAGCTGCAGTTCGTCATCCCGCACCGGCGGCTTTCCGTCCCGACCATCGGGGCCTTCGTGCAGTTGCTGCCTGCCGGATCCGAGGCCTTCGCTATCGCACCACCGACGCCACCATCTACTGCGCGCTCGAAGGCGAAGGTCCACCAAAGTCGATCCGCCACCGATCCAGACTCCACTGGAAGGCGCGCGATGTATCGTCGTGCCCTCGTGGTACGCTGTCTCACACTCCGCCGGCGCTGAATCGATCTGTCAGTTCTCGGACCGCCCCGCGCAGCAAAGCCTGGGCCTCTGGCGGGAACAGAACTCGATGCAGACGACTAAGGCAACTCCATGAATCTCGTCCGGCAAGCTCGCGCGCGAGGCCAAGCCTAACCATGCCGGCTCCCGATCGTGTCAACGTCAACCAACTCATCGATGAAAGCCGCATCGGCGCCTTCAGATCGGATCTCACCCTGCGGCTTGTGCCTGATGCTGGACGGCTCGACGTCCAGGCCATGGGCTACGTCGCGCCCGCGCTATCCCAGGAATGGAACACGCCAGCACCGACCTCGGCACGGTATCGGCGCGGCCCCTCGGCACCCTTTGGATCGCTGCTGTCAGCATGGCCGCCGACAAGATCGGACGCCGCCCCACCTGATCGGCACACACTTTACTCGCCGTCGCGATGCTGATCACCGCCTCGTCGACACCGTCGCGCAACTGGTGCTGATCCGCTTCTGGCGGCACGGCTCGGCGGCACATGCCGAACGCCGTCGCCTGTGCGGCGAACACAGTCCGCGCAATCCGCGTCTGGTCATGATGCTGGTCGCAACTCTCCCGCTGGAGCCGCTGTGGGCGGATCTTCGCCGCCTGGCTCATCCCCAACTTCGGCTGGCGATCGGTCTTCTACTTCGGTGCAACATCCGCGGTCATCGGCGTCGCGATGATCTTCTTCTGCCCGAATCGCTGCCCTTGCGGCCCTGCATCGCAAGGCCATGGAACGCGCCCGCCGTTGGGCCCGCCGCCTCGACCCCACCGCACAAATCGGCGACAACACAGAGATGATCGCAACCGAACAGCCCCGCAAAGGCGTCCCTCGTCAACCTGTCCATGAGGCCGCGCCCTGGGCACGATACGCTGTGGGTGATCAACCATGAACCTGCTGAACCTATCCTGTCGAACTGGCCCCCACGCTGGTCCCGACCTGGATATCCCAGCAGAACGCGGTCCTGATGGGCGCGACGCTGCAGCCGCGGAACCACGGAGCGTCTCAGCTGGCTGGTCAGCCGCACCGGCCACCCGCGCTCGCCATCGGCCGGCTAGGAGCGGTCAGCACGCCATGATCGGCCCCCCGGACGTCGCTGCCCTGCTCTACGCCACCGTCAGACGCCGGAACTGCATCGTCGGCGGACAGGCCGGGATCAACGCGCTCGGCGCGACCTCTACCCATGGACCTCCGCTCCACGGCGTCGGCTGGGGCCTGGGCACGGCCGCATCGGAGCCACGTGGCCCGGTGGCGCCGCAGCTACGGCGCAGCAATGGCAGAACAGCAGCTCCCGCCGCCGCCGTCCCCGCCGTGATCCACCGTCGTGACCAGCATGCGCTGGACCTCACCACGCAGACCACCGAGGACAACCCAACTCCCGCGGCCCAATCCGCTGACGCCTGAACCCGCGTGTACCGTGTACATCCGTGGACGCCATCTGGCCCAACGTATCGCGCGCCAGCACCACTACCGCTGTATGACCGCAGCCACCCTTCAGAAGCGCAAGCGCTCGGGCGACATAGCTTTAGCGAAGTCGGCTAGCGTGCCGACGTAGCCGTCCACAAGTCACGTCACCCGTGCGGCAGCCTCGCTAACCCACCAGACATTACCCGTGATGGTGACTGGCGACTGGCGACTGGCGATGGCGACTGGCGACTAAAGTCTGACCCCTAACCTACTTTACATTCGGAAGCTCCTCCCGGGTGGCTCTCTCCGCTCACTCGGCAAACCCGCCGCCCACCCCCGCTTCCGATTGCAGGACCCTCGCAAACTCTGCCTAAGCTATACTGATCTTCCACTGGAGGCTCTTATGAATCTCACTCTCAAGCCCCTGCTGACAGGAGCCCTTCTCGCAGCCGCGATGGTGCAAGCTCAAGTTCCCCCCAAGGTTGCCGCCGACCTGGTCGACATCGGCCGCGGCGTCTGCTTTCCCCAAACCGCGGCGCTCTACCGGTCCCTGCAGCCCGCGCCGCCCTATAACGACGTCGAGATCTCCCGCGATCTCTCCTTCGGTCCCAATAAACTCGACGTCATCGACTTGGTTACGCCCAAGGCCGGCGGCGGGAACCTGCCCGTGCTGGTCTACGTCCCCGGTGGAGCCGGCAACAAACGGGCCGACGGTGCCGACGGCGAACTGTTCTACAGCAACGTCGCCGTCTGGGCCGCGCGCAACGGAATGGTTGGCGTCGTGATGCAGCGCCATCCGGGCGAAGCCTGGGATGACCCGGCCAAGGACATCGGCCTGCTCGTCCAGTGGCTGCAGAAAAACATCGGCGACCACAAAGGCAATCCCAACCGAATCTTCTTCTGGGCGCAGTCTGCCGGCAACATCCCGACCGCGACCTACATCGGCCATCCCGAACTCTACGGACCGAATGGCGTCGGCATCAAAGGCGTCGTCTTCATGTCCGGTCCGGGCTTCAACATCCAGCCGGTCACGCCGCCCGCCGTCGCCGGTGGAATCCCCTCTTGCGGCGAGCCGGGAGCGCCCGCCACCGCCGGCGGCAGCAGAAAAGGTAAAGGCGCGAAAGGCAAGGGCGGTAAAGGCAAAGGCCGTGGCAATCAGCCCGACCAGGCCACGATGCTCGCCCAATCCAACCTGCCGGGCCTCACCGCCTCCAATGTTCCGATGTTCATCTCGGCCGCGGAACTGGATCCGGAAAGCGTGATTGTCTTCGCTGAAACGCTACGCGATCAGCTCGACAAAGCCGGCAAAAAGCCACAGTTCCGGATCATCCCCAAGCACAGCCATATCTCGCAGGTGATGTCCGCCAACACCGCCGACACCACTGTCACCGGCCCGATCCTGGAATGGATGCGCAGCATCAAGTAGGTCAGCTGCCCGCCGGAATCGCCAAAGAAAAAGGGATGCGCAGCCTCAGCTGAGCATCCCTTCCGCAAATAAACTACCCGCTTCCCTATTCGGCGACCAGCGGACTCTCTTTCGCAACATCCTCCGGCAGCGCGAATACCTGAATGGTATTCACACCCCTCACATACTCGATGTTCGGGTTGTACGCCGCGACCCCCGCGCTCAGCAGGCCATCGCCCGTGTACACCGCGATGTACTGGCGACCGTTCACCGCATAGGTGATCGTCGAATTGGCGATCGGCCCGGGCAGCACTTCATCCCACAGCACATCGCCCGTTACCTGATCCAGCGCCCGCAGGTGCCGATCCAGGTCACCGAAGATCAACAGATCGCCGTCGGTCAGCAACAGCGCCGCATTGATCGGCGCCGGTCCCTTAAAGATGTGCTCGATCTTGCCCGTCGACGCATTGATCATCGAAACACCCGAAAGCTCATCCAGGTTCGACGGATCGCGAACCACGCCACCATGCGAGGACCGCGAGCCCGGATCGCCCTCTTTCTCCTGGTTGCAGGCATCCACGAACGGCACGTACAGGGAATTCGTCTTCGGGCTGTAACCCTGTGACCAGTAGCTGCGCGTATTGAAGAAGCACACCGTATTCGTCATGTTGTACTGCGGCAACATGGTGCTCTCGTTCAAATACGTGATGCCGTTCTCGTCGATATTGCTCAGGAAGAAGTTCGGCACGTCATAGGGCCACGGATTCGCCCACAGGAATTCGCCCGTGCGCCGATCCAGCGCGAAAACGCCGCCCGATTCGCCCGTCGCCAGAACGATATCGCGACGCTCGCCCGCCTTGACCTTCGGGTTGAACCACTTCGCCGTCGCCGCCGTCGGATTGATTGGCGTGGAAACCAGTACGCGATCGTTCGTCCAATCCTCATCCCAATCGTCGCCGGGCAGATGCTGGAAGTACCAGTTCAACTTGCCCGTATCGGCGTCGATCGAAATCGTCGAATTGCTGAACAGATCGGCCGGGGCATGCGTCGGAATCGCATTGAAATCCCCATGCCGTTCCAGCCGCGAGTTCGGCGTCGGATTCGCCACGCCCCAGATCACCGCATTGGTCACCGGATCGTACGTCCCGCTCAAGCCCCACGGACCCGCGACGCGCTTATCATCCGGAAGCCCGCCCCAGCTATCGCCGCCCGGCGTTCCGGTCTCGGCCGCCGTCATGAACTTCCACAGCAGCTTGCCCGTCTTCGCATCGTGCGCCGAGATGTAGCAATTCTCATGCTTGCCGCCGCACGCGCCGCCCGAGATCACCTTATCGCCGGCCATCACCGTGCCTTGCGACGCTCCACGCGAATCGGTTTGCGCTTCCCACCGCAGTTCGCCGGTACGAGCATCCAGCGCGACCACATAACTATCCGGCGAGGTCCAATACACCATATCGAGCCCGATCGCGATCGTCTTGGCGCGCGCCCCCCGCGACACTCTCTCTTCAATGTCGCGCTTATAGTTCCAGAGCAGCTCGCCATTGGTCGCATCGCGAGCCTCGATCACGCCGCCCGGCGCCTGGATGTACATCACCCCGTCGTGCACCAGCGGGATGCTCTCCTGCGAGCCAGCACCCAGCGGGATCGACCAGGCCAGCTCCAGCTCGCCGACGTTCCCCTTATTGATCTGCCGGAGCGGCGAAAAGCGCTGCGAATCGTAGGTCCGGTTGTACATCAGCCAGTCATCGGGGCTGGGACTCTCCAGTTCACTCGCCGTCAGCGGAACCAGATTCCGGCCCGTCTGTTGGGCGACGACGTTCGCGGTAAACACGACGGCAAGCGCTAGCGCGGCGGCAGTGAGAAAAGATGTGTGGCGTTTCATGGCTCGGGGAAGATTATATCTGGTTCGCGCGTCGGGTGCCAAATCGTGCCGCTCAGCCGGCCTGTTCCACCGGATTCGCCAGCGTGCCGATGCCGTCGATCGAAATCTCCACCCGGTC
>CAVXJP010000008.1:0-1290496 GCA_963762135.1 Terriglobia bacterium
CGCGGTTTCCATGAGAAGGCCGGGGATGTCAACAAGTTTTTGGGCCGCCGAGGCAGGAAGCTGCCGCCGCATCGGCTGGCTTCCATGCGCACTCGAAGAGGAGCCGGTTGGCTCCGGTGCAGGTTGGGAATCGTGATGCGGACGGGTGCTGCCGACTCTGTGACGAACTGGAGGAGGGTGGGAAGCCACCGATCCGTTCCACCGCGACCACGCAGTCACCCGAACTCGGCGTGGCGGCACGAAGATTTAGGCGGCGGCGGTGAGCCGGGCGTTGCGCAACGGTTCGTAGAGCTCGCCGCTGACCCACAGTTTGTGCAACAGCACGGCGAGCTTGCGGGCGACGGCAACGATGGCTCGGCGCTTGGCGGCTTTGCCACCGCGGGCGGCCAGAGGCAGTCCCCAGCGGCGGAGGTCGGTGTCGGGGCCGCGCCATCCGAGGATGTAGTGCGCGCCCTGCACCAGCATCGCGCGAAGATAGCGATCGCCTTCCTTGGTGATGCGCAGTTCGGGGTCGCGTTGTCCGGAGCTGCGGCGTTTGGGCCGCAAACCGAGGTAACAACCGACGTCGCGGCTGCGGGCGAAGCGCGCCGGATCGTCGACCGTCAACACGAAGGTGAGAGCGATCAGGGTGCCGACACCGGTGATTTGCGTGAGGCGCTGGGTTTGCGGATAGTGCTGGCGGGCGATCTGCTCGATGCCGCGGTTGGCGGCGCGGATCTCGGCGGTGAGCGATTCGACTTGGCGGATGAGCGGCTCCAGGAGGCTGCGCAGTTCCAGGGGCAGCGTGGCGAGACGTTGCAGGTTGATCGAGTCGGCGTCGCACTGGGGCAGGCGAGCCAGGGTGCGCGCGTCGGTGCGGTCGTCTTTGCGCGAGCTGTGGCTGATCAGGCGCAGTTGGCGCGCATTGGCGACGATCACTTCCTGGCCCAGGGCTTTCAGTTCGCGGCTCATCCAGCCCGAGTGGCCTCCGGCTTCCAGCGCAATGCGGCAGCGGGACCGTTGGCCGAAGGCTTGCCGCAGACCTTGGCGGGTGCTGCGCAGGCGGGCTTGTTCGACCGGCTCGTCCTGGTTGCCGGCCAGCACGCAGTAGTGGCTGTAGAGGTCGCCGACGTCGATGCCGATGGTTTGTTTCCGAGTTCGCGGAGTGGGTTGGGTACGCATGAGTTTGTGAGTATGCTGTTTCATGGCCGGTCCTTTCTGGCACTTCGAGTGCGTTGTTGGGAGCGTATCGCATCCCGCGGGCCGGCCTTCTCATTCCATCTCGGTGCTGCCGTGCACCGCACTCAGGAAGGTTAGGATTGCTAAGGAACTGCTTCAGTGATCAGCCAAGATGAAGATCTTTCTGTATTTCATCGGCAAGCCCCGCGACCGCAACGCCAACGCGATGGCCGCCGAGTACATCAAGCGCTCCACGCGCTATGCCCAGTGCGAGATGCGCGAGATCCCGGATCCGGAAAAGACGGTCGCCAAGAAGCTGATCGATCCGTTTGAGAAGCATCCCAACGCGACGAAGATCCTGCTGGACCCGCAAGGCAAGGCGCTCGACACGGCGGGGTTCATTCAGATGGTGCGCGAGCAGGCTGAGGTCGCCGGGCGCGACCTGGTATTTATCCTTGGTGGCTCGGATGGACTGCCCGCGGATTGGCGTCCGCGCGCCGATGTCCTGATTCAACTGACGCCGCTGACGTTGCCGCATGAGCTCGCGCGGGTGATGCTCGCCGAGCAGATTTATCGGGCATTGTGCGCGTTGCGGGGGCATCCGTACCCGCGGTAATCGATATCGCGTTTGAACGCGCAGCTACTGCGCCCGCGTCGTTTGTTCAATGTAATCGATCAACTGGTTCAGCTCACCCGGGGTTAGCTCATCCCTGAACGACGGCATCGGCGTGCGGCCAAACCGGATCAACACTGAGAAGTAATCGCGCGAGGGAGCCGTATTGCTCCGAGGCATTTTGTCTTTCTGAAAGACGCGATAGAAGCTCGGGCCGATCTTGGTCGATTGCTCCTTGGTGATGTCGTGGCAGACGACGCAATTGTCGCGATAGAGCGCCTGACCCGCGTCGCCATTCAGTTTTTCCCAGGGAAGCTCGCGCTGCTGGGCGGCGAGCCCAAGCGCAACCGCCAACATTCCGAACGCGCCCCCCGCGCGAATCATCCAGTTGCGCGAGTTCATGCCGGCACCGCCTCCCGGCCGTGATGGACGATCTCGAGCGCCCCCGCGTGACTAAGGATCGCTTCGGCGGCCACGGCCTGCGCCTCCGAACAGCGCAGCCGCAGGACCATCGTGTTCGGGATCCAGCACCGGCAACGGCGCTTCCCGCATGTTCCGGCGGACCCGCGCGCTTTCCCACAGGTAGTAGCCGAAGGTGGTGAGCACCGCGCCCAGCATCGTAGTTTCAAAGGAGATCACGCCGGTGGCCCACCAGGAGAAGGTCGGCATGCCACCGGTGATGAGTTCGTAGCTATGCTGCGCCCAATAGACGAACGCCGTGGCGAGGCCGCCCACGGTCGCCGCGCCGATCACCGACGCCAGCGACATCTTGCTCGGCCGGTCCAGAATGCCCGCCTTGAGTTCGACCGGCTCGCGCGAAAAAAGATCGATGTCGTCGGCGGTGAAGCCCTGCTCCTTCAGAGCGCGGATCGCGGCGATCAGCTCCGGGCGGTAGCGAAATCTTCCCAATAAAAACATGGCTATTGTTCGTCCTCCATGTGCGGTTCGTATTCCCAAACCGCGATGATCGGCACCAGTTTGACGAAGATCATATAGAGCAGCACGATGCCCGCGAAGGTGGCCGAGGTGATGCCGAGCTCGACCCAGGTGGGCGCATAGAAGCTCGACGCCGAGCCCAGCCGCGGGCTCGTCAGCGTCGGGATGGTGATGATGTAGCGCTCGATCCACATGCCGATGATGATGCCGACCGAAGCGATTACCGAGGTCTTCACGGTGCGGAATTTCCTGACGCCCAGCAGGATGAACGGGATCACGAAATTCACGGTGACCATGAACCAGAAGTACGGCGCGTAGGTCCCCAGGACGCGCTCGTTGAAGACGCCCATCTCATGCGGTTCATTGCCGTACCAGATGGTGAGATTTTCGGCGACCGTGAAGTACGCCCACAGCAGGCTCATGAGCAGCAGCAGTTTGCCGAGGTTATTGAAGTGATGGTCGGCCAGGTACGCGCCGAGTCCCATCGTCTTGCGAATCAGCGCCAGCACGATCATCAACGCGGCAAGTCCGCTGAAGATCGCGCCGACCACGAAGTACGGACCGAAGATGGTCGAGTGCCACATGGGGGCGATTGCCATCGCGAAGTCCCACGACACAATCGTGTGGACCGATACCGCGACGGCAAGAATGATACCCGCCATTAGCTTCATCGCGTTTTCGAGCGAATGCCATTCGCGGTCCGATCCGGTCCAGCCCAGCGACAGGAGCTTATAGATCCGCTTGCGCCAGGGGACATCGGTGCGGTCCGCCATTTCCGCGAAGTCCGGAATCAGCGGCAGGTAGAGGAAGATGACGCTGCCGGTGACGTAACCGATGATCGCGGTGAGGTCCCATAGGAGCGGGGAGCGGAAGTTCGGCCACAGCAGCCGCCCGTTGGGATAGGGGATCAGCCAATAGAAGAACCAGGCTCGGCCGAGATGGATGATGGGGAACAGGCCGCCGATCATCAGCGCGAAGACGGTGATCGCTTCGGCCGCGCGCGTGACGGGCTTGCGCCAGGCCGCTTCGGTGAGGCGCAGGATCGCCGAGATCAGCGTCCCGGCGTGCGAGATGCCGATCCAGAAAACGAAGTCAACGATGTAGTAACCCCAGAAGACCGGGCGCTGCAGTCCGGTGACGCCCATCCCGTCGCGCAGTTGCACCAGCCACGAATAGGCGCCGATCACGACGACGGTAAGCGCGGCCAGCGCGGTGAGGATCCACTTGGTGCTGACGCCGTCGAGCGAACGGTATAGATCCCGGCGAAGCGAAGCACGCAACTCGTCGTGCTGAAGAGTATGCGGAGAGGCGGCCATCGGTTATCCGTTGGTCCTTTCCACGGGCGTTTCCGCGCGTTCGGCAGTGCGGACATGAGGCGTCGCTTTTTCGAGGTAGAAGACCTTGGGCTTAGTGCCGAGGTCCTCCATAAAACGCCCGGCGCGCCCATTTTCGGTCATCCTCGAAACCTTGCTGTTCGGGTCGTTCAGATCGCCGAAAACCATCGCCTCGGCCGGGCAGGACTGCACGCAGGCCGGCTTCGCCTCGCCGTCCTGAACCTCGCGGCCTTCGCTGTCGGCGTCGCGCTCCACGCGCGAGATGCGCTGGATGCAGAAGCTGCACTTCTCCATGACGCCGCCCATGCGGATCGCGACATCGGGATTGTGCTGGAGTTGCAGCGGCTCCGGCCAGGCGGGTTCAAAGAAGTTGAATGACCGCGCGGTGTAGGGGCAATTGTTGGCGCAATAGAACGTCCCGACGCAGCGATTATAGACCTGGACGTTCAAGCCTTCTTCGTTCTGATAGGTCGCGTAGACCGGGCAGACCGGCTCGCAGGGCGCGTCGTCGCAATGCTGGCAGAGCACGGGACGATACTTCACCTTGACGTCCGGAAACTCGCCTTCGTAGTAGCGGTCGACGCGGATCCAATGCACGGCGCGTCCGCGCTCGGCTTCCTCCGGACTCGACAAGGGCAGATTATTTTCGGCGTGACAAGCCGCCACGCAGGCTTCGCAGCCCGTGCAACGGTCCAGGTCAATCGCCATTCCCCAACGGTGTGCCATGTATTTCTTCCTTCTTGCCTGTCCTTAATAACGTTCCGTGTCCCGATCCTCAGTGTTCTGGAACGAGTACTGCGTCAACCTTCCGCTGCCCAGCCGCGCGAGCTTGACGCGCGTGCCTCCGGTGACCAGCGCGCCGGTGGATTCCTCAAACGCGGGCGCGAGGATCGAGAGCGGATTCGCGCCGCGCCCCGCCGTGTAGCGTCCGTAGTGCATGTGGCCATCGCCGATCGCCATGCTGACCACGCCCGGGATCGCGCCGGGATGAACATAGGCCGGCGCTTCGATCGACCCGTGCTCCGATTCAATTTGGATATGGTCACCGTCGCGGATGCCGAGCTCCTCGGCCGTGCGGGGATCGACTTCGACGGGAACCTGCCACATCGCGCTCGAAACCGGATCCGGCAGTTCCTGCATCCAGGGGAGATTGCTGCCGCGGCCGTCATGGAACTTCAGCGACATGTAGGGCTGGAACTGGAGCGGGTAGGCGGCGTCAGCTTCGGGCAGTGCGGCAAGGTCAATCGAGTTATCCAGCAGTTCCACGACGGGCAGGTCGCCGATGGGCGCGGGCTCGATCCATGCGCCTCCCTGGCGAGCGATTTCCGAATAGGGAAGAGCTTCGGTCGTCAGCTCCGCGGCTAGATCCTGTCCTGACGGCGCGTTATATTCAAGATCCATTGCGCCGGCAATCGCGGCGAGCGATTCCTCCACGGGCCGGGTGTTATACAGAGGACGAACGAACGGCGTGTTGATCGCGAGGCCCATGCCGCGGGCGACCGCTGGGACTAGTGCCGTTTCGGCTTCGAGGTAATGATGTGCAGGAAGGATCAGGTCGGCGTAGGCGGCCGAGTCATCGAGGAAGCTCGCAAAGCTGATCACGAAGTCCGCGTTGGTGAGCGCGCCTTGCGCGCCCGATGAAAGAGGCAGGATGTAGGCAGGATTCGCATTGTCGATCAGCACGACCCGGGCCCGCGCAAGCGCATCGGCGATGCGATGATCCGGGATAGCGGAGGTCACCGGCTCGACCGGCGCGAGCAGGCCGCCGGGCCATTCGACCGAACCCAGCATCACGTTGAGGTAGTGCGACGCCGCGATGGCGTCTACGGAATTCGCGTGCACCACCGAAGCTCCGCCGATCACCATCGGGGCGATCGCGCCGCTCAGGGAATCGGCCGCTTCGCGCACACGGTGCTCCTCTAGTCCACAAGCTTCCACCGCCGCCGCGATGTCGATTTCTTCAAATGCCGCGCGCACCTGTTCAGGCAGGCCAAGGCCGCGCTCGGGATCTTCCTCCAGCAGGATCTTGCCGACCGCGCCCAGCAGCAGCGGTTCGGTACCCGGGCGAACCGGGAGCCAGCGATCCGCGGTGGCCGCCGTTGTCGAAAGCCGCGATTCGGCGTGGAACAATGTTCCCCGGATCTCCGCGCGCCCCTGGCGAAATTCACCGAACTGGCGGGCGTAATAGACGGGCGAGGTCCAGCCACCCAGAAAATCCGCGCCAACGCTGAGCACGGTGCTCGCGCGAGCCAGATCGTAGACCGGCAACCCGTCCCAGCCGAAGACGCGCCGCGCGGCTTCGAGTTCCACGGCGTGCCCGTCCAGGGCGCAAACCACGGGAGCCGGCGCGCCCAGCGCTTCGGTGAACCGCTGCCAGGCAACCGATCGCGTTCCGGCCTGAGCTCCGGTGAGAACCACAACGCCTTCGGGACCCGCCGCGGCGATCGCCTGCGCGGCTTCGGCGATGACCTCATCCCAGGCCGCGTCGGCGAACTCGCCCGACCCGCGCACACCCGCCAACCGTTTCGGACCCTGCAGGCGATCAGGGTTATAAAGCGACTGCACCACGGCCTGGCCACGCGCGCAGAGGCGGCCTCCGCTGACCGGGTCCAGTGGATTGCCCTCGATCTTTTTCACCGCGGCAATGCGCTGCCGAACACGTTCAGTTTCACCCGTTTCGCTGGCGATCATCTGACCGTCTTCGTCCGGCGCAGCCTGGACGACGGCAGCTTCAATCACCCGGCGGCCTTCCATCACCCGAACCAGGGTTCCGCAGCCTGCCGCGCATTCGCCGCACACCGCCGGATGCCACTGCTCGACGCCCGGCACGATCTGCCCTTCCGGCACCAGCATCGGGATCAGGGCGTCCGTGCTGGGTCCGCAGGCCGTGGAGACCGCGCCCGCTCCGGTGGCTCCGATGATTTTGAAGAAATTGCGCCGATCCATATCAGTATCAGTCTTCAGTGAACTTTCTGAAAATTGCTGTTGCCGATTGCCCCGCCGCTCGGCTAGTAGTGACAAGTCGCGCAGTCGTCGCTGGCCTTGTTCACCCGGTGACAACTGACGCAGGTGCCCATGTTGTGCTCCACCAGCGGCTCGGCGATCGTCAGGCTGGCCATATCGCCGTGGCAGGTCGCGCATTCGACGCCGTGCTGCACATGCGGCGCATGCCGGAACTTCACCAGGGCGTTTTTCCGGAACCCGGAGACCCGCTCCCAGGGGATCTCGCGGCCGCTCTGCGCGTAGGCGATCACTTTCTGGACCTCGGGCCGGTCGGTCGCCATGGTGGCGTGGCACAACATGCACTTTTTGACCGACGGGATGGTCGCGGCGGCCGCCGTATCCGCCGAACTATGGCAGTCCAGGCACTCGAGCCCCACCAACTCGATATGCAGCTTGTGGGAATAGGCGATCGGCTGATCCGCGGCAGCGGTCGCGAGGCCCGCCACCACGCACACCAACCCTAAGACGAGACGGGCACAGGCCCGCCGGAGAAACTTGCTCACAAAACTCCTCTGTTCTGATTTCGCTGAAGGATCGTCGCCGCACGATGCCCGATGGGAGGGATCGGAAGTAGAAAGTCGGCCGGGGGACTTCCTCCAGGGGGCAAACGACGTCGTTCAATCCAGACGACGCTTGGCGAATTGGAATCCTTCCCGAAATCTGGCCACTTAGCATAGATATATTCCGCCCGCCATGCCTGCGAGTTATAAATGCCTGATACCAGGTCTGTTAATCATCAATTTCCGGGGCGGTGCGTCTGTGCTCGCTCCTCGGCCGCGTTGCTTCCGGGCCGATTGCGTTGCGCCTGCTACCGCGCGCGGTCCTGCAGGTGACGCTGCCGCGGTGAGTGGTCTGGGTTGCGGACGGTCCGCTCTCGATCCGCTCACGGGTTTGAAGGGTTGCCCAAGCACTGTTTGGCGGGAAATAGATGGCCCGCCTATGCTCGGCGGGGAACTTCTGGCAAAGTAGACGGTATATGTATCGGTTCCGCTCTTCGCTCAAACTCGCTGCTGTCCTGGTGCCTGTCGCCGCGGGGCTTGTCGCCTGCGGGACCTCCAGTGAGGATTCCGTGGCCAGCCAAGAACTCGACAAAATCAACCAGATGCAGGCGCGGTTCGCGCCGGTGGTGGTGACCGCCGACACCATGACGCTTACCGAAGGCGACAAGCAAGCGCTCCAAAAGCTGCTGGCAGCGGCGCAGGTGATCGACGACCTCTATATCCGGCAGGTTTGGGCCGGCAATGACGACCTCTACCAGGGGCTGAAGGCAACGGCCAACTCCGCGGAAGCCACTGAGCTGGACAAAGCCCGGCTGCGGTATTTCGTTCTGAACAAAGGTCCGTGGTCGGAGCTGGACAATTACGAACCATTCATCCCGGGCGTTCCGGAGCGCAAGCCGGCCGGCGCGAATTTCTATCCCGAAGACATGACGCGCGAGGAGTTCGAGGCCTGGGTCGCGACGCTGAGCCCCGCCGAGCAGGAAGATGCTCGCGGGTTCTTTACGCTGATTCGGCGCGGGCCGGAAGGCCAGCTGCAAGCGATCGGCTACAGCCACGCCTACCTGGGCGAGATCGACGAGGTCGCCCGCCGCCTGGATGAAGCGGCCGCGCTGACCACCAACGAAACCTTGGCCGAGTATCTCCGTCTGCGCGCCGCGGCGTTTCGCACCAACAACTACTACGACAGTGACGTTGCGTGGATGAAGGTGGACGCACCGATCGACGTGACCATCGGCCCGTACGAAACCTACATGGATGAGATCTTCGGCTACAAGGCGGCGTTCGAAGCCTACATCACGCTGCGGGACGACGCGGAGACGGCCAAGTTACAGATCTTCACCGATCACATTCAGGAGGTCGAGAACAACCTGCCGATCGACCCGGAATACCGCAACCCGAATCTGGGCGCGCTGGCTCCGATCCGCGTGGTGAATGAGATTCTGGCGTCGGGCGATGGAGCGCACGGGGTTCGCACGGCGGCGTTCAATCTGCCGAATGATGAGCGCGTGACGCTGGAGTACGGCTCCAAGCGCGTGATGCTGAAGAACGTCCAGGAGGCGAAGTTCCAGACGACGCTGGATCCGATTTCCCAGCGCGTGCTTCCCGCGGCCGACGCTGCAGAACGTCAGCTTTAACGCGTTCTTCACGCATATCCTGGCGCACGAGATGTCGCACGGGATCGGTCCGCATGAGGGTGTGCGGGAGTCGCTGAAAGAGCTGCATGCGGCGATTGAGGAAGCCAAGGCCGACATCACCGGGCTCTACATGCTGCAGTATTTGATGGATCAGCAGATCATCCCGGGCGGCGAGCAGGCCGAGCGCGAACTGTACACCACGTTCCTGGCGTCTTCGTTCCGCACATTGCGCTTCGGCGTGCATGAGGCACACGGGCGCGGGATGGCGATGCAGGTGAACTACCTGACCGACAAGGGCGCGTTCGTGGTCAACGACGACGGAACGTTCTCGGTGGACTTCACTCAGGTCAAAGGCGGGGTGCGCGACCTGGTGCACGACCTCCTGATGCTGGAGGCGAACGGCGACTACGCCGGGGCGCAGAAGATGCTGAATGAGCTCGGGGTGCTGCGTCCGCCGCTGGAGGCCGCGCTGGCGAAGCTGACCGATATCCCGACCGACATCGATCCGGTGCGGGAGTTGCCTCAGCCGCCGGCTCAATAAGTCTTAGCAGACAGCATCCCGCCTCACGCGGAGGAGCGCTTGTGGAAACCGGCGATGGCGGGGCATGGCCCCGCCCCACGTGGAAGCCTCACGGATCGACGACGGGTAGCAAATCCGTCGCTACGTTGGGGAAGATCGGTTGCGACTCTGACATCTATCCTCTGACCTCGACCAACATTCCCGGTACAATATCCGACATGTCGTCTTCCGATCTTCCCAGCTTCCTCCCCAAAGTGCCCCCGCAGAACCGGCGGGAGTTTCTGGTCACCAAGTTGGCGGCCGGATTCGCGCTGGCCGTGTGTCCGGTAGGCGCCGAGACCATCACCACCGATACGGAGGGCCTCACCGCCGGCGACGTCATGATCCCGGTGGAGGACGGGCAGATCCCCGGCTATGCGGCTCGTCCGGAGCGTGGCGGGAACATGCCGGCCGTAGTCGTGGTGCATGAGATTTTCGGCGTCCATGAACACATCAAGGACATCTGCCGGCGTCTGGCCAAGGCGGGCTACTCGGCCGTCGCGCCGGCGCTGTTCGCGCGCGAGGGCGATGTGTCGAAGATCGAAAACATTCCGGATATCATCACCGAGGTCGTCTCCAAGGTCCCGGACAAGCAGGTGATGAGCGATATCGACGCCACCATCAATTGGGCGGTGATCCGCAATCGTGCCGACCGCAACCGGGTGGCGATCACCGGGTTCTGCTGGGGCGGCCGCATCGTCTGGCTGTATTGCGCCGAGCGCGAGAACGTGAAGG
This sequence comes from Terriglobia bacterium, assembly GCA_963762135.1. Classification (GTDB taxonomy): domain Bacteria; phylum Acidobacteriota; class Terriglobia; order Bryobacterales; family Bryobacteraceae; genus Palsa-187. The sequence goes on from CAVXJP010000008.1 coordinate 10,473, forward strand.
CCGGCGCGGCATGGTACGGGCGGCTGGAAGGCGAGAAGAACGCCCTGACGCCGTTCAACCCGATTGACTACGCGGGCGGCCTGCGGGAGCCGGTAATCGGGTTCTATGGCGGCCAGGATACCGGCATTCCGGACACTTCCGTCGCCAACATGCGCACGGCGCTGAGCATCGTGAGCGACCCCAGCAAGATCATTGTCTATCCTGAGGCCGGGCACGGCTTCAACGCCGATTACCGTCCCAGCTACAACGAAGCCGCGGCGAAGGATGCCTGGCAGAAGATGCTGGACTGGTTCAAGGAAAACGGCGTGTAGCTCCCCGGCACGGGGACGCGCCCGTTCGCGCTCCCGTCGCGGAGACATGAAGTTCCACCCCCACCGCGCCGATTAGTCCAATAGGTGCCAATCGAATCCAAGACCCTGGCTGGGCGCATCGTACGCCTGGAGCCTTTATCGGAATCCCACCATGCGGGGCTGACCGCCGTGGGACTCTCTCCCCTGTTATGGGATTTCACGCCGGCCCGGATCACCTCTCCGGGGCACATGATGAAGCATATCCGCGAGGCGCTGGAGGCCACCGAGCGCGGCGAGCAGCTTGCGTTTGTCCTGGTCGCCACCGATTCGGAGACCATCGTCGGCAGCACGCGCTTCCTCCATATCGATCCGCCGAACCGCAAGCTGGAAATCGGCTGGACCTGGATCGCCGACCGCTGGCAGCGCACCGGCATCAATCAGGAAGCCAAGTATCTGCTGCTGCGCGAGGCCTTTGAAACCCTCGGCGTGGTGCGGGTGGAGTTCGCCGTGGACCTGTTGAATTTCCGGGCCCGGAAGTCGGTGCTGGGGATCGGCGCGACCGAAGAAGGAACGCTGCGCAGGCACATGGTGAATTGGGACGGAAACTCGCGCGATACGGTCTACTACAGCATTCTGGACTCGGAGTGGCCGGATGTGAAGAGAGCCTTTGAGTCGCGGCTGAAGCGGGGTTCCAGCGGGCCTTAGGGTCTTACCGGATGGCCGGACTCCTCACGCATAGCGGCGTTAGAGAGAAACCGAGCACGCAGGGCATGGCCCCGCGCCACATGGGTCCTAGCAGGCGGCAAACCAGGCTTGCACACGGGAACGTTGAGTAGCCCCGGGGGTCCGAGCCCGGCGTAGGATGCCCGGCGGAAGATAAAGATAGCGGAGATCCGCGGCCCTTACTTCCGCGGGATGACGTAGGTTCGCCAGACCTCGGCGAAATCATGGAACGCCTTGGCCTTGCGCTTGCCGAGCAGCATCCGCAGCACTTCAATCCCCGCCCAGATGAAATAGACGATGGTGATCGGCTCGGCCCAGTCGCTGTTGGCAAAGGGGATCGAGAAGAAGAACAGCATCACGGCGGCTTCCCACCAGACCAAACGCATATTGGTGAGGAATACCAGGCCGACCACCGCCTGCCCGATGGTCAGCAGCAGTTCGCTGCGCTGATTTTCGTTGAAGACGATCGGGTCCGCCGCGCCGACGCTGAATGCATAGACGACAGCGAGCATGGCGGGCAGCAGGGTCCACTGGTTGATGTTGCTGGAGACCATGTTCATGAGCGCCATGGGAGCTCGCTGGACGGTGCGCGCCCAGTAGAATGTCGACGCCATTTCGGGGAATTCGCTGACCAGCGGCGCGACCCATTGCACGAACACGAAGGCCGGGATGCCGATCATGGTCGACAGCGCGAGCAGGCTGGAGAGGAACGGCTCGGCTGAGGCGTAGATCAGGAATCCGCCGAGCCCGAACAGCAGGGCGATGGCGGCGGTGCGCTGGAAGCGGGGCGCGGTGACGATCTTGCGCGGGATCGCTTCGAGCTCGTCCACCGATTCCGGATCCTCGGGGGGCAGGCGGCTCAGGAGCAGCAGATAGGCGACGTAGATCAGGGTGAGGAACACGCCGTCGATGACGTCGAGTGACCCCTTGTAGGCGATGACTCCGGCGTAGGCCAGCGGCCCCATCAGGCCGATCACTTCGACGCAATGGTGGTCTTCGAGCTCGATGGCGCGGAGTGGACCTTCGCCGCGCCTCCGTTTGGCGATCGCGGCGGTCAGGTAGATCACCGGCCAGCCAAAGCCGGTGAGCAGGCGCAGAGCGCCGGTCAGGTTCGCCATCAGGAGCGGAACTTGTTGTTTCCAGGCGAGTACTGCCTCAACGGCGAACTCGGGCAGGGTCTGCAGCCAGGCCAGGATCGCCAGCGCGAACCCCTGCGCGATAAAGAACTGCGCCGACTCGGCCGCCCAGGCAATCATCACCGCGGCGAGCAGGATCGCGGGCGCGGCCCAGAGGATGGTGCCCGGCTCGACTGCTTCCAGGGGAACCTGAAACAGAAAGAGCAGCAGGAAGAATGGCGCAGCCTTACGTTGGAGCAATAGTGTCATGGTACAACGAACCTATATGCCAACCTTTGTCGTGGAAACGCCGCAACACGCCTACGACGCGCTTGTAGAGCGCGGTTCTCTGGCGCGCGTGGGCGAGTTTGTTCCAGAGAAGGCGGGGTTGGTGTTCGTGGTCACCACGCAGGACGTCTATGAGCTGTACCACGAGACGCTGCACAAGTCGCTGCACGGGATCGAGCACCACGTTCTGTTCTTCCCGGGCGGCGAGCCCAACAAGCGGCTGTCCGAGGTCGAGGCGCTGGCCGAGGAGATGATCGAGGAGGGCGGCGACCGGTCCAGTTTGGTGATCGCGTTCGGCGGAGGGATCGTCGGGGACCTGGGTGGGTTCCTGGCGGCGATCTTCATGCGCGGCATCCCGGTAATCCAGGTGCCGACGACGCTGCTGGCGCAGGTGGACGCGGCGGTCGGGGGCAAAACGGGCGCCAATCTGGTGGCAGGAAAGAATTTGATCGGCGCGTTCCATCAGCCGCTGACGGTGGTGATCGACCCCGACGTGGTGAAGACGCTGCCGGAGCGGGAGTATCGCGCGGGGCTGTACGAGGTCATCAAGTGCGGCGTGATTCGCGACGCCGAACTGTTCCACATGCTGGACAAGAAGGCCGACGAGGTCCTGGCCCTGGAGCCGGCCCTGGTGGAACAGGCGATCGCGGGCGCGGTGCGGATCAAGGCCGAGGTCGTGACGCGCGGATGAGCGCGAGGGCGACCTGCGGCGGATCCTGAACTTCGGGCATACCTTCGGCCATGCGCTGGAGGCCGAGACGAAATACGAGCGGTTCCTGCACGGCGAAGCGGTCGCCTGGGGGATGCAGGCCGCGGCGATCCTGGCGGAGAAGACCGGTCATCTGGATGCGGCCTCGGCGGCGACGATCCGGCGGGTGGTCGCGAAATACGGGCCGATTCCGTCGCTGGAAGGTCTGGATGCCAGGGCGCTGGCGGAGCGCATGGGCAGCGACAAAAAGACGATCCAGGGCAAGGTTCACTTTGTGCTTCCGGTAGCCATTGGGGAGGTTACGATTGTCACCGACGTCGATGAGGATCTGGTGGTCGAAGCGATCGAAGAAGCCCTGGCGGGGCAAGTGACGCCGGCATGAGCGGGGCGACTTCATCGGTGCCTGCCAAGGGAGCGGCCAAAGGAACGACGCCTCGCGGCGCGGCCAGTGAACAGGAAGCTTCGCGCTGGGTCCGAGGGATGTTTGGGCGCATCGCCGGGCGCTATGACCTGCTGAATCACCTGCTGTCGTTCAACATGGACAAGCGCTGGCGCGCGCGAACCGTGGAGCGCGTGGCGCCGATCCTGGAACGTCCGGACAGCCAGGCACTGGATCTCTGCTGCGGCACCGGCGACGTTTTGCTCGCTCTTGAGGATCGCGCGGGACGTCCGGTCTGGGGCAGCGACTTCTGCCATCCGATGCTGGTGGAGGCGAATCGCAAGATCGGCTCGCATGGGTTTCGCACGCCGCTGTTTGAGTCCGATGCGCTTGCGCTTCCGCTTGCGCGACGAGAGCCTGGACCTGATCACGGTGGCGTTCGGGTTCCGCAACCTGGCGAATTACCGCGACGGGATCGTGGAAATGTTGCGGGTGCTGAAACCGGGCGGGGTCGCGGCGATCCTGGAGTTTTCCCAGCCGACGAATCGTCCGTTCGCGGCGCTGTACGGATTCTTTTCCACGCAGGTGCTGCCGAAGGTCGGCGGCATGGTTTCCGGATCCAGCGAGGCCTACACCTATCTGCCGGAGTCGATCGGCAAGTTCCCGGGCGCGGATGAGTTGGCGGATCAGTTGCGTGCCGCCGGGTTTGCCAAGGTCGAGTTTGAGCGGATGGTGATGGGCGCGGTGGCGCTCCACTTGGCGACGAAAGCACTTTAGTTGACCTGCTGTTGATGCGAGTTGACTTCAAGGGAGTTCCGCTCAGGTCCACGTCGTGGACGGGAGGACTGAAGCCCTCCGCAAGCTGAACCTCGCCCCACAACTCAGAAGCGCTTCCGGAACTGGAAGTCCAAGGAGAACTGGCCGCTGGGGTCGCGGACGGCAATCGCGGACCATTCGCGGCTGAAGTCCCACTGAATGCGGACCAACTGTTCCGTAGTGCGATTCAGGTTGGTGATATAGGTCAGCGTGATGTCGCGGGAGACCTGCTGCTCCAGGGTCAGGCGCGCCTGGGGCAGGTTGTCGACGCCGGTCAGGGTGGGGTCGATCTTCACGCGGCTGGCTCCGAAGAAGCGTTGCAGACGGCTCGACACCTGTTCGGTGATCGCCTGACCCAGCAGGCTGCCTCCGGCGGCGACGAAGCCCGGCGTGGTGGACTGGACTCCCGGATTGTTCTGCGTGGTGGTCTGCGTGGGATCGCGGCCGACCGCGAGCAGGGCGATGATTTCGCTGCTTTGCAGTGGAGGATCGGAGCTGTAGTTGACCGCCAGCCGGCTCATGGGCCCGGAGATCGAGATATTGACCGTGACACCACGGGCCTGGGTGGTGAGGTCGACATCGAAGGTCGGCTCAATGCGCACCGGATTAAGGAACCGGACCTCGCCACGGTCCACGGTGTAGCGGGTCCCCAGGACTTCGACCTCGCCGCGGTTGATCGAAACCGACCCTAACAGCACCGGACGCAGGGCCGTGCCGCGCAGATTGAGGTCGATTTCCGCTTCGACGTTGCGGGTCAGCGACGTCTCGAATTGGAAGTTGGGGCTGCTGCGAACCTCAACGTCGAACTGCATGCCCTGCAGGTACTCGTTGGGGTTAGACGGCGTCGGGGTCGGCTGGGAGAACTGAGCCAGAAGCTGGCCGGTATCGGTACTGGGCGTGAAGGCCGCGCGCAGCACGGTGATGTCCCCGCCCACGGTGCTGTCTTGCGAGGTCCCGGTCAGGGTGAGCTGCGCATCGAAGGTGGTGCTCAGGTCCTGCGGATAGCGAACACGAACGCCGGTGGCCTTGGCTTGGAGGCGGTAGATCAGGTCGGTCGCCGAATTCCAGGAATCCAGTGATACTCACCTGTCCGCCGCCGGTTTCCGCCGTCAGCGTTTGAATGGTGGCGCGGCTCAGATTGAACAGGATGGTGCCGGAGGCGTTATCGATGCCGTTGGGAAGGTCCGCAAGAAACAGGGACGCGCGATCCAACTGCAGTTGTCCATTCACGTCCGGACTTTGCAGGTTCCCGCGAATGGTGGTTTCCATGGTGGCGGTGCCCTCGGCGAGCAGGTCCGGGTTGAGGAGCTGCAGCACGATGAGGTTCAGCGATCCATCGACTCGCAGGTCGGCCCCGCTGCCATCAAACGGGACGGTTCCACTGGCCATGAGCTCGGTGTCGGCGCCAGTGAAGGATGCCTGCCGGACGCGGATCGCCGTGGAGGAAAAATCGAACAGGACCGGCATCGCATTGGTGAGGATCACGTCTTCCGGCTTCACGCCCAGGCCCAGCGCCTGATCCGGCTTGGGCCGGACTTCGACACGGCTGAGCTCCACCTGGCCCGTGATTTGGTCCAGCTTCTGCAGCGGAACCGAGAGATGCGCGCCGCCCTCGATGAATCCGTCAAACGGAGGCGGACTCAGCACTTCCTCGTCGCGGCGGCCCAACATCGCGAGCTTATGGATGGAATCGATGCTCAACCGGGAGAAGGTCACCTCGGCCGTCCCCGGCGCGTCGCCTTCGAGCGTCCAATTGCCGCTACCTTCGACGATCGATTCCAGCACGGTGCCGCCGACGTTCAGCGTGAGATCGTCGCCGCGCGTTTCGGAAACCGCGGAAAGGTCGCCGATCGGAACTCCGTCAATGACGATGCGGCGCGCCGAGACATCGCTATTGGTGGAGTTCAGCACAAAGGTTCCGTTCGAAATTGTCCCGGCGCCGTGCAGCCGTCCATTCAAGGTGGTGGAAACAGGAACCGCCAGGTCGCGAACGTGTTCAAGGAGCGACGCATCGAGGGAATCGGTCACCGCGTCAAAGGTCGCCTCGCCGGAGGCCCAGTCGCCTTGCGCGTGCTTGTATTCCCCGTTGAATCGCAGGATGGAAGATCCGTCGGTGACGCGTCCGTCGCTGACCCGGAGGTCGCCGGGCATGTATTCGACCGAGGCCTGCAGACGATCCATCTTCTCTCCGAGGGCGCTGGGTTCGGCGACGTCCAACGCGATGCGCGCCTGCGGACGCTCCAAGCTTCCCGCCAGCCGAACCGTGGCGGCCGCGGTGCCGGTGATGCCGCGATCTCCGAAACCTGCCTCGGCGGCGGTTTCCTCCAACGAGAGGTTCGCGACGGCCAGCGTCACGGAGAGCTCGGCATTCCCGAATCCGGCATAGCTTGAATCGGGGCGAGCCGTCAGGGAAGCCGATCCGCTGACCTCGGCCAGGTCGCGATTCAGGGTCAGATTGCGGGCCACGACCTGTTCGCGGCTCGCCGTGACATCGGCGCTGAAGCGGTCCACGCGGATCTCCTGCTCGCGCACGTTCATCCGTCCATTGATCAGGGTGGCGGACCCGCGGAAGGTTGGATCATCCAGAGGACCAGTGAGCGTTCCGTCCGCGGTCGCGCTGCCGTTGACCAGGGTCACCGGGAACTCATTCGGGGGATTGTCCTGAAACATCGCGAGCGCGGGAAGGATGTCATTCAGATTCGTGGTGCGCGCGCGGACGCGCAGTTCGCGGCCCAGAACGCCGGAGGCTTCGACACGGCTGGCCCCGGTGGCGACGGCGGCGGCCGGCAGGGTGACGGTCCGCTCGGCATTGTCGTAGATCGCCGACACGGTTCCGTCGACCGGTTCACCCTGGCCGTTGGGAACGATACGGAGGCTGGTTTCGACCACCAGATCCTCAGCGTTCAGCGAGGTCGTCACATCGTAAGTGCCACTTGCCGTTCCTCCCCAGGGAAGCGGCCGTTCCATTAAAACGTTCGACGCCCGGGCAAGCTCCAGGTTGGCAAGCGTACCGGACACGTCAAGGCGATTCCAATTGGTCAGCGTCAGGTCGCCGGTGAGGTCGGAGCCGAGCGCCCGGCCGGTGAAGTTCCGCAGACGGAGCTCCTGCCGCTCAATGGTCAGCGCGCCACGAACCGAAGCGTTCTGAATTTGCAGGCGGTCGCGCACATAGCCGAGCCCCTCCGCGATCATGGTTCCCCGGATTTCGCCATCAAATCCATTGGCGGCATTCACGTCGACTTCACCATTGACGCGCACCGTGCCTTGCGGGAGGAGCGGGAGCCGCAGCGCCGGGACCGCCTGGGCCAGCGCGGATTGCGCCGTAAACTGCAACGTGCCTTGCGGCGCGCGCAACCCTACCAGCGTTCCGTTCAGCGAGGCGTTGACCATCGGCGTGTCGATATCCAGGCGCGAGATGGTAATGGTCGCGGCGCTTACATCCACGGGGGTCACGACGCCCGGGATTTCGGGCGCCACCAAGGCCGCCGTTTCCCCGCCAGTGGGCGTTAACTGAATCGCGGCATCGATCGACGCCGTTCCCTCGGGACGAATGGGCAGATCGAACCGGCGCTGGAGCTCGGCGAGATCGATCGCGCCGGTCACTTGCATGTTGAGGTCGGCGGTCCGCAGGTCGTTGATGCGGCCGGTGGCGCTGATGTAGGAGTCCTCGGTCGCCAGCCGGAAGCCGTCAAGGTCAATGCTAGTGCTGCGCAGGGTAAACCCAGTCGACAGGATGGTCTCGATCGGCTCCCGGTTGGGGAGGGCGATGTTCACTCCGCCGGTTTCGAGCGCCCCGGTGTAAGCCGGAATCTGCGCGTCATAGTCCATCAGGAGCAGCAGGTCCTCGCCGCGGACATTCACCGGAATCGAGCGATTGTCATAGACGACGAGCCCGTTGTTGATCTCATACTCGCCGATCTTCAGATCCAGCAGATTCTCGGTGAAGAGCTTGCCGCTGGGCGGCCGGTTCGGGCCAGGAACGTTCGTACTGCCGTCCGGGTTGACGATGATGTTGACCGCCGGACGTTCCACGGCCAGCCTTGCGAGATCAATCTGGCGTTCCAGGACCGAAACGATGCGCAGTCCGATAGTTGCCGAATCGATCACAACGAAGGGAGCTTCGTCCGGCCCTTCGGAGCCGTGCAGCACCAGTCCGCGGACGGTCGCACTGAGCTCGGCGACGTTGAACTCGAAGCCGGAAAGCTCCACGCGCGCGCCGGTAGTATCTTCCGCCACCTGCACGATCCGCTGCCGTACGTACTCGCGGAACCAGTCGCTTTGGATGATGAGATAGCCGCCGGCGACGAGCATCAGCATCAACAGCACCAGTGCGCCGGAGGTCCAAACGAGCACGCGCCGCCATCGCTGGCGTGGCCACGGCAGATGATCGGATTGTTGCTGCTCTTCACTCATGGCGATACAACGTTTCCAGCGTTAGCGAAATACGGGCCTCCGGTAACGAATATTGAGATCCATGCGAGCGTTTTCCAGCCACTCGTCCAGGGCCTGGATCACGCGCCGATTGGTGAGCAGTTCCTCAAGCTGGCGGCGATTGTCCTCCAGGCTTCCCCCGGGCTGGTTTCGCTGATCGGCCGGCACGAGTTCGTCGTAGGCTTTCCGCAGGTCAGCGTCCGAAATCTGAATCCCCGGGCGAAATCGGAGTTCGGTGAACGTCAAAGTCTGCAGGCCGATGAGCATGTGGACCGCCACATCATGTTCGGTGATCTTATATTTCTCCATGGCCGCTTCAAAGGCGCCGGGCATCGGATAATCGGCGCGCAGCCGATTCACCAGTTCCTGCGCGGCCTCAATGGTCGGGAGCGCGAGATGGCTGGTGTCGGCTTCCCGCAGCATCAGCATCTGATCCACCAATCGACCGGCGGCTTCGAGCTTCGACTTTCCCGAGAGATCCACGGGCTTCTGGTCAATGAAGGCCGCCACACGAAGGTCCGTGATCACCTGGCTTTCGGTGATCACCTGGGTTCCGACGATGACCGCGACACGATCCAGGATTTCGCCGTATTGGGGAGCTGTGCCGCGATCCTGCGCGGCTGCCGCGCCACCCGCCAGGGCGGCCAGAACTCCGAAATGCAGCAAAGCGGTTCGCATGCTAGAAGGTCTGCCCCAGGGAGAAATGGAATTGGAACGGATTAATGCTCTGCACATCCGTCTGCCCCGTGCCGGTCTGGCATTGCTCGGTGGTGCCGTTACACGCAAGAAACTTCGGCGAATTCGGACTGTAACTCAAATCGACGCGTAACGGGCCCAACGGCGTACGCAGGCGGATCCCGAAGCCTGCGCCATGCACCATGTAGTTGAAGTCTTTGAGCGACCGCTGATTGAACCGGAAACTGATGTCCTTGATGGTACTAAAGACGTTGCCCATGTCATGGAAGAGTACACCGCCGATGCTGTCGCCGATCAGAGGGAAGCGCAACTCGGTGGACTCGATCATGAGCGCCTCGCCCCCGATGGGGAATCCGGTATATGGATCACGGGGGCCGGCTTGATTGGCGGGAAAGGCACGCTGGGAGGAAGCGCCGCCGGCGAAGAAGCGCTCGGCCAGCGGGATCTGGTCGAGGCCGGTCAGCCGCTGCATATAGCCGAACTGGACGGTCCGGGCCAGGACGATTTCGCCGCTGCTGCCCAGTGGCGTGTAGGTACTGTTGCGAGCCAGCAGGCGCGTAAAGCCTGTCTCGGAGCCCAGGCGTCCGGCCGCCCAGCTAAGGTCAGCGGTGTTGTAGGTTCCGTAGTGCGTGTCAACGGGGTCGTCGCGGCGGTCCCGGAAGAATGCGACGCCCACGAGTCCAACGCGAACCGGTTTGCTGTAGAACGGAACCTGGGAGACATCGATCTTCAGATTGTTGATCGTCACCCAGCGGAACGCATAGCGATACTGAATGGTGTTGGAGGTCGAGAGCTTCTGGGAGAGCTGTACCGTGCCCTCCCACCGTCGCGCATTGAACGTGCGGATGTTGCGGGAATCGTCAAACAGCGCGGAAAAGGTCAGCGACAGGCTGTCGTTTTCCTTGAAGTGAGGAGCGACATAGTTCAGCAGCGCCCGGCGCTGCCGCGTGGAAGCCAGGGTCTGCAAGCTGATGGTGTGGCCCACGCCCAGGAAGTTGATGCGGCTGACACCAAACGAGGCTCGGGGCGCGAACCCGGTCGTGCCGCCAGGCGCGCTAAAGGAAGTAGACCCGCCACCGAAGTTGCCCAGCTCGGCGCCGACGCCGAAGTTCATCGAGTACTTGCTGGCTTCATTCAGATAGAAGATGACGTACTTGCTGCGCTCCTGCCCGTTCGGGTTCTGAATGGCGGTGCGTACGTTGGCGAAGATCCCCAGGTCGTACAGGTTCTGCTGGCTCCGGCCAATTTCCACCTGCGAGATCGGCTGCCCGGGGCGCAGGGTGATACGGCTGCGCACCAGTTCCGGGTCCGTATCCACCAGTCCGCGAATCAGCACATCGCGCACGAAATGGCGCTCACCAAGGGCGACGACATAGCGCAGATCCGCGAAGTTGTCGTCGAACTGCTCCTGGGTCCATTCGAAGGTCGCCGCATCGTAACCGCGATCGTAGTAGTAGGTCAGGATGGTTTCGCGATCCGCGGCCACGTTGACCTCGCTGAAAGGCTGGCCGGACGTTGATCGCAGAACCCCCATGAAATAGGTGTTGTCTTCCTCCGGGACGCCCTCAATCACCAACGCGTCCACGAACCACTGCGATCCTTCCTGAATGTTGATCGCCAGGGTCAGCTGGGTGGGATCCTCCGGACTTTGGCGGGTCACCGAGGTCACTTCGACATCGCGAAAGCCGTTGGAGCGGTACAGATTGCGGATTGAGCCCAGGTCCTGCTCCAGCAGTTGCGGCGAAAACCGGCCGTTACGGTAGCGGATCAGGGACGCGGTCCGAATATACATTCGTTCGCGCAAGGTGGCGTCGCCGAAGTACTGACTGCCGGTGAAGGTGATGTGCTCCAGTTTGTGTTTCTCGCCGCGGTCAATCTGGTAGTCGATCACAGAATCCTGACGTCCGTCATTCTGTTCGGTATAGCGGCTGAAACTGACGACGGCGTCGAAGTATCCGCGCGATTGCAGGTATTGCGTGAGATTGCGTTGGCCCTCCACCAACAGGCCCCGATCCACGGACCGCTCCTGATAGATCGGAATCAGGGTCTCCAATTCACCTTTGCCGATTTCCATGCCGGTGGTGCGGACCAGCGTCACCGGACCGTTTTCGATATCGACGTGCGGCAGCACGCCGTTTCGCTCGGGGGTGTATTGGAGATTGCTCAAATCCACGCGAGCTTCCAGCCGGCCGGTGTTAGTTTGCAGTTCGCGCAGGTTGGTCAGGCCGTTCTGCACGCGATTCTCCGTCACTTCCCGCCAGCCCGGCAAACGGACCGGGCCGATGCTGCGGTGCCAATCCGTGGCCGCTTCCAGTTTCTTCGGACTTTCGGTGAACGTGCCGGTGAAATCGGCGCCGTAGAAGTGCGCGCGGCTGCCGGTTTCCACGGTAAAGAAAATGTTGACTTCCTCAGTGGCCGGATCGGTTTGAAAGCGGCTGCGAATCCGGGCATTGTAGAAACCATTGGCGCGGAGCCGGTCGGCCATCCGGTCGATCGCCCCGGGGATATATTCGGCAAGGAACCGTTCCCCGAGATCCAGGCCCGTCGCGGCCACCAACTGCGCTTCGTTGGGGGGCTGCTTTTCCCCTTGAATGCTGACGCGGCTGACGAAGAAGGCGAGTTCAGTGACGATCGTGACAACAACGCCATTGGATCCGTCCGGTTCGGCTTGAACGATGATGTCGGCGTAGCGGCCCGTGGTGAACAGTTGATTGATGGCGACGCGGGCATCGGCGCTGCGCAAAGGCTCGCCGACATGAAAAGGCACCAGTTGGTTCAGGTCCTCGGTGAGGACGGGCTGCTGGGCGGGCACATACTCGACCCGGGTGATGGTTCGGCCATCCAGGTCCGACGGAGCGGGGGTAAGATCGGCCGGAGACGGGGATTCAGGGTCCACAACGGGTTGACCAAGAGCCGCCAGGCATAAGACTGCGAGCAGCCATAGGCGCGTTGCCAATCGCACGTCTCCCCGCACGTAACTCAATGGTATCTCAACCTCTAAACAACTCCGCCCGGGCCGGGGCCGACCCTCCGCCCGGACCGGTTCCCGAGTCTCCCGCACCTCCCGCGCGGGGCAAGTGGTTCTTGGCGGTAGTCTATCTAATAAGGACGCCCGTGGGAGAATCCCGTTACTCAAGACAGATCCGCTTTCGCCAGTTTGGCACGGAAGGACAAGCGAGGCTCGCGGACGCGCGCGTGGTGATCGTAGGCTGCGGGGCACTGGGCACCGTGCAGGCGGAGATCCTGGCGCGGGCCGGAGTGGGGCATCTGCGGATCATTGACCGCGATTACGTGGAACCCAGCAATCTGCAGCGCCAGTTGCTGTTCTCGGAGGCCGACGCCGCCGAAGGTCTGCCCAAGGCGGTGGCCGCGCAGCGCCGAATCGCGCAATTGAACTCCGAGATCACGGTGGAGGCAGAGGTCGCGGATCTGACGGCTCTCAATATCGATGACCTGATTGGGGAGCCTGGCGAGGAACCGGACCTGATTCTGGACGGCAGCGATAACTTCGAGGTCCGCTTCCTGGTGAACGATTTCGCGGTCAAATACGAAGTCCCCTGGATTTACACAGCCGCGGTGGGAAGCTATGGCATCAAATTTCCGGTCGTGCCGAGCAAGACAGCCTGCCTGCGCTGCGTCTATCCCGAGCCTCCTTCCGGCGCGCAGCCGACCTGCGAAACCGATGGCGTGCTGGCTCCGGCAACCGCGGGGATCGCTGCGCTGGCGGCTGGGGATGCGCTGAAGATCCTGGCAAAGGGCGCCGAGTCGGTGGCGGCGAAGATTACCACATTGGACGTCTGGACCGGCGAGATCCGGCAGATCGCCGCTCCGGAGCGGGATCCGGACTGCCCCTGCTGCGCTCGCCACGAGTTTTCCTATCTGACCGGCAAACGTCGCGCGCCGATCAGCCTGTGCGGCCGCAACGCGGTACAGATTCACGAGCGGACGCGGCCGGTGGATTTGGCCGAGCTCGCCGAACGGCTGCGGGCGCTGGATGCGGGCGGAAACTCGGTGCGCTCGAATGATTTCGCGGTGCGAGCGTCGATCGAGAGCTACGAGCTCACCGTGTTTCCCGACGGCCGGGCCATCATCAAGGGGACGCAGGACCCGGCGGTCGCGCGGAGCGTGTACGCGCGCTACGTCGGGATGTAGGCGTCGCGCTTATTCGTAGCGCCCTATTCGTAACGCATCGACTCTACGGGAGAGATCTTCGCCGCTTTGTTCGCGGGATAGAGCGCGGCAACGAAGCTGATCAATAGCGCGAAGGCAGCCACCCAGATCCCGTCGGTCCAGGATGTGTGCACGGGCACGTAGGACAGCGAGTAGACCTCGGCATCGATCTGGAGCCACCGGCCGCGGTCCGCAAAGTAGCTGAGCAGGTAGCCGGCAATCAGGCCGAGGATGGTCCCGGTGCCGCCGATCATGAGCCCCTCGAAAATAAAAATCTTGCGGATCTGTGCCGTTTTGGCGCCCATCGACATCAGGATCGCCACTGCCCGGCGCTTCTCCATCACCATCATCACCAGCACGCTGAGGATGTTGAGCGCGGCAACAATCTGGATCAGGCTGATCGTGATTGTCGCCACTCTCCGCTCCAGGCGGAATGAGTTGAGCAACTGCTGATTCTGCTCCTGCCAGGTGGTCGCCTGGAGGTCCGGATCCTGGAGCAGGATTTCGGCTTCCGTGGCGATGCGCGGCGCGTCATAGACATCGTCAACCTTGAGTTCGATGGCGTTGACGACGTCGTCGTAGCTGTAGAGGTCCTGCACCGTGCGAAGGTCCATGTAGGCCCAGGAATTATCAAACTCATAGACGCCCGATTCAAAGAGCCCGTCCACGAAGATCGTTTCCACCCTCTCGGCCGGGCCGAGCGGCGTGATCCGGCCGTTGGGAATGATCAGCGTCACGGGCTTACCGACCACCGCGCCCAGTTTCTTTGCAATCCCCGCACCCAGGATGATGCCCGGGGCGGCGGGATCGGCCAGGTCTTCGAGCGAGCCTTCCTTCAGATTGCGCAGCATCAAAGGAAGATTGCTTTCGTCGCTGACGAGCACTCCCTTGACTTGAATACCGCTGGAGTTGATCGGGCCACGCAGAAAGCCGGTGTCATAGAGGACGCCTTCCACCGACGCAACGCCATCGATTTCCTTCAGGCGCGCCGCCTTTTCCTCCCAATCCACGATGCCCGGCCCGGCGATGCGTTCCAGCATCATCACGTGCCCGGTGGCCTCCAGGAACGTCTGCTCCAGCGTGCCGCTGAGTCCGCTGGTGATCCCCAGCGCGATGATCAACGCCATGACGCCGGTCGCGATTCCAGCGACCGCGATCACGCTGATGACAGAGATCATCTCCTCTTTCTGCTTCGAACGCAGGTAGCGGCGGGCGATGAAGGATTCGAACATTTAAAAGGAGACAGGAGTCAGGAGACTGGAGACAGCAGCCGCGCAGGGGTGCACTGCGGCAGCCATCAGTACTTGTCTAGTGTTTAGCATAGTCGAGCCAGCCATACGCCCCGAGCACATTCTCGGCTGAGAGAATTTCGCGGCCGAACAACTATAAGAATGTGCCACTAGCCGCCCGTCCTCCCGCAAAAACCTTTCAAGACCTGATTGTGTGGCAAAAAGCGCACCAATTTGTCCTTGGCGCCTACAAACTATCCTCCCAATTTCCAGCGATGGAGAAATATGGGCTCACGGGCCAACTTCGCCGAGCTGCAGTTTCCATTCCCGCCAATATCGCGGAGGGGTTCAGGCGCAGAGGCCAACACGACAAAGTCCGTATGATCAACATCGCCCAAGCCTCCCTCGAAGAATGCCGGTATTACCTGATTCTCTGCCACGACCTGCGCTACGGTTCGGCCGAGGAACTCCTAGCATCGGTCGATGACGTCGGTCGAATGCTCAATGCCTACGCGGAAGCGATCCGATCCAAACCCGCATGAACCGCCGCTCTTCGCTACTCGTCGGCTCCTGTCTCCTGTCTCCCGTCTCCTGAATTCTGCTTCAGCTTCTTCGCAATCCCGATCTCCCCTTCCAGCCTGAGCAACGGGAACAGGATCACGTCGCGGATCGATTTAGAATTCGTCAGCAGCATCACCAAACGGTCAATGCCGATGCCTTCGCCACCGGTGGGAGGCATGCCGTAGCTCAGGGCGCGGAGGTAGTCCTCGTCCATCTGATGCGCTTCCTCGTCGCCCGCGGCTTTCAGGCGAGCTGGGCTTCGAAGCGCCGGCACTGCTCGGCGGGATCGTTGAGCTCGGTGTAGGCGTTGCCGATCTCCATGCCCATCGCGAAGATCTCAAAGCGAGCCGCGAAGCGCGGATCGTCCGCCTTGCTGCTTGGCCAGCGGAGACACTTCCACCGGGAAGTCATAGACGATGGTCGGCTGGAGCAGTTTCTCCTCGACGCGTTGTTCGAAGACTTCGACCAGCGCTGTCCCGGTCAACGATCCATCGCCGCCCGCCTCGGCCACGGCTTCCTGCATCGTCATGCGGCGGACGTTGCCGAAGTCGAGCTGCTGACCCTGATACTCCACCACCGAACCGCCGGTCGCATCGATCGCGGTCTGCTTCAACAGCTCCACGGTGAAATCCATCAGACCTTCGTAGTCGGTATAGGCCTGATAAAACTCCAGCATGGTGAATTCGGGGTTGTGGTGCGTCGAGATCCCTTCATTGCGGAAGTTCCGATTGATCTCAAAGACCCGCTCCATTCCGCCGACGATCAGCCGCTTCAGATACAGCTCCGGCGCGATACGCAGGTACAGATCCATATCCAGCGTGTTGTGATGCGTGACAAACGGCCGAGCCGCCGCGCCGCCGTAGACCGGCTGCATCATGGGCGTTTCGACTTCGATGAAGCCACGATCCTCCAGCTGCCGCCGCAGCGAGGAGATCACCTTCGCGCGCGTACGGAAAATGTTGTACGATTCCGCGTTGGCGATCAGGTCCAGGTAGCGCTGGCGATAGCGGATCTCGACGTCTTCGAGGCCATGCCACTTCTCCGGCATCGACAGCAGTGTCTTCGAAAGGAACGTCAGCGCCTCGGCGTGGATCGACAATTCGCCGGCGCGCGTGCGGAACATGTACCCTTCCACGCCGATGATGTCGCCGATCTCCACCTTCTTCCACAGCTTGAAGTCCCGCTCCGGAACGGCGTCGCGCTGCACGTAGACCTGCAGCTTTTCGCCCTGCTGCTGCAGGTGCATGAACCCGGCCTTGCCCATCTTCCGGGCAGTGAGGATCCGCGCCGCCACGCGGACCTTCGGTTTTTCCTCGTCGAGCTCTTCGGCCGACTTCTCCGAATACTGCGCCCGGATCTCGGCGAGCGTATGCGTCGCATCGAACCGGTGTCCGTAGGGACGATAGCCCAACTCCTCAATCTCGGCCACGCGGCCAAGGCGCTGCGCGAATAAACGATCTTCCAAAGACAAGTAAGGAACTCCTTTATAAAAGGCCAGTATAGAGGCTTGACGAATCGGGAACCGCGATTCCGGAAGGCGACCGGCGCGGAAATGCGCCGCTAGCGGTGCACCACGACCTCACGCAGGTGATCCCGCGTGAGGAAGAATTTGACGGATTCGAAGTCTTCAAACAACTTCTCAAGGCTCCGGTTGTTGAAACTTTGCGCCACTGGGCGATGGCCGCGCGGCGACAACGAAATCGTATTGTGATCGCGAATCCGGAAGGCGTAGGTCGGCGCTTCCGCTGCCCGGTCATCGGCGTGGAAGACGGCGAGCATATAAGCTCCCTGCCGGGTCACGTCGCGCAGCCGCCGCATCACCTGCTCCAGGAGCGGACTCGACACAAACTGCAGGGTATCCCAGATCAGCACGCCATCGAATTGCCCTTCCTCGAAATCCAGCGTGGCTTCCAGAAAGCGCGCGACGCGATCCGGATCGGATTGGTTCGCCCAGAAGTCGCCCTCCCCGAAGCAGGCGTCGAGCTGGTGCAGAAAATCATCGGAATAGAGCCGATGCCCCAGCCCGGTGATAAAAGATACCGTCTCCTGATTGGCGCCCGCCAAATCCAAAATCGTCAGCGCGTGCCGCCCCTCCAAAGACGCACAGAACTGATCCAGACCGTGGCTCTTTCGCGTTTCCAATGCGAGATGGAATCCCTCTGTAAAAATGCAGACGAACCCGCGCCGAGCGGACGCAGGATCGGAAGGAGGCCGGCAGGCCCACACCCGCCGGCGCTCTGACCTATCTTACTTGCGTTCCGCCGGACGGACAGAGCCGGAAGCTCCCGCCGCCTGCGCGTTGGGCGCCGACTGAGCAGGTTTGGGGGCGCTGGCCTGTCCCGAGGAAGACGCTGCCGCAGCCGGCGCCGCGGCCGGTTCCGGCGCGCGCTTGACTTCCTTCTTGACGATGTCGATGTTGCCCTTGAAGTAGGCCTCGTCTTCGATCACGATGCGCGCCGTGCGGATGTCGCCCACCAGCTTGGCGTCCTTGCGAATCTCGATCTTGTCGGAGATCTCCACGTCGCCATGCACGGTGCCGAGCACGACCATTTCCCGCGCCTTGACGCTGGCCATGACTTTGCCGTTCGGCCCCACCGTCAGACGATGTTCCTGCAGCTCAACAGTGCCTTCGACCTCGCCGTCGATCGTCAGATCCTCTCGGCTGAAAATCTGGCCCTTAACAATGACTGATTTTCCTAACACGGCCGCTCCACCTCCACGCTGGACTTCACGCACCGGCTCCACCGTGCGCGACATTGGCGATACCGGGATCCCTTCCTTAGCCAACTGCGATGAACGCGGCGGCGCGGATACCGGCTTCGGTATTGGCGTTTCCTCTTCTTTACTGCGGCGATTCCACATCGACATTTGGGGGCAGTTCTCCTTACGGTTGTCTATCCATCCTACACCTGCCTCCCAACACGCGACCCGGCCACCGTTGCGCCCCGCACCCAGAGGCGCCGCAAAGCTTTCGCCACGGATTTCCGCGCATCCTCCGGGCGGCCGCCGCAAGGCGAACCGACAGAGGAGCAGGGAAGGACCCTGTTAGATGGACCTCTCCGGGAAACGTTACATTTTGGGCGCTCGGCGATCTCCTTAGTACCGGCATCCATACTCCAGTGCCTATCCCCAGCCGCTCATGAAGCCGCCCTTCGTGCGTCGTAAAATTCCGGAACCACCGTACAATGAGGACGTGAGAACCGCTCCTGGTTTCCGCATTTTTTCCCTCGGAATCTGCCGCCGGCTGATTTGGCTCAGCGCCGCGGCGATCCTGAGCGGCGTGGTGTGCGCGCAGCCCGCGATCTTTCGTCTCGCCGAAGTGCAAGCCGGGCAGCACGGCACCGGACGCACCGTCTTCAAAGGCACCGAGGTCTCCGAATTCGATGTCGAGGTGCTCGGCGTGCTGGACAACGCCGGCCCGGGCCAGTCGATCATTTTGGCTCGATTGTCCGGAGGTCCGCTGGAGGAGACCGGCGTGCTGGAGGGAATGAGTGGCTCTCCGGTGTACATCGACGGCCGGCTGGCGGGCGCGGTGGCACTGGGGTTCGTCAATGCCAAGGCGGCGATCGCCGGCATCCGCCCCATCGAAGATATGTTGCGGATCAATCCGAATCCGGACCCGGCGCAGGTTGCCCAGGCCCGGCGCAAGCCTCGCGCGGCTGTGAGTGAAACGCAACTGGCCGCCGTCGGCGGACCCCAACTAATGGAACTCGCGACTCCGGTTTCGTTCTCCGGATTTACCGCCGCAACGCTGGAGCACTTCGCCCCCCAACTCCGGGACGTCGGCTTCGATCCGCGCCAGGGCATCGCCGGCGGGGGCAATCCTGAAGAGGCGCTCGGCGATCCCTCCTCGCTGGAGCCGGGCTCGATGATTTCCGTGCGTTTGATGACCGGCGACATGAGCGTCGGCGCGGACGGAACGTTGACCTTCATGGACGACAACCAGATCTACGCCTTTGGCCACAGCTTCCTGTCCGGCGGTCCGACGCAGATCCCGTTCGCCAGCGCCGATGTGCTGGCGCTGCTGCCGGCCACGACCTCTTCGTTCAAAATTTCGAAACCCCTGGAGTGGATGGGCGTGATCACCGATGACCGCGATACAGGCGTCGCCGGGATCACCGGACGCCGAGCGGCGATGGCTCCGATGCAGATCACCGTGGACGGTAAGGCCTACAACATGCGCGTGGTCAACGATCCGGTGATGACGCCGCTCCTGGCGCAGATGGCGGTCAGTTCGGCGCTGGAGGCCACCGAGCGAAGCGTGGGACCGGTGACGATGCACGTCAAAGGTCAGGTGGAGTTTCACGGAAGGATCGGTGAATCTCGATCGCATCTATTCCGGGGACGTTGGCGTCGGTTCGCTCGCGGCGAATGCGGTCGCCACACCGCTGCGCTTCGCGATGAACAGCGGGTTTGACGCCCTTGTCCTTCTCCGGTATGCAGATAGCGATTGACACCGAAGAGGTCCGCCGGGACCGTGAGATCGCCGACATCGCGGGTCCGCGCATTGCCCGGCCGGGGGAAGCGATTGAACTGTCGGTTCTGTTTACTTCGAACAACGGCGCCGAGGCTGTCAAGCGCGTGCGCTACCAGATTCCGATCGGCGCCGAGGCGGGCTATCTGAATTTCACGGTCGCTGATGCCGGGACCATCGACTCGATTGAGTTGCAGGGCGCGACCGATACGCCGTTCCGCTCCCCCGAGCAGGTGACGGATCTGCTGAATCGCCGGCGCTCCAATACCAACGCCTACCTGCGCGTCTGGCGCGACGTTCGGAACTTCAAGCTGGAGGGTCGCAATCTGCCCGCGCCGCCGGCCTCGGTCGCGTTGATCCTAGGCCGCGTGGCGCCGGTGGATACCAGTCCCGCGGCGGGTTGGGGATCGCAGATCGACGAGATCGTGGTTCCCGGCGACGGTAACGTCATTAGCGGAATGGATACCTTCCGCGTGGAGGTGCGGCCATGAGATCCGCGCGCCTGATTCTAGCGGCTGCGGGAGTCCTTGCGGTGACGGTTTCGATCCGCGCCGCATCGACCCAGACCTGGGAGCTGACCACCTATCAGGACTTCCTGGCCGGACGCATGGAAGGCCTTTCGGTCACCGCCGACGGACGCCTGGTGCTGGCTCCGGAAACCGAAACGCTGTACCGCTCCGATCAGCCCGAGATCTGGGCCATCGCGCGCGCGCCGCAAGGTTCCGGCGATGACAGTATTTATCTGGGCACTGGCGACCGTGGCCGGCTGTACAAAATGCAGCCCAACGGCGACGCCGAACTTCTATGGACCGCGCCGGAGCCGGAGATTTTCGCGCTCGCGGTGGGCGGCGATGGCGCCATCTATGCCGGGACTTCGCCCAACGGCAAGGTCTATCGGATCAAAGGGCGACGAGGCCGAGGAATACTTCTCGCCCGGAGCTGTCTACATCTGGGCGCTTTCGCTCGCCAAGAATGGCGATCTCTTTGTCGGCACGGGAGATCAGGGCAAAGTCTTTCGCGTGACGGGCGCGGGCGAAGGCGATGTTTACTATGAAACCGGCCAGTCGCATGTAACCGCGCTCGCCTGGATCAGCAGGGCCGCTTGCTGGCCGGGACCGAGCCGAACGGGATTCTGTATCGGATCTCGGGCCGCAATGACGCCTTTGTACTCTACGATGCGAACCTGCCGGAGATCCGCTCGATCGTGCTCGGCGAGGATGGAACGATTTATGCCGCGGCTTTGGGCGGAGGCGTTTCGCGAGCCGCAACCGCGGCCTACAACGCGGCGACCAGTGCGCAGAATCAGGCGAGCGACCAGCGCTACCACCTCGGTAACGGTGACCGCGCAAGGCGGACTGCAGCAGCCTCCGCAGCCGCAGAGCTCCTCGGCACCGGCGATTCGACGCTGAGCAGCGCATCGACGTTTACGCGCGGCCAGCAGCAGCGACAATCTGACCGAGCGGTCCGCGCTGTATCGCATCGACGCACAGAACTTCGTCGAGACGTTGTGGACCTCCAATCGGGAGAATATCTATGACGTCGCCATTGAGCCGGAGACAGGCAACAATAGCGCCCGCCCTTCGCTGCTGTTGCTGACCGATACCCAGGGCCGGATCTATCGCCTGCAGCCGGAGACCGCGGATTCCGAATCGATGGAGCCCCGGGCCAGCCTCGTGACGCAAACCGACCAGGGCGATTCCACCCGTCTGCTGGCCACCAACAACGGCATCCTGGCCGCGACCGGCCACGCCGGGGAAATCTTCCGTCTCGGCCGGAACCCGGGTCCGGAGGGCTGGTTCGAATCGCCGGTACAGGACGCCGGCGGCGTTGCCCGCTGGGGACGCCTGTCGTGGACCGCGGGACTGGGATCTCAATCCGGCGGGATTTCGTTCCGCACGCGCACGGGGAACTCCTCTCGCCCGGATGACACCTGGAGCGATTGGTCTGACCCAATCTCGCGGTCGCCGAATAATCCCGGAACGATCAAAAGTCCCAACGCCCGCTACATTCAATGGCGCGCCGAGCTCGGCAGTGGCGCGCGGGCCTCCTCGATCACCAGCGTCAACGTGGCGTATCTGCCGCAGAACACCGCGCCGGTCGTGCGCAGCATCACGATCAGCGCGGTCCCGAACAGTTCGTCCTCGTCGTCCTCCAGCGCAAGCAGTTCCGTGTTTTCGATTACCGTTTCGGCCAGCGGCGAAGTGACAGGCGCATCCGGCACCGATCAGGAATTGTTTCCGCGGCCGGCGGCGCAAAACATGCAGATCTCCTGGCAGGCCGACGACGATGATGGCGACGATCTTGATTTACACGCTGGAATTCCGCGGCCGGGACGAACAAGCCTGGAAGCAGATCGCCGAGAATCTGGACGATTCGTCTTACACCATCGACGGCGGCGACGCTGGCCGACGGACTCTATTTTTTCCGCGTGACGGCGACGGACCGGTCCGACAATCCGCCGGGCGAGGCTCGCGCGGCACGGCTGGTGGGTCCACCGATCCTGGTGGATCAGACTCCGCCCACGGTGGACGTCGAGGCGAAGCGCAACGGGACGTCGGTAGCACTCACGGTGAAGGGCGACGACGCGACTTCCGACTTGATGGCCGCTGAGTTTTCGATCGATGCCGGACCCTGGCAGCAGCTTCAGGCCATCGACGGCGTGACCGATTCCCAGCAAGAGGAGTTCCGGGCGACGGTGCCCAATGTCGCGGCCGGCGAGCATTTGATCACCGTTCGGGTGACCGATCTGGCCGGAAATGCCGGGCTCGGCAAGGCGCTGATTCAATAAGCGGCACAGGACAAGCCGCGCGGCTATTGGTGATCCAGAATTTCGCGCAGCGCCCCAAAGATATCGGGATGTTCGAAGGTGAATCCGGCTCTTGAGGCGGCATCCGGAATCGCCCGCACGCTATCGAACAGGAGCTTGGACATCTCCCCGTAGAGCAACTGGAGCGCGAATCGCGGCACCGGGAAGATCGTCGGACGGTGCAGCGCTGCGCCCAGTGCCTTGGTGAATTCGGCGTTCGGCACCGGATACGGCGACACTGCGTTGAAGACGCCGCGCACGGTGGATTCGACCAACAGAAACTCGATCAGCCGAATCAGGTCATCGCGGTGGATCCACGACATCCATTGTTCGCCGCTGCCCAGCTTTCCACCCACGCCGAGCTTGAACGGCAGCAGCATCTTTTCGAGCGCGCCCCCCGGCCCCAGCACCATCCCGGTGCGGATTACGGCGACGCGGACGCCGTATTGCTCGGCTTTCATCGCCTCGTTTTCCCAGTCGGCGGCGACGTGCCCCAGGAAATCGTCGGCCGCGGGCTCGGCCTCGGTCAGGATATCGTCGCCCCGATCGCCGTAGATATTGATCCCGGAGGAGCTGACCAGCACGGTCGGACGATGCTGCTCCATCGCCGCCACCACGCGTCGCGTTCCTTCGACGCGGCTCTTCTGGATGCGAGCCTTCGCATCGTCGGTCCAGCGCTGGGCGATCGGTTCGCCGGCCAGATGCACCACCGCATCGCACCCCGCCAGCGCATCGGCGGGCAGATCCTGGCGGACCGACAGCGGCTTGACGGTATGTCCTGCCCCGGTGAGGCTGGCGGTCAGCGCCGAGCCGATGAATCCGCTCGCGCCGGTGACAGCCACGGTCATCGGACCCACGTTTCGCAGATAATACGGGACCTTGCTCAAAATCTCCTCCGAGATCCAAATGCCTTCCGGGGTTTCCAAACCTCCGCCCGGACACTTAATATATCGACTTCGCTGCTCACCCCAATAACGTTACGTCAATGACATTTGTTGGGGGTCGTATTCATTTATATATGCAGCAACATCTGTCTTGCGGCGCATGCCTTCGGCGTTCATGTAGCGAATCATCCCAAAAACCGGACGTTCTTTCCAAGGCCGGTCATGCAGGCCGAAGCACCACAGAATATTGGTATAGGTATTCGGATCGCGGCCATCCAGGGCATAGCGGTCATGCAGGTAAATCATCGTGTCGAGCGCTTCCTGATGGCTGGCCGACCACTCAATGATCTTCTTGCCCCAGTACATCCGATAGTAGCCGTGAATGATACCTTCCTCTAAAAGCTGCTTCTGGGTGGCGTTCCACAAGGGATCGTGCGTTTCAGCAGCCTCCCATTGCTCGCGCGTGTACAAGTAGTCGCGCGGATCGCCGTCATGCGCCGCCAGGGTCTTCTGCGCCCAATCCGGCAGGGCCTCCGATAACCTGTCCGGCCGCGGACCGTAACGGGCAAAGTTGAACGCCAGCTCCCGCCGGACGATCAGCTGCTCCAGGAACTCCTCGGCGATCAGGTTGTGCTCCTCGGCGTATTCCTTCACCGCCAGCGCGATCTCCAGCGGAGAGATATAGCCGAAATGGAGATGCGAGCTCAGCGAGGAGGTCGCCTTCGCCGACGGCTCGCGGTTCTGGCGCGCATAACGCCGCAGGTTGTGATGCAGGAAGTCCTCAAGCAGCGCCAATGCAGCTTTGCGGCCCCCCACGCAGCTCGGTCGCAGGCGGGACGGCTTGGTCGATCTCGCACTCGGCCACGAGCTTCGCGACGTTATCCCCCGGCGACCTCGGTATCGAGATCCCGATGGCGCGCGGCCCAGTCTTTCTTCCATGGATACGGCGAGCCCCGGCGTCTCCACCGGGCGCAGATACTTATCCAGCAACTTGTGGATCCGCGGGCGAATCGTATAGGCCGCGTATTGCTGCTTATCAATCTCGGCCATCGGAACGACGCAACTCGCGTCCACGGCGTAATAAGGAATCCCAATCTTCTCCGGAACCTTGGCGTTGTACTGGCGTGCCATGTAGCCCGGATAGTCGTCGGTCACCACCAGAGCGGCATCCTCAGCGAGTTGGTAGAGAACATCGTTCGGGTCATCCGTGGTCTTCCGCAGGTAGAAGAGATAGCCCGCCCCGAGTTCCGCCGCCCGCTCGCCGATTCTCAGTGACCCCTTCCAGCACGAACTGATGCAGCCGGGCATTGGCCCACCGATGCGAGCTGGTGAGCCCTTCATAGACCAACAGCGGTAGCCCGAGCGCATTGGCCTGCTCGGCCGCATAGGCGAACGCATGATTCGAGTCCAACCGGCGGTTGATCAACGCCCAATACAGGACGTACTTCGCCCCGGATCGCGGCTCGCCGTCGCGCAAGGTCCGAATTCGTGTGGCATCCACGGTCAAAGTTTCGCCCCAACGGCTTGATGCCTCTTGATGATGTCACGCTGCAAAGAATCTTTCCCCGCTGCGGATGAGCTGCAAATAGGCGCGAAGCGCCCGCGCTTTTACAATCGATTACCACTGCAGGTTAGCTGCCAAAAAGGCGCGGAGCGGTGCCGCGGATTAAAATCTTGCGCCACTGTAGGTTAGCTACCAAAAAGGCGCAAAGCGCCCCACATGCGATGATAGTCGTCATCCCCATGCGCTGGTTGAATCGCGCCAAGATCCTGTGGGCATACTTGCGGAGCGCGGAGAACATGCCCGCTCTCCCGGTTGAGTACATCGTCGAAACTACGGCGAAATGCAACCTCTACTGTCCCATGTGTCCGCGCGAAACCCACAAGCAGCCCAAAGAAGACATGCCGCCGGAGGTCTTTGAGCGGCTGATCACCCAGACCGCGGATACCGCCGAGCACATGATGCTCATCGGCCTGGGCGAGCCGTTCCTTGATCCCGCCATCTTCGATCGCATCCATTCGTGCGATGAACACGGGATCTCGACGCTGCTTTCGACCAATGGCACGCTGCTCGATCAAGCCGCCGCCGAACGCCTGCTCGATTCTCCGCTGGCGCACATCACGCTGAGCTTCGACGGCTACTCCAAGGAGACCTTTGAGTTCTACCGCAAGGGCGCCCAGTTCGAGCGCGTGCGTGACAACTTCATCCGTTTCTGCAAGATGAAGCATCAGCGCGGGTCGAAACTGCAGACCGTGGTGCAGATGGTGCGCATGCCCGGCAATCAGCACGAAGAAGCCGATTTTCGCCGTTTCTGGAGCCAGGTGGAGGGCGTCGATCAGATCCGCGTCAAGGACGACGAGACCAATCTGGTGCAGCCCGAATCGCGGGGTGGCGTATCCGGCGGGCGGCGCTGCCATTACTTATGGCGCGGACCTTATTACATCAAGCACGACGGGCGCGTCTATCCCTGCTGCCAGAGCTACATGCTGGACGGAGAACCGATCGGCAACTTGACCGAGCAGCCGCTGGTCCAGATCACGAACTCTCCCGCCATGCGCGAGCTGCGCCGGATGCACGCGGCGGGGGAAGGCAGCGAGGTCGAGATGTGTTCGCGCTGTTGCACCTCGATCCCGCATCCGCTGCTGGTCACCGCCAGCCTTCTGCTGCATGGCAAGTGGGTGCGCCGGGCCGATGCCCATCGTGGAGCGGATCATCCAACCGGGCGCCTTCCTCGGACACTCCTGCGCGGAAAATCAGATGCTTCCGAACCCGTATCCTAACCGCTTCCTTATCAAGGAACCTTAGTACTTCGGTTCCAGCGGCTCTGGGGTATCATGGGGGCAGAAGTGCGGAGCAGGCTGGTGCAAATTTTTGCTCGAATGGAGCGAGGCGCACAGCAGTTCCCTCCAAAGGTTTCCTCCCCTTTGGTAACAGCCCGGCTCGAGCGCTGAGGAAGGACTCGGCCAATGGATAAGCAGGCGCAAAATATACAAGAAGCGTTCCTCAATAATGCGCGCAAGGATAAGATCTTTCTGACGATCTACCTGATGAGTGGCGTCAAACTCTCGGGCAGAATTCGAAGCTTTGACAAATACTCGGTCGTGCTGGAGACCAACAATCAGGAGCAGTTGATCTTCAAGCACGCGATTTCGACAGTGGTGGTGTCGAAACCCTTCCATGGCGGACATAATTCCGGCCATAGCGGACAGCGGGAAGCCGGACCCGGTTCGTCAGGTGGACACGCCGCTGGCGTGGCTTCCCCGGGCGCTCCGGGAATCCCCGGATCCTGAGGCTCGCGACGGCGGGTAGCTAATTATTGCCGAGCATGGGCGAACCTATTTCGCCGGGACCTCGCTCGCGCCTTTGCCCCGCGTCGCCCCGCCCTGGAAATCTGGAATGGCTGCCGAAGAAATTGCACTACTGGTCGGGCTGAAGCTAACCGCACCCCAGACCTCGACGGAGGCGCCGCAAGGCCCGCACATCACGCCCGAGGAGTCTCTGGAGGAACTCGCCGCCCTGGCCGAAGCCGCCGGCGCCGAGGTCGCGCAGAAGACGCTGCAGACGCGATCCCGCATCGATGCGTCGACCTTGATCGGCGCGGGCAAGGTCCAGGAGCTCGCCGCGCAGGCCGCCTCGCTCGAGGCGAGCCTGGTTATCTTCGATCACGACCTGACGCCGACCCAGTTGCGCAACCTGGAGGCGCAGCTGGAAACCAAGGTCATTGACCGCACGCAGCTGATCCTCGACATCTTTGCCCGCCGCGCCAGAACGCGTGAAGGGCAACTCCAGGTCGAGCTGGCGCAGCTCAACTATCTGCTCCCCCGGCTGGCCGGGCGCGGTGTGGCGATGTCCCGTCTGGGTGGCGGCATCGGGACCCGGGGCCCTGGCGAAACCAAGCTCGAAACCGATCGCCGCCGGATTCGCCGCCGCATCCAATCGATTGAAACGTCGCTCGAGAAGGTACGCGGGGGCCGCTCCATCCAGCGCCGGCAACGGCAGTCGGTTCCTTTGGCGACGCTCGCCCTGGTGGGCTATACCAACGCCGGAAAGTCCACGCTGTTCAACCGGATCACCGGCGCGGGCGTGATGGCGGACTCGCAGATGTTCGCCACGCTGGATCCCACGGTGCGCCACATCCGCCTGCCCTCGAAACGGCACGTGCTGGTGAGCGATACGGTGGGGTTCATCCGCAACCTGCCCACCACGCTGGTCCGCGCCTTCCGCGCCACGCTGGAAGAAGTGGTGGAGGCGCAGGTGCTGCTGCACGTGGTGGACGCCAGCGCTCCGTCGGCCGCCGAGCAGACCGCGCACGTCCTGGCGACGCTGCGGGAGATCGGCGCGGGCGCGACGCCCCAGATCCTGGTGCTCAACAAAGCCGACCTGCTGCCGGAAAAAGAAGATTCGCGGCATCTGGCGCGGCGGATTCTGCAGGACGCTACCGAACAGCCTCCCGATGCGGTTCTGGTTTCGGCCTGGAGCGGCGAGGGCATCGACAAGCTGCTCGAAAAGATCGACCAGGTGCTGGCGCTGGATCCGATCCAGCATGTCTTCTATCGCATTCCGGCGGGCGAGGGCGCGGCCCTGCATCAGGTGCACGAACACGCGCGGGTTCTCAACAAACACTACGCCGATGATGTTTGTGAAATTGAGGCGATGGCTCCGGAGTCCCTGCGCCGCCGGCTGAAAGCGTTCGAGATTCCGGGGAGCGTGCAGGCAGCGGATCACCCGGAAGAATCCGCGGAACCGCGTCAATAGCTATACAGCGCGAATGGAGCCCAGTAGTAAGGATGGGACCACTTGCCATCGGCCAGCAACTCCCGCCGAGCCTTCGTCAACGCCGTGGCTGCATCGTTGCCATACGCGAGCGACGTATAGAAATGATCCATCAACCGCGCCGTGGCTTCGCTGTCGGCATCCCATAACGACGCCACCACGCGCCGAACTCCGCCACGCAGAAATGCGCTCACCAGGCTGTGACGATTCGCCAGCCCGGAGCGTTCGCCCGTCCCGCTTAAACAGGCGGAAAGGACCACCAGCGCGTAGCGATGCCAGTCCTGACGTTGCAATTCCTGGGCGGTGACGAAGACGGGTTCGGCCATGGGTGAGGCGGCTGGCAACACCAGCCCTCCATCGCCGCCGTTGGACCATCCGTGTCCGGCGAAATGCAGGTACCGTGCCGCCGGAACCGCTTTCGTCAGGCTGTCCAACGTCAGTTCGGTATCCTGCAACACCTGGCTCCGGGAGAAATGCTCGGCGACCCGGCGCGTTTCGCGCCCCGCGGCGGGCAGGGCGGGAAAACGGGATGCCTGTCGTCCTCCCGGAGACGGTGCGGAAAGAATCAGACCGTCCTCCAGCGGACCCACTTCGGTGAGCGCATCCCCGCCGCGAACGCCACGGAACAACGTGAAGTCCTGCGCAAGATAGTGGTTCGCCGAATCCATCAGCACTGCGAAGGGCAGGCTCGACATCCAGCCGCCCGCGTCAATCGATAGCACGCCCGCGTCGCCGATCTCATCTTCATAGGGCGCGATCAGCCAGTCATAAAGCAACCGGCTGTCCCGCTGGATCTCCGCAATCGGAGTATTCGCAGTGGCACAGAGGCGCTTCAGTCGCTGCGCCACGCGGCGCAGTTGCTGCATATCGAGAGAGACCAATTGCCCCTGGACCTGCTCCCCTCGGACGGAAAAGACGGCCAGGCTCGTTTCCAGGGGAATGTAGACCAGGGCCGCCTCCTGGCTCCGTTGCGGATGGACCCGTAACGCTCCCCTGGGCCGATATTCGTCCCACAGCGCGAGCGCATGGGCAGGATCGGTTTGCACCGCGATCTCAATTAAATCCTTGACCAGAGGAAGCGCGGCTTCCCGCGTAGCCCCTTCTTCGACGCGATCATCCTGCACATCCCGTAGCCGATCCGCATACAGATGCAGGGCCTCTTGAAACGCCGCCTCGGCGGCTTCCGTGTCCCCCAACTCGCGCAGTGCCTTGCCGATCTCACGCTGTATCTGGAATCGTTCCAACCAGCCCACCGTGGTCCACTCTTCCTCCAGAGTTAGGAATGCGCGAACCCGCTGGGCGGCCGGCAGCTTCACAGTTTGGAGTTCCATCAGCTTCGCGGAGAACCGCATGTGTTCCACATTTGGCGTATTGTCCAGAGTGGCGAAGATTCGATTGCCTTCATTCACTTGCTCCACCGCCGCCGCGTGATCACCCGCGCGCTCATACGCCGCCGCGGCATAAATACGAATGAGGGCCTCGGTTTGCGGGACCCCCAACTTCGCCAGCACTCGCACGGAAGCCATGTGCAGGACCGGATCCAGATCCACCAGATTCAGTTTCTCGGCCGACGCGGCCAGATTCGCCAGAAACAGCACACGCTCTTTCTCGTAAGCACACCAAATCCATGCGCTTCGCATGCCTTCCAGCGCTTGATCCCAGATCCCGGCTCCGTCTCCCTGGAGGTTCCGCCGGTTGACGGCATATGCATCCGCCTTCAAGGCAAGGCCGGTAAAACCCAGCTCCCGAGCCATACGCCCCGCCTCCCGGATCTCCTTCATGCCGGAACTGCCGGTCTCGGCGCGAAACGCACACATCGCTTGCTGCAAATCCGCGCTAGCCCGCATCCAGACATAGGAGCTCTGCCGCAAATCTCGCAGCAAGGGCTGCATGATGGCCAGGCATTCCTCCACCTCCCCTCGTTGCCGGCCCAGGGCCCCGACCAGTCTGGCGCGGAGTTCCGCCGCGGGATTCCCCACGAGCAACGCCTCCGCCCGGCGTGCCTCGGCATGCGCGCCCTCATAGTCCCCTTCGGCGGCGCGCCTCTCGGCTTCGGCCAGTTCCACGATCCCGGACGGATTCCGCAGCGTCGCCGCCAGAGCGTCGTTCAGGCTGGCGTCGCCATACCGTTCCACGAACATTTGCGCCAAAACCCGCACCGACCGCTCCGCCTTCCGGTCTTGTGCCATGGCGGGGAGCCATCGCTGCCAGGCAGCATCGTAAAACAAATCCGCGTGGATGGCGGAGGCGTCGTCCTCAACCCATTGCAAAAAGACCGCGGGATCAGAGTCGATCCGGCCCTCGAATGAATCGTGCAACTCAATCTCGCGCGCCAAGTCCTCGCGGCGTTCCCGAGCTTCCACCGCCCATTCATCATCCCGGTTCAGATTCAGGAATTCGTCCCAGGCCTCCAGCGCCTCTTTATAAAGGCCCATGCGCGTGTAGACCAACGCCAGGTTGAAGGAGATCCGCGCGTTGGACGGGGCCAACCGCCGAGCCGCGAGCAGCGCATCGGCTGCCCGCCCATAATCCAACCCACGCTGCTCGGTATCGCCCCGCAACGCATAGGCAATCCCCAGGGCGATGCGCGCCTCCGGCTGCTCCCGGTCACCTTCCACCGCGCGCGTCAACGCCTCAATCGCCGGATCATATTGGCCTTCGAGAAGATCCACGCTACCGGAGAGCCACAGGTTCCGCGCCGTCTCCGGAGCGCTCTTCCGCGCTTCGTTGATGAGCTCTTCCGCCTCCATCAGCGCACCCGGACGGGCCAGCACGGATTGCCCGGCGGAACGCTGTTGTTGCACCGCCGCATAGCCGGCGTCGGGCATGCGGAATTCAAACGGCCGCGACCTGGTATAGGCGGTTGCCAGCAACGTCTCCGGCGAGGGCCGCAGTTCCTGCTGCCACAACCATGCCCCCACAGCGGCGAGCAGCACCGCCGCGGCCGCAAACCACCCGCTCCGATGACTTCGGGAAGCCCGTCCAGCGGGGACCGCGGCCACCTCCCGCATGGTTTTCGGCCGGCGCTGGCTTTCCATTTGGGTGGCTAGCATCCGTACCTGGGCTTCGTGAGGTTTGGAGAGTTCCAGGCGAAACTGTGGCCTCCCCGCCGCCGCCCGCACAAACAAGGAACAGCGCCGGCAACCGGTGACGTGATCCAGCTCATCGGGATCCAGATGCCCGCCCTGGCCCGTACCGACCTGACTCAGCCGGTCCAGCGGAAGACATTCCGGAGTCGCCCCCCAGGCAGCCAGTTCCATGGGATCTTCCCAGGCTTCCGGCCGAGCCAGAAGCGCCCGCGCGGCGACCATATCGGCGCACTCGGCGCAGGTAGACAGATGTCGCTCCGCCGCTTCGGGTAAGCGACCCAGCGCCGCCTGTTCAAGCTCGGCGAGCGTCAGATGAGGATGGATTCTGCGGGATTCCAAGCTGGAGAACGCCTCCTGACCAGCGCTACATCAGATGCCCTTCCCGGCAGGGCTGGAGACAGGAATCGGATCGGCGTCCGGTGGATTCTCCAGGATATGCTCGCGGACCTGACGCGTTAGACGGCAGATCACACTTTCCACGCCCTTCGGCGACAGCCCGATCGCATCAATGCTGGCAATCGCGCGCGCCGACAATCCGGCCCGATAGTACAGGTAGAAAATCCAGCGGTTCCGCGGATCCCCGGATAACCGGCCGCTCAAATACCGGTCAATATCGATCCATAGGAGCCGGCGTTGGAACACCTCTCCCGACGAGTCCCAGTGGGGCGTGTAGGGCGCAACCTTTTCAAGCGACTCCACCCGCAGCCCGCTGCCGCGCTTCGCCGCGGCGCTGGAACGCAGCCAATCGATGGTCGCCGACGTCGCCACCGTGCGCAAATAGGCGCTCAGCGCCCGCCCTTCCTGACCGGAAAACTTTCGTAAATGGCCGTAGTTCCCCGAACATAACCGCAGATAAACGTCCTGGGTTAAATCCTCGGAA
Source organism: Terriglobia bacterium (assembly GCA_963762135.1). GTDB lineage: Bacteria > Acidobacteriota > Terriglobia > Bryobacterales > Bryobacteraceae > Palsa-187. Next base: position 42,787 of record CAVXJP010000008.1, read on the forward strand.
TGGTTCTGCAAATTCGGTGGCCAGCGCCGCGTGATCCCCAACACCGCGCCGGACACAACCGGATACGTCAGCCGAATAAACTCCGCCCAATCATGGGCTGTTCCATTTTCGAGACACCGCTCCAGCAGAACGGTCGCGCTGTCTGGCAGATGAGTCACGTTTCCTACCCGTTTCGCAACAAAATCAAAATTCAGGGCTCGGATCAGGGGCGGGCAGATGACAGAGGACCCGTAAAATCCCTTACCGAGAGCTTAACAAAATTTTGCGCGAGAGTTTGGACTTAATTAACATTCGTTCCAAAAGAAAACGGGACGACCCGAAGGCCGTCCCGCGATTTCCTGCGCACCGCAAAGCCTTACATATCGTCCAAGCCTTCGGTGAGCTCGATGTAGGTCCCGTTCGGATCAGTCAGGAACGCGATCTTCAGACCGAATTGCGTGGTGGCGTCGATCATCTCCACATCCATTTTCACGCCGTTCGCTTTCAGCTTGGCGATGAAGGCCGGCAGATCGACGACTTCAAAGCCGATATGATCCAGCGCGCGGCCCTTGGTCGGCGCCGGTGGCGGAGCCGCTGCGCCTTTTCCATTGCCTTTACCTTTTCCCTTGCCGCCACCGCCCATGCCGCCCGGCAGGAAATCGACCTCTCCGCCGGGAATCAGCGCCACGGGCTGGCCACGGCGTTCCCCCGGTTGGCCGCCGAAATTCTCCATATACCAAGCCAGATTTGGCGGCGGATTCGGCGACTGCATATGGAAGTGGTGGAACTCAACGTCGTGTTTTACGTTCTCGTCCTGCTGAACTTCGATCATGACGTCGTTGCCCAGGTTAATGAACGCCTGAACGTTCGGCACCAGTTCCTGGACGGCCAGGCCCTGAGCCTGCGCCTTCGCCTTGATCGCGGCGAAATCCTTCACCATGAATCCGACGTGATGCACCGTCGATCCATTGGTTCCGCCCCCCGGGTTCTCGTTCGGAGTGACGATGACAAAAATATTCGGGAGCTTCACCATGTTCAGCGGTCCCTTGGATAACTTCTCGCCGCCCAGCACGGCAGCCACCGTGTTGATCATGGCTTCGGGATCCGGAACCTGGAGGTGAATATGTCCGGCGGAAACGCCAGCAGCGTTCGGAGCCGCCGTCTGTGCAGAGAGAGTGGCGGCCGCAGCCGCGAGTATCAGTAGCCAGCGCATGGCCGTCATCGTACCACGGTTTCCAGAGTGGAGAAAGCCGAATCCGGCCTGTGGAAACTCCCTGAGGTCGGGCCCCATGACATCCCCCGATCTCATTCACTCGGGGGAAGTTAGGGGACGCGCGCACCTTTGGATTTGGGACGCCGCAGGACGCCATTCAGCATCTCGATCACCGGCTGCGCCGCCTTGAATCGCTTCACGATTTCCGGCGCCAGCTTCGGCGATTTCGCGAGTTTCACGTCCAGTTCGGTCCAATAGAACCACTGGCGATGCCGCAGCAGATCCTCGGCGGGATGATCGGCGGGGAATCCCTTGGGGACACGCTTCATCTGGTCGCCGCCCAGCTCGCCGAACAGTTTTTTTGGTTTCTTCGCCGCCGCGCGGAACTCCTCGTGATGCTCCAGCAGCCAGGTGCGGATCGCATCCAGCTCCTCTTTCTCCGGCCCGTATGCCCCCGCCGCGATCCCGACCCCGGAGGGCGAAATCTGGAAGTAATACCCGCCGGCCTGATGCTTCCCCATCCCGCGCGGCGGAAAAATCGCCGAAATATGCGTCTTGTACGGAGTCTTGTCCTTGCTGAAGCGCGTATCGCGGTAAATCCGGTACATCGCCTTCTTGGGATCGTTCACGTGGTTCGGCGCGAACTTCAGCAGCTCGCCGTTGATGTCCTCGATCAGGTCGATCATCGGAGCCTTCAGTTCGGCGTCGAAGATCTCCTTGCGCGGCTGGAACCAATCGCGGTCGTTGTTCTTTTTCAGGTCGCGGAGGAACTGGATCGCGGCCGGGGAAAACCCAGGAAACATGGGCGGGGAATGTCCTTTCTGTTCACGTTCTGTGCGTTGGGCGGATTGGCGGATCCATCACCCGTGCGGGCTTCGAGCCGGCGCCGGCAAGGCTGCAACAGGCGGACCCGTCTCTCTCTTATACTGAACTTCAAATGCTTTCGCGCCTGGCCGCGATTCCCGGCCTCGACGTCGCCCGAGACGTTCTCCTTTCCGAGTACACACGATTTGCCATCGGCGGACCCGCCCGCATCCTGGCCGACGCCTCCACCGAAGCCGCGCTCCAAGCGGCGCTGAAGCTGCTCGGGGAATCCGAAACGCCATTCCTCCTGATCGGCGGCGGCAGCAATCTGGTGGTCTCCGATGCCGGATTCGACGGGGTCGTTCTGCGCTTCACCGGAGCCGAAATCCGCATCGAAGGCGACATCGTTACCGCGGAGGCCGGCGCCGTGCTGCAGGATCTGGTGGACGCAACGATCGAGGCAGGGCTCGGTGGATTGCACACCATGACGCGGATTCCCGGATGGGTCGGCGGGGCGATCTACGGCAACGCGGGCGCCTATGGGCACTCGGTTCACGAATTCGCCGCGTCGGTTCGTTTCGTGCGCGCTGGTGGATCGAGCTTCGAGGAGTGGGACAACGCCGCCTGCCAATTCCGCTATCGGGAGAGCGCGTTCAAGGATCTCCGCCGCGCGGGGACATCGTTCGCCATCACCAGCGCGACGCTCCGTCTTCCGACCTCCGACCGCGCCGAGCTGCAGGCCAAGGCCGACGAGATCGCTGCCATTCGTGACGAGAAATTCCCGCCCACCCTGCGATGCGCGGGCAGCATCTTCAAAAACCTGATCCTGGCCGAGCTTCCCGCATCGGTGCAGGCCCAGGTCCCCGAACGCGTCATCCGCGAAGGCAAGGTCCCCTCGGCCTATTTCCTCGAAGCGGTCGGCGCCAAAGGAATGAGCTGCGGCGGCATCCGGGTCGCCGACTACCACGCCAACCTGATCTACAACGCCGGCGGCGGAACCGCGGCCCAGGTCCGCGAAGTCATCTCCGAACTCAAGCGCCGCGTTCAGGATCGCTTCGGGCTGACGCTCGAAGAAGAAGTGCAATACGTCGGACGCCCGTAGGCGCTAGCGCGCTCGGTCGCGCGGTTCGATCTGTCTCCTGACTCCTCGCCTCCTGACTCCTTGTCATTTGACATGCAGCCGCACGTTTTGCGAACTGGACGTCCCTCCCACCGACACCGCCACCTCCAGTGACCCCGGCGGAACATACCCTGACGGCACGCGCGCGTTGATCTGCCACAATCCCGGATTTCCTTGAACCGGTCCCGAATAGAGCACCTCGGCGTCGACATACCCGATGCGCACGTGAACCGGAGCATTGGCGATCCCTTGGCCGGTCCCGTACAGCATCACAACCGAGCCTCGCGCCGCCGCATTCCCGCCCGTGTTGAGCGTCCCATCCTGATTCAGCGCGATCGCAAACCCATCGGCGTCGACAAACAATCCCGGAGCCTCGGCGGCAACCTCCAGCGTCGTTCCCGCGATCTCGTTCCCGCTGGCCAGCACCACCAGGTCCACCGTATCCGCCCCCACCACGGCGACCGGAATCTGCACGACGACCGACGTGTCATCGGCACCGAGAACGTCCACCGGCTTGCCGCCGACCTCGACCGTGATCTCCGCCGCCGCATCCCCAGTTTCGCTTTGAGGCGAGATCCCGACAATGCGAACCAGCATCCCCGGCGCCACCGGACCCGCCTTACCCGTCGCGGCGTGCAACACCTGCAAATCGACCACCGGCGCCGCTACGGCAGCTTCCGTGATCCGGACAATTTGATTGGTTCCCGCGTCGGCAACGTACAATTCCCCGAGCGGACCGAACGCCAAATCCCACGGCAGGCTTAGCGGAGCGTCCAGCCTCAGCGGCTCCGGCACGCCCGTCGATCCGTCCTCAAAGAACGCCACCCGCAGAATCTGCGCGCGCCCGGCATCGGCGACGTACAGCGCCCCATCCGGACCCAGCGCCACGGCTCGCGGCGCACCCCAAACGCTCACCCCGTCTTCCCCCGGAGCCCCGATCTCCACGACGTCCCCGCCCGGAACCCAGCGCAGCACACGCCCGCCTCCGGTTTCCGGGAAGAACAACCGGCCCTCGGAATCGACCGCCATGCCGCCCGGCCCGGCCAACTTACTCAGCACCGTCGCCGCGACGCCATTCCCGTCAGACCGCACGATCGACGCCTCGCCCGCAACATAGAAATTGCCGACGCCATCGGGGGTCGCATCGCTCGGGCGGAATCCGTCCGCCGTCCCCAGCGGAACCGCCCGCATCGTCCCGTCGAGCTCGACCCGCCGCAGCGCCCCATTGCCCGTGTCCGCGATGTTGAGCCGCCCCGCATCGTCCAGGAACACTGACTCGGGATGACTCAGCGACGCACGCGCCGCCGGCCCTCCATCGCCACCCGATCCTTCGATCCCAGTCCCGGCAACCGTCGTGATCATCCCGTCCGAAGAGACCATGCGCACCCGATGGTTCTCCCGGTCGGCGATGTAGAGCGTCCCATCCGCACCCACGGCAACACCCGTCGGCACATTGAGCCGGGCCTCGGTCGCCGGGCCGAAGTCCCCGGCTCCGGGATCGCCACCGCCAGCCAGCACGGTCAGACTGATCTCTGTCTTCCGGCGCACCAAGGAGCCGTTTGAAAAATACAGCGTGCCGTCCACCCCGAACGCGACGTCCCGCGCCGCCAGCGGCAATGCGCCCTGAATCGTCTCGTCCCCATTCAACCCACGCCCGATCTTGAGAACCTGTCCGGTTCCGGCATCGGCGACATACAGAAGCCCATCGTGCCCCAGCGTCATCCCAGTGGCGAGCCTTGCCTCGGCGATCGTCTGGATCGTGCCACCGGCGCTTACCTTGCGAATCACGTGGTTCTGGCTATCGCCAATATAGAGGTCGCCGCCGGCATTCAGCGCCAGTCCCGCGGGATAGGACAGCTTCGCCGCGCGCGCCGGACCTCCGTCACCCGAGTCGCCTTGCGTCCCGGTCCCGGCGACGATCCACAACGCCCCGGCTGGACTCCGCCGAAATACTCTATGCCCGGAAAAATCTGAGATGTAGACATTTCCCTCCGAATCCACTGCCAGATTTCTCGGAGCCTCGAGCTCGACCATCGTCGCCGCGGCGCCGTCATTCAATCCGCCCGCGGGATTCTCCCCGCCTCCCGCAACCGTGCTGATTCCGCCCTCGGGATCCACGCGCCGCACCCGGGCATTCCCTAAATCCGCGATATACAGATTCCCCGCCGCATCCAGCGCGACGTCATACGGGGTGTTCAACGCGGCCTGCGCCGCCGGCCCGCCATCGCCGGAAAAGCCCGCGCGGCCCGTTCCCGCAACCGTTTCGATGATTCCATCCGAGCCCACCCGCCGAACCCGATGCCCCGCCGCATCAGCAATATAGAGACTTCCATCGGGTGCCGAAGCGATCCCCTCGGCCTGCCACAGACGCGCCTGCCCGGCCGGCCCGCCGTCGCCAACATCCTCACTCCCCGCGATGATTTCGACCACAAACGCGGGCGAGTCCGCGCCGAGAAGTTGCGCATGAGTCACAGCCGATCCCAACGCGAGGAGGAGTACGATCATCAACCAGGAGCGATGCAGAGCGGAGCACATACAGACGGAGAAGCCCTCCCTCCAAGAAGTGCAAATCACCTAGGATTCCTCTCGGGCAAGTCGATGAGAGTGTCATGCCAAGGGTTGCCGGAAGCGTAGTCCTCGCAAGTTTCACGACCCTTGTTGTTTTGTCCCAAGTTGTTTTGTCCCAAGTTGTTTTGGCGCAAGTTGTTTGGCGCAAAGCGAGCCGGCGCCGAGCGCGAGTGAGACGGCTTGGACCATGACCTGGAAGGTTCCGTCCGGCCCGTCCTCGCTCGCAAGCCCCACAGCGCCGTCGGCCCCTCTCACCGCTGGCGGTCACCAGATCGTCTACTTGGCCAACCCTCCCGGCGATGCCGACATTGCCGGCCTCGAAGCGCTTGGCTATCGCGTGCTGGGTCAGGTTCCCGGCAACGGCGTGCTGGTCGTTTCATCCGGGGCTCGCCAGAGCGCCAACGACGGTGCGGGCCCCATCGCCCCGGCGACGCTGGACTCGGTCGGCATCCAGTCGATCGCGGCGTTCGATCCGGCGCAGAAGATCAGCCCGGACATCGACCTCAACGGCGGCGATCCGTTCTACATCGTTGAGTTCCATCCGGACGTCGATCTCGACACGGCCCGCGCCGTGGTGCTCAGCGTCGGGCTCCAGTTGCGCGACAATCCCGACCTGGGTCCGCACCGGCTGCTGGTCCGGACCAATCTCCGGCGGCGAATCTCCGGGCGGGTCTCGAACCCGCTGCCGCTGCTGGCGCTGCATGACGAGGTCGCCTACATCTTTCCCGCCTCCGACGCCCTGATCCGAGGCATCCCGACGCAGCTTTGCGGCGGAGCGATGACGGAATTCGGCACGGTCGGCCAGTACATCGCGAGCGTTGGCGATGGATGGGACGGCCCGGGTCTAGGCTCGGCCACGGTCGGCTACTTCTTCGCTTCCATGACGGCGAAGCTGCCCGCCACGCTGGCCCAGTCCGAGATCGAACGGGCCATGGCCGAGTGGGCGAAGGTCGCCGCGGTGGATTGGCGGCAGGGTTCGCAAGCTGGGGCGAGGCGCACGGTCTCGATCCTGTTCGCCTCCGGCGCGCACGGCGACGGCTACCCGTTCGATGGGCCCGGCAACACGCTCGCCCACACGTTCTATCCGGCGCCCCCGAACCCGGAGCCGCTCGCCGGCGACGTCCATCTCGACGAAGACGAATCCTGGCGCGTCGGCGCTTCCACGGACCTCTACAGCGTCGTGCTGCATGAACTGGGCCACGCCCTGGGGCTCGCGCATTCCGACAATCCGAGCGACGTGATGTATCCCTATTACCGGATCTCCTCGACCTTGAGCGATGGCGACCGGTCCGCGATCCTGCGGCTCTACGCCCCCGCCGGGAGCACGGATCCAAATCCCCCGCAAACGCCAGGTCCCACGGGCCCAACCGATCCAAACCCGGCCAATCCCGGCCCGACGGATCCCAGCCCGACAGACCCCGGCACTTCCGGTCCCAGTAATCCCACTAATCCGGGGCAGCCCGGTGGCGATCCGAACCCGCCCACCAGCGGCGGCGGCGTTACGCCGATCCCCGGCGACACGACGATCCCCACTATGGCTGTCTCATCTCCGGGCAACACGTCGGTCTCGACTTCGCTTGCGGAAATCACCGTCGAAGGCACGGCCAGCGATCCCAGCGGCATCGCGTCGGTCACCTGGGCCAACCTGACAAGCACCGGCTCGGCCGCCCTCACCACCGCCAGCGATGGAAGCGCCCATTGGCGCGCCACCATTCCCTTGCTCGTCGGCATCAACCGGATCACGATCCGCGCCACCGATGCCGCGGGAAACACCGCCTTCCGCAGCCTCGTTGTCCATCGTTACTAGCCGTTATTAGCCCATCGCTCTTAGAGGCTCGCCCCAAATCTGAAAGTGCATCCTGAAACGCCCCCTTGCCTGCGCCCTCTAAAACTAGAGGGCGACGAATCACAATAGGGGAAGGATCTATGGCGTCTACAATCCCACCGATTCCCAAGCAAATGACCGCGGCGGTCCTGCATGACCCGTGCCCGGTCCAGGACAGCCCCCTCTCGATCGAAACCGTCGACGTTCCGCAACCGGAACCCGGCCAGGTGCTGCTGCGCGTGAAAGCCTGCGGGGCGTGCCGCACGGACCTGCATATCGTCGAAGGCGAGCTCCCGCGGCTCCGCAATCCGCTGATTCCCGGGCCATCAGGTGGTGGGCGAAGTGGTCGCCTGTCCGGACGAATCGCACGTCCTGGGCGCGCGGGTGGGGCTGGTCTGGCTGGGCGGGGCCGACGGCACGTGCCCGTACTGCAAGCTCGACGCCGAGAATCTGTGCGACAACCCGATCTTCACCGGATACTCTGTCGACGGCGGTTATGCACAATTCGCCCTGGCCCGCGCTGATTTCGCGATTCCCCTGCCCGACGTCCTGGACGACCTCCACACCGCGCCGCTCCTGTGCGCCGGCGTCATCGGATTCCGCAGCCTCCGCGTGGCCGGCGTGAGGAAAGGCGAGCGCGTGGGGCTGTTCGGCTTCGGTGCGTCGGCGCACCTGGCTCTGCCGGTCCTGCAGCACTGGGGATGCGAGGTCTACGTCTCCACGCGGGGCGATTCCCACCGGAAGCTGGCCGAATCGCTGGGAGCCACCTGGGTCGGCGCGGAGCGCGACAAACCGCCCAAGCCGCTGGATCGCGCCATCACCTTCGCCCCCAGTGGCGACGTGGTGGTCGCCGCGCTTTCGAGCCTCCGCAAAGGAGGCGTGGTCGCCATCAACGCCATCCACCTGGACCGCATGCCCGAGTTCGACTACGACAGCCTGCTGTGGGGCGAACGGCAGATCCGCAGCGTCGCCAACGTCGCCCGCGCCGACGCCCATGACTTTCTGAGAATCGCCGCCGAGATCAGACTGCGGCCCGCGGTGACCGAATTCCCGCTCTCCGACGCGAATCAGGCGCTGCAGGCGATCAAGAATGATGCGATTGACGGCGCAGCCGTGCTTCTACCAGAAGATTGACGGCGCAGCCGTGCTTCTACCAGTCGAAGATTGAGAGGTCAGGCGTACTTGTGCCGTAGGCTGGCAGCCGGCGCCGTGCTCGTTTGGGGGAGAGAAATCCTGCTCCACGCAGGATGAAAAGAACCTACCGCGCCAGCTCGCGGCGCATATTATTCAGCGACTCCTGCATGGTCGTATCGCCGATGCCCAACGGGTTGTTGCCTTCCTGGCCGCGGTTAATATCGGCAAACAACGCCACCAGTTCGGGATCCCGCCAGCCTTTCTTGGCTTCCTCGTTCATGACCTCGACCGCTTTATCATGCGAGTACGCCGGCTTGTAGGGCCGCTCCGTGGTCAGCGCGTCGTAGATGTCGGCCACTTGCAGGGTCCGCGCCAGCAGCGGAATATCTTCTCCGGCGAGCCCATCCGGATATCCGGTGCCGTCCCACCGCTCATGATGACTGCGAATGATCGGCAGCACCGGCGCCAGCGTCTTCATGGGACGGCAGATCGCTTCGCCTCGAATGGTGTGCTCCCGCATGATCTCCCATTCTTCTTCGTTCAATTCGCCTTCCTTGAAGAGAATGGCGTCGGGAATGCCCACTTTGCCGATATCGTGCAGATAGCCGCCGCGGAACAGCGCCAGTTGATCCTGCCGCGAAAGTCCCATCGCCTGCCCTAATTGGACGCTATAAGCGGCCAGGCGTTCGCAATGCAGCCCCGTGTAGCGATCCCGCGACTCCACGCTGCGAGCCAGCGCGAACAGGATCGTCTCGGCTTCTTCGAACGAATCGATCAGCGCCTTGTGCCGCAGCATCGTGGCGATGCGGGTCCGCACCAGCGCCGGTTGCAGCGGCATGATCAGGAAATCATCGGCTCCCGATTCGAGCCCAGCGACCTCATTCTCCGTACCCTGAACGCTGGTCACCATCAGAATCGGGATCAGCTGCGTTTCGCGCCGCGATTTCAGCAGTTGGCAGAACTCGGTGCCGCTCATCTCCGGCATCACCAGATCGACGACGATCAGATCCACCTTCTCTTCGTTCAGGATCGTCATCGCCTGGGACGGCGTGCGCGATTCCAGAACACGGTACGGGGTGGCCTTCAGAACGCCCTTCAACAGACGGCGCTTCATCTCCTTCTCATCCACGATGAGAATGGTGAGACTATTCTCCGCGTCCCCGAGCAGATCCCAGGAAGGGAAGCGGGGCGTGGCTCTCGTCAGCACTGGGCGGAGACCGTTCGGAATTTTGAGATCAATGGACACGGCGATCCAGGGCAGAATCTATCTCAAAGGGCAGAATCTATCAATGTCATCGGAAGACGCAGGGGAAACGTTTAGTCCCGTTAGGTAAAAGTGATACGCCATGCTCGGCTTCCCGAAGACGCCAGGCCGGACGCAGCCCGATTTCCCGTTCTCCCCAACCGGCCCGGCGTACACTGGAAGTTCATGGAGCAAACCGTCTCTCCCGCGCAAACTATTGAAGGCATTGTCACCTTGCCTGGCGACAAGTCAATTTCCCACCGCTATGCAATGCTGGCCGGCATCGCCCAGGGGGAGTCGAAAATCGCCAACTACTCCACCGGCGCGGATTGCCAATCGACCCTGAAGTGCATGGAGGCGCTGGGCGCCAAAATCCAGCGCGATGAGGAAGGGCTTCTCCACATCGAGGGCCGCGGGGCCGCCGGGCTCACCCAACCCTCGGGACCTCTGGACGCCGGCAACTCCGGCTCCACCATCCGGATGCTTTCCGGCATCCTGGCGGCCCAACCCTTTGAAACCACAATCGGGGGCGATGAGTCACTGTCCCGCCGCCCGATGAAGCGCATCATCGATCCGTTGACGCAAATGGGCGCCAAAATCACCGGATCCGGTCCCGCCGGCAACCTCCCGCCGCTGACGATTCACGGTGCGCCGCTCCACGGCATCGACTACACCCCGCCGGTGGCCAGCGCCCAGGTGAAAAGCTGCGTTCTTCTCGCCGGCCTGTTCGCTTCCGGAGACACCACCGTCCGCGAGCCGATCCGCTCCCGCGACCACACCGAGCTCGCTCTGGCAGAATTCGGCGCCGACATCGAGGTTCACGGCCGCGACATCTTCCTGAAGGAAGGGGGCGCGCGGCAGCTCAAGGGGCAGCAACTGGTCGTCCCGGGTGACCTCTCCTCGGCCTGCTTTTTCCTGGTCGCCGCGCTGATGGCGCCCAAAGCCGACCTGGTGTTGCACGGGGTCGGCATGAACCCGTCGCGCGCCGCGCTGCTCGACTTCCTGGTCGGCATCGGCGGAAAGATCCGCGTGGTCAACATCCAGCGCAGCGGCGGCGAGCTGATCGGCGACATGCGCATCAAGACCTCGCAAGTCACCGGAGGCGTCATCGAAGGCGCCCTGACCGCCGCGCTGATTGACGAGATCCCCGCGCTGGCCGTCCTCGGAGCCGTCACCGAAAACGGACTCACCGTACGCGACGCCGGCGAGCTCCGCGTCAAGGAAACCGACCGCATCGCCACCGTCGAAGCCGGCCTCAAGGCGATGGGCATCGAGATCGAGACCACCGAGGACGGTTTCCACGTCCCCGGCAAACAGAAGTTCCACGCCGGCACGGTGGATTCGGCGGGCGATCACCGCATCGCCATGGCCTTCGCCGTCGCCGGGCTGGCGGCCGACGGTCCCACGACGATCGTGAATGCAGATGCGGCGTCAGTGTCTTATCCTGAATTTTTCGATACACTCGGTCAGATCGCGAAGTAGACCGGCTTGGATCCAATTGGAACGATGAAGCGACCTGAAAACGACGACCTGAAACTGGCCGGCGTCGTGCATGACTTGAACAACGTCCTGCAGACGTTCATCGACGCGGCCGATCAGCTCGCTGACGATCCCCGCTGGCAGGACCTGTCTGCCGCCCTGCTTCGGAACGTCGAGCGCGGCCGGGCGATCACCAAGGCGCTGGAAGTAAAGCGCAGCGCACAGCCGGCATCGCTCACCGAGGTGGTCCAAAGGGCCATCGCTTTCGTCGAGGATGCGCAGGCCGCCCGGGCGACGCACTCCAGCGCGCCGAACAACGGCGCCGGTCCGCGTGAGAATTTGAACAAGATCTGTTTCGACTGCCAGATCGAGCCCAATCTCCTCATCGGCGCCAACGGAGCCGGCGGACCCTGGGCCTGGGAACGCGTCTTCATCAACCTCTTCCTGAACTCCATGCGCGCCATGCCCGGCGGCGGAACGATCACCGTGGAGGCTGTGGAGGTAGACAGCACGGCGGGTCGCGCGATGACGATCCGCATCGCCGACGAAGGCTCCGGCATCCCCGCGGAGGTCGCCGGGCGCTTGTTCGAGCCCAATGTTTCGACGCACGGCTCCTCCGGGCTCGGCCTGCACATTGTGCGAACCATCGTTGCCGAAGACGGCGGCGCCGTCGAAGCGGCCAACCGCAACGGAGCTCCCGGCGCCGAATTCGTCATCTCACTGCCGCTTTCCCGGACGCATTCCAAATCCCGGAAGACCCGCACCGCCACGGCATAAGTCTGATCGGCCCCCGCCTCGGCAAAGTCAGCGAAGAAGGCTCCCGTCGCATCCGCTACCCTAAGAAAGCAATCGCTATGCGGCCGGCTCGCGCATCCCTCCTCGCCATCCCGCTCAGTCTGTTTCTGAGCGCCTGCGCACCCTACGCCGATTTCACCTTGCCCGCTCCGCAACCGGAGGGCCCCAGCGCCTACCGCTGGGAAGCGTTGCCCGAACCGGTGATCACCCGAGATGACGCCGCCGACGTCCTGAATCCATCGGTGGTTCTCTTCCAGGATCAAGAAGCCCGTTACTGGAACCTCTATTCGGAATTCGACGGCCAGGCGTGGCACACCGCCGCCGCGAAGTATCCCCTGGTTGCTGATGACGTGACTGCCGATGCGGCCGAGCCCCCTGAGCTGCCTTGGGAAAAAGAGGGCCGCATCCTCTCCCCGGAAGGCGACGAGGGGAGCTACATTGCCGCCAACGGCTCCGCTCTGGTCCACGGCGACGAGCTGTATTACTGGTATCAGATCACCGGGCCGGCGGAATCGGTCGATGCCTCCCGCGCTTTGCCGCCGAGAATCGCCCTTGCCCGTATCTCCGAAGATTCCACGGTGACCCGCCAAGGCGCCCCCGTTCTCGAGCCCGGCCCCATCGGGAGCTTTGACGAAATGGGCGTCGCCGATCCCTATGTCATTGAGGCAAATGGCACGTTCTACATGTACTACCTGGGGCAGGACCGCGCCCGCCGCCAGCGCATCGGCCTCGCCCGCTCCACCGACGGGATCCGCTGGGAAAAGCTCCGCTCCAACCCCGTGCTGGGCTTCGGCCCGGGACTCCAGGTCGGCCGGCCGGGGAGTTTCGATGAACACGGGCTCGGCGAGCCCGCCGTCTGGAGCTCCGGCGGATGGTGGTGGATGCTCTACACCGGCCGCGCGGCGAACGAACAGCGGCGGATCGGGCTGGCCCGCTCGCGCGACGGGGTTGCCTGGGAGCGGGTCGCCGATTTCCCGCCCATCCAAGGCGCCGAGCCCTGGGACGCCCAGGTGGTCTGCGATCCCTCGGTTGTGGTGCTCGGCGATGGCCGTGTGAGCGTCTGGTTCGGGGGCGGTGACGTCGCCAGTCCCGACGAAAACCTGAACGGGCAAATCGGAGTAGGCTACTTAGTGGAAGCGCTCAACTGATTCTTAAGGAAAACCCCTTAGTTTAGGCCGAAACCCAACCCAACACCTTACTTGGGACCTAAGGTGCTTTTAGTACGACTCCTCTATATCAGGCACCCCCATTGGGGAGGTTAAATGGCAAAAAGGACGATGCCGGCACCCTCCCCCACAACCTCCAGTCTCCGCGCCAATCCATGGGAAAGGGCGATTGCCGGGGTTCTCGACGGCACCTCCCCCATGGCGGTCCTGTTTCAGCCCATTGTGGACCTGAAGCGGGGCAAGATCGCGGGCTATGAGGCGCTGGCGCGCTTTCCCGGGGACGAATCCCCGGAAGTCTGGTTCCGCCAGGCCGAGCGACTGGGCCGCGGCGAGGAACTGGAACACTTTGTCCTTCGGCTTGCCGTGGAATCCCGCGACCGCCTGCCGCCCAAAACTTTTCTCTCGGTCAATGTGACGCCGTCTTTCCTCTCCTCCGGGTACTGGGACGACTTCCTCTCTTCGGTCCCGGACCTGGAACGGCTGGTGATTGAAGTGTCCGAGCAGCAGGCCATCTCCGACTACGAAGCCGTCAAGGCCCTGGTCTCCGACATCCGCAAACGCGGCGGCAAATTCGCGATCGATGATGTCGGCTCCGGCTACGCCAGCCTGCAGCATGTGCTGGAGCTGCGCCCGGACTTCGTCAAACTGGATCGCGCCTTTGTGACCAACTGCGCCGCCGACGCCGCCAAGAACGCCGTCATCGGAATGCTGCGGCAGTTCGCCGAAGGATTGAACGCGGGCGTGATCGCCGAGGGGCTGGAAACACCGGAGGAACTCGCCGCGCTGATGCGCCTGGAGACGCCGCTGGCCCAGGGCTTCCTGCTGGGACGTCCGGAGTCGGAATGGAGTTCGCTCGATCCCGTGGTGTCACTGGAATTGCTCTCGCTGCGGATCACCCCGGAGGACCGCTATACCATCGGCAGCTTCGTCGAGCCGATTTCCACCGTCGCAACCGAGGAAGAGGCCACCCGTCTGCTGATTGTTAACCCGGGGCGCACACAGGTCGCCGTCGTCGACCGTAACGATCAACTGCTGAGCCTGATGGACCGGGATGCCGCCGAAGGGATCCGGCTGCTGGATCGGCCGCTGATCGTCAAGGAAACCCTGGAAGCCAATGAGGTCCTGGCGGCGGCCACCGAACGCGATGCCGAGCATCGCTTCGATCCGGTGGCGATCACCGACGTCTCGGGACGCTTCACCGGCATCGCGCGCGTGGAAACCCTGATCCGCGCTCTCCTCAAGAACGTGAAGCCGTAGGCCCTCCAGAGAACTTTGAAAGCGCAGATGAGGGCTGATGCGCTCCCTGCCGGTCGCGGTTCTGATGAGGGGCCGGGGTTCACCCGGCGTCACGCCTTCAGCGTGACAGTGGTCGGTGCGCGCAGCGCCGCGGGTGGTGTAATCCCGCATTCAGAAGCGCGAGCCGTAGCGAGCGCCAACGCATTCGTCCCCGATCCACACCATCGGGAGCGGCAGCCCCTCACAGGTTCCGGATCGCCTAGTTCAGCGCGACGTTTGTCTTGCTGAGCGTCTCCAGATAGCCCTTGATGCCCTCCAGCAGCGAACGGGCGATGCGCTCGCGATGCTCCGGACTCGCCAGCAGCTCTTCATCCCGATCATTGCTGATGAATCCGATCTCGGCATAGGCGGCGGGCATCTCCGCGCCGATCAACACCACGTATGGATTTCGCTTCACGCCGCCATTCTTGGCCTGGCTGTTTTGCGCCTTCCACATCGAGGAGAGCGACCGTTGGATGCGGGTCGCCAGCTCGCGCGATTCATCGATCTTGGCGCGCAGCGAGATCTTCTCCACCATCTCCTTCAGGTCATAAATCGTGCTGTCGGCGGTGGCGTTCTCCCGCGTGGCAATGTCGAGGTCGGCGCGCGAGGCGCTGTAGTTCAGGAAATAGGTCTCCACCCCGGCAATCGATTTCACCGGATTGGAGTTGACGTGAATCGACAGGAACAGATCCGCCTTCGCCTCATTGGCAATGCGGGAACGCTCCTCCAGGCCGATATACCGATCGTCGGTCCGGGTCTGGACGACCTCGAGGTTGAGCTCCTCGCGGATCATCCGCTCCAGCCGCTTGGTGATGTCCAGAGTGATTTCCTTCTCGACAATGCCGGTGGCGCCATGCGTGCCCGGATCGTTGCCGCCATGGCCGGCATCAAGGACAATCGTCCCGGCCTTCAATCCCAGCACGCGGGTGATGGACCGGTCGCCATTCGAGTTGCGCTCGGCCGGCGTGGGCGGAGGCATCCCAGCGGTGTCAATCAACGGGGCGGGGGTGACCGGCGACTTCGTTGGCGCGGGCGCGGCATCGGCGCGGATCGCCTGTTGCGGTTCCGTTTGGGGTGTGGTCTGCGGAGCCGTCTGCGGCTTGGTCTTTGGCCCGGTTCCGAGAGCCGTTGCCGATGACGGACGTGAAATCGGTGCGGGCTTCGCGTCCATCTTCGCATTCGACTTCGCATCTGTCGCCTGGGCCGCGGGTCCCGAAGCGACGCTCGGCAGTGGATTGGAGGCTAGGTTGGGGGATGAATTGGAAGAGAGACTGGAGGAGGAATTGGAGGAAACCGTCCCCCGGCCGTCCGCCGAACGCAACTCAATCATCAGCCGGGCTGGCGCGGCGAGCTGCGACGCCTCCACTTCGACGCCGTCTTCCAGGTCCAGGACGACGCGCGTCACCCCGGGCTGGGTCTCGGCGACCCGCACCTGTTTCAACAGATGGTCGCCCACGGTGATGGCCTGCGGCCCCTCACCGAGCGAGTGCACGGCATTCTCAATATCGAAAAAGACGCGATCCGGATTGGACAGGCGTTCGGTCCTGTAGCGGAACTCGCCGGATAGCTCAACGGCTACCCGGGTGACCTCGCCCACAGACCAATAGCGAACGTCGCGAATCTCACGTCTCGACTGCGCGATGGCGGGCAGCGCCAGCATCGCCGCGAGCGTGAGTCCTAAGACGAAACGGGCTCCACCAATCGACCTGGCGGAGCGATAGAAATCCCCACAAATGATTCTGCTAGTGGGGTGCGAGACGAAGGTGCAGCCTCCCTTGGTCATCTACGAACTGCTCCAGTTTGGGATGCGTATCCTCCTCGGACGCCTGCGCGCTGGCAGGGACCGATGTCGGCGCCGGTTCATCAATACCGGCTGCCTTTTGGGCTTCCTTGTAATAGGCGCCCACTTTTTTGACGTACTGCTGAGTTTCCGGGTACGGCGGAACATCGGAATGATAGCGTTCCACCGCTTTGGGGCCGGCATTGTAAGCCGCCAGGGCCAGCCGGTCGTCGTGATAAAGATCCTGCAGTTGCTTCAGATAGCGGACTCCGGCTTCGATGTTCTGCTGAACATCAAAACTGTCGGTGACGCCCAGCGTTCGCGCGGTGTCCGGCATCAACTGCATCAGTCCGCGCGCGCCTTTCGTGGAAACCGCGAAGGGATTGTAGGCGCTCTCGGCGCGAATCACCGAATGCACCAGCAGCGGATCCACACCGTTGGCGCGGGCCGCATCGTCAACCATTTTGCTGATGTCCATATCCACGTTGGGATCGGGCTCGGGTGACTTCCGGGCTTTCTGGGTGACGACCCTTGTCACCAGCTTTCCGCTGCGATCGGCTCGCACCACCACCGTCTTTCGCGGGGCGCCCGCCGGAGCAGACGAGCCCTGAGCGGCAACGGGGGAGGCGGCCACCATCAGTAACAGTCCTACTAGCAAACAACTATACACGGTTTTGTATCGCAATGCCCTGTTTAAGTTTAGCGGGAATGAGATAAGGCGGAAAACTTCGCGGAAGACTTCAATGACCGCTCGATAGGTTGCTACCATCATCTCATGGGTTCGCGCGAACCAGCCTCGCCCGCCCCCGGCGGTAAGGGTACCGGCTTCGTCACCGGATTTGTTCTGGCCGGCGGGCAAAGTTCGCGCATGGGACGCAATAAAGCTCTGCTGACCCTGAACGGCGAGGCGCGAGGATCGGGGGAAACGCTGCTGGACCGAACTGCGCGGCTCCTGTCCGGAGTTGCCGACGACGTGGTTATCGTCGGGGATCCAGCAACTTACGGGGATCTGGGCTACCCGGTGATCGCCGATCGCGTGACAGGAAAAGGTCCGCTGGGCGGACTGGATGCAGCGTTGGGTCATCTGGAATCGTCTGCCAAGGGGGGAGAAGCGGGCGCCTGGGCGCTCGTTACCGCTTGTGATATGCCGGGGCTGACTGAGGAAATCCTCCGTACTCTCACCGGCACGGTCCGCCGACATCCGCGAGCCGTTGCCGTGGTCCCCGAAACCGGCCAAGGACTGGAGCCGCTCTGCGCGGTCTACCATACGAGGCTCCTCCCCGCCGTCAGGGATGCCCTGAGTGAGGGCGGGAAGAAGCTGAAAATGAAGGATTTTCTGGAGGACGCTGGGCACAGATTTGAGCTCGTCCGGGTACCGCTGCCGACGGAACCGTTCGCCAACATCAACACGCCCGAAGCCTGGGAACAGTTCACCAGCAAGCGGAACGGGGAGGCGGCATGAGCGATGAACCTATCAGCGACGCCCCCAGCACCGACCCCACGGTGACGCCCAACGGCGCGGACAACCTCAGTCCCGACTACCGGTCGCCCCACTACATCGAATTCGTTCACGTCTATAAGACGTTCGATAAGCCCATTTTAGTCGACGTCAGCTTTCATGTTGACGCCGGCGAGACGCTGGCGATCATCGGACGGAGCGGCGTCGGCAAGTCGGTGAGCCTGGGCCACATCATGGGATTCCTGAAACCGGACAAGGGGCGCATCTGGGTTTCCTACAGCGACATCACCGACATGGAGGAGGCCGAACTGCGGCGGGTTCGCAAAAAGGTCACCATGGTGTTCCAGTCCGGAGCGCTGTTTGATTCCTTGACTGTCGGCGAAAACATCTTGTTTTCCTTGGAGTTGCGTGAGGACTACAACGCCGACAACAAGATGGAGGTGGTCCACGGGCTGCTGAATCTGGTGGACCTGGCCGACCAGGTGGACGCCTACCCCGCCGACCTGTCCACCGGGCATCGCCGCGCCGTCGCCATCGCTCGCGCCCTGGCCGCCCAACCCGAATGCATCCTCTACGATGAGCCGACCACCATGGTCGACCCCATCATGAGCGATCACCTGATCAAGCTGATGCTGCGCCTGAAGAAGCAACTGCAGCTGACCAGCGTGGTGGTGACGCATGACCTGCACCTGATGCGGCGCGTTGCGGATAAGGTCGTGGTGCTGCACGACGGCCACGCGATCTACTTCGGTCCGGTGAAGGATCTGGAGAAGTCGGAGCATCCGCTCCTGAAAGAGTTTCTCGCCATGGACCGGATCGATGAGAGTGCTGCCGGCACCATGGAGCAAGTGCCGGAGGGCTGATCGACGTCCGTCGGCGTTGAAACCGGCCCCCCATGCATCCATTCGGCGGTTGACGCTCTAAAATGCCAGGTGCTAAACTTCCGCGCTGGGGCTCTCTGTCTTAATTGATACAGGGATTCCACATAAAAGACCGGACAACCCGACTCTCCATGAGGTCCGGCGCCGCCGTTCGGAACGGGTCCCAATAGGCGTTCGAATTTGGACGGCTCGGGGAGGAGTACATACGTGAAACAAAACTTTTTCAAGTTCATGCCGCTGGTGGGAGCGGTGATTGCTTCGGCCGGCGCTATCTGCCGCGCCCGCCGATGCGCAACTTCTCGGGTCCAAGGGCGGCAAGCGCGTCGCCAAGTCCGTACCCGGCGGTGGTCCGGTGGAACGGATCGGCACGGTGGAGGTTGACCAACCAAACTTCGGCGGCCCAGGCGTCTGGGGCGTGCCCTACATTACCGATATGGCGACGTGGATCACCGATCACGACGAGGTCCCGTTCACCGAGCTCGGCAAGGCCAAGTTTGAGGCCCGGCGCGAGACGCACTCGGCGCTGGATCCGGAAGGCTACTGCCTGCCGCCGGGCGTGCCTCGCATGATGTACACGCCGTATCCGATGAAGTTCATCCAGCAGCCCGACATGATCACCATGATCTTTGAGGGCGGCACACACGTTTGGCGGGAGATTCCGATCGGCCCCAAGGGCTGGCTGAAGCTGCCGCCGGTGGAAGAGCTGAACCCGACCTACCTGGGCCATTCGGTCGGCTGGTGGGAAGGCAACACCCTGGTTGTCGAGACCACCGGGTTTAATGACCGCACCTGGCTGGACTTCGCCGGCCACCCGCATGGCGAGCAGCTCAAGGTGGTCGAACGGTTCGAGCGCGTCGACTCACTGAACATGCGTCACACCGCGATCATCGAGGACCCGGAATACTACACCGAGCCCTGGACTGTCACCATCAACATCGCCTATCAGCCGGACAACTATCTGCTGGAGTACATCTGCCAGGAGAACGAACGCGACAGCCGGCACCAGGAAGAGCTCTTGATCCAGGAAGGCTACGACCTGGAACTGGCTCGCTAAAAATCGTCAGCAAATTGGACCGCCCCGCTGGCCTATTCGCCGGTCGGGGCGGTTTTGTTTTGAGGAATGTAGTAATTAGCGCGCGCAGTGGTTGCTTGACAATCCAATTCCCGAGTGAATAGAATCTCGGACGGACTATAATCAGGGTAGGGTGACCCGCAGCGAGTCCGTCAGGTTGTCCCAACGGTTGACATCCTTCTCCGCCCCGCAACTCAGCGTATAGCGCCCTTGGAACAAGGGAAGTCTTGGAGTTGCAGGAATGCGGGACGGGTCGCTGGTTCCGGGAGCGCATATCGTTCCCCAATGCGTCGTTACTTTACCCCCTTGTTGGTTCTCTGGAGGGAACTGTATGAAAAGTTTGAGTTTGGTTTCCGTCGGTGCTTTCCTGCTGCTGGCTGGATGCTCGTCGTCGACGGAACTGGAGACCGCCGCTCAGGAGCCGGTCGAAAAAATTGATATGGCAAAGGTCATGACCGGCGAAGCGGCCTTTTTTGATGCCGTCTCGGCCAATCCCGGGCAGGCGCGCCGGATCACAGTCGCCGACCTGCCGAAACCGTTCTCCACCGAAGCGGCCACCAATTTCCCCGTAGTGCAGGGACGCCCGGAAGGCGCGATGCCGATTGCTCCCGCCGGATTCAAGGTGGAACTGTATGCGTCGGACCTGGTTGAGCCGCGGCAGATTCGCATGGCTCCCAACGGCGATTTGTTCTTCACCGAAAAGCGCTCCGGCGAGTTGAAGGTTGCGCGCGGTTATAAAGACGGCAAGGCGGAGAAGATCGAAACCTTCGCCGAGGGCCTCGACCGGCCGTTCGGTATCCTGTTCTACCCGGCCGAGAATCCGGGATGGATTTATGTGTCCAATGCCGGGTCGCTGGTGCGGTTCGAATATCAGACCGGCGACATGAAGGCCACCGAGGAGATGGAGTTTGTCACCGGACTTCCGATTAAGGAAGGGCCGGGAGACTTCCACGATACGCGCGATCTGGCGCTATCCACCAATGGAAACATCCTGATCGCGGTGGGCTCCGGGTCCAATATTGACGATCCGGATAAAGTCCCGGCGGAGATCAATCGCGCCGCGGTCCATGAGTATACGCCGGAAGGCAAGTTCGTTCAGATTTATGCGTCGGGAATCCGGAATCCGGTGGGGCTCGGCGTGAGTCCGGTCAGCGGCGAGGTCTGGGTGTCAGTGAATGAGCGCGACCTGCTGGGCGATAACCTGGTTCCCGATTACGTGACCAGCGTCAAAGAGGGCGGCTTCTACGGTTGGCCGTATTACTACATCGGCAATCACCCTGATCCGCGGCTGGAGGGCGCGCATCCGGAGCTGGCCGAGAAGGTGATCGTGCCGGACGTGCTGATTCAGCCGCACAGCGCTTCGCTGGGCTTCAGTTGGTACACCGGCGATAAGTTCCCGGAAAAATATCACGGTGATATGTTCGTGGCCGAGCATGGGTCATGGAATCGCGCCAGCCGCTCCGGCGGCGAGGTGATCCGCATCCCGATCGACCAGAACGGCAAGGCGATCGACGGCATCTATGAGGACTTCCTGACCGGCTTCGTGATGGAAGACGGACAGATGTGGGGACGTCCGGTATCGACCGCGGTCGGCCAGGATGGCGCGTTGTATGTCACCGACGATGGTTCGAAGTCGATCTGGCGCGTCAGTTGGGTCGGCGAGCCGGGCGGCGCGAAGTAGTTCAACCACTTGAGTCACAAGCAGCGACATGGAACATTTGAGGCGGGCCGATGGGTCCGCCTCTTTGCGTATGTAGCAGTCCATCTACCCGCATGCTGACGCATGGCAGTTCCGCCCGCACTCCCTTCGGAACCGCGACTGGTAAGGAGCGCAACGCAGCCGACCTCTGTTTTCATCGCCCGTCGCGTCAGGAGCCAGGCTCCCCCTCCAGGTGGTTTACGCCCGAGCTTCCCCGTCGCCTCCTTAGTCAAACCCCACGACCCGTTACACTGAGGAACGATGCGTTTCACGACACTCGGAAAAACGGGAATCACGGTATCCAAGATCTGCCTGGGCTGCATGAGCTACGGCACGGCCGACCTGCCGGACTGGGCCGGCGGCACCAAGGGCTGGCACCTCGACCTCGACGCCTCGCGCGAGCACTTCAAGCTCGCCATCGACTCCGGCATCAACTTCTTTGACACCGCCGACGTCTATTGCGTCGGGCCAAAGCGAGGAGATCGTCGGCCAGCACCTGAAGGACATGGCGCGGCGCGACGAGATCGTGCTGGCCACCAAAGTCTTTGGCGCGATGGGCCCCAGCCAGAACGAGCGCGGCCTCTCGCGCAAGCACATCATCGAAGGCTGCGAGAAGTCGCTGAAGCGCCTGCAGACCGACTTCATCGACCTCTATCAGATCCATCGTTTTGATCCGAAGACCGACATCGAAGATACGCTGGATGCGCTCGACACGCTGGTCACGCAGGGCAAGGTCCGCTACATCGGCGCGAGTTCGATGGCTGCCTGGCAGTTCTCGAAGATGCTCTATACGCAGAAGGCCAACGGCTTCCGGCGCTTCGCGACCATGCAGAACCACTACAACCTGATCTATCGCGAAGAAGAGCGCGAGATGATTCCGCTGTGCATGGACCAAGGCATTGGCATCATTCCCTGGAGCCCGATGGCGCGCGGCTTCCTCACCGGTTCGCGGAACAAGGAAGGCGGCGCGACGACGCAGCGCGCCGAAGGTCGACGATTTCGCCACCAACATGTACTTCACCGACGCCGACTTCGCCGTGGCCGAAGCGGTCCGGATCGTGGCGGAGGTGCGCGGCGTCAAGATGGCGCAGGTCGCGCTGTCGTGGGTGATGAACGGCGCGGGCGTGACGTCTCCCATCGTGGGCGCCACCAAGCTCGAGCACTTGAAGGAAGCCATTGACGCCGTCGACATCGAGCTCACCAAGGAAGAGGTCGCCGCGCTCGAGGATCCCTACCAGCCGCACACGATCCTGGGTCACCTGCAGCCGACGCCTCGGTCGATCCTGGGCCTGGAAACACCGACGCGCCTCAAGAAGAAGTAGTGGCAAGGAGCTGGACAGCTCGGCATTATGTGGAGCGGGGCCATGCCCCGCCTGGGCATGCAGTTAACCCGAGCGAGGTCCCGCCGTCAGAACCGCGAGCGGCTCGCGAGCCCTTAGCAACCGCGGACCGGTCGGAGGGATCGCAACGCATCCGCCGGCTGTCCGCATTGCCGATAGATCGCCAGCCGGCAACCAATGCGCGCAACCGCCGAATTGCGCAAAAATAGAATTGATGACGCTGCGAGAACAGGTTGAGCGGTACAACAAATCCCTGAAGCGCTTCAATGAGTGGGAAGCACAGGAACGCTTGGTGGAACGCACACCCGCCGCGATCATTGCCGACATCGGCGCGATTGTCGATTGGATCCCCCGCGCGACACGGCTCGTGGATCCGGACCCGCAGAAGCTCGGGATTCAGCGGATGTTCACCGCGCTTTCCCTAATCTCCCAACGAGCGCCCTCTAGATGAGCGATCTCGAACAGGCCTTATTGGCTCTGGTCGAGAGACTTGAAACCTGTAAGCTGCCCTACGTCCTGATTGGCGGACTCGCGGTTGCAGCGAGTGGGGAACCACGCTCCACCTTGGATGTCGATGTCTCCGTTTGGGTTGAGGACTCGGGCTTGGGCCAGGCAGTGGAGTGCCTATGCAAACGGTTTAACTCCCGAAGTCACGATCCGTTGCGCTTCGTTGAACAAACCCGTGTTCTCCCTTTAGAAGATCATCAGGGCATCCGGTTAGACGTCGTTTTCGCAGTCCTTCCCATCCAACGCGAAGCGATTCAGCGGGGAGTGCCATGGGAGGTCGAGGGTAAGCAGGTTCAAGTTGCGTCTGTTGAGGACTTGATCCTGATGAAACTCATCTCAGAGCGGCCTAAGGATATCGACGACGCAACCGCCCTTCTCAGACGGCATCGCTCTCATATCGACCAGGATTACCTACGGCCAAAACTGGCAGAGATGAGCGCCGGTCTGGACCGCCCCGATATCCTTGACACCTTCGACCGGATCATGAAATCTGTCTCATGATTACCGCCCGCCGTTGAGCAACTCCTCCAGCAACGCCTCCGCGCCATAGAGCTGCTCCAGCGCCTCGGTCATCGCCTGCGTATGCACCGACACCGCGCGATTGGTGGTCCCCTCATACACGTAATCGCCGACCAGGCTTTCGATGTTGCCGTCAAAGATCAGCCCGACCAGCTCGCCGTCGCGTATTGATCACCGGCGAGCCGGAGTTGCCGCCGATGATGTCGTGCGTGGTGACCATATCCATCGCCTTGCCCAGATTCAGCTTCTTTTCGTTGTTCAGCCAACGCGCCGGCAGGTCAAACGGGGGCTCATAGTTAAAGTCGGCCGCGCGCCCATAGAGTCCGAAGATCGTGGTCTTGGCGGGAGCCATTGTTCCGTTCATCGGATAGCCCTTCACCTGCCCGTAGCTGAGCCGCAGCGTGAACGTCGCGTCAGGATACGTCGTCTTGCCGTAGACGGCGAAGCGCGCCTCGCCGATCTTCTGCTCGGCCTGCTGCACGACGCTGGTGACGTTGTCGTCCGTCCATTTCTCCAGTTCGCGACGCATCGGGTCCAGCTTCAGCTCAAGCTGGATCATCGTATCTTTCGAAGCCTTGAGTGCGTCCATTCCGCCTTTGATCAACTCCCGCCGATAGGCCGGATCGTCCATGCGCGAGCCTTCCACCAGCCGGCGAGCCGCCTGTTCCGGCGTCTGCCCATTCAGCACGAGCTTCACGAACTCATCGTCCGGGCCGGATTCCTCAATATCCAGATCCAGCGCGCCCTTGATGCGCGCGATCTCCATTTCCTTATAGATCGGCGCGGGTGAATCAATTTCGAGATCCAGCGACTGGAGCTGCGAATCATGGAAGCCGGGCAGGCGTTCGCCATCCGGCTTGGCCGTCTCCTCCACATAGCGAACCACCGTGCGAGCGATGTTCGCCAGATCCGAATACAGCCCGCGATAATACTCCTCCTTGAGGCGCGACTGCGACAGCTTCTCGGCATCCGCGATCTCGCCCCAGGCGTTGCCGTACTTCGACTGCCATTCGGGGTTGGCTTTCACCGCCGCGCGGAAGCGCTCCTCGTCGGCTTGCTTGGTGGCCATGACGTTCGGATCTTCCAGGCCCTTCAAGCGCCCCGTGTAGGCTTTGATCGAATTCTCCAGGCCGAAGATCATGCTGCCGGCCTGCAGAGCCTGATCCGCGCCGCGCTTGGTGTATTCACGCAGCGTCTCCACGCGGTTGTTCAGAATCTTCATGTAGGCCGGGATCCAAACGTCGCGCTGCGCCTGAAGCTGCGCCAGCGTCGACAGGCGTTCGGTGGATCCGGGATTGCCGCTGACAAACACCAGGTCGCCTTCCTCGGCGCCCTCCGGATTCCACTTCAGGTAATGGTCGGTATGGATCGGCTGGCCGTTCTCATAGACGCGGAACAAGGCCATGTCGAGGTCATAGCGCGGATAGGTGAAGTTATCCGAGTCCCCGCCGAAGAACGCGATCTGTTGCTCCGGCGCAAACACCAGCCGGACGTCGGTATAGCGCTTGTAGCGATAGAGCCAATACTCGCCGCCCTGATACAGCGTCACGACGTCGGAGCGCAGGCCGGTCGCATCCAGCGATTCCTTTTCGATCTTGGCGATCTCGGCGCGGCGGGCCGCGAAGGCCTCTTCCGGAGTCGCGCCGGAAGCCGGGGCGCCCTGCACCCGCTCGGTGACGTTCTCCATCGACTGCAGGATGTTGATCTCCAGATCCGGCGACGGCATCTCATCGGCCAGGGTCGGCGCATAGAAGCCGTCCTCGATGTAGTTGTGTTCCGGGGTCGAATTCTTCTGCAGTTGCCCGCGAGCCACGTGATGATTGGTCAGCAGCAGCCCGTCGGCGCTCACAAACGAACCGGAGCCGCCGTCGTTCAGGCGCACGCTGGAGAGGCGAACGTTATCCAGCCATTCCTGCGTCAGCTTAAATCCGTAGCGTTCCTGGAGCTGCTTGGTTGGAGGATTATCGAACGTCCACATGCCTTCGTCCGCGTATAAAGTGGCGAAGACCGTGGTCAGGCCAAGAGAAAGGACAATGAGACGCTTCATGCTTTTTATGGTAGTGCCTCCTCCGAAGAGATGGCTCGCTGCTCGATTTGTTCCGGGAAATGAAAAAGCCGAGCTGCGCGAAGCAGCCCGGCTCAGTCCTTCAATGCCAGTTTGGCTAAAAACGTTTGCCTTACAGCTTGGTCTTCAGCACGCTAACGAGTTCCTCCACCGACGCCGAGCTCTTGGCCAGCATCGCTTTCTCGTCAGCATTGAGCTTCAGTTCGTAAATCTGCTCAATGCCGCCCGCGCCCAGCTTCACCGGAACGCCGACAAACAACCCGTTGACACCGTATTCGCCTTCCAGATACGCGGCGCACGGCAGAACTTTCTTCTTATCCTTCAAGATCGACTCGGCCATCTCCACAGCGGAGGCAGAGGGAGCATAATAGGCGCTGCCGGTCTTCAGGTGCTTCACGATCTCGGCGCCGCCGTTACGCGTGCGGTCGACGATCTCGGCGAGGCGATCCTTTTCGATCAGATCCTCGAGGGGGATGCCGGAGACGTTCGACAGCCGGGTCAGCGGAACCATGGTATCCCCATGCCCCCCCATAACCACGGCAGTGACGTTCTCCACGGAAACCTCCAGTTCCCGCGCGATGAAGGTCCGGAAACGGGCTGAATCCAGCACGCCGGCCATGCCGATCACACGGCTCTTGGGAAACTTGGAGACTTGCAGCGCGGTCCAGCACATGGCATCCAACGGATTGGTCACCAGGATGAGGATCGCGTTCGGGGAGCGCGAGACAATCTGCTCGGTTACGCTTTTCACCACTTCGTGGTTGGCGATCAGCAGGTCATCACGGCTCATGCCTGGCTTGCGAGCCAGGCCTGCGGTAATAATCACGACGTCGGACCCGGCCGTATCATCGTAGCCGTTCGCACCGGTCAGCTTGACATCATAGCCCTCGACCGGACCCATCTGGGCCATGTCGAGCGCCTTGCCTTGCGGCACGCCTTCTACTACGTCGACTAGCACAACATCCGCTAGCTCTTTGGAAGCGATGTTGACGGCACAGCTGGCGCCTACGTGCCCGCCGCCGACAACTGTAATTTTATTGCGCATAAGACACTCAATTGTATCATTGGACAAATCCCCCACTGCCTGCCGTATGGCTATGGAAAGGCAGAGGAAACGCGCTTTGATTGACCTATGGAACATTTACCGGATCAGTTGATTTGGAATGCCGCAACGGCGGGGCGCCTGGTCCGTCTGGCGCTGGATTGCGCGCGGCGCGAATATCCGAACAAGGTCGCGCATCTGATGCATTCGGACACGGATGCGAAGCCGCCGCGGGAGCTGACGCCGGCCTTCTATGGATGCTTTGATTGGCATTCCGCCGTACATGCGCATTGGACCATCGCGCGCGCCGAGCGCATGTTCCCATCTGCCGGATTCGCCGCCGAAGCTCGCGTGGTGCTGGAGACGAACCTGACGACGGAGAACATTGAGGCCGAAGCCGCGTACCTCAAGGCTCGGCCGGGATTCGAACGTCCCTATGGGCTGGCGTGGCTGCTGGCGCTAGCCGCCGAGCTCCGGGATTCGGATGCCGTGCGCGGCGGGGTTCTGGATCCGCTCGAGGAAATCGCGGTTGCGCAGGTGAGTGAATGGCTCGCCAAGCTGCCGCGCCCGGACCGCTCCGGTCAGCACGCCAACACG
This sequence comes from Terriglobia bacterium, assembly GCA_963762135.1. Taxonomy (GTDB): domain Bacteria; phylum Acidobacteriota; class Terriglobia; order Bryobacterales; family Bryobacteraceae; genus Palsa-187. The sequence continues at coordinate 70,352 of CAVXJP010000008.1, forward strand.
GCATTCGCGATGGGGCTGATGCTCGACGCGGCGCGGGCGGAAGGGCACACCTTCTTCGAAGAAACTTTGGTCAATCGCGCGTGCGATTTCTATCTAGAGGATCGCGATGCGCCGGTCACCTGGGAACCGGCCGGAGAAGACTTTCTTTCCCCGTCGCTATCGGAGGCGGATCTGATGCGGCGCGTGCTGACGCCTGCCGAATTTGCCGCGTGGCTGGAGGCATTCCTTCCGGATCCGGTGTCGCTGGCTCCGGTCACTTCGCCCGATCCATCGGACGGCAAGCTGGCGCACCTGGACGGGCTGAACCTAAGCCGGGCCTGGATGCTGCGGGGCGTCGCCGAGGCTCTGGGCGAGCAGCATCCACGCTATGCGGGATTGCAGGCATTGGCACAAGCGCATGCAGTACAGGGACTTGCGGCCGTTTCCAGTGAGCACTACGAAGGGAGCCACTGGCTAGCGACGTTCGCGGTATACCTGTTGAGCACAAAAATGGTTCCATAACGGAACCTCTTTTGGCATCATAATGGTTGCATGAGATCTCTGACGATCAAGAATATTCCGGATGAGGTGTATGAGGCGCTGAAGGAAGAATCCGAGCGAAATCACAAGAGCCTCAATCGCCAAATTACGGACCTTCTCGTCGACCACGCGGCGATGACGGAGCGCCGAAAGAGAATGCGGGCATCCAGGGCCGCCCTTGAGCAATTCGTGGCAAGCCAAACCTACAGTCCGGTGGATAGTGCAGACCTCATTCGGGAAGACCGGGATAGTCATTGACCTCGCTGCCTGAGCCCGACAACCGTTTCGTTGCGGTCGACGCAAGTGTCGCGCTGAAATGGGTGCTCAACGAGCCTGACCGTGAACAAGCCACGCATCTTTTGGACGCATTCGAAGCGGGCACAATCGACCCGATCGCTCCGTCCTTTCTTCCCGCCGAAGTGGGGAGCGTGTTGACGCGCCGGTACAGGAGAAGAATGCTCAGCGAGCAGGAATGCCGGGCAGCCTACGGAACGTTTGAGGAGCGCTGTCCGACGTTATTCGAGACACAACTTCTCATGTCTGCTGCTTTTGACTTATCTTTGCGATTCCAGCTCAGTTTCTGGGACGCCTGCTACCTTGCCCTGGCGCAGGAATTCCGCTGTGACCTGATCACGGCCGACCGCCGGTTCTACGAGTCGGCACGCGATCATTATCCCTACGTGCGAATGCTCGGCGCCGGATAGTTGGGGGGCCGGCGTTCAGCCGGCGTGCGCCTTTCCAGGCGCACACACCTCGAAGCATTCGACCGCGTCCGCGCAGTCGTCGATTGCCGGCAAGTGGAACGCTGAACGCTTTCCGCTGGGCCTGGAAGCCCGGCGGTACTGCTCTCCCTAGGCTTCGGCGTTATCCGCCTTGTCCTCTTCTGATTCTGAAGACTCCTCGGCCGACGCTTCCGCGCTGGTTTCTTCAGCTTCGGCGACCTCTTCCGCGTCCTCGGCTTCTTCCTTTTCCTCTGGAGGCGGCGGAGCTTCCTTCGTAGCCTGCTCAAACAGGAAGTTCAGTGTCTTCGCGGTGCGGATCTGCCCGGCGATGCGGCCCAGGGTACCGTCCTTCTCCAGCGTGGCCCGCGTAATGGCGACCGCTTCCCGCTTCTGCTGCGCGATCTGCTGCACCTGCTGGTCGACCTCTTCCTCGGTGGCGTGGATCGCCTCGACGCTGCCGATCTTATCCAGAATCAGCGAGGCCTTCACGTCGCGCGTCGCCCGCTCTTTCTGCGATTCCCGGAGCTTGTCCCAATCCAGGTTCAACTGGCGCGGATCGATCCCCTGCGCGGCGAGCTGCCGCAGCTGAGTCTCCACGTTGATCTCGACCTGCCGGTCCACGTAGGCCTGCGGCACGGGGAAATCATGCGAGTCCACCAGCTTGTCCATCAGCTGGCCCTTGGACTCGTCCTGCGCGCGATGCTCCTTGTCGTGCAGCATCCCTTGGCGGATGGCGTTGCGCAGTTCCTCCATCGTCTGGAAGTCGCCCAGGTCCTTGGCGAACTCATCGTTGATCTCGGGGAGCTCCTTGCGGCGCACCGCCTTGACCACCGCCTTGAACTTCACCGTGCGGCCGGCCAGCGATTCGCGGTCATAATCTTCCGGATAAACGACCTCGAACTCGCGCTCTTCCTCCGGGGACGCGCCCCGCAAGGCTTCGCTGAACTCCTTCATCGTGGCTTCGTCGCCGACCTGCAGCATCATCTCGTCCTGCTGGATCTTCTCGTCGGTGCCTTCGATGCTTTCCAGCGAGACAACGGCGAAGTCGCCGTCGGCCAGCGGACGCGGATCTTCGTTCACGTACTCGGCCTTCTGCTCGCGAATCTCTTCAATGCGCGCGTCGATATCCTCTTCGGGAACCGACGGCTCGGCATAGTAGATGTTGATGCCGCGATATTCGCCGAGCTCCACGGTCGGGGCGACCTCGAATTCGGCGGTGAAGGTCATCGGCTCGCCTTCCTTCAGGTCGACCTTGGTGATGTTCGGACGGCCCACCACCTCGAGCCCATCCTTTTCCACGGCCTCACGGAAGTATTTCGGCACCAGGGCCTCAATGACGTCCTGGCGGATGTCGGAGGCAAAGCGGGTCTTCACCATCGAAGCGGGCGCCTTGCCCGGCCGGAAGCCCGGCAACCGGACCTTCTTCGTGATTTCGTCGATCACCCGGGTGGTTTCGGTCGCCACCTCCGAGGCGGGGACCTCGACGTCGATTGAATGTTTCAGATCTTCCACAAGCGCCACAGAATAACTCCCTGGCCCGCGAAATGCTCCAGGCGGCGGGCCTTCTACCAATACTAGTTAAGTTCGCTCCGGATTGCTCTCTTCGAGAGGAGAAAAAGGGCGCTCTGCATGGCCCCAACCTGATGCCGGCTACCGGCACAGTCTGTTTGGGGATGCCTGAGCGCCCTGATGTCTTTCACCAGCCTTTACTGAAAGACCGGTGACGTTGCCGGAAACTAGGCCTTCAGAGACTTGGCCTTGTCGGTGGCTTCCCACGTGAAGTCCGGACGGCCGAAGTGGCCGTAGTAGGACGTCTTGCGGAATACCGGACGGCGCAGCTTCAGCGTATCGATCATGCCCTTCGGGGTCATGTCGAAGTTGGCGCGCACCAGCTTCACCAGGGTCGCCTCGTCGGCGGTGCCGGTGCCGAAGGTATCGACCGACACCGAAACCGGCTCAGCCACGCCGATCGCGTAGGCCAACTGGACTTCAACGCGCTTGGCCAGTCCGGCCGCCACCAGGTTCTTGGCGATGTAGCGGGCGAAGTAGCAAGCCGAGCGGTCGACCTTCGTGGGATCCTTGCCCGAGAAGGCGCCGCCGCCGTGACGGCCCATGCCGCCGTAGGTGTCGACGATGATCTTACGGCCGGTCAGGCCGGTGTCGCCGTGCGGACCGCCGATGACGAAGCGTCCGGTCGGGTTGATGTGATACTTGGTGTTCTCGTCGATCAGGTGGGCGGGAATGATCGGCTGAATGACGTGCTTTTTGACGTCCTCACGCAGTTGCTCGGTGGTGACTTCCGGCCCGTGCTGCGTGGAGAGAACCACGGCGTCGATGCGCTTCGGGCGTATTTCCCTCGTATTCCACCGAAACCTGGCTCTTGGCATCCGGGCGGAGGTAGGTCGAGCGTGCCGGCGCGGCGGATCTGGCTCTGTTGCTCCACCAGCTTGTGGCTCAGCATGATCGGCAGCGGCATTAGCTCTTCGGTTTCATCGCAGGCGAAGCCGAACATCAGGCCCTGGTCACCGGCGCCGCCGGTATCCACGCCCATCGCGATGTCGGGCGACTGGGTCTGAATCAGGTTGACAATTCCGCAGGTCTTGGCGTCATAACCCATCGCCGCATCGGTAAATCCGATATCCGCAATCACTTCGCGGGCGATCTTGGGAATGTTCAGAACGGTGGTGGTCGTAATTTCGCCAGAGACGATACACAGACCGGTTGTAACTAGCGTCTCGCAGGCCACGCGGCCCGTCGGGTCGTCTGCGAGAATCGCGTCGAGTACGGCGTCCGAAATCTGGTCCGCCATCTTGTCGGGATGGCCTTCGCTCACCGATTCCGACGTAAAAATATGTCTCATAGTTTCAGACACTTACAGTATCCTCCCGGGATGCATACCGGTTTTCTTCCGAAAACCAAACACACGAGTATAGCACGGGGAATTTGCCATTCTGCCGCTCAGATCGTTTTTCGGAGGACGTCTGGCAGGGTTCTCGGGTCCTATTGGATTCTCAGCGGGATGCCGATCTAACAGGGGACCGATGTCCCCTGAGTCTACCGCTATCCTGTTGCCCTGCTTCAATGACTGGGACTCGCTGTCCTTGTTATTGCCGGAGCTCGACCGGAGCCTGGCCGAGGCCGGCTACCGGGTCTCGGTCCTGGTGGTGGACGATGCATCCACTGAGCCACCGCCCCCGGACTGGCTGCGCCGCGAACGGTTTCAAGCCATCCATCAGGTGGAGGTTCTCAGGATGCGCAGCAACCTGGGGCACCAGCGGGCGATCGCGCTGGGCTTGTACCACCTGCATGAACGGATCAAGGTGCAGACCGTGGTGGTGATGGATGGTGACGGCGAGGACCGGCCCGGCGATGTCCCGGCGCTGCTGGACGAGTACGTCGCGGCCGGAGGCAAGCAGGTCGTCTTCGCCGAGCGGACCAAGCGCATGGAAGGCGTGGCATTCCGGTTGTTCTATGGGATTTACCGGAGCGTCCATCGCGCCTTGACCGGCGTGGAAGTAAAGGTCGGAAATTTTTCGGTCGCGCCGCGTTCGGCGGTGACAGCCTTGATGGGCGTGCCCGAGCTGTGGAATCACTACGCCGCTTCGGTATATCGCGCGAGGATCCCCAAGCGCCTGGTGCCGACTCCGCGCGGGCGGCGGCTGGCCGGGGAATCCAGAATGAACTTCGTCAGCCTGATGATGCACGGGCTCAGCGCGATGTCGGTGTTCAGCGACCAGGTGAGCGCGCGGCTGCTGGCTGTCGCCGCGTTGTTCTCAACCCTGACGCTGATGGCGATGGGCGCAACCGTTGCGGTCCGGCTGTTTACGGCGATGGCGATTCCCGGCTGGGCCAGTACGATCGTCGCGATGCTTGCGGGGTTGGTGGTGCAGTCGATCACCTTTACTGTGCTGTTTGTATTTTTGATCGCGCACCGGCGCAATACGCTCGGATTTTTGCCGTTGCGCGACGCGCGCCATTTCATCCTGTCGTGCCAGACGCTCTGGTCCTCCGGTCAGCCGTTGGTGGATTCGGCCGGGGATCTGAGCGTGTTACTCGACGTAGTGGTATCTTCGCTGGACGCCGAAGCAGTCCCGGAGACTTCCGGAGAGAGGCTCCGGGGCGAATGAAAACGAGCGATTCCGGTTTCCCAACCAACCCGATGGAGTCCGGCGCCATGGGCACCGGCGCGATGACGTCCGGTGAAGAATCGACGCCCGCCGGCCCCGTATCTGGCCAAGATCACGCCGAGTTCAGCTACATCGGTGGCGAGCTGGCGCTGTTTCAGCATGCCCGCAACTGGAAAGCGTATTGGAGCGGCCAGATCCGCGACTCCATTCGAGGCGACGTTCTGGAGGTCGGCTCCGGGATCGGCAGCAATACGGCGCTGCTGGCCGGTCTGGATTTGGATTTCGCCACCTGGACCTGCATGGAGCCCGATGCCGAGCTCCTGGCACAGTCGGGAGCGTTACCCGATGGGCCGTATCGCACCCGGCAAGGGACGACCGGAGAGCTCACCGAAAACGAGGTCTTCGATACGCTCCTCTACATCGACGTGCTGGAGCACATTGAAGACGACGCGGCCGAGATGCGCCGTGCCGCGCGGCATCTTCGTCCGGGCGGGCGCGTGATTGTGGTCTCGCCCGCGCATCAGTTTTTGTTTTCCCCCTTTGATGCCGCGATTGGGCATTACCGTCGCTACAGTCTGGCGGCGCTGGCGGCGACGGCTCCCCCGGATCTGGAGCCGGTCACTTTGCGCTATCTCGACTCGGTGGGATTGCTGGCCTCCAGTGCGAACCGGCTCCTGCTGAAAGCGTCCATGCCGAACCAGAACCAGATCCTGACGTGGGATCGGCTGATGGTCCCGGTGTCCCGCTGGATCGATGCTTTGCTGGGATGGCGCGTGGGAAAAAGCGTGCTGGGGATCTGGCAAAAACAGGCCGCGCCGGGGCAGGCGAGCTAAGACCGTCCCTCCTCCCCCAACCGCCGCCCAACCGCCGCCCAACCGCCTCGGTCGACGCAGACGTCGGATTTTCAAAGCTCTGGCCGTTCTCCACGAGCGCGGACTTGCTCTCTCCCGATATCAACGGGAGTAATACAGCCCCCTAGGGAGACGGGATACGTCTAGTACTATTCCCTATGGAAGGCTATGCCGACCGCCGATGGTGTTCAGGTATAGCCCATGCCACCCGACGCGATTACCGTCCTGATTCCGTGCCAGGACAACTGGGAGTTGATCGAGTCCACGATTTCCCAGCTTGCGCCTTATTTTTCCCGGCGGCAGCGCCAGCTTCGGGTGATGGTGTTCGACAATGCCTCGCGGGAGCTCGCGCCCAAAGGGTGGCCGCTGACGTTGTCCGAGGCGGACACGGACGCCCTAACCTCAGTGCAGGTGGTGCGGCTGGCCAAGCGATTGTCGCGCGCGCAGGTGGTCGGGTTCGGGCTTCAGTATGCGCAACATGCGTGCGAACCGGGCGCGGTGATGGTGCTGGAGATGGAGGGCCGGGATCGCCCGGGCGACGTGGCCGGCGTTTTATCCGCCTTTGAGAAGGGCCATTGCCAGGTCGTATTTCCCGCCGGAAAGGGGTGGCTCGGTCGGCTGCGGGCGCGATGGTCGGCGCGATTGGCGCGGATCCCGCTGCGCTGGCTATCGGCGGAGATCCCCGAGGTCGGCAGCTTCCGTTTACGGCCACGGCTCCGGATCGGTCCGGTGGTGGGGGCTCAGGGGCCGGCGGCTCCCGGGTTCTCGGCCGCGCGAGACGTGGAGCGAAGATCGCATCCTGGTTTTTTGGCGCGCTGGCTGCGAGGAATGGCATGGCGAAGCCCGCAACTTTCAGCGCTGATGCTGGCCGTCCGGCCGCATCTCGCCCCATCGCTGCAAGATCCGCAACTGGACCGCTTCATCCTGACGGAAGAGATCTGCTACGAACGTAGCTCCGCCGATCTCCAGACCGCCCAGCTATCGAAGGAACTGGCGAAGGAGCTCGCGGAGGTTCCTCCGTTTCCTTCCACCGAGTTTCAAGAGGTGGCTTCCGAACCGACCGACGTCAATCAGCTTGGGAACCTGATTCGGGCGATCGGCTTTGCGGACGGGCACGGAGAGGACCTCACCGCGCTGCGGCGACGGATGCTGCAGCAGGAACCAGAGACTCGACCGGTCGATCCGCCCCGAAGTGCAGAGCCCGCACCGAGCGGGATGTCACCGGTTGGCGTCGGTTCCGCTCGCAAAGAGGCACCGGGGGCTCCTCCGCTGCCCCAGGCGATCCCGGCCCATCTCCCGACTCATGCAGAAGCGCGAGCCAGGGCAATCCCCACGATGGCCGCGCCGGAGCGCGTTCCGACGGCTCGCCCGATGCAAGCAACTTCGCCGGTTTCGCGACAGCAGCCAGAGCGACACCAACCCGCGCCACAGCAATCTTCTCCACAGGATCCCGCGCGCCGCAAAATCTCCATTCCGCGAGTGCATGTGCCGAATGTTCGGGTCCCGGCGGCGAGCCCGCCCGCTGTAGCCCAGTCCGCAGATCCCGCACCGGCGGCCAAAGAGCCAACCATCCCGGCAGTGAGGGAGCGTAGAATATCCGTGCCTGCATCCGCGAATGGCGCCGCGAGGTCGGTAACCGAACGGATGCGAGCCAGCTTGGCGCAATCGGCAGGGGAAAGGGCAGGGGGGCCGGCAGGCAGGTCCGCAATACCGATGTTCCCGGCGGCTTCCTCGGCGTCTCCTTCCACGGCATCCTTGCGGCGACGACGCGAGACCGCTCCGATTCAACCGAGTCCGGCACGGATGCGGGTCAGCGTGCCCAGGGATCTGGCGATCGGGGTGACGAACGGGCTCCCGGCCGCGCCGCGACCTGGGTCGGGCCCAGTAGGGGCGGCGCATCCCGCACATCCACAAAACTCGCTGGATGGAGCCTCCGCGGCGGCCCACCGCAGGCCCATCGTTGGGAACCCCGCTGTGGCGATCCCCCCCAAATCGAATCCCAACCCGGCGCCGGCCCGGCCAACAAGATTTCGGCAAACCGGATCCGCGCCAGTGAGTTCCAGCTCTACCGTTCCTGTCTCCAATGGACCCGGGACTCCACCACCCGCCGCCCCCAAACCCGCGGTTCCCGGCCCCACCGGGTCCAATCCCGGTACTCCAAGCTCCGCGGCGATGGACGTGGTCCGGCGTCTGCGCGCGATGCGCGGCGAGTCCCAATAGTTCCCTGCCTCGACGCGATGTAACCAGCCGGTAACCATCCCGGAACGCGAGCGGGTAACCGCGATGTAACGCCAGGGAACGCGCTTGGCGAGATCCCGCCGCGCCAGCCGAGCAAGCGTCCTCGGCATCACCCACGCCGTTCCGATAACATCCCTATTTTCATAATTCTGGAGCCGGGCAGGCCGCCGCGCGCGGGCGGTGACGAGAAGGAGGCAGAAGTGAAGAGAATAACTTAGACCCCACCACCGATCTCGCTTCGAGTCTGTGCGCCTCAAGGCGCACGCCGGGTGAACCCCGGCCCTCCCTCTTTACTGGGCGCCGATGGTGATGAAGATGCCCGGGGGCGACGAGATGCCGTCCACCGTGGCGATGACTTCGTAGTCGCCGGGGGCCAGGTTCGGAACGATCACGTTGAACTGGTAGAGTCCGTTGGTGGAGATCCCGGAAAACTGAACTGTCGCGGGCGTGCCGCCGAAGGTGATGGTCACCGGATTCGTCGTGGGAGCTGCGCCGCCGAAAACTGTCAGTTCGGGGACCGGCGGCGAGGTGGGTCCGAAGCCGGTTCCGAACAGCAGTACGATTTCCCCAGGCCGGGCCGGGCGCGTCACCACCGCGCCGTTGAAGAGGTCCGCCGGACCGAGGTAGGACCCGTCCGGGTAGTTCACGCCTGCGACATAGCGATTGTTCTGCGGCGTGAAGGGGAACAGCCCGGGCAGGATCTCCGGCGTGATGGCGAGGAAGGGCTCGGTTTCCCCGTTGGCATTGGTGACCAGGACATCCGCCGAATCGCTCATCGGCGCTCGGGCCAACGCGTTGATCTGCGTCGGGCTGATGTAGTAGACCGCGACCGGATCGCCGCCGACGGTGACGCCGACGCCGTCGAGTTCCAGCGGCAGGGCGTCGCCATTGAAATCGTCGATGGTCCAGATACGTGTATCGGGGGCGAGATTGATGCCCTTGATCGTGAACCAGGACCATCCAGGGATACCGTGCTGCTGGCTGGCGCCATTGCCAACCGAGGAGATCCGGGGCGTCAATTGCGCCGGGGCGCTGCTGGAGGCCATCACCCAAATCGTGTCATTCCCGCTGTCGGCCTGCAGTTCCAAGCGAACCAGGCCGCTGAAGTCAGCGGGAAGGTCGGCACGGATCGAGGTACTGTCCCAGGAGACGATGTTCAGCGCCATGCCCGTGGGATTCGTGCTGGAAAACGCCTTCACCTGGCAACTGCCGCAGGATGCGCCGAGGTTGCTGCCGGTGAGAGTGATCCTGCCGCCGGAGGCCACGACCTTACCCAGTTGATCGCTGCGCAACGGAGCGACGGATTCGAGAACCGGTCCGCTCTTGCAGCGGTAGACCGAGGTGAAGGTCGGCGGCGGAATGACTTTTCCGCAGCTCTGGGTCCCGGCCGAAGGGCTGGAAAGCGACAGGTCTCCGGAGCCGGTGACATCGGTGAGATAGAACACGGTTCCGCTAAGCGCACCCGGGTCGAGGGTCTTCGAGCCAAAAGATCCGCCGGTCAGATCCGTCAGGCGCGAACCGCTGGCGGCGAATGCAGCGGCATAGATCCCGCTCAGTTGCGCGGTTGCCGGAGCCGTGTTGACAGGCGTTCCGATCCGTTGCCAGCCGGAGGAGCCTTCCAGGAACGACTGCACCGCCTGATGCGTCTCGGAAGCCAGGGCGATGCCGGTGCCCGAACAGTTCATGAAGAGGCTGATCAACAGGCTGGACGTGATGTGGCAGTAGGGCAGCGCGCGCGAACGCATCCCCGGGCGGGCGAACATCATCGATGCGCTGGTGACCGCGACGATCCCGTCGCTGGCGCCGGCGGGCGGCTGGCTGCCGCTGTTTTGGCTCCCTTTGTTGCCGATCAAGGCGAGCACGTCGACATCGCGGAGGTCGTCGCCATACTGATTCCACGTGTCCAGGTTCCACAGAAAATTGCTGCCCGGGATCATCTGCAGCGCCTGCGGATCGATGGCCAGCTCCGTTCGATAGGTGGCCGCCGCATAGGAGCCGAAATTTGGCGTCGCGATGGCGACCCATTTGCGCACCTGCGGATCGGCGGGCGGCAGCACATCGCCATTGGCCTGCACACCGGAGAGATAACCGCGCACGATCAGTCCACCCATGCTGTGCGAGACGAGGTCGACTTGCGTGGCCCCGGAATTCGACAGCACCATTTGGATAGCGTCGCCGAGGCGATTGCCGAGGTCCTCGATTTTGCCTTTGGGGTCCTCGACGCAGTTATCGAAGAAGATGACCTGCGAAGCTCCGCCGGCGGTGAGGGTGGTTTCGAGATCGCCGTAGGTGGAGCTGGAATTGGGCGAGACGGGGCAGTCGCCGGTCAGCGAAACCTGCCAGCCGTTCAGCAGGATCACCGGCGGGCGTTCAGGTTGGGCGAAACGAAAGGTCCGCGGCTCGACTTTGAGGTTAATGAAGGACGGCGCGCCGGCGAGATCGGCGGGCAGTTGCACGGAGTAGTCGCCGGGCTCGGTCAGCAAGGAGGCGGCGACCATCAGATGCTCGCCGGTCGGGTCGTGACCGACGACGATCCCCGGGACGGCGACCTCGTTTTTCACCGCGCGGGCGCGGGTAGCCGATAGCTTCCGGACCGCGTCCTTGGCAGCCGACGTCGTAGCGATTTCGACGGCTTCCCCGGCGCGAACCGTGTAGGCGGATTGGGCGTGCAGCCCGGCTCCCATCGCCAGCAATACCCACAGGAAACCGATGGTGCGAACGGGCCCGGAAAAGATGATCGATGAAACGGTGATCGATGATGCGAATTTCGATGCCAACATCATGCGGGACCTCGCTATTCGTTCTTTTTTCGACGTTTGAAAAACAGGTCGCTGGATTTCAGCTTGGTCATAACCAGAGCGATGAAGATCGCCAGCATCGCCACCAGCGTTGCGATGGATCCGATGACCAGATAATCGGATTCCTGCAAAGGCGCGGGCATCAGTTGGGTCATCACGGCGGCGACGACGGCGAACGCGATCCCCGCGATCAGAATCAACACGATGGTTTGTTTCATGGCGATGGTTGGATCCGATTCGGGGCTCAGGCGGCGCTTATGCGGCGCAGGGCCAGATCAATCGTACTTTTCGGTTCGGATCTTTTTCCGGTCGTAGCCGGCATCTTTTAAGATACTGCGAAGCTCCTCCACCATTTCGTGCATGCCGCAGAGGTAGAAATTGACCGCAAGGTCGCTGGTCGCCGTGCGCCCGTCGATGACCTCAGTCAGATGCTTCTGGACGCGCCCGGTTCGTCCTTTCCAGTTCGGACCTGGGCGGGTAAGGGTCGGCACGAAGGTGAAGTGGGGATGCCGTTGGGCCATCTCTTCGAACTCCTCCGGGTAGAGGAGATTGTCCTCATAGCGCGATCCCAGCAAAAGGGTGAACCGCGGCGAGCCTTTCTTCAGATGTGCCTGCAGCATCGCGCGGAACGGGGCGACGCCGGTGCCCGTGGCGATGAAGATCGAGTCGGCGGGAGGCTCGCGGAGCACGAACCCGCCCAGGGGATGACGCATTTCGATCGTATCGCCGGGCAGCATGGAAAACAGATGCGGCGACATGTGGCCGCCCGGAACGCGATTGAGGCAAAGCTCGAAACGATTGTCGCCGGACGGCGGTGAAGCCAGTGAATAGGCGCGGGTAATCTTTCGCTCCTGCCCGTCCGCGCCGGGTAACATCGCGGTTAAGGAGACGAATTGGCCGGGAACGAAATCCAGCCGCTCCAGTCCGACGGCTTCAAAGACGAAGTGCCGGACGTCGGGGGCGATCTCGCGCGAGGAGAGGAAGCGTGCGGTGAGGGGTTCAGCCATGAAACTCCGCTGGATCGTTTTTATCGGCTTTCTTGTCGGCGAGCTGACGCGCGCCATCGACCAGGAGCTGGATGACGCCGGCCTGCTCGCTGAGTGGCGGCGCGGCCTGGATGTCGAGGCCGGGATGCGCGGCGCGGACCTCCGCAATCAGGTTCGGGAGGTCACGGCGCAAGTGAATGCCGTAGGTCAGGAAATAGGGAACGATGACGATGCGTGATGCGCGATCGGCGATCTTGGCAACGGCGCCGGCGAGGTCGGGCTGGCCAAGTTCCAGGAACGCGGTTTCGACGATCGGGAAGCCGCCGGCTTGCGCCATGCGCGAGGCTATCTGGCGGACCGCTTCGTTAGCGGGCTCGACGCTCGAACCGTGCGCGAACAGGATGTAGCCGATTTCCTCCATCGTTACTCCTGCGTAAATGCTCCCGTTTTGGGTTGGGGTTCATTCTCCGGCGGGGCCGCGAAGTAGGCGAGCAGGAATTCGAAAAAGCGGCGTCCACGGCGGCGGCCGTTGCTGTGTTGCAGGATCAGCCGCTGCAGGAAGATCAGCACCTTCGTGACGATCTCGTCATTCAGGAAGCCGGCCCCGAAGTGGGCTCTGACATCGGCGGGAGCGTCGGCGCCGATCTCGGCGGGGATCTGCTCGCGCAGGAACCCAATCCGTTGCTTGACGTGAGCGCGGATGGTTTCAGCGGCGGGGTCCTCCGGAGGAGCCTCATAAATCAGCCCGGATTGGCTGGTTTTGTAGGCCTGGATCAGACTCTCCACGGCCGCGGCGGCTTCGGCGTCGACACTTCGCTTGGCAATCATCACTTCGGCCAGCGCCTGGCCGATGCCCATCAGCTCCACCTCATGCTCGCGCAGGAATCGTTGGCTGACCTCGATCTCGCGATGGGGAATCGATTCGTACTCTTTCGCTTCAAAGTTCGCGAGGCCGAAGTGCTCGTGGCGGCGGGCTTCGCGCAGGTAGTCGCAGTCGAGCGGGCAGTCGATCGAAATTTCCCGTTCGCGTCCGCAACAGGCCGGGCAGATCGCCACCACCGGCGTCGCAGGAACCCCCGCCAGCCTGCCGGTGGATTTGGTTCCCGGACAGCGTCGCCGCGCTGGGCGCTTCTCGCAGATGGTGCAAGTCTCATTCATAAGAACAAGTTCATAAGAACAAGCGTCCATAAAAAACGGCATGCCAACTCGTGAGTTGCATGCACGGGGACGCCTCTGGCGATGCCTTCATCGTAGCTTACGGGCTTTTTGTAGTCGCCGGGTTATGATCGTCACATGCCGCGCAGTGACGTGTATCTGAAGGTGGAACTGGAGATCGACAAGGACGAGAAACCCGAGCGGGTGGCGGCGGAGCTGTGCCGCCTGATTCGAAAGACCTACGGCGTGCGCAATGCCGAGGTATCCAGCATCGTTGAACAGGATTCCTAGGGCGGCGCGCGCAGGTTCGCCGAATTTTTGCCGTAACGCTGCGGCGTTGCGATCCATCCATTAAATTCAAACGTAGACTCAACACGAATCCCGTCCCGCACAACGCCATACAAGGAGAGTTGGGGAGGATTCGTAACTCATGCGTTCAGCCGCTCTACGCGCCACCCGAAGGCCGGGGCAGGCTGCTCACGCGAAATCGCAAAAAACATTGAGGATACAGAATGTTTTCTGTGCGATCATGAGAGACAGCGCAGACAAGCCAAGGGAAGCTGGAGAGATGCCATGAACTGGAAATTGTTGAGCGTAACTATGCTGGGAGCGGCGGTCCTCACCGCGGCCCCGGCCGCTACTGAACGTCTGGAAGCCGCCGCCGTCGCGCTGCGCGAGGTGATGGACATACCGGATCAGTCCATTCCGCAAGATCTGTTGAATAAGGCGCAATGTGTGATCGTGGTGCCGGACCTCAAGAAAGGCGCGTTCATTATCGGCGCGCAGTATGGCAAGGGGTTCGCGACCTGCCGCAATTCGGATGGCCTGGGATGGTCGGCTCCGGCGGCGGTTCGCGTGGAGGGCGGCAGCTTCGGACTGCAGATCGGCGGTTCGGAGACGGACGTTTTCATGCTGGTGATGAATGAGAAGGGCATGGACCGGCTACTTTCCTCCAAGTTCACCTTGGGCGGAGAAGCGTCGGCCGCGGCGGGCCCGGTGGGCCGAACCACGCAGGCGGAAACCGATGCGCTGATGACGGCGGAGATCCTGACCTGGTCGCGTTCGCGCGGTCTGTTCGCGGGTGTTTCGTTGAAAGGCGCGTCCCTGCGGCCCGACGCCGATTGGAATGAGGAGCTCTACGGCAAGAAGATCTCCAACCGCGAGATCCTGACCGGCGGGACCAAGGCTCCGGCCTCGGCCGAGGCTCTGCTCACCGAGCTGAATCGCTACTCCAGCCGCAAATAGGGCGCTAAGCGCCCTTTTGGGCAGCTCACCTGCAGGGTGCTTTGCACCTTCTGTGCAGCTCACCTGCAGCAGCGTTCATGCTGTTTCCCGACCGAATGGTGCTTCGCACTCCTAGGTCAGCCTGTCTGCAGTAGCGTTTGCTGTCCCGACCTCCCCACTTTCAGGAAAGTCCACCGACGTGGAGAGGGGACATGCCCCGCCTATGCTTCCGCTCTCGGAACCGGCGACTGACGGAAGCGAGGATTGTTTGGAGCAGACCGGATGTGCACGGGAGGACTGAAGCTCTCCGCAAGCTGAACCTCGCCCCACATGGCGTAAGCTTGTTGGGATATGGCTGACGCCGAAATTTCCAGCCGCATGCGCGACGATTGGAACGCGCGGGCCGAAGAAGACGCCGGTTATTACGTCGCTTTCGGTGCGCGCGACCAGGACGATGCCGCGTTTTTCGCGACGGCGACCGAGATCGTCAACAGCCTGGAAACCGAGCTGACGCGCGTTCCGGAATCAGCGCGCGCGGGTTGGAAGGCGCTGGAGATCGGATGCGGTCCGGGTCGCCTGATGCGACCGATGAGCCGCCACTTCGCCGAGATCTATGGCGTCGACGTCTCCGACGCGATGATTGCACTGGCGAAGGAGAAGCTCGCCGATATTCCCAGCGCGCGCGTAGAGGCGACCGACGGCGCGCACCTGACCTCTTTCGCCGACGGATCGATCGACTTCGTCTATTCCTACGCGGTGTTCCAGCACATTCCGACGCGCGACGTCGTCATGCAGTACATGCGCGAAATCCATCGCGTACTCCGGCCGGGTGGGCTCGCGCGGCTACAGTTCAACGGACTGCCGCAGAGCATGGTGTCGGGTTATGACACGTGGGCCGGGGCTCGTTTCTCCAGCATGGAGCTGATGGAGTTCACCCAGACCAACGACATGCAGCTCCTGGCGCTGGAAGGCGCCTCGACACAATATATGTGGACCACCTGGCGCAAGCACGAGCCGGGTTGGCAGATGCGGCAGGAAGACGCCGAGTTCGCGCCAGATACGGTGCGGATCCGGCGCATCACGAATGCGCAAAGCTCGGAGCCGGTGGCGCCCAGCCGCGGGCGCTTCGCGTCCATCTCGCTGTGGCTGGAGAATCTTCCCCCGAAGCGGGGTTGCATCATTTGCACGTGCTGGTGGGCGACTCGCTGGGCACGGTGACCTACATTGGACCGCCGGATAATGTAGGGCTGCAGCAGGTATCCGTAGTGTTGCCGCAGTTGGAGGCGACCGGGCTTTTGCCGGTGGAGCTCCGCTGGCTGGACAAGCCGATTGCCAAACCCACGGTGCTGCGCGTGATTCCGCCGGGGCCGTCGGTGCCGTGCGTTCGATCGGTGACCGATGGCGTGAATCTGGTGGCGGGGAATCGCATCGAAACCGGCCACGTCAAGATGACGCTGGAAGAGATTGTGCACCCGGAAGAGATCGCCGCGAGGGTCGGCGGGCGGCCGGTGGAGAACCTGGAATTCTTCTGCGTCGATCCACGTCCCCAGAAGTTCGAGGTGAACTTTCGGTTGCCGGAAGGGACTGCTCCCGGGCCGCATCTGCTTGAAGTGACGCTGGGGCGGAGGAAGCTCGCGCCGGTGCAGATTCTGGTCGCGCCGCAGCAGGTTGAGCCGGCGTGAACGTCCACGTTCAGAAGCGCGAGCCGTAGCGAGCGTCAACGGACACGCCCCCTTTCGAAACCACTGCAAGTGTCAGCAATCTCGCTTGCTCTCGGTGGGTGGTGGCGGCCGGTTGACAGGGAGTTGGGGTGGCGCGGCGACGGTCCTGTACTACGCGGGAGGACTGAAGCCCTCCAGAAGCTGAACCTCGCCCCACATCATGTACGGATCAGGGCGTTCTTGGCCCGAGTTCCAGTGACGGGAACGGCACCGGAAACGCCGGCCGGCGACCTTTCCCGGAGCAACTTGTATCGATCAGATTCCGCCGATCCCGCAGCCACAAACTGCGTGAGCAGATCGACCGCGCAGTCGTTGGAGGCGCCAGAGTGGCCGGTGGCGCGCAGAACGATCAGGCGGGAGTTGGGCAATCGCTCCGCGGCGAGTTCGGCCTGCTCGGCGGAAGTGACCGGATCCAGTTCACCGGCGATCAGCAGGACTGGCGCGTCAGCATCAGGCAACTCGCGCGCGGTGACGGGCAGCTCGACCTTGGGCCAGGCGCTACAGGTTCCCATCAATCCACGCAAGTTGCGATCCGTGAACATCGTTTCGGCGGCAGCGGTGAGATCAGCTTCATCGATGAACGGAACGTCTTCGGTGCACAACACGGCGAGATAGGCTCCGCTGGCGAGCCCCGTCGCACCGGAATCGTTGCGCGACCCCGCGGCAAGATTCAGCAGCGGCTGGTATTGATTTTGCGCGGCCTGGTGAATCGCCGCCGGCAGCCCGGCCGAAATGCGTGGATCGTAGAGCGCCGCGGTGACCGCCGTATTGAAAACGAATCCGGATTCGTCTCCGCGCGAAAGGAGCTGTTGTGTCTCTTCGGCGAGATCCGGAAAGGCCTCCTGGCAGCGGGCATCCGCGCGGCAATCGGCGAGCAACCGCTGCAAGGATCCCTCGGCGGCCAGCGTCCCGGCAAGCGGAATCGGCAGCGATGGCAGCACGACGCTTTGCACGGTCAGGGTGCGAACGCGGTCGGGATGCCGGTTCAGGAAGACCAGACCCAGACGCGTGCCATAGGAAACTCCGTATAAATTGAGCCGGTCATAGCCGAGCGCGGAGGTTGCGGCCGCGAGGTCGTCTGCCGCCTGCCAGGTCGTGAACAGGCGCGAGGGGTAGCCTTCCGGACCTTTCCCGCACTGCTCGATCAGCTCCTGCGGAAACGACGGTGAGCCGAGCGAAGCGGTGCGTCCATCGTCGGTGACCATGCGGCAGTTGTAGGGAACACTGCCTCCGGTGCCGCGCTGATCGATGAACACGAGGTCGTGGGTGCGGCGCAGTTCGCGGAGTCGATCGGATAGGGCGCCGGCGGAGGCGATGGCGGAAGCTCCCGGGCCGCCGGCGAGATAGACAACCGGATCGGGATCGGCGGTTTCCGTGGCGGGCAACACGACGACGCGAAGCCGCAGGGTCTTGCCATCCGTGTTGTTGTGATCCGCGGGAACTTCGACTTCGCCGCAGAGGGAATCTCCAATTACTCCGGGAAGGTCGCAGGGCTTGAGTTCGGGAGCCGCTTGCGGAGCGGCCTGCGCCAAAGCAGACGCGCAGACGAAAGCCAACAAAACAACGGATTGCACCGCGTCGCGTATCACTTTGTTTAGACTAACGGATCGCGAAATGCGCAGGTCGCAATTAGAGGTTTAGGGCTAGCCCGCAACGCGTGCGCGCGTGCCGGTTTTGCTCTTCTCGGCCCGTCTGCGCCGCGTTTCGGTGAACGCCAGGGACCAGGAGAAGGCGGCCCACCACGCCAGGAACGGAATCAGTCCGGCGTCGCGGCCGATGGCGGCGGTGGCGTAGGGCGTGAGGGGGAAGGCCACGATCACGGCTAAAACACACGCCAGAAGCGTGATGCGCAGGTCGCTCCCACTGAGCCAGTCCAGCCAGTACCAGCGAATCAACAGCCAGTAGGCCGCAGTGCCCAGCGCGACCGCCAGGACGAAGATGCCAATCACGCCGACGTCGGCAACGACGTTGTTGGACGAAGACAAGAGGTCGAGGATGGGTCCGGAGAGGGCCACGCCCAGGATCGGCGTCCCGATGCTGAGCACCGCGGCAATGGCCAGGAACAGAAGGCTGCGCAGCCTCGGTGGCCGCGGCTGCAAGGTCAGCGCAACCGAGGCGGCATGGAAGAGCCCGGCCATCGCCACCAGCACAATCAGGCGGTTCACGCCGAGCTGCATCCGCTCCGAGGTCAGGACCAGCATGAGGCCCGCTCCGGTCAGCAAGGCGGAATGCATCCTGTATTCAATGTGTTTCACGTGGATACTCAAATCATAGCGAAGGCGGTTTGGCGGGGCGCAGGAAACTCGAGTTGATTGATGCCTTCGACTAAGCAACCCGGGATTAGAGTGTTATCATCGATATGGAAGGTGATAACATGATCCGCACCCAAATCAGTCTGGATCCGGAAGAGTATGCGCTTGCCCGAAAAGAAGCCGCGCAGGCCGGGGTTTCCGTGGCCGAATTTGTACGGCGGGCGATTCGAGACAAGTTACCCCCTTCAGGCGAACCTCCATGGATGCGTTACGCGGGTTTTGTCGAATCCGGAGATCCTGAATCCAGCCAGAAGATCGACGAGTTGATCTATGGCAACAAGGACTAAACGCGGTTTACGGAAGGTTACACCCATTCGATCGACCCGGGCCGTGCCGATTGGCGTTGCCTACGTCGACACCTCAGCATTTATTGCATTTCTGGACAAGTCGGACAGTCACCATCTTTTATTTCGAAGGCTCTTTGCCGCCCCTCCCAGGCTTGTGACTTCCGCCTTAGTGGTTGCCGAAGGTCACGCATGGTTTCTTCGTCGCTATGACCACTCCAGAGCAATGCAGTTTTTGGCATTTCTCGATGCTTTGCCGGCCTTGCAGATCATGGCGATGGACGGAAAGACCGTCCCCGCGATTCGGGATGTCCTAACGAAGTATGACGACCAACAACTCACAATGGCGGACGCACACGGTCTATGGACAATGAAAAAACATCGCATTAAAGTCTGCTGGTCAACCGATCGCCATCTAGCGCTCGGCGGAGCAGAGCTGGTGCGATAGCTTACTTCGGTCGCCGGCCCACCGCCGACACCGTCGCATAGTGCCACATCCACACGCCCGGATCGGTGACCAGTTCCAGATAGCGCGCGATGTCCGCATCGCTGGCGACACCTGTCCCAGCCAGCGCCGAACGCAGGAACGTCACCGAACGCTCCATCACCCGAGCCACCGGATCGCCGCCGCGCTCCAAGGGAACATGCGTGCGGACGTCGATCCCCTCCAGGCCCAGGCGCGTCAGGATTACCGGCAACAGCGAGCCCAGGTACGGACGGACGTTCTTTTCGACATACAGCCGGACGATGGCCTGATGCACGCGGTCCACGGCCTGCGCGTCTTCCTGCGAACCTTCGGCGAGCTTAGAAAGCGTGAAATCCGGCTCCTCCAGCGCGAGGACGCCGCCGGGCCGCAGCGCCCGCACCATGTTATGTAAGCCCTTCTCGATCTCGGCCACATGGAGAAACACGAAACGCGCGTGCGCCACATGGAAGGTGTCCGGCGGAAGATTCTGGGTGGTAACGTCGGCCTCTATGACGCGGAGGTTGCGGGCGATGGCGTGGTCGCCATCCTCTTCTTGAAGGAAGCGCGCGTTGGCGTCCATCGCGATCACCGCTCCCTGCTTCTCGCCGGGAACTCCGCCGGTGTCCACGCGCTCGGCCATCCACCGAGCGATGGAACCCGCACCGGGGCCGATTTCGAGGCACGTGGTCCCGGAGGTCACGTGCGGAGTGAGGAGTTCGATCGTCTGCGGGTCGTGCGCCTGCTCGAGGAGCTTCAGGCGCTCGAGTTCAGCGTCGTCGGAGTGGGGGTCGAAGACGTAGGATGCGTCCGTCATTATCTGGCGGCCGAGGTTCACTCGGCGTGCGCCCCTCAGGCGCGCAGACCTCGAAGCGTTCGACCGGGGTCGGCTAGCCGTGGCGCCTTTTTCGCTAAATCGAGCAGTCCGTCTTCGCGCCCCAATCGCGAATGTGAGAACGGTTTGCGTTGCCACAAGACCGAAAGTGCCCGGGAGGGCTAAGAGCCCTCCGCAAGCTGAACCTCGCCCCACATTGCCAGGCGCTGAAGCTCGCCCGACCTAAAACGGGACGTCGTCGTCGTCGATCGTATCCGGCGGGGGCCCCGAAGGAGCCGACTGGCGCGACCGTGGCCTGCTTTGGGGCTGCGATCCACCACCGCCATAGCCGCCGCCGTGGGCCTCGTCCCCGCCGTAATCGTCGCCGCCGCCACCGCCGCCACCGCTGAGCAGGATGACGTTATCGGCGATCACCTCGGTGGTCCACACCTTGCGGCCGTCCTTGTCGTCATAGGAGCGCGTCTGCAGGCGCCCCTCGACATAGATCTGCTTGCCCTTGGTCAGATACTGCCCCAGGTTCTCCTGCCGCCACAGGACCACGTTGGTCCAGTTGGTTTCTTCTTTCCATTCGCCGGAAGCCTGATCTTTCCACCTCCGGTTGGTCGCCACCGAGAATTTGGTGACCGGAGTCTGCGAGGCGGTGTAGGCGGTCTCGGCATCACGCCCGAGATGGCCTACCAAAATCACTTTATTTACGCTGCGGGATGCCATATCTGAAGGGCATGATAGCGCAAGCTTTCAAATACGTCGCCTCTCCAAACAAACTACGGGGATTATGCTCGGGGAGCTGCTGGCGTTCGTGGTAGGAATCAGAAGTTATAGGAGCCAAACGCGAGGTACATCTCGACAAACGAAAACGCGACGATCGCCACCGCCACCAGTGACAGGATTTTCCAGAGGCCTTCGACCGAAGAGTTTCGGGTCGGGGATCCGGCCAGATAGGCGACGACGAATCCGGCGGCGAACCCGCCCCCATGGGCGTAATTGTCAATGCCCGGCAGAAATCCGATGACGATCATCAGGATGGTGTTCTGAATCAGCGCACTGCGGAACTGATTCACAATATGGCTCTTTTCCCGATATCCGAGCCCCAGCAGGGCTCCGATCAACCCGGTGATCCCGCCCGAGGCGCCGATCGATGGAGTCATGGGCAGTGCCCACGCGCTTGCCATAAAACCGACCACGATCGCCGTGACATAGATCACCATGAAACGCGAGGTCCCGAACAGGCGTTCCGAAATGGGCCCCAGCATGAAGAGCGCATACGAGTTCATCGCGATATGCAGCACTCCGCCGTGGAGGAACCCGGCGGTGAGCAGTCTCCACCACTGTCCCGCGCCAAAGATCAAGGGGCCGTACTTGGCCCCGAACTCGACCAGCGTCCGGTTGTCTATCCCCATGAACCCACCGGAAGATCGCATCGCGGTCAATACGAACAGCCCCGTATTGATGATCAGGATGATCATCGTTACGAAATTGTCCGCGGGAATGCCGACCGCGTCAGAGGTCCGGGTGTCCGGGACCCGGCGTCCCAGTTGTACCTGGCAGTAGGGGCAGACCTTGTCGTCGGTGGTGATGAAGGCCCGGCAATTCGGGCACATGCGGCGCTTGTCCATTGCGTCCCCCCATTGTAGGCACACGGAGTGGGCAAGCTCCTCGTATAAGGATTCCGTTGGCGGCGCATGGCGCCGCCAACATAGACTCGATCTTCGAATATAGGCCCCTGGGTGCGGCGGGTGATCGCCAGAAACATTTCCTGCCTGGAAAACTCTTAGGTACCAAGTAGCGATGAGCGGCCCAGGTAGCGGATCCCCCTCCCGGATCGGGAGCCTCGGCCCTCCAAAGGCCCGTCGTGCCGGGGCCATCGGCTGACGCTTCCACACATGCTCTAATGGCGAAGACCTATAGAACGTACTGGCGTTGAGAACGGGAAATTGAGCAGCGGAACCGCTGGCGACGCGGAATGGATTCCGCCGCCCGAGATCGTCCGCCGGGCACAAATGAAGAAAGGACCCTCAGGCAGGAGTGGGGGTAGGGCCGGTTTCCGGCCCTTGGTAATCTGATAAACGCAATGCAATCCCTTACAACACCCGCGCGGCACCGGCTCCAGACCAGTGACCCGGAAAAGCTGGCCGCTCTTGCCAAGCGCATGCGGCGGACGGCGATCGAGATGATTACCGAAGCTGGGTCAGGACACCCGGGCGGATCGCTTTCGGCCGCCGAGATTGTCGTGACGCTGTGGTACGACGTGCTGCGGCATGATCCTGACGCTCCACACACGCCGGGTCGCGACCGCTTCATTTTGTCCAAGGGGCACTGCTGCCCGATTCTGTATCCGGTGATGGCCGACTTCGGCTATTGCCCGGAAGACAAGCTGATGACGCTGCGGAAGCTCGGATCGCCGTACCAGGGGCATCCGGACGTGCGGTTCCTCCCGTCCCTGGAGGCATCCACCGGATCGCTGGGCGAAGGATTGTCACTGGGCATAGGGATGGCGCTCGGCACCAAGATGGACGGCAGCGAATCCCGGACCTATGTGGTGCTGGGGGATGGCGAGATCCAGGAAGGGCAGATCTGGGAGGCAGCCATGATGGCGCCGTTCCATAAGATCGACAACCTGGTCGCGATCGTGGATTACAACAAGATCCAGCTCGACGGGTTTGTGAAAGACATCCTGGATCTGGAACCGCTAAAGGCCAAGTGGGAAGCGTACGGGTGGCATACGCTCGAGATCGACGGGCACAACATCCCGGCGCTGCAGAAGGCGCTGGCCGAGGCGGCCTCGACCAAGGGCAAGCCCACCTGCATCATCGCGAATACGATCAAGGGCAAAGGGGTCTCCTTCATGGAGAACAATCCTGAATTCCACGGCAAAGCGCCCAGCAAAGAACAGTGCGCCGCGGCACTGGCGGAATTGTCCTAATGGAGTTGTCCTAATGAAAACCGCAACCATGAAACAGGCAAAAGATTTCAAGCTGGAAAAGGGCAAGGCGACGCGCGCCGCGTTCGGCGATGCGCTGGTGGAGCTCGGGGAGACGAACCCGAATGTCGTGGCGCTGGATGCGGATCTTTCGAAGTCCACGCATACGCACGACTTCGGCAAGAAATTCCCGGAGCGGTTCATTGAGTGCGGTATCGCCGAGGCCAACATGGTGGCAATCGCCGCCGGGCTCGCAACCACGGGAAAGATCCCGTTCGCGGCGAGCTTTTCCGCATTCATTATGAACAAGGGGTTCGAGCAGATGCGCGTCACCGCGGCGTTCCCCAACGTGAACGTGAAGTTCGTGGGCACGCATAGCGGCATCTCGATCGGTGAAGACGGACCCTCGCAGATGAGCATTGAGGATCTGAGCCTGGCGTGTTCGCTGGCGGGATTCACGGTGATCAGTCCGGCCGATGAGGTCTCGATGCGGGCGCTGGTGAAAGCGGCTGCAGAGCATGTGGGTCCGGTGTTTATCCGCGCAGGGCGGCCGGCAGTGCCGATCGTGCATGAGGCCGATCAGAAGTTCGAGATCGGGAAAGCCGTGACGCTGTGCGATGGGTCTGATGTGACGCTGATTGCGACCGGGCTCATGGTGGCTGAAGCGATCAAGGCGGCCGTGCAGTTGGAGGGTGAAGGGATTTCGGCGCGGGTCGTCGATATGCACACCATCAAGCCGCTGGATCGAGACGCGATTGCCGCGGCGGCGAAGGACACGGGCGCGATCGTGGTCGCCGAGGAACATCTGGTGGATGGTGGCCTGGGTGTCCGCGTGGCGCAGGTAGTCGCCGAGACGCATCCGGCGGTGATGGAATTCGTCGGGATCGAGGAGACCTACGCGGAGTCGGCGACGCCGGATCAGTTGCTGGATAAGTACGGACTGCGTGCGGGTCCGGTCGCGGCGGCGGCGAAGAAGGCGGTCGGGCGGAAGAAGGGGTAGCGTCGCACACCCGGCGCGTGTCTTCAGGCGCGCGGACTTCAAAGTGTTGATCCGGTCAGGAGTAGTGTTGCGCTCTGGCGGTTCTTGCGCGGGAGGACTGAAGCCCTCCGCAAGCTGAACCTCGCCCCACGGCGGGGCAGCGGCGATGGGTCGGTGCGGAGGTGGTGGCGTCGCGGAATCGGACCGCGGACGCACCTGTGGCGCTTGCCTAAGTTAGACAAGCCGATGAAGGCGCCTCCAAAGTTGGCCCTATCGGTTTTACCTGCAGACAGGAGCAGGACATAGCACTTTAACCGCCGCGGATTGCCATGGTCTCGCGGTTCGCCCCGATGAAGGGTTCGGTCGAACGGGCTCTCCTATGCTTGAGCGCGTCGTCTCTTGTGCATGAAAATAGCGGACGCAGCGAATTGCATAGCCTCAAGTGAAACGCGAAGTGATTGCCGGGGCGAGAGATATAAATTATTCGGAAGACGTTATGTCAGTTCTTGCGGGTGTGCGCCCTCCGCGCGGGTAAACGCTTCGAGGACTGGGAAGGTGAACCTTCCCGCCGGGTGAACCCCGGCCCCCCGAGCGGTTGCGGTTCAGAAGGGCGGGTGAGCCCCGGCCCCCCGGCTAAAGCCCACCCTCCCTCTGGTTATGTCTGCAGGAAGGGGTTGCGGGCTTTTTCTCGACCGATGGTCGTATTGGGACCGTGGCCCGCGATCACGACGGCGTCTTCCGGCAAGGTCAGCAACTTGGTGTGAATCGAGCTGAGAATTTGATCCGTATCGCCGCCGGGGAGGTCGGTGCGGCCGATGCTGCCGGCGAAGAGCGTATCGCCCGCCACCAGCTTGTTTTCCTCCGGGATCCACAATGAGATGCTGCCCTGCGTGTGGCCGGGCGTATGCAGGACATGAAAGCTAGCGTCGCCGAGCTTGAGCGTATCGCCTTCGCGCGCCTCGGTATCAATCTCGGTGCGGTCGGGGGTTTCCATTTGGAGCCAGGCGGCCTGGGTGTCGATGTGATCGTAGAGCTCGGCGTCGTTGGCGTTCATGTAGACGGGAGCTCCGGTGGCAGCCTTGAGCTTGGCGGCTCCGCCGATGTGGTCGATGTGGGCGTGCGTGATCACGATCGCCTTCACCTTCAAGCCGTGTTTGTCCAGAATCGCCTGAATCTCGGGGATGTTATCGCCCGGGTCGACCACAATGGCTTCGCGCGAGTTTTCGTCGCCGAAGATCGAGCAGTTGCATTGGAGCAGGCCGACGGGAAGGATCTCGTGGATCATGTTCAAGATTGTAGCGACCTGTGGGAGGGAGCCGGAGTTGTGATGCAGGGGACGTTTGCGTTGCGCATGCTTCCCGCATGGCGGTTCCGAATGGCTGGGGCTGGCGCCTCGAGGGGGGTGCGGACCGCGGAAGTGTGCGTTGGCGCGCGCTACCGCTTGCGCTTCTGAATCGGCGGTTGGTAGTGCTGACGCTTCGAGGGAAGTGGTTTGTGGCCAGGCGCGCTCGCTATCCGGTCGCGGTTCGGTGCTGACGTGTAGAGGATCGGAGCCAGGACTGTATTGCAAGGGTCCGATATCCTCCTATTGGCAAAGGCGATAGGGCTATATTCGGGCCTCGCGGTGGGTTAAATGTCGTGGAGATAGGGCTGGATCAGGGGTTGTTCAGGGCAATCCGGCTGTGGAAAAGCTGAGCATTTTCCAGGCGATCCCGCACTAGGAAGGCATGGGTTGGTATTGTTCCAAACCGTGCACGCCGCGACGCCAGCTACAGCGGAAACGCCGATCTTCCGACGTGGCAGCCGTGGCCGCGCCGGCCAGAGATCCCCTCACTCAAGTGAAGCGCGGGGAACTGCGCCGAGGGGAAGCCGCGCTCCTGGGGGAGCTGGAGCCGGAACCCGGGGTATGGGCGAGTGTGTTGGTGCCCATTCCCATACCCCTCGCGGATATAGACCTTTCTTGGGTATAGACGACGCTGCTGGCCTGCTCGCCGCCGGGAGCGGGCACGAGAATATCCCTGGTGGTGCCAGGGGCCGTTCGCCGTTTGCGAAACTAACGGAAGAGAGGCGTATTCCGTGAGTTCCCAAGTCCATACCCAGCTCCAGGAAATGACGAACGGCTATAAGGCGTTGCGCGAGTCCGCCGCTTGGCGGGATGTGAGTGATCGAGGCAAGATCCAGATGATTGGCGAGGATCGCAAGCGGTTGTTGCATGCGATGTGCACCAATCAGATCGAAGAACTGGAACCGGGGCAAGGGACGTATGCTTTCTTCCTCAATGCCAATGGCCGGATTCTGGCGGATGTCCACGTGCTGTGCCTGGAGGACGCGCTATTGCTCGATTGCGAGCCGGAGCTGCGCGAGGCCATTTTCAAGCACCTGGATCAGTACATCATCGCCGACGATGTGACGCTCGAGGATGTGACCGATCAGACGGCGACGATTGCGGTGGACGGTCCCGAGGCGGCGAAGGTCCTGAAGTCGCTGGGCGCGGGAGTTCCGGCGTCGGTGGAGGGTTGGGTCGCGTGGGACGGAATTCCCGGCACGCCAGATCTAGTAAGGGTCGCGCGGATTGACCTGACCGGTGCAGGAGGATTCCTGCTGATCCTGCCGGCTGAGCAGGTAGAGACACTGAAGTCTAAATTGCGCGAGCTGGGTGTGCCGGAGGCGTCCGCCGAGGAGGCTCGCGTCGTGCGGCTGGAACATGCCAAGCCGCGCTACGGGGAAGAGATCACCGATCAGTATCTGGTGCAGGAAACCGGCCAGACGCAGGCGATGCACTTCACCAAGGGCTGCTACCTGGGTCAGGAAATCGTGGAGCGGGTGCGCAGCCGTGGGCAGGTGCATCGGAACCTGCGCGGATTGCTGCTTGAGACTTCCAAGCCTCCCGAGGCAGGGACGAAGCTGACGCAGGGCGATGCCGCTGCGGGCGAGATCGTGAGCGCGGCGTATTCGCCGGCGCTGGAGAAGACAGTGGCGATGGCATATCTCCGGACACCGCAGGCCGATGCGGGAACGGAGTTATCAGCGGCAGGGGTCGCGGCGACGGTCCGGTAGGCGCCTCCGCCGCTTTTTCGGCACCTGGCGTGCAGAAGGGCTGCTGGTCCCCGCGCACGGGGTGAACGTGAACCTTCACGCGGGCTGCCACCTACACGAAAGCTTCCTCCTTCGCTCGCTGAGGGCAAGCCGGTGGCCAAGGAATGTCGGCTCTCCTTTACTTATCCGTTGGTGGAGGCTCGATCTTGAAATCGAAGGCGAGGCCGCTATTGATCGGTTGCCCCGGAAGGTTCGGCGGCGGTGGGTTCTCGGGAAGTGGTTTTCGCACGATCACGCGCAGCGTTCCGGCCGCGAGCGGCTGATTGTGATGAGGGATGAAGATCGCGCCGTCGGTGGATTCCCCGGGCCCCAGCGTACTGGTTCCCAGGATGATCGCGGACGCGGCCGCCGCGGCTCGCATTCCGGTGTTGGAGCCGAAGGACATCGCATCGCGCCGGCGGCTCTCGTATCCGCTGGTGGATTCAAAGCGTGGATTGCCGAACAGCGCCGATTCATAGACCGCAACCAGCCGGCCGACATCGCCGCGGCCAGCGCGCCGGAAGACGTCGGCGACGACATCGGCGGCCGGCAGAGCTTTCAGACGGGCGCCCTGGGCCGGAATATACTCGGTATCCTCCGGACGGATCATCCAGGTTTCCGCGGAGCCGTTGGAGATGGCAATCTGCACGATGGAATAGCCCAGGATACGCGTTGGTAATGGCGCGTACATGACGGTGATCCCGCTGTGGGTGACCGCTTTGTAGGTCAGACCGCCGGATTCGAATTCCAGCGTCTGCGCCTGCAGAACCAGGCTCGAAAGTAGGACAATGGCTAGCGGAAACAAGGTACGGAGCCGCCTTGGCGACAAAGCCAAGCGGCTGGAAAGCGGCGACTGGGATCCGCTGGAATCCATACCCTCATGATAGACTGTTATCTTATCTTGTGGTTCCCATTAAAAATGGGGATTGCAGTCGATAAACATGGCGCGAACAGGGGCCCCAGGCTCTAAATTGCGGATCCATCTGTTCGGCTATGAGCCGGGCGGCGTATCGTTTAAGGCGCCCCCGACGGAATTCAAAGAACGGTAGGCACAAGCAATATAGAATGGACACTGACACTAGCGCCAAATTCGGCCGAGAAGTCTCTCAGCCGCTCAGCAACTATCAACCACTCGTGGAGTGGGTCAACAAGATGGCCGAGCTCACCGCCCCGGATAACATCCATTGGGTGGACGGCTCGCAAGCTGAATACGATGCTCTCTGCGATGAAATGGTTGAGAGCGGCACGTTTATCCGGCTGAACCAGGAGTTGTGGCCGGGCTGCTTCTATGCCCGCTCCGATGCCAGCGATGTCGCGCGCGTGGAAGACCGCACGTTTATTTGCTCGGAAACCGAAAGACGACGCAGGCCCCACCAACAACTGGATGGATCCGGCCGAGATGCGAGCCAAGCTGAAGGAGTTGTTCAAGGGCTCGATGAACGGCCGCACGATGTATGTGCTGCCGTACAGCATGGGGCCGGTGGGCTCGCCGATGTCGCAGATTCGGCGTGCAGCTGACCGACTCGCCTTACGTCGTGGTCAACATGCGCATCATGGCGCGCATCGGGGTGCCGGATTCTTCGCGGAGATCGAAAAGGGTGAGCAGCGCGTGGTGCCCTGCATGCACAGCGTGGGGATGCCGCTGGGCCCCGGCGAGAAAGACGTGCCCTGGCCGTGCAACGACGAGAAGTACATCGTGCACTTCCCCGAATCGCGCGAGATCTGGTCCTATGGATCCGGCTACGGCGGCAATGCGCTGCTGGGCAAGAAGTGCTTCGCGCTGCGCATCGCCTCCAACATCGCGCGCGACGAGGGCTGGATGGCCGAGCACATGCTGATTCTGGGCGTGGAAGATCCCCAGCGGCGAGAAGACCTACGTCGCCGCGGCGTTTCCCTCGCGCCTGCGGCAAGACCAACTTCGCCATGCTGATTCCGCCCAAGGGATTCGAGGGCTGGAAGATCTGGACCGTCGGCGACGACATCGCCTGGATCAAGCCGGATGCGACCGGCCGCTTGCGCGCCATCAATCCGGAAGCGGGTTTCTTCGGCGTGGCGCCGGGGACCTCCGACAAGACCAATCCCAACGCCATGGCGACGCTGGCGAAGAACACGATTTTCACCAACGTCGCGCTGACCCCGGACGGGGGCGTGTGGTGGGAAGGCATGACCGATGAGCCGCCCGCCGAGTGCATCGACTGGCAGGGCGAACAAGCTGGACGCCGGAGATCGCCAAGGAGACCGGCGCCAAAGCGGCGCATCCCAACTCGCGCTTCACCGCTCCGGCTTCGCAGTGCCCGACCATCGATCCGGCCTGGGAAGATCCGGAGGGCGTGCCCATCAGCGCGCATGATCTTCGGCGGCCGCCGCGCCACCACCATGCCGCTGGTCTATCAGGCGTTCAACTGGAGCGCGGGCGTCTACATCGGCGCGACGATGGGCTCGGAGACGACCGCTGCCGCCGCCGGCACCGTGGGCAAGATCCGCCGCGATCCCATGGCCATGCTGCCGTTCTGCGGCTATCACATGGGCGATTACTTCCGCCATTGGATCAAGATGCAGCGCAGGCCTGAGCTCGACGCCGCGCATCTTCCACGTGAACTGGTTCCGCAAGGACGAGAACGGCAAGTTCATCTGGCCGGGCTTTGGCGAGAACATGCGCGTGCTGAAGTGGATCGTCGACCGCGCGCGCGGCCGCGCCTCTGGCGCCGCGAAACTCCGATCGGCATGATGCCGCGTTACGAAGACCTGTTTTGGACGGGCCTCAACTTCTCGAAAGAGCAGTTCGATGCCCTGCAGGCCTTCGATAAGGGCGCCTGGAAGGCGGAGGTCGCCAGCCACGAGAAATTGTTCAACAAGCTCGGCAGCCATCTGCCGGAGGCGTTGGCGAAGAAGCGTGAGGAGCTCGCGTCGAAGCTGTAAGCCAGACCCGATTCAAGAACCAATGGCGCTGTGGGGAAGTCCCTGCGGCGCCATTTTTTATTCGCTCGTCATTCGCTTCTCAGCGCCTCGGCCGGATCCGTGCGAGCGGCTCTCCATGCGGGAAGCATTCCCGCTAGCGATGCTGCGAGTCCGAGAACAAGGATCGAGAACGCAAGCACGAAAGGATCGGTCGGCTCCAGTTGCCATAAGAAGCTCTGGACCAGGCGAGAGGCGGCGGTCGCGGCTACTGCTCCGACGGCTAGTCCCGCCAGCGTAATGGACATCACCTGGCGCAATACGTTCCATAGCACTTGGGAGCGCCGTGCACCCAGCGCCATGCGGATTCCGAACTCACTGGTGCGCGTGGCGACGTTGTAGGTCATGGTTCCGTACAGGCCGATGCAGGCCATCAGCAGCGAGACGATAGCGAACAGTCCGCCAAGGCGAGCCAAGGCGATCTCCTGGCTGATCGTACGGTCGATGCGTTCCTGTTGAGTTTCGACGCTGCTCACCGCCACGCGTGGATCCACCATGTGAACGACGTCTCGCACGGAGGCAGCCAGTGACAACGGCTCTACCGCCGTCCGCAATTCGTAGGTCACCTTGTAAATTCCGGGCGTCTCACGCAACAACGGGAGATAGACCGCTGGGCGAATCCCGTCCTTCAGTCCAATGTAGGTCGTGTCGCCTACGACACCTTGAATTGCATAGGATGTTTTGTTGAATTCAACTGTTCGTCCGACCGCATCGTCCAGCCGCCAGAGGTCGACGAAGCTCTCATTCACCAGCGCGCCAACGGGCCGTCCACCGTTGTCCCATCCGCGAATTCATGGCCCAACGTCAAGGGGATCTGCATCGTCTCAAAGAACTTGGGACCCACGAGTGCCACACCCACAAAATTGAGCGGATTGTCGGGATCTTTTCCCTGCTCGGGCGGTGTGACCCCCGGGACAGTGACCGTGAAGATCGCTCCGCTGTTCAGCGGCAGAGCTGAGCTGGAAAGGCTGGCGTGCTTCACTCCTGGGATCGTGTCGAATCGCTCCAGCAGTTGCTGATACAGCGCCCGGCGATCCGCTGCAGCATAGCCAGCGTTCTGCGCATCGACATTGAATAGCAGAAGGCTGTCCGGATTGAAGCCGAGCTTGATCGACCGCAGATTCTCAAGCGACTCGACAAACAGGCCGGCGACGATTACCAAAACCACCGAAAATGCGATCTGCAGTCCAACCAATCCCCGCCGGATCCGATTGGTGAACCTGCCGGTCTGATGCAGACTGCCCGACGCATTGCGGGACCCCAGCAGCGCCACGCTGTCCAGCCGCGCCGATCGGATTGCGGGCGCAAGTCCGAACAGCAGTCCGGTGGCGACGGAGATCACCAGAGTGAAGACTAATGCCGTGCGATTCAGTTCGGCGTGCAGGGTGAAGTTCGGGCGCCATCGGCTAGTAGAGCCGTCAGGAACTGGATGCCGAAGTAGGCGATCCCCACACCGGCGATTCCTCCGACAATGGCCAGCAGCAGACTTTCGGTTAGCAGTTGCCGCGCGACTCGCCAACCTCCAGCCCCCAGACTGACCCGCGTGGCGATTTCCTGTTCGCGCGAGATCGCACGTCCCAACAACAGAGTCGCTACATTCACGCAGGCCAGCATGAGTAGGATTATCACCATCGCCAGCAATACATAGAACTGGGTGGCATACTTCAGTTGCAGACCATCCATCCCGCGTGAACCGTCCAGAAGTAGAAGTTCTGGTGGATTGCCCACCGTTTCGCCAGAGTAGGTCGCTTCGGCGTATACGGCGAATTGCGGACCCAATGCGGCCCGTGCCATTTGGAGGCTGATGCCTTCACGCAGCCTTCCCATCAATGCCATCCAATAGAAACCATCACTCTGGAACTGAGCGTCGCCCTTCAGGGTGGTAGCAGACGCCAATTGGGAACTCAGCAGGGCACTGGAACGCACGGGCAGGTAGATGTCGGGTATGCGCGCCGGATCCGCACCGAAGAACTCCGGCGCAGTCACACCGGACACTGTAAATGGCTCGTTATTGACCAGGATCTCGTCGCCCACAGCCTCCCCGATGTCAGCATAGTGACGATGTGCGAAGGCGTAGCTCAGAGCGGCAACCGGAGTGCGGCCGGGGTGGTTGTCCTGTTCCTCCAACAGCCTGCCCGCAGCCGATGAAACTTTCAGGCCGGGGAAAAATGTGCCGGTGACGAATTGAACGGGGACCGCCTCGGTCTGCTGCCCGATTGTGACGTTCAGTCCGTCCGCGGAATAGTATCCGAACACGCTATCCAGGATTTCGGTATCCGCTCGGAACAGATCGAGCGCTGGATAAGGAAAGCTGGGGTTGCCACTCGCCGCGTTGGTAGGTATGCCTGTGCCATTGGCGAGTCCGGACGTGATGGTGGAAGGAAATCGGCCTTCCATTCGCCACTTCATCACCACCAGACGCTCCGGCTTCGGCACCGGTAGCGGCCGCAGGAAGATCGCATCCACAAAGCTGAAGATCGCCGTAGTGGCTCCGATCCCCAGCGCCAGTGAAAGCACAGCAACGGCGGTGAAAACCGGGCTCTTGCGCAGCACGCGAAGCCCGTAGCGGACATCACGGAAGAAATCCTCGACCCAGCGAGTGCCCCGCGCGTCGCGGCATTCCTCTTTGATTTGATCGGAGCCGCCGAACTCGAGGCGAACCTGGCGGCGGGCTTCGGTGGGAGTTGCGCCTGCTTCGATGAGTTCCTGCTCGCGGCGCTCCCGATGATAGGCGAGTTCTTTATCAAGCTCGGCTTCGGCACGGGCGCGGCGAGAACAGCCGGAGAAACCACGCGGCGATTGGGCGCATCAGCTCGCCTCCTTCCATCACCAGGCGGACGGCTTGACTGAGGCGATCCCAGTTCTCGTTTTCGAGCTTGAGTTGTTTGCGTCCGGCGCGGGTGAGTGAATAGAACTTCGCCTCGCGGCCGGTCTCGGAGGTCTTCCAATCCGCGGCGAGCCAGCCTTTGTTCTCCAGCCGATGCAGCGCCGGATACAGCGATCCCTGCTGCACCTGCAGAACCTCATTCGATACCTGGAACAATCGCTGCGCGATGCCATAGCCGTGAAGCGGCTCCAGCGCGACCACTTTCAGGATCAGCATGTCCAGCGTGCCTTGCGGCAGGTCGGCCTTGGGTTTTGGGTTCGTCATTGCCATACGTTTCGGCTATCCCTTGCGCGATACCTTTGGCTTCTACATATACAGCAGGATAGGTAGAAGTGCAAGGTATTGTTTGCGAGCCTCCACTCAGGGATCAAGCGTTGCCGCTGCCCAGTGTCGGGCAACCTTGAGGGTGGGGTTGGCTCGGGACAGCGTATGATACTTACTGGGCCGCACGGATCCGTGCAGCATTTCCTGGCCCGACCAACACTTCGTAATGGACTTTGACAGCAATACGATTGCGTTCGGGTTTCTTTGGTTCCTGGCGTTTTTGTTCTCCACGACGTGCCATGAGGCGGCGCACGCCTGGGCGGGAAAACTGGGTGGCGATCTGACGGCCTATCACGGCGGTCAGGTGACGCTGGATCCAACGCCCCACATACGGCGCGAGCCGTTCGGCATGGTGGTGATGCCGCTGCTGTCCTATTTCCTGATGGGCTGGACGATGGGTTGGGCCAGTGCGCCCTACGATCGGCGCTGGGCGCATGAGTATCCTAAGCGCGCCGGATGGATGGCACTGGCGGGTCCGTTGGCAAACTTCGCGTTGGTGCTGATCTCCACGCTGCTGATCCACGCGGGGCTGGCCGCGGGCGTGTTTCATCTGGACCGTTACAGCTTTGAGCATCTGGTCGCGGCAAGTTCGCCGGGTCCGTGGGAGGCGTTCGCGGCACTGCTGAGCATTCTGTTTTCCCTCAACCTGCTTCTGGGAGTCTTCAACCTGATCCCGATTCCGCCGCTGGATGGCTACGGCGCGCTGGGGATCCTGCTGCCGGAGAGCGTGGGCCGCAAACTGGAAGGGTACCGCACGAGCATGGCACAGCTGTCGATCGTTGGCGTACTGATCGCCTGGCAGTTGTTCGATCCGATCTTCCTGCCGATCTATTACGGCGGCGTGGATTGGCTGTTGGTGGCGTTGCGGTAGGGGTGCTTCGCACCGATTGGGCAGCTCACCTGCAGGGGCGGTGGTGGATGAAGGCGCGGGGTGCTTCGCACCTTCCGCGCAGCTCACCTGCAGCGGCGGTTGTGACAACCGCGGCTTCTTCGCTCTCTATGAGCCTTCGCTCAAGCTACGGCGCACGAGTCGGTCGCGGCTCTGCGGTGACGGCGAGGTGTGGCTTGAGGAGGTGGCGTTACAACGGTTGGTTTGTGGACGGCGCGGCTAAGAAGCCACGCCCAAGCTAAACCTCGCCCCACGTCAAGCGCGATCCAATTAGATAAACGCCATGGTCTTGATGCCGGAGATGTCGAAGCGCTTGCGGCAACGCATGTTCTTGCAGTTGGCCTTGTCGTCGATCAGGACCATGTAGCTCAGGAATTTTTGGAACTTGGCGCGGTCGCGTTCATCGGCGCCACGTGGCAGCTGTTCGACCTTGCGGCGGACCATCCAGTTGAGATCGTAGGTGTCCACGGTGCGGCAGAAGGGGCAATTGAGCTTGGCCGGTTTGGTGGCTCGGGATTCTTTATAAAAGTTTCTTTCGTCCATTTTTATACCGCGCACAACGGCTGCAAACCGCCTGTGCGCTCCGTACCGCATCGCGCCCATAGCCAAGGGACCCGTACGATCCATTCGCATCGTGAACAACGGATGAAGATCGCCCGACCGACCCGTGCTTTGAGCGGATAACATGATACCGCGCTGCAGGGCAGGTCGAAAGCGAATGGCGGGAAAAACTCGTGTGGGAGAAACAGGCTGGCAGTCTTGCTACGCTTCCCAGTCCTCGACTGCGATCTCACCGTCCGGGCTGGTCAGGAAGAAGCGCAGGCGTTGGCCGGCCGCCATTTCGAGCGTCAGAAGCTGATCGGAGGGTGGATTGACCAAGCCCAGGACGCGGCCCTCGATTTTCATCGTCTTGGAAATCACCGCGCCGGTGTGCTCCACGGGAACGTCTTCATCGACCCAGAGCTTCAATTCATAGCGGACTGGAGTCTTCTCTTTCCGCAGGCGCCGGTAGTCGTCCGAGACCAGTCCGTC
The DNA here is from genome assembly GCA_963762135.1 of Terriglobia bacterium. Taxonomy (GTDB): domain Bacteria; phylum Acidobacteriota; class Terriglobia; order Bryobacterales; family Bryobacteraceae; genus Palsa-187. The sequence goes on from CAVXJP010000008.1 coordinate 105,648, forward strand.
GCCCTTCATGGTGGCGATGGGAGCCCCAAGGCTAGCTGGGAGATGATCGTGCTGCTCATAGTGGAATCCTTCAGTAGATGACTCTGCGGCGGACGGTGAGCCATCTGCCAGCCGCCGCAGAGTCCCTCGCGGCAGTGAATCGTGCCCAAACCATAGGTTTGGGATCACAATCTAATAAGAAGAGGGCGGCCGGACAGGCCAACCGCCCTTGTATGTGCAAACGGGTGGGAGGAGAACAGCCCTCCACGGAGACAGCCAATCAACACCCGCTGACAACGACTGCAAAGTTAGACTCAGAGCCGCTGAAGTAGCCGGAGCCGTTTCCGACAACCGGAAGCCCTTAGCTACAACCCGACGTCGAGCCGCAGTTTTCGCACTTATAGCAGGAGCCGTTGCGGGTCATGATACCGCCGCACTCCGAACAGCTCGGGGCATCGGCGACGGCGCTGAATTGCAGCGTCTGCTGCGGCACCGGATCGGTTTCCTGCAGCTTGGTGGACTCGCCCGCGTCGCCCAGCGCGTATTCCGGTCCAAGGAACTTCGCGCCCAGCCAGCGGAAGATGTAGTCCATGATGGACTTCGCGTACGGGACTTCCTTGTTGCCCGTCCAGCCGGACGGTTCGAACCGCACGTGGCTGAACTTGTCGACGAAGAACTTCAGCGGCACGCCGTACTGCAGCGCGTAGCTGACCGCGGTGGCGAACGAATCCATCAGACCCGAGATCGTCGAGCCTTCCTTCGCCATGGTGACGAACAGCTCGCCCGGGGTGCCGTCTTCGTAAAGGCCGACCGTGAGGTAGCCTTCATGGCCGCCGATCGAGAACTTGTGGGTCAGCGACTGGCGCTCGGCCGGAAGCTTGCGGCGGGTCGGCTGGTAGACGATCTTCTCTTCGATCTTCACCGCAGCCGGGGTAGACGCCTTGGCGCCCTTGGCCGAGCCGGAGCTCAGCGGCTGGACGCGCTTGGAATTGTCGCGGTAAATCGCGACGGCCTTCAGACCCAGGCGCCAGCTTTCGGTGTAGGCGTCCATGATGTCTTCCACCGTGGACTCTTCGGGCATGTTGATCGTCTTGGAGATCGCGCCGGAGATGAACGGCTGCACGGCGGCCATCATGCGCACGTGGCCCATATAGTGGATGGAGCGCGTACCGTTCTGCGGACGGAAGCTGCAATCGAACACCGGCAGATGCTCATCTTTCAGCCCCGGAGCGCCTTCGATGGTGCCCGAGGAATCGATGTGGTCGACGATCGCCGAGACCTGATCGGGCTTGTAGCCGAGCTTGAGCAGGGCGCTGGGCACGGTGTTGTTGACGATCTTGATGACGCCGCCACCCACCAGCTTCTTGAACTTGACCAGCGCGAGGTCGGGCTCAATGCCGGTGGTATCGCAATCCATCATGAAGCCGATGGTTCCGGTGGGAGCGAGCACGGTGGTCTGCGAATTGCGGAATCCGGCCGCGCGACCCAGCACGTAGGCCTCTTCCCAAGCCTGCTTGGCGTTCTCGTAGAGTTCCTGGGGAACGCGGCGGCTGTCGATATCCAGCGTCGCGTCGCGGTGCATGCGAATGACATCCAGGAATGACTCCTCGTTTTCGGCGTAGCCTTCGCACGGGCCGGTGGAATCAGACGCGATGCGGGCGCTGGTCAGATAGGCCTGGCCGCACATGACCGCGGTGAGCGAGGCGGCCCAGGCACGGCCGTCTTCGCTGTCATAAGGAATACCCAGCGACATCAGCAAGCCGCCCAGGTTCGCATAGCCCAGACCCAGCGGCCGGAAGTCATGCGAGTTTTTGGCGATCGGGGCGGTGGGATAAGCCGCGTTATCGACGATGATCTCCTGCGCCAGGGTCACGGTGTCCACCGCGTGGCGATAGGCTTCGACGTCAAACTTGCCGCCCGGACCGACAAACTTCATCAGGTTCAGCGACGCCAGGTTGCAGGCCGAATCGTCCAGGAACATGTATTCCGAGCACGGGTTGGAGGCGTTGATCCGTGCGGTGTTCTTGGAGGTGTGCCAGCGATTAATGGTGGTGTCGAACTGCATGCCGGGGTCGCCGCACTGATACGTGGCTTCGGCGATCTGCCGCAGCAGGTCCTTCGCTTTGTGGCGGTTCTTCTTCTCGCCGTTGACCCGCGAGAGGGTCCACCAGTCTTCGTCGTTCGCCGCGGCTTCCATGAAGGCGTCGGTGGCGCGAACACTATTATTCGCGTTCTGGAAGAAGATCGAGCTGTAGGCTTCCCCGTCCAGCGAGGAATCGTAGCCGGCGTCGATCAGCATGTGGGCTTTCTTTTCTTCCTTGGCCTTGCACCAGATGAAGCCCTCAATGTCGGGATGGTCGGCATTTAGGATGACCATCTTGGCCGCCCGCCGCGTCTTGCCGCCGCTCTTGATGACGCCGGCGAAGGCGTCGAAGCCCTTCATGAAGCTCAGCGGACCGGAAGCGCGTCCGCCGCCGGACAAGATCGCGTCTTCCTCGCGCAGGGCCGAGAGGTTGGAGCCGGTGCCCGAACCCCACTTGAACAGCATGCCCTCGGTCTTGGCGAGTTCCAGAATCGATTCCAGCTTGTCGCCAACCGCATTAATGAAGCACGCCGAGCACTGCGGCCTGTTCATGCCTTCTTCGAGCTTCTGAATCGAGTTCGTCGCTTCGTCGTAATACCAGCCGTAGCCACGCGCTTCGGTAACCCCGACGTTGAACCACACCGGCGAGTTGAAGCACGCCTTCTGGGTCAGCATCAGGTGCGTCAGCTCGAGGCGGAAACTTTCGGCGTCCTCGGCGGTGCGGAAGTAGTTCTGGTCCTTGCCCCAACCGGCAATGGTGTCCACCACGCGCCCCACCAACTGGCGGACGCTGGTCTCGCGCTCCGGCGAGCCGACCTTCCCGTAGAAATACTTGCTGACGACAATGTTGGTCGCCGTCTGTGACCACTTCGCCGGAACTTCGACATCGCTTTGCTCGAAGATCACCGCGCCTTTGTCATTGCCGATCGAAGCCGAGCGCTTCTCCCACTCGATCTCGTCGTAAGGAGTCCTGCCAGGCTCCAGACGGGCGGTGAAATACCGTGGAAATGCTACACCGACCCGTTCTGCCACCGGAATCGGCCGTCGAGCGTCCTTCAACTTCATTGCGACACCTACACCTAATTGTCCCATGCTTTTTCTTCTCTTATTTCTTGGATCTTGTTTGATTTGCGGGTTGCGCCAACGACGACAGCTTGGTCCGGGTTTTACCGCTGAGGGCCATATTAAACCCCACATATAGCGGTGTCAAGGTGAAAGACGCAATAGGTTGCGCTTTGATGGAATACGTTCGCTATACAGAAATGTTTGTTTTTCAATCACCGTATTCACTATAGAGAACGGGGTTTTTGTGCTATACTGCGGGCAGTGAGCAGGCTCAGTCACTTACAAGCTCTTGAGGCGGAGAGCATCCATATCATCCGCGAAGTCGCAGCGGAATTTCAGCGCCCGGTCATGCTGTATTCTATCGGGAAGGACTCCTCTGTCATGGTTCGCCTGGCACAGAAGGCGTTCCATCCGGGGCCGATCCCGTTCCCCTTCCTGCATATCGACACGTCCTATAAGTTCAAGGAAATGATCGAGTTTCGGGATAAGTTCTGCCAGGACATCGGGGTCGATCTGCGGGTGCACACCAACCAGAACGCACTGGACGCCGGGGCGAATCCGTTCAAGCTCGGCACGGAGCGCTGCTGCGGATTATTGAAAACACAGGCTTTACTCGATGGGCTACGGGCCGGAAGCTACGATGCCGCCTTTGGCGGCGCCCGCCGCGATGAGGAAAAGTCCCGTGCCAAGGAGCGGATCTATTCCTTCCGCGACTCGCTGGGACAGTGGGATCCGAAGAATCAGCGGCCGGAGCTGTGGAGCCTGTTCAACAGCCGCGTCGAGCCCGGCGAATCGATTCGCGTATTCCCGCTCTCCAATTGGACCGAGATGGACATCTGGCAGTACATCCACGTGGAGAACATCCCAATCGTGCCGCTGTACTTCGCCAAGGACCGGGAAATGATCGTTCGGGGCGACGATCAGCTCATCATGCCGGAACAGCCGTTCGTGAAGGCGCTTCCGAGTGACCGCGTCGAGAGCGTCAAGTGCCGGATGCGGAGCCTGGGCTGCTCGCCCTGCACGGGCGCGATCCGCTCGGAGGCGGATACGCTGCCAAAGATCATCGCGGAGCTGGTCGCCACCAAGCACTCCGAGCGGCAGAATCGCGTGATCGATCATGACCGCGAGGGGTCGATGGAGATCAAGAAGCGCGAAGGATATTTTTAGCGGCGGCTTAGCGGCCGAGAGGCGGTACAGCGTTGCGGTGCTTCTTTAGGGCGGCTTAGCGCCGCAATCGGGCTGGAAAAATCCGGCGCGATACAGCGGTCCCGCGGCAGAGGGCGATAGAGTGACGTAGTCCGATTTAGCGGTTTAACGCCGCAGTGGGGCTGGAGGAGCGCTCCATTTCCTGCCCCCCGCAATTACAGTTGGCCCAGGTACAATCGAAGTATGGCGAAGCAACTCGAAGCCATCTACGAAAATGGTGTTCTCCGCCCCTTGGAGCCGGTCAGCCTCAAGGAGCACGCGCGCGTCACCGTCCGCATCTCCGAAGCTGGACCCGCCGATGAGGATAGCGCCCGCAATGCACCGATATGCGGAACAGGCGTGGCTCACCGAGCATTCCGGCGAATACCGTGGCCAGTGGGTCGCTCTTGAGGGCCCTGACCTAATCAGCCACGGATCCGACGCAATCGCGGTTCGCAGACGAGGCGCGCAACAAAGGCGTGCTGCACCCGCTGATGGTGAGTATTGCGGAAGATTACGATCAGCCATCGGCAGGGTATGTTGCAACTTTAATGTACGAAATTGCTATTTCGGAACGGCCCACTCCTACGGTGGTAGCGATCCGATCAGCCTTCCGATTACGCTAAGGAATGGCGCTGAACAGACAAGCGTTCTCGCGTTTGTCGATACCGGATGCAGCCATTGCATCTTTGAGCGCCAACATGGTGAGCTGCTTGATCTGAGAATCGAGGAAGGTGAACCAAAGCAGTTTTTGACTGCGACAGGAGCGGTCGCGACATTCGGCCACGTTGTGTCGATTGAAACACTCGGGATCGAGTTTGAATCGATGGTCTACTTCTTTGCTGACGAACACATCAGCAAGAACTTATTAGGCAGGACTGGCTGGCTGGACCGGGTACGCCTGGGAATCGTCGACTACGATCAGCAACTCTACCTCGCTGAGTACGATTACGACGGGGAATAGCCAACCTAAGGCGGGGACGTCGCGCGCCATCCACCAATCCCGATAGACAATAGGGTATTTGCGTGGTAGACTCTATTTATCTAGCACAATGAGCACTTTAGCGACTCCCAACGATTTCGAAGGCGCGTTCGACATCCAGGAATTCCTGCGCAAGGAGGAATCGAAGGATCTGTTGCGGCTCACCACCGCCGGCAGCGTCGACGACGGCAAGAGCACGCTGATCGGCCGGCTGCTGCACGACGCCAAGGGCGCCTACGAAGACCAACTCAAGAGCGTGATTCGCGGCGGGGAGATCGACTTCGCGCTGCTGACCGACGGGCTCCGCGCCGAGCGCGAACAAGGCATCACGATCGACGTCGCCTACCGCTATTTCGCCACACCCAAGCGCAAGTTCATTCTGGCCGATACGCCGGGCCATGAGCAGTACACGCGCAACATGACCACCGGCGCTTCCACCGCCGAGCTGGCGATTATTCTGCTGGACGCGCATCGGGGGTTGACGACACAGTCCCGGCGGCACGCATTCATTACCGCGCTGCTGGGGATCCCCAACTCCGTGATCGCGGTGAACAAGATGGACCTGGTGCAGTATGACCAGGCCGTCTTCAAACGCATCAAGGCCGAATTTGAGCCATTCATTAAAGAAGTTGGTCTGCAGAACCCGTATTTCATTCCCATCAGCGCGCTGAAAGGCGACAACGTGGTGGAGAAGGGTTCGCACATGCCGTGGTTCAACGGTTCGTGCCTGCTGGAGTACCTGGAGAACGTCGGCACCGAGAACATCGGCGCGGAGGCTCCGTTCCGTATGGCGGTGCAACGGGTGGTTCGTCCGGATCAGACCTTCCGCGGCTATGCCGGACGCATTGGGTCGGGCCACATTCGTCCCGGTGATGAGGTTCGGACGCTGCCTTCGGGCCGAAAGACCAAGATCGAACGTATTGTGACCTACGACGGCGATCTGGAGGAAGCGCACTCGCCGATGTCGGTCACGCTGACCCTTGCCGATGAAATCGATATCAGCCGCGGCGATATGATCACCGCCGGCGATCCGCCTCAAGTGGCGCGCACCTTTGACGCGACGATGGTCTGGTTCGACGGGCATGCGCTGGATCCGGCCCACGACTATTTGATCAAGCACACCACACAAGTGGTCCCGGCGCGAATCGAGAAGGTAAAGCACCTGGTGAACGTCGCCTCCATGGAGCACGAACGAGCCACGAGCTTGTCGATGAACGAGATCGGCGTTGTGCGGGTATCGGCGGCGCAGCCTCTGTTTTTCGATCCCTATTCGGAGAATCGTTCGAGCGGCGCGTTCATCTTAATTGATCGGAAGACCAATGCCACGGCCGCGGCCGGCATGATGATCGCCGCCGCCGAGAGTTCGGTGGAAGAAGCCGCGGATCGGTTGGCGCGGCTGGTCCGGTTGGCGGTTCCCGAGAACGCGCATCTGGATCTGCCCTCCGATGATGCCAAGGCCGTGGAAGTGGTGCGTGAGTTGATTAAGGGAGTGCTCAAATGAGCGAACAACTGACGGGTATCGATAAGAAGATCGCCGAGGCGACCGACCTGATCCGGGAACAATTGGCACAGCCCGGCGAGATCTGCGTGACCTCCAGCTTTCAATCCGAGTGCGTGGTGCTGGTGCATATGCTGCTGCAGGAAAAACCGGACATCCCGGTGCTGTTCCTGGAGACGGGGTATCACTTCCCGGAGACGATCGAGTATCGCGACCAGATCACCAAGGACTGGAAGCTCAAACTGATCAACCTGGAAGCCGAGCAGAGCGTCGCCGACCAGGAGGCGCAATTCGGCATCCTGAACCAGACCGATCCTTCCAAGTGTTGCGCGCTGCGCAAGGTCGGGCCGCTGTTTGACGGGCTGGCGGATTACGATATCTGGTTCACGGCCCTGCGGCGCGACCAGTCACCGACGCGCGCCAACCTCCAGGAAGTCGAAGAGTTCAAGATCAAATCGGGAAAGAAAGCTCCGCAGGGGAAGGATCTGCAGAAGATTGCTCCGCTGGCTTCCTGGAATTCGCGCGACGTCTATCAGTACATGAAAAAGCACCAGATTCCGGAGCTTTCCTTGTACGAGAAGGGCTACACCTCGATCGGCTGCCAGCCTTGCACCGTGCTTCCGCTCGACCCGAATGATCCGCGCTCAGGCCGCTGGCAGGGCAAAGGCAAGCTGGAGTGCGGCATCCACATCCAGGCGGACTGACCGGAACCCGTTAAGGATCCAGACGAGACCACCACACAGGACACGGCAACACGCGCCAGCGTTTTCCGGCGACACGCCCTTGTAAACCCCAGACATGGAAATTGCGCTTGGATTCGCGATTGCCGCCGTTATCGGAATGACCGGAGTCGGCGGGGGATCGATCACCACCCCTGTCCTGTTCTTGCTCATGGGCGTCCCCACCGCCGAGGCCGTGGGCGTTTCGCTGCTGTTCGCAGCGGTGGTGAAGATTGCCAGTGCGCCGATCTTCCTGGCTCGGGGACATGTTCATTGGCGCACTGTGGGGATGATGTTGACCACCGGACTGCCCGGGGTCCTGCTGGGGGCGCTGCTGTTGCGCGGCATGGAACCGGCGCTGATGAACTCCTTCGTCGGGCTGACGATCGTCAGCATCGCGGTCATCAATATGTTCCAGCTGTCTCCGAACGGGCGGAAGGAGCGGATGGGGCTACTGGTCGGCTTGAGCTTGATCATCGGTCTGGAGATGGGATTCTCCTCGGCAGGGGCCGGCGCGCTGGGTGCGCTCATGATGATGAGTCTGACGACGCTGGAGCCGGCGGAACTGGTCGGCACCAACCTTTGCTACGGACTGATCCTGAGCGTTGTGGGCGGCGCGATCCATGCATCAGCGGGAAATATGGATACCGGACTCCTCACGATGCTGCTGATCGGGGGCGTCCCGGGGGCGCTGCTCGGTGCGTATCTGTCTGCGAAGCTCCCGGTGAAGAAATATCGGGTGGCGCTGTCGCTGCTGTTGATCTTCCTGGGCGGACAGTTGGCCTGGAACGGCCTTTCACTGGCGATGTAGTTTCCCTTCCCTCCGTTCATTCGTTTTTGTCTGGTCGTCACGCTCCTGTAGACATTCCACATATTCCGTGGCATACTCATGTGGAATCTCAACAGGAGCCATTCATGCCGGACAAGAAGGTCGAATTACTGCAGGGAACCCTGGATTTGATGGTCCTCCAGACGCTGGAGGCGATGGGATCGCTGCACGGCTACGGGATCGCGCGGCGGATTGAGCAGCTCAGTCAGGATGAGGTCCTGCTGAACCAGGGGACCATCTATCCTTCGCTGGTCCGGCTGCAGCAACGCGGCTGGATCGCGTCCGAATGGGGGATCTCCGACAACAACCGAAAGGCGAAGTTTTACTCGATTACCAAGGCCGGGCGGCGACAGCTTGAGCGTGATCGGTCCGATTGGGAGCGGCTGTCCGCCGTGATGGGGCGTGTGCTTGCGGCTTCTATCGATATCCCAGGGGACGAGGAGAAGTCGTGACCACCGTCAAACAAGCCTGGCATCGGTTTCTTTCCGTCTTTCGGAAAGACCGGCTGGACCAGGAGTTCGACGAAGAACTCGCGGCGCACATCCTGCTTGCCGCCGATGAATTCGAGAAGGGTGGGATGCCGCCGGCCGAAGCTCGACGGCGGGCGCATCTGGAAATCGGCGGCGTGGAATCAGTGAAGGAGACTCACCGCGATTCGCGCGGGCTGCCCTGGCTGGAGGGGGTCATTCACGATCTGCGCTTCGCCGTGCGCGGACTAAGACGCGACTACGGGTTCACCTTGACAGCGATCGTCACGTTGGCGCTGGCGCTGGGATTGAATGGGACCGTCTTTGCCGTGGTCGACACGATGCTGTTTCGCGGCTTTCCTTTGGTAAAGGATAACGACCGCCTGCTGTATATGCAGCAGCAGTTTCCTACGGGCCAGTGGTCAATCATCTATCCGGACCTGGAAGAGTGGCGCGCCGAGGCGGAATCCTTCGAGGAGTTTGCGCTGGTGGCCGGAGGCGCGGGCACCTTCAACGACGGACAGGGCGCCACGATCGATACCTTCCTCCGGCGAGTGAGCGCCAATACATTCCATCTGCTCGGCGTGAAACCGATCCTCGGGCGGGATTTCACCCCCGAAGATGCCGTGCCAGGAGCGCCGGAGGTTCTGATCCTCGGCCATCGGTTCTGGGAGACGCAGTTCGATCGGCGGACGGACATTATCGGGCACGTTGTGCGAATCAACGATGTTCCCGCAACGGTGATCGGCGTGATGCCCGAAGGCTTCGACTTTCCCGAGGTCCAGGATTTCTGGATGCCGATCCAGGTCGGCGCGGATACACAATCGAGGACACCCAACGGACATCTCGCGTTCGGGCGCCTGAAGGATGGTGCGACGATCGCCGGGGCCCGCACGGAGATGGCAACGCTGGCTCGCCGAGAGGAAGCGGACCACCCGGATACGAATCACGACGCAGTGTTGCGCGTGGAAACGCATGCGGAGTTCTTCATCGGACCCGACGCCGGGATCGTCTACGGAACGCTATGGGCCGCCGCGTGGTTCGTGCTGCTGATCGCCTGCGCGAACCTGACGAATCTCTCGCTGGCTCGCACGATCGGAAGGTCGCGCGAGTTCGCCACCCGCATGGCCTTGGGCGCCGGGCCTTGGCGCATGATGCGGCAGATCGCGGTGGAGGGGTTGCTGTTGGCGGGAGCTGGCGGCGTCATCGCCTGGTGGATCGGAAAGTACAGTGTCCGCACGTGGGCGGCGGCGACAGCATCCCGGTACGTGATCCTCGACTATACGCTGGATGCAGGCACGATGGAATACTTGGCTCTTGTCGCGATCTGCGCGGCCCTGTTGTTCAGCGTAGTGCCGATGTGGAAGGTCTATCGTCTGGGCGTGGGGCATTTGAATGAGGAGGCTCGGGGCACGACGCGCGGCCGGCATCACAAGCGCTTGGCGGCGGTGCTGGTAGCCGGGCAGATGGCCCTGGCGATTGTTCTGCTCGCGGGAGCGGGCGTGCTGGTACGGAGCTTGCTCAACGTGGTGCGGGCGGATTCCGGCGTGCGGGATCCGGAGCGGGTGCTGACCGGATACGTGAGTCTCCCAGCGGCCAGGTATGCGTCCCCGCAGGCGCAGCTCGCGTACTTTGAACGCCTCCAAGCCAACGTCCAGACGGTGCCGGGAGCGGAAGCCGTTTCGGTGGCTAACCTGATTCCGGTCGGGAACACAAACTCCCGCGAATTCGAAATCGAGGGACGTCCGGTGCGGCCGGGATACGGCGAAGCAGTCCAGTTTATTCGGGTGAGTTCGGATTATTTCCAGTCGATGGGATTGAAAGCACAATCCGGGCGCACCTTCGATCGCGCCGATCGGGAGGGGCGGGCCGTGGCGCTGGTCAACCAGGCGTTTGTGGATCGCTACTGGCCGGGAGAAGCCGCTCTCGAACAACATCTCCGTGCGGTGGAGGAGATTCCTGAAAAGTATCATCAGTGGCGCACGGTGGTCGGCGTGGTGCCGAACATCATGCAGGGCGACTCGCTGCGGCAGAGATTCCTGCCGATCATTTACATCCCGTTTGAACAGGCTCCGATGAGGCAGATGCAGTTCTTCGCGCGAGCGAATGTGCCCGCTGAACAGGTGGCCCCGGCGGTGCGGGAGAAGTTTTTAAACCTGGACGCGGACGTCAATCTGGAAGACTTCATGGATCTGGAATCGAGCTTCGCATTCGACCGGGATCGGATGGATCTGCAGCACGCCGAGATGGGCAAACATGCGGCGGTGGCTCCGATCTTCGCGGGGATTGCGCTGCTGCTGGCCGCGATCGGCCTTTATGCGGTGACTGCGAATTCGATCAGCCAACGGACGAAGGAGATCGGGGTGCGGATGGCGATCGGCGCGGCGGCCCGTGACATCCGCGGGCTGATCTTTCGCGAAGGGATGCTACCGGTTGTGACCGGGCTGGTTCTGGGGATCGTCGCATCGCTGGCGGTGAATCGGGTGCTGGAATCACAGTTGGTCGGCGTCTCGCCCTATGATGTCGTCACATATGCGGGGGCGGCACTGATCATGATTCTGGTCGCGCTGCTCGCGTGCCAGATCCCTTCGCGGCGCGCGATGCGCGTGGATCCGGCTATAGCGCTGCGGGAGGAGTAATTGCGTTTTGCGAGGCGTGGCTCGGTGGACGAACGACGGGCGCGTGGGCACAGACCGGAACGACACGGGAGGGCTGGCTGCTGAGCAGCCTGAGCCCTCCGCAAGCTGAACCTCGCCCGCTTACTTACTTCATGCGGTGGGGGAAAGCAGCCACGCATTCTCGGTAGCCGGGCATTGGCCTTTTAGGCCTCCGGCGACTTCCCTGCTCTCCAGCAACGTGATGCTGTAGCGATCACGATAGAGGTGCTCTACCTCTTTGCCAGAGACCGAGAATGGCGGACCATCCATCAGCGCCTGGTCATAGTCAAACGTAATCAGAAGCTGGGGCGCGGCAGAGGAGATCTCCGTCAGGTGGGCCGTGTAGCGCTTTCGCATCTGATCAGGCAAGGCGACCAGCGCCGCCCGGTCATAGATCGCGTCGACGGCGCCAAGGACTTCGCCGGACAGATCGAATAGATCGCCTACAAAGATGTCGATCCCATCGGAACTCCACCGCGTCAGGCTTCCCGACTCGGACCGGCTCGGCTCTGTGCCGAGTTCGGTGAAGAGTTGCTCGATGGCGAGAGGACTCAATTCGGCTCCAGTCACGTGATAGCCGCGGGAGAGTAGCCACGCGATGTCTCGAGTCTTTCCGCACAGCGGCAGGAAGATGCGGCCGCCCGCGGCAACCCCGAGCCTGTCGACATATTTCACCAGGAAGGCGTTGGCTTCGCCCTCATGAAATCCGATCTTGTTCTCTTCCCACCGCTCGAGCCAGAATTGCGCGTCCATGGTTCCCCGTTTGGTTGTCCCCGCTATCTCTGTGCAAGGGAGACTCAGGGAATAGAGTACAGGGTGAGGCCGGGGATCGCGCAAGTAGCAGATGAAAATCGCGAAGCGAACGAATGCAGTAGGAAACGTTAGTCCTTGCGCCCGCCGCGCCCATGCACGACGGCTGCCTTGCGGAGCTTTTCCAGCTCACGCCGTGCGACCTTGGCCCACTGGCTGGTTGGGTCCAGCTTGAGGTACGCGTTCCAGTGGCGCACGGCTTCCATCATGCGATTCGAGCCTTGTTGCAGCAACGCCAGGTTGTAGTGCGCGTCGGCATAGGCCGGGGCGATTTCCAGAGCCCGCGCGTAATGCTGTTCGGCGAGCTCGCGGCGGCCCCGCTCATCATAAAGATTGGCGAGGTTGAAGTGCGCCAGCGCGTACTCCGGGTCAGCTTCCAAAGCGCGCTTGTAGTAACGCTCCGCCTTGGTCCACTTGCGCTGATTGAATGCCAGCGTTCCGAGGTTGACCAATGCGCCCGCCGAAGTCGGATCCAATGCCACGGCGGTTTCGTAGGCGTCCATGATCTCCTCGGCCGTTGCGCCGGTTTGCTCCAAATCCAGGCCGCGTTGGAACCAACGCTCGGCGGCTAGGCGCCGTTCGCGCTGCTCGGAATCCGGATCGGGCTTTTTGAATTCGACCAAGCGACTCAGCTCTTCCTGATCGAAATTTAACAGTAATTGTCCGGATTCCGCTTCCATCGCATGGCCGTCGACCTCCACGCGGATCCGATTTCCGTCGGCGTACAGGCGGAGTTCGGTCAGCGGATCGACGACGCCGTTCAGCTTGTTGCCTAGGGCGTGCACGGCGCGGCGAATCTGCTGCGGGGGACGGCGATTATTGCGGAGCTTGATAATGGTGCGGAGAGCAATTAGCTCACGGAACCCGTAGGTCTCGGAAGGGGACACAAGTTGCGCCCGTTCCCAGCCCCTGAGTTGACGTTCCGTAATGCGGAGTAGACGCCTCGCGTCAGCGCGCGAATAGGCCCGCTCGAGCTGAACTGCTAACCCGGCCACGTAAGAATTCTATCAGGTCTACGCAAGTGGTGGTGGTTGGTATTTCAGATGACCCCAAAATATCGTATTACCGTTGTAATCAGCCTCGCGATAGGACTCTGGCCCTGAAGGTACCAGTCGAACCCCCCGTGGCCCTTCAGGGAGACAGCCACAGGGTCAGGTCGACCTCCACCGCAGCCGACGGATCGAGCGAAATCACTTTCGCATTGGCTTCCTGGAAGGTCCCGAGTTTGGGCTTGCGCTCGTCGAAGGTCGCCAGGATGTAATAGTCCCCGGGCGGCAGACCCTGGAATTCGAAATGGCCGTCGGTATCGGCAAAGGTCGAGTGGACGCCGTTCGCCTGGCGATTCACGGTTTCCTCAACGGCTCGGATGGTGACGGGCGCGCCGGGCACGGGAGAGTCTCCCTCGCTCACGGTTCCCTCAATCTTGGCGGGATCGCTGGCGATCACAATCGTGGGTGGCGGGGATGTGAAGGTGGTGAAGACTTCGAACCAATCCTGCGGGGAGATTAAATTCCCCTGCCCGTCATAGCGTGGCCCGCGGGACCGGGATCCCGCTTCGATGTCGCTCACGTAATAACCCGGCGGCAGTTTGGCGTGCAGCTGCCAGTAGCCGACCGGCAGCGGCATTTCCAGCGGACCCGGCTCCTCCGCGCCTCCCAGGTCATCGCGCCGTCCGAGCCACTGGACCTTCATATTGGAGTATCCGCCGCCGGCCATGCGCACTTGCGCCTGGTTACGATACGGCAGGTTCTGCCGGACCTGAATATCCACCATCGTGTCATCTTCCAAGTGAACCGGGACAAAGCCGCCTCCAACCATCGAGTCATAGGTGGCGTAGATCTCGTAATCGCCAGGCGCGAGGCCCTTGAAGGAATAGCCTCCGGGCGCTCCGTCGGGACAAGCCGTCGTGGCCTTTTTCAATCCCAATTCGGAAGAGAGCGTCACCGTAATCGGAATGTCCGGCGTGTCACACGTCACTTGGCCGAAAACGCTGAATAAGCGGCCGTCGATCGGGTTGACGTGCGCCAGCGTCGTTTCCCGATCAAAGAACGCCTGATAGGCGCGAGCGCTGCGCAGCTCGGTGACCTCACGGGCGAAGGTTGGTAGAAATTCGGTGCGGTCGGAAAGCGTGAAGGAATCGGTCCGAACCCAATACTGCCCCGTGTCGAGCCCGGGAATGCGGTACATGCCGCGGTCGTCAGTCTCGGCGGCGGCGACCGGGCGCAGAGGAAGCTCGGCGTGATAGGCGACCACCGGAACGTGCGGGATGCCGACGTCGTTCTCATCCATCACCGTGCCGGAGATCGATCCGACCCGGCCCATCCGCAGTTCAACGAACGCTTGCGTATTCTTCGGTGATCTCAATCGGTCGGCCGTAGCCGCTGGGCCGGCGTTGCGCGTTTTCCGCGGGGAAGAAGCCTTCGCGCTCGGCGACTACGGTGTAAAACCCAGGCGGGATATCAATGAACGAGAAGCCGCCGCCTCGATTGGTGCGGGTTTGAATTGCTTTGGGATTCGGGTCGAGCGGCGTTGGCACCGGGCGCAGCGTCACGACGGTGCGCGAAAGGGCATGCCCGGACTCGCGCTCGGTGACCGTGCCGGTAACGACGCCGGCGCTGGCCAGGCTTGCGGATACAGCGAACGCAAGCATCCATCCTGCGCGGGTTTGGAATCCAGATCTGCCCTTGGAGAGCACGGCTACCTCTTCGAGTGTCTTCGTCTCTTGCGAACTTGCTTTTATTAGACGCCAATTGACGCGGAAACGTGCAAGCGATGTGGGGCGAGGGTCAGCTTGCGGAGGGCCATTTTGCCCTCCCGCGCAGGAATCGACCGTCGAACCGCATCCTATCGCCCGTCTACAAATGGACCTTGCGCGCTGGCGCAGGGTCGCACGGTAGCTGGACTCTGGAACTCGCGCTCGCGGCTCGCGCGTCAACAGATGGAGGCTCAGTGGTGAGGTTCACGGTCGCTTGCAGAAGAGGTCTGCGACAGTCGCGTCTGCCCGGGAGGACTGAAGCCCTCCGCAAGCTAAACCTCGCCCCACAGTCTAGGCAATCGGCGCCGGCTCATTCTCCGCGGCCTGCTGCCACAGATAATCCGGCTTGCTCAAAACGAGCCACAGCAGCAATCCGACCATCGGGAGCAGAGCCATGGAGACAAAGATGGTGGTGAACTCGCCGGCTTCACCCAGGCGCGTATAGATCGGGGAGACGATCGCGACCACTCCGCTCCAGGCCGCCGAGCCGATGCCGCCCGCCAACCCAACCCGGTCCGGCGGATAGATGTGCGAACCGACGCTCAGGCTCAGCACCACAAACCCATCGGCAACGAAGGTCGCCCAAAACATCAGAGCGATCACCACCCAGGTGGATTCCGTCAGCGGCACCAGCATGGTCGGCAAAGCCAGCACGGCGAGCAACGTAAAGACCCAGGTGGGGCGCTTGCCGGAATTGAAGTCGACAAACTTGTCGCCAATCCAGCCCCAGAAGAAGTAGCCGGCCTCCCAACCTACGAAGGGAATCCAGTAGACATTGCCAATCGTTTCCTGAGAGAGCCCTAGGGAACGATTCAGGATCAACGGCAATAGATACGCAACTACGCCCAGCGCGACGCCGCCGAAGCCGAAGCTGGAGATCACCACCCAGGCGCGCCGTTCCAGCAAATTCGGAAAGCGAGGTCCGCTGGCTGGCCGTTCATGCGCCACGATCAAGGGAGGCCTTGCGATGGCCCACCATGCAATCAGCCACGTGAGCCCCAGAAGGCCCGTCACGATGAACGCAGCCTGCCAACCGTAGATTCCGGCAAACCGCGTGACCAGCAGCGGCGTGATCAGCCCTCCAAGGGACGCTCCGCTGTATGCCAACCCGATTCCCCGGCCACGCTTCGATACCGGCAGGGACATCGTCGCGGTTTTCATCGCGCCCGGGAAGGTCGCGCCTTCGCCAAACCCCAGCAGTGCGCGAGCCATCGCAAAACCGGCAAATCCGAACACGAAGGCGTGCATCGCGCTGGCGCCGGTCCAGACCATTACTGCCAGGAACATGCCAATACGAAGGCCCAAGTAGTCGAGCAGTGATCCCCACAACGGATTGCCGATCATGTAGGCGATGGAGAACAGCGCCACCGCATCGCCGTAGGAACCATCGGTGAGATTCGTCTCGGCAATGATGGTTGGCGCCAGCACGGACAGCGTCTGCCGGTCGATGTAACTCAGCAGCGAGCACGTCATCATGATGCTCGACGGAATCCACATCTTCCAGCCGCGCTTGGCCGGATCTTCGATCGCTTCGGAGGCCGCTTGCTTGGCGACGGTGGTTTCGTTAGGCATGTTGATGGCTCGTCTTACGTGGAAGGGCTGGGTGGCCGGGTTTGGCGATTTAATCCAGACGCACAATCCAGCCTTTCAGTTCCGGCGATGGGGGAGGATATTTTTCGAGCACGAGCGGGTCATGGCCGGGAATGATGTGGTCGGGTGAGTCCGCGAGTTCCCTGGCGCGCCGGTAGCCTTCCAAGGCTTCCGCCACGTTATAAGTGATCGGATACGGCAGTTCTTTTTCCAGATTGGCGTAGTAGTGCGCGGCATCCGAGGCCAGCACCATCGCGCCACGGCGAGTATGGATGCGAACCATCTGCAAGCCCATGCTGTGGCCGCCGACAAAGTGCAGGCTGAGCCCGGGCGCGAGTTCGGCGTCGCCATCGTGGAAGACCAGCCGTCCGGCGTACAGCTTGCGGACCATTTGCACGACGTCCTCTTCCTCGAACGGCATGCGCGAATGGTGGTTCAGCATGTAGCGGCCGGTGGAGAAGCGCATCTCACGATCCTGAATATGATATTTCGCCTTAGGGAACAGGTGGTGATTGCCCGCGTGATCGTAATGCAGGTGAGTCATGATCACGCTGGGGACCTGGGCGGGATCGACGCCGAGTGCCCGCAATCCCTCCTCCGGAGGTTTCAAAAACTCCCGGCCGCGTTGGGCGGCCATTGCTTTGTCAAACCCCGTATCGATGACGTAATGTAGGTCGCCGGATCGAATCATCCAGATGAAGTAATCGATCGGCATCGGCGAGTTGTCATGGGGGTCGCCGCCGAGAAAATTCTCGTGAGCAACGCGATCATGGCGGGCATAGCGGATCGCGTACGCTTCCCAAATGTGGGAAGTGGCACCGGAGGACATCCGGCTATTGTATTAGGATCGTTTAGGGATCTCTACCCATCGGTGCAATCTCTATGGCTCAATCTTCTTTAATCCGGCGTATGGTGGAGGCGGCGGACACCTTCACTTCCGCAGATCTCACACCGGAGCTGACCGCAAAGGTGAAGATCGCGCTACTGGACATGTTCTCGTGCGTCTTTGAATCGCGCGAGTTGCCGTTCAGCCGGCAGGCGGTGGAGATCGCGCGGAAAGCGAAGGGCCGGGCGGCGGGCGGGTTAGATGGGGTGGCCAATGTCATTGGTGAATCCTTCTCGACCTCGCCGGGCGAGGCGGCGTTCGCCAACGGCACCATGGCGCACGGGCTGGTTCGCGAGGACATGCACACCGGCTCGGTGAGTCACTTGGGAGTGGTCGTGTTGCCGGCGCTGTTGGCGCTCTCGCAGGATTCCGAGGCTAGCGGCGAAGATCTCCTCCTGGCCGTGGTCTGTGGATACGAAGCCGGGGCGGTGATCGGCAAGGCGCTGATGGATGCCGAGAACGTCCGGCTGCATCGGCCGACCGGGATCACCGGACCGATTGGAGCAGCCTTGGGCGGCGGCAAGCTGAACAGGTTTGGTGTGGATAAGTGGATCAGCGCGGTGGGGCTCGCGGCGAATGCGACCGGCGGGCTGAATCAGTGGCCGCACTCGGGCGCCGATGACATGTTCTTCCATGCGGGATTTTCGGCGCGCAACGCGGTAACTTCGGTGGAACTGGCGGGGCTTGGTGCGGTGGGGTCGGAGAGCGCGCTCGACGGGCAGGCGGGTTTGTTCACGGTACTGCAGCGCGCGGACCGGGCGGATTCGGTGAACATGTTCACTGCGAACGGTGCGGAGATCCTGAATGTGTTCCATAAGCCGGTGGGGGCCTGCAACTATGCCCAGACGCCTTGTCAGGCTGCGCTACGTTTGTCGAAAGAAGAGAAAATAGATCCGGATGCAATTGAATCCATTCATGTTGCCGCATCGGCCGCCGCGTTGAATTATCCCGGGTGCGATCACGCGGGACCGTTCGGGAGCGTGCTGCAGGCAAAGATGAGCATTCACTACGGCGTCGCCGCGGCGCTGGCTCGCGGGACTCTGGGCGAGGGCAACTATCGCAATTGGAATGCTCCGGATATCCTTGATTTAGCAAAATTAACGACAGTTGTCGAAGGTACGGACTTCACCGCCGCCTATCCCCGTCTGCAAGGCGCCGAGGTCACGGTGACGCTCAAGGATGGCACGAAGCACTCCAGACGTCTGGAGGATCTGGTTCCGGCCACGCACCAGATGATTGAGGAGCGTTTCCGGGAGTCGGCGACTGCCGTGCTGGGCGCCGAGGCGGCCGAGGAACTGGAAGATGCTGTAAAGAATATGGAAACGCTGGAGCGGGCAGGCGAGATCGCGGCTCTCGGGCGATTAAGGAACGAGAAAGTAACGAGCGCATGAACAAGTATCAGTTGTTGATCAACGGCAAGTGGGAAGACCCCAGCTCCGGGGAATGGTTCGATTCGCTGAACCCGTTCACTGGAGAAGCCTGGGCGCAGGTTCCGCGCGGCAATAAAGACGATGTGGACCGGGCGGCGAGCGCGGCTCGGGACGCCTTCTACGGAGAGTGGCGGAAGATGACCGCCACGGCCCGTGGGGCATTGCTCTACAAGCTGGCCGACCTGATCGCCGAGGATGCCGAGCGGCTGGCGAAGATCGAATCCACCGACAATGGCAAGCTGTTCGCCGAGATGCGCGGCCAGTTGAACTACGTCCCGCAGTGGTATCGCTACTTCGGAGGCCTGGCCGACAAGATCGAGGGGCGGGTGATCCCGATCGATAAGCCGGGCGTTTTCAACTTCACGCGCGAGGAGCCGCTGGGTCCGGTGGCAGCGATCACGCCCTGGAATTCGCCGCTGCTGCTGGCCACCTGGAAGCTCGCGCCGGCGCTGGCGGCCGGAAACACCGTGGTGTGGAAGCCGAGCGAGTTCAGCTCGGTGTCGGCGTTCGAATTCGCCAAACTGTTTGAAAAGGCAGGATTTCCCCCGGGCGTCGTCAATGTGGTGACCGGCTTCGGCGCTGAGGTCGGCGAGCCGCTGACCACCCATCCGAAGATCGCGAAGGTGGCGTTCACCGGCGGCGACCAGAGCGGCCAGCGCGTGTACGAATCCGCGGCCAAGGGAATCAAACACGTCACGTTGGAGCTCGGCGGCAAGTCGGCAAACATCGTCTTCGACGACGCCAACATGGACGCCGCCGTCAACGGCGTTGTGAGCGGGATCTTCGCCGCCACCGGGCAGACCTGCATCGCCGGGTCGCGCGCGCTGATCCATCGTTCGATCCACGACGAGTTCGTCGAGAAGCTCCTGGCGCTGGCAAAGACCGCCAAGATGGGAAATCCGTTGGACTTAGGCACGCAGGTGGGTCCGGTGACCACGCAGCCGCAGTACAACAAGGTGCTGGATTATATTCGGATCGCCAAGGAAGAGGGCGCGGAGTGCCAGTTGGGCGGCGGTCCGGCGACGCGGCCCGAGTGCGGCAAAGGCTGGTTCGTCGAGCCGACCATCTTCACCGGCGTGAAACCCGAGATGCGGATCGCGCAGGAAGAGGTCTTCGGGCCGGTGCTCTCGATCATTCCGTTCGACGACGATGAAGAGGCGATCCAGATCGCGAACGACTCGATTTACGGGCTCGCGGCGGGCGTGTGGACGCAATCGATGCAGCGGGCGATCGTGATGTCGGAGCGGCTGGAGGCCGGCACCGTTTGGGTGAACACGTATCGCGCGGTGAGCTACATGTCGCCGTTCGGGGGCTACAAGCGGTCCGGGATCGGGCGGGAGTCCGGGATCGACGCAATCCGCCAATATCTGCAGACTAAAAGCGTGTGGATCGACGTTTCTGGGACAACGCGCAACCCGTTTGTCATGGGCTAGTTAGCGTTATTGTTCAGAAATCGCGGCCCTGGGATCGTGGCACAGAAAGCGGTCCGATTTCATTGTCAAACCTCGTTGACAAACCCAGGCTCGAACGAGAGAATAGGGATTGCGCTTCTGGCACCGCCAGGAGCGCCGTTTTCTCTCCGTAGCGCGGGAGTAACTCAGTTGGTAGAGTGCAACCTTGCCAAGGTTGATGTCGCGGGTTCGAATCCCGTCTCCCGCTCCATTCCCTAAAACTCATTTGGCGATGTTCGGTCGCGGCCGACGTCTCTGGTGCTGACGCAATCGGTGCTCTTGAACCAGACGGCGAGTCCGTTGCCGCATGCTACCGCATGGCGGTTCTGAAGGGTGCTCCGGACCGGTTGCGCAGCTCGCCTGCCGGTGCCTACTTCGCTAAGATGCTTCCTCAACCGAGTCTGGGCTGATGGCTGGATGTAGTAAGCAAGTCTGGATCTGCGGCGGGGGTTCGGAAGCGGGAGGGCTGCCTGCTTCGCAGCCTGAGCCCTCCGCAAGCTCAACCTCGCCCCACGTCACTGCGCTTACACTGGTGAGAATCAGCGTGAGAATCGTTTCCGGCAAAGGTGTAAATCTCGTTGCGGAAGACGGCCGCTCCTATCTGGACGCCGGCGTTTCCTCGGCGCTGGTCGGGCATGGGCATCCGCGAGTCGTGGAGGCATTGGCGACCCAGGCGACACGGCTCTCTTCCAAGGTCGCGCTCTCCCATCCGGGGCTGGAGGAGCTGACTGCGCGGCTGCGCGAGATGGCTCCGGCGGGGTTGACTCGTTGTTACCTACTGAACTCGCTAAGTGAAGCGACCGAGCTAGCCTTGCGGATCGCGCGCGCCAATACGCGCGGCAAGGACGTCGTGGTGCTGGAAGACGCCTGGTTTGGCGTGACGACCACGCTGACCAATATGAGTCCGGTGTGGCGGCAACCTGCGGGGAGCGGTAAGGGGATCGCGCCGAGGCATTGGATCCGGGTCGCGCCACGGCGTCAACCCAAAGCGGTCTGCGCGGTGATCGAGGAAATGGTCAGCAGCGGGCGTGGCCTATGTGCCGTGTTTGCCGATGGCTTTCCGGTGGCCGGGCATTGGAAGACGGTTTATGAGAAAGCACACGATGCTGGTGGCCTGACCCTCTCCATCGAAGCGGGCATTGGGCTGGGGCGGCCGGGACCTGATTTCTGGGGATGTTCGGCGGCGGGATTGGCGCCCGATCTGGCAGTGATCGGCGAGGAACTCAGCAACGGCAGCAGTATCGCCGCGGTCTTCGCAAAGCCGGCCCGGGCAGATGCCTTCGAGGAGCGCTTCCAGGCTTTATCCGAGCAGGGCTTGCTCGAACTATTGATTCCCCCCGCCGATCCGCTATCGTGCGCCGCGGCGCTGGCTACGCTTGGGGTGATTCAGGAAGAGGGGCTGGCGGAGCGGGCCCGCCATAGTGGGGATTGTTTGCAGTCGGCACTGCCAGCAGATCAGACGCGCGGCGCGGGGATGAGTTGGGAGATCGATGTCCCGGATGCCTTGGGGGCGTTGACACAGTTGCGTGAACTGGGGATCCTGGCCGTAGCGAGAGGCAACACGGTTCTGGTCCGGCCACCGCTCACGTTTAAAGACGAGGAATTGGAACAACTGTGCGGTGGACTGCATCAAACTTTAAGGCAGCCGCGTTAGGCTAAAGATTAGAGGGTAACCCCCTCGGAAGGGACGTTCGAGCAAACAGCGCCATTTACTCAGTCTGCGCGTTGTTTGTTACCATCTAGGCATATGATGCTATCGCCCGGTGGGCCCACTATTTAATGGCAATGTATCCAAGGCGTTTCCCGCCCCGCCGTCCCAGGATTCGGGAGAACGTGAACGAAGCGATTCGCGCGCGCGAAGTTCGCGCGATATTTCCGGACGGAACCACGGAGATCATGCCCACGCACCATGCGGTGCGCAAAGCCAAGGACCTGGGGCTGGATCTCATCCTGGTAGCGCCCACGGCGCAGCCGCCCGTCGCAAAGGCGATGGACTACGGCCAACACCAGTACGAACTCAAGAAAAAGCAGAACGAAGCCAAGAAGAAGCAGCACATCATCCAGGTGAAGGAGTTGAAGTTTCGCCCCAACACCGATGATCATGACTACGACTTCAAGCTGAAGCATGCGTTGCGGTTCCTGCAGGAAGGCAATCGCGTGAAGGCTGTGGTGCAATTCCGTGGCCGCGAGATTGCGCACGTCGATCTGGGGCGAAAGCTGTTGATGCGGTTCGCTGACGACCTGAAGGAATACGGCTCCGTTGAAGGTCATCCACGCATGGAGGGCCGCCGGATTCATGTGCTGATCGGTCCGTCCAAGGCCCCCGCGAAGGCTAGCAAGCCACCGCAGGAAAAGCCAGAGCGCCGCGGTCCGGCGAAGAGCGAAGGGGCTCCGGCTGCCGAAGGAAATGGGACTGCCCAGGAGCAATCGTCTCCGGCACAACCGTCCTAGGATCCCGTAGCACACGATTTCAAGCGCCCGGCGATCAGCCGGGCGTTTTGTGTTGTCTCTACCGCCGCTTCGAGGCTCTGAAGGCGACAGTTCGCCATCGAGCTGGCATGTAAGCCAAGCCTGAACCGATATCATCGGTTTATGCCCGCCGCGCCAACCGACCTTGAAATCCGCTCTGCCCAACCGGAGGATGTCCCGCTGATTCATGGATTGATTGCGGGATTGGCGGAATACGAGAAGCTCTCGCACGAATTCGTCGCCTCTCACGAAGACCTTCGGCAGACCCTGTTCGGCGACCGACCCAGCGCCGAAGTCCTGCTCGCGTTCGCCGGTGGTGCCTGCCAGGGCTTCGCTCTGTTTTTTGCGAACTACTCCACGTTTCTGGGCAAGCCCGGACTCTATTTAGAAGATCTGTTCGTGAAGCCGGCGGCGCGTGGCCAGGGGATCGGCACCGCACTGTTACAACAGCTGGCGCAGATTGCCCTGGATCGTGACTATGGACGCGTGGAGTGGAGCGTCCTGGATTGGAATGAACCCTCGATTGGTTTCTACAAGAGCCTGGGCGCGGTCCCGATGGACGAATGGACGACGTTCCGTCTAACCGGGGATGCGATTGGAAAAGTGGCGGGCCGTTAGGCATCACGCGCGCCGCCCGGGCATTTCCACAAGCGTCCGGTTATTCTAAATAGAGATATTCGATGGCCGCTCCCAACATCCCCGAGCCGGAACGCAGCCGCCCCAACCTGATCCTTTCCCCCGAGGAAGAGGAGTGTGAACGCAAGCTCGCCGAGCTTGCCGACGCTGAGCAGTTGCTGGCTCGCGCCGAGAAGGATCTCGAAAAGATCCGGGGGGAGCTGCGCATGTTCGAACAAGAATATCTGCGTGTGGTTAAGCCTTGCATCACAGAGATGGAGGAGTTGCAAAGCGAGGCCCAGAAGATTGAGCAGGAAATCGACGATGCGCTGAAGGGGGCGGGTTGTACGACCACGGCTCAACAGGGCGCCTTCTGCGATCCGGGAGAAATGAAGGACCTGTTCCGCGAGGTCGCCCGGAATATCCACCCCGATTTGGCTCGCACGGAGCCGGAACGCCAACGCCGCGATGTCGCCATGGCGGAGGCCAACGAAGCGTATGCGAATGGGAATCCGGAAAAGCTCCGGCGGCTGCTGCAGGATTGGAAGGCCGATCCGGATGCGATCAAGGGGGACGATGTCGCATCGCGCCTGATCCGCATTATTCGCCAAGTGGCGCGGGCGAAGAATCGGACGGCGGAAGCCAAACGCGAGATACAGGAGATCCGCGGCTCGGATCTCTATTTCCTCAAACTGCGTTCCGAGCGGGCCACGCATGAAGGTCGCGACCTGTTAATCGAAATGCGCAAGAACCTGGAAGACCAATTAGCCCAGCAACGGGCTCGCGTCGAGGCGATGCACGTCGAGCATCCGGCGCAGCAGGCGCCGACGCGCTAGGCGGCCAATCTAAGCCGCTTCCACCAAATTCATCCGGAGGCGTCCGAGGGCCTGGTCCAGCGCAAGCCGAAGTGCCGCTTCCTGGCGCTGCTTCTGCTCAAACCGGTCTCGTTGCCGCACATAGGCAAGCGTACCGGCGCTTAAGGGCCGCAGTGCTTCATCAGCCTGGATCCGATCATAAACGGCTTCGGCAAGCTGGGCACGGAGTTCGTCCAGACCGTCGCCTCGTTTGTGTAATAACTGCATCGTCGCGTCTCCATTTCAAGGGACCTTCTCAGGAGATCCTTCTGCTATGTAAGATGGCGGCCGCGAGCGTGTGGTTTCCGGGAAATATCCCGGGAGGGAGAGCGCTTCGTGACCGGCAATCCGGGATCGGCATCGGGCTCTCGCCGTCAAACGGGCGGGTTCGTGAGAAACTGAGGGGAGTCAGCACGTCGTTTCGGGGCCGCGGAGAACTCGACGGCGCCTCGGGAAAGAACTACTCCAAAGGGCCCTTAGCACAGCGGTTAGTGCAGCGGACTCATAATCCGTTGGTCGTAGGTTCGAATCCTACAGGGCCCACCAACCTCTTCGTGGATCGTCCATAGGGCCGGCTCCTCCCCGTGATCTTGGGAGCCGCCGCGAGGGAGCCGAACCGCTGTCCCCCTGACCACCTGAAGTTAGCCATTTCCGCGACGGCTCAATCTGTGCATAATAGATCCACGGAGCGGGCCCATTGTCCTCAGTTATGGCTCGCCTCGACCTCCGACCGTTGGGGGCCCGAATGTACACGTGTATCCGGCGCGGCGATGATGGCTCAATCGCGGCGCTACATCGATTCCGTCTGTTCCACCGATCCTGCACGCGTCGCTCAGGATCCACCAAGGCGCGCCCCCCTGCACCCCAGAGGCTCAGGAAGGCCAGTCCGATACCAACCGTCTCGTATTCCGCCAGTTGTCTGTCCCCGCTTCTGGCAAATGAGTCATTCCGCGAAAGGACTAGAACCGACATGCCTCTTGAAGTTCTCACCATCGCCCACGTGCTGATCAGTCTGGTGGGTATCGCCTCCGGCTGCTACGTCACCTATATGTTGTTGCAGGGCGCGCGATCTCCCCACTGGAACGCGGTCTTCCTGATCACCACGATTCTTACCAGCGCCACAGGCTATTTATTCCCCTTTACCGAGCTGTTGCCCTCGCATATTGTCGGAGCGATCTCCCTGGTCGTTCTCGCGATCGCGAGCATCGCCTACTACCCCCGCCGGCTCGCCGGTTCCTGGCGCACCGTCTACGTCATCACCGCAATGACCGCGCTTTACCTCAACCTGTTCGTCCTGGTGGTGCAGGCGTTCCTGAAGATCCCCTTGCTGCAAGCGATGGCGCCGACGCAGACAGAACCGCCCTTCGCGATTGCGCAATTGATTCTACTCGCGGGTTTCATTTGGCTTACCTTCCGTGCCAGCATGAGATTTCGCCAAGTCCGCCCGGCTTCCGCCTAATCGTTTGGGGCGCCCCTAATTCGAGTAAGGAACCAAATTCTCTTAGACTGATGTGCCTTCCCCAGCTCGCCAGCAGAGCCGCGTAGATTCTCTGTTGGTGCTCACTGGGCGACTCGGGTACAATCACGGCTGCGAGCCGGAGCTTTCCGGCTGCCGGAGCCATCGTATGCAACCTTCCCAACATCCTGCCACCAATGTCCTTGCCTCGTGCGGAAAGCCGCTGTTCTTCCGGGTCGCGAACGCCGCCGAGCTCGGGTTGACGCCGCCAGGCAATCGCATCGGGGAGTCGGTCCGGACCTGGGTTCGCGCGGTGGGCGGGATGCAGAAGGAAGCGCTGGTCGCCGCAAGCGGGAGCGGCGCGGTGTGGCGTCTCGCCAGCGATGAGGGCGACTACCTGAAGGGAGCCGATGCGGCGCCGTGTCCGCTGTCCTTCATGACCACCGGCATGGTGGCTTCGTTTATGAAGGCGATTCTGACAAAGGCGGCCGAACGCGACGTCGCGATTCGGTACATCCGGCTGACGCAGGACAACTACTACACTATGCAGGGCTCGGCGCTGAAGGGGACGATGATCGGCGGAGCGCTTCCGGTGGAACTCGCCTTCCAGATGGATGCGGACGCCGGAGAGGATGAGCAGATTGCACTCGTCCAGGAAGCGTTGGATGCCGCCCCGATCAGCGATCTGGTACGCCGCACCTTCGATAATCTGTTTGCGTTGACCCACAACGGGCAGCCGGTTGCAGTGGGTCGCGTCGCCTCGCTTGAAGCCGAGCCACAGTCCGATGGGGGAGGCCGTTTCGATGCGGCAGCGCCTGAAGCGGATGCTCCTGCGTTGATCACCAAACACGGCAAGTCCCCGCGGACCAGCGAAGCCACCAGCAGTGAGGGTTCCAGCCTTGCGGAAGAGCAGGATCGCCGGCTGCATGTACGCGGCATTTGCACGTTGCGTCCCGACGGGCAGTTCGAAGTCGAGCAACAGCTATTCAATCCGCACGGGTCCATATTCCGCTTCGTGGTGGACCCGGAGAACGAACGCGCACCGGGACCGGCCGCCTACATTTCGGCGGGAATCGCGTTCTGTTTCATGACTCAGTTCGGACGCTACGCCTCCATTGTTCGAAAACCTTTGAAGAGCTACAGCGTCGTACAAGACACGCACTTCTCCACTTTGGGAAGTGGCGACGGATCGGGACGAGGCGAAGGTTCGGGGAGAATGGACGCCGTGGAGACGTTCGTTCACTTAAGCACCGACGAAGATGAGAATTTCGCGCGAGCATGCCTGGATATGTCCGAGCAGACCTGTTTCCTGCATGCGCTGTGCCGGCTACCACTGGACGTTAACCTGAAGCCGTCGCAATCTTGACGAACACCGTTCTCCTTGGAGTTCGCCAGACGGCTATGCCATATTCACGGGCGGCTACGCCATATTCACGGGCGGCTACGCCATGTTCACCGGTGGCTACGCCACGTTCGCCGGATCCGGAGCGAGTGTGCGCACCTCATAGCCGCCATAGTGGCGGAGCGCGCGGATCAATTCCGCTTTCGGGATAGGCTTAGTCAGGTAGCCGGAGCAGCCAATGGACGCGCCGATCCGGGTGAGTTTGTGCGCGTTTTCCGAGGACAGCAGCACCACGGGAATCCGCGTGAGCCCGTGCTTGGTTTCCCATTCCCGAATCAGGCGGGCCGCGGTATAGCCGTCCATGACCGGCATCTGAACATCCAGGAACACCAGATCAAAGTTCCCAGCTTTATAGAGCTCCACGGCCTCTTCTCCGTTCATGGCGCGCGTTACCCGATGTCCTTCCGGGTGCACAAAGGCGTTGAATACGGTGAAGCTCTCCTCGGAGTCCTCGGCAATCAACAGCGACATTTTGCCGACCTCGGACGGGCGGGGGCGGCCGCTAGAGGCGGCGACGTCCTCTTCTTTCTGCAGTTCCAGCTTGCGGGCCGGAACGCTGATGCGGAGCGTCACCCCGCGGGAGGTATTGGAAACCAGCGTCAGACTGCCGCCGGCACGGGTCAGGCGCATGCGGATCAACCGGAGCCACAAACCGATATGGTTGGACTTCTCCAGGGGCGCCTCGGCGTCGGCGATCACCTCCGGCTCAATGACGCGGCCGGTATCAAGAATCTCAATCGTCAGCGTCTGATCCTTCCAGGTGGCCTCCAGCGAGACGCTTCCACCATGGGTCGCCCGGATGCGGCGTTCCAGGATGCGGAAAAGGACGGTTTCCAGCAGTTCGGCGGAAGTCTCCACACAGTCGGGAAGCTCCGTGGTTTTGGCATGAAACTCAACCTGCTTGTTGTCGCAAAGTACCGAGATCCACTCGCGAAACGCCTCGAGCAATTCGGCCGGGACGGCCGGCGCCCAGACCGGCTCATAGCGCTCGGTGGCGGTCAATTCGGCCAGATCGCTCACACTGCGATTGAGGTGCTCAATGCTGCGTTGGCACCGGGCGAGAAATTTCGCCTGGCTGCCGCTGAGCGGTTCCTCGGTGACCAGGTTCAGAAATCCGGACACGTGGTGCAGGGATTGCCGAATCTCTTGGCTGAGCCGGTCAACTAGAGGGATCAGTTCGTCGGAGGCTTGGTGATTGAGGGAGTTTATCTCCATGGTGTTTTTTCCCGGATCTGTGAAACAGAGAAGAAGTCAATAAAGCTGCGGGCATTCCGGGGCTCCGGTTCCGGGTCGACCCCTTCGATGATCATGCATCTGCCTAGCTTTTCAATTTGGCCGGCAAAGGCGCCGGAGCCTTCGAGGGTGACCGCATCGCGGGTTGCGGCGGAGATCTCCTGGTCGGCGGCAGGCAGGGTCAGCCGCACCGGCAGTTGCAAAATGTCTTCGATTTGCTGCACGGTTACCTGCATGTTCTTGGGGTTGACGCGGTTCACCAGCACCGAAACATGGGAATAGACCCCCAGCACTTTCAGCGCCTCGGCCTTCCTGCGGGTCATGTGCAGGGTGGCGATCTCGGGCGTGCACACCAGGAAGATCTCCTGCGCCTGGCGCAAGGTTTCCACTTCATGCTCCCGCAGCTCCCCGGGCAGGTCCGCGCAGACGGCGGTATAGCGATGACGGACGAAGCGTAACAGCGCGCCGGTATGGACTTCGTTTTTTTCCCGGCTGAAGTCAACCGGGGCCGATCCCAGAATGTCCAGCCGCCCGCGCCGATTTACCAGGCTTTCCCACAACGTATCGTCTAGTTGCGGACTGAGCGCCAGCGCATCCATCACGCTGCGCTCCCCATGCAACTTCAGCAAAAACGAGGTCAGCCCAAGACGCAGGTCAAAATCAATGAGCAATGTTTTCTGGTTTCCGATCCTCGCCGCCGCCGCCGCGGAGTGAACCGCCACGGTGGTCGCCCCGCTCCCCGGCCGGGCGGGCAGAAACGCATATAACGGAGCGATCCCGACCTCCGGGTCGCCTTTGGTCAGTTTCCGCCGGCTGCGGTCAAAGACATCCCAGACGTGAAGTTGATTGGTTGGATCTTCCACCACCGCGCGGATGCCCAACTGCATTAACTCCAGCAGGTCCAGCATATTCGGCGTGGGATGGCACGCCACGGCAATGACATTTCCGTGTCCGCGGTCCAGGGCCGACGCCACGGCCCGGGCCTGAACCGGGTCGGTATAGTCCAGGAACGCAATGCAAGGGGAGCCTCCGCCCAAATGGTTCAACTGCTCCCCACTTGGGTAGGCGGCCAAGGTCCATAGCTCGCCCACGTTCGGGTGGTCCTCAAGGGCACGGCTCAAGTCTTCCTGCATCTCCCCGTTCGGAGAGATGATGGCGACGGCGAAGGCGGTATCTGGATTCATGGTCTTCTCGAGAACATCCTCTGGTGCGACCAAGGAAATTCTGCTGTGCTACTTTCGTATCGACCTTAGTACGCAACTCTTGAATCAGTGGGAGCGGGTTCTAGAAGGCGCAACTAACTTGCCGCGCCGCATCCTCAGGCGCGGGCATAGGGATCCTCGGTCTTCGGCACAATCCGGACCCGGTCCAGATAGTCTTGAAGTGCTCCCAGTTCGATCCGGATGGACTCCAGGTCTTCGCCGATCGCCGCTTGCTCCAGCGCGGCTCCCGCCTCGGACAGGTACCCGAACCCGTAGCTCTCACCGGTTCCCTTCAACTGATGCGCGCAGCGGCGAATCGAATCGAAGTCACCCTCGGCCAGCCAGTTACGGAACGTCTCGACTTCCTCCCGCCGGGACTCCAGGTAGCGGCCCGCAAACGGCTCCAGTTCCTCGGGAGGCATGATCCAGACCGGCTCGGCTTGGTTCGGAGTGGGTTGATCGGGCGCAAGACCCTCGGGTAGGAACGTATCATCGCGGTGCATCATTCGGGCGATGCATTGAAAGAGACGCGCCTTGGAAAGAGGCTTGGTCAGATGCACATTGCAACCCGCCGATTGCGTCGCTTCTCGGTCATGCGCCAGCGCGCTGGCGGTGATCGCCACAATCGGCACGGGCGTTCCGCCAATTTGTTCCTCGTACCTGCGAATCTCGCGAGTCGCCGTCAGCCCGTCCACCACCGGCATCTGCACATCCATCAGAATCAGATCAAAACGCTCGGACTGGAACATCTGCAACGCCTCCTGCCCATTGTTGGCGAAAAATAATTCATGCGGCATGCCTTGCATATAGGCTTGAATCACGATCTGGTTGTCTTCGGAGTCCTCAGCAATCAGAATCCGCAGCTTTCGCTGCCCTGCTGCATCGGGGGAGAGCAGACGCCACCCCGGCTCGGCGGGCGCACCCAGGTCCCCCATCCCCATGCTGGCGGGCACGCCGCCTTCCGATGCCCTGCGGAGAGCCAGCGAGAAGGAAAACGTCGTTCCCCGGCCCGGCTCGCTCAACACCTTGAGACGGCCTCCCATTTGCTCCACCAGCCTGCGAGCAATCCCGAGCCCGAGGCCGGTCCCCCCGAACTTCCTCGTAATGGAGGAATCCACCTGCGTGAAGTCCTGGAAAATCCAATCCAACTTATCCTGCGGGATGCCGACTCCCGAATCGGCGACGGAAACCTCCAGATTCCCGCTCCCCGCTTCCCCGCACGGCCCAACATAGAGTTCAATACTGCCGGCTTCGGTGAACTTCACCGCATTGCCGAGCAGGTTGAGCAGAATCTGCTGGAAGCGAGTGGGATCGCCGATGACTCTCGGAAGGCCCGGGGCGATCCGGGCTTGGAGCGTAAGCCGCTTTTCCTGTGCTCTCGGCTCGATCAGGTCGACACATTCCCGAACCGCCGCCTCCACGTCGAACTCAATTTGCTCAAAATCAAACCGGCCGGACTCGATCTTCGTCAGGTCCAGGATGTCGTTGATCAGCGCAAGCAGGTTGCGGCCGGCGCGCCGAAACACCTCGACATGGCGACGCTGCTGGTCATCCAGCCGGGACTCGGACAACACATCCGCCATCCCCAGGATCGCGTTCAACGGCGTCCGGATCTCGTGGCTCATGACCGCCAGAAATTCGGTCTTCGCGCGGTTGGCTTGCTCGGCGGACTCCTTGGCGCGGCACAGTTCGCCCTCCAACTCGGTGCGCGTGTGCAGCTCTTTCTTGAGCTGCTTGGCGCTCACCTGCAGTAGTTCCAGCCGGCGCGTCAGGTCGGTGACGTCCTGGATGGAGACGACCGCATAAAACCCCGATCCATCTGGATCGCGCACCGCCGTCACCGTGGTCGACTGGACGCGCTCACCGCCTCCGTCCGGCGTGTTCTCGAGCAATGACGCGTGAAGCTGGGGAGAAAAAACCGCGGGAACGCCATTGCGGAATACGTCGTCGATCCGCAGCTTGTAGTCGGACCGGAACAGATTCGGCATCCGGACCCTCGCATCGGTACCCCGGACATCCTGGGAACTCCAGCCGGTCCATCGCTCCAAATATCGGTTCCAGAACAGAATACGATAGTCGGCGTCCAGCACGAAGACCCCTAGCGGCAGGGCGTCAAAATCACGAAATGGGTTGTATGCGTTCACGCTCCACCTCTCAGAGAGAGACCCTACTCCACGGCGATCAGTCGCTCGTCCAGTATTTCCAGCAAAGCGCCCAGCGATCGCAGCTCAAAGCACAGCAAGATCTCGCCTGCAACCTTGTAGCGCTGCACGTTAAAGCAAGCATCGGCAAAGAGGGTATGGGCATCTTCCTGCGTGGACTCCCCTGAATGATGGATCACCCGCTGCGACTCCCGGTAAAAAGGAATCGAATACGAGACCTGCCCGCCAAACAGATTCGAGAGCGCCCCAACCACACCATTCAAGAGAATATTTCCTGCCTCCTCCAGCGTTGCCTGCCGCAAACCGTCGATATCGGAATGCGACGATCCATCATCTCCGGTCAGTAGCGAGACAAATTTCAGGGCACTATCATGGGGAAACATCAAAACAACCTCGCCGCTGATCGATCCCTCGAATTTCAGTTGTACCGTGGACAGAGTTTTCCACCCCAGCGCGTCGATTCGCTCCTGCGCTTCGAGGACTGACATCATCGATACGTCGGGAACATGCAACTGAATGTGCGTCCCCACCAATTCATTTAAGGCCCTTGCTGCATGGCCCATCCCAAGGTTCATCGCTTCGGCGAGGACATCGGCGTGGCTTTCTGTCAGATTCATGTGAAGCATTCCCTTGATCCCCAGGAGTCCGATCCAGGCAATTCGATCTTCGTCACCACGATGAAACTCATTGCTGCGATAGGGTTTGCGAAATCGCGTCGGTAATCTCTTGCGCCGTAGCCGGTTTGTTAAGAAAGGCCTTGGCGCCAAGCTCCTGACAACGCTCCCGCGTGGAGTTTTGAATATCCGCGGTGAGGACAACCAAAGGCGGTGTCTGAGACTGTGCAGATAGTCCCTCCAGGAAGCCAATGCCGTCCAGTTCCGGCATCAGCAGGTCCGTGACGATGCAGTCATAGTTGTTCACATTGCATTTCTCAAGCGCTTGCTTCCCATTTACGGCTTCATCCACCGAATAGCCTGCCGACACCAGCGCCTGCCGTACACGATTTCGAATAAACGTGGAATCGTCCACAACCAAGATGCTCTGCATGAATCATCCCTTTCCCACGGGTTTCGTATAGGACGTGCTTCATTAAACACTTCGGCTGCAGAGGTCGTTTTTTGATTTTTTGCACCGCTCCGCCGTTGTGATTTTTTGGCAGGAGCGGCGGGAGGCTCAGGAAATTCCCGGACCTACCGGCGCGCCGCTTTCGCAAAGCTACGCTCTATCCGTTAGGCTGCTCCCAATTTCCCTCGTCCCGTCGGGTCGGGGAGCCGCCGAAGCGGCTTGTCGCAGAGGCGCCAGGAATTATGGGTGCCGCACAAGGGATCTGCAAACAAAGCTGAACAAACTAAAAGGGATCCGCCATTCTTGGCGGATCCCCATTGATTTCAATTCTTTGCGAGCTACTTGGCCTTAGCTTTCCCGCGGCCTCCGCCTTTACCTTTACCTTTTCCCTGATTGGCCAGCGCCGCCTCGAAACTCGCCTCATACTCGTCGACATG
This sequence comes from Terriglobia bacterium, assembly GCA_963762135.1. Classification (GTDB taxonomy): domain Bacteria; phylum Acidobacteriota; class Terriglobia; order Bryobacterales; family Bryobacteraceae; genus Palsa-187. Next base: position 138,929 of record CAVXJP010000008.1, read on the forward strand.
GGCTTTATAGCCCTCCGGATCGACGAACGGATTCGGATCGCCGGGTTTGCGGTTCTGCAGCTTCTCGTACTTCTCGGCCATGTTGTAGAAGGACGCGTGGGAGCTCAGGAAGACATCCACGGGCATCGTGCGGGCCTTCTTATACGTCGCGCGGAAATCATCGACAATCCCGGGATACTGATCCAGGACCTGGAGAAACCGCCCGTTCAGGCTGCACTCGATAAAGGCGTTATAGGTTTTCCCGTCTTCCTTCAGCGGTAGTGACCAGGCCAGGCACGCCCGCGTATGACCCGGCATCTCGTGCGCGGTTAGCGTCGTGCCGCCCAGGGTCACCGTATCGCCGTCATCCACCAGGCGATCGATCGGATGCGGCTTGCCGCCCGGCTCAAAGGCGCGGGTCGCCTCTTCATCCTTGCGTCCGACCACCACCTGTGCGCCCGTGAACTCCTTCACCAGCGCGTCGCCTTCGACGTGATCCGGATGTGCGTGCCCGGCAATCAGGATCTTGATGTCGCTGAACTTGAACCCGAGCTTTTCCACCGACTCCCGGATCAGCGGTACCGACGCCTCATAATTCGAGTTCATCAGGATGTTGCCCTCAGGCGTGACGATCAGGAACGAAGCCAGTTCCTTGGTTCCCACGTAGTACAGGTTGTCCATCACTTTGTACGGGGGAAATGGATCGTTCCACCCATTCGGGGGTGTGGCTTGGGGGAAGGCGGGCAGCGAGAAAAACGCCACGGCGGCGAGGGGCAGCATCAAGTTGCGCATGATCTTCTAGACTCCTACGGGGAACATCAGGTAACGAACGTGAGGGATAAGTCTACGCGGAACGGGGATCCCTTGGCAAGCCCGGCGTGAAAGTGACAAGCCCGGCATGAAAAGGACGCGCACCCGCCAAGGGGAAGCGCGTCCGATATCCAATTTGTGATCAGCGAGTTTAGCGCGGAGGAGCGCTGCCGCCGGTCTTCAGTTCGCGGCCGTCCGGGAAAACGATGCTGCGCGAATTGGCGCGATGCGAACCGTCCTTAGAGGCAAAACCCTGAACCGTGATCTTGGTCCCCGGAGGAAGCGTCTTCCGGCTCCAGCCGTTGCGCAGCAGAACCGACGGCGATCCGCCTTCCACCGCCCACTCTTCTTCGGTCCCGTCGGCGTTCTTCACCATGATGTGCAGCCAGGAGTGCGGATTCACCCACTCCATTTTGATCACTTCACCTTCCAGCGTCACCGGCTTGTTCGAATCAAACTCGGCGGAAAAGGAATGGTGAGCCCAAACGGGATTTGCGCTCGCAGCCAGAAAAGCCGCGGTCGCCAGAATTAAGGTTAGTTTGCTTTTCATTCGTTCCTCCTGGCCTTCCGACTCCTAAAAACTCTTATCCATCTATTAGATGTGTGGACTCACTGATCCGATTCGTCCTGCTCCAGAACCAGATCGCTGTAGAGCAGCATGTCAGCGAACGGCACGCACTTGTGCTCCAGAACCTCTGCGTTGTCATTGACTAAGCGGTACAGTGGCATCTCGATGGTCCAGGGCGCGGAATAGGTCGCCGGATCCTCCATCGTTGCCTGGTACCAGATATGATTCGGGTCCAGCAGTTTGAACCGCTCGGTCACCTTCAACTGTTCACTGGCGAAATTGCCGGCCCGATCCAGCCACTTGCCGTACTGGCCGGTGGTGACGACCACCAATTCCTCGCCTTCCCAGTGTCCACTGGACTTGCCCATCCAGGAATCGACCGGGGGTTCGCTGTCGTCATTCATCCAAATCGTGCGGTTGCCGGCGGCGAACGGATACACCATCAACATGTCGCCATTGCTTTGAAAAATCTGGAACGGCATATCGTGATACATGTAGCGCGGGACGCCCAGCATGTAGCACTTGGCCTCGTTATCTTCCTTGGGCCAGTTGGCCCGATTCTGGTTGCGCTGCTCCAGCGCCGCGGGCAAGTAAGGGATCGTCCCTTCCTTTACAACACTTTGCCCGGCGGGAATCGCCGCGATTGCGCCCATTTGCCAGAAATCCGGAAGTGGTTCAGCGGAGTGCGCTTCCAGGTTCCAGTAGGCAGTATTGATCGACTGCCAGACGCCGTTGAAGTTCGGATGCCCGTCAATCGTGGCGGGTTTGTCTAGCGTCTGCGCACTGGCTCCGGCGGCGAAGACCAAGGCCGCGGCCAGGATGACACCAGGGAATCGATTTTGCCGATTTCTCATTTTTCTTCTCGGCCCAGTCCGCGCGCCCAGGCATACATGGGCCTAGGGCTATATATTTACGGACGTTAAGGCGTTTACTAGGGTAACATGACCCAACGCAAGTTTCCGCGCTCCCGGATAGGGTTTATAAAGCAATCCGCTGCCCAAAACCAACCCCCGGGCCGGCCTGCCTGAGGAACTCCGGCAGCCACCCCGTACCAATGTGGACGCCACGTCCCTCGCGAACGTCTTCTCCGGCAAATCCCCCAGCCCCTGCACCGTTACGTCTCCCCAATCCCCTACGTCCAAGGAGGTATACCGAGGCGGCCCGTTTTGAGGTGGCGCGTCGGCGCGTTATGATGTTCAGTGGACGATTTGGCGGAACGCGTGCAAATCCCGGTGGATACGCCGCTCTCCTGAGTTCCCTTCGTCCAGGCAAGTAATCCTTGTAGAGGAGTCTTCTCACGATGATTCGACAAATTCTGGTTTTGGGCGCTCTCACCATGACGGTGGTCCTGGCGCAGTCCGAGTACAAGTACAACGCCGACGCTGACCCGAACTACAAACCTCCCATGACATCGTGGGGTGAGCCAGACCTGCAAGGGATGTGGCCGCTGAACCACTTGATCGCGGTGGGTCTGCAGCGGGATCGCCGGGATCCGGATCGCCTGTATCTGACCGATGAAGAACTGGCTCAGGCGCAGGAACAGCTGAAGCAGCGCAACAGCCGGTTTGAGGGCGCCGAGATTCCGGTAGCCGACACCTCCAATCGCGTCATGCGGCAGACTTCGTTGATCGTGTCCCCGGCGAGCGGCCTGTTCCCCGAACTCACCCCCTACGGCAAGGATCTGTCGGCCAAGATGCGCAGCAGCTACAAGCCGGGCCAGAAAGTCTTTGACAGCGTGAGCGACTTCAGCGCCTGGGATCGTTGCATCACCCGCGGCATGCCGGCTTCCATGGAGCCGCGCAACTACAACAATGGCATTCGGATCTTCCAGTCGCCGGGCTACGTCGCGATCGTTCTGGAGATGGCGCATGAAACGCGCATCATCCCCACCGACGGCCGCGCACAGCTCAACGATGGCATCAAGCAGTGGCTGGGTGAATCCCGCGGCCACTGGGAAGGCAACACGCTGGTGGTGGTCACCACCAACTACAACGGCAAGGTCGGCAAGACCAGCGCCGGCGTTCCCGGCTCCCCGGGTCCGCTGCAGCCGACGACCACGAACATGCGGACCGTGGAGCGGTTCACCCGCGTCGCCGCCGACCAGATCAACTATGAGATCACCGTTGAGGATCCCGAAGTTCTGGTGGAGCCGTTCACGGTCGCCTATCCGATGTACCTGGACAACGACTACGAGATGTATGAATACGCCTGCCACGAAGGTAATACGGCCGTGCGGAACTACATCGAAGCCTCGCGCTTTGAGCGGAAACAGGCTGCCGCCGAAGGAAAAGAAATCAAGGACGAATTCTAGTTCGCCTCGGTATAGGCGTCATCGCAAACATAGAGGGGTTCCCCTGACGACTTGGTCAGGGCGAGCCCCTTCTTCATTTCCGGCGACTGCCTTCACCGGAAACGCTCTGGAGCACCGGAGCCGTTATGTCAGCCCCAGTTGGGCCAGGACTCCTTGCGGCGAATTGCCGTTACGAGGCGCGGCCGGAGAAGGAGCGCCCACGCGTTCTCGTCCAGTTTGGATCGCCACGACCCGCAGCCCCAAGCCCCGCTCCAGATTCCACAAGGGGACGTTCATTTTGTCGCTGATATAGACCGATGGACACGGCGCCGCATTGGCTCTCCGCAATCCCAACCCCAGCCAGTCCGCCAGCCAGGATTCCTCACGCCCGAAAAACACAACATCGGCTTCGACCGCTTTCAACATCCGATGCAGGGAGGTGGTGCCGTCGCCGACGCCCAGATGCAGCTCCGGCGAAATGTCCAGATCATCACAGAGCTTCTTGAGCTCCCGGATCGCCAGCCTCGGATGGAGCGCCTTATCGGTGTCATCCGGATGCACCATCGCCCCCTCGCTAATATGCGGCAGCGCACGCAACAAATGGAACTGCGCCCCCAGCGTCCGCGCATACTGTGCGGCGAACTTCACGTGATTGGTCTGATCCTCGTTGAAGTCCAGCCAGCAGGCGACGCTCTTCACCGGCCGCGTCAGCATGTCCAGGTTCACGCGCCGTCCCAAGGTCCACACCGGAACGCCGCACTCCCGGACCAGCGTGGCGCGCAGGGAACTCTGCCCCAGGCGCGGCAAGCCGATCACGTCCGATGACGGCGCCACGATCAGGTTGATCGGCCACACTTCCAAATGCCGCTTCACCGCGGCAAGCACAGGACCCGGCCACCGTCACCCGCGAACAGGCCGGATACCGGTCCGCTTCCGGAAAGAAGCTGTGCGTTCGATCCTCGGCGGCGGCCTTCGAAGTTCGGTTCGGATCGTAGACATGCATGATCGTCAGCCGGACCTTGCACGCATCGGCCATCTGCGCGATCGCCGGAATGGCGCGGAAACAGTGATCCGAAAAATTCGTCAGGAACAGAATATCGAGCGGGTGCGGATGCGACATTTCTAATACCTCCTAGTAGGAAAAGCCTTCCACCGGCCCAACTTCTGTGGGCAAGCGGTCTTCACCCTCGCCCATGTTCTGGCGAAGATTGATTTCGATCATCCGGGTGAGTGTGCTCATCGGCGTGTCATGGACCGTGTTCTCGAACGGACTCTCAATCTCCCGCCCAATCGCGTCCAGTGACACAAAAATGAAGCTGATCAAGGTGGAGGCCAACGGCGTCAGCATCCCCAGCCCCCCCACCAGGCCGAAAGGAAGCATCAGGCAATACATCCCCACCAGCAGGCGCGGGAAAAACTCATATTGCCGAGGCAGCGGCGTATTCTTGATCCGCTCGCACGCGCCCTGGATGTTGCACAGGTCCGTCAGAGACTTGTCCATCGCCGTCAAACGATAGGAATCCAGACGACCCGCCTCAAACAGCTTGCGCAGGATTGAGCCTTGAATCAGCAGGATCCCCAGCGGCACATTCTTCTGCTTGCGCAGATACGTCACCAGTTCCGGCGACAGCGCCTGCTGCAACTCCGGAAACGGATTCTGCTTGCGCAGATGGCAACGCAGCGCGTGGACATAGTTCACCTGCAGATCCACCAGAGACCGCTGCGAGGTCAGCTCAAAGGAACGTTCGCCCTTGTCATCCACCAGCGTCAACGCCTGACGCGTGAAGGTCCGGGCGGTGTTCACCAGCGCGCCCCACAGCGTGCGCGCCTCCCACCAGCGGTCATAGGCGGAATTGTTGCGGAACGCCAGGAAGACGCTCAACGCGCCGCCGATCATCGACAGCGGCAGAGTGGGCTCCGCTAGCCAGGTGATTCCGCCGTAGGAATAGAGATAGGCGATCGTGAGGTCGAAGAGAAACAGCAGGCCCAGGCGCTTGAACAACTGGGGCCAGACTCGACGGAACGGCAATCGGTCGCGAATAATCATGGTGGTTCTGCATTCGAGTCTAGGGCCGATCCCGCCTCGATTCCAGATATCAGACGATGATCTTTTGGTCACCGAAAGATCGGATGATCCGTCGAAAGATAGGTGCCACCGGACTACCGGCCTCGTCATACTAGACAGTAGGCGTGCCCTTTGGGGCACGGACGCATCCTATTGAGAGCCGTGATCGCACAATTTCTAGAAGCCCGGGGAGTCTCCCCTCGCATGAGCCGAATCCAGGTGCTGGCACTGGCAGCTGTCCTGCTGCTCACCGTCATCGTGCTGGAGTGGGTCACCGAGTTGGACTATTCGCTCGGTGTGCTCTACGCCGTGCCCGTCGTGGTCGGAGCCACCGTCATGCGCTGGTGGTCCACCCTGCTGCTCGCGATCTTCTGCGCCTGGGTGCGCGGCCTATTCACCTCCGGATTCCCGCCGGTCGAGTTCTGGCTGCGCTTCATCATGGCGTTCCTGGCCTATGGTGGCGTGGGGATGCTGGTAAGCGAAATGAGCCGCAACCGACGTGCGATCCTCGCCGCCTATGCCAAGCTCCGCCTCTCGGAGGATCTCCGCAAGCGCGCCGAAGGCCAGCTCCGCGTCTTGGTCGAATCCAGTCCCGCGGCGATCATGACGCTGAACCACAAAGCCGAGGTCCTGGCCGCCAATCGCGCGGCGCACCAAGTGCTGCGATTCCCTGACGGCTCGCTGCTTGGCGCCGATGTCGCCGAATACATCCCCGCCTTCTCCGGAGCCCTCCGCGTCAAGGCGCAAGGCCGCCCGATGAAGGTCTCCTCCACCACCTGGGCCAAACGCACCGACGGCACCAGCTTCCCCGCCTCGATCTGGTTCTCGACCTATGAAGAAGAAGGCGAGCGCCGCCTGGCCGGAATCCTGGTCGACACCTCCGAGGAGGTTCGCGACCGCGAGCAGGAAACCTTCCGCCACCTGATCGATTCAAACCGGCTACTGGCCGGAGCCGTCGCGCACGAAATCCGCAACCTCTGTTCGGCGATTCGCGTGGTGACCTCCAACCTGCGCCGCCACCTGGAAGTCGAGGCCGACGCCGACTTCCACGCACTGACCACGCTAGTTGAAAGCCTGATGCAGATCGCTGCGTTTGAGCTGAGCCACGGCAAGGACCGTTCCGCCAGCCGCGTGGACCTCGCCAATGTCCTCGAAGAGTTCCGTATCGTCATCGAACAGGACTGGACCGACATCGACGGCTCCATTGAGTGGGACATCCCCGGCGTGATGCCCTACGTTCATGCAGACGGTCACGGATTGATGCAGGTGTTCTTGAACCTCTCCCAAAACGCGCTACGAGCCGTGCAAAAAGGCGGCAAGCCTAAACTCCATGTCTCCTGCGTCCTCGAGCATCAGAAGGACAATAGGAATGAAGGCGGAAGCGCGCGGATCACCTTCCGCGACGAAGGGCCGGGCGTGGCGAACCCCAACAGCCTGTTCCAGCCCTTCCGCGAGGATGCCGACGGATCCGGGCTCGGACTCTATGTCTCGCGGGCGATCCTGCGCGGCTTCGGCGCCGAACTTCACTACATTCCCACCGAGGAGGGTTGCCGTTTCGACGTCGTTGTGCCCACATATCAGGATCGGATGGAAGCCCTGAGTGCCTGATCAGATCCGTCTCTTCCTGGTCGATGACCACGCCTTGTTTCGCGAAGGACTGGTGCGCCTGCTCGAATCCGACGAATCGCTCACCGTCGTCGGTACAGCGGATTCCGCTTCCTCCGCGCTCGACCAACTCAAGAAAACCGACGCCGACGTGGTGATCCTGGACTATGACCTCGGCGGCGATACGGCGCTCACCGTGGTCCGCGAACTGCGTGACCGCAAGTTCCCCGGCCGCACCCTGGTGGTCACCGCCGGCCTCCCGGATCGCGACGCGCTGGAGTTGATTCGCCTGGGCGTCTGCGGCATCTTTCCCAAGAAATATTCGCCCGAGGAGCTGCATCGCAATATCCGCGAGGTCGCCGCCGGCAACATCCTGATTGACCAATCCTACCTGCAAAGCCTGCTGGCCTCCGCCTCCACGTTGGAGGACGCGCCGCCGCCCCTGACCGAACGCGACAAACGCGTCCTCCGCTTGCTCCTCGAAGGCTATTCGAATAAGGAAATCGCCGCCGACCTCAAGATTTCCGAAAGCGCCGTCAAGGCCGCCTTGCAGCAGTTGTTCGCCAAAACCGGCGTCCGGACCCGCAGCCAACTCGTGCGTATCGCCCTCGAACAGCTCCGTGACGAGCTCTAATCCTGCTACCTCCGGTCTCCAAAATCCGCCGCCAGCCCGCTTGCTACACTGACGGTTTCCCATCATGAAAATCCTCGTCATCGGTAGCGGCGGACGCGAACACGCCATCGTCTGGAGACTCGCGCGGGAAGGGCATGAGGTCATCTCCTCGCCCGGCAATCCGGGCATGGCGGGCCTCGGACAGACCATCAGCGCCGTGAACTATCTCGAAGTCGCCGACGCCGTCTCGCCCGACTTCACCGTTGTCGGACCCGAAGCGCCCCTGGTCGACGGCATCGTCGATCAGTTCCAGGCCGCCGGACGCAAAATCGTCGGCCCGAACCAGGAAAACGCCCAACTCGAAGGCAGCAAGATCTACTCCAAGCAGTTGATGGACCGCCTGGGCATCCCCACCGCGCGCTTCGTCCGCACCGAGGACGAGGCCACCGCGATCGCCGAGCTCAAGAAATTCGATCTCCCCGTCGTCATCAAAGCCGACGGCCTCGCCGCGGGCAAAGGCGTCATCATCGCCCAAACTGCCGAGGAAGCCGAAGCCGCGGTAAAGTCTCTTGGGCCCAAGCTTGTCATTGAAGAGTTCCTCATCGGCGAAGAGGTCAGCTTCATCGCCCTCTGCGACGGCAAGCGGCTCGTCGCCTTCGATGCCTCCCAGGATCACAAGCAAGTCCACGACGGCGACCAGGGTCCCAACACCGGCGGCATGGGAGCCTACACCGACGGCCGCATCTTCACCGCCGAACAAGCGCAACAGACCATCGACACCGTCATGCTGCCGGTCATCGAAGCCACCGCCTTCACCGGCTTCCTCTATGCGGGTTTGATGATGACCGCCGCGGGTCCCAAGGTCCTCGAGTTCAACGTCCGCATGGGCGACCCCGAAACCCAGCCATTGCTACATCGCCTCGATTCGCCGCTCGCCGAAGTCCTTTTGGGCGCCGCCACCGGCGACCTCGGAGGCATGCAGCTTTCCTGGAAGCCCGAGCCCTCTGTCTGCGTCGTCATGGCCGCCCACGGCTACCCCGCGACGCCTCGCAAAGGCGATGAGATCACGGGCATCGGCGATTGCGATTCCCTCCCCGGCGACGTTGTTGTCTTCCAGGCCGGAACAAAGCAGAACGGTGGGCGCCTCGAAACCTCCGGCGGACGCGTGCTCGGCGTCACCGCCCGCGGCGCCGATCTCCAAACCGCCATCGACAACGCCTATGGAGCGGTCAAAAAGATCCACTTCGACGGCGCGCACTACCGCACCGACATCGGCAAAAAGGGCCTGAAGCGCTGGTAACCGCGACGCCCGCGCACAAAAAAAGAGCGGCGCCCAAAAGCGCCGCCCACATTTCAGAATTCGATTTCGCTTACGTCTTGCTGGTCGCCTCAATCGACTTCGATTTCGAGGTCGGCTCTGGAGCGTTCGACTCAATCCGCATCCCATAGAAGGACCGGTGCACGAACGTCAGCGCGATGATCAGGAAGACCACCGCCAGTCCCGTCGTAAACCCATTGCCTCGCGACTCCGATAACGAAACCGCCAGTTCCACGGCCAGCAATCCGAACAGCGTCGTGAACTTGATGATCGGATTCAGCGCCACCGACGACGTATCCTTGAACGGATCGCCCACCGTGTCGCCAACCACCACCGCATCATGCAGCGGCGTTCCCTTGGCCTGCAGGTCGACCTCGACAATCTTCTTGGCGTTATCCCACGCGCCGCCCGCGTTGGCCATGAAGATCGCCTGATACAGCCCGAACAGCGCAATCGAAATCAGGTAGCCGATGAAGAAGTACGGCTCCATGAAGGCGAAGGCCAGCGACGCGAAGAACACCGTCACAAAGATGTTGAACATGCCCTTCTGCGCATACTGTGTACAGATCTCAACCACCTTCTTGGAGTCCGCCACGGAAGCCTTGGTCACGCCATCCAGCTTGATGTTTTCCTTGATGAACTCCACCGCGCGGTAGGCGCCGGTCGAAACGGCCTGCGTCGATGCGCCAGTGAACCAGTACACCACTGCGCCCCCGGTGATCAGTCCCAGCAGGAACGGCGGATGCAGAATCGAAAGATTGTTCAGCAATGCCGGTTGCAGTCCGTCGGTCAGGCCCAGGATGATTGAGAAAATCATCGTCGTCGCGCCCACCACGGCCGTACCGATCAGCACCGGCTTCGAAGTCGCCTTAAACGTATTGCCCGCGCCGTCGTTCTCTTCCAGGTGCAGCTTGGCCCGTTCGAAATCGACGTTCTCTAGGCCGAAGTCCCGCTTCAGGTCTTCGCGGATCGTTGGCAGTTCCTCGATCATCGAAAGCTCATACACCGACTGCGCGTTATCGGTCACCGGCCCATAAGAGTCCACCGCGATCGTCACCGGCCCCATGCTCAGGAATCCGAACGCCACCAGACCGAACGCAAATACCGCCGGAGCCAGCATCAAGTCGCCCAGTCCCTGGAGGCTGACCCAGTAGGCGACCGACATCAGGCCCATCATCGCCATTCCCAGCCAGAACGCGCTGAAGTTGCCAGCGACAAAACCCGACAGAATATTTAGCGACGCGCCACCTTCCCGCGACGAGATCACCACTTCTTGGACATGCGCCGATTCGGTGGACGTAAACGCCTTCACCAGTTCGGGAATGATCGCTGCTGCCAACGTGCCGCAGGTGATTACCGTCGCCAATTTCCACCACATCGATGGGTCGCCGGCCAGGTTCGGAATCAGCAGATAGGAAACGCCGTAGGTCGCCAAAATCGAAACCACCGCCGTCAACCGGACCAGCATCGTCAGCGGAGCCTCGTAGTTCATCTTCAAAGCATTCGCGTACTTCGCCTTGGCCATCAGATCATTAATAAAATAGGAGACGCCGCTGGCGATAATCATGATGAAGGCCATCGTAAAGATCCACACCAGCAGGTCCACCTTGATGGCGTCGCTGTTCACCGCGAGCAGAATAAACGAGATCAGCGCCACCGCGGTCACACCGTAGGTTTCGAACCCGTCCGCCGAAGGTCCAACCGAATCGCCCGCGTTATCGCCCGTACAATCGGCGATCACACCTGGGTTGCGCGCATCGTCCTCTTTAATCTTGAAAACGATCTTCATCAGGTCGGCGCCGATGTCGGCGATCTTGGTGAAGATACCGCCCGCAACGCGCAACGCCGCCGCGCCCAGTGACTCGCCGATGGCAAATCCAATAAAGCATGGCCCCGCGTAATCGCCCGGCACAAACAGCAGGATGCAGAGCATCAGGAACAGTTCCACGCTGATCAGCATCATGCCGATGCTGATCCCCGCCTTCAAAGGAATCGCGTAGCAAGGGAACGGCTTGCCCCCCAGGCTGGCATGCGAGGTTCGCGAATTCGCATACGTATTGACGCGAATGCCGAACCAGGCCACACCATAGCTGCCCATGATGCCCAGAACGCTGAACGCCAGAATCATGGAGACCTTTAGCGGACCCATAGCCCGCAGGAAGCCGAAATAGAAGACGATCACCACCGCGATGAAGATCTCCAGGATTATCAGGAACCGGCCCTGCGTGGTCAGGTACGTCTTGCAGGTCTCATAGATGAGTTCGGAGACTTCCAGCATCGCCGAGTGCACCGGCAATTCCTTCAAATGCTTCAGCATCATCAGGCCGAAAACCAGTCCCGCCGCGCACACCACCAAGCCCAACATCAGCAGTTGGTTCCCGCTCAGACCGCCAAGGAAAGTCGAGGTTCCCAGATCCGGAAGCACAAGGTCGGCTTCGCCCTGAGCAAACACGGGCATGCCGCCGGCCAGGGCGAGCAGCGCCGGCAGGGCCAGCCGGCCGGGCCGCACGAGGGCCCCCTTCAGTGTCCGCGCAAGGGCAGACATCCACACTGAAAACATCCGGAAGGATCCTCCAAGCAATCAGAGAAAGAGAGAAATTTCACCGCACACGTACTGCGAGGCTTCTGGTACGATACCGCACCCTTGCTAAAAGGCGCAACAGAACCAACGTCCCTGTTTTGAGGGAATCGCTGGACAAAGACCCGAATCTCGGGACTAGGACCTCAAGCCCAGTCTAACAAGGTGTATTCTTCTCCGGAGAGAAGGATTCTTGTCTGACTAGATGCCTTGTCCGGCTAGATTCCGAGATGCGGTCCGCGCGCGGATCTTGCCCCGATCTCCTTCAGCCAGGCCACCAGTTCGGGAGCCCCTGCCTCCCGAGCCGTATCCAAAGGCGTCTTGTGCATCCAACCCACCCAGTTGAGATCGGCGCCCCGAGCCAGCAGAAACTCGGCCGCCTTCCTTTGCCCGCCATGGCAGGCATACCAGAAGGCCTTCGTCACCTCGAGCGGATCCGGCGCTGGAACCTCCTGAAAATACGGCGCTAACCGATCCAGCAACCCGAGCCCAGCCGCCTGCACCAGCGTTGTCTCGGCTCCCCGATCCAGCAGCCGACGCGCCGCCGCCCACTGCTTGAAGCCCACCGCATCCGCCATCGGAGTCCCGCCGCCGATCACCGCCCCATCGGCCTCGATATCCGCCCCGGCATCCAGCAGCGCGTCCAGTGCCGCGACGTCATCGGAGCTCGCCGCCCAGTGCAACGGCGTTTCGCTCGACGCATTTGGGCCATCCATCCGAGCATTGGGGTCCGCCCCCGCCGCCACCAGAATTTCGATGGTCGCCTTCACGTTCGGAAAATGTCCCGGCCAATCGGTCGCGATATGCAACAGGCTGCGCCGGCCGCCCTTTCCGTCCAGAATCCGGAACCCGGCGAGCTTGGGGTGTTGCTCCAACAGTTGGGTGAGAATCTCGGTGTCGCCGGTGCGGATCGCCTCGCAGAGCTGCACCGCCAGAGGATCGTTTTCAGGAAGGATCATGTTCAGGCAAGATTGTTTTCAGGAAAGATCGTTGGATGCTCGGGACCGGTAAGCAGTATCGATCATACCCAAAAGCGAGTAAACCCACCGATCGCGTCCGCCGGACAGAACCCCGCGCGTCAGCAAGCGGCCATCCCGCGCTTCATCCACTAGCGCCACAGCAGGCAAGCTGCCGAAAAGGTGCGGAGCACCCCTAAACCGGATGAATCGCCCCGCGCTGCGCTTCGAGATTCCGGATGCGCTCCTCGGTGCTCGGGTGCGTCGAGAACAGCCGAGCCATCCCGCCCGCGCGGAACGGATTCATGATGAACATGTGCGCGGTGGACGGATCGCCGTGCTGCATCGGAATGCGGCTGGCCCCCGCGTCCAGCTTTTTGAGCGCGCTGATCAACCCATCCGGCGAGCCGGTGTACTGCGCCGCGGCATTATCCGCGGAAAACTCGCGCGTCCGCGAGATCGCCATTTGAATCAAGCCCGCCGCCATCGGCCCCAGGATCATCATCGCCAGCGCCGCCATTGGACCGCCGTCCTCGTCATCGCGTCCGCCGCCGAAGAACATCCCGAAGTATGAGAGATAGGTAATCGCCGAGGCCACCGTCGCCGCAATCGAGCTGATCAAAATATCCCGATGCCGCACGTGCCCCAGTTCATGCGCCACCACGCCTTCCAGCTCCCGGTCGGTCATCATCTCCAGCAGCCCGGCGGTAATCGCCACCGACGCATGATTCGGATCCCGCCCGGTCGCGAAGGCATTCGGTGTCCGCTCCGGGATCACCCACAGCTTCGGCATCGGCAAACCCATCCGGACCGTCAACTGTTGCACCAGTGGAGACACCCGGTTATAAATCGCCGTGTTCTGCTCCGGCGTCACCGGCTGCGCCCGGTACATCGACAGCGCCATCTTGTCGGAATAGAAATAGCTGAAGAAATTCATCCCGACCGCCAGCACCAGGCCCATCACCAGCCCTTGCTGGCCGGCAATGGCTCCGCCGCCAACGATCAGGACGCTGCTGAGCAGCCCCAGCAGCAATGCAGTTTTCAGTGCGTTCATCGGATTTATCTACCTACTTATCTACTATCGGAGATGCTCCGGGCGACCTTGACGCTTCGCCTTTTCGCTTCACTCCGGGACGGGCTGAAAAATTCTACCCCACACATAGCAAAACGAGGCGGGGAGCGGTAAAGTTCCGCTCGGCCCGCCTCGCAGCCGATCACAATCCGGACCTCGCCGACGGCACGGCGGCAGGGGTCGCGTGCTTTGCGCCGCCACCGGGTCGAAGGTGTCCGGCTATCTCAATTCTCTTCCGCACGATCCTCGTGGAAATCCTCGCGGACCTTACTGAGTGACGTTGATTTTGACCTGCCGCGGCTTGGCGATTTCCTTCTTCGGGAGCTTCACCGTCAGCGTGCCGTCCTTATACTCTGCGGTCACCTTCTCCGGATCCACCGTATCCGGCAGCGAGAAGACCCGCTCGAAGGATCCATAGGACCGCTCCACACGGTGCCAGCCGCCTTCCTTGCCGTCCTCGCCGCCCTCTCCGATCTTGCGGTCGAACTTCCGCTCGCCCCGCAGGGTCAGCGTGCCGTTTTCCAGGCGTACGTCGATGTCCTCAAACTTCATGCCCGGAATGTCGGCATGCACGACCAACTCATTGGCGTTCTCAGCGATGTCTACGGCGGGCACCCAGGGACGCGAGGTGGCCGGCTCATTGAAGAAGCGGTTCATGGTCTCCTGGAGCTCGCGGAAGCCCTCGAAGGGGGCAAAGTCACGGCGGGGCGAATATCTTATAACTGACATGATCTGTTTTCCTCCTGAGATCTGTTTGTACTTAGAATATATTATCTGATTGTTTAACTGTCAAGTATTTAAACGAAATTTTTGTGGCCCGGACGCATCTCCTCATCGATACACTAATCTTCATCATGCAAATCGGAATGGTTGGACTCGGCAAAATGGGCGGCTACATGAGTCAGCGGCTCACCCAGGATGGACATCAAGTTGTTGGATACAATAAAGATCCTGTCCCCCAGGACAGGGTCAAGGAGATGGGAATCACCCTCGCGGAGGACCTGAAAGACCTGGTCTCGAAGCTCCAGGCTCCCCGCGTGGTCTGGGTGATGGTGCCGCACGGCGCCCCCACCGACGAGACCGTCACAAATCTCTCTAACTTGTTGTCAAAAGGAGACATCATCATCGACGGCGGCAATACCCGCTACACCGATGACCTGACACATGCCGAACAACTCGATCCCAAGGGCATCCATTTTATGGACGCCGGCGTCAGCGGCGGCGTCTGGGGACTCGAAATCGGCTACTGCCTGATGGTCGGCGGCGAGAAAGAGGATTTCGACCACGTCGAGCCGGTCTTCAAGACCCTCGCCCCCAAGGACGGCTACCTGCACTGCCGGACCGGTCGGCTCCGGCCACTACGTCAAGATGGTGCACAACGGCATCGAGTACGCCGTAATGCAATCCTACGCGGAGGGCTTTGAGCTGATGGAGGCCTCGCAGTACGACCTCGACTCGGCCGCGATCGCCCACCTGTGGGGCCAGGGGAGCGTGATCCGAAGCTGGCTGCTGGAGTTGACTGCCTCGGCCCTGGACAACGATCCCAAACTCGAAAAATTGGAGCCCTGGGTGAACGATTCCGGCGAAGGCCGCTGGACCGTGGAAGAAGCGATTAACTGCGCCGTTCCCACGCCGGCCATTGCCCTGGCGCTCCAGATGCGGTTCCGCTCACGCCAGGACAATTCCTTCTCGGCCCGCCTGTTGGCGGCGATGCGCAACGAGTTCGGCGGGCACGCAGTGAAGAAGGCGGGTACGTAATCGCGAAGAAGGCTTAGTCGCCCCGCCTCCCAGTCACGCCGCGGGCGTCAGTCACCACGGGCGTCAGTCACCATAGTTGCCTTAATCGTCGACCATAAGCTGATCGTCGACGGACTTGACGCCTTCCGTGCTGCGGGCGACTCGCACTGCCTCGGTCCGCGCGTAGTCGCCTAACAGCGTTCCGCGCAGGGTCACGTGCCCGTCGTCGACATCCACGTGGATGTAACGAGCAGGCGTGTCGTGATCCAGCACGAGCTTGGATTTGATCTTGCTATAGATCCAGGCGTCTTCGATGCTATTGCCGAGCTTGTCGCCAACGTCGGTCGCGTCCTTGCGCGCGGTGGCCGCCAGCTCATTCGGTGAAGTCCTTCCGATCCACGGTCTCCGGGATCACTTTGATGTCGTTGACGACCTTCACATTCGGGTTCGTCTCACGCGTGATCTCAGCAACCTTATCCTTCATCTTCTCGGTGGGCACCATGCCGGCCAGCACAATTTCGTTCTGGTCGGCGTCGGCCACAACGCTGATTTCTTCGTAGGGCATTCGCGAATCATCGGCGATCGCCTGTTTCACCGTGATCTCCACCATTTCGTCGTTCAAGGCGGCATCGTTGCTCGCGTTCTCGTCCGTCAATTCTTTGGACGTCTGCGAATTCGAGCATCCACCCAGAACAAGCAGGGACGCCAGCGCGAGCGTCGCCCCGTAGAACGAATAGGGTTTCAGAGCGTTATGAAATAGGGTCTGCATATCGTTGACTCCTTCTTATGTCTTCGATACGGAGATCCCTGAGCCCACGAGTTGTTCCCTCCCCGCCAGGGCCGTGGATTTCCCGAGCTGCCGTAAACACTTGTCTTGCTGGCAGAAAGGCGGCGGCTTTCCGCGCTGCGGATAGAATGTAAGACAACCATGCGCATCGCACTCGCGCAGCTCAACGCCACGGTGGGGGACCTTACCGGGAACGTCGAACGGATGGTGGAGGCGGCTCGCCGCGCGGCCCGGCGCGGGGCGCAGATGGTTGTCTTCTCCGAACTTTCGATCCCTGGCTATCCGCCGCGCGATCTGGTGGAGAAATCCAGCTTCCTGAACCGCAACGAGGAAGCCCTCGACCGGCTGGCCGCGGAAACCGCCGACCTGGACCTAACCGTCGTCGCCGGCTACGTCGGCCGTTCCGACCAGCAGGTCGGCAAGCGCGTCCGCAACAGCGCCGCGGTGATCCAGGGCGGGAAAGTCCTGTTCCGGCAGCACAAAACGCTCCTGCCGACCTACGATGTCTTCGACGAAGCCCGCTACTTCTACCCCTCCGAGAAGGTGGAAGTCTGCACGCTGCGCGGCATCCCGATCGCGCTGACCATCTGCGAGGACGGATGGAATGACCGCAATTATTGGCAACAGCGGCTGTACCAGCGGGATCCGGTGGAAGAACTGTTTGACGCCGGGGCCGAAGCATTAATCTGTATCAACGCATCTCCCTATCACATGGGCAAGCGTGATACGCGCCGCAGAGTCTATGGATCTGTTGCGCGCCGCTATAAAAAGCCGGTGGTGTATGTGAATCAGGTGGGCGGCAATGACCAATTGGTTTTCGACGGCTCCAGCTTCGCGATGAACGGCGACGGCGAAGTGATCGCCCAGGCCGCCTCCTTCAGTGAAGATCTCGTGCTGGTGGATCTGGAACTCGGCCAGCCCGTCACCAGCCGCGCGATCGCGGGCGAGAATCACGGCGACTACGAAGACGAGCATGAGGCGGTCTATCAGGCGCTGGTGCTCGGCACCCATGACTACATTCATAAGTGCGGATTTCGCAAGGTCCTGATCGGCCTGTCCGGCGGGATCGATTCCTCGCTGGTGGCCTCGATCGCGGTGGAGGCAGTGGGCCGCGAAAACGTCACCGGCGTCGCCATGCCCGGCCCCTATAGCTCGGAACATTCGGTCACCGACGCCCGCCAGATGGCCGAACTTCTGGGCATCCAGTTTGAGATCGTCTCGATCGAGAAGGCCTACAAATACATGCTGGAGGAGCTGGCGCCGGTGTTTGCGAGCCGCGCTCCCGGCGTTCCCGAAGGCGTCACCGAAGAGAATATACAGGCGCGCCTGCGCGGGCTGACCCTGATGGCGCTGTCCAACAAGACCGGGGCCATGGTGCTGACGACCGGAAACAAGAGCGAGATTGCCGTCGGCTATTGCACGCTCTACGGCGACATGGTGGGCGGCCTGGCCGTGATCTCCGACGTCCCCAAAACGATGGTTTATACGTTATCGCGCGTCGCCAACCGCCGCCTGAACGGAGCCATCCCGGAGAACGTCTTCATCAAGCCGCCGTCGGCCGAACTTCGCCCGGATCAGAAGGATTCCGACTCCCTGCCGGATTACGCGCTATTGGACAAGATTCTGGAAGCCTACGTAGAACAATACCGTTCGCCCAGCTACATCGCCCAGAATCTGAATCTCCCCATGGACCTGGTCCGCGATATCGTCAATAAGGTGGACCGCAACGAGTACAAGCGCCAGCAGGCGGCTCCCGGACTGAAGGTCACCACCAAGGCGTTCGGCATCGGCCGGCGCTTCCCCATCGCACAGCGATATTCAGAATGAGCAACAATATGCAGAATGACGAGCGAGATTCCGAATAAACCCTAACCGATGACGCGCACTGTTGAAACCTCCATCGTCCTGCTGTTGGCCCTCACCGCCAGTGCGATGGGACAAGTGATCACGACGCTGCGTCCGGGTCCGCTGGAGGACGACACCACGCTGCTGTCCACCGGCTGGCCCATTCACCCGGCCGGCCGCCAGGTGGAGCTCGGGGAAATGCCGCAGGACATGGCCGTATCGCCGAACGGACGGTTTCTGCTGGTGCTGAACGGCGGAAGCAACGCTTCGGTCAGTGTGATGGATGCGCAGCAACTGGTCGAGCTCTCGCGCGTGTCCCTTCCCTCCGCGGGACTGGGTCTGACAATTTCCGGAGCCGGCGGAGAGGTCTATGTCGCCGGAGGACGCGCGGGCGTCGTCTATGCATTAAGTTTTTCAAGAGACGGCGAGCTCGCCATGGCGAAGACGCTGGGCGGTCCCGTCGAGCCCGGCCCCCAGGACTTCATCGGCGACGTTGCGATCCCGCCGAACGGCCGTCTGGTGTACGCCACCGACGTGTTCCGGGACCGGGTCATGGTGCTGAATCCGGTGAGCGGAGAGAAGGTCGGCGAGTTCGCCACCGGCCGCCGCCCACGCAAGCTCCTGTTCCATCCCTCCGGCGAGGCGCTGTTCGTGGCAAGCTGGGCCGACGCCACCATCCTGCAGCATGAAACCAACACCGGACGCGAACTCAGCCGCCTGCGCATCGCCTCTCACCCCACCGATATGGTGCTGAGCCGCCGCAAGGTCCCCGGCGCCACGCGCGACTTCGAATACCGGCTGTTCATTCCAGCCGCCAATACGAATGACGTCGTGACCGTCGAGATCGACGCGGACCGCGTGATGCGTGGTGGCGACGTCCTGAACCTCGGCTTTGCTCCGGAGATGCCGGCGGGCATGACCCCGCTCTCCCTGGCGATCTCCCCCAGCGAAACGGCCCTCTTCATCGCCTGCGCCGACGCGAACGTGATCGCCGTGGCCGACATCACCGAGGAGCGAGGACGGCTGGCCGGCTTCATCCCCACCGGCGAATATCCCACCGCGGTCCACATGATGGCGGACGGCCGGCTGGCGATTCTGAACGGGGATGGCTCCGGCAGGGGAACCGGAACCATGTCGGTGGTCCCGACGCCAACCCTGCAAGCGCTCACCTCCTACTCCGATGAGAGTGTCGCGCTGCTGCCTTATCAGGGCGGAGCCGAAACCGGAGGCAACTTCCCCATTGAGCACGTCATCTATGTGATCACCGACGGCCACGCAGCCGGCGCTGAGACGCCCAACTACGACAAGCTGGACACGGAATTCGTTCGCTTCACCAACGTGCACGCCGGGACGGCTCGGCCGGTGGAGGGGGTCGAGTGGCTGCTGGCAGGGATTTCGCCCAACTTCACGCGATTGCTTGCGCCCAAATTCGACCGTGGAAATGGCCCAACTGAGCTAAATCGCGTATTCGGCGTTTCCGAACTCGCCAATCAGCCCCCAGCCGGCTACCTCTGGACCAATGCCGCCGCTGCGGGACATTCGGTCCGGAACTATGGGGCCTTCGCAGCGGACCCACTGAATGAGTTGCAGGTCGAGATCACCAGCACCGACTATCCCGGACCGGATCCCTCCATCGCGGATACTGACCGAGTTCGGGCATTTCTCAACGAGTTCCGCGGATTCGCCGAGGATGACACGGCTCCGGAGCTGATGTTGGTTCGCCTGGCGGGCGATAGCGATCCGGCGACGCTCGCCGGCCATGACGCCGCCATCGGCATGTTGGTGGAGGCGGTTTCGGGCAGCCGGCTATGGCCCACCACCGCGATCGTCATCGCACCCGCGGCGAGTTCGGACGATTCCGGCAACGCGCGGGCGTATTTCCTATCGCCTTACACCCACCGCGCCGAGAGCAACGATACTCTCTACACCCAAACCTCCTTCCTGCGCACCGTCGAACGTTTACTTGGGCTGCGGCCTATCACGCTATACGACGCGGCATCGATAGACCTAAGTAGTTTGATCGGCACGATCGACGCGGAACCCTTTGCAAGCAATTGATTTTGCTGGGCATGGAAAACGCGTCCCGGCGGCGCTCCATGACCGGGTGCTGGTGGGTACTAAGGTTCGGTTAGGGGCATCGCCGGTCTGGGCGTAGGTGTCAGAATCCGCAGATAGGGACCCAACCCCTGATCGAAATGCCGCCCCAGTTCCGGCACAATGAACCTACAAGGTCGGGAAAACACCCTCGGCATACGGGTGCCCGCCTCCAACTCCAAACACACACACGATTCGCGAGACTGCCAGTTTCGCAATACACGCAGCCGATTCTCCCCAACAGGGTCGGCTGCTATTTTTTTGTTGTCTCGTAGATTGGAGCGGACAAAAAAAAGAGCGGACATCCCTGTCCGCTCCGTTCATGGAAACCCCAAGAGGAGTTAGTGCGAGGCTTGGGTGACCCCTGCCCATTTGGTCCCCAGTGTGCGTGGAATCACCCGAGCCTCAGCGCCTGAGTTGGATGGCTCAACTCAGGAGATCGATGTGGCGACCTGGTAAAGGTATGCGCAGGCCAATGCCAAGCCGCCAGCAACTGTAAAGATCGTGAGAGTAATCCCCCAGCGGTCCACGCGCCCGATCCGTTGGTACATGGCCACTTGCTGTGGAATCAAGCGTTGCTCCCCTTCCGAGACATGCACATAGACGTCCTCTCGGGTGGAGAGATACTTGCGGTAAATCGCCAATACCAGCGTGATCACGCCCAGGACAACCCATACCATCGTTAGCTGTGTCATCTTTTGATCACCTCTCACGCTTTCTAGTGCAATCGGGTGTCCAAACTGGAGGCGAACCTAAGAAGAGAATCCAAAAAAGAAAAGAGCCCGGACTGCCGAAGCAATCCAGGCTCTTTCGATTCTGATATGTTCTGGCGCGCGAGTGCGCGGGTGATTTTAGGCTGCGGCTTTCGCGATCGGCTCGGGACGAACCTGCGCCAACCCGACCTTCTCGAGCATCCAGATCACCGGCCAGGCCGGATCAATCTCCGTCGCCTTCAGGGCGAATTTAGCCGAGCTCGGATACTCATGATGGTTGTTATGCAGTCCCTCGCCCCCGGTCAGCAGCGCGACCCACTGAATGTTGGTCGCCTTGTTGTCCCAGTTCCGGTATCCAACCATGTGGCAGAAGCTATTGATGGAGGAGTTCAGCAGGATATAGCCAACGATGTGGAACAGCCAAAGGCCGGCGCCCCATAGAACCGCCGAGACCAGGCTTCCGGTGAACACATAGGCGATGACCGCGAAGATCAGTCCGCCGACGTAGACGCCGTGCTTGTTGCCGGGGATCTTGTCGACGAAGTCATCGCGGTGGTCAGGAGTATACTTGCGGATCGTGGTGTCGTTCTTGGTCTCCTTGCGGTAGAACCAGAAGTTACCGAGGAACACCTGCCACAGGCCGAGCAGATAGGGGCTATGTGGATCGCCCTCTTTATCCGAGTAGTGATGATGCTTGCGGTGCACCGCCACCCATTCCCGGGGAACGATTCCCGTAAACAGCGCCAGATGCGCATGCATCAAATTCGCGATGACCGGGTGCAGATCCAGACCACGGTGACACATGGCTCGGTGCAGATAGATGGTCGTGCAGAGCACCGACACCTGAAGGATCACAAACGTGATCAAAAACATCCAAAGAAAACTCATTCCTTCTCCAACACGCTATGTACTTGTGAATTCACTGACGGAATCGATCTTGTCAGGCCTACCCGGAAAGTCCTCACACGCATCCCGTGAGCGTGATCGGATCGCCAAAACTTTCGTCATTGCTCTTGTTGCTAGAGGGCTCCCGGAAAGATGAAGCCGCGTTCTGTCCAATCGTGACCGATGCTCCTAACCCTGAGAGGCACACTGCCGCCTAAAACAAGAGGATCGGCACGTCAATGGAACTTCTTGATGGTAGCAGATTCAGAGGGGTCTGTATCCATCCGTTCCAGTACGCCCGGCGGGTCGCCCGAAGTGGCTGATTCCGCGCTACTTCAAAATTGTCAGTTTGGTGGGCTCGGAGCCCTGGCACGCTAAAGTTTCCGTGACGCCTCCGGCCATTTCTCCGCAGGCGTTTTCCACCGCCTCGCGAATGGCGTTTGCCTGGGTGGAGCCGCTGGCGGTCTTGCAGCGCGTCTCGCCTTTAAAAGCGATGCAGACTTCCACGCGGTGGCTGGTGAGATCCATGCTGGAGTAGATCATCAGCGCCAACACCACGGCGATAATCGCGCCACCGGCGAGAACGGGCTTGCTCATGCGTACCTAGTGTATCCGATCGGCTCTGGGGGGCCGGCGTTCAGCCGGCGGGAAGGTTTCACCTTCCCAATCCGCGTTCTGTGCACCTCGAGGTCTGCGAGCTTGAAGGCCCGCACCGGCTGAACGCCAGCCCCCGCTATTCCGCCGCTAGGATCTCCAGCGCTTCTTTCCCGCAGATCCGTTCGAGCTCGGCGCGGAATTCCTTGTCCGGACGCACGCGCAGCGGCACATCCAGGATCACCGAAAAATCCTTGCGCTTCTCCAGGCGGAAGCGGACCTCGGTGGCTCCGGGCTTGCGCTCAAACAGTTCTGCTAGCGCCGCCGCCCGCTTCCCATCGCCCGCGCCGTTCACCGGCACGCGAATAGAGATCAGCGACGGCAGCGGCACGCGCGCGACATCCAGCGGCACCAGGTCCTGAATCGAAATCTTCGGCGGGGCGTTCTCTTCCGGCAGGATCAGCCCGCGCACCAGCATGGCCTTGTCCTCTTCGAGCATCGGCGCCAGGCGCTCAAACTGCGTGGAGAAGACCATCGCCTCCACCGTGCCTTCCCGATCCTCGATCACCATCGAAGCCCACAGCTTCTGATCCTTGTTGCGGCGCCGCGCGATGCCGGTGAGGATGCCGCACACGGCGACCTCGGCTTTCTTCTCGAGGCCTTCCAGGTTGGACGTCGAGTGCGTGGACAGCTCGGAGACCTTGTCCATGTACTCTTCGAGCGGATGGCCGGTGATGTAGAACCCGAGCATCTCCTTTTCCGAAGAGAGCTGCTGTCGCGGCGTCCAATCGGGGACATCGGGCAGCGGATGCGCGGTTTCCGGCTCCTCTGCCACCAGCTCGGCGAATAATCCAGACTGGCCGCTGGCGCGATCCTTCTGCGCGCGTGCGCCGCCTTCCATCGCCTGATCAATAATCGCGAACAACTGCGCGCGAGTCGCGCCGAGGGAATCCATCGCGCCCGCCTTGATCAGCGATTCGATCATCCGGCGATTCACCGCGCCAAGATCCACGCGCTCACAGAAATCGAATAGCGAAGTGAACAGACCATCCTCAGAGCGCGCCGTGACGATCGACTCCACCGCCGGCCCGCCGACGTTCTTGATCGCGCCCAGCCCAAACCGGATGCCCGAATTCTTGCCCGTCACCGGAGTAAACGTGAAGTCGGACGAGTTGATATCCGGCGGCAGAACCGGGATGCCCATGTCCCGGCACTCATTGATGTACTTGACGACCTTGGCCGTGTTGCCCGATTCCGAAGTGAGCAGCGCGCTCATGAAATCGTGCGGATAGTGCGCCTTCAGGTAGGCCGTGACATAGGCCAGGAACGCATAGGCCGCCGAGTGCGACTTGTTGAAGCCGTAGCCGGCGAACTTCGCCATCAGGTCGAAGATCTTCTCCGCCTTATTCGCGGGAAATCCTTTTTCGGTCGCGCCTTTGAGGAAGATCTGCTTCTGCTCTTCCATCACCTCGACCTTCTTCTTACCCATGGCGCGGCGCAGCAGATCCGCGTCGCCCAGCGAGTAGCCAGCCACGACGTTCGAGATCTGCATCACCTGTTCCTGATAGACCATGACACCGAAGGTCTCTTCAAGGATCGGCTTCAGCACCGGCAGATCATACTGGACCTTCTTGCGTCCGTGCTTGCGATCGATAAAGTCATCGATCATCCCCATCGGACCCGGCCGATACAGCGCGTTCAGCGCGATCAAGTCCTCAATGCGGTCCGGCTGATAGCGGCGCAGAATGTCCCGCATGCCCGCCGATTCGAACTGAAACACGCCCGACGTATAACCCTTGCTGAAGACGTTCTGATACGTCTCCGGATCATTGGGCGGAATCTCCTCGATGGTGAGCTTCACGTCGCGATGCTTCTTCACCAGCTTGAGAGCGTCCTCAATGATGGTCAGCGTCGTCAGCCCCAGGAAATCCATCTTCAGCAGGCCGAGCTTCTCCAGGCCCACCATGTCGTACTGGGTGACAATTTCGTCCTTGTTCGTCTTATAGAGCGGAACCAGTTGCTTCAGCGGACTGGGTGAGATCACCACGCCGGCCGCATGAACACTGGCGTTGCGCGACATACCTTCCAGGCGCTGCGCGACATCCAAAACTTCCTTGACCTTCGGATCCTGGCGGGCCAGATCGTCGATCGCGGGCTCGATTTCGCGCGCCTGCTTCAGCTTGATGTTCAGCGGCTGGGTGGGGATCAGCTTGGTGATCTTGTCCACCTCACCGAAGGTCATGTCCAGGGCACGGCCGACGTCTTTGATCGCCGCGCGCGCGCCCAGCGTCCCAAAGGTAATGATCTGCGCGACCTGCTCCCGCCCGTATTTCTCGGTGACGTATTGAATCACCTCGCCGCGGCCGCGCGTGCAGAAGTCGATATCGATATCCGGCATGCTGATGCGTTCCGGATTCAGGAAGCGCTCAAACAGCAAGCCGTAGGCGAGCGGATCGATGTCGGTGATCTCCATCGCGTAGCTGACCAGGCTGCCTGCGGCCGATCCGCGCCCCGGACCCACCGGAATCCCGCGATCCTTAGCGATGCGGATGAAATCCCACACGATCAGGAAGTAGCCGGAGAACTTCATCTGCTGGATCGTCTTGATCTCGCGATCCAGGCGCTCGACGTATTCCTCCAGGTCATGCTGCAGGCGGCCCTGCGCCTTCAGCGCCTCCAGGCGTCCGCGCCGCTTTTCGAAGCCCTCGCGCGCGACGTATTCAAAATACGTATCGATGTTGTGCGACTCCGGAATCGGGAACTTGGGGAACGGATTGGCCACCGGCTCCAGCTTCAGCCGGCAGCGCTGCGCGATCTCCCAGGTTTGGTCCAGCGCATGCTCCACCTCGCCGAACAGCCCCATCATCTCGTCGCGCGTCTTCAGGTAGAAGGCATTCTTCGTGAAGCGCATCCGGTTCGGCTCGGACATGGTCTTGCCGGTCTGGATGCACAGCAGGATCTCGTGCGCCTTCGCGTCATCATGGCGAAGGTAATGCGAATCATTGGTGACGACGAGTGGAATGCCGGTGTCGCGCGAGAGCTTGTAGTTCAGCGGCAGGACCTCGCGATCCTGGTCCAGTCCGTGGTCCTGGAGCTCGATGAAGAAGTTCTTCTTCCCGAACATCTCCGAGTATTCGTTGGCGATCTGCTTCGCCGCGTCGTACCTGCCTTCAAGCAGCGCTTCGTTGACGTCGCCACGGAGGCAGGCCGACAGGCAGATTAGACCCTCGGAGTGTTGCGCCAGCAGTTCCTTATCAATGCGCGGCTTGTAATAGAAGCCGTCCAGGTAGCCGGTGGAGACCAGATTGATGAGGTTCTGATAGCCCTTCTCGTTCTCGCACAGCAACACCAGATGGTTGTAGCGATTCGTATCGCTGCGGTTCTTGTGTCCTTGCTGCGCGACGTAGACCTCGCAGCCGATGACAGGATGAATGTCGCGCTTCTTGGCTTCGTTATAGAACTCCACCGCGCCGAACAGGTTGCCGTGATCGGTCATCGCCACCGACGGCATCCCCTGGCGGGAGACGATCTCCATCAGCTGGCTGATCTCGCAGGCTCCGTCGAGCAGCGAATAGTCCGTGTGGTTATGCAGATGGACGAATGGTGCAGCCATGGACGCGCGAATGAAACCTTCCTGTTATTTTCGCTCTACGAATTCACGAGCGCGACGGTGGGGGAAGCCAGGAGCGCCCGGCCGGGGGAGGACTCCAGTATAGCGGCCCGAAGCGTGGGGCGAGGTTTAGCTTGCGGAGGGCTCAGGCTGCGAAGCAGGCAGCCCTCCCGCGCACTAACCGACGGGTGCAACACGACTCCCCCTCCCAACTCCAACGCCTCGGCACCGAACCGCCAGACGACTTGTCAGCCGTAGCCTCCGGCGCAGGCTGATAGTCTGCGGGCCCGCCCAATGTCCGCCCCGCCGCCCTGCCTGCCGATGAGGCACAAATCCGGAGGTCCGCGCCACCTATGCACGATGCCCCAAACGCCCTGCTATATTAGTTTCGTACCCGGCACGCCCACCTCTGAGCGTGCGTTCTGGTGGGACGTCGTCTAATGGTAAGACTGCAGACTCTGACTCTGCCTATCGGGGTTCGAATCCCTGCGTCCCAACCACCTTTTTCTGGTTCCAACCCGCATTAATGGCTGATTCCGACAGCGCGCCCGCCGTTGCTCCCGCCGAGTCTTCGTCTCGCTTGATCTGGGGCTCGGTCGTAGCGACGCTCGCGGCAAGCCTAATCGTGACCGTCGGTGGACTGGTCACCACCGCCTCCAGCCTGCCCGAGCCACCTACCGCATTCCTGCTGACCCCCACCGGGCATCAGCGCGTCGCCGAAATCGCCGGCACCGTGACGATGCTTTACCTGCTTTGGGCTGGCATAACGGGTCCCAATGTTGCGGTAAAGAAGACTGCCTGGGCTACGTTAGGCGCTCTGCTCGGCGCGGGAGCTCTCGGCTTTTTACGCGGCATCGGTCCTGGCGTATCCCCGTCCATCGGAACCCTGCACGCGACCCTGGCGCATCTTGTCGTCACCGGCGTGGTTGTCGTCGGACTGCTCTCCTCGGCAGTCGCCAACCGGCCTATCGAGCCAATGGAGGACTACGGATGGCCGTCGCTCCGATCGATCGGAAAGCTCGTCCCCATCCTGGTCTTCACCCAAGTCGTTCTCGGCGCGGCGTTCCGCCAGGGAGCGATCGGCCTGATGCCGCACATCGTCGGAGCCATGGCCGTTTCGCTTTTCGTTCTCATGGTGGGCGCGTTCGCCCTGCAACAGTTCCCCAACCACAAACCGTTGGCTCCAACCGCGCGCATCCTGCTGGGCCTGCTGTTTACGCAGGCGTTTTTTGGGCTCGCCTCCTTTACCGTCCGTTCGCTGACCGAACTGCCCCCCGACGTATTGCTGATCGTCACCGGGGTCCACGTTTTGGTCGGAGCCTGGCTGCTGGCGGCCTCCACCGCGATGGGTATCCTGACGCTGCGCTACGTCGCGCCCAAGGGTACTTCCAGTACTAGGACGGAAACTCCGTAAGTCCTTCGCGTGCGCACCTCGTAGATCAAATTCTGCGGGTTTCCCGGAGCCAGACGACCCGCAGTCTTCGATCCCTCTCCTCTCCTTGACGTATACTAAATCCAGACTCCCCGGCGGACTCTCCTGACGTAAGCATCGCTTCTTCCGTGACTTACGGAAGGGTTGCCACACTGGGCCCTCCCGAGGGAGCTACGCAGAGTAAGGATGTTAAGCGTGATGAACCTGTCCCAGATCTCCCCCTCCCGATGGCTGTTTTCTCGCCTCGTCATTCCAGTTCTGGTGGCGTCCTTGCTGCTCGCCGGATGTTCCGGCAGCAAGGAAAACCCGCCGCTGGTCTCCGGCGTCGACTTTGATGGCTTCGACACCACGGTCCGCCCCCAGGACGACTTCTACCGTTACGTCAACGGCCGTTGGATGGACCAGACCGAGATCCCCGCCGACCAGACCCGTTGGGGAGCCTTTCCGCAGCTCGCCAAGGAAGCCGATGAGGCGCAGCGGGCGATCGTGGAGGAGCTTTCCGTGCGCGAGGATCTGGAGCCGGGCACGGATGATCAACGCATCGGGGATTTCTTTGCCAGCTTCATGGACACCGGCCGTATTGAAGAACTCGGCGCCCAGCCGGTACAGGACGAGCTCTATGAGGTCATGCAGGCCACTTCCGCGCCGCAACTGCTGAACCTCAGCGCGCGGATGTATCACACGGGACTGGATAGTCCGATCGACATGGACATCGATCAGGATCTGGAAAACTCCACGCTCTACACGCCCTACTTCGGTCAATCCGGCCTGACGCTTCCCGATCGCGATTACTATCTGCTGGACGACGAAGCCTACGTCAAGTTGCGTGACGCCTTCCCCGGCTATGCGCAGCGGCTGTTTGAGCTCGCCAATGTGGACAATGCCGCCGCGCGCGCCAAGGCCGTCCTGGACGTTGAAACCAAGCTCGCCGAGGTGCAGTGGCCCGCCGCCGACACGCGCGACCTCGAACGCATCTATAACGTCTACGCTCCGGACGACCTCACCAAGATCACCACGGCCATTGACTGGAAAGGCTTCCTCGAAGCCTATGACCTGCAGGGCCAGCCGCAAATGGTGATGGCGATGCCTTCGTATGTGGAGGGCCTGGGCCGCCTGATGAACCAGATCCCGCTGGAGGACTGGAAGAGCTACTACCTGTTCAAGATCCTGAACGGCCGCGCGAACTATCTCTCCGATGATTTTGTGCAGGCCCGTTTTGATTACCTGGGCAAGATGGTCAACGGCGTGGAGGAGCTGCAGCCGC
The DNA here is from genome assembly GCA_963762135.1 of Terriglobia bacterium. GTDB lineage: Bacteria > Acidobacteriota > Terriglobia > Bryobacterales > Bryobacteraceae > Palsa-187. The sequence goes on from CAVXJP010000008.1 coordinate 167,744, forward strand.
GCTGGCGCCGGGGTACGCAGTTGCTGGACGGGCTGATCGGCGAAGCCGTCGGCAAGGCCTATGTCGAGCGCAACTTCCCGCCTGAGGCCAAGGCCCGGATGGAGGAGCTGGTGAAGAACCTGCTCGTGGCCTTTGATCAAGGCATCGACGATCTGGACTGGATGACGCCGGAAACCAAGGCCAAGGCGCACGAGAAGCAATCCAAGTTTGTTTATAAGATCGGCTACCCGGACAAATGGCGCGATTATTCCGGGCTCACCATCACCCGCGATGACCTGCTGGGCAACCTGCGCCGCGCCAGCGAATTCGAACATAAGCGCAGCATCGCCAAGCTCGGCAAGCCGGTGGATCGCAGCGAATGGTTCATGACGCCGCAGACCGTCAACGCCTACTTCAATCCCACGATGAATGAGATTGTGTTCCCGGCCGCAATCCTTCAGCCGCCGTTCTTCAACATGAACGCGGACGACGCGGTCAACTATGGCGGCATCGGCGCGGTGATTGGCCACGAGATCGGCCATGCGTTCGACGATCAGGGCCGCAACTTCGACGGCGAAGGCAACATGAACAGTTGGTGGACCGATGCCGACGATGAAGCCTTCAAGGTGCGCGGCGCGAGCCTGGTGGAACACTACAACGAGTTCGAACCGATCGCTGGCGTCCACGTCAACGGGCAGCTGACCCTCGGCGAGAACATCGGCGACCTGACCGGAGTGACCATCGCCTACCGTGCCTACATGAACTCGCTGAACGGCGCGGCGCCGCCGGAGATGGACGGCATCACCGGTCCGGAACGCTTTTTCATCGGTTATGCGCAGATTTGGCGCACCAAGTATCGGGATGAGGCGCTGCGGGCGCGGCTGCTGTCGGATCCGCACTCCCCGCCCGAGGTCCGCGTGAACGGCGTACTGGTGAACGTTCCGGCCTTCTATGAAGCCTTCAACGTCGAGCCCGGCGACGGGATGTACCTGCCGACCGAAGACCGCGTAACGATCTGGTAAGCGCAGCGCTGCACTCCATCCGTCGCGGGCCCCACATCCAGCGGAACCCCGGCCGTAAGCGAGGGGCCGATTGCCCGCGGCCCCTCGCCCCCTGCCCCCACACCTATGCCCGGATCGCTTCGACGTGCAAGTACTCGCCGTCCACCGTGGTCCGGTCCGCACGGCCGGACTGGTTTGCCGACGCCCACAGGTCCGTGAAGGCCTGGCGGAGCGTCTCCCACTTCTCGGCCGGCAGGTTGGCATGCGCGCGATTCAGCGGACCGAAGTTCTCGCGGAAGAACTCAGTCACCTCTTCCGGAGAGAACTCATAGTCGAACTGATAGGTCACCCGGCGCATCTGGAGATCGGTCACGCGATCGCCCAGCCGCTCCCGCACGGCGTCCTCGGTTCCCCACAGCACCGGGCTGGGAGCTCCGGTCGGCGGCACCGAACTCGAAACGAGCTTGAACATCTGGCCGATGAAGCCCTGCGGCGTCCAGTTGCCCATGGCGATCCGGCCGCCCGGACGGCACACGCGGACCAGCTCATTCGCGACGATCTCGGGACGCGGCGCGAACATCGCCCCAAAGATCGACGTCACCAGGTCGAAGCTCTCGTTCCGATAGATCAGGGACTCCGCATCGCCCTGGTCAAAGCGAATCGTGAGGCCTTCCATCTTGGCGCGGCCACGCGCGGCGGCGATGTTGTTCTCGGCGATGTCGGTGCCGGTGACCCGCAGTCCCTTGCGCGCCGCCATCAGGCAAAGTCCGCCGGACCCGCACGCGACGTCCAGCATCCGGATGCCGGTCGGCGGGTTGATGCGATCCAGGAATTCCTGCGAGCTCTGCTCCATGAATCGCGAGAAATAGTCCCAATTGCCGGACTCCCAGGTCGCCTTCATCTTCGCCTTCAGCGTCGGCATATCCGGGGTGGTCTGAGTGGGTTGCGGTTGGGTTGTCGTAGCCATGTCTGTTCTCCTTGTTGCTGGTTTGATCTCGTCGATCTTCGTCGACAGTTTTTTGGTTTTTGCCTGGGCCGGCATCGGCCCGGCCGCCGCGGTCTTGTTTTTGTTTTCGTTTCCCGTCGGCGGCAGGACCAATATGCGGCATCCCGCACCCAAAACCCTTACCCGCGCGTCCGGCGGTATTGACCCAGACTCCGCTCCTCGCATCCCCTTGTTCCGACGTCCGGCGAGCTTTGCCGATGCACCGGATGTACACTGATTGCAGGCCGGAATGGACCGGATTCCCGTGGGCGAAAAAGCGGCGGCAAGCATATGGATCTTCTGTCTCAAGTCCTGCAGGTGGTGAAGCTGGACTCGGCGATCTACTTCAATTGCGAGTTCTCGGAGCCGTGGTGTCTGGCTGCGGGTCCGTCTTCGGAAACCATCCCGTTACTTGCGCCCCAGGCCGGGCATATGATCATCTTTCACCTTTTGGTGGAAGGAACCGCCTACGTGGAAGTGGGTCCGGAGCGGCGTCGCACTGAAGTACAACCGGGCGATGTGATCGCGTTGCCGCACGGATCGGACCACACGCTGGGCTGCGGGGTCACCAATACGGTGCTGGTGGGTCGCGAGATCATGCCCGGGCTACTGCGTCAATGCAAAACGTTGGAACTGGTGCGCGCAGGCGGGGAAGGTCCGGGGTCGAGCCGTTGGATCTGCGGTTTCCTGGCCTGCGATCCCCAACTGGGGCGCGGATTCCTGTCCGGCCTTCCGGAGCTGATCAAGATCAATTTGCGCGAGGACGCCGCCGGGCAATGGCTGGAGAACTCGCTGCGTTTTTCGGTCACCCAGAAGATGTCCGCCGAGCCCGGCGCGGATGCCATGCTGGCGAAGCTGTCCGAGACCGTCTTCGTGGAGACCGTTCGCCGCTATGTCAGCCGGCTTCCCGACGAACAAACCGGCTGGCTGGCGGGTACGCGGGACACGCACGTCGGCAAGGCGCTGGGCCTGCTGCATGAACGCCCCGCCGAGGATTGGACGATCGCCGGACTGGCGCAGGAGGTCGGGATTTCGAGGTCGGTGCTGGCCGAACGCTTCCGCCATTTCCTGGGCGAGCCGCCGATGGCGTACCTGACGCGCTGGCGCATGCGCCTCGGCGCGCAGTCCCTGAAGACCACCAGCAAGAGCGTCGCGGAGATTGCGCCCGAGGTCGGCTATGAGTCGGAGGCGGCGTTCAATCGGGCCTTCAAGCGCGAGTTTGGGACTCCGCCGGCCCGGTATCGCAGCGAGTCGCGGGTTGCGGCGGCGGGCTGAGGCCGGGCGCTGCAGGCTTGCCGGATCGCGTGGAACCAACCTGTGGAACACGATTGTTCCACGTGGAACACCGCATTTGTTTCGGGAAGTAAATCAATTTACTTGAGTTGTCCGTGATTTCTGAAAACTTCTCTCCAGTAATTGGGGGTACGGGAAGGGTTGGGCCCCGATACGCTCTTCGCTCTCGCTCGTGCTTCCCCTCTCTATCGAGCGTGTGTAAAACGCGGTTCGCGCGGCTGGCGCCAGCGAGATGGTGCAATGCGGTTGTGTTCGTTGGCGCTTCCTACCGGTCGCGCTTCTGAATCAGGGACGCGTGCACTTTGGGCGGTCCCGGTGCTGACGCCTGGATGCAGAAAGCCCGCCTGGAGCTGCGACGGGCGGTTTGTGAGCGGGAGGGCTGCCTGCTTCGCAGCCTGAGCCCTCCGCAAGCTGAACCTCGCCCCACGTCAGCGGCCGGCGTAGTTTTGCTCGTAGTAGCGCTGATACTCGCCGCTTTTGACGCGCTCCACCCAGCCCGCGTTCTGCTGATACCAGGCGATCGTCTCCGCTAACCCCTGTTCGAACGGCACCTCGGCCTTCCAGCCGGTGGCTTGCATCACCTTTTCGCTGGTAATGGCGTAGCGGCGATCATGGCCGGGGCGATCCTTCACCGTCTTCATCAGGCTTTCCGGCTTGCGGACCGCGGCCAGGATCTTGCGGACCACTTCCAGATTCGGCAGCGCGCGCGACCCGCCGATGTTATACACCTCGCCGGGCTCGCCTTTGGCCGCCACAGCCGCGATCGCCCGCGCGTGGTCATCGACGTACAGCCAGTCGCGGACCTGGAGCCCGTCGCCGTAGATCGGCAGCGGCCGGTCTTCCAGTGCATTGGAGATCATCAGCGGGATCAGCTTTTCCGGGAACTGGTACGGCCCGTAGTTATTGGAGGCGCGGGTCACCATCACCGGCATTTTGTAGGTGATGAAGTAGGACAGCGCCAGCAGATCCGCGCCCGCCTTGGACGCCGAGTAGGGGCTGGAGGCCTTCAGCGTATATTCTTCGTCGGCTTCGTACGGAGCCGGGATCGAGCCATAGACCTCGTCGGTGGAGACCTGCACGTAACGGTGCGTTTTGTGAATTCGCGCGGCTTCCAGCAGCGTGAAGGTCCCGCGGAGGTTGGTTTCGAACACCGGGGCCGGGGAGAGGATGCTGCGATCGACGTGCGACTCGGCCGCGAAGTTGATGATGACGTCCGGTGCTTCCTCCTCCACCAGCGCATTGATTGCAGCGGCATCGCAGATGTCGGCCTGGACGAACCGGTAGCGCGGGTCGGAAGCTACTGGCGCGACATTTTCCAGATTGCCGGCGTAGGTCAGCTTGTCGAGATTGACCACCCGCGTGGCGGGCGTCCCGCCCAGGCCTTTCTCCGACAACAGGCCTCTCACGAAGGCGCTCCCAATGAATCCGGCGCCGCCGGTGACCATGTATTTCATAGACGTCGATTGCGGGTTCTACTTGTGCTGCAGTTCCCAGTCATAGGCGATGGAAGGGTCGTTGTAGGCAATCCGGCCTTCGTCGGCTGGGTTGTAGAGTTGATCGGTCACATAGACCAGAACACCCGGCTGCTCTCCTATCACTTTGTAGCCGTGACCTACACCGGGGGGCACCAAAATCTGCCACGGCTTTAACGCCCCTGTATATAAAGTGTTCTTTCGGCCGAAAGTTCGCGATTCCGGTCGCAAATCCACCAGCACGACCTGGAACATGCCCACCGAGGGCACCCAGAGGTCTGTCTGCAAATTATGGAAATGAAAGGCTTTAATCGTTCCGGGATAGCTAAGGGCCGTGGAGACCTGCGTCGAGGCCGGTGGGAACGCCGCCGACAATCCCTGCCCCATCCGCACGACTTCGAGAAAATAGCCCCTGTCATCGGGCCACAGCGGATAGGGCTGGACCTTGACGCCATCAATCAGGTCCCCGGAGTCGGGGGTCCGAATCACCGAGCCGATTCCGGGCTCGCACTTCGGGATCTCGATGTTGGCGCTCCGTGGCGCAGTCGCGGACATGATACTTGCCTAGCGTATCATTCAAGGCGGGAGCCTGAAATGGTCCGCGGAACGTCAGCGGGCGATTAATCGGATTTCCCCGATCCCGCCGCGCACATCCACCCGGATCATCACCGGATCGTCCTCATGGCCGGGATTGATATAGCGGCGGCCCCGTTTCTCCAGCCCGTCAACCTTGATGTCCCCGATGCCACCTTCGGCAGTAGCGGAAATCGCGACGTTATCGGGCAAATAGACCGTCGCCTGCCCCACGCCTCCGTTGATCTGGACGTCGTAGCTGCGTTCCGGCTGGCCGTCCAGGTCCAGTTCCACCTCGCCCACGCCGATGTTCACCTCCACATTCCGGAGCTGCATCGTTGAGAGGTTCATCTTGGCTTCGCCGGCGCCCATCCGCGCGACCACGTCCATCCGAACGTCGTCGTTCAGGGCGATATCCCAGTTGTATTCGTAGTGGCCGAAGGGAGTCCCCGAGGTACTCGGCTGCTCGACCCGGATATCGCTACGCGAGCCGGTGGAACTGTATTCGACCTCCGGCTTCCATAGGGGGACATCGTAACGGAAGGTGGCGTTCATCAGGTCGGCCGCCCCGCCGCGAACCTCGAGCTTGCCGGTGCCCATTTTCAGTCTCCACGCGAGTCAGTTCGGCGTCGTCCACGTCGATGGATTCGGTCTCGGTAACCAGTTCCCCCTTTTCCACCGGATGGAAACCGCAGCCGCTCAAGGCAAAACCAGCGGCGAGGCAGGTTGCGAAGGCCCAGCTGCAGCGGATCTGGATGGTTCATGGCGGTCCCTCCTTGAGGCGAGCGCGGACTACAGGGCTCGCTTGTTCGGTCCACTGGAGGATACGCAACCTGAAGGGAAGGAGTTCCGTGGGTTTACCCGGCCCGAAAATGAACAGCGCCGCAGGGGTTGCGACCCACGGCGCTGCCTCTGGTGTCAGGGGGATCACGAAACGGGTCTGAGGGATGATGTGCAGGGACCCTTCCTGTCCCGCATTTATTCCATCGGGGGCACCGGGCGCATCCGCACGGGGATAAGGTGACATTTCGATCCCACTCTATGACGTTCGTACCGCCCGTCAGAGAATGGGCGTAATCCTTTTTCTTCATGGCGTTTGGGGATTTCCTGGTGTAGAATGATCGCCATGTCGAACGAGCCAGAACAACGCAAGATGGGATTCCACACGCGCAGCCTGCACGCGGGCTACACCCGGATCCCACGACCGGAGCCCGCGCGGTTCCCATCTATCAAACGACCTCCTATCGTATTCAAGGATTCCGACCATGCCGCCCGGCTTGTTCGGCCTGGAGGAGTTCGGGAACATCTACACCCGGATCATGAATCCGACCACCGATGCGCTGGAGCAGCGCGTGGCATCGCTGGAAAACGGGGTGGCGGCGCTGGCAACCGCGAGCGGCCAATCGGCACAGTTTCTGACCGTCAACAGCCTGCTGAAGCGGGCGACCATATGGTCTCTTCCGCGACGCTTTACGGGGGCACCTACACGCAGTTTGACGTCAGCTTCCGGCGGCTGGGCTACGAGACGACCTTCGTGGAGCCGGACGATCCGGAGAACTTCCGCAAGGCGATCACGCCCAAGACCAAGCTGCTCTACGCCGAGACGATCTCCAATCCGCGGGGGAACGTGGCGGACCTGGAAGCGGTCGCCAAGATCGCGCACGAAGCCAACATTCCGCTGGTGGTGGACAATACCTTCGCCACCCCGTACCTGTGCCGGCCGATCGACCACGGCGCCGACATCGTGGTCCATTCGCTGACCAAATTCATGGGCGGCCATGGGAACTCGATTGGCGGCATCATCGTCGACAGCGGCAAAGTTCGACTGGTCCAAGTCGGCGCATCCGCAGATCAATCAGCCTTCCCCGGCCTATCACGGGATCAATTTCTTCGAAGTGCTGGGACCGATCGCGTTCATCATCCGGACGCGCGTGGAGGGTCTGCGCGACATGGGTCCGGCGATCAGCCCGTTCAATTCGTTCCTGTTCTGATCAAGGGCATTGAGACGCTGGGCTTGCGCATGGATCGCCATGTATCCAATGCGCTGGCGGTGGCCAGGCACCTGGAAGAGCATCCTCGATGTGGAATGGGTCGAAGTATCCGGGCCTGGCGTCCAGCCCCTACCAACAGATCGCCTCGAAATACCTGCCGAAGGGCGCCGGGGCGGTGTTTTCCTTCGGCGTCAAAGGGGGCTACGAGGCCGGCAAGAAGTTCGTCGACAGCGTGAAGTTGTTCTCGCATCTGGCGAATGTCGGCGACGCACGGAGTCTGGTGATCCATCCGGCATCGACCACGCACCAGCAGTTGAACGCCGCGCAGCAGGCCGCCGCGGGCGTCACCCCGGACATGGTACGGCTCTCGATCGGCCTCGAAGATATCGACGACATTCTGTGGGATATCGACCAGGCGCTGGAGGCCAGCCAGAAGTAGTCCGCTGCGACGGAACGGCCCACTCCGCTTATCCGCGGGCCGGACGCCAGGAGCGCCGCTGCAACAGGCGGCGCAGGGTGTAGATTCCTTCGGCCAGGGGCGGGAGGGGATCATCCCAGCGTAGATCGGAAACCGTATTCGGGGCGGGCGCGAAGAAATCCCGGAGCGTCCGCCAGCGGTTACTGGACGCGGCAACACTCAGTACGCCATACGGAAAGGGCCAGCGATACCGGAGGCCCTTGCGGTAAGTGTTGTTCGGAAACGGTTGGCCGGGAATCGTCTCCCCGCTCGCCAACAGGCAGAGGCACCAGGGAAAATCGACGCCCGCCCGGATCGCGAGATCGGCGGTTCCCCACAGGCGTCCGTTGACTTCCAAAAGCACGAATTCCCCGTTCCGGGCATCGCGTTTGAACTCGACTTGCGCAGGACCATGCCACTTCAATGCCTTGAGGACGCGAACGGCGGCCTCGGCCAGTTCCGGATCGTCGGTGGTTTCGCAGATGGCGCCCACGCCGCCGGAAAGCGGGTAAACCGCCAGACGCTTTTGGGTCAGCACCACAACAGGCTCGCCGTCGCGGAACAAGGCGCACGCATCATAGATCGGACCGGGGATGAACTCCTGAATGAGAATCTGGCCCCAGTCGGGTTCCCCGGCTTCCGGCTGAGGATCCCGCCACCGAGCCAGTAATTCCCGCCGGCTGGGAGCCGCCCAGAATCCGATCCCTCCTTCGCCACGCACCGGTTTGATCGCGGCGGGGTAACTCAGTTGTTCCGCGACTCTCTCCAAATCCTCGGCGCTGCCAGGGCATTCGGTTCTGGGAACCCGCACACCGGCTTGCTCGGCACGACGGATCGTGAGCAGCTTGTTCGCCGCGATCCGTTGGCTTTCCGGGGAGGGCACGGCAAATCGAATGTAGGGCTCGAGTTCCGCTGCCCGATTCGCCAGCGCCTGGGTGGTCGCCACCCGGGTCGGGATCACCACGTCCAGCCGGAGGTCCCGCGCGGCTTGAATGAGTTGCCGTGCATATCCGGCCTCATCCTCAACGGGATGGGGAAGACGGACGCGGCCCGCGGCAAAGCGAGACCAATAGGCCTGACCATGGAACTGGTCCCCCGCCACGTAAACCCGCGCACCATGAGCCGCCAGCGACCGAACCACGGCAAGCGTTTTTCGATCGTCTGCCGCGCACAGGGTCGACACCAGGACATTCACGGTTTAATACATCATCTCCGGATCGGGATAGTATTTGAACTCCAGAATGTTGTTGGAGGGGTCCACCAGACAGAAGCTATGATGCTCTTCGCGGAGCCCGCCGAAGCGCACGAACCGATCCTTGAAGATAAACTCGGGGCACGCTCGCACAAGCTGGTGCAGTTCGTCAAAATCCCGCCGGTGGCGAAAGGTAACTCCAAAATGGCGGGGATAGAGCTGACGCGTCTTTGGCGTCGCGGCGGGATCCAGATGACAGACAACCTGGTGCCGGTAGAACTCCAGGGTGATGCGGTCGTCGTATCGCCGGGCTACGCGGCACCCCAGAAAGTCCGCATAGAAGTTCTCGGCGGCGGCGAGATCATGAACCGGAATGGCCAGATGAAAGATCCAGTCCTGGTTGTCAGGCTGCATTCTGTTATTCTCCTACCCACACGCCAGGGCAGCGACAGCGAACAGGCGATCCCGGTCGCCGGGGAGGCGGTCGGCTCCGCGCAGCATCACGGGGCGCAGGGATTGGCGCACGAATCCCGCCTCGATCAATCCCTCCAGGAACTCGGCTTGCTGATCCGGAACATCCAGCCGAATCATCCCCGGATGACCCGCCGCCAGATTGCCGACCAGTTGCAGGGCTCCGGCGGTATCGGGCGCGACGATGGGGCCGAGAATGAGGCGGTCCTCCTGGCGAATTTTCCAGCCGAATCCGCGCGGCCAATCAAACAGGTCGCGCCCCGGAAGGAACGATCCCCCGGCGGCCTGCGCCCAGCGGACCCGCAGCAATTTTTCGCGATCCGCGCCAAAGACGCGCCGGTCAAAGCCCAGGATTTTGCCGAAGTCGCTTTCTTGGATCGTTTGGTGGTTCTCGACGGGTAGCCGAGCTCCCTGCGGCGCAACCAGGTTCTGCACCCGCCCGACTTCGCGGAACCCGAGCTTCTGATAGAGCCTCTCGCCTTCCGGCGTCGAGACCAGCATCACCGGCGTCGTGGTTTCTTCCAGGCATCGCTCGATGACCGCCCGCCCGATCCCTTGCCGTTGCCGCTCCGGATGCACGATCACGATGCCTAGTGAGGCGAGCCCCGCTGCAGATTCCTCGAGCGCGGGATAGACGTGCAGGATGGAGCTCGAGACCAGCCGGCCGGTCTCGTCGCGATGCCCATAGGCGATGCCCGCCTCCAGATTGGTCCGCCAGTCCGCGAGCGACATCGGCCAGCCGATGCTGCGCGAAAGCTGGTGCAGGGAACTCGCATCGGAGATCTGGAGGCGTTCGAGCGAAAGCCGCATTCGAATTATTGTACGGGGTGCTTCGCACCTTTCAGGCAGCTCACCTGCGATGGGGCTATCGTGATGTGTGGAAGTGGCGCCGGGGTTCCAAGCCCGGCCTATGAGTCGCGGATGCGGAGATCCGCGCCACTTGGGTTCGTGCGGCTGGCTCTGGCTTCGATGCACGCACTATGCGTCGTATCATCTAGAAATGGTTCTTTCCGACGTCGACATCCGGAAGCACATGGAATCCGGGGATATCAAGGTCACTCCGCCGCTGCCGGACGAGCAGATGGGCAGCTGTTCGGTCGACTTCCGCCTTGGCAATGAGTTCAGCGTGTTCGAGCACAGCCGCCACGCGCTGATCGATCTCCGGGAAAAGACGGCGATTCAGGACCTGATGCGCACCATCACGGTGGCGCCGGGCGAGCCGTTCATCCTCCAGCCGGGCGAGTTCGCGCTGGCCATCACCGAGGAGCGGCTGGAACTGTCCGCCCAGATTCTGGGGCGCCTGGAAGGACGCAGCAGCCTGGGGCGGATCGGGATCATCGTGCACGGCACCGCGGGGCTGTTCGATCCCGGTTGGCGGGGACGCGCAACGCTGGAGCTCAGCAACCTGGGGAGGATGCCGGTGGCGCTGTATCCGGGCATGCGGATCTGCTCGTTCACGTTTGAGCAGCTCACCACGCCGTCGTCGAATCCCTACTACAAGAAGGCCGGGAACAAGTACGCCGAGCAGGACCGGCCGCTGGCCAGCAAGCTCGCCAGTGAGACGGCGGCCTCGCCGGATGGGATGTAGGGCACCCGGACGATTTTCACGCTCAGGATTCGCGTCACGAAGGCGTCCACGGGGTGGCCTCAACCGCCGCTGGAACAAAAAACACCCAAGACGGGAGACAGCACCCCGTTCCTCCGGACGCGGCAGCAACGGTGGTGAAGCGTTGCCACACCCGTTAGATCGACGCACGCTTTCAACCGTTACGAGTATTTATTCGTTGCACTTAGAGTGACGATTTTGGCGGCCGGGCGGATTGCGACCCGGGTGTGTTGCAAGCGGCCCGGTCAGTGGTATTCTAGAAGCGTTATGGCAATTCCGAATGTCAAGAAGTATCGCATCACTAGTCCGGATGGAACCCTGACCGCTTCTCTGATGGCGGTTCTTCCGAAGGACGTCGACGTGAATGCGTATTTGTCCGAGGCTTCCAAGCGTTTCGACTGGAAGGCGCACCAGGATAACATCGAAAAGCAGTTCAAAGTCCGCGTTGGTCAGCAGAAGCAGAAGAAAGCCAAGTAAACCCTGGTTTTGCTTCTCCTGTCCCCCTTCTCCTTTTGGTTTTGAGCCCGGCGCCTCCACGGCGCTGGGCCTTTCTATCTCTACAGCCCTATTTTTACGGGTGCGATAAATGGAAAACGGCCCCCGGGGTGGATGCCCCGGGAGCCGTCAGGATCGTCGCGTCTGTCCGACGGGCCTGGAGACCCGTCGCTACTAGCGTTTGAGTGTCGCTGTCAGGCTAGATGCCCATTTCCTCGAAGGCCTGCTTGGCGGTGCGGAAGCTGTCGACGCCGGCCGGGATGCCGCAATAGATGGCGACCTGCAGCAGCACTTCGCGGATTTCGTCCTTGGTCAGCCCGTTGTTGATGGCGCCCTTGACGTGCATCTTCACTTCGTGCTGCCGGTTCAGCGCCGAGATCATCGCCAGGTTGATGATGCTGCGGGTCTTCTTATCCAGCGTCTCGCGACCCCAGATCTCGCCCCAGCAGTATTGCGTCACGATCTCCTGCAGCGGCCGGTTGAAGTCGTCGGCCGAGGCAATCGCCTTCTCGACGAATTCCGCGCCCAGCACTTCCTTGCGGATCTTGAGTCCCTTCTCGTACATTTCTTTGTCCATTGAATGCTCCTTTGAGTAGCTCCGGTGAATCGTTCTGAATGAATCCGTGTTCGCGGCGCGGACATGCCGGGTCGCACGCCGCAAGAGAAATGCCTAGGATTGGTTCTTGCTGCGAACCTCAACGCCGGCCCACTGCTCGATGGGCTTGACCATGTCGGTCATGTCGGCATCGGGACCGATCTGGCCCACGGTTACCGCCAGCATCTGCTTGATCGCGCTGCCGACCACCATCGGGACGCCCATCGCATCGGCTTCCTCCAGGCACAGGCGGATGTCCTTGTTCAGCAGGGCGGCGGCGAAGCCCAGGCTGAATTTTCCGTTCACCACAAAGCGCGGGAACTTGTCGGCGCTGGCGGAGTTCTTGCCGGTGCCCGCGTTGATGACGTCGAGCGCCTGATCGGCGTCCAGACCGGCTTTCACGGCCATCACCATCGCTTCGGAGGTGCAGGCCATGGCCGCGGCGCTCAGCAGATTATTTACCAGCTTCATCGTCTGGCCCTGCCCGGCTTCCTTGCCGACCCAGAAGATCTTGCCCAGATGCTTCAGCACCGGCTCGACCATGGGGAATGTTTCGTCGGGCGCGGCGACCATCACCGCCAGCGTGCCCTGCTCAGCGCCTTTCAGCCCGCCGCTCACGGGCGCGTCAACCTGGGTTATGCCCTTCTCCGCGAGTCCCTTGGCGATCTTTTTGGCGTAGGTGGATCCGGTGGTTGAGGTATCAATGAAGACTTTGACCTTCGCGCCTTCGATCACGCCGCCTGCGCCCAGCGCAACCTTTTCGACGATGGGAGGCGTTGGCAGGCTCGCCAGAACGATCTCCGCCTGGTCGGCCACCGCTTTCGGCCCTTCAGCGAGCTTGGCGCCCGCGGCCACCAGCGGCTCCACCATCGCAGGATTGGTGTCATAGACGACAACCTCATAGCCTGCGTTGATCAATCGGCGGGCCATATGCCCGCCCATGCGTCCTACCCCAACAAATCCAACGGTGTCCGCCATACTTGCCTCTTCGGTGTCCTTTCCTGGCCTCGGGTACCCAGCCTTGCGCGGCGGGGCGCGGGAGGTCGCAATCATCTAGTATGGCAAACCGCCTGGAAGGTCCACGGAAACACAGGTGAGAAGACGCGGTGAGGAGGGGACTTATGAGAGATGACGGAGTTCGTGACGAGGTCCGTCGGTTTTTTAGCGGGATTCTCCGAGCAGCTTCAGCTCACCGTTCACGCGGCCGGCTGCTGAGGATGTGTCTTCGCTTTCACTCGTCGCGGTGGCTCCGGTCGCCCGGGAAAGCGCCAGAAGCCGACTGGCGGAATCCTCGGTGACTCCGTCTTGCAGGAAGGCCCACGGCGTTCTCCGCTCGGCCAAGCGTGTAAACTCCTCGGCGGGCATGGGGCGTCCGGCGAGGAATCCCTGCATCACATCACAACTCTGGCGTTTCAGGAACTCGAACTGACGATGCTCCTCGACCCCTTCGGCAACCACCGAGAGATTCAAATCATGCGCCAGCGTGATGAGATTGCGCGTAATCGCGTCAGCCTGGGTGTCCTCGGAGATGTCGGACAGGAAGGACCGGTCAATCTTCAACGTGCTGAACGGGAGCCGCCGCAGATAGCTGAGCGAGGAGAATCCAGTGCCGAAGTCATCAATCGCCGCCCGCACACCGGATTCGGTGATGCGCCGAAGCGCGTCGCGGGCGCTGTCATGGTCCATCAACGCCGACTCGGTCAGTTCCAATTCAATGCTGGTGGGATCCACGGCATGGCGCCGCATCAGGTGGCTGAGCCGCGAAGGGAAGCTCTTGTCTTCAAGCTGTTTGGCGGATAGATTCACGGCAATGCGCATCGGATCCAGCCCGGCTTCGTTCCAGGCCTGACTTTGGCGGCAGGCGGTTTCCAGCGCCCAGTCGCCGATCTGGTGAATCAGTTCAGTCTGTTCGGCGATGGGAATGAACTCGGCCGGAGCAATCAGCCCATTCTCCGGACGCTGCCACCGAATCAGCGCCTCGGCGCCTTCGATGTGACCGGTGCGGAACGAAATCAGCGGCTGATAAAAGAGCCGGAATTCGCTGTTCTGGAGCGCGCTTTCCAGGTGATCTTTCATCGCGACGGCCCGGTTCTTCTCCATGCGCATACCCTCATGGAAAACCTCCACGTGGGTGGTGCGCGCGGCCTTGGCGTGATACATCGCCGAATCGGCCATTTGAATCAGATCCTCGGCGTCCCGGAACGGCCGGCTGCTCAGCGCGATGCCGACGCTGGCGCCGCTCTGGATCTTGTGTCCATGGACCTCGAAAGGCTCGCCGAGAGCCCCGACAATGCGCCGGCCCGCGTTATAGGCGTCCTCGGGGCTGCGTATATCCTTGAGCAGGACGCAGAATTCGTCGCCCGCGAAGCGCGAAACCAGATCGGACCGTCCGGTGCAGCTACGCAGGCGCCCCGCCACCGCGATCAGCAGTTGGTCGCCCGCCAGATGTCCCAACGTATCGTTGACCGACTTGAACTTGTTCAGGTCCAGAAACAGGACAGCGAACTGTTTGGAGCCATGCCCGCCGCGCAATTCGGTGATCGCCGTCTCCAGCCGCGCCATGAAACAGTGCCGGTTCGCCAGTTGCGTGAGCGTATCTTCAAAGATGTCTTCGAGCAGGCTCTGTTCCACAGCCAGCAGCGGCGTGATGTCGCTATGCGCCCCGGCCAGCGCGACGGCTTCGCCCGCGGAATTTCTCTGCGCGGTGGCGCGCACCAGCCCCCAGAAATAGGTTCCGTCGCACCGCCGAATCCGGTGTTCGTGGCGGAACTGGCCCCGCTCATTAGGGCTCCGCGCATACTCTTGGAGCCGGCGGCGCAAATCGGACACATAGCTGGGATGCACCCGCTTGAACCAGTCCTCGGGCGTCTGCTCGAATTCCCGCGGATCGTCACCGATCAGGGCTTCCCAGGCCGGAGACACCTGAAAACGGTTGGTCGCAAGCTCCCAATACCAGAGGCCGTCTTCGGTCGCGTCTGCGGCGAGCTCGAACCGGCTGCGCAGTTCCGCCTCGGTGGCCTGCTGGTGGATCGCCTCCAGGGCCTGGCGTTGGCGCGAACGATACTCGCGGAACCGCAGGATGAAGGCAACCGAGGCCGCGAGGATGGCCGACCCCAGATAAAGCAGGGAAAAGAACAGTTCCTCGGGCGGTAGCAGGTTCTTCGCCAGCAGGATCCAGCCACCCAGCAGCATCGTCCAAAGTCCCAGCAGCCACCAAGGGGACAGCAAGATCCCGGCGCTGGCCAGCAGAATCAGCGCCAAGGCAAGGATTTGGGGAGTCCCGGTGATCGCGAAGCGAACCAGACAATCCAGGACAATCAGGAATCCGGTGAACGGTGGCAGGAGCCATTTCTGGTCGTCGCGCAGGGTGCGCAACCGGAACGATGCGGCTCCCAGGAGCAATCCAGTCACGGCGGAGGTGAGGACCAGCGCCTGGTTCGACACGACCCATTCGCGAATGGCAAGGATCACGAAGAGCAAGGCGAGCCACGGCAAGAGACGCTCGGTCCGTCGGGCCGGGAGTTGAAAAAGTTCCCGCTGGAGATTTTCTCGGGAGATTCTAATCCGGGAAATATTCCGTAAATTCGCCATGTACTAGCCCTCATGGCTAATGTATAGGCATCATGCCCGACCCCCTATGGGCCTCAAGTCATATTCCGCTTGCTGCAATCGTACTGCGGATCGGCTACCCCCGAAGTACCGCTGATTTCAGATCAAACCCTTAAGCGGCAGTAGGGCAAATCATCCCATCAGCGAGCCATCCACCTGTAATTTCTGGACTTATCACGCTACCTTTTCGAAAGCGGAACCCGGGCTTTGCGCGAGAACCAAAGCATCGGAGGCAGGAGAATCCAGATGATCGGCTGGAAGCGAGGGGCGAAAACGCGCACCTGGGGTGAAAATATCCCACTTTTGGTACGGGCGGGGGCCTGTGCCGGGAACGATTGCCCCCGGAATTGCGTTGACAGAAGCAGGAAGAAACGCCAGCGCGAGAAATGCGCTGGTGGCCGTCCATTTGCTTACCCTCCCAGAGTAGGAAACGTGAGGTCGGACCGAATAGGAAAGGAATCTTGCTATGCCTGATATCAAAGAGATTGCGAAAACAACGATGGAGGAGATCGAACGGCTACTCTCCACCAAAACCGTGGTCGGCGAGCCGATTTCCGTGGAGGGCGCCACCCTAATTCCCCTGGTCGCCTTCGGCTTCGGGTTCGGGGCTGGCGGGGGAAGCGGCAAGAATGAGAAGACCGGGGAAGGCGATGGCGGCGGAACCGGCGGCGGAGGCGGAATGCGTCCGGTGGCGGTGATCGTGGTGACCGAGGATGGCGTGCGGGTCCAGCCGATTCGTCCCGGGGCGAGCGGTCTGATGGAGAAGATCGCCGAGACGATCACGAGGGTCCAGGAGTCGAGAAAGCAGAAGTCGAAGGAGCAGGCGGCCGAGGGTTAGGCGCGGATCCGGCGGGCTGCTGATGGGCGAGCTGTTGTTGTGGGCGCTGGCGATTCTGGCGGCGGGAGCAGTGGCGCTCCTGTCGGTGCCGGTCGAGTTGTGGTTCGACGTTGAGCGGGACGGGTCAAGGGGGGATGCGGGCGGCGGCGAGACTGGGCAGGTATGGACCTCGCACGTCACGGTCCGGTGGCTGTTCGGGCTGGTGGAAGTCCCCGTTACCGGGCGCGGCGAGAAGCGTCGACGGCCACCTCGGGAACGCAAACCGAAGAAGAAGCGGAAGGCGTTCCCGGCGGCAAAGGTACGAGCGATGGGTCGGGCGGACTTTGTGAAACGGGTGGGGCGTTGGCTCGGGCGGACGGTGCGCGCGATCCGTTGGGGCGAGTTTCGGCTGCGGTTGCGGATCGGGTTCGACGATCCATCGGAGACCGGGTATTTGTGGGCGGTGGTGGGTCCGGTGACGGCGCTGCTTCCCAGGCGCGCGACGGAAGCTATGGACCTGGAACCGGATTTCTGGGAGGCTCGATTCGATTTGGCCGCGCGCGGGCGAGTCCGGGTTTTTCCGGCGGAGGTGATCGGTGTGGCGCTGGTGTTTCTGGTCTCGCCGGTGACGCTGCGGACGCTGTGGCAGGTGGTGCGCGCATGAGCCAGCGGAGGATGGGTCCGACGATCGCGGCGGGCGAATGGATGCTGGTGCCGATTGAGGAGGTCCGGGTGAATGAGTATGCCTTCGACCTACGATTTAATGTATTTGTGGCGAAGTCTCCGTTGGCGGTGGTGGCAGTCCGCACTCAAGGGGAGTCGGGGGACGTAGTGGCGTCGGGTATGGAGGGTGAGGTGCTGGATGTGGCGGAACTGGCGCAGGAGGTCCCGGGGCTGCAGGAGCGGCTAGATGGGTTGATGGCGGGTTGATCGGGCCGTGGCGCTGCGTGTTGGACGGTGTGGGTAGTGGTCGGTTCGTTGGCGCGCGCTACTGCTTGCGCTTCTGAAGGGTGGATCCTGCAAAAATCGGCGTCGCGAGTTGGGACGGCGACGTTGCGCATGCTCACGCATGGCGGTTCTGAAGGTGCTTCGCATCTTTTGGGCAGCTTGCCTGCAGAATTGTGGGAATGGCGTGGCATGGCCCCGCCCCACGTGGCGCCGGGTATTCCAACCTGGCAAATGGGTCGCGGATACCGAGATCCACGCGCCACTCGGAAGCCGAGTTACGGCTCTAGGCCGGGCCGCGACCTTTGCCTTTTCCCTTGCCCTTGCCTTTCCCTTTGCCACGGCCGGGAGCCGGGGTCTTGGGCACCTTCAGGATGAACGAATCCTGCGCAATGACCTGCTGCAGGCGGCAGTAGTGCCATGCGGGATTCGCGGCGGTCAGGGTCCCGTTCTGGTAGGCCGAGCAATTGGCCGGCTTCTCCAGCGGATATTCCTCGATCGGATCCTCGATCAGATTGAAGAACTCGCAGCCGGCGTTGTCCACGGTTTCACTGCAGATCACTTTGTAGGTCGCGTTGCGCGCACCGACCTGCCTCGAGCCTTGGGTCATCAGGTTGAGCGACTCGGTCAGCAGATAGCCTTCGTTGGGATCGCGAACGGTCTTCGATTCGTCAAACAGGATCGGAGCTAGCGAGACGCCGTCGACCGACTGCATGCCCTTTCCATCGCCGGTGGGCACCTGTTCGGGCGCTTTGAGTCCGGCCAGGGACAGCGCGGTCGAGAAGAGGTCCACCGCGTGGACGTATTCATCGCTGGTCTTGCCCGCGCCGATATTCGGTCCGCGGATGGCCATCGCGACGCGGGCGCCGCTTTCATAGGCCGTTCCCTTGCCGCGGCCTTTGATGGTGATGTAGAGGTTGTCGATGAAGTCGAGCCCGGGACGTCCGTACATCGGCGTGCCGTTGTCGCCGATCACGATCACGTAGGTGTTCGGATCCATCTGATCCACCTGCTCGATCAGCTTGCCGAACAGCGTGTCGAGCGAATTCGTGGTCGCCCGCATCACCGCTTCGCCGCTGCATCCGCCGGTGTCCATGGTGCCGAACTTACCGTCGCAGGTCTGCATCTCATCCAGCGTCTTGCCGTCGAGGGTGTCCTGATTCGGCACGGGCATCTGCGTGGGCTGGCTCGACGTGGTGGCGTGCGACAGGTTGAACGCGAGCCAGGCGAACCACGGCTTGCTGGGATCCTCGGTTTCCTTCGCGCCAATCCAGTCGAGCGCATCGGCGACCTTCACCACCGGACCGTAGCTGGTCGGCGCGATCCCCGGCAGCGATCTCTCCGGAGCCTTTTCGGTGCGATACTCGCCCGGAGCGGTGTCGTCGTCCTGCACGACATAGTCGTAATCCCAATAGGTATTGATGGCAGCGTGCAGGTTGCCCCGGAATACATCGAAGCCTGCCTCTTTCGGCTTCATGCCCGAATAGTTGTTGGCGGGGAGCCCGGCGAGGTGCCACTTGCCGAACATCCCGGTGCTATATCCGCCCTGGTCTTTCAGGATTTGCACGAACGAGGTGTAGTTCTGCGACAGCGGATCCGCGTAGGTCAGGACGTTGGCCTTGACGGCAAACAGGCCCGTGAGGATCGAGGCGCGCGTCGGCGAGCAGAACGGCTGCGCCCAGGCATTGCTGAATCGCATGCCCTGTTTGGCGAATGCGTCCAGGTTGGGCGTGGAAGCGGGCCGGCCTTCAATCTTGCTGGCCTCGGGATTATTGCGCCCCTGCGGTCCGTATTGCTTCTCGATTTGGTCGACCAGGCCCGGATACATGTCCGTGGTCACGTCGAAACCAATGTCGTCCATGATGACCAGGAGGATATTCGGACGCTCCAGCGGCCTCAAATCGTCCTGGGCCGGCAGCAGTGCGGCGGTAAAGAGGCCAAGGATAGCCGCGCCGCGCAACGTTTTGAAAATAGATCCAATTCGCATTTCTATCTCCTGATGCTTTAAACCCCACGCCAGTCACTCGGGCTCGGGGACGTAGAAACCCCAGGCTCCGTAGGATAGCTCTCCGGCGGCAAACCGGACGGGGTGATTCACATCTCCGATTTCATAGACGTGATAACCACACAGCAACCCCGGATGTTGAGGATGAGGCAGCTTTATGGTCGGGTCCTTCGTACGACGCCACTTACTGCCCCACACATCGACTCCGTTGATAGTCAGCCCGTCCTGCTCCGTACCACAATGAACGTCTCGCCATGCCATGGCTGTGCGGAACTCGGCGCGCTTTCTACTGTGGCGCGCCCTTGCCTTTGCCTTTCCCCTTCGGGAAGCCCTTCCCTTTGCCTTTGCCGCGGAACGGGGCGGGCGCCGGCGGAATGGGATGCGCCAGGAACGAATCCTTGGCGAGCACGGCCTGCAGTTGGCAGAAGTGCCAGTTCGGATCCGACGTCTTGAAGGCGCTGTCGTAGTTCGCGCAACTGGCGGGCTTGGCCAGCGGATACTCTTCGAGCGGATCCTCTTTCAGGTTGTAGAAGGTGCAGCTATCGGTCTGGGTGTTCTCGATGCACAGGACCTTGTAGTTCAGGTTCCGGGCCGCCGCTTCGGCGACGTTGTTCTTCACCGGGTTGGTGGTCTCAGCCAGCAGGTAGTCGCGATTCGGATCGCGGATCTGCTTGGCGCCGTCGTGCAGGATCGGCATCAGGGAGACCGAGTCGAGGTCCACCATGCCCTTGCCGGTCTTGTCCGGAACCTGCTTGGTGGGCTTCAGACCGGCCATGTTCAGGATCGTGGAATAGAGGTCGGAGCCGGCGACGGGAACATCGCTCACCGAACCCGCTTTGATTCCGGGTCCGCGGACGGCCATCTCGACGCGCGCGCCGCTCTCATAGGCCGTACCTTTGCCGCGATCGAACGCCGTGATGTACATGTTGTCGATGAACTCGCGACGGGGGCCAAACATCCAGGTGCCGTTGTCGCCGAGGTAGATGACGTAGGTGTCCTCGCCGATCGCGTCGACTTCCTTCAGCAGAATGCCGAGCAGGGTGTCCATGGAGTTGGTCATCGCCCGCATCAGTTCCTTGTCGGTACACTTGCCGGCGTTGGCCGAGCCGAACTCGCCGCCGCAGTTTTCCATCTCAGCCTGAGCCTTCGGATCCAGGGTGTCGATATTGGGCACTGCCATCGGATTCGGCTGCTGCTGTCCGGTGATGTGCGACAGATTGAACGCCAGCCATGCGAACCACGGCTTGTCGGGATCCTGCGCCTCCTGCGCCTTGATCCATTCGATGGTGTCGGCGATCTTCACGACCGGAGCATAGGTGGTCGGCTCAATGCCCGGCAAGGATCGCACGGGGGCTTCCTCGGTCCGCCACATGTTCGCTGCCGTATCGGCGTCCTGGATGTGATAATCCCACTTCCAGTAGGTCGCCACGCCGCCGTTCAGGTTGCCCTTAAAGAGGTCAAACCCGGCTTCCTTGGGTCGCATGCCTTCGTAAGGAGCCAGACCGGCGATATGCCATTTGCCAAAGATCGCGGTGCTGTAGTTGCCCTGCGACTTCAGGTCCTCGACGAAGGTGTGATGGCTTTGGTTCAGATAATAGCGATAGTCGACCACGCCCGTCTTGGCCGGATAGAGTCCGCTGATGATGGAAGAGCGGGTGTTGGCGCAGAACGGCTGCACCCACGCCTGGGTGAAGCGCATGCCCTGCTTGGCAAACGCGTCCAGGTTCGGCGTCGACGCCGGCCGGCCTTTGATTTTTTCGTATTCGGGATGATTGCGACCCTTGGGTCCGTATTGTTCCAGCAGGCCGTCGATCAGCCCGGGATACATGTCGGTGGTGACATCCATGCCGATATCGTCGCCGATGATCATCAGGATGTTCGGCCGATCCTGTGCCTGGGCGGTGAAGGCCGTAGCCCCCGCGATAAGTGCGCGCCAGCATCGCGTACCGCGACGCCTTAGAAAGGACTGTTCTAGCCACTGTCCAACCTCCATTCGCAACTGCTTCAAAGTTAATCACTTTATTCCTCTGACCCGACGAAGTCAATCGGAGAGATCCACAGGAACTTACTGCGCCTCATAGGCCTCCAAAGCCTGTTGTATCGGCTCGTCGAACGGGAAGCGCCGCGCGGCATTCTGGAGCACGCGGATCCCCTCGGCGCGCCGTCCCGTATCCACAAGCGCCACGGCATAGACCAGCGCATAGCGCGGATTGTCCGGCGCCAGCCGCATGGCCGCTTCCAGCAGGGGCACCGATTCGGCCACCCTGCCGATCCGCACATAGAGCAATCCCAGAGCATGCCGGGCGTCGCCGGATTCCGGATACTCGGCGATTGCATTCTCGAGCACCTGTTCTCCGAGATCCTCACGGCCCTGCGCGCGATACAGATCCGACAAATTCAGCATCCCGGGCAGATAGTGGGGCGCGAGCTTGGAGGCATGCTGAATCGCCTGCTCGGCTCCGGCCGCGTCCCCTTGCGCACTGAGCAGCAAGCCCAGATCATTCATGGATTCAGGCATATCGGCGTTATAGAGCAGGCTCTCCCGGTATTCATCGAAGAGCCGGGCCAACGCGGGACGGAGTTCGGCGGGCGCTTCATCGAGCCGCAGTCCCGCGAGCTGCCGCGCCACCACCATCCGGACCGATTTCCGGGGGTCGTTCAGCACCGGCTGGAGCCGCTGCGCCCGTTCGTTCAAATCCTCGACGACTGCCGAGCGCCGTCGCGCCGCCGATCCGTACCAGGGGATCGGGCGACCGTAGCGCTTCGGTGGCCGCGTCGATCTCCTCCGGCGAGGCGAACCGCGCGCTTTCGATCAGGGCGATCTCGCGAAGAATCGGCGGATTGGCTCGATCCCGGGCGTAGTCCAGCAGCCCGTCGACGACCGCGGGGTCATTTTTACGAGCGCCGGCGATCAGCGGAGCATAGGCAGTAATAAGGTTCGGTGCGGCCGGTCTGCTTGGCCACCAGGTCCGCCGCCCATTGATCGGTGCGGTCGGTGTGGCACTGGGTGCAGGCGTTCGGGCACGCCGAGCTCGACGCTGGCCACCGGATCGGGAACGCGGAAGGAATGGTCCCGCCGCTCATCCACAACCATATAATGTCTGCTGTCGGCATGTGGCAGTTTACGCATTGGGCGCCTTCGGAGTCGGGCTTATGCATCAGGTGCGTCTGGGTCTGGAATTTCCCGGAGTCATGACATTGCAGGCAGAGCCCGTTCCCGGCGATCCGCAGCTTACCGCTATGCGGCTCATGGCAATTGGTGCAGGAAACATGGCTCCGGTGCATTTTGCTCTGCAGGAAGGAGCCGGTTTCATAGACCTCTTCCTTCTGGAACTGCCCGTCGGCGGCATAGCGGCCCTCCACCAGCGGACCTAGGCTATACATATCAAAGTAGTTCGCGCCGGGGGTCGGCTGGCGGAGTTCCAGCCGGCCGGAGTGGCACTCCGAACACACCTGCACCTGTCCGCCCATCGAAAAATCGACCGGAAGATCGGGGCGAGGTCCGTCGGCGGGATCCCAGACCTTGGCCAGATGCGTCAGGAATCCTTTATTGGCGTTGGCATCACTTGACCCGTTTTCGGCCCAGGCCACATGCCGCGATCCAGGTCCGTGGCAGGCCTCGCAGCCGACGTTGATCTCCGCCCACTGTGTGTCATAGCGATCGGTATCCGGGGAATAATTCTTGACTAGATTGGTCGTATGGCAACTGGCACAGCGCGTATTCCAGTTCTGAAAGGCGCCGGTCCAGTGCAGCGGATCCTCGTGCCCGATCTTCTGATCCGGATACAGGTGATACCAGCGCTGCCCGCCCTCAGCCGCCGGCCGGGAATCCCAAACGATGCTGAGCGCCTGCAACCGCCCGTCGGGAAACTCGATCAGATACTGCTGCAGCGGGTAATGCCCGAAGGTATACGCGATCGGGAACGTCTCGAGCTCGCCATTGGCGTTATCGGTCTCGACGAAATACTTGCCGTCGCGCATGAAGAAGCGCGAATGGACGCCGGCGTAGTCAAAGCTTGCGTCGTTGAAGTCGCCCAGTACGGAGTCGGCATTGGCAGTATCCATCGCCTGCCGGTGATCGCTTTCGCGCCAGTTCTGATAGGCGTCGGCGTGGCAGCTCGCGCAGGTTTCGGTGCCGACGTAGGTCAGTTCGGTGGGTTCGGCAGGACCGGAGGAAGATGGCTGAATCCATTGCAGCCCGAAGAATACCAGGCCGGCAAGGATGACTGCTCCAACCGCGACAAACAACGTGCGGCGTTTCGACGGGGGGGTCATACTGCTGGGGGCGCCACATCGGCTTTGTCCGTCGCGGCGCGCATCGTTATCATATCATTCGCTCGGAAAACCCTCAGGCAAGCGACCCCGCGCCGGACTTCAGGCGCTCCGGGGTGATCCGCCAACGGTTCATCGGCTGGACGTAGTTGATCCAGCTGGCGGCGTAGTCGATGGTTTTCTCGAACTCGAATCCGGCACGGGCGAGCGTCCGGTTGGGCGCCGGATTCCTGGCGGCCGGCTCGCTGTAGAGCCGCTTGAGGTGAAACCGATCAAAATAGAGGCGCGCGGATTCGCGTACGAAGTGCGTCCCGTGGCCTTGTCCGCGCAGATCCGGCATCCAGACGTGCAGGTGCATGTGGGCCTCCTCGCCGTACTGGATCTTGTTGATGTGCGAGTGCCCGACCAGTTTGCCATCCAGCAGCCAGGCAACGTAGAAGAGCTGCTTGTCGGGGTCGGCGGCGGCGAATTCCGGGCGAAGCTTTTCGCGCCACGCCTCAAAGGTCGGAAGCTTGGCCGGCTCCACGCCCATGAGCCGCAGGAAGTCTTCATCGGAGTCGAGGAAATAGCGGATCGCGATCTCGCATTCCTCAAATGTCATCTCGCGGACGGTTCGCATCACATTCGTTGGCCGGGAGTGGCCCGACAGTCGCTATAACTAAGGATAGCGGTGGCAGCCGGTCCACGATAAAAACCATCCGAAATCCGCCCTCGATACGATAGGATCGATTCTGAGCGATCTCGTTCATGGCCAACCACCAATTCCTTCAGCAGTTGGGAATCTTCGCGATCCCGGGGTTCCTCACACCCGAGGAGTGCGCCCACTGGCGCGGGGTGGCGCAGACGATCGGCGGCCACGCGGCGAAGGTCTATCGGGACGAGGGCGCGCAGGTGGATGAGGAGCACCGCAGGAACCTCGAAGTCGTCGTGAAGGATGACCCGGTTCGGGCGGAAACCGAACAGCGCATTCTGGCCCTGCGTCCGTCGCTGGAACAGCATTTCGGGGTAGAACTCGATGAGATCGACACGCTGAGCTGCCTGGTCTATCGCGAAGGCGATTTTTTCCGGATGCATGCCGATGCCGTCGAATTGATTGGTCCGCGCAGAAAAGATGAGCCTCCGGCCCTGGCTCGGAGACGGGTGTCGCTGGTGACGTTCCTGAATGCTCCCGGCTCGGAGGGCGAGCCCTACGAAGGAGGCAATTTGCAACTCTACGGACTGATGAAGGGAGCGGCGGCGGAAGGCTTCGGCTTTCCGGTGGACGCCGAACCGGGGCTCATGGTGGCGTTCCCGTCGTCGATGCAGCACGAAGTGACGCCGGTGATTTCGGGGAAACGCTATACTTTGGTGACTTGGTTTCTTTGCCGCGAACCCCGCCGGGAAACGGAGCCGGAAACCCTCGGAGGATCCTGATGCCCATTACGGCTGCTTCCACGCCCAAACGCCGCGAAGCGGTGGAGTCACAACCGCTCCCCGACGGCAGCGGACTGCTGTTTGATCCCGATACGGCGACCGCCTATCCGGTGACCGAATCCGCGCTGCGCATCTGGCAGTTGTGCGACGGCGAGCGTGAGGTCGGCGCGATTCTGAACGAGCTCGAAGAACACTATGAAGTGGATCGGGACACCCTGGAGCGGGACTCATTGAAACTACTGGAAGATCTGGCGGAGAAGCGGCTACTGGAGACCCCCTCCGTTTCCGCTTGATCTGGGCATGATCCGCGAGCAGCGCTACAACCTGTTCGGCTACCGTTTCTCGTTTCGCACCAACTATCCGCGGGCGGCCGAGCTTTTCTCCGAGCTCTACATTGGACGAATCGACGACTCCGGGCTGGAGCCGCATAACTCCTACGAATTGCTGCACGATCCGGACGCGGAGCCCGGCGCGCAGTGGATCATTGCCGTTCCGGGTCCGCCGCCCCACACCAAGCCGACCTTCGGCGACGCGATTTCCGGGGTGGAGGCCGCCATCACCGCCGACATGGCGCGGCATCCGGTGGGGCTGCATCTGGTCCACGGCGGGATCGTGTATTCGGCTCATGGGGACCTGCTGCTTTCCGGATATTCCGAGGCAGGCAAAACGACGCTCACCCTGGCTCTGGCGGCGCGGGGGCTGCGCGTGGGCGGCGACGACATGGCCCTGCTGGATCCGGCCACCGGCGAGCTTCTGCCGCATCCCCGTTGCTTCCATATTGATGACAAATCGGCGGCCTTGCTGGCCGGACGTCGGGTTAGCGCTTCCGGAGCATCTCCTTCGGGATCAATTCGTTACGCCCGGATCTCTCGGGATGGCCTCGCCTCCCCCCGCGCGCTTGGGCTTCGTCTTTTTATTGGAGCCGGAGCGGCTGAGCCAGCCCCGGATCGTGCCAGAAACCCAGGCCGAGGCGGTTTCCCGGCTCCTGATGCAGACCGGCAGGGGCACGTTCAGCAGCCTGGAAGGGGTGCGAGCCATCGCCGGCATGGTGAGTTCGGCACGCTGCTTCCGGCTGTGGTCGGGAACACTGCCCGACACCGTGGATCTAGTACGAACTCTTGTAAAATCTACGAGTTGATTTCCAGGATTTTGTGATAGGGTTGAAGAACATCACCTCGGAGGACTCACTGATGAGCAACGAAAAGAAGACGTCTGAATCGCAGAAAGTCAATCGCCGCACCCTGGTGCGCAAGGGGCTGAAGGCGGCCTACGTGGTCCCGGCCATCCTGGCTGCGGTGAAGGCGACCGAGCGGCCCGCCTACGGGCAGACTAGTGGAGCTCCCACGGCGCCGGTCCCGGTTGGTGTCAACTAAGAGTCCACTCGGTTGAGGCTGGCACCCGAGGTCGAAAGCCTCTGGCCGAGTCAGTGTAATTTTGCCCGGAGAACAACCATGAGCAACGAAAAGAAGACGTCCGAGTCGCAGAAAGTCAATCGCCGCACTCTGGTGCGTAAAGGCCTGAAGGCCGCGTACGTAGTTCCCGCCATCCTGGCCGCCGTCAAGGCGACCGAGCGGCCTGCCTATGGGCAGACCAGCGGAGCTCCCACGGCGCCGGTTCCGATCCCGAATTAGAGTGAAGCCACAGCTCTCGCGGCCCCATGCTGAGGGAGTCTCTGGTACACCTGCTGCTGGCTGAGGAGCCGGCGACGGAAGCACTTTGCCCGCACGATCCATCCACGGAACATTGGGTGAGGTGGGTGAATCTTGCCGAGAGTTGGGGTGCGCTTCCCCGCCTCGCCGAACGGCTCTCCCCTCTCGGCACTCAACCTCCTGAGAAGGTCTCCTCCCGAATCCAGCAGCAACTCACCGCGGGCTACGTACGCACCATCCTGGAGGCGCGAAGCGGCCTCGCCGTGCTTCAGGAATTCGCCAAGCGCGATCTCCGCGCGGCGGCGTTCAAAGGGCTGGCGACGCTGGCCATCCTCTATCCCGACCCCAAACAGCGCGTCATCCTGGACGCGGATCTCCTGATCGCCGAAGAGGATTTGCCGCGGGCGGCCGACGCCCTCGCCGAGCTCGGCTATCGCCCGGAGGTCGAAGGCGATCTGGCGGAGTATGTGCAGTTCGTGCGTCACTCGCCGGGCTTCGGTGGAAATGAGGAACTCTCGTTCCATAACGATCGCGGCAATACGATCGATCTCCACTGGCGGCTGGGGGCGGGGTTCGATTCGCGCGAACTGCTGGAAGGATCTCGCCCGGTAACGTTCCTCGACCAGGAGTTCTCCGCAGTCTCGGCGCGGGATGGGCTGCTGCTGTGCGTCCACCATTCCCTGCGCAACCACTTCACGCCGGACAAGATGATGCGCGACCTTCTGGATCTGGAGCGCTGGTGCGCCGAGATTCGCCGCCAGGGGGATCCGCCTGGCGTGCTCCAGAAAGCGATGGAGACACATCTTGCGGTCCCGCTGCTAGCCGCCGCCTCAATCTTGCGCGGCTATTCCGCGAACGGTGAGGCCGCCCGGATCGCCGCCGAACTGGAGCCGAAGTTGTCCCGGGAAGATCGCGCCGAGGCTGCTCGACTGGTCGCACTGTTCCATACGCAAGTCCGCGAAGGGCCGATGGAGCGGGATCTGCTCTATCTGTTTCGTCCCACCGAATTCCGGCAGATTCTTTCCGGCATCTGGGCCGGAGGACGCCGGCATATGGAGCTATCGAGGTCCATGGATGCGGCGCTGGCGGGAGAACAAATCTCGGCCTGGCACCGGATCGCGACCATCGGCCGCAGCCTGCTTCGCCTGCGCCCCCGGCACATCGGGATGTTGCGCGCGCTGGCCCGCAGCAAGGATGCGTTCGGAACCCGAAGCTGATTAGCTTCCGGAGCGCGTCGCGGCGTACTCGTTAATCAGGTCCAGCAGGTCGCGGCAATACGCATGCTTCGCGGTTCGTCCATCCGGGACGGGATCCCACGGGCGGTAGTCGCCTTTCCACCACAAAACCTCGCCATCCTCGCCCAGAACCTTCTGGCAATAATGCACCAGCGGGGCGCTGCCCACCTGCTCGTCAGGCCAGCCAACGAACGCGCCGATGGGTTCCAGGGAGAACTTCAAGGGCAGGGTCGCGGCCGCGGCAACCAGCCCTTCCATATCGGACTCCCAACGATTGGTGCGCGGATAGATCGCCGAGACAAAATCGATCCAGCGAGGCAGCAGGCGAGCCAGATCGCTGGTGTGGATCAGCATCGGCCAGGTCGCCGCCTGGACCGATCCGCTGGAAGGACGATAATCCAGCCAATGCTGGGCGCGCGGGGCGCCGGGTTGGGCCTCATCGGGAATGGCGCGCCGGAACACGACGTCCGGATCGATGATCAGTACCGTGCCTTCGGGCCGCTCCTGTTGCAGCCAATGCTCCATCGCGAGGAGCCGCTGAAACGCGACGTACCCCAGATCGCGATCCGGCTGAGGCGGCACGCGCAACACCTGCGCATGACGATGCCGGGGCAGGGGCTGGTCTGGCTCGGCGGTGACCAGGCGGACGAGTTGTCCCGGTTGCTCGGCACGCTTCCAGGTGTATTCCAGAAGCTCGCACTGCCAATGGATGAACGGGTCTGTATTTGTACAGACGAGCGTATAAATCAAGCTCCAGTGTAGCGCCGCGCCATCCAGCCAGACCGGGTAGGTCGCCACGATCCACGGACGCGTCAGGATGAGCTTCGGCATGCGTCCCCATTCACGGTGGCAACTATGCCCGAGCAGGCGCGTATGCGGCCCCAGCAGCAACGCCTCCCAAATCGCCACGTGCCCGATGCGATGCCCCTCCGGGATCCCAGCGCGCCGAGCCTCCTCCCACCATTGCGCGGATCGATGCGGACGCCAGGCCGGACTCCAGGGTTTTTCGCCGATGTAGTGAATGATCGCCGGATGCGCTCTCGCCTCGCGAACTTCCGCATCACTGGCCCCTCCGGCATGCCAGGTATCGGGAAGATGGGACAGTTCGTGCGAGTTCCACTTGGGCGGCAGACGCTTCCACTGACCGATGAGCGCGACGTTAAGCGCGTCCTGATCCCGGCCCGTGAACCGGCTCCCGTGCTTCCATAGCAGCTCCGCGGCGCGCTGCCCGATCCTTTGCTCGCGCCAAGCAGCCAGGTCGATCAGCATCACTCCGGCGTTGAAGTACGGCGTTTCCTTGGTGAACCGGATCCCCTCGGCAAGCTCCAGCCCGACGAGCCGGGGCGTGTGCAACTGCGGCGAGTAGGCATCGAACACCGCCTGCACCGGATGCCCGTTGAACGGCTGGTTCCAGAGTCCGGCCAGATCCCCGCAAACCAGAAGGTCGGCATCCAGATAGAGCAGGCGGGTCACCGACTCCGGCAGGACGTCGCCCAGGAACAAGCGATAGTAGTTTGTGATTTCTTCCTCGCGCCGGATCCCGGGCCAGTAGGAGGCTACGCCGCTGAGATCCAGGGTGCGCCATTCTACGTCAACCGGCAGTTCCGCCAGTCGGGCCTCGCACCATTGGCGGGTCGCGTTCTGGATCTCAAATCCGAAGACAAATACATGCAGGCGCCAACCGGGAGACAGGTTCCGGCACGCCGACCGCACCGTCACCAATAGCGGCATGACGAAAGCGTCATTAACCGCCATGGCGATGTAGATGGTTTTGGGATTCACTTCAGGAAGCTATCAAGCGGGTATAGCAACAGCGCCTCTATTCCTCTGTCTGGGGAGCGGGTTCCTGCGTGCCGATCGACGGACGCTTGTCGTACTTCCATTCGCTATACTTGCCGTCTTTCTCGACGTAATGAAGAAAGACCTGCGTCATGTGATCCGCCTCCAGCGGCTCGCGCCAATGTTCGCACTCAATTCCGCGATAGAGAACGCCGTCTCCCGGAGCAAGCACGACAGCGGACTGCCCCAGCGGACCTTTCACCCAAATCGGCCAGGGAGTTTCCAGATGCGGACCCAGGTTGATGCTGACGCTCACCTCGCACGACGGACGATCGGTGTGGCATGGGAGCGCATGGCCGCGAAAATACACACGCGTGAAGGAATACGTGGGATGCAGGCTGCATCCACTGAGCTCCTCCACGCGGGGCTGCAGGCTGGCCAGGACGAACTCCATTAACCGGTCGGAGGACAGCTCCAGCGCGCCCTCGAATTCCTTCAAGTAGTCCGACGGCCGGCCCATCGGCCGCCGGCGCTCGATATGTTCGTACAGCATCTTCGCCAGGGGAGCTTCCAGCATGCCCTCCACCTTGACGTAGCGCTGCTCGGCGAAGGTTCGCTGGATCTCCTCGGCACTGGACACCGGCGGCATCCCCTCAGTATATTCGAGAAAAATACCGTTTCCGTCCGATGCCGAATTCCGATCCCCCTGTCCCCGCAAACCCCAGCCGTTACCTGGCCTTCAACGCCGATTTCGGTGGATTCAACAACATCCTGATGCAGTTTGAAATCATGGTGGTGCTGGCGTGGCTCACCCGGCGGACCTTGATCCTGCCGCCTCCGCGCCCGTTCTATCTGCTCGGCGAGGAGCCTTATACACTCGAAGATTTCTTCGACCTCGCGAGCCTTGCGCCAGCATCTCCCCGTGGTTCGCGCTGAAGAGTTCGATCCCAAACTGGGCAGGCATGAAGCATTCCACCGGCACATGGCGCGCGTGGCGCATTCGCCCGACTGGAATGCCCTTGAGGATGCGTTCCTCTGGCCGGCCAGCGCGCTGACCGACCGGCTGGAGCTGATTCCGCGGCTCTTTGGGCGGCGCCCGGTCGGCATCAGCCCCGACGAGCAGCAATGCGAGATCCTCTATTTCCCTAATACGCCCGAACACCGCATGTTCGGCGTCTTTGAAGCGTTCTTTCTTTTCGGCGACTCCAATTGCGAGCCTCGTGCGCGGGCCCTGGTGCGCGACGCCGTCCAATACCGGCCGGAGCTCTGGACGCTGGCCGAGCGCGCGATCACCCAGGGCCCCCTGGCCGGGCAGGCCTACAGCGCGATGCACGTCCGGCGCGGCGATTTCCACTACACCAAGACCCGCATCGGCGCCGACCAGATCCTACGCCACGTCGAGCATCTGCTGGAGCCCGGACAAACACTCTACCTCGCCACCGATGAACACGATCCGGAATTCCGGGCGCCTCTTGCCGACCGCTTCCGCCTCGTGCGCTACCCCGACCTCCCGCTCGATGTCCGCGCGGCAACGCCTCCGCACTGGATCGGGATTCTGGAAACTCTGCTTTGCGCGGCAGCGCCCCAACGCTTCATCGGCACCCGGCTGAGCACGTTCAGCGCGCGCATCGCCACCGTCCGGGGGCATCTATCCCATGGCTCGGGACCCCATGCCGGAATCGATACCGCGATCTACTACACGCAGCCGCCGCTGTGGGCCACCGAGCCCAAGGACCGGAAGCCCTATGGCGCTCCGCGCGCGAAGCATCACGACGAGTTCGGCGAGACCTCCCTGCCGTGGTGGGAATCGATCCAGCGCGAGCCGATATGGGGCCGCGCCTATGAAGCGGTCTGGGCGGATACTGGCGATGCTTCCTCGTCCCGGTCCGGGCCAGGCAGCTAAGCTATCCTGCAAATTGGCTTTCGATCCCATCTTTCACGCGCGGCGCTTATGAACGGGTCCTCCAGGAGCTGGGCCGGCCGGAAGGTTCTGGTCACCGGCGGCGCCTCGTTCATCGGCTCCCACCTGGTGGAGGCGCTGGTCGAGCGTGGCGCCGACGTCAGCATCATCGACGATTTAAGCAGTGGGAAGAAGGAAAATCTCCAGGACCTGCTGGCCGCCGGCAAAGTCCGCTTTCATCAGGCCGACCTGCTGGATCCTCGCGTGGCGGGCGACCTCATCCCTTCTCACGACACGGTGTTTCATCTTGCCGCTCGGCACGGGGGCCGCGGCTTCATTGATGAACATGATCCGGAATGCTCGCGCAATCTGGCGTTGGACAGCATCGTGTTTCACGCCTGCCATCAAGCCGGAGTCGAGAAAGTGGTCTTCGCGTCGTCCGGGTGCGTCTATCCGACTTCGCTGCAGACCGATCCGACCCGCGAAGTCTTTCTCCGCGAAGAGGACGTCGGCCCTCCTTATGAAGCGGACAACCTCTATGGCTGGGCGAAGCTGATGGCGGAGCTGACCTTGCGCGCCTACCATCAGAAGTTCGGCATGAAGTCGGCCAGTTGCCGCTACTTCACGGTGTACGGGCCACGCTGTGGGGAAAGCCATGCCGTGATGGCGATGATCGGCCGCGCGCTGCGCCGGGAGATTCCATACACCGTCTGGGGCACCGGCGAGCAGATCCGCAACTGGACCCACGTCGACGATATCGTCGAGGGCACGATCCTGGCCGCGGAAAAGATCGACGACGGATCCGCGGTGAACCTCGGGACCATGGAGCGGATCCGCGTGATCGACGCCGCCCGGCGCATTCTCGATTCGGTCGGCCACCGCGCGGAGATCCAGCGGCTCCTCGACAAGCCCACCGGCCCGCTGAATCGCGCAGCCGACAACCGCCTGGCCCGGGAGCTGCTCGGCTGGACTCCCAAGATCCCCTTCGAGCAAGGCCTGCAACAGACCATCGACTGGTATCGGCGAGCCATGGATGAAAACACCCCTGCGGAATGAAGTCCGATTCCGCCCGACGACCCACCGGCGAACCATAGCGTTTTGAAGAGGAAAGAAGGAATGGTCGGGGCGAGAGGATTTGAACCTCCGGCCTCCTGGTCCCGAACCAGGCGCTCTACCAGGCTGAGCCACGCCCCGACTGGGCTTCTGCCGACGCCGTGAAATCGCGCCGGACAGCGGTAGAAAAGGCCCTGCAGGTTTCGCAGGGCACCTCCGTCAGTATAGCATCGCATCGGGCCTCCGCCCGCAACCGTTCGCCTTTTTTGGAGAAGTGACCGGCGGGTAGGGCACTTAATCTTATATGGCCGCGACTCCCCGGCTGAGCCCCACTCCTCCGGATGCTTCCCAGGACAGAACCGGCACCGCCCGGGTAGCGGACACCCGGCGAACGTCTGATCGAACGTCCGATCGCGGCGCGGGCCGGTTTCATCGCCCGGAGCTCGACCGCCTGCGGTTTGCCGCCTTCTTCCTGGTCTTCCTGCACCATGCCTTGCCGGGGTCGACCGCGGGATATGCCGATGGACTCCCGCGGATCGCTGCGCAAGGACTCGCGGCATTCTCGCGTGCGGGTGGATTCGGCGTGGACCTCTTTTTCGCGCTGAGCGCCTATCTGATCACCGAGCTCCTGCTGCGGGAACGGGCTCGCACGGGGACGGTCGCCGTGCGGAAATTCTATATCCGGCGGATACTGCGCATCTGGCCGTTGTACTTCCTGGCGCTATTGGTGCTGGCTCCCGCGATGCATTGGATCGTGCCCGGGGAAGACATGCCGGCGGGCCACCTGATGGGATATCTACTGCTCAGCGGAAATTGGGCGTCGGCACTGTGGGGATATCCAGCGAGCTCATTCGCCCTGTTGTGGTCGGTCTCGATCGAGGAGCAATTCTATTTGTTGTGGCCATGGCTGACGAAGCGATTCGCGGGCCGGCTGACCGCGTTGGCTGGCATGATGCTCGCGCTGGCATGGGGCACGCGAGTGCTGACCGCCGCGGGCGGGGTGGAACATCCGGGCGTCTGGTGCAATACGCTCGCGCGCCTGGATCCGATCGCCGGCGGAGCCCTGATGGCGTATTGGCTGCAAGGCAGAGGATCCCAATTGCCTCCGATCCGGAGAGGCATCTTCCTGGTTGGGGGCGTATCGATGATGATTGGGCTCGGCGGAGTGGGGAATCTTACGGGCTGGGGGTCGCTCTATACCTATCCGTTGGCAACCGCGGCGTGTTTGGCGATCCTCTATGGAAGCCTATCCGGCGACGGGAAACCCGCACCCCAATCCAAACCCTCGGCCTGGCAGGCGATGCGACGCACTGGGAACGGTGTGCTCGGACATCTCGGCAAAATCAGCTTTGGCCTCTACGTGTTTCATGTGGCGGCGATCCGGGTCACGGAACAATTTTGGGGCGGGCAGCTTTCCGGTGTGAGCTTACACGCGGCAGCGCTGTTGCTGACGATCCTCGCCGCGACCGTCTCCTATCGCTTCCTTGAGACGCCGTTTCTGCGTTTGAAGGAACGCTTCGCGGTGGTCTCCTCGCGTCCGCTTTAGCGGCTAGCGGAACAGCAGCAAACACGAGATCAGAGTCATCGCCACCACCAGCGTCTCAAACAGCTTTTGCGGGATCCGGAAGATCAGCCAACGGCCGGTGAGCGCCCCCAGAAACACCGCGGGAACCACGCACAGATCAAAGGTGAGGCTCTGCATCGAGTACAGCCCATGATAGGCGTACACTGGCGACTTCACCAGGTTCAGGATCAGAAAGAACCAGGCTCCGGTGCCCACGAATCGTTCCTTGGGCAGGTTCCGGCTGAGCAGGAACAGGTTCATCACCGGACCGGCCGCGTTGGCCACCGTGGAAGAGAATCCCGTGGCTGAACCGTAGAAAATCGGGTTCCCGTGGACCTCTTTCGTCGGCGACATGCGGCGGCGCAGGTAGATCACCATCATCCCCACCACGATGACGCCGATCATCCGCCGGATGATGATTTCGCTGAGGCTGAGGGCGAATGCTCCGCCCACCACCCCGGCAAGCACCCACGGAATCAGCGCGAAAATCTGCTTGTGGTCGGCGTGGCGGCGCCAATAGGCGACCGCGAAGACGTCGGCGGTCAGCAGAACCGGCAACGCCCAGGCCGTAGCCAGCCGAGCGTCCCCCACCGTGACCACCATCAGCGGGGAGATCAGCGTCCCAATCCCGGGCGCGCCGGTTTTGGCGATTCCGATCATGAAGGCGCAAAACACCCCCAGAATCCATTGCCATGAGGCAAAATCCGGGAGTGGGATGCTTAGATGCAGCACGGCCTACCCTACCATATGCCTCGGAAAGGTAGGTCTAACTGGTTGAAAAAATTGAAATTAAGCGGCCTTCTGCACTTTGCCGTTACGGATGCACGACGTGCAGACCTTAACGCGCTTGCTCGAGCCGTTGACCACCGCGCGGACGCTTTGCAGGTTGACATTCCAACGTCGCTTGGTGACATTGTGGGCGTGGCTGATCCGATTTCCGAAAACCGGTCCGCGGCCACACATTTCACATACTTTCGCCATTTGGGGCAAACTCCTACCGAATAACTAGCTCACGACAGTTTAGCATAGAATGGACCCGGGATTCGCCGCGGCGGGAAAAGATTCCGGCCCTGGAGTCTGCCCTCGAAACTGGCGATGAATAAGGTGAGGCCCAGAAGGCCGCCGATAAAATCAATGTTGCGAGTATCTTGGACAATCCAACGAGATCGCTCCAACGATCCTAGCAGAACCCGCAGCGGAGAGGTGGCATGCGGCGCCGCCCACGCGGCATGATTCCCGGTTTGTGATGACGGGTTTGCGATGACGGGTTTGCGATGACGGATGTGCAATGAGGATGGATCACGCCTACATCGACGCCCATGACTTGGCGGCGCGTTATCTCGACGATGCGCTGGAGCCCGAGCTCCGCGCGGACTTCGAGGCGCACCTGGCGTCGTGCGAGGAGTGCCAGGATCGCCTGGAGCTCGCCCGTCTGATGATGCAGGGCGCACAGGCAGCGAGCACAAGGCGCAGCGAGCTGTCCTGGATCCCCAGGCTCTCCATCAGGCCCTCAATGAGGTCGTCCCGCCCGAAAGGAAGGACGAGTCGGCGGTGCAACCTATCGCCCCTCAACCCCGTTTCAAGGAGGGTTCGATCGCGGAACAGCCCCTCAGCGAAACGCCCTTCGCGGCGCAAAAAGGCGTCTCCGAAGCTGCGCAGAATCTTGCGCGAGCCCTCGACTGGGACCGGGAGCCGGCCACAGAGACGGAGCGCGCCGCTCGCCTCCAGGCGGGTAGCGACGACGTATCGCACGAACTGCAAGCGGAAGCCGAGGCACCAGCAGAAGGCGCCGATCAGGCGGTAGACGTGATCCATGCCGATGCGGAGCCCGCAGGACCAGGCACACCGGCCACGACGGAACCAGCGGAGCCGATCGCCCCAACGGGAGGCCGCGTGGAAAATGCTGAAGAGCCAGAACAGGTCGAACCGGAACGGGCCGCCAAGGAGCCACCCGCTCCGACAGCCGCGAAAGCCGCTCCCACAGAGGATGTCATCCCGCGCAAAGACGAAGCACCTTCCTTGACCATCGCCGAGCACCAACCCGAGCCGCCCACTCTGACGCCATCAAACAATGACGAGCCGTTAAAGATTCAACTCGTGACGCAGTTCAAGCCGTGGCAGATCGTATTTCTGCTGATCGCGGCGGGTGGAATCCTGATCGCGCTGCTGGCTGTGATTCTGGTACTGGAGAGCACCCGGTAGCGAACAATCCCCGCTTTGCGCGACGACCGCGCTGGAAGCTACAACCGGCTCGCGAAGCTTTGCGACTTCGCAGGGTTCGAAGCCGGCGAGGCAACGGCCGCGTCCATTCCGCGCAAGGACTGATTCAGGTGGTGCAGCTTCTGCTCTAAATTTTCGACGCGTGTCAGGTCCAGGATCAGGCAGTGATGCCCCAGATGCTGCGATTTCTCGTCATGAACCGGCACCAGACGAAGGTCGATTGGGGCGTGCGTCCCATCGGCGCGCTCTAAATACGTGGAGAGTGCGAACTCCCGCGCGAGCAACGACTGCCCGTAAGCGTTCTGGATCCGGTGCCGTTCCGAGATGGGAAACAGCTCGACCCAGTTGCGCCCTTCCAATTTGTCGCCGCGAATGGACAGCGAATCCGCAAGCGAAGGATTCACCAAGCCAATGGCGCCATCCGCATT
This sequence comes from Terriglobia bacterium, assembly GCA_963762135.1. Lineage (GTDB taxonomy): Bacteria > Acidobacteriota > Terriglobia > Bryobacterales > Bryobacteraceae > Palsa-187. Next base: position 204,743 of record CAVXJP010000008.1, read on the forward strand.
CACCCAGGCGATCCCGCTCTGTACATGTTCGATCGCGACGCGGTTCGCGTTGAGCTCATTGTTCAGAGGAGCCTGTTTCAGCCACAAACGGCGGTACAAGATCCCGAGCAGGGTCGAAAGTCCGTAAAACCAGATCCACATAGTCAATGGGCGAAACCGAACCTTTGTTCAGTCTCTCTATCGTCAACAGTGAACGGGGGGATTACGGATCTCACGGATTCGGTACTAAGGAAATCAAGGTCCTATCCAGCCCGCTTCTGAGCATATACCCCTCGTGGAATCAATCACTTTCGACATGGGAACGGCTTCCCCTCAGACAGATCTGGAACCACTTCTAAGGCGCGATTCTGCGGGAGACACGGGCCGCGGGTGACGCTCAGGATCGGTGATTCAGACGATCGCCTCAGCCGCTGATCCCCAGCTCGGCGCAGGTTTTGAGGAAAAACCGGTCCGTCATGCCGGCAATGTAGTCGCAGACCTGCCGGTGCAGCGGCTGGCGGGAGGATTCCTCGCGATAGGCCGCCGGCATCGATTCGGGATGCTCCAGGAAATAGAGGAACAGGCGCTCGATCCACTCCAGCGAATTGCCGCGCGCGTGATCCAGCACCGCCGACTCATACACTGTCCGCCGCAGGAACGCCTTCAGTTGGATGCTGGCCGCGGCGGTCTCGGCCGTGAACTGCGCCACCCGCTTCGGATGTTCCCGAACCGCATCCACATCGGCCAACCCCTGGGCCGCCGACACCGTCCCTTCGAGCAAACCCCCAGCAAGCCAGTTGATCAGCATGCGGACGATCTCCTTCATCCGTACGACCTCGGTCGCGCCGGGATAATGGCTGTCGGCGATCTCGAAGAACTCCGCGAACTTGCCGACCGACGCGGCCGCGTCCTGAACATCCACCAGGCCCGCGCTGTAGGCATCATCCAGATCGGCTGTGTTGTAGGCGATCTCATCGCATAGATCGATCAACTGCGCCTCCAGTGGAGGCTTCTTGCCGGGAAGATATTCCTCCAGCGCCGGAAACTCGCCCGGGCCGAAATCGCGCGAGTGCTTCACGATCCCTTCGCGCACTTCGAAGGTCAGGTTCAGGCCCGGGAACCGCGCGTAGGGGTTCTCAAAGCTCTCGACGATCCGAAGTGCATGCAGGTTATGATCGAAGCGCTCGCCATAGCCGCGCATCAGTTCGTCCAGCTTGTGCTCGCCGGCGTGGGCGAACGGCGGATGCCCGATATCGTGCGCCAGGGACAGCGCCTCGGTGAGCCCTTCGTTCAGGCCCAGCGCCGCCGCGATCGTGCGGGCAATTTGGGAGACCTCAATGGTGTGTGTCAGCCGGTTGCGGAAATGATCGGAAATCGCCGGCGCGAAGACTTGCGTTTTATTTTCCAGGCGCCGAAAGGCCCGCGCGTGCACTACGCGGTCGCGGTCCCGTTGGAACTCGTCGCGGTAGGGATGCGCGAGCTCAGGATAGCGCCGCCCGCGCGAGGCGCTGACGGGAAAGCTGAGATGACGAAGTGCCTCGAGTTGCAAGACGGTCCGAGTATCCCGGCGGACTGGAAGCCCGCCCGTGCTGAACGCGCCGGGTGCCGCCCGGCTCCGTTAATTCTGTTCGCTGGTGGCTTCCGGCGTTTCCGGCGTGGCGGCCGTGATGTTCGGAGCCACGGGAAGATTAGCAAGCTCCTGGATCGCAATGCGGCTGATCGAGGCGCTTCCCTGCTGCAGTTCGGTCAGGACCTCGCGCGCGCGCTCCGGATCGGTCTGCGCCAGAATCCGGCCAAGGGTCAACTGCGCCTCTTCCTTGGAAACGAACGCCGTCGGATTGTCGATGTCTTCCTGGATATACTTCTCGGCTTCCTCGACCTTGCCCTGACCGGCCAGCGCCTCGGCCAACGACATCCGGGCCACCGACGCATACTCGTCCGGCGAATTCTCGGCGACATTGCGGAAATGGGTGATCGCGGTATCGATGTCGCCGCGGTCGGCCGATTGCCCGGCCAGATACAGCTCGGCGATCGCTGCTTCCTGCGTTCCCGGATACTGATCGATCACCTTCTGATAGGCTTCGGTCACCGCCGCGTCGCGCTCCTCCTGCGTCGGGAACACTTTGTTCGGACCCACCGGCTGCCCATCGCCCTCAACGCGCGCGTCGGCCAGGAAGTTGGCGTCAAACAGAAGCTCGGACCGCGCATGCACCTGCTGGCTTTGGTAGTACAGGAATCCGCCAATGGCGATCAGCAGCACGACGATCGCGATGCCCCCCGCCTGCACGGTTCCCCGATTTTGTGCGGCCCATTGAAGCACGCCCCCCACTTCTTCGGCGAAGCGGTCATGTTTCAACTCTTGAAGATCTTTATGCGAAAGACGGGATGATGCCATGCTGAGGGGTCCTTATGGGCGCAACAGGCCCACACTGTGATATTGAACGCGCTTTCGGTTACTTATCCGCGCCCGGACGCCCGGCCATATTCCGGTTCCGCCTTCCCGGCGCTGTTTTAAAGGAGACGCGCGAATCTTGCGATTGTCTCCAGCCTCAAATTGTATCAGGTCCGAAGGGGCGAAGGAATGAGAAGAGCGCCCAAGACCGCAAGGGTCCAGGCTGTGGCGAACCCGCCGAGTTTTGTTGGGTTTCCCCTTAGTGATGCGACGTCAAGTCGCGGTGGATGGCGAACTTCACCAGCCCGGCGACATCGTGGATGTCCAGTTTCCGCATCAGCGAAGCCCGGTAGGTATCCACCGTCTTGGGGCTCAGTTCCAGGCGGGCGGCGATCTCCTTGGCGCGGATGCCTTCCACCAGAAGCGAGAAAACCTGATATTCTCTCGCGCTCAGCATCTCCAGGGGGTCGTCCGGAACCGGCTTCTGACTGGACGCAAAGAGCTTATTCAGTTCCAGCTGGGGGGAAACGTAGATGCTGCCTTCCAGAACCTGCTCGAAGGCTTCCAGGAGTTGCTGCGAGGAGGAGGACTTCAGCAGATAGCCGCTGACGCCGCATCGCAGCGCCTCCACCACCGTCTTCCGGTCGCGGCGGGTGGAGAGAACGATCACCTTGGTCCGCAAGCCAGCCTCGCGGATCCGGCGCACGATCTCTAAAGTGAACAAATCCGTGAGGTTAAGGTCGAGAACCGCAAGGTCCGGCTCTTCCTCCTCGATCTGATGCAGCGCCGCCGCACCCTGATCGAACTGGCCAACTACCTTGAATCGCGGTTGGGCATCGCATAATGCAGCGAGGCCTTCCCGCACCAGGGTCAACTCATCCGCAAGCAGGATCGAATACCGTTTGGGCTCTCGAATTGGAACCATGATCGCTCGTGCGCCTCCCAAATCCCTTCTTTATCGAAGCGGATCAGACGATTGCGCCGTTTCTGCTCCCAAATCTTACAGTGAGCCGGGACCGCGGGAATTCTCTACTTTTCTTCCCGCGGTCCGCTAAAACTTCGCTGGATTTGGTTTAGGAGAAGCTACGCACGGCCTCGGCCTCGTCGTCGAAGACCTCGAAAACCGTGTACAAGCTTGGTAATCTGCAGCAGATCCTGGACGCGCTTGGTCAGGTTTAACAGCTTTACCTGGCCGCCGGCGTTGGTTACCGTCGTAAACCCTGACACCATCTCCCCAATCCCTGAGCTGTCGATGTAGTTCACCTCGCCCAAGTTGAGCAGAATCTTCCTGTTGCCGCCGGCCGCCAGATCGCGGATCGTATCGCGGAAGGTGGAAGCACCATCGCCCAGCGTAATCCGGCCGGCCGTGTCCACTACCGTTACATCCCCCACCTGCCGGGTGGTCATCGTTACACTCACCTAGAACCTCCTTGCTTGAAACACCTTTTAAAATATTCGCCTGCCGGACCGCCTGGATTTCCGGTCCCCGTTGGTATTCGCCGCTGCCGGCTTCGCCCCGGCCCCTTACTGCTCGGACTCCAGAAGCTTGGTCATCTTGACTTCCGTGCCATTCGGATTCCGCCGGCGAACTACAAACCCATCCATGAACGCCTGTATCATGAGGACGCCCCGTCCCGATTGCCGCAGAAGATTTTCTTCCGCCAGCGGATCGGGCAACTGATTCAAGTCGAACCCCTCCCCTTCGTCGGAGATGGTAATTTCCAATTGTTTTGGAGAACGGGAAACTGCCAGGTGGACCTTCTTCTTCGCGTTGTAACAGTTGCCGTGTACAACCGCGTTGACCATGCACTCGCGGACCGCGATCCCGATGCGGTGCTGCTCGTCTTCGCTGAACCCCATCCTTTGGGCCGCGCTCAGCACGGTTTCTTCCGCCTGATCGACGCTGTCCAGCGTGGATTCGAGCTCCTGTTGCACCGTTTCTGTCGCCGCGCTCTCTTCGTCCGCCATGTCGCTTCATTCGCCTTCGATCAGGCTACAGGGGACCGGTGGCGATCTGTACTCCGGCATGGAAAGACACACCTCCCGCGCTACGAGGGCGGCCCCGGTCGAATCGTTACCATAAACTAGGGTCAGCCGTAAAGTCAAGGGAAGACTTCAGAAACGCGACGAAAGACCTCCCATGCAGGTCCGCCAGGCTTAGGGTCGCGATGTGTGGGTTCTCGACGCCCCAAATACTCCCATTCAGACCCTCACTCTTGCCGAAAGAAAAGAGAAAGGGACCCCGCGACAACGGGGCAAATAATTCCTTCAACCACCACCCCACCGGAACCCGTATCTGCCGGTTCCCCTGCCTGTTCGGTGGAAATCCCCTAGAATAGGGAGCATGAGAAAGCTGGCATCTCTCGCGCTCTTCCTTTCCCTGATTGTTCCTAAGTTGTCCCGGTCTTCGCTCAACAAGCCGCGGCGCCCCCAGCTCCCCGGGAGGTGACCTCGGTCGAAGGCATCACCGAATACGAGCTCGGCAACGGGCTCCGCGTGCTGCTGTTCCCCGATAACTCCAAGCAGACCTTCACGGTGAATATCACGTATCTGGTGGGTTCGCGTCACGAAGGCGCCGGCGAATCCGGCATGGCGCACCTGCTGGAGCACATGCTGTTCAAGGGCACTCCGACCCACAATGGCGGCATCATGAAGGAGCTCAGCGAGCGTGGCGCCGACTTCAACGGAACCACCTGGTACGACCGCACCAACTACTTCGAGACCATGGAAGCGACCGGCGATAACCTGCGCTGGGCCCTGGAACTCGAATCCGACCGCATGGTCAACTCGCGCGTCTCCAAGGAAGACCTCGACTCGGAAATGACTGTGGTCCGTAACGAGTTCGAGCGAGGCGAAAACAACCCGGTTTCGGTGCTGGAAGAGCGCGTGCTCTCCACGGCCTACCTGTGGCACAGCTACGGCCGCTCCACGATCGGCTCCCGCAGCGATATTGAGAACGTCCCCATCGATCGCCTGCAGGCGTTCTACCGCAAGTACTATCAGCCGGACAACGCCGTGCTGATCATCGCCGGCAATTTCGACCCCACCGAAACGCTCCCGTTGGTCAATGAACTGTTCGGCAAGATCCCCCGCCCGGAACGTGTTCTAACCGAAACCTATACGCGGGAACCTCCGCAGGACGGCGAGCGCGAAGTGACGCTGCGACGTGTTGGCGACAACCAGGCGCTGATGCTCGCCTATCATATTCCGGCCGCTTCGCACCCGGATTCAGCGGCGTTCGACGTGCTGAGCTTCATCCTGGGCGACGAGCCGTCCGGCCGTCTTTATAAAGCCCTGATCGAGACGAAGCTCGCCACCGGCGTCAGCACCGGCGAATACGAACTGCACGACCCGGGCGTTTTTCTGGTCCAGGCCGACATGCTCGAAAGCCAGGATTTCCAGACCGCCGAAGACGCCGTGCTGCGCGTGATCGACAACCTGGCGGACGAGCCTCCCACCGAGGACGAAGTCAATCGCGCCAAGACGCGCATCCTCACCAACTTTGAGCTCGCCATGAACAATAGCCAGCGCGTGGCCTTGAATTTGAGTGAGTCGATCGCCTCCGGCGACTGGCGCCTGATGTTCCTGGGCCGCGACGATCTGGAAAAGGTCACCGTGGACGACGTAGTGGCCGCCGCGCAGAAGTACCTGATCGCCTCCAACCGCACCATCGGCCGCTTCTTCCCGACCGAAACCACGCCGCCGCGTGCCGATATTCCCGAAGGCCGCGACCTCGAGTCCTCTCTCAACGGCTACGAAGGCCGCGGGCCGATCCAACAGGGCGAGGAATTTGATCCCAGCCCGAAGAACATCGAATCGCGTGTCACGCGCCTCACCCTGCCCAGCGGCATCAAGATGGTGCTGCTGCCGAAGAAGACGCGCGGAGCTACCGTGGTCGCGCAGATGCAGTTGCACTGGGGCACGCTCGAATCCCTCACCGGCAAAGGCAGCGCGCCGGGCATGGCCGGAGCCTTGCTGATGCGCGGCACCGAACTGCACAATCGCCAGGAGCTCCAGGACGAGATGACCCGCATCAAGGCGCAGATCGGCGTCCGAGGCGGGGTGGCCGGAGCATCGGCCTCGGTCAACACCGTCCGCGACGGTCTGCCAGAAGCGATCCGCCTGGTCGCCGAGATCCTGAAGCAGCCGACCTTCCCGGAATCGGACTTCGAGGAGATCAAACAGTCCTCGATCGCCTCCCAGGAAGCCCGCCGGTCCGAGCCCTCCACCATCGCCGGCACCGCCCGCAACAAGCACTTCAGCCCGTATCCGCTGGACGATCCGCGCGCTGCTCTGAGCGTCGATGAATCGCTGGAACGCATCCGCGCAGTGACGCTCGCGCAGGCCAAGCAGTTCTATCAGGACTTCTACGGCGCCTCCGACATGGAAGTCGCCGTGGTGGGCGACTTTGATCCGAAGCAGGTCGAGGATCTGGTCGAGGACCTGTTCGGCGACTGGAAGAGTCCCAAGCCTTACGCGCGCATCACCGAAGACTACATGCCGATCGAAGCGGTGGATGACGCCCTGGAGGCGCCCGACAAGGCCAACGCTTATCTCTACGCCATGGCGACCGTGCCGATGAATCAGCAGAATCCGGACTATCCGTACGTCTATCTTGCCAACGTGATCTTTGGCCAGGACACCAAGAGCCGCGTCTGGCGCCGCATCCGCGAGCAGGACGGGTTGAGCTACGGCACCAACACCGGCTTCAGCGCGGACGCGCGCGATGAGCTGGCGACCTTCAGCCTGGGCTCGACCTTCGCGCCTGAGAACATCATCAAGGTGGAGGACGCCTTCAAAGATGAGCTCCAGAAGCTGATCACGGGCGGATTTACCGACGACGAAGTCCAGATCGCCAAGGACGCGTTCCTGCAGGAGCGGCAAATCGGACGGTCCTCGGATAATTCGCTGGCCGGGTTGTTCCTGAGCCAGGCCGAGCTCGGCCGCACCATGCAGCGCGAGATTGACCTGGAAGAGGCGATCACCAACGCAACTCCGCAGCAGCTCCACGACGCGTTCGTGAAGTGGATCAAGCCGGAGGCGATCTCCTATTTCAAGGCCGGCGATTGGGTAAAAGCCGGCGTCGACCTCGACGTGAACGTAGAGTAGGCGGAAGCACAATCCAAACCACAGGCGGACGGGCGAAAGCCGGTCCGCCTTTCTTCTATCCTGATACCCTGTTGAATTGCCCTTCCCGGCGACGCGCAACCCCAGCCTATGAACCTTCGCGACCACTTCACTCCTTCCCTGATCGGCCTCTATGCCAAGCCCGCGCTCGAATGGAAGGGTGAAGTGTATAGCTTCGGAGACATTGAGGAGCGCAGCAATCGCATGGCCCGCGCGCTGGAGGCTCGCGGACTCGTTCAGGGCGACCGCCTGTGCGTCCATCTCGCGAACTGCCTCGAACTGGTTGACCTGTTCCTCGCCTGCATCAAGATGGGCGTCATCTTCGTCCCCGTCAACATCCTGTACAAGGAACGTGAGCTGAACCATATCCTCACCGACGCCGAGCCGAAGCTCTTCATCAACGAAGAAGTGCTGCCCGCTCTTGTCGCGGAAGCCGAGCAGCAATCCGGCGACTATCCGACCAACATCAGCCTTCGGGAGGATAGCCCCGCCGCGCTAGTCTACACCTCCGGCACCACCGGGACCTCCAAGGGCGCGATCCTCACCCACAAGAATTTCGCGGTGAATGGCGAAAATCTGGTGAAGGCCTGGAAGATCGACTCCGGCGATCGTTTCCTGCTCGCCCTGCCGCTGTTCCACGTCCATGCGCTCGGCAACGGGCTGCATAGCTGGCTGCACTCGGGCTGCTACATGCGTTTGCTGGAGCGCTTCGAACACGCCAAGGCGACCGAGCAGTTCCTGGACTTCGAGCCGACCCTGTTTTTTGGCGTCCCTACGATCTACGTTCGCCTGCTGGAAACGGATCCGGCTGCAGCCAAGCAAATCGGCAAAAAGATGCGACTGTTCGTGTCCGGATCCGCCCCGCTGCCCGCGCAGACGCTGGAGGCGTTTCGCGAACGGTTCGGCCACACGATCCTGGAACGCTACGGGATGACCGAGACGCTCATGAACATGTCGAACCCCTACGACGGCGAGCGCCGCCCCGGGTCCGTAGGATTTCCGCTGCCCGGCATCACCACGCGGATCGTCGATGCCGAAGGCAACGATGTTCCCGACGGCGAGATCGGCCAGCTCTACCTGAAAGGCCCGAATGTCTTCGCCGGATACTGGCGCCGCGAGCAGGCCACCCGCGATGCCTTTGACGGGGAATGGTTTAAGACCGGGGACTTGTGCCAGCGCTCGGCCGACGGCTACTATACGCTGTGTGGCCGCGGCTCCGACCTGATCATCTCGGGCGGATTTAATATCTATCCGCGTGAGATGGAGGAGTTTCTGTCTGCCCAGCCTGAAATTGCCGAAGCGGCCGTGGTCGGCGAGCCCCACCCCGTCCGTGGCGAAGTTCCGGTGGCTTACGTCGTCCCCAAACCGGGTGCGACCGTCCAACGCCGAGGATCTCGAAAGCCGCTGCCGCGCCGAGTTCGCCTCCTTCAAATGTCCGCGCCGTTTCGAAACGATCGAGAAGCTGCCGCGCAACGCCCTGGGGAAGGTACAAAAACATCTGCTGAAGGCCGATGGACATCCATAGGAACGGAGCCCGCGCCGGAATGGCGCCACAGCACTCCACGCGCATCACTTCATGAAGATCCTGATGGTGGCCTCCGAGGTCACGCCGTTCTCAAAAACCGGTGGTTTGGCGGACGTACTGGGCGCGCTGCCCGCCGCGCTGGCCCAGCTCGGGCATGAGGTCGCGGTCGTTACGCCGAAATACAAATCGGTGAAGCGTCCGAGAACGCGGGTCCGCATCCGGCGACAGACGCTGCACGTCGGTCCGCACCATTTCGAAGCGCTGCTGGACGAGCTCAAGATCAAGGGCGTGCGCTATTTCCTGGTCGATTGCCCGGAACTCTATGCGCGTCCCACAATCTACACCTGGGACAAGGACGAGCCGGTTCGCTTTGCGGCCCTGACGCAGGCTGCCTTCGGCGTTGCGCGGACGATCTTCCATCCCCAGATCCTGCATGCGCACGACTGGCACACCGGACTGCTCCCCGCGTTCCTCAAAACCGACTACGCCGACGATCCGGTCCTGCGCGGCGTCCGTACCGCCTTCACGATTCACAACCTGGGCTACCAGGGAAATTTCCCGCCTTCGGTGGCGCGTGAAGTGGGCCTTTCCCCATCGCTTTACCACTACACCGGGCTCGAATTTTGGGACCAGGTCAGCTTCATGAAGGCCGGCATCATCTATTCCGACGTTGTCACCACGGTGAGTCCCAAACATGCCGCGGAGATCCAGACCCCGGAGCTCGGCTTCGGCATGGATGCGATCCTGCGCGCCAAGAAAAACGTCGTCGGCATCCTGAACGGTGTCGACTATTCGATCTGGGATCCGGCCATCGACAAATCGCTCCCCGCCAACTATTCGCCCGAGGAGCTGGATGGCAAACTGGCCTGCAAACGCGAGCTGCTGCAGGAGCTGCACTTGCCGGGCAGGATGGATCGCCCCCTGATCGGCATCATCTCGCGGTTCGCCGAGCAGAAGGGCTTCGACCTCCTGCCGCCGATCGCCGCCTGGCTGATGCAGCGCGGCGCGATGTTGGCGGTGCTTGGATCCGGAGACCCGGATACTGAAAAATTCTTTCGGGACCTGGCGACCGCTCACCCGGATCAAGTGGCGCTTGGGGTCGGCTATAACGAACCGCTGGCGCATCGCATCGAGGCCGGCGCCGACATGTTCCTGATGCCCTCGCGCTATGAGCCGTGCGGCCTGAACCAGATCTACAGTCTGAAGTACGGAACGCCCCCGATCGTGCACGCCACCGGCGGCCTGGAGGATACGGTCGACGAATCCACCGGCTTCAAGTTCCGCGAGTTTTCCTCCAACGCCCTTGCCGGGAGCCTGAAAGATGCCCTGGAAGCGTTCCCGCATCGCGATTCCTGGATCGAACGCATGGAGATTGGGATGCGTAGGAACTTCTCCTGGGATGCGTCGGCGCGGCAGTATGAAGCGCTCTATGCGTCGCTGCTAAAGGCCTGAGCTTCGGTGGGAATTGCAAAGCCTACACGGAGCCGGAATTCTCCTAAGGCAGCCCCCTTGGCAGCCCCACATTCTGGACCGCGAAAGGTCCGCGTTTCCGCGTTCCGAGACAGCCTTCCCCCCCGGATTCTCGCGAGTGAGCACATCCTCTCCGAATCGCCCGGTCAGCCCCCTCAAAAAGCGTGTTCTCGCGCGTTTCCACCCACGGCCCATGGAAAATCGCGACCTCTTCTCCGTTGGAAACGAAGCGGGTTCCCCACGCGAGTTTCGGCAACCCGGACATCCGGTGGAAGGGAAGGCGCATTAGAAGTTCATTCTAGACATTCGTCGTCTATTTGGTTTTGACGCAAGGGATCTACGCGCAGCACCCCGGAACCAGGCGGATCCGGCAATTTGGCAATACGACGAAAGACTTGTCGTATCTGCAACTTACACCATCTCCTCCCGCTCCGGTCCGGGCGAAAGTGAGGGAGGTTGCATCCTCCACCATCAATCCCGCATCATAAATGACGTAAGAACCGAAGGAGAATTAAACAGAACATGGCATCCGAGAACACCCTGACCTTTACTGACGCCGAGTTTGACCAGGACGTAGTCAACTCCGATACGCCCGTGCTCGTGGATTTCTGGGCGCCGTGGTGTGGTCCGTGTAAGGCCCTGGGGCCCACGGTCGACGCCATCGCCGCCGAGTACCAAGGCAAACTGAAGGTCGGCAAACTGAACACCGACGACAACCCGAACACGGCGATGCGCTACGGCATCCGCGGCATCCCCGCGCTGCTGCTCTTCAAGGGCGGCCAGGTGGTGGACCAGCGGGTCGGCGCGATGCCGAAGCCCGAGCTGGTGAAGATGCTCGACGGGCACGTCTAAGATTCCTCCCGGGCCGACGCCCGACAGATCTTTCGAAGGACCGCCGATCCGCGGTCCTTTTCTTTTTTCCGGCCAAGCTCCGCGCCGCCAGTAGGTCTGCCGGCAAGTCGCCGCGCCCCCCTCTATCCGGCTATCTCCCTTCCTCTTCGCAAAAGAAGTTGTTTCATATCTCGTCATATACCGCCGATTGTTCTGAATGCAAAGGTTCTAATTGCGGCTCGGGCTTGCTGAGTTCGTAATGTTACTGATGAAACAGAAGTACTCTTGGACGAATCACCTTCGCGCGATACGGTGAGACGGGTCTCGAGCTGAATGTAGATCATTGCAGCTCCCCGGGGAGCGCCATGCATTGGATCCGAAGTATTCTGTTGTTTCTTGCAGCCGGGGCAATCGCTGCGGCACAACCCCAGATCACCTCCGTCCGGGACGCAGCAGGCTACGATGCCGTCATCACGCGTGGGGCGATGGTCCTGGTGACCGGCGCGGGGTTGGGTCCGGCTTACGTGGCCCAGGCGAACTCGTTCCCTCTGCAAACCACCCTGAGTGGCGCGTCCATGCGGATCACCGTCGGCGACACCTTCACCACCGGCATCCCGTTCTACGTCTGGGCGACCCAGGCTGCCTTCATCCTGCCCTCCGCCACGCCTGCGGGGAACGGAATCTTGAACTACACCTTCCAGGGCCAGTCGATTTCGTTTCCGGTCACGGTGGTTGACCGAAATCCGCAGATCTACGCCCTGAATTCCGGTGGATTTGGACCGGCAGTGCTCACCTTCAGCCCCAACAATATGCTGGCGAATGGATTCATCACGCCGACCAACGCCATTCAAGCGAACGAAGTTGCCGTTTTGTACCTGCAGGGCCTGGGACCTGTCACGTTCGATGAAACGCAGGGCGCGCTCGCAGTGGATTTGTCTGCCGGCGTCCAGCTCACGGTGGGAGGGGTCCAGGTGGACACGCTCTACATGGGTCGCCAGCCGGTGACATCCACCTCTGTGGACGTCGCCATCTTCCGATGGCCCAGTGGAATCGAGCAATCCTGCGCGGTACCGATCTCAATTCAAATCGGCGATCGGATCAGCAATGCAGTGACGGCCCCGAGCACGGTCAGTGGGCGGATCTGTATTCCCAGTTTCACGACCAGTGGCACGATCACCAGCACCGGGAAGGTAACGAGTGGCGGCAAAGTGACGAGTGGCGGCAAAGAACCCAGTGGCGGCAAATCAGCGACCCGTGAGGATACGGGAACGTTTGAATCCTTGTTTTCCACCAACGACTTCAACAATTGGCAGGCCGACGGCAGCGCCAGCGGGGGCTTGGTGACGTTTCATTCCACCCGGTCGACACAGTTGACCGCAGTCTCCGGGCAGGAGCCGGAGGCGATTTCTTCCAGCCGCGATTCCGCTTCCGGTAGCTTCTTCCAGATCCAGGCGATCGGACAGGCCGACATCGTCAATGGAGTCAGGAGCCTGGCCGGCGGCCAGATCGGTCAGTGTTCCGCAGTGACTTACCTTGGAACCTACCAGGGAGTCGACGCCCCGGAAAACCTGGACCCGGCCCAATACGCCGTTCAATCCCTGGATGCGGGCGACCTGATGGCAAATGGGAGCTTCGGGCAACTCTCGTTTGAGAAACTGATTGCGTCCGGGAACATCGGATATTCCCTCGAGCTTCCGAATCAGGAAACCTTGCTCGGCGGACCGATCACGGTTGCAAACACGGGCAGCGCCGGCGTCAGCGCCTTTTACCGGGTCGGTCCAATCCCCGGGCGCGCTTGAGGTCACCAACCTGGAGTCCTTGCGGAATCTGGATCGCTCGAGCATCACCGTGAATTGGACACCGCTAGATGGCGGCGTGGTCATCATCAAGGGTTCCTCGACCATCGGCGGAACCGTCGATAGCACGACGAAGGAGTTTACTTGTGTCGCGCTCGCCTCGGCGGGGACGTTCACCGTGCCGGCGAATATCGGCAACCATCTGGACGAAACCGATGGCTTCACCGGTGGCAATCTGTCGGTGACCTATTCATTCCTGACTCGCGCTCCTTCCAATTTGGACTTCGTTTTGCTGGCGGTGGACGACAGCGTCGAGCAGAGCGCCGACTACAACTAGTCCGGCTACGTTCCCGGCCGGGGGGGAGGCCGCACCCCGCCGGGGCTCTGCGTATGTCTAAGATTCGATTCCGTCTTCCGGTCCCGCCGCATAACGAATCTACCCCCACTCTCCGACCACCCCGGGGGCGCTGGCCCGTCTGGCGTTAAAAAATACACCCCCTCTCCCGGACTGGGCATCTCTTCTCGCATTACCCAAAACGTAGGAAGCGGATACCGCCCACCCCGAAATACTTCTGGCACAACCCAGCCCAACTGAAGTAGGCTGGTCAGATCGGCGCCGGACGTCGGGAAACCGTCTCGCGCTGACAACTCGATATGGGGGGAACCATGAATTGGATCCGAACGATAGGTCTGTTTATTGCGACGGGGGCTCTTGCCGCCGCCGCTCCGACGATTACTGCTGTGCAGGATGCGGCAGGCTACGACGTTGAAATCACTCGCGGGGCGATGGCCATCGTGAAAGGCTCGGGGTTGGGCCCGGACCCACTGATCAAGGCTGACTCCTTCCCGCTCCAAACCACCTTTAACAACGTTTCGGTCAAGATCGAAGTCAACGGCACCACCACCAACGGCATTCTGTACTACGTCTGGGATGCCCAAAGTGCGTTTATCCTGCCCTCGGCCACCCCGTCCGGCACCGGAACGCTGACCTACACCTACAACGGGGAGAGTGCCACGTATCCCATCACGGTGATCGATCGAAATCCGCAGATTTACACGCTCGACTCCACCGGGTCTGGACAGGCCGTCGTCACCTTCCACGCCAATAACTTTTTCGGCGACGGCTATGTTCGAAACTCAAATGCGATCAACCCCGGCAACATCGTGATCGTGTGGATGCAGGGGCTGGGCCCCGTGAACTTCGACGAAAGCGTCGGCGCCCAACAAGTGGACCTGAGCAGCGGCGTGCAACTCATGGTCGGCGGAGTCGTGCCGCAGACTGTCTACTACCTCGGCCGTTATGCCGGGGATGGCACATCGGTCGACCTTGCCATCTTCGAGTGGCCTTCCGGAATTCAGCAGACCTGCAGCGTCCCGATTCAGCTCACCGTCGGCGGCCGCACCAGCAACGCAGTGACCGCTCCGGCGCGCCGAAAGCGGCCGGACCTGCACCAACGGAGGCGGCAACAATAGTGGCGCGGATGGCGGGACCTTCGAATCCCTCTTTTCGGAGAACGACTTCAGCAACTGGCTCGCCGACGGAAACGCCAGCGGCGGCGTCGTCACGTTCAGCACCAACGAATCGACGCAGTTGATCTCGATTCCGGGACTGCCCCCGGTGGAGATTGCGAACGACAGTCAGGACGCTGCCGGCGGCTTTTACAAGATTCACATCAATGGGCAGGCCGACATCGTTGAGGGCGTCCGCAGCCTGGTCGGTGGCCAGGTTGGACAGTGCTACACGGTCACCTATCAGGGTTTCAACGTCCCGGACGACATTGACCCCAGCCAATTCGGCATTCAATTCCTGGATGCGGGCGACCTGAATGCGAACGGGAGCTTCGGGCAACGCATGTTCGAGAAACTCGCTGCCTTTGGGATCATCGGCTACTCGTTGGAATTCGACAACCAGGAGCTCTCGACGAGTGGAACGATCACGGTTTCGAGCACCGGTAGCAGCGACGTGAACGCGTTCAGCGGGTCCATCCAATCTCCCGGTAATTTCCAGGTCACCAATCTGGAAGCCTTGCGCACCCTCGATCGATCGAACATCACCGTGAATTGGACTCCCGTCGATGGTGGCGTCGTCATCATCAACGGTGCCTCGGTGATCGGCGGGTCGGTAAGTGGCACTCACAAGGAGTTCACCTGCACCGCCCTCGCATCGGCAGGAACTTTCACCGTACCGGCTAACATCGGGAATCACCTGGACGCAACCGACGGCTATAACGGGGGCGATCTAACGGTGACCTACTCGTACTTCAACCGGGTCCCGTCGAACCTGGACTTCGTTTTGCTCTCGCTGGAACACAGCATAAACCAGAGCGCGGACTACAACTAACTTCGTTTAACCTCACCGGGCCCCGGGCACAGCTTGCTCGGGGTCCTGAAGATTCCTTACCGGCCCCGGCCGGCCAACCTCGGTCTTTGGGTGGCAACCACGCATGCATCGGATTGCGCTCATCGCAGCCATTCTTTCAACCGCGGCAGTCCTCGGAGCCCAACCGCTCGAAGCATCGGCGTAAACCCTGCCGGCCGGAACCCTGCTCGGCGGAGATCCTCCCCTCCAAGGTGGCGGCATCTTCCAACCCACACTGCATTACGGAGGCGGCGTGAAATACCATCTGACGCGGCGCTGGGTGCTGCGCGCCGATTTCCGGGAAACCCTGTCTGCTCAGCCCGATTGGTGGACGCCGTCACAAAAAGCCCTGGAGGAAATCCAATTGAATCCCGGAGAACAGATCAAAACCCAACCGGTCATCAAATACGGTGTGCTCCGGCAGTAAAGAATTTCGCTCGGTATCGGGATTACCTTCTAAGTCTTGGTTAAGGTATCCTCATCGCCCTTCTCCCCCTTTTTTGTGCTTCCAATGCGGCCGGTTCCGTCAGATACTCGATAGATGCTCCCGTGTGGAGTTAATTTGGCGCGCAAACAGGTGGGGGCGCCTCGCGCGTTTACTGGAGAGACACAGATGAAATGGATTCGCTCCTTGCTTTTAATTACCACGACGGCCGCCATCGCAGCCGCCGCCCCTTCTATCACCGCGGTTCAGGACGCAGCCGGCTATGACACCGTGATTACTCGCGGCGCCATGGCGATCGTAAAAGGTTCCGGGTTGGGCCCAAACCCGCTGATCAAAGCCGACTCTTTCCCCTTGATGACGACCTTCAACGGCGCGTCGGTCAAGATCGACGTAAATGGAACCACCACCAACGGCATCATGTTCTATGTGTGGGACTCGCAAAGCGCCTTCGTGCTGCCCTCGGCGACCCCCTCCGGCACCGGCACCCTGACCTACACCTACAACGGGCAAAGCACGACCTTCCCGGTCACCGTGGTCGACCGCGATCCGCAGATTTATACGCTTGATTCCAGCGGATCCGGGGCGGCCGTGGTTACCTTTCACCCGAATAATTTCTTTGGCAACGGCGTTGCCGGAAATGCGAACGCCATCAACCCCGGCAACATCGTAATCCTGTGGATGCAGGGCCTGGGCCCGGTGGACGTCGATGAGACCATCGCGGTACCGAACGTGATCGATCTGAGCTCCGGCGTGCAAATCACGGTGGGCGGCGCGTCACCGGGCACCGTCTACTACATCGGCCGCGAGCCCCAAATCACCACCTCGGTCGACGTGGCCATCTTCGAGTGGCCATCCGGGATTCAGCAAACCTGCAGCGTCCCGATTCAAATCACCATCGGCGGCCGCACCAGCAACATGGTGACCGCTCCGGCGGCTGATAGCGGACGAACCTGCACCCCGGCCAGCACCGGTGGTGGCGGTACCGGTGGCAGTGGCGGCAACCCGATCGACTCGCTGTTCTCGCAAAGCGAGATCGATCACATCACCAACGCCTCCAACCTCACCGGCGGAATCGTCTCCTACGACGCGAGCCATGACGGCACGGACAACCCCACCTCGGATAGCGCAACCGCCGCATTCCTGAAATTTGGCGTGAACATCAATGTCAGTCCCTCCGACGTTCAAGCCGCCCTGGACGGCATCGTCTTCGGCGGAGAATACGGCACCTGCGTCACCGACTCCTATAGCTTATCCACCCCACCCAGCCCAGTCGACGTGAATCCGAACGATTTCACCATCCAGTTCCTGGATGCCGGCAACCTGACCGCCTCGGACGGCTTCGGCACCTTGCCGTTCCAGAAGCTGACTTACGGTTTAAACACCTTCTACACCCTGGACTTCAATGACGGCCAACTTTCGGGCTCCAGTTCGATCACCACCACCGGTTCGGGCAGCGCGGATGTGAATCCGTTCAACGTGACCGTCAGCCACCCGGCTGGCTTTAACGTGACCAACCTGCAGTCTCTGAGCGTGATCACTCGCAGCAACGGTATTCCCGTGTCCTGGACGCCGGTGAACAGCGGCGTAGTCACCATCGTGGCGAGCACCACGAATTCAGTGACGCAAACAGGCAAAGATGTGACCTGTGTGGAGCCGGCCTCCGCGGGGAGCTTCACGGTCCCCGGCAATGTAGCCTCCTTCCTGGATGCGGTCGATTCCTTCAGCGGGGACCTCACAATCACCTATCACCAGATCGGCCGTGCCCCGTCCAACCTGGATTTTTTGGTTGTATCGGTGGCCGACGATTTCCAAGTGAGTGCGCAGTTTAACTAAACGCACGAGCCCGGATCGCGTCGCCCAAACGCGGTCCGGCACCTCCCGCAAAATGTATTGGGGGGCTGCCGCGAGAGCTGCGGCCTCCTATTCCCAATCGCTTCCGAAGTTCGCCGAGGCTCCCGCCCTGGGCTCACCCGTCGCCAGAGGTCGCGGCGTTTCCGTCTTTTGCGGACCCCGCCGCAGGGGAATCCGCGCGGGCCTCTGCTCCTGGTTCACCCGTTCAGCCGCCAGATCGCGAAATTCAGCGCCGAGGCGAACGTCACCCAAGCCAGATAGGGCGCCATCAGTCCCGCCGCAATCCCTGAACTCCGGGCGAAATCACGCACCGTTGCGGCGATCAGCACCCACAACAGCACCACCTCGACGAACGCCGCGCCTGGATTCTCCATCCCGAAGAACAGAATCGACCAGAGCGCGTTCAACACCAGCTGGCTCCAGAACAGAGCCGCCGTCCTGCCGCGGAACCCTCGATTCCGCCAAGCCAGCCACGCCGCGACGCCCATCAGCACGTAAAGCGTCGTCCACACCGGCGCGAAGATCCAGTTCGGCGGATTCCAGGAAGGCTTGGCCAGCGTGGCATACCAGGTCGGGATCTGGGGAGCCGTCGCCAGACTCCCGAGCAGGCCCGCCCCCAGGCAGACCAGCACAAACGCTGACAGCATCCAGAACTGTCCCGGGCGCGCCGAGAATGGCCCGGAATGAGACCCGGATTCATGTAAGGATGGATTCGCCACAGACACTGCCTCTATAGATGATTCTCCCGCGTCCCCCGATGGATTTCTTGTGCCCCCTGTTCGGCCTGCTTCGTGCTTGGGAGAATGCAAGGAGGAACAGGGATGGATTCACGCCAAGAAGTGTTCGCCGATCGTGCCCAGGCGGGCCGCCTGCTGGCTGAAACCCTGCGCCCCCTGCGTTCGAGGCCGAAGCTCCTGGTGCTGGCGCTGCCCCGGGGCGGCGTCCCCATTGCGGCCAAGGTCGCCGAGGCTCTGGATGCTCCGCTGGATGTCTATCTGGTTCGCAAACTTGGCGCGCCCATGCAGCCCGAACTCGCCATGGGAGCCATTGCCGAAGCCGGCCCGAATCGTCCCTCCATGCGCGTGATCGATTGGTCCCTGGTCACCCGGCTGGGCCTGTCCGACGAGGATCTCGAACGCGTGGTCCGCGCCGAGGAACACGAAATGGCCCGCCGCCATGACCTTTACCGTGGAGACCGGCCCTCTCCCCATCTTGCCGGGCGGACCATCATTCTCATCGACGACGGCGCGGCCACCGGCTCCACCATGCTGTCGGCCGTCCGCGCGCTCAAGAGCCAAGCCAGCGCGAAAGGCGAGGCAACCAAGGTGATCGTCGCTCTGCCGGTAGCCTCGCGCGAGGCCGCGGAGATCCTCCGCGCCGAGGCCGACGACTTTGTTTGCCTCAGCACGCCCGCCGATTTCCGGGCCGTCGGCAACTGGTATCTGGACTTCTCCCAGGTCTCCGATCAGGAGGTCATCGGCCAACTGGAACAAGCCGCCGCTTCCCGCGAATAATATGGAATCCGCGCCACCGGCGGGATCATCCAACTCGAAAGCTCTTTGAGCGCAAAGCGGGCCGCCTGCTTCAGGCTGGTATTCTTGATCGCGGCATTGAAAACAACCTTGGGGGGGAATCCGTGGAACAACAAAGCTATGAGAAACACGCCAAATTTGTGGTGGGATATCACCGCATCCTGGCGCCGCTGCTACTGCTGACCCTGATCGGCTCCTTCGTCAACGTGTATCAATCAGTGGACGACGAGTCCCGCATCTATAGCGCGACCCTGATCTCGGCCTTGACCGTCGCCGTCTTTATCGCCGCGCTGTATGCCCGCGTGTTCGCCCTGGGCGTCCAGGATCGCGTGATCCGCGCCGAGGAAAACATGCGCCACTACCTGCTGACCGGTAAGCCCCTGGATCCGCGCCTCACCGTGAAACAGATCGTCGGGCTGCGCTTTGCCTCCGATGAGGAGTTCCCCGCGCTGGCCGAGCGCGCCGCCAGCGAAAACCTCGCCCTGGACGACATCAAACGCGCCGTCAAACATTGGCGCGCCGATCAACACCGGATCTGACGCGGCATTCCGCACAAAAAGCTCGATCTGATTTTCCGTCTTTTGCCATCGTTGGACCCGCGCCCGGCATCTGTCCCAGCAGACGCATGAGCATCCATCAATTGAAGCGGCAGGTCTGGATCCCTCAACATCGTGAGGTGGTTTTCGATTTCTTTTCCAAGGCCTCCAACCTGGAGCAGATTACGCCGCCCCTGCTGCGCTTTCACATCCTGACGCCGGAGCCGATCGAGATGCGCCCCGGGGCCCTGATCGATTACTCGCTGCTTGTGCACGGCGTCCCGATGCGCTGGCGCACCGAGATCACGGTCTGGGCTCCCCCGCACCAGTTCGCCGACGTCCAGCGCAAGGGTCCCTACAAAATGTGGCATCACACGCACATCTTCGAGGAAACCCAGGGCGGCACGCTGATGACGGACGACGTCCATTACGCGCTGCCATTCGGCCCGCTCGGCGACCTGATCAACAAGATCCTGGTCCGCAAAGATGTAGCGAGCATCTTCGACTACCGAACCAAGCAGATGGAAGCGATGTTCGGTCCGATCAGGGAGATCGCCGCCTAAGGCGGGGGGCCGGCGTTCAGCCGGGGCGAGCGACATGTGGGGCGGGGCCATGCCCCGCCGGATCGACTTCGCGTGTAACGCCGGGCTGTGCCCCCCGATAACGATCTCCGCAACGGAACCGCCATGCGTGAGCATGCGGGCCATCCGGAATTGCAGTATGCCGCTAAGCGGAAGGCGCCCCCTAGGGGCTTTGCCCTCACGCCAGATCAAACAGCAGGAAATGCGAGTCGTCCACAGCCTTGAGCTTCAACGCCCGCTCCGCCGTGATCGCCGCGCCGTCTCCGGCCTCCAGCAGTCTCGCCGTTCAGATCGAGCTTACCTTCGATCAACTGCAACCAAGCCGCGCGCCCTTCGGCCACCGGATAGTCGACCTCCGAGCCAGCCTCCAGCTTTGCCACCGAAAGCTCGGCATCCTGATGGATCACAAGCGACCCATCCCGCCCCGACTTCGACGCGATCGGATGTAACGCTCCGGGCGCAATTCCGGCAAACGCCTGCTCGGCGTAGTTCGGCTCCACGTTCCGCTGATCCGGGAACAGCCAGATCTGCAGAAAATGCACCGGCTCGGCATCGGAGTGGTTGTATTCGCTGTGCGCGATCCCCGTACCCGCGCTGATCCGCTGCACATCGCCTTGCCGCATCACGGCCCGGTTACCCATCGAATCCTGGTGCTCCAGCGCACCCGAAACCACATAGGAAATGATCTCCATGTTGTCGTGCCGATGCAGCCCGAAGCCCTGCCCCGGCTTCACGCGATCCTCATTAATCACGCGCAGCGCGCGGAAGCCCTGATGCTCCGGATCGAAATAGTTGGCGAAAGAGAAGGTGTGGTGGCTATCCAGCCAGCCATGGTTCGCATGTCCGCGTTCGGCGGACCGTCTCACTTGAATCATCGTTTCTCGCTTTCTTATTACACGAGGAATAGATGCTCGAAGCCCCAAAAAGATGCGGGACCGGATTCCTCCGGCCCCGCCCTTGCGAAACGTGTTGATTGCACGCGCTCTTACGAGCCTCGTTTAAGAGAAGGTGTAGGCGTAGATCATCGTCAGTACGCCCAGCGTACAGGCCAGCAGAATGCTGTGCTTCAGCGTGAAGCGGAACAGGCGGCCTTCATCGGAGGACGCCATGGCGGTCGCCGCCGCCGCGACAGCAATGCTCTGTAGCGAGATCATCTTGCCCATCACGCCACCAGCCGAGTTCGCCGCGGCCATCAGGTTGGGGTTCAAATCCAGCGTCCGCGCCGTCACCACCTGCAGGTTGCCGAATAGCGCGTTAGCCGACGTATCGCTTCCGGTGAGGAACACGCCCAGCCAGCCCAGCAGCGCGCTGAAGAAGGGGAACATCCCGCCGGTCGCGGCGAACGCCAGGCCCATGCTCGCCGTGGAGCCGCTGTAGTTCATCAGGAACGCCATGCCCAGAACACTGGCGATGGTCACCATGGAGGTGAACAACTGCTTGCCGACGCCGGTGAGAATCGCGAAGTACTTGCCGACCGACATCCGCAGCGTGATCATCGACGCGATGGAAGCCATCAGGCAAGCCGTTCCCGAAGCCGCCAGGAAGTCAAAGGTGTAGTTGGCCGCGTAAGGCGTCGGCTGCTCCACGATCGGCGGAGCCTGCATAACCAGATTGTGCAGACCCGGCCAGCCGAACACCCAGGTTCCGCTATTCAGAATCCCGGCGACCACGTCAAAGATGTCCGCCACAAACGCCAGCGGCGTCGTGCGCAGTGCATCCTTAATGATGGCGTTACGGCTCAGGCCCCACAGCAGCACAAATGCCACCAGGAACAGATACGGCGACCACGCCAGCACGACCTCGCCCAGCGGATGCTTCTTCGGCTCCGGGACCTCGGTGGCGCCTTCCAGGACAAAGGTATCCGACGGCTTCCAGACCTTCAGCAATAAGGCCAAGCAGACAATCGCGACCAGGGCGGCCAGGATGTCGGTCAGTTGCGGCCCGATGAAATTGGAAACGAAAAACTGCGTGGCTGCGAAAGATACGCCGCAAACACCGACTGCCGGAAGCACGCCCCGCAGCCCGCGCCAACCGCCCATCACCGCAATCAGGTAGGCGGGCACCAGAATCGAAATCGGCGCGCATAGCCGGCCGACCCAGGCACTGAGTTCCAACTCGTTCAGACCAGTGATCGACGCCAGCGTTACCACCGGAACGCCGATCGATCCAAACGCCACCGGAGCCGTGTTCGCCAGCAGGCAAATCCCCGCGGCGTAGTACGGCGAGAATCCCAGACCGGTCAACATCGCCGCGGCAACCGCCACCGGCGTTCCGAACCCGGCCGCGCCCTCGATGAACGCACCGAATGCGAACGCAATCAGCAGCGCCTGCAACCGGCGATCCCCGGTCAAGCCGCCGATCGAATCCTTAATAATTTCAAACTTCCCGGTGTCGACCGTGACGCGATAAAGAACGATCGCCCAATAAACAATCCAGCCGATCGGAAACAAGCCAAATAACGCTCCATAGATAGTCGCACTGAACGCCAGCCCGACCGGCATCCCGTAGACGAAAAGGGCCACCACCGCGGCCGAACCCAACCCCCACAGCGCCGACACCCATGCGGGCTTGCGTTTAATACCAATCAGAAACAATAAGACGAAGACGGGCAGCGCCGCGACCAGGGCCGAAAGAGCCAGACTACCGGACAAGGGTGTGTAGTTTTGGGTCCACATAGGCAAAGAAGGTCTATGATACTCCAGTTCGGCTCATCCTGCCGCAACGAAGCCCCTCTTTAGGCATAGAAAAGGGCCAGGAAGCGAGGTCACTCATCGAGTGCCCCCTCCTGGCCCTTCTGATAAACAGTTTCAAGGCAGGAAGGCCAGCGAACCGATCGACGAAGTCGCGGCTCGGCCCGGTGCTCCGGCCAGTCTTTTGAAAATGTCGCTCCCGCTTTTCGGGACCTCGCGGGCGGCTTTAAGCCTTGGCCGCCTTCTTGCCCTTGCGCGCCGCGGCCCAACGTTTCTTCTGCGCCGCCGCCATCTTCTTGCGGGTCTCATCGCTGAACTTACGCTTGGGGGCGGCTCCGTTCTCGGCCACTTTCCGGCTCAGGTAAGCCGGCGGGCGACCGCGACGCTTGCCCTGTGCGCGAGCAAGATTCTCCAAATAGACGAGAGCGTCCTCTACAGCTTGTCGTTCTCTGCGTAGCTCGGAAATGATTTTGATTAGATCCATGTTTATCCTGTTCTGTGAAGACCGGCCAGCCCTTCTGACTGACCGCCATCGGCGAATTCGGGGCACCGGCCTGGGACCAAGGTCCGATGTTCGCCGAGAAATCCGGCAATCGGGTACGACTCGCTACATGTCAGGCGATTGCCACCCGACCCTATTCACTCGGTGCGAATGTGTAATTCTTTCGCCCGCTGCATCCCAGATCCATGACAGCCGGGCCTCCCGTGGCAGACATCCGCAGAGTCAACTCTTCATTCGCCACCTGAACTACAAGTCGACCCGTCTGTCATTATGATACATTGTGGGCCGTCCACAACCCCGAAAATATACCGGTCACTTGATTAAATGCTTCCACACATGTGGGGAAGAGTCATTTCGGTTTGACTCCGTTTCCATCTTTCCCGCCATCTGAAACAACAATTTTGATAGTTGCTTGGCTGCGCTATCCAGGACCGTGGATGGACGGTTGCGAACGTTTCGCACCCTCACGACTGTATCGGGACGGAGAACCATCCTGCGATTTGGGTGCTATCATTAAATCGACTTTTTCTGAAAATCGGAGCCTTTTACGATGAGTCTTCCCCCGGAGCCGCCAACCCCAACCCCACCCGGCACAGCCCCGAGACCGGGATCCAGCGCGCGAAAACCGCTCCGTTTAGGCTCGGTGTTTTTGGGCGCCCTCCAGGTTCTGGCTGAGCGCGGCTCCACGATCTTCTCGATTCTGGCGGTCGCTTCGGCCTTGAGCATCGCGATCGGGCTCATTTTCACGGTATTCACGGACTTCTCCCGCGACGAGGCCATCGATCCGCGAACCGTGCGTTTCCTGCTATCCGGCCAGGAATGGATCGCGCTGGGCCTGTCCGTGGCGGGCATGGCGGCGATATTGTTTTTCGCCTTCGACGCGATCGTGCAGGCAACGGACGCCCACCTGGGCGGGAAACCGGTCTCGATAAGATCGGCGTTTCAACAGATAAATCTGGACCATTTGTGGCTATTGTGGATCCAACTTATCGGGACCGCCTTGTTCGCCATCCTGGTTCCCTGGATGGCGGTGCTGCTGTGGATGCTGGTGGCCAGCGCCGTGCCGGCCGCCATGCTGGAGAACCGCTCTCCGCAGAAAGCTCTGGATCGCGCCTGGGCGCTCATGGCGGGTAATATTGGGAAAGTCGCCGTCGTGGAGGTCGTTTTGACCTTGCTGTTGGCGATCCCTCCCATGATTTTAATCCCCCTATTCTTGACTCAGAGCGCTCCCCTGGGGCCGGAGGTCTTGTCTCCCGGAATCAGAATGCTCCTGGGAGTCCCGCTGCTCATGGTCGCGCTCACGCCGTTCGCCTACATGTTCATCACCCTGACGGTGATGTACCGGCAACTTCTTGGGAACCTCCAGCCGGAGCTCTTGCACGCCAATCGGGCCAGCAGCGTCAATTAAGGTAGCGACCGTTTGCCGGAGCCGTCCGCCGGTAGAGCGCCTCACGGCGGCGCGGCAAGCAAACATCGCTCAACTGCCTCGATTACCATAGGTTAGAGACCGAAACGCGCGAATATGGCCGAGTGGACCCTCAAATACGCCGACGCCCGCGGCGAAATCCATCAGCGGGTGGCGGAAGCCGAATCCGAGCGCGAACTGCGCGAGAAGCTCACCGATCAGGGCTACCTGGTCTACTCGATCAAGCCCCGCTATGAGGCCGTCGCCAAAGGGCTCGGCGGCAGCGGCAAGAAGCTGAACCTGGAGAAGTTCCTCATCTTCAATCAGCAGTTTGTCACGCTGATCCGGGCAGGTCTTCCGATCGTCAAGAGCCTGGAACTGCTCGGGGACCGCCTTACAGACCCCAAACTCTCGGTCTACGTGAAAGCCGTTCGCGAGGACGTCAAGAACGGCGCCCTGCTCTCGGACGCCTTCGCGCAACAGGGCATCTTCCCACCGATCTACGTCACCAGCGTGCTGGCGGGCGAACGCTCCGGCGCCCTGGCCGACGTGCTGGACCGCTTCATCACCTATCAGAAGCTGTCCCTGTCGGTTCGCCGTAAGCTATTGACATCATTAATTTATCCGACGCTCTTGATCTTCCTGGTCATCTGCCTGCTGGTCTTCCTGGTCACCTTCGTAGTGCCCAAGTTCGCCGAGCTCTACAGCTCCATGGACGCCAAGCTCCCGGAGATCACCCTGCTGCTGATCGCCATCGGCACCACCGCGCGGGGCTACGTCGTGGCCGGGTTTGTCGCACTGGTCGCTGCGATCGTCGCGTTCCGCTTCTGGATCCGCACGCCGACCGGCCGCGAAGCCCTCGACCGGTTTATTTTGAAACTCCCCAACATCGGGGAAACCTGGTTGAAGTACCAGGTGGCGCAGTTCTCTCGCGTGCTCGGAACCTTGTTAGTCGGCGGTATTCCGCTCCTGCAGGCGCTGAACACGTCCGCCGACTCGCTGGGCACGCCGGTACTGAAAAAGGTACTGGTGGACGCCGTGAAACTGGTGCGGGAGGGGCAATCTCTCTCCGACTCCCTGCGCAGCACCGGGATTTTCCCCAGCCTGTCGATCGACATGATCGAGGTCGGTGAATCGACCGGCGCCCTGCCCGCCATGCTCACCAGCGTCGCCGAGTTCTACGAGGACGACGTCTCCACCCGCGTCACCGGCCTGCTGAGCCTGATCGAGCCGCTGATCATGATCTTCATGGCGATCTTCGTGGGCTTCATTCTGGTGGCTCTGTACTCGCCCATCTTCTCGCTGGCGGACTCGATCCAACGCTAACGGCATGAAGCGTAAGGATTTTCAGGAGCTTTCCCGATCAAGGCTTCGCGAGGCCAAGGTCTTGCTCGAAAATGGGTATCCCAGCGGTGCCTACTACCTGGCCGGTTACGCCGCCGAGTGCGCCATCAAGGCCTGTATCGCCAAGCAGACGCAGCGGCATGATTTTCCGGACAAAGGCCGGGCAATTGCAAGCTACGATCACGATATTGGCAAGCTCCTGAAGACTGCGGGACTGGACCAGGCGGCCCGGGATGTCAGGCAGCCGGACTTAGCAATCCACTGGAAGCTCGTGCGAGAATGGTCCGTAAACAGCCGCTATCGGGTGACAACCGAAGCTCAGGCTGCTGCGTTGATCCGAGCGCTCGAACACCGGAGATACGGAGTACTGCGATGGTTAAAGCTCCACTGGTAACCCCAGACGCGACATTTGGCGAGGAACTCCTCCGTTCCCTCGATGACCGCCGCTTCCCGATTTCCGTCGCCGCATGGCTGAAACAGGACGACGAGGAGTGGGAATTACTCCTCGCGACCTCGCTCTACGACAAGCTGGGCGTGAAAGATGCCTACGCGCGGCTCCTGGATGCGCTCTCCGAGGAGAGTCCCGTCGCCTTAAATTCTCTCCCCATTCGGCTGACCGGACACAAAGATCCCGTAATCAAAGACCTCCGCCGTCTCTTCAAAAAGACCGCTTCCGTCGATGGACTGCGGATTGGCGGACAGAGGATCGGGGATCGTTGGATCGAAGACGGCTATCTCTATCGGGTCAAGTAACGGCTCGTCTGCACGTTTTCCCTCCCTCGGGCGTCTAATCTGTTAGCGGGAGCTTTCCGGCTGGGAATCGTCTTGTCCCTGAACCCCGCTAAGTGATTGATTTTACATGGCCACCTCTGATCGAATCACGCCGAGCGCCACCGCTGCCCCCGCGCAGGAAGTCTCCAAGGCGCGCCAGCTCGCCGAGCGCTATTTCCATCAGTTCGTCGATCTGCGCGAGGAACGCATCGATCACGACCTGTTCCACTCGATCCCGGTGGACCTGATGTTCCGCTACAACTTCGTGCCGATCCAGCAACTCGAGACCGGAACGCTGGAAATCGCCCTCGCCGACCCGCGCAACCTCAGCCTCATTGACGAGCTGTCGGTCCTGCTGAGCCGCAAGCTAAAGGTGAAGGTCGCGACGCTGTCGCAGATCTCGGACCTGCTCAAGAAAACCGAGCAGTCCCAGCGCGTGCTCGAAGAGGTCACCGAAGGCTTCACCTTGGACGTGGTCGGCGACGAAGAGAACCCCGACGAAACGCTTTCGATCGACAAACTGACCGCCGGCGAGGCCGCCGACATTGCGCCCGTCATCAAGCTGGTCGACACCACGATCTTCAACGCCCTGGAACGCCGCGCCTCCGATATTCACATCGAAACGCGCGACCAGGAAGTCGCCATCAAGTACCGCATCGACGGCGTGCTGCACTATGCCATGCCGCCGATCGCCAAGGACTGGCACTCCTCGATCATTTCGCGTATCAAGGTCATGAGCGAGCTGGATATCGCCGAGCGCCGCATCCCGCAGGACGGCCGCTTCCGGGTTCGCTACAAAGGCCGCCTGATCGATTTCCGCGTCTCCATTATGCCGACCGTCCACGGCGAAGACGCCGTGCTCCGCGTGCTGGACAAAGAGTCGATGAGCGAGAAGTTCTCGAACCTTTCGCTGGATGTCGTCGGTTTCTCGGAAGCCGATCTCGTCAAGTTCCGCCGCTATATCAAGGAACCCTACGGCATGGTGCTGGTCACCGGACCCACCGGATCGGGCAAAACCACCACGCTCTATGCCGGCCTGTCCGAGATCCAGAGCGACGAAGACAAGATCATCACCATTGAAGACCCGGTCGAATATCAGCTCCGGGGCATCACCCAGATTCCGGTGAACGAGAAAAAGGGGCTGACGTTCGCCCGCGGACTGCGCTCGATTCTGCGCCACGATCCCGACAAGGTCATGGTCGGCGAGATTCGTGACAACGAAACCGCGCAGATCGCGATCAACGCCGCGCTGACGGGCCACTTGGTGTTCACCACGGTCCACGCCAACAACGTATTCGATGTGCTCGGGCGCTTCCTGAACATGGGCGTTGAGCCGTACAACTTCGTCTCGGCGCTGAACTGCATCATGGCGCAGCGCCTGGTGCGCGTTATCTGCGACCACTGCAAGCAGCCCTATACCTACGACGACGAGTATTTAGAGGAGAGCGGTCTGGATCCGGCCGAGTGGCGCGCGATCCCGCTCTACGAAGGTCGCGGATGTTTTGAATGCGGCGGCACCGGATACCGCGGCCGAAGCGCCATTACCGAATTGCTGGACATGAGCGAAACGATTCGCGAGCTCATTCTGGATAAGCGCCCGTCTTCGGAGATCCGCCGCCATGCGCGCGCCAACGGCATGACCAGCCTGCGCGACTCCGGCCTCGACAAGGCCAAGGAAGGCGTCACCACGCTGCGCGAAATCAATAAGGTGACCTTTATCGAAGGCTAAGCGTCCGAGGACGGCGAAAGATAGGAATCTCTTCAGTGTCTTTGTGGAAACAGATCACCGGCTGGATTAAGGATCCGCCGCCGAGCCATGTCTTTGAACTGTCCGAGGCCGGTGTGGCGTTCGGCATTCAGGGCCAGACCGGCTTTGAGCCCTTGCCGCCGGCAACCCTGCAGGCCTCGCCGATGGAGGACAACCTGCTCAACCCCGAAGAAATCGCCGAGCGGCTGAAGCGCATCGCGCCTCCGGGCAATGCCAAGTGGCGGCCCGCGGCGGTGATCCTGCCCGATCAGGCCGTGCGCGTCAGTCTGCTGGACTTCGATTCGTTCCCCTCGGCGGCCAGCGAACAGGAAGCCCTGGTCCGGTTCCGGGTGAAAAAGACGATCCCGTTTGATATCGAAGGCGCGCGTATCAGCTTCGCGCCGCTCCCTCCGGTTAGCGGGCGCAGTAAGACGGACGTGCTGGTGGTGACGGTGTCGCTCGAAATCCTGGCCCGCTATGAAGCGCTGTTCCGCGCGGCCGGCTTGCATCCGGGCGAAGTCACGACCTCGGCGCTGGCGGCGCTCGAGCTCTATCACGAACCCGGCGTGGTGATCCTGATCAAGCGCAGCGGAACGACGTTAACGGTCGTCGCGATGAGCGACGGACGTCCCCGGCTCTATCGTTGTCTCGACGTCCCCGGTGACTCCGACGAGGAGCTGCTCGAGATCCTACAGCCGACCTTTGCGTTCGTCGAAGACGAAGTAGGCGAGCCGGTGAGCAAGCTGATCCTCTGTGGAGTGGATCACCTGCCGCCGGAGATCACGCTTCCGGTCGAGCCGCTGCGCAGCCGCCTCGGCACGCCGGGGCCGTTCAACGCCGGACTGCTGGGATTTTTGGAGGCGCAGCAATAACCATGCGGATCTCTATCAATCTCGCCTCGGAACCGTTCTCCAAGGACCGGCCGCTGATCATCGCCTCGGCGTTGTGCTCGGTCGCGCTGGTGGTTCTGCTGGTGGCGCAGGTCTATTTGATCCTGGGCCAGCGGGAGGAAGCCACGGAGAATCGCGAAGCGGTGGCCGCGCTGACCGCCGAACGCAATCAGATCAATCAGGAGCAGGCGCAGCTCGACGCGACGATTCGTCAGCCGGACAATGCCGAGGTCCTGGAACGCAGCGTGTTGCTCAATGCGCTGATCGAGCGCAAAGGCATCAGTTGGACGCGCCTGTTCGCCGACATCGAAGGCGTGCTGCCGAATCGCGTCCGCGTGATTCAGATCCGCATGCCGGAGGTCACCTCCAGCAATCAGGTGACGCTGGATATGGAGGTTGGCGCCGAAACCCCGGAACAGGCCATCGAGTTTGTGCGGCGGCTGGAGCAATCCCCCTTGTTTGGCAATACGAATATGAGCCGGAGCGATTCCCCCACGGAACGCGACCCCCTGTGGCGGGTCCGGCTGACGGTGAGCTATGGCCAGCAACTCTAAACCTGCGGCAAAGAACGCGGTCAAGCGCGGCGTAAAGCCAGGCGTGCAGCCCGCTCCGACAACGCCCGTGGGCAAGGCGATTGCCGGGCGATCGGAGCGCCGCCGCCGCAATATCCGCATCGTGTTGGGCGTCCTGTTGCTGGCGAACATGATCGGCGCGGGCATGGTGCTGTATCCTCCCGGAGGCTCCGCCGAAGGCTTGGCCGCGCAGCTCACCACGCTGCAGGCCGAGGTCGCGCAAGGCCGCCAGAAGCTGCAGCAGACGCGCACCCACGCCGCCGCCGTGCAAATGGGACGCGCCGAGGGCGACACCTTTGTCGACGACTATTTTCTGGGCACACGCGCGGTGAACTCCACGCTGTTTGATGAGATCACCGAGATCGCCAAGCGCACCGGGATCCGCCCGCGCGGCGAAAGCTATGAGGACCTGCTGATTGAAGGGTCCGAGACGCTGGGCATGCGCACCATTACCGCCAACTTCGAGGGCAGCTATGACGAGCTCCTGAACTTCGTGCGCGAGGTGGACCGCTCCCCACAGCTGCTGATGATCGAATCGCTGAACGCCAGCCCGCAGAAGGACGACGATGTGTTGCTGGTCACCGTGGAGCTGCTCGCCTTCACCCAGGAGCAGGAAGGCTTCATGCCTGCGCCGGATCCAGCCGAGACCCAATCGGAGAACGGCGCCGCCGGTCAGAGCAGTGATCAGAGCAATGATCAGGGCCGTGATCAGAGCAATGAGCAAAGCAACGACAAGACCGACGCCGGCGCGGACGATTCCGGGGCCGATAAACCGGGCGTCAAGGAGTCCAGCGGCGAGGCGGCGGAAGTCGCGCGCATCGTGAGCCGGGAGGTAGCCCGGTGAGCGCGGTAAAGAAACTGATACCGGCGAATCTCGGTGTTGAGCCGAAGCGGCTCGCGTTTCTGGGCGTGCTGTTGGCCGTGCTGGGCTATGTTTTCTTTTTCAACGGCGACGACCTGCCGCCGGGAGCAGTAGCGACCCAGACGACCGCGGCGAAATCCGCGCCGTCATCATCAGCAACGTCGGCACCATCCCCTGCGGCATCGCCCGCGACGGCTCCCCGAAAACGGGTCGTTCGTAACGGTCCGTCGGCTCGCGTGGGACGTCGTGGCGCGCAGGACCAGGGCTTTGAACCGACGCTGCTGCTGGACGAAGGCGTCGACGTCACCAAGATTGATCCGACGCTGCATCTGGCCGTGCTGGACCGCGTGCGCTCGGTGGGTAACGTCGGTGGAAAGCGCAGCCTGTTTGATTTCTATACGCCTCCTCCCCCGCCTCCGCCCGAGGTGAAGATCGACGTCAAGGAAGAGAAGAAGCCCGAACCGCCGAAGCCGGATGCCGCAAAAATAGCCGCGGCCAAGGCCGCAGCGGAAGCGAAGAAGCCTCCGCCGCCGATTCCGCTCAAGTACTACGGCTTCACCGGCTCGCCCGAGGACACCGACACCCGCCGCCACGGCCTGTTCCTGGACGGCGAAGAGATCCTGGTGGCCGCCGAGGGAGATTTGTTAGAGGATCGGTATAGGATCCAAAAGATCCAGTTGACCTCGGTCGAAGTGACCGATGTAGTGGAAGACAATACGCAAACGTTGCCGATCGTCGAGGAACTCGGCCCGACGGGAAAGAAATAAATTGGCGGCCGGCAAACGCCGGGTGTGCCGATCGCGTCTGAAGTTGTAGAACATGCGATATCCCGTATCCATCCGCAGAAAGCAGTCCCAGGGCGGCTACGCCTTGCTGATGATCTTTCTGATGGCGGCGATCGTCGCGCTGATGCTGTATCGGCAGGTGCCGCGCGTGGCATTTGAAACCGAGCGCGAACGCGAGCAGCTCCTGATTGACCGCGGCGAGCAGTACCAGCGCGCGATTGAGCTCTACGTGCGCGACAACAACGGCTATCCGCAGGACCTGGACGCGCTCGAGGACACCAACGGCAAACGCTACCTGCGCCGCCGCTACGTCGATCCGTTCACCGGCAAGGAAGAGTGGCGCCTGGTGCACACCAACGGCTCGCAACTCACCGATTCGCTGGTGGAGGCTCCGCCGAAGGCCAATAACGGCAGCAATGGCAACAACAACAGTTCGCAGCAGACCTCCAGCACCCAGGACCAGGGTCCTCCGCAGGTGAATCGCGCGGTGGCGGGACGTCCCAGTGACCGCACCTCACCGGATGCCAGCACCTTCGGACAGGTCCCGCAGGGCGCGAACGGGCTTGGGCAGAACGGATTCCCGCAGAACGGCGTCGGGCCGAACGGCATCGGCGGCACCGGTCAGGCGGGCTTCGGCCAGCCCGGTGTGGTTCCTCCCGCCGGCCAGTTCCTTGGAAACAATAGGGGCAACAACAACGGAGTCAACGGCGGCAACAACGCGGCCCAAAACGGCGCCCAGAGCGGACAGAACGGATTCCAGCCGCAGTTTCCCGGGCAACAGTTCCCGGGACAGCAGCCTCCGCCGGGCGTGCAACTGAATGGTGTTCCTGGACAGGTTGCCGGTAGCCTGGTGGGCGCCGGACGAGCCGGATTCCAAGCGGCCAATACCAACGGGCAAAACGGCAATGGGCAGACTGCGAATGGATTCCAGCCGCAGTTCCCGGGCCAACAGTTCCCGGGGCAGCAGCCTCCGCCGGGTGTGCAGGTGAACAACCAGAATGGACAGAACCCGAACGGATTCCAGCCGCAGTTCCCCGGTCAGCAGTTCCCGGGACAACCGCCTCCGCCGGGTGTGCAGGTAAACAACCAGAACGGGCAGAATCCGAACGGGCAAAATGCGAACGGATTCCAGCCGCAGTTCCCGGGTCAGCAATTTCCGGGACAGCAGCCTCCGGGGGGCTTTCCGCAGGGTGCCAATCCGAATGCACAGAACGGGAACGGACAGCCGCAGCAACTGCTGAATCAGTTCGCCGGGCAGCAGCTCACGCAGACACAGGCGGCGGGCGAGGGCTTCAACAATACCGGGGCTCCGGATCCGGCGAATCCCGCGGTAGCGATGATCAACAACCTGCTGACCACGCCGCGCCAGTCCCCGACTGCCGTCGGCGGTGGCATGACTGGCGGGTTGGCCGGAGTCGCGTCGACGCACGAAGGTCCGTCCATCAAGCTCTATAACGATCGCGATAAGTATCAGGAGTGGGAATTCGTCTACACGGCTCCCGCGGGCGGCGCGGGTGGCCGGGGCGGGGCCGGTGGAGTCGGTGGCGCGGGCGGAGGCCGTGGTGGTGGAATCGGCGGCCTCGGTGGTGCAGGTGGCGGTCGTGGTGGTGGGATCGGCGGTCTCGGTGGTGCAGGTGGCGGTCGTGGTGGTGGAATCGGCGGTCTCGGTGGTGCAGGTGGCGGTCGTGGTGGTGGAATCGGCGGTTTCGGTGGTGCAGGTGGCGGTCGCGGATCCGGCGGTGGTCCAGGCGGCGGGCTCGGCGGCGGGTTGGGTGGCGGCTTAGGGGTGGTGGGATTGGGCGGCGGCCGCGGCCAATAAGTCGGTGGGCGGTAAAGCGCACAGTCGCTTTTCAGCCGTCATGCGCAATTCGAAATTGGGGGGCCGGGGTTCACCCGGCGTGTGCCCTTCAGGCACACGGACCTCGAAGCGCCATCTACTGTTCCACGTGGAACGTCGTGCTTGCAACTGGAAGTGGTTCACATCAGGCTGGTTGCGCGTGATTGTTGAAAGTTTGTTTTCACTCGGAAGGGGCCGTCGCCCGATCTGCCCTTGCCACACAGGATCTGCCCAGCCGCGGGATTGGGAAGGTGAACCTTCCCGCCGGGTGCCTCCTTCGCTGAAGCTTCGGAGCCCAAGGAACCCCGGCCCCCCGAGCTACCCTTTCCAGTCTCGCTGCAGCATCGCCCACCGATTCATGTCGTGAAAGCGATTCCCGACGCGGTGCGCCTCGCGCTCCACACCCTCCAGCGTGAACCCCAGACGTTCCGGGACTCGGTTGCTGCGCGTATTCTCCACCGCGCAGCGGATCTCCACACGATTCAGCCCCACCTCGCCAAGCAGATGCCCGACCAGCAGCCGCGCGGATTCCGTCATCAAACCGCAGCCTTCAAATTCCGCGCCGACCCAATAGCCGATCTCGACGCGCCGGTCCAGCCAGTTGATCCGCAGCGTACCGACCACGCCGGCAATGCGGTCGCCCACCCATACGCCTGCCGTCAGTCCCTCGCCCGTGGCGAACTGCGCGAGCTGCGATTCCAGAAACGCCTCGGTATCCTCCACGACCTTGGTCGCCTCCACCCACGGCATCCACGGACGCAGATGATTGCGATTCGTGTCCACCAGGGCAAACAGTTCCGGCGCGTGCCGCGACTCCAGCAGCCGCAGCTTGGCGTCGAGTCCGGACAGGGGCACCTGGCGATGGAACATCCCTCAAGTATAGGGTGGGGGTCCTGTTCGCTGGAGGTGTTGGAATGCGCGGTTTGCGCGGCTGGCGCTGTCGAGATTGTGAGACGAGGTCGGTTCGTTGGCGCTTCCTACCGGTCGCGCTTGCTGAAGTTCGGCTGACAGCCGCTCGCGGTTCGGTGCTGGCGGGTAGGGGTCGGGAGCGGCGTTGTGTTGCACAGGTCGGCTGGTGCGCGGGAGGGCTGTCTGCTGCGCAGCTCTTTTCTGAGCACGCACCACGGCTGCAAACCGCCTGTGCGCTAAGAGCCCTCCGCAAGCTGAACCTCGCCCCACGCTGAAGTCGCCCCACATCATCCTTTTGGGGGTTGGCTATTCTAGGGAAAGAGAGGTCCCCTGTTGCTCCGCTTTCTCAAGCACGCGCTGAGCGCCTTCCTGCTGCTTCTGGTTTTCACCCTGCTGTGGGGATTCTGGTGGGAGCCGTCGTCGCTCGAGGTCAAGCCCGTGACCTTGCAGCTTCCGCGGCTCGATCACCCGCTGCGCGTCGCCGCCGTGAGCGATCTTCACATCGGCGCGCCGAATGTCCGGCTGGACCGGGTCGCCTCGATCGTCGATCGCGTCAACGAACAGCACCCGGACCTGATCCTGTTCACCGGCGACTTCGTCATCGGCGGACCGCGGGGCGACCACGGCGGACTTCCCGGCGGCGAGTACGTCCCGCCCGAGGAGATCGCCGCGGAGCTGGAATCGTTAGCGGCGCCGCTGGGAGTCTATGCCGTGCTGGGCAATCATGACTGGTGGTCCGATGGGCCCGCGGTGGAGCAGGCGCTGACCCGGCACGGGATCCGCGTGCTCGAAAACGACGCCATCGCGATTCCCGTCGAAGGGCAAACGC
This sequence comes from Terriglobia bacterium, assembly GCA_963762135.1. Classification (GTDB taxonomy): domain Bacteria; phylum Acidobacteriota; class Terriglobia; order Bryobacterales; family Bryobacteraceae; genus Palsa-187. The sequence continues at coordinate 240,310 of CAVXJP010000008.1, forward strand.
TGTGGATCGGGGGCGTCGCCGACCTGTGGACCCGCCAGCCGGACATAAATGGAACGCTCGCGCAGATCGAAAGCCCCGACGATCCGGTGATCCTGTTCACCCACAATCCGGATATTTTTTGGGACGTTCCGGAGCGTGTCGACCTGCTCATCGCCGGACATACCCATGGCGGTCAGGTCGTGCTGCCGCTCTATGGGCGGGTGATTGAGACCTCGCGCGCCGGTCTGCCGATTTCAGAGGGCTATTGGGCCGACCACGGCAGCCAGTTGTTCATCACCACCGGCATCGGCACCAGCATCTATCCGATTCGGATCGGCGTGCCCCCGGAGATCGCGATCCTGACGCTGGAGCCCGCCGTCACGGCGAATCCCGACTAATCCTAAGACCATTTCTTGAGTAGCCCAGCCCGGTTTCTCCCCATGAAGCATAGGGTTGTCCACAAGTTGGCTCACAGGGCGCTATCTCCGAAAGCGGTCTAGCCGGGGGTCGTTCCCTGGGCTGCCGCCTGGGTCATCACCGAGTTCACCTTACTGAAAATCGAAGAGATGCTTGTGGCGACGTTCGGCATGATCGCGCCCGCGGCAACGGCTACAAACCCAGCCATCAGCGCATACTCGATCAAGTCCTGACCGGACGTCTTTTCCCAAAGGCGAAGGAGAAGGTCATATGCTCTTTGTTTCATCGATCCCAAGTTATCCTCTTCCGGGATTTCCGCCAATGGGAGATCCCCTTAAGTCCGGGTATGAATTTACGCACGAAAGTGGCTGGGTTGCCAATTGTGGCTTAGTACGAAAACTTCCCAAGTACCGATCCGGCCGAAAGACCCCAGGAATCTCTGGGGACACGGTATAGCCCCAATAAGATTGTTCCGATATTACGGTTAGCGCGTAACTGCAAATCATGCGGGCCCGCGGAGGCAATTCACACCGCCTCACAGGCCCTCGCTGGAAGGAAGAATCATCCGTGAGTTCAGTAGCCGATTCGATGGAAGCATTACAAAATATCACCGGAAACGGCGGTGGACCTCCCACGCCGCCGGTTCCCGAGTCGCTGGAAGAGACGGGCGTCTCCGGCGCCCTGATTGAGCATCTGATCCTGAAGTTTCTTTACTTCCGCGGGGAGCTGCTGGGCCGAGATCTGGCCGGCCTGCTCGGCGTGCAGTTCAGCATGATCGACGACATGCTGGAAGGCCTGAAGCAGAACCATTCGGTGGGCGTGAAGAAATCGCTGGGGATGGGCAACAGCTCCGGCACGTTTTCGCTTACCGAAGCCGGCCGTGCCACCACGCGCGAGTACCTGGAGAACAATCAGTACGCCGGTCCGGTACCGGTGCCACTGGAACAGTACACCGAGATGGTGCGGGCCCAGCGCCTGCCCTCCAACTGGCTGAGCCCGGAAGCGCTGATGCAGGCCTTCGCCCACCTGGTGGTGGAACCGGACATTCTGGCGCGCATCGGCCCGGCGGTGAACTCCAACAAGAGCTTCCTGATTTACGGACAGCCCGGCAACGGAAAAAGCGCCATGGCCGAAGCGCTGTTCAACGTCAATACCGAGCCGATCTACATGCCCTACGCGATCGAGTGCCAGGGCAACATCATTCAGGTCTACGATCCGATCTATCACAAGATCGTCGATGAAGAAGAACCGGAGCTGCTGGCGCTCAAGCCGGATCTTACCTATGACCGGCGCTGGTTCCGCTGCAAGCGTCCGTTCATCGTGACCGGTGGCGAACTCGCCATGGACATGCTGGATTTGTCCTACAACGCCGTCTCCAAGGTCTATGACGCGCCGTTCCAGGTGAAGGCCAACAACGGCATCTACCTGATCGATGACTTTGGGCGCCAACGCGCCTCCCCCGCCGAGATCCTGAACCGCTGGATCGTTCCGATGGAGCGCAACATCGACTATCTGAACTTCCAGTCCGGCGGCAAGATGACCGCGCCGTTTGAGGCATTCCTGATCTTCTCCACCAACCTCAATCCGCTGCAGCTCGGCGATGAGGCGTTCCTCCGGCGTATTCAATACAAGATGTTGCTGCGGAGCCCGGAAGAGCCGGAATTCATGCAGATCTTCCACAACTTCGTCAGCAAACACGGCATGGCGGTGGAGCAGGAAATGCTCGAAAACTTCATCGACCGTCACTATTACGAAGGGGGCCGGGCCTTCCGCCGCTGCCATCCGCGTGACGTGATCAGCCACGCCATCGACATCATCAACTTCGAGGGGCTGCCCATGGAATTGAACGACGACGTCCTCGATCGGGCCTTCTTCAGCTGCTTCGTGGAAAGCGAAGATTTGGGCGAGTAAAGGAACACTATCCTCCAACTGATTGAACAACACTGACTGAACCACTTGGGTGATCGTTAGCCGCATCGGCTCCGGTCACCCACTTTTTTGTCGCGCGGGGCGTGATCGGCGGCGGTTCGGACCGATGTGAGTGGGCTCTGGACTCCGGTGGGCCGCGCGCGGATGTATACTGGCAACGAGTTTGCGGGAATCCCGCGAAGTTACCGAAACCCGTTCGTGCAGGCTGAATCCTAGCTGATGTGGTCCTCTTTCCGTAATTTGCCACGGCGATTTCCCGCGCTTGTTTCCTCGCGTGCTTTCCGGCGGGTGGCTGCGGGAGTGGTTCTGGCCGGGGCGCTCCCCGCAGTGGCGATCTTTGTGGCCGCGCCCGATACGCAGGCCCAGCAGGTTTCCCCGCGGCCGGAATCCTCCGAACTCGCGGCAGCTTCCGCCGATTCCCCGCAACCCGGTTCGCGAGCCAGTTCCCCCATAAGTTCCTTGCCCGCTTCGGATTCCTTCTCTGCCTTGGCTGCGCCCACGACCCGACCGGGGAGTACTTCCAGCCAGGCTCCGCCGATGGATCGCTTGCCGCAGGATGTGTTCGACGTGAATCCGCCCACCGCTCGCGTCACCGGCGACCCAGGCGAAATGCATACCCGGAAGTCCTCCTGCGTCAGCCTGCCGACGGGCCAGACGCGCCAGCGGATCGTCGATGTCGCCGTGCAGGAATGGGCGTTCTTCGGATTCCCGGTACGGGATGAGACCGTGCCAAGGCCGCCCCGCACGTTCCGGCGCACGTCCACTGAGGCTAAAGGCGGTGATGCGAATCAGCCGCGTCGGCGTTTCCGTGGGGGCGACCCGGTGGAAGGCGGGCGCGTCGCTGCGTCGATCGGCGGCTACTGGTCCGTGACGCCGGAAGGTTTCTGGATCGTTGACCAGCAGAACAAGGATTGGACCGGTCGCTGGGGGCTCGGCGCGCGATGGAATGCGCCCTGGTCGGCGGCGTTCATTTCCTGGGTGATGTGCGAGGGCGGCTTGGGCAATACCAGCCAGTTCAAACGCGCCGTCGCCCATGTGACCTACATCGATCAGGCGATCCGGGCCCGCGACGGCAAGGAGCCCACAGCGGCGTTCACCGCCTACGACATCGGCGAGCAAGAGATCGAGCCGGGGGACCTGCTGTGCTCGGCGCGGCGGCCTGCGTTCAAGTCGATTGCGGAACGGCGGCGTCAGATGGGGCAAGGCGGGCGCTCGCATTGCGATGTGGTCGTCAAAGTGGACGCCCCGAACTCGCGCCTATTGACCATCGGCGGCAATGTCGGCGGAAAAGTCAGTATGAAGATCATGCGGACTGTGTCGCGTGGGGGCGGCATCGGGCCGGACAGCGACGCTATCTTTGCACATCTGAAGCTCCGTGCGCCGTCGATCGAGCCGAACGCGTTCGACTTTTCGCCGACAATTCAGTCTCAGTCCTGTCCGGCACAGGTCGTACCCGGGCGGCTGGTCGCGATGGATCTGCTGATGCCGTCCGACCAGGGCTGTTGACGGCAGCCCGGCCCGCTAGCGCCGCCGCAGCGGCTGACCTATGATGGCGCTAATGCGTTTCATCACTTCCGTTTTGCTTTTCGCGAGCCTCGCCATGGGACAGTGGCTTGACCTGCCGACCCCGGAGGTTCCACGCAACGCGGACGGGACTCCCAAGCTCGATGCGCCGTCGCCGAAGGCCGCCGATGGGCATCCCGACCTTTCCGGGATGTGGATTCCGCGTGAAGAATTGAAATGCAACTCCGATGAGCGAGGCGTCCAATGCACTGAGCTCCCGCTGACGCCGCAGATCCTCAACATCGCGCTGGGGATGGAAGGCGGGCTGCCGTATCAGGACTGGGCGGCCAAGGTGGTCAAGGATCGTGCCGATGAGGTTTCCTTCGATGATCCGCACGTCCACTGCATGCCACCGAATTATCCCCGCGCCTGGGCTTTTCCGGAGACGCATAAACTCTTTCAGCTCCCGAAAGAGCTGGTGATCCTGAACGAATTCAACGCCAGCTATCGGCAGGTGTTCATGGACGGCCGCGCGCTTCCGTCCGAGAATCCCGAAGAGCTGTGGCCTACCTGGAACGGCTACTCGGTGGCGCACTGGGACGGCGACGCGCTGGTCATCGATTCGATCGGTTACCGCGACGATTCCTGGCTCGACACGATGGGCAATTTCTTATCGAGCAACGCCCGGGTGACGGAACGCCTGACGCGTCCCAACTTCGGCACGATGGACGTCGAGGTTACGGTTGACGATTCCACCGTCTTCACCAAGCCTTGGACGGTTACCTTCCATATGAAGCCGCTGCTCGACACCGAAATGCTGAACCTCTATTGCCTGGAGAACAACAAGGACCTCGACCACTTCGTGAGATAGCCGTCGCGATGAAGCTCATCTTACTTGGAGCCACCGGTATGGTTGGTGGAGGCGTGTTGCGCGAGGCGATCGCGGACCCCGACGTCGAATCGATCCTCTGCGTCGGCCGGCGGAGCTGCGGGGTAAGCAGTCCCAAGCTCAACGAGTTGATCCTCGAGGACCTGTTCGCGTTCGCTTCCTTCGAGGCGGAACTCACCGGTTACGATGCCTGCATTTGGACCATCGGCATCAGTTCGCTCGGCCAGGACGAGGCCGCCTATGCAAGGATCACCGAAGAACTGACGCTGCAGTGGGCGCGGGCGCTGCTGCGGCTTAATCCTGGTCTCAGCTTTTGTTATTGCTCGGCGGCGGGCGCGGGTGGCGGATCGATGTGGGCCAGGGTCCGGCAACGCGTGGAAGGCGCGCTGCAGGAGATGCCGTTCCGGCACGTAGGATGCGTGCGGCCGGCGTTTATACAGCCTGGGCCGGGAATCCGCAGCCAGGTGAAACTCTATAACGTTCTCATCACGCTGGTTACCCCGGTTGTTCCGTTGTTACTGAAACTGCTGCCGTCGATGGCGACCACCTCCCAACGCCTCGCGCGCGCCATGCTCGGCGTGGTCAAAGGCCAAGCCGGCCAATACATTCTCGAATCGATTGATATCAATCGCCTGGGGGGAAAGTGACAGCGTCCAAGAAATGCGGGAGCTGAGATCTACGCGGCTGGTGGAGCTGACGCCATCGGTGGTTGGGACTGCGGAGCGGTGGGTTGGCGCGCGCTCCTGCTTACGCTTCTGAAGGGTGCTTCGCACCTTTTACTCCGCTCACCTGCCGTGACGGGATGATATCGCGGGGTCACCGCTCGTGGTTCAGAGTCGAGAACGCTTGAAGGGCTAATGTTGCAACGGACGCCGATCGCGCGAGAGGACTGAAGCCCTCGGCAAGCTGAACCTCGCCCCACGTCGCCTCCTTCGCCAAGGCTACGGCGCCCAAGGACCCTCGCCCCACGTCAGCCGCTAAGCGCGCGGACCAGCCGGTCGAGGAACTCCACTTGCCCCTTCACGAGCTTTTCCCGAGCCGTTTCGATGCCGACCCATTCGGCGCGATCGACCTCCCGGAACTCCTGCGTCTGTCCGGACTTCGGAGGCCACTCCATGGAAAAAGTGTTGCTGTGAATCGTGCCGTCATCGAGATCGCCTTCCAGCGCCCACACCGAAACCCACTTCGCGCTGGATTGCCGGAGCTGGCCAAGGAAAAGCATTTCGCCGCCGGGGTCCGGAGCAACGCCGGTTTCCTCTTCGAACTCCCGGAGCGCGGCTTGCCGAGGATCTTCCTCCTCGCCGTATTCGCCCTTGGGAATCGACCAGGCGCCGAGGTCTTTCTTTGCCCAAAAGGGTCCGCCGGGATGCACGATCAGAACTTCCAATCCGCTCGCGCGGTTTCGGTACATCAGCAATCCCGCACTGCGCTTCGCCATGAGTTCTTCCCCCGCGTGGCGCGTCGGCCGCGCTGCCCGAACAGCCGCAACTAGCTCGCGACAGCCTCGTTTCGTTTTCGAAAACCACGGCTCACGCTGGTGCGTAGACCGACCGGACTCAACCAGGTCAGTGCCCATACCGCAAGGTCCATCCCGCGCGGACTTCCGTTCCGGAATGCCTCCCAGAGGATCGGAAAACAGGCACGGAACTCTCCGCGGCGACGCCGATTCGCGGAGACCTGCGTCAGCAGGAATCCCGCATAGGCCTTGGGCGTCATCGCAGGTCTCATACGGCGCGCCCAGTCCCGGGACATCCACCAGCCCTGCGGTTCCTCCCGATGCCGCGTCCCGTTTAGGTTCCAAACCGATAGCGGCGCGCGGTCCGACGGATGGATCAACCCGACACCCGGCAGACTGCCCGGCTTGGATCAGCCAGCCCATATCGGTGGCCGGGTTTCGGCTTCGTCCCAGGGAACCTCCAGGAACAAGTCCGTGGGCGCCAGCAACGTACTGGTCTGCTGGATGCCCTCGCCAAAGCGGAATTGCGTGCGGCAAAACAGATAGTCGGCCAGCGGTTCCCCGGGGCGCGGCGACCGGAAGGGCCACACGACATCGCCGGCGTGGATCGGGCAATAAAGCGGCATCCGACGATGGGCCGCTCCACGGGACTGGCATCGGCGGCGGCGAGCTGAATCTGCAATTTTTTCGGAAGCCACTCGTCATCGTCATCCATCGTGGCGACCCACCGAGCTTGCGCTGCTCGAACACCGGTATTGATCGCCGCACATTGGCCGCGTTGCGTCTCATGCTGGAGGACGCGCAACCGCGGGATCGTGGATCTCGTCGAGCCGCGCCCTGGTCGCCGGCCGCGGTCCATCCATGACGACGATCACCTCCAGGTCGCGCATCGTCTGGTTCAGGGCGGAATTCACCGCGCGCTCAATGGTCTGAGGCCGATTGAACGTCGAAATCACCACCGAGACGCGCGGCGCCATGATTCAACTGTAGAGGAGTTTTTGGAAGGCTGACAACTGGAGGAGCGGGAGATCGGAACGTCAGGGGGAAGCACTCTGTTCCCGACGGTGATTAGAACATCGCGCCCCCGCCATTTTCCAGGTCCTGGGAGGCGATGAAGCGATTGATGTGTTCACAGACATCGCTGATGGGTTCTTCCAGGGGGACGAATTCCCAACGGCAGGTGATCGGGACGAGCGCAAGACGGGAGCCGACCTCGAAAGTCTTTTCGAGGCGATTACTCATCGATTGCGCCACCCTGCGTTTCAGCTGCAACAGATCGCCACCCGTGACTTTCAAGAGAGCGACGATGCAGGGGCCTCTCCAGCGGAACAGCAGATCATCGCCGACCAGCAGTTCCATCATGCGGTCCTTCACGGCGGCCAGAATCTGGTCGCCCACACCGTAGCCGAGGCGCGCATTGATCGTGCGCATGCGGCCCGGGACCATGACGCAGACTGTATAGGGTTCCCGCTTTTCTTTGATGGTGATGTCGAACGCTTCGAGGGCGGCGGTCATCGCAGGGAGTCCGGTGGCGGGATCCATGGGCTCGGGGGCATGGATGTCCACCAGCGTTTCCCCGACTTGGAGAAGCCCGGCGCGCAGTCCCTGCATCAGCTTGTTGGCGGTCTGGTGCTGCAGATCCCGCTCCACCCGGAGGCGCTTCAGGCAATCCTCCATCGCCTCCACCAGGGCGTGCTCGGTGTCCAGCGACTGACTGCGCTCCAGGTCGGCGCAGATTCCATCCATGCGCTCGGCGGTTTCGTTGGTGGCGCCGGCAAGGGTGGTGATGGCTTCGGTCAGAAGGACGACCAGCGCGCGCCGCTCCTGGAGCTGCGCCACATGGTGTTCCCCCACCTTCTCGCTGTGCGTCCGCAGGATAGCGAGCATCGCGCCAGGGATGGTGGGCCGAACCATTTCCGGGTTCTCGCGAAACTTCGCAATGGCCTTGGAGATCTGGGCTTGGAGTTCCCGCACGACATCGGGTTCTCCGGTGAGCACATGGCTCCCCATCCCTTGCATGAGGGCCACGATCACATCATCAGCGGGGGTGGGTCCCGCCCCAGGATATAAAGATTGTTGATAGATTTGCATCGGCGTCCGTACTCACTCCCCACGCTCCGTCTGCAAAATTGTCCGCCGAGGATCTTTTCGGCTGAGAATGTGCACCCTTTAAATCTTCGTGGTCCGCACAAGGCCGCGATAGAGTTCACCAGGACGTCCTGGAACGCAAAAGGCGACCCGCGCGGTGGCGGATCGCCTTTCCTTCCAGGTCCTTTGAGGAGGAACTTACTTGGCTTTGCCCTTTCCCTTGGGAGCACCCTTGCCCTTCGCCGCGGGGCGTTCCGGGAGCGGCGGCATTGCGCCCTCGCCATCGAGCGTGAAGGTAAACAGGCGATTATCAGGATTGGTGCGGGCAAACAGCGAGATATACTGCTTGCCGTCGAGCATGTAGGACATCCAGGTGACCGGACGTTCGCCCAGCAGCGGCTCCTCCCAGACCTTCTCGCCGGTTTCGGCGTTATAGGCGGCGTGCCCCATGAAGACCAGGCCGCCGGCGGTCGCCATGGTTCCACCGACCTGCGCGCCCTGCTCCAGCTTGTTGCGCCAGCGGGCCTCCTGCTTCACCGGATCCCAGGCGACAAAGTAGCGTCCCTGAACGTCGGGCTGGGTTGCGGCGTAGGCGGTTTCCGGGACATCCACGCCGCGGAAATTCACGCCGGTGTTGCCCTGGCCCGGAGTGAACTTGAATTCGTCGGGCGTGATCGGATCGTAAGACGTCGGCGCTTCATTGACGGGGAAGAATACCAGCCCAAGGTTCGGATTGAAGGACATCGGCTGCCAGTTGTGCGCGCCGCCGGCGCCCGGCCAGATCTTGATGCCTCGCTCGGAGGTATAACGCGCGCCGGGAGCTTCATTCGGACGGCCATTCTTATCCAGGCCCAGCGACCAAGTCATGCGCTGGACGAACGGTTTGCCGGAGATGAACTCGCCGGTGACGCGATCCAGCACATAGAAGTAGCCGTTCTTCGGCGCATGCATCAGGACCTTGCGCATCTGGCCGTTGATTTCGAGGTCGGCCAGGATGATCGGCTGTACCGAGGTGAAGTCCCAGGTCTCGCCCGGCACTTCCTGGAAGTACCAGGCCATGCGTCCGGTATCCGGCTTCACGGCGATGATCGAGGCGAGGAACAGATTGTCGCCACCGCCCGGGCTGCGGAGGTTCTGGTTCCAGGGTCCGCCGTTGCCGGTGCCGACATACAAAAGGTCCGCTTCCGGATCGTAGGCCATGGCGTCCCAGGCGGTCCCGCCGCCGCCGTACTTGTACCATTCGCCGTTCCAGGTCTTGGCGGCCATCTCGAGCTCGGGATGTTCGAAGGGTTTGGACGGGTCGCCCGGAACCGTATAGAAACGCCAGGCCTGCTTGCCGGTCTCGGCGTCATAGGCGGAGAAGTAGCCGCGCACGGCCTGTTCGGCGCCGCTGGATCCGACGATGACTTTGCCCTTCACGACGCGCACGGCGGAGGTCAGGATAGTGTCGCTGCCGGGGACGGTGTCCTGAGTCGACCAGAGCAGTTTACCGTTGTCGGCGTCGAGGGCGACAACGCGCCCGTCCAGCAATCCTGCGTAGACTTTGCCGTTATAGAGCGCGACACCGCGATTCACCGGGCCGCAGCACAGCTTGGAGATATGGTCGCGCGGGACTTCGGGATCCCAGCGCCACTTGAACTTGCCGGTGCGGGCATCGACGGCGAACATCACATCCCAGGGAAGAATGCCGTACATCACGCCGTTGTGGACCAGCGGAGTGGCCTCCACGCTGCCGGCCGGCGCGTCGGTCGCAAAGGACCAGGTCGGCTTCAGGCGATCGATGTTGCTGAGGTTGATTTGATCGAGCGGACTGAAGTGCGTCTCGGAGTAGTCGCGGCCATAGGTGATCCACTCATCGGGATTGTCGGCCGCGGCGGCCAGCGTCGCATTGGTGATGTTGCCCCCGGAAGCGGGCGGCTGGGCGGGCAAATTCCAAACCAGCGCGGCGCCGATCGCGGCGGGCACAATCCACTTCAGATGCTTCGAACGTTGTGACATAGAACGTAAAACTCCCTCAAAAAAGCTTATACCGGATCGGGAGGCAGGTGGGATTGGCGGGATTCCTCAGCGGGGGAGAACAACGGGCGGCAGTGGTGGAGACAAAGCGGTGGAGACAAATCGGCGGGCGGAAATAGAATGCTGTGCAATGCATCCTTCTAAAGGAACAACCAAGGAGGACGCAATGTTTGGATCAAAGAGCAAAGACGCGACGCAGGCGGTGCAGGACGCGCAGCCGTTGATCGATCAGCTGCAGCGCGAGGTGGCCAACGGGTTCATTCTGTATGCCAACTACAAGCATTATCATTGGCAGACCTATGGTCCGTTGTTCCGCGACATCCACCTGATGTATGACGAGTTTGCCGAAGAGGTTTTGGCGACGATCGACCCGATCGCGGAGCGCATCCGCATGATGGGCCACGACGTGCGCGCCTTCCAGCCGTCGCGCATGCAGACCGAGGCATCGGTGCAGTCGGCCGGCGATCATCAATCGTTGAAGGAGATGGTGCAGGAAGCGGACGCGAACTGCCTGGTGGTAATTAAAGAGCTTCGAGATGCCGCACAGATGGCCGACCGGATCAATGATCCCGGCACCGTGGACCTGTTGTCGAAGACGGTACAAGTCTTCGAGAAACAGGAATGGTTTCTGCGTGAGCACCTCAAACACCGCGACGGCCTGACCAACTGACCCATGTGCGCGGGTCCGGGTCGACCGTAGGGTCGCCGGCGAGGCCGCTGGTTGATCGCCAGTCGTGAGCGGGAACTGCCCACACTCGCTGCCTCACCGGCGACCGGTGTTTTTGAGAATTAAGTTTTCGGGGCGGACCCGAACCGATGTATCGGCTCGGGTTTCCCTTTTTTGTGAGCGACTTCCCACCGGCGGTGACTCCCACCGCCCGATGACTCCCTCGTGTTTCTATTTAGGGGATCCCCCACCCGCATAACGGGTCCGGCATGATTTAGGCTGCCACCGGGGACAGCACCCGAATATCGCCCGGGCGAACGATCGCAGTACGTTGGCGGTGATTGGATTGCCGCGGTCGCAACCATTGACCGAGTCGCGACACCGGCCGATTGACCGGCGAACGCGATCGGTTCCACCGGGCCAGGTCCTCCTGCGCGGAGCTCCTGACCTCTTACGGTTCGTAGTTTGGGGGATGGTTGCGCGGGGATGTCGCGAGTGTTTCCGGAAGTGGCTGATTGCGGGGGAGAAGGACTTTTTTCAGGAGGGGTGAGGAGACGGGAGGGGGAAGATGGGCGGGAAGAGATGGGCGGGGGGCTTGTGGCGCTGTCGCGGGGAGCGTTGCGGGTGGCGGTCAGGTGCGTTGCGCTCCTTGGCAGTCGCGATTCTGAATGAGCGGCTGGCGCGACCGAACCGCCATGCGTGAGCATGCGGTCGAGTGGCCCCTCCCTGACGGTCAGGGTTCCGTTTGGAGCTCGGTGGTATGGTGGACCGCTGGCGGGGAGGTTGGCGTGCTAATCCCTTGGCTGACTGTAATCGGTACGGTTCCCTGCATGCGGATGAAGAGCTTGATCCACTTTATGCGCCACCTTCGGGTCCGTGCAGGCCACCTTGGGGATGGTGAAGAAGATGAAGCGGTGCTCGGGGTTGAGGAGGACGTGGCGGGCGAAGGCCTGGCGGTCCTGCTCGGTGACAGTCATCGGCGGTCGGGGTGAATCTGTCGGGTTGGATTGAGTATAGCGTTGCGGGGTTTCCCTCCGCATCAATCCATACGCCCTCGCTTTCCCAAGCCAGATCTCATAAACCCGTACACAGACCTTCCGGCGGTCAGGAAAGCGTCCGATAAGCTATAGTTAGACCTTTGAGTATGTGGAAACTTGCCGAAGAGGGAGTGGCGATAGTACTTGTCGGATCGTTCAATCCAGCCATCTTCCAACCGCGATGGATTGCAGATCAGGGACTAATGCGCCCCGAGGAGGGCGAGAATGCTGAGATCAAGACTATCGCTCGAAACCTTTCAGATTTCTCCACCGATTGGTTCCATCTCCAAGTCGTCCAGGAACGTTTACAATTCGAATCGACCTCGCCAGCGCATTTCAACCCCTTGCGTGACCTCGCAGCAAGTCTTATAGAACTATTACCTCACACGCCCGTTACGGCACTAGGTATGAACCGGTCCTACCATTTTGAAACGGGTTCCACTGAGGAGTGGCACAACTTTGGGCATCTGCTTGCTCCGAAAGAGCACTGGAACAAAGTCCTGAGCGGCCCAGGGCTCCGTTCAATGATAATGGAGGGCAAGCGTCCCGTTAACGTTGGCAGCACCATTCGGATCAAGATCGAGCCATCTGCGCGATTTGCGGAAGGAATTTATATTCATATTAATGAAGAGTTTAGACCAGACGGCGATACTGGAGCGCTGTGGGCTCGAAGTAGACTGATCGATCATTGGGAATCGATGCTGGAATACTCGAATCTTGTCGTTGAACACTTCCGAGACGTGAGACTGTGAAACGTATGTTCAATATCACAACGACATCTGAACCCGAGACAAGAGAGGCTGCGCCAATCCGAAATCGGTGGATTCCGGTTGCGGATGCAGGAACGACTCTAAGACAGGTGCGCTTCAATCGCCTCGGGACTGGGACCAGGCAAGCTGAAGATGTCTCTGCATCGGATGAAAAAATCGAGCTTACGGATCAGGACATACTAGTCCATTTACGCGATCGCGTCCCATCCCGAGGTCGAATGAGGGTCCTCCAATCCTGGGTGGGTAGTGTTTTAGAAAAGAAAAATGACGAGACATTCATCGCCATCGTCCGCGACCTCACTGACCCATTGAATCCAGAGGAAAGACTTGAGCTGGACACACGCGAGGTGTCACTGAGCGATTTACCCCTGCTTCAGGCAGGATCAGCCTTCTACTGGACTATTGGTTATCGCGATTCAGACCAGGGTCAACGTGAACGAATTTCAAGTATAAGGTTTGTCCGACGACCCACACTCGACAAGTTTGCCAAAGACAGAGTGGCAATAGATGCTGAAACTCTGGCAAAAACGTTAAAGGGTGAATAAGCTAGGGCCCAACATCGACGAAATCGAGATCTCAACCTTTGGTCCAGGTGTCGGTGAGTCGCTAGTAATCCACCTCGGCGAAGGGCAATGGATTGTTGTTGATTCTTGCCTGGGAATCAACAGTCAGCGCCCTGTAGCATTAGATTATCTGGAGAGCTTGGGTGTTGACGTCGCAGCATCCGTCAAGCTCATAGTAGCGACACATTGGCATGACGACCACATAAGAGGCATCGCCGACCTCCTCGAAGCATCCAAAAATGCTCGATTTGTTTGCTCCCGCGTGCATACACTCGAGGACTTGGCTCGTGCGGTTGAAACTGGAAGAAGTGCAACCAGCGACACCAAAGCGACGAGGGAATTTGAAAAGGTATTCGACCTTCTCGTGAAGAGGCGCAGCCCTGGAGAAACCCAAAGTGCAGTGGGGCCGATCCTAGCATCCGCTGATCGCCGTCTACTATACAGATCTACAGACCATTCGATTCCGGCGGAGGTCTGGGCCCTAAGTCCAGGGGACGGGACGGTACACAGAGCATTCGCGGAACTACAAGAGGCCATCACCCTTCAGGAAAATAGAAGGCGCCCGACTTACAAAGCCCCAATCAAACCTGCATTGTTCTATGGGTCAGAGTGGGCAACGCTGTTGCGCTATTAGGCGCGGACTTGGAGGACGCATCCGGGGCAACTGAAGGATGGAACGGTGTCGTCCATTCGTCTTCGCGCCCTCAAGAAGTCGCGCACTTTTTCAAAGTCCCGCACCATGGATCTAAAAATGCGCATTCCTCCGAATGTTGGGATCTGCTGCTTAAAAAGAACCCTCTCGCAACAATCACAGCCTACTCTCGTTCTGGACTTCCGAAGCCTCGGGACGTAGAGCGAGTATGTTCGGTCGCGGGGGCTGCCTATCTCACCGGGAGACCGAATGGCTTCCGCCCGCCCAGACGCGATAGTGCTGTCGAGAAGACTCTACGTGAGATTTCCAGAAACCATCGAGCCACCACGGGTGCCGTGGGACAGATTCAGTTTCGAATGAACGTTCATCTTGCAGATGCCCAACCGGTCGTTCGGCTTACGGGACCAGCAGAAATGCTCAAAAATTCTGCAATCTCCTGATCCGTCCAGGTCAACGGCGGGCTGCACGCCTACCCCATCACCGCCCCCTTCGAGGCCGAGCCGACGCACTTCACGTACTTCTGGAACACTCCGGACTTGTAGCGCGGCGGGCGGGGGGTCCATTCGCGGAGGCGCTTGTTCATCTCTTCCTGTGACAGCTCGACGTTGATGGTGCGGCTGTCGATTTCCATTTCGATGATGTCGCCTTCCTGAACGGCGGCGATGGGTCCGCCGGCCTGGGCTTCGGAGGCAAGGGTCAAGCTGCAGGCAAGGGTTGCCAAACCGTCCAACCGCCCAAGGGCTTGGACCGCCTCCTCCAGCAGCCGCTGCATGGGATCGAGACGGAGAGGCGGATCCGGAGGAAGCGGAGGCGGAACGAAGGCTCGGACGGTTTCGCTGCCGTAGGTGGTCGTCACGTAGCGCCCAAGCCTATTGTTATCAATCTCTTCCGTCGCCAATTCAAGGAACCTTTAATAAGGGGTTTGCTTATTAAAGGATACACCCGTTTCGTTTAATAACGAAATTAACTCTTGTCGAATCAATGGCCTGCCTACCCCGTCACGGCGCCCTTGGAGGCCGAGCCGACGCACTTCACGTACTTCTGGAAGACTCCGGACTTGTAGCGCGGCGGGCGGGGGGTCCATTCGCGGAGGCGCTTGTTCATCTCCTCGGCGGACAGCTCGACGTTGATGGTGCAGTTGTCGATGTCCATTTCGATGATGTCGCCTTCCTGAACGGCGGCGATGGGTCCGCCGGCCTGGGCTTCGGGGGCAACGTGGCCGACCATGTAGCCGCGGGTGGCTCCGGAGAAGCGGCCGTCGGTGATGAGTCCGGTTTCGTCGGCGAGTCCGGCTCCGACGATGGCGCTGGTGACGCCGAGCATTTCGCGCATGCCGGGTCCGCCCTGGGGACCTTCGTAGCGCACGATGATGATGTCGCCGGACTTGATCTCGCCGGAGGTGACGGCGTGCATGGCGTCCTCTTCGCGGTCAAAGACTCGGGCGGGGCCGCGGCGGGTGCGGTTCTTGATGCCGGTGGTCTTGATGACGCAGCCTTCGGGGGCGAGATTGCCTCTCAGGATGGCCAGGCCGCCGCTGGTCTTGATGGGGTTGTCGAGGGTGTGGATCACCTCGTTGGGATTTTCATGCGCGTCGGCGGCTTCTTCGCCAAAGGTGCGGCCGGTGACGGTGAGGGCGTCCTTGTTGGCGTAGCCACCGTCGGCGAGCCGCTTGGCGATGACGGGCATGCCTCCGGCGTTGTCGACGTCGACGGCGACGAATTTGCCGGCCGGCTTGAGGTCGACCAGGAGCGGGGTTTTCTCGGAGATGCGCTGGAAGTCCTCCATGGCGAGGTCGAGTTCGGCCTCGTGGGCCATGGCCAGCAGGTGGAGGACAGCGTTGGTGGATCCTCCGGTGGCGGCGACCGAGGCGATGGCGTTCTCGAAGGCGGCCTTGGTGCAGATGTCGCGGGGGAGGCGTTCGTTCTGAACGGCGTCCATGATGATCTTGCCGCAGCGCTCGGCCACCGATTCCTTGCGCTTGTCGACCTGCGGGATCGAGGCGGTTCCCATGGGGGCGAGGCCGATCATTTCCATGACGGTGGCCATGGTGTTGGCGGTGAACTGGCCTCCGCAGGCGCCGGGGCCGGGGCAGGCGACGTTCTCGATTTCCTTGAAGTCGGCGTCGGACATTTTGCCGCGGGAGTGGGCTCCGATGGCTTCGAAGACCTCCTGCACGGTGACGTCCATGCCCTTGAATTTGCCGGGCATGATGGATCCGCCGTAGAGGATCACGCCGGGGATGTTCATGCGCAGCAGAGCCATGGCGGCGGCGGGGATGGTTTTGTCGCAGGCGACCAGGGCGACGATGCCGTCGAACATATGTCCGCGGCCGACCAGTTCGATGGAGTCGGCGATGACCTCGCGGGAGATGAGGGAGGCTTTCATGCCCTCGGTGCCCATGGTGACGCCGTCGGAGATGGCGATGGTGTTGAATTCCATGGGGGTTCCGCCGGCCTCGCGGATGCCTTGTTTCACGTTTTCGGCCAGCGCCCGCAGGTTGTAGTTGCAGGGCATGGTCTCGATCCAGGTGTTGGCGACGCCGATGATGGGCTTCTTCAGATCCTCATCCGTGAAGCCGATGGCTTTGAGCATGGCGCGGGCAGCGGCGCGGTCGTGACCCTGGGTGATAGTATGGCTGTGCAGTTTCATGGGAAACTAATAGTTTAGCCCGGCGGGATCCTGCTGCTGGCAGGGCGATGGATTTATCCGGATTTGTTCGGGTTAGCGGCGAGAAGTTTGCGCGGGGCATTACCCATGCGCAATTTTCGACGTCTTTGTATAAGTAGTCGTGGTTAAGTAGTCGTGCCATTTGCCGAACGCTGGATCCCCAGCGGAATCCCCGCGCTGTCCTTCGGGAGCGGATTTCTGCCGATTGGAGATTTGGTAGATCGCGGGGCGGAACCTGAACATCTTTCTCTTACGCCGGCTCTTACGCCGGGGATCGGTTCAGGGGTGGCCGTTGCGCCGGATCGTGGGTTTCCTGTGATTTCCGGGAACTTTCGCCAGGTCTGCTGCGTTGTGCATATAGGCCGTCGGCTGACGGTCCAGGCGGAGGGGAGAAGTTCGAGTGAAAACCAGTTCGAAAATTATCATCGGGATACTTATCCTTGCGGCCTTGGGAGCCGGGACTTATGCGAGCATTCGTCTGCGGAATCGGGGGCAGGAGACGGTGCAGACGGCTCGCGTGACGCGCGAGACGCTGGTGGCCATCGTAACCTCGTCTGGAGAGATTAGACCACGTACTTACACCAACTTAGCGGCGAACGCCCAGGGCCGGATCGTGGAATTGCTGGTAAACGAAGGCGATCGGGTTCGTAGGGGCCAGGTGGTCGCACGGATCGAGAGCGTGCAAGCGAAGGCAGACGTAGAGGCTCAGCGAGCAAATATTTCGTCGGTGGAGGCAGATACAACCGCGGCGGAAGCGGGAGTGAAGGTCCAGGACGACACGATCAAGACCCAGGAAGCCACAGTCGACAAGGCCAAGGCGGCGATGGAGAACGCGCAACTGGTTTTCGACCGCACGGCGGAGCTATGGGAAGAGGAGTTGGTCTCCAAGCTGGAATACGATCAGCGGAAGACGGATCTGACGTCCGCGGCAGCGGGTGTGCGGGAGGCCGAATTTCGTCTGGATCAGTTGAAATCGCAGCGGGCGCAGACCGAGGCTCAGGTGAGTGCTTCGCAGCGCCGGGTCGCGCAGGCGGAATTTTCCTTGCAGCGCATGCAGGACATTTTGGAAAAGCACGATGTGATCTCGCCGCTGGACGGGATTGTGACGAACCTGCCGGTGCGGGTCGGCGAGACGGTGGTTCCGGGGATTCAGAATTCGGCGGGGTCGGCGGTGATGACGATCGCGGATATGTCGTTGATCACGGCTGAGGTCGCGGTGGATGAGACCGACATCGTCTACCTGGCCCTGGGACAGCACGCCGAGGTTTCCATTGACGCGATTCCGGATAAGACGTTCCCGGGGCACATTATTGAGATTGGCAATACAGCGATCCTGCGGTCAACGGGCGAGGCGGCATCGAATAGCACGACCTCGGCGACCGAGGCCAAGGATTTCAAGGTGGTAATCGCGCTGGATAGTCCTCCGGATTCGGTTCGGCCTGGACTGTCGTGCACGGCGGATATCACGACCGATACGCACGAGAACGTGCTGGGTGTGCCGATTCAGGCGCTGACGGTTCGCCAGCAAGGCGATATCGAGGCGGCCGAGCGCGGCGAGAAAGACGCCAAGCAAGATGCGCGGGGTCCGATCGATCTCGCCGAGCAGGAACGGCTGCGTAAGGAATTGACCGGAGCGTTCGTACTGAACGACCAGAATGAGGCCGTGTTCCATCCAGTTGAAACGGGTATTACGGGCGAGACGGACATCGAGATCCTTTCCGGCTTGGACGAGGGCGATGAGATTATCATTGGTCCGTATCAGGTGATCCGTACGTTACGTCCCATGACGAAGGTGCAAGTGGACAACTCCCAAGGCGCGATATTCGAGGAACAGGAATAGGCTTGCCGATGGCTGATGCAACCTTGGCGCCCACAGGGCATAAGCTCACCAAGAAACAGCTTGGCGAAAAGCTGAAGCAGGAAGGCGTCATCATCCGGACGTGGGACTTGATGAAGACCTACGTGATGGGTGACCAGACGATCCACGCCGTGGCGGGGGTGAATCTGGAGATCCGCAAGGGCGAGTATGTGGCGATCATGGGTCCGTCGGGGTCGGGCAAATCGACCTTGATGAATATGATCGGGTGTCTGGATACGCCGACCTCGGGGCTGTACTATCTGAACGGCAACCTGGTGAGCGATATGGACGACGATGAGCTCGCCCATATTCGGAACAAGGAGATCGGGTTCGTCTTCCAGACGTTCAACCTGCTGGCTCGGGCGACGGCGCTGCATAATGTGGAACTGCCGTTGATCTATTCCGGATTGAATTCGAAGGATCGGGTGGAGAAGGCCAAAGAGGCCTTGCGCGCGGTGGACCTGGAAGAGCGCATGTTGCATAAGCCGAGCGAGCTATCCGGCGGTCAGCGCCAACGTGTCGCGGTCGCGCGTGCGTTGGTGAATCATCCCTCCCTGCTGCTGGCGGATGAGCCGACCGGCGCCCTGGACAGTCAGACGGGCATCGAGATCATGGCACTGTTCCGCCGGCTGCACGATGAAGGCAACACGATCGTGCTGGTGACGCACGAGGCGGATATCGCGCAACACGCCAATCGCATCATCTTTATTCGCGACGGCAAGATCGAGCGCGACGAGAAGGTGCAGAAGTAAGGCTAGCGGGGTATGGCCCCGCTCCACCAGCCTACGCTGAAGCTTCGGCTCGCATGCCGCGCGGTTCTGAATGCGGCTGACGCACCGAGAGTTCGCGGTCTGTATCAGAACTGAGGGCGAGTGCGTTGTGCGTCGCTACCGCTTGCGCTTCTGAATTTGGCTGACGCCAGCGACATTGTGGTGCCTGGTCGTCTGCGTTGCGCTTGCTATCGCGCGCGGTTCTGAATACGGCTGACGCTTCGAGAGCGTGTGATTTGTTGGCGGTCCTGCTCTCGGTTCTGAAGGAGGTTGCTGACCCTACGCCTTGAGGGGCCAATAGACTTCCGTACGCCAGTCTTCGGGATTCGGGTGTTCTCCCGGGTCGGTCAGATACTCTTCCCAGGGCGGACCCGCAGCAACTCGCCCTTCGGCTTCCATCCACTTCTGCAGAGCCGCGTAGGCTTGGTGCAGCGTGTCGTAGGGTCCGGCGTGCAGCGTCATTACGGCCGGCCCGGCGGGGAGTGACGTGAGTTGTACCTCGGCCTCTGCCTCCTTGGAACCGGAGGCACTTGAGGCGTCGACAATGCGCATGGCGGGCTCCAAAGTCACCAATCCCGGATTCATGTCCGGATATCTGGTGAGGGGGAGACCCGCGATCGCAATGCCGTTCTTTTGCGCATAGACAAAGATCAACGGTAGTGTTTCGCCGATCGTCTTGGCGATCTCCGATTGCGGGACGCGCCGGGTCACGGACAGGAGTTTCTGCTCGGGGAGATCTCTCGTTTCGATCTGATAGCTCATGGCCTTCCTTTCAGGACCAGGTTGAAGAGACATGCGGTAGAGCCCTACGCAGGGCTCAATCGTTCGGGCTAGTTGGGCATGGCGAGTCTGCATCGCCGGCGTCACAGGCGACCGGAATCCCCGGCGGCGATAGCTGCGGGGCTCCGGCCGAACCGCTGGCGGAAGGCTCGGCAGAAGACCTCGTGGCTTTGGAACCCACAGGACAGGGCGATATCGAGGATGGAATCGCAGCGCGTCAGCAACATCACCGCCGCCTCGCCGAGCCGTAGCCGCAGCGAATACTGCTTGGGCGTCTCACCCGCGGTTCGCGTAAAGATTCGGTGCAGGTGAAACTCCGAGAGCTTCGCCTGTGAGGCCAGACGTCCAGGGAGGTTTCCTGATCACGGTGTTCAGACAAATACCCGAGCAAGGGCTGAATCCTGGCGAATCGTTCTTCGCCGGATCGCGCCGTGGAAGGAAGTGAGGCTCGCATTGCCCGCATCGTCATACGATACCCCAGCTTTTGGACAAATTCTTGATGATTCTTGCGGTGTGGGTTTATTCGCGGAGGGCGAGTGCGTTGGCGCGCTACCCCTTGCGCTTCTGAATGCGCTTAACCATACATAGCGACATTGTGGTGCGTGGTCGTCTGGGTTGCACTTGCTATCGCGCGCGGTTCTGAATATGGCGCCAACGCATGGCCGGTGCGGGCAAGACACGGGCTAGGGTTTCTTATTGACGAACTTGTCGAATCCGGCGCGGGCGTCGGGCGTCATTCGGGCGAGTGCGTTGGCGTAGAGTCCGGCGTGCATGGCGGATTCGAACGTCATCCCATCAATGTGATACATCAGGTCCTTGGTCAGGGTGAGCGCGGTGGCGGATTTCTCGGCGAGGGCGTCGATGAAGGCGGTCGCTTGTTCGTGGAGATCCTCGTCCGGCCAGACGCGATTGATCATGCCCCAAGTGAGTGCCTGTTGCGCAGGGATGGGCTCGGCGAGGGCGATGATTTCGAAGGCTCGTTTTTCGCCGACAACGCGGAGGAGCTGAGAGGTCACGATGCCCGCGACGAAGCCGAGGTTCACTTCCGGGTAGCGGAAGGAGGCGGACTCAGCGGCGAGCACCAGATCGCTGGCCATGGCCAAGCCGCAACCGCCACCCACGGCTCGCCCGTGCACGACGGACACGATGGGATGGGGATGCTTGCGCATCGTCAGGTAAAGGTCCGCCAGAGACTGGGCGGTGGCGAGGTGCTGCATGACCTCCTGGTCGCCGGTGCTGGATAGGAGGTTCAGATCCATCCCCGCGCAGAAGTCTTTGCCCTCGCCGCGCATCGCGATGACGCGGACTTCGGGATCGTCGGCCGCCTGGGAGATGGTCTGGTGGAGCTGGGCGATGAGTTCCGCGCTGAGTGCGTTGCGTTTCTCAGGGCGATTCAGCGTGACGTTCGCCACGCCACCGTTGCGTTCGTATTGGACCAGATCACTCATGGATTAAACGTCGATTTCCATTCGCAGCAGTGCGCTGGAGTAGGTTTTACCCTGGGGGTCGGCTTTGAGAGCCATCGTGCCGCCACCGTCCAGCGCGTCATGAAGCAGGAAATTCAGCGCACCCAGATTTGGGAGCTCAAAGCGTTCGACCTTGCCCAGCACGATCCCGGCGAAGTGTTCAGCAACACGTTCGGCGGTGACTTCCCGGACCAGAACTTCGTAGTCTTCGGGTCGGCGCGCGATGAGACCGATATTCGACTTGTTGCCCTTGTCGCCGGAGCGGGCGTGCGCCAGTTCGATGAGTTGCTTTTTCGCCATTAGCCCTTCTCCTCTTCGCTGGACCAAATTTCAACGACTGGCTGGACCTCCGATTTTGGCAGCAGCGCGGGCCAGAAGGCGACGATTTCCTCCACGCGCGGGCGGCCGAGTCCGAGTCCGGAAGCGACGGGCGGACCGTTGAGCGCGAGCGGCGGGATCTCGCGAGTGAAGCGGTCCACAGCTTTGCGGTCGTCCGAGCGCACGCCGACGCGGAGCACGACTTCGTTCAGGTGCGGCTCGATTTCGGGAGATGGTTCAGCGGCGGCGATCCCGTGGAGAGCGTTCGCGCCGAGGAACTCCGTATGAATTTCGTCGAAGTGGAGGCCGAGGCGTTCGAGGCGCTCGCGGAGAATGCGGTCCGCGGCACGCGCTTTCTTGTAGGCGTCCGGCCAGCCGTAGGCCATCTGTCCCATGGCTTTGTAGCCGGCGGAATAGCTGATGGAAACCTTATAGAAATTGGTGGCGGGATGGCCTTGGATGCCCTTGAAGCGGACGCGATCCTCGCCGTCCTGCGCGAGGTGGATGGTGGTGAAGTCGGCGACGACGTCGGGCGTGATGTATTCGCGGGGATCGCCGATTTCGTAGAGGAGCTGTTCTTTGACCGATGCTTCGGTGATGCGTCCGCCGGTGCCCGCGTGTTTGGTGGCGACGAAGGTTCCATCGGCTTCGACTTCGACGATCGGGTAGCCGATGTCGGCAAGGTTGGGGATGGTTTCCCAGTCGACCTGACAGTTGCCGCCGGAGCCCTGCGCGCCGCATTCGACGACGTGTCCGGCGATCATGCCGGCCGAGAGGCGATCCCAGTCATCACGCGCCCACTGGTATTTGTGGAGCATGGGGCCGAGCACCAGTGCGGCATCGGCCACGCGTCCGGTCACGACGACGTCGGCTCCGCGGTCCAGTGCTTCCGCGACGGGGAAGGCTCCCAGATAAACATTGGCACGGCCGACGCGGTCGCGGATGGATTCCAGAGGCTCGCCGGTATCCATGTTGCGGAGTTCAATGCCGCTGGCGAGGATGCGGTCGAGGCGATCGGTGATATCGTCGCCGGTGACGGTGGCAAGCGTGAGCGGGATCTTTTGAGCGCGGGCCGCGGCGAGGATCGCATCGCGGCAACCCATGGGGTTCACGCCACCCGCGTTGGCGATAACCTTGACGCCGCGTTCCCGGATGTCAGGCAGGATGCGATCAATCAGGGCGACAAAGTCGCGGGCGTAGCCGGCATTGGGGTCGCGCGACCGCTGCTTTTCGAGGATCGACATAGTGACCTCGGCAAGATAGTCGAGGGTCAGGAAGTCGATGGGGCCGCGGCGGACTTGCTCGACGGGCGCCTCCAGGGAGTCGCCCCAGAAGCCCTGGCCGTTGGCGATGCGGATCATAGGCTGTCGCCCGCGATTCTAGCATTTTCGGGGTGGGGCGCTGCGAGAACGGCGGACGCAGCTGGGCACGGGGAGCGAATGTGTTCTAGCCACAGATCGACGCAGATGAACTCAGATGTCAGGAACGTAAGCGGGCAGCGATGCGGCGTTGCAGAGTGATGGTGTCCACCAGGTCCGAGGCGAGGAGTTGGTCCACGGCAGCGAGCCGGGCTTTGGCGGTATCGGGGGAAACGCACGCGGCGAAGACGTCGGAAGCAGCCTGACGAATGCGATGGTGAGCCTTGGCAGTGAACAGATCGGCGATGTCGCGAGCCTGGTCCGCCCGGTTGCCCTTCCCGGAGTTGGCGACGCGGTCGGCGCGAAGTTGCGTCGACTCCATCGCAAAGATGTCGATCAGGACGTCGGCGATGCGGGCGGTGATCTCCTGCTGCGCTTCGATCTCACCACCGAAGGCTTCGTAGGCGGCGCCGAACATCAGCAGGGCGACTTTCTTGGCGTTTACGAGCGCGCTGGAGTCCGGGGTGAGGTCGAGCGTTTTGACTGCGTCGGCCAGCGGCAGACGGTCCTTGCGAGCTCGGCGAAGGAGCATGGTCACCGCAGCGAGACGATTGATCTCATTCGTTCCTTCGAAGATGCGATAGATACGGGAATCGCGGTAGGCGCGCTCGACCGGGTAGTCCTGATGGTAGCCGTAGCCGCCGTAAATCTGAACAGCGTCATCGGAAACTGAGTCCAAGGCTTCAGAGGCGTAGACCTTGACGAAAGAACACTCAGTGGCAAACTCTTCGGCCGCCTTCATCAGAGTGGTGGCGGTTTCCGGCTCGTCCCAGTCGAGCGCTTCGAAGCCGCCGTCGCCCAATTGCGCTTCGATCATCCCGGCGATGCGATAGGTCATCGATTCGGTGACGAAGAGGCGCTCGGCCATGCGCGCGAGCTTTTCCTGGATCAGGCCAAAGTCGGCGATGGTCTTGCCGAAGGCTTCGCGGCCGGCGGCGTAGCGCACCGATTCTTCGATCAGATAGCGACACTTGCCGACCGCATAGGCGCCGATTTTGAGGCGTCCCAGGTTCAGGACATTGAGCGCCACGATGTGTCCGCGGCCCACCTCGCCGAGGACGTTTTCCACCGGCACTCGGACGTCATCGAAGTAGAGGGCCGTGGTGGAGCTGCCCTTGAGCCCCATCTTCTTTTCCTCGGCGCCGTGGCGCACGCCTTCCCAATTGCGCTCGACCAGGAATGCGGTGAAGCGCGGCGGCTGATCACCCGTAATAACGTTGGCGAAGACCGTGTAGAGGTCGGCCAGGGCTCCGTTGGTGATCCACATTTTCTGCCCGTTCAGGACGTAGTGGGTGCCGTCCGGGGAAAGCTCGGCACGGGTGCGGACGTTCAGGGCGTCGGATCCAGATTGGGCTTCGCTCAGGCAATAGGCGGCAATCAGCTCGGCTGAGGCGAGCCCGGGCAGGTACTTCTCCTTTTGCTCTTCGGTTCCGAAGAGCAGAAGCGGCAGAACGCCGATTCCGGACTGCGCGCCGTGGGCCATGGAATAGGAACCGTCCAGCGCGACGCCCTCGGTGACAATGAGGTCCGAGACGAGGTCCATCTCCATGCCGTCGTAGCGCTCGGGGACCAGGGCGGAGACCAGGCCGAGCTCCGCGGCCTTGCGAACGGTGCGGATGAGAACGGGGAAGTCCTGGCGAAGAATGGCGGCGAGGTTTGGCTCGACCTCGCGCTGCCAAAAATCCCGGGTGGTCTGGGCGACGGCGCGGTGCTCGGGGGTGAAGTCCTCTGGAGTGAAGGAGGCGGCGGCGGTTTCCAGAAGAAACGATCCGCCGTAGGCACGGTGATTCATAGGCGATGGAAAGGCGTGGAGCCATGCGGCTGGCAGGCTCCGGATTCATACGATCTTTTCCAGTGTACGCGGAGATTTTCGGAACCTGCCTGTTATGCTGGGGGAATGAAACGCACGCCCCTGCTGGCAGCCCTGTTGCTCCTCGTATTCCTGATCCCGGCTTTTGGACAAGCAGGGGAACAAACGGATGATCCGGTGGTGCTGACGGTGGGCGATGAGCAGATCACGCGATCGATGTTTGAGCTGATTTTGGGGACGCTCCCGGCTTCGCAGCGTGCGCAGGTGCAGACCCCCGAAGCTCGCCGGAAATTGGCGGAGCAGATCGTGGAGCTGAAGGTGATGGCGCAGGAAGGCCGGCGGCGGCGCCTGGATCTGGATCCGTCGGTGCAGATGCAGGTCGTACTGCAGGCTGAGCGGATTCTGGCCGCGCACACCTATGAGCAGATGCTCGCCGAACCGCCCGATGAGGCGATGCTGCGCGCCTACTATGACGAGCATCGCGACGATTACGAACAGGCCACGGGAAGCCATATCCTGATCCGGTTCGAAGGCTCTCCGCTGCCGGTGCGGGAGGGGCAAGAGGACCTGACCGATATCCAGGCTCTGGAGAAGATCACGCAGTTGCGGGATCGCATTGAGGCCGGGGAGGCTTTCGCCGACATTGCGAAGGCGGACTCCGACGATCAAAGCTCGGGCAGTAACGGTGGGGATTTGGGCGTTTTCCGGCGCGGGGAGATGATCGAGGAATTCACCGATACGGCGTTCTCAATTCCGATTGGCGAGGTGAGCGACCCGATCAAGACTCAGTACGGGTATCACCTGATCACGATTCGCGAACGGGGTTTCATCCCGTTTGAGGACGTGAAAGACGAGATTGCGGAAAAGCTGGCTCCGCAGATTGGCCGGGAAAAGGTGGATGAGGCGAAAGCGGCAACGAACGTCGTGTTCAATGACGCGTATTTCGGTGGCGGGGAGCCTGCAGCGGCCGATCCATTTGCGCCGCCGACGCAGCAGTAGCCTGTTCGCTACCTGGCGCGGCATGGCCCCGCCCCACCTTCACGAATTCAACGACGGGTAGCAAACCCGTCGCTACCTAGAGGCGAAAGATCTTCTCGGATTGGAAGTTCTGCAGCGCGTTGCGCGTGTCGACGATCACCTTGGCTTGATCTACAAGCGAGGCGTAGTCGAAATCTTTGTGGTTGGTGACGATCACCACACAGTCGGCTGAAGGGATCGCTTCCGCCGGATCGACGTGGGTCATCGTGATGGCGTCGTGGTTGATCTTGGAAACATAGGGGTCGCTGTAGGTGACGGTCGCGCCACGCTTGCCCAGCAGGTGGATGATGTCCAGCGCGGGCGATTCGCGCACATCGTCGATGTCCTTCTTATAAGCGACGCCCATGATGTGCACGTTGGAGCCCTTCAGGGGCTTGGAGTATTCATTCAGCGCGTTCTGGATCTTGTCGACCACGAATGCCGGCATCTGCCCGTTGATGTAGCCCGCCAGCTCAATGAAGCGCGCTTCGATGCCGCTTTGCTTGGTCTTCCAGGACAGATAGAACGGGTCGATCGGGATGCAATGCCCGCCGAGCCCGGGGCCGGGATAGAACGGCATGAAGCCGAACGGCTTGGTGGCGGCGGCGTCGATCACTTCCCACACGTTGATTTCCATGCGGTCACACATCAGCGCGAGTTCGTTCACAAGCCCGATGTTGATCATACGGAAGGTGTTTTCGAGCAGCTTGACCATCTCGGCGACGCGCGTGGAACCCACCGGCACCACCGTATCCAGCGCCTGCTGGTAGAACAGCGCCCCGATGCGGGTGCATTCCGGCGTGATGCCGCCGACCACTTTCGGGATGTTCTTGGTCTGGTATTTGGGATTGCCGGGGTCCACGCGCTCGGGCGAGAAACAGAGGAAGAAATCTTCCCCGACCTTGAGTCCGCCGGCGGCTTCCTCAAACATCGGGAGCATGAGCTCGTCGGTGGTGCCCGGATAGGTGGTGGATTCCAGGATCACCAGCGAGCCGGGGTGGAAATGCTGGGCGAGTTCCTGGCAGGAGTTCACCACGTAGCTCATATCCGGATCCTTGGTTTTGCGGAGCGGCGTGGGGACACAGATATTGAAAGTGTCCAGGTCCTTGGCGGCGCTGAAGTCGGTGGTGGCGGTGACCAGACCCTTTTCGACCAGCCGCTTCAGCACAGAGGTCTTAACGTCCTGCACGTAGGATTCGCCGCGATTGATGGCGTCCACCTTGGACTGCTGCACATCGATTCCCGTGACGTGGAAACCGGCTTCGGCGAACTCCACAACCAGTGGGAGGCCGACATAGCCCAGTCCGATGACGCCGACGCGCGCCTGCTTGGACTCAATTTTCTTCGACAGCTCCTGTGCGTATTTGCTCATTGGTTTCGTCGTCATGCCTCTCTGTGCCAGTGGGTTCTGCCTTGCTAAATTATCATGGTTTGCGATCCGCGCCGTCTCAACCGCGCGCGGGATCCCAATAGAAGTCGCCAGTCGCGACGATCTCGGCAGGTCCGGTCAATAGATATTCCCCATGATCGGATACGCGCAGACGCAACGGCCCGGCGGGGGTTCGTACCTCCACTGGACTGCGGACTTTGCCGCGCGCGATCGATGCCGCGACCGCACCGGTTGAGCCAGTACCGGAGCTCATCGTCTCGCCGGCGCCCCGCTCAAAGAACCGCACGTCAATTGTATGATCGTCTAAAACCTGAACGAACGATACATTCGTGCGGTTTGGAAAATGCAGGTCGCGCTCCAGTTTCGCGCCCAGGGTGCGCCAGTCGAAATCGAAGTTGTCGACAAATACGGCGAGCTGTGGATTGCCGACGTTCAGGATCACAGCGTCCCGGCCGGGGACGATCTGCGATTCGACCTCCTCGATTCGGGCCGCTCCCATATTCATTTCAAAGGAATAACGGAGGTCGTCGCGCTGAAGCAGGGTAAGCGTTTTCACGCCGGCTCCGGTGGCGATGCGCACGATCCGGGTGTCATGGGTCGCGGCGACCATGCGGGCGGCGGCGCAGCGGGTTCCGTTGCCGGAGATCTCGCTGCGGCTGCCATCGGAGTTCCACAGTTCAATCACCGCGTCGGCGGGGGAGACGTTGGCCGACCCGAGCTCCCCGGAGATCAGGATCCAGCCGTCGGCGCCGACTCCGGTATGGCGCGTGCAGATGGCGACGGCCAGACGGGTCAGGGTGTCGTGATCCCGGGCCAGTTCATCGGGGAGATCGGACTGCCAGGTCAACAGGAAGTCGTTCCGGGCCCCGTGGGCTTTGGTGTAGGGAATTTTGAGAGAGTTGCTCACGGCTGGATTCAGTGGCTGGTGAGGGATCTTTGGCTAAACGCGATGAAAGCCGCGCCGGGCAAGATTTCCCACGGGCGCGGCTCCTGGATCCACTTAATAATGCTTGTCGTCAATTAGAACTTCGTGAATTCGCGGAACTCCTCAAAGCGGGCGTCGATTTCGGCGCGCTTCAGGCTGCGGAAGCGCTCCACGCCGAACCGCTCGCAGCAGAAGCTGCCCATGACCGAACCGTAGATCACGGCGCGGCTGAGTTCGTGGCGATCGAATTCGTCGTCCTCAATGTCGATGCCCTGCTCGGCTAGGTAGCCGATGAAGCCGCCCGCGAAGCAGTCGCCGGCGCCGGTGGGATCGAAGACATCGTCCAGCAGGTAGCCGGGAACGACAAAGTAGCTGTCCTTATGGAACAGCATCGCGCCGTATTCGCCGCGCTTGATGACCAGCGTGTGCGGACCCATGGCCATGATCTTCTCGGCGGCCTTGCGCATGTTGTGCTCGCCGGAGAGCATGCGGGCCTCGCCATCGTTGATCAGCATGAAACCCCAGCTGCGGATGGTGGCGAGCAGTTCCTCGCGGAAATCCGAGATCCAGAAGTTCATGGTGTCGCCGCCGGAGAGCTTCAGGTTCTTCATCTGCTCCTGCACGTGGCGCTGCAGCCGCGGCTGGATGTTGCCCATCAGCAAGTACTCGTGATCCTTGTAGCTATCCGGAAGCTTGGGCTCGAAATCGGCGAACACGTTGAGCTCGGTGACCAGGGTGTCGCGATCGTTCATGTCGGGCGTGTATTTGCCCTTCCAGTACATGGACTTGCCGGCGACCCGCTCCAGGCCCTCCAGGTCGACGCCATGGCCGGCCATCAGGTCATGATCTTCCTGGGAGAAATCCTCGCCGACGACGGCAACCACGCCAACCTTGGTGAAGTAGCTGGCGGAAAGGGAGATATAGGTGGCCGCGCCTCCCAGCATGCGGTCCACTTTTCCGTGCGGCGTTTCGACGCCGTCATAGGCTACTGAGCCAACGACAATGAGAGACATTTCTAGATTGTAGCGTCACCCGGGAGAGGGCGGCGGGATTTGTCCCGACCTCGGTGTCGACGATATTTGGGCGACAGAAATGGATGCGCGCCATACGGGACGAGCGCGGGCCGAGGCCGCGAATGCCGATCGACAGCAAGCGCGATCACAAACCGAGCGCTGACCAATGGCGCGCATGAGCCGGCCAGACAGCGCGACTAATAAAAGAGATACTTCCGCCACTGCGTATCGCTCTTCCCGAGCAACCGCATCAGGTGGCGCGACGTATGTAGCGTGAACGGCTTGGGCAGCCGGGCCAACCGCATTCCAGCCTCCTCCGGCGTGCGATTTCCCTTGCGGTTGTTGCAGGGGTTGCAGCAGGCGACCAGGTTTTCCCAGGTGGTTCCGCCACGGCGCGACCGGGGGAGCACATGGTCCAGCGTCAGCTCATTGGCGCTGAACGTCTTGACGCAGTACTGGCAGGTATAGCGATCCCGCAGCATGATGTTTTTGCGCGAGAGGGCGCGGGTCTGCATGGGAATGCGCCGGTATTCGAGCAGCCGGATGACGCTGGGCACCGGGACCGCCGCCTGCGCCGAGCGAATGTGCCCGGCGCCGTGTTCTTCGGCGGACGCGACTCCCTTGAGCACCAGCACCAGCGCGCGACGCGCGGCGCAGACATTAATCGGCTCATAGCTGGCGTTGAGCACCAGAACCGGCCGATGAAGACGTTCTTTACGGATGCCGATCATGGCCGGCCTCCCGAGGCCGAGAATATTATCTCGGGGTCACCGCTTTCCTGACTGACCATCATGCGTGGGTCCCTCTCACCGTGGGATTTTGGACGCCTCCGTGCTCCACCGCGGGAGCCGCGGGTGCGCCGCGAAACTCTGCTCCGAGAATCGAATCCGATCCTG
This sequence comes from Terriglobia bacterium, assembly GCA_963762135.1. Taxonomy (GTDB): domain Bacteria; phylum Acidobacteriota; class Terriglobia; order Bryobacterales; family Bryobacteraceae; genus Palsa-187. The sequence continues at coordinate 270,604 of CAVXJP010000008.1, forward strand.
CGGTCGGTCCGGGCGACGGCGGCGAACGCCACATGGGCGGCCCCGGCCCGCTTCAGAACGCGGCCACAGGCGCTGGCTGTCGCTCCGGTGGTCATGACGTCGTCGACCAGCAGAATCTTCATGCCGTCCAGCCGTTCGGTCGCCTCGAATACGCCCTGGACGTTCTTGCGGCGTTGGGCATTGGTCAGCCCGGCTTGCGGCGGATTCTTCCACTTTTTCCGCTTCAGCGGCTGGCGGACGGGAGTGTGCCAGCGTCGGCCGACCTCGCGGGCCAGCAGCTCGGACTGATTGAATCCGCGCTGCCACTGGCGGAACCAGTGCAGCGGCATGGGAACAATCGCGTCATAGGCCTGCTCGCGCGGGATCGCCCGCGCCAGCAATCCGCCGAAATTCCGGGCCAGTGGGCGCATCCCCTGGAATTTATAGAGATGGATCAGCTCGCGCAAACGGCCCTCGTAGGACCCGTAGGTATAGACGGCGTCAAAGCCCCGGAGCCCCTGGCGGCACAGGTCACACTGGCCGTGCTCATCCAGCGGATAGGGGTTGACGAAGGGCGTTCGGCAAGAGGAACAGAAGTATTCCGAGGCGAGCGGCTCGGGATCGGCCAGGCAGTCGGCGCACACTGGCACGCGGGAAAACTTGGTGAGAGGTTCGCCGCAGACGCGGCAATCGTCGGGCAAAAGGAGGGCGGTTGAGCGGTCCAACAGACCGCACAAAACCCCGGTAACGGCGCCACCAGCGCCGCCCGAACTTCGAATGCGGCTCCTACTCGGGAGCAGGTACCTTAGGAAAACCCACCTCCGTACGCCTTCAGTGTACAACGGTTCGGTTTCGGGAGTGTTACCGGGGGCCGGTTACGGCAATTTCTGCGAAGTACTTCCGACTGGGCCGCTACTAGTCTTCGAAGGGCATGATCGCCGTAAATGCGCCGTTGCCTGCAAACTGTAAACTGAAACCAGTGACAGTAACACTGTATTTTTCCACCGGGGCAACTGAAATTGTGCCAACAGATCCAACAGTTTCCGGGAACTGAACACCGAGGTTGACCCAAGAAAGGCGATTGGGTGCTTGACGAACAATATGTTCACCCATAGTAGAGCCATCGAGTCGCCTGATTGTCACCTGCAAATCTCGCTGAACGCTGCAGTCTGTTGAGAAGCAAAGGTATGGAGTCACGATCCCGAAGCCAGTGTAGTTGCCTCCTGTGTTATCGAAGAATACGCTCATTGAGTCCGTGGCTTCCGCTCCAAGTGGCAACGAAGTCATCAAATCGGCACGTCCTTCTGACTGCTTTCTGAAAGTAACTTGGCCAAACATGTCGCCGATGTCGTCAGTAGGCTGGTACGCGGCCCACCCTAGCGTTTGTGGCTCGTTCGAAGGTACCGTTTCGAACACTGCCGCCTGCCCAGGAGCAAGATTTACCGGGAAGGATGAGGAGGATCCTAGATTTGCTAGGTCAACTGTCCATGGCTCTCCGTCCGTAGTGAAGAAAGCCAAGTGGCCGACGATGCTATTACCTAGAGTGTCGACGTTCTGAATGATGATTCTTTGGGTCCAGCCTTCACCGACGATAACCAACGGAACAATCTGGTTTAGCTGTGTTGTGACCACACCAACATCACGTCTTTGCTGACCACAAACGCAGCTCGCAAAAAGCAGAAGCCCAATCACGATATTTCTCATACGCCCCTGGGGGGCCAGAATACCATAATAGTCCAGCTTAATTTTAGTCTTATTGATGCAAATAAAACAAACTCAGCCGGGGGAGTTTCGCGTCGGCAAGGAGCTGGCGGTCCAGAAACTGGCGCTCCAACATCGCGAGCTGCTCGGTCGACATCTTGCCGCGATACGGCTTGAGCTGGGAATCGAGCGCCTGGCGCGCGTTCAGCATCGCTTCGTCGGAGGCGTTGGCGCGGACGCGGGCGATCATCTTTTCTTCGAGAACGGTGAGGCGCTGTTCGAGCTGTTCGAGGTCGCCGGTGATTTCCGCGGTATTCAGCGCGTCGAGAGAATCGGCGAGGTCGGGCTGGCCGGCTTTGCGGAGCGCTTCCGCGTTGGCCGTCAGATAGTCGGCGACTTCGTTGGTCTGGAACGGCGGCTCGACTTCTTTCTTTGTCGTTTGTTTGCCGTCGGCCATGGCTTGCGCTTCAGCCGTGACCGCCTGGGCGCAATAGGCCAGCGAATTGACCATATGAATGCGGGCGCGGGCGCGGACGGGCTCGCCACTTCTCGAACGCCTGATCGATGCCGCGCAGGACGGCCTCCAGCGGAATGCCGCCATTCTTCCAGGCCTCGATGAGGGCCCAGTCGACCGGGGAGAGCAGGAACAAGCCGGTGCCGCGGGCTCGCTGGAAGTGCTCTTCGACCTCGGTGAAGTAGTTGAAGTAGTTTTCTGGGGCGGTGCTCAATTGCCTGGCTCCCCACCCAACGTTAAACGACCAGCCTCATGCCGATCCCAGATCAGCCGCAGCCCATCCAGCGTCAGGTCCTGATCGTAGAGCTTCACCAGCCGGGAGCCTTTGACGATCTCCTGCCCCTGCCCGCCGGTGGCGACGGCCTTCGTCTCCGGGCCGAGCTCGGCGGAGACGCGCTCCACAATCCCGTCGATGAGCCCGATGAAACCGTAGTACAGACCGGAGGTGATGCTGCCCACGGTATTCGAGCCGATCAGCTTTTCCGGTTCGCGAAAGTCGACCATCGGCAGGCGGGCGGTGTTGCCAAACAAGCCGCTAATGGACATGCCGATACCGGGCGCGATGAGGCCACCCATGAACTCGCCGTCGGCCGAGACGATGTCGAAGTTGATGGTGGTTCCGAGGTCGACCACGATGCAGGGTCCGCCGTATTTGGTAAGCCCGGCGACCGCGTTCACCAGTCGATCCGCGCCGACCTCCCTGGGGTTCTCATAGAGAATATCCATCCCGAGATCGATGCCGGGCTTCACGAACAGCGGCTTCGCGTTGAAGTAGCGCTGGCTCATGGCTTCCAGCGGCTGATCGACGGCAGGCACGACGCTGGAAATAATGACACCGGTGACCTTATCGAGATCCAGCCCGGACAGAGTGAAGAGGTTGCGCAGCAGAATACCCCACTCGTCAGCGGTCTGGTCGCGAATCGTACGCAGGCGCCAGCGGCCCTTCAGCGCATCGCCCGCAAAGGCTCCGATGGTGATGTTGGTGTTGCCAACGTCGAGTGCAAGCAGCATTTCTGAATGGACCTAAACGGGTCGGACACCACCGGCCAGGATGGTGACGACTGTTCCATTATCCTCTTTCACTCGGAGGAAGCCGCTGGAGTCGAGCCCGCAGGTGACGCCTTCAATTGTGCGATCGCCTGATTCGGCGCGGACGCGGAGACCGTTGGCGTAGGAAGATGCAGCGGCAAAAGAGTCGAGGATCAGGGTCGGGTCTTTGGCGATGAGCCCGGTGTGTTGGTCGACCAGTTGGGCAAGCTCGATGAGGAGCTCCTCGCGGGTGATGTTGGCTGCCTTCGAGAGCGAGGGAGGTCGGCGGGCGTTTCCAGGTTCGGCGGGAATTCGCGCTGCGAGACATTAATGCCGATGCCGGCGATGATGGCGTCGTTTTCCGAGTGCGTGCTCTCGAGTTGGGCGATGATCCCAGCGGCCTTCTTTTTGTTGATCAGGACATCGTTGGGCCAGCGGAGGTCGGGCGTAAGACTGGTGGTCGCCTGAATCGCATCGCGCGCGGCCAGTCCAAGCGCAAGCATCACCAGGGGAAGACGATCCGCGGGAAGCCCCAGGCGAAGAATGATCGAGATCCACAGGCCCTGCCCGGGGGCGGAGTGCCAGACTTTCCCATGGCGGCCGACGCCCGCGGTTTGCTCATCGGCTCCGACGATCGTGCCATGGGGCGAGCCTTGCCGGGCAAGCTCGGCTGCACGGAGCATCGTGGAGTCGGTGGTGGGAAACCAGTGGACGGGTCGGCCGGGAAGGTGCTGGTGGATGTGGGTGAGGTTCAACATGGGAAAGCCGGGCGCGGAGGCCCGGCGTCGCGATTCGTTCACCGAGTTACGCTAATGCGTAACGTCGGCTAAAGCGCCCGCCTTACGAGCCGTCGAGCGATGCCCGGAGCTTGGCGAGCTGCCCTTCGTAATCCCCCTTGTTATCGCGCATGCCCTGGACCACGTGCGCCGGAGCCTTGGAGGTGAACTTCTCATTGGAAAGCTGGCGGTCCAGTTTCTCGACGACCTTCTCAAGCTCGTCGATCTTCTTCTGGACTTTCTCGACGTCCACCTTCAGGTTGAGTTTCAGGAGGAAGCCTTCGCCGGCTTCCATACCGGTCGTCGCTTCGTTCTTGAGCTCGAGCTGGACGCGCGCCAGGCGGGCGATCGCTTCCGCATTCACTTCGGCAACCTGGAACGCGGAACCCTGCGCATAGAGCACACCTTCGACGGTCTGCTTCGGGTCGACGCCATTATCCGCGCGGGCAGCCCGCGCCGAGGTCACGATTTCCTGCAGGGTCGCCATCTCGGCGGCTGCGCCTGTATCTTCGGCAGCGGGATCGAACTGCGGATACTTCGCCCAGGCAATGGAGTGCTTTTCGTTGTCCTCTTTAACGGCGTCCGGATAGCGGCTCCACAGCTCCTCGGTGAGGAACGGCATCAGCGGATGCAGCAGGCGCAGCGCCGCTTCATGGATCTTATAAGCGAAGCTCCAGTCTTCGTCGAGCTTCTTGAGCTCCAGATACCAGTCACAGAAGTCGCTCCACCAGAAGTGATAGAGAACGTTTGCCGTCTCGTTATAGCGATGTTGCTCGAAGTAACGATTGGCCTCGCGCGCGGCGGTATTGAGCCGATCCGCAATCCAGCGGTCGGCGAGCGAGACCGGCTTGCCCGCGCCTTCGTGCGGCTTGCTAAACAACAGGCGCGACGCATTCCAGATCTTGTTGGCAAAGGCGCGCTCGGAATCAATGCGCTCCTCGCTCAGCGCGATGTCCCCACCCGGAGCCGCGCTGACCAGCAGGGCAAAGCGCACGGCATCGGTGCCGTACTTGTTGTTGATCTCGATCGGATCAATCGTGTTGCCCTTGGTCTTGGACATCTTCTGGCGCTCGGCGTCGCGCACCAGTCCGTGAATGTGGACCTGGCGGAACGGAACGTCGCCCATCATTTCCATGCCGAACATGATCATGCGGGCGGCCCAGAAGAAGATGATGTCGAAGCCGGTTACCAGGAGAGAGGTCGGATAGAACGCCTTCAGGTCGTCGGTCTCATCCGGCCAGCCAAGCGTCGAGAACGGCCACAGTCCGCTGGAAAACCAGGTGTCGAGTACGTCGTCATCCTGCTTGAGCTTCCCCGAGCCGCAGTGGACGCACTCCGAGGGATCCTCGCGCGCGACGGTGACCTTATCGCATTCGCCACAATGCCAGGCGGGAATGCGATGGCCCCACCAGAGCTGGCGCGAGATGCACCAGTCGCGGATGTTGTACATCCATTCGAAATAGGTCTTCGACCAGTTGGCCGGGACGAATTGAATGCGGCCGTCTTCCACGGCTTCGATCGCCGGCTTGGCCAGCGGCTTCATCTTCATCCACCATTGCTTGGAAACCAGCGGCTCCACGATGGTCCTGGATCGGTGGCAATGGCCGACCGAAAGTTTGTAGTCCTCGATCTTCTCGATCAGGCCCTGGGCTTCGAGATCCTGGACGACCTGTTTGCGCGCCTCAAAACGATCCATTCCGGCGTATTTGCCGGCCGCGGCGGTCATCTTGCCGTCCTGCCCGATCACCTGGATCATCTCCAGGTTGTGGCGCTTGCCGACCTCAAAGTCATTTGGGTCGTGCGCAGGCGTGATCTTGACGGCGCCGGAGCCGAACTCGGGATCGGCCAGCTCATCCAGCACGATCGGAATGTCGCGATCCATCAGCGGGAGCTTCAGCGTGGCGCCCTTCAGACGATCGGCGCGCGGATCGGCGGGGTTGATGGCGACAGCCGTATCGCCCAGCATCGTCTCGGGGCGCGTCGTGGCGACGACTAATGTTTCGTCGGATCCGTTAATCGGATAAATGATGTGCCACAGCTTGCCGTTGGTTTCTTCGTGCTCGACTTCGAGGTCGCTGAGTACGGTATGGCAATGCGGGCACCAGTTGACCATATAGTCGCCCTGGTAGATCAATCCCTTCTCGTACAGGCGAACGAAGACTTCGCGGACGGCGCGGGACAGGCCCGGGTCCATGGTGAAGCGTTCGCGGGTCCAGTCGCAGGAGACGCCGGCGCGTTTCATCTGCTCGACGATCTTGCCGCCGTTTTCTTCTTTCCACTTCCAGACGAGCTTGAGGAACTCTTCGCGGGGCAGGTCGCGCTTGGATTTGCCCTGTTCGCGCTGGAGCTGGCGGTCGACCATCAGCTCGGTCGCGATGCCGGCGTGGTCGGTGCCCGGGACCCAGAGCGTATTTTCGCCCTTCATACGGTGCCAGCGAATCAGCGCGTCGATGATGGCGTGCTCGAACATGTGGCCCATGTGCAGGGAGCCGGTCACGTTCGGCGGCGGAATCGCGAGCGAGAAATACGGCTGGCCGGGGTGCGCCTCGACGTGGAACAGCTTCTCGTCCACCCACTTTTTGGCCCAGCCGGGCTCAAAGCGCTGGGGCTCGTAGACTTTGTCTATGCTCGTGTCAGGACTCGTATCGGGCGCGTTGTCGGATTCTGTGGGATTGGTGGCCACGGGGTCGGTTAATCCTCTCTGGAGACGCCTCGTGCGGCGAGGCGGCAGGGAAACCTCCGATTTTAGCAAGGCGGGCGCGGAAGCCCGAGTTTATACGGGGCGAAGAAAGCAGCTAAGGTGGTAGAGAATTCCGTCCGATGGTGGAAATGGGGGTGATCTTTTTATGGTTGGTGTGGTGTTCCTTTTAGCCTTGGTGGCGATTGTGGTCGTGATCGGGCTGTGGATCATGAACCTGTACAATCGCCTGGTTTCCGCACGGCAGCAGGCCGAGGAGGCCTGGAGCGGCATCGATGTTCAACTGAAACGCCGGACGGATTTGATTCCGAACCTGGTGGAGACGGTGAAAGGCTACGCCGGCCACGAGAACGAAACGCTGAAGAGCGTGACGGAAATGCGGTCCCGGGCGCAGGGAGTTCCTTCGGGCGACGTCGCCGCGCGGGCCGCGGCCGAGGGCGGATTGGGAGCGGCGCTGGGCCGGCTGATGGCGGTGGCCGAAGCCTATCCCGACCTCAAGGCGGATCAACGCTTCGGGGATCTGCAGAACACGCTGGGCGAGATCGAAGGCGAGATCCAGATGTCGCGTCGCTACTACAACGGCGCCACGCGCCAATTGAACACGATGGTGGAAAGCTTCCCCTCCAATCTGGTCGCCAATCAATTCCATTTCCAAAAGCGCGATTACTTCGAGCTCGAGAGCGAATCCGAACGGGCGGTGCCAGAGGTGAAGTTCTAGCCTGGCTGCCGGGCGATTACGCCGACTATGCCGATCCGTAAGCGAAGCCCGTTGCCCGCGCTGCGAATATCGCTGGCGGCGCTGGCGTTGCTATTGGCGATGGCGCCGGCGCGCGCTGAAGAGGTCATCCAGAGCTTCCACTCCGCTGTGCAGATTCTGGCGAATGGGGATCTCAACGTCACCGAGACGATCACGGTTGTCAGCGAAGGGCAGCAGATCCGGCGCGGTATTTATCGCGATTTCCCGCGCCATTTCGAGGGTCCGAACGGCAGGACCGGAACCGTGCGCTTCGATGTCACCGAGGTCCTGCGTGACGGCCAGCGGGAGCCCTATAGCATTTCTCAGGCCACCACATACACACGCGTCTACATCGGGGACCCCGACGTTCTTCTCCAACCCGGCGTCCATACCTACCGGCTGACTTACACCAGCGACCGCCAGATCCGTTTCTTCGACGACTACGACGAGTTGTATTGGAACGCGACCGGCAACGCCTGGGCGTTCACGATCCAGAAGGCGACCGCGGCGGTCTATTTGCCGGAAGGCGGAGAAATCCTGGATACCTTTGTCTACACGGGCCGGTACGACTCGACCGCGCAGGACGCGATGGTGCAAGTCGCGGATGATCGCCAATCCGCCACCTTCACCGCGAACAATGAGCTTCCACCGCGCAATGGAATGACGGTCGGCGTCAAGCTGCCCAAAGGATTGATCCCGCAACCAACCCAGGCCGAGGAGGTCGCGTACTTCCTGCGCGACTACCGTACGGAGATCCTCGGCACGATGGGATTGCTGTTTATCGCGCTTTATTATTGGTTCGCCTGGCGTCTGGTGGGCCGCGATCCCCCGGCTGGAGTCGCCGTTCCCCGCTGGGATACTCCGGAGGGCGTGTCGCCGGCGCTGGCCCGCTACATCGATAAAAAGTATCTGGGATATCAGCCGTGGCAGGCGATTTCGGCGGCCCTGGTCAGCCTTGCGGTGAAAGGCTACGTGATTCTGGACGAGCCCGACGGGGACCTGGCGATTCGCCGCACCGACAAGCAACCGGTCGAGCCGTTGCCAGTCGGCGAGGCGGCATTGATGAGCTGGCTCGGGGGTCAGGCGGGTTCGTTCACCATCGATAAGGACCATGGCAAGGACGTCGTTCGCATGGCGGATTCCTTCCGGAAGGCCATCTATCGCGAGCATCGCAACCAGTTTTACCAGTTCAACGTTCCGTACGTGGTTCTGGGCGTGGTGTTATCGCTGATGTTCCTCGGGCTCACGCTCTATGCGAATGCGTCGGTGGATTTCACGCCGATCGCGGGAGGGATGGTGATCGCCGGCGCCGCTCTGGCGATCGTCGGCGTCAAAGCCGGGCATGCCTTCTCCAGCGGCGGCAGTCTCCTCGGGAAGCTGCGCCTGATCCTGTTCGTGTCGATCGCGGGCTGGATATTTCCTCGTCCGCGGCATTCACGATCCTGGGATCGATCGGCGATGATCATCTCATTACGCTCGTGATCCTGATCACCGGAGCGCTGATGCTGAATATCGTCTTCTTCTACCTTCTGGGCGCGCCGACCCCGCTGGGACGAACGATGATGGACAAGCTCGCGGGGCTGCGGATGTATATCAAGCTAGCCGAGGCGGATCGCATGAACCTGCGCGGCGCCCCGGAGATGTCCCCGCGGCATTTCGAAAAGCTGCTGCCCTATGCCATCGCACTGGGGCTCGAAAAACCTTGGACCGCGACCTTTGAGAAATGGCTCGCGAGCGCGGCGGCGATGGCGGCCGCGACCGGCCAACCCTTCTACGCCTACCAGCCCACCTGGCGTGGCGGCTACTATAGCGGGCAGAGCCTCAGCCAATCGATCGGAGATCTGTCCTCCAGCATGGCCAGCAGCTTCACCGCATCTCTGCCCACACCGAGTTCTTCTTCATCCGGATTTTCCGGCGGTGGCGGGTTCTCCGGCGGCGGCGGGGGCGGTGGTGGCGGGGGCGGCTGGTAAAGCAACGTCGGCGAGTTGTTCCATAACAAGCTAGTCACATCCAACGCTTACAATGGCGGGTGATGACTTACTACGGTCCCGCGGACATAGCCCGCTCCTTCGCCACGGTGCGAAACAACACGATTCAGATCGCCGAAGAGATCCCCGAGGAAAAATATGATTTCCGGGCGTCGCCGGATTCCCGCAGCATCCGGCAGCAATTGATTCACATCATAAACGCGCCTCGGTTCCAATATACATCTGCACGGCGAAAAGCGGCATAAATAACGTTGGAGGGATTCGATTTCCCGGCTTCGTGGCGCCCATTCGCGCGGAAGAAGAAAAGCCCTACACGAAGGCGGAGATTCTCCAGCAATTAAAGGATGGCAGAGACAAGTTGGAGAAGTGGATGGAGGGCGTCAGCGAGGAGTTCCTGGCCGAAATCATGACCTTCCCCCCGCCCCTGCAACCGCCCTCCAAGAGCCGCTTTGAGATGATCATTTCGATCAAGGAACACGAAATGCATCACCGTGGGCAACTGATGGCTTGGCTCCGCATGATCGGCATCACCCCGCATACGACCCGGGTACGTGAAGAAGCATTCAAGCAGTTGCAGGCCCAGGAAAAATAGGTCAAGGACGGCGCTTGCCAACTCTGCCGGGGCGCGCTCGCCCCGGCAGGCATCCGCGCGGGTTATCCCTCCGTTGATTTGGAGCCGATCACTTCCGCGCCGATCGCTTCCACCACGCGGAACAGTTCCTGGGCATCGATCGGCTTGGTCACGTAGCCGTCCATTCCGGCTTTCAGGCAGCGTTCCCGGTCGCCCTTCATCGTGTGGGCCGTCAGGGCGACGATGGGCGTATGCTTGCCGGACTTCAGTTCCCGGTGACGGATTTCCGCGGTCGCCTGCAAACCGTCCATGTCCGGCATCTGAACGTCCATCAGCACCAGATCGAAATCCCGCTCGGCGAGCAGTTCCAGAGCTCCGCGGCCGGTATCGGTCAGCACAACGCGATGGCCACGCTTTTCCAGCAGCCGCGTCGTGAGCCGCTGATTGATGGGATTGTCTTCGGCTACCAGGATCTCCAAGCCGCCCAGTTGCGGCTCCTTTTTCGCCGGTTCTGGCGCAGCGGGCTTTTCCGTCAACTGCTTTGCCCGTTCCAGCGCCTCCTTCAAACTGTGGACCCCATCGCGGACCTTTTGATGGGTCGCCGGACTCACTGGGACGTGCCGCGCCCGCTTCACAACAGGGTTCCCGTCCTCCTCGGCGTTTTGTCCCGCGGATGACACACCCGCGTCCTCTGCGCTGGGAACGCTAAGGGCAAAGCGCGCGGTGAAGCGGAACGTGCTTCCCCGGCTGAGATCACTTTCGACGCTGATCTTGCCTTCCATCAGCTCCACCAGACGGGCGCAGATCGCGAGCCCCAGTCCGGTGCCGCCGTACTTGCGCGTGGTGGAACCATCCGCCTGGCGGAAGGATTCAAAGATCAAGGCCTGTTTCTGCGCCGGGATGCCAATGCCGGTGTCTTCCACGGCGAACTTGACCAGCACGGAATCGGGCGTAGTTTCTTCGCACTTCACGCGGATTTTGATCCCGCCCTGGTGCGTGAACTTCACGGCATTGCCAATCAGGTTCACCAGCACCTGACGCAACCGGTCCGGGTCGCCCACCAGGATCTCCGGCACGCGCGGATCGATGTAGGTCTCCAGGGTCAGGTTCTTGGCGCTCACCTGCAACGAGAACATCTTGGTGGTCTGTTCCAACCAGTCCTCAAGGACAAACTCCACCGGATCCAGATCCATCCGGCCCGCCTCGATCTTGGAGAAGTCGAGGATGTCGTTCAGAATCGTCAACAAGGAATCCGCGGACTGGCGCGCCGAAGCCAGATACTCCCGCTGCTCGGCGTCGAGGTCCGTCTCGAGCACCAGATCCGTCATGCCCAACACGCCGTTCATCGGCGTCCGGATCTCGTGGCTCATGTTCGCCAGGAACTCGCTCTTGAGCTGATTGGCCTCCTGGGCTTCCTCCAGCAGCCGTTCGATCTCGCGTTTCTGCTGCTGGACCACCGCCTTTTCATGTTCCGCACGGGCTTTCTCAATCGTGAGCTCGCGCGTTCGGGCGGCGACCGCACGCTCCAGCTGATGACGATCCTCCTGCAGCTTATCGGTACGGCGGCGCCACAGCAGGGCCATCAGGATCAGGCTGGTGATAGCCCCGGCGACCCGGAACCACCAGCTTTGCCACCAGGGCGTCTGGATGCGGAAGTTCAGAATTGCGGGCTGGTCACTCCAGTGCCCGGCGGCGCTGCGGGCCCGAACCTCAAGCCGAAAAGTGCCGGGACTCAATGAGGGGAAGTTCAACGTCGGCTGTTCGGTTTCCCGCCATTCCTCTTCCCCGTTCAGGCGATATCCGAAGACCACCTCGGATTCATGCAGGAAGGTCAGCGCCGCGAAATCGACTTCCAGCGACCGTTGATCGTAGGGGATGTCCAGCAACGTGCCTGGATCCACGGCTTGTTCGCCAAACCGAACCGAGGTGAAGACGACCGGTGGCGGAACACTTGGCAGCGGATCCTTGCGCGGTTCAAAGCGGGAGATGCCCCGGCTGGTCCCAATCCAAATGCCGGACTCGCTCGCATAGAAAGCGTTGGTATTGCAGTCGTCCCAGATCAGTCCGTCGGCGCGGCCGTAGTGCTGCCAGTGCTGGCCGTCGAACACATCGGCGCCGTGATCCGATCCGGCCCACAACTCTCCCCTCGGATCAAAGCCCAGAAAGATCGATTTGTCGGAGACCATGCCGGTGCCCGCATTGAAATGCTGCATTTCGGGCCGGCCGCCGGCAAGTACGACCTTGGAAATGCCAAAGGCGTCGCGATATCCCACCCAGATGTCGCCGCTAGGGGAGACGGCAAGTTGCGCCACGGCATCGGCGCGGAGGCCGTCCGCCGTCGTCAAGCGTTTCCACGCGCCGGCCCCGCCCGGCTCGTCCCCCGGTTCGGATGGGGGAGTCCACACCGCCAGTCCGGTTTCGCCGGACGCCCAGATGCGTCCTTCCCGATCCTCCACCGACATGATGAAGCTTTCCGGTCCAGCGGGGCCACTAGGCGGGGTCATCGCCTCGAACCGCGTCGGGCCGAAGTTTGGGGCGGCGGTGCTGCGATACAAACCTTCGCGCGTCGACACCCACAGGCGTCCTACCCGATCGATGGTGACATGCAAGACGCCGTCTCGAAGGCCGTGCGCTGCCCCATAACGCTGGAGGATGCCTCGGCGAGGATCAAGGTGTAAGAGTCCCTGGTCATCGGCGGCGATCCACAGCGTGCTATCCGGAGCAGTGGACAGTCCGCGAACACTTTCGACGCCCGGGATCGGCAGGGCACGCCACCGGCGCTCGCCCACCTTTCCATTGCTGGGAGGCAGATAGTTCAGACCCTGCTGCGTCCCGGTCCAAATGGTTCCGTCCGCGGTTTGGGTGATGGCCCAGATCGAGGAGTCAGAAAGTCCCTCGCGCTCGGTCCAGCTTTGCCATTCCCCGTAGCCGAGCCAGCGTGCGATGCCGGAACCCAGCAAGCCCAACCACATCGAGCCTTCCCGGTCCTGCATCACCGTCGATACATCATTGGTGTTCAGCCCGTCATCGATCCGGATCGTTTCCCAACCAGCATCGGTCTGACGCGAAAGGCCGAGCGCCGTAGTCACCAGCAGACGCCCATCCGGATCGAACGCCAGCATCGGATAGGCGCCGCCCGCTTCCGGCAGCGGAGGTTCGGCCGTGAACTGTTCCTCGCCAGCCGTCAGCCGGTAGAGCCGCGTATCGCTGCGGACCCAAAGATTTCCGTCCAGATCTCCAGCGATCGCGTACCACTTGTCGTTGGGGAGCCCCTGCGCGGGCCCAAGCTCCACGCGTTTTCCAGTCGAATCCACGCGGCACAGGCGATCGCCGCAGCCATACCAGATCTGCCCGGCCGCGTCGACATGCACGCTATGCACGCTGACCGTGCCCGCCTGGTCGCGCGCGTCTTCCGATTGCGGCCCACCAATCAGTTGGAACTGAAGCGTGCCGTCTTCTTTCGGGATTCCCTTGGCGAGACCGGCTCGGGTGACCACGTACAGATTGCCGGAACTGTCACTCGCGACCGCTTGCCGGCCATCCGGGTTGATGCCCCCGAACCTTTCGAGCGAAACCGCTTGAAAGATCTCTCCCGCCAGCCGTCCCAATCCGGATCGGGTGACCACCCAAATGGTCCCGTTCGCTGTCTCATGCAGGGCGATGACCCAGGGGCCGGGGAGACCTTCGGCGCGGTTAAACTCCGTAAACCTTTCGCCGTCATAGCGATACAGACCGTTCTGCGTTCCGACCCAGAGAAATCCTGCCTGATCCTGGAGCGTGTCCTGCACCACCAGATTCTGCAGGCCCTCTTCTTCGCCATAGAACTTGAAGTTATAGCGCTGCGCCGAGCCCGGAACGACACTGGCGAAGACCAACGCCAGGATCGCTAACGGTCTGAAGATAAGACACTTCATGTGTGCAAAGTCCAGGACTACGCCCCTATTCAGAAATCGACTTGGGGGAATAGATCCAGTAGAGTACGGTGGTAAGTAAGGTACTGAGGCGCGCAGGTAATTCTCCCTACCCGCTTGCGGGGTTCACCGGAGCCCCCTGCGGCCCGCGTACTAGGCGGATGACCCCAGTCTGGTCAGCGGCCATCGAACTCTGGCAAAATCGAAGCTGTACGTGGCTCTCTCCCCTGATCTCTCGGCACGCAAAACCGGTACGGTTCGCCAATTCTTTGGCCGCAAGGGCCTTTTGAGTCAATGGCATCCGAACTATGAGTACCGCGAGGGCCAGCTTCAGATGGCGGAGGCCGTGGAATCCGCGCTGGCCGAGAAAAAGCACCTGATCGTCGAGGCCGGCACCGGTACCGGCAAGACGCTGGCCTACCTGGTCCCGGCCATCCTTTCCGGCAAACGCGTCATCGTCTCCACCGGCACCAAGAATCTGCAGGAGCAGCTCTACTTCAAGGACATCCCCTTTCTGGAGAAGTACATGGGAGAGCTGCGCACGGCCTACATGAAGGGCCGCGCCAACTACGCCTGCCGCCAGAAGATCTACGACGCCGAGAAGGAGCCGGTGCTGAGCGGCCTGGAAGAGGTCGCGGATTTCCAGATCATTCGCGACTGGGAACAGACCACCGAAACCGGCGATCGCAGCCGAGATCAAGAAGCTCCCGGAAAACTCTTCGGCGTGGGCCAAGGTCGACGCGCGCTCGGAGGCTTGCACCGGCCAGAAGTGCCCGCAATTCGAGCGCTGCTTCATCACCCGGATGCACCAGCAGGCGCAGGAAGCCGACCTCATCATCGTCAACCACCACCTGTTCTTCGCCGACCTCGCCGTCAAGGATCGCGAGCGCGGCGCCATCATCCCGGATTACGCCGCCGTCATCTTCGACGAAGCACACGAGATCGAAGACGTCGCCGGGCAGTACTTCGGCGTTTCGATCTCCAGCGCGCAAATTGAGGATCTGGCTCGCGACATCGCCTCCCTGTCGCATCGCAAGAATTTCGGCTCGAATGAACTGGATCGAGCGCTGATCACGCTGGGAGATCGCTCGGCGATGTTTTTCGCGCTCTTTGGCGGCGCCGAAGGACGCACCGCCTTCCGCAATCACGAAGCCTTCTTGGAGCAGCATGAGGAGAAATATCGCGATGTCCTCTACGCCTTGGAGATCGTCGCCGTTCATCTGGAGCTCATCCGAGCCGCCCCGGAGGAAGCCATCCCCCTGCTCGCCCGCTGCCGTGATCTGGTCGCCCGCCTCGAATTCTGGATGGAAGGGGGGCTCGCCCCTGCTGTGCCTGCCGAGCCCCGAGTCAAAGTTGACGGGCATATCGCTTCGGACAACCCACTAACCGACAGCACCGAATCGGGACCGATAGAGAGCGGGAACACACCCGAGTCCCCCGATCGCTCAACCGCATCCGCGACCACAGCTACGTTTATTGGACGGAAAAGCGCGGACGCCGGACCTTCCTGCAAGCCACGCCGATCGAGGTCGCCGGGCTCCTGGATGACCGCCTGTTTGACGTCACCGATACCGTAGTGCTCACCTCGGCGACTATCGCCGTCGCGGGCGAGTTCGAGTTCACCAAGCAGCGGCTGGGTCTGCGCTCAGCGCGCACCGAGCTCGTCGAGAGCCACTTCGATTACCAGAATCAGGCGCTGCTCTATTGTCCGCAGCACTTGCCCGACCCGCGCAACGCGGGCTTCACCGCCGCCGCCGCCGAGGAGATCATCGAACTGCTGATCCTCAGCCGCGGGCGCGCCTTCGTGCTGTTCACCAGCTACAACCAGATGCGGCTGGTCTACGACCGCGTCTCGCTGGACATCCCCTATGAAACGCTGATGCAGGGCACCGGTCCGCGCAGCGCGCTGCTGGACGAGTTCAAGAAAACGCCGAACTGCGTGCTCTTCGCGACCTCATCGTTCTGGCAGGGCGTCGACGTGCCGGGCGAGCAGCTCTCCTGCGTCATCATCGACAAATTGCCGTTCGCCGTCCCCAGCGATCCGGTCGTCCAGGCCCGCGTCGCGGCGATCAAAGCCGACGGCGGCGACGCCTTCAACGGCTACCAGGTCCCGCAAGCCGCGATCGCGCTGAAGCAGGGTTTCGGCCGCTTGATCCGCGCGAAAACTGACCGCGGCGTGCTGGCATTATTGGACAACCGCATCACCAAGACCCGCTATGGGCAGATCTTCTTCGACAGCCTACCGGACTATGGGTTTACCATGAGCCGGACGGACGTGGAGAAGTTCTTTTCGCGGGGTTAGTCGGTGTCCAACACAGCGTCCATAAACTCCAAGTCTTGTCAGGACTCCGATCTCCTGGAAGGGCTTGTCTCCTCCGAACTTGGAAGTAGCAACGCGTCCAAGACAATAACCATCATGAACAGAAGAAATGCAACAATTGCCTTGGTGAATTCGCCGACGGCCGCGGGTACCTGCTGCGATTGCCAGAAGCTAAATGTGGCGGATAACGCCGCAAGAACCAGAGCATACCAGCGGCGAGGATCTATAATTGCAAACAACACAAGCATAAACGAAAGCGCGTAGTTAAACGTCGCCGGCCAGAAGACGGCGGCGGCGACGGCAAGCCACAGCATCCCCAACACGACAGTCGCCTGCAATTTCGATGGCGCAGCGCTTTGAATTGATTGTCTTTCCCGAGCCAACAGGAGCACTAGCACGCCGGCTAACATAGCAGCCGTATTGACCGCAGATAACAGGCGTGCGTCTGTCCAGCGCATCCGCATGGCAAAGGCGGTGCCCACGATGATCACGACTGCGACCGAAAGAAGCGAAAGCATCCTCGGCGTAGTCCGTGCGAGAAAACTAGACCCTCTCGTTGTCTTCATTGTCTTCATTCCTTTCTCCTTCACGGGCAGAATGCTTGTGCGCGGCATAAACACAGGAACCCCCGCCAATCATGAACGATAGCAGGCATGCAACAATCGCGGGAGGGTCCAGGCAACCGATTAAGTTAGCGGCTCAGCCAGCCGGGGCGATGCTCAGGCGAAAAAAGACCCCATAGAACCTGGGTTATCCTGATCGAATGTCGCTTCGGATCGTCCTGGCCGCCCTCCTCCTGTGGGCGATCTCTGCGCTCGCCCGCGACCTGGAGAGTCCCGCGGAGAGTCAATCCCGGCGGAAGCGCAATCCCGCCGAATCGCAGCCCGCCGAGCTGCCCCCGATCGACGAACGCACCCTTGTCATCCCCGTCGAAGGCGTGAGCATCGAGAACGTGCCCGACACCTTCGGCGACCCACGATCCAAACATTCCCACAAGGCAATCGATATCCCCGCGCCCCTGCGAACACCTGTGCTCGCGGCGGAAGATGCGACGGTGGCCCGGCTGGTGAGCAACACGCTCGGAGGGATTACGATCTATCTGGTCGAGCCCTCGGAGACCTACTATTACTACTACGCCCACCTCAACGGCTACGCGGAGGGATTGACGGTCGGTCAGCAGGTGAGACAGGGGGAGCTGATCGGATACGTCGGCACTACCGGCAATGCTCCGGCGGATGTCCCGCATCTCCACTTCGAAATCAATGTGCTGCGACCCGATAAACGCGTAACCGGCGGCACTCCGGTAAACGCGTATCCGATTCTCGTCAAATCAGTTTTAGACGGTTCCCCGCAGCCAATCAAAACCGAATAGCAAAAGTCGGAACAGACAACGTTTCTCCCAACGTGCCGCCCGGGTCTCGATGAACGGCGCGAGAAAACTAGTTGTCTGTCCCTGGTTTTTGCAGATCTCCCTGGACCGCCTTTTCAAGCCACTCCAGGTACGCCTCCGCCCCATCGACAATCGGCAGCGCAACCACCTCGGGGACATCGTAGCCGTGGAGTTCTTCGATCGCCTTGCGCAGTTCGTCAAACTTCCCGCGGGTGGATTTGATGATCAGCATCCATTCGTCGTCGTCCTGGATCTTGTCGTGCCACCAGTAGAAGCTGCGGATGGCTGGGAGAATATTGACGCACGCGGCAACTCGTCGCTCCACCAGCGCCCGGGCGAGCGTTCCCGCGGACTCCTCCGAGTCACAAGTCGAAAAGACGATGATTTTGTCGGTCACGTTACTCTCTTCCCCATCGAGTCGATGACTGCCCGGCAGGCTTCCACTCTTTGTGCGAGCACGGCGCCCAAGGCAATGTTACCGCGCGGCGGAAAACCGGGCGGTGACGCTGCGCATTCTGCGCATGGCGGTTCTGAACATCCGCGCTATGGGCTCTAGCGCGGCCCCTGATTCTTCAGAAAGTCCTGCAGGAAATCCTCTCCGGTGACCTTCTTCTGGACCTTGTCACTTAAGAGACCCTTTTTCGCCCATGCGTCGATCTTTTTCTGGGCGTCTTTCTTTGCGTCCTCGTCGTCGGTAAGCTCGATGAATTGGGTCCACGCGTCCCGAGCCTTGGCGTACTGCTTCAGCTTCTCTTCGGTCTCGCCGAGCTTCTTAAACCCCTCGGCGTTGAACGAATCCCACTTGGTCGCCTCAGAGTAGCGGTACTCGGCCGCGCTGTAGTTGCCCTTGCGGAAATAAAAATTACCGGCGTCCATTTCCTTCTTCGCCTGCAGCGGGTTGAAGAAGTACTCGGTGTCCTGGAAGCCTTCGTCTTCCTCGGGCGGCTCCTCGTACTCCACCGGCGGCGGTTTGGGCAGATCCACCTTGGGTAGTTGCGCTAAAGCATTTGATCCAAAGCAGATATACAGGAGCAAGGCAGGCAGGAGCAGGCGCACCTGGGCGGACCCCCGGGCGCACATCAAGCGCGCCGAAGTGCCGCATTCAGCGTTCCTGGTCCACACGCGTGCCACAATTCAAGTATAGGCACCGTTTCCCAGTTGCGCGACCGTGCCGCCGAACTTCCGGCGCTGCCCGGCGTCTACCTCTACAAAGACGAGCATGGAACCGTCCTCTACGTGGGCAAGGCGAAGAACCTCCGCGCCCGCGTCCGGAGCTACTTCAATGACGACCGGATGGCGGATTCCAAGACCGGTACGCTGCTCCACACGGCTCGGCAGATCGACTACATCCATGTCGACAACGAGAAGGAAGCGCTGGCGCTGGAGAACAACCTCATCAAGCAGTGGAAGCCTCGCTTCAATATCCTGCTGCGGGATGACAAGACCTATCCCTACATCAAGCTGACCGGCGAGAAATATCCGCGGGTTTACGTCACGCGCCGGCTTCGGAAGGACGGTTCGCAGTACTTCGGACCCTACTTTCCCGGCAATCTGGCGCATCGGCTGGTGCACTTCATCCACCGGCATTTCAAAGTCCCATCGTGCAAAATTGATTTTTCCAAGAAGCACACACATCCGTGCCTGGAGTTTCATATCCATCGCTGCCATGGACCTTGCGTGAAGGGTCTGGTGTCGGATGAGACCTACGCGCAGGCCGCGCGAGACGTCCGCTTATTCCTGGAAGGCCGCCACAAAGACCTGTCGCGCGAACTCCGCAAGCGCATGGAGACGGCCAGCGAAGAGCTCCGGTTCGAGGAGGCCGCGTCACTGCACAACCTGCTTCGAACGGTGGAGGAACACGCCGAAAAGCAGAAGATGGCCGCCGCCGATGGAGACGACACCGACATCCTGGCCTACTATGCCGAGTCGCCTTTGGTTGCGGTGAACCTGTTCCACTTGCGCAACGGCCACATCGTCGACCGCCGCGAGTTCTTCTGGGAAGATCAGTTCGAGCTCGACCCGGCGGAGCTGTTCAGCTCCCTGCTGAAGCAGGTCTACCTGAATGAGCCCTACATCCCCGGGCTGATCCATGTTCCCGTGGAGTTCGAGGATCGCGAACTGCTGGAGGAAATGTTCAGCGAGCGCCGTGGCCGCAAGGTAGAGATCCATACTCCGCAGCGGGGACAGAAGAAAGCCATGCTCGGGCTGGTGGAATCGAACGCGCGCCACAGCTTTGAGCAACGATTCCGCGTGCTGAAGCCGTCGTCGGAAGCGATCAAGTCCGCGCTGGCCGACGCGCTCGGGCTGGAACATCCGCCGGAGCGCATCGAATGCTTCGATATCTCGCACATCCAGGGGACGGATAAAGTCGCCAGCATGGTGGTGTGGGAGAACGGCCGGATGAAGAAGTCGGACTACCGGAAGTTCGTCATCAAGACGGTGGAGGGTAATGACGATTTCGCCTCCATGCGGGAAGTGATCTCCCGGCGCTACGGACGCCTGCAAAGCGAGAACAAACCGTTCCCGGGCCTGGTCCTGGTGGACGGTGGACTCGGGCAGCTACACGCCGCCGCCGGGAGCCTGGAAGAGTTGGGGATCACCGGCCAGCCGCTGGCCTCGATTGCCAAGCGTGAGGAGTGGATCTACGTCTATGGCTCGGAAGATGAGCCGATCGTGCTGGATCGCTTCTCTCCGGTTCTGCATCTGGTGCAGCAGGTTCGAGATGAAGCGCACCGGTTTGCTGTGACGTTTCACCGGTCCCGGCGCGACGCCAGCCGGCTCCGAGGCGAGCTTATGGAGATTCCGGGCGTTGGGGAGAAGACAGCGAAGAAGCTTCTGCGGCATTTCGGCAGCTTGGAAAAAGTGCGCGAGGCCGCCAGCCAGCCCGAGTTGACCGATCTATCGGCGGTCGCTGGACCCGCCGTCGCAAGAAAGATCCAGGCGGCGCTCCACCCGGAAGCCGCGACGCCGGAAGTCGCGACGCCCGCAGCGGAGAAATCGTGATCGCGCCGAAGGCATGGGTCCGCGGACGGGCCCAGCCAAGGATACGGCGTGTGCGGGATGGCGCCGGAACCCGAATCGGCCCCTGCGCCATTCCCCGCAAACTTAGAATAATTGGCTGATCTGCTGAGCCGCGTGACGCGCTTCCAGATGAACCAGACCGGCATTCGCTTCGTTCGGCGTCAGCACGGCCAGGATCGCCTTGGTGCCGACTGCGTAGACAAACAGCGAACCGTCCCCACCCCGAACCGAAACCTCGCCGAGCTCGCCGCCCGACAGATTCATGGTGATTTTGCGGCCCAGTTGCGACGCCGCGGTGGCGTACGCGGCCATGTGGTTGGGATCACCACCTTCCGTAAGAAGGTGCGCGATGGGCAGGCCCTCCGTCGAGGCGAGTAGAACGCCCTTCAGGTCTGGAATTGCCGCGTGCAAACTCTCTAATTCGTTCTTTAGTTCCTCAGCCTTGGCCATGGAACGCCTCCTCGGGTCCTGTCGTCTGGGTACCGCCAGCCGGACTTGATTTCTTGCTTCAAACGTCGATCGGGAAGGTAGGAGAAAAACTTTAGGACCATGCCCTAAGAGAATCCCCTAGGAACAATCTGATTCGGACTTTAGGACCTCTTAGAAGAGCCGCCTATGACATCCTGCATCTCATTGTTATTACTAGACATACATAGATTTTACTGGGCGGCTTGACGGACCTCCTCAGTAAGGATCTGCCCGACTTTAAGGGGAACCCCGCATAAAAATCCTTAGACGACCCTTTAGTACTGACACGAAAACGACGATTAGAGAAACAAGCGATGCGGTGCTTGTATTGCGGTCAACAACTTAAGCTGCTGAAGCGGCTGACCGGCGGAGACTTCTGCTCAGCAGAACACCGAAGACTGTTCGAAGGGCATTTCAGTGAAGGGGCCCTCAACCGGCTCCTGAAGGAAGAACCGGTAGATGTGCCCGATTCGCATCCCGCCACGGAAAGCACAGCAGTGGAAGGCTCGGACGCGCCGAAAGCTCCACAATCAATCGCGCCTGAGTCTGCAGACTTAGAGAAGGACACCGAGGAGGTTCACGGCTCCACCCAGACCAGGCCGGTCGAGCCAGCCCCGAGCTCATGGGCGCAGCCAGCCTCCGAATCCGCTGCGGATCCCGACACTGAAGCCAGCATTTGGAAAAATCCGGACGACCGACCCGTCTTGTCCACTCCCGAGGAGCCAGACAAAGGTCCGAACGTTCGTCACGATGGACCACGTGAGACTTCCGGGAACCGTACCCCTATGAGAATGACGGTTCCTTTTGTCGAATATGCACCCTCGACGGCAGCGGAAACCGGGACTGCGGTCCAGCGGCATTCGCGCACCAACGTATTGGTACCTGACGAGATCCTGATGGAAGCCGAGCCCGTAGAGCGCGCCAAGCCCATCTGGGAACCAACCAGTCAGGGAGCGGCGCCCGCACGGGCGCTGGCGGCGACTCTGCCGCCGAAATCGGATCTCCAGCCCGAATCAGTTTCACAAGAGCCGGCTTTGCAAATGGATTTCGCCTGCCAGTCTGGCATGGACTCCCAGCGGCTGGTGCTGTTCACGGCCGACCTCGATCGTCTCGCCGAGCGACTTACTGCAGCACAAGAAATGCAGATCTTGGTTTCCGAGGTGGCGGTGCTCGCCGCCCCAGATACAGGTCTGGATACCGACCTGGAACCGGATCCAGAGCTGGACGCGGAACCAGAACCCGCATCTGGAGGGGCCTTCGCCGCGCCAGACGACAGCAAATCGGTCGCGGAGCCGGAGCAGAACCGTGACTCGCACCCGAATGAAACAGAAGCGACTTCCGAAGGGACAGCCGAGGGAACCGCCGAAGCAGAGGATGACGAGTGGCTCCAGCGGGAGTGGCGAGAAAGTACGCTGCTTCCGGTTCCCTGGCCTAACGGAGCGATCCAAGACTGGCGGCCCTCGACTCCCCGCTGCGCCGGGTTCCCTTCCCGCGATCCGGAATTTTCGATTTTTCAGCCCACCTTTGAAGCTCCACCGTTGAGCGACATTGGGAAGGTTCCCGAGCTCGTGACGGAAATGGCGGCCTGGCAGGGCCATGCGGACCCCGGCCAGTCTATCGAGATCCATTGGCGGGATGCGCCACTCGGCAAGCCCAGCACAGAGTGCGTTGCAGGTTCGGCGGTGCGTCTGGCGTTCCACGCGATAGGCCTCGAAGGACGCGGCAGCGGACCGCTGCCGGTACGGCCAATCAGTCCGATCGGCCTCCCCCAGAAGCTGACGCCTCCCCCGGACGGGTCGAAGGAAGTGGCCGATGACGCCGCGATCCAAGGTCCCCGGAAGGAATTGTCCCGACGGCCGGCGACGCCGCTGCAGGAATCGGAGACCGACGTCGACCAGGTGGAGGCCAAGCTCCAAAGTCTGACGGCGCTGGCCCGTTCCACACGGCGTCCCGCTGCGGAACCGACCAATCCCGTAGTACCGACAGCCGGAATGCCGGACAAGGACGAGGGGCAGGTGAACGAACTTGTTCCGCCACCGGCAGTGACCACGCCATTACCGGTCACCCTGCTCGGTAGCGCAGCCCCAAGACGGCGTCCCACGGTTGTCTTCCCGATTGGGATTCCAGCCGCACTAGGGCCGGTGATCTCCATTCCGGCCAGTGTGCCGATCCGCGAAGTGATCTATCTGCTCAGCGGCGCATCCGATGAGCAAGGGGATGAACAAGGGACCAACATCGAGGACGTCTTGAACGATTTCGACTGGGCTCACCCCGATTCGTTCTTCGACCCCGAAATGCATTCCGCACCCCATGAGGCGGAAGCCGTCGACACAATTGAGCCGGTCGAAGTCTCCGAACCCTTTGACGCAAAAATGCCGTCGGCGCTCGACGACGAGTTCCAGGCGGAGACCGACGAGCAAGAGAATCAACCGGAAATTACCCCGCAGGAAGGTCCAGAACATGTCTGACGAATTCAATCGGCAATCGCCCGCCCCCGGCAAGGCGGTGTATGTGGATGATCAATTGATCGAGGCTTTGCTGCGCGGTGAGCGGCCGCCCGCGAATCTCCCGTCGGATATCGGCGAGCTGGCGGGCAGCGTTCTTGACAATGCGGCCACGCACTCCACCTCGACCAAAGCTCTTCCGGCGGCTCTGGCATTGCTGGAACAGGACAGGCTGGAAGGCGCCATCGCGATTCTGGAACGTGGCGCCCAGGCCGGAGAAGACCCGCTGGAGATTCAGAATGCCCTTGCGCAACTGCGCTTTGAGCAGGGACGTTGGGACCTGGCCGAGAAGGGCTTCGTGGCAGTCGTCCGAATGGCGCCGAACCAGGCGACCGCCCACTACAATCTTGGGCTGGCGCTGGAGCGGCAGGGGAAGTTCGGAAAAGCAGCCACCGAGTTCGAAACCGCCGCGTCCATTGACTCGCAACTGTGGCAGGCGCATGCTGCGCTAGGGGTCTGCCTCCTGCATACCGGAAAGCCCACGCTCGCCGGTCATTGCTTTGACCAGTCCCTGGAACTCTATCCGAACCAATACCGGTCTCGATTCGGCAAAGCGGTCACCGCGCATAAACTGGGTCGCTATGCGGAGGCAGAAGCCGCCTATGGCGTGCTGCTGCGGGACCTGGCGAATCCCTCAAGCGAATTGGCTGCTTCCTGCTCCGATGGACCCAACCCGGAGGATCTGCTGATCAATTTGATGCGGGTGAGTTGGGCCGTCGGAAAGCACGATGAGGCGCGCGAGTACGCCCAGCGCCTGCTCGACATCGATCCGCAATGCCGTCCGGCGCTGGAACAGCTCACCAGCATGGAATTGGAGGCTCGCGACTACCGCGGCGCGCTGCCCGTTGCCGCACAACTGGTGCAGGCGGTCCCGGAATCCTGCGAGGCCTGGTTCAATCTCGGCGTCTGCTATCACAAGATGGGGCTGCTGGAAGAGGCCCGGCAAGCCTACCAGCAGTCGCTCAGCATTCAACCGGCGGGTGCGGAAGCAAACGCCAATCTCGGCGCGGTGCTGCAGCAACTGGAGCAAGTCGATCTGGCGCGCGAGGCCTATGGCAACGCACTGGCGGCATCGCCCAGTCTGCCGGGCGTGTTGTGGAACCTGGCGCTGGCGGCGGAGACCGAAGGCCGCCTGGAGGAAGCGGAAACTTATCTCCAGCAGCTCCTGGAATATGACCCAAGCTGGGACGAGGCAACCTTTCGTCTGGGCTACATCCAGCTGCAAAAGGGTGACTTTCTGGCTGCCCGCAAGAGCTTCGAAGCCTGTGTCGCCACGCGCGGCGACTGGGTCGAAGCATTGCTGAATCTTGGACTCGCCTGTTGGCAAACCGACGACCTTCCCGCGGCTCGTTCCGCACTCGAAAAGATCTTGGCGCTGCAGCCCTCCAACGCAGATGCACTCAAAGGACTGATCGCGATTGGCCTCGAAGCCCATCAGGAAGAGCGCGCATGGACGCATCACCAGCGGCTTATGACGACCGGCGAGCGGAGCGTGGAACTCTCCTTCAACTTGGGGCTCATGATGCAGCAGGCCGGAGACCCAGCGCGCGCGGTTACCTCCTATCAACGTGCGCTCGAAGCCCAACCGGACTATGCACCGGCCCTGATCAACCTTGGATATGCATTGGACGCCCAGGGGCGCTCCAGCGACGCCCGCGCCTACTGGTCGAAAGCCATCACCGCGGACCCATCCTTCACCGGGGCATACTTCGACTAATTCACGCCGGAAGAGTAAGTCCCAGCGGCGTGGAATCCTGCAAGGTCCCGGGGAGATCCGTGCCTTTTCAGGGCCCCGGCCCTTACCCCCCAGTTGGACGGGCATCGTCAAAATCCTATCTTTAGCAATTCTCCGTTCGCCCGATGGATGAGTGGAGACCAAGTTGGCTACTTCTTTTCTACAACCCCGCGAGGCCACCCGCTATTCTGCCCCTGGGTTTCAGCGATCCGACCAGGCGCATCCAACTTCGGACGAGCCCTGGCAAGCCCTGCTGGTGGGCCATAGCCGGGCGCTTTGTGAAACTATCGAGACGATCCGTCTGGTCGCGGCGCGTCGCTCCACTGTTCTGATTACCGGCGAGACCGGAACCGGGAAAGAGGTTGTGGCCCGCGCGCTGCACGCCGCCAGTCCCCGTGCGGGACGCGAGATGGTCATCGTCAACGCCGCGGCTCTGCCGGAAAACCTTCTCGAGGCCGAACTGTTCGGGCACATGAAAGGCGCCTTTACCGGAGCCGTCCAACAGCGCGTCGGGCGTTTCGAACAGGCCCATCGATCCACACTCTTTCTGGACGAGATCGGAGACCTGCCGCTGACCATGCAAACCAAGCTGCTGCGCTTTCTGCAGGAGCGCGAGTTTGAACGCATTGGCAGCTCGGACACCATCCGCGTCGACGTGCGCCTGATCGCGGCCACCAACGCCGACCTGGAAGCCAGGGTTCGCGAGGGCAGCTTTCGCCAGGATTTGTATTACCGGTTGAACGTCGTTCCGATCGCGACCACGCCTCTGCGTGAACGCTCCGACGATATTCCCGTTCTGGCGCGGCATTTCGCCGCAAAAATCTGCGATGCCGAGCAGATCCCGGTGCGGACCTTCCGTGAGGGAACTTTGGATTTGCTGGCGTCGTTTCCATGGCCCGGCAACGTTCGACAACTGGAGAATACGATTGAACGGGCTATCGCCTTGTGCGGCGAACGGGAAATACTCATCCCAACGGACTTCGAGAGCGCCGATCCTCCCCAGCTACAGGAGCTCACCAGCCGCCCGGAACAGGCCCTGGAAGCGCCTGAAGACCGCATGAAGTCGTTTGCCATTCCGGCCAACGGACTGGATTTCGAGCACACCATGAACCAGATTGAAGCGCATGTGTTGGAGGAGGCGCTGCGCCGCACCGCGGGCAACAAGACGGCCGCGGCCGAGCTCCTGCGGCTCAAGAGAACCACGCTCGCCGCAAAGCTCCGAGCTCTCGGGATTGCGGACAACGAGAAAAGTTTCGCCGTGGGAGCCTGATCCGTGCCAAGGACTGATAGAGGGACTCAGGAACGATCGGAGCGTCGACCGGAGGAAACTAGGCCGGGTCCAGCAGGTGGCCCATCTTATCCCGTTTGGTTCGCAAGTAGCTCTGGGTGGTTGACGAACCTTCCACGATGGTCGGGATGCGTTCGACCACGCGCACACCCGCGCCTTCCAGTGCCTGGATCTTCTCCGGATTATTCGACATCAACCGGACCGCCTTCAGCCCGAAGTACTTCGCGATTGCGGCCGGCAGCCCGTAGCCCCGAAGGTCCGCCGCAAAACCCAGCTTCTCATTCGCCTCGACCGTGTCAGCGCCCTGATCCTGGAGCTCATAGGCCCGAAGCTTATTGAGCAGTCCGATGCCTCTGCCCTCCTGATGTTCATAGATCAGCAGCCCCCGGCCTTCGGCGGCGATCGCCTCCAGCGCGAGCTCCAGTTGCCCGCCGCAATCGCAACGCAGGCTGTGGAAAACATCACCGGTCAGACACTCGGAATGGATCCGCACTAGCGGGGCCTTGGCTTCGCCCGAGACACTTAAGTCGCCCATTTTCAGCACAACGGCCTCTTCCGGCTCAGACGCACCGGGTGGAATCCAACTGAATCCGAAGATACGGAAGTGGCCGAAATGGCAAGGGAAATCGGCCTCTGCGACCTTCTGAAGCTCATTTGTCATGGAAGGAACCCGCAACACTCAGACTGTTTCGCGGATATCTCCATTATAATGATCCGCATCGGGAACCCTCCGGGCGCGGCTCGCTGCGCCCAGATGAAAGGTCCCCGGACGAACCAGCCGTCGCGACACATGCCACCTCCGGAATATCTCGTCATCCTGCTGCTGAAGTTGGCCGTGGCGGCGTCGCTGGCCAGCATCCTGGCTCGATTCTCCGGCTTCCGGCGCATGTTGCTTCGCGAGGAGCGTACCCTCGGGCAACGCACCGCGATGGCGCTGGTCTGTTCGCTGGTCTTCGGCGCCGGTGTGGGAGCCCGCGTGCTCACCTCGCGGCTGCTGCGCCCGGACGCCTATCAAGCACTCGACCTCGGCTTTGAAGCGAGCTTCGTTATGGGGATCCTGGGCGGCTACGTCACCGGCCTGCTGACCGGCGTCCTGGTTTCGATTCCCGCCATGCTGAACGGCGAGCTGATGTCGATGCCGCTGTTCGCCGCCGTCGGCGTCCTCGGGCGCCGTGCTGCGCGACATGGCTCCCGATAAGGAATATGTCTGGCGGCTCACCGCGTTCCCGGACTTGAACCTGTGGGCGCTGCTGCGCAAGCGCGACCTCAGCTTGCCGATCTACTCGGTTGCCTGCATCGGGCGCGATCCTGTTCGCCGAGCTGGTCCGCTCCACCATCGCCGCCGAATTCCCGCAAAATGGCATTTTCGCGATCCAAAGTGGCTGGACCAGTTCAACGCCATGGCTGGTCGCCGCGCGATACGCGGCTACATTCTTCGCGACGATCCTCCCGATCAAGATCTGGCACAGCGCACGCAATGAGCGGATCCTCGAACGGCAGCAACTGCGGCTCAATGAAGCGCGCTTGGCCGCCCTCAGCAGCCAGATCAACCCGCATTTTCTTTTCAACACATTCAACTCGGTCGCGTCGCTGGTCCGCTCCAACCCGGAGCAGGCGCGCCAGGTGGTCTACAAGCTTTCCAAGATCCTTCGCCGCCTGCTGCGGCAGGAAGATAATCTGATCTCTCTGCGCGACGAACTCTCCTTCATCGACGACTATCTGTCGATCGAAATGGTACGGTTCGGCGACAAGCTACGCTTCACCAAGGAAGTAGATCCGGCCTGTCTCGACCACATGGTGCCGAGCATGCTTCTGCAGCCGATCATCGAAAACAGCATCCGCCACGGCTTGGCCAGCAAAGTGGCTGGCGGGACGATCCACGTCAAGGCTGACCGCAAGGGCGACCGCCTGCTGATCCAGGTGGAAGACGACGGCGTGGGGATCCCGGAGGGCAAACTGGCGCGCATCTTCGAACAGGGGATCGGCGTCAACAATGTGAATGAGCGGCTGAAAGTCCTCTACGGAAACACCTATACTATGTGGATTGACAGTACCGTCGACGAGGGCACCCGTACCGGTATTGAAATCCCCCTATTGGTCAGTGGTAGTGTAGATAGAGTTGAAACAATGGCGGGCGCTGGCTGACCCGCGGTCCCCGAACCACTTCAAATTCAAATCAACGCTTCAATTTAAACCCATAAACGCCGGTGACGGAATGAGGACAGAAATCCAGACGACTGGGAGCCAGGCTTGAGCGAATCGGAATCTTTAGCACTACGCACAGAAGAATTTGAAGAAACCATCGCGGACCGAACCCGCCGGTTCTATGACGGATTGGCGGAGCTTTACCCGGTCAGCAGCCGCCTCTTCCACGCCAAGGCACATCGCTGGGCTCTCGAGCAATCCGGCATTGAAAACGGGATGAGTGTCCTGGAAGTCGCCGGGGGTAGCGGAGAGGTCTTCCGCCGGCTCCTGGAGATGAATCCGGACGGGCTCACCATCAGTACGGACCTGGCGCCAAAAATGGCAGCCTATACGCTCAAGCGCGCGCGCCGCGAGATGCCCTGGGCGAGGGCCTTCTGCGGAGCCACCGACGTCCGCGACCTTCCGTTCCGTGATCACTCCTTTGATTCGGTGGTCTGCTTCTATCTGCTGGAGCTGCTCGGCACGCAAGACATCTTCCTCACCCTGCGCGAGATCCGCCGCGTGCTGAAGCCCGGCGGCAAACTGAGCCTGATCGTCATCGGGCAGAACAAGAAGATATTCAACCGCGCCTACATCGCGGGTGCCACCATCCTGCCGCAGTTCTG
Source organism: Terriglobia bacterium (assembly GCA_963762135.1). Taxonomy (GTDB): domain Bacteria; phylum Acidobacteriota; class Terriglobia; order Bryobacterales; family Bryobacteraceae; genus Palsa-187. The sequence goes on from CAVXJP010000008.1 coordinate 300,043, forward strand.
GGGCCGCCAGATGGAAGCTTCCTCGGCGCCGTTGCTGAAGGAAATTGGCCTGAACGTCGTCGCGGACCGTTACATTCAGCAGGGATGGTATCCGTCTCGCGTTCTGATCGCCGAGAACCCGGCGAAAGAAGTGGCGACTCCCGTCGCCGTCGAGAGCATGGCCGACTAGGATCCGGCCCTACCAATTCCACGCTAGTTTCATCGCGGGCTCCGTCGCTTACTGCGGCGCAGGCAGCGTCGCGAGAAACTCCGCGGCGACGTCCTCGACGGTCCGATGTTCCCCATCCACCTGGTAGTTCATCTGCTGCATTGTCTTCTGGTCCACAGTCCCCGATAGCTCCAGCAGGACCTCCCGCAGCCCCGGATATTTCGACAGCGTATCCTCCCGGGCCACCACCGCCGCCTGATACGGAGGAAACACGTGCTTGTCATCCTCCAGCACCTTCACATCGAGCTTGGAGAGCATTCCGTCCGTACTATTGGCCGAGATCATCGTCACCTGCCCGTCCTCCAGAGCCGCATAGATCAGCCCGAGATCCATTGTTTTCGGCGCGCCGTCCCATTTCAGGCCGTAGCCGCGCTCCAGCGCCGGCAGGCCATCCGGACGACCCTCGAATTCATAGCCGACCCCTAGCGTCCATCCCGGCGGATACCTCGTCGCATCGCTCACCGTTTCCAGTTGGTTCTCGCGCGCGATCTTCCCCGGGATCACCATGGCGAAGGTGTCATTGAACCCGAGCGGCGGCAACCACTCCGCTTGGAAATCGTTCCGGTAGTCCCGGCTGACCGTTTCAAACACCGAGTCCGGATCGCTTCCGGGTGGCTGGTCCAAAATCGCCATCAGTGCCGTGCCGGTGTACTCAGGATAAAGATCGATAGAGCCGCTGAGCAGCGCCTGGTGCGCCACCAGCGTTCCACCGAGGTTCAGCTTCCGGTCCACCTCTACGCCCAGCCGATTCTCGATGTGTTGCGCCAGAATCTCACCAAGGATGACCTGCTCGGTAAAGTTCTTGGAGGCGACCACAATCCGGTCGCCTCCGCAGCCGGCCAGGACCAGCGCAGCCAGCAGGGGCAGTATCAGACGTCGGAAATCGATGCGCAAGCTCATGATCTCGTTATTCGGGCCTCGGAAATCCTCGTATGGAACACCTGCTATTCCGCTATCGAGAGCCTCTTTTCGATCCAGCCCAGTCCCCCATCGGCGACCAGCGCCAGGATGGCGGCGGGAACCGCGCCAGCCAGGATCTGGGTCGTGTCCACGGTAGCCACGCCCCGAAAGATGAAGACCCCCAAGCCTCCTCCGCCGACGGCCGCGCCAATGGTAGCCGTTCCGATCGTCACCACCGCGGCGACGCGAATTCCAGCCAGAATTGTTCGCATGGCGAGGGGAAGCTGCACTTTTGAAAGCAGTTGCCAATCAGTCATGCCCATGGCGACCGCGGCGTCACACACCGCGGCATCCACCGTTTTGATACCGACGAAGGTGTTCCGCAGAATCGGCAACAGTGCATACAACACTAACGCGACGATCACCGTGCGTTCCCCGATTCCGCCGATGAACGGAATCGGAATCAGGAAACCGAACAGCGCCAGACTGGGGATCGTCTGAACGACACTGGCGAACCCCAGCAGCCAATGCTGCATCCGGGGCAGCCGCGTGGCGCCGATTCCCAACGCGACGCCGAACACCACCGCGATGGCGAGCGAGATGCCGACCAGAACCAGGTGTTCTCCGGTCAGGCGCAGGATTTGGCTGGTCAGGTCGGATCGCATCCTGTTCCATGGCTACGCCGCGTTTCGGTGGCAGAGCCCGGTCATCCCAAAGTGTAGCGGAAACGCCCGACCGCCACTCCGTCCCAGGTGCGTCACAGTTCGAGGCACGCCAGAAATTCTCGAGCTTCCGCCGAAGCACTGTTCCGGAACGTTTCAGGAGGTTCGATCGTGATAATGCGCCCGCCCGAAAGCAATCCGATGCGCGATCCCAACATGAGCGCTTCCCGAACATCGTGGGTGACGAACAACGCGGTCTTCCCCAACTCCTCCCGCAATGTCAGGAATTGGCGCTGCAACTCCAGGCGGATCACCGGGTCTAGCGAACCGAACGGCTCATCGAACAACAACAGCATCGGATCGGCGGCCAGCGCCCGAGCTACACCGACCCGCTGTTTCTGCCCCCCGGAAAGCTGATGCGGGTAGCGGCCGGCGTATTCCTCGTGTGGCAGGCCAACCATCTCCAGGAGCTCTTCCACCCGGGCACGAGTCTTCTCGGCCGGCCACGCCTCCAACTCCGGCACCAGGCCGACGTTCTGCGCTACCGTGTAGTGCGGAAACAAGCCGACCTCCTGAATCACGTAGCCGATGCTCCGCTTCAGCCGGATCGGATCCCATTCGCGGGTGGATTTGCCATGGATCCGGACCTCGCCACTGGTGGGAAACAGCATGCCGTTGGTCATGCGCAACGCCGTGCTTTTGCCGGACCCACTGCGTCCCAGCAGCACCAGCGTCTCGCCGGCCTCCACCGAAAAATTGACGTGCGTCAGGATCGGCCGGCCATGAATGCTGTAGGAGACGTCGTGGAATTCGACCATCGGCATTGGATTCGGGCGAAATTCAGTCCGAGAATCTGAATTGCTCGCGGGGTTTTCAGCAGGCGCCGCTTTCCAACACCTTCCCACAACCCGCGCAATTCCCCAAACGATTGCTAAACCCGGGGGCCGCTTCGCAGCTTTTAGACGCCCTGTGACAGCCGCGTCGCGAGCGGCTCCGGCAGCCCTGCCTCGCGGATCTTCTTCGCCGCTCCTTCGATATCGTATTCCACGCGCCGGAAACTGATCACCCGATCTTCCGGCGAATAGAGCGCGTAGGCCGCCCGCGGATCGCGATCCCGAGGCTGGCCCACCGATCCCGGATTGATCATGTAGTAGTAATCCGGCTCCATCACGAACGCCATCGACGGCGTGATCTTCCGGACGCCGCCCGGCGTCAGCAGGAACCCGCCCTGCACGTGCGTATGGCCGAACCAGGTCAACGGCACGCCCAGCGCTTCCCGCTGCGTCTTCGCATCCGCAACGCTCACCAGATACTCATCTTCATCGGTCGGCGAGCCATGCACCATATCGAAGCCCGGGCATCCGTTGACCTCCGCGCGCAGCGGTCCCCGCGGCAGGCTCTCCAGATACGCCCGATTCGCATCCGTCAGCACCTCATTGGTCCAGATCGCCGATTGACGCGCCGCTGGATTGAAGTACTCCAGGCTTTCATTTCCCGTGCAGGCGCGGTCATGATTGCCGCGAACGCAATCGTTGGGCTGAATGTACTCGCGCACCCAGTCTGTCACTGGATTCGGATCGCCGCCATAGCCCACGATGTCGCCCAGGCAGACGATCTTCGAGTAGAGGCCGTGGGCGTCTTCCAGCACGGCTTCGAGAGCCTCCAGGTTGCTGTGAATGTCACTGATAATTAGCAGAGGCACAGATGATTAGGCCCGGCGCAACCGGATCAAGGAGACCTCCGGCGGCGCCCCAAAGCGTGTCGGTAATCCTATAGTACCGATCCCGCGAGAGACGAAGATAGCCGATCCGTTCTCCCGGTACAACCCATGCACATACGGCGTGATGAACCGCGCGACTGTCAGGTCCTGACGCAGGAGCTCGAACCGCACCTGTCCTCCGTGCGTGTGCCCGGAAATAACGCCGTCGAAGCCCTTCCCGGCCGCCACCGGAAACACATCCGGGTTATGCGAAAGCAGCAGATTCGTTGCATCCGGAGCCAGCAACCGCTCACTGCCCACCAGGTACGCATGCTCCCGCCGCTGATAGTCGACCCCGGCCAGATTCAGCGTCGCGTCCCCGAAACGCAGCCCCGTATTCTGCTGCCGCAGGAACCGCATCCCCAGTTCGGCGCCCCGGTGCTGCGTGTACTCCTCTGAACCCGCGTAAATCTCGTGATTCCCCATGCAGCCGAAGGTCCCGGCCTCGGCTTTGACCTTCGCCAGCCGGTCCAGGCAATCCTCCAGCGGATCCCCCTGGAAGCTGATCAGGTCGCCGGTCACCAGCGCGATATGCGCCTTGGTTTCGTTGGCCATCCCGACGCAATGCTCCAGTTCCCGAACGCTCAGGTAAGGACTGAGGTGAATATCGGTGAGTTGCACCAGCCGCAGACCCTCCAGATCCGGAGGGAGGTTCTGAATCGGCAGATCCACCTCATTGAGCTCAAAATCGTGGCGTTCAATGAAGGTGCCGTAGCCGATGGCTCCCACCGGCGCCGCCAGCAACGCGCCCTGCGCCGTTTGCAGAAATCGTCTGCGGCCCGCGCTGTGGGATGGCTTGACGCGAAGGAACAAACGCGAAATCACATACGAGGTCGACAGCACGCTCGTCAACGCGGCCCAGGCCGGAACCAGACTGCTGGTGACCATCAGCAATTCCCCGGAAGCCCCGCCGCCCCACGCCAGTTCCCGCAACAGGATGCTGGCCGCGTAAAAGCTTCCCGAGACGATCGCCGACCCCAGCAGCAGCTTCCGGGCGCCCGGCGACTTCCGCACGAAGTCCGACTTCCAGGCCATCAGGATCGCCACCGCCTGCAGGACTGCCGCCGTCCCGTACAGGATGACATCGATGTTGACCAGGGTTTTCACTTCGTAGATAGACTCCGGAGGGCTTGCCTTCAGTGTACTTCTGCCCGTCTTGCGGACCATTCATCTATCGGCATTTGAGCGGGATTTCATTTGCCTCCCAACATTGGTGAATGGACGAAGGTGAATGGACGAAGCTTCGCCGTTCCCTCAGCTTAGCCTGGGACGCGGACCTCGACTTGGCAGGGAGCGGCCCCTGGTTCAATTGCCGAGTTCATCCACCTGGGCCGGGGAAAGCGAAGCCGGGAGGTCCAGGAAAGCCTCGCGCCGCAGGAACTTCCATTCGCCGTTTTCCCGAATCAGACGATCCTCGTAGCGGCCGCCTTGCATGATCCTCGGCTGCCCCTTTGCATCCGGCGTGATGAACGCCCAGCGGGACCAGGCCGTCGCCGCATCGCCGTCCACATCGATCTCAAAGTTCGACAGGATGTGATACGTGTTGGTCGGATTTCCCCCGCTGCCAAGGTTCTTCACCATGAATTGATAGATCCCCTCCGGGCCCTTGGCCGTCCCAAACCCGCCGACCCATTCGCCCTCCGCCGCGAACAATTCCGAGTAGGAGCGCAGGTCTCGCGCGTCGAGAAAGCGGCCATAATCGGTGAGCACGCGCGCAATCGCCTGCTGGTCATCAAGGACCTGGAGGCGGCGAAGCTGCAGCTCCGCGGCGGCCGGGTCAGCGTCGCTACTCGCACCACCGCACGCGGCCAGCAATATCGCCATGGCGACGGGCACAAGAAAAGGAAACCGGATAGCGGACATGCCGCAAATCATATCGAACTTCGGGCACTTCCGGGGTGAGCGGGTGGGCGCCCACGATCTGGCGTGCGCCGCTCGATTCATGCCACAGTAAGGTCTTGTCATCCGAACAGAAAAGCGCAGCGGAATCTAGCAACCGTTCGCCCGCCTCCGGCGCCGACGTCTTGATTCTTGGCTGCGGATTCACTGGACAGCGCGTCGCCGAAAGCCTCCTTCGGCAGGGCGCCCGAGTGATCGCCACCACCCGTCATCCGGACTCGGCGGCGATGCGACATCTGCGCGAGATGGGCGCGCTCGTGATTCCGCTGGATCAAGTTCCCGAGGACATCCGCCCCGGCGTCCGCGTGCTGCATTCGATTCCGATCATCGGCGGCGAACCGGAAGAATCGATCGCTTGCCTTGACCTTCTGGGCGACGCTCCCCGGCGCGTGGTCTACATCTCAACAACCGGCGTCTATGGACCCGAGGAACACGTGGACGAAACCACTCCCGTCGATCGAACCAGCGAACGGGCGCGTGGCGCGCCTGGCGGTCGAAGAGAGCCATGGCCGCGGGACCTTGGGCAACTAAAAGATGGTTCAATGATGCTTCGGGCAGCGGCGATCTACGGACCCGGGCGTGGCGTCCACATCGCCTACAAGCTCGGCAAGTATCCGCGCCATGCAAGCTACGTCAGCCGCATTCATGTGGACGACCTCGCCGCACATGCCGAAGCCGCGCTTTTCTCCACTGCGACCGGAGCCTATCCGGTAGCCGATGAGGAACCTTGTACGTCGGCCGAGATCTACGATTTTTGCGCGGACTTGCTGGGCCCCCCGGACGTCCCTCCACAGCCCGCGGCGTCGAGAGGACCGGTCCGCTTCAGCGCCAATCGCCGCGTGGATGGTTCCGCGGTAAGAAAGCTTCTCGGGATCCGCTTGCGCTATCCCAGCTATCGCTCCGGGATTCCCGCCGCCATCGACGCCGCCCGCACCACCGTGTAGCACTGTGGGGCGAGGTTCAGTGGCAAGCGCCACGACATGGTTGATACTCATTACCAGGACATGGTTGACACTTTGCGTTGCAAAGCGGGGAAGGGTGCAGGGAGGGGCGGCGTCTGAGCCCCGCCCAACGCATACCGCTGCTTCCGCTCGTGGCCGGTCTGCCGATTGATGCCGAACTCCCGGCAGAGCTCGACCATCGTCCACTCCCCGCGGCTGGCCAACACCACGAACTTGATCCGCTCTTCCAACACGCTCGTCGCTTTCCAGGGCATCCCACAGTGTCAGCGATGTCCTGTCGGAACGTGTCGGGTATGTCCTGGCAATGAACACTGAACCTCACCCACCATCGGGTGCGGCGGTTTGGGATGTGTTGCGCGCGGAGGCGGCACGGTGGCAACATAAGCAATGCTTTCCTCTGAGTAGCACCCGCCATGCCGCACACCGAAGAACGCTCCTCTGCGCGGCCGATCGCGCTGCCAAAAATTGAAACATCATTGGTTTACCTGCACGGGATCGCCTCGGTGGTGACGCTGTTCGGTGCGATCGCGTTCGGGATCTTCGCTTCGCTGGAGCTGCTGGCGCCGGATCTGTCGGGCGGGGTTCCGTGGCTGAGTTGGGGACGGCTCCGGTACGACCACACGCAGGGAATTTTGTTCGGCTGGCTGGGGAATGCGTTTCTGGCGTTCCTGTATCACGCGGTTCCAGTGCTGTCGGGGCGGCCGGTGACGAGCCTGCGCCTGGGGCAGTGGATCTTCGCGCTGTGGAACTTCGCGATCGTGATTCCGGGGTGGGTGCTGGTGCTGGCCGGGTTCAGCCAGCCGCTGGAGTGGGCCGAGTTTCCGATGGTGATCGATGCTCTGGTCATCGTGGCGCTGGTGCTGGCGATCATCCAATTCCTGCCGCCGTTTTTTGCGCGCGGGCTGGAGGATTTATACGTTTCCAGTTGGTACGTGATTGGAAGCCTGACCTTCACGCTGCTGGCCTATCCGATGGGGAACTTCGTGCCGGAACTGGTGCCCGGTGCGCAGGGGGCTGCCTTCAGCGGCTTGTGGATTCATGACGCGGTGGGGCTGTTCGTTACGCCGATGGCGCTGGCCATCATTTATTACGTGATTCCGGCGGCGACCCGTCGGCCGATCTTCAGCCACTTCCTCTCGATGCTGGGGTTCTGGCTACTGTTCTTTCTCTATCCGCTGAACGGCACGCACCACTACATTTTTTCGATCATCCCGATGAACGCGCAGATCGGCGCGATTACGGCGTCGGCTTTATTGGGCGTGACGGTGGTGATCGTGGTGACGAACCTGCTGTTGTCGCTACGGGGCTCGGGGATCTTCGCCCGCGATTTGCCGTTGCGCTTCGTGGCGACCAGCACGGTGCTGTATCTGATCGTGAGCATTCAAGGGTCGCTACAGGCGCAGATGGCGGTGAATCAGTCGGTGCACTTTACTGATTGGGTGATCGGGCATTCGCACCTGGCGATGGCGGGATTCGCGACGTTCGCGGCGGCGGGCGGGATCACCCATGCCTGGCAGCGGATTCCCTGGGCTCGCTATAACGCGCGGGCCATCGCATGGTCGTATTGGTTGCTGCTGGGCGGGCTGTTGCTCATGGTGACGCATCTGACGATCGCGGGTCTGATCGAAGCGCGGATCTGGCAATCCGGGGCGAGTTGGCTTGATTCGGTACGCGCGGCATGGCCGCATTGGTTGGTGCGTTCGATTAGTTCGATTCCGATTACGGCGGGCTTCATTGCGCTGCTGATTGGGATGACGACGGGCCGACGGGGCGCGGGCCTCGAAACGGTGCGGGATTCGATCGGAACCGAGCCGGTGGAACAGGTGGCGCCGCGCTTGGCGGTCGCGCGGATGGAGTTGGATGAGCAAGCGGAGGGTGCGCAATGAGCGGACCTTCGGGGAATCGGATCCTGCGGATGTCGTACCTGGCGGCGGGGCTCGGCGGGGTGGGCTTCTTTGCGATGTCGGTGCTGACGCTGGGGATTTGGCCGGGTGCGGTGCTCGAGGAGGAGATCACGCGGTCGGCTCCGGAGATCGTGCTGCCGTTGACGGCCAGCGAGCAGCGGGGTCGCGAGATTTATGCGCGGGAAGGTTGTGCCTACTGCCATACGCAGCAGATTCGGCATACCCAGGCAGACGTGGAGCGGTTCGGCCGGGCGGTGATCGCGTGGGAGACCGAGCTCGATTATCCGCATCTGTGGGGGACGCGGCGGATCGGTCCGGACCTGGCGCGCGAGGCAAGTGTGCGGAGCGAGGATTGGCAGCGCGCGCATTTGTTTAGCCCGCGGGCGGTGGCGCGGGATTCGGTGATGCCGGCGTATCCCTATTTATTCCGCGGATCGCCGGATCAGCCGACGCAAGAGGGCCGGGATCTGCTGGCGTATCTGGACACGTTAGGGAAGGCTCGGGCGATGGCGGGGGCCGAGGGTGAGACGAAGGCTCGGGAGGCGTGCGATTGTCCGGCCGATCTGGCGGCGATGGAGTTTGATGGTCCGCTGAATGCGCGGGCGTCAAAGCCGATGGATCGGGATGAGGCCGAGCAGGATACGGCGATGCCGGTGCTGGACCTCGCGGATGCGGATCGCGCGCGGGGCGCGGAGCTGTTCGCGCAGGATTGTGCCGGATGCCATGGTCCGAATGGAGCGGGCGATGGACCGGCGTCGGCATGGCTGCATCCGGCGCCGAAGGATTTGACCGAGCACCGCTTCACCACGGAGGATCTCACGCTGGCGTTGTGGGCGGGGGTCGAGGGAACGGCCATGCCGGCGTGGCGCGACTATTCGCGGGACGAGATGTCGGATGTGGCGGCGTTCGTGGCGGGGCTTGGGCAGCAGGGGGAAGGTCCGGAGATCCCGGACGATCTGCTGACGCTGGGCGAGGAAGTGTATCAGGCTCGGTGCGCGCAGTGCCACGGGGACAACGGCTTTGGGGATGGGTTCGCGGCGGATTCGTTCGCGATTCGGCCAACGAACTTCCACGCGGAGCAGCCGAGCTATGTGGCCAGCACGGAGGCGTTGCGCGAGGGCGTGGATGGGACTCGCATGGCTCGCTGGGATGATGAGCTGACCGATGCGGAGTTGACGGCGGTGGCGGCGTACGTGCGGACGTTTTTTAATCAGGGGGACGGGCAATGATCAACCTCCTGGTGTTCGGGGCGGCGGGCGCGGCGGTGGTGTTTGTGCTGGTATGGGCGGGGTCGCCGGGTCTGCGGGTGTGGATTGAGCGTCCAAAGTATAAGTTTCTGGAGGATGTGCGGCGGGCGGATGGGTCAAAGGAGACGGGGGGCGGGAGTTAGGGTGCTTCGCACCTTCTGGGCAGCTCACCTGCAGTGGCGATGGATGACAACGGCGCTTTCCCGCTCTCTATCAGCCTTCGCTGAAGCTCCGGCCGAGACGCCGGTCGCGGTTCTGAAGGGTGGCGCTGGCGCGGTCGAAGAGCGGTGGTTCGCGGATTGGGAAGCTGAAAGCTTCCCGCCGGGTGAACCCCGGCCCCCCGTAGGCGTATGATCGTGGAAGGAAGAACCGATTATGAGTGAATCGCAGCCTCCTCAGATCTTTCGTGGCATGGGGCCGGTGATTGGCGGAGCCGTTTTGGTCGGTGCGCTGGCGGCGGGAGTTGCGTTTATGCGCGCCACGCCGGTGACCGATCGGCCGGTGTTTAATGACCAGGCTCCGGCGCCGGTGGAGGCGACCGTCGACTACGGGCATCGGCTGCTGACCGAGACGCCGAAGCTGCTGGGTCCGGACGCGGCGGATCCGGAGATGCGGTACACGGGCGCGCGGCTGGCGTGCACGTCGTGCCATTTGGATGAGGGGACCGAGCTCGGGACGCTGGGGCTGGCCGTCGCGTTCCCGAAGTATCCGCGGTATTCCGGGCGAAGCGCCAGCGAAGGGGATATTAAGGATCGCATCAACGGGTGCATGCGGCGCAGCATGAACGGGAAGGCGCTGCCAAAAGATAGCGCGGAGTTGATTGCGATGGCGGCCTATATCGAGTCGCTGTATGAGCAGAATGAGGCGACGGGCCAGAGCGCCCGGCATCCGATCGATGAGCCGGAAGCGTTCGCGATGCCGGATCGCGGGGCGGATTTGAAAGCTGGGGAAAAGGTCTACGGGGAGCGGTGCGCCAAGTGCCATGCTCCGGACGGGTTGGGTGTGCCGGCGAGCAACAATCCGACGGACGGGTATGTGTTTCCGCCGCTGTGGGGTCCGGACAGTTTTAATGATGGGGCGGGAATGCACCGGGTGCTGACGGCGGCTCGGTTTATCAAGGCTCGGATGCCGTTGGGGGATCCGGGGTTGACCGACGGCGAGGCGTTTGACGTAGCGGCGTATGTGAATGCGCAGGCTCGGCCGCATATGGAGAATCTGGAAAAGGATTATCCGGATAAGACGGCCAAGCCGGTGGATTCGCCGTATCCTCCTTGGGTGGATGAGTTTCCGGCGGAGCAACATCAGTTTGGCCCGTTTCGTCCGATTCAGGATTATTACAAGGGTCTGAAGAAGTAATTGGTGGTGGCGCACGGAGCCGACCGAGAAGGAATGGGCGGCCGTGTTATCGACGGGTGAGGAACCCGTCGCTACTTTGTTTCGCGGGGCATGGCCCCGCGCCACCTTGCAAGCCGATCGCTACTGGCTGCACATTTTTTCATGGATAATGGCTTCTAGCCACTTTTATGGCTCGAGTATCCAGAGGAGTTCCACAAATGTCCCAGATGACACTGCACAAGATCCTGATCGCGTTTACTGTCGGCGCACTTTCGGCGAGCGCCGCGACCAATAAGGACATGCTGGTGGATACGGCATGGCTCGCGGATCATTTGAACGATCCGAATCTGGTGATTGTGCAGGTGGGCAACGACATGGCCGCCTATGAAGCCGGGCACATTCCGGGGGCGCACTTTTTGTCGATGGGGGAGCTGGTGATCACCAAAGACGGGGTGCCGAATGAGTTGCCGGGCGCGGCGGAACTGAAGGTTTCCTTCGAGGAGGCAGGGGTTTCCGATAACTCGCGGATTATTCTCTATTCGGAAGGCGCGGTGCTGCCGGCGACGCGGGCGTACTTCACGCTGGACTACATCGGGCATGGCGATCAGGCCGCGTTGCTGGATGGCGGGCTGGACAAGTGGAAGGCAGAGAATCGTGCGGTGACGACGCAAACCCCCAAGCCCGGGGAGGGAAATTTGACGCTGCGGCCGCGTCCGGAGACGGTGGTGAGCACGGCCGCGGTGAAGGACCTATCCGTCTCGGCGCTGGAGGCGGTCAATGCCGCTCCGACGCTGCTCGACGTGCGGTCGGCGAGTTTGTTCTCCGGCGACGGCGATCGCGCGGGGCATATTCCGGGTTCGGTGAATCTGGATTGGACTTCGACGCAGTCGAAGGGTTCGCAGCTCAAGTCGGAGGAGAGTTTGCGCGCGCTGTACAAGGCCGCGGGCGTGGATCCGAGCAAGCCGGTGATCACCTATTGCAACAGCGGCATGCAGGCGTCGCAGTCCTACTTCGTGCTGAAGTATCTGGGGTACGATGCGCGGCTCTATGACGGCAGCATGTCGGCGTGGCGGGCCACCGACGGCACGACGGTAGAGAAGTAGTTCCCGGGTCACGACCCGCTTGCCGGGTCACTACGAGGGATCGTGGCTGCGCATGAGTGCGACGATGTCTTCGCAATCGCCGTCGCAAGGCCGGCCCCAGTTCCGCTCGTATTGAAACATCTCACGGGCGGTGGTGCCCTTGATGCCGTTGCTGAGAAACTCGATCTGATCAGCCATGACCAGGGCCGGATGTTCCTGGCCGGTGGCACGGGTGAGTTTTAACAGGTCCTGGCGCAAGGTCATGATGTAGTTGGCGACGCGGACGGATTTCGACTTCGGATCCAGCCCATGCATCAGCCACTTGTTCTGCGTGGCGACGCCGGTGGGGCAACGTCCGGTGTGACAGCGCTGGGCTTGAATACAACCGATGGCGAGCATCGCCTCACGGCCCACGTGAACCCAATCGCAGCCCAGAGCCATGGCGAGGATCGTGCGTTCAGAGATTCCGAGCCGGCCGGAACCGCCCCAGACCACGCGTTCGTGGACGCCGCGCTCGGCAAAGATGCTGTAGACGCGGGTGAAGGCGACGCGGAACGGCAGCGCGACATGATCGGCGAAAACCAGCGGGGCGGCGCCGGTTCCGCCCTCACCACCGTCGATATTGATGAAGTCGACGCCTCGGCGGTTGGAGCGCATGTGCTCGGCTAACTCCACCCAGAAGTGCGTATCGCCGATCGCGGACTTAATGCCGATCGGGAGTCCGGTTTCCTCCGCCAGCATTTCGACGAAGTCGAGCAAGGAGTCCACGTCGTTGAAGGCCGAGTGCGAATTAGGACTGAGGCAGTCCTCACCCATCCGGATACCGCGAATGGCGGAGATCTCCGGAGTGATTTTCGCGGCAGGGAGCATGCCGCCCAAACCGGGCTTCGCGCCCTGGCTCAGCTTGATTTCAACCGCGCGGACATGGGCGGCCGCCACCTGTTCCTTAAATTTAGCGAGGTCAAAGTGACCGTCCGGGGTGCGGCATCCGAAGTAGCCGGTGCCGATTTGCCAAATCAGCTCGCCGCCCTGCTTGTGATAGGGAGAAATACTTCCTTCGCCGGTGTTTTGCAGGCATCCGGCAAGCCGGGCTCCGACGTTCAGAGCCTCGACGGCCGCCGCGCTGAGCGAGCCAAAACTCATTCCGGAGATGTTGATCACCGAAGCCGGGCGAAACGCGCGCTTGCGGCCACGAGGTCCGCCAAGGATCTTCGCGCAGGGGATGGGACAGCCGACGCGGTCGCGATGGGCGCGAACCGGGAAGGTGGCTTGTTTGATGATGAGGTAGTCGCCGAACGCCTCAATGTTGTTATCGGTGCCGAATCCGAAATAGTTGTTCTGCCGCTTGGAGGAAGCATAGATCCAGCGGCGCTGGTCGCGGGAGAAGGGTCGTTCGGAATCGTTGTCGGTAACGATGTATTGGCGCAGTTCCGGTCCGATGGATTCCAACAGGTAACGGAAATGGCCGATGATCGGAAAGTTGCGAAGAAGTGCGTGATGGGTCTGCAGGAGGTCAAAAACGATGACCGCGACCAGGATCACGCCCAGTGCGCCAAACACCCAAAGCATTTCCCTTCAGTGTAGCGTTGTCGAAACAGCGGATACACAAAATTTTGTTCCTGGGACGGCTTCTCCGTAAAAGCCCCAGAATGCGCGACAATCGGGGGAGGATGCCCACCGGCTCCAATCCGTCCGAATCGCTCCCCTCGGCCGCAACGGAAGAATCGATCTTCATGGCACGGGGCGTGACCAAGGTTTATGACATGGGAGAGGTTCAGGTCCACGCGCTGCGCGGGGTGGACATGGATTTGTACGCCGGGGAACTGATGGTACTGCTGGGTCCGTCGGGCAGCGGGAAGTCCACGCTTTTGAACATCCTGGGGGGACTGGATCGTGCCACCGACGGCACGGTCCAATACCGCGGGATGGATATCACCAAAGCCTCGGACAAACAGCTGACGCAGTATCGGCGGCGTCACGTCGGGTTCGTCTTCCAGTTTTACAATTTGATCCCCAGCCTGACGGCGCGCGAGAATGTCGCGGCGGTCACCGAGATCGCCGAGCATCCGATGAAACCGGAGGAGGCGCTGGAATTGGTGGGGCTCGGGGACCGGATGGATCATTTCCCTTCGCAACTCTCCGGTGGCCAGCAGCAGCGCGTGGCAATTGCGCGGGCGATCGCCAAACGTCCGTCGGTGCTGCTGTGCGATGAGCCGACCGGGGCGCTGGATTCGACGACCGGGGTTGTGGTGCTGGAGGCGATCGAGCGCGTCAACCGGGAGCTGCGCGCGGCGACCGCGTTGATCACTCATAACGCGGACATCGCGGGGATGTCGGACCGGGTGATTCACATGGGGAACGGGCAGGTGCTGTCGGCCGAGAAGAATCCGCACAAGCGCAGTCCGAAGGAGCTGCACTGGTAGGGAACGCGGAGAGGCCATGCTGAGCGTTCTCGACAAGAAGCTGTTTCGCGAGCTGTGGCAGCTCAAGGGGCAGGTGATCGCGATTTCGCTGGTGCTGGCGGCGGGGATCGCAACGTACGTCATGGCGGCCGCTACGCTGGAGTCACTCCAGTCGACGCAGCGGGAGATGTACAGCGAGTTCCGGTTTCCCCAGATTTTCGCCGCTCTCAAGCGTGCGCCGGAGTACGTTGGATCGCGGCTGGCTGCGGTGCCTGGTGTTCGCGAACTGGAGACGCGCGTGGTGGCTCCGGCGACGATGGAGCTGGAAGGCTATGACCGGCCGATCAACGGGCAGATCGTTTCGCTGGCGCAAACTCCGATCCTGAATCTGCTGTATCTGCGGTCGGGGCGGCGGCCGGATCCGGAATCGACCAACGAGGTCCTGGTGAGCGATGGTTTCGCCGAGGCGCACGATCTTTCGGGCAACCCCACCCTGCTGGTGACGATCAATGGGCATCAGCGGCGGATGAATATCGTGGGCGTGGCCTCGACGCCGGAGTTTCTGTACCAACTGGCGCCGGGGTCGATTGTGCCGGACTTCGCCAACTACGCAATCCTGTGGATGAATCGGAGGCCGCTGGAAGCCGCCTACAACATGACCGGCGCGTTCAATCAGGTTGCCGCGAAATTGGATCCCGGTGCCAGCCTGCGGGATGCAATTGATGCATGGGACGCGATTCTGGATCCCTACGGCGGGCTGGGCGCCTATGGACGCAAGGACCAGATCTCGCACCGCTACCTGAGCGAGGAATTCCGGCAACTGGAACAGATGGCGACGCTATTTCCGGTGATCTTTCTATCGGTGGCGGCGTTCCTGCTGAATGTGGTGCTGGGGCGGCTGATGGCGACGCAGCGGGGACAGATCGCGATTTTGAAAGCGTTCGGTTATACCAACGGGGCGATCGTCGTTCACTTTCTGAAGCTGGCGGTGATGATCATTATCGTTGGTTGCACGGTGGGGATCCTGACGGGAGGCTGGCTCGGGCAGGCGCTGGCGGGCCTGTACATGGACGTCTATCGCTTCCCTTATTTGAACTTCGAGATTCAGCCGAAGGTGGTGTTGATCTCGGTTGTGGTGAGTGTGGTGGCGGGCACGGTGGGAGCGGTGTTTTCGGTACTACGGGCGGCGGGCGAATCCCCTGCCGTGGCGATGCTGCCGGCCTCGCCGGGAATGTATCGTGCCAGCGTGATGGAGAAGATCGGGCTCGACCGGTTCCTTTCCCAGCCGACGCGGATGATTCTGCGGAACCTGGAGCGGCGGCCGTTGAAGTCGGTGTTGTCGATTCTGGGCGTGTCGATGTCCACGGCGATTCTGCTGATCGGCGGGTTCTGGAGCGATGCGGTGGACTACATGGTCTTCGCGCAATTGCGGCGTGCGCAGCTGGAAGACATCGCGGTGACATTCGTCGGTCCAGTTTCCAAGCGCGCCCTCTATTCGCTGGATAGCATGCCGGAGGTCTATGATGCCGAGCCCACCAGGTCCGTAGCGGCGCGCCTGCGTTTCGAACAGCGGTCGTATCGAACGTCGCTGCAGGGGATGCTTCCGGATGGATCGCTGCGGCGGTTGCTGAATCGCAAGCTGGAACGGATTTCGTTGCTGGAGGACGGTCTGGTCATGACCGACTATCTGGCGAATTACCTGGGAGCCAAGCCCGGCGATATGATTACCGTGGAGTTGCTGGAGGGGTCTCGCGCGGTGCGCCAACTGCCGCTGATGAATGTCGCGAGCGAGTGGGTGGGCGTGAATGCGTACATGCCGCTGGATTCCTTGAACGAGTTCATGCACGAAGGGGATGCGATCACCGGCGCGTTCCTGAGTATCAATCTGGCGGATAAGGCGCACTTGTACGATGAACTGGAGAAGATGCCGGCGGTGGCGGGAACCGCGGACCGTCGGGATTCGTTGCAGAGCTTCTATGACACGATGGCCGAGCAGCTATTGACGTTTGCGTTCTTCAATACTTTGCTGGCTTCGACGATTGCGATCGGCGTGATCTACAACACGGCCCGGATCACGCTGAGTGAGCGCAGCCGGGAACTGGCCAGTTTGCGTGTGCTGGGCTACACGCGCGGCGAGGTCTCCTATATTCTGCTGGGTGAATTGGCGGTGGTGGTGTTCCTGGCGATACCGGTCGGGATGGTGATTGGGTACGGGCTGGCGGGAATCATGGCGGCGTCCGCGCAAACCGAGATTTTTCGCGTGCCGCTGGTGATTGATCCGCCGACGTACGCGTTTGCAGCACTGGTTGTGTTGGTGGCTACGGCGGTGTCCGCGATGATCGTGCGGCACAAAGTAGATCATCTGGATCTGGTGGAAGTGCTGAAGGCGCGCGAATAGCTGGATAACGGGGAGCTGAAGCGGTTAAAAGATGAAGCGTTGGTTGTGGATCATCATATTGACGGCGGTCGTGGCGGGGGGAATCTTCTACGGCTTTTCCCAGCAACCGGTTGCGGTGGAGGCGGCGACGGCGAAGGCCGGTCCGATGCAGGTGACCGTCGAGGAAGAGGGCAAGACGCGGTTGCGCTCGCGGTACATTGTATCGGCTCCGGCGGCGGGATACATGCGTCGGCTGGAGTGGAAAGCGGGTGATCGGATTCGTTCGGGCCAGACGATTACGGTGTTGAATCCGGTAAGTTCGCCGTTGCTGGATACGCGCTCGGTGGATCAGGGAGAGGCGCGGGTTCGCGCGGCCGAGGCCAACATGATGGTTGTGGAGTCGCGCGTCACACAGACCAAGGAGCAATTGCGTACGGCGCAGTCGGATCTGGACTACTGGCGGTTGCAGGAGGAGCGGGAACAGCCGCTGGTGGAGTCAGGCGATTTGCCGGCACAACGGATGGACCAGATCCACAATGAGATTCGGCGAGGCGAGGCGGCGGTGGCGACGGCGGAAGCCAACTTGAATACGGCCCAGCAGGAGATCGCCAGTGCGAAGGCGGAGGTCGATGCGGCGCGCGCGGCCCTGACGCCGGTTAATCCAGCAGGGCCGAATGGGGAAGCCGAGGCGATCCCGGTGCGGGCTCCGGCGGGCGGCCGGGTGATTCGTGTGATTCAGGAATCGGAAGGCGTGGTGAGTCCCGGGACGCCGCTGATGGAGATCGGCGACGCGAATGCGATCGAGGTCGAGGTGGAGTTGCTGAGTCCGGACGCGGTGCAGGTGAAGCCGGGCACGAAGGTCCTGCTGACCGGTTGGGGTGGCGGGGAAATGCTGGAGGCACAAGTTCGGGTGGTGGAGCCTGGGGGCTTTACCAAGGTCTCCGCGTTGGGCGTGGAGGAACAGCGCGTGCGGGTGATCGCGGACATTGTTTCCCCCGAGCAAGAGTGGGAACGACTGGGAGACGGATATCGCGTTGAGGCGAGTTTTGTTCTCTGGGAAGGCCAAGACATCCTGCAAATCCCGGCCAATGCCTTGTTCCGCGAAAAGGGAGATTGGACGGTGTTTGTGATTCAGGACGGCGTCGCGCATCTTCGCAAAGTGGAAGTCGGGCATCGCACCGGGCTGATCGCGGAGATTCTTTCGGGCCTGGAAGCGGGCGAGGTCGTAGTGGCCCATCCGGATGAAACCGTAGAAGACGGATTCGCGGTAAAGATCTCCTAGGGCGCCCACGCGGCTGCAATAACGGAAGTATCTGGCAAGCTTGCGTTTGTCTTGCATTTTGGCGCACAATCAACGATTCCCCCTGACCCGCCTCGTTCGCGGGTCCACGAAGGAGACCAAGTTGTCGTTGCTACGGATCGCCCTATTCCTGTCTGCCGCCTCGTGCGCTTTTGCCGATTCCCCCGAAGCGGAGATTTCCGCCGGCGATAATGCCTGGGTGCTCACCAGCGCCGCGCTGGTCCTGATGATGACCGGCCCGGGGCTCGCGCTTTTCTACTCCGGGCTGGTGCGACGCAAGAACGTCCTCGGCACGATGATGCAGAGCTTCGCCATGATGGCGATCATCACGTTGCTGTGGGGCGTATGCGGATACAGCCTGGTTTTCAGCGAAGGTAACGCATTCCTTGGGGGATTGGACTATCTGATGCTGCAAGGGGTGGGAACGGCGCCCTCCAGCTACGCGCCCACGATCCCTCACCTCACCTTCATGGCGTATCAGATGATGTTCGCCATCATCACCCCGGCGTTGATTGCCGGCGCCTTCGCCGAGCGCATCCGGTTTGGCGCGATGGTCCTGTTCAGTATTTTGTGGATGTTCCTGGTTTACTTCCCTGTCGCGCATATGGTGTGGGGAGCGGGTGGCTACCTGAACGCCTTCGACGGCGGAGCCTTTCCGGTCTTCGACTTCGCGGGCGGCACCGTGGTGCACATCACTTCGGGCTTCTCAGCGCTGGTAGCGGCGATCCTGATCGGCACGCGCAGCGGCTACCCCACCGAGGCGATGAAGCCGCATAGCCTGGTGCTCAGCTTCATCGGAGCCTGCATGCTGTGGGTGGGTTGGTTCGGATTCAACGCGGGAAGCGCGCTCGGCGCGTCTGGACTGGCCGCGAGCGCTTTCGTCGCCACGCATTTCGCATCCGCCGCGGGAGCCTGCGCCTGGATGTTAGCCGAACGTCTTCGCGACGGCCGGGCCAGCGCCTTGGGAGGCATCTCCGGGGCGGTTGCCGGGCTCGCGACCGTGACGCAAGGCGCGGGATTTGTGTCGCCCTTCTCCGGAGCCCTGATCGGGTTCATCGCCGGCATCGTCTGTTACTGGATGGTTGTGGTGGTGAAGAATCGGCTGCGCTATGACGATTCGCTCGACGCATTCGGCGTGCACGGCATCGGCGGATTGCTGGGATGCCTGCTGACCGGCGTCCTGGCGACGCAACTGGTGAATGACAGCTACGGTGGCCCCATCGGGGCGATCGACGGGAACACGGGCCAGATCCTGAATCAGGCGGTTGGCGCGGTGATCGGCATTCTGTTCGCTGTCGTGGGAACCACGATTGCCCTCAAAGTCACCGGACTGTTGACGCCGCTGCGGATGGACTCCTCCGACGAAACCCGAGGCATGGACGTCTCGCTCCACGGCGAAGAAGGGTATGTGTTCGAGGACTAGGGAGCGAAGCGTCGAGTCATGTTCAAAATCACGGCAGTCATTCAACCTCATATGCTCAACGCGGTGAAAGATGCGCTGATCGAGGCCGGCTTTACGGGGATCACGGTGGAGGATGTCCGGGGGCACGGCCGGCAGAAAGGGCACACCGAGGTTTATCGCGGCCGCGAGTATAAGGTCGATCTGCTGCGCAAGACCCTGGTGGAACTGGTGGTCGCCGACTCCCGGAAGGACGACGCCATCGCCGTCATTTCAGAACATGCGCGGAGCGGCAAGATCGGTGATGGGAAGGTCTTTGTGGAACCGGTGTTGGAGGCCATCCGGATTCGCAACGACGATCGTGGAGAGATGGCGCTGTAGCGCCGCGCGACTGAGCGGGGGCGCAACTCAGGAGAAAGCAACTGGGCAGGAAAGCAACTGGGCGAAGGCAGCGATATAATGACAGCCCAGTGTCTTTCCAACCTCACCTGCATCTTCTCCCAGCCGTGATTTTATTGGGGATTGTTCCTTCGTTGGGCCTTGCCCAGGACGTGGATTTCAGCGGGAACTGGGCGCCTCTCTATCATGAGGACGGCCCGGAGCGGCTGCCCGGTCCGGAGATCGGCGACTACTCCTCGTTTCCGATCAATGCAGAGGCGCGGATGCAGGCCGATAGCTGGGACGCCGATCGCATCTCGGCGGTGGAGCAGTATCAATGCCGTCCACACGCCGCCGACTACGCGCTGCGCGGCTTAGGCAACGTTCGGATCTGGGAGGACCTGGATCAGGAAACGCAGGATCCGGTCGCGATTCACATGCATTGGCTCGCATGGGATACCGAGCGAATGATTTGGCTGGATGGGCGCGAGCATCCGCCCGACTATGCTCCGCACACCTGGCAGGGATTTTCCACCGGCGTGTGGAACGGCAACATGCTGACCATCACCACGACGCACCTGAAGACGAATTACCTGCGCCGGAACGGATTGCCGCGGTCTGATCGGGCGACGCTGACCGAACACTGGATGCGGCACGGCGATTATCTGACGGTACTCTCGGTGCTGGAGGATCCGGTGTTTCTGACCGAGCCGCTGGTTCGCAGCGAGAACTGGTATCTGGATCCAGGGCAACACATCGGCATCTTCGGTTGCGAATATGCGCCGGAGCTTCCGTTGCCGCGCGGAGAGGTTCCGCATCACTTGCCAGGGACGAATCCTTATTTGAATGAGGTCGCCGATTGGTACGGGCTGCCGGTGGAGGCGGTACGCGGCGGCGCGGAGACGCTGTATCCGGAGTATCGCGAGAAGATCCAGCAGGACGGCTATCATCCGCCGGCCGAGTGCGATCGGTATTGCGTCTGCACAACGTTGTTCAACTGCAATCTACGGTAGGCGGAGACGAGCCATGAGCATCCTGAAACAAAGACTTCTGGCCGTCTGTCTGCTTGCGTTGGGGGCGATGGCTCCGGGCGCCGCGCAGAACGCGCCTGAAATTGACGTGCTGCAGGTCCGCGACAACGTCTATATGTTGGTCGGCGCGGGCGGCAACATGCTCGTGCAGGTGGGCGAGCAAGGCGTACTGGTGGTGGATGCGAAGTCCGCCGAGGCTGCGCCGGTGGTGATGGCGGCGATCTCCGAGCTCACCGATAAGCCCATCATCCGGTGGCTGATCAACACGCATCTGCATGCCGATCACATGGCGGGAAACGAAGCGCTGCTGAAGCTCGGCACCGCGCCGAGCCGGGCGCTGGCTCCGCGCGTGGTGGCTCATGAGAACGTGCTGAATCGGCTGGCGAATCCGCCCGAGGGACAGGAGCTCCGGGTCAGTGAAGCGAGCTCGATCAACGATGCGTACTTCGGCGACTTCAAGGATTTCCACTTCAACGGCGAAGCGGTGTTCGTCTATTACGAGCCGAACGCGCATACCGATGGGGACAGTTTGGTGCTGCTGCGCGGCTCCGACGTGATCGCCGCGGGCGACCTGTTCCGGCCCGAAGCGTATCCGATCATCGACCTCGGCAATGGCGGGAACGTGCAGGGTTTGATCGAAGCATTGAACGACATCCTGGACCTTGCCGTGCCGGCCTTGTACCAGGAAGGCGGGACTTACATCGTGCCCGGGCACGGGCGTTTGTGCGATGAGGCGGACGTCGTGGAGTATCGCGACATGGTGACCATCGTGCGGGATCGGGTGCAGGACATGATCAATCGGGGAATGTCGCTGGAGGAGGTCCAAGCCGCGCGTCCGACGCGGGATTACGATACGCGCTACGGCACCGATACCGGTTTCTGGACCACGCAGGATTTTGTCGCCGCCGTTTACAACAGTCTGAAGACGGGCAATGCCGGGGGGAACGAATAATGGCTGAACAAGACGACGACCCTCCGGAATCTGGCTCTGCTTGCGACTGTGCTCGGGCTGGGCGCCGCGCCTGCCTTCGCGCAACTGGGTCCGCCGCCTGCGCCCGCGAAGCAGGCCGCCAATGCTCGCGAAGCCGCGCCGGTGGACTTCACCGGCTACTGGGTGTCGGTGGTGACCGAAGATTATCGCTGGCGCATGGTAACGCCGATCAAGGGCGACTTCGCGTCGATCCCGATTTCGCCGGAGGGACGGGCTCGCGGGGATGCGTGGGATCCGGCGGCGGATGAAGCGGCGGGGCTCCAGTGCAAGTCGTACGGCGCACCCGCGCTGCTGCGGATTCCGGGACGGCTGCACATCACCTGGGCAGACGACAACACTTTGCAAATCGATGCGGATCAGGGCATGCAATCGCGGCGGTTGCATTTTCGCGGCACCGAGCCGAAAGGCGGCGAGCGTTCCTGGCAAGGTATCTCCGTGGCGAATTGGGAAGGTCCGCAGAGGGGTCCACAATCGATGCAGACGGGCTTGGGCGCGGTCCGGGTCGGGCGGCAGGGGCGGTCGCTGGAGGTCGAGACGACCAATCTTCGCGAAGGCTATCTGCGGAAGAATGGAGCTCCGTATAGCGAAAATACGGTGCTCAAGGAGTTCTTCGATCTGGCGGAGGAGCCGAACGGAGACACGTGGTTCGTGGTGACGACCATCGTGGAGGATCCGGAGAATCTGACCGAGCCTTTCGTGACCAGCACGAACTTCAAGAAGGAGCCGGACGGATCGAAGTTCAATCCGGCGCCTTGCACCTCGCGGTAGCACGTGGGGCGAGCTTCAGCTTGCGCGCGGCTCCTCAGCCGCGCCGCGCACGATCCGTCCGTTGCGACACCGCGCCTGCATCCGTGAAGCGAACTTTTCAAAAATCGTGTGCAACTGCCTTGCCGTGAATCACTTCGAGTTGCAGACACGGTGTTCCACGTGGAACACCATGTTCCACGCCGGATTCTGCGCACCGGAAAGCCCCCCACTTAGGGAAATTTTTTAGAACATCCGCACAAGAAATGTTTTACAGTATTCTCATAGAGCCGACATCGTTCGCACACAGAGGTCGGCGAAAGTGAGATGCATGAAGCTCCACGGGACTGCGGGGTTCTTCCTGGGCCGATGAGAACGAATCGGCTGGACGAATCGCGGACAGGACCGATTCCCACCAGGGGCGCATCTGAACCTCCTCCCTTCGCTGTTTCCCGCCGGGCGAGCGCACCCACGTCGCGCGCAACCTGCCTGCCATGGCCCACGACGTATCGCCGTCCCTGTTCCAGACGCCGGCCACGAACTTCTGAAGGAATGAGGAAGATCCCGCCAGAGAGGATGAGACAGCTTGGCTAAGCCAATGTGGGCCTCCGCGGCCATTTATCGCAGATGGGTACGATTCCAGACGCCGCGTCACGCATTCATCATGTTCAAGCGGCCTTTCCGGGCAGGCCGATCCACGAAAGGTGTTTCGCGCATGCGCCGCAGCCGCCGGGT
Organism: Terriglobia bacterium; assembly: GCA_963762135.1. GTDB lineage: Bacteria > Acidobacteriota > Terriglobia > Bryobacterales > Bryobacteraceae > Palsa-187. The sequence continues at coordinate 323,358 of CAVXJP010000008.1, forward strand.
GAGCGCTGCCTGAAGAACTTCTAAGCGGCATTCGGGCAAATACTGGATCGCAAACGGTGGTTCGGCGTGCCAGGGACCATTCGCCGCCGGGGTCTGTCCCCGATCCGGCATAATCATTAGTAGGCGTCTCTTCCTTGGACTCAACCGTCGGGGGGCGCTATCGGAGACCCTGCTTGCTCGATTTTCTCAAACGGCCGATTGAGACCTTCCAAGACTTCGTGTATTTGAGCCTACGGGCGGCGGGAAATATTTTTGTCACGCCGCGGTATCTGGATGATACGCTCCTGCAGATGGACATCATCGGCGTGGGTTCCCTGCCGATTTGCAGCATGGTCGGCTTGTTTAGCGGAATCGTGATGGCGCTGCAGATGGGTGACGCCCTGAAGACCTATGGCGCGGAAAGTCAGGTGGGGCAGATCGTGTCGATCACGCTGGTGACGCAGATGGGTCCGGTGCTGACGGCGCTGCTGGTGGCGGGGCGAAATGCGAGCGGCATAGCGAGCGAACTGGGCTCCATGCGCGTGACCGAGCAGATCGATGCGATGCGCGCGCTGGGAACCGACCCGACCAAAAAGCTGGTGACACCCCGGCTGGTGGCGACCGCGTCCATGCTGCCCCTGCTCACCATCATTTCGAACTTCGTCGGGCTGATCGGCGGCTACATGATCGCAGCCTCGCAGCTGGGCGCGACGTTCTCCGAATACTGGACCTCGTCCTGGCAGGTGCTGGACTACGACGATGTTGCGCAGGGCTTGCTCAAGCCGCTGGTGTTCGCGGTGATCATTGCCCTGGTTGGGTGCCTGTACGGGATCAACACCAGCGGCGGGACGCAGGGTGTGGGCCGGTCGACGACGAACGCGGTGGTGTGGTCCTCGCTGTGGATCATCGTGTTGAACGCGCTGATCACGCAGGTGTTTGTCAGTTTCTGATCTTTTTCTAATTTTGCGAACGATGAGCGGCGGCGACGCACAGACGGAATTTGTCATCCGATTTGAGGATGTCTCGGTGAAGTTCGGCGACACGGTGGCGCTGGACCACGTCACGCTCCATCTGCGTCCGGGTCAGACGTTTGTCGTTTATGGGGAGGCCGGCAGCGGAAAGACCGTACTGCTCAAGACGGCCGTGGGCCTGCAGCGCCCCGACAGCGGCCGGGTCTTCCTATTCGGCCACGACATCACGACGATGAGTGAGCGGGAATTGTTCGATGTGCGGGCGCGGGTCGGCATCCTGTTCCAGGAGGGTGGATTGTTTGATTCGATGACGATTGCCGAGAATGTCGCCTACCCCTGGTACAACCAACGGGTCCTGTCCGAGCAGCTAGCGAGCGCGAACGGAAGCGGCCAATCGGTGGAGCATCGCGTCGAGGAAGCGCTTCGTTTTGTGGAGCTTGAGAGCACGCTCGATAAGTTCCCCAGCGAGCTGTCCGGAGGCATGCGGCGGCGCGTGGGGATCGCTCGCGCGGTGGTTACGGAACCCCCTTTGTTGCTGTATGATTCGCCCACGGCGGGCCTGGATCCGATCACTGCCAACCGGATCATTGCGCTGCTGATCAAGGAGCGGGATCAACGCAAAACGGCGACGATTATGGTGACGCACCGGTTCCAGGATGGGCAGTTGATGGCGAACTTCCGATACAATTCGAGCAGTGGACAAATTGAGCGCGATCCGGAGGACGATCCGGAATCCGCCACGCATAGCACCCGCTTCATCGTGATGAAGGAAGGCCGCTTGGTTTTCAAAGGACCCGAGGAAGAGTTGAAAGCATCCACCGACTCCTACGTGAGGAAATTCCTGCGGCCGGGGGGCGCCTAAACCCGCATGCCATCAAAACAAAAAACAACCTGGGCACAGTTGAAGGTCGGTTTACTGGCCATGGCCGCGCTGGTGCTTCTGGCGTTTCTGCTGATCGTGATGTCGAGCAGCAATCCGTTGTTTCAGGAGCGGGAGGACGTCTATACCTACTTCAGTGATTCGTTCGGCATGGTGCCGGGGGCGACTCCGGTGCGGCTGAACGGCATTCTCATTGGTGAGGTGAAGGATGTGGAACTGTCGGGCGATCCGCAGCCGGAGCGAATGGTCAAATTGACGCTGGCGATCGACCGGGACAAGCTCAACCTGATCACGGTGGACTCGGAGGCAACGCTGGCGCAGGCGAACCTGCTGGGGTCACGCTACGTGAACATCAAACGGGGTGTCGCGCCGGAAACGATTCAAGCCGGTGGGGAGGTTCCCAGCCAAACCAGTACAGAGCTGGAAGACCTGTTCGAGCAGGGCAACACGACACTAACCGCGCTGGAGAACATCTTCACGCGACTGGACGGCATCATCGGCCAGATCGAATCGGGCGAGGGCACGATCGGCAAGTTCCTGCAGGATCCGACGCTGTACAACAGCATGGTGTCGACGGTGGACGAAGTGCAGAACCTGATGGTGGCGATCAACAATCCCGACAGCACGCTCGGGACATTTTATTTATGACGATGATCTCTATCGAGACGTCCGCGGAACGATGGGTCGCACGAACACGTTGCTCGACGGTTTGAATGCGGGAGAGGGCACGGCGGGCAAGCTGCTGCACGACGAAGCGCTCTACAACGACCTGCGCGACGCGATTGCCGACTTCCGCGAAACGATTCGCCTGGTGAATGAAGGCGACGGGGATGTCGCGAAGCTGCTGAACACAGACGAGATCCATGTGATGCTGGAGAGCTCGCTGTCGCGGCTGAACGAAGTGATGGATCATCTCAACAGCGGCGAAGGTACGCTGGGGCAACTGCTGCTGAATCCGCAGCTGTATGAGACGATGGACGCCACCATGGAAGAGGTCCACGGGCTAATGAAGGACTTCCGGGCCGATCCGAGGAAGTTCCTGCGGATCAAGCTGGCGCTGTTTTAGGCGGCGGCCGGTTGAAGAACGCGAAAAATGGGGGACAGACACCGTTTTCGCGCCCGCAAGCACTTGCTCTTACGTAGCTCCCGAGGCGAAAACTAGCTGTCTGTCCCCATTTTTCAACAACGTGAAACAACTGATCGTGAATGCCGATGACTTCGGGTTTACGCGCGACGTCAACGAAGGTATTGTGCAGGCTCACCGGGAAGGGATCCTGACGGCGACTACGCTGATGGCGACCGGCGCGGCGTTCGACCACGCCGTGGAGCTGGCTCGCGAGACACCAACGATGGACGTAGGGTGCCATCTGGTCCTGGTGGGCGAGGAACCGTTTCCGCCAACGGTCGGCAAGCTGATGATCGCGGTCGCGCTGGGCCGTATCCCAATCTATGAGGCGCTGGCGGGGCAGGTCCGGAAGATCGTGGATGCCGGCATCACACCGACGCATCTGGACGCGCATAAGCACACGCATCTGCTACCCCCGGTGCTGAACGCGGTGGCGCGGATCTCCGAGGAGTTCAGCATTCCGTGGGTCCGGCGGCCCTTCGATTTCCCGGCGCAGCCCGGCGGCATCGGCTGGAAGAATCGCGTGATGCGGATCATGTCCGGGAACTTTCGGCGCGTGCTGCGCCGGCACGGGTGCCGTTCGACGGACTGGTTCAGTGGATTCGCCGTAACAGGAAATTATGATGCGGCGACCCTGGCGGCGATCATCCGGGCACTGCCGGAAGGGTCGACCGAGTTCATGTGCCACCCGGGCATCTGCGGACCGGAGCTGCGCGCGGCGCGGACCAGATTGACCGATAGCCGGGCGGCGGAACTTGCGGCGCTGTGTGCACCGGAGGTCCGCGCGGCGCTAGAGGAATCCGGCGTGCGGCTGGCTCGCTACGGGGAACTATAGGACCTAAAGCGGTGCGACTGCAGGATTTGGCCCACGAAGAGGGTCAGGTTGTAACTGGCATGCAGGAGCGCCGAAGCGGCCGTCGATCCTCGCCACTGGCGCATCGCGCCGAAAGCGGATCCCGCCAGGGTCAACAGCAACAGATGTTGCCAGTGCCATTCGTACTGTGGCCCGTGCAGCAAGGCGAACGGGATCGCCGCGCCCAGAACGCCGCCCACCGCGCCGAACGTTTTTCGCAGGAGTGGGAAGAGGAATCCGCGGAAGATCAACTCCTCAAACAATGGACCCAGGAGCACGGCGAAGAGGCCGATGGCGACCATGGAGGCCTGTCCGTCAAACAGCGTCTCCACCGGGGTGAGGAGGATGGGGGCGTTCAGCAGCGTGCCCAGAAATGCGATGCCGAAGGCCAGGAATGGCGCCAGAACGATGCAAAGCCAGGCGCCCCGGAACTGCATCGTCCAGCCGAGCGAGCGCCACATGGGACGGTCATGGCGCAACCAGAACATCAGATGGATCACGCCGAGAAGGAGGACGTAGAGGAGCAGTTGAAACGTAAGCGTCTGCATCCCCTCGCCGCCGAAGACGCCGGGAAGGATCGTATTCGCCGTGCTCACCAGCAGCGCGCTGACCAGGAACGCCGGGAAGATTGCGCCGACGAATAGGGCGACTTCTTCGTAATTCCAGAACGGATCGGGGTCGGCGGGCCGCCCGGCGGAACCCATCGAGTTAGTCGGCCTCGCCCAGTTTTTCAACGGCCTGATGACTTGCGTCGGCTTCCTTCAGCGCCGCCGCCAGCAACGGAATCATGATTTCGTGATGGCCCGTGATCGCGTAGCCCTTGCCGCCGCGCTTGGCATGCGGACGCTTCACCACGTTCACGTTGGGGCGATAGTGCTGCAGCATGTCGAAGTTGATGGTGGTGAAGTCGGCCAGCGGGTAGCCGAGGTTCCGCACGACGCTCACCGCCTTCAGAAACACCTCGGGCAGCACTACAGCGGAGCCGACATTGAGATAGACTCCGCCGTCGTTCAGTCCGCGCACCAGCGAACACAGCAACTGGAAGTCCTGGTGAGTGGCCTTGCCGATCGCGCCGCCCTCGGCGATCGGATGCGTATGGGGTGTATCGGTGCCGACGGCGACGTGCACCGTCACCGGCACGGAAGATTGATAAGCGCCGTAAAGAATACTGTGCGGAGCCAGTTCCGGCTTGGCGTGCTTTTCCAGGCTGCGGCCGAGGGCCTCGCCCATCCCCAGTCCGTCGCGCGCCCCGGCAATGATCGCCTGATTCATCCAGCGGCCGGTTTCATCGGCGGAACCGAAGCGTCCGTCGGGCAGAACATCCTCCACGTCTTCGCTGGTGTGCCCGGCGATCGCGATCTCATAGTCGTGAATCGACGAAGCGCCGTTCATCACCCATCCGCGCACCCAGCCTTGCGCCTGCAGGTCCAGCAGGATGTCGGCCAGGCCGCACTTGATGACGTGGCCGCCCATGCCCCACAGGATGGTCCGTCCTCTGCGCTTCGCCTCCACCAGGGCAGCGATCGTCTCGCGGAGCGATTTGGCGGCAAGAATGTCAGGCAGCGAATCGATCAGCGCGCCGACGGTCGCCCCGGGCGTCACCGGATGTCCGAAGTGCTCGACGCGCACCATTCCGCCCCGGTCCGCGATCGGCACCGTGCTGAGCTTCTCAAACGACAGCGGCTTTTCTGAATATTTGCTCATGAGAATTGTGGCGCTAGTGCAACACGGCCTTCAGCGCCTTGGCTGTGTGACTGCGCGAGCATTCCAGAATCTCCTCCGGCGGACCCGTGGCGATGATGTTGCCGCCCCGCTCGCCGCCTTCCGGCCCGAGGTCGATGATCCAGTCCGCCGTCTTGATCACATCCAGGTGATGCTCAATCACCACCACAGTATTGCCCAGATCCACCAGGTTATGCAGGACCTCCAGCAGCTTGCGGACGTCTTCAAAGTGCAGTCCGGTGGTCGGTTCGTCCAGGATGTAGAGCGTCTGGCCGGTCTGGCGCTTGCTGAGTTCGCGGGCGAGCTTAATGCGTTGCGCTTCCCCGCCCGATAGCGTCGTCGCCGACTGCCCCAGATGAACATAGCCCAGCCCGACGCGCACCAGCGTCTCGAGCTTGTTCTGGATCGTGGGGATGTTCTCCAGCACGTGCACCGCGTCTTCGATGGGAAGCTCCAGCAGATCCGCGATGGAATGGTTTTTGTACTTCACCTCCAGCGTTTCGCGATTGTAGCGGCGTCCGCGGCAGACGTCGCACGTCACGAAGACGTCCGGCAGGAAGTTCATCTCGATGCGCTTCAGGCCGTCGCCCTGGCAGGCCTCGCAGCGCCCGCCTTTCACGTTGAAGCTGAACCGGCCGGGCTTGTAGCCGCGGGCGCGCGATTCCGGCAACCTGGCGAACAGATCGCGGATCGGCGTGAAGACCTGGGTATAGGTCGCGGGATTCGAGCGTGGCGACCGCCCAATCGCCGCCTGGTCGATCTCGATCACCTTGTCGATGTGCTCCAGGCCTTTGAGGGAGCCGTGGGCGCCGGGCTCCGCGCGCGACCCATACACATGCTTTGCCGCGGCGTGGTACAGAATGTCGTTGACCAGCGTCGACTTGCCACTGCCCGATACACCGGTGACCACCGTCAGCGTACCCAGCGGAAAATCGACGTCGACGTTCTTCAGGTTGTGCTCCGTGGCGCCCTTGATCTGGATGCTGTGCTTGCCGGGATAACGCCGGACCTCGGGGACCGGGATCTTCTTGACGCCTGTCAGATACTGCCCGGTGAGCGAACTCTTCACGGCCTTGATCTGCTCCGGCGTTCCCTGGGCGACCAGTTCCCCGCCCAGCCGGCCCGCGCCCGGCCCGAGATCGATCACGTAGTCGGCGCGTTCGATGGTGTCGGCATCGTGCTCCACGACAAGCACCGTGTTGCCCAGATCGCGAAGCTGGGTCAGCGATCCCAGCAACCGGTCGTTATCGCGCGGATGGAGCCCGATCGACGGCTCATCCAGCACGTACAGCACGCCGCGCAGCCGCGACCCGATCTGCGTCGCCAGGCGAATCCGCTGGGCCTCGCCTCCGGATAGGGTTGCCGAGGAACGCTCCAGGCTCAGGTATCCCAGGCCGACCTCGATCAGGAATCCCAGCCGGTTGCGGATCTCCTCAATCGGACGGCCGCCGATCAGCTCCTCCCGCTCGGTCAGCTTCCAATTGGAGATCGTCTTGTGCGTCTGGCTCACCGACATCCGCGTCAGCTCGCCGACGCCGGTTCCTTTCACCTTCACGCCCAGGCTGGCGCGCTTCAGGCGATGTCCATCGCAATCCGGGCACACCGAAGGCGACATGTACTGCGTGAACCAGTCATGATAGGCCTCGCCGGCGAGGTCCTCCTCATAGAACTCTTCCAGGATGCCGAGCAACCCGGGCGCTCCACTGGCGCCGTCCAGCAGGATCTTCTGGGCTCGCCGCGGGAGTTGTTCAAAAGGTTTGCTGAGCGTGATCTTGTTGGACTTCGCCAGCGCCTGCAGCGCGTGGTGGACGTAGCTATGGCCCGCGCCGATCGCCAGCGCGCCGTCCAGCAGCGGCCGCGAAGGATCCAGGATCACTTTGTTGGCGTCGAAGCTCCAACGGCTGCCCAGGCCATTACAGGCCTCGCAAGCGCCGAAGGGGCTGTTGAAGGAGAACGACCGCGGCTCCAGTTGCGGCACGCTGGCGCCGCACTGTGGACACGCGAGCTCGGTGGAGAACAACGTCTCGTCGCCATCGACCACCGCGACCAGCACGATCCCATTCGTCAGTTTCGTCGCTGTGGAGATGGAGGCTGCCAGCCGCTTTTCAATCTCCGGCTTGATCAGCAGCCGGTCGACGACGACCTCAATCGTATGGTTCTTGCGGCGATCCAGCGTGATCTCTTCGTCCAGCGAACGCAGCGTGCCGTCAATGCGCGCACGCAGGAATCCCTGCCGCGCCAGCTTGTCGAGCTCCTTTTTGTACTCCCCCTTGCGGTGGCGGACAATCGGCGCGAGAATCATTACCCGCTGCTGGTCCCCCATCGCGAGCACCTGCTCCAGAATCTGCTCCGGGGACTGGCGCGCAATTTCGATATGGCAGTTTGGACAATAAGGGGTCCCGATGGACGAGAACAGAACCCGCAGGTAGTCGTAGATCTCGGTGATGGTCCCCACCGTGGATCGGGGACTCCGGCTGGTCGTCTTCTGTTCGATGGAGATCGCCGGACTCAGCCCTTCGATAGAGTCGACCTCGGGCCGCTCCATCTGATCCAGAAACTGCCGGGCGTAGGGAGAGAGTGTTTCTACGTACCGGCGCTGGCCCTCGGCATAGATCGTGTCGAATGCCAGCGAGGATTTTCCCGATCCACTGAGCCCCGTGATTACCGTAAAGCTGTTTCGCGGAATCTCGACATTGACATTTTTTAAATTATGTTGCCGCGCGCCGTGAACAGAGATATGCTTCAGCATCTGTACCAACCTCTGGGCCGAACCAGTGGGGTGGCGGAGGCCATCGATCCAAAGCCGGACCGGAGCCGAGTGCCATCATTGCCCGTAACTTATTGGTCCGAAACGATCACCGCCGCAGAGTTCCTATTTTCCCATATTCCAGTGAGAGCTCTTCCGGGAAAACAGCACCTATGCCTAGTGAGAGGCCAGATTGGCCGCGTGATGAGTGGCCAGAGAAAAGGAGTAGTACTAAAGTACTGTTAGCGTAGTACGATAGGACCTTTTCTCTAGAACTGTGTGTATTGACCTTAGAACTATCTGGCTATAGAGTTGGAGGTACCCATGATCGAACAGCGTAAACATAAACGGTTTGAGATGCGGTTGCCGCTGGAAATCGTCCAGCTTGGCGACCTCACGGGCATCCTGGGCGAGACGATCAATATGAGCTCTACCGGGGTCCTATTTCGAACAGGCGCCAAACTCCCCCTTGGTGAATCTGTCGAGTATTTAGTGACGCTTCCGGACAATATCGGCGACAACGTCGAGGTCCAGTTGCGCTGCCTCGGCACGTTGCTCCGCACCGAGGAAGACGGTGTCTACGCGGCCACCCTGGACCGCTACGAGTTTGTACGTGTTCCCCTAACTGTGGTACTAGGACGCAAGGTCGCCACAGCCTCAGGGGCTTGGGCGTAGGTTTTCTGAAAATCCGCCACGCCGGAAGAATCTATTCAGGCGTTTCCTCCAATTTGGGCGGGGATGTGCTGTCCCGAAGGGATGGTGCATTCTCGCCCAGACCTTTTTCCGCCGGACCTTCGCCTTCCGGTACCAGTTGCAGGATCATCCCCGTATCGGTCGCCATCCAGAGATTCTCGGGAGACGACCCCGCCAGAACCACCGAATGGGCGTCCGCCCGATAGTCGACCTCCACAGGTTCCCAGTTCGTGAGATCCGCGCTCTGGTAGGCGATCACCCGCCCTGGAACCGGCAGAACCGGGACCTCTCCCGGAGGCTCGACCCCGGCAATAAAGCCCCGCGGGCCGCCACCGGCCTGAGGCGGAAATAACCGAACGGAGGTAAACAGCCGGTGGGGCTCCATAAACGCGCTGGTCTGATCCGGTGCGTCGATATCCACGTGCACCACCGCGGACGGTGCTCTGTTGGGCCGATCGTAGTTGATCAGCACGAGCGAATCGGCCTGCGCCCGCGGGCCGCGCTCCCGGGCACGCGCAACCACGTCCGAATTCTGATCTTCGATGCCCAGCGCCACCTCACGAACCGACCCTGAAAGATCGGCCCTCGAGACGGTCCAGGTCACCCCGCCATTGGACGTCCGGAGCTCCACCGTTTTCCGGGGAACTCTGGGCAGCGCGTCGAACAGTTCCGGGAAGATCCAAACAGGACGGCGCAGCTCGGGCGCGCCCCCCACGTGTCCGATGATCATCCCCTGTCTGCCGGAGAACACGATTTCGGAAAATAGGGTTTCCTTCGGCAACTCCTCGGGGAGCATCACCGGAGCCCAGTTCTCGCCGCCGTCGTGGGTCTCCAGTACGCGCGCTTCTTCCCCCACCGCGAAGCCGTGCTCCTCATCAAAGAACCACACCTCGCGGATTTCGCCGCGTCCGTGCTTGCTGATCCGCTTCCAGGAGCGCCCGGATTCCAGGGTCTTCCATAGTCCCTTCTCGCCCACCATCCAGCCGACCGAATCGTCCAGAAAGAAGAGGGACACCGGGTAATCGTCAAGCTGAAAACGGTCCCACGTCCGGCCCCCGTCGGAGCTGACCACGGCCACCGGATCCTTCTGTTCCCCGGCCTGGTCGTCCACGATAAGACCTACGCCGATGCCGCGCTGCACCGAGGGGAACGCCAGATCGACAAAGAACAGGCGCTCATCCACATCGTCGTAGAAGTAGCGCAGGTCCCAGCTTTGCGCGCACACCGGAAGCGCGAGCAAGATCGCCCCGAATAGGGTTACCGCCAATGCGCGCCCCCGCGTTCGCCCCCGCCTTCGCCACCAATCTGGCATATGTCTCTAACATCGCATGAAATGATTCCCGGAGCGCCGTCAGCCGGTGGCCCGCACCGCTTCCCTCACGATCCCGGTGGTCACATGCGATAATCAGGGCGTGTCACGCGTGAAGGATCTTGAGGATCAGCTCGAATACACCGAGCAGCAATTGCGCCTCCTCCAGCAGATTAGCCGAATCGTCGTTCGTCCGGACTCGTTGAAGGCAGGGCTGCAAGAGATCGTCTCTCTGGTGGTCGAGTTTATGCGCGCCGATTCCTGCCTCCTGTACCTGACCGAAGGCGAGGATCTGGTGCTGTGCGCATCGAATCATAGCGGTCCGGAGACCGGGCAGATTCGTCTCAAGATGAGCGAGGGCTTGACCGGTTGGGTGGCGCGCGAACGCCGGCTGCTCACTATCTCACGGGAAGCCTATCGCGACTCCCGTTTTAAGCTCTTCACGAATCTCCAGGAAGATACCTTTGATGCGTTCCTCTCGGCGCCGGTGATCGTGCGCGGCCGGGTGACGGGCGTCATCAACGTCCAGCACCGTCAGCCGCATTTCCATACGGGCGGCGAAATGGAGCTGTTGACGACCATCGGGGAACAGATCGGCAGTCTGGTGGCATTGGCGGCGACCGACGTGGGAGCGATCCATCCCACCGAACTGTTTGGGATTCCGGAACACGCCGGCGACTCGGCTCATTAAGGGCGGGCCGCTCCGATGCTGTCCCGGCTTCTGGCGCGGACAACGGATCGCTATCCTGAAGCAGGGACCGTGTGGGGAATCGGCGGCGCCTAAGCCGGATGAGACATGGCGGAAACGGCAAAGCAGCAGATCGCAAAACAGCAGATCGCAAAACAGCAGATCAAAGCTGAGGCCAAACTCACCAGGGCTCTGAAGGCCCGCCGGCCCCGTGCCGTTGCCGCACTCTATCAGCGCTACGGAAAACTAGTTTATTCGGTCATTTTGCGCATCGTCAAGAATTCCGCCGCGGCCGAGGACCTGACTCAGGAAACCTTCCTCCGCGCCTGGAACCGGGCGCGAACCGTTGATCTTCCCGGCAATGCGCTCAAACCCTGGATCCTGACCGTGGCGCGCAACCGCGCGGTGGACTACCTTCGGTCGGCTGAAATCGCGAAAAGGCCCGGAGCACCAAAATTGGGATGGATGGAGCATCCTGTCCAGTTTCGGGACCTGGAGACAGACCAGCTCTCTCCGGAGCGGGCCGGAGTGCTGCAAGAAGCCTTTCGGAAATTGACCGCCAGCCAGAAAACGGCTCTCGAGCTCGCCTACTATGAAGGCCTGTCGCTTACGGAAATCGCGGCCCGCATGGACCAACCGGTCGGGGTGATTCGCACCTGGCTCGAATCCGGGGCGGTGGCCCTACGCGTCTGTCTGGAGCCGGCATGAGCTGCGAACAGTTTGAGGGAAAGTTCGAGCTCTATTCGCTGGGCCTGCTCCCGGGAGAGGAACGGGTTCCGATTCGCCAGCACCTGGAGGAAGGCTGCGCCCACTGCCAGTTGGAGATGACCAAGGCCCTGGCCATCAAGACACTGATGCTGGAGAATGTCCCGCTGGTTGTGCCTCCGCAGCGGCTGGAGGAGCGGGTGCTCGCCGCGGTGGGAATCCACCGGCAAGTCTGGGCCATTACGGGCGCGGTGATCGCCGCGGGACTGTTGGTGGCGGCGGCCTGGTTCGCCTCCCAACGCGACGCGGCCCGTTCGGAAGCCGATCAACTGCGCGCCATTCTGGCGGCGGCCGAGGAAGATGCCCGGCAGGATCAAATGCCGAATCTCGCCAGCCGCGCCTTCGCATTTCTGGAGTCGCCGGAAGCGCAGGAATATCAGTTCGATGGCGGAGGCATCTCCGGCCGGCTCTACTGGGAACCCTCCGAGCTCGGGGTGCTGATCATTGGCCGCGGATTCGCGCCGGTGGCCGAAGGGCTCGCCTATCAACTCACCCTGCAGCTGAGTAAACAAACTGCCGGTGAGGGCGGGGGCGAGCAATTGTCCAAGGATGAAAAGGGCGTCGCCGAATCCGAACCTAACCCCGACGATGCCGACGGCGAGCAAGAGCAATATTGGCTGACGCCGGAACCTGACGGAACCATGGTCTGGTTTGCTCCTGGCTCCGGCGCCTCCGGGGCGTTGGCAGGCTTCTCGATCGCCGTGAGAGAGATGTCGGGCGAGTCCGAGACGGCCCCCGAACCTCTCGTCCGTGTCGAGATTGCCGACCGAAGTCGCTAGTCTCTCAATCTCAAGACTCGCGGCGGGAAGGTATTCCGCCCTCCCCGATTTCCGCGGTTTCGCGACGAAACGCCCTCATCCGGAATTCAAGTCCCCACTCTAAAAAAAATGACAAATCCCTCTAATTCAGAGGTTTGTCGATTGCGTTGAGGATTTTTCCGAGCGGGGACCCTGCACACTCCATCGCGACAGGGGATTGCAGTTCCGGATCAACCCTGTCGGACATTTACGTGAGCGAGGAGAGACTATGTACGAACCGATTATCATCTGGCCTGACGGCACCTTCTACACCAACTGCGCCGACTACGGTGCTTACTACGATTGCACCTGGTACTACCCGCAGGTCGCCCAATACGGCGGCACCGTCTGCTGCCCGGCGTAGTCGTTGAGTTGGGGATTGTGGGGAGGTGGCACGTTTGTCGCCTCTCCCGCAAGTTTGGAAAACGTCCGTCGACGGGAGAGTCCCGACGAATTTATTAGTCCTTCTTAGGGAAAACCCCTAAGGAGAATAACCGAGTTAAGAAACCCCCGTAAAAATGAGATTCCACTACCTTTCCATTCTTCTGTTTCTGTCTTCCATCAGCCTGCTGGCCTGGGCAGTCGCCGCGAATCCTCCCGGAGGGGTCTCCTGGACGCTGCTGTATGCCAGCTCAATTCCCTTCATTGAGAAAGTCCAATTCGTTGTCAGCTTATATGCCCCGCCACTGTTTTTCGCGTTTATAGGAATGACGTTGTTGCAGGTGCAGTTCCGTTTATCGATGGGCGGCGCGACCACGTTAACCATCTTTTCTATCTGCATGTTAGCTTCTCTTTCCATGATTGTTGGAATTCGAACCGCGGCCGGAGGGCCCGCCTCATTCCCCGGCTATGCACTCGGAATGGCGCTGAGTTATACGATGTTGTCCCGAGTATATGCCGTGAAACTTAGGAGCTGGTATGGGGGGATTAAGATCCCGTGGGTCATTTGGCGGGGCAACGCAGCAGCCATGGCGGAACTGAACCGGCAGCTCGAAGAGCGCAGGAAAAGTGGCGACCCCGTCTGCTAGGGAATCTTCCCTAGACTCCAGGCTAGCCCGAGGATAGGGGGAGAGGGGAAAGGCCCTAGTGGTTTGGTACCAACAATTTAGGACTTGGCTGGAGCACGGGAATAGGCTACACTACGAACAGAAATTGTTCGTGAGACTTCGGCATGGCTGTTCTCCCCCACAGCCTCTGCTCAGCTCTCATCCTATTGGCGACGTCATCTTGCTTGATGGCGAACCGTCAGCCCGAATCGCCGAATTCTAGCAAAAGGTGGGGCGCAGAGGAATTCACTAATGTTCCTCGTTTAGCTGCAAAGCTTCGTTCATTCGGAGATTATTCTGGGCTAGGACGGTTATACGAAGAAGCCCTCCAGCAAGCTCGAGCCCAGGAGTTGCCGGATCGGCAACTCTCCTTCCTGATCGCCCTCGGCAATACCCACCTGCTTCAATTTCACTACGTAGAAGCATTTTCTTACTATGAAGAGGCCCGCCGGCTGGCCGAGCGGCTGCATGATTGGGAATCGCTTGCCATTACCGCGAATAATCTCTCAAGCGCCTATTTAGCCGTCGGAGATTTTGAGGCGGCTCTAGGGGTTACCCGGGAAAGCCTGCGCTCCTACCGGCAATGGCAGAATTCCGGACACGGTGCGGACGAGGAGTTTCTTGCACCTCTGGAACTGCAATATGTGCGCCTCCGCATCGTTCTGGAACCTGACGGCGGCTGGGAACCTCAGATCTACAGAGCGATCGAACTCGCCCGGCTGCACTTAGATCGGAGCCCTTTGGTCCAGCCTGGGACCTCGGACACCCGCCTGGAGGCACAGGCCTGGGATGTCCTCGGGGAACTCCGGCTCCAGCATCTGGATATCAATGGAGCCGAGCAAGCGATCGACGAAGCGTACCGGTTGCGGCTGCTGCACGCGCCCCGGCAATTATTTTCCTCGTACCTGCGTCTGGCAGAGTTGCGATTGGCCCAGGCACAGGCGGATTCGGCCCGGCGCGCCAAGCTGTTGGACGAAGCGCAGCTGTTCAATGACAAGTACCGGGATGCGGTCAGCGAGCGCCGCTCGACACTTTCCGAACACATGATCCTGCACCAGCGCGGACGCATCCGGCTTGCGCAGGGGAATATTACCGGAGCGATCGCGGACTTCGCCCGTGCCGCGGACCTGGCGGAACGCTGGCGAGCCGGCGTCATGCCCGCCTCCTCTAGTCTCATCGCCATTGATCGCGCAATGCAGGACCGCGTCTATGACGACTACATTGAAACCGCGGCTGCCCAAGCCATCCGTCAGCACGATGACCGCCTGATGCGCGAAAGCCTGCTGGCCAATGAGCGGACCCGCGCGGAAAGCCTGCGCCGATCCATGCATCTGTCGGAAGTCTGGCGAGAAAAGCTCCCCAACGAATATTGGGATACCCTCGGCCGGCTCCGGATGGAGGCGTCCCGTCAGGCCACCAGCAAAGAGGAATTGTCGCGGTTGGAACTGGAGATCGCACGGATGGAAGCCGCCGCGGGGATCGGTGAAGCGATGCGATCCGCCGAGCCGCTCCCGGATCTGACCGCCCTCCGCCGCGTGCAGGCATCCCTGAGGACCTCCGAATTGCTGCTCAGCTTCCACGTCGGCCAAACGTCGTCCTATCTGTGGGCGATATCCAACAATCGACTGCGGCTCTATCCGTTGGCGGGAGAGCAGACCATCGCCAACGGGATCGTGCGTTTTCTGGACGCCATCGCAAGCGACAACCGGGAACGAATCCTCCAGGAAGGAAGCGCCCTGTATGCGTGCTTATTCGGAAAGTTGGAGCCGGCCGAACGCGAGCGGGCGAACTGGCTGATCTCCGCCGAAGGGCCGCTATTCGACGTTCCCTTTGCCGCACTGGTTTCTTCGGACGATTCGGGGCTCTCCCATCGCCCGAAATATCTGATGGAGCAGCACTCAGTCCAGATCGTTCCGGGTGCATTTCTGTTCCAGCCGAAGGATCGATCCGCGCAGTCCCGGTCCTATTTGGGCGTCGGAGACCCTGTTTACAACCTGGCCGATCCGCGGCTGGAAGGAATTCGTCCCAAGCCAGGACCAGCGACCGGACAAAACGGGGTCCCCGGCCCGGCCCTGACGCGTCTGATTGCAACCGGCCGTGAGGTCCGGGAAGGTGCCGGGATTTGGCGCGTAAACGCGGAAGCCGATGCGAATGTGTTGGAAGGACGCGAAGCGTCCCGGCAACGGTTTCTCGACGAACTCAGCCTGCGTCACCCGGGGGTGATCCACCTGGCCACGCACGTATTTCAAAGCACGTCCCAAGCCGAGGAGAGCTTCATCGCCTTCAGCTTGGGTGAAAATGGACGTCCCGAGCTTCTGGGGACCTCCGACATTGGGTTGCTCGAAGCGCCGGGCGCGCTGGTCGTTATGACCGGCTGCAGCAGTGCCGGTGGCGAAGTCCGGCCCGGCGCGGGACTTCTGGGACTCATCCGCGCCTGGCTACTCGCCGGAGCCGCCGATGTCCTGGCCACGCAATGGCCCGTGCGTGACCGGAACTCGTCCATGATTGCCGAGTTCTACCGTCAGCTCAACCAAACCGATTCCGCGGCGCAGGCCCTTCGCCGCAGCCAGCTCGCCATGTTGCAGACAGGCGGCTGGGAGGCTTCTCCAAGCCATTGGGCTTCCTATCAGATTACGGGAGGGGCACGATGATTCCTTCCATCAAACACAAGACCCGGTACGAGTCTCTGCAGTTGCGAAGAGGCAGATCCGGGCTCAGCGAGGATGTCGGAGATGCAATCAGGGTCAGTCGTCAGGTACAAGAGTACCGAAACCGATGGTGTCCCGAATCAAGCCGATTACGCAGGGTGGATCGAGCTTGTGGAGCGGATTCGGGATGGGGAAACCGATGGCATGGAAGAGCTCTACCAGCTCTTTTCCAAAGGGATACGTTTCTATCTCTGCCGTCAACTCGGACCCCAGGAGTTGGACGATAAGATTCACGACACGTTCGTCGTCGTGGTGCAGGCCATCCGCCGTGGTGATCTGCGCGAGCCGGAGCGCCTGATGGGCTTCATCCGGACAATCGTCAGAAGACAGGTCGCTGCGCACATCGATAAGGTGGTGCACAAGCGCAAGGAGCAGACCGAACTCGATACGAGTTCCCCGCTCCCGGACCCTCGGAGAAATCCGGAGGATACCGCGATCTTTCACCAAAAGCGGGAGTTACTCCGAAGAGTCCTGGCGGAGCTCACGGAACGGGATAGGGAGATCCTCACGCGCTTCTACCTCCACGAGCAGTCGCAGGAACAGATTTGCGAGGAAATGGACCTCTCGGAGACCCAGTTCCGTCTGCTGAAGTCCCGCGCAAAGTCGAGGTTTGGGGAGCTGGGAAAGAAAAAACTCGCCCAACGCAGCTTGCAGGGAATTTTCTTGAGAACTTCCGCGGGGTTATCGCACTAGATTGCAGCGTTCCATTATGGAACAAAGTGCATGGACATCCTTGAATCCATAAATAACCATCCCAGTGAGGAATCACTGGAGGCGTATTTGCTACGCCAACTGGATCGCCCCCGTGTGGCGCATCTGGAAGAGCATCTCCTCGTTTGCGATCATTGCCGGCAGACGCTGGAGGAACTGGAGGAGTACGTCACCGTCATGAAGTGCGTGACGGCGACGTATACCGGCAGCGCAGTTCCCCAGCGGCTGCTGCAGAGATTCAACCCTTTTGCCCGTAGGGCTGGCAAAAGCCAGCCGGGTGCGGCTCCCCGAAATCCCTGGTTCCCGCTCGCCTGGGGCTCGGCGGTGGCCGCGTTCTGTTTCCTGGCCGTGTTGTCCTGGAACTTCCGGCCAGTTTCGCCGGTCCTGCCTGCCACGGCGGTCGAACTGTCCGCTTTCCGTGGCGGAGGGGACAGCTTCCCCGCTCGGGCACCCGCCGGTGCGCCACTCGAGTTGACGATAGATGCAGCCGACTTGGGCGCGGCGGAAGACTTCAACTTCCGGATGGAAATCGTCGATGAAGTCGGAACGCGTATGTGGTCCGCCCCGGCGAAGCCGTCTGGATCGGAGCAACTGTCGGCTCGGGTCGACAAGATTCTGGGTCGCGGTCAATACTTCGTACGGGTCTATCGCGGCAGTTCGCCCAATGATCCGGGTGAGTTGATGCGCGAAGCCAGCCTGCTGCTGGAGTAGCGCCGGAGTTCCGAGCCTCGTGCGTAGGTGATTTCGCTGAACGCGATCAGCTTAGACTTTTAATTGATAGCCTGACTCGCGCATTCCGGCGATCACGCGTTCGCGAATCTGCCCGACCTCTTCGGCCGACAGGGTTCGCTCCTCCGAGCCCACCGTCAGCCGGAAGCTGAGACTTCGGTTTCCCTCGTCGTCTCCCAGGGCGAAGTCGCGCAGGAAGGCGATCGAGACGAGCGAGTCTCCCGCATATTCGACCAGCCTGCGTTTCACATCGCCAATCAGGGCACGCGGGGCGGCAATCACAGAAAGATCGAAGGCACTGGCCGGGAATCGCCGCAACTTCTTGTAGGGCTTGGCCTTGGGCTGCAGCTCTTCGAGCAGGTTCAGGTCGATCTCCAGGACCGCGGCGCGTCCGTGCTCCACCATGTCGGGGTGGAACTCGAACAGGCGGCCAAGGACGTGTATCGCCGGAAATCAGGCTCGGCGGCGCGGCTGGGATGTTCAAATCCGCGCGGCTGATCCGACGGGCGGACCTCCATCGACCGGCAGCAGGCACTCCGCGAGCCGTTTCAACTCCATAAGTCCCGCCACGCCATCGTCCTTGGCGAAAATCGCGGCGACGAACTTGGGCGTTTCGTGGTCTTTATAGACCTCCCGGCCGATTTCAAACAGCCGGAAGTGGTCGAAATGCCGCGTGTTGTCCTGAATGTTCTTGCGGATGCCGGGCAGCAGGCTGGTTCGGAGCATGTCCTGCTCGGCCACGATCGGATTGGTTACATGAACGTGTTCAGCAGGATCCAGCCCGAAGGCCTCGACCATGGCGGCACTGACGAACGAATAGTTGTAGACCTCGGTGAAGCCCTGCGCGGTGGCCATCTTTCGCACCTGATGATGGAACTCGCGGGTGGGGCTCGGCGGGCGGAACGGCGGCCGGAATCAGCGGAGCGGTCGGCTCGATGGAATCGTAGCCCACCATGCGTCCGACCTCTTCGACCAGGTCTTCTTTGAGAGAGATGTCTTTGGTGGCGCGCCAGCTGGGGACCTGGACCTGGAAATGGCGCGGCTGCGGATTCGGCGATCCCGAATTCGAGGGCTTCCAGAATCCGGCGGACCTCGGCGGCGGGCACCTGGCGTCCCAACTTGCGGTCCAGCCAGTCGAGCGGCAAATCGATCGGAGCGGCGGGCGGGAATGCCGCGCCGGCATCGGCCACTCCGCCGATCACGCGAATCCCGGGCGAGAGCTGCTCCATCAAGGCTACGGCCCAGGCGAGCCCGCGCAGGGTATTGGCTGGATCCTGCGATTTTTCAAAGCGTTGGGAGGCGTCCGTCCGGAGGCGGATCGCGGAGGAGGTCTTGCGCACGCTGGTGGCGTTGAAGTTCGCGCTTTCGAGGACGACGCGCGTGGTGGCCGCGGTAATCGAGCTCTCCATGCCGCCGATGACTCCCGCGATCGCGATGGGGCCGGAGGCGTCGGCGATCACCAGGTTGGACGGCGTGAGGTCATAGCTTTCCTCGTTCAGCGCGTTGATCTTCTCGCCTTCGCGCGCCGAGCGCACCAGGATTTCGGCTGCCCGCGAGCTTGTCGGCATCGAAGGCGTGCATCGGCTGGGTGATCCCGGCCAGCACCAGGTTCGTGATGTCGACGATGTTGTTGATCGGATTGATCTCGATCGCTTCCAGACGATCCTGCAGCCACTGCGGCGACGGCGCGACCGTCACGTTCTCGACCAGCAGGCCGGAGTAACGGGGGCACAGTTCGCGATTCTCGATCGTGACCGTCAGGGGAGCTTCGCCGGGGAAACTCGCGCGCGGGGACCGGATCCTTCAGCGGCTTGCCGACCATCGCGGCGACTTCGCGCGCCATGCCGTGGTGGCCCCACAAGTCCGGGCGATGGGTCAGCGACTTGTTATCGACCTCGATCAGGAAATCGTCGCCGACCTGCTCGATGCCTTCGCTCTCGGCGGTGTGGATGGTGATCAGGCGCTCGACTTCCTCGGGGGGGGTGTCGAGGCGGTCGACCAGTTCGGCCAGCCAGTTGTAGGAGAACTTCATGCTTTGTTACCGGGCCCCCGCGCGCCGCGAAAAAAGGGGACAGACAGCCCTTTTCTTCAGCGATCCGGGAGGTGTCGTGCAGGTCTTCATCGAGAAAATGGTGTCAGTCCCCAATTTTCGCTAGAACTGATTGAGGAACCTCAAGTCCCCGGAGGCGAACAGGCGGATGTCGTCAATCGCATAGCGCATCATCGCCAGGCGCGTTAGTCCGAGCCCGAAGGCGAAGCCGTTCCATTCGTCCGGATCGAGGCCCCCGTAGCGGAGGACCGCCGGATGCACCAGGCCGCAGGGCAACAGTTCGACCCAGCCGGATTGCTTGCACACCGGGCAGCCGGCGCCGGCGCAGATCAGGCATTCGATATCGAGTTCGAAGCCGGGTTCGACGAACGGGAAAAAGCCCGGGCGCAGCCGCACGGTGACGTCGCGTTTGAAGATCGCCGACAGCAGCGTCTTCATGAAATAGATCAGGTGGGCGACGGAGACGTCGCGGTCCACCATCATGCCCTCCAGTTGATAGAAGGTGTGCTCGTGGGAAGGGTCGACTTCCTCATTGCGGAACACGCGCCCCGGGGCGATCATCTTCAGCGGCGGCTTGTGATTTTCGAGCGCCCGCACCTGCACCGGCGAGGTATGCGTGCGCAACAGGCGGCCGTCGTTCAGCCAGAAGGTGTCCTGCATGTCGCGAGCCGGGTGATCAGCGGGGATGTTGAGTGCGTCGAAGTTGTAATATTCCTGCTCGACCTCGGGACCGTCCAGCACGGCAAAGCCGAGGGAGACGAACAGCTCCTCGATTTCGCGCTGCACCTGCGTGATGGGATGCAGACTGCCGGGGCGGATGCCGGGAGCGGGGGTCGTCAGATCGAGCCATTCGGCGTCCAGGCGGGTATTGAGAGCGGCGGAATCGAGCTTGGACTTGCGCGCATCGAGCTGCGATTCGAGATCCTGCTTGGCCTCGTTAAGCGCCTTGCCGGCGGGTCCGCGCTGCTCCGGCGCGAGCTTGCCGAAGGTCTTCGAAATCGCGGGCAGCTTGCCCTTGCGGCCGAGGTATTCGACGCGGATCTTTTCGAGATCGTCGAGCGTGGTGGCCGCGGCAAGGTCGGACTTGGCCGCCTCATGCAGCTCTGTGATTAAGGTTTCTGGACTGGAATCGGCCACGCTAGAGGGTCGCTCCGTTCGCTTCGAGAAATTCGACCATCGCCTTCTGGCCCTTGAGCATGGCGAGATCCATCGGCCGCTGGTGATTTTCCGCGCGGACGGAAACGTCGGCGCCGCCCGCGAGCAGAACCTTGGCGGTCTCCACGTCGCCCGATTGTGCCGCGGCATGCAGCGGGGCCCATCCGCCGTTCTGCTGTGAATTCGGCTTGGCGCCGCGCTCCAGCAGGAGCGCCACGACGTCTGCGTGCTGACCTGCGGCGGCCGCATGGAGAGCGGTGTTTTGCATCGGATTGGTGGAGCGCGCCGCGACGTCGGCGCCCTTGTTGAGCAGGAGCTTCACGGCGTCGGATTTGCCGAAGAATGCAGCCAGGTGCAGCGGACGCCAGCCGTCGGTGCTGACCGCGGAAGTCAGTCCCTTGTTGGCCTTGAGCAGGTCCTCCAGCTTGGCGACATCGCCAAGGATGGACGCGGCAAAGATGGCGAGCGTAGGGTCGGCGGCGACCAGCTCGTCTACCTTGGCCAGATCGCCCGCACGGACGGCTTCAAACAATTCCTTCATGGACCTTCTAGAAAGGGCTTCAACCTATGGATGAATCGGGGATTGCGGACGCGCCGCTTATTCCGGTTTGGCCGCGTCCTTGGGCAGGAAGACCGTATCGAGCGCCTCCACCTCCCAACCCAGGTGATTGATATAGAATAACAGCGCCGCCGGCGGGTAGGTGTCGCGGAACGCCTCCCAGGCCGATTCCTGCCAGCCTTCCTTGAGCTGACCTTTGATGTCGGCGTCCTTGGCGAAGAAGCCTTCTTCGTGCTCGATGCCGAGGTGGTCCAGGATCTTCTGGATCATCTCCAGGTGCGAAACCAGCAGCGCCTGGGCGAGATCGACGGCGAATTCCTCATCCTTTTCCTCGGCGACGCGGGCCCAGAGGCGCGGGGTGGCCTTGCGCAGGGACTCGGCGTTGACCTTGTTCAGGCGCAGGCGCGCCTTTACCCGATCGTAAAGCTGAAAGGTCTTCAGGCGGCCGATGGAGATCAGCCGGATCAGTTTGTCAAAGGTTTCGCGTCCCAGGCCGCGGTACACGTCGGTCAGCTGCATCCTCAACATTGTAACGGGAGGTTGTCGGGGTGCGTTCTGGAGGGCGGCGGCGACAGGCGCTTCGTCGAAGCCATCTTGAAACCTGCGGCCAGCTCCGGTCCATACTGGACCTATGGAGCAAGGGGAACTCATCGAACGGGCCACGTCGTTTCATTCCTGGGATGCGATGAATCCGGCGGCCTTGCACGCCATCGCGCAGCGGGGACCGTTCCAGGCCACGGCGGAAACCGGCTGTGGAGGCAGCACGATTCTTCTTTCGAACGTGAGCCAATCTCACGTGGCGTTCGCCATCGAAGGGGAGAACCTGGACGATTTCCGGGCTGCGACACCACGAGGATCTCCGAACGGAACGCACCCAATTTGTTGAGGGCGAGACGAAACACACGCTTCCCGGATTTATATTTCCCGAGGAATTGGACCTCGTATTGGTGGACGGTCCACACGCTTACCCACTTCCGCAGTTGGAATTCACGTATCTTTTTCCCCGCTTGAAGGTGGGCGGCTGGCTGGTGCTGGACGATCTTCAAATACCCGCCGTTTTTCAGCTCTTCCGATTCCTACAAGCCGAGTCCAACGTGGAATGGGTCGAAACCATCGGCCGGACGGCGTTTTTTCGGAAGACGCGCGAAGCGGATCCGTCTCCCGATGGTTGGCCGCAGCAGGGAATCAATCGGCAATTGGTGTTGCGTTACTGCTGGAAAGACCGGCTCCGCGCCTTGCTAAGGCGGTAAATCGGCGCTTGCCCGAGGTCTCTAATGGGGATAACGTTATATGAGCTATGATTCGCTCACGGTTCCCTCGTCTCTCTGGCTCACGCTCCTTTCTAACCCTGCTTCGATGTTGTGCCGCCTTGTTGCTGGTCGCCGGCGGGTTGACCCTGATCGCGCAAACGGATCGGGAAAAGCTCGCCGCAAAGACGGCTGAGGATCATCAGGACATGATGAAGCAGCTCGGGATCACGGCGCTGCGTCCGGGGCCGAGCGGCAATGAAGAAGCGCCGAATCATGCCAACTACGATGAGGCGACCGCGAATCCGTACCCGAATCTGCCGGATCCGCTGACGATGGATAACGGCCAGAAGGTCACCACGGCCAAGCAGTGGTGGGACCAGCGGCGGCCGGAGATCATCGAAGATTTTGACCGCGAGGTGCTGGGCCGCGTGCCAGACAATGTTCCTCCGGTGAAATGGGAAGTGGTTGATACGGTGTCGGCTGACGTCGCCGGCAAGCGCGTGACCGGGAAGCAGCTCCGGGGGCATGTGGATGACCACGTGGATAACTCCGGCGACCCGGCGATTGAGGTGAACATCGATATGTCGCTGGTGGTTCCGGCTGATGCAAAAGGTCCGGTGCCGGTGATGATGATGTTCGGACGGCGTCCGTTGCCGGGAACCGAAGAGGCGAACGCAAAGGGCAAAGGCAAGGGCAAGTTTGGTCCGCCGGCGGGAAGCGATCCTCCGCGCGACCGACCAGCTGATCGCCGCGGGTTGGGGCTATGCGTACCTGAATCCGACCAGCGTGCAGGCGGACAACGGCGCGGGGCTGACCGAAGGAATTATCGGGCTGGTGAATAAGGGACAGCGTCGCAAGCCTGAGGATTGGGGCTCGCTGCGGGCCTGGGCCTGGGGAGCATCGCGCGGGCTCGATTACCTGGAGACGGATTCCTCGGTGGACGCCAAGCGCGTGGGCATTGAAGGGGTTTCGCGCTACGGGAAAGCGGCGCTGATCACGATGGCCTACGATACGCGATTTGCGGTCGTGCTGGTCGGGTCTTCGGGCGAAGGCGGCGCGAGCCTGCATCGGCGCAACTGGGGCGAGATGGTGGAGAACCTCACCGGCAGCGGTGAGTATCACTGGATGGCGGGGAATTTCCTGAAGTACGGAGCCTCAGAGGCCAAGTTCGGCAGCATGAACGCGGGCGACCTGCCGGTGGACGCGCATGAACTGCTGGCGCTGTGCGCTCCGCGTCCGACCTTTATCAGCTACGGGATTCCGGAGCGCGGCGACGCGAAGTGGCTGGATCATCAGGGCAGTTATATGGCGGCCGTGGCGGCGGGCCCGGTGTTCCGCCTGCTGGGCGCGAAGGACCTGGAGACCTCGGACGATTACCACACCGAGAAGATGCCGGCGGTGAACGTCGACATGCTGGACGGGCAGCTCGCGTGGCGTCAGCACGATGGCGGGCATACGGACGGTCCGAACTGGAAGTACTTCATCCCGTGGGCGGAGAAGTTCCTTGGCAAGCCGTAATCGGCGATGCGCGCGACGTCGCGGGGCGCGGCGATGGTTCATAGCGCTAGCGATACTGGCCGGTGCGTCGTTGTACGGGCAGGCGCCCGCCGGTCCACCCGCTGACCAGCCGGTCGAGCGCACGGATCACAACTCGCAGGTCGCGCATCAGGACCTGCTCCAGAAGAAGACGCAGGGCACGATCGACGTCTATTTCGAAGGCGATTCCATTACTGCGGCGCTGGGGCGCTACCGATTATCCCGAACTGCTCGCCAACTTGGAGAAGACGTTCCACGGATGGAATGCGGCGGACTTCGCTTGGGGCGGCGACACGACGCAGAACATCCTGTGGCGCTTGGGCGTTGGAGGTAAAGACGGTGAACTCGACGGCGTGAATCCGAAGGTGATCGTGCTGCAGGCCGGGACGAATAATATCGGAGGCCGCGTGCCGGATGGCGGAGAGGCCGGGGCCGAGGCGAAAGCCGAGGACGTCACGCGTGGGCTGATCCGCATTGTCGAGGTGATGCGCGAGAAAGCTCCGGGAGCGGCGATCATCGTCACGGCGATCTTTCCGCGCAATGACAATCTTTCGGTGATGCCGATCATCCATCGAATCAACGACAACCTGAAACAATGGATCGCGGAGCAGGCGGCGGCCGGTGTAAAGATTCAGTATCTGAACATCAACGGCCAACTTGCTGATGCGGACGATAAGCTCTATCCCGGCATGATGAACGCGCGCGACAAGCTGCATCCCGAACTCGCCGGATATCAGGTATGGGCGAATGCGCTGGTTCCGTTGCTGACCGAATTGCTGGGGCCACCGGCGGCGGAGGATCATGCGCCGCCACCGACGGGAAATCCCGCCGCCGAAGGTCGTTAGTCCGGGGGCGGGCGGGACCTCGGCGCTGATTCCTGAATGAGTTCCTGATCGGGACCGGCCAACTGGGAGGCCCGGTTTACTGCTATAGTCAAATTAGGTTGCACCGGTCGTGCAAGTGGGCTCAACCGGCGTAACAGTAAACCTCTCCGACGCAAGACGTGCGGAGCAACCAACGGAAATCGAACCAAGATTTCGCGTAGGACTGGTTCACTAAACACACCTATGAACCATAAGATCCGGGTGCTGGTCGCCAAACCCGGCCTCGACGGCCACGATCGTGGCGCCAAGGTCATCGCGCGAGCCTTGCGTGACGCGGGCATGGAGGTCATTTATACCGGCCTCCGCCAGACACCGGAAATGATCGTCAATGCCGCGCTCCAGGAGGACGTACAGGTCATCGGCCTGTCCATTCTTTCCGGAGCGCACAACGCCATCGTGCCTCGCGTGATGGAGTTGCTCAAGGAAAACCAGATGAGCGATGTGCTCGTCATTATCGGCGGCATCATCCCGGATGAGGATGCCGCGCAATTGAAGCAGATGGGTGTGGCCGAGGTCTTTCAACCCGGCGCCTCTCTGGATCGAATTGTGGAATTCATCCGAAGCTCGGTTGCCCGGACGGGCCCGCTTTCGCAGCCCGTCTAAATCTAACGCTTAATACCGGGCGGAATGCCGGAGGTCGAACGATGGCGGTTTTTGAAAACACCGCAAGTAAGGCGACGATCCCGGCAGATGGAGAAAAATTCATGCAGGACAAATTGAACATCGCGGTGTTCGTCGATTACGACAACATCGAGATTGGGCTGAAGTCGACCTTGCGTCGGGAGTTCGACGTGCGGCTGGTGCTGGAAGCCCTGAAAGAACGCGGCCCGATTGTGGCCAAGTTCGCCTATGCCCATTGGGGCCGGCAGCGCGACGCCACGCGTCAGATGGCGGAAAACGCCGTACAGATGGTGCAGCGGGTTCCCTCGCCGCGCGGAGACAAGAACGGCGCCGACATCAATCTGGCGCTGGATGCGCTGGAGATGGCCTTCACGCATCCGCACGTGAACGCGTTTGCGATCGTCAGCGGGGATAGCGATTTCATTCCGCTGGTGAACAAGCTGCGCGAGTACGGCAAGACGGTTTTCGTGGTCGGCGGCAAGGCGTTTACCTCGACGATTCTGCAGCAGAACTGCCATGAGTTCATCAGCTTTGAGTCGCTGATTCCGGACCTTCCGGCACCGCAGCCGGATGCCGCCAAAAAGAAGGAACGAGGGGATCGTGGCGACCGGGACCGGGACCGGGACCGGGATCGCGACCGAGACCGGGATCGCGAGCGCAAACCGCGTCCGGATCCGCTGGACCTGGAACAGGCGCTGCCTTTGGTGGAGCGCGCGCTGCAGGTGTTGGAGCGCCGGAACGTGCAGCCGCAGCTCGGGTTGTTGAAGTCGACCATGCTGCAGCTCGATTCGACCTTTAATGAGCGCGCCTACGGGGCCGGCAGCTTTTCGGATTTCGTCGAGAAGCTGAAGAAGGGGGACATGGTGAATGTCTCCGGGTCCGGTGGCCGCTATGTGATCGAACGCAAGGGAGCGGCGCAGACCGCCAAGGCGAAGTACAAGCCGGAGGATCTGCTGGAGCCGCTGCGCGACGTTTTGGAGAACCATCGCCTGGATCTGGAAAACGGCGCCGACATCGAGGATTTGGAAGGTTGGTTCATCGAGGAGCAGCCGGACGAATTCGCGCTCACGCACTACGGCTTCCAGAAGTTCAGTGAGTTCCTGAACTATGCGCAGGACAAGGCCGTGGTTCGCCTGGAGCCGGATGAGGACGAGGATGACTTCCTGGTCTACATGGGAGCTGAGTTCTATCCGCCCGCCGAGCCGCCCGCTCCGGCGCCGAAGACGGATGAGGAGATCGAGGAAGAGGATGAGCCGCAACCGTACGTAGAAGGTCAGCCGACGATCTTCGAGCCGAATCCTCCGCCTCCGAAGCCGAAGGCGAGTGCCAAGAAGAAGACGGCTCGAAAGCGCGTTACGAAAAAGAAGACCGCGGGCGGCCGGCGTACGACGCGCCGCAAGAAGCCGGCGGGGAATTCGTAGGAGCGTTCGAGAGCGGGAACGTGGGGGCCGACCGCCATTTTTTTAATCGCGGATCCCAATCTGCCTGAACTTGGAAGCCGCAGAAACGGAGCCGGTCCCCTAGTTCCTTTTCGACCACTACAGACATGGCAATCGAAAAAATTACGCCGAGCGGTTCCGCCTCGCCGCGGGGGCATTACTCGCCGGGAGTGCGCGCGGGCGATTTTATCTTTGTGAGCGGGCAGGGTCCGATTGATCCGGTGACCGATAAGCTGGTGGTCACCGACGTCGCAACGCAGACTCGGCTGACGCTGGAAAACGTCCGGCGGGTGCTGCAAGCCGCGGGCGCGGAGTTAGATGACGTCGTCAAGGTGTCGGTCTTCCTGAAGCACATCGACGACTTCAAGGCGATGAATCAGGTGTACGGCGAGTTTTTCGGCGAGATCAAGCCGGCGCGGACGACCATTGAGTCGACCTTCCATCAGGCGGAGATGCTGGTGGAGGTCGACTGCATTGCGTATAAGCCACTGCGTGGCGGCCAGGGCGCCTGACGCGCAGAAGCATTTTCAGCGGGCAGGCCGAGCATAAACGAAAACGGCGGACTCACCCGGGATGGGCGGTCCGCCGTTGTTTTTTGTTCGCCGGGCCCATGCTCTACTTTGGGAGCCCCGGCGCTACTTGCTGCCGCTACTTGCTCGGGACCGGAGCCAGCGAGCGGCTGGTGATGATGTGGTCCACCATGCCGTAGTCGAGCGCCTGCTGAGCTTCCATGATGTAGTCGCGATCGACGTCATTGGAGATGCGCTCCACCGGTTGCCCGGTGGCGTCGGCGAGGACTCCGTTGAGAATCTCGCGCATGCGCAGGATTTCCTTCGCATAGATGTCGATGTCGGCCGCCTGACCGCCGAGGCCGCTCATGGAGGGCTGGTGGATCAGGATGCGGGAGTGCGGGAGGGTGAAGCGCTTGCCTTTGGTGCCGCAGGCCAGCAGCACGGCTCCCATGGAGGCTGCCTGACCAACACAGGTGGTGACGATATCGGGCTCGACCAGCCGCATCGTGTCGAGGATCGCGAGGCCCGCGGTGATGGAGCCGCCCGGCGAGTTGATGTACAGCGAGATGTCCTTTTCCGGGTCCTCGGCGGCCAGGAACAGGATCTGCGCGATGATCAGGTTGGCGACGGCATCGTCAATGGGCGTCCCCAGGAAGATAATATTTTCTTTCAGCAGCCGCGAGTAGATATCGAAGGCGCGTTCGCCTCGCGAGGACTGCTCAACCACCATGGGGACTAGAACGGAATTGTCCATAACTCTCCTTACCTGCCGCCTGCCGGCGGAAACTCATTTTGCACTTCTTATCGCCTGCCCGGCGGAAATGGCCGCTAGGACGCCGGCGGTTACTGGGAATCGGACGCCTGGCGCTAAATTGCGCCGTGGAAGACCAGTCCGGATAGCAGGACTTTTTCGCGCGAGGTTCCACCTTCGGGAGTCGCGCTAAATTGGCTGGGCGGATCCGAATCCTTGCCTTTTTTCAACGTCTTGCTGCTTCCTCTATCATACGCGATCGGGGAAAAATGCCAGGGGCGGAACGCGCTGGGATCGGCAAGTGCTTGAGAACAAATGATCTACAGATCGTTGCTTCAACAATCAAATCAGGATCATTCGCGCCGATATGGACCTTGGGATGCAAGCCGCCGATAATCAAGAGAGGCTACCTGTAATGAATCTGACAGGTTCGCTCGCAGGTCCACCCGACATGCGCATCCTGATTGCGGACGACAGCCTGGTTTCGCGGCATTTGCTGGAGGCGACTCTGCGCAAATGGAGCTACGAAGTAATCGTGGCGTGCGACGGCATGGAAGCCTGGGAGGTCCTGAAACGGGACGATCCTCCGCGGCTGGCCATTCTGGACTGGGTGATGCCGGGGCTCTCGGGGCCCGAGGTTTGCAAACGTGTGCGCGAACACGCCC
Organism: Terriglobia bacterium; assembly: GCA_963762135.1. Lineage (GTDB taxonomy): Bacteria > Acidobacteriota > Terriglobia > Bryobacterales > Bryobacteraceae > Palsa-187. The sequence continues at coordinate 352,503 of CAVXJP010000008.1, forward strand.
ATAGTGACAGTGAAGAGTTGAATTACACCTACCTGCTGCTGCTGACCAGCAAGAGCCAGCGCGAAGATCTGATCGAGGGAATGGAATCCGGCGCGGACGACTACCTGACCAAACCGTTCGACCAGCATGAGCTGAAGGTCCGCCTGCGGGCCGGCTCGCGGGTGATCGATCTACAGCGGGAGCTGATCGCGGCCAAGGAAGAGCTCCGCGAACAGGCAACCAAGGACTTCCTGACGCGCATCTGGAACCGGTCCGCGATTCTCGAAATCCTGCAGCGGGAGCTGGTCCGGGGGCAGCGCGAGGGTCGGAGCGTCGGCGTCGTGCTGGCGGATCTGGACCGCTTTAAGCAGATCAACGATACGTTCGGGCATTTTGCCGGGGACGCTGTGCTGCGGGAATTCACGCGGCGCGCTGAAGGCGCCATCCGGGCCGGACAGGATAGTATCGGCCGTTACGGTGGGGAGGAGTTCCTGATCGTGCTGCCGGGCTGCGACCTGACTTGCGCGGGCAAGCAAGCCAACCGCGTGCGCGAGGCGCTGGCTTCCTCTCCCATGTCTCTCAGTGAACTGGAACACACACAGACCAGCAGCTTTGGCGCCACGTGCTGGAATCCGGGCATGGAGATCAGTTCCGAGATGTTGATTCGCGTCGCCGATGAAGCGCTGTATGAGGCGAAAGCGAAGGGCCGGAATTGTACGGTTGTGCGTGAGGTCGGCGCCGAAGAACATGCTCCTCGGGCCACGGAATCTCCGTTCGTATCCGAACGTTAGCGCTTGCGGCGACGCCTGAGCCCGTCCTGGGACGGTGTAGCAACGGGCGGGGGCTTCGAGGGTAGGCTGCCGGGCGGGGAGACGCCAGATTGCGCCCCTTGCTCGTCAGGAAGCGGTTTCCTGGGCTGCGGGACGCGAACGCTCCGTTTTCCGGCGCTGCGCCTTGACACTTTCCCGGGCCTTCACCACCAGACGATAGCCGAACAACCCAGCCAGGATCGCGATGTACATCAGCGGCAGGCGGATATCCGATTTCACCAGCCACAGATAGTGGATGCAGCCGGCGAGAGCGCTTAAGTAGATCAGCCGGTGGACGCGCTTCCAGCGGCGGAATCCCAGGCGGCGCACCCATCCCGCGGTGGAGGTCGCGGCGAGCGGCACCATGGCCAAAAACGCGACCATGCCGACGGTGATGTAGGTCCGTTCGATGACGTCTTCCCACATCCCCGAGGGGCTGAACCCGCGATCCGGCCAAACCCAAGTCAGCAGGTGCAGGCAACCGTAGAAGAACGCGTAAAGGCCGATCATGCGGCGATGGCGGGTGATCGCCGGGGCGTTCAGGATGCCGCGCAGGGGCGTGATCGTCAGCGTGATCAGCAGGAAGCGGAGGGTCCAGTCGCCGGTGTAGTGGGTGATGAATTCGATCGGGTTGGCGGTGAAGTAGTCGAGCGGGCTTACGTGGAACTGAATCACCCGGAAGGCCTGCCAGACCGGGATCACGGCCGGCGCCATGCCGAGCAGGAATACCGCAAGCTTGGCCCATTTGCTGGCGAGGAGTCGATTCATGACCGTGGGGACAGGGGGATCCCTCGGATCCCCCCTCTAAGAGATTAGACGCGCGAGCGCCGAAAACGCATCATCCGATTGGATTTAGTAGTTTTTGATCAGGTCCATGCCGGTGTAAAGGCTGGCGACCTGATCTCCGTATCCGTTGAAGATCTCGGTGGCGATCCGCTCGCCCTGGCCGAGGAATCCGCCGCCCAGGCGCTGTTCTTCCCGCTGGCTCCAACGCGGATGATCGCGATTCGGATTCACGTTGGAGTAGAAGCCGTATTCGCGCGCGTTAGCGATGTTCCAGGTGGTTGCGGGCTGGCTTTCCACGAAGCGGATGCGAACGATGGACTTGATGCTCTTGAAGCCGTACTTCCACGGCACCACGAGCCGGATCGGTGCGCCGTTCTGGTTCGGCACGGTTTCGCCGTACATGCCCACGGCGAGGAACGTCATCGGGTGCATGGCTTCGTCCATGCGCAGGCCCTCGACGTAGGGGAACGCGATGCCGGCCTGGCGCTGCGAAAGCATTTCCTTGGGATCGTAGTAGCTCTGGAAGGCGACGTATTTCGCGTTGCCGGTCGGCTCGACCTGCTTGAGCAGGGCGCTGAGCGGGATTCCGATCCAGGGCACCACGATCGACCAGCGCTCCACGCAACGATGCCGGTAGATGCGCTCCTCCAGCGGCGCGATCTTCTTGATGTCGTCGAGTGACAGGGTTTTGCCCTCAGCGACTTCGCCATCGAGACGGACCGGCCATTCCGGGTTGGGCTTCCATTTCGGGGCGTTCACGGCGGGATCGCCCTTGCCCGTCCCGAACTCATAGAAATTGTTATAGGTTGTGACGACGTCCTTCGCTGTGGGGTCTTCGCCCGTCAGGTCGTGGAGAGCGCCGGTCTTTTTATAATCCGCAATGGCTGCTGCAGAACTTGCGGAAGGCAATGCCAGCGATCCCAATGCCGCCGCACTCGCACCCAGGAACCGTCGCCGGTTCAATCGCGGCCGGTTCAGATAGATCTCTTTCGGGGTGACGTCCGAGTACTTGAGGTCAGCAGGTTTCTTAATGAGCATTTGGGGACTCCTTCCATCGTCCATGGTAACGCCCTGAGCGCTACTTTTGTGGAGGTCATTATTTATGTCGTCTATAGAGGGGACGTCCCCCCTGTCCCGAACGTTAGAAAAAAGTTGGTTCTGCGGCGGACGGGCGGCGCGCGGATCCGGGTCCTAATAATTCCGGATTAGGTCCATCTTCGAATAAAGATCCCCAACCTGGTTCCCGTAGCCGTTGAACATCGTTGTCGCGATCCTGCGGCCCTGGCCCAGGAATCCTGTGCCGTCCAGGCGATCCTCGGTGTCCTGATCAAAGCGCGGGTGCGGACGGTTGGGATTCACATTGGAATAAAAGCCGTAGGCCTCGGGCCACGAAAGATTCCACGTCGTCGCGGGCTGTTTTTCGGTGAGCTGGATGCGCACGATCGACTTGATGCTCTTGAAGCCGTACTTCCAGGGCACCACCAGCCGCAGCGGGGCGCCGTTCTGATTCGGTAATGTCTCGCCATAGAGACCGACCGCAAGAAACGTCAGTGGATGCATGGCCTCGTCCAGGCGCAGCCCTTCCACATACGGGAAGTCGATGCTGGCGGCGCGGCTGCTGAGCATCAGCTTGGGGTCGTAATAGCTCTGAAACGAGACGTACTTCGCCTTTCCCGTCGGTTCCACCTGCTTGAGCAGGGCGCTGAGCGGGATCCCGACCCAGGGCACGACGATGGACCAGCCCTCGACGCAGCGATGGCGGTAGATGCGCTCCTCCAGCGGCGCAATCTTCTTGATCTCGTCGAGGTTGAGAATCTTGCGCTGGGAGACTTCGCCGTCAATCTTGACCGGCCATTCGGGGTCGGGCTTCCACTCGGGTGCATTCTTGGCCGGTTCGTCCTTGCCGGTGCCGAATTCGTAGAAGTTGTTGTAGCCGGTGACGTTTGCTTTCGGGACCGGATCGTCGCCGGTCAGGTTGTGGAGCATGCCGGTGGCCTTTACTCCGGGAATCGGCGTCGCGGAGCCGATCGAAGGCAGTGCAAGCGAACCTAATGCCGCGGCGCTCGCGCCCAGAAATCGCCGCCGGTTTAGTCCCTGACGTAAGCGGGGCCGGCTTTCATAAATATGTTTCGGAGTGACGTCGGAGTACTTGAGGTCGGTAGGCTTTTTGATCAGCATGAGCAGGACTCTTTTCGCGCCCATCCTATCGCGGACGCCATTTTCGTGCAGCCCCCCTTTGCGCGCTCTGCCTCGGGACGCCGGACGCCTTGACTCGCCGTTTGACAGGCTACACGGGAACCGTGGTTTCCGGTATCCTAGCCAACGGACCGGGCCCACTTCATCAATTCAGGGTCCGGCCGGTTGGGAGGAGTTCATGACTCGGCGACTGTCTTCTATCGTTTGCCTCGCGATGCTTCTGGCCGGAATTGCCCTGGCGCAGCCGGGACGGCGTCCGGTTCCCGGCGGACCGAATTTCGATGAGTTCTACAACCTGGGGCCGGATTCGCTGATCCAGCGCGGCGTGCCGCATGGTGAGGTGAAGGGTCCGTTCATCTCCGAAGAGCAAGGCGTATCCGGGGACGCAACATAAGTATTGGGTCTACGTTCCGGCGCAGTATGATCCGGCCGTGGAGACCAGCCTGCTCGTGACCAATGACGGCGCGGTCTACGTTCGGCCGGACGGCTACTATCGCGCGCCGAACGTACTCGACAATTTGATCTACCGCGGCGAGATCCCGGTGATGGTTGGGGTATTCATCGATCCGGGCGAGTTCATCGAAGACGGCAAGACGGACCGGTCCAGGCAATACAACACCATGGACGGCAAGTACGCCAGCGTGGTGATTGACGAGATTCTGCCGAAGGTCACCAGCGAGTACAACATTTCGACCGATCCGGATCGGCACGCGATTGCCGGCTGGAGCTCGGGCGCGATTGCGGCGTTCACGGTGGCCTGGGAGCGTCCGGATTATTTCCATAAGGTGCTGAACGGCATCGGTGCGTTTGTCGATTTCGAGGGCGGCGACAAGTATGCCGACATCGTGCGGGCCAGCGCGAAAAAGCCGATCCGGATCTTCATGATCGACGGCCGCAATGACAACCGTGCGCTGGAAGAAGACGGTACCTGGGACAAGAGCCACGACATGTTCTATCAGAACGTGCGGCTGAAGGATGCGTTGGTGGAGAAGGGCTACGACGTGAACTTCACCTGGGGCATCAGCATTCATAGCCACGACATGGGCGGCGCGATGATGCCGGAGATGATGCGGTGGCTGTGGCGCGATCATCCGCTGGATGTGGATCCGAACGATAAGCAGGAGCGGGCATTCCGGGCGGCGGCGAAGAAGTAGCCCGCTGGTGTGCGTTGGTGAGGCTGGCGCGATCCGGGTTGTGGGTGGGGAAGGGTGCGTTGTGCTCCCTGGCTGGCGCGATGCGTGATGTGGACAACGGTCGTTTGCGTTGGCGCTTCCTACCGGTCGCGCTTCTGAATCAGCGGGTGGTGGCGCTGGCGCGAAGGGTATTGTTCGGTAAGGGCGTTTACGTTGCGCTTGCTTACGCGCGCGGTTCCGAAGGGTGCATCCATAAGAAGGGACGCCAAAAGGACGCGATGCTTGGAGTGTTCCACGTGGAACACCGCGTTTGTTTCTGGAAGTAGATCAATCTAACCGGGTTGTACGCGATTTCTGAAAGTTCTGTTTCGCGGCGAGGCATTGTTCCGCGGGGGCAAGCGGCCGGAGGACCCTTGGGGAGTGACGCTGAAGGCGTCACGCCGGCTGAAGCCAACCCTCCTTTGCTCCTACGGCAGCGAGAAGACGTAGACCGCGCTGACCTTGGTCGGATGCAGGTCGGCCCACTGGTTCACCGCGCTGCTGACCAGGGAGTTCCCCGTGCTCACCGCGATGTACTGCTTGCCGTCCACCGAGAAAGTGACCGGATAGCCGGAGACCTCCGAGCCCAGGTTGATCTCCCATAGGATCTCGCCCGTGTTCTGGTCGAAGGCGCGGAAATAACCGACGGTGTCGCCAGTGAAGACGAGCCCGCCACCGGTCGCGACCGAGGACATCATGCCGCCCTTGTTGTCGTAGCGCCACAGCGTCTCGCCGGTTTCGACCGAGATCGCGAAGAGCGTTCCTGCGTTCGTGGCGCCCGGCGCGAGCAAGCCCTTCGAGTTGAACCCGTAGGCCGACCGCGGATTATCGATCGTCGTGACGTTGGCGCAGGTGTTCTGCAGGCCGTAGTACAGCGCGTTGGTCAGCGGGCTGTAGGCGCCCGCCTGGAATCCCTTGCCGCCGTTGACTGAGGGGCAGATGAGGAGCGTCTGGCCGTCCGCACTGAACAGCGCGTCCGGATTCACGGTGACCTCGCCGGTGGCGCCGTCGATGCTCTGGACCACGTTCTGCATACGGTGGGCCGGGCCCAGAGGAACTCGCCTGTTTCGCGATCGAGCGTATAGACGATGCCGGTCTTGCCCGGGATTCCGGTCAGCACCTTGCGGGTTTCGCCGGGGGTGATGTTCGGATTGATCCAGGCGACCTCGTCCGGGTTCGGCGCGACCTGCGTATCGACTAAAACGCGCTCGAACGGATGATCCAGGTCCCAGTTGTCCACGACGTGCTGGTAATACCAGACGATTTTGCCAGTGTCGGCGTCGAGCGCCAGCGTGGAGTTGTTGTAAAGATACTTGTAGTTATTCCCGGCGAGCTTGTATTTCGGAGCGGGCGAGGTCACGGAAGTCCCGACATAGAGGAGGTTCAGTTCGGCGTCAAAGCTCGGGACCATCCATGCGCCCACGTGCTGGCGGCGCTCTTCGGGGATGCCTCCCCAGGACTCATCACCCGGCTCACCAGCGTGCGGAATCGTGCGCGTGCGCCACAGTTCTTCTCCGGTCGCGGCGTCGTGAGCGGTAATGACGCAGCCGTCGGGGGTGGGATTTCGGGTGCCGCAGGCGCGCGTCGAGAAGATCTTCCCGTTGGCCACGATGGGACCCGCGCTTTGCATAGAGGGCAACTCGCGGTAATCCACGATGCGCTTTTCCCATTCGGCCTCGCCAGTCTCGGCGTTCACTGCGTAGACGAAGTCATCCCGGCTGGTATCGATGATGGACTTGCCGTAGATCGCCAGGTTGCGATCGGTGTTCGCGCCGCCCTTGAAGTCCTCCGGTAGCGGACGCTGGTATTCCCACAGCAACTCGCCGGTGGCGGCGTTCAGCGCCTGAATCAGATCCGAGGGATTGGGGAAGTACATGACGCCGTCGTGCACCAGGGGTGTGCCTTCCTGAATGCCTTCGGCGATGCCACGCGTCCAGACCATGCGCAGATTCCTGACGTTGGACCGATTGATCTCAGCCAGCGGGCTATAGCCCCAGCTGTCGAGCGTGCGCCGCCACATCAGCCAGTCGGCCGGGTCCGGCTCGGCGAGCATCTGACTGGTGACGGGACTGATCTGCGCAGGTGGAGTCGCATTGGACGACTGCGGCAGAGCAGCGGGGGCAGAGAACAGGAACAGCGCGGCAGACCAGGCAACACATCGTTTCATGGCCTTCTATTGGATCACAGCCGACGCCGGTGCGCTATTGGCCTTGCGGCCGGCGTCCACTGTGAAATTTCGCGAGCCGGAGGTTACAGTTCGCTGGTCTCCGGCTTGTCGTGGAAGAACAGATAGAGCGTCGGCAGCACGATCAGGGTCAGCAGCGTGGCCGAGACGAGTCCGCCGATGATCACGACCGCCAGAGGCCGCTGTACTTCGGAGCCGATACCGTGCGAAAGCGCCATGGGCAACAGTCCCAGCATGGCCAGCATGGAGGTCATCAGCACGGTGCGGAGCCGCGTCTGTGCGCCTTCGAAGACCGCGGTATACGGTTTGGCGCCGCCTTCCTGCAGCTGATTGAAATAGCTCACCATGACGACGCCGTTCAGGACTGCTTGCCCGAACAGCGCGATGAATCCGATGGCGGCGGAGACGCTCAGGTGGATCCCGGTCAGATACAGCGCGACGATGCCGCCGATCAAGGCAAAGGGAACGTTCAGCAGGATCAGAGCCGCGCTCTTGACGGACTTGAACGCCTCAAACAGCAGGACGAAGATCATGATGATGCTGACCGGGATGATCATCAGCAGGCGTCCCATGGCGCGTTGCTGATTCTCGAATTCGCCACCCCAGGTGATGCTGTAGCCCGGGGGGAGCTTCAACTCGCGGTCCACTTTCTGCTGCATCTCCTCGACCAGGCTTCCCATGTCGCGGCCCTTGATGAAGACGCCGATTGCGGCGGTTCCACGGCCGCCTTCGCGGCTGATATTCATCACGCCGTCCTGCACACAGATATCCGCGACCTGATCCAGGGGGACCTGCGATCCATCGGCTGCGTCGAGCAGCAGGTCGTGTAACGCGTCCACGTTGTTGCGGACGTCCTCGCTGAGGCGCATGACCACGTCGTAGCGCCGCTCGCCTTCCCAGATCTGGGTTGCCGGGCGGCCGCCGAGGGCCGTATCGATGACGTCTTCAACGTCGGCGACGTTCAAGCCGTAGCGCGCCGCCTTCACGCGATCGATATTGATCTGCAGTTGCGGCACTTTGCCCGCGCGGTCCACGAAGGCGCGACCCACGCCCTGCACGGGCGAGATGATCTTCAGAACCTTCTCAATCTCCTCTTTGAGAACGGTTGAATCGGGACCATAGAGCTTGATCACGATCTGGCCGTCGATCTGCGAGATCGATTCGAGAACGCTGTCGCGGATCGGCTGGGAAAATGACGGCTTGACGCCGGGCAGGCCATCCAACCGCTTCTCCATCTGATCGATGAGGCCTTCCTTGGTGACGCCGGGACCCCACTCGGATTCATCTTTCAGGTCGACCAGCATTTCCACCATGTTGATGGGCTTGGGGTCAGTGCCGTCATCGGGGCGGCCGGCTTGAGTCACGACGTTATCGACCTGGGGAATCTTCAACATCTCCTCCCGGGCCACGTGCAGGGAGTGATTCACTTCGCTGGGGGAGATTCCCGGCGGCAGCGTGAAGTTGACCCAGATGCTGCCTTCGTTAAGCTCGGGCAGGAACTCGGAACCCAGTTGAGGCACCAGAACCAGGCTGCCGACCAGCGCGAGCGCGGCTACGGCAAAGATCGTCTTCGGGCGGCGCAGCGCGATCTTCAACACCGGCTGATAGGCCTTGTGCGCCAGGCGAACGATCAGGCTCTCCTTCTCCGAGACGTTCTTACGCAGCAGGAAGACGCACAGCACGGGGACCAGGGTCAGAGAAAACAGCAGCGATCCGATCAGGGCCGAGGTGATGGTGTAGGCCATCGGCGCGAAGATGCGTCCTTCGTGGCGCTGCAGCGTGAAGATCGGGATGTGCGCCAGGATGATGATCAACATCGAGAAGAGCGTGGGGCGTCCGACCTCCACAGCCGCCTCGGCCACCAGTTCCTTGAACGTGCCTTGAAATGCCTTGGCTTGGGACGCGCGGCGGAAGATGTTCTCGACGACGATGACGGCGCCGTCGACGATGATGCCGAAGTCCATGGCGCCGAGCGATAACAGATTCGCGGGGATGCCTTTGATCGTTAATCCGATGAAGGTCGCCAGCAGCGCCAGCGGAATGATCGCGGCAACAATCGCCGCCGACCGGATGCTGCCCAGGAACAGAACCAAAACGATGCAGACGAGAATGGCGCCCTCGCCCAGATTTTCGAATACGGTTTTGAGCGTGTTGGAGATCAGCCAGGCGCGGTCGTAATACGGAATCAGCTCGACACCTTTGGGCAGGATGCTGTTGTTCAGTTCGTCGATCTTGGCTTTTACGCCTTCGAGCACCACCGACGGATTTTCGCCTTTGCGCATCAGGATGGTGCCGTTGACGATGTCATCCTTCTCGTTCATGCCCACCATGCCCTGGCGCTGCTGGAAGCCGATGTCGACACTCGCGACATCCCGGACCAGAACGGGAATCCCCCCGCGCTCGGCCACCACGACGTTGCGGATATCATCCGGGGATTGCAGCAGGCCGACGCCGCGGATGATCAATTGCTGCTCGCCCTGCTCGATGTAGCCGCCGCCAGCGTTCATGTTCCCGCGCTCCAGGGCGGAAAAGAGCTGTTCGAGGGTAACGCCCTCCGCCTTCATCCGGGTGAGGTCGGGCACCACCTGATATTGCTTTATAAAACCGCCGCGGCTGACCACGTCCGCCACGCCCGGCACCAGTTTCAGGTTTCGCACGACCACCCAATCCATCAGGCTGCGCAGATCCATCGCGTCTTCGGTGTCGGACTTCAGGTAGACGCGATAGATTTCGCCAATCGGACTGGACAGCGGCGCCAGATCCGGCTGGATGCCGGCCGGGAGATCCGCGGAGCTTCAGGCGCTCCAGCACCTGCTGGCGGGCGAAGTAGTTGTCGACATCGTCATCGAAGGTTATGTAGGTGGACGACAGTCCGAACTGCGTGTGCGAGAAGACGCGCAGGGCATGGGGCAGGCCGCTGAGGGCGATCTCCAGGGGAATGGTGACCTGTTTTTCCACCTCTTCGGCGGCATGTCCGGGATAGAGCGTCACCACGGTGACCTGGATGTCGGTGACATCCGGGAACGCCTCAATCGGCAGATTCATGAACGAGTAGATGCCCGTTCCGATGAACATCAGCAGAATGAGAAAAAGAAAGAGCGGCTGGTGGATCGCGAAATGAATCAGGCGGCGCAACATGGAGGGTACTCCCGTAGGACGGATACAGCGAGAAGGGAAATCACTAGAGGGACGTTTTCAGATAGACCGCGCCCTGGGTCACGACACGAGCGCCATCCTTGATGCCGCCGGTGACAACAAAGCCGTTTTCATGGCGCTTGCCCAGTGCCACCTTGGTGGGCTGGAAGCGGCCGGTTCCCTGCTCGACGAAGACGTAGTTTTCGCCATTCGCCTGCACGACGGCGGATTCCGGGATCCACAGCGTGGGAGCAGTGGCATCGGCGTAGTGCACGCGGCCGAACATCTCCGGACGCAGGCGGCCATCTTTGTTGTCCAGTACCGCCGTGACCTCAACGGTGCGGGTTTCCGGGTCGACCGTATCGGCGATTCGCTTGACGCGAGCGCTGAAGGTTTCGCCGGGATAGGCGATCAGTTCCAGCGTGACCAGGCCGCCGACATGGCAATAGCGGATCTCACTTTCCGGAACATCGGAGCTGACCCAGACGCGGCTGAGGTCGGCGATCGTCAGCAGGGGCGCGGCGCTATCGTTATGGGTTTCCCCGTCCACGACGCTGATCTCGATGACTTTGCCGGAGATCGGCGCGGTAACCGTGACCTGCTGCCCAAACTCGCCCGTCTGGAGTCCTAACAGATCGAGCCGGCGGCGCGCCTGCTCAAGGGCGCTCGCGGCCTGATCGCGTGTCGATTTCGCCACGTCCAGGGTGGTCTTGGCCGCCACGACTTCTTTCTTCGCAATCGCCTCATGCTGATACAGATCCGAGATGCGGACCAGGTCCGCATCCGCTTGGGCGATATTCAGCTCGGCTTGCTTGACCGAGGCTTCTGCCTGCAGGTACGCCGACTGCGCCTCCCCGACGGCAGGACTGTCGAGGGTAACCACTGGCTGGCCCTCGACCACCGAATCTCCCAGTTGCACCAGGACGTGCACAACCCGTCCTGGAACCGGCGGCACCGCGTGCGCCACCCGATTTGGATTCACTTCGACTTTGGCGGGCGCGGTCACCTCGTCCGCCGGGATAGGGATCTCCTGGACCGGCGAGATCTTCATCTGTGCCAACTCCGGCGCGTTCGGTCCGAGGACGATCTCGGGCAGCTCGGTGGGGGAGGAGAGTTCGGTAGCGGATGGAAGGGGGTCCTCCACGTCCGCCTTGAGGCTGTCATTGCCGCCGCAAGCCGATAGTAAGGCGAACAAACTGATTGCCGCAAAGGGGAATGCGGAAATCCGTACATGGGGATACATCACGTCATCAGCATGGGGCGAAACCCCAGCCCCGGGGATAGCCTGCGTGTGGGAGTAATTCGCACCGCCGCAGGCGAGTCCCCAGGAGGAATTCTAACTGACTGATAATAAGTGATTTTACTATGCAGCTTCGGTTAGGGAGTTGTGGTCAGTGAGGCTCCGGAGACCGAGTCGATACGATATAAGCTGCGGGCGTAGGCGGCGCGCGCGGAATTATAGGTTTGCATCGTATCGTTGAACGCCCTCTGCGCGTCCAGGAACTCCACCAGCGTGGCCTCACCTAGCCGATAGGAGTACTCGGTGATGTCGCGCACGCTGCGGGCCTTGGCAAGCATATTGCTTTCAACGTTTTCCAGAAGCGCCAGGGAAACCTCGTATTCGCGGTAGGCGCTCTCGACCTCGGCATCAATGGCTGCCGAGGCTGCCCGCAACCGGGCTATCCCCTGTTGCAGCTCGCGCTCCGCTCGCGCGATTTCCCCTTCGTTTTTGTTGAAGATCGGCAAGGGCGCACTAAAAGAGAAGCCCAGGGAACTGCCCCCGATGCCATACGCATGCTGATACGTGTATTCGGTGCCGAAGCTGTAGTCGACCTTGCCGTTGGCAAGCTGCAGGCGAAGATCCGCCTGGGTCCGGGTCTGTCCCCGCTCGCTGGCGAGGTAATCCGGGCGGCGTTCCAGCGCGAGCTCCACCAGTTGCGGCTGCGCATCCAGGAGGCTGTCGCTGCGAAACTGGCCGCTGACATCGAAGCTCAACGATTGCTGCTGCCGTCCCAGGAGAAGCCGCAACTGCGTCTTGGCCTGATCCAGTTGCAGTTGTGCCTGGTCCACCTCATTCTGGTACTGGAGCGAGGCGATTTCCGAGCGTTGCAGCTCGACTTCGGCGAGGTCCCCGACATCCACGCGGGAGCGGTTCACATCCACCACCCCCTGGAGACTCGCCAGATTCTGCTCGGCAAGGTCCAGGTTCGCTTGGGCTTGCTGCACATCGACGTAGGCCGACTGAACGTTAAAGATGACCTGGCGCATGACTTCCCGTACGCCAAGCTCCGCCACGGTCTTTTCAACCGCCGCCAGTTCCATCCTCGCCTTGCGCTTCCCGCCGCGCTCGATCGGGAAGTCGGTGTGGGCGTTGTACTGATTCGGACCCAACGGGCTGTTGTTGTTGTACGAGGCACCGAGAAGATTCAGCGTCTGTCCGGACACCGTGAGTACGGGGTTCGGCCTGAGGCGGGCTGTGATTTCGCGCGCCTCAGCCACGGAGATGCTGTACCGTTCGGCGGCTAACTGCAGGTTATTGCCGAGGGCTTCCTGAATGGCCTGCTCCAGAGTCAGCACTGTTGTTGGGTCTGGCGAGGCAGGCGTTCCGGGAACGGTCGGGTTCAACTGCGCCCCTAGGGGCACACTCAAAGCGGTTAAAAGCAGTAAAGATAGAACTCTCACGCCTTTATCATAGGCGAGGAAAGGCGGGATAGAAGCGGTGTTTAGGCGACGTTCATCTTTTTTTTCAGCCGATTGCGGGTTGGCGGCCTGCTCATCCCAGCGACGGGAGGAAAGGAGGGCCGGGCTATCTCTTTGAAAATAAGTTGGCAGTGGATCGGAGGAGGAGCATGCGCCGGCCAAGAAAGCCGACGCCCCTCCCGCGAGCCCTCTACGGCCGATTCAGATAACGCTGGTACAGTTCCGTCTGCCGATTGGTCAGATCTGATGCCTGCCCTTTGATGAACACACCCTGAATCTCGGTCGTCGTTTCGAGGATGTCTCCGTTGGTCAGCACCAGGTCCGCCCACTTCCCTTCTTCAATGGAACCAATCTGATCGCTGGCGCCCCAGATCTCCGCCGGATTCTTGGTGATCGCTTCAATCGCCGCTTCGTACGGCAATCCATACGCCACGGCCTTGGCCACGTTGTACGGCAGATTGCGCACAAACTGGTTCTCAAACGTTCCAAAGGCGATTTTCAGGCCCGCCTCATAAGCCTCGGCTGGAAGTTTGAACGGAGCATCGTAAGGATCATCATCATTTAAAGGCAGCGAGAGCGTCGGCCCGAAGATCACCGGTATTTCCTTTTCCTTCAGGACCGCCGTGGCCTCGCCCAGTTCGCGGGGGTTGACGATCACCAGCTTGATCTTCTCGCGCTCGGCAAACGCAACCGCGTCCAGGATCTCGCGTGACCGGCTGGCCTGGACCGCCAACGGCATTTCACCATCGAGCACGGCCTGCATCGCCTCAAACCTCAAGTCGGCTTCAAAATCCGGAGCCCCGCCGTCCTTTGCCAAACGATACCGTCGAGCGTTTTCGAAAAACTCGTGAATCGTCTCGATATCCTGCTCGTACTGACGTTTGCCTTCGGCATAGGTGCTAGGGACATCGCCGCTGCGGCCGCCTCGTCCACCACCACCGCCGCGACCGCCCCGCCCACCTCCCGTGGACACGCGCAGCGTCGGGAAGATCATAGACATCGCGGCGCCTTGATTCACCGACATCTCTTCCCAAGTCCAGCCATCGGTATGGAGCAGAGCCGCCTGTCCGGCGATCACCTGATTGTCACGTCCGCCCAGGCGAGGATAGGTCACCGCGCTGGTGATCCCATTCACCCGCGACACGGGGAAATGCTGGCTATCGGGGTTCACTGCAACGATTGCGCGCAACTGCGGCATGAACTGGCCCATCTCGCCGGTGTCCACCGTCATGTCGACGCCTTCGATCTCTTCGAGCCCCAATGCCGTTCCGGAGTCAATCAGCCCCGGGTAGACCCGCATGCCCTCGGCTTCGATCACGCGCACGCCGGCGGGAGCGCTGAGGTCCTTTCCGACTCCCGCAATACGGCCGTTTTGCACCAGAATTGAGGTATCTTCCATCACCGGACCCGAACCCGTATAAACATCGGCGTTGCGAATCAAAAAGGAGTTCCCGCCTTCCTGCGCCAGCGCCAGTGACGCGGTTACGGCAAGTGTCATCCAAAGCGATTTCATTGCGGATCCTCCTCGGAGCCAATCCCGGTGTCCGAATCAGGGGCGTTCCGTTTCCGTCTGGCCGGGGTTTCCTTGTTCTCCTTTTCCTTCAGGCGCTTGATCGCAGCTTCCTTGTCGGACTGGTCCAGGGCTGCCTGCCGGTAATCGAAGTACAGCTTGCCGTCGATATAAACCTGCTCCACCTTCGCGTAGTTCGACAGCGGATCCTGATCGTAGATCACCAGGTCGGCGTCCTTGCCGACCTCAATCGACCCGACGTGATCCTCGATCCCCAACTGCATGGCGGGATTCAACGTCACCATGGCCAAGGCTTCATCGCGGGTCAGCCCGCCGTACTTGATGACCTTCGCCGCCTCCGTGTTCAGGTGCCGCATCAGCTCGGCATCGTCGCTGTTCAAGCTGACCAGTACGCCCTTCTTCTGCATGATGGCCGCGTTATACGGAATCGCGTCGAAGGCCTCAACTTTGTAGGACCACCAGTCACTGAACGTCGACGCCCCGGCGCCATGTTCGGCGATCTCCTTGGCCACCTTGTAGCCTTCGAGCACGTGCTGCAACGTACGAACCTTGAAGCCTGTGTCATCGGCGACGCGCAGCATCATGAGAATTTCGTCGGCCCGGTAGCAATGCACGTGGACGTAACGCTTCCCTTCGAGAACCTCCTTCAGAGGTTCCAGTTGCAGATCGATCCGTGGCGGAATCGCGCCGGGATTGGTCGCCTTTTCCGCCTCGTAGTCATCCCACTCGGCTTTGTAGACCTTGGCCCGTTGGAACGCTTCGCGAATCACGTCCTCAATGCCCATGCGAGTACTGGGGTAGCGGCCGTCATCGCCAGGACCACGATTGCCCTGATTTCCCACGCGCTTCGGATTTTCTCCCAGCGCGAACTTGATGCCAGGCAGCGCTCCCGCAAACTTCATGGTCTCGGCGTCGGTACCCCAGCGCATTTTCAGGACCAACGTCTGTCCGCCGATCGAATTCGCCGAACCGTGCAGAATATTGGCCGTGGTCACCCCACCGGCCAGCGCCCGGTAAATCGCGATCGCCTCGGGATCAATCACATCTCCGATGTCCACCATGGAGGAGACCGAGACGGTAGACTCGTTGACGTTGCCGTCAACGGCGATATGTGAGTGCGCATCAATGATGCCGGGAATAATCCACTTCCCAGCCGCGTCGATGACTTCCGCGCCCGCGGGAACCGCGACGTTCGGACCAACCTCGGCGATCTGGCCGTCGCGAATCACGATCGAACCGTTCTCGATCGCCCCGTCGCTGACCGTTTCAATGGTTGCGTTCTGAATCACCGTGACCTGCGCCACAAGGGCCGGGCAGATCATGGTCAACATTGTGGCCAACAAGAATCGGATCGTCTTCATCGGACGGCCTCCTTTGCATTCGGGTCGCCAGCGGGTGGATTCGGGGCGGGCTCTGCTGCAGGTGTCGTTGGATCGGGGCCCTCTTCGGCGACGATCCCGTTAGGTGTGGGCTTTGCCGGCTCCGGTTTCGCGGGATCCGGCTTCGGGCGTTGCGGCTCCGGTGGCGGTGTCAACTGCACGCCATCGATAAACACCATTTCGACCTTCGTGCCGTCAGCAAAGGCGTCGCCGCGCGTCACCGTGAGGTTGGCGATCTTGCCCGGCTCAATCGAGCCCAGCCGGTCGTCGACGCCATAGATTTCCGCTGGCGACAAGGTTAAGGTGCGAATGGCATCCTCCCGCGAGAGGCCGTTTTCGATGGCCTTCTTCACGGCATCCACCAGATCGTTGGTCTGATCCTTCCCGGCTGAGTAAAACGCAAACTTGACGCCCGCCGCGGCCAGCATGCCGGGCACTGTGGGAGTTTGATCGCGATCCTCCAGCGTACGCAGCGTCTCGACGGCCTCCGGATCGGGATCCCGCGGCTTCTCCGGCCAATCCAGACTGACCAGCACCGGAAGCCCCGCGGCTTTCAGAGCATCGACCGAGCGATATCCCTCGCGCATCCCATAAAGAACGGTGGGTTGACCCAGTTCGTCAGCGAAACGCACCATCCGCTCGATCTCCACCTTTCGGTTGGCCGGCAGCAAGATCCGCTTGGCTCCGATCAACCCGTCCAGCGCCCGATCGTACTCCGGACGCTTCTTGCCGCGCGGATCCTTGGCGTAATCCTCCGCGACGGTCTGATAATGATCCGCATCCAGGAACACCTGGCGGATATAGGAGATGGTTCCCATCAGCGAACCCGGATAGCCGATGCCGGACGAGTTCATCGTCAAGTACTGACCCGCCGCCGGATCAATCACTAAGTTCCGCCTTTCGCCCTCGCCCAGGCTCATGATCGAGCCCTCGCCGCCGAAGATGCCCGACTGCGGAAACACCACGGCTGTCGTGAATCCGGCGCGATGCAGACGATGACGCAGTTCCTCCCCGAGCTCGAACTCGTCGGCGGCCTTCACCCAGGTGGTTGTCGCGGGACGATCGAGCGGGCTGTTGGAACGCTCCTGCTGGCCTCCGCGGCCGGGTCCTTGGGGCTGGCCTTGCGTGCCGCCCCGGCCTCCGCCGTTCTGGTTGCCGTTCTGATTCGGCAGGCCCCAACTGCTCAGGGAATCGATGAAGCCGGGGTAGACGGTGAGGCCTTCGCCTTCCACAATCCACGCCCCGGAGGGAATCGCGGCGTCCACGCCGACGGCATCGATCAGCCCGTCCCGGATCACCACCGTGCCTCGCTCCAGCACCGGTCCGGACACCGGGACCACGCGGGCGTTTTGAATCGCAAACGTTTTCGGGGCCTGAGCCGGAGGCTGTGCTGGAACCGAAAACGCAACCCCGAGAGTCACAATCAGCACTGCCGTGATGGGATACTTCATAAATTTCCGCCTGTCCTATGGGTACATCCAGCAATGGGTACATCAAGCACGAAGAAACGCCGGGAGTCAATGGTGGAACGACCGAAGGGCGCCTCGGGATTGCTTTCCACCACATTCTATCGACGGGAGGAGGGACACGCTCAGAGGACCGCTGCGACGGAAACGAGTTCGCTACGGCACAGGCGGGGGACCGTCGGGTGGCGCAGAAGAAACGAACTTCTATTTCCTACCTATTCAGCTTGCGCGGGACGTCGGGTAGGGCGCCTGAATCATTATAGTATGCGCAATCGCACCTTTTGGCAGGCAAAAAAGGGGGAAAGTCCCGATCCTGCGCGATTTTTGTGTTGAGGGTGTCCTGATGCAGGCGCCTGCACCTTCATCGAAGCTGCTCGTGTTTCGGCTGTTGAGCCGGCGTGCCGCACATCCGGCCTCGGCCTGACATTCATGCTTCAATCCGGCGTGCACGGAACTGTTGCGACGGATCGAGATTGAGTGACCGGTCCCGATCAGCGGGCGGCGGACGGGATGCGGTAGGGCTGGAAAACCGATACGCCCTCGATCCGCGCGATCTTTCCGTCCACGATTTTAAATGCCTCGATGAGGCCGCGGGAGTAAGGGTACGGGATCTTCTGCCCGGTGACGGTTTCCGCGCCGTCCCGGCCGCGGGCGTGGAGCGTCTCGGTCCCGCCCTTGGGTAGATCGATGAGGGCGCTCGCGATTACTACTCCGCGTGCCTCGTCGACAGCCAGGATCTCGCGTTCCCGAACGCGCTCGATCGCCGCATAGTGGGCATCCTTGAACAGCGTCTCGCAGGCCGCTTCCGATTGTCCGGATTCGGGTCCCGTCGGCGACGCCATTGCTCACCCGGCGGCACTCGGACGTGAAATCGGTGAATAGCGTTCCATCATTGCCTTGCATCGTGGCGTAATAGCCTTTCACGATGTCGGCCATCCGTGCGCGCGGCGTGCGGGCATCGGCGGCGACCGATTGCGTGAACGTGGCGTCCGGGGCGTAGTTGTTGGGCAGGATGAAGACGCCCGGGCTGCGCTCGCGAGCCACCATCGAGTCGACGGAAGCGATCTTTTTATCCCGCACGTCCATCGTCATCGCGTAGTAAGCGGGGAGTCCGTGCTCCTCGACCTCGCCGATCCACGTAACAGTTCCGGACTGCGGGTCCGGAACGATCAAGGCGTCATCCGAAGCCGCGGACGCGGTGCCCCAGATCGCGTCGCCGATCCACCATTTGACGCCGTTCTCAGCGAAATGAACCTGATCGGCCCAGGGTACCTGTGTCGGGTCCTGGTCGACCATCGCGTCCATGTAAGTCTTGGCCAGATCCGTGAGGCAATTCGCATCGCACGAAGCGCCGCCTGGAGCGGGTCCTAGCGCGGGCAGTTCCGCGATCTCGCCCTCATCGACGTTGATTGGATTGTGCATCGAGTACGGGACATAGGTGAACGTCGCCTCGACACGTTGGATCTCGCCATCGCGGATGCGGAACGCTTCGATCAGGGAGATCGAATTCGGCCACTTGAGCGCGGTATTCATGGAGCGGCCGTCGTTCAGCGTGTATTGGTCGAACCAGTTGGCATGATCGAAAAAGCCGGTGGCGACGACGATGCCGCGTTCTTCGTCGATCAGGCGATAGCGGCGCTCCCGAATGCGCTTATTGATGCGATAGATGCCGAGCTTGAGTTGATTCTCGCAGCCCGCGGCCTGCGAGTTGGCAATGCCGGTGCCCATCGAAGTGGTGAGGATTCCGTTTTCGAGACGCCCGCAATCCTCCGCGAAATGCGTGAAGATCTGGCCGTCATTTAATTCCACCGTGCTGAAGTATCCATCGGCGATGCGCTGGAGGCGCTCGCGCGGACGGCGCTCGGCTTCCGGCAGGACCTGATCCCACTCCGGAGCGTGCCGGTTGTCAACATCGCCGAACGGCTTGGGTGCATCGGGGAGGCGGACAACGATGGACTGGACCTGGGTGATCGCCTGATTCTCCACCTTGAGCAGCATCGTGTAGAAGGCAGGATTGCCGAGTTCCTCGATGGTGCCGAAGTAGGCGGCGTAGCCGGTTTGCGGGTCGGCGGCGCGCATCCGATTAGGCTGGCCGTCGGGGCCGGTGCGGACTTTATCGATGGTGCGCCACAGTCCTTCGCCGATCGGAAGGACGACGTTGTTCTCCGTGAAGACGACGTTATCGGCGACCGGCGCGGCGGAGGGGTCCCTGGCCGCCAAGGCCGCGAGGTATCCATCCATGAAGCCGAACAGGCACTCACGGTCGCAGTTCTTGTCGTCCCGCATCGAAGGGAAGACGGCACTCTTCATGCCCGGAGCCTGGGCAAAGGCGGCCTGTGCGAGAAATCCGGCGATGGCGAGGGGCAAGATGGCGGAGAGTCTCATGTTTCGAATCATCGTATCGCTTCCTGAAAAATAATGATCGGCGTCTTGCGGGATCGAGGGGCAGGCCTGTCCCGATTTTTCTTTTAGTGCGCCATGTCGGTCGGCACGACTTCTTCGTTCTCGTCGACGCCGGACTGCTGCGCCTGATAAGCGCTTTGCGCAACGTCAATGAGATAGGCGCGGATAGCTTCGGTGTCCTCTTCACTGAGGACGTCGTCCCATTGCGGCATGCCGCGCGTGCGAAGCAGGCCATCCATGACTACCCCCTTGAAGGCGGGCGCAGATCCAATCGATCCGACACGGCGGAGATCCGGCGTCATACCGTCCGGACGGTTGGCGTGGCAACTGCGGCAGCTCCCGAACAGGCGCGCGCCGCGAGCAATCGTATCGGGATCGGCGAATTGGGCGGGCGGCTCCGGGATCTCCGGGTTGCGATCGATCTCGGGCGGAAGGGGCGTCTCGCCGCCATCCAGTTTGAACGCGATAATGCGTCCGGCATTGCCGTACTTGATCACCGCGCTGGTGGGATGCGGAGCGAACCATCCGCCACCGCCCCAGCCGGCCTGTACGGCGACGTACTGCACGCCGTCCACGGTATAGGTCATGGGCGTGTCGATGATGGACGAGCCGACCTCAATCTCCTTGAGCACTTCGCCGGTATCGGAATCGATGACGCGGAACTAGCCCCCGGTCGGTGCCCTGGAACAGCACGCCGCCGTCGGTGGACAGGATGCCGGGGCGGTCCCACCAGTCGGTGTTGCGGCGCTCCCATTTGACCTCGCCGGTGAGCGGATCGAAAGCCTTCAGCACGGAATAGGAAACGTTCTCGCCGGTCGCCTGGACTTCGCGGAGCTTGACGCCCAGCGGGCCGCGCACGTTGTCCGGATTGGCATAGAGCGAATCGCCGAACAGAATGGAATTGCCGGAGTTGGCCTGTAGCGGCCGGTATTCATGGCCTTTGGTGGCATCGAAGGTGACCGAGCCGCCCTCAATCGCGGGGATGAAGGCCAGCTTGCGTCCGGCATCCCAGGTCATCGCGTTCCAGCTATGGCCGCCCATGCCGGAAGGAACCACCCATTTGGCATCGGTGCCGTAATCGTAGTCCACGGCTTCGTTATCGATTTCGGGGCGGCCGGTTTTGAGGTCGATCCCGCTTGGCCCAATTCACCGGAACATATTTTTCAGCTCGCAAGACTTCTCCGGTCTCGCGATCCAGAACGTAGAAGAAGCCGTCCTTGGGCGCCTGCATCAGCACCTTGCGCTGCTGCCCGTCGATTTCCAGATCGGTGAGGATGATTTGCTGGGTGGCGGTGAAGTCCCAGCTTTCACGCGGGACCTCCTGGTAATACCAGGCAAGTTCGCCGGTGCCGGGCCGGATCGCGAGCAGGGAACAGAGGAACAGGTTGTCGCCGCCGGAGGGGCTGCGCTCATGCCAGTTGAACAGCGACGCGTTGCCCGTGCCGACATAGAGCAGATCGAGTTCGGGATCGTAGACCATCGGTCCCCAAGGGGTGCCGCCGCCGCCCGCATCCCAGCGGCTCTTGGGATCCCAGGTCGGCAGCGCGATCTCTTCCAGTTCCTTGTGTTCCTGCGGGCCGAGCGCGGGGTCGCGGGGCACGATGAAGAAGCGCCATTTGAACTCGCCGGTCTTGATGTCGTAGGCCGAGACATAGCCGCGCGCGTCATAATCCGCGCCGCCGTTGCCGATCACGACCACGTCGCCGGCGATCTCGGGCCGGCCGGTGGAGGTATAGCCGCGGTCATGATCGACGACCGTGTCGACCTCCCAGACCACGTTGCCGGTTTCCGCATCCAGGCCGAACATGCGTCCATCCAGAGCGGCGACGTAGACCATACCTTCCCACACCGAGACGCCACGATTGACCTCGTCGCAGCAGGCCCAGCGGTTCACCTGGCCGTCGCTCATCGGGTCGAACGTCCAGATCTCTTCGCCGGTACCGGCGCGCAGCGCGTAGACGCGGCCGGTGGGGCCGGAGGTGTAGAGCACGCCGTCGACCATGATGGGCGTCGCTTCCATGCCGCGAGTTGTGCCGGTCTGATAGTCCCAGGCGAAGCCCAGGCGGCTGGCCGTGTCTTTATTGATATCGGTGAGCGCGGAATGATGGGTATGGCCGAAATCCCGGCCGGTGGTCATCCACTCGCCCGGTTCGTCGTTGGCGTGCAACAGCCGCTCCTTATCGATGGCGCCAAATTTCGGCGCGGCGGTGCACCCGGCCAGCAATGCGGCGGCGCAACAGGCTGCAGTGATCAACAGGGCGCGGCCGGCCTCGGCTGTGGTGAATCTCATTCGTCTCCTCAAGTGCGGCGTTAGCATGGGGCGGGTCCGCCCGCCGCCCGACTAACCAATGTATCTCGATTGCTCCCATACATGGACGAGTCCGATTCCCAACAGTGGGCAAAAAGCGGCGATATACTGCAGAGGATGTCACTGACCATGCCGTTGAAGCTCTCCGTTGCAGCGGGCCTGTTTGCCGCGCTGACGTTCGCGCAGTCCACCCCGGTGGTCCGCCTGCAGAACCTGGCCCATACCACCGCGTCGCTGGATAAGACCGTGCCGTTTTATCGCGATGTGCTGGGACTGCCGGTGAATGGAGATCCGCTCAGCCAGAAACCGCAAAAGCTCGACGCGGATATGTCGAAGTTCACCGGTACCGAGGGCATGAGCTTTCGTGCGGCGACGTTCCGCATCCCGAACGTGGGTTTCGGCTTCGAACTGACCGAATTCACCGGAGCCGACCGCACCACCCTGCGACCCAACGTGCAGGACATCGGAACGGCGACGCTATCGCTACAGGTTCGCGATATTAATAAGGTTCTGGCGAAGGTGAGAGCCTCCGGCGCACCGATCGTCACCACCGGCGGGCAATTGGTGAATCCCCGGGGCCCGGACAGCACGCTTCGCGAGATCATGGTGCAGCGATCCCGACGGCTTCTTCATCGAATCCTGCAGCCCGATCCGATGCCCAACGTGACAGGCGATATCGTCGGCGCGTCGATTCAGTTTTCGGTGGCCGATGCCGAAAAATCCGCGGAGTTTCTCAAGCGGGCGGTCGGTTTTGAAGCCGGCGTGATGATGCCGATGGGTACGCATCCGGTGGTGGCGCAGCTCCTTGGCCTGACGGGTGCGGAGTGGCGCATGGCGCGCGGCAAGATTCCGGGGACGACCGCTGATTTCGGGCTGATTCAATACTCGGGTGTTCCTCGCGAAAAGGTGATGTCGTCGGCCAAGGATCCCGGCTCGCCGGCTTTCACGATGGTGGTGCGCGATATTCAATCCGCCACCGACCAATGGGTCAAGGCCGGAGGCACGGTCGCCACCACGGGCGGCAAACCGATCGTGCGGGCCAACGGTGCGGGCAACGTTTTTGTCCGTGACCCCAACGGCCTGATGTGGGAACTGATCCAAGCCGCCAAACAGTAGAGGCCGCGGGAATTAGCCACGTTTCGCGCGGGCATTCGCCCTTCTACTCCGTTTCCCCGGTTGACAGAGCAGGACGCTCCGGGAAATACTCGGGCAAACCGGCGTCCGCAAAACGACGTACGTCGCGCGTTTTCGATCCACTAAGTTCGAATCAATCCTCGCATTCCTTGCTCCGCTTCCTGCGCAACCCGCAGCAGGTAGGAGCGATACTCGCATGGGCGAAACTTCTCGGCGCACTGGATGAGTTGGGCCGTATCGATGTAGCCCATCTGTAAGGCGACTTCTTCCAGGCATCCGATCTTCAGTCCCTGACGCTCTTCGATGCTCTGGACGAAGTTGCTGGCCTGCGCCAGAGCCTCATGTGTTCCGGTATCGAGCCACGCGAACCCGCGCCCCATCACCTCGACGCGCAGACGCCCCTCCCGCAGATACACGCTGTTGATGTCGGTGATCTCCAACTCGCCGCGATCCGAGGGTCGGATCTCGGATGCGATCTGGGACACGCGCTCATCGTAGAAGTAGAGGCCTGGCACAGCATAGGAGGAACGCGGCTCCTTGGGCTTCTCCTGGATGGCCAGCGCCTTCCCGTTCTCATCGAATTCCACGACTCCGTAGCGCTCGGGATCGGTGACGTAATAGGCGAATACGCTGGCCCCGCCATTGTTGGCGGTGTCGGCGGCGCTTCGCAGGAGCTCCTGGAGTCCGTGGCCGAAGAAGATGTTATCGCCGAGGATCAACGCCGCCGGCTTCCGGTCGACAAATTCCCGGCCGATGATGAAGGCTTGGGCAAGTCCTTCCGGCTGGGGTTGAGCGGCGTATTGGATCGAAATACCTAACTCTGACCCGTCACCGAGCAAATGTTCATAGCTCGGCAGATCCCGAGGCGTGGAGATGAGCAAAATCTCGCGGATCCCCGCCATCATCAGCACGGAAATCGGGTAGTAGATCATCGGCTTGTCATAGACTGGAAGCAGTTGCTTGCTGGTCGCCAGGGTGACTGGATGCAGGCGGGTTCCGTGCCCTCCTGCTAGAACGATTCCTTTCATATTTACTCTCCTCCGAAGGTGATCGGACTTTCCGCCTGACTTGGACATGGCGACCCAGTCATGTCTGGACTAACCGGCCGACTGCATACGCTGCAGCCAGGATCGCAGGCTGCTCCAAGCCAGCCCGGCGACTTCTTCTATGGTGTCAACTGACACGACATAGCTTACACTTTTGAACGGCCCTTTGAGATGGAAAAAAGAAGAGGGGAAGGCTTCGAGAGCATATTTGCTTGGTGTGGCAGGGGGAAGAGGCAAAGTCAAGGGCGAGCAAGCCGTTGGCACGCCATCGGTTCCCTTGATTTTGCTTTCTTCGCCCTATAATCTCAACGTTTCTCGAAGCATTCCAGAATCAGCGGTTTTGTATTGCAAAGTGTCAACGATGTCCTGGCAATGAACGCTGAACCCCGCCCCACAAGAGAGCTTGCCCCACATTATTCCAAGTCGTCCTTGCCGTCATCGGTGCCCGCCGTCCTGCCGGTCTTGCGGAAGACCAGGAACGCGTGGATGAAATCCTCCAGGTCACCATCCAGCACGCTATCGACATCGCCCGCCGAGAGCTTGGTGCGGTGATCCTTCACCATGCGGTACGGAGCCAGCACATAGCTCCGGATCTGGCTGCCGAAGTTGATCCCGAGCTTGGTGTCCTCCAGCTTCTTCTCCTCGGCGCGCTTCTTCTCCATCTCATGCTCAAAGAGCTTGGCTCGGAGCTGCTTCATCGCACTCGCGCGATTCTTATGCTGGCTGCGTTCGTTCTGACACTGCACCACGATGTTGGTCGGCAGGTGGGTGATGCGAATCGCCGAATCGGTCCGGTTGACGTGCTGACCGCCGGCGCCCGACGCCCGGAAGGTATCGACACGCAGATCGTCCGTGCGAATATCGACGGTGATGTCGTCGTCGATCATCGGATAAACGAACACGGACGCAAACGAGGTGTGACGCCGCGCGGCCGAGTCAAACGGCGAGATACGCACCAGCCGGTGCACACCGACCTCGCTTTGCAGCATCCCGTAAGCGTTCAGCCCATCGATTTCAAAGGTCACCGACTTGATGCCCGCGCCTTCGCCCTCGAGCCGGTCTGTCACGGTCGCCTTGAAGCCGTTGCGCTCGGCCCAGCGCAGATACATGCGCAGCAGGATCTCGGCCCAGTCCTGGCTTTCGGTACCGCCCGCGCCGGGATGAATCGTGACGATTGCGCCGGCCGCGTCATGCTCGCCCGACAGCAGCATCTCAGTTTCGAGCTTGGTGAGATACGCCGCCAGCGACTTGACGTCGCGCTCCAGGTCGGCGGTGACGTCTTCGCCTTCGCTGGAAAGCTCGATCAGCGTGTCCAGGTCCTCGGTGAGCGTGGCGATCTTCTTGTCCTGGGCGATCTGCTCTTCCAGGCGCTTGCGCCCCTGCATCACCTTCTGGCTTTTTTCCGGATTGGCCCAGAAATCGGGGTCGTTAATGGTTTCTTCCAGCTCGGTTAGCTGTTTCTTGCGCTTGGCAGCGTCAAAGATAGCTCCGCACAGACTGCGCTTGCTGGCGGAGCTCGGAATATTCGCGCTCGATTTCTTCGAGGGTCATACGGACATCAGTGTAACAGGCCGGCCCGGCCGGTTTTTTGAACGCCACCAGTCGCGCATGCGTAATGATTATGGGGAGCGCGGCCTCCCCGTTAGGGAGCATGAATTTGGAAAATGCGCCGGTTTCTCGGCAGAATTCTCCCCGGAACACGACGTGGCTTCGCGTTCTGCTGGAGGCGATCGCGTTGGGGGCGCTGACCGCGATGGTGGTGCACGTGGTGATCGAGTGGACCGCGCTTCCGGAGCGCATCCCGAGCCACTTCAACGCGGCCGGGCAGCCTGACGCCTGGGGCGGGAAGAATAACTTGCTGCTGGTGCCGGGCGTGGCGGCGGGGCTGTGGGTCCTGCTGACGATCCTCGGCCGGCTGCCGGGCATCGTCAACCTGCCGTTCAAAGTGGACCGAAGCGCGCCGGAGGTTCGCGCCATCCTGATGGAGATGACCGCGGCGATGAAGGCCACGGCAATGCTGGTCTTCGCCGTCCTGAATTGGCTCGCGATGCGGGTGGCGTTGGGCCAGGCCGAGGGGCTGGGAACCTGGTTCCTGCCGGTGATGTTCCTTGCGATGCTGGGGATCCCGGGCGCATATCTGGCGCGGCTGTGGCGCTACCGCCAACCCATGTAGATTTAACAAATTCTTTCTTCTGAGGTGGTTACCTCCTTGCGGAGAGGATCGTCTCGGTGGATGTAGGCGAAGGTTTGGGCATTCGCCGGAGCAACTCATGTCAATACGTTTGGAGGAAGCCGCCGTGTCCGCGCCTCCAGCGCGATCCCGGTTCGATTGGGTCCTGGAGACGATTGCGTTGGCAGCGCTGTTGGGCGTATTCGCGCTCGCCTGGACCTATTGGGATCAGCTTCCGAACGCGGCCTTCCCGCGCCGTCGGCTCGGGCCTCCGCGCAGCCTGTGGGTCACGATCTGGACCATCAAGAACGGGCTCTACCTGGTGATGGGGCTGAATGTCCTGGCCTATCTGGGACTGACGGTGACCGGGCAATCGCAGAGGGCGATCCTGGTGCCGGCCGAGCTGGATCGGGCGGCTCCGCACATCCGGCCGATGATGTTCTCGCTGGTGATCGTCTTGAAGACGGTGCTGATGCTGTTCGCGCTGTATCTGGCCTGGGCAATGGTGGCGATCGGAGCGGGCGCGGGGGCTCGGACGTGGTTCAGCGGGTGGTCATTGACGGCGTTTGTACTGTGTGTGCCTCTGCCGCTGGTGTTGGTCACGTTGCGCATGCGGCGATAGCGCCCGAGGTGGGGCGAGGGTCAGCTTGCGGAGGGCTTCAGTCCTCCCGCGCAGTGCTAAACGAAGAAATGCGGCTCCAGTTCACCAACCGCGTCGAGCTCGACTGTTGCCACTATAGTCGGCGACTTGGAGAATCCCATCTCTTCCAGGTCCTCGCCCTCCAGGTGGAGTTGAATCGCCTCGTGGATATTGGCCGTTGCCTCATCGAGAGTGTCGCCCTGTGTGACTACGGGCAAATCCAGACATTCAGCAACGTATTTCGAATCACCGTGATAGATGCGCACCTGGATGGTGTGTCTCATGGCTATCTGCATTATTGCGCGTTTAGCGGAACAGGATCAGCGTCCTCCGGACACTGTCAAGCCCGCCGCTTACGCGGCGGTTCCGTTTGCGGCGGTCGGATGGCGGGGCATGGCCCCGCCCCACGGAGTCTGCATCGTTATTCCTCTAACAGGCACCGCAACATCATTCTTCCAGAAGGCTGCGGAGCATCCAGGCCGTCTTCTCATGCACCTGGAGCCGCTGAGTAGCGAGGTCGGCAGTCGCCTGATCGCCAGCTTTTTCGGCGTTTTCCAGGAGGCCGCGAGCGGTCCGCACCACGGTCTCATTGCCTTCCACCAGTTGGCGGATCATGTCCTTGGCTTTCGGCACCTCGTCGGTGTCGGGAACGTTGGTCAGCTTCTGAAACGCGGTGTAGCTGGCCGGCGCGGGGAAGCCGAGCGAGCGAATGCGTTCGGCGATGGTATCCACCGCAAGCGCCAATTCGTTGTACTGCGTCTCAAACATGAGGTGCAGCGTCTGGAACATGGGTCCGGTGACGTTCCAATGGTAGTTATGCGTTTTCAGGTACAGCGTGTAGCTGTCGGCGAGCAGGACAGACAATCCTTCAGCCAGCTTTTCCCGGTCCTGTTTTCCGATTCCAATATCGATTTTCATGATTCCTCCTATGTCCGAATTAAGTTAGATTCCGCTCGTGTTCCAAAGGTTCAGAAATTAGGACTTCACGGCTGGCGGCGGGCCCCCGGGCGGTGGACTAAGGATCGCCAGAATCACCAACCGCTCGGAGCCGGTGTTGCGAACCGAATGCGGCACGCCGGCGGCGGCAAAGGCGGCGTCTCCGGCCGACAGCGTCTGGGTTTCGTCGCCTACGGTCACCTCGCCGGATCCTTCCAGCACCAGGTAGAACTTGTCTTGGCCGGCGTGGGCGTGGAGCTTATGCTCCTGGCCCGGCTCAAAGGCGTTCAGTCCGGCAAACAGCAGCTCCCCGGAAGCGACATCGGATTTCCCCATCTTGTCCGGGCGAAATACGGCGGATTGCGCCAGATTGCGGATGAACATAGTGAGTCCAGTTTACCCAGTGGGGTAGTGGTAGACGGCGAGCCCGTATGATCCCGCTCGCTCTCAATGGGGGGTCGGGGATGACCCGGCGCGAGCTTTTAAGCTCGCAGTGGACGGTTCCGTTGCCGAGTGCTCTCATGCATGGCGGGCAACGCACCCGCGCACTCCACACCACCGCCCCTGGGGGCAAACAAGGACGCGGAACACAACAAAGCGCTCGCGAGGTCACTCAACCTTGCTGAAATCCATTCAGGTGGGCTGAAACAATGAGATCCCGGCAATACCGGCGGCTCCCGTGCGCATGCACGCTTCGATATTCCCACTCGCGATGCCACCCAACGCCAGCACCGGGATCTTCACGGACCGCACAGCTTCGCCCAAACCCTCAAGCCCACGCGGGGCGAGATCGGACCCCTTCGACAGCGGCGCAAACACCGGACCATAGACGATATAGTCCGCGCCACCCGCAGCAGCCGCCACAACCTCTGTCGCACTATGGCAGGAGGCGCCGATCAGAAACCCCTCCGGCACGATCCCCCGGAATCGCCGCGCTTCGGGCGATCCCGAAGGCAGATGAACCCCAGCAACTCCAGCTGCCAGCGCAACATCCACACGCGAATTCACCAGCACCTTCGTCCCCTGCGGATTCGGCAGGTCTCGCACCGCGCACACCAGCGCATACAGCTCCCGCGCCTCAAGATCCTTCTCTCGAATCTGAATCCACTCGACCCCGTCTGCCATCTGCCGCGCGATATTTTCGAGCAGCGCCTCCCGTTGGTCTACTTCAGGCACACCCATCGATCGACGGTCAGTAATGTAGCAACGGATCACAGAGTCTATTTACAGATTAGATTGCCGGGTTGGAGATCCCAAGGAAAGGAAGGTCTATCGCCAGGATCCAGGCGCTTGCGCGACCGTCGTCATTGCGTCAAGGTCGTCGCGCGACCCTCGGCGTCCCCTTCCAACCAAACGTACAGCGGAGCTTTCGGAGTGGGCGACGGCCACGGCAGAGTGACCGTCAAACGTTCGCCGGCCTGGTCACCAGGTTGCGCTCCCGCGATCGGCCGTGGCAGCTCCTCCACCGGATTGCCTTCGGTCGGGCTCCATCCAACCTGTTTGATGGACTCCAGCCGCCAGCCGGCCAGCTCCGCCTGAAAGCCCGCGCCCCTCTTCGTATCGGAGATCGAGAGAGAGGCCAGTTGCGGGACGACTTTCACAATCCCGACCAGCGCCGGTTCCGAGGAACCGACCTTCAACGTCGTGAGAGCGACCTGCAATTCGCAGCCATCGCGCCCGACCCGTCCCGGATCGATCACGCTCACCAGCACCGGCCCTTCAGGTTTGTCGTAGGTCGTCGAAGGCATCCGCGGCGAAACCGGCGTCCGCGACTCCCCGGCGCAAAAGTAGACGGCCTCCACCGGCGAATCAACGTTTTCATAGGACACGCGGACCGACACCTGCAGCCCCCCGGGAATTTCCTCGCCGCCGAGCTTGACGCTAAGCTCCTCATCGGCGGGCAATACGGTGTGGACGGCCGTAATGAACGGAGCGCTCCCCAAAACTTCCACCGCCCGGGGAATCAGCACCGGATTATCGGAGTCGGCGATATCGGCAAGCAGGTCCAGGTGATCCCCCACTTTTACGTCGGGAGCCAACTGAATCTCCGCCTGGCGCCGCGTTCCATCCGCCGACGCCGGCTTCAGAACGATGGTCGCGCCTTGCGCGGAAACCTCCCGAATCCGGTCCAAGCCGGAACCGGTCAACGTCAACGTCTTTTTATCACCCCCAACAGGCATGGACACCGGCTCATCAAACGGATCCACCACCGGCGGCTCGTCCTTGATGTTCACGTCGATCTCCGCCGTGGTTCCGTCGACCTGCTCCAGCACCAGCCGATAGGGTCCCGCGCGCAAGTCCTCCGTATCGACCTCCACCTGGAGCTTGCCAGGATCGTCGAATCGTTTCGGTGAAATGTAAACCGGAATCTCGCGCGCGCTATCCGGCCGGTGCATCCACGCTCGGGTGATGAAACGCAGGTTGGGCCCGGTCAGTACCAGGTCCACCGCCGGCCGGTCTTTCACCAGAGCCGCCGCACTTTCCGGAGTCAGCTGGGTCGTGCTGAGATCCTCAAGCCGGGCCAGCGCCAGGTCACCCGCGACACGATACGTGCCCCAGTCCCATTCCCCTTGCAGCGAATACATTCCCGGCAGACCGGCAAAGTCGCGTAAGTCCAGTTGCAGCATCCGCTCGCCGGGGAGTGCGCGGCCACGGACCGGCAGCGCTCGTCCGGAACTGTCCACCAGCGCCCAGTCATAAACGCGGCCGATCAGTGCCCAGTCCCCCGGCTCGGGAACGGTCAGAGGGATGCGCGCCTTGGCCCCGATCGGAACATCGACTGGCAGCGGCCCCGGTATGCCAGGCGTTTCCACGTTCCCGACCGATACCGGCGGTGGATCCGCGTTGGTAAACCGATAGGCCCAAACATACGCGATCTTGTTGCGCGTGTTGGGCAGACGCTGCGCGCAAAGCGTCATCCCCGTGCCGTTGTCCGGTGACGTCGCGTAAACGCTTCGGAACTCCGTATCCGGCATGAGCCATCCCTTTACAGTCGGCAAAATGCCGCCGCCGGGAACAAAACCGCCCGCATTCTCAAAGAAGGCATCCGCTCCGCGCCCCATTAAAGAGGTGGGACCGGCTTGCAGGCCCGCGCCAAGCGGATCCAGTCCCGGGGCGGCCGGATTCAGCGCCCGGGCCAACGACAGCAGCGCCTGCTCGGCCGGTGAATTTGGCGCCGGGGGAGCCGTTTCCCGATCCTCTTCAAGATCCCGCAGAGCCGCCAGCGACGCCTCCAGATCCGCCGTCTGGTCGGCATAATCACCCAGCGCCTGAATGAGATCGCGATCCTCGCTGACCATGTCCTTCAGACGACGCTTCATCCAACTCGCGCGGACTGAACACAAACAGCATCAGGCTGGGCTCGAAGGGCACGGTCCATTCGGCTGAGGTCGACGACCGACTGCGGCGGAAGCACCGTGATCGTCGAACCCGCGGTCCGCGGAACCAGCACCAGAGCCAAGTCCGGCCTTTTCGTCCAGGTCGGCGGGCAGCGAAATCGGTTGATAACGAATGCGATAGCCCGCCGGAAGGTTGTTCAGGCGGCGAATGGGGACATATTTGGGCGTTTCCCCAAGCGTTGCGCCGGCGGGCTCACTCTCCAGACGGAAGGTGGTGACCGGACGGCTGCCTACACAGACCTGCGCTTGGATCGAAGCCGCTGCCGCGGCCGCCAACACGAGAACTGCGGCGGTTCGGCGAATCATCTGTGGTAACTTCTAGTTTACGCCCGCCAGCCTTGGCAGCTTTTTCTCCAAGCATTCAAGCGGAGTCTACCAAAGCGAAGTTTACGGAGTTTACGTGGATAAGCAGGAACTTCTTCTCATTCATAAAGACCATATCTTCCCGGCCGTGTTTCACTATTTCAGCGAGCCGATGGTCGTCACCAAGGCCAAGGACCAGTTTGTCTGGGACGCCGACGGCAACAAGTATCTGGACTTTTTCGGCGGGATCGTCACCATTAGCGTTGGGCACTGTAACGACGCGGTGAACAAGAAGGTGAAAGAGCAGGTCGACACGCTGGAACACGTTTCCACCGCCTACGTCACCGAGCCTCAGGCGATGCTCGCCAAGACCATCGCGGAGAAAACGCCGGGCGGCGCCCTGACGAAGGCGTACTTCACCAATTCCGGCACCGAAGCCAATGAAACGGCGTTCCTGACTGCGCGCCTCTACACCGGCTCGCATGAGATTGTCGCCCTTCGGCACAGCTATCATGGGCGGTCCGCGTCGGCGATGGCGGCCACCGGCGTCGGCTCCTGGCGGCTGGGCGGCGGAGCACCTTCGCCCGGCTTCTCGCATGCAGTGAATGGTTATTGCTACCGCTGTCCGTTCGGATCTCACCTATCCTTCGTGCAACGTCCAGTGCGCGCGCGACTTGGAAGAGCACATTCGGACGGCAACCTCCGGCAAGATCGCCGCGTTCATCGCCGAGCCGATTCAAGGGGTGGGCGGACTGATCACGCCTCCGAAGGAATACTTCCAGATCGTCTACGACATCGTCAAGAAGCACGGCGGCCTCTTTATTAGTGACGAAGTCCAGACAGGCTGGGGCCGGACCGGTAAGTATTTTGGAATTGAGCAGTATGGCGTCGAGCCGGACATGATTACTTCGGCCAAGGGCCTGGGCAATGGCCTGCCGATCGGCGTCACCATGGCGCGTCCGGAGGTGGCGGATGCCTACAAGGGACTGACGATCTCGACCTTTGGCGGGAATCCGGTGGCGACCACGGCGGCCCGGGCGGTTCTCGACTACATCGACGAAAAACAACTGATGGCGAACTCGGCCGAACTCGGGGCGCACCTGAGAGCAGGCCTGGAGGAGCTGGCGACCAAGGTTGACTTGATTGGCGACGTTCGCGGCATGGGTCTGCTCCAGGCCGTCGAACTGGTCGAGGATCGGGAGACCAAAAAGCCGGCCGGCGCGGCGACCAATGCCATGCTCCAGGCGGCCAAGGACAACGGATTCCTCATCGGCAAAGGCGGTTTGAGCGGCAACGTACTTCGGATCTCCCCGCCAATGAATGTCGCCAAGAGCGACGTGGACGATTTCCTGGAACGCCTGGAAGCCGCCTTCAAGCAGGTCACCACGGCGATGAAAGCCTAACTTTCCAAGCATCTCTTCAGATCATTGGGGTTCGTCGGGCAAAACGCTCCGGCGGGCCCCTTATTCATTTCCGGCACCGGCCTTCGCGGTACGGGCTCGCGCGGGCACACGGATGGCCTCCGGGCGAGGATCTTCTGTCAGCGGTGCGGGAACATTAGCAGCCAGGCTTCGATCGTCACTTGGGTTGGTGCCCCTCACGCTAGACGCGCCCACTCCGGCGCTCGCCACCGCATTGGCGCCCGTCGGCTCGCTGCTGCTCCTTTCTCTTACCTCTCGTAGATGCTCCTCCACACGGGCGAGGAGTTGGATCTCGCAGAACGGCGCGTCTACCTCACGAGCAACATTTTCCAGCGGTTCGCCGGCACGAAGACGTTTCAGAGCTTGGGCTCTTTTCGCGAGTCCCATTTCTTCCCCAAATCCCTCGAAGCATCGGGACACGGCTTGGTCGCCTGGGGTGGGTGCGGGGAGCTCGGGGTATACCAACCTCTCCCGGGCCTCCTGGTTCTCGCGATCGATCTTCTCCAGGCCCTGCTTTAGCTCCTCCAGCCGCTGCTCGGTTCGGCGGCGTTCCCGCAACGCGAGCCGCTGTGCTTCCCGCTTCACACTGAGAAACAACACCAGGGTCGCTACCATGCTAATGGCCAGTGCAAGCACGACCCCAGCCAGCGCCACACCGGTTTCGACATCGAGTCCATGACTGAGTTCAGATATGGTGAGCCATTTCATCCGCCGCCCCTTCCTACCGCCCAGTGGTCCAGACCTGGAATTCCCGCACACGAGAACTTGTCAGGCGTCCCTTTCCATCGCGCTCGAACGGTCATCCGCATCTCCTCACCATCCGCTGCTAGAACTCATACGCCCTCACCGCAACGATCGAAGCCGCTCATAGCGGCTCACAACATGTTGAATTCGAACGCCGAAGTTTCCTTCGACGACCACCACTTCGCCCCGGGCAATCACGCAATTATTCACGACAATGTCGACAGGCTCGGCGATCCCCCGACTCAATTCCACGATGGACCCCGTCGTCAGTTTCAGGACATCCTTGAGCGGCACTTGCGCCTTGCCGAACGAGACGCTCACCGGCATCTCGACGTCCAGGAGAAGGTCGAATGTTTTGGATGCTCCCGCCTCAACAGGCCGATAGGCTTCGGCGTCCACCGCGACCGCCACAGCCTGATCCTCCCCCGGAGCCTGCGCCGCGGCCTCCTCGCGGGAATCCTCCGATGGTGTTTGCTCGACGACCGCGTCGAGCAGAGCTGCCTCGACACCGACCATTAAAACGATGGATCGAGATCCCAGCGGGAGCGTGACAGAACTCCAGATCGCCGGCCCTAGGCCCCGATCGGTTTCACCGCCGTCGGCGCAAGTGACCTCCCTTCCTATCCGGCCGGTAAGGCTTTGTGCCAGTGAGGAAAGGGCTTGTCCGAGTGCTTCCTTATAAGTGGATTTCAGGTCCTCGGCGTTCGCCTCCTCGACACCCGCGGCTTTTAGGATTTGTTCGCCGATGGCTGACCCTTCGGCCTCCGTGCTGGTGACCAGCATCCGCCCAGGCAGCGGGGAAAGCGACTGCCCCCAGCCGAGTTCGATGGTCTCCGGAGCGGCTTCGAGCGTCGCAACCGCGGTTTCCGGACGCTCGCCCGCCATAAGCTCCAGCACCGCCGCCACGTGCCCGGCGAACTCCCTGAAAAGCCATTCGGCAACCTGTTGTCGATCTTGACTCACCCGTGCTTGTACCTGGTCAACTCTAAATTCCCGTTCAATTTATCCACTCGCATCGACGATTCAGACATCCAGACCTCGCTCGGTCGGCCACTGCTTCTTCATAGAGGCCCGCAAACGGAGGATCGCCTGGGATTTGAGCTGCGAGATTCTCGATTCATGCAGCCCGATGATTTTGGAGATTTCGCGTAGCGTCATCTCCTCGTAGTAGTAAAAGCTAAGGACCGTCTTTTCCACCTCTGGCATCGTTTGAATGGATTCGACCAGAAGCCGTTTCAGCTCGGCGCGCTCAAACTGGTGGGACGGCCATTCATCTTCATCTCCGGAAACGAAACGGAGCAGGTCGCGATTATTGTCTTCGTCAGGCGGGGCATTTTCGAGGCTCCCCACATTCAAGCCCCGAATCTCCACCAGCCAGCCATGATATTCCTCCAGCGTCACCCCCAGTTCTTCAGCAATCTCATCTTCGTTGGGTGATCGTTGCAGGCGCTGCTCCAGACGGGCAATGGCGGCTTCAATCAGTTTGGCCCGTTTGCGCTGTTGGCGCGGCGCCCAATCTAATCCCCGCAGGCTATCGAGAATCGCCCCTCGGATCTTGTACTCGGCATACGTCTTCAGCTTCACGTTGTGCGACGCATCAAACCGGTCAATCGCGGATATCAGCCCAACGATTCCGGTTGAGATCAAGTCGTCCAAACTTACGCTCTCCGGCAAACGCTCATGCAGCCGCCGCGCGATCAGGCGTACTTGAGGAAGATGCTCCAGGATGAGCGCCTCCCGGTCCTCTTCAGGGATCGCGCCACTCGAATACGCGTAGGCGGCGGCGGAGCGCGCGGGAGCCGCGCCAGCCGAACGATCCACCGCTTGGGCGCGTTCACCGATCTCTGGGGTAGGCGCGCTTTGATCCTTTTTCGTCTTTCGCGACTGCGAGGCGGCGGCTGGCTTCATGCGGTCGCCCTCATTTCGGTGGGTCTCGCGTCTCCAGTTCCGGCCAGCCTGGCTTCGCTGGCCGCTTCCAGACCATCCGGAACCTGGGAGCTAGTCGCAAAGAACGAGAGAGGAAGGCCGGTGCGGGAGCAGACCCGAAGGATCTCCTCGGCCAAGTGACTTTCCTGGCTCAGCTCCTCCAGCCTGGTAAGAATGAGTTTGCCTGGTTTGGTTTCCCGAAATGCGGTCGCCGCGGCAGTCATCGCCCCGGCAGACATTGAGGCGGCGAGCACCAGATGCGTATCGATCTCAGGATGCCGCGCGAGGTATTGGGCAAGACCCGGACTCGAGGACAAATTCGGCGGCGTATCCACTAGCACGAGGTCCAGCCCGCGCGTGTCTTCAAGAAGTTGCTCCAGGGCTTCAGCGGATCCCGCGGGCCGGCATGGGAGCCCCAGTACCGAACTCAGGGATTTCAAGCGGCTCGCGGCACCAACACGATGAACGTCGGTGGTGACCAGCTGCACGGTGCGATTCTCGGCAAGTCCATAGTTGACGGCAAGTTGTATTAACGCAGTGGTTTTCCCTACTCCTGCGGGACCGACCAGCGCAATGATCCCTCGGGCTGCTCCGGGAACGCCCAAGGTCGGGTCGACCTTCAGCAAAGGGGCCGTGGCAGGCACCAAAGACCGGGCGGTTTCGTCCGGACCCTTCTCGGAGGGAATATACGCCGCCAAGGCTTCGACGACGCGGCGAAGGTCGGCGATCTGTTCCCCCAATCCGCCGTTGGGCTCCAGGTGGTTGGAGGAAGATAGATTGTGCTGGAGGAGGTCCTGGCCGGGATGTGACGGCATTGCAGCCCCGGGATCCGAAGGGGCCGTCGCCTCGGGCGGACGATTGCCGGTCTTCGGTTGGGCTTCGTATTCCGGCGGCGTCCATCGATTAACGGTCGGTTCCCGCAAACCGGTGTGAGTTGGCGTCGTATCCCGCGCCTCGGCCGACAGCGGTCCATGCCCGGTAACCGCTGGAGAGGATTCGTCCCTGGCCACGCCAAAGACCACTTCGTAGTCGCCCAGATGAAGCTGGTCCGGTGTTGCCGGCCGTGCGTTCACCAGGAGAGCCTCGTCCCCCAGATCCTGGCGAGCGAGCTCAATGGCTGCCTCCACTGTTTCCGAGTAATAGCTTTTTAACCGCATTGCTGTGTGATCCCCGTTTGCCTGCGTCTCATTTCCAGACCGCTATTTCACTGTTCCGATGGATACGACTTTCACTCCCGCCGGGATTTCGTTATGCGACAGAACCGCAAGATTCGGAAGCGATCCCTCGACGATCTGCCGCAGGAAGTACCGCGCCGTTGAGCTGGTAATGGCACACACAGCCGTCTCACAATTGCCCACCGCCTGCAGGACTTTTTCAACCAGTTTGCGGACCTCCTGCGGAGGAAGATTGATATGGCTGGAGGTCTCGGTAAACTCCACCGCACCCTCGATCATTTGTTCCAGTTGCGGATCCAGGAAGTAGGCGGGCAGCTCTCCGTTTGCATTCAAATAGGGTTGGACGAGCATGCGACGCTGTGACTGGCGCACATACTCGGTGAGCAGAACGGGGTTCTTGGTCATGGCGGCCGCCTCACCCAGGGCTTCCAAAATCGTCACCGCATCGCGGATCGAAACCCGTTCCCGCAACAGGTTTTGGAAGACTTTCTGCACCGTGGCCGCGGGCGCCAGCTTGGGCACCAGATCCTCGACCACCTTGGGATTGTCTTCGGCCACGCGGTCCAGAATCTCCTTGGTGTCCTGGCGGGACAACAGTTCATACGCATGCCGACGGATGATCTCCGCCAAGTGGGTTCCGAGAACTCCAACGCCATCCACCACGGTGTAACCTTTCGAGCGGGCCTCTTCGGCCTTATCGGTTGGAACCCAGACGGCAGGAATGCCAAAGGCGGGATCCTCGGTGGTGACCCCCTCCAGCTGGGGAGGAGAGCCTCCCGGGTGGATCGCAAGATCGCAGTTCTGGAGCAGTTCATAGCGGGCAACTTCGACGCCTTTGAGCCGCACTACGTACTCGCTGGCCTTCAATTGCAGGTTGTCGGTGACGCGCACCGGCGGAACCAGATATCCGAGGTCCGCTGCCATCTGGCGACGGATTCCGGCGATGCGGCGCAGGAGCGGGGAATTCTGGGCGCCTTCCACAAGCTTGACTAATCCGAGTCCCACCTCAACAGCTAGTGGCTCCACGCGCAGTAAACTCTCCAAGTTCTCTCGGGCGCTCGGCGGCTTGGCTGGTTCCACCGGAGGCGCGGCTTCCGCGGCAAGCTGGGTTTTTCTTAAGCGCCACCCGGTATAGCCTACTCCGGATCCCATGGCCAGGAACGGCAGCATCGGGAGACCCGGAAACAGGGACATTACAATCAACACCGCGCTGGAGAGCAGCAGCGGCTGGGGATTGCTGAACACCTGTTGTCGGACATCGGTCCCGAGCTTTTCATCGGAGCTGGCCCGGGTCACAATCAGGCCGCCGGAAACCGACACCATCAGCGCGGGAATCACCGTTACCAAGCCATCCCCAATCGTGAGGACGGTATAGGTCGAAAGCGCCGTGGCCCACTCCATGCCATTCTGCAAGACCCCAATCAGGAATCCGGCGATGATGTTAATGGCGGTAATCAGGATGCTCGCCACGGCGTCGCGCTGGGTGAAGCGGCTGGCGCCATCCATCGCCCCATAGAACTCCGCTTCCGCAGCCAGTGCTTTACGCCGTGCTCGCGCCTCGGCTTCATCGATCAAACCGCCGTTGAGGTCGGCATCGATCGACATCTGTTTGCCGGGGAGAGCATCCAGCGTGAAGCGGGCGGTGACCTCCGAGATCCGGACCGCGCCGTGGTTGATGACGACATATTGGATCGCAATCAGGACCAGAAAAATGACAACCCCAATGATGTAGTTCCCTCCGACCACGAAGTTGCCAAAGGCTTCGATGACCTCGCCGGCCGCTCGCGTTCCCTGGCTGCCGTGGAGCAAAATCAGCCGCGAGGAAGAGATATTCAGGGCCAGCCGGAACAGCGTCAATAGCAGGAGGGTGCTGGGGAAGATGCTAAAGTCCACTGGACGGCGGATCGACATCGACACCATAAGAACAATGACGGAGATGGTGATATTGGCACTGATCAGAAAGTCCAGCAGAAAGCTGGGCAGGGGAGTGATCATCGCCAGAACGATTCCAAGAACCGCCAGCGGGACTGCAATATCGGAACCGTTCCCGAATTGGGATTCCAAAACGGAAGTGATGGTCGTGGAGAGGGAACCGCCTCGGCTGCCGTTTCTGGGGCGAGTCTCGATCGGAGTCCTGGTGGACAAGAGGTTTTCCCCGCTAATCGGGCTGACGGGAGTTGGTTCGAGCTGTGGAGGTGCCGCCATTTGACAACGGGTAGGTGCATGCTGGATTCCAAAGGGTGGGCCGCCGGAACCAGGATGTTCCTAGCCAATCTGCGGGTGGAATAAGGAGGAGAGAGAAGCGAAGCGGACCGGCTCGGAGGGGACCGGTCCGCTTCTAGCGGTTCCATCGGGGTTGCAGGGTATGCTCCCTGGCAGGTAGGAGCATGCCGCCCGTTGGAACCCGGAAGCCTCGTCGGCCAGCTCCGTTGGTCGCTGGTGGCGGGGCCTCAACTCGATAAATACGGCGGCCCTTCAGGGGGCCTGCGGACCGCCGCTAGATCCACCTGCCGTTCCCCGCGAGCGTTAGGGAAGAATGACTGCGGCCAGGGGATCCGAACTTTGCCGCGCTATGAGGCGGCATCCAATCGAAGATCGTTTTTCACCGAGAAGGCCCCTGGGAGGCCCGCAACCCGGTTATACGCTAGCTTCCGATCCAAATCTTTGTTAACCGCTCCCTCCAGAGTGAGATTTCCATTAAGCCCTTGGGAACGTGCCGACTTAACGCTGACGTTAAGGCTAAACCGGCATCGAGCAAAATTACGTCCTTTCGTGGCAGGAATCTAGGCGCCTTCTCCGGCACCCGGGGATCGCCTGCAACATGGGTTGGCTTGGCCCATCTCTGGCTTCCTGCTCGATGCGATCTCAGCTCGACGATTCGTCTCGAGTGTTCTTCTATTTGTTTTCGTGTCCTCGTTTGTTTGGATGCGGAGTTGCTCGTCGCGGTTTCGGAATTAAAATTGCGTTGCGCTGACGGGCTTAGCCGGGCAGGCGGCCCAGAATGCGGTAGATGTAGGCGAGAATCTCCGCCACAGCGCGATAGAGGTGCGCAGGAATTTCTTGACCCACCTCCACCGAGGAGTAAAGCGCTCGTGCGAGAGGCGGATTCTCCACGATGGGGATGTCATGCTCCAGGGCTTTCTGCTTGATTCGTGCCGCGAGGAAATTCCTGCCTTTGGCGATCACCTTGGGTGCCGCGGGAACGATGTTGGGGTCATCCGGGATGACGTATCGAATCGCGACGGCATAGTGGGTGGGATTCACGATCACCGCGGTTGCATCGGGCACATCCTTCAGCATCTGCCGCCGTGCCATATCCCTTTGCAGGCGCCGGACACGGCTCTTGATTTGCGGATCTCCTTCCTGTTCCTTATGCTCGTCACGGACCTCCTGTTTGGTCATTCGAAGCTGTTTACGGTAACGCCGTTTCTGCCAGGTGAGATCGACCAGGCCAACCACAAGAAACAGGCCGGCGGCGCGCCACAGGAGCGTTTCCACGGTGTCACCGACGCGAGCGACGGCGGCGATCGGAGGCATCCAAGCCATTTCCAGTAAGTTGTTCCAGTTTTCAAAGACTTCGAAGTAGACCGCGGCGCCCACTAAGGGCAGCAGAACCAGCGATTGAAGAAAGACTGGCAAGTTCTGGCCGGGGATCCCTTGAAGTTTCTTCCAGGGATTCAGTCGTTTCAGGTCCGGCTTGAGCTTGTCGCCAGCGATTCCCATCCTGGTCGTCGCCAATTGGACGCCCACGACGAGTAACATCAGTGCGATGCCCCCCAGCACCAGCGGCACAAACAGAGGTGCGATCAGGTTGCGGGTGACCGCCGTCAACCCGACTCCCGTCAAATGACCGCTCTGGAAGGCGCTTGCCAGCAAGCGTTTGGTCAGGAAGGCGAGCTGCAACAGGAACCAGCTGCCGAAACTGCCGGTCAGCGTGACCACACCAAGGAAATGCACTGCCGAGATGAGTTCTTTGCTCGCTGGAAAATTGCCCTCCTTCCGGGCCTTTTCCAGCCTTCGCTGCGTTGGCTCTTCGGTACGTTGTCCGGAATCGGCCATTGGTCGTCAGAATCCCAGGGCGAGATGAAGGTTGGTGGTCATTGAGGACGCCAGACTGGTGAAGATTCGAGGGAACATAGGCGCCATCAACGCAAGAACCACGATTGCCAGTAGCATTTTGACCGGGAATGCGAGGGAGATCAGCTGTAACTGTTGTTGCATGCGGCCGAGCAGGGCCAGCGCGATGTCAATCAAGAGCAGGAGCGCGGCCAGCGGGAATGCGATGCGTACGGCGGTGGTGCACATCACCGAGCCAAGCTCAATCATGGCGTCCAGCGTCGCGGCGGTAGGCGTCCATTGCCCCGGCGGGTAGGCGCGCAAGGATTCCGCCAGAATTCTGATCAGGACGCGGTCCATTCCGGTGACAAATACAAGGAGTGCGGTGAAAAGGGCGAAGCCGACCTGCAATACGCTGGAGTCAGCTTGGCTGGCTGGATCGATGGTCAACGAGTACCCGTAGCCTGCCTGTAGTCCGACAATCTGCATCGCCAACTCAAACGTGGCGAGCATCAGAGAGATGGCCAGGCCGATCGTGAGACCGAATCCGGCTTCGGCGAACGTCCAGCGTAGAAATTCACCGGTGGTGGGAATTTCGTTGGAAAGGTTTGGCCAGAGCGGGAAGAGCATTACGGTTACCGCGATAGCTAGAAAGAGCTTGGTGCGTTGTGGGGCAGCTCGCAGAGCCGGGAATGGGAGAAAGAACAGCAGCCCGACCACCCGGATGAGCACCAAAAGAAAACCGAAAAGCGTACTGTGAGGGAGTCCTAAATTCATGATGTTCGGGGATGTGAGGTCTGTCGCTGGGCTTACCCACTGAATCTCCCAAGATCGCCAAACAGTGTCCGGGTGAAGTCCATAAGAATTGAAAGCATCCAGGGCATGGCCAATAGGATTGCGACCAGGAAGGCTACCAGTCG
Organism: Terriglobia bacterium; assembly: GCA_963762135.1. GTDB lineage: Bacteria > Acidobacteriota > Terriglobia > Bryobacterales > Bryobacteraceae > Palsa-187. The sequence goes on from CAVXJP010000008.1 coordinate 394,421, forward strand.
CGGAACGGTGCCGACACTGGAATCCTGGATAGAGGTCAAGATTTGAACCAGGCTGACTACAATGCCGACCACGAATCCCAGCGCCAGAATGGGTAAGCTGAGCCAGAAGGTGGTCAGGAATGTGTCGCGCATGATGTCAGTCGCGGTCGCGGTGGACATGGGAAACTCCTAAATGTTGTGAGGATGCCTGGATCCTTGTGGGTTGCATGGAGATCTTGATTGGAGGCTCAATAGAAACTGCGTACCAGCGAACCGATGACGAGGTTCCACCCGTCGACGAGTACAAACAGCAAAATCTTGAATGGAGCCGAAACCATTACGGGCGGCAGCTGAACCATCCCGACCGAGAGTGTCACCGAAGCAACCACAAGATCAATCACTAAAAAGGGCAGAAACAGCACGGCGCCAATTTGAAATGCCGTCTTGAGTTCGCTGATGATGTAGGCCGGTACCAACGCTGTGAGCGGTACTTGCTCCGGTGCTTGCGGCTCGGGGGCCTCGGCAAGTTCCATGAATAGGCTGACATCTTTTTCCCGGGCAAATCGCAGAAAGAATTCACGGATCGGGCGATCGGCGCGTTGCCATGCTTCTGTCGGATTGATTTCTCCCGCCTCTAGCGGTTGCCAACTCTCCTCATAGAGGATTTTGCCAACCGGTTGCATTACGATCAGGGCCAGGAACAATGCCAGACCAACCAGGACTTGATTGGAAGGCGCTGTTTGCGTGCCCAACGCCTGCCTGAGAAAGTGCAGGACAACAACGATGCGAAGAAACGGTGTGACGGAGACAATGATCGCCGGCAACAGCGTCAGCAAGGTGAGAAGCAGGATAATCTGCATTGGCACGCCAATCGATTCCCCCGTTTGCTGCTCGAGTGAGATCCCGAATAGAGTGTTCGGCTCCGGCTGGGCTACAGGTTGAGCGGCTGCTGCCAATCCCAAGAGCACGAAAAGGATAGCCACACAGGGCCAGCGTGTTCCGATCATTCTCCAACTCCCGTTGGAAGCGCGGATGCCAATTCGTTCGCGCCCACGCCGGAATCGTTTCCCTTGGCATCGAGTTCGGCAATGAGCTGACATCCTTGCGGATGTGTGGCGATTAAGAATTCCCGTCCGCCGGCTCTTAGCCGATGGAGCGTATGCTGGGGCGTCAGGACTTTCCTCTCGACCACGTCGATGGATCCCATTTGGGGGGTCATTTTCAACCACCCCCGCACAACCCCGCCGATTGGTTGCCGATTCGCTCCCGTGCCGGTATTCCTGCGACGCAGGATCCAGACCATGGCAACGAGAAGGCCCAGCACCACGAGTGCTGCCAATAGTTGGCGGATCAATTCACTGCCAGCCTCCATGCTGACTCCTTCCATCGCCGCGATCCAACCGCTTCTTCCCGATTGCTTTCGACGCGCATGTGTATTCAATCCCGCTCGCGAAAGTCAGTGATGCGAACTCCAAATTTCTCCTCGATGATGACTATTTCGCCAGAGCAGAAAGGATGTTTTCCAGCGAGAATGTCGATGTTTTCTCCCGCCGAGCGCGGCATTTTGATCACCGAGCCCGGCTTCAGGTCCAGGATCTCGCGCACCACCATCGTCTTCCGGCCGAGTTCCACTTCAACCTCGATCGGCACATCCGCCAAGTGCAAGGATTGTTCCAGAGCTGTCATTTCAGTGGGTCAGGCTACCGTTTGAGATTGATCGTTTCCTGGCTGATTTCGTCCACGGTGGTGACAAGGCGAGTGTTGGCCTGGTATCCGCGCTGATAAACGATCAGGTTGGTGAACTGCTCCGCGATGTCCACGGTGGAAGCTTCGACTTTCCCGCCGAGGACCGAGCCTCGCCCACCTGTTTCCGGAAGTCCAACAGCGGGCAGGGCAGAACGAGCACTCAACTGGTAGTTGCTATTCCCTACCGAAATCAAGGATTCGGGGTTGCGAACTGTCGCCATCGCGACCTGACCGACAACCACCTGTTGTCCATTGGAATACTGCGCAAGAATCTGGCCACCGTCCCCAAGTCCGACGCGGACCAGGTTCGCGGCAGCCGATCCGTCCTGGGCGAGTGCGGAAGTCGCGGAAGGTTGAGAGAACTGCGTGATACGAGGAGTGAGACTATCGAAAACGTTCCATGTGATCGCCATGTCCGATGCGCCGTCGAGCAGGCCGTTGGCATTCAGCACTGGCGGAGCATCTGTGGCCGCCGGACTCATGAGGTGTCCGTCCGAGTCAAATGTCAGTTGGCCGGTCACCGGAGTGGTCGTGGTTGTTGACGCCAAATCCGCCGATGGGAAAGAAAGTTTGTAATCCCACGTGTTGGCCGTGGAATTCTTGGTGAACGATACCGATACGTTATGGGAGTTGCCGAGGGAGTCGTACACCTCAATCGAGGTCGAAAATTGATCCGCTGGCGGTCCGGCGGTCGCTGCGGAGTTGAGATTTAAGTCCACGGAGAACTCCGTTGTCGCAATCGGCTCCTTCAGTGAACCCACCGGTACCGTGATATCTCCGATCGGCAGATTTGTATCCAGCACGCCATTCGCCTGAGTCCAGCCTTGCAGCCTCTGTCCGCTGGCGGTATTTAGGTTCCCGTCCTTGTCGACCACGAAGTGGCCTCCGCGGGTGTAGAGAGTGGCGTCGGAACTATTTCGGACCACAAAGAATCCGTCCCCTTGAATCGCGGCGTCCAAGGGGCCTCCAGAAGACTGAATGGCGCCCTGCGAGAACTGGCGTAGCGTGACGGGCGTGCCGACACCGAAACCCACCTGCGTCTCTCCAAGTCCTGCACCCAAGGATTGGGTTACAAGATCATAAAAGGCGACGCTACTGGCTTTGAAGCCTGCTGTGTTCAAGTTCGCCAGGTTGTTGCCGACGACGTCGATCGCCGTCGTGTGGGCGTTGAGTGCGGAAAGCGCTGTTGAGAATGAGGTAACCATGATGCTCTATGTCTCCGTGATGAAATCTGATTTTGATGAAGTCTAGGAAGACGATGCAGTCGTCCCAGTAGTGGTCCCTGTATCCGTTGGGGCGAACTGCTTCGTAAGGAGGTCTTTAATAGTGGATATGTCGCTGCGCATTTGCGTCGACTGTTCCAGTGTCGTGAACTGCGCCAGCTGGGTTACAAACTGCAGTCCGTCTGCGGGGTTCAGTGGATCCTGATGCTGCAGTTGCGCAACCAGGAGCTTGAGAAACATGTTCTGATCAACGAGATCTGAACCTGACGTTGCGGCACTTCCCTGAGGCTTCTGATTTGAAGCTGCAAGAACCGCGTCGATAGTCGGGGACGTATTGGATGCTGCGTTTACGGCCATGATGGTCTCCTTCTGGTGATTGCGTTAGCTGGCGGTCAGTTGCTCGATCCATGCCAGGAAGCCTCGTTCCCCTTGCGAGCGCCTTTGGTCACGCCCTTGCTGTTGACGAGGGGAATTCTGCTGATCGCTCGGATTTTGTCCTTGGCGATTGGGGGCGTCGCCAGAGGCGTCCTGCCGGTCTGTGTGTGCCAGGGTGGTCGGTCCGATATGGTGCATGGGGTTGGAAATGACCCCAACGTCTGCGGAAGATCCTTTCGAGACAGAGGTGTCAAATCCACCCGTTCGCAAGGAATCGACCAACGAGGTAAGGTCTCCGCGTAGCGACCCTCGGACGTCCGAGTTCATTGCGCGCACGGCAACTTGGATTTCGCCTTTTCTCTCCGCAATCCTCAGGTCGACGGGAGAGGCGTCCGGACCCGAGATCCGCACTGAGAGCTGGGAAGCCACGGGACGCATAGCCGATGCGGTTTCGGGCTTGGTGGTCGGTTCCGAGCGCGCGGGCGTGCGAGCTGATTGCGGCTGTTGCGCGGCATCTCGAGGTTCCACGTGCGGCTTGGGCGTGGTCGCATCGCCGGTAAGCGGCGTGTGCTCCACAATATGCGAATCGACGGCTCGCAAGGCAGTTTGATTCAGGTCTGCCCCTGCCGGCTGGATCGCTTTCGAGGCATCGGTTTTGTCGATTTCAAGAGCCTTCGAGGCGGTCTCCTGACTGCCTCTCTCATCACCGTTATGCGCCGAATCGGACGTGCCTTCCCGGAGCGCTTCAGGCGACCTTTGCGCAGGAGCTGTCCCGGATTTCCCAAATTCCGTGTCCGGGGACCCTCCTGGTTCAAGGCCTCCTTCTCCCAGCGAAGTATTTGATACTGGATTCCCAGTCGAACGCCCTTGCCCGGTGATAGCCGTGGGGTCGGGATGAACTTCTGGCTGCGCAGTATCCGCCACCTTGACCTGTTGCAGCTTCAGTTCAAAAGCCAGGGGAGCATGGTCATCGGATGGATGCGCGCCTTGCACACGAGCAGTCCCTTTGCCATCCGGCGCGACGTTTAACTCACGCGGAAGGACCCGCTCGATCCCCGGGATCCGATCTGAAACGTTCAGAAGGGGTCGGGCAGCCACTCCGCCCGTTACCCGTCCTTCAACCTCATTTCTCTCGGATTGTTCCTTCGGTGCTTCTTTGGACACCAGAGATGTCAGGTTCTGCGAGTGTCGGGAGCCTGCAGACGTTCGGAGACTTTTCACTTGTTCGATCGCGCGTCCAAGAGTTTGAGCGTCAGATCCATTGATCGATCTGTCTCGCTCCGTCGTCGCAATAACGGCTGGGAGCTCATTGACCCCACCGTTGGGTCGAGAGCCTACCGTTTGACCTGGTTGCGGGTTGGAATTCAGTCCGAGGAGCGCCTCATTCGGTTTGCGTTTCCTCTCCGCGTTGGACTGCGCAGACCGGTCACCGCCTTGGATGTCCCCTGGAACAGCTGATCTTAGGCCTTTCGATTTCCCCTCTGGCAATGCCGGGACGTTGGCTTGGTGAAGGGTGCCGCCGGCGCCTCGACTACTCGAGAGCATGTGGAGGATGATCGCGTTTGCAATTTCGTTTGAAGGAATCTGTCCCGTTCGCAACATGGATTGGCGGGTATCCTCAACCGTTTCTGTTTGTGCGTCTCCACTCAAGTGCGATGTATCGTCGGCAGTTGAGGCAACCTCGCCCAACCCGAGGCCCGTGGGAAGTGAGGGAACGACTGTCTTAGGCTGCGGGTCCGCATTGTGGCGCTCCACCATGAGATTCGCTATCTCGCTGGCCCACCTTTTTGCGTGCGATGATCGAGCACGCTCGCGTGAATCGGCGACGTCCCTGCCGTTCTTCCGATGCACGGCGGGTTTGGATGAAGAATTGCCAGGGTCCTTATGTTCGGATACCTCTTCCCTTGTAGACCGCCCCGTATTAGCCCCGCCCATCGTTGGGGGATAGGAGCTTTGTTGTTCAGGAGGTTTGGAGCCTACGCTCCCCTCCTCTGCAAAGTTGTGACGAATATAGGTAGCCCTCGGTCCGCCGCTCTTCACAGAATTCTGTCCTAGATTTGCCAGAGCCCACGAAGGAGAGAGGGAATTGACGGAGCTGAGTGACACTGCGTTCACGACCGTCAGAAATGCAGGTTGAGGTCCAAACCGACGCAACCTCAGAATCAATCACTTGAGAGCGTGTGTGTTTCAGAATGGGTTCCAGATTAGACAGGATCTTGACGCTGGCAACCAGAACGGCACTATTCTGCCACCCGCCGCTGGATCCTCCATTGAGGAAACCCAATAACGAGCGAGTGTTGCAGAGAATCCGGGGAACGGTTCTCGAATTGCACAGTCTCAACTCAAAGGAGAATCCATTCTCATGGATCCGTTATTAATCTCGGCAGCCTCGGGCATGAAAGCTCGAATGGAGTCTCTCGACATGTTGGCGAACAACATCGCGAACGTCGGGACTTCGGGCTTCAAGGCGGACCGCGAGTTCTATAACATGGCTCGCCAGGAACTTCCATTGATCGAGCGGCAATGGACAGACTTTCAGCAAGGTTCTCTCCTGGTAGATGGCGACCCGCTTCATCTGGCCCTTGATGGAGAAGGTTTTTTTGCGCTCACCTCGCCCGGTGGCGTTGTTTATGCACGTAGTGGCGAATTCCAGGTTAACGCCCAGAATCAACTCGCCGCCCGCGAAGGCTACACACTTCGGAACGTTCGCGACAATGGCCAGCCTCTTGTTGTCGATCCTTCGCGGCCTATCAATGTAGATGACGAAGGAGTCGTGTCGCAGGACGGCATACAAGTTGGCCAAATCGAAGTTAGTCGAATCACTGACCCTACTTCCCAGTTGCGGAAACAAGGTTCCAGCTATTTCTTGCTTTCCCAATCGGGCGGTGCGACGCAGGATAGCGGAACAAGGATTCGACAAGGTGCACTGGAACAATCCAATGCGCCCGTGACCGACGGCGCCGTGCGCCTTGTGAGCGTGATGCGCCAGTTCGAGATGCTGCAGCGAGCGATGGGCATTGGCGTGGAGATGAACAAACAAGCGATCGAGCAGGTCGCACGTGTGGGTTAGCCACGGCCGCCAACAAAATCAACGAGAGATCAATAAGGGGAAACTATGATTCGAGCACTTTACAGCGCTGGAAGCGGCATGAATGCTCAGCAGATGAGCATCGATAATATTGCTCACAACTTGGCCAATGCAAATACGGCTGGATTCAAGGCCAGGCGGACGCAATTTCAGGATCTGCTCTACCAAAATTTCTTGCAGCCCGGGGCAGCGGCCGGCACGCAAACCACTGTACCCAGCGGTCTGCAATTAGGCCTGGGAGCTCGTCCAGCAGCCAACACGATCATGTTTTCGCAGGGAAATTTCCAGCAGACTGGAAACCCGTTGGATTTGGTCATCGAAGGAAAAGGATTCTTTCAGGTCCGGCGGCCGACCGGGCAAATTGCCTACACGCGGGCGGGAAACTTCCAGCTGGACCGCAACGGCAATATCGTCACCGGTATCGGAAATCCCATCCAGCCGCAGATCACAATTCCACAGCAAGCCCTGACCATTACGATCGCCTCGGATGGGACGGTCAGCTATACGCAGCCCGGACAAACGGCCGCGCAGATCGCCGGACAGATTCAACTCGCGAATTTCACCAATCCCGGTGGTTTGGATAGCGTCGGGAGTAGTCTGTTTCTTCCCACCAACGCCAGTGGCGCCGCCACGATTGGGATCCCAGGCGGACAGACCGGGCTCGGAACGCTGCAGCAAGGTTACGTCGAGGCGTCTAATGTCAGCGTCGTGGAAGAGTTCATCAACATGATCAGCAGCCAGCGTGCCTATGAGGCGAACACCAAAGTGGTACGGGCGGCAGACGAGATGTACTCGCAGGTGAATAACATTACGCGCTAGCGGAGGCAAGGTCGGATGCGTTACCTGTGCAATCTTACATTCATCGTTGCGACCGGGGTATCGCCGGCAGTCGCGTGTACAGAGCTTGCCGGCGATCGAATTACGGCGGCGGCCATGGCCGCTGAGGTTCCCGCGTTCGCCTCTCTCGATCCGCGGCTGGACATAGGGCCAGCCCCACTGGCTGGAACCGCGAGAACCATCCGCGGTTTTGAGCTACAGACTCTGCTGGACAAGCATGGCATTCTCCTTTCGGCAACGCCTGCCTTGGCCGCGTGCTTCACACGAGCTTCCCAGGTACTCACCGAAGAGGTATTAGCTGATGCTCTGCAGAAAGCATTCGATGAGCCGGGAGCTTCGATTCGGATTGTCGAATACAGTCGCCAGGCCCTGCCGCTGGGTAAGTTGGAGTTCGAACGAAAGCATCTGGACGCCAATGGATTGTGGCAGGGAAGTCTGGTTTACGCTCAGGATCGCAGCGTTCCCATCTGGGCGCGGGTGCAGATCACCGGCGCCGAAGGTGAGCAAATTGCGTTCTGGCCTACACCTGTAAACACCGCGCCGGAAGTGGTTTCGGGAGACACGATACGGGTGGAGGTCGTCAGCGGGAGAGTCCTCTTGGCGTTCGATGCCTCCGCACAAAGCACGGGACATCGAGGAGAGACTGTGCTGGTACAGAATCCCGCCAATGGACAGAGTTTCTCGGCAACCGTGGAAGGTCCTGGACGGGTTCGGGTCGAGCCGTAGAGAAATAGGAAGGGAATTTTGGGAACGATGGAACTTAAACCCGCCCCTCACTACTTGGGAAGCGTGGATCGCCGTCTGCGTGTCTGGGTTGGCCTGATTGTCTGTTGTCTAGCCTCATCCGGCTTGATGCGCGCCCAGCAGAACCAATCCTCGGCAGGATCCGTGTTTTTGGCAACTGGGCCGCTTGGATACCCAGCTCACGATCTCCGGGCGAGCACCGTTGGAGACATTGTCACCATTGTCGTTTCCGATCAGGCCAGCGCCGCCGCGTCCGGTGGAACCAACTCAAAAAGGAATTCAAACGGGACGAACCAGATGGCTTCCTTGATAGGGACGCTGGCGGCCGGCAATCCGCTGGCAAACCTGCTCGACTTCGCCCGCACGCAACAACTGCAAGGGCAAGGAGAAACCACGCGGGACCTTACCTTGACCACGACGATCTCGGCGCGCGTGGTCGCTACGACGCTCAGCGGACTTTTGGTCCTCGAAGCCGCCAAGGAGGTCACAGTGAATTCCGAGCGGCACGTCGTCATCCTGAAGGGAATGGCTAGGCAGGTCGATGTCTCGCCGGCAAATACGATCCTGTCGGATCAGATCTCGGATTTAACGCTCTCGGTCAATGGCAAGGGCGTCGTCAACGATGCGATCAAGCGGCGTTTTTCCCTGTACCGCATCTTCACAGACCTGCTGCCATTTTAAGCAGTGCCGAGGACAGGTATCGCCATCATCATGTGGAAAAGAATTCTCGCAGGTCTTCTGTTTGTTACGACACTCGCCCCAGCCGCGACTCGGCTCAAGGAACTCGCCGCACTGGAAGGCGTCCGAGATAACCAGTTGGTAGGCTACGGGGTTGTGGTGGGCCTGAACGGGACCGGCGATAAGCGGCAGACGATCTTTTCCGCCCAAGCGCTTTCGAATGTTCTGCGTCGAATGGGCCTGCAGGTCGATCCGACCAGGATCCTGGTGCAGGACATGGCTGCGGTGATGGTCACGGCGACGCTGCCGCCGTTCGCCCAACCCGGTACGAAGATCGATGTCACCGTCGCGGCAATGGGCGACGCGACCAACCTACAGGGGGGCCTCCTGGTGCTCACACCGCTTCAGGGCGCCAACGGGCAGGTCTATGCCGCCGCTCAGGGTCCCCTAATCACGGGAGGGTTTGTTGCCGGGGGCGGAGCAAATACGCAAACGCTGAATCATCCAACGGTAGGCCGGATTCCGGATGGCGGTATTGTCGAAGTCGCTCCCCCGTCGATTGCCCCATCTGAGAGTCTAAATTTGCAGTTGCGCCAAACGGACTTCACAACTGCCGCTCGCGTTGTGACGGCGATCAACAGACACTTCCCTCCGCCGGATGGTGGCGATGTGATTGCGAATGCACTAAGTTCCGGTTTGATATCGGTCCGAGTGCCGGAACTCTACGCGACACATCCCGTGGAATTCGTGGCGGAACTTGAGGCGATCACCGTTGAGGCGGACCACCTTCAAAAGGTGGTCATCAACGAACGAACCGGAACAATCGTTCTCGGCAAGGACGTACGGATCACACCGGTTGCGATTCTACATGGCGCCTTGAGTGTGGAGGTCCGCACCAGGTTCGAGGTCAGCCAGCCGCCGGGATTTTCCAGCACTGGGAACACAACCGTCACCCCACGGGTTGACGTGAATGCCGCGGAGTCAGAAGCACAGAATGTCGTACTGGAGGAAGGAGCTACGGTTGAGGATCTAGTGCGGGCGCTTCAGGCCATCGGATCCACCTCGCGAGACATCATCGCCGTGTTGCAGAGCATGCGGGCCGCCGGAGCGTTGGGCGCCGAGATCGATGTCATTTAAATAGGAGTCAAGAGGAGCCGCACTTTGCTCTGAATGGCCTAAGAGACGAAGTTATTGAACCCGCCAACGATCATGGATACCAATGCCGTTTCACTCGATACGCCGGTCGCGGCCCCCGAGCCGCCAAAACCAAAGAATGCTGATGAAGCCGCCGGACAGTTCGAAGCCCTGCTGCTCACGCAGATGCTCCGAGCCGCTCGTTCGGAGAACGATCAGGAGGACTCCACCATGGACACCATGTGGGATATGGCGGCCCAACAGTTTGCCCAGGTCATGGCCGATGCGGGTGGACTGGGATTGGCACGAATGATCCGCGAAGATCTCGGATCTCCGAACGGCGGCAAGAGCGATGTGAAAGACGGTCAGAAGGGTCCTACGAACAGGGTCGGAACACGGTCCTCTGGAGCGCAAGGTCCAGCCCCGAATCCCGACCCATTTCGCACCCGCCCGGATTAACATAAATACCCTCTTTTGTGTCAAATAGCATACGGCTGCGGCTTCCCCGCCGGGGGCTTGCCAAACTGTGTATAATCGGTCCATGCGCACACTATTCTCTACAGTTGCAGCTTCTCTCGTCCTCGGTATGCTGTTCTTCGCGCAAGCGCAGGCTCCAAAGGGCAAGGGGAAGGCAAAAGCACCACCCAAAAACCTACAGATCTTCACGCCAGAAACCTATCGCCCGGCGATGGACGTGTTTACGGCGTCTCTGGGCGTCGAGTGCACGTTCTGTCACGTCGGCCCGGGCCAGATGGATCTGGATGACAAACCCCAGAAGGATATCGCTCGGAACATGATTCGGATGGTCCGTGAGATTAACGCCCGGTTCCCGGATGGCGAGCAGCACGTGACCTGCTACACCTGCCATCGTGGCCAGACTCATCCAGCGACAGCACCGTAGACTTCCATCTGTCTGACCAACGCAGTCCGTCCAGCAACTTCAACGGGTTGCGTGTGCTTTCTCTGGAAAGCCGTCGATCGGCTGAAATCGAGAAGCTGATTCGCGCTCGGGGCGGCGAGCCATTCGTCGCCCCATCTATGCGTGAAGTTCCCCTCTCCTCCAACCTTTCCGCCCTCCAATTTGCCGACCGACTGTTTGCCGGCGACTTCCACATGGTCGTGTTCCTCACCGGGGTCGGCGCAAAGATCCTCAATGATGCAATAGAGTTGCGGCATCCTCCCGGAGCTTTTCAGGAAGCCCTCAGCGAGATTGCCGTAGTGGTTCGCGGACCCAAGCCCAGTGCAGTGATGCGGGAATGGAAAGTCCCCATCGCGGCGATTGCCAAGGAACCGAACACCTGGAAGGAACTCCTGGAGGCCCTGGACGAGTACCTTCGCGACCACCCCGCCCCACAACATGTCGCCATCCAGGAGTACGGGAAGACCCCGCGGCAGTTCCTCGAAGGACTGAAAACACGTGGAATTCCCTACACCCAGGTGCCCGTCTACCAGTGGGGTCTCCCCGAGGACACCGCCCCCCTTCGCGAGGCCGTCCAGCGCCTCGCCCGCGGCGAGTTCGATGTGACCGCGTTCACCACATCCGCACAAGTCGACCACCTATTTCGCATCGCCGAGGAAGAGGGACTGGCTCCGGAAATCGCCCCCGCACTCGAGCGGACCGCCGTCGTCTCCATCGGACCCACTACCTCGGAAGCCCTTCAGGAGCACGGCATCCACGTCGACCTCGAACCTTCCCATCCGCGCATGGGAATCATGATCGCCGAGGCGGCGGAGCAGGTCCACCAAATCCTGGCCCGAAAACGCTGACCTCCCTCGATCCCCCGGCAGCCTCCCGTCCGCGTATCGTTTAGAATCAACCTAGTTTCCCTATCAGTGCAGACCACGTGACGCCCGACCCTCCATCTCGCCCCGAGCCCCGCAAAGAGCCACTCCCCACAGATCCACCTAAGGACCGGTCCAGAGGGAATGCGCTCCGTATTACCGCGCTCGCCATGCAACTCCCGTTCATGATAATCGGCGCGTATTTCATCGGAGGCTTCCTAGACGACTATTTTTCAGTCAGTTACCTCCGGATCGTCATCATCCTCCTGGCGCTCGTCGGCGTCTTCGCCCAGCTGATTCAGGAGGTCCTCAAGGATGATAAATAGCCCCCAGACCCCGGAGGACACCGACGCAATTCGGGAAGCCGAGGCTAGCTCCGCCTTGCTACTCGGCCGGATGCAGAAAATCGCGATCGGCGTCGCGATCGCCGGAGCCGTTATCACTTTGCTTCTCTACGGACGCGACGTCTCGGTGAGCTTCATGATCGGTGCGATCCTCTCGATGCTCACCCTCAAGAGTTGGAGCCGGCTGGCCGGCGGATTGGGCGGCTCGGTCTCGATTCCGGTACAGGCCTCAGCGGTCTTCCTGGCCCTGCGCTACTTCCTGATTGCCGGGGCCATCTATGCTATAGTAAAGAACTTAGAGGTCACCCCGGTACCACTGATTGTGGGCCTTTTGGTGTCGTTTGTATCGGTGGTGATTGCTCTGATAACCACTGCACCACGAATCAGTTAGCGTGGCCATACGTGCGCCGAGTGCGCGTCTAGAAAGTACTTCAGAAACACCATGGAAGAACATCAACTTTGGTTGACCACTCAGTTCAACCATTACCTGGCCGGTCCCGCGAACGCGATCCTAAACGCGGTTGGCCAAACCGCGGAACGCCCCGACGCTCCCTGGCAAAACTGGATCGTCATGGAGCTGCTGGTCGTCGCTCTGATGATCGTCGGAGCGCTCATCATCCGCTCCTCGCTTTCCGCGCAGAAGCCCGGCTTCATCCAGCACCTGTTTGAGTCGCTGTACGGGTTCATTAAGCAGACCGCCGAAGAGGTCGGGATGCATCACCCGGAAAAGTATCTCGGCTACTTCGCCACCGTCTTCTTTTTCATCCTGTGCATGAACCTGATCGGGATGATCCCGGCGTTCGAATCGCCCACGATGTTCGCCTGGGTGCCGGCCGGCATCGCCGTCTGGACGTTCCTCTATTACAACTACGCGGGTTTCCGCTCCAACGGCTTCGGCTACCTGAAGCATTTCGTCGGACCGGTGGCGCTGCTGGCGCCGCTGATGATCCCGCTGGAAATCATCAGCCACCTGATCCGGCCGCTGTCGCTTACGGTTCGTCTCTACGGCAACATGTTCGCCGGCGAGGAAGTCACGCTGGTCTTCATCGACCTCACCAAGCTGGCGATCCCCGTGATCTTCATGGCGCTGCACGTGTTCGTCGCCTTCGTTCAGGCGTACGTGTTCACCATCCTGACGATGATCTACGTCGCCACGGCGACGGCGCACGAACATTAAATAATTGATCGTTCATAACGGCTCAAATCGCCCATTTATAAGTATGGGCATGATCCCCGCCGAGCGTGAGCCTCCGGTCCCCCAGGGCCGACAGGAACCACCCACTGGGCGGAACTTAATACGAAAGGAAGTACACACAACATGCGTATCGAAACTGATGTTCCTCGTCATGGCGTTCCTGCTGTTCGCCGTGACCCCGGCCTTCGCCCAGGGTGGCGAAGGAGGCTTGACTGGTGACATGACCGTCTTTGGCGCCGTGGTCGGTATGGCCATCGCGAGCGGCCTCTGCGGTCTCGGTCAGGGCAAGGCCGTGGCGTCCGCCGCGGAAGCCGTCGCCCGTAACCCAGGAGCCCGTGCCGGCATTCAGACCCTGCTGGTTCTGGGTCTGGCGTTCATCGAGTCGCTGGCTATCTTCACGCTGTTGATCGTCTTCACCCAGGCCGGATAACCGACCGGGACGATCACAGCTCTTATTTTGGAAATGGAAGGCGGCCCTTCGCGGGCCGCTTTTCTTTTGGTCCGGCCCCGGCAGCGAGTTCGGGAGTTGAGGTCTTTTGACACCGATCTCCCAGATCTCCCGGATGCGCTAACCCGACTTGTTGACGCTCAGGCGTCCATGCCGCCGGAGCCATATCAGCACGAGAGTGAAGAGCAACAAACCGGCAAATGGAAACTGAAGGTTGGCAAAATCGAGCCGAATCAGGAATCATTATGGCGGCCAGACTCGTCACAAGGAGAACAGCTATTCTGGCGTCAAAGTTGCCTGATAATATCCACGCAAACAGCAATCCGGAGAGTCCAAGGCTACCTCCGAGACCAAGTCGTAATAGCATTAGGGAGTTCGGAGTATGGATCGGACCATCCCCAACCAAATCCGCTGAAAAAGAACAAACCTCCAAACTGCAAAACACCAGTCAAAACGAGAGCTACGGCCAGTCGGAATGAATGCAGATATCGACTCTCCCCAACCACAGCAGACGAACCACAAGCAACCAGGACAACAATCGAGAGGGTAATGGGTCCCCAACTCATTGCTCGGTGACTCCAGGAGTCAAAATTTCAAAATCGGTGTCAGGCAGAACATTTTCCAATTTCGCTGAGAGTTCGACTTCGGTCTGAGCACTATGCTCGTGCATGGCAAGAGTTCTCAGAGTCTCAGTACCCGAGTGTGCTCACCACGTTACGCAACGAGGGAATGCTCAGCGAGACGTCTTCTACACCGCCGCGGACCGGCAAGTATACCTAGGTCTATTAAAGCAGTATTCCGATCACTATGGACTACGGATTCTGGGGTACTGTCTGATGACCAACCACGTGCACCTGGTCGTGGTCCCGAGCCAGGCAGAATCCATGCCCCGAGCCCTGCGTATCGAATAATGTTATAAAAATTAATCTACGATGCGCGCACTGACACGTCTTGCACTTCTCTTTTGCGTGGCCGGCCCCGTGCTAGCGCAGTATCCTCAGGCACACGCGGGCTGGCGGCTAGTTCCTGGAGCCGAGCGGCTGGTCGACAAGGGATACTGGGGCTCTGTCTACCAGACCGTGGACGGAGACCAGGGTGCGACTGTTTCGGTAATGGACGGAACTCTCACCGCCACCGCGGGCGACAACTATTATGGCGGTACGGATCCGCTGGGCCCATGGCTCTACACGGACGGAGATTTCGGACTCGTCGCCACGGTCAACACCGGCCAGGGAATGGATGGTCTTGTTTCGCTTACAGGCTCCACCGGCACCGGTTCACAATTCTGGCAAGGACTCTCCCAGCTGATATTCGGCGTCCTCGCTGACGGATCGTATGCCTTCTACTACTTCGACGGGACAACAAACAGCCCAACCCAGTACCACACCTTAAAGAGCTGCGAGCGGCGGTTCGCGTGCCGGGCAGTTGACCTTTGAACTGCTGCGCCAGAATGGCCAGTTCATGCTTTACTTCGAGGGCATTTCCTACGGTCCTTTCGCTGATCCCGGCCTGTTCCCAGCCAAATACATAATGCCCGGAATTTCGGTGCAGCCCGGCATGCGTATGGAGCTCACCCAGCTTGCTTTCGAGGTTCCTGAAGACGACACCACCGCGAAACTCGTCGAGCCGATCGGACTGATCCATGGGGTGCACTCCGGAGATTCACTCGGATCGCTCGCGGCGGCCGCCGGTATAACGTTCAGTGTGGAGGTCCCTCCCACGCAACTCTCGCTGGGGCGTCTTCGGACTTCTGATCCTCCTGGCGTGCCGGACCCGAGTCTGGCCCCCCAGATCCTCGGCCAGTACAACGGACTCTCGGCCGCGACGATGTACTATTACTACACCGAACCGCAGGAGAATCACTTCTTGTTCGACCTTGGCGACGCGTTTATCGCCACCGCCAAGGCCAACGGCCTCCCCGTGCACTGCCACCACCTAATCGGCGGTTCTGATGGCTACACTCCTTCCTGGGTAGTCGACGGCAATTTCACTAAAGATCAGCTGACGCAGATCCTGGTCAACCACGTGACAACGCTTGTATCGCACTATAAGGGACAGTGCCGGAGCTGGGACGTCGTGAACGAGGCGTTGGCTTCTGACGGCTCCCTCCGCACCGACAACGTCTGGGCGAAGGGAATCGGGCCTACCTACATTGACCTGGCGTTCCAGACCGCTCACGATGCCGATCCTCAGTCCAAGCTCTACTACAACGAGTACGACAGCGAAAATATGACACCCAAGGCCGATGGCGTCTACAACCTCGTGTCGGGGATGCTGCAGCGCGGAGTCCCCATCGACGGCGTGGGACTCCAAAGCCACTGGAATCCTGAATCTGACGAATATACGCCGCATTACGATCAATTGGTCGCGAACATGGCAAGGCTGGCAAAGCTAGGCTTGTCCGTCCGTATTTCCGAACTGGACGACCGGATCAAGTTGCCTGCCACCCTGGATGACTTCGCCATCCAAGCCACCGCCTTCAGCACCACGGTGAAAGCCTGCCTCGACAGCCCTAATTGCGTTGAGACCACCGTTTGGGACGCTGACGACAAGCTCTCCTGGATCAACTTCTTCTTCCCGGGCTACGGCGTGGCCACCATGTTTGACGATGCACTCCACCCGAAGCCCGCCTATACGGCTGTCCTCGACACACTACGCGCGGCGCCCAAGGCTCCCAGCGCGATCACGGAGGTGCACACCGCCTCTGGTGGAACCGACATCGCACAAAATACGTTTATAGAGATCAAGGGAGTGAACTTGGTTCCGGACACCACTCCCCCGGCGGGCGTCATCTGGAGCAACGCACCTGAATTCGCGCAAGGTCGTATGCCGGAAAAGCTAGACGACGTCAGCGTTACGGTTAATGGAAAACCAGCCTTCATCTATTTCTACTGCAGCGCCGCCACCAGCCCTTCTTGCGTGGCGGACCAGATCAATGTGCTGACACCACTCGACGATACGGTCGGCCCAGTCCAGATCGTGGTAACCAGCGGAAACGCCGTCAGCACCGCCTTCACGGTGAATATGCAGGCCGTGGCTCCGACCTTCCTCCTGTTCAACCCTCTCGGACCGGTCGTCTCCACGCACACCGATTACAGTCTTGCCGGAGCTCTCAACCTCTATCCTGGATATTCGACGCCGGCCAAACCTGGCGAGACGATACTTTTCTACGCGGTCGGCTTCGGACTGCCTGCCGACCCGCTGACCAACGGCTCGTCTAGCCAGTTCGGAGTGCTGCCTTCCGCTCCCGTGTGCCAGGTCGGCGGCTTGCTCGCGGACGTTTCCGCCGCGCTGATTAGTCCGGGATTGTACCAGTTGAATCTCACGATCCCAACAGGGGCGGTAAGCGGGGACCTCCCAGTTGACTGTACCTACGCAGGCGCCACCACGCATCCAGGGCCATTCCTCACTGTCCAGCAGTAAGGACGGCGGGATGGACATACCGAAGGGGCCCGTACGATAAGATGAGCAAGTTACGCTGCTCCCATAAGACCAATCGCTGACTCTGAGGAGCAGACCGATTCAATCATCAATGCTGAACCCTTCTTGAAGGGACACGAGGCAGATCATGAAACAAACACTCATCTCCATCGTTGCACTCACGCTCACTCTAGCCGTTGGAACCGCGTTGCCCCAGGGCAAGGGAAAAGGGAAAGGCAAGGGCAAAGGCGGACCCGGCCTGACGCTCACCACTAGTTCCTTCCAGGACGGCGGCATTATTCCCGATAAGTACACCCAGCAGGTCGGCGACGCCGCGGTTTCGCCGGAGCTGACCTGGTCGAACGTACCCGCCGGGACGCAATCGTTCGTGCTGCGTATGCATGATCCCGACGTCGCCATCGGAGGCAATACCACCGACGTGCTCCATTGGCTGGTGGTCAACATTCCCGGCAACCGCACCAGCCTTCCGCAAGGCGTTCCCAACAATCCGGTGGAGATTGCCGGCGGCGGTATGCAGCTTGCCAACATCAGCGGCATGCCCGGGTATCGCGGCCCTGGAGCTCCCGCGGCCGGTCCCCCGCATCACTATACTTTCGAGCTCTTCGCCCTCGACACCATGCTCGAACTGCCCGTCGAGGCGACTCTCGATGACGTGTACGAGGCGATGGAAGGGCACATCGTGGGCAAGGGCGTGCTGGTCGGCCGGTTCATTCGGCATTAGTACTAAGTCGAATTTGCGCGTCAGGCAGTACCGCTCGGGGATTTCTCCGAACGGTACTGCCTTTTCTCTGCTTCACGAACATACCCTCCCACCGAGATTCGCCGAAAATGTACCGGTAGATTAGTTCGTACTGCGTGTTATGTATCGTTGGTTCTCTATGCAAGCCGCAAGCTTTGTGGCACGCTGTTGCTTGATGGGTGAAGACGACTTCACACGGCAAGGTTCCTCAAAGTATCCAGGCCGTGCCCAAGACGGAAACCGCGGCGGACATCGCGCCCGCCCCGGAACAAGCTCGCCGGCATGAGCCGCAGAGGATCGACGTGCTTTCGGCGGAGCGTGTCCGCCAGCTCCCGGTGATTCTTGCGATCGACGATGTTCCCGAGCCAGGCAAGCTCGCCTACCTGGGCGAGTTCGGCACCCTGAGCGAGGCAACCTTGCAGATCGACGACAAGGACACCATCAACGCCGCTGCTATTCGCTTCGGCCGCCGCGAAGCACTTGCGCTCGCGGTTCGCCTGACCGAGCTGCTGGGTCCGATGGATACCGACGAGATCGACCGGCGCGCTCGGCTCGGTCCCGACCGCGATCCCGCCGACGACTAATCTCTCCCCTACGCAGCCGCAAGCAAAGGAGGGTGGGCTTTCAGCCCGCGCGGCGCTTCAGCGTCGCTGGTTGGATCCGGAGCTTGAAACAGTCCCAAACGAACCGCCATGTGGTAGCATACGCAACGCAGCCGCCCGGCACTCTCCAAACCTGCTTCAAAGCGCAGCCGATTCGAAGTGGCTTGCGTTTCTACAACGACGAGTGCACAGGCGACTTTCAGCCGTTGTACGCGATTCAAAATCACGTGCCGCTAATCGACGTACACGCGCTTCACCCGCGCGCTGATCCCGCACAGCACGTTGTAGGAAATCGTGCTGGCCGTCCGAGCCATCTGCTGCGCATCGATCGACACATCGCCTTCTTCGCCGAGCAGCGTCACCGCATCGCCCGCCTTCACTTCCGGCGTGGCGGTAATGTCGATCGTCGTCAGGTCCATCGAGACCGCGCCCACAATCGGTACCAGCCGACCCGCCGCAATCACCTCGCCGCGATTGCCCAGCCGGTGCGGAATCCCATCGGCATAACCCGCCGCAAGTACCGCGATCCGCATCGGATTCTCCGCGACATAGATGCCACCATAACCGATCCGCGCGCCTTCCTCGACATCGTTCACCGCCAGGACGGTCGCTTTCCATTCGAGCGCCGGGCGGACTTCGAACAGCGCGCGAGGCGCTCGGCGAGCCTTGGAGACATAGCCGTAGATCGCGTGACCCGGCCGAATCAGGTTGCCCCAGATCTCCTGCCCGCGATACGCAATCGAGTTCGTGCTGGAGGAATGAATGTAACGAGGACCCACGCCGGCGGCCTTCAACGCCTCGGCCACCTGGAGGAAGCGCTCCACCTGATCCTCGGTCTGCTTGCTGTCAAAGTTCGCCGAGGAGGCGAAGTGCGTCATGATGCCTTCCAGCGGTTGCCGCCCGGCTTTCACCGCCGCGACGATCTCCTCCGGCACCGCGCGCGTGCCCAGCCGGCCCATGCCGCTGTCGATCTTTAAGTGATACGGAACCTCGACCTCGGCGATCTGCGCCAGCGAATGCAGTACCGGCGTCAGGTTGTACTGCTTGAACGCGGGCCGCATCGATGGGAAGAAATCCGCCATGACTAGAATGCGCGTGTGGATCCCGGATAGGCGCAGGTGCACCGCCTCATCAACATTCGAAACCGCCAGCCACGTCGCGCCTTCCTGCTGCAGGGTCCGCGAGACTTCGCCGATCCCGTGCCCGTAGGCATCGGCCTTCACCACCGCCATGATCTCAACGGATGGATCCACGCCTTCACGCACCGCGCGATAGTTCTCGCGGATGCGATCGAGGGAAACCTCCACCCAACTGCGCATCGTGAGTCCACTATGCGGATCGCGGGAACGCAACACGGAAGCAGGTTGCGTCGAGGGTACTCGAATGGGTCCGGCCATATAAAGGATGCAAATGCCTTCACTTGATGATCTCGCGAATGACGGAGACGTTACAAGCCTCGTCCGCAAAATTCCGAGCCAGCGGAAGACCCGGCCCGCTATCTCTTACATCCGTAACAAGCCGGTCCGGCTTACGCGAAAGTCGGCTACACTGGTCGCATTCCACAGGTGGAGGGATCCCACATGCGTGTAATATTTCTGATGGTAGCGATTCTAATGGTCGCTGCGACGCTGCCCCTATCCGCCCAGTGGCTTGACTACCCGGATTCCAAAATTCCCCGTACCGCGAACGGCCAGCCCGACCTCTCCGCCCCTGCTCGCACCCTGAACGGCGTCCCCGACCTCTCCGGCGTGTGGGAATCCGAGCGCACCCCCAATGCGGAATACGCGAAAGTGCTCGGCGAGGGCATCCACGACCTCGAGATCGATCTCTATGAGGTCAACAAGTATCTCATCAACGTCTTCTGGCCGCTGATGCCGCCCACCGCGGGACCGTTCACTCCCGCCGGCCGCGCCGCCATGGAGGCACGCGAGCAAACGACCTCGACAAAGCCTCTGCCTCCCGGCCGGGCTGCCCGCAGGTGCTGTTCGTCGGGATGTTCAAGCTCGTGCAGACGCCCGATCTCATGGTTTCGCTTGGGGAAACCGGCGACCCGCCGCGGCAGATTTTCCTGGATGGACGCGAGTTAGAGGACGATCCGAATGCCTCCTGGGAAGGCTACTCGGTCGGGTCACTGGGAGGACGATACGCTGGTGGTCGAGACTAACGGCATGAACACTCGCGCCAGCCTTGACGCGTTCGGGCATCCCTTCAGCGAGTCCATGCGCGTCACCGAGCGCTACACCCGGCGCGACGTCGGCCACATGGACCTCGAGATCATCTTCAGCGATCCGGAATACTATGCCGAGCCCTTCTCGATCCAAACCGAGCTCACCCTGCACCCCGACACCAACATCCTCGAGTTCGTCTGCAATGAGAACGAGCGCGACCTCGGCCACATGCAGTGAACACGTTCAGCAAACGAGGGTGACCTCTAACCCCTGCGGCGCTTCAGAGCCCCCGTGGGGCGAGGTTTAGCTTGCGGAGGGCTCAGGCTGCGAAGCAGGCAGCCCTCCCGCGCACCAGCCGTCCCCTGCAACTCCCCCCACAACCGGCATCCAGCCGTCCCCACCGAACCGCGTCCGGTAAGAGAGCGGGACCGTCCGCCATCCACAAGCCCGCCTCGCGCTAGAGCTTCCAACCGTTGATTCAGGAGCGCAAGCGATAGCGCGCGCCAACGTTCCCGGCCTCAACCCGCACCACCGGCCGCGCCGGCCCCCATCCTACCGTGCGATCATAGTGAGCTAGCGCCTCTTCCCACACGAGCCAGCCCCAGCACGGCGGCACTCTCTCAAAATCAACGTTTGTCCATCATTTAGGTGATCATAGAAAAGAATGTCTGAGCATTCCGAACTCCAGCGACTCTCCAAGATCGGCCCCAAGATCAAACCCCTCCCCGAGCTGATCTTTCACGAAAGCCTGGTCCACATGCTGTGGCACGCGGTCGAAAGCCGGCCCGACACCGTCGCGGCCATCTACGCCACTTCGCTCTCGGAAAAAACCCCCGCCCCGGACCGCTCCATCACCTATCGGGAGTTCGGCCGCGCCTGCAATGGCCTTGCCCGTCTGCTCGACTCGCTGGCGCTACCCCTCGGCCCCATCCTGGTCATGATGCCGAACACCATCGAAATGGACATCGCCTTGATGGCCGTGATGACCACCGGAGCCCAGGTCGCCCCGGTGAACCCGTTCTTCAAGCTCGCCGAGCTGTGTAAGGTCCTCGACGGGTTCGGCGCGCGCGCCATCGTCTGCGACCAGTCCACCGAGGCCAAGGCCAAGGAAGTGGCCGCGAAGATGCGCATCACCGACGTCGTCACCATCGGCGAGGGTGGGGAACCGCTCGACCAATGGACCTCGGACGCTTCGCTCGACCGGCGGCCCGACACCCTGCCCAAGGCCGACGACCTCGCGCTATCAATCTTCACCGGCGGCTCCACCGGCGTCCCGAAGGGCGTCGATCACACCCACCGCGGCGTGATGTGGGGCCTGATCCAGCACGTCAGCGTCTGGCCGATCCCGTTCGGCGAAGGCATCTTCCTCAACGTCGCCCCGATGTTCCACATCTGGGGGCTGACCTACGCCGCCTGGGTGCCGATCTACACCGCCGGCACGCTGGTCATGATCCCCAAGTACGATCCCGACGAAGTGGTAAAGGGTCTCGCCAAGTACCGCGTCTCGATCTTCGCCGGCGGACCCGCCCCGATCTACATGGGCCTGCTCGGGAGCCCCTACTTCCAGGGCGCCGATCTCTCCGCGCTCAAGTACTGCCCCTCCGGCGGCGCACCCTGCCCCGAGGACCTGCATAAGGTGTGGCTGGAGCGCACCGGCTGCCCGATCCTCGAAGGCTGGGGGATGTCGGAAGGCGCTCCCTTCTGCCTGAATCATTACAACCTGCGCCGCAAGATGCTGACGGTCGGCAACCCGGTGCCCGAAACCGAGGTCGAAATCGTCGACCTCGAAACCGGCGAGCACGTCCTGCCCATGGGCGAAATCGGCGAGGTCCGCGCCAAGGGTCCGCAGTTGATGATCGGCTATCACAACAAGCCCGAGGAGACGAAGATCGCGCTCCGCCACGGCTTCATGTACACCGGCGACATCGGCTACACCGACGAAGACGGCTTCCTCTATCTGGTCGACCGCAAGAAGGAAATGATCATCGTCGGCGGCTACAACGTCTACCCGCGCGAGGTCGATGAGGTGCTCTTCAATCACCCCCGGATCCGCGAAGCCGCCACCGTCGGCAAGAAGGACGACCGCCTGGGCGAAGTCGTCGTCGCCTTCGTCGTGCTCGAAAAGGACGCCACGCTCACCGAAGACGAGTTCTTCGCCTACTGCGCCGAGAACCTGGTGAAGTACAAGCGCCCGGTGGAGGTCACCTTTATCGACCACCTCCCGCGCACCGGCACCAATAAGATCGACCGCATCACGTTGCGCCAGATGGTCGCCGAAGCGGCGAAGTCCAACTAGCATAGGAGCGCCGGGGTTTCGGGGGCCGGCGTTCAGCCGGCGTGAGCATTGATGCTCACGATCCGCGAAGCGTGTGCCCAGGTTCGCGAATCGCGAAGCGGACGATTGGGAAGCTTAATGCTTTCCGCCGACGGAACGTCGGTCCCCCCATCGCACTACAATGGATTCCATGCGAATCCTGTCCCTTCTCGCCATCCTTTCCCTGTCCGCGCTGACCCTCGCCGCACAAACCACCGCCGAGGAACATGTGGCTGCCGCCCGAGCCGCGGCCGGCCAGGACTGGATCCCCCTGTTCGAGTTCCAATGCTATGGACCCGGACCCGGTGGCATGCGCACGCCTCCCGGCCAGGCCAAAGGCAAGGCGCAAGCCAAGGGGAAAGCTCCAGCTAAAGGAAAGGCGTTCGCCAAAGGCAAGGGGGCGGCAAAGGGCAAAGGCGGCGGACGCGGCGCCCCACCGCGCGACACCTGGCATCGCGAGCCCCAGCAGGTCTTCGACAATCTCTATTGGCTGGGCCAGTCCGAGTACACCGCCTGGGCGCTCACTACTTCCGACGGCATCATCCTGTTTGACACACTGTTTGACTACTCAGTCGAAGACGAGGTCGCCGAGGGCATGAAGAAGCTCGGGCTCGATCCCGCCGACATCAAGTATGCCGTCGTCAGCCATCCGCATCCGGACCACGACGGCGGCGCGAAGTTTCTCCAGACCAACTACGACACGCGCATCATTCTTTCCCCGCTCGATTGGGACGTGCTGATGGCCCGCAACAACGACACGATCCCCAGCCGCGACATGGAGATCACCGACGGCTATGAGCTGACGCTCGGCGATACGACGGTGAAGCTCTACATCACGCCCGGCCACACCCCCGGCACCATCTCCAGCGTGTTCCCCGTTTTTGACAACGGGCAAAAGCACCTCGCTGCCCTGTGGGGAGGCGTCGGACTTGAACACCGACCCGGCCGTCGTCCGCCAGTACATCGAATCCGCCGAGCACTTCCAGCGGCATCCTCAAAGAAGACGGCGCCGACGTGATCCTCTCCAACCACACCGACTGGGATCAGACCAAGGTCAACCTGCCGCTCCTGAAGAATCGTCAACCGGGCACGCCGAATCCCTACGTGGTCGGCAACCCTCGCGTGCTGGATTATCTGACGGTCGCCGAGCAGTGCGCCGAGTCGCGGCTTAACTAACCACCATCACTTTTTCAAGTGGAGAGTTTGGTTCTCGTTCCAGTTGTTCTTTTGCTTGCTCAAGTGTCGGGAGGTTGTCGATCTCAGCATTTCTGATAAAACGCCGTACGTTCTCGACTGGGTCAAAATAAGACTCTAATTGTTCTGCCTCAGTAGCTCCGAACGTTCCCGGACGATCGAGCATTCGGCGGTACATATCATAGAAGTCAGATTCTCCCTGCCGGAAAGCCTTAAAGTTTGCGTCGACTTTAAGCGCTCTGTGGAATGTCGATAATATTGCGGTGAATCCGGAAACTATCGTAACGAGCCATTACGAATAGGGGTTCTTCGTTAACCGCCTGAGCCAGGAATGGAATCACAACAGACGACGGAATGGTCCAGCACAGAATGCCCGTCATGCAAGTCTTCGATAAGACTCTGCCCGCTTCTTCCAGAAGCCAAGCGTTCCTTGTATCCGGAGTAATGTCGTACCAGGTGAAGCACGCCGATCTTCCGAGAAGGCACTTGATTCTTTGAGGCGAGTCTCCACCTGGATGAAGCTCGACACCACGCGAGCGGCTACGCGATCAAAATCGGCAAAGCAGTAGCGAAGGCACAACGTTCCGTACGCCAGGATTGCGACAGCCAATGATTCATAAGCGAAGTGCACTCGATTGCGTATTGGTGCAGCCTGCGGTGCGGCGATCTTGGAGCTACGGATCAACGCGAAGCGACTGCCACCAGCACCACCGATCGCGTCAGAACCGCGAACCCGCTTATCCTGCCCCGCCATCCGACTCACCCCCGCGCCATCCCCCCCAACAACCCCTCATACGCATCCGTCACCGCATCCCAGCTATACCGCTCCCGCACCCGAGCCATCGCCTTCTCCCGCCACGCTTCCCGCTCTTCCTCCGACATCGCGATCACCCGGCGCATCACGTCCGTCAACGTATCCGCGGTAAACGCGATCCCCGCATCCCCCGCCACTTCGCGATTCTCCGGCGTATCCAGATACAGCGTCACCGCTCCGCGACCCATCGCCTCAATCAGCGCCGGATGCGTCCCCCCGACCTCGGTCGCATGCACGTACGCAAAGCAATGCGAGCCCAGCTCGTGATACCCCGCGCCGTAAATCGCGCCCGGCAGTACCACGCGCGGATCCTTGGTGTCCGCCACGCGCGCGATGTACTCCACCGCGTACGGAGCATCGCCGATCAACGCCAGCTTCAGGTCCGTATCGAGCTTCTCAAATGACTCCCGCACCAGCAGCGCGTTATTCTCCGGCTCCATCCGACTCACGTAAAGGAAGTACCGCCGAGGCTCCAGCTTCAACCGCCCCAGCACCTCCGCCGTCCCCACCGGACCCAGCTCCGCGCCATACGGAATCATCACCGATTCCTTCTGGTACGTCTCGCGATAATAATCCTCGATTGCCCGCGCATCGGTCACGATCCGGTTCGGCATCCACGTCGCCAGCCACTCCGACATCCGATACCAGGCCTTGGCGAACCGGTTCCACTTCTTCCGATTCCGCTCCAGCCCATCGACGTTCAACGCCACCGGCATCCCGCGCAGCCGCGGCATCCAAGTGAAGATCGCATTCGCGGCGTTGCAATACAGCACCGCGTCATAACGCTTCGTGAACAACAAGTGGAACGTCGAAACGCACGTATGCGCCAGCGTGTCGAGGTATTTATGACGAATGGTCGGGAGGTAAACCAGGGAAACGCCGCGATAGGTCGCCTCGGTGTGGCGCTCGCGGCAATAGACCGTGACGTGATGGCCGCGCTCGGTCAGGCGCGTCGAGAGTTCTTCGGCGAAGGTTTCAAAGCCACCGTATCGAGCGGGGATGCCACGGGTTCCAAGGATCGCGAATCGCAACTTGGGAACACTCTAGCAGGCGCCGCTAGCCCCGTGCCGCACGAGCCCGTGCCAGCGCGCGCGCCGTCGGTCGCGGAGCCGGACGCGCCATCGGCTTGTAGTTGAACCAACTGGCGATGTAATCGTCCTTCACCTTGCGCCGCCGCATGATCTCGTCGCGCTTCTTCATCACGCCGCGCCAATTCTTGCCGAGATACCAGAACGCCTTCAGCGACGTGTGCTCATGCAGCAGGCACGCGCCCAGCACTAGCAGGTCACGGAATGTAATCGAAAAGAAATTACGCCAGTAAAGATCGCCGGTCATGTTCTTGATTCGCATCAGGAACCGGTTCTTCACCGAGTGCATGTTGATCTCCGGCGGCAGCGCGCGGCGATTGCCGGGCAGCACGTTGCGCACGTGGTAGCCCTGCGCCAGCGGCGTATACAAACACCGCCATCCGAGCAATTGCGCCCGCCAGGCGACATCCGCGTCCTCGCGATACACGAAGAACTCGGAGTCGAAGAACTCGTTGTTGATGGCAATGTCCTCAATCATCGACCGGCGGTACAGCGCCGCGGCGGCCGTCGCGCCAAAGACGTACTCGAAATCCGTATAGTGCCCGTTATCGACTTCCTGGCTGCCCCGGTCCAGGTGCCGTAACATCGGCGTGAAGTAGATCCCGGTGGAATCCACCAGTTGGGTCTCGGGAAGATCAAAACTCGCGCGGATGCTCAGCAGTTTGCCGCACACCGTGCCGACCTTCGGATCAATCTGCCCAGCCTCCACCAGTTGTTCAATGAACTTGGGCAGTAAAAGGACGTCCGGATTCAGCGTCAGAACCCAGTCGCCCTTCGCCAGCGCAATCGCCTGATTCTGCGCCGCCGCAAAGCCAATGTTGTGGTCGTTATAGTAGATGCGGCATTGGTCCGCGAACTGTTCCAGAAGATCGACCGTGCCGTCGGTGGAGGCGTTGTCAATAACAACCACCTCCAAATGCTGGTATTTTTGTTCCAGCACTGACTCCAGGCATCGCTTAATAAAGCGTCCGCTGTTATAGGTAACGATGGTGACAGAGACCAAGTCCGTGAAGGCCATGTTATGTTGTCGTGTCGCGCCCCAACCGCTGTGTCGGCCGTGCATCGGACACTAGGCGCCTTCCTAACGAATATAGAACTCTAAAACAGGTAGTAATGGGTTGCAGGCTCCGCTCTCCGATTATTCCGAGGGCTGTTCGCGGAACCAGGCTCAACATGGCCGCCACACACACCACGCGGTAGTGTAGCGGACCGAAGTGCTTTGCAGCGTATTGTATAAGACTATCATACCAGTACACTTGTTTGTGAGAGGCGGTCAGGGAACCAATCGAGTGGCCTCCCCAATGTTGCCCGCTCACTCCGGGATAGTACTGGGTCTGGTACCCCAATTCCGCGGCTCGTTTAGCAAAATCCACATCCTCAAACCACACGGGATAGAACCGCTCATCGAAGCCGCCCAACTCGCGCCAGACGTCGGTCCGCACAGCCAGAAACGCTCCGGCGGGCTGCTCCACCGTTCCGGCCTGAGAGAGGTCCCGATCCAGATACCGATATCGCCGATTCCACGGATTCCCGGGCCACAGCCGGTTCACACCCAACAGCTCCAGCGCCAGCACGGTCGCCGTGGGAAACCGGCGGATCGTAAATCCGGCCTGCGTTCTCCCTTCGGCATCGGTCAGCCGGCCCGCAGCGAGCCCATGCTCCTCCGCCTCCCGAATCAACTCCCCGACCGGGCTCGTCAGCTGGACATCCGGATTCAGCAACAGCACGGTAGTCGCTCCGGCCTTCGCCGCCGCCCGAAATCCCGCATTCGCTCCACCGGCAAATCCCTTATTTCCAGCATCATGCAGTACAGTCGCTCCGTGTGACCGCGCGATCTCGGCACCCCGCTCCTCCGGACTGTTGTCCGCCACAATCACCGGACCCACCTCGGGCGCCCACTGGGCGAGTGCATCAAGACAAGCGCCCAAGACATCCTCCGAGTGGAATGCGACGATTACGGCAGCGGTAGCCAGAAGTAGACCCTCCAGAACCAATCGAAACCGGTGGCGCGCTGAACGGCAAGTATGGTTTGCTCGCTTTCTCGAATTTGCTTCCGAAACTCTCGGGTCGCCGTCTCCCCGCCCATCGAGAGCAGGTTTCGGGCTTCCCGGCGTCCGGCGCGAAACGCTCCAAGGCATCCATGCCGGAGAGCAAGTACACCCCAAAGCATTTGGCTGACCAAAATCGGGAGCCTCGGGAATCCCGAAAAATGCTTTCTTTCTAACAGGATCTGATTTCGGGCCAGTTTGCCGACTGCATCCAAACTCCACTGCCCCAGTGTCGAACTGCCCTGGTGGTAGGCCACGGCCATCGGCTCATACACACCACCCAGGCCCGACTTCAGGCATCGCAACCCGAAATCGACGTCTTCCAAATAAGAGATGAAATCCTCGTCTAACGTTCCAATTCGGTTAAAAATCTCGGCCCGGAACAGCACGGCGGTCATCGGAGCCATCCGGATCTCCCGCCTTTGGTTCCAGTAAGGACCGTCCGGCTTCCCCGATCCGCACCTGAGCGCTGCTCCCCCGCGCGAGATTTCATCCCACGTTCCGTCCAAAATCGAGTGATCGGCAGCGGATAAGATCTTGCCGGTTATAAAATGAACGTGTTCATCATTGTTGGGGGCCGCCAGCAGGCGTTCTAGCCACTCCGGCTCCAACGTGACGTCGTTATTGAGGATGGCGATCCAATCCGCCCCGCCGGCCAGCGCCCGCTCGATACCCCGGTTCACCGCCGGGGCAAATCCCACATTCTCGGGCAGTTCGAGGACCGTCGCGCCCAGCGACCGGGCATATTCCGCCGAGCCGTCGCTCGAACCGTTGTCCACCACGATCACTTCGTCAAACGACCGGGTCTGTAGCGCCAGATTGGGCAACAGCGACTCCAGTAAGTCCCTGCGATTCCAATGTGGTATGACCGCGATGACGTTCACGATGTTTGTCGTAACCAGCCGCTCAACTGAAGCGCTTCTTCACCAGAAACCAAAGATTGTAGAAGCCGTCCCGCCACGGATTCAGCTTGATCTCCCCCAGCCGGGACGAATACATGATGTGGATCTCGGCGAACTTGACCTTGGGATTCTTCAGCGCCTCGATCTTGATCTCCTCGGAGAACGCCATCCCGTCACTGACCAGGTTCATTGAAGGCACGATGGACCGCCGGAACACCCACATCCCGGACTGCGAATCCCGCACCCATTTGAAGTACAGCGCCGACATCGCCAGGCTCAGCACCAGATTGCCCATGTGATGCTTGAAGCTCATCGCCTCGGAATCCTGCACCGGAAACCGCGACGCATTCAGAAAATCCACCTTCAGATGGAAAAACGCCTCCAGCAGGTAGGAAATCGCATCCGGCGGATAGCTGTGGTCCCCATCCAGGGTGACGATCAGGTCGCCCTTCGCGTTGGCCATCCCGGTCTTATAGGACCGCCCATACCCACGCACATCCTCCCGGATCACCTTGGCGCCAAAGCGTTTGGCTACCTCCGAGGTCCGGTCGGTGGATCCGTTGTCCACCACGATCACCTCATCCACGAACTCCGGCATCCGCGTCAGGACGCTCTCGATTCCCTGCTCCTCATTGAGGCAGGGAATGATGACCGTGATTTTCTGCTCCTTATACATCCGGCGTCTACGTTCAGATCTTCACTAGCATACGACGCCGCTCGAAAGTGGGCGAGGTTCGAGGTTTAGCTCTGCGGCACACCGAGCTCCGTCCACAGCCCTCCCGCGCCAGCATCGCGAACCGTTGATCAGAAGCCCAACGGCACCGCACCACACCCTCATGCCCATCACGCGACAGCCACTTCGGGCTCCCGCGAGCTTGCAGCGCACAACGCACCCGACTCGTCCACACCACGAATCGCTCGGCTCATCACCGCCCACTTGCCAGCGGCATGCGATCGGTGCTTCGCACCCTAAACCATCGGCCGTACCGTAACCCCGCACTCCCCATCCACGGCGATTACGCTCTGATTGGGGATTTCCCGCCACGGCTCATGCGTCACCGGTTCGGAGGCGATCACCACGGCGCGGTACACCGGAACCGCCGGATCGTTCTGGACGTGCGGAATGCCGCAGATTTCGCAATCATGCACCCCGCGCCGCTCCACCAGATGCAGACTGTTGAACCAGCGCGTCGCCACCATCGAAACCCCATCGGTCAGCAGCAGATTCAGGCGAGGCTGCTCCCCCGGAGCCGCACCCTCCGCGAGCCCCGCGAGCTCCCGCACCGATTCCGCAAGCAGATCCGCCAAACCCGCCGTGTCTGGGTAAGGACGGTCGACCTCGACGCCAGCCCGCACGAGCCGCGAGAGCACCCAATAGAAAATCTGTTCACTATCGGTCGTGCCCAGCCTGTGTTCCTGCAACTCCGGAATGGTCTCGCTTTCGAGGCGAGGCCGCAGCTGCTCGAACCCGGTCAACGTGCCGTTATGGGCCATCACCCACGACCCATAGCCGAACGGATGCGTGTTCTCCCACGACGGCGTCCCGACCGTGGCCCGCCGAATGTGCGCGATCACCGTCTTCGAATAGGTCCTCTCGGCGGTCTCGCTGAAATGGAGATCCCGAAACGCCGGATCGCCCCGCTTTTCCAGATGAGGCACACCGTTTTCATAGGTCGCGATGCCCCACCCATCGGCGTTCGGCGAGCCCCGCGAATCCGACCGGCTCTGAATCATCAGCGCATTCTGCGCATAGACCAGCGTGCACTCCACCTTGGTCGGCTCATTGGCGTGGAATCCATACAGACGGCACACGTCAGGAATTCTTTCTGGGCAGCAGATGCCAGGGCGAACCAGTCCGGCGCAATTCCAGCAACCGGTCGAGCGCCGATTGCTGCCGCGCGGGATCCAGCGTCGTCAGATAGCTGAGCAGCGTGCCACAGTGCGCGCCATGCTCCAGCCCGGTCTCGATGTCAGCCTGAATTTTGCCGGCGTCCGCCGCGCTGGGCTCACCCGCGTCACCAGAGGCGTCGCCGAGTTTTAGTAGCGCCTCCACGCCATGCCTGGCGTTGTCATGCTCCCCGATCAGCGTGTCGTAATACGCCTGGCCGCGCGCCTCTTTGACGCGTGGATACAGGACCTCTTCCTCAAACTGAATGTGCGGACCCGCGGCGCGATCCAATTCCCGAGCCGCCTCCATCGCCCGGCGTCGATCCCCCTCCGCAAGAGCTCGGCTCACCGTGTCCAGCCCCCGCATCATCTTGTGGTGATCTTCCAGAAAGGCTTTTTCGAGTGCGCTCTGATTCTCCATTGCCGTTGCTTTCTTCTCGGATAGCTTCCCAAAAGTCCTCAGCAAGAATAGGGCCAGCCAGTACCAAACGGCGACCGAGACATGAGCGGGAACCACAGGCGTGCGCAATCTACCAACAGACCAACACCAGCGATTGCCTTCGACTCAACTAGCGCCGGCGTCTCCACCACCCGCCGGCCCTCAATCCGATACTCGCCCGACAGCACCAGCCGAATCGCCTCGGTATAAATCTTATGCTCTTCATTCAGGATCCGCGCCGCCAGCGACTCCTCGGTATCGTCGTCCAGCACCGGCACCGTCGCCTGCTTCACAATCGGCCCCGAATCGAGCCCTTCATCCACGAAATGCACCGTGCACCCGGACACCTTCACGCCCCAATCCAGCGCCACCTGATGCACGTCCAGTCCCGGGAACGCCGGTAGCAGCGACGGATGAATATTCAGGATCTTGTGCGGATACTTGCGTACGAACGGGTTGCTCAGAATGCGCATGAACCCGGCCAAAATGATCAGATCGACGTCGTGCTTAGAGAGCTCGGCAATCAGCAGCTCATCATACGCCTCGCGCTTCATCTTCTTTTCCGGCGGCAGCTCCACGGCGGTCAATCCGCGACCCCGCGCCAGCTTGATTCCCGCGGCCCCCGCTCGATTCGAAATCACCACCGCGATCTCCGCGTTCAGATCGCCACGCTCCACCGCGTCCGCGATCGCGACGAAGTTCGATCCCCGCCCGGACAGCAGAATCCCCAACCGTTTCTTGATCATGCTACAGGCCCCCTCGATGGAACACGCCGGAAGACGCTCCGGGAAACGCGATGATTTGCGGCTTAGCCCCCGCTATAGGTGACGCCGCTCCCCTTGACCACTTCGCCAATCTCAAACCACGGCTCATCCAAACGCTTCAGGATCTTTCCCGCCGCGGCGAGTTCTGTCCGGCCAATCACGAAAATCATCCCAATCCCGAGATTGAACGTCCGCCGCCAGTCCGCGTCCGGAATATTGCCGATCTCCTTCAGCAAATCAAACACCGGCAGTACCGGCCAACTCCCGACCTCGACCCTGGCTCCCAATCCCTTCGGCATCACCCGCGGCGTATTATCGGTGATCCCGCCGCCGGTAATGTGCGCCGCGCCCTTCAGCAGACCCTTCTTATGCAGCGCCTGCAGCGGCTTCAAATAACTCCGGTGGACCTTGAGCAGCTCATCGGCTACCGTTCCCCCCAGCGCCGCGATCTTCTTGCTCGGCCGGTATCCGGCGACATCAAACAGCAGCTTCCGCGCCAGCGAATAGCCATTGGTATGCAGCCCGGTCGACGGCAACCCGATCAGCACATCGCCCGCCCGAATCGCCTTGCCGGTCAGCATCCGGTCGCGCTCCACCACGCCGGTGATGAAGCCCGCCAGATCGTACTCGCCCTTCTGATACAGCCCCGGCATCTCGGCCGTCTCCCCGCCGATCAGTGCGCAACCGTTCGCCTCGCAACCCCGCGCGATCCCTTGCACCACCTCCGCGGCCACGCCCGCCTGCAGCTGCCCCACCGAAAAATAGTCCAGGAAAAACAGCGGCTCGGCGCCCTGCACCGCGATGTCGTTCACGCAGTGGTTCACCAGGCACTCGCCGATCGTCGTATGGCGCTTGGTCATGAACGCCACCTTCAGCTTGGTCCCGACCCCGTCGGCTGACGACACCAGCACCGGCTGCTTGTAGCCCTTGAGCGCGTAGCCGCCACCAAAGCTCCCGATATCGGTCAGTACGGAAGCGTTAAAGGTGCGCTGCGCCATCTCCCGGATCGAGGAAACCGCACGGTCCGCCTCATCAATATTGACGCCGGCCTGCTTGTAGCCGACCGCGCCCCGTGGAGTTCGCTGACTGGATTTGCGTTGCTGGTTAGCCATGAAGGATGGAATTAGACCATCATAAGCGATGCGGCGATCGACATCCCCCATCGCCAGCGCCCATCACACTTAACGATGTGGAGCGAGCTTTCGATTACGCACCACTTCAGAACCGCGACCGACCCTGTGGGGCGAGCTTCAGCTTGCGGAGGGCTTCAGCCCTCCCGCGCAGCACCCGATCCGTGCAACACTATCCCCGCTCCCATCCACGAGCCCTCAGCATAGAACCGCGATCGATAGAGAGCGGGACCCTCCCCAACCCACAAACCTCAACGCGCTAGCGCCACAAACTCACAACCCACCTGGTGGTGACGGGTTTTCCAACCCGTCAACGCACCCCCCCTAAAACCCCCCCCGCTGCTCCCGGAACTCCTGCCGCGTCGCCCGAGTCATATCCGCAAAATGCAGCATCTGCGTCTCCAGATCCTGCGGATAGGAAATGTCTACGTCCGTGATCGTCTCGCCCGACATCACCGGCTCCAGCCGCGGCATCACAAACCCCGAATACGAAGGCAAGTCCAGCGCCTCCACCCTTGCCACCACCTGATCCCGCAGCGCGGGATCAAAGTGCACGCCATAGGTATCGAACAAATCCTTGGCCCCTTCGTAATCTCCCTCGGACTTGATCCGCTGCACCTCAGCCAGCAGCCGACCCACCCCATCGTGGAACGCCTCGGCATCCGCCATGACGTAGTAGGTTTTCTCGTCGCGCTGCCGGATCTCGATGGCATCCGTGTTGGCCATGAGCCAATAGACGACCATCTGCCGGTTGCGCATGTGATCTTCCTCGATCGTGTCGCCTTCCCGTACCCGCCGGAGCTGCACCAGCGCATTCCGCGTGTAGCCTTCATACTCGGTCCGCGCGACCTCGGCCTGATCCGCCGCATCCACCAGCCCCAACTCGGCGAGCTTGGGATTATTGATGAAATACAACCCCACCAGGTCCGCCCGACCCTCCTCCAGCGCCGAATAATATTCCTTGATCAGCCCCGCCGGATTTCCCTTCACCTCCGGAGCGAGCTTGCCCGACGCATGCCCGATCACTTCATGCATATCGGTCAGCAGCTCGCCGGCCAGCGTGCCCCAACGTTCGGACCGTTCCGCCTCGGCCGCATCCCAGGTGAACTCGGTGCGGAACCCTTCCGGACTCGACTTGTCATACGCCTCAGTCACATTCGACAGCGACACGGACTTGCTGCCATACTGCTCGCGCACCGTCGAATCATTCGGCAGGTTGATCCCGATCGGCGTCACCGGACCCGAATCGCCCGTCTCCACCACCACGTCAATCGCATTCGCCGTGATCCCCTGTACGCCTTCTTTCTTGTATTGATCCACCCACGGCATGTTGTCCTCAAACCACTGCGCATCGGCCGCCAGCGCCTTGATGCCCGCCGTCTTTTCCTGATTCACGTAAAACACCAGCGCTTCCCACGAGCCCTTCACCCCGCGCGGATCCATGTAGACCTCGGTGAAGCCGTTGATCGTATCCACGGGGGAGTTGGTGTCGGCCACCCATGCGATGTCATAGGCGCGCCGCGCTTCGCCGGTACCCACGCGATAGTACTCGACCAGCGCTTCGAGTGCCTTGGCCATCTGCGGCGTCGCCAGCGGGATCGCCTGCTCCAGGTGGCGAATGATCTCGCGGATCTGCGGATCGTACAGCCCGCCCACCCGATACACTTCCTCCTCGAGCTTGCCGTTGCGCTTCACCAACCGCGAGTTCAAACCGAACTTCTCGGTAAACGTCGCCACATCGGTGAGTGTGACGTCGTTGTAGAGATTGTTGGCGCTTTCGGTGAGGATGTCGCCGCCCGGCCCGGGCGACTTCGTCGTCACCGACGCATCGTAAGCCGGATCAAAGAACGGGCGTTCCAGCCGCGCCAGCAAATCATCCAGCGACTCGCCTTCGGCCGTCGGGAACTGCGCGCCGTTCGCCTGTGCGATGTGGGCCGCTTGCGCGAACGCCTCCGGCGTGATGTTCATGACGAACTTCTGCGCCGTCAGATTATTGAACGGACCCGTATTCAGCCAGAACAGCTTGGCGTACCGGACGACCTCCTCCAGCACATCGGCATCCACCCCGTCGCTGTTGCCCAGGATCGCCTCAAACGTGTCGCGCATGTCCAGCCCATGCACATACCGCTGGTCATAGTAGATGTCGCGACCCGCCACCGCCGCCTGATACAGATGCCAGACCAGCTCCTTGTTCTGCTCGTCCAGACCCTCAAACCCATCGGCGTAGATCTGCACGACCGCCGCATCTTCAACCCGCTCCAGCAGGTACGGACGCGAATCCTCGGCTCCGGCACCGGCGGTCTCGGCCGGCTCCGACGAACAACCCACCAGAGCCACCGCAAGCAGGAAAACCGCGGCAAATCGCGCAAAAAACGGGGAGGAAACGGACTTCGACGAAGCAGCAGCAGAAAAACGACGTCTCATTTCGTGAGCTTATCATTATTCAGCACACCCAATTCAGCGCACCCAGCCCCCCGAGACCTGGACACACAGCCACGTGGGGCGAGGTTCAGCTTGCGGAGGGCGTTCCGCCCTCCCGTGCTGTATCCACCCTTTGCGGCAGCTCCCACTCCTGTCAACCCACCCGTCCCGCGCGCTTCCCCAACCCGCCACCACAGAACCGCCATGCGTCAGCATGCGGGCGAATCCACTCCCGCTCACTACATCCAACCGCCACCACAGAACCGCCATGCGTCAGCATGCGGGCAAATCCACCCCCGCTCCCTACATCCAACCGCCACCACAGAACCGCCATGCGTCAGCATGCGGGCGAATCCACCCCCGCTCACTACATCCAACCGCCACCACAGAACCGCCATGCGTCAGCATGCGGGCAAATCCACCCCCGCTCACTACATCCAACCGCCACCACAGAACCGCCATGCGTCAGCATGCGGGCAAATCCACCCCCGCGCCCTCCACGTGGGGCGGGGCCATGCCCCGCCATCCCGCCCCCAAAAAAAACACAGGCAGACCGGTTACAGTCTGCCTGCGATCCCTACAAAATTGTCCTGCCGCGCGGCGACCCGCGCACCAATTACATCTTCACGTCGGTGATCGTCACATCCAGCGCATGCCCGATGCGGAACCCGAACTCCCCGCCGTATGCAGATCCGCCGCCGGCAGCGTCTGGACTTGCTTACCGTTCACGCTGAAAATCACGTTCCCGCCCGAGACCTGGACGCTCAGCGTATTGGTCTGCGTGCCGTCCGCCGCCTCCGCGTTGATGGCGTCATTGGCGGTCCATTCCACCACCGACTTCACGTCCGCGCCGTCCCGATTCGCAATATAAAATTCCCCGTTCTGCCGAATCAGGAAATACGAGTACATCTGGTCGGTCGCATCCAGGTTCGAGCCGCCGAAGATCAGCCCATAGGAGGTCGGGTGCGTCGCTTTCATGTTCTCGGTCATCGTGGCGGCGAAGGTGAAGTCCCCCGTCGCGGTCCATTCCGGGTTATAGAAGATGCCGGTGTCGGTCGGCGGCCCGCCCATCACGCAGTGATAGGTGTTGCCGGCCATCGCCATCATCATGCTGTTTTCGCCAGTGCCGCCGTCGCCGCGGAAGGACCAGCCCGCCGGGACATTGGTCGCAGCCGTGATATTTTCCTCCGCCGTCTCCGCGGTTTCTTCCGCTTCTTCGGTGGCCGAAGAGCAGGCTGCGAGTCCAAACGTCAGAGTGAGCAGAACGGCCGGCAGGGCCATCCGCTGTACATAAGTCGATCGAAATTGATGGAAGTAAGTCATAAGTCGTTCCCTTCGAGCAGTATACAGAACCTGAGCCTCGATTGCGTGAATTGCCGTTTTCTGCAACTGTCAATGGAGATGCCGCAGCGCACTGCCCGTAACAATTCGATCCACCCTGAGTTCTGGTAACGCCCGGTTTGGGGGCCGGCGTTCAGCCGGCGGGAAAGTTCACCTTTCCCCACCCACGAAGCACTATCCCAACGGATGTGGGGGCGATTTCCCTCGCCTCCTCAAGTGGCGCGGACATTCCTGTCCGCGACGGATTCGCTGGGCTTGGAAACCCGGCGCTTCTCCGCTCTCCATCTTGCTAGCTCGCTCGCCTCGCCCCCAATAGCCGAATCGCGTGGACCTTCCCCGTTGCCGTCTCCTCCGGATCCTCCAGCACCACCCGCAGCCCACCGGTAAACTCCCACAGCCGACGCGACAAACTCCCCCCGCTCAGCCCCCCAAGTCTCTCTAAACAAAACTCCCGCACCGCATCCAGCGCCGTCGCATCCACCCGGCCCGGACGCACCCGCAGCACAACCGAGCTCTGCTCGGCCCCATCCACCTCCGCCAGCTGATAGTCCCCCGCATGCCCCCCGAACCGACCCGGCAACTCCACCTCCAGCAGCGCCACCAGATCCGCCGCATCCATCGTGATCCCCTGGCTGGTGAGCTTCCCGTAGCTGAAAATCGAATGCGCCTGCCGCGTCATCCCGAGCTTCTGATATAGGCAGTCACACGACCCCTCCTCGAGCGTCGCGCAATCGTCCACCCCCACATTAATAAGGATCCGCGGACCCCGCGGCGCCAGGCTGGTCACAAACAGCGTCTCCCGCTCCAACTCCGGCAACCCGTACGACGTCAGAAGCAAATTGTCTTCATAAAGATGCACCCGGTCAGTGCCCGTCAACGCCCGGCACGCGAATCCGAACGTCCCGAACTCGGTCGCCCCGTAAAGTGACACCACCTGCGCCCCAACCCCCTCGATCAGCGCCCGCTTCGCCGAACTCAGCGCCTCCCCCGACACACTGAACACCGTACCTTCGATGTTGCTGCCTTGATCCCGCGCCGTGCTGGCAACCCGCGTCGCCATGCTCACCATCGTACGGACATACGCCGGCCGCCCCTCGGACCGAAACTGTTCCAGCGCCCGCACCACCGGCCGAAAGTCATTGGCGGGCAAATACTCCGGCATCGGAGCCTGCGCGCCCAGCGCCCGCGCCTGCATCACCAGCAACCGCGTCGTCCAGCGATACTGCCACGGGACCTCCACACCCGGAGCGAACCACCGGTCGGTGGGGACCCCCAGCCGGTGCCACGTGATGATCCGCCGGATCGGCCAGCTCGAAGGAAGCACCGCGCCCAGCAGCACGCGGGCCCGCTCGCGCAAGCCCATCTCCTCGATCTCGATCCACTCGTGGCCTTCCCGGTACAGCAGGAACTCGTTGCTCACCGCCGTGACCATCCGATTTCCGGTGCTCCCGCTGGTGGCCTGCAGATTCCGCCCGCCATCCCCGGCCGGATTCCGCCACAGATCCGCGCTCCACCGGATGTGGCGCCCGCCGCGCACGATCTCGGTCCGCCCGCGATACTCCTCATGCGTCACATAGACGCCGGCTTCGAGCAGCTCTCGCATCGTTTGGTGCAGACCCTTGCGCTCCACCGACGCCTCCAGATCCGCATAGCTGCAGCCCGCCTGATCGAACAGCAAACGATACAAATGATCCGGATTCTCCAGCACCGCCCGTGCCAGGTGGAGAAAATGCCGCTCCCGATTCGCCATCTGATCACGAATCGCCGCCACCGGATCCGCCGCCACCGGCGAACGCTGGAGCTCGGCAAGCCCGGCTGCCATCCGTAAATAATAAGATGCCGCGTTCATCCTTTAAAACCGCGCGCGCCAGCAAGCGCAACGAACCCGAGCTTCGATCCACATCACCCACCGCGCCAGCACCCCCACGTGGGGCGAGCTTCAGCTTGCGGAGGGCTCAGACTGCGAAGCAGGCAGCCCTCCCGCGCAGTACCAGTCCCTCGCCAGACCCTGTCCTGCTCGCTACATCCACCCGTCCGCACCAAACCGCGACCGATAGAGGGAGCGGGACCGCCCGCCAACCACAAGTTCCCGTTGCGCCAGCACCACCCTTCAGAACCGCGCGCGTCAGCAAGCGCAACGAACCCGTCCTCTGTCCACATTACCCACATCACCCACCCGCGCCAGCACCCCCATGTGGGGCGAGGTTCAGCTTGCGGAGGGCTCAGACTGCGAAGCAGGCAGCCCTCCCGCGCAGTACCAGTCCCTCGCCAGACCCTGTCCTGCTCGCTACATCCACCCGTCCGCACCGAACCGCGACCGATAGAGGGAGCGGGACCGCCCGCCAACCACAAGTTCCCGTTGCGCCAGCACCACCCTTCAGAACCGCGCGCGTCAGCAAGCGCAACGAACCCGTCCTCTGTCCACATTACCCACATCACCCACCCGCGCCAGCACCGCCATGTGGGGCGAGGTTCAGCTTGCGGAGGGCTCAGACTGCGAAGCAGGCAGCCCTCCCGCGCAGTACCAGTCCCTCGCCAGACCCTGTCCTGCTCGCCACATCCACCCGTCCGCACCAAACCGCGACCGATAGAGGGAGCGGGACCGCCCGCCAACCACAAGTTCCCGTTGCGCCAGCACCACCCTTCAGAACCCGCGCGTCAGAAGCGCAACGACTAGATCTCCACCGACCCCGAGCCAAGCGACCGGTGATTCCGAAAGCTCGCCCACAAAATCGCCACCGCCAGCAACGGAAACACCGGCATGATGACGCACACGACGTTGAATCCATAAGCGTCCACCAGCGCGCCGACCGCCGGCGAGGCAAACGTCTGTCCACCGGTAAACGCGCATTCGAGGATTGCGTAAGTAAACGCCGCGCGTCCCACGCCCCAGAGGTCGATCGGCAACAGATGGATCGACGTCCACACGCAGACGCTGAAGAAGAAACTCAGCCCCACCAGGATCGCCGCCAGATTGGTCGACCCCACCAGCGGCAAGCTTGCTGTGATCAGCAGAAACGGCGAGCACCATAGACAAGCCCGCAGCCTCGCCGTCAACCCGGGCGTGCCCTTGCGGACCCAGTACATCACCAGCGCCCCGATCGTGAACGCCCCCAGCGCGCCGAACACCGAGGGATACCAGGAAAACCGTTGGTTTGCTTCCACCATGGTTAATCCGCGCTGCTCGGTGAAATATAACGTCGTCCATTGGACCCACAGCGTCTGCCGCGACAGCGCATACGCAGCCACCACCGCCCACAGCCGCCGGTCGCGCAGCAGTTGCCGCAACGGCATGGAGTTTTGTTTGGTCCGCTCAAACCGCGGCGGGATCGCCTTCGACGTGAGCAGCCACAGCGGAACCCACAGCAAACCCAGAACGCCGGTAACAATAAAGACCGAACGCCAGCCATACGCCGGAGCCATTGCCGCCACCACCAACGGGGCCGCGATCGCACCGATACTGGTGCCGCTCGCCAGCAGCGCCTGGCCCACGCCCAGTTGCGCCGGACTCATATACCGTGCCAGCACCGCGCCCGGCGAGGCTCCGCCACCGGATTCCCCCAACCCCAGTCCCAGCCGGCACGCCATCAAGCCCCGCAAGGAACTGGTAAGACCGGTCAGCGCCCCCGAAATCGACCAGATGCCGATCGCAATCGACGCCCCGATCCGCAGCCCCACCTTATCGATAAACAAGCCGGCCAGCGGAGCTCCGAACGTGGCGATCGCATAAAAGCTCGACACCACCGCGCCGTACTGCGCGTTGTTCAACTGGAATTCTTCCATCAGCGTCGGCGCCACGGCGGCCAGCAACTGCCGGTCCAGCATGTTCAGGGCGGTGTACAACACAAAAATGCCCACCGGGATCCAAAAAATTCCGCGCTCCATAGAATCCGGCGCCGGAGCAGTGGCCAAGATTTCTTGCTCCGGGGGCGGCTTCATGATTTCGTCCATTTTCCCCTCCGTTGTGTCGCGGCAGTGCCCGGTGCCCACCAGCGCCCAAGCCAAGGCACAAACCCAGCGTGATCAGGAAACACAATCCCCACAGAATGCGTCTCCCACACTGTACTCTTTCCTAGCCTCGGCGACAAACGCTTTCGACGCCGCGAAGCTGAACCGGTTCAGTTGGGGTTTTCTGCGAACCTATTCCCTGAGCCTTCGACGCGGGACAAGCGTAATCATAGAACCAGGATGCAGAGAGCCTGCGCTCGATGAGCGGGATTTTGCGTCTGCGCACCCAGGATTCCACAGGTGCGAAACGCGTTTGCCGAACGTTCCTCACAGGCAGAAATGACCGAACAAGTTCCGGGATTTTCCCTATCTCATCGTCCCTCCAAGGGCCTACGGAATTGTTTCAACAAGGTCAAATCAGAACGTTTTTGGCGTTTCAACAGCTCGAAATGGAAATGTTGTACTACCCTTGTAGGGAATGAGGCCGATGGACTAAGCTGTTGAATTACAACGTGTTAAAAATTTATAACAAAGGCTTCCCATATCGAAATTTTGTTGTTATGCTTGTTTCCGCGGTGGGGACAGGGTTAAGCAGATTCCCTACGTGTTCATCGCAGGCAGCAGCCTAAGAGATACCCCCGTCACAGCAACACTAGACCACTGTTTTTCACAATCTGTGGAAACTGTGTGGGAATCTTGCGTCCATTCTACGGACTTGCTGAACGCCTGACAAGCGG
Organism: Terriglobia bacterium; assembly: GCA_963762135.1. Lineage (GTDB taxonomy): Bacteria > Acidobacteriota > Terriglobia > Bryobacterales > Bryobacteraceae > Palsa-187. The sequence continues at coordinate 435,971 of CAVXJP010000008.1, forward strand.
AAGACCAAAACTTATGCACAACGGATCACCGGCCGGTGCCGCAACCGCAACTTCGCTACGCGCAAACATCTGGGGAGAGATCAAGACGCACTTGGCTACCCATATGTCCGCGCAAGAATTCGAAAACTGGATTCTTAGCACCGAACAGCGGGGCTTTGAGAATGGTACCCTCCTCGTGGACGTTCCAGACCAAGTCACCAAAGAGTACATCGAGCAGGAATTCTCCACGCAGATTCAGAGCACCCTCCGGGACCTCGATCTGCCCATTCAATCTATCATTTACCTCGCAAACGGGACTAACGGCAGTATGGCCGGATCCGCCCCAAACGCTGGCGCTGCTCCGGTGATTCGCGACACGATCGGGATGCCGCTGGTATCCGGACAACTGAACCCCAAGTTCCGCTTCGATAACTTCGTGGTCGGAAGCTGCAACCAGTTCGCGCACGCCGCCGCCTCGGCCGTCGCCCAGAACCCCTCGAAGAGCTATAACCCCTTATTTATCTATGGCGGAGTGGGGATGGGCAAGACCCACCTGATGCACGCCATCGGGCGCGCGCTGCTGGATCAATACCCCTCCATGAACGTGGTGTACACCTCCAGCGAGCGGTTCATGAATGAGATGATCCAGAGCATCCGCGCCAGCCGCATGCCTCAGTTCCAGCGCCACTACCGCTCGGCCGACGTCCTGCTCGTCGACGACATCCAGATCCTGGCCGGCAAGGAACGCACCCAGGAGGAGTTCTTCCATACCTTCAACGAGCTCTTCGATCACCAGAAGCAAATCGTCCTTTCCAGCGATCAGCCCCCCAACAGCATCTCCGGCCTGGTCGAGCGTCTCCGCTCCCGCTTTGAATGGGGCCTGATGGTCGACGTCCAGCCGCCCGACCTCGAAACCAAAATGGCCATTCTCGACAAGAAGGCCGAAATGGAAGGCGTCGACCTCCCCGAAGAGGTCCGCATCTACATCGCCACCAAGACCAAATCCAACGTGCGCGAGCTCGAGGGCGCCCTGGTAAAGCTGATCGCCTATTCTTCGGTCACCGGCGCCCCGGTCAACTTGCAGATGGCGCAGCAGACGCTGAAATACCTGATCTCCTCGCCCGAGCGCCGCATCACCATCGAATCGATCCTCAAGGCCGTCGCCGAGCACTTCGAGATGCCGCCTACCCAGCTCAAGCAGAAGTCCAACACGCGCCAGATCGCCTACCCGCGCCAGATCGCCATGTACCTGATCAAGGACCTCACGCGCGCCTCACTGCCCGAGATCGGCCGCTTCTTCGGTGGCAAGCATCACACCACCGTTCTCCACTCGGTGCAGAAGATTGAGAAGCTCCGCCACACTGATGCGGATCTCAACAGACTCCTGCACATGCTAACCGAAACATTAAATTGAAGTTATTCTGTTTTTCACAGGGACCCCTCAAAACCCCCTGTGAGAAGCCATGTGGGAATTCGCGCGGACCCGAGTCTTGCAACCGGCTCCACTGCCACGCTCACAAGTTCTGTAGTTTTAACTGTACGATCTTGCTATAATTTAGAAGGAAATCGACGTTTCAACAGGCCCTACGAATTCGGTTTCTGAATGGATGTTTTGAAAGTGTACTCAGAACAGTCGTAAGGACCTCCTTTTCGACACATCCGAAGCGGTCCAACCCAACGTCGCAAGACAACCGTCCAATAAGGCATACTCATGGAATTTACCGTCAGCCGGGCTGATCTCGTTCGCGAGCTGAACCTCTCTCAAGGGGTGGTTGAGAAGAAGACTACGATCCCCATCCTGTCGAACGTGTTGGTGGAAGCCGACGCTGAAAAGATCGTGCTGACGGCCACCGACCTTGAATTGGGAATCCGCTGCGTCTGTCCGGCCCGGGTGAAGAAAGAAGGCGCCGGAACCATTCCCGCGCGCCGCCTGCTCGACTACGTTCGCCTGCTGCCGGATGGCGACGTGCAGATGAAGACCCAGGACAACCATTGGGTCTCGCTGGTTAGCGGCCGTTCCCGCACCCGCATCGCGGGCATGTCGCGCGATAGCTTCCCGGAGCTCCCGGCGATGCCGCAAGTGCTCGCCGAGATCCCCATCGGCGTCCTGGCCGGCATGATCTCGAAAACGATCTTCGCCATCTCCACCGAAGAGTCGCGCTTCACGTTGAACGGCGCATTGTTGGTCCTGCGCGAAAACGGCCTGGTCATGGTCGCCACTGACGGACACCGTCTGGCCATGGTCGAATCCAGCGAGGAACTCCCCGGCGTCACCGGATCCTATCGCGCCCTGCTGCCGCGCAAGGCGATGAATGAGCTGATGAAGTTCTCTGGCGAATCCGACGCCCACGCCACCGTGAAGTTCTCCGGCGACGAGAATCACCTGTTCTTCGAACTTGGCGACCGCTTGTTGCTCAGCCGCAAGCTGACCGGCAACTTCCCCGACTATGAGCGCGTCCTGCCCAAGGAGCAGCCCCATTCGATCACGCTGAACCGCGAAGAATTGCGCGGAGCCATCGAACGCGTCGCCCAGTTTTCCGACGAGCGGTCCCGCGCGATCCGCATCAGGGTCGCCGACGGCGAAGTCAAGATTCACTCCTCGGTCTCCGATACCGGCGAAAGCGAGGAGAGCATCCCGGTCCCCTACGACGGCGAAAGCGTTGAGATCGGTTTCAACGCGCAGTACATGGTCGACTTCCTGCGCGTCGTCGGCACCGACGAAGTGCGCTTCCTGTTCAAGGATCCGCACAGTGCCGGCGAGTTGCGTCCCGCGGGTGACAGCGCGAACTATCGCTACGTGATCATGCCGATGCGCATCTGACCCGTTCGGCGGGCTCGCGAAGAATGTAGCGGCGAAGCCAGTGGCGGGGATTACCCGCGCTGCTGCCGCCCCGGAGTCCGGGAAGGGCTAATGGAGAAGTAACCGCGAAGGCAGTTAGACACTACACATGGCAACAAAACAATCCAGCGAATCGTACGATTCCAGCAGTATCAAGGTTCTCGAAGGTCTGGAGGCCGTACGAAAACGCCCAGCCATGTACATCGGCTCCACCGGCGAGCAGGGTCTGCACCACTTGGTCTATGAAGTCGTCGACAACTCCGTTGACGAAGCGCTCGCCGGCTACTGCGACACAGTATCAGGTCACCATCCACGTGGACAACTCGGTCACCGTCATCGACAACGGTCGCGGCATCCCGGTGGGGATTCATAAAGGCGAAGGCGTCTCGGCCGCGCAGGTCGTGATGACCAAGCTCCATGCCGGCGGCAAGTTCGACTCCAATTCCTACAAAGTTTCCGGCGGCCTGCATGGCGTCGGCGTGAGCTGCGTCAACGCGCTGCTCGGAAGTGCTGAAGCTCGAGATCTGGCGCGAAGGCTCCACCTGGGAGCAGGAATACGAAAAGGGCGCCCCGAAGGCTCCCCTGGCCCAGACCGGCAAGGCCGGCAAAAAGACCGGCACCAAGATCACCTTCAAGCCCGACCCCTCGATCATGGACGCGCTGGAGTTCAACTTCGACACCCTGGCCAGCGTCTGCGCGAGCTGGCCTTCCTCAACAAAGGCCTCACCATCACCCTGATCGACGAGCGCCAGGACCCCGGAGCGCAAAAGCGAGTTCCACTACTCCGGCGGCATCGCCGAGTTCATCAAGCATGCTCAACAACGGCAAGGGCGTGCTGCACGACAAGCCCATCTCACTTTGAAGGCGAGCGCGAGATGCGAAAGCGGCACGCTCGTCGATGGAAGTCGCGCTGCAGTACAACGACACCTACGGCGAAAAGGTTTTCAGCTTCGCCAACAACATCAACACCGTCGACGGCGGCACGCCACCTTTCCGGATTCCGCAGCGCGCTGACGCGCACCATCAACGCCGCGGGCCAGGCCGCCGGCCTGTTCAAGGACGTCAAGGAGAACCTCTCCGGCGACGACGTCCGCGAAGGCCTGATCGCCGTGGTCAGCGTGAAGCTGCCCCAGCCGCAGTTTGAAGGCCAGACCAAGGGCAAGCTCAACTCCGACATCCAGGGCTACGTCGTGCAGTTGCGTCAACGAGAAGCTCGGCGAGTTCTTCGACAAGAATCCGCCGGTGATGAAGAAGATCGTCTCCAAGGCGATCGATGCCGCCCGCGCCCGCGAAGCCGCCCGCAAGGCCCGCGACCTCACCCGCCGCAAAGGCGCGCTCGATTCCGGCGGACTGCCCGGCAAGCTCGCCGACTGCCAGGAGCGCGATCCGGAACGCTGCGAACTCTTCCTGGTCGAGGGCGAATCGGCCGGCGGCACCGCCAAGAGCGGCCGCGACCGCCGCTTCCAGGCCATCCTTCCGCTGAAGGGCAAAATCCTCAACGTCGAAAAGGCCCGCTACGACAAGATGCTGGGCCACGAGGAAATCCGCGCCATGATCACCGCCATCGGCACCGGCATCGGCCAAGGACTTCGACATCACCCGGCTGCGCTACGGCAAGATCATCATCATGACCGACGCCGACGTCGACGGCTCGCACATCCGCACCCTGCTGCTCACCTTCTTCTTCCGCCACATGCAGGAGCTGATCAAGCGCGGCCACATCTACGTCGCCCAGCCGCCGCTCTATCGCGTCAAGAAGGGCCGCAGCGAAAAGTACATCAAGGACGACAAGGAATTCACCCGCGAGATCCTGCGCCGGGCCATTGAGAATATTGAAGTCGAATGCGCCGACGGCACGAAGCTCGAAGGCACCGAGCTTCGCAATTTTCTGATGCAGCTCGACGAGTTCCAAGCCGCCTGGCGTAAGCTGGAACGGCGTTTGCGCGAACCGCGCGTGGTCGCGGCTCTGGCCAACGCGGAGCTGGCAATCGACCACCGCGCCGACTTCGAAGAGAAGTCCAACGTCGAAGCGCTGTACAACGCGCTCAAGGACGCCAAGCTCGACGCCGCCATCAGGAAGGAAGAAGAGCATTCCGCCTGGATGGTCACCTTCAAGGATCCGACCAAGGCCGAGCGCGCCATCGACGCTGAGCTCGCCAGCCTGCCCGAGTACCGCCGCTTCCGCGTTCTGGCCAAGGAGACGGCCAAGCTGAACAAGGCGCCGTTCGTGGTGGTCAAGAAGGAAAATCGCGACAAGCAGGAAAACTGGCGCGATCTGCTCGCCTACATCAAGGATGCCGGCGCCCGCGAGGTCAGCGTGCAGCGCTACAAGGGTCTCGGCGAGATGAACGCCGAGCAGTTGTGGGAAACCACCATGGATCCCGAAAAGCGCACGCTGCTCAAGGTCTCGCTCGAAGACGTCGTCCTCTCCGACGAAATCTTCACCACGCTGATGGGCGAAAACGTCGAGTCCCGCCGCAAATTCATTGAAGAGAACGCCCTCGACGTCCGCAACCTCGACGTCTAATTGCAGAGTTGGTGGTGACGGGTTTTCCAACTTGTCAAAGCCAAGCGCAAAGCGAGCAGCGACGAGTTAGGCAAGTGGGGCGGGGCCATGCCCCGCCATCGTCCTCCAATCCTCAAGCCCAGGTAGCACGGATCTCCGCATCCGCCCCCCTCGGGGGGCCGGCGTTCAGCCGGCGGGACGGTTTGCCTTCCCGATCCTCGATAGGTTGTCACAGTTCGGAACGCAACGACCTCCCGTTCAGAAGCGCAAGCGGTAGCGCGCGCCAACGTATCCGACCTCCCTGCACTCAATCCCCCGCGCGAGCGCCACCAACCCTTCAGAACCGCGACCGCGAGGGAGCGCAACGGGCACTTTCTCTAGCCATCAACGCCGCGTGCAAACACCACCCGAAGTGACGCGAATCTCTCAAGGCCGGCCTTGCCTCGCGGCAATCCGAAAACATGGGCACGACCTCTGCAAGCAAGCTGCCGAAGAGTACGAAGCACCCTGTATCCTAAAGAATAAGGTGATCACCCACTACCAAGTCATCGTCGTCGGAGCCGGACACGCCGGTGTCGAGGCCGCCCGCGCCTGCGCCCGCCTGGGCCTCCGCACTGCCATGGTGACCATGAACACCCAGCTCATCGCGCAGATGTCCTGCAACCCGGCCATCGGTGGCATCGCGAAAGGTCACCTGGTCCGCGAAATCGATGCGCTCGGCGGCATCATGGGCCAGCACACTGACCAGGTCGGCATCCAGTTTCGCCTGCTCAACACCAGCCGAGGGCCCGCCGTCTGGTCGCCCCGAGCCCAATGCGACAAAAAGCAGTACCGAGTCCAGATGCGGGAGCGCATGTTGGCCGAAGCAAACCTGGAGCTCGTTGAGGGCGAAGTCGCTGAACTGGTTTTGCAGGAGGCGCAACCCCGGCGCCGTGTCACGGGCGTTCGCCTTGCCGACGGGACTGAGCTCGCCGCCGAAGCAGTCATCATCACCACCGGAACCTTCTTAAATGGGCTCGCGCACATGGGCGAGGTCACCCGTTCCTGTGGCCGCACCGGCGAGAAGTCCTCGGACCTGCTCGGCAATCAGTTCCGCGAGATCTTCCGCGACACCAACTCCTGGAAACGCCTCAAGACCGGAACCCCGCCCCGGCTTGACGGCGACACCATCCCCTGGGACCGCTTTCCGCCCCAGCACGGAGACCCGGAACCTACGCCTTTCTCCTTTGTTACGACAAACATAGAATCTACACAAGTACCTTGTTATCTTGCATTTACATCGGATGAAACCCATTCACTTTTAAGGGACAATATCCACCGGTCGCCGCTGTTCTCCGGCGCCATTGAGGGCATCGGCCCCCGCTATTGCCCGTCCATTGAGGACAAGATCGTCAAGTTCCCCGACAAGCCGCGCCACCAGATTTTCCTGGAGCCGGAGGGCCTCGACACCAACGAGGTCTACGTCAACGGTCTATCCACCTCCATGCCGGCCGACGTCCAGGACCGCATGATCGCCTCGGTCGAGGGCCTGGAAAATGCCAGAATTCTCCGGCACGGATACGCCATCGAGTACGACGCCGTCGATCCCCGCGAGCTGAAGCACACCCTGGAGGTCAAGCGCATCGATGGGCTCTTTCTCGCCGGCCAGATCAACGGAACCTCCGGCTACGAGGAAGCCGCCGCCCAGGGCCTGATCGCCGGTCTGAACGCCGCCTGCAAAATCGGCGGCCTCGACCCCGTCATCATTGAACGCAACGAAGGCTACATCGGCATCATGATCGGGGACCTGATCACCCGCGGCGCCGACGAGCCGTACCGCATGTTCACCTCCCGCGCCGAGTTCCGCCTGCACCTCCGCATCGACAACGCCGACGAACGCCTGACCCCGATCGGCCGCCGGGTCGGTCTGGTCGACGATGCCCGCTGGGAGCTCTTTCAGGCCAAGCAGGCCCAGAAGCAATTGGTCCGCGAATACCTGAACAGCAACCGCTCGGAGGATTCCGGCCGCCCGCTGCTGTCGGACTGGCTGCGCCGCCCCGCCGCCCGCATCCACGATCTGAAGTTGCCGTTGCAGGATCCGATGCGCGGCGTGCTCGAAACCGTCGAAACTGAGCTGAAGTATGCCGGTTATCTGGCGCAGCAGCAACGCCAGGTCGACCGGTTGAGGGATGCCCAGCATCGGCGGATTCCGCTGGAGTTCCGCTATGAGACGGTTCACGGCCTGTCGAATGAGGTCCGGGAGAAGCTGATGCGCGTCCGCCCGGAGACGCTGGGCCAGGCCGGGCGCATTCCCGGGGTGACGCCGGCGGCGATCGCGGTTCTGGACGTCTACCTCCGCCTGACCACGCCACAAAACTAAGAAACCCTTTTAGAACCCCTTTAGAACCTTGGACTTTCGGCAGATTCTCGCGACTGAGTTTGCGCCCTACGGGGCCCTGAACTCCACTGAACTGGATCAGTTAGCAGCGCATTACGACCTTTTGGTCCGCTGGAACCGGAAGCTGAACCTGACGCGGATTTCCTCGCCGGAGGACGCCGCGCGCCTGCACTATTGCGAATCCTTGCTGGCTGCGCTGCGGTTACCGGCCGGGCCGCTGCGAATCGCCGATATCGGGTCGGGTGGCGGGTTTCCGGGGATTCCGATCGCGATTCTGCGTCCGGAATGCTCGGTGACGCTGGTTGAGTCGCACCAACGGAAGGCCGTGTTCCTGACCGAGGCCACCCGAGATTTGCCCAATGTCCGCGTGCTGGCGAAGCGCGCCGAGGACATTCACGAAGAATTCGACTGGCTGGTCACCCGCGCAGTGACCCCGGCGGACGTGTTGCGGCTTCCCTATGGGGAACACAGAATGTTGCTGATCGGGGCCGTGGACGCGGAATCCCTGGGTGGCGGGGAGCTTTTGCCCTGGGGAAAAGAACGCTATCTCGTGAGTGTTCCACGTGGAACACTTCCTCACAACCCCAACCCGTAATTTTACAGTGTTCCACGTGGAACACCCTCCCGACGGCGGTAGATTGGCAACCCAAAGTGTTCCACGTGGAACACTTCCCGAAGTTCAAACCTCAATTCGCACTGTTCCACGTGGAACACTCCCCGAAGTCCAAGCCTCACTCCATACTGTTCCACGTGGAACACTCCCCGAAGCCCAAACCTCAGTCCATACTGTTCCACGTGGAACACTCCCCGAAGCCCAAACCTCAGTCCATACTGTTCCACGTGGAACACTCCCCGAAGCCCAAACCTCAGTCCATACTGTTCCACGTGGAACACTCCCCCGAAGTCCAAACCTCAGTCCATACTGTTCCACGTGGAACACTCCCCAAAGGCGACAATCGGCGAATTGCACTGTTCCACGTGGAACACTCCCGTGTTACTATCGAAAACGCAGCCCCCCCATCTCCCCCGGACTGCGTATCCGCACCATGGCCAAAGTCATAGCCATCACCAATCAAAAAGGTGGCGTGGGCAAAACCACGACCGCAATCAACTTGGCCGCGTCCTTAGCTGCCAACGACTTACGGGTCCTCCTGGTCGACGCAGACCCTCAGGGCAACTCCACCACCGGCCTCGGCATCGAAAAACTGGAAGACCTCAAAACGCTCTATGATGTCCTGGTGGGTACGGTGACACCGGAGCAGGCGATCGTCCCGACTGAATGTGACGGGCTCGAAATCCTTCCCGCGGATAAGAACCTCGTCGCCGCGAACATCGACCTCGTGGACGTCGAAGGGCGAGAATCCCGGCTCAAAGCCGTGCTCGATCCCCTCCGCGACCGCTATCACTACATCCTGATCGATTGCCCGCCCGCCTTAGACCTGCTTACGTTGAACGCCTTAGTCGCGGCGGATTCCGTGCTCATCCCCATCCAATGCGAATTCTTCGCGCTGGAGGGCATCTCTCAGCTCATGGACACCGTCGAGAAAGTGAACCTGTCCTTCGAGCATCCATTGGCGGTAGAGGGAATCCTACTGACCATGTACGACGAGCGGACCAATCTTACGCGCCAGGTCTCTGAGGACCTGCGGGACTTTTTTGAGGACCAGGTACTGCAGACGGTCATTCCGCGGAGCATCCGGCTGGCCGAGGCCCCCAGCTACGGCAAACCGATTCTCATGTACGATCCCCGGTCCCGTGGCGCGGAAAGCTACATCAAACTTGCGAAGGAAATTCTGGCCAATGAACAGCGCCTCCGACAACACACCGCGCAGACCCCTAGCTAAGAAAGCGCTCGGCAAAGGGCTCTCGACCCTGCTCCCCAGCCGGAACCGGCCCGTCCCGCCGCCGTCATCCTCACCGACCGGGTCCGATCCGGCCGTCGAACAAAGGCCGGATTCGTATCAGAGAAATCCTACGACGCTGCCGCTCGAAGTCATCCATCCCAACCCGAATCAGCCACGCACGGTCTTCCATCAGGAGGGGTTGGAGGAGCTTGCGGCGTCGATCGCGGTCCATGGGATCATCCAGCCTCTGATCGTTCGGCGGAGTGGTCACACCTTTGAGATCATTGCCGGGGAGCGCCGGTGGCGCGCCGCGAAATTGGCGGAGCAAAGGACCGTTCCCGTTGTAATTCTTGAAGTTGCAGACGATCAGATGCTGGAGATCGCGCTGATCGAGAACATCCAGCGGGAGGACCTGAACCCGATCGAAGCCGGCGAAGCGTTTCTACGTCTGTCACAGGATTTGGGGCTATCGCAAGAGGAGATCGGGCGCCGGACGGGCAAGGATCGGACGACGATCGCGAACCTGATCCGGCTGCTGAAACTGGCTCCCGAGGTCCAGCAATTGGTGGCGGAGAAGCAACTCACCTTGAGCCATGCCAAGGCAATTCTGGGGCTGCAGACGGCCGAGGAGCAGATCGAGGTCGCGACGAAGGCGGCCGAGCGCGGTCTATCTGTACGGCAGGTGGAAACCCGGGTTCAGGAGATCGTGGCGGACCGGGAGCCATTGGCGAAGACAGGGCGAATTGAGAAGCAGCAGGATCCCAATGTTCGCGCGGCCGCCGAGGAGATGGAACGCGCCTTGGGAACCCGGGTGCGGATCGTCGAGAAAGGCGCCAAGAGCGGCAAAATCGAGATCGACTATTTTTCGCCGGAAGAGCTGGAGCGGTTGTACGAGCAGATCATGGGGGAGTCTTCTTAGGAGACACGGAGACAGGAGACAGGAGCGGGGCTTCGACAGATCGTCGCGCCTGTCTGGTTACGGGTAGAAGAAAAGTGGGGGCAATCGGCGGGGAAAGCGGGAGATTGGGGGCGAGCCTATGGTGGCGGCGGCTGGACTCGAACCAGCGACCTACGGATTATGAGACCGTCGCTCTAACCGGCTGAGCTACGCCGCCCCTCTATCAAGACTAGGGATCCGGGGATAGCTGTGTCAAGCGTTCTGGGGTGTTCTGTCGGGTTGGTGAAGCAGGGGTGTGGCGGGTGGTGTGGTGCTGGCGCAGCGTGTATTGTGGGCCTGCGAACAAGTCCGTTGGCGCGCGCTACCGCTTGCGCTTCTGAATGGGGCGCTTGGTGGCGCTGGCGCGGGGAGAGATGTGGGGAGGGGTCGGTAGCGTTGCGCTTGCTGACGCGCGCGGTTCTGAAGATGCTTCGCACCTCTCGGGCAGCCGACCCACTGTGAGGCTGGTGCTCTCGGTGATGCGGAGTGAGGACGGGTCCGTTGGCGCGCACTACCAGCCTTCGCTTAGCTACGGTCGCCAAGCCGCTTGCGCTTCTGAAAGGGGCGCTTGGTGGCGCTGGCGTGGGGAGAGATGTGGGGAGGGGTCGGTAGCGTTGCGCTTGCTGACGCGCGCGGTTCTGAAGGTGCTTCGCACCTCTCGGGCAGCCGACCTACAGTAAGGAATGCTTCCCGCCGGGCTCCACCTACGCTAAAGCTTCGGTGCCCGAGGAACCCCGGCCCCCCGTTCTTCGGTCGCGCGTGACGGCGTATGGCATCCTTAACTAAGCGCACGTTGGAACGGTGTTCGGTTACTTTGGGAGCGCTTTGCGCGCGGCGTCAGGATTCGTCCATTTTATTGTTCAGGGGTTTTGTTCGGGTGCTATGCCTGGACCTCGGTCCGGCGCTTTGTCCGTTATGGTCGCTGTTCAATTCCAGAACGTCTCAAAAAGCTATTCCATCTATCCGGCTCCGCGGGACCGGCTGAAGGAACTGGCGATGTTTGGCACGCGCAAGTATCACACCGATTACTGGGCGCTGCGCGACGTCAGCTTTGAGATCCAAAAGGGCGAGACGTTTTGCGTGGTGGGGGAGAACGGGTCGGGCAAGAGTACGCTGCTGCAGATTTGCGCCGGAATTCTGGAACCGACCACCGGTACGGCCGTCGCGCATGGCCGGGTGGCGGCGCTGCTGGAACTGGGCTCGGGGTTCAATCCGGAGTTCAGCGGCAAGGATAACGTGTACCTGAACGGGGCGATCCTGGGGCTGTCGGCGAAGGAGATGGACGCCCGGTATAAGGACATTGAGGCGTTCGCGGAGATCGGGGATTTTATCAATCAGCCGGTGAAGACCTACTCGAGCGGGATGGCGGTGCGGCTAGCGTTCGCGGTGGCGATTCACGTGGATCCCGAGGTGCTGCTGGTGGATGAAGCGCTGGCGGTGGGCGATGTCTATTTTCGGCAGCGATGCATGCGAAAGGTGCATGAAATGCGGGCGCGAGGGATCACGATCCTGTTTGTGTCGCATGCGACCGGGGATGTGAAGGCGTTGGGGGATCGGGCGCTGTGGCTGGATAAGGGACACGTCCGGGCGCTGGGCGCGACCGATGACGTGGTGCATCAGTACCTGGCGGCGATGGCGGAAAAGGACGGGGCGTATCAGGCTGGTGCGGTCCCGGAACCCGCGCCGGGGCAGGCGCATGCGCCGGAGGAAATTATCGAAGGGATTCCGAATATCGACCGGCGTTTTGGCGATGAGAAGGCCGAGATCATCGGGGTCGCGGTGACGGATGCGGAGGGTCGGATGCTGACGACGCTGAAGCCGCAATCGCAGGTGGTGGTGCGGATCAGCGTGCGGGCGAATCAGGATCTGGACCGGCCCAATGTCGGGTTCATGTTCCGCAATCACCTGGGGCAGGATTTTGCGGGCACGAATACGGAACGGGAAGGGGCTCCGCTGTCTCCTATGCGTAAGGGAGATCTTTGTACAGTGGACTTTTATTTGGACGTGCCGGCTCTGTACGCCTCGTCGTTTTCGTTTTCGCCGGCGATTGCGAACGGCCCGCTGGACCGGTATTCGATGTGTGACTGGATTGATAATGCCGTGGTGCTGCAGATGGAGAAGGCCGTGGATGCGATCTATGGCCAGTTTCACTTTCCGTGCTCTGTGCGGGTGAACGCGCGTGTTGGTGCGGGTGCGGCGGGCTCCGAAAAGGACGATGAGGCCTTGACCCAGGTGGGGAAAACCAAGTGAGCGAATTCACGGGGGAGCGCGTGATTCCGGGTCAGGTGGAAGACGACCTGTGGGCCGAGCATTTGGCTCGGTATGTGTTTGCGGCTCGGTTTGCCGAGGGCGCGCGGGCGCTGGATTTAGGTTGCGGCTCGGGGTATGGGACGGCGGTGCTGGCGAAGAACGCGAAGGAAGCCGTCGGCGTGGATGTATCGATCCAGGCGGTGACCTATGCGATCGATCATTACAAGAATGCTCGGTTCTTACCGCTGTCGGCGACGTCGTTGCCCTTCTCCGATGAGACGTTTGATTTGATCACGGCGTTTGAGGTGATCGAACATTTAAGCGATTGGCATCTGCTGATTAAGGAAGCCAGGCGGGTGCTGCGTCCGGCTGGGCGGTTCTTCGTTTCGACGCCGAACAAGCTGTATTATGCGGATTCGCGCGGGGAGTCGGGGCCGAATCCGTTTCACGAGCATGAGTTCGAGTACGAGGAATTTCGCGAGGCGCTGGAGGCCGAATTTCCGCACGTGAAGATCCTGCTGCAGGATCGGATGGAGTCATTCGGGTTCTATGAGCCGGGGACGGCGCAGCAGCCGGAAGCGCAGATTCTGAAGGCTCCGGGGGATCCGGCCGATGCGAACTTCTTTTTTGCGCTGTGTTCGGATGAGCCGCTGGGGGAGCTGGCGCCGTTCCTATTCGTGCCGTCGGCGGTGAATCTGCTGCGCGAGCGCGAGCTGCATATTCAGAAGCTGGAGAAGTCGCTGGCGGAGTTTCGCCGTGAGCGGGATACGTTGCTGGCCGAGCAGAACCGGTTGCATGAGCATCTGGATCATCAGAACAAGTGGGCCAAGGAACTGGAGCTGAAGTTGAAGGCGGCGCAGCTTCGCGTCGTTCGGCTGCAGGAGGAATTCGCGGCCGAGCAGGGTCGGGCGGCAAAGGTGATCGGGGAGCTGAACGCGGAGAACGCCGAGAAGACCAGGTGGGCGCGGGATACCGAGGAGCGGCTGGGGGCCGAGGTCGCGGATTTGAAGGGGCGGCTGAAGGAGACCATCATTCGGGCGGAGGGCCAGGAGAAGATGCTGGCCGAGCGGACCGAGTGGGCTCGGGCGCTGGACGAGCAGAATCAGAAGCTGGTGGATCAGTTGGCCGAGGTGCAGGAGTCGCGGTGGATCAAGCTCGGCCGGCAGTTGGGCGTGGGTCCGCAGCTTGACTTGCGGAGACCGGGGCGACCGGACGGAAAATGATCGGCCTGTTGAGGCGTTGGCTTGCGTGGTCGTGGCGATTCCTGAAGGAACTGCCGGTCGCGGTGTTTTCGACGTTGGCGCTGGTGGGGTCGGCGGTGGTGATGGCGGCGGCCGATGTGTGGAGCGCGGTCCGGGGCCGGGGGGAGTTGCCTGCCGATACGAAGGCGAAGCGCGATGCGGCGAGCGTCGTGATTCCCAATTGGAACGGTCGGGACCTGCTCGAGAAATACCTGCCGAGCGTGGTGACGGCGATGGCGGGGAATCCGGCGAACGAGGTCATCGTGGTGGACAACGGGTCCGAGGATGGCAGCGCGGAATTCGTGCGGGAGCGGTTCCCGGGGGTGAAGGTCCTGGCGCTGGAGCGGAACCTGGGGTTCGGGGGCGGGTCCAATGCGGGATTTCGGGAAGCGAAGAATGACGTCGTTGTCCTATTAAATAGTGATATGCGGGTGGAGCCGGATTTCCTGGCTCCGTTGCTGAATGGGTTCACTGATGCGCAGGTGTTCGCGGTCTCCTGCCAGATTTTCTTCTCTGATCCGAACAAAAAGCGCGAGGAAACCGGCCTGACCGAGGGCTGGTGGCAGCAGGGGAACCTCGTCGTTGGGCATCGGGTGGAGCCGGATATCGAGGAGCTGTTCCCGACGTTCTATGGAGGCGGCGGTTCGTGTGCGTTCGATCGGCGGAAGTTTCTGGAGCTGGGCGGGTTCGATCCTTTATATGAACCTTTCTATTATGAGGACACCGATCTGGGATACATGGCCTGGAAGCGGGGCTGGAAAGTCCTGTATCAGCCGGGCAGCGTGGTGTATCACGAGCATCGGGGGACGATCGGCAAGAAATTCTCGAACACGTTCATCCAAGGAGTCCTGAAGCGGAACCAGGTGCTGATCACCTGGAAGAATATCCATAGCTGGGGGATGCTGGCCTCGCACTTCTTCTTTATCTGGGCGCAGGCGATACTGAACTGGTTCAGTGGAGAGGCTCCGGGGCGGGCGAGTTTTGCGGGAATCGGGCGGGCGGCGCTGGCGTTGCCGCGGGCGTTGGGGGCTCGGCGGCGGGCACAGGTGCTCTCAAAAGTGGACGACCGGGAGGCATTTCGGCGACCGCTCGGGGGGCATTTCCGGGATACGTTCGGGCGGTTGGAGGCGAATCCGGAGCGGCTGAGCGTCCTGTTCGTGGCGCCCTATCCGATCTGTCCGCCGACCCATGGGGGCGGGGTGTTCATGTACCAGACGGTGCGGGAGCTTTCCAAGCTGTGTGACCTCCACCTAATCGTGCTGCTGGATCATGCCGATCAGCGGGCGCCGCACGAGGAGCTGGATGGGTGGTGCGCGTCGACCGAGTACATCGTGCGGCTGGTGGGGCGGGAGAAGGCGCTGGGGTCGACCGAGCCGCATGCGCCACGGGAGTTCCGGAACCGGGATCTGGCGTGGCTGATTCAGAGCAAGATCTATCGGCACCAGGTGGACGTGGTGCAGCTTGAGTACCTGGTGATGGGGCAGTACGCTGGGCGGTTCCGGCAGATCCCGAGCGTGCTGTTTGAGCACGACGTCTACTTCCAGTCGATCGCCCGGCGGCTGCCGCACATGGGGTCGTGGCAGGAGAAGATCGAGGCGCGGTGGGAGTACCTGCGGGCACTGCGGTACGAGCTCCGGATGCTGCCGCGGATGGACCGGGTCCAGGTGTGCAGCCGGGACAATCGGGAGTACCTGGAGAGCTTCCTGCCGGAGCTAGCCGGGCGGGTGGATGATGGCTATCGCGCGGGGGTGACGGTCTCGGAATATCCCTATCACGGGCAGTCCGAGCGGGAGCCGATGACGATGCTCTTCCTGGGAAGCTTCCGGCACCTCCCGAACGTGGAGGCACTCGACTGGTTCCTGAAACGGGTGTTCCCACTGATCCGGAAACGGGAGCCGGAGGCGCGGCTGGTGATCGTCGGATCGGACCCTCCACCGAGGCATTCGGTGCGGGATCAGGAGGCCATCGAAATGCGCGGATTCGTGGAGGACGTGCGGGAGCCGCTGGGCCGGTATGCGGTCTTCGTGTGTCCGATTCTGGCGGGGTCGGGCGTGCGCGTGAAGCTGATCGAGGCGTTCGCGGCGGGGATCCCAGTGGTGTCGACGACGGTGGGAGCGGAGGGGTTGGTGGATTCGGCGCAGGCGTCCGGCGGTAAGGACATTTGTTCGCTCGCGGATCAGCCGGAGGCGTTTGCCGACCAGGTTCTAGCACTGCTGGAGGATCGGGAAACGGCGGATCAGATGGCGGAGCATGCCAGAAGCCACGTCGAGCGGAATCTGGATATGCCGGTGATGACCAGGCAGATGGTGGGGTCGTATCGGGAAATGCTGGCACAAATGCGGCGGTGAGGTATGCCAGGCTATATGCCTGATCGGTAGTTTCTTATCCCATTATCGCTTCTGGCATTAAGGGTTCTACTCTAATCCGAAATACAATTGACATCTTCCAGAAACGCTTCTAGCATTAGATTCGTGAAGGAAAGCCTCATTTCGAAAGTGATGGCGGAGATGGGCCGCAAGGGCGGCAAGGCCGGCGGCAAGAAGGGCGGCCGGGCTCGGATGGCGGCGTTGAGTTCGGAGGAACGGTCAGCGTTGGCGAAGAAAGCGGCGCAGGCACGTTGGGGGGCGAAGTCGAAGGCAGTGGCGGAAATCGCAGCAGAATCGATGCCAGAAGTAGTGGAGGTATCGCAGACCGCTGCAGCTAGTCCCATAAGCGCTTCTGGTATAAACCAGGCTAAGGAAGTTCCTGAGGCAGCGGCTGCGGCGGCAGCTGGGGCGGGTATCGCCTCTCCCATTTCCTCCGCGAGTTCATCCCCCAGATCGGCGGTTCCCGCGCCCGCTCCATCGCCTGCTCCAGCGGGTCGTGAGCGGACGGATCCGGTCCCGCCGTCGGTCCAATCTCCGGCCCAAGCTCCGGAGAGGGCGAGTGCCCCGATGACCCCGGGATTCTCACCGGTGTCGGAGAATCTGGTGGCGGCGAGGGTGAATGCGGGGAAGCATTACGACGGAATCGACTGGAGCGAAGCTCCGAGGCCGGCGGGTCCGGAAGAGGCAGAGTCGGGGCCGGAACCGGAGCGCATCCGGGTGCGGGAGGAGCTGGCTCAGGTGCTGGCTTCGCTGATCGCGCAACTGGAGACCGAGGGGGATTCCAGCGGAGAGGATGCGGTGGCGGAGTCGCTGCGGGGCGCGCTGGAGAAGACCCGGGGGGCGACGGCGGCGCTGCCGGGGATTCGCTCGAAAGAGGAGGACCAGATCCGGCAGACGCTGTTCCTGCTGGACGAGGTCCGGATGACGCTGGGGGATGATCGGGCGATCAGTTTGCGGTCGGCGCGGAAGGCGCTGAAGCTGTGGGCGGGAGTCGACGATCGGCCGTAGTCCGGTGGAGTGTCCCGGTGTAGACCCCGCCAGGATTTCCCTGGCTCCAGGCGGAGACGCCTTTTCTTGGCCAGGGGGGAAATGATCCGGTGGGGAGTGGGGCCTGAAAGGGCTCGCGCGGGCTGAAGCCAGCCCTCCTTCGACGGGTAACAAACCGTCGTTACTGGCTGCGAGGCTCAAGGCCTCGCGCGGGCTGAAGCCCACCCTCCTTCGACGGGCAACAAACCGTCGTTACTGGCTGCGAGGCGCAAGGTCTCGCGCGGGCTGAAGCCCACCCTCCTTCGACGGGTAACAAACCGTCGTTACTGGCTGCGAGGCTCAAGGCCTCGCGCGGGCTGAAGCCCACCCTCCTTCGACGGGTAACAAACCGTCGCTACTGGCTGCGTGGCGCAAGGTCTCGCGCGGGCTGAAGCCCACCCTCCTTCGACGGGCAACAAACCGTCGTTACTGGCTGCGAGGCGCAAGGCCTCGCGCGGGCTGAAGCCACGCTACTTGCAGAACGCGTTCAGTGACTTGAGCGAGTCGAGCATCGCTTCGGTCTCGTGCGAGGCGTCCTTCCACATGGAGGTCTTGGGCATCCGCTTCGCCTGGGGGCTGACGTCGATGCCACGGAAATACCAGCCGCCAAACTTCGCGTCGATCACATATTTTCTGATGTAATCCCAATGGCGCAGCGCATAAGAAGCGTAGTCGATAGGATCCTCCGGGTAGAGTCGAGCCACGGCAAGCAAGACTTTGAGCCCATCCGCCTGTACCCACCAGGATTTCTCCGGTACGAAGAAGGTCCGGTCCTCCAGCTCCAGGGGGCCTAAGGCCGACCCGGCGGTATGGAAGCCGCCGCGCTCAGGATCCCAGGCGAAGAGTAACATCATGTCCACCATGGACTTGGCGGTTTTCTTCGTCTTCGGGTCCGGCGAGCCGTAGAGCGATTCGGCTGCGGTGAGGATGATCCCGGCCGAGCGCAGCACCTGCCCGTAGCGGACCGGATCCGGGAGCGGCCTCCAGTCTGGAAGCGCGAACTGGTGAGCGAAACCCGCGACGACCATGCGGTCCCGCACAATATGCAGCGTCTCCTCCAGGCGCTCGCGGAGGAGCGGATCCGGCCAGATTTGGTAGAGCTCGGCGAGCCCTTTGAGGATGTCGGAGGTGGTGTTCAAATCCTTGAAGCCGATAGGAGTGCCGAGCGGATCGCGGTAGGGATCGTCGGGTAGGTCCACCTGATCGGGCGAGAGGATGGGGGTTCCATCCTGTTGATAGAACGCGAAATAGCCGCCGTAGTCGGTGTCATGGGCGTGCTGCTCCAGCCACCCGAAGGCGTGCTGGGCGAGCTCCAGCGCCGCGGGGTCTTTGGTCGCCTGATAACAGGCGGCACAGGCAGAGAGGGCATAGCCGGTTCCGTGTCCGTGCTTGCGCCCGTCCTCCAGGGGAGATCCGTTGGGGTCGAGGAACCGGAACCAGCCGCCGTGCTGGTGGTCCCACTGGACATCCCGGAGATACCGCAGACCGTGGAGTGCGATGTCGGCGAGGTAAGCGAACTCAGGTGCGTACTGCGCGGCGCGAGCGGCCGATAGGGTCTGCCGGGCCTGATATTCCAGCAACCTACGTTGGGCACCGGCGGGCCTCCAGCGGCGATCGAAGTCGCAAAGAAAGCCGCCACGTTCGTGGTCGACGGTTCGCGGAAACCAGACCGCCATGAGATCCCGCAAGTGCGAGTCCAGCTCGCTTCCAAAGGTGGAGGGGATCGTGGCGGGCATGGAGGGAGCCATCATATCAATCTGTTTCGGACAATTCGCGAAGCTGGCCTCGTCGGCTGGTCGATCCGGGATAACTAAGATGATATTCGGCTGATGCGGTTCAGTTTTGTACACCGAAACGGCGCTGTGCGGTGGGCGGATCCGTCGGAGGCCTAGCGTTCCGATGCCCTATCTACTTAGTCGCGAGCATAACCGGATGGTCCTGGTGAATTTCAAGGTGATGTCGTCTTCGCTGAAGCAGAATCGCCACTATGAAGCTGTATCCATCAAGCGGGCGATGGGGTTCATCCTCTCGCGAAGCCTCCAAGGCCGGCGCCCACCGATGTTGATAATCGTGCGGAATCCCTATGCCCGGCTGGTGTCGTTTTTCGAGGATAAGTTTCGCAAGGAACCAGGGAAGCATGCGCGGCCGGAGAGCGACTCGAAGGATGTGCAGGAATGCCAACGAATCTTTTTACCGCATCTGGATATCCATGCAGACGCTCCGCACCGGACAATTTGGGAGCGCCTGGTCGAAACGCCGTTCTCCACATTTATGGAGATCCTACCTGAGGTGTACCAGACGGACCGGCATTTGTGGCCCCAATCCCGGCTTCTGGAGTTCGGAATTGGACTACCACCGAGAGCCTTGCTGAGGCATGCTTCCGTGGTTCGTCTGGAGGAACTGGACGCTGACTACATGAAGCATTCCTGGAAGATCGATTGCCGGGTCCGGGCAAATGCGACCGAATTCATTATGGATCCCGTTGAATATTTTTCTCCTCAGGAAGTCGAAGTGGTGAACCGCCTCTACCAATCCGACTTTGAACTTTTCGGCTATCCGTGTCGTGACGGATCCAGCGCGGAGTAGCGTCGGCGGATCAGTAGATCCCCGCCACCGGGTTTGTGCTACTTCGGGTGCTCGCCGGTAAAGAGGTTGACACAAGCGGCGATGCGGACGATGCCGTCTTGTTCGTAGTCGGCGTAACGGGTGGTGAGGGCGCGGCGGGCTTCATTGCAGAGCTTGGTCGCCGGCTTCGTCGAGGAGCTCGGCGAAGGAGGAAAAGGATGCGAGGGCGAGGGGCGCGGCTTCGAGAGCGGGCAGGCCTCCGCCGATGGAGAGCGGACCGCGCCAGGCTTCGGCGTGGAGATCGGTGAAGCCGGCTTCCTTGAGGATCGGGAGGAGCTTTGCAGGATCGGCGTAACGGAACGGGCCGGGGCCTTCCGGATCCGGCGTCGGCATATCGACCAATTGAGAGACCACTTCGCGGGCCATCGCCATCCAGGGATTGTCGGGGAGCGGTCCCCAGGCGGCAAAGGCGAAGCGGCCTCCGGGGGCGAGCCAGCGGGCAAGGTTGGCGAAGGCGGCCGGCGGGTCCTCAAAGAACATGATGCCGAAACGAGAGGTCAGGCGGTCATAGGGTTGGTCGGGCGGCGGCGCGGTCCCCATGTCGGCGACGTCGAAGGCGATGTTGGCATCGCCGCTCGGGATGCGGGTACGGGCATGCTGGATGAGGACGGGCGAGAGGTCATAGCCGTGGACGGTGGATCCAGCGGGCGCCTGGCGGAGGACCTCGAGCGCGGTTCCGCCGCCGCCGCAACCGACCTCCGCAATGCGGTAGGGAGCGTCGAGGAGGAGGGCTTGGATGAGGGGTTCCTCAACGGGCTTCAGCGTGGGCTCGACGCCGGGGAGCCGGGCGAGCCATTTTTCGCCGCGGGATCCGGACCAGTCGGGGGCTGTGGGGTTTTGGGACACTTCGTGCCTTTCGTGGACTTATGTGCAGAGGTGTGCGTCTGTGGTAGGACGCCTCGTATTATTTGAGCACCTCGGGTGTGGGGCGCTTCGTGCAGGTTGAATGCAGCTCCCCAAGGGTGGCGCTGACGCGGGGTGGGAACGCCCGCAAAACAGACGGGGCTGGGGTGAATGCTTCGAGGAATGTGCGCCTGAAGGGCGCACGCCGGCTGAACGCCGGCCCCCCGGAGCGTGGGGCTGTTGTAAGATCGTCACGTTTGGGAGTTCGCTCTCAAACCAAGGAGTCTTTATGTCCAGCATGTCCATCCTTATGAATTCCATCCGTATGAAGTCCACGAGTTTTTCGATTCGACTGGCAGCGGCAAGCCTGTTGCTGGTGGCCGGTTCAGCGCCGGTTATGGCGCAACAGTTTTCGAATGCGAGCCGGTCGCAGTCGCGCTATACGAACGCCGATAATTATCCGGCCAAGAGCTGCGCCGAGCTGGAGAAGTTCAAAACCGCGGATCTGGTGGAGCTACATGTCAAAACGTCGGCGATGACCGATGGGGCCCCGCTGCATTGCGAGGTGACCGGGGTGCTGTCGCCGGAGATCGCATTCGAAGTCGCGTTGCCGTTGAACTGGAACGGCCGGTTTTACATGATAGGGAATGGCGGGCACGCGGGGGATGCGCTGGATAATGCGGGGCGGATGGCCGAGCGCAATGGCGCGCTTAAGAATGGGTTCGCCTTCGCGCAGACCAATACGGGTCATTATTCGGCGAAGGAGCCGGGCGGGACGTTCGTGATGAGCAATCCGCAGAAGGCGATTGACTATGCGTATCGCGCGGTGCATCTGACGGCGCAGACCGCCAAGGAACTGATTGCCGATTACTACGGCAAGCCGGCGGCGAAGTCCTATTGGAACTCGTGTTCGAACGGCGGTCGGCAGGGCTTGATGGAGGCGCAGCGGTATCCGGGGGATTTCGATGGCGTGCTGGCGAATGCTCCGTGGGCCGATCAGACCGGGTTCACGATTGGGGCGTTGTGGAATCAGCGCGCGCTGGATGCGGCTCCGTTGACGGCGGAGAAGGTGACGTTGCTGGCCGATGCGGTAACGGCGAAGTGCGACGCGGTGGATGGACTGAAGGATGGGTTGATCGATGATCCGCGCAATTGCAAGTTCGATCCGGCGAAGGACGTGAAGGCGTGCGCGGCGGGTCAGGACAATGCGGATTGTTTGACGAAGGCGCAGGCGGAAGCGGCGGCGAAGATCTATAGCGGTCCGGTGACGAGCAAAGGGAAGCAGATCTTCCCGGGATTCATGCTGGGCAGCGAACGGAATTGGATGAATCTGGTGGTGCCTCGGAATGCGGGCGCCAGGGCCGCGGACTTTAATCTGGCCGAGAACACGATGGAGTATCTGGTATTCACGCCACCGAATCCAGATTGGGATTACAAGACGTTCAACTTCGATACGGATACCGGGGAGCTGGATGCGTGGAGCGCGAAGGCGGATGCGAAGGATCCGGACCTGGCGGGTTTCCGGGGGCGCGGCGGGAAGTTGATCATGACGTACGGCTGGGCGGATCCGATCCTGCAGCCGATGATGGGAGTGAATTACTACGAGGCGGTACTGAAGGAGAACAAAGATGCGACGGACTTTGCGCGGTTGTTCATGGTGCCGGGGATGTCGCATTGCGGCGGCGGGATCGCCACGGCGACGTTTGACTCGATGAGCGCGCTGATTGATTGGGTGGAGCGGGATCGGGCTCCGGAGTCCATTCGCGCGAGCCGGGTGGTTGAGGGAAAGGTGGATCGGACGCGTCCGCTGTGTGCGTATCCGAAGGTGGCGAAGTACTCGGGTGAGGGGAGTATTGATGATGCCGCGAATTTCAGTTGTGTGGCGCCGTAGGCAGGGCAGAAGTCAGAAGTGAGAAGGCAGGAGACAGGAGTCGGCGGGCGGGGCGGCTCTTTGTCGGCTCTTTTCTGACGGCCTGTGCGCTAAGAGCGGGGCGCAAGGTGAAGCTCGCGCAAATGGGAAGGTGAATTTTCCCGCCGGGTGAACCCGGCCCCCCAACGACGGGTATCCAACCCGTCGCTACCGGCGAGCTTGAAAGCTCGCGCGGGCTGAAGCCCACCCTCCTGTATGGATCGAGCAGGAGGGCTGGGGAATCCTTCGAGGAATGTGCGCCTGAAGGGCGCGCGCCGGATGAACCCGGCCTCCCAAATCGCCTGCTGCATATCTTGATTCCGGCGTAGGCCGCCACCTGCTTTCTTCCCTTTCAACCTGGGCTTCTGGCTTACTTTCCCCAGCTTTCCTTCACCCTAACATCCTTGTATAGATGGACAGAGTATCTGGCGGGAGAGTGTCGATCATATCTGACAAGAAAGGGCCCATTCTTCACGCTAGACGCGAGTTGTCGAGCATCATCCAATCCGGGACAGACTTGCGTATGGGTCCCCTCATATTCAATACTGTTTACGACATATCTGAATGATATGCGCAATCTATTTTCGTAACCTCCATACACACCCTTCATTCGTTCCACGAGGACATCGTCTACTTTCGCGGTTGCGAGCGGCCAGCCTCGACTCCTCCACTCTTTGTACGCGTCGACTGGATTCGTGAAGACGTACCGAAAGAGCCAGACGAGCAGCATTAGACCCCAAATGATTAAGACCAACGAAGTTCGGTTCATTGTGGCTAGGCTTCAGCGGCTAGCAACCTCCTAGGTCGATGCCAGCGCTCACATTCTGATTATTATAGAATGTCCCGAAGTTGACACTGAACCGCCCACACTGTGGGTTAATCGACACTGGGATTCCTTGGATGTTTAAATTGAGTTGAAAGGAACCCAATCCCGTAACTGGGTTTTCTTTGTATACAATAGGAAATAAAGGCACCGAATATACATTCGATAACACTACACCGTCATTAGTGTCAACTTTAATCTCGACACTATAGTAACCTTCTATTACAGGAGTTGTTACCGCTGCGTAGACGCTGACAGATTCAATCTGGTGATTGATATCCCCTGCGATTCTATTAAACCGGGGTAAGGGTGGCGGTTCTACAACCCTGGCGCGAGATCGCGTGAGAAGTTCTACGTCCCATGGCACTACCTCCTTGAGAGCGCTGTTTGGGTGGCGTTCGGGTGTGCTCCATGGAAACAGTGGAATATCAGCGGTGGTCTCCGGCGGATGGGTCGACGGGAATTGAGTTTTCCCATGCCCTGTTAGAACGGCTGCAACAGACGCAGCGGAAGGCCGAGGCGACGCAGGGGATCCTGATGGGATTTCGGCATGGGCCCGAGGTCCGCGTGCTGGAGGCAATTCGAGCGGGCGCGGCGGTAGCGGACGCGGGTGCGTTGCGGGCGGTCGGGATCTTTTCATGCCGGCGGTACGGGGAAGTGTTTTTGACCGAGGCCGATTTGGGTCGGATGGAGCGGGTTGACGTGCCGCTCGCGCTGGTGGTGGCCGGCGACCGGGCGGGGTTCTTCCTGCGCCGTGCGGATGGAACGATTCAGGCGGTGCGCAGCGAAGAGGAATTTCGAATCGGCGGTGAAGACGTGGGCCGAGGCGTTCCCTCGGCGGCTTCGGCTATAGAGTCGCTTGCTCAACCGGTGGCCGAATCTATCGCCGGGCGACTTAGCGGACCCGTTGCTGCATTGCGGCGTGCGGCTTTGGCCAAGTATGCGGTCTTGACTCATCGCGAAGCTCCGGTTGGTCACGCGGATCGGTTTAATCAGGGGGCTCTGCCGGCGGCGGCGCTGCATCGGGCGCAACGAATCGTGACGGCGGCCCGTTCGGAGACGGTTCGGGAGAAGCCGGAGGGAAACCCCGCGGGTGTAAAGAAGGTGGTGGGCGCGAGTCCGTTGGCTTGGGCGCGAGTGATGGGGTTGGTGCGGGTCAGACCGGGTTGGACGGTGCGCTGGATTTCGCGGATGCTGCAGCGATTGCATCGGGAGCTTCAAACGGTTCTGCAGGCGCCTCGGCGGGATCCGTGGCTTCCTCCGGCGAACCATTGGCCGAGGATCGCGATGGGGGTGGGGCTGCTGGCGGTGCCGATCGCGGGGGTCGCGTATTTGCAGCCGCGCATTGGCCGGACGCCGATCCCGTTGCATGTGGATGAGGTAGGCAGGCAGTTGCTGATCCGATGGGAGCCGCAGAGTGAGCCGTTGGGCTTGGAGATCGTGGACCACGGGCAGCAGATGGAGATTCCACTGGAGGCGGGAACGTCGAGGGTCACCTATGGCTATAGCGGCAACGATGTTCAGGTTCGGCTGGTGAGCGCGGGGCGGACCGGGGAGCTGACTTGGAATGGGGCTCGGTTTGTGACGCCGAGGGTTCCGGTGGTGGAGAGCTCTGTGGCAAAGCCGGGCGGCGGGCGGCCGATGGAAGAACTGGAGCAGGAGGCACGGAGGCTGCGGGAGTCGGTGCGGGAGAACCGGGCGAAGATTGCGGAGTTGGAAGAGCGGGCTCGGCGGATTGTGGCGAAGGCGCGGTGAGTGTGTTGCGGGTGCGAACCGCTGTGGACGGACGCGTGAATTGGATTGCAATATACGGTTCCTGCGCGGGAGGGTCCACTTCTGAACCACGCACAACGGCTGTAACTCGCGTGTGCGAGCCGGCAGCAACCCAAGCCCTACTCCCAGTCCGGGACTTCGCCTTCGAGTTCACTCAGCGCGCACTGCAGCGCGCCCTTGGCGGTTGCGTTCAACGGATCCGACGCCAGCCGAATTTCAGAGATCTTCAGCGGCATCTTCTGTTGCTCCAGGAGTTTCGCGAAGCGGTCCCGGAACCCCGCCGGCATGGCCGTTCCACCGCTTAGCACCAGAGGAATCGGACGATCGAAGCGCGGCAGATTTCCGGCCCGGCTCAGTGCCTCCTTCAGCCCCGTGATCAGCGCCTGCAGCATGTCCTCGTAATAGACGTTGATCACCTGGTAGGTCTTGTCGGTGAAGAAGCCATTCAAATGGAAAGAGTCTTCCTTCGCCAGGCGTATCCGGTTCGCGCGTTCGCCGGTGATCGCGGCCGCGCTGGAGTCAATGAAATCGCCGGCCTTGGGAATGCTGAAGCTCAGCACGGGCACCGACAAATAGGACAGGCAGACGTTGCACAACCCACCGCCGCAGCTCACGCCGATCCCGGTATAGTTCGACTCCTGGAGCTCGGAGTACACCACCGCCAGACCCTCATTGATCGAACTCGCCTGAAAGCCCAGATCGTCGAGCATCTGCGCCAGCGTACGGCTATGAAAGGTCAACGTTCCTTCGGCGCCCAGCGGAGCCGCGGGAATCGTATAAACCACCTTCGTGCCCTCGGGAGCCAAGCCACCCAGCATATTGCTGAGCAGATCTCCGATCACGCGCAGGCTGTCCGGCTCGGAGGCATCCAGCACGCCCCGCGTCATCGGTCTGCGGATCTCGGCATTCAGCAACCCCGCGAGATTCGCGCTTTCATTTCCCTGCACGATGATCTGTTCGCCCGCCACCGTGTGGGGCACGCCCTCGCGGCGCAACGCCCCCAACGTCATCTGCGAAAGAGGAATGTCGACAAACGCGTTTAGCTGCGAACGGTACTGCGGAGCATTACCGTCGCCGGTCGCCACAACGATCCGGCTGGTGCCCACGTCCAAACCGATCGCACGGGTGCTTGCGGCGGGACCCGCCGCGGTATCCGCCGCAGTGTCCATGGATTGCGAAGTGGTGTTTTCTGGAAGCTCGTTGTTCATGACCTACATGCCTTTCTCTTTCAGCTCACGCCGAATTTCCTTGTAGCGCCGCTGCAGCGCCAAACGATATTGCGCCGGAGTCTGCTTGTGGTCCGCCGCATAGCGGGCAAACAGCGTATCGGCCGCGGAAAGTCCGGGCCACTTCTGGCCCGCCGATCGCTGGATCAAGTCTTCGTCATAGGAAAATCCCAGCACCCACAACGCCGCCGGCGCCAGCGCATAGTTGTCCGGCAAACCCACCGCCTTGAACGGGAAGCTATGCGCCCAGTCGGTATGATTGCCCAACTTCATGTTGTAGGGATTGATCGAAACCTGCGCATGCGTCACGCAGTTCTCCTCTGGAATCGAATAGCGATACCGCAGCATTTCGGTCAACATGCGCGCGGCGGTGATCTGCGCCGCGGTCACCTCGCGAGGCTCCCCGCTCTGCGCCTCAAAGGCGATCCCCAGGAAGCTGTGATTCAGGTTGACGTACAGCCCGCGCGAGTCCGCCCACACGGAAAACCCAGTGTGCCCGGCCGCGTTGCTTTCCTTCACGATCCGAAATACCCGGCCGAAGCGGTCAATTAAGTAGTGATACGCATGCTCGGACTTCAGCAGCTTGGCCAGCGATTTCCCCAACCGGTCGATATTCGCCGACGACGCTTCGGTGAACGGCGCCATCTGGCTTTCGGTCGTGTGATAGATGATCCCGCGAGGCTCCTGCGCCTCCCCGATCTGCTTTGCATACCCTTTGCCGGACGAATCGGCGCCCTCCGGAAAGTCGGCGGGCAGCGCAAAGATCGGGTATTTTTCACGCGGCTGGTAGGTGGTCTCAAACCGCGTGTCGACCTGCAGACCATTGCTATAGGTCTCGGTGGTCTTGGTCGAGCTGACCTGCCAAACCGCGGGCGGCGGACCTAGTTCGGCAACCGCTTCGAGCGCACTGGGAATTCGTGCAATCGCCTCTGATCCGGCGGCGTTTGGCGAGCTCACCGGTGCGACCTCTGCCGCCGACCGCACTTGCAGCGCAAATACGGCGAGCGCGGCCAACAGGACAGCGGCGCCTCCGCTCAACAAAACCTTGGGGCGATCCCAAACGCCTGGCGCGGGCTTCCCAATCGGCTCCGCGATCCGGTGCACGAGCAGCGTAGGCTCACCTTTGCTGGCTTGCGAATGACGATGTGCCTGGGAGCGCAGGAAGCGCAGACGTTCGGCCGGGTCCGAGATCCGGCTCGCGGCCTGTTCCAGGCCGGAAACATCCAAATGCCCGGCCTCCGGACGCCGCGCACCCCGATCCTGCCCATTCTGTTGACTGTGTTCCGATCCTGCCACGTCCCTATCCCTTATCCGGATTCGACCTCGCCTTTCGAGTATACGTGCGAAGTCCCTCTAAGGATTGTAGATCGACATGCCGGCTTGGGAACCGTAGGTGCTGGATCCGGGAAATGTCTCGCGCCCCGGGGTCCGCCCCGCGAAAATCACCGATCCGCACAAGCCCAGGCTCAAGCGCACGAAGGACGCCGCCGGACCGCTCTAATATCAGGGTTCCCACCCGCCACGGTGCGCCTATTCGGGCGCGGAAAGTGATTGAACGTCTACGATTTGAGACTCGGTCTCGAAGCGGTGGTAATCGCTGTAGTCGACGTTGATCTCCGCCCGGATCGTCTTCAGCAGCGCGACCCGCGCATCGGCACGGATGTGGAAGTTGATGGGCAGCCAGATCTCGTCATTCAGAGATTTCTGCTCAAAGGTGATCCTGCCCCCCGGCGCGAACCGCAGCACAAACCAGCCCCAGCTCAGCGTGTCGATCAACTCCAGGTCTGCCCGCGCCCACTGATAGTCTTCCTGATCCACCCAGAACGTCGCCCGGAACTTCTGGAACGTCTTGGCCTGGCTGTGCTGTGGCTCGAAATCCTCGCGCGGCTCCGCGTGGATCTTCCATGCCGGACGGCCGTTCACCACTTCCTCTCCCAGCAGGGTGAAGGTAAACGCGTCGGGAACTTCCTGGAGGAACTCCCGCTCCTCGGCACGTTCCTTTTCCCATTCGGCCCGTTCCTTCCCGGGATCTTTCAGCCGGTTGTGGAGCTCCTTATCGAGCTTTTCCTGCTCTTTCTCCGCGTCTTTCTCAGACAGCAGCTCTCCGTCCTTCGCGATCAACTTCTCGTAAGGACTCCCGGCCAGCATCATGACCTCGTGCGTTTCGCTCTCCGAGGAGCCGAGCGACCCGTCCTTCTCATATCGGTTGTCGGTGGAAACGGTCGTGTAGGTGTAGCGGGCCAGCAGTTCGTAGTTCTGTGCGTCTTTCCGCACTGAACGCTGCACGATCTCTCGCGCCGTGAGTTGGGGGACTCCTTGGCGGCGGGCGCATCCGCGGCGGCATCCTGAGCAGTCAGCAGACCGGCGAACGCCAGCGTCATGCCTGCCAACAGCGCCACGCTACTTGCGGAGCGCAATTTCCTTGTCCGCATACACCTACAGTAACGCCGATCGCCGGCGGGAGGTTGCAAAAAATATCGGGGCTACTGGCCGAATGTGAACCCGAAGCCCGTGCTGTAAAGGAAATCGTTCGTCTTACGGCCCTGCACCGGATTTGACAGGAAGCGGTCACTGCCGGAGACGTTCCAGGTCAGCCAACTCGTCAGCTTCGTCGTCGCCGTCAGATCGAAGTTCATACGAAACTGGCCCCTTCGGGTGATGTTATTGAACAAACGGAAGCTCTGCGTCAGCGTGGTCTGCCCGATCAGCTGATAGTGGGCGTTGTCGCCCCAATAAATTTCCCCCGAGTTCCGGGCGAAGGAAGGCGCGGTCGCCGGAGAAAATGCTTCCCGGTTCCAGTTGCCACCGGCCACCACATCGAGGAAGTCCTGTTCCCGTTGCCATGCGTGGTATCCAATACCGCCACCGAGCACAACGCGAAGATCCAAGCTCTGGAACTTGTCATATTCCCAGTCGTTGAAGGCGTTCGTGAAAAACCTGCCGTCGAAATTCCGGCTGTAGGCCCAGCCGCCGCGGATCGCCTTCGCAGTGTTGTTGCTGACGCCGTTCACGGTCGCCGACGCCTTGATCGAGGTGAAGTAGGCCGTCGTCGTGCTGGTTCGCGTCTTCCGCGCGAAATTGATTGGCGTGGTGAACGTGGAGGTGTTCGCGTTACCCTTAGTCCCGGCGAAGTTGATGGATCCGCTCACCGTCCACAACTGAAACAGGCCCGGATTCAAAAACCGCTCATACGCCGCCTCTTCGCTGTCATTGCGGAGCGCCTGGATGTCGGTCAGCGGCGTCGCGCCCTCCCCGGATACCTGAACCTGCCCATCCTGCGTGCTGATTGCCGACTGAACCGTGCGATCGCCCGGCAGTACGACGTAAATCGGCTCATCGGTGGTCACGCTCGCGACGTCCGTCCATGGCACTTCCACTTTGCCGATCGACACCGCGTCAATGGTGAGTTTCCCGTCCTCCAGCTTCACGACCTTGCCGGTGATCCGGTCGCCGTTTGTAAGCACCACCTGATCGGCCCACATCAGCGAGGTGGATGCGGCCAGCAGGACGAAGAGAGATGAGACGCGGCAAACCCGCCGCATAGACGTATGCATCGTTGTAACCCAAGAATGAATGGAGCTAGAAGGGCCGAGAGAACGGGAACGAGACAGTGAACCGCACTAGGCCTTTCCGAAAATCGTACCATCATTCCCGGAGCCCGCCGCGGCACAAAACGGCAGATTCCGCTGTACCACACGTAACATCCTGACCTGTGGGTGTTTAACCTCCACCACCGACGATTTGCGCAACGCTTTCCTGGGGAAAACGTCAAATGGATTGTGGGCGTTTCCGCGTTCCACCGCATGCGAAACTAGAACTGTAGTGTTGTTGCGACGCCGATTTCGTTCCATCCGGCGCTCCGTGCAAGGGTGGTTAGCGTCCCCGGCTCGTTCCGGGGGCTGGCTCGGGATTTGCCTGTTGGCGTCCTGTGGATTTCTTGTGCCCCAGGCTCAGGCCGCCGCCTGGACCGAATACCGTGTTGGCCCGCTCTACATCATGAGTGACTCCGGGGACGGGGCTGCGCGCGAGCGGCTCACCGAAATGGAGCAGATCCGCTGGGTCCTCGGGAACTTTCTGGGCAGGAATGCGCTCGGCACCCGGGAACTCGATACCATCTTCCCGATCGAACTGGTCCTGTTCAATCACGAGGACGACGCCGATCGCTTCAACTCCGGAACACCCTTTTTCGAAGGCGGATCGGCGAACCTCAGCGTGGCGCACGACGATGACGACCTTCGATCGCCGGGGACGATCGCCTGGCGGCATGAACTGGTGCGGCAACTGCTCCAGGACAACGCCGGCGTGATGCCCCCCGACTTTGAGACCGCCCTGGCCGATATCTTCTCCACCATCCAGGTGGACAATACCCACGTCGAGCTCGGCGCCCCGCTTCCCGAAGGCATCCTGGATCCGGTGCGCCAAAGGGCCTGGGCTCGCTACCACATGCTGGTCACCGGCGAACAGTATGCCGGCCGCTTCCGCATCTTCCTGAACAACCTGCAAGGCGGCGACATGGAGCTCGCCGCGCGCAATACCTACGGAGTCAGCGCCGTCGAGTTGAATCGCCGCATGGATGCCTACGCTGACGCCGGGGATTTCAAGGCCGTATCGGTCTTCGGGAAGGCCATCAACCCGATCCGCGAGTTCTACGAGCGCCGCCTCCCGGACGAGGAGGTCGAGGCGCTGATGCAGGAGCTGGCAGCGCAAGGGAAATCGTTCCCGCCGGATAGCCCGCGTGGCTTGGTCGCCGCCGGGGACGTGGAGTCCCTCCGGCTGGCCGCCGCCAGAAATCCGCGCTGGGCGCTGCCCTACGTCCGGCTCGCCGACTACGAACCGACCCCCGAGGCCAAGGCGTCGCGATTGGAGAAGGCCGTTGAGCTGGAGCCCCGTCAGATCGACTACTGGGTCTCCCTGGCTGAAAATGACGCCGCGGCCGGAAAATTCACGGAAGCCGCACAGGCCTGGCTCGGGGCCCAGCGAGCGACCGCCTCCCCGGAACAACGCGCCGAGCTCGAACAGCGTCGCCGGGAAATCGAAGACAAACGCGTCGATGCCGAGCTCGCGGCCCAGGCGGCCGCCCAAGCGGCCCGCGATGCCGAGGTGGAACGGGTGCGCCGTGAAACCGCCGAGCGCATCCAAGCCGTCCTGGATCGCGCCAACAAGGAAAACCGGGAGCTCAGCTCCGCGCCCGACCCCGATGAAAAGGCCGCCGTCAGCTTTGAGGAAGCTTACGGAGGTCCCGCCACTGTCCGCGGCGTCCTGACCCAGGTGGGTTGCGTCGACGGCTATCTGCGGCTGATCGTCCGGCAAACCGGCGGCGAGTTGGCCGTCCTGCGGATGGTCCCCCCGGAGGACCTCGAAACCGCCGCCGCCAACGATGACCCCGTGCTCCGCTGCGGGGCCGTGGATCCTCCGCGACTGATTGAGGTGGTCCATGACGGCTATCCCGATGACCGCCTGGGGACCGCCGGAACGGTTCAGCGCTACATCCTGCGGTGAGCCAGCCGTGAGGAGGAAGCCAGCTGAGGATGCGCTCGCGGTGAGGATGACCAGCCCGTCTCATGGCCTCTCGATCGAGCCGCTGGCCGCATCCCATCTCCCCTCGATCGAAGCCATTCAGAGCCAATCCCGCGAGGCCGCCCGCTGGCCCGTCAACAGCTATCTGCTCTATGAGACTTGGGTGGCGCTGCGCGGCGAAACTCCCGCTCGGATTTCTGGTGATCCGCCATCTGGGCGAGGTCGAATCCGAGGTCCTCAACCTGGCCGTGCGCGCCGAATCCCGCCGCCAAGGTATCGCCCGAAGTCTTTTAAAACACGCGCTTTCCCGCCACGATCACGACCCGGACCGCACCTGGTACCTGGAGGTCCGGGAGTCCAATCTGCCCGCCCTTCAGCTCTACGCCAGCCTCGGTTTTGAGCTGGCCGGAAGGCGGCCGAATTACTACAACGATCCAGCCGAGACGGCTATTGTCATGCGGAAACAATCATGTTAGAGTCAGGTTGCGTCACCGGGTTTGTGACGGTGCTGTCACAGTCTCGGGCGTATGCAGTATGTGCAAGCAAGTGAGAACAGCAACTGCAGTGATTCTTAACGACCCACCGAGCCCCGCCCTTCTGACCATCCAATACTTCAAGTGCACAAAAAGGGAGCCTCGGCGTGGCCCTCGCGCACCCCTTTCGCGGCGTGGTGCGTCTGAACAAATAAAGGAGAGGTGTCACTAACAATGGAGCTATACAACGAAGAACTAAGAGCGCAATTGGCTGCGACGGATGAGCATTTCCGTTCCTTGGATGCCGAGCACTCGATGTGTGAGCAGCGGCTCGAGGAAATCGAAGCCAAAGAACATCTGACCCTGGAGGATGAGCAAGAAGAGCATCGCCTCAAGAAGCAGAAGCTTCGGGTGAAAGATGAAATGATCGCGATCATCAGTCGGCACAAAACCGAGTCGGTGGTCTAGCGACCCAGCGTTCGTTCTTTAACGTTTCAGGCCGATCCAGTCTCCTGCTGCCAGCGGAGCGGATCGGCCTTAAATTTTGTAGCCCCCATCCCCACCGATCCGCCCCCCCTGTGTGCCAACCCCACGATTCAAGTAGCGGCGGGCTTGCTACCCGTCGACGGAAGGAGGTCGGCAGCCCACGGAAGGCGTCAGCCGCCCTTCAGAACCGCCATGCGGTAGCATCCGGCAACGCAGCCATCCCGAGTCGACTCCATCGGCCGCTCCGCCACCACATTCTTAACCGCGCGCGATAGCAAGCGCAACGTACACGACCCCGTCGCCCCTCGCCCCACAGACATCCGTCACCACAATCCAAAGAAAGCAGTAGCCAAACCCACCGGGATCATGCATAATGAAGCTCTGGAGAAGAAAGGGCGAATATTGGAGCAATCCGCGAATTCCCCTTCCCATCCTGGACTTCCGGAGCCCCTGCCACGATATAATGTGAAGGCTCCCCCGGGCGGGTCGGGCGCATCCCCGATCTTCAGAATTGTTTCTGTGTATTGAACTACTTAGGGCTAATAGGCCCGGATACGCAGACGTCATAACTCAGACAATGGAGGACGTCTCACATGGATGAGAAAGAACGCAGCCGAGCCCTGGGAGTCACACTAGGACAAATCGAGAAACAGTTCGGCAAGGGATCCATCATCCGGCTCGGCTCGGGAAACGTGCAGGCGATCCCCTCCATTTCCACGGGATCCATTTCGGTGGATTTCGCGCTGGGCATCGGCGGATACCCGCGTGGCCGCATCTCCGAAATCTACGGTCCGGAATCGTCCGGTAAGACGACCATCGCCCTGCAGGTGATCGCCCAGGCGCAGAAGGCGGGCGGCATGGCGGCGTTCATCGACGTCGAACACGCCCTCGATCCGGTCTACGCCAAGGCCCTCGGCGTGGACATTGACGATCTGCTGGTCTCCCAGCCCGACTACGGCGAGCAGGCGCTGGAGATCACCAACGCGCTGATCCAGTCCGGCTCCATCGACGTGCTGGTGGTCGATTCGGTCGCCGCCCTGGTGCCCAAGGCCGAGCTCGACGGCGAGATGGGCGACAGCTTCATGGGCGTTCATGCCCGCCTGATGTCTCAGGCGATGCGCAAGCTCACTGGCCTGGTCAGCAAATCGCATACCTGCCTGATCTTCATCAACCAGATCCGCGAGAAGATCGGCGTGATGTTCGGCAACCCGGAGACCACGACCGGTGGCCGGGCCCTCAAGTTCTACTCCAGCGTCCGCACCGATATCCGCCGCATCGCCGCCATCAAGGACGGCGACAAGGTGATCGGCAATCGCACCAAGCTAAAAGTCGTCAAGAACAAGACCGCGCCGCCATTCCGCGAAGCCGAGTTTGACATCATCTACGGACAGGGTATCTCGAAGGAAGGCGACCTGATCGACCTGGGCGTCGCGAACAACCTGGTGGAGAAGAGCGGTTCCTGGTACAGTTACTCCGGCGAACGCATCGGCCAGGGCCGCGAGAACGCCAAGCAGTTCCTGCGCGAAAACCCGGACGTCTTCGTCAAGATTGACTCCGAGCTCCGCAAGCGCCTCGGGCTGATCAAAACCGACCCAGCGGATGTCCCGGCCGTCGCCGAAGCCGAAGCTGAAGCTGAGCCGGAACCCGAGGTCGCCACGGCACGCGCCGGCCGCCGGGGATAGGCTCACCCGGTCAGTCTCAACATTGATGAGTCTCAATGTGGGGCGGCGTCATGCGCCGCCTTCACAACCGCCAGCCGCATGGAGGGCCGGGATTGACCCGGCAGGAAGCCTTCAGCTTCCCCAACAGGACAGCCTACTTCTCCAGCAAATAGTTCCCCACGAACATCGCATCAATCCCCGAGGAATAAAAACTCCGGACCGCATCCCGAGGCGTCGACACCAGCGGATCCCCGAACAAATTGAAGCTCGTGTTGTAGAGCACCGGCAACCCGGTCGCCTTGCCCGCCTCGATCAGCAGGCGATGGTAGAGCGGGTTATCTTCCTTCGCCACCACATGCACGCGAACGATATCCTTGCCCAGAATCGCGGCGGCGAACGTCTCCCGATGTTCCGGCTTCACCCGGCCCACTGTCGCCAGATTATGGGCGTTCGGTCCCGTTTCGAAGTACTCCCCGGCGACCTCGGCAGGCACCGACGCGGCGAACTTCCGGAACGGCTCCCGATGCTTGATGAATACGTTGAGGTTCTCGGTGGAATACGGATCCAGCGGCGACGCCAGAATGCTGCGATTGCCCAGCGCCCGCGGACCGAACTCCATCCGGCCCTGCATCCACGCCACGATCTTGTGATCCACAAGCATCTTCACCGCGTTCGCCAGCATTTCATCGGTGGACCGCAGGCGGTGGAACCGCAGCTTGCAGTTCTCCAGGATCTTCTTGATCTCCTCGGCGCCATAGCTCGGACCCAGCAGGAGCGACCCGGATGCCTTGCGACGCTTGTGACGCCGCAGGTGATACCACACGTGATGCACCGCGCCGATCGCGGTTCCGGCATTGCCCGCCGCCGGCTGCACGAAGACGTTCTTCCACTTGCCGCTCCGCTCCAGGAACTCGACCAGGAGAACATTCATGAACAGGCCACCGGCCACGCACAGGTTCTCGCCCTCTCCGGCGAGCCCCAACACCGTCCGCTCCACCACGCGCTGCAGCGCATAGGCGATCGCCGCCGCGTCCTCCTGGGAAATCGGTTCGCCCGGCTTCAGGTTTAGCTTTTCAAGGAATGTCGCGCTCAGTCCGCCGCCGATCTTGTGATCGCTATCGAAGTAATCGGCATTCAACCGAGCCTGCTCATTAATGATGTCGTCGAACGCCCCAACATACCGCGCATCGCCGGACGCCGACAGCCACTGAACCTTATGTTCATCGGCGCCCGCGCGATACCCCAGCAGCTCGGTTACCGCGCCATACAGCCGACCCAGCGAATCGGGATAATACCACTCTCGCTCCAGCTCCAACTGACGATCCCGCCCATACCACCGCGCTCCGCAGCGGAAATCCCCGGCATGGTCCAGCGTCAGCACGACGGCCTCATCGAACGGCGAGGAATAAAACGCCGACGCCGCGTGCGCCTGATGATGCTCCACCACCACGATCTCAGCCTTGGGGAATTGCTGCCGCAGCGCGATATGAAAATCCGACTCCGGACCCTGTGAAAACGGCCGCACCACCGCGACACAATCCACCTGATCGACGGTGATACCCGCCAGCCGCATACACTCGGCGATCGAGGCCTCCGGCAACCTGCCCGGCCGCCAGGACCGCGTCAGTTTATTCTCTTCGATGGCGGCCTTGAGCTCGCCGTTGTTCAGAACGGTACAGGCCGCATCGCCCAGCAAACCGCCTAATCCAAGAATTGCCATGAATTCGTTTCCGTCTCTCCCGCGCGGACGCCCGCGCCTCTACTTCGATTGCTTGTTTCCGCCCTGCGACTGTTTTTCGATCTTGGCCCACGCGTCGCGCAGCGTCACCGTGCGATTGAATACCGGCGCTTCCGGCGTGCTCGAAAGGTCCGCCGTGAAATATCCCAGCCGCTCGAACTGAAAGTGCGATCCAGGCACAGCCGCCTTCAAGCCCGGCTCCAATTTGCATCCGGTCAGCAACTCCAGCGAATGCGGATTTAGATTTGCCGTGAAATCCTGCCCTTCCGGAGCCTCATTCGGATTCTCGGTGGCGAACAGCGTCTCGTACATCCGCACCTCGGCGTCCACCGCGTGCTCGGCCGACACCCAATGGATCGTCGACTTCACCTTGCGTCCGTCCGGCGCATTCCCGCCGCGCGTTTCCGGATCATAGGTGCAGCGCACCTGAATCACGTTGCCGTCGGCATCCTTATCGACGCCCGTGCAGGTCACGAAATAGCCGTAGCGCAGGCGAACCTCGCGGCCCGGCGTCAGCCGATAATACTTCGGCGGCGGGACTTCGCGGAAATCATCCTGCTCGATGTAGAGCGTTTTGGAGAACGGAACCGTCCGCGTCCCCGCGCTCTCATCGTTCGGATTGTTGACCGCCTCCAGGTGCTCGACCTGGCCCTCGGGATAGTTCTCAATCACCAGCTTCAGCGGATTCAGCACACCCATCACGCGCAGCGCATGCTGATTCATCTCATCGCGAACGTGATACTCGAGCAGCGCCAGCTCGGTTGATCCGTTGGCCTTCGAAACTCCCAGGCTCTTGGCGAAACTGCGAATCGCCTCGGGAGGATAACCGCGCCGGCGCATCCCCGAAAGTGTCGGCATCCGGGGATCGTCCCAACCCTCGACGTAGCCTTCCTCCACCAGCCGGAGCAAGCGCCGTTTACTCATCACCGTGTAGGTCAGGTTCAGCCGATCGAACTCGATCTGCTGCGGCGCATGAATCCCGAGCTGCTGAATGAACCAGTCATACAGCGGACGATGATCCTCAAACTCCAGGGTGCAGATCGAGTGCGTGATGCCCTCGATCGAATCCGACTCCCCGTGCGTGTAGTCGTACATCGGATAGATGCACCACTTATCGCCCGTACGATGATGCTCAGCATGCAGGATCCGGTACATCACCGGATCGCGCATGTTCATGTTGGGCGACGCCATGTCGATCTTCGCCCGCAGCGTCTTCGCGCCGTTGGGAAACTCCCCGGCGCGCATGCGCGCGAACAGGTCCAGGTTTTCCTCGACGCTCCGATCCCGGTACGGACTGTTCTTGCCCGGCGTATTCCAATCGCCGCGCATCTCGCGGACCTGCTCCAGCGTCAGGTCGCAGACATACGCATGGCCCTGCCGGATCAACTGAACCGCCCACTCATAGAGCTGCTCGAAGTAATCGGAAGCAAAAAACAGCCGGTCTTCCCAATCGCAACCCAGCCACTGGATGTCGCGCTTGATCGACTCCACATACTCGGTCTCTTCCTTCGCCGGATTCGTATCGTCGAAGCGCAGGTTGCACTTGCCGCCGAACTCCTCCGCGAAACCGAAGTTGATCATGATCGACTTGGCGTGCCCGATATGCAGATACCCGTTCGGCTCCGGAGGAAAACGCGTATGCACGCGGCCACCATTCTTGCCGGCCTTGATATCGGCGACAATGATGTCGCGAATAAAATTGGAAGGCTTTGACTCGGTGCCTGTCTCGTCGTGAGGCGTCGTCATATTCGGTCCTTCAGATTCCCCGATTAACTCAAGAGTTCGATCGCCTGTTCGATCCGCGCAATACAGGTCTCCC
Organism: Terriglobia bacterium; assembly: GCA_963762135.1. Classification (GTDB taxonomy): domain Bacteria; phylum Acidobacteriota; class Terriglobia; order Bryobacterales; family Bryobacteraceae; genus Palsa-187. The sequence continues at coordinate 474,229 of CAVXJP010000008.1, forward strand.
GGCCGAGCACCGCCAGCGTCTCAAACAGCGGCGGAGCGTTCTTACGGCCGCACACCGCCACGCGAATCGGCTGGAACATCTGTCCGGCCTTTACCCCGAGCTCCTCCGATCCCACGCGCAGCGCCGACTCCAATCCATCATGCGTGAACTCGGCCGTCGGCAGGATCTCCAGGGCTTTCTTGAGCGCGCTGGCCGCCATCGCCGCATCGCCCTTCTTCGGAATCAGTTCTTCGGCCTCATAGGGGGGCAATTGCTCGGCAAAGAAAAAGTCCGCCGTCACCGCAACCTCGCTCAACAGCTTGATCCGCTCCTGGATCAGCGGCGTGATGTGCGGCATCTTCTCTTCGATCACCTCGGCCGGCGCCGTAAAGGCCGCCTTGGCGAACGGGATCAGCTCCTGAGTCAAGTCCTCTATCGACAGTGAACGGATCAGGTCCCCATTCAGCCACACCGCCTTCGGATCGAACGGATCCTCATCGCTGAAGGTCACCGTCGCGTTGGCCTTATTGACGCCTTCCAGAGTGAACTTCTCCTCCAGCTCTCGCCGCGACATCGTTTCCTGATCGTCCTTCGGATTCCAGCCCAGCAGCGCCACGAAGTTCATGAACGCATGCGGCAGGAACCCGGCGTCGCGATACGAGGTCACACTCACCACCGGACCATGCTTCCGCTTCGACAGCTTCGCGCCATCCGGAGCCAGCAACAGCGGCAGATGCGCGAACTCCGGCGGCTCCAGCCCCAGCCCCTCAAAAATCAGAATGTGCTTAAACGTGTTCGTCAGATGATCCTGCCCGCGAATCACCGTCGTGATCATCAGGTCCGCATCATCGGCGCAGGTAGCCAGGTGATACGTCGGAATCCCCGAACTCCGTACCAGCGCGAAATCCTCGATATCCGCGGTCGCCTTGGTCTGCTCGCCGTAGACGCGATCCGTAAAGGTAACCGACTCGCGCGTCTCCCGAGGCACCCTGAACCGCAGCACGAACGGCTCTCCGATCGACGCCCGCCGGTCGCTCTCCTCCTGCGACAGCTCGCGCATCCCCGGATTGAACAGCCACGCATCGGTGCCGGAATGCGGCTTCTCGCCGGCCTCGAGCTTCTCCTCGGAAACCGCCGGCGTGAAATCGCGATACGCGTAGCCCGACTCCAGCAGCTTTTCCGCCATCCCGCGATGCAGCGAGCCTCGGTCGGACTGGTGATACAGCTCATCCCAGCCGAGGTTCAACCACTGCAGCCCCTCGAAGATCGACTCCAACGACTCCCGCGTGGACCGCTCGACGTCGGTGTCATCGATCCGCAGGATCAGCTTCCCGCCGGAATGCTTAGCGTATAGCCAATTGAAAATAAAGGTCCTGGCACTGCCAATATGGAGGTAGCCGGTGGGCGACGGGGCGAAGCGGACGCGCAGCATGGGTATTCTTCATAGAATAGCAACGCGTTTCGGCCGATCCCCCGAAATCCGCTATTTTTCCCCAACGGGCCGCATGCCCTTCGGGAAACGGCCGCTAGTGCCAATCGGTGAACTGGATCAGGCCTTCTCCCCAGCTTCGCGCATGGAGATGGACGGTGTGCAGGATCTGTTCCGGCCCAAACAGGAACATCATCCCCATGACAACGGCCAAGCCGATTAGGACGGGCCAAAGCAGGCCGGTTTCGGCCGAATCGGGTTGGATCGGCCGTTTCACGTGAGGCATAGGTAGAACCTCCTTGCGATGGGTACTATCGCAACTGCCTAGCCTTATCGACAGGTCCCTCCAAAAGGTTTAGAGTCCGGATTTCGCCCCCCGCTATGCCTTTTCACCGGCCTTCTACAATGGATGGCAGCCATGGAAACCATTACCGACGCCTCCGGTTACGAAGGTCAGGCGGACCAGATATTTACGCCCCGCACCGAAGAGGAGCTCGCGGGCATTCTCGCCCGAGCCCGCCAGGAAGGCACGCCCGTCACCATCATGGGCGCCCTCACCGGACTTGCCGGCGGCGCGGTCCCCAGAGGCGGCTGGGCCGTTTCCATGCTGCACTTCAACCGGCTGGACGTCGAACCGGGCGCGGCCCGTGCTGGCGCCGGAACCCTGCTGAAGGATGTCCAGGCGGCGGCGGTCGCCTCCGGTCAGCTCTACGGCCCCGATCCCACGGAAAACACGTCGTCCATCGGCGGCAACATCGGCGCGAATGCCTCCGGCTCCCGGAGCTTCAAATTCGGAGCCACCCGCCGGCATGTTAAAGCCCTCCGCGTGGTGACCATGGACGGCCAAATCCGCGAATTCCGCCGCGGCGAAGCCATCAACTTTGACGTTCCCGTCGTCGATATCCCCCACGTCCGCAAGCATTCCTGTGGCTATCGCCTCTCGCCCGGCATGGACTGGGTGGACCTATTCGTCGGCAGCGAAGGTACGCTCGGCGTGGTCACCGAAGCTGAACTCCAGTTGCTCCCCTCGCCCGGCGAGATCCTGGGAGGCGTCGTCTTCTTCCCGACCGAGGAGGCAGCCCTCGACGCCGTCGACCGTTGGCGTCCGGTTCCCGGCCTGCGCCTGCTCGAATTCCTCGACTCCCACTCCATGAAGGTGATGGAACTCCCCTACGGCGGCGCGGTCCTCGTTGAGATGGAGGAAGTCGACGGCGAGATGCCCGACCTCGACATGGAAGGAGCGCTGGAGGACGAATCCTGGTTCGGCTCCACGCCGCGCGACCGCGAACGCTTCCGCCAGTTCCGCCACCGCCTGCCGGAGAAGATCCACGAGGAGCTCCGCCGCCACGGCTTCATCGTGGTCGCGACCGACTATGCCGTGCCGTTGGAACGCAACCGCGACATTCTGAACCTCTACCGCAAGGTGCTCAGTGAGAACTTCGGCGACCGCTTCGTGATGTTCGGCCACATCGGCGACGCGCACGTCCACACCGAACTGCTGCCGGAATCGCAGGCCGATATGGATCGCTCGAAGCCCGTCATCACGGACCTGGCGCGCGAAGTGGTCCGCATGGGAGGCACCGTCGGCGCCGAGCACGGTCTCGGCAAGCGAAAATCCCACCTGCTGCCGATCCAATACAACCCGGAAACCATCGCCGCCATGAAGGCGGTCAAGCGCCGCTTGGACCCGGACTGGATCCTCGGCCGCGGCACCCTCTTCGGCGATTAGCAAGCAATGGGTTTGCGCCCGTCGACACACGATCAGAACCGCCATGCGGTAGCATGCGCAACGTAGCAGTCGATTGTAGGCTTGCGCCGGGTGAACTCCGCCCCCCTAGCCTTTCAGGTATTCCAGCAGCGCGGCCGCGTTGCTATGCGCAGCATCCTTCGCCGCGAACAGGATTGTTACCGGACCCTTCCTGGCAAGCTTCCGCAATTCCTTCACCGCATCCGGTTGCGCATCGAGCTCGGCGGCATAGCGGCGGCGGAACTCATCCCACTTGGCCGGATCGTGGGCGAACCACTTGCGGAGCTTCGTGCTCGGCGCGAGCTCCTTCATCCAGTGATCCACATGCGCGGCTTCCTTGGTTAACCCGCGCGGCCATAGCCGATCGACTAAAACGCGTTCCCCGTCGATCGGGGACGGCGCTTCATAAACCCGCTTGATGCGAAACTCGCGTGGCAAAGCTCCACCTACGGCTCCCAGTAGCCGATCATGCGACCACAGGTCACCAATCCGATCCACAACGCCATCGAGATCACGGCCGCGAGCTTCGCGTTCCCCGGAGCCACCGCCGCCTCATCGATCTTCTCCAGTGCCGCGTTGCTGTAGACCGACGACCGGAACATCATCGCATGCACCCCGACCAGAAGGAGCAGCGTCAGCTTGCCCTTGAAGTACGGATTCGGCCAGTAGATCGCCGCCTTGGACCACCCCAGGATCAACCCGCAGGTGACGACCAGCGTCAGCCCCAGGTGCTTGTACGGCCGCAATTGCCGGTGCAGGTGCGAGACCGGATACTTCGTCATCGCCACGCCCAACATGCGCAGGTCCGTCATCGCCACCATGCCGCCGAACAAACCGATTCCGCACAGGTGCAGCGAAAGGGTGACGGGATAGAAGTAGGCTGACTCCCGGACGTAGGTTGCGAATCCCATGTCCTGCAGCCACTGCATGAATTCCATCATGGTTTTCTCTGTCCTTCCGTCCTAGTAAAAGGCGATGAAAATTCCGTCAAAGATCAGCGACGCCCACATCAGGATGGACACCGCCCCGACCACCACCCCGAAGGAGCCCGGGTCAGGCTTCAGCGCGACCCTCCGGTGAAGCGTCCAATTATAGAGAATCGCGATCATCAATACGGTGATCTTGATGCGGAAGAATTGGTTGTAGACATACAGCCCGGGGTCGGACGAAAAGATCAGCGGACCGGAGATCAGCACCACCGCCAGACCGATCAAGGTCCAGGGTCCGGTGGATTGCACCAGGCTCGCCGAAGTCTCCTTCTTCATGCCGAGACCGAGAAGACGCAGGTCCACCATCATGATGGTCCCGATCAATAACGCAAACCCGAGGATGTGGAAGATCTCCGCCGCCGGGAACGCCCACTCGGTGGTGTTCATCGGATTGGTGGCGGGATCATAGCCCATGAATGGCATTGGTTATGTCACCTTCCTTTGATTTCCTGCATCGCCCAAATGGGCGGGATTGAAACCGCGCGCGCCGTCGCCGCGCCTATGGCCAAGTCCACGTAGCAGCATAGCGTACCTCGGCTAACTCTGACATGAATTTCCTGATCACGCCAAGCTCAAGTCTTCTCTCACCGCGCGTCCGCCGAATTTCCGCTTCAGCACGCGCCAGGTCAGCACCAGCGAAGTCCAGCACAGCCAGGTGCAGATGCCCATCAACGCCAGCACCACCAAATCCCATGCCGGCCGATGATTATAGAGCCACGGGAAGTCCAGTGAATGCAGCCCATGATACAGCCAGCGATTCACGAACGCCTGATTGGTGTGGCTGTAGCGCCCGACGACAGTCGCCGAAGCAGGATCGATGTAATAGATCGTCTCGTCGGGATCCTTCATCGTCGCCCGGATCACCGGCAGCGGAGCCTCGAAGGACCGGTCCAAATAATAGGCATCGTACTGATCCATCCAATCGAGTCTGGCGAGGTCCGCGCCGGCCGCCTCACGAACGATTGCTTCCACCCGAGCCGCATCGTAGGCATCCACCGGCTTCCCATCCATCGGGATCATGCGCTCGTCTCCGTCCGCGTTCGTCGCGACGTAGTACGGCTTGCCGTCAAAGGAGCTGAACTCCAGCCGCTTGGCTCCAAAGTCCGGATCCAGTTCCGCCAGTGCTTCCGCCGGAGTCCTCGTATAAGCGAGGTCCAAATCATCGCCGCCACGCAACGCCGAGGCGATATCGGCGCCCGGCGAAGCTCCACGCGCGCCCGCCGGCCCGCCGCTTGGAATCGGAAACGGATCCATCGACAGCATGCCGCTGAAGGCCCAAGTGCACGCCAGGATCCCAAAGAACAACCCCAAAATCGTGTGCAGCCGCTTTTCTCCCGAATAAGGGATTCCGGTCGGCTGGCCTTCATAACGATATTTTTTCCGCGGCGACCACATCCAGACGCCGACGATCAACCCCAGCGTCGCGGCGACAGTCGCGATGCCGCTGGACCAGATCACCACGCGCGACCAAAGCTCTCCGTTCACCCGCAGCGGCGTGTAGTAAAGCCAGTGCGGAATCGCGCCCAGGTGCGCCAGGATGCGATCGGCGCGGGTCGTGTATTGTTCCACCTGCCCGGTGTTCTCGGAGACGTAGACCTGCTGGCCGTCGTCAAAGCTGAACTTGTGCAGCGGACGCAGGTTATAAAAGGAACCGGAGAGCGTCCATTGGTCCGGCTCGGTGACGATCTCCTCGGTGGCGCGCTCGATCGGCAAGCCCGCCCAGTCCGCTGCCGCCCGCCGCAACAGATCATCGGAGAATACGACCTGTTCCTCGCCGGTGTCCGCCAGAACGATCCCTTCACTTCCAAACCCGAGCCGGAAGAAATACGCCGGGTGCCCATCAAACGATGCGAGCTGCACTCCGTACTGCTCCTCGGTTTCGAGCGCGGCCAATGCCTCTTCGGGAGTCAAGTGGATCTGCTCCGCTTCCAGCGCCGGAGCCCGCTCCAGCCGCTGGAGTTCCGTCACCGCCGGGTAGGTCCAATACATGATGAAGATGCCCGAAACGAACCACCAGCTGAACAGTAGCGAGAACGCCACACCCATCCAGCGATGGCACAGAATCGCGAACTTCTTCACGAGGATGGCGACGCGGCGCATGGTAAAAGCGGGAGCGAGCGAAGCGATATGAGGCGCCTCCGCCGCAGCTCCGGGCAGACCTAAAACCCTATCCTAGCCGCTGGGCGAATCCGTTGCCCTACGTCCTGCATTTCCCAAGGCCAGGAACCGAGCATGCGGTGAAGGTAGCACGCCATTCGCCGAAGTTGACCATATTGGAGGGTCAGCTTGTGATCAACCGGCGTCACTGACCGGTGAGTGACATACAGTCATCCATAAGAAACAAAGGGGTCTTTATAGGAACTCCGCCGGTGGTGGAGAACCTCTCGCCAGCCTCGAAAACCGCCGGACGGCTGCGTTGCACAACCGACGCCTGGACATTCACTTGACCAAGCTGGGAGGCCTGGGGAAACCTGCTCCCCAGGCCCCAACCAATGCTGGACCAAAAAGCGCGGCCCAACTCATCCCAGCTTCTTCCGGGTTGGTCCCTAATCTGACCCGGAATCGGCGGGATTTTTGCGAGGAGGACAAACGCCCTCCCGCGATGATTCGTACCGAGTCGTAATCGACTCCTCGGCAAAACAGCAGAACCGGTTCCTATACAAACCCGATGGCACGGCCACCAGCGCTCACACAGAACCACAGCACGAAGCTTGTGAATGCGACCATCGCTCCCAGGGCGAAACTGCGATCCGCGTCCGGACGCTTGGTCACACTGCGATAGATCGTGTATTGGAAGATGACCACCAGTACAAAGGCCGCCATCTTGAACTTGAAGCCGTCGTTATAAAAGCTCTTGTCGGCCTCGGAAGCAAACATGCCGTACCCGGACAGCGTCATGAGGACCAGTCCCCAATTAATGTACGGATTCAACGTCTTGGCGAGCAGGGCCACCGGCGTATCACTCATGCCCAGCCCGACCAGCCGAATATTGATGATGAAGATCCCCGCCAGCATGATGGCCATCGCGAGGATATGCACTGTCTCGAGCGCGGGGAACAGCCAAGTCGAGCCCGCTACAAGACTCCCCAGCCAGCTTTCGGCGTGCCAGTTAAAGATTGGTTGAAGCGCTTCCCACATGTTTTTTGCTCTCCTTTACCAGTTCACTTAGAAGGAATACGCCATCGTCCGGCCGGCGATGATCACAATCGCCCAGGACACAATGGAAGACCAGCCCGCAAATTGGACCATCGCCGGAGGGATCTCCATGGAGTCCCATTCGCTGCGCCGCTTCCAAATCGTCAGGTGGTAGTAGCCGGCATTGACGCCCGCCGCCACCAGGAAGAACATCTTGATCCAGAACCAGTAGCTCTCATAGCAGCGCATCGGCTCGCTGATGAACAGCAGGATTCCAGTAATGAACACCGCCAGGTATCCGGCGCCGAAATACGGCAGCAATTTGTCGAATACCGATGACACGGTCTGTTGGCGGAAGATCACACCCGCCATTCGGAGGTCCGAAATGGCGATCAGTCCCGCCGAGACGCCCACACCAATTAAGTGGATCCCCTCAACCACCGGGAACATGAGGAGCGATTCCCGAATCCCCACGCTCATCTCGGTCTCTCGGAGCCACTCGCAGAATTCAAGAAGCATATTGTTTCCTCGCGGCCCGAGATATCGCACTTCGCGTGCCGCATTCGCCACGCGCTTACGCCGTCCCCAGCCCGGCCCACAATGTCCGCTTTAAATCAATTACTTACAGAGATACCCCCGAGTTTTCCCGACCCTCCATCGTTGGAGGGGAAAGACGCAATTGGTAGACTCAACCTTGCGCGGAGTGCCGCAGCGTGCGCGATACGGCTCATGGCGCGGCAGGAAGGCTAACCTTGATTCCCTATCTCGACTTGAAGGCGCAATATCGCGCCATCCAACCGGAAATCGACGCCGCCGTCTTGCGCGTCCTCGCCTCCACGCAGTACATCCTGGGACCGGAGGTCGAAGCCTTCGAGCAGGAGTTCGCCGATTATTGCCAGTCGGCACACGGAGTCGCCGTGAACTCCGGAACCAGCGCCGTGCATCTCGCGCTGCTTGCCGCGGGCATCGGACCGGGCGACGAGGTGATCACCATTCCCTACACCTTCATCGCGACCACTGCCGCAGTCCGTTACACCGGCGCGACCCCGGTCTATGTGGACGTCGATCCGGTGACCTATAACATGGACCCGGCACAAATCGCGGCCAAGATCACCCCGAAGACCAAGGCCATCCTGCCCGTGCACCTCTATGGGCAGCCTGCTGACATGGATCCGATCCTGGATGCCGCGCGCGAGCATGGCCTGATCGTCATTGAAGACGCCGCGCAGGCTCACGGCGCCGAATACAAAGGCCGCCGCGTCGGCTCCATCGGCGACCTAGCGGCGTTCAGCTTTTATCCCGGCAAGAACCTCGGTGCCTATGGCGAAGGGGGGCTCGTCACCACCGATAACCCCGACTACGCCGAGCAGATCCGCCTGCTGCGCAACTGGGGCAGCAAGACCCGCTATCACAACGAGATCAAGGCGTTCAATTACCGGATGGATGGGATCCAGGGCGCCATCCTTCGCGTCAAGCTCCGCTACCTGGAACAGTGGACCGAGGCCCGCCGCAAAAACGCCGCCATCTACGCCGAGCTCCTCGGCGACTTAAAGGACGCTGGGATCGTCGTGCCCTACGCGCGTCCTGACGTCCGGCACGTGTATCACGTCCACGCCATCCTGACGCCCCAACGGGAGCGGCTGACGAAGATCCTCACCGAGCGAGAGATTCAATTCGGCATCCACTATCCGTTCCCGATTCATCTGCTGGAAGCCCACCGCGACCTCGGCTATAAGGAAGGCGACTTCCCGGTCTCGGAGCGGATCTCGAAGCAGGTGATCTCTCTCCCCCTGTTCCCCGAGATGACCCGCGAGCAGATCGAAACGGTGTGCGCCGCGGTCCGGGACTCGGCAAGTTAGAAGCCGCTTCGTCAGAATCGCACCGTCCAGGGGGGCTGGCGTTCAGTCGGCGGGAAGCCTTCAGCTTCCCAATCCGCGAAGCGTTGCCTGTTTGCCCCAAGAGCGATGGCTCACCGGCACACCCTTCAGAACCGCCATGCGGCCCGCTACCCGTAGCTTTAGCGCAGGCTGGTAGCATGATGCGGCAGCGTAGCCCTCCACTGCGAGCTTGAAAGCTCGCGCCGGGTGAACCCCAGCCCCCCCGCGACCCGGTGGGGCGAGGTTCAATGGCAAGTGCCACGACATGGTTGACACTTATTGCCAGGACATGGTTTACACTTTGCGTTGCAAAGCGGGGAAGGGTGCAGGGAGGGGCGGTGTCTGAGCCCCGCCCTGCCTCAGCGCTGGAGTGTCCCAGGCAGGCGGGAGCGAAATGTTGTTGAGCAAAGAGTCGCACCAGCTTCGGCGCGCCCCAATCGGGGTAGCGGCTCGCCCGCGGGAGCCTTCAGCCTCCCTTCAGAAGCGTAAGCGGCAGCGCGCGCCAACGTACCGGTCTGCAATCCGAACCACCCACTGCGCCAGCACCACCTTCAGAACGCCATACTCGCCTGGCGATTCTGTGCTGCCGGGGATCGGTGGGAGAGCGGATCGCGTTGCAACGCGCGGACGAAAGCGCACCCTCCTTTGGTTCTCGGATGTCGGGAAATCAGAGGTGATACAGGAGGAAATACAGCACCACACCGCTCACCGAGACATACAGCCAGATCGGCAACGTGATTTTGGCGATCCTGCGATGCTGCTCAATCCGGTTGGTCCAGCCCCGATACAGCGTGAACAGCGCCATGGGGAGCACGATCGCCGCCAATAAAATGTGCGGCACCAGCAGAGCGTAGTAAATCGCCCGAATGGGTCCCTCGCCGTTGAACGGAACCGAGCCCACCTGCACGTGATTGATCACGTAGCCCAGCAGAAACAGGGTCGACATCGCGAAGGCTGTCAGCATGGCTTTCTTGTGCGCCTCGCGATTGCCTTGCTTGATGAAGCGGAACCCGAGCAACAGGCAGACCGTCGCCGCCATGTTGAACACCGCATTCGCCGAGGCCCAGCCGGAGGGCGCCGTGCCGGCCTGCGAAGGCTCGATGCCGTAGATCAGGAAGGCGACGATTCCCAGGACGGCGACCGAGAGTCCGTAAACGATGGCCTTGGTGGCGGAAGATTCGGAGGGGGCGGTAACGGCGTTCATTTGGTTCATCGGATGCTTCAACTGCAAGAGGCAGGTGGAATCTTTTTCATCTTCCCATATGGCGTTAGGAGGGCCTTGTGCGCAGGGGCCCGAGGTTCCTTGGGCGCCGAAGTCTTGACGAAGGCGACACTCGGCGCGAGCTTTCAAGCTCGCACTGGACGGTTCCGTTGCGCATGCTACCGCATGGCGGTTCTGAATTTGGCGCTGGCGCGAGGAGCAGTGTGGGTTGCGACGGGTCCCGGTTCGGTGCGGGCGTTTAGAGGCCGGAAGCCAGAGATGTGTTGCACGTCTCGGTTCGTGAGTGTGCTGGCGCGAGTGGTGATGGGGATGTAGGTCGGGTACGTTGGCGCTTCCTAACCGGTCGCGCTTCTGAAGCCAAGGCTGGTGCTGGCATGGCCAAGGTGGGCAATCGTCTTCGGTGGGTTTCGGGAAGTGAGGCTGAACCGCTTCACGCGGGCTGAAAGCCAGCCCTCCTCAGCAAACAGAAAAGGGCGAGCCGAAGCCCGCCCCGTTTCTAATTCAGTTCGATCGCGCTCTACAGGCCCATCTTCGCGAGCTTCAGCGCCAGATCCACGCAGCGCACCGAGTAGCCCCATTCGTTGTCGTACCAGGAGACGACCTTGACCATGTTGTCGCCCAGGACCTTGGTCAGCGCCGCGTCCACGATGGAGCTGTGCGAGTTGTGCAGCATGTCGGTCGAGACGACGGGGTCTTCGGTGTAACCCAGGATCCCCTTCATCGGACCTTCTGACGCTGCTTTCAGAGCGGCATTCACATCGGCGGCCGTGGCCTTCTTTTGGTGGTCGCCACCAGGTCCACCAGGCTGACGTCGGGCGTGGGAACGCGGACCGCGAACCCGTCCAGCTTGCCCTTCAGCTCCGGCATCACCAGGCCGATGGCCTTGGCCGCACCAGTGGAGGTCGGGATCATGTTGATCGCCGCCGCGCGCGCGCGCCGCAGGTCCTTGTGCGGAAGATCCAGCACGTTCTGGTCATTCGTGTAGGAGTGAATGGTGGTCATCGATCCCAGCTCGATGCCGAAGGTGTCATGCAGCACCTTCACCACCGGAGCCAGGCAATTGGTGGTACAGGAGGCGTTCGAGATCACGTTATGCTTGGCCGGATCGTAGACGTTGTCGTTGACGCCCAGGACCACCGTCAAATCTTCGTTTTTGGCGGGCGCGGAGATGATGACCTTCTTTACCGTGCCCTTCAGGTGCGCCGCGGCCTGGGCGGCGTCAGTGAATCTGCCCGTGGATTCAATTACGATTTCAGCGCCATGGCTGGACCAAGGAACACCACCTGGATCCTTCGTCTCAAAAACATACAGACGCTTGCCGTTCACCACGATGGCGTCTGCCTCCGCCGTCACCTCTGCATCCAGCCGACCCAGAACCGAATCGTACTTCAGCAGATGCGCCAAGGTCTTATTATCAGTAAGGTCATTGGCGGCGACGATTTCCACATCCGGGTTCTTCAGTGCGGCCCGGAAGACGTTTCGGCCAATACGGCCGAATCCGTTGATTGCGACTTTAGTTGCCATAGACTTCCAGTTTAGCCGCTCGGAGGCCTCCAAAGCGTTACAAAAACGGGAGATCTTGTTCTAAAGGCGCATTTTCCCCGGATCTATTCGCTCCACACGGCGAGTTCATTGCCGTCCGGGTCCGTGAAATGGAACCGGCGTCCGCCGGGGAATTCGTAGGTGTCGCGCGCAATAACGCCGCCGGCGTCGGTGATCCGTTTCTGCGCGGCGTCGAGATCGCTCGCATAGATCACCAGGAGCAGGCCTTTGGCCGGCGGTTCCCCCAGCAAGAAGCCGCCCCGCAGCCGTCCGTCGTGGAAGCTGGTATAGGCGTCGCCGTGATCCCGGAAGCTCCAGCCGAAGCTGGCCGTGTAGAAATCTTTGATTCTAGGGATGTTGGAGGTCGCCAATTCGATGTAGTCGATCTGGTTTTCGGGTTTGGGTGATGGATTTGCCATGGTTCTTCCTTAACGTTATGTCCGGAACGGGGTCATCCCCACGCCGACGCCCACTCACGCTGCTTTGAATGGTGACGTTTTTTGCCGGGCAGCGTCCATTATAGTGATTGGATTGATATTGGTAGCCAAGACGTGAATCGCGGAGCCGTAACCCAGGCCCGCGGCGCGGGCTCCCAGGAGCCTCGCAGACCGGGCAAATCCTTGGACGAAACGGCGCTGATCCAGGCAGCACAAAAGGGCGACGAGGACGCCTTTGCGGAACTGGTGCGCACGTACGACCAAAGTGTACTCAGGCTCGCGATGAACCTGCTGCGGAACCCCGATGACGCGCAAGATATTTACCAGGAAGCGTTTCTGCGGGTTCACAAGAAGCTGCCGGAGTTTCGATTCGACTGCAGCTTCCATACCTGGCTGTATCGGATCGTGACCAACCTTTGCCTGGACCTGATGCGCAAGCGCAAGGTCCGCAAAGAAGAGCCCAGCGTCGTGGCGACCACCGATGGGGTGGTGGACCGCATGGATTCGGTGCCGGAAGCCCGGGTGGACGGGGATCCGCAACGGAACATGTTCAGCGGGCAGATCCGGCGCAGGGTTAAAGAGGTTTTGAGCGGGCTGACGCCCCGTGAACGGATGGTTTTTGAGCTGCGGCACTATCAGGGACTGCGGCTTCGCAAGATTGGAGAAATTCTGGGCACCAGTGAAGAGGCCGCGAAAAACTGCCTCTTCCGGGCCAACCAGAAAATGCGCGCGGCGCTGGCCGAGTACCGGCAGTAGATCGCGGGTGGGCAAGCCCGAATTGAGGCGAGCCCAAACAGGTACGAAGGTACACGAGATAAGCAGGTAAACAATGACGAGCCCGAACCAGAACAATCAGGACTCCTGCCAGGCGATCCGGGAGCAACTGCCGCTCCTGCTCTATGGCGAGCTCTCCTTTGATGAGGAAGAGCAGGTGGAGCTCCACCTGGAGCAGTGCGAGGGTTGCCGGGATGCCCTGGTGGCCGAACGCGCGCTGCTGGTGGCGATCGATCAGGTGGCGGTGGAGCCTTCCCCGGCGCTGCTTGAGCAATGCCGCACGAATCTGGAAGCCGGTTGGCATCGGAGCGTTCCGTCGCCAGGCATGTGGCGCAGATCGACGCGGGCGAGGTGATAGATCAGCCGGAGGTCGGTCAGCAGGACGCGGCTCCGGGCTTCTGGAAGCAATTGGTCGATATGATCACCTTGCGTCCTCCGGCCGAGGTGCCCGGCGCGGCGACCCTGCATTGGGCGCGTCCGATGGGTGCGGTGGCGCTGCTGGCGATCGGATTTATAAGCGCCCAGATTTCGCCCAACCTGCTGCAGGAATTTGCCGGCGGGAACGGCAGCTTTACGGAAGCGGGCCTGCTCAATGGCGGCGAGGCGCATCTGCGGTCGGTGGAACAGACGCCCAACGGCGAGGTTCGTATCGTACTGGATGAGACGCAGCGTCGCGAAGTGGTCGGCGCGGTGGAAGACGCCCTGGTGCAGAAGATCCTGCTGGCCGCCAGCAACGATCCATCGAATCTGGCGCGCGTCGAGACTGTCGCGATCCTTTCCTCCAAGCCGCATTCGAATGAAGTGCGGGATGCGCTGATCCATGCGCTGCGCAATGACGAGGACGCGGGCGTGCGTCGTGAAGCGCTGGCCGGATTGACCACGTTCGCCGATGACACGGATGTGCAGTCGGCGCTGGCCGAGGTCCTGCTGAACGATAGCGATGCGGATCTGCGGATGCAGGCCATCGGGGCCCTGCGCACCAGCATCGAGCAGGAAGAGACGCTCGACCGGACCACGATCAGCAAGCTGCAGGAGGCGATCCATCGCGAAATGGAGCCGGATGTGTGGCAGGAGTGCCAGCGCGTGCTGGAAGCCGCGAACGCTTCGGCGGAGATGTTTTAAACCGGATGGGTACGACCGCCGGCAAGTAGAAACCAAGCAACGAGAAGCATGACGCAGCAAGTTCAAATCCGAAGGAAGCACGCGAAAGCCGAGCAGGGCGCCGCGCCGCGAAATCGGTGGCTTCTGGCCGGCTGCATCGGTGCGCTTTGCCTTGCGCCGATGATGTTCGGGCAGGCGCAGAATACGCCGATTGAGTCGATGGGCAAAGGCTACTGGGAGCGGTCCAACGGGGGTGATTTCGCCCTGAAGCCGGGCGCTTCGCTAAAGGTCGTGACGGTCAGCAACGTTGTGGTTCGCGGCGACGATGTGGACCGCGTTCATTTTGAGTTTCACCAGAAAGTCCGGGCACGCAGCAAAGAGGACGCCGCGGTGTTGATGGGCGCGCTGGGTGTGTCGGCGCAGACCCTGGCCGAAGGCACGATCCTGACGGTCGCGCCGGCCTCCGCGCTCACTGTACATACCGAGCTTGAGGTCACGGTACCGAAAAAGCTCGGGCAGCTGATCATTGAGAATCAGTTCGGGTCGATTGAGGTGTTGGACGTCGATTCGTCGGTCGTCGCCGATACGGTGCGCGGACCGATTCACATGGACCGGATTCAGGGCAGCGTCGTCAGCCGCACGGGCCGTGGCGAGATCCGCCTGGGCGTGATCACGGGAACGGTGCGTTGTTCCAGCGGCGGCGGGCCAATTTTCCTGGAGCGTTCCGGCGGAGAGGCCGATTGTTTGACCGCGGGCGGAAACGTCGTCGTGGGCCGGGTCGGCGGACCTCTGTCGGTGTCGACGGAAAGCGGCGGCATCCAGGTCGATTCGGTGAACGGACCGGTGCGCGCACATACGATGTCCGGACCGGTGGAGATTGCACAGGCGCGTGGCCTGGTGTTCGCCGATACCCAGGGCGGATCGATTCACGTGGGCCAGTCTGAAGGCGTGAAGGCGGAATCGGCGGGCGGCATGATCCGTCTGCGCAACGCCTCCGGCGCGCTTTCGGTGGCGACGATGATGGGTGACATTCTGGCTCAGTTGATGGGACCGCCGGCCAGCGATTCTTCGCTGATGACCGGCTCGGGCGACATCACGCTGACGATTCCCAGCGACATGGGACTTTCGATTCGCGCGCTCACCGGGTCCGGCGTGAAGTCGCGCATCGTCTCCGACTTCCCGGAGATTCAGGTGAAGTCGATCGGGTTTCTATCGCCGGTCACCGGGCAAGGCTCGATTAATGGCGGTGGTCCGCTGCTGCACCTGGACGCCAGCGGCGGAAGGATCTTTTTGAAGAAGGGCCCGAAGGAAGTCAAGTGACGGGCTCGGCTCCAGTTCTCAAGCTCACAGGTTCAAGATGAAGTTCGCACAGTGGATTCTTACGGCAGCCGTCGGATGCGGAATGATCGTTCCGCTGACGGCGCAGGTGGCGCGTTCGGCCAATTATCAAGCCGCTTCCCGGACGGCCAGCTATCTCGGAATCGGGGTGGTGGAAGTCAATCAGCAGCGCGCGCAGCAGCTTCGCATGCCGGTGGACCATGGCATGGAGATCACGCTGTTGGCCCAGGGCGGTCCCGCCGCTCGGGGCGGCATCGAGCGCGGCGACGTGGTGACCTCCTATAACGGCGAGCCGGTTCGCACGCTTCCGCAATTCCTCAAGTTGGTGCAGGACACCGAGGTGGGCGAGAAGGTCACGATGGAGCTCTTCCGCGATGGCTCCATGCGCATGGCGGAGGTCACGATGGGCGCCCAACCCGTCCAGGAAGCGCAGGATCCGGATCTGGTGGAAGCGGCCCGGCAGGCGCGCGACGTGATGCGCAACCTGATGACCTGGCGCAGTCCGATGCTGGGCGTCGAGGCGGAATCGCTGGAAGGCCAGTTTGCCGAGTTCTTCGGCGTCAAGCAGGGCGTGTTGGTGCGGTCCGTGGTCGATGGCTCGGCTGCGGAGCGCGCGGGCCTTAAGGCGGGCGACGTGATTCAGGAAGTGGACGGGACCGCGGTGATTACGCCGAATGAGGTCACCAGCCGGTTGCGGGCGATGACGGGGAATTCGGTGACGCTGAACATCGTGCGGAACAGGACCTCGAAGAGCGTGGAAGTAAAGTTCTAGGGGCACGCCCCCGCGCCAGATGCCAAGACGCTGAAGCGTCGCGCGGGCTTGAGCCCCACCCTCCTACTTACACCAGGACGTGGAAGACGTTCTCGTCTTCCTTGCGATCCACCGGACGATACATGGTGTCGCGCTCCACCGGCTCACGGCCGGCTTCGCGGATCAGGCGCATCAGGTCCTTGCGGCGCATGCCCCGTTCGGTCTTGGCGCCCGCATCGTGATAGATGCGTTCCTCGATCAGCGTCCCATCCAGGTCATCGGCGCCGAAGCGTTGCGCGATCTGCGCGATCGCCGGCGTCATCATCACCCAGTAGGCCTTGATGTGCGGGATGTTGTCGAGCATCAGCCGCGAGACGGCGATCTCGCGGATGTCGTCCATGCCGCCGGTCACCGGCACGTGCTCCATCTCGGTGTTCTCGGGATGGAAGGCCAGCGGGATGAAGGTCTGGAAGCCCTTGGTGTCGTCCTGCAGCGCGCGGAGCTGCAACAGGTGATGCACGCGATCCTCTTCGGTTTCGATATGTCCGTAGAGCATCGTGCAGTTGGAGTGCAGACCCATCTGATGGGCCAACCGAGCCGTCTCAATCCATTCATCGCCGGTGAGCTTGTGGTCGCAGATGATGCGCCGCACGCGATGGTTGAAGATCTCGGCGCCGCCGCCCGGCATCGAATCGAGCCCGGCTTCCTTCAGCCGCTCCAGGACCTCGCGCGAGCTGATCTTTTCGCGCTGCGCAAAGTACCCGATCTCGACCATCGTGAAGCACTTCAGATGCACCTGCGGGAAACGCTGCTTGAGCCCGCGCAGCATCTCGCAATACCAGTTCAGGTCGAGTTGCGGATGCAGTCCGGCGACGATATGGAATTCGGTGACCGCTTCGGTGACGCCCTCGGCGGCCTTGTGGAACACTTCATCGAGCGACATCGTGTAGGCCGTGCCCTCGCGCGTGCGCTTGCCGAACGCGCACAGCTTGCAGGAGGCGACGCAGACGTCGGTGGGGTTGATGTGGCGGTTGACGTTAAAGAAGGTCTTATCGCCGTGGAGCCGTTCGCGCACCAGATTCGCCATCCAGCCGACGCTCAGCAGGTCCTGCGAGCGGTAGAGCGTCAGCCCGTCTTCGGCGCTCAGGCGCTCTCCGGCTTCGACTTTGGCGCGGATGGGCTCCAGCTTGGGGTCGGTGAAGCGGGGCCCAGTGTGTGGCGAGGTGTTCATGTTGCGGTCCTGGGTGTCCGGAAGGACGGGGCGAAACGCCTGAAATATAAAGTTATCACGAAGAGGCAGGAATATCAGGCAGAATCACGGTTTAGGCTGCTTTCTGGCAGGAGACGACGTCATGCGAAGATACCATCATACCGTGCGACGAGACCGCTCCCCGTGCTCACGAGAAAGAGTTGTTCAACTCTGACTTGAGCGGTACTTATATGACGGATGAGGGATTCCTCACTAAACTCGCATCCGGCTATTTCGATGAGCATCCGGAACTAGCGCTCAAGGTAGATGTCGTCAGACCATCTCCTCCGCAGGCCCAACTGATTGCGAAAGGCTCCGAAGTTATTCAGGAACCCGCTCTTCGGTTTCAATACTGGCGGATTATATTTACACCAATGCCGCCCTCCATAATACAGGATGGAGAATGCGTTAACTCCAGCAAAGAAGAAAGGCCGAACTGGCGTAGCAGTCTGGCCAAAAACTTCACCCCTGAACAGCGTAGTCGAACTTGCGAAACTCCGGCGGAGGCTGCGGCACTAAGCTCGGGACGAGCGACCCGAAGCTATTTATCAATTAAGACGATCACCCGTATTCATGGTCGTTCAGCACGAGAGGCCTGACTCCGAGGCACAGTGGCTGACTTTCATGTTACGCATTCATTAGCGAACTGTGAAGGGATACACGAAGATCCTGAGCTTCGAAACCGTTGTCAAGGATAGTTGACAACTGATAGCCCGACTCCAGAGAAAACGAGTCTACAACAACGTTACCATTTCGAAGGCCGTGTACTTGATAGAGCTAGCGCAGTCGGAATAAAGAACTTGAGAGCGCTTAGCGTATACTGATGAAGGGTTCTCCCCGAATGCACTGATGATCCAGCTCAAGAACGCTGGGACCGATTCAGACCTTCGTTTGATGAGCTTCCGTCCAGCAATCGATACGGAAATCGTGCGAACACGTCGAAAAGATCATTACGGAAGATACGGACGCTATGCGTACTAGCCATCGACTATATCGAGATTCTAGAAACGCCTTCAGATTCTGCGAGGAGAATTCCGTTGTTCGCTAATCCACTGGGCACCGCAGACTGGACCATGAGCCAACGAGGTCAGATCGTATTCCGAACATGGATCTGACCATCTTGGATAGAAGCATGCAAAGGTGAGCTACCATGTAAGATCTTGATCGGATTCTAACGGAACACACTTATCCGAACCGGCGATCAGTGGTGCCATCTTTCGAAGAGTAAAGACGGTGCGTAGAAGCGATGCCTTCGTGGACTCGGAAGAGACTCGACGATCTGAAACTGAATCCGATCGGTGAGTTTTAGTGGATCAACGAATCATGACAAGAATAGCTCGCAACGGCAGAAAGTTTAGAATCCGCATAAGTAGTTGGGTGATCGCATTCGAGCCCAGATCGCCAGCGCTCACCTGAAAGTTGCGTATCCGATTCCACCTCCGCACGGTGCCTTGCTCAAACTTGAGCCACTACCCATGGAACGCCGGAGTTTACCAAGCCGGAATTCTGTAGTATCCTTAAGGTTCTGCCTCTGCGCTCTGGAGGCTCCCTACCACTGTGCGCTCACGGACCCGTCCGGGCGCGATTCGGGAAGCAGGGACACTTGAGTTGAGGGGATACCCGCGCCGATCCGGGCCACCGCTGTGAGAACGGGAACCGGCGGGCGCAAATCGCGAGCCTGGGCAAACAGGCCGCAGAAATAGAAGGATTTCGTCATGTACGCAGTCATCGAAACCGGCGGCAAGCAATATAAGGTCGCGACCGGCGACGCCATTGAAGTGGAGAACCTCCCCGGCGAGATCGGTTCGGAGATCGAGTTTGACCGGGTGCTGGCCATCGCCGACGGCGAGGAAGTCAAGGCCGGCCAGGCCACTGCCGGAGCCAAGGTGAAGGGCACCATTCTGGCCAACGGCCGCGAGCCCAAGGTCATCGTCTTCAAGTTCAAGCGCAAGAAGCAGTACCGCCGGACCCAGGGTCATCGGCAGGGCTTCACCCGCGTCCAGGTCGGCGAGATCATTGCTTAAATAAAGGGCTTAAAACAGGGCCTAAAGGGGCTGAGCCTCAGGAGTAAAGATATATGGCACATAAAAAAGGATTAGGCAGCTCTAAGAACGGTCGCGACTCGAATGCGCAGCGGCTCGGCGTGAAGGTCTACGCGGGCCAGGTCGTCACCGGGGGCTCCATCATCGTGCGCCAGCGCGGCACCAAGTTTAAGGCCGGGGTCAACACCGGCATCGGCAAAGATGACACCCTCTATGCCAAGGTCGGCGGCATCGTCGAATTCCGCGATCGCGGCCGGATGGGCAAGTTCGTCAACGTCAACGTACCCGAATAATCCCGCAAACGCTAGAAACATCCGGGCCGGCAGCTCCCGCGCTGTCGGCCTATTTCTTTGTCCGATCCCGCGCGACACAAATCACCACCGGACCTCACCTGTTAGCCTTGAATCGTAGTGTGAAATCGTAGGAGCCCCGAGGCGCGCATTCGCGCCGGGTCCATCTGCTGTGTTTATCGACGAAGTCATCATCCAAGTGAAAGCCGGCGACGGCGGCAACGGCTGTCGTTGCGTTCCGCCGCGAGAAGTTCATTCCCCGGGGCGGACCCTCGGGCGGCGACGGCGGACGGGGCGGCAACGTCGTGCTGATCGCCAACGAGAACTACAACACGCTGCTCCACCTGCGCTTCAATCCGGAGCACAAGGCCGGTCGCGGACGTCACGGCGAGGGCAGCAACAAGAAGGGTCACGACGGCAAGGACATTCGCGTGCCGGTGCCGGTGGGGACCGTGGTCTACGATGCCGAATCAGGCGACCTGCTGCACGATTTCACCAGGCACAAGGACAAGTGGATCGCCGCGCGCGGCGGCCACGGCGGCAAGGGCAACGCCCGCTTTGCGACGTCCACCCATCAGGCGCCCACCGAACATACACTCGGCGAGAAGGGCGAGGAGTTTCGTCTCCAGCTGGAGCTCAAGATGCTGGCCGACGTCGGGCTGGTCGGTTTCCCCAACGCCGGCAAGTCGACCCTGATCTCGCGCATCTCGGCCGCCAAACCCAAGATCGCCGATTATCCGTTCACCACGCTGGAGCCGCACCTGGGCGTGGTCGCTTCCGATACGGGCGACTGGCGGACCTACGTTGTGGCTGACATTCCCGGCTTGATCGAAGGCGCGCACGAAGGGCACGGCCTAGGCATTCAGTTCCTGCGGCACATCGAGCGCACACGCCTGCTGCTTCATATGATCGACGTCTCGGACTTCTCGGATCGCGACGTGGTGCAGGACTTCGAGGTCGTGATGAATGAGCTCCACAGCTTCTCCGAGGAGCTCGCCAAGCGCAAGATGCTACTGGTCGCTACCAAGATCGACGCCGTGCAGGACACCTCGCGCGTCGAGGCACTTGAAGCGCTCGCCAAGCAGCACGACCTGCCGTTTTTCAAGATCTCCAGCGCCACCGGCGAAGGCATTGAGGAGCTGAAGACCGCCATGGGCAACGCCGTCACGGAAAGCAAAGCTGAGGAGATCGCCGCGGAAGAGGAAGAGGCTCCGGAAACCTACTCGCCTTTTGATCAGCTTTAAGCGAGATCCTCGTGGGGCACGGCTGCGCGACACGCGGGCTGTGATCCATTTCCATTCCATATAGGCGTGGTAATGGAAGACAGCAAGGTTATGCCGATGAATCAGCGGTTGTGGGCGCGAGGGCGAATCGCCCTCCGCAAGCTAAACCTCGCCCCACGGCGGGCTGGAGCCCACCCTCCTTGGTTTGGCGATGCCGGGCCAAATTGGTCCGCGCCTCAGTTCGCCGAAACCGTGTTCGGGAGTAACAGCACAAGTTCCTCGTCTTTCACGTCGGGGATGGAGATGGACGCGTCAAACACGAGGTCGGTACGAATCACAGGTCCGCCGGAATGCCGGTACGGGGCGGCTTCCGCTTCAAAGAATCGCAGTGTGAAATCGATGTGATTCGTTTCGCGTGGCATCTCCTGCTGGATGATCCTCGTCAGTTGCTCCCAGGCCTGGGACAGGGAAAGCGGCTGCTCATCAAACAAGCAACGGACCCGGCTGGTCCCAAACGAATCATTCGCCGAAACACGAAGTTCCCCTTTTACCGTCGCCCTTTCGCCGGGCGGCATTTCAACAAGCGTTTTCGTGATCCTTGGCAACAGATTTTGGACGCTTATTGGCTGATCAGCCATCAGCCGATCCATAAAGCGCTCCATTGCGAGACCGGCTTTGCGAGTGTAGTCCCGCATCAGCATGCCTTGCATCGGCATGCCGTTTACCTCAAGTCCACTGAGGTCCATGGAAACATTGCCGGAACTGTAGGCAGCTGGGGGTTGGTAGAGGTTGGCGAAATCTCCAACATTGCCTCCTGCAGCAAGGGGCAGAGCAGAGAAGGGCGTATTCAGCGTCGCGGATCCGGTGACCTGGTTCGCCGTTGGAGCGAAAAAGTTCGCTCCGTGCAGATCGTACTGAAGCTCACAGGTACCCGGCGGCGTCGGGCCGGAGCCCCACGCGCTGCGAAGATCCCATATCCACGAGACCAGATCGGTCCCCAAATACTGATCGAACATCTGGGTATTGTTATTCCAAACATTCAATTCGTGAACACCGACCGCCATCGTATTGATTGGACCGGCTCCCAGCATCACGTGGTCTTCCGCATCAAAACTACCTGGATCGGAGCAGGCGGTCTGGCCGTCGTTGGCGCCCACGATGGGAAACGCAACCGGAACTCCGTAGGTCATCTCTACGTCCAGCTGCGCCGCCTCTTCCTGGGTCAGCATCGTCGTCACCAGGACCTGATTTTTACAACTTGTTTGGGCATCGGCGGGCACCGTCAGATTCGCCTGCGCCCCGTTGGCGAAACTGGTGGCGCCGACATAGAGCTTCTCCATCGGGACGCCGTTGAGCCGAAACTCGAAGTCGCGAACCTGCTGGAGATCCCCGGTGGTGAGATCTCCGTCCGCCATCAGCCGGCCCTGGTTGGCTAACCAGGCAACGACAATCTCTCCCGCCTGGGCGGGATTCGAAGGAGTCACGACCGACCCGTCCAGGTGCGTGAAGATCCCGAACCCCTGGGACGGGAAGAACTGGAAGAAGGTGAGGCGCGCCGCGGTGAGGTTGACGCCAAACGGGTCGCTCTCCCCTCTCCCGTCGGAAACGTACAGCCAGCCGCGTCCGACGGCGGCATCGCCCGGGATCGCTCCGCTGAATTGGGTCCCATTGGCAAAGAACAGCGGGACGGGAAAGTTCGTCCCCGTGCTGTCGACATACCGCGCCGAAAGATTGCCCAGTTGCGTGCCCCAGGGATAGCTGGCCGCTTGCGCCACGTCCGGCTGGTTAAAGCTGCCGTAGGCGGTGAACATGCCGCTCCTTGAGATCTCCGAGCCCGCCCGATATTGACCTTTCTGGTCCCCCGCACTCACCGCGAAGGTGATTGTGGGGCGATTCGGCTTCACGCTGGGCGTCAGGATCGCAACGAAGTTTCCATCGCGGGTAGCGGAGTACATTGTGCTGAAGGGTTCATAGCCATCCTTCATGACATGGACTTCGTACGAACCCGGATTGAGATTGACCTGAAACTCTCCGTTGGCATCGGTTTCAGCGGACATCACCTGCTCGCCCACCAGGAAGTCCACCGTAGCAGCGGAGACCGGAGCGTGCGAAGTATCCATCGCCCTCCCGGATGTTACGACGGTTGCGTTGGCTGGAAGGGTTGCCAGCAAGGCCAGTAGCGGACAACCCCATGAAAGTTTCCCTCGAACAGGACACGACATCGGACACCACCCCTTTATCTGTGTACTTTCTGGAGGTCCTGAGTATATCGTTTGTTCCCCGAAATCTCAAATCCGCGCCGCGGGGGCGGCTCGGCTTGCTGCGATAATTGGAGCCTGGAGCGAACCGAAGAGATCCAATGAATCCGCAAGTGAAGCTGCAAGGCATCTACGCACCCACCACAACGCCGTTTGACCACAACAGCGACATGTATAAAATCAAGGTCCAGCACAACATTGAAAAATGGAACCGGACCGGGCTCGCCGGATACGTGGTCTGCGGATCGACCGGCGAAGCCGTCTACCTCTCCACCGAGGAACGCATTCAGCAGTTCGCCTGGTACGCGGAGTTCAGCACTCCGGAAAAGACCCTCATCGCGGGCACCGGCCTGGAGAGCGCGCGGGAAACCATCAAGCTGACCAACAAAGCCGCCGAGCTGGGTTTTAAAGCCGCGCTCGTGCTCACGCCGAATTACTTCACTTCGCTCATGGCGAAGCCCGAGTCGCAACTGCTCTTCTTTCGCACGGTAGCCGACCAGAGCAAGATCCCGGTGCTGCTCTACAACTATCCGCAAGTTACGGGCATCGCGCTGGAACCGGACACCGTCGCCAAGCTGGCCGAACATCCCAACATCGTCGGCATGAAGGACAGCTCCGGGGACCTGGAGGGAACCAAACGGTATCTAGCGGCCGCCGCCGCTCCGACGTTTCAGGTGCTCACCGGGTCTTCCACCTGTCTGGCGGATTCGCTCGCCTCCGGCTGCCCCGGAGCGATCCTCGCGCTGGCCAATCCGATCCCATTCGCCTGCCTCAGCATTTATGAAGCGAACCGCAAGCGGGAATATGACGCCGCCCAGGACTGGCAAAACCGCATTCTCCAAGCCTCCAAGCTACTTTCGAGCAAGTACGGCGTCCCCGGCGTGAAGCATGCCATGGACCTGAAGGGCTATTATGGCGGCGTTCCGCGCATTCCGCTGGCGCCCCTCACCGCGGCCGGGAAAGCGGAAGTCGAAGCGGCATTTGCCGATATAAAAGGCTAAGCGAAAATCAAACCCCAGAGACTGCATATTTTACGAGTTTTACGAATCTGTAATATTTGCGCTAATGTAGGGATGTATATGCCTCGTTGCCGCTTTTTGTTCACCACAGCCCTGTTGCTGGCCGCGATGTTCGTCCTTTCGGCTTGCCAGGACGCCCCGACCCCACCGCCAGCTTCCTATGGAATGGGCGATCGCGTTCGCCTGGGCAACATCAGTTACGTTGTGGTCTCCAGCCAGTGGAGGACACAGCTAGGGGAAGGCTTTCAAGTTCGCTCCCCCAGCAATCGTTTCCTGGTGATGAATATGTCCGTAACCAATGGCGGCGGCGCGCCGGTTTCGATCCCTTTGCTGACGCTGGTGGACGCCCAGGGGAATGAATACCGGGAACTGCAGGACGGTACGGGACTGAGCAACTGGATGGGGTTGATTCGCACGGTAGAACCGGCGGATACCTTGCAGGGCAGGCTGCTGTTTGACGTTCCGCTGACGTCGTACACCTTACGGATTCCGGACATTGAAGACGAGACCCTGGAGCGCTCCGCTTCCGTTGAGATCCCGCTGGACTTGCAGATTGACGACGTCGCCGCTCCGCTGCCGACCCTTGATGAAATAAAGTGATGAATTAAAGTGACGAGTTGAAGTGACGACCTGAAGTCACCAGCCGAGACGGGGATTGGAACGGAAACGATCCCGAGCCAGACCCGTCCAATGTAAATGATGAGGTTTCTGCTTCCATTCGTATTGCTCCTGGCGACGGTTCCGGGCGCCGCCGGTGCGGAGCTTGTCCTGCAGCGCTCCTCACTGCATCAGTTCGAGGACGGTCCAGTGATCCCGCCGGGCTACGAGTATCTTCCCGGGGAACATGCCTGGCTGACTTGCCGGATCTTCGGCTATGAGACGGAGCCGGTGGACGCGGAAAATCAGCTCGACATCAACCGGCTGCATCTGAGCTGGAAGATTGAGGCGTTCGATCCGGAAGGCCTTCCGCTGCAACCGGCGCAAACCGGCCAGGTAGAGGAAGAGCTCGCCCCCCAGGATGTCGGCTGGGTCGCTAAAGTCACGGTGCAGTTTGATGTGCCGTCCTTCGCGCCGGAGGGAATCTATCGCATCCCGGTTTCCATTAAAGATGAGCTTGACGGCGAGGAGATCACCAGCGAAGTCACGTTCCGCGTGCGGGGCGAGGATCTGCCGAAGGCGGATTCCTTAAACCTTCGTGATTTCCGCTTCCTGGCTCACCAAGATGACCGGTTTGCGCTCTCACCGGCGGTTTATCATCCGGGCGACACCTTGTTCGCCGCCTTTGAGATCGTCGGATATCAGATGCAGGCAGACAACCGGTTTGAGGTCGAATTCGGACTGACCGCCTATAGTCCGGAGGACACGGTGATGTTCTCGCAACCGGTGGCGGCCGTGGAAACCGGGGACGGATTCTATCCGCAGCGCTGGGTACCGGCGGGCTTCAATCTCAATCTGGATTCCGACATCTTGCCGGGGAATTATGCGATCGGGGTCCTGGTGCGGGATAAGATCAGCGGAGCCGAGCAGGAATTCAAGAACCCGTTCCGGATCCAGTAGCCCAACCGCCTGAAGCTACCCATCCCGTGGGCGGCGCGCTGCATTCCGCCGTCTTTACGCAGCACCCCTTCGGAACCGCCATGCGGTAGCATGCGCAACGTAGCCCACGTCGGCTCACTCCGTTTGACGATTGAGCACCACCAGAGCGGCCCGCAACCCTGTGGGGTAGCCATGCGCCGCCAGCCCAAATCGCCCGCACCCTACTTCAGCTCCACGATCGTCGCCCCCGCGCCGCCTTCATACGCCTCGGCAGGATAGAACTTCTCGACATGTGGATTCGCCGCCAGCAGGTCCGCGATGGCGCGCTTCAGGATGCCCATGCCATGCCCGTGAACAATCCGGACACGATCCACTTCGGCCAGTGCGGCATTATCCAGAAATTTATCCACGTTCTCGCAGGCTTGTTCAGCGCGCTGCCCAATCAGATTGATCTCGTGATACGACCCAGTCTGGCTGGGCCCTTGCTTTAATCGGACTCCCGAGGGACGCTTCGGCTGGTCGACCACCGGCGCCAGCACTGCTTCGATATCATCGAAACCCACTTGCATGCGCAGGAAGCCCGCCTCCACTTCGATCGCGCCATTGTCCAGCAGGCGCTTCACCGTCGCCACCGTGCGCACTCCCTTCAACCGCACCCGCGCGCCTTCTTCCAGCTTCGGCTTCGCAACCTGTCCGGCGGGCTGCTTTGCGGATCCCGCGGGCGCTTCGGTGCGCTGGGGCGCCAGCGTCTCCACCGACTCCTGAAATTCCCGGCGAGCTTTCGAAATGCGAGCCCGCTGCTTCTGGCTCAAGTCCGCCAGCAGTTCATCGGCACGAGCCTGAAACTCCGCGGAAAGTCGCTCGGCCTTCTGCTCCAGCTCATGCAGCTTCACCGCGTACTTGGATTCGAGGGTTCGCCCATAGGACTGCTCGCGCGCTTCCAGTTCGCGCGGTCCGCTCTTCGAGCTGCGCCCGCTCGGCCTGGATCGCCTCGAGCTGCTGATTTAATTGCGCGAGAAACCGCGCGACGTCACGCTCGGATTCCCCCATCCGCGAGCGTGCCTCGGCAATCAATCCGGCATCGAGCCCCAGGCGGCTGGCGATGTCCAGCCCGGCCGACTTGCCGGGGGCGCCCAGGCGCAAAACATAGGTGGGCTCCAGCGTCTCATCGTCGAAACCCATGGACCCGTTCAGCACGCCCGGCGTGGACGCGCCGTAGATCTTCATCGCGGTCAGATGGGTTGACGCGACGGTGAACGCGCCGCAACGGCGGAACGCTTCAAGGATCGTGACGCCCAGCGCACCACCCTCTTCCGGATCCGTCGCCCGCCCGAGCTCGTCCATCAAAATCAACGAATCGCCGGTCGCCGCATCCAGCATCCGGCTGACCGAGACGATGTGCGAAGAGAACGAACTCAGCGATTCTTCCAGCGATTGATGATCGCCGATATCCGCCAGCACTTGATCGAACAGAGGAAACTCGGCTTCGATGGCCGGCACCGGAACGGCGGCATGCGTCATCAGCGCGAGCAATCCAATCGTCTTCAGCGTAACCGTCTTGCCGCCGGTATTGGGTCCGCTGATCAGCAGCGTTCGCTGCTCGGGGTGGAGCGTGGCCGACATCGGCTCCACCGCGCGCCTTTGCTTTCGGAGAATATCGGCCAGCAGCGGATGCCGAGCTTCCTTCAAGATGATGTTGGCCCGATCCGGTTCGCTCAGGCGCGGGACGCAACAGTCGAAGTCGACCGCGAAGTCCGCCTTGGCGAATAGCAGCTCCAACCGGCCGAGCGCGTAGACCGATTCGCGGATCTCCGGTGCATGCTGCCGCAGACGCGCGGTGAATTCCTTCAACAGGCGCTGGACTTCGCGGTGTTCTTCCTCGCGCAGGCGGACCAGCTCATTATTCAGCGCGATGGTTTCCAGCGGCTCGACGAACACCGATTGCCCCGAACCGGACGAGCCATGAATCACTCCATTCACGTGACTTTGCCGGCTGCTCACCACTGGCACCACCCAGCGGTCATTGCGGATGGTGATGAACTCCTCCTGCAGCGTGCCGTCCTGGGAATGCGTGCGCAGGAAGCGTTGCAGCGAATCCGCAATGGCCTTGTACTGGCGCTCCGCATCGCGGCGAATGCGATTCAGCGCCACACTGGCATGATCCGCGAGCGAGCCGTCGGGCAGGATCTTGTCGGTCAGATCGCGGGCGAGTTCGCTCAGGTCGGCAACCTGTTCGGCGATCGCCGCCAGCAGCGGAAAGCGGTCCGCCACCGCGAGGACGTTCGACCGGATCTCCGCAGCGACATCCAAAAGCTTCGCCAGCTGGTGGAGCTGAGTGGCGTCCAGTGACGTCCCTTCAATCCGCAGGAACGCGACCATCTCACGTGGATCCGTGGGGATATTGAAACGCAGCCGGATGGTTCCGCCAACGTGGGGTTGCCCGGTTTTCTGTTTGCCTTGCTTCGCGACTGCCGACGCGCGAAGATACGCGATTGCCTCCGCGACTTCTGCCAGGCCCGCTTCGATCTCGGCGCGATCCTCCAGTGGAGCCAGCCTCTCCAGCTCACCGCGTCCCAGCGCGCTGCGAAGGTAGCGGCCCAGCAATTCACGCAGCGCGGCGAACTCCAGCACCTGTTCGCTAAACATCGTTTTCCGTTGCCCCGTCTCCGGCAGCGCCAGAGGCATTTGCCGAGGAATCGTTCGAAATAGGAGCCCCCGACACGCTCAGCATCGTCGCGTGCGCCAGCGGCACATTCTCTTTCCGGTCGTAGGCTTCTTCGATCACGTCGCGTGTTCCATCCGTCAGGCGATACTGGCCGAGCTCGGCGCGCGGCACCCAGGCGATGCGCGAAACATCGTCGCCCGGCTTCGCCTCGCCGCCGGTCACCTCACAAATATAGTCAACCAATAAGTAATGATATTGGGCCCGGCCGTCGGCGTCGCGGATGATGCGTTCGAAGAGTCCGTAGAGCGCGGTGGCGCGGACTTCGAGGCCCGTTTCTTCCAGGACTTCGCGAACCACGGCCTCGGCCAGGGATTCGCCCGTCTCCACCAAACCGCCCGGCAGCGACCAGAAGCCTTTCAATGGCTCCCCGCCACGCTCGACCAAAAGGATCGGCCCGCGATCCGCTGGACCCGCGCCGCCTTGCCCAGAACTCTTTTGTGACCTCTCTTGAAAGATCAACGCGCCGACGCCCGGAAGCGGGTGTGCGGGATAACTGCGTGAACTGGAACCAGAGATAAGATGTCTCCCACGGCGCGGCGAACCCTCTGGCCGCCATCGCCAGACCGGATCGTTCGTTGCTATTTGCCCACTATTTCACGAGCGCCGATTCATAATATTTCGGCTGGTTGCCGGACTTCCATTTGATATTGCAGCCAGTGGACGGCACTTGCGGCTCCGCCACCTTGTGGCCGGCGAGGGTCGCATCGATCGCCGCGCGCAGGTCTTTGCCGTCGACCGGGATGTCGTTCCCCGGGCGGCTCCGATCCAGTTGGCCCCGATACACCAGATGATGCGCCTTGTCGAACAGATAAAACTCCGGCGTGCAGGCCGCGTTGAAAGCCTTGGCGGTTTCCTGCGTTTCGTCGTAGCAGACCGGGAAATTCAGATCCAGCTCCGCAGCCATCTGCTTCAACTTTTCCGGCGCGTCATCCGGATACGCCGCCGCGTCATTCGCGCAGATGCCGATCATGTCGAGCTTGCCGTCATAGTCCTTGCCGACCTTCGCGATTTCCTGACGCACGTGGACCACAAACGGACAGTGCCGGCACAGGAAGATCACCAAAAGCGGCCGTCCGGTGACATGGTCAGGATTCACCATCTTGCCGGTGGTGACATCTGGTAGTGTAAACGCCGGGACCTCCGTTCCCAAGGCCATCATCGTAGAAGCGGTTAACGACATACTTTTATCATCTCACCGTAAGATCGCGCCCTGGCCCGGGCCCGGCGCGGAGCTAGAAACTGTAGCGAAGAGCCAGCGAAACGTAGGAATTCCGTTGGTACTGGCCGATGAAGTCGTTCATCTTGCCACGGATCCATGCCGCGGTCGCCGTCGTGCGCCAGTGCTGCCCGGCCGCCTGCGAATACTCGAAGCGGACGAAGGATCCACCGGCTCGCACCACCGTCTCCACCGCCGCGCTGCGATTCACATCGATCGTATAGCCGACGCGCCCGATGAACGAACGTGCCACGCCGCGATCCGCCGCGAATTGCGCCACGTTCGCATGACGCGTGATCACGCTGCCCGCGTAGCCGCCCACGAAGCTCCACTCGCCAACAAATCGCTCGAGCTGCAGCACGTAGAGCGAATACTGTTCGGCGCCGGGCGTGGTTGTAGTGAAGTATGCGCCTTCCGCCTTCACCGTGAACCATCGCAGGGGAATGGCAGTGTCCGCGCCATACAAGCGAAGCTGCGGATAAGTTCGATAAATGTCCACGGTGGTCTGCTGGCCGGGCTGGGTCGGACGCAACGTGCCCGCCAGCGAAGGAAGGTAATTGAAGCCGTCGAAGTAGCTCAGCGAATACTCGTAACCGGACCCCACGTGGTTATAGCGCACACCGTATTGCGACCGCCCGGGAATCCGCGCGCCCTGATCGACCAAGCGCACACCATTTGCCTCCGGCGGCAGCACCGTCCAGCGCTGATTGAGCAGCGGTGTCCGGGTCGGCGTGAAGATCGGTTGCCAGACCACCTCAACGCTATCCAGTCCCAATGAGCCGAACGCATAGTTCGCGCGCACTGCGTTCACGCCCAGGAAATCCGTATCGACCACGCTCGAAAGATAATCCTTCGGCGCGAAGCGATCCGTCGGATTCAGAATGTCGGTCTTCCCCCAGCGGATGTACTGTCGCCCGAGCTCCAGCGTCAGATTCCCCCGCGAGATCAACGCGCTGAAACGGCGTGCCGAGAACGCCGGACGCTGAATCGTCTGACCGTTGAAATTGACGTCCCAAGTCCGCTGCGTCTGCCGATGCGAATCCGTACGTGCATCGAAACCGACGTTGAACGTTACCCACGACGCTGGCTTATATGACGCCTCCCACCGGAGATGCGCGGTGCTGATCGCGCGACCCGAATCGCCGAGCCCCGCCTGCGGATAGAACGTATTGTTGAGCTCAAAGTATCCGCGCTGTGACAAGTTGCTCGAAAAATCGGGCGAGAACTGCGCCGATGCGGGCGCCATGCACCACACCGCCGCCGCGCCCCACAGCGCCATGCTGATTCCGTTCCGCCGAATCACAGATCCCGTCGCAATGCCTGCAACGTGAATTCGCTGTCAGGCAAATCGATGTTGTACTCCAGCTTTTCGTACTTCAGCACCGTGCGGCTATCGCGCCGCATGTCGTGGACCTCGGTGGTCAGCGCCGTCCAAATGCCGTCCTGCTGCTTGTAGTCCGAATAGTCGATCACCCGCACCAGTCCGTCATCGTCATACGCTTCCACCTTGGCGAACGTGTAGTTGTTCTTGTTGATCCAGAAATACGAGTACGTATACTGCGAACGCTTGCGCGGACGCGATTCGATCTTCCACATGCCGCCGGCATCCTCCAGCAACTTGAAGTCGTACTGATCGACGTCGCGCTCTTCCAGATCCTCAAAGCTGAAATCCGTCCCAAAGAAGCGCGTCGACCGGTCCTGCAGCGCAATCCGCTGATCCCGCCCGATCGCCGGACGCCACATCCACTGATCGCTCGCCTTATCCGGATGGTTGACGATCAGCAGCCCCACGCCCTTCACTTCCGCCGGCTCGGTGAACCGCAGCAGCGCCTTGCTGTCGCCGAACGATCCCTTGCGCTGGAAGATCCATTGCTTGGTCGCGATGCGATTGCCGTCGCCAATCACTTCCAGCGTTCCCTGATAGCGTTGCGAATCGGAATGCTGCCGCCGCTGCACTTCCTGGATAATCTCGCGTGCCGTCGTCGGTTTCTTCGATTGCCCAATCGCCGAGCCGGCCATCAGCAACACACTACCCAACAACAGTGCACTTCTCATTCCCACTCTTGTACTACTCATATTCCAAAGCCTCCACCAGCGATCCGCGAACCGCGCTTTCCGCCGGACCCAGCGCCGCGATGAACGCCGCGCCCAGTATGATCGGCACCAGCGTCAACACCATCTGGAACGGATATGCATACCCGATATCGATGCCGATCAGATCGCGCTGCGCCACCTCCACGCTGTAGTAGAGCTGTAGTGCCCCCAGCGCTAATCCGAGCACCAGTCCGATCACGCCGATCGCGAGCGCCTCCAGCCAGATCGTGTGCCGGATCTGATTCCGCAATCCGCCGACCGCTTGCAGGATTCCCAACTCACGCCGCCGGTCCGTAATCGAAACGGTCAAGGCATTCACGATCCCCAGGATCGCCACCAGCACCGCCACGGCGATCTGCACATACGTCAACCCGAACCACTGATCGGTAATGCGAATGATGAAGTCGCGCACATCGGTATTGGTCAGCACGAACAACCGTTGCTGCGAGCCGTACTTATCCAGGATCCGCTGCCGCACCGCGGCCTCATCGGCGCCGTCTTCCAGATAAAGACGGAAGACGTTCACCGCGTCATCATTCCAGTACTTGACGTAAAGATTGCGATCCAGCAGCAGGCTCCCCTGTTGATCAGAGAAGTCCCGCACGATCCCCAGCACCGGCAGCCGCAGCGTTCCCAGCGGCGCGGGGATCTCCAGCATCTCGCCCATCTTGACGTCATGCAGCCGCGAGAAATTCTCCGACGCAATCACGCCCTCGCCGGCCGCCGCCCGCCGGTACATCTCCTCCTGGTTGCCTTCCACCGGCGGCAGCGTCGCGTGCTGACGCACCGATTCGACCTCAATCGCCACCAGCATCACGGGGACATCCTTCACGATGCTCCTGACGCTGCGCACCATCTGGACTTCTTCGATGCCGTCCATCTCGCGCAGCCCCTCGCCCAGCGATGCCGGGAACACGAAGCTCCGCGCGCTGATCGATTCCGCGGTCGTCACGAACAGGTCCGGATTTAGCGCGATCCGCATCCAGTCGTTCAGCGAGTTATAGCTCGCCCGCGCCAGCCCGCCCAACGAGATCACCAACGCGAGCGACAGCATCAGCGCGGCGATCGTACCCGAGGTCCGCCGCGGCGCCTGGATCAGACTATCCGCCGCCAGTGTGCCTTCCACCGGCTTTACCTTCGCCAGGATCGGACGCAGGACGCGCGCCACGCGCAACGACAGCGCCGGCGACAGCAACACCGCGGCCAGCACCGCCAGCAGGTATCCGGTGTAGAACATCCATCCGATGCCGCTATACGCGAACGCGATCAACGCACCCGCCGCGCAGACGATCGCCCAGTTGCGGCGCCTGCGGCTCTCGCCGAGGGTCAATGCCTGTTGCCGGCCTTTTTGCAGTGCCTTCACCGGATCGGTTCCCGCCGCGCTTCGTGCCGGGATCACCGCCGCCGCCAAACTCGTCACGACGCCCATCGCCACGGCCGCCGCCGCCAGCCACGGTTCCAGCCGGATCGATCCACTCGACTGCGCCACCCCGTACACCTCCGATAGCAGCCCCGAGATGTAGCCTGACATTCCCTCGGCCAGCAGCAGCCCGAACAGGATGCCGACAGCCGTCCCGATCAGCCCCACCACCGCGCTCTCCACCAGGAACAACGTCCGGACCTGACCGCGAGTCGCGCCCAACGCCCGCAGAATCCCGATCTCCGAACGCCGCTCCGTCACCGCGATCGCGAACGTGTTGTAGATGATGAACATCCCGATGAACAGCGCGAAAACACTGGTTAAATCGGATGCGAGCTTATAAATCCGCGACGTCGCTTCGAACTGTTCGCCACGCGAATTGGGTGGCTCCACCTGGAACCCCGGCCCGAGCTTCGCCGAAATCGCCGCGATCCCATCGGCAATCGAAACATCGTCCTGCAGCGCGACATCGATCCGATCAAACTTGTACCCGCGGCCGAACATCTTCTGCGCCGCGTAGATATCCATCACCGCCAGGTTGCCGCCGAACGCGCTCGCCAACCCGCCCGGACTCATAATGCCCCGCACCGTGAACGTCATGTCCCCTTGCATCGTGCGCATGCTGATCGTGCTGCCGAGCTTCAGGTTCTCTTCATCGGCGAACGTTCGCGTGATCAGCAACGAATCCGGTTGCGCCAGAAAGATCAGCGGATCGTCAATCGCTTCATCGCTGTTCTCCAGGTCATAGCTGCGCAGATTGCGATCGCCCAGCATGTCCACTCCGAGGATCAACAGATTCACATCGCCCGTCGAAACCGATGCTTCCAGCACCGGCGCGGCAATCCGAACCGCCTCCACCTCACGGACCTGGTCCAGCACCTCTTCATCGAAGCCCGCCTCGCCCGATGACACCTGAATCTGAGTCTTCCCGGCGATCCGGTCAATGGTCTGATGGAACGCCGCCAGTACGCTCTGGTTCGCCGTGTGCATCCCGACGAACACCGCCACGCCCAGCACGATCCCCGCCATCGTCAGCAGGGTGCGCAACAGGTGCTTGCGGGCGTATGGCCAGCTGATCAACCGAAGCAGGATCATCCGAAGTCCACTTCTTCTTCCGTCGCGATCTCGGCTTCGAGCTTCTCCACGTGCGCTTCTTCCATCCCGCCTCGCCGGATATCGTCATACACCTTGCCGTCGCGGATCTGAATCGTCCGCGGGCAACTCTCCGCCACGCTCTGGTCATGCGTCACGATCAGAATCGTCGCGCCCAACCGATCATGCAGGTCATGGATCAATGCGAGGATCTCCTTACCGGTGGTGCTATCCAGGTTGCCGGTCGGCTCATCGGCCAGCAGGATCGGCGGGAACACGCTCAGTGCGCGAGCGATCGCCACGCGCTGCCGCTCGCCACCCGAGAGCTCATCGGGCAAATGCTCCATGCGTTTCTTGAGCCCGACCAATTCCAGCAGCTCCACCGCCCGAGCCCGCACCTTGTCCTTTGCCCAGCCGCGCAGATGCAGCGGCAACGACACATTTTCGATGCAAGTCAGCGTCGGCAGCAGATTGAAGAATTGAAAGATGAAGCCGATCTTGTCGCGACGCACCGCCGTCAGCGCGTCGTCGTCGAGCGTCGCCAGCAGCTCGCCGTCCAACTCGATCTCACCCGAGCTGGGCCGGTCCAGTCCGCCGATCAGGTTCAGCAGCGTCGATTTCCCCGACCCCGAAGGCCCGACAATCGACACCATCTCGCCGCGCTCAATGGAAATATCGATCCCCTCCAGCGCAACCACCTGGCGCTTTCCTTCAAAATGTTTGGAGACGTGCCGTAAGTGGATCACCTACCAGTTTATGATGATTGAACCTGCCCCCGGGATGGTAAATCCTCGGCGGACCTAAGAAAACACTCGATTTATGATTCGGATTGGAGTGGATGCCGGCGGAACCTTCACCGACTTCGTCGTTTTGGGCGAAGACGGCGGGCTGCGTGCGTTCAAGCTCCGGTCGAACCCGGC
The DNA here is from genome assembly GCA_963762135.1 of Terriglobia bacterium. Lineage (GTDB taxonomy): Bacteria > Acidobacteriota > Terriglobia > Bryobacterales > Bryobacteraceae > Palsa-187. The sequence goes on from CAVXJP010000008.1 coordinate 509,634, forward strand.
GGCCCCCGATCGGGTGATTCTCCAGGGGATCGCGCTCGCCCTCGAGCAGGTTGGCGCGGACACCAATGCCCCCGCTTCCATCGTTCACGGATCCACCGTCGCCACCAACGCCCTGCTCGAACGCAAGGGCGCCCGCACCGCCTTCGTCACCACCAAGGGCTTCGAGGACCTGCTCGAAATCGGCCGCCAGAATCGCGCCGAGCTCTACAATCTCACCCCAACCCCCACTCCGTTATTGATCCCACGCGAGCTGTGTTTCGGTGTTGCCGAACGGGCCTACTTCGACGGAACCATCGGCGCGGAACCCTCCGAGGCCGACCTCAAGCGACTCGTTCGCAATATCATCAAGAGGCGCGCCCAGTCCGTAGCGATCTGCTTCCTCCACGCCTACCGCACCGCAAAGAACGAACGTGCGGTCGCCCGAGCTCTGAAAAACACCGGCCTCTACGTCTGCACCTCGCACGGCGTCAGTCCCGAATTCCGCGAATACGAACGCGCCTCCACCACCGCCGTCAACGCCTACGTCGGCCCATTGATGGAATCCTATCTCGCCAAGCTCACCCGAGGCCTCCCGCGCAAACGCTTCTCCCTGGCGATCATGCAATCCAGCGGCGGCCTGCTTTCCGCGAAGGACGCCGGCGCGAATGCGGTTCGCACCGTGCTCTCCGGGCCCGCGGGCGGAGTCGTCGGAGCCGCCGGGATGGCTCGCCGCAGTGGATTTAAGAAAGCCCTCGGCTTCGACATGGGCGGAACCTCCACCGACGTCGGCCTCATCGACGGCGAGCCTAAACAGTCCACTGAAACCTATCTCGAAGGAATGCCGATTCGCGTGCCGATGCTCGACATCCATACCGTGGGCGCAGGCGGCGGATCCATCGCCCGCGTCGATGCCGGTGGACTGCTGCACGTCGGCCCGGAAAGCGCCGGCGCGGATCCCGGTCCAGCCTGCTATGGAACCGGCACCGAGCCTACCGTCACGGATGCACACGTCGTCCTGGGCCGCATCGAGGCCCTGGTCGGTGGCGGGATGCGGCTCGACAAAGCACGCGCCGAGGCCGCGGTTGGCGCGCTCGCGACACAACTCGGCATCGACCCGATCGAGGCCGCAGCCGGGATCCTCCGCGTCGCCAACGCGAACATGGAACGCGCGATTCGCGTCGTCAGCGTGGAGCGTGGCTACGATCCCCGCGAGTTCGCGCTCGGTCGCCTTCGGTGGTTGCGGAGCCCTGCACGCCTGCGAAATTGCCGCCGAGCTCGGCATTGGAACCGTCATCGTTCCCGAACATGCCGGAGCCCTGTCCGCCGTCGGAATGCTGATGGCTGACGCGGTTCGAGACTACGCCGCCGGAGTCCTCGGCGAAAGCCTCGCCCAGGTCAACCGAGCCTTCCAACGCCTCGAAAAACAAGCCCTCCGTGAATCCCCGGGTTCTTCAAGGGATGTCGCGACGGTCGAACGCACCGCCGACCTCCGCTACCGCGGCCAAAGCTATGAGGTCAACGTTGGCTGGGACGGCCTCACGGTCGCCGCGAAAAAGTTCCACGCCGCCCACGCCGCGCTATACGGCTACGCCCGCGAAGACTTCCCGGTGGAGATCGTGACCATCCGCGTCCGAGTCCGTATCACGCACCCGCCGCTTCCCAAAACCCGCCATCAACGATCCTCGCGCCGCACCGACCCCAACCAATCCGCCACGCGCCGCGTCTGGACCGCCGGTCGATGGCGCAAGATCCCCGTACTTTCCCGCAACGAGATCTCTTCGAAGCCGGCCCCCGGGCCCGCCCTCCTGGCAGACTACGGCTCCACCACCCTCATCCCGCCCGGCTGGAGATTCCACCTGGACCACGCCCAAAACCTGATCCTTTCCAGAACCAACTGAGAGCGGATCCCGTAACTTCCTTTAGACGCTTACGTTGCCGCGATCCCCGGGAAGCGAAAATTTCCGGGATGTACACTGGAACTGAACTTATGGCACAAAAAATACGCTCCACCACGATTCTGTGCGTACGCAGAGCCGGGAAGGTGGTGATGGCCGGCGACGGGCAGGTGACGCTCGGTTCGGAAGTCCTCAAGACCTCGGCCAAAAAACTTCGGAGGCTCTACGGCGACAAGATCGTCGCCGGTTTCGCGGGATCCACCGCGGACGCCTTTGCGTTATTTGCAAGATTCGAAGCGAAGCTGGAACAGCACAGCGGCAATCTTTCGCGCTCCGCCGTCGAGCTGGCGAAAGAATGGCGAACTGATCGCATGTTGCGCCACCTGGAAGCCCTGCTGCTGGTCGCCGACCTCGAAAATACCTATCTTTTGAGCGGCAACGGTGATGTAATCGAACCCGACGATCAGGTTGCTGCGATCGGGTCCGGCGGGTCGTTCGCCACGGCGGCGGCCACCGCGTTGCTCGAAAACACCAAGCTGAGCGCCAGGCAGATCGCCCAGAAGGCGATGGAGATCGCCGGCAAAATCTGCATTTATACGAACCAAAGCATCATTTACGAGGAGCTCGGCTGATGGTCATCTACCTTCCCCCGCAAGCGGCCAGCGACACTCCGGCGCTGGATGAATTATCCCCGCGCGAAATCGTCCGTGAACTGGATCGTTACGTCATCGGTCAGGCCGACGCGAAGAAAGCGGTCGCCATCGCCCTGCGCAATCGCGTGCGCCGTCAAAAGCTGGATCCGGAGATGGCCGACGAGGTCGTTCCCAAGAACATCCTCATGATCGGCTCCACCGGGGTCGGCAAAACCGAGATCGCGCGCCGCCTGGCAAAGTTGGCCAACTCCCCGTTCCTCAAAGTGGAGGCGAGCAAGTTCACCGAGGTCGGCTACGTGGGCCGCGACGTCGAGTCCATGATTCGCGACTTGGTGGAAATCTCCATCGACATGGTTCGCGAGGAGCGCCTTGCCGAGATCGAAGAGCGCGCTGAGCGCAACGCCGAGGAGCGCCTGCTGGATCTGCTCATGCCGGCCCAGGAAGAGGAAAGCGAAAGCGTCGAGCGCACGCGCGAGAAGCTCCGCGAACGCTTCCGCTCCGGCAAATTGGACGATCGCCTGGTCGAGATCGATGTGCGCGAGCGCGGTCCGTCTTTTGAAGTCACCACGCCCGGTGGCATTGAGGAGATGGACATCAATCTCAAGGAAGTGCTTCCCGGATTGTTCGGCGGCCGTACCCGCAAACGCAAGATGCGCGTTGCCGAAGCGATGGAATACCTGGTTCAGGAAGAAGAACACAAGCTGATCGACATGGATCAGGTCACGCGCGTCGCGATTGAACGCGTCGAACGCAGCGGCATCGTCTTCCTGGACGAAATGGACAAGATCGCCGGTCGCGAAGGCGGCCATGGTCCCGACATCAGCCGCGAAGGCGTGCAGCGCGATATCCTGCCGATCGTCGAAGGCACCACCGTGAATACGCGCTATGGCTTCGTGCGCACCGATCACGTGCTGTTCATCGCCGCCGGGGCGTTTCACGTCTCCAAGCCCAGCGATCTGATACCGGAACTGCAGGGCCGCTTCCCGATTCGCGTGGAGCTGAAAGCCCTCACCGAAGACGACTTCATCCGCATTCTGAAGGAGCCGAAGAACGCGCTGATCAAGCAGTATCAGGCACTGCTCGAAACCGAAGGCATCAAGCTGAACTTCACCGCCGACGCCCTGCGCGAAATCGCCCGCTACGCCTTCCGTGTGAACGAAAACACCGAAAACATTGGCGCGCGGCGACTGCATACGATCCTCGAGAAGCTGGTCGAAGAGATCTCCTTCGAAGGTCCGGACCTGAAGCGCAAGAACGTGAAGATAGACGCCGCTTTCGTGCGCAAACAGTTGGCCGACATCGTTAAGGATCAGGATCTCAGCCGCTACATTCTGTGAGGATCGGCGCGTTGCACACCGCACAACGCCGCGGCATTCGCCGTGCCGGCGCAATCCGAACCATACCTTACGCCACCTTCGCGGGCGCGGGGGTGCTCGCATGTCTGCTGCTCGCCGCCTGCGCCTATCCCGGTGCTCCGTTGCCGCCCGCGCTCTACATCCCGTCGGCGGTGCAGGACCTGGTCGCGGTGGAATACGGCGACAATCTCCTGGTGCGCTTCACCATCCCGGAGCTCACCACTGACCCGCTTCCCATTGAAGATCTCCGCGCGGTGGACCTTTATATCGGTCCGAATCCCGACCAAAACGGCTTCGATACCGCGGCATGGTCGGCAGCCGCGCGCCACTTTGAAGTCGACATGCGGGAGCCTGGCGCCGTCGAATTCGAAACCCCCGCCGCGCCGTTTGTCGGAGAGAGGGTCATCATCGGCGTGCAGCTTACCGGCCGCACCGGACGCAAGTCAGCTTGGTCGAACTACGATACGCTCACCGTGAATCCGCCGCTATCTCCGCCGCAAAATGTAACCGCCACTGCAGTTCCCGAAGGCGTCGAGCTCACTTGGGAAGCGCCCCCGGGATCGTTCCGCATTCTGCGCTCCGCCGGCGATAGCACCCAGTTCGCGCGGATTGGCGAATCGGATCAAACGATGTACCTCGACACGGTCACCGCTTACGGAACCGAATATCGCTACACCGTCGTCGCGATGGGCGCGGACCTCCAGCAGAGCCTCCCCTCGGCTACCGCCTCCGTTACGCCGGAGGACACGTTCCCGCCCGCCGTGCCCACCGGACTCAGCGCGGTGCCCGGCATCGATACGATCGAGCTCGCCTGGGCCCGCAACACCGAACCCGACTTCCGCAGCTATTCGATCTATCGCGCGGTGGGCGACGGCCCGTTCACCGCCCTGGCCACCGGCATCGGAGCCCCCGCCATCAGTGACTCCGCCGTCGAAAGCGGCATGCGCTACCGCTACGCGATCTCCGCCGTGGACGCCTCGGGCAACGAAAGCGCCCGGTCGGAAGAAGTCGAAGCCATCGTGCCTTGATGCACCCGCCAGCGTCAGTCTAAATGGGTTCGTCCGAAGGGCGTTAGTCTTGAAAAAGATGAGCGAACCCCAAACAGAACCCTATTTAGAGCCCCATACCGAGCCCTATATCGAGCCTTGGATGCGCGGACCCATCCCCGCCACCGAGCCGCTGATCATGCCCGTGCTCTATACCTTCACGCACACGCGTGAGGACCTGGCAAAGCACACGCAGGGGATCACGCAGGAACAGCTTTGGCAGAAGCCCCCGGGGATTCCCTCGCTCGGCTTTCATCTGCGCCACATCGCCGGCAGCGTCGACCGCCTGACCAGTTACCTGATGCAGCGCGCGCTGACCGATGACCAGCTCGCTGTTTCTCCGCGCTGAATCCGAGCCCGGCGCCACTCTCGACGAACTCCTCGCCGCCATCGACCGGACCTTCCAACAAGCAGAACGCGAGCTCCGCACCATCCAGCCTTCGCGGATCCACGACCCGCGCGGCATCGGACGTAAGCAGCTCCCCACCACCGTACTGGGCTTGCTAGTCCACATCGCAGAGCACACCCAAAGACATTTGGGGCAGGCCATCACCACCGCAAATCTGGTGAAAGCCCGCCCCAATGCGGATTCAGTTATGCCAACGGCCTAGTGGTCGTGATTGCCGTTGCCGTTTTCCTTGAGCACCTTGAAGCGCTTCTTGCGCGCATGGCGCTCGGTCGTAGCCGGTTCGAAGGCCATCTCGATCAGGTCCGTCTGCTCTTCGTGATGAATCAGGTGCGAGCCCGGCGCCGTAGACGCGCTTTCCGGACGGCCCGCATAACCGAACTTGTGCTGCATGTGATCCAGCAGCGGTGGGATGCGGCCGCGCATGAACGGCCACGCGCCCATGTTGCGCGGTTCTTCCTGCACCCAGATCACGTCCTCGGCCTTGCCGTAGAACCGCAGCATCTCGCGGAACTCCGGTTTCGGGAACGGATACAGCTGCGGCAACCGAACGATCGCCGTGTCATGCAGCTCGCGCTTGTCGCGCTCGGCCACCAGGTCATAGTAGACCTTGCCCGCGCACACCAGCACGCGCTTCACCTTCTCCGGATCCGCCACCGGATCGTTCACCACCGGGATGAACGCGCCGCCGGTCAAATCGTCCAGGGTCGAAACGCACTTGGGATGCCGCAGCAGGCTCTTGCCGGTCATCACGATCAGCGGCTTGCGCAGCCCGCGACGATCCGGTCCGCCGCGCATCTGGCGGCGCAACAGATGGAAGTACTGCGCCGGCGTGGTCGGATAGCACACCTGAATGTTGTGCTCGCCGCCCAATTGCATGTAGCGTTCCAGGCGAGCGCTGGAGTGCTCCGGACCGCCACCTTCCTGCCCGTGCGGCAGCAGCAAAACGATCCCGCTCGGCTGGCCCCACTTCGACTCGGCCGAGCTAATGAACTGATCAATGATCACCTGGGCGCCGTTGGCGAAGTCGCCGTACTGCGCTTCCCATAGCACCATCGAGAACGGCGACGCCACGCTGAAGCCGAACTCGAAGCCCAGAATGCCAAACTCGCTCAGCGGACTGTTATAGACGCTGAAGTGCGCCTGATCCGGTGAGATGTCCAGCAGCGGAACATAGGGCTTGCCGGTCACGTGGTCGAAGTACACCGCGTGCCGATGGCTGAAGGTGCCGCGCTGGCAATCCTGGCCGCTCAAGCGAACGTGCGTGCCTTCCAGCAGCAGCGAACCGAACGCCAGCGCTTCGGCCAGCGCCCAATCCACCGGACCGCCCGACAACGCCGCCTTGCGATGCTCGATAAACCGGTTCAGCTTCGGATGCAGCGTGAAGCCGTCCGGCACCGTGATGATGCTGTTCAACACGCGTTCCAGGGTGCCGCGATCCACGGCCGTCGGAGGCACGTCGGTCGCCAGTTCGTCCTGCGAAACCGGAACCATCTCGGTCAGTTCAAACTGGCTCCGCTGGCGCTGCGCCCGATCATAAATGTCATAGAGGTGGCGCTTCTGCTCGGCCTGCCAGGCGGGAACGTCGGCATCCGAGATTGCGCCTTCATCCATCAGCCGCGAAGCATAAATCTTCGCCACCGACGAATGCTCCTTGATCTGCTGCGCCATGATCGGCTGCGTGAAGCTGGCATCGTCGCCTTCGTTATGCCCGTGCTTGCGGTAGCAGATCATGTTGATCACCACGTCGCGGTGGAACTTCTGGCGATAGTCAAACGCGATCAGCGCCGCCGCGACGCACGCTTCCGGATCATCGCCGTTCACGTGCATCACCGGAGCCTGAATCCCCAGCGCGACATCGGTACAGTAGGTCGACGAACGCGCATGGCTTGGATCGGTGGTAAAGCCGATCTGGTTGTTGATCACCAGATGCAGCGTGCCGCCGGTTTGATAACCCTTAACCTGGCTGAAGTTCAGCGTCTCGGCGACCACGCCCTGTCCGGCCATCGCCGCGTCCCCGTGAATCAGCAGCGGAATCACCCGCACGCGATCCACATCATGCAGGTTGTTCTGTTTGGGCCGGACGATGCCTTCCACCACCGGATTCACAGCTTCCAGGTGACTCGGGTTCGCCGCCACCGACACCGTGATCTTGTGCCCGTTGGACATCGTGCGCCGGTTGGTCTCGCCCAGGTGATACATCACGTCGCCGGTGCGATCCAGCAGCTCGGAATCGACGTCGCCCTCGAACTCCGAGAAGATCTCCGCGACACCCTTGCCGATCACCTTGGTCAGCGTAGTGAGCCGTCCGCGATGCGCCATCCCGATCACGACTTCATCCACATTGCGCGCCGCAGCGTACTCCAGCAGCTCCTCTAGGATCGTGATGGTCGTCTCGCCGCCTTCCAGCGAGAAACGTTTCTTGCCCTTGAACCGGTTGTCCAGGAACAGCTCGAAGCCTTCGGCCTCCACCAGTTGACGCAGCATGCGCCGGCGTTCGGCCTCGGGAAACTCGTGATGCGGATGCGTCTTTTCGAAACGCTCCAGAAACCACTGCCGCTGCTTCGGATCGTCAATGTGCATGAACTGCACACCGGTGTTGCCCGCATAGGTTTCCCGCAGGCGATCCAAAAGGGTCCGCAACGAGATCACGCCGAACGAGCCGGCCTGGAAGTTGCGATCCAAGTCCCAAATCGTCAGCCCATGGCTGGTGGGATCCAGATCCGGATGCGACGGCCGAGGCCGCTTGAGCGGATCGATGGTCGCCTCAAGATGCCCGCGCTTGCGCCACGAATCGATCAGCCGCGCAATCCCGACCTGCTTCACCGGATCGGTATTCACCGCCGGCGCGGCGGCTTGATCCGCCTCCCAGTGCCACGGCGTCGCGTTGATGCCCAGGTTGGCGAACAGCTGATCGTAGAACTGATCCTCGCCTTCCAGCAGCGCCTGCATCCGCGCCAGGAACCGTCCTGACTCGGCGCCCTGAATCACACGGTGATCGTAGGTGCAGGTCACCGTCATCACCTTGCTGAGTCCCATCGACGCCCGGACATCCTCCGGAACGCCGCGATACTCCGGCGGATAGTCGATCGCGCCGGTCGCGATGATCGCGCCCTGGCCCGGCATCAGACGCGGGATCGAACCCACCGTCCCTACCGTTCCCGGATTGGTCAGCGAAAGCGTCGTGCCTTCGAAGTCCGGCATCGTGAGCTTACCCTTACGGGCGCGCGCCACGATATCGTCGAACGCCGCGACGAACTCGGCGAAGTCCATCGCCTCGGCGCCCTTGATGCTCGGCACCATCAGCGAGCGCGAGCCGTCCTTGCCGGCCACGTCCACCGCGAGCCCGAAGTTCACATGCGCGCGCGTAACGCGAACCGAAGTTCCCGCCTCCACCGTGAAGGTCTGGTTCAGCGCCGGAACTTCTTCCAGCGCCCGCACGATCGCCCACGCGATCAGGTGCGTGTAAGAAAGTTTGCTCAAACCCGCCCGCTGGCGGATCTGGTTCAACAGCCGGCGATTCTCATCGATCACCTTGATCGGAATCACGCGCTGGCTGGTGGCCGTCGGAATCGTCAGGCTGGCCGCCATGTTGTCGGCGATCGCCTTTGCCGCGCCACGCAGCGGAGCTACCTGGTCGTCGGCATCGATCTTGACGAACGGCAACTCGGGCGCCGGGCTCGTCTGCGTCCGCGCCTGGGGAGCCGGAGGCAGCGCGGCGGGTCTCGCCGCCGGAGGAGCCGCGGGCGGTGCTGCAGCTGCGGGAGGCGGTGGAGCGCCAGCAGTCGGAGCTTCCGGCTCCGCTACAGCCGATGCCGCCGCGGCCGAAGGCTGCGACGCAACCGGACTGCTTCCATTCGTCTTAGGCGGTTGCTTTTTCTCGGTTTCAAACACCGAGGCCCAGCTGGTATCTACCGAACCGCGATCATATTTGAAGCGAACTCTGGCGTCGTCTTCTAGCCAGCTATTGATATTACTAGGGTGCGAGGGGTCGTCTTGCATTGGGAGGTGTTGCTTTCTACGCGGAGGCGGCTCTGTGCGCCTGAGAAGCTAGTGGTTGATGTGTTTGGGCGTGCCGGGGCGAACCATCGAAACAACCCCCGGCACTCCATAAGACTCCTAAGTTTTATGATAGCGGAATGCCCCGGCTTTTGGTGTTCTCCGATTTGCATAGTGACCTCCGCAAACTGGAGCGTTTGATGGCCACCGAGGCCGACTATTACGTCTGCGCCGGCGACCTGGTTAGCTGGGCCCGCGGACTCGACAAAATGGCTCCGCCCATGCAGGCCAAGGCCGATCGGGTCTACGTTCTTCCGGGCAATCACGAATCTGCGGAGGATATCGGCAAATTCTGCGAAACCTATGGGTTCCATAACCTGCACGGCAAGATCGTCGAGTTGGCGGGCTCCGGCGAATCCGGCCCGCCAGTGAAGATGGCCGGCCTCGGCTACTCCACCACGACCCCCTTCGATACCCCCGGCGAATACACGGAGAACGAGATGATTCAACATCTTGCGCCCCTCGCCGACGAGAAGCTGAAGATCCTGGTCTGCCACGCCCCGCCGCTCGACACCGACCTCGACCGCATCAAAGAAGGCCTCCACGGCGGCAGCTTCGCCATACGCCAGTTCCTCGAAGCCACCCAGCCCGAGAACTTCTTCTGCGGCCACATCCACGAAGCCGAGGGCGTCGTCGTCCAGTTCGGCCGCACCCGCGCTCAAAACGTCGGCAAGGCGGCTGCCTGCTGGAGTGGTAAAGGCGTATGTCTGAAAGACCCGATTTGCGCCGCGACATCCTGTCGACCTACCGCGACCACGTATTCCGCTGGCAAAAATGGGAGCGCCTAGCCCCCAATTGGACCCACGATCACTGTCCCGGATGCCAGGCCGCATTCTCCGACTCCGGCCACGGCGATGTGCTCACAGAAGGTTGGGTAACAGTTTTCCCTTTGAGCCAAAACCCGCCGAACATCAAATGATCGACGACGACGCCCGGCAAGCTGGCTCCACGCTCGTCCCCTCCCCAAACCCCACGGCTACCAGCGCGATTACCTCTGCCCCACCTGCTTCGAACGCTACCGCGAGCTGAACTTCATCGTCGATCCCGACCACCCACAATGGAAGCTCGCCGGTTTGTGAGGCCGCAATCGGGCGGCCGAGGCTCCTTGGGCCTCGTAGCTTCAGCGTAGGAGGCACTTGGCGGGATGGTTCACCTTCCCAATCCGCGAACTCCCCACAACGTGCGTGAGCCACATGAGAACGAGCTTCCACGTGAGGCCCCGGGCCATGCCCCGCCAAGGCCCTTCAGCACCGCCATGCGTCAGCACCACACCCTGACCTGCTCAAAAGGCGCGAGGCACCTTCAGAGATGGAATGAGACGGCCGGCCCGCTACCCGCTTCATCCCACCGCGCAGCGTCCCACAGCCCCGAACGGAACCGCGCGCGTGAGCAAGCGGCCACGTCGCTACGCAGCGGGAGCACCCTAAAGGAACAGCAGCGCCGAGCTAAACAGCACCCCCGTATACATCAGTGCCACGAAACAATACCCGATCACCTTCCGCAGCGGAATCTCCGCGATCGCCAGCACTGGCACCAGCGCCAGCGGATGGATCAGGTTGGTCCACTCATCGCCCAGCGCCACCGCCATCGCCGACCTCGAAAAATCCGTCCCCAGCTCCGCCGCCGACCCCATCATAATCGGACCCTGCACCGCCCACTGCCCGCCGCCCGACGGAATAAAGATGTTCAACGCGCCGCCGCTCAGAAACCCGAAAAACGGCAGCGTCTCCGGCGAGCTGATCCGCACAAACACATCCACCACCATCTCCGCCAGCCCCGAGGCCGCCATCACCCCCGCGATCCCGGCATACAGCGGATACTGAATTAGGAACGGCACCGCCACCTGCCCGCCCCGCACCACGATCCGCACATACCGCTCCATCGATCCGGCCAGCAGCAGCCCCACCGACAGGAAGCCGAGATTAAAGATGTCCAGCGTCAGCCCGCCTTCGCGCAGCACGAAGTGCGTATAGGTGAACCACAGCCCCACCGCGGCCATCAGCATCATCAGGATCCGCGAGTTCCCGATCCGCTCGGCCGGAGTCGGCCTACGCCCGGCGACCTCTTCCTCTTCCTCACCGAGCAGACTCTTTTTCTCAACCGGCTCGGCCAGATGCGACTCCGGGATCTCCTCGATCTCCCCCTCCGCCGGACCCAGCATCGCCATCACGAACGGCAGCGTCAGCATCGTCGCCGCGATCAGCCCGATGTTCCACCTCGTGCCGATGGTGTCGCCGAACGGGATGATCCCGATCAGGTCCTCCAGAAAATGGCCCGGCGTGGCGACCGTCAGACCCACCGTGCTCGACAGCCCCTGCTCCCAGACGACGTAGCCCACGAAGCTCGACGCCACCAACAGCGGATAGTGGACCTTCACGCCGCGCTTTCGGCACGTTTGCCCGATCGCCCGCGCCCCCAGCCCCGCCACGATCAGCCCCAATCCCCAGGAGATCAGCGTCGCGAGGCTGGTCAGGATGTTGGCCGCGATGTAGGCGGTCCGCTGGGAATTCACGAACCCGGCCAGCCACGTCAGCGCCTTATGCACCGGAGGCGTGTTCGCCAGCGCGAAGCCCAGCAGCAGCGTCAGCGTGATCTGGTTGGTGAAGGTCAGCAGGTTCCACAGGCTGTCGCCCCAGGTGTTGACCGTTTCGGTCACTCCGAACCCAGCCACGGTCACCGCCAGCACGAACGTCAGTAGCGTGAGGATCCCCGCGACGACAAACGAGTCCGGCGTCCAGCGGAGGAAAAAGTCGACCAGGAATCGGAACGATGCGCTTCATTTCGCCTCGGAAAAATACCGTCCGAGAACGATAACACATGCAAGGTGGGGCGAGGTTCAGTCCCTCGACGCGCCAGCACTTCTCTTCCAGGTGGCGCGGATCTCCGTATCCGCGACCCCTACGCCAGGCTGGGAAGCCCGCGCTACGCATTGGCCCCCTTCAGAAGCGCGACCGGTAGGAAGCGCCAACGTACACGCCCCTGATCCAGACCCCTTCCCGCGCCAACTCCACCGACCACGCTCCCTCCTTCTGGATTCCGGCTTCTAAAAGATTTTCTTCTCCCACGCCATCAACCACTTCCCGCTTCACCGGAGCACAAAACTCCACACCCGAGCGCTATCGTGCCCAGCAAGAAGGCCGGTCGGCTCCGCATGAGAGACCCCGGCCCGACCTAATCGCGCAAGCGATGAATCCTGGCAACGTCGACCTCTGCCGGGAGGGTTCGCGTATCATGCTGGCCGCCGGTGCGAGCATCCGGTGCTGCCGCTGCGGCAGGGTAAACAAGGCAGCTTGGGGGCGCGCCTCTAAATCACAAAAAAGAAAGGGAAACAAGAAACGACAGCGCGGCAGCCACCTACAGCCACGCAATCCGCCAAGCAGGGCCCGAGAGCCACGTCCGCCGCTCCACCGGAACTCCATCTGCGTGGCGACCCATCCCGCACGCCCGCATCCTGATTTTCCCCTCCACTCGAAGTCCGTCTATTGCCCACGCCTGCGTCCGGTAATGCCGGCCACGCCGGAAAGCCGTTCTCCCAACACGTTTTCCCGCCAGCCTCGCGCTATAATCGGCACGAAGCTGTATGGAAGCGCTCATTAAGAAGTTGAAAGACGAAATCGCGGAACTTGAGAGAGAGCTCCACATCGAACTGCCTAAGGAGATCCTGCGCGCACGCGAACTCGGCGACCTCAGCGAGAACGCCGAATACCACGCCGCCAAGGAACGCCAGGGCATGGTCCATGCCCGACTGTCCCAGCTGAACGGTCGTCTGCGTGAGCTTTCCATGATTGATATGACCAAGATTCCGCGCGACCGCGTTGGCTTGGGCTCCACGGTGATCGTCCTGGACATTGACAAGGACGAGGAAATCACATACAAATTGGTGACCAGCGAGGATGTGAACGTGGCGACCGGTCATATTTCCACCAGTTCGCCCATTGGTAAAGGGTTGCTGGGAAAGAAAGTGGATGACACGGTGAAGATCCGGATCCCGGGCGGTGTCCGCGAAATGGAGATCGTGCGTATCACCACCATTCACGACACCAAGTAAGTGATACCGAATCAGTGAAGGATACAGAGAAAGCTCGTCGCCTCCTCCCGATTGCGGCTGGGAGCGTTGAGGCCAAAGGACGAGCTGGAGGACTATCGTGACGTTTACTCACGTAATCGGCGCAGGTTGTAATAAGATCATTCGCCTGATCGTCCGTGGACTCGCTCTATCCAAAATTCATCCCAACGTTCTGACTTTCCTGGGTCTGGTGGTCAATATTGTTGGCGCCTTTCTGCTGGCTCGGGGCCGCTTCCTGGAAGCCGGCTTCGTGGTGATCGGCGCCGGACTGTTCGATATGGTGGACGGGCGTGTCGCCCGCGAAACCAATCGCGTCACGCGCTTCGGCGGCTTCTTTGATTCAGTTCTGGACCGCTACTCCGACCTCGCCCTGCTGATCGGCCTGCTGGTCTGGTACGGCTCCATCAACCGCCCGGCTTACGTCGTGCTGACCGCCGTCGCGATGGTGGCCACGGTCATGATCAGCTACTCGCGGGCTCGCGCCGAGAACGAAATCCCCAAGTGCAAGGTCGGCTTCATGGAGCGCCCCGAGCGCGTCGTGCTGGTCATCATCGGCGCCCTGTTTGACCGCATGGCTCCCGTACTGTGGGTGCTGGCGATCCTGGGCAACATCACCGTGATCCATCGCATGATCTTCACCTGGCAGGAAGCCAAGCGCCTCGAAGATGCCCAACTCCGCCCGGCCGGTGCCCACACGGTCGCCAAGCGCTGACGTCCATTTCCTGATCGCGCACAGCGGCTGCAAACTGCCTGTACGCTCAAATCCTTACGTGCAGTAACCGCCCGCTGTCACACCGACCTCCAAGCGACATCGACTCGTCACCACCGAGATGGAATCGAGAGGCCGGCAGCGAGCGGGACCCTCCGCGACTCACATCGTGCCCCGCACCTGCGCCTCCAACCGCTGATTCAGAAGCGCGACCGTCGGGGGAGCGCAACGCCCCCGACCTCCATCCACACTGCTCACTGCGGCAGCGAGACATTCTGTGTACTGTCTTTTGAGTTCTGCATCCTGTCTCCTATCTCCTCTCCCCCCGCCCTCCTCCTGCTACACTTGACCTTTACGAAAGGTCCGTCTTCCGAAGGGATTCCCATGGCGATCAGCAAAGAACTGCTCGACATTCTCGTCTGTCCGGTGTGCAAGGCGACCGTCGAGCTCAAGCAGGACGAAAACGGTTTGAAGTGCGTCGAGTGCAAGCGCGTCTACCCCATCCGGGACGACATTCCGGTGATGCTGGTCGACGAAGCTCGCATCGAAGAATGACGCGTGACGCGCCGATTAGAGTGAAGTAACGAGCCGCGGCCCCGCGGATCCCATGGCCCGCAGGCTCCGCTCCGATGCCCGCACCGCCGACACCCGCCGCCTCCCCGAACTACCTGGGGGAGTTGCCGCCCGGAGCGCGCGTCGCCGTCATCCGGCTCCGGTCCCTGGGCGACTGCGTCCTCACCACCCCCGCCCTCGCGCTGCTGAAGGCCCACCGCCCCGATCTCTCCATTGCCGTTGTCGTCGAGGATCGCTTCGCCCAAATCTTCGAAGACAATCCCGATATCGATGCGCTGCTCGCCCCGGAGGTCGGGGCCCTGCGAGCCTTCCAGCCGGCCATGGCGATCAATTTCCACGGCGGGACTCGGAGTATGAAGCTGCTGGCGGCGTCGGGCGCGCGGATCCGCGACCGGGTTCGGGCACCATTCCGGCAGTTTCATCTACAACGCGAAGATCCCCCGCGCGCAGGAGATCCTGGGCGAGGAGCGTCCGGTCCACACCGCTGAGCACCTGGCTTCGGCGATGTTTTGGCTCGGCGTGCCGCATACCGAAATTCCCCGGGCGAAGCTCGTCGCGAACGCCGCGATGCCGCCGTTGTCGCGGAAATCCTCTCAAGAATCGGCGGCCCTTACGCCGTGATGCATCCGTTCGCTTCGGCTCCGGAGAAGGCCTGGACCACGGAAGGATTCCTGCGAGGTCGCGCGGTACCTCGAGCAGCAGCACGGGCTGAACCCGGTGATCGTCGCCGGCCCGGATGACGACGTCACGCCCTTCGCCGCCTACCCCGTGCTGCACAACGCCCCGTTGTCCGATATTAAGAAGGTGATGGAATCCGCCAGCCTCTTCGTGGGCAACGATAGCGGACCGGCCCATATCGCCGCGGCGTTCGGCGTGCCGGTGGCCGTGCTGTTCGGCCCCAGCGACCCGGTGACCTGGGCTCCATGGCGGACCGTTTCGCGCGTGCTGACCTCGCCCGAAGGGATGCCGGGAATCAGCGTCGCCGACGTCACCGGCGCGGTGGATGCACTGCGCGCCGAGACCGCGAATTCTGAACCGGCGCCTCAGCAGAAATCGGAGGCGGGCCGATGAGGGAACTCACGCGCCTGCTGCGCTATTCGCGCCCCTACATCCCGCACCTGGCGGCATCCATCATCCTGATGGCGATCGTGGGCGCAGCGCAGGCGATGATCGCGCTGCTGCTGAAGCCGGTAATCGACGTTGTGCTCAACCCGACGCCGAGCCCGGGCGCAACGATCCTCGGCACCATCCCGTTCATCAACTATCAGGTGCGCCTGGAATCCTTCATGCCCGTCGAGCATTCAGCGACGTCTGGACGATGGTGGCCATCGGCATCCCGGCGGTCATCGCCATCAAGGGCATCTGCGATTACTTCGGCAACTATCTGGTCAACTACGTCGGCTTTTCCGCGGTCACCGACCTCCGCCAGGACGTCTTCCAGCGCGTCGTCCACCAGGACGCCGAGTTCTTCGAATCGAACGCCACCGCGCGCGTGATGTCGTCGATCATGAATGACCTGGAGAAGATCCAGGTGGCGACCTCGCACATCCTGGCCGACCTGCTGCGGCAAAGCTTCACGGCGATTGCGCTGACCGTCGGTGATTCTGCAGACCGACTGGAGGCTGGCGCTGTTCAGCCTGACCGTTCTGCCGTTCGTCCTGGTGCCGACCGCTCGCCTGGGCAAGCGCCTGCGCGGATCGACGCGCGAGGCACAGGACGCCGCCGCCGACCTGAACCAGACTTTGCAGGAGACGCTCGGCGGGCATCAGGTGGTGAAGTCCTTCGGCGGCGAGCAGGCCGAAGCGGACCGCTTCCGCGAAAAGGCCCACCTGCTGCGGCGCGCCAACCTGAAGTACGTCGCGCAACAGGCCATCGCCTCTCCGCTGATCGAATTCTTCGGCGCCGCGACGATCGTCGCGCTGCTGACCTACGCCCGCGGGCAGATCCTGGCCGCCGCGATGACCTCCGGCGAATTTTTCACCTTCCTCACCGCGCTGCTGATGCTCTATGAGCCGGTGAAGCGGCTGACCGGCATCCACAACATCTTTCAGCAGGCGCTCGGGCGCGTCGCAGAAAGTCTTCGAGTATCTGGATCACACGCCGCAGATCGCCGATGCTCCGGACGCCACCCCGCTGGCTCCGTTTCAGGCCAGCATTCAGCTCGACCATCTCGAGTTCCGCTATCCCGGCGGGGACACGAACGTATTGAATGGGATCGACCTGACGGTGCGGGCCGGGGAGGTCGTGGCGCTGGTGGGCTCCTCGGGAGCGGGCAAGACGACGGTGGCGAACCTGATCCCGCGCTTCTACGACGCGACCGGCGGAGCCATCAAGATCGACGGGACCGACATTCGCACGGTGACACTGGCCTCGCTGCGCGCGCAGATCAGCCTGGTGGCGCAGGATACGTTCCTCTTTAATGACTACGATCGCCGCGAACCTCGCCTATGGCCGCCCCAGCGCCACCCGCGAGGAGATCGAAGCGGCGGCCCGCAGCGCGGAGGCCGACGCCTTCATCCGCCAGCTCCCCAACGGTTATGACACGTTCGCCGGCGAGCGCGGAGCCAAGCTCAGTGGCGGACAACGGCAACGCCTGGCGATCGCCCGGGCGCTGCTCAAGGACGCGCCGATCCTGATTCTGGACGAGGCGACCTCGCATCTGGATACCGAATCCGAAGTCCTGGTACAGGCCGCGCTGGAGCGCCTGATGGAGCACCGCACGGTGATCGTGATCGCGCACCGGCTGTCGACGATTCGGCGCGCCGACAAAATCGTCGTGCTGGAGAACGGGCGCATCGCCGAGCAGGGCCGCCACGAAGATCTCCTGGCCGCAGGGCGGGATCTACGAGCGCCTTTACCGGCTGCAGTTCGCCGAGCCGGAAGCCGCTGGCAATGCCGAAAACGCCGCATCCCCGGCGCAGGAAGTTCCCCGCTAAGTAAGAAAAAATGAGGCAAACGGGGGCCTTCCGCGATATCCTCTAAGTCTTAGCTCTGCCACCGCGTTCGTCGCGCCTGTCGAACTTATGCCTAAATCCGCCGCCTCCGACAATCCGATTCGCAGCATGACCGGGTTCGCGCGTGTGCGGCGGCCGCTGGGCGACGGCGAGGTGGTGGTCAGCGTGAAGGCGGTGAATCACCGCGGCCTGGATCTGCACCTGCATCTGCCCACCGTCGCCGACGTGTTCGATAACGCGATCCGCAAGATGGTGAAACAACAGGTCCGGCGCGGGCATGTGGACATCCGGCTGGTGCTTCCGGATTCGCTGCGCAATCCCAGCGCGGGCGCCATCAACCGCAAACTGGTCGCCGAATTCCTGGCCGCGTTCCACGAGGTTTCGAAAGAGCACGGCCTGGATGCGGCCCCGGACCTGAATACCCTGGTCCGGCTGCCGGGCATGCTCGGCGAGTCCGATAACGGCGATCTACCCGAGGAAACCGAAGCCGTCGTACTGGACGCGCTGGCCGAGGCGCTCCGCGAGTTGAATGCGTTCCGGGCGCGCGAGGGCGGCGAAATCGTCGAAGTGATGCGCGAGTTCAATCGGCAGATCGCCGACGCGGTCCGAGCAGATTGAAGCGATCCGGGGAACGGCGATGAAGGCGTTCCAATCGCGGCTGGAGCAACGCCTCGCGGAATTGCTGAAGGGCGTCGCGATGGAGCCGCAGCGGCTGGCTCAGGAAGCGGCGGTTTTGGCCGATCGGAGTGATGTAGGCGAGGAATTGGCGCGGCTGAAGATTCATTCCGGGCAGCTCGACGCGCTGCTGTCGGGCGGCGGCGAGGTCGGCAAAAAGCTCGATTTCCTGCTGCAGGAGATGAATCGCGAGTCCAACACGATCCTTTCCAAGACGAACGGCATCGGCGATACGGGGCTGAAGATTACAGAATTGGGACTGGCCTCCAAGGCGGCGATCGAAAAACTGCGCGAACAATCGCTAAACTTGGAATAGACCCGTAGCGCAAAGGACACCAGCAACAGCGGCACCTCATCATGGCAACAGTCTTTATCATCTCGGCGCCTTCGGGATCCGGGAAATCCACGCTGGTGGGACGCCTGATGGGCCGCGTCAAACATCTGCGCTTTTCGGTGTCCTACACCACGCGCCAGCCGCGGGGCAGCGAGCAGAACGGCGAAGCCTACCATTTCATCACCCGCGAGGAGTTCGAAAAACGGATCGCCGCGGACGAGTTTCTCGAATGGGCTGAGGTGTTTGGAAACTATTACGGGACCCACATCAGTGAGCTCGAAAAGGCCCAGGCCGCCGGTGACGATCTACTGCTCGACATCGACGTGAAGGGTGCGCGACAATTGAAAAAGCGGATCCCGAGCGCAGTTTCGATTTTTATTCTGCCACCGAGTCGGGAAGTGCTGGAACAGCGGCTGCGGTCACGGTCCGAGGATTCCGGCCCGGTCATTGAGCGCCGCCTGAAGGAAGCCGCCGATGAGATTCAGGACTACGCGCAGTACGACTATCTGCTGGTGAATCGCGAGGTCGAGGATTCGGCGAACCGGCTGGTGTCCATCGTGGAGTCGGCGCGCAGCCGGCGCGAGCGGATGGAGCAGCAGATCCGGTCGATTTTGGATACGTTTCAGAAGCCGGCACTGACCAAGTAGAAAGATTAGAAGGGCGAAACAAGCAATATGCCAGAAACTTTCGTGCGTTCCAACGCACAGAACGTAATTCCGGACGATCCGGAGCAGAGCGTCTACCGCTTCATCATCGTGGCGGCCAAGCGGGCGCGGCAGCTCCAGGCCGGGGCGCGCAGCTTCCTGCCCACCAGCACCAAAAAGCCGACCGTGTTGGCCATGGAGGAAGTTCGCCGTGGCCTGGTGCAGTACGAAGATCTTTCCGATCAGCTGGAACAAAACGCAGCGGAATAGAGGGTGGCGTGAAGCAGGATTCCAGTGGCGGGCCGGCGCGTGAGGCGCGGGCGAACCCGGAATCCGGTGCTCCCGGCGCGACGAAGCGGGTCGCGTTGGGCGTCGGTGGCGGGATCGCTGCCTATAAGTCCGCCGAATTGGCCCGGGAACTGATGGCGCGCGGCTTTGCCGTGGAAGTCATCATGACCAGCGCGGCCGAGCAGTTCATCCGTCCGCTTACCTTCGCCGCCCTTACCGGGCGCAAAGTCATCACCAATCTGTTCGCGACTTCGAGCGCCGATGAGACGCTCTCCAGCGCGATCGAGCACATCCGCGTGGCGCAGGACCATTCCCTGCTGGTGATCGCTCCGGCGACCGCCGATTTGATCGCGAAGCTCGCGCATGGGCTGGCCGACGATTTCCTGACGACAACCTATCTGGCATTCACCGGTCCGGTGATCCTGGCGCCCGCCATGAACACCAACATGTGGCGGCATCCGGCGACGCAGGCGAATCTCGCCACGTTGCGCGCGCGGGGGCACATCATCGTGGATCCGGGCGATGGGGAGCTCGCCTGCGGCATGGTGGGTCCGGGACGGCTGGCCGAGCCGGTGCAGATCGCCGACGCGGTGGTGAATGCCGAAAAGAGTATTGCGGCGGGGATCGCGCAGGCTGTCGCGCAGCCCGAGCGCGATTGGGAAGCAACAACCGTTTTAATCACGGCCGGGCCGACGCAGGAGCCGCTCGACGCGGTCCGCTACATCTCCAATCGTTCCAGCGGCAAGATGGGCTATGCGCTCGCCGAGGCCGCGCGGGATCGCGGAGCCCGGGTCGTGCTGGTTTCGGGTCCGGTGTCGCTTGCCCCGCCCGAAGGAGTGGAAGTCATTCCCGTCCGCAGCGCGGCGGAGATGCACGCGGCGGTGATGGCTCGCCTGAAAGACGCCGACGCCGTGATCAAGGCGGCCGCCGTCGCCGACTACACGCGCAGCGACGCGCCTACCAGCAAGGTAAAGAAAAACGCAGATCGGCTGGTGATCGAGCTCGATCCGACGGTGGATATTCTGGCCGAGGTTGGCCGCGCGAAGTCGCCCAACCAAGTTATCGTCGGGTTTGCCGCCGAGACCGAGAACGTTATCGAAAGTGCGCGCGCCAAGCTCGCATCAAAGCATGCGGACATGATCGTCGCGAATCAGGTGTCGCATCGTCCGGACGGCGAGACGACCGGGTTCGGCAGTGAAGACAACGAGGCGACGCTGGTCCTCCCCGATGCCGTGACGATTCCCGTGCCCCGCGCTGCAAAGCAGAGACGTGGCGCATCGCATTCTGGATCAGATGGCGGCGATTCGGGAGAGCAAACGATCACAGCTACCGGCGCCGCAACCGGCGGGAGAACGCGCGTAGTGGATCGTCAGCAACTCCGCGCCTATCTGGAGTTTTATCGCGACCTCGGGATCGACGAGATCGCCTGCCCGGCCGAATTATTGGAAGCCCCGGCGGTGCCAGCGCATCCAGGAGCCCGATCCGCGGCACCGCAACCCGCCGCGAGATCCGCACGACCCGAACCTCGTGCCACTCCGCCGTTGCCGCAACGCACCGCACCCACGACATCCGCACGCCCTACGCCACAAGGAGAACCCCAAAGAGGACCAGTGACGCTACCGCCCCGGCCTCCCGCGCCCTCGTCGCGGCCATCCGTGCAATTGCCGCCACGACCCGCCGCGCAGCCTTCGCAGCCGATGGCTTCCGCGCGCACCGAAAACGATATGCCCTCACCGAAACGAGCCCCAGAATCGAAACCGGCCGCGGTGCGAAAGTCCGCCGCCGATCTGAGCCTGCCGCCGATTGTGCCCGATAACGATTCCATGGTGAAGATCGCCGAGGATATCGGCGACGATTGCCGCCGCTGCCGCCTGTGCGAACAACGCTCGAAGATCGTCTTCGGCGACGGCAATGAGCGGTCGAAGCTGGTGTTCGTGGGCGAAGGTCCGGGCGCCGATGAGGACAAGCAAGGCATTCCGTTCGTGGGCCGCGCCGGGCAACTGCTGACGCAGATGATCGACAACACCGCGTCCAAGGAAGGCATCCCCATCCAGCGCAAGGACGTCTACATCTGCAACGTGGTGAAGTGCCGGCCGCCGGAGAATCGCGCGCCGGAGCCGGACGAAATGCAGACCTGCGGCCAGTTCCTGTACCGGCAGCTTCAAGTCATCCAGCCCAAGGCGATCGTCGCGCTGGGATCGACCGCGGCGAAGGCGCTGCTGGGCACCAAGGTCGGCGTGACGCGGCTGCGCGGCAACTGGCAGAAGTGGAATGACATTCCGCTGATGGTCACCTTCCATCCGTCTTATCTGCTGCGGCCGTACAACAAGGACGCCAAGCGCGACGCGTGGCAGGATCTGAAGACCGTCCTGCACTTTGTCTACGACTAGGACTCCCTCCATGGCCAGCAAAACCGAAGCCGCGCGCGGCCGATTCATCACGTTTGAAGGCCTGGATGGCAGCGGGAAATCGACGCAACTGGAGCGGCTCGCGACCCGATTGCGCGAGCTCGGCTATGACGTCGTCACCACGCAGGAGCCCGGTGGAACCGCGATCGGCCGCCAGATCCGCGCGCTGCTGCTATCGCCGGATAGTCGGGATATCTCGCCCACCGCCGAATTGCTGTTGATGTTCGCCAGCCGCGCGCAGAACGTGGATCAGGTGATTCTGCCGGCGCTCGCCGCGGGCAAGATCGTGCTGTGCGACCGCTTCACGGACTCGACGCTCGCGTATCAAGGAGCGGGGCGGGAACTCGGCTCGGAACTGGTGCTGGAGCTCGACCGCATCGCCTGCCGTGGTCTCGAGCCGGACCTGACCATCCTGATCGATGTGAAAGCCGAGGTCGGCTTGGAGCGCGCACGCAAGCGGACCGATGAGGACACCCGCTTTGAGCAATACGATCTCGCCTTCCATCGGCGCGTTCGTCAGGCGTTCCTGCAGCTTGCCGGGGATGAGTCGCGCCGCATCGTGCAGGTCGATGGCGAGGAGCCAACCGACGTGGTTGCGGCCGCGGTCGCGGAAGTGGTGGCTGGCGAGCTCGGGTTGGAATTGGACTAACTGAACAGCAGGCTGACCAACCCCAGGCCCGCCGCGCCCGCCATCAGCCACGCCGAGTTAATGCGCGTGAATGTCAGCACGCAGAACGCCCCGAGCATCAACGGCAGCGCGAAGGCCAGCGAATGCGACTCCCCGAAGAGCGCGTCCTGGGTGAGCGGCATCGATGATGCGATCAGCAGTCCCGCCGACGCCAGCACCAGTCCTCGAATGGCGTTGCGAATGCGCGGGAGGTCGGCATGCGCCCCCAGCCACCGCATCAACGGGATCGCCAGGAACGACGGGGTCAGCAGTGCCAGGAATCCCATCACCGCTCCGGGCGTGCCCCCCACCAGATAGCCGACGGTGACCAGATAGAGTCCGTAGGGTCCGGGACCGGTACGGCCCGCGACCACGGCCGTGTTGAGCTGGCGATCCGTCAGCACGGCGCGATCCACCACGAAGTCCTGGCGAACCATCGGCAACGAACCCAGTCCGCTGAAGGACAGGAAGCTCGCCTTGAGCAGCAGCATGTAGAGAACCAGCAAGCTCATCGGCGCGGCCTTCCTCCTTGCGATGGTTCCCCGGGCAAGTCCGCGTTCCAAAAGAACCCGAGGATGGCTCCGGCGGCGATGATCGGCACCGGGGTCACGCCGAAGAACCAGGACGCGACGAATCCTCCGCCCACGATCAACACGGCTTGCAGGTTGCGCAAATGCGTGCCCAGATGCGGACGAACAATGGAATAAATCGTCGACCACATCATGCCCGCGACCGCGGCCACCGTGGCTCCGATGATCGCCGCGCCGATCACCGAGCTCTGCCAGCGTTCGAAGCTCTGGATGAAGAAAACGGCGATGGCAGCGGCGGGAACTGTGAGCGCGAGGCCCATCACCAGCGCTCCGCGAAATCCTTTGAGCAGGCTGCCGACGGCGGCGCAGAAGGCCAGCAGGATCGTGCCGGGCGTGATGCGCGAAAGAGCGAAGGCAAGGTCGAACTGGGCGGGCGTCAGGTAGCGGCGCTGCTCGACGAGTTCGCGCTGGAGCATCCCGATGGTGACGTAGCCGCCGCCGAAGGTCGTGGTGCCGATGCGCGCGGAGATCTCGGCCAGCTTGGCCAGAGAAGGCGCGGGAGCCGGGACCAGCTCATTGGTTTGCTTCGGGAATTTCGAATCGCCGGGGGCTTCGTCGCTCAAGTTTCTATGGTAGCGAGGCGCTGTGGGGCGAAGTTCGCTCGGTGCCGCAGCCTTGGGAGGCAGCTTACGCAACGCGGTTGCACTGTCATGCGGATCTTAAAAGGTGGTGGAGGGGCGATGGGGGCGGCTTGCGGGATGCGCGGTGCGGCTTTGCGAGTTGGCTGCGGGATGCGCGGGCGACTGGCTCTGGCTGCGGGCGGCGACGGTGGGGGTTTTGCCGAACGTGCGGATGTTGAGATTCGCGGGATCCGCAGGGAGCGAAGTAGGGAAGGCGGCGACGAAATTGTCGCGGTCGGCGGCGAGGCCGACGTAGTCGCCGAGGAAGAATCCGCCGGCGAAGGGAGCGGTGCTGAGGTCGAAGGAGTTGTCGGTGAGGCGGAGCTCCGAGTTCCAATCGGCGGGGTCGGCGCAGGTCTGGTGCGGCTGGGGGCGACAGGTGACGGCCCAGTAGTCGGTGGAAGCGGGTGCGCCGGGCTGGTTGAAACGGAAGTCGTAATAAGTGATCGCGACGTCGCCTTTGCCGTTGACGGCGACCGAAGGAAGGAAGGCCTGCTGCTGGGCGGGGGGAAGGCTCCGGGGCGTTTGATTGATTTTCGCGGGCTCGGTCCAGGTGGCGCCGCCGTCGGTGGAGAGGCTCATGGCGATGGACTCATGGGAGAAATTGTTGAAGCGGCCGTCCTGCCAGACCGCGTAAAGTGTTCCGTTCGTGCGGTCCACGGCGACGTCATAGAGGAAATCGCCAGCGCGCAGGGGCAATCCTGAATCGGGTTCGGTGACGCCGGCCGGCTCGACGGCGACGATGGAGACCGGGTCGGACCAGGTCACGCCGCGGTCCTCGGAACGCAGGACGACGAGCTCGAAGTGGTCAACCTCCATGCCGCCGACCTCTTCGATCGTGTCCGTGACCATGAACGCGTTCAGTGACCCGTCCGGGCTGACCAGGATCTGGTTTCCGACGGTTTGCGCATCGAAGCCGGGGTCATAAAGGACGGTGGGGGTGGACCAGGTGGCTCCGGCGTCGGTGGTGCGCGCGAAGAGAGAGGGGCCCTGGTCGACGCCGTCAATACTGTCATCAATGCGGTCCCAGACGGCATAAACATAGTTGGCGTCGTAGGGGTCGGCGGTGATGGACTCTTTGTCGTGAAGCCCGTTGAAGGTTTCGTCCACAATCGCGACGGGCGCGGACCAGGTGAGGCCGCCGTTGGTGGATTTCTGGACGAGCATAGCGGAGCGGCCCTCGTCGGCGATCCCTTCGAGCCAATCGATCAACATCGCGTCCACGACCAAGGTGATGTGATAGACGTCGCCGTTGGGGGCGAAGTCGATCCACGGATCGGAGGCACGGAGGAAGGTCGCACTGCCGCTGCAGGGAGAGACATCGGGCATGACGACGTGGGCCCAGTTGCGTCCGCCATCGAAGGTAACGGCAGTGACGATTCCGCGAGCGCCGCCGGTGGACCAGCGATCCTGTTGCCAGGTGGCGATGATGTGGTCGGCGTTGGTGGGGTCGATGGCGATCCAGGGCTCGACTTCGCTGTTGATCGAGACGTCGCCCCACTGGGCGCTGGGGGTGTCGCTGAGGCAGGCGGCGAAGGGGCTGTCGCCGCTGACTTCGATGGTTTGCTTGGGGTCGGCTGAGGCCGGGATCGTGAATGCGCAGAACATCAGCGCTGCCATCAGGCGCTTCGGCATGGGGTCCTCCGGTTGCGGTTGTAGGGTACGATTTTTCGGGGCTAGGTGTAAAGAACAAAAAGTTTGGATTTTTGTGGGAAATTATTTGGGATTTCGTACCGGTACCCGAAGGTTCGGGGAAAGTGTGGCCTGTTTTGGTGGAGTTGTGTTGCAACGGACGGTGGTGCGCGGAGAGCTGTCTCCGTCGCGAAAGCTTCCTCCTTCGCTTCTCGCTTCGGTGGACGAGTCGGCATCGAACAAACCTCGCCCCACATGGCTGACGCTGTTGATGGTGTGGGGCGCGGCTGGTAGCAGGCGCAACGTATCGGTCCACTGCGAGCTTGAAAGCTCGCGCCGGGTGAACCCCGCCCCCAAGGGACGCCCGGTAGAATGAACAGGAACACTATGAAGTTAGGACTGACGAACAAAGTAGCGATGATCGCTGGCGCCAGCCGCGGGCTCGGGTTCGCCACCGCGCAGGCGCTGGCGCGCGAAGGCGTGCAGGTCTCGATATCCTCCCGAAAGAAAGATGCGATCGAAGAGGCGGCGGAGAAGATCCGCGAGGAGACCAGCGGCGATGTGCTCGCGATGGCGGCGGACGTCACCTCCAGCAAGGCGTTGAAGGCGTGGCATGAGGCGACGGTGAAGCGGTTCGGCGGCGTGGACTTGCTCTACACCAACTCCGGGGGACCGCCGGCCGGGCAGGTGATGCCGCAATCCGATGAAGCCTGGCAGACGACCTTTGAGCTGCTCTTGTTGAGCGCGATCCGCATGGTCCGGCTGGCCGTGCCGTCGATGGAGGAGCGCGGCGGCGGGGCGATCCTGTTCCCCACCTCCTCGGCCGTCAAGGAACCGATCGGTAACATCGCGCTGTCGACGGTGATGCGGACCTCGGTGTCGTCGCTGTCGAAGATCCTTTCGCAGGAGCTTGCGCCGAAGAAGATCCGCGTGAATCAATTGATCCCGGGCCGCATCCTGACCGACCGCGTCCGCGAGTTCGATCAGCTCAACGCGGAGAAGGCCGGCATCACGATTCCCGAACATCAGCAGAAAGTCTTCTCTACGATCCCGATGCGCCGCTATGGCACGGCCGATGAGTTCGCCAACGCCGCGGTGTTCCTGCTGAGCGACGCAGCCTCCTACATCACCGGCGCGAGCCTGCAGGTGGATGGCGGCATGCTGCGGGGGATCTAGAAACGCTGCTCGCTTGAACCCACAGGTGAAATGAACCCTATGAAACCATTTGACCTGGTGGGCGTCGGGCTGAACACGACCGATACGCTGCTGTTTCTGGCGCAGTTTCCCGAGTTCGGCGGGAAGGGCTCGATCACACGCGAGGTGGTGAGTCCGGGCGGGCAGGTGGCGAGCGCGTTGTCGGCCGCTGCCAAGCTCGGGTTGCGGACGAAGTACATTGGCACGGTGGGCGACGATGCTCGCGGCGAGACGCAGATCGAAAGCCTGCGCGCGGCGGGGATCAATTTGGACGATCTGTTGGTTAAGCCGAACTGCACCAGTCAGCATTCCTACATCATCGTGGACCGCTCCAGCGGCGAACGGACCGCGCTTTCCCAGCGTGCGGCGTGCCTGGAGATGACGCCGGAACGCATCACCGAGGCCAACATCACCTGCGCGCGGATGCTGCACATCGACGGTCACGATTCGCCCGCGATCGCGAAGAGCGGCGAAGATCGCGCGGGCGGCGGGGATGCCGGTGTCGCTGGACGTCGATTCCATCTATCCGGGATTTGAGACGGTGTTCCCGCACGTCGACTATCTGGTTTCGAGCGCGGAGTTCCCCGAGCGCTGGACCGGCGAGGCGGATCCGTTTCGCGCGTTAGCCAATCTGCAGCAACAGTATGGGTTCCAGGTCGCGGCGATGACGCTGGGCCATCGCGGAGCTCTGGCGCTGTCCGAAGGCGCCTATTCCTATGTGCCTGGCTTCGAGGTGACGGCCATCGACACCACCGGTGCGGGCGACATCTTTCACGGCGCCTTCTGCTACGGCGTGCTCGAGGAATGGCCTTTGCGCGAGACGCTGAAGTTTTCCTGCGCCATGGCCGCGCTGAACTGCACCGAGGTCGGCGCGCGCGGGGGCATCCGCGGCCTGGAGGAGATTCGCCAGTTCATGAAGACCGCGGCGCGGGCTGTTGATAATGATATGGAGGCTCGGGTCCGGCGCTAGCGTCGCCACCTCCTCCTATCGGAAATGGTTTTTCCCTTACGCTCAAGCATCCGGATCCTGGGACGCACGCCCATCGTGGTGCTGCTGATCCTGATGAACACGCTGGTGTTCTTCTATCAGTTGACCCTGCCTCAGCCTGTGCTCCAGGCGTTCATCACCCAGTGGGGCATCGTTCCCGACGTTCCGCGGCTCACACCGCTGCTGACCGCGATGTTCCTGCACGGCGGTTGGTTCCACCTGATCGGCAACATGTGGATCTTGTGGGTGTTCGGCCGGAACGTGGAGGACACCGCCGGATCTGGGCGCTTCCTGGCGTTCTATCTGGCGTGCGGACTGGTGGCGTCCATCGCGCACACGATGATCAATCCCTATTCGCGCGTCCCGATGGTGGGCGCCAGCGGAGCGATCGCGGGTGTGATGGGCGCGTTCCTACTGCTCTATCCGCGCGCCTACATCGATACGATCGTTTTTCTGCTGTTCATCTTCCGGCTGGCGGTGCCCGCGCCGTTCTTCCTGATCTACTGGTTCATCCTGCAGTTGTTCAATGGCTTCGGCTCGCTGACTGAGATCAACTATGCGGGCGGCGGGACGGCCTGGTTCGCCCACGTCGGCGGGTTCATCGCCGGGATGGTGCTGATCAAGCTGCTGGGTCGGCGAAAGCGGCGGGAAAACTGGTTGGTGACGTAAAGCCGATGGTTGCGTTGCGCATGCGAAGACATGGGGGCCAGCGTTCCGGGGGGCCGGGGTTCACCCGGCGCGAGCTTTTAAGCTCGCAGTGAGCGGCTTCGTTGCCGCATGCTACCGCATGGCGGTCCTGGATAGGATCAATATGGGTTCCACGCTAGCGAAGCTTGTGTAAATCCGGGAGCTTGGCTACGGGAGGGCGGATCGCCCTCCGCAAGCTGAACTGTTCATTGCCAGGACATCGTTGATACTTTGTGATACAAAGCCGCGGATTCTGGAATGCTTCGAGAAACGCTGAGATTATAGGGCGAAGAAAGCAAAATCAAGGGAACCGATGGCGAGCCAACGGCTTGCTTGCCTTGACGTTGCCTCTTCCCCCTGCAATACCCAGCAAATATGCTCTCGAAGCCCTTCCCTTCTCCTTTTTTCCATCTCAAGGGCCGTTCAAAAGTGTAAGCTATGTCGTGTCAGTTAACAGTTCAGCTTGCGGTGGGCTTCAGTTCGCCCGTAAGACACATCCGAGCTGCCCAAAAGCTCTCCTAGCGTTGAAGAAAGGACAGTGCCGATCCCTTCAGAACCGAAACCGGCGGCGGACGCGCTCACGCGGGACGGAATCCCGACCGTGAGGAAGGGGCCAAATCCCCGCATGCTTGCGCATGGCGGTTCCGTATGCGCAATCCGTCAGACCAATCGGCCCCGCGGATCACATGGCCAAGGAACGTTTTGGGGAACGTTTCCCCGCGGCGCTGATCTCCTTCAAGGATGGGCTTCGCTACCGCCAAAAAAGAGAACATGCTGATCTCCTGCGAAGAAGCCGCGAGACGTATCCGCCAAGGGGACCTCGCCGCCTTTCCGACCGAGACCGTTTACGGACTCGGAGCCAATGCGCTCGATCCCGAGGCCGTTCAGAAGGTTTTCGCGCTCAAGGGTCGCCCGGCGACCAGTCCTCTGATCGTGCACGTCGATTCGCCGGAAATGGCCCGCTCGCAGGTGGTCGCCGAATGGCCTCCGCTGGCCGAGGAGCTCGCCAAGCGGTGGTGGCCCGGACCGCTGACCCTGGTGCTCCCCAAGCGCCCCGAGATCCCCGATGAGGTCACTGCGGGACTGAACACGGTCGGCGTCCGCATCCCTGACCATCCGGTCGCGCTGGAACTGATTCACAGAGCGCGGGTTCCGATCGCCGCTCCTTCGGCGAACCGGTTCACCCAACTGTCCCCGACCCTGGCCACGCACGTCGAACGCTCCTTCGGCGGTCAGATTGGCGTGGTTGATGGCGGACCGTGCCGGGTGGGAATCGAATCGACGGTGGTCGCGATCGAGGACGGTGAACCAGTTTTGCTACGCCCGGGTATGGTCACTTTGGACGACATCGAGCGAGCGGTCACAAAGACCAGCGGCGCGCATCCCGCTCCGGGGATGCATCCGCGCCACTACAGTCCCCGCACGCCGCTGCGGCTGGTTCGCCACGCGGGCGAGCTGCCGGGACCCGAGGGCGCCTATCTTTGGCTCTTGCATCCGGCGCCGGAGACGGCGAAGCTCCAGCGAACCGTGCAGATGCCGCGTGAGGCTCCCGCCTATGCCATGAAGCTCTACGGCGTGCTGCATGAGCTCGATGAGCTGGGCCTTCCGTGGATCGCCGTCGAGTGGCCCCCCGAAGGCAGAGAGTGGCTCGCCGTATGCGACCGGCTGCGCCGGGCCTCAAGTTGACGGGCGGTCCATTCCTTGAAGGCGATAGAATAGCCGAACGGTGCTGCAACCTGTCAAAAGCGGCGCGGAGCTGATCCGTGAAATCGATGAAACCCTGACCGCAACCCCCACACTGTGGTGGCTGGGACATGCCGGATTCATCCTCCGCTTTGCGAACATCACCTTTTATATCGACCCCTGCCTGACGACCCCTCCGGGACGCGAGCGCCTGACCGCCTCGCCGCTGGATCCCGCCCAGCTCAAGCACGCTGACATGATCTTCACCACCCACGGTCATGCCGGACACTTGGATGCGCCCACGGTCTCGGCGATGCTGAACGCCTCGCGCCGGGCGAAGGTGGTGCTGCCGAAATCGGTCGCCGACCAGGTGCATGCCGCCGGGATCCCCTACACCCGGATGACCACGACCGACTCGGGTCTGCGCGTCGAATACTTCAAGGACAATCTCTACGGCCGCGTCTATGCCGTCCCGTCGGCGCACCCCGAGCTCGCATGGACGCGCGAAACCGGCTATCCGTACCTCGGCTATCTGATCCGCTTCGGCCGCTGGACGATCTATCATGCCGGCGATTGCACGCCCTATCCCGACCTCGCCCGGCACCTCCGGCCCTTCAATGTCACGGTCGCGATCCTGCCGATTGGAGGCATGTACTTCTCGCCCAGCGACGCGGCTGAGCTCGCCGCCGAGATCGGGGCGAAGTGGGTGGTCCCCATGCACTACGGGACGTTCTCGGAAGACCGCGAAAGCGAGTTTGTCGCCCATATGCTGGGCCACTGGCCGGAGCAGAAGTTCCGGGTGTTTCAGGTCGGCGAAGGGTGGACGGTGCCCGAGGAGTAGACAACCCCCCCAAAAGGATCTCGGACGAGTTGCCGGGCTTGCTCCCAGGAGATACGCTTGCGGAGGGATTGACGCACTCTCTCACCCCTGAGAATCCCCTCTACCTGGATTGGACAACCGCAGCGGGCAGTAAGCTCGTCCTTTGTGTCGATGGCGGCATCCGCGGAGATGACGACGCCACAGCGTTAGCATTGGAACCTCAGTTAAGCCCAACGAACCACACGCCGGGCACACACGAAGCTCACATGAAACTGGAACTTATTGAAAAGGAGAGCCTAAAGGCTGGCGGTGAGGGTGGGATTCGAACCAAGTCGATTTTCTAAGTCTTTGCAGACTCGGGAGATAACGGGCAAATATTTCTGAATGAAGCAGTTCCGTCGAGTCTGTCCAGTCTCGCTGACTCGCTTCCGTCTCTCTGTTTCTCTCCCGTCACAGACACCAAACCGACATCAAAAGTGGCTGCGAGACTTGATTCTTCAGCCACTCGGCGGGTTTTCAATGCTTTGATCCGACTCCGCGGCACAGCGTAGACAGTATAGACGAGAGAGACGCATCTTAAATAAGGAATGTGCAGAAAGATAGGGTTGGGCGCGGTGGCTGTGGCGCGAGTCACGGGTTTGGGCATCAGCGGTGCCAGGGTCGGCGGAAACGGACGGGACGTGAGATAGCCCGGCGGCAAAACACTTTTGGAGATTCGTGGCATCTCGAATCTAGGCCCCGCGTCTAAGCCAGGGCCGGTCGGCATCGCATCGCGCGGGAGTCGGGTGTATAATACTGGACGCTCTGGAGGGAAGTTCTCGCGAG
The DNA here is from genome assembly GCA_963762135.1 of Terriglobia bacterium. Classification (GTDB taxonomy): domain Bacteria; phylum Acidobacteriota; class Terriglobia; order Bryobacterales; family Bryobacteraceae; genus Palsa-187. The sequence goes on from CAVXJP010000008.1 coordinate 541,384, forward strand.
CAAAGGTTGCGCGCGGGTACAGGGCACCAGAGATTGGGGGGGTGCAACGTGCAATTGCGGGTCTTTCTCGCGGCGATCCTTTGCATGAACAGCGCGGTGGCTCATCATTCTTTTGCGGCGGTGTTCGATGCGCAAAAGCCGGTGACGCTGAAAGGCACGGTAGTGAAATGGGAGATGGTCAACCCTCACGGGTGGATCACGATCGATACCGACGGGCCGGACGGAGAGACGCTGCGATGGATGGTCGAGACGTCCAATCCGAACGGCCTGATGAGGCTGGGTTGGACCAAGCGGTCCCTTAACCCGGGAGACCAAATTACCATTGAGGGGTTTCGAGCTAAGGACGGGTCGAATACGGTAAATGCCACGCGCGTGACTCTTGCCGATGGGCGTCAGGTGTTTGCGGGTTCTACGGCTCCCGATCCAGACCCATCCTCTAAAGAAAAATGAGGCTAGTGTGAAGGGCTTGCGCACACATCACAATCGGGCGATGCTGCCTGCAGTCATTTGCTTCCTGCTTTATGTTCCGGGTGCGGGTCCGGTTTCGGCCCAGACCAAAGGGACTTCGCCGAGCAAGCCGCAGGCCGCCGTAGGCAGACTGCCGGACGGACACCCCGACTTGCAGGGCCTTTGGATGAAGAGCACAGGCGGATTTCAGGGCCTCTTCATAGGTTCGCTGGATGGAACGAATTTTGGCGCCCCAGGCCGCGGAGGCGGAGGTCGGGGCGGAGGGCCGACGTACGAATATACTCCGGCCGCCGAAGCAGAACGACAGGACCGGATACGACGAGGATATGAGGATCCCGAGGCACGGTGCCATCTGCCCGGAGTTCCGCGAGCGCTCGACCAACCCGCCGGGCTGTATCCGGTACAGATTATCCAGGACGAGAAATATGTGTCTCTGCTCCACGAAGCCATGCACGACGTGCGCATCATTCCCACCGACAACAGCAAGCATCCGCGGAACTACTGGGCCTGGGACGGCGACTCCCGCGGCCGCTGGGAAGGCGACACGCTGGTTGTAGACGTGAGCAATTTCAACGGGCGGACCTGGCTGGATATGGCAGGGAACTTCGTTGACGAGAACGAGCATGTGGTCGAGCGATTCACGCTGACCGATCCCGATACGATTCTGTACGAAGCAACCATCACTGACCCTACCGTGTTCGTGAAGCCTGTTCAAATGCGCTTCACGCTCAAACGAGTACCCGCGGAGCAGCAGATCCTGGAGTACAGTTGTCTCGAAGGCGAACGAGACCTGCAGCACTATACAGAAGAAGACGGTGGCACGAAGCGGAGGGCGAAATGAACAGTGCCGCGGCAAGACTGGCGTTGCGGTGTGCATTAGCCATTGCGCTGATGGCAACTATTATTCCGGGCGCCGGCGCCCAGACCGTTGCCCAAACTGGGGCGCGACAGTCGACGTTCTCTCCAGCGCGCTTGTGGGACGGCAAGACACCGGACTTTCGCGGCATCTGGCAAGTCCGCGACACGGCGTACGTCAACATCGAAGGGCATCCGGGTGAGAAGGGCGTCGGCGCGAGCAAGGGCATTATCGTTGAGCCGGCTAGCGGGAAGATACCTTACAAACCGGATGCGCTCAAGCAACAGCAGGAGAACTACAAAGCTCGAGCGACAGCCGATCCGTCTCTCAAGTGCTATCAGGCCGGCGTCCCCCGGGCGACTTATCTGCCGACCCCTCTGCAGATACTTCAAAGTCCCGGCAATTTCGCCATCGTCTATCAGGACAATCACGCTTTCCGCGTCTTCCATCCGGACACACGGCCCCACTTCGACAACACCGATTGGTGGATGGGCGATACGCGCTACCGTTGGGAGGGAGACACACTGATTGCCGACGTGGCCGCCATGACCGATCAGGCATGGCTGGACCAAGCGGGAAACTTTCATAGCACGGAGGCGCACATCGTCGAGCGCTACCGACTGATTGGTGCGGATGCGCTCGAGTATGAAGCACGCATCGAAGACCCCGTGGTTTACTCGATGCCGTGGACGATTCGGACTGTCCTATACCGCGTGAAGGAAGCCGGTGCGCGCATCATGGAGGACGAGTGCCTTGAGGACGCGAATGGCGTTCGACATCATATCTCCCCGTCCGATCCCAGGAACCTGCTGAAATCCGATTATTCCCGCTGGACGAAGGCGGCGCAGAAATAAAGGCACAAAATTCGCTTCCTAGCCTAGGACCGCGGTCCTCCGGTCTGTCCGTATCGGCGGCCATCTGCGTTTATTGCCATTGTCGGTAGCCTCGACTTGCGCCTCAAGATGGTTTCCTCAGACGCTTAGTGCGCCTGTGCTCCGCAAATAATCAATCCGTCATCATGCGGCGTCCTTTTCCAGCCCGTATTCATGATGCAGTCCGCTGAGTACAGACCTCGATGCCACGCGGCATCCAGCGGGAACCTCATGCCGTCGGGCACTGACCGGAACCTTGGGCTGGAGCGCGTTTGATGCGAGCCATGCAACCTCACGCATGGTGTCGATTTTCTCGAAATCACCGACACCAAGAACGATTCTTGATCTGCAAAGTATTGTATCTAAAAATGATACGTGGGGTATGGCGGTGAGGGTGGGATTCGAACCCACGGATGAGTCACCCCATCAACGGTTTTCGAGACCGCCCGATTCAACCACTCTCGCACCTCACCGGACTTCAAACGCCTGATTTCTATGATACTACTGCCGACTGTCAATACGCCGATTTTTCGGTTTTTGTGGCGCGCGGCGACAGCGTTCTTTCCCAGGCACCTTCATGATGCCGGTTTCTATGCTCGTTCGCGTTCACTGATATTGCGGTTCGGGAACCGAGGACAGCGGCAGCGTGACGCGCACGGTAGTTCCCCCCCGCGCTGCGCTGTCGATCGAGATTTCGCCACCATGCTCCTCCACAATGGCCTTCGCGATCGCGAGCCCCAGGCCCGCTCCAGGGCCGTTCCGAGCCGTGCTGGAACGGTAGAACCGTTCGAAGATGTGCGGCAGGTCTTCGGCCGGGATGCCCGGACCGTCATCATGAACCTCGAACTGAGCCGTATCGTCGGTCGACGAGGTTCGGACGTCGATTCCGCCACCGTCCGGACTGAACTTGATCGCGTTGTCGAGCAGGATCAGGACCAGGCGGCGCAGGGACGTTGCATCCCCAAGAATGCGCGCCTCCGGATTCCCTTCCCGCAGCGAAAGCGATTGATGCTTGGCTGCCGCCAGGGGTTCGATCATTTGAACCGCTCCGGAAACGATATCGGAGACTGGGACCTCCTCGGGCGACCGGTGTACTCCCGCATCGCTGCGAGCCAATTGCAGCAGGTCCTCGACAAGTCCGGAAAGATGCTGCGATTCTTCGGCCAAGTTCCGAATCACGTCCCGATATTCCTCGGCCGTGCGCGGACGCCGCAGTGCCAGCTCCGCGCTACTTTGCATGATCGCCGCCGGAGTGCGCAACTCGTGCGCCGCGTCCATGGTGAACCGGGTCATACGATCCACTGAATCGGCTATCCGATCCAGCATGCGGTTCCAGGCCTCGCCCAGTCGCTGCAACTCATCGCCGGTCTTCGGAACCGCCAGCCGCGCTGAAATATCATCGATGCTCAACGTCTCGGCGGCGGAGGTCATCTCGTCGACCGGCTGAAGCGCGCGGCGGCTCAGCCACCATCCGCCAAACCCCGCAACGAGCAGCATCACGGGAATGGATCCGAGCAAGATATTTCGCAGCAAATCCAGCGTCTCGTACAAACTGTTCGCCGGAGTCGCCATTTCCACGTGGAGCAGCCGCCCTTTTACGTGCACGTCGGTCTGTGTCTCATGCAGACTTTCCTTTTGGGACAGGCCACGTTCGAACAGAACATCTCCGGACTCAGTAGTCACGCGAATGCCCTGATCCAGAGGCAACCCAGAAGCAAATTCGCGGGTCTCCTCCCGGAGGGCATCCAGCGTTTCCCCGCGGGTCTCCTGCTCCAGGAATTGGCCGACCGCTTGCGTGCGGGCTTGCAGCGTCTCATCCAAGTGGCTCCACAGCGCTTCCCGCAGCGCGAACCAGGTCCCGACGCCGAATAGCAGCATTCCGGCGAACAAAACCGCCAGATACCAGGCGGCTAATCGGAAGCCGATCGATTTCACATTCATGGTGCCTCCTCGGTGCGCAACGAATAGCCGACGCCGCGCGCGGTGCGAATTAATCTAGGTTCACCGGGCAACTCCACTTTGGCGCGCAGGTGGTGGATGAACGCCTCCAGGTTATTCGCCGACGTTTCCGCGTCGAATCCCCACACGGCTTCAATCAGGTGATCCCGCGACAGTACGCGCGGCGCCGACCGGGCCATCATTTCGAGCAGACTGTACTCCTTTGGAGTCAGATTGAGTTTCCGTCCTCCGCGTTGGACCTCGCGCGTTGCCGTATCGATCTCCAGGTCCGCCACCTGCACGATCACGGGCTTCGGAATCGGTCCCCGGCGCGAAACCGCCCGCACGCGCGCCAGCAGAACGTCCAGGGAAAACGGCTTGGTCAGATAATCATCCGCTCCCAGGTCCAGCCCCTGGATCTGATCCACGTCGGCATCCCGCGCAGTGAGTATCAAAATCGGAGTTTGCTTCCCTTCCCGCCGCAACCTTCGCGCGACCTCAAACCCGTCGATCCCGGGAAGCATGATGTCCAGGATGATCAGGTCAAAGTCGGTTGCGCGGGCAAAGGAGAGTCCTTCCTCGCCGGTGTGCACCGCAAGGGCCCGATAGCCTTCTTCTTGCAGGCACTGCTGAAGGAGCTTCGCCATGCGCCGCTCATCTTCCACAATCAGGACCTGCATCGCTATACCTACCTCCAATATCGCTCGGAATCCTGAACGTTAGCTGAAGGGGATCTGGATGACCCAATGCCCCGCGGCTAGGGCGCGACGCGCCAGGGGGACGTATTCGGCCACTGCCGGAGCTGCTCGGCCGCCCACTCCGGAGTCTCCTCGGTATGGCAGGAGGTGCAGGAGTTCGGCATGCCGTTGCCGGAGGTCAACTGCGGCGGCAGGAACCGGAACGTATGGCTGCGGACATTTACATCCGCGATGGTCTTGGCGATCTCCGGCATGTGGCACGCCGTGCATTCCGACCCGGCGCTGTCGGCGGCATGTTGAGTATGCTCGGTCAGACGTCCCGCGAGGCCCCGCCGGAGATTGCGGTCCGTGGCAGTTCAAGCACAGGCTGTTGCCGGCTCGCAGCGTATCAGCGTTGTTATCGGTCCCGTGTACATCGTGGCAGCTATAGCAGCGCACGCCGCGCTCATACATCACGCTCTGGACGAAATCATTGCCCTGCATGCGATTCTTGTGCGCCGAGCCGTCCGGGAAGTGCGTGCTGGTTTCTTCGCCCAGCGTATGCTCTTCCAGGTCCCAATAGTCGCGGAGCCGCTCCCCCGGCTGGAACCCGACCGGCCAATCGTAGTACTGGTCATTGATCGGATTCGCCGGAGGCTTGCCCTGCGAATGGCACTGGATGCAGATGTCGTTGCCGCGGACATAATCCAGCTTCGCCGGGTTCACGATGTTGGCCGCCGACGGCTGGCGCACATGGTTCGACCCCGGGCCGTGGCACTTCTCACAACCGACGTTCCACTCGGTGACCGTCTTGGTGTCGATGTTGTAGTTGGTGGAGTGGCAACCGTCGCACAAAGGGCCGGTCGGGCGCTGCATCTGATCGGCGGGATAGAACTCGGCCCACCATTCGCCGGAAGGATCGTAGCGCCGCCAGACCTGGTTCCGCACGTCCCATTGCGCCGGGAACACGTAATAGTCGTCGCCCCGTTTGGTGAAATAGCGCTGCTTCCAGCCGCTGCCGTAGGTGAAGTCGACGTCGTCCAGCGAGAACGTGACGAGTTCATTCGGGGTGGTGAAGTCGCCCAGGACCGCTTCGGGCCGCTCCGCCGGATCTTGCACGATATTCGCCATCCGTGTCTGGCTCCAGCGTTCGTAAACCGCGCCGTGGCAGCCTTGGCAGACCTGCGAGCCGACGTACTGCGCCTGGGGAACGGGTTGCGCGAGCGAAAGCGGGATGGCCAGCAGAACGCCGGCGAGCAGGGACCTCACGCCAAGCAGGGATGTCACGCCCAGAGTGTAACAAGGAACGACGTGCAACAGGGAATGAACGCGGCGAAGGCCCCTCAGAGATGGGCGATCGCCGCGCGGTTTGGAACTTGCTAGGGGACGCGCTTACCGTTCGGGTCGACGGTCACTTCCATCTCTTTGCCGCCCTCGGTATAGGTGGCTTCGTAGCTGACCATGCCGTGCTCGGTGACGGATTCGACGCTATCCAATGTGCCCTTGCCGATCGCTGCCTGCAGAGCGGCACGCGCCGCGTCGGGAACATCCTGCATGGAAACCTCGCTCTCTACCGAGACAACGTTTCCCATCGCATCGAAAACGACGTCCCTGGAATGTCCATTGACCGTCGTCTCCATCTCGTACATGGTTTTTCCGTCTTCTTCTTCGGCGGAGAAGCCGTGTACGGTCGCGCCCTGGCTTTCGGCTTTCGCCGCCTTTTGTACCGCGACCGGTAGCTGCGCTAATTGGAGTTCCCCCTCTTCGGGCGCCTCCTGGGCTTCCTCCTGCTCGTCTTCTTCGGCTTCGTCGTCGTCACGATCCTGGGCATTGCAGGAAATCGCTAGCAGGAGGCCCATGCCGATCAAGGCAAACTTCATTCGATTTGTAAAAAACAGTCTTTGCAACATCGTTGAATCTCCACATTTGGCCGGTCAAATCGCGCCAAACATCATGTGACCTAGGGGGCGACGACCAAAATCTCGAAACTGTCGGGCACCATTTGGGGCCGCGCGGGGGCGCCGCCTTTGGCGGCGCCCGGTGGGCTGATTCGCGCGGTGGGCAGGTACAGCTTATGCGCGCCGGGATCCGCGGAAATCGTCCTCGCGCCGCGGGCAGTCGGAATGGTCGCTGCGGGCTCATAGTGACCGGGGGAAGTCTGCCCCACCATGGTGATCGTCCCGTCGGCTCCGTTCGCGCTGAACAGATACCCATTTTCCAGGACGACGCCATCGCACCCTGCTCCAATCGGTACGGTGGCGAGGACTTTGCCTGCCACCGGATCACTTACTACCATCAATTTGTTCGCACACACCGAATACAGCGTGCCGGTTTCCGGATCGCGCGCCATGTCCGTCGGCTCCTCGCAGGGAGCGATGGAATAGCGTTTCGCTATGGCCGCTTTCCGGGCATCCAACTCAATGATTTCGTTGGTGCTTTCGACATTTACCCAGATTCGGCCCTGTTCGTCTGTCTGCGAGAGTTCCGGCTTCCCGTGCAGAGGAATCGACGCCACGACCACCTCCCCGGTGCGTGCATCGATAGCCGTGGCGTCATCGCTCCGCCCGTTAAAGGTGAACACGCGCGCCGAGGCAGGGTCATAGATGATGTCGTCGGGATTTTCCCCCGTCGGAGCCGTGCCCAGAACCTTCAGCGTCTTCAGGTCGAAAATCGTGACCTGGTTGTCGGCGCCGTCGCTGATGAATCCCTTGCCGAGGTCGTTGGCGATGGCGATGGCGTGAGCCCCGTTGGTACCCTCAATGGTGGCGATCTTCTTCGCCGTCGCCGTATCAATCACTTCGGTTTGGTTGCCGTGGGAAACATACAGGCGGTGATTGACGGTATCGACGGTGAGGAGGTCCCAGCCCCCGTTTCCGCCGACCTGAATGTGCTCCACAACCTGATAGTTGGGGGTTGCGGCGGAGGCGATCGTTGCGACCACCAGCGCGAGGGGCGCGAAAAGTTTCATGGGGCTCCTTTCCGAAACTCCTCGGTCAGACTAGGCGGGGAAGCTGAAGATTCACTGAATCCGGGGACGGTCCGGGAGGGTTACACGTCAGCAGGAGCGGGAAATCATTAGAATATAAGTAACTTACCGGTTTCAGTCAAAATGCGGTGTTTCCGGCTCGGCCCGCTGAGCGGGCTCCCTTAAGGAAACTTTCAGATTGGCTCTTTATAGTGGGGAAAAGAATCTATGACCAAACTCTTCGATCTCTCAGCTCCCCCCGTATGGGCGACGGGTGGTGCTCTGATCGTCTCGCTTGCGTTGCTTGCCGGCTGCGGTGCTCCCGCCGAGGAGTCTACTCCGGAACCCACGGTCGCCGTCCAGGTGAGTCTTTCGACCACTCGGGACGTGGAATTGTTCGTCTCGGCGCCGGCGACGCTGTTCCCGCTCGAGCAGGCGACGCTCGCCTCTCGCGGTACCGGCCCCTCCAGGACATCCGGGTGCAAAAGGGCGACCACGTCGAGAAAGGTGAGATCGTCGCTCAGTTGACCAACAATGATCTAGTCGCGCAACAGAAAGAGGCAGCCGCCGCGGTGGTGGACTTCCGCACCGCGCTCCAGCGTGTCGAAGGCGGAACCCTGCCGGCCACCGTCGAAACTGCCCGCGGCCAGGTGGCCAACGCGGAAGCCGCCTATAAACAAGCCCAGATCCTCCTGGATAAGGATCAGATTCTCTACGACGCGGGCGTCATTCCCCAACAGACGCTGCTCGCCAGCCAGACCGCCGCGACGCAGACCAAGACAACGCTCGAAGTCGCCAAAAAGAACCTGAACCTGCTGTTGGACCGGTCCAACGAACTGGACATCAAGGCGGCCCAAAGCAAGCTGGATCAAGCCCAAGCCCGGCTGCAGAACTTTGAAGCCCAGATTACCTTCACCACGGTGCGCAGTCCGTTTTCAGGAACCATTACGGACCAATTCGTCTACCCCGGCGACATGGCGCAGCCCAACAAACCCTTATTTACGGTGATGAATCTGTCATCCGTAATCGCACGTGGTCAGGTCGCCAGCACCGATATCAAGAACGTGCGTCTGGGGCAGGCCTGCGTCTTTGAATCGCAGGATATTGCGGAGCCGAGGCGCGGCCACATCACCGTCGTGAATCAGGCGGTGGATCCGATCCGGCGCACCGTCGAAGTCTGGTGCGAGATCCCGAACCCCGACTCGGTGCTGAAGGCCAATATCTTCGGGACCCTCGACGTCATCACTGGCGAGGCTCCCAACGGTGTGATCGTGCCTACTGCGTCGGTCCAGTTCGATGAAGGCTCGGTGCAAACCGGCAAGATCGCCACGGTCGACCCGAATAGTAAGGTCGAATGGCATGACGTCATCGTCGGTCAGCGGCTCGGCGAGGAAGTCTATATTTCGAAAGGGATCTCTCCTGGGGAAGAGGTCATCACCCAAGGCGCCTACGGTCTGGAGGCGGGCACCAACGTCCGGATCACACCGGATGCCGCCGCGCAAGGAACCGCATCCCAGGGGGCCGAATAGTGACCGGCAAACTGGGTGAACTGGTTTCCGGCCACGCCCGCGCGATCGTCCTGGTCATCCTGACCTTCGCGCTGGCCGGACTCGCGTTCATCCCCTCCGTCCCTATCTCGATCTTCCCGGAGACGAACTTCCCCCGTCTGATCATTCTGGTGAATAACGGCATCCAGCCGGTGAATATTCAGGAAATCACGGTCACCCGCCCGATTGAGGAAGCGATCCGCATCGTCCCTGGCATCACCGATATCCGCTCGGTCACCGCCCGCGGTTCCACCGAGGTCAGCGTCTTTTTCCGCTGGGACGTCGATATTATGAACGCGCTGCAGCAGGTGGAGGGCCGCGTGGCGCAGATCACGCCGGTCCTGCCGCCCGGCGCCCAGTTCTATATCAACCGCCTGACCTTCTCGGTCTTCCCCATGCTGGGATTCAGCATCACTTCGCCCACCAGGACCCAGGCCGATTTGTGGGATCTGGCGTATTACGAAATCGTCCCGCGTCTCTATGCCTTGCCGGGAGTTGCCGAAAACCGCATCGTTGGTGGCCGGCAGCCCGAATATCACGTCATCGTCGATCCCGAAAAGCTCAACGGCTACGGAATCTCGCTCACCCAGATCGTCACCGCGATTCAAAAAACCAACCTCATTCAGCCGACCGGCATGATCGAGGAACGCTATCACATGTACCTCACCACCGTGACCGGCCTGATGGGGAACAAGAAGGAGATCGCGGATACGGTGGTCGCGGTGGTGAACGGCACTCCCGTGCGCATCCGGGACCTCGCCATGGTGGAGCCCGGCGAGAAGCCCACCTACAACATGGTCACCGCCGACGGCCTGCAGGCTGTGCTCGTCAACGTCATGCAGCAGCCGGATGGCAACGCCGTCGAGATCGCCGACGCGGTTAATGCGGAGCTCGACAACATTCGTAAGATCCTGCCGCCGGATATCAAGCTCCGGACCTTCTATGACCAGTCCATCCTCGTGCGGGACTCGATCGGTGGCGTGGTGGAAAGCATCCTGATCGGTTTGGCGCTCGCGGCGTTGGTTCTGGCCGTATTCCTGAAGAATTGGCGATCCACGCTGGTTGCGGTGACCGTCATCCCGATCTCGGTTCTCGTTGCCGTCGTATTCATGAAGCTCTTCAACATGAGCTTTAACCTGATGACGCTTAGGCGGCATCGCGGCCTGTATCGGTGTGGTGATTGACGACGCCATCGTGATGGTGGAGAACATCATCGTCCACATGTCGATGGGTCAGGAGCCCCGCGAGGCGGCGATGAGCGCCGTACAGGAGCTGACGCCCGCCCTGATCGGCTCCACCCTGACGCCCATCATGGTCTTTGCGCCCCTGATCTTTCTGGGCGGCATCACCGCCGTGTTCTTCCGGGCGCTGGCGCTGACGCTGGTCACCGCGCTGCTTGCGTCGCTGATGCTCGCGATCTTCTTCACTCCCGTGTTGTCCTCGTTGGTGCTGAAGCGAAAAGTAGGCAAGGCCGCGAAGACCGTCGAACAGGCCGAACAGGCCGGCGAAGGCCGTATCCTGCAGTGGATGAACCGGCACTATGAAGCCACCCTCGAATGGTCGCTTCATCACGGGGGAATCATCCTGCTCGCGGCGGTGCTCATCATGGGCGGCAGCGGCTTCCTGTACTTCCAACTGGGCAGCGGCTTCCTGCCGGAAATCGACGAGGGCGCGTTCGTGCTGGACTATTTCACGCCCCCTGGAACCTCGCTGCAGGAAACCAGCCGCATCCTTTCGCACATTGAGCAATTCCTCCAGGAAACGCCCGAAATCGAGAGCTATTCCCGGCGCACCGGCGCCCGCCTCGCGCTGGCCATCGCTGAGCCCAATACCGGCGATTTTCTGATCCGCCTCAAGACCGACCGCGAACGGTCCCTGCAGGAAGTCACCTCGGAGCTGCGCCAGAAAATTCTCGCCACCGAACCGGCGGTCGAAGTCGAGTTCCCGCATATTCTCGAAGATCTCGTCGGAGACCTTTCCTGGTCCCCTCAGCCCATCGAGATCAAAATCTACAACGACGATGACGAAGTCTTCAAGAAGACCGCCGCCAATATCGCCGAGTGGCTGAACAATGTGGACGGCGTGGTCGACATCCTCGACCGCACGATTGTGATCGGTCCCGAAGTCAACTTCCACGTCAACCTGGAGAACGCCCAACGCGCCGGCTTCGGCGTGCAGGATGTCGCCAACCTGACGTCCGCCATTCAGGACGGCGTGCTCGCTTCCAATATGTACGAAGGTGACCGCATCCGGGGAATTCGCGTGCGTTACCCGCCCCAATACCGGACCTCAAGCCATGAGATACAGTCCCTGCTGCTGACCTCGCCCACTGGGCAGACCGTGCAGCTTTCCGACATCGCGACGCCGATCGTACAATCCAATACCACCGAGATCCATCGCGAGAATCTCCACAACCTCTCCAGCGTCACCGCGCGCCTGGAAGGCCGCGACCTCGGTTCCACCATGGCCGAGATCCAGGATCGTCTATTTAAAGAAGTCAACATCCCGGCTGGGACGCGCATCGAGTTCGGCGGACTCTATCAGATCCAGCAGGAATCGTTCCGCGGACTCACCCAGGTCCTGGTCGGCTCCATCCTGCTGATCTTTATCATCCTGGTGGTGGAATTCCGGTCGTTCTCGCACCCGCTGGCGATTCTGGCCGCGACGCTGCTGTGTACCTTCGGATCGCTGTTCGCGCTGTGGGCCACCGATTCGACGCTCGATATCGTCTCGTTCATGGGCATCATCATGGTCATCGGCATCGTGCATAAGAATGGCATTCTCATGCTCGACTCCGAGCAGCACTTCTCCGGCCTGGGCCTGGAACTCAAGGAAGCCGTCCTGCAGGCCGGCCGCCGCCGCTTGCGCCCCATTCTGATGACCGCGCTCTCCACCATCTTCGGCATGGCCCCGCTGGCCATGGGCGTCGGCTCCGGAGCCCAGCTGCTCCAGCCGCTCGCGATCGCCGTCATCGGAGGCGTGACCGTATCGATGGTCCTGTCGCTCGTGATCACCCCCGTGCTGTTCTGCCAGCTCCGCGCCCGCGGGCTGTAGAGGGCGCCTGCGGCTCATGACGTTGGATCCTCGATGCTCCGCCCGCCAGGATTCACCGGCGTTCTAATGGTCAACTAATACCCGTGTGAGCCCCACGCCTCCGGTCTCCACCACTTCGATCACCTTTTTCCCCACTAGGTCGATTCGGTAGACCTGTCCAGTCTGTTGGATGTTCACGTAGGCGAAGTACCCGTCGGCATCGATCGCGATGTCGTCGAACTGCTGTAGCGATTCGGCGAGCGGAAAACTCTCGGTATCCACCGGCGTCAGCGTGGCGCTATCCCATGCCTGCAGTGTGAACCCCAGCATCGTATAGAAGCGCGAACCGTTGGGATGAAACCGCAGGAAATTGCCGCCATAGAAGCGCGTGTGGACGGTGCTCGTCAAGGTCAGCGTGTCGTAAACCACCAGATCGCTGGTGCCCGTGGCGGCGAGCAATTGCTGACCGTCCGGACTCAGCTCGATCATCGTGGCGAAGGTGTCAGTGAAGGGTTGCAGCGTTTTGACGATGCGGCGCTGCCTCAAGTCGATTACGTCGATTAGCGCGGATTGGTCAAAATGCCTGCCGGTAATATACAGATACTGCTCGTCCGGAGAAATCGCGATGAATTTCTCACCACGATCCGGATAAATGCCCGGCTCCAAAGTGAAGCTGTCGGTCACCGCGGCCTGCTCCAGGTCGATCACGCTCACCATGGCGGGTGAACTCGCGGTCCCGGACTGCACCACATACTCGTTTTGACTACCCGGGAGGCCTGCCATCCCCCTAGCCCCAGGCACGGGAATATCCCCCACCTGCGACAGCGTATTCCCGTCAAAAACAACCACCCTGTCATCGCCGAATGTATCCAGGATAAAAAGCCGGGGCTGATACTCCGCCACGGCTGCTCGGCCGTCAAAGGAGAGTGGTCGGGTCCCGTCCCACAATCGTTGACCATGTTTCGTAATCCGGTCGATCTTTTCTGGTGGAACAGTGTTTCCTGTTGGCTTGCCTTGATTGTCGTACTCCCTAGCAAATAACTCCGATCCGGAGGAGTTTGTATTGTAGATAACGTAAACCCTGTTGTCGAATGTGTACCGACGATCTTCCCTCTTGTCCGTCGCGCAAGCACACAAAGCCACAAGCAGAAGCATCGTTGTCCCGGCGAGAAGAGTGCGCTGTGTCGGCATTACGGGGCTCCCACCTGGACCGTTCAGGCGTCCCACTGCTGAGTCCTGGTCGGCTCCATCCTGCTGATCTTTATCATCCTGGTGGTGGAATTCCGGTCGTTCTCGCACCCGCTGGCGATTCTGGCCGCGACGCTCCTGTGCACCTTCGGATCGCTGTTTGCGCTCCGGGCCACCGATTCCACGCCGGACATCGTCTCGTTCATGGGCATCGGTATCGTACATAGCACCACTCGCTCGTTCCCGTAATAGTCAAAGATCTAGAGCCTCCGCCTGACGTTCATCGCCGCCGTGCGCTCCGCGCCGGAGCCCGCTCCCTGGGCATCCGCGGCGCCAGAGCTAAGAACCACGGTGTCCGTAAGGCTGCCCTCCTTGATTAGCGGCTCCTGGAGGTCTTTCATGATGGTTCTGCCCGTGGGCGTGCCGTCGGGATTGTATTCGCTAATCCAAATCGGCGTCTGGTCGTCTTCCTTGTCGTACCAGATGGAATAAACGTGGTCCTTATACACCACCGTCTTCTTGATGTACTTGGTGCAACCGCACAGCACCAGGGAGACCGCCACTAGAATCCACGCCAGCGGTTTGTTCCGGACGGGGCTCACGGTTGCATCTCCTGGACCTTCACGACTCGCAGGTCCCAGTTCTGAAAGGCCCCCAGTAGTGCGTCCAGGCCGCCCACCGCGGTTTCGACGCTCGTCTTGGTCGGAATCGTGCCGACACCGATCCATGCCCCGATTTTGAAGAGACCGGAAGCCGTCGCCGGCATATGCGCCAACGCATCGGAGGGAATCGCGAACTGTCCCGCCGACGGATCCGCGGCGCACACGAACACTCCGGAATAGTTATGCGCCTGATCGGTCGAGACGCCGGCCAGCACCACCGTATCCCGGCTTGCATCGCCCCCGGTCCAGGTGATCGTCGCCGCCGAGCCCTTCGTCACCGCGGTTAGCGTATCCCGATTTGTCCAGGTCACGGGCTGATACGCCTGCACGCTCGCCTGCAGCGCCCCGACATCCGACGCCCCCGGAGCCGACAACACCGGCATCCCCGGAACCGTGAAGAAGTCCTGGGCCGCTCCCAGCGCATCGGTCAAAAGTGCGAAGTACTGCCGCCAGGGCGAATCCTGCGCAGGGAGGCTCGCCTGCGAATTGCCCTCGCTCAGGCTCAGCGCATCGCCCGCATTCAGCGCCGTCGTCGGAGGACTTCCGTTGAACACCGGAGAAGCTTTCCGCAGCAGGTCGCCCTTCACCGTGTAGGTCAGGCAACTGCCCTGCGGCGGCAGCGCGATACGAGCGTCATAGAAGAACGGATTGTCCGCATCCTGCCGAAACTCCGCGAATGCCTGCTCCAGCAGCAAGCTGGTCACCGGTTCCGGATCGACGTCCAGCAGCACCTGAATTCGTAGCGCCGTCAGCAATCCCGTCTTGCCTCCGGAACTGAGCAGCGCCGGAGCCGGGTTGTGCGGATCGTCGCACGTGGTCCCGTCCTGCTGAATCGCCATCGTCACCGTATTGCTCACGCCGTTCGGCGTCTGGATCCGCACCGGCACGTAGCAACCCTGCGGCGCATCCTGCGGAATCGTCACCACGATCTGGTCGAGCCCTGAGCAGCACCCGCTCCGCCCGCTGTAGAGCTTCGGCGCCGTCTTGCCGCCGATCAGGACCTGCACATCCAACGGAAGATCGCCCGTCTGCGGCGCGACATTGTCCGCATTCAGCCCCGCGCCCAATCCGGTCCCCCAGATGGTGACCGCCTGCCCCGGCTTCGCCGTCACCCGCGACGAGTTCACCGGCTGATTGTCCGCCGCCACGAAGTTCGTCACGATGCCCGGCCCATAGCCGCCGCCGTTCACCGCGAACATCCCGACGCTGTTCTCCACCACGCGCACCGGCTCGAAATTGCTGGTGTCACCGTTATAGGTGACCTGGATCGCGTTCCAGCCCAGCGGCGTCCCCGACGGCAGAATCACATTGAGCTGGCTCGACAGAACGAAGATCGGAATCGCATCCACGCACGCCTCGTTTTGGCAGACTTTCACCGAGACGTTCTGAAACGTGGTCCCCAGTGGGAAGGCGTTCACCACGGCGCCTTGATCCGGCCCCAGGTTCCGGCCGAAGATCGTGAAGATCGATCCACGCGCCACCGGTCCGATCCCGGAAAACGACGGCGCGAAGCTCGCTGCATTCACAATACCGCCATGAAAAATAAACGGCTGCGCAATGATTGTGCCCGAGGCGGCTGCCAACAGGACGACTCTGAAAAGCCAACAAAGGGGCCGGGATTTCATGGCGGATATCCTCCGAATTTCGACAAAGGTGGGCTTTTATGATACGACGAATTGGGATGCCCGTGGCCTCTCGAACCGGAAACGCACTCGGCGCGTGGCCTCTCGTTCGGCCACCTGCCCATCTCGGACGATGCGCGCAGGAGCCGACGCCGCTTTCCCAGTGCCGGCCGCCTCTACGTGGGGCGGGGCCATGCCCCGCCAAACCGTTCGGCGATCCACTCCCCGCGACCTTCAGAACCACGACTGGTAAAGGAGCGTGACGTATCCGACGACGGTCGACGCCACTCCCCGCGTCAGCGCCGCCACCCGTCAGATGGCGCTGGAGCCGACGTAAATACCGGCCGCCTCTACGTGGGGCGGGCCATGGCCCGCCAAGTCCACTCTACTCAGCCAACTTCAACTCGGCGTGGTCTTTCCCCAGCAGCATCCCGTCCGCGATCCATTGGCGCGATGCCTCAAACAGCAGCAGGTGATTGGTCTCCCACATCGCGTTGTGTCCGGAACACGGCAGATGCGCCAGGACCTTCTTCGCCGACCCCAGATCCGCATACATCTCGCCCACTCGCTCCAGCAGCGTATCGTAGTCGCCGACCACCATCAGCGTCGGCGTCGTCATCTTACTGACCCTCGCCTTCCCGAACCCGAAATTCGTCACGCTCGGAGCCCGCCGCACGCCGCTTCCCCAGGTCGCCCCCACCGGATCCGACGCCAGCATCTCGGCCCATACCGTACTCCGCGCCTCCGGGACGAACTGATCCTCACAGCCCACCTGCGCATCCCATCCATCGATGAAATCCTGCCGCGTCTGCTTGGTCATCACCGTACCCTTGGCCGGAAGCTGCTTCGGCGCCTCCGAGGAGATATCGCGGAAATAGGCCGGCGCCAGAAGCACCAGGCTGCGGACCTTCTCCGGATGCTGCGCCGTATATCCGCCAGCGCGCGGACCCCCCAGCGACCACGCCACCAAATTCACCTGATCCACGCCGCGGATCTCCATCAGGTGCTCCACCACCGCATCGATGTCGTGCCAATCCGATCCCACCGTCGTCATATTGTTGGGATAGCTGGGCGTACACGCCTTCGCATCGGGAAACAGTTCCTTGAAATCTTTCTCGGATAAATTGCAGCGGTCGTTCATCGGCGTCGGCCGCGTCGAGCGCCCGTAGCCCGTCATGTCCATCGAAAACACGTCGTAGCCGGCCTCAGCCAAGTACGCCATCCAGCTATAGTCCTGGTACGGAACATCAAAAGCCACCTCTGCCGGAGTTCCCGCGCCATGCACAAACAGCACGACATTGCTGCTATCCGGACTCGAGCGCAACGCCGGCCCCGCCATCACCACCTCGCGAACGTAAATCTCGGCCGGCTGGCCCTCGATGAACGGCACCGCGGATTTCACGGTGACATAGTGGTCAGCGCGCAGGATTTCATGGTCTTCGGCAAAGAGGTTTCCGGTGAAGACAAGTGCCGAAAATAGAATGAGCAAAGGGATCGTGGCTCGCATGATGTACTCCTTGAGACAGGCGCCGGTTGCGCCAAGCAACTTAGTATACGGAATCGCGAGCTACTTCGCCGAACCCGCAAGCCGAGTCAGGTGCGCCTGCGTCACCGATGTCAAGGACCGCCGCAGCAGGACGTCGGCGGACTCCCTCAACAGAAACCCTGGATTTTCCTCCAGCAGTTGCCGGCGATATTTTCGGAGCAGGTTCCATC
Organism: Terriglobia bacterium; assembly: GCA_963762135.1. Lineage (GTDB taxonomy): Bacteria > Acidobacteriota > Terriglobia > Bryobacterales > Bryobacteraceae > Palsa-187. Next base: position 558,928 of record CAVXJP010000008.1, read on the forward strand.
GCCCACCAAGCTCGCGGCTTCGGTTCGCCGTGTTGCCGAAGGTCTCGTAATAGTGCACCAAAGGTTCCTTTAAGTGGACGAATCGGTGCCGCTCGATAAGGCGCAAAAACAGATCCAGATCCTCGAAGGTAAGGAGGTCTTCATCGAAGCGTTCCTCCAGTAGACACTCCCTGCGCATCAATGTCGGCTGCATCGCCAGCATGTAACTCTGCCAGTATCCGGTCTCCGGATTGACCAACAGACCTTTCCGGAGCGACGGGGAGCGGAAATAGAAGACTGCGCCGTCCGCACGATGCCGGTACATGTCGCAGTAAACAATCTCCGCGTCCGGATCCGCCTCCAGGAATCGGATTTGCTTCTCCAGCTTTTGAGGATCCCATTCGTCATCGGAATCCTGGAATGCGAGCAATTCGCCTTTGGCCTCCCGGAGGCCGTGATTCCGCGCCGCGCTGATCCCCTGATTTCGTGCAATCCGGACGTATCGAACCCGCGGATCCGCGATATTCCCAACGACATCCGGCGTGTCATCCTCGGAGCCGTCATCCACGACGATCAATTCCAGATCGCCGTAGCTCTGCCCCAGGACGCTATGGATCGCGCGCGGCAGAAATCGCGCCCGATTATATGTCGGTAGAATGACACTGACCTTGGCCATATGCTTCCCGCCCCTGGGACTCCTCTGCCGCCCCATCCTACTTTTGTACTATTGCGTTCCAAACTCGACTCTAGGATAGTGACGTGTGGAACGCCATCCCTCGCAAAACGAGGACATAAGGGATTTTATGGGAGCACAACGGGTTCTGGCAATAGGACTGGACGGCTATGAGCAGACGCTGGGTCAGCGCCTCATGGACGCCGGCGAGTTGCCGCACTTGGCCGCCCTGCGCGACCGCAGTGCCCGATTCCTGCTCGATCATGGCTCCGCGAAACGCACCGGCCTCGCTTGGGAGCAGGTCAGCACCGGCAAATCTCCCCAGGACGCCAATCGGTGGTCGGCCGTCGACTTCAACACCGATACGTACGAAATCTGGCAGACGGGTACGTCCCTGCCTCCGTTCCCTGCCGCGCTCCAGGCCCGCACGGTCGTCTTCGATCCACCGTATTTCGATATGAGTAAGGCGCTTGATGTCCGGGGCATCGTCAATTGGGGCGCGCATGACCCCGGTGTTCAGACCGGATCCCACCCCGAGGGACTTCTCGAAGAGTTGATCGCGAAATTCGGCCGATACCCATCCTCGGGAACCATGTATGACATCGCCTGGCCTTCCGTCGAGCGTACGCAGCTGATGGGCGAGGCGCTGGTCCGCTCCGCTGAGGTCCGCACCCAGGCTGCTCTCTGGCTTTTCAAGGAACGTTGCCCGGACTGGGATCTTGCCCTGGTCGTCGCCGGCGAACTTCACTCGGCGATCGAAAACCTCTGGCACGGGATCGACCCCACGCATCCCCTGCATCAACTTCCCTCGGCCAAAGTCGCCGGCGAGCTACTCAAGCAAGTCCACCGCTCCACGGACGTTCTGGTCGGGGAACTCACCGCCGCCTTCCCCGACGCCACTATCGTCGCCTTCAATATGAACGGCATGGGGCCGAATCAATCCGACGTCGCGAGCATGGTTCTGCTCAGCGAACTCGCCTACCGTAAGAACTTCGGCATCCCGCTGATGCGCGTTCCCCGCGCGTGGAGAAACGCGCCGAACGGCGTCCCCCTGATGGAACCGGAGATGGGTTGGGCGCGCGACATCAAAACCTGGATCAAGCAGATGCCGGAGCCGTGGGACCGCCTGCGCCGGCTCGCCGTCCATACGCTGCCCGAATTCATCCGTGCGCGAATTCGCAAGATTCCCCCGCCTCCCACCCCACCGGCTGGCGGACCCTTGCGCATTCCCTTGACCTGGATGCCCACCAGTCTCTATCAACCCTACTGGCCGGAGATGCGCTTCTTTGCGCTTCCTGCATTCTATGACGGACGCATTCGCATCAATCTCGCGGGCCGCGAACGCAACGGCATCGTCCCGCTGAGCGAATACGAAGCGGTTTGCGACGAGGTCGAGGCCCTGGTCCGCGCCTGCCGCGATCCGCGCACCGGCGAGCCCATCGTCGATCACGTCGACCGCTCCACAGCGCCCGATCCGTTCAAACTGGACCCCTCCGACTCCGACCTGATCATCGTCTGGAGCCGCGCCACGCAGGCCTTCGAGCACCCCGAGCTCGGCCTCATGGGACCGCTTCCCTACTGCCGCCCCGGCGGCCACACCGGACCCTACGGCATGGCCTACATCGCGGGCCCGGACATCGATCCCGGCGACTGTGGCGTTCGCAGCTCCTTCGACGTCATCCCAACCATCGTCCGCCTGCTCGACGAAGAGATCCCCGACGGCATGAGCGGCCACGATCTCCTCACTCCCCAACTGACCACCTAGCGCAAAGGAGGGTGGCCTCGTCATGGGGGGGCCGGCGACGCGGTCGGAACCTCCGGCAGTTTGTCCCCGTGTCTTGTTACCCCGTTCAGTCGGCGGGGCCCTTCAGGCCCACCGTTCGCGTAGCGTTTGCGCAGGCCCCTGTCCTTCAGAAGCGCAAGCGGTAGCGCGCGCCAACGGACTCCTTCTCAGTCCCCAACACCCACAGCGCTAGCCACTCGATGCCTTGCGGAACCGCCATGCGTGAGCATGCGGGCTTTCCACCGCGCCGCCCTACGATCTTTCTAGCGACTGGTACCCAATTCCCTCTTCCCAAAAAAATTACTTCTCCCGTCCATTCAACAACTTCCCACTTCACTTCACGACAATAATTCCCACCCGCCCGCTACTTTGCTCAACAAGAAGGCCGGTCTGCTCCCGCATGAGAGACCCCGGTCCGACCCAGTCACGCAAGTGATGAATCCTGGCATGCCGGCCCCTGTCCAGGAGGGTCAACGCATCATGCTGGCCGCCGGTGCGAGTATCCGGCGCTGCCGCTGTCGGCAGGGTAAACGTTGCAGTGAGGAGGAGCTCCTCTGATTTACATCAAACCGAGTAAGCCAAGTAAGAAGTTAAACAAAAAGTGGAATAAAAAGAAAAACAAGAAGAAAAAGACCAACATCAGGACGGAAACAACAGACGCCGCGATTCAGCCCGGCGCAACAGCCCACACGCCCGGCCTGCCCGTCGCCGTCACCTCTCACCCACACGACAGGACCTTTCCGCCCGTTCTGTCTCTGCGCTCGACGCTATTCCCAATACGTCCGGTCCAGGCTCCGATACTGCACCGCCTCGGCCAGATGTTTCGAACTGACCGCCTCGGCCCCATCCAGATCCGCTACCGTCCGGGCGACCTTCAGAATCCGGTCGTGCGAGCGGGCACTCAAGCCTAGCTCCGCACCGCCATCTCCAGCGTCCGCTCCCCGGCCTCATCCAACGCCGTCAAGCTTGCGCAACTGCGAGCGTGGAATCGCCGAATTGTAGAACCCCCGCGACGCCTGCAACTCCCGCGCCCGGATTCACCCGCTCCACGATCTCCGCCGTCGATCGCCCCCGGAGCCCCACCCCGCAATTCCTTATACGGCACCGCCGCGACACTCAATATGCAAATCGATCCGGTCCAGCAACGGACCGCTGATCTTTGACAGGTACCGCTGAATGATCGCGCCCGTGCACCGGCATCCCTTGTCGGATCCCCGAAATAGCCGCACGGACACGGATTCATCGCCGCCAACAAAATGAACCGCGACGGAAACTCCAGCGTCATCTGCGACCGCGCCAGCGTCACCGACCCTCCCTCCATCGGCTGCCGAAGCTGCTCCAATACGTTGCGGCGAAACTCCGGCAACTCGTCCAAGAACAGCACCCCGTTGTTCGCCAGGCTGACCTCGCCCGGCCGAGCCACGCCGATCCCGCCACCCAGCAACCCCGCCTCGGAAACCGAATGATGCGGAGATCGGAAGGGCCGCTCTGTGATCAATCCCGCCCCGTTCGGCAGCATCCCGGCCACACTATGGACCTTGGTCGTTTCCAGCGCCTCCGCAAAACTCAGCGGCGGCAGGATCCCCGGAAACCTCCGCGCCAGCATCGTTTTCCCCGACCCTGGCGGACCCAGTAGCAACACGCTATGGCCACCCGCCGCGGCGACCTCCAGCGCCCGCTTCGCCGTCGTCTGCCCGCGCACATCCTGAAAATCCAAGGCCCGCAACGCCAGGTCCTGCATCGTATGCTGCTGTTTCGCCAGCGACGGCTGATACCGGTCCGGCCGTTCCAGCAGATCCACGGCCTCGCTCAGATGCCGGACGCCGAACACGTTCACTCCTTCGGCCACCGCCGCCTCGGCTGCATTGTCCAAGGGAACCAGCAGATTCGGAATCCCGCGATCCCGCGCACAGGCCGCGATCGACAACGCTCCGCGCACCGGACGCAGCGTCCCGTCCAGCGACAACTCGCCGACGAACATATGTCCTTCCGACACCGGCACGCGCCCCATCGCGCCCAAAATCCCCAGCGCCATCGGCAGGTCGAATCCCGCGCCCTCTTTGCGAACATTCGCCGGAGCCAGGTTAATCGTCACCGACTTCGCCGGATACCCAAACCCCGAGTTCATCAGCGCCGATTTAATCCGCTCCCGGCTCTCCTTCACCGCCGTATCCGGCATCCCCACCGTGATCATGTCGCGGCGCTCGCTGTTGCCGTACATATCCACCTCAACATCAATCACATGCGCGTCGATGCCATACACGGCGGCTGACTGGGTCCGGAACAGGGCCATCGTGAAGGTAGTGCAGCGAGCCGCGCAAATTTCTCCCCTCGATGCGCTCGGTCCCTTCGAGGCGGCCGGGAAACCGGCGTAGTAGATCGCGCTTCGGCGCTCGGGCCCAACTCGTACGCCGCGGCTTCCGCGACCCCCTGCCGATCAAGCAAAGAGTCGCCGAAGTCGAATCATTTCTTGCAGGAGTTGTTTCAACCCCGCATGGGCAGGCAGAATGAAGAGAGTGCCCTTGCGTCAGACCATCTGTTTCCCTCGTCGGACTTCGTCGCCGTCGGCCTTCCTGCTCGTCATCCTGCTTGCCGTTGCGATGTCCGGCTGTATCCGACATCAGTTGGGCCCCAGGTTGATCCCCACCGCGCGCCTGGATTACAACGACGCAATCTCCAGCTCCTGGGATCAGGACCTGCTGCTTAACCTCGTTCGCCTGCGTTACCGGGACAGCCCCCTGTTTGTCGACATCGCCTCCATTACGGCCAGCTACACGCTGGGCCGGAGCGCCTCGGCTGGAATCGCGGCGGGCGGCAATCCCCTGGACCTTACGAACCTGAATGCGAGCGGCGGGCTGGTTTTCAACGAAAATCCCGTAATCTCCTACCGCTATCTGCAGGGCGAGGAGTTTGCCCAGCGGCTGCTTTCCCCACTGGCTCCCGTCTCGGTCCAGACCCTTTCGCAGTCCGGATGGAGCATACAGCGCCTCTTGCTTTGTTGCGTGCAGTCCATCAACGGCATCGAAAACGCCATCGCCGCGGCAGGTCCCACGCCGGACTATGTACCGAACTTTGCGCAGTTCCAGCAGGTGGCGTCGTTGTTCCGCAGGCTGCAGATTGCCAATCACGTGATTGTGGATACCGACCCGGACGGCACACCCTTCCTGCGCCTAAAGGAAATGGGCGGAGCCGACGCGGCCGCCCTCAAAGAAATCCTCAACCTGGATCCGGATACCGATCGCTTCAAGCTGATCGTCGCTCCTCAGCAGACCTCGCCGACGGAGATCGCGATGCAGGGGAGATCCCTGCTCGGCGTGATGTTCTTCCTCTCCCAGGGAGTGTTGCCGCCCGCCGCCGACAGCGACGCTGGGAAGGTCACCGTGACCAGGGATGCGGACAATAATGTGTTTGACTGGGCACAGGTGGTGGGGCAGTTGATCCGCATTCACTCCGGAGACGTACCTCCCGAACACGTGGCCGTACAGGTCCAGCATCGCGGCCATTGGTTCTGGATTGACGACAACGACCTGAATTCGAAGACGACGCTCTCGTTGCTGCGTCTGCTGCTGTTCCTGAAGTCGGGGGAAAACGGGACGCCGTCGCCGTTGATCACGATACCGACGCGTTAGGCGCGGCACTCTTCGAACACGGCGGAAAAATGGGGACAGACACTGTTTTCGCTTCCTGTAAGGCATTGATCTAGCATTACAGGGAAGCGAAAACAGCTGTCTGTCCCCCATTTTTCGCTAAAACACCGCGATCGGGTTCACCGGCGACCCCGTCCCGCCCGGCACCGCCAGCGGAGCCGCGGTGAACATGAAGGTATACCGCCCCAGCTCCTGTGACTTCTCGGTCACCGCTTCCAGATCGCAGTTATCGAACATCGGCGTGCCCATGGCGATCAGCATCAGGAAGTGCACCGGCTGGCTGACGCCTTCCACCTGCGACGGCAGCAGGTCGCTGGCTCCGTCGCCGCCGATGAACGCGATATCGCGCGCCTTGAACCACGGCACGGTCGAGACATGCAGCCCCGCCGATTCGGCGCCTGCATTCCACGGACCCAGCGCCTCGCGCCGCGCCCAACGCCCGGTCCGCACGAACACCGCGTCGCCGCGGGCCGATCTTGACGCCCGTCTTCTGCTCCCATGCGTCCAGGTCTTCCGGATAGATGGGCGTGCCCGGCTCCAGATACGGAATGCCCTTGAGCCACGGGATGTCCACGATCACGCCGCGCGTGACGATGCCGTTCCGCATCTCGGTGATCGCCATGGCTTGCGCGCCCTCCTCGGTGACCTCCTCCTGCGGATGGCCGTTGTACATCTTGCCGTTCCAAAAGGCGTGCCCCAGCGCGTCCAGGTGCGTGTGCCCGTAGCCGTGATAGAAGATCTCGTACCGATCCATCGCATAGGCGTCCAGCACCGGATTCTCGCCGGTCGCCGTCATCGTATGGACGAACGGATCGCTGTTGTCGGGCGCGGCCTCGGTCAGCAGCGGATGTTCCATCGAGACGGTGACGCCTTCCGTCACTAGCTTCGCGGCGTCGCGGACCTTCTCCGGCGTCACCAGATTCACCGCCCCGAGCTCATCGTCCTCGCCCCAACGTCCCCAGTTGGAAAGGTCGTTCATCATCTGCTCGAACTCTTCACGAGTGATGTCGTGGTCGTAGTCCATCGCGACTCTGGGAGCCGTGGCGGCCTCCCCCGCACTGGCCGATTCGGATGGTTCGGATCCCGCTCCACAGGCCGGCGAGCCACAAAAACCCGGCGGGCAGCAAGGCAACTTTGGCGATTCGAAGGGCAGCAGTCATGATGATTTACCTGGGGCATTCTAGCATCCGGCTTGTGCGAAAACACGCACGAAAACCCAGGCGCTCCCAGGGGGTTTCGCCGTTTCGCGCAGAAGCGGGTTGGAAGCCCCCTCCGCGCCGGTCCCCAAATTGCACATGAATAAATACCACCCGCTCGGCGGGATTCGAGGTCCCCCGGAGCACCGCTGAAGGGATTGGTTGAGAGATTCAACGCTGAGGAGATCAACCATGACGAAGAATGGGACGAACAACGGGACGAAAAACGGCAAGCTGCCTGCCCGGCTTCACCACACTGCCTACGTGACCAGGGACATGGAAGCCACGCGCCATTTCTATGAGGACCTGATCGGGCTGCCCCTGGTCGCCACCTTCTCCGAGTCCGATGAGCTATTCGGGAAGGAGCGCACCTACTGCCATTGCTTTTTCGGCATCGAAGACGGCGGCGCGCTGGCCTTCTTTCAGTTCGCGCACCAGGAAGACCAGGACCTGTTTGGCCCCGAGATTCCTCCCTCTCCGTTTGTTCACATCGCGTTGAAGTATGACGACGATCAGCTCAAGGCGACCGCCGAACGCCTGAAGGCCGCCGGTTACGTCGAGCCTGACATGTATCTTTTGGAGCACGGCTACTGCACCTCGCTCTACTGCAAGGATCCGAACGGCATGATCCTTGAGATGTGCGTGGATCATCCGGATGCCGAGGCCGAAGCTCCGCAACGTCAGGTGACCGCGCACGAGGATTTGCAGCGCTGGCTCGCTGGGGATTACGCCTCGAACAATCATTGGCGCGTCGAGTCGGGCGAAACCCGCGAGCAACACGTTTAGCCCAGGGGTCGAGCGCAAGCGAGCAACCCATCAACAATTGGGGGTCGAGCGCAAGCGAGCAACCCATCAACAATTGGGGGTCGAGCGGTAGCGAGCAACCCATCAACAATGGGGGTCGAGCGCAAGCGAACAACCCATGGAGGTGATCTCGGGCGAAGCCCGCGAACAGTGAGTTTGAAGTTGTCCCCGCGCGGCGAGGTGTCACCGTCCGCCCGCCGCGCTATCTTCTCTCCAGCGGCCTCTGGATCTTTTGGGGCCGCCTTTTTTGTGCCTGCCAGCCGCTCCAGACGCGGTATCGTGCTCCCCCGAGACCCTCCTGAACTTCCTGCCGAGTCGGTATACAATTGAGGAACCGCTCATAAGGAGACACGTTATGACCACTGCAACAGAGAAGAAATTGCCAACCCGGCTCCATCACACCGCGTATGTGACTAAGGACATGGAAGCAACCCGTAAGTTCTACGAAGACATCATTGGGTTGCCGCTGATTGCCACCTTCTCGGAGTCCGATGAGCTGTTTGGAAAGATGCGCACCTATTGCCACTGCTTCTTCGGAATCAAGGATGGCGGGGCGCTCGCGTTCTTCCAGTTCGCCGATAAGGATGACGCCGCCGAGTTCGGGCCGGAGATGCCGATGTCCCCCTTCCATCACATCGCTCTCAACTACGATCGCGAACTGCAGGATCAGGTTCTGGCGCGCCTCCAGGCTGCCGGCTACAAGGAGCCTGACTACTACGTCCTGGAACACGGCTATTGCCGCTCGCTGTACGTCACCGATCCCAACGGCATGATCCTGGAGATGTGTGTGGACGATCCCGCCGCTACCAAGAAGGCCGCGGACCGGGAAGCCTCGGCGCACGACGATCTGAAGCGCTGGCTCAGCGGCGATCACACGTCCAATAACTTCTACCGCTAGCGCGCGGCGACTTCTATCGCAGTCGCACGGTTTAGGCGAAACGCAAAAAGGGGGCCTTTTCGGGCCCCCTTTCTCTTTGCGGCGTCTTCGCAACCGCCTTTGGAAATTGCGATCGTTAATTGTTGTCGGGCGGGGTGAGCACGGGGTTAGTGTTGGGCGACTCATCCTGCAGCGTCTTTAGCTGCCGCGCCGTGCTGGCGCCCTTCTTGTAGCCCTCAAAGTAGATCTGATCCACAACCTTGCGGGGCAGGAACTCCCGCAGCGGAAGCTCGGTCTGATCGCCCGGAATCAGCGGCGAGCCAACGTTGAAGATTCCCTTCACGCCAACGTACAGCGCATGCGCTTCCCGCGCCAGCGAATTGTAATCGTCCACCTGAGCCAAAAGGTGCAGATAGATCTCCCGCAGGGACTCCTGGTATTCGTTCAGCGGCACAGCAAACCGCTCCTGGTCCCCCTTCCACTCGGAGACCTCATTCGGATCCACCGTCGGCCGATTCAGCCAGCGGGCTTCCATCTGCCCCAGCATGGTCTGCATCTGGTCGCGGTCCTTCTTCAGCTTCTCGAACAGCTGCACCATCTCCTGCTCGGTCGCGTCGCCGGTGAAATGCTCTACCGGCTTGGACGCGGTGCCTTCGGTGACGTGCGGTGTATTGAAGTCGATCTCCTGAACCTGTTCCAGGGCAATGACTTGCGAGTCCCCACGGATATCAATCGAAACGTTGCCGTTGTCGATCCGGGTAATCACGCCGTCCACCTTGACGCCAGAGTTCATGGTGATCGTGTCTGCCCACAGCCCGGCGGGAAGAAAAAGAAGGGCGCCAAGCAGGAATCCTGACTTCAGCCAGCCTCCCTGGATCCGCTTTGAAGTGTTCGCACGAGAAATCGACAGGTCCATACTGTCTATTCTATGTGCTGGCCTGTGGATTTTCCCCTAGAAAAACCGCTGGGTCTCCCAAACGGCATACGAAGAGGCTCGCGGAGCAGCCTAATCCTGGTCGGAATCCGGCTCCAGCCGCCGCAGCGCGGCCAGCAAGTTCACGAGCCCCTTTTGGAGCGGTTCCATTTCCGGGCCGCCCGTCGGCAGCGGACCCTGTAAGGTCAGCTCGCTCAAAGGATTGGCGATGCCATCCACGCTCAGCATCGCGGCGATCTTCAAGCACCCCGACAGAGAACAGGCGTTGAGCAGGTCGTAGACTTCCGGCAGCGAGGCGTCGGTCTCCTGCGAGATCATCAGCGGAGAACGCCCTTCGCTGCGAATCGTGCACAGCAGGTGTTCATAGCGTGGCGCGAACTCGCTTCGGGGCTCTTCGGCCAGCCGGTACACCGCCGCGGAACTGAGCCACGGCAGAAGCCGGCCGCCGCCAGCCAGAATCCCGAACTGCCAGAGGAAATCCGCCAATGGGCGCGAGCGCCAACCCGGTTTGGGCGACATCAGCCCAATCGGCTCGATCGAAACGGCGGCATCCGGACGCGAAATCAGCTTCCTGGTCAATTCGCTGACGGGAATCGCGGAAAAGTACAGATCCTGTTCGTAACGCAACGCGAATTCCGACCCTTCGATCGTAACCAGCACATCCTGACCCAGTTCCCCGCATTCCCGGACCTGTTCGGCCGCGCGATGCAAGGGTTTCTCGGCGCCAGCGGACGCAGGGGCTGTGGTTGAGCCTGGGGTGTGTTGTGTACGGGTTATAGAATCCATAAGCCCTTCCTCCTTTGCCGTTGCCACGCCCGAAACTTCCTGACTCTGGCAGATGTTGCTTCTTCAGCCGCGGGGAATAGGGGATTCCCCCTCTCGGGCACTAAGGCGACAGCCTCAAACCGATCCAACAGGACCGGCTCAACAGGACAGATCCGGCGCGGCAGGTCCAACGCCACGACCTCTACGCTATATTCGGCAGTCACCGCCGCGGGGAATAGGGGACAAAATTGGGAACATTTTCGCCGCTGCCCCCAATGATCTGGAAACAGTTCCGAATTGGGACCGCGCTGGGTCCCGGAATGAACCTTGGAATTGACCCCGGAGTTGCCCCCGGGATCGATGAAAGACCAGTGATGCCGTCGGCCAGATCCATTCTGTTCCCTCGCCGTGTTCCCTCGCCATGTTGTGGCGTCCGGCCCGTCGTGTTCCGCGCCTTGTTCCGTGTCCTGTTCCGTGTCTTGTTCCGCGCCCTGTTCTATGATGGGCGGCAAGAGCGAATCCGAAATCTTTCTGAAATCTTTCTGTTCTGTAGGATGGACCCCTAATGAAACCGGCAAGGAAACAAGTGATGAAACAAGTAATGAAACAAGCTTCGATGTTGGCCGCCATGGCCGTGATCCTGGGACTGGCGCTGACGACCCTGCCGAAGCAGGCCTTCTCGCAAAGCAACCAGGCGACCCATCATGTCGTCTTCGATATGGCCAAGGGCGAAGACACCTGGGACCTGCTGATCACCCACGTCAACAACCTGCGCAACGCGTTCGCCGACGAGGGCGGCTCGGAAGTGGAGGTCGTTTTCTATGGCCCCGCGCTGAAGATGCTGCTGAAGACCAACAAGAAGCACGAGGAGGGTCTGCGGAAGCTGGCCGAGGCCGGCGTGATCCTGTCGGCCTGCCAGAACGCGATGAAGTTCTATAAGGTGAAGTCCGAGGACCTGTTCCCGTTCGCCAATGAGGTCGATTCCGGGCTGGCGCAGATCGTGCGCCGTCAGGAGCAGGGCTGGGCGCTCATTCGCCACTAGCCGGCCCAGGAAGTTGACGGAGAAAACGATTGCCGCGAGCCCAAAAAACTGAGAAAGTCCCGTCTGTCCCGGTTCCGGTTATGGGAAGGCAGTGCTGGATTGTGCGGGCTCGATTACCTCGGATTTCTCGAAGGCATTTAGGACTATATTTAATCTTCAGAATCCCGAGTGAATCTCCGCAAGGACTGCACTTTTGGAAATGATAAAAAGGAACTGCTCGATTTGAGGTACCCGAAATGATGAGGCAGGGCTCCCTTGTAGCTCTTTTTCTTCTGTGCTCCATCCAGGCGCGAGCACAGCCCCCAAAACCGTGTGAGCCTCTGATCGCGACTTTGACTCCGTTAATGGGCGTCGCTGAGCAGACAGTTGACGGTCCCCGAATAGATATTAGAAGGTGCGTTTTCGACGCTGCTGGTAACGGCACTATTCAAATCCTTGCATGGAGCAGCGGAGGGGCGGTCCCTTCGGTGACAATAGAGCCGATTAGTGGCGTAATAGTAAGGGCAGCGCATAGCACGAAAGTCTATGCTATCGAATTCGCGCAAGGGCGAACTGATCGGTTGGTAGTGATTGTGTTTAAGGCTGGTCAACCGCGCGTCGAACTGGATCTCGAGAATCGCGATGGGTTTGAGTTGGGAGTGGCTGGAGAATCTGTTCGAGTGTCCTGGATCGGCGAAGAGGGTGACGCGAATGAAAAAATCTTTGGAACCAATATTGGAACGCTAGAACATCCTTAAGGGGGCAAACGGTTTCGGATGGAAATCGGGGGAAATCGGGGAAATCGGTGTCAGACAGAACGTTTTCTAATTTCCCACCTCACGCCGCCGCCGTCGAGCGCTTGGGACGGCCGGGAGTACCTCGTGTCAGCTTACGGGATAGGCGCTGCTCGAGGCTGTGGGTGAACGCTTCCGAACCCAGCGGACGGCCAGTGTGGGTTGCCTCGCGAATCGACTCGATCTGATCGTCGTCGGTACGAATCACCTGCGCCCACTCCTCGAAGCTCCAGCGTGCGGACCACTCCTCCATCGAAATCAGGCCGAGCGGGTTGGGTCCGCCTAAGTGGGTGACCGCACTACTCCAAACATAGTCTTCGGCGGAACGCACCATGTGGGCACGTACGGGATTCCTCTCCACGTAGCGCATCACAACCCCCAGGCGCTCCTCCTCCACCACGCAGGAATAGTACCGGTTCTGCCATAGGTGGCCGGAAGTTCGATCAATCGCGTTGCGGTATCGGGCATAGCTGCCGTTTACCTCGCGCATAGCCCGGGGCATCGATTCCGCCTGGCTCGGGACCACGACCAGATGCACATGATTGGTCATCAGACAGTACCCCAGAATCCGTAGTCCATAGTGATCGGAATACTGCTTTAATAGACCTAGGTATACTTGTCGGTCCGCGGCGGTGTAGAAGACGTCGCGCCGAGCGTTCCCTCGCTGCGTAACGTGGTGAGCACATTCGGGTACTGAGACTCTGAGAACTCTTGCCATGCACGAGCATAGTGGTCAGATCGCCGTCGAACTCTCGGCGAAATTCGAAAACGTTCTGTCTGACACCGATTTTCCCGATTTTCGGCGAAATTCGAAAACGTTCTGTCTGACATCGATTTTCCGATTTTCCCAGATGGTACAAGACTGCGCAGGGAAACCATGAAGTCATATTCTTCTTTCGCTCTCCTTTCGGTGATCGTTTTGTGTTTTGTCGCTGATGCATGTGCGCAATCGCCGGATGGGACGAAGATGTTTCTCCTGCAGGACCCAGCGCGCCAGGTATGGTGTGGATTTAAGGAGGAGACATTATGGAAAGCCGAAGTGGAAGCGACAGGTGCTCAAGTCGTTGCGACTGTTGAGTACGACAATGGCAAGCCTTCTGAGATCGATTTGACTGAGGCGGCTGAGAGTGGAGACTGGATCGCCTATGATCGTTATTCGGTGAGCTCTTCGGGAATGATCTTTCATCTTGAAAGGACAATCAATCTTTCGTCAAGTGACCGAAGCATTGAAGAATCATATTCACTCGAAGATGGCAAGGCAGTGCTGCAAACTCGATTTGGCCTGGAACAAGGTACTGGAAACCGAGCGTCGCTGCGGCCTGATGAAGAGGTTCCAGAAATTCCGGTCGTTGGAGACCTGCGAAAATTCGGGTTTGCATCACTATTGGAACGCCCAGAGAACTGGACGCAGCCAAGCTATTGTGTCAATGAGATCCGATAGGGGAAATTGTGGGAAATCGGTGCCGGACAGAACGTTTTCTAATTTCTTTCAAGCCGCCCGCAATGTATCGAGCGACACAGGTAAAGCATGGATGCGACCCGCATCAGATGCGACTTCGTCGCGAACGCCGCGCTAACAAGAACGAGGGCGCCCATCGAGTCGACAGGCCAGTTAGAATACTCCGACCAACCTCACGGCAACAAACGCGTCTAGAGGGGGACCTGGGACACCGGGACCGGCTCCCAAACCCCGCCAGAAACAACCCCCCTGCGGAACATCGGACGAGATCACCGGCATCTCTTGAGTTGGGCCATCGCCCACGAGCGTCCAGGAGCTTGTTGAAGAACACGAAAAATGGGGACAGACAGCTAGTTTTCGCCTCGGGGTAACGAAAAATCCATTACTTAGAGGCGCGAAAACGGTGTCTGTCCCCCATTTTTCAACAGCCTCCCAGCACCCGCTCGAGTCGCCTGATGAGATGGACGCGGCTCCCGGCACGCGGACGGTGTGCTCAGAACTAACCGGCGAACTTATAGCCCAACCCGCGCACGGTAAGGAAGAACTCGGGGTGATGCGGGTTCGTTTCGAGCTTGCGCCGCAGCCACGCCATGTGGACGTCCACCGTGCGGGTTTCCGGCAGCGCGTTGTAACCCCAGACTTCCTGTAAAAGCTGATCGCGTGAGATGACCTCGCCGCGGTGGTCGATCAGGTATTTGACGAGCTGGAACTCGCGGGCGGACAGGCTGACGCGTTCGCCGTCCTTCAGCGCCTCGCCGCGTTTGAAATCGACCCGAACGTCGCCGAACTCGTAGTTTTGCGCCTCGCTCGGTCCCTGGCCGTCGCCGCGCCGCAGCAGCGCCCGGACCCGCGCCACCAGTTCCATCATGTCGAACGGCTTGGTGAGGTAATCGTCGGCGCCCAGCTCCAACCCGACCACTTTGTCGGCCACCTGGCCGCGCGCGGTCAGCATCAGGATCGGCGTCCGGATGCCCGCGTCACGAACCGCGCGGCAGACCTCGAAGCCGGTCTTCTTGGGCAGCATGATGTCCAGGATGATCAAGTCAAAGACGCTGCCGGTGGCGGCCTTCAATCCCTGGTCTCCGTCGGTGGCCTCCGAAACCTGGTGGCCCTCGGCGCGGAGGCGGTCCGAGAGGGTCATGATCAGCCCCGGTTCGTCCTCGACGATCAGGATCCGGCTGCTCATGCCTTGCTCTCCATGCCCGAGGCCGCGTCCCCGGAGGCGATATCGGACACTATATCGGACAACACAACATCTTCGGCAGGTAATTGCATCGTAAACGTGGTTCCGTGGGAGTCCGGCGCCGTCGAGCTCTCCACTTCGATTCGCCCATGGTGCGCCTCGACAATCTTCTGGACCAGCGCCAGTCCCAGCCCGCTGCCGCGAATCTGTTCGCTGGTGGCGCGCTTGCCGCGATAGAACGGCTCAAAGATATGCGGCAGGTCGGCCGGATCGATACCGGGACCTTGATCGCGCACGGCGATCCGCACGGTGGCCTTCTTGCCCTCGGTGGACGCACCGGCGATGATCCGCACCGGGGAGCCTTCGCCGTGCTTGGCGGCGTTCACCAGCAGGTTGCGAAGGGCGTGGCCCAGGGCTTCCGGATCTCCAGTCACCACCGGGAGGTTGGTTTCGATGTCTTCGGAGCACTCGGTGCCGGAGGCGGCCAATTCCGGCTGGCAATCGCCGACGGCCTGATAGATCACGTCTTCCAGGTTCACGTGTTCCTGCTGGATCTCCATGCGGCCGGAGGCCAGGCCGGCGAACCGCAGCACCTGCTCCACCATGGAGGTCAACCGCTTGCCCTGGTCGCGAATGGCGCCGCCATAGCGCTTCACCTGATTCTGATCGGTGGTGACCCCATCGGCCAGATTCTGGCTGGCTGCGGTGATTACCGCCAGCGGCGTGCGCAGCTCATGCGTGACGCCCGCCACAAACTCCATCTGCTGATTCGCCAGCAGCCGCGCTTTCCGCGAGGACAGCATCAGCATCGCGACACTGACGCCCATCAGCAACAGCATGCCGAAGCTGATCGCCAGGTTGCGGCTGCGGAAGTCGGCGACCATCACCTCCAGCGGACCTTCGCGATGGCTGGCGCGCAGGCTCCATCCGGAACGCAGGAACTCGGGCGGACCTTCAAAATTCAGCCGCCGCGCGTCCGGCGGGATGGCATTGGGCGGTGGGAGCGTACCCGGCGGAGGCGGTGGCTCGGGAGCCCCCGGCGGCAGGGGAGCCGTGGCTTCGGTGGGCAATCCGTTGCCTTCTCGATCCCGGGTCGTGCGCCGCGGACCGCCCCGGCCCCGTCCATCGAATCCGCCGAAATCCGGACGTCCCCGCCCGCGCCCCAGTGCTTCCAGAGAGAACAGTCGGCCTGAGCCGGAATCCTCCAGCGGAGCGGTCTCGGCATCTTCATCGGAGGCGTAAACCCGGCCCTGCGGACCGATCACCTCCACATAGAAATCCTTCCCAAAGTGCCGCTCCACGAGCTCTGGCAGCCACATGTTCTTGATGTAGTTCAGGTCGAACTCCACCACCAGCCAATGCAGGTTCTCCTGCATCATGGCCCTCGCCTCGGGCGTTTCTTCATCGAACGGGATCCCGTCCGGCAGCGTGATCACAGGAATCGCCATCGCCGGAATATCGCTGTCGACAATCACCGGCGGAGCGCCGCGGCGGCGTCCCAGATCAATGGTTTGGTCCGTGTCCGGGATGCGTGAGACCAACTCGCGAAGCTGGGATGGAATCTTTGGATTGTCGGCCAGCCAGACCTGCCGCACCAGACCCGCATGGGAGCTGGTCTGCCGCCAGACACTCAGCCGCTCGGCGACGTCGCTTTCCAGCGAAACCCGCCCCGAGCCGCCGCCCGCGATCAGGATCCGCGCCAGCCCCTGCAGCTCGCGATTGAAATCGTTCACGAAGCGATTGGTGGAGACGCGCAGGTCCTGGTCCAGCTCCACGCGCTGCAGGTCGGCGAGCTGTTCGATCCAGCGGTACTGCAGTGTCGCCAGCGTCACCAGGACGGCGCACAGCGCCACCCCGAGCGCGATTTCGCGACGGCTCCACAGCTGGCTGGAAGGCCCGCTACCGGAATGGGACTTTGTCATAAACCACATGACGACATCTGAAGTATAGAAGATATGGCCTCGCGGGAGAACCCTTTTGTTAAGAAGGTAAACACTTATTTTTCAGAACGTTAATCAACAAATCGGGGCGCCAGGCGGCATACTGGAATCGCACCGGGGCCCCCGGCTCCGGCCCGAGAGAAACGAGACGAAGAACTGGGTAAGACACTGGACAACATCTCGGAACAACAACTCGAAAACAAAAACAAGATAGAAGGAGACACTGGAATGAAACTGAAATGGACTGCACTACTTTTGACGGTGGGAATGGCGGTTGCGTATACATCCTATGCGCAGACCTCCAGCACCCGCAGAGCGGCGCCGGATGGACCGCCGGCCCCAGTTCAGGCGCTGGTCGATTATCTGGGGCTGAGCGATTCTCAGCTCCAATCGATGGCCGCGATCCGGGATAACGCGAAGACGGCCGCGCAGCCGATCATGGAACAGATCCGCGCGAAACAAAAAGACTTGCGCGATGCGATGCGCAGCGACGCGGACGCCGCGACGATCGGCGCGCTTGAGGTGGAAATTCGCGACCTCCGCGATCAGGTCAAAGCGATCCGTGATAATGCGGCTCTGCAGGCCAAAGGCTCGCTGACCCCCGATCAGCAGACCAAGCTCGACACACTGGAAGCCGCCGCGCAACTCCAACAGGAAGTGCGGGCCGCGGTCGGCGCGGGCTTAATCGCTCCGCCGGAAGGCGACGGACCGGGGTTCGGGCCGGGCGGTTTCGGTGGCGGCCGGCGTGGCCGTCGGGGTCCCGGAGGCCCAGGAGGTTTCGGCGGTCCCGGACCGAACGGGCAATAACTATTTCCTCAGAAGCCGTCTGAAGTGATCCCAAACGCCTCAGGCGGCAATCTCACCCCCTAGCCCAGCCCGACCCAAAGGAATCCCTCCCTGACGGTCCGGCTGGGTCTTTTTCTTGCCTGTGGAAAGTTCTGAGGAAAATCGGTGTAACTCCAGTGAAATGCTCCCCTAGGTTGTGTGGGAGCAATGGCTTAGGGGGATAGAACCACCTTGGGGCGGGTGTGGAAACCTACTGCAGCGTTCAGGGAGAACAAATGTCCGCTGGGGAGGTCCGCCCCCAGCCGACCGGTCCCTGCTTGATCCGGTCCGAGAGCGTCTGTCCCTCGACCAGTTCTCATCACCAGATAGTTGTCGCCGACGCCATAGAGGGTGCAGATATTCGGGTGATTTAAAGAGGAGATGACGCACGCTTCGCGCTCGAAGCGTGCGCCGAAGCGTTGCTAAAAACCTTGATGGCGACGTCGCGTCCGAGCCGCGTATCGCGGGCTCGGTAGACGGCTCCCATGCCACCCTTGCCGATGGGCTCCAGGATTTCGTAGGGCCCGAGTTTGTCGCCGGGGGAAAGGGGCATTTGATTGGTTCGTTCAGTTTACTCGATTCGGCGGCTGATCGAACAAAGCAGGGCCGGGATACAATGAAACGGTGGAGAAAAAAGTCCGCATCTTCAACAATTTCGACGACGCCGATCAGGCGGATGCGCTCGCCGATGTGCGCCTGACGCCGCGGGAGCGCTTGCGAATCGTGGGAGAACTGCGGGCACAGACCCATCCTGATGCCTCTAAACAAGGACTTGCTCGAGTTTGTCGTGTTACAGAACTCGCATCAAGTTGAGTACCTCATCGTGGGCGCGTATGCGGTCGCGTTTCATGGCTACCCGCGCTACACAGGCGATCTGGACATCCTAATCAGTCCCGATGTGGAGAACGCTCGCCGGGTTTTGCAGGTGCTCACGAATTCGGATTAGAGAACTTGGGCATTCGCATGGAGGATCTGGAAGTTCCTGGCAAAGTGGTGCAATTGGGGTCAGCCCAAACCGAATCGATCTGGCTGACTTCGATCGCAGGTGTATCGTTGAGGAGGCTTGGGCTTCTCGCGAACCGGCGGATCCGGATGGCGTGGCCGTTTCTTCATTGGCAGAACGCCACTGATCCACAACACGGCGATTGCTCCTCCAAACCCATCCCCGTTTGTTTCGGGTTCCGAACGAGATGGATAATAAGTTCCAAGGTTCCGAGTCCGGACTGGATCAATATACTAATTAAGCAGAAAAAGTTCAGAACACCGATGCGTTTCGATGTAGTTCGAATAGATTTAGCGGGGCGTATCCTCGAACAGATTAGAGAGCCGCAGCCCGTATTGGAAAACGTTCTCACTATTTGTGATTCCGCTGGTTATCCTTTCCTTACATCTATCGATCCGTATGGAGACACGATCTTTAACGTGTGCCAAATCGATCGGTTCATCGCGGAGTGGAAGCAACTCAAGGTTCGACTACCTACCGAGAATGCGCGCGAGTTCTTCGATCGTGTTGAGGCGATGGCTGATAACGTAAAACGCGAGGCTCATACATACTTGAAGTTCATTGGAGGCTAGAGCTCTGAGTGACGCCGGTCATGCCAATCATAGTATTTCGGGCCGCGTGAACCTCAGCGCCACGCCCCAACCTAGCTCCATCGGGGGAAAAAGAGGCCCTAGTTGTCGTATTTCGCCTGAAGGGACCGGGTACTTGACGTATCAACAGCAGAGTTCATAATGTGTTGCATCCATGCTGGAGCCGCAACAGGACACACCCTCCGAACGAATCAGTAAGCCCTACTCGCCAGCGTGGCGAGTTCATGCTCCTCACGCGATCACCCGAGGCGACCTTAAGGAGAGCACGGGCAGGGCAAAAGACTTTGGCGACGCCGAAGAACTGCGCCGCCGGGGCATGGATTGAACTTGACCAGGCTTCCTGCAGCCTACTTCTTCCTCTTGCCAGTTGAGCAGCACCGTAATCGGCTCGCTGCCCCTATTCCCGGCAGATGCCGCGCTTGCTGGACCGGACGAATTCCACCAGGTGGAGCGTATGCTCGGTGGGGACCTCGGCTTCGATCTTTTCCAGCGCCTCGGCGAGCTTCAGGCCGGAGCGGAACAGCAATCGGTAGGCGGTCTTGAGGGCGGCGATCTCCTCGCGCGCGAAGCCGGCACGGCGCAGCCCCACCAGGTTGATCCCGCACGGGGTGACGTTGAAATCAGTGTAGAGAAAGTACGGCGGGACGTCCTTGTTCACCCGGGTATTGCCACCGATCATCGCCAGCCGTCCGATCTTCGAATACTGGTGAATCACCACGCCGCCGGAGATAAACGCCTGATCCTCAATGTGCACGTGCCCGGCCACCAGCGCGCAACTGGCAATGACGCACCGATTGCCGACCACCGAATCATGGGCCACGTGCCCGCTGGTCATCAGGAAGTTGTCGTCGCCGATGACGGTGGTCGCTTCCGGGACCGTAGCGCGCGAGATCGTGTAATGCTCGCGAATGACGTTGCCGTTGCCGATGCGGACGTAGCTCCGGTCGCCCTTGAAGTTCTTATCCAGCGGATCGGTGCCGATGACCGTGCTCGGCCGAAATCTGGTTGCGCTCGCCGAGACTGGTGAAGCGCTTGATGTAGACGTAGGGTTCCAGCTTGGTTTCCGCGCCGATGACGACGTCGGACTCGACGATGGCGAATTCCCCGATCACCACGCCCGGACCGATCACCGCATCCGGATCGATACGCGCCGAGGAGGCGATGCGTGCGGAAGGATCAATAGGCATGGCCGATGGGCTTTGAAGGACGGTTGCGGCTAGATGGCCAGCGTCGCGAACAGCGCGATCCACAGCACGCCCAGGAAGTGCCAGTAATAGGCCGTGGCGTCGACGAATTCACGCCGGGGGTTGCGCCGGAAATAGACCAGTCCCAGGACGAAGAGTCCGCCCGCCAGGTGGGCCGCATGGAATCCCGTGAAGATGTAGAAGAAGGAGCTATAGGGATTGTTCTCGCTGAAGAAGCCGCCTTCCTGGATCAGCTGGATCCAGGCAAAGGTCTGCGAGATCAGAAATCCGATGCCCAGCATCAGAGTTCCGAGGAACAGCCGTGTGGAGGCCTCCCGGTCCCCGCGCGCGTAGGTCCGCCTCCCCATTTCATACGCGATGCTGCTGAGCAGGATGATGCCTGTGGAAATCCACAGCGTGGAGGGCAGCGGGAGCGGATTCCAGAAGCCGCCGTCGGCGCGCCGCCAAAAGTAGGCGATGACCAGCGAGGCAAAAAGCGCGCTGACCGACCCGCATGTTAGCAGCGCCATCAGCCGATAGATTCCTGGGGGCGCCTTCTGGGTGTCCTCGGTCGAGGCCGGCAGCAGCACGAGACGTGCGGTCTTCTCGGCGCGGTTGCTGAGCAGATCCATCTACTTCTAGTGTAACGGTGGCGATCCGGCGCGTGGCGGCTGGAACGGGATCCGCGAGGCGGGTGCCGTCCGTCCGGCACGGGCCCAGGTGGAGCCCGGAGAGAGATTGGATGGTGCTCGGGTGGAGTCCTGATACGAGTGACAATTGGGTCGCGGCGCTGCATCGCGCTTGGGACGCTCGTCGCGGGAAGCTGTAGGACAATGAAGAAAACTCCGTCAGCTCTAAAGGGAACCTGGAACGAAGCTGGAACAGGGGACAGGCCAGGCCTTTCGGAACTGGCGCCTATGCGGACCCGCCGAGGGGCATCGAGTGAAAGCCCGGCTTCCGTTGCTCTCTGCCGTCCTGAGGACCTTGTGAGCGGAGTTTTTGGAGAGACTTCACTGGACGGAACACCCACAGAGAATCCGGAGCCTGGGGGCAATGGCGAACCCAAGCGCTCCATTTGGCAGATCCTGAGTGGCATCCTGCTGATCGCGATCGGCATACCGGGCTTGGTGCTGCCGGTGATTCCAGGAATCCCCTTGATTGCCGGAGGTTTGGTGTTGATCCTGGGCAGCGATCATCACCTTGTGCAACGTACACACAAATGGCTGGTGGATCGAGGGTGGCTGAAGCCGTCCGATTTGAAGGGGAAGAAACACGACGACTGAAGCACGGCTTGTAGGCCGAAAAGACGGTGATCCGCGACACGCGCGCCATGCTGAGGGAATGACGCCCAAGACGATCGCGTCGAGGAAGCCGGCGACGAGAAAAGCCAGGTCCGGTAGACTAAGCGAAGCATTCCTGCCTCCGGGCGGCAGCGGCTCGGTTCCAGGGCAGCAGGTTTGATAAGAAGAAACAGGGCTTTTGCCCGCGGCAACAATTATTTGTTATTTGAATTTTTTGACTTGATGAATTTGGAGGCAAGGAACGTCCTGTGAATGTAGCGATTTTAGGAACGGGGTATGTAGGCCTGACCACCGGAGTTTGCCTCGCGTTTTTGGGGCACAAAGTCACCTGTGTGGACCCGGTGAAGGAAAAGATCGACGCACTGGAGCGGGGGGATGTCCCGTTCTACGAACCACATCTGGACGAGTTGATCGCCCATTCCCGCGGCAATCTGACGTTCACCACGGATTATAAGGATGCGATCCCGCAGGCGCACGTTGTGTTTATTGCCGTGGGGACGCCTCCCGGCAAGAACGGCGCGCCGGATCTGCAGTATCTGGAAGCAGCCGCGCGCGGCGTGGGGCAGACCATGGGCCGTCATTTCACCGTGGTGGTGAACAAGTCCACTGTGCCGATCGGGAGCGGAAACTGGGTCGGATCGTTGGTGCGCGACGCGGCGTTGTCGAAGGGCATGGACACCGATTCGTTCGCGGTGGCCTCCAATCCTGAGTTCTTACGGGAAGGCAGTGCGATCCTCGACAGTCTGTATCCGGACCGCGTGGTGATTGGCGCGGATCGTCCGCAGACCGCCGAGGTGCTGTATTCGCTGTACCGGCCGCTGCTGGAGCAGACCTTCGCCGCGCCGTCATTTATGCCGCGCCCGGAGAGAATGACCGCGGTGCCGCTGATCTCCACCGACCTGGCGTCGGCCGAGTTGATCAAGTACGCG
Source organism: Terriglobia bacterium (assembly GCA_963762135.1). GTDB lineage: Bacteria > Acidobacteriota > Terriglobia > Bryobacterales > Bryobacteraceae > Palsa-187. The sequence goes on from CAVXJP010000008.1 coordinate 581,815, forward strand.
GCCAATGCGTTCCTGGCGCTGAAGATCAGCTACATCAACGAGATCGGAAAACTGGCGGAGAAGGTCGGCGCGAACATTCAGCATGTGGCGCGCGGCATGGGACTGGATGCGCGCATCGGTCCGCGTTTCCTGCAGGCCGGTATCGGCTGGGGCGGATCCTGCTTCGGCAAAGACACCGCCGCGCTGGTGGCCACCGCCGGCGAGTACGGGCTCGATATGCCGATCGTGACCGCGGCGCGGGACGTCAACGCCCGCCAACGCAAGCGGGTGGTCGACAAGCTGCTTGAGGAACTCAAGATTCTCAAGGGAACCACGATCGGGCTGCTGGGCTTGGCCTTCAAGCCCGATACCGATGACCTGCGCGAAGCTCCGGCGCTGGATATCGCGCGCGAGCTGATCGAGCGCGGCGCCCGCGTGAAAGCGCACGATCCGGTGGCGATGGAGCGCTTCAAGCAACTCTATCCCGACCTGTGCGTGACGCTGTGCGATTCCCCGGAACAGGTGGCGCAAGACGCCGACGCCGTGGTCCTGGTCACTGAATGGAGTCAATACCGGCAGCTCGACTGGGATGCCCTGGGCAAGAAGATGAAGGGGCAAGTGATCCTGGACGGACGCGGCGTTATTGACGGCGATCGCATCACGTCGGCCGGGTATAAATACCTCCGGCTGGGCTAACGAACAGGTTCCATCGCAAGTAACCCAATCGCGGGAGGACGCTGCCACACGGTCGGCGTCTCCCGCGATTTTTTGTGCGCCGTGCGGCGTACGACTTTGTACTTTACCGGCTCCGTGCTGCGATAGAATCTCTCCATGCCAGAGTTGATTGCAGCGCCCACCAAGATCCCTGTTCCGGGGAACAAAATCATCGAAGAATTTATCGGCGCCGTGAATAACGGCGAGTCGCAGGTGAGCATCGCGCGGATGAACTCACCGGTGGGTTGGTCCGAACCGGGCCAGCGGCCAGAGTTCGACGAGTTCACGATCGTGCTGAGTGGCGCGCTCCATGTTGAATTCGAAGGCGGCGCCATGGACATCCAAGGCGGGCAGGCCGTGGTCGTGCGGAAAGGCGAGTGGGTGCGTTACTCAACGCCCAATGAGCCGGCGCAGTATGTCGCGGTGTGCATCCCCGCGTTTTCGCCGGACACCGTTCATCGCGATTAGGGGGGCGGGTTTCACCCGGCGGGAAGGTTTACCTTCCCTATCCACGAGTTCAAAACCCTTGCCACAAACGGGTATCGAAGCCTGACTTAGCCTTAAGTCAGCATCACTTGATCGAAGAACTAAAAGAGCCTTTGGCTCACTTCTCGCCGACTTTGGCCGTTTTTTCGCCGACGGGTTTGACGCCGACGTTGCGCAGCGACGATACGCGATCCCGGCCATTGTCCTTCGCCTCCGCCAGTTGCTGGGCGGTCTGGCCGTCATTATCGGTGAGCGTCATGTCCGCGCCGAGCTCGGAAAGTAGCGCCATCATTGCCAGCGATTTCGCCCGTCCGGCACGATGCGCGGCGGTTTCGCCCTTCTCGTTGCGCGCGTTGACATCCGCGCCGTGTTCCACCAGCAGGCGGATCGCCTGCGACGGCTTTTCCATCGCATCCGGCGCCGGGCCGAGCCGCGCCCCCGGCAATCATCATGATCGCGGTGGTGCCGTCGCTCATCGCGAGTGCCGGGTCGGCGCCGGCATCCAGCAGGATCTTCATGGCCTCGATATCGGCGCTCTTGGCCGCGCGAATCAGCGGCGTGCCGCCCTTGGCCAGTGACCGGTCCGGGAACCCATGATGCCGCGCGATGGTCGCCCCGGAGAGCTTCGCGTTCGGGTCGCCGCCCTTCGCTAGAGCAAGCCGCAGCACATCCAACGCGCCATGCTGATCATTGTGCTGACGCGCCGGCCGTCCAACCTCACGGCCCGAAAAATTATCCATATCTACCGCGGAGAACACGGCGGCAACTCCGGCGAGGTCGGCGGCGTTCGGATCCGCGCCCGCTTCGAGCAACTTGATCGCGAAGTCGTAATGCTCATTCATCAGTGCGGTTTCGAGCGCCGTCGCGCCGTCCGGATCCTGCGCGTTCAGGTCCGCGCCCATGTGGGCCAGTGATTCGGCGGCGAACTGCGCATCTTCACGAGCCGCATACATCAAAGCCGTCCAGCCTCCACGCGGCAACACGGTCGACACCATGCCGACGTTCTGCCATTCCATCGGCGCGAGCTCCAGCGTGTAGGATTTCTGATCCGGGTTGGCTCCGCCTTTGATCAGCTCACGAACCGACTCAGGATGATTTTCGGCGGCGGCCCACATCAGGGCGGTTTCCCCACGCGTGGTTTCGGTGGCGTTGGGATCGGCACCGGCATCGAGCAGAAGATAGATCACCTTCGCCGCGCCCGTGCGTGCGGCGGCCATCAACGCTGTCTCGCCGTGCTCCATCTGAAAGGTCGCGTCTGCGCCGGCATGGAGCAACCGCTGAGTGATGGGATACGATCCGTTTTGCGCCGCCAGCCACAGGGGCGTGATGCCATAGCGATTCGCGGCGTTGGGATCGGCGCCGGCCTTCAGAAGCTTCTGGACGACGCCCTCCATGTTGGCTTGCACCGCCCAATGCAAGGCGGTCATGCCGTCGGCCTGGGCCTGGTTGATGTGGCCGCATGGCCGACTTAATCCCGGAATCAATCAGCGAGCGGACCTGCGCCCATTGGCCCTGCTCGGCCATGTTGACGAGATCGAGACCGGCAAACGCCGGAAGCGCCCAAAGCGCAATCGCGAGTGTTGCAGTGATGGGCTTTGTCATCTCAATCCTCATGTCATTCCTTAAGTGAGGGATACCGTTCCCGTGCTGAGGCCAAGTTGATCGATCTCGACGCCGTAATATTGGGCAACGGAAAGCATGAAGTTCGCGACCGGCGTCTCCGGTTCGGTCTTGACGTGGCGGCTGCCGCGCTTGTTGAATCCGCCGATCAGCAGCGTCGGCAGGTCGAGCCGCAAATGCACCTGGCTTTCGCTCATGCCGCTGCCGAACAGGATCATCGAGTTGTCCAGAATGGAGCTGTTGCCTTCCGGCGTGTCGCGCAGCTTGCGCAGGAAATCGCCGAACATGCCCATGTGATAGCGGTTCAGTTCCACCAGTTGCTTCTTCTTTTCCTCATCGCCCATGTGGTGCGACAGCGCGTGGTGCGGCTCCGTGATGCCGATCTCGGGATAGGTGCGCTGGGTGATGTCGCGGCTCAGCATGAAGGTCGCGACGCGCGTCAGGTCGGTGGTGAAGGCCAGCGTAATCAGTTCGAACTGTAGCGCGATGTGCTCAGGGAACGAATCCGGGATGCCCACCGGAGCGTCGGGGATCTCCGGGTTGTCCAACGTCTGTTGTTCGGCGCGTTGAATGCGCTGCTCGGTTTCGCGAATGTTTTCGAGGTAATCGCTGAGGCGGCTGCGGTCGCGCGGGCCGATATCGAGTTGCAGGTCCTTCAAGTCGTCCTGAATCGAATCCAGGATGCTGCGGCCGGTCTGCATGCGGGCGATACGCTGCTCAGTAGTGCCGGGGCGGCCGAACATGCGCTCAAACAGCACGCGCGGATTGATCTCCATCGGCAGCGGCTGGGTGGCCGACTTCCAGCTCAGTGTATTGAGGTAAACGCAGGCATACGCCGGATCGCAGCCGCCGATATAGCCGGTGACGTCCTCCGTTGCGACCTCCAGCGACGGGAACACGGTATCGCCGCCGATCTTGCGCGCGATCAGTTGATCGATCGTGACGCCGGCTTCGAAGTCCTCGGCGACCGTGCGCTTGGGAAGGGCTCCGCTGAGCCAGGCGGCGACCGTCACCGCGTGGCCGTCCACCGGATGGCAAAGCTGGGAGACGACCGTCATGTCGTCCTTGAAGTCAGCGATGGGTTCCAGGATCGGGCAGACCTCGAAATCCGCGCCTACCTTCTCCGGAGTCCAGAAGCCGGGACGCTCGCCGTGCGGCACGAAGACCACGCCAAAGCGCTTCACCGGGGCGGCCGGGGTCTGCGCCCACATCGTCGCCGAAGGGATCATCGAATCCAGCAACGGGAGCGCCAGGGCGGCGCCGGCTCCGCGCAGCGCCTTTCTTCGTGAGATTGCTTTCCTGGTGAGGAACATCATCGTGGCTCCCTATCCTTCTGTGCCGCTTCCCTCGGCGGGCGCGGGCTTGGCGCGCATCTGGAACGGAACGCTCCGCACCACGCCAAGGATTAATTCCGAGAATCGGTAGTCGCTCTTCGCCGCGTCGCGGACGATCTTCCGGACGTCGGGCATATCGTGCGCCGTCAGGCCGCGGCCCAATGCGTAAATCATGAGTTTCTCCGTCATCGTGCTGACGAAGATTTCGGGTTTCTTGAGCAGGGCTTCGCGCAGCTCGACCGGCCCGTTGATCTCGGTGCCGTCCAGCAGCGTGCCGCTGGCGTCGATCTTCGCGCTGCCCGAGCCGGCTTCATAGTCCCGCCACGCGCCGACCGCGTTGAAATTTTCCAGCGACAGCCCGATCGGGTCCATCATCTGATGGCATCCGGCGCACACCGGGTTGGCGCGATGCTCGGCCATCCGTTCGCGCATGGTGAGGATGCGGCCTTCGCGATTGGCGTCCTCATTGAACGGCGGGACGTTGGCCGGGGGCGGCGGAGGCGGCGTGCCCAGCAGATTTTCCAGCACCCACTTGCCGCGCACCACCGGCGAGGTCCGGTCCGTGTGCGAGGAAACCATCAGCGTGCTGCCCTTGCCCAGCAGGCCGAAGCGCGCCGGGTCGGAGAGCTTCACGCGGCGGAAATGGCTGCCGTAAATATGATCGATGCCGTAGTGTTTGGCGAGCCGCTCATTCAGGAACGTGTAGTCGGCCGTCATCAGGTCCAGCACGCTGCGGTCTTCGTGCAGGATGCTTTCAAAGAAGAGTTCGGTTTCGCGGTGGAAGGCCTGACGCAGGTTGTCATCGAAGTCGGGGAAGCCGGAGGTGTTCGGCAGCATGCCGTCCAGGTTCCGGAGGTAGAGCCACTGCCCGGCGAAGTTCTCGACCAGCGCGCGAGCCTTGGGGTCGGCCAGCATACGGCGAACCTGCGCCTCCAGCACCTCGGGTTTGGACAGGCGCTGCTCGGTGGCGACGTCGAGCAGCTCGTCGTCGGGGATGCTGCTCCACAGGAAGAAGGACAGGCGCGAGGCCAGTTCCAGATCGCTGATCGGATGGATCGTCCCGGGAGGCAGGTCGGACTCGTCGCGCTCGACACGGAAAGTGAACTTGGGGCTCGCCAGGATGCGCTCCAGCGCGATCTGGATGCCGGTTTCAAAGCCGCCGCGCTTGCGGCCTTGCGCGAAGAAGTCCATCAGCCGGCCGAGGTCCTGCGGTGTGTCGGCGCCGCGATAGGCGCGGTGGGAAAGGCTGGAAAGGATCTCGCGCGCGCAGGCCAGCTCCTCCTTAGAGGGTTCCGGGGTCTCGGCGTCCGGGCGGCAGGTGAAGATGCGCTCGCGGCTCGGAGTGCTGCTGGAGCCGGTGGGATGGAACGGCCCGGTGACGGTCAGCAATTCGATATGTGGATGGCCGGTGGCGTCCAGGTTGTCCTGATTGCTGCGGACGAAGGGCTGCAGGCGAACCGACCGCAGCTCGGTGCCGTTGTAGACGAAGCCGGCGCCGATGTCGTGCGGCCCCGCGGTGAGGGGAACGCGCGTGGAGCTGCGCTCCTGGATCGCGTTCAGGGCGCTGGTGATATTCGCCATCAGGGCGTTGAAGTCGTCGGTGCCGCCGATGGTGGCGCTATGCACGCGCTTGCCGTCGACGGTGATCTCGAACTCGTTCGGGAACTCCAGGCCTTTCATGGCGCCCAGGTTGGAGATGATGTACTTCACATCCAGCCGGTACTCGCCGTCCAGCGGCAGCGTGACGTGGAACATCTGCCCGCCTTCGGTGCCGACCGGCATGCCGTTTACTGGAACGTCCTGCGATTCGTCGGCGGGGACGCGCAGGACCTGCGCCGCGGCTCCAGTGGTGGGATCGCCGACCGCGAGCGAAGAGACTTTCCCCGCCGCGCTCAAATACTGTTCCACCAGCACCGGCGAGACGCCCAGCGTTTCGGCGTTGTTATCGAAGCCGAAGGCCGCGTCGTCGGGCGGCAGGAGCGTGGAGGCGTCGACCTCAAGGTCCAGAAGATCGCGAATCGCGTTTTCGTATTCGGCGCGATTCAGGCGGTGAATCATCGGGCTGCCGGGGCCGGGATGAAGGGCGTCGGCGCGGTCGAGCTCGGTTTGGAGCCAGGAGACCAAAGCGGCACGATCGGCGGCGGGCGGGTGCGGAGCGCTTTGCGGCGGCATCATGCCCACGCGGACTTTGCGGATCACGTTTTCCCAGGCGGCCAAGGCGGCTTCGCCACTGTCGGGGTGGGTCGCGTCGAAAGCTTCGAGGCTCAAGCCGGCGGTCTTTGCGCGGTCATTGTGGCAGCCCACGCAATACTTTTGAATCAACGCCGCTTGTGCCGCGCCCGGTGAATCCGCCGCGCTTCCAGTGGACTGTTGACTTGCCTGCTGACTGGGGGTCGGCAGAGTCGCGGCCACCAGCAGTACGGTCGCGAAGATGAGCAAACGAAGCTTCATTCTCTTTCAGAAGGCACAACATTCCCCGCACGCAAGGGAAAGTTGCGCAAAGTAATGATATTGCAAGGGGTAAGTGGGGTCAAGGCGGGGTAATTTCAACGGCAATGGTCCGCAAAACCCGGGACGACTCGCAAATGTCGAGTCAGCCTTACGGTCGATCGGGCAGCAGTTCGTCCATCGCCTGACTCAGCGCAAGGAAATCGATGGTCGGGGGTTCTTCCCCTTCCTCGTCTGCAGCTCCGTCGTCATCGCCGACACCGGCCATTTCGTCGAGCGTGGGTTCTTCGAGGGGGTCTTCCATGGGCTGGTCGAGCAGCATGGAGGCGAGGCGGGTCCAGGAAGTTTCCGAGCAGGCCGGGTTGGCAACTTGGCGCGCGGCGTCGGTCAGGTTATCGGTGAGCATCGCGACCTGGCATGGCGCGTCAGGGATTTCGAACATGTGGTCCAGCGCGGCGAGGTCTGTAGAAGTCAGGCGTGTGCCGGGCAGCATCGCCAGCAGATTTCCCAGGAAGCGGAGACGGAGGGGCTCGCGCTCGCGGCGCAGGTCGGCGAGCAGGTGGGTGGCCTCGGGAGCCGATGCCGCAGTGGCGACCGATTCGGGAACCGTCAAGCCGAGCAGCGCCATGCTGTGAACCAGCTCGCCCTGATGCCCGAGGTCGGTTTCGGCCGCGGCGGCTTCGCCCAGGTGCGTCAAGAGCGTGCCCGCCTGAGGTTCGGCATCAAAGACCGCGCCACGGGACAGGAGGTACATGCCCATGCTGATCTCGGTGAGGCGTTCGGAGCTGGCGGTGGCGAGCGCTTGATCCAAGAGAATCGCGCGGGCGCGAGTCACGAGGCTTGCGTCGATCGTATCCCGCACCGGGTCCAGCAGAAACGAAAACAAGCGCAGGGAGGCGGCGCCGGCGGTGCGCTGCATGCGATCCAGCACACGCGTCGCGAAGGCGTTGGCTTCCGCGGGCGGCAGGGCGTCGGCGATCGTATGGAACGCGACTGCGAGGCGGGCCTGAATGGGAAGGTCGGTTTCGCGCAGGATGGGAGCGGCCATTTGCGCGGCGAGCTCGGCTTTCCGCGCATCGCTGGCGGTGGGCGCGAGTGCCGTCATGCCGGTGGCCAGCATCGAAACCGCGTAGGGATCACGCTCGTTGAGGATGCGGCGGACCAGCGCGGCCATGGCTCGGTTGGAGGTGTCGCTGTCGGGAGGCAAGCCGCTGAGGTTCACCGCGGCGGTGGCGGCGGCGGAAACATCGGGATCTTTTAAAACACGCGGGAGGAGCACCTCGCGGGCGGTTTGCGCGGCCTCGGGCGGAACGGCGTCGCCGAGGTAGGACAATGCCGTGGCCTGGAAGGACAGCATGCGCCGGTCCTGCTCCGATTGCATGCGCCCGGTGATTTGGTTCGCAAGGGCGCGCGCTTCCTTCGCGGGTAAGGCGGGAGCGGCCCAGCGCAATCCGTCGAGCAGGGTGTTGAGCTGCTCAAAATCCGCGTCGAACGGCGTGGTGGCCGCCGAGATCGCCGGGTTCGCCGAGGCCGGTTGGGAGGGCGTGGCCTGCTCCGGCAACTGGCCCATGGCGTCGGCGAGGACGCGCAGGACGTCGGGGTCTTCCTCTTCGCTGAAGCGCTGGTCGAGGACAGAACTAAATGCGGCAGAACCGGCTGCCGCCGCGGCTCCGGCGCCTTCGTCCGATGCGTAATTGGCGCGTCCGGCGTCGAGCAGCCAGCGGAGCGCTTCCGGATCGGTTTCGCCGAGGAGGCGTTCCAGAAAAGGATCGGAGGGGTCGAGCGGGTCTTCGCCGGGAGTGACTTCGGTCTCCCAGGAAACGCCCGCGGCGGTGAGGTCCTCGACGGCGCGCGCATAGGCTTCGAGGCGTTCCGGCGATGCGTCGGCAATGATCTTCTGCTTGAGTTGGTTGATCAAATCATCGGCGTCGGCGGGGGAGAGCGCGGCGGCGATGCTCCAGCGGTGGAACAGTTCGGCGGCGCCTTGCAGGGTTTCCGGATTGGTGGAGGCGGCGAAGGCCGGGAGCAGGAGGCTGTGGGCGAGATCGGCGGCCTGGCCGGCACGAATCTGGCTCAGCGCGACGGTGAAACCTTGCAGGTGGCGCTGGAGGCGGGGCAACTGGCGGTCCGAGGAGAGCAGCAATTCGAGCGCGGCGCGGCGTGTAGGGTACGGCGCTTCCATCAGTAGGCGCAGTGCGGGGACGTCGAGGTCGGAATCCTCGTTGATGCTGAGGACGTCCAGCGCGATGTCGGCCTGGCGCAGCGCTTCATTGCGCTGTTGGTAGCGGGCGGCGATCCAGAGCAGGACCACCACAACGGCGGCGGTACCCAGGATCACAGCCAGACGCGAGCGAGTGAGGTGGCCGAAGGGCATAGGTTCCGGGTGTTTGCGGAATTTGAAACCAAAAACTCAAGTCTATCGAACAACGTAGCGATACAAAGGGGATTGGATGTAGCGCTTTGTTGTGCTACTATGATAAGGCCTTCATGGAGCCCCTTCCCTGAACGCAATCCCCACCATGGAGCGAAATACAAAGAATTAATGAGTTTTACTGTCTTCCTGGGCAACTTGCCCACCTGGGTAACCGCGGACGATATCATGGGTTGGCTGAGCGCCGAGGACCTAGTGGCGGACGCAATTAAAGTGATTCGTAACCCCGAAACGCAGGAGTCGAAAGGCTTCGCGTTCATCGAGGCGCCCAATAACGAGGAGATGCAGAGCATCATCCGCCGTTTTGATCGCGCCCCGCTGGAAGATCGCTTGCTGCGCGCCAATCCCGCCCAACCGCCTCGACCACGTGGTCAGCGCCGCGACGGGCAGGGTAGCGCTAGCTCTAGCTCTCCCGCTATCTCTAGCTCCAGCGCTCCCGCGCAGGGGGATCGCCCCCGCCGTGGGAAGCGTTCCGGCGGCCGCCGTGGAACCGATAAGGGTCCACAGGGGCATTTCGCTGAAGAGTTGGCCAAAGCCCTCTAGCCATAGTTTGAAAGACGCAAAAGCCGGACGCTGATCCGGCTTTTTTGCGTCTGGTAAATGCTATACTCGGGTCGCAACACACGCCCGGAGTGTATCCCGGTGTTTGTAAATGGTAGGGGGATTGGGGATCGGCGCGAAACGTGCCGATAGTGCTGTGCCATGCTCAATTGGGAATCCCCCGGAAAGCTTGAGAAATGGCCGATCTCCTGCTGATTCGTATTCTGTTGGTTGCCTCGATAAGCAGCGCAACCTACCTCCTGAGACCGCTAGGGCTGGAGCCGTGGCAATCGGCGATTCTGGGCGCGATGGTGGGGGTTGCGATCGTCCTGATCGAGTCCCGCGTCCGGAAAGTTCCCCTGAAGCGTCTGCTGGGCGCGATGATCGGCGGCATCTTTGGAGTGCTGGGCGCATTCCTGATCTCGCTGGTGCTGTGGGAAGCGCTGCCGGAGGAAGCCAACGTCGACGAGTTCCTTTCGATCCTGTTGCTGTTCGCGGGCATCTACATCGGGACGTTCGTGGGCTCTGCTAAAGGCGATTTGCTCAACCTCAGCTCAATCGAGCTGTTTGGCGGCGATAGCTCCGGCTCGAGCTCGGAACTGAAGATCCTGGATACCAGCGTCATCATTGATGGCCGTATTGCCGATATCGCCGAGACTTCGTTTATCGATGGTGCGCTGGTGATCCCGCAGTTCGTTCTGCGGGAACTGCAGCAGGTGGCCGATTCGGCCGATGCCAACAAGCGCGCCCGCGGGCGTCGCGGCCTGGACATCCTGCAAAAGCTGCAGCAGATGCCGAAGCTGGATATCCGGATCATGGAGGAAGACTTTCCTTCGGTGCCCGAGGTCGACCTGAAGCTGATCGAGCTGGCCAAGCTCCTGGACGCGCGGGTCATGACCAATGATTTCAACTTGAATAAGGTCGCAACGCTGCACGGGGTCGAGGTGCTCAATATCAATGAGCTGGCGAATGCGCTGAAGCCGGTGGTGCTGCCGGGCGAGATCATGCGCGTGTTCATCCTGAAGGAAGGCAAGGAGCCGACGCAGGGGGTCGCCTACCTGGACGACGGCACGATGGTGGTGGTGGATAACGCGCGGCGGCAGATCTCGAAGACCATCGATGTCAGCGTGACCAGTGTGCTGCAGACCACCGCGGGCAAGATGATTTTCGCGCGGTATGACGAACGCACGCGGGCGATCACGGAGAAGGACCGGGAACGGTCGGGGCGGTCGAGCGCGACGCCGGCGGCCGGGTCGGCGTAGATCTTTGGTTGGCGGCGCATGGCGCCGCCCCACACCTGCAAGCGCGCGCCTTCAGTTCGGGTGACCAAGTGGCGCGGCGCCATGCGCCGCGATCAGTGCTTCTGTTTATCGCGAAGCCTTATGCGGGCGCTCGACCACCGATATCTTTCCGGTTCACTCACAAAACCCGCCGCAACGGGATTGTACTCTATGTAGTCGATGATCCTGGCTCGTTCGGTATCCGTGCGGATCCAGTGATCATAAAACTCATCCTGCCAAAAAGCCTTGCCTGTTCTCCCGAGGATTTGATTGGCGGCGCGAGCGGTTACGCTTTTGACATTCATGACAGCCTTGTGCAGCGGCAGCATAGGCTTCATGAGCGCGTGAATATGGTTGGGCATGATTACCCAGGCATCCAATCGATACCAATGCCAGCGATGATCTCCGGCTAATAGGGCTGATTCGACTCTGCTGGCTACTTTCTGTCTGCGGAGCCAAAGAGGGCCGGTCTGGGCGAGGTCGAGACGGCGGTCCTTGTCTACAAACTCGGTGCCACCCCCTTGAAGACTGGAATTTGGTGGATCCGATGATGTGTCCTTTCGGCTTGCGGGCAAAGTTCCCTTGAGGCGCCATGTGACAAAGAACTCCGCATTCTCCGGATGCCAATGGGGAAGGCGGCGGGAATAGAAGCTCATGTTGAGGTGGTGGGGAAACGAGGACGGAAATCTCAGGGCTTTCCGTGGCGGGGCATGGCCCCGCCCCACGCATGCCCGGTTTAGCTCTACAATTGGTCTCCAAGTTACAATCAGAAGTTCAAAATGAACGTATCCGTGATTATTCCTGCCGCTGGGCTGGGAACGCGTATGGGGCGCGAGACCGCCGGGGTCAGCCGCAAGCAGTTCATGCTGCTGGATGGCGCTCCGATCCTGGTGCATACCATCCGCAAGTTCTGCCAGGCGCCGTCGGTGACCGAGATCGTGATCGCATTACGCGGCGACGATCAAGAGTGGGGCCGCCAGATGCTGGCCGAGGAGCAGTTTTCCAAGCCCGTGCGTCTGGTGGAGGGCGGCGACAGCCGTCAGGAGTCCGTGGAGAATGCGCTGGCGCAGGTTTCGGCCGGGACGGAACTGGTTGCGGTTCATGACGCGGTGCGGCCGTTCGTCAGTCCGGAGCTGATTGAAAAGGTGATCGCCGAGGCGGCGGAAAAAGGCGCGGCGATTCTGGGCGTGGTTCCGGTGGATACGGTGAAGCGGGTCCGGCAACATGCCATCCGCGCGACGCTTCCACGGGAGCATCTGGCGCTGGCCCAGACGCCGCAGGTGTTCCGCCACGCGTTGCTGAAGCAGGCGTTCGAGAGCGCTCGCGAGGCCGGGTTCATCGGCACCGATGAATCGAGTCTGGTGGAGCGGCTGGAAACGGTGGACGTCGCGGTGGTGCAGGGTAGCGACCGCAACATCAAGATCACGAAACCCGGCGATATGGACTTGGCGCGGCTGTTCCTTCAGGAGGAAAAAGAAGGCGCCAGCCAGCCGCCCACGGAAACGGAAGCGGCGGAATCGTGAGTCTTCCGGACGTGAATTTAGCTGGGCTGCCGCCCAATTCGGCCGAGGTCCGCACGGGGCTCGGGTGGGACACGCACCGGCTCGGGTGGGGCTATCCGTTGATCATCGGCGGGGTGCCGCTGCCGACCGATCGCGGCTTGGTGGGGCATTCCGATGCGGATGTGCTTTCGCACGCCATTACCGATGCGCTCTTAGGCGCGGCGTCGTTGGGCGACATTGGCATGCTGTTTCCGGATTCCGATCCGCAATGGAAAGGCGCCGATAGCGCGGTGTTCCTGAAGGAAGCGGTGCGGCGCGTGCGGGAGTTGGGGTTCACCATCACGCACATCGATTCGACGGTGATCCTGGAGCGGCCGAAGCTGAAGGACTACCGGCGGGCGATCCGGGAGAATCTGGCTCGGACGCTGGAGATCGATCTGGACCGCGTTTCAGTGAAGTTCAAGACGCATGAGCGCGTAGGTCCGGTGGGCGAGCTGCAGTCGGCCGAGGCGCAGGCGATTGCGACGATTGCGCGGTAGGTCGAGTACACAGAAGGCAGAACACAGAACTCAGAATCGGGATCCAGGGGGGCGCGTGCCGGATTTCGAGGCTGGAGCTCGGTTGCGGTGCCGGCGCTGCCGGTGATGCGAACTCTGGTCGTTTTCGTTGCGCTCCCTACTGGTCGCGGTTCCGAAGGCTGCTCGCGGCCACATCGGACTCTCCGCAACTTTCGCGGGGCATGGTCCTGTGACACGGACTGCGGGACCCCGCATTCCCCAAAGCACCGAGGTCTGTGCGCCTGAACGCGCACGCCGGGTGAACTCCTGCCCCCCCTTTTGTTGGATCGCGCACAAGGGCTGAAAGGCGCCGGTGCGCTCGTACATCAGCCAATCTTTAAGATGAGCTTGCCGGTGGTCTTGCGGCCTTCCAGCGCCTGGTGGGCTTTCGCCGCGTCCGACAGAGGGCAGATTTCCTGGATATGGATGTGGATGCGGCCCTCGCCGATCCAGGTGAACAGATCGCGGGTACGCCAGTCGAGGTCTTCGTGATCGGCGATGTAATGACCAAGGTTGGGGCGCGTGAGGAACAGCGAACCTTTTTGCGAGAGCAGCAGCGGCGGGATCGGGTCCACCGGACCGGAGGCGTTGCCGAAGGTCACCATCATGCCGCGCGGCGCCAGGCAGTCCAGGCTCGGCATGAAGGTCGACTTGCCCACGGCATCGTAGACGACGTCGACACCCCGGCCGCCGGTGAACGCCTTGGTTTCCTTAACGAAGTCGTGGCCGAGGTAGACGATCGCGTGATCGGCTCCGTCGGAGCGGGTCAACTCGGCCTTTTTCTCCGTGCCCACGGTGCCGATGACGGTCGCGCTGGCCTGCTTCGCCATCTGCACGATCAGCCGTCCGGTGCCTCCAGCGGCGGCGTGGACCAAGGCCGTGTGGCCCGGCTTCAGAGGGAACGTGGACTGGGTCAGGTAGTGCGCCGTCATGCCTTGCAGCATGGCCGCGGCGGCGACCTCCAGCGCAACGTCGTCGGGAACCGGCACCAGAAGTTTGGCCGGCACCGCGGCGTATTCGGCATAGGAGCCGGGGCTCATGGCGTAGGCGACGCGATCGCCCGGCTTGACGTTGGTGACGTCCTTACCCACCTTCTCGACGACGCCGGCGCCTTCCATGCCGATGACGGCGGGCAACGGAAGCGGGTAGAGTCCGCTGCGGTGATAGGTGTCGATGAAGTTCACGCCGCTGTAGGCGAGCTTGACTAGAGCCTGCCCCTCATCGGGTTCCGGTACGGGCCGGTCGCCATAGGTGAGCGCATCGGCGCCCCCGGGTTGCTCGATGTAGATAGCTTTCATGTGGGAATCCTCCGTGGGACTAGGCTCGCTGCATGCGGAACCAGCGGCGCGTATGGACGATTAAGGCATACAGGGCCAGGAAAGAAAAGGTCAGCGGGAACAGGACGAGCCTCACCAGCGAGGGCACGGCCGAAGATCCGGTAAGTCCGGCGCGGTAGAAGGCGAACTGGCGGATGGTGGAGGCGTGGCCCCAGTCCAGCCAGAAGTAGTCGCCGTTTTCGTTAATGACGAAGAGTTTTGCGGGGAGCTTGGCGCCCAGCCACCATTTCCATTTGGTCATGATGGGCTCGGCCGAGCAGATGATGCCGACGACGGCATGGCGGCGTTCGGCAAGGTCCGCCGCGAGCCGGGTGCGGCCCGCGCCGCCGCCGTAATCGTTCACGTTGAAGGACTGTCCGCGGAGGCCTTCGGGCTGGCCCGCATAACAGGTGACGACGTCGATCTCCACGTGCTCGCCGAATTGGGAGGTCAGCGGCGGGATGACCCGTTCGAGCAGCGAGCGCGATCCGCTCTCGATGAGCAGGATACGTTCGGTGGGAGGAATGTGACGTCGGAAGAAATAGCGCAAGGCTCTATTTTACGCCGCGGCGGGCGCGCCATCGGCGGACCAGGTGGGTCAGGCGAAGGGGTTGCGTATGGTTAACGATCCGATCTTGCGGCCGTCGGAAAGGTCCTCGGTCCACAGCGTGGAACAGCCGAGTTCGAGGGCACTGTTGACCACCAGCGCGTCCCACCAGGAGATTTTCAGTTGGCGGCGAAGCTGGGCGGCGCGCAGAATGTCGACATAGTCGGGCCGATGCAGCGTCCAGATGCCGAGATCGTCAATTACTGATTCGGCTAGCTGCGCCGCCATTCCACGTTTGATCACTGCGGCGGAATAGAACTCGACTAGGACCTGCGTGCTGATTGCGCCAGCGTCACGCTGATTCAGGTCGTCGATGAGTGCCTCGGCACGGCGATACTTTTGGGCGGCACTGCGGTCGTGGGCATAGACAAAGACGTTGGTGTCGACGAACTCGAGGGCCATCTCAGCCGTTTCTCATCGCCTCGTGCAGGTCGTCCCTGGTCCAGTCCGCTTTTCCCTTCGTTCCCAGATCCGGTGCATTCCGAATGCGTTCCATCAGGCGACGCTTCTTTTTTTCTCGTTCACGGTCAGGCCCGCCCTCAAGCACCTCCCGGATCGCCTCCGTCATCAGGCGCGTCATCGATTCGCCTCGCTCGGCGGCATAAACGCGAAAGCGGCGCAGCAGCGGCTCCGGGAGGCTCAGGGTGACGTTCTGGCGTTTGACCGCGGAGGGTTCTTTCGAACGCGCTTGGTTAGCGGACCGGGAGGAACGTTGCTTTGTCTTTTCCTGAATCACCATTTCCAGGCTAGCACGTATTCACGTGCAGCACATATTCAGGTGATCCACGCGATCAGGGGCGCAGCCGGTGCGTTTCAGAATTCGTGGAACAGAAATTGATATCGACTCCCGTGGCGTACTCGCTATAATTCCCAGTCAATGCAACTTACCTTTGCCGATTGGGCGGTGATCGGCCTGTACTTCGCCGTGATGATCGGCGTCGGCATGTATTACCGGGCGCGCGCGAGCTCCAGCGTGGAGGAATTTTTCCTTTCCGGCCGGGATGTGCCGTGGTGGCTGGCGGGAACCTCGATGGTCGCGACGACCTTCGCCGCTGATACGCCGCTGGCGGTGACCGGGATGGTCGCGGCGAACGGGATCGCCGGCAATTGGCTGTGGTGGTGCTTCGTCGCCAGCGGCATGATGACCGTCTTTTTCTACGCGCGGCTGTGGCGCAGGTCCGGCGTGCTGACCGACGTCGAGTTCGCCGAGATCCGCTACTCGGGGCGCCCGGCGGCGTTCCTGCGCGGGTTCCGCGCGCTGTACCTCGGCATCCTGATCAACTGCATCGTGATGGCGTGGGTGAACAAGGCGATGATGGACATCCTGGGCCTGGTGCTGGGCGTAAGCCCGCTGGAGGCGCTGGCGATCATGCTGGGGCTGATCGCGCTGACGTCGGCGATCTCGGCGCTGTCGGGACTGTGGGGCGTGCTGGTCACCGACATGATCCAGTTCGTCATCATGATGCGCATGGCAATCGCGCTGGCGGTGTTCTCGGTGGATGCGGTCGGCGGGATGGATGCGCTGCTGGATCAACTGGCCCAGGTGGACGCGCTGCGCGTGGGCGAAGGGGAAGGGTCCGTGCTGAACTTCGTGCCGAACCTGAATTCGGCGTGGATGCCGCTGCTGACCTTCCTGGTTTATATTTCGCTGAACTGGTGGGCGACCTGGTATCCGGGCGCCGAGCCGGGCGGCGGAGGCTACATCGCGCAACGCATGCTCAGCGCCAAGGACGAACGGCATTCGCTGCTGGCGACGCTATGGTTCAACGTCGCGCATTACGCGCTGCGGCCGTGGCCGTGGATTCTGGTGGGCCTCGTGTCGGTCGTGATGTTCCCTGGCCTGGAGCAGCCGGAAACCGGCTATGTGCGGGTGATGATCGCGACGCTGCCGGCCTCGCTGCGGGGGCTGATGATCGCGGGATTCGTGGCGGCATACATGTCGACGATCGCGACGCAGCTCAACTGGGGCGCCAGCTACCTGATGAACGATTTCTATCGCCGCTTCTGGAAGCCGGACGCGAGCCCGCAGCATTACGTGGTCGTATCGCGGCTGGCTACGATCCTGCTGATGGTGGCCTCGGCCGTGCTGACGCTGTATCTGGATTCGATCGCGACGGCGTGGAAATACCTGCTGGTCACGGGCGCGGGAACCGGCGGCGTGTTGCTGCTGCGCTGGTACTGGTGGCGGATCAACGCGTGGAGCGAAGTCTCGTCGATGGTGGTGGCGCTGGTGGTGTCGCTGACCATGCAGATCGGCTTGGGCTATGACTCGGACGATCCGCGGGACTTCGCGTGGCTGATGATCGTCACGGTGGCGATCACAACGGTCTGCTGGCTGGCGGTGACGTACTGGACGCCGCCGGAATCTGACGCAACGTTGGTGAGTTTCTATCGCCGCACGCGACCGTCGGTGACGGGATGGGGACCGGTGGCGAAGCTCGCGCCGGAGGTCCGTCCGGACCGCAACGGCGTCGCGAACCTGGCATGCTGGGCGGGCGGCTGCCTGCTGATTTATGGGGCGTTGTTCGGGGTCGGGAAGCTCCTGCTCGGCGAGACCGGCGCGGGACTTGTTCTTTTGGCAATGGGCGCGGCGGGGCTGGGCGTGATCTACTGGAACTTGTCACGCCGGGGGTGGGGCTCGGTAGTCGAGTAGGAAGAGAGCGACGCGATGAAGGTGCAGCTCGTAAGACAGTTTTGCTGGATAGCAGTGCTGGGTTGGCTGCTGAACGCTTCGATGATGGCCGGTCCCGTGGAATTCGGGCTGGCCGAGTTCCGCGATGCCGCGCGTGAGGCCGGGGTGAACGTTAGCGTCGAAACCGAGCTCAGCCAGGACCCGCCGCGCCATTTCCGCATTCAGGTTTTTCAATCCGGTAACGGGCGGGTGAGTGGTGGCGATCTGCGGGGGCTGATGTATGGGCTGCTGGAGGCCGCCGAGCAGATCCGGACCGATAAGAAGCTGACAGCGACGCGAGGCGCGGCCGATACGCAGGTTCGCGGGGTCCGGATGCAGCCGACCCTCGCGGAGGCCAACTCACCGGACTATTTTTCGCGGCTGGTGTGGCGGGCGAATTTCCGGGTCCTGGCGCGGAGCCGGATCAACCAACTGACGCTGTCGCTCCCGCTGAAGGCCGCGAAGATCGAAGACCTGTGCGAGCTGTCGCAGATGGCGAACGACCACGGGATCGATTTCATCCTCGGCATCCAGGCCCCGTTGCCGAATCCCGACCGGCTGTATGCGGCGCTGCGGGAGATCCTGGACCACTGCGTCTACATTCGGGCGATCGAGATGGAGGCGCACGATCCGCAGTCCGAGCCGCTGCACCTGTTCACCAACACGGTGATCCGGGCACTGGGGGAGACCGGGCATCGGGTGGCGCTGGATCTGCATGGGATCGAGAAGCGTCCGGAGGTCGCGCAGGCGGCGCTGGAGGCGGGGATTCCGTTGCGGCTGTCGGCTGAGCCGGGGGAAGGCCAGGACTCGGCTGCGATCCATTCGGTGGTGCATGACGCCGAAAGCGTGCAGCGCGAGGAGGAAATCCGCGCGCGGATCGTGTCTCTGATGGCCAATGGTTACGATGGGTTCGAGATCAACACCCATGCGCTGGACCTGGCGGCGCAGGAAGGGTTCTTCCGGGCGTGGGGCTGGATCGGGTTTGATCTGGGCGCAGAGATCCGGCCAGTGCAATAGGAGCCTATGGCTCTTTTGGGCAGCTCACCTGCGGGAGCGTCCTGCTGTGCAGCTGACCTGCAGCGGGGCTGGTGGTTTGGGTCGAACGTTTTCGCTTGGTCGCAGTTAGCGACGACTTGCGTTCGTCAAGTAGCGACGGATGTTCTATCCGTCGGTGGCGGTTTGTGAACCTGAATTGGGTTGTGTTCCAATCGTGGCGGACTGCGCGGGAGGACTGAAGCCCTCCGCAAGCTAAACCTCGCCCCACATTGCGCCTCGCTACGCGCCGAATTTCCTGAAAAAATATGTCAACGCTTTCGGTCCGCGCGACGTTTTAAAAGTAACGGCGGCGCGAATCGGGCTGCCGGGGAATGATCCGTGAGTTCAGGAGAAACAGCTCTGACATTCGACCGGTCAGCGCAGTGGGCATCCAAGGATCCGCAAGCGCGGTCCAAGGCTCACGGGCGGGATCAGGCCGATGCGGCGCCGGAATCCGGCGTTTCGGGTTTGGACGGTGGGCTGGAAGCAACGGTCGCGGGGTACCAGTCGTTGGTGTTTCGGATTGCGCTGCGGGTGATGGGGAATGCCGACGATGCTCGGGACGTCGCCCAGGAAGTTCATGTTCGTTGGCTGAGGAAGCCGAAGAATCGGAGCTTGATGGAAGGCGACGACCGGGCATGGCTCTATCGGGTGACGCTGAACCTGTGCCGGGACGAGTTTCGGCGGAGGTCGCGCGCGCCGCAATTGGCGGAGGATCCCACGGGACCGATGGAGGTTGTCGATCCGGAGCCAGGGGCTGACACGCGCAGCGAGCAGCGGCAACGGAAGCGTTTACTCGAAGCCTGCCTGATGGAATTGAGCGAGCGGGAACGCATGGCGATCGTGCTGCGCGACATCGAGGAACTGGGGACGCGCGAGACGGCGCTTGGCGATGGAGGTCAGCGAGGTAACGGTACGAACGCTGGCGGCTCGGGCGCGATTGAAGCTCGCGAAAGTCAATGACGGAAAGCGGAGGGACAGCGATGAGCGACATGCCGGATTCGATGGTTCCGATGAATGAATGTGAACGCGTTCAGTGGGAACTGGCGTGCCTGGAGCCGGGCGAGGCTCCGCGCGCCGGAATCTTCCGAGCATGTGGTGTCCTGTACGGAGTGCCAGGCGATCGCGGCGGAGTTGACCGGGAATCGCGAGGTGCTGGCATCGCTGAACCAAGACTCACTGAACGAGGTCAGCGTGCCACAGGAGATCTTGCCTGCGGTGCGGGCGGAACTGGATCGGGAGTTGGCGCGGGTTTCTGTTATGCCGGGTTCGCGCAAGTGGCGCTGGGTCGCGGCTGCGGCGGTTGTTCTCGCGGTGAGCACGGCGGCGTGGCAGTTTACGCGAGTGTCTTCGGTAAGTGGTGGGAAGGAAGCGGTTGTCGCGAACGCGGCTCCTGTGATTGAGATTGAGCGGGCCGGGACCGTCGAATGCCCTGCCATCGAACGAGATTGCCGAAGTTGCCGTACCGGAGCCGGTAACGTCGCCTGTGACTATTCGGGAATCGCCTGCGTCGCAGCGACCTCCGCAGGTCGCCGAGGCTCCGCAAGAAACGATCCCGATTCCTGACGAAGCGGTCCTGGCGGTGGCGGACCTTCCTGTGATGGGGTTGCCCGATTTCGCTCCAGAGGAATTCAGCCTGCCTGAGTTTGAGCCGGTGCTCGTCGCGACTGGGATACCTCGAAAAGCGCAGACATCGGCAAGCGAAACGACATCAACCCAGACCACCGTGGTCAAGCTTTTGACCGAGGATCCGAACGTGGTGATTTATTGGCTGATCGAGAGCGAAGTTGAGACTGCCAGCACAGCCAAGCAACGGCTGTAACGCTTTTCAAGAACGGAACGAATGTGCCGGTTCAAAGAATTGGACAGAGGAAAGGACGCATGATGAAACGACTGACCCTGTTTTTCCTGATGATTACTGCTTCGTTGCCCGGAGTCATGGCGCAACCCAGCATGCCTGACCAGATTCGGGTCATTCCCATCGAGAATGCAAAGCCCGATGACATCGCCTCGAATCTGGGCAATGTCATGGGCAATCAGATCGCCATTCAGGCTTCCGATAGGGCGGTGATCATCCGAGGCAGTGCGGCCCTCCTGGATGTGGTCGAGCAAGCCGTGAAGCAACTGGATGTTGCCCCGCCCAGCCGTGGAGTCGAGCTGACGATGTTTCTATTGATGGGTGTCGGTGAGGATCGCACGGATGAATCGATTCCTGAAGAACTCAACCCGACCATCGACCAGCTAAAGAAAGTCCTGCCCTACAAGGGATACACGTTAATGGACTCTATGCTCCAGCGCGGAATGGATGGCAAACGTGTACGAGTTTCGTCGGTCGCGGAAAGTGATCCCGGCGTGCAACAACCCACGATCATTGAACTGGATCTTTTCCCAAAAATCCAGGTAGGAAGCAATCCCCGGCGGATTTCTCTCGAGAACCTTTCCTTGGGAGGGCGGATTCCGATCGCTACCCAAGAAGGCCCAGAGACGCAGTGGCAGTACATCAACGTCGGGATAAATACGAACCTGGACGTTCAGGAGGGTCAATATACGGTGGTCGGGAAGACCGGAATCGGACCGGACCGTTCGATTGTACTGGTGATCCTGGCCCGAGTCGTTGACTGACTTTCGTCGTGGGAGCTTCCGGGCGCAGCCTGATAAAATCGCGGTTTGGCGAACCATCCTGCAACCTCACCCTCCATTGACGCCGATCGGGCGAAGCTGAAAGACCTGTTGTGCCAATACTCGGTGCGCCTGGGCGAGTTTACGCTCGCCTCGGGCGCCAAGAGTAACGTCTATGTCGATGCTCGGCTGACGGGGTTTGCGCCGGAAGCGATGCCGCTGATTGGGCGCGTCATGATCGCCGAGATTTCCCGGCAGGGCTGGAAGCCGGCGGCGGTTGGCGGGCTGACGCTGGGCGCGGATCCGGTGGCGTACGCGATCGCTCGGGAGAGCCTGGAGACGGGCACGATCCTCAAAGCCTTCACGATCCGTAAGGAAGCCAAGCAGCACGGGCGGGGGCGGTCGGTGGAAGGGATCGAGGATGTCGCGGGGCTGGATGTCGTGATCCTGGACGATGTCTGTACTTCGGGCGGGTCGACGGCGCAGGCGGTGGAGCGGGCCCAGGAAGCCGGCATGAATGTGCTGGGCGCGGCGTGTCTGGTGAATCGGGAGCAGGGCGGTCCGGAACTGCTCGCGGAGAAGTTCGGGATCACGCTGGCCAGCATTTTCACGCTCGCCGAGTTGGTGCAGCATAAGAATGCGGGGCTGACGCCGGATACGAAAGCTTAGCCGAGGGTTTAGAAGACGCGGCACAGCTTCCGGCCGCAGATGCGGGGTTCTCCGCGGACGAGTTGTAGACGGGAGAGAGGGACGGTTTGCAAGGGACGGGATTTGCGCGGGAGGACTGAAGCCCTCCGCGAGCTGAACCTCACCCCACATTGAACCTCGGTCCCCCATCCTGAATTGCGCGCGGGAGCGAGTTCTATAGGTTCCGTGCGATTCGGTCGATAGGAGAGAAGGTCGCGGTGTGTTTCGCTGAGCGTCAACCGGAGCGTCATTTAAGATATGGAGACTCGGCTTAAATCAATGTCTTCCAAGGGAGTCCCGGGGACTGCGGCAGGAGATGTCGTCGCGGGGGATGCATCCCTACGAACCGGGCGGGCTGCCGGGCAAACCGGGCAGGCTGCCGACAAGGCGCGGAAAATACCCCTATATTGGTTGCAGTTGGCGGGGCTGGCGGTGATGATCCTGGGGTTCGGCGGGCGGTTCCTGTTTCCGGGCATAGAGATATTTCCGTTGGTGGGGATCGCGGGCTGGGCCTTCTTTGGCGGCGCGACGGCGACCTCCAACCTGCTCCTGCAGGTGGTCTCAACGGTGCTGGTTCTGGCGATCGCGGGAGTGCTGTATGTTTTGCTGCCGGAGGCTCCGGGTGTGTCGATCGCGCTGGCGGTGGGATATATCGGCGGTCTCGTTGGCGGGTGGACGGTGCGGCGCTCGCGGGTCGCATAAGCCAGGCCGGGATCCTCTTCCTTCCTCTTAAAGATTCTGTCTCCGACTTTTTCGCGATGGATCGCGTCATACCTGCTAGAACCCTTCTCTCGAGGTTTCCGCTGGAGCCTGGGAAGTTTCCGTGGAGTCCGGATTCCGGGGGGCTCCGTTCGGGTTCTGGCTGACATACGATGAACACTATGAGACGGATCACATTGGCGACCTTCGGATTCGCCGCATTTCTGCTGGCGACCGCTCCGGTAGCCTATGGCCAACTGGCCAAGGCCACCAATGTCTACATTCTGCCGATGGCCGGCGGGATGGACCAATACCTGGCGCTGTGGCTGACGCAGAATCGCGTGCTGCAGGTGGTCACCGATCCGGCTCGCGCCGACGTGATCCTGACCAGCCGGATCGGTGAGAACTTTCGCGACGCGCTGGATGAGCTCTACAAACCAAAACCAGCAGAAAACAAAGATAGTAAAGATCAGAACACGATCACGGACGGTTACGCCCGGCCAAATATGCAGCCGCTGTCCCGGGCTCGAGGCACAGTATTCCTGGTGGAACGGTCTACGGGAGATGTCCTATGGAGCGGCTTCGAGGAGCCCGGTAGCGGCGATCTCAAGGACGTGGACCGGTCAGCGAAGCGGTTAGTGGAGGAACTGCAGGGCGAGTTGGCAAAGGCTCGCAAGCAGGACTGAGGCTAGGCGCGAAAATGGGCGCCGGGCAGGCGTCCGTGGGCTCTTTTACCCAACACTCTCCAATCAACTCTTCCGGCTCACATCAACTCTTCCGGCTGTTGCGCTAACTAGAGTGAGAACTCCGCGTCGGGGAGGCCACTAATTGGTGAGCCCATGCGCGAGCCCCTGCTGTTGCCGCTTCTCGCCGTGGCGAGCGGGATCCTGCTTGCCGAGCTTCTCTCCTTGAGCGTTCCGGAAACCGTGGGAGCCGCGCTTGGGTTCACCATGCTCGCCTGTGTGCCGGCGTCGCGGTGGCTGCGGGGCGTTTGTATCGGTCTGGCGCTGATTTTCGCCGGAGCATTCCTACTCGCATGGCACCGGCCTACCGAGGAACCCTATATCGACGCGGGGCCTCGGGAGGTCATGCAGGTGTCCGGCTGCGTCGTCGTGCCAACGGTGTTCTCCGGAGACGGATCCGAATTCACGCTGGAACTGGCGCTGGGGGCTCGCGCACTGGTTCGGCTACCGAATTATGATCCCGAAAAGCCGCCGCCGGTGCTCGCCTATGGGCAGCGCGTGGAGGTCGAAGCGCGGATTCGTCCGCCCCGGAATTTCGGGAATCCGGGAGCGTTCGACTACAAGACGTATCTGGCGCGGCGGGGGATTTATTGGACGGCGCAGGTCCCGACGCATGGCGCGGTTCGCATTCTGGATGGGGAATGCGGGTCAAGCCTTAAAGCAAGGCTTGAAGGGGCGTTGATGGCGGTGCGGGGAGCGGGATTGCGGCGGATCGACCGGCTATTTCCGCCCGACGCCGACGGGTTTCATGGGGCCTTCCATGGAGCAATGCTGAAGGCGGTGCTGCTGGGGGAGTCCGACTACCTGGAGCGGGTCTGGAAGGATGATTTCCGCGAGTCGGGGACCTATCATGCACTGGTGATTTCGGGGCTCCATGTGTCGGTGCTGGCGGGGCTATTGCTGTTCCTGTTCCGCTTTGTGCCGATTCGGCCCGGGGCGGCGTTTGCGGTGACGGCCGCGATTGCGTGGGACTATGCGATCTTGGCCGGGTTCTCTCCGCCGGTGGTGCGTGCGGCAGCGGGGCTGACGATGTATCTGGCGGCCCGGTTGCTGTTTCGGCGAACCCGGGTGCTGAACCTGCTGGCGGCGATCGCACTGGTGTTTTTGGCGGTCGATCCCTACCAACTGTTTGAGGCAAGCTTTCAGCTTTCGTTTCTGGCGGTCGCGGCGATTGGGGCACTGGCGGCGCCATTGATGGAACGGACCACGGGGGCCTGGGGCTTCGCGCTACGGAACATCACGCGTGAGGAGATGGACGTTCACCTGGAGCCTCGGCTGGCGGCGCTGCGGGTGGAGCTCCGGTTGATCGCCGAGACGTTGGGAATGGCTGTGCGCGGGCTAGTTCCGGTGAAGCGCGTCGCGCAGACGCTGGCGATCTTCCTGCGCATCGTCTTGTTTGCCGTGGAACTGGGCGTGATCTCGGTGGCGATTCAGATCGGGCTCGCGCTGCCGATGGCGGAATACTTCCATCGGATCTCGTTTACCGGGTTGAGCGCGAACCTGCTGATGATTCCGCTGATGAACCTGATTGTTCCGGTGGGGTTTCTGGCGCTGGCGACGGGATGGCAATGGGTCGGCAGTCTGGCCGGTCATCTGCTGGACGCGGCGTATGCGGTGGCGCGCTGGCACGCGGACCTGGATCCGGGTTGGCGGGTGCCGGATCCGCCGGTGTGGCTGGCGATCGCGTATGTGACGGCGCTGATCGGCGGGGCGCTGCTGATTCGGCGGCAGAGGCTCGGGTGGCCGGTGAAGGGGTTGATCGCGGGGTTGTTCGTGCTCCTGATCTGGAGTCCGTGGCCTCCGCTTTTGCAGCCGGGCGTGCTGGAGCTGACCGCGATTGACGTCGGCCAGGGGGACAGTTTGCTGGCGGTGTTTCCGGAAGGGGCCACGATGCTGATCGATGGGGGCGGGCGTCCGGACTTCCGGATCGACAATCGTGCGGTGGCGAGCGAGAGTGGGCTCGACATCGGGGAGGAAGTGGTTTCGCCGTACTTATGGAGCCGGGGGATGACGCGGTTGGACATCGTGGTTGCGACGCACGCCGACGCCGACCATACCGGGGGGCTGGCGGCGATCCTGCGCGACTTCCGGCCGCGCGAGCTGTGGGTGGGCGTGCATCCGCCGGAAGCGCTAATGGCTCAGGCCAAGGAGCTGGGGATCGAGGTTCGGCGACGTGTCGCCGGGGCTCCTGAGGAGTTTTCCGGAGGGACCGTCCAGGTTCTGGCTCCGATGGAGGGATTTGCTTTTGCGAAGCCGGGGAACAACGATTCGCTGGTGCTGCGGCTGAGCTTGGGGGAGCGCAGTTTCCTGCTCACCGGCGACGTGGAGGATGTGATGGAGCGGCGGCTGGTCTCAAGTGGGGAGATTCGGCATGCGGATGTGCTGAAGGTGGCGCATCATGGGTCCAAGACGTCGACGACGGAGACGTTTCTGAGCGCTGTATCTCCTTCGATCGCGATGATTTCCGCCGGGTATGCGAATTCCTACGGGCATCCGCACCCGGATGTGCTGACGCGGCTGGAGGCGCATCACGTGCCGGTGTTGCGGACCGATGCCGGAGGGATGGCGTCGGTGTTTACGGATGGGAAGGATTTGTGGTTCCAGGCGGAGGGGACTGGACGAGCGTTTGATGGAACTATGGGTGGATTGAGAATTAGCGAACGTCGCGAGAACTATATGTTTAGAATGGGCCATGCCGCAAGCTAACCGTCTCAAACTTCCAAGTGCTCCGGCAAAGCAGCAAATTGCCCGTAAGGCCAGCTGGAACCAGTCGAGGTCTCCGGAAACTGCTGATTTTTTTACAGTTGGTTACTCTGGCCGGGAGGCCTCGGAGCTGCTCGATCAACTCGAGATCGCTGGTGTCCGGACACTCGTGGACATTCGACAACATGCGGTAAGTATGTACCGTCCGGAGATGAGCAAGAAGAATCTAGCTAGCGCTCTGGAGCAAATTGGCGTCGCCTACGTTCACAGGCCGGAACTCGGAGTTCCCAGACAAGTGAGAGCCTTAGCCATGGGAACCGGGAGCCGCGATGTGATCTGGGAGTGGTACGACCTTCATGTCATAGAGCAGTCAGGAGATATTGAGTCATTCCTCAGTTGCCTTGACCAGCCCGTCGCTTTGATGTGCACGGAGCTTGACCCTCACGAATGCCATCGGCACCGAATCTCGCTCGCGTTGGAACGAAAGGGGTTGAACGGTTTCGATCTTTGATGCCCTTGGAAGTAAAGTTCGTGCCCTGATTGTTGTCCGTACTTACCCGGTTCCAACCACCCCAGGGGTTGAATCTTCCTGCACGGCGGCGATTACAGCTGATGGGGAGTGGGTGAGGTTGTTCCCAGTGCCGTGGAGGCTCCTTGAACAAGACCAGCGCTTCCGAAAGTATCAGTGGATCGAAGCCACCGTCACGAAATCCAGCGCCGATTCGCGGAGAGAAAGCTACCGTCTCCGACCCGATGGGATCAGGGTTGTATCGGCAATAATTAACTTGACTCATCGGTAGGCTCTTCCGCCTCGGGCCACGTGCTAATCCCCGCTTCGCAATGGGGACACACAGGGTTCTTCTTGCCTAGCTGGTGATAGTCTTTACCGTTTAGGTATAGTTGCTTCGGATCAAGTTTCCCGCTTGCGGCCACCGTCTTACGATCGGGCTCCAAAAATCGCTGACACCGAGCGACCTCTTGATTACTTTCTGAGTCCGCTAAGATCACCTCCTCGCTATAGGGGGCATCCTGGAGGCTTGGTGCCTGTTTAGAGGGGTTGCGCCGCTCTCTCACGTAGTTCCGGGCAACATACAGTTTGCCTTCATCCAGTTTTTGGGCTAGCCGTTCTTCATTAAAGATTTTGCGAAGGTGCCACTCGCACAAAGCCACCTCATCCGGTGTATCATCGATCTGTAGCCGTTGCGAAACCATGCTTGACGTCAATCAACTGAACAATGCGGTCAGCGATGTCGCCAACGATCTTCTCTCGATGCAGGAGTTCGAGCGCTGGCTACGCGGAGCTTCACGTAACGTACACGAGTGGGGCGATGAGGATCTAAACAATGCTGTTCTCTCTCTAGAAAGCGTCTTGTCCGATTACCACTTCGAGGACCTCGCGGAGGAAGTAGCAAAGAAGGAACTGGCCAACGCCATCCGCCCTTTTGTACCCCCGAGATACTACGGCTACACCCATCGATTTGATTTGCGTAAGCCACCACGAGGAGAGACCGTCAGTCGCTTGATTGAGATAGCACTTTCGGTGTGAGAATCGTGAATGGAACCTTTGTGCTCATAGATACGTGATTCGCGCTGACGAACGCCTCAAGGTAGAACGTCCCCCTCTTCAGCGGTGTATGCGGGAAGCGAAAGACGACCGTTGCGCCACGGGGAAGATGGCCATGCTCTTCTCCTGAATATTTTGAGGTCAATGGAATTTTGGTAAAAGGTCCCTCATGGAGATCGTGCACTTCCCCATCTGGATCAGTGATAGTGAGGCGCATGTCTACCGTGCGATCCTCCGTTGCTTTGATCATCACGACTATGCACAAGTCAACCGAGTTGCCATCACCCACATAGAAGATATCTACGAGCCGGATCGCGGAGAAAACGCTATCCTTCTCCTCAAGCACACGCTCGCAAACGAAGGAACTGACCGAAAGCAATTCAAAAGCCATAGGAGTGTTGTGCCGCTCAGTCTATCAGAACAGTGGCTTCCCGTCCTTGGTTCAGCCCAATACTTCATGGGGGCGGTCAGGTAATATATGCCTGGTTAGCCCGCCAACCCAGACTGTTTTAACGTTGCCTAAACGGCCTTGCCCGCAACCTCGGGGCCCGCAAAACCATCTGATACACTGAGACTTAGTAGCGAGCGACGGCCTGCTCCGGAGATGACGTCCGAAGTGTGTTCCAACAACAAGTTAAGGAACTGCTTCCGCTCGGCGGAAGCCAGGACACCCTTCGGTTTTCTTTCCATCTTCGTCGCCTTCCTGTTATTGTTCCAGACCGCGCTTACCGCGGCGACGCCTCCCGTGGCGGCGATTCCGAATCCGGGCCGGCAGGTCGAACTGAACCGCGTGATCGGCCGGTACGTGGAGGCCGCCAAGCGGCAACGCGAGGCGATGAAGGGCGCGGAAATGGAGGCCGACATCAACGGCCAGTTGCCCGCGTTTGAGGAGTCCGGCAACATGGCGGTGCTGCGAAAGATCTCGCCGGAAGGAGAGATCTCGTATGAGCCGATGCGGGACTTCGAAGGGGCCAATCGGGTTAAGAAAGAAGTGATCGCGCGCTACCTCCAAACGGAGCAGGAGAGCCATGGCTACGGCGCGCTGAACATCACTCCGGAAGACTACACGTTTCAGATTAAAGCGATCCTGCGGGAGAAGACGCATACGACGTATGTGTTCGACGTGATTCCGCATGAGCGGAAGGAAGGCGCCGTGCAAGGCGAAATCTGGATTGATGGCGAAACGGGAATGCCTCTGAAGGAATCCGTGGAATTGGTGAAGAGTCCCAGTTTCTGGCTCACCGACATTCGGACCAACCGGGACTATACGCTAAAGAACGGGATGTCCGTGATCCAGCGGATGGAGAACCGCGCCAACATCCGCATGCTGGGCGCCGGCCATGTGGAAATCGACATCGACTACAAGAATGTGAAGTTGCCGGGTCAGGAGCCTGCCACCAGCGCGAAAGCCTACTAGCAGAGAACCACCCGGCAGAGAATCACTTTAGATAACCAGTTAACAGATACCCACTAAACAGACACCCACGGGAAACTTGCCGCGCCCCAGCGCGGCGTCAGAAATTGGCAGAACAAATCGGAATGCGAACTCTTTTCCTAAATCCACCCTCGTTTGAGGGATTCGACGGCGGCGCAAGCTCGCGCTGGCCTTCCACCCGGGAGATTGAATCTTACTGGTATCCGGTGTGGCTCGCCTACCCGGCGGGCATGCTGCCCGATAGCAAGGTGGTGGATGCTCCGCCGCACGGCATCTCGATTGAGAAGACGGTGGAGATGGCGAAGGACTTTGAGCTGTTGGTGCTCTACACGTCGACTCCTGGTTTCCACGTCGACGTCAAGATCGCCGAGATGATGAAGGATTCGAATCCGAAGCTCAAGGTGTGCTTTGTGGGTCCGCCGGTGACGACCGAGCCGGATAAGGCGCTGGACTCGAGCAAGGCGATCGACTTCATCGTGCGCAAGGAATTCGATCATCAGATTCCGGCGTATGCGAAGGGCACGCCGCTGGAGGAGTTGCCGGGCGTGAGCTTCCGGAAGAACGGCGAGAACGTTCATACGCCGGACGCTCCGCAGATTGAGAATCTGGATGAGTTGCCGTGGGTGACCAAGGTCTACAAACGCGATCTCGATTTCCGCCGGTACAACGTTCCGTTTCTGCTGAATCCGTATATCGCGTTCTATTCCTCGCGCGGCTGTCCGGCGATGTGCACCTTCTGCCTGTGGCCGCAGACGAACTCGGGGCACCGGTGGCGGCTGCGTTCGGCGAAGGATGTGGTGGCGGAGGTCGCCTGGGCGAAGGAGAATTTCCCGGGCCTGAAGGAGATCTTCTTCGACGACGACACCTTCAACTACAAGAAGGAACGGACGCTGGAGATCTGCAAGGAACTGGAGAAGGTCGGGATGACGTGGAGCTGCACTTCGCGCGTCACCACCGACTACGACACGCTGGCGGCGATGAAGGATGCCGGGGCGCGACTGATGATCGTCGGCTATGAAAGCGGCGATCCGCAGATCCTGAAGAACATCAAAAAGGGCGCGACCGTCGATATGGCGAAGCGCTTCACGCAAAACGCGCACAAGCTCGGGCTCACGGTCCACGGGGACTTCATCGTGGGTCTGCCGGGCGAGACGCGCGAGACGATCCGCCGTACCATCGACTTCGCCAAGAGCCTGGATACCGAGACGATTCAGGTGTCCATCGCGCACGCCTACCCGGGAACCGAGTTCTATAGCTGGGCCCAGGAGAAGGCGCTGATCAACATCGACAACATGAGCGATGCGCAGGGCCACCAGCTTCCGCACGTGATCTATCCGGGCATTCTGGACGAGGCCGAGATGATGGATTGGGTGGAGCGGTTCTACGGCGAGTATTACTTCCGTCCGAAGGCGGCCTGGCGGATCGTGCGCAAGGCGATCTTCGACAACAGCGAACGCAAGCGGCTGTACAAGGAGGCTCGTGAGTACATGAGCCTGCGTTCGAAGCGCAAGAAGTACGTGGAAGAGATGAAGGCCGGCGCGGGCGCCGGCGCATAAGCAGGCATCTCCTCAATCCTGATGTCCTCTCAGCTGGTTTGGAAGACGTGGCTGATGGCGATCTTCGTCGTCTGCAGCAACGCCTTCGGCAATCTGTTCCTCACCTTCGGCATGCGCGAAGTGGATGAGGTGACCTTTTCGGTCGTCTCCCTGATCGCGCCGATTTTTGATCCGTGGGTGATGGTTGGCATCATCCTGTTGATCAGTTGGATGTTGGCCCGGATGACGTTCCTCAGTTGGGCGGACCTCACCTATGTGCTGCCGGTGACGGCGTTCGGCTATGTGGTCAGCGCGATGCTGGGCATGCTGTTCCTGGCCGAGCAGATCACGCCGGAACGATGGGCCGGTATTGGATTGATCGTCGCGGGAACGGTGCTGGTGGGGTTGGGAAATCCGCATCTGGAGTCGGCCAAGCCGCAAGAAGGCGCCGAGCCCGCCCGCGCCACCGAGCAAGCCAAACAGGGAGTCGGCCAATGAAGGCGTGGCTGCTGCTGGGCGCGGTGGTAGGCTGTACCGTTGTCGCCGATCTGCTCGCCAGCCGGCAGATGAAGAATCACGGCGAGGTGGACGATTTTCATCCCGGGGCGCTGGGCCGCCTGTTCAAGAGCATGGCGCAGAACAAGTGGCTGATTCTGTCGGTGGTCTTCATGGCGATCTCGTTCTTCTCATTCATGACGCTGATGCAGACGGCGGATCTCAGCTTCGCGGTTCCTGCTTCAGCCGCGTCGGTGGCAGTGGAAACGGTGCTGGCTCGGGTGATCCTGAAAGAGCGCGTGAATTGGCGGCGCTGGATGGGAGCCGGATTGGTGGCGGCGGGCGTCTATCTGCTCGCCGTGTAGCGCGCGTTCCAGAAACGATCCAACATCCAGATCATGACCAGCCTTGCCGCGATCGTCATCGGAGCCCTTGCAATTGCGGCGACGGGCTATCAACTGCTGGCGATCGTCGCGTGCCTGTCCTTTAGAAGACAGAGGCCAGCGGGGAGTGGCGCGGCGCAGCCCGCGGTGAGCATCCTGAAGCCGGTGAACGGTGTGGAGCCTTCCATGGAGCGCGCGATCGCTTCGCACGCCAATCTGAACGGGGATTACGAATTCCTGTGCGGAGTGCGGCCGGGGGATCCCGCGGCGGGTGTCATCGCGAAGTTTCCGAAAGCCAAGCTCGTCGAGAGCCGGACCAAGGCGCCAAATGGGAAGGTTGGGGTGCTGATCGATCTGGAGCGTGCCGCGACTAAGGACGTTCTGGTGGTCAACGATGCGGACATTCGCGTGGAGCCGGACTATTTGACGCGCGTGACGGCTCCGCTGGCAGATCCTTCGACGGGCCTGGTGACGTGTCTCTATCGGGCCGAGGGGGCGACGTTCGCGGCGCGGTTCGAGGGGCTTGGTATCGCCACGGAGTTTGCGCCGTCCACGCTGGTGGCGCGGTTCATCGGCGTGGACAAGTTCGCGATGGGGTCGACGATGGCGTTTCGCAAAGAGACGCTGGAGAGGATCGGCGGGTTTGAAACGATCGCGCCGTATCTTGCCGATGATTTCCAACTCGGGGCGCATATCCATGCGCTGGGGCTGAAGTGCGTGCTGAGCGATGTGATCGTCACCACGCACCTGGGCGGCAATTGGAGCGACGTCTGGAAGCATCAGTTGCGCTGGGCGAGGACGATCCGGGTGTCGAATACCGCGGGCTATCTCGGGCTACCGCTGAGCTTCGCGACGGTGTGGGCTCTGGTCGCGGCGCTGGCGGGGATGTGGACGCTGGCCGGTGTGGCGCTGGGGGCCCGGATGGTGATGGCGACGGTCGCGGGGTGGGGCGTGCTGGGGAGCCGCGACACGCTGAAGCTGTGGCCGTTGATCCCGGTGCGGGATTTGTTTGGCGCGGCGGTGTGGGTCGCGGGATGTTTCGGGCGGAGCGTCGAGTGGCGCGGGCGGGAGTTGCAGCTCGATGCGGCGGGCCGGATTTTGGGAGGCTGAAGCCTTCTGGCGGCCCCGCGTAACATCGTTCTCAGCATTTCCGTCGCGGGGCATGGCCCCGCGCCACATGGCTTGGAGCGGCGCTGCGGAGGCATGGTCCTTTAGATCTGGGTCCGTGGATTGGGAAGGTGAACCTTCCCGCCGGGTGAACCCCGGCCCCTCCTTTTTAACCGAGGATCGCTTCCAACTCCGCGACGGCTAAGACTTGCTCCGGATAGAGGACGCGCCGCGGGCGGCCGATGCGGATCCTGCCTTGGCGAAAGTCGCGGGCGCGGACTTTGATCAGTTCCGTGACGCGGTCGGCGACGAATCCGCACAGGATGGGGGAGCCGTCTCCACCGCTAATGTCGATTGCCAGGATGTAGGGATCGCGGCCATCAGGGGCTTCGGGCTTCGCTTTGGGAAGGCCGAGCTTGGCGGCGAGGTCGACGACGGGAAAGCTCTGTCCGCCGGTCTTCGCCTCGCCGATCCACCAGGAGGGTGCATCTGTCATCGCGACTGGCCAACGGCTGAAGCTGATGCAGAGGCAGCATCGCGCAAACCCAGCGGCTCTCGATGGCAAGCATTTTCCGGGCGAGCCGGAAGGTCAGATACTCGCCGGGCTGAAAGTTGGGTTGGACAGAGGGGCTCTCCACCTCTCGCTTATCGGCGAGGGCAGTCAGGCTTTGAGCGGGCTGGGGTGAGTTTCCGTAGCGTCCTGATCTTCGGCTGTGGCGTCGGATTTCGCCGACAGTGCGATGTAGCCGCAGGCCACGATGGCGAGGAACATCCCCAGGACCTCGCTGTCGCCCAGGTTGACCTCGGCCAGACCGGCGACCATGGTGCCGAGGATCGACGCAATCGCGCCGTGCAGGATCCAGCGGGTTTGCGCGGGGAGCGAGGGCCTGCGCAGGGCGCTTCCGAAGTCCCAGAGCGCGGTGCCCAGGAACCCGATCAGCAGCAGCATCGCGGGAACACCGCGCTCGGCGCCGTAGTGGATATAGACGTTGTGGAGATGCGCGTAATACCAGCTTTCGGGGATCGGGTGGGGCGCCCAATCGGGAAGGTATTTTTCGAAATTCTTCTCGACTTGCTCCGGGCCGACGCCGACCAGCGGCCGGTCCTTCATGATCTCCCAGCCGACGGCGCGCAGGACGGCGCGATGGTTCACGGTGTCGAACGCGCCGGGCTGAGGATCAATGGCGTCCATCACGCGATCCCGAACGGAGAAGGGATTTGCGGCCAGAATGATCGCAACGGCGACTGGAACCAACGCGACCAAGCGAGGGCGCTTGGCCCACAGCAGCCACAGCCCGCCGACAATGGTTCCGCCCCAGACGCTGCGGGTGAATGCGACCAACACGCCGGCGGTCATCACCATCACAGCGGCGATCAACCAGGGGCGGTAACGACGGGACTTGTCATCGGAGTCAAAACCGGAGCCAAACAGGATCATGGCGCCGGCCATCATGATGGCGAGCATCATGGTTCCGCTGAAGGTCATCCAGTGGGCCATGAATCCAGTGATGCGGCTGTTGGAGTAGGCGAGATAGAAGTAGTCTTCCGTGGTGAGGTACATCTTCGCGTACTGGACGAATCCCCAGAGCGCGGAGAGAGCTCCGCCGGTGGCCCAGCCGTATACGATCCAGCGCACCTGGCGGATGTTGCGGATCGAGCTCGCCACGACCCACAGCATCAGGTAGACGTAAAACTTCTTGATCTGTGGAAGACCGCCTGCGGGATCCGGTGAGGCGGCCAGGGAAATCAGGGTCCAGCCAGCGAATCCCAGCAGCGGCCAACCGGCGCGCGGCCAGCGGAGGAGGCGGGGATTAAAGCACAGGGCGACGACAGCCATGCCCAGCAAAATCTGTGAGGCGGCGATGGAGACGAGGCTGGTGACGGCGCTTGCGCCTGCAAGGTAAGCCGGGGCGGACTGCCTGATACCGACGGGTTGTTCCGCAGCCACGCTGTTCATGATGAAGCGATCCAACTCTTCTGCGCGTCGTACGCACGCCGCTTCGCGCGATCATACGGCGACTTCAGGCGGCGGCTGACCTTTAACTGTAGCGCGGCACCGAGGCGTCGATGACCAGGCTCCAGGCATCGATTCCGCCGGACATGGACTGGCAGCGCTCCACGCCCTGTTCCCGCAGCCAGGCGACGACGTTCAGGCTGCGCACGCCGTGATGGCAGAAGACCACGACGACGGCTTCGTCGGCGCGGCTCTCGATTTCCTGCAGTTCGCCCGGGATCTGGCGCATGGGAACCAGGCTGGCTCCCTCGATCTTGGAGAGCTGAAACTCCATTGGCTCGCGGACATCGATGAGGTGGAGTTTCTCGCCCGCGTCGATGCGTTGCTGGACTTCCCGCGGGGTGACTTCCATTGGGAGAGGGGACTCATTCTGGGCAGACATGAGTTCATTTTATCGGGCTCGGGGGAAGGGTCCGTTTGAGGGGCTGACGCTGTCGGTGGTGTGGGCTCAATGTCGGCTACGCTGCCGCAGGCTACCGCCTGGCGGTTCTGAAGGGTGCTGCGCACCTCTTGGGCAGCTCACCTGCAAAGGGCTGGCGACGCTGAAGCGTCACGCGGGCTAAAACCCACCCTCCTTTGGGGCGTGGCTCTTTGGGTGCGGGACTGCTGCGTGGTGGACAAAGGAGCATCGCTATTGCCAGTGAACTTGGCGGGGGATGCCCTGGAGAGGACCGGGCGGTGTATGATTCCCTCTATGGATTCCTTGTTGGCATCAATGAAGAATGTGGAGCACCGGGATATTCACGGTGTGGCGGTGGATGTCGCTACGACCGGCGCGGTGCGTATGAAGCGCATGATCTATCCGGTGGGTTTCACCTGGACCGAGGACCTGAGCGAGGAGCTCGGGTATGAATACTGCCCCCACGCCCACGTGGGCTTCATGGCGCAAGGTCAGATCAACGTGGAATTCGAGGACGGCTGCGTGGAGGAATTCAAGGCTCCGCAGTTTGTCTGCGTCGAGCCCGGCCATAAGGGTTGGGTGGTCGGCGATGAGCCCGCCGTGTTGATCGAGGTCGACTTCGGCCGCGATACGGTGAATAAGCTGCAGGTCCCGACGCCGCATAAAGACAGGGATTGCGGGAAGTCGTAGCGAAGTGCGGGATGGCTTGCGATTGAGCTCGGCGATTGCCGCTTACTTGCCGCGTTTCTTTTTCGCCAGCTTCGAAAGCGCCGCAAGCTGCGCCAGATACTCCTTAAGCGGCCGGGCGGGCGTGCCCCATAGCACCTGTCCGGCGCGCACGATCTTCGAGGTCAGCACGCCGCTGCCCGACCCCAGCACCGCGCCCGATTCGATTTTGACTTTGTCGCCGATCCCCACCTGTCCGCCGATCACCGCGTACTCGCCGACCTCGACGCCGCCGGAGAGCCCGGTCTGCGCGGCGATCACCACATGCCGTCCGATCTTGCAGTTATGGCCAATGTGGACCATGTTGTCGAGCTTCACACCGTCGCCGATGGAGGTAACGCCCAGCGCCGCGCGGTCGATGCAGGAGTTGGCGCCGATCTCGACGTCGTTACCGATCTCGACGCGGCCGACTTGCGGAAACTTTTCATAGTGGCCGCCGCGGTCGTCCTTGAGCATCACGAAGCCGAATCCGTCGGCGCCAATCACCGAGCCGGAGTGAAGAATGCAGCGGTCGCCGATCGAGACATTGCGGTATAGGGTCACGCCCGGGTGAAGCAGGCATCGGGCGCCAATTGAAACGTCATCGCCGATGGTGGTGCCGGCGCCGATCGCGGTTCCGTCCCCGACTTCCGTTCCCGATCCGATGGTGACGTGAGGACCGATGGAGACATCGGCGCCCAACCGGGCATCGGGTGCTACGACGGCCGTAGGATGAACGCCGGGCTCCGGGTGTGGGCTGGGATGCATCGCCTGAATCGCGGCGGCGATCGCGGCACGGGGGTCGGGGACACGCAGAATCGACCGGGGCGGCTGATTGTCGAAATCCGGCGGAACCAGCAGGCAGCCGGATTTCGAGGCGCGGGCTGCGGCGATCGCCTTTTCTTTCAAGCTGGAGACGAAGGACAGATCCTGAGGGCCGGCCTCCTCCAGCGACGCGACGCGGCGAAGTTGGAGTTCAGGATCAGCGGGGTGTTCAAGCGAGACCCGCAAAAGGTCGGCAACATCTTGTAAACGCATGGGTTTCAGGGGGTGGCTTCCGTCGCGACGATGCCGCATCCCGTCGAATCACACCCTTCTCACAGTACTCCATCCGGGGCCTTCCGGGTACGGAAACGAGCAGATCAAACGGGGGCAGAAAACAGGAAAGGCGTTTCGCTATTGGCCCATAACGCACGCGAATGCCACGAGCCAGAGAAACGCCTTGTCCACGGTTCGGAGGACGATTGTTGTGTCCGGTTACTAAGAAGTGTGTTTGAGAGGGAAATCGTCTCAGGCAAATTTTGTCTTTTTGCGAATGTACCGTAGATTTTCTTCTGAGATGCGATTCTCGCGCGCCCCGGCGGGCGGAGTGGCGTCGCCCCATCGACGGATCTTTCCGCTTGCCACTCCTGCAGTACATTCTGGTGTTGAACCCGTAACGCTCCTGAATGTTCTACTTGCCGAGGATGATCTGGGCGGCTCTCTCGGCGATCGCAATCACCAGCGCGTTGGTGTGCGCACGCGGGATGTGCGGCATGATGGAGGCATCCACTACCCGGAGGCCGACGACCCCATGGACCTGCAGGGCGGGATTCACCACGGGACCAGGCTCGGGCCCAGCCACGCGAAACATTCCCATGCGACAGGTCCCGACCGGATGATAGAGCGTCTGGCCCCAGGTGCGGACATGTTCAGAGGGCAAGGCCTCCTCGCCCTGTACGGAGCTTCCGCGGTAGGGGTCGAAGGCGCTCTGGGCGATCACTTCGCGGGCCTTGCGAACGCCTTCGGCAAGACGGTCCAGGTCGCCGGAATGGGGCGGCTCGGCGGATGGCTCGGCAGGAGATTCCTGCGGGGGCGTTGTCTCCGCGTCTGGCGGTGGCGACGCGGGCGCGGACGGGCGGGCGGCTCTACGATCGGAAAGATAGCGCGGGTCAATTAGCGGGGCTTCGCGGAAATCGGCGGAAAACAGACGGACCGTGCCGCGGCTTTGCGGGGTTAGAAGCACAGGAATGACGGAGAACCCATGCCCGCCCGGTTTGGCGAAACCATGATCGACAAAGTGGACGGGAGCAAATAGCAGCTCGAGGTCGCAGGCGTGGGACGCTTGTCCGGCGGATTTCGGCGCTTTGGGATCCGGCGGCGGAGCTTCGAAGGAGGAAAGCAGAACCGCGCCGGCTTCGGCTCCATTGGAGGTCAGCGGACCCTTGTGGCGGAGCTGATACCGCATCTGATTCCAACTCGTATTCGCGCCGCTCAGGGAAACCGGCTGAGTGGAGAACATTGAGACGGGAGCGCCGAGGTGATCCTGCAGATTCGCGCCGACGCCGTCGAGGTCAGCCTGCACGGGGATCCCCAAATCGTGCAAGTGCGCCTCCGGACCGATGCCGGAGAGCATCAGCAGATGCGGCGAGCCGATCGTGCCGGCACACAGTAACACTTCGCGCGACGCCGCAACCTGCCCGATCTTGCCCTGGTGCAGGTAGGCGATTCCCACGGCGCGCTCGCCTTCAAACAGCACGCGCGCGACCGGAGTATCGGTCCACACGGTGAGGTTGCCGCGGGCCAGGGCGGGTTCCAGATAGGCTTCGCGCGCGCCCCAACGGCGTCCGTTGCGGATGTTGACGCGGAAAGGTCCGCAGGCCGGCGCACGAGCATCGCGCAGGTGGGGGACGCGTGGGAGCCCGGAGCCTTCGCATGCTCCCAGGAACGCGCAAGCTAAGCGGATTCAGGTGGGCAAGCGGATGGGGCGCCAAGGGTTGCGCACCGAGGGTGTCCAGAATCGGACGGAGATCGCGAAACCCCCATCCCTCGCAGCCGGCCGCTTCCCAGGCGTCGAGATCCTGCCGGCATGGGTCCATGTGCACCATGGCGTTCATGGATCCGCTGCCGCCCAGCATCTTTCCGCGCGGCCAGAACAGGCGGCGATCCCCGAGCTCGGGTTGGGGTTCGGTCCAGAAGGACCAGTCGCGCGAGGAGCGGAACAGGGCGGGAAAGGCGAGCGGGCGTTCGGTGCGAGGATCCGTACCGGGTCCGCCGGCTTCCATCAACAGGACGTTCAGCCGCGGGTCCTCTGCCAGTCGCGCGGCCAGCACACATCCCGCGGTTCCGGCGCCGACCACGACGTAATCAAATACGGCTGATGCAGAGACGGACAAAACGCCGATTATGGCACACGCGCGCCGAAATCTGATTCCGTATTTGTGCCGTGGTTCCGATGCCCCGTTACGCTACTGAAACGTGACGTCGCGACCCACGCCGGAAAGCCGGTAATCGAACACGCCGCGACCGAAGCTGCCGTCGGTCAAGGGCATATAGAAAACCGTGCGATCCGGCGGGTACGGGATGGCCTGGATCGAGAGGGCGGGACCCGTCGATAGGGTGTCGGTGTATTGGAAATCGGGGGAAGTATACAGGAGGTCACCGGGGATTGACAGCCGGCCGTCGGTCGCCTGAGCGGTGCAGGTCACGATCGCACTGGGCGCGGTGACCCGGACTTGGACCATTTCACTGGGCTGATATCCGGACGTGTCCCATTCGACGAGATTTTCTCCCGTGCGGGTGAAGGTGAAGGGGGCCGCGGGGTCGCCGAGCAACTGCGGCACGGGCGGCAAACGAAAGGCCTCTTGAAATGCAAGCAGACCGTCTCCCTCAGGGACCGACACCAACCAGAAGCCGGGCGTGAAGGTCGGTGGGTCGGCGTTCGTCGCGCTGAAGTTGTAAAAGGGGAGTGTCGCGCCGCTGGACGTTTTATCAGGAGCGATCTCGATCTGCTGGCCGTTGGGGCCGATGAAGGACAACGTTCCGTAATCTCCGACGTAGAAGAATGCTCCACCTGGACCAGCCGAGGAACCAGGTGACATGCTTCGGCAGCCGAACAACATCGAGTCCGGCATTTGCAATCCCGCCGTATTGACGACGCTGAACGCACCAAGTGACTCGAGAATCGCGTATATCGATTCGTGAACATCGTCGGCGGGCCCCTTATACCGATTGAAGGAAATCCGTCCGACGCGCGGCAGTGCGCCGCTGAGTGGCGGGTTACCGAGATACGCATCCAGCGCTGCGAGGTCCTCGTGCGACAGCTCCAAGGGATGAACGCAGTCCCCTTCACCGTCGCCGGTGGCGATCGAGGCCTGGTTGCTGCGGTAACCGGCGACATCCACTTCGATCGGCACATAGCAGCCCAGGTAGGGATGCGACGGCATACGGAAATTGATCTGGTCGACACCGGGGATTCCAGAGGCTCCGGCAAAATCGGCGGTGACCTCCTGATCGGCGATGCGCACTGTCACGTCGGCAGCCGTCGCCTGGTTCAATCCGGTGAGCCACAGTGTCACCCACTCGTCTCCGATCGCCGGGTTGGTGTGCCCGACCTGTGCGACTCCTGAGGCGGGATAGTTCTGCGCGAGGACCGGCCCTTGGTAAATCCTTTGAACGGATGGCAAGACGGGTGCGTGGGGCGCCAGGACAAAAGGATCGAGCTCCTGGATCACGCTGTCGATGACAAACGCGGCGTGGATGGGGCCGGGAGGAAGGTCGGGTGGGATGATCACATAGACCGAGTTCGAGGAGTAAGCGGTCGTGGCGACGCGAACTGGATCTTGGCCTGCGACCTGGAACTCCACTTCGACCTGTACGTTGCCATCGAAGTAGACGGTTGGCGGCTGAGGAACTGGGTTGCCATTCTCAGACTGTGGCGTCGTGAGTTGCCATGGCTGGACGGCGATTGCCAGGGCTCCCGGAGCCAGACGCGCGCCGGTAACGTAACTGTTGAGCTGAATCCGGATCGGGAGCGGTTCGTCGCTGCTTCCACTATCCTGCGCGGCAACGGGCAGCGACACCGCCAGCAATCCCATCAAAACCCAAAAATAGTTTAGATCCGCCCCTTGGTTCCTCATAAAAATCGCCCCTTTTGTTCCCACCCGTTGCACTGGCTTCACGGCATTTTGTCATGGTCATGCCGTGTAATGGCTCTCGTCGAAACGCGAAGAGAACCCCGTGATGCTCCAGTCATATGCAATCGCAGGCAATCGCAATGCCAACCAGACGAGGCGCGCGGGAGAAACGTTACGAAAATCATCCAGACTTCAGAAAAACAATGGAGTATTACTTGGGAAAAGGTAATTCGGGGAATGGATGGAAGGGCGGGAATCCGGATTTTGGAATTCCAAATATAAAAGGGACGGCCGAAGCCGCCCCTTCCGCTGAACTTATGTTCGTGAAAACGCCTACTGACCCGGCCAACCTTTGTCGATCGGCTTGCTGGGGTCGGCGGTGATTTTGACATCCGCGCAGTGGTGATAGGAGAAGTCGCCGTCACGATTGCGGCCGTGCTCGGCCATGAACTGGATGATCTGCAGCGTGCACTTATCGCAGTTGATGTTGGGAACGGTGATGTCGGTTTCCCAGGGCTGGGCGATGGCGGCGCGGTCGGTGTGGGCCCACAGGCCGTCGACGATCACCGGCGGCGCGACGGGATTCATGATCTCGGCCGAGACGGACCAGTCCCCGCGCTCGGAATCGCGAGTGGTGACCTTGGGGTCGGCAGGCAGCTCATTGCGCGAGTTCACAGCCAGCGCGATCCGGTAGTGGCCCGGATGGAACACCGTTTCCTGCACCTTGAAGTGAAGGGTCTGGCCACCCTTCAATTCCGTGATTTTCATGCTGGGCTCGCCCGCATTCTGCGAGGTCCCGCCGCACGGAGCCTGCTTCTGCGGATCGCCCAGGTCATTTTCGACCAGCCAGGAATCGGGCGCCAGCAATTTGAAATGAGCACTGGCGGTCTGCGGAGCGATCGCCATCATCGCGCCGGCGGCCAACAGAGCTCCGGTGAAGAGTTTCATGGGGGTTCTTCCTCACTTTCCTAAAATCTACGAGCATCCGGCTTGCGTCAGCGACCGTGGAGTCGGCCAGTGCCCATTTATTTCCGATGGGCCAGCCTGAAGATCGTAAACGTTAGGCTACCGCAACCGGGCGGGATTTGGGAGGCGCCCGGCGGATCCCCTCCCCCAACGCGCGGCGAGGCAACTTGCGCGACGGCCGGAAACCAACCAGGATCGATTTATGAAGCTTCGATTCGGTTGGCGCCTCGCAGTCTGCATTCTCCTGGGACTCTCAGCGTACGGAACCCTGTTCGCGCAGCCACCCCGGACTCCGGTTCGCGGTACCCGCCCTCCCGCGCCGACTGTCCGGGCCAACGCGCTGTTTCAGCTTTCGACGCTGGATGCGCTGGCTCAGGGAGTTTATGAGGGGTCAATGCAGCTCGGAGAGCTGAAGCCGTACGGCGATTTCGGCCTGGGGACCTTCGACGGACTGAATGGTGAGATGGTGGTGCTCGACGGGGTGGTCTATCAGGTGACCTCCGATGGCGTGGTCCATCGGCCGGCCGGTGATGTCCTGATCCCGTTTATCTCGTTGACTCATTTCAACCCGGATCCGGACGCAAGCGTTGCCTTGGATCAACCGCTCAATTTGTCGCAGTTCGCCAGCTATGTGGAAGAGCGGCTACCCTCGCCGAACTATTTTTATGCCTTCCGTGTCGCGGGGACCTTCCGGACCGTGATGGCGCGCAGTGTACCGAAGCAAAATCCGCCCTATCCGCCGCTGTCGGACGTGATCCCGCTGCAGTCGGTGTTTCCGATGTCAGGCGTCGATGGGACGGCGGTCTGCCTGTGGACGCCGCAGTTCGCTGCCGGAATCAACGCCGGGGGGATGCACTGCCATTTCATTACCGACGATCGGACTCAGGGCGGACATGCGCTGGATTTTGTCATCGACCACGTCGATGTGGAAATGTCTACGTTGCGGCAGCAGATCACGGTCTTGCCGGATCAGGAGGCGTTCCAGACGGTTCCTCTCCCGGCGGCTCCCTGAGGGGGGCCACAAACAGGTGGCACGTAGGCTGGAATGGGCTCGCGTGGGCCTGGTACCAGTAGTGAACATGATCTAGCCCTGATGTTTCAAACAAGGCACTACCGAAGGGGTAACCCTAGGGGAAATCCGATGCCCTGGTGTCGGACTCCCGCATTTGACCCAGCCTGCCGAAACCATATAAAGTGATACGAATGGATCGGCATAAGAGTCACATGCCGCTGGTGTTCCTCGCCGGCGCCGTCATCCTGACGACCTTTGCTGTGCGGTACGTTTCGGGCGCACGTTATGCGGCTCCGCCTCCCCTTGCCGACATCTCAACAGAGGAAGTACTAGAGGAGCCGGCTCCGCGCCTGGTCACCGAGTACGTGGAGATCGAATCGGGCGATACGCTCGACGAGATTCTTTCCGATGCGGGTCTGGATGTCCCGACGCGGCTGGAGATGCTGGACGCGTTCGACGACGCCTACAGTGTCCGCATGGTGCGTGCCGGGAGGGAGATCGGGATTGAGCGCTGGACCGATACGGGTGAAGTCGAATCCATCTCTTATGTAGTCGATCCGGATCATCAGGTGCTGGTGCATCGCGATCAGACCGGTACGATCGGTGAAGTTGTCGAGATTCCGGGGACGATCGAGACCTCCACGGTTTGCGCCACGCTGGAAGATTCGATGTACATGGCGATGAATCGCGCCGGGGAGCGCGATGAGCTGACCATGCGTCTGATCGACGTCTTCCGCTACGACATCGATTTCTATCGTGATCCGCGTGTGGGCGATACGTTCTGCGCCCTGGTGGAAAAGAAGTTCTATTCGAACGATCAGCCGTACACGTATCAGCGGGTGCTGGCCGCCAAGTACATCAGTGGCGAAACCACCTATGACGCGTTCCTGTGGTCGCCGGACGGCGATAAGCCGGACTACTACACCAGCGACGGCCGCTCGGTGCAGAGCGCCTTCCTGCGCATGCCGCTGCCGTTCAATGCGCGCGTCAGTTCGCATTTCTCCCGTAGCCGTCTGCATCCTGTGCTGGGCACTCGCCGGGCGCATCTGGGGACGGATTACGCCGCGCCGACCGGCACGGCGATTCTGGCGGTCGCCAGCGGACGGGTCACCGAGTCCTCCCGGAATAGCGGCAACGGAAACTACGTCGCGATCGAGCATGCCAACGGCTACCGGACGATGTACCTGCACATGTCCAAGCGGCTGGTGAAGCCGGGTCAAAGAGTCGAGCAGGGCCAGAAGATCGGTCTGGTGGGCGCTACCGGGCTCGCCTCGGGACCGCACCTGGACATCCGCATCAGCCAGAACGGCAAGTGGCTGAACTGGGAGCGGATGCCGGCCGCACGCACGGTGACGCTGAACGCGGCGCAGAAGGAAGCCTTCCAACCCGTGCGTGATCAGTACTGGCGGATGATGGAGCAGCCCGTCTCGCGGGAACTGCTGGTCGACAATCTTACGCTGGAAGTAGAAGGCGTCGTGGCGGGCCAGTAAGGGCCTCCGATCGCTGCGATAAACCTCGCGATCAACCTTCGGCGCCCGGGCGCGAACCGCGTCCGGGTAGTAATCCCGTTTGAAGCCTACCTAGTCCCGCCGCTATCGCGCGTCGGCGACTTCCGACA
Source organism: Terriglobia bacterium (assembly GCA_963762135.1). GTDB lineage: Bacteria > Acidobacteriota > Terriglobia > Bryobacterales > Bryobacteraceae > Palsa-187. The sequence goes on from CAVXJP010000008.1 coordinate 625,915, forward strand.
ACGCGCCTTCCGGGATGCTTCCGTCCGGATTCTCGACCAACAAACGCTGGATCTGGCTCTCGTAGGTGGCTTCGCTCACCAGGCCCTGATGATACGCCGCGATGCGACCTTCCCGATCCAGAATCAACGTGGTAGGAAGCGCGGCGACGTTCCACTCATGCGCCATGGCGTCGTCGCCGACCACGACGCGGTAGTTCATCCCCTCGTCTTCCACGTACGGACCGACGGCCGCCCAGCCATCCTCGTCAAACGATACGCCGACGACGGCAAAGCCCTTGTCCTTGTAATTCTTCTCGAAGTCGATGAACCAGGGGATCTCGACGCGGCAGGGCGCGCACCAAGTCGCCCAGAAATTCAGCAACACCACCTTGCCGCGATAGTCCGATAGCCGAACCTCATTGCCGATTGCATCCTTCAGCGTGAAGTCCTGGACCGTGTCCCGCTCGGCGACAGGCATGACGTCGGCGCCTCCGTGGGGGATCCAGGTGTAGGTGATCACCAGGGTCGCGGCCAGCAGGACGCCCATGGACAGAATTGATTTCAACGACATGAATTGGTTGCCTTCTAACTATGCATTCGGCTTTTCTTACCTTTAGGTTACGAGACGCGACTGGCGCGAGCAACGGGGAGGTCTCTGCAAGTCCCGCGCGACGCCGCACCCGAACTTAGGTCCAGCGCCGATTCTTTTCCAGGTTTTGAATGCTGTTGATCGCCAAAAGTGCGAACAGGAAGAAGAGGTAGGTCCGGCCGGAATAGAGCGCCAGCCCGGCGACGCCCACGCCGCAGGCGGCAGAAAGCATCATGGCATGACGCAGACCCCGCGTCGGATCGCGGTGCATCAGCACACCCCGCGCGATGTGTCCGCCGTCCAGGGGAAGCACGGGCAGCAGGTTCACCAGGCCCCAGTAGATGTTGACGAACAGCAGGTCATTCAGAGCCATGTCGGTATAGCCATATCCGACGCGGCTCATCAGCACGTTCACGTCGGGGATCACGTAGAGGTATGTCCGGAAAAAGACTTCCCCTCCGGCCGCCACCACCCCCGCGACGATCAACACGGCGAAGGCGAATCCGGCGAACGGGCCGGCCGCGGAGATCACCACGTCACGAAAACTGGTGCGGTTGAATCCGCGCAGCGGGACCGTCAATCCGCCGAAACTATAGAGGACCACTTCCGCTGGAGCGCCAAAGGTTCGGAATGCCGCCACGTGGCCCAATTCATGCGCGAGCACGGAGACGAACACCACCGCGACCCAGATCATCACCGCTTTGGCGTCGTTGCTGAGGCCCATCAGCGCCGACACAATCCAGAACCAGGGGTGCACCCGGACCGGCACTCCCGCCAGGGTGAAACGTAGCTCTCCTCCGGAGCGGCCCGGAACTTGCATCATACTGCTCATTTGGATTCTGCTCGGCTTCTCGCTTGGCCTCTTGGGGATTCGATCGGCGGATTCGCGCGGTGGCTGCACGCCACCCGTTCAAACCTCGATGCCACCGTCTTACTCGGCAGGCTCGATTTTGAGCAGAGCGCCATCGTCCATGTCGGTGACGGCGTAGATATAGCCGTCCGGGCTAACGTCGACGTCGCGGATGCGCTGGTGCAGGTCCGTCAGCAATGACTCCCGGCGCAGCTCCCCGAGATCGTCATTGAAAACCACCCGCTCCAGATGGCCCGTGCCGTCGATCTCCCCTTCGCGCGAGCTCCCCGCGAACAGGTTACCCTTCCACGCAGGGAACTTGTCGCCCTCATAAATGATCAGGCCGGACGGCGCGATCGAGGGGACCCACAGCACGATCGGAAGCTCAATGCCCTCCTCCCACGGCTTGTCGGTCTGGCGCGAGCCGTCATAGGCGCGGCCGAAGGTCGCCACCGGCCAACCGTAGTTCTTGCCCGGAAGAATCAGATTCACTTCGTCCCCGCCGTTGGGACCATGTTCGGCGGCCAGCACGGCGCCCGTCACCGGATGCACCGTGAGCCCGAGCTGATCGCGATGCCCCAGCGAATAGATCTCGCCCAATGCGCCTTCCTGCCCCACGAACGGGTTGTCGGCCGGAATCGAGCCGTCCTGGTTCAGCCGCAGCACCTTGCCGTAGGGGCTGGACAGATCCTGGGAACTGTCGTCGAACGGCGCGCCGGTCGTCAGGTAGATCTTGCCGTCGAGCCCGAACGCGATCCGCGAGCCCGAAGCGTTCGGTGACCAGGCGCCGCGCCACAGCTCGGTGACATCGGTCAGCGATTTCCCATCGAACTTGGCTCGCATCAGCGCGACGGCGCTTTCCCCGTCGACGTCCGGATTCGGCTTGGTGTAAGTCAGATAGATATAGCCGTTGTTGGCATAGTCCGGATGCGCCTCGATGTCCAATAATCCGCCGCTCCGGACCGCCCGGACGGTGGGGACTCCCGCTACCGGTTGGGGATCCAGCTTGCCATTGCGGACCACCCGCAGCTTACCGGTGTGCTCGGTGACCAGGATGACGTTATCGGGCAGAAAGGTCAGGCTGTAGGGATGGTCCATGCCGCGCGCGACCACGGAGACCTTGATCTTGTGCTGCTCGGCGGTGTCGAAGACAAAGGGACCCTTGCCGAGCGGGACGTCGAAGCCAATGGGCGCCGCTTGCGCCAGCATCGCCGGGGCGGAGGCGGCAAACAGCAGCAAGGAGGCGGCAAAAGAAGTTGGGAAGATACGAGTGAAGGACATAGGCGCTTCAGAGGACCTCTACGCTAGGGTACCGCTCTCAGGAAAATCGAGTCGGTGCCGGATCGCAGTCGTCCGTATCTCTTGCTCGAAAACCCTGCATAGTACGTGATACCGGTGCTTAAGTACCCCGCTCCGTACCGGTACCCCCCTGACTGTTAGCATCTTGTGAGTTCAGTCGTTTACGCCGGAAACTAAGCTAGTGATGGACCGCACCGACCTGGAGCAGTGGAAGCCCAAGGAAGTGGCGCGCCTGCTCTCGTTGGTGGAGTCCGAGCGGCGCTACTACCAGGAGATGGTCGTGCTGCTGCCGGTTCCTCTGGCGGTCGTTTCTCCCGATGCCTTCGTTCGTGTGGGCGAACCGCGCGTTCCGCCGGTCGTTTGGGGTCCGAGGCGATGAGCTTCGCCGAGGGTCCCTGGAGCAGGTGGTGGGGATCGAGGGTATCAATGCGTGGATCAGCAACGTTCCGCGCGTGCCGGCCTCGACCTCGCAGACTTTGGATGCGATCGCCTTGGGTCGTCCTGTCTTGGTTTCAGCGATCCCTATCCGCAACAGCGACGAGGATGCCGAACTGGAAATCATGCTACTGATGGATTTCAAGGAATCCTCGGCGATGCCAACCGCGCAGGCCGCTGTCGAGGAGGCTTTCAGGAACTCCCCGAGCGGGATGTCGATCCGCCGATCGCCAGGCCGCACCCGCAGAGGAATCCGTGTGGGAGCGGGGCCGAAGCAGGAGTTGGAGACCGAACCGGAGATCCACCGCGAGCCGGGCGACGAGATTCCGATCGAATCGCCGGAACCGCCCGCTGCTGCCCTCCCGGACTTCCGGCGCCGAGGCCGTCCCCCTGATGGACTTGCCCGCGATCGTGTGGGAGGCGGATGCCGCCACCCTGAAGTTCCAATCCGTGTCCGGCGCCGCACAGGAGTTGCTGGGCTACGTCGAGTTGGAATGGATCGCCCGGCCGGAGTTCTTCCTGGAGCGCATTCACCCCGAAGACCGCGCCCCGACCATGGATCTGTACCGCTCCGCGCTGAAAACCGGAGGCGATGCCTCGGCCGAGTTCCGCGCGCTGTCTTCCTCGGGATCCGAGGTCTGGTGCCGCGAGACGATTCGCGTCGCCGGTCCCGCTCAGAAGCCCCGCACCATTACGGGCGTCGTCACGGCGATCGGACCACGCAAGCGGCTGGAGCAGCAGATCCTGCGGGCGGGCCGTTTGAACGCGCTCGAGAACTCGCGGGCCGTCTGGCGCACGTACTGAACAACCCGCTGATGATCGCCAATGGGTTCGCCGAGGAACTGGTGACCGAACTCGGCCCGGAGCACCCCCTGCACGGCGATGCGCAGGAGATAGTCACCGCTGCCCAGCGGATGTCGGAGATCGCCCTGGAGCTCAACGAGCTCACCAAGCGCTCCGCCAATCCTCCGACGCGGATCTATCTGGACGAGATGATGGGCGGGATGGAGAGCCAGATTGCCCAGGCCGCGGGCGAGAACGTCACCCTGGACATGGTTCCCAGCGAGTCTCCGTTGTGGGTGAACGCCGATCCGGAACAGCTTTCGCAGGTGCTGGACGCGGTTGCCCACGGTACGCCTGAAACCCGCGCCGAGCGGACGCGGCTCACGGTGAGCTGGAACACTCAGGAGATTCAGGAACAGATCGAATTGGCGCCGCTGAAGGCGGGCTCCTATGTTTGCATCACGATCCGCGACGACGGGCGCGGCATCGACCCCGGACCAGCGGGTGTCCAGTCTTTGATCCCGGCCTCGGGGAGGCCGGGGCGACCGGCACAATCTTTCTCGCGGAGGCCTACCGGCTGGTGCGGGAGTGGGCGGGGGATATCGCGTTCGATTCGCAACCCTTCCGCGGGTCCACATTCTTCATTTACCTGCCCCGTGTGGAACATACGGAGGCCCAGGAGCGGACGCCGGAGGAATCCGCCCAGATCGAAGAGGTGCTTGAGCCGGAGCCTAGAGACCACCCGGGAGACGATCCTGGTGGTAGATGACGAGGCCGGGATCCGCGGCTTGATGCGCAAAATCCTGACGCGCGAGCGCTACGTGGTGATTGACGCCGGCAGCGCCGAGGAAGCGATCACCGTGGCCGCCGAGCATGGCGAGCGCATTGACTTGCTGCTCACCGACGTGATGCTGCCCCAGGGTTGCATGGGCCGGATCTGGCGCAGAAACTGCTCGCCGAGCAAGCCGGTCTGAAGGTTTTGTATATCTCCGGCTACACCGATGATGAAAGCGTGCGGGGTGGCAATAATCCTCCCGGCGCCCGTTTCCTGCCGAAGCCGTTCACGCTTGGGGGCACTGCTCGGCAAAGTGCGCGACACGCTAGACCAATAGACGCGACCAATAGGACGAGGGGATGTTCCGGGCTGGGACCGGCGCATAGGCGAAGAGCCTAATGCTTCTGGTAGCTATCCGCAGTCAGTCCGTCCGGGGTCAGCCGGATCTGGGGTCAGCGGATCTGGAACCTTCGAATTCAGGATCTTCGCCTGGTCCCATTCCTTCCCCGCGAAATACGCGATGGACCGGGGCTTGGTGGGAAGCGACGTTGTGTCGACCTCCTTGTGCTTCCGGGAATAGCGGCGGCGGCGCGGACGATAGCTGGCGAAGTTGCAACGGCAGGCCTCGCAGCGTTGGGGACGCGCACCAAGGGCCAGCAGCAATCCGGTGCTGAAATCAGGGTTGTAGTACAAGAGGTGTCCGGGTGCTCAGATCCTGGCGGTAGCAACGCGGACAACGCGCATATCTCCAGGCCTGATTGGCCCAGGCGCTGGTTTCCCAGGAATGGCGGCACCGTCGGCAACGCATCTTGTAGATTCCGAAAAGCGCCTTTAAACTAGTGTAAAAGCTGGACTTATTCGAAACACGCGTTTCCCGACTTCCACATTTTGGGCATACGAGCTGCATGGGACGTTATCTATGACATTATATCCGTACTGGTCACTTTTTACTATAGATATAATTTCGGATGTGAGACTTTAGTTCTAGTACTATACGCTCGCACGTCCCGTTCCCGCCCCGGGATGTCCAAGCCTTCGATGTAGCTCGCGGCAATCAGTTCCCGGGTAGTGGACGTGATGCAGACCTCATCGGCCGTGCGGAGGTCCTCCAACGTTATGCTTCCGTTCCAGAAAACGAAGTCCGGCAACTTGGAGATCCTCCAAAAGGACCGAGCGTGTCACTCCCGGCAGGCGCCCCGGACTCCAGCGGCGGGGTCCAGACCTCATTGCCCTTCACAACGAAGATGTTCGCCGAGGTGCACTCGGCCACTTCTCGTGCTCGTTGAGGAGAATCACCTCGTCGTAGCCCTGCTCGTGGGCACGCTCATACCAGGTGAGATTATGCGCCCAGGACAGCTTCCCTTCACCCCACGGAACTCGCTCGCCGCGTAACGGGCGTTCGGCACCACCCCGAGCCGCACCGATTCCGGCCAGCCGTAGACCTCGGTGGTGAACGCGATCACATCGTAATCGGGCATGGGACCCGGGCCTTCGTAGAGGCCTCCCTTGTTCCGCACCACGATCACGCGCAGCGTCGAGTTGGGAAGCGTGCTGCCATCGGCGGGACCGTTCGCCACAATCAGTCGATTCAGATCGGCTTCCAGCGCATCGGGGTCCTCCGGGAAGGGAACGCGCATCCGTTTGGCGTCCTGTTTCATGCGGGCATAGTGGCGCTCCCAATGAAACATCACACCGTCATAGACGCGGATCGTGGAAAAGACGCCCCATCCGGATAGCAGGCCGACTTGGCCCACCGACAGGGAAAGATCGCTCACCGGACGGATCTCCCCGTTGTGCAACATTCAGCGCGTGCATGAATTCGATTGTAGCGGGGGCCGGGCGCCGGAAGATTGGCCAGGTTCCCGATTCTCATCCACGGTGGCCAATGCCGCCGGCCCGGTGATGAACCTTTTTCTCCTGAGCCGGAACCTGCCCAAGGAGCGCTTTGTCGGCACCGGAGCCTGGTTCTTCCTGATCCTGAAACGTAGTGAACTCGCCGGTCTACGCCTATCACGGGTTGTACTCGGCGCAGAGCCTGACCTTTGACCTGTGCGTGGTTCCCGCGGTATTCCTGGGCGCGCTCACCGGCCGCTGGCTGATCTTCCGGATCCCGCAAAAGCTGTTCGAAACGCTGGTGGTGGCGATGACGTTCGTGTCCTGCCTGCTGCTGTTCCGCTAAGCGCTAAATCGGGCGCGAGGAGACAACCGCGAAGCGTTCCTTCAAACGCAGAAACGGCCCTCAAATGAATCGATAAGAGAGGGTCGCGGCGAGGATCGTCAGCAGAAGGGCCGCCGCGTTCAAGCTCACGCCCATGAGTTCCCCGCCCCAGAACTGTTCTGTAACCCGGATCGCTGCCACATGAAATACGTAGAGGCCGAAGCTGATCTTGCCGAGATGTGCGAGAACGCCGTTCGCGGCGGATCGCATCGCCGCCCAGATCGTGGGCTTGGACGGAGGCGCTGACGCTTCCTCTCCGGATAGACTTCCGTAGAGGATCGCCAGACACGCTGCGGTCACTAGCGGATAGGTATAGAGCGATCCCCAGCCCGCGAGATCGCCCAATCCGCCGAGCACAATCATCAGTAGCATTCCACCCACGAGATAGAGGCTCCGGCCAAATGGGACGCCTGGGATCCCCGGCCATGCAGCCAGTAGGCCAGCAAGGCTCCCCCAGCGATCGGATCCAGGCGCGCGAGCGTATTGCACCAGACGCCCGGATGTTCGACCCCGCCGGCGGCGGTCAATACTCGCGTACCCCACGCCAGCGCGAGCATCATGGCGGCCAGCGCGGTCAAACGGCCGGCGAATCGCTTCGTCAGCCACGGCCATAGCAAATAGAATTGTTCCTCGATGGAGACCGACCATAAAAGGGCGAATGAGCTCGCCGGGTAGCCCCAATAGGCCGACGCCCAATTGCCGCTGAGCAATAGATATCCCATCAGGTGGCCGCCCGGCATGGCGTCGCCCGGTACGATCCAGCGCATCGCGGGAGCCAGCACCAGCAACGCCAGGAAGTACAACGGCCAGATGCGCAGCATCCGGCGGATGTAGAACTTCCGCACGGAGACCGTGCCGGTATGTGCCCGTTCCCGCAGCAGGAGTTCAGTAATCAGATAGGCGCTCAGCGCGAAGAAGAGGTCCACACCGAATCCGCCCGCACGCGCGAATGCCGCCAGCCCTTGCGCGACGATCTGCGGGAGTCCGGCATCGGCATAGCCTGCCGTCGACCCCGGCATGGTGTGGTGCAGGAAGACCAGGAAGAAGGCGGCAAACCGAAGGCGGTCGAGCTCGGGACGATGAAACCGCCCCAAGGCGCGCTCCGGGACGCCGCGCTCATCGGCCTTCCAGACGATATCGATTGGGTGCTGTGAAATATCCGGGCGAGCGGGGCTCACTCGGGGACTCGCGGCAATGTTAAATATGTATGCGCCCGGCCAGCTATTTATCTAAAAAAAGGTGAGCCGCCACGGGCGCGGGGCCGTTGCGATGGTATACTGACGAAGGTGCCCTGCGCGTGCTGCAGGCCTTTTTATTGCTGTCCGGGCCCGTTCGCGGCGTCCGGCAGAAGCCCAGTCGGGGCGTGGCTCAGCCTGGTAGAGCGCCTGGTTCGGGACCAGGAGGCCGGAGGTTCAAATCCTCTCGCCCCGACCATTCCTTCCTATTTGCCGTCAGCTGTTTACCACCTTTCTGTCCTTCTTGGACGAATCGATCGAAACTACGGTGTACCCGGATTTTTGCCCAGCCTGCGCCCGCCGCATAACTCTGTGGACCGCCTCCGGCTGCGGGCGAACAGTGCAACCTCGTAACCTCTTGAACGTTAAGAGATACCCCGAATCACTATTCTTTTTAACTTTCGCGAGTTTAGTTAGAGCCCTGAGTTGCCTGATTGGCCCGTATCGATCGGCGCATCTCGGGATCAGCGTACTAGAGCATCTCTCTCAAGAGCAGGTCCGTGATTTCACGATGCGGCTCGGCGTAGCGCCTAGGGCAAGTTTGCCAGGATGCGCTCAATGTCGGCGACCGGGATCGGCTCCAACGTGTAGGAAGCGTTGCTGCCCTCGGTGACCTTGAAGTGCTCGGCGCGCGGGCGAAGCGCCTGCAGGAACTCCGGCTTCAGCAGCGCACCGTAAGCTTCGCCACTACCGCTGAACGCATCGCGCTCCAGCGCGACCAGCCAATACTCGCCCGGAGCAAGCGGACCCCACCGGAAAGCACCATCTCCCCCGGCTTCCGTCCTGATCACGGAGCGCAGCGAGTCCGGCGGACCAAGTTCGTTCGGCCACAGCGCAATCCAGGCTCCTCCGATTGGATTCCCGGATTTGTCCTGCACCCGACCCGCAATCTCTCCTGGATTCCCCGCCATCACGATCTCCAGGTCGGCAACAACGCCGGATGTCGTATCCAAATACGAGGTTGTAATGTCCTGGCCTCCGTACCTTACCGATTTCACATAGAGTCCTCGATGAAACGGGAGCTTGAGGATCAGGCGGCCCGCCGTCATCGCGGAGATCACGCCCGTTCCGTCCAGGTCCGACTGCCCCTGGTGCAGCACGTCAGCTTCGGGGTCCCGCAGCGCAATAGGGAGCCGTTCGCGGGGCGACCCATCCTCCATCCGGATGTGAAAGACGAGATCCTCGGTGCGCTGGAGCCGCAGTTCGAAATCGTCGATGCCGTCGTCTCCCATGAAGACTTCCGCGCGCCCGTTCAGCACACCCCGCGGACCCGGGTCGCCTTTATTGGCAGTACTCGTCAGCAGATACCGCCCCGGCAATAGATGCGGAAAGGCGAACCGACCGGCTTCATCCGACGTTGCAACCGGCACGGCATCCGGGTCGCGCGGTCCGTTGTCCAATTCCGTCAGCAGCACGACATAGCCCGGCTCAGGGTTGCCGCGTTCATCGACCGTGGTCCCGCGCAGGGAAACCAGGGATTCGGCACGCAGGCGAACATCCACGCTGGTTGCGTCCGACGACCACTCGAGATCCACCGGCAGTGCCGTATTGAATCGCGTCCCGCTGGGGTGATACGTGCGCACAAGGACGCTTTCTTCGTCGGTTGCGTCTGCGGATTCGGGAGTCCATTCCGGGCCCGCGGTCACGTAATACCGGCCCGGGCGCAAACTTTTGAATAGGTAGTCTCCGGCTCGGTTCGTCTTGACGCTACCGGCGAAGGATAACGTCTCCGCGCCGGTGCCGGAATCAAATTCGTCGCGTACCGCCCGCACTTCAATGCCTTCGGCGGGATTGCCTTTGTCATCGAAGACGCGCCCGGACACCGAGGGGGGCGGAATCAGCCTGACCTCGACTCCGGTACGCGCTTCGCCCGGAGCCAGGTGCACGCGCGGACCCTCCGGACCTACTGCCGTATCCAGCGCCAGGAGCGGGTCGCGCAACAGGAAATGGAAATCGCCGCTTGGCACGCCTGGGAAGGCGAACCGGCCCTGGTCATCAGTCTGGGTCATCGAGGAGCCGGGTGGCGCGTAGGCAACGTAAAGGGGCAGAAACCAAAGCTCGGTGTTGGCCACCGGCTCCCCGCTCTCCAGGCGTAAGGTTCCGGAGATCGATGCGTTGCGGGGCCCCTGCGCGTTCGCCGCCAGGCAGGCGAGCACTACTAAGATGAGCCCTCGCGGGCCTACCTGGTTGAATGGACGTCGGCATTTTCGCATTTCAGTTGGAACCGGACGGCAATTAGCATACAGAATTACAAAACTGAAGAAAATCCTCTCCATTTAAGCGCGGGAATCCGCTTCTCATTCAATCAGGAAATTGCCGGTTGGATTTGCTACGGGGCGATGGCCAGTTGCTGTTCGATCAGGGCGGGAGACAACGGCTCCAGCGTCTGGTAGACGGAGGCGCCAGGCTTTACTGAGATTCGTTCGGATTGCGAGCGGAATTGGGTGCGGAAGGCATCGTCGGTATAGATCGAAATCGTCAATTGCCGCTGTAAGGTTGGGTCCATCAGCGTAGGCCACCCGGTTAATACATAATTCCCCGGAGCAACTCCATCGAATGCGAATACCCCGTTCTTGTCGGCAACGGCGTCCTGCAAGCCCCGGACCGAACCAAGCGGGCCGGATGGATCCGGCAGTAGCGTCACGATTCCTTCGGTCGGTTCCCCGTGCGGGGTCGCCAGCACGCCGGAAATCGTCGCCGCGCCTTCCTCCAGGATGATGATCAGGCCACCGTTGACTCCATTAGCGAGGTCCAGCGAACCCGCGGTGATGTCCTGTCCGGCGTAGCGTATCGCCTGTACATAGAAGCCTTCGGGAAGCTCTTGCACGTCTATTCCTGACGGTCCGGCCAGCGGGGCCTCAATGAGGCCATAGCCGTCCGGTTCGATGGCGGTTCTTGTACTGTTTCCGTACGCATCGCGCAACGTCAGCAGCATGCGCTGTCCCGGCGGATCGCCATTCGCTTTGCTGACGTGAACGGGAAGATCCTGGATTTCTCGAAGCTCCAGCCGGAGGTCCGAAATGCTTTGCCGGCCGATGGAAACCGCAGCGGACCCTTGCAGGTTCCTGGTTGTGGGAATGGCAGTGATCCGGTATTGCCCGGGCAGCAGATCATCAAAATCGAAACGACCCATCGCGTCAGAATTGATGGTTTTGCTATCCACGAAACGATAGCTGCCTTCGGCGGGGCTCAGTTGAACATCGAGATGCGGTAGCGGATCACCGGAATCGTCCACAACCGTTCCTTCCACCGAATAGACTCTCTCCTTGCGGATGCGGATGTCGATCGCCGTTTGCGGAACCGGGTGCTCGCCGTCCAGGATGACCCGGATGGCGCTGGCGCGGTTCAACGAGTTGGGATAAAAGGTCCGCACCATCCGCTCGGCACTATCCGGATTTGCGGCGAGCGGATCGTCGTCGTGGAGGGGTGGCCGTCCGAGCGCCGGATCGGTGAGGACAAAATAGGCGCCCGGGGGCAAGCGCTCGATGGAATAATTGCCCTGGGCGTCGGTGGGGGCCGACACCGCTCGATTGGAATTGCGCTGGCCCGACTCAAGAACTCCATAAGAGACAGCCGTGACCAGGATCCCCGCCGCGGGGTCGCCTTCGGCATCGTAGACGCGGCCGGAAATCAAGCTGAATTCGGCCAGGATGAGCTCCGCTTCGTCTTCTGATCCCGGGCCTACGGCGATGGGAGCGGCCTGGAGACTTTCGTCCGCCCCTTTAGTGGCGCGGATCAGGTACAGGCCCGGGTCGACGTCTTCGAACAGGAACGAACCGTCGTCGCGGCTACCTACGGCATAGGACACGCTTCCGTCCGATATCGTCAGCGACACGCGGGCGCCAGCGACGGGGAACCCTGATGACATTCTGATGAATCCTGAGACGCGACCGAAGGCGGGAGCTTCCGGTGGCGTCGTCGCTTCGGGTGCCTGAATGGACGGAGCCTGCGCGCCTGCCGGGGACGCCGTCAGCCCGATCGCCGCGATGAGTAACCACAAAACTCGCATGCGTTTGTTTCTCGATCTAATTGGACGGATGGACGTTAGTCTATGCCATTCAGCACCGGGCGAACATCCCCCGGAAACATTCTGGCAAATAGTAAGACGTCAAGCAGCAATGAACCTTAGATGAACTTTATAGCTCGTGGGTAGAAAAAAATCGAAGGGCTCGATAAAGAGAATTGATTGGACGAGCCGGGAGATCCCCGGTACGCTGGAAAACATAGTTAGCTGGTTCAAAAGCCGCAAAGCTTTCCCGGATCCCCCATTCCCGGAGAAAGTAACGCGAAACGCAACTGGACCCTGCGGAACTGGCTAGCTGGGAGATCCAGACGTCCCGTCAGTCCCGGGGCGTCTGGCACGGAAGTGGAACCATCCTCGTTTGAGTTCCCCTGGTCTTTCGGGCCAAGTGGAAACGCCCCAATAACGTAAATCCGTTTAAGGAGGATGTGTGTCTACACATACGGGAGAGCTGTCTCCATTTTTCTCCGGTGGATTTCCCGCCGGAACCCCATAAAAACAAATACCGGTTGGGTGTTGGGCGCGCTGCCGCTTTCAGCCTGGCTACACGACTGTGCACGACGTTCCTGGTCGCGGTGGGATTGACGGCGCCGGCCATGGCGCAATTCGTGGACATGGAGGAGTCGCGTCGCTGGAGCGGACCGGGACCTCGTTTCCAGGGGCCGCTCGGCGTTCCGAAGGATACGCTTGCCGACGAGTATTTTGATTCGATCGGCCGCACGTCGCGCTTCGGAGACTTACCCGGGGACCGGACCCAGTGGGGATTACATCTCGCCGAGCCTCCATCGCAGAAACAGGGGCATGAGGGCGGTTCGGTTTCCATGGGGGAACTGCTGCATCCGCTGGAAGGCGATGCGCGTAAGCAGATCCAGGCCGCGCAACGGTTGTTGGACGAGGGAAAACGCCATGCCGCGATCGGAGCTTCTGGAAGCGGCCTTGGAGATGCCCGGGGCGAGGCCCTATGCGCTCGGCATGCTGGGGGCGCAGTATCTGAGCTTCGGTAACGTGGCCGTTGCGACCCAAACGCTGAAGATGGCGGTGGACGCACTGCCCGGCCACGCGGCAAACCATTCCAACCTGGCCTACGCGCTGGGGCTGAGTGGAAATCTGGATGCCGCGGTGGGTCACGCCCGAAGGGCGGTACAACTGGACCCGGAGCGTCCCAAATCACGGTACGTTCTGGGGTGGATACTGCTGAATCAGGGACAAGCTGAGGAAAGCTTGCATCATCTGAAGCTGGCAGCGGCGGAGATCCCCAGCGCGGCTATGCTAATCCAAGCGCTGGAAGCCCGGAATCCCACGATTCCAGGCAGCGCGGTGGCGGACGAGGCCGGGAATTGATCGAAACGTTCGGTTGCTTCCAATCGTCTGTATTTACAGGGCCGGGTCCACACGGCATTAAAGGACTGTGGCTGAAACAGGTTTGCGCTCAAACGTTTAGGACCCCTCCTGATGCTTTTGAGCCATCTCCGGCGGAGTCCCCTTAACTCCGCCGGAACCCCCTTCCTTCCAAGACGCGAATCCTCGCTAATCCACTGAAAAGTCGCGAAAACTTGGAGCCTTCCCGGATCGGGGCCGGGGGAGCGCCTCATGCTAAAATGAACCTGGGAGGGCGCACGATGTTTACGCTAGGCGTACCAGAAATGGTGGTCATCTTTATTCTTGCCCTCATTCTGTTTGGGCCCCGCAAGCTTCCGGAGCTGGGGAAAACCATAGGCAAGACGATGACCGAGTTTCGCCGCGCTTCGAACGACCTGAAAGCGACGTTCGAGCGTGAGATGCACTCTCTGGATCAGGAAAACAAATCGATTCAACAGGCTACGCGGGAAACGGTGAAGCAGATCAAGTCCACCGTGACGGAAAGTCCGCTGAACCCGCTGAATCCGGACACCTCTACCAATAAGAACCCGGAAGGCGCTTCCGCAGTATCAGGCGCTCCATCCTCAAACGGGACAAGCACCACGGCAACCGCGCAGGCGGAAAAGCCAGCTGAAAAGACCGAAGCAACGGCAGTGGAAACACTAGCCGAGGCCAAGCCGGTCGAAACCGCCCAGGCGAGTTCGGCAGCCGAAAAGAAGCCGGAACCCGCGCTGGAAGGTACGGTGGCGCGCGGCTCCCAGCCGGCTCCAACTCCGGCTCAGCCGAGTGCGAATCCCGATGCAGCGAAAAATGGGTGAGCTTCCCTTTCAGGGGAGGCGGTGAAACACACCCCGCTGCTCCAGGAAACATAGAACGCTATGGATGAGATCAAGGGCGGAGATACGCCCGAAGAGCGGCCGTCCGAGGATTCGGCGTCGTCTTCTTCGGGGTCTCCAAGTGGGGGACCTCCGAGGGGAGAAACTCCAAAGAAGGAAAGCCCTGAAGGCGCACCTTCCGGGGAGACTCCTTCGGAATCCGCTCCATCTGAAAGCTCGAATACCTCCGAGGCGGATAAGGGCCCTGGCGAGGAAGCTGCCGGTGCGGCCGGCGATTCCGCCGCCGGGGACGGGAGTGCCTCGCCCGAGGAGCCGAAAACTCCGACGGATTCGTCCGAGACGCCTTCTTTGGATTCGACATCTCCAGAATCTTCTTCCGGTTTGCCTGCTGACTCCCCGGCGGGCGACGTCTCCGATGCTTCCTCTGATTCCGAAGGAAAGACGGAAGAGCCCGGCGAGAAGCCGATCCACTATCCCGAGGATCCGGACGAAGATTACAGCGCATATCCCAGTTCGTTGATGCCGCCCAAGGAGAAGCTGGAGGGGGGGAGCTCGCAGCCGCCGGCCGCGCCAGCTCCTCCGCCACCTCCACCTCCAGATGGGGACGACGCTGACTTCGGCGAAGACGACGATGATGATGACGGGGATGACGAAGAGGACGGCATGCTGCGCATGTCGTTCATGGACCACCTGGAGGAGCTGCGTTCGCGGCTGATCTCGATCGTGATCGGAGGCGGCGTCGCGTTCCTGCTGGCGGTGCTGATCTCCTATCCGCTGTGGAACTGGGTGCAAGCACCGCTGCGAAACGCGGTGGAGGTCGCCAATGGGCGGATCATTGCTATCACTCCGATGGAGCAGTTCACCATCATCTGGATGTGGTCGCCGCTGGTGGCCGCAATTTATATGGCTGCGCCCTGGGTGATCTATCAGATCTGGGCGTTCGTCGCGCCAGGCCTGTATCCCAATGAACGCAAGTGGGCCGGGCCGTTCATTCTGGTGACCGCCGGACTTTTTGTTTCAGGCGGGCTGTTTGCCTACTACATCGCGTTCCCGATGGCGCTGCAGTTCCTGTTGACCATCGGCTCCGATGTAGGCGTCGAACCGGACATCACCATCGATAGTTACTTCTCGCTGTTCGTCAACGTGATGTTGGGCGTCTCGGTGCTGTTCCTGATGCCGGTGGCCGTCTTCTTCCTGACGCTGCTGCGCATTACGACTCCGGGATTCCTGATGCGGAATGCCCGCTATGCGGTTCTCATCATCGTGATCCTGGCGGCCGTCATCACGCCGACGCCGGATCCGGTGAACCTCACGCTGTTTGCCGTTCCCATGATTCTGCTGTTCTTCCTGGGTGTGTTCGCCAGCTACCTGCTGGTGCTGCATCGCGAAGGACAGAGGTTCCCGTGGAAGGCATTCTTCATCTGGTTGCTGGCGTTGCTGGTGCTGGTCGCGATCGGCGTCGCACTCGCGATCATCTACTTTGACTACCGGATCGTGCTGGCCTGGCCGCCACTGGTGCGTTAGACCCCATGGGGGAGCGTTCGTCCGCTCCCCTTAAATACTTCCCAGGCGCTCAGTGCTTGTGCTTAGCCGTCGTTCAACGCGATCGCAGGATCCACACGCGTGGCGCGCCGAGCCGGAAGCAGACAGGCGAGCAGCCCGGTCGCCGCGAGCGTAACCGCGACCCCAGTCAGCAGCACCCGATCGTCATCCGCCCCCATGCCGAACAACAGGCTGGCGATCAGCGGACGCAACCATATCACGACGACGCCTCCGATCAACAGGCCGAAGGCGATTACCATCAATGCTTCTCTCAACACGAGTTTGACGACTTCCGAACTTGGGCTGCCGAGCGCAATCCGAATCCCAAACTCGCGCCGGCGCCGCGCAATCATGTACGAGAGCACCCCGTAGACACCAACGATGGAAAGCAACAGCGCAACCAGAGCAAAGGTAATAGACAGAATCATCGCGAGCCGCTCCATCTGCACGGAAGCTGAGGCCCGTTCCGACACAGTCTGAATGTCGAACAAAACCAGCTCCGGATCGATCCGCGCCACCGCCTGCCGAACATCCGGCATCACGGAGGCCGGCGCATTCCCGGTCTTGATGACAAATCCGAAGTTGCGCATCGGCGTATTCGCATTGGTTTCTCCGAACGGAGTGTATAGAGCCCCCACCGCGCTGCGGTTCCCCACCAGCTTCTCCAGCTTCAAAGCCGGCACGACCCCGACGACGGTCAGCCAGCGCGTGTTGTCGCGGACCTTTAAAGCATTGCGGACACCCGGAAGAAACAAGCGCTTCCCGACGGGATTCGCGTCAGGCCAGAAGGTTCGTGCGAACGTCTCATCCACGACGGCGACTCCGGATGTTCCTGGCCCCTGGATCAGCGCCTTCTGGTTATCGGCACCCTCGATATCCCGGCCGGCGACGAAAGAAACTCCCATCGCGTCAAAGAAACCTGGCGTCACGTGGATCCATGTAGGCGTGAGGATCGAGTCCTGATCTGCCAACGGATTGTCCTCGGTGATCACCGGCTGCAGGCTGGAGTCGCCCCGGAGCGGAACGATCGTAGTTGCACCTGTGCCGAGGACCCCGGGCACGTTGCGGATCGCCGCCTCCACTCGATCCAACAGGGCCGAGGCGGAGCCTGTGTTCGGATAGCGTTCCTCTGGGAGGTTCACTTCGCGGTAATGCGATTGTCCATCGAATAGCCCGGGTCCACTGCGATCAGGTGGCGGAACGACACGGCTAGAAGACCTGCGCCACTAAGCAGAACAAACGCCAGCGTGATTTGCGCCGTGACCAGAAGTTTGCGAAGCCGCCCGGTCCGTACGCCGGGGCTTCCCGTGCGCGTCGTCTCATGCAGGTTCGAAACAAGGTCAAGACGAACCAGATGCCGGAGCGGAGAGAGTCCCAGCAGGAAGCCGGTAGCCACTGACAATGCAAGCACGAACAGGATCACCGTGGGCGAAAGGCCGGGTCGGTTCAGCAGGAGAAGCCGGTCGAAATGGATCACGCCGAAGGATTGGAGTGCGACCCAGCCGATCGCCAGTCCAAGAAGTCCGCCGATCAAGGCAATCGTGAGATTCTCCGCGATCAGTAAGGAACTCAGGCGGAGGCGGTTTGAGCCGAGCGCGAGACGAGTTGCGAGCTCCCGGCTTCGAAGCTGCGTTTCGACGAGTGAGAGGACTCCAATGTTGATCGCGCCGATCAGCAGCACGAGCGCGGCGCCCGCCCAGAGCAAGTACAGAACGTCGTGAACTCCGCGGATCATCACCTCACCAAGCGGGACGACTACTGTATAAAAGCCGGCGTTCTCGAGCGTCGGACGCAGGGCGGGGACCGACTCCAGGAACGCGGCGTTCACGGCGTCCACCTGCGCCTGCACCTGCTGAATGGTTGCGCCTGGCGCCACGCGTCCAATATGGAACCAGTTGTTGGCGATCGGATTCTGCTTCTCCGGCGGAGTAAACGCCAGCGGAACCCAGAACTGCACCTCCGGATCGAAGAAGGAGAACCCCTCCGGCATAACACCAACAACCTGCAGCGGCGTGCCATCCACTCGGATCGCTATGCCGATGACATTGGGGTCTTCCGAAAACAGATCCTGCCACAAGCCGTGACTGAGCAGGATGCGTGAGGCTTCGGCAGGTTCGCCTTCTTCGAGAGTGAAGGCGCGCCCGTAGGCGGGGTCGATCCCTATCAGCGGGAACAGTGACGGAGTCGCCTCCATCCCATGAACCCGAAGGCTGCTTCCGCCAGTGGTGATCACCCGGTCGGTCCCCGTGAACAGTGCCTGTTCGCTCAGCGCGGGGACGCCGTTCAGCCGGTCGAAATAATTGCGGGGCGCGCTGGTCTCTCCAAACCCTCCACTACCGGTGTTGGGAAACTGATTGCCGATGAGCACTATTGCGTCAGGATCTGGAACCGAGAGTGAATGCGAACAGCACGCCATTTACGATGGTGAAGATCGCCGCGTTCGCTCCCAGGCAAATCGCCAGCGTCAGGCTCGCGGTGACGGCGAACCCGGGGTTATGCCGTAGCCTGCGCAAACCATAGCGGGTATCCTCCCAGATCTCTTCGAGCCAGGCGAAGCGCCACACGTCGCGCGTCTCTTCCGCGATCCGCGTGGTGTTACCGAAGGCCTTTCTGGCAGCGACTTGCGGCTTCCTGGGCATTCAGTCCGGCCTCCCGGCGTTCGCGCGCCTCGATCGCAAGGTGCGCCTGGATTTCCTGGTCGAGGTCGTCTTCTTCCTCGTCGCGACGCCACCACCAGAGGACTCTCTTCCACATTGTCCAACTCCCCGGGGGGTTACCCCCTTTGCGGCTATTCCTGGGAACGAAGTACGCGGCCCACGGTCTTCACAAACAACTTCCACTTGGACTCTTCCGCCGCGAGTTGTTTGCGTCCGGTTTCGGTCAAACGATAGAACTTGGCGCGCTGGTTGTTTTCGGTGACGCCCCATTCCGATTCGATCCAGCCCTCGCTTTCAGGCGTTGGAGCGCGGGGTACAGGCTGCCATGCTCCACCTGGAGGAGATCATTGGAGCGGGCGCGAATTACCTGTCCAATTCCATGCCCGTGCTGCGGTCCCCATTGAAGCGTTCGCAGAATCAGCAGGTCCAGCGTGCCTTGCAGAACATCAAGCTTGTCGCTCATGTGGTAGATAGCCTACCACCTAATGTGGTCGTTAGTCTACTACTTTATGTGGTAGTGATTCTACTATCTTTGTGAGGAGCGGAATTCGGGGTAGGGTACGGCGCGATGCGGGGGGCAAAAAAAATCGGGACCGGATTGCTCCGGCCCCGATCCTGACTGCTTGCTTTGATGCGGCTGCTTATTTCGGCGTGATGTGCATCAGGGCGCCGGGGTTGGCGTCTTCCAGTGCCCACATCGTGCCGTCGGGAGCTTCGCCCACGAAGCGGATGCGCTTTTCCATGTCCCAGCGCTCGGCTGCCTTGGCTCCGCCCTTGCCGTCAAAGATGATGCGGTTGATCGACCGGGTGCCCAGGCCGCTGATGAAGCCGTTGCCGTTCCACTGCGGGAAGGCCTTGCTGCCGGTATAGAACATCAGGTTGCCCGGAGCAATCACCGGCACCCAGTAGATGGCCGGCTTGGCGAATTCAGGGCGCGTATCCGGATTGGGGATCTCCACGCCGTCATAGTTCGGGGCGTATTCGACCTCAGGCCAGCCGTAGTTCTTGCCCTTTTCGATCATGTTGAGTTCGTCGCCACCGCGCGGGCCGTGTTCCACTTCCCACAGCTCGCCGCTCGGCGAAAAGGCCAGACCGTAAGGCGTACGGAATCCGGTCGCCCAGGTCTCCGACGGCGTGAGGTTGGCTTCTTCAAAGGTATAGGTACTCACTACCGGCGCTTCCTTGGCGGTTTCGGTATTGCGCGGCGGGTCGATCAGGGTGATGGTCGCTTCGCCGATTTTGCCTTCGTACGGATTGCCGGGGGCAGGCTTGCCGTCCAGCGTCAGGCGCAGGATCTTGCCGACCGGCTGGTTCGGGTCCTGAGCCGGGGTGAAGCGCTGGCGATCGCCAACGGTGAGGTAGAGATACTGACCGTCCGGCGAGAACGCCACGGCGCCGCCCGGCTGCCCGCCCATACCCGTGGGACGCTGGCGCCACAGGACTTCGAAGGGCCGCAGCGACGGGCCGCCCCGTCCCTCCAAGTTCAGCTTGCCGCGACCCAGCGCGAGGCCCCCGCCGTAGTCGCCAGGTTCCACATAGGTGAGGTAAACATTCTGATCTTGTTCAAAGTTGGGCGAGAGGTACACGCCCAGCATGCCGCTCTGGCCTTGCCACCAAACGGCGGGAGTTCCGCCAACCACCGCTTCTTTCTTTCCTTCGGCCGAGACCAGCCACAGCGGACCGATCTTTTCGGTCACCAGCATCCGGCCATCGGGCAGGAAAGCGATCCGCCAGGGAAGCTCAAAGGTATCCGTCGTCGTCACGTTAAAAGGCTTTTCGGAAATGGACTTCGTATCGCCCGCATTTGTCTGGGCCCAAGCCGTCACCGACGCCAGTGATAAAAGCAATGCTGCTGTCGCCAATTTCATTTTGAATTTCTCCTTGCTCTTGAGGCCCTTGATCTTCCGATCCGGGACGCATCGTATCTCATCGTATCCTACCGTGGAAATGCCGGGGATGGCATACGGGGATCTTCCTTCTCATTCAATGGGACTGCTGGTTAGCAGTCAACTTGCCGGATGGCGCGGAGGAAGGAAAACTTCGCTGATGGGGACTGGCTCCCTTTCGCCAATTCCACTATAGCAGGGATAAGTCATTGAAAACAAGACTTGTATTTACGCGGCGCCGCGGGTAGCATCGACAGGCGAGTGGTTCAAGGTTGGCCGGTGATTTTGCACGATACGGAGGGAACCGCTATGATTTTGCACGAGCTGATCCCGAAGGAAAAGGCTGCGGCCGTGGCGCGCGGTCTTCGCGAGGCGTTCGATGGCGACGAGGCCGAGGACATCGAATTACTGACCAAAGGACAAACGTCCGCCTTGGTCTTCCGCATCGTTGTCAGAGGAAGTCCGTACCTGTTGCGGATCATCATGCGCCCGGACGATCCCACGGTTCACTTCACCTGTATGAGGGCCGCGGGGGAAGCAGGGCTCGCGCCAAGGGTCCGGTACACCAGCGTCGAAGACAAGATCGCGATCACGGATTTCGTCGAAGCTGTCCCGTTCGATCCGGCCGATGCTCGCATTCGGATGCCACGGCTCCTGAAGCAGCTGCACGCGCTGCCGCCATTTCCGGAGCGGGCTCCTCACCTGAACACCACCTGCACATTCCTGCTGAATCCGGGGGTCGCCAAGGCGGGACTGATTGAACGGTTCCAGGCGAAGAAACTGGTTCCGGAAATTGACGTTGAGGAGGCCCGGTACCGCTACGCGCAGGTGCTGGCGGTCTGCTCGCTGGACGGGCCGGATATGGTCCCGAGCCACAATGACCTGTTCAAGCCGGACAACATCCTGTTCGATGGCGATCGCGTGTGGCTGGTGGACTGGGAAGCGGCGTTTTTGAACGATCGGTATGCGGACCTGGCTGTGGTGGCGAATATGATCGTGACCTCCGCGGACGAGGAATGCGCTTACCTGACGGAATATTTCGGCTTACCGCCGGATGCGTATCGGCAGGCCCGGTTCTACCTGATGCAGCAGATCGTCCACATGTTCTACGGGATGGTGTATCTCTTTCTGGCTTCGATGAGTGGTCCGGTGGAGTTCGACGATGGGCCGCCGGGATTTGGTGACTTCCACCGCCGCTTCTGGAGTGGTGAATGCAACCTGGAGGATCGGGAGAACAAGATCACCTTCGGCCGGCTCCACTGGGAAACGCTCCTGGAGAACGTGCGTGGGGATCGGTTCGATGAGGCGATTGAAATCGTCGGAGCGGGGCACGCCGCAGGAAGGTGAGATCGCGGCGCGCGGAAGTCTACCGCGGGATCCTGTATCGAGGATTGGGACGCTCAATGCTTCCCGCGGGGTGAACCTCGGCCCCCTTCAGGCGGGAGCCCGCGGCAGATCCTTCCACCGCGGGCCTGTATTCAGGAGGGGTTCAAACTACTGAACGTTGGCCTTGATGATGTGCGGAACGAACGTGAAGACGTTGTCGGACTTGGGATCCACGATCACTTCGATCCAATGGATGTTGTCCTGGCCGAAGGTCTGCACGCGCGTGACGTTCATGACCGGCGGATCGAACTTGTCCGGGCTCTCCTCGTCGAAAGGGTTGTCGATCAGCAGCACGTGGCTATCGCCCTGGGCGATTACGACAGGCTTTCCGTATTCCTTCGACTTCTCGTAGAACTTCACCAGGAAGTTCTGGAAGCCCGGGGTGGAGGGATCCGGCACGGCGTTCGGATCGGGGTTGCCGGCGGCTGGATCGAACGTTTCGAAGTCCGGGTTGGCCTGCATGATCAGGAACAGTCCCTTGGCGTTTTCGGCGGCGGCGAACACGGTGTCCAGCCACGCGAGGTCGGCCAGGTTGCGGTACTTGTACTCGTCCTGATGCGCCTGGCTCAGCACGCCGGAGCCGGCGACTTCACCGAACTGGCTAACATCGTCGTTTTTGCCGGTCCAGGGCTTGAGGTCATTGTTGCTGCCGATGACGTGAGCGGTGGCAAACACCACGTCATTGCGCTCAAACCAGACGTTTTCCACATAGGTGGAATAACCACTCTCGGTGGCCTGGGTGTGCACCGGCATCTTCCGGCCGCCGGTTGTGTAATTCGGATCCGGGAAGAACAGGTTACGAACGAAGGCGAGCCGGTCAAGGGGATCGTAGGGGCCGTTGTTAGTGCGATGGCAGTCGGTCCACTCGTTGTCGCCCGGGGTGTAGACGAAGGGCACTTTGAACTGCTGGTACATGTTGAATCGATGCGTGATCAGTTCGTCCGAGCACAGTTCGCTACCGGACTTGATGTCGCCGGCGTGCATCACGAACTGGATGCGAGGATCCGCATTGACTTCCGCAACCAGCCGTTCGAACTTCGGCTCGTTGTAAGGCTTGTAGGGCATGTCCCCCATGAAAGCGAAGCTGAAGGCGCTCTGGGCGTTGTTGTTATGCTCCTGCCCGGGGTTATCGTGCGGTCCAGCCGCGCAAGCGATGGAAGCCAAGACGAGACAACCGGCGAGCAAAGTATGGCGAATATTCATGAAATCTCCTTGGTGAACTCTAGCGGTTCACCGAGTAAGCTAACAGGCGAATATTTCGGGAAGTTTTCGTTTCTGCAACAGAATCGGGATGCGGGGACAAGAACTGTCTAGGTGAGGAGAAAACGTAGGACGAGAGCTGCAGAACCCGAGGATTGAGGTAGGGCCTATGGCGATAACGGATATTCAATCGACGGCGGGAATAGTGGTTGAGGCTGTGGATGAGGAACGCCGAATCGGCGCTCCTCCAAGGCCGTCCGCTATCCCTCCGAATCGATCCGCAGATTGTCGGTGATCTTGCCGAGCACACCCGGGACCTGGGACGCCTGCGTCACCGCGAGGCGTTTATCGAGTTGGGTGTTGACGACGCCATCCAGCGTGACTCTGCCGAAGTTCACGATGATCCGGATCGGAGGGATTGAATTGAAGGCGTAGCGCTGCAGCGCGAAATTCCCATAGATCGCGTTGTACAGTTCGATCCGCAGCGCGTTATCCGAGGAAAGCAAAGGCAAAACCGTAATCTGATTGTCGACCTTCTCCACACCTTCGATCTTGCTCACCTCGTTGCCAATCGTCCTCTTCAGTACCGGCCGCGTCACCCAACCGCCCAGCGTGACCGCAGACCCATTGACCTCGTACTTGACGTCGTCGAATACGCTGTAAAGCGGCAGCGTCAGGATTTCGTGCCGAACCTCGCGGGCAATATATTGCTGTCCCTCTGTGGCCACACCATTCTGCCCCAGCAGCACCGCACTCATCAGGATCGCTACGGCAAAGATACTCGTCATTTTGCGCGTCATGAAGCAATTCCTTTCTTTTCCTATCTCTACTACAAAGATGCGAAACAGGCGACCCTAGTTTCTCCAGCCGCGTGGAAAGGGCGGTTCGGGGCTTGCGGGAAGCGCCCGATATAATGAAATCCATGTCTTCCACCTCCTTCGTGGATGCCGACGTCATCGCGAAATATCAGCCGGTGATCGGGCTTGAAGTCCACGTTCAGCTCGCCACCAACACCAAGATCTTCTGCGGCTGCGCGACCGGGTTCGGCGCCGATCCGAATACGAATGTCTGCCCCGTCTGCCTGGGGCTGCCCGGCGCGCTGCCGGTCCTGAACCGGCATGCGGTGGACCTCGCCGTGCGCGCGGCCTTCGCCCTGAATTGCAAGGTGAATGAGACGTCGGTCTTCGCGCGGAAGAACTATTTCTATCCGGATCTGCCCAAGGGTTACCAGATTTCGCAGTTCGACAGGCCGCTCGCCGAGCACGGCTGGGTGGACATTGAGGTCGAGGGCGAGAAGAAGCGCATCGGGATCACCCGCATTCACATGGAAGACGACGCCGGCAAGAGCATCCACGACGGCTTCAAGGATTCCAATCGCTACACCTACGTCGACCTGAACCGTACCGGCACGCCGCTGATCGAAATCGTTTCCGAGCCGGACATCCGCAGTGCCGAGGAAGCTTACGCGTATTTGACCAAGCTCAAGCAGGTGGTGCAATACGTCGAGGCCTCGACCTGTGACATGGAAAAGGGCCACCTGCGCTGCGATGCGAACGTCAGCGTGATGCTCCGGGACGCCAAGGAATTCGGCACCAAGGCCGAAGTCAAGAACCTGAACTCGTTCCGCTTCCTGAGAATGGCGGTGAATGAAGAGATCGAACGGCAGGTGGGGATCGTCGAATCCGGCGGTCGCGTGACACAGGAAACCCGCCTGTTCAATCCGGCGACCGGCGAAACGGTTAGCATGCGCAGCAAGGAAGACGCGCACGACTATCGCTATTTCCCCGAGCCGGACCTGGTTCCGCTCAAGGTCAGTGACGAGTGGCAGAAGCGTGTACAGGAAGCGATGCCGGAGCTGCCGCACAGTAAGCGCTATCGCTTCATCAATGAAATGGGCCTGCGGGATTACGACGCCGACGTTCTGTTGGCCGAACGCGCCACGGCCGAGTTCTTCGAGCAGGTCGCCGAGGCTTCCGGCGATGCCCGCTCCTCGGCCCATTGGGTCATGGGCGATCTGGCCGCGCTGCTGAAGGCTGAGGATAAGCCGGTTACCGAATCTCCGGTGAGCGCGGCACACCTGGGCGAGTTGATCAAGATGATCAATGAAAACAAGATCAACGGCAAAATCGCCAAGGAAGTGTTCCCGAAGATGGCCATCTCCGGCGAGGCCGCATCCGTGATCGTCGATCGCGAAGGGCTGGCTCAGATGAGCGATGAAGGGGAGCTCGAAAAGATCGTCGAGGAAGTGATCGCCAGAAGCGCTAAGCAAGTCGAGCAGTATAAGGGCGGCAAGACCACGGTGATCGGCTACTTTGTAGGCCAGGTGATGAAGGCGACGCGCGGCCAGGCCGACCCCGGCGCGGTGAACAAGCTGCTGAAGAGCAAGCTGGACGGCTAAGTTCTGAACATTTCGACCCGGTTCAGCGCTTTGTAACGCAATTCACCGAATCCTAACAGTGGTGTCACCGGTGCGTAGTCGCGGCTTGGGATGATGCGAATCGCGCGGATCATTTATACCTTAATCTTCATCCCCATATTTATTCACCGCGCTCACCGCAGCCCGCTCGGGAGGGTTCAGCAACCCTCCCGGCCTACTTTCCGACGTTGCCTGCCTGCTCTGCCTTCTATAGAATGTCGTGGCGATGGACGGCTTTGTTTCCGGCCCGGCTGGGCTGATTCACCTGCTCGCCTCTTTGCTGGGTCTCCTCTTCGGCTCGATCGTTCTTGCGGGGCCGAAAGGGACCCGGCGGCATAAACGGTGGGGCTACGCCTATGCGGGCGCCATGGTGGTGGTGAACGGGACAGCATTTCTGCTGTACAACCTGTTCGGCGGCTTCGGGGTCTTTCACGTCGCGGCGTTGATCAGCTTACTGACGTTGATCGCGGGCTTGGTCCCCGTCTTACGCCGAACGCCCGGCAAACACTGGGGCCGGGCGCATCTGACGTATATGTATTGGTCCGTGGTGGGTCTCTATGCGGCCTTCGTCTCCGAGGCGTTCACGCGGATTCCGGAGTCGCCGTTCTTTGCGATGGTTTCCGTCGCGACGTTCGTCGTAATCGCGGGGGGATTTCTGGCGTTTTCACGCCTCGCCCCGCGATGGCAAAAGGCGTTCGCTACCTGGCGAAACTGGTAGATCCGCCTTTGCCCCGAAAAGCCGTCGAGCTAGGAGCGCGACGCGCTGCGTTTCCGCGGCCCGCGGCGACCGCTGTTGGGATTCGAGGTTTTTCCTCGAAATGCTCCACCTTGGCCGGATCGCTTTTTCCCGCTGCCGGAATTGCGCCCGGAACGCGACTCGCGTTCCCCTCCCTGGGCCTCGCCCATAGTCCACATATCGGAAAGACGATCGGCTTCGGCTTCGGTGGAATAGCGGCGGCGGCGTTCGCGATTGCGCTTACCTGTGTCCGCCTGCCGCGCCAGATCGTCCTGAGCCAGTTGTTTAGCGGTCTTGGAACCGGGCGTTCGGCGATCCTGGGGAGTGGTCTGCGCGGTGGTCTTCTCGCGACCCGACTTCTTCCGGGGCTGCTTACCCTTCTGCGGGGATCTTTCGCCCGATTTCGGCCTCGCGCGCCTCGTCCGGTGCTCGTTGTCGCGGGCTGGCGTGCGATCCGAACTCGTGTCGGGCTGGCGTTCTTCAAGTCCAGCGGGAACCTCACGACGCTCCAGCGGGACCCGCAGCACGCGTTCGATATGTTTAATGTCGGAGCGCTCATCCGGCATGCAGAACGACGAGGCG
The DNA here is from genome assembly GCA_963762135.1 of Terriglobia bacterium. Taxonomy (GTDB): domain Bacteria; phylum Acidobacteriota; class Terriglobia; order Bryobacterales; family Bryobacteraceae; genus Palsa-187. Next base: position 652,699 of record CAVXJP010000008.1, read on the forward strand.
GTGCCTTTAGCGCCCGCGCGACCCGTCCGCCCGATCCGGTGAACGAAGTCCTCCGGGACCGCCGGCAGGTCAAAATTTACGACGTGCGCGATGCCGTCGACATGAATGCCACGTGCGGCGACGTCGGTGGCGACCAGAATGCGATAGTCGCCATTCTTGAACCCAGCCAGTGCCTGGTTCCGTTGTCCCTGGGTGCGGCCGCCGTGGATCCGCGCGGCCTTAAATCCCGCCGCGGACAGCTTGCGCGCCAGACGGTCCGTGCCGTGTTTGGTGCGGGCGAAGACCAGAAAGGATCCCGAGTCCCGCTCCAACAGATGCTCCAGCATGGCCTGCTTCCGGGCCTTCTCCACGTGATACAGATGGAGGTCCACCAGATCGGCGGGCCGGCTGATGGAGCCGATTTCGACGCGCACCGGGTGGTTCACCTGCTGAGCGATCAGATGCGCTACGGATTTTTCGATCGTCGCCGAGAACAGCATCGTCTGGCGGTCTGCCGGCAGCGCGGCGCCGATGCGTTTGATGGCGGGCAGGAAACCCATGTCCAACATCCGATCGGCTTCATCCAGAACATAGATTTCGATTCCGCTGAGCTTCACCAGCTTGCGCTGTAGAAAATCTTCCAGGCGGCCCGGGGTCGCGATGATGACCTGCGCGCCTTCGCGGATCTGCCGGAGCTGGTTCGTCTCACTGACGCCGCCCACGACGATAGCCGCCCGAAGGCTGGTGCCCGCCGCGATCTTCAGAAAGGTTTCGTGAATCTGGATCGCCAGTTCCCGGGTCGGGCTCAAAATCAGCGCCCGGGCGTTCTTGCCTACGTTTTTGTTGGACTTCGCTCCACTGGTATCGGCCAGCAGCCGTTCCACGATCGGTAGGGCGAACGCGAGCGTCTTGCCGGTTCCGGTCTGCGCGGTGGCGACCAGGTCCTTGCCGGCCAGCGCCGGCGGAATGGATTGTGCTTGCACCGGGGTCGGTGTTTTGAACCCGTTGCGGGAGAGGTTCTTCTCAACCTGAGAAGACAGAGGTAGTTCAGAAAAGTGATTCATGCAAAAGTTACGTTAAAGATGGGAAGAAAAATCGGCGGAGCCGGGTAGGACCAGAAAGGTGGGTTCGGCAGACTTACTTCAACGCTTTTATTTTAGCAGGAAAACGCCCCCCGGATTTGATGGTCCTTGAAAACGCGATTCGCCGGTCCCGGCACCGAGCCACGGCTCCGATGAACCAACCGTTCGATTTCTCCGAGTACACGCCACCCAGCACCCTGGAACGCGTTCCCGAACCTTGCAACGAAATCTGGGCGTTTCTGCTTTCGTTCTTGGTGCCCGGACTGGGGCAGATGTACAACGAGAATTCCAGCGCCTGCAAGGAAAACTTCGACGACATCGTCTCCAGTGTTGTGCTGCCCTCGCCGCCGCCGACGTTCCCTGCTCTCTTCTATTGAGCTATTCGATCGCCGAATGTAGCCTTACGTCGAACGGGCTGCCCAGCATCGGCTGCAGCTTTTCGCGGAATGCGATCGAGTGAGGATGGCCGCCGTGGGCCTCATAGGCGTCTCGCGATTCCCACACTTCCACCGCGACGAAATGATTGGCACGCGAGTCCTGCTGCAGAAGGTCGTAGCGGATCAGGGCGTCGTCGGTGCGCGTGGCGGCCGCGAATTCCGTGAGCAGCTTCTTGGCGGCTTCCGCGTAGTTCGGCGTGATATCGATGTGGGTGACGACGTAGACGGGGCCGGTGGGCGTCTGGGCGCCGAGCCCGACCGCGCTTAGCAGAAAGAGCGCGATCCCGAGTCCGTTCAGCAAGTGCATGCACTACCGATAGCAGATTCACGGTCCTCGCGCCAGGAAGTCTGCGCCAGCAGAGGCCCGCGTTGCGATAGACTAGCCGTCGTCTGGAGAATGTCTAGAGAAGATCTCTGGGGGCGGGGACGCGTAACCCCCTGCCTCGGAAGACGCAAATCTGACGCCAGGAAGGACGCCGAACCATGAAAGCACTTTCCCTCTGTTTCGCCGCGGCCGCGATGTGGATGTTCGCGGTGGGCGGCCAGCATGCGACAGCCCAAAGCAAAGGTAAGACCAAGGGAAAGGGACAATCCAAGCAATTGCCGCCGGTTGAGGTGGTCACTTACGCGCCTGCGGAAAAGGTCGCCGAGGCGCTCTCCAAGAGCGGCATGCTGGCGCCGGGCCGGGACTATTCGGTGATCGGTTCGCATCGTGGCGAGGGGCCGGGCATTCCGGAGATGCACGAGAACTTCACCGACATCTACTACGTCACCGCTGGCTCGGGGACGTTCGTCACCGGTGGAACCTACGAGGGCTACGAGGAAACCCAGCCGGGCGAGCCTCGGGGCGGCACGATTTCCGGTGGCGTGGAACGGGTGCTGAAACCCGGCGACGTGATTGTCATTCCTCCGGGCATCCCGCACTGGTTCAAGGAGATTCCGGAGCAGATCAACTATCTGCTGATCAAAGTCCAAAGGGACTAAACCATTTCTTGAGTATGCCTAGCCCGGTTTCGACCCCGCGAAGGGAAGGGGTGTCCTCAGCTGGTTCGTCACGTTATCTCCGAAACCGGTCTAACCGTGGGCCGGGAGCCACGTTCGAGCACAACATCCTCGATGCCGTGGCCCCCTTTGCCCGTGGCGAATCCCCGCGGGAGATCTCCCCAGTGATCCCCGCAGGGTGATCGATCAATGCTCGCTCGTCGTGGCGACCTTGCCGGAGAAATTGCGATAGGTGTAGAAGAAATATCCACTCGCCAACAGCATCCCCGGGATCCACCAATAGAGCCCGATCCTAAGTCCGTAATCGCTGGTTGCCGCGTCGTACAAGGTCATTCCCTGGGCCGGGTCGATATTGGATGGAAGAACGTACGGAAACACGCCGAAGACCGCGCAGACCAGCATCCCGGCGATGTATCCGCAGGAGGCCAAAAACGAGGCCAGTTCCTGGCCTTTCCTCCGTAGCCACCAGCTTGCGATCATTGCGGCGATCGCGGCTGCGTAGACCACGTACCCGATCGGATATTCGCGGAGGTTGCGAAAGACCTGGGGCTGGATGCTTCCGGTCATGAAGGTTGCCCCGATCATCAGCAGCGCCATCGCATACCAGACCGAACTCGCAAGTTCCTTCGCACGTTCAGCGACGGGACCGGTGGTCTTCAGCGAGACCCATAGCGCCCCATGATGGGTCAGCGTCGCGAAGGCATACAGACCCACCGATATCGTGTACCAATCCAGAATCCCGACCTCGCCGGTGGTGCGGAAGTTGGTCCACAAGGGAAGGAAGAAGATGCCGTTCCCATCCAAGGGGACGCCGCGAATCACGTTGCCCAACGCGGCGCCGAAGAAGATCGCCAGCAGCACGCTGGCCAATGAGAACACGGCATCCCACAATGAGAGCCAGATCTCGCCATCCAAGTGATGCCGGAATTCGATCGCCATGCCCCGCAGCATCAGCAGCCACAGGACGATCATCAGAGGCAGATAGAAGCCGCTAAAGCTGGACGCGTACAAATCCGGAAACGCGAAGTAGAGCGTTCCGCCGGCCGCCAGCAGCCAGACTTCGTTACCGTCCCACACCGGACCGATCGACGCCAGGACCTGGTTACGCTCGGACTCGGTTCGCGCCACGAACAGATGAATGATGCCGGCGCCCAGGTCGAATCCGTCCATCACGACGTAGGCCACGATCATGATCGCAACCAGCCAAAACCAGATGACCTCCATGACTTAGGCCTCCCCTTCTTTCGCCGTCAAAGGCCCCGGACCCTGCGCGATCCTTTCGCCCACCAGGAACAGGAACAGGATGCTGAGCAGAGCGTACATGCCCAGGAACCCGATCAACGTGAATAGCGCATTGCCTGCCGAAACGTTCATGGAGGCGCCGTCCGCCGTTCGCATCAATCCATAAATGACCCATGGTTGCCGGCCAATCTCCGCCGTGATCCAGCCCGCCGTAGTGGCAATGTAAGGGAACGGCAGGAGCATCATCAACAGCCAAAGATTCCAGCGCGACGTGTACAATTTGCCGCGCCAGAGTTGCAGCACGCTCACCGCCATCACGGCGATGAAGATGGTCCCCAGGCCGACCATGATGTGGTAGGCGTAATACAGCAGCGGGATGTTGTCCGGCCACTCTTCGCGTGGAAATGCGTCCAGCCCCTGCACTCGCGCCTTCCACCGGTGATAAGTGATAAAGCTCAGCGCGTCGGGGACCTCCAGCGGGTTATCCAGCTCCAGGTTGTCCATGTCCGGCTGGCCCATCAACACAACCGGAGCACCGTCCTCAGTTTCGAACAGCCCCTCCATGGCCGCGAGCGTCGCCGGCTGATACTCCACGATGTTCTTGGCCTGGAAGTCGCCGGTTGGGAACAACATGAGCACAACGGCGATCGCTCCCGCCGTGACTCCCAGCCGCACAAACGCCTTGGCATGTTCGACAAACTTCGCCTGGAGCAGATAAAAGGCCCCGATGGAGGCCACGACGAAGCTCGCCGTCACCACCGCGCCGATCATATTGTGCAAATACTGCCAGACTGCCCAGGGGTTCAGCAGAAGAGCCGAAATACTTGTCAGCGCGATGCGGCCGTTCTCGCCAACCTCGTATCCCACCGGATGCTGCATCCAGGCGTCGGTGACGATGATGAAAAATCCGGAGAGCCAGCTCCCCAGCCACACCATTAGAGAGGAAACCCAGTGGGCTTTCGGGCTCAGGCGCTTTTCCCCGTAGAGGAACAGTCCCAAAAAGGTGGACTCCAGGAAAAAGGAGAACACGCCCTCCATCGCCAGCGTCTGCCCGATCACGCCACCCGCCGCCCGGGAAAATCCCGCCCAGTTGGTGCCGAACTGGAATTCCATCGGAATCCCGGTCACTACGCCGGCAATGAAATTGATGGCGAAGATCTTCGCCCAGAAGCGAGCCGAGTCATTGTAGATCCTTGCCCGCTCCCCATCGGCGCGCAACCCCAGCGTCTTCAGGATCAGGATGAGCAGTGCCAGGCCCATCGTAAGTTGCGGAAATAAATAGTGATATGTGACTGTGAACGCGAAATGCAGGCGGTGCAAACTCAGTGCCGAATCCATCTCACCTCTTTCCTTGCTTTGCGGTTCCTATGGAGAGAGTTGGCTGCAACTTCCAACAATCTCTAATTTTCTACAAGTTAGAGACGGCTCGCGACCTTGAGGGTTCTACCTCTGGTGAATATTTTCTATCAACAAGAGAAATCGTCGCTGCCTCGTTTCTAAGATTCCAACTTCCCCACCATCAGGGAGCAGACGTCCCTGGAAGTCGTGCCCAACGATCAGGCTTTCCGCCACTGTAACACCCGGTTGGCGTATCGCGCCTTTACTGAATTGCCGGCCCCCAAAACCGGCGGATCTAAGGTATCCTAAGCGATCACCCATTGTTGTCAGAACACAATTTGACGGACCCAGACCGACCCGGACCCCAGCCTCTGCCATGTTGCTCTACGCTGTCACCATCTTTCTGAGCGCCTTCCTCCTGTTCCAGGTACAGCCGCTGATCGCCAAGTTCATCCTGCCGTGGTTCGGCGGGTCGGCGGCCGTGTGGAGCGCCGCGTTGCTATTTTTCCAGCTCCTGCTGCTGGCCGGCTATACCTACGCGCACCTCATCATTAAGTATCTAAAACCAAAGCAGCAATTGATGGTCCACGGACCCCTGCTGCTGCTGGCCGCGCTCACGCTGCCGATCATCCCTTCCGACACCTGGAAGCCGGAGGTCGGCGCGGAGCCCACCTTTCAGATCCTGGCGCTGCTGGCCGCGACCATTGGTCTGCCATATATGATTCTTTCCTCCACCAGTCCGCTGCTGCAGGCCTGGTTTGTGAGGACCAACGAAGGCGCGATTCCCTACCGTCTGTTCGCGCTGTCCAACTTTGGGTCGTTTTTAGCGCTGCTGAGTTATCCGTTCCTCATTGAGCCGACCATTGCGCTGTCGAATCAAGCCTACATCTGGTCCGGCGGATTCATCCTGTTCGGCATCGCTTGCGCAGTCGCGGGAATGAAGAGCCTCAAAGTGGCGCCTGCTTCGTCAACAGCGGCGCCGGCGGGGGAGAATATCCCGTCCGTTGCTGATTCCTCGACGGGCCTGCCGAAACGCGCCGAAACGATCGCCACCGAGCTCAAAGATGACGCCCCGCCGACCTGGACCTCCATCCTTTACTGGATCGGACTTTCGGCCTGTGCCTCGACGCTATTGCTGGCCACCACCAGCCATCTGACGCAGAACGTCGCGCCGATTCCGCTGCTGTGGGTCGTGCCGCTGAGCATCTACCTGCTGAGCTTCATCCTCTCGTTCGAATCCGACCGCATCTATCAGCAATGGATCTTCCTGCCGCTCGGGCTGATTTCCCTGGCTGCCTTCGCGCGCGGCATGCAGGACTACGAAAACAATGAGGACGTGATCCGCAGCCTGATCCCCATGTTATGCGTGGCGCTGTTCATCGCCTGCATGGTTTGCCACGGAGAGCTGGCGCGCCGCAAACCGCATCCCAACCACCTCACCCAGTTCTTCCTGATGGTTTCAGTGGGCGGCGCGGTCGGCGGGATCTTCGTCGCTCTGATAGCCCCCTACATCTTCACCAGCTATTGGGAAATGCCGATCGCGGTGGGAGCGATGGCCCTGCTGATGGTCGTGGCCGTCTGGAATGAGACGAAGAATGCAGAAGGTCCAGTCGCCTTGGCGGCGCTTGCGGCCGTCGGAGCCGCGATCGGATACGCCTACCTCGCCGATCCGATCGGCTGGAGCTTTGACGTCCCTGTTCCCGGCGGATCGGGCTTCGATGGCGGACCGTGGGTCATCGCCGTGCTCGGCGCGGCCGTATTTCTTGTCTTGGGATGGTTCGCGCAACGATTCCTTTCGACGAGTCTGCTGGTGCGGGGATCCCTGGTCTTGCTGGCGCTGTTCTTCTGCCAGCATCTGAGCTCTATTCAACAATTCCTCGATTCGGGCTATCTGTTCTCGCAACGCAACTTCTATGGGGTGATGCGAGTTTCCGAATACTCGGACGGCTATTACGAAGAGCGCGCGCTGATTCACGGCACCATCAATCACGGTACTGAGCTGCTGATCGATGGCGGCGGCCGCATCCCGACCTCCTACTTTGGTGAGAACTCCGGCATTAACCGCGCGATCCGCACCAAGGGCGAAAGCGGCCCGATCCGGATCGGCATCCTCGGGCTCGGGGCCGGCGTCACCGCCACGCTGGCCCGTGAAGGCGACACCCTCCACTACTACGAAATCGATCCGGACGTCTATGAAATCGCCCGCAAGGACTTCGGATTCTGGGAAGCCTGTCCGGCTGACAAGGAAATCTACTTCGGCGACGGCCGCCTGACGCTGGAGCGCCTGGATGACCAGAATCTGGATGTGCTGGTGATGGATGCCTTCTCCAGTGACGCCGTCCCCGCGCACCTGCTCACCGAGGAAGCCTTCCAGATTTACTTGAGGCACCTGAATCCGGGCGGACTGATCATCGTCAACGTCACCAACCGCTACTTGGACCTACAGCCGGTGGTCGCCGCGGCGGCGCAAAAGATCGGCTTCAGCGGACGCTCCATCTACGACGACGGCGCCGGCCAATTCTACTATGAGCCGAATTCCTGGATCATCATCACCAAGGACGAGGGCTTCTTCAATAGCACCAATTTCAATCTGCCGTACGTCTCCAACCTGGAACCGCGGGAAGGCTTTGAGGGCTGGACCGACGACTACAGCAACATCTTCGAAATCCTGCAAGAATAACTAGTCCATGCTTCTCTACGCTGTCACGATCTTCCTGAGCGCATTTCTGCTGTTCCAGGTTCAACCCTTGATCGCCAAGATCATCCTGCCGTGGTTCGGCGGATCGGCGGCGGTGTGGAGCGCGGCCCTGATGTTTTTCCAGATCTCGCTGCTGGCCGGCTATACGTACGCGCACGTGCTGGCGCGCTACTTCAAACCGCGCCGGCAGATGCTGATCCACGGCGGATTGCTGCTCGTCAGCCTGCTCTCCCTGCCGATTCTGCCGTCGCCGGAGTGGCGTCCCACCGAAGCGAATGACCCGACGTTACGGATTGTGCTGCTGCTGGCCGCGACCATCGGGCTGCCGTACTTCCTGCTGAGTTCCACCAGTCCGCTGTTGCAGGTCTGGTACGTGCGAAAGACGGGATCGGCGGTGCCCTACCGGCTCTTCGCACTTTCGAACTTCGGATCGATGCTGGCTCTGCTCAGCTTCCCATTCCTGGTCGAACCGACCATGGCCTCGACCACGCAAGCCTACACCTGGACCGGGATCTACGTAGCCTTCGCCGCGCTGTGTATTTATGCCGCGTGGGTCAGCCGGATGGAAGCTCCGACGCCGCCGGTGGAGGAAGCTGTGGACGCCCTGGCCGCCGCGGCCCACGCGCAACATCCCGTGACGAATGCGGATATGGGTGACGCCCTTGACCCTGCACAAACCACAATCAGTGCAGCCCGGGCTGTCGCCGCCGGCGACGTCGCGGTAGAGGAACTGCGCGCAAACCTGGCAGCGGAGTCCCAGCGGCCCAGCCTCGGTGACAAAGTGCTCTGGGTGGGGCTTGCCGCCTGCGCCTCGGCGCTGCTGGTTTCGATCACCAATCACCTCAGCGCGAACGTCGCGCCGATTCCGCTGCTATGGGTCGTGCCGCTGGCGCTGTACCTGCTGAGCTTCATTCTCTCGTTTGAATCCGACCGCACCTATCAGCGCTGGCTCTTCATTCCCTGGACCGTCCCCGCGCTCGGCTGGATGGCCTACGCAATCTATGCCGAGGACGGCAACTATCACATCAGCAAAGCCATCCCGATCTTCTGCATTGGCCTGTTCCTGTGCTGCATGATGTGCCACGGGGAGCTCTCGCTGCGGAAACCAGCTCCGCGATATCTGACCAGCTTCTTCCTGATGGTGTCGCTAGGCGGCGCGCTGGGCGGCGTGTTCGTTGCGCTGATCGCACCGAACCTCTTCGTCACCTTCCTGGAGTTGCCCATCGCCCTGGTCGCCACCGGCATTTTCGGGATGATCTCCTTGTGGAACATTGAGCTTCCCAAGTGGGGACCAACGCCGCTGCGCTTGCTGATGGCGGTCGGCGTGGGACTGCTGGGTGGCTACCTGATCCGCCTGGAGATGGCCGACCGCGAAGGCTACCTCTTCCTGCAACGGAATTTCTATGGCGCGTTGCGCGGCCTTGATTCGGATGTCGGCACCGAGTTCGCCGAGCGCAGCTTGCTGCACGGCACCATCAATCACGGCGCGCAGCGCCTGGCCCCGGGCTTCAAGCAGGAAGTGAATTCCTACTATGCCCCGACCTCCGGGGTCGGCCGCGCCATGCGCGTTTTGCAGGATCGCGGACCGGTGCGCTACGGCGTCATCGGACTGGGTGCGGGCGTCATGTCCGGCTATGCCCGCGCCGAGGACTACGTGCGCATCTATGAAATCAACCCGGCTGTTCCCGACATCGCGCAAACCTATTTCACCTTCTTCCCGGATTCCGAAGCAGATAAGGACATCCTGCTTGGCGACGCGCGCCTGACGCTGGAACAACAGCCGGCGCAGGATTTCGACCTGCTCGTGGTCGACGCCTTCTCCAGCGACGCTATCCCCGTGCACCTGCTGACCAATGAGGTCATGGATCTCTATGATCGCCACCTGCGTCCCGGCGGCATCTTGGCGGTTCATATCTCGAATCGCTACCTGGATCTGGCACCGGTTTGCCTGCGCGCCGCCGAAAGCGTCAATAAGCAGGCCATGGTGATCTATGACGAGGGCTACGATCCGCAGACCGGCATCTCCAATCAGTTCGCTCAGTCGACCACCTGGGTACTGATCAGCTCCGACCCGAACTTCTTCCAGGAGCCGCTCATTCAGGCCGGTCAGCCGTATCCTCCGAATGATCTCGAAGGCTTCGAAGGCTGGACCGACAACTATTCCAGTTTGTGGCCGATCATTGACCTGGAGCTGCCGGACTAATGCCAGTGGCGCGGATCTCCGCATCCGCGCATCAGACCGGGCGGGACGCCCGGCCTCTTCGTCAGGGACGGCTGGGTGACTGAGCCGATATTCGTCTGCCGGCAGGCCGTTGGCAAAGGGAGGACTAAAGTGTTCATTGCCAGGAGATACTTTACACATTCGGACAGGACATCGTTAACACTTTTAGATGCCCTGGAAAGCGACGAGTGTGGTGGAAGAGCGGATCAAGTTCGTGGTGGCGGCGAGCCGAGGGGAGCCGATCTCCGGGCTATGCCGCGAGTTCGGGATCAGTCGGCCGACCGGCTATAAGTGGATCGAGCGCCACAAGGCTGGCGGGCTGACGCAGTTGGAGGACCGCAGTCGGCGGCCGCGCCGCTCGCCGCAACGCACGCCGGCGAAGATCGAACAAGCCGTCTGTGAGTTGCGCCAGCGCTACCCGGATTGGGGCGCGCCGAAGCTGGTGCGGATCTTTTCCCAGCAACATCCCGAGCTCAGGACACTGTCCGAGCGCACCGTGCATCGCATTCTCGAGCGGCACGGTCTGATTACGGAAACTCGCTCCAGCCCAGCGTTACAGCGATTTGAACGGTCCGAACCGAACGAGCTGTTACAGATGGATTTCAAAGGGCCGCAGGGATTCAACACGGGCAGCCCAGTGGGTCCGCTGTCGATTTTGGATGATCATAGCCGCTACTTGTTATGCCTGGAGCATGTGGGCTCGACGCGCGCGGCCGGCGTGCAACGTGCGTTGGAGAAAACCTTCACGCGCTACGGATTGCCGCGGCAGATCCTGGTCGATCACGGTACGCCGTGGTGGGCTGGCGGCTCGCCGTGGGGCTTGACCGAGCTGCGCGTGTGGATCCTGCGGCAAGGCGTGGAGCTGATCTATAGCGGCCTGCGGCATCCGCAAACGCAGGGCAAAGTCGAGCGCATGCATGGCGCGCTGCAGCGCGCGATTCGCCAGCGCAAGGGTGATCCGGAAGATCAAGCCTGGCTGGATGCGTTTCGCGATGAGTACAACCATGTGCGTCCGCACGCGGGCATCGGGATGCAAACGCCGGCTTCGCGATGGCGCCCCAGCCCACGCTGTTATCCGCAGGAACTGCCGCCGTTCGTCTATCCGGCCAGCGTCGAACTCGTGCGCCTGGGCCAGCGCGGCCGCCTGCGCTGGAACCATCGCGACTGGCGCATCAGCGAAGCGCTGTCCGGCCTGGAGGTCGGCGTCGAGCGCATCGGCGAGCGAGCCGTGGTGTGGTTCCGTTCGACCCCGCTGCGCGAACTCGATCTGCAGACCGGCGCCAATCGACCCTTGCCGCTCCCGTTCCCCAGCTCGCTTTCGCGCTGAGTTCCAAGCGGGTCAATCCAGCACTGGCAGGGCGGGGCTCAATCGCTGCCCCTTCCCTGCACCCTTCCCCGCTTTGCACCGCAAAGTGTAAACCATGTCCTGGCAATGGGTGTAAACCATGTCGTGGCGCTTGACACTAAAGCCCTCCGTAAGCTGTACCTCGCCCCACATTCCTCGGCGTCACCGGCTTATTAACCTCGCGATCTCCGCTAGCGTTGCTTCGACAGACTGATCGAGCGTGTACGACTCCTCGAACCGGCGGCGCGCCGCGGCTCGGATCTCGGCTCGTTGTTCTTCCCTGGCCTCCAGCGCGCGTCGGATCGTTTCGGCAAGTGACTCGGCCGATCCGGCATCGAACAAAAACCCGGTTTGCCCGTCCTTAACCAACTCCGCGATCTCTCCAGCGTTGGCGCTGATCACCGGCACGCCCACAGCGAACGCTTCTAAGACTACGCGCGGCGTGGCTTCCGGCACGCGGCTGGGAACGATCAATAGGTCCAGTTGGGAAAACAGCCACGAGGATTCCACCCAGCCCAGAAACTCGACTGGAAGTTGGACCAGTCCGCCTGAGTCGCGATCCGCAAGTTCCCCGGCCAACTCTGAAGCCCGAGCTTGCAGGCGCGAAAAAAATGCGTCCGCTTCGGTGTCCCCTCTCCGCGGCGAGCCGGCAAATATGAATCGGACCCGAACGCCGCTCCCGGCTTCCTCCTGTGGCGTGGACAGTCGGGCGATCGCCCCCATCACGTCCATCTGCCCCTTGGCCTCCGCAATCGGACCCACAATGCCCGCGTTGATTGTCCCGGCCTCGGTCCATGATTTGGCGTCTCGAAAACCAAAATCAGCAACGCCCTCCGGCACGTTACGCAGATTCGCTACAGGCACGACCCCGCGCAGACTTTCTTCGACCGAGCTTCCAGCCGCCAGTACCGTGGCCCGCATACGCCGCAACGCCCTGCCGATCACCCACCCATCCAGTCCGCGCTCGAAGATCTTGTGCGCGCGCACGACGACCGGCAGCTTTCTTCCCGATGCCCACGCGAGCGAAGGAGCAAGTTCCGGCGCGTTGAGATAGATGACGTCGGGCTGTGTCTTCGCGATGATTTCACGGATCCGCCGAGCCAGCTTCCGCGCATGCGAAATCAGCCCCCATGCCCGCTTGAATCCGCCCCTGGAATTTGTCCCGCCAATCGGCGGCAACAGCCCGACCTTGGCTCCCTGCGCCTTCGCCCGATCGAGGAATTCCCCTTTTCCAGGTGCGGCAACCACTGAGTTCCAGCCGCGCTCGCTGGCCGCGGGCAGCAGATCCAGCAGCGCCAATGGCGCGCCGCCCAGGTCACTGCGCGCGTCCAGGAATAGGATGGTCATGAAAGCGGAAGCATCGCGTCACGTTGCGGCAGGCGCATGGACGCGCGAGCGGACCCCCGAAACGACTACTGAATCGCCTCGCCCGACTTCCCCGGAGCCAGCTTAATCTCCCCGAACGTCTTCTCGTATTGCCCCACGTTCTGATTGAGCAGGTTCGCCAAAGCCTTCGCCTGCTGCGGGCTCAGGTACACGCCCTGAAAATTCCTGATCGTGACCGAGTCGGGTTGCTGTTGCTGAATGGTGCCGAACAGCAGGTAGAAATCCCATAGACTGACGCGCACCTGCACGCTATTGGCATACGTATCGCGATAGTCCTCGGTCTCAATCAAGTTGACGTTCTGCGGCGGTGGTTGGGGATGCATTGCTTTCAGCTTACACGGGTTCCCGGCGGCGCCAACCGCCCGGTTCGTATACTCAAAGAAATCCATATGGCAGCGAAGGCAATTCTGTTTGACATGGACGGCGTCCTCTATAACGCCGAGCAGCCGATCCCCGGCGCGGCGGAGGCGATCCACTGGGTCAACGCGCGGAAGATCCCGCACCTGTTCGTCACCAATACGACCTCGCGCGGCCGTAACGTGCTGGTTGAAAAGCTGAGGAAGTTCGGGCTGGAGGCCTCGCCCGATAAGATTCTGACCCCATGCGTCGCGGCGGTGGAACACCTGAAGCGCGAAGGCGGGAAGGCCGCGCTGTTCGTATCCCCCAAGGCGCGCGCGGAGTTCGAAGGCATCCCCACCGTGGCCGATGACGCGCAGAAGGGAGCCCGCTGGGTAGTGGTTGGCGACCTCGGCGAGCGCTGGGATTATCCGACCCTCAACCGCGCCTTCCGGCTGCTCAAGTCCAGTCCCGACGTGGTGTTGATCGCTCTGGGCATGACCCGTTTCTGGCAGGCCGACGACGGACTTCGCCTCGACGCAGGCCCGTTCGTGGCCGCTCTCGAATATGCGATCGGACGCGCCGCGCTGGTGCTCGGTAAGCCGGCGGCTCCGTTCTTTGAGGCGGCCGCGAAGAAGCTCGGCGTCGCGCCAGGCGACTGCGTGATGATCGGTGATGACATCCTGGTTGACGTCGGCGGCGCGCAGGACGCCGGACTCCTGGGCATCCAGGTCAAGACCGGCAAGTATCGCCCAGGGGATCTCGATGGCTCCGTGAAGCCCGACGCGGTGATCGACTCAGTGGTGGATTTGCCGAAGTGGTGGACGGTAACATCCATCGGCTAAACGCTATCCCCCAGCAACGCCCGCAGGTTTCCATACCCCGACCGGCTCACCGGCAATTGCGACCCATCGCGCAACACCACCACGCGGCTGTCCTTGGTGTACGGCTCAATGCGTTCGATGAGGTCGACATTCACCAGATGGGAGCGATGAATCCGTACGAACTGTTTGTCGGGTAACTGCTCGGCGAGGCTGGTGATTGTCTGCTGCTTCAGATACGCCTTGCCTTGGCTATGCAGCGCGACGTAGTCGTCCTGGGCTTCAGCGCGATCCAGTTTCGCGATCGGAATGATGTGAACTTTCGTGCCATCCTTGACCACGATGCGTTCCAGGGCCCGGTCCGGGGGACGCGCGGCGACCGCGACGCGTAACGCTTTTTCTTGCAGTACCGCTTTTCCCCGCAGCCCCACGGCGTGCGCCTCTTCCTGACCCATCCCCTGATCCGCCCCAGCCAGCGCCCGCGCCTTCTCCAGCGCGGCGGCCAGGCGATCCTCGGCGAACGGCTTCAGCAGATAATCCACGGCATTCGCATCGAATGCCTTCAGCGCGAACTGATCGTAGGCCGTGACGAAGATCACCGCTGGTGGCGGGTCGATCAACTCCAGCACCTCAAATCCGTCGAGCTTGGGCATCTGGATATCGAGGAACAGCAGGTCCGGCCGCAGTTCCCCGACCGCCTTCACCGCTTCGAACCCGTTGGCGCATTCGGCCACGATCTCCACGCCGCCCGCCGCCAGTAACTGCTCTTTGAGCAACATCCGGGCGAGTTCTTCGTCGTCCACGATCACTGCGCGGAGTGTCTCGGTCATCTTGCCTGGCGTGGACGCACTCACGCGACTCCCTCCCGTTCCGCCGCCACTGCCGGAGCGCTGGCGAATTCACACGGCATTCGCATCTCGACGCGATAACGCGGACTGGTCTCGTCTTCAGCTATCGGCGCCGCACGGAAAAAAGCTCCCGATGGGAATCGCGTCTCCAGCCGGCTGCGCACGTTGCGCAATCCGAGCCCGCTGCGCCGCGCCGGTGGAGCATCCGGGTCATACGGATTCTCCACGGTCACCAAAAGAAGCTTACGCTGCTCGTCCAGCCGCGCTTCCAGGCGGATCGTCCCTCCGTCCACCAAAGTCGCGATCCCGTGCTTGATCGCGTTCTCCACCAGCGGTTGCAGCACCAGCGGAGGCACGCGGCATTCCTGGCAGGCCTCATCGGCATCCACTTCCACCTGGAGCCGATTGCCGAATCGCACCCGTTCGACGTCCAGATACGTCCGCGCCAGCGCGAGTTCCTCTTTCCAGCTCACCGTCTCCCGCTCGCCGAGCCCCAGCGTGTTGCGCAAAAAATCACCTAACTTGATGCACATTGCGCGAGCCTGCGCCGGATCGGTGGCCGTCAGCGCGCTGATCGAATTCAGGCAATTGAACAGGAAGTGCGGATTGATCTGTGATTTCAGCGCGCGCAGCTCGGCGTCGCGGGCCTGAATCGCCGCCAGCCGCGAGGCTTCCATGGCCAGCAACATATAGTGCAGCGCCACCGACAACAGATACAGCAGCAAGCCGACGACGATCAGATATGGGATCGCCGGATTTAATGCGCTGGGCGCGCCCAACAGGATTTCCAGTCCCCTTGCCGCGGCGATCCATAACGCTGTAGCCAACGTCGCCGCGCCGATATGGTTCACCAGCAACCGCATCGGTGAGGTCGTTGCCAGCGGCAAGGAGCGGCACATGTACCACGGCGTCAGGCAGACCAACGCATACAGGGCGCACAAGGGTCCACCGACCAGGCTGGCTTCCGTTGCGGTCAGGCCCGTGGAGAGCCGCAGCAGGATCGTCAGCAGCGCGCCCAGCACCCACCAAAGCCCGATGTAGATCACCAGGTTGGTCTTGTTGCGCAGTGGGATCAACGGATGCATGGGTCTGTCGCTGTGCGGATCAATTCTTAATGTTCACGCCGCCAAAGATCGCCGAGCCCTTCACCACCAGCAGCGGCGGCGGCCGATCTCCGGCCACTTGCGGCGGAACGGTCTTGTCGTCGTATCCGCCGAGAATGCCGGTGATCTGCGGATCCACCTCCCAGGATTCCGGAACCCGGATGTCGATGCCTCCGAAGATCGCGTCCACGTGCAGTACCACTTCGTCGAGCTTCGTGTCGGCATCGCGCAGATCCAGTTCCACGCCGCCGAACACAGCGGTCGCCTTGCCGCCCTCGAACTCCTGCGAAATGAAGCGGCGCTTGATCCCGCTGAAGATGACTTCTGCCCGCACCCTGCGCGCCGACGACCCCGGCCCGTGCGGAACGCGACTTGCCGGCAGCTTTTGTCGGAATCCCTCGCCGTACCCTGCTGCTCTGTGAAGCTGTGCTTCGTGCCATCGTCGTCCCAATCGCTGCCCGAGCCCCAGAACGGCTGCGGCTCCGGACCTACGCGCGGACCAAAGTCGTCCTGTGGATCGAACCCGTCGTTTTGATCAAACCCGTCACCTTGATCAAAACCGTCCCGGCGATCCAGATGCCGGGCGAGCATCGCGCCACCCACGGCAATCAGCACTAGTGGCCAGAACCAGTTCCACGCCTCCCTGGGGATCACTCTCAGGTTGTTCAGAAGAATGAAGAAACCAAAGCCGGTGAGCACCAGTCCGCCGACCTCGTGAAACGGGTTGTCGGAGACCAACAGCCGGGACAACCCCGGCACAATCAGGATCAGCGGCCAGAACTGCCAGATACTGTCGAATTGCACCATTCCCAGGTTGCGCAGCAGAAACAGGACGCCCGCCGTCAGGATGATCAGGCCGAACCCCATCCCTTCCAGGCCGTGCCTGTGGCGGTGATGAACCCGGCGCCGTCGAGCCTCGCGGCGATGCCTGGATCTGGGCTGCATGGTCTGCTCTCTTTGCCTCTCGCGTCCTTTACGGTTGGGGGAAATCGTTCGGTCCATTATGGTTGCGATCGTCCCAGGAGTCCACATTCCGGTCCCGATCGAACTCCCGGTAATGATTCACCAGCATCGTCACGCCCGCGCCGATGAACAGGACCGGCCAGAACCATTCCATGACGCCCGGGATCGGCAACCCCATCGACGACCAGCAGGAAGAACCCGCCCACCGCCGCCGTGATCACGCCGAACAGGGCCTCGCCGGATCGCCGCGCTCGAACCACCACCACGATCCCGGAGACCAACAGCGCCAGCGGCCAGATCTGCCACACCCGGAATTGGAGCATATCGAAATTGTTCATCAGCAGCAGTCCTCCACCGATCATCAGCACCAGCCCCCACGCCAATCCGCCCGAGTAGGCTCTGGGCGCGTTGTGGCGTTCCCGCCGCAGCCGCCGTCTCTCGTCGCGCCACTGGTGGCGCGCGGCTCTCCGGGAGTTCCATGAAGAATCGCCGGGAAATTCCTGTGTCATATCGATAGGCCTCGCGGATCGTGTTGGCTTCTTTCGTCTTACAACCCGATCCTATCCGGCCCCGGACTACGAGGCACGCACGAATCGGCGAACGGCTCCGCACGACCGGTAAATGACGTCTCGCCCCCTTCCTCGCGCTCGTGCGCCTTCCATGCTCAGGGATCGAAACTCAGGAGAAGTCCGCGAATTGCCTCAAATAACACCGTAGGACTACCTAAAATTGTCGCGCCGGGCCAGTTCGGATCGCTACAATGGGTTTGTGTCTCATAAGGTTACGCTGATTCCAGGCGACGGCATCGGTCCCGAGGTCTCTAAGGCCGCGCAGAGGGCCGTCGACGCCACGGGTGTCAAAATTGACTGGGAAGTCGCTGAACTGAACGCCGACATCATCATCAAGACCGGTGAGTCGGTCCCCAGCCATGTCCTGGAAAGTGTTGATCGCACAAAGGTTGGCCTGAAAGGCCCGGTAACGACCCCCATCGGCGGCGGCTACACGTCGGTGAACGTCGGGCTGCGCAAGGCGCTGGATCTGTTCGCCAATGTCCGCCCGGTGGAATCGCTCCCCGGCGTGGCGACCCGCTTTCAGGACGTCAACATCGATATGGTGATTTTCCGGGAGAACACCGAGGATTTGTACTCGGGCCTGGAGAACGAAATCGTTAAAAATGAAGTCATTACCAGCTTAAAGGTGATCACCCGCCGGGCTTCCTCCAAAATCGCCGAGTATGCCTTCAAGTACGCCGCCGAGAACGGCCGGAAGAAGGTCACCGCGGTCCACAAAGCGAACATCATCAAGCTGGCTGACGGTCTATTCCTGCGCTGCTGCCGGGAAGTGGCGGCTCGGCACCCGGATGTCGAATACAACGAGCTGATCGTGGATAACGCGTCGATGCAGTTGGTCGTGCGGCCGGAAACCTTCGATGTGCTGGTGCTGCCGAACCTCTACGGCGACATCATCTCGGATCTGGCGGCGGGACTGGTCGGCGGATTGGGCATCGTCCCGGGCGGCAATATGGGCGAAAAGCATGCGGTCTTTGAGGCGGTCCATGGCTCGGCGCCGGATATCGCCGGACGGGGCATTGCTAATCCCACCGCCATGATGCTCTCCTCGGTGATGATGCTGACGCACCTGCAAGAATACGACGCTGCGAAAAAGCTAAAATCCGCAATTCAAAAGATTTATGCCGACAAGGTTCACACCACGGCCGACCTGGGCGGCCACGCCAACACCCAAGAGTTCTGTGACGCCGTGATCGAGGCGATGGGATAGGAAAACGTGGGGTTTTCCGGAATCCGCCGATCTTCAGACAGAAGACTGGTTTTGGGCCATACCCCGGATCGTTCATTTATCGTTCGATCCTGGCGGGCCGAAGTCAGCACACAGAACGGCAGGAGGCCCCACCTGCCGAGTTCACGCCGAGTTCACGATGGCAAAGCCCAGACTTCCCCAATCACCCCCCACCGCTAAGAAGGCGCCCCGCGCCTCCACGGTACTTGGGGACACCCGCACCGACGACTACGCCTGGTTGCGCGACCTGAAAGATCCCGATACCCTCACCTATCTCAAGGCCGAGAACCGGTATACCGATGCCTGGATGGCGCCCACGGCCAATCTCCAGGAAACGCTCTACGAGGAGATGCTCGGCCGGATCAAGCAAACCGACCAGACTGCTCCCGTGAAGGACGGTCCCTACCTCTATTACTCGCGCACCGAGGAGGGCCAGCAGTACGAAATCCACTGTCGCCGGCGATGGAGTGCGCGCGGCGAAGGTCAGGATGAGATCCTCCCCGAGGAAATTATCTTGGATGAGAACGTCCTCGCCGAGGGGCAGAACTACTTCCGCATCGGGAACTTCGAAACCAGCCCGGACCATACCTTGCTCGCCTATTCGGTCGACTGCGAGGGCGACGAGGACTACACGATTTACGTCAAGAACCTCACCACCGGCGAACTGCTGGCCGACGAGATCCCCAACACCTACTATTCGCTGGAATGGGCCGCCGACAACCGTACGTTCTTCTACACCATCCTGGACGAGGCCAAGCGACCTTATAAAATCCTTCGCCATCGGCTCGGCGAGCCCAAAGACACGCTGGTCTATCACGAGCCAGATGAACGCTACACCGTGGAAGTCGAGCAGACCCTGAGCCGCGCGTTCATCCTGATCAACATCGCCAGCTCATTGACCTCGGAAATCCGCTGCATCGACGCCACCAAGCCGGACGGCGAGTTCCGCACCCTGCTGCCGCGCGTGGAGGAAGTCGAATATGAGGTCACCCATCACGCCGGACGCAATAGTTTCTTCATTCGCACCAATGACAACGCGCCCGCGTTCCGCGTCGTGGAAGCTCCGGTGGACGATCCCTCGCGCGCCAATTGGACCGAGTTCCTCCCGCGCCGAGATGACCCGAAGGATCCCTACCGCACGGTCATGGTCGAGAGCGTCGAGGCGTTCCGCGATCACCTGGTGATTGAGGAAACGCTCGGCGGACAGAACCAGATTCGCATCCATCACCTCGAAAGCGGTGAGGATTACTACATCTCCTTTGAAGAGCCGGTCTACTCGGCCGGGATTGGCGGCAACGCTGAATACAACACCGGCGTCGTGCGGTTCATCTATGATTCGCTGATCACGCCGCCCAGCGTCTTCGACTACGACATGCGAACTCGCAACCGGACCCTGGTCAAGCAGGCCGAGGTCCCCGGTTACGATCCGTCGCAGTACGCCTCCGAGCGCGTCTACGCCACCGCCGAAGACGGCGTAAAGGTTCCGGTCTCCCTGTTTTACAGGAAGGATCTCGTGCGCGACGGAACGGCGCCCGCCCTGCTCTACGGCTATGGCTCCTATGGCATCACCATCGAGCCCGCGTTCCGCTCGGACCGTTTCAGCCTGATCAATCGCGGTTTCGTCTACGCCATCGCGCATCTGCGCGGCGGAGGCTACCTCGGTAAGCCCTGGCACGAAGCCGGCCGGATGCTCACCAAGAAGAACACCTTCAATGATTTCATCGCCGCCGCCGAGCATCTGATCGCCCAGCGCTACACCTCCCCGGACCGGCTCGCCATCATGGGCGGCAGCGCCGGGGGCCTGCTGATGGGCGCGGTTCTGAACCTTCGGCCCGACCTATTCGCCGCCGTGCTGGCCATGGTCCCCTTCGTCGATTCGCTCAACACCATGCTCGACCCGAGTCTTCCGTTGACGGTCGGCGAGTGGGAGGAATGGGGCAATCCGGCCGAAGAAAAATACTATGGCTACATGAAATCCTATGCGCCTTACGAGAATATCGTCGCGCAGGATTATCCTCATATGCTGGTGACCGCCGGCCTCCACGACCCCCGCGTATCCTACTGGGAGCCGGCCAAATGGGTCGCCAAGCTGCGTGCCATGAAGACGGATGACCACATGCTGCTGATGAAGACCCACATGGGCAGCGGCCATTTCGGTGCCTCCGGACGCTACGAGCATCTGCGCGAAACCGCGTTTAACTACGCCTTCCTGCTGACTGTGCTCGGCCGGGCCTGAGCCCCATTTCCCTCCACCCCGAATCGCGCTAGGGTAATTCCAGGTGGATCATCTGCCGATCCGTTCGATAAGTGCAGGTGTGAACCCGAGCCCGTCCCAGCCTAGCCCAGCACCGATCTACTGAAAGCACGAGGAACGTTTCATGGATTTCTTCCGAAAGGCCGCCTCACCCGCCGCTATTCTACTTCTTATTTGCTCCGTCACCTGGGGGCAGGCGCCAGCCGGACAAGCTCCCGCGTCGGCCGCTCCGAAACTACTGCAACCCGGTCAGGCGAGCCCGCAACTGGATTGGAGATTCGCTCCTCCCAATGCTTCCCTGCTCGGCGGCATCGAAGTCCAGAGCTTGCTACAAGCGCCACTATTAGCCGAATTGCTCACGGCGGGCTCCCAGGGCGACCCCAACGCGACGATGCTGGTCGGCATGCTGCAGGCGATGCTCATGCAGGTGGATCGCATTCAGTTCGCGGCGATTGACAACGGGACCAATACGCCGGACGGAGTCTTTCTGGTTACCGGAACCTTGGATGACGGATTGTTCCAATTGCTTTCGGCATCGAGCAAGCAACAGGCGCAGGCGCCCGACGGGATCCCGGTGCCGGAGAAACCCTGGGATTGGCGCCGCATCAATCCGCAAAGTGTCCTATTTGGCGTCTCCGACATGTTGGATAGCGCGGAAGCCCGGATAGGCTCACCGGAGATCCTGCCCGTCGAACAAGGCGTCCAACTCGACAAGTTGCTATCCCCTGATCAGGATCTGTGGATCTCCGGAATGGTTCCCGATGCGCCGGCCACCGCGGGCGTGAATCAGCAGATTGACGGATTCGCGTTGGGGCTGAACTTCGGCGACAACCTGAATATTGAGGCCGCCGCCATTATCCCTGACCCCGGCCAGGCACAGGCCCTGATCGGACTGCTGCAGGCCATGATTTCTCTACAGCCAAATCAGTTCGCCGGCAAGCTGGAAACGTCGGTGGAGAACACGGTAGCCCATGCCCGCCTCTCCTTGACTGCAGCGGACGTTCTGAAGCTGATTGAACAAGGACAGGCAATGAGTGCTGCCGGCACAGCCCAGGATCAGACGGCTGCCGATCCACCGTCCCCGAATGGCGCGGGCGCCGGGGCAGGACAGGAGCCGTCAGAGGCCGCGTCACCCGCCGATGGGGTTCACATCATTGGGGAAGAACAACCCGGGGGGAACAATCAGTAAGGGAGATCTGCGGTAGGGGAGTCTGGGGAATCCGGCGGAGGGAATTAGGGTGACCGGGACCTCATCAGAACGTGGAGGGTGAAGTTGAAGGGGTAGAAGCCCCGGTCTTACTTGTTTTGACGTCACCAGTTGGGTTCTGTCACACGAATTGGCGCTTTTTTACGATTTTTCTTTGAAAGCGCAGGGTTTATATGCTGTCCGGCATAAAGTAAATCTGGACTTGTGATGAGGTTCCCGGTAGTTCTTCCGTGCGCTAGGCCTGCCCGACGACCCCGGTCAGCGGACTGCTTGCCGACGCATAGAGCTTCTTCGGCATCCGCCCGGCCAGGAATGCATGGCGTCCCGCCTGCACGGCCAGTTTCATCGCTGTTGCCATCTCGACCGGTTGCTCAGCGGCGGCGATCGCGGTATTCATCAGCACTCCGTCAAAGCCGAGTTCCATCGCAACGGCGGCATCGGATGCCGTCCCCACTCCGGCATCGACGATCAGCGGCACCTCGGTAATCATCTCCCGGAGAATCCGCAGATTGGTCAGGTTCTGGATCCCCAGCCCGCTGCCGATCGGCGCGCCCAGCGGCATCACTGCGGCCGCTCCTGCGTCGATCAACCGGCGAGCGTTCACCAGATCATCGTTGGTGTAGGGCAGCACGATAAAGCCTTCCTTGGCCAGGACACGGGTCGCCTCGACGAGCCCGGCATTGTCGGGAAACAGCGTTTTCTCATCGCCGATCACCTCGAGCTTCACCCATTCCGACATCCCCGCCTCGCGCCCCAGCCTTGCCGTCCGGATCGCATCCTCCGCCGTATAACAGGCGGCCGTGTTGGGCAACAGAAAGTACTGATCGCCGATATAGTTCAGCAGAGATTCCTGGCTCCGGTCCAGGTTGACGCGCCGCACCGCCACCGTGACGACCTCGGCGCCCGAGGCCTCATGGCACTGCCGCATCTCCTCATGGGAGCGGTACTTACCGGTGCCGACAAACAGGCGGGAGGAGAAGTTTCGGCCGGCGATCGTCAACGTATCCATAGTTTCTATTGTAGGTTGTCGTGCACTATCCCCCCAGGGTTGTAAGGCGCTTGCCGATTTCGCCTCGGGTTCCCGCCTTAGTCGCTTGCGACCCAGCATAAGTCCGCAGAAAGAAAGACCCTATAGAAGTGGAGCGGGAGCGCCGATCTAGTCTATACGGATCGGTATGCGGGCCGGTTGCGCAAAGTTGGCCCGCGAGCCTTCCAAAATCAGGATCCGCCGGGTTCGGGGAAATCGATGCAAACCAAGAACATGAAAACGTTGCTGGGGATTGCCTTTGTTGTGGCGGTCGTCGCGACGGGAATATTTTACGGCCTGTTCGTTAGCAATCTGGAAAGCTCGCAAGGTCCGCAGCGGACGATGGTGATCGCCGCGCGGGATCTCGCGCCGGGCTCCATTCTGACCGCGCAGGATCTGCGAACCATCCCCTGGCCTTCAGAGACTCTGCCGGCTGGAGCATTTGAAACGCCGACGGAACTGGAAGGTCAGGCGCTGTTTGATACCGTCGGGGCCTCCGAGCCGATCTTCAGCTCCCGCCTGGTCGGCGCGGACGGAGCCGGTCGCGGCGAAGGGATCCCGGAAGGGATGCGCGCCGTTTCGGTTCACGTCACCGACTCCTCGGGTGTGTTGAACATCCTGCGCGCGGGCCACAAGGTCGACGTGCAGGTGGTGGAGTTCAACGAAAGAACCCGTGTGACCCTGCTGCGCACGGCGCTGGAGGACATTGAAGTGCTCGGCGTCAATCCGGAGTTGCACATCAGCGCGCAGGGTTTCGAGCTTCCGGTGGTGACGCTTCTGGCCAATCCGGAGCAGGCCGAAGTGCTGGCCATCAGTGACGCCGCGGCTCGGGTTCGCCTGGCATTGAGAAATCCGCTGGATCCGGCGACGCGGCGGCGCAGTTCGTTGAACATGACGACGGTCATGCAGACCAGCGGCGTGGATGACGCGGGAACTCCGCCCGCTGCGGCGCAGGCCACCAATGCGCAAGCCGCGAATGCAAATGGCGCGGCGGTCAATGCGGCCGGCAACGGTCAGTAAGGTCTGGCTGCGGAGCATGGGGCTCCCCTCTTGAATTAACATGCTTCTGATTTCGGTCATCGGTTTTTTTGTCCTGGTCTTCCTGGTGGCGACCATCGCGGTCGCGATCGCCTGGATGGGCTTCATCAAGCGGTCCGCGGAAGCGGGCGACCGTGCGCGCACAGAGGAGGAGTTAGGCGGAGTCGGCGCCGAGGATCTCGGCGACGAGCTGCCTTCCAATCTCTTCCTGGACGAGCGTCTCAGCACGCTGAGCTTTTGGGACAGTCTGCTGGCGCGCCTGGACTTTGTCCGGATCTTAAAGCGCCAACTGGAACAAGCCGAGCTGGACTGGTCGGTGGGCCGCGTCACCTTGGCCATGCTGCTGGCGGGAACCGTCGCCGGACTCCTGCTGTCGGGCTTCGTTCCGGCCTGGGCCGCGCTGGTTGCGGCGCTGGCGGTCGCTTATATCCCGTATGCCTACGTTCTGCATGTGCGCGAAAAGCGGTTTCGCAAGTTCCGCGAACAGTTCCCTGATGCTCTGGACTCGCTGGCCCGCGCCCTGCGCGCCGGATATCCGATGTCCGCCTGCATTGACCTGATCGCCGAGGAGGCCGACGAGCCTGTGAAAACCGAGCTTCGCCGCGTTGCCACCGAAGCGAACCTGGGGTCGGGATGGAACCATGCGCTGGAGCATCTGGGCAGGCGCGTCCCGCTGATGGAAGTCAACCTGTTCTGTGCCGCCGTGGTGCAGCACGCCAAGACCGGCGGCAAACTAAGCGAGGTCATCGGCGGCGTTGCCGAGTCGATGCGCGAGGCTCTGGCGCTGCAAGGCGAGGTCCGCGCCCTGAGCGCGCACGGAAAGCTGACCGGCTTGATTCTAACCTTCCTTCCCATCGGTATCGCCAGCATGATGATGATGGTCAGTCCCGACTACATGATGCTGCTCTACACGCATCCCTGGGGCAAAACCATGATCCTGGGAGCCGTCGGGCTTCTCGTCACCGCCCATTTCGTGATCCGCAAGATGGTGGACATCAAGGTATAGCGCACCATGAGCCCGGCAACTCTTCTGATTAGTTTCTTCGTCTTTACCCTCGCGGCAGTGGGCGCCGTTGGTTACCTGTTCGTGCTGCGCCAGGCCCGGCAAGCCTCGGCGATCGATATCGGTACACTTCCGGCTCCGCCTTCGAGCGAACCCCGCATCGAGATCCTCAATCAACCGGATGTTTCCGCCACGCAAGCCGCCGTGCTGGACGTCTTCCGCGCCCTGGGCGAGTTTGTTCCCGAAGCCTTGGGCAAACCGGAGGAAGCTCGCAAACACCTGCTCCTGGCCGGCTATCGTTGGCCTTCGGCGGTGGCCACCTTTATCGGCATCAAGTCCGCCGTGGCGATCACCTTCGGTCTGGCCGGCGTCTGGGCCGCGGCGACTTTTGGCGGCCCCGATACAAGCTGGCTGCTTCCCGGGATTTGCGGACTCGGGTTTGGATTCCTCGTTCCGGATCGCGTTCTGGATCGCATGGCCAGCGCGCGGGCGGCTCGCATGCGGCGGGGGCTCGCGCCGGCGCTCGACCTCATGTTGCTGGCCGTTGAATCCGGACAGGGTATCGACGCGGCGATTCTCAGCACCAGCCGCGGATTGCAGAACACGCAACCGGACTTGGCCTCCGAGTTCATGCAGCTCCACCTGGAACTCCGCGCCGTCACCACGCGCACCGACGCCTACCGCAGCTTCACGCAACGAATTCAGGACAAGGAAATCAAGAAATTCACCGCGCTGCTGATTGATACGGACCGCTTCGGGTCCACTCTTGGGCCCGCCTTGCGCGGACACGCCCACTACCTTCGCACGCGTATCCGGCAAAGTGCCCAGGAACGCGCGCGAAAGGTCGCCGTGAAGCTGATCTTCCCGGTGTTCTTCCTGATCTTCCCTTCCGTGATCCTGGTGACCCTGGGACCCGCGGTGATCATGATCACCCAGCAACTCGGCAAAATGCTGAACGGCTTCTTACTTCTAGCCTCCCGGCACTCCTTCTTCGCCAACCCCGCAACGGCTCGCTTGCCACATCCGCGCCCCAGGGAGCGACAATACAGCTTATGCGCCGTCCACCCGTTGGAGCCCGTCCCGGAGAGCTAGCCATGGATCCATCCTGGCCGCCGCCGCGTGTCCGCGTGGTCGCTTATGGCGCCGATCAACTCGACGAATACGAAGAGCCCGAGGCCGCCTGCGATTTGGACCGGATCCGGCGCATCATCGACAGCCACGTCGTCACCTGGGTCGACGTGCAGGGACTAGGCAACGCCGCGTTTCTGAACCGCATTGCCGAGTTCTTCAACCTCCATCCGCTCGCCGTCGCCGACGTCGTCAACGTTCCCCAGCGCCCCAAGGCCGAAAGCTACGACGGCTACATTTTCCTGATCACCAAAATGATCACGCTTGAGGAAGACAGTCAGGTGAGGATCGAGCAGGTCAGCGCCTTCCTTGGCTCCAACTATCTGCTGACCTTCCAGGAACACTACGGTGATATATGGGATCCGGTCCGCGACCGCATTCGATCCTCCAACACCCGTGTTCGCGGCGAAAACGCGGATTATCTTGCTTACGCCGTACTCGATGCGGTGATCGACGGCTACTATCCGGTGCTCGAAGAGATGGGCGAGCGCCTGCTCGACATGGAAGAGGACGCCCTCCGCTCCCCCACCGAAGATGCGATTAAGGAAACTAACCGGATCCGCCGCAGCCTGCTCTCCATCCGCCGCGTGATCTGGCCCCAACGCGAAGCGGTCAACTCTCTGATCCGCGATCCCACTCCGCTCATCAGCGATCCGGTGCGCCTGTTCCTGCGCGACGCCTACGACCACTGCGCCCAGGGCGCCGACCTGATCGAGTCCTACCGGGAAATCCTCAACGGCGTCGCCAATCTGCATCTCACCGGCCTCAGCAACCGCGCCAATGACGTCATGAAGATGCTCACCATCATGGCGTCCATCTTTATCCCGCTCACCTTCCTGGCCGGTATCTACGGCATGAACTTCGAGTACATGCCGGAGCTGCATGATCGCTACTCATATCCTGTCCTGCTCATCGTCATGGCGAGCATCGCCATTTCGATGATTCTCTACTTCCGCCGGAAAGGTTGGATCGGGACGCCGGACAACCATCGCCAATGGCGCTTTCTGCGGCTCAAGCGACTACGGGCCCGCAAGGCGCACCAGCACCAGCAGCACCGCGAGGTCGGCTAAGCCATGTTGTGCGAAACTTCCAGCTCGGTTTCGTCCCTGGAAGTGGCGACAAGTTGGTTCGCCGTCGCCACATTACGCTATCTCCGAAACCGGTCTAGCCGGCGTCGGCGTGCCTTTTGTGCTTCTTGTTTTTGCGCTTCTTCCCCTTGCCGGCTTTGAGCTTCTTCTTCTCATCGCTGCCAAGGTACTCCCGCAGCATCAGGCGGAAACTCCGGCCCGGTTCCGCGGCGGGATCGCCCAGCCACACCAACAGGGCCTGACGTTGAAACGAGAAGAAGGCCGGTGGCACCAGGTCCGCACTGGCGCGGGCCGGCAAGTCGCCTCGCTCTTGCGCCTGCCGTGCCAGCTCCAGAATATGCCCCGCCAGTAACTCGTCCTGCGTCCGTAGCCGTTCAGCCCAAGGCGGAGCCGCGAACCACGCTTCCCGCAACAGCGCCGGAGCCAGCTTCGGCCGCGCGGCATGAAAATCAAACAGTGCCTGGAACAAGGCCACCAGGTCTTCTTCCAGCGATGCATGAGCCGCCGTCTCCACCGCGTCCCGGCTGCGTTGCTCCAGATCGTCGAAGAAGCAGGAGAACATCAAGTCCTGCTTGTCACGAAAATGCAGCAGCACCGTGCCCGCCGCCACCCCGCACTGCTTGGCCAGATCGCGGATATTGGTCTGTTCGAATCCTTGTTGTTCCAGCGCGCGCGCGGCGGCTTTCAGAATGCGGGTCCGGGTCGCCTGTTTCTTCTGCGCGCGGGTTGAGGGCTTGGCGATCGCCATGGGAGTGGGGCCGGAACCGATGTTCAAAAGATCTGTCTTCGAAACTATTCCCGATGAGCCTACCACAATGAGCGCTTCCGAGGATTGACCGTCCCCCCGCTTTCCGTTACAGTTGCCCTGAACACTTCGGAGAGCGCCAGGTCGGTTCGGCGACCTTCGAAAACGATCCAAGGTTGGAGGACCATCAAATGAATTCAGACGAAGAGATGCTGACTCTGCTATTTGGCTTTGGCGCCACGATGTTTTTTTTCATGCTTGCCATCGTCGCCGTGATGATCGTCGCCTACTGGCGTGTATTTGCGAAAGCCGGACAACCCGGATGGGCTGCCATCGTGCCGGTTTACAACATCATCGTGCTGCTGCAGATCGTCGGCCGTCCATTGTGGTTTATCGTGCTCTTCTTTGTACCCCTCGCGAATCTCGTCGCGGCGATCATTGTCTCGGTCGATCTTGCCCGGAGCTTTGGGAAAGGCGCGGGGTTTGCCGCCGGCTTGATTTTCCTGTTCCCGATCTTCGTGCTGATTCTTGCCTTCGGGGACGCCCGCTATGTCGGCCCCGGCGCCTTGGCTCCCGTTCCACCTCCGGCCCCGGCAATTTGACCCGGCATCGTCAAAAATGCAATCCATCCATTCCAGGAGCGTGCTCATGTACACCGTTCGTCGATTCTTGTTCGCTCTCACCTTGGCCGCCGCGGCGTTTCCCGTTGTTGCCCAAACCTCCGCCCCGGCCGGGACCCTCGAAACGGTCGTCGTGCATGGCCGCTCCTTGGAAGGAAATCTGGATGGCGATTCCCCGGACCGCAACGTCATCGTCTATCTGCCGCCCAGCTACGCCACCGACACCACGCGCCACTACCCGGTGGTCTATCTGCTGCACGGCTACGGCCTCCAAGTCGACCGCTGGATGCGCCTGTTCAATATCGAGAACGGTCTGAACAACGCGATGACCGGCTCCGGCGACGGCCCCCAAGCCAGGGGGATGATCATCGTCAATCCGGACGCCTACACCATCTATGACGGCAGCTTCTATTCCAGTTCCGCCGCCACCGGCGATTGGGAATCCTTCATCGCCGATGACTTGGTCCAGTTCATCGACAGCCAATACCGCACCATTCCGCGCCGCGAAAGCCGTGGCCTGGGCGGCCATTCCATGGGAGGCTATGGAACTCTCCGTATCGGCTTGAAGCGCGCGGACGTATTTGGCGCGATCTATCCGATGTCTGCCGCGGGAATGCTGGAGCGCGGCCTGCCCACCGACGCCTTAGCCGCCGCAACGAAGCTCACCACGAGGGAGGAGGTCTCCGCGCTGCGCTATCCCAATAAGTCTTCCCACGCGCGAGCCGCCGCCTGGTCCGCCAATCCCCAGAACGCGCCGTTCTATGTCGACTTCCCGGTCACCGCCGACGGCGTCGAACATCCTGAGATCCAGGCCAAGTGGATGGCTAACTCCATCCTGCCGATGCTCGGCCAGTATGTTCCCAACATGAAAAGCTATATGGCGATTCAATTCGATGTCGGCCTGAAGGACAACCTGCTGCAGCAGAATCAAGACCTCGACGCCGCGCTCACCCAAGCCGGCATCGCCCATACCTTCCTGACCTACGACGGCGACCACAATGACCACATCGCCGAACGTATCGAGCAGCACCTGATCCCGTTCTTCTCCGAACACCTGAAATTCGAATAGCCGAACGTATCGCCGAGTATGTGGGCGGCGCCATGTGCCGCCTTCAGAACCGCGAGGCGCAATGTGGAGCGAGGTTCAGCTTGCGGAGGGCGCAGGCTGCGAAGCGGGCAGCCCTCCCGCGCGCACATGCCGACCCGTGCAACACAACTTCCCGCTCCCAACCTCAACCCGCCAGCACCGAATCGCGACCGATAGCGAGCGCGACCGTCCGCAAACGGCAACGTCCCACGGCGCCAGATCCCTTCAGAAGCGCAAGCGGTAGCCAACGCACCCGGCCTCTATCCACACCACCGCCCGCGTTCGCGCCACTAACCCACTCCGCCACCAGCGATACAGAGTGAACGTTGGGCGCTTACCTCGACGAAAGGCCAGCCCTCCTCAGCCGCTCCGCAATCGAAGCCAGCTCCGCAATACTCAACTGCTCGGCCCGCCGCCCAGCTTCCGGCAGTTCGTCGACCAGAACCTTGTCATAGATCACCGCCAGGTTATTCCGCAGCGTCTTCCGCTTCTGCCGAAAGCACGCGCTGGCGAACTTCAGGAACGCCCCGACGTCGGTGATCCCGAAATCCTCCGCCGCATCCCGGGGAGTCAGCGCCACCACCGCGCTATCCACTTTGGGCGGAGGCCGGAACGCCGCCCGAGGCACCGGAAACAGCAGCTTCACCTGAGCTCGCACCTGTGCCAGCACGCTCAGATACCCAAAGTCGCGCCCGCCCGGACCCGCCGCGAGCCGCTCCGCCACCTCGGCCTGCACCAGAAACACCGCCTTTGACCAGGCATCCTGCGCCGCGAAGACCTTCTCCAGAATGGGCGACGTGATGTAGTACGGCAGGTTCCCAGCCACCGGCGCAGCCTCGCCCCCGTATGCCATGGAAGTTAGCCCGGCCAGATCCGTCTGAAGCACATCCCCCTCGATCAGCTCCAGCCGCCCGTCCGCGATCTCGTCCCGGAACTTCTGCCGCAGATAATGCACCAGCACCGGGTCGACCTCGATCGCCGCCACCCGCCGCGCCCGCTTCAGCAGATACTCGGTCAGCGCCCCTCGTCCCGGCCCGATCTCGATCACCCGCGGCGTCTCCGGCTCGCACGCCGCCTCTGCGATTCGTTCCAGAATCGACGTCCTGGCGAGAAAATGTTGTCCGAAGCGGCGGCCCATGAGATCAAAGAAGTTGCCCAGAAGACCTTGCGCGGCGTCGCGACCCGCAATGCAATGCTCGACAAAGGTTTGGATCTCCATCATCGCAAACGGCGATCGCAAACCTGCGACCGGCCCGCCGCTCCCCCGGGAGATTGCTACAATTTCGGAGTAGCATTGCTGTTGTGGGCTCGCCTGCGTCGGTCGAATGAATCGGTCGAACAAACAGGGGGACGTAGCTCAGCTGGATAGAGCAGCCGCCTCCTAAGCGGCAGGCCGGCAGTTCGAATCTGCCCGTCCCTACCATCTTCCACTCAGCCGAAATTTTCGCCATTGGCTGCAAGGAGATTGCGCCTTTTGGGCAGCTTATGCTAACAATTGAAGTTCTCTCCTCTCGGGCTCCATGCCCAATCCGTGGCGGGGAGAGCGTGAAGGTAGTCAAGAATCTATGGCTTACGTAATTGCTGAACCGTGCATCGGAACCAAGGACACCGCGTGCGTCGACGCTTGCCCGGTCGATTGTATCCACCCCAAAAAAGAAGATCCCAAGTTCGAGGGTGAAGAGTTAATCTACATCGACCCGGTAGAGTGCATTGACTGCGGCGCCTGTGTCCCGGTGTGCCCGGTTTCGGCGATCTTTGCTCTGGACGATCTGCCCGAAAAGTGGTCGGACTTCGCCGAACGCAACGCGAAGTTCTTCGATCGCTAAACCTCCTCCATTCAACTCGATAACGATTCCGCCGAGGCTCGCCTCCGGTGCCGGACGCCCGTACGTCTACGTCCCAGCGCCGAGCCCGCACGGAAAAATCGGACCCGTCCCGGTACTTTCCGCAAGGACCAGTTGCGCCCGCATGTGCCGATCCGTCATAGTCATAGAAGAATCGTTCGCAAGCGGCTGGCATTCCTCTCCTTCTCGGCACGCACATCGACGCAAGCCGCTGACACATCGATGCATCTGATTGAATTTGCAATGGCCCCAGGCGACACATGGCCGAAGAGTTTCTCTTTCTCACCGAGCTTCTGGGTCTCCAGGTCTTTGACCTGAAGAGGCGCGCTATTGGTGCGGTCAAAGATGCCGCGATTGTCCCCCTGGTCCATCCCTCCCGCGTTGACCGCTACCTGATCGGCGGCGCCGGCGGAGCCTGGTTCACCATCCGCCACGATCAGATCCGCCATATTTCCCTGCGCGGCATCCAGCTCCGCGACGAAAACCTGACGCCCTACCATTCCGACGAGTACATGCTGCGCCTGGTGCGCGACCTGCTCGACCAGCAGATCATCGACGTCGACGGGCGCAAAGTGGTGCGCGTCACCGACATTACTTTCCTGATTCACCAAACCGGCGACCCCGCCCAGCGCGACTCCGGCGAGGTGATGCAACTCCACGACATCGACATTGGCCTCCGCAGCATCTTCCGCCGCCTGACGCAGGGGCTGCTGCCTCGCAAATGGGTGCGCGCCATCCAGCAATACATTCCGCCGCATTCGATCCGCTGGGAGTTCTGCAACATCGTCGAGCACGATCCCCAGCGCCGCCTGCGCCTGAACATCACCGACCGTCTGCTGGAGAAACTCCATCCGGCCGACCTCGCCGACATCGTTGAAGAGCTCGGGCCGGAGGATCGCGAAGCCATCTTCGCCAGTATCCCCAGCGACGTCGCCGCCGAGGCGCTCTCCGAGGTCGACCCCGACATTCAGGCCAGCATTCTCGAAGCCCTGGATGCTGAGACCGCCGCCGATATCGTTGAGGAGATGTCGCCCGATCAGGCCGCCGACGTCCTGGGCGAAATCGACAAAGAAGCCAGCGAAGGCATTCTCGAGGAGATGGAAGCCAAAGAAGGCGAGGAAATCCGCGAGCTGCTCGAGTTCAAGGACGACACCGCCGGCGGCTTGATGAACACCGAGTACCTCGCGCTGCCCGAGACCGCCACCGTTGGCGAAGCCATCCAGGCGATGCGCAACGACAAGGAGATCATCGATGCGCTCAATACGTTGTTCCTGATTGATCCCGAGGAACGTCCTCAGGCCGCGATCCCGCTTGCCCGGCTGTTCCTGCACGATCCTGCGACACCCCTCCGCGATTTGGTAGAAGAGGACGAACCCCTGATCGATGTCGACGTGTTCGAAAAGCAGGACCGCATCGCGGAACTCTTCGACAAGTACAACCTGCTGGCCCTGCCGGTAGTGAACGATAAGCGGCAATTGTTCGGCGTGATCACTGCTGACGACATCATCTCCGTATTAAGAGACCGATAAGGCCCAATAAAGCCATGACGAACGCAAAGGAGCCTCCTGAACGGGAGCGGCGCAACAACCATGTGGAAACGCTTTCGCTATCACTGGGCCGTATTCTTTGCCGTCATTGGTCCTGGATTCATCACCGCGCTGGTCGATAACGACGCCGGCGGAATCCTCACCTATTCGCAGGCCGGCGCCCGCTACGGCTACCTCCCGCTGTGGACCCTCCTCCCGATCACGCTCCTGTTGATCGTCACCCAGGAGATGTGTTCCCGCATGGGCGCGGTCACCGGCAAGGGCCTCTCCGACCTCATTCGCGAGGAGTTCGGCCTCCGCACCACCTTCATTCTCATGGCACTGCTGGTGCTGGCGAACCTCACCAACGTCATGGCGAACTTCGCCGGCATCGCCAGCTCCCTCGAACTATTCGGCATCTCGCGCTACATCACCGTCCCGCTCGGCGCGACGGCCGTCTGGCTGCTGATCGTCAAAGGCAGCTATGATTCGGTCGAAAAGATCTTCCTGTATGCGTGCGTCGTCTACGTCGCCTACATCGTTTCCGGCGTCCTGGTCGAGCCCAACTGGAAGGAGGCCGCGATCAACAGCGTCCGTCCGCAGCTCCTGTTTGAAAGCGGCTACATCACGATGCTGATCGGCATGGTCGGCACCTCGATCGCGCCCTGGATGCAGTTCTATCTCCAGGCAGCCGTCGTCGAAAAGGGCGTCACCGCGAAAGACTATAAAGAGTCGCGCGTTGAGGTGATCGTCGGCTGTATCTTGATGAGCGTTATTGCGTTCTTCATCATCGTGGCCTGCGCCGGCGCGATCTATTCGGTCGCTCCGCGGGACATCCAGGACGCCGCCGACGCCGCACTCGCGCTCCAGCCCTTCGGACCCTACGCCTATCTGCTCTTCGCCGCCGGCCTCTTTAACGCCTCTTTATTCGCGGCCTGCATCCTGCCCCTATCTACCGCCTACTCGGTCTGCGAGGGCCTCGGCTTCGAATCCGGCGTGAATCACAAATTCCGCGAAGCGCCGATCTTCTACTGGCTCTTCACCGGCCTGATCGTCATCGGAGCCGGCGTCGTCCTACTCCCCAATTTCCCCCTGGTCCGGATGATCCTGCTGTCGCAGGTGATCAACGGCGTGCTGCTCCCGTTCATCCTGATCTACATGACGTTGCTCATCAACCGCCAGAAGCTGATGCACGAATGGGTGAACTCGCGCTTCTACAACGCGGTCGCCTGGGCGTCGGTCGCGCTGATGATCGGATTGACCATGGCTTTGGTGGCCATCTCGATTCAAGATATGATGCGGACATGATGGCTCGTCTGGCCGCGGTTTCGTTGGCCATCTCTTTCCTGACCGTAGCTCCCGGCTTCGCGCAGCCCGCCGAATCCACGCCCAACAGTGTTTTGGACAGCGGAAACAGCGAACTCCGCCCTTTGATTCTGCGCTACACGGCGGACCTCACTTCGCTCAACCGCACCTATCCGATCGAATTCAGCGCCCGCCGCATCTCCCGCATGCGTGCGTTTATCGCCGAGCAGCGCGGCCTCCTCGCCGCCCTCGATTTCGACGCGCTCAGCCACGACGCCCAGGTCGACTACGTCGCCTTCCGCAATCATCTGACCCGCGAGGAAGCCCTGCTCAATCAGGACGAACAGCGCATCAACGAAGCCGAGCCTTACATCCCCTTCTACGACGTCATCGTTCTGCTCGAAGAGAACCGCCGCAAAATGGAGCCGATCCAGCCGCAAGCGATCGGCGACACCTTGGCTGAGCTCGCAACATTGGTTCATGACGCCCAGGAAGCCGCCCCAGAGGTCGGGGCTAAGCCGGTCGTGATCAATCGCGCCGCGCTCCGCATTGATGACCTTCGCCGCGCGCTCGGCGACTGGTACACCTTCTATAACGGCTACGATCCGCTCTTCACCTGGTGGGCCGACGAGCCCTACGGCCGCGTCACCGAAGCGCTGGACACCTATGCGACCTACCTGCGTGACGACCTGCTCGGCCTGGATAAAGACGAAATCATCGGCGATCCGGTCGGCCGCCAGGGCCTGATCGACAATCTTTCCTACAACATGATTCCCTACACGCCCGAAGAGCTGCTGGAGATCGCGCGCAAGGAACTCGTCTGGGGTGAGGAAGAGATGCGCAAAGCCTCGCGCGAGATGGGCTACGGCGATGACTGGAAACAGGCGCTCGAAGCCGTGAAAAACGAATACGTCGAACCCGGCCAGCAACCCCAGCTTGTCCGCCGCCTCGCGAACGAAGCCGTCGACTTCGTCACCAGTCGCGACCTGGTCACCGTTCCCGAGCTCGCCCGTGAAGACTGGTGGGAAGAAATGCTCGACCCCGAGAGCCAGCTCACCAGCCCGTTTTTCTTGGGCGGCGACCTGATCTGGGTCGCCTTCCCGACCAGTACCATGACCCAGGAGCAGAAGCTTAACACCATGCGGGGCAACAACGAACACTTCTCGCGCGCCGTCGTCTTTCATGAGCTCATCCCCGGCCATCACCTCCAAGGCTTCATGCGCGCCCGCTACCGCCAATACCGAGACGTCTTTGAAACGCCCTTCTGGGTGGAAGGGAACGCCTTCTATTGGGAAATGCGCCTGTGGGACGCGGGCTTCCCGCGCGGTCCGGAAGACCGTATCGGCATGCTGTTCTGGCGCATGCACCGTGCCGCTCGCATCATTTTCTCCGTCAGCTTTCACCTGGAGCAGATGACCGCGCAGGAATGCGTTGACTTCCTGGTGGACCGCGTCGGCTTTGAACGCTTCAACGCCGAAGCCGAGGTCCGCCGCTCGGTCAACGGCACCTATGAGCCGATCTATCAATCCGCCTATATGCTCGGCGCGCTACAGTTCTACGCCTTGCGCAAGGAACTCGTCGACTCCGGGCAGATGACTGACCGCGCATTCCACGACGCCATCCTCCACGAAAACACGCTCCCGGTCGAACTCGTCCG
This sequence comes from Terriglobia bacterium, assembly GCA_963762135.1. Taxonomy (GTDB): domain Bacteria; phylum Acidobacteriota; class Terriglobia; order Bryobacterales; family Bryobacteraceae; genus Palsa-187. Next base: position 688,826 of record CAVXJP010000008.1, read on the forward strand.
CGCCATTCTTATTGATGAACCCCTGACCCGCGACTACACATCCAACTGGCGCTTCTACGAGCTCGGCCAATAACACCTGTTGAACGAGGGTGGCTTCAGCGTCGCCATGCAAAGGAGGGTGGGCTTCAGCCCGCGCGGCGCTTCAGCGTCGCCAGGATGCAAGGTGGGCTTGAGCGCCGTTCAGAAGCGCAAGCGGTAGCGCGCGCCGACGCATCCGTCCTGAGTTCGCACCAGTCCTCGCGCCAGCGCCACAATCCCACTAGCCTGGACATTCCTGTCCGCGACCCATCCGCCGGACTGGAAAATCCGGCACCGCGTCTGACCAGCCTCCACCAACCCCAATGCGAGAGAATGGAACCCGTACGTCCTCCGGCAACGCCAAGCCCGGGATGAGAGACGACCTCAAAGACGCCCCATGGCCGCGGCGACGCTGGCCCATTGGCCGCTCGCAAACGAACTCCTCATGATTTCCCGCCAGGAACCCTACACCGACAGCATCTGGATCGAACCCGATTACGCCTCCCTCGGTGCCCGCGTCTTCAGCTTTGCCATCGACCTCATCGTCGCCGGAGTCTTCCCCGTCCTTGCCCTGTTCCTCACCCCCGTCCTCGGCGATCTCGGAATCCAGATTGGACTGCTCAGTGCCGCTGGATACCTGCTCATGAGGGACGCCATCGAGAATGGCCAAAGCCTGGGCAAACGCGCCAAATGGCTCCGGGTGGTGGATCAACGGACCGGCAACCCATGCACTTCCGGACAAAGCTTCCTGCGCAACATCGTCCTACTGCTGGGACCCATCGACTGGGCCTTTGCCTTCGGCCGTGAACCTAAGCGCCTCGGCGACCGCATCGCTGGAACCATCGTCGTCAATCGGCCCATTTAACCCTCACCGAACCACTCCCCTCCCCACCCACCGTCCGTCTCCCCAAACGGACGTTCCCACTTTTTTCCACCTGCCATCCCCCACCCCATCAACCACTTCCCACTTCACTCCAGGACCCCACATCCCCAACCCCTGCTACTTTGCCCACCAAGAGATCATGCGCTCCCGTATAGGAGAGCTGGTTCCCCCTAGCCATCTGGTGAATCTTGACAACGTCGACCTCTGTTGAGAAGGTGTGCGCGCTATACTGGCCCGCCGGAGTGAGATCCGGTGCTGCTGCCCGCGGCAGGATAAAGTCCGTGGGAGCTGTCCTCGGTGGCAGGGTAAATCAGCCGGGCTGCGCGTCATCGCAGCATAATTCATTGGCCCTGCGCCGTGGCAGGTGAAAACAGCGGCTAGGAAGGCCTTCCGAAACAACTTAGCTAAAGGAAGTGAAAGCAACTCGATAGAGAAAACAAACGGAACCGCGCGCGTCAGCAAGCGGGCATCCCCAATAGCACCGGGGCTCCAGGCCCGGCGAGGTCTGGAAAATAGTCCACAAGCAACGACAAACGGGGTGCACCCCGGCCCACACCCGGGACGACACCCCGCGTCTATCGACTGAAGGACTTCACCGCCCGTTCACTCGAAACTGAATTTATTTTTTATCGAAAACGACCAGTGCAGGCTGCGTGGAGTCATCACTCAACGTCGCGAGCGACGCCTGAATCTGTTCCGCATCGGGAGTTTCCGGATTCGCCGCCACGTACTCCTCAATTTGCTTCCGGGCCTCATCCAGGTCGCCTTGTTTAGCCAGCACCCGCCCGAGTACGTACTGACCGCGCGGCATGTGGTGCTCTTCTTTCGGATCCATCGCCTTCTCGGCGGCCTTCTTGGCTCCGTCCAGATCCCCAAGATGATAGTCGGCGACCGCCAGATACAGGTATCCATCCGGGAATTTGTGATCCTTATCGATCTTCGTCAGGCGCTCGGCGACCTCCCGAGTCTTTTCCCACTCGCCCTTCTGCGCGTAGTACTTCGAAAGGATTGCCCGAGGCTCGGCGTATTTATCGTCCTGCTCGGCGGCCTTCTCGTAATCCACATACGCCTCATCCTGCTGTTGCAGCAGCTCATGGATGATGCCCAGCGTGTGCCATCCGCGCGCAAATTCCGGAGTCTGCTTCCACCACTGCATTCAGGTGCCCGACCACGTCGGCAGGATTGCCGCTCTCCTGGATCGCTTTCACCGCAGCTCGCCAATCATCCCGGGCCTTCCGCGGAACACCCTTCTCCGAAAGGTTCATCACCCGCGGATCTGACGTATCCGGCGCCTTATAAAGGATCAGATCCGGCATTGCGTACTGCGAGGAGATATATCCGTTGAACGACGAAATATCCACATCGTTCGAAATAAACCCGACCATCCGCGCGTGGATGAAGCAGGTGAAGTTCCGCATCGGATCCACCGTGATGCGCCAGGTGTAGGTGCCGTCGTCTCTCGTAATCGGTCCCGGCTTGTTGCCTTGCCGATTGGAGCAGAGTATTTCAAGCGCCGCAGGTTTCGGAAGCGGCGAGCCGTCCTCCATCACCACCTTGCCCTGAAGAATCAAATACCTCTCCGCCCCTTCTACCGGCTGAAGGAGAAACGCGCCGGCCACCAATGCGAGGGCCACACCCCGCAGACTTCCCACGGACATCTCTTAACTCCTTGTTGTTACAACAACATACAAGCCGTAGTCCCGACCAGGGGAAAACTACGGAAACCGTCATGATAATACAAACGACGATCCCGCACCCTGGAACGTTGCAGTCAGTAGGAAAAAATAGGGAATTTGTGGAACCCGAAAAATTGTCCGGATTGAAGTGGATACGGGGCGCGCCGGGCTAGCGCCTCGGCTCCGGGGCGTCCACTTAATGTGTATGTTGGAACCACGGAGAGAGTGCGGTCCTTGGAGAAGCGCCGTGGACCGCACGGGTACTGGAAGATCGTGCGCTTCCTGGGTCCGAACGAGACCGCCCTGTAGCTGGATCTGCTCTGTCTTAAACCTCTTTGTTTGTGGAGGATCTGCGCGCCGGTGCCTGCTGCCGCTCCAGGAAGCCGAACCCGGAGGTGACGAAAGAAACCGTGATCTGCGGGATCTGCCGGATGTCGTCCATCAGGCTTCCGCCGCCGTCCCGACCCACCACCATAATGCCGCGCCGCATCATATGCATGTTGTACAGCGTGGTGAGGACAGTGAAGCCCATCGACGCCACGATGCTGGCGCCGAGATTCGGGGTGCCGCGCAGCCAATGCACCATGAATTCAATCACATGCGAGATCGCGGGGATGCCCACCATCACGATGCCGGTGGCGGCCCAGGCGGGCGTCGCGCGGCGGAAGGCCTGCATCAGCGCCCCATAGGTCCCGGCGGTGATGGCTCGGTAGGTGAATTCAGCCAGCATCGCGCCCATTGCCGCGTCGAACCCGGCACTGAAGTTCGCAATAAAGAAGATCGCGCCCCGGAACAGGGAACTAAAGAGCGCGGCTTTCCAATTCCAGCGCCGGACCAGCAGTTCCATCGGATCGCGCGCCAGCCGACGGAAGACGTCCCCAATCGTGGGCGGAGCGTCGGTCACGCCGCGTCCCGCGGGATCAGATTTCTCCGAACCCTCCGGAGTGATCGTAATGTGGGCTTCCGTGTGAAAGGCGAACGCCGACTGCTCGACCTTCTGCAAATCGAGGGGGGTGGACTGGACGACCGCGTTCAGGGGCTCACCCTCGGATTGAGGCTCGGCCTCGCTTTCGGGCGCGCCAGGGCTAGGGATTGTCTTGACCGGGATTTCTTCGGAACATTTCTCCACGAACTGTTTCCTCAAGACGCCTAGTCTAGGGTTCCTGCAATGCAGAGCCAGAGCCATGAATAGCCGGTGAAGGTTCACCGAACCGGAGCTTCCTAAAGCGTTGATCGGCCACGTATGCCGCCACCCACATAGTACGCTCACCTTGGCGGGATTATGCCCCCGGGCCGACCCGACTGCGGGTCCTATGGCTTTGATGCTTAAGCAGGGACAGGCGTTTCGACGGGGACGCCGTGGCGCGCAATGACGTGCTCTACATCGCTCTTCATGAGCCGCGAGGCATCATAATCCACCAGAAGCTGGTCGCCCTGGGGCCGAACCTTCAGCATTCCGAAGGTGGCGTGCATGTCGGCGATGTTCTCGTAGTCAGCGTCGGTCAGCGGGCGCGTCAGCTTGTAGTGCAGCGTTACTTTGGTCATCGATGATCTCAGTATAAACAGGCCCCCGCGGTTTGCAAAGCAATCTGAGCGGGGGCACTGTAACTAACTGGCAGGAAACTGTTTTCGTCGTCATGCAGCCCCATGTGGTACGCTGCTTATCCTCTGCCGAGGATGAGGATCAAGATCTGCCCCCCGCCAGGAGAGGCCCAAGGGGCCCACGGCCCCATCCATGCTCCTGTGGAACGAAGGTAGCCGCTGTGTTCCTGAACACTGCAGAGGACTCCTGGCCACAGTCGCCGCAGGCGTCGCTCGCCCGGCGCTGACACTGGACAACCTTTCGAATCCTTATATACGGCTGCGGAATGCGTTGCCGTGGCCGCTGCTGTCACGGTCCGGTGTGGTGCCGTACTATGTCGGCGCGACGTTGACGCATGAGCAGCTCGAGCGGGCGCTGGCGGCTACGGGATTTCGCGTGATGCATTCGACGGCTCTGATGCATGTGCCTCGGGTGCTGGCGGTTCCCTTGGCGGGAGACTCACGCCGGTATTGGAACGTATGGAGGGGCTCGGGAGCCTGCCGACGCGGTATCGGACGGGGCTGTTTTTGGCGGTGGTCGCGGAGGCGGTGGGAGGGGCGGGAGCTGGAACAAGCCGACGGCCGACAAAACAAGAGAAGATGGTGTCAGCGGACGCGGGAAATGGGAACGCTTTTCAACGGAAATTTGAAATCGAGACGCAATTTCCTTAGGGCCTCTGCCGGTGCCCTGGCGGGTTGCTTGGCCCCACTTGCTCGCGGCCAGGGGCAGAAGCCTGATTGGAAGCCCACGCTCCTTCAGGAGTTTGAATGGAGCCAACTCCTCGCGGTGTCGCCAGACGCGACCCTGCTCTGCATGAGCCAATCCCGTCAGACGGCAACAACGTTTGTCGTTCAGCCAGGCCGGGCTGCTGAACGAACCGGTCCGCCGCCCAACGAAGTGCTCGTTGTTGTCGACATGGAGACAGGGCGAGAGCGTTTCACGCACCCGTTCGATGCAGTTGTGTTCCCTGCGAGTTTCTTTGCGGACGGGAATCGACTATTTGCCCTCATGAGAAGGGGCTTCAACTTCTACAACGTCCTGATTGATCTGGATGCCGGTACGGTCGATGAGCAGGATTCCTCAGACCTAACCGTCTACTACGCCGATTTTGAGAACTTCCTGGTTGCGATCACACCGTATGCAGATACGAGGGATTTGATTCGAGTCCGTCTGCCGGACTATGAGGTTGTTGAGAGCATACCTCTCAGCGGGAGCTTCTCAGAGTTCACGCTCTCACAGAACCGTCTGGTTCTTTCGTATATACTCGACCAGCATCACCTCGTGTGCCGCAGCGCAAGGGACTTCCAAAGTCTATCGGAGTGGCACATCGATCCACAGGAATTTCCGGAAGGACATGTCGTGAACTCATTGCGACTATCGCCAAGCGGCAAGTTTGCTGTGGTGGGTTTGATGGAGAAGCGACTCCAAGACGATCCGGGGCGCACGGCGACGCAGGTGTTTGAGGTAGAGACCGGGGCACTCCATGCCGATTTGCCAGTGAATGCCTTTAACGAAGTCGCGGTGTCCGACGATGGCCTACTGCTAGCTCGAGGTGTTGAACGGTACGAGAAGGAATCTGCGCAAACGGTAGTTGAGGTCGAATTGTATGATCTTCGTTCGGGCGAGAAAATCGCGGTAATGGAGCACGACCGCTACGATACTCCCGGCGAGCGGTTCCGGGAACACTTTGTTGTGGAAGGAATTCAGTTCTCTCCGAGTGGAACGCGCCTAGTCACTTCGACAGTCCACACCAAAGTATGGTCACTGGACGGGATCTGGAATGAGTAGGGAAGCAGTCGGCATCGCCGGCACAATCGTTATCGCGCTTTTGTGGTTTCTTCTCGATTTACGTGGGGAGGAGTGGCTACCGGAAGTCTGGCGGGACTTTCGGAGGAAGCGCCGTGAAGTCCGCACATGGGAGACCGAACTCACGTAGCGATGACAGGAATCATCGGGACCTGACAGCAATAATCGCGAAGAGGCTGGAAGAGTTGAAATAGAAAGCCACGGGGTCTCCGCTAGTGGTTCCTCCACTGGTATCCTATCTAAGCGTACCCCTTCACCGACGTAAGGAATCGCATGGGCAGCAAGCACGTACGACGTTCCACAGAACGGCTTGCGCGCGACGATCGCAACTGAGGAATGTAGCCCTGATAAGGGATGCAGACCGGAAAATAGTGGCGGACTTGACAGTCAGCTCTGTGCTCCAGAGTAACGTAAGTCGGATGCATCTTCCGCTGCTGTACAATCCTGGCAGCAAATTCTCGAACACCGGGGAAAGCGTGTAAGCCTTCTACCCTTCCTCCCGCGGCCGCCCCCATCCACCGCTGCATCACCTTCGAGCTTCGCAGCACGGTGAGCAGCCACGACCAGTCCCGCCATCGCGACGACGAACGCGGCGATCTTGAGGGACTCGGAGAGCGTTGGGGTGCTCAAGGATGGCCAGGTGAACTCGTACTGGCGGAGGTCAGCCCAGCGTTCGCGCATCCAGTGCCAGGCGGTGTCGGCCACGATCGCCGAGAGGATGATGGTGCCCATCCGCTCCTCGACGACGTAGCGGAACAGCAGGTCGAGGGCGGGGACCAGCACCACCAGTACGGCAAGCTGCCCGAGCTCGACACCCAGGTTGAAGGCCAGCAGCGAGGTGATCAGGTGGTTGCCGGCGAACTGAAGCGACTCGCGCAGGGCGAACGATAAACCGAAGCCGTGGATCAGTCCGAAGCCGAAGGTCAGCATCCAGCGGCGTTGAAGCGAGCTTTTGCCGACGATGTTCTCCAGCGCCATATAGAAGATGGACGCGGCGATCAGCGTTTCGACCAGCGGCGGGAACCAGAGGGCGCTCGGGACCATGCCAAAGGCCGCCATGGCCAGCGTCACCGAGTGCGCCACGGTGAAGGCCGTAACGACCCAGATCAGCGCGCGGAGCTTGCGGAACGGGATGACCAGGCAGGCCAGGAACAGAAGGTGATCCAGGCCGCCGAGGATGTGCTCGAAGCCGAGCCCGATGAAGCGGCCGAACGCCTGCAGAAAGCTGGGGTCGAGGCGGATGAGGCCCGGGTCGCCCCGATATTCGAAGGGACGCACCGCCCCGCCGGGCGGCATGAAACGCAACACGGTCAGAACGTCGATGCCGAGGCGCGCGAGGCTCGGGCGCATGGAAAACGCGGCTCGGTCGGAGGTAATCGGATAGACCAGCAGCGCGTCGAGCATCGCCTGTTCCGCGGGGAGCTGGATGCTGTTGGGTAGTGGCGGGGCGCGCAGGTGCTCCATCGCGGCTTCGTAGGAAGTGAACGAACGGTCCGAGGGGAGCGAGGCGCGGACCAGACGGACCTCCGGCGTGGGCAGCTCGCGGCCGTCTTCATAGAGATCGATCTCATTGGCGAGCCAAGTCACCGCGGCATCGTGAAGGAAGCGGTCCGCGTGCTCGACGTCGAGGTAGACGCCGTCTTTAAGCAGGCCCTGGGTCGGGAAGTCGATGTCGCGGAGCGCAACCAGGGGGACTCGGACCAGCAGGTGCGCCTCTTTCCCGGCCGGCCGCAGGATCATCTGCACGGTAACTGACGGCGCGATGTCGTGCGCGGCCAGCGGCAGCGCCATCCCAGTCAACGCGATCGCAAGGGCGATCGCACGGCCCACGGGAAGCATTGTTTTCCTCGCAAGCGTCATTGATTTCCCGCCTGACGCGAGGCGCGCGAACGTCCGCTGATACATGCACGGCATGAGCGTATCGTGTATAGTAACGTAGCTCATCACGCAGTTCATTGGGCTAGCACACGCTGGAGGTCTCTGCCATGAAGCGCAACCTGTATATCGGACTCGGATTCGCCGTTGTGATTGCGGGGCTGGTCGCCTGCTCGGCAACGGTGGAGAATGCGGAGAACTCAGGCGGCGCGGAGATGGCGGGCGCGCCGGGCCAGGCTCCGATGTTTGAGGTGGATCCGCTGTGGCCGAAGCCGCTGCCGAACAACTGGGTGATCGGTTCAACGATCGGCGTTTCGGTGGACTCGCAGGATCATGTGTGGATCATTCATCGCCAGGCGTCGCTGGATCCCAAGGAGCTGTATGCGTCGCAGGATCCGCCGGAGGCGCTGTGCTGCTCGGCGGCTCCGCCGGTGCTGGAGTTCGACGCCGAGGGCAATCTGCTGAACCATTGGGGCGGTCCGGGCGAAGGTTACGAGTGGCCGGTTTCGAACCACGGCATCACAGTCGACTATAAGGACAACGTCTGGATCGGCGGCAACGGTCCGGCGGATGCGCAGGTGCTGAAGTTCACGCAGAGCGGGCAACTGCTGATGCAGATCGGGCATGAGGGGCAAAGCGGCGGCAGCAACGATACGGCGAATCTCGGGCGGCCGGCGAAGATCTTCGTCGATCCGGAAGAGAACGAAGTCTATGTCGCCGATGGGTACGGCAATCGACGCGTGATCGTTTTCGATGCGGATACGGGCGAGTACAAGCGGCACTGGGGCGCGTATGGGAACGTGCCCGACGATACGAATCTGGGTCCGTACAATCCGGCCGATCCGCCGGCGCAGCAGTTCCGCAATCCGGTGCATTGCGCCGACCTCGCCGATGACGGGCTGCTCTATGTGTGCGACCGCACGAACGATCGCATTCAGGTGTTCCAGCGCGACGGGACGTTCGTGAAGGAGACATTCATTTTGCCGGATACGCTCGGGGATGGGTCAGTATTTGATCTGGCGTTTTCGCGCGACCCGGAGCAGACCTATTTATACGTCGCCGACGGCAGCAATGATCGCATCCACGTGCTGAATCGCGACACGCTGGAGGAGCTGACCAGCTTCGGCAATGGCGGCCGCCAGCCGGGCCAATTCTACGCGGTGCACAGCATCGCCACCGATTCGAAGGGCAACGTCTATACGACCGAAACCTACGAAGGTAAGCGCGTGCAGAAGTTCACATATAAGGGCCTGGCTCCGGTGACCGAGGAATATCAAGGGACGGTCTGGCCGAAGTAGGCGCGCGGGCGGATGCCAGCTCAGATTCCGGGAAGATAGGAGCGCGCTCTTGGACCGTCTTTTTTGAGTCGGTTGGGCCTTCCCCCTCGTTCGCGTTATTCCCACCGACCACGGAGATCCGTCAGCGGCCACCGTTGCCAGGTTAGTAAGCCTGCCGCGGAGTATCCAGAGTAAAGGTTCGTGATGCTTGCCGTATTTTGGAACACAAAGTGGGGTTATGCGATCGAGGGCCCGCTAACGGATTGCTCCTGCCCCTGGGAGTTCACCACGGATCGGGGACGTTTCGCATCCGCGAATGTCGTCATCTTCCACCTGCCGACCCTCCAAAGCATCCCGCCGCCGAAACGGCCAGGCCAGGCTTGGGTGGCATGGTCCTTGGAAAGCGACATCAACTATCCCTATCAGGTCAATCCACGGTTCATGGAACAGTTCGATTTCCGCATGACCTACCGGCTGGACTCAGACGTTCCCTGTCCTTATCTCGACACCAAAGTGATCGAACAACTGCGCAAGCCGCCCCGCGAGAAGACGGCAGAGGCCCCTGTCGCGTGCTTCATTTCAAGCCGGTTGAATCAGAGTCACCGGCTGCAATACGTGCGAGAGTTGATGAAACACATTCCGGTGGACTCCTTCGGGCGGCAGTTGCAAAACAAACTTCTTCCGGAGGATCACGGCAGGACCACCAAATGGGATCTGATCTCGCGCTACAAGTTCACGATCGCCTTTGAGAACTCCATCGCCACCGATTACGTCACAGAGAAATTCTATGACCCGTTGAGGGCAGGCTCCATCCCCGTATACCTGGGCGCGCCCAATGTGGAACGCTTCGCTCCAGCACGAGGGAGCTACATCAATACGGCCGACTTTCCGGATCCGCGGCGCCTGGCGCTGCATCTGAAATCGATTGCGGCAGACCCGGAGGAGATGGATCGCTATTATTCCTGGAAACACGCCCCGTTCAGCGAAGACTTCCAGAAATTGATCCCCCTCGCGGAGCGTTCCGTATTTTGCCGTTTGTGCGAGCGAGTACAGGAGCGGGGGAGCCAGGGCGCCAACCTGCAACCATCCAGCACCCTTCGCCGCGCAGTCTTCTGGGGTCCTGTCATCGTCCGGGGATGGCTAGGGGCGGCGGTGGGGAGAACCCGGCGGACTCTGCAAGGTAAAGGTGCGGTCCGGCGGAAGGTCCCGTCCTAGGCCGGGTCGGCTTCCGTATTCGACCCCAACGAGCTCATCCGCCCGCCCCCCCTTCCCATCCGCTGATCGTTCCGATCCATCCGGTCACGAGAAATCTATAAAGATAGTTGCTAATGCTCGTGATACTGGGGCGATGCTACGGTGGGTCGCGTTCGCGCTTATGGTTCTATCTGTTGCGGGCGGGTTGCATGCACAGGGATTGGGCGGAGCCGGTACCGTATCCGGACGGATTGTGGATCCCGCGGGGAATCCCTTGCCGGGCGCCACGGTATCGATCCTCAACCGGCTGACCACCTATCAGCGCGACGGAGATCACCGATGCGATGGGCGCGTTCCGCTTCACCAATGTTCCGCCCAACAACTATCACATGGAAGTGAGCGCCGCGGGCTACGCGACCCTGGAGCAGGATATTGCGGTTCGCACGGCGGTGCCACTGGACCTGATGACGATTCAGCTCGAGTTGGCCACGGCGCGGACGGAGATCACGGTGGTTGAGGAGGCCGGCGCGGACCTGCTGGAAAACGTCCCCTATGCGCACAACGATGTGAATTTGTCGGCCTTGCAGAAATTGCCGGTCAGCTCCCCGGGGAGCAATCTAAGCGACGCGATCATGTTGAGCAGCGGAGCCGTTGCCGCCGATTCCAACGGCTTCTTTCATCCGCTGGGCGATCACGCCGAGACCAGCTTCTCCGTCGACGGGCAACCGATCTCCGATCAGCAGAGCAAGGCATTCTCGACGCAGATTCCGCTGAACGCGATCCAGTCGATGGAGCTGATCACCAGCTCACAACAGGCCGAGTACGGCGATAAGACGAGTTTGGTGGTGAATGCGGTGACACGGTCCGGGCTCGGGCAGCGGCCGAGCGGTAGCATCGTGGGGCAGGCGGCCTCGTTCGGCACTTACTCGGAGGAGTCTACTTACGGGGCCGGGAATGAAAAGGTAGGCAACTTTATCGCGTTCAACACGCTCCGGTCGGGGCGTTTTCTGGACACGCCGGAGTTCCGGCCGGTGCATGCGATCGGCACCAATGGAACGCTGTTCGATCGGTTTGATTACAACGCCTCCGATACGGATTCGATGCACGTGGACCTGTTCGGCGCGCGGAATTGGTTTCAGGTTCCCAATACGTATGATCAACCGAATCAGGATCAGCGCCAGAAGATCTCTTCGTTTAATTTCGCACCGGGCTGGCAGCACATCTTTGGTCCCACGGCGTTGCTGACCGTGAAGCCGTTCGTTCGCAGCGACTGGGTCAACTACTATCCGAGCCGCAACGTGTTCAATGATACGCCGTTGACGTTCGGGCAGCATCGGACGCTGACCAACTGGGGCGCGAAAGCCGACTGGGCGTACTTTTCGGGCCGTCACAACCTGAAGGTCGGGACGCAGATCATGCAGACGCGGCTGAATGAAAACTTCCGCTTCGCAATCACGGACCCGTTCTACAATCCGGTTTGCGTGGATGCGCAGGGAAGTCCGCAGGCTTTGCCGTCGATCCAGAATCCCGCCGATTGCGCCGCCGCGGGCTTCGTGCCGAACCCGGATCTGATGGCCGGATTGCCCGCTTATGATTTGACGCGTGGAGGTTCACCGCTGCAGTTCCAGGGGAATCGGAACGTCAATCAATACGCCTTCTTCGCGCAGGATTCGATCAATCTCGGGAACCTGCAGGTGCAGGCGGGCCTTCGTGTGGACGCATATCACGGCATCGTTCACGCCGCGGCCGCGCAGCCTCGCTTCGGGGCCTCCTACCTGATTCGCCAGACCGGCACGGTGCTGCGAGCCTCCTACACACGCGCATTTGAGACACCCTATAACGAGAACCTGGTGCTGTCCAGCGCGACCGGGGTCGGTGGACTTGCGGCAAACGCGCTGGGCGCCTCCAGCGCGCCGCTCTATCCGGGTCGACGCAATCAGTACAACGCGGGTTTGGAGCAGTCCTTTGGCCGCTACGTTGTCGTCAGCGCGGACTACTTCTGGAAGTTCACGAACAATGCCTTCGACTTCGGCACCGTGCTGAACACGCCGCTGGCGTTCCCGATTTCTCTGCGGAAATCGAAGGTGGATGGGCTGGCGGTGCGCATCGGCACCCCGGTGCTGCATGGCTTCCAATGGCAGACGACGATGGGGCATACTCGCGCGAGGTACTTCGGTCCGCAGGTCGGCGGGTTGGTCTTCAACAACGACATCGGCGACTTCGCGGTCTTTCGCATCGATCACGATCAGGCGTTCCAGCAGAACACGGAACTGCGCTATCAGGCGGGCTCGAATGGGCCCTGGATCGCGTTCACCTGGAGCTACAACAGCGGCTTGGTTTCGGGCCAGATCACGAGCCTCGACGACGCGCTGGCGCTGAGCGGTGCGCAGCAGGCCGCGATCGGTATGTCCTGCGGCAGCGCGATGCCTTCGGTCGGGAATCCGCTGACCGCCGCGTTATGCACGGTGCAGAACTTCCAGACGAGCCGGCTGTCCATTCCTGACAATCCGGGCCTGGACCACAATCCGCCGCGCGTGACAGGGCGCAATATCCTGGACCTCGGCACAGGCACTGACAACCTGTTCCGCACCGAACGTTACCGCACAACGCTCAAGTTCACCGTGACGAACCTGACCAATCAAATCCGCTTCTACAACTTCCTATCGACCTTCAGCGGGACGCACTTTGTTCAGCCGAGGTCGTACCAGGTCGCATTGGGATTCGTATTTTGAGCGCGCCGGTGGGAGACTAAGGAAAGGAGTTGCACATGTCCTTAAAGCGCGTCAGGTTTACAGTCGTCCTATTAGCGGCCACAGTGGCGTTTGGCCAAGCCCCGCAAAGTCAGAATGGTCATGCCGATCACATGGAGCATCACTTTGATCCGGAGCAGTCGGCGAAGAGCTTTGACGATCCGGCGCGCGACGCCTGGCAGATGCCGGATCGTGTAATCGAAACGCTGAATCTGAAGCCCGGGCAGAGCGTCGCCGACATTGGCGCGGGCACCGGTTATTTCTCGATGCGTTTGGCCAAGTCGGCCGCGGCGCCCAGAGTTTATGCCGTCGACATTGAGCCGGAGATGGTCACCTACCTCAAAGAGCGTGCCGCCAAGGAAGGGTTGAAGAACGTCGTTGCCGTTCAGGCCGGAGCCGAGCAGCCCAACCTGCCGGAGCCCGTCGACCTCGTTCTGGTCGTGGATACGTATCATCATATCGGCAACCGCCAAGCCTACTTCCGCAAGCTGTCGCAACGGCTGAAACCCGGCGGCCGTGTCGCGATCATTGACTTCCGGGCCGATTCTCCCGAGGGCCCACCGGCGGAATTTCGGTTTCCCCCGGAACGATTTCAGTCGGAGATGCGCGACGCTGGATATCGGCTGGCAGCGCAGTATGACTTCCTTCCCCGGCAACTGTTCTTCGTGTTTGAACGGGCAGATTAAGCGGCTGCAGCGCGGCGAGTGGACCCAGCTAGTCTTGATCCAGCTTCCAGCGGATCTTCTTGAACATCCCGAGCAGGTTTTGGACCTCGGTGGGGTTCTGCTTGGTAGTGGACTCACACTAAGACCCCACTACCTTCTGCTTCCACGCAGCATCCTGTAAGTGGTAAATTCACGGCATAAATTTCATCTGAGATCGTATTCCGACAGTGAACTTGTTACACACGATCCGGGCCTTGGCGAGGGGCGCCGCCGCTTCTGTCGCCGCTTCGGTCCGTCCTCCAGCCGTGGTGATGTTCCATGTTGGACGCTGTGGGAGCAGCGTGGTTGCCAATATGCTTGAGCAGCATCCCCGCATTCATTGGAGAAGTGAATTGTATTTTCACGAGGTGTTTAGGAATTGGCCCACCTCCGCCGATGGAACCAAGATCGTTCAGAGGATTCCCGTAGATGCGGTTACGATGCTTCGGCATGACATGGCCGGGACCTTTCGCCGGATATATGGAATGGAAGTGAAGCCGTTCCACTTGAGGCTCGTCGGATACTCCGCGGAGCGTTTCCTGAAAGAGTTGCGAGTGCTCGGCTTCGAAAAATTCATCATTCTCGATCGCCGCAACCGTCTGCGCAAGGTCGTTTCCAGCGTGATCGGTCACCAATTCGCCACCTACCGGATTCCGAAGGGAAGCAAACCGGAAGTTCGGCAAGCCTATGTGGATGTGTCCAATGTTCAGATCGACTTTGCTTCTAAGCCACTCGTCGCGCTGTTGGAAGAGTTCGACCGCGACATGAATGAACTCGAAGGACTCCTCGAGAACGATCCGGTATTGAAGCTGATCTATGAGGAGGATGTCGAGCGCGATCCTCGGGTGGCCTATCAGAAAATCTGTGACTTCCTGGAAATTCCGGCTTCGGACGCGCAAGTTCAGCTCGGGCGAATGAATCCCTATCCCCTCCGCCGGCTGATCATCAACTACCCGGACGTAGAAGAAGCGCTTCGTGGCACCCAGTACGAATGGATGTTGACGGATGGAGATTCTCCGGAACCTGCGCCTTAGTCTTGATCCAGCTTCCAGCGGATCTTCTTGAACATCCCGAGCAGGTTTTGCGCATCCGTCGCGTTCAGCTTCATGCGGCGGATCATGCGCCGGATCTTCAGGTGCGTCGAGCTTTCGATACGCGGCTTGACGTAACCGGAGTCTTCGAGCAATCCGAGCAACATCGTCGTGACGCGCTCGACGTCTTCGGCCTCGGCAGGATCCAGACCCGGTGGCGGAGCCGCCTCGGCGGATTGCCGCACGCCTTCCGCATCTTGCTCTTTTGCCTCGCCCGGAGCCCGCACGAGCTCATACAGGCAGATCGCCACGGCCTGGCCCAGGTTCATCGACTCATGCGCCTCACGCGTGGGGATTCGCATCAGCCAATGGCAATGCGCCATCTCGTGATTGGTCAGGCCGAACCGTTCCGAGCCGAACAGCAGCGCGACCTTGTGTGGATGCTTTCGGTCCGGCGATATCGCTCGGCGGATCGCTGCCGCTCCGGTTTCGAGGCGCCGCATTTCGAGCTGCAGATGCCGATTTTCAATCGAGGCCGTGCCAACGACGAGTGTTGCGTCGGTAATGGCTTCCACCAACGACTCGAACACCGGCGCTGATGCCAGCAAGTCGCGTGAAGGGCCCACCGCGGACCGGGCCTTCGCATAAGCCACGTCATAGGGAGCCACCAGGCGCAGATCGCGAAACCCGAAGTTGCTCACAGCGCGGGCCACTGCGCCGATATTCAGCGAGTTGCGCGGTTGAACCAGCACCACGGCTACGGAATCAAGCGGGTTCGGTTTGGCGCCGGCGTCAGTCACAAAACATATTCAGGCAGGACACGGAACGGGATCACTTGGCGATCTGTTTACGCGCCGAATCCAGCACGCCGTTGACGAACGCGACCGAGTCCGGCCCGGAAAACTGGCGCGCGAGCTCCAGCGCCTCGTCGATTACCACGGCCGGCGGTGTTTCGGTAGCGCGCATCTCATAGATCGCCAGCCGAAGAATATTGCGATCGACCGCGGGCATCCGGTCCAGCCGCCAATTTTCGCTGTTGGCCTGGATGATCTCGTCGAGCTCCTTGGCGGATCCCGATGCGCCACGCACCAGCATCTCCATGAACGGATCCGGTGGAAGCGGCTTTGGTTCCACCACGTCGCCGCCTTCGGTGGTCTCGTCGGAGGCTAGGGTGCGGTAGAACGAGGCGATAGCGTGATCGATGAGTTCGCGGCGGGCGTCCCAAAGGAACATCACCTGGACAGCGTGCTGGCGGGAACGATGACGGGCAGGCATAGTGGATTACGCACCGAAGCGGGACATCGCGACGGTGGTCATGGCGGCGTCGTAGCCTTTGTTCCCAGGACCGGTGTTCCCTTCCGCGCCGCCGGCGCGCTCCAGTGCCTGCTCCCGCGTGTCGGTGGTCAGCACGCCGAAGCCCACCGGAACGCCGGTGGTGAGGGCGACCTGCTGAAGCCCGCGCGCAGCCTCGGCTGCAACATATTCAAAATGTGGGGTATCGCCGCGGATCACGCATCCCAGCGCCACGATCCCTTCATGTTCGCCTCGCTTGGCGACTCTTAGCGCGGCAAACGGAAGCTCGAAGGCGCCCGGCACCTGGTAGACGTCGAAGCTCTCGGCGCCAGCCTCCCGCAGGGCTTCCTTGGCCCCGGCCAACATCCGCGAAGTGATCTCTTCGTTGAACCGCGCAACGACGATGGCGAAGCGGCGGCCGCTGCCATCCACCAAAATATCTTCGAAGGCTTCGCTTTTCCAGTTCGGGGTTTCCGAGGACATGATTAGGGACCGTTGTTACTTCGTGGGATAATCGTAGTTTAGCCGCCGGGCCCGCTTCCTGGCCGAGACGCCGAGACGCGGCCGAAACAGGCGTTCTCCGCCCGGCGTCCAATCGTAACGTCCCAATCATAACGTATGGATCCCCAGCGAATCCGCAATTTCAGTATTATTGCGCACATTGACCACGGCAAATCCACGCTGGCGGACCGCCTGCTGGAGTTCACTGGCGCCCTCTCCGAACGGGAGATGCAGGCGCAAGTGCTGGATTCCATGGACCTGGAGCGCGAACGCGGCATCACCATCAAAGCGCACGCCGTGCGACTGCTGTACAAGGCGTCCGACGGGATCACCTATCAGCTCAACCTGATCGATACGCCCGGTCACGTCGATTTTTCCTACGAGGTGTCGCGCAGCCTGCAGGCCTGCGAAGGGGCTCTGCTGGTGGTCGATGCCAGCCAGGGTGTCGAGGCGCAGACGCTGGCGAACACCTATCTCGCCGTCAATCAGGATCTGGAGATCATTCCGGTTATCAATAAGATCGACCTGCCGTCGGCCGAGCCGGACCGCGTGAAGGAGCAGATTGAGCAGTTGGTCGGGCTCGATGCCTCCGGTGCAATTCTGTGCAGCGCCAAGGCCGGAATCGGTATTGAAGACATCCTGGAAGCAGTGGTTCACCTGGTGCCTCCGCCGAAGGGCGATCCGCAGGCGCCGCTCCAGGCGCTGATTTTCGACTCCTGGTTCGATCCGTACAAGGGTGTGATCATCCTCTGCCGCGTGGTGCAGGGCACGTTGCGCGTGGGGCAGAAGATTCGGCTATGGAATGCCGGCAAGAGCTTCGAAGTGGACGGCGTGGGATTCCAGTCGCCCAAGCCGATGCCGTGCAACGAACTGACCGCCGGTGAAGTGGGCTTTCTGTTCGCGACGATCAAGACCGTCGCCGACGCGCAGATCGGCGATACGATCACCGATCATGACCGTCCCGCCGACAAGCCGCTCCCGGGCTTTGAGCCGCTGAAGCCGATGGTCTTCGCGGGGCTCTATCCGGTGGAGTCGCACGAGCACGGCATCCTGCGCGACGCGCTGGAAAAGCTGCGCCTTAACGACAGCGCCTTCAGCTTTGAGCCGGAGAATTCCGTCGCCCTGGGCTTCGGCTTCCGCTGCGGCTTCCTGGGCCTGCTGCATCTGGAGATCGTGCAGGAGCGCCTCGAGCGCGAGTTCAACATTGACCTGATCACCACCGCTCCCGGCGTGTCCTACAACATCACGCTGACCGGCGGGCAGCACCTGGTGGTGGACAATCCGTCCAAGTTTCCGGACCCCTCCAGCATCCAGCACATCGAAGAGCCCATCATCGAAGCCACGGTGATCACGCGCGAGGAGTACATCGGCGAGATCCTGAAGCTGCTGGAGGAAAAGCGCGGCGAGCAGAAGGCCTTCGAACACATCGGCAGCGGCCGGGTGAAGCTGGTTTACGAGATGCCGCTGAACGAGGTCGTGCTGGATTTCTATGACCGGTTGAAGTCGGCCTCGCGCGGGTATGCGTCGCTGGACTACCACCTGGACGGCTACAAGATCTCGAAGATGGTGAAGCTGGATGTGCTGGTCGCCGGCGAGCCGGTGGACGCGCTCTCCATGATCGTCCATGCCGACGTCGCGCAGGACCGCGGCCGCCTGTTGATTGAAAAGCTCCGCAAGCTGATCCCGCGCCAGATGTTCGAAGTCGCGCTGCAGGCGGCGATCGGCAACAAGATCATCGCCCGCGAGACGATCTCGGCCATCCGCAAGAACGTGATCGCCAAGTGCTACGGCGGCGACATCTCGCGCAAGCGCAAGCTGCTCGAAAAGCAGAAGGAAGGCAAGCGCCGCATGAAGCGGGTGGGTCGAGTGGAGATCCCGCAGGAGGCGTTTTTAGCGGTGTTGAAGGTGGCGCAGGGGGAGGAGTAGGTTACTTCCGATCAATCGAATTCGTCGAGGTAGAACTAAACCTAACAAGTGTCTCGTAAAAACGAAGATACGGCCGCGCGGTCCATCGAGAACGGCACCAACCCTTCCTCTCCCGTTTGACTGCACGCAGCTGTGAGTTAACCTGATCTTTCGAGTATCGATAGCCATCGGGAAGGTCAAAAAGTCAGTGCTATAGATGTACGCCGGTCTACGAGAATCGGCGACCGTCAAGGTCCATCTCGACAACGCATGAGGTCCACCCCATTGAGGGTCTCGCCGTATATCTTCCTCAAGAGTTGAATGGCGCGGCAGAATGTGAGGGCGTTCAATCCTAGTGGGCGCATGCCTTCTGGTCGACCCACAGAGAACGAGACGCCTCTACCGCCCGCCTATATTGATCTGGCT
The DNA here is from genome assembly GCA_963762135.1 of Terriglobia bacterium. Taxonomy (GTDB): domain Bacteria; phylum Acidobacteriota; class Terriglobia; order Bryobacterales; family Bryobacteraceae; genus Palsa-187. Next base: position 707,747 of record CAVXJP010000008.1, read on the forward strand.
TCGTGCGGATTTTTTGCAAGGCGACGGCACGCAAGATCTACTTGACGGCCACGGCTTTGGAAGACAACTCCAGGCCAATGTTTCTCTTGCCCGATAGCGCGGCGCGGTAGCGATTGCCGTAAATAGCATTCGGGGATCAGCTCGATGTTTTTCTCTAGGAGATTCTGCAATCTCGTCCGTATCAGCTCTGATACCTTCGGTCAGTTCCTCAGAATGCGCGTATCAAGAAGTATCTCGATCTCGCTTTCCTCGATAGCCTGCTCCAGATCCTCCAGCGAATCATCGAATGTATCGTCGGCCTTGATCCAGACCGTGCCTTTCATGCCGCCAGGAATCCACTTCGGCTTAGGAGTGGACTGTTCCGCCATCGAGCTCATGCTCGTTTTGATTTGATGACATCGTTTTAACTCCTAACTCCACTTATCGGCAGCTATGCCGCTAGCCGTCAATGATGGAGCGCATATGTTCCCAAAGGCAGAGATTCGCCCACGGTGATCGAGCGCAGACGAGTAGACTTATTTCCGTTTCCGCGTTCCGACTGGCTTTGACAATATTTGCTGGCGCCGTGAACAACAAGACGAAGTCTGCTCCTTCAGGCGCTTCGGCGACATGTGTGCGTTCAGGCGCGGTGTGCCGCGATCACCCAACCGTGACCTCTGACCAGCTTGGCGTCGCGGGGAAGGTCCAAGTCGTGCGGCGAGAGGTAGAGGCGAATCGCCTCCTCGATGCCTTCGCGAGCTTCCTGCTCGGTCAGGCCGGCCGAAGTGCAGCCGGGCAGTTCCGGGCAGACCGCGGACCAGCTTTCCGCTTGCGGATCGTATTCCAGGACGACGCGGAACTTCATGCCTTCAGTGTACTGCTTGCCTCAAGGAACGAGGGAGCCAGGGTGAGGCCCGCGAAAAATGGGGACAGACAGCCCATTTCGCGAGCTGCGGGTATTGGCAGGCTCTGAAGGGGCGAAATAGGTGTCCGTCCCCCATTTTTCTGCTCCCGTCGTTTACTCAGGTGTTACTTGCGCATCGGGACCGCCCACGGAGTACGATGAAGGCGTGAAGGGGCCCATTGACAACGGTAGGGACCAACTGCTCAGCGGAGCCGCGCAGCACACCCTTTCGCCGGAAGATCAGAAGCGGCTGGACGAGCTCTACGACCGCATCCAGCAGCAGAGCCACTCCTACGTCGGCTATCCGTGCAGCGCGAACTTCGACTACTCGCCGCTGTTCCGGTTCCTGCAGTTTCCGTTGAACAATGTGGGCGACCCGTTTGAGCTCGGGACGTACCGGGTCGAGACGCATGACATCGAGCGGGAAGTGGTCGAGTGGTTCGCCGCGCTCACGCACATCGAGCCGGGCGACTACTGGGGCTACGTGACCAACGGCGGCACCGAGGGCAACATCTACGGACTGTTTCTGGCGCGCGAGCGGATGCCGGACGGGATCGCCTATTACTCCGAGGACGCGCACTACAGCGTGCCGAAGAATCTGCGCGTGCTGAACATGCGGCACATCATGATCAAGTCGCATGGGAACGGCGAGATGGATCTGGAGGACCTGCGCGAGACCATCCGCATTCACCGCGACGTGCCGCCGATCATCTTCGCCAACATCGGCACGACGATGACCGAGGCGGTGGACGATGTCCAGGGGATCCGCAAGATTCTGCGCGACCTGGCGATTCCGCGGTCCTATATCCACTGCGACGCGGCGCTCAGCGGGATGACGCTGCCGTTCATCGAAGGTTCCCCGGTGTATGATTTCCGCGCCGGGATCGACAGCCTCGCCATCAGCGGACACAAGTACATTGGGGCTCCGATGCCGTGCGGGATCGTCGTCGCGCGGAAGCGGCACGTGGACCGGATCGCGCGGTCGATTGAATATGTCGGGAGCCTGGATACGACGATCTCAGGGTCGCGCAACGGGTTCACGCCGCTGTTGCTGTGGTACGCGATCCGCACGATGGGCGTCGAGGGGTTCCGGCAGGAGGTCGCCGGGTCGGTGGAGCGGGCCGAGTACGCGATCGATAAGTTTCGCGAGCACGGGATCGAGGCGTGGCGGAATCCGTTCGCCATCACGGTGGTGTTCCTGCGCGAGTACGGCGGAGTCTATAGCGATGTGTTGCGGAAGTGGCAGATCGCGGCACAGGGCGAGCGGGCGCACATGGTGGTGACTCGGAGCACGACGCGGGAGATGATCGACCGGGTGGTGGCGGATCTGGTGGCGGCTCGGGAGCAGGTGGAGCAGGGGAGGTCGCAATGAAGGAGATCGTGGTGGTGACGCCCGCGCGGGTCGGCCTGGTGGCGGACATCGCGGAGATTCTGGGCGAGCGCGGCATCAATCTGGACACGATCGAGGCGGATACGGTTCAGGGAACGATGATCGTGACCATGACGCTGGAGAACTACGACGAGGCGCTGAAAGCTCTGCGGGATGGCGGGTTCGATGCACTGACCGAGGATGCGCTGCTGATCCAGTTGCGGGATGAGCCGGGAGCGCTGGCGAAAGTCGCCAAGCGGTTCAAGGACGCGAACATCACGCTGCGGAGCCTGCGGTTCATTCGCCGGGAAAACGGCCAGGCATTTGTTGCGCTGTCGACCGAGCAGCCGGAGGAGGCGAAGGAGCTCGCGAAGGAGTATTTGGTGGGGGAGTAGGCGGGGCGTTCGACAAGTGTTTCCCCGCCTGAGAGTGTGACCGTCGTTGAGATTGTGTCGGCCGACGTGGGTCTGCCTTACAACCGGCCTAATATCGACTGTTCGCGGACTGGGAAGCTGAACGCTTCCCGCAGCTGGCTGAGACACGCGCCCCTCATTGCTCACGCGTGCTTCGCGGCCGCCTGCGCCGACCGTTCCGGAACCCCGCTCCATTCCTCGCACAGCAAAATCGAATCGTAAGGATTCTTCGGCGAGTACTTGATGTGAGCCGGGCCGATCAGGCGGTCCAGGTCGTCGGGCAGGTAGGCGCCCAGCGTCGAGATGTCCTGCGAGTTCTCGTAGCGGACGCCGCGTAGCGCGTAGGCGTAGTAGACCATCCCCTCGCCGACCTCCAGCACCATGGCGTCGCCGACACGGCCTTCTTGGTTGAGCCGTTCCCGGCGGCGGCGCTCGCGCTTTTCGGGGTTGCTCTGGATGAGGCTGATGACCAGCTTCACCACGACTACGCATGAGCGCCACGGCCGCCAGGGCCATGAGAACGATCTGCAGAGTAGGCGACATCGTTTTTTGAAGCTCGCTGTCGAAGCTCCCTTTCCCTGCCAGGGCCGGAGTCTCTGTTGATTTTAAACGATTTTTACTTGGCTTTGGCCCCGAAAACTTTTTCGTAGTCGGCCAGGAACTGGGCCAGTCCTTTGTCGGTCAGCGGGTGCTTGAACAGCCCCTCCATCACCTTCAACGGCATAGTGCCGACGTGCGCGCCAGCCTTGGCCGATTCAATCACGTGGTTCGGCATGCGCAGCGACGCCGCCAGGACCTCGGTCGCAAATCCATAGTTATCATAGATTTGCACGATGTCGTGGATCAGCTCAATGCCGGGCCAGCCGCTGTCGTCGATGCGGCCGATGAAGGGGCTGATGAAGTAGGCGCCGGCTTTGGCGGCCAGCAGGGCCTGACCCGCGGAGAAGCACAGTGTGACGTTGACGCGGATCTCCTCCTTGCTCAGGATGGAGCAGGCGCGGATGCCGTCCTGGGTGAGCGGCAGCTTCACGACGACATTCTCGTGGATCGCGGCCAGTTTGCGGCCCTCTTTGAGCATGTCCTCGGAATTGGTGGCGACGACCTCGGCGCTGATATCGCCGTCGATAATCTCGCAGATCTCGGCGATCCGCTTTTCAATGGCGACGCCTTCCTTGGCAATCAGGGTCGGATTGGTGGTGACACCGTCGACGATGCCCCACGAGGCGCCCTTCTTCAGTTCATCCAGGTCGGCCGTGTCTAGAAAGAAACGCATGAAATCCTCCGCTTAACGAGCTTCTCTATCATTCTCTATCAATTGGGGTTAGGGCGAAAACTTCCGGGCCGGGCGCCGGGGACCAGCGTCCGGTTGATAGCACGAAACGTTTCCCGGGGGACGGATTCTTACTGGAGAAGTCGTCTGCTCGCCCCGAGTATACCATCGGGCCTGTCGAATCGCTTATAATTAAAGAGTTTCCGTGGCTTACTCTGTTGTGGCCCGAGCCAAACAACTCAAGCCCATCGGATGACATTGAACTTGACCACATCATTCGCTTCTCCACTCGCGTGGCTGTTTGTGCCACCACAGACCCGGTCCCTCGCCGACCGCGTCGCCGACCAGATCGCGTCCCAGTTTCAGGCCGATCCGTTTGCTGGATTGCAGCAATTCGCCCCGTTCGACTGGGCGATGGTGATCCCCTATTTCCTGCTGTTGGGCGTACTGTCCGTATACGGATTGCATCGCTATGAGATGATCCGCGGGTACTTCAAACATCGTGGGAAGCTGTCCGTGGGTCCATTTAAAGCGATTCACCGAGTTGCCTCGCGTTACCATTCAGCTCCCGATTTACAATGAGCGGTTCGTGGTGGAGCGGCTGCTGGAGTCGGTCAGCCAGGTGGATTACCCTTGGGAGCGGCTGCAGATCCAGGTACTGGACGATTCGACCGACGCGACGCATCCGTTCACTCGAGGCCTTGGTGCGGGAGTATCAGGAATCCGGCCTGCCGATCGAGTACATCCACCGGACGAATCGCCACGGGTTCAAGGCGGGTGCGCTGGAGAACGGCCTGAAGACAGCGACCGGCGAGTTTGTCGCCGTCTTTGACGCTGACTTCGTGATCCCCAGGACTTCCTGCATCGGACGATTCATCACTTCACCGACGACAAGGTCGGGATGGTGCAGACCCGCTGGACGTACCTGAATCGCGATTACAACGTGCTGACCGAGGTCCAGGCGATGCTGCTGGATGGCCACTTCATCCTGGAGCATGTGGCTCGGTCCGGCGGCGGAATGTTCTTCAACTTCAACGGGACGGCCGGCATCATGCGCAAGGCGATGATCGCCGACGCGGGCGGCTGGGAGCATGACACCCTGACCGAGGATTCCGACCTCAGCTACCGGGCGCAGCTCAACGGCTGGAAGTTCGTCTATGACCCGGCGGTAGAGTGTCCGTCCGAGCTGCCGGTCGAAACCTACGGCTTCCAGGTGCAGCAATCGCGCTGGGCCAAGGGCTTAACCCAGGTGGCCATAAAACTCCTGCCGAGGATTCTGCGGGCGGACCTGCCGTGGCGCGTGAAAGCCGAGGCGTTCTTTCACCTGACGCCGAACGTTTCCTATCCGCTGATGGTGGGTGTGAGCGCGCTGATGCTGCCGGTGATGATCGTGCGGTATCGCATGGGCTGGTTTGAGATGGCGCTGCTCGACCTGCCGCTGATGATGGCGGCGTTCTGGTCCGTATCGGCGTTTTATGTGGTGGCGCAGCGGGCGCTGCATCCGGACAGTTGGAAGCGCTCCCTGATGTTCATGCCGGCATTGCTGGCCGCGGGGATCGCGCTGACGCTGATCAACACCAAGGCATTTTTCGAAGCGGTGATCGGTCGGCAGAGCGCGTTCGCGCGGACGCCGAAGTACGCGATCGGGCAGCAGAAGGGCGCGCCGGTGTCGACCGACTATCGGCGGCGCAGCGGATGGCTGCCTTACCTGGAGCTCGCCATGGGCTTCGGCTTCGTGATGATCGTGTTCTATGCGATCGAATCGCTGAACTTCCTGGCGGTGCCGTTCCTGTTGTTGTTCGTCGGCGGCTATTTCTGGGCCGGCCTGACGACCCTGTGGGATGAATATCAAGGCAAGCTGGCGTTTGAGCGGGCTCGCGAGGCGCATGCTCGGGAAGCGCTGGAGCGCGCCAAGGCGTAGCGCGCGCCGGATAGCAGCCTGGATCAACGAACCGCGCGGGGCGGTGCCATGCGCCGCAGCTTCCTCCCAACTTACGTTTCGCGGGGCATGGCCCCGCGCCACGGGCTTCGCGATGGCTACTTTTCTTCCGCGGGGTAGACTTCTTTGAGCGTTCCAGCCGCCGCGTGGGGCGGCGCCATGCGCCGCCGGCTTCCTCCCAACTTACGTTTCGCGGGGCATGGCCCCGCGCCACGGGCTTCGCGATGGCTACTTTTTCTTTCGCGGAGTGGACTTCCTCGTGCGTTCCGATGGCTCCGCATCTCCGCGAATCAACGCCTGCTTGGTCTTTGGGAGCTTCTCAAAGATCAGTTGATAGGAGCGTTCCAGGCGCTGTTTGAGCTCGCCGAGCGGCAGGGCACCCAGGTCGACCGCCGAGACCCAATGCGATCGCGCGAGGTACGGCGCGGGAACGATGCCTTCGATCTCGATGAGCTCGGCGAACTCCTCGGGTGTGGATTTGAAGCAGATGAATGGATTGGCGTCGCTCAGTCCCGCGATGGCAAAGAGTTTTGCTCCGTCGCCGAGTGCCTGACGTCCGATCTTGAAAACCAGACTTTCACCCCACTGCATATGCTCGGTGACGTGCGGCATGGCCAGGCAAAGAGAGCGGATGGTTCCGACGTCCATGCGGGCTATTCTAAGCCAGTCGACAGGCCTCGCCCGTACGGTTGGGGGTTCGGTTCGAACATGTTCCACGTGGAACGTTGCGTCTGTTTCTGGAAATCAATCAATTTAATTGAGTTGTACACCATTTGTTGGAATCTTTGGAGTCGGCAAATATTGTTTCCGGTGTTCCATGCATGGAGACGGAGGATTGGACCGCTTGCTGCCGACGGCGACGTTGCCGCTTGCTCACCCACGCGCGCGGTTCCGAACGGGGGTGGGCTTCGGCCTGCGTTAGCTTTTCAACTTTGCGCCAGTGACCTGCGGCGCGGTGAAACGTTGGTAGCGCCGGGGCTCCAGGCCCGGCGCATTCGTCGCGGATACGGAGATCCGCGCCACCTTCTTGTGAGGCTAAGGAGCTTGCCCCACGTCGGAGATTCGCTCCACTTACGGAGCCGCGTCTTCCGCGGCTTTCTCGGTGTTATCCTCTGGCGGCGGCGCTTCGCGGACAGCGGCCATGGCTTGCCGGATGCTGGAGACCGCGGCGTCGGAGATCTGATAGATCTGCGGATCGTCGGCGCGCTTGGCGAGGTAGCCGGATCCGCCGGGTGCGATCGAGACCTGCTCGGTCGTCTCCTGGTCGTCTTTCTTTGAGGTAACCGTGATCTCGATTTCGGGCTTGCCGATCCCACCGCCGCTGTAGAGCGAAGTTCCGATGTCGCGCAGGCGGCTGAACAGCGTCTGCATGGCGAGCGAATCCATCACGCCGCCGCGCTCGATCCAGTCATTCCCGACTTTGTCGATTCTTCGGGTCTCCCCATCCGAGGTGTATTCAATCCCCGAAGGCGTGTCGAAGCCGAAGTCGAACAGCTTTTTGTCGCGGAAATCTTCCAGCGTCTTGTTGAAGTCCTGGCCGGCGCGGGGATTGACCTGATAGACGCCCTCCACCTGGCTGGAGCGGACGATGTATTGGCCCAGCGATTCGCGAATGTCCACCGTGATGTTGCCTTCGGGCCAGTTCAGTGCGATCGTCGCCCAGCGAGTGCCGGATGCGAAGCCTTCTTCCGAGAAGCGCGGCTCAATCTGCGGGTCGAGCTGAAGCTGTTCGAGCGCCGCAAGGAAGCTCTGCACCGTGAGGTTGTCGGCGGGCAACTGGCGCGGTCGGGTGATTTGCCAGCGGTCGTCTTCCTTGGCGAGGGTAATGGTTTGTTGTCCGGCGCGGCTGTAGGTCATGCTGGTGAGCTGATTGGCGCTGAAGCTGAGTAATTGCGGATCGCGCAGCTCCAGCGTCGTTTTGTCGAACTTGGCTTTGTCGGCTGCGGGGATGGTGTAAAGCGTGAGGTCGCCGCTGACGGTGACGAACGTGCCGGTGCCGTCGGTGGTGTCGGCGCCAAGCTTCAGCGTATGCGTCTCGCCGCTGGTCATGGTGAAGGTCACCGCGACGTCGGCCGGGATCGAGCCCGTAGGCCGCCAGATCTGTGGGTGCTGCATCCACCACGCGCAACGATTCCAGCTGATTCACCGAGGAAGTAATTGCCGCGATGACGCCCTGATCGGCGGGTAGCGCTTCGGGCTCGGTGATGGTCCAGGTATCGTTATCGCCGCGCGTCAGGACGGTCGGCGTCTGATCCTTGAGTGCGACCTCGATTTGAGTGATTTCCGCCTCGGGTAATTCCAGGATCAGCGGCGGGGCATCGGGAGCCCGCTCTCCTTCCTTGGCGGCTTCGTTCTGATTGGACCAATAGACGGCCCCGGCCAGAGCGGCCAGAATCACAGTCGCGACGATGAGTCGTGTCGAGCTCATAGTGGTTCATCTAGTGGCGCGATGGTGCGCCGTTGTTTTCCCGGTCAGCCGGGGCTCGGGCGCGTTAACGCCGACGCCACCAAACGCTGAATCCGGCGATTGCCATCAGCAGCGGCAGGAAGACGACGCTGCCGTAGAACAGAAGCGAGATCTGCGACGCGTTCATGTTCAGGCGGCGGTCCTCCGGATCCTTGGGGCGAATGGCGATCAGGTTTTCATCCGAGCTCAACCAGTTGAGCATGTTCAGATACAGGTCACTGTTGCCGTTGAAGCGGAGAAAGTTGTTGCTGGCCCAGCGCGAGCTGCCGAGCACAACGAAGTGCCCGTTGTCGGTGATCAGCGGTTCGTCTTGCTTGGTGTCCTCGGTAGGTGTTTGCGGACCGGTGTTGTAGGTCCCGGCGACGGCCAGCACCTGCGGCCCGGCGGTTTTCGGATCGACCTCGATTTCCGCGGAGCTCAAATCCGTGGCGACCACCGCGTCCTGGCCGGATTCCAGAATCGGCTCGACCTCGGTATCCGGCGCGCCGGTTGCGGCGACGGAGCGCGTAATCGGAATGCCCACCGAAAGGTTCCCCATCTGGGAGACGATCGGATGGCGCGGGTACTTGGTGATCACGACCAACTGTTCATTCATGCCGAACAGGCGTCCGACGCCGCTAAGGTCGAACACCATGTCCTTGTTGACGGTGACGCCCCAGGATCCCAGCAGCGCAACGAGGTCCGGATTCTCGTCGGTGGGCGTCGCGCCGAACTGCAGCGGCGGATCCAGCATCACGAGCACGCGGCCACCGGTCTCAACGTAGGTTTTGATCGCGTCCACGGCGGGCTGCAGGTAATTTCGCTGGGGTCCGGCGAGGATCAGAATGGTGCAGTCGGCAGGGATGACGGGGGTCGGCAGCAGCGGCACCACCTGCGTTTTGTAGTTGTTCGATTCGGTCAGGCTTAGGGCGCTGGAGTAGCCGCCCGGATCCGCGCTGGTGGTGTCAGCCTCGCCGTATCCGGTGGCGAAGCAGACGATGCGGTCGCCGCCCTGGATTGCGCGGACCATGGCTCCGGTGATTTCCTGCTCGGTAAGTCCGCCGGCCTCCTCGCGGCGATTGCCCACCTGGACGAACATCTGCCCCGGAGCGGTGACGCCTTGTTCGCGGGCTCGCAGGGCGTCCTTATCGATGTCCTCGTAGACGACGTTGATGTTGGGCGACAGCGCGGCGTAGCGGGTCAGCAGCTCTTCGGCAATCGGGAAGTTCACGGGCCGGTCCCAATAGCTGATGGTGAGCGGCTGATCGAGCCCGTCGGCGATGCGCTTGGTCTGGTCCGAGAGCGTATAGAATTTGTTGGCGGTCGCGTCGTAGGTCTCGTTGTAGCGGTTCCCCAGGAAGTTGATCGCGCCAAGGATCGCGAGGAACACGAGCGTATAGATAGCGGCCTGGGCGAAGTTCGCGGCGCGGCGTGGTTTTTGTGTAGCCATCGTCGTGCCCCCTATGCCTTCCACCGCATCGATTCCATGGACCGGGCACTCAGGAACAGGCCCAGCATGGTGAGGCTGATGTAGTAAATCACGTCTTTCGTGTCGATCACGCCGCGAGCGAAGGGCTCAAAGTGCGAAACGACCGAGAGATAGCTGAGGGCCGAATAGAGCACGGAGGATTCGAATGCCGATACCCAGTCCAGCACCCATAGCAGCAGGAAGATCGCGAATCCGGCCACGCCCGCGACGATCTGGTTCTTGGTCGTGGTGGAGATGAAGGTTCCCAGCGCCAGCAGCGCGCCGCCTTGCAGCAACAGGCCCAGGTAGCCGACCATCATCGGTTTCCAGTCCGGCGTGCCGTAGGCGAACAGCGTCAGCATGTTCACCAGGCTGATGCCGATCAGGCAGGAATAGAGCGTCAGCGCGGCCATCCACTTGCCCAGGATGATTTCCCAGTCGCGCAGCGGCGAGGTCACCAGCAGCTCAATCGTGCCGGTGCGTTTCTCTTCGGCGAACAGCCGCATGGTGATCATCGGGATCAGGAACAGGCCGATCACGCTGACGTTCGATAGGACGTTGCGCACCACCCATTCGTCGACGTCCATGGGCGCGGACTGGCCGGTCATCGCCATTTGCAGGCCCTGCTGGACAAAGAAGTAGGTCGCGGCGTAGAACATGTAGCCGGTGATCAGCGCAAAGAACGCCATGATCCCGTAGGCGATGGGCGACCGGAAGTAGCTGTTGAGTTCTTTTTTGCAGATGGTGAAGGCGTTCATTCCTCACCTCGCTGGGTTTCTTCGGAGGATTCTTCAGGTTCGAGGGCCGCGGGTGGCGGGGGCTCCGGGCGCGGGCGGCTGCGGTGGTTGCGCGGCTGCGGCGTCCTTGGTTGCCGTGAGCTCCAGGAAGATTTCTTCCAGGCTCAGCCCGGCGGCGTGCAGCTCGTTCAACTGCCAGCCGGATTCGACGATGGCGCGCGCGAGCTCGGGACGGATGTGGGCGCCTTCGGTGCATTCCACGGTGAATCGTGCCGCGTTCTGCTTGAGCTTGGCGTCGAGGACATTGCCGACGCCGGAAACCTGCTCCAGGCGGGCGCGGACTTCGCCGGCCCAGGCCGAAAGGTCGCCGATGCCGTTCGCGGGCATCACTTCGATCGACACGGTTTCCGATCCGCGCAGGCGACTGGTCAGGTTCTCCACCGTGTCGGTGGCGACCAACTTGCCCTTGGCGATGATGACGACGCGTTCGCAGGTCTGCTCAACTTCGGGCAGGATGTGCGTGGAAAGAATAATCGTGTGATCGCCGGCGAGCTCCTTGATGAGGTCGCGGGTTTCGATGATCTGGTGCGGATCCAGGCCCGAGGTCGGCTCATCCAGGATCAGGACGTCCGGGTTGTGCAGGATCGCCTGCGCCAGGCCGACGCGCTGCCGGTAGCCTTTCGAGAGCTTGCCGATTTCCTTGTTCCGAACGTCGTAGACGGCGCAGCGTCCCATCACTTCATCGACGCGCGCCTTCAGGTTCGCCTTCGGCACGCCCTTGATGCGGCCCACGAAGTCGAGGTATTCGATCACCTCAAGTTCGGGGTAAACGGGCGGATTCTCGGGCAGATATCCGATACGCCGTTTCACCTCCATCGGCTGGGCCAGGATGTCGTAACCGGCCACTTCCGCGGTGCCTTCGGTGGGCTGCATGAAGCAGGTCAGCATCCGCATCGTGGTGGTCTTGCCGGCTCCGTTGGGACCCAGGAACCCGACAATCTGACCTTTATCGACTTCGAAAGAGATGTGATCGACGGCGACGTTGCGAGCGTAGCGCTTGGTAAGTCCTTCGACCTTGATCATGTGTCTTTAAAGATTTGGACGAACGGGATTTCGATTCGTGAGGGTCCTCAAAAGGGGCGGGGACCACTTGTCATGGTAAACGCTGGGAAGGAGGGTGTCAACGGCGAAGGCAGCTCGATCTCATTAAAGAAAAAGGGTTTAAGCGACTAAGTGGTGGAAACTCGCCGCGCTACGCCGGAGTTGGCTGTTCGTCTACCGCGCGGTCGGGTATTGTTCGCGGAACAGATCGGCAACTCCTCTGAAGGCGTCGGCCAAGCGCGGACTGCTTGCGCCACAGAAAGATGATCGTCCGGTAGGGCGCAGGTCGGGCGAAACGGCGAAGGGAGACGCGGGCGCGGCGGGTTTCGGTGGGGATGGCGAGCTCGGGCAGGAGCGTGATTCCCGCGCCGCCGGCGACCATCTGGACCAGGGTCGGGAGGCTGGTGGCGCGGAACTCGGCTTGCTTCGCTTTGACGCGCGAGCAGAGTCCGCCAATTTGCTCATTCAGGCAATGGCCTTCTTCGAGCAGCAGGATCTCGGTGCCGCGCAGTTCTTTCAGCGTCAGCAGGGAAAGGTCGTGGATCTTCTTGTGCGCGCGCGGGGTGGCGAGCACGAACGGATCCTTCGCGATGGTGCTGTATTCGAGCGAACCAAGAGCGTCTTCCACGTGTTGCGATTCGAGCGCCAGGAGCGCGGCGTCGAGCTCGGCGTGGCGGAGCCGGTCGATCAGGACGCTGGTCTTCTCTTCGATCCAGTAGGTCTGCAACTCCGGGTAAGCGCTGCGTAATGCGGGCGTCAGTTGGGGGAGTAGGTACGGCGAAATCGTCGGGATCACGCCGAACCGAACTTTCCCGCGCAAGAGGCCGGTGGCGCGCGATGCTTCGGTCTCGAGGTCGGCGGCGTCACGGAGGAGCGCGCGGGCGCGTTCGAGGATGGCTTGGCCAGCGGGAGTGATCAGCACGTGCTGGCGGTCGCGCTCAAACAGTTGAATGCCCAGATCCTGTTCCAGCTTGGCGATTTGCGCGCTGAGCGAGGGCTGGGCGACGTGACATCGCTCCGAGGCCTTGCGGAAGCTGAGGGTATCGGCGACCGCGACGGCGTATTGCAACTGTCGCAGAGAGAAGGCGCGCGGCTGCAGGATCGTTTGATAGTCCATTCCTATCTCCATAATCTTAAAAATATCTTGGCCAGCTATCAGGATACGGTTGCATACTAAGACCAGGAAGGAGACATTATGGACGCGTCGAATAAGGAAAACGCAAGTAAGTGCCCGGTGATGGGCGCATCGCAGAGGCACACGGCGGCGGGAGTCTGGTCGAACGCGAATTGGTGGCCGAACCAGTTGAACCTGGGGATTCTTCACCAGCACTCGCCGCTTTCCAATCCGATGGAGGAGGGGTTCAATTACGCCGAAGAATTCGAAACCCTGGACCTCGATGCGGTGCGGAAGGATCTCTATGCCTTGATGACCCACTCGCAGGATTGGTGGCCTGCCGACTATGGCCACTATGGCCCCCTGTTCATTCGGATGGCATGGCACAGCGCGGGCACCTATCGCGTCGCGGATGGCCGGGGTGGCGCGGGCGGAGGCACGCAACGCTTTGCTCCCCTCAACAGCTGGCCCGACAATGTGAACCTCGATAAGGCGCGGCGATTGCTCTGGCCGATCAAGCAAAAATACGGCCGCAAGATCTCCTGGGCCGACCTGATGATCCTTGCCGGGAACTGTGCCCTGGAGTCGATGGGATTGAAGACCTTCGGTTTCGGAGGCGGCCGCGAGGACGTTTGGGAACCGGATGAAGATGTTTACTGGGGGCCCGAGACCGAGTGGCTCGGGGACAAGCGCTACCAAGGGGACCGGGAACTTGAAAATCCGCTTGGAGCGGTGCAGATGGGCCTGATTTATGTAAATCCGGAGGGGCCGAACGGCAAACCGGATCCGGCAGCGTCCGTCCGCGACATTCGGGAAACATTCGCTCGCATGGCGATGAACGATGAGGAGACCGTGGCGCTCATCGCGGGGGGACACACCTTCGGCAAAACGCATGGGGCGGGTGATGCGGCGCTCCTGGGGCCTGGGCCGGAAGGGGCCGGCATTGACGAGCAAGGCCTCGGCTGGAAGAGCAAATTTGGCAGCGGCAAAGGCGTGGATACCATCAGTAGCGGACTGGAGGGCGCATGGACCACCAATCCAATCAAGTGGGACAGCGGCTATTTCGACGTGCTGTTCGGCTATGAGTGGGAACTGGTGAAGAGTCCGGCGGGAGCGCAGCAATGGGCCCCCAAGAACGGAGCCGGATCGGACACCGTGCCGGACGCTCATGATCCGTCCAGGCGGCACGCCCCGATGATGGCCACCACGGACCTCGCGCTGCTGGCGGATCCGGAATATCGCCGGATTTCGAAGCGTTTCCATGAGAATCCGGAGGAGTTCGCGGACGTCTTCGCTAAGGCTTGGTACAAGTTGACGCATCGCGATATGGGACCCCGGTCGCGCTATCTGGGTCCCCTGGTCGCCCAAGAGGAACTGTTGTGGCAAGATCCCATCCCGGAGGTGGATCACGAACTGATTGACGCGGGGGACATCGCCGCACTGAAGGGTAAGTTGCTGGCGTCCGGATTGTCTATCTCCCAATTGGTCAACACGGCTTGGGCGTCGGCGGCCACCTTCCGTGGCACGGACAAGCGCGGCGGGGCGAATGGAGCCCGGATCCGGCTCGCGCCGCAGAAAGACTGGGCCGTCAATCAACCGAAGGAACTTGCGAAGGTCCTGCCCGTGCTGGAAGGCGTCCAGAAGGATTTCAATCGTGCGCAGTCCGGCGGCAAGAAGGTGTCCCTCGCTGACGTGATCGTCCTGGGCGGGTGCGCCGCTGTCGAAGAGGCGGCCAGGAAGGCGGGCCACAAGGTGACGGTTCCCTTCACGCCCGGGCGCATGGACGCCTCCCAGGAGCAAACCGATGTGGACTCGGTCGCGTTTCTGGAACCGACCGCGGACGGCTTCCGCAATTATCTTCGCAACGGGCACGACCGGCCGGTGGAAGAGCTCTTGCTGGATCGGGCGCGCCTGCTGAGGTTGACGGCTCCCGAGATGACGGTGCTCGTTGGCGGCATGCGCGCTCTGAATGCCAACGTTGGGCAGTCCCAACATGGGGTCTTCACCAAACGGCCTGAAACCTTAACCAATGATTTCTTCCTGAACCTGCTTGACATGGGTACCGATTGGAAGCCCTCCTCTGGATCCGAAGAAGTCTATGAGGGGCGCGACCGGGCTACCGGCGAAATCAAATGGACCGGGACGCGCGCGGACCTCATCTTCGGTTCGAATTCCCAACTCCGGGCGATCGCGGAGGTCTACGCATGCCGGGACGGGCAGGAGGCGTTTGTACGTGATTTCGTGGATGCGTGGGACAAAGTGATGAATCTGGATCGCTTCGACCTTGCTTCCAAGTAAAGCGGGAAAGGTTCCCCAATTGCTCTTCGGGCTGAAGGGGGATCGATGGACCGGAGCGTCCTCGGCAAGGGAAACCGAGCCGGATTGTTCAGGCGGGCGTGTTAACTTGACTTTTATGCGAGTTCTTACGTCCGCCCTTACCACCGCTCTGTTCGCGATCCTGATTGCGGGAGGCATGGCGCCCCAAGCGTCCGCGCAGACCCTGTCCGGCGGGCGCGCACCGAGCTTTCAGTTGCCCGATTCGGCATTTAAGCGGTATGACATCCTGGACTATCGAGGCAAGTGGCTGCTGCTCAATTTCGTCTCCACCGACGGGAGCCAGTGCGCGGATTGTCCTGCTGTTTCTAAGCGGTTGGATGAGTTCCGCAAGAAGAATCCCGGGAAGGTGGACGTTCTGACGGTAGTGGTGGCGCCGCCGGAGACCCTGCAGCGGGTTTCTGCCTATATCAAAGCCACAGGGATCACGAATCCCGTTGTCTTTGATCAGGGGCAGGTGACGGCCAGCTACTTCAAGGCGACGCCGCAGAACAGCAAGTTCGACACGCCGCACGTGTTCGCGATCGATCCCCAGGGCAAGATCGTGCAGGATTGGGGACAGGTGGGGGCCGCCTCGCCGCGGATGATGGACGAACTGGCGGCGATGATCAAGTAAGCTTCGCGCGATCGCCGCGAGATTTGCCATCCTTTCTCCCGCGGGCAGCATCACTTCGATACCGGGTGTGGGTCCGGTTTCTAATGATGCGTTTTCTGAAGATTTTTGTCTGTACAGCGCTGTTGTGCGCGGGGGCGGCGGCCCAATCCCGCGATTTTCACCGCTTCACGCTGGAGGTGGAGGGCGGCCCTTCCTGGAACTCCAGCAACAACGTGCGGATTCCGCCGGTGGGCGGCACGGACTTTTCGCTGGTGGATCTGATCGGCACGGCTCCGACGCCCTACGTGCGCGCCTATGCGACGATCCGCTTCAACCCGAAGCACAGTCTTCGGCTGCTGGCCGCACCGGTGCGGTTCGATGGGATGGGGCGTTTTGGGGGTCCGGTGAACTTCGCCGGGGAGACCTTCGCCGCGGGTCCGCAGACTGAGGGGATTTATCAATTCAACACCTACCGCTTCACCTATGGCTACACGCTGGTGGACCGGGACCGTTGGTCGCTGAAGATCGGCGCGGCGGGGCTGATTCGCGACGCCAAGGTCGAGTTGCGGCAGGGCGGAAAGGTCGCGCGGGATACCGATCTCGGTTTCGTGCCGCTGGGATACTTCAACACGCAGTACGATTTTACGGACCGGACCTCCCTTGTGTTCGACGTGGAGGGCCTTGGGGCGCCGCAGGGGCGTGCGATCGATGCGTCGGCGAAGCTGTACTACCGGCTGACGGACCGGCTCTTCCTCGGGGCCGGATACCGCACGATCGAAGGCGGCGCGAACGTGAAAACGGTGTACAACTTCGCGTGGCTGAATTTCGCCGCAGTTTCGCTAGGCTACGATTTCTGACGCGCGCGAGCTCTCGGGCGCGGGCTAGTCGTTCAGGTAGCGCTCGGCCCAATCCAGGAACACCGGCCAATTGGGAGCGGGTGTGTGTCCCGCTTCGTGCTGGCGGAAGCTGATGTCGCCGTCCATGAGAGCGGGGCCGATGCCAGGGAATTGATCGGTCTGGAGCCCTTTCTTGCCCAGGAGTTCATAGACGGGGGTTGCTCCGACGCCGGCCAGGAACATGCCTTTGGCGTCAACCCATCCATCGCCCTTCTCTAGGGATCCCCCGCTGATGAAGACCGGGCGGGGTGCGGCCAGGGCGACTAGCATATCGGTATCGATCGGCAGGTCGTTCCAGGTGAGCGGCGATGCGGCGTACTTCAGGAAGTTGCCCGCCATCCAGTGATATTCGCTGACGGCGGCGACGTTCTCCACCAGTTCGCCCCAGTTGCGGCGATAGAGGCTCAGGCCGCCCTCGCCGGAGCTCGAGACAAAGGCGATGGCGAAGCGGGGATCGTCGGCCATGGCGACGGCGGTGGCCTTGCCGTAGCGCGAATGTCCCTCAATGCCGACCTTGGTCGCGTCCACGGCCGGATCGGTTTCAAAGTAGTCGAGCGCGCGGCTGGCTCCCCAGCCCCAGGCGCGGAGGGAGCCCCAATCGTCCAGCGGCGCGCGGCTGGCCGTGATTCATCAGCCCGATGATGCCGCGGGTGAGTCCGGCTCCGTTGTCGGCCTGGATGCTGTTCGGCACGATCGTCGCGTAGCCCCAGCCCTTGGCGAGCGCCATTTGCTGCCAGGTGGGTCCGGTGGGACCTTTGGCTTTGCCTTTCCCCTTGCCCTTCGCCGCGGGGCCCTTTCCCTTACCTTTTCCCTTGGCGTTGGCGTTGTTTGGCTGGGCGTTGAGATCGGGCAGGAAGCCGAACTCCATGATGACCGGGACGGGACCTTGGGCGTCCAGAGGTGTGGAGATCGACAAATCGATGTCGACGTTGACAAGGGGATAAGACGAGTTGTCGACGTGGCCAACCAGGCGACGGGTGAGCACGCGGTAGCCGCCGGTATCCTCGCGAGTGGTGGAGACGACCTCCCAATCAACATCGGGCGTGTTGTTGGGCATACGGCCATAGATTTCGCGGTCGAACAGCTCGACGATCTCGGGGCGGCGGCGCTGCCACCAGTCCTGGGCGGTGCGCACGGGCGTGCCGTCGTTCATGACGAGCGGGTCGGGGAGGTCGGGATAGGGATTGGCCTTGGACTCATCGTAGTTCGCGTAGTTTTCGGCATTGGGGTCGCTGCCGTTGGCGCCGCGGCGGAGCTCGGTGATGCCGAGGAGCTTCATCGTGCGAGCCTGGTCCTGCTCGCGTGTGAGCTCGACGGGCGGGGTGGCTCCGGAGCTCTGGAAGGCGTGGATGGCGATGGGGGTCGCGGCGAGGGTCAGGATCGCAGTCGTGGCGGCGAGACGGACGGGGGTGACGATGCGCATGGATGGGTCCTCTGGCTGATTATATGAAAAGCAGGAGCAGGAGGCGGGAGGCAGGAGGCAGGAGACAGAATCTGGGCTTGTGAAGGTTGGTGCGGCCGTTGCGCTCCTTACCAGTCGCAGTTCTGATTTGGCGCTGTTGCTGGGGGGTGGGCTTGTCCCCGCTCGCTATCGGTCGGGCGACGTGTTGTGGTCAGACCAACCTGGATTTCGCGAGGATCCACAGCTTCTGCCAGGTGGGGACGCGGACGCGCTGGCTGAGGACGTCGTAGTCGTCGGCGACGATCTTTTCGAGCAGCGTTGAGTAGACGCCGATCAGGGCGCGCAGGGAGGGTCGGCTTTCGCGGTGGATCATGCCGACCAGGGGGGCGGATTGATCGTAGTAGGCGCGGGCGCGGCCGGCTTCGAAGGCGAGCAGTTCGCGGAGCTGGGGCGTTAGCTCGGTGGCGCGCAGCATCTCCGGGGTGACGCCGAAGCGGTCGAGGTCCTGTTGCGGAAGATAGACTCTGCCGTCGTTCCCGACCTCGCCGCGGGCGTCTTCGCCGACGTCGCGCAGGATGTTGGTGAGCTGGAAGGCGATGCCGCACTGCTCGGCGAGTTTGAGCGCGCGGGGATCGTCGAAGCCGAACACGTGGATGATGGTCAGGCCGACCACGCTGGCCACGTGATAGCAGTAATCGTAGAGCTGATCGAAGGTCTCGATGTGGCGCGGTTCGAGGTCAGAGCTGACGCCCTGGATCATGCCGCGGAAATATTCGTGCGGGATCTTGTAGCGGGCGACGGCGTCGGAGAAGGCGGGCCAGACCATGTGGTTGGGCGGGTCGCCATTTTTATCAGTGGCCAACGCGGATTCCAGGTCCTGGCTCCAGCGCGCGATGGCTCCGGCGCGATCCGGAATGCCGGGGTCGTCACTGATGTCGTCGCAGTAGCGCATGAAGGCGTAGATCGCGCACATGGCGTCGCGCTGGGGCTTCGGCAAAAGCAGGAACGACAAATAGAAATTCTTGGCCTGGGTGCGGGCCACCTGTTCGCAGAACGCGTAGGAGGCTTCGAGCGTTGCGGGGGTGGTGCGGGATGTCGCCGGGACGGAACTCACGTTACAGGAATGTCAAACACCCTATTATGCCGGTTGCCGGCTATGCCGCGCGAGCGAAGGCCCGGCGGCCGATGGCGCCCAACAGGATCCCGACGCGTTCGAGTTTAGAAATCTTGGGGCGGGCGCCGAGCACGTCGTAGCCTTGCTGCTCGATCTTATCGAGGACGCGCATGCCGCCGCGGCTGAACAGTTCAAGGTCAATGGCGAGTCGGCGGTCCACCTGATCGGCCAGCGGCAGGCCCTTGAGGAACAGCTCGCGGGCGACGCTCGACGGCTTCTTTCATTGCGGCGCGGAAGCGGTTATCAAAGCGATGCTGGAATAAGTCTTCGACCGGATAGCCGTTCTTCTCCAGAAGGTCGAGCGGAAGATAGACGCGATCCTTTTTCAAATCCACGGTGACGTCCTGCCAGAAATTAGCGAGCTGGAGGGCGGTGCAGGTCGCATCGGACAGCGCATAGCGGGCGGCGTCCTGATAGCCGCACAACCCCAGCACCAGCCGTCCGACGGGGTTGGCCGAATAACGACAGTAGTCGAAGAGCTCGTCGAAGTTCTGGTAGCGGGTGACGCGCTGATCCTGCTCGAACGCAGTGATCAGATCGGCGAAGGGATCCTGCGGAAGCTTGTACTCGGCGATGGTTCCGGTCAGCGCGACGAACACCGGATGCCGAGCCTCGCCGCGCGCATACATCGCTTCGAGTTCTTTGCGCCACCAGGCGAGCAGGCGCAGGCTCTCATCGGTATTGCCGATTTCATCGCCGAGATCGTCGGCCCAGCGGCAGAAGGCGTAAACGTTATAGAAATCCTGATGCAGGCGCTTGGGCAGCAGGAAGCTGACCACCTGAAAGTTTTCGTAATGATGGGTGGAGAGCCAGCGGGTGTAGGCAAGCGCTTCCTCCCGCGTCCAGGTGCGATTCATCGCTTCGGGAGAAGCAAGAAACGCTGTGGGCTGCAGTTCCATATTTCTTTGTGCGCGATCGGCGCGAGGAGCCCAATCGCATGAGTCCCGAGTCCTTTGCTCAATTGATCGGGCTGAGAGCCCGATGCGGGGCATGGCCCCGCCCCACATTCAGCGATCGCCGTACGAAGCAATCCCGCGGGTTTCCTGCAAGCTCCCCTGCGCGGCAAGCGCGCTCAATAGGCTCCGGGGAGCCTAGGGGATGATGGCGGTCTTCATGTGGCCGTTATGGCTCATCAAGTGCTGCATCACATCCAGCAGGTTGGTGAGCGGCTCGACGCGGTTCACGAAGTCCTTCGCGCTCACATAGCCACGGCTGACCGAATCCAGCGCCTGGCGGATCAATGCAGGCGTATGGTGGAAGCTGGCGCGCAGGGTGAGCTCGGAATAATGTAGCAGGCTGGTGTCGACTGGGAAGGTCGGTTCCCTCCGGACATCCGCCGAACAGATTCACGACGCCGCCACGGCGCAGCAACTTCACGGCCAACTGCCAGACTTCCGGTAAGCCCACGGCTTCAATCACCGCGTCGGCTCCGCGTCCGCCGGTTAAGGCTTTCACCGGAGTGACGACGTCGGCGCCCTCGTCATTCAGCACGACCTCGTCGGCGCCCATGCGGGTGGCCCGGTCAAGCTGGCTCTGGCGACGGCCGATGGCAATCACACGAGCTTTGTACACGGTCTTCGCCAGGCGGACGAACATCATCCCGATCGGACCGAGGCCAATGATCGCAATGGTGTCGCCTTCCTTGACGCCGGTCTCCTCCAGGCCGCGCATCACGCAGGCCAGGGGTTCGATCAGAGCCGCGTCCTGGTAGCTGACGTGGGCGGGGATCACGAGCGTATTCTTTTCGACAATGCGTTGCGGGATACGGATGTACTCGGCGTAGGCGCCGTTGTTAAACAACAGGTCCTCGCAGAGGTTCTCCTGATCGTGCGCGCAGTAATAGCAGTTTCCGCATGGGGCCGAGTTGGCCGCGACAATCCGCTGGCCGATCTGGAAGTTGGAGACCTCGTCGCCGATCGCGACAATATCTCCGGCTAACTCATGGCCGAATAGCGCCGGCGGGCTGATCATCCGGGCGTGGTAGCCTCGGCGAAAAACCTTAACATCAGTACCGCAGGTTAGGGCTGCACGCACCCGTACCAGGATGTCCCCAGTACCTAAGTCCGGCACATCCACGTTTTCGATACGGAGTTGCTCCTTGCCGTACAGGACGGCAGCTGTCATCCGTTGATTTTGAGGAGTCATCGTTGTGGCGATACCACTACCTTTAAAGATACCTCATCAGGATTCATGGCGCGTTGGATCCCGGTGTGAATCTCGGCCAGCGGCACGTGGTGCGTGATCAGCCGGGAAACCGGCAGTGCACCGCTAAACACAAGATCCGCCGACTCTTTCTGCAGGTCGACCGATGCTGAGTAGGACCCCAGCAGGGTTCGTTCCCCCATGCAGACATCGGCGCCGGAGACTTCAATGCGTTCCTGATGTGACGTTTGTGCAAATAAAAGGACTTTCGCCCCCGGACGGGAGCAGGCCACGGCCTGTTGCACAATGCCAGGCGCGGAGGCTGCGACGATGACGAGGTCGGCGCCGCGGCCGTCAGTCATGCCGCGAACCAGCTCGAGCAATTGTCCGTTGTCGCGGGGATCGAGAGCGGCTTTTGCTCCGAACTCCTGCGAGAGTTCGCGGCGGCTAGCCATGGTGTCGGTGGCAATGACGCGAAGTCCCTGGCGCACCGCCATCATGGTGAAAATCAAGCCGATCGCGCCCTGTCCCAGGATGGCGGCCACGTCGCCGGATTCCGGCTGCAGCAGCTTCATTCCTTTGAGGCAGGTATTCACGGGTTCGACAAATGAGGCCTGATCGAAGGTGACGCCCTCCGGGATCTTTTCGACGCCATCCTCGACGATCCAGTCCATCACCCGCACGTACTGAGAAAATCCTCCGCCGGCGGGCTCAAATCCCGCTGTCACGCCGACCTTCTTATAGACCGGGCACTGGGCATAGAGCTTACGCTTGCAATAGAAACATTTTCGGCAGGGAATATGATGGAACACGACTACGCGGTCGCCGGGGGCGAATTTGCGAACGCCGGGGCCGACCTCGGCCACCACGCCGGCCGTTTCATGGCCGTAGATGCGGGGCGGCGTCAGCAGATCATAGGCGATCTTTTTTAAATCGGTGGGGCAGATGCCGCAGGCTTCCACCCGAATCAGAATTTCGCCGGGCCCGATCTCCGGGACCGGGACCTCCTCCACCTGCACCTGTCCCTGGCCGCGATAGACCGCGGCGCGCATAATGGCGGGTTCGCGATCGGGAACCGAGAGGGCTACATCCGCTTCGCCGGCGGACTCCGCGCTAGAATTCACAATTGGCAAGAAACTCTCCTAATCGCTCGTTGGCTGTGTTGCTATTGCGGCCAAGCCGGACCAGCCCGGGCAATCCGCGAAAGGGATTGCGCAGCGCCGCCCATACGATCCGGGGGACCTGGAAATTTCCATCCGTATCTCGATAGTCATTGAAATCTAACGGCAGCTCTTCGGTCGCGCGGTCGGAGACTACACGAACCGCACCATAGGCGACCCCCCAGTCCTCAGCTGCCTGTTTCACGGCGGCTGACTCCATCTCGACCGCCGAGCACCCCGTTTCACGGTAAAGGGAAGCCTTCTCGGAGGCTTCCACGACCACCCGATCCACCGAGTAAATTCCGCCTTCGAGGAAGGCTCCGGTGGCGCGGGCGAAAGCCGTGCCATTAACGACGATATCACCTACGCGGAGGGCCGGGTCAAGGGCCCCGCACAGCCCGACGCTCAAGAGCCTGGAAATCTGCCCCGACCCCTGCCAGTATTTTGCCGTTTCCGACGTTAACATGCGCTGAACCAAGCGGGGACCGGCACCGTTGGCGAGCAGAATCCAGGACCAGTTTCCCTGCCCGATACGCGCCTTTCGCGCCCACGCCGCATCGTTCCATTGGAGCGGTTCGACCGATCGCGCGCGTTTCACAACCCCGGAAAACTCACGGGGCTCGGCGCCGATCATCAACCCTACCGGTTCGCCTTCCTCGGTAGTTCTCATCGAGGGGATCCGCTAACAGTAGTCATGGTTTCGAAACCATTCCACGGCTCTCTGCAGCGCCTCGGAGGCCGGGCCGGGCCGATAGCCGAGCTCCTGGGCAGCCTTGTCGTGGTGAACCCACATTTTCTTGCGCGCCATCTTGACGCCGTCCAGCGGAGCCTGCGGCGGATGTCCGGTCAGGTTCGCCCAGGCCGTGGAGACAGCGCCGGCGGCATAGGCAACCGCATAAGGAATCTCAATCGAAGGGGGAGTGCGTCCGGCGACCGGTCCCAGGATCTCCAGAATTCCCTTCAAGGTCATGTTCTCGGCGCCCAGGATGTAGCGCTCGCCCACGCGGCCGCAGTCCCGGGCCGCCAGATGCCCGGCGGCGACGTCGCGCACATCGACCACGTTCAAGCCGGTGTCGAGATAGGCCGGCATCGCGCCGCGCACAAAATCGACGATGATCTGTCCGGTCGGCGTGGGTTTGAAGTCGTGGTCGCCCACCGGAGCGGTGGGATTCACGATCACCACCGGCAGGCCGGCCTCGGCGAAATCCAGGGCAACCTGCTCGGCCATGAACTTGGATCGCTTATAGGGCCCCTGCATGTCCTCCAAGTTGACGGGCTGGTCTTCGTCGCCGATGGAGGGCTGCGGGTCGGCTCCGTCCGGGACGCCGATGCAACCCACGGTGCTGGTATAGACCACGCGCTCGACCCCAGCCCGGCGAGCGGCACTGAGCATGGCGCGGGTGCCGTCGACATTGGCGCGGTACATGGTGTCCGGATCGCGGGTCCACAGGCGATACTCGGCGGCGACGTGAAACAGGACTCCGCAGCCCGAGGCGGCACGCGCGAGCGAATCCGGATCGCACAGGTCGCCCTGCACCGCCTCCACGCCTTCCAGTTCGCAGAGCTTGCCCGGATCGCGCACCAGTGCGCGTACAGGTTGTCCCTCTTCGATCAGGCGGCGCGTGACGTGCCAGCCGATGAAGCCTGTTGCACCGGTAATGAGCGTCGGTTTCACGAAGCGGGGCTATTCTATCCGATGTCCGGCGGGAGCAAAAGACGGCCGGTCTTGGTCGGTCCCTTTCAGGTCAAAAGAAAAGCCGGCTCAAAAGAGCCGGCCTGGAAAACATAAAATTCAAGGCACTGCCAGCAAGCTTAGCCCAGCAGCCAGCTCAGCGTCTTGAACGGATCGCTGAGTTTGGAGTTGATGCCGTAGGCCGCCGACGGCTCATACCCACAGTGGACCATGCACTGCTCGCAGCGGGGATCGTTGCCGTGCCCGTAGTTCTGCCACGGGGTCTTGGTCATCAGATCCTCGAAGGTCTCATGATGCGCGTCGGTAATCAGGTAGCAGGGGCCTTTCCAGCCGGAAATGTTATAGGTCGGGTTGCCCCAGGCGGTGCAAGGGAGCTCGCGGTTGCCCTGCAGGAAGTCCTGGTACACCGGCGAGGAGACCAGCGGGAAGCGCTTGGAGAACTTGTCGATGTCCTTGAACTTTTCGTTGATGTCTTCCCGGGTCATGAACAGTTCCTGGTCATTGACCGAGGAGTAGCCGTAGGCCGGCGAGATGGTGTGCCCGTCGACGCCCAACTTCTCCAGGTACTCATACATCTCCCAGATTTCGTTCATGTCGGTTTCGCGGTACACCGTGGTGTTGGTGAACACGCGGAAGCCTTTTTCCTTGGCATACTTGATGCCCTCGATGGCGGTCTTGAAGACGCCCTCGCGCTCCACGGCCATGTCATGATTCTTTTCCATGCCGTCCAGGTGGACGTTCAGCACCAGGCCCGGATCGGGGGTGTAATCCTGCAGCTTTTTGGTCAGGAACATGCCGTTGGTGCAGAGCTGAATATAGCGGCCCCGCGCCAGGATCTCGTTGACCAGTTGCGGCAGTTCCGGGTAGAGGAACGGCTCGCCGCCACAGATGGAGATCATCGGAGCGCCGCATTCATCCACGGCGTTCAGGCACTGATCCAGCGTCAGCCGCGAGTTGATCGAGGTCTCATACTCCCGGATGCGGCCGCAGCCGGTGCAAGTCAGGTTGCAAGCGTGCAGCGGCTCCAGCATCATCACCAGCGGAAAGCGCTTGTGCAGCAATGGATGCGGCTGCGTGGAGGCCCCGGTGGACGGCGTCTGCGCATGCACGATGCGGAATGGATTGGCGGGATCATGCTCCTGCGACAGATCCTTCTGCCATTCCGGTCGCGGCCGAAGCTTGTTCTTGGCGATGTAGGTCGCCATATTGGCCGCCTGGGTTAGCGGAAATCTCATGTTGTTTACGAGGCTCCTCTGGCTTTCCGGTACGTGGCGAGCGCCAGCACCGGGAACGAGTTGCGATACAGGTGATATTGCAAGTAGAACACACGCGGGAATCCGGTACCGGTGGACAGCTCTTCGTCCCAGCCACCGTCGGGCCGTTGCGTTTCGATCAGATATTCAATGCCGTTGTGCAAGCTGGAGCTATTGGTGTCGCCACTGGCGATCAGTCCCAGCACCGCCCAGGCGGTTTGCGAAGGGGTGCTTGGCGCAGCCACAAAGATATGGTTGTCGTAGCTCGCGCAGCTCTCGCCCCAGCCGCCATCGGCGTTCTGAATCGAGCGCAGCCATTCGCCGGCGCGCAGCACGTGGGCTTCCCGGTCGTCTTCGCCGGACGCCTTCAGGCCGCGTAGCGCCAGATAGGTTCCATAGACGTAGTCGACGCCCCAGCGTCCGTACCAGCTTCCGTCCTGCTCCTGTGTCTTGATCAGGTATGCGACGCCGCGGCGGACCGCGGGATGATTGCTGGGCGTATCGCAGGCCGCCAGCGCCTCCAGCACGCGCCCGGTGATATCGGGGCAGCTGGGGTCCAGCATGGCGTTGTGGTCGGCGAAGGGAACCGCGCTCAGGAACTCCCAATCGTTGTCGACATCGAAGGCCGCCCATCCGCCGTCGGAGCCCTGCATGGCCAGCAGCCAGTTCTTGGCGCGTTCCATCGCCGCGCGCTGCCTGACCGAATCCGATGCCTGGGAATACGACAAGGCGAGCAGAACCTGCGCGGTGTCGTCGATATCGGGATAAAACTCATTGGCGAACTCGAAATACCAGCCGGAGGGCTCAACGTCGGGACGCTTCACGCTCCAGTCGCCCTTGCGCCGGACTTCCTTGGAGAGCAACCAGTCGGCGGTGTCGCTCAGCGCTTCGGGCGCGAGCAGGCCGGTCTCGCCGATGGCGTGGCCCGCGATCGCGGTATCCCACACGGGCGAGAAACAGGGCTGAAAGAAGAAATTGCGATGGTCGACGTCGTTGGTTTCGGCGCGCGATTCGGCTTGATGGCGGCTTGCTTCCGAACGGTCCACCATCAGGTTCATGAACTGGTCGGTGGCTTCCACCACGTCGGGATGATCCGGCGGATAGCCCAGGATGTCCAGCGCCATGATGACGTACATCATGGACGGATAGATCGCAGCGAGGCCGCCGGTATAGCGGCAGCGCTCCAGCATCCACTTCTCGGCGCGCTTGATCGCCATGTTGCGGATGCTCCTCGGACCGGCCTTCTCCCACAGCTTCAGCGCCGTGTCGATCTTCAGGAACAGATTGCGCCAGCTCAGGAAGCCTTCGTTGTTGGGGAACACCAGCGACTTGCCGCGGATGAACAACTCTTCCACGGTGAATCCCGCCGGAACCGGACGCTGCGGATTTGCGGCGTGGATGATCGACAGCGGAATCACGATGGCGCGCGTCCACGAGGACATCTCGTAGATCACGTTGCCGGCCAGCATGAATTCAGGCGGGACCGACGGAGTGTGCTCCCGTGGGTAGAGCCCGAACAGGCTCAGATTGATCTTGACGTAGCTATTCGACGCTTGCAGTCCGCCCAGGGCAAGGATCCGCTCGCGGAGCCGGCTCATGACTTCGCCGTTCGGGTTCTGTCCGGCCAGCTTCAGCGCGACATACGCCTTGATCGAGGCGCTGACCTCTGATGGGCCCTGCTCATAGATGCTGAAACCACCGTCGGGAAGCTGCCGCGACAGGATCGACGCGACCGACCTGTCGATCAACGGACGGGTGGGCGGATTCCAGACGCCGTTTTGGGGTGGGTGGCGCCACAATTCCAATAAGATGAAATCGGATTCGAGCGTCGAATCGGCGGTGAGGTCGCCCCACCAATAGCCGTGCTCGGTTTTGCGCGAGTTAAGATAGTCCACCGCGCGACGCATCGCTTCGGCGGAGGTCGACAGCAGATTATCGGCTAATTGTAGGCTTGGACTGCTCATGAATGAACCGAGGTCCGCGCAACGGAACGAAGTTGCGCCGGTTTCACCAGTTCCGTGGGCAAGTGGAAACGGACGTCTTCCTCCTTGACCTCCATCTCTTCCACGTTGGAGTAGCCACGCTCCTGTAAGGATTCAACTAACTGCTGCACCAAGTTTTCGGGGGCCGAGGCTCCCGCGGTCACCGCAACGGTATCCACGCCGTCGAGCCAGGATTCTTCCACCTCGCTCATGTCGTCGATCAGGTACGCCGGGACGCCGGAGTTCTGGCACACCTCCACGAGCCGTCGCGAATTCGAACTGTTCTTGGACCCGACCACCAGCAGCGTGCCGCACAACGGGGCCACAGCCTTCACCGCAACCTGCCGGTTTTCGGTGGCGTAGCAGATGTCCTGGGCGGCGGGACCCTTAATATTCGGGAATCTTTCTCTCAGCCGTGTAATAACGTCACTGGTTTCGTCCAGGCTGAGCGTCGTCTGCGTGATGTAGGCGACCTTGTCGGGATCCTTCACCTCGAGCACGTCCACGTCCTCGGGCGTCGACACCAAACGGGTTACGTCAGGCGCTTCTCCCATGGTTCCCGTGACTTCGTCGTGATCTTTGTGACCAATCAGCACGATGGTATAACCCTGCCCGGCAAACTTCTTGGCCTCCAGGTGAACCTTGGTCACCAGGGGACAGGTCGCATCGATTACCTGCAACTTGCGTTCCGCGGCTTGCTCGCGGACGGTGGGCGCCACGCCATGCGCGCTGAAAATTGCGCGCTGGCCGGCGGGGACTTCGTCGAGCTCTTCGACAAAGATCGCGCCCTTCTGCTTGAGCTCCTCAACCACGTGACGGTTGTGGACAATCTCTTTTCTGACGTAAATCGGGGCGCCAAAGGCCTCCAGGGCGATTTTGACCACGTCAATCGCGCGCACGACGCCTGCGCAGAAGCCTCTTGGTCTCAACAAGATAACTTTCTTCTCGGAGGTCGCTACGGGAACTGTCGAAATCGACATAGGAAGTCGTTTAATTATAGCAACTCATGGAGGGGAGGAATAAATAGCCTCCGGAGGGGAGGCTCTAGCCCGGATCCCGTAGTTTTCCCGAGCGTTGAGATGGGAAGAAAGTACCCGGTATCAGCGGCATCCGCCCGGGGCGGTTACGTGAACCACCTTCTGTTTCTCCGCCGTTCGGATGAGGGAGCGGTCAAAGGTGGCGTGAAGAAATCCTGCGGACTTGAATCGAGCCTAAACTTCCAGAATCACCGGCATGATCAGCGGCCGCCGCTGGGTCTGCTTGTTAAGGAACCGCTTCAGGTCGGCGCGGATTTTCTCCTGAATCACGCCCTGGTCGCCTTTTTCCTCGGCCGACGACGCATCCAGCGTCTTCATCAGGACCTGGCGGGCGCCCTCCATGATTTGCCGGCTGTCGTCGGCGGGCATGAAGCCGCGGCTGACGATTTCCGGGCGGCCTTCGATCTTGCCGGTGTGCTTATCGATCGAGATGATCGGCACGACGAACCCGTCTTCGGACATGTGGCGGCGGTCGCGAATGACGACGTCCTCGACGATCTCGTCCAGCGAGCCCGAGTCGATGCAGACGCGGCCGACGGTGACGTCCTGGCCCATGGCC
Organism: Terriglobia bacterium; assembly: GCA_963762135.1. Classification (GTDB taxonomy): domain Bacteria; phylum Acidobacteriota; class Terriglobia; order Bryobacterales; family Bryobacteraceae; genus Palsa-187. The sequence goes on from CAVXJP010000008.1 coordinate 736,714, forward strand.
GCGCCCCGCTTGTCGATTTCCAGGCAATTGCCGGATTCCAGCACAAAGGATTTTTCGAGCCCCGAATGGCTGAGGTGCTCGGCGAGCTGGGCGTGCCGCCGGAGCTGCCGGTATTCGCCGTGCACCGGCATGAAGAACCGCGGCCGCACCAGGTTCAGCACCAGCCGGCACTCCTCGGCGCTGCCGTGGCCGGAAACGTGAATCGGAGGGTTGGTGCCGCCGTAGACGATATCGGCTCCGCGGCGCGCGATGTGATTCAACATCCGGAAGATCGACTTCTCATTGCCGGGAATCATGCGGGCGCTCATCGCGACGACGTCGCCGGGCTCGATCGACAGGAACTTATGGTTGTCGACGGCGACGCGCGAAAGCGCCGACATCGGCTCGCCCTGGGTTCCGCTGACCACGGCGCAAACCCGGTCCGGAGCCATCTGCATCACATCCTGCGGGCGCAACAGCACCCCGTCGGGAATATGCAGCAGCCCGAGGTCATGCGACAGGTCCGTGGTGTTCAGCATGCTCCGGCCGAAGAAAGCAACCTTGCGGTTGTACTCGTGGGCGACGTCCAGGATCTGCTGCAAGCGGTGAATCGACGAACTGAAGCAGGAAATCACCAGCCGGCGGTCGGCGCGCATGAACAGGTCCGAGAGCGCGGGCCGTACGGCGCGCTCGCTGGGCGTATAGCCGGCGCGATCCACATTGGTCGAATCGGAGAGCAGCAGCAGGACGCCGCGTTTTCCGTACTCGGCCAGCGTGTGGAGGTCAAACAGGACGTTGTCGGTGGGCGTCGGGTCGACCTTGAAGTCGCCGGTATGGATGATGACGCCCAGCGGCGTGGTGATCGCCACTGCCATCGCGCTGACGATGGAGTGGGTCACATGAATGAATTCAACGGAAAACGGGCCGAGCTTGATCGTTTCCCCGGCCTTGACGGTATTGAGATCGGCGTCGTTGGCGAGGTTATGTTCATTCAGCCGCCGCTCGACCATGGCCAGCGTGAACGCGGAGCTATAGATCGGCACCGAGAGCTGGCGCAACAGGAACGGCACGCCGCCGATGTGGTCCTCGTGCGCGTGAGTCAGGATCACGCCGCGGACGTGCTCGGCGTTCTCCTTCAGGAAGGTGAAATCGGGCGTGACGATGTCCACGCCCATCAGGTCATCCTCCGGGAACATCATCCCGGCGTCAACCACAATAATGTCGTCCCCATAGCAAATGGCCATGCAGTTCATGCCGAACTCGCCGAGGCCGCCTAGGGGGATGATGCGAAGCTTCTGATCAGACATGCAAACAGTCCATCCAAGGGTAGCAGGTGAACCCGGGGTAACAGGTGAACCCGGACTCGTAGCGGCAAAGACTTCGCAGGTGGAAGAAGAAGCAGCGCGTTTGCGCCCCGCGGCGCTAGGATCCGGCGTAACGGCGCACCGCGCGCCCCAGCTCGTCGGAATCCACGGGCTTGGTGAGGAAACCCTGCATGCCGCGATCCAGGCACTGTTTCCGTACCTGCTCTGAAGTATTCGCGGTTAAGGCGATGATGGGGGTCCCTTGGCAGCCTTCCAGACTGCGAATCTGGCTGGTGGCCTCCAGCCCGTCCATGCCGGGCATCTGCAGATCCATCAGGATCAGGTCGGGCTGATACTCGGTCACCGCCGCGACCGCTTCCGGTCCGGAGGACGCCGTGATGACGCGGACGTTCCGGCGCTGCAGAAAGTGCCGCAGGACGCGCAGTCCCACGGGATTATCATCCACAGCCAGCACGACCATGCCTTTCAAGCTCGTGTTGCGGTATTCGGCCAACTCCCGGCGCGGGAGCTGAACGGGCATCGTGACGGTAAAGGCGGATCCAGAGCCGAGCTCGCTTTCGACAGTGATGGAGCCTTCGAGCAACTCGACGAGCTTGCGGGTCAGCGCCAACCCCAGGCCCAATCCGGGGTAGTTCCTCGCAAGACCGTCTTCGCCTTGCTGAAACGAGTCAAAAATCCCTTCCAGTTTTTCCCCGGGGATGCCAATGCCGGTATCCTTCACGATGAATCGAAGCAGGCGAAGCTCGGGGTCCCCGGCCTCGTCTAGGATGCTCTGGTTCTGGGGGGGGTGGACCGAGACGCGGACTTCCACCGAGCCCTGGTTGGTGAACTTGACCGCGTTGGCGATCAAGTATTCGAGCAATTCCCGGATGCTGTCGCCGACTCCGTACAGCGTTTCGGGAAGTCCAGCTTCCTGAGTGAGATAGAGCTTGATGCCTTTTGCCTCGGCCTGTTTGCGGAAGCGTTCGACAGCGGCTTCGGTGACCGATTTCAGGCTGAACTCCGCCTTTTCGAGCTTGGACTGCCCGGCCTCCAGCGCCGAATAGCGGAGGGTGGCGTTCAGCAGCTCCGCCAGAGACTCACTGCAGAGCTGGGCCGCCTCGATGTACTCTTTCTGCTCGGGGTCGAGGGAGGTTTCCGCCAGCAGATCGAGCATTCCGATAATGCCGCTGAGCGGCGTGCGGAATTCATGGTTCAGGCCGGCCAGAAATGCGCCCTTCACCGGGTCCAGTCGCCTGGACTCGGGGGATTCGGACTCGGAAGAGGCAGATTCGTCCGTGCCGTCGAAGTGCACAACCATGGCACTAGTTCTATCGGCGAAATCCGCCAATAGGAATAGGGGTTTTGCACTACCCCTAAATTAAGGAAATGGAATATCTCCCATTTGGGACGAACCGGCGCCGGAGAGCCGCTATTGCTGCGGTGGCTTCGGCTGGTCCGGCTTCGGCTGGTCTGGCTGCGGCTGGTTGAGATCTTCCTCGGGGATATCGAAGGTGATCGAGACGTCCGTCTTGAACTGCTTATAGTCTTCATAACGGGAGACTTGCCGGATCTTCTGATCGTAGTTCTCGAAGTGCAGCGTATCCTCGGCGATGGTGTAGGTCGGGAACCAGTAGATGCCATCCACCGGTTGGCGGTAGGTCTCGAATTTCGGGTAGACGTGGCCCTTTTTGGCGATACCGGTCGCGCGTCCGTAGCTCTTGACGATTTGCAGGTCCTTGTCGTCCACCCAGACGATCCCGGAGAAGTAGCGCTCGCCCTCTTCCATCTTCTTAGGTTTGACGGCGAAGGTGTAGCAGGGGATCTCGTCGAGGGTCTCCTTGCCCAGGTAACGGATGTAGTACTTCGGCAGGTCCTTGGTGGTGAGCACGAAGGGCATGGTATTGCGCATGTCCTCCAGGTCCTCGGGGGTCAGAATGATGTTCTTCAGCGAGGGGACCGGAGCGCTGATCACGTGTTCGGTGCGGTCGCCGTTGTTGTCAAACAGGACGTCGGTGACCTCTTCCCAGCGGCCGGCTTCGCGGTCATAGGGATCCAGTTCCTGGATGCGGACCGATTGCCGGTAGGTGTACAGTTCGCGGGCCTTGGCAAAGGCGGATTCCTTGGCGGCGAAGCGTTGAATGATGTCGTTGATCTGAGCTTCGGTAAGATCTTTACCTGGGTGCTCGGAGGGCTGCGATTGGGCTGTGGCTATCGCGCCTGCCATCAAAACTCCGGTGAGGATAACGCTCCAAAATCGCATGTGGTCGTCGAACTCCTTTCGCGGGACCTTACTTCCAGACTATCTGATTGGCGCGCTCGGTGGGCACGGCGCACCTCTTGTTAGGTTGGACGCTCTCGTAGGGGAATCGGTTGCGAACCCGGTCTCGCCGGCTTGGAGGCCACGATGGGCTTCGAGAGGACCAGTCTCTATTCAGAGGGCAGTCCGAGGAGGAAAATCGCCAGGCACATCAGGGAAAGCAGCCCGAAGATCACCAGACTGCGGGTCCGTTTGGGAAGCGAGGGCGTCTGCCAGGCGATGATCCAGCCAACCGCGCATTGCAAGGTGTAGAACAGAGCGAAGGCGCGGGAGGCGTAGGCGATGATCACGTTGACATTGGTTTCCCAGGTCAGCGCCAGGGTGACCATCAGCATCAGAAAGTAGGAGGCGCGGACGGGAAGGCGTTTCTGGGTGATGTCGGCCAGCAGACCGCCGGCGGCTTCGGCGTCGGCCACCGCGGCGCTGAACTGGCTGCCGATGGCGGCCACCGAGATCAGGACGGGAAGCACGATGGCGATGGGACGCGTCATGCGGACAATCGCGGTGACGTCGCTGGTCAGGTCGCCGCGGAACTGAATGGTAATCAGGCCGATGAATACCAGATAGATGATCGAGGAGATCCACTGCGCCCAGCGCATGGTCTGGATCCGCTCCTTGGCCGGATGTTCGGAGCCCAGATAGCGCGAGGTTTCAAAGCCCTGGACGACGATCAGCAGGCCCAGCAGCACGCGGACATTGTGGAAGTTGAATTTCGCGGGGATGTCGGGCAGAGCCCACGCATCGCCGGACGCCAACTGGAGGTTGTGGACGATCAGCGCGACCACCAGTCCGCCGATCATGCCGAGATTCAGGGCGATCGCGTATTTCTCCACGTGTTCCATCATGCTGAGCCCGCGCCACATGCCCACCGAGGTGATCGCGACCAGCAGTGAGGAGGTGATGAGGTCCAGGGTCGTCTCGTTGGTGACGCCGAAGGCATTCCCGACAAAGGCGGCCAGCAGTTGCAGGTAGTAGGTCACGGAGATGAAATAGGCTCCGGACAGCACCGTGCGGGAAAGGAAGGCGATGACCTGCGGAGGTCCCATCCTGGCCTGCTCGACGGGTTCAAAGTGCTCAATGTTGAAGCGGATCACGCCGCCGACGCCATAGGACATCGCGAGCAGCACGGCCATGAAGGCGATCGCGTAATTGCCGACCAAGCCGGCCAGCAGCGGGGCGCTGACCAGGAAGCCGCTGCCCATGATGGAGCCCAGAGGAGTGACGGTGGCTTTCCATGCGGAGGAGCCTCTGAGTCGCGGTGAGAGGGCGAGGTAGCCGGCCAGCGCCAAGGCGACTCCGATGATGATGTAGTTCAACACAGACAGGCTGTTGGCGGTGCTGCTCTATACAAGGAGATGGTTTCGCCGGGAACTTGCTTCGGTTCGCCGCGGTTCGTTCGGTCCTTCATCATAGTCAAAGAGAGCGGATTTGTGAAAAGATCGTGAGAACGTCTCTTCTTTATTGGAGACGGGCTAGCCGGGGCTAGTGCGGAGAGAGGCAAAATCCCCGCGGCGGTGGCGGTCACACACCAGAATGAATGAAGAACAGCAGCAGAAACGGGCGCTTGCGCGCGCGGCGGCGCTGGATCCGCCCATTCCCGAGGTAGCGGCCGAGCGGGCGGCGAAGACCCTGGCCGGGTTGGATGTGGTGTTTCAGCAGGCCGTGGGGCAGATCCCGGCCGAGGAATTGATGTGGGACGGACCGGATGTGGGCGCGGGATCCGGGGAAACGTCTTATGAAGGATCCGGCCGGGAATGAGCGTGCACCAGATGAAATACGCCGGCGCGGAACTGCTGACGGCGGCCGACCAGAGCGCGGCGCTGCATTCGAGGCGCATCTCGATCACCGAACTTACCGAGCGCACGCTGCGGAAGATCGAGGATGCCAATCCTGAGCTGAACGCCTTCATCACGATCACCGGAGAGCAGGCCTTGCTGCGGGCCGCGGAACTGGATGATTTGCGGACGCGGGGAATTGTCGCGGGTCCGCTGCTGGGCATCCCGGTCGGCCACAAGGACTGCATCTTTACTAAGGGCGTCCGGACGACGCACGGTTCGAAGATCTTCGCCGATTTCATTCCGGACCGCGACGCGCGCGTGGTGACGCGGATGCGCGACGCAGGCTCGGTGATGGTCGGCAAGACGGGCCTGCACGAGTTCACCTACGGGATCACGTCGGTGAATCCGCACTACGGGCCGGTGCGGAATCCGTGGGATCTGGGGCGCGTCGCGGGTGGATCTAGCGGAGGCTCGGCCGCGGCAGTGGCGGCGGGGCTGATTCCGGTGGCGACCGGGACGGATACGGGCGGGTCGATTCGCGTGCCGGCGTCGTTCTGCGGGTGCGTGGGACTGAAGCCGACGTACAAAAGGATCAGCCGCGAAGGGGTGATGCCGCTGGGGCTGACGCTGGATCATGTGGGTCCGCTGACGCGTACGGTTCGGGATTGTGCGCTGGCGTATCACGCGATGGCGGACATCGTCGGTGGCTACGTTCCGCCGCGGGATGTCTCGGTCGAGGGGCTGCGGATCGCGCTGCCGGAGAACTTCTTCTTTGATCGTCTGGAGCCCGAGGTCCGCTTCGCTGTGCGCAATGCCGTGCAGGTTGCCGGGGCCGCGGGAGCCAGAGTGACCGAGATGCGGCTGCCGGACGTCGAGCCGCTGGTCGCGGCGGCTCGTTTGTTGCTGCTTGCCGAGGCGTCGGCGGTGCTGGAACGGTACGTCGACCGGCGCGAGGAGATCGGCGAGGACGTCATGGCGATGCTGGATCAGGGCCGCCTGATTCCCGCCACCGATTACATCAATGCGCAGCGGCTGCGGCGGACCCTGGCGCTTGAGTTCTCGAAGATTTGGGACGATTTCGATCTGATGATCACGCCGGCGACGCCGCTGGTCGCGTTCCCGATAGAACAAAAGGAAGTCACCATCGGCGGGGTGACCGGGGATCCGCGCGCGGAGACGACGCGCCTGGTGCGTCCATTCAACATCCTGGGTTGGCCGGCGCTGGTGCTGCCGTGCGGCTTCACGACGATTACCCCGGGTCAACCGGTGACCTACGCTCCGGCGGGGCATGCGGGGGTGGCGGGTCCGCCGTCGACGCCGCTTCCGATCGGGCTGCAACTGGTGGCGGCTCCGGGTCGCGAGGATCTGCTATTGCAGGCGGGGGCGGCGCTGGAGGACCTGTTTGGTTTGACGCGGCGGTTGCCTGGAGTGGGTTCGGCTTAGGAAACCGGTTCGACGTATCCGACGGTGCTGGTGGGTTCCGGGATCGGTTCGCCGATTTCCCGCATCAGGTGGAAATGCTCCCGGAGCGCTTGCTGGAACAAATCCCGCGTTTCGGCTTCCGTGTCGCCTGCTGCGACGCAGCCGGGAACGTCGGGGGAGTACGCGGAGAAACCGTCGGCAGTACGCTCGATGACGATGGAATAGCGCGTCTCGTTCATTTCAGGCCAGCTTTCTTGAGTATAGCGTTCAGAGTGCCGGGAGCTAGGTCCTTGCCTTCGTTCCCGGCAACCGTGATCAGCTCTGAACGGTCAGGATGTTTGAAATGACGATGACTCCCGCTGGATCGAATCTGCCGCCATCCAGCTTGTTCCAGAAGCCGGATTACTTCCCGAACTTTGAGTGGCATCGTAAGGAGAGTGCGGTGCCACCCGAATAATTCTCTTTGCTTCGGAAACCAGCATACTGCCGCCCTCTACAATAGGTACTTCTATGGTAGAGACAATCGAGTGGTCCCCTCATGGCGTCGTGATGATCGATCAGCGCGTGCTGCCGCGCAGAGAAGAGTACGTCACGGCGAAGACCTATCAGGAGGTCGCCGACGCGATCAAGACGATGGTGATTCGCGGAGCTCCGGCGATCGGGGTCGCGGCGGCGATGGGGGTGGCGCTGGGCGTCCAGGCCGATGAGGATTTCGAGACGGTTTGTGACACGCTGGCCGCCACGCGTCCGACGGCGGTGAACCTGTTCTGGGGAATCCATCGGATGAAGGAACTCCACGCGACGCTGAAGGGCCAGCCGCGCGAGGAGATCGTAGCGCGGATGGTGAAGGAAGCGCAGCACATCCGCGAGGAGGACATAGCGATCTGCCGGGCGATCGGCGCCAACGGCGGCGAACTGGTCCCCGACGGCAAGACCGTGCTGACGCATTGCAACGCGGGCGCGCTGGCGACCGCCGGTTACGGGACCGCGCTGGGCGTGATCCGCGCCGCGGTGGAGTCCGGCAAGAAGATCGATGTGTTCGCCGATGAGACGCGTCCGTTTCTGCAGGGCGCAAGGCTGACCGCATGGGAGCTGCAACAGGATGGCATCCCCACGACTCTGATTACGGACAACATGGCGGGACACTTTCTGAAATCGGGACGCATCGGTTGCGTGGTGGTGGGCGCGGACCGGATCGCCGCGAACGGCGACGTCGCCAACAAGATCGGCACTTATTCGGTGGCGGTGCTGGCCAAGGAGAACAACGTTCCGTTTTACGTGGCCGCGCCGGTGTCGACCTTTGACCTGACGCTGGACTCCGGCAATAAGATTCCGATTGAGCAACGCCCCCGTGAGGAGGTCACCGAGGTGTTCGGCGTTCCGGTGGCGCCGGAGAACATCGGGGTGGAGAATCCGGCATTCGATGTGACGCCCAACCAATATGTCACCGCGATCATCTGCGAGAAGGGCGTGGCGCAAGCTCCTTACACCGAGTCGCTGAAAGCACTGGCAGCGAAATGATTTTGCCCCACAGGGGAGCAAACGAATCGGAGGCGCCGTGAGCGCCTACGCTGCGTTTCAGTCGCGCAACTACCGGTTCCTGCTTTCCGGGGTGACGCTCAGCAACCTGGGCCAGCAGATGCTGGCGGTCGTGGTCGGCTGGGACCTCTATCTGGAGACGCACTCGGCGCTGGTGCTGGGCAATGTCGGACTGGCGCAGATCATCCCGGTATTTCTGTTTACGTTCGTGGCCGGGCATGTGGCCGACCATATGGTCGCGCCGGCGCGTGGTCATCCTGACCCAGTCTCTGGCGGCGGCGACCGGGTTCGTGCTGGCGTTCGCTGGAGAATCGCGTGGGGTCGCGCTGATCTACTCGGGCCTGTTTCTGATGTCCACGGCGCGGACGTTCCAATGGCCGGTCGGCATGGCGATGCTGCCGAATACGGTGGCGCGCGAACAACTGACCAGCGCCGTGTCGTGGAATGGCACGATGCGGGAACTGGCGACGGTGGTGGGTCCGGCGATCGCGGGCGGATTGATCGCCACGCTGGGCAGCGAGTCGGTCTACTTCACGCAGGCGGCGTGTTCGGTGCTCTCGGCGCTGCTGTATTCGCGGATCCGGATGCCGGAGCAGCCGGCGGCCACCAAGAAACAACCCGGCTTGCAGGCGACGCTCGAAGGGCTGAAGTTCGTCTGGAGAGAGAAGCTGATTCTGTCGGCGATCAGCCTGGATCTGTTCGCGGTGCTGTTCGGGGGAGCGGTGGCGCTGCTGCCGATCTACGCCGAGGATATCCTGCACATCGGAGCCACCGGGCTGGGGTGGCTGCGGGCGGCGCCGGCCGTCGGCGCGGGGCTGATGTCGCTGTATCTGGCGCATAACTCGTTTGTGAAAAATGCGGGATGGGTGTTGCTGTTCTCGGTGGCGGGGTTCGGGGCGGCGACGATCGCCTTCGCGGTGTCGACCAATCCGTATCTGTCGTTCGCGATGCTGTTCGTGCTGGGCGGGCTGGATGCGGTCAGCGTGGTGTTGCGGCTTTCCATGGTGCAGTTGCGCACTCCGGACGAGCTGCGGGGACGCGTTTCGGCGGTGAAATCGCTGTTTATCTCCTCATCGAATCAATGGGGCGCGGTGGAATCGGGCGTTGCGGCCGAGCTGATGGGCGTGGTCCCCAGCGTGGTCTTCGGCGGAGTGATGACGATCGTGATTGTGGCGGGGATCGGGTGGATGTCGCGGAGTCTCAGGGAGTGGAAGGAGTGACGGGTCAGTCCGGCCGGTCCGTGAGCAGGGATTCGACGTCGCGCGCGGCATGGACGACCATCACAATCTCAAGCGGTGCGGCGTCCCGGTAGACGACCGGATAGCTCCGGCGCCCCCAGAACAGGACGTCCCGGTTTCCGGCCAGATCTTTTCGGGGATGTCCAGCCTGTGGGTGGTCCGACAGCCAACGGAACGTCTCGATGAATTCCCTTAGCATTCTGCGCGCGAGCGCCGCGCCACCAGCCTCCAGATAATAATCTCGAATCGCGACCAAGTCCTCTTGGGCGGGACGCGAGAGGACATAATTCGCCATCGGCTAGGAGTCGGCGAGGTCCGCAAGCAGGTCCTCCAGAAACCGCTCGCCGTCGACCCCTTCACCTTCCTTTAGCGAAGCGAGTCCACGGTCCAGGCGGCTTCGAAATTGCTTGAGCTGGGCGTCCCGGAGTTTATCCTGCTGTTCCAGAAGGCGAAGCGCCTCCCGGACAACTTCACTGGCAGAGTTGTATCGCCCGCTGCTCACCTTTTTCTGGACCAATTTTTCGAGCTCGGGGGTTAGGGAGACGTTCATCGCTGCTATTTTGAAGCTAAGGCGAATGGCGAAGAATGTCAATCTTTGTTATCCAGCTGCCGCCCACACGATCCGCTTCCTGCGCGTGTCGCTGTAGTGTGCACGACGCCTCCGCGTTGCTACAATGATGAGTTGGACTGGAGACGTCCGGCTGGACGCTGACCCTGAGCCGGTGAGGTCCTGAGTCGACCCGTCTCTCCTCGTTGCCGGGCCCGGTTCGGAGCAGACGGCCGGTATCCGCAGCGAGCGGCAATTCAACTCTCAACGAAATCGAGATCCTGTAAGGAAGTGAGCGAGCGCGCACCCCACGGACACGTGTGTGCCATCCAAACCCATGAGTAACGTAATCGTCCTGGGCGCCCAGTGGGGCGACGAAGGCAAAGGCAAGGTCGTGGACCTGCTGGCGGGCAAGTTCGACATCGTGGCCCGCTATCAGGGTGGGCACAACGCCGGGCACACGGTCTATATCGGGGAGCAGAAGTTCATCCTCAAGCTGATCCCCAGTGGCATTCTGCGCGAGGGCGTCACGGCGGTGATCGGCAACGGCGTGGTGGTGGACCTTCATGCGCTGGTCCAGGAGATGGAGTCTCTGGAGAAGGTCGGCATCAGGGTCGCTGACCATTTGCGGATCAGCAACCGGGCGCATGTGATTTTCCCCTTCCACCGGCTGGTGGAGAAGATGTCCGAGGCTCGGGAGAACCGGGTGGCGATTGGTACGACCTCGCGCGGAATCGGCCCGTGCTACGAGGACAAAATCGGACGGCGCGGGATTCGTATCGCCGATCTCTATGACCAGGAATCGTTTACCACGCTCTATGAGACGCTAGCCGCCGACAAACAGACGCTGGCCGAGACCTTCAAGATCGACGAGCCGCTGGATTACACCAAGATCTGCGCCGAGACGTTGGATCTGGCCGAGCGGATTCGGCCGTTGGTTTGCGATACCTCAATGCTGCTGGGCCGGGAGATGGCGGCCGGCAAGAAAGTCCTATTCGAAGGCGCGCAGGGCACGATGCTGGACATCGACCACGGGACCTACCCGTTCGTGACCTCATCCAGTGCGTCGGCGGGTGGCGCGGCCACCGGCTGCGGCGTGGCTCCCACCAAGATCGACGGCGTGATCGGTGTTTCGAAGGCCTACATCACGCGCGTCGGCGCCGGTCCGTTCCCCACCGAAATGCATAACGAGGCGGGAGAAACCCTGCGTCGCGAAGGGAACGAATTCGGCGCGGTCACCGGACGTCCCCGCCGCTGCGGCTGGTTCGATGCCCCGCTGCTGCGCTATACCGCCACGATCAACGGCTTTGACAGCCTGATGATCACGAAGCTGGATGTGCTCGATCAACTGAAGGAGATTCCCGTCTGCGTCGGCTATAAAATCGGCGGCAAGATGATTGACGAGATGCCGGCCACCTTCCGCGGGATGGAATCGATCGAGCCGGTGTACGAGACGATGCCGGGGTGGCTCACCACAACTCGCGGGATCTCGGAATACGACAAACTTCCGGACGGCGCGCTGCGGTATCTGGACTACCTCCAGGAGAAATCCGGCGTTGAGGTCGGCGGTGTCTCCACCGGACCGGAGCGCACCGAAACGATCATCCGGGCGGGGTCCAAGCTCGCTGGGCTGATTGGTTAGCCGGAGCTGCAAATTTCTGAAATTCCTCGCGCGACTGTGTTCCAGGGCGGTATTGGGGTACTGGTACAAGTGGTCTATGGGTCGGGATTTTCCCAGCAGCACGATGTGCTTCCGTAAAGGCCTTTGAGATAACACTTTGGGCGGTTGGTCCCGGCGCTTCGCGGACCTCCTGGGAAGGCTGGGCTCGAGGCGGTTTCAGACCGGTTCCGATTTCCACAGTCTGGGACTAGGACCGCTTCTCTAGTGACAGCCCGCCTCCCAGATGCGATCAATAGAGAAGTTCAAGGACACGCTCCCCCACCTTTTTTCCAAGCGAGACGTGTGACTTGTGGCAGCCTCTCTGCGGTGTGGTTGCGTTGTCACTCAAAATGAAAGTTCGCGTTCTAATTGGTATCCCCGAATTCTACTGGGACAGTGTGCGCCAGGTGCGGAATCGTGTCTTCGATTTGCGCCATCGCACGGATACGTGCCGCAAATTCATTGAAGCGGATACGCGCGTGATGACCGGACCGAATGCGGTCTACGGTTCGCAATATGCTCCGGTGGATGCCGAGGCATTGCGCAAGGCGATCCGCAGCCTGCGGATCCGCTATTCCGACTACACGCTGGTGGACCTGGGGTCCGGAAAAGGGAAGGCGGTGATGGTGGCCGCGAACTTCCCGTTCCAAAGCGTGGTGGGGATCGAGTATTCCCGATTGCTCAACCGTGTGGCGCGCGCGAACCTGGAGAATCCGAACCGGCCGTTTACCCGGTCTCGCTCGGTGCATATCGTGCATGCCGATGCCGTGCATTTTCCGCCGCCGGAGGGACCGCTGGTGGTGCTGCTGTGCGATCCGTTCCGTGGCCCGGTGTTGCGGGACATGCTGCAACACTTGAAGAGCGATATTGAAGAGAACCCGCGGCCGCTGAAATTGATCTACATGAATCCGGAGGAGCCGGATCTGATCAGCAGCGCACTGGGCTTCTGGCCGAGCATGCAGTTGGTCCGCCGCCAGCACGGGGTGCGGATTTTCAATCTGGATTTGGCGCGGATGCAGCGTCAGGTCTCCTTTGCGTCTCTCATGGCGGAGGAGGCTGACCTGCCTCAGTCCGACGAGGCGGAGACCCCGGTGGGCGCGGAGGCGGAGATCGAAGTGGCCTCTGTTGAGGCTGCGGCCGCGGCCGAGGCGCAGGCCACCATCGGACGGGAACCATTCGCTTCGGAACCGGTTGAGCCGGAAGAGGTCGAACCGGAAGAGGTCGAGCAGGAGGATGTCCCGGCTGCCGAGTTCGTCTCAGAAGATTTCGTTCCCGTGGTTGCGGAGCAAGTCGAGAAAACTGAGTACTTCGCGGAGGCCGAAGAGGTCGTGCTGGCGGCGGAGCCGAGCGAACCGGTGCTTGATCCCGCCCAAGATCCTACGCAGGACCCCACTCAGGACGAAGCGATGCCGGAGCCGATCGCCGTGGTGCTGGCTCGTGCCGGACAGGTGATCGAATTTCCCAAGCGGGCGGTCGCGGAAGCCACCGGTGATCCGTCGGCGTCTAATGGGAATCACCGGCGTAGGGGGCCTGTGGTCGAAACTGGACAGGTGGCGGTTCCGAGAGCTGCTGCCGCGGCTGCGGGATCACGGAGCGCGGACCTCTCCGCGCGGACTCGTCCGGAACTGACCGTGCAGAGATCGGCCGCGGTGGAACAGGATCCGGTTCGGCACGCGGATCAGCGCCGCGAGAAAGCGGAAAAGCTGGATGCCGCGATTCGGGAAGCGGTTCGGTATACGCAAGCGGAAGCCGAACGCGAGGCTGTGACCGACGAGCCCTCGGAAAAGCATCCGGCGGACAAGGTTTCGGCGGATTCCGAACCGAGCCACCGTAAGCCACCGGTTGTCGAATCGGGGAGTGCGGATCGTGTCGTCGCGCAGAAGAACGGTACCCATCACCACCAGCAGGCCTCCCCTGCCGGGGCAGACCCGTCGAGCCGGATAGAGATCGATCCCGCCACCGACGCCGCGCTTCGGACTGCCCTGTACGGCGAGTCGCCAAACGAGTGGCCCGAAGACAAATAGCCGCCGTTTCGCGACCCCTCCTCCTGCCAATTTTGTGCTTCCGCTAGCCGGAAGCACTCTGTATCCGTCAAGATAGACGGATGGGACACGTCCGCCAACGCCTGGCGATTGTCGGAATCGCGCTTACCACGATTCTGCTCGGCGGCACCATGGGCTTTGTCCTGATTGAAGGCTATACCATCTTCGAGGCCTTCTACATGACCTTGATCACGGTCACCACTGTGGGCTACGGTGAGGTCCGCGAGCTCACTGAAGCCGGCCGACTGTTCAATATCTTCCTCATTTTATTCGGCGTCGTGGTGATGTTCCTGGCCGTGGGCGCGATGACCCAGACGCTGATCGAGCTGGAACTCAATCAATACTTCGGAAAGCGGCGAGTGAATCATATGATCGACCAACTGCGCAATCACATCATCATCTGTGGATTCGGCCGGGTAGGACGTGGCGCCGCGGCCGAGCTGACGCAGACCGGGACGCCGTTCGTCGTGGTCGATCGCGATGCGGATCGTGTGGAACGCGCGATGAAGCTGGGCATGCTTGCAGTGCAGGCCGACGCCAGCCAGGACGATACGCTGCGGCAGGTCGGGATTGCGCGTGCGACGGGACTGATCGCCTCGCTGGCTTCCGATGCCGATAACCTGTTTGTGATCCTTACCGCCCGTACGCTGAATCCCAGCATTCAACTGTCGGCGCGCATTGCGGAAGATACTTCAGAACAGAAGATGCGGCGGGCCGGCGCGACCCACGTCTTCGCGCCCTATATCAGCACCGGGCATCGCATGGCGCAGGCCATCCTCAAGCCGCACGTGCTGCAGTTCCTGGACTACACGACGCAGAAAAGCATGGGGCTCGACGTGGGGCTGGAGCAGGTGCGGGTGGAGGATCGGTGCAAGTACATCGACCACACTTTGGAAGAACTTCGTGTGCGCCGGGACCTGGGTGTGATCGTTCTAGCGATCCGCCGTTCGAATGGGTCGATGCTGTTCAATCCGCCGGCGGATGCGAAACTGGCGGGAGGCGATTACCTGATTGTGATGGGTCCGCCGGAGGGGCTGCAAAAGCTGGAACGGTTGATGTACGGGCATGAGTAGTTGGCGCTTGCGCTGACGCGGAACGGAATGCCCGATTCAAGCATCCCCATGGTGCCCTGTGCTGATGTGATGCCTGCACTGATGTGGCGCCTGCAAGGCTGTGGGGTCAGCCTACCTGGCTCCGATGAATGGTTGCGATGAAAGTCCTGACGACAGAACAAATGCGCGAGGCCGACCGGCTCACCATCGCCGGTGGCGTGGCCGGGATCGCGCTGATGGAGAACGCCGCGCATCGCGTGGTGGAAGAACTGGTGCGCGAGTTCTCTCCGTTGTTCAAGCAGAACATCGTCATTCTTTGCGGCAAGGGAAACAATGGCGGTGACGGGCTGGCCGTCGCACGCATTCTCCGCGAGGCAGGCGCGCAACAGATTATGGTCGTGCTGTCGGCCGAGCCGGAGCATTACACCGGTGATGCGCTGGTCAATCTGAAGCGGCTCAAGGAGGCCAACATCACGCCGCAATATGAGGTCCCGCCGAAGCTGCGCGACCGGCTGGAGGTCACGCTTCTCATCGACGCGGTTCTGGGAACTGGCATCACCGGGGCGCCTCGGGGCAAAGCCGCGGAACTGATCGCCGCTACGCGGAAGTTCCCCAAAGCAAAGATTGTTTCGGTCGATCTGCCATCCGGCCTTGGTGGGGAGGGCGATATTGTCCAGGCGGACATCACCGTGACCTTCACCGCGCCCAAGGTCGAACATTACCTTGCGGATCGTTCCCAGGAACATGTCGGGCGGCTTGTCGTCGGCAACATCGGCACGCCGCCGTGGTTTCTGCCGGACGGCTTGCAGGTCTCCGAGCCACGGCGTTTCCGTCCGCTGTTCGCGCCACGTCGGCGCGCCGGGCATAAGGGCGACTACGGCCATGTGCTGGTGATCGGCGGGGCTCCCGGCAAGACGGGAGCGGTGACGATGGCGGGAACCGCCGCCTTGCGCGCCGGCGCCGGTCTGGTCTCGGTGACCTCGCGTGAGGCGACGCTGCATACGCCGGAGCTGATGACCGAATCGCTGGAGGAGTTTTCCCTGGAGCGCAAGACGGTGGTGGCCGTGGGTCCGGGGCTCGGGATGAACCGGGATCTGCTGAAGCGCCTGATGCATGACGTCAAGGTTCCGCTGGTGATCGATGCCGACGGGCTCAATTCGATCGCGGGGACCGACTTTAAGGGGAAGGGCCTGCATACGATCCTGACGCCGCATCCCGGCGAGATGGCTCGGCTGATTGCCGACGCGGATGGGAATCCGGGCGACGTTTCGGATCGTCTGACCGTCGCGCGCTCCTTCGCCAAGGAGCGCAATTTGGTGCTGGTGCTGAAGGGCCATCGGACGCTGATCGCCTTCCCCGACGGCCGCGTTTGGATCAACGATTCCGGCACGCCAGCCATGGGGACCGGCGGCACGGGCGACATCCTGACCGGGATGATCTCGGGGCTGGTGGCGCAGCATCCGACAGAAATCCCCACCGCCATTCGTGCGGCCGTCTGGCTGCATGGCCGCGCCGGTGAACTCGGCGCCGAAGAGCTCACCGAGCAGTGTCTGATCGCCACCGACCTCCTGAAGTACCTGCCCGCGGCGATTCGCGAAACAACGGCGCCCAAGGTGGAAGGGTCGCTGGAACTCGACGAGGGCGTGGCGCATGTGCGCCCGTGGCTCCATTAAGGGCTCTCTGAGCCTTCTGTCTCTGGCGAATCCGGGACAATCGTTCCCTCCTGGAAAATGACGTCTATATCCACAAAGTCCGCTGAGGAAACGATGTCGCTGGGCCGCGCGATTGCCGCACGGCTTCCGGCGAAGTGCGTCGTGTTGCTGGTCGGGAATCTCGGTGCGGGTAAGACGACGCTTGCCAAGGGAATCCTGGCAGGGCTCCAGGTCGCCGACCCGGATGAAGTCACCAGCCCGACGTTTACATTGATCCATGAATATCCGTCAGCGGACCGAGATGCTGCTGGCGGGCGTCGCGCCTATCACATTGATCTCTATCGGCTGGATACTGCGGAGGAGGTCGCCGGGCTCGGCCTCGACGATCTGTTCGACCAGGAGGCCGTGGTCCTGATCGAGTGGGGCGAGCGGTTTCGGGAGCTGTGGCCGGAAGGCGTTCTGGAGATTCAGCTTAGCTCGGACGCCCTGCCCGAGGACGCGCCCGACGGAGCGGACGTCGTCGCCGAACTCCACCGAATTGTGCTGCCCACGCAGTTGTCCCCTGAGAGTGGTCCGCTGAGTAATATGTGAGTGAATTGCGCTAAGATTCTGCCTCGCTCTGTTCGCCCTCTGTTCTAATTTTCATCTCAATTCTATTTTTTATCTCCTTTTTAATCAAGATGTTATAAATACTTCTTGTCACTCCTACCTGGAGTGTGCTAATAATATCCACAGACGGCTGGGTGAGGCGATGGCCGCCCCAGCCTCGAAGATTCTCTAAGCGAAGTAAATTCAATCGCTAGATATTCCAAGCAAAGCATAAGCATCTCAGGGAGGTTGTACCCATGAAGATTCGACCGCTCTATGACCGCATTGTGGTCAAACGGCTCGACGATCAAGCAGATAAGACCGCAAGCGGTCTGTTCATTCCCGATTCCGCCAAAGAGAAGCCACAGGAAGCCGAAGTTGTGGCCGTCGGCAACGGCAAGCGCGGGGACGATGGCAAACTGATTCCGCTGGACGTGAAGGTGGGCGACCGCATTCTGTTCGGCAAGTATTCCGGCTCCGACATCAAGATTGATGGCGAAGAGCTGCTGATCATGCGCGAGGACGAAGTCCTGGGCGTGCTCGAAAGCACCGGCAAGAAGGCGAAGGCCTAAGCGTTATTCAGGCTAAGGCAAAGACGGCTAAGGCAAAGATCAGGAGATTGAATCATGGCAGCAAAACAGATTGTATACAGTGAGAACTCCCGCCAGGCGATTCTGCGCGGCGTAAACCAGCTGGCCGACGCGGTGAAGGTAACCCTCGGCCCCAAGGGCCGCAACGTCGTTATGGAGAAGAAGTTCGGCGGACCGACCATCACCAAGGACGGCGTGACGGTGGCCAAGGAAGTCGAGCTGAAGGATCCGCTCGAGAACATGGGCGCGCAGATGGTGCGCGAAGTCGCTTCGAAGACCAGCGACGTGGCCGGCGACGGCACCACCACCGCGACCATTCTGGCGCAGTCGATCTTCCGCGAAGGCGTGAAGAGCGTCGCCGCCGGCGCCAATCCGATGGCGCTGAAGCGCGGCATCGAGAAGGCCGTGGAAGCCGTCGTGCGACGAAGTGCAGAAGATGTCGGTGAAGGTCGCCGACGACGAGAAGATCGCCCAGGTGGGCACCATCTCGGCCAACGGCGACGCCACCATCGGCAACATCATCGCCGAAGCGATGAAGAAGGTCGGCAAGGACGGCGTCATCACCGTCGAAGAGTCGAAGACCATGGAGACCGAGCTGGACACCGTCGACGGCATGCAGTTTGACCGCGGCTACCTCTCGCCCGTACTTCATCACCGATCCGGACCGCATGGAAGTGCGTGCTGGACGATCCCTACATCCTGATCCACGAGAAGAAGATCTCATCGATGAAGGACCTGCTGCCGGTGCTGGAGCAGATCGCGCAGACCCGCAAGCCGCTGCTGATCATCGCCGAGGAAGTGGAAGGCGAAGCGCTGGCCACCCTGGTGGTCAACAAGCTGCGCGGCACCCTGAACGTGGCTGCCGTGAAGGCTCCGGGCTTCGGCGATCGCCGCAAAGCCATGCTGGAAGACATCGCCATCCTGACCGGCGGCAACGCCATCATGGAAGAGACCGGCATCAAGCTGGAAGGCGTCACCCTGAATGACCTGGGCACCGCCAAGCGCGTCACCGTCGACAAGGACAACACCACCATCATCGACGGCGCCGGCAAGGCCAAGGAGATCGAGGGCCGCATTAAGCAGCTCCGCACCCAGATCGACGAGACCACCTCCGACTATGACCGCGAGAAGCTGCAAGAGCGTCTGGCCAAGCTGGCCGGCGGCGTTGCGGTGATCAAGGTCGGCGCGGCCACCGAGACCGAGATGAAGGAAAAGAAGGCTCGCGTGGAAGACGCCCTGCACGCCACTCGTGCGGCGGTCGAGGAAGGCATCGTTCCGGGCGGCGGCATCGCGCTGCTGCGTGGCGCGAAGGTCGCTGGACAAGCTCGAATTGGAAGGCGACGAGCAGATCGGCGTCAACATCATCAAGCGCGCCTGCGAAGAGCCGATTCGCCAGATCGCCGGCAACGCCGGATTTGAAGGTGCGATCATCATCGAAAAGGTCCGCGCCAACAAGTCTCCTAACTTCGGCTTCAACGCGGCCACCGAGGAGTACGAGGACCTGGTGAAGGCCGGCGTCATCGATCCGACCAAGGTGACCCGCTCGGCGATGCAGCATGCCTCTTCGATCAGCGCCCTGATGCTGACCACCGAGGCGATGATCGCTGAGATTCCGGAGCCGAAATCGCACGGCGGTGGCCATGGTCCGGAAGGCGGCATGCCCGGCGGCATGGATTTCTAGTCACTCGCGTGACGGCCAGGGCGCCTTACGGTGCGGTGGCTTTGAAGTCCCAATTAACAGCAGTTCCAGACGGCCGTCCTTCGGGGCGGCCGTTTTGTTTTGTCGAGCAGGCTGCCGAGAATCCAGCGTAACTGGAATGGATCTAGTGACTTGTGGATTAGGAGCAGGTTCCCAGCAAGGCCGCGCGGAAAGAAAGTCGTCCGCTGGCGCACGATTTAACATTCGCGGCGAATCTTTTTTGGAAGAGGGCGGCTCTGGCTAAACCAGAGTCCCCCGAAAGGAAAGGACGGATAGGTTTACTTTCCTTCGGACGCTCTGAACCTCTGCCTGTTCGAGCGGGGAGGCCGCCCTCATAAAAAGGGGCGGCCTTAATTGTTGATTGGTTACGGGTTTAGGGGCGGGCGGGTGCGGCTTCGGGCGATGCCGGTCCATAGCTGGATCTGGCCTCGTACTCCACGTCTCGTTCCCATTCCACCCAGCGGTCCAGCATCCCGGCGCCCAGGGCCAGCAGGGCTGCGGCGGGTAGAACGATAAAGGCGATTCCCATCGTTAGCAGTGTCACCCCGTCGACGTAGCCCAAAAAGCTGGCGCCCAGGGCGGAAAAGCCGAGCAGCAAGTAGGTGATGAGGATACGGGCCAACATGGTTCCCCGGAAGAATTGCACGTAGTGTTCCATCCGTCTCGATTGAAAAACACTATAAGTTTCAATGGAGTACAGGTCTCGCAGCGGGTGGCATCGCCGGTAAGCTTTACCGGATGCCGCAAATCTTGCTTAAGCCGGGGCTACGGCTGGGGCTATTCGCTGGGTGGGACGTAATCCGGAGGAGGGGCCGCTTCTCCTTCGCCGAAGAAATACTCCTCCATCTGCTTCATCAGAAATTCCTGAGCTTCTTTAGTTCCCAGATTGAGCCGGTACTCGTTCATGAGCATCTTCATGTGCTCCACCCACTGCCGCCAGGCCTCGGCGGAAACATTTTCGTAGATCTTCTGGCCGAGTTCATTGTCGAAGGGGGGCTCGCTCAGGCCGGGCATTTCAATCTTGAACTTGGCGCACATGACCTTGTGCTCTGCGGAATCTGCCATCTTCTTCTAAATCCTTCCGTTCAGTATAGTTGCGAGTCCCCACCGGGCGGGGCATCTGGAATGTCCGATGTACCGTTCCCAGGATAGCGCGTTGGGCAAATCACACGCATGGAGACACGCACGCACACCGGAGATCAAGGATGGGGATATCCCCTAAGGTTTAGGAAAAAAGCGGCTTATTGAGTTGAGCGAGCCTGCCCGGTAAGTTCCTTGGCTCGCGCGGACGCGGCGCGCGCTTCGCGCTTGGCTTTGACCGCATCCAGGTATTCCGAGAGCTTCAGGGGAAGAGCGGCGCCTTTGTCCATATGACGCTGGACGGCGCGCTGATAGCGACGCAAGGTCTCGCGGCGCGAGGCATCGCGAAGCCCGCAGGCCTCAATGTCCAACAGAATGTCGATCTCCCACTGGCGGAACGTGTTACGGTGCATATTGCCACGCAACAACTCCTGGATCAGCCGGTTGAACTGAGCCAGTACCGTTTCGCTGTCCGGGAGAGCCTCGTATTTGTCAGAACTCATGGTCATCGTAACGCGACCGGACACCATCCCTGGGAGCCATCCGGTCCGGTTAATACGCCACGTCCGGACCCTCCGATGAGTCCAAGGGACCTTAGCAACTATCTGGCTAAGATGTTAGCACAATTCGAGTTTCTTCCCGAGGGGTTTATTTAGGGGATTTCTCTTAGCTGGGTCAGTTGATCCTCCCCAATTGCGCATGTATTTCAGCTAGCTGCTCGCGCAGCTCGGGTTTATCCGGGCTATTCTCCGGGGCTAGGTGCAGGTACTGCTCCAGATCCCGCCGGGCCGCGCTCCAATGGTGCAGCTCCAAGTGTATGACTCCGCGCAATTTGTAGCGTTGTGGCTGGTCCGGGTCGCCGATCAGGAGCCAATTGAGCACCTGAATTGCGCGCTCAAAGTCATTCCGCCGCAGGTAGCAGCCCTGCAGGTTTTCGAGCATCCGCATCAGAATCCGCTTCGGGGTCGCGGGGATAAAGATCGATAAATCCGCGGTTTCCAGGCCGGCCATGCGGAGGCATTCGCCGATCGAGACACGCTGACCTCCGCCGTACGGATCGATGTAGGTAGAGTAGTTCCCGTCGTCGTAGCGGACCACGAAGCGCCGCGGTAGCGCGACTCCGTAGACCGGCATCTTGAGGCGGCTCGCTACCAGCACGTAGACCAGCGAGAGCGTGATGGGAATGCCCACTTTGCGGTCCAGCACCTGGTTCAGACAGGAATTGTCCGGATCATAGAAGTTCGTCTCGTTGCCGCGGAACCCGAGTTCGCCGAACAGATACTCGGCTGCCTTTTCAACGAACTCGCGACCATCGTTGAAGTTGCGGAGGCGATCGCCGAGGTGGGAGGAGATCTCGTTCAGTTGGGTAAGGTAGGGCCGGGGGTCGAGGCCGGGATACTCGATTTGGGCGAGTTCCAACATGGCGTGAGCCATCCAGGGACTCTGCGGGGGCGGCCAATTCTTCAGCACCGACCCACCCTCTGCGTTGGAGTCTGCTGAGAGGATGTCGTGCAAATAACCCACTTCATCCTCACATTAGCAGACAGCGAAAGACCGGGACCGGCGAGGGGGCGTCTCCGGTTAGGGGAGCCCCCGTTCTGGATGCTAGTACCCGTTGATCTGCCAGGTCTGCGGATTCTGGAATTCAATCCCCGTTAGAGTCAATCTCCCGCGGGAACGGATGTCGGGCACGACGACCTTGTCGGTGGGAACGTCTTCAATGGTTCCATCGCCAATAGCTTCCATGATGGCTTCCAACTGGCCGTCGTGGGTGGATACGGCATGCCCCAGTTCCCATGGAGTGAAATCGATCTCAGGGGACATGGAGACCTTGCTGATGGTGGCGCAATAGCCCGTATCGAGGCAGGTGATGAACAACACACGATAGAGATAGCCGGCGGGCAAGGTTCCCCCGATGGTGAAGTGCCATCCATCGCTGGCCACAATCGGTTGCGGGTTGATGCTGCTGATTTCGGGGCTGTGGTCAATCGCATTCACGCTGAAGTTGAGCAGCGAGGTGGCTGTCTGCCCGTCAAATTTGTAGTTGAGGGTCTGGCTCGCGTCCAGGTTGCTCAGAAAGCCCTGCGAGTGGAAGTAGGTTCCATCCTGCAGTTTCTGCAAGAGCACCGTGGTGTCTTTGAACAGTTGCACAGGGTTGCCCAGGTCCAGGTAGGTGGGCTGGTATTTCGAATCAAACGGCTTGGTGTAAAACACCTGCGTGCCGAGCGAGGCACCCGGGGAATGCACATAGTCCGCCAGTCTCTTCTCTTTCACCGAAAGGGTGAAGTCGAGATGCGGGGCCCCGGTGGACGGGCTCCCGCCGGAGGCCGTCCCCTCCTTCACATGCTCGATCTTCGTATCGAACTTGAGGACGGTGGATAGGTCGCTCACAGCTGCAAAGGAGCCGTCGGCAATGAACTGCTGCCGGACCGCCAGAAAGTCGTCATAGTTGACGCTTGGATCGCGACAGACCACGTCCTGCGGCGCCGAGATGGAAAGCGAGGCGATAC
The DNA here is from genome assembly GCA_963762135.1 of Terriglobia bacterium. Taxonomy (GTDB): domain Bacteria; phylum Acidobacteriota; class Terriglobia; order Bryobacterales; family Bryobacteraceae; genus Palsa-187. The sequence continues at coordinate 759,714 of CAVXJP010000008.1, forward strand.
TGCTGTTGTACATCCCCTGCACGGGGTTGCCCTTCGTATAGACGGGCACCCAGCATCCCGGAACGTTCGGAACCTGCACGATCACACCAGAGATCCCGGGAGCCACCGACCCGTACTGCAGCGGCGGCATTTCCGTATCCTCGCCAAAGTGAACCGCGGTTCCGATCAGGAGGTCGCCGGCGGTTCTAGGCGAAGGCCTGCGGATCTCCGGCCTTCATCTTGTCCTGGAGTTGGGTCAGGCTCATCGGGCGCGCAGACGCGTCCCAAGGGGAACTGGCTGCCTCGACGCCGGTTGTGCTCAGCAGGATCATGATGATGTCGCCAGGATGCGCCGGGTTGATGGTGGTGATGGGCTCAAAGTTGGCATTGATCGCCAGCGCGGGTCCGCTGCCGCGTCCACTTTGCGTGAAGATCCCGACCGAGTACGCGATGAATACATCGAAAGGATCGCTGGTGGCTCCGTTATAGGTGACGCGAACCTGCCCGTTTCCGAGCGGCGTCTCCTTCGGCAAAACCGCTTTGATCTCCCGGCCGCTGGTGGAGGCGAGCAGTGCGTTGACGGTCGTATCTCCCACGGTGACTTCTACCTTCGACCCCGCCAGGATGTGCCCCAGTGGGAAGGTCGGATAATCTTCGACCAGCTGATCCGGACCCAGTCCGCTGCCGTGAACTTCGATGAAGCCGCCCGGAGCAAGAGCGTAAAAGGGAAACCCTGGAGGAACCTTCGAGGCAAGGTCCCGAACACTATCGATCGTCGGTTGAGCGGCGGCCGCGGCCGACAGCAGCATCGCGGCAAGAATCACATTCAGGAACTTCTTGGACGTGGGAGTCATATTCTTTGCATTCCTTGTTCGTGTTGCGTCGAATTGTGGAGCCGCGGGGTTGGGATTGCGCCTATTCATACAACACCGTCCTCGTGTCCAGACTTTCGTAGCGGATTTCCAGACGATCCAATCCGTCGGCAGTCGCCATCACCGGAGCGGCTTTGAGGCCGACGCCCAGCAGTCCAGTGGGCAGTCCCTCCTGCATCTCCGGAACAGGGAGAGCGGAGAGAATCCGGGCCGGAATCGTAAAGCTGCCCGCGTCTGCGGGGACCTCACAACGGAATGCCGCGCCCACATTTTGCGACACCAGAATCGAGGCGCCCGCCACGACAACGGTGCCGCTGGCATCGGACCAGTTCACGGTATAGTCCGTGCTGCGCGTGATGTGATCCGAGAGATCCTTGTTGGTCCAGGAAGCTCCGGAAGGCACCGTGATGGTGGCTGAGAAGGCGCCGACATCCGCTCCTCCCGCGCCGAAGACCGTGTAGTCACCGGGGTCCAGGTAAGGGGCGGGAAAGTCGCCCGGGATTTCCGGAAGCGGAAACTGAACGCCGCTGAGCCTCCCCGTGTATTGCCCGGGCGCTGGCGAGTCGAGCGCGACGGGATCGCCGGAAGGACCCTGCACGCTGATGTCGCCGGCGTCGAGTCCTCCTGGTGCGACAGGCTCGCCCCGCGTAGGATGGACGCCTTGGAACTGATAAACGGCGCACGTGGCAGGTGTCGATTGCGGAGCAATCGTCTGGGCTCCGATCAACTGTCCAAACCCGTAGCTGCTGAACGACCCGGAAGCGGTGTCCGTGGTGGTGACCGGACTCGGCAGCGGAGCGGGTAAAGAGAGTGGAAATCCGGTACGGTTCAACGTGACCTGCCCGGCTCGATAGGTGCTGCCCGCCTGTACCGCTGAAATCTCCGCGGAGGAAAGTCCATTTGCATCCGAGCACGGCCCCGCCACCGTCCTGAATGGACATCGTGACGCTGTTGCTGGGTACGCCATCCACGACGACCACCAGCGGCACGTAACATCCGCTAACGCTGTCCGGTACATAGAACGCGATTTGGTCGATTCCGGAGCAACATCCGGATCGGCCGCGATAAATGATGTCCGACTTCATGCCGCCGATCCAGACTTCCACATTGAGATCGGTAAGGTCGCCCGGCAGCGGCCCCGCGGCTTCGTCCCCCTCCACCGCGCCGAGCCCCGTGCCCCAGATCACCCACGCCTCGCCGGGTTGTGCGGAATAGGTGAGGGTGTTGACCGCGCCGGCCGGCGTCGCGACGATGCCCGGTCCACTGCCGCCCTGGTTGATCGCGAACATCCCGAACCCATGAGCTACCACGCGAATTGGCGCCACGTTGCTGGTTTCGCCGTTGTATGTCACCGTGACGGTTCCAGCGCCCAGAGGAGTCTCCGACGGCAGGATCGCGGCAATCTGGCGATCCAATGTGAAGACCATATACGCCGCTAGAGTTGTGTCATTTACGGTGACCGACACCGAAGTGCCACCCAATTCCGTGGGGAGCGGAAATTCGGAAACCTGCTCCAGCGCGGCGGGGCCCAACCCGCTGCCGATGACGGCGAACATGCTGCCCTGAGCAATTCCGCCAGTGGGAAGGTTGATATCGATGAAGCTTGCGGTATTGGCGACTCGCTGAACCATCGGCTGTGCGCCGAGAGGAATCACCAGCATCGAAGCAGTAAATAGGAGCGTGGCCAGTATACGCATGATCCGTCAAATGTATCACTTTGGGTCCCAGTTTTCTTTGCTGTTTCAAATTGAACAATAAATGTTTGTATCTTCCGAGGAAGATATTCCGGGGCATAGTGAATGGGATTTGTCTGAGCTGTTGTTGTATCTGCGATTCGGTATACCGGGAGAATCATGGGGAATGTCAGAGCCCTCTGTCAGTTGCGGAGAGGCTCACATGAGCCGCCTCAAGGTAAGGCGGCGCACGTGTCGCTAGTAGGCCGCGGAGGACTTTGGGAGTCGAGTTCGGCAGACGCCTTGCAACAGCTTTTGTGATCGCAGGTGCGGTTGCGAAGAACTCCCAATGGCGAGGCAAGAAGGTTCTGTATTCGCGAAGGGCTCCGGCCGTCGGCCTGGCGTCGTTCGAGGCCCATGGGGCGCGGCTTGTCTGCGCGTCACCGTCCTTGCGATCATTTCCAGTGCACTGGGGCTGTATGCGGCCTCGCCGCCGGGGAGCGTGCCGTCCGTGTTTGTTCCCGGGGAAGGCTCCGGAATGGACGCATTTCAATTCATCGGGCCGTCGGGGAGTGCCGTGTTCGGAGAAGGCGGAATGGCGTTTGGGACGGCCGCCGGACAGCTTCGCGTTCGCTTTGCCGGGGCATCGGCGACCAACCCGGTTGCAGGCATGCGGGGACCCGGGGCGGTGAATTTGCTCCGCGGATCGGATGCCTCCGCCTGGCGGACTTCGCTACCTGTTTATGAAGAGATTGCCTACCCGGAAATCTATGCGGGAATCGATTTGCGTTACGGGCAAGCGAAAGGCGGGCTGAAATCGGAATGGTGGGTGGCGCCTGGCGCGGATCCTTCACAAATCGCCGTGCGCTATGAGAATGCGGAAGCGATCGAGATCGATGCAATGGGACAACTTTGCGTCCGTGGAGACGGAGTCGAGATTCGCGAGAGTGAACCATTGCTTTATCAATGGACCGCCGAAGGCATTCGCCGGCAGGTGGAGGGTGCCTATGTAATTTTGGGCGATCGGTTGGTTGGCTTCCGGATTGGCGATTACGACGAGACGAAACCCCTGGTGATTGACCCTGAAGTGTCCTACGCAACTTACATGGGCGGATCGGGCATGGGTGCGGTCACCGACGTCGCGGTGGATGGCGTGGGTAACCTGTTCGCAACGGGATGGACCGAAGCCTTGAACTTCCCGATTTCCGGCGCCATGCAGGGGGCCAGCGGCGGGAGCGTGGACGCGTTTGTGATCAAGATGAATCCCGCCGGGGACTCCTTGATCTATGCAACTTATATCGGCGGATCAGGGGATGACCGGGCCGCTGGGATCGCGCTCGACAGCTCGGGACAGGCGCATGTGGCGGGCTTCACGGGCTCGGCGAATTTCCCCCTCCAGGCAGCGGCCAGATCGGCGTTTGTGGGCGGCAAGGAAGCATTCGCTCTGAAGCTGAATGCGGCTGGGAGTGCGCTGGTCTACAGTACGTACCTTGGCGGGTCAGACTGGGAACAGGCCACCGCGATTGCCGTCGATGGCTCGGGGAATGCATTGGTGGTGGGCGACACGAAGTCCGCGGATTTCGTTACGGCCAGCGCGTTTCAGAGCTCGATCGGCGGACAGATGGATGCGTTCCTGGCGCGGCTGACGTCTTCCGGCTCCTTGAGCTTTAGCAGTTTTCTGGGCGGCTATTACGATGAACACGCGGGAGCCGTGGCGGTCGATTCAGCCGGCGACGCATATCTGGCGGGTGGAACTCAGTCCTTTAATTTCCCGATTGCCTCTCCGATTCAGGGGGCAAGCGGAGGAGGGATGGATGCCTTCATTACCAAGGTCCTGACCTCGGGGATGCCTGCACTTGTTTACAGCACCTACCTGGGGGGCGCAGCAGGAACGTCCTCGGCGCAGGAACAGGCGAACGACATCGTGGTGGATGCGAACGGAAACGTGCTGGTGGCTGGCGTGACCAGTTCCACGGACTTTCCTGTGTCCTCCGGCGCACTTCAGCCGGTCTTTAACGGATTTCAGGATGGGTTTGTGACGAAGATCAACCCAGCGGGAACGGTGCGCCTGTACAGCACGTACCTGGGCGCCACGGGTTTCGATTGGGCCGATGGGATCGCGGTCGATTCGGCTGGCAACGCGTATGTCGCCGGGTATACCTCCTCGAGCGGATTTGCCCAGGTCAATAGCGTGCAGTCCAGTTTTGCGGGTCTCTATGACGCATTCGTCGTCGAGCTCAGTCCTGATGGGAATTCTTTGGAGTTTTCCACGATGTTCGGCGGAGGCGGCGCGGACGTCGCGAACGCCATCGCTGTAGATGCGAATGGCAATATGTTTATCGGCGGTCAGACGGGATCCTATGATTTTCCGGTTGTGAACGCGATCCAAGTCAGCAATACAGGGGGCAATACGGGTTGGCTCGCCCGATTTGGCGAAACCCCGCCACCCACCGACGTCCCGTCCCTGGTTTCGGTGGAACAGTCCGGAACGAGTGGTTCCGCTCAAGAGATTACGGCGGTCTATCAACACACTGCGGGGGCCGCGGCGCTGACTCAGGTCGACGTGCTGTTTAGCACAACCGGCGGGACGGACTTTGCCTGCTTTGTCAGCTATGATCCTGGTTCCGGGACCTTGACTCTGGCGAACAATGTGAGTTCGTCTGGCGGAACATCCATTCCCCTCGGCAGTGGTTCGGCTTCCAATGATCAGTGCAGCCTTGATGGGGCTGCGAGCTCGGCAAGTGCAAATGGAAACCAACTCACTCTGGTGGTCGCCGTCACATTGGCGTCTGGATTCCCGGGGAATAATGCGGTGTACCTTCGCGCCCGAGATGCTACCACCAGCACCGGTTGGCAGGCCTTTTCCTTAGCCGAGGTTCTTTCAGCGGACTCCGTTTCTCCCAGCGCCGGGTCGGGGCCCGACCAGGAATTCACCTTCGTGTTCTCCGATTCCAAGGGCGCGCAAAATCTGAATGCCGTCGCGCTTCTCTTCAACACCAGTACGGATACCAATAATGCCTGTCAGGTCCTGTATCATGCCCCTTCCCAAACGATCTCGCTGCTCTGGGATGGAAGCAATGGGGCGGATCAGAGGCCGATCAGTGCAACGTCCACGATCTACAACAGCCAGTGTCTGGTGGGGCCATCCTCGGTGGCGACTAACGGAAATTCGCTCATCCTGACGATTCACCTTCAGTTCTTCCCGTCCTTTAATGGAACCAAGAACATCTATCTGATGGCGCAATCCTCCACGAATACCGGGTGGGTAAAGCGTGGCACGTACGGCGTGCTTGCCGGCGGGACGCCGGTCGCCGACTCTGTATCGCCCGCGGCGGGCTCGGGAACCGGGAACACGTTTACGTTCGTGACCTCGGATCAGGGGGGCGAGCAGTATATTCGCGCGGTTGCTATGGTCTTCAATTCCTCCCCGACTTTCAACTATGGCTGCGCTGTTGTCTATGACAGATCAAGCAATACATTCTCGCTGTCTTACGATAATGCCTCTGCCGGTTCGAGCTCCTTGACGGTGGGGCAAAGTGGACAGATCTCGAATTCGCAATGTGCTTTGAATGGAACGGGTAGCAGCGTTACGGCCAGCGGAACAGACCTCGTCGTGACACTCAATTTGCAGTTTGGCGGGTCCTTCGCCGGAACTCGGAACATCTACCTGCTCGCATCAGAAATCACCGGTCAAAGCGCACTGGTTCTTGTTGGTACTTATACAGTGACGGGCGATCCGCCAACCGTGAATTCCGTGATCCCCGCATCGGGTGGTGGAGCTTCCCCGAACTTCTTCGCCACCGTTTCCGATTCCCTCTCCTCGGTGAACATCAGCGGCGTGGATATCCTGGTGTCTTCCGGAGGAACCTCGGGCGCCTGCTTAGTCACGCTGAACCGAGGCGCGGAAACCATCGGGTTGTACGACGATGCGGGCGTGTCCGTGGCAACGAAGCCCCTCGGATCCTCGGCAACGTTGCAGAATTCCCAGTGCGCGGTTGGATATAGCGTCTACACCACGGCCGGGACATCGTTGACGTTGCAGGTGGGGATCGTATTCAAAGTTCCGGACTTCGCTGGGACGAAGACAACGTTTGTCCGGGGCCGAACACCGGCAGCCGAATCAAGCTTTGTTTCCGTAGGGAACTGGACGGTGCCCGGAGGTGCGCCGGTGGTCGATCAGGTAACGCCTAGTTCAGGTTCCGGCACGTTTCCCCAGTTTTCTCTTCAGGCTTCCGATAGCGTCTCCGGCGAGAATATCTCAGCGATCCAATTTGTTCTCAGCGCAGTAGGACTGTCCAATTCCTGCTATGTGCTGTTGAACCGTACCGCCGGGGTCGTCGGCCTCTACTCCGACGACCTCGGAACGATGACGACGAAGCCGATTGGCGGCTCCGGTACAGTCCAGAATTCGCAATGTGCGATCGGGTACACCTCGGTAAGCGTGTCTGGCGCGACGTTGATCTTCCAGGTTCAGCTCCTGTTCAAGCCGGCGTTTTCCGGTACGAAGTCCATGATTGCGGTCGCTCAATCCGCGTACGGAAATTCAGGGTGGACGTCGGTAGGCAGTTGGATTGTGCCGTGATCGGCTCTTGGGGAAATTTCCAATTATGAGAATGCTCCTCAGTCCCGCTCCCAATCTGTCGCGTTCCGCTCCGGTTACCGGATTCCGGGCGACCCAGTCCTAACTTGGGCCGTTGCTACTATGAGGCATGGCTGTTTGGGAGGATCGTCGTGACGCCCTGGAGGAGTATGAGTTCCGGATGGGAACCGAGAGGGGGCGGCTCGCGGTCACCCTCGATTTGTTGACCGATGCTCTTGTCCTGACCGGTCAACACGGTGTCTATTGCCAAAGTGCTCGCCAGCCTGGCAAGCCTGCCATGGACGTGCAGCTGATCGAAAAATCCCTTACCGACGCCAAGGAACTGATCGCCAGCGTCATGCAGGAACTAAAACGGCAAAAAACGCGATCGACGGACGCGGCCTCCGATGCGGAGGAGTCAATCGATGAGTGACGTGGAGAGACCGGGCCTGGCCGAGCGCAGTCAATCGGATCAGCCGCAAGTCTCTTCCAAACAACAATTTGACCGCCAGGCAGCACATTACAACGAGCAATGGAATCAATGGAATGAGGCTTCGCTCGCCTGGATGCTGGAACGGGCGGAATGCAAGCCGGACGATCGATTGCTGGATGTTGCGACCGGAACTGGTTTCACTGCCTTCGCGTTCGCTCCGCGGGTTGGTGAGGTCGTCGGCTTGGATGTCTCCCCCGGCATGCTGGAGCAGGCGAAGGCCCGGGCAGCATCTCAAAACATCGCGAACGTTTTATTTCGGCAGGGACCTGCGGAAGCGCTTCCGTTCCCTGATGGTGACTTCGATCTGATCACCAGCCGGGTGGCGCCGCATCACTTTCTGTTGCTGAACAAGTTCATCCAGGAATGTTGGCGAGTCCTCAAGCCGGGGGGCCGTCTGCTAATTGCCGATACGTCCATACCGGACGGTGCCCCCGAGGTCGACGAGTGGCAAAACGGCGTCGAGCAGCTCCGGGATAAGTCCCATGTTCGGAACTACCCGCCGTCGGAGTGGCGAGAAGTCATAGAAAATGCTGGATTTCAGGTCGAAGAAATCGAGCTGCTCAACGAGCCGAATCCGATGTTGCTGGAGTCCTGGATGGAGAAAAGCGGGTGCCAGGGGGCGGATGCCGATCGCGTTCGGCAAATGTTCCGCCAGGCCCCCGCGAAAGCCCGGGAAGTCTTTCGCATCACCGAGAACTCCAGCGGCGAACCCGGATTCCAATGGTTGCGCGTCGCTGTACTGGCCCGTAAGTCTCCCTAGCGTCGACTCGAGAATGACCATCGCCATGGCCTGCTCCGCGGTATGTGTAAGAGATAGCGAGATTTGGCCAACCCCCATCTCCTCAGCGAGTTCCGCGGCCCGCCCGTGCAAGAGGAGGGTCGGTCGACCGGATGGCAGATTCCGCACCTCAAAGTCGTGCCACTGGATCCCATCCTTCCAGCCTGTACCAATCGCTTTCATCCCGGCTTCCTTGGCGGCGAAACGCGCGGCCAGCCGCTGGAATCGGCTCGCGGCTCGCCGATGCGCATAGGCGATTTCCTGGGTCGTGAATACGCGCTGCTCCAACCGCTGTCCATGGGTGGCGGTGACGGCTCTCCGGATGCGGTCCACCTCGCAGATATCGATGCCGGTTCCCAAGATCATAGGTCTGCTCTTCCATTCTATGAAGGGTGGGAGGCGTCCGTGCACGTTTGTGATTAGAACCGTAGTCTCCCCTACTCCCCAAAATTCCCGAACCAAGTGACAAGCCCGAACCGTTCGTGCTACCAAGGAAGTTCCAGAGAGATTTCCGGACCTCCGACCTTTCCGTCGATTCCCGGATCTTCTCGGCCACTTCCGAGAAGATGCATATCCCAGATGGCTTTCTGTCCGCACCGGTGTGGACTTCGCTGGACCTCCTCAGCCTGCCCGTGCTCGGGTGGGTGGTTCGTCGCGTTCGTCCCACGGCGGAACTCCATAGCGAGCCCGAAGACGGCGTTGGCCTCCTCGCCCGTGAGTTCACCATGCGCGACCGCGACGTTCCGCTGATGGGGGTCATGGGAGCCTTCGTGTTCGGAGCGCAGATGCTCAACTTCCCGGTCGGCCCGGGGGTGAGCACGCATCTGGCTGGCGGAGCCTTACTCGGCGCGGTATTGGGCGCTGGTCCGGCGATGATCGTGATGTCGGCGGTTCTGATCCTCCAAGCCTTGGTCTTCCAGGACGGGGGAATTCTGGCGCTCGGTGCGAACCTCTTTAACATGGCGATTGTGGGTGTTGCCGCCGGAGCCCTTCCCAGGCTTATTTTGGGACGCATTAGAGTCGCCCTGTTCCTCGGCGGATTGCTCAGCGTAGTTTCCACGGCGGCACTATCGGTTACCGAACTCTGCGCTGTCGGGGATCGCCATCCCCACATCGCTGGCCGCCTGGTTGGCCGGAGTCTTTCTGGTATGTGGCATCGCCGAAGGAGCCATCACCGTTGGCGTAACGCAGGCGATTGACCGACTACGCTTCGGCACGCGGGAACCGGGGAACGCAGCCGGGGATTCCCGCTGCGGTAAAGGTCGTTGGCGGAGCTGCGCTCCTGCTGGGGTTGACTGCCTTATTGCTGGCCTCCGGCGATCCGGACAGTTTGGGAGCGCTCGCATCGCGCATGCAGATCGCCGCCCAGGCGCCGAGCTGGGCGTCGCCTTTCGCCGGCTATGAGACGGGCGGGCTTGCCGAGGAATGGTTGCGCAAGGTTTCGGCCGGCACGATCGGCGTGGTCCTGGCGGCCGCCCTCTCCATGGCCGGTGTGCGCTTACTGCGACGCCGCACCAGTCGCGATCCCCAATTGCCGAATTGATCCTCGATCCGTTTCTGCCGGGTGGCGCCGAGCCGCTACAGTAGATGCAATGCGCCAGATTGCGCTCGTGGAACAGTGGAGCCGCGCGGGAGGAACACGCGGAAGGGGACCCTTGCACGTTCTGGACGGGCGCGCCAAGCTCGCCGTACTTCTGGTGTTCCTGATTTGCGTCGGGTTGACGCCTGCCGATGCTGTCTGGCCGCTCACCGCGTACGCAATTTGCCTGCTCGCGATCGCGCTGATTTCGAAGCTGCCGCTGGTGGGGATTGCTGACTCGTGAAGCGTACGCTCTGCCATTCTTGGCTCCGTTTGCGTTGATCGCCTGGTGGACCGGATCGGTCGATGCAAGCCGTGGGATTGGCGGCCAAGAGCCTGCTCTCCCTGTTCGCGGTGTTGCTGGTGGCGGCGAGCACTCCATTGCCGGAACTGTTGGTCTCCCTGGAGTTCTGGCGCGTGCCGAAAACGCTGCTCCTGGTGGTTCAGTTTCTCTATCGCTATCTGTTCCTGATTCCCGCGCAGGCGGCCCAGATGCGCCAGGCCGCGTTGTGCCGGGGAGGACGCAATGCCTGGGGGACGGGATGGAGCGCCAGCGCCGGAGGGCTCGGCGTGCTATTTGTTCGGAGCTGGGAACGGGCCGACGTCGATCTATCAAGCCATGCTGGCGCGGGGCTTTGAGGGGCACTTTCCGACCGCGGCTCCAACGAAGTTTCGGAACCTCACATGGATGGATCGCGGCGATGGCGATCGCCATATGCCTGGCGATCTGGAGCGCCGCGTGACGCAGAGCCTTGCGATGCCACTGGTCGAAATTCGCGAGCTCCGGTTCACCTATCCGGATGGAACCCGAGCACTCGCCGGTGTGGACTTCTCACTTGCGCCGGGAGAGTCCGTCGCTCTGCTCGGCGCGAATGGATCCGGAAAGACGACGCTGGCGCTCCACCTGAACGGACTCATGCAGGAGGAAGGCAACAGCGAAGGCTCGGTCGCCATTGAGGGGCTGCCGGTGGCCCACCCGAATTTGCAGGCGATTCGCGCGAAGGTGGGCATCGTCTTCCAGGATGCCGATACGCAGTTGTTCATGCCGTCGGTGCTGGAGGACGTGATGTTCGGATTGCGGAATCAGGGGCTTGATGCGGAGCAGGCGCAGGGCCGGGCAATGGAGGCGCTCCAGTGGGTGGAGATGGAACATGCCGCAGCGCGTGCGCCCTATCATCTCAGCGCGGGGGAAAAACGACGCGTCGCGCTGGCCGGCGTGCTGGCGATGGAGCCGAAGGTGCTGGTGCTCGACGAGCCGACGACATTCCTGGATCCTCCGGCCGAACGCCATCTAGTCGCGCTGCTCAACGCACTCAAGCAGGCGAAGATCATCATCACGCACAACGTGCGGTTCGCCCGCGCCGTCACCAGCCGAGCCGTGTTCCTCCAGGATGGAACCGTCGCGGGCGAAGGAACCGTGGATGAGGTGGTCGCGCGTTTCGATTGGAGCCCGTGAAGCCCATTAATCTTTCGAGTAGGGCTATCGATGATCAGCGTGACCGGGCCATCGTTGATCAGCGAAACCTGCATCACCGCTTGAAAGACTCCGGTCTCGACAGGCACGCCGGTTGCGCGCGCGGCCTCGACGAAGTGGTTATAGAGTTCGCGGGCCTGATCCGGTCCAGCGGCTGCCACGAAGCTCGGGCGACGTCCCTTGCGGCAATCCCCATAGAGCGTGAACTGCGAGACGGCCAGCAGAGCTCCGCCGGCCTCCGTCAAGCCGCGGTTCAGGCGTCCTTCTTCGTCGGGAAAGATCCGCAGCTCGGTGATTTTTTTCGCCAGGAACTCGGCATCCTGTTCGGTGTCGGAATGCGTGACGCCCAGCAGCACTAACAGACCGGTCTGGATCTCGCCCGTGATCTTCCCATCCACTTCGACCTTCGCCTGGGTCACGCGTTGTACGACGGCTCGCATCCCACTGAGTGTACCGCTGCCTGTGTTTGCTGCTCCAGAGACGGCGCAAAGAGTCCGGGATCTAAGGTGATTGCCTGATCGCTTTCGCTAAGCGATGCGGTGATGATTAAGGGCAAAGAAAGCGAGAGGCCCATGATCTATTCCAAGCACTCCCGGCGCAACAGCGTTCCCGGCGGCTTCTTCCATCTGGAGGAAGAGAAGACCAAGACGCGCGTGTTCGGCTACGGCCACGGCGACTACATCAAGCTGAAGGACGAGTACGGGAATGAGTGGATCGGTTCGGCGACCTTGAACGCCGACGAATCGGTGGCTTATCGCTTCCGCAATGGTAAAGGCAAGTCGCTATCAGGTGTTTCGCAAAGTTCGGTGGTGACGCTGCGCGACGAGCAGGGCAATACCTGGAAGGGTTTTGTCGATTAGGCGATCGGGCACTGGCCGATCAGTAGGTCACGCTTTCTAGGAACAGCCCGGAAGACGGGGCCGTCCATTCCGCGATCTCCGCCGACGCCGACCTTCTTCCCTTGTGCGGGTCTCGCCCCGGTCAATCAGCTGGCCGAACTCGGCCACGCTTAACTCCCCCAGGCCGACCTTCACGAGCGTGCCGGCCAGCCTGCGGACCATGCGCCACAGGTAGTGCGAGGCTTCGATCCGAAAGACGATCATGTCTTCATCGGTGCCGACCTCGGCGGACGTCACCACGACGATGGTGGAATCCTGCTTCTTCTTGGAAGGATCCGGTGCGCGGAAGGCGCGAAAGTCGTGACGGCCGACCAGCAACGCCGCGGCCTCCTGCATCGCGTCGACGTTCAATGGTTCCTTGACCCACCAGACGAAGCGTTTGGACAGCGCCGCTTTGCGCGTCGAGATCTGGTAGAAATAGGCGCGCGAAGTCGCATCGTGGCGGGCATGAAAGCGCGGCGGAGCCTCTTCGCAATTCATGACGGCGATGGAAGCCGGGAGCCGCCGGTTCAGCTCGTCTTGAATCTGCGGCGGCGTAGAGCTTCGGGACCGACCGCATCTTGATATGCGCCACTTGCCCGACCGCATGCACGCCGGCGTCGGTACGGCCTGCGCCCTGAACATCGACTTCCGTCCGGAATAGGTCCGCCGCGGCGGACTTTGAGCTCGCCTTGCACGGTGCGTGCGTTGATTTGATCCTGCCAGCCGGAGAAACGCGATCCGTCATATTCCAGCGTCAGCTTATACGTGCGCATGTTGGAGAAGGTATCGGTGGAGATCGTTGCCAGGTGTGCCCCTCGTGTGCCCCTTGTGTGTGAGGTCAGGTGCGGACCCGCGCCAACAGATAAAGCCCGGCCAGCGAGAAGACGACGTCCGGGGACCAGGCCGCGACCGCCGGGGGTAGCTGACTCAGATTGCCCACCTGCTCGGCAAGCTGCCCGATCGATCGATACGCGACGAAGATCGCCAGGCTGATACCGACGCCCGCCATCGCTCCGCGGTTGCCCGCCTGGAAAGCGAAAGGAATCGACACCATCGCCAGGATGACGGTGAACAGCGGCACGGAGAACTTCTTGTAGAACTGGATCTGCAGGCTGACGGTATTGAAGCCGGCGGCCTGGAGTTCCTGGATGTAGCTTTCCAGTTCCTGGAAGTTCATCATCTGCGATTGGATGGCTTCCTTGACGAAGTATTCCGGCGTTTCCTGAATCTCCGGGAAGATCCTCGTGCTGCCCTCGAACGAGTCATATTTTTCGACTCGATTGCCGGACATCTGGCGGTCCCATCCGTCCTGGAAAACCCAGGCGTTGAGGCTCGGCTCCCAGCGGGCGCGCTCGGCGGAGATGTGGCGCGTCAGACGGAATGCTCCGGGGTCAATCTCATAAACATTCACGTCGAGCATGACGTTCGCCGCCTGATCGTAGTAGCGGTAGTAGAAGATCTTGTCGTTCTCGCCGTAGATCCACTTCTGGTTCGGATTCAGGAAGGTCTGCGCGGGGCGGCCCTTGATCTCGGACCGGATGCCGTCCTGGATGCGGTCCGCGCCGGGAACCCAGTAGTGATTGAAGGCAAACAACGCGCCGCTCAGCAGGAAGCAGGTGGTGAAGATCGGCAGGGTCAGCCGGTAGACGCTGACGCCGCACGCCTTGAATGCCGTAAGCTCATTGTTCTTGGCCAGGATGCCGAAGATGACCAGCACGGCGACCAGGACGCTGATCGGCGTGAATTCATAGATCAGGCGCGGAGTCAGGAAGAGCAAGTAGGTGAAGAAGCGCGACAGCGGAATCTGATTGCGGATCATGTCGCCCAGCAGTTCAAAGAACGTATAGACGTGCATCAGCATCACCAGGGTGACGAGGCAGATCAGCACGTAGAACAGGAAGCTGCCGGTAAGCGAGGCGTCAATCACGCCGGGTAGCAACGGGAGCCGCGTGAATTGGAATCCGGACATGTGCCGCTGCACGCGACGGATCCGCTGGGTGGGCTTTTTCCAAAGCTGCTGCAGCCAGCCGACGAAGTTGCTCCAGTAATGGTGGCGCGTGGGGGTTTCCATGCGCGACAGTAACAGCACTCCGAACAGCAGGAACCCCAGGTTCGGCAACCAGATCGCGATCCACGCCGGAAGCGTTCCCTGGCGCGCCATGCTAACCGCGCTGATCAGGCTCATGAAGTAGAGGAACGCCATCGCCACGGTCAACACCACGGCCGGGGACTTCCCGGTGCGGCGCGGGCTCACCCCAAGCGGAATCCCCACCAGCGCCAGAACGAGACACGCGAAGGGCAGCGCGAGCCGCTGGTTCAGCTCAATCTGCGCCTCCAGCCGCTTGCCTGGATCCTGGCTCGGGGAAGCTCCGTAGGCGGCGCGGTACAGCGCCGGCGTATCCATATCCATGGTGGGGCGCGATGCGCGGGTGTCCTTGGGAGGCTCGGCCTGCAGCGCCTGATCGCCACCGGGAGAACTGGAGATGTTGTAGTCGCTCGGGTTGGCGCCGGCTTCGTAGGTGCTGCTGTTTTCCAGACGAAGCTGGATGCGGCTTTGGTCCAGATCCGGGACGGCGATCGCCGTCGTCGCCAGGGTGACCCGGGGCGTCGCCGCTGCGTCCGGACCCGGCTGGAGGTCCGCCATGAAGACCCGCTGCCACTCACTCACCGGACCCTGCTGCACTTCCCGCGCATACAACACGGTGTTCGGAAAACGTTCTTCGAAGACGCGCGGTTGGATCTCGGCGGTGATGCCGCTGGCCAGCAACTCATTCTGGAGCTGGTAGCGTTGCTCAATCGCCCACGGCGTCAGATACAGCGAGGAGGCTCCGGCCAGGCACGTCGCGAACAGTCCGAATCCCAGCACGGCGGGGGCGACTCTGCGGCCGGGAACTCCGGCGGCCCGCATGGCGGTGATCTCGCCGTCGGCGGACATACGGCTCAGCGCCAGCAGCGTCCCCACCAGCACGCCCAGCGGAATCGCGTACGGCAGCGCTTGCGGCAGCACCAGCAGGCAGAGGTAGCCCACGGTTCTGGCGGGAACGGTGTTGCGCACCAGGAACTCGAACAGCTCGCGCCCGGTGTTCAGAAACAGCACGGACGTGAACAGCGCGCACCCCAGCATGGCGCTGATCAGCACCTCGCGGAACAGAATGCGGCTGAGCAGACGCATGAAACTTCCAGTTTAGCGGCCGCTGCGGGGGGCGTCCTATTCCGCGGACGGCGGCGGCACCGTCGGCGGCTTCGGCAACTGCTCCTGCGGGATGTCGAACTCGAGCTCGTCAAACAGCAGTCCCGGCGAAATCACCGAGGTCGCCGCGAGATAGCCGCCGCTGCCGAGCAAGGCGAGCGGCGTGGTCGTGTTCACGTAATCAAACACAGCCGTCTCGTCCGACGCCGCCAGGATGTCGCGCAGCGAACGGGTGTTGACGCCGCGGAAGCGCAGCCCGCGCACCAGTTCCTCACGCCCGTCCGGATAGACCCGGTAGATCAGTACCGGCGGGCTGACGGGAAGCGCGCCGCCTCCGGTCTGCGAATTCGCTCGCGCCAGCGCCTGAAGCTCGGCGGTGGAACCGGAGTACGGGAAATCCAGCTTGCGCACCAGCATGCCGTAGGGAACGCCGCGTTGATCGATCATCCGAAGCAGCTCCTGCTTCAGTGCATCCATCGGCTGGGTCTCCACGGCTTCGACAAACAGGTTGCCAATCGCGGCGGTCTGGGATCCGTAGCTACCCGGCAGCCGCGCATGTCCATTGGAGGGCTTGCCTTCCTTGGTGGGCTGGCGTGTAGTCAGAAAGTTCTGCAGCCGTCCTTCCTCAATGACGCGTGACCTTTTGCGCCGGGATGCCTTCCAGATCGAATTCGTAGGAGCCGGCTAGCGGACGGCCTTTCCACTCCTTCAACGTCGGGTCATCGTAGACGTGGAAGAATTCCGGCAGCACGCGCGCGCCCATGCGCGTTTCAAACTCACTGGCGATGAAGTTCACGCTGCGGCCCGGCTCGGTCAGCGGACGCCGCGGATTGCGGAGATTATCGCCCAGCAACTGCGCGAACAATTGCGCCGCCGCCTCCGGCTCAAACAGGGTTGGACCCACGAACGGCTCGCCCTTCGGAGCGTTGGTCAGCGCGTGAATATTGCCGCCGACGTCATTGAACGCGGCCACCGTTTCACTATCGCTGTAAAAGTCGGCAACCCGTAGCGTCTGCAACGAAGCGGCGTCATGCACCAGCATGCCGTCCGCCGCCTGCCCTTCCGCCTTGCCGCGAATCCACGCCAGAGTGTCCTCATAACGAACGGCGGTCCCTTCCGAGTTCATGGTGTAGGTGTCGCCGTCGACGATCAGCCCGTTCACCACCGACGTCAGAACGTCTTCATAATTCCGGAAGACGGCCGATGCGCGGCGGGCGCGCTGGATCCAATCCTGCTGGTCAAACTCCTGACGCGTCAGTTCCGGCAGGCTCACGACCGGCGCGGCCGGAGCAAAATCCGGCAGCACATCCAGCGACGCGGCGGCATTGTTCTGTGACGCCCGCTTGCGCGCGATCGACTCCAACGCGGCTTTGTAGGACTGATCCGTACCCAGCCAAAGAGAATCGCGCAAATTCTCATAGTTGTTGTCCAAAGGCCAGGAGCTATCGAAACGGCTGCCGGTGTAGGCGCCGCTGTAGATGTGGCCGGTGTTGTCGAAGTCATAATTCCCGACCCGAACTTCGATTTCCGGCGCCCGGAACTCATTCTCGGTCGCTTCGACGATTGCGCCCAGTTGCGCGGCCACCGAGAAATTCATCGCCGTGGAGACCATATAGCTGATGAAATACGGAGCATCCGCTTCGCTAGCCGCACCCAGCTGGTCCGTGCGCGCCATCTCATCGGACATCGCCCGCAACAACGGATCCTTTTCAAGGACGTCCTCGGGGAGCTTCGGCGGCTGGATGGTTTGTGAAACCAGGAGCAACGCGGTGGCCAGCAACGCGGCGCCGACCAGCGCCATGCGACGCAGCATTGCAGGCCGCACAACCGGAGACAAGGCGAGCCCGCGGGATGCGCCCCGCGCACAAACATTCGAAACCTTCATTCGGAAACCTTTCCCTGCACCCATCACTGCAACAGCCCCACGGCCGATCCGTTCGGACGATCCAGATAGGGTGGACGATCCTGGCTTCGCTCCTTATTCTGCACTTCGATCTCGGAGATCAGCAGCGAGGGGGAAATCGCCGATACCGGGACATTGCCGGACTCAGCGCCGCAGATGCCGTTGAAGATTTGCGGCATGTCGCCGGTGGCGATGATCTTGGCGAAACTCGCCAGCGGAGTGCCCACGATGTCCACGCCACGGATCAACTCGTCGGGGCGGCCGTCGGGATAGACGCGATAGACAACCAGCGGAATCACCGTGAAGGCTTGCAGTCCCTGCCGGCCGGTGGTCGTGTAGCCGCCGGTCACCTGATCGAAGTAGAGTCCGTAGGGCTTGCCCTGGCTCTTCACCTGCTCGATCAGCATCTCGCGGAGCTCCGCATCGGTGTGCTGATTGGTCGATTCCACGATCAGGTTGGACTGCCGCGAGACGATCTCATTGCCCGGCGCGCGCCGGCCGTGCCCGTTGGAATTCGGGAAACCATCCACCGGCGATCGCGACATCAGGAAGGTCCGCAGAATGCCGTCTTCGACGATGTCCACTTTGCGCGCCTTCACGCCCTCGTCGTCGTATTCGTAGTAACCGTTCAGCGAGACACCGTCGTAGGTCTTGCGTGTCGGATCAAAGATGACGCTGAGGAACTGCGGCAGGATCGCCTGATTCACCGCCTTGGTGAAGGTCTGTCCCTCGGAGTCGTCTTTTTGGCGATGCCCTTCGATGCGATGCCCGAAGATCTCATGGAACAGAACGCCGGCGGCGCGCCCGGAAAGAACCGCGGGACCGACATAGGGGGCGGCCAGCGGAGCGTTCAACAGGCCGGTCAGGTTCTTGCCGGCAGTCTCCACGGCGGCCAGAATCTCCTGGTCGGAGGGAAGCTTCGCCGGATCATCGGACTCAAACGTCTCCACGGTCTGCAGGTCCATGCCATCGGCGGTCTTGCCCACCGCATAGATGACCAGGCGCACGTAGGGCCGTCCGTGGTGGATGCGCGTGCCTTCGCTGGTCACCAGCGTCTGGATGACGGTCTTGACTTCCATCTGCACCGAGGAATTCAACGCGCCGGGGTACTTGGTGAAATCCGCGGACAGCTTGCGAAGACGCTCGGCCCAGCCGTCGGCGTCGAGATGAATCTGCGGCGGATCGGCCGAATAGACCTGCGCCTGTTCCTTGGAAAAGTCGTCGGAGGAATCTCCTCCCTCGCTCCTCAGTTGCTCATTGCCCTCGAGTTGGATCAAGCGCTGCGAAGCTGCCCGATAGACCTGATCGGTCGCCAGCCATAACGCATGGCGAATCGCCAGCGGGTTGTCTTCGATCGTCATCGCCATGCCGCGATTGAATCTCGGCTGGCGGCCGCCCTCAAGGTGATAGTTATCGAACTTATAGCTGCCCACGCGCACAGTCGTATCCAGGATCCGGCGATGCGAATGATTCTGGGAATCGATGGAGCCCTGACTGGCGGAAATGGTGTCGGTTTGCGAATCGGTGACCTCATACGACATGAAGTACGGTTTTGGGTCCCCGTTCTCCTGAAGATAAGTAAAATTCCGATCGAGTTCCTCGCCCAGGACTTTCATCAGCGAGCTTTGCGCGTAAAGGGTTCCACAGGCGAGCGTTAGAGCAAGGAGAGGTAGTGTTCGCACGTCAACAGCATATCATCGGGCCCTGGCGGCCGTGAGCCTCCCGGGGTGGGTCCGGATCAAATCCACGGTCCGCATGAGAGGAAACCGTCACCGGAGCTGCATCATTGAGATTTAGGAGGACCCATCGTGATCCATGGATGGGTCGCATGCTGCCTAAAGAGCAGGTCCTTCCGCCTGCTGACCTTCCTCGCGATTTCCGAATCCATCTCGACGAGATACAGGTTACTGAACAGGGTGCCGTGCAGCGTCACCATCCAGTTGCCAGCGGGATGATAGTCTCGGTGATTCGCCACGAAGGTGAGGTCCTGCTCATATAAGGAGAACGATCTCGCCGCACTCCACTTCAGCAGGCCGTCGGTCACGCTGGGATCGAAGTCTCCATGGGGGGACAGCTTGCCGGAGCGGTCCAACCGCATCGCCGCGAGGTCGCCCTTGCCAAGCTTCAAGGAGGATTTCCCATTCTCTGAGCGCAGCGTCGCTTTGCCTCCGAAGACCATCAGCATGGCGTTGGAAAGTTGGAAGCGGTAAAGGCCGCGCTTGTCGATCGTGGTCACCGTGTGCCCGAACCGGATCCGAATCTCGGCATCATCCACCGGCTCCACCACCTCCAGGAGGAAGGTTCCGGCTTCGAGTGCCAGTTCCGGGTGGGTCAGCGTCCGGTCCAGCATCCGCAGGGAACTGTGAGGCGCAAGTCGCAGGAAGGAGCCGATTCCCAGCAAAACCTCCGCCGGCTCGGTCTGGCTGGCGAAGCTTTGTCCGACCTCCAATTGCAGGCCGCGCGAAACGTCGAACTCGACCGGCATTCCGTTCACGGTGAGGGGGCCTTCGGAAAAGGTCACCATGCCTGCCTGCGCGCTCAGCACCAATTGCGCGACCGCGGTCGCCTGGATAAATGCCAGCGTCAGGATCGCCACTGTGAAGAATCGCCGCATTTGCGTCGGGATTTGCTGCATCCCCGAATAAACTTTGCTATTCGGACTCTAATACGATGACGGAACGTTTGCCAGGGTTTCGTTGCTTGCCTCGTGCGTGGCGAGGCATTCGCCTCCTGTCGGCAATACGATCTAGATATAGAGAAGAGAGGCCGGGGCCGTTCCTCCGAACAGATCCGGTCCATTGCTACTTTCAGGCCATGGAACCGGCGGAACTCTGGCGGATGCTGTCGGACGGCCCTCTTCCCAAAGCAGGCCTGCCTGTCAGGAGGCCATGGAGACCATGCCGCGTTCGCGCAAACCGCTCAGCGCCAGCCCGTAGCGTCCCCGAACCCCTGTCTTTTCAAAGATATGCTTGAGATGAATCTTCACTGTGCCGGGACGGATCCCCAGCTCTTCGGCGATCTCCTTGTTCTTGAAGCCCTGCTCGACCAGCTCCAGCACCTGCTGTTCGCGGGCGGTCAGCTCACTGCGCGGATAGCGCTCGGCGCGGCCGGTATCGCGGAACACGCAGTCCTCCATCCAACTGCGGCCGCTGGATACTGTGCGCAAACAGGAGACCACGGAGGAAATCTCCGCCGTCTTCCGCAGGATGCCGCGGGCGCCGGCCTGCAGGAACCGCAGAGCCTCGGCTTCGCTCACCGAGACACCCCAGATCACCACTCCGGTGTGAATCGGCTCATCCGGGCCGGGCTGCAGGTCCCGCAACCAGTCCAGAATCGCCTGGATGCCGAAAGCCTTGTCGACGATCAGCGCGTCCGGAGCCTCGGTTCGGATCAGCTCGGCGGCGCGCGCCAGACCGTCACAGGTTTCCAGAAACTCCATTTCCTCGCCCTCTTCGAGAAGCGTGCGAATTCCCTCGGCCGTCACCGGCTGGGTATCGCAGATTGCGACCGTTTTTGGCGCCCGATTCGCTCCGACTACCGAATCCGGTGCTCCCTGCGTTCCAAACGGCATCTGGGGCGACTCGCTCCGCGCGCCCATATCGTGGCTTTGCGTCGTATTGTTCATCTTCGCCATCACCTTTCCGTCCACGGTGCGCCGACGCCGGACGGGCTCTCGCCGTCCTGTGCCGATCCGCGCGGCCGTTTCTTTTGCTTTCGCGGCGCAATTCAACTTTGCCGCTCCCTGCTACAGTGCCGCTGTCCTTGCGGAATGTAGGTTTGTCTCCGCGACCACGGATCCTTCCGGATCGCCTGTCTGCACTTTTCAGGCGCCGATGGCCTTCTTCCGAGCGATCTCGGGAACCCGGCCCCGCGGGATTCCGATGATCCGGAAATCCTTGCGATGCCAACTCAGGCTTGTGACCCGATCAACTTCTGATCCGGTCCGCTTAAGGGACATCCATCACGGCCTGCCCTTGCGCTCCTGGCTCCCGTTCTCTATAGCGGGTGTCGGGAATAGCCCTTTCCGGACTAGCCCCGGCCACCTTATCCCGGTAACGGCTCTTATCGGTCCGAGGTAGCACTTCCTTAGCTTTAGTGAGCCGGGACCGGTGAGACTCTCATGTTATGATCACTTCTATCCGAATTACTTGTTTGGAGCCGTAGTTTTCGACTGGCCCGACATCACTATGGAGCAACCCAATCCGGCAAGCAGTGGGTCGCGGCTCGCGGTGGTCATTAGTCCCAGCAAAGAAGTCTTTGGAGCGCTGCAACCCCTTTTAAATGAGCAGATCCACGGGGTGAAGGCCACCCATTTGGGCTACTATCCACCCCCGCAGAACATCGGCCGGGAGCTGGGCTCCGGGGCGGCGGGATTCGTGTTCCTGGACGTCACGACCCAGCCCAATGAGGCTCTCCCTCTCTTGACCGAAGTGGCGCGTTTGAATGGGATCAACGTGCTGGCCCTGCTTTCGAACGATGATCCGGACCTGATTCTGCGCTGTCTGCGGGCCGGCGCCGCGGATTTTTTGATCGCCCCTTACACCCGGGAGCAGCTCGAGGCCGCCATCGAGAAGTCCTCCAAACTGCATGCCCCCCCGGAAATGCAGGCGTCGTCGCTGGCCAAGGTGATCGCCATTTTCCCGGCCAAGGGCGCCAGTGGAGCCACCACGCTCGCCTGCAACCTGGCCTTTGCCTGGAAGAAGGCTTCCGGGAAACGGGTTCTACTCGCCGAACTGGACCATATGACCGGTACGGTCTCGTTCTTATTGAAGATCAAGTCCGTCTTCAGCTTCGTGGATGTTCTTACCCGCGCTGACGAATTGGACCAGGACCTGTGGACCGCGATGGTCAGCAAAGTGGGCGGAGTGGACGTCCTGCTTGCCCCGGAGTCAGTGACGGAAACGCCCGTGGATCTGCGCGACCCTGAACCCATTTTGCGCTACGCCCGGGCGAACTACGATGTCGTGATTCTGGACGCCGGCAGTATCTACGGGGACTGGAACCTCAATCAGGCTCGCACCGCCGATGAGATTCTCCTGGTGACCACCAATGAGTTGCCTGCCCTGCAGGCCGCCCAGCGGTGCATGGCCTACATGGACACCAATCGGATCGGGAACTGGAAGCTGCACCTGATTCTGAACCGCTACAACAAGGACGTCGGCCTGAGCCGGGAGGTCATCGGAACCGCTCTCCACACCGACGTTTTCGAGACCCTTCCTAGCGACTACGACGCGGTTCAAAAGGCCCTGATGGAAGGAAAAGCAGTGGTGCCGGCTTCTCCCTATGGAAAAGGAATCCGCAAGCTCGCCGAGCGCCTGGGGGGCAAGGCGGAGAAAACGCAGCAGCAGAAGAAAGCAAGCTCTGGTGGGGCGCTCAGCAGCCTGCTGGGACTGTTCTCCAAGCAGGGCTCCAAGTAGCCTCCCTCATCCCCGCTTCTGGACCCCTTCGTCTCCCGTCTCCAGCATGCCCCGAATCTGGTCTCGCACCTGATCGGACAATTCCCCCCGCTGCTTGATCGTCATTCCCGCGGTCGGGATCGGCCGGCCCACAATTAGTTTCACCGGGTGGGAGTGGAAGACCAGCGAATGCATGGGGAGAACCTCCCGCGTGCCGAGCAGCGCCATGGGAACCAGCGGGACCTGGGCTTTGATGGCGAAAAACGCCGCGCCCGCCTTGAAATCCTGCAGTTCGCCGTCCTCCGAGCGCCCGCCCTCGGGAAAGATCAACAGGGAGATTCCTTTGCGGTGAATCATCTCCACCGCCTGATTCAACGTCCGGATGCGCGCTCGCGGATCCTCCAGCGGCACCGGGATGTGGCCGGCTCGCTGCAGGTGCCACCCAATGCCTGGCCAACTGAACAGCTCCTGTTTGGCCAGGAACCGGAACTGCGCGTTGAGCTGCGCCAAAACCGCCGGGGTGTCCATGTAGCTGAGGTGATTCGCCGTGAACACGTAATTGGCGTCGGGGTCGAGATGCTCCAGTCCCTCCACGCTCATCGGCGCACCCGCGATCCACAGCAGTGTCTTTCCCCACGCGCTGGCGATTCGGTGCTGCAGATTTCCGGTGGCGTCAAAGAACGAGGAACACAGGCTGACGACGGCAAATCCGATGGTGCTGACCGCAAACAGAGGGACCGTCCAAACGTAGCTCCGAAGGCGATCCATTTTGACTATTATGCGGCCTCGCCGAAAGCCGGCCGCGCGCGCCGCGGCTACCAGCGTCCCCCGGTCGGATGCAGGTAGAGTTTCCGCGCATCCCCGACCAGATACAGAGACCCGGCCACCACGATTGCGTCGCGGTCAGGGGGCTCGCCGCCGTCGGTGATCTGCTGGTTCACCCAGGCGACCGCCGACTCAATAGTGGGCTCGATGTGTCCATCCCCGAACTTGAGCAGGTTTTCCGCGGGCAGAGCACGTTCGTTCGCCGGCGCGGTGAAGATCCGTTGGTGGGCCAACGGAAATAGGGATTCCGTCATGTCCTGAACGGACTTTTCGGCCAGAACGCCGAAGATCAGCCAGATGCGGCGGCTCGAATAATGCCTCTGGAGATAACGGGCCAGCGCCGCGGTGCCTGACGGATTATGCGCCCCGTCCAGAATCACGTCCGGATTCGGAGCCACCACCTCCAGGCGTCCGGGCCAACGCGCCTCGGAGATGCCCGCCGGATCCACTCCCAGTTGCTGCAGCGCAGCGACGGCCGCGACTGCGTTGTGGACCTGATGATCGCCGGCCAGCGGACACCGGATTCCTGAAAAACTGCACCCTCGCGAGTCCACCTCAAGGTCCCGGACCGGGAAGTGCTCGGCCGCCAGCACCATCTCGGCGCCCATCACCTCCGCCCGCTTCTGGATCGCCAGCATCGCGTCGGGAGCCTGCCGTGAAACCACCACCGGCACGCCCGCCTTGATAATGCCGGCCTTCTCCGCGGCGATCTCCGCCAGCGTATTCCCCAGAACATCCTCGTGATCGAAATCCACCGGCGTGATGACGCATAGCTTGGGCTGGATGATGTTGGTCGCATCCAGCCGGCCACCCAAGCCGACCTCGACCACGGCAATGTCTACCCTCCGCTCGCGGAACAGCCACAGCGCCATGGCGGCGATGGTTTCGAAATACGTCGGGTGGTTCGCGAGATGAAGCTTCTCCGCCGCTGCCTGCACGGCTTCAAAGGCGCGGACAAACTCGCTTTCAGAAACCGGCCGGCCGTCGATCTGAATCCGTTCGGTCGGCTCAATCAGGTGCGGCGAGGTGAACATCCCCGACCGCCGCCCGGCGGCGCGCAATCCGGCGTCGATCATCGCGCAGACCGAGCCCTTGCCGTTGGTCCCGGCGACATGGACTATCTCATAGGAGTTCTGGGGATCCCCCAGCGCCGCGGCCAACTGACGGATCTCGTCCAGCCGCAGCTTCATGGACCGCATTTCGTTGCCGAGCGAGTAGAGCGACTGAACAGTTTGTGGGTAGTTCATGACGTGCGGGCGGGACAAGAGAATTTTACAGCGCGAAGGGTCGGTAGATAATCAGGGATTTACCGCAGTTAGGTGGATTTTGAGTTTCCGTTGGCGGAGAGTCCGCAAACAGCATTATGCCATTGGTCCAGGCCGGCCCGCCGCCCCGGGGTGCGCAGGGCGTTCGCCGGCGCCGACCGGGATTCCCGATTCGAGCCGGATTGGGTGATAATCAGGAAGGCGCATGAAGAACGCAGAGCCAGCCGCCGTATTCAATCTAAAGGTGGAATTTGATCGCGAAGACGATGGCCGCTGGATCGCCGACATCCCCGAATTGCCTGGAGTCATGGCCTACGGCCCGACTCGCAGGAAGGCCTTGGCTGCGGTAGAGGCCCTGGCATTGCGAGTCATCGCGGGCCGCCTGGAACATGGTGAAGCAGTTCCTGGGGAACTCAGCGTCTCATTTGCTGCCTAGCCTGGTTACAGATCGCCTGGTTTGAGCCCCGTTTTTTCTGCGATCTTCTTTAGCATCGCGGAGCCGATCTCGGTCCGATCATGGAAGGCAAATGTGTAATCGGACCACCCTTCCCTCTGCAGGGTTCGGTGGGAACCTTTCTGCCGCTTGATGCTCCAGCCAATCCGTTGCAGTGCGGCGAGCACCGCCTTTGCCTTGGTGGAGGATTTGGTGGAGGACCACTTGACTGCCGGTCATTTCTCTCCAAGTTACAGGCAACTTCGCGCGAAGTCCCAAGTCCAAACAAAAGAGAAGGGCGATGTTCGCTAAACTCAGGGGAGGCAGCGGTTCCAAATTCCTCTTCAGACTTTTTCGCCCCTGCCTGCGTCTCTATAAACGGAGCCCCAATAGGAGCCCAATAGGAGCAACGACGAGTGATCTTTCGCGAGGTCGAAGATCGCGACCTGATTGCCAAAGCCAGAACGGGAGATGTGGAGGCCTACAACCTCCTGGTGTCCCGATGGGAGAAGCGTGTCTTCAACTATCTGCTGCGGCTGGTCGCTGACCGGGAAGACGCGCTCGACGTGAGCCAGGACGTGTTTCTTAAGGCATATCAGAATCTTGCGAAGCTGGATGATCCCGCCAGATTCGCCCCGTGGCTGTTCCGCATTGCGCATAACGAAGCCTTCTCCTTGTTGCGCAAGCGGCGGCCCACTGCTGAGTTGCCTGAGGAGCCGCGTGCCGAAGTTCCGAATCCCAAGCTGTTCCCGGTCGAGCTTTCGCTCGCCGTAGAGAGCGCTTTAAAGCGCCTGAACGAAGATCAGCGGGAAGCCGTGCTCCTGAAGGTTTACCAGGGCTTCAAGTTTCACGAAATGGCCGACATCCTGGACATCCCCGTGTCCACTGTCAAATCCAGGGTGTACACCGGCTTGGAGCAGTTAAAAGAGACGCTTTCGCCGCAGATCCTGCGGGCCGGCAACTAGCGGACCCGGGCTGTAACAGCAGCCTGGCGAAAGACGAGAAGAGGTGACCAAATGACCTGTTCGACCCCCGGGCAATCGCCCGATTGGAAAGCCTACGCGCTGGGCGAAATCAGCCCGGCCGACCGTGAGGCCGCCGAGTCGCACGCCTCAACTTGTGAAGCCTGCCGCGAAGAGCTGGCGGTGCTGCGGCTCACGCTGGATTCTTTGTCGACCCTGCCGGAGGTCGAGATCCCGCGCCGCATCGCCTTCGTCTCCGATCCCGTATTTGAACAACCGGCCACTGTCTCGACGGCCGCGCCCTTCTGGCAACGGTTTTCACAGATGTTCGTTACCCCGACCTTCGCCGCCGCCTCGGTTCTGGCCGTGGCGATCCTGGCCCATGGCGCGATGAATCCCGGCGGAGCCGGCGAAGCGCAGATTCAGGCTCGCGTCGATGCCGCTGTCACCGAGGCGGTCGCCGATAAGGTCCAGCAGATCGAGGACATGCAGGAATACATGGCCACTGAAGTTCAAAAGGCTGCAGGAAGAATCGAACGAAGCCCAAATGCAGACGCTGGACTTGGTTCGCTATTAGTGCAAGAGTCGCTGGTGAATAAGCTGATGACAGGTTGGAGACTCCCCCACATGAATCGCATGAATTGGAATTTGAAATGGATCCCCGCGGTCGGGATGGCCCTGCTGATGACCGTCGCCGCCCAGGCCATCGGAGGCGGCAGGATTGAGCGCATTGCCCTGGCCACCGGCGAAGCCCGTTTAGAGAACGCGGTGAAGTCCGCCGCCACCGGCAGCACGATGCAGATCATCGGGGCCCCGCGCGGCGTCTACATCGAAGGCGTCGGCGTGGTGCTGACCGCCGAGGTCAACCTCGCCACCGCGCAGATCTCACTGATGCATCCCGCGCTGAACGATAAGGAAAAGGCCGAGCTGCACCAGCAGAAGCTACTGATGCTGCCGCAACTTAAGGATGCCCTCCGCGAAGCACTGCTGATCGCCCCCAATGACTTTCCCGGGCTCGGGCCGAATGAGAAAATCATGATTGCCTTGATTCTGCCTCGCTATAGTTGGGAGAACGCGCAAGGGTTGCCGATGCAGATCACCGTTCAGTCAACCATCCAGGATCTGAAGACCGGCGGCCAGCAGATCCAGGTCTCCGAACTCTAGGTCTTTCCAGCGCGGCCGCCGCCTCGCGATCTCTTGTATGTCCGATCACGCTCACCCGGAAAACGAAGCTCAGGCGCCCGCGGCGGTAGCCGAGCCCGTGGTGTCGGATCGCCCCAAGCCCCTGAACAAGCGTCTGCGCGTGGGCGAAGTTCTGATCGAGCGTGGTCTGCTGAATGAGGAAGACCTCGGCAGTGCGTTGGATCTGCAGGCCGAACGCCCCGGCGACAAGCTGGGCAAGATCCTGGTCGACCTCGGATTCGTTTCCGCCAAGGACGTTCTCTCGGCGCTGTCCGAGCAACTCGACCTGCCGGTGCTGACGCTGCAAGGTCCGCCGCCCGCCTCGCCCGAACTCGAAACGCTTTCGCCGAAATTTCTGCGGCAGTTCCGCTGCATCCCGGTGCAGCTCCGCGACCACACCGTGGTGCTGGCCATGGCCGATCCGCTGGACTTCGAAACCCGCTCGACAGTCGAAGCCTCCACCGGGCTCGAGGTCGAAGCCGGCTTCGCGATGGAGCAGGAGATCCTCGACGCCATCGATCGCCATTACGGCAACGCCGGCCAGGAAACCGAGCTCGCCACCACTGGCCCAGGCGACGCGGAAGACCTCGAGCATCTGCGCGACATGGCCAGCGAAGCGCCGGTCATCCGCCTGGTGAACGCGATGGTGGCGCAGGCCGTCGAACAACGCGCTTCCGATATTCACCTGGAGCCGTTCGAAAAAGAATTCCGCATTCGTTTCCGCATCGACGGCGTGCTGGTCAATCAGGATTCGCCGCCGCGCGAAATGAAGGCCGCCATGATCTCGCGCGTCAAGCTGATGGCGAAGCTCAACATCGCCGAGCGCCGCCTGCCCCAGGACGGCCGTATCAAGGTCAAGACGCTGGGCCGCGAAGTCGATCTCCGCGTCTCGACGCTCCCCACGCTCTACGGCGAAAGCGTCGTCATGCGTTTGCTCGACCGCTCCGCGGGCGATTTCTACGACCTCGAAAAACTGGGCTTCGACAAGCACATGCTGGAGCGGATGCAGTATTACACATCGCTGCCGCACGGCGTGTTGCTGGTCACCGGACCCACCGGTAGCGGCAAATCCACGACGCTCTATTCCGCGCTGAAGCGGATCAATCAGAGCGACAAGAAAATCATCACCATCGAAGACCCGGTGGAATATCAGATGGACGGGATCAACCAGATCCACGTCAACTCGCAAATCGGGCTGACCTTCGCCGCCGGACTCCGCAGCATCGTCCGCCAGGATCCCGACGTCATCATGATCGGTGAGATTCGTGACCGCGAGACCGCCGATATCGCCATTCGTTCCGCCCTCACCGGCCACTTCGTCTATTCCACGCTCCATACCAACGATGCGCCAAGCTCCATCACGCGTCTGGTGGACATGGGCGTCGAGCCCTACCTGATCACCTCCTCGCTGGTTTCCGTGCTGGCCCAGCGCCTGGTGCGCGTGATCTGCAAGAACTGCAGCCGGCAGGTGGAGAATGCTGTCACTCCGACCGGTGAATCGATCCCGTCTTTCAAGGGCGCCGGATGCGACACCTGTTTCGGTACCGGCTATCGGGGCCGCGTCGGCATCTTTGAGTTGATGGAGCTGAACGAGGAAATCCGCAATCTGGTGATGCGCAACGAAGATGCCAGCATCATCACAGGAGCGGCCCGCCGCAATGGCATGCGGACCTTGCGCGAAGACGGCTGGTTGAAGGTCGCGCGCGGCGTGACGACCGCGGAAGAAGTCATCCGCGTCACCCAGGAATTCTAGATGCCCGTGAAAATGGGGGACAGACACCTATTTCCGATGCTCTCTTTGCCGCCGGTTCCCAGCGCGGCCGGAAATGGGCTGTCTGTCTCCATTTTCCCGTGGATGAGTTTGCAACGAAGGAGGCGCGGTAACCCATGGCGACCACCTTCTTCTTCAAAGCCGTCGCCGCCGATGGCCAGCCCCGCACCGGAACCGTCACCGCCGACACCGATAAGCTCGTCGCCGCCGAGCTCAAGCGCCAGGGCCTCATTCCGGTCTACATCGGCCTGGAGAAAAAGTCCGGGCTGAACATGCAGATCAAGCTCCCGAAGTTTGGGGGCAGCAAGCGCAAGGACGTTCTCTTTTTCACCCAGGAACTCGCCACGCTGCTGAATGCCGGCGTCCCGGTGGACCGCGCGCTGTCGATCACCGCCGAGCTCACCTCAAAAGGCGCCTTCCGTTCGTTGGTCATCGATATCGGACGGCTCCTCAAAGGCGGCAAATCGCTGGCCGACGCGCTGGAAGTCCACACGAATTACTTCTCGCCGCTGTATGTCAACATGGTGCGCGCCGGCGAGGCTTCCGGATCGCTATCCGAAATCTTCGAGCGGCTGTCGGAATTCGAACGCACGCGCGATGAGCTGCGCGGCTATATCATCGGATCACTGGTCTATCCGGCGTTGCTGTGCGTGGTCGGCTTCGGATCGGTGTTCATGCTGCTGAACTTTGTCGTGCCGCAGTTCGCGCAGATCTTCTCCGATCCGCGCATGAAGATCCCCACCCCGACGCTGATGATGATGCGCGCCAGCGAGTTGATCCAGGCTTATTGGATCCCGGTCGCGGTCGCTCTGGCGGCGGCGATCGTTGTGTTCAACACCTACATCCGCACCGAGGGCGGACGCCTGTGGTGGGACGGCTTCCGGCTGAAGATTCCGCTGCTCGGCGATGCGCTGCGCAAGGCCGAAACGGCCCGCTTCGCGCGGGCGATGGCGACCCTGGTTGCCAGCAGCGTTCCGCTGGTCCAGTCGCTGGGCATCGCGCGCGGTATCCTGAACAACCGGCGCATGGCCGGTACGCTGGAAGGCGTGGCGCAAGGCGTCAAGCGCGGCGAAGGGCTCTCCGGACCGCTGATGCGCGCGGGCGAGTTTCCGCCGCTGGCCGGGCACCTGCTCGTCGTCGGCGAGGAAACCGGCCATCTGGACCGGATGTTCCACCGCATGGCTGACATCTACGATTCGGAAACGCGAGAATCGATTAAGCGCTTTACGACCATCTTTGAACCGCTCATCATTCTGGTGATGGGCGTCATGGTCGGGACACTGATTCTGAGCCTGATGCTGGCCATCACGAGCATCAACGAAGTGGCGATGTAGAAGAATGGGACTGAAACCGAATGTTTCTCCCGTGCCTTCTGATGACGGGCCAAGCAGATTGTGAATGAGGAAATTGCTATGAACGACAAAAAATACGGGAACCTGCCGCGGCACGCCGTGGCCGCCGGCCGACGCCGCGCCCAGCGAGGTATCACGCTGATCGAAATGCTGGTAGTGGTGACGATCATCGCCCTGTTCGTCGGACTGGTTGGCGTAAACGTCTTCAGCCAGGCCGACAAGGCCAAGGTGACGGCCGCCAAAACACAGATCAAGAATTTCGGCGATGCATTGGGGTTGTATAAGCTCGACGTCGGCAACTATCCGCCGACCGCGGCGGGCCTCGAAGCCTTGCGCCAGAATCCGACCGGCAGCTCGCAGTGGGCCGGTCCTTACATGCCGCAGGATGTTCCGATGGACCCCTGGGGCAATCCGTACCTGTACAAGTTCCCCGGCGAGCACGGCGACATGCCGGACATCGTCAGCCTGGGCGCCGACGGCCAGCCGGGTGGCGAGG
Organism: Terriglobia bacterium; assembly: GCA_963762135.1. Taxonomy (GTDB): domain Bacteria; phylum Acidobacteriota; class Terriglobia; order Bryobacterales; family Bryobacteraceae; genus Palsa-187. Next base: position 790,797 of record CAVXJP010000008.1, read on the forward strand.
ATATCAACGCCGACATCAACTCCTGGCAGTAACGTGGGGCGAGGTTTGATGTGGGGCGAGCTTTAGCTTGCGGAGGGCTATCAGCCCTCCCGTAGCCCAGCATCCGGTTTTGGCAGGCAGGTCCTAGCGGATTCGAGCAGCTCAGCAGTTTGTGATGCAACCAAGACGACATCCACGAAAGGACCATCGGCGCCCCGACGCCGGCGTCACCCTGCTGGAACTGCTGATCGTCGTCGGCCTGATCGCTCTCATCACCGGACTCTCCTACCCTTCGGTGAACGCGGGACTCGGGAGCCTGCGCATGCGCCAGGCCACCGATGAGGTCGGCAGCTTTCTGACCGTCGCGCTGGACCGCGCCGACCGCAAGCAGCAGGTGCTCGAAATCCAGATCGTTCCGCAGCAAAATCTGCTGACCGCGCGCAGCTCCGACGGCCGCTTCACGCGCCGGCTCCAGCTCCCCGAGCCCGCCCGCATCCTTGCCGTGACGCCGCCGGTTCCCGGAGGGCCTCCTAACCAGCCGCGCCGCTTTCTGGTCTATCCCGGAGGCGCGACCCCGGCCATTGGTGTCGAGCTCGCCGATGACGCCGGCCGCCGCCGCTTGGTCTACATCGACCCCTTCACGGGAACTGCTCGCACGGAGGCCCCGGCGCAATGACGAAGACCGTGCTCAGCTCCGCGCGGCCCCTTGGCCGAAACGCCCAACGTGGATTCACGCTGCTGGAGGTCCTGGTCGCCACCGCGATCATGGGCATCGCCATCGCGGGCGTGATGAGCGGGCTGGCCCAGGCCGCCCGCAACGCCGACCGCCTCACCCAATACGAACGGGCCGCGTACCTGGCTCGCCAGCGCATGGATGACCTGCTGGCCGATCAGACGATCAAGCGCGGCTCCACGTTCGAAGGGATCTTCACGCCGCAGCAGTCCGGCGTCGCCGCCGATCAAGGCCAGGTCGGCTGGACCGCCAGTATCCAGCCCTATGAAACGATTAGCCCGGGCAGCGCCGGCACCGGCTGGGTGGTAGACCGCATTCAACTCCAGATCTGGTGGACCGACGGTCCGGTCCGCCGCACCTTCGCGCTGGAAGGATTTCGCCGGGGCCTGCTACGCCCTGAGGAATCCGGTCTTCCCGTGGTGACCAACGGAGGCGGCCGATGATGCTGCACCCAATCAGCCCCCGCCGAAGCCGCCGCCGCATGCGCCAGGCGGGCTTCACGCTCATCGAAATGGTCCTCGCGATTTCTCTGGTCGCCGCGATCTCCACCGGCATGCTGATGGCGATGCGCAACGGCCTGCTGACGCTGGACCGCATCGGCACGCGCCTGGATGAAAATCGGCGCGCCCTGGCCCTGGATCGCCTGCTGCGTGGGCAATTGGACGGTACCTTTCAGGTGTTGGCCCGTTGTGGGGGAACGCTTCGCTCGGTCTTCACCGGCTCCCCCACGCGCATGCGCCTGGTGACCTCCTATTCCCGAACTGCCGGCTCACGCGGGTATCCCGTGGTGGTGGAGTATACGATTCTGCCGAATCCGGATGGAACCCTACGGTTGGTCGCCTTTGAAGCGCCTTACTCCGGACCCGCGGCGGTGGAACCTTTCTGTAAAGGCCAGGACGAGACGACCAACCGCGCCGCCAGCGCCTTCGTTCTCGCCGACCGGCTTGCCTTTGCGCGCTTCGCCTACCAGGATCGCGATGCGCAGTCCGGCTTCGGCGCAAAATGGCTCGCCGGCTGGACCGGCTTCTACCTCCCCGCTGCCGTACGCGTGGAAATGGTCGCGGCGGGTCCACTGGCTTCCCGAATCCCGCAAGGCTCGGTGACCGTTCCACTGCATACCTCGGAACGTCCAGGGGAGGATTATGCGGATCACCCCTAACGCAGCGCTGCTCCCCAGCCGGACCACTTCCCGCCGCCGCGTGAGCCAAACCCGCCGCATGACTCAAAAAGGTGGAGCCCTGCTCGCGGTCATGTGGATGTCCGCGGCGCTGGCCGCCATCGGATTCGCCGTTTCGGCGCGCGTGCTCGCGGAAACCGACCATGTCTCGGCCATCGCTGACGGCTTGCGGGCGCAATACCTCGCTACCGGATCGGTGGAGCGCGCGATCCAGTGGATGGTCTGGGGACCCGCCCGGCGCAACCCGGACGGCTCGACGCGCTTCTGGCAGCCCAATACGCCGCGCCTGTTCATGAATTACTCCTCCGGCGACGTGGTTGTGGAAATGATTCCGGAGTCCTCCAAGCTCGACATCAACCGGGCCAGTGCGGAGCAACTGTTTCAAGTGGTTGCCGCCGTAGCTGGAAATCCGGCCGAGGCCCGCCAGATTGCCAATTCGATTATCGATTGGCGCACGCCGGGCGGCGGCGGATCCTCGAGCGGCGGTTCAGGGGTTCGCGGCTTCGGCCAGACCAGCCAGCCGTTTAATTTCCAGTACGGCCCGACTTTCCAGCCCCGCCACGCGTCTTTTGAGGAGATAGAGGAATTGCTGTTCGTGCGCGGCGTCACTCCAGAACTGTTCTATGGCAACTTCGTGTCCACGGCCGATGGCGCCACCTACGCCACCGGTGGCTTGCGGGACGCACTGTCGGTGTGGGGATCGCTGGGACCGTTTGAAATCAACACGGTCAGCCCCGCGGTCCTGCAGATGCTGGGCGCTACCCCCGCCGCGATTGAGCAATTGGTGGCCCAGCGGGCCCTTCGTCCGCTCAGCAGCCTCACCGACGCGCCGAATCTGGGATCCGCGTCCGGCCGCCTGTCCACCAGCGGAATTCAGTTGTGGACCATTCGCGCCACGGCCCGCCTGCGGAATCCGGACGGAACCGCCTCCGACGTGGTGCGCTCGGCGTCGGCCACGGTGAAATATTTCTCCGACAACAAGCATTTCACTCAACCGGTGCACGTGCTGCGCTTCCGGGACAACGATTGGTCGCAGTTCACGGCGACGCCGCCGGCGATTTCCACCGGGATCGGGGGGCTGGCGCAGTGAGTTCCGCCGGGCAGCAAACCCCTGAAAAGCAAGGTGACCATCAGGCCCCCGAGCAGCAAGCGATGGAAGCCGAGGTTGCGGTGGCCGAAGCGGTAACTCCTGCTCCGGAGGCCCCCGCTCCGCTCGCCGTATCTCTCGCCGCCGGACCTTATAAGTGGATCGCGATCGGCAGCGGCATTGGGATCTCCATCGAAGGTCCGCGCGGCGCCGAAACGCTCTACGTGGAAGCGGTGAAGATTCGTCCCGGCGCGGTGACGCCTCTCGCCGAATTCGTGGTCGAGAATTTCCTCGACGTCCCTTGCACCGAATGGGGCGCCCGCTACGCCGAGTTCATCGGCAATCTTGGAATCGGGCATGCCGCCGCCGTGGTCGTGCTGCCCCGTACCGATGTGATCCTGCGGCAAATTGAGCTGCCCGGCATCAGCGCCAAGGACCTCGACAACGCGGTTCGATTCCAGCTCGATAGCCTGCACCCGTGGGACGAAGGCGATGTTTATGCCTCCTGGGCGCGCCTCTCCAAGTGGGGCGGCAAAGCGGAAGCGCCCACGGTTCTGATTGCCATCGCCCGGCGCGAAGTCGTGGACCGTTATACGACGCTGTTCGCCGAAGCCGGCATCAAGGTTTCCGGATTCACCTGCTCGGCCGCGGCGATCTATTCGGCTTTGCGGCTGCGTGGCGGGGCTCCCAATGAACCCATCCTGTCTCAGGTACAGCGGGCCCGCGTCCACGAAACCGAACCCATCGAAATTTACGCCGAGAGCCCCGCGCGGCCACTTCTGTCGGCGGCCTTCGGCTCCGATCCAGACCGCGCCCTGCAGTTGGCTTCCTCCGAACTGCGCCTGGAAGCATCGCACGAGCTGACCCCGCTGGAAGATCTGTTCGGCGCGGCGCATCCGCTGGCCTATGCCGCGGCGATGAGCTCGGCGTGCCCCTGGCGCGCGCTGTCCCTGAACCTGTTGCCGGAAGCCTCCCGCCAAAGTGGCTCCCGTGCGCACTGGGTCATCACCGGAGTGGTCGCCGCCCTGTTGTTCGTGGGCATCGCGGTGTATCTGATGCTGCCCGGCATCCGCGACGCCAGCTACCTCGGGACGCTCAACGCCGAGATCGCGGAGATTCAGCCCGAAGCTACGCACGCCGCCGAAATGGATAGCGAGATCGAAGCCGTTCGTAACCGCACGCTGATGCTGCGGGATCTGCGCCGCCGCGCCGGACGCGACCTGGATGTCCTGGCTGAGCTGACCGGCCGCCTGGCGCCGCCCACTTGGCTCGATCAGCTTGAGATCCAGGATGATCGGGTCGTCGCTGATGGAACCGCGCCGCAGGCCGCCCCCCTGCTCGGGGTGATTGATGGCTCCGCGCTGTTTGAGCAGTCCAAGTTTTCGTCACCCCCGCGCAAGGTGGAAGACGGGGAAGCCTTCCGCATCGAGATTCACCGCGCTCCGTTTGAGGCTACGCGTGAGCCGGTCGTAACCGCCGCCGCGGAAGGCGCTCAGGACCCGGCCTCCGCAAATACCGAAGGTGGAGAGGATGCCGCGAACCCCGCCCCTCCCACCGGCCTGGTTCCCATCGCCGCGGATGGAAATCGGCTGGAGGTCGCGCCCCCCATTGAAATCACTCCCGGCCAGCCGGCCGCCGGCGCGCCGGGATCCCCCGCGGCAACAGGAGCCCCCGCGATCGTTCCGCGCCTGTTCCTGGACGACCGCCCGCCGAAAGGGGGCAAGCAATGAACGTCGAGACCGGATTCGATTCCAGCCGCGATCTCCGCGCACTGCTGCTTCTGATCGGAGCCATCGTGCTCTTCGGCGGCTATTATTGGTGGTCCCAGATGCCGGCCAGCTCCAGCGGCAACATCACGGTGACCGCCGACGATCTCAGTCTGGCTGAGCAGCGGCTCGCCCGCATGCGCGAAATCGTCGCTTCGGTGCCGGGCAAGCAGGCCATCCTGGACCAGGTTTCCGGCGAACTCGCCGTCGAAGAAGAGGGATTGATCCGCGCCGAAACCGCCAATCAGGCGCAAGCGGAGATGATCCAGATCCTGCGCCGGCTCGGAATGGAGGAGTCGCCCGGCATTGAGGTGCAGGCCTCACAGCTCGGCCGGGTGCGCGAGCTTGACGAATTCTACGGCGTCGCCCCGGTCACCATTCGGATGCGCTGCCGCATTGAGCAGTTGATTAATTTTCTGGCCGCCGTGGCCGATCAGCCGCAGCTGATCACCATGGATCATCTCTCCATCAACTCCGACGATGCCAAGGACAAGACCCTGCGCGTGGAGGCGATCTTTTCAGGCGTCATCCCTCGGGACTTGGTCCCACAGGCGGAAGGAGCCGGCCAATGAAGCGACAGGTGATTTTGCTGAATGTGGTTCTGCTGGCTTTGGTGGCCTGGCTGGGCTGGTCTGCCCGCAACCGCTGGGTCGCCTCCGAGCAGCGGGAGCAGGACGTCCTGTCAACCCAGGCCGCACCCGCCGAGGAAGTCCCGCCGCCTCCGGTTCCCGAGGTCGCCAACGTGCGGCCCGCCGACTATATCGACGTGGCCCAGCAGACCCTGTTTTCCCCCGATCGCGATCCTAACATTGTGATTGTCCAGGAAGCTCCGCCGCCACCGCCCCCCGAGCCCGATCCGCCGCCGTTCCCGGCCTATTACGGACAGATGGCCTTCGCCGAGCCGGTGATCCTGTTCGGGGTCAACGGAGCGCAGAAGTCGTTCAAGATCGGCCAGAAGGTCGGGGAACTCACGATCAACGAGTTTGATCGCGACAATGTCACCTTCGGCTGGAATGGCAAGGAACTGACCGCTAAGCTCGCCGATCTGCGCCCCAAAGAGGACGCGCCCGTGCAGCAGGCGGCCGCGCGGTCCAAATCGGCTGAGGCCAAGGCGGCCAATACGCGGGCGAAAGCCGACTCCCGGAACCTGGAACCCAAGGCTAAGGGCGAGCCCGAAATCGGTCGCGAAGCCGGCGCCGGACGCACCTGCGTCGCCGGCGACAACAGCCCCTCGGGCACCATTTCCCAAGGCTACAAAAAGGTCATAAACGTGACCCTGATGGGCCGTGAGTGCCATTGGGAACGAATTCAATAGCAAATCCACCCCCTCCTCCGACTTTCTCGCCGCTTTCCCCGTCATATACGAACAGAGGCTGTAATCCGAGCCCTGTCGAATCTACTATGAGAACTCTGAAGCTAGCCCTCGCTCTCGCCCTGGCGTGCGTCGCGCTGCCTGCCCAACAGCAACCAGATCAGCAGGACCAACAACCTGCGCAAACGGCTCCGCAGCAGGATCAGGCGCCGGGTCAGCCGCAAGGGCAGGCCCAAGATCAGGGGCAAGACCAGGCTCCGGCCGAAGCATCCACCGTGCCGCTGGGCTCCCTGTACCTGCCGGACGCGGACCTGATGCAGGTGATCGATACGCTGGCCCAGCAGCTTCAGATCAACTACGTTGTCGACGCGGAAATCGAAGGCACCGTCACGCTGAACACCTATGGTGAGGCCGGCCAGCTCGACGCCCGCAATCTGCTGGACCTGCTGCTGCGCATCAACGGCTACGGCATGGTGCAGGAGGGCAATCTCTACCGCATCGTGGATATCGACCGTATGCGCCGCATGCCGATCAATCAGGTCACCCAATCGAGCGATATCCCCGCCGACGACGAGATGATGCTCAATCTGGTGTTCCTCAAATACATCACCGTGGCTGAGCTGACCAAGATCCTGACCGAGTTCACCGATGACCGGACCATCCTCAGCGCCTATGCTCCGGCCAACCTGCTGCTGGTGATGGACAGCCGCCGCAACATGCGCCGCATCATGGATCTGGTGGACCAGTTCGATAGCGACATGTTCGCCGGCGAGCGGGTGCGCCTCTACGACATCGAGAACACGCTCCCCTCGCAGCTTATGGGCGAGCTGGAGCCGGTGCTGCAGTCCTTGTCCCTGGATAACCAGACCTCGACCGTTCGCTTCCTGCCGATCGACCGCATCAGCACGCTGATCGCGATCGCGCCCAATCCCGGCGTCTTTGAAACCGTCACCAAGTGGATCGAAAAGCTTGACACCCCCATCGTCGTCACCAGCGGCCTGATCGACACCTACGTCTATCGGGTCCGCTATGGCCGCGCCGATTGCCTGGCGCAAGCGATTACGCGACTTTACTTTCCCGGTATGAACATGGGCGGCGGCTACGGTGGAGGCTTCGGCGGGGCAGCCTTGCGGAGGCGGCAACTACGGCGGTGGTTACGGCGGTGGCGGCTATGGCGGCGGTGGCTATGGGGGCGGCGGCTACGGCGGCAGCGGCGGCTACGGCAGCACCAATTCCCAAGGAACCAGCACGGCGTTTAACAGCTACTTTGGCGGATCCGGCGGATGCGGACCCTACAGCGGCTTGGGGGCAGCGGCGGTGGAGGAATGGGCGGCTATGGCGGCGGTGCTTACGGCGGCGGTGGATATGGATATCCGGCGTTCGGCGGCTTCCAGGCCCAGGCCTATCCCGGCCAGGCTCAGGTTCCCGGAGGGCTGGTGGGCACCGCCGGCGCCGCGGCTCCGACTGCCGGACAGGGCGCTGCTGGAACCCCCGGCATCGGGCAGCAGCCGGGAGAGGAGCAGGTTGCTCCGCCCATCGTGGTTCCCAATCCCTTGGATAACAGCCTGCTGATCCGCGGGAATGCGCAGCAATACCAGTCCGTGCTGAAGCTGCTGCAGCAACTGGACCATCCTCCGCGTCAGATCCTGCTCGAAGCCAAGGTCTATGAGGTGATTCTGAGCAACGTCCTTTGCGAGTGGCATTCAGGCTAGTTTTCAGAAGCGACCGCAAGCTCGAGCGGAGCTCGCGCGCGTTGACCGGTACAATGGGTGGCGCAGCGGATCGGCACTGAACGCCGGCACCTTGGTCGGCCAAAGCCGCGAGTTGCTGGCATTCCTGACGTCTAAAGGAGAGTACCGGCAACGTCAAGAAGATCTCCGAACCCAGCCTGATCGCCACCGACAGTATCCCGGCCAGCATCAACGTGGGCGTTCAGGTCCCGGTGCTCACCGGCCAGATCGCCTCGCCCAGCACTTCGCTGAATGGGACAATCACCCAAGGCATTTCCTCGCGCAGCACCGGCGTGACCATGCAGGTGAATGCGCGGGTGAATCCCAGCGGCATCGTTACCCTAATCATCAACCACGAGGTCAGCTCGCCTTCCGGGCAGCTCCGGCTCTCGGGCTCCGGCGGCAATACCAGCTCCGGAGCCTCCTCGCTCACCCCGTCTTTCAATCAGCAGGTGGTTCAGACGCAGGTCACCGTGCAGGATGGCGACACCATCGCAATCGGGGGAATCATTCAGCGAAGACACAAGCACCACCTCCGCCGGAATTCCCGGGCTGCATCGCATCCCCTACCTGGGCAATCTATTCGGGAGCCGATACCTATAACGAAACAGCCGCACCGAGCTGATTATCTTCATGACTCCGCACGTCATCTACGATACGACCGACCTGGTGGAGGCCAGCGATGAGCTCCGCCTGCGCATGCGCCAATTGCGCAAGATGATTGCTCAGTACTAACTAGCTTGTGGAAATCTCATCACGCCTGAAATGAGATTCCCATCACGAGCCTCGTCGGCCCGTAAAATTACCCAAAGCGAAAGATCTGAAAATCTCCTTCCGCACAGTTGCGAAACCCCTCGGACCGTAGTGAAATAGGAACATGCTCAGGGGCGGTTGAGCAGGTACGAAAGGGCCTCTAACCAAGTGGCAAATAGTACTTTTCGCTTGACTTGGCCCAAAAGGGAATGGTATCTATTGGTCTGACTGCGTCCAGGGTGTAACACGACCAGGTTGCATCAAGTGGTATCAGCCTGGCGGGTAAAGCAGTTAGGCGGCATTCATTGACCGTGAATCCCGCGAGCACACAAGCGAACGAAACAGAGAAGTCAAGCTGAATGAGCTTTTACAGAAAAGCGGACGGCAACCAGCCGGGATCAGGCTGGAGTTCAGTTCGCGTCTCCTGAGAGGGACAAAGCACTACGAGGCTCAGGTTGCATAAAAAAACTTCCATCAATTCAGAATTCGCAAATTACAAGGAGAAGGAAATGGCAGATTTTCGCAAGTGGTTCTCTGCGCTGTCGGTTACGGCCCTTATGGCCGTATTCGCATTACCGACCTTCGCGCAGCCAGTTCAACCCTTCATTTGCCAGGCCAATGCTGGCACTCCGCCGATCGTTCGTGCGGAAGCCTATAATGACCTGGTAGGTGATTTTGTTTTGGCGTGTACCGGTGGCGTGCCCACCGCCCCGGGGCAGGTTGTTCCCGCCGCCAACGTTACCGTATTTCTCAGCACCAACATCACCAGTCGGCTGCTGAGTGGCATCTTCAATGAGGCCCTGCTGATCGTGGACGAGCCGAATTCGGCCGGCCATCCGAGCACGCCGATCCTCAACTGCGGCGCGCCGGGCGCTCCCGACAACGGTCCTTCCGGTCCGGGTGTCTGCTCGATCGTTTCGACCGGTAATCCCGCGCAGACCTATGACGGAACCCCGAATGGCTATGGCCTCGCGAATTACAATCCTCCGGTCACCTGTGACGGGTCCACCGTCACGGTTGGCGAGAGCGACGTCGATCTGCCCTCGGCCGGTTCCTATGGCTGCGGTCGTCCGAACGTGTTCCAGGGCCGCCTGGCGGTTGCCCAGAACGCGGGTCAGTCCAACTCCGTCGTTTTCTCGGGTATTCCTCTCGATCCCCCGGGCAACGAGTGGGTTCGCATCATGCGCATCACCAACGTGCGCGCCGACGCCGAGCTGACCGGTGTGAGCTCCACCTTCACCACCTCGCAGATCCAGATGAGCATCTCGATTTCGAACAATGCTTCTCTGGCCATCAACAACCCGCAGCAGATCGTTGCCTTCGTGCAGCGCGGCCTGCAGGACATCGGCGTCCAGGGTCAGTTCACCTTCATCCAGTGCATCGGTGAGTACCTGCCGTCCTTGGCGACGCATGCCAACACCAGCACCAATATGTACATCCAGTACACCGAAGGCTTCAACGATTCCTGGAAGACCGAAGGCTGGCAGCAAATGGCCGCCAACGGTACGTTTAATGGTCAAAGCTGGGAATACAACAAGACCTCCTGGCCGACCGCAAACCCGAACACTGTGGTTCGTCAGAACGTCCCGGGCGCCATCTACCACACGGAAAGTGGCTTCAATAGCCGCGCCGGCGACACCACCCCGAACCCGAATCCGCCGAACGGAATCGGTACTTCGCCGGTGACCGCCAATGGCGATCTTTCCTCGGGTACCTATGGCACCAACACCGGCATCGCCAACGCGGGTCTGGCCACCCAGGGCACCCGCCTCGCGATGACCTTGCAGAACGTTCCCGCGGGTTCCACCGTCTCCATTCCGCAGATCGTGTATCTGGAGCGGGCGGGCACCAGCGTGATCACCGGTGTGGCGACTCTCGTTTCCGGCCACAACAGCCATGGCGCCGGCGGCGCGGCTCCCGACGGCTCGACCCAGGCTTGGGTTTCCGTGGGCAGCGACAACCTCGTGGTCTATGAGGTTCTCTTCGCCGATCCGTTCGCCCTGGAAGAACTGCAGGTTCCGCTTGCGCTTTCCTACAGCCCGAACCTGTCCCTGAATCAGCCGGATCCGACCGTCACCGCTCAGGTCGCTGGCGGCTTCGCGCCGTTCTACGATCCGGGTCCGGGACCGCGTAGCCCGCAGCTGGATAGCGCCTATCCGACTCCGCGCTTCATCCCCGGTCAGCCCCCGCAGGATCTGTTCCATATCAGCAAGTGCGCCTGCAACCTGCTCTTCCCGTTCGTCACGAACGCGTCGGCTGGTGACACCGCCTTCGATACGGGCGTTGCTCTTGCGAACGCCTCTCTGGATCCGGGCCTCTCCAACGGCTTCCTCGCGACGCCGCAGGAAGGTACTGTCCAGTTCTGGTACTACAACACTGCTTCCGGCGCTTCGGTTGCCTCGCAGTGTACGAGCAAGGACGATCCGGGTGCTTGCCCGGGTACTACTGTCGTTCCGGCCGGTGGCCTGCTCACCTACGTGCTGTCGCAAGGCAGTGCGGAGTGGGGCTTGGATAACCGTGCCGCCGGCTTCTCTGGCTACATGATCGCTCAGGCGCAGTTCCAATACTGCCATGCCTTTGCTTACATCAGTGCCCAGGGCGCCGGACCGACCTCCCCGGGTATGTCTGTTGGCTACCTGGCGCTGGTCATGGACCGCGGCAGCCACCTGGCTCGCACCACGCAGACGCTGCGCGATTCCATGGATAACTAAGTGGATCGCTAAGTTAGCCTGCAGCAGCAATCAAAAGGGAAGGGCTTCGGCCCTTCCCTTTTGCTTTCCATTCCTCCCAAATCCCCGAAACGTTTTTAGTACCGGATGGCCATGGCCGTATGGTACACTTAACCTTGTTTTCCCCGCGTCTATTCCCTTTCCTTTAGAGGTCTCTGTATGCTGAACCGCAAACTGCTCCTGGTTGCGAGCCTGCTTGCTGTATTCTCGTTTTCCGCGTTCGCCGCACAACCTGGAACCGATCTTCTGTTCCAGTTCGTCGATCCGGATACACAGAGTACGCGCTTCGTCGCCTATGACGCCACGGGAAACCCGATGTCTACCCTCATCGACGCCGAGGGCCTGGATGGCGTGAACCGTGTCATCGCCCTACCCGATGGGTCAGGCTTCTACCTGGTCAGCAGCGGCCCCGTCCAGGCGGTCAATGCGGACTTTACACAATTTGTCAACATCACCGGTATCATCGGCGACATCAAACAAGTCAAACTGACTCCGGACGGCCGCCTCCTGCTGATCCTGGCCGATGAACTCTATGCTGTCGATACCTCGACCAACTCGGTGGTCGCGCACGGCTTCAACATCAGTGGAACGGAAACGGATTTTGCCATCAGTGAAGACTCCACCAAGGCCTGGATCATCGTAGAAGCGGGCTTCACGGGCAGCCTCTATACGGTCAACCTCACATCAATGACCAAGATGGGGGGCCCAACACAGTTGCCCTTACGTGGCCTCGGTATCACCACCTCACCCGCGGGCCTGCTGTACATTACCTACTCCGGGCGCATCGACGAACTCGACCCGGATACCCTGCAAATCAACGAAAACGGAACCTACGGCTTGGTCGCCCAAGACATCAGCCCGCTCCGCTTCACTCCGGACGGCCAATATGCGTACTTCGCCAATCTGACTCCAAATGCGCAAGGCCGCACGCTGCAACGCCTGGAAGTGGCCGAGCGCAAAATCAGCACCTGGCCAAGCTTCAGCCTGGGGTCGGCGCCCCCGGTCTTCAGCGATGTGATCGTCGCGGGCAACGACCGCATCTTTGCCTACGGTGGTTCGGACCACCGGCTCTGGGATGTCACGACTGATCCGCTGAGCGCGGACGAAACCAGCCTCAAGACGCTCTTTCCCGCTGACCAGGTCCTTGCGGTCGCCGCGTCCAAGGAGATCCCGTCCTCGCGTTTTCTCTATGTGTTGTCCCAGAATGGCAACCAAACCAACTTAATCCGGGTGGACCTGTCGAACGACACCGTCAGCGCTAGCAATCTCGCCGCGATCCCCAGCGGTACCTTCGAGTTCGTTGCGATACCTCCCCAAACCGGCGCCAGCACATTCATCAAGACCGGCGATAACCAGGTCCTGCAGCCCGGCGCCACCTCAGGGCTGATCAAGATTCAAGTCCTCGACGTCCTGGGTCGCCCTGTCTATAACCTGCCGGTAACGCTGTCCACGAGCGCGTCCGCCGGCCTCCAATTGCAGGACACCAGCCTGGTCACCGACGTCAACGGCTACATCCGCACGCGCGCAACGGTTCCGGAAGGTCCCGGCAGCTACATCATCAATGTGAATGCGGTGACGGCCAACACCACCGTTACCTTAATCGTGCCCGAACAGGGTGGTGGCGGCACGCCCAACGGGCCGGCCCGCCTCACCATTGTGAGCGGAAACGGCCAGCTGTTGGAAGAATTCCACGCCGCCGATGGGATTCCCCTGGTCGTCCGTGTACAGGATGCGGATGGAAACCCGCAGACCGGCCAGCAAGTTCACTTTGAAGTCGTCGACGGAAACGGGTTCCTGCAGCTAACCTTCGACACCTATAACGCGGTGGGGGGCCCGGGCGACACCACCTCCGATCAGGACGGTCTTGCGCGAGCTTATCCGCAACCGTACCAAGTCCCTCAGTCCAGTTCCTTCGCCGCCGCCACCATCCGCGCGACCACGGCCAACGGTTCTGTCGATTTCAAACTCACCGTCTTCCATAGGCCGCCCACCGTCCCTGTGCCCTTGATCATCCGGCAGAAGCCCGACGGGTTGAAGCTCTCCATCGGGCAAGGAGATGTCCTGCCCAAGGCGATTCAATACCACGTCTACGCCACCGCATTCCCGAACGAGGGCGCTCCCATTCCGTTTGTGGGGCAACGCACCAAGTCACCGAATCCCGACGCGCAACCGCTGGCGGCGTGCGTCAACAACACTCTGTCCGATAACAATGGCCTGACCAGTTGCGACCTGAAGGCCGCCTGTCTCAATGGCGAATTCCGGGATTATGGTCTGGACGTCGTGGTCGGGTGGAAACTAGAGCGATACACCCTGAGCATCGGTCCCGGAACCGCCTCCATGCTGAACAAGCTCTCCGGCGACGGCCTCACGGGCCGGGTCGGAAATCAGGTGGGTCCCTTGGTCGCGACCGTCAGCGATGGATGCGGCCTAACTAAGTCGGGCGTGGTCGGAACCTGGGAAGTAATCAGCGGCGACGCGACGTTTACCAACACCACGAGCACCTCGCAAAGCAGCGGCAAGCTGCAGACCAACGTGGTCTTCGGACAGATCCCCGGGAATGTTGTGGTTCGCCTGACGATCCCGAACGCGGATCCGATCAACTTCACCCTCACCAGCCAAGTCGTGGTCAGCCAGCTCGACGTGACCAGCGGCTCCGGTCAGAGCGCTCTGGTGAACCAACCCTTCGCCAACCCCATCGTGTTCCGTCTCCGCGACGCCAGCAACAATCCCGTGCAGAACACGTCGGTCACCTTCTCGGTCGCCGGCAACGGTTCAGTCTCCTCGACCGCCGGCACCACGAACACCCAGGGATTGGTGCAAGTCAACGCGATCGCCGGCAATGCGGCCGGACCGCTCACCGTCACCGCGATGATTGGCAACCTCACGGCCTCGGCCCAGCTCACCGTGCTGCCTCCGGGCCCGACGTTAAGCTCGCAGGACTTCTTCAACGCCGGAAGCTACGAAGTCGGCCTGGTGTCCTGCAGCCTGTCTACTGCGAAGGGTGACGGGGTTGCGCCGACCGTCAACGGCATTCTTTCCGGCGTCAGCGCCTACAACCCGCTCCCGTACACGCTGGGTGGTGTCTCGGTCCAGGTGAACAACGTCTCCGCGCCGATCCAGTCGGTAGTGAACCAGGGTGGAGTCCAGCAGGTGACCTTCCAGACACCTTGCGGACTCGTCGGTGATACCGCGACCGTAAAGGTCACCAGCGGTAGTGCCAGCACGACGGTCGCAGGCGTACCTCTCTTGGCTACGCAGCCGGGTGTCTTCACCTCTCAGGGTGCGGGCGGCATCCAATTCGCTTACGTGATCAACGCCAGCGACGGCCAATACGTCACCCCCGACCATCTGGCCCGCCGCGGCGAACGCTACTACCTCGTCCTGACTGGCCTGGGACAAACCACCCCAGCCATTCAGACCAATGTCCCCGGCCGCCTGGACACAGCACAGGACGTCAATTTGGGCATCCTCGTCGGGGTTGGAAATCGTGGCATGCCGGTCATCTCGTCTCGCTATGTTCCCGGCCAGATCGGTGTGTATACCGTCGAATTCGAAATCCCGGCGGACCACCCGGTCGGTACCAATCAACCCTTCGTCATCGCTACGCAAACCCCAGACGGAGCGGTGACCTTCGGAAACTCGGTATTCCTGGCGGGCGTCGAATAGCTTCGGCTTCCAGAAGCAAATGAAAAGGACGGCCGACCGTGGCCGTCCTTTTTCTGTTTTCACACAACTTGTGGATCAGGCGCCGGCTTTGTCGCCGGTGAGTTGGGCGAGCATTTGATAAATCATCTGGAGCGTTGCCCGATCCTGCTCGGTGAACTGCCCGGCGGCTTCCTTCAGCTTATCGGCAAGGTCCGTCCTGGCGATTCCGACGCCCATCAGGCCTACCTGTAGTTGCTCATTCGGCAACAGGGCGCGCATCGGCATCTCGCGCGACGGGCGCTTATCTCCAATCCCGGTGGGCGGAGGCGGGTCCGGCGTCCACTCCGGGACCCCGCTTGAGAAATCCCACTTCCCGGGCGCACCCACGCCATTCTTATTCCGGTTGTAGAGCAGCGCCCCGACATTCACCGCCTTGCCGCGAAACTGGAAATACCACAACCGGCGCGGCTCCTCGGGCGGATAATGGACGGGAAACACCGCCGTCGCCCCTTCATCGCCGAGATTGGTCCCGTCGAGCTCCTCCATCAGCGCCCGCGCATCCGACTCCAGGCTCAGATACAGAGCGGTGATCCCACCGCCCCCGCGCGTGGCCGCGGTCGGCTGGACGACGTACGGCGGATACGTCACCTGCCCGGGCAGGTTCACGGTCGCAGCCTCCGAGGCGGGCATCACCAACTGGCGAAACTCCCACTTGTTCTGATCATTGCGGGCGAGCGTATTATAAACGGCAACATTGTCGGGTGCCGACGTATCCGCCGTCGAGTCAAACCAGGTTTTGATCACCCGGCTTGGGTCGAACGGGGGCGCTTCAACGCCGAAGGCCTCCCGGTAACTGTCGCGAGTAAACGTCTTAAAGAGAGCGAGCTCTCGAATGCTGTAGAACGCGCTATCCGGCTGTGGCGGGGCTAGTGGGGTACTCAAGGGAGTTGTCATGGCACGGTCCTTTCCTAAAAGGGATGATGTGCCATCAGTACCGCCCCACCGGAATTCTCCCTCGGCGCTGCTTCGCGAAGTCCTTGATCCGAAGCCATTAAGCCGTTGCTTCGCGCACGGGAATGCACCTCCGCATGGCGGTAATCCGCTTCGCCAGCACGGGTTGCCGAACTCAGGTCGTGGCGGGCCCGGAAGCCCCGCTACCTCCGTTAGGAACTCCCGAGGTCGCATCCGGATGGGTCAGCCTCCACCAGGGACTCGTATTCTCCAGCCCCTTGGCCCAATCGGTGGTTACCGGAATCGCACCCGCGGGAGGGTTATTGGGATCGTAGGACGGATCGGTGGAGGGGAAGTTTACTCCGGGAGCCACCGACACCGGTTTCATGCCGCCCGACGGGACCCAGGTATACCCCGCGGACTGCCGAGCCTGCATCGTCACCAGCGGATCCCAGCCCCATACCTGAATGGGGACATCCACGGCAAACCCCTGACCTGCCAATGCCTTCGCCTTGGCGGCACGCTCCGGCTCGCTCTTAATATCCCGCAATTGCTGGATCTCGGGCGGTTGCGTCGCCCAGTACGCGTCGTACACGGTCTGCTTCGGGGCCTGTGGAACTTCCGGCTTGGGGACGTATTGCACGGTTCCCGAGTACATCATCATGTTTTTGGGGTCCAGCGGTGGCGTGTTGTCCACCGGTGGCGCTGGCGGCGGAGGCGCGGGTTGTTGCGGGGGAGGATTACCGACCGGGATCCGGCCGCCTGCACCGCCCCCGGGCGAATGCCCCGGACTAGCACCCGCAGTGGCATTTGGTTGCCGATCGTCAAAAATTTGTCGCGTGATGTCGGACGTCTGGGCCGCGACCGCTCGCATCGCATCCCCGAACGATCCGTAGGGGAGCCGTGTTTGCGCTCCTTGCCCGGTCCGGGAACGTAAAGAATCATAAGCAGTTCTGCTTGCAGCAGCCGCGATTGAGCTGCCTGGAACAGAACTTCGGGTTCTTGCCAAGTGAATCATAGTGGTTGTCTCCCGCGCAGAGAGAAGCAACCACCCGGCCAAAGTCCCGCGCGCTATTCAAACCGAACGGTCAGACGGAAGGTCTGGTTCAGCGGGACGGTGCCAATGTTGAACTGGAAGTCCGTCGGGGAATCGCCATCCTTGAGCTCGGCGGGGGGCGCATACCGCACGGTGACGACGATATCCTCATTGGCGTTGACCATGGGACGGTCCGCCTGGATCGTGAGTCCGGGCTTCTCCGGGTAGGCCCCGATCTCGACGCCCAGTGAGCCTGGGTTGGCATTGTGCAGCACAAAGGTATCTTCGGAGGCCGCGGTGCGCGACAGCGTGACCTCGGTCTTGTTGACCTCGGTCTTCTGCATGATCTCCTGGAAGGCGGCGGCCATCACCTCCGGACTGAAATCCTTGGGCAGGTTAATCGAGCCGTCCTCATTCTGGCTGATCAGCACCGGCATGTTTTCCCGGTTGGACAAGCCCATCGGCGTAATCGAATCGCGGCCTTTATCGTGATACCAGACCCACTGCCCGTCCTCGATCTTCCAGGTGGTCACCATCGGCAGCGTGACGTCGGTTTCCTGAGCATGAAAGCCCCACACGCGCTTCACCACCAACGTCACCAGCGCGTTTTGGAAATCCTCGGAATATTGGATGTCGTCGATCCTGAAATCCAGGATTTCCATCTTTGCCGACGCGAAATATTCTTCCTTGGTGTCCTCCGCGACAATGTCGAACGCCTTGATCAACTTCCCGTCCACGTGATATTGGAAGAACTCATTCACGCGGGCACGCAGGGCCTGATCCACCTCCGCGGGCGCGTCCTTCTGGGTGTACTCGATCTTCGGCTTCGGTGCCGGAGCGGTTTCCTGGGCAGTCTGTCCAACCAGCACCAGCGGGCATAGGCCGACCACGGCCAAGGTCAGGAGCGCAGAAAAGCGGTGGCGATGAATCATGATGCAGGTCCCTCTATGCCGAACTAGACGTGGCTTATCCGGATTGGTTTGCCTCTGGGCGAACTTCCTTCGTCAGGTGCGGATGCCGGCGAGAAGTTGGGCTTCGGGAATTCCCCCCCGGAATTTGCCTCTTGGACAAACCTCTGTCCAGGATATCATTTTGGCTTGATTCCAGGCAGGTTGCAGCCTCCCGCGCGCCCGCGGCGCCACTCGATCTCGACACTCGGGGCGTCTTCCGCACCTCCCTGATATAAAATAGGGCGCAATGCGTTTTCCCATGCCTTCCCGCCTTTCTTGGAGGCCTTCCCGGATCGCCATCCCTGTCCTGACTCTGATCTGCCTTGGATCCCTCACGTTTCTCGCCGCGCAGCGCCGCCTGGCGCCCGCCGACGGTGAGGAGGTCTATCAGCGCCAGTGCTCCACCTGCCACGACAGTGGAAATCCGCGCGTGCCGCAGCGCGACTCCCTCCAACGTCTCACCGCTGAACGCATTCGCCGCACCCTGGACTTTGGAACCATGCTTTCGGTCGGCAATCTGCTGAATCGCGCCGAGCGCCAGGCCGTGGCAGAGTATCTGGGGCGGGAGGGAAGTGCCGTCCCCGCCGCCGCCGAAGCGGCCTTCTGCGAAGACCGATCCATTCAACTTCCCCGCAACGTGAACGCCGGCGAGACCTGGAACGGCTGGAGTCCCGATCCGTCCAATACGCGCTACCAGATCGCCGATCGCGCCCGGCTGACGCTCGACCAGGTCCGCAACCTGGAGCTCAAATGGGCCTACGGATTCGACGGCGACACGATGGCGTTCTCCCAGCCGACCGTGGCCGACGGCTACGTGTTCGTCGGCAGCGCCAGCGGATTGATCAGCGCCCTGGATGCCAAAACCGGCTGCCTGAAGTGGACCTACCAGGCGCGTGCCGCCGTGCGCGTCGCTCCGAACGTGGCCCGCAACGGAAATGGCAACGCGCTGCTGTTCGGCGACCAGATCGGCTGGTTCTATAAGCTGGACGCCGCCACCGGACGCCTGCTATGGCAGATCCAGACCGAGGAGCACGAGTCCACCCGCCTGACCGGCGCCGCCACCGTTTACAACGGGGTCGTCTACATCCCGGTCGCCTCCTGGGAGGAAACCCGAGCCCTTCGCGACGGCTACGCCTGCTGCACCTTCCGTGGGAGCGTGATGGCCGTGCGCGTTTCCGATGGGCGCGCGATCTGGAAGACCTATATGATTCCTGAAGCCCCGACCCACCGCGGAGAAACGCCCGAGGGATGGGAGAAATGGGGGCCATCCGGAGCCGGCGTCTGGTCGGCGCCGACCTTGGATACCAAACGTGGCGTACTCTACGTCGGCACCGGTGACAACTATTCCGAACCCGCCACCGAGACCAGCGACGCCATCGTTGCTCTTAATATGAAGGACGGCAAGATCCTCTGGAGCCGCCAAACCACGCCCGACGACATCTTCAACGGCTACTGCTACACACGCGACCGGTGCAACGGTTCGCCGGACTTCGACTATGGCGCGTCGCCGGTCCTGATTCAGGATGCCGGGGAGGGCAAGTCGATCCTGCTGGCAGGGCAGAAATCCGGCGTCGTATATGCGTTGGATCCCGATAACAACGGCGAGATCCTGTGGCAGGCGCGCGTCGGCAAGGGGGGTTACAACGGAGGCATTCAGTGGGGCATGGCGTCGGATGGCCGGCTGGTTTATGCGGCGAACTCCGATGTCGGGCGCAGCACCGATCCCAGCGAAGATCCCGACGATCCCCGCCCGGTGCCCTTTGATCCCACCCAGGGTGGCGGACTCAGCGCGCTGCGCATCACGACCGGCGAGCGGGTTTGGTATGCCGAACCGCCCGTCTGTCCTCCCGATGCGAAACCCGGATGCAGTCCGGCGCAGTCCTCGGCGGTTACGGCGATCCCCGGCGTGGTGTTCTCAGCGGCGCTGGATGGACACCTGCGCGCCTACTCGGCCGAAGACGGCACGGTTGTTTGGGACTTCGATACGGTGCGCAGCTTCGATACGGTGAATGGCGTTCCCGCCACCGGCGGCTCCATCGACGGCCCCGGTGCCACGGTCGCCGACGGGATGGTGTTCATCAACTCCGGCTACGCCCGTACCGGCGGCATCGCGGGCAACGTGCTGCTGGCCTTCGGTCCAGCGGAATAGCGTGGGGAGAGGTTGCCAGCATGCTCGCGCATGGCGGTCCGTGTGAGGGATTCTCGCGGATATCGGCTGTATCAGCGAGTGCGGCGGTCAGGACCATCAAGTTAGTGGGTATCATTTCCCTGGCGCCTGGCTCCTGTGCTCCTGGAACCTGGCTCCTGGCTCCTGGCTCCGCCTGGCACCTGGCTCCTGGGGCTCCTGGCTCCTGGCTCCTGGCTCCTGGCTCCTGAGCTAGTAATCTGGAACAAACCCCGCATGCCCGACCGCTTCCGGCACCGTGGCTTGCTGCGCCGCGATGTACTCGGCCGGACTCACCCCGGTATGCCGCTTGAAATCCCGGATCAGGTGAGCCTGATCGGCCCAGCCCAACTTCGCCGCCAGCTCGCCCCATTCGGCCGACCCATACGTGTCGATACTCTGCAGCAGCCGCCGCATTCGCATCAACCGAGCCAATGTCCGTGGTGTAAGCCCAACCACACGAGTCAGTTCACGATCCAAGTGCCCGTGCGAGACGCCGAGGTCATCGGCGATGTCGGCGATCGGCCGCGTTGGATCTTGCTCCAGCACCTCCACGGCCCGCTCGCAGCGATCCAACCCGACCGTTGAGGTATCGAGCGTGGCGCTCAAGTACCGCTCCACCATGTCCAGCATGACTTCTTTGTCGGTGGTGGTCAGAAGCTTCTCGCGCAGGTAGGTCGCGCCGGGCCAAATCGTTTCCAGATCATGCACCTGGCCGCGCAAATGGGAGGGAACCACGCCGAACAGCGCCTGGCAGCCCACCGCTTTACTCACGATGCCGACCGCGATCGTTTCCCCGGTGGGCTCGTTGACCATCGGCCGGTCGTGCGGACCCACGAAAAATCCATGCTCGGCGCGCAACGGCCGGCGGTCGTCCCCGAAGGCTCCGCAACGTACTGGATCACCTAGAACAAATACTGCCAGGGAAGACCCGGTGGGATTGATCGTTTCGCTGTAAGGAACCGTTCCACGGGCGTACCACAGTGCCTCCACAAAACGGTGCAACGGCGGACCGGGGGTCCGTGTAACTAGGTCAAAATCAAAGGGCTCGCCAGCCATCTACAGGGGACTATCTCACTCTACTCAGGGATGTTATTGAGTATCCTACACAACACCCAAGACTGTTTTTTTATTATTGCGAATTCAGAGCCGAAACGCCAGTGGGCGGTCCCATTCGGACCCGGTTCGCTGCCGCCGCGAATTCACCCCCTTCTGCTTCCGCGCCGCAGGCCGAGGTGCTATGCTCACATTGCAAAGACCGTTTTCCCTTCATCCATTTTCCTCATCGGTGGAACGGGTTCGAGCAGGCTTCGTCCACCGCATGGCTCCGGAATGGCCGCGAAATGCCGTCGAGTGGCCCGGAAAATGGCTAGAAGTCGAAAGGGCCAGAGAAGGGAATGATGGGAAGATCCCGGCATCGCTTGCGAGTTCCGCTCGGCATCATCGTCGGCGGAGTGTTTCTGGTTGGCTCGCTGACCGCGTTTCAGACCCCCTGGCGCGAATATCCTGCCGTCGAGTACAACACCTTTCCCGCTCCGCCAGATTACGACGAGCCTGCCGAATTCATCTTTGCTCGCCTGATGTATCCCCCCAATCCCTACGCGCGGTTTGATCGCGCGGGGAGCCGTTGGGCGCAGGGCATGTCTTCCTGGACGCAGGACTACCCGCGCGCGGATCGCCACTTCATGGTCGCCGTGCGGCGTCTGACTCGCCTCGACGTCCGCAGCGTGGAGCAGCCGGTCAACCTCGACGATGACGACGACGTCTTCAACTATCCATTCCTATACGCGGTCCGGCCGGGGGAATGGGACTTGACCGATAGCGAGGCGAAAAAATTTCGCGAGTTCTTTGATCGCGGCGGCTTCTTCATGACCGACGATTTCTGGGGCACCGACGAATGGGAGCTCTTCATGTACGGCATGTTGAAAGTGTTCCCGGAGGCCAACGTCGTCGACATCCCGGAGACCGATCCGTTCTTCAGCATCATGTTCGACCTGCCGCGCGACAAGCGTTATCAGATCCCCGGCGCCTGGGGTATCCGGGGCGGTGGGGGATTCGGCCGCCGGGGACGTCGCGGAGGTGGGGGGGGCTGCACCACCGCTGAGGGCTATGGCTGCCAGAACGATGGTGGCGACATCCCCGCCTGGCGAGCGATCTACGTCAAGGACCGCATCGTGGCCATAATCATCCCGAACTCGGACATGGGTGACTCCTGGGAATACGCCGACGATCCCTACTATCCGGAAATGTTCTCCCGCCTCGGCCTCCGCCTGGGCATGAACGCCATCATGTACTCTTTCACCCACTAACCCCGTGTGGAGCGAGCTCCATTGCGCGGTTAGGAAAAAGGTGGCGCGGACTCTTCGGCATCCGCCGGGCCTGAGCCCCGGCGCTACTGCATGTGGCGCCACACAACGGAACCGCCAGCGTGAGCATGCGGGCAACGCATACCCGCCCTTCAGAAGCGCAAGCGGTAGCGCGCGCCAACGCATCGTCCGCGATCCACATCGCTCCTCGCGCCGCGCCAACCCCAGTTACGACGGCGCTTGCAGCGTGTGCGCGATTAGGAAAACAGTGGCGCGGATCTCCGCATCCGCGACTCATCCGCCGGGCCTGGAGCCCCGGCGCTACTCCCCACCCACCGCCCGTCTCCCCAAACGGACGTTCCCACTTTTTTCCAACTGACATCCCCCACCCCATCAACCACTTCCCACTTCACTCCAGGACCCCACATCCCCAACCCTGCTACTTTGCCCACCAAGAGACCATGTGCTCCCGTATAGGAGAGCTGGTTCTACCTAGCCATCTGGTGAATCTTGACAATGTCGACCTCTGTTGAGAAGGTGTTCGCGCTATACTGGCCCGCCGGAGTGAGATCCGGTGCTGCTGCCCGCGGCAGGATAAAATCCGTGGGAGCTGTCCTCGGTGGCAGGGTAAATCAGCCGGGCTGCGCGTCATCGCAGGATAATTCATTGGCCCTGCGCCGTGGCAGGTGAAAACAGCGGCTAGGAAGGCCTTCCGAAACAACTTAAAGGAGAGAAAAACGAGGGAGAGACGACTATCCCAGCCGCGTTTGCAGTGTTCGAAGATCCTGCTGCGCTTCCTCGGCCACCTGTGCATCCGGATCCTTGGCCAACTGCTGCAGGTAGGGCAGACTGTCCCGGCCACCGCTACGCCCAAACACAATCGCCAAGCCCGTCTTCTCATCGCGGCTGGCGTTGTTGTTCAACGCCGGATACAGCGCCTGACGCACAGACTCATTCCTCGCGAGCTCGGTTAAGTACGCGAGCCCGATATTGCGGTACCGGCTGGTATTCAACGAATTCACCAGATCCCGCAACGGGCTGTATTCCGTCATGCCGCGTTGCCCGATCGCCACCAGCGCGAATGCCATCGCCAGCCGAGGCTCGTCTTTCCCTTCGGCGTTATAGGCGGTGTTCAGCGTCGCAAGATCGTCCGGATTGGCGATGCGCGCCAGACCCTCGGCCGCCGCGGAGCGAAGATCCTCGTTTCGATTCGTGAGCATCCGGATAAACAGGTCATGATCGTCCGGACTGCCGATCATTGCCAGCGAAGTCAGCGCTTCCCGTTCAACGCGGTCATTCGGCGCGCGTGCGAGCACGTTCCGAACTTCCGGGGCGGCTTCTTGTGTGCGCAGAATGCCGACCAGCTCCAGGGCCTCCACTTGTACATCCTGATTGAGGTCGCGCAGAACGAAGGTCACCTGCGGGCCGGCCTCCGGATCGCGAATCTTCTGCAGCGCGATCAGCGCCTGCTTCATCACGTCATCGTCTTTGGAATAGAGCGCCTCGATCAGGTCCGGAACCGCGGACCTTCCACGCAGGATCCCAACCGCACGCGCCGCATTGGCCCGGGTCGCCATGCTGGTGCCCCCGCGAGCCAGCCGGCCCATCGCCTCGATCACCTCTTCCGGAACCATGACGTAGCCCGGCACCACCAGATCGTCGGCGTCATCGTCGAACTTGGCCCGAATCGAATCGCCCGCCCGCTTGAGCGATCCGCTGATCCCTGTCCGGATGTAGCCCGGAACATAGACGTTCACTAGCCCGTCGGTGGCGCGAGCCTCGACCTCGGGATCGTTATCGCGCGTCAGTTGCAGCAACGGCTGCACCGACTGCGGACCGCCAATCTCCACCAACCTCTTTACGGCCTCCAGCCGGACCTTCAGCGACGGATCGTCGATATAGGCGGCAAGGACAGGGATACCCGATTCGCCCTGCCGCGCGGCGTTCTTCACTGCATCCACGCGGGCATTCTCGTCCAGTTGCGCGAAGACCGCTGAAGCCGTCAGCACAACCATGGCAAGGGCCAGAAGAGAGGTTTTGAGCAGAGGGGTTGCTAGTTTCACCGTATGAACTCGACTGTCACGCGGTGCGGGATCAGCCCGGCATCGTGCCCCATGTCGAGCAGCCTTTGCGCGGCCTTCGGCACCTGCTCCCCGCAATCCACGGTGTAGTGGTTAACGTACATGCCCACGAATTTCCCGGCCAGTGCCGGGTCCATGTCGCGAGCGAACTGCAACGCATAGTCCAGCGCTTCGGGGCGATGGTCCAGTGCGTACTGGATGCTTTCACGCATCATTCTACAGGCTTCCGAGCCTGCTTCGGCGGACAGGTCGCGGCGCAGCACGTTGCAGCCCAGCGGCAACGGCAGCCCATCCTGCGTCTTCTTCCACCATTTACCAAGATCGACGATCGTATGGAAGCCCTCGTTCACGTGCGTCAGCTGCGCCTCATGAATCACCAGGCCGACGTCGGCCGAGCCCTCCCGCACCGCGTTCATCACCTGCTCAAAGTCGACGACGACAGGCACGAAATCCGGCTCCAGCAGCTTCAGCGTCAGGTACGCCGTGGTGAGCAGTCCCGGCACCGCGATCCGCTTGCCCTTCAGGTCTTCGATCGTCGCCGGCTTCAGGCCGACCACCATCGGACCGTAATCATCACCCACGCTGGAGCCGGACGCCAGCATCGCGTACTTGTCGGCTATATAAGGATAGGCGTGATAGGAAACGGCGGTAAGCTCATAGGCTCCCTCGCGCGCCTTCTGATTCAGCGTCTGAATGTCGCTGAGGACATGCTTGAAGCTGAGCATCGGGCTGCGGACCTTATGAGTCGCCAGCGCATAAAACATGTAGGCGTCGTCGGAGTCCGGACTGTGCGCGCAAACAATTTCAGTGGGTTCTGTAGACATCGAGGCTTGAACCCTCATGATACCAACTGTGAGCATGAGGTCCTGCCCCACGAGGGAAGTGGAGCGAGGTGGAAAGCATGACAAAGGATGACAAAGGATGACGAGGAAGGAAGACGGCGCCAGTCACGCGCGAGCTCCGCGGCGTGTGTCGGTCAGGAGCGTGCTTAGCGCGAGGAAAAGGATCGAGCGATTCGGGTTCCAAGCGGACTGCCGCGAGGCGAGGAGATCGGCCCAGGTCGGGGTGCGGATCGGCGTCTGGAGTTTAGGACTCGATGTCGCTCAACTCGCGGCTCAGGCGCAGGAGATTTTCTTCCAGGGCCAGGAGCGCACCGGAAAACTCGGCATTCTTCTTTTCCCGGCCGAGCAGCTCCAGGCGATAGGCGGCATCCACGGTCGGTCCGGCAGCGAAATTCGCGGCGGAGCCCTTCAGTCCATGTGCCGTGTTTTCCACCATTTCCGCATCACCGGCGGCGGTGGCCTCCTGCAGCTCGGAGAGCATCTTCGGGGATTCCTCCAGAAACAGCGAGATCAACTCCTGCAGCAGTTCGCGGTCGCCTCCGACCCGCGTAAGTGCAAGCTCCAGGTCAAGCGCCTTTTGAGTGGTCGTCGTTTGGGGATAGTTAACAGGGAAATCCATGGTCAAATCCTAATCTCTTTGGGAGAGTACTAAATAGATATCGGCAACTCCCGCCCGGAATATGAGCCGCGGCGGGGCGGGCCGGAAATCCGCGTGCCCGGAGATTCTTTCGGAAAGTTGCCTAAGGCCAGTTTTATCAATGTCTTGGAGGTGAAATTCTGTTTTGGGCTTCCCCCCGCGGCAATGCTATAATTTCCTCTGGAGGCGTCCTGCCTCCGGCTCACACGGGCCACCCTAGCTCAGTTGGTAGAGCGGCTGATTCGTAATCAGCAGGTCGCCGGTTCGATCCCGGCGGGTGGCTCCAGTTCTTTCAGACACTTCCACGCCAAATATATTCACTGAAGCGGGCCCGATGCCGCGACTACAGGGACTTTCACAGGGGCTGCCTCCAAATTCCGGGGGGCCACGGGGCGCAGTACCACCCCAGCTGCAGCGTCCCGCTTCCCCGCCATGCGGATGTGAGAGTAGCGCTCAAGCATCGCGAGCGGCTCATGTGACCCATGAGCGCCAGCATCGTCGATTCGGGCACACCGTTCTCGGCGAGCCTTGTGGCGAACGTGTGCCGAAGATCATGCAACCGGCAGGAGGCACCGGCCTTCTCCCGCAGCGTGCCCCAGCAGTGCTTGAGATCCGATACCGGGCGCGTAGGGTCTGTGAGCAGTGGAGACCCCACGCGAACAGATAGTGAGTCGGCTGGGGCTCACCGAAGGCATCAACAAATTGCGCTCGATGCGCCGCCAGCACGTGCGCAAGGTCGTCGTTAAACCGCGCACCCTTGAGGTCGGCGAGATCCGACTCCCCAGCCTCGACCACCTGCCGCAGGCACTCAGCCATCGCCTTCTTAGCCAACCTGTAGACGCGCCCGCCGCGATCGTAGACCCAACGCGTGCCATCCCAAACCAGCCACTGCCGCTCAGCCGTGGAGTAGAGAATGTCGTCACCGAACAGCGCGCGGAAACGATCAGCGTTTCCCGCGTCGTGCCGCCCAGTTGCCGTGAAGTACCGGCCACAGCCGTAGGCTTCGATTGCGCCGTTGCCAGCCTTGGTCTTGCGGCCACCGTCCGGCATCGACGCCTTGACCCAGATCTTCACTCCCGTGCCGCTGGGGCTGATCTCGGTGTAGCGATCCAGCAGATCGATGACCCCGGACGCCCACGCGTCGATCTCGCCGTTCTCCGGGTTCACGCACTTATCGAGATCAACGCCCGTGTACCCGGCGTCCTCGGCAAAGACGAAGCCCACACCACCCCCTACGGTTCACCCCCACGCGTGTACTACAACACTCGGCGGCCGCATTCGGCGCTGGGTTATCTTACGCCCAACGAGTTCGCAGCGCTTCGCGCCGCGGGCCAATTCAGCGCTGGGCCGGAGGAAGGAATCTCAAACGCCGATCCCTTCCTTCAGGCCTCCATCCCGGCTCAACGCGAAAAGGCTGGAATGGCGTTATGAATTTTCGGGCATGCTACTGGGCGGAAAATGGGGGCACGTTGGCAGGATCACGAGCGTCATGCCAGCTCAGTTGTTCAACCTGGCCGAAGCGTTGTGCCCGCTACTGCTAGCGCATGAACTGATCGAAGGCTATCGGCGGATATTCTGCCTGGGCTGACCGTCCTCGTTGATCACGGTGAACCTCGTCCCTTGGGGGAGCAACTGCAGGCTCTTCAGAAATTCGATAACGCTGTCTCTTTGCGATGAGCTCAGGGCTTCAAAATTCTCCCGGGAGGAAAGCGCCTCCCCGGAGTGGGCCAGCACTGCCTCCCGTAGCGTTGTGAACTTGCCGTGGTGGAAGTAGGGCGGCTCATTGGCTGCTCCCCAGAGCTTCTTGGTCAGGAACCTGGTATTGCCGGCAAAGAACTCCGGCGAGCCTCCCGGATGCTGCATGTCCAGCGGCTCTGCATTAGGATCATCGGGACCGGAAGTAATATCGTGCAGCTTCAGGTCGGTGAATGCAGGCACCCAAATGACGCCATCATGCCCGGCTTCCAGCCGCGGCTGTGGTAGATCCTTGCTGCTGAGGTCAACACGGTACGTGGGAGCATCTCCCGGCTGTAAGTTGCCCGGAGGATTGAACGG
This sequence comes from Terriglobia bacterium, assembly GCA_963762135.1. GTDB lineage: Bacteria > Acidobacteriota > Terriglobia > Bryobacterales > Bryobacteraceae > Palsa-187. The sequence goes on from CAVXJP010000008.1 coordinate 818,730, forward strand.
GTTCGGTTCGGTGAAGATGGCGGAGTCAAGCGGAAGCTCCTTGCGGTGGCAGGAATCACAACCAATATCCCGGAACAAAGTTTCGCCCAACCTGATGGCGGTCTGAATCTCCGGGTCCCGTGGGATGACCTGGCCGGGGACCGCGAGCGTCGCCTGCCAGACGGAAACGGCGGTCATGTCGGCGCGCGTGAGCTCGTTCTCGAATCCGTCGCCATCGGGATCCGTGTTTTTGCCAAAGCGTTCGGTTGCCTGCATGCCGTGATGCTGATGAAACGCGTTGGTGCTGAACTCTCTGAGTGATGCGACCCGCCCGGCTTGATGAAACGGCCGGATGATCAGGCTGGGAGGAGCATCGGATCCCGCGGTGGCAAGACTGGTCGCCGGAATTCCTTCCACCGCCGACGTATCCCAGGAGCCGTCAATGTCGCGCCGAATCTCGCCGAATGAAACGCCTTTGCTGACCAGCGAGCCGGCTCCGCCCGGCGGGGTGCTGTCGCGGATCGCCTGCAGATCGAAGGTCATCTCACGGGCGAGCAACTCTATGTAGCCGGACCCGAACATGCCTAACGTGGCGCGTTCGTTCGCCATCGATTGGAGCGTGACGAAGTTGCCCTGCTCGTCGCGGGAACCGCGAAGGGGCACCGGGTCGGTGGCGTCAAACGTCGCAAAGTCGAAACGCTGCCCCAAAACGAATACATTGGTCACGATATCGCCGCCCCCACCGGCCCGGGGATGCGCGTGGCAGCCGAAACAGGAATTGGACTCCGGCCCGGAGACTCGATTGAAATTGCGCGGGAACACCAGCGGAGAGGAGGGGTCCGCCAGCGGGGCTCCCGTGCCGTTTGCCAGCGGGCGTCCGCCGCCTTCCTGCGAGGTCCACACCGCATTGAAAATGGTCGCGCCGTGACGCAGCAATTCCTCCAGGCTCACTGTGAACTCTTCACCGTCGGCGAGGTGCTGCGAGAGCGCCTTTTCCGCGCCCACCTGGGCGAGCAGGCCGCCGCAAATCGCAAGCAAGGCGAATGCGGCCAGAGGCAGTTTCTTCCTATTCATCGTGCTTCCTCAGAACTGGCGAGTCCGATGCTGTATAGTCCGCAACGAACAAAGTTAAGAAAAGGGATCGGTAGGGCAGGGGGACCGGCCGGCGGCGCATCGGGGTTCTGTACTACGGCTCAGGCTGAACCGAAGCACGATGACTCTCCGCGACGCGGTCCCCTCTACCAGGTCAGATCTCCTCGATAGTCAGGGGCGAGAGATCTGCACCGTAGAACATTCCCCCTTCTCATTGGGGATGTCACCAGGCCCCGTGGCGAATCCGTCCGAGCCCAGGAACGCTTCACAGCCGCCAAGATAGCTGCTGATTTGCTCCTTTAGAATCTTTCCCTGCTGCTTTGGTCCGTGCACATGAAGTGCCAGCACGACCTCGGCCTCAAACGGATCCATCAGCGGCATCGCCGGACCCATGCCGATCTCGATACGGCCGGACCCGGTCGATCTCGCCTACGCTGAGATGACCGGCAAAGGTGGCTTCCCCGGTTTTTCCGACCACATGCCCACCGCCGAAGTAGAAATCGCCTTCCACGTCCGGAACAAACATATCGACAGGGACTGAACAGGGATCCGAGCCGCACGCCTCCGGATGGTTGTAGATGATGAACCACAACGTCACCGCTGCTCCCGCGGGAAGCTCCGAGGTGTGCACCACCGCCGTAATGCCCGAAGAATCGCGGGTGAGTGTCGCCGTGCCGACCGGATTCTCATCGTCCCACCACTGATACACGTCAGCGGTGGTTTGCATGGAATGATCGCCGGCATAGGTCGTCCCCGCCGCGCAGAACAATAGCGCAAGCATGGCGCTAATCATCGACTTTGGATTTCGTGACATAAATAAACTCCTTTCAAGGTCCATAAGGCCCAAAGAAAACTCTGCCGAGGGAATAGATGGGCCGGAAACGCATTCCCAAATAACCAGGAATCGGCCAACCAGGAGAAGTGACTGTGGGTGACGTCACCGTGACGCGCCTCTTGAGGCGTTGAGTTTCCTGGGCTTACAGATCGCTCGAGCCAAACGCGCCCGATTCGCAACTTCGGGCGCAAGAGCATAGAATGGCTGGTGGACCTGGGATGGCGGTTCGCCGGCTCAGCCAAGGGGGGAAGAAATGCCAGAATTTGTGATCGAACGCGAGGTTCCTGGGGCGTCTAAAATGACTCCCGCGCAACTGGAAGCGACGGCTCGGGAATCATGAAGGTTCTACGGGAAATGGGTCCGGGGATCCGTTGGGTCCGGAGCTACGTGACTGATGACAAAATTTATTGCGTTTACTTCGCCAACGACGCCGGTCTGCATTCGGGAACACGCGAGGAGATTAAATGCCGCGTGTAATCGTGTGGAAGCAGTACGATGCATGCTGGACCCCGCTGACTTTGAAACTTCCGACATGCGGCGATTAAGACAGGCTGTGCCGTGCCAGCGCCACGACTTCGGCCAGCGGCATTTTCGCTCCCCGCTCCCATGCAGCCGGATCGACCGCGGCCACCAGCTGCCGGCGCATATGGGGGAGTCCGGTTCGCTCCCCCGCCCAATTCGTCCCCAGCCGTTTTTTAATGGAGGACGCGGAGGCCGCCAGCATCACTGCCGTCTCCGGCATCTCCAGATTTTCGGCTCGCTGTGCGATTCCATAAAGGACAAAAGCAATCCCGCGCTGATGATTCAGAGGCTCCAGTAATTCCAGCGCCCGCAGGAACCACTCCCCGGACTCTTCAAGATTGCCTTGGGCCGTGTCCAGGTAGCCCAGGTCCGTGAACGCGCGAGCAACGCCCCAGGGATCACCGGCTGAGGCGAAGGTCCTGCTGGCCTTCTCATAGTACCGACGGGCGTCTTCCAGATTCCCGAGCTGACATTCGATATCGCCGAGTTTACTGATGGACCATCCCAAACTGGAGCGGTCGCCCACTTCCTTAAATATGGAAATGGCTTCTTCCAGCAGCGACCTGGCCAGTGCGGGCTCCTCCTGGACGACGTCCGCGAAATTGTTCAACACCCCGGCAACTTCCGCTTTCTGCCCAAACTCTCGGCACATCTTCAGGGCCTGCTCGAAGTAGCGGCGTGCGCGAGAAAGGTCACCCATCGTCCGGTAGAAAACGCCAATTGAGTTCAACGCGCCCGCCTCGCCTTCACGATCTCCCAGTTGGCGGTACAGTTCGAGCGCCTCATAGGCCACGCGTTTCGAATCCTGGATGAAATCCTGGTCGCTTTGAAACGCCAGGTAGAACGACAGCAAAGCCGCGCGGCTGTGGCCCGCGTCGGCTGCCAGGGGGAGTTTTAGAAGAGCGTCCAGGTAGGCGTGTCCTTCCGCAAACAGCTCGCGGGCATCCCAATAAAAAGCAAGCGCCAAGCCCAGACGAATCGCCCACTCCTCCGGGCCTTGTTTTATAAGCCGGTCGAGCGCGACGATCAGGTTGTCGTGCTCCAGCTCGCACATGCGGATCCAGGCTTCGTCCCAACGTTCAGAATCCCGTTCCTCGGCGCGAATCAGAAAGTAAGCAGCATGGGCCTTCTGAGCCGCGCGAGCCTCGCCGGCGGCTTCCAGTTGTTCGAAGGCATATTCACGCAGCGTTTCCAGCATCAGGAACCGAAGATCTTCATCGCCGCCGCCAGCGTCCACATTGGGCTCCACCTGCTGCAGCATGCTCTTGTCGACCAGCGATCCGATATGTTCCAGGATGCCGCCGTCCAGATCCTGCCAGGCATTCCCCACAGCCTCGGCCGCCTCCACCGAGAAGCTTCCAGAAAACACGGCCAGCCGGCGGAATAGGCGCTGCTCGGTGGGCGACAGCAACTCATAGCTCCACTCCATTGCGCGCGTCAGAGTCTGATGCCGAGCGGGAGCATCCCGCGGACCGCCCTTCAGCAAGTGCAGCTGATTTTGGAGCCGGTCGCGGATCGCCTTCGGCGACAAAAGCTTCACATATGCGGAGGCAAGTTCGATGGCCAGCGGCAGACCGTCCAAGCGGGCGCAAATCCAGCGGACATCGTCGGCATTGTTCCCATGTAGCTGGAAACTGGGCTTGGTAGCGACGGCTCGATCCACGAATAACTGGATAGCCGGATTCTTCAGGAACTCGTCGGTGGACCGCAATTCCTCGGAAGGCAGCGGCAGCGGAGGTACCGGATACTCATGCTCGCCATAAATATTGAGAACTGCCCGGCTGGTGACCAGAATCGTCAGCGCCGGACAGGCCTCCAGAATCGACGAGACCGTACCCGCCGCCCTCAGCAAATGTTCAAAATTGTCGAGGACCAACAGGAGCGGCTCGCGTACGGTTTCACGTAAGGTTTCGGCGAAGCGGTTAGGGTTGAATCCCGACCCGGCACGGAATCCCATCGCTTCCGCGATCGTACGTTCCACGGCGTCGGGAGCCGTCAAGCCGGCCAGGGGGACATAATGCAGCCCGCCCGGATAGTGCGCCTTCACCACCCGGGCGACCTCGATCGCCAAGCGGGTCTTGCCGCTTCCCCCCGGACCGGTCAGCGTCATCAGTCCGACGTCGGGATGCAGGAGCCGGCCGGTGAGGTAGGCGATGTCGTTCTCCCTACCGATCAGAGAGGTGTGCGGATAGGGCAAGCTTCGCGGCCGGGAGCGGCGCGATGCCGCAAGCGGATCCTCGTCTGGCGACGGAGCACGGGCGTCGCTGGCCTCGCTGTCTTCAAAGACCGGAGCGTAGGTCCCTTCCGGGATCTCAATCTTGAGCGGGTCATTGGTGCCCTCGTCGGCATAGTATTGGCGCAGCTTACTGCGCAGCCTCCGCGCCTGGACCCGCACAATCGTGTTGGACTGTGGATCGAAGTCCTCGCCGCTCTCGGAAATTGCCGCGCCGACGGTGTACTCCTTGAGCTCCTCTGCCCGTCCGTTGGCCGCTTCCGTCACCAGAAAGTTCAGCAGGCGGCTCAGGCTCGGCGCCTTGGCAAACGCCTGACTGTTCAAAATTCGAGTCAACTGGGCCTGAGTGGCATGAGGGTCAGAGAATGTCTTCGGATTGTTTCCCATCACCAGACGGCGCTTTCATTTACTGGGCTCTGAGTTGAAGTAACACAGAGCTTAGGGCCTTCGCAGGGCGCCATTTCTGTCAAGTCTATCCTAAGCTATTGGAACGATATGTGATTTGAGAGGCGGTTTTGTCACCATGGGGTGCCGGGGGCAGCGTTGAATTCAAATTGTGGAAGGATGCCGTATACAAGGGCATTGAGATTACAAGTTTGCGAACTGGTTGGTATGTTCATTCTGTTTTTTGCCAAGTTTTATGAACCCAAAACCAGATGGTTTCGATGCGCTGGCTTTGCGGTTTGAAAGCCTGGAGTTTGCACGCTTAAGGGACGAATTCAGATGATGGGTTTCGGCAGGTCACGCGGAACTGGGGCTGAAGCCGCGACGTGGGTCAGTATCTCCAAGACGTCGCGCCAGCGGGCTTCCATGAGACGGCGCCCCCCTATGGATCGCCGCTCTTGGAAATCCCTAACTGCGGGTCGTGCGCGCCGCTCCGCCGCTGCTTCGGCCGCAGCCCAGGACCCCCTGCGACATCCCGGCTGTGTGCGAATCGCTCAACACGACCTAGCGTCGCCGGGAATGCTTTCGAGTCGCTCCAGTTCCGGATGCTTCGCGGCCAACTCGGTGATCCGCTGGTCGCAGGCGGCAATCGTCTGGCTCATGGTGTCGATCTGTTCTCCAGCAACCCGCCAAGTGCCGCGCGCAGGAACTCCGGCCGCGCGGCCGTCTCATCCCATCTGTCCGCGCTGATTCTTTATCATGAGCGGATGCGGGGGCGTGGATCGGAGTATTTCCAGCGGAAAGGTTTGGCGGCTTTCTGATAGAGGCAGATGTAGCGCAGAATCTTGCGTTTGAGATCGGCGACGGAAGTGAAGATGCCGCGGTCGATCACGCAGCGTTGCAGCTTGCTAAACCAGCTTTCGACTTGGTTGGGCCTCCTGCGGCTCCCGAGCCCGGGCGGCTTAGTGATTCAGCAGCAGGCCGATGGTGAACTGGTGCGTGCGGAACCCTTCCTGCAGGTAGAACGGTTCGCTGAATCCATACCAGCGCCACTCGGTGAACCAACTGGCGCGTTCGCTCAGCGGGACGGTCAGTTTCGCCACCGGACGATACAGGTGCGTCGGCCGGCTTCCGGAGCCCAGGAACAAGGTGCCGCCTGCGGACAGTTCGCCCTTCTTGCCATGGATCGCCGGGAGCTTCCACTTGAACTGCGCCGAGGCCTGGTGTGCATTCTGCCGGTAGGGCAGTTGGTTGGTGGTGAAGTTCTGCGGGACGAGGAACAGGATATTCGAGCTCACGCTGGTGCGCGAGTAATCGGCCAGGATGCTGTAGCGGGATCCGGAATCAGGCAGCCATTCGACGGTAATGCCCTGTGAGCGGCTGGCAAACCGGTAGTCGACGCCGGGCGACGGATTCCGGTTGTCCAGCGTGTCCAGGTTGTAGGATACCCAGATCGAATCCGAGAACTTCTGCCGCACCTGGGCGCTGATCTTGCGGAAATTCTGGAGATTGGTGCGGTAGTAGGTATTGTTGGCCGAGCCCATCTCAAACGAAATATTGGCCGACAAGCCGAAGTTCGCGCGGTAGCTGGCGCCGGCGATCCCGGAGGGGCGGCTCAGCTTGGAGGTGAACGGCGTGGTTCCGATATAGCTCGGCGTGCGCACGGTGGTGTTGCCCCAGACGTGGCGCAGTCCGCCGCGCAGTGTGAAAAACGGCAGCACGTCATAGAGGACATCCAGCGTCACCTGATTGTAGTTGTCGACGATGCGGTCCCCGTCGGGAACCTGGCTGGCCGAAGTTTTCCCGGCACTGGTCAGCGTCTGCTGAATCGACTGCCGGCCCGCGGTATGCAACCGGTCGGTGGAGTAGTTCTGCACGATGCGCAGTTTCCGCATCGGACGCGCCTCAAAGCCGATCGTCCCGGAAGTGTGCGGTTGCTGCGCCACCCCGGCGGCCAGCTTCTGTTGCGAGGAAAAGAACAGCAGCGGCTGCAGCGCGGCAAAGTTTCCGGTGTTGCCCTGCTGATAGTTGGCGTCGGTGGTTCCCATGCTGTAGGAGAACTGTCCGTTCACATCCAGCCAGGAAAGCAGGGAACTGGTGAACGCCGCGCGCGTATATGGAGCCCGTCCGCGAATGCCGTAGCTCTGCAGCAGATCCTGGAGAAACAGGTTCTGTCCCAGGTACGGAGAGGTCCGGAGCTGGTTCCGATTCCCCGGGTTGGTGGTGGAATTCCACACCGACTGGTCATTCTTAAAGATGGCCGCACCTTCCTCCACCGTCAGATGGAACCGGTCCAGGTTGACCCGGACACCGCCGTTGTACTGATCGGTGTAGTTGGCGAGCAGATTCGCGACCGGATATTCATTGCCTTGGGTCACGAAGCTGGTCACGCCGCCGCCGTTCTCCGAGTTCCTGAGGTATCCCAGATAGGGAACAATGCGCCGGCCCGGAAGCAGATCCAGCTGGAAGTGGTTCAGCATCTGGCGCGTGTCAAACGAACGCTGGTTGAGCAAGACGCCATTGGCCAGGAACGGATTCGCGAACGAGGGCATCGCATTGAAGTACGCCGTATTGCGATGGTCGAAGCGGAAATCGTACCACTGCTGCTTGGAGACCGCGACCTGCGCGGTGGTGTACGGATCGCCGCCCCACCCCTGCCCGCGCACCGTGAAGCGGTCAAACAGCCGGCCGTCGGTGGGGTCGTTCACCGTGAAGTTGGCGTTCAGCAGCTTGGGGCCCTGCCCCAGATTCACGATGCTGCGGTAGGTGTTGTCGTTGCCCTGCACGTCGGTCAGGAAGCGGAAGCCGATCTCGGTGGATCCAGTAATGAGCGGCTTCACCGGCGGAGTTTCCTCGCTGTTATCGGCCGGGCTGGTGCTGGATGCAGTGCTGGACGTGTCCGTGGAAGAAGACGTGTCCGTGGAAGAAGTGGAGGTCGCGCTTTCGCTGTCGCTTTGCGGGGCACCATCGGTAGCACTGGAGTCCGCATTTTCCGCTGCGGCCGGTCTCGTTGCGGCGGGGGGCGTAGCCTGTGCCGTATCCCCGGTCTGGGCGGTTTTTTCCTGAGCCCCGGTCTGCGCCCCAGTCTGAGCCCCGGCCTGCGCCATGACCGATGGACTCACGCCGGCCAGTAGCGCCACCACCAATACCCTCAGCGGCAGAGCCGGCTGCAACGGCCGCGCCTTTCGATATCGACGCATCATCGTAAAAGAAATCGATCTACGTTGGAGCCGTGTGTGCGCAGGTGGCACACGGTGCAGTTCTGAAAGCGCGCGTTCCGCAAATCATGAAACGCCGGCGGGACGCCGCCAATCAGATTGGTCGACGTGCCGAGGTTGGCATGGCACTGCAGGCAGACGGTCGGCACATCCTGCCGGGTCAGCATGCGCGGATTAGCCGATCCGTGCGGGACGTGGCAGGCCGTGCATCCGTTGGTCCGCATGGGCGCATGTTCATAGATGAACGGTCCGCGTTTATCCCCATGGCAATTCAGGCAAGTGGGCTCGCCCGCCGCCGCCAGCATCCGGTTGGTGGGCGTCATGTTGCGGCCGTGCGGGTTGTGGCAGTCGACGCACGACATCGCCCCCTGCTCCAGCCGATGTGTATAGGGCCGCGCGAAGGCCGCGCGCTCGGAGATATGGCAACTGCCGCAGTTCTTGTTGATCTCGGTCATGCTCTGGGGCAGCAGCTCATCCAGCCCCCGGTGCATCTTGTGGCAACTGACGCAGGCAATCTGATTGCGCGCGTGGCTGCTCTCGAGGCGACCCACCTGCGTCGTTTGATTGCGGTGGCAGGTCAGGCAGACCTCGCTGGACTCCTGTGGCGGCAGCACCGCCGGATCACGGATGTCGGCCGGATCGCCGGTACCGGAGTGGGTGCCTCCCATTCCATGGCAGGCCTCGCAATATTTGCCGTGCCAACCGCCCATGGGGCCCCGGGTCATATCGCGGTCAATGGCGAAATGGGGACCTTTCTGGAAGCTGTCGAAGATGTCGGGATGGCAGAACTGGCAGGTATCGGCCCCGACGAAATAGTTATCGTCCGCGCTGTCCTGCGTCGTGGCCGGAGTCGTGCTGGCGGTGGAGTCCTGCGTCGCGCCCTTCTCCGTGTTCTGGGCGGCGACCGGAGCGACTGCCAGGAGAGCAACAAAACAAACCGCGATCCAGGCCGTCCCCATCCCGGCGAGCCTGCGACCCGGAGTTCGCCGGACCGGAGCGATCCACCGGCGATGACTGCCCGCAGCACTACCTGCCCCAGTGGCGTTCTCCGCCCCGGCAGTGCCTCCCGCTTCAGCAGCGCCCCCCGCCCCAAGGGATTCGAGCCCAGGGGATTGAGCCCGGGGATTCGAGCCCAGGGGATTCGAGCCCAGGGGATTCGAGATGGCTATCTGGCATGGACTTTACTGACGTCGAAGTCTCGCCCGGCTCCATGACAGGATTCACAGGCTTCGCCCAGCACGCTGGTGTTCGACAGCGCGTGAGACGCGGCGGCAACCGTGGTGTGGCAGCCGGTGCAGGCCGAGGTGATCCGGCCGACCGGGTTGATCAGTCCGCGCGGGTCGGTCACCATCGTCGTCACCGGGGAGAGATTCTCTTCCGAATCATTCACGTGACAGGTGGCACAATCGCGCAGGTCACCGGGGAACCGCTCGTCATTGAAGTTATTGACGCTTCCACCGAATCCATAGATGGTGAACGGGGTGGTCAGCGCTTCGCCGCGATGAATCTTGTGGATCATCATGGCGAAATTGATCCCCTGCGCCGGATCCTGATCGGCGGGCCGCTGTGCGGCGTCGGTCGCCGTGGGATTGTGGCACAGCACGCACTGCTGCACCTCATTACGATTATCTCCGTGCAGGCTCAGCGATTTGTGGCAGCTATTGCAGTTCGCCGTCTCCACCACCGTGCGCCGAGGCACGACCGCGGATCCGTCCACGCTGAACGACAGCACCTGATTCTTGCCCGCGTCGCGGACGGTCTGCGCCACCGTGGTGCCGGGAAGCAGCGTAACGTTGCGGTAGCCTTCAATACCCACCGTGTAGGTCCCCGAGGCATCCTCGGGCAGCGGCGTCGTGAACGTATAGGTCTGCGTTCCATCCGCCGAGCCAGTTGCCGAAAGCGCGTTCTCACTGGCAATGGTCGTGTACGCGGTGGTTGGTCCCGCCAGCACCAGGGCCAGCCGGCTCAGGTCCGACGCCTGCACCGGATCGCCGTTCTTGTTGCTGAGCTTGAACGCAACGGTCGGCGTTTGGCCGGGTGCGGTGTCATTCACACTTAACAGGTCAAACACCAGCCCGGGCAGATCCTTGGAGAAGCGCGGAACCGTATGCGCTCCCAGGATGGAAGCGTCAAATTCCAGCTCGCCCTGCGGGATGTGGCACTGCGTGCACATCGTGTCGCTGACCTGCGGCAAATTCACGTGGTTTTCACCGGTGGCGAAGTTGACGTTATCGTGACAGGACCCGCAGGCCGCGCGGGACGCATTCAGGAAGTGCATGGCCTGGGTGGCCTGATCCGGGTTGTGGCAGGTTTCGCAATTCCGCGTATCCTGCGGGAACTCCACATCTGAATAATCGTTCACCGAATTCCGGTACCCGATAATCTCATACGGCGTTCCGGCCTGGACGCTAGGTAGGCTCGAGCCTTCGTGAATCTTGTGGACCATCACCTTGAAGTCCACCGTATTCCCCGTGTCCGGATCGCTGCTCTGCGGCGTATGGCACATCACGCACAACTCCACGCTGCGCCTGGCGCCGCCATGGGCCGACAGCGGATCGTGGCAGGAATTGCAGGATTGGGTCGCCACCACATCCCGGACCACCGAGACTTCGCCACCGCCCGGCACGAAGTCAAACGTGTTATCGGCGTAATCGGTGCCGAGATCGAACTCGCTGAGATCCCGCGAACTGTAGACCCCAATCGTATGGGTGGTGCTCAAGTTCAGCGGCAGGGGCGCCTTGGTGCCGAATGTATACGTGTAGTCCCCATCATCGTTCTTGGTATAGCTGCCGCCGCTATCGGTGCTGGCTTGCACTGCGGAATTGCCGGTGATGTCGCTGTGGACCGTCCGCGTGGTGTAGGCGACGTACTGCTCGGCGCCCTCCGGGATCTCCGCCACCAGGAAGCTGGTGGACACCGGACCGGGCGTGAAGATGCCGTCCCGGTCGAGCGGGAGTCCCCGGGGATCCTTCAACGTGAATCGCGCCGTGATGGTCCCATCGGAGGCAATCGACGCCGAGACAATCGTGATATCCAGGCCCGGACGCACGAAGTTGATCACTTGCGCATCGCGATAAAAAGCCCGGTCGTGCTTGTCGAAAACGGGAACGGAGTCGCTGCTAAGCAACGCAGCAACCGTGATCAGCAGCAGAATCAGCGTCCTGCCGCCCCACCGTGTCACCGAAAAGTGACGACGATCCTCCATATGCCACATCCCCCTCGAAATTTGGGACCTTCGCAAGCGGCCTGCCAACCACTTGGTTATGAGCGTCTCCGATGCGTCATAACAGGTCCGCCGTGTTTACACTTTTGCTCATCGACACCGCTGGGGGACCGGCCAAGACGTATCGAGAACGCAAATGGTCAACTTGCGAAGTATACGCGTTAAACATAACATACCCATATACCCTCCGCGAAAGAAATTCCCCGTGAAGGCGGAGAGGAGTAGAAAGTCCTTGTCGGACATGCCCCCAGGTAGGTAACGTCTTAAGTAGGGGTCTGATCTCCTTGTTCCGCGCCTCCCGGTTCACTAGTTCGTCAACTGGGGCTGTAATGATGCTTCCATCGCGCCGATCTAAAGAGGTATGAGAAAAGGGCAGGTGTTTCTGCCGTGGCCATCTCGAGAAATTTTTAGGATTAACGCACGGATCGGACGATCCCAAACCACGCCATCGAGAGGATGGCAGATTAAATGCAAGGAATCTCAACGATGTCGAAACTTACTCGAACCATGCTCAATGCCGTGCCGGCGACCGTGCTCGGACTGGCCGCCCTCTGGGTGGCGGCAACTCCCTCCTATGGGAAGCCGGAGTTTGCCAAGCAGGAGAAGAAACCGTGTACCTTCTGCCACCCAAAAGGGGATACGAAAGAACTGACCGACGCGGGAAAATATTTCAAGGAGCACGACCATTCCCTCGAAGGGTATGAGGATAAGGCCAAGGAATTCGCGAACTTCCATCGGTAGGCCGGATATCTGTCATGGGAGATCGACCAGACGACAGCTCGCGCATGGCGGCGTGGTTCTCTCCGCTCGTGTTTCTGTCGAGCAATTGGATTAGCCTCGTCGGCGTCGTGGTCGTAACCACCGCGGCCGTTACCGGGATGTTCGCCATGCCGTCCCTTCTCCGTAGTTCGGATGGGAATCCCTATTTGGGACTGTTTGGCTTTGTCGCTCTCCCCACCCTGTTCATTGTGGGACTGGTGCTGATCCCGCTAGGCATCGCCTTTCAGCGGAGGCGGCTCAAAAAGCGCGGGGTGACCAGGGAATCCTATCCGCGGATGAGCTTGGCAAGCCCCGAATTCCGGCGGATCGCCGGGTTTGTGCTCGCCACCACCGTGGTAAACCTCGGATTGGCCGGGCAGTTCACCTATAGCGCCGTCAACTACGTGGACAGTTCCAGTTTCTGCGGGAACGCCTGCCATTCGGTGATGTCGCCGGAATACACGGCGTATCAATATGGTGCGCACGCCCACGTGGAGTGCATCCGGTGCCATGCCGGCCCGGGCGCGCTGGGCTTCATCGATGCCAAGCTGGCGGGCGTCAAACGGCTGGTGGCGGTGGCCACCGGCTCCTATCAGCGTCCGATTCCGCCGGAAAATCCGGTTCCGGCCAGTGAAACCTGCGAGGAGTGCCATTCGCTCAACTCCCAGCCGGAGGACCGCCTGCTGTCGTTCTCCCATTTCGCCGACGACGAAATGAACACGCCGTCGGAGACGGTCCTGGTGATGTATATCACCAAGATTCATCAGGCCCACATGGACGGGGCGGCCAGCCAGCCGAAGATCCGCTTCGCCGAGGATGCGGACGGCAAGATCGTCGCGGTGGTCAAAGCGAACGCGGATGGCGCTCCCACGGTCTTCAGCGCCGACGGTAAGGGAGAAGCGCCGGCGAATACGCAGGTCATGGATTGCAAGGAGTGCCATAACCGGCCGGCTCACGAGTTCCAGTTGGCGGAAAGCGCCGTTGATAAGGCCATGCTCGCGGGAACCATCTCGCCGAAGTGGCCCTTCGCTAAGCAGCAGTCCGTCGAAGTGCTCAAGGCCGACTACCCGGGGCGGGAGGAGGCGATCGCCCGGATTCCGGAAGCCTTTGGCGCCTATTACCAAAAGAACTACCCGGACGTGTATTCCGCAAGCCAGGCGGAACTGGCCAACGCGGGGCAGGCTCTTGGCGCGATGTATGCCCACAACATCTTTCCCGGCATGAAGGTGACCTGGGGCACCTATCCCAGCAATCTCGGTCACACGCAATCGACCGGATGCTTCCGCTGCCACAACTATGACCTTTCTTCCTCGGCGGGTGATGTGATCGGGCAGGATTGTTCCACCTGCCATAATCTGGTCGCCATGGAGGAGGAGTCGCCTACGGTTCTGACTGATCTCGGGGCCGACGACTTCCAGTAGGTCTCCGTTTGCGGCCGGGCGAAGCTCGATTGAGGATCTCTGCCCGTCGCAGGGCAACGTGTTATCAAAGAACATGACACGTTGTATTTCGTCGATTCTGCTGTTCCTCATTTCCTGCTACGTCGCAACCGCCGCTGTTCCCACCATCACGGAAAAGACCGCCGGGATGGAGAAACGCGACGGATACTTTCCTCTTTACTGGGATGCCGAGACGGGCAAGATGTGGCTCGAGATTCCGCAGGCGGATCAGGAGTTCCTGTATCTCGAGTCACTGGCCGCCGGCATCGGATCGAACGACATCGGGCTGGACCGCGGGCAGCTGGGCGATCCCCGAATCGTCGCCTTTGAGCGCACCGGGCCGAAAATCCTGCTCGTCGAGCCGAATTACCGCTATCGCGCGGATAGTGCCGATGCAGCCGAGCGCCGGGCGGTGGAAGAATCGTTCGCACGCAGCGTGCTGTGGGGATTCGAGTTGGGCGCCGAGGAGAACGGCCGCCTGCTGGTGGACGCCACCACGTTCTTTCTGCGCGATGCGCACGGCGTGATCGACACCCTGCGGAGCACGGACCAGGGCGACTACCGGCTGGACGATTCGCGGTCGGCGTTCTACCTTCCGCGGACCAAAACGTTCCCCGATAACACCGAAGTCGAAGTCACGTTGACCTTTACCGGGCGGCCCGAAGGCGGCCTGGTGCGGTCCGTGACGCCCACGGCCTCCGCGGTCAGTGTCCGCGAGCATCATAGTTTCATCCGGCTTCCCGGACCGGGCTATGAGCCGCGGCCCTACGATCCGCGCGCGGGATTCTTCAGCGTTTCGTATATGGATTACGCCGCGCCGCTCAATGAGCCGATGGAGAGGCGTTTTCTCCCCCGCCATCGCCTGGCAAAACGCGATCCCAATGCGGCGGTGTCCGACGTGGTCGAACCGATCGTGTATTACCTGGATCCGGGCGTTCCCGAGCCGGTGCGGTCGGCACTGCTGGACGGCGCGCGCTGGTGGAGCCAGGCGTTCGAAGCCGCCGGATTTCGCAATGGATTCCGCGTCGAGATGCTGCCGGTGGACGCCGATCCGATGGATGTCCGCTACAACGTGATTCAGTGGGTGCATCGTTCGACGCGCGGCTGGTCCTATGGAAATTCGATCGTCGATCCGCGGACCGGCGAAATCATCAAAGGGCAGGTTTCACTGGGATCGTTGCGTGTGCGCCAGGATTACCTGATTGCCGAGGCGCTGCTGGCGCCCTACCAGCCCGATGGCTCGATTCCTCCGGAGATGGAGCAGATGGCGTTGGCGCGGCTCCGGCAACTGGCGGCGCATGAAGTCGGTCACACGCTCGGGTTGGCGCACAACTATATTTCCAGCGCGGAAGGGCGGGCCTCTGTGATGGACTACCCGCATCCTTTGGTGCAGTTGGGTCCTAATGGAAACGTCGATCTTGGGGAAGCGTACGCTACCGGGATCGGCGGATGGGACAAGGTTGCGATTACCTACGGCTATGGGCAGTTCACGGCGGAGACGGACGCCTCGACGGCGCTGGCCAAGATCCTCACCGACGCCGAGTCGCGCGGATTGAAGTTCATGACTGATCAGGATGCGCGGCCCGCGGGATCGGCGCATCCGGAAACGCACCTTTGGGATAACGGCGGCGACGCGACTCAGGAACTGACGCGTTTGCTGCGGGTCCGGCAGCGCGCGCTGGAGCGGTTCTCGGAGAACAACATCCAGATGGGGCAGCCGATGGCGACGCTGGAGGAAGCGCTCGTCCCGCTGTACCTGCTGCATCGCTATCAGGTGGAGGCGGTGGCGAAGGTCCTGGGCGGAATGGAGTACACTTACGCGCTGCGCGGCGATGGGCAGGTTCCAGTGGAGCCGGTAACGCCGGAGGCGCAACGCGCCGCGCTCAGCGCTCTGCTCGAAACGATCACTCCACAGACGCTAACGCTGCCGGAGCGTATCCTGAAGCTGATTCCGCCGCGTCCCGCGGGTTTTGGGCGGCATCGCGAATTGTTCGCCAATCGCACCGGCGGCACCTTTGATCCGCTGACTGCCGCCGAGTCCGCCGCGCAGCACACCGTCAGTTTCATTCTCAATCCGCAGCGCGCGGCCCGGTTGGTGGAACTGCATGCGCGCAACAGTAGCTCGCCGTCGCTGGAGGAAGTGATCAGCGCCGTGGTGGACCGCACGTGGGGATCGGATACCGGTTCGGACCTGCAAGGAGAGGTCCAGCGCACCACAAATACGGTGGTCCTCTATAACCTGATGGCGCTGGCCAGCGCGAAGAATGCGCCGGAGCAGGTTCGCGCGATTGCCGGGGATGAACTGGGACAGCTGAAGGTCTGGCTCGGCACGCGAGCCGATCCACTGTCGGTGGACGCGGTGCGTGTGATCGAGCAGTTTGAGGAGGATTCGTCGAAGATCCCGCTTCCCCGTCCGGCGGAGATGCCACCGGGGCAGCCGATCTAGTTCGCGACGGCACGGGAAGCTTCGCTGGCGGGCACGATAGAATGGCAAACGCCGATAGTTTCGAGAACGCCCAAATTGTGAAGAGTACCTATGGCCCAGTTTCCCAAGACGCCGAATTTTACCAACTACAACGAGCCGCAGCGATTTGAGGCGGATGTATTCGACCTGGAAGTCGAAGGCGAGTTGCCGCGGGATCTGAACGGGGCGTTCTTCCACGTCCGCCCCGATCCGCAGTTCCCGCCCAAGCTGGGCGACGACATCTACTTCGGCGGTGATGGCGCGGTCAGCCGGTTCCGCATCAAGGACGGCAAGGTCCACTTCAAGCATCGCTACGTGCGTACCGACAAGTTCGTGGCGGAGCGCGAGGCGGGCCAGGCGCTGTTCGGCGCGTATCGCAATCCGCTGACCGATGATGCATCGGTTCAGGGCAGGATTCGCGGCACGGCCAACACCAATGTGCTGGTTCATGCCGGCAAGCTGTGGGCGCTGAAGGAAGACAGCCCGCCGGTGTGGATGGATCCGAACACGCTGGAGACCTTGGGCTACACCGACCTCGACGGCAAGTTCAGCAGCCAGACCTTTACGGCGCATCCCAAGATCGATCCGGAAACCGGGCAGATGATCGCTTTCGGCTACGCGGCCAAGGGGCTGTGCACGGCGTCGGTGGCCTATCACGAGATCTCTCCGGATGGCACGCTGACCAGGGAGATCTTCATCGAGCCGCCGTATTACTCGATGATTCACGACTTCGCGGTCACGCGCGATTACGTCGTGTTCCCGATTATCCCGCTGATCGGCAGTTGGGAGCGTTTACGCGCGGGCCTGCCGCATTTCGGCTGGGATGCTTCGAAAGACACGTATCTCGGCGTGTTGCGGCGCGGCGGGGAGGCCAGCGACATTCGCTGGTTCAAGGCTCCGGCGTGCTTCAACGCGCACATCATGAACGCCTTTAATGAGGGTGAGAAGATCCACATCGACCTGCCGGTGTCAGCCACCAACGGCATGCCCTTCTTTCCGGACATAACCGGCGCGCCGTGGAATCCGCAGGCCGCCGCGCCGATCCTGACGCGCTGGACCCTCGATATGGGCTCGAATTCCGACGGGTTCGAAACGAAAGCTGATCGCGCCGATTCCCGGTGAGCTGCCGCGCATCGATGACCGCTATCACATGAGTCCGTACCGGCATGGCTGGTATCACTCGGTGGATCCTTCGAAGCCGGTGAATGTGCCGGGCGGACCGGGGCCGATCGGGCTCTTCTTCATCAATCTGCTGATCCATCAGGACCATGCGACCGGGGCTCCCGAGACCTATTGGGGCGGCGAGGATGTGATCTTCCAGGAGGCGCAGTTCGTGCCGAAGTCGGCGGGCGCGGCTGAGGGCGAAGGTCACCTGCTGGCGATGGCGAATCATGCCAATTCGCGGCGCACGGATTTATTGGTATTCGATGCGCTGCGGATCGCGGAAGGTCCGAAGGCGGCGGTTCGTTTGCCGTTCATGCTGCGATCCGGCGTGCACGGAAACTGGTGCGACGGGTCTAAATTGGGCGATTAGGGCTCGGCGACAAGAGATTGATGACTGGCGCCGCAATTCGGCGCGGCCCTAGCTTTCCGTGACCACTTGGTTTGGTCCGAGTACGTCGTATTCGGTGGTCACGCCACTCTTGTCGACATAGACCTCGTAGTATTGTTGCCGCAACGTGAAGACCTCTTCGACCTTCACGTGATCGGCGCCGGCCACCAGTTCGCCCACCGTGGACCGCAGTTCCTTCGGCAGTTCCTGCTGCGGGATCACCTGCTCCAGGCTGACTTCGCCATCGGCGCCGACTTCGAAGGAGACCCTGGCTTGTTGCCACTGCACGGTGGTTTGCAGGTCGTCATTGGCCAGTGCGATCTCGAGCGAGGGCTGCTTTTCCTGGTGAATCCGCCAGGTGGTCTGCGTGAGCAGCATCACGCCGGAAAGGGTCATCGCGACATAGCCCGTGTTGCGGAAGAACCGTTCGCTCAGCCGTGCCAGCGAAGCTTTCATCACGATGGCCGAAATCACCGAGGCGATGGCGATCAACACGCCCGCCCGTGCGGAGGCCATCGAGAAGAGCCCCAACTGGAAGTACATCACCAGCTTCAGCAGGTGCAGCACAATTTCATTCATGGCCCGGGTCGCGACGATTTCTTCCTTGTCCAGGCCGCTGTTCAGGTAGAAGCCATTGAACAGCAGTCCGACGGCGCCGGTGATGCCCGAGATCAGTCCAGCGAGCATGCCGATGCCGGCCACATGCCTTCCGAGAAACGTCTTGTTGGGATCCGGCTTGCGCGTGCGGTCTCGCCAGATCAGGAACGGGATGTTCGAGAGCAGGAACAGCGCGCAAATCCAATTGATGATCAGCGGGTCGACATAGCGCAACAACCACGCGCCGAGGATCACCGAAGGGATCGCCGCGGGCAGGAAATACAGCACGAAGTTCCAGCGAACCTTATGCTTCAGCGCAACCGACCGGCTGGCGGAACTGGTGAAGGTCCCGATGACCAGCGCGCTCGGCACCTGATTGACGGGCAGGATCTGCGACAGCAGCGGGATGAGCATCAAGCTTGCTCCGCCGCCCACAATGCCGCTCATACCGAATGCCAGCACCGCCGAGAAGAACAAGATGATTCCGATTGCCATGCTTCAAGGATGGCGGTGGAAGCTGAAAGTTGGCTGAACGCGTTTATTCAGGAAATCTTCAGTTTTGCGGCTCGAGTGCTCGCGGGGCGTTAGTGGCTGAGTGGGAGGAGCGGGGTCCTGGCGTTGCCTACTGAGCCTTGGGCTCCTCCACCATGTGTTCGCGATCTTTCTCGTTCTGGTTGCAGTACATCTCAAAGATGTCGAAGTTGGGCACGAGATCGTAGTTGATCGTGATGGTGAATGGCTTGGTATAGACCGTAGGATCGTCGAAGGTCACCTCGGAATGCAGGTGGCCGTAGTCGGGCCGGCTGTAGCGTTCGGTGACATGCATCGACTCACTGCGCGGATGTCCCATCGCGTCGATCGGCGTGCGCTCGTTGAACCCGCGCGTATCCACCACAAACGTGTCGCCCTCCCAGTGGCCGATCGAATATCCCAGAAACGCCGGGAAATTGAATTCTTCCGGGAACTTGCGGCCATCGGCGAAGATCTGCCGGTGCTCATGGTCGATTTCATAAAGGAGGACGGTCTCCTCCGGCGCCTGCACGAGCTTAATGGGCTCCGACAGCAGCCCGAGCACAGGCCAGCCGTATTCGCTATGGCACACATTGGACGTGTCGCGTTCGGCTCGCCGGCGCTGCATCAACGCCTCGCCTTCGGGCGTCAGTTTGACCTGCTCGGGATCGACATCCAGCAGCGCGTTGAATCCATACTTGTGAACCGATTCGTCTTCCATCCCGATCAACGAATTCTGTTTCGCCGGATCATAATCGGGTCCAAAAGCGTGCTGCAAGTCCTTCAGCGTTGCTTTTTCATGATCCCAAACGCCGGAGAGATCCGGCTTCCCGTCCGCGGTTCGCGGAGTTGGCGCGGAGAGATTGACCGTGCCGTCGTCCTTGAGCGGAGTCCCCTCCGGAACATAGTCCAGCCATTGCGCGAAAGAGCTGGCCGGGATCAGAAGGGTAAAGAGAGCGATGCCAACGTAGGCGCGGATGGGATGCTTCACCCTTTCAGTTTAGGGGACCGCTTCGGCTTACACCAACATTCGGGTCTGCTGCTGTTGGCGCAGCTCGGAACCGGCTCCGACATGTTCGGCTCGGGAAGAGTAAAGTATTTCTTATGTCCTCAGGCCAACTGACGTTCCGAACCGAAATGAAGGATGACGCCGCGGTCGTCTATTTGACGGGCTCCCTGGTTGCGGGAGGAACAACGCCGCTGCGTGAAGAGGTGAAGAGCCTGCTCCCCAAGGTCAAGAGCGTCGTCCTGGACATGACTGGGCTGACGCGCATGGATAGCCTGGGGCTCGGCACAATAGTTGGGCTGTATGTGTCCGCCAAGTCCGCCGGCTGCGAGTTCAAGCTGATCAATCTGGGGGACCGGATCCGCCAGCTCATCATCATCTCCAAGCTGGACCAGCTGTTTGAGGGGTTCGCCAAGATGGAAGGGTACGACCCGAGGATTTTTTGATTCTGAGGGCGGTTCGGCACGTGGCTGCCCGTAGACTTTCGAGTGGCGGTTCGGTCCTGACGGATGGTGGTGGGGATCGAATGTAGTGCTGCAAGGATGGTTTGTGGACGGGAAGGCTCTTCCGTTTTCCCGTTAGGAGGTCGCTGGCCCGCAGTCTCAGCGACTTCTTGTCTTAGAACTCATAGCGCAGTCCGACCGTGACGCTGCGTGGCGTCAGGAAATGAGTCCCCGAGAAGGTCGAGAGAAAGTTATACAGCGCCTGTACGTTGTTGAGATTGACAACCTCCACGCGCAATCCAATGGCACGATCCCCAACGTGAAGGAACTCGTCCATTCCCGCTGAAAGGTCAACGATGTTCCGCACCGCGATCCGGGCCGGGTTCGTGTCGCCGTTATAGGTTCCGGGCGCGGGGATTCGAATCCGGGTCGCGCTCACGATCCCCGCGCAACTGCGAATCGGGGCGGATACGGTCGCGTACACCGAGTCGCAGTGCAGCCCCATCTGCTGCTGTTCGTCTCCGGTGAGTTGCATCGCCGCTTGGATCGTCGGCACCGCCACCGCCACCAGGCCCCCGTCATATCTATAGGAACCGGCGATCCAGGGTCCGCGCTGCCCGAACTGATATCGGATATAGAGGTTCATGGCCAGACCCTGGTCATGGTCCGGCCGGACCACGTCGCTGTAGGGAGCGCTGAAACTGACGCCGCCGACTTGGGGGCCGAATAGTCGCGAGCGCACATGGCTCAACGTGAAGAAGCCCGCAAATCCGTGGACCGGATTCAGGGTGAGTCGAACCAGTCCGCCGTCGATCTTTGATTTTTGGAACTGTGTGGGGAACGTAAGCGGGCTGTTCAGCAGCACGTCGAAGTCATAGGCATCGTGGGTGAATTTCCAGAAATATTCTCCGCTCAAAGAAACCAGGCCGATTTGGGTTTCAAAGCCTGTGTTGAACTGGTCGCGCGAGCCGGTATTGAGGGCTCCCGACGCCGTGGCCCCCAGGGAAGCCGAAACCGATCCCGGTCCGTTGGAACTGGCCACGATCAGATTTTCGTTATAGGGAGTCAGAAAGACCCGTGAGTAGTTCCCATGGAAATTCGTCCGCAGTAGGTCCGAGTGATACGAAATCCCGACGCGGGGCTGCAGGCCGTGATTGCGGACGAGGCCGTTATAGGCGTCATAGCGTAAGCTCAGCCCGAACGTGAAGGCGCCGGCGTGAATGTTGTCCTGCGCGAATAAAGCCTCCTGCTGGATATCGGTGGCGCCACGGAACGAATACAATTGACCGCCGCGCGTCAGGTCGATTGCTAAAAGCGCCGGGAGGAATCCGCCGTTCGGATTTAATCCCGCCGATGCGCACTGGGATGTCGCCCGCACAGCTGTGTTGGCGGACGGGGCGCCGTCAAACTCCAGACAGGGACTGTTATAGGCGGGATCCGTCAGTCCTGTCGCGAACTCCTCCGACAGGAAAGTACGCTTCAGTTCGACGCCGGCCATAATGCTGTGACGGAAGCCCATATAGTGGTACTCCGATCGGCCACCCGTGTTCGTGAGCCGGCGGGCCTGTTGCAAATAGGCCGGTGTGTCTGAATAGATGTCGCCTGAAGGGAAATAACGGACTTTGTCCTGACGCACCCAGAAATTGGTTTGGACGAACGAATTGGCGTTGAACACGTGCATGAATTGCGGAGCGACATTGAAACTGGCGATCGTCTGCCGCTGGTCCTGCCCGCGGGCTTGCTGCGTGTAGGTGTTCGGGGTCTGAAACCAGGAGCGGCTGGCGCTGAGATTAAGTTGGAAGGTGGTCTGCGATGTCGCGCGGTAATCCAGCCGTTCGATCAGGTTCTGCGCATTCCCATTGGCATGCAAAGGTACAAATTCCGGCGCATCCAGAAAACGTCCGCTGTTGAGCGCGTCGACCGCAGTGAAGGAACCGAATCGCTCGGTCCCGAATCCTAAATTGCCGCTCGCCGAGGAAGTGTTGAACGTGCTGCGCGATATGTTGATTGTGCCGTGCGGACTCGACTGATTCAGGCCGGACTTCGTCTGCGCCACAATCACCATGCTTGTCTTGTCACCGACATCGGCGCCAGGCGCCCCTTCCTTCACCTCCACC
The DNA here is from genome assembly GCA_963762135.1 of Terriglobia bacterium. GTDB lineage: Bacteria > Acidobacteriota > Terriglobia > Bryobacterales > Bryobacteraceae > Palsa-187. The sequence goes on from CAVXJP010000008.1 coordinate 841,103, forward strand.
GATTGGAGCGCATTTAGCGAAACCTGCGAGGAAAAGGTTCGGCTCTGCTGGTCGGTAATCGGCTGGCCATCCACCACAAAGGAAGCCTCCGCGTGGTCACCTAGCGGATGGAAGGAACCATTGGAGTCCGCGGAAACACCTGGGGTGGTCAGCGTGACCAGGGAACTGAAGGGCGAACTGAGGCTCTGCGATGGTAAGCGGTCAATCTCTTCCGTCGAAATATTCACATGCGCCGGTTCGGCGGGATCGCTGAGGGTGTCCGCCGCCACCGTGAGTTCGGTACTGACCGAGGCGGTCGAAAGTGGAATCTCAAGATGAATGGGCGCGCCTTCGTAGGTCAGCGCACGGTCCGTTGACTCGAAACCGGTTGCCTGAATGTCGAGGCGATAATTTCCGGTGGCGAGTTCCGGAAAGAGAAATGTCCCCTCGGCATCGGTGGTTGTGGTTTGTTCCTTCCCTGTCTGGAGGTAGGTCAACCGGACGTCCGCTCCCGGTACGGCGGCGATTGTGGCGTCCACAACGGTCCCCGAAAGCGGCGGTTGCGCTGCCGACTGTGCGATCAGTTCGACGGGGGAAGCCGTCGTGAAGACGCATAAAAAGAAGAGGGTGGATATCGTTCTCACGGTCCATATTTCCAATAGGAGGGTAGGAGGCATCGCCTCTGGGGGCTGGGATGCGACTCGCCTGATGTAAGCTCTGTGAATATATTCAGATTCCCCTATACTAACTGCTAATAGTAAACCATGATTAACTTCCAGGAGATAATGAGAGGTAACATCAGGGGCGGCAGGGGGAGGCGGACTTGGGAACCCGGATTCGTCGATGTCCTGGTCCGCTCTGGCCGCTCCGGCGACCGTTGGCCGTTGCTTCGCCCGCTCGGAAGGCGAGGCGGTTTTATATAATCAGACCCTATGCGAATCGCTTGGATCGCTCTTGCGGGATTGGCGGCGGGGATCGGGCTCGCGCAGGATGGCGCGGCCGCGCGCGAGGATTGGCCGCACTACGGCGGCACGCAGTATTCATGGCGCTACAGCGCGCTGGATCAGGTGAACACGGAGAACGTCTCGAGAACTGGCTCCGGCGTGGCTGTTCCAGACCGGCGACTACAGCGAAAATCTGCACTCGACGCCCATCGTTGTCGACGGGGTGATGTACCTGATCACGGCCCGGCTGCATGTCTTTGCGCTGGATGCCGAGACGGGCAAGGTCAAGTGGCATTACGATTACGGGACTCCGGCGCCGGGGCTGGCCGGGAGCCAGTATGACTTTGTGCAGAATCGTGGGGTCGCGGTCGGCAACGGAAAAGTCTTCTTCGGCACCAAGGACAACTTCATGGTCGCGCTGGATGCCGAGACGGGCCGCCAGGTGTGGAAGACGTCGATGGACGATCCCAAGCAGTGCGGCTGCAACATCACCGCGGCTCCGCTGGTCGTGAAAGATAAAGTGATCGTCGGGGGCAATGGCGGCGATCAGGCGCATCGCGGCTACCTGACGGCGCTGGATACGGCGACGGGACGGATCGCATGGCGCTGGTATGTGGTGCCGGGCGCAGGCGAGAAGGGCAACGAGACCTGGAAGGGCGATAGCTGGCGATTCGGTGGCGGGGCTCCGTGGCTGACCGGTTCGTATGATCCGGAACTCGACCTTCTCTATTGGGGCACGGGCAATGCCGCGGCTGATTTCTACGACGCCGAGCGCGTGCCGGCCGGCGAGAGCAAGGCTCGCGATGTGAATCTCTACACGGCGAGCGTCGTGGCGCTCGATCCCGATACGGGCGAGCTCCAGTGGCATTTCCAGGAAGTGCCGGACGACGTCTGGGATTTCGATTCGGCGTATGAAGTGCTGCTGATGGATCGCCAGATCAACGGCCGGATGCGCAAGATCCTGGTGCACATGAACAAGAGCGGGCTGACGTTCGTTCTGGACCGCGAGACCGGCGAGTATCTGGGCTCCTACAACGTGCCGGAGGTGTTCGATTGGATTACCGGTGTGACTGAAGATGGCGTGCTGGTGGGGCGCAATGAGCCGGTGCTCGGCGAGACGAAGTCATTCTGTCCCAGCGCGGCGGGCGCCAAGAGCTGGAACTCGACCGCCTATTCACCGCGGACCGGGTATCACTATATTCCAGTGAATGAGATCTGCACGGACATCACGCCCAACGATAATCCCGCGGTGGAAGGCGGGAATTTCATGAACGGGGCCTTTCCGTTGAAACTGGCGCCGAATCGTGAGACCTACAGTCACGTGGACGCCTGGGATCCGGTGACGGGCAAGCGGGTGTGGTCCGTGCCGTATCGGCTGGTGCTGATGTCGTCGATGCTGGCGACCGGCGGCGATCTGGTGTTCACCGGCGACCCTGAAGGGAATTTCTTTGCACTGAATGCCAAGACCGGCGAGAAGCTGTGGAGCTTCAATACCGGCGCGGGACATCGCGGCGCGGCGGTGTCCTATTCGGTGAACGGTCGGCAGTACATCGCGACGACCAGCGGCTGGCACATGAGCGTTGTGGGCGGCGCGGCGATTGGCTTGTTCCCTGAAGAGAATTTCCGATTGGGGTCGACGCTGGTGGTGTTCGCGTTGCCGGAGGGTGGGGAATGAAGCGGCTGTTCATCCTACTTACTGCTGCGTGTCTTGTGACGGCGGCTAGCCAGGCGCAGGATGTCGCGGAACTGGTGCGGCGCGGGGAATCGCAATTCGCCGAGACGTGTTCGTCGGGCTATTGCCATGGGGCGCGAGGCGTGGGCGGCGGAGCTCCGCGTCTGGCGGCTCGCGGATTCACCGAGCAGTTCATCAACAACACGGTTCGCAATGGAGTGCCGGGTACCGGAATGCCGACGTTCGAAGGGAATCTGGACGCGGCGGGTCTGACTGCGGTGATCGCTTACGTCGCGAGCTTGAATGGTGTCGCGAGCGCGTCTGGTGCGGGTGCGACGGGAGCATCCACCGAGGCGCGTGCGCCTTTGAGCACAAACGCGCAGCGGGGCGAAGCGTTATTCAGTGACGCGGTGCGTGGATTCGGACGCTGCTCGACGTGCCATCTGGTGGGCAGGCTCGGCATTCCAGTGGCCACGCCGATCTATGATGTCCCGGCGACTGCCGCGGCGCTCAAGGCGCTCACGGCGCCGAACGTGAAGACGGTGACGGTCGGCGGGGACGCGATGCCCGCGCTGGTCGTGGCGCAGAAGGCTGATGAGGTGCAGTTCTATGATCTGACCAGCGCGGCTCCAGTGCTGCGGACCGAGGCGCCCGCGAATGTGCGGATCACCGATGGCGGCACTTGGCGGCATGCGTCGGTAATCGGCGACTATAGCGACGCGGAACTCGGGACAATTCTCCAATACTTGAATGAGGTCGCCGGAGAATAGCGCGCCTCGCGCTGTACCTGCCGGTCTCGGCACAAGCGCCGCGCCTCGCGCGGAATTCATGGAAACCAACACAGCCAAGACGATCGCCGTTCTGGTGCCTTGTTACAACGAGGAGAAGACGATCGCGACCGTGGTCCGGGATTTCCAGCAGGCGCTGCCCGGAGCGACGGTCTACGTCTACGACAACAACTCGCGGGACCGGACCCGTGAACGCGCGGCCGAGGCCGGAGCGGTGGTTCGCAAGGAGCCAACGCAGGGCAAGGGCTGGGTCGTGCGGCGCATGTTCGCCGATGTTGAGGCCGATGTCTACGTGCTGGTGGATGGCGACGATACTTATGACGCGGCGGCGGCTCCGGAGATGGTGGCGTTGCTCGAGGAGCAGGATCTCGCGATGGTGGTGGGCCGGCGCGCGCAGGCCGCCGATGCCGCATACCGGAGGGGACACGTCCTCGGAAACAAGATGTTCACGCGCGCGGTGGCGTGGCTATTCGGAACCAGCTTCACGGATATTCTTTCGGGTTACCGCGTGTTCTCGCGGCGCTTCGTGAAATCCTTTCCGGTGTTCGCCGGGGGTTTTGAGATCGAGACGGAGTTGACGGTCCATTCGCTAACGATGCGGCTCCCCGTCGCCGAGGTCGCAACGAAGTTCAAGGAACGGCCGACCGGATCGGAGAGCAAGCTCAGCACCTTCGGCGATGGCTTTCGCATCCTGTGGATGATCCTCAAGCTGGTGAAGAATGAAAAACCGCTGGCGTTCTTCTCCGCGCTGGGAGCGATTTTTCTGCTGACGGCGCTAATCCTGGCTTATCCGATCGTCATCGAGTTTCTGGAGACGGGACTGGTGCCGCGATTCCCCACGGCGATCCTGGCGACCGGCCTGGCGATCTATGCGCTGATCATGTTTGCCTGCGGGCTGATCCTGGATACGGTGAGCAAGGGCCGGCTGGAGGCGAAGATGCTCGCGTATTTGGGGGCTCGCAGGTCTGGGGATTGAGGATCTCCGCAAGGCGACGGCATCCGACGGATTGCAAGTCCGCCGCTCGTTCAGTTCGCCCAGTCTTCTCCGTGATCGGCGGTCTCAGCGCCGGTCCGCTACCCTGGAAGTAGCGGTTGTTTTGCATTCTTTCTCTCAACAGGTTCCCTGTTTCGCGCGGCCCCTATCGCTGCATGGTGCGTCGCGAGCCTCCCACGTCTGTCTGGCGAGCCATTTTCTCTGCAAGATCCTGCTTTTTGTCGAGGAGGCCGCATGAGCTCATCTGCGCGAAGTTCCCGCCCGCTGTATATCTGCATGATCAGCGTCCACGGGCTGATCCGGGGTGAGCGTCTGGAGCTCGGACGCGATGCCGATACGGGCGGACAGACCAAATACGTCGTGGAACTGACGCGGGCGCTGGCTCGCGAGCCGGGGGTGGAGCGCGTCGATTTGCTGACTCGTCTGGTGAAGGGCGACGGGGTGGACGAAGAGTACGCGCAGCCGTTGGAGGAACTGGCGCCTGGGGCGCGCATCCTCCGCATTGAGGCCGGTCCGTCCGAGTATCTGCGGAAGGAATCGTTGTGGGACCACCTCGATACCTTCGTCGATAACACGATCGCCTTGCTGCGGGAACAGGACCGGATGCCGGATCTGTTACATAGCCACTACGCCGACGCCGGTTATGTGGGCAGCCGGCTATCGCATACGCTGGGAATCCCGCTGGTGCACACCGGGCATTCGCTGGGGCGGATCAAACGGTCGCGATTAATTGCCTCGGGGTTACGCCGCGCCGAAATCGAAGATCTCTACAACATGCGGCAGCGCATTCAGGCCGAGGAACTGACGCTGGCTTCGGCGGAGCGCGTCATTACCAGCACGCAGCAGGAGATCGAAGAACAGTACGAGCGCTACGACTACTATCATCCGGATCGGATGCGCGTGATCCCGCCGGGGACCGATCTCGATAATTTCTATCCGCCGGATGGCACGGAGTTCGATAGTCCGATCTATTCCGAGATCAAACGCTTCTTGAAGGATCCGGACAAGCCGATGATCCTGGCGCTGTCGCGGCCCGACGCGCGCAAGAACATTCCGGCGCTGATCGAGGCCTACGGTGAAGACGAGGAGCTGCGCGAGGCCGCGAATCTGGTGATTATCGCCGGCAATCGCGAGGATATTGAGGAGCTCGACGGCGGCGTACGCGAGGTCTATGAAGAGATCCTGGCAACGGTCGACCGGCACGATCTCTATGGTTCCGCTGCGTATCCCAAGCATCACAGCGCCGATGAGGTGCCGGTGATTTACCGCATTGCGGCAGCGACCCAAGGCGTCTTCGTCAATCCGGCGCTGACCGAACCGTTCGGGCTGACCTTGATCGAAGCGGCGGCGTGCGGGGTGCCGATTGTCGCGACCGAGGACGGCGGACCGCGCGACATCATCGGCAACTGCCACAACGGGTTCCTGATCAATCCGCTGGATCCGGCCGACATTGCCTGGGGGATCAAGCAGATCCTGCTGCATCCGGAGGTCTGGAACGAGAAGTCCGCGTCAGGGCTGGCCGGGGTTCGCGAGCATTATTCGTGGCAGGCGCATGCCAAGACTTATCTGGACTTGGTCCGGCCGATTGCCGAGCGCACGGCGGCTCCAGTGGCGCATAAACCCTATGGCGACCATCCGAGCCGCTACCGGGATCGCGCGATGTTCTCGGATCTCGATCAGACGTTACTCGCCAATCCGGAATCGCTTCCCGAACTGGTGGAGGCAATCCGCCGCAACCGGGCTCGCATGTTGTTCGGAATCGCGACGGGCCGGCGGCTGGAATCGGCGCTGGCGGCCATCCGGAAACACGGCATCCCGCAGCCGGACATCCTGATCACCAGCGGCGGGACCGAGATTTTCTATGCGCCCCAGTTGACGCTGGACCGCGCTTGGGCCCGGCACATCGAAACCGGGTGGACGCCGACGGTGGTGCGGCGCATCCTGGACGGCATCGACGGGCTGGTGCTGCAGCCCAAGTCCGAGCGCAGCCGCTTCAAGATCAGCTATTACATCGATCCGCAGAAGGCGCCTCCGCTAGAGGCGATTCGACAAATGCTGCGGCAGGAGGAGCAGGTGGTGAACGCGATCGTCTCCTTCGGCCAGTTCCTGGACGTGATGCCGATTCGGGCGTCGAAGGGGCTCGCGCTGCGGTATGTGGCGGCGACGCAGGAGATCGATTTGAACCGGATTCTGGTGGCCGGCGGGTCCGGGGCCGATGAGGACATGATGCGCGGGAATCCGCTGGCGGTGGTGGTCGCCAATCGCCACAACGAGGAGCTGTCGCAGCTCGAGGACCTGGAGAATATCTATTTCGCCAAGGCGGCGGGGCCGGCGGGGATCCTTGAAGCCATCGAATTCTACGACTTCTTCGGCGCCTGCAAGCCGCGGGAAACGACGCCGAAGGAAGAACCTGCCGAAGCCGCGCCCAAGAAATCCAAGGCAGGGAAATCCAAGGGTGGAAAATCCACGGTTGGAAAGTCCAGGGCAGGCCGGCAACAGCCGGATGCGTCGGCGGAAACGGCGGAGTCCGCCTAGTGCGCTTGCTGCTCTGCACGGATCTGGATCGGACGCTGTTGCCGAATGGGCCGCAGCCGGAGCCCGCGCAAGCCCGCCCGCTGTTTCGGCGGCTGGTGGAAGGCGAGGACGTCACGCTGGTTTTCAATACCGGCCGTAATCGCAAGATGGTGGAGGATGCCATCGCCGAATATGGGTTGCCGGCGCCGGAGTATGTGATCGGGGATGTCGGCACGACCATTAGCCGCGTGCGTCCGGGGAAGGCCTCGCTGCACTGGGAGGTCTGGGAGTCGTGGGACCGGCACATCGCCACCGATTGGAAGCGTTTCACGCACGCGGAGCTGGTCCGGCTGCTGAAACCGGTGGAAGGGATCCGGCTGCAGGAGGACTGGAAGCAGACGCCCTTCAAGTTGAGCTACTATCTGGAGCTCGACGGGACGCAGCAGGCCGCGGTGGAGCGGGTGCGGGAGATCCTGTCGACCCAGGACCTCGCGGCACGCCTGATCTGGAGCGTGGACGAAGCCATCGGGATTGGCCTGCTGGACGTCCTGCCGGAGCGGGCCAGTAAGCTGCACGCACTGGAGTATCTGCAGCGCCAGTTGGGCTTCGATGATAGCAATACGGTATTTGCCGGCGATAGCGGGAACGACCTGCCGGTGCTGGTGAGCCACATCCCGTCGGTGCTGGTGGCGAACGCGATCCCGGAGGTCGCGCGGGGCGCCAGCGAAGAGGCCGCCCAGGCCGGGCACGCCGACCGGCTGTATCTTGCCAAGGGGGGATTCGCCGGCATGGAAGGTTTTTACGCCGCGGGCATCCTCGAAGGTGTGGTTCACTATCATCCCCAATTTGCCGATCGAATTCTGGGAGGCGATGCGGCGGCGGTCCGGTAAGGCGCACGAGGCACAACGATTTACAAGCGAGACATGACGACTCCATCTCCACATCCCGTAATCTTTGGCGAGGTTCTGTTTGACTGCTTCGAGGACGGAAGCCGCGTGCTGGGCGGCGCGCCGTTCAACGTCGCCTGGCATTTGCAGGCGTTCGGACGGAATCCGCTGATGATCAGCCGCGTCGGCAACGATCCGATGGGCGATGAGATCGCCGCCAAGATGGAACGCTGGGGCATGCGGAGCGATGGGCTGCAGCGGGATCCCGAACACCCCACTGGCGAGGTCCGGATCCACCTGACCAACGGCCAGCCGGACTTCACGATCGCCGATCCGCGCGCCTATGACTTCATTGAGCCGCCCGCGGGTGTCGCGCTGTCGCCGAGCCTGCTGTATCACGGCTCGCTCGCGCTGCGGCATAAAACTTGCCGCAAGACGCTGGCCGAGCTCCAGCGGCAACATCCCGCCCCGGTGTTCATGGACGTGAATCTGCGCCAGCCGTGGTGGGAACCGGCGGCGGTCCGCGATCTGATGAGCCGTTGCCGCTGGGTGAAGATCAACGAAGACGAACTAAAATTGTTATCAGCGGACCCCACCGGAGGGGTCGCCCAGATGGCGGAGCGTATGCTGAAACAGCATGCACTCGGGGCGATCATCGTGACGTTAGGAGAACGGGGGGCGTTTGTGCTGGATGCGGAAAGGGGCAGGACGGACATCGCGCCGGCCGGCCGCCTGGAAGTGGTGGACGCGGTGGGCGCCGGGGATGCGTTCGCGTCGGTGTGTATTCTGGGAATCGAGCGGCACTGGCCGTGGAGCGTGACCCTGGAGCGGGCGCAGCAGTTTGCGTCCCGGCTGGTGGTTCAGCGCGGCGCGGTGATTGAAGACGCCGCCGTCTATCGCACGTTCCTGAATCAGTGGCCGTAAGGGACGCCAGACCGGCTTCCCCTAAGCACACCGCCCGGTTCATCCGAAGACAACACTAGAGCATGTACGAACAGGTATCGCACTCCCTTCTGAACGAAATCCTCGACGAGCTGCGTCCCGAGATCCAGCGCCAGAACCTGCGCCATTTCTATACGCGGCTGGGTGCGAATTTCTATGCGGTGCATTCCCTGTTCAGCCATCTCTACGGCCATCGCGGCGACTTCCGCGATCACATGATCAAGCTGGTGGAGGTCCTGGCCAGCCGCTATATCGAGCGCACGCCGGAGCTGGAAGCCAAGGACATGGAGCGCGAGCAGGATTTCGACTGGTTCCTGAGTCCGGAGTGGGCCGGGATGGCGCTCTATGCCGACCGCTTCGCCGGGGATCTGAAGGGCTTGAACGAACGGCTTCCGTATCTCCAGGAACTCGGCATCAACCTGATCCACATTCTTCCGATCCTGGCCTGTCCGCAAGGCGCCAGCGACGGCGGCTACGCAGTCAGTGACTTCCGCGCGGTCGATTCCAAGTTCGGCACGCTCAAGGACCTGGAGGATCTCTCCGAGTCTATGCGGGCGCGCAAGATGCTCCTGACGCTGGACGTCGTGGTGAACCATACCTCCGACGAGCATGAATGGGCCAAGGCGGCCCGCGCCGGCGACCCGAAATATCAGGCCTACTATTACGTCTTCCCGGATCGCGACGTCCCGGACATGTTCGAAGAGACCATGCCGGAGATCTTTCCGGAATCCTCGCCGGGCAACTTCACCTACGACGAGGAGATGGGCAAGTGGGTGATGACCGTCTTCAATAGCTACCAGTGGGATCTGAACTATACCAATCCCGCGGTGTTCATTGAGATGGTCGACATCATTCTCTATTGGGCCAACCGCGGCGCCGACATCGTCCGGCTGGACGCGGTGGCGTTCCTGTGGAAGAAGATCGGCACGGCGAGCCAGAACGAGCGCGAGGCGCACCTGATCCTGCAATTGATGAAGGACTGCTGCCAGATCACCGCGCCAGGACTGCTGTTCATCGCGGAGGCGATCGTCGCTCCGTTCGAAATTACGAAGTACTTCGGCGAGGACGCCATCGTCGCCAAGGAGTGTGAAATCGCCTACAATGCGACGCTGATGGCGCTTCTATGGGAGGCGGTCGCGACCAAGAACGCCAAGCTCCTCAACCGCGGCATCGCGAGCCTTCCCGATAAGCTGGACCGGGCGACCTGGCTCAACTACCTGCGCTGCCATGACGACATCGGTCTGGGCTTCGACGATGTCGATATTCAGCGGGCCGGCTATGATCCGGCTGCGCATCGCGCCTTTCTGGTCGATTACTTCACCGGCAACTATGGTCCGTCGCCGGCGCGCGGACGTCCGTTCGGGCGGAATCAGAAAACCGGCGACGCGCGTATTTCCGGATCCCTGGCGTCGTTGGTCGGGCTCGAGTCGGCGCTCGAAAGCGGCGATGACGAGGCGATCAGCCACGCGATCCGCCTGATCCTGCTGCTGCACAGCGTCATCCTGTCCTATGGCGGCATTCCGCTGCTCTACTACGGCGATGAGCTGGGCACGCTGAACGATTACAGTTTTGAAGACGATCCGATTCGCCGCCGCGATTCCCGCTGGCTGCACCGGCCGATCATTGATTGGGATCGCGCCGAGTTGCGGAATCAGCCCCGGACCGTTGAAAACCGCGTCTTTCACGGACTCCAGCGCCTGATCGCGATTCGCAAGACCATTCCCGCCTTCGCCGACTTCAACAATCGCGAATTGGTTGACTCCGGCAATGACCATCTGCTGGTTTATCTGCGCCGCCATCCGGAGAAGATCGCGGAAACGGTGATCGTGGTGGCCAACTTCGACGATCATCCGCAACATCTGGACTTGAAGGCGTTGGACGATTCGACGCGGTTCCCGATGGCGAACCCCAAGGACTTGGCCAGCGGGGAGGTGCCGTGCCATGCACAACGGGTCGCTGGTGATCCCGCCCTACCGGTTCTATTGGCTGACCAACGTCTAGCCAGCCCAACGTGGGGCGAGGCTTGTTCGCCGCGCAGCCTCAGTGCCAGGAGGCCTCGCGACCTTGCAACGCCATCCCTGCCCCTGTCAAACAGTCGTCAGCACCGAACTGCGACCGGTAGCGAGCGGGACCAGCGGTCCAAGGAACCACAAGCCCTACGGCCCGTCAGCACCACCTTCAGAACCGCGCGCGTTAGCAAGCGCAACGCAACCATCCTGAGTCCGCACTACCGACCGCGCTCAGCCCCACAACCCGCGTTTCCACACAAGCTCGGTAGCGAGCGGGATCGCACGAACTTACGCTGCGCCAGCCTCCCTTCGGAACCGCGACTGCCAGGGAGCGCAATGTCCCTTCCTCCGTCCACACCACTTCCCCGCGCCAGCGCCGGCAACCCGAGTGGCACGGTCATACCTGTCCGCAATCCTCCCAGTGAGAAAATCCCCTCTCCGCCGCACTACCGTTTCAGTTGGATCTGCAACCGCAATGTAATCAATCCGGAACCCCTCCCGCACGGCGGCCATTGCGCGGGTATGATGAAGAATGGGAAGCGTCGTCACAGGGGGCAAGGTGGGCGACGGAATCCCAGGGGGCGAAAGCGATGCAACGCGACGGCGAGGAGCCGCATCTCAACTTTAAGGATAAAACTGTCGATAGATGGGCGAACGGAAGAAGGGACCGGCGATGAACTTACTAGCCTTTTTCGGCCTTTCCTCGTCCACGAACGGATCCGGAAAGCAGGCAGGCTCCGCCAGCGACACCATCGAACTCTGTCAGAAGTTGCTCGCCGAGCGCGGCGAGCTATCCGGCACGCGGTTGGCGACCGAGACGGTCGCATCCTTTAATGCCTTAAATGAAGCCGGCAAGAATGAGTTCTTTGACCTGTTGGTCAAGAAATTCGCGCCCAACCCTCAGGCGGTTGGCAAAGCCGGCGCCGATTTTGAACAGGACCCGACGCCGCAAAACCTGGAGCGGTTGCGGCAGGCGGTTCAGGCCCCCCGCCAGGATCTGTTTCACCTGTTGAACATGGCTCCGGAGGGAACCGCGACGCTGGTTCGTATGCGCGGCCACCTGCTGCGCGGCGCCGACGAGCATCCCGAGTGGGCCGGCGCGGCCGATGATCTGGCGCATCTGTTCCTGTCCTGGTTTAACCGGGGATTTTTAGAGCTGCATCGCATTGATTGGAACACCTCGGCGGCGATGCTCGAAAAGCTGATCCGGTATGAAGCCGTGCATGAGATTCAGGGCTGGTCGGATCTGCGGCGGCGTCTCGAAGCCGACCGGCGTTGTTACGCCTTCCTGCATCCGGCGCTGCCCGACGAACCGATCGTCTTCATCGAAGTCGGGCTGACGCACGGCATGGAGGGACGGATCCAGTCCCTGGTCGACCCGGAGCTCAACATCGGGGATGCGCAATCGGCCGATTGCGCGATGTTCTATTCGATCACCAACTGCCACGCAGGGCTGACGGGCGTTCCGTTCGGCAGCTTCCTGATCAAGCAGGTGGTGGAGGAGCTGAGCCGGGAACTGCCCAAGCTGCGGCGTTTCGCCACGCTGAGCCCGGTGCCCGGGTTCCGCCGCTGGCTGGCTACGCAGCCTGAGCTGGCCAAGCTCAACAAGCACGTCACCAATCCCAGTTGGTCCGAGGACCGCTTTGGCCGCGAGGCCGTGCGGGATCAGCTCGAAGCCGCCTGCGCCTACTATCTGATCCACGCCAAGAAGGGCGGCAAGGTCGAAGGCAAGCCGCTCGATCCGGTGGCTCGCTTCCATCTGCGCAACGGCGCCAGCCTGGACCGCATCAACTGGCTGGGCGACCCATCGTCGAACGGGCTGAAGCAGTCCGCCGGGCTGATGGTGAACTACGTCTACCGGCTGCGCGAAGTTGAGCGGAACCACGAATCCTACACCAAGGAATTCCGTGTGGTCGCCTCCTCGCGCGTTGATGCTCTGGCGAAGCGATGCCCGCTGGCGCAGCCAAAGCCGAAGGCGCAGGAAACCACGGCGGCAAAGCCGGAAGCGGTCGCGAGTTAATTCGTCGATCGATCCGCAACAATCGTGGCGCGCGCGTCGGGGACCTTACGCGTCCCCATTTCTTCCCCTTTGATTTGGCGCTTCCCCCGCCGACCCACTACCCTAGGAAGATTGACTGCAAAATCGATGGGGGAACATCAGGTATGCGGAAGATCCACCAGCGGCGGCGAAAGCTCGGCTGGCCAAGCAGTTGGCGCATCGGCGTCGTCGTGGCGGCGATGTGCGCCTTGGCGGCGTGCCAATCGGGAACCGCAACGGAGGACGCGATGAAGACCGCTGACGCTCGGGACGTTCATTCGTACGGCAAGCCGGACCAGGTGCGCGTGACCGAGGTCGTGCTGGATTTGACCGTGTCGTTCGAGCAGAAGACGCTGGCCGGAACCGCCGAACTCGGGCTCGTTGTCACGGATCCGGCTGCGCCGCTGATTTTGGATACCCGGGATCTGGATATCCAGGAAATCGAAACTTCGCCGGACGGGGACACCTACGCGGTCGCGGAGTGGACGGTGGGCGATACGGACCCGATCCTCGGCGCTCCGCTGACCATTCCGCTGCCGGAAGGGACCCGCCGCGTGCGGATCACGTACGCTTCTCGTCCGGAAGCCAGCGGACTACAGTGGCTGACCCCGGAGCAGACCGCGGGCAAAACGGCTCCGTTCCTGTTCAGCCAGAACCAGTCCATCCATGCGCGGAGCTGGATCCCGATCCAGGATTCGCCCGGCGTGCGGATCAGCTATTCCGCCACGATTCACGCGCCGGTGGAGTTGGAAGCCCTGATGAGCGCCGAACGGACCGGCGGCGCCAACGGGATTTTCCAGTTCTCCATGGATACGCCGATTCCGCCGTATCTGATCGCGCTGGCGGTGGGCGACCTGGAGTTCCGCGAAGTGGGCCGGCGCACCGGCGTCTGGGCCGAGCCGCCCCTGGTGGACGCCGCCGCCCGCGAATTCGAGGACATGGAGCAGATGGTGTACGCGGTGGAAGGGCTCTACGGACCCTACCGCTGGGGCCGCTATGACCTGCTGATCCTTCCGCCCAGCTTTCCTTTCGGCGGCATGGAGAATCCGCGGCTGACCTTCGCCACGCCCACGATCCTGGCGGGCGATAAGAGCCTGGTCGGGCTGGTGTCGCATGAGCTGGCGCATTCCTGGTCGGGAAATCTGGTCACCAATGCTACGTGGCGCGATTTCTGGCTGAATGAAGGATTTACCACGTACATCGAGAACCGAATTCAGGAAGATGTGTATGGGGCTGAGCTCGCCACCATGGAGCGCGCGCTGGAGCTCCGGGACCTGAAGCAGGAAATGAAGGATATGCCGGCGGCCGATCAGCTCCTGTATATCGATCTTGCCGGCCGCGATCCGGATACCGCCGTGACCGGGATCCCCTACACCAAGGGCGCGTTGCTGCTGCGCCGGATGGAAGAAGTGTTCGGCCGGGAAACCTTTGACGCCTACCTCCGCCGGTACTTCGACGAGTTCGCCTTCCAGAGCATCACCACCGACACGATGCTGGTTTACCTCAAACGGGAGCTGTTTGCCGCCCATCCTAAAGAGGCCGCCCAGATCGCGATAGACGAGTGGGTCTATGAGCCAGGACTTCCCGCGAACCGCCCCCCGCGCGGTTTCCCCGCGCCTGGAAGCGGTCGCAGCCGATGCCGCGCAATTCGCCTCGGGAGACAAGCCCGCTGATCAGATCGACGCCGGCCGCTGGTCCACCCAGGAGTGGCTGGAGTTTCTAGGCACCTTCGGCGGGGCGCGAGGTTCCGAACCTGAGCTCGGCGCAGATGGCCGAACTGGACCGCGTCTTTCAGCTCACCGACACCGGCAACAGCGAAGTGCTGGACGTCTGGCTGCAAATGACGGTGCGCGCAGGCTACGAACCGGCCTACCCGCGCATGGAGGCGTTCCTGATCGAAGTGGGGCGCCAGAAGTTCATTCGGCCGATCTACACCGAATTGGTGAAAACACCGGAAGGGAAACAGCGGGCGGTGGCCATTTATCGCCAGGCGCGTCCCGGCTACCATCCGATCGCGCAGACTTCGATGGACAAGATCCTGGGATACACCGAATAGCGCGCGAGGTAACGGGCGCAGGCTTATCCGAGCAGTTCGAACTCGAGTTCCTCCCAGCCGCGGAGTTCCTGCGGCGGAACCATGGGGATGCGCAGGTGTTCGGTGACCGGCGTACCGTCCGGCAGAGGCTTGGCGCCGGGAACCTGGACGGTCAGTTGCATTTCCGCCGTCTGATTGGGCGATGCCGCCGGGTGCATCGGCTGTCCAGCCGGATCGAGGAAACGGATCCCACCGGGGCCTGCATCCGCGAACGCGTTTCCGCCGCCGGGGGGGCCATAGGGCGGGTAAACGCCGAAATTCGGACCTGCCGGATACGGGCCCACATTGCCACTTCCAAGGCCACTTCCCGGGCCACTTCCGGGGCCGCCACCGGGTTGCACAAATCCGGCGGGCGGGGGGAAGCCGCCGGGGAATCCGCCCGGCATGCCAGCAACGGGACCGCCCATCGCATTGGGCATCGGACCCGTCATGGAACCTGGAACAGAACCCGGGCCAGAGCCGGCCATCGGACCTTGTCCCGATCCCACCATCGAATTTGGCCCGGAGCCTGGAAAAGCCCCCGGTACCGAGTTGGGATACGCGCCGCCCGCTCCGCCGGAACCGGAGAAGGGTCCTCCGTTGCCGCCGGGCGCGCCGGCTGACGGAGCATGGGAGCCCGAACCGGAACCCGCGTAACCGCCTGGGCTCGCTGGACCACCCGAACCCGCAAGGCTTTCCGAGCCCGCATGGCCACTTCCGGAACCTACATAGCCGCCGGGACCCGCATGGCCGCCAGATCCTGTGCCGCCTCCTGGACCTCCAGACCCGAAGAAACCAGAGCCGCCCAACTGGCCAACGCCGTGTCCGCCGACGGTTCCTCCGCCTGCTGGACCTCCGCCCACAATTCCCCCGCCTGCCTCGCCTCCGCTAGAGATGCTGCCGCCTGGGATGCCGGAGCCGGGAAGGCCTCCACCAGAGATGCCGCCGCCGGCCGGTCCGCTGCCCGGGATGCCCGCCGGCGCGCCCGAACCTGCGGGGCTCGGGCCAATGCCGTGAATCACGGGAGCAGAATGTCCTGCATTTCCTCCACCTTGCGTATCCTGCGGACGGCCGCCGCGTCTTCCAGGACGCTCATTCGGTCCGGACGATGCTCCCTGGGGGGCGGAGCCACCGCCGGATTGACCGCCAGGAACACGGCCGCTCTCTCCCGCGCCGCCGCGGTTCACTGGCTGGGCATAGGAAGCGCCGCCTCCCGAAGGGATTGATCCGGCCTGGGACAGCGGCACTCCGGCGCCCGGGGGCGGGGTCGCCGACCCGGAGGAAACCACGAATCCTGTTCCCGGAGTCACCACGACGGGGCCCGCCGCGGGTGGGGGCTGCGAACCAAGAGTGCCTGGATTGTTGCCCGGATTGGACCGGCGGGCGCGGAGGCGCCGCTCGGCTCGGATCTGCTCGCGCGAACCCTCTGTTTTCTTCTCGTCCTTTGCCTGGTCCTTGGCATTGGCCCCGGCAGTCGTGGGATCGCCGGCGCTCTTTTCTCCGGGCCTTCCCGTTGGCGTGCCCGGAACCGTGTTCGGAGAGCTGCCCGCTGGAGTCGCCGAACCCCCTCCGGAGGGGAACATTGTGCTGCCGACCCGGTAGCCGCCCGGAGGGGTTGCCGAGGGTCCGGTTGGTGGGATGCCTCCCATGCCGGCTGGTGGTCTGGCGCCGGGAGCCAAACCGGTGACCACCACGGATCCGTCCGCGGGAATCTGCAACGGGATCACCGTCGGCTCCTTGGTTTCCTTTGGCTTGGCCTTGGGTTTCACCGGCGAGCGGAAATTCGCCTTGGGCAACTTGAACTTGGCGCGGTCGGCTGCCGAGACGGTGGTGGGGCTCTTGGCCTGCTCGTCCGACATCTTGAGCGAAGACGTAACCTTTTTCTTGGCGACTTTGGACTTTGCCATCGCCGGGTGGGATAAGGCCAGGGCTTGCCTGCGGAGTGTGTCCAGGATGGCCCGATTCTCTTCGATCCGGTCCCGATGAAGATCCGGTTCCTTGAGCCAGCACGCAAGGGCGGCCTCGTAGCTTTTGACGGCATCGGACAGCCGGCCCGTCTGCGCGTAACAGTCGCCCAGGGACTCCAAGGCGGCGGGCAGGTGGTGGGTCGAGCGCCCCTGCAATTTCGCGACGGCCTGCTGGAGCAACTCCAGAGCGGCCGATTCATTTCCCTCGGTACGGCGAATATCGGCCAGACCGGTCATCAGGCCGGCCAGATGCACGACGTCCACGCCCACCTTGCATTCGGCGATCTTCAGCGCGGATTCATAATAATAGACCGCGTCTTCCAGCTTGCCGGCCCGCACCAGCGAGGCGGCCACGCTCTCCAGCATTTCCGTGATGGTCGGCGAGAGCGGAGAATCATCCACCTCGATTTGAGCAGCTTGTTTGATCGTGTCCAGCGCCTCGCCCTGGTCGCCGAGCGTCGCCTGGTAGCGGGCCAGCTCGAGCATTCCCCGGACGACCAGGAGCGACTGATTGCCACGGTGGTCCCGCGCGATCTGAATACCCCGTTCCAGCAGTTCGCGGGACTCCTCATCGTTCACACCCAGCAGCACCGAGCCCAGGTCGCGATAGCGCTGGGTGAGCCGCTCCACATCCAGCGGGAGCCTTTTCTGGATCGCCAACGCCTCGCGATAAAGATCGATGGCCTCCTTGGGATTGCCTTCGTCGCGGAGGAGGTGGCCCTGAATCTCCAGGCAGTCGGCAAGTCCGGCCGTGGCCCGCCGGCCGCTCAACAGGCTCTGTGCGTCCTCCACAGTCTCGCGGGCTTGCCGGAACTTTTTCCGCCGCCATTGCGTCCGCGCCAAGTCCGCGGAAATCATGCCGATAGCGGTATCGCCTTCTCCGGCGTCGCGCAGTTCCTCCAGCGTCTGCTGGAACAGGCGCTCGGCCTCGGGATACTTCTTGGAGGCGAATAGTTTGGCCGCCTCGACCCAGTTCGGGTAGTCTTCCTTGCGGGGCGTGGTGTCCAGGCCGACCGCGCGTTTTAGGCGGGCAAAAGGGTCCATCTTGGCTAATCCCGCTATCGGCCAAACCGCACGCAAACCTTAGGCTGAAAGAGAACTAGCCCGTGTTCGTTCCGGGGGTCAAGGAGACCTACTTAGGGCGCACTAAAGATATTCCTCCCAAAACGCCGATAACACATTAGATAGCGCCGGCCCTCCGGAAACGCTCGTGCCGGCGCGACGCGTTCGCCTTGAGCCGGCGGAGTTTTGCCCATCGGCTCCGGCCTGGATTGCCAGCACGTGCCATCGAGGAAACCCAATTCGGCGCAACCAGCTTCGGCGCAATCGGCGGAATCCGGCGAGAAGAAGGAATTCTCCCCGCACGCCTCCGGGGCGCACGTCTGTCTGTTCTGCGGCGGTAAGATCCCCCTGCTGGCGCGCTGGCGCGGTTTGCGCGATTTCTGCTCCGATCAGCACCAGCAGCTTTATTGGGGTGAAACGCAGCGCCTGGCCGCCGATGCGATCCGGCGTCAACGGATCTCGCGACGGTCCGCCCCCGAACCGGAGACGAAGCCCGACGGTGATACGGCGGCATCGGCACTCGACGTTTCGCCGGAGCATGAGTTGGAGCGCGTGGCGAAGCAAGATCTTCTCGCGCTGCAGGCCGTGACGACGGATGCCGCACCGGAGCGCGACGCTGCGCCGGGTTCCGAGGACGATCAGGATCCGGACCTGCCCGCTGGAACGTTCCGGCTCGAAGCGGCCGTTTTGATGGAGATTGCCCCGCCGGCGCCCGCGAACCTGCCGGCGCAGCCGCTGTATGTGGATCCCAGTGAACGGGCCACCCCTAAGGGCGGCACGGAAGTGGAGATCCCGCAAACCGATTTTGATCCCGTAGTGGCCGAGGTGAGTTATGCGCCGGTCGAGGCGTGGCTGAAGCAGTTGCCCGTTCACGATCCACCCGCGCTGCCCGCGGCGACGGCCCGCGCCATTGAGCCTTCGCCGATCGATAATGCCGATCTCGCGACGCTGGCGTCCTGGTTACACTATCCGGAGCGCCAGGCGTCGCCTGAGGAGGAGCCGCCGGTCGTGGGGCGGATCGAGATTCCGCTGGCGCCGGTTGTCCCCGAAGCACAAGCTCCGGCCCTGGAGTTTTGGACCGGGGACTCGGATCTAACCGGTGCGCCAGACGCCACAGCGCTGTATGCGACCAGGCAGCAGGCCACCGTCCAATCGCCGATCTGGTTCCCCCAGCAAGAGATGGTGCCGGTATTCCGCGAGGTGCTGAGCGCCTCGGTCCGCATGGTGCGTCCGCGGTTTGGAATGCAGCCGGCCGAGCAGTTGGCGCGCTGCATTTTGCCGGTCGGCGTAAACGAATCCGAAGAACCGCGCGAGTTTAATCCCACCGAGGCCCGTTCGGCCGCTCGGACTCCGATGGGTGGTCCGGCGACGTGCCGGTTTGAGTTGGTCAGCCATGCCGTGCAGCAGCGGACGTTGCGGCTGCGCCGCGCCGGGATCCGGCAACTGGGGACCTACGTGCCGCAAATGCGTCTGCGGACGCTGCGGCCGCGGCTGGTTCGCCGACGGTGGGACGGCGCAGGTTCGAGCGTGGTGAAAGTGGATGGGTCCGCCGAGCCAATTCGCGCCGATGTGTAGGCCGGGTCGAGTAGGAGGATGGCTCGAGTAGGAGGATGGCTCGGAGGCCGATGGGGTTGCGGCGGAGCATCGGGATGCCGCCAGAGGCAGTCGGAGTGAATGCAGTCGGAGCGGAGGCAGTCGGAGATGGTGCGGGTCGAGCAGGTGCAGGCCAGGCAGGTGCAGGAAAAGATTTGAGGGCGAGGTATTTCGCCACCTTTTGAGTAATCACGATGAGTGACACCACACAGCTAGAACCCCAGGACGAGGATCGCAAGCCGGAGGCGTCCAACTCGGATCGGTCCGGGCCGGGGCAAGCCGAGAAGGAATGGACCTGGGTGATGGACTCCGGCCCGGTGTCGGCGGAACTGCAACTGGAATCCCAGGATGCGGGCGGGGAGGGCCATCCGGTCGCGGATCCGGCGCTGGTGATCGCGGTTCGCCTGCGTCTGGAGGGAGCGCCCGAGGACGCGCTGAAGGAGCTCGAACAGGCCGCCGAGAGTGAGGATTCCCTGCTGCTGGCCGGGCAGGTGCTGTTTGAGATCGAGCGGTATGATGAGGCCGCGGAGAAATATCGCGTCCTGTCGGACAAGTACGCTGGGCATCCGTTTGCGAGCTTCAATCGCGCCATCTGTCAGATTCGGCAGTATAAGTGGCGTGATGCGATCGAAAGCCTGCAGCGGGCGCTGGTGGTGGATCCCAAGCAGCCGAAGGCGTGGTTCGCGCTGGGAATCTGTTTCCTGAACCGGCGTCAGCCGGTGGACGCCAAGCCGTGTTTTGCCAAGAGTTTGAACTTGCAGCCGGATTATGTCCCGGCGCTGTTCGGACTGGCCGCCGCGCTGCAACTGCTGGGTAATCATGCCGAAGCGCTGCAGATTTACGAACGCATGCTGGAAGGCGGGCCGGATCGCGAAGAGTTGCTGGCCAATGCCCTGACGGCGGCGATGAATGGCGAGAATTCCCATAAGGCGGCGGAGTTGGCGACCCGTCTGCGTGCGGCCAAGCCTCGCTCGCCGGCGGCGCTGTTCGCGCTGTTCTCCCTTTCGGCCGACCGGGGCGAGTTCGATCGTGCCGCGGAATGGAGCAGCCGTCTGGCCGAATCGACGCCCGATGATTTTGACGCCTGGTACAACCTGGGCATCTGTAAGCATCGGCTGCGGCAGTATCGGGAAGCGGCGCGGGCCTTTGAGCGCGCCGTGGAGCTTCGCTCGGATGAGGTGGACGCGATCGAGGGACTGGCGCAGTCCTATGCCATGATTCCGCTGCCGCAGAAGGCGATGCATACCTGGTTCAAGCTGTTGCAGTTGACGCCGGACCGTGACGATTGCTGGTTCCAGCTCGGGACGTTGCGGCATCGCGCCGGAGAGCCGGCCGAAGCGGCGCAGGCTTTTGAGAAGTGTGTGGCGCTCAGCGCCGGTTGGGTGGATGCATGGGTGAATCTGGGGACCTGCCGTTGGGATGCGGGCGAGGAAGCCGGCGCCCGGCAGGCGTTCGAACAGGTGTTGGCGCTGGAGCAGGACAACCTGAGCGCTCGGCGCGCGTTGGCCGCGATCGCCATTGAATCCAAGGATCCGGAAGCCGCCGCCCGCTATTGCCGGGAGACGAACGAGGACAACTGGGACGTGGTCTACAACCTGGCTACGCTGCACCAGTCGCTCGGCAAGCTGGAACTCGCCGCCAAGCGCTACCGCCAGGTGGTGGAGGTCGAGCCAGAGTTCGCCAAAGCCTGGCTGAACCTGGGGAACGTGCTGTTTGCTCAGGGAAACCTGGAGGAAAGCCGCAGTTGCTGGCGCAAGGCGCTGCAAAAGGAACCGGACCTGGCCGCGCAATTCCTGTCGGTGAGTCCGGAGGCGTCGGCCTAGCGGCGGCGCCTCTCCAATCGGCCTCCCGAAGCCATGGGCTCCAATAGCGACCGCTCCGGAAAATTGGGGCTCCAAGAGCCGAGGCTCCGAAAGCGCCCGGTAGGATCAGTTCGGATCGAAACCCGCCTCCGCGAAAAAAGGAACGCCCCCGCGCCGCGCATGTCGCGATCCACGGGGGCGAATGGCAATCAAGCGCCGGCGTATTTACGGCGAAACGTTCAGTTTCCCGGCTTCGCTCAGGAAGACGTCCAGGACGATGCTGACGACCGCACCCAGGACGGCGCCAACGCCGACCATCGCCAGTAACGCGAGTCCGCCTTCCATTCCGATCATGGGTCCGATCACTGGATTCAGGCCAAGCGCAAGGAATGCACCGCCAAATACACAATAGAGCCGTTTCCTCATGGTCGTCTATCTTCCTCTCTCCAGCTTCAGAATAGGCAATTCCAGCTTGGGAAACACTTGGGGAAGGTGTCTGTTCTGCTTACGGACAAACCCTAATTTGCGGACGAAATTTTTGCAGTGCGAGGCTTGATATATGACATCAAGGCCCTTTTAGGGGGAGTACTGCGGCGTATAGCATTATTTTTCAATGACATGCCGTTAAGGGCCTGTTCTAAGAGGTACTATGACCACCGCAGTCCTAGGAGTTGGCTCCATTCGAGCGGCGGCAGCGGTGTATCCCGGCCAAGCGGGCGTCCCGGTGGAGATCAGATAGCGCCTAAGCGAAGGAAATCATGGTGCTGAGGCGGCCGCCGAGGTGTTCCGGTTCCCGCACTGGCAGGGCTGTCGAGCCTAGCCAGCCTGCCGAAGCACTGGGGGCACCGAGGAGGCTCGTCCGTCGAGCGCGGAGCGAATCATCAAAAACTCGCCGATATTCTCGGTAGTCAGCAAACCGGTCAGTACGCCGTTCCGCATCACCGGCATCGTACGGCAGCGGCACTGCTGCAGCCGCGCGACCGCCGGCTCCAGCATCTCGCCGAACTGGGCCACCTGGAAGTCGGTGTCCATCACTTCGCCCACCGTGGCCATCCGATTTTGCGCCAGCGCGGCCATCAGGGCGTTGCGGGTCAGGATCCCGGCGACCTGCCCGTCCGGGCGCATCACGGGAAAATCCTGCTGGGAGCCGGCCAGGATGAAATCGACGGCGCGCTGCAGGGAATCATGCGGGTGGAGCACGTGGAACTCAGTGACCATCGCCTGCTGCACCGGGATTCCGGAGAAGGCATGCTTGAACTGCGCCATGGAGGCTTCCTGCTCGGCGCCGATCCAGACAAACAGCGCGATGAACAGCAGGACGGGATTGAAGAAGAAGCCCAGGAAGCCGAACAGCAACGCCATGCCCTGCCCGACCGAGGCGGCGATCTGGGTCGCGCGCACATGATCGATCCGCATGGCCAGCGCGGCCCGCAGGATGCGTCCGCCGTCCATGGGGAACGCCGGCAGCAGGTTGAACAGCACCAGCGTGATGTTCACCAGCATCAGGCGCACCAGGAAGGGGCCGTCCAGCATGGTGGCCTCGGTGATCGGCGTCATTTGTCCGGTTCCCACGAGGATCGCGTACAGAATAATCGCGATGACCACGTTCACCGCCGGACCCGCGATGGCGACCAGGAACTCTTCCTGCGGCTTCTCCGGCATGCGTTCCAGGCGAGCCACGCCGCCGATCGGCAGCAGGGTGATGTCGCGCGTCATCACGCCGAATCGTTTGGCGGTGAGCGCGTGACCGAATTCGTGCAGCACGACGCAGGCGAACAGCGCCAGCACGAAAAAGACGGAATCCACGGTCGCCTGTACGTTATGGGTCTGCGTCCAGCGGCTGAGCACCACCCAGGCGATCAGAATGCTGAACGTTGCATGGACGAAGACGCCAATGCCCGCGAATGTACCGAGCTTCCAGGACCACTTCATATTTAAGGCCTTATCTCCATTAGAGTCATCCTATAGCGAATCAGATGCAAGCCAGGGGCCGTCCGCACCATTTTTGTCGTTTTGGTGGATACGCGGGATGGGAATTTTGCGGCGCAGTGGGTGGAATCCCTGCTACAAACAAAGGCGATGCAAGCAAAGACGGTAGTGATTACGGGCGCGACCTCGGGGATCGGCAAGGTGGCCGCCGAGGAACTGGCCGCCAAGGGTGCGCGGATCATCCAGGTGGCTCGCAACCCCGTGCGGGCCGAGGCGGCGCTGAACCGGTTGCGGCAGATCGCTCCGCATCAGGATCATGTACCAGATCATGCAGTGGTGCTGGCGGATCTTTCCGTGCTCGCGGAGATGCGGCGCGCGGCTGAAGAGGTGGCTCGTCTGGCGCCCCGGATCGACGTGCTGATGAACAACGCCGGCGCGATCTTCGCGCAGCGCGAGCTGACGGCGGACGGGATGGAGCGAACCTTCGCGACGAATCATCTTTCCTATTTCGTTTTGACGCAACTGCTGCGGGAGCCTTTGCTGGCGGCGGCCAGGGAAACCGGGGAAGCGCGTATTGTCAGCACGGCTTCGACGGCTCATGCGCGCCAGGACCTGGATCTGGACGATCTGCAATATTGCCGAAGGGCTACTCCGGGTTTCCCGCCTATTGCCGCTCGAAGCTGTGCAACGTCCTGTTTACGCGGGAGTTGGCCAGGCGCGCTGAAGGGACCGGGGTGCGGGCCTACTGTCATCATCCCGGCGTGGTCGCAACACGGTTCGGCAATCAGGCGGGAGGATGGCTGCAGCCGATTGTTCGGATGTTGCTGCGGCTGACGGGCATCTCCGAGCAGGAGGGCGCCCGGACGATGATTTATCTCGCGTCCACGCCGGAGGTCGCGGGCCGCAGCGGCGATTACTTTGATCAATGCGCCCCGAAGACGCCGCACGCGCGCGGGCAGAATGACGCGGATGCGCGCCGGCTGTGGGCGGAGTCGGTGAAGCTGGCCGGGGCGAAGCTCACTGGGATCGACGCATGGTAGAAAATCCCGCGTGGGATGCGTGAGAAAGCACTGTGCGGTGGGGGATATCGCGCGGTTCTGTTCTCCCTTTGTTCCTCCTTCGTCCCGCGGGGCGAATCCTCGGGAGTGGACATCGGTTCTGGGGATGTGAGGGAATCGGAGTACGGCGTGCAGGAAGATTTCTGGAGGTTGTAATGTCAATCGCAAACTTGTGCTCCCGGGAAGTAGTGGTCGTGGGACGTGACACGACGGCGGAGCAGGCCGCGCATCTGATGCGGCAACACCATGTGGGCGACCTGGTGATCGTCGATGAAGTGGATGGCAAGGCTAAGCCCGCCGCGATCGTGACGGACCGGGACATCGTGCTGAGCGTGGTGGCAACCGGGCTGGACCCGAAGGTTTTCACCGTCGGCGACCTGGTCTTCGAGAAATTGGTGAGCTGTCCGCAGTCGACCGGATTGTTCGAAGCGATCCAGCTCATGCGGATGCATGGGATCCGGCGCATCCCGGTGGTGGACGAGGAGGAATCTCTGGTCGGCATTCTGACGGTGGACGACATCGTGCAACTGATGGCCGAGGAGATGGCGGAGCTCGGGAAACTGATCAAGCGGGAACAGTCCCACGAATCCGAGGCAAGGAAATGACAACTTCATCCCAAGCAGAACAGACCAACATGCTCTATGCGGTGCACTCCAAGAAGTCGCTGGAGGAGATCGACGCGGCGTTGAATGAAGCGGTTGCCAAGCAGAAGTTCGGCATAATGACGGTGCACGATCTTCAGGCCACGATGCAGAAGAAGGGCGTGGAGTTCGATAAAGCCTGCCGGATCTATGAAGTTTGCAATCCGCACCAGGCCAAGAAGGTGCTGGAGGCCAACGGCGCCGTCTCGACCGCGCTACCCTGTCGGATTTCGGTGTACGAAGAAGGCGACGGATATCAGCTGGCGACGATTCTTCCCAGCCAGTTGATGAAGGTGTTCGGTTCGCCGGAATTGGAGCCGGTGGCGAAAGAAGTGGAAGTCGCGGTGAAGGCGATCATCGACGACGCGGCATAACTTGAAATAGCTCTAACTTACAAAGGCTCTCCGACCGGCACCGCGCATGGATTTCATTTCGTTCTTCATTGTGGTGGCCGGTTTGGCGGTGACGGTGACGGCCAGCCGTTGGGTGGTGCAGAACGCCTCCCAGTTGGCTTATGGCACCGATATCCCGCCGTATTTTCTCGGCATCACGATTGTGGCGCTGGGTACCGACGGTCCGGAGATCGCGAATTCCATCATGTCGTCGATCGCCGGTCACGGGGATCTGAACGTCGGCAATGCCACGGGGTCGGTGTTCGCGCAGATCACCTTCGCGCTGGGCATCCTTCCTTTCGCGGCCAAGGGGTTCCCCATGGGGCCGTGGCGCAACGCCATTGTGCCTTCGTTAACTGCCGTGGCGCTGGTCCTCAGCGGATTTCTTCTCCTGGACGGGTTTTATTCCCGGATCGACGGAGCGATATTGATCGCGGCCTATCTGCTGGCGACGTACTACGCGTGGAAGTATGCGCAGCCGTTCTCCGAGCCGGTCCTGGAGGAGCCCAGCCGTTCCAAGTTCGCGCACTTCGCCCTGATGCTCGGCTCACTGGGCCTGGTGGTGGCCGGAGCGGGCGCGGCGGTGCAGGGATTATTGGGCGTTTCCGCCACGCTGGGCGTCCCGGAATACATCGTGAGCTTTTTCGGAACCTCGGTGGGGACGTCGCTGCCGGAAATCGTGGTGACGATTCAGGCCACCAAGCTCGGGCAGCGCGACCTGGCGATGGGCGATATCCTCGGGGCCTGCCTGCTGGACTCCACGCTGGCGTCGGGGATCGGTCCGGTGATCGCGCCCACCTTCATCGATACGAAATTGGCGGTGGAGGGGGTCTTTCTGGCAGTCGCGGCCATGATCATCGCCACCGTCATGCTGTGGGGGCGCGGCAAGCATGATCGTTGGTCGGGGGCGGTGCTGTTGTCGATCTACGTGGCGGCGTATTTTGTGTTGCTGAACAGTTAATGGGGTTCTGGCGGGGCATAGTCCCGCCCTATGCGGGTACTCGACGGTAAGCACTGGTCCCGCGCTCTTATTGGTCCTAGCTGAAGCTAGGAGGGAGGGCCCTCCGCAAGCTGAACCTCGCCCCACGCGGATGTTGCTGAACAGTTAATGGAGCTCTGGCGGGACATGGTCCTGCCCCACATGGGCTGCTCGACGGTTGGAGGGCTCGTGCAACGGAGCTCGGATTCCTTGCTCCCGTTCGAGTTACGCCGCCGAAGTCTTGGCGCGAGCGTCCACTTTTGCCACGCTCTTGCTGGGAGCTTCCTCCTCGGCGCCAATGCACGAATTGAGAAAGCCCAGGCACTGCCGGATTTCATGCCGGGCCAGGGGAATGTGGAGCTGATAGAAGGCGCCATGCCGGGCGAGATCTTCGAACGGGACGGGGTTGGAGAATCGCGGACAGACGATCAGCCGGGCTTGGGGAGCCGCTTTCTGAACCGACCGCAACGCATACTCCCACTGGTCGTCGACCTCGTGGGGACTGAACAGGACGGCGACGACTTCGCGGTGACGGACAAAGCCCGCCAGCTCTTCCACATCGGGAATCGAACGGGCGAACCAGCCGAAGACCCGGGCGAGATCCCGAAGTTCGTCTTCGAGACGAATCGAGCCAAGTGCCACTACGGTTCCTGCCATTCCTCTCCTTCATAGCACGTTCGCGGGCGGCGGAAAACCCGGCGATTTTCGAGGTTCTGGTGTAACGGAATTAGAAATCCGCAAGCCGGTCGCGGGAGAATCCCACGCGCAAGGCGTTGCCTACCGCGGCGATGTCGATCAGCTCTTGCACCACTGCGCCCAGCACGGGCGTCAGGAGGCCCATCGCCGCGAATCCCATCCCGATCATGCTCAGCGCCATGCCGCCGATCGCGCTCTGCAAGGCGATGCGCCGCATGCGGCGGCCGATGTGGACCAGCGTGTCGGCCTTCTCCAGCGAGGAATCGAGCACGACGGCGTCGGCGGCCTCGGCGGTGATCTCGCTACGGGACCCCAATGCAATTCCCACCGTGGCCATCATCATCGCAGGCGCGTCATTGATACCATCGCCGATGAAGATCGTCTTGGCTTGCGCGGCGGCCTGTTTGACGATCTCGACCTTCTCCTCCGGACTCTTCTCGAAATAGATCTCATCGATTCCGACGTGATCGGCCAGGTAGCGGACCTCCAATTCCCGGTCGCCGGAGAGCAGTACAACGCGCCGGACGCCGTGCCGTCCGGCCAGGTGGGAAATGAACGGCCGGCTCTCTTTGCGGGGCGCATCCCGAAACCGAAGGATGCCAGCCAGGCGGTCGCCGAACAGGACGATACACTCGAGTCCGCCGGCCACCGGCGGCAACTCCATTTCAGGAAGCTTGCCGCGCCCGGTGATCCGCACATCGATGCCGCCAATGGTTCCCTGCAGCCCTTGCCCTGGTTTCTCACTGACGCGCTCGGCGCGGGGAATCACCAAACCGCGCTGCCGCACCGCGTCGAGGACCGCCGAGGCCAAGGGATGTTTCGAGTATTGTTCCAGGCTGCCCGCGTGCTGCAGCAACTCCTGTTCGGTGACCCCCGGCCCGCGGATGATCTCCGAGAGCGACGGCGAGCCATAGGTCAGCGTGCCGGTTTTGTCGAGGATGATTGTGCTGCACTGGTCCATTTGCTCCAGCGCGGCGGGCGTTTTGACGATCACCCCGTGCTTGGCGGCCAGGGAGATCGCGCCGAGTACGGCGACCGGGATCCCGATCAGCAGCGGGCACGGGGTCGCGATGACGGTCACCGCCAGGAAGCGCAATGGATCACCGCTGATCAACCACGCCGCAACCGCGATGCTCAACGCCAATACGGTGTACCAGGCGCCCAGGCGATCGCCCACGCGGCGCACTGCCGGCCTATCCTGCTCGGCACGCTCCAGCAGGCGGACGATTTGCGCGTGGCGGGAGTCGGCGGGGATCTTGGTCGCTTCAATATGCAGGACGTCTTCGCCGTTGGTCGCGCCGGAGAGGACCGGGGAGCCGGGCGTCTTGGCCATCTCAAACGGCTCGCCGGTGAGGAAGGCTTCGTTCATGCGGCCGTGGCCTTCGGTGACGATGCCGTCCACCGGAGCCAACTCATGCGGCAGGATGACCAAGGCATCCCCGACCTGGACCTCATCGAGCGGGATGTCGACCGGGCCGGATTCGGTACGCCGGTGCGCGACCTGCGGCGTCCGGCGCTGCAGGGCTTCTAAGACAGACTTGGCGTGGCCGGTGGCATAGCGTTCCAGCGAGGCGCCTCCGGAGAGCATCAGCACAATGATCGCGGCGACCAGCGGCTGGTTATTCAAGACGCCCGCGACGATACTGAATCCAGCCAGCAGGTCACTGCCGAAATTGCCTGCCGCGGCGGCTCGGATCAGTCGCCAAAGCAGCGGCGCGCCTCCGATGACGATGGCGATCCAGAGCGGCGCTTCCGCGATCGCCGGCGTTGTCGTCGTGGGCAGGGCGAACCGCATCACGAGGTAGGCGGCAATCGCGACGCCCGCCAGCGCGGCGACCCACAGGTCGATCTGTTCGGTCCAGAAAGAGCGGTTCGGCTTTTGCGTTCGATTGGATGGGCTCATGGAGGCTGGAGCGATCCCTCTCTCAGGTTCATTCATTCGGATGGTCCTGTGTTTGCTGAGAGGACGGGAGAACCCATAGACTTGCTATAGGCAATTGGCCCGCCAAATCGCGGGCAAGACGGCTTCAAGGAAGAACGAACCAGGCGACCCAGTGGAATCTCCTCCGACCAACCCGGCCTCCGGCGACCCAGGCGCGCCGTTGCCGAAGCAGGCAGCGGACCAGGCAGCGGACAACGACGAGGCGATCGCCGAACCGGTTGCCGGCGAGGTCCCCGCCGATCCGGATACCTCCCAGGTCACCATTCAGCGCATTCGCTGGATTCTGTTGTGGCTGCTGCTGGTGGGCGCCTGCTATCTGGTATTTCTGATTGTCCGTCCGTTCCTGATGGCGCTGTTGGCCGGCGCGGTAACGGCGGTCGCCTTCTATCCGGCGCATACCTGGATCCGGGACCGCCTGCGGCGTCCTTCTCTGGCCGCCATGCTGTCCACGGTGCTGATCATTATCGCGATCTTCGGCCCCCTCACGTATATGCTGACGATTCTGATCCAGGAGGGACGGCAGGCCTACCAGTCGCTGGGTCCGGGTGGATTCGGGCAGGGCACCGAGCGGCTTTGGGAACTGGCGAGCGTTCCCCTAAACCGGGTCGCCGAGTGGTTCAACATGTCGGCCGAGGAGATTCGCCAGACTGTGGTGGAACGTCTTCGGTCGGCCGGCGGTTCCATTCTGGGGCAGAGCTTTTCGATGATTGGCGCGATCGGGGGCGGCCTGATGAACGCGATCGTGGCGTTCATGTCGCTGTATTTCAACCTCAAGAACGGGCGCCACATCTATAAGCAGATTCTGCTGATCTCGCCGTTGCACGAGGAGCGGACGGCGAAGCTGCTGAACGTGGCCACGGAGATGATCGAAGCCAGCGTCTACGGCGTGTTGGCCGTGGCGGCCGCTCAAGGGTTGTTGCTGTGGCTGGGCGTGTGGATGGCCGGCCTGGGATCCCCGGCCTTGTGGGGATTGGCGGCGGCGATCGGCTCGGTGATTCCGATGGTCGGCTCGGCGCTGGCCTGGATTCCCGCGGCCGGCGTCCTCTTCGCTCAGGGCAACATCGGCTGGGGGATTTTCATGCTGGTGTGGGGAGCGGGCGTCGTGGGCATGATCGACAACGTGGTGCGGCCCTGGGTGGTCAGCTCGCGCCGGCCCATGAACACACTGGTGATTTTCATCGTCATCCTGGGCGCGGTGCAGGCTTTCGGCGTGATCGGTGTGTTGGCGGGACCGGTGATTTTTGCGGTGACCGTGGCGTTGTTTCAGATCGTCCGCGAGGAATTGCGTCCCCCATCCGCTCCGGAATCCGGAGACGGCCCTTCGAGTGCAACGAATCAAGTCTGATGCCGCAGGGTCCCTCCAACGCAGTGCCGGTGTCCGGCGCCTCTGCCACGAATTCTGATTCCCAGATCACCGGGCGGGATTGGTACGGGATGCCGGTGGGCGAGGTCGCGCGAACGCTCGGGACCAGCCCAGCCTCCGGGCTTCCGCCGGAAGAAGTGGCCCGGCGGCAGGAGCGCTACGGCCTCAACGAGATCCAGGAAAGCTCGCGCCGGGGCCCCTGGCAGATCGCGATCGAGCAGTTCAAGGACTTCATGATCGTCGTGCTGCTGGTGGCGGCGGTGATCTCGGGGTTCGTGGGCGATCCGGAAGACAGCATCGCGATCGTCGCCATCGTGATCCTGAACGCCGTCATCGGGTTCGTGCAGGAGTATCGCGCGCAGCGGGCAATGGAGATGCTCAAGCGGCTCGCCGCGCATCAGGCCCACGTGATGCGGGACGGACGCCGCCAGACGATCTCGGCGAAGGAACTCGTACCCGGGGATCTGGTGCTGCTGGAGGCCGGCAATTCGGTTCCCGCCGATCTGCGCATCGCGCATTCCGCCCAGCTTCGCATCGAGGAAGCCGCACTCACTGGCGAATCGAATCCGGTCGAAAAACAGACGAACCCGGTCGAAAGCGCCGAGCATTTGCCGCTCGGCGACCGGACCTCGATGGCCTTCAAGGGGACGTCGGTCACCTACGGCCGGGGCAACGGGATCGTCGTCGAGACCGGCATGCGCACCGAACTGGGCCGCATTGCCGAACTCCTCAAGGATCAAGGCGAAAGCAAGACGCCGCTGCAGAAGCGCCTGGCCGCGTTCGGCAAATCAATGGCGCTGATTGCGCTGGGCATTTGCGCGATCGTTTTCGTCGCGGGCGTGCAGCGCGGCCAACCCGTCGTCCTGATGTTCCTGACGTCGGTGAGCCTGGCGGTGGCCGCGATCCCGGAAGCCTTGCCCGCCGTGGTGACGATCGCTCTGGCTTTGGGTGCGCGGCGGATGTTGCGGCCGGAATGCGCTGGTGCGCAAGCTGCCCGCGGTGGAGACGCTGGGGTCGGTGACCTTTATCTGCACCGATAAGACCGGAACGCTCACCGAGAATCGGATGCAGGTGACTGCGCTGTATGTGGATGGCGTGCGATCGCCTGCCTCCGGTGGGGACGCCATCGGCGAGGGTTCCGCGAAAGAGCTGCTGTTCCAGGCGCTGGCGTTGAGCAACGACGCTTCGGTGGAACGAGGACGGTTCGGTGCTGGGCGACCCGACTGAAGTCGCGCTGCTGGAGGCCGCCCGCGCGGCCGGCTTTGACAAAGTCGCGCTGGAGAAGACGCTATCCCCGCATCAGTGAGGTTCCCTTCGATTCCACGCGGAAGCGGATGACGACGATTCATGAATGGACCGGCGGGACCCGGCGGGCATTCGTGAAGGGCGCGCCGGAAGCGGTGCTCGATCGCTGTGTATCTGAGCGGACCTCAAATGGGGAGCATGCCCTCGATACGGGAGGCGATACAGGAGGCGGCACGCAACGGATCCTCGACGCCGCCGAGCAGATGGCCGCCGAGGGCCTGCGCGTGCTGGCGGTCGCCTATCGCCGCGGTCCTTTTGGAATCGGACCGGACGAATCCGCCCCGGAGGAATTGCGCCCGGAGGCCGGCGGAGACGGCATTGAGCAGGATCTGATCTTTCTCGGGCTCGCCGGGCTGATCGATCCTCCGCGACCGGAGGCGAAACAATCCGTCCGGGAGTGCCTGGAGGCCGGCATCACCCCGGTGATGATCACCGGCGACCATCCGGCGACGGCGCTGGCGATTGCCAGAGAGCTGGGGATCGCCGACGAATCCTCCCGCGCGCTGACCGGCCAACAGCTCGCGCAAATGGATCCGGAGGAATTCCAGGACCACGTCAAGCGCGTTCGCGTGTATGCCCGCGTCAGTCCGGAGCAGAAGCTGAACATCGTCGAAGCGCTGCAAACCCGCGGCGAATATGTCGCGATGACCGGCGATGGCGTGAATGATGCCCCGGCGCTGCAGCGCTCCGACATCGGGGTGGCCATGGGCAAGATCGGCACCGACGTGGCGCGCGAAGCCGGGGATCTGGTCCTGCTTGACGACAATTTCGCGACGATCGTCGGCGCGGTGCGCGAGGGCCGCCACATCTTCGACAACATCCGCAAGTTCGTCAAATACATCATCACCAGCAACATGGCCGAGGTCCTGACGATCTTCGTGGCGCCGCTGCTGGGACTGCCGGTTCCGCTGCTGCCGATCCACATTTTGTGGATCAACCTGCTGACGGACGGACTGCCCGGGCTCGCGCTGGCCGTGGAGCCGGAGGAGCCCGGCCTGATGCGGCGTCCGCCTCGTGCACCGTCGGAAAGCCTGTTTGCGCACGGAATGTGGCAACACATGGTAGTGGGCGGCATCCTGATGGCAGGACTCTCGATTTTTTCCCAGGCCTGGGCGATTGAGCGCGGGTCTCCGGAATGGCAGACCGTTGTGTTCACCGTACTCACGATGACGCAAATGTCTCAGGCGCTGTCGGCGCGTTCGGAATCCCATTCCTTGTTCCAGGTCGGGCTGTTCTCAAATCTCCCCCTGATGGGAGCGATTGGCCTTACCATAGGGCTGCAGCTCTGTGTAGTCTATTTGCCTGTCTTCCAGCGGGTCTTTCGCACCGGAGCGCTTTCGGGCGAGGAACTGCTGATGGTCGCGATCCTCGCCGGGGCGATGTTGCTGGCGGCGGAGTTTGAGAAGTGGCTGGTCGTGCGGTTCGGACTGTTTCAGGGGTCGCCCCGAACGCGGAAGGCGCACTAGACACGGTGGCGTTGCAGTTGCATACAATACCGACAATAGGATGGCGCGAGCGGGCGAAGCGCGCACAAAGGAGAATTGATGCTTCCGTTTAAGAAAGTCCTGGTCCCGGTCGACTACTCAGAGGCCGGGGACGCGATTGTCCCCTACGTGAAGGACACATTGAACCATTTTTCCGGCGAACTCACCCTGGTCCACGCCTACGGACCGGAAGCATTAGGGTATATCGATCTGCCGGTGACCAACCCCGACATCGCCGACGAAACTGCGGCAAATCAAGCAGAGATACTGCGTGAATACGCGCAAAAGACCTACCCTGGCCGCCACGTGGAATGCTTCACGCAACTCGGCGAGGCGGGGACGGTAATCGAGCACTCCGTCGAGCTCTATGGCGCCGATGTGGTGATGATGCCGACCCATGGGCGGGGTCCCTTGCGCCGCATGCTGCTGGGTTCGGTGGCGGCGAAGATCCTGCATGACATCAGCACTCCGGTGTGGACCGGCGTCGGCCAATCGATGGATGATGCGGAAACCCACACGCCGCATGTCCCCTACAAGTCCGTCCTGTGCGCGGTGGATGGATCCGAGGAGACCGCGGCCGTGATCGTGGCGGGCCACGCGATCGCGAAGGCCTACGACGCGAAGCTGACCGTGCTGCATGTGGTGGACGTCCCGCGCTCGGACTATGAAGTCGACTACGCCGCCTTCTTCCGGGACATGAAAGAAGCCTCCGAGTCCCAGATGCGCGAACTCATGAGTTCGCTGAATATCGACGCGCCGCATATCATCGGTGAGGGCAATGTCGCGGATTCGGTCCGCCGCGCCGCCGCCAAGGTGAAAGCCGATCTGGTGGTGGCCGGCCGCGGACATTCCCAGGGAACCTTCAGCCGCATGTGGTCCCATCTGTACACGGTGGTTCGCGAAGCTCCGTGCCCGGTTCTGAGCATCTAGAAGCGGGACCCCGTATTTGATTGGGCGGGCGCATCCAGACGGTACAGTAAAGCGAGATGTCTCAAATCCAGCGGATTCTTTTTCCGGTCGACTTCTCCGAGCGGTGCCGTCAGATTGCGCCCGTCGTCGGCTTTTGGGCCCGGCACTTCGACGCGGCGGTGACGGCGTTTCATACCTACAGCGTGCCGTACGGGGATCGCGAATTCGTCATGCTGCAGGAAGCGCTGCGCAAGGAACTGCGCGAGATTGCCGGGAAGGCTATCCAGGAATTCGCCGCCAAGGAGTTATCCGGGGTGGAGCGCTTGGACACCCTGGTGGAGCAAGGCGATCCCGGACGCGTCGCCACCGGATTGGTGCAACAGACCCCGGGCGCGATGGTGATGATGCCGACCCACGGGTACGGTGGGTTTCGCCGGTTTCTGGTCGGATCGGTGGCGGGCAAGATCCTTCACGACGTGGAATGCCCGGTCTGGACCGCGCCGCACGACGAAACGAGCCGCTGCCTGAAACCCGCCGCGCCGAAAGCAATCCTCTGCGGCGTGGATCGGCACCGGTCGGTGATTCCCCTGATCAAGCGGGCCCAATGGGTCGCGCAGCAGTTCGGCGCGACGCTGAAGCTCGTCCATGCCTTGCCGGCCGTGGATGATTCCTCCGACAATCGCGGCGAGCGCGCCGTGCGCCGCCATTGGGAGACCCGGGCCCAGCAGGAACTGGAACCGTTGATCGTCGAGGCCGGCTGTAAGGCCGAGCTCATCCTCCACGGTGGCAATATCTCGGATGCGTTGGTCGCAGTCGCCGCGGCGCAGGGCGCGGACCTGCTGATGATCGGCCGCGGACACCTGCAAAAGCGGCTCGGCCGCCTGCGCACGCATTCGCTGGCGATCATTTCCAAATCGCCCTGTCCCGTGCTGAGTGTTTAGTGTTGAGCGTCGGACCAGTGCCGTGCGTCAAAAGGAAAATCCCGGGCGTCCGGAATTTGCGCATGACATCCGTATGACGCGGCAGTTTCCGGGACGTTGTCTCCGGAGTATTTTTGATATCGTAGGAGCTAGATGTTTCTCTCCACCGCGCGCCCGCCGCATTCCGGCACTCTGCTCGCGCGCACTCCGCTTGCATGAAGTCAACAGTTCCCATTAGCCACGGTATTGAGTCCCTATTTGGCACGCGTGATGAAAACATGCGCGTATTTGAAGAAGGCCTCAACGTGCGGACGCGGTTGCTCGCCGACGCCATTGAAATCGAAGGCGCCGCTGACGCCGTCGCGCGCGCCGCGGAGATCCTGCAGGACTACGCCGCGCTGATCGCCGAGGGGCACAAATTCTCGAACGGCGACCTGAACAGTTGCCTGCGCGTGGTTTCCGAAGATTCCGGCATCAGCCTGCGCCGGCTTGTCGAAAGCGGCCGCCAGCGGACCTTCGGCAAAAAGACCATCACGCCGAAGACGATGATGCAGCGCCGGTACCTGGACGCGCTGGATCACTACGATCTGGTCTTCGGGATCGGACCCGCGGGCACGGGAAAAACGTATCTTGCGGTCGCCACCGCGATCGGCGCCCTGACCAGCAAAAAGGTGAATCGCATTATCCTGACGCGGCCTGCCGTGGAAGCGGGCGAGCGCCTGGGATTCCTGCCCGGCTCGCTGAAGGAAAAGGTCGACCCGTATCTGCGCCCGCTCTACGATGCACTGTTCGAGATGCTGGATCCGGAGAAGGTTGAGCGGCTGATTGAGAAAAACATCATCGAAATCGCGCCGCTGGCCTTCATGCGCGGCCGGACGCTGAACGACAGCTTCGTCATCATGGATGAGGCGCAGAACGCCACGCCCGAGCAGATGAAGATGATCCTCACGCGTCTGGGCTACAATTCGCGCATGGTCGTCACCGGCGATCCCACGCAGATCGATCTGCCCGGCGGACAACGCAGCGGATTGTCGGAGGTTCTGGAGATCTTGCGCGGCGTGGCCGGCATTCACGTGGTTCGCTTTGACGAGCGCGACGTGGTGCGGCATAGTTTGGTCCAAAGGATCGTGAAGGCGTACGAGCGCTACAACCAATCTGCCGGTGTGCAGATGGAGCTGCAGGCCGCCGACGGCGCCCCGCTCGATCGCATCGAAATCAGCGAAACGGAACAGGCGGGCGGCGCAGCCGAACCCGAGTCTAACCCTGCTTCCGAGCCGATCTCGTCGAGGTGAACCCTCGCATGGAATGAAACCTGGCCGAAGTACACTGCTGTTTCAGCATCCCAGCCGTAAGATCCGGCGCACGCCGCTGCGCGCCTTCCTCAACGAAATCACCGCCAAGGTGACCGAGGGCCGTCCCGTAACCTGCTTGATCACCACTGACGCCGAGCTGCAGCGCCTGAACCGCGAGTTCCGGCTGAAGGACTACCCGACGGACGTGCTGTCGTTTCCGGCCGGGGATGGTTCGGGTGAGTTTCAGGAACTCGGCGAGATGGCGATCTCTCTGGATCGCGCCGCGGCACAGGCCGCAGAGCTCGGCCATGATACCGACGCCGAACTTCGCATCCTGATGCTGCATGGCGCGCTGCACCTGACGGGGCTGGATCACGAAACCGACTCCGGCGCCATGGCGCGAGCCGAGCGCAAGTGGCGCAAGCAATTGGGTCTGCCCGCGGGCCTGATCGAGAGGGCTGGATGACCCTCCTATTAACTGTGGCGGCCCTACTGACGGCGTTGATTGTTACCGGCATCACCTGCATTCAGCTCCTCTACCTGGAATCCCAGCGGATTCGCAGCCGGGAGCGTTCCTCGCTCGTTTTCTTCAAGGAAGTGATTGAGCCGAAGATCGGGCTCGGCATCGAGCGCGGCCTGCTGACCTTCTCCCTGATGAAGCACATCGGGCTGACGTTTCTCGGCTGCCTGTCGGTGGCGATCACGCTGCCCGGCAGTCCGCTGTGGGAGGCGCTGGCGGCGGCCTTCCTGGTCACCGTCCTGGTCACCATCATCGGAACCAACCTGGTTCCGCATCTGATCTACAGAAAGACCAGCGCCACGGCTTTGCTGTCGCTGGTTCCACTCATGAAGTTCCTGGCGTTGCTGTTCACGCCCATCACCTGGTCGATGGAGTTCCTGCGCTCTCTCTTCGGGCTGGATTCGGTCTCCTCCGAGTCAGATCCGGAAGAAGATCAGCCGATCGAAGCGCTGATCAACGCCGGGGAAGAAGAGGGCATCATCGAAAAAGGCGACCGCGAGCTGATCCAATCGGTTGTGGCGTTCGGCGACAAGACCGTTCGCGAAGTGCTGACCCCGCGGCCCGATATCGTGGCGATCTCCCAGGACGCCACGCTCGAGGAACTGCGCCGGCTCGTCATCAGCGAACAGTATTCCCGAATCCCGGTCTTTGACCGCGACATCGACGCGATCCTCGGCTTCGTGCACGTGCGCGACATGTTTGAGATCGACAAGGAGCAGCGCGAAAAGACGCTGGTCCGCGAGATCGTGCGGCCGATTCGCGCGGTGCCGGAAACCAAGCCGGTGAACGATCTGCTCAAGGAAATGCAGGAAGACGGATTGCACATGGCGGTTGTGGTGGACGAATACGGCTCCACCGCCGGCGTCGTCACCATGGAAGACATGGTCGAAGAGATTGTTGGTGAGATCCACGACGAGCACGAACCGGAACGTGACTTCGTGCAGCGTCCCGACGGCAGCTTCGTCGTCTCCGGCAACTTTGATCTCGACCGCCTGCAGGACCTGATCGGCTTTCAGCCCGACGGCGACACCGAATCCACCACCATCGGCGGACTGGTGACCGAGTGGCTGGGACACGTGCCGGCCGTGGGTGAAGAATCCGAACGCGGCGGCATCAATATCAAGGTCCTGGCGGCGAACAATCTGCGTGTCGACCAGGTCCGCATCTGCCGGGCGGCGTCGCGGTAGCGAAATTCGCGCCCGCAGGCCCCCCTCCGCCGGGCCTGCTACTTTAGAACAACAACGCTGCTTGTGAAAAAGAAACCCTCGAAAGCCGCACGCGGCAAACAGAAACACGGGTCGGGCTTCGTCTCGGGCTTTATCTCGATCTTGGGCCGCCCCAACGCCGGCAAGTCAACGCTCCTGAACGCGCTGCTGGGGACCAAGGTGGCGATCGTCGCGCCGCGTCCGCAGACCACGCGCAATGCCGTGCAGGGCGTCCTCACTGAGCCCGGCGTGCAGATGATCTTCGTCGATACGCCCGGCATCCACAAATCGAAGACGCTGCTGAACAAGCGCATGATGGACCAGGTGCGGGCCTCCGCGCCGGCCGACGTAGCGCTGTATCTGGTCGATTCGCTGCAACCGTTCGGCGAAGAGGACGCCCACGCCGTGGACCTGCTCAAGAAGACCGAAGCGCCCGCGATCTGCGTGCTGAACAAGGTGGATAAGGTCGCGCCCAAGCAGAAGCTCCTGGAGCTGATCGAGCACTATCGCGAACTATACGATTTCGCTGCGTTTATGCCGATCTCGGCGCTCACTGGCGAAGGTCTCGAGGAGTTGAAGAAGGAAGTTCGGGACCGTTTGCCCGAAGGGCCGGCGCTGTTTCCGGACGATTACCTGACCGATCAGCCTTTGCGGTTTCTCGCCGCCGAACTGATTCGCGAAAAGGCGCTGCTCTATACGCGCCAGGAAGTCCCGCACTCCATCGCCGTGCTGATCGAACAGTATGAGGACACGCCCAAGCTGCTCCGCATCGCCGCGACGATTTACGTCGAGCGCCAGGGGCAGAAGTCGATCCTGATCGGAGCGGGCGGGGCCATGCTCAAAAAGATCGGCACCGGAGCCCGGCGCGAGATCGAACGCATGACCGGTAAGAAGGTTTTCCTGCAAACGTTCGTCAAGGTCCGCCCGAATTGGCGCGAAGATCCCGAGTTCCTGGCCGCCGCCGATTGGCGCAGCATGGCCGGAATCTAGCCGCTCCTCTTTCGAAGGCGCTTACCGCGCTTCCCCGCTGATCGTCCCCGGACCCGCATCCGGAGCATATGCGGCCAGACGGTCCAGCAACCGTCCTGGATCCGCCTCGACCATCAGCAGCTCCCGCGCCGACGCCTTCAGGAACCCTTCCCGGACCGCATGATCCGCGAGCCCGATCAGATGGTCGTAGTAGCCATCCACGTTCAGCAGGCCGGTCGCTTTGCGTTGCAGGCCGAGCAGCGACCACGTCCAGATCTCGAATAACTCCTCGAACGTGCCGATCCCGCCCGGCAAGGCGATGAAGGCGTCGGAAAGGTCCGCCATCTGCGCCTTGCGCGCGTGCATGGATTCGACCACATGAAGTTCGGTCAGGCCGGGATGCCCCAGCTCGCGGTCGAGGAGCTGCTTCGGAATCGAACCGATCACTTCGCCGCCCGCCTCCAGACACGCATCGGCCAGCGTCCCCATCAGCCCGACCTTTCCGCCTCCGTAGACCAGGGTGATTCCGCGCTCCGCCAGTAACGTTCCCGTTGTGCGCGCGACTTCCGCATAGGCGGGATTCCGGCCTGCGTGGGATCCGCAAAAAACGCACACACGCCGTAGGGCGGATGAGTTCGACTTGGACGCCGCTTCAGACATGATTTGAGGAACGATTCTGATTAATGCCGGAAGTGCCGCACGCCGGTGAACACCATCGCGAGGCCCAACCGGTCCGCTGCTTCGATGACTTCGTCATCCCGCTTGGATCCGCCGGGCTGAATCGCGGCGGTGATGCCGTGTTTGGCGGCTTCTTCGAGCCCGTCCGGGAACGGGAAGAATGCGTCCGACGCCACCACGGCGCCCTTCAACGGCAGCACGGCCTTCATCGCGCCGACCTTCACCGAATCCACGCGGCTCATCTGTCCCGCACCGACGCTGATCGTCTGGCCCGGCCGCACGTAGACAATCGCATTCGACTTCACATGCTTGGTGATCTTCCAGCCAAACTCCAGCGCCGCCCATTCTTCCTCGGTCGGCGCGCGCTTCGTCTTCACCTGAATTTGATCGCGCGTCAGCCGGTGGATGTCCGCCGTCTGCGCCAGATACCCTCCGGTGATCGATTTCACTACCAGCGGCAACGGCTCCACCGCGACCTTCAACAGCCGCAGCATCTTCTTCTCGGCCAGGATCTTCAATGCCGCATCGGAATATCCCGGCGCGGCGATCGCTTCGATAAACGTCTTCGCAATCTCGTCCGCGGTTGTTTCATCCACCTCGCGATTGAACGCCAGCACGCCGCCGAACGCCGACACCGGGTCGGCCTCAAACGCGCGGCGGTAGCTCTCCGCCAGCGTTTCGTCTTCGGCGCAGCCGCAAGGATTCGTATGCTTGATCACCGCCGAAGCCGGCTTGTCGAACTCCAGAATCAACTGCCACGCGGCGTCCAGATCCACCAGATTGTTGTAGGAAAGCTCCTTGCCTTGCAGTTGCTTGGCCCCGGCGATCCCGCCCGCGCCCGAGGTATACAGCGCCGCCGCCTGATGCGGATTCTCGCCATAACGCAACACCGCCGCCCGCGGAGCCAGAATATCCAGCATCGCCGGAAGTTCCTCGCGCGTGGCGGTCATCGGATCGTAGTCCGGCGTCTCGATCGTCGCCAGCTTGCCCGAAACCGCGCGATCATACGCCGCCGTGGTCAGGAACGCCTGCTTCGAAAGCCGCCAATGCGTCTCCCGCGAAAGATTTCCGTCGGACGCCTGGAGCTCCGCGACGATCGAATCGTAATCCCCCGGCGAGGTCACCACCGCAACGTCCTGCCAGTTCTTCGCCGCCGCGCGAATCATCGTCGGGCCGCCGATATCGATGTTTTCGATCAGCTCCTCAAGCGTTGCCTCGGCGCGCGCCGCCACCTTTTCGAACTGATACAGATTCACCGCGACCAGATCAATGCGCGGGATCCCATGCTCGGCGATCGCGTCCATATGCGACGCCTTGCTGCGCACCGCCAGGATGCCGCCCGCCACCCGGGGATGAATCGTCTTTACCCGACCGTCCAGCATTTCCGGGAACTCGGTCACCTCGGCGACCTCCCGCAGCGGAGCCACCCCGGCCTCCTTCAGCACCTTGT
Organism: Terriglobia bacterium; assembly: GCA_963762135.1. Taxonomy (GTDB): domain Bacteria; phylum Acidobacteriota; class Terriglobia; order Bryobacterales; family Bryobacteraceae; genus Palsa-187. Next base: position 882,100 of record CAVXJP010000008.1, read on the forward strand.
AGGTACCGCCCGTGGATACAATCTCGACGCCCATTTCCGAAAGGGCCTTGGCGAATTCCACAACGCCGGTCTTGTCCGTCACGCTAATCAGAGCGCGTTCGATGCGAGCCATGAACCTACCATTGTGACGCATCGCCGCCTGTTCCCCCTGCGATTTTTCCCGGCGAATTCGGCAGGGCGCCGCTGGCGATGGTGTACCCTCAAATCTCAGATGAGACTGGTTACCTTCACGCAGCATGGAAGCGCGCCCCAGGCGGGCATCGTACGGGACGGAAAGGTGCTGCCACTGGGCTGCGACATGATTTCGATCTGCGCCGCCGGCGAAGTCCCGGAGCCCGTCGGCGAAGGCATCGCTCTCGATGCGGTGACGCTGCTGGCGCCTGTGCCGCGCCCCCCGAAGATGATCTGCGTCGGGCTGAACTACCGCGATCACGCCGAGGAGGCGGGCCTGGAAATCCCCAAGGTTCCCACCATCTTCAACAAATTCCCGAACGTGGTCGTCGGACCCGGCCAGCCCGTGGTGATCCCCAAAGCCACGAAAAAGCCCGATTATGAGGGTGAATTCGCCTTCGTGATCGGCAGGGGTGGTCGCCACATCCCCGCCGACAAAGCCTATGATCACGTGCTCGGCTACACCATCGTCAATGACATCAGCGCCCGCGAATGGCAGGTCGCGACGTCGCAATGGCTGATGGGCAAGACGTTTGACACCTTCGCGCCGATGGGCCCCTGGATCGTGACCAAGGACGAAATCCCCGACCCCCACGTGCTCGACCTCACCACCGAAATCGGCGGCGAGATCCTGCAAAGCTCCAACACGCGCGAGCTGGTCTTCAAGATCCCGGAACTGATCGAGCACGTCTCCACTGTCGTCACGCTGGAACCCGGCGACGTCTTCGCTACCGGAACTCCCTCGGGTGTCGGCTTCTCGCGCACGCCCCGCCGCTGGCTCCGGCCCGGGGAAGAAGTGATCGTACGGATCTCGGGAATCGGCGAATTGCGCAGCCCGCTTGTTGCGGAGCAATAAAGGAGGGTGGGCTTTAGCCCGCGCGGCGCTTTAGCGTCGCAAGCAACCTATTGCGCCGCGTCGTCTCCCGTAACCAGCGGACGCGCCAGATACCCCGAGATCATCCCGACCCCGACGTTGTTCACCACCAGCTCCCAGGGCGTCCGGTCACGGCCCACCAGAAACTGTAGTGGCTCATTAACTTCGCGGTTGTCTTTCTCGATCTTCCGCCCGTCGACTTCCAGCTCCAGGCTGTAGCGCTGGCTGGCCGGATCCGCACTCTTCAAGGTGATCGAAATCCCGTCCGCCACCATGATTGGCGAATTGAGCGCATAGATCTCAAAGTCCAGGTAGTCGCGTTCGGCCAGCTTCCTCAGGGCATTCAGTTCGTCTTCATTGGTCGCGATGCGGTCGCTCACCACGCCCAGATCGCCGGTGACGCGATTCAGGTTCGCCACCGCGGCCTCCAGATCCTTTTTCGACGCCGTCGTGTCGCGCAACTGATCCACCTGCGTCGAGATCCGGTCCAGGCCCTCATGTGCCTGGCTGGTGGACTGCTTCACCGCGGCGATCTCGTTCTGAAACTGCTTGGTCCGATCCTGCAGATCAGCCTGCGTCGTCCCCAGATTTTCGTACAGGTCCTGCACCGCGGCGCTCTTTTGCTGCATGTCGCTGCTGAGTCCCTGGACGCGCTGCTGGGTTTGATCCGCCGTTTCCCGGAGCTTAGAAAGCGAATCCTGCTGCTCGCTTTGCTGTTGATTGTTCCGGTCGGCTTCCATCTGCAGGCGGCGAATCTCGTCCTGAAGCTGCTGTTGCTCGGTCTGCTGCTTCTCGGTCAGCGCGGCGATCTCGGCACTGGTGGAACTCAACTGGCTCGCCGTATACAGCTGGAGCCCGAGCAGCGCCACCAAGCCACCAATTAAAGTGACGGTCACCACGTTGAAGCTGGATTTTGTTATGTCGCTGGCCATGCGATCTATTTCTATTGTCGCCCCGGGTTTCAGGCTATCGCAAAGTGGCTCCGAATGGCCACGGCGAACAAACCGGACATGCCTCGTGAAGTTGGAAATCGCTGCGTCTTTCCCATCCCCCGTGCAGCAACGTTCGTCGCCAGATCGACACCCGCAGGCTATAGGCAGCCGTCCGCACGCCGCTGATTCAGAAGCGCAAGCGGTAGCGCGCGCCAACGAAGCCGACCGCTGTCCACGCTGTCCGCCGCGTTAGCGTCACAAATCACGCTTCGGGTGACTTCACCAGACCCGGCACGCCGGACCCGCCGTCACGCTGAATCCGCCCGCCGCCGGCGCCTCGCTGCAGCCGAACGCCTCCCGGAATTCCGGCATGTTCCGCATCACGCCATTCACGCGGAACTCGCCCGGAGAGTGCGAATCCGTTTGCGCCCGCATCCTCAAGTTCTCATCGGAGATGTTCTGGCACCAGATCTGCCCCCACGCCAGGAAGAACCGCTGCATCGGTGTGAACCCTTCGATCGTCTGCTTCAGGGCTTCCTCGGCGTCCCCTTTCGCCCGGATTTCGTCCATAAGGGCCATATAGGCGATCCGCACCCCGCCGTTATCCGCCGTATTCTCACCCAGTGTCAGCTTCCCGTTCAGGAACACCCCGGCCAGCGGACTGAACGACGCATACTCATCGTCGATACACGCCGCCCGTTCATTGAACGCCGCCGCATCCGCCGGAGTCCACCAATCGCGCAGGTTCCCATCCCCATCGAACTGCCGGCCCTGATCGTCGAACCCGTGCGTCAGCTCATGCCCGATCACCGCGCCGATCGCGCCATAATTCACCGCGTCGTCCATGGAGTTGTCCCAGAACGGCGGCTGCAGGATCCCGGCCGGAAAGTTGATGTCATTGTTCTGCGGATCGTAATAGGCGTTCACCGTCGGCTGGCTCATGTGCCACTCGGTTTTATCCACCGGCTGGCCGATCTTGGCGAGTTCCCGCGCCAGGTCCGCCGATTCCGCGCGCGAAACATCGCTGTAGAGATCATCCGGCGCAATCCGCACGTCCTCATAGGTGAGCCACTTGGCCTGCGTGCCCGATCTTATTCGTAATCTTGTGGAGCTTCGCCAGCGCCTCCTGCTTGGTCGCATCCGTCATCCAGTCCAAAGACTCGATATCCTGCGCCAGCGCCGCTTCAATCTGCGCGACCATCTCCCGCGCGCGCCGAACCCCTTCGTCTCCCAGCGTCCTCTCCACGAAGCGCCGCCCCAGCGCATCCGGCAATTCCTGATCCACCAGATCCACGCACACCTCCCAGCGCGGACGCATGACCTTGGCGCCATTCAAGCGCTGCCGAAAGAATTCGAAATCGGCTTGCTGCAAGCCTTCGCGCAACAGCGGAGTCGCGTCATGGGTCAGCGTCCAGGTCAGGTACGCCTGCAATTCCTCCAGCGAACTCTCCTCCAGCACGCGGCTGAAGGCGGACGCGAACTCCGGAACCGCTACATTCAGCCCCGTAATCGACGGCATCCCAACCCGCGAGAAATACCAGAACCAATCGAACTGCTGCGCGATTCCGTCCAGATCATCGATCGTCATCCAGTGATAGACCTGCCGCGGATCCCGCCGAGCCACTCGTGTCAGCGATCCCGCCGCCAGTGCCGTCTCAATCTTGATGACCGCCGCGGCTTTCCTGGTCGCCTCCGCCGCATCCGAGCCCAGCAACCGGAATACGCGCTTCAAATGCGCCTGGTAATCCTGCATTAATTCCATCGACCGTGCATCCTGGCTCACATAGATGTCGCGATCCGGCAACCCCAGTCCACCCTGATCCAGTGCGGCGATCATCTGCGAGGCGTCTTTGTAATCCGGCTCAGAGGAGAACCGGAAGAACGGCCGCGAGCCGAGCCGCTGCAGGTAGATCACCATGTCGGTGAGCTCCTGCTTCGATGTCATGACTTCGATCTTATTCAGGTCCCTTTGGAACTGATCCATGCTGCGGCGGTTGTAGATCTCCGGATTGATGCAGGCGGCATACAGGTCACCGATCTTCTGGTCCAGCGGGTCGCGCCCATCCGCGCCCGCGCCTGGTTTCCCGTTCGCGGCCATTTCTAAAATCCCGCGCAACAGCTCGCGATTCCGTCTCTGAAGCTGATCAAAGCGACCCCAGCGTGTCGCATCTCCGGGCAACGGATTGGCCGCGATCCAACCTCCGCAGGCGAATTGATAGAAGTTCCCGCATGGATCGGCCGTCTGGTCCATCGACGCAATGCTGAATCCTGGCTGGGCCACGAGTTCTCCCGCGACGCCGCCCAGCAACATCGTGCCGAACACAAAAGAGGTACACCGGGCCAATCGTCCCGCGGATCGCGACATATTCGTCATAATAGCCCGAATAAGGCGAAATGCCGCCACCCAGGGACGCCGTCGCATCCTCGGTAGGGACCCAATTATTTTGAGTTCCGTTCCTAGGTGCTTTCGTCTGACGTGGAGAGACCAGATCCTGGCCGCGACTAAGGGAAACGTACTCTCGCGGGCGTTTTTCAAGGGTCGTACTCGTATCGGCGGCGCAAAACACGTCTCAATAAGCACGGTTTAAGAACGGGATAGTACCTTCGTACGTCAGGCGATCCAGCGGCTTAAATAAGCGCATTTCCTAATTGGGATCACCGCTTGGCGTCCGTACAATCAGGTCATACATGGCAGGGAGACGACGTACGAAAACCCATTTCACTGAGACCGAAGCGGCCGAGGAACTCGGCGTGTCGGTGGCGCAGTTCCGCGAACTGATCCGGCGGCATGTCACCGATCAAGCAGAGGAGCTCGAGAACGTCTCGCGCACCGCCTACCAGGCTTCGGATCTGCTGATCCTGAAATTGATCACCGGCAAATCCGTCAAACCGTTCTGACCGGCGCGACTCGAACCGCGGCGCCCGCGCCACCGCACGGGATCTACCCAAACGGTGCGAAGCACCCCTCAGAAGCGCAAGCGGTAGCGCGCGCCAACGCAGCCGACCTTGATCCACATCACCGATGGCGCCAGCGGCACAAGCACTGCTTGGACCGCCTGCCCCCTCTCCGCAGTCTCCTGCCGCCTCCCCTCCTGTTAGAATCGTAGCTTCCGCGAGCGCAGCCCTTCACCACGCTGCACCAGAGTTGCGCGCCCGCGTTCACCGAAACCTGGAGGCTACATTGTCACAATCTCCCGCGGCACAATCCCCCGCACAAATTGGATTCCTTGGCTTAGGCATCATGGGCTATCGCATGGCCGGCCATCTGCTGCGCGCCGGTCACGAGGTCGCGCTTTGGTCCCACACCGCCAGCAAGGCGGAGACGCTCGCCAAGGAAGGCAACGGCACCGCCTGCAAAACTCCCCGCGAGGTGGCGGAGCGGTCCGACTACATCTTCTATTGCGTCGGCGACACGGCGATGGCTCGCGAGATCACGCTCGGCAAGGATGGACTGTTTGACGGCGTGCGCCCCAATTCCGTGATCGCGGATTGCAGCACGATCGCTCCCGATGACAGCGTCGCCATTGGCAAGGAGTTCGAGGCCAAGGGAGCCCACTTCCTGGATGCTCCGGTGACCGGCTCCACCGGCGGCGCCGACTCCGCCACGCTGACCTTCATGATCGGCGGCGACGAGGAAGTCTACAATCGCGCCAAGCCCTACATGGAGATCATGGGGAAGAATTTCTACTACTGCGGACCCGCCGGCATGGGCCTGCGCGCCAAGGTCACCCAGAACATGATCGGGGCGGGGATCTTCCAGGCCTTCAGCGAGGGCCTGATGCTGGCCACCAAGGCGGGCGTCAAGCCCGAGCTGATGATCGAAATCCTGAATAACAGCGCGGCCAAGAGCGGCCTGGCGGCCTTCAAGGCACCCTTCATTTTGAATCGCGACTTCACTACGCACTTCTCGGCCAAGTGGATGCACAAGGATGTCGGCTTCGCGATCGAGATGGCGAACTCGCTGGATACGCCGACCCCGGCCAGCGCGGTCACCCAGCAGATGCTGCGCGCGGTCATCGCCAAGGGCTGGGGCGACGATGACTTCTGCTCCGCTATCCGAGTTTTGGAAGATTGGACCGGAACAAAGGTCGAAAAGTCGTAAGGTGCACTGAAGCGAGGAGTATGTCCTTCAGATCACCCTAGGTTTAATCTGATTAGAATCAGTATCTTGCTGGAGTTACCCTAGTTTTCCACAGACCGGCTACAAAAAAGCATTGATTTCTATGGAAAGCTGTATTAGTATTGGAATCAAGCCGGGGGGGCAACTCCCACCAAAGCGAGACTAACCTCAGAAAAAGACCCCTGAAGCAAAACCCTCCCGGCGCCCCCAACCTCTCCTGTACGATCCCAAAGAAAAAACAAGCAGCGGGAAAGCTGTCTCTTCCTCCGGATCTTCTCCGGATCCCGGGAGCGCTCACCCCGATCCAATGTTATGATCGGAGGCGACGTGACTCTCCTCACCGTACTCGGCTCCACAGGATCCATTGGAGTCAATACCTTAGATGTCGTTCGACGTTGGAAGGGCCGCTATGGGGTCTTTGCACTGGTGGCCGGCCGCAACGTCGCCCGCCTCGCCGAACAGATCGCCGAGTTTCGGCCTCAGTTCGCTGTCGTGGCCGACGAGCCCGCCCTGATTGAGCTCCGTAAAGAACTGAAAAAAAGAGGAATTCCAGAGCCGGAGCTAGGCTTCGGCCCGGAGGCCCGCCTGGCCGCCGCCACCGCCTCCGAACCCGGTTTCGTTATGTCCGCCATCGTCGGCGTCGAGGGCCTGGAGGCGACCTACGAGGCCGTCCGCCTGAAGAAGCGCATCGGCTTGGCCAATAAAGAGGTTCTGGTGAGCGCCGGAAAGCTCGTGATGGACGCCTGCCGCGAGTTCGGCACCGAACTCCTGCCGGTCGACAGCGAACACAATGGAGCCCATCAGTGCCTCCGCGGCGGTCTCCGGAGCGAAGTCTCGAAGCTGATTCTGACGGCCTCCGGCGGGCCGTTCCGCACCACCCCGGCCGCCGAGCTCGCCTCGGTGACCCCGGCCCAGGCTCTGAAGCATCCCACCTGGAAGATGGGGCAACGCATCACGATCGACTCCGCCACGTTGATGAATAAGGGATTCGAGGTGATCGAGGCCTGTTGGCTCTTCGATTTTCCGCCGAAAGATGTAGAAGTGGTGGTCCATCCCGAGTCGAAGGTCCATGCCATGGTGGAATACGCCGATGGCAGTGTGATCGCGCAGGTCTGCGCGACCGACATGCGGATGCCCATCCAGTACGCGCTGACCTATCCGGAGCGCAACGATGCTCCGGTGCCGCGTCTGGACTGGACGCAGGCTGCCCAATGGAATTTTGAGCCGCCCGATTTCAACAAGTTCCCGCTGCTGCGGCTGGCTTATCAGGCACAGGAAACCGGCGGAGCCTCTACCGCAATCCTGAATGCTGCCGATGAGGTAGCCGTGGCCGAATTTCTGGAGGGGAAGATTCCGTTTCCGGGGATCGCCGCCACGGTGGCTGAAACGCTGGAGCGCATGCCGTTCCGCCAGCCGGCGACCATCCAGGAAGTGCTCGCCGAAGATCGCGAGGCCCGGCGTGTGGCCGCGGAGGTCATCCGGGAACGATGGGGCGCGGAAACCACTGCAAGCGAGGCAGTTCAAGCCTGACGCCGGCCTTCGCCGGTTCTTCCCACCGGGATGCGCGGCCAGCTAAGCGGAAGACAAATCGGAAGAAATGACGAAATGTTTGAGACGAACCGCCCTCAGCCGCATCCTTACAAACAGGGCGGCGCGTTCGCGCGGCCTGTCGTGGAATGCCTGAGGGGAGGCCGTCTTGAAGGCCAGCCTCAGCGGGGTATAGTGTAAGCGGGCATGGAAACTCTCCAGATCCTATTTTGGTTTTTGATTCTGATCGGGGTGATGATCCTGCTGCACGAGCTGGGTCATTATCTGGCAGCCCGCCTGTTCGACGTCAAAATTGAGGCGTTCAGCCTCGGCTTTGGCCCCCGCCTGACCGGATTCCAGCGCGGCGAAACCGACTTCCGGATCTGCGCCATCCCCATGGGCGGCTACGTCAAAATGACGGGCGAACAGCCCGGCGAGCCGGGTTCCGACGATCCCAGAGCCTTCCCCAATAAACCGCGCTGGCAACAGTTGATCGTGGTCTTTGCCGGCCCCTTCGTCAACATGATCCTGGCCGTGGCGATCCTCACCGGCCTCTACATGTTCCAGTACGAGCGGGTGCCGAATCCGGAGAATCCCGTGGTCGGCTACGTGGCCAAGAACGGTGTCGCCGCCGCCGCAGGCATCGAGCCGGGCGACCGGGTGATCGAGTTCGACGGCAAGAACGGATCCGACCTGGGAAGACATCAGCTTCGATGAGCCGGTGAGCGCCGGCCGGGCACTCCAGGTCGAACTGGAGCGGAACGGCCAGACGCGAACGGTCACCGTCACCCCCAAATACGACGAAACCATCAAGGTTGGCGTCCTCGGCTGGGGACCGCAGACCGAAGTCCAGGTCAGCGGCTACTGCTGCGATATCGACGCCGCCAAGGACGCGGGCCTTGAGGCCGGCGACGTCTTCGTCAGCGTCAACGGCGAAAAGATTCTCACCGCCAATCGTTTGTTGGAGATCCTGAAGAACTCCATGGGCCAGCCGCTGGACGTGGTCTACCGCCGCGACGGCGTGGAACACGAAACCACCGTATCCCCAGCGCGCGGCGAAGTGGAAGGGGAGACCAACGGCGAAGCGCGGTGGCTGATGGGCGTTGGACTGCAGCAGCGCGTCGAAACCGTGCAGCTCAGCTTCTCCCAGGCTCTGCAGGAATCGGTGAATCGCAATCTGCAGTACGCCGGCATGCTGTATCAGTTCATTCGCGGCATGGTGGAGCAGCGTCTGTCGCCGACCTCGCTCGAAGGTCCCATCGGCATCGCGCGGCTGTCGGGCGAAGCCGCCAAGCAGGGCGCCACAACTTACCTCGGCCTGATGGCCTACGTCAGTCTCAACCTGGCGGTGGTGAACCTGCTGCCTATCCCGCTGCTGGACGGCGGCACCATCCTGATCCTGCTGATCGAGATGCTGATGCGCCGCGGACTGGATCTGCGCGTCAAGGAAGCGGTGGTCAAACTGGGCTTCGTCTTCCTGATGATGATGATCGTGTTCGTGATCTACAACGACATCTCCAAGGTCATGCCCTCGGGCAGTAGCCGCGAAGCCACCGAACAGGTGGAACCCAATTAAGCCGCCACCCAGCCGGTGGAGCCCAATTAAGCTGCCTCCTTTTGCCGACCCTTCGCGCCTCAAGCTCGCGGCGCGTTCCCCGGTGATTCCCCTCCCCGGTTCTCCCGTCTTTGTCTCAAGAAACTGATTCGACTACACTGGATCAGGTCTCCGATCCATCCGGCGGCCTCAAAAGGACTCTCCGTCGATGCAGCTTCCGTTCCACGCCTCTTCCCGCACCCCTTCCCATCCCAATTCCTGGACGCGACGCTCGCCGTTCGCCTTTTTGATGCTGGCGGCAATGTTCGTGCTGCCCCAGACCGGTTCGGCGCAGGGCGATCCCATGTTTGCGACGCACTTCGCCGCCGACTACCGCATGATCCCCAATGTGACCTATCTCACCGCCGGCGGGGTCGACCTGAAGCTGGACGTCTATCAGCGCCAGGGTGTCGAGGGTCCGCAGCCGACCCTGATCTACATGCACGGCGGATTCTGGGTGGCCGGGAACAAGGAATCCGAACTGGGGACCTTCATGCCGTGGCTTGAGATGGGCTGGAACGTGGTGAACGTCGAATACCGCCTGGGACCGGTGGCTCTTGCGCCGGCGGCGATGGAAGACTGCATGTGCGCGCTGCGATGGGTGGCGCAGAATGCGAAGACCTATAACTTTGACGTCAACAAGATCGTGACCTACGGGCAATCCGCCGGGGGGCACCTCGCCCTGGCGCTGGGCGTGATTCCCGAAAGCGAAGGTTTCGCGCTGGAATGCGCCGGAGCTCCGCTGCCCAAAGTCGCCGCGGTGATCAACTGGGCGGGTGTCTCCGACGTCCCTGATGTGATCGACGGACCGAATAGGAAATACCCCGCCGCGAGCTGGTTCGGCAGCCTGCCGAATCGCCTGGACCTGGCCGCGCGCCTCTCGCCGATCAATTATCTGCGCGCGGATCTTCCTCCGATCGTTTCGGTGCACGGCGACAAGGACAACGTGGTTCCCTACGCGCAATCGGTTCGCCTGCACCAGGAGCTGGACCGCCTGGGCGTCCCGAATCGCCTGATTACCGTGCCCGGCGGCGGCCATAGTAACCACGGAGCGGCCCAGCGCGAGGTGATCTACAAGGGCCTTCGAGAGTTTTTTAAACAGCAGGGATTGCTGCCGTAAATCGCCGCCGATGCGTCTTTGTAACCGGAGCGCGGATTTGCCTTTCAGAATGTGGCACAATATCAAGGTTTCCGGATTCTAACGATCCGGGTTTACTTGCTCGCATGACCCAAGCCGATTTCCCCGAAACGCCCGGACGTACGCCCGAGCCTTCTTCAAACGACGTGTCGGAGACGACGCCTAAATCCGCCGAGTCCACGGCGCCCGCTGAGCCTGCGGTAACAGCAGAATCAGCCAGCCCTGATGCGGCTCCCGTGGCGTCGGAACCGCCCGCCGCACCGGCAGTTCCGGCGGCGCCAGGAGCTCCCGCGACACTTGGTGCGCCTGACCCCTCGGCAGCGCCCGAAGTGGTGAGCGCCGAACAGATTGCGGCCGAAGAAGCCGCCGCGGCGCTGGAGGCTGCCTCCAGCGAGTCCTCCTTTGGCGACATCCTCTCCGAGTTTGAAGACGCCCACCAGTCCGGTGGTGGAACCATGCAGGGCACCGTGGTGTCGGTCACCCCCGACGGCATCTTCGTCGACCTGGGCCGCAAGACCGACGGCGTGCTGCCCGCCGATCCGAATACCGAACTCAAGCCGGGCGACGAGATCACCGTCTCCATTCGCGGCCGCGATGCCGAGGGCAACATGCTGCTGTCCACCGTGAAGGTGGCAACGCCCAAGGACTGGAGCGGCCTGGAAGCGGCCTTCGCCAACAAGGAAACCATCGCCGGCACCGTGACCGGAGTAATCAAGGGCGGCCTGAGTGTCGACATCGGCGTGCGGGCGTTCATGCCCGCCTCCCGTAGCGGCGTCCGCGAGATGGCCGATATGGAAAAGCTGGTGGGCGAGTCCATCGAATGCCGCATCACCAAGCTCGACACGGCCAAAGAGGATGTCGTTGTCGATCGTCGTGTGGTCCTCGAAGAGCGCGCCCAGCAGGAGCGCGATGAAGCCTTCGCGCGCCTCGAGCCCGGCACGATCGTCACGGGCCGCGTTCGCACCCTCACCGACTTCGGCGCCTTTGTGGACCTGGGCGGCGTGGACGGGCTGCTGCACGTCTCCGACATGAGCTACGCGCGTGGCGTGAAGCCGTCCGATGTGGTGAGCGTCGATCAGGAAATCGAAGTCAAGATCCTGAAGTTGGATCCGGGCAAGCGCAAAATTTCTCTAGGTCTGAAGCAGCTCCAGGCTGATCCGTGGAGCGTCGCGGCGGAAAAATATTCGTCGGGTTCCAAGGTTCAGGGCAGCGTGGTGCGTCTGGCCGACTTCGGTGCGTTCGTGGAACTGGAGCCCGGCCTGGACGGGCTGATTCACGTCTCGGAAATGTCGTGGACCAAGCGCAACATCAAGCCCAGCGACGTGGTTCACGTCGGGCGATAATGTCGAGGTCGTGGTCCTGAACGTGGATCCGGCCAAGAAGCGGATCGCGCTGGGCCTCAAACAGGCGCTCGGCGATCCCTGGGCGGACGCCGTGAAGAAGCATCCGGTGGGTTCGGTAGTGGAAGCTCCGGTTACCAGCCTGGCGCAGTTCGGCGCGTTCGTCGATCTGGGCGACGGCATCGAAGGCATGATTCATATCGGCGATATCACCAATGAGCGCCGCCTGAATCACCCCAACGAAGTGCTCAGCATGGGCCAGATGGTGCGGGCGAAGGTCACCGAAGCCGACAAGAGCCGCCGCCGCATGCGCCTCAGCATGAAGCAACTGGAGCCGACCACCGCTGACGAATTCATCGCGGATAAGAACATCGGCGATGAGGTCACCGGACGCGTGGCCAGCGTCGCCAAGGGCCGCATCAAGGTTGAAGCTCGATGAGGGCGTGACGGGGTTTGCTCCTGTGCCGGAGAAGGAAGAGAAGGCATCCGCGGCATCGGGCTCGGTGGACATCACCGCCCTGACGGCGATGCTGTCGGAGAAGTGGAAGTCCGGCGGTGGCGGCGACTCGGAACGCGACAACGTGCGGCCGGGCCAGGTCCGCAGCTTCAAGATCATCGCCCTCGATCCGGAGAATCGCCGCATCGATCTGGAATTGGTCTCTTAGCTCGTAGCGCGCGGCCTTATCGATTGGCGGGGCATGGCCCCGCCCCACGCATCCAGGAGCGACGGATTCCCTTCGGAACCGCGACCGCAAGGGAGAGCAACGGAAGCGGCCGTTCAGCAGGCCGCTGATTGCGACAGCCGCACCAACTTTGCGTTGCCAGGACCCGTCATCTCAGGACCGAGGCTGTCTGCGGCTGAGTACCTCACCATCGCCTCACCTTGCTCAAAGAGGACATAGTGTATCGCCGCGTCGACTTGTTTCGATGTCCACAAATAACGTGTACTTCCGTGACGAGCCCAACGTTTTTTCACGGCTGTCTCCACTTGGTTCAGTGCCCGACTCGCATAGGCCTTGAGCGCGTTCATCATCCGTTCCGGCGCCTCCTCGCGCCGATCACGGCATGCCAGTGATTCGAGCGCACATGAATCGCCAGGGCGGGCCATCCGAGGATTTCGCAGGTCTCCAGAATGGATGAGGCGGCAACGTGACGGCTAACAGTACCCATTTGATACGGGGATGCCGCCATGCGAGCTCTGGCACAGTCGGCCAGCCGCGGATTGGGCGCCATCAGCGGAGTGTTGTAGATACAATTTTTTGGGCTGACTGCTCCCGGTTCCCCGTGGAGCAGCGTTCCGTAGCAGCGCACAGTGATCAGGTAGGCCTGGACACGTTGCGGGCCCTGGCTTTGCGGATCTCTTGGACTCACTCGTAGGAGTAGTCTTTACTCGATGAGAAAGTTCTCATCCTTTGGGGCTCAGCCTGAAGATGCAGTTGTAGATGGCAAGGTGCGTCGCGCTCCCTTGCGGTCGCGGTTCTGAAGGGCGTGAGCTGAACTCCCCTACATCTGCGCCCAGGCCCGGAGCTCCCTCATCGTCACCGTGTGATCGTCGCCCGGCAGGTGGATCGGGATGATCCGCCGGACGTTCAGCCCCAGCCGCTCGATGTTCTTCACCAGGTTGACGTGGTACGGATTGACCTCGCCCTCGCCCGGCGTCCCGTTCGGCACGTTAAACTCGTCGGCTTCCAGGATCACGTTCGCGCTCGGCACGTAGATGATCACCATGCCGGTGGCGTGCGTGGAGTCCTGCACGCGATGCGTCTGCACGCTGTGCGAGCCGTCGGTGATCTCGTTAAAGTCGCCGAAGGTCTCGATCTTCGCTTCCGGCATGCCGGCTTCCTCGAGCAGTCCCGGCTGCAGCGTGTTTTCATTCGCCAGCCACTCGCGGAAGTAATCCGCGTTGACCTCATGCGTCAGGATCGTTACGCCCTTGGCCGCCCACGCCCGCAGACCGGTGGCATGGTCATGATGATGATGCGTGTTGATCACCTGTGTAACTTCCTTGTCCGGATAGAGCTTCTTGGCTTCGGCCAGCACCTGCTCGACGCGCGCGTCGCTGTTGCCCGCTCCGGCCACCACCAGGTGATCGCCCATGTCGAGGATCAGTGAAGCGTAGCCGCCCTTGATCAGATCCACGCCGTCAGCCAGATGCTCGACGATCTCCGGCTCGCCGCCCTTGCCTTTCCCTTCCCTTGCCCTTGGGGAAACCTTTCCCGCCTTTGCCCCGCGCCTCCATGGTGACGTCCACCGCGGCGTTGGGCTCGGCGCTGGCGACATCCATTTCATAGATCGGACGGCCACCCTGGATCTCGACGATCTTGCTCGGGAACATCACGCCGCCCCCGACGTCCTTCCAATCGGTGAACTCGGCGGTCCAGCCGATGGTGCCAAGGAAACTCTCTGAAGTCGTCGTGTCGATCGAGGTCAGAAAATCGTTGTCGTCAAAATGAGCCGTGACGTCGGGATTGTCGCCGCCATCCACCACCAGCATTTCGCTGCCGTCCGCGTCGGTGATCACGGTCGAGCCGTGCGTCGAGGCCCATTTCAAAAATCCCTGCGGCAGCATGATGAAGTCCATCTTCTGCCCCCAATTGGAGTCGTCGGTCAGCTGGACCACATCATTCCGCATGCGCGTCTCCACCGGACCGGCTCCGCAACCGCCGCGCTTCAGTGCGTCGACGCGGGTGTCCTGATTGCGCCAGGCCATCTGCTCCAGGTCGAGCGAACGCGTGACGTCCTCCAACTCAAACTTCCGCCAGTCGACGTACGGATCGTACTGCTGTCCGACGCAGGTTTCGAACCCGTCGCCCTTGTAGACGATCGTGTGGAGATCATTCGACCCCATCGCCGCCATCGAATCGGCAATCAGCGTCTGGGCATCGCGGGGACTGGAAGAACAGGCGGAAAGGAAGGTGAGCGCGCTCAGGAATCCGATGAATAAGTGCTGTTTGGCCATAGAGTTGCCTCCACAAGTGGGATCGGTTCGCGCGGCCTGCCGGCAGAACGGGGCCGGGAACTCGCTAAGTATACACTAGGCTCGGGGTTAGCAGAATGCTCGCCGATGTAGGCCAAGCGCGGTGGGGCGGATGCCGACGTGGGGCGAGGTGCAGCTTGCGGAGGGCTTCAGCGCACAGGCGACCTACAGCCGTTGTGCGCGGTCTAGAGGAAAGTCCTCCCGGGCAACCGACGACAGGTGCAACAACATCCGCTCAGCCGTCGTCGAGCTTCGGCCCGTGGCCTAGCCCCCTACTCGCCGCGATCCCCCGCGTTCGGCTCCCACAGGACTTCCTTCGCCCCCATGGCGTGATTCACCCAGCGGCTCCACACGAACAGCGCGTCGCTGAGCCGGTTCAGGTACTGGATCGTGACATCCGGAATGCGTTCGGTCTCGGCGACGGTGACCAGCAGGCGCTCGGCGCGGCGGCAGATCGTGCGGGCCGCGTGGAGCTCGGTGTTGAGTCGCGTGCCACCCGGCAGCACGAAGCTGCGCAGCGGCGGAAGGTCGCGATTGGCGGCGTCGATCTCGGCCTCCAGGCGCTCGACGTCGGCCGCGGTGATCTGGGCCTGCTTGGGATGGACGTCGGCGGGTAGCGTCGAAAGAATCGAGCCCAGGTTGAACAGCTCATGCTGGATGCGCAGCAGAATGCCGTCCAGTGCAGCGAGCTTGGGATGCGCCGGGATCAGTCCGTTGCAGGTGAACCGAGCCATGCCCACGAACGCGGCCATCTCATCGACGGTGCCGTAGGCCTCAATGCGCGGGGAGTCCTTGGAGACGCGCTGCCCGCCGGCCAGGCTGGTTTTGCCCTCATCGCCTGTACGCGTGTAGATGCGGTTGAGCGCAACGCGCGGGGTGCTGAATTGGGTGTCGTGGGTTTCGTCGGCCAAGCTCGGGGATCCTCCGGTCTCTATCGTAGCCTGCGGGCGGGAGGGGGATGAAGATAATCTGGGGGGACGCAGGTCATCCTGGAAGTGAACATGAGCACGGCAACCAATCGGCGGATGAATCGAATTACGGATGTCCTATGAAGCGGATGTGGCGTTTCGTTCCTATCATTTTGTTCACGCTGGTTCTGCCGGTGAGTGCGCAATCACCGCCATCGGATCGGGCGATCGATGAGCCGACGCAGGAGGTCGGCTATTGGGTCGACCCAGCTACAGGCCTGATGTGGGCGGGCAAAGATAATGGTCGGGATATAACTTGGCAAAAGGCAATGAAATATTGCCAAGACCTGCGGCTGGCTGGATATTCCGATTGGAGATTGGCGACGCTTGCGGAGATGCGAGGGATTTTCAACAAGAACGAAAGTGCATCGGGGATGGGCGGCGAAGGCAAGACTCTTCGATCTTACACATATCATGTGAAGGGCAACTTGTTCTTAACGGGCACCCAGTGGACCAGCACAAGACTTTTGAATAGCCGGGGAAAGCCTTCCGGCTACGCTTGGCGCTTCGATTTCCTCGATGGGCGTGCGTTCGACGGCGACGAGTATTCTTTCAGCGACAACAAGCGCGCGTTGTGTGTGCGAGGGTCCTAGAGAATTTGTCACCATGAAACGAACTGAGGTTGTTTTGCTACTGCTGGCCGTTTCAGCCATCCCGGGGCGAGCCCAGTCGTCGCAAAACGGAAAAGACTCTTGGACCGATCCCTCCACAGGCCTGACCTGGGCCGCGCGAGACAATGGCAAAGACGTAAGTTGGAAGGATGCAGTGAAGTACTGTCAAGAGCTGCGTATTGGCGGGCATTCTAACTGGCGGCTGCCTACTCTCGACGAACTGAAAGGAATCTACGACAAGAACGCCACTTCCCCGGGGCTAGATGGCCGAGGAGCCTCGACTTGGCATGTAAGCGGCAATCTGTTTCTGACAGGCTATCAATGGGAACAAAGAACAGCGCCTTGATGATCGCGGCCGTCCTTCTGGCTACGCCTGGTACTTCGATTTCACTGATGGACGATCCAGCAACCAGCTAGCGGGTCCCCGTATTCCTCCTCCTTCATGCGCGCCTTGTGCGTGCGGGGTTCCTCCGAGTAATGGAATCAGTGGAGCGTAGTTGGGAAGAACTATTGTGTTAACTGACATCGCCCTTGCCGAAACACAATGCTCATGGCTCTTGCGATGGTGGCGGCTGGAATCGTTGCAATTATTACGGGCCTGACGGGCAAGGAGTTTTGACGAGGCGGATATTGTTACTCTTAGCCGAAAAGGTCGAAAGGCTCCTTTGTGGAAAGCACGATTGACATTTTTGGTCAGGAGGCACTTTTTTGGTGCTTGGGGGGGCTCTCCCAGTTGTTTGATTATTGAGAGTCCGAGGGTCGACTCTCGCTGAGTGACATGGTGAGCACATTCGGGTACCGAGACTCTGAGTGATCTTGCCATACCTGGGAGATCTGGGAGATCGGTGTCAAAGACCTCATCTCCCGAACTCCGCTAGCCACCGCTTGCAGTCCGAGCATCGCACGGGAATCTGGATCGCCGGGGCTCCGCAGACTGACGTCTGGCGGTTCTGTGGCGACGGTCCGAGGTCAGGAGCGGGAATAGGAGTCCTCTCCAGGCAAGCTGGCGAAAGGGCCGAAGGCCCTAGGCGAACGTTCGGATGAACAACCACACCGTCATCGTCCAGGCGAAGATCAGCACGGCGCGGCGGGCGGCTCGCGGACTCAGGATGCGGACGATGCGCGCACCGAGGTAGCCTCCGGTGACGGCGGCCACGGCCATCGGGACGGACAGGTCCCAGCGCACGACGCCCCGGTAGGCGAAATTCATCACCGCCAGTCCGTTGATCCCCATCGTGCAGTAGAAGCGCAGCGCCGCCGACTGCTGCACGTCCATCTGCGCGGTCAGCACGAACAGCACGATCATCAGCACGCCCATGCCCGCGCCGAAGTAGCCGCCGTAGCAGGAGATCAGGTATTGGCCGATCAGCATCGGGGTCCAGTAGATGGTCGGCGGGGAGCCGGCGGGGGCGGGAACCATGAGGGCTCGGCGTTCGGCGACGCGGGCGATCTGCTCGGAGAAGGAATAGACCAGCGCCGCGCCCAGCATCAGGAACGGGACCATCAGGGCGAAGCGGGCGCTCGGGGTGATGAGCAGCAGGGTGCTTCCGGTGAGGCCGCCGGCCACCGAGACGGCAAACAGCGCGCCGAGGAAGCGGCCCGGGTAGCTGGTGTCGCGGCTGTAGACCCAGAGCGACGCGATGCCTCCCCAGATCATGGTGGCGGCCGAGGTGGCGTTGGCGACGATCGGATCGAGGCCGGTCAGCACCAGCATGGGGAAGGTCAGGAAGGTGCCGCCTCCGGCCAGGGCGTTGGCCATCCCACCGCACAGGGCAGCGGCCAGGAGCAGCAGGAAGTTCACCAAAGGGACGTCGGGCAAGGAATTATCGTAGCAACGAAAGGGGGGCGGGTTTCAGGCGGCGCGTGCCTTGTGGCGCGTGGACCTCGAAGTGTGGATCGGGTTAGGAGTGGTGTTGCGCTCTGGCGGTTCGTGCGCGGGAGGACTGAAGCCCTCCGCAAGCTGAACCTCGCCCCACGGCGGGGCAGCGGCGATGGGTCGGTGCGGAGGTCGGTGTCGTCGCGGAATCGGACCGCGGACGCACCTGTGGCGCTTGCCTGAGTTAGACAAGCCGATGAAGGCGCCTCCAAAGTTGGCCCTGTCGGTTTTACCTGCAGACAGGAGCAGGACATAGCACTGGAACCGCCGCGGATTGCCATGGTCGCGCGATTTGCCTGATGACAGGCTCGGTCGAACGGGCTCTCCTATGCGGGAGCGCCTCGTCTCTTGTCGATGAATCTAGCGGACGGTGTGGATTTCCGATCCTGCGGTGAAACGGGAAGTCATTGCAGGCGCGGGCGAAATAGAGCCGTGAATCACGCGTGTTGCGCTCCACCACGCTACTCTGCTCGTGAAGCTTTCTTGCTTCTCGCCAGCTTCATTCGTCTGATGAGAGCGGCGATCAGCGCATAGGCGATCCCGTTAGCAGGTAGAACAGACCAGAAGACCATCTCTACGTAACTGCCATGAACACCACCTGTGAGCACATAGATCGGCGCCACGAGAATGAACCCGGGAACCATGACCCATTGGAGCGGCCAAGGAACTTCGGCGGCAATAGAAGTCCATGAAACCGTAGCGATGAATACGCCACCCATCGCCACACCCAGGATGAAGGCTACTCCCAGGATCCTCCACCCCTTGCGGTCAGGGCCCATGAATAGGTAATGCGGAGCTACGGCCGGTATGCCGCGCTCTGGATATCCGTCTCCCACACGCGGACCTCGGAGATCGAGATCGGCACGCCATCGGCGGTGAGCGATGTGGTCAGCTTCCCGTGGATGTACTTGGCGATGTTCTCGGCCGAGGGGTTCAGCTCCTCGACGAACGGCTCCACCTCGTTCAGGTTCTGGTGGTCGAGCTCCTCGAAGATGTCCCAGATGGCGTCCTTGACGTCCAGGAAGTCCACCAGCATGCCGGCCTTGTCGAGCTGCTCGCCGACAATCGTCACGCGGACCTTGAAATTATGCCCGTGCAGGTTTTCACAGGCGCCTTTGTAGTTGCGCAGCGCGTGGGCGGCGGCAAAGGTCTGGTCTACTTGAACTTCGTACATTTCGGTCCTTCTAAAGATAGCTGAGAGTCGCCGGGAGGAACGGGGACGCGCCCCGGCGGGGCATCGCGTTCCTTATTGTAGCTTGGGGAAACCGGCCGTTAGCAGATCGGCAAAGGGGCGAGGTCTGTGAGCACCGTTTGCGCGGCTGGAGCAGCCGTGTTAACGCCAAAACGGTGCGTATGTGCGCGCTGCCGCGCGCGTCGAAGCGATTGTGATTGGCGGATGATTGGGTTGCGGTCGGGTGCGTTGCGCTCCTTATCAGTCGCGGTTCTGAAGGGGGCCGGGCGTCCGGCGCGATCGCTTACCAGTACGCGATCTCCTCTGGCAGATCCGCGCCGCAGCCGCACTTGCCGCCGGCCGCGTCGTGATTGGTCATCTTGCCGCACGCCGAGCAGCGCGTGTGTATCTGATTGATGCGCTCCGGGATCCATACGCCGGTGACCCCGCCCCTGGAGGTCAGGTCGCCGAAGAAGCCTTTCATCGCTTCGCCGTGCGCGCCGCCGCGCATCAGCTGAGCCGGGTCCTCCGGGCTCTCCCACGCCGAGATGGTCATCATGCGATCGCCGACCGTCACGCCGACCAGCGATTGAAATCCCCGCATGCCCATCATTTCCTGCGCGACCTGTTGCGCCTGCTGGCGCACGATATTGATCTCCTCCGGTGTGCGGACCTCCAGCACCGTCACGCTCATCGCGCCGGGCTTGGCCTTGCGAACCGCTCCATCCTGCGGCTTGGCCATCCGATTCGCGGTCCCGAACGTCATGGGTCCCAGCGACGACGGCTGAATATCCACACGCAGTCCGGCCTGCCGCGGCAGATCGCCCGCATTGAAGTAGCCGCGCACCGAGCGCACCTTGTCGCCCTCGACGCGGATGAAGTCGCACCCACGGACCTCGATCGATTTGCCCGACGGCGGCAGTTCCATCAGCGGACCCGTATTCGTCCCGCGCATGATCCATTCCGCCGCGACCAATCCTGGCTGCGCCTCGCCCGCGCTGGCGATTTCGAACGAAATATCGGGCAGCATCTCGAACAGCCCGCCCATGTAGCCGGCCAGGGCGTCGCCGGAGATCGGCCCGCCGGTTCCCGGATCTTCATAGGTCCCGCCATCGGCCATCACGGCCAGGACAGCTTGGGGATCGCGGTTGTTCCAACCATCGAAATACTGCTGGGCGACTTCTAAAGCGTTCGACATCCGGATTGTTCCTCCTCGAGAATGAAAAAAGTGTAGCAACGTCCGAAGGGTGCCTGGTTGTAGCCGTGTTCTCGCCTTTTGTTCGAGTCCTCCGTGCGAAAAAATCCTGACAATTAAAAATAAATCGGATAAAATTGAATCACGCGCGCATGCAATTTCCCCGGTGCGCTGCATTGCCCCACTCGCGTCCCATTCTCATGAGGAGATCATTCGTGTTTCGTTTCCTTCTTGGCGCGGCCATTGTTCTCAGTGGCTCCACTCTCTTGCTCCAGGCTCAGCCTTCCCCGGGGACCTCTTCCGAAACATGGACGATGCGAGACGGTCGCCGGTGGAGGCCCGCTCGGCGATGCGTTGCTTTCCGGCGTGGCGGTCGATGACATCAGCGGGCTGGTCTGGGACCTGGACGGCAACCTGATCTACGCCGATAGCGCTACAAACGTGATCCGGCGAATCCATCTGGACACCAGAACCGAAGACACGATCGCGGGAACCGGGATCGCCGGGTTCAGCGGCGATGGCGGGCCGGCCACCGCCGCGCGGTTGAACTCCCGCACTTGCGCGCGCTTTGATGCCGACGGCAACCTGTACATTGTGGATGCGATGAATTTCCGCGTTCGCAAGGTGACTCCCGACGGAATGATTTCCACGGTGCTAGGGAATGGGGTCATCCCGAGGGAAGGCATGGACCTGGAAGGTGATGCGCGGGAGCTTGGCAGTGTCGATTGCTCCGGTTGATGCGTTCGATGTTGACGTGGACGGAAATCTGCTACTTTCGGTTATTCTTATTCAACGATCATGCGGAAAGCCGCGATCGGCGCGGGTGGCGACGGCCAGGTGCGCATCATCGGCGGGGTCCTGGATAACTGCCAGAACTGCAGCGACGGCAACGGCGGGGCGGCGACCTCGGCCCACTTTGCCTCTGTCGAGGCAATTGGCGGTCGGGTCCGGATAGAAGCGTGTACGTGATTGAGGTTCGGCAGTATTCAGTCCCGAATTCGCCGCATCTCGCCGGACGGGATCGTTACCGCATTCGCCGGCTATGGGGATGCTTCTGCCTTGCCTGTCCACGCTGCAAGGATGTGCCAGCGAACCGCTTGCCACAGGACCGGCGCTGAACGGATTCGTCGGGGCGATTGCCGACCTCTGGAGCGATAGCGCCGGTAATCTCTATTTCCGGGAAACGGCGCCGTTTGAGCCTAACGGGATTCAGCGCATCACGGCTGATGGACAACTCGCTCCGGTTGGCGGGATCCGACTGGCGAGACTGTCCGTTAGCAAGGATAGTCGGATCGCCGTGGAGCGCGCTTTCTCGGACGGGGGCGCGTTGGCTGAAGTTACGGTCGGTCAGGACGGCGCGTTGCAGTTCGCCACCATCGCCGAGCCGGCAACGGCGTCCAGTCCCGATGGAACGCTGGCCACCGAGGCGTTCCTGACCAATCCGGCCGCGCGCATGACCTCGAATGGGGAGATCTACCTGCTGGACGATTGCAACATCCGTCTGGTGGGACTGGACGGACGTTTGAAAACGCTGCTGGAGGATAACTCCTGCGTTAGCCCACCCGCCTCGGCCGTGGACTCACAGGATCGGCTCTGGTTTATGAAGGGTGGCTACGACTTCATCATTGACAAGCAAGGAAATCTGCAATCACTGCCGCTGCGCCGTGACCTCGGCGTGGATGGCGCTATCGCGCTGGACGCAAAAGACCGCCTGTACGTGATGGGTAGCAGTTCCCTGAGGCGCTTGGAAGCCGATGGCTCGGTCACCGTGATCGCGCAGGGCCCCCTGCCCGACACAGCCCCTATTTTCGCGTTGGAAGCGATGGGCGTTGACCCGGATCGCAATGTCTATGTCGTCATCCTGGGATATTCCGGGACCCCCCGGTCGCTTTACCGGGTGGATGACGACGGGCAACTGGTGGAGATCCAGAGGGGCCTGGCCGACGGGGTCTTCGAACCTTTCTTCTCCCAGGATCGGTTTTTGATAGACGGCCAGGGGCGGGTGTGGTTTTCGAATGGCTTCTTTGACGCACAGGGAGCCTACTATAGCTTGGGCAGGGGCGCCGCTCGCGAAATTCCTCCGGGAGCGCCGGAACTGGTCCAGGAGACGGCATTGTCAGGGGCGCGTTTACCGCCGCGTGTTCGCGGCTTCGGTCCGGATGGTTCGCTTTACCTGGCAGGATGGCAAGCGCATCCGCCGGATCATGAATCATGCAGCCGGAGCCGGTTCCGGTGATCGACACCGGCGGGATCGTGAACGCCGCGAGCTACGCCGCCGGACCGGTGGCTACCGGAGAATACTATCGATTTTCGGCTCCGGGTTCGCTCCCGACGCGGTGCCCCTGCGGTCGGCCGAGCTCACGAATAACCGTTTCCCGGAATCGCTGGGGCATGTGAAGGTGTGGTTCAGCGGACAAGGATTTCAGCTGACCGGCGCGATCACCGCGGTGACGCCCACCCAGATCAACGTCTTCGTTCCAGATCAGTATGGCTACCCTCTTTCAGTGGGATCTTTAGACGTGGTCGTTCAGGTGGACAACCAGGTCTCGGCGCCGATGACGGTCCAGGTTGCCGAGTCCGCTCCGGGCCTGTTCAGCTCGGGCGCCTCCGGGACGGGGCAGGGGGCGATCCTCAATCAGGATCTTTCGGTGAACAGCGCGTCGAATCCGGCGGCGCACGGCAGCATCATTGCGCTGTACGGGACCGGCATGGGCGCGACTTCTCCGGAAATTCCACCGGGCACGCTATCCATCCCGCTGCCGTATCCCCGCACGAATCTTCCCGTGCGGGTCACTATCGGAGGAATGGACGCCGAGCTCATCTATGCGGGAGCGGCTCCGGATCTTGCCTCGGGCGTGTTTCAAGTCAACGCCAGAATCCCGGTGGGTACCGGCTCCGGAGACCAACCCATCCAACTCACTATCGGGGATCATGCGACGGGTCAGCAGCTTACCGTGCATGTCCGGTAGAGCTGTGGCGGGACGGTTACGGTCTGCTAAACTTGATGTTCTCAGATGCGAGTCGGCGTCGTAGTATTTCCGGGAAGCAATTGCGATCACGACGCTTGGTACGCCGTCACGCATAACATCGGCCATGAGGCGGAGTACATCTGGCATGACTCCGATACGCTCGGCAACGTCGATGCGGTGATCCTCCCCGGCGGTTTCTCCTACGGCGACTATCTGCGCTGCGGCGCAATTTCCAAGTTTTCCAAGGTCATGGGTGCGGTGCGGGCATTTGCCCAGGACGGCGGCCGGGTGCTGGGCATTTGCAACGGCTTCCAGATCCTGATGGAGAGCCACCTGCTCCCCGGGGCGCTGCTGATGAATAGCGGACTGAAGTTTGTCTGCAAGGACGTCACGCTGCGCGTGGAGACCACCAACACGGCCTTCACCTGCGCGGCGCAAAAGGGCGCCTGCTGCGGATGCCGGTGGCGCACGGCGAGGGCCGCTATTACGCCGATGAGGCGACGCTGGACATGCTGGAAGCCGAGGATCGCGTGGTCTTCCGCTATGCCGATGGCAATCCCAATGGGGGCCATTCCTATAATCCAAACGGGTCCCTGAGAGATATTGCCGGGATCTGCAACGAAGGCCGCAATGTGGTCGGCATGATGCCGCATCCCGAGCGCGCCGCCGATGAACTGCTGGGCTCGACCGATGGGCGCGTGATTCTGGAATCGATGGTGCGTTCGGTGGTGGATGCCAGTGTCAGCTAGGTCGCGAGAGATGCTTCGCGCGGCCTCCATCTAGATCTTTACAATTGGTGATCACGAAGACGGGTTCAGTCCCGCATTTCTTTTTCTAAATCATGAGTAGTGAACTACCAGCCGACGAGCTTGAGAAAGTTGTTTCCATCCTGCACCGGCAACCGAGTGAAACCGAGCTCGGGATCTTTACGGTGATGTGGAGCGAGCACTGCTCCTATAAAAGCTCCAAGGTCCATCTGAAGAAGCTGCCGACCAAAAGCGATCGCGTGCTGGTGGGCCCCGGTGAGAACGCCGGCATCATCGCCATCGGCAAAGACGAGGAAGGCGAGGGCTGGGCGATCGCCTTCAAGATCGAATCGCACAACCATCCGAGTTTCATTGAGCCGTTCCAGGGTGCGACCACCGGTGTCGGCGGCATCCTGCGCGATATTTTCACCATGGGCGCGCGACCGATTGCGGTGATGGATGCGCTGCGTTTCGGTCCGCTGGACGATCCGGAAAACGGGGCGCGCAATCGGCGGATTCTGGAAGGCGTCGTCTCCGGCGTGGCGCACTACGGCAATTGCTTCGGCGTTCCGACCGTCGGCGGCGAGACCGTCTTTGAAGAGTGCTACAACGGCAATCCGTTGGTGAACGTCTTCGCGCTAGGTGTGTTTCGCCAGAAGGATATTTTCTTCGGCAAGGCGACCGGCGTCGGCAATCCGGTGATCTACGTCGGCGCGAAAACCGGCCGCGATGGGATCCATGGCGCGTCGATGGCGTCGGCCGAATTCGACGAAGAATCCGAGGCCAAGCGTCCCAACGTGCAGGTCGGCGATCCGTTCATGGAGAAGCTTCTTCTGGAAGCGTGCCTGGAAGCCATGCAAACCGGCGCGATCGTCGGCATTCAGGATATGGGCGCGGCCGGGCTGACCTGTTCCACTTGCGAGATGGGCAGCCGTGGCGAGACTGGCGTTCAGATTGAGTTGAGCAAGGTCCCGCAGCGGGCGCAGCACATGACGCCCTACGAGATCATGCTGTCGGAGTCGCAGGAGCGGATGCTGCTGGTCGCCGCGAAGGGCCGCGAGGAAGAGGTCTTCAAGATCTTCCGCAAGTGGGGACTGGATGCGGTCACGATTGGCGAGGTTACCGACGACGGGAAGCTGCGGGTGATGAACAACGGCGAGGTGGTCGCTGAGATCCCGAATCGCGAACTGGCCGATGAAGCGCCACTCTACGATCGGCCGCATGGGGTGGCTCCGTACCGTCCCGCGCCGATGGAGGCTCCGGAGTTCGCCAGCAAAAACCTGGATCAGGATCTGCTGACGCTGCTGGCCTCGGGTGACTTGTGCTCGAAGCGCTGGATCTGGCAGCAGTACGATTACACGGTCCGTACTAATACGCTGCAGGGTCCGGGGGGCGATGCCGCGGTCATCCGGATCAAGGAGACGGGAACCAGCGTGGCGATGTCGCTGGACGGCAATGCGCGCTACTGCGTACTGTCGCCGCGCGAGGGCGCCAAGCTCATGGTGGCCGAGTGCTGCCGCAACCTTTCGGTGGTCGGCGCCGAGCCGGTCGCAGCCACCAACAACCTCAATTTCGGCAATCCGGAACGCCCTGAGATCATGGCGCAACTTGTTGAAGCCATTGAAGGTATGGCCGAGGCTTGCGATTTCTTCGGCACCCCGATCACCGGCGGCAACGTCAGCCTGTACAACGAAACTCTGGGCGAGGCGATCTGGCCGACCCCGGTGATGGGCATCGTGGGATTGATGGAGACCGCCGCTCCGGTGACGATTCCTTTTAAGAAGGCTGGGCAGACCGTTCTGCTGGTCGGTGGTGTGGGCGACGCGGATCCGGTCCGATTAGGCGGAACCCAATATGCCAAGGCGGTCATCAAAGAGTTGTGGGGTTTACCCCCTGCGCTCGATATGGATCTGGAGAAGCGCGTGCAAACGGCGACGCGGCAGATCGTCCGGGCGGGGCTGGCGGCCTCGGCGCATGACGTCGGGGAAGGTGGTTTAGCGGTCGCGCTGGCTGAGTGCGCGTTTCATGGAGTCGGCGCGAAGCTCCATCTGGAGACGGATCTGCGGCCGGAACTGGCCCTGTTTCATGAGGGTCCGTCGCGCGTGGTGATTTCCACAGATGCGCCGGAAGCCGTGGAAAAGATTTGCGAAGAAAATAAGGTGCCTAGCGTGCGTTTGGGCCTTACAATGAATGATCAATTGCGAATCAGTCACAAGACGGGGAACTGGATTGATTGCCGCACGAGCCAACTGCGCGAGGTCTTTGAAAGCGGACTTGAGCGCCTGCTTGCCCCGGTGATGGTATAGGGTTCGTTCCACGTAGCGGCTTCCACGTCGCGTCCGCTGCAAGGACAACCAGTTGGGAAACGATCATGTTCGATAAGCTACACGAGGAATGCGGCGTTTTTGCGGTGTACGGGCATCCGGAGGCCGCCAACCTTGCCTACCTCGGCTTGTACGCGCTCCAACATCGCGGGCAGGAAAGCGCGGGCATCTGCTCCAGTGACGGACGCGAGGTTTACTCGCATAAAGGCATGGGACTGGTGGCGGACCTGTTCACGCCCGAAGTTCTGGGCCACCTGAACGGGAACATGGCCATCGGCCATACGCGCTATTCAACGGCCGGCGAAACCGCGCTGCTCAATGCGCAACCGTTCGCCGTCGCCTGCGCCAAAGGCAAGGTCGCCGTGGCGCACAACGGCAACATCACCAATGCCGCCGAGCTCCGCAAGGACCTGGAGCGCGACGGATCGATCTTCCAAACTTCTTCCGATACCGAAGTCATTCTGCACCTGGTGGCGCGTTCGCCGGAGAAGACTTTGTCCGCCGCGTTGCGCGATGCGCTGCTGCAACTGGAAGGCGCGTTCTCGCTGGTCTTCCTGGCCGAGGATCAGGTCCTGGTGGCGCGCGATCCTTATGGGTTCCGTCCGTTGGCCTTCGGGCAGATGCAGCTGGAGGACGGCAGCACCTGCACGGTGTTCGCCTCCGAGACCTGCGCCTTTGATCTGATCGATGCGATCTACATCAGCGACGTCGAGCCGGGCGAGATGGTCACCGTGGGTCCGAACGGGATGACGCGGGAGCGTTACGGTCCGGTGCGGCCCAAGGCGCATTGCATCTTTGAACACGTGTATTTCTCGCGGCCGGACTCGCTGGTCTTTGGCCGCTCGGTGCAGGAATCGCGCGAAATGCAGGGCCGGTTGCTGGCGCAGCAGTGGCCCGCCGATGCCGACCTCGTGGTTCCGGTACCGGACTCCGGTGTTCCCGCAGCAATTGGCTATGCGCTCGAAGCCGGCATTCCGTTTTCCCAGGCGCTGATTCGCAATCACTACGTTGGGCGGACCTTCATTGAACCTTCGCAGGCGATTCGCGACTTCGGCGTGAAGCTGAAGCTGAATCCGGTACGGCAACTGCTCGAAGGCAAGCGCGTCGTGCTGGTGGACGATTCGATCGTGCGCGGTACGACCTCCAAGAAGATCGTGCGTTTAGTGCGCAATGCCGGGGCGCGCGAGGTGCACCTCCGGATCTCCTGTCCGCCGACTGTTTCCCCCTGTTTCTACGGGGTCGATACACCCAGCCGGAATGAGCTGATTGCGGCCAACCAGTCGGTCGGGGCGATCCGCGATTTCATCGGGGCCGATTCGCTCGGCTATCTATCGATCGAGAATTTGCGGAAGTCGGTGGGCGATACCGACCGGCACTTCTGCAATGCCTGCTATACGGGCGAATATCCCACCGAGTTGATCAACATCAATGAGCTGATGGCGTCGCGCGAGCGGCTATAAGGCAGACAGAACCGCGCGCGTGAGCAAGCGGACGAGGCGCTCTCGCTCAACGATTAAACGGTATATCGCTGACCCAGTGGAAGCCGCGCGTTTGGAGAAGGAAGCTCGTTGGCTTCTGAGGCCCGGTTCGGACGAGGTATTTCATCCCAGCCAGCGAACCTTCCAGGACCAGGTTGGTCTCGGAACCTTCCTCCTCCAGCCGGTAGCGCAGCATATCCGGATCTCCGCCGTTCCGCGCCATGACCGAAATCGTGGAAGCGGAAGGATCGTACGTCACGCGAAGGGTGCCGCGGGCGCCCGTTGATCCCACGAAGCTCATCGTCCCCCGGCTGTCGAACATGACCTGCTTCCAGCGCCCCGGGTTACCGTCGGGAATGGCCTGGCCGTCCCGTTCAAAGGTCTCGACGTCCCAAATGCCGTAGAGCGGGGATCGCTGCGCCAGCACCAGCGTTTCGTAGGTTTGATAGTAACGATGCGCCAGAGTGCCAGCATAGGCGGCAAACAGCAATTGACACACGACGGCAGCGACTTTCCATCTTTGATTCGAGAATATGGGCCCGGCAGGAGAGAACCGTTCGGCCGGCCGGCGCAGCACAAACAGGTTCACCAATTTGTGGACCTCTGGGGCGGCCAGGTAGAGAGCGGTGACAGCAGGTGAAAGGAGAACAGCTTCACCGGGACGTCGTAGGACATATTCAGGACAAACACATTCAGCATCACCGCGGCGGCCGAGAGCGCGCCTAGGACCGCGGTCGGCCGGTAGATCAGCAGCAGCGCCGGAATCACCTCCATCAGTCCGGAGAAGATGGTATAGGGTTGCGAAGCTCCCATGAAGCTCCACAGAACGCCCATGGGGGAAAAATCTCCGAAGGTCTCGGTTAATCGCGCCAGGCTCGGAGCCTGAAATTGGGTCGGGAAGACCTTGGAAAACCCATACATCAGCAAGGTCGTGGCGAGACTGTATCGCAGAAGGAGTCGGGTCCAGCGATGGAGCGTCACATAGTGGGTACGCTTGCGATCCACCAGAGACCAGACAACGGCGATCGCCGCCGTCAGCGTCAGCAACCCAAAGACATTCAGATAGGCAAGGACCGTATCGCCGGAACCGTTTGGCGGCGGGTGCTCCACCGGAGACTGAAAGCCCAGGAATTGGACCGCGAACCAGTCATAGTAGGGCGTCGCGATGGTCCGTGCGAAGTCGTAGAGCGTCGCGAGCCAGTTATCAAAGGGTGTCGTGTAGCTCTGGGTGTAGTTGTAGAGCAGCAGGTAGACGCCGAAGAAGCGAAAGGCGATGCGCGTAGCAAGATTCCACTGCGGCGAGCTCTCCAGCGTGGGCGCGACGGTGTCTACAGAGTCCATCTGATTCCCTCCTGAAAAATCATCCCTGCTTCGGACACAATATCGTAAAAATTCAGAAAAAGGGGATGTGCTCCCAATCAGCCAATTTGAGAAAATCCCCAGTCCGGAACGGGGCATCGCACTCTGCTCAAGAAAGTCGATGGCGCAGAGCGCTTCCGGGTCGCTGAACTGGATGGGCGTCTAATCGACGGGATTTGAGGAGTGACGCCGAATCGCCGAAGCGGCGCTTGGCATCTCCAGATGCGATCACAAGGTGTTTGATCCAGTCCGGCAACTGGTCGCCGGCGCGAAGGGCGCGCCTGGGAATGACCAACGATCGGGGACGAGTTTAGGCGATCGGTTCGGTGAGTACCGCGCCCCAGTGAAACCCGGCTCCGAAGCTGGCCAGGACCACCGGATCTGTGATATCCCGCGTGGCGGGGTCGGCCATCCATTCCGATGCCGCGATCAGCAGCGACGCCGAGGAGGTGTTGCCGTACCGGTCCACGTTCACGAAGACTTTTTCGAAGGGCATCCCGAGCGATCGGGCCACTCGCTCCAGTAGATTCCGGTTGGCCTGATGGCACAACAGCATCCCGACGTCGGCGGTCGTTAGCTCTCGCGCTTCCAAAACCTCCTCGATCACGCGGGGCAGCTTCCGCACCGCCTGCATGATGACGGAAAGCCCGTTCATCTGCAGGGTGGTGTGCAAAGCGGGCCGGTAGGTGAGCGCATTCTGAAACTGGCCGTCGGAATGCAGCACAGCGTCGACGAATTTGAGCGCGTGGCCCGCGCGGGGCCGTTCCCGCGAAACCAGCGCCGCTCCTGCCCCGTCGCCGAACAGGATCGCCGTATTAGGATCCAGCCCGCCATTTCCGTTGGCTCCTCCGGGCGCGATCAGCGGCGACATCTTCTCGGTGGCGATCACCAGAACATGCTCGTGGCGCGCCGTCGCATCTGCCGCCAGTACAAGGCCGAACAGCGATCCCGCGCTGGCAATCGGCAGATCGATGGCCGGTGCGGTCTCCAGCTCCAGCCTTTGGGCGATCTCCCCGGCCGGTCCCGGAAATCCCGACGCTTCGCTACCGCTGGCCACCAGCAGCATCCCGATCGAGGCGGCCGCAAGCCCGGCCCGTTTCAGGGAGCCTTTCGCCGCGGCCACGGCCAGATCGACGGCCGAAGTCTCCTCACCGGCCCAACGACGCGTGCGAATCCCCGAGGATTTCAGAATCCACCCCGGCTCCTTCCCGGTCAAACGAGCCAAATCTTCATTGGTCACCACCGGCTCAGGCAGTTGATGGGCAAAACTGTGCAGGTAGGCGCTCACCCGGAGATTCTCCGGCGATCGGCGCGCCCTTCAATTGGGGACAAGTGGACTCCTTCGAACTCTGTCGCTTCCAACCCGCTGGCGGGGACTTAACTGTGGTTTTCCAGATATTCCTGGATCCGGGAAATCGAGTCGAACTTCCGCGGATTCAGGTCCGCATCGGGAACCTTGACGCCGAAGCTTTCCTCAATGGCCGAAACCAGGTCCGGCAGCGCGAACGAATCGAGCAATCCGCTTTCAAACAGAGATTGTTCGTCATCGGCCGGGGCTGGCTGTCCGGAGACTTGCTCGATTAAGGCCGCCAGACGTTGGCGGCGGTCGGGTTCAGGCATGCGTGTCGAATCCGTTTCTGATTCTTTCCGTCTATGGTCCCACACCCGCCGCCGAACCCATAGGAAAAGACCGGTTCGGCAAAGAATGCCAGGAATTGGCCCGCTGTCTGCAAAGGGAATCGCGTATGGCAGAACATCCTTTGGAACAGCAGACCGAACCTGCTCGGCAACCAGACTCGGGAGAATCGCTGGTTTTCACCTTTCCCCGGGGGTTGCCCGGCTTTGACCTCGAGCGCGGGTTCCGGTTGTGCAGCGATCCGCAACTGGATCCCTTGGTCCGCTTAGAGAGCCTGAAAACAAACGGATTGAGCTTTCTGGCGGCTCCGGTGGAGCTGTTTGATCCGGACTACGAACTGCAACTGACCCACGAAGACCAGGAGGTGCTGGGCGTTCCCGGCGGCATCCTGGATCCGGTGGACTTCCTTTGTCTGGCGCTGCTGGCGGAGTCGGACGAGGGCCAATGGACCGCCAACTTATTGGCGCCGGTTGTCATTTATTTGCCGCAAGGGCGGTCGGTGCAGGCCGTGCGTCACGATGCCAGCTACTCACACTGTCACCCGATTGCGGGGCGGGAGGCGGCATGTTAGTGATCCGGCGGCGTCCCGGGGAGACGGTGGTGATCGGAGCCGACATTGAAGTCGAGGTGCTGTCGAGCTCCCCTTCACAGGTGAAGCTGGGGATTCGCGCCCCCCGGGATATCAATGTGGTGCGGAAGGAGATCCTGTTGGTGGAGCAGCAGAACCGGGTCGCGGCCCGCAAGGAGGCCGCCGAGGATCTGCGCCGCTTGCTCAAGAGTCTGCAACAGAACGCGGAGATTTCCTCAAAAACTCTCCCGCAAAACCGATAAGGGCCCTGAAGGAACCGCCCGGAAGGATTCCCGGCGTAGGAGGATTTCGCTTTACGCGAGATCCATCGATTCAAGGAGAGAACCGTGTCTTTTACCATCAACACCAACATTGCGTCATTGCAGGCGCAGAATTCCCTTCGCATCACCAGTGACTTCCAAGCGAAGACCATTAATCGCGTGACCTCGGGTTTGCGCATCGTGACCTCCGGTGACGATGCCGCCGGCCTGGCGATCGCCAACGGGTTCCGTTCCGACGGCGCCGTGCTGACGCAAGGTGTCCGCAACGCCAACGACGGCCTCAGCCAGCTGCAAACCGCCGACGGCGGCATCAACAACATTTCCCAGTTGCTGGATCGGGCGCGTACGCTGGCGACGCAGTCGGCCTCGGGCGCCTTCACCGGCGACCGGAGCGTGCTGAACTCGGAATTCCAGAGCGTCATTTCGGAAATTGACCGTCAGGCGCAGGCCATCGGGTTGACGGTGGGCGGCACCTTTGCCAAAAAGCTCAACGTCTTCATTGGTGGTGGACAGGCGGCCAACGGCATTTCGGCCACCACCAACGGCAGTGTGTCCCTGGATCTGACCAATTCGACCGTGGATTCGGCCAGCCTGGGACTGAAGGGCGTGCAAGCGGTCGGCACCACCGGGACCGACATCGGCACCGGATCGGCCACCACGAGCCTGTCGCAAATTCTGGCGAACTCAACCAACGCCGACTCAGCGACAACGCCCGGCTTTTCCACCTTCATCATCCGCGGACCGGGGTTTGACGGAGGCGTTGCGATTAACGTCAATACCGGCAACCTGGGCGACACGGGCGACCTGGTGGCGGCGGTCAACTCGGCCATCGCCTCGGCGGAGAACGGCGGCACCGAAGCCGCCACCGCACTGGCCAACGCCGGCGTTTCCGCGGCGATCAACACCGACTCGGCGGGCCGCAAGCAGTTGGTCTTCAAGAGTTCGACGAGCGCGTTCCAGGTGCAGGCCGGCGACCGAGTGGCTAACGCTCTGCTGGGCAACTTTGAACAGAACGCCAGCGTCACCGGGACCGACAACAATGCCTATGTGGATACGTCAACCAACAACACGATTTCGCTGAAAATCGATGGTGGATCGCAGATCAATATCAACGTCACCTCGGGCGTGGGAACGTCCAAGGGCCAGATCGTGAATGACCTGAACGCAGACACGAACTTCAGCGCCGCCGCCACCGCTCGCCTGGACGGCAATCGCATCGTCATCGAAAGCAAGTCCAACAGTTCGGACTCATCGGTGGAGGTTGTCACCACCGCCTTGAATACTGCTCTGGGACTGACCGCCGGCGTGACCAGCGCGGCCGATGCCTCCACCGGCGCGGCGCTGGGTGTCCAGGTGCAGGGCGCGGGCGCCGTCAAGGCGACCGCCAACGTCATTGGTACCGACACGGCCGCCACGCAGACCATCACCGCCGGATCGAACGACAGCATTTCACTCACCGTGGGCTCCAGCGGAGCGCAGACGCTGACGCTGACCGCCGGCACCAATCTCACCAAGGAACAGATTGCGGCGGACCTCAACGCGCAAATTACCGCTAATGGCAACTTTACCGGAGCCGACGCGGTGACCGCAAAAGTGGTCAACAATCAGATTGTGCTGGAGGCCTCGCAACCCGGCTCTTCCATCACCATCGGCGCGGTGGCCAACGATGCCTATACGGCGCTCGGCTTTACTGCCGGTACCGAGTCCACGCATAAGTTGGAGACCAGCGACGCAATCACGCTCCGCTTCCAGGGCGCGGGACTGACCTCGCCGATTGATATCACCCTCGACTCGGCAACCGCCGGCACAACCACGACCCAGGACCTGTTGACTGATCTGCAGACCAAGGTCGCCGCCAACGCGGAGTTAAGTGCGGCAGGCATCTCGCTCAGCACCTCCTCGCTGGGCAACAACCTGGTGTTTACCAACGCCGCCGGCCAGCAGTTCAACGTGGTTGCAACCGGCGACAATTCCAACGCGCTGGGCCTGGGCAGCTTCCTGTCGGGAGCCAGTTCCGCGGTGGACTACAACACGATCACCGCTGGCAGCTCCTATTCGACCAGCGGCAGCGCGGGGACCGCGACCTTTGAGGTCTCCCTGAATGGCACCGGTTCGTCGACCAACAGCTTCTCGGCTGATCTGACGGGGGGCGACGCCACGGCGGCTACCCAGACCGGTACAGTCGTCTACACGGCCGGCGTAGTCGATCTGTCCGGTGCGGCGGGTACGCAAAACCTGGTCTTGCAGATCGATGGCGACACTACGGTGACGGCAGCTCTAGGGAACAGCGCTACCACCACCATTTCCTCGATTCTGTCGACCATCAACACGGCGCTGGGCGCCAATGGAACGGCAACGTTGGATGGGTCGGGCAACTTGGTGCTGACTTCGGCGAGCAAGGGGTCCAATTCGAGCATCGAAGTCGTGGCGGCGGGAGCCGGCGCGTCCGATGCGGGAACCTTGACGGCCCTCGGATTGACCGGCGGCACGGTGACGAACGGCTCCAATGCCAGTCTGACCAACGTCTTGCAGCAACTGAATGACTCTATCGCCTCGGACGCCCAACTCTCGGCGTCGGGGCTGCAAGCCACCAACGACGGAGGCAAGATCAAGATCGCTTCCTCTAACGGCACCTACTTCCGCCTGAATGCGCTGGGAGCTGGGGATGCGGGCTTCGGCAACCAGGGCGAAACCTTCGCTGGGAACGCCGTGGGTGCGGCGCCGGCCACCAACCAGTACGCCGATTCCCAAGGCGCCGATTTCTCCGCCAGCCTGGCCTACAGTGACCGGCTCTATGGTTCCGATGATCAGACGGTTGCGATCTCGGCGAACGACACCAATGGCGACACGCACGGACTGACCGTCACCTTGCAGAACGACGGCACGAGCCGGAGCCAGTCGATCGATCAGGCCGTCAACACCATCAACAGCGCTCTGCAGCAGTCCAACGACGCCACGCTGCAGAAGATTGTGGCGGTGAAGGAGAACGTGGATGGCGCGCAGGAGATCCGCTTCATCTCCACGGTGAAGGGATTCCAGGTCACCGTTGGGGGCGATCCGAACGGTACCGGCATCACGCCGCCGACCGGGAATCTCACCACCGCGGAAACCGTTGGTACCGGCTCCAATGCCGATATCAGCACGGAGGCGGCGGCGCAGTCCGCCGTCGCCGCCGTCGCGGACGCGGTCGCAACCCTTGGCCGCGCACAGGCGGTGGTTGGCCGTGGCCAGAACCAGTTCAGCTTCGCCATCAATCTGGCCCAAAGCCAGTTGACCAACCTGGCTGCCGCCGAGTCGCGTATCCGTGACGCGGATCTGGCTGCGGAATCGGCAAACCTGACCAAGTCGCAGATCCTGCTGCAGGCTGGTATCGCCGCTCTCGCGCAGGCCAATTCGGCCCCGCAGCAGGTGCTGGCCCTCCTGAGAGGCTAGTTGAGAGGTTTCGTCTCTCATGCTGCTTTGATTGGTAGAGCCTGCGAGCTGGAACCCCTGGCTCGGGGCTCTACCGCCACTGGTCCGGCGAACTGGAACCGGTAACAAACGAACGGGACTCGGAGTGTGATGGGACTGGGCAAATCATGGGTCCGGTAACGGGGTCCATCAATGAGGGCAGTGAAGAAGACCGTCGCCGGTAACAAGTCGGGAAAGTCGGTGATGGCTGGCGCAACCTGCGCCGGATACCTGAACCCGAGCCACCCAACGGGTGCCCAATGGGATGCCGGGCCCTCACAAAGATTGCCTCAAGCAGGTGCCAGGAGCGCGCACGGAAAGGCCGTACTTCAGGAAAGACACGCAAGGACAGAAACAAAGATACTTACGAATTTTCCTCCCCTAACAGTGCCCCGGATTCCGAACACCCTTGGCGAATCCGGGGCTTTTTTTGTTGGCGCAGGGCTCACTTCCTGCGAACCGTGCGCGGTCCGGGTTCTTCGCCTTCATACCGCCCGCCGCCTGCCTTCCTCTGTCTAGCTCTCGTGAAGCTTGATACAATCCGAAGCGGTATTCAAGGGAGGAACCAACCATGAGCGCTACCGCTAACAATGTCTCGATCCAATCGCCTGGCAGCTTCTTTGTGGGCGGCAAATGGGCCGCGCCCGCCGGATCTGCAAAGATCGAAGTGATCTCGCCGGTGACCGAGGAGGTCGTGCTGACTTTCCCCGAAGGCACGCCCGCCGACATGGACGCCGCCGTTGCCGCCGCCCGCGAGGCCTTCGACAATGGTCCCTGGCCGCGCATGGCTCCGTCCGAGCGCGCACAGGCTCTACGCAAAGTCGCCGCGGCGCTCACCGCGCGCCTGCCCGAGCTCGCCCAAGTGTGGACCACCCAGATGGGCGTGCCCATTTCCTTCGCAAATTATCTTTCGCCGCAGGCTCCGGGGCTGTTCAACTTCTATGCCGATCTCATCGAAACCTATCCGTTCGTGGAAGAGCGTCAGCGTGACGGCGGCAAGATCGCGTACATTGTGCATGAGCCGGCCGGCGTTGTTGCCGCCATCACTCCGTGGAATGCGCCGCTGGTGCTGTTGAGCTATAAGGTTGCCGCTGGTCTGGCGGCGGGGTGTGCGATCGTCGCCAAGCCCGCGCCCGAAACCCCCGCCGATGCCTACCTGCTGGCCGAATGCATCCAGGAGGCCGGCCTCCCAGACGGCGTCTTCAACGTGGTTCCCGGTGGGCGCGAAGCCGGTGATTACCTGGTTCGCCATAGCGGCGTCGATAAAGTCGCCTTCACCGGCTCCACGGCCGCGGGACGTAAGATTGCCGCGGCGGCGGCCGATCGCCTGGCGCGGTGCAGCTTTGAGCTGGGCGGTAAATCCGCGGCGGTCATTCTGGAAGACGCCAAAGTGGAAGACGTTCTGGCCAGCCTGGTGCCGTTCTCGATGCCCATCACCGGGCAGGTCTGCTTTTCGCTGACCCGCGTGCTGGTGCCGCGTTCGCGTGCCGATGAGTTCCGCGACGCCTATGTTGGCGCGGTGAGCCAGGTGAAGGTGGGCGATCCGTTCAGCGCCGAAACGCAGATGGGACCGCTGGCCATGGCGCGCCAACTCGACCGAGTGCAGGGCTACATCGAAAAGGGCAAGCAGGAAGGCGCCCGCGTGGTGCTGGGCGGTGGACGTCCGGCCGAGATGGGCAAGGGCTATTACATTGAGCCGACCGTGTTTGCCGACGTCGACAGCAACATGACCATCGCCCAGGAGGAGATCTTTGGGCCAGTGGTGTCCTTTATCAGCTACGACGGCGAGGAGGATGCGATGCGCAAGGCCAACGATACGATCTACGGCCTGCATGGCGCGGTCTACACCTCCGATCCGGAGCATGGATTCCAGATGGCGCGCCGCATGCGGTCCGGCAGTGTGACCGTCAACGGCATGATTGTCGACTACAAGATGCCGTTCGGTGGCTACAAGCAGTCCGGCTACGGCCGGGAAGGTGGCAAGGAAGGCTTGGAGAACTACTTTGAGCTGAAGACGGTGTACTTCGCCTAGCCACGCAGCGCCTGGACCTCCAATGTTGGGCAATTTTGGGCAGCCAATGATTTGGGTGTTCAGCGAACGTGAAAACGAGAGCCGGCGTGGGGATTTGCCTCACGCCGGTTTTCTTTTGGTCTGGCGGTGTAGCGGTCTGGCGGCGTGGTGGCCTGGAGCCGGACTGTTATCCACCGCTACTGGGACACGCGGCCGAGGCTAGCCGCGAAAATCGAGGCGCGGTTCGAGGGCAGCATTGAGGGCGAAGCCGCTCTGGATGGTTTCGAGGCGGGCTCGCTGATGGCGCATCCCCGCCGCGATTTCCCGCAATTGTGCGAGCGCCTGCTCCCCCAGCGCAAAGACCTCCAGAGTGACGGTCTCCCCGGCTTCCGCAAGTTCCGTCTCGTGGAGTTCCCTTCGTTTCTCCCCGAATGGGCCCGTGGGTTCCTGTGCGGGGCGTTGGGTCTCCCGATCAGAGGCGGGAACCAGTGTCGTCCGGTCGTCGG
Source organism: Terriglobia bacterium (assembly GCA_963762135.1). Taxonomy (GTDB): domain Bacteria; phylum Acidobacteriota; class Terriglobia; order Bryobacterales; family Bryobacteraceae; genus Palsa-187. The sequence goes on from CAVXJP010000008.1 coordinate 919,922, forward strand.
CGAGACCGGTGGCAGGAAGGCCGGCTCGCTGGATGGCCTCCTGACGAGCCTCCAGCGCGGCGGCTAGGCGATCGAGATCTCCGGCCTCGGCGGCGTGCACGGCTTCCCAACTGACCCTTTCCAGTTCCGTCATTGCCGATGTCCTTTCGTCCTTCCCGTTCTCTTTCTCGTTCCCATGACCTGCCGCGGCGTCTTTCCACGGCATCGTCTCTTCGCGGGTGTTTGCCGGAACGGATTGTTTCCCGTTAATTCCCGTTGCTGGTCCGTTTCCCGTAGAGCACGGAGTTCAAGCCCTGCAGCGAAGCCGTGATGGTATTCTGCTGGCTTTCGAGCGACGCTAGCAGGCTATCGGCCTGCTGCAACTTAAGGGTGAGGCCATTTTTCATGACGGTAATCCGTTGGTTAAGCTGGTCGACCTGATCCTGTAGTTGCTTGTCGACGCGGGTGAGTCCGTCCTGCTCCAGGGCGATCAGGCCGTTAATCGGATCGGTGATTTCCTGCAGCTTGGAGGCATACTGTCCCAAGCCCCCGGCGGCGTCCCCCAGGAAGGTGAAGGCGTCCGACAGCTGCGTATCGCTCAAGCCGGTGATCGCGGAAGAGTCAAAGCTGGCCTTGCCCTGATCGTCGAAGGAGATGCCGAGATCGGTGAGGGAATTGACCGTCCCGCTGGTGGAACGGAAGGAGGCAATGTTGCGCAGTACCGATTGCAGGTGGCGGACGACGAAGTTGCCGGAGAGCAGGCCCGCCGAGGGGCCCACCTGGGCGCTGGCTTTGGCTGCGGTCTGATTGTATTGGTCGACAAAGCTCTGGAGCGCACTGGAGATCTGGCTCCGGTCCGAGGAAAGCGTGATCGTCACCGGAGAGGCGGAGGTGCCCTCCAGGGTGAAGGTCACTCCGGGAATCACGGTGTTGACCAGATTTTGGGACTGCGTGATGGTAATCCCGTTGAGCTGGAACACGGCGTTTGAGCCCGGATTGTCGGCGGTCAGCAGCGGGGTATTGGCGCCGGTGGGATCGTCATAGAGTTGGATGGCGTTCGCGCCTGACCCGTTTGCCGAGACCGATAAATAGTTGCCGTCCGCGGTGGTGAGGATCGAAGCGGTGACTCCGGCGCCGAGCGCGTTGATCGCATCCCGCACGCCGACCAGCGAATTGTTCGTCACCGAGAAATTGTATTCCTGCGATCCGACGGTGAGCTTCAGGTCGCCTGTGGAGGAAACCGGCGTGGAGGCCGAATCCGCGTAGCTGGACAGACTCCGCTCCGAGGCCGTTGTGGCGATGGAGGTGACCGAGTTGATGGTGTAGTTGGTGGCGATGTCGGCGGTGGTCGAGTTCACCGAAACCACGGAGGAATCGGAGCTCGATGCGGTCAGCGCGTGCTGGGAGGCCGTGTCGGCGAGCGAAGAGAGCTGGCTTTCCAGACCGGAGACCGAGCTCGACAGATCACTCAGCAGCGTCTTCTGCTTTAAGACATCCAGATCCCGGTTCTGCAACTGCTGGACCGGGATGTTGGCAATCTTCACCGCCCGGTCCAGGATGGTTTGCAGATCGGTGGAGAACTGGCTGACGCCAGTGAACGTTAACGGTGTGAGTCCCATAGCCTTGGCCGGGTTGTCCTTTCGGAACTCCCCCTCTAGTTGCTCATCGGCGGGATGGGAAGGAAGTTGAGAAGGAAGTTTCTGGCCTGGATTACCTCCTCCCGGATTCGTCCTGGACAAACTCCCCCACAAAAAATATCGGGCTCCGAACCTTTCGGCCGGAGCCCATCCATATCCCTTTATGATTTGCTTGTTTATTTATTTGCTAAAACTCTGACGCCGGACCCTTGATGTGATCGACGTCCTGGTTGTTCTCCTGGCAGATATACTCCATCAGCTCCTCGCCCGGCGTCGCGCGCGCGGTGAACTCGACGGTGAACGGCTCGGAGTAGGCGCCCGGATCGGTGACGGTGGTCTGGACATCCAGGTTCCCGTCGGGCATGCGCGTGTAGCGTTCCACGGTAGTCATTTGATCGGTGTGGGGATGGCCCTGGAAGTCGAACCAGAACTTGTCGTTGTAGCCCTTGGTCTCGACGACCAGAGTGTCGCCCTCAAAATGGCCGATCGAGTAGCCATACCAGGTGGGATCCAGATCATCGGGCGGCGGGAAGTCGCGGCCGTCGATGAAGATCTGCCGGTAGCTGTGGATGTTGCCTTCAAATAGGAAGAAGATGTGCGTATCGGTCTGCACGATACGCCACGGATAGGGCGCCACGCGAGGCACGCCGGTCGGCAGGCAGTTGGCCTCCGGGTCGTCCTTGGACCGGCGGGCCTTCAAAGTCGCCTCGGCCGAGGGGAGCATCGGAAGCGCGTCATGGGAGGTCAGCGCCGTGGTGATGTCGCCTACCGAGCCACCGCCGCTATAGATGCCGGACAGGTCAATGGTTCCGTCCGGACGATGTTTCGCCGGGACCGGAGGGCCGCCCTTGCCTTTCCCTTTGCCAATTTTCCCGCGCCGGGTGCTGGCAGGGTCGGTCGGCGCCTGGGAATGCGCCGGTGTTTGGAGGAGCGTCATACCGGCCAACAATAGAGCGGCCGTCACCGCGACGCTGCTAATAATCTTTCTCACTTGTATACCTCTTCGTGGAAGCTATGAACCGTCGGTTCGGAGCTATTTGCCCTTGCTCTGGCCCTCGGACGAACCTGCAAACACTCGCTGGCCATTGGCGAGCGTCACCGAACGCGCATTCGCCATGAAGGAGTCATCCTTCGCGCGCGAGCCTTCCACCGTTACCATGTCGCCTTCCTTGATGGAGGTGCGCTTCCAACCCATGCGGCGGAGCACGTTGGGGCTGCCGAGTTCCAGGTTCCAGTTGGTGGTCTTGCCGTTCTCGTCGACGACGTCGATATAAAAGCGGGCGTGCGGATTGGTCCACTCCACTTTAGTGATCTTTCCTTGCAGCGTCACCGGCTTGTTGGAGTCGTACTCGGCGGCGAAGGAATGATGCGCCAAGCCGGGCACGGCCGCGGCGGCCAATCCGGCGGCAACGGTCAGGATCAGGAACTTGTGCTGGACCACTGCTGAAAACTTCATGGTTTCCCTCCAAGGAATTCTTTAAAACTGGAACGAGTGAATCGGATCCACCGATTCGCCGGCGGCCATACCGACCATGGTGGATGAGTTTATCATGCGGCTTTCTCGGCTGCCAGCGTCGTTTGGCCTGCCGTTCGGCCAATTCCGGCGACCTTTATTGCACTTTCATCGTGACGACGTTCGCCGGAATTCCGTCGAACACCAATTGAATGTTGACCAATCCGGCGCCGGCTAGGTTTCGCGGCAGAGGTCCGATGTTGACTTGGTCGAGTCCCTGGTAGACCGAGTGCGCGGCGGCGCCCAATACCGGGACGCTGCGCCCGCCGACCGTTGCGGTGATCTCGGTCGCGTGGCGGAAGCCGGTCCCATAGAGGATCAGGTAGATCTGGTCGGATGCTTCCCCCAGGGAGATGTCCACCGGCTGGCGGGTGTTGACGTCGAAAATGTAGTCCTGGGTGCGCGAGCCGTCCCCGGCCACGCGGAGGAAGAACGCCGCGGCGGCACCCGAGCCGCTTGAATCGGCGCTATAGAGGCCCGGCGCGACCAATTTAATGGACACCGCTTCGGTCACGGTCGCCCCCGAGGCGGTGTGCAGCGCAATGCGCGCGGACCCGGGCTTGGTGGCGGCCGGGATCAGATAACTGGCCGAGTTGGTCGCGGCGTAGTACAGCGGCATGGAGAGCGTGGCGCCGCTGGAGTCGGTGATTTCCGCGCGCACCCCGCCGAGCTCCTCCGGCCAGGGATTGGTCGATGCCATCACCAGCGATGGAGCGACGTCGGCCACCTCGCCGGTGGCGATCATGTCCGGCGCGAGTTCGCCGGCAAGGAAGCTCGCCGAGTTTCGGTTTCGAAAGGCCGCGTGGATGTTGGGCATCGTGAGGATGGATCCTTCCGACGTCCCAATGATCAGGTCCAGCGGAGCCGATTCCGGAGCCGTGGCGTCCAGATGCGCCGCCGCCACGCTCTTGGGGCTAACGCCTCCGGGAAACAGCCGCTCCGGAGCGAAGTTGCCGCCGCTGATTCCGCGATAGTAGCCCGGGACGGTCTGCCCGCAACAATGGGTGACCACGATGTCCGGATTCCCGTCGCTGTCGAAATCCTGAACGGCTAGGGAGCCGGGGCCGAAGTCGGAATTGAGAAGCTCGGGATCGGCGAAGCTCCCGCCGCCGGCGCCCTTCAGGACCGCGATCTGCCAAGTGAAGTTCGCGCCGTTGATGGACGCGACTAGGTCCTGTAAGCCGTCGCCGTCCACATCCGCGAAGGTCAGGTTGTTGGTGCTTTCTCCAAGAATCAGCGGTGTCATGGCGGCGAAGGCTCCGCCGCCGGTATTGCGGAACAGGTGAACGCTGCCGTTGCCTCCGCTGATGCCTTCCGTCACGGCCAGGTCCGGAAGCCCGTCGCCGGTGAAATCCGCGGTGGCGAGTGCTTGCGCTGCCGGGACCGTATAAGTGTTCTTAAGCGTGAACGAACCGTTCCCGCCGCCTTTCAAGATAACGATGTTGCCGGGATCGGTGTTGATCACCGCTAAATCGAGTGAGCCGTTCCCGTCAAAATCGGCGGTGACCATACCGGATGGCTGATTGCCTCCCGACGAGGTCTGCGTGGGCGATTGAAACCCCGAGCCGTTCCCCAGCAGCACCGAGACGGTCCCCTGCGAATAGCCGGAATACACCGCAAGATCCGGACGTTGATCGCCGTTAAAATCCCCCGTCACGCCGCCGGACGCGCCATTGGGCAGAGGAATCTCCTGCGGTTCCACTTGCAGCGCACCGCCCGTCGCGCCATGAAAGTAGGCCAGGTTGTCGGAGTTTCCGGAGGTGATCACATCGGTTTTGCCGTCTCCGTCGAAGTCGGCCGCCGCCAGGAGCGAAACGCCGTTTTTGAGATTCACCGCGGCGACACCGTTGAAGGTACCGTCGCCACGGCCATATACAATGCTGGTCGCGATACTTTGCACGCTGGGGCCGAACCAGCGCGCGTCTCCAGTGCCGTTCACGATGTCCAGGTTCCCATCCTGGTCGACATCGGTGAGGACCAGGGAGTCCGCGCTGTAGCCGATCGCGTAGGAACCGGCCCCCTGGAAGTGTCCGGAGCCATTGTTGAGCATCACCACCGCCAACGCCCGGAAGTAATTCGCAGTCACCAGGTCCAGAGCGCCGTCTCCATTCAGGTCCCCGGCGGCGATATACCAATTGGGGCCTTGCCCGGATGGAAATTCCTGGCTGGCGCCGAAGGATCCGTCCCCATTCCCGAAGAGCAGCGACACTTGATCTTGCGAGGAGGCCGCCAGATCCGCATTCCCGTCGCCATTCAGATCGGCGATTGTGACCGACAAGTGGCCATCGAGACCGGTGGCGTAGGAGGCCGCATTCGCGAATGTGCCGTCGCCGTTGCCCATCAGCACGTACAGCGGACCGCTGCCTGAGTCCGCCACGGCGAGATCGAGGCGGTTGTCGTGATTGAGGTCCAGCGCGGCGACCGAAGACGGGTGCATGCCCGCCGTATAGATCATTACCGGCGCAAAGGTTCCGTCGCCTTGATTGATCAGGATTCCCAGGCCGCCGGGCGCTGCTGTCTGTCCGTAATCTCCTTCGAAGCTCACCGCGAGGTCATCGACTCCGTCGCCATTGAAGTCCTCGGCGATCACGCTGGTCAATCCTGGGCCGACCTCGTAGTGCGCGAGCCCGGTGTAGAAAAACCCGGAGGTCCCCAGGTAGACGTTCACCGAGGAGCCGTAGAACGGAAGGTGAACGCCGCCCAATCCGCCGCTGGAGGTGAAGCGTCCGCCGGCGCCCCATTGCCCGGCCCGGCCGACGCCGTCGGGTCCCGCCGGTGCATCCACGAAGCTGCCGGGATCGGTCAGCAGAGAGCCCAATGCGGCGGCGCTGGTCAGCAGCGAGTGCATCCCTTGCAGGTCGAACCGGACCGTCGCATAGCCTCCCTCGGGCTTATGAAGGAACAGGCCGGCGGAATTCGCGGAAGACGAGAACGGCTGGATCGTTTCGATGATGCGGAACGGAATTATGTAGGGGGACGTCTCTCCGCTGATTACCCAAGTCAACCCCGCTATCAGAATGATCGCAGCGATCGCACACCACCGTTTCATACCGGACGCTCCCTTCGCCAAAATAATCTGCTTTTGAATTGTAATGCCTTGGCGTGTTGCATTTCGACATTTGACTTGTGGAATTCCCCGGAGCTACACTCCGGTTTTCTATACTACTCTGGAGGGTCCCGCTATGCGATTTCTCTTCTTACTTGTTTTATTCGCCCTGTCTCCCTGTGTTTATGCCGCGCAACAGCAATTCGGCATCTTGATGTTATCGGAAGCTCTTCCGGTTCCGTCGGTCAAGCCCGAAGGGTCGGACCTGGTACGGCACCAAGCCGGCGAGTTTGGGCCGTGCGCGTTCTTCCGTAAGCGCGGCGTTCGTTGGAGCCAGCAGTTCGGTGATGGAACGTCGCTAGAGGTTCGTTGTGAGCGCGCCAGCGGCGGCTTCCTGCCCGGCTATCACGTCTGGTTTGTCGGTGCAGCCGGGGAGCGGTTTGAGATCGCGCGTTGCGTGTATGACAGCGGCCTGAATCAGGGCTGGTATTGGGCCACCGAGGAGACCGATGCGGAGGGCCGTCCCATGCACCTTGCGCGCTTTGTCTGGTTTAACGTCGACGCGGGGAAAAACGATGGCGGTCCCCGAAATCTGGCACGCAATGTTCGCTCCAGTCCCGCCGAGCCGTATCTCGACAGCATGGTGTGGGTCTTCGATCCGGCCGAACGCAAGCTCGAATACTTCAACGACAAGTACGAGTACATGGAGCGGGAACGAGAAAACGGCTACCGCTTGCCGGATGATCCCGGTCCCGAGCTGGATTCCTGGATGGGGCCGCGCGTTCCCGAGATCCGCGAATCCTATATCAAGGTCTTCGACAATTCAGGCGGCTATAACGGCCTATAGTCACTTGTTCTGTTTCTTCGCCGCTGGCCATATGGAACAGGTGCCGCGAGGACCGCTATGGTACGGTTGGCGCAATGGGTCTTGCCAACCAATATCGTCAATGGGAGCCGTATTTACGGTCGATTCTGCGGATTGTTGCCGGGGTGAACTTCCTGACGCACGGCGTCCAGAAGTCGCTGGGATGGCTGGGCGGCATGGGCGGATCGCCCGCCCCGCTGGACTCCATGCTGGGCCTCGCGGGCATCATTGAAACCGTCGGAGCGCCGCTGCTGATCCTGGGATTATTCACCCGACCCACTGCGTTCATCCTGTCCGGACAGATGGCGGTGGCGTATTTCATCACCCACCTTCCGCGAAATGCCGTCCCGCTGTTGAACGGCGGCGAGATCACGGTGACCTACTGCTTCCTGTTTCTCTGGCTGGCCGCGGCCGGACCCGGCCCGTGGAGCCTGGATCGTCTCTATCGAAAAATTACTTAGCAATCCCGGCCGATTTTGCATAAAATCGGGGACATGCGGTCCCCGTTGTTCTTCGTCCCCGCCTGTTCTCGCCTGCCTGCTGGTTCCTGAGGTCGCCGCCGCGCAGCCGAGTTCCCCTGAGATTCTGGATCACTTCGATCTTGGACCGTATCTCGGCACTTGGCCGCTGTCCGATACGGCCCGGATCTCAACGGACGCCGAGGGGAACGTCTATCTTGCCGACGCGGTCCGTGGAGTTCCGGACGGCGCGACGGTCGTCGGCGGCGCTGGAGCGCTATCAACAGAAGGATTCAACGATAACCTGCTGCTGATCAAGGTGGACCCTTCACTCACTCAGGTGATCTACCGGATCGCGATCGGCGGGGCGCGCGGGGAGACACTCGCGGACCTTGCCGTGAGCGATGCGGGCGAGGTCTACCTGACGGGCCGGACCGAGTCGCCCGATTTCCCGAAGACCGTCGATCTCACGCAGACCAACATTGGCGACATCCCCGGCGCATTTGTCCTCAAGGTCAATGCCGCCGGCGACCAGATCCTGTTTAGCACGATCCTCGGGGCGGAACCCATCATTGAAGCGATGGCCGTGGACGCTGCCGGAGCCATCTATATCGGAGGCCACGCAGGCGATACGGCCTTCGCAACCACGCCCGGCGTGTTGCAGCCCTACCCGCAACCGAGTCCCGGTGCGCCCGATCCGTTCCATCCGACGGCATTTCTCGCGGGGCTTTCCGCCGACGGCTCGACGGTCGAGTTCGCGACGGCGTGGGGCCAGGCTCCGGATGACGTGACCGACCTCGCGATCGGGCCGGACGGCGCCCTCTACTTCGCCACTGCCTCGGGCCAGTACGCGGCGGTCAATACGACTGGATCGGCGGAACTTCGCCGCGGGCAGGTTGGCATGGAAGCCGGTGAGCTTGCCTTCGACGGGTCCGGGAACCTGTACGTCACCGGAGTCGACCAGCAGCGAACCCGGTTCATTAAGGCGTTTGCTCCGGATGGTAGCGAGATCTACACGCGCCCGCTTAGGCTCGGGCGTCTGGGATTGCTGGTCACTCCAGACGGCCATGCCCACGAATTTGCAACCCTGACGACCGACGACGGACCTTCGAGCCCGACGCGGAATACGCTTCGCGCCTGCGCCGCCAACATCCCGCCGCCTGCCGGGGCGGCCGGGATCGTGCCGAGCGTCCTTTTATTCGACGGCAAGCACAGCGTGGTGGAGCCGAACGGGGACCTGCGCTATAGCACCTACGCCGAGCCGGTGATCAATGCGACCATTTCGCCAATCGATGGCAGCATCCTGGGAATCCAGCGCGACGTCACCTGGGAATCCCCGACTCCGACGATTGGACACTCGATCGTGCGCATCAATCCGGACTTCCATGCGCCTGTTCGGACGGCCATCGGCTGCATCGGCCATGGCGCGACGTACGCGGCGGCCCCGGTGAGTCCGGGCTCGTTAATGGTGCTGTATGGAAGCGGGCTCGGGGCCGGGGAGGGCGTCGCGTATGACTCCTCGGGCGGATCGGTTCCCCTGGAAGTCGACGGCACCAGCGTTACGGTGGACGGCACGGCCGCGCCGGTGGTCTATGCGCAGGACGGGCAGGTGAACTTCTTCGTGCCCTGGGCGACGCGCACCGACGGGGAATTCGCCGAGGTCTGCGCCAAGCGCGAGGGCCAGAGCGACTGCGTCCAGGCGAAGACGGCTCCGCTGGCGCCGGGAATCGTGCAGTGGAGCAACCAGTCTCTGGCACTGAACCAATCTTTGGCGCTGAACGAGGACGGATCGATCAACTCGCCGGATAATCGGGCCGCCAGGGGCGAGCTGCTGCGCTTCTATATCACCGGTTCGGGGCCGCTGAACGGTCCTATGCAGGATGGAGCCGTGGCGGACCAGCATCTTGCCTTGCTCGCTTATACAGCCGTGTGGTTCGAGCAATGCATCGGCTTCGGGATCACGCCTCCTTCGTGTCCGCCGAACCCTACGCGGATCACGCTGGCGGAAGTGGTGGAGTCCGGGGTGGCGCCGGGCCTGGTCGAGGGGTTTGCCGAGGTGACGATCCGCATCCCGCAGGACTACCAGGGCGGTGTTCTGAAGCTGCGCCTCACCGATCCGAACACGGGCGAGGAGTATGTCACCGAGGGCCGCGTCTTCGTTGAACCATAAATGAACCCTGACCGTGAGGGAGGGCCTCCGCCCAGCAAGTTTCAAGAATTGGGGCCAACTCCAATGCATTGATCCACTTCCAGAAACAAACGCGGTGTTCCACGTGGAACATCCGCATTCTGATCGCATGGCGGTCCCGTGCTGACGGTTCGCGGTCGGGAGCGGGAGCTGTGTTGCACGGTCGGTTGGTGGCGGGAGGCCTGAACCTCGCCCCACACGAGGACTAGTGCGGCGTCGCCCGCACCACTTTCTGTCTCCAGTCTCCTGTCTCCTTAACTCAGCTCGGCTTCCGTCCCATCGCCCACCACACCAGACCACTCAGGATGGCAATCCAACGGATGCCTTGGGAGATCAGCATCTCGCGGCCACCGTCGAAGACCAGCTCCACTTCGCACGGACCGGAGCAGCGCGGTTCGATCACCATTTGCCCCAACGCATCGCGGACGATCGGCGCGCTCAATCCATCGCGGTAGGCATGCCAGCCGGGATGATAGGAGACCTGCACATAGTAAAGATTGCCGGGACCGAGGTCCCCATAAATCCGCGCCCGATTCGACGACTCCCACCGGAACGCAGCCGCTGGCATCTCCTGGTCGTCGAACACTTTCACGAGCTGCTCCACTGCGGCGCTGTCCTCCACGTTCGCCGGCTCGATCTGGATCACGTCTTCAGGACGCACCACATGCGCCAGGAATGCCGTCTGTTGAGGCGGAGCGAAGTCACCCTCAATGTTTTCGCTGGCATGGTCCACCAGCGGGATTCCGGGGACATCGGTGCGCTGCGGGACTGCATAGATTGCGTCGTCCCCGTCGCGCCAGATCTCCTCCAGCATGTCGTCGAACTTGGCCGGATCGTGCCAGTCCTTATAGGAGTCGCGCGTTCCTTCGCCGGAGACCATCACGGCTTCGATGCCATAAGCGCGCAGCCACGCGATCGTTCGTTCTCCGTCGCCTTCGGTGTAGGGGATACCGAAGTTGACTCTCGGGAACATGAGATTCACAGCGCCCTGGTCGGCGCCGCCGTTGAAGCGAGGCGTATCGGTGAAGACGTTGAACCAGAACGCCGTGGATCCCTTGACGTAGATGCGGCCCCGCGGGATCGGCAGGTTCGGCATCTCGGTGTTTAGTTCCTCGGGTTCCGGTTCGGGCTCCGGCTCAGTGCGGATGGGAGGCAGGTCGGCGGCATCCTCATCATCTTCGGGCGAGTTTTCGATGCGCAACCACAAATCCCTCTACGCCGACGATGGGGCGCGACAGGTCGGGAGCGTGGGCCGGCTGCTCGCCCGTCGCTCGGATGGCCTCCACTTAACCTCCTCGACTTCCCCTTCGGCGACCCCTTCTTCGTCTGTTTCTTCGACGACCGGTTCGGGATGCCAATCCTTGTCGAGCCAGTTCGCGACCTGATACTCTACCAAGGTCTCCTCGATCTCGAGCGGCGTGATGGTGGCCTTCGAGTAATCGCGATAGGCAACCATCTGGATCATCACCAGGATGCCGACCCCGGCGGGCAGCATCATCCGAATGCGCAGAGGGATCAGATTGGCCAGGTAGGCCAGTGCGAAGGCGGCGGCCAGCCAGATCCCGAGCTCGGCTTCCACGGCGTAGCGCTCCGGCTGGGGGATCAACGTGACGCCGAACGCCGCATACGCAACTACGATGCCGCTGTAGGCGATCGACATCAGGATCGCGATGCGCGTCATCAGGCCGAGCTTGTAGCGCAGCGTCAGCCAGACCGTCCCCGAGACCACGGCGAGGATGCCCAGAATGTAGAGCACTTCCGTGGCGCCGATGCCGTATTCTCCACTCATGGAGCCGGCATTGCGGGCGATGTCGCCCAGCGTCGACGGCGGATTCCAGGGCAGGGCGAGAGCAAAGGCGATCAGGGCGCAGACCACGGAAATGCCCACGATTCCCAGCCATTCGCGGAGACCCGCCAGGCCGGTCGAAGCCGTGTCCCCGATGCGCGCGATCAGATAGACCGCGGCGAGGACCCCCAGGGCGAAACCGGCGATCATGTTCGTCAGCACCACTGCGGCCAGCGCGATCGCCGCAATATAAATTCGACCCGGCGTACGACGCTCCACCGCGCGGTGCAACGCCAGGAGAGCCAGGGGCAGCAGCATCAGGCCCGTGGTGTGCGGACCTTCCCCGAACTGAACCAGATTCTCGAGCCGGACCGGCGTTCCAATCGAGCCGTTATGCCAGGTCAGGAGGTAAACCGCCGGCGAGAACAGCGAATAGCCGAGCGCCGCGCCGAAGCTCGTCCAGACGCGGCCACTGAGTCCCGTGGCGGCCCAGAACAGCGTCACCGGACCCATGCTGTAGAAGAAACCGGTGACCTGGTGATAGGCCAGCACCGGGATCGTGCCCTCCGGCTCGGTCAGCGTGTTCCACGCCGCCACGATCATGTGCAGCAGCGGCTGGTAGGTGTTCTGGAAGGGGATGCCGCCGTACCACCACTGGAACCAGTCCAGGTGCGGCCAGTTTTCCTGGATGAAGCGGGGCAGCGAGATGAAGGTCCCTTCGATCGACGACAGGTGATCGGTAAACCCGATCGTGAAAAGTTCGTGGCAGAGGAACGCATTCAGCGCAAAAAGCACCACCGACCCCGCCGTCACAAAGCGCCACATTTCCCCCAATTATAGGAGAGAATCTCCCGAGGCCCGCCGCACTACCTTGCATACGTCGTGATGCAACCGAGACTATTCCTCAGAGCATTCTTACGGAGCTGGCTGGTTGGGGCCGCCCTGTTCGCGCTCGGGAACCTTGCTGGGATCGGACTGGCGGGCGAGAATCTCCCGGAATCCGGGCCCGATCCGGCCTATGCGGTCCTGGATCGCGCGTACACGGCGTTGAATGCAAAGGACTATGATCGCGCGATCGCCGGATTTGCCGAAGCCATCGGGATCGCCCCGAAGCGGGTCTCTGTTTATAAGGATCTGGCGTATTCGCTGCTGAAGGTCGGCGAAAACGTCGCCGCGCGGGATCGGTTCGAAGAGGCGATGCGGCTTGACCCAGCCGACGAGCATGTCGCCATGGAATATGCCTTCCTGTGCTACGAGACCGGTAAGCCGGTGGAGGCTCGGCGGGTGTTTGACCGGCTCCGTAAAACCGGCAATCCGACGGCAATCGAGGCGTTCGAAAATATTGACCGGCCGCTGCGCGAGGGCATCGCCCGGTGGAGCGAGGCGGTGGAGCAATCGCCGAACAACTTCAGCGCGCATGAGGAACTGGCCCGGCTCGCCCGGCAGCGGGATGCGCTGGACCTCTCCGCCGAGCACTACGAAAAGGCCTGGAGATTGCGTCGCGACCGTCGTGATCTGCTACTGGAACTCGGCCAGATCTGGACCGAACAGGAAAGACCGGATCAGGCGATGTCGGCGCTGCTGGCGGCCTCGCGCGGGGGCGAGCCTCGCGTGGCTGACCTGGCGCGGGAGCTACTGCCGGCCCGCTATCCCTATGTTTATGAGTTCGAAGACGCGCTGGAACTGGACCCATCCAATGAAGAGCTGCGCCGGGAACTTGCCTATCTGCATCGCGCGATGGGCAACCCGGACGCGGCCGAACGGGAATTCGAACTCCTGCCGGAGCGCGCTCCAACGCCTCCGGCAAAATCTTCCCCGCCGAGGTTGCTGCTGCGGAATGAGGTTCCCGCCGCCCCCTCGGCCAAGATGATGGCTGAGCGGTCGCTCGAGAAGGGCTATTTGAACGATGCGTTGCGGTATCTGCAGGTGGCGCATGAAGATGACCCCACCGACTTCGACGTCATGTACTGGCTGGGGCAGGCCTACAACACGATGGCCGGGCTGAATCCGGATCGTGGGGCGGCGCTGGATCGTGAGGCGATGCGTTGGTTTGAATTGGCCAGCCAGTCGCCGGATGCGTTCGTCTCCGACGGTGCGAGCCGGGCTTACGACAATCTGGCTCCGGCGTATCGGCGCTTTCGGACGACCTTCTGGGCGTTCCCCATGATCTCGACGCGCTGGCGCGATACGTTCGCTTATGCCCAGACCAAAGTGGAGCTCAATACGCCTCGATTTTGGGTGCATCCATACCTGAGCGTTCGTTTTATCGGCGACCTGCGCGGGCGGGTGCAGACGCCGGGGACTAATCAACTGCAGTTGGGCAATCTGGGCGCGATGTATCTTTCCCAACGCTCGGCGATCCTGGCCGCCGGGATCGCGACGCCGGTGTGGCACGGGCTGGGCGGTTGGTTCGAAGCAGGCGAGGCGCTGCGGTACATGAACGGTCCGGGTCGCGCGGCGACGCCGGATTTCCGCGGCGGGCTGACCTTTGCGAAAGGCTTCGGCGAGGTGCTGGCTCCGGGGCGTCACGGATGGTTCGCCGAGACCAACGCGGATGCGGTGTTCGTCAGCCGGTTTGCGAATGACACGATCCTCTATTCGCAGAATCGCGCGGGCTGGACTTTCGCGGCGCTCGAAGGCTTCGATAACTTCCACGCGCAGGTCTATTGGAACGGGAACTTCACCTCGGATTCGAAGCGCCAGTATTGGGCGAATACGGCCGAGACTGGACCGGGCTTTGCCTTCCGGATGTCGTCATTGCCGAAGGGCATGTTGATCTCGGTGAACTTTCTCAAGGGCCGGTATCTGCTGAACGAGGTGAATCCACTGGGGCGGCGCTATAACGATGTCCGCATCGGGTTTTGGTATGCATTCACGAAGTAATCCGTCGCGTGATTGGCCCAGACATTTTGGGCCGAGACATTTTTCATATGGACTAGTTGTTTCCTTACTTCTGGCCGCTCCGCAGTTCGGGGCGGCCGCTTCTTCCGGCGCATCGCCGGGGATGGAGAAGGAGAATGCTTCCAAGCCGTTCTACACGTTCGCCGTGGCGGGAGATCGACAGACCGGTTGGGTGGATCTGCTGACGTCGCTGGGACTCGCGCGTGTGGATGTCCCCAGCATGGATCCTCAAGGGCCCAGCGTGCGCGCGGCGGACCTGTTGGTGCTTCCTGCGGGCACGGTTTCCCCCGAGCTCGAAGCGTTGGCGCTGGCTCGGATGAACGACGGCGGGATTGTGATTTTCGAAGGTGCATCGCCGCTGGCCGAGGAACTGGGCTTTCGCCCCACCCAGGATCAGATCGAAGTCCAGAGCCTTGAAGAGATGCTCGCGCCGGAACTCCGCGTGATTTGGGAAGACGCCGGAATCGTTGCCGCGGTTCGCGATCCCCTCGGCGGCGAAGATTTTTTCGCGGGAGCGTTGGTCGGCGCGTGAGGGCAACGAAACGCCCTTGGTCGCCGGGCTGCGCGTCGGTGCGGGCGCGGCGTTGTGGGTCGCGACCGATCCGGGACCGCAGGGCTATGAACGGTTTCCGTATCTTCCTCAGGCGCTGGCCGAGCTCGGGTTTGCGCCGCCGTTCCGCGATGCGCGATTGTGGGCGTTCTTCGACTCGTCGTATCGTTCGCGGGTTGATCTGGATTACTTCGCGCCGCGCTGGCGGGAGGCCGGAATCGCCGCGCTGCACGTCGCCGCGTGGCATTACTGGGAGCGCGATCCGGATCGCGACGCCTACCTCGATCGACTGATCGAGGCCTGCCATCGCAGTGGCATTCAGGTCTACGCGTGGATCGAGCTGCCCCACGTCAGCGAGCAGTTCTGGGAGGATCATCCCGAGTGGCGCGAAAAGACCGCGCTCGGGCAGGATGCGCATCTCGATTGGCGCAAGCTGATGAACCTGACCAATCGCGATGCGTTCGCGGCGGTCGCCGATGGGTTGGACAAGCTGGTTGCACGCTTTAACTGGGACGGCGTGAATCTCGCTGAACTCTATTTTGAGTCGCTCGAAGGGCACGAGAATCCGGCTCGGTTCACGCCGATGAATGACGCGGTGCGGGCGGAGTTCGCTGCCGGGTCGGGCTTTGATCCGGCTGAGTTGTTTGATCCGGGCTCGGATCGGTATGTCGGCAAGACGACTTCGCCGATGGCGGAGTTTCTGGATTATCGTGCCGAGCTCGCGCGGCGGCAGCAGGCGGAATGGATCGGCCACATCGAAGGCCTGCGGGCGGAGAAGCCGTGGCTGGATCTGGTGCTGACGCATGTGGACGATCGCTTCGATACATCGATGCGGGAAAAGATCGGGGCGGATACGTCGAAGACTCTGCCGCTGCTCCAAGAGCACGATTTCACTTTTTTGATTGAGGATCCGGCGACCGTCTGGAATCTGGGGCCGCAGCGGTATCCGCAGATCGCGGCGCGGTACCGGGACCAGACGCCGCGTCCGGAGAAGCTGGCGATCGATATCAACATCGTGGAGCGCTATCAGGACGTCTACCCGACCAAGCAGCAGACCGGCGCGGAGCTGTTCGAATTGGTGCACAGCTCGGCGGAGGCGTTCCCGCGCGTGGCGCTGTATTTTGAGAGCTCGATTCTGAAGCAGGATCTGCCGTTGCTGGCGTCGTCGTCGGCTCGCGGGGCGCGTGCGGAGCGGGTCGGCGGGAAGCTGGTGGTCGAATCGGATGCGGGGGTTGGCGTGGCGTGGTCGGGTCCGGCGATCGTGGATGGCCGCCCGTGGCCGGTGGAAGATGGACGAACCCTGTGGCTGCCCGGCCGGGCTCGCATGCGGTGGAGCCGGCGCTCGCGCAGCCGGTGATCCGGCTGCTGGACCTCAACGCGGAGTTGCGTCTGGCGGAGGCCGTCCCCGGCGGGATCGAGTTTGCCTATGAGAGCTCGGCGAGGGTGTACGCGCGGGTGGATGCGCTGCCGGGGTCGCTGGAGATCGACGGGCTGCCGGCGGAGATCGAGGCGGTGGGGAACACGTTGATCCTGCCGCGCGGGCCAGCACCTGGTGACGCTGAGGCAGTGAATTCCTAAGGGGGGCCGGCATTCAGCCGGCGTAAGCTTTTTCAAGCTTACGATGGACCGATCTTTATGCGCGCGACGGGTGAAGCAGGTATCGGTCCCGACTCAGTGGCGACGGATGGATGATGCGAGTCAGGCGGAATCCGTTGGTGGGCTTCGGATGACGGGAGGACTGAAGCCCTCCGCAAGCTAAACCTCGCCCCACGTTGAGCCTGCCCGCTTACACACTACCCAGGTAGACAAACCGCGTGATAAACAGCACGGCCAGCAGGTAAACCAGCCAGTCTTCCTTGTAGAACTCCCCGCGCAGGAGCTTGAGGACCGCGTATGCCGTGAAGCCGAAGCTAAGCCCGGTGGCGATCGAGAACGTTAGCGGAATGGTGAGGATCGTCAGGAACGCCGGGATGGCGAGGTGCGGAGAGTCCCAGGGGATCTCGCCGACGTGGGACATCATGAGCGAGCCCACCACAATCAATGCCGGGGCGGTCGCGGCCTGCGGGATCACGCCGACCAGCGGGCCGACCAGCAGCGCGATCAGGAACAGGATGCCGGTGACGATCGAGGTCACCCCGGTCTTGCCACCCGCCACCACGCCCGCCGCGCTTTCGATGTAGCTGACGACGGTGGAGGTTCCGGCGGCCGCGCCCACCATGGTCGCCGCGGAATCGGCCAGCAGGATGCGCTTGATGCGCGGGACTTCCATGGCTCCGGTGAGGCTGCTTTGTTTCACCAGTCCGGCTTTCTTGGTGACCGCGACCAGCGTGCCGACGTTATCGAATACGTCGACGAAAAAGAAGACGAAGACGACTTCGAGCAGACCGAGCTCCAGAGCACCTGCGATATCGAGCTGCCCCGCGGTCGCCGAAAGGTCCTCAAAGCCGTACGATTGCGGCGACCAGGAAACGAGCCCGAAGACTGCGCCAAGCACCGTGGTCGCCAGGATGCCGATCAGCATCGCCGCCTGCACGCCGCGCGCGAGCAGCACCGAGGTCAGCACCAGCCCGAAGACGGCCAGCGCGGTTTCCGGTTTATGCAGATCTCCGAGGGCGACCATGGTGGCGTCATTGGAGACGACAATGCCCGCGTTCTGCAGTCCGATGAAGGCGATGAACAGGCCGATGCCGCAGGCGACTGCCGTATAGAGCGAAGCCGGGATCGCTCCGACGATCAGCCGCGATCCGCCGGCCAGCGTAAGGATCGCGAACGCGACGCCGGAGAGAAACACCGCGCCCAGGGCGGTTTGCCAGGAGGCTCCCATGCCGAGCACGACCGTGTAGGCGAAATAGGCGTTCAAGCCCATGCCGGGCGCGAGCGCGATGGGATAGCGCGCGTAGGCTCCCATGAGGATGCTGCCGAAGGCGGCGCAGAAGCAGGTCGCGGCGAGCACGCCCTGGAACGGGAGCCCGGCGTTGGCCAGGATCGACGGGTTCACGAAGATGATGTACGCCATCGTGAAGAAGGTCGTGGCGCCGGCGAGAATTTCGGTGCGCCAGTCGGCGTCGAGTTGGGCGAACTCGAAATAGCGTTCAAGACGGGATTTCATGGAGGGATGGTGGGGTTTTTCCAGGAAGCTCACGCTCCGGCCGCTGATTCTCAATCTTCGTAGCTTATCGTCATTTGTCCGGTTTTCCGCAAATTCGGTGTGGCTGGTGAGAATGCTTGGAGGTTCTCCTAAGACCGGCCCACTCTGCTCGGGAGGACTAACGCCCTCCGCAAGCTGAACCTCGCCCCACATTGGCGTATCCTAAGAGCTTAGCGGCGCGCCCCAATTGCCTGGCTGGTTTTGCCGGGCTCCTCCCCCGGGTTCGCATCGTGTTTCGTATCGTGGCGCCGCGCAACACATCCATGAAACCTTTGATTGGCGTGATTATGGGCAGCACTTCGGATTGGGAGACGCTGCGCCACACGGTCGAGATCCTGAAAGAATTTGAAGTGCCGCACGAGGCGAAGGTCGTTTCGGCGCACCGAACGCCGGCGCTGATGGCCGAGTATGCAACTTCGGCTGCTGAGCGTGGCCTGGAGGTCATCATCGCGGGTGCAGGCGGCGCGGCGCATTTGCCGGGCATGGTGGCCGCATACACGACGGTTCCGGTGATCGGAGTTCCGGTGGAAAGCCGGGTGCTGCACGGGGTTGATTCTCTGCTGTCGATCGTGCAGATGCCGGCGGGTGTGCCGGTCGCGACGGTGGCGATCGGGAAAGCGGGCGCGACCAACGCCGGGTTGCTGGCCGTGTCCATCCTGGCGAACGCGCGGCCGGAGCTGCGGGCCAAGCTCGTGGAGTTCCGCCGGAAGCAAACCGAGAAGGTGCAAAGCAGCACCCTATGACTCGTGACAGATCGGGACTGATTCTTCCCGGATCAACCATTGGCGTTTTAGGTAGCGGGCAGCTTGGGCGTATGTTTGCGATCGCGGCCCGGCGCATGGGCTACCGGGTGCATACGTTTTCGCCGGACTCCGATACGCCCACCGGTCAGGTGTCGGACGTCGAGGTCTCGGCTTCTTATGACGACCTGGATGCCGTGCGGAACTTTGCGCGCCAGGTCGACGCGGTGACCTTCGAGTTTGAGAACGTTCCGGTGGCGGCGGCGAACGCGGCGGCGGAACTGGTTCCGGTGCGACCCGCGGGGAGCGTGCTGCACACGACGCAGCACCGGATTCGGGAGAAGGAGTTCCTGAAGGGCGCGGGGATTCCGTGCGCGCCGTTCCGGGTGGTGCATTCGTTGGCGGATCTCGAGACATCGATCTCAGAGATTGGCACGCCCGCGATTCTGAAGACCGCCGGGTTTGGCTATGACGGCAAGGGGCAGGCTCGGATCCAAAGCGCCTCAGGACGCGGCGCAGGCGTGGGGAGCGATCGGCAAGCAGGACGCGGTCCTGGAGGGATTTGTCGATTTCGAGCGCGAGATTTCGGTGGTGGCCGCGCGCGGGGCCGATGGCGAGTTTGTGCACTACGGCGCGGTGGAGAATCGGCATGTGAACCACATCCTGGATGTGACGATCGCGCCCGCAGAAGTGCCGGAGGAGGTCGCACAGGAGGCCGTGGCGCTGGCGCGTGTGATTCTCGAAGCGCTTGAGGTGGTGGGTGTTCTGTGCGTCGAGATGTTCGTGACTCGCGATGGGCGGCTGATGGTGAATGAGCTCGCGCCGAGACCGCATAACTCAGGGCACTATACGTTCGATGCGTCCATGACCAGCCAGTTTGAGCAGCAGTTGCGGGCGGTGTGCGGGTTGCCGTTGGGGTCCACCGAGCAGTTGCGTCCGGCGGCGATGGCGAACCTGCTCGGCGATGTCTGGTTTCGCAACGGGGAGCGCGTGGAGCCGGATTGGGCGTCGGCGGCCGCATTGGGCAATGTGAAGCTCCACCTCTACGGCAAGCTGGAGCCGAGGCCGGGCCGCAAGATGGGGCATGTCACGGCGATGGCGGATGATGTGGCGACGGCGGTGGAGTTGGTGCTCGAAGCTCGGGCGCGCTTGCGGAGAGGTTAGCGGGGCATGGCCCCGCGCCACGCGGCGATGCCGAAGCTTCTTGCGGAACTGGTTGGGCGGAAACAAGGTAGCGTTCGCGGGGCATGGCCCCGCGCCACGGTGACGAAAAATCTTGTTTTAGGAGCTCGGCGGAGCCGGGACGAATGCGAGCTTGAAAGCTCGCGCCGGGTGAACCCCGGCCCCCCGTTTGTGTCTGTGTCAGCCTGAACATTGCGAAAACGCTGGGGACAGTCCGCACGCGCCTGGCCGATTTTCGTTGACGGAGGCCGCATCGCGCTGGGGCGCTAGGACAGTCCCCGGTTTTCGCTCCGTTCAGCGCGCCACCAGGATACGGGCGCGGTCGAAGACGTCGTTCAGCATCTCTCGCGTCAGCCGTCCGGTGGAGGTGTTCTGCTGGCTCGGGTGATAGGAGCCGAGCAGCTTGGGCAGCGGCTTTCCTTTCGCATCGGTTCCCAGATCGTAGAGTTCATTGTGGCCGAAGCGGTAGGCGCCGATCTTGGTGATGGCTCCCTGGTCCTTGAGGATTCCCAGATAGGTTTTGAAGGCGATTCCGCCCAGCGCGATGACGACGCGAATATTGCGGAACAGCTCCAGTTCGCGCTCCAGGTAGGGTCGGCAGTTGGCGAGTTCCCGCGGCAAGGGCTTGTTGTCGGGCGGGGCGCAGCGGGCCGAGGCGGTGATGTAGAGGTCGTGGAGTTTGAGGCCGTCGTTGACGCGCTCGCTTTCCGGCTGAGAGGCGAAGCCGGTTTCATAGAGCGCGCGATAGAGCCATTCGCCGGAGCGGTCGCCGGTGAACATGCGTCCGGTGCGGTTAGCGCCATGGGCTCCGGGGGCGAGCCCGATGACAAAGACGCGTGCGGTGGGGTCGCCGAAGCCGGGGACGGGTTTTCCCCAGTAATCCCAGTCCATGTAGGCTCGGCGCTTTTCGCGAGCCACCTTTTGGCAATGCTGAATCAGGCGCGGACAGCGGGTGCAGTGGATGATCTCGCGGTTCAGCAGTTGGAGGCGGGTGGGCATCGTTTCAGTGTCGCAAGGAAGAAGGAGACAGGAGTCACGGGACAGAAGACAGAATGGGGTTGTGGGGCTGGCACTCGCGGTGATTCGGGTTGAGGTCGGGTGCGTTGGCGCTTCCTACCGGTCGCGCTTCTGAAGTCTGGGTCTGGTGCCGTGCTCGGGGGCTTGTGGATTACGGAAGGTCCCGCTCGCCATCGGTCGCGGTTGGGTGGTGACGGGTGGTGGGCGGGGAACCGGGGTAGTGTTGCAAGGGTCGGTTGTTGCGCGGGAGGCTGAAGCCTCCGCAAGCTGAACCTCGCCCCACGAGGAACGCTAAGTGTTTGTTAAAACCGGCCTGGTTGCGGCGAGTTTGCTAGCAGCCGAGCGGTAATCCGTTCATAATGTTAGCTGTCCGCTCCCTGTGGATGCCGTGTCAGGGCGCACCGAGCGGGTGGGAAACGTTATGCCCGATCAGGAAACCAAGATTGTCCCGTCGCCGGATTGGCAGGAGCTCAAGGGCCGGCTGTTTCATTTCCTGGGGGCGCATCCGACGTGGGCTCGGTGGCAGGATTCCGAGGGCGTGTGGTTCGTCGGCCGCGAGGGCTGGGAGGATCACGAGCACGCCAAGGAAGCGCGTGTCGAGGCGGTTCTGCAGGACCGCAAGCTGATTCCCTCGCGTTCGATCCCGGAGCGTCACGCGTTTCGCGACATCACCTCGCGCGGCTGGAACCGGCTCCTATTGGGCGTCTTTACGTATCTGGGCGGCCCGGTGAGGCTGGGCGATCTGGTGACGGTGACCGGATTCCTGTTGGATGTTCCGGGGTCGATGCAGGTGCCGCCGGGTGTAGCCGTCGTGGAGGGCCCGGATGGGTCGGCCGGGCATCTGACGGTGGAGCAGATGGAAGCGGTGGTCGGCGGGGCCGAGGAGCCTCGGGAGCACGCGGCGGGGTGTCCTTTCTGTGCGCGGCAACTGGCGGCGTTTGAAGCGGCGGCGCCGGCGCTGGCCGAACCGCTCAAAGCCAAGGCGGCTCCGGTCGAGGAGGAAGAGGAGGCTCCGAGGCATCCGGGAGCGCCGGAAACCGGATTCTTTGGGCGTCTGTTTTCGGTGCTGGAGTCGCCGATGCTGATGTTCACGATCGTCGGCGGCCTGACGCTGCTCCTGGGCGGGCCTTATCTGATGTGGCGGGCGGTGGCGCCTCCGGAGGGAAATCCATTCACCGAGGAGGCGAATGCTCAGGCCGAGGACGTGCCTCTGGATCTCAGCGCGGTGGATCAACTGGAGGAGCCCTTCCACTCCGGCGCGCTGGCGATCCTGGAGGCGGCGGTCCCCGAGGAAACTCGGGCCGGGGACGCTTTCGGCGGCGTGGATCCGCTAGATGCGCGCGAGCCTGTGCTGCCGGGAGTTCTGTTTTCCCTGACCGCGCCGGTCGGGTTCGGACTGCAATATCCTGTGACCGAGGCGGTGCCCACCGGAAGCGTTGCCTTCCAATGGCAGGCGATTGCCCGGCCTCCGTATTCGGTGGAAGTGCGCAATGCCCGGAATCAGGTGGTGGCGAAGGTTGCGCAGACGCCGAACGCTGAGTGGGCTGTGCCGCAGCCGCTGGAGCCTGGCATGCGTTACACCTGGAGTGTTCGCTTCGGAGATGGAACCGAGGAAAAGGCATCCTTCCTGGTGCTGTCCTCCGAGCAGCTTCAGCAGTGGCGAGCCGCGCAGGCACAGTTTGGGGAGTCGCCGCTGGTGATGGGTTTGATCGCGTATCAGCTCGGGTTGCTGAGCGAGGCCGAGTATTATTTCAATGAATTGATCGCGGCGAACCCCAGGTCCCGGCAGGCGGTGCGTCTACTGGAGAATCTGGATCAGGTGCGTCAGTAGTCCACTTAGTCCAGCCCCTGAGACAACCTAGCCCGGACTAAGGTTCCGCTTGAGACAGCTTGTCCCACGGCAAACGGGGCGTCTCCGCTAAGTCCTTCGTTTTCTTTCGATCCGGTTTGGAATTGCGCGTGCACTTCGTGAGTACCCAGAGGGGGATGGCTCCCCTCAATACTTATGATCGCGAACGCTAATTTGGAACCTTTGCTGCTTTCGAGTGCTAACGCCGCGACACTGCGTGGCCGGGTCCCCAGTCTGTCCCACGTTTTGGCGCCGTTATCGCAGGCTCTGGACCTGGTGGAAGGACAACCGCTTGGACATGCGGTGCGGACGGCCATCCTCGGGATGCGTCTGGCCGAGGAGGTGCGGCTCTCCGAAGCCGAACGCGGCGATCTGTTCTACGCCCTGCTGATGAAGGATGCCGGGAGCAGCTTTATTGCCTCCGGTCTCTACCATTCCTTGCACGGCGATGAGATTCCGGCGCGCTCCGATTTGCGTGTCTTTGGTTGGCCACGAGGCCTGCGGGAGCGAATCCGGTTTGCGCTGGCCACCAGCGCGGTCGAGTCGCATTCTCTGGATCGATTGTGGCGGCTGGTGCGGTTGGGATTGTTGGATCCACTGGCGTCTGCTGAGCTCGCGCGGAGGCGGGTTGCGCATGGCGCCGCAGTGGTTCGGGAGCTTCGGCTGGGAGAGCGCGTGGCGGAGACGGTGCTCCATCTGGAAGAACGATGGGACGGCCAGGGGTGGCCCAACGGGATTCGCGGCGAAGGGATTCCGGTGGAGGCGCGCATTATCGGCCTAGCGCAAGTACTGGAAGTCTTGCGCAACAAGCCTCATGCGCGACATGCTTTGCAGTTTGTCCTGGATCGGAGCGGAGAGTGGTTCGATCCGGAGCTGGTGCGGGCGGCGCAATCCTTGCACGCCCGGGATGCATTGTTTGCGGGACTGGAGAGCGCTAATTTCCCGGAAGTGGCATTGGCGCTAGAGCCGGAGGCAAACCATCAGGCGGCGAACCTCGCGTCGGTGGACGCGACCTGCCAGGCCTATTCGTCGATCGTGGACGGGAAGAGTCCGTTCACGAGGAATCGTTCGCGTCAGGTGGCGTTGTTGGCGCAAGCGATGGGAAGCTATTTTGGCTTTACTCCGAGCGAGTTGCGGCGTTTGCGGCGGGGCGCGCTATTGCACGATTTAGGAATGCTGGCGGTCCCGAACTCGATTTTGGAGAAGCCGTCGGCGCTGGATTCGTCCGAGGAAGTTTATGTGCAGCGGCATCCCTGGCTGACGCTGGAGATCTTGACCCGGGTGCCGGCGCTGCGGGAGATTGCTCCGTTCGCGGCCGCGCGGCATGAGGCACTGGATGGGTCCGGGTACTTATATGGCGTCGAGGCGAAGAAGATTTCGTTGCCGTCGCGGATTCTGGCGGTGGCGGATTCCTTCCATGCGCTGATGTCGAAGCGTCCGCACCGGGATGGGGTCGACGCGGATGAGGCGCTGCGGATCCTGGAAGGCCGTGTACCCGACAAACTGGATCCGCACTGCGTGGAAGCCCTGGCGGAACTGGTTCGCAAGGGTGGGTTGGGCGAGGCCCATCTGGCCGCGTTCGACGACGCGCTTCGCGAGTCCTGAGTTTGGGTTGGCGGGGGCGAGGCGCCGAGGCGCTATTCCTCTTCGCTGCTGCCGGACTTCTTCTTCGGAGCCGCCTTGGTGGTGGTCTTCTTGGCGGCCGCCTTCTTCTTGGTCGCGCGTTTGGTGCGGCGTTTCTCCGGCGGCGGCGTGCGGTCGCTCTTCTTCAGTTGCGGGAGCACGATGCCGAGGACGAATTTCTTCTCCCCGTGTTCGTCGAACTTGATGACGATACGTTCTTCATCGCAGGAAAGCACGCTTCCGAGCCCAAACTTAGGGTGTTCCACCTGGGCGCCTTGCGCGAACGGTAGTTTTGTAGCCATGAGTTCTAATCGAGTGTAACAAAAGAGCCAAACGGTAACGGGATGGGTGCGGTGCTGGCGCGGGGAGTGGGGTGCTTGGTGGGGCATGGCCCGCCTCCCATTCTTGGATTGCGCACATCGGCTCCAGGGCGGCGCAGGGATGACGCCGCCCGATCTGAAGACCTGCCGATTACGGTGCCTGATCCGAGGCCGCGCTCCCAATGGCGAGGGTGGTTTGTGCGTTGCAGGAGTTGCTCGCGCACAGCGTCAGACCGAGCGTCCCGGCGGTGGCGGTGGATGGGATTTCGACGTTGACCTGGTAGAGGCCCGCGAAGTTGGGCGCCAGACCGCTGAAGCTCACGGTGAGTGGCACAACGTCTAGATAGGCGGCGAAGGTAGCATCCGCCATGCTCAGCGGAGACGCGGGTGCGGCCTCTCCATCCACGACCGGAGGCGAAACGGTGCCGCCTCCAGTGAAATAGACCGCAACGGTCTCTCCCGGTAGGGCCGGATTGCCGGCGGTGACCAGCGAGTAGTCCGATGCGTGAAGGACGGCTCCCGGACCGATACCGTTGGCGCCGGCCGAGAAAACTCCGACGGACGTCCCGTGGACAAGCGGCGTGAGTGTGGCCGAGTTCCCATTATTGGTTTTTACCGTGATTGCGGCGATCTGCTGCCCGCTGAGCGAGTAGGGCATGACGACGGAGACCGTGGTGGGCGTAACGGAAATCAACGGGGCGTAGGTGGAGTTGACCTGGACGCGGACGCCGTCGAGCGTCGTCTGCAAGGGGAACGAGTCTGCGACGCTGATTTTGTCGGCGAATCCCGAACCGTTGATCGTAATGATCTCGCCGGGGGAGACGCCGGCGGTGAACAGTGCGTAGCTGGCCGCGTTCTGGATGCCAACCGGGTTGACGTAGACGCCGTTGCCACTGCTGGTGAATTGCGGAGCTCTCATGGCGAGGAAGACGCCAAGATAGGGTCCCACGCCGAAGCCGAGCCGGATGGATCCGTCGGCGCTGAGGAAGTACTGTTTATGATTGGTGTCATCAGTGTAGCCGGTTCCCGAGTCGGTGGGATATTGGAAATCGTTAGTGTAATCGGTCGTACGTGGAATGAACGCCGACGCCTGTCGCTTGTGATCCAGGATTAAGCCGTCGTGGGCATAGAACGATCCATAGAATGTGTCCAGGTATGCGGGGCCGGAGTTCTGGACATTCGAAGTGTCGTAACTCATTCCCGCCTGATAGTAGAGTCCGCTCATCTCCGTGGGCGCGCCGGGCGTATCGTTGGACGGCGTCCTGATGCCGATCCAGAAATCCAGGTAGTTATCCGAGCCGCCGAAGATCAGGTTGCCGTCGGGGGAAACGAAGAACGTATGATTCCCGTAGATCGCCGGGTTCCCCGAAGTCGAGAACTTCATCTGGCCGACCCCGGAGCTGAACGAATAGCTGATGCCGGATTGCGTGAACTTGATCGGTGTGGAACTCCCTCCCGCGTAGGCGGTGAGGGCGGCCGATCCGATGCCGCCGTTCCCATCGGCGGAGAAGGTCGCGAGCGCGTCGTAAGGATTGGAACTGCCGGGGACGTTGAAATAGGCCATCGTGTAGTTGCCCTGGACGTCAGACACGGTGGCGTTGTGGGACTGGGTGGCGACGAAGATGTCGTTGAAGGCGGGTCCGGAGGGGGTGGCCACCTCGGTGGTGCTTCCGATGAAACTGCCGCCCGACA
This sequence comes from Terriglobia bacterium, assembly GCA_963762135.1. GTDB lineage: Bacteria > Acidobacteriota > Terriglobia > Bryobacterales > Bryobacteraceae > Palsa-187. The sequence goes on from CAVXJP010000008.1 coordinate 946,416, forward strand.
CCGAACCGAAGATCTGAACGCCCGTCGTGTTAGGGTTCTGGAGATAGCCGAAACCGCTGGCCGAGATCCGGTAGACGCCTTGGGTGGTGAAGTTGCCCGATCCCTGGCTCGAGTCTCGCGCATAGCCGTTCATGGTGTAGCTGCCCGCGCCGTCGAAGGTGATCACCCCGTCCAGGATGATGGCCCGCGTGATGCTACCGGAACCGTAGGTTGTGTCGGTGTAAAACGTCACATGCCGGAAAAGGTAGTCCCCGTTGAGCATGGAATTCCCACTGCCGTCGAATGACTGGGCCTGCGCGGTGGAAAAGATCCCGGCAGTGAAAAGGGCGGCCCATGCCGCCAAGTGGATGCGTCGCATAAATTAAGACTCCCCTACTATACTCGCTACTACAATGATCGACTTGACGCGGTTTGGCGGCGCGCCAGGTACAACTCGCGGGGCAACGATAAGAACTCTTTACAATAAAGGTCCCCAGGGTCGTCTAGTCATGTCTCCCGCTGAGCTGCTCCATTCGATCGATACCCAGGCGCTCTGGTGCGACAAGATCGGCGCGCCCATGTACGCACGGCTGCTGGAGGGGGTGTCGACGGACATGCGTGCCGACGCGAACCGCTCCGGCGCGTTGTGGCGCATTCTCGATGCTTATCCGACCGAAGATGCCCGCTCATTGTTGCCTGCCCGGTTACTGAGCGCATTGCATGGGCTGGTACTTGCTGGGGAGATGCCGGAGATCGCAAAATGGTTTCCTTCCGCGGGAGGTGGGGCATCTCCGGACCGTGTCTGGCCGGGCGTGCGGGGCGAGTTGGAGTGCATGGCGGAGCGGATTCGGGAGGTCCTTCCGGCCACGGTGCAGACCAATGAAATCGGGCGGTGCCGGGCCCTGTTGCCAGGATTCCTCTACCTCGCCAAGGCGGTGGCGATGCCGCTGCGGCTGCTGGAGATCGGGACCAGCGCGGGACTGAATCTGGCGTGGGATCAATATCGGTATCAGATCGGGGAGTCCGGTTGGGGCGATCCGGCATCACCAGTGCAGCTCGCCGACGAGTACGCGACGCGATGGGATCCGCCAGCGGTGGACGTGCGGATTCATTCGCGGCAGGGCTGCGACCTCAATCCGATTGATCCGGTAACGCCGGAGGGGCGGGCACGGCTGCTATCGTTCGTGTGGCCGGAGAAGCTGGAGCGCTTCCGCCAGCTTGACGCCGCGATTCGGCTGCGCCAGTCAGGCGGACATCGAGCCCGAAGATCGAATTGGAGCTGGCCGGCGGCGTCGATTGGGTGGCGCGGAAATTGGCAGAGGCACCGGCGGTAGGCGTCGCGACCGTCCTGTTTCATTCGGTGATGCTGCCGTATTTAAGTGATGCGGACCAGTCGGAGCTCCGGCGATTTGCTGTATCGAGGCGGGGGAACGGGCGACCGAGCGGGCTCCGCTGGCGTGGCTGTCCATGGAGCCGGAGGGCGGATTCGGCGCGCCGGTGAAGGGGCAGGAAAAAGAACGGGAGCCGGTGGTTGATCTGGTGTTGTGGCGCGGCGGAACTCCGGAGCGGGTGCGGGTCGCGACGACCAGCTTTCACGGGACGCACGTCGAGGTTCTATTGTGATGGGGATCGGGACGGGGCGGGCTAGGGGCGCTTGAAATACCACAGCCAGAAATACTGATTGCCGGCGCCGTAGGTATAGCGCAGCTCAAAGCCGCAGCGCTCGGCCATGGCGCGTGCGGCATCTTCATCGAAGCCGACGCCGTGCCAGGTGTCGCGCGGATTGACGCGATTGTCCTTGGTATAGCCCTGCACCTGGAACTTGAATAGCTTTCCCGGCTTCAGCAGGCGGTGCACTTCGCGGACGTAATTCTCAATCACCTCGGCGCTGGGGATGTGCTGAAAAACGACCGCGGAATAGCCGAAGTCGAACTCACCGGAGGGGAGCATCGAAAGATCGTAGCCGTTATTGTGATGGACGTGCGCGTTGGGCCGGTCGGCCAGCGCCTTCGTCGCTTCCTGGACCATCTGCTGGCTGACGTCGACCGCGTGCACTTCGCCGAACAGGCCCGAGAGCGCGCGGGTCAGGCGTCCGGCGCCGCAGCCGATCTCGACGATCTTCATCTGGCTGGGGTCCATGCCCTGGTAGATATTTTCGGTGTCGCTGAGGATGTCCTGGTCGATGGCAAGCTGGCCGGAGGCGAAGAAATCTTCGTCGGTCCAGTCCGTGCGGCCCGTATCGACGTAGTGGCGCGCGTTCTCGCGGGCGCGTTCGTCCCAATCGCGGCTCATACGGCGCGAGAGTTTCCAGCGGGCTATGCGGTCTGCCAGTCCGAACATCCTTCGATTCAATTCCTGCTTGATGATTCCCGCGCGGGTTCTATTTGAGCGCGGAGAAGGCGGTGGGGTCGAGCCACACGCGATCTACCTTCTGCACCAGCGCGCCGTCGACTTCCGATTCGGCTTTCTTTTTCTGCCACTCGGGGTCGGCTTGGAAATCGGCCCAATGCTGTTCGGCGACCTTGCGGCTGGGGTGCTTCAGGATGTAAATCAGCGTGTTCGGCATATCCTCCGGCACGAAGTAACCAACGCTCACCATGCCGTGGCGGTTGAAGATGCGGATGGTGTGGTCCCGGAAGCGGGCCTTGAGGGCGTCCAGCTTGCCTTCGTTCGTGTGATAGGTGCGGAGTTCGTAGACCTCGGCCGAGGCCAGCGAAGCCAGCATTCCCAGGGCGAGCAACAGGGTCCCAATTCGGGCGCCAATTCGGGCAAGGATACGGTGCGTCATGATCGTCCAGTGTACCGCGATCGGGCGCGGAATCGGCCCGCGCACGCCCGGGTCCCGCTGCATCGCAGTTGCGCCCGAGGTTACGCTGAAGCATGGTCGAGGGCGGGGCAAAGGTCGGGCGCATCCGAATTTATCCGATTAAGGCATTGGATCCGGTGGAGGTTGGCGAGGCGCGCGTGCTGGCGGCGGGAGGATTCGAAAATGACCGGCGCTGGGCGCTGGTCGATTCCGGCGGCAACTTTATCAATGGGAAGCGAAATGCGGCGGTGCACGGGATTCGCGCGAGCTATGACCTCGCCTCTATAGAGGTGTCGTTTGGAGGGGCGGTATATTCCCTGACGCGACAGGTCCCGGAGATCGAAGCGGACCTGTCCACGCTACTGGGCGAGCCGGTCCACTTGCGGGAGAATCCAAAGGCTGGATTTCCGGATGATACCGATTCGCCGGGTCCGACGCTGGTTTCGACTGAATCGTTGGAAGCGGTGGCGGGGTGGTTCGGGTGGGACGTGGAGCAGGCTCGGCTGCGATTCCGCGCGAACATTGAGATCGCGGGCGTGGAGCCGTTCTGGGAGGATCGGCTGTACGGCGCCGACGTTCGCCTGGGAGACGTGACGTTGACTGCGGTGAATGCCTGCCAGCGTTGCATCGTGCCTTCGCGGGACCCCCAGCCCGCTGCCATGCCGCCCGCAATGGAGAAGCAGTTCGCGAAACGCTTCGCCGAACTGAGGGAGCGGCACCTGCCGGCTTGGGCGGATCCGGGCGACTTCAGCCACTATTACCGGTTCGCCGTGAATACCCGGGCGAGCGCAGATCAGGCCGGGAAGTCGATCCGCGCCGACGATCCCGTTTCCGTCTAGACGCGGGCCTGGGGATTCAACGGCGCGCGAAATCTGCTAGGGTGCCACGTGTAAGATGCGACGTGTAGGATACGACGTATACCCGAAGCGTTTTCCCTTCTGAATTTCCCAAACGAGGCACTCGATGAACCGATCGAAATACGCACTTCCCGTAATCGCCGTGGCGATGCTGCTGGCCTGGATCAACTTGCGCGGGCAACAGGAGCCGGCGCTCACTGCGATGGACTATGTGGAGATCGAACAACTGATCTATCGCTACGCGCACGCCATCGATACCTGCGCGAACAACGGCTATGACTATGCCGACCTCTACACGCCGGACGGCACCTTCACCGATAACGTGACCGATGAAGGCTATGGACAAGGAGGGCTGGTTCGGGCGCATGGGCGCGAGGAACTGGCGCAAGCCGCCGGCGGAGGTGAGCTGGGTTGCAAGGACGTCGGCTGGAACGGCTGGAGCCACCTGCTGCTGAATCCGGTGATTACGCCCGCGCCCGGTGGCGCTCGAGGGCGCACCTATCTGGTGACGATCGGGGCGAACGGGCCGAACTCGGTGGAGCGCTTCGGCGGCTATGAGGATTTCTACGTCAAGACCGACGAGGGGTGGCGCATCAAATCCCGAACACACGTACGGAACAAGGCCTGGCACAATCCGCTGTTGCAGTCGCCGGATTTGAATTAAGGTGACTTGAATTGATGCACGGCGGCTCGGCGCGCGATGGATGCAACATCTGCCATGCGCCTCGGTCCAGTGGCTATTCTTCCGCGGTGTACACGACCCGCCCGCCCACCATCGTCAACGTCGGGCGAATGTTCTTGATCTCGGCCTCCGGCACGGTCATGTAGTCCTGATTCAGTACGATCAGGTCCGCCTGCTTGCCGACCTCCAGGGAGCCGAGCGCGTCTTCCTGAGAAAACAGATAGGCATTGGATCGCGTGTGAGCCGTAAGCGCCTCTTCGCGCGTCAGCGTCTGGTCGAGCACATGGTTGCCGCCGGCGTCGAGACCGCTCACCACCCATCCCAGCGTCACGAACGGGCTGTAGTGCGAAACGATCGTCGCATCCGTGCCGAGTCCGAAGATGATCCCACTGTCCGCGATATCCCGAAGCGGCATGGGAGCGGCAGCCTGCATCGCGGCGCCGTGAACGCCCAGCGTCATGCCCAGCGCTTTCGCCCGCTTGATATTGGCCGGCGAGATGTCATAGACGTGGCCGAGCGTCCAACGCAGGCCAGTGATCGGTTGGGTTTCATTCACCGTTTCCAAAGTGTCAAGCAGATCGGTGACTGCGGAGTTGTTGATCACATGTTCGTGAACATGCCATCCGGCCTTCGCGGCCGCCGTCGCCAACTTGCCGTATTCGTTCATGATCTCGGCGGGCCAGGGATCGGGGCGGGGCGCCAAATCGAAGAACGGCCGATAGAGCGTCTCCGCCAATCCATAAACCCCGAACTGGCCGTCGAACTGGTTGGGCTTGGTGCTCTCGATGAGCTTCGCCGCTTCCGCCGCCGAGTCGGGATCGGTCGCATTCACGGGTAGGATCTCCCATAACCGAACCGGGAGCGGCCCTTGTGCGGCGCGCTCGGCCAGCAACGGCGAACGGCTCAGGCTATAGATGCCAGTGAGCCCGACGGCGTTCATCTCCTGCAGGAAGTCGGTCAGGTTTTGCTCGCGCTGCTCGGGGGAGGGTGTTGGCATCGCGTCGTAGAGCGCTGTCGGCGGTTGAAACGAGACCAGCCCCGCAGCGCTCCGGCGAGCTCCATCGGCAGGATCCAATCCAACGGCCTGAAGCGCCAGCGTATTGGCGTACACCTGGCTGTAGCCTTCCTGAACGAACAGCGGATTGTCCGGCGCGACCCCGTCCAGTTCCTCCAGCGTGAAGCCGCCTGGGGCGTCGGCAAACTGGCGTGGCGTCCAACCGCCCTGCACCATGATCCAGTCGCCGGGGTGGAGGCTCGCCGCCTTGTCCGCTAGAATCTTCAGCGCCTCGGCGCGCGAGCTGACCCCTTCAAAGCGCGCTTGCTGGTGCCATCGATCCACCGCGCGCGTGAAGTGGAAATGATTGTCGATCAGGCCCGGGATGACGGTGGCGCCCTCAACGTTGATGACCCGGGTGGCGGGGCCCGCGTACTGCGCCATCTCGTCGCTGCCGCCGGTGGCGATGATGCGGCCATCCTGGATCGCCAGCGCTTCGACCACGCCGAAGGTCTCATCGACGGTCAGGACTTTGCCGTTCGTCACCACGGTGTCCGCGGTGACCGCATTCTGCTGCGAGCAGGCCGCCGTTCCGAGGACCACCGCGGCAGCGGCGAACGCGAGGCTCCAGTTCTCGAGCCGCTTTCGCAAGTTGTATCCGCCGAGTTCGGTGTGGGCGATCTGCATGAAATTCTACCTCTGCATCTGAAGCCGGTGACGGGCTAAGGGAGCGCGAGGATCCCGAAGGGATGCGCCATCCACCGTTCCACCAGGATACTGGAGCGGCTGGATTCCGGGCACGGCAAGTGACAGGGAAGGTCTGCGGTGCACATCCTAAATCATTAGACGGGCCTAGAGCTGATCGATGGGACGAATGGAGCTGCATCGCCTTTCGCCTGTACGCAAGAAACATTCCCCAGATCCGCCGACTCCTCATACCCCATTTAGGATCAGCATTTTACTGATTCCAGGAACGATCAAAAAGGATTTCCTGGCACGTGTGTCGGCGCCACTGTCGGCAAGTTAGCCAGAAACCGCGTTCTGGAATAACTATGCGGTAAACTTCCCACAACCCGACTTCCGGCCGCGCTGCTATCCTGAAACTAACGTTCCGGTTTGCCGCAAGTAGAACTGAACGAACACATTGATGCAGCATTTTTCCGACCTCAATCTTTGCTCCGCGTTGCGGAACAACCTCGAGAAGAACGAATTCGTCACTCCAACGCCGGTCCAGGCGCAGGCCATCCCGCCACTCATGGAAGGGCGCGACGTCGTGGCGACCGCGCAGACCGGCACGGGCAAGACTCTGGCGTTCTCGATTCCCCTCATTGAAGCGCTCGCCGCCGTTCCCCGCGCCAAAAAAGTCAAAGTCCTGATTCTCAGCCCCACACGGGAACTTGCCATTCAGATCGATGAGGCATTCCGGGAACTCGCCCATGGCATGCGCATCGGCACTGCCGTGGTTGTGGGCGGCATGAGCGAGGCCAATCAATTGCGCGACATTAAGGCCGGGGCCGAAGTAGTGATCGCGACGCCGGGCCGTCTCTGTGACTATCTGGACCGGAGGCTGATCGATCTTTCCGGCGCCACCACCGTGGTTCTGGACGAGGCCGATCGGATGCTCGATATGGGCTTCTTGCCCTCGCTGCGCATCATCTTCGATAAGGTTCCCAAGCAACGCCACACCATGCTGTTCTCGGCGACGATGGGGCAATCGGTGGCGGGCCTGGTCGCCAGCTACGTGCGCGATCCGGTATGGATCGAAGTGGAGGCGTGCGCGGAAACGTCCGCCGCGATTGATTTCTTCTGTTATGAAGTCGCGCAGGGTTCCAAGTTTGATCTGCTTGAGTATCTGCTGAAGCATGAGGAAGGCTCATTCCTGGTCTTCGTAGCCACCAAAGAGGGCGCCGACAGGCTCACCATGTTTCTGGAGCGTGGGCGGCACAAAGTTGCCTCGATCCACGGCGGACGCTCGCAGAGCCACAGGAACAAAGCCCTGCAGGGCTTCAAGGACGGTGTTTACCGCGTACTGGTGGCCACCGACGTGGCAGCGCGCGGGATTCATGTGGATGACATCGCGCATGTCGTGAACTACGATTTGCCGCAGGAGCCGGAAAACTTCGTTCATCGCGTCGGGCGCACGGGCCGTGCCGGCGCAAGGGGCGCCTCCTGGACCTTTGTGACCCCGCACGAACACTCCGACGTACGCAGCTATGAGCGCGCGCTGGGGATTCAGGTGCAGTGGCGGGAATTGCCGCCGCTGCCGAGGCCGATCGGAAAGATCGACGATCTGGATGCGTTTCTGGCTTCGATGGGCGCCAGCCAGCTGTCGGGCAACGAGCCGAAGCCGGCAACCAAGAGAAGCCCGCCGCGCAGCCGGCGGCGTCGCTGAATGTGTTGTCCAGAAGTCCGGTTTCGGCAAGCTGGCTGACGGACCCCATTAACACATTCGATTTGGTGATCGCTCCCGGGGTTATCGCTCCTGGATTGTTGGCAATCCACAAGTCGATACGGCGTTAGGGGAAATATTTCCGAGTTGCCGCGCTTGGCTTTCGGATCGTCAGAAACACGCTCCTCTAGAGGATTTCCGCTCCAGGGTTACGGCCCTCGGTTTGGTCCGCGACGTCGCTTGCCGTTGCGCAAGGCCTTGAAAGAAGGGAAGGGATTTTGGTGGACGGCATGGGGATCGAACCCACGACCTCAGCATTGCGAACGCTGCGCTCTCCCAACTGAGCTAGCCGCCCACAGCGAAGACTTACACCTTAAGAATAGCACGTGAGGGCAAGGATTCGACCCTGTGAGGTGAGCCTTTGGGAGGCCGGATTCGGCCGAATCGGAGCCCGCGGCCGGGTTCGGCGGAGCCCGCGGGGCGGCGCATTGCGAACTGGTTACAGAAGTGGGAAATTGCGCGGGGAATGTTGCTAACCCCCGGGGAAACGAAGGAAACTAGAGAAAGTGTCCACACCCAAGTCCCCCAGCCCCGTACGCGAGCCCGCAGATCGCTGGACCCTTCAGGAAGCCTCCGAACTCTACGATGTAGAGCGTTGGGGTAAAGGCTATTTTTCCGTTGGCAAGAACGGCCAGCTCTGGGTCCATCCGGAGAAGGATCCCAGCCGTTCCATCGACCTCAAGGAACTGGTCGACAACCTGCAGAAGCGCGGCATCAGCCTCCCGATTCTGGTCCGCTTCGGGCAGATTTTGAAGCACCGGCTCGGAGAGATGCACGAGGCGTTCACCAACGCGATCCAGGAGGCCAACTATAAGGGCCGCTACTGCTGCGTGTATCCAATTAAAGTGAACCAGCAGTGCCAGGTGGTGGAAGAGATCTTTGAATACGGGCGCCCCTACCAGTTCGGCCTGGAAGCGGGTTCCAAGCCCGAGCTGCTGGCGGTCCTGGCGATTGCCGACAACGATACGCCGATCATCTGTAACGGGTTCAAGGACAGCGAGTACATCCAGCTCGCGATGATGGCCAAGAAGATCGGCCGGAAGATCATTCCCGTAGTGGAGAAATACACCGAGCTGGATCTGATCCTGGAGCATTCGCGGGAGATGGGCGTGCGGCCGTCGATCGGGCTGCGGATCAAGCTGGCCAGCCGGGGCTCGGGACGCTGGAAATCGTCGGGCGGGTATCGCTCCAAGTTCGGGCTCACGCTGGTCGAGGCGCTGAGCGCGCTGGAGCAGCTCAAGGCGCTCGGGATGGAGGATTGCCTCGAGCTGCTGCACTTCCACCTGGGCAGCCAGATCACCAATATCCGGCAGATCAAGGCCGCGGTCACCGAGGGCGCGCGAGTCTACGCCGAACTGCGGCAGCACGGGGCCGGCCTGAAATATATGGATGTCGGCGGCGGACTGGGGATCGACTATGACGGCTCGCAGACCGACTTCGAGTCCAGCGTGAACTATACGCTGCAGGAATACGCCAACGACGTCGTCTATCACATCCAGACCGTGTGCGACGAGTGCGAGGTGCCGCACCCGTCGATCATCACCGAGAGCGGGCGGGCCGTGGCCGCCTACCATAGCGTTTTGCTTTTCAATGTCCTGGGAGTTTCAGGATTTGCGGATGGAGAAGCGATCCCCGACGTTCCGGGCGAGGATGTCGAGGCGCCTCTAAAGGATCTGCAGGCGACGCTGGATGGGCTGACCAAGAAGAATCTGCTGGAGAGCTACCACGACGCACAGCAGGCCCTGGATGCTTCGCTGAATCTGTTCAGCTTGGGGTATCTGCCGCTGGAGCAGCGCTGCTGGGCCGAGAGTGCCTATTGGACGATCTGCCGGCGAATCCAGAAGCTCGCGGCGACGCTGGACTTCTTTCCCGAGGAGCTCGAAGGGCTCGATAGTATGCTCTCGGATACCTATTTCTGCAACTTCTCTCTGTTTCAGAGCATGCCCGATAGCTGGGCGGTGAAGCAGCTATTCCCGATCCTGCCGATTCACCGGCTGGACGAGCAGCCGGTGCGGCACGCGGTCCTGGGAGACATTTCCTGCGATTCGGACGGGAAAGTGGATCAGTTTATTGATCGGCGTGACGTGAAGAAGACCCTGCCGCTGCATCTGTTTACGGGCGAGCCCTATGTGCTGGGCGCGTTCCTGGTGGGTGCCTATCAGGAGATCTTGGGCGACCTGCACAACCTATTCGGCGATACCAATGCCGTGCACGTGAGCCTGGATGAGGGCGGCCGGGTTGCGCTGGACGCGGTGATTGAGGGCGATACGGTCCATGAGGTTCTGGATTACGTGCAGTTCGACTCCAAGACGCTGGTGAAGCAGTTCCGCCGTTCGGTGGAGGAGGCGGTGCGTGCCGACCGGATCACCTTTGAGGAGTCCGGCCGCCTGCTGAAGTTCTACGAAGACGGGCTGGACGGGTACACCTACCTGGAGCAGTGATCCCCAGAAGGCAGAGCACAGAATTCAGAGCTCTTCAGAACCGCAACCCGAGGAGGGTGGGCTTCAAGCCCGCGCGGCACTTCAGCGTCGCCAACCGTCGCCTTCAGAACCCCGAGCCGTCTTGAGCTCCAAAGCATTTGGGTGAAACCCCGCAAGCATGGCCCGGCTCGCGCCGATTGCCGCAAGCCGTGCGGGCGGAGTTCGGGTCGGTTCTGCTGAAAACACAGTTGTTTCCCGCATCCGGTCTTGGCAACCGGTTTGCATTTCTCCTGGCATGGGTCAAATCGTAGCTGCTATGGCGACCATGCATGCGCCGCAATTATTCACGCGGCCGCCGGAGGAAGATCCAGCCCAACTGGATGCAGGGATCGCCGCGATGGGCAAGTTGGGGGAATACCTCGACGAGACGAAGCCGGACGCACTGATCATTTTTGCCAGTGACCATCTGGAATCGTTTTTCCTGAAGTCGGTGCCGACGTTTGAGGTGGTGTCCGGAACCCATGCGAACGCCGTTTTCGCGGGCCGCACCTGGAACCCTCCGATCCATCAGCGCCTGGCTGAGGATCTGCTGGACGAATTGGTGGACCGCGACTTCGATATGTCCTATTCGCAGGAGTGCGAGCTGGGGCATTCGTTCGCGGCGCCGTTTGAGTGGGTGCTGGGGAAGCGCGATATTCCTGTGGTTCCGATTTTCGTGAATACCTATCTGCCTCCATTGCCGAAGGCTCGCCGTTGCGCGGCGCTGGGCAAAGCGATCGCCAATATTGTTGCGGGACGGAAGGAACGGGTCGCGGTGCTGGCCAGCGGCGGGATGTCGCACTATCCGGGAACGATCCGTTATTACGAGCCGGCGTATGAGTTCGATCGCTGGTGCATCACCGAACTCGAGAACGGCTACAGCGATTCGTTCCTGGATCTGACGCCGCAGCAGCTGGACGAGGTCGGCAACACGGAGATGTTGCCCTGGGCGGTGGTGCTGGGCGCGGTCGGGCAGCAACACATGGAGCTTCTGAGCTATCAGCCGACGCTCCATCATGGTCATGCGGTTTCGATTTTCCGTCCCGGTCCGCCAGCGGAGTGGAAACCGAAGCAGCCGCCCTATTCATTCCTGAATGATCCGCACGAGTATTACAAGCATCCGTCTCTGTCGGCGTTCCGGTTGAATCAGCTGCTCTATGATTCGCGCCACAAGCCGGTGCTGCGGAAGCGGCTGCTGTCGAATCCGGCGGAGGTCGCTGCGGAGTATGACCTGAATCCGGACCAGACCCGGGTCGTCATGGACACGATGCGGCTATCCAACAACGGGACGGACCGGCCCGCGCGCGATGCCGATCCGCTGGTGGCGATGGGCGCTCACCCGGTCGGCGCGCTGATGGCGATCCACGTCTTGCAGGCTGAACAGCGCCGTATGCAGAAACCCGCGGCCTAACGCTCCCCGAAGGCCTAATAACAGAGAAAAGCGAAGACGAAACGATGGGCCGGCTCTGATGCCAGCCCATCGTGTGTTTATGGGCAGAGGCGGGCGGTTACTGGCTTGCCTTCCGGACGCGCTTGGCGGTGTTCTCCAGCTCGATGACGCGGGGAAACAGGACTTCATTTTCGATCCGGCAGTGGAGGTCCAGAGCTGTTTGCAGATCTCGCAGGCCGTCATCCAGATGGCGCAAGTCTCCCGATTCCGCCGCCAGATTGTGCTGCTCGCAGAACCCGCGGAGGTCTTCCATGACGCTCAATTCCTCATCATGATCCCGGGTGAGCATCGAGACCGGGTTTCGGATCGAGCCGAAGGAAGGCCGTTCGAGCGGCGATCCGGTCTCCACGGCGCGTTCGAGAGCGACGGCGGCTGGGAACAGGACCTGTTCTTCCCCCTGGAGATGCCCGGTCAGGGCGGTGCGCAGCCGGGCCAGTCCGGCGGCGATCGGGGCGAGGGAGGGATTGGCGGGGGAAACCCCATCGTTTGCGCGGAAGGCCAAATCCTCTAGGAAGGGAAGCTCGGTAGTGGTCCAACGGGCGTGATCGGCGCAAAGGTGATCCACCAGCTCAGCTAGAGACGCGGATTTCCAGTAGGCTAGCGGGTCCCCGGTTTCTCCTGAAGGAGGGTGCTCTTCCGTAGATATCCCTACCTCGGAAACCCCCTCTTCTGCGTGATACGACGCACCTGATCCGCTCGAAGTCGCCCAGGCAGGGTTTTCCATACTGTCTTTCTTCACCCTCATCACCGCTAACCAGCACTAAATTTATCCAATAAATCCGGTGCAATCCAACTGCCGAAGGGATTCTCAGGCCGGGATTTTCGGGTGCCGGGTTTCCAAAAAATAAGAACTTTACCCCGGGAGCTTCGCAATCCTCTATAATCTCTTGGAAGAAAACAAGTTCTGGCAAGCCACTTGGTCCCCACAAGCGGAGTCACAGATCGGTATCGCCGCCCGGCATCGGGCGCGCCCCGGGCCAAGCTGCGCCAGAAGGCGCGACGGGCTTAGGTGTGGTCACCCAATTGCAGGACCAGGGCTCGTTCAAAAGGATGCGGTAGGGGTAAGACTGTGAATCAAAAAACAGATCCGAATCAGATTTCCCAGATGCCGGGGAACTCGTCGGCGGATCCCGCTGCGACGGATGTCCGGTTCCGGGAACTCTTGGAGGCGGCTCCAGACGCCATCATGCAGGTGGACGAGAAAGGCCAGATCGTGCTCCTCAACCGGGTTACCGAAAAGATGTTCGGTTACCGCCGGGAGGAACTGCTGGGTCAGAGGGTGGAAATCCTGGTGCCAGCCGCCTCCCGTTCCTCGCATGGGGTTCGGCGCGATGGATATCGCCAGCGTCCGGTAACGCGCACGATGGGCGCGGGACTGGCCTTGGAGGGACAGCGAAAGGACGGAACGCTGTTTCCAGTGGAGATCAGCCTGAGCCCCTCGGGTTCGGCGCAGGAGTTTCGCGTTACCGCGATCATCCGGGATACCACCGAGCGCAAGCAGGCTGAAGACAAGCTGCGGGCGGTTCGGGAAAAATACGTCGAAAAGCTCAGCGAGCAGAACCAGGAATTGGAGCTGCGCAATCGGGAGATCGAGAAGGCGAACCGGCTGAAGAGCGAATTCCTGGCCAGCATGAGCCATGAGCTGCGCACGCCACTGCATACGATCATTGGATTCTCCGAATTGCTGGCCGAGGAGCTCGAGGGGCCGTTGAACCAGAAACAGCGGCGTTTTGTCGACCATATCCACACCGATTCCCTGCATCTGCTGGAATTGATTAACGACATCCTCGATCTCAGCAAGATTGAGGCGGGGCGGCTGGATTTGCGTCCGGAAGTCTTCGATTTTTCAGGGGTTCTTGCTGAGTCGGTCAATTCCATCCGTACGCTGGCCGACGCCAAGAGCTTGAATCTGGAAACCGAGGTGGAACTCCGCACGGCACTGACGGCGGACCGGCTGCGGGTGAAGCAGATTCTGGTCAACCTGCTCAGCAATGCGGTGAAGTTCACGCCGGACGAGGGAAGCATCCGGGTTCATGCGCTGGAGAGCGATGGGAATCTGATTGTCTCCGTTTCCGACACCGGGATTGGAATTGCCCCGGATGATCTGGAGGCGATTTTTCAGGAGTTTCATCAGGCCGGCGTCACGACCAAGGGGGTCCGGGAAGGGACCGGCCTGGGACTGGCGATCACGAAACACCTGATCGAGCTTCACGGTGGAACGATCTCGGTGGAGAGTACGCCGGGCGAGGGAAGCACGTTCCAGATGGTGCTGCCGATGGAGAGGCCCTAGATGGCATGAGCAACGTGGCTCAAGAAAAAACCGTACTGGTCGTCGACGATAACCCCAATGGCCGGGAACTGGTCCGAACGGTTTTAGAGAAGCTGGGCTACCAGGTTCACGAAGCCCCGGATGGCCGGGCGGGAATGGAGGCGGCCGGCAGGTTGCGTCCCGACCTGATCGTTCTGGATCTGCACATGCCGGGGCTGACCGGTTTCGAGGTGATCGCGCTCCTGCGTCAGTCCGACGACTTCGCCGCCACGCCGGTACTCGCCCTGACGGCCAGCGCGATGATGGGAGACCGGGAGCGGGCTCTGGCGGCCGGCTTTACCGGCTATGTGACCAAACCGATTCGCCTGGCGGATCTAAGGAGCGAAGTGGAGCGCCTGCTGGCGTAGCCTCGCTGTAAGAAAGGGAAGTGCATTGTCCAAGCCTGTAACCTTGCTGATCATTGACGACAACGAAGGAAGCCTGGAGATGCTGTCGACGGCTCTGGCACGGCCGGAGGTGGAGATTCTCACCGCCTCTGATCCGGAGGATGGGCTGGATATCGTACGGACCCGGCATCCGCAGATCGTCCTGACGGATTTGGTGATGCCGAATCTCAGCGGACTGGAAGTGCTGGCCAAGATCATGGAGTTCGATCCGTCGATCGAGGTCATCCTGATGACGGCGCACTACTCTTCCGAGTCCGCGGTACAGGCGATTAAGCAGGGCGCCTCGGATTACCTGAACAAGCCGGTTTCGATCAGCGATCTTCGGGAACGGGTGGGCGGCATGGTGCTGCAGGCGCGGCGACGGGCGCGGTCGCAGGAACTCGAAGATGAGATGCTCGCCAGCGCCGAGTTCGAGGGGATCGTCGGCAACAGTCCGCTGATGTGGGAGATGTTCTCCCGCATCCGCCGCGTGGCGCCGCACTATCGCTCGCTGCTGATTACCGGCGAAACCGGTACGGGTAAGGACCTGGTCGCGCGGGCGGTGCATGCGCTGAGTCCCGCCAAAAACGGCCGCTACGTGGTGCTGAATTGCTCGGCGGTGGTGGAGACTCTGTTTGAAAGCGAGCTCTTCGGGCACGTGCGGGGCGCGTTCACAGGGGCTTCCCATGACAAGGCGGGTCTGTTCGAGCATGCCCATGGGGGCACGCTGTTTCTGGACGAAATCGGCGACATGCCGCTGGCGACCCAGGCCAAGCTCCTGCGGGTTCTGCAGAACCAGGAAGTGCAGCGGGTCGGGTCGCTGACCGCGCGCAAAGTGGATGTCCGGGTGGTGGCGGCCACCAATCACGATTTGCGGGCCGCGGTGGCGGACAAGCGCTTTCGCGAGGATCTGTTCTACCGGCTTTCCATGGTGGAGATCCATATCCCGCCGCTGAGTGAGCGCCGCGAAGATCTGCCGCTGCTGGAGCGGCACTTCCTATCACGCTTTGCTTCGCAATACGGCAAGGACATCCGGGGCTTTACGCATCGGGCGCAGATTGTGCTGGCCTCGCATTCCTGGCCCGGCAACGTTCGCGAACTGGAGAACGTGATCGGCCATGCCGCCATGATGTGCCTGGGCGATACGATCGATGTGCAGGACCTGCCGAAGTACCTGCATGGGCAGGGTGGCGGATCGCCGTTCGGGGCTCCCGCCGCGGAGCGTTCCTCCTTCGAGGCGCCGGCGGGCGCGGTTTCCTCTCCCGGTTCCTCGGATACTGAATCCGCCGCCGCGGCGGCCGGCATGGCGGTGGGAATCGGATCGCTGGAGGAGCAGGAAAAGCTGCTGATTCAGCGGGCCATGGATGCCGCGGACGGCAATCAATCCGAAGCCGCGCGCTTGTTGCGAATCGGGCGGGACGCCCTGCGCTACAAGCTCAAGAAGCATGGTTTGAGTTAATCGATCCGCGGCCCCGGCATGTGACCGGATGTCGACTCAAACGCTGATCACCGGACAGGGCGAGTGGCGGATGATCCCATAGGACTGGGTCCGCAGCCGGCCGAGTGACTCGTGCACCAGACCGCGGCCGATCACCACAAGGTCCGCGTTATGGCGTTTGCCCTCGGCTTCCAGAACCACCGCCGGGTCGCCGGCTTCGATGCAAAGCGGCGCGTCGATGCCCGCCGACGTCAACATATCCTCGATCTTCCTCCGGGCGTCGCTGGCGAGTTCATCCTCCAGGTTCCGGTTCAGCGCGGCCTCCGGCCAAGACTCCACGCCGGTAACGGCATGGACAACGCGGAGCGTCGCGCCGACGGTCTTGGCAAGAGTGCCGGCCCACTGCACTACGGGGATGGTCTTTTCGGTGCCGTCGAAGGCGCAAACCACGTTTCGGACCGGCCGGTGGGCGCCGACCTCGGGCTCTTCCACGTGCGCCGCGGTCCACACCGGACACTCTGCGTCATGCAACACCTTGGCGGTCACCGAGCCGAGCAACAAGGAGCGAAATGGCCCGTAGCCGTGCGTGGGCATCATGATTAGGTCAATGCCGTTCGCGTGAGCGTACTCGGTGATCACTTCTCCGGGTTCGCCAATCTTGGTGACGCGCGAGACGGGAATGCCGGACAGCTCCGAGGTGAAGGTTCCCTTCAGCCGGGTATCCAGATCCTCCCGCAGTTCCTCCATGTCGACCGTGACCGCGGCGCCCGCCTCGGCGACGCCCAGCTGCCAAAGCGGCGCCAGCGCGCTGATCAGCGTGACCTGGGCATTAAAAGTTTTGGCGAAATCCTTGACGAAGGGTACAGCCGCGGTGCAACGTTCCGAAAAATCCACTGGGAACAAAATATGTTTGACGGTCAGCACGTCATTCCTCCTCCGGGCGTCGACGAGCAAATACAGAAGCCCGGCCTCTCTCCGGATAGGGCCATCCCTCTTCCGTGAGCCCGCGCTCTCTTCCCCCATGCTTTGCGTTCGTCAGAACGTCCGCACCTAAACGTAGCAATTCCTCGACCATCCTAGTCGTTCGTGGGAGTCGGCGACAAGCCATGTCGCTTTGCCGATGGATCCTGGTTCTCATGGTGGTGAGAGGCGGGCCGTGGCCGGGAGAAACCGGGCCGAAAAGGCGGAACTTACCGGCGGCGTCCTCCGCCTAAGCGAAACAGATTAAATCGATCTTGTTTCATCCTCAGGTAGCCAAACTATGACACACTAGCTAGATTAGGCCAGCGGCCGGATCCGGACGGTCCCAAATTCGATGGACGGCAAGAAAGTACAGCAATATCAGTTCCTCGACAAGCTGGGGGAAGGCGGGATGGGAGAGATCTATCGCGCCCAGGATACCCGCCTGAACCGGTTTGTGGCGATCAAGTGTTTGACTGCGGCTAAGACGGGCGATACGGAACGCCGCAGGCGCTTCATTCAGGAAGCCCAGGCCGCCTCCGCGCTGAACCATCCGAATATTATCACCATCCATGACATTCTGTCGGAGAACGGCGCCGACTACCTGGTGATGGAGTACGTGCAGGGGCACACGTTCGTGGAAGAGATCCCCAAGGGCGGTCTGCGGGTGCCACAGGTCATCAAGATGGGCATCCAGATGGCCGACGCCCTGCAAGCCGCGCACGCGGCGGGCATCATCCATCGCGACCTGAAGCCGGCCAACTTCATGGTGACCTCCACCGGGCTGGTGAAGATTCTGGATTTCGGTTTGGCGAAGCTGACCGATTCCTCGCCGATGGGCGGGGACGCCGACGACGCCACCAAGACGATCGCCGAAGCGCCGCTGACCGTGGAAGGCTCCATCATCGGGACCGTCAGCTATATGTCGCCGGAGCAGGCGCAGGGCCAGAAGGTGGATGCGCGCTCCGATATCTTTTCCTTTGGCGTCGTGCTGTACGAGATGATCACCGGCGAACGCGCGTTCCGGGGGGACTCCGCCGTCAGCACCTTGACCGCGATTCTGCGCGATGAGGTCAAGCCGATTGCCGAATCCAATCCGGATGTGCCGGATGAGCTCGATGATATCGTCTGGCGCTGCTTGCGCAAAGATCCGGATGAGCGCTTCCAGTCAATGAAGGAAGTGCATGCGGCGCTTTCGTTGATGCGGCACGAGTCGGAATCGGCGCTGATGCATCGGGAGCAGTTGGCGAATGCCAGCGCCAACCCGGGACCACGCAGCGGGGTTCGCGGGCCGCTTTCGTCTTCGCGGATCCGGCCACTCTTCTTCTTCTTCTTCTTCTTCAGGCGCCGGGCAGCCGCCGGCCGAGCAAGCAGCCTCCGGAGGGATGCTGTTCGGACTTCCCAATAAGGTTGTACTGGGGAGCATGGTCGGCATTCTCCTGCTGGTGATTCTGGTGATGTCGTTCCGTGACGGATCGTCGGATTCAGGCACAACCGAGCAGGCCGCTACCGACGCCGAGGCCGCGCAAATGATGAGCGACGCGGCCGCCGATGAATTGGCCGGCGCAACCTTGACCAACCCGATCATCATCGCGATGGTCGAAGCCGAGGTTCCCTCGGAAGTGATTCTCAGTCAGATTAAGAACTCGCCGACGGATTTCAGTTTGCTACCCACCGATATCATTTCGCTGACCGCGGCCGGAGTGCCGGGTTTCATGATTGAAGCGATGCGAGATCCGTCGTCGATCCCCGACGTTCCCTTCATTCCGGAAGGGTCCGCCGATGCGAAGGCGTCCGCCAAGGGAACTGCTCCGAAGGATGCCCCCAAAGCTCCGGTGAAGCAGGAAAAGGCGGCGACGAAGTCGAGTTCTCCCACGCAGACGGCGAAAAATACGAAATCTTCCCCGGCACCCGCCAAGTCGGCGCCGACCCCGGCGCAAGCCGAGAATACCAAGGCGAAGTCCGCGGAACCTGAGGAGGTCGAGGAAGCCCGGTCAAAGGCGAATCAGGTGCGCGCGCAGATCGCGATGGCCCTGGCCCGAGCCAAGAGCGTCGCTCCGGAGACCGCCGAGGCGAATCCGAACGAACTGGAGCTGGCGCCGGCCGCTCCGCGGATGCGTCAGGTGACGCTGAAGGACGGGATGCCGGTAAAGATCCGGCTCTCGGCGGATGTGCCGAACGACACCAAGAAGGGCGCGACGCTGCGATTCGTGGTCGGCGCGGAAGTGCTGGCCGACGGCGCGGTGGTGCTGCGTCCGGGTGCACCCGTGGTGGGGGAGATTTCAAAGGAGCCGAGCCGTGGATTTCTGTTCGGCGGGTCGGACATGATGCTGACGCTGGGGTCTGCGACGGGTGTGGACGGCAGCAAGATCAAGCTCCGCGCGCTTCCCAAGAAGAATTCAGATGGGGAAACGGAACGTCCGGTAAAGACGGGAACTCCGGCGCCCGCCGATGGCCTCGCGGCGAATGCGGGCACCGAGTACATTGCCTATGTCGACGGGGACGCTCAGATCGAAGTCCCCGCCGAGTAGAGGTTTGTTCTCGGGACGGCCTAGAATGTCGTCGGCGAGTCGGTGAGGAAGGTGAGCACGGATTCCGAGGGAACCTTCACGTGCTGGGGATCCAGGAAGACCTGTGCGCCCGCGCCCACTCCGGCTCCGGTCGCGGCGCCGATGGCCGCGCCTTTCCCGCCTCCGGCAATTCCACCAATGATGGCGCCGAGAGCGCCGACCGCGGCAGCGGACTTCGCCGTCCTGGCTCCGCGCGAGCCGCTGGACTGCGCGACGTCGGTGGAGTTAATCGTCACCGGCTTTCCATCCATGGTCACCGAGACGAGGCGTAGCGTCAGGGACGTGCGACCGCGAATGCGTCCGGACTGCTCGGCATCATAGAGTTCTACGGTGGCATCCGCGCCGCGATCCGCGATCACTTTCCCGTTTAGGGTGAGCGGTTCCGCCAAACTGGCGCGGAAGGTATTGCCGACCTGGTCCATGTCCGAGTCAATGCTGTCGATCAGCCGAACCACGATCTCGGTGCCGGAGGGGAGTTCCTGCTTGGAACCTTCGTTGACCATCCTCGACAGGATCCGTTCGCTGACCCCTGCCTGACTCAGCTCAATGACGCGGGCCGCGTTGGCGGTGAACTGGCCGGGCCGTTTCGTCATCAGGTTCAGAATGAAGTCGTCCGCGAAGCCTGCCTTCACCAGCCGGACGACGGAGTCGGTGTTCAGCGGTTCGGTCGGCTGTGTGCTGGACTGGATGGCGGCGTCAATAATCTGCTGATTGACGCCCTGGGTCTTCATATCAATCAGGCTGGAGACGTCCGTGGATAGGTTCTCTCCCTGTTCCTTCACCATATTGAGGACAAAGGATTCACTCAGCCCGGATTTCGCCAGTTTGATCAGGTCTTCATTCGATAGCGTTTGCGCCGCGAGCAATCCCGCGGTGAGCGCGATCCCAGCCAATGCCTTCAATAAAGTTCTCATAGAACCACCATAGCCCTCCAACGTGTTTGATGCGAGGGAATTGTGGCGCGTTTCAGTCTTTGGATCTTCGTCGTATATTCGCCATCTCCGCAGACGTGAGGGCTTATACGGCGGCGCTGTACTGGCGGACTCGCCCTGGGGTTAGTCCCGAACCAGATCCAGGCGGATGGCGTGCCGCACGAGCTCAGCCGTGGATTTGGCATCCAGAATCCGCATAATTTCGTATTTATGGGACTCGGCCGTGCGCGGCGAGATGCCCAGCAGGGAGGCAACCTGTTTCATGGTGTGTCCCTCGCCCACCAGTTGGAGGATCTCGCGCTGGCGCGGGGTCAGCTGGGAGCCGCGTTCCTGGGGCGCCCGCTCGGCCTGCATCATCAGTTCGATGACGTCCTTGGCAATCAGCGAGGTCAGGAACTGACCCCCCTGGCTAACCTGCTGGATCGCCTCGATCAATTCTTCGCTGGGGGAGGTCTTGAGCACGTACCCGCGCGCTCCGGCGCGGAACGCCTTCACGGCCAGCGCCGGCTCGTTGTACATGGTGAGCGCGACGATATTGGCGTCCGGTTGGTCCTTGCGGATCTGCTGGATCGCGTCGATGCCATTCAACAGAGGCATCGAGACATCCGTCACAATCACGTCGGGGCGGAGTTCGGCCGCGGCGGCCACCAAGGCCCGTCCGTCCGAGACAACTCCCGTCAGATCGAAGGTGGTCCTCAACAGGGCGGCGAGCCCGGCGGCGACCACGGCATGGTCGTCCGCCAGCAGGACCCGAAGCGTGGAGTTATCGGCGTCCGGAGTCGTTTCCCGGCGGAGGGAATCCGGGGGGGCGCCAGTGGGTGGTTCCGTTGCCACCGTTGCATCGGTGGGCGTAAGGGTTGATGTGGATTCGTGTGTGGGCAGTGTCATCACGTGGATCTTTCTTGCTGCATTGCAGCACGTTAGCCTGAGGTTACCTCTTTTTGGCAAAGGATGCCAGTCCGCTTTCCGGAGCGCGGCTTGGTGGGGGACGACGACGCAATCCCTATACGGGCATACTCCATCTGGCAGAGCCCTGCCCGTGCAGTCAGTGCAGCCCCGAGGGAACCAGCGCCGAGATAGCACCGGTAGTTTCCTGGCCTCGGAGTGGACTCGCTGGAGTGGAATCGTCCTGATTTTGATGGCGAAGATCCAGGATTTTCGCCATCAATGTTACCCCCCTTTGGGGGGGGAAGAAATACTCACTTTTTCGGATTAAATTCGCGTGCCTTAAAGTGGATAATCTAGTATGCTTTTCGGCGGGCGGAGTTCATCGTTGTGATGCAGGGGCGTTCTCTCCAACGTGGGTCCGGTCCGCGCGGGCATTCCTCTCGCCCGCGGCCGATCCGTGTCACCAAGCCGGAGCAACTGGTGAAACAGGTTCGTTTGGGTTGCCCGGTGGCGATCGAAATCCTGTATGACAACGTCCACGAGATCGCCCGGCCGTATTTACGGTGGCGGCTGGGGGAGTTGGCTGGGGACGAGTTTGAGGATTGCATCCATGAAGCATTCCTGGCGGCTCTGGAGGCGATTCAGGCCGAAGCGATTCGTGATCCCGCACGTTTGCGGTCCTTCATTCAGACGATCGTGCGCCACAAAGCGACGATGGTGATCCGCAAGGCGAGCCGTGACCGCCGGCAACTGGACGTGCAGGAATGTCTGCACCTGATTGATCAGGCCCCGGGTCAGGAGCGGATGCTCATGATCTCCGAGCGTGGCCAACTGCTGCAACATTTCCTGAAGCAATTGAGCCCCATGGAACGGGAAATTCTGATTCGTTTCTACCTGAGTGGGCACTCCCGCGAGAGGATTTGCCGCGACTTGGAACTCACTCCCACCCAGTTTCGGCTGCGGAAGTCGCGGGCGAAGGCGCGGTTGACTCGCATCGTCTCCGAGAGCGTGGCAGACCGGGAATCCTGACCGGGAGCTGCTAACCACCTTCCATTTCCTGTCCCCGGTTACCATTCACCGGCTGTTCGCGCCTCTCCTTTAGGACGCGGAAGGGTGGGGACCCGGCTGTCCCAATCCCCCTGCAAGGTAGGATGAACCGAGGAGCAAAATCGCGTGGCCTCACAAGGGAGTGGCAAAGTCGAGACAGCGGGGCTGGCGCCGGCCGGAGAGATCTGGCGGGACGCATTCACCGAACGCGCCATGGAAATCAGCCGGACGGGCGCCTGGCTATGGGAGCTGGATTCCGATGAACTGGTGATCCACCCCGCGACCGCCCGCCTGCTCGGGCTGCCCGAGCAGGCCCAAACCGTTCCCATCGCGACGGTGCTCGATTTGGTGCATCGCGATGATCTCCCTGAAGTACAGGCTCGTTTCTGGAACGCCCGCGAGGGGCAAGCCTCCTATGAGATCGAGTTCCGGTTGGTGATCAACAATTCCGTCAACTGGGTCCGAAGCCGGGCAGGGATTGAACGGGACGAGAATGGCCGCCCGGTGCGCATGGTCGGCATGATGGTGGAACTCCGCCCTCGGCGGGAGGCGGAGGCGGAGTCGGAGTCCCCCAATACCCAATTGCTCTATCAGACGCTTTTGAACGAGTTGGACGGGGTGGTTTGGGAACTCGACCCGGACACCATGATGTTCACGTTCGTGAGCGCTGCGGCGAGCCGGATTCTGGGTTATCCGGAACGCCAATGGTTGGAGGAACAGGGCTTTTACTGCAATCATGTTCATCCGGACGATCAGGAACGGGTGGTCGATGCCTACCGTCAGGCGATCGCGCGGCAGCAGGATCATCACTTCGAGTGTCGAATGCTTACGTCCTCAGGGTCGGAGGTCTGGATGCAAACCCGGCTGCGCGCGCAGCGGAACGGGCCCCGTCTCAGCGTGTACGGCGTGATGCTGGATCTTTCTTCCCGGCGTCTTGGCGAGGAGGCGCTGCTCGAGAGCGAGGAACGCTTTCGAACCGTCTTCGAACGGAACACCGCCGGAATTGCGTTGATTAACGCCAATAGCACCTTCCGGCGTGTCAATCAGGCGTTTTGTGACTTGACGGGCAGAACCGAAGACGAACTGCGTGGGCTCACGTTCTCCGACATCACCCACCCGGACGATGCAAGGCGCCTGAAGGATTGCCGCGTGAAGACCCTGGAGGGGAGCGGAAGCGCCCAAGGGGAATACCGCGTGATTCGCCCGGACGGAGAAGTGCGCTGGTTGCGCATCGCTGGGACCTTCATGCGGGTGGAGGGAGAAGTGACCTCTTCCCTGCTCACCGCGACCGATGTCACCGTCGAGAAAAAGATCGCCGCGTCCATCAAGGAGAGCGAGGAATTCTTTCGGAGCGTCGCCGATCTTGCGCCTGTGCATCTCTGGCTCGTGGATCAGCAGGGCACAGCCCATTTTATGAATCGGGCCATGCGAGATTTCTTTGGACAGGGAACGCAAGGCTGGACCTATGAAGAACGCGTCGCGGTAGTTCACCCCGAGGACCGCCGGGTGGGTTACGAGAGAATGCAGGAGATGCTCCAGACCGGGATCCCGGTGGAGCATGAGTTGCGCGCGCTGAACGCCCAAGGAAGCTACCGCTGGCTCCTGGTGCGGCTGGTTCCACGCAAGGGACCGGACGGGCAATCGTTGGGATACCTCGGCTGCGCGATTGACATCAGCGCACGCAAGGAAGCCGAACAGGCGCTCTCGGTGGCCCACAAGCGTCTGGCCGAACAACTGCTGCAGGGCAAGGGGCTGGAGGAGGAGCTTCGGAACCTCAGCGAACGGTTGATCCGGGCGCAGGAGGATGAGCGCCGGCGGATCGCCCGGGACTTGCACGATGATCTGGGGCAGCGCGTGGCGGCGCTTGGATATGCCCTGTTTGGCTTGAAGAAGGCCAGCGCCCAGGACAATGTGCCGGCGCTGACGCAGATTCGCAAAGTTGAAGAGGATATCGCCGCGCTCGGGGTCGACATCCGCCATCTGTCGCATCGATTGCATCCGGCCATGCTGGAGTTGGGCGCTCTGTCGACCGTGATCGGCAGCCTGGCCAAGGAACTGGAGCCATCCGGACTGCACGTTTCCGCGACGATCAACGTTCTGGACGAAGAGGTCCCGCCGCCGGTGGCTCTGGGCGCCTACCGCATTGTGCAGGAGGCGCTGAATAATGTCATCAAACACGCCGGCGTGTCCTCAGCCACGCTGAAGGTGCAGCAGGAAGTCGGTGACGAAGAAGACGGGACTCCATCGCTTTACATTGAAGTGGCCGATGCCGGCGCTGGATTCGACCCCAAGCTCCGCGGCGGGGCAGGGCTTGGATTGGTGAGTATTCGGGAGCGCGTGCGGTCCCTTCGCGGCACGTCCCGTTTCCTGAGCCACCCCGGTGAAGGGACTCGGATCGAGGTTCGCATTCCGCTCCAGCAGTCTGGTGATGAGAGCTAGCCCGGAAGCGACGGTCGCGAACCGGGCGGGTCCGCGGCGGCGTTTCGAGGGCGTGCCAGAGCGCCCGGGGCTGCTTGTAAGGGAGCCCGCAGCTAGCTGCACAGAGGCCCGCAGCTACGTGCAATAGAGCGCATGCGGCTACGTGCAAAAATGATACTTGCGATCCGCCACTCATCTTTTAACGGTTCTGACCTGGGACCGCCGCGGTATTGTTGCCGCGATTAGCGCCACGTTGGCCGAACTCGACGTCGAATTGATGGAGCTCAGCCAGACGGTCATCCACGATTACTTCACGATCACGCTGGTGGTCGCCATCCCGGGGCAGTCCGGGCTCGAGAAAACCCTGGCGGAGTCGGTGCGGAGCCGGGTCGGCGAGGGCGCGGCGGTCACGCTGGTGCCGTTTCAGGCCCGGGAAGTGGCTCGGCAGGGCGACCGTTACGTCTTGACCGCGGGGGGAGAGGCGAACACCAGTGTCATCCACGCACTCAGCGAACTGGTTGCCGAGCGCGGCGGGAACTTCCTGGAACTCAATTGCCAGTTGACGGGCGGCCGGGTGGCAATTGTGGCCGAGATCGATCTGCCTCCCGATGTTGCCCTGGACCAGCTCCAGATTGACCTGCAGCATGTCGGGGAAGTCGCGGGGCTGCAAGTGCGCCTCCAGCATCAGCGGCTCTTCACGGCGACCAACGAGGTCGCGTTTCACTGGTTGGCGGGCCGGAGGGCCACGGCATGATACGGGGAAAGGCGATCGCCGAGACGATCCGGATGTTCCAGGAAGAGAATCTGGACGTCCGCACCGTCACGTTGGGGCTCAACCTGGAGAGTTGTTCGACTCCGTCGCTGAGCCATCTGCTGGACAAGATCCACGCGACGATCTCTCAGCGGGCGGGCAGCCTGGTGCAGGCCACCCGGGCGATTGAACGCCGCTACGGAATTCCGGTGGTGAATAAGCGGATCTCGGTCACGCCGATCGCCAGCGTCGCGGCCGGACATAAGCGGGATGCCCTGGTGCAGGTGGCGCGGCGAATGGATCAGTCCGCGGCCGAGGTCGGCGTCGACCTGATCGGCGGATTCGGCGCCTTCGTGCAGAAGGCCATGACGCCCACCGCCGCCGAACTGTTTGACAGCCTGCCACAGGCGCTATCGGAAACTCACCGGGTCTGTTCCGGGATCAACGTCGCTTCCAACCGCGCCGGGATCAACATGGACGCGGTACTCAAGGCCGGCCATACGATTCGGGCGATGGCGGAGGCGGATCGCGCCCACAGCGGATTTGCCTGCGCCAAGCTGGTGGTCTTTGCCAACATGCCGGACGATAACCCGTTCATGGCGGGGGCGACCCACGGCACCGGGGAGGCCGAAGCCGTGGTTCACATCGGCGTCTCGGGTCCGGGCGTGGTGAAGCGCGCTCTGCAGCGCCTGATTGAGGAGGCGGGTCCGGAGAACCTGACCCTCTCGGATCTGGCCGAAGAGATCAAAATCACCGCGTTCCGCATTACGCGTGTCGGGGAACTGATTGGGCACGAATTGGCCGAGGCGCTCGGGATCCATTTCGGCATCGTTGATCTTTCGTTGGCGCCGACTCCCAAGGTGGGCGATTCGATCGGCGAGATCCTGCAGCAGTTGGGGATCGCGAAAATTGGCGCTCCCGGATCGACGGCCGCGCTCGCCCTGCTGAATGATGCGGTGAAGAAGGGTGGAGCCTTCGCCAGCAGCAGCGTCGGCGGACTCAGCGGGGCTTTCATCCCGGTGATGGAGGATCAGACCCTGGCGCAGGCGGCGGCCGAGGGCAGCCTGACACTGGAGAAGCTCGAGGCGATGACCAGCGTCTGCAGCGTGGGCCTCGACATGATTCCGATCCCGGGGGATACTCCGGGCGAGACGATCGCGGCGATCCTGGCCGATGAGATGGCCATCGGGGTGGTGAACAACAAGACCACCGCGGCGCGGTTAATCCCGGTGCCGGGCAAGAAGGCGGGGGAGTACGTCAGCTTCGGTGGGTTGTTCGGGGAGAGTGTGATAATGCCGGTACGCGAAGTGGGCGCTTCGGATGCGTTTGTCCGTTTTGCGGGACGTATTCCTGCGCCATTGCAAAGCCTTCGGAATTGAGGCTAGGGAGGCCTTGCAGACGCGGTATAGTCCGTTGGTGGGATGAAAATTCTGCTGGTCAACGATTATGCAACGCCGTCGGGTGGCACCGAACTGACGGTTCTGCGCCTGCGGGAGACGCTGCGGCAACGGGGCCACCAGGTGCGTCTGTTTTCCAGTACCGCCCGGCCGAACGGGCAGCCAAGTCTAGCGGACGATTCGTGTTTCGGTACCTTGACGCAGGTCCGCGGCATCACCCAGGTGTGGAACCCCGCGGCGCGGCTGCGGCTGGCGCACCTTCTGCGCGAGTTCCGTCCGGACCTGGTGCATATCCGCCTGTTTCTGAGCCAGATTTCGCCCTCGATTCTGCCACTCCTCAAGGACATCCCAACCATCTATCACACTGCCTGGTATCGATCCGTGTGTCCGCTCGGAACACGGCGGCTCCCCGACGGCAGTACTTGCGAACATCGATGTGGCCGGATCTGCGTCACCACTGGCTGCATTCCTGCCTATGCTCTGCCCAGCATGACTGTGCAGCAGCATCTGTTCCGGAGCTCACTCCCCTACATCAACGCGGTGGTCGCCAATAGCCACGCGACGCGGAAGCGGCTCGAAGAAGGCGGGATTCCCGTTCATCAGGTGATCTGGAATGGCGTGCCGGATCGCGGGCCGCGCGGCGAATTGCAGGATCCGCCGGTCGTGAGTTTCTGCGCCAGACTGGTTCCGGAGAAAGGCGGGCGAATCTTGCTGCGCGCCTTCGCCGAACTGAAGAAGCGGGTCCCCGGGGCTCAGCTTCGGATTGCCGGCTGGGGGCCGGAGGAGTCTGTCTTAAAGCGGGAGGCGGCGCAGCACGGGATCCAGGATGCCGTCCTGTTTCTGGGGCATCTTTCTCAGGAGCAGATGCACAAGGAGTTCCGAAACGCATGGGTGCACGTCGTGCCCTCGTTGTGGGAGGAGCCGTTCGGATTGGCCGCCGCCGAGGCCCTGATGCGGGCGACGCCGGTGATCGTGAGCAATACCGGGGGGTTGGCGGAATTCGTCCAGCAGGACCGCACCGGGCACCTATGGTCTGCAGGGGATCCGGAGGAGTTGACCGAACTCATGTTTCGCACGGTCGCCTCGCGTTTGGAGAATCTGGAGATGGGCCGGCGGGCTCGGGAGTATGCCGTGCGTTACCTTGATCTGGAGTTGTTCGCGGACCGATTTGAACGACTCTACCAGTCGCTTCTGCATGGCGGCGGGAGGGAGATCGAATATCGGCGGACGGCGGGGTTGCAATGATCCGCATCACCGTAGCCATGGAGGCCTACAACGAAGAGCATAATGCTCTGGCCGAACATCACGAGTCGGTCGAGGCGCTGCTTGCCCAGGAGTTCCCTCTCGATCAGGTCGAATTACTGATCATCGGCAGTCCGGAGCAATTGAAGGACTTGCAGATCCCCGCCCACTGGAATCGATTCGGCGAGGTACGCCTGGCGGAGTTGCCCGCCGAGGCCGCGCACTACTGGCAGCAGAAGAATTTCAGCGCCCGAACGGCCCACGGAGAGATTATTGCCTGGCTGGATTCCGATGTTCTGCCCGGACCGCACTGGCTGGCGGCGATCGCTTCCTCGTTTGATGGGGGCGCCGATGTGAGCGTGGGTCCATCACTGTATCGAACTCCGGACCTTCCGCCGGATTCGCCATTCATGTTGGTTGCGGCTCTGGTTTCCTGGGGATTCGTGCTGTCGTCCCGAAGCGCGCCCGGGCGGCCCGAAGCGAATTCCCTGCTAGCCCATAACGTCGCGGTCCGGCGGGAAACGGCATTGCAGGTGCCCTACCGGGAGGGAATTCGGTCTTTCCAGTCGTCTCTTTACTACTTTGACCTGGTACGGCATGGCGCGAAGTTCGTCTATCAACCCATGCAGCGAGCGGCGCACGGGATGAATTTGCGCTGGTGGGTCACGCGGCGGCATTTCCGCACCGGTTGGGAAACCTATGAGGCTCGCAAGTGCGATGAACTGTGGCCACGGATCGCTGCGCTCGAATCCGTTCCCTGGGTTGAGCCGGTGGTATTGCGCGGAGGATTAGTACTTCGGGATATCCGGCATTGGTTTCGATTCCGGCATGTGATGGGGATCGGCCGGTTTCGGGCGCTGGCGCTGTTGCCGCTATTGATCGTCGCATCGGCCGCGGCGCGAACTGCGGAGATGGTGGGGATGTTTGCCTTTAAGCTGGCTCCGGAACACACCGCGCACCAGGCACGCTTTTAGCGACCCGGCGGAAGGCGGAGACAGTTTGCCAGGGGAACCGATCAGGAACCAGCCGGCAGGTGCGTGCTCGGCTTGAGGTTCGTGGAACTCTTCGTCCGGTTGCTGGAGTGCCGTGCGGCCCAAACAAATCCAAGACTGTGATGGATTTCCTGTTTGCGGAGGGGCAAGCCGATGGCATGGAAGACGCCCGCCCTGGAGAGTTCTTCGCTGGGGGGATGTTCCGCCATGCGAAAGAATAGGATGGGTTGTGCCATGGGAGCCCAGGCATGGATCAAGTGCAGGGCATCCCTCCAGTGGAGCTTCAGCGCCTCGGGAGAAAACATCACGGCGACGATGTCATGCTCCCGGTTCAGCGCCCGGAGCAGATTCTGGCTGGCGGTTACGCTCAGATCCTGGGCGAAATGAACATCCCAGCCGAACTTGTCTGCCGCGATTTCCAGCTCGGCGCAGTGCGAGCATTGCTGACCCTGCCCTGCGGGTCTGTCAAGAACGACGATCACTTCTGCCATGTGAGGTCCTGTTCTCCCCTGATTTGGAGGGGTCTCAGCCTGTGCCACCGCTATTGGGACCGTTGAAGCGGTGTTAAATATTGAGACTCCTGGTGGGAGAATTCGTTGCATCAGATTAGAGATTTTTAGGTAAACGCTAAGGTTTCTCATCGTCCTCGAATGAGGGCGGCTTTAGGGAAAAATGCAGGAGCCAAATGCCGTCAGGAAGGCTGCTGCAACCGCTGCATCAGCCAGGCCCGCGCGACCTTCCAGTCACGCTTCACGGTAATCTCTGACGTGCCAAGCACTTCGGCGATTTCTGGGCCCGCGAGCCCGCCGAAGAAACGCAGTTCGACGACCCGCGCCGCGCGTGGATCGGCGTCTTCCAGCGTCTGCAATGCCTGATCGAAGGCCATCAAATCGTCATAATTCCCGGCGGGATTCCAGCCTTCTACGGCTGTAAGACTTACTTGATTTTGGTCCCCGCCTCGTTTTTCGGCTTGGCGAGCCCGGGCATGATCCACCAGGATTCTCCGCATGGTCGTCGCGGCCAGGGCGAAGAAATGCGCCCGGTTGTGATAGGCCACGCCGGTGGCTTCGGTCAGGCGAAGCCACAGTTCGTTGACGAGTGCTCCCGGTTCCAGGGTGTTATCCGCGCGCTCGGCCTGGAGGTACCGCGCGGCGATTCGATGGAGATCCGGGAATACACCCTCGGCGAGCTGATTTCCCGCGCGGCTGTTGCCCTGTTGCCACTGCTCGAGCCACAACGTGATCTGCTCCGGGCTGGCCGACGGCAAGTTCATGTGATTGATATGATACCGGGACCTTACGAATTCCGCTTTACTCAGCGAGAGGGGAACTATGAGCGGGTCCAAGCCCCAGCCGCCTGGGGAAGCACGATCGGAAAACGCACCAACCGAGACCCACGTCTCGCCGGAGCGGTTCGCCCGGATCCGCGAGATCTTCGAAGCCGCCCTGGAACGGCCCGCGGGCGAATGGGCGGCGTACGTCGCTGGAGCGTGTGGCGGCGACGCGAAACTCGAAAAAGAAGTCCTGGCGATGCTCGCGGCCGATGACGCGGCCGGGCCGACCGAAGTCCTGCATCACCCTGCGGCGCGAGCCAGATTCCGCGCCCCTCCAGCCATGTCGTCCAGCGCGCCGGATGAAGGACGCTTCCCCGCGGGAGCCAATCTCGCCGGACGCTATCGCATCTTAGGATTGCTGGGCCGGGGCGGCATGGGCGAGGTCTATCGGGCCTTCGACGCCAAGCTCGACCAGACGGTGGCACTGAAGTTCCTGCCCGAATCGATGGCGCGCAACCCGCGCCTCCTCGAGCGCTTCCGCGGGGAAGTTCGGATGGCCCGCCAGGTCTCGCACCGCAACGTCTGCCGCGTCTACGACCTCGGCGAGTTCGAGGACATGCCGTTCCTCACCATGGAGTATGTCGATGGCGAGGATCTGCGCGGCCTGCTGCGCCGCATCGGCCGCCTGCCGGGGGACAAGGCCCTGGAGATCGCACGTAAACTTTGCGCCGGGCTCGCCGCCGCCCACGAAAAGGGCATCCTCCATCGCGACCTGAAGCCGGCCAACATCATGATCGACGGCCAGGGCCAGGTCCGCATCATGGACTTCGGACTCGCCGCCGTCGCCGACGCGATCCCCGGCGCCGACATCCGCAGCGGCACCCCCGCCTACATGGCCCCCGAGCAACTGGCGGGCAAAGAAGTCACCGTTCAAAGTGACATCTATTCGCTGGGTCTCCTGCTGTACGAAATCTTCACCGGCCAGCCCGCCCACAAAGGAGCCGACCGCTCCGCCACCCCGCCGACCGCGACCAGCGTCGTGAAGGAAATCGACCCGGTGGTCGAGCGCGTGATTGAACGGTGCCTCGATCCCAACCCGGCCAATCGTCCGGAATCGGCGCTGGCGTTGGCTCGGATGTTGCCCGGTGGCGATCCGCTCGCCGAAGCGCTTGCGGCGGGCGATACCCCGACTCCCGCGATGGTGGCCTCGTCGGACGATGTCGGCAAGCTCCCAGTCTGGGCGCTGTCCGCGTGTATGGGATTCGTCGTGGTTGCGCTGGCCGTACTCATGTACTGGAGCGGCGGGAGCTACCTGAATGCCACCCCGACGCCTTACGCCCCGCAAGTCCTGGAGCAGCGCGCCCGCGACTTCATCGCCGAGTTCGGTTACCCCGATCCGCCTGCCGACTGGGATCTGCGCTTTGAAACGGACGTCCAATATCGCGACTGGGCCGCCCGGAACGAAGACCAGCAAGAGGCTCGTCAACTGGCCGAGCAGGGCCGTCCCGCTCCGATGCTGGTCACCTATTCCCAGAGTCCGCTACCTATGCTGCCGGCGGATCCCTTGGGACAAATCTCTGAATCGGATCCCGCCCGCATCCCGGGTTGGATCGATCTGACGCAGGACCTGCGGGGCCGCTTGACCTATTTCCTGGCTGTCCCGGAACGCGGCGAAAAAGCTTTGCCGAACCCGGTGGGATGGGCGCAGCTCTTCGAAGCCGCCGGACTGGAGATCGGCCGGTGGAAGGCGACCGGGCCACAGGAAACTCCGCCGGTCGCGTTCGACGCGCAGGCTGCCTGGACCGGCACGTATCCCGGCGCACCCGATATCCCTTTGCGCATCGAGGCCGCGACCTGGAAGGGACGGCCGGTGTTCGTTCGAAATCTTCGGGCCCTGGCGTCCGGAACGCGCCGCCCCGCAAGCCCCTGTTCTTACCGGGCTCGGGCCGCTGCTCGTCATAGGCTTCCTGTTCGCGCCGCTGTTCGCATTTCTGAATCTGCGGGCTGGGCGCGGCGACCTGCACGGGGCCTTCCGGCTGGGCGCGTACTGTTTCACCATGCTTTTGCTGGCGATCGTATTCCGCAGCCATTTCGCGGGTGCGCTTGGCAGATATGGAACAAAAATCGCGGCATCGCTGTTCTCGGGTGCGGCTGTGTGGAGCGTCTATATGGCTGTGGAGCCATTCCTGCGGAAGCGCTGGCCGCATGCCCTGGTAAGTTGGACCCGGCTCCTGGCGGGCAAGCTGCGCGACCCCCTGGTGGGCGGACATATTCTCGTTGGGGTCTCCCTGGGGCTGCTGATCAATCTGGTGAATCTGGCCTACCGGCAATTCCGTGGAACCCTGGAACTCCTGCAGGACCCGGCGGCGGTAACACCGGTCGGAATGGTGGTCGCCGACATCCGGGATCATGGCCCTGGTGCCCCTGGTTTCTTTGGCGATGTTATTGGTCTTCCTTCTGGTGCGCGCCGTCACCCGCAATACCTGGGTGGCAACCACGGCGCTGCTCGGGGTAATGCTGAGCATGACTCTATTCGCGCCCCCACAGAACCCGATCACCCAAATGCCGTTTGGGGCGACCCTGTTCGTTGCCCTCTTCCTGTTCGCCGTCCTTCGATTTGGGATCGTCACGGGCGCCGGGTTCATGCTCGCCGAGGGCATCACTTACGCTCCCTTCACCTCTGATTTCTCGGCCTGGTTCGCGCCCGCTGCCTGGGTGCACGTCGTGTTCCTGGCCGGGATAGCTGCCTGGGGCTTCCGCAACGCGCTCGCGGGTCGCAAGGTGTGGCAAGGGCCAATGCTCGAAGGGTAAAGGTCGACCATGGCAGAACCAAACGAGCAACCCACTGTCACCCAAACCGGCTCCAGGAAACCGGGTTCGGTGACCCCGCAGCGGTTCGCGCAGATCCGGGCGATCTTCGAAGCTTCGCTGGAGCGGCCCGCGGGCGAATGGAAAGCCTATGTCGCCGGAGCCTGTGGCGGAGATTCGGAATTAGAAAAAGAAGTCCTGGCGATGCTGGCGGCCGACGACGCGGCGGGGCCTACCGAGTTATTGAATCATCCGGTGAGCCCCGGCTCTGCGCCCCCATCCAGCCATCCGTCGAGCGCGCCCGATGAAGGTCGCTTCCCGGCCGGGACGGTGTTGGTCGGGCGCTACCGGATCCTGGGAATGCTCGGCAAGGGCGGCATGGGCGAGGTCTATCGCGCCTTTGACCTGATCCTGAATCAGACCGTTGCGTTGAAATTCCTCTCTGACACCCACTTCAGCGATGCCGCGCTCGTGCGGTTTCGGAATGAGGTTCGTATTGCGCGGCAGGTCTCGCATCCCAACGTGTGCCGCGTGTATGACCTCGGGATGGCGGAAGGGATGCACTTCCTCTCGATGGAGTACATCGATGGCGAGGACCTGGCTTCGCTGTTGCGACGCATCGGGCGACTGCCGCAGGACAAGGCCATCGAGTTCACCCGCAAGATCTGCGCTGGACTCGGGGCGGCGCACGATCGCGGCGTGCTCCATCGCGACCTGAAGCCAGCCAACATCATGATCGATGGGCGGGGGCAGCCCCGCCTCACGGACTTCGGGCTCGCGGGGTTGGCGGAAGAGATCCCGCTGAGCGACCTCCGCAGCGGCACGCCGGCCTACATGTCGCCGGAGCAGAAAGCGGGCAAGGAAGTCACCGTACGCAGCGATATCTACTCGCTCGGTTTGGTGATGCATGAGATGTTCCTGGGCCAGAAGCGCGATAAGGAATCGCAGACCTCGCCGACCGACATCGTGAAAGATCTCGACCCGGCCATCGAGCGTCTGATCCTGCGGTGCCTGGAAGAAGAACCGTCGCGGCGGCCCGCCTCGGCGTTGCGTGTCGCGATGTCGCTGCCCGGCGGCGATCCGATTGCGGCGGCTCTGGCTGCAGGCGAAACGCCCTCGCCGGAGATGGTCGCGGCGTCGCAGGAGAAGGAAGGCTTCCAGCCTCTCACGGCGGTGTTGTGCTTTGCCGGGATTGTCGTCTGCCTGCTGTTGGGGATCTTCTTCGCGCAGAGGATCGGATTCCTGGCGCACACCCCGCTACCGCTCGCGCCGGACGTTCTGGCGGATCGCGCGCAACAGTTTCTCGCAACGATCGGATACACCACTTCTCCCGCCGACACGGCCTGGAGTCTGTCCTGCTGCGATCGCAGCAACGAGGACAATTTGAAGAAGATGGATGCGGCGACACGGGATAAGGTGCTCGCCAGCCACCGTCCTCCGGTGATCCATTTCTGGTACCGCCAATCGTTGCAGCCGTTCGGAGCCGGGGATGGCGCCTACGGACGTCCCACGGAAACCTCGCCACCGAACTCTGAGCCGGGAATGATCCTGGTGGACCTGGACGCCACCGGCCGCCTGCTAAGCCTGCAAGTGGAGCCGTGGACGGATCAACCCGCCCAATCCGCAGTGCCGTGGAGCGACTTCTTCGATGCCGCCGGCCTGGATTTCTCTCGATTCCATGCGGTGACGCCCAGCGGCGTGCCTCCTATGGCGATTGATGAGCAGTTCGCCTGGCAGGGACCGGACGGGGATCGTGCCGAACCGGTGACGATTCAAGCAGCGTCCTGGCGGGGCCGGCCCGTCTTGTTCGAGACCCGCGAGGTCGTCGGCGCCACGCCACAGGGCGTGCCGCTTAGCGTAGGACTCACCGTCCTGGGTATTCTGGGCCTCGTGATCAGTATCGCGGGCTGGCGTGTTTGGCGCTCCGGCCGATTGGATCGGCGTGGCGCCGTCGTCCTCACATCCTCAGTGGTTGTCGCGGCGATCGCGGGAGGCTCTGCACCCACGATATTCCTGCTGGCCGGCCTGATCGGGCTGGTTTACGCGAGTATCGAACCCTTCGCCCGTCGTTACTGGCCCGATTCACTCATTTCGTGGAGCCGCGTCTGCCAGGGGCAATGGCGCAACCCCTTGGTGGCGTCCCATGTGCTGGTGGCTATTTTGGCTGGCGCCGCCGCTTCCTACGTCGTCTTTCCTTGGATCAATTGGTTGATTTCTCCCCTGCCTTCGAACGCGAACGGAGAAGCAGCTCTGCCGAACATCGGTTCCATACCCTTCCTGATGGCAAACGTCAGCCTGGGCGTCTTTTCCGCAACGATGTATCTGACTATGGTGATCCTGGCGCGGCTCGCGTTCCGGAGGCTTTGGGTCGCGGACTTTCTGGCGGCAGTGGGCCTGGTTGCCGTGTCTTTTTACGCGCTCTACTATGTCGCTCCGGACCAGCGTATTTGGATCGGCGCGCTGCTCGTCATCCCGTCGCTGGTGTGGATCGTCATGATGCGGCACTTCGGATTCCTCACCCTGTTGGTGATTTGGATTGCCTTTGTCGAAATGGGCATCGTGCCGCTGAAAATCTCCGGCTGGGGGGCGGAACGAGTCATCGCGCTCCACATGATCCCGATCGCCGTCGCCGCCTGGTGCTTATGGGTGATCCTCAGCGCGCGGAGCCGCATGCCCGATGGTGAGGTCTGATCTCGTGAGGGTGTCGCATTGCGCCCGCCTGCGATAGACTCTTTTAACGTTCGTTCTTCACCGTTGACCCGGCCCGGCCGGCCGCAAAAAGGAGGCTTATGCGACGCTGCTTCGTTCCGATTTTCTCTTTCCTGGTCTTTTTTCTTATGTTGCCGAGCGCGGTCCCCTTGGCCGCGCAGACGCTTCCCCCCGGCGTCGTGGAGCCGTTCAAGGTCGGGACGTTCCTGATCCATGACGAGCCCACCGTGGGCGTGGTCCTGCGCGACCGCATCGTCGTCGATCTCAAGGCGGCCAACGCCGAACTGCAACTGGATCCCGCTTATCCCAAGATCCCGATGCCGGCCGACATGCTGGAACTGATCGGGCGCTACGAATACGGCCTGAAGCCGCGCCTCTATGAACTCGTAAACCACCTGGTCGAGAGTGGGCAGGCCGACGTCGCCGATGCATCGCGGGCGTCCGAGGGTCCGGACTACTTCTATGCGGTCGGGGAGATCCGCATCCTGCCGCCGATTATGTATCCCGGCAAGATCATGAATGCCGCGGTGAACTTCTATACGCACGTGAATGAGACGGGCACGCCGGAGCAGATCGCCGAGGCCCGGCGCCAGCGGCGCGAAAATCGTGGCATCCCGTACCTGTTCCTGAAGCCCTCGCGCGGAGCGGTGATCGGCGATGGCCAGCCGGTCAAGATCCCTTATGGCCGTGATGAGACCGATTGGGAAGTGGAGCTCGGAACGGTGATCGGGCGCGCGGCCAAATACGTCAGCGCCAAGGATGCGGCGAACTACATCTTCGGCTACCTGGTCGACATCGATATTTCCGATCGTGGCGGACGTCCTCCGGGAGGCGCGCCGTTCAACCTCGACTGGTTCGTCGGCAAGGGGCATGACACCTTCGCGCCGATGGGTCCGTGGATCGTCCCGAAGGAGTTCTACGGCGATCCGATGGAGAAGCTCCACCAGACGCTGAACGTCGACGGCGAGCAGATGCAGGAGGCTCGCGCGGGGGACATGATCCATTCGCTGTATGAGCTGATCGAGTTTGCCTCGTCGGTCACCACGCTGTATCCGGGCGATGTGCTGAGCAACGGGACCTCGGGCGGGACCGGCATGGGTACGGCGGTGCGTGGCGAGCAGCGCTTCCTCAAGCCCGGCGAGACGATCGAGGCGACCATCGACGGCATCGGCACGCTGCACATCCCGGTCGAGGCCGGCGATGAACCCCCTGGAGAGAATGGCGCTCGGCTGCCACCCGTCAGCACCTATCGCAATCAGTAGTCTTTATCAGTAGTCCGCGTGATTGGCGACATCGGTTCCTTCCACCGAGTGCCATGAAGTGTTTCTGCCGGAGCTGGGCGAGGTGGTCTGCCGGTTCTCGCCAGCGTGTGCGATCCCCCTCCTCAGGGCGCCCGAGGGTCTAGTTTGAACGACGGCTTGTCTTGTAAAGGGTACGACGTCGTCTGTGATAGGCTTGGCGGATGGCTCTCCGCGCGATCCTTCTGGGCATGCTGGTCGCCGTGCTGCTTTCCGGGCAATCGACGAAAGTGGAATTAGCCGTCGAACTGGAGGACGCGGCGGGCCGGCCGGTTCCGGACGCCTCGGTCCGGCTGACCAATGTGGCGACGGCGGTGACGCGCACCGTTCCCTCCACTTCCGAGGGCGAAGCCCGGTTTCTGGGCCTGCCGGCCGGTGAATATCGCATTACGGTCACCAAGGACGGGTACGCAACACTTGAGCGCAGCGGGATCACATTGCAGGTCGGTGGCGAACCGACCATCGAACTGACGCTTTCGCCGGGCGAGGTCAGCCAGACAATTCAGGTCACCGCCGATACGCCGCTGCTGGACAGCACCAACGGCACCGTGTCCTTCACTGTCGACCAGACGCGCGTGGAAAAGCTCCCGCTGAACGGGCGCAACTATATCCAGCTCATCGCGCTATCCCCGGGCGTCACTTTGCCTCCCGGCAGCAGCTTTCCGCGCATCAACGGCAGCCGCCCGCGCACCAGCGAATACATCTACGACGGCATCAGCGTGCTGCAGCCCGAGCCGGGTCAGGTCCCCTTCGATCCGATCATCGACGCGATCGACGAGTTCCGCGTGGAGGTGAACAGCTACTCGGCTGAATTTGGACGATCCAACGGCGGCATCATC
Source organism: Terriglobia bacterium (assembly GCA_963762135.1). GTDB lineage: Bacteria > Acidobacteriota > Terriglobia > Bryobacterales > Bryobacteraceae > Palsa-187. The sequence goes on from CAVXJP010000008.1 coordinate 984,348, forward strand.
ATGGTGAACCAGAAGTCGGGGTCCAATCAGGTCCACGGCACGCTGTTTGAGTTCCTCCGGAATGAGGCCTTGAACGCGCGCAACCTGTTCGCCACCGGCGCGTCCACCAAGCCCCGGTTCCGCCGCAATCAATACGGGTTTGTGCTGGGCGGCCCGATCCAGAAAAACCGAACCTTCTTCTTCACGGCCTGGCAGGGAACGCGCCTGGATACGGGCGTCGTGCGAACCAGCACGGTCCCGACCCTCGCCGAGCGCAGCGGCATCTTCAACGTCCCGATCTATGATCCCGCCTCGACCGCGCAGACCGCCGCCGGCTATGTGCGAAGCGCGTTCGCCGATAACCGCATTCCGGTGTCGCGACTGGATCCGGTGGCGATGGCGGCACTGGCGCGCTACCCTCTGCCGACCTCGGCCGCTTCGGCGAACAACTATCGTCGCTTCGGCAGCAATAAAACCGCGCAGGATCAATTTGACGTACGAATGGATCGTTATTTTTCCGAATCGCAGCGGATCTTCGCGCGCTACACGTTTTTCCGCGACGGCAGCAATCCCCTGACGCCGCTGCCGGACGGAAGCGGCAACATTCCTTCGGGGATCATCGCGAATTCGCTCACGCGCGCCCACAGCCTGGCCACCGAGCATAGCTGGACCATCTCGCCGACGGTGCTGAATCAGCTCCGCTTTGGCTACACGGATCGTTCGCTGAACCGGACGGCGGTCAACGGGCCGATCTATCAGCTCACCGGATTGCAACAGCTCGGGGCGCCGCTGAACGCGATCGGCCAGTTCAGTACGTCGGTCACCCAGTGGGTCGACAACTTTTCCTGGATCAAGGGCGGACACAGCTTGAAGGCCGGCGCCGACATTCGCCTGGAACACTTGAACGTCCTGCAGCCGCCGGCGCCCAACGGCCAGTACAGCTTCACCAATATCTTTTCCTCGGGTCTGGATTCGTCCGGGACGCCGCTGCCGGGAACGGGAAACAGCGTCGCTTCGTTCCTGCTGGGGCAGGTGGATCGCTACAGCATTGATATCCAGCCGCAGATCATCCGCCCCCGGGCTCGCATCGCGGAGTTTTTCCTGCAGGACGATTGGAAGGCCACCAGCCGACTGAGCCTGAACATCGGGCTGCGCTACACGTTGAACTTCCCGTCGACGGTGCAAGGCGGACGCGGAGCGGTCTTCAACCTCAATACGCAGAAGCTGGATTTTCTGGGCGTCAACGGATTCCCCAATGCCGCGCGGAACCTGTCCAAGTCGGGTTTTGGGCCGCGCGTCGGGCTGGCCTACCGGATTGGGAACAACTCGGTTGTGCGCTCCGGCTACGGGCTGACCTGGATCGAGATGGCGGGTATCACCACGCCGTTCACCACGCCTCTATTCCCGTTCATCCAGAATCTTTCGCAGCAGACGCAGGACAATATCTCGCCGGCGTTCGTGCTGCGGAACGGACCCACGGCACAGCCGCAGCCGATCGGGCCCAATGCCGGGCTGGGGCAAGGCGTCTTCGGCGTGCAGCGGAACAACGGCAGCGGCTACGCCCAGCAATGGAACTTCACCTTGCAGCACACCTTCGGCGCCAACTGGAGCCTGGAGGCCGGGTACCTGGGATCCAAGCTGACGCGGCTCGGCGTGCCGGATATTAATTTGAATCAGCTGACGGTGGACCAGCTCGCGCTGGGCAGCAAGCTGATCCAGCAGGTCGCGAATCCATACTACGGGCAGATCCCGGCGACCTCCACCATCGGCGGTCCCACGGTGGCTCTGGCGCAGCTGTTGCGTCCCTATCCGGAGTACACCACCGTCTCGCTCTACCGGAACAACATCGGCAACTCGACCTATCACTCCTTCCAGACCAGCCTGCAGCACCGCTTCGCGATCGGGCTGACCTTCAGCGCTTCCTATACGTTTTCGCGCCTGATCGACGACGCCGGGCAAGTGTTCAACGCCGCCATCCTCACCGGTCCGGTGACGAACTTCAACGCTGCCGATTCGCACAACAAGCGCCTCGAAAAGGACGTCTCCACGGGCAATATTCCGAACGTCTTCTCGGCGGGGTTGGTGTATCAGCTCCCCCGGTTCCGCAACGTGCTGGCGCGGGGTTGGGAGATCTCGGGCATCGCGCGTTTCCAGTCCGGGAGCCCGCTGCCGGTGGTTCAGGCGACCAACTTCAACGCCTTCGCCGGCTTCGGCATTCAGCGTCCGAACCGCATCGCCGACCCGACCCTGCCCGCCAACCTCCGCTCCACCAGCGAATGGTTCAATACGGCGGCGTTTACCGAGGCTCCGCAATTCACGCTGGGCACGAGCTCGCGGAATCCCGTGATCGGGCCGGGCTACAAGACGCTGGATTTGATGATCGGCCGCACCTTCGCCCTCAGCGAAACCAAGAACCTCGAGTTCCGCCTCGAGGCCTTCAACGTGACCAACACGGCTTCCCTGGGGAATCCGAATACGACCTTCGGCTCGCCAGGCTTTGGGTCGATCACCTCAGCAAACGATCCCCGGGTGTTCGAGGCGGTGGCTAAGATTCACTTCTAAGAGGATTGCTGCGGAGTGGGTGGTGCGCCCGGCACGACTCGAACGTGCGACCTTCTGGTTCGTAGCAATCAAAGCACGAAGAATCAGTAAGATGGCGTCAAGGGCTACCGAGTATCACTAAGTGTCCCCGCGCTTGCGTTTTAGGCCCCTTTCGTTCTTCCGCTGTGCGCTCCGTGATATTCCGTCTGTGTCGGTAGTAGGCACGTTATTAGGCACAGTCGCGCGCTTCCTTCGGCGCCACTCGCGCTGCCTGGTTGTTCTACTGCAGCGATCATGCGCCTCCTTGTTGGCGCTGTAGTCTGTGACATCCATCCATTTGCCGCAGAGCCTGCACTGCCTCGGCCGGCGTTCCCCGGTTACGACTTGTGAAAATTGGAGCCAAATTGCAGCAAGCAGATTGCTGGGAACCAGCTTCGCGCGCGATGAACCGTCCCGGCCGGCCACCAATTGCAGCGATACATGAGGGGTGACGATCACCTTCTCGGGTTTGTCTCTCCTTAGTTGCCGCACAGTGCCCGGCCAAAGATGCCCGTTTATCGATTTTCGGAGCAATCCTTGGGCGTGCTGGAGCGGTTTTGTGAGAGTGATCTCATGGGCTTTGATTTCCTCCTGCGAGGAAACGCCTCAGGATCCGCGTGTTGCCTTCCTGGACCCGCTCCCATAATTTGAAATACCGCTGAAACTCCTGGACTTCAAAAAACCAATCGGAGAAAGGCTCCCCAATGCCTCCCGCGAAGTGGACCAGCCCAACGCCAAGTGCACCGAACCGATTTGCGATCTTCAAAAGTCCGGCCGGAGTCAGTTCGGCATTGACGAAATCAAGATATGCGTAATCGCTTTCTGACCTCGCCCTGTTGATCTCTATCTCAAGTTCTCGAATTGCTCCAGTACCCTTCGATGGGCCGTCAGGGATCGTCACAAGGAAGCGTTCCTCGGGCTGATTGCCGGGAGCATCCCGAATCCCTTTCCTCCACATATAGCCATCATTCGATATCCACTGGCGTGAAGGTTCGTATGCGTCTGTCCGGTCCTTGCGTTCGGTCATGGGTCCTCAATTTTCCCTTTCCGATGTAGACGCAAATGTAGACGAGAAATTGTATAGAAATGCGTCTACCTGGATGATACGCTGTGTTTGTCGTTGCAGTCAATAGTTCGCCATGGGCGATCTGATTGCATAGGGGCGTACCGGCGTCGAGCAGTGCCCGGGATCATCCGGGAGAAGTCTACCCAGAAGGAGTAACAGCCATGAATGAGAAGCGCTATACCGTTCGCGAACTCTCCGAACGGACCAATATGAGCAAAGGGTTTTGGCGGAAACAGATCAACCTTGGCAACATCGAGGCCGAATACTTCGGGCGGTCGGTTCGGGTCACGGAAGCCGCGCTCAATGACTATTTGGAGCGTCAACAGCAGAAGCGGGCCGCCTAATGAAGGTTCTCGCACATGATGGGACCTATCTTGGCGACTATTCCGAGGAAACAGTAAGTCGAATCATCGAGCAGGGCCTCGGTCACTGCCACAAACGGTATGTTCGGCTCGTGCCCGAGGCGCGCCAAGAGCGCGGGAACTCGCTTCGGCGAGGCTACGTAGGCTCCAATGCGCTACGGCTGGATGGCCAGAACATACATTGCGCAGAGACGAGAGAGAACCCCCGCGGTTGCTGGACATTTGGAAGGGAGCGACGATGATTAAGCCAATTCAGCGCGAACGCTCGGAATACCACTTACGCTGCTGGAGGTGCGCGGCTGAGCTCGCCCTTGATGCCGCAGACGTCGACGGGGCCGCCGGCCGGGCGCAGTGTCCGCATTGCGGCGCGAGGCTGGATGTTAACTGGCGAGAGGCGGCGCGCGGGTGACGGCCACGGATCAAATCCATGATAGGCCGATCGAGCATTATCTGGAATCCCGCGGCTTTGAGCGGGCGCGGAACCGCTGGCGCTGCCAATTCCACGATGACCGGCGACCGTCGTGCACGGTCCGGGGAAATCGTCTCCGGTGTTGGGTCTGTAACGAAGCCTGGTCTGCGATTGACCTCGAAATGAAGCTTTCCGGTTGCACGCTTCAGGCAGCGATCGCGGAGGTCGCCGCATTCTTCGGCATCGAAACTGTGCGGTTATCGGCAGCAGAGCGCGCGCGGTATGCGGAGAATCGAAAGGCGGCTGCGGTCATGGCGGAACGGCTCGCGGACTTCCACGCCGGCCTATTACTGGAGCTCGATTCGGAACTTGAGGGCAGCGAGGATCCCGAGCCCCTCTCTGATATCCATGCGGAGCGGTACCGGATCACAACGGCCACACCCGAACAAATTGTTGACCGCTGGCAGGCCACAGGCGGCGCTGAGCGCGATCGTGTCGCCTCGATGGGGCGTGAGGACCGGGAACATGCCGAGGCGGTGACCTGGGCCATCGTGAGCATGCTGGCGACCGTCCAGGCGGAGGCGGCTTGACTCTTTCACCAGAGCGATTTCTCCCCACTCTGCAGCGCAGTGGGACAGTTGAGGCGCTGACGAATGGCGACCGGATCGCCAGTATTCGGGCTGTCTGCGGAATATGCGAATGAGCGGCCGGAGTGGATCTTTCCGCAATTCTTGACGGAGGGAACAGTGACGCTCCTAACCGGCGATGCCGGTTCCGGAAAGAGTACGTTCGCCTCCCATGTTGCGGATTGCGTCTCGCAGACGCGGCCCGTCCTAATGCTCGACCGGGAAAACCCGGCTTGGATTGTAAATGAGCGGCTGACGCGCCTCGGGATCGTTGACGGCGTGAATCTCAAAATTTGGGGCGGCTGGTGCGAGGATGAGCCTCCTGGCCCGTCATCACCGACGATTATCAGTTGGACGGGAATCTTGCAACCCAAAGCCGCTCCTGATCTTTGATTCGCTTAGTGCCTTCAATGAGGGCGATGAAAACGACGCGCGCAACATACGGGGCTTCATGCAGGGGTTTCGCCGGCTTGCCGATATCGGCGGCACGGTTCTGACGCTGCATCACAGCGGCAAGGGCGAAACGACGAAAGACTATCGCGGGTCGAGCGACCTGAAAGCTTCCATCGACGCCGGGTTTCACCTGGCCAACTTCGGCGAAGGCCGGCTCGAACGGCTGCGCCTGCGCCCGTGGAAATGCCGCTGGGGAGTGGTAAGCGATTTGATACTCACCTATAGCGATGGTGAGTTCTCCGCGGGAACTGAGGGCGGCAGCGCGACCGTAACGGACCTGCTGAACGGACTCCTACGGGCGCATCCGAACATCACGACGGGGGAATTTGAGGCCCTCGCAATGGCGCAAGGGCTGGGGCGTGACCGGGCCCGGAGATTCCTCAAAAACGGCGTCGATATGGGGACGATTAGAAGCGAATCTGGCGCGGGCCGGAAGGTGCTTTACGCATGCGCGGGAAATGATCCGCTAGCGGATAACCCGCGGTTCAGCGGATAGCCTCGCGGAATGACTGTAAGTTGCTGAATCTACATATCCGCTGATTCGCGGGCGGGGTATTCGCGAGGTCAAAAAAAGCACTATTCGCTGAAATCGCGGGGCTCTATATAGAGCCCGCATCAGCGGATGCCGCGAAACGGAGATTAGCGATTGGATTTGAAACGCAGAAACGGGAGCCGGAAGAACGGGAGCCCGGAACATACCCGCATCGCGCAGGCGGCGATCAGGGCCCGGGCGAGACTTCGGGATTTGGGGAACGTCGACGGCGTGCCCGAATGGTTGAGCGCGGAACTTCTCGCAATGGCGAGCCAATTGACCGTGGCGCTCAAGGCGCGGAGAGATAGGCCGGGGGGAGCGAGCGGCGTAGGGTCCAAGAAGCCCTCGCGACAGCCACCCCTAAATAAAAAGGCGCCGTCAAGATCCGATTATCAACCCCAAATCTGAATGAACGAACTACTCCATGACGAACTCGAAGGTTGGATGTCCAGCATCGAGGCGGAAGAAGGGAGCCGGGCCCGTAGGCTCGCTCTCGCGTCCGACACGCGGCCGGTCTGGGTCCAAGGGTACGAAGCCCTCGGATTCGAGCCGCGGCCGTCTCAGGCGGCATTCCACGCCGGCACGGCCTTCTATCGGGGCTTCTCCGGGCCGGTCGGATCGGGCAAATCTCAGGCGCTCGCGAATGAAGCGTTGCGGCTCGCGTATGAGAACCCGGGGTTACCTGGAATGCTGGCGGCTCCGACGTTTCCACTTTGCGAGATGCCACGCGCGCGCACTTCCTCGACCTGCTGCAGGCATTGGGCGTGCCTTATGACTTCCGGAAGTCGGACAACGAGCTACGGCTGGTGGATACCGGGTCGGTGGTTCGGTTTCGCTCGCTGGACAATCCCGAGCGGCTGATCGGGCCTAACTTGGCATGGGCCGGCCTCGATGAGCTTACGTACTCGAAAGAGGATGCCTGGCGGCGCGTAATTGCTCGCGTTCGCCATAAGCAGGCGCGGAAGCTCGGAGTATGTGCGGTGTGGACGCCGAAGGGCTTCGATTGGGTTTATGGGCGGTTTGTTGGTCCGGATCGCAACGAGCAATACGAAGCCTATCTCGCCAAGCCGGGCGAGAATGCGGAGGGCTTGCGGCCGGGTTATTACGAAGACCTGAAGACGGACTACGATGAGCGGTTCTATCGGCAGGAGGTTCTAGGCGAGTACCTGAGCGTATTCGCGGGTCAGGTCTATCACGCGTTCGATCGCGCGGAGAACGTGCGGCGGCTGGACTTCGACCGGCGGCACCCCTTGGTGTGGAGCCTTGATTTCAACGTTGACCCGATGGCTTCGGTGATCGGGCAAATTGTCGGCAATGAGCTCCGGATCCTGGAGGAGATCGTTCTCCCCAACAGCAACACGCCCGAAGCGTGCCGAGTCTTTGGCGAGCGAATGAGCAAATACCTGGACGAGGCAAGAACGGGCATTGCCGGCCACGTCGAGGTTCCGGTTCGCGTCTATGGCGATTCAACCGGCCGGCGGAGGCAGACCTCCGCGGGCGCTGACTCTTCCGATTGGCGACTGGTTAGGGATTGGTTTGCGGAGCATGCCGCGGATCACCCGATGGATTTCATGGTTCCATCCGTCAATCCGCCCGTAAAGTTCCGCGTGCATTCCACCAATGCACTCTTGCGCAACGCTCAGGGCGTGCGTCGGTTGTTCATCGATCCAAGCTGCCGGGAGTTGATCGCGGACTATGAGCAAGTCGCATGGAAAGCCGATGCGGCGGGGAACAGCATCGGTGATATCGACAAGGTGAAAAATCCCAAGCGGACGCATGTGAGCGATGCCGCGGGCTACGTGATCGCTCGGGAATTCGGGCTTCGGACGTATGGCGGCATCGGCACGGAGATGGTCCTGTAATCGAGCATTATCGGAAGCCAAGAAAGGACAGGTATATGAGTGAACGCAAGCTGACGAAGAAGCTGCAGACCTCGCTGTGCAACGCCCTTGCCGCGGGGCTGCCCATGCAGATCGCCGTGAACTTCGTCGGTGTGCATAAGCGGACGGTTTACCGCTGGATCCAGCGGGGCCAGCAGGAAGACGAAGGCACGTATCACGATTTCGTTCTGGCGATTGAGGCGGCGCTCGCGAAGGTTCAGGAGAAGTACCTCAACATCATCCTGGCGGCGGCGGAAAAGAACTGGACCGCGGCGGCCTGGTATCTGGAGCGGCGATGGCCGATGCACTGGGGCAAGTATCGGCAGGTGGATAAGCCGGCGGCGGGCAATGCGCCGATGCCACCACTGAAAGCGGCGGATGAGAAGGAGAACGATGAGTAACGCAACAACAGCAAAAGAACCGAAGCCGGCCGAAACGCCGGCTTTTGATTTGGCGGCCACACCCACGCTGCATCTGGTCACGCAAGGCGACCCGGCGGAGCGAATCCAGAAGGCGCTCGCACAAGCATGGAAGGCCGCGGGTGAAGTTCCCGCGGTCAAGAAAGCTACTGCGGAGCATGATGCGGCTACCAATGAGCGGCAGCGATTGCAGCGGGCTTGGACGACGCTAAACGAGACCTCGCGTGGTCTATTGGAGCAACTGAACTCGATTAGCGAGGACTATCTAGGCGAAGTAATCGACACGGCGGCCGAGGGCAAAAAGCCGGACCCCATAAAAGCTCACCCGCGTCGCGGGGTTGCAGAAAGAACACGAGTTGATCGGGTGGGCCTTACATCAAGTCGCGGTGGTCCGCATGCCGCTTGCGGAGATCGCGGAACTTCGCGCGGAGTCGCACAAGTGCGGCGCGGTTGCCGCGGCCCTTAAGGCGCACGCCCATCAGCGCGTTGCCGCGCGAATGGAAAGCCTGCGCGGGGCAGTCGAAGAAGAAGGCGAGCTGCCCATCAACTTCAAGTCCGGAGCAACCGGCCAAATCATGGCCCATTCCGGACGGGAAGCCGAGCGCGCGCAGGAGCTATGGCGGCGGGCGGACGAACTCGAACGGCGTTTTAAGGACATGCAGAAAGGAACGAAGTAACTATGAGCGAAAAAGTGAATTTATCGGCGCTCACCGATGACCAACTGAAGGAGTTGGGCGGCAACGTCGCGGCGGGAAGCCGAGCGGCGGCGCGACAAGATCGAGATGGAAGACATCAAGATTGGCATGGATGACGAAACGAGTAAGCGCGCATGGGCTGAGGTCCGGCGGGCTTTAGGGGAGGGCAGATAGATGCGGGATCAACGCGAATACTGGGCCGCGGTTCGAGCGCAGGAACGGCAGCTTGAAGAGTCAAATCCGGGGGCCCGCTGCGTTTTCATCGCGTCCATGGGCGACGAGCGGAATCCGGCCGTGGGCCCTGCCGGGATCATTGTGGAGGCGACTTTTTACAACGCGGCGCGGCACATGGTTCGACGGCTCCCATCGGCTCGCGACATCCGAAGAGATCGACGCCTATCGGGAGGATCAAGAGCGGCGCAGAGCGGCACTGCGCGCCGAAGAGCTCCGGGCCAAGGGGATCGTAGCCGTGGGCGTTCCGCCTCTACCGCCGGCCGCATGAGGTTAGCCCACCGTCCGCTACTGGGGCCCGCTGTTTCTCCTTTATCGCGGGCCCCGATTTTTACCACCGATAACCAAACCGAATCGACACCGATGAAACGACCCACGGAAGAAATCATTGAGATCTTCGCCGATGCGGCTCGCAGAGGCGCCCATCTTGAGGTTGCCGCGGACCTGGCTCAGGTCCCGGTAGAGCGTGCGCGGGCCTGGCTCTATTGGGGCGAGACCGCCCGGCGTGGTTCATCCTTCAACCGGTTCTACTGGGCCTGGAAGCAAGCCGAGGCCGAATTTGAGGCCCGATGCGTCCGCGGACTGCGGGACGGCGCGGAGGGCTGGCAGCGATTCGCGCGGCTCTTGGCGGAAAGATCACCCGAGCGGTGGGGGAAGGAGGCGGAGCGGTGTAAGGATGACCTGTTGTGCATGAGCAATAGAGGGGAGCGCGTCCGGACTGGGCCTCGCTCGACGGCGCGGCAAGGCTCACAGGGTCCCCCGGATGCCTCCCCGCCACCACGATTCCGAAGTCCCCGGGGCGCTTCTCCTTATGATGTTGATATGGTTGACATTCCATGCCTCATGCTCTTGTCGTTTAGCATCAACACTTTACGTTTGACCGGGAGGTAGATAACTGATACATTATGTATACAGTTCGTTGTACCTAGAGATTGCAGAGCTTTCCACGTGGGCGACGATTCTGGCCGCCTTTACAGAAGAAAGCCAATGGGGAGTAGGAAGGTGGCGGAGTCGAACCGCTATCCCGCCAAGAGCATCGCGTTCATAAGACGCCTTCTAAGCACCGGCTAGTCACCTTCCGCAGAAAAAGTATGATTCGGCCCTACTCGTGGTAAAGGGGCCAGCTTGGCGCGTATGCAAAATGATGCTGACACGCGCCCCTTATTGGGTCAATGAGTTTGGCCGATGAGTTGCTAGTAATATTGTTGCACTTTGTTAATTGGTAGAAGTGCGCGAGACGGGGAGTGGATTCTTTATATGGGTAGTGTTGCTGTACCTCTTCCACAAGGAATCGGTAGTCCGAGCTTTAGTCAGACTTTGAAATTAGTTGGGTTGCCGACTGAGGCACCCAGTGCTCACCATGAGCAATTGGCCACAAGTGCTGAGCAGGCTCTGGTTCAGGGGACGATCGCGCAGGTAATTGAAGGACTGGTTCGCCGAGCGCTGGAGGCGCGTAGGAGGGGATCGAGTTTTTCGCGGTGCGCAGGGAAGTGTTCCGTGAGTATTTCGCGGCGATTCGGGCTATGGGGGACCTTCTCCAAGTAATCGTCCCACGCCGGTCGGTTGACCGGCTGATCGCGGAGTCACTCTGCAACTTAGAAGCTTTCATTTCAGGGACGATGCTATTCAGAAATTAGGCACTGACTTCTCTCAACGCGGACTTTTCACTGTCTGGACACTTAGGAAAATTAACGACCTTGCTAAGGAAATGGCCGATAGTCCCTCTTCCGGTGGAGATGAAGCTATCGCGGCACGAGAGATGGATCTGGAATTCGCGATGAAAGCGATTTGGACACGTTTTCATGTTGACTGTTTAATCATGGCTATGAAGACGGGAAAGCCGATTTATCCGGGTGTCGTCGAGCCCATGCGTGATGGCTTACGGGCTGCCGTTGATGCATATGCGGCCATCCGTCAAGCTCTAGATTTGCGGTCTGCGCCTACCGTTGAACCTGAGTTGACAGACCTTCAATGGACGGATGAAGATCAAGACATGGGTTGAGGATTCCATGCATAGCAACTGACTGCAGCAGGACGTTTTTGAGCATTTTGAGAGATGCCTATAGAACAAGGGGAAATCTATTGGGTTGATATTCCCGCACATCAGACAGAGGGCTCCGAGCAATATGGGCGGCGTCCCTGCATAGTGATGTCACGGAATACGATCAACTCGCGACTCAACACGGTGGTCGTAGTACCAATGAGCAGTCAGGGCGTCCAAAACCAACCGCCATTTCGAATCCTCATCCCAATAGCGGAAATTACGAAGGACGTCGGTTGCAATAGTGATCTAAAGCCCAGCGTAGCGAAGACGGATCAGGCGCGAGTCATAGCCCAAAGTCGGCTCCAGCAAAGGATTGGAAAATTATCACAAACTGCAACTATTGCCGTAGGTCTTGGGCTCGCATACGTATTTGACATTCGATAATCGGGGGTTATCGGATCCCAAATCGGACCCAGTTGCCGGTTGACCAGCAGGGAGAGCATCGGTACTGCGAATCCCCAATTGCCACGGTCTTCATAGGCGATGTCGCGGCGCTTGCGCCTGACGGCAGCCAGCTTAATGCCATCTCTTACAGCTGTGGAACTTGTCGAAAGGCGATCAGCGTTCAAATCGATCCGATTGCGATCAAAGCCGATATTGTTGACGAAATCACAGGCCGGTAGAGGAAAGCGCGTTGCTCCGGAACAGGCTCGCCTCGCGCGTATAGCGCAACACCATCGCTAGGGACCGGTGGCCGGTCTGCCGCATGATCGCCTTGAGGTTCGCGCCTCCGGTGGCGGCGCTGGTGACGAATCCCGCGCGTAGCGAGTGGCCGGCGAATTTGGCCTTGTCCCGATCCGCAGGCAGGAGCTTTTTAACGATCATGGCGACGGCACGGCCGCTCAGTCGGTCCTTAAGCCTGCCACCCTTCGCCACGGCGCGGAAGATGGCGCCCTGAGCGATCCCTGAGGCGTCGAGCCATTCCTGGAGGGCTCGGACAGGGCAGGCGGTCGAATGGGGCAGCGCGGGTACGCCAATACGGCGCCCACGGCCCTCCTGGTCGGTCTTGGACCGGCGGAGGACGATCACAAGGCCCTCGCTGGTGTGTTCGAGGTCTGCAACGTCCAGCGCGACCAATTCCGAGCGGCGGAAGGCCCCGGCGAAGCCGATCAGCAGCAGGGCGCGGTCCCTCTTGCCTATGAGGGTATCCGGGAGCTTCGAGACGATCTCGCGAACGTCTGAGGCCAGCAAGGGCGCTTTCTGTTCCTGGGCGGTTCCATGCGTGCGGCGGATTCCCTTGAGGACGGAGCGCACGGCTTCGTGTCCGGTGGGAGATTCGAGGCCGCGGAGCTTGTGAGTTTGGCTGATGGAGGTTAGGCGGCGCTGCAGCGTGGCGACCTTCAGCTTTCCGGCCTGGTCCGCGATATAGGCGGCCACGGTTCCGGGGGATGCCGGCAGCGGCGATAGGTCCCGTTCGGCGCACCACTCGCTGAAGATGCGCCAGTCGGTACGGTAGCCGCGGACGGTGGATTCTGCCCGGCTGGAGCGCGCATATTCACGTGCGCGCTCCGCCTCGGGCGAGTAGAGGGATAGTTCGGCGTGTTGGGTTTGAGGTTGCGCCAGCGCGCTCACTGTTGCATTTCCTTTCTGGCTTGAAGGATCTCCTTCAGGGAGGACCACCCGAGGTCATCACGGCGGCGCGGCGGCAAATCCTCGATAGTGGCTGATTTCATTGGTTCTCCTTTTTTGCGCCGATAACTTGATTTAATCGGCGTGTGTTAGCATTATGCGTGAGGCCCTCACGCATGTCAAGATGCGTAACCCCCTCAGGCGTACATAGGCTACAGGGGTGGCAAAGAAGAAAAGGGAATTTACCTCGATGACGGAAATGCTTGAGTTCTTTCGGGAGACCGGGCGGCAGGGCGGCAAGATCGGCGGCAAAGCACGCGCGAAGAAGCTCACCAAGAAACAGCGCAGCGAATCCGCCAAGAAAAGCGGCTCAGGCTCGATCGGAAGAAGGCCAAAAAGAAGGCCAAGGCCAATAAGAATGGGAAAGGTGATGAGTAGGGAGACGCAGGTATACAAACCGTCCCCAGAAGAACGGCTGGCCGGAATCGAACACGTGGCTTATGAATACTCGAACTTCGTTCGAGCTCACGTGTTCCTAGGAACCGGCGCACCCCAGGGGTGGACCTATGGCCGTGATCACGGGAAACGCCTTCCTGCTCAGTTGCCGGCAGTTGGCGGAATTTTTCGGGGCGCCGACGGAGAAGCCAGATATTCTGGCTGTCCACTATACGAATCGCGGCCCAGTGGAGTTTGCAGAATTCGGCAAATGGCGGAAAGCCCTAAATGCTCAGCTCGCGCATCTGAGCTACGAGCGGGTCAATAATCCACAGGCGGATCTCACTGCCACGGTCACAAGGCGGAACTATCATGAGCTTCGCAAAGCATTCCATAAGTTTTTGTGCCGTGTTAAGTGCGGGGATCACGTGAAAGAGTTCCAGCGATGCCTAGCCGCGCGGCAGAAGGTCGTCCAGGTGAGGCTTTTGGATGAATCTATACGGAAGTTGAGGGCCTAAGAATGGGAGTCTATAAGCGCAAAGTATTCGGCCTACGGGTGGTACAAGTTCGTTTGGCGGGGCCAGACGATCCGGGAGAGCACCAAACAGACCAATAAGCGTGTGGCTGAAACGATGGAATCCGCGCGGCGAACGCAACTCGCCAAGGGCGAAGTGGGTATCAGAGACTTGAAGCCGGCACCCACGCTACGCCAACTTTACGCAGAAGGACTTCCTGCCCTACTGCCGGCTTGCCTACAAGCCGAAACCGAATCACCTGACGCACTACAAGAACGGCACACGCGCGCTCCTAACGTTCGAGAAGATCGCCTCAAAGAAGCTCGATGAAATCACCGCGGAAGACATCACTGCTTATGTCCAGTTTCGGCAGGGGGCGGTGTTCAAGGTATCGACTGTGACCCGTGAGCTCGAATGCTGCAGCGGCGCATGTTCGCCGCTGGTCGATGGAATGGGGCAAGACGATCAAGGCACTCCCCAAGGTCCGAATGCTATCGGGCGAAGCGCATCGCGAACGCGTCCTGAGCCATGCCGAGGAGCGGAAGTATCTCGAAGCGACTGCCGAACTCGGACAGTCCATTGAGGCGGCATATGGGGCGGCCCTGACAGGGATACGTGCGACACAACGTGCTGGTGCAACCCCCCATCAAGCCAAGCAGATCCCTACCGGCTGCGCGACGCGGCCACGATTCACATCGATTGCGGCCTGCGGCCGGCGGAGTGTTTCAGCCTGCGATGGGAGAACGTCCTGGAGGATTCGCTAGAAATCCTCGAAGGCAAGACCAAGAACGCGCGGCGGCGGATTCCGTTTTCTGAGCGTGTCGGAGCAATCCTCACGATGCGCAGGGCCGCGAGGATGGAATCCGATTGGGTCTTCCCGGCGCCTACCAAGAGCGGCCACATCGAGCCGTCATCGCTGCGCAAGCCTCACGTGAACGCCTGCAAGGCCGCAAAGGTTGAGCAATTCGACCTCTACACATTCAGGCATACGTGCCTGACGCGCTGGGCAGCCTCGGGGATGGATCCCTGGACGGTTCGTTACCTGGCCGGCCATTCCGATATGAACATCACGCGGCGATACGTTCACCCGCAGGCCGATGCGATCCGCGCGGCGATGAAGCGGGCACGAGCTACGCCCGAGGTTCAGGGTGGGCACGTTCCCGGGCACAGTGGAAAATCAGACCAAATGCAGGATAGTGCAGAGGGACCCGCAGTAAATTGAATCTACTTGGGTTAGGTGGTGCGCCCGGCACGACTCGAACGTGCGACCTTCTGGTTCGTAGCCAGACGCTCTATCCAACTGAGCTACGGGCGCAAGGGGGTTATGTTCCGCTCGAAACCTTCCGTGCGGAACACTTCGAAGGTAGCACACTCGGCGGCGGCACGGCTAGATTTTTCCATGCGGCGATGGGGCTCCATCCGGTGTGCCTTGAATGCGCTCATACGGTGGGATGCGATAAGCTATGCATGGATTTTTCGAGGGCTCCCCGCCTGGCACAACGAACCGTTGGCCGCCTCCGGGCGGGACCTCTGCCTGGCCGATGATGCCGGGCACCGAAGACAATATAAGGGAGTTCGCAATTATGAGAAAAAGCAATAGCCAATGGATGGCGCTGTGCGCGTTGGTGCTGGTCGCCGCCGCGCCGGCCTTCGCGCAAAAGGAGATCTACAACACGGTGAAGAGCAAGCTTGCCGCCGGAGAACAGGTGTTCGGGGGCACGGTGCTGACCGGCGATCCGGAGATCTATTGCGCCATGGCGAACTCGGGCTGGGATTTCCTGTGGATCGAGATGCAGCACTCGCCGCTGACCTATCAGGAGGTCGCGCACATGATCGCCCATTGCCCGGACGCCACCGCGATCCCCTTTATCCGCGTGCCGGACGCCACGCCCGGCGACATCCAGAAAGCGGTCGACATCGGGGCGCTGGGAGTCATTGTCCCGATGGTCCAGGATGTCCAGGAAGTGCTTGATGCGGTTCGGTTTGCCAAGTATCCGCCGATGGGGGAGCGGAGCCAGGGCAACGGCCAGTACGGCCAGATCTGGGGCCGCAGCTATCGCCAGACCGCCAATGACAACGTCATGATTGTCGGGATGGTGGAGAATCCCAAGGGCGTCGACATCGCCGACCAGATCGCCGCAGTGGACGGGGTGGACGTGGTTTTCGTCGCCTCCAGCGACCTGGGCAGCTTCAGCGGCAAGCGGCAGGGCGATCCGGAATACGAGGCGCTGGTCTCCCGGACCCGCGATGCCGTGCTGGCTGCGGGCAAGATCGTCGGCGGTCCGCAGGCCTGGCGCGACCGCGAAGGCTATCATTTCTTCCAGGGTGCTCCCGATACGGCGATCATTCGCCAGGGGACGCGCGCGGCGCTGGGGCTCGACGGGCCGCAGCAGCCCCGGTCCGGGGTGGCTCCGATCGAGGGCCAGGAGAAGTAGGAGCGCTTGCGGGACCCAGAGTAGAGACCATTTCTCCAGGGAAATGTTCTCGAATAAGTCTCTGTAGTTCAGTTGCTTGCCGGGGTCGAGGCGGAATCGCGCCTCGATCTTCCACAACTGTTGACAAGTTTCCCGCGCTCCTATACTCTACTAAGAGTATTTGGCGAGTTGATCTTCTGCTCCCGAGCTACCACTCCTCTTGCGGCCTGAGTGAGAGATGACTGGTAACAGTCAATCAAATCAAGGGTTTGAGGAGTCCGGCCGAGAGTCGGTCCCGCTGCTCTGACGGATTCTACGCCGTCAGCGGTATGGACTTGTCCGGAGTCTAACTACCATCTGTAAGTCGAAATTGGCGCCGAAGGGGATTCCCTGCGCCGGTTTTCGCGTGCAACGGAAGTTTTTTTGAGTTGAAAAGAGCCTGAGGGCCTCCTGCGCTCTAAGCGCCTGGAAATCGAGAGACGCCGCGTGGTTTGCGCGCTTTCGCCGGGCAGAGCCGAGGAAGGTCGCCAAGGAGAGTTTGCTTCGTGCCAACGTTTAATCAATTGGTTCGCAAGGGGCGGGTCCCCCAGCGCTATAAGACCGCCAGCCCGGCGCTGCAGAAGTGTCCGCAGCGGCGCGGCGTGTGTACTCGTGTGTACACCACGACGCCAAAGAAGCCGAATTCGGCGCTGCGGAAGGTCGCCCGTGTGCGGCTGACCAACGGGATCGAGGTCACGACCTATATCCCGGGTGTCGGTCACAACCTGCAGGAGCACTCGATTGTGCTGATCCGCGGCGGCCGTGTGAAGGATCTGCCGGGTGTGCGCTATCACGTGGTGCGCGGCACGCTGGATACGTCCGGCGTGAATGACCGGAAGCAGTCGCGGTCCAAGTACGGCGCCAAGCGGCCGAAGGCGGCCAAGTAGGAGCGGAGTCTAGGAAAACACCATGCGTAGACGCAGACCTGAAACTCGCGAGATCCTGCCCGATCCGGTATACGGTTCGACGCTTGCCGAAAAGTTCGTCAACAACATGATGTGGGACGGCAAGAAGGCGATTTCGCAGCGGATTTTCTATACCGCGATGAATCGGATTGAAGAGCGGACCGGCGAGGAGCCACTTGAAGCTCTTCAAGAAGGCGGTCGAGAACTGCAAGCCGATGCTGGAAGTCAAGACGCGGCGCGTGGGCGGCGCCAACTACCAGGTGCCGATCGAGGTGGCCCAGAGCCGCCGGACCAGCCTGGCGATCCGCTGGCTCCTGTCGAATGCGCGGTCGCGGCCGGAAAAGGGCATGGCTGAGAAGCTGGCGCAGGAGTTGACCGATGCCGCCAATATGCGCGGCGGCGCGGTGAAGAAAAAGGATGATGTCCACCGCATGGCGGAGGCTAACAAGGCCTTCTCGCACTACCGGTGGTAAGGCGTGTTGCAGGGTAAGCCGGCACGGTAAGACCGGCGAGGAACGAAGGCAGGACGCGAAGCGACACCAGAAAGATTGGACGGGCTCCGTTGGCCGCGGTAACCGCTGAGGGCACAGGGAGCAATTGAAATGGCACGAACGATTCCATTAGAGTAAAATGCGCAATATCGGCATCATGGCGCACATTGATGCCGGTAAGACGACCACCACCGAGCGCATCCTTTATTACACCGGCAAGAGCTACAAGATCGGTGAGGTTCATGAAGGTACCGCCGTCATGGACTGGATGGAGCAGGAGCAGGAGCGCGGCATCACGATCACCTCGGCTGCGACGACCTGCGAGTGGAAGGGCGCAGCCATCAATATTATTGACACGCCGGGCCACGTGGATTTCACGGCCGAGGTGGAGCGCAGCCTGCGCGTGCTGGACGGCGCGGTTGCGGTGTTCGACGCGGTCGCCGGTGTGCAGCCGCAGTCGGAGACGGTGTGGCGTCAGGCCGACAAGTACAAGGTTCCGCGCCTGTGCTTCATCAATAAGATGGACCGCATCGGCGCGGACTTCTATCGCGCGGTGCAGACCTTGATCGACCGCCTGCAGTGCCGGCCGGTGCCTATCCAGATGCCGATCGGCGCCGAGGATCAATTCAAGGGCATCGTCGACCTGATGACGATGAAGGCGCGCATCTGGCAGGACGAGACCCTGGGCGCGACCTTCGACGACGTCGACATTCCGGCGGACCTGCGGGAAAAGGCCCAGGAATACCGTGAGCAGTTGATTGAGGCGATCGCCGAGGCCGACGACGAGCTGATGATGAAGTTCCTCGAGGGCGAGGAAATGTCCGAGGAGGAGCTGCGCGCCGGGCTTCGCAAGGCGACCATCGAGCAGGCGTTCTTCCCGGTGATCTGCGGCACGGCTTTCAAGAACAAGGGCGTGCAGAATCTTCTCGACGCGGTGGTGGATTACCTGCCTTCGCCGCTGGAAGTCCCGGCGGTGCAGGGTGTCTCGCCGGACGACGAAGAGCAGGTCATGGAGCGCAAGTCCTCCGACGAGCGAGCCCTTCTCGGCGCTGGTCTTTAAGATCATGACCGATCCGTTCGTGGGCCAGTTGGCCTTCGTCCGGGTCTACTCGGGCAGGATGGTCGCCGGCGAATCGGTATACAACGTCGCCAAGGGCCGACGCGAGCGCATCGGCCGTCTGGTCAAGATGCACGCCAACAAGCGCGAAGAAGTCAAGGAAGTTTACGCGGGCGACATCGCCGCCGCGGTTGGCCTGAAAACGGTCGGACCGGCGATACGATCTGCGATGAGCACAAGCCGATCATTCTTGAATCGATCGACTTCCCGGCGCCGGTGATTCAGCTCGCGATCGAGCCGAAGACCAAGACCGACCAGGAAAAGCTCGGCATGGCGATCGCCAAGCTGGTGCAGGAAGATCCCACCTTGCAGGTCAACACGGATCCGGACACCGGCCAGACGATTCTGGCCGGCATGGGCGAGCTGCACCTGGAAATCATTGTCGACCGCCTGCAGCGCGAGTTTAAGGTCGGCGCGAACGTCGGCAAGCCGCAGGTGGCTTATCGCGAGACGATCCGGCAGATGCGCCGAGTACGACTACACGCACAAGAAGCAGACCGGCGGTTCGGGCCAGTATGCGCGCGTGAAGCTGCGCGTCGAGCCGCTCGAGGAGCGAAGAGTACGAATTCGTCAACGACATCAAGGGCGGCGTCGATTCCGAAGGAATACATTCCGGCGGTGGAGAAGGGTGTGGTGGAATCGCATGGAGCACGGCGTGCTGGCCGGCTATCCGATGTCGAACGTGAAGGTCACGGTGTTCGACGGCGCCTATCACGATGTGGACTCGTCGGAAATGGCGTTCAAGCTGTGCAGCTCCATGTGCTTCAAGGAAGCGGCCCGCAAGGCCAAGCCGGTGCTGCTGGAGCCGGTGATGAAGGTGGAAGTGGTGGTGCCGGACGAGTACATGGGTTCGGTGAACGGCGACCTGATTTCGCGCCGCGGGCGCCTGGAAGGCACCGAGATCCGGGGCTCGACGCAGATCATCCGCGCGATGGTGCCGCTGGGGGAGATGTTCGGCTATGCGACCGAGCTTCGCTCGCCGCACGCAGGGCCGTGGCGCCTTCACGATGCATTTTGGCAAGTACGAGGAAGTGCCGCGCAACGTGGCTGAGGAGATCACCGCCAAGGCGCAGGGCAAGGTAGTCAGTTAGATTTACCAAGGTTTTAAGCTTAGGGAGAGCAAGTAACCACCATGGCGAAGGAAAAATTTGACCGGAGCAAGCCGCAGTGCAACATCGGGACGATTGGTCACATTGACCACGGGAAGACGACGTTGACGGCGGCGATCACGCAGACGCTGGCCAAGCACAATCCGAAGAACACGTTCCGGAGCTTTGATTCGATCGACAACGCTCCGGAGGAGAAGGCGCGCGGCATTACGATCGCGGCGGCGCACGTCGAGTATGAGACGGCCAACCGTCACTATGCGCACGTGGATTGCCCGGGTCACGCCGACTACATCAAGAACATGATCACCGGCGCGGCGCAGATGGACGGCGCGATTCTGGTGGTGGCGGCGACCGACGGACCGATGCCGCAGACGCGCGAGCACATTCTGCTGGCTCGCCAGGTGGGTGTGCCTTACATCGTGGTGGCGCTGAACAAGGTCGACATGGTCGACGATCCGGAACTGCTGGAACTGGTGGAGCTGGAAGTTCGCGAGCTGCTGTCGAGCTACGATTTCCCGGGCGACGACGTGCCGGTGATCAAGGTCAGCGCGCTGGGAGCGCTGAACGGCGAAGAGAAGTGGATGGCGACCATCGATGAGCTGATGGAGGCCGTCGACGAGTACATTCCGCAGCCGCAGCGCGACACCGACAAGCCGTTCCTGATGCCGATCGAAGACATCTTCTCGATTCAGGGTCGCGGCACGGTGGTGACGGGCCGTATCGAGCAGGGCATTTGTAAGGTCGGCGAGGAAATGGAGATCGTCGGGTTCCGCGACACGCGCAAGACGGTCGTCACCGGCGTCGAGATGTTCAAGAAGCTGCTGGACGAAGGCCGGGCCGGCGACAACGTGGGTCTGCTGCTGCGCGGCATCGACAAGGACGACGTCGAGCGCGGGCAGGTGATTGCGAAGCCGGGTTCGATCAAGCCGCACAAGAAGTTCAAGGGCGAAGTCTACGTTCTGTCGAAGGACGAGGGCGGCCGCCACACGCCGTTCTTCAAGGGCTATCGTCCGCAGTTCTACTTCCGGACGACGGACGTGACGGGTGTCGCGACGCTGCCCGAGGGCATGGAAATGGTGATGCCGGGCGATAACGTGACGCTCGAGATCGAGCTGATCACGCCGGTGGCCATGGACAAGGGCTTGCGGTTCGCGATCCGCGAGGGCGGCCGTACGGTCGGCGCCGGAACCGTGACCGAGATTGTCGAATAGTTCGCATGTTCGGTGCGGCCTGCTGAATGCGGCGGGCCGCCACCAACAATGGCAAGCGCAACAAGAGAATCGCAGCAGTAAGTAAACGCAGCAGTGAGTAAACAAAGACTGGCTGAAAACGAATGAGTAGCTTAAAAGAACGTATCCGGATTCGCTTAAAGGCCTACGATCATCGTGTGCTGGATCAATCCACCGGCGAGATCGTGGATACGGCCAAGCGGACCGGCGCCAGCGTGGCGGGGCCCATTCCGCTGCCGACGGTGCGCAACACCTATACGGTGCTGCGTTCGCCGCACGTGGATAAAAAGAGCCGCGAGCAGTTTGAGATGCGGACCCACAAGCGCTTGCTGGATATTCTTGGAGCCGACGCAGGACACGGTGGATGCGCTGATGAAGCTGGATCTGCCGGCCGGCGTGGATGTGGAAATTAAGGCCTTCGGCCGCGGCAAGTAAGCCGGGTCGGTTGGGTCAAGACGAGTCGCTCAAGGGCGGCACGTTCAAGGAATAAACTCGCCCGGCGGAAGTTTGCCGGGTGGCCGGCCGGATGCCGAGCCGGTCCGGGAAAAGCCGGAAGGGGATCCTTCCGGGTTGGAGTGATCACGATGAGCCCAGGGATTATTGGGAAAAAGATCGGAATGACGCAGGTGTTCAGCGAGGACGGCCGGGTAGTGCCGGTGACGCTGCTGAAGGCCGGGCCCGTGCGTGGTGGTGCAGCGCAAGACGCCGGCGACCGACGGCTACGACGCGGTCCAGCTTGGACTGATGGAGTATGCCAAGAAGTCGCGGCAGACCAAGCCTGCGCTGGGGCACCTGGCGAAATCCGGGGCCGAGGGCGTCAAGTACCTTCGCGAATTCCGTCTGGACGGTGTGAGCAACGGCGACCTGAAGCCGGGCGACAAAGTCCTGGCCGATGAGTTCAAGCCGAAGGAAAAGGTCGATGTGATCGGCACCAGCAAGGGCCGCGGATTCGCGGGCGTTGTGAAGCGCCACGGCTTCGCCGGCTCCGACGATACCCACGGCTCGATGTTCCATCGCGCGCCCGGTTCGATCGGCGCCTCGAGCTTCCCCTCCCGCGTGTTCCCCGGAATGCGCATGGGCGGCCGGATGGGCAACGAGCGGGTGACCGTGAAGAATCTGGAGATCGTCGAGGTCGACGCCGAGGACAACGTGATCATGGTCAAAGGCGCCGTACCGGGCCCCAATGGCGGCTACGTCGTGCTGAGGAGGTCGAAGCGATAGTCATGCCGAGCGTAGACGTTATCGATTTGAGCAATCAGAAGGTCGGCACCCTGGAGCTGGCCGAGTCGGTGTTTGGCGCACCGGTGAATGAGCATTTGCTGTATGAGGCCGTGCGGCATTATATGGCCTCGCAGCGCCGCGGCACCGCCGCGACCAAGACGCGGGGACGCGTGGCCGGATCCGGCAAGAAGCTGTGGCGGCAGAAGGGGACCGGCCGCGCCCGTATGGGTTCGATCCGGAGTCCTCTGTGGCGGCACGGCGGCACGACCCACGGACCGCAGCCGCGCGACTATTCCTACCGGCTGCCGCGCAAGATGCAGCTCGGCGCGCTGCGCAGCGCGCTTTCGGCTAAGCTTCGCGACGGCGAACTTCGCGTGGTGAAAGACTTCGCGATCGCCGGGCCGAAGACCAAACTGATGCGGGCGGCGCTGAATACGCTCGAAGCGGCCAAGACCGTGCTGCTGGTGGATAACTCCGGCGAGCAGAACGTGACTCTTTCGAGCCGCAACCTGCCGGGCGTCAAGCTGGTGGCCAGCCGCGAGGTCAATGTGTATGACCTGCTGGGCCATCGCCAGGTGCTGATGAGCGAAGCGGCGGCCCAGAAACTCTCGGAGGCGCTAGCCCAATGAACACTATTTATACAGTCATCCGGCGTCCGATCATCACCGAGAAGGGCGTCACCAAGAAAGAGTCCGAGCGGACCATGTGCTTTGAAGTCGCCGTGGGCGCCAACAAAACCCAGATCCGGCAGGCGGTCGAGAAGCTGTTCAACGTGAAGGTTGACCAGGTCCGGACCACCACGGCGGCGGGCAAGTTGCGCCGGCAGGGCCGGTTTGCCGGCTATCGGTCGGATTGGAAGAAGGCCTACGTGAAGTTGAAGGCCGGGCAAAAGGTTCCCGAGTACGCGGAAGCCTAGGGCGGCCGGATAAGGGAATTTGAGAGTTTTAGCGGAGAGGCATCATGCCGATTAAGTCTTACAAGCCGACCACGCCGACGCGCCGTTTCCAAACGGTGGTCACGCGCAAGGAACTGTCCAACAAGAAGCCGGAAAAGACTCTGGTCGAGGGCAAAAAGCGCAGCGGCGGCCGCAACAACTATGGCCGGATTGCCATTCGGTTCCGTGGCGGCGGTCACAAGCAGGCCTATCGAATCATCGATTTCAAGCGCGATAAGGCCGGTGTGCCGGCCAAGGTTGCCTCGATCGAGTACGATCCGAACCGCAGCGCCCGTATCGCTCTGCTGCACTATGTGGATGGCGAGAAGCGCTACATCCTGGCGCCGGCGGGTCTGGAGGTCGGGCGCATGGTGATGTCCGGTCCGGAAGCCGACATTCTGCCGGGCAACGCTCTGCCGATCGATAACATCCCGGCCGGTACGCTGATTCACAACGTGGAGCTGAAGCCGGGCAAGGGCGGCCAGATGGTTCGCTCGGCCGGCGTGCAGGCGCAGTTGGTTTCAAAAGAAGGCGGCTATGCGCTGATCAAGCTGCCGTCGGGCGAAGTCCGGCGGATTCTGTCGGCCTGCGCGGCGACGGTCGGTGTGGTCGGCAATGCCGAGCACGAGAATGTCAGCCTGGGGAAAGCCGGCCGCAAGCGCTGGCTGGGCCGCCGTCCGCACAACCGCGGCGTCGTGATGAACCCGGTGGACCACCCGCACGGCGGTGGTGAGGGCCGGACCTC
The DNA here is from genome assembly GCA_963762135.1 of Terriglobia bacterium. Taxonomy (GTDB): domain Bacteria; phylum Acidobacteriota; class Terriglobia; order Bryobacterales; family Bryobacteraceae; genus Palsa-187. The sequence continues at coordinate 1,008,347 of CAVXJP010000008.1, forward strand.
GGGCGGCCGCCATCCGGTGACCCCGTGGGGCAAGCCGACCCGCGGCTTCAAGACGCGCAACAATAAGCGCACCGACAAATGGATCGTGACGCGCAAAGGGAAGAAGCGCCGGTAATTTCGGCTAGGTAAAAGGGAATCAATCAATGAGCCGTTCGTTATATAAGGGACCGTTTACCGACGACCACTTGATGAAGAAGCTGGAGGCGATGAGTGCGCAGCCCAAGAAGCAGGTGATTCGCACCTGGTCGCGGCGCTCGACCATCAGTCCTGAATTCATCGGCCATACGTTGGGTGTGCACAACGGCAAGAAGTTTATCCCCGTTTACGTCACCGAGAACATGGTGGGACACAAGCTGGGCGAGTTCGCCCCCACGCGGACGTTCAAGGGACACGTTGCCAAGGAGAAGTCGTCGCGTTCGTAGTCGGCGCGCCGGGCAGGAGTGAATTGAGATGGAAGCCAGAGCAGAAGCGCGATATCTGAGAACGTCGGCGCAAAAGGCGCGGCTGGTGGTGGATCTGATCCGCGGCCAGCGGGCCGATGACGCGATCCAGATCCTCCGGACCACCAACAAGCGCGTGGCGCCGGCGGTGGAGAAGGTGCTGCGTTCGGCCATCGCCAACGCCAGTGACCGCCATGAGGACGTGGATGTGGACCGGTTGCGGGTGACCGAAGCCTACGTGAACGAGGGGCCGCGGATGAAGCGCCTGCGTCCGGCGCCGATGGGGCGGGCCTTCCGCTACCAGCGCCGCATGGCGCATGTCGTGGTGAAAGTGGGCGACGGAAAGGCGGACGAGGCTTAATCGCCTCGACCGGAAACGGGAGAGACCAAAGATTACTATGGGTCAGAAAGTACATCCTTACGGATTCCGCCTGGGAGTAACCAAGACGTGGCGCTCGCGTTGGTTCGCCAAGCACGATTACGCCAAGCTCCTGAAAGAAGATCTGGAACTGAAGGACTCGCTGCGCAAGCGGCTGAAGTCGGCCGGCATCAGTTCGATTGAGGTGGATCGTCCGGGCAACAAGCTCCGCATCACGATCGCCACATCGCGTCCCGGCATCATCATCGGCCGCAAGGGCGCCGAGATCGAGAAGCTCAAGGGCGATCTGGCCAAGAAGACCGGTCGGGAAGTTTTTATTGATATTCAGGAAGTGCACAAACCGGAGCTCGATGCGCAGTTGGTTTCCGAGTCCATTGCACTGCAGCTCGAAAAGCGCGTTGCCTTCCGCCGCGCCATGCGTAAGAGCGTTGATTCGGCGCTCCGCTTCGGCTGCAAGGGAATTAAGGTTCGCGTCTCCGGGCGTCTGAATGGCGCGGAAATCGCCCGAACCGAATGGTATTTACAGGGTCAGTTGCCGCTGCACACGCTGCGGGCCGACATTGACTACGGCTTCAGCGAAGCGCGCACGACCTACGGTGTGATCGGCATCAAGTGCTGGGTCTACAAGGGTGAGATTCTGCCCGGCCAGATGCGCAAGGGATTCCGCAATGAACCGGAGCCGCGCCGCGCGCCGCGCCGGGATCGCCCAGAGCGGGGAGACCGTGGCGATCGCGGGGATCGTGGACCGCGTCCGGTTCCGACCCAGACTTCGGTGCCCGAAGCGTTCCAGGCTCCGCAGGTGACTCCGGCCGCCGCCGGTCCTACCCCGACCGGTCCGATCGTGCAGCCGCCGCCTCCCGAGGCCTTGCCCAAGCCGACGATTCTGCCTCCGATGGCTTCCCCGGCGCAGCAGGCAACTCCGCCGCCGGCCACCGAGCCGCAACAGCAGGCCGATCCCGGCGCGCCGCAGGTGACACCGCCGCCGGCTGAAGGGGAAAAGAGCGAATAAGGATTTGTGGAGGAGCCTGGTGGCTCCCCGGATAACGAGTTTGGAGTAACAAAACGCCATGTTGATGCCCAAAAAAGTGAAACACCGCAAGGTACAGCGCGGCCGGATGACCGGCAAGGCCTGGCGCGGTTCCACGCTGGCCTTTGGCGACTTTGGCCTGAAGGTGATGCGGTGCGGATGGATTTCGGCGCGGCAGATTGAAGCGGCGCGTATTGCGATGACCCGCTCGATCAAGCGTGGCGGCAAGGTTTGGATCCGCATCTTCCCGGACAAGCCGATCACCAAGAAGCCCGCTGAAACCCGTATGGGTAAGGGTAAGGGTGCGCCGGAGGAATGGGTGGCCGTCGTGCGGCCAGGCAAGATCCTGTTTGAGATGGAAGGGGTCAGCCTGGAGGCTGCTCGGGAGGCGATGCGCCTGGGTGCGTCCAAGCTCTCGCTGCCCACCAAGCTGGTCGTTCGTGACGGGGTCGAATAAGAGTTTCAACAAGGATTGAGAAGCGGTATGAGCGAAACCACCGATAAGCTGCGGGCCATGGATCCGGCCGAACTGGACGCCAAACTGGAAGAGGACGCCGAACAGATGTTCCGGCTCCGGTTCCAGATGTCGATGGGCCAGACCGACGGGATTACCAAGTATCGCAGGCTGAAAAAAGAGCGGGCGCGGGTGTTGACCATCCAGCGCCAACGCGCGTTGGCTGAAGGCGGCCAGCAGTAGCAGGGCAAAACCGAATGACTGAGATCACTAAACATAAACGTAACGAGAAGGTCGGCTCGGTCCTCGGCACCAAGATGGCGAAAACCATCGTGGTGGAGGTGACGCGCCGGGTGAAGCATCCGCTCTATCACCGGATCATCAACAAGCGCAAGAAGTTCTATGCGCATGATGAGACCGGCGAGGCGCTGCCCGGCGATGTGGTGCGGATCGTGGAATGCCGCCCGATGAGCAAGCTGAAGCGCTGGAAGCTGGAGACGGTGATCCGCAAGGCCGTGCAGGTGACCACCGATCTGAGTTCGATCGGGATCCAGGCCGGACCGGAAAAGCTTCTCTCGAAGAAAAAAGGCAAGAAGAAAAAGAAGTAAGCAGGGCGATTGCCCGGCGGCGCGCGGTAACCCACCGCGACGCGAGGCCAGGCTAAGGAGAAACGAACATGATCGGAATGCGGACCATCCTCGAGGTTGCCGACAACAGCGGCGCCCGTAAGCTTTCCTGCATTCTGCCGCGTGGCGGCGACATCGGCGTGCGCGCCGGACTGGGTGACGTGGTCACCGCTTCGGTTAAGGAAGCGGCTCCGGAATCCCAGGTGAAGAAGGGAAAAGTTGTACGCTGCGTGATCGTGCGGATGCGCAAGGAAACCCGCCGCAAGGACGGGACCTATATCCGATTCGATTCCAACGCCGCCGTGTTGATCAACGAAATCGGCGAGCCGGTCGGCACGCGCGTGTTCGGACCGGTGGCGCGTGAGTTGCGCGACAAGCGGTACATGAAGATCGTTTCGCTCGCGCCGGAGGTAATCTAACCATGGCCAAACGAATTCCGCAACGCCATCAGAACGCGCCGAAACAGCTGGTGAAGACCCGGCTGAAGCGCGAGGACATGGTCAAGGTCATCGCCGGCAAGGATAAAGGCAAGACCGGTCGCGTGCTGGATGTGGATCGCCGCAGGGGGCGGGTGATGGTGGAAGGCGTCGGCTTAGTCAAGCGCCACACCAAGCCGAACCCGCAGAAGCAGATCAAGGGCGGCATCGCGGAAAGCGAGCGCTCCATCGCGATTTCGAATGTGATGATGCTCACCTCGGGCGGCGTTCCGACCCGGATTGGTGTGCAGGTCGAGGGCGAGGGCGCCACGGCCCGCCGGGTCCGCATCGCGCGGAAGAACGGCGAGACGCTGGAAGGCAAATCCTCCTCGAAGTAAGGCAAACAGGCGAAGTAGGCACGCAAGCAGGTCAGGCAAGCAGGGGAAGTCAGGTAGGAAACGCAAATGGCTGCAAGGCTGAGACAACATTATCAGGACAACGTCATCCCGGCGATGAAGACGGAATTCGAATACGCCAACCCGATGTCGGTGCCCAAGCTGAGCAAGATTTCGGTCAACGTCGGCATGGGCGAGGCGACGCAGAACGCCAAGCTGATCGACGTGGCGGTGCAGGAGTTGACGGCGATCGCCGGCCAGAAGCCGATCGTCACCAAGGCGCGGAAATCGGTGGCGGCCTTTAAGCTTCGTGAAGGCATGCCGATCGGCTGCGCGGTGACCCTGCGCGGGGAACGGATGTATGAGTTCCTGGACCGGCTGCTCAACATCGCCCTGCCGCGTGTGCGCGACTTCCAGGGTGTGTCCAAGAAAGCGTTCGACGGCCGCGGCAACTATACGCTGGGCCTGAAGGAACAGCTCATTTTCCCGGAGATCGACTACAACAAGGTCGACAAGAGCCGCGGAATGAATATCAGTTTCACCACGACGGCAAACACCGACGCCGAGGCGCTCGCGCTGCTCAAGCATATGGGGATGCCGTTTGAGAAGGGACCGGGCGAGCAGTAAGCGGGCGCTCGGGAATAGAGAGATTTCATGGCAACTACGGCAAAGATTGCACGCGACGAACGGCTGGCCGCCCGCATGGCGCTGGCCAAATCCAACGATCAGCCAGCCCCGGCCAAAGTGGCGGTACGGCACCGGAACCGGTGCTTCCGCTGCGGACGTCCGCGCGGGTTCATCCGCAAGTTCCGCCTGTGCCGGATCTGTTTCCGGAATCTGGCGCTGGCGGGAGAGATCCCCGGCGTCACGAAGGCATCGTGGTAGGCGGCAGGCAGCGCACGGATATTCGCCAAGGGCAGTTGAAGGAGCTATAGCAACAATGACAACGGATCCGATCGCCGATATGCTCACGCGCATCCGCAACGGGCTGGCCGCGCGCCATCCCAAGGTGGACGTGCCGGCGTCGCGTCTCAAGACCGAGATCGCTCGCATTTTGAAGGACGAAGGCTATATCGCCAACTTCAAGCTGACCGAAGAGGGCGCCAAGCAGTCGATCCGCGTGTACCTCAAGTACACGCCCGGCAACGTGCCGGTCATCAGCGAGATTCAGCGCGTATCGCGTCCGGGCTGCCGTGTCTATGTCGGCTCCAAGGATGTGCCCCGCGTGCTGGGCGGCCTGGGGATCAACATCGTCACCACGCCGAAGGGCGTGATGACCGGTAAGGACGCGCGCAAAAACGGCGTGGGCGGCGAGCTACTCTGCCAGATTTGGTAGGCCCCGCGAGCCCGAAAAAGGATTTAGGAGTACGAGGCAATGTCACGAGTCGGTAAAAAGCCCATCCCCGTTCCAGCGGGGGTGAAGATCGAGATCGGCGAGGAACTGAAGGTCCAGGGTCCCAAGGGGACGCAGACCGTTCCGGTGCCGGCCGGCATCAGCGTCCAGCAGGAGAACGGCACGCTGCAGATCCTGCGTAAGAATGACAGTTTCGCGGCCAAGCACGGGCTGACCCGCGCGCTGGCGGCCAACGCGGTGCAGGGCGTCTCGGAAGGCTTCAAGCGTGAGTTGGCGATCTTCGGCATCGGCTACCGCTGCGAGGTGAAGGGCCGGGTGGCGATTTTCAACCTGGGCTATTCGCATCCGATCGAGTTCTACCTTCCCGACGGGATCGATCTGCAGGTGGAAAAGCCGGCCAATAATCTGACGCCGCTGATTCTGACCGGTTCGGACCGTCAGCAGCTTGGCCAGGTGGCGGCGAACATGCGGGCACTGCGTCCGCCCGACCCGTACAAGCAAAAGGGTATTCGGTACGTCGGCGAGAAGCTCCGTAAGAAGGTCGGCAAGACCGGCGCTAAGTAAAGACCGACCGGCGCGGCCCTGAGGTCGGGGTAGCCCGTAAGGCAGGTTGACGAGAGGCAAGAAACAAGTGGCACACGATTCGAAAAACAAGATCCGGGTGCGGATTCATAAGCGGATCCGGCGCAAGCTGTCCGGTACGGCGGAGCGGCCCCGCCTGGCGGTGTTTCGCAGCGTCAAGCACATCTACGCGCAGGTGATCGACGACACCAAGGGCCAGACCATCGCGGCGGCGTCGACTAATGAGAAGAGCGCCACGGCCGACGGCGGCAACGTGGCCGGTGCGACGGCGATCGGGAAACTGGTGGCCGAGCGCGCCAAGGAAAAGGGCATCGAATCGGTGGTGTTTGACCGCGGCGGCTATCTGTACCACGGCCGCGTGAAGGCGCTGGCCGAGGCGGCCCGCGAAGCGGGACTCAAGTTCTAAGGGTCAAGGCGAATTAGAGGCAATCGAATGTCAACAACAGTAGCGCAAGGAATCGACGTAAACAGCCTGAACCTGAAAGAGCAGGTGGTCTCGATCAACCGTGTCACCAAGGTGGTGAAGGGCGGCAAGAACCTCAGCTTTTCGGCTTTGGTGGTGGTCGGAGATCCCGACGCCAAGATCGTCGGCTACGGCACCGGCAAGGCCAAGGAAGTGCCGGCCGCGATCAAGAAAGGCATTGAGGCCGCCAAGAAGAATCTGCGCCGGATCAATGTGCTCGAAACCACCATCCAGCATCTTGTTTGGGGTGTCTACGGTGGTGGCAAGGTGCTGCTGAAGCCGGCCCCGGCCGGTACCGGCGTGATCGCCGGTGGTCCGGTGCGCGCCGTCATTCAGGCGGTGGGTGTGCCGAACGTGCTCACCAAATCGGTGGGGTCGCACAACCCGCACAATGTGGTGAAAGCGACCATTGATGCTCTCGAACAGTTGCGCGACCGGCAGACCATTGCCGACCTCCGCGGTCTGGATGTGGGGCAGGTACGATAGAACGTCCGGGACGGAACGACGATATGGCCGAAACGATCAAAATCAAACTGGTTCGCAGCCCGATCTGCACGCCTGAGAAGCATAAGGTAATTGTGCGCTCGCTGGGCCTGAAGAAAATCAATCAAGTGGTGGAGCGTCCTGATTCGCCGGGCTTCCGCGGCATGGTGAATAAGATCCCGCACCTGCTGGCGATCGTTGACTAACGACGCTTCTGGTTGGGGAACGGAGTTTAAGCAAGATGAATTTAAGTGAACTCAAGCCGCCTGCCGGCCAAAAACAAAAGAAGCAGCGCGTTGGCCAGGGTATGGGCTCCGGCCGCGGTAAGGTTTCCGGCCGCGGCATGAAGGGCGCCAAGTCCGTCTCCGGCTATTCGCGGATGCGCGGCTTTGAAGGCGGCCAGATGCCGATTCATCGCCGTCTGCCGAAGCGCGGCTTCAACAACATCTTCCGGACCGAATACGCCGTGGTGAACGTGGCGCGCCTGAACGAGCTCGAAGGCGATAGCTTTGATCCCGAGTCGTTGCTAAAATCTGGCGTCGTCAGCAAGTTGCTCGATGGAGTGAAGATCCTGGGCACCGGCGAGTTGCAGCGCAAGATTTCGGTCAAGGCGCAGGCGTTTTCCAAATCGGCGGTGGAAAAGATTCAGGCAGCCGGTGGTACCGTGGAGGTCATTCCTCCGGTGCACCAGGCCGACGACTACAAGCAGAGCGGCAAGAAACTGAAGCCGAAGCCTCCCAAGGCAAGAGCGGGCAAGGCAAAGCCGGAGGCGGAGGCCTAATCGTTGCTGAAGGGCCGGGCGTTGGGCGAAACTCAGGCCAGGCGTCGCCGGGATTGGGTGAACCCGGGGAACGCGTCAGGCGAGTAAGGTCGGGGAGATTATGAAGTTCTTCGAAGCAGTGGCGAACGTATTCCGTATACCGGATCTGCGTAATCGGATCCTGTTTACGCTGGCGCTGCTCGCTGTCTACCGTCTGGGCGGGCATATCCCCGTTCCCGGTATCGACACGGCGCGTTTTCAGGACTACATCCAGCAGAATTCGGGTTCGGCGCTGGGCATGTTTGACCTGTTCAGCGGCGGCATGTTCCGCCGTCTGACGATCTTTGCCCTGGGCATCATGCCCTACATCACCGCGTCGATCATTCTGCAGCTGTTGACCGTCGTGGTGCCGACCCTCGAAAAGCTCTCGAAGGAAGGCGAAGTCGGCCGCCGCAAGATCACCCAGTGGACCCGGTATCTCACCGTGATCCTGGCTGTCGCGCAGGCGTTCATGATCGCCTCCGGACTGCAGCTTTCCGAGCAGGCCTTCGTCCGTAACCCCGGCATCGGCTTTACCCTGATGACCGTGCTGACGCTGACCACCGGTACGGCGTTCATTATGTGGTTGGGTGAGCAAATCACGGAGCGCGGCATCGGCAACGGCATGAGCTTGCTGATCTTCGCCGGTATTGTGGTCGGTCTGCCGGGCGCGATCTACGAAATCGTCACACGTCTCCAGAATGGATTGTGGAATCCGTTCCAGGTGGCGGTGATCCTGGCGATGATGCTGGCGGTGGTCGCCTTCATCGTATTGGTCGAGCGTGGCGAGCGCCGCATTCCGGTCCAACAGGCCAAGCGCGTCATCGGACGCCGCGTCATGGGCGGGCAATCCAGCTATATGCCGCTGAAGGTCAACGCCGGCGGCGTGATCCCGGTCATCTTCGCGAGCTCCCTGCTGGCCTTCCCGCAAACCGCGACCCAGCTGCAATATGTGCAGAACAGCCCGGTGCTGATGAATATGCTGAACGCGATCGGCGGAAACAGCCCCCTGTATTACGTGCTGTACACCGTCCTGATCATGTTCTTCTGCTTCTTCTACGTCTCGATCATCTTCAATCCGGCCGAAGCGGCGGATAACATGCGCAAGTCGGGCAGCTTCATCCCTGGAATCCGTCCGGGTAAGAACACGGCCGACTACATGAACAAGATCCTGAGCCGGATTACCGTCGTCGGCGGCTTGTATCTTTCGATTCTCTCTCTGCTGCCGATGATCATGATTCAGGGCATCGCGCTGCAGCAGCTTCCGGTAATCGGCAACGCGATCGATGCGTCGTTCCCGCGCTGGCTCCTGGATGGGCTGGGGGTTTCGTTCTACTTCGGTGGCACCAGCTTGCTGATTGTCGTCAGCGTTGCCATGGACTTTGTCAATCAGATTGAGGCGCAGCTGATCATGCGGCATTACGAGGGCTTCACGCCACGTGCCGGCAGAATTCGAGGACGTAGAAGCAGTAGCTAATGAGTCCTCTTTGTTTAATCATGTTCGGTCCCCCAGGTTCGGGGAAAGGGACACAAGCCAAGCAGCTGAAAAAATGCCTCAGCATGGCCCACATCTCCACCGGCGACATGCTTCGTGACCAGATCGCCTCCGGCTATGGGATGGGCAAGGAGGCCGCCGCGTTGCTGAACGCTGGCCGGCTGGTCCCCGACGAGCTGGTGAATTTAATCGTCGGCGAGCGTACGAAGCGTTCGGACTGCGAAGACGGGTTTATTTTAGACGGCTACCCGAGAAGCGTCGGGCAGGCCGAATGGTTGGCGACGAGGCTGTTGCCCTCGCGCGGGATCAGACCCGTCGTGGTGCACTTGAAAGTCGACTATAATAAAGTAATTGCACGGCTTTCGGGCCGTCGGCAATGTCCGTACTGCGGCGCCTTGTATGGCGCCATGCGAAATCGCCCCCGAACTGAGGGATTCTGCGATTTGGACGGTAATCGCCTGGAAATCCGCGACGACGATCGGGAAGACGTCGTCCGCGAACGTCTGCGGTCGTATGACAAGCAGACCACCCCGGTGCTGGAGTTCCTGGAGGGTGAAGGATTTAAGGTCCATCACATCAATGGGGATGCCGATCCGGCCGAGATAAGTAAGACGATCATGGACTTTGTTCGCCAGGAACGTGAGAAGGTGCATGATCGTACGTAAGAGTCCGGCGGAGCTCGAAAAAATGCGGGCCGCTGGGTTGGTGGTGTTTGAGATTTTGGATACGCTGCGCGGCATGGTTGCGCCGGGCGTATCCCTGGATGTGCTGGAAGCCAAGGCCGAACAGATGATGCAGGACGCTGGAGCGAAATCGGCGTTCAAGGGCTATAAATCGAGTTCTGGCGCGGCGTTCCCCTACGTGCTCTGCACGTCACTGAACGAGGAGATCGTTCATGGGATGCCGCTGAAGGATAAGGTTCTGAAGGAAGGCGACATCATCTCGATCGACACCGGCGTTCAGTTGCAAGGCTACTACGGTGATTCCGCGATCACGGTGGCGGTGGGCGAGATCCCTCCGCAGGCACAGCGCCTGATGGACGTCACCCGGGAGTCGCTGGAGCAGGCGATTGAGCGGGCCCAGCCGGGCAACCGGTTGTTTGATATTTGTGGAGCCGTCGAGCGGTATGTCACCGCCAACGGGTTTTCCATTGTTCGGGAGTTTGTGGGACACGGCATCGGAACGCAGATGCACGAAGAGCCGCAGGTTCCGAACTATGTGGACCGGCGCGGGGAAAATCCCCGGCTGAAAGAAGGAATGGTGCTGGCAATCGAGCCGATGGTCAACCTCGGCAAGGCGGGCAGCCGCGTGAAGTCCGATGGGTGGACCGCGGTCACCGAAGACGGCCAGTACTCGGCACATTTTGAACATACGGTGGCCATCACGAAAGATGGCCCCTGGGTGTTGACGCGGCCTTAGGCCGCAGTCGGGTGGGGTTTCGGTCCCGCCTGGAACGCAAACGGTTGTGCGGCGAATCGCCATCCTGACCATTGGATCGGGAGGCGCGGGCCGCAAGTGGCGCGGAGCGCCGAGGAGTACGAGATGAAAGTTCGAGCATCGGTGAAAACGTTGTGCCCCAAATGTAAGTTGGTGCACCGTCAGGGTGTTGTGCGCGTTATTTGCGAAAACCCCAAACACAAGCAGCGGCAGAAGTAAGGCATCTTTGTCTATAGGGCCGGGTCCATTGGGCAGCGTCCATCGTGCGGCAGCGGCAATCGGGCAGCAGGTAGAAAAAGGAATTTAAGAATATGGCACGTCTCGCAGGCGTTGATTTACCCACGCGGAAAAGGACCGACATCGGCCTCACCTATATCTATGGCATCGGGCGCACCCGTGCGTTGTCGCTGTGCCACCGCGCCGAGATCGATCCGGGCACCAAGGTCGCCGATCTCACCGAGGACGAAGTGAACAAGCTTCGCGTCATCCTGGAAGAGGAAGGCGCGGTCGAGGGGGACCTCCGTAAGGAAGTCTCGATGAATATCAAGCGCCTGATGGAGATGGCTTCCTATCGCGGGTTGCGTCACCGCCGTGGCCTGCCGGTTCGCGGTCAGCGCACGCACACCAACGCCCGTACCCGCAAGGGTCCGCGGCGCGGCACGGTGGCTAACAAGAAGAAGGTCTAGCGGGTAGAGAGCAGAACAGGGAATACGAATGGCAAAGTCAGCATCCAAGTCGGGCAAAAAGAAGAGCTTCAAAAAGAAGGAAAAAAAGAACGTACCCGTTGGGCTGGTGCACGTGCAGGCGTCGTTCAACAACACCATCGTGACGATCTCGGACCCGTCCGGCAACACCATTTCGTGGTCCAGTGCCGGCTCGCTCGGTTTCCGCGGATCGCGCAAGGGCACGCCGTACGCCGCGCAGCAGGCTTCGATGACCGCCGCGCAGAAAGCCAAGGAATCCGGACTCCGCACCGTGCAGGTTAACGTTTCCGGACCCGGCGCCGGCCGTGAATCGGCCGTCCGCGCCCTGGCTGCCGCCGGCCTGGAAGTTCGCCTGATCCGGGATCGTACGCCGATTCCCCACAACGGATGCCGGCCGCCCAAAAAGCGTCGTGTTTGATCAGCGAGCGCTTTGTGTAAACGATGTTGCGCCGCGTCTGATCCGCGACCGCGTGCAACGTGGCGACCGAAGCAAGTTTTTCGTCCAGCTCGTCTGGATGACAAGAGTTTCAGAAGCAGGAAGAAGGCTGAGCGATATCCAAGCCGTAAACTGCACCTAACTGAAGCCGCCCGGCCTCGAGCCTCGGCGGACTGGAATAACAGGAGGGTCATTTGGCCAGATATGTAGGGCCCGTTTGCCGGCAGTGCCGGCGCGAGGGCATGAAATTGTTCCTCAAAGGGGAGCGTTGCCACACCGAGAAGTGCGCGATCGAAAAGCGCGCCTACCCACCCGGGCAGCACGGCAACTCCCGCCGTCCCAAGAAAATCATTGGTTACGGCCTGCAGTTACGCGAGAAGCAGAAAGCTCGCCGCTATTATCAGGTGCTGGAGAAGCAGTTCCGGAACCTGTTCACCAAGGCCGCCAAGGCCAAGGGCATTACCGGTGACAACCTGCTGACCGCACTGGAGAGCCGGCTGGATAACGTTGTCTACCGCATCGGATTCGGCACCTCGCGCGCGCAGAGCCGCCAGTTGGTTCGCCATGGACACATTAACGTCAATGGCCGGCGCGTCAACATCCCGTCGTTTGCAGTCAACGAAGGCGACGTGATCGAGATTCGCGAAAAGAGCAAGAAGATCCCGACCATCCTGCACGCCGCCGAAGCCACCGCGCACACGCCCAGCCCGAACTGGCTGGAAGTGGACCGCGAAAACCTCTCCGCCAGGGTCGTTGGAAGCTTCAAGCGCGAAGACCTGGTGCAGATCCAGCTCAACGAGCAGTTAATCGTCGAATTGTACTCGAAATAAAGGGGGGCCAAGCGAATGATGTTCAAAGGATTCCAAAAACCGAAACGTCTGGTTGCTAATACCGAGACGCTCACCGAACGTTACGGCGAATTCACCGCGCAACCGTTTGAGCGGGGCTTCGGCTCGACTATCGGTACCGGCCTGCGCCGCGTGCTGCTAAGTTCCATCGAGGGTGCGGCGATCACCGCCGTGCGGATCGAGGGAGTCTCCCATGAGTTCAGCCCGATCCCGAACGTAGTCGAGGACGCTACCGATATCATCCTGAACCTCAAGCAGGTTCCGTTCAAGATGACGACCGAAGGCATGCGCACCGTTCGGCTCAATGTCACCAAGCCCGGTCCGGTCCTCAGCGGCCAGATCGAAACCGATTCGGAAGTGGAAGTGCTGGACCGCAACATGCCGATCGCCACGGTCGGTGAAGGCGGCAGCCTGTCGATTGAGATGCGCCTGCGCACCGGCCGCGGATACGTCGCCGCCGACCGCAACAACGATGAGGATCTGCCCTTGGGCTATATCCCCATTGACTCGGTGCACTCGCCCGTCCGTAAGGTCAACTATTCGGTGGAGGCCGCGCGCCTCGGCCAGATGACCGATTACGACAAACTCACCATTCAAGTGTGGACCAACGGCGCCATCAGCCCGGCCGACGCGATCGGCCAGGCCTCCAAGCTCCTGAAGGACCACATGACCATCTTCATCAACTTCGAGGAGTTGCCGGAGACCGTCGAAGAGCCCGCCGAGCAGGCGATGAGCCAGATCAACGAAGTGCTCAACCGCTCGGTCGAGGAACTCGAACTCTCGGTTCGTTCCTACAACTGCCTCAAGAACGCGAGCATTCAAACCATCTCGGACCTGGTCCAGAAGACCGAAGCCGAGATGCTGCGCACCAAGAACTTCGGGCGCAAGTCTCTCAATGAGATTAAGGAAATCCTGTCGGGTCTGGGACTCAGTTTCGGGATGAAGTTCGATTCCCAGGGACGGCTGATCACCCCCAGTGGCGCGCCCGCGCTGCTCGGTGAAGGCAATCCTGCCGAAGGAGGGGCTCCCGCGGCCGAATAGGCCCGGAGCGCGAAACACACATGCGACACAGGAGAGCAGGATATAAACTCAAGCGGAACGTCGGCGCCCGCCGCGCTCTGCTGCGCAACCTGGTGACCAGCGTCATCACCGAGGAGCGCATCAAAACCACTGTTCCCAAGGCCAAGGCGGCTCAGCCGCTGGTCGACAAGATGATTACGCTGGCCAAGCGCGACACGCTGCATACGCGCCGCCAGGCCGCTGCCTTCTTGCAGACCCCGGAGGCCGTGCAGAAGCTGTTCGATAAGCTCGGCACGCGCTTCGGGCAACGCGACGGCGGCTACACACGCGTGGTTCGTCTGGGTTGGCGGAAAGGCGACGGCGCCGAGGAAGCCATGCTGGAACTGGTCGGTTCCGAGCTGGTGAAGCGTGCCGCCGAACGCGCCAAGCGCCGCGAGGAACGCCTCAAGGCCGAGCAGGAAGGCCACGACCACGAAGAGGGTGGCGAGACCGAGTCCTAACCGGCTCGACTCAAATACCTACGAAAACAAGAACCGCCCGGGAGGCCATCTGCTCCCCGGGCGGCTTTTTATTGTCGGCACGATGTGCCGGCTTGGCGGATAACGCCCATCGACCATTCTGAGTTCTGTGTTCGGACTCTTGGATTCTGAACACGCTTAGCGCGTCCGATTGTTGTGCTTCAACCGGCCGATGAGGCGGCTGTTCTGGCGCGCATTCCCCTGGATCCGAGCCCGCTCTCCCGGCGTCAGTCCTCCTCCGCTGGCGCGGCTCCGAACCACCTGCCGATGCAACTGCTTCTCCTGATGCTTCAGTCGCGCCGTCTCACGTTGCGTCAGCTGCCCTGACTGGACCCCTTGCCGGATCCTCCCCGCCTGATTCACCTGCCGCTGAGCCGGACCGGCCGCCTGCGCGCCGATCGTCAAGAGTCCCGCCAGAGCTCCCACTGTCAGAATCTTGGTCCAAAGGGTCTTCATCGTCTTTATTCTCCTTACCTGATGTTGTCCAGTTTCTTTCTCGCTTAGCTCGGCTGACCTGCCCGAGTTCCTTCTGTCTGGTTAAGCTCGGGAGCTGGGGAATAGTTGCGAAGATTTCTTCGGGAAGCAGTCGCCGGCACTCCCGATGCCCGTGTATCCTGGTCCATCTGTGGGAGGAACTCTGGTCGGCCAGGCGCTCATCACGGGAGCGAAAAAACTCGCGTGGAGGCGCATAAACAGGGGCTGCGGTATGCTATTCTGAAAGTCGCGGCCCACTTCGCTCTGAGCCAAACTCGGGGCGCAGTGAGCGGCAGGAAGCTTGGCGGTTTCAAGCCGGTGACACGAGCTTCTTTCAATACCTTCCTTGGCACTCCTGGGAATTGGGGACGTAGTTCAGTTGGTTAGAACGCCGGCCTGTCACGCCGGAGGTCGCGGGTTCGAGCCCCGTCGTCCCCGCCATCGAGTTCCCTTTTAGAATCAAAACTTAGCCCGTTTTTTTGCCCTCTTGCGCGCCAACATCTTGGAACCGGCCGCCGTCGCGGAGCGGTATCCTTTTTGTCCGAAAAGCAATGGCTTCGATCATGATCAGACCTCGCAAGGTTCCGCCAGCTGCTGCCGAATGGGGCGTGCTCCAGGGGACCGGCGCGTTTCGATCCCAAGTTTTCGCATCTTGTAAATTAGTGTGGTTCGCGGCAATCCGAGCCGGTTGGCCGCTCCGTGCCTCCCCCCGATCATCCAGTTGGTGTGCCTCAGTGCTTCGAGGATATGCTGCCGATCGGCCTCGGCAAGCGTGCGGGAAACGCTCTCCGGGCGCGGCCTCGCCGTCTGATTCGAGTCCAGTGGCAGGCGGAGCACCGACCCCGGCGAGAATAGTACTGCTCGCTCAATGAAATTCTGCAGTTCACGGATATTGCCTGGCCAGTCGCGGGCTTTCAGTACTGCCATAACTTCATCGGGAATCGACTCGATGGGCTTGTTGAGACGGGCAGCACATTTTGCAACGAAGAACTCCGTCAATGGAGGGATGTCCTGAATGCGTTCCCGCAGAGGAGGCAGGCAGATTGGAATGACGTTCAGCCGGTAGAAGAGGTCCTCCCGAAACAGCTTATTGGCTACGAGTCCGGCCAGATCCTGGTTGGTCGCCGCCACCACGCGCACGTTCACTTTGATGGTTTGGGCGCTGCCCAATCGTTCGAACTCTTGTTCCTGCAGAGCCCGCAAGAGTTTTGGCTGAAGTTCCAGCGGCAGGTCGCCGATCTCGTCTAAAAAGAGGGTGCCCTCGTCCGCCATCTGAAATCGCCCTCTAGCGAGTGCGTGCGCACCTGTAAACGCCCCTCTTTCGTGGCCGAACAGCTCGCTTTCCAACAATGCGCTCGGAATCGCCGCGCAGTTGAGGGCCACAAACCGGCGGTTGCGGCGGGGACTGGCCTCATGAATGGCCCTCGCAATTAATTCCTTCCCCGTACCCGTTTCGCCCTGGATCAGGACGGAAGAATCCACTGGTGCAACTCTTTCCACCTCAGTCATCAATGCGTGGAATCTCGGGCTGGACCCGATCAAATTGATAATGGCCATAACAATCTCCTGTATGAATGTGCATTAGTCGGTGGCTCCCTCCGATCAAGCTAATGATCCCTAGCTACTCGTTCCTCGTCTCGTGATCCACTCGCGGACGTAGGGAGCGCAATTCACCAGAGCGATGCCTGCCGTTTCGCAGTGAGTGAGAAAACTGACGCCATCTTCACCGATCAAGGTCAGATCCTTGAGGTCAAGAGTGATCGACCGATCTTTCCCCTCCGCGGCAATGAGAGCTTCCAGCTCGGCAATATTCTCCACACCGATCCGGCCGCTCAGGCTAAAGACCACGTCCCCGTTCGCCTTCCTGCTGATTCGTAGCATGCAGCCCCAGGCCATAGGGAAGGCAAGACAAGGGCCATTGCAAGATATTGAAAATAAAACTATTGACGAACGGAAAATTGACGAAGTACGTCAATTGACGAATTTGGTACAAAAGCCGTCCCGACCTTGGCCCATGATTCCTGCTCCAAAAGTCAACCCAATTGCGGAAGCGAGCAATTACGAGGATCGCGGTTGCACGTTTGAGCGGGCCATGCGCGCGACGCAATCTTGAGAACAACGAATTTTCTCGTCAGATGGATCGATCCCCCATACGACGGAAGATTGGCCCCCATAACAGCCAGGAATTCCGCTGGACAGATTCTCGGACACATTCCCCTCTGAAGTCCGTTCCCTGACCTTTCGCGACCAATGAGCGACAATCCGGTCCGGCACAAGTGCCAGACATCCGACGCTCCGCCCATGACTGGGATTTAGCCACGTTGTCCGCGTTCTTTCGGGTCAGTCATTTGCGGTCATTTCATGGCTTCGTCCTTATTTTGGCCTAGGTTGGTGAGAGTCGTGCACGAGCGAGGGCGGATGTCGTTGCGGGAGGGAAAGCAGCGGCGGCGGAGATGGGGCGTGACAGCTAGGAGCGATCAAAAGCGATGAATTGTTCTGGAAGGGATCAAAGGTCGGGCGATGTGAGGAGGGCTGCGGTTCCCCGCTCTGCCGCAGATGGGATATGTTCCGAGGCAGCCGGTCTCTTGGCGGGCACTTTGGAGGAGGCGACCAGCAAATATTCGGGGATACCCGTGGCGGCATTGTGGGCGCGCGCCCCCAAACCGCGATCGAGCCGACGATCGTTAGTGGGCGCGTGGCTGGCGCTCTTCGCCAGTTCGGTGCTGCTTGGGCAAGAATCTCAGTTCCAGCGCAGCGTTCCGACGGGGGTCGCCTCTCCTACGACTCTGGCGCTGACACTGAGTGAGGCTCTTGATCGCGGGCTGCGAACGAACCTCGGCATCCTGCTGAGTGGGCAGGAGAGCGAAGTCGCGCGGGGTGAGCGGCTACGGTCTTTGAGTGCTCTTTTGCCGCAGGTAACCGGGATGATAAGTCAGACTGTACAGCAAATAAACCTCAGGACCCGGGGCATCAACTTCGGCATCCCCGGCGCTTCGATCCCCACTGTGGTTGGGCCCTTTCATTATGCTGACGCGCGCGCCTACGCCTCCCTCAGCATCCTAGATTACAAGCTACGGCGGAGCTACCACGCGGCTCAAGAGTCCGAACGGGCCGCCCAGCTATCGCTTGAGGACGCTCGCGATGTGGTGATAGCGTCGGTAGCCAATGCCTACTTGCTCGTTATTGTCGGCTCTTCCCGCATAAGAGCGATCCGGGCGCAAGTGGAAACGGATCAGGCAATCTGGGACCGCGCTGCTGACCAGGAGCGGGCTGGGACGGCGGCGGCGATTGATGTACTTCGCGCTCGTGTGCAGCTTGAGCAGGAGGAACAGCAGCTTATCGCGCAGGATGCTCAGATGGCGAAAGATAAGCTGGCTTTGGCCCGAGTGATCGGGCTACCCGCGGGCCAGGAGTTTGCGATCGTCGATACGGAGCCTTTTTCGCCCCTAGCTACAATGACCCCCGATCAGGCCCTGCGTACAGCTTATGAACAGCGTGCCGACCTCCAGAGAGCCGAGGCCTCCGTACGCGCCGCCGAGGACGCCGTCAGTGCTGCTCGCGCTGAGCGTTATCCGACCCTGGGCGTCGCAGCCGATTACGGGGACATCGGAACGACGCTGAACAATTCCCATGGGACGTTCACCGTCCAAGCATTTGTCAAATTCAACATTTTTGACGGCCGCCGGATCGGGAGCGACATCATTCGAGCCCAAGCGGCTTTGAAGCAGCGGCAGGATGAACTCGGTGATCTTCGCGCCCAGATTGACTATCAGGTCCGGGTTGCACTGCTTGACATGCAGTCAGCCGCTGACCGGGTAACTGTGGCGAGGAGTGCTCTCGACCTCGCGAATCAGACCCTGGTGCAAGCTGAAGACCGCTTTGCGTCCGGAGTGATTGACACGATCGAAGTTGTCCAGGCCCAAGGATCCGTCGCCGTCGCGAATGACAACCTGATATCCGCTTTGTATGCCCACAACGTGGCGAAAGTTGAACTCGCGCGCGCCCTGGGATCCACCGAGCAGGAGATCCGGAAATTCATGGAGTAGGTATGAACGATTTGCCAACGACTGAAGGCCCGGCCTCAAATGCTGAGCCGGCTGATTCACCGGGCTCCAAGGGGGCACGTAGGGTGCGCGGAATCGTCGTCCGCACAATTGCGCTGGCGATCGCCCTGGCGCTGGTGATTGCCGGCTCGTATTACGCCTGGAAGTATTTCAGCGCTTACGAATCGACTGACGACGCCCAGGTCGATGGGCACATCAACGCCATCAGCTCGCGGCTCGGTGGCTACGTGTTGGACGTGCCGGTAAACGAGGAGCAGTATGTCAGTGCGGGCGACGTCCTTGCGCATATCGATCCCAGAGATTATGTTGTCGCACTCGACCGCGCGAAAGCTGACCTAGCTGCTGCCGAGGCGACATTTCTAACGTCGAGCGCGGATGTTCTTATAACCTCCGCTACGACGAAAAGCGAATTGAACATCGCACGCTCCGGGCGCGCCGATGCGGAAGCGGCGCTGATGGGGGCACAGCGCCAGTTGACCGCTGCGCGAGCGCGCCTTGAAGCCGCTGAGGCGCAGGTTCGCGAGGCCGAGTCCACCTACAAGAATGCTGCTGACGATTTACTTCGGTACAGACTCTTGATCGCCAAAAACGAGATTTCCCGGCAGCAGTTCGATTCCGCGGTGTCGGTATCCGATGCCAAGAAAGCGACTGTCGATGCTCGACGAGCCGCTGTCCTGGAAGCGGAACAGAATGTGCAAGTTGCGTTGGCCGATGTCGATCAGGCCCATGCAAAAATCGCACAAGCGGATGCATTGATCGAATCCGCACTGACCGCACCGGAGCGGGTCGCCGCGAGTAGGGCACGCGCGAAAGCCGCGGAGGCCTTGGTGGCTCAGCGACGAGCCCTCGTCGAACAGGCTCGACTAAACCTTAGCTATTGCACCATCGTCGCGCCTGTCAGCGGCGTCGTCGGCAAAAAGACCGTCGAGGTCGGCGCCAATGTCTCACCTGGCCAGCAGTTGATGGCGGTCATTCCCCTCGATGATATTTGGATCACGGCAAACTTCAAGGAAACCCAGCTCCGCTTGATGAAACCAGGCGACCGAGTTCTCTTCAGCGTCGATGCCTACGGCCGTGAGTACGAGGGGAAGGTCACTGGAATTGGAGGAGCAAGCGGCTCACGCCTGAGCCTTCTACCTCCGGAAAATGCCACTGGAAATTTCGTGAAGGTGGTACAGCGGATACCTGTGCGGATCGATATCGACCCCGACCAAAACGGCGACCATATGTTGAGGCCCGGCATGTCGGTGGAGCCGAAGGTTTATGTCCAACAGTGAGGACGCACGTTCGACGCCTGTATCTCCGCAGGCCGCGGGAGCCGAGCCATGGCGGCCGAAATATAATCCCTGGCTCATCGCTGTGGTTGTGGCCATGGCGGCATTCATGGAGGTGCTCGACACCAGCATTGCCAATGTGGCGTTGCCGCACATGGCGGGAAGCCTGGGCGCCAGCAACGACGAAAGCACCTGGGTGCTCACCTCATATCTGGTTTCGAACGCCTTCGTCCTGCCGATCAGCGGCTGGCTAGCGGGCCTCCTCGGTCGCAAGCGTTTCTTCCTGATCTGCATATTTCTATTCACCCTGAGTTCGCTGCTTTGCGGAATCGCCCCGACGCTCAGCCTGCTCATCATCTTCCGGGTTCTGCAGGGTGCTGGGGGCGGAGGTTTGCAGCCAATGGCACAGGCGATCCTCGCCGATGTATTTCCTCCGCAAAAACGGGGTCTCGCATTCGCGCTTTACGGAGTCACGGCTATCATGGCCCCCACCATAGGTCCCACTTTGGGCGGGTGGATCACCGACAATTACAGCTGGCGCTGGATCTTCTTCATCAACTTTCCTGTCGGAGTCCTGGCCGCGTTGTTAGTCGTCCGCCTGGTGGAAGATCCGCCTTACCTGCGGAGGGTGAAGAGGGCCGGCGTGCGCCTCGATTACATCGGGATCTCGCTGCTCGCTTTGGGTGTCGGAGCTCTTCAAGTGGCGCTTGACAAGGGGCAAGAAGAGGATTGGTTCGGCTCCCGATTTATCACAGAGCTCGTCATCATTTCCGTCGTCTGCCTGATCGCTCTCGTGATCTGGGAATGGCATCATAAAACGCCCATCATCGACGTCCGCCTTTTCAAGAACCCCAATTTTGCCGCTGCGAATATCATGATGTTTATTTTCGGCGTCCTGCTCTTTAGCTGCCTTGTTATGATGCCCCAGTTCCTCCAAACCGTTTTGGGATACACGGCCGAGAGCGCCGGGCTCGTTTTATCGGGTGGCGGCTTGGTTGTGCTGATGGAAATGCCGATCGTCGGCGTGCTTGCCGGCAAATACCCGGCGAAGTACATCATCGCATCGGGTTGGTTGGCGTTGGCGGTCGGGATGTATGTCTCAACATTGCAGTTCGACATGTTGATCAGTTTCCGGTCAGCCGCAGTACTTCGCGTGGTGCAATCGGTTGGGCTCGGCCTTCTTTTCGTTCCCGTAACTATGGCGGGCTACATCGGGATGCCAGCTGACAAAGCCAACAGTGTGGCCGGCATGATCAACTTCATGCGCAATATGGGCAGTAGCGTCGGTACGTCCATGGTGACAACGCTGGTGGCACGGGGTTCGCAATTTCACCAAGTGACGCTGACGCAACATGCGACTTCGTTTGATCCGTCGCTGCAAAACCGGGTTGGGGCGCTGAGCGCGCAACTGGTCCAGTCCGGCATCAGCGTCGCCGATGCACCCAAGCTGGCCTATGGTTTGCTTTACCGATTGGTGGAGGGGCAGGCTGTAACCCTGGCTTATATTGATACGTTTATGGCGCTGGTAATTGCGGCGAGCATAATGTTTGTGGGATCGTTCTTCCTCCGAAAGAACGATCCCAAGACTGGTGGCGGTAATGCCGTGGGTTAGCATAAACATTGTCGCCCCAGGACCCGGTTGGTGTGGGCGATCCAGTTTGGCAGGGGGAGGTGGGCAAGACTCAAGCGTGATCGGTCAGCGGTCGTTCAGTGGATCGGGTCCCTTGAAGCGATTCTTGTTGATCTTCAGCGACCTAATCTTCGACTCCAGCGTCGTCCGCGGAATGCCGAGCCTGGCAGCGGCGCCGGAGGGCCCATAGACGCGGCCTCCACATTCCCGCAGGGCAGCCTCTATGACAGCCTTCTCTCGGGCAGGGGAACGTTTGAAGAGGCTCTGCGGGACGTTCGCATCACTCGCCGAAGTCCGGCGGGAAAGCCAACTCTCATCCACGGAAAAAATCTGCGACTCACTGATAATGACGAATCGCTCGATCACATTCTGTAATTCCCGAATATTACCGGGCCAGCTGTACGCTTGCAGCAGATCGAGGCTCTTTTTGTCGACCGCCGTAAACGTTTTTCCCGCTCTCTGCGCGTAGCGATTCAGGAAATACGAGATAAGCAAGGGGATGTCTCCGCTTCGCTTCCGCAGGGGCGGCAACTCAACGGGAAAGACGTTCAACCGATAAAACAGATCTCTGCGGAACTTACCCGATTCCATCGCGGACTCCAAGTCGCGATTGGTGGCGGCGATCACCCGCACGTCGGACCGAATGGAATCGGTTCCTCCGACGCGCTCAAATTCGCGTTCCTGAAGAACCCGTAAAAGAGCAATCTGAGTTTCTGCCGGGAGTTCTCCAACTTCGTCTAGGAAGATCGTGCCTTTTTCTGCCAGTTCGAAGCGTCCTAAACGGCGCTGCGTTGCGCCCGTGAAGGAGCCCTTCTCGTGGCCAAATAGTTCCGATGCGATGAGGTCACGGGGGATCACGGCGCAATTCACGCTCACAAAGGAATGCGAGGATCGCCGTGAGCGCCGGTGGATGGCGCGAGCCACCAGTTCCTTGCCTGTGCCAGTCTCTCCCGTGATCAAAACGCTGGAGTCCGTTGGCGCGACCTTGGAGATGCGGGTAAGTACCTTTTTAAGAGGCGCAGAAGTTCCCACGATCTCTTCGAACATGGATGCCTTGTCGATTTCTTCGCGCAGCGCCACATTCTCTTCCTGGAGTCTTTCCTCGGCTTTTTTGCGATCGTCGATATCCGTCCCGGCGGCATACCATCGCGTGATGTGCCCTTGCTCGTCTGACATTGGACTCAAACGATAGTGGAACCAGCGGTACTGCCCATCCTTTCTCTTGAGCCGCGCTTCGTATTCGAACGGCAACCCGGTTTGGAGCTTTGTTGGAAGGTCGTCGTCCACGAGTTCGGCGTCCTGCAGATGGAGCACATTCCACAGATCAGCGTCCTTCCATTCCTCCAAGGTAATCCCGTAGTAGTCCAGCGACGCCCGATTCGAGTAGAGGCGCTCGCCATCCGGCCCCAATTCGGTGATGTGCAACGGCGAAAGGTCAAGAAGTTGGCGGGCTTCCTTCTCACTCCGGCGGATCTTCTCTTCCGCCTGCTTTCGATCATGGATATCCGAGATGATCCCGTGCCACTTGAGAATACGCCCCTGCGGATCCAGCAACGGGAGCGCGGACACAAGGCACCACCGGTAAGTGCGATCGGCGGCGTGGAAGGCACGAACTTCGGCTCTATAAGGCGCCCCAGTCCTGACGGAGGACCTCCACATGGGCACGACTCGATTTGCGTCCTCAGGATGAATCGCTCCTTGCAAACCGTCGCCCACTTCTTCGGCTGAAAGGCCGGTGTATTTTAGGAAACGAGTATTACAATAATCGAGAGCACCTTCCGGGGTAGCGCTCCAAAGCATCCCTGGGATCGTTTCGGTCATCTCCCGTAAGCGGAGTTCGTTCGCTCGCACCTCCTCTTCAGCGCGTTTTTGGTCATCGATGTCAGTGGTCGTTCCCACAAATTTGAGGACGTTTCCGTCCTTATCGCGCAAGACCACGGCCTGATTGAGGTGCCAGCGGTAGGTCCCGTCCTTAGCGCGGAGAGAGCGGGTCTCCATCGCGAAATCCTGTCCCGAGTGCACGCCCTTCCAAAAAGCCTTGGCCGCCATGTCGCGATCCTCGGGGTGGATCGCCGTCATCCAGGCCTCGGGACGTGACCGGATGAAATCCCGAGTCTGACCGGAGAAGTCAATCCACACTTGATTCACGAAGTCTGGTGTCCCATCAGGATTGAGCGTCCAGGCGGACACAGGGAGACGCTGCAGCAGCCCAGCCTGGAGTTGCAGGTCGGAATAGAGGGCGGCGTTCTCCAACGAAATTGCGGCTTGCGACGCCAGCAACTGCAGTAGGGCAATCCGGTCCGCGGTGAAGGAGCCGGGAGTCAGGTTATTCTCCAAATATAGTGCGCCGACAAGTGTCCCCTGCTTGACGATCGGAAGACAAAGAACGGATCTGGAGCGCTTCTGTCGGATATATCCGTCGTTTGAATAGACGCTATCGGCCGAGGCATCATCGAGGAGCACGGTCTCCTGCGTCCGGATCAGGTAATGGAGCGCAGATTGGGGGAGATCAGAAGGAGTGATGTGTCCCTGTTGAACGAGCACCTCGACTTTGCCCGAGCCAGTGGTAGCCTCAGCTTCGACCAGCGCCTCCCCGTCCCGAATCAGGATCAGCAGGCCCCGCTCGGCACCGGCATTCTCTACCGCGATTCGCAAGAGCTTTTCTATGAGTCTGGGCAGCACCATCTCACTCGAAAGCGCCTGCGAGGCTTTAACTACAGTCTCGACGTCCAACAGCTCCACGGTGGCCGAAGTGTTGGCAATTCGTTCCTTCCGCAGGTGCGGGTAGCGTTTTTCAAGTTGCCTTACCTTGCCGTCCGCGCCCCAACGCTCGTAACAGTTCCGCGCATTCCAGAGATAGCTGTGGGCAGTTGTCTCTAATCCCCGCGCTTCATAAAATTGTGCTGCGACCTCATAGGCCACGGCCTCATTGTGGACAAAGCCGTTCGCGCGCGCCGAACGGATGGCCCGTTCATAAAACTCCTCACTGTCAAGAATGCGTCCTTCAATTTGAGCGAGTTCTCCCGCGACCAGAGCTTCGCGGTTTTCGAAATTCGCTGGGCAATGTTCGGCCCACACTTTGAGCTGTGCATGATGATCCACCAAAGCCTGGAAGTGCACCTGGCGCTCATTGGGCGCTGCAGCCCGCAGGAGCGCAGCGTGAGCTAGGGCACTATAGAAGCGAAAATCGCCTGTTTCGATTTGCGATGCCACGGGCCAGAGCAGCGATTGAGCTCGCTGGGAAGCGTCCACAGCCGCCGCATAGTCTCCGGCAAAGAAACGACCCTGTACTTTTCGTGTAAAGTAACAGAACTCAGAAAACGCCAAAACCGGGTTGCCCGCCATGCGGTGCTCGGATGTGAGTTCATCAAAGTCTCCATCGTTTAAATACCCAAACTCAGGAGTCAGCCCTCGGAGCATCCGGATGAGGCCGAGCTGCGCAGCAGCCACCTCAATCACGAGGCCAAATTGAGTTCGCCTGGCAAACTCAAGGCCATTTTCAGCCTCTGCTTGCACGTCTGCCAGCTTAACCCCTATCATTAAGGAGTTCTTGATCAATTCGGCCAAACTATAAGCGGCAAATGTGAGGTCACCAACTCGGTACGCCGCATCGAAGGCTCGACGAACCAACTCGCGGCCAGTTCGGGCGTGCCTGGCCCACGGCACGACGAAATTGCCGAATGACATGTAGGTTCGAGCTTGATATCGCACCAGTCCACGCTTTTCGACCAGATCATAGCCAAGTTGACCGAACCGGAATCCATCCTTGTAGTTGTTGAAACGCGGCCCGGCAATGACGCCTAGCCAAACATAGCCGAAACACGAACCGTCGTGATTTCCATATTCGAGACTGAGATTCACGATACGGCAGACCACAAGAGACGATAGGTTCTCGTCGTAGTAAAGCGCTGGCGTCACAATTTCGGTGAAGACATCCAGCATGTCGAGGATGTCGGGATCGGCCATCAAGGGCAGGTCGAAGAGTTGTTCAATCGGCCTATCTCCGACCAAGGCCCAGATTCGATCATATTCTTGTATGACTTCTTCGCGGGTTGGATGCCGCACCCAATCTGTACCCGTGCGGCGGAGATATTCGAGGAATATGTCGACACTACGATCACTCTGATCCAAAGTTGTGTAGAGAGTGAGCTGTAAGCGCGTCACAACCGCGAAATCATGGCGGTTGTTGGCCCGCTGCGATAGCATTGCAAGTCGACTGTTGCTCGCGGCCATGTCGGCAGTCAGTAACTCGCACTCGGCCATTAAGTACTCAATCGAGAAGATAAGCTGGTAGTTAAGCTCCCAGGTCGTATCCATTAATACAGCTCTGCCGGCTCTGAGATACTTGAGCGCGGCGGCATAGGCCGTCGAAAGCTTCGCACGCCTACCCGCGATTAGGTTGAGTTCTGCAACCCGCTCGCGTTCCTCGGCCGAGGTGATAAGGCGTGAGCCGCGGTTTAGCTGATTGACAATTTCGAATACTATATCCTCCAGTTTCTCGGGCGGCGTATTCTTGGCGAGGAGGCTGCCAATGCGAAAATGCACTTCTGCGCGCAGCTCTTCCGGGATCAAAGAATAGGCTGCTTCCTGGACTCGATCATGGAGAAATCGATACGACTTTTCCGCGCGGAGAACGAGACCAGCGCGGACTGCCTCCCACAGCTGATCGTGTATTTCCTCAATCGAAATTTCATACACCATCTGGAGGATGTCGAACTCCGAGCTATTGCCCATGCAGGCAAGCTGTTGGAGCGCGTTCTGGGTTTCGATGGGCAGGCGGTTCAACCTCCCAACCATTAGGTCCACGACGTTGTCGGTGTATCCTTTGGCCTGGATCTGGCTCAGGTCCCAGGACCATTGCGCTTCGTCATAATCAAAAGCGAGCAAGCCTTCATCCACAAGTGTCGAAATGAATTGAATGGCAAAAAAGGGGTTGCCAGAGGTCTTGTCGTGGATCAATTGAGCGAGCGGGGCAGCGCGATCCTGTTCGCAGCGAAGAGAATCTGCGAGAAACTGCCCCAGATCTTCACGGCCTAACGGAGCGAGCACAATATGCTGCAAAGCCGATCCCGCCTGGCGCACTGCGTCCAGCTTTCGGATCAACGGATGGGTGGGATCCACCTCGTTGTCCCGGTAGGCGCCAATCAAGAGCAGGTGCTTCATATCCGTCCGCGACAATAGATCTTCGAGCAAATCGAGCGTGGCTGTATCGAGCCACTGCAAGTCGTCGAGAAACAGGGCGAGCGGACTTTCCGGACGTGCGAAAACGCTAATAAAACGCCGAAATATCAACTGGAAACGGCCTTGGGCGTCCTTCGGCGGAAGCTCAGGCACCGGCGGCTGGTCACCTATGATGTGCTTCAGTTCCGGGACGAGTCCAACAATGAGCAATCCATTTGGATCCAGCGCCTCGTGCAGGGCGTCGCGCCACTTGCGCAACTCTTCCTCGCTCTTACTCAACAGTGGTCGTATAAGGCTCTGGAATGCCTGCGCCAGCGTTGCATACGGAATATCTCGCTTATATTGGTCGAACTTGCCGGCGGCAAACAACCCTCGGGGCGGAACCAGCGGCTTATGCAGCTCATTAACCACTGCGGATTTCCCGATGCCGGAATATCCCGATACCAGCACCAGTTCCGGCCTGCCGCCGGCAACGATGCGGTCGAAGGCAGCCAGCAGTGTGCGAAGCTCACGGTCTCGGCCATACAATTTCTCCGGAATCATAAGCCGGTCCGGGATGTCATTTTCGCAGAGTGAGAAATCACTAATGTGGCGCTGGGTTTCCCATTCCGAAAGGCAGCGCCGAAGGTCCTTCTCTACCCCGGCGGCCAATTGGTACCGCTCCTCGGCATTCTTGGCGAGTAGCTTCATGATAATGGCGGACAGCGGCCTGGGAATATCGCCGCGATCCGCGGGGGCTACCGGTTGACGCGCGATGTGGCAGTGGACCCATTCCATGGGATCTGAGGCGGTAAATGGCAGTGAGCCGGTGAACATCTGGTAAAGGGTGACGCCGAGTGAGTAGAGGTCGCTGCGGGAATCAATTGAGCGATTCATCCGCCCAGTCTGTTCGGGGGACATGTAGGCTAGAGTCCCGGCAAGGACTTCCGGTGGCGCCGGCGCCTGGCGCTCACGCGGCAACTGGGAAGCGATGCCAAAGCCCGTGAGCCAAACACGGCCGGCGTCGTCGACGAGCACGTTCTCGGGCTTGACGTCCTTGTGGATCAGATTGTGTCGGTGGACATGGCCGAGTGCCGTCGCCAGGTTAATGGACAGGCGTAGCAGGCGCGCCAGATCGAGGGGCTGCTCCTTTTCCCTCCCAAGGACGTGGTCCAGAGGATCTCCACCCGGGTCGGCGAGAACGAGGACTGCCCGCCCCTCGTAACGCGCGAGTGCCAGAGGTTTTGCCGCCCACGCGGACTCAAGGAGGGCGGCGAGCGAGTATTCGTGCTCCAGGCGTTGCAGGCTCTCTGATGACAGTTGTTTTGCAGTAGCCGCCAAGACCAAGACGGGCAATGGATTTCCGTGCTGTTGGGCGCGGTAAAGCGTGAACTCCGCTCCCTTACGGATCGGCTCCAACAGTTGCAGAGAAGCTGCGGTCATTCGTTCCCAATACCCTTCAGAACGCAACACCGGGTGGTCAGTCGAATCTGGCGCCCGGCGAGCCTTCGGGGCGCGCCGATACTTCACGAAAGGCCAGGGGAGTCGGTTCTGGGGCCTCCTAATGGTACTCCTCGAAACAGGAATATGCTACCAATCCAGGGCGCCGTGCGCGTCGGTGGCGGGCCCCTCCCACCCATCATTGTGGCTCGCGTGATAGCGACCCTCAGGCTGTTTCTTCGGGCGGTGCCTGCTTCACGTTGATGGAAGCGATATCCGGCCTGATTTTTCTTTTGTCGGAGTATGCAGCCTCGCTCCAACTGGTTTCTCGAACATGTTGCGCTAGCCCGCTGCCTTGCGAACAGTTTCCGGCGAGCGAGTGGAAGAAAAGCCAGCTGAAGATGATTTTGCGGGAATCTGGATGAAGCCGCCTAGAGGCAAGAGTAACGGATGGGGGAGAATGCAGTTCCTCCAGCCTCATGCCATCTCAACGTCGCGAAAGATCGATTTTGAACGGACTATCCGCCGCACAACAATGCCCCCGGCTCGCGTCGGGGGCTTTGTTCAGTTCGCGAATAAGGTGCTTATCGCCTTACCGTAATGCTGGTTTGCGTAACCGACGGGCCAAACTGATCCCTGCCAATGCCCTTGGGGGCGGTCGGGATCACCAGTTTCACCCAGACGGCATCCGGACCCTTGAAATACGAAGTCTCGGTCGCCTTGCGCAGGGCGTCGAGACTGTCCTGCTGCTTCCCGGAGGTCGCCGTGGCGAAACCCGGCAGCTCGAACACGACCCATGAGTCTTTGGCCATTTCGCTCAAGCTGATCGCCACTTCCGGTCTTTCCGTCTTCACCAGGATCTCGGTGCCGGCGCGCACCGTGCTCTGATTGGCCGTGAGATTGAAGTCCTTGCCATTGCGGCTCAGGGTAATTGGGGCTGGAGGCGCAGCCCCCCGACCAGGTCCACCTCGCCCAGCACCACCCCCGCCCGGGTCCACCTCGCCCAGGACCAGCGGACCGCAAAGCAACATCTTTCAGCGCAAGACCAAGGCCGCTTGTGGCTCCGCCCCTCCGGATGCTGAACTGGAGGCGTCCGATATCCCCCGCGCACACCGAGGCGTTCCAGGTCGGCTGGATCTTGCAGGTGTCGTCGGTGGCAACGCTGTTGTTCTCGCCGTCGTGGATCAGAACATAGGAGTCCGGGATGCCGGTCGTCGAGCCGTCCAGATCGTGGATCGCCGCGGTCCGGTAGGCCGAACCACTCCGGTTGTCACCGTCGAACCTGGGGTCGATCTTCGGGAAATACACGGGCTTGGCATCGATGTATTTCGCACCCTTGACTGTGTTTTCGGTGGTGACCCCGGCGCCCGTAAAGAACAGCCAGGTAAGCGCGCCTGCTCCGCGCTGGTTGTTGTCCTGGAAATTCACGAAGGTCGTGTTGACCACGTCATGGCGATAGTCGTAGTACTCGTAGGCGTGGATCGGGTAGTCAGGAATCAGGGCGTTTCGGCAGGCTGCGGCCGTAGGCCTTTTCTTCCGGCGTTACGGGGTTGCCGATGTTGTCGGTTTCGCCCACGAACAGCGAATCCACCACCAGTGAGGTAAATGTGTCATCGCCGAAGGAACCCGTTGAACTCGTGAACCCGATGGCATTGTCCGCCGCCTTGAAATTCTTGTAGACGTGCAACTCGCCGCGGCTCCAGGCGCCGCCATTGCGGTTCTTGTAAGCGGTGAGATCCACGAGGAGTGATTCCACGCTCTTGCTGTTGTCGTCAGCGGGGTTTTCCTTGGCAACGTGCGAGGGGCCGGCCAACCCGAAGACGCCTTCCAGATTGATGTTCCGGTCCAGCATGAACCCGTCGTAGTTGGAGTGGGCAACGTTGCCCCTGAATTCCGCCATCCTGGTTCGACGCGGCCAGATGGTCTTGCTGATCTCCGTACCTTCGAACTTCCCTTGCGGGTGTTCCGGCAACGACCACCAGAAGCCATTCTCATCGGAACCCGCTGCCACATTGTCGATGAAGACATTGTCCGGATTGGTGATCCAGTACGCCGTCACCGTGTTGTCCGAAGGCAGCAGGGTGTCCTGGCCGGACATGCTGTCCGCCCTGTAGGTCGCGCGATTCAGCGAATTACTTCCCCTGTTCTCTCCGTTTGCGGCGAGATTGGTCGGCACGCAGGGCTTTGAGGTGTGGCATTTGATCTGGATCGCCAGGTTGTGCACGAACCGGTTCCCATGCTCGGCGCCGTCTTCGAGGAAGAAGCAGTGACCGACGGCGTTATAGGTCACGTTATTTTCGACGCTCAAGAAATTGGTGCCATGCACGGTCACGCAGCGGTTGTAAGTGTCATGGATCGCGGCGTTGCGGATGTACTGCCCCGGCGCGTCGCCAACCAGATGCCAGTGGATCGGATACCGGGCAAGCGTCATGTTCTGGCCCATGCGATTGAATTCGACGCCCTCGACAAACATCTTGCTTCCGACCATCGCCATGACGTGCCCGCCGTAGTAGGACTCCGCCGCGTCTTCCGACGCCTGAAGTTTGATATTGCGTGTCAGCAAGCCGACTTCGCCGCGTTCATCTACGTCGAAGGTGATCTCGCCGAAGTGCATGTAGTCGAGCGGCTTGTCTAACGTGATCGTGTTGCCGCTGATGGCGGCAATGCTGCGCCGCTCTGCCTGCCGGGGATCGTAATCCGTGGATGCGAGGACAATCTCGTCGCCGACACGCCAGCCCGCGGCGTCCAGAACCTGTATAGAGGTCGCGCCTGCGTTGGCCGTGCTGGACAGCTTGGTCCAGGTGTTGGTCCGGTCACCGTGCAGGTTCAGGGTTCCGCCCATGAGCAGGATGCCGCGGTCAACCCTGTCCGTGTTTCCACCGACTCCACTGATGTCTTCGTCTTTGACGTTGTTGGTGAAGGTGATGGTCGCCTGGCGGGTGTGCGGAGCTTTTTCCGTGCCGATCTCCAATTCCCCGTGCACCAGGATCCACTCGGTGGTCAGTTCAACGATCTTTATCGTCTGCGAAGCTCGAGTTTGCCGTCGATGGTCACACCGTTCAGCGCCGGCGGAGTGACGTCGAGAACTACTTGCTTGTCTTTCTCGATGATGACCTTGTCGCCTGCGACGGGCACCTTGCGGTTGGGCCAGGTCGCCGGATCAGACCAGTTCGTCGCCTTGGCTGCCGGCGCTGCAGGACTCTGGGCCTGCACGATAGTGAACACGCTGACGAGCAACAATGCTGAAATCAACGACATCAGAAGGAACGAGCGATTCTTCTTTCTCATGACATGAACCTCCGATACTTGAAAAATGACCACGATCTAGCCAGACAGGATAGCGTGAAACCGATAGGCTTCAAAGGCCTCTCACTTTGGGAGATAGGGAGAGGGATATGGAGATGGAGATATGGAGATGGAGATGTGGGGACGGTGGTGCCAATTCGACGACGATTCAGCGTTCGGCCTAGCGATCTCTAATAAAGGGCTCTATGTAGGGTTTTCAGCCCTCTGCGCCAATTTTTGTAGTTCAAGGGACGGTGGTGGGAACTGCACGGCAGAACATAGATGGTAGGTTGCTGCAGGCTGCCGTTCGGAACAGCCAGTCGGAGTGTTCGTGTTTTGCTCAAAGTGCCGTGCCTGCCATATTTTAGCCCACTCCCAAGGCCTTGTTGGATGAGAAACCCGTTCTATCACTGTGCCCGTCGTTGTGCCCGCGAGCCGATATGAAGGCGCTCTCCGGAGGACAAGATCAACTCCATCGCCTGACCTCGCTGCTGGCCCACCGCGGCGGTCTCCACCAAGGCAAAGCCCACTGGCTGGATCTTCCCCTTCCGCCGCTTCCGCCATGCATAAAACGACGGGCCGCCTACTCCGTTCTCCTCACAGAACGCCTTTACCGTCTTCCCACTTTGCTGCTGACGGGCAATCAGCTCGCCCCAGTGCTTCCTTCGCTCCGCCACCCGCTCTTGGTTGCTCATGCCACCACTATGCGCCCGTCAACTCCCTGCGAGCTAGTGGTGGTCATTAGGATGCTTCCCCGAAAACAACGTTCCAGGGATGCTCAAAAGTGGCCGACTAAGCATAGGGCTGGCGCAGGCTCATCGAGAGCGGCTGTATGCACGCGGCATCAATAGTTCGAATAGGAAATATCTAAAATGATGGCTCACGGTAGTACCACTGGGGTATTCGTAGATATTCCGAGCCGTGATAACCCAATCCCTTTAGATTCAATACTGCATTGGCAGAGATTTTTTATTGACATGGCGGAAAAGGGATAATATACTTCGACGAACCTTGAGTTATGCCATTCGGCTATCTTCGTGCCTCCCTTCGTGGGCAGTATCGAAGGGGATAGGGGTCGGTCGATTGCGTCTTCACCAATGGGCTTTCGGTGGGGAAACTCAAGCCTTTTTGCCTCCGCGCGTGGGCACTTGAATTCGTAGCGGAGATGAGTATGGGTGTGTCCCCACTGTGGGCAGGTATGTGGACGGGGACCGTTAACTTCAGGGGGCTATTTAATCAGATGAAGCAATCTGTAGTTCTTGCTATATTTATCCTGTCTGCTACGTATGCGCTGGGACAGCAGGCCCTTGCGACTGTGACAGGCACCATTACCGACCAGTCGGGAGCTGTGATTGCCGACGCGCCGGTGACAATTCGAAACCTCGAAAACGGGCAGATTTACGTAGGCAACACTTCCAACGCCGGGAACTACACCGTTTCTCAATTACCGATTGGCGACTATGATCTGACCATTCAGGTGGGCGGATTCAAGACCTACGAGCACACCGGATTTCACCTCAACGCAAACCAGACCATGCGCGAGGATGTGCAAATGGAAGTCGGCCAGACAACCGAATCCATCACGGTCGAAGCGCAGGCTTCTCTTCTCAGAACCGAAACCAGCGAAGTGGCGCAAAACGTGACGCTGACGCAGCTGAATAGGCTGCCGATTCTTGCGATCGGATCGACCAACGAGGGTTTCCGTGATCCGTTTGCGTCTACGTTCCTCGTACCCGGTATTATTTACAATAACGGCGCCAACATTGGCGCCGGCAATCCCGCGCCCGTTGTTTCCATGACGATCAACGGAACGCGGCCGAATACCGTCAACGTACGCCTGGACGGCATGACGGATATACCGACGGGGTCACGCCTCACGGGCGCTCAGATGGAGACGCAGCCGTCAGTGGACGCGATTCAGGAAGTCGCCATTGAGACGAGTAACTTCGCAGCTGAGTACGGCACTGCGGGCGGCGCCATGATCAACATGGTGACCAAGAGCGGCACCAACCAATATCACGGAACGGCCTATGACTATGTCACCAATGAGGCCTTAAACTCGCATCAACCCTATACCGGCATTCGCAACACCGTAAAGCAACACGACTGGGGCTATACGGTTGGTGGTCCGGTGTGGTTGCCGGGCCTCTACAACGGCAGGAACAAGACGTTCTTCTTCTGGAGCTATGAGCAATTCCGGAACAAGAACATCAACACCAGCAATACGACCACGGTGCCGCTCCCGGCGTACCGTACCGGCGATTTCAGCAACCTGATCAGCGCTGAGAACCGCCTGGTCACCACGTCGACTGGCAATTACATCGATCCGCTTGGCAATACCGTACAGAGCGGCACCATCTTCGATCCGAATACACAGATGGACGTGAACGGAGTCCAGTATCGCAGCCCATTCCCGGATAACCAGATCCCGGTGGACCGGTTCGATCCTATCGCCGTGAAGGTCCTGGCAATGGTCCCGATGCCGTTGGGGTTAAATTCCGCCAGAGGTCAGGCGTCCAACAACTACCAGGGGACATTTGACTCAAGCCGTACTTCGGCCATTCCCTCGATCAAATTCGACCAAAACGTGGGCGACCGGTACCGGTTCTCGATCTACTATCAGGACACCCATACCTTCGTTCCGCGTACTCCGACCGGTGCGGATGCGTTCTCGGGCGTGATCACGCAGTCGGTGAATTCCCGTAGCTCGGGCCAGACGATTCGCTTCAACAACGATTTCACCGTCACTCCCCGGCTGCTATTGCATATCGGCGCGGGCTGGAACGACACTGACTTTTCACTGGCGCCCACAATCTCCAACTACAATTCGCTCACACAGCTGGGGTTGACGGGACAGACGCTACCCGACTACTTCCCAAGACTTGAGGTTGGCACCAACGCCAATTCCGCCATCGGCGGCATGTCCAATCTGGGCCCGTTCTTCCCGGCTCGGTCCATGGAGCGGCGTCCTTCCGGTAACGTCTCCGCGACGTATGTCGCCGGCGATCATACCTTCAAAATGGGTTTGGATCTCCGCATTGAGAAGTACCCGGACTTCCGCACCAGCTACACCAACGGTGCGTATACCTTTGGCAACAATTACACCGAACAACCCGCGTTCCTGGGGAACACGGCCACGCAAGGCTTCATGGGTTTTCAGTTCGCATCGTTCCTTCTGGGCGGCATGAGTGCAAACCGCCAGGATGCTCCAGTTGCGCTGAGCAACAACAAGTCTCAGACGGCCCTGTATTTTCAGGACACCTGGAAGGTGACCCCCAAGCTGACGCTGGACTACGGTATGCGTTGGGACTACGGAACCTACGCGTCAGAGAGTTATGGCCGAACCAGTTCGGTGGGCCTCAACATTCCCAACCCATCGGCGGACGGCCGACTGGGGGCGCTGCAGTTTGAGCAGACCTGTAAGTGTAACTTCGCCAAAAACTACCCCTACGCCTTTGGTCCGCGTCTGGGTCTAGCTTACCGGCTGGATAACCACACCGTGCTGCGTGCTGGCTGGGGTATGGTCTACAACTCCACCTCAACGGCCGCGGGCTCGTTCTCAAACAGCGCGAGTTCAACCTCGTTCCCGACCTACTCCGGTCAGACCACCGGCCTGCTGCAAAACGGAATGCCGGACAGCGTCCACGCGATGTGGCCCACGTTCGCCCCGAATGTTGGTCAGGGCATCGGATCGGTTATCGGGATGCCCACGATGCTGGATCAAAATGTCGGTCGCCCGGCCCGGATCACGCAGTGGAACATCGGTATCCAGCATACCTTCGGCCAGAATCTGCTGGTCGAGGCATCGTATGTCGGCAACCGGGGAGCCTGGTGGGAAGCCAATGGCTTGAGCACGGTGAATCTCCTCAGCCAGGATACGTTGCATCAGTATGGATTCGACAATCTAACCACCCTGGATCAATCGAAACTGCTCACCACTACGATCGGTGGGCTGTCCTCGGCGCAGCAGTCTATCCTGGCTGCCCGTGGATTCACTCTTCCGTATGGCAACTTCCCCAGTTCCCAGACGGTATACCAGGCAATGCGCCCCTATCCGCAGTACAGCAACGGGGGATCTTTCTTCGCCCCTGCATTGAACGGCGTCTCCGGAGCTCCGCTGGGTAAGACCTGGTACGATTCGTTCCAGTTGAACGTGACCCAACGCTTCAGCCATGGTGTCACCTTCAACCTGAACTACAACTACTCGAAGAACATGGATTTGACCTCTTCGCCGGATCCCTTCAACCGGAAGATCGGCAAGAATCTGTCCCCGAATGACCTGCCGCATCAGTTCCGCCTCACCCTGCAATACCAGGTAGGGAATCTGAGGAACTCTGGTCTTCGCTTTGTTTCCAGCCGCATCGGATCCAGCATCCTGTCCGGATGGGGCGTCGGCGTGTACCTGAATTATCAGAGTGCACAGCTGATTCAACGGCCGAGCAGTAACGGCAATGTGCCCATCAGCAACTTCCTGGGCTATGGTCCGGGCCGTGCGCAGTTGAAAACCGACGCCAACGGGAACTACATGAACCCCTACTCGGTGGACTGGTACGACTATAGCGGAAATCATCATACCGATCCGCTCAACATCAACTGCCATTGCTTCGATCCGACCAAGACCATCGTCCTGAATCCGAATGCCTGGGAGAACATTCCGAACGGGCAGTTCGGCGCCCAACAGCAGGATCTGCGTTTCTTCCGCGGGTTCCGTTACCCCACCGAGAACGTCAACCTTAGCCGGAACTTCCAGTTCACGGAACGGGTCAGCTTCAACATCCGTATTGAATTCAACAACATCTTCAATCGGACTCGTTTGACGCAGCCGTCTACAGCCGGCAACTTCGCGAACACGCCGCGGACGTTTACCAACGGCGCCTACGCAGGCCTTTACAGCACCGGCTTCGGAACGGTCCTTCCGACCTCCGGCACGTCGGGTATGCGTACCGGCCAGATCATCGGACGTATTAACTTCTAGTCCTGTTCAACAATGCCCGGGTGCTCCCTTTAACGGGGAGACCCGGGCATTTTTACCTTCGGGAGGCTGTAGTCCCGGCTTCCGTTTGAGCAAACCTCCGCCGGAGAAATTGCGGACCCGCAGCACGGATGTAGAAATGGTGGTAGAAGTATGAGCATGAGATGGAGTCTGCGTTTTGTCCTCCCTGTGATCGTGGTAGCGAGTCCAGCGGCGCTTCTTGCTCAGTGGCTCGGCTATCCGACCCCCGGAGTTCCCCTCACCCCCGACGGCAAGCCGGATCTCGCCGCTCCCGCCCCGCGCACCGCTGACGACAAACCCGACCTCTCCGGCATGTGGGGATGGATCAATATCGGACCGCCGTGCGGCGCGCGAATGTACCGACACCCAAATTTCCCGCGAATTCATCAATATTGCGGCATCTCTCGATGGGCCGCTGCCGATGCAGCCGTGGGCCGCCGAGTTGGTGGAGCAGCGCCGTGTCGAACAGGGTCTTGATCCCAACGTTCATTGCATGCCGCGCGATGCTCCCCGAATCTGGACCGACGATTACTACAAGCGCATTTTCCAGGTCTCGGATCGTTTGCTCCTCTTGACCGAGCGTAATATGCAGTATCGTCAGATCTTCACCGATGGGCGTTCCTTGCCGGAAGATCCGCAACCCACCTGGAACGGGTACTCGACTGCCCACTGGGAGGGGGACACCTTAGTGGTCGAAACCATCGGCTTCCGCGACGATCTCTGGCTGGATGCAGTGGGGCATCCGCTCACCGAGGAGGGCACGATGATCGAACGGATCCGCCGGCCGAACTACGGGACTTTGGAGGTCGAAATCACGATCGATGATCCAAAGGCCTATACCGCCCCTTGGACAGTAACCGTGACTCAGCCGCTGATCCTGGATAGCGAACTCATCGATTACTATTGCCTGGAGAACGAGCGGGACTCGGAACACATGGGGCAGCAGACTCCGATCGGGACCTTGCAATAGCAGCTCAATCTTGTCCAACACTTCAATGGCATCGCGTTGGTGTGGACCGTCGTGCTCGCCAGCAGTCTGATCCAGATAAGTGACCGTATTTCCCATCATTTCGTACTCAAGCCCGGAAACCGCGATGGGCATGGTCGAGATCCTTGGCCGGGATCTTGGCGGCCTTTTGGCCGCGCTTGCGGAACCCACTTCCGCCCTGTCGTTGGGGTGAGGCGGTGCTTGCCGCGGAATGGACCCGCGGGCGCACCTGTGGCGCTTGCCTGAACTAGACAAGCCGATGAAGGCGCCTCCAAAGTTGGCCCTGCCGGATTAACCTGCTGACAGGAGCAGGACATAGCACTGTAACCGCCGCGGCTATCCTAGGGTCTCACGGTTAACCCGATGACGGGTTCGGTCGAACGGGCTCTCCTATGCAGGAGCGCGTCGTTTCTTGTCGATGAAGATAGCGGATGGGGTGAATTTACGCTCCTGAAGGGAAGCGCGAAGTGATTGTGGGTGCGCGAGAAAAACATTCTCGAAAAGAGGTTAGCTCACGTTTGGCTGGGGGCAAGCCGTGGCATCGACGCGGTGCGTGATGTGGATCAGACGGGTCGCGTTGGCGCGGGCTACCGCTTGCGCTTCTGAAGGTCGGCGGTTCATCGCCGGGGCGGGCAAATTCAGGATCCTCCCGGCGAAACGGGGCTGTTATCATCATTAGGAATAGTCGTATCCTGAATGAATTTGCCCAACCTATTAACGCTGGTGCGGATCTTTTTCGTTCCGCTCCTGGTTGCGGCTCTGCTGGCCGATAACATCGAAGTCGGCTGGCCGATTACCGTGAGCCGCGAGATGTTCGCGCTCGTCGTGTTCCTGGCCGCGGCAATCACGGACCTGCTGGACGGCTATCTCGCACGCCGCTGGGGGCAGGTCACCACGGTCGGCACGCTGCTGGATCCCATCGCCGATAAGCTTCTGGTTTCCGCCGCGTTGATTTCCCTGGTGGAGATTCATCGAGTGGCCGCCTGGATGGTGATCCTGATCATCAGCCGCGAGTTTGCGGTTAGCGGCTTGCGAGCGATCGCCGCCTCCTCCGGCTACACGATCCAAGCCAGTGAACTGGGGAAGGGCAAGATGGTTGCGCAAGTCACCGCTATCGCCCTGGTGATCGGCGGTATCCGCTGGCCCGGCCTGGAACGGTGGGGCAACGTGGCGATGTGGGGCGTGGTGGTGTTTGGACTCGTCTCTGCCGCTGACTATTTCCGACTGTTCTGGCGCAAACTGGATGTGCAGATCAAAACCCGGCGCCGCAACGAACTCCTGGAGCTGGAACGGCAAAAGCGCCGCGCGAGAAAAGCAGCGGTGCGGGAGGCTCGGCGAGATTCCAAGGATGCGCGCCGGGGCGCAAGCCGGGCCACGGCCCGATAGGTTGGCGTGGTTGCGGGGCGGAGCCTAAGACGGCAACAATTCGGTCAGGCCCGGATAGGAGGCGCGAACCAGATCCACCGCTTCTTCCTCGGCCCGGGCTTCTGCTTCCGGGTAGTCCAAGGCGGGATCAAACGGAATGACGATGCGCACCAGTGCCGTATCGGTCCGGTTATAGCGAACGGCGTCCGCCACCACCCAGAACTTGGCCGCGTACTCGCTCGCCACGGTTCGGTCCCGGGACTGATACCAATACATCACCAGATCGCGCTCATCTCCCTTCGCGACGATATAGCGGTTGGCATGGACCGGAGTTCCCGTTCCGACATTGATATCCACCTGGCTGGAGGACACCCACTCAAACCCTGAACCGGGCAGGCAGTTCTTCGGCGAGTGCGGCGCTTTCCCGTTCCGCTGACTCCGGAACGCGGCGACGAACAGATAGCCGATATCGGGCTGTCCGCCGGCCTTCGCGGGCCGGAAATAGACCCGATTCAAAAGATCGTCGGCCTGCAGGACGTCCTGAATCTCCGGTTCCACCAACCCCTCCTGGTAAAACTGCCAAGCTCCCAGGTAGTGCGACAAACCCGCGAGCGGGCTCCCTTCCGGAATATACTCTTCGCGGATCGAACTGTATAGGATCGCGGTCTGCGCCACAAGTAGCAGCGTGACGACGCGAGCAGGAGTGGAGTTGAGGAACTTAAGCATGTGCGGTCTCCTGTTTGCGCAATCCCCACAGGAGATTGATGGTCTTGTGTACCAGGATCAACATAATGAAGCCGATCGCAAAGGTGACAAAGCCTTCCATCGTATGGAAGACGCCCTCGGCGAGCTCCGGATCTTTTTCACTGAGGATGCCGGTGATCGTGACACGGCCCGCATTGGCGATGATCGCGACCGGAATCGTGGCGGCCAGCAGGGCCCACCGCATCCATACCTTCTCGTCGCTGATATAGGCGTAGACGATCGAGAGAAAGGACATGGTCAGCAGGCTTCGGATTCCGCTGCAGGCCTCGGCCACCGAAAGTTTCTGGCTGGCCAGCTCCAGGATATTTCCGTCGCGCAGGACCGGAATCCCAATCCACGTCAGGACAGTCTCGGCAACCTGGCTGGCGAACAATTGCAGGGGGAACGTGATCTGGTTATAGATCACCGCCGGAATGGGAATCATGAACGGCAGGATCATGAGCGGCAACAGCAGATTCTTGACCAACTGCGTGCCGCCCAGCACCAGCAGCAGCCCGACCAGAGAAACCAGAAATGCGCTGCGCTGCAGGAACAGTTCCGCGCCCAGCATACCGATATAAGCTTGGATCGTACCCCAGACCAGCAGCCCAACACCCCACCAAGCCGGTTTGCGTTCGATCTTGAGTAGCGTCTCCCGGCGTTGCCAGACGATGTAGCCGGCGACCAAGGGAACGAAGAACCCATGCCCCATGTCCTCGTCGGTGCTCCATTGGAGGACCAGCGAGGTGAGAATCGGCAGATACGTCAGGGTCAGGAGAGCGCTAAACCAGGCAATCGCGGGCCAGGAGATTTCGCGCCGTTCTTGTTGCGCCAACTCGACCGGCGGATTCTGCGTTAGAGTAGCCATGCGTTCCTGGTCTATCCTTTCGTGGCTTCCGCGCGATTGCGGAGGCTGCTCCCGCAAGGATCAGGGAATTTGCTACCAGCTTATCAGTATTTCCCGGGTTCCAGGAGCTTCCAGGACAGCCCGGCCATGGTCTGCCCTCGTGACAATCATGCCATAGGAAGTTGCACGTGTTTTCTCCCCTTAGGTTCCAGTACGTACTAAGAGTAACGGGCGTCTCCGGAAACGGAAGGGCTACGCGGCGGAGCCGTCATCCCGATAGCGATTCAACGTGTTGGCGACCAGTCGGCGCGGATCCAGCAAGTGCTGCGGCTTGAAGCTCTGCTGCGACCAGCGGCAGCCCTCGTCAAATTCGATGCCCAGGAAGTACCCAATGTCGCGGAAGACGCAATACTTCACCTTCCCGCTCAGTTCCCCGTCCGGGTAGGTAATGTGAATCTGCGCTCCGATCGGCACCGGCTTCTCCACCTGAAGGCAGGCGCCCGAAAGCGAGATATCTTCTAAATTGGCGACCCCACGGCGTTTCCGGCCGCTCGGATCATTCCATTGGATGTCCACCAGGTCCGCGCAGAGCATCCGTGTTTCAATTCGCCGGTTCAGCATAACGTGTTCTTACACAATCTATCGGCTTGGGTGGTCTTTTCGTTTAGCAACAGTCACTTAGATGAAATCCCCTAATTCCGCTATAGGGTTCTCTCATCATTTATGCGGGAGAATCTTACCCCTTTATCCTGCTCAAGGTACTATCACCATCCGCAAATTCCTCGTGTTAATAGGGTTCGGTCCACACGCCGATCATCGCATACCTCGTGCCTGGAACCCAGTGCGTGGTTGGACCGAACTGATACGATAAATCGGAAGAGTTGCGCAAATGCCAACGTTTCAGCAAGATGTCAGCGATCAGGCGTCCCGGCTGGTCCATCGTCTGGGGTTCCGCACCGAACAGCGGCTGTGGGTGCGGGCCGCCCTGCTGCACGGAGTGATCCTGGCCGCCTTCGGCATCTTTTTGCCGTTTTTCCAAGGAGTTGGATTCTTCGACGCGGTGGTTCTGGGGGCCTACCAGGCGATCGCCGTGGTCTTTGCCGCGCCCGCGGCGGCCGCAAAACTGGAGCCCGGCACGGGATTTCGCGCGGCGGTGATCCATTCGGCGCTGTGCCTGCTCTATGGGCTCCTGATGACGGCGGCGATGATTGTTCTCGGCGTCGCCACGGTGCTGGCCACCCGAACCGTCTTCGTGGGGCCCAGCCTGGAGGTCTTCGCCGAAACCGGGCTCTTCGCCATCCTATTAACATGGGCCGTGACGCTTGCCTCCACCTGGCTGGCCAACCAATTTTCCCCCGGTGCGGCGAAAATGCTGGTTCGAATCGTTTTCTTCGGGCTGTTGATCGTCTTCTTTTTCCGCTCCCGGTGGTTACCCGATATCGCCCTGACTGGCTCCGCGATCGCCGCCGTCCTTGCTCTCGGCTTCCTGTTTCTCATCCGCCAGAACCTGAGCGCTTCCAGTGGAGCCCGGGCGTGAGACGATCGTGAGGCCCCGATGAGTTCCCCGACGCAAGACTCGGAATCCGGTGGCCCGCCGCCGTACTCCGATCCAGACCGCTACGATCCCCGCTCCTTCGATCCCCCAACCGCGCCTGTTGTCCGCTGCGTGATGTTCGTCGTTCTGGCGTTTATCTTGTGGGTCCTTTTTCAAACGGCGCTTTTTCCTCTGGGCCTCTTCTGGATGGCTGCCTTGAGCAGCTTCGGCGCCGGGCTGAGCGCCAACGCCTTCATGGTCTGGCGTTATGACGGACTGCTCTGGAGCCGTTGCGGGCTCGGATGGCGGCCGGGTGTGTTCCGGGAACTGGGTATCGGGCTCGTGCTGGGTGCGGGAGCGGCGGTGCTGATCCTCGGCGGAGCGCTTGTGGTCGGCGCGGCGACGCTGGAGCCTGCTTCGGCGCCGGCTCCGGGGCTGATGAACACCCTGAGCATCGCCGTCCTGCTGGCCTTGGGATCCGCCGGCGAAGAGCTTCTGTTTCGGGGCTACGGGTTCCAGGTCCTGGCTCGGGCGAAGGGGTTGCCCGTCCCGCTGATTCTCTTCAGCGTGCTCTTTGCACTGGCTCATATGGAGAATCTCAACGTTTCCATGTTGGGGCTGTTGAATACCGGGCTGTGGGGCGCCTTGTTTGGCTATGCCTGGTGGCGTACGCGCGGCCTCTATGCTCCCGTGGGGATTCATTTTGGTTGGAACCTCGCGCTGCCGTTCTTCGGCGTCGAGCTCAGCGGGTTTACAATGAAGGTAACTGGATACGTCCTCACATGGCATGTGGACGACCTGTGGAGCGGTGGCAGTTACGGACCGGAAGGCGGTCTTCCGACGACCCTCCTTGTGGGCGGGTTATTCGTCGCGACCCGGAGCCTGTTTCGGCCGTCGCCCAAATGACGGACGGAGGTAGCTTATGTCCCGAATTCGGCGGATGAAGCGACCCAACCGGGTTGTGCTCGGCAGTTTGCTGGGGAGCGCGTTGCCGATCCCTGCCGTGTTGGTTTGCGCGCTGGTGGTGTGCGCGCTGATTCCCTCCTCACTGCGCGCGGATACCAACAAGCTGAGTTTTGAGCAGAAGGTAGAACTTCTGCAGGGCATGAGCGCCGAGTTCGCGATCGCGAAGGTCACCTTGCCGCGATCCGACAAACCGCTACGCTTCTATGAAGACGGCACCTGGGACGTCGATCAATGGGACGAGGCGAACTTTAAAGAAGGTCCAGCCGCGCGTCCTGGGGATCAGGTTCAGATCACCAAGATGGAGATCGACGACGACAAAATCACCATTCAGCTGAACGACGGCTCCAAGAAGGGGTCCTGGCTCGACCGGATTCAAGTCGGTATGGGGAATCAGACCGTGCCGGTGACCAAGCGGCAGCCCAACGCCGGCGCGGGAACCACGATTGAAGTTCGCTTCGAGGATTCGATCGCGGGCGTCGATACCGATCGGCTGAAAGAGATTCTGACGCCGCTGATGGACTTTGACAAGCGGACCGCCACTGAGCTCTTTATCGAAACGTTGCCGCCACCGGTGCAGGAAGCCATCAAGGATGAGCGCGCCATTGAAGGAATGGATCACGAAGAGGTCCTGCTGGCGCTGGGCCGTCCGCGCGACAAGGTCCGCGAGTATAAGGACAACGTCGACTATGAAGAGTGGATCTACGGCCAGCCGCCGGGGGTGATCAAGTTCATCAAGTTCGCCAACGGCCATGTTGTGGAGATCAACGAGAGCTTCGCGGGCCTGGGTGGCGCGATCGTCCAGCCGCCGCCTCCCGACAACAACTAACCATGTTGGCCGCGCAGGCTGTGGTTTCATAGGGAACAGATGCCTGAACAGCCGCCTTCGGCGCTTGTCACCGACCTATACGAACTCACCATGGCGGCGGGGTACTTCGCCGCGGGCAAGGCGCATGATCGCGCCACCTTCGAACTGTTCGTTCGCGGACTGCCTCCCCATCGCCGGTTTGTTCTGGCGGCGGGACTCGAGCAGGCTGTCCATTACCTGCTGAACTTGAAATTCCAGCCCGAGGAAATCGAGTATCTGAAGGGCTTGTCGCAGTTCGCCGCCGCGCCGGCGGAGTTCTTTGAAATGCTCGCCGGGCTGCGATTCACCGGCGATCTGTTCGCTGCTCCGGAAGGGACTCCGCTGTTTGCGGGCGAGCCGTTTCTGACCTTGCGGGCTCCGCTGATTGAAGCCCAGTTGATTGAGACCTGCCTGCTTTCGATCATCGGATTCCAGTCAATGGTGGCGAGCAAAGCGGCGCGCGTGGTGCGGGCCGCGGGAGCGCACAAAGGCATCGGGAGCACGGTGGTGGAGTTCGGGACGCGGCGGGCACACTCCCCGGAGGCCGGCGTGCTGGCCGGCCGGGCGTCCTATATTGGGGGGTGCATCGGCACTAGCAATACCGAATCCGGGATGCGCTACGGAATTCCGGTCTTCGGCACGGCGGCGCATTCCTGGACCATGGCTTTCCCGGCCGAGCGCATCGCCTTCGAGAAGTTGCAACGGCTGCTGGGTGATCAGACGGTCTATCTGGTCGACACCTATGACACGCTGGAGGGCGTGCGAACCGCCGCGCAATTGGGACGTCCGCTGTGGGGGGTGCGGCTCGATAGCGGCAACCTGGTGGAGCTCGCGCCCGCGGCACGTACGATTCTCGATGATGCCGGGCTCAGCGATGCCAAGATCATGGCGTCCGGGGATCTGAACGAATACAAAATCAATGAACTGGTGGCGGCGCGGGCTCCGATCGATGCGTACGGGGTCGGCACCGACTTGGCGGTCTCCGCCGACGCGCCGTCGCTCAGCGTGGTTTACAAGATGGTGGAGGTGGATGGGCCCGACGGCCGCCGCTATCCGTTCAAGATGAGCCGCGACAAGCGCACGCTGCCCGGCGCCAAGCAGGTGTTCCGGTACGCCGACCATGATGTGATCGGCCTTTATACGGAATGCCCGAGCTATGAAGACCCGGACGAGATGTCCGGGTCGCGCAGAAAGCGCCCCACGCCTCGCACGGATTGTGAGGCGCTGCAGCGTCCGGTGATCCTTCAGGGGCAGTTGCTG
This sequence comes from Terriglobia bacterium, assembly GCA_963762135.1. Classification (GTDB taxonomy): domain Bacteria; phylum Acidobacteriota; class Terriglobia; order Bryobacterales; family Bryobacteraceae; genus Palsa-187. Next base: position 1,053,091 of record CAVXJP010000008.1, read on the forward strand.
GGACGGTTGCCGACGGCGACCGAGGCTCGGGAACATGCGGCGGCGTCGCTGGCGAAGCTGCCGAAATCCTTGCTGAGTCTGTTCGAAGATGCCGATGACTGGCCGGTGAAGTATTCAACCGAGCTTGAATCGCTGTATAAACGCGCTCGCGAAGAACACTTGCAGGAAGAAGACCTGGCACGGCCTGGCGTTGGGGAAGTGTAGGCGAGTCCGCAAAGCGGGCAGGGCACCCGATGACGGTATTTTTCGACATCGACACGCAGAACGATTTCCTGTTCCCGGGCGGTGCGTTGTATGTGCCGGGGGCCGAGGAGATCGTCGAAACCATTGCGGCGCTGAACCGGTTCGCGGCCCGGCAGGGGTTTCCGGTGATTTCGACCACCGATACGCACGCGCCGGACGATCCCGAATTTGCCGAATGGCGTCCGCACTGCGTCGCCGGGACGGAGGGGCAACGCAAGCCGGCTTCGACGCTGCTGGGGGATCGGTGGGTTGTCGCGAGCGCGCCTAGGCAAGTGGGGGCGACGCCTTACGCGGGGCAACGCGTCCGGAGCCAGATCATTCTCGAAAAGCAGAATCTCGTACTGCTTTTCGAATCCCAACCTGCCGGATATCCTGGATCGGTTCGCGGCGGACCGCTACGTGATCTATGGGGTGGTCACCGAGATCTGCGTGCAATATGCAGCCGAGGGGCTGTGGAAATATCTGGAGGAGCGCGGCACGGATGCGCGGATCGAAGTGGTCACCGATGCGGTGAAGCATTTGAGCGATCAGGCTCGCGATGCGTTTTTTGCGCGGTTCCAGTCGGCGGGCGGCAACGTTGAAGACCAGTGCGGACCTGATGCCGCTCTAGGTTCCGGTTACTTCTTCGCCGCTTTCTTCGCCGCGACTGTCTTCTTGGCTGTTGATTTCTTTGCAGCCGTCTTCTTTGCGGGGGCTTTTTTCGCCGCTTTCTTTACTGTCTTGGCAGGCACGGACTTCTTTGCGGCGGATTTCTTCTGGGCTTTGGCCGCCGGCTTGGCGATCTTGGCGGGTTCCTCGACTTCCTCGCCGTCTCCGTCCGCGTCGATCTCTTCTCCCTCGCCGGCTTCGAGCGCAGCGGCTTCCTCGGCCATTTTCTGCAGTTCTTTCTTGGTCGGCGGGGCGATCTCGCGGAGGTAGTCGTGATCGCTATAGCAACTGCGGCAGCGGACCTTGGCGGGCTCGTCATCCACAAGGGAGACGATCAAATGATTCGTCAGGCGCTTACACTTCACGCAATAATCGTCGATTTCGTCGCCTAATCGAAATTCATCCATGGGGAGGTTTGCTCCGTCTGCTGACATTTGGGATTGTATAACAATTGTTGCCAGGAATGTTCCGCATCAAATGGGCTAAAGACTAGTAGATGCCAAGCCGCCAGCAAAAGTTCCTACAATTTTAGTTCTTCGGGGGAGAGGACGTCACTTTGCGTGCAAGGCGCGACGCTTCCACTCAAAGAGTACGACGCCCGCGGCCACGCTGACGTTGAGGGAGGCGACACCTTTTCCTTCGGCGGCGCCGGCCATGGGGATCGAAACCAGGAAGTCGCAGTGCTTGGCGACGTTCTGATGCAGGCCCTTGCCCTCGGCTCCGAGCACGATGGCGGTGGGCGCGGTGAACTCGACCTGGTCATAGCTCTGCTCGCCGCGTTCGTCGAGCCCGTAGATCCAGAAACCGCGCTCTTTCAGGTCCTCGATGGCGCGCGTGATGTTGCCGACGCGCACGACGGGCAGATAGGCCAGGGCTCCGGCGGCGGAGCGCTGCACGGTTTCGGTGACACCCGCGGCGCGGCGTTCCGGGATGACGACGGCCGCGGCTCCGGCGGCATGCGCGGTGCGAATGATGGCGCCGACGTTGTGCGGATCCTCAATGCCGTCCAGGATGACGTGCAGTCCCTTGGATTCGCCGGTTTCCGCCAGTGAGGCGAATCTGCCGGCGGCGCCGTAGCCGATGACGCCCTGATGATTGGCTCCTCCGACGGCGCGGTTGAGTTGGTCGCGCGGCTCATAGCGGATCGGGACATCGTGCTCGCGGCACAATGCGATCAACTCTTTGATGCGGGCTCCCCCGGCTCCCTTGGCGATGACGACCCGGTCCATCGGCCGGCCGGCACGCAGGGCCTCTCGAACGGGATGGATTCCTGTGAGCAACGACATTAGAATAAGGGTACTCGTATGAGCAAGCCGCACACTGCCGATTCCGATGCTGACACTCCGGTTGAATTGCCTGAGGCGGGAGACAACCCGCTGTTGAGCAAGTCCGAGATCCCCGACAAACTGTATTTCCGGATTGGGGAGGTGGCTCGTCTGGCGGGCATCAAGCCGTACGTGCTGCGGTTTTGGGAGACCGAGTTCCCGAGCCTGGGGCCGAAGAAGTCGGGCACCGGGCATCGGCTCTATCGGCGCAAGGACGTGCAACTGGTGTTCGACATCAAGCACCTGCTCTACGAGAAGAAGTACACCATCAAGGGCGCGCGCAAGTACCTGGAGTCGCGCGGGAAGGTGGACGCACCTCCGCCGGCCGAGAAAGCCAGTAAGCGGAAGACCGCGGCCAAGCCGGCCAAGCTGCAAGCCGGGTTGTTCGACGTCCCGCCTTCGGCGCTGACCGAGATCCGCGACGAGCTGAAGTCCATCTTGAAGATCCTCAAATAGCCTCCCCGGCCGAGCGGCTGCGGCGCGTCTGCTGGCGCCATCTCCATTCAAACTTTGCGGTTCCGCGCCGATGAGCGAGGACAGGACCCCCTTAGTGTGTCTGCCCTTCGTGTGTTTCAGGGACGCCGAATCTTTCATGGACGCCGAATCCAGAATCGGATTTCGGCGGGCGGGGCCGGCGCTCGACGAGATGCCGGCGGGACCTCGGGAGGTTCGCCGAATATGATTCAGCTCACACGCATCAACAAAGCGTCTTTGGTGCTGAACGCCGACTTGATTGAGCAGATCGAGACGACGCCGGATACCGTGATCAGTCTGACGAATGGGCAGAAATATGTGGTTCTCGAGTCGGCGGCCGAGGTCATGGAAAAGGCGATCGAGTATCAACGGCAGATCCGGCAGCCGCCGGCAACTCTGGTTGCGCGGCAATCCCCATTCGCCGAAGATCCCGTGGTCCACAATCCTGCTGCGAGCGTGACGGAGTCCGCGGTGGGGGATGCGGCTCGACCGACCTCGGAGAGGAGTGCGGACATGGGCCCGGAGATCGACTGGGATGCGAGTTCCGGCAAGGGGGCTGCGTCCGACCGGAGCGCTGAGGCCGGCGTTGCGATCGAGCCCGGGGATGCACTCGCGGAGAGAAACCTCGCACGGCAGGCGGGGGAGGACCGGGGCTAGATGGCAGAGAAGGAACCCGAACAGCACGGCACGACCGATTACGCGACCTTCTTGGGGTTAGCGATTGCCGGCATCTGCGTGATCGGCGGACTGATTCTGGAGGGCGGGCAGATTGCCGACATCACGCAGCCCACCGCGGCGTTGATCGTCATCGGGGGAACGCTGGGGGCCGTGATGGTTTCGACCCCGCAGGCGACCTTGAAAGGCGCCGCCAAGCGCCTCACCGAACTGGTGCGCGACCCCAGTCCGCCGCTCGGCGCGGTTCTGGATCAGATCATTCGCTATGCGGGCCAGGCTCGCAAGCAGGGATTGACCGCGCTGGAGCAGGAAGCCAACGACATCAGCGACCCGTTTCTGAGAAAGGCAATGCTGCTGGCCATTGACGGCGCCGATTTGCAGGAGCTTCGCGACATGCTCCGCATGGAAGTCGAAATGGACGAGGCGCGCGCCGAGGAGGAAGCCAAGGTCCTGGAAGGCGCCGGAGGGTATGCGCCCACGATCGGCATCATCGGCGCGGTCATGGGGCTGATTCAGGTGATGAAGAACCTTGCCAATATCGATGAGGTGGGGCACGGGATCGCGAATGCCTTTGTCGCCACCATCTACGGCGTTGGGTCGGCGAATCTGTTTTTCCTGCCCGCGGCGCAAAAGATCAAGGCGCGGGCGGCGGTCGAGGTCCGGCGGAAGGAATTGATCACCGAAGGCGTGGTGGGCTTGGTGGAAGGCCTGAATCCGAAACTCCTGCGCATCAAGTTGGAGGCGTTTGCCGGCGTGCAACGGTCTAACAGTGACTACTGATCGGAGATCTCTCGCGGTGGTGCGCCGCAAAAAACCGTCCATCGCGGTGAACCATGAACGGTGGCTGATTTCCTATGCCGACTTCATCACGTTGCTGTTCGCCTTCTTTGTGGTGCTGTTCGCCTCGGCGCAAACCGACCGGGATCGCGCGGCCCAGATCTCCGAGGCTGTCAAACAAGCCTTCGAGGAAGATCATATGTCCGCCCTGATGGCGGCGGTGCTGGGCGGAGCCGTGGATCGGACCGGGCAAGGGAGCGCGCAGATGCATGGCCCGGGGGGAACAGAGAGAGACGACAGTGCTCGGGAGGCGAACCGGCCGACGGGGCCGGAACTGGCCGAACTGCTGCCGTCGCTGGAGATCCTGCGCAAGGAATTGGGGGATGAGATCGGCGGCGGGAAGATCAAGCTCAACATGACCTCGCGCGGACTGGTGATCAGTTTCGCGCAGACCGCGCTGTTTCCGTCGGGAGACGCGGACGTCTCTCCGGACGCCTACGACGGTCTTTCCAAAATCGCGCAAGCCATCCTCAAGATTCCCAATCCGGTGCGCCTCGAAGGCCACACCGACTCGCGGCCGATCAGCACGCAGAGGTTTCACAACAACTGGGAATTGTCCGCGGCGCGCAGCATCGCGCTGCTCGAAATCCTGACCAACCGGTTTGGCGTTCCGCGTGAACGCTTGTCGGTTGCCGGATACGCTGATACCGCTCCGGTCGCCTCCAATAATACCGAGGCGGGACGCCAACGGAACCGGCGTGTGGATCTGGTTATCCTCAACGAGCGCGGCATGCAAGGGGAACCGGAAAAATATGCCGGTGATCCGTTCAACATCGGGGGACCTAACTTAGAGAACCCTCCGTTGGGTCCGATCCTCCCGGATCCCGCATCGGCTCCACAGTCGATATCGACCGGACCGGCGCCCTTACCCTCCGGACGTTCCGTCGAGCCGATCGCGCAGAGCGCGGCTCCGGCGGCGGCCCCTCGCGTAACCGCGCCACAAGTTCCCTAGGGTGGGCGTCGCTGGAGCCATCTGCCTCCGTTCGCCGAAACGATCGCTGGATAGAATAGGAACCATGACGCAAAAAGTACGCAAGGCAGTCTTCCCCGCCGCCGGCTTGGGCACGCGTTTTCTGCCGGCGACCAAGGCCATGCCCAAGGAAATGCTGCCCTTGGTGGATAAACCGCTGATTCAATATGGTGTGGAGGAAGCGATTCAGTCCGGGGTGCAGAACATCGTCATTGTGACCGGACGAGGGAAGTCGGCGATTGAGGACCACTTCGACGTCAGCTTTGAGCTGGAATACCTGCTGGAGGCGAAGAACAAGAAAGAGATGCTGGCCACGGTGCGCGCCATCAGCGATATGGTGAACATCGCTTACGTCCGGCAGAAGGAAGCGCTCGGGTTGGGACACGCCGTTCTTCGCGCGCGCGAACTGATTGGCGAGGAACCCTTCGCCACGATCCTTTCCGATGACATCGTTTCGGCCGACGTGCCGTGCCTGAAGCAGATGCTGGATGTTTTTGAGTTCTATGGCGCGCCGGTGGTGGCGTTGATGGAAGTGCCGCGGGATCGCATCTCGGCCTATGGTGTGGTGGACGCCGAACCGGTGCAGGACGCCAACGGTGGAAACCGGTTGTACCGTATCCGCAATCTGGTGGAGAAGCCGAAGCCGGAGGATGCGCCGTCGAACCTGGCGATCATCGGACGTTACGTGCTGACGCCGGAGATCTTCACGTCGATCGAATCGATTGAACCCGGCGCGGGCGGGGAACTTCAACTGACCGATGCGTTGAAGCATCTGTTGCGCAGCCGTCCCATCTATGGATTCCGCTTTGATGGCACGCGCTACGATGCCGGGGACAAACTGGGCTTCCTGAAAGCCACGGTAGAGTTTGCCTTGCAACGTCATGATCTGGGAGAAGCCTTCCGCGAGTACTTGAAAGGGTTGTCTCTGTAGGGGGAGCAACGCAGCACGCGGTGATGAGATCGCTGTGGTGTGGTCGTGGCATTCGTGGCGGGGATAGAGATCCAAGCGAGAACAGCAAGGATCGAAGAGCAAGATCGCAGAGCAAAAGAAATGGCCTCGGTTGCCCGAGGCCGTTTTCGTTACAGTTGCGAAGGAGGCTGCTTACTTCTTCTTCTTGGCTACAGCCTTCTTCTTCGCGGCTGCTTTCTTCTTCACTGCCTTCTTGACCGCTTTCTTGGCGGCCTTCTTGGCTGCTTTCTTTTTGGTTGCAAACAACATTGACTGATTCTCCCTTAATATCAAATCGCGCACCCCGGCAAGGGATGCGCTTCGTGTCCCCTTTATAAGGTGGTTCCAAAGGTTTGTCAAGAGAAAAAGTAGGTAGCAAAATCAATAGGAAAGAAGCGATGATAGAAGCATCAGCGATGGTGTGGGCCGCTTGCTTGCTCAACATCACGTTGAAACGTGCCAAGAAGGAATTGTTTTGATGCTCTCGACGTGGATTCAACGCTTCCAGAGTGCATCGGATTCGCCTTCGATGGAGCATTGCCGTCGAAGCCGGATCCCGGTTGTATCGCAGCGCGCATGCCCGCCGGGCGTGTTGGTTCTTCTTGCGTTCCTGCTTGCCGGTTGCGGAAACAAGCATGTGGCAAGCGCGCCCGTACCCGCTCCAGTTGCGGGTGGAAGCGCATCGGCATCGGTTTCGCGAAGCACGCCGAACGCAGGCAACGCGGACCGTTCCTCACGGGAACCTTCTTCTGATCCCGATGAGTTCGAAGATGCGATCGAACGTGGCCAAGCCAGTTGGTACGGCAATCCTTACCATGGACGCATGGCTGCCTCCGGTGAGATCTACGATATGGAAGAACTTACCGCCGCGCATCGCAGCTTGCCGTTTCACACCTGGGTGGAAGTGACCAATCTGAGCAACGGGAAAAAAGTTCAAGTGCGCATCACCGATCGTGGACCATTCATCGATGGACGCATCATTGATCTTTCACGAGCCGCCGCGCGCGAGATCGACATGTTGCGTGCCGGAGTCGTCCCGGTAGAGTTACGTATCGTCGATGCTCCGGATGCCAGTCTGGCTTCAATCGATCTGCATACCGGTAGCGCACCGCAGCAAGATGCTGCGAGCGATCCTCAGGAATCCGCGGCTACGTCACACCAAGCTAGTACAAACCAAGTTGGTACGCACCAAGCTGGTACACACCAAACTGGTGCAGCCGAGGCGGGTGCACTGGAGGCCGGTGCACTTGATGCGGGTGCAGGATTCGTCGTACAAGCCGGGGCGTTTCGGTTTCGGGATGGAGCCATGCGCGTACGCGATCGAATTGCTTCCCGCCTTCCCGACGCGAACGCACGAATCGTGGCTCGGGATGTCGCGGCGGGCGATGGTGATCAGGGAATCGTATGGCGCGTGCTGGTTGGGGAAGATTTGTCCCGCCCGGAAGCGGTCCAGTTGGCGGAAGAAGTCTCTGCGATCTCCGGAGAAGCGTTGGTGACTGCGGAGTAGTCTTACTCCGGGCCATAGCGGACCCACCATTGATCCGGTTCCATCGCGACCTTCCCCGGTACTACCCCCATTTGCGGGTCGCTCCCTACCCCCAACAAACCTACCCCAGAACCCCCTAGTGGGGTCTATAGAACTCTTCAAATTCCCTGTAGAGTTTATCTTCGAGCAACGCACTAGTGTTCTAGAGTGCCGGAATGGAACGAGCCGATGCGAGCACAACGACAGGACAAAGGATAGGGTAGATGGCTTCCATGAAGTACAGCACGGGCCAATGGCGAACGCCGACATTGCAACGACCTCCGCAGGAAACCGCGGGTCGGAGCGGGAAGCGGCATGTCCTGGTGGGCCAAAGCGTGCGAACGCGGCACGTCCTGAAGATGATCGACAAGCTCAGCAAGTGCCGTTGGCCGGCGCTGCTGCTAGGTGAGACCGGTACCGGTAAGGAAGTGGTTGCCCGCGCGGTGCATGAGCTGTCGAACCCCCGCGAGCCGTTTGTCACCATCGATTGCTCTTCCATGGTGGGTCCGCTGATGGAAAGCGAACTGTTCGGCCATGCCAAGGGAGCCTTCACGGGAGCCGCGGTCGCCAAAATCGGATTGATTGAAGCCGCCAACGGCGGTACCGCATTCTTTGATGAGATCGGCGAGCTTCCGCTCGACCTGCAAGCCAAGCTGCTGCGCGTTCTGCAGGAGAAAGAGTTCCGTCCGGTGGGATCGCTGACCACGCGCCACTCGGACTTCCGCATCATCGCGGCCACCAATCGTGACCTGGCCAAGGAAGTGGAGAAGGGCAACTTCCGTCGCGACCTCTACTTCCGGCTGAACGTCATCAATATTCGCATCGCGCCGCTGCGGGAACGCCGCGAGGACATTCCGGCGCTGGTGCATCATTTCCTGAGCCGCGTGGACGGCAGCTATTCCATGACCTCGGAGGCGATGGAGGTCCTGCTGGCCTATGATTGGCCGGGCAATGTGCGCGAACTGGAGAATTGCGTCCAGCACATGGTGGCGATCAACTCTGGTCCTCTGCTGCATGTCGCCGACCTGCCTTCCAGCCTGCAGAACTTCGTTGCGCAGCAGAAGTCGCAGTATCTGATGGCTTCGGCGGGCGCGGCGGCGGGTACGGCCATCGAGTTTCCCGCTCCGGCGGTCCGCAGGGGCCCGGGGATCGCCAGCGACCGCCATAGTTTGGCCGATACCGACGACGCGGAAGACTTTGCGGGGTCACAGGGCGCCGCGGCGGCAAATTTCGGACGTAAGCTGCCCGGAGTGATCCCTCTGGCCGAGCTGGAACGGCGAGCCATTCTTCATGCTCTCGAATATACCGGTGGGGACCGCGCCATCGCCGCGCATCTGCTGGGCATCGGACGCACCACCCTGTACCGCAAGCTGAAGGAATACAAAGTCGCTTCTTAACAGGATGGAAGGTCCTTTGAGAGCTTCTCCGCTCGCGCGCACTAGTTTTCAGGCATGTCGATTCATGTATTGGTGATCGAGCCGGATCCGGATGAGGTCCTCCTGCTGCAGGAAGTCCTCTCCGAACTGGACGGCGGTCCCTATTGGAGCCGCTGGACTCACCTGGAGTGCGTCTTCGCGACCAATTGGCGTCAAGCCGAGGCTTTGCTCGAACGGCGCGACGCCATCACTCCGATTGATATCGCCCTCGTGGAGCTCGATCTGCCCGACAGTCCTCCCGCCCGGACCTTTGCGAGATTTCAAACCATTGCGTCAGAGGTTCCCATGGTGTTGCTGACCTCGCAAGGGGATCTGCCCGCGGCCGAGTGCCGGTTGCAGGAGGGTGCGCAGGATGTTCTGCTGAAGTCCGAACTGGATTGTCTTCCCGTGGCCGCGGCGATGCGACGCGCATTGAAACGCCACCGGCTGTTGACGGCGATGCGCGCGCTCACCACTCGCGATCAAAATACGGGATTGCTGACCCGCGCGGCATTCCTGGCGGCGCTCGAGAGGGATCGCGAATTCATAATCCAGAAGGGCGGACGCATCCTGCTGATGTTGGTGGAACCGTGCCATGCCGGATCCAGTGAATCCGCGCAGCAGGCCGAGGATGGGGTCCTGACGGCAGGCACCGATTTATTGGAAGCCGTCGAGGCGCTCCGGATGTCGGCTGGACCTCTTGACCTGATCGGGCGTCTGGGCCGGGCGCGGCTCGGGTTGGCCATGATCGAGAAGGACGCCGGCGACCTGGAGTCGCGCGGAAAGCAGCTAAGGGACGTCGCCCGTTCGGCGCGCCTCATTTTGGGGACGGCGATTTTCGATGCCGCCCGGCCGGTGTCGATCGAGGGTTTGCTGAAGCTTGCCGAAGCGGATCTGGCTCCGTGGACCCAGGCGGTCGCAACGGTTCGCTGAGCAGTTGGGGCGAGGTTCAGCTTGCGGAGGGTAAGTGTCGCGCAGAACACATGCTTGCAATGCCATCCTTTCGTTAGTCAGTGACCCGCCTGCATCGTTGACCAACGCCGTCCACCAAACATGAGAACATGACAGGCGAGCACTCGCGCCGACCCGCGCCACGCTTGCTAACGCCTGCCGTTCATGACCATCGCGCTTGATGCCACCTACAGCCTGGGCCGCCATCTATCCGGGGTCGGCGTCTATTCCCGCGAACTGATCCACGCCCTTGCCGCCGCGCATCCTGGTGAACGCTTCCTCTGTTACTACCGGCCAAATCGATTCCTGCGTTCGTTCGGGCAGACCATCCCGAGGAATGCATCACGCCGGTTGTTGCGTGGCGACCCCGCGCGGTGATCTGTTTCACGCGTTGAACCAACGTGTCGACCGTCCGGGGCGGCGAACCGTGGTCACCTTTCACGATTTGTTCGTCATGACCAGTGAGTATTCGACCGAGGACTTCCGGGCGCGGTTCACCGGGCAGGCCCGGGGCGCGGCAGAGCGCAGCGACCTCATCATTGCTGTATCGGAATTCACGGCGAGCCAGATCGAGGAGTTACTGAGCGTTCCAAGGAGCCGGATTCGCGTCGTGCCGCACGGGGTTGCTTCGGCGGCGCTGGCGGGGCATGGCCCCGCCCCACATCCACGCGCGCCGGAGGATGGCCTCGCACCATATCGCCGTGAGAAGCGGGGGCCGGTGATCCTATTCGTCGGCGCGTTGCAAAAGCGGAAGAACATCGCTCGCCTGGTGCGCGCGTTTGAGATCGCGTGTGAAGAAGCCCTGGGGGACGAGTGGCGTCTCATCTTGGCCGGAGCTTCGGACGGGTACGGCGCACAAGAGGAACTCGCGGCGGTCGACGCCAGCCCGCGACGAGGCCAGATTCAGGTGACCGGCTACATCGACGATGCCGAGCGGGAGCGGCTTTTTTCAACCGCCTCGATCTTTGCGTTCCCGTCTCTGGATGAAGGCTTCGGGATGCCGGTGCTGGAGGCGATGGCGCATGGCATCCCTGTTGTGACATCGAACCGGTCCGCGATGCCGGAGGTTGCCGGTGATGCGGCGCTGCTTGCCGACCCGGAGGATCCCGGATGCGATCGCCGCGCAAATCGTTCGTCTGGCGACCGACGAAGAGCTGGCTCGGACGCTCACCGAAGCTGGGAAGGCTCGCGCTGCGGAGTTCACCTGGGAGCGCACGGCTCGGCTCACCTGGGATGCGTATCAGGAATTACTCTGAATTTCTGCTGGAATTCGTGATTTAATAAAAACGTCTTCCCCGCGTCCGAATTCAAGCAGCGTTTGCTCTCCGACCTGAGTTAATTCATGCCGCACCCCTTTGGACTTCCTACCGCCTGATTCGCCGACCGCTGTGCTGGGTTGTGCTCGGTCATGGCTGCGCTGCTATTCACGACGCCGTCCAGTGCCTGGCCCCCGATCTCCGTTCTCTATGTCGGCAATGCCGCGAATGCTGGGCGCATGGCCCCCGGATCACGGATCAACGTTCAAGTGATCGGCGGAACCCTGAAAGGCTTGGAGGAGGTGCCGTTAACCTTCACCTCCAGCGACGGCCAAGAATTCATTGCGATGGGTGTGCCGAGCGATGCCGGGAATATGACCGCGATCGTGCCGGAAGAAGTGCCTGTGGGACACACCGAACTCAGCGTCAATTTGGATGGCGTGGAGATCAGCGCGGCTGTCGATATCGTCGAATACGCTCCGTGTCACGTAGCGACGTGTTTCGGTTCGCCGGGCCGCAGCGTCCGCCTTCGCTGGCATACGGGTGCCGGCCTCTCACCCGTTCGGAATCCGCACAACTGAATCCAACCAGCGTTCCGGGTGGACTGGATTCCGGCGGAGCGGTGGTTCTTCTGGGGCCGGAGGGCCGAGCAGATCGAGCTGAAAAAGGATGTCGACACCGGTGGCGTCCAGTCGTCCTACGGAGCCGATCTGCTGGACGCGAACCCGCCGCTGATCGCCGGTGGAGACTGGTTGATGCAGATTGCCGGGCGGCGACCAGGTATCGCCGCTGCAGGAGCCGTTTCATCTCCCGCCTCCGCCGACGTGGGACACACCTTTGGACGAAACCATTCATCTTCGTCGCGATGCAGAGAACGTCATCCGATGGGATCCGTCCGGTTACGTCCTGGCGAACTCATGGCGATCGGGGTTGATTCGACCGTGTGCCTGGCGCAAGCCGGGTGGGGGCAGGTTGTGATCCCGGGTGACCAGCTTGCGCCCTCGCCCTGACCACATTCCTGCTGACGAAGCCGTCTGGCGCGATACCTCCTCCTTTTCCTTACCTGACGATCAGCAATGCCGCGAACTTCGGGAACCTTGCTCCCGGGTCTCTGGCGAACATTCAACGTGGCGGCTCCTTCTGTTCCTTCCCTGACCGGCCTGGACCAGATCCCCGTGACCTTCATAGCCGCCTACGGTCAGGAATTCCAGGCGATGGGAATCCCGAAGGACGACCGGAACATTACGGTTGTTATCCCGCCCGAGGCGCCCGTGGGCCAACTGGGAGTCACGCTTTGAGGTGAACGGAACAACCGTCCGCGGCGGTACGTCAGCTGTTCGACTACGCCCCGGCGATCTTTAGCCTGAGCGGAGCCGCGTTCGGTGTGGTGAAGGCCGCACTGACGACCGATGAAGGTTACCTGCTGAGCGGCATGACCCGGCCGGCGGTCGCCGGGCGAGTACGTCTCGATCTGGACCACGGGCCTGCACGGCGCGGGCCGCGACGATACCAGGGTCTGGGTGGCGGATAGGGAACTCGCTCCCAGCTACACGGCTCCTCTGGCCGGCTACCCCGGAGTGGAACAGATCAACTTCGAGATGCCTCCCGGTACGAAGCTGGGATGTTATGTCCCGCTGGCGGTGGAGGTCGGCGGTGTGCGCAGCCGATACCTCGCGCTGCCGATTCGTGACGAGCCGGGGCCCTGTATCCATCCGCTCGGGCTGTCCGAAGCGGAATTGGCGACCCTGGATGCCGATGCTCAGTTCGACAAGGCTGAGGTCGATCTCGGGGTCCTGAAGATGACCCGGAACATTCGCCCTGGGGAGGGATTCGACTACCAGATCGATATCGGATTCGGGCCGACCCAGCCGAACCGGGTGTTTCGATTCACCGGGCTGCAGTTGACGCCTTCGATGAGCTATAGCTGCCGCCCACCGCGGCCTTCGGATAACAGGCTGTTGAACCCGACTTACGCTTCGCGGGGCCTCGCCAGCGGCGACTCGCTTGTGCTGCTCGGCCCGGGGGGAAAACAGATTCAAATGAATGCAAACCAGCCTCTGGACGCTCCCGGCTATGGGATGAACCTTGTCACCGACGATCCTAACTATTTCCCCGGTGGTGATTGGATGATGCAACTCAGCGGGGGGGATGAGGTTCCGGCCCTACAGCAGCCGTTTCATTTTCCGCCGGTCCCGACCTGGGAAACGCCGCTCGATGAGACGATCCATCTGCGCCGCGATCAGGACAACGCCGTCCGGTGGGACCCGACCGGCTACGCTCCGGGCGAATGGATGGTCGTAAACGTGAACAACCTGGCGTGCTTCGTCCCCGCCAACTGGGGCTGGATTCTCATCCCCGGCGAGATGCTGGATTCGAGCCCCACGCAGAACATGTCGATGACGGTGTTCCCTCAGTCCGGCAATCCCAGGACCTTCCCCGTGCATCTGAACGATGGCCGTACCATCCGCGGCGTGCTCAGCTATGTCGTGGACGGGCCGCAGCGTCCGGTGACCGTCGAGTAACGATTTCTACTGGGGGCAGCCGTTCGGCTCTGCGTCCAGGTGATCGAAGATCCGCGCCGCGCCTTTGTCCTGCAGCGTTCGCATCACGTGCCCCTGGTCGGGCTCAATGGAAAATGTGGTGCTGATGCCGGCGTCCTGAAACTGCTTGGCCTCGGCTTCCATGGCGTCCCGCCAGCCGGAATCGTTCTCTCCGACGTACATGTGAATGCACTTGCCTTTCATCGCGCTCATGTACTTTCCGGAGTCGTTCAGGTAGCCGGGCATCCCGATAATTGTCAGAAAGTACTGGGGGTACCGGGCGGCGATGTGGAATGCGCTGATGCCGCCGTTCGAGATCCCGATAACGTGAAATTTGTCATCGCGGATGTGGTAATCCTTCAGGATCTGATCCAGGAAGTCGGGGAACGCCGCCTCGCCTCCCTGGAAGAACAGGCCCGCCGCCGGAGCCGCGGGAATCACCGTGATGTAGCCGCGCTGAGCAGACTCCCGGTTCAGGTTGCGCGCGATCATCCCGTCGACCATCGACATCGTCTGCGGGCCTGGGGGTAGGGCCAGCACGCCCGGATAGGTCTTATTCTTGTCAAACCCTTCCGGCAGAATGACTTTGTAGGTCACGGTCAGACCTCCGAACTTGCCATCCTTGACCAGGATCTGGCCCGATTTGTTCTGGCTGGACGCGGGTCTGGCACAGGCCGCTAACAGAAGAATTCCTAGTGCCGAAATGATAAAAGTACGGATGTGGGTTGGTGGCTGCATGTGGGGTTCTCCAAAGTTTCGCCAGGGATTCAGCGGGCTAGCGGTTCTCCAGCCCCTGGTTGATTTCGATGCGTGTCCCGGCCGGATCCACCAGCATCGCAACCGGAGCGTTCTCGCCAAACGGCCGCTGGCATTCCATATCCATTTTGGCCACGCGCTCACAGAAGGCAACCACATCCTTCACATTGAATCCGGTGTGATCCAGGGCGCGGCCCTCGGTGGGCGCGGCCGCGGCGTCGATTTTGCGGAAGCTGAGCAGAGTGCCGGGAATTCTCGTCACCATGCGCCCGTTTTCCTCGGTGACCTCGGCGCCGAACACCTTGACGTACCAATCCCGGAGCCCGTCCGGGTCAGTGGTGAACAGGTGAATATGATGATGGGCGATCGGCGTGGCCAGCGACTGGTCCTCATAGAACTCGACTTTGACATCGTCCGGGAACAGAGCGACGAACTCACGCGGCGATTCGTTCCGGTCTCGCACGATCTTCACCCCGGCCGCGGCGAGTTTGTCCCGCGTCCCGTCGTAATCCTTCACCGCCATCGCAAAATGATCGAGGGACGATCCTTCGGTGCCGCCCACCCCCTTACCTGGCGCCAAGCCGATGAAGATGCCGGGGAGCTTCAAAAATTCCAGCGGCGCTTTGCCGGTGACCTCGGCACCCAGTACATCTACCCATATCGTTTTATGAGCCTTCGCATCAGCCACCATGATGTGATGATGCCCGGTGGTTACGCCCGCGGCATTCGGCGCGGGAAGCTGGGCCAGCAAGGGAAGGCCTGTAACCGTAAGAAGGATCAGCCGGTTCATGGCCGATAGCCTATCACAGCGCGATTCCCGGCGGGAGCACGACGCCTGCCAAATCGTTATAATGAAACTGAATATATGAGCCGGTGTGGCCAGGGCAGATTCGAAAGCCACGCTGGGTATTTTTTTTATTGGTTGGAGGAGATATCGGAGAGATCCTTTCCCCAGAGTTCTGCGGCGCTGAATTGGGACTCGTAAGTGATTGCAAAGTCACGCCCGGGTGGCGAAATCGGTAGACGCAAGGGACTTAAAATCCCTTTTCCGGCAACGGGAGTGTGGGTTCGAGTCCCACCCCGGGTACCAAAGGTGAAGCAGGATGGAGCGAAGGGCTTAGTCCGAATTCTCGTCTGACGGGCTATAGACGAAGTACGTTAGCGGGGGGGCTTCTGTACTGGTGTGAACCAGTGCTAACGTCCTATTCCCCGATGTCTGTCGTTATGACAACCTGTTCAACATAGGCGCGTAGCATTGGCGTACGACTCGGAGGAAGGCACCAGAATTATGCGACAGCCGTCGACTCTCATCGTTGGAGCCGGCCCGGCTGGTTTATCTGCTGGGTACGAATTAGGCCGCCACGGAGCGAAATCCACGATCATCGAAGGAACCGACTGCGTCGGTGGCCTCTCCAGGACCGCCGAGTACAAGGGCTACTGTTTCGATATCGGTGGGCATCGCTTCTTTACCCGTGTTGCGCGCGTCCAGCGGATGTGGGAGGAGGTCCTGGGCGAGGACTTCATCAAACGCAACCGCCTTTCCCGCATCTACTACCGTTCCAAGTTCTTCCAGTACCCGATTGAGCCGCTGAACGCACTGCAGGGGCTGGGGCTGGTGGAGACGTTCCTCTGTGGGCTGAGCTTCCTGAAGGCCAAGGCCTTCCCTCCGCGCCAGCAGGAGAACCTGGAGGAATGGCTGATCGCCCGATTCGGCGAACGCCTCTATAAGACCTTCTTCAAAACCTACACCGAGAAAGTGTGGGGCATTCCCTGTACCGAGATCCGGGCCGATTGGGCTGCCCAACGGATCCGTGGTCTTTCGGTGTGGGCCATCCTGAAGAGCGCCATCCGGCACCCGTTTTTGTCCAAAGGAAGCGTGCCCAAGACGCTCATCCAGGAATTCGACTATCCGAGAAAAGGGCCCGGGATGATGTGGAACCGGACGCGCGATATCCTGGTCGAAAAGGGCTCGGAGGTTCACTACAATTCCCCGGTGGAGCGGATCGAATGGGAGCCCGGCCGCATCAAGGCGATTGTGGCGGGCGGCAAGCGCTTCTCGGCGGACCACTACATCAGCAGCATGCCGATCCGGCAGTTACTGCGCAAGCTGGACCCGGCCCCACCGAAGCGGCTGCGCGAGGCTGCCGAGTCCTTCCGGTATCGCGACTTCCTGACCGTCGCCCTGATCGTTCGGGGCAAGAATCTGTTCCCCGACAACTGGATTTATGTCCACGATCCCAACGTGAAGGTCGGCCGGATTCAGAATTACAACAATTGGAGTCCGGAGATGGTCCCGGATCCGGAGACCACCTGCTTGGGCCTCGAGTACTTCTGCTTTGAAGGCGATCATCTGTGGGAATCCGACGATGAAGCCCTGTTGGAGCAGGCCAAGCGCGAGATCGCAACGTTGGGCCTGGTGGATCCCGCATTGGTCGAAGACGGCACGGTTCTGCGCGTGGAAAAGGCCTATCCGGTTTACGACGATTCCTATCAGCGCGCGCTGGATGAGGTCCGGGCGTTCTTGGAAATCGTTCCCAATCTCCAACTGATTGGCCGCAATGGGATGCATCGCTACAACAACCAGGACCACTCCATGCTGACCGGCATTCTGGCCGCCCGTAACATCCTCGGGGAGGGCCAGTTCGACCTGTGGTCGGTGAATGCCGATACCGATTACCATGAAGACGGTTTCCGGTTGAGCCGGGAAGAGATCGAGCAGATGGAGAATGCGCAGCCCCTCCATCCGGCCCGGGTTGGAGCGGAGCCCTAGACGTTTCCTGGGAGATGCTGCTGGAAACCCGTGGTCTCCTGCCCCGGCGCTCCGTTGTAGAAACAGACAGTCGCTGAACATCCAGAGCCGAGACAGCCCTGGACGCATGATCGAAACAGGACCGGTTCCGGGTCTGCACAAACTCGAAGGAAAGCCGGCCCGCATCCCAGGCGTTACCGCCCGATGAGGGCCGCCGGAGCGTGTCGGGGGTGCTCGGCGACGCGCTGCCGTAGGACAATAGGCTACCGGATTGCGGGAATTGACGATCAGCATTGTGGTGCCGGCCTATAACGCGGCCGCTGATATTGAGCACTTCTTTGCCGCGCTGCTGCCGCAGTTGACGCTGCGAGACGAATGCATCGTGGTCGACGATGGTTCCCGCGACCGGACGAAAGAATTGGTACGAACCGCGGGCGTCCGGCTGATCGAATTGGAACGGAACTCCGGACCGGCGGCGGCCCGGAATCGCGGCGCGGCGCAGGCGTCCGGCGAAGTCCTGTTGTTCCTGGATTCCGATGTGGTCCCTGATCCCCGCCTCCTGGATCACGTGCGCGCGCATTTTGCCCACCCCGAGCACCCGCCGGCGGTGATGGGTTCCTACGACGACAAGCCGCTGGGGCAGTCCACCGTATCCCGGTTTCGGAATCTGCTGCACTGCTACACGCACCGCACTGGAAGTCCGGAAGCCTCGACTTTCTGGACCGGCTGCGGCGCCATGCGCAAGGACCTGTTCCACCAGATGGGCGGCTTTTCGGCGGAGCGCTTCGGCATCCCTTCCATCGAAGATGTCGATCTCGGCATCCGGGTGCGCTTGGCCGGGCACCGGATTCTGCTCAATCCGGACCTCCAGGTCCAGCACCGGAAGATCTGGACCTGGTCCAGCATGATCCGGACTGACATCTTTCACCGCGCCGTCCCCTGGTCCAGCCTGATGCTGGAAGGCGCCGCCCTGCCGGCCGACCTGAACTTCAAGCCTGAGCAGCGCCTCTGCGGCATTGCGGTCGTGCTGGCCACGGCGTTGCTTCCCCTGCTGTTCTGGATGCCGCTGTGGGCTGGTTCGGGAATCGCGCTGCTCTTGGGCTATGTGACCGCGGTGAATTGGCCGTTTTATCGCTTCCTGGCGGCTTGTGGCGGATGGGGTTTCGCGATCCGCAGCATGCCCGCGCATTGGATCTATTACTGGAGCGGCGTCATCGGGATGGGCATTGCCGTCGTCAAACACACCTGGAAGAAGGTGTTCGGACGGTCCGGCAATCGCGAACCGGCATCGGAAGCCTAGCCGCGACCTCCGGGCTCTAGCCCCTACGGCTCCGCCGGATACGCAACGATGGTGATCTTGGCGTCGTTGGCCCTTTGCAGCACTTCCTCGCGATCCAGCAAAAGCGTTCGCCCGGTATCGCATCCCACCGCGGTGGTCCCGGTCTCCTGCATCACCGCAATGGTGCGCGGACCAATCACTGGAACGTCGAACAACAGATGTCCCCGCCGCCGGGATCCCTTGGCCAGCCGTAGCGGCTTGCCTTCCACCAGGGACGCCGCTCGCCGCAACATGGCGTCGGTCCCTTCCATCGCCTCCACGGCGACGCACGCCCGCTCGGCCACCGCGACGCTCTGCCCGACATCATGCGCCGACAGCGCCGCCGCGATCCGCCGTCCATAGTCGAGGTCCTTGCGCTCCTCGGTATCCGGCTTGCGCTTGGTGAGGACGCCTTCTCCGGCAAGCAGATCCTTCAGCAGCATCGTCGAATCGGTCAGCGTGATGCCCTCATCGGCCAGGACCTTGGCCACGCCGCCGATCAACGCATCGGTGTTCTTGGCCTCCAGCGAGGCCAGCAGCTTCACCAGCCGCCAGTCCGGAACGATCGAAGAGAAGATCTTGACGTGCTTCACCTGCCCGCACATCATCAGTTGCGTGATGCCTTCGCGCTTGCAGATATCGATCAGCTTGCTGAGCGCGCCGAGCGAAACCCAGTAGCAGGCCGATGCCAGAGCTTCGATTTCCTTGGAAGCTTCTTCCTTGATGCCGATCGCGACCACTTCGATCCCGGAGCGCCGCGCTGCGTCCAGCGCCAGGACCGGGAAGCGTCCGTTGCCCGCGATCATGCCGTAGCGCATGGTGGTTATTTGATCACGCCGCGTTCCGAGGAGGCAATGAATTCCAGCAGGTCCTCGACTTCCGGACACGCCGGGATCTCCGCGCGAATCTTCTCGATGGCCTGAGTGGTGTTGAGCTGCGAACGGGTCAGTAGCCGGAAGGCCTTGTGCAAGTGCTCGATGGTTGCCGCCGCAAATCCCCGCCGCTCAAGCCCGGTGGCGTTCGCCCCGAAGACTTTCACGTCGCGCGGACTCACCGTCGTCGAGTACGGCAGCACGTCCTGGGTAATCACGCTGTAGCCGCCAATAATGCAGTGCTTGCCGACCCGGCAGAACTGATGCACGGCGCTTCCGGCGCTCACCACCGCCCAATCCTCAATGGTGACGTGCCCGCCCAGGGTCGCTCCGTGGCCGAGGATCACATGATTGCCGATCCGCGTATCGTGCGCCACATGCGTGTAGGCCTGCAGCAGGTTGTCGTCGCCGATTTGGGTCAGCATCCCGCCGCCTTCGGTGCCGCGATGAATGGTGACGAACTCACGAATTTTGTTGCGGTTGCCGATCTTTGCCCGAGACGCCTCACCGTTGTACTTGAGGTCCTGCGGCGCAACGCCGATCGTCGAATACGGGTAGAAGACGTTGTCCTCGCCGATGTCGATGGGACCTTCCACGAAGGCGTGTCCCAGCAGCCGGGTCCCCGCGCCGATGGTCACCTCGGGGCCGATGATCGAAAATGGGCCAACCTCGGCGGTGGGGTGGATGCGCGCCTTGGGGTCCACGACGGCCGATGCATGAATTGCCATCGGTTCGGCCTCGCTATTCCCTATCCGCCAGCTTGCACATCACTTCGGCCTCGGCGACGACCACGCCGGCCACCGTGGCGACGCCGGCCATCTTCGCGACCGATGATTTCTTCTTCAGCACCTTCATTTCCATGCGCAACTGATCGCCGGGGCGGACCGGCCGCCGGAACTTGGCGCCGTCCACCGACGCCAGCAGCACTAGTTTCTTGGCCCGATCCGGGATCTGGCTCAGCACCAGCACGCCGGCGGTCTGGGCCATCGCTTCCACGATCAACACGCCGGGCATCACCGGAAAACTCGGAAAGTGGCCCATGAAGAAGGGCTCATTGGCGGTTACATTCTTTATGCCAACGATTCGCTCCTCGTCCATCTCTTCGATGCGGTCCACCAGTAGGAACGGGTAACGATGGGGCAAATATTCGCGAATCGCGTCAATGTCCATGATCGGCATGCCGGCATCCAGTATATCGCGCGCCCTTCCGGGGGGCCGCCGAGGCCGCAGCGACATCACAGAGAACTGTAGCGATACGATAAGGTTAGCGAAATGCGCCTGTTGCGTTGGCTGCTTCCGGCCATCATTGTAGGGATCGTTGCGTTGGTGGTCTCCACCTACCTGGAAGGGCTGCGCGTATTCAACGCCAGCGGCCCCAGTCTGCCGGAATTGCTGGAAGCCAACCTCTCCGGCTGCATGGATGACTGGAGCCTCACCTCCAACGAAGGCGACACCCAGCCCTACGAGATTTCGGCCAAGCAGTTCTGCGCCGTGCAGGACACCAAGGTTGTGGAACTGGACGGCGTTTCCCTGAAACTGCCGCACAAGACCGACGAAAGTGTCTATGACCTGGTGACCAGCGATCACGGCGTCTACGATCCGAACTCGAAGCTCCTGGTTTCCGAAGGCCAGGTGGAGATTACGCTGGGAGTGCCGGTGGACGGCTCCAGCGCCGGAAAACTGCTCAAGATCTACAGCACTGGCGTGCAGGTGAACACGGAGACCTTCATTGCCTACACACAGGAGCCCACGAGCTTTGAATTCGACGGTGGCCGCGGCTCTGCCGTAGGCGCGTATTTCGACCCCGGCTCCGGAGACCTGAAGCTTCTCAATCAGGTGGTGCTCGATTGGGACGGCGCGGAAGAGGGTTCGGCGCCCATGCACATCGAATCCGGCGAGGGTTGGTACGTCGAGCGCGAATCTAAAGTCATCTTCTATCCGTGGTCACGGCTGGAGCGTCCCGACCGGTCCGGCACGCTGACGATCGAAGGGACGATCAGCGAAGTCTATCTGGCGGACGGCTCTGTGCAAAAAGTGGATGTGCAACGGGCCGACGGCCGGCATCTGTACGCGGACCGTACCCTGGAGTTCGGCGGGGAATTCCTGCACGCCTACTTCGACAAAGCCGGAACCATCGAGAAGATGGAATCCGAGAACAAGGCTCGCCTGATCTCCACCGAGAGCGCCTCCCGCACGTCGGTCTACTCCGATCGCCTGGACCTGGATTTTGTGCTCGCCGGCGAGGAGCCTGAGGATGGGCGTGTGCTCAACTCGGCGGTCGCCACCGGAGCCAGCAAGGTCCGCATCGATCCGGGCCCGGCCTCGAAGGAAAAGCCCGATTCCCGCGTCCTCGAAAGTGACATCATCCGCCTGGCCATGCGCGACCCGGCTTCGGCGAAAGGCCCCGGGCCTGAGGAAATCCAGTCTCTCATCACCGATGGTCCCGGAATCCTCGAATTCCTGCCCAACAACGGCACGAATCCGAAGCGGCGCCTGGATGGAGACCGGATCTGGATCGACTTCGGTAACCAGAACCGGATCCACCAATTCCGTTCCACCGGCGTCGCGACCAAGACGGAACCCGCTGACTCCACGGCCGCGATCACCAAAACCACCAGCCGGGAACTCGTCGCCGACTTCGACGCCGCCGGTACGATGACCGCGCTGCTGCAAAAGGGCGAGTTTCGCTATGACTCGGTTCCGCGCAAAGCCGGTGAAGCGGCGACCCACACCGAAAGCGATCAGATGACCGCGGAGTTTGCGCCCTCCGGCGAACTACGCCAGATGAAGCAGGCCGGGAGCTTCCGCTACCGGCAAGGCGGTAACTCGGCCCGCGCCGATCATGCGGTGATGGATGAGGCCTCCGCGGAAATTACGCTGACCGGGGCGGCGCGCGCCAACGATCCCGGGGGCTCGCTCGCGGCGGACCAGATTGTGATGGATCGCAATACCGGGGACTACGTCGCTGACGGCCACGTCACCGCGACCCGAGTTGCGTCGGATTCCCCACAGGGCAGCACGCCTTTGCTCAGCGGCGGTTCTGAGCCTCTGCAAGCCACCGCGAAACATATGACCTCGCACGAAGACAATACTCGCTTGCGCTTCGAGGGCACTGCGAAGGCCTGGCAGGGAGCTAATCGCGTCGAGGGCCAGGTGCTGATCATTGATCGCCAGGCGCAGACGCTGACCGCACAGGGCGACGTGATGACGCAATTGCTCGACAACTCCGAGGAGAACCCCGCCGAGGCGCAGGCGTTCACTATCGTGCATGCTCCGGATTTCGTCTACGATGAGGCCAACCGCTTCGCGCACTACACGGGAGGCGTCCTCATGGAGCGGCCCGGACTGCGTGTCGATTCCAAGGAATTGCGCGTCTGGCTCAACGACAAGGGTAGCGATTCATCCTTGAAGCAGGCGATCGCCGATGGCAATGTCGACATCGTCAGCACCGAGCCCGGCCAGCAACCCAAGCACGCGACCGCCGAACACGCCGACTACTCGGTGGAGAAACAGACGGTGTGGCTGGAGGGCGAAAACGCCCATATGGTGATTCCCGACCAGGACATCGACACCAAGGGCAGCCAGATCGTCTGGTATATGGACACCGACAAGGTAGAGGTATCGTCGGGAAAAGACTCTACCGTCCGCACGAAAATCGGCGTAAAATAAGCACCTCCGGCGACCGATGCCGCCGGAATCCGGCCTATGAGAGCATAAGGGTGGGTTTGAGCGTTCTCCAGACAACCGAAATCACCAAAGCCTACCGCGGCCGCAAGGTGGTCGACAACGTGTCGATTCGTGTGGCGCAGGGTGAGGTGGTGGGACTTCTGGGGCCTAACGGCGCCGGCAAGACGACGTCCTTCTACATGATCGTCGGGCTGATTCTGCCCGACTCCGGCAAGGTCACGCTGGACGACGACGAGATCACCTCGCTGGCCATGTATCAGCGCGCCCGCCGCGGCATCAGCTATCTGCCGCAGGAGGCGTCGGTGTTCCGCAAGCTCTCGGTGGAAGACAATCTGATGGCGATCCTGGAGACGCTATCCCTCTCACGCCGCGATCGCCGGGAACGCATGAACCAGCTCATTTCGCAGCTCGGGCTGGAGCAGGTGCGCCACAACAAGGGGTACGCGCTCTCGGGCGGGGAACGCCGCCGCGTTGAAATCGCCCGCAGCCTGGTCATCGACCCCAGCTTCCTTCTGCTGGACGAGCCCTTCTCCGGCATCGACCCGATTCAGGTGCTGGAACTGCAAAAGATCATCTTTGACCTGAAGAACAGCGGGATCGGCATTCTGATCACCGACCACAACGTCCGCGAGACGCTGGCCGTCACGGATCGCGCTTACATCATCAACGAGGGCCGCATTTTCCGTTCTGGCTCGCCCGATCAACTGGGACGGGATCCGGAAGTTCGCCGGGTCTATCTGGGTGAAAATTTCGATATGGGGTTCCACGCAGGGTCGCTGCGCGATTCGACGTAACTGCGGGGTAAGGGCGTTTCGTTACGCCGCGGAAGCCTGGGCATTCCGCTCACCCAAGGTATTGGCGAAGTGCGCGACGATCATCGACATCTCATTCAGAGAGCGCATGGCCGTATCGGGCGCGATAGTTTTCGCCAGCTTGAACCAGGCGCCGGTGAACCGATAGTTGATCGCCAACATACGATCTTCCAGACGGGATTCCCCGCCGGATTGGGTGAGCAAAGCCTGGATTCTCTGGTAGTCAGCATCCAGGGCAGCCTGCAACGGGTCCAGATTTCGAGGAGCCGAACGGAGTTCGGACTGGACGCGCTGGAACTGCAAATTGTGGGCTTCCGCGATTTCGCCCGCAAAGTCGCGCGTGGTCTTCGCGCTCAGAATCAACAGACTTGTGTACCGGAACCAGTACACAAAGAGCGCGGCCGACCCAATGGTGATGAACAGGGTTGTCGCTGTCTGTACCATGCCTATTTTGCCTGAGCTTTCTCCCCTGGCCTTGTTCTACCAGGAGTGTCATCGCGGATCCGAACTATTTCAGATCTATTTAAGCTCAAGCTAAGAATAACATTGGGGTGATTGAGAGACAATGCCCCTCTACGGTAGTAGGGTTATTTTGTGGGATGTTTGGAAAACGCCTTAGAACGTCATGAAGGAAGGTACCGTCCCGGCCCTCTCGCAGTGCCGAAGGTATAACTCTCTATAGGACAACGAGATATAGTCTTCTTGGCGGTATCCCAGTTCCGCGGTGGTTCGATCAATCCATTCGGCCGAACCTTCCAGCTCTATGTAGTTCCCTATCGGTGTTTCGTCGAAAGTAATGAGTCCGGAGAAATCCCGATGACGAAATTTCGTACGGTACTTTTCATATCGAAATACTATTTCATATCCCAATTTAAGCAGGACCTGATCCAGCGCCGCACCATCGGTAACCAGCGTCTCAATCTCCTCCCGGCTCTTATGCACCGTCCCCTGAGCCGGCGGTCCTTTATAGGTCAGCGTGAACCGATCCCCCTCGCGGCGCAGGCGCAGCAGGCGGGCGGAAGTGCGGAGCTCCCCATCCGGACGATCATAAACGGTGTCCGATTCCAGTTGCCGTGGCGCGGCCGGAAGGTAACCGTGCCCGGCGAGAAAGGCCTGGAACTCGGCCTCCTCCTGTACCATGCGTATTTTGATTTCCGTTTCGATGGGCATCGCTGAGCCTCCGCGCACGTGAGGTGCAAATCCCTAGTCTCGCGCAAATCCCGAATCTCGCAAAGATGTGCCCCCCCCGTCGAGTCACTCACGGCGTTCCGGCGCCGTCACGAATGGTACGATGATTCGGCAAGCCACGCGCGCCCGTAGCTCAGCCGGATAGAGCAACTGGCTTCGAACCAGTAGGTCGGGAGTTCGAGTCTCTCCGGGCGCGCCACTCCTTCCAGTCCGGGCCCGAGCCTCGCGAACGCCTATTCTTCGGACGACCCGCGTGGCCGCTGCGGTAAGTGGAGTTTCCCGCGAATCTCATCCCGCACCTGCTCCAGGGTCCCCGCGCCGTCAACGTGCACCACCAGTTCCTTCCGCTCGAACAATTCCAGCGTCGGCCGCGTCTTGGTGTTGTATTCATGCAGTCGGGCGTTAAGCGCCTCTTCGTTGTCGTCGTCCCGGGCGATCAACGCGCCGCCACAGACGTCGCACACCCCTTCCACCGCCGGCCGGTGGAACATCAGGTTGTAGTCCAGGCCGCACACCGAACACTTCCGCCGGGCCAGCACCCGCTTCCGTGTGACCTCGTCGGGCACGTCCAGGTGGATCACCGCGTCGACGTCATAGGATTCCAGGAAGAACTCCGCCTGATTGCGATTGCGCGGAAAACCATCGATCACGAAGCCGTAGTTCCAATCATGTCCAGAGAGCCGGGAGGTGATGATCTCCTCGACGATCTCGTCCGGCACCAGCTTGCCCTCGTCCATGATCCGCTTGATGCGCGCCGCGAGCTTGGTGTGCGATTGAATATTCCAGCGAAAGATGTCGCCCACCGCCATGTGCGTCAGATCGAGGTCCTCGCATAGGAATTTCGCCTGTGTGCCTTTGCCGGACCCTTGCGGTCCCATGATGATGTATTTGTGCATGGTCTGAAATATCCAGGGTCGCAAAGAAAAACGGCCCGGGCACCTACCAGGATCGGCAGGCAAACCGGGCCGTTCGTACTAAATAACAAAGGACGCTGCTATTTGTGCTTGTGTTGCTCCCGCCTGACCTGGGCTCTTATGCTGACGGGGATCGATGCATTGCGGACCCTGGCTTTCATCCGTGCTGAGCTGGCCGAACCCCGGTGGAGATGACCGGGCGAAGTTAACAAATACGGAACATGGCTTGCAATCCAATCCGTCGCACAGGACATCTACTACTCCAGCGAAAGGACAAGCTGTGAATGCCAACATTTACGGCTTCAGATCGGTCAAACCTTGAAATGGCTTTTACAAGGTATGTGGCGCGGTGCAGGGAGCGGAATGGCCAAGGTGCAGAGTCGGATGCGCTGCAGCGCATCGCAGCTATCTCCGGCAGTTGGCGTCCACAGCTGTGGCTGGCTCGGAAGGCGCTGGAAGCCAAGCAGGCGCAGCGGGCTCTTGACTATTATCGGGAAGCCTTGACTGGAGCGGGGGACAGCGTTCCCGCAGACTTCTTGATGCACAATGAATGGCGACCTGCGGTATGCACGGCCTCATCGAAGAGTCCTTGCGACTGACCGAGCCGCGGTTTTCCGCTGAGGGGCATGGCCTTCCGGTAGGCAACAATGGGATCAAGGCAACATCTGGACTTAGGCCGGATTGAGCAGGCAACGAAAATTCTGCGTGCCTGCAGGCGCTTCCGCGGCCGGATTGGAAAGCGCAACTCTCCTTTTGGGATACGGAGCTGGCGAAGGCTCGGCTCGCGAACGCGCCTGAGTCGGGCAAAGCTCCAAACAGCATAAACATGCTCGTGATCGACGGGCCCGTTTAGTTAAACGCCGAATCGACCGGGCGCGAATTGATCGAGCCGAAGGCGAAGGACTCACCCATCGTGTGCGTTCTCGGCTCCACCGCTGAGATGGGCACGGACTCCGGGGAATTCCAGGTTCAGTTGACCAACCCGCCCGGTTGCCTCAGTCGTGCGATCGCGCTTTATATCGGGGAGCAAATGGAAGTGCTGACGGGCGCCGTACAAAAAGATTGTTTCCCTGGGTAGAGAGCGCCAAGAGCTTTATGCTCAGCGGCCACGCGAGGACGGACGAAGCGGCTGCCCAATACGCCGCGGATTCCTCGACGAGTGCGAATTCGTCGCCGTGTGCCATCTGAAAGCCCAGGCGGAGCAGTGGCAGGTTCAAATTCGGGTCATTCGAGTTGCGGACGCTACGCACGTCGACGAACTCAAGGCGGCGTTTCCAATGAGCAAGCCAGAGGAGGCGATTCCGGCCCTGACAGGCTCTGTACTCTCAAAGCTATGCAAGACCAATGTCTCGGTTGGTCAAGGCGAGTACCTTCTATCAAGTGCCCGCCGAGGTGAATTTTGGGCATTACTTGGTGCGGCTGGAACAGCTTCTTGCTGTCCGGTGTGCGGCAATGGAAGGAATCTCCAGCGGGACATTTCTCAGCGGGGAACGAGAAATTCTGGACAGCAATCTGGGGCTGAACCTCGCCTGTCCGGAGAAAGTGATCGCGCAGGTCTTGTTGCTGCAGACGAGGTTGAAGATGAAGAAGGTCCGATCCGAGGTTGTCGCGGAATTCCAGGAGAGAGTGATACTTCTTCAGGGCAGACATCCGTTCCCAGAGCAAGCGGAGGGCATTGCACGGCAGATGCTTGCCGAACAGGCGGCCGCTTCGGAGTAGTTTACAAAAACGAAGGGCCCGAGCCATTCAGCCCGAGCCCTTCAGTTGAAACACTTCGATCTTACTTGATGAACAGCATCTCCTGGTAGGTCGGCAGCGGCCACAGATCGTCAGCCACCATGCCTTCCAGTTGGTCGGCGAAGCTGCGAACCTTGTTCATGGCCGGCAAGATCGTCGAGCACATATGCTTCGCTTCTTCCTCCAGCGCCGTCGACGTGCTTGGCGAAGGCGGCTTCCAGTTCCCCGATGCTGTCCTGCAGCGACTTCACCAACTCGGTCATCTTGTCGAGCGTGTTGGTGTCGAACTCGTAGCCCACCAGCTTCAGGTTGGCGCAGGTGGAGGCCAGCTCATTCTGATAGCGAACCGCCGCCGGGAAGATCATCGTCTTGGCGATATGGATGGTGAGCTTGGCCTCGACCGAGACGGTCTTGGCAGTATTGCTCGAAGTAGGTCTCCTCGCGGCTCTTCAGTTCGCGCTCGCTCAGGACGCTGTACTTGGCGAACATCGCCACGGTTGCGGGCTCGGTGATCGCCGGAAGCGCTTCCACCGTGGTCTTCCGGTTCAGCAGGCCACGCTTTTCGGCTTCCTGATGCCACTCCTCGGAGTAGCCGTCGCCGTTGAACACGATGGCGCCATGCTCGTTCATGATCTCGGTGAGCAGCTTCTGCAGCGCCGTGTTCAGCTTGGCCGGATCGCCGCCGGTGTCCTTCTTCCAGCCGCGTGGCGCAGTAGTCCAGCGACTCGGCGACGATGGTGTTCATCGCCACCAGCGGACCGGCGATCGACTGGTTGGAGCCCACCGCGCGGAACTCGAAGCGGTTGCCGGTGAAGGCGAACGGGCTGGTGCGGTTGCGGTCGCCGGCATCCTTGGGCAGCGGCGGCAGCACGTCGACGCCGACTGTCCATCGTGCCGCTCGGCATCGACGACTTCGCGCCGCCGGCTTTGATCTGCTCAAAGACGTCGGTGAGCTGGTCGCCCAGGAAGATCGAGATGATCGCCGGCGGAGCTTCGTTGGCGCCCAGGCGATGATCGTTGCTGGCCGAGGCCACCACGGCGCGCAGCAGGCCTTGGTACTTGTGCACCGCGCGGATGACGGCGGCGCAGAACAGCAGGAACTGGGCGTTGTCGTGCGGCGTGTCGCCCGGATCCAGCAGGTTGCCCTGCGAGGCGCTGCCCATCGACCAGTTGACGTGCTTGCCGGAACCGTTGACGCCGGCGAACGGCTTCTCGTGCAGCAGGCAGGCCATGCCGTACTTCTCGGCCACCCGCTTCAGCGTGATCATGATCAGCTGCTGATGGTCGGTGGCGACGTTGGCGAACTCGAACATCGGGGCGATTTCGTATTGTCCCGGCGCGACTTCGTTGTGGCGGGTCTTGACCGGAATGCCCAGCTTGAACAGCTCGCGTTCCACTTCCAGCATGAAGGCCAGCACGCGCTCGGGAATCGCACCGAAGTAGTGATCGTCGAATTCCTGGCCCTTCGGCGGCGGGGCGCCGAACAGGGTGCGGCCGGCGTTGATCAGGTCCGGCCGGGCGAAGAAGAAGTTGCGGTCGATCAGGAAGTATTCCTGCTCCGGACCGGCGGTGGAGGAAACCATCGCGCCGTCGGTGTGGCCGAACAGCTTCAGAATGCGCTGGGCTTGCGCGTTCAGCGCCTGCATGGAGCGCAGCACCGGCGTCTTCTTGTCCAGCGCTTCGCCGGTCCAGGAAACGAACGCCGTCGGAATGCACAGCGTCGTGCCGTTCGGGTTTTCCAGGATGTAGGCCGGGCTGGTGACGTCCCAGATCGTGTAGCCGCGAGCTTCAAACGTCTGGCGGATGCCGCCGGTGGGGAAGCTGGAGCCGTCCGGCTCGCCCTGAATCAGCTGCTTGCCGCTGAACTCGGCGAGCGCGCCGCCGTCGCCGTCGGGCGTCAGGAAGCTGTCGTGCTTCTCGGCGGTCAGTCCGGTCAGCGGATAGAACACGTGGGCGTAGTGGGTGGCGCCCTTTTCGATCGCCCAATCCTTCATCGCCGAGGCGACCACGTCGGCGATCGACGCAGTCCAGCTTCTCGCCGAACTCGATGGTCCGCATCAGAGTCTTGAACACCTTCTTCGGCAGCCGGGTTTTCATCACCGACGGGCTGAACACGTTGGCATTGAACAGCTCGCTGGTCGGCGTATCGATGAAATTCATCGGCGGTTCCGTAGGATGGTAATTGGTTACCGCGGCGATCGCGGACAGCCTGGGGGAGCCGAAACCGTTCACAGCGCGCCCGCCCGAGCCGGGCGGTATCCCCTTCTTCGAATCTTTTGCGGATGCCCCGCTAGGCGAACTCATAGGTAGTATCCTCTTGATTTCAATGGTTTAGGCGTGAAAAAACATGGTAAAAGTCCGGACAGACAAGGTGAGGACCTTCAGTGTCAGTGTAGCGAGTATAGAAGCTCCGGAGCCATCGGAACTTTTTATCGGGATCATAGTCCGGGACGGGGTAGGCGGCTAAAACATTTAATGTTAAAAACGTTTATTTTCTGACAGTTGTGGGGCGAGGTTCCTTGGGGGGCCGAGGTTCACTCGGCGGGGTACGTTCAGCGTCCCACTCCCCGGAGCCTCAGTCGAGGCCGTTCACCGACCTACCCCACCAGTTTCCCGATCGTCTCCGCGGTGCGCCTTCACCACCGGAAGCAGCAACTCCGCGCTGGTCGTATCGATGGTGTCCTTGATGGTATGGAACCAGCGATGTAAACCAATGACAGCAAAGGCGGTTTTCACACCCCGGTCAGTGAATGACGACAGCTCCCCGGCGCCCGGCCGCACTGTACCCGGATTCTCCAGCCCGACCAGCCCATGGAATGCCTCGGTCGCCGCGGCACGAGCCGAATCGGTCACCATCAGGCTCCGGCCCGCATCGGCCCGATCGAGCAACGTGAACCCGTCACCGGTTTCGTCCCGCTCCTCCACCGCATCCCGAGCCGCCAGGGTCGCGCCGATGTGGCACCAGACCAGCGTGTCCTCGGCCGGCGGCGCGAGCTCCAGCGCATGATGTGACCCCGCGAAATTGTACTCGTGCGCGCCGTTGTTCATCAGGAACACGGAGAGGTCAGGATAGGTCCCGGCCGCCCATTCGGCGAGCTCCAGGAACGCCGCCGTACCGGTGCCGCGCTCGGCGACGCAGGTATGCCAGCCGCTACGGGGAGTCGAGATGCAGATCCAATCCTTGCCGCGCTTCAGCGTTCCGATAATATTGCGGTTGGTTCGCGTGATCGCGTCGCCGTCCTGAATCAGCCACGCCTCGGCGCCCTCCCGAGCCGGCTTCAGGAACGGGTGCACATCATGCGGAGCCATCAGCGCCAGCGGGATATCGGCGAACGGTTTGGTGGGCACGTTGAGCCCCACCGCCTCGCCGCTGGGGCCGTTGGTGACGATCACGATCGCTGCCGCTCCAGCCGCCTCCAGATCCTTCACCGTCTTGCCGATGCCGCGCGCCGGATTCAGCGCCGCGTGCCGCGCGAACGGAGCCATGAACAGGACGATCCGCCCCGCCACGTTGCCCAAATCGACGTCACCCACCTCCCCGTCTTCATAGAGCGCCAACGGCGCCCGCAGGCCTTCCGCTCCCGTGGTCACCACCACCGGCTGCGGAGTCACGTCCGTTGCGATGATCCCCGTGGAAAGCCGCGCGGTACGCGGCACGAAGTAGGGCGCTTCGAATTTCTGCTCCACGACGTCATAGCCCGCCGACCGCAGCCGCCCCGCGATCCAATCGGCATTGGCGTTGTCGCCGGGGCCGCCCGCAAACTTATCGCCGAACGATTCATGGGTCACCAGGTCGGAGTGGATCTGTTCGAGCAGTTGCTGGTCACTCTTCTGATATCTCCCGCGAGCCCGCCCCTGCGCCACCGCGACTTGCGGCAACCAGGAGCCAAACGTACCCATGCCCGCTCCGGCGGCGATCGAATTCAGCAATTGGCGTCGTGTGGGTCGCAAGGGGCGTGCCTCCTGCTGCAAGTTTGGGTACTCCGCAGCCCGACTATTGTCCTCCCAGCCGATGGATTCGGGCAACCCGGAATCTTGCGAGACCGAACGTCTACCAGCCCCGCTGCGCCATCCGCTGCTCGATGATCGACGAATAGGAATTCATCCTGGCGGGAGATCGGCGGCGTGGATCCGGCAGGATCGCCGCCATGCGCGCGGCCTGATCGCGCGTCAGTTGGGAGGCAGGAACCCCGTAGTAGTGACGCGCGGCCGCCTCGGCGCCATAAATGCCACGACCCCACTCGACCTCATTGAGATACAACTCCAGCACGCGTTGCTTGCCGAGGATGACGTCGGCCATCGGAGCCAACGTATACTCGGCCGCCTTGCGCAGCGGATTGCGGTGCGTGGTGAAGAAGAGGTTCTTCACCAGTTGCTGGGTGATGGTGGACGCGCCCCGAAGCTGCTTGCCCGGCCGCTGCTCATGCAGCACCTTGTCGAGCTCGTCGTAATCGACGCCATTGTGATCGTAGAAGCGGCCGTCCTCGGCCGAGATCACCGCGTGCTGCAGGTTGGTCGAGATCTTCGAAAGAGGAACAAACGTCTCTTGCTTGGAATAGCCTTTCCCCTTCGCGTCATCACTAAACCACGACGCCACCCGCCGCTGCATCTGGACCCCGGTGGTCGGTGGATTGACGAAACGCAGCACGACGAATGCTCCCGCAAACGCGACGTGCGCGCCAACCACGAAGAGGACCAACCCGCGCGCCCATCGGAAGGGAGTACTGTGCCGTCGTGCCGTGGCGGGTAGGGAAGCGACCTCCCGGGAAGAGCTGGGTGAAGTACGGCGGCCCGGGGTTCGCCGGAGCAATGCTCGAAGGCCCTGCATCGGATATTGCTTTCAATAGACTTTAAACTAAGGATCTCAAGAGGAAAAGATACAGGAAAGCTCGCAAATGTTACCGCGAAGGGGGGCCGAGGTTCACTCGGCGTAAGTCTTCAGACTTGCAGGCCTCGAAGCATTGACCGAGTACGGGGAATCGCGGATCGGGAAGCTGAACGCCGACCCCCGAGGAACCCCGGCTCCCCGAGCTATTGCCCCACCATGTGGTTCACATCGGCGTTGTTTTCCTGGCAGATGTACTCCATCAGATCCGCGTCCGGTACCCACGGGATATCAAAGCTGTTGGACCAGGACTCGGAGTATGCGCCGGGATCGTCGATCGTGAATTCGTAGTGCAAGGTGTGCTCGTTGACGCGCGTAAAGTGCTCGATCACATGGAGTTGCTCGGAGTGTGGCGTACCGTCCTGATCCAGCCAGGTCCGCTCATTGAAGCCGACCGTATCCACGACGAGCGTATCGTCTTCCCAGTGGCCGATCGCGTCGCCCAGATAGGTCGGGTTCGGATCCTCGGGGTGAGGACGCCCGTCGGTATAGACGACCCGCCAGACGTGCGCTCCGCCCTCAAAGATGAACAGGACCCGATCCGGCAACTGATAGATCTGGAACGGGAACGGCGTCGCGTACATGCGCGGGATTCCGGGCGGCAGGCAGCGCGCCTCCGGATCTTCCTTGGACAGATTCGCCTGCGCCTTCTCGAAGAATTCTTTCGCCCACGGCAGGAACGGCGGCGTGAAGCGCTTGGCCACCGGGCTGCGCCGCGGACCCTGGCGGCCCGTTCCGGCGAGATTCGCCACCGTCACCGGATTCCAGACGCCCTTTCCGTTGCCCAAATCCGGGAGTCCGTTTTCCAGTCGCGGCGTGGGGCGAGGCACCTCGGGAACCTTCGCATCCACCAGCCGCCCACCCGGAATCTGCGCCACCGACGGTACGGCCAGCGCGAGGAAGAACGTCAGAAGAGCTATTGATATTGACCGCATGAGTGCTTCCCAATCCCAACCAGTCGAGTCCCCGGCTGGTCCCGAGAAAGTATACATCAGTGGTCGCGGGCGTGGAGGGGCGGAATCGCCGGACCGGGCTTGATCGTGCCCGATACCCGGCCGATGTCCAGCACCATATGGCCCTCATTGCTGACATCGAACGCCGGCTCGAACTGCGCGTCCCACTCGATTTCATCCCAGCGATAGGAATAGCGACGATGCACCATCTGGCGGAAGGAGTCGTCATAGCCTTTGATCAAAATCATCACCTCGGCCTGCTCCCGCTCCAGATCCTCGGCCGTCAGGCCCCACAGCGGGCTGGATTCGTCAATCGGATGCACGATGGTCCAGGTGAGCGCCAGGAAGTAGATGTTCCGGCGCTCCAGGCGCAGCTCCTTGTAGTTGCGTCGCAGGTCCCCGTTGGGGCCGGCTTCCACGGTCATGAGCATCATCATGGCGTCGACCTCCATCAGCACATTGCTGCGCTGGTTGGCGATCCGGAACTGCAGCCCGGCGCCGCCTCGATACGGCGCGACGATCATGGAATTGCTGAAGGCCAGCCGCGCGTTGGGCCGGGAGAACCGTGCGAACAGCAGTCCGGTGGCCAGCGCGAAGCCCATCAACCCCAGGGCGGCCTCGATCGCCGCCAGGACGTTGGCTCCCATGCCGGTGGGATACAGATGCCCGTAGCCGACGGTGGTCAGCGTCTGCACGCTGAAGAAGAATGCCCGCGCGAAGCTCCCCAGCGTGATCGCGGGATCGCTGGCGTGCAAAGCTTCCGGTCCCAGGAGCCAATACAGCACGGCGAAGAGCGTGTTCACCGCCAGGTACCCCAGAAACACCAGCGTCAGGAACTTGGGCCATCCCATGCCGACCAATCCCTGATAGGCGCTTCCCAGAACGACTTCCACCGGGACACCCTTCCGGCGGATGTTGAAGGAACCGTCCTTGTTGATTGCGCGCAACAGCGAGCCTTGGTAGCGCTGCGTGAAGCCCGGATCGAAGTCCGGGGAAGGTTGTGCAGTGGCCATGATCTTTTGAGGCTAGCCGACCGCGCGAGGTCGCGGAAAAGGTTGCGGAAAGATGGGAGGAATGCGGGGCGCTTCGGCTCGCAGACGCTCCATCCCTTGACCACGCAGAACGGCGGAAACCCGCCTGTGCGCTTCAGTCCTCCTGCCTACTTCTGATCTGGGTGGTCTTCGCCCTCGTCCCCGTCCAGATTCCACACCGGCCGATTGCGGAGTTCCTCCAACTCCCGCTCCCGGCGGCGCAACTCATTGCGTGCCGAGCGACGGCTGGCATAGGAGAAAATCACCAGAAATCCCACCAGCCAGGGCGCGTAATCGAGCAGGGAACTGTACCCGCGAGCCTGCCCTATCTGATAGATAGCAAAGATTCCCGCGGCTCCCAGCAGAGCCACCAGCGGATGCGGAATGACGAAGCGCTTGGGGCGGATCAGCCGATGCCCGAACAGCTGGGACTCGTCCATGCCACGACTGGGGCCACGACTGGGGCCACGATCGGAACCGTGCCCGGATTTCCCGCCCGGGCCGGCGGCGCGTCCTGCATGGGGAGTCGGCATGGCATTCACGGCTGGAAGGTCCGTTTGGCGAGAGGATATCATAGGTGAACGCCCCGGTCCCCCCGATCAGGATCTCCTAGAGGTTGAAGGCAGGCAGGAACGCGACGTATCCTCTTATAGAGCACGCCTGATTGGCGAACAGCCGTTTGCCATGGCCGTCCGGCGCCGGCTTCGGGAAGTCGCGGCGGATGTCTCAAGGGGTCCGGGGGGCAAGATGCAGGCCGTTTCGGCGAGCATCCCGCATAAGCAGGGCCACAAGCGCAGAGGGAAAAGAGGAACTTCATTGCGATCCAACACCCGGTTCGTTCCGGTTACGTCTGTTCCGGCGTCACGCATTCGGCGGCGCTTTCAATTCCTGACTGGACTCGGTCTGCTGAGTTGCCTGCTGGCGACACCCGCCGCCGCGCAGCAGCAGGACACCCAACAGCGGCTTCCGCAAGTCCAGGCGCCCGAGCCCGAAAACATCGAAAACATGTTCTCCATCGGCTATTACTATTGGCGTCCGGATCATGGCGGGAGCGGCTATTTCGGCGGCAAACCCTCGCTGGACCCGGCCCGGCAGCGGCTGGATCTCCCCTCCCCTCCCGCGCGCGCGAATGCTTATGAAGTGACGATTCCCACCGGCGGGAATAATCGCCTGGAAGTCGGCTACTGGAAGCTGGTGGACTCCGGTCAGATCCGCGCCACCCGCGACCTGGAAATCTATGGCGCCAACATCACCAACGGCGAAGGCATTCAGGAGCTCTACAATTACACCAACCTGCGGATCGCCTGGAATTACCTGTCCTACCCGGTGCCGCCACTGGATTCCCGCTTCCGGATCAAAAGCTTCTGGGAAGTCCAGTATTTCCGCGCGAGGACCCAGCTCGCGTTTCCCGATCAGCCGGACATCAATGGGAACATCCCTGTTGTGCAACCGAAGGAATCCATCAAGCTCCCGGGCGTCGGGATCGGCGCCGAGTACATCCCGAATCGCTCCTTCCGCGTCGAGGGCCGGATCTCCGGGATGGGCCTTCCGGGCCGTTCCCGTTACATTGATGCGCAGGTTACCGCCGTGGGCAGGATCGCCAACTTCGTGGAGTTTTTTGGCGGCATCAAGGGCTACCACTTCCGCACTTCCCCGAGGAATGCTGAATTCATCGAAGGTACGTTGTGGGGTCCGTTCTTTGGTATGCGTTTCGTACTGAATTAGCGCCTTCTTGAGTGATCGTTCCGGATCTACAAGCAATCCCGATAGATCCGGAAACGCGCCTCCTCTCCGCTGACCGGGGACGCGCCGCGATGGTGGCCGGCTTGCCATCGGTGAATTCGAGTAAAGTGTTTCGTGGTAGGGATGGTTCCGTATGGGCGCTCCGCGGCGCCCATTGCCGGAAGCTTCGCGCGGCTACGCCAGGAGGTTTGCCACGAAATGCAATTTCCCAATTCCCGCAGGGTCGTCTGCCTGACGCTGGGCGTGCTGGTGCTGAGTTCGATTGCGGCTGCGCAGGTCCCCAGGGAACGGCCGGAGTTCGGGCCGGGGCCGTGGGACCTCGATACGTTTGAGCGGGACACCCGGATTCATGTGTCCATCGTCGCCAAGGGACTTTCCCATCCATGGGCGATGACGTGGCTTCCCAACGGAGATATGCTCGTCACTGAGCGCCCGGGCCGGTTGCGGATGATCCGCAATGGCGTGCTCGACCCGAACCCTGTCGAAGGCGTCCCCGAGGTGGATACGAACACGCTCGGCGGATTGCTGGACATCGCCCTCCATCCGGACTTTGAAAACAACCACTGGATTTATCTGGCCTATACGAAAGTGAAACCGGAAGGCGTCGCGAATATCCTAGCCCGCGGGAGATGGGACGGTGAGAAGTTGGTGGATCTGGAAGATATCTTCGTGCCGGATGCCACCGGAGCCGCGCGCGGGGCCGGTTCACGCATTGAGTTTGCACCCGACGGCAAGGTCTTCTTCAGCTATGGCGGGGCGGGCCAGGACGGCGATCAGCGCGCGCAGGATCCGAACTCCGATGGCGGCAAGATTCATCGCCTGAATGACGACGGTTCTATTCCGGACGACAATCCGTTCGTGGGCCGCGAAGGCTATCGGGCCAGCATCTTTTCTCTGGGACATCGCAACCCGACTGGCATGGCGATTCACCCCGACACGGGCGAGCTATGGAGCAGCGAACAGGGTCCGCAGGGCGGTGACGAGATCAACATTATCCGCGCCGGGCAGAACTATGGCTGGCCGAAGGTGACCTATGGCCGCGATTACGATGGGAGCTTCGTCAGTGACCGTCCGTGGAGCGCGGAATTCACTGCTCCCTGGCTGTTCTTCGTGCCGTCCATTGCCACCGCGGAGATCGCATTCTACACAGGGGATCAGTTCCCGGCTTGGAAGGGCAACCTGTTCGTATCGGGCATGGTGGAGGCTCGCCTGCCGAATACCGGGCAACTGCAGCGCATCGTGCTGAACGAGGAAGGGGGTGAGCTGCGCCGTGAACCTCTGTTCCGCCAGTGGCGGCAGCGCATTCGGTCCGTTGCGCAGGGGCCGGACGGGAATCTATACGTGCTCACCGACGAAGATCCAACGGGCGTGGTGCTGAAAATCGAACCCGCCAAACAGCCTTCCGGCAAATAGAAAACCGGCGGAACGTTCCCGCTTGGAGGTGAGAACATCCGCCGGTCTTCGTTCCTCTATGGAGGAAGATCGGTTAACTACGGAGCCGTCACCTGCGGAGCCTGCGCGATGCCTTCTCGAACTCCGTCGAACGTGTATGGATAGAAGGTCGGACTCAAGGGATTATCCACAGGAGCAGTTCCCTTGCGATCCGCATTATTCGAGATCCAGGTGCGCGCATCCTCGGTGGTTGTGGAGCCGGAATCCATTGGAATCAACCCCATCTGCATCAGACGGGCGACGATCCCGCTGACCAGTGGGGCCGAGAAGCTGGTGCCGCGCGCCTCGGCGATCCCGCCATCATAGGGGATCTTGCGCGATGCGCCCTGCGAACCCATGGTCGTTGACAGCGTGCCATACATCAGTGCATTGCATCCGATATAGGGCAAGGTGATGTAATCGGTCTCTTCTTCGCCCGGCGCCGATACGGTCACGCCGGCTCCATCGGTGGTGAAGACCGAAACGGTGTCCGCCTTCACGTCGGCAACGTCATATCCCAGGGGGGCGCAGGTCTTCACGCCCTCATTGGCGGTCGTGGACGCCACCGTGAGGACTTCGGGAAACGCCGCGGGAACCATGTCCGTGATCTCCAGCGTCGCATCGTTGCCCGCCGCCACCACGGTGACGATACCCAAGTCGTAGAGCTGTTGAATCATATCGTGCATGGCGGAAACGTCGTTCAGCGTTTCGCCCGCGTCCAGCGGACGTCCCAGGCTCAGGTTCACCACGCGGATCGGCGGCGTGACCTGATCGTGATTGGAGATGACCCAATCCAGTCCCGCCATGAGGGTGGAGTCATCACCCGTCAGCGCCCCGGTGAGTACCTTCACGCAATAGAGCGTTGCCGCGGGCGCAACGCCGACGATCGCCTGATTGTTATTCAGCGCTGCGACGGTGCCCGAAACGTGGGTTCCATGCCCGCCGTCATCCTGGCAGGATCCGCCGAACGCTGAGAACGCGGTCGCCGACGGAGCCAGGTCCGTGTGCTGAAAATCAATGCCGCTGTCGACGATCGCGACGCCGATGCCATCTCCGTCGGAACCCGCGACCGGGAGACCGACGCGTTGCACCGAGTAGGAAATGATTTGCTCGGAATCGAAGGTGCCCGGGGCCGAGCAGCAACTGCCTCCGCCACTTCCGCCCGTGGAACCGCCGCCACCGCTACTCCCTCCACCGCCGCCCTTGGGTCCACCCTTGGCCATGATGCCGATCACATGCGCCTGAATGACGTTCTGCACCAGCGGATTGTTCTGGATCCCCTGCAGCGCGTTCGGATTCTGCACGGTGATCGCAGCCACGGGAGCATTCGCATAGTTGAACCTCGTGGAGGCTCCCGGAACATTCACTGCATTGGCGCGGGCATTCCGGGCCGTTCCGGGCGCGAATTGAATAATGTAGGTATCCGGGGAAACATCGGCGTTGCGGCCTCGCGGTATCGGTGCCGGCGAGCCCGGACCAAAGACGTCTTGCGCAAGCAGGGTCCCGGTCATGGCCAGGACGCCCACGAGTAACGGGAGATAGGTTAACAAACGACGCATCACGATCCTCCTCCTCCTTGGGTCTGGTACAGACTAGGACAGACGCCTAACGTCGTCAATGTGACGATGGCCCTAAATCGCGGGTAAGGCGCATAGGAGAATCGTTCTAAGGAGGTCAGGGTTTCGTTATCGGCGGCGGTTGCCTGGGATTTTGTAAGTTTCTGCAAACAGCTCGGTTGTGAGCCTATTCCCAGATCTCGACGCGGGGGCCCTGAAAATCGGCGGAGGAAACCTTCCCGCGCCCGGCCTGCTCCAACTCGGCGGAAACCGCCAGATAGGTGGATTCTTCGGGGTACGGCGAGACCGCCACGATCAGCCGCCGAGCCCCGGCGCCTTGATCCG
The DNA here is from genome assembly GCA_963762135.1 of Terriglobia bacterium. Taxonomy (GTDB): domain Bacteria; phylum Acidobacteriota; class Terriglobia; order Bryobacterales; family Bryobacteraceae; genus Palsa-187. The sequence goes on from CAVXJP010000008.1 coordinate 1,092,876, forward strand.
GACAGGTCTGGTCCAATAATTCGGGATGTGAGAATCCGAAAAAGGCCCAGGCTCCATCCGGAACCCAGAGGATGCAGCCCCCGGCGCCTAACTCTTGCGACACCCGCTCCGCAGCCGCTGCGAAATCCTGGCGAGGCTCGGTCAGGTAGTCGAAATTCTCATAGAACGATCCCACCAGGAACGCCGTCACCAGGACCCATCCGGCGCGCCCGGCGCGTTCAGCTCCGGCGGCGAACACCAGCAGGACCGGGGCGAGCAGCATCAGCACCTGGCGGATCGCAAGAAAGTAATGGAACGCCAGGTCGGCCAGCGGGATCGCCACCAGCGGCGCCAGGATCCACAGGAGCCACAGCCGGGGGCGCAGCCCTGCTAACGCACCCCGCCGCACCGCAATCCCCACGCCAACCACCACCAGCGCCGTTCCGAAGTAGCCCATGCCGGTGAATTCATGGAAGAGGATCTGCACCGACGCCAGCGTCAGCGTGCTCTGATTTCCCTGGACGTTGGCGGCGAGTGCCCAGTCCTCGGCGAAGTAGAGATACCAGGGAACCAGCGAGAATCCTGCGACAGCGATCGATGCGGCGACCGTGATCGCGGGCGCGGTCAGGAGGCGGCGATCGTCTTGCGAACCTTGAGCCCAGATCCAGGCCGCCCAAAGAAAATGTGCCGCCGGAACGAACAGCGCGAACGCCATCGCATGCGCGGCAGCCAGCACCAGAAGCGCATAGATCGCGGTCCGCCGGACGAAATGCGGCCGCCCGTCTTCTAGCAGCTTCCAGAACACCACCGTCGACCAGACGCTGAGGCACAACGCTAGTGCATACGGACGAGCTTCCATCGCATACCGGAATTGCAGCGGACACAGGGCCAGCAGAACAACGGGAATCAGCGGCCAGCGCAGATTCAGCCTCCGCCCGAGCCAGAACACCGCCGGCATGGCCGCCACGCTGGAGATCGCGGAGACCAGTCTCCCTCCGAAGGGATTGGCTCCGAACGCCTGGATCGTCACCGCCGACGGCAGAAACGCGAGCAGCGTCCCGCCCTGGGTGATCCGGATCGCATCCAGGAACGACGCGACGTCCGGCTGCACGGAGACGCGCAGCGTCAGCAACTCATCGGTCCACAGCGGCAGATGATCCAGCAGTAGCAACAGCGCCGCGGCATAGGCGATCAGGAACAACGCCAACCCGCCAGCCGAGCTCGCGAGGCGATCGAGAATTCCCGGGGCCGGCCGCGCGCCGCTACTGGATTGATTTGCCATCAAATTGGGGATCCCGTCGGCGAGATAAAGAAAATCCCGGACCCTGCCGCACACGCGAAGCTCGATTCTTCAACCGGGCGCCTCAAAAGCCCCGGTCAAGCGCGTGCCCGGCAGGTCCGGGATCAGGTTTCGTTGAATCGGGCGAGCTACTGTGTGCGCGCGCCGACCTCTTTTGCCCCGCCGCCTTCGCTCTCCGGATAACGATCCAGGTCGCGGTTGCCTTCGTGGCAGGCGAACTCCATCAGCTCATAATTGGCGTCGTCGTGACGACCCAGGTCGCCCTTGATGATGAACGGCTGCGTGTAGATCGTCGGATCGGTCACCGTGGCTTCGTACTGGATCTTGTTCTTGTCCACCATGGTGAACTTCTCCACCACATGGATGTTATCGGTGGTGAAGTTGCCTTCCATGTCGAGCCACACGATGCCGTTCTGATTCGTCGTATCCACCACCAGCGTGTCGCCTTCCCAATGCCCCACGCCGTCGCCCATGAACAGCTTCACATCCCCGGGGATGTGCTTGCGGTTGTCGGTGGGAATGATGCGATAGGAATGCGCGTACTCCGGCATGAAGACCACGTAGCCCGGCGTCTGCACGATCTCATAGCCGAACTGCTGATACGCCGTATGCGGCACGCCGGACTGCCAGCAGTGGGCCTCGGTCTCCATAAACATATGGTTTTCCTTCAGGTCCGCCGCCTTCGCCGCCGCTTCCGGACGATACGGCAGCATCCCGTCGGCCGGATCCACGATGGACCCGCCGCGGCCCTGAATCGAAAAGATCGACCGGCCCAGTCGCGGGGTCCAATAGCCCTGCATGTTGGGATGCCCGGCGGAATCCCGTTCAAACGGTCCGCCCTCGACCTCCGGCGCCGCATAATACGGGCTGTAGGGATCGCCGAAAGCACCACCCTTGGCTTTGGCCTTGCCCTTGCCCTTCTGGAAGCCCGAGCCCGGCGTCGGAGCCAGGACAATAATGGCGGCGACCGCCAGCGCTGTCATCGAACTGAATAATACTTTTTTCATGCCAACCTCGCCTTAATTGTTCGTCTCCATCGCCTCGAGCTCTTCGTAGGCGAAGCATTCATACTCCAAAACCCGGAAGTTCGGCTCCTGATGACGATAGAACAGCACACGCATGGTCCACGGCTGCGTATAGACGTTCTTATCTTCCAGGGTAGCCTCATATTGCAGTGTGTTGGGACCGGTGCGTGTCCACCGCTCCACGATGTGCAGCTCACCGGAGTGATGATTGCCCGCGGCGTCCAGCCAGGTATCGGGCAGAAAATCGATCACGTCCACCACCAGCGTGTCACCTTCCCAGTGGCCGCGCGAATCGCCCATCCACAACTCAATGTTGTCCAGGTGCTCGCCCTGCATGAAAATGTTGCGGGTGGCGTGCGCGTACTCGGAAAGCAGAACGATCACCTCTCCGGTCTGCACGACCTGGAACGGGAACGACAGGGTCATCATGCGGGGCACGCCCGGCAGATAGCAGCCCTTCAGCGGATCGGCCGTCACCCGCATCTCGAAATTCCGCTCCTGTTGTTGCCGTCCGGCGGGCGTATAAGGGATCTTTCCGTCGGCGGGATTCGTGATCGCGCCGATCCCGGCCGGGATACCCAGCTGCGGCGTATGCGGTTCAAGGTTGTAGGCCAGCGAGGTGTCCGATACCTGCCAGATGCCCTGTAAATCGGGGTGCCCGTCCGGCGTGCGCGGCGCCTGATAGGCGGCCTGGGCGTAACAGGCGGCCGGCAGGGCCACCAGCGCGGCGAGGATCACGAGCCTCCCGCGGATTTTTTTCGTTAGCTTCATCATGCGTTCCTTACAACTCTTCTCCCGGGTGATTGTATATGATTTCGCCGACCATCCCCAACCTGGTCGGCTTGCCCGCCGGAGATCCCAAAACGCGAAAGGCGGACCCGAGATGAGCCCGCCCTTTGTATTTAAGGTGTTCCGGCAGTGGGAATGGTTACCAGCACTGGATAGTTCCGCTTAGCCCCACAGCTCCTCGGACGCCATCCGCGCGCCCTCGGCCATCGACTTCAGCTTCATCCAGCACACCGATGCGACCACCGGACCGTAACCGGCGAACGTTCCGAATCCGCAGTCGCTTCCGGCGATCACACGCTCCTTGCCGACGATGTTGGCGATGCGGACCAGCCGCTGCGCCACCAGCTTGGGATGCTCCACGAAGTTGGTGGTCGTCTCGACGACGCCCGGCACCAGCACCTTGTCATCCGGCAGCTTGATGGTTTCCCAGGTCTCCCAGTCGGCGCCATGCCGCGGGTTGGCGTTTTCCATCAGCAGCGCCATCGGCTTGGCCTTCAGCACGATCGGCAGGATCTTTTCGATGGCGATGTCATGGACGTGCGGACCTTCATAGTTGCCCCAGCAGACGTGCATGCGCACGCGGTCAGCCGGGACGTTCTGCAGTCCGTGATTGATCGCTTCCACCTGGATCTCGGCGGCGCGCAGGAACTCCTCTTCGGTCATGTCCTTGAAGCGGGAGTGACGGCCCATCGCCAGATCCGGGCAGTCGAGTTGGAGCAGCAAACCGGAGTTCACGATTTCTTCGTACTCGGCGCGCATGCCCTCGGCGACCGCCTGCATGTACTCTTCATGCGACTTGTAGTATTCGTTGGGCTGGAACACGGCGATGGTTCCCGGCGAGGCGGAATTCACAAAGCCTTCGTCCAGGCCGGCTTTGGCGAGCTGATCCTTCATGCGGTCGATATCGGCCCGCACCGGCTCCATGCTCTTCACTTTGATTTCGCCCTTGCAGACCGGACGCTTGTACGTCGCTGAGTGGCCTTCCTTCACCAGCTTGTCGCGATAATCCGGGAAATCTTCCAGATCCTGCGGCGTGGGCCGCGGCGAATCGCCTTCGAATCCGGTAAGGCGATGCTTAATATAGGTTGCGTAGCTGATCTTGGATTGTTCGCCGTCGCTGGGAATATCCACGCCGGATTCCTTCTGCAGGCGCAGCACTTCTCCCACCGCTTTGCGAATCGTGTCGTCGAACTGCTTGGGGTCGACGCTCTGTTCACGATCCTCGGCAAAGATCATGTCGACGACATCCTGCGACCGGGGCAGACTGCCAACATGGGTCGTCAAGATGCGGTCGGTACTGGTTTTCATAGCTGGACTGTTCTCCTCAAGTTCATCCGGATCATCCGTCCTGTGCGCCGCATTCCGAAGGAGATCGAAAGGAGAACCACCGGAAAGTCAGGCAAAGTTCGGACGCAGCGCGACTGGGCGCAACGTTCAAGCGTATCACGCTGGGTAAGGATTTCGGGCCGGAGGCGGGGGCTCGGGGTTTCCTCTTCCGGAGGGCGATCCGTGGCGTGTCGTCACGGCAATATTCCCCGTTCGCCTGTTCATCAGCCGTCCGCACTGAGCCGCGAGCGACAAGGAACGCGACCGCTGGCCGCCAACGGGAACTCCCCGCGAGGCGCATCCGATGCCGTCAACACGTCTATCACCACATCGCGTCCCCTGGCGCGCAAAAACACTTCTCTCCTACCCGCATCTCTTTCAATGGAGGTGTCTGATGAATCCCGTTCATGAGTTCCTTGATGGACATGAGAAACAAATGGGAGTGTTCTATCCCAGTCATCATCTGCTGGCTGTGTTCCGAACCGAGGATGGGGCCAGGAAAGCGGCCCAGGAGATCCGCCGTCATGGATTCGCCGAGCAGGACGTGCTGATGGCTACCGGTGACGACATGGTGACCTTTGCCGCCAACGAGATCGAGCATGAGGGCATTTGGGGAAAGCTGATGCGAGGCGTCTCCCGTGCGCTGGCCACCGGCGAAGTCTATGCCGAACACGACTGGCTGCGCGCCGAGTCCGGGGCCGGCTTCCTGTTCGTCCACTGCGCGTCGGAGGCCGATAAGGACGAGGCCTGGAAGACGATCGAGCCCCTGGATCCAGTTGTGGCCCGTTACTATCACCCGATCGCCGGGATCGAGCATTTTGTCGGCGAAACCGAACACGCGCCATAGATCCCCGCGCCCGGATATCCTCGGAACGTCCGATTCCTTCTTGCGCAATTGCGGAAGCGGCGTCTTGTAATTCAAGCCGGTGAAAGGACGCCTCTATAATAGAGAGGCGCTCCTGGCCGATGCCGCATGCACCGAAACAGGTCGGACCTTATGAGATCGTCGAGCCGCTGGGCTCCGGCGGCATGGGCGAGGTGTATCGCGCCCGCGATCCTCGCCTGAACCGCGACGTCGCCATCAAGATCCTTCCACCCGAATTCGTCACGGACCGTAATCGCCGCCAGCGCTTTGAGCAGGAAGCTCGCGCCGTGGCCGCTCTGAACCATCCCAATATTGTCGGCATCTACGATGTCGGGGACGGCTACATGGTCACTGAATTGGTGGAGGGGCACCCCCTCCGCGGTTTGGACCTCACCCATCGCCAGATCATCGATATCGGCGCGCAAATTGCCGACGCGCTTGCTACCGCGCATGACGCCGGCATCACTCACCGCGACCTCAAGCCGGAAAACATCCTCTATACCAGTGACGGCCGCGTCAAGATCCTGGACTTCGGCCTCGCCAAGATCAGCCAGGAGCACGATCAGCAAAACAGCCGCGATGTGACCGTCACCAATCCCGGATCCGCCACTGGAACCCCGGGCTACATGGCGCCGGAGCAGGTGCGCGCCCAGCACGTGGATCATCGCGCCGACATGTTCAGCCTCGGCATCGTGCTCTATGAGCTGCTGGCGCATCACAAGGCGTTCGAAGGCGAATCGGCCGTGGATGTGATGCACGCCATCGTGCATCAGGATCCCCCGGATCTGCCCGATGATGTTCCGCAGGGGCTGGCCCGGATCGTCAATCCGTTGCCTGGAGAAGAATCCGGCCAAACGGTTTCAGTCCGGACGCGACCTGGCGTTTGCGCTGCGATCTCTGTCCGGTTCGGTGACCTCCACCCATCCGGCGATTGCGCCTCCTCCCGCGATCTACGAGACTTCGTGGAAGCGGTGGGCCGGGATTGGACTCGCCGCCGCCGCATTGGCCGTGTTCGCGGTGGTGCTGTTTGACCGGGAGGAAGCCCCCTCCGGCGTTGACCTCTCGCGCTACCAGTTCAAACCGTTCGCCTACAGCGAGCGTCAGGAGCACTCCGCGGTCTGGGCGCCCAATGGCCAAACGGTCGCCTATATTGAGGAATCCGGTGGGCAGGCGCGGCTGGTGGTCCAGTCCGTGGACGCGCCGACGCCGACGCGCCTGGTCAACAACATCTCTTCTTCCCCGGGCCAACTTGCTTGGTCTCCGGACAGCTCGACCATCTATTTTTTGGAAGGCGGTCCGCAGGGCGGCGTCTTTGAGGTCAGCGCGGCGGGCGGCATCCCCAGAGCCGTGTTGCGCAGCGGCCCGGGCTCCGCCTCGAACCCGCCGGCCCAGCTCAACACCCAGCAAGGGAAAGACAACGGCAAGACCGGCAACAACAAGACCGGCAACAACAAGACCGGCAACAAAGGGAAAGGCAAGCTGAAGGGAAAAAACTTTCCTGGCGCGCCGATGGCCCAGGGAGGCATCACGGCTTTCGATATCTCGCGCGGATGGCCAAAACCTCGCGATCTGGCAGTCGGTGCCGGTGGAAAACGGAGCCACCCAGTCCTCGGTCTGGATCTCTTCTCCCGCTCGGATCTCCGCCGGTGCAATACGGCCCGGTTCCCGCGATTGAGACGCCGTTCACGCCCGTCTATCTGCGGTTCTCCCGCGACGCCAGCCGCCTGTTCGTTTCCTTCTACGGCAATGACGGCGCCGAAACCTGGCTCCTGCCGTTTCCCGCCGATCAGGGGGAACCGCATCGCATCTTCGCCGACGTCCACTGGAACGCAACCGTGCCGGTGTCTTGGATGCCCGCGCCCGACAATCGCCACCTCGTCCTGGCGGGGAACGCCGTGCCGGCCAGCGGACAGCAATTATGGATGGCTGACGTCGAAGCCGAGACGATGACACGCATCATGGCGCTGCCGGCGGGCGGACAAACCACGCCTTCGATTTCCCCGGACGGCAAGCAGCTTATGTTCGCGGAGGTCGCGCGCGACCGTGACATTGTCCAGTTGCCGATCGACGGTTCGCCTCCCCAAACCTTGCTGGCCACCACGCTCCCCGAGTTCGGCCCCACCTGGTCGCCACTGGGAGATCAGTTCGCCTACATCACCCGCCGCAACGGCGAGCCCGAACTCTGGGTTCGCAGCACCGAGGGGCAATTCGATCGCCCCGTCGTCACCGCCCGCGAATTCCCGAACCTGGAGGCGCTCATCGGTCCCGTCTTCACGCCCGACGGTTCCCGCATCGCCTACACCGCGCTGCTGGCCGGAAGTGACCGCCGCCGCAGTCTTGCCGTCTCGCCCGCGGCCGGGGGAACGCCCACCGTGATCTCCGACGGCTATGCGCCGTCGTTCTATCCCGGGCCCACCGGCGGCCTTCTCGCCTTTCTATGGCTGAAACCGGACGGCACCTTGCCGATAGCGATTCTGCTGCTTGGCTCCAGCGTCGGCCCCAGTGAAATCATGGTGCCCGGCGGGCTCGGAGCTCCGGAATGGTCGCCTGACGGCGATTGGCTGGCCGCGCCACGCAGCGGCATGATTGAGCTCATCCAGTTCTCCGCGGCCGGAGGCCGGCGCAACTCCTGGGTCTTGAACCGCGACAGCCTGCCGCCCAATTGCTTCTTTCCCGATATCCAGGACGACGGAGCCAGCGAGATCGCGGTGATCTATCAACGCATGCCCCGCTGCCTGATCCCTGACGTCGGCGCGGAGGCGATCGCCTGGGCGCGCGACTCCCGGACTCTCTACGGGCTCGATTACACCAGCGATCCCCCCGCGCTGAAGTCCGTGGACATCGAAACACAGACGGTCACCACGATCGCTGAATATCCGGGCGTCAACTTCCAACCGGTGCTGGAAAACTCCTATACCGGCAGCATCCGCCTCAGCCTGTCGCCGGACGGCAAGGCTTTGGCCACCGCCATCTCCAAGGGCCAGTCCGACGTCTGGATCCTGGACGGCTTCCAACCCTGACAAATTCAGTGGGTAGCGACCGGTTTGCTACCCCTCGAATCCGTCTTTCCCTGCGACGAAAGAAGTGCGAGGGAGCGCGTCGGCGCCTTACAGCCGCTGTATGCGACCCAAACGGGGCGGGAGCTCTCAGCCCCCCAGGCGTCTTTATGAGTTTGCGCCCAGCCGCTGCGGTATTTCCGCATCCCGTTCCTGCCGCCCCGGACCCTTCCGCTTCAGCGGAAAGCTCAGGGCATCCCCGATTCCCGCATAGTCGGCTGCTTCCGCCAACTCCGCGGCAGGGGCCGGCTGCCCCGTTGTGGCGAAGATCCCCTGCGGCGTCAGGGGCATCCGAGCCGCCGCCTTCCAGCCCCGCAAGAATGCGGCCAGACGGGCCAGCCGCGGAGGCTGATGATTCAAGTCGACCCTCGGCCTTCCCGCGGCCCATCGCCACGCAAGCCGTGAGAGCGGCTGCAGTGCCTTGCCGCCTCCCAAACGAACCATCTTCATCATTGCCGCGCCGATGCCGTACATGTAGCCGGCGATCAATTCCGGACACTCCGGCCAGGAGCGAAATCCGTGATGCACGACCACTGCATCCGGCGCTTCACAGACCTTGTATCCGGCCAGCAGCGCCCGAACGGTCAGGTCCGTTTCCTCGGCCGATCGAAGCGGCGCTCCGGCGCCCAACAACTCGTCGAACCCTCCCAGCCGGCGCCAGGCGTCCGCGCGAAGCGCCATGGATGCCCCGATGCCGTCGATCCGGCATTTGTTGGTGATCCCTTTCACCACGCGGAACCGCGGGGGCTGGTAGGCCGGGATCATGCCCTCGGAGCGGTCATAGGTGCTTGCCAGGGCCGCGCCAAACAGCAGGCCGATTTCCGGATCAAAGGCGACCGCATGATAAATTGCCGTTAGCCAGTCCTCCCGAACCTCGCAATCATCGTCCGTGAATGCCAGCCAATCCGCTCCCAACTGCTGTGCGATCCGTGCGCCAAAATTGCGGCCCGCCGAGAGGCCTGTCCCCTGGTGAGCGGCATACACGACACGCGAATCTTCGCCCAGGGATCCGATTTGCAACTCGGTTTCCCGATCTCTGCTTTGGTCGACGATGATCAGATGGAAGCGGGGGTAGGTGCACGCCAGAATCGACTGCGCCGCCCGCCGCGCCGATTTTGGCCGGTTGCACGTCGCCAGGATGACCGCCAAGCGGGGTGGCGCTTCTGGCGCGGACACAGCTTGCTTCATAACCGGACCCGGACTTCCTGAGGACTGGCGGCCTGAGTCGCGACGGGTTTACGGCTTCCCAAGGCGGGTCGCCCGCGCGGACTCAAGATCTTCTCGGGCGCCTCGTCCAACCGGACCGGCCGATGTTGCGTCTCGGCGGCCGCCGCGGCGAGCACCGCCTGTAGCGCGGCTCGTCCGTCTTCTAATGTGCAAGCGGGATCCGCGCCATCCCGCACGCATGCGATCATATGCCGCCACATCTCCCGGTAGGAATCGCCATAGTCGCCGAGCCGCCGCATGGACGCGACCCCACCCGGCAGTTCCCGGGCAAACTGCTTCAGTTGCCGCAGCCGCGGGCCGATCCCGCCCGAAGTCTCCTGCCGGGCGAGCTGTTCAAATCCGTCGAACTGCTGGCACCCGATCCGAATCCGCCCTTCGGGCCCGCACACTTCTATCTCGATGTTGTGAGCCGTGCGTTCAGAAACCTGTGCGCTGGCGATGGCGCCGCTCCGCATGACCGCGGTGAGATTCACGTTCTCATCGTCGCGGACCCCCTGCCGGCTGGTGGCGAAGACCTCTTCGATTTCATCGTCCAGCAGGTAGCGCCACAGGTCGAACAAATGCACTGCGATTTCCACCAGCGCCCCGCCACCATCTTCCCGATGATGCTTCCAGGCGGGCGTGCCCGCATCGCCGCGCGGACTGTTCCAGCAACCCCGTACGGACTCCACTGCGCCCACCGCTCCGGATCGCAGCTCCACCGCGCCGCGCCGGATCAGCCGATGCCAGCGCATATGGAATCCCATCAGCGCGCGGACCCGGCTCCGCTCGGCTTCGGCGATCAACGCATCGGCGTCGTCCATGCGCAAGGCGATTGGCTTCTCGATCAGAACGTGTTTGCCGGCTCGCATGGCCGCTTCGGCAACTTCGCGATGGAAGGCCGGAGGAGTCAGTACGCCAACCACATCAACGTCTTCGTTGTTCAGTAATTGTTCGAGTCCTGGAAACGCGCGCGGAATCTGGTAGCGTTCGGCGACACGCTCCGCCCGGATCAGATCCGGATCCGCAACCGCGACCACGCGCGCGTGCTGCGTCAACTGAATCAGCGCGGGGAGGTGCTTGTGCTCGGTGACCTCGCCGCATCCGGCCAGGCCGATACGCAGATAAGAATTCTGGTGGGACATCGTAGGCTCTTGCGTGACAGTCTCGCCGCGCTTCCTGGAATGTTGGGCAGACGGAAGGGCGGAAAAGTCCGTACAATCGAAACGTTGTCTGACCACTTAAAACACGCGGCCGCGGAACGGGAAATAGATCATTTGGTGATTGGAGGTGGTACTGCGGGTTGCGTACTTGCCGAACGCCTGACCGGGGATTCCGCGACATCGGTCCTGCTCCTGGAGCCGGGACGCCGCATCGCTGGCTTAAATCGCGTCCCCCTGCTGGGAATTTGGCTCTGGATGAAGCGCCAGCGCCAGTACGTCTGGAACTTTCTTACTGTGCCGCAGGTAGCCCTGGCGGGTCGGCAAGTACGATTTCCCGCTCGGCAAAGCGGTGGGCGGCAGCACCGTGATCAACGCGATGATTTACTGCCGCGGGCATCGCGCGAGCTTCGATCGCTGGAACCTTCCGGGATGGCGTTACCGGGACCTTCTCCCTTACTTTGGGCGTATCGAAGATGAGGAGGAAGATGGAGCAAGCGCCGGGTACGGCCGAGGCGGCCCGCTACGGATCTCGCGTACGCGCTTCCGCCATCCCTACGGCGAGACCTTTCTTGCGGCCTGCCAGGAAGCGGGGATTCCCGTGTTCGGCGACCTGCCCGCGAGCTCCGACGGCGCCGGTTTCTATGCCCTCACCCAGCGCAATGGGTTTCGCGAGACCGCCCGGTCCTACCTGGAACAAACCACCGCTCGCCCCAACCTGCGCGTGCGGGAAAACGTGCTTGTGACCCGCATCCTGTTTGACAAAGACCGTTCCAACGAGGTCCGTGCCTGTGGCGCCGAGTTTGTTTCGAACGGCAAGTTGGAACAGGTTCGCGTTCGCGGCGAAGTCATCCTTTGCGCCGGGGCCATCGGATCTCCCGTCCTCCTGCAGCGCTCCGGCATCGGTCCGGAAGCCTTGCTCCGTCAACACGGCATCCGCGTTCTCGCGCCACGCAACAGTGTTGGGGCGAATTTGCGCGATCACGTCCGTGTGCCGATGGTCTTCGCCGCACACCGGACTTCCTATAGCGCTCCCTGGAAGCTGGCGGCCGCGGCGGCCCAATACGCCGTCAGCCGCACGGGCTTGTTGACCTCCAATACCGCCGATCTCGGGGCTCTGATTCGCAGCGACCCGAGCCTGGCCGCGCCTGACCTTCGGCTGATCTTCAAATGGCGCATGGCAGCAGAACGCCCGGAGAACTGTGTCGGCGTCGGAGCCGGTTTGTTGGATCCGGCCAGTGCCGGCAGCGTACGGATTGCATCGGCGAACCCTCAGGACGCTCCGCAGATCGATCCCGCCTACCTCCAGGATCCGGAGGATCTGCGCCGGATTCGGATCGCCATGGAGCGCGCCCGCGAGATCATGGCGACCCAGGCTGCCCAAGCCGGAGGCATCGGGGAGGAGTTGCTCCCCGGTGTGGGAGCTCGCGCGCAAGACGAAGAAACGTACGTGCGCGCCACCGCGGACTCTTCGTTTCACGTTGTCGGCGCCTGCGCCATGGGAGATACCGAAGATTCCGCCGTCGACCTCGACCTTCGCGTGCGCGGCGTAGCGCAACCTGCGCGTCGTCGACGGATCCGTTGTGCCGGCTCCCGTGGCCGGGAACGCGCAAGCCGTGGTCTATGCCGATCGCCGAACGCGCCGCGGACCTGATTCGTGGCCGCGCGCCATTGCCCCCCGAACCGGTCGATCGAGAAATCGCCGCCGAGCGCTAGCCTCGCGCGACTCGCCGCGCAAACCGGGTCACGCGAAATTCGCCGTCTTTTCGCTATAATTGACCGCGATGAGGATCTTCGCCCAGAGCCTGTTCTGCGGAGCCGGGTTCCTGGTGATCCTCTTCGTCCTCTACACCCCCACCTCCGTCTCGGCCCCCGAGCCGGATCCCGCGCATCCCGCCTTCGCCCGCCCTGATCTCCATTTCCCGGATGCCGAACGCGTCGCCGAAACGCTTCCGCGGCTTTACAGCCTGGCCGTGAGCTGGCACGGCGAAACCATCTACGAAAAATATTTCCGCAATAAGACGCCCCGCGCGCTGGCGAATCTAAAGTCGGCATCGAAGAGCGTTCTGGCGATGCTGGTCGGCATTGCGGTCGACCGAGGCGTTGTCCCGGACATTGACACCAAAATCACCGAATACTTCCCCGAGCTCTCGAATCCCAACGATCCGCTCAAGCGCGACATCACCATTCGGAATCTGCTGATGATGCGCAGCGGGCTCGCGACCACGTCCAATCGCACCTATGGCGCCTGGGTGTCGAGCTCGAACTGGGTCCGCTTTGCCCTGAACCGGCCACTCGAAGCCGCGCCCGGCGAGCGCATGATCTATTCCACCGGCAACACGCACCTGCTCAGCGCCTTGCTGACCCGCGCCGCCGGCGAAAGCACCCGCGACTTCGCGCAGGAGGCTCTGGGCGATCCGCTGGGATTCGACGTCGTCGCCTGGCCGCGCGATCCGCAGGGCATTTACTTCGGCGGGAACGATATGTTGATGACGCCGCGCCAGATGATGATGATCGGCGAGACCTACCTGAACGACGGCCGCTATGACGATCAGCAGGTCGTCTCAGCCGGCTGGGTTCGCGAATCCTGCGACGGCCCGGTGCGCGAAGGCCGCCGCTCGCAACGCTACGGCTATGGCTGGTGGGGCGGGGAGTTCGACACCTTCCAGGTCTGCTACGCCTGGGGCTACGGCGGCCAATACATCTTCGTGCTGCCGGAGCTGGACCTGGTGGTCGTCACCAGTTCTTCTCCGTTCGACACGCCAGACCGCCGCGGCTACAACGGCCTCCTGTTCGACATGGTGGAGAACGATATCGTGGTCCCCATCGCCGACGCCACCGAATGGGATCGGCTCTACGGCGACGGAAACGCGCGCACCGAATAGACGTCGGCCGTCACCCCAGCCGCTGAGCCCAGTCCACCAGCGCCTGAATCTGCGCGGCGACAAACTCGCGGGTCTTTTCATCGGTCAGCTTTCCCGACGTATCGAACTTCTGCGCTGCCCCGGCAATCATGACCTCCGGACGATTCAGAACGTGCATGTTCAGGAACACCAGCACCTGCCGCAGGTGATACTGCGCGCGCGCCGACCCCAGCAGTCCCGGGCTGGCCCCCAGGATCGCCGCCGGCTTGTCCTCAAAGGCGTTGTCGCCGTAAGGCCGCGAGCACCAGTCGATGGCATTCTTCAGTACCCCGGGAATCGAAAAATTGTACTCCGGTGTGACGAAAAGAACCGCATCCGCGGCCCGAATCTCGTCTTTCAGGATCCTCACCGCCGCGGGGAACTCGGCTTCCAGGTCCTGATTGAACAGCGGGATCTGGCTGATGTCGGCGATCTCGATCTCCACGCCCTCCGGCGCGAGCTCTTTCGCCGCTCTCAGTGCGGCGGTGTTGTAACTGCCTGTGCGAAGACTCCCGGAGATGCCGAGAATCTTGAAGGGACGGCTGCTCGTCGATGTGCTCATGTGGGGCTTAGATGCCGCCGGTTCCGCATCCGCACCATGGAAATTTCATGACGGAAACGTGAAGTTCGCCGCCGGCATACCGCGATTACGACTGCGCCGTGATGTACTCGGCCCGCCCCCGAAAGTACTCTTCCAAGGCGACCTCCAGCTTCGGCATCGGAGCGATCCCCAACGATTCCATCTTGGCGTTGGACAGAGCCGAATACTTTGGCCGCCGCGCCGGAGTCCGATAATCCTTCCCATTGGTCGGCTTCAGTTCCGGCTCCAGGCCGCGCGCGGCGAAGATCATCCGAGCCCACTCATACCAACTGACCGGCGCCCCGCCGCCGATGTGGAAGGTGCCCGAAGCGCCCTTTTCCACCAGATCCAGCGTGCGCCGCGCCAACGCCGGAGCGAAGGTCGGAGAGGCTACGTGATCCTCCACCACCCGCAGCGGTTTACCCTGTTCGGCGGCGCGCAACATACCTTCGACGAAATTTCCTCGCGTCGTGCCGATCGCGGCCGGCCCATAGACGCCGCACGTCCGGATCACCAGCGGATCTTTCAAATACGCCTGCGCGAACAGTTCTCCGGTCAGCTTGGAAATCGCGTAGGCGCCCAGCGGATGCGTCGGATCCTCTTCGCGGTAGGGGCGTCCGGTCTCGCCATCGAACACATAATCGGTGGAGTAGTGGATCAGTTTGGCGTCCACCACGCGGCTGGCCCGGGCGAGATTGCCCACCGCCAATCCGTTCACTTTCATGGCTGCCAGCGGATCTTCTTCGGCCCGGTCCACCTGATTGTAGGCCGCCGCGTTGATCACCAACGCGGGCTCCAATTGGGTTACGGCCGCGGCAACCGATTCGGCATCGGAGATATCCACGCCGCTATGGGCGAACCCGGTGACCGCATACCCGGCCTCCTTGAAGACTTTCGCCAGCTCTTGACCTAACTGTCCTGCGCTTCCGAAAAGGGCGACTCGTTTCACTCCCCCATTATCCGACGCACGGGGAGGCGGAGGAGAATTCGGTGAGGCAGGTTAGGGGAGATAGAAGGCCAGCCAACTGGCAACGCCCGCGCCCACCGGCAACAGGAACAGCGGCCAGTTGTGTTTGAGGAAATGCTTCAGCGCCCGCATGCGAAGCGTGGCCGGATCGGGCGGGGGCTCGGGTTCAAACATCGGGTCGATCAGGGGAACCTGCTCATCGAGCGGCTCCAGCGTGGCTTCGATGCGGGTCCGCAGGATGGTCGGCAGGCCCTGTAGCGCCCGGATGATCTCTTCCCGGCCCTTGGTGTCGGCGATCAGGATGGTCGCCGAGTTGAACCCGTTCGTGGTCTCGTCGAGCTCGGAGCGCCATTCCTCCGGGACCTCCTCAACCGAACGATACACATACGTCTCGCCATCCTTGGCGATGAAGACAGTGGAGGTTTTGAGCGTTAGTTGTTCCATCTCAAATCTGCGATGCGCGCATCAGAATTTGCGGCCGGAAGGGACCGCCGAGTACAGGCGCTCAAATAGTGTACGCCAATCCTCGCCGCTCCGCTATAACTTCCCGGTCAGGAAAAGACCGTTCGGATCTTTCCCGCGGAGCCCTACTTAATTTTTAACATCCGCGGGCTTGCGGGCCACTTTTTCGGACCCCGCCGTGGGGGGCTCCGGCAATCCGCCGGAGGCATTCTGCAGCGTCACCTCAATGAATCCCAAGGCTGCCTTGGACAAGGCTTTGTCCTTGCGGTAGATCAGCGCCAACTGCCGCATCATCGGTTCGGGAGTCAGGGAAATCGCCGCCAGGGTCCCGTCCTCCACTTCCGCCTTGCAATGGGTCGCCGCCAGGAAGCTGACGCCTAACTCCGCCCGGACAAACTGTTTGATCATCTCCGTGGAGTCGAGCTCCATGGAGATGTTGATCTCATCTTCCACCGGCTCCAGCCAGATGTTGAGCCGTCGGCGCGTGGTCCCGTGCTTGGGCAGCAACAGCGGGAACGGCGCCAGATCCTTCGGCTCCACCTTTTTCTTCTTCGCCAGCGGATGACCGGCCGGAACCAGCGCCATGATCTCATCGGAGTGGATCTTCACGATCTGCAGGCGCTTCTCGGCTACCGGAAGCTGGGTGATCCCGAAGTCGGCCTGATTGTCCAGCACCGCCTCCACCACTCGCGCGCCATAAGACCGGTCCACCAAAATCTGCACGTTCGGAAACTGCTTCTTGAATTCCGAAAACACGCGCGGTAGCACGTAGATACAGGTCGCCTCGTTGGCCGCGATCAGCAATTCCCCGCGCGGCACGCGTTCCAATTCATTGATCGAATCCTGGGCGCGCCGCCGCAGGTCCAGGATCTTCTCGCTGTACTCGGCGAAGATATGGCCCGCCGGCGTTAGCGCGATCTTCGTCCCCAGGCGCTCAAACAGCGGCGCATTCAGCTCGGTTTCCAGTTGGCGCACTTGTGCGCTCACCGCCGGCTGGGTACGGTAACAGGATTGCGCGGCTTTCGAAAAGCTCTTCAGACGCACAATTTCCAAGAAAGTATGGAGCTGGTCTAGATCCATGAAATCGAGCTACTTCACGGCCAATATTATCCGGCCTCGTCGGTGTAGCCGAGCCCCGGATATATAGTGATAGTAGCATCGGCAGTATACACAACTTGGCAACTCTGATGTGGATTCATTGGTCATCCCGCCTTCGCCTTCGCTGCGTCCTGAGCCTGCTGGCGATGCTGGGGGCGTGGACTTCGCCGGCTGCCGCGCAAGGTCCGGAAAGTGTTCTTCTGGTTGTAAATGGGCACTCGGAGCTGTCCCGGGACATCGCCGCCTACTACCAGCAGAAGCGCCACATCCCCGACGCCAACGTTTGCACGATTCAAACCTCGCCGGACTCCGAGGACATCTCGCGCGCGGACTATGACCTCCAGATCGCGGCCCCCATTGCGAACTGCCTGCGCCAGAAGAACCTGGTCGAGCAGATCCGCTACATCGTCACCACTGGCGGCGTCCCGCTCCGCATTCCCACCACGCGCGGCGAGGAAATGGATGCGGACGGCGCCTCGGTCGACAGCGAATTAACGCTCCTCTATAGCGACATCACCAAGAAACAATTGCATCCCGCGAAAGGGGCGCTGCGCAATCCGTTGTTCCAGCGCCGAACCACGCCATTTTCCCATCAGGCCTTTCCGATATACATGGTGACCCGGCTGGCCGGCTACAGCCTCGCCGACGTCAAGGCCATGATTGACCGCTCCCTGGCCGCGAAGAACCAGGGGACCTTCGTCATCGACGGCGCAGCGTTTGCCAACCAGGAGGGCGAGGAATGGCTCGCCACCGCTGCACTGCGCCTTCCCAAGAACCGCCTCCTGTACGATCAGAAGGCGGCGCCGGTCTACGGGGAAAAGAGTGTTATCGGTCTCGCCGAGCTGGGGATCGAACGACAAGGCGCGAAAGGAACGCTTTCTGAAATTTCAGTGGCTCCCCGGCGCGGTGGCCACCGATTTCGTTTCCGCCAACGGCAGGACCTTTGAACGTCCCCCGGAGGATTGGACCCTCGGAACCTGGGACGACTCCAAGACCTGGTTCAAGGGAGCTCCCCAAAGCCTGACCGCCGACTATATCGCCGAAGGCGCCAGCGCCGCCACCGGCCACGTCGCCGAACCCTACCTGGGCCTGACGCCCCGTCCGGACTTCTTTCTCCCCGCTTACTATTCCGGACGCAACCTCGCCGAAAGCTTCTATCTGTCGATCCCCGCGCTCAGTTGGCAAAACATCGTGATCGGTGACCCGCTGATGTCGCTGGGTAAGCCCTGAGCCGCGGGCTTGCAGGCCAGAACCGCCATGTGCGCGCTCCGCGCTTCCGCGTCACCCGGCTCAGGATTTTCGGTTTCTGGCGTTTTTCCATGCCTCCTGCACGCTGAGTTCTTCTTTCCAAGAAAAATCTTCTCCCCCGCAATCAACCACTTCAAGGATGCAAACAGCACCAAGGTTCCGCACCATCCCTCACACTGGCAATCGCAAGCGGTCAGGAGCTCCTGCGCAGGAGGACCTGGCCCGGTGGAGCCTCCTCTGGCCCCCGGCGAAAGCCGCGGCGGTCAAGAGGTCAGTCGTGGCAAATCGATTAACCCGCGACCGCCAATGTACTGCGCTGACCCGCCGGAGCGACGATCCGGTGCTGCCCCTGGGGACAGCCTAAATAAGTCCGGCCCGCGCTGATGCGGGTAATCGTCATGCAAGGGGATCCCCTAAATTAAACAAAGCAGGAAGTCAGCAGAAACCAGACCGCCTTCAACCAAATCGAATCAACGTAGCGCCAGGGCTCCCGGCCCGGCGAACGGGCATACGGACGCCTGTGTCCCCTCGCTACAATCGATATTTGCGCCCGTTTGACCCACTCTTCCGGAACCCGCACCTGGCGACCATTGCCGGCAATTTTTGGAGTCGTCCCGACAGTTCCACCCAGCATCCGGTCACCGCCGCCTACTATTCCACCGAGCCCGGCGTCGAGATCCTGGTCCACAGCCAGCAGCCCGCCGCCCCGCGTGGCGACCTGATCCTGGTCCACGGCCTCGAAGGGTCCAGCGACGCCGGCTATGCCCGCAGCATGGCCTACGCGGCCCTCGAACGCGGCTGGGCGGTCCATCGCTTCAACATGCGCAGCTGTGGCGGTACCGAAAATCGCACCACTACCAACTACCACGCCGGCCAAACCAGTGACCTGCTCTATGTCGCCCGCGAGCTCAAGCAGCCCGACCGTCCGCTGGCTGTCACCGGCTATTCGCTGGGCGGCAACGTCACGCTGAAACTCGCTGGCGAGCTCGGCGCGAGCCACGCCCACAACCCACTCCTGGACGCCATCTGCGCCGTCTCCACCCCCATTGACCTGGCCGCCTGCGCCGCTGCCCTTGCCAAGCCCAGCAACTTTATCTACCAGCGGCGCTTCCTCTCGCGCCTCAAGGAGCGTGTCCGCCGCCGCCACCAGACCGACCCCGAACACTATCCCCTGGAGCCCCTCGATCAGGTCCAGACCATTGAGGACTTCGATAATCTCTATACGGCTCGTCTGTTCGGCTTCGGCACCGCGGCGAATTACTTCCGTACGCAGTCCGCCCAGAACTTCCTTGCCGACATCCGCGTGCCTGGGCTCCTGGTGCAGTCGAAGGATGATCCGCTGATTCCCTACTCGGTCTACCGCCACCCGGCGATCGAGCAAAATCCCAACCTGGAGTTGATCGCCACAGAGCACGGCGGCCACCTGGGGTTCCTGTCCCGGGAAAAGCCGCGCTTCTGGCTCGATGGCGTTGTGCTCGACTGGCTGGAGGCAAAACTCACCCCGACCCCCACCACGGGCGAAGAACTCGCGAACCAAATCTAGCCAAACCGATCTCGCCAGGCCCATCTGGTTAAGCCAATGGCTCACGCCACCGGGTGCTTCCGGTGGCGGCCCCTGGTTCGCGCCCTGGGGAGCCTTCCGCCCCCTCAAAAAACAATCGCAAATCGCCACGGAACATCTGAAGCTGTGACCACGTATGCTAAATAGGAGCGCCCACCACAATTGTGGGCATCCGTCCCGTGTCTCTCGCGTGGTGGCGGGGACGCTCTAGCCGGGCGAACCGAGCTCGAAATACCGGATCAATTACTTTGGAATCAAAAGCCTCATTTTGGGAAGCCACCGTCGTGGCGCTGAATTCGCTGCGCGCCAGTAAGTTGCGCAGTTTCTTGACGTTACTTGGGATCATCCTGTCCACCACGACGCTGATCTCGGTCATGGGCGTCATCCACGGCATGGATCAGTACATCGCCACCACGGCCAGCGGACTCGGCTCGGAGGGCTTCCGGGTTACCCGCTTTTCCTTCGTCGGCAATTTCGACCCCGAGAAATTCCTCGAATACCAGCGCAAGAATCCCGACCTCACGCTCGAGGAGTTCGCCTACCTGCGGACCCGCGTGCGCCTGTCGAAGGAAATGGCGGTGGCCGCGCAGCGCGGCGGCAACGCAAGCTTTGGAGATGACACGATTCAGGCGACGTTCCTGGGCAATGAATCCAACGGAACGGTGATGACCAACACCGAGGTCGCCGCCGGACGCTATTTCACCGATGCTGAGATCCGCCGCAAAGCCTACGTCGCCTTCATCGGCGCCGACGTCGCCGAACGGTTCTTCCCCAGCGTGGATCCGGTGGGCAAGACCATCCAACTCGACGGCCGGCCCTTTGAAGTGGTCGGAGTCGGCGCGCCCAAGGGCGACACCTTCGGCCAATCGCAGGACATCTACGTCTCGATTCCGATCGATACCTACCTGAAGATGTTCGGACGCCGGTCGACCGTTTCCTATAACTTCGTCGCGCAGGACGCCGAACACCTGACGCAGGCGCAGGACGAGGTCCGCGTGCTGCTGCGGAACCGCCGGAAATTGCTGCCTTCCGAAGAGGACAACTTCTCGATCATTTCTTCCGATACGCTCTCCAGTACCTTCAACTCGCTGACCGGGACGATTCAATACGCAGCCATCGGCATCGTGAGCGTCTTTATGATCGTGGGCGGAGTGGTGATCATGAACATCATGCTGGCGGTGGTCACCGAACGGACCCGCGAAATCGGAATCCGCAAGAGCGTTGGCGCGCGGCGCGCCGACATCATGAATCAGTTCCTGATGGAATCCTCCACGCTGTCGCTGACCGGCGGGTTGATCGGCGTCGCGACCTCCTGGGCCATCATGCTGATCGTGAATAATACGACCGCGATCCCGATGAGTATGCCTCTCGATGGCGTGGCCATCGGGCTGGTGTTGTCCACCGCCGTCGGTTTGTTTTTTGGGATCTATCCGGCGCGACAGGCCTCGCGTCTGGATCCGATCGTGGCCCTGCGTTCGGAAAGCTGACGCGGCCGGAGCGTGGCGAAACCGGAAAGTGACGAGAAAGGATAGCGCACGTTGCGACTGATATTCGAAGTGATTAGGCTGGCGCTGAGCACCGTGCGGGAGAACAAGGTTCGCTCGTTCCTCACCGTGCTGGGCGTGATCATCGGCACCGGCTCGATCATTGGCGTCGGCTCCATTCTGGCGGGGATTGACGGCGCGGTGACCGGCACGATCTCCAGCCTGGGTACGAACGCGATCCTGATTCAGAAGAACGATCCGTTCGGTGGCCGGCGTCGCGGAGATGACCCGCGCAAGCCGCTGACCTGGGAACAGGGCCAGGCCATCGTGGAACGTTCCCCGGCGGTGGAGCACCTCAGCCCGTTCATCGGCGCCTCCGGCGGCGGTGTGATGCGCGCCCGCTACAAAGGCAACGATACGTTCCAGCTGCAGTTCTTCGGTACCGACGAAGAGTACGCCAACACCGGCCAGGTGGATATCCGCGAAGGACGCTTCTTCACCTCCGCCGAGAACGAGCATCGGTTGCCGGTCTGCGTGCTCGGCGAAGACATCTATAAGGCGCTGTTCGGCGCCGAGGACCCGATCGGCAAGGACATCCTGGTGGCCGGTCACCGGTTGCGCGTGGTGGGGATTCTGAATCCGCCCGCGACCTCCATCCCCGGCCAGAGCAACAATCAGGTGATCGTTCCCTACTTCACGATGCGCAAGATGTTCCCGGCCTCGCGCGAGCACCAGTTCCTGGCGATGGCCAAACAGGGCCAGATTCCGCTGGCGATCGATGAGATCCGCGTTGCGCTGCGGCAGGCGCGGCACGACGATTTCTCCGATCCCGACAGCTTTTCGGTCTCGACCTCGGATCAACTGATTGAGCAGTTCCGTTCGCTGACCTCCATGGTCGCCGTCGTGATGGTGGTGCTGAGTTCGATCGGGCTTCTGGTCGGCGGCATCGGCGTGATGAACATCATGCTGGTCAGCGTGACCGAGCGCACGCGCGAGATCGGCATCCGCAAGGCCATCGGCGCGCGCAAGGCCGACATCATCATGCAGTTCCTGACCGAGGCAGTGGTGCTTACCGGGCTCGGCGGGATCCTGGGGATGTTGATCGGCTGGGGCGTGAGCATCGCGATCAGCTATGCGGTTCCCTCGCTGCCGACCCTGGTCCCGGCCTGGGCGGTGGGACTCGGGATGTTCGTCAGCGTCGGTATCGGCCTGTTCTTCGGCATCTGGCCCGCCAGCAAGGCGGCGCGCCTGGATCCGGTGGACGCCCTGCGCTACGAGTAGGCAGTGGCCGGGGGCTCTCATTCAGAACCGCCATGCGGTAGCATGCGGGCGAACAACGGGTGCCCCTGCCTCACGGTCGGGGTTCCGTCTGGTGCCGCGGACTTAGCCAGCCTTCAGAACCGCCATGCGTGAGCATGCGGACCCGCCAACCCCGCGCGGGGGGACTAAAGCTAAACCTCGCCCCACATCGTTTTATCAATAAGTTACGAGCTCCTAGCCAACCGTCCTCTACTCCGGCATTGGTTTTGTTAAGGACATTAAGAATGGTTAAATCCGCTCGGCGCACCGAACTGCCGCGTAACAAGCGAAATCGGCGCGACATCTATATGTTCTCCTGCGTCCCGTCTTCATTTGTTCTGAACAGGCGGGAAACAGCAGGTTGAACAAGGAGCAACACGATGAAACATCTTCTGTTCGCCGTGACGTTGTTGGCCATGCTGGTCCTTCCTGCACGCGCTGCCGACATCGACGGCACATGGACCCGTGAGGCCCAGGGCAAAGGCGGTGCACAAACCCTGATGCTGAAGGCCGAGGGCATGAAATTGACCGGGTCCCTGGAAGGCGGCCGCGGCGGCGCTACCCAGATTTCAGACGGCAAGATCGATGGGAACAAAGTGTCCTTCAAGGTGGTTCGTGAGTTCAATGGAAACTCCATCACCCAGACCTACGAAGGCACGGTGTCCGGCAAGGAACTGACCCTGAATGTGGAGGGCGGTTTCGGCGGCGGCAAGGGGAAGGGCAAGGGACCGGGAGGTCCGCAGGTCTTTATGAAGAAGTAGGTTTTTCGGACAGCGTTGTGAACGGGGGCGGGGTTTCCCGCCCCTTTTGTTTTATTCGTTCCTTCTTCTTGCCAAAGCGCCCCCAAGCGATTCCGTAACGGGCCATACCGGACAGAATCTCGTTGATAGGAGGCGGCAGGGCAAGCAAGGAGTAACCCGATGAAACATGCACTGTTCGCCTCAATCCTATTTGCACTGCTGGCAGGACCGGTATGCGCCGCCGCCGCGACCAAGGATTCGACTGCGGAATCCTCAGCCGACTTCGCGAAAGATCTCGACGGCACCTGGATCCACCAGGTGGAACGGCGCGGCGAAACCTTCACCGAATCCCTGATCCTGCTGGCCGACGGCAACCAGCTGACCGGGACGCTCGAAGACTTCCGCGGCCAGGCCCTGCCGATCTCCGACGGCAAGATCGACGGGCAGAAACTCTCGTTCAAAGTGGTTCGTAAACTCCGCGACCGCTCCATCACTGAGAAGTTCGAAGGTGGCGTGGTCGGCAAGGAAATGTCCCTCACCCGGTCGATCGAAGGTGGCTTCGGGGGCGGTGGTTTTCGAGGACGCCGCCGCGGCGGGTTCGGCGGGGACGGTGGTTATGGAGGAAGACGAGGAGGAGGGCGCGAGGCGCAAGGTCCCCAGGTCTTCACCAAACAAGCGCCGGGCGACTCCTCCACACAGGCGAGCCAATAGGCTTCTGAGCTACTACTTTACGGCGACGCCCAGCCGCGCCTCGGCGACCTGCTTTAAGCCCCGCAGATCCAGCTTCCCGGTGCCCAGCACCGGTAGCGCATCAACCTTCAGGATGCAGTCCGTCTTCGGGATCCACAGCTTCGGCAGATCGGTCTCCGAGAGCCGTTGCCAGATCTGTTCCGGCGTCAGGTCCGGGTTGGTGTAAAGCACGGCCAGACGTTCGCCCTTGCGCTCGTCGGGCACGCCCGTCACCGCGACTGGATACTCGCTGCCGGGGAAGCAGGCGTTGATGGCGTCCTCGATCTTCAAGTGCGGCACCATCTCGCCGCCGATCTTCGAGAAACGCGACAAGCGGTCGGTAATGGTGATGAAGCCGTCGTCGTCGATCGCCGCGATGTCACCGGTGACGTACCAGTCTCCGCGGAACACTTCGGCCGTTCGCTCGGGCTGCTTCAGATAGCCCAGCATCCGGTTGGCGCCCTTCACCAACAGCATCCCCGGCTCGCCGTTGGGCAGCGGAGCCTCAGTCTCCGGATCCACGACTTTCGCGGCCACGCCTGGCAGGGGCAGCCCAATGGTCCCGTGCCGGGTTCCCGTCTGATACTCTCTCGCGTGTTTGAAGTCCGGCGTGTTCACCGAAACCACCGGCGCCATCTCCGTGCAGCCGTAGCCTTCCAGCAGATCAATTCCGAACTTCTCTTCAAACTGCATGCGCACCGGTTCGCGGAGCTTTTCCGCGCCCACCACCACGTAGCGCAGTGTCTGGAACTGCTCGCGCGTGCACTTGCGCATGTAGGCGCCGCAGAAGGTCGGCGTCGAAAGCAGGAACGTGCCCTTGTATTTCTCTACCATCTCGCCGATGGCCTTGGCATCGGTCGGGACCGGATGGTAGGCCGCGCCGCACCCGGCCAGCAGCGGCAGCCAGATGGTCGCCATGAAGCCGAAGGAATGGAAGAACGGCAGGATGCCCAGGATGCGGTCCTCGACCGTCAGGTCAAAGCAATCCAGCACCTGGTCGATGTTCGCCACGATGTTGAAGTGCGACAGCATCACGCCTTTCGGAATGCCGGTGGAGCCGCTGGAAAAGATGACCGTCGCCAGGTCGTCGGGCGCGACCTTCGGCCGCAGCATCGCCGTCGGCAGCAGGCGGGCCTTCAGCAGCGCGATCAGCTTGGTTGCGCCGCTGACCTCATTCAGAATGTCTTCCAGATAAACCGCGCCGCGCGGAGCCTCCAGCTTGGCTTTGTGCAGGAACACCTTGGAGGTCAGGACGGTCTGGATCCCGCATTCCTCCAGGCAGTGGTCCATGATCTTCTCGCCGGCCGTGAAATTCAGGTTCACCGACGTCTTGCCCGCCAGGGTTACGCCCAGGTTCGCCAGCGCTCCTCCGACCGTTGACGGCAGCAGCAGGCCGATCATTTTTTGATCCCCGCAGCGCTTGCGGACCTCGCCCGCCAGAATCAGCGCGGCGGTCAGCGTGCGGCCGTAGTTGAGTTCCTTGCCGGTGGTGTCGGCCATGCAGAACTGGCCCCACTTGCGCTTGGCCATGCGGATGAATCGCTCCGGCAGCGTGTCATGTTTGGTCTTCCGCAGATGCGAACGCGTCGGCGCCCATCTCGGAGACGATCTGCCGGACCTTCACCGCTTCCAAGCCTTCCGAGGGGAGGGGGTCGGAGAAGGTCACATGGATGGGCCGGCGGAACTCCGGGCGTTTGCCGCCGAACTGCCCGCCCGCGAAGCTCACGAACCCGCCCCACACGTGATCCAGATTGGTGGGGATCACGGGGACGTCCAGCCCCTTCACGATCTTCTCCATCCCGCGCTTGAACGGCAGCAAGTGGCCGGTCCGGGTCACCGAGCCTTCGGCGAAGACGCAGACCACGTCGCCCGCTTCCAGCGCCTTGCGGGCATCCTGCAGCGACCTCGCCATGCCTCGCGGACCGCGCAGATCCACCGGGATACACCGCAGGGACCGCAGGAACCAGCCGAACACCGGATGGTCGTAGTACGGCTTCCACAGCATGAAGCGCACGGTGCGCCGGCGCGCGGCATAGCCGACCAGGAATCCGTCCATCAGCGACAGGTGATTACTGATCAGCAGAGCCGGTCCGGTGGCCGGGATCTTCTCCGCGTCCGTGGTGCGGATGTTGAACAGGAGGTTGACCAGAATGCGGACGATCAGCCGCCCGAAGAACAGAGGCATCAATTGAATAATGTACAACGTTGCGGCAAGCGTCAAAGCGCCCGAGATCAGAATCGGGGTCTCCGGGCGCAGTCCGGCGACGTCGTGGCCCAGCCATAGTGCCCCGGAGGCCACGCCATCACCCCTACGAAGGAGGCTGCTCCCATGCGGCTGGAGCTGGATCGCCGGACGGTGAAGGCGAAGGTGGATCGCGAGCTGCTGGCGGAGCTGCGGGAGGAGTGATGAGACTCCAGCAACCCTGGGCTGACCGAACTCGATCGGGGCTCCGAGGATCGGGAAGGTGAACCTTCCCGCCGACTGCGCCTCCGCTAAGAGCTTCGGCGTCCAAGGAACGTCGGCCCCCCTTTACGCCGGCCTCCCTCTTTAGGATTCGACGTCGCCGCGGAAATCGTAGAAGACGCGGAAGAGGTTGCCGTCCAGGTCGCCGGCGGTGAATTCGAACAGCAGCCAGGGCTTCTCCACCGGTGCGGACAGGATCTTGGCGCCGCGGCCGGTCCATTCCTCGTGGATCTGGCTGACCTCTTCCTTGCTGTTGACGTTGAACCAGATCAGCGTGGTGCCGGCGTTGCCGTGCATGCTGCGGAAGGGCGGATTGGTCAGGAAGATCCGCGATTCGCCGCGCGAGATCTGCGCGATGCCGCCCTCGTCGTCGCCCCAGTCGACAGTGAAGCCCAGCCGGTCTTTGTAGTAAGTCAGGGCGTTGTCGATATTGCTGACCGGGAGCTCGGGTACGGCCGGGGGGAACTTGTCATTTCCTGACTCTCGCACCGGAGGTGGCTCGGGCACCGCTGCGGGACTTTTCTTAGATGCCATGGCGTGAACTGTCGCGTAGGTGGGATAGACCACCGGGAGATATCGTTACGGGAAAAATCACAAGGCTGGGTTGCGCCCCAGCCATCCGACCATCAATCTTGAGAGAACCAAAGTGCGCATCCGCCGTCAAAGTCCCGGCAGGGGATCACGCACTAGAATAAGTCGAGTCCGGGAAGTCTATGATCCTGTCACGCAAGCACCGATTCGGGTTCGTTCACATTCACAAGACGGCGGGGGAATCGATCACCGAAGCGCTGTATCCGCATCTGGGGCCCGATGACGTGGTGCTGGGCTCCTGGCGGCTGGGGGCATTCAAGAACCTCTATATCGGGCAGAAGCTGGGTTTATCCAAGCACAGTAGTGCGGGGGAGATCCGCGACTTTGCGGGCGACAAAGTCTGGCAATCCTATTTCACGTTCTCGTTCGTGCGCCACCCGATCGATCGTGCAAGGTCACGGTATAAGTTCTATTCGATGATGCTGCAGCGTCGAAAACGGTGGACCTTTTATAACCTTCGGCAACCGCTGCCCTTCTTCAGGCGTAACGATCCCTTGCGATGGCCCGGAATGCAGGCGTACCGGGACACGTCGTCATTTTCCGAGTTTATCCGTCATCCCGGATTCCAAGAGGATCAAGGTTTCCGCAGCCAATGCGACATGCTTCTGGATGCGGATGGACGCCTTCTGGTCGATTTCGTTGGGCGCCACGATCAGCTGGAGCGCGACTTTGCGGAGGTTGTCTCTCGCATCGGGCTGCCAGAGATCAGGCTCCCCCAGTTGAACGTATCCAGAAGCTCAAATCTTAAGGAACTGGTCATCACCGAAGACGACGAAGCTCTGCTTCGCAGGTTGTTTGCTCGGGAATTTGAGGTGTTCGGCTTTGACCGAAACAGAGTGGAGTGAGCCGGTTCTGGACTGGCTCCGGCACGGCAATTCCGGGGGCGGCACGCCGCGGCATTCCCGTATATCCTGAATGGCATGTCTCGAATCAGCATGTCCCTCGCGGCTGCAAGCGCTTTCCTGCTGACTGCCGGCCTGGTACTGGCGCAAGGCGCCCCCGAGACGTCCACTGACGGTGAATGGATCCAACTGTTCAACGGAAAGAACCTCGACGGCTGGACGCCGAAGATCACCGGGTTCCCGCTGGGCGAGAACTACAACAAGACGTTCCGCGTCGAGGATGGCGTGCTGAAGGTGTCCTATGACGACTACGACGACTTCGGCGGGCACTTCGGACATCTGTTCTACCAGACGCCGTATTCGCACTACATCCTGGCCGCCGAGTATCGGTTCGTGGGCGAGCAGCCGCCGGGCGGTCCGGACTGGGCAGTGCGCAACAACGGGCTGATGCTGCATAGCCAGGCTCCGGAGACGATGGGACTGAATCAGGATTTCCCGATTTCCATTGAAGCCCAGCTATTGGGCGGTCTGCGAGACGGGAGACCGCCCCACGGCCAACGTCTGCACGCCGGGGACCGAGATCCATATGGACGGGAAGATGGTGAAGGGGCATTGCACGAACTCGACCTCGCCGACCTTGCGCGGCGATCAGTGGGTGCGGGTGGAGATCGAGGTCCACGGTAACGGGAAGTTTATCCATTACGTGAACGGCGAGAAGGTGCTGGAGTACGAGATGCCGGAGATCGGCGGCGGCACGGTGAATAACTTCGATCCGGCGGTGAAGAAGGACGGGACTCCGCTGTCCGGCGGGTATATCACGATCCAGGGGGAGAGTGCGCCGACGGAGTTCCGGAAGATCGAGCTGAAGGTGCTGCCGGAATAAGGAGCCTTCGGCTCCTTTGTGCAGCTTGCCTGCAGGAGCCCTTCCGCTGCTTGTGCGGTCGCAATAGCGGACGGGTAGCCGACGCGGGCAGGGTTGGTTTTGCAGCGGACAGTGACTGCGCGGGAGGGCTGAGAGCCCTCCGCAAGCTGAAGCTCGCCCCACATGGGTTCAGCAAGATCGAGTTGCTTGCGCTTCGGAATCAGCAGTTTGTGGCTCTGGCGATGGGCACGATGGGAGTTACGGTCGGAGCGTTAGCTGCACACTCATTGAATTCGCGGATCAGGAGCTTGAACAGCGCCCGCCGGCTGAACGCCGGGTCCATGGTTGGACCGCGCACAACGGCCGCAAACCGCCTGTGCGCTCTTCTCAGATCCGTACCTTATTGCAGGATGCGGATGCGGTGGTTCTCGCTGTCGGCGACGTAGAGGACGCCGTTGGCGAACAGGACGCCGTGCGGGCGGTTCAGCATCGTCTCGCGGGGAGCCTTGCCCTCGGGGCCGTCGCCCTTGTCCCCGGTGCCGAGCACGGTGGTGATGATGTTCGTGTCGAGGTCAATCTTGCGGATGGCGTGGCTCTCGGTGTCGGCGATGTAGAGGCTGCCGTCGGAGCCATAGGCGAGTCCCTTGGGTCCGGCCAGGCGGGCGGCGAAGGGGCTGCCGGGTTTGGCGCCGAAGGTGGCCTGGGTCGCCGGGCCGCCGTCGCCGGTCATGCCGTTTTCGCCGGTCCCCGCAATGTGATGATACGTCTGGGTTTCGCGGTCAATGCGATAGATCGCGTTGCCTTCGCGGAGGGCCAGGTAGAGGTCGCCGTCGGGGGCGATGACGAAGGTCCGCGGACCGGTGACCGGGGTTCCCGCGATCGGCGCGCCGTCCGGGGTGGGGAGCGTTTCGCCCGTGCCTGCCCAGGTATCGATGATGCCGGTTTTGGGGTCCAGGCGGCGGATCCGGTGGTTGCCGATGTCGCAGATCAGGAGCGTCCCGTCGAGGTCCAGAACGATGCTATGTGGTTGACGTAGAACAGCTTCGGTGGCCGGACCGCCATCGCCGGAGAAGCCCGCCTCGCCGGTGCCTGCTACAGTAGAGATAGTTCCCGTTGACATATCGATCTTGCGGATGACGTTGTTATCCCGCTCAGCGATATACATGTCGCCGTTGTCATCGAAGACCAGCTCATGGGGGGCGGCAAGGGTCGCTTCGATGGCCGGACCGCCGTCGCCGGTATAGCCTTTCTCGCCGGTGCCCGCGATCGTCGTGATTTCCTTGGTTTCCAGGTTAATTTTGCGGATGGCGTTGTTGCCGACCTCGGCGAAATAAAGGTCGCCGTCGGGGCCGATCGCCATGCCGTAGGGGTTGTTGACCTGGGTCTGGGACATGCCGGGCTCGCCGGTCCCGACCAGGGTTGTAACGGTGGGTTCGGGGCGGCTTCTACCGTTTCGGGGGACATCGAATTTGAGCTGCATCCGGCAGCCGCCAGGAGCATCAGAAGAACTTGGAGTGAGGCGAGAACGGGGCGTTTCATACCGTTTCTACTTTACTCGATCTGGTTTGAGGTCGGGTGGACGAGTGATGAATCTGGACTGCGGATGAAGGCTGTCACAGGGAGCTTGAAAGCTCCTGCCGGCTGAGCTTCGGCCTCCCGCACTCCTCGATCTTTATCCTGGCGGTAGGGATGGTGAGTTGGGGGTGGCGCGGATAGGTTCTATGGCAGGGGGGCCCCGCCTGAAAGGCAAAAGTGCGGGGAATGGATCTCTTGAACTCGGGCGGCGCAGGTGCCCCTGGATCAAAACTTTAACGAATATTTACATGGATTGTCAGAACAAAATGAGGCTACGCCTCGTCTAATCATTACAGGAAGGGCGCCCTGGAAAAAGAGACGCGAAGAGAAAATGACGCCCAATGGAAAACAGATGAACGCAACGATGGACAACATGATGGAAACGATGATGATGGAATCCGAGACGGCCGATTTGCAGCAGAGCTATCGAGCCGCGTTTCAAAATTTTGCCGGTAAAGAACAGCGCGTGTTGACGCTGAAGCAGCAGATTGCCACGGGCGAGCGGTCCGGGATGGAATCCGTGTGCGAGCTGGAAGCGGCGGTGGTGGAACTGGAGCGGGCGCGGATCGCTTATAGCAAGACCAGGGATGAGTTGGCCAAGCAGCTTCTGCCGGGCGCCATCCGCTCTGAAGAGGTACTTTCAAGCGCGGGGGAGCGCCAGTTGCGATTGCTGGCGCATCTGCTGTGGGAATCCGCTGGTCGGCCGGAAGGCACCGCGGAAGAGGACTGGCACCATGCGGAAAAGCTGGCCGCGCAAGCGCAGGCCTGCGTGGCGGCCTAGTGTCCTCCCTCCTTTAAAACAATCCTAATTCCTCCAACGGGGCAGGCGTTGCGGGCATCTACAATGGAAACTCGTGTCAGACTCGAATTTCCAGATGAATCTAGATGATCGCGGCGGACCTGCCCCAAACTCTTCTTCCCAAACCCCTTACGACGCTTTGTTAATCGTCTCCTTCGGCGGTCCGGAAGCCCCGGACGACGTGATGCCGTTTCTGGAGAACGTGACGCGGGGGCGCGGCATTCCGCGCGAGCGGCTGCTGGGCGTAGCCGAGCATTATCATCATTTTGGCGGCAAGAGTCCGATCAACGACCAGAATCGGGCGCTGATTGCGGCGCTGGAGCCGGTGGTGACGGGACAGTTGGGGCTCCCGATTTACTGGGGTAACCGAAACTGGCATCCGATGCTGGCCGATACACTGCGGCAGATGCGCGATGACGGGATCCGGCATGCGGTGGCGTTCGTGACGTCGGCGTTCGGATCATATTCCGGGTGCCGGCAGTATCGGAACAATATTGCGGCGGCGCGGGCGGAGGTCGGCGAGGGGGCTCCGGAGATCACGCAGATTCGTCCGTTCTGGTCGCATCCGGGGTTTCTGGACGCCATGACGGATCGGGTGCGGGAGGCTCGGGAGAAGCTGCCCGAGGCGAGGCTGGTGTACACGGCGCATTCCGGTGCCGATGTCGATGGCGGCCTCGAGTCCGTATGTGGAGCAGCTCCAGTCTGCCTGCGAGCAGGTCTCGCGGCGGGTCGGTGTGGAGAATTGGAAGCTGGTCTATCAGAGCCGCTCGGGTCCGCCGACGCAGCCGTGGCTGGAGCCGGACATCCTGGAGGAACTCGAAGCGATTGCTGCCGAAGGGGAATGACGCCAAGCGAAAGGGCGTGATCGTCGTTCCGATCGGGTTCCTGTCGGATCACATGGAAGTGCTCTACGATCTGGACACTGAGGCGAAGGCGAAGGCGGAAGAAGCTCGGGCTGAGGATGGTTCGAGCCGGGACGGCGGGGACGCATCCGCGGATGATCGAGATGATCGCGGAACTGGTGCAGCAGGGGCACGAGGCGTGTCCGGCGGATTGTTGTCCGGCGCCGGTGCGGCCGGGTGTCCGGCCGGGCGCTGCATCGGGTGGGCGGCCGGGAGGGGGCTAGATCTTCTCCAGAGAGGAGATGAGCGTAGTCAGCGCCGCATCCACGTTCCGCGCGTTTCGCCGCGCAATCTCGAAGAGTTCGTCGATCTTTTCCCAATCCTCGGAATCTGGCTCCGGACCGCTTCACGCGCACGTCTTCCAACGTCTTGCCAACCTGATCGGATACTCGCAGCCGGAAGTCGGCGAAGTGGAGAAACGCCTGTCTTTGGAGATATCGACGCCAAAGCCTGAAACCGCAGTCAGGAAAGTATCTTCATCGACGGTTTCTTCCCACGCGAGTTTCCCTTCCCTGGATAGGGAGATCAACTTGTCGACCAGCGTCGATATGTTTTTTGTCAATGCCATTTCTTTTGCTCCGCCTGCCTGATGACGACCTTTGATTTTTCAAGCAGATCAACGAATGCTGCCAGGACGCCATTCATTTCCGGGGTGTTCAGCGGCGTGGTAGTGGACTCCGCCAGGACGGTTTCGAGCTTTTTCTCCATGATACGAAAGTGGTGCATCACGTGGCGTAGGTCTTCCGCGGTTCTCCGATCGAGGAGCGAGTCCAACTGAGTAATCCGGACGAGTCGTGCCCGAACCACGGGATATCGTTCAAGCGCCGCCCGCCAGGAGCGATCCCGATGGAGCTTTGCGATTTCATTCGCCTCAGCGATCGCAAGTGATATTTCCTCGACCATATCCAGGTGGGTCACGCGCGCCAAAGCTGCAATTGCGGCGTCGCGCGCCTGCTCCGCCGCGCTCTTCGCCTGGAATGCGAATAAGATTGTGACGGCCAACCCGATCAGGCTCGCGAAGTCGCCCCAATGGTCTGTAAGTAAACCGGACATTCGCTCCGGGGCGTCTGGGGCCCTGCCAACTAGGTGCCCGAATTCCCGGTAACTTCTCGATAAACCTCGCGCTTGGAGAGGCCTCGCTCGCGGGCGATGCGCTTCATGGCATCCATGCGATCCACGCCCTGGGACTCGAGCTCGGCGACGGCTTCGGCGATGGAAAGGTCGCTGTGTGGCGGCGCCGGGAGCGCCTTTGCCGATCAGAAGCGTGATCTCGCCCTTTGATGGAATCGCGGGCGGCGAGCTTGTCGTGGACTCTCCTGCGCCGAGCCGCGGAGGAACTCCTCGTGGAGCTTGGTGAGCTCGCGGGCGACGACGGTGGGACGGTCCGGGCCGAGGACTTCGGCGATGTCCTCCAGCGTTGCGAGGATGCGGTGCGGGGCTTCGTAGAAGATCAGGGTCGCGTCTTCGTCTTTCAACTCCTCCAATGTCTTGCGGCGTTGGCCCGATCTTGGGCGGCAGGAATCCGCAGAAACGGAACTGGTCGGTGGGGAGCCCGGCGGCGGCCAGGGCGGTGAGCGCGGCGGAGACGCCGGGGATCGGAATGACGGGGATCCCGCGCGAGGTCGCGGCTTCAACCAGCCGGTAGCCGGGGTCGGAAACCAGCGGCGTGCCCGCGTCGGAGACCAGGGCGATGCTCGCGCCGTCCTCTAACCGCTGGATCAGCTCCGGGGTCCGTTGCGCTTCATTGTGATCGTGGTAGCTGACCATCGGCGTGTCGATCCCGAAGTGAGTCAGCAGCTTGCGGGTCTGGCGCGTATCCTCGCAGGCGATGACGGAGGCCTCTTTGAGGATGCGCACGGCGCGGTAAGTGATGTCCTCCAAGTTGCCGATGGGCGTGGCGACGATGTATAGGCCGGGCGTCATGAGGTGCAAAGAAACAGGGTACGATGAGAGGACATCTTTTAGGTTTTGGCGCCTGCGGAGGCTCTGCGAAGAGAGGGCGTCGTTCAGAAACCCAAAGTCAATAAACGCATCGAATGCAGCCCAGTTTAACCGAGGACGGGGAGTACTACGTCTGGGAGGCTCCAGACCAGGCGGCCATTGTGCACCTGCACCTGGACGTCGTGGACCGGATGCTGAGCGAGGTGATGCGGGGATTCGGCGCGGTTCCCAAGCGTGGCGCGGAGGTCGGGGGGCTGCTGATCGGGACGGTGGAGCCGGGGGAAGGCGACGCGCCGGCGCTCATCAGGATTGAGGATTTCGAGCAGGTTCCGTGCGAATATCGCGTTGGGTCCGTCGTATCTGTTCACCGATGAGGAGCGGCGTGGTTTTTGAGTCCGCCGCCGAGCACTGGAAGCAGCGCGAGGACAGCGAAGTCTACTCGGTCGGCTACTTCCGCAGCAATACACGCGAGCAGATGGCGCTGGGCGCCGAAGACGTCCAGTTGATGGATCACTTCTTTCCGCAGCCGTGCCAATTGGTGCTGCTGGTCCAACCTTACGCCACCAAGGTTTCCCAGGCCGGATTCTTTTTGCGGGGCGGCGAGGGGTTTCCCGAGAGCACGCCGCTGCCGTTTCCCTTCCGCCGCCGGGAATTGACCGGGCAATCCGCGCCGCCGCGAAGGTCGCTATATGAACGGACGCCTCGGCAACGGGCTCCGGGTGGGGCGGAAGCGGAGCCAGCGGTCGCGACGGGAATGCTGACCTATCAGGAACCGACGGGTTCTGTGGCGTCAGCCGAGTTCGTGGAAGCGCCCGCCGAGAGTGTGCCTGACGATGGCGTCCTGGCGGGGGAGCAGGCCGGGCAGCAGGGCTCGGGGCGTAGCGATAGCCCGTACTACGAGGATCCGGATCATGCCGAAGCGCTGCATCCCAGGACAGTTTCGCGCAGGCGGGGCCACACGAGCACCGTGTGGGTGTGGATTCCGCTGTCGACGATTTTTCTGCTGATCGGGATTGCCGTGGGCTTTTGGGCGGCGCTGACGGTGGGTCCGGCGATGCAGCAGCTGAGCGGACCGGAACAATTCGAGCTCGGGCTATCGGTGTCGCGGACCGGGGATAACTTGACGGTTCGCTGGAACCGGGAGGCGCCCGCCGTGCGCTCGGCGCAGAACGGGATGCTGGAGATCGAGGAAGACGGCGTGACCAAGGTCGTGAACCTGCAGCCGGAGGGGTTGCAGATCGGGACGGTGATTTATCAGGCGTCGGCTCCTTCGGTGCGGTTCCGGCTGGTGTTGTACATCGATTCGCGGTCGACGGTTGCGGAGACGCTGGACTGGAGCCAGTGAGTGCACGCATTCGTTTCTACGGTTTTGTAGAATTATCTATAGAAGCCATGGAACGAGAGACTCAGCTTTCCGCGATCGTATCGCCTGTCATCAAAGCGCAACTGGAGAAATTTGTGCGGGCGACCGGCATGAAGAAGGGGCGGGTGATTCAGGATGCCCTCGCCCATCATTTGGCGGCGCTGGAGGCTCTCCCGCCGGACGTGATCATTCCGGCCCGGATTGTTTTGACCAAGGAATCGATGCGTGAGGTCGCTGAGCGAGTGTCGCATCCTCCTAAGCCAACGCGCGCGCTCCGCAAATTGATGAAGGATCATCCCGACACAGAATGATTCGGGTTCTCCGGAACTCGGACGACCGGAGCCGATTTCGGTCTGGCGATCCTGATATCGATCGCTTCTTTCAGAAATACGCAGGGCAGAACCAGTTCCGCCACCACATCGGTGTCACCTATGTCGCGGAGGATTCTGGCGGTGCGATCGCGGGATTCTGCACTGTGACTGTCGGCACGGTTGAGGGGGAATCTCTGCCTCAAGTGATGCGCAAAAAGCTTCCGAGTTATCCACTACCAGTGCTTCGGCTGGCGCGGCTCGGCGTGGATGAACGGGCTCAGGGAGCCGGCTTGGGTAGGGCGCTGCTCGCGTTTGTGCTTCGGCTGGCGCTTCGCCTATCCGAAGAATATGGATGCTTGGGGGTTGTCGTTGACGCTAAGCCGGCCGCTGTCGCGTTTTATGAAAAGTTTGGTTTCGGTCCCCTAATGACACTTGAGGGCGAACTGGCTGACCGGCCTCCAGCTACGCCGATGTTCCTTTCGATCGGCGAGATCCAAGCGGCGATCAAGTAGTTCGACCTGTTATCGGCACGCGTCCGGGGCATAGGCGCCGATCAACACGGTGATGGGCTCTTCAATGCCCGTATGGAAGAAGGCCACGCCCGCGTTGTTGTAGTCACGGGCGACGACCTTGTATGTTCCGATGTCCGGCAGATCTACGTTGAACGTGCCATCTCGCCGGGCTCTTTCGCGGATGAGGGTCGGCGGGTCCTGGTCCATCGAGATAAAGCAAAGCGATGCCCGGGAAACCGTCGATCCATCCCGCAGCCACTTAACCACGCCTTTGACGCTCCACTGGGATCTGCTCGGGGATTCGCCTTTGATCGGCACGGACGTGCCGATCTCTGCGATTTTCAGTCCCACGGAGATTTTCGTCGGGGTATTCTCATCCAGAGTCGCGGTCGCCAGTAAATTCTTGAATCCTGGACTGACGATATCGAGTCGGATCGTTTCCGGGGGAAGATCGCTCAGCGAGAACTCTCCATCCTCGTTTGTTACGACCTCTCTGATTTCCTCTCCGTCCAGGGACCTGATGGTGACCCCTGTCTCAGGGATCGGATCACCGAATTGCGTCGTGACGCGTCCAATCAGGTCCGCGGAAAAGGCAGCCTGCCCAAGAAGTATCGCGACCAGGATCGCGCGCAGCACTACATATGCTCCAGCCAGACGTCCAGCACGGCGGAGCGTTTCTCCTTCCGCACCGCTCTGAGCGCTTCTTCGATGGCGGGCTCGACGTCGTCGACTGATTGCACTTTGCGGGCGAAGGCTCCTCCGGCCGCGGCGGCGATGCCGGAGTAATCAGGCGGGGGATCGAAGGCGCAGTTGAGCTCGTCGGACTGGCTGCCGACGCCTTCCGGATAGACGGCGAGCATGGAGAAGGTCGGGGCGCGCCAGCCGCGATTGTTGTAGATCACGGTGAGGAACGGGGCTTCGTACTTGCGCGACATCCAATGCACGGTGGACGGGATCGAGAACATATAGGAGCCGTCGCCGGTGAGGCAGACGACTTCCTTCTCCGGATGCGCCATCTTCATGCCCAGGGCGGCGCCGCCGTTCCAGCCGAGCGAGCTGGCTCCGCTGGTGAAGCGCGTGCCGGGCTCGGTGCAGCCGATGTGGTTATTGATCGCGCTGAAGTTGGTGATGCCTTCGTTGACGATGACGGTGTCGCGATCAATGGCGCGGCGGACGCAGGCGGTCAGGTACTCGGCGGTGATGACGTCGGGCTTGGGTTGTTCGCGCTCCGATAGCGTCCGTTCCAGGTTGGTGTGCAGGCGCTGATAATGCGTCGAGCGCTCGCTGGCCTTGGTCGTGCTGATCTTCATGTAGTCGAATTGCCCGTTGAGCTGCTTCAGCACGGTGGCCGTGTCGGCGCGGAAGACCTTGGTGGCCGGGATGTACCAGAGCGGCATGCCTTCCTTCAGCGGGTCGACGTCGATGTGAACGATTTCGGCTCCCTCGGCGGGCTTGTTGAACTTGGGGATCCAGGGGACGTCGGAATCGAGCACCAGGACGAGGTCGGCTTCCGCCAGCGCCGGATGCTGCACCGGTTCATTGCCCTGCTGGCCCAGATAGCAAGGATGATTGGTGGGGAAGTTCAGGTAGTTGGGCACCGATTCGAGGACGCCCATGCCGACCTGGTCACAGATACGCGTGAGATTGGCCACGGCGGACGGGTTGCGGCCGAGGTAGCTGGTGACGACCAGCGGTCGCTTGGCATCAAGGATGGCTTGCGCGAGGCGGGCGACATCGTCGATACCCATGGGAGCCGGGGCGACCGGTTGCCAGCGGGCAGGGTCGACCTGGATCGGCTCAATGGGTTCTTCCAGGGCTTCGCGCGCGGCCATCAGGTAGGTGGGGCCTTTGGGGTCGGCAGTGGCGATCTGCAGGGCTCGATGGACCAGTTGCTTGACGTTGCGGCCGGTGCGGATCTCGTTGTCGTATTTCATGTAGCCGCGCACGATGCCGCGCTGATCGGGGACATCCTGCAGCCAGTGGATGAATTCGTTGCGCGATCCGGGGAGCTCGTCTTCCTGGGTGTGCGGGGAGGCTCCGGCGAGGATCAGCACGGGGATGCGGCACTTAGACACGTTGTGAACGGCTCCGGCGAGCTGCTGGGTTCCGCAGTCGACGTGCACGAGAACCGCCTGCGGCTTGCCGGTGATCTGGGTGTAGCCCTGGGCGCAGGTCAGCGCGACCATCTCATTCGGGCAGGTGATGACTTTGGGGGCCGGGGAGCCGGTGGCGCGGGCCGTGGCGAGGGCTTCAAGGATGCCGGGGTGGTCGCTGCCGAAGTTCGAAAACAGGTGCGTGATGCCGGCGTCGACAAGGGCCTCGATCAGCGCGCTAGCGCCTGTATAGACGGTGGATTCAGGTTGCGGTGCGGTCACGATCTCAAGGCTCTCACACGGGGCGGGGTCTGTAAAGCAATCTGTGGAAATCGGTGAATGCGGGGAGTTTGGGCGAAAGAAACTGAAACAGATCGGGTGCGGGGGGCGTCCTTGGGGCAGCGTCGGACGGGTGGGGGGATCTCCTATAATGGCAAGCGCCGGGTCCTGTCCGATCCTGGTTGTTGGTGTGGGAAAGACTTGGAGGCGGAATCATGAGGAACGTATTTGGCTGGAGATTGGCAGTGTTGTTGGGTGGCGTGCTGCTGGCTGGACCGGCGCTCGCGCAGCAGTGGGACACGCGGCAGGCCGAGATCCAGAATAAGGACTTCGACGGCGGGAAATGTACGGTTGTGGTCCGAGTGGACGGTGTCGTGGAGATTGAGATGTATGGAACGACGGCTCGGATGCGGACGCTGTCTGGAGCGCCGGGGCAGTGGCAGCGGTACGACTGCAACATGGGGATGCCGTCAAATCCGAATCAGTTCGTGTTCAGTCCGCAGGATGGGCGGGGTCGGCAGACGCTGGCGATGGAGCCGGGACAGAATCAGGGTGTGGCGGTGGTGCGGATCGAGGATCCGGCGGGCGGGGCCGGCGACTACAAGTTCGATATCGAGTGGCATGGCGGCACGGACAACTCAAGCAGTATTTTCTCGGGCGTCTTTGGCGGCACAACGCAGACGGACAAGAACGCGGGGTTCCGTGGCGCGAGTTCCGGGATAACGGCGAGCTCGCTGGGGTGGAATCGGCAGATCAACGTGCAGAACAACGGGCAGGGCTTCTATCGGACGTTTAGCCGGGCGGACTCGGGGCTTGGGGCGGCGCAGGTGTCGATTGACGCGA
The DNA here is from genome assembly GCA_963762135.1 of Terriglobia bacterium. Classification (GTDB taxonomy): domain Bacteria; phylum Acidobacteriota; class Terriglobia; order Bryobacterales; family Bryobacteraceae; genus Palsa-187. The sequence goes on from CAVXJP010000008.1 coordinate 1,132,030, forward strand.
ATGGCGCGGTGCGGGTGAATTTCAGCTCGTCGGACCGGGGGACGATTTCGCTGACCGGGAACCTGATTTACGTGAACGGGAATCAGGTGGTGGCGGAGGTGACCAGCAGCGGGGCGACCGGGGTGATGGAACTGTTGCTGGATAGTCAGAACCGGGTCCAGGAGATTGCGGTGACTGGGACGGGTCCGGACCGGTTTGAGGCTCGGTGGCAGATGCGGTGAGCCTTTGGCTCTTTTGGGCAGCTCCCCTGCAGAAGCTCTTCAGGGAAACAGGGCGAAGGAGGGGGCCTAGTGGCGCTGACGCGAGGAATTGGTGTGGGTCGAAGGGCGAGTTCGTTGGCGCGCGCTACTGCTTGCGCTTCTGAATCAGCGGTTAGAGGCGCTGGCGCGGGCACGACGCAGGTTTCGGGAGGTCCCGCTCCCTACGGGTCGTGGTTCTGAAGGTGCTTCGCACGTTTTGGGCGCCTCGCGCGCAGAGGGCGCCGGCCTTCGAGCGGCTATCTTTGCGAGGAATCCGGGTGTCAGGGCACTAGTTGGGTAGAATCGGAGCACCGGGCCTGTCCTGAGGCTTGATGAACCCGCATGATCGATATTCACAGCCATGTACTGTACGGGATGGATGACGGCGCCAAAACGCTGGAGGATGCCATCGCCATGGCCAAAATGGCCGCCGAGCATGGCACCACTGACCTGGTCGCGACGCCGCACGCCAACCCGACCTACAAGTTTCAGCCGGAGGTGATCGCCGAGCGGCTGGCGCAGATTCAGGAGGCGGTGGGAGATGCGCTGACGCTCCACACCGGCTGCGATTTCCACCTGAGTTTCGACAATATCGCCGATGCGGTGGAGCGCCCCACCAAGTACACTATCGACCACGGCTGCTATTTGATGGTGGAGTTCTCCGATTTGCTGGTGTTCCACAACACGGCCGAGATTTTCGGGCGGCTGCAGGATGCGGGCATGATTCCGGTGATCACGCATCCGGAGCGGAACGGGCTGCTGCGGCAGCGGATTGAGCCGATGGCGGAGTGGGTGGCCGCCGGGGCTCGGGTGCAGGTGACCGCAATGAGCCTAACCGGAGATTTCGGGCGCCGGGCGCAGGCGTTTTCCAAAGAACTGCTCAACCGGAACATGCTGCACGTCATCGCCAGTGACGGCCACGATCTACAGCATCGGCCGCCGGTGATGGACCGGGCGCATGAGTGGCTGGAACAGAACGTTTCGCCGGAGATCGCCGACTTGGTGTGTGTCCACAATCCGGGGTGCGCGCTGTCCGGGGATCCGATGGAGACGCCGATGGTTTCGGCGGGGTCGGCTAAGAAGTGGTATCAGTTCTGGTAGGCTGCCGCTCTCTCTTGCCCCTTTTTCCTCCCCCCTTTTCCTTAGTGGTGGTTTTCCACGAAAATCAGGACCACGAACACCGCGATTCCCGCCAGGAATGAGAAAAAGTGGATCACGTTGTGGACCCGGGAGCGATGATGTTTCACTTCCGGGATCAAATCCGACGCGCCGATGTAGATAAAGTTCCCGGCGGCGAAGGGCAGCAGGAGCGCGACGTTCCAGGTGTCCGCTAACGCGTAGGCCAGCCACCCGCCGATCAGGAAGGTCGCGGCGGAGAGGAAATTAAAGAGCAGGGCTCGGGGGACCTTCCAGCCTCCATGAACCAGCACCGCGAAGTCTCCGAGTTCCTGGGGGATTTCGTGCACAGCGGCGGCCAACCAGGCACTGATCCCGAGTCCAATATCGGCGACGAAGGCTCCGCCTACGGCAAGTCCGCCGATGAAGTGGTGCAGTCCGCTGGCGAGCAAGATCAGGTAGGTGAGGGGTTGATGGCGAGGCTGGGCGTCAGGATCCATGCCGGGATCCACGTTATGGCTATGGTGCAGGCTGATGCTCTGTTCGAGTCCAAAGAAAAGGGAAAATCCAGCCAGAACGGCGAGGAAGACCTCGGGCCCGTCGCCGAGCTGGCGGATGGATCCGGGGATGAGTTCGAGGAAGGCTCCACCGAGCAGGGCGCCGGCGGCGAGGGCGACCAGAGGCAGGAGAAGCCGCTGGAGCGTATCGGCGGCAAAGAAGAGCGTCAGGGCGCCGACCAGGGCGATGCCGCTCATGGCCAAGCCGCTGGCTGTGATCCACCAGAAAAGGTCCATTTCTAATCAGATGCCGTTGCCGCCCAAGGGATTTCTGAAAGCGATCTCCGGGCGTTTGGGCGCGGGAAGAGTGCCAAGACCCCGCGGGCGCAATTTTCCTTAAGCCTCTCCGAGGCGAAGGACGACGAAGATCGCAATGCCCGCCAGGAACGAGACGAAGTGGATGACGTTGTGGAGCGGCGAACGGTGGTGCTTTACTTCCGGGATCAGGTCCGCCGCGCCGATGTAGATGAAGTTCCCGGCGGCGAAGGGCAAAAGGAGCGCCACGTTCCAGGTTTCCGATAGAGCGTAGGCGAGCCATCCTCCGATCAGGAAGGTCAGAGCGGAGAGGAAATTGAACAGCAGGGCCCGGGGCGGCTTCCATCCGCCATGGACGAGCACGGCGAAATCCCCGAGCTCCTGCGGGACTTCATGGGCCGCGGCCGCCAGCCAGGCGGTCATCCCGAGGCCGACATCGGCGACGAAGGCGCCGCCCACCGCGAGTCCGCCAATGAAGTTGTGGAGGCCGTCGGCGAGCAAGATCAGATAGGTCAGCGGTTTGTGATCGCAATCGACGTCGTGGCAATGGTGCCAGTTCAGGATCTGTTCCAGTCCGAAGAAGACGGAAAATCCGGCAAGGACGGCCAGGAAGACCGACGACTGATCACCGATTTGTTCAATCGCGCCGGGAATCAGGTGGAGGAACGCGCCGCCGAGAAGGGTCCCGGCCGCGAGAGCCACCAGGGGTAAGAGCAGCCGGTTGATGGTATTTGGCGCAAAAAAAAGCGTTAAACCACCCACCAAAGCAATCGCACTCATGATGAGCCCACCCACGGTAATCCACCAGAACACGTCCATGCCAGTAGGGACCCGTTAATCCGCCGTCTACTTCTTTCCGTCGTGGAAGTGCGTCACCTCATAGATGGTATAAACCCATCCGGCGGCCCCCAGCAGGAGCACGATACAGCCGTAGATAAATAGCCAAGTGTCTGGCATTTCAGACTCCTCTCCCGCTGCGCAGGATGTTTCCGATGCTCAGGATTGATGGGACCCAAATGCCCACGAAAATGCCCGCTTCCCGATCCGGCGCACCGAGAAATCCGAACCAGAGGGCGACGGAAAGCAAAAAAGACAGGAGTGCGGCCAGAAACAGCACGTAGTCTCCTCGTTTTAACATGAACAGCTCCTTACAGACGAATGATTTGTAATTTCTGTTGACTGACCCGAGATGACAAGCAGTTCTATTACCAATTCGGTTGTGGAGTAGAGCCTCAAGCAACGGGGGGCTACGGCGAAGGGCGGTAGCGATTTTCTGTAAGCTGAGCGAATCGGGCTGAGACGAATCCGGCTCCGCGGGCACAAACTTGTCAGAGGCAGAACGCTGAAGTTGACCGTTTGGCCTCGGGTTCGGAAGCGGGGTATGGGACTCACCGTGCGTGAGCTGTGCCCGGGACCGCAACCCTCCGGATGTTCCATTTCCCAAGAGATTTTATGACCGACCTGACCGCGGGATCCCTGCCTTCCTCGCCTTTGGCGAATGAGGTTCACACCAAGAGCTGGTATGCGCTGACGGTTCGCCATCAGCATGAGCGGAAGGTCGCAACGCTGCTGGAGCAGCGGGGCTGGGAGACGCTGACGCCGGTTTATACCTCCGATCGCCAATGGTCGGACCGGGTGAAGCAGGTCGAGATGCCGTTGTTCGGCGGGTATGTGTTTTGCCGCTTTCCGATGGGCGACCGGATGTTCGTCGAGGATACGCCGGGTGTGATTCGGGTGGTGCAGTTCGGCGGTGCGCCGGCTCCGTTGCTGGATCGCGAGATCGAGGAGATTCGGATGGTGGCGGAATCGAAGCTGAAGCTGACGCCGTGGCCGTATCTGAGCGAAGGCGACCGGGTGGAGGTTCGGCGGGGGCCGCTGCGGGGCCTGGAAGGGACGCTGCTGGAATCGACCGAGGCCGATGGCGGCAAGACGCTGCGTCTGATCGTCAGCGTGGTGATGTTGCAGAGGTCGGTGGCGGTGGAGCTTGCGCCGGAGATGATCGTGCCGCTGCCGTCGCGTTCGTTTGCGCGGGGCGCCGGCTCGATCTGAGTTGACGTTCCGAACCGCTCCTCTTCCGCGGCTGGCGCTAACCAAGCCTGCCCAAACACCTTTCCAAAATCCAATTTCTGGAGACGAGACAAAGCCATGAAAGCGAATCTGTTCGTGCGGATCCCCAGAGATCATCACGTCTCTTCCTTGCCTTGCTGGAGGCGGATCCTTTTGCGGGCCGTGCCGCTCGCACTGGCGGTGCTGCTGGTTCCTGTCGCGCAGGCTCAGGTCACGGATGCGCCTTCGGGATTGTCCTCGGCCAACCTGCCTTCGCAGCCAGCAGCTCCGGAGGATCTGCTTTCCATCGAGATTTACGGCGCTCCGGAGTTATCGCGTACGGTGCGGGTGTCGCACGACGGCACGATTCGCATCCCGATGCTGGCCGAGCCGGTGGAGGTTGCCGGGTTGATGCCGGCGGCAATTGAGGAGCGTGTCGGGCGAGCGTTGACGGCCGGGGAGATTCTGGTGGAGCCGATCGTGACGGTGACGATCGCCGAATACGCGACCGCGTCGATCAGCGTACTGGGCGCGGTCCGCAAGCCGCTGACCTTTGAGATTCACGAGAAGACGACGCTGCTCGATGCATTGGCTCGGGCGGAGGGACTGAGCGGGGAAGCCGGAGAGGAGATTCTGGTCACACGGTCCAGCGAAGGCGGCCGGCCCGGGTTGACGCAAGCCGTGCTGGTCTCGGATCTGATCGAATCGGCGATTCCAGAGGCGAATTTGACGCTCACCGGTGGGGAAGAGGTGCGCGTGCCGGAGGTCGGCCGCGTGACGGTTATGGGGAATGTCGAGCGGCCTGGAGTGTTTCCGGTTGCCGAAGCGGACGGAAAGATGACGTTGCGGAAAGCCCTGGCGCTGGCCGAGGGGCTGGCGCCGTTCGCCACCAAGGAAGCGTATCTCTATCGTCCGCGCGAGGACGGGGGGCAGGAAGAAGTGAAGATCGAGTTGCGCGAAATCATGGACCGGAAGCAGGACGACGTGACCTTGATGGCGGGCGACATCCTGTACGTTCCGGATAATCGCGCGAGGCGGAGAACATCCGCTGTCCTGGACAGGATCGTGTCCTTCGCGGCGGGCACGGCTTCGGGCGCGTTGATCCTTGGTTTAGGTCGCCGGTAGGCGCCGAGACTCGGACGCAGATAGACGTTGCCCGCCGTCATCGACGACTAAGATCACGACCTCTAGAATCTCCACCTCCCCGCGGTCTCGCAAGCGAAATCACTATGCATAGAAACGAGATGGAACCGGCGCCGCCGGTGATCGAGATGGGTCGCGCCTACTATGCGCCTCCTCTAGCCTATGGACCGGCGTACGAACAGGAGCCCGAGGAATCCCGCATTCCCCTGTCGCAGTATCTCTGGATTCTGAAGCGGTATCGCTGGCGAATGCTGGGCTTTTGCGCGGCTTCGGTGATTCTGACGCTGATCGTGTCGATGCGGTTGACGCCGGTGTATCAGGCGACGGCGACGATCGATGTGGACCGGCAGTCGCCAGCCGATGTGGTGGGGCAGGATTCCAATCGCGGCTCGAACAGCGATGCCGACCAGTTCCTGGCGACGCAGATGAAGCTGGTGGCGTCAGATGCGGTGCTGCGTCCGGTGGATCAAAAGATGGGGTTGCGGGAGCTGGAAGGCCACGCACTGAACGAGGACGAGGATTCGCGTGGAGCAGAGGCTCCGGTTCAGCTCAACAGCCTGAGCGTGACGCGTCCGCCGAACACGTACCTGATGCAGGTGAACTATCGTTCGGAGGATCCGCAACTGGCGGCGGATGCGGCCAATGCGATTGCGCAGTCCTATCTGGAGCACATCTATAACATCCGGATCCGGAGCTCGGCGAATATGGCGACGTTCATGGAGCGCCAGCTTGAGGAGCTCAAGGTCAAGATGGAGCAGTCCTCGCTGGCGTTGGCGGCGTTCGAGCGGGAACTGAATGTGATCAATCCCGAGGAGCAGACCAGTATCCTGGCTTCTCGCCTGTTGCAATTGAATTCCGATTATGGGGATGCGCAGTCGGAACGGGTGAAAGCGCAGGCAGCGTTTGAATCGATTCGGGACGGAGCGCTGGAGGCGGCGCTGACCAACTCGCAGGGCGATTCCTTGCGGCAGTTGGGGGAGCGTCTGAACCAGGCTCGCGAACGTTTCGCCGATGTTCGTTCCTACTACGGGGCCAATCATCCGGAATACCGGCGCGCGCAGGCGACCCTGGCCGAGATTCAGACGGCGTTCGACAACCGGTTGAACGACATCGTGCGGACGATCGAAGTGGAATTTCTGGAATCGAAGCGGCGCGAGACGATGGCCGCCGAGACGGTGGCCGAGGCGAAGGAAGAGTTCGACCGCATCAATGAGCGGTCGTTTGAATATCGGGCGCTGAAGCGCGAAGCCGAAGCCGACAAAAGCCTCTACGAAGAGCTGGTCCGCAAGATCAAGGAAGCCGGCATCAATGCAGGGTTCCAGAACAGCGCGATCCGGGTGGCGGATTTCGCGCGCCCGCCGGTGATTCCGGTGTCGCCGAATATTCCCTTGAACGGCCTGCTGGCGCTGTTGTTCTCGGCGCTGGTGGCGATCGCGGGCGCGGTGGTCGCGGACATGCTGGATAAGACGATTCGGGATCCGGAGCAAGTGGCTCGGACGCTGAAGACCGAGGTGATCGGGTCGCTGCCGCTGATCAAGAATCGCCGGGCGAACCGGAAGCTGCGCGCGGCGGGTGATCGCGCGCCGGGCGAGGATCCGACCGGATTTGATGAAAGTGTTCGCACGCTGCGGAACTCAATTTTGCTGGCGAGTTTTGAGCAGCGTTACCGGTCCTTATTGGTGACCAGCGCGGCTCCCAGCGAAGGGAAGACGACGACGGCGGTGAATCTGGCGGCCGCGCATGCGGAACAAGGGCTGCGGACGTTGCTGATCGACGGGGATCTTCGCCGGCCGAGCGTGCATCGCAATTTCTCGATTTCGACGGCCAAGGGGTTATCGAACGTCCTGCTCGGGGAGATGGAGTGGCGGGACGCGGTGCAGCCGATTGAGGAGGCTCCGGGGCTGGATGTGCTTCCGGCTGGGCCGCCTTCGCGGCGGGCGTCGGATCTGGTGGGCCGAGGCATGGTCGAACTGCTGGAGACGGCGTCGTCCGAGTATGACCTGGTGGTGCTGGATGCGCCGCCGCTGCTGGGTTTCGCCGAACCGCTGCAGATGGCGACGGCCGTGGATGGCGTGATTATCGTGGCTCGCGCGGGTCAGACCAGCCGGAAGGCGGTGGCGTCGGTACTGACGACTTTGCGGCGGCTGCGCGCCAAGGTCATCGGGCTGGTGCTGAATGAGGTCCATAAGGAGCTCAGCGACAGCTATTACTACTACGGCTACTATCGCTCCTACTATCAGGCCGACGATGACGACGGGTCGGGCGGTCCGAAGGCGCTGTTGCCCGGCAAGAACGATGCTCCGGGCAAGAAACGACAGAAGTCGGCGGCGGCGGCCGGGGCTCGGAATGGGGCCAGTTCCCGGAATGGAATGGGGTCGCGGAATGGAACCGGTTCGCGGGAGCAGACCAAGCAGGACAAGGATTCCGGGGCCGGAAAGCATGAAGAGGTGAACGCATGAGTGGAGCAGCGGGCGCGGCGCGCGCCAAAACCGTAATTGGGATTCACGACGGACACAATGCGGCGGTGGCGCTGCTGCGGGACGGGGAATTGAAGCTGGCGATCCAGGAAGAGCGAATTTCGCGGATCAAGAATCAGGGTGATGTGCCGGTAAAGACGGCCAAGCTCGCGCTGGAGATGGCTCTGGAGATCGCCGGGGAGGAACACGATTCCGAGTCTCCCGCCGATGCTTCGGGCACCCCGGAGGGGGGCGACGTGCAGATCGCGCTGAACGGGCACTACATGAATTACGGGCAATGGGACCGCGAGACCGTGATTCGGGACTATGGCGAATCGGGCGGGTTGCTCTCGCGCATGAAGCAGCCGCTGAAGAATACGTTTGTCGATCGGGCGTACCAGCGGCGGCGCGCGCAGGAGCGGGAAGACCGATTGTCCGAGCTTGGCATTGACCGCAAGCAGATGACGCCGGTGGAACATCATCAGGCGCATGCGTCGGCGGCGTATTACACGTCGCCGTTTCAGGAGGGCCAGTGCCTGGTGCTGACCTGCGACGGTTCCGGGGATCGCCTTTCGGCGACGGTGAGCATCGGCGACAACGGCACGCTGGAGCGCATTGCCGAGATCAGTGAGCATGACTCGATTGGGCGGCTCTATGCGCTGGTCACGCGCGCGATGGGCATGGTTCCGCTGGAGCACGAGTACAAGGTGATGGGGCTGGCGCCGTATGCGGGCCAGGCGCGGGGCGTGCAGGCGATCGCCCAGGGGTTCCGGGATCTGTTCGCGTTCAGTGACCGGAATCCGATGGTGTGGACGCGGCGTTCGGGCGTGCCGTCGATGTACGCGGCCTATGGGTTGATTGACCGGATGCTTCACGGGCAAAGGTTTGATTGGGTCGCGGGCGGAACGCAGGCGTTCATGGAAGGAATGCTGACCGAGTGGGTCCGGCGAGCGGTACAGGAGACGGGTATCCGGCGGATCGCCTGCGCGGGCGGCGTCTTCATGAACGTGAAGGCGAACCTCGCGATTCTGGAGCTCGATGAGGTCGAGGAGATGTACGTGCTGCCGTCCTGCGGGGACGAATCAAATAGCATCGGCGCCGCTTGTGCCGAGGCCGCCCGGCTGGGCGAGAAGATCCAGCCGCTGGGCGGAATCTATTATGGCGATCCGATCACCGACGGGGAAGCGCACCTCGCGCTGGAGTCGGCGGCGAGGAAAGCGCCGGGACTGCGATTCCACTGGCACAACGATATCGAACGGAGGACGGCGGAAAAGCTCTCGGAAGGCAAGATTGTGGCGCGGGCCAAGGGGGCGGTGGAGTTCGGGGCGCGCGCGCTGGGGAACCGGTCGATCCTGGCTCGGGCGGATGCGCCGCACGCGGTCCGGACGATCAACCATGCGATCAAGAATCGCGATTTCTGGATGCCGTTTGCGCCTTCGGTCCTGGCCGAGCGCGCGGATGATTACTATGACAAGCCGAAGCCGGTGAGGTCGAACTATATGATGTTCGCCTTCCGCTCCCGGCCCGAGAAGCGCGGAGCCTTTCCGGCGGCGCAGCATCCCTACGATTTCACGACGCGGGGTCATGAGGTTACCGCGGAGCATAACGCCGACTACCATCGCCTACTGCAGGAATACGAGGCGGTCACGGGTGAAGGCATCATCCTGAACACTTCGTTCAATCTGCATGGGGAGCCGATCGTGTACCGGGCCAGCGACGCGATCGATGTGTTTCTGCGCAGCGGACTGGAACACATGGCGCTGGCGAACTGGTGGGTGGAGAAGGCGCGATGACGATTCTGGTCACCGGTGCGGCGGGCTTTATCGGCTATCACGCGGCGCAGCGATTGCTAGGCGCGGGGTACCGGGTGGTCGGCGTCGATAATCTCAACCCGTACTACGATCCGGAGTTGAAGCGGGCGCGGCTGGCTCGGGTGAACGGGCATCCGCAGTTCCGGTTTCTGGAGAAGGATCTGGCCGATCGCGAACAGGCCGAAGCGGTATTCGCGGCGGAGCGATATGAACTCGTGCTGCATCTGGCCGCGCAGGCCGGGGTCCGGTATTCGATCGATCATCCGCATGCCTACACCGAGGCAAACGTCACCGGGTTCCTGAATGTGTTGGAGGGATGCCGTCACACCGGTGTGGGGCGACTGGTCTACGCGTCGTCGAGCTCAGTCTATGGCGGCAATACGAAGACGCCGTTCGCGGTGGGCGATCCGGTGGATACGCCGGTGTCACTCTATGCGGCGACCAAGCGGGCGAACGAATTAATGGCGCATTGCTATCACCACCTGTATGGGATCGACACGACGGGACTCCGGTTCTTTACCGTGTACGGACCCTGGGGGCGGCCCGACATGGCGCCGTTCAAATTCGCCCGGGCAATTGCCGAGGGTGAGACGATCCAGATCTACAACTACGGCAAAATGAGCCGCGACTTCACTTATGTTGATGACATCGTCGAGGGGCTGGTTCGCGTAGTGGGGCGTCCGCGGCCTGGGAACTTCCTCTACAACATCGGCAACTGCGCGCCGGTGGGGCTGCTGGATTTCGTCAGCGCGATGGAGAAGGCGATGGGCCGGCGGGCGAAGCATCGCTATATGCCGCTGCAGCCGGGCGATGTCATTTCCACGCATGCTGACGTCGAGGCGTTTTGCGAGTACACCGGCTTCCGTCCATCGACGCCGCTGGAAACGGGCGTGGCACGCTTTGCCGCCTGGTTCTGTTCGTATTACACGCCGGAGAAGCGTCGTTCGGAGGCGGCTCACGCCGAAAAAGCGGCGCGGGCTCGGGTGGCGTAATTACTGCCGCGTCGCGGTTGAATTGTCGCGGCGCAAATCCTCTTCCTCAAAAAATGAGTTCGGCAGCTGTCAGCAAACCGGTACTTGCCACGGGCTCGGAACAGGTCAAGTGGCGAACGCTCCTGCGGGCGATGAGCCAGACCGGCGGAGCCTCGGTCCTCAGCGGATTTTTCACAATGGGCGCGACGAAGGTGATCGCAGTGATGGCGGGTCCGGCGGCGGTGGCGCTGCTGGCGACGCTGCAACAACTGCGCAACGGGGGCGTCACGCTGGCGACGTTGAACGGGCAGGCTGCGGTGGTGCAAGGCGTGAGCTCCACCGATGGCGCGGATCGGCGCGAGTTCCTGCGGACCTCGGCGTTGTCGATGGCGTTGGCCGGACTGTTGGCCGCGGGCGCATTGGTCGCCATGCCGGGGGCGATCGCCGGGATAGCGGGACTGGGAGAAAATCGCGCGGGGCTGGTGAGGTGGCTCGCGCTGCCGGTGGTGCTGTCGAGTTTCTATGTGCTGCTGACGGCGGTGCTGAACGCCGCCGGTGCGATCGCGACGCTGGCGAAACTGCAACTCGCCTCGCCGTTTGCGTTGCTGTTGCTATCGTACCCGTTGGCTCGGGGCGTGGCGGGCGGCCATGAAGGATTGTTTATCGGACTGCTGACGGCGTCGGCAGGTTCGGCGGTGCTATTCGGCGGCGCGGCCGTGTGGAGGCGTCGTGCGCAGTTAATGGCCTGGTGGTGCGGATCTGGCGGATGGTGGCGGCGAGAGCACGCGACGCGCTTCGTTGCGATTTCGGGGTCGATGGTGGTCAGTGGGTTGGTCGCGACCGGGTCGCTGCTGCTGTTGCGGGCACGGATTCTGGAAGACGACGGAATGGCCGCCGGTGGGCTGTTTGATGCGGCGTGGGCGATCAGCATGAATCATGTCACGTTACTGCTGGCCTCGCTACAGACCTACTATCTGCCGCTGATGGCGCGAACTGCCGACCCGGCCGAACGCCAGCAACACACGGCACGCGTCCTGACGGTGGCGGCGCTGGCGTCGGCTGTGGTGATCGCGGGGCTCGCGGCGCTGAAGCCGGTGGCGATCTCGACGCTGTATTCGGATTCGTTCCTGGGCGCGACCAAGCTGCTGCGGTGGACGCTGTTGGGCGATTACCTGAAGGTCGGGAGCTGGGTGTTGTCGATCCCGCTGGTCGCGATGGCGGACATGCGGACGTTTCTGGCCGCGGACCTCAGTGCCTATTTGGCGTTCCTCGGGGGCGCCTACCTTTTTTCGAATTGGCTGGACGCCGCCGAAGCAGTGGCCGCGGCATTCCTTCTGATGTACGCCGTCCACCTGGTGTTCTGCGGCACATGCCTGTGGGCAAAAGGCGAGTTCCGTCCGACGTCCATGGCGGCGCTGGCGTGGACCGGAGGGCTTGCGCTGGTCGTGGCGAGCTCGGCCTGGTTCTGGGATGCGGCCTCGCTTCCCTTTTAAGTGGCGCCGTTTTCCATGGAATACGAGGATCTCTTATTTGCCAGCTGGATCCCTATGAGTCACGAAATCCAAACAACCCCGAGCGTATCGGTCACGATCGCGACCTACAACCGCGCCGGTATGGTGCGCGAGGCGATCGAAGCGGCACAACGCCAGACGCTGGCGCCGCTCGAGATCATCGTCACGGATGACGCGTCCACCGATGAGACCTGGACGATGCTCCAGGAGCTCGCCGAGGCGGATCCGCGAGTCAAGCCGTACTTGCAGCCATCGAACACAGGAGGCGTCGAGAACTGGAATACCGCGGTCCGGCAAGCCCAGGGGAAGTACATCGCCTGGTGCTCGGATGACGACCGTTTCCTGCCGGATCATCTGGAATCGGCGGTGACATTCCTGGAGCAAAATCCCGGGGCCGGGTTCACGCACGCCGGATTCGTGGATGCGCTGGAGACCGACCAGGGCAGCGAACGATGTCCCCGTCCGTTGCGGTTCGGCGCGGTGCGCGTGATCGACCGGGGAGATCTGCTGGCGTACATGACCCGCTACTACGACTGGCCGTTTCATCCGTCGACGATCGTGATGCGCCGCGAGGTGTTTGAGCGTGTGGGGCCGTTTGATGCGGCGTATGCACTGGCCGATACCGATTGGTTCGTACGCGCGGTGGAGCAGTTTCCGGCGGCGATGCTGCCGCGGCATTCCGTGCTGAATCGGCGGCATCCGGGCAACTGGAGCAATCGCGTCGGCAGCGCCAAGATGCAGGACGAAATCTTTGAGATTGTCGAAGGCGCGATCGGAAGGATTGAGGCGGGCGCGCTGGCTCGTGCAGGGTGGCGAGCCGTGTGGCGGGCGAATGTCCGGGCGCGTCTGTTGTTGACGCTGCGGGCGCGGATCCGGGAAGGCTACGGCGATGCGGCGGCGGCAGTCTTCGGGCAGTTGCTGCGAGGGACGGGCCACAAAGCTCCGCTCTGGTTCACCGAGGCTGGGGAACGACTGGTGCGGGGCATGGCGGGAGGCCGAGAGCCCAAGCAACGCAGCGGCGAGATTCGGCAGACCGTCCGGCCGCTTTAAGCAGATCGCACAAGTAGCAGGAACACCTCTTTCGATCAGCAAATCCATATGTGCGGAATTGCAGGAGCTATTGGCCGCGAAGACGCGGTTGCGCTGACGCGGCGGATGACAGCCCGGCTGGCGCACCGTGGTCCGGATGGCGAGGCGATCGAGAGCCTCGCGCCGGGGGTGTGCTTTGGGCACCGGAGGCTCGCGATTCTGGACCTCAGCGATCGGGGGCGGCAGCCGATGCGCTCGGCCGACGGTCGCTGGAGCATCGTCTTTAATGGCGAGATCTTCAATTACCGGGAACTGAGGGACGAGCTCAATGCGGACGCGGCAGCGGCAGCGCCACGGTGGCGTTCAGAAACCGATACGGAAGTGCTGCTGGAGGCGGTGGCGGCGTGGGGACTGGAGCGGGCACTGGAGCGATCCGTGGGGATGTTTGCGTTCGCGTTGTGGGATCACCAGCGGCGCGAAGCGATTCTAGTGCGGGATCGCGCGGGCGAGAAGCCGGTGGTCTATTTCCACGACGGCAAGTGCCTGGCGTTCGCCAGTGAACTGAAGGCGCTGGAGGGGCTGCATACGCGGAAGTTGGACGCGCGGGCGGTGGATACCTATCTGGCGCTGGGCTACATTCCGGCTCCGCTGGCGATCTTTGAAAAGACGGCCAAGCTGCAGGCGGGGCATTTGTTGCGATTCCGCGATGGCGAGGTGAAGATTTCGCGCTGGTGGTGTCCGGAGACGGCAGTGCAGGCGCTGGATGCGGATCGCGACGTCCGAGCCGAGGAACTCCGGACCCTGGTCGCGCGCGCGACGCGGCAACGATTGCGTTCGGATGTCCCGGTGGCGCTGTCCTTGAGCGGGGGCTTGGATTCGTCGGTGATCGCCGCCGAGCTCCGCGGGCAGGAAGCGCGTCCGGATGCGTTCACGGTGAAATTCGACGGAGCGGCGGAGGAGACGGAGACCGCGGCGTGCGTGGCTCGGCGCCTGGGGCTGCGTCATCACGTTTTAGAGGCTCCGGATCATGCGGCGGCGGATCGCATGGCGAAGATGATCGCGACCTATGACGAACCGTTCGCCGACAGCTCCGCGCTGCCTTCGCTCGCGTTGGCGGAGGCGCTGGGCGGACGCTACAAGGTGATCCTGAACGGAGACGGCGGGGACGAAGCGTTCGGCGGGTATCCGCATTACGAATATGTCACGGCGAAACAGGCGCTGAAAGCGGCGGCGGCTTCGGTGGGGCTGCGTGATGGAAGCTCACGGGGAACGGTGTACGTCGAGTCGAAGACGCTGTTTCGGGAATCAGAACGCGCGGGGCTGTTGCCTGCGGAATCGGGGGGGCAGGCGGCCGGGGCGCTGACTGACTTGCTGACCGCGGATGGCTATCAACGGGCGGGCGCCGGGTTGCCGGCCGGACGCACGGCGCTCAAGCGCGCCTTGTGGAGTGACCGGCATCTGTATCTCGCCAATGATCTGACGCACAAGATGGACATGGCCCTGTCGGCGTATGGGGTGGAAGGCCGGGCTCCGTTGCTGGATCATCGCCTGCTCGAATGGGCGCAGAATCTTTCCGATCGCGATCTGGTGCGCGGGCGGCAAAAGAAGGTCCTGCTGCGGGAAGCGTACGCGGGCCGGCTGCCGGCGGGGATCCTGAACAAGCCAAAGCGAGGCTTTGGCGCGCCGGTTGCCAAGTGGCTCGATGGACCGTTGCGGGAGGCCGTGGGAGATCTCGTGCCATCGCCGCTGCTGGAGAAGACCGCACAGCGAGAAGCCGTGGCGCATCCGGGCGGCCAGTCGCAGCGCCTGTGGACCTTGCTCACTTTCGCCTGGTGGGCCAAACAATGGAGGGCGTCTTGGTAAAGGAACACACCGATGTACATCGCGGCGACCGGGCCGCACCGCGCGTGACGGTATTGATGGGCGTGTATAACTCCGCGCCTGGAATGTTGGGTGATGCGATTGACTCCATCCTGTCGCAGACCTTCAAGGATTTCGAGTTCCTCATCCTTGATGACGGGAGTGATCAGGAGACGACGCTGGATCATCTGCGCTTGCAGGCCGCCTGCGACCGGCGCATCCGTTTTCTTCGTGAACCGCATCGTGGCCTGACGGCTACGTTGAACCGGGGGCTGGAGGTAGCTCGGGGCTCCTATATCGCGCGACACGATGCCGACGACTGGAGTTCGCCGGAGCGTCTGCAAAAGCAAGTCCGGTTTCTGGCTGCGCATCCGGAGGTGGATTTGTGCGGGTCGGCGGTGATGACGCATCAGGAAAACGGCGCACGATTGTGGCGGGTCGGGATGCCGGAGTCGCATGAGGAGATCCTGGCGCGGTTTCCGCGCGGGAATCCGTTCGTGCATGGGGCGACGATGTTTCGCCGGGATGCCGCGCGTCGTATCGGAGGGTATCGCGAGACGTTCCGTTGCGCGCAGGACTATGACTTCTTCTGGAGGATGGCGGAGCGCGGGGCCGCGGTGAACCTTCCGGAAACGCTGTATCACTATCGCTACGCAGCAAGCTCAGTTAGTGCGCGGAAGGCATCCGAGCAACTGGCGGCGCATCGGGCGATTCAGCGGCTGGCCGAGGATCGTCGCACTGGGTATCCGGAGGATCCGGATCATCGGTTGGCGTCGGCAACGGCGGAACTCACCGATGGGCCATGGCTGGATCGGGGGCTGGATCGGGCGCTGTTGAAGCAGGCCGATCATTTGATGCTGTCGGGTCGGTATCGCGATGCGTGGCGCGCCTACGGCAAGCTCCTGGTTTCGCATCCGGGGAATCCGATGGCATGGGGCAAGTTGGCTCGACTGGGTGTGTTTCGCGCAGCGCCGTTTTTGCGGGAGGCGTGTTTCCGTTGATCCAGGTCGAATCATCCAAGACAGGCGAGGTCCGCGGGGTGGAGCGTTTCGCGAGCGGGGCCCACCCGAAAGTCGTGTTCGTGATCCCGGGAGCGGCGGAAGGTCACTCCATGGTCTTCGCGCGGCGTCAGGCCGAGGCGTGCCGTGCCCAGGGAATCGAAGTGCATGAGTTCTACCTCGCTTCGCGAACCGCTCCGTGGGCGTTGTTGGCCGAGTGGATCCGGTTCCGGCGGGAGTGCAAACGGATTCGGCCGTCGGTGATCCACGCGCAGTATGGCTCGGTGACGGCGCTGTTTGCGGCCCTGGCCGCCGGGCGGAGCATCCCGCTGGTGATCACCTACCGGGGCAGCGACTTGAATCCGTTGCCGACGGACCGATCCCTGCGTGCATGGGTGGCGCGCTTGGCGAGTCAGTTGGCGGGAGAGTGCGCGAGCCGGATCATTTGCGTGAGCGAGGCGCTCGCCGAGCAGTTGTGGTGGGCGAAGGAGCGCGCCGAAGTACTGCCGACGGGTGTGGATACCGATGAATTTTGCCCAGGGTCGCGCGAGGAAGCTCGGCAGCGGCTGGGTTGGCCGGAGGCGCAGAAGATCGTACTGTTCGTGCTGGGGAGCGGTGGAGCCAACAAACGTCGGGACCTGGCCGATGCCGCGATCGTGGAGTTACAGCGTAGGATGCCGGAGGTGATGCTCCGGATCGCGGAAGGGCAGGTTTCGCCGAGCCAGATGCCGGACTGGATGCGTGCCGCCGATTGCCTGCTGCTGACCAGTGACCGGGAAGGATCGCCGACCGTGATTCAGGAAGCCCTAGCGACCAATCTTCCGATTGTCAGTGTGGACGTGGGCGACGTCGCCGAGCGGTTGCAGGGCGTTCGCTCGACGGCGGTGGTCGAACGCGATCCGGAAAAGATCGCCGCGGCGCTGGAGGAAATGATCGAGACTCCGCGGCGCACCGACGGACGCAAGAAGATCGACGAATTTTCCTCGTCCATGATTGCCGCGCAACTGGCTGAGCTTTACCGGCGGCTGACGGTGCCTCCGACAGCGGATGCCCGCTCCGCCGATCGGTCCGATGCCCCGGTTCTGGATGCGGAGGCGAGGCGCCGATAATGCCGTACTACACCGCGCTGACCACGGCCACGGTGATGATCGCCGTGCTTGCGTTCGCCGTCTATCGGCGTTCGCGCGATCTCGGAACGCTGGTTGGCACCGCCGCGCTCTACTATTGGTCGCTCTATGGAGCTTGGTACGTCGTGCTGGACAAGCGGGGCGGATTCAGCGGCAAGAGCTACCACTATCTGGAGCGGAAGATGTTCCCATTGGCGCTGGATAGTGACTACCTGACGGCGATTTGCCTCTATGCCGGTTTCATCATCTGCTTTCAAGTGACGATGCTGCTGTTGTTGCCGGCCGCGAAGGAACTGCCCCTGGTGCGGCTGCGGCTGCGGCATGAACCGATCCTGTTGATCTCCGGGGCCGCGGCGCTGGCCAGCATGTTCCTGATGCGGAATCAATTGAGCAACGCGGTCACATTGAATGAGTCGGCCTACATTTATACTCGCGCGCAGACCAGCAGTTGGTTCGCGATTCATCAGGTGCTGAATCGGGTGGCGATGTTGCCGGCCGCGATTGGACTGGCGGCGCTGCTGACGGGAAGCCGGTCGCGCTATTTCGTGAATGTTCCCGGGCGGTACCTGAAGTTTCTCTACCTGGTGGTTCTGGGAACCGGTTGCGGCTTTGCGTTCACGTTGGGGAATAAGAACGAAGTGTTCGCGGCGCTGCTCACCGGGCTGCTGACCTATGCCGGCTCATTGCGGAAACCGAACTGGATTCGGATTGGCTTGGTTTTACTGGTCGGGATGTGGTTTCTGCAAACCATCGATTTCTTCCGCGGCTATCCTTTGGCGGAACTGCCGCAGGCCGTCGCGGAACATATCGGCGACGCGACGGGAGTCGGCCGCTTCGTTACTTCCAGCAACGAGGCCTGGGCCGCACATTTTTCGATGTACGGCGTGTTGACCTATGACGTTGAGCCGCGCTTCGGCTATAGCATTTATTCGCTGCTGTGTTCGGTGGTGCCGCGGATCCTGTGGCCGGACCGTCCTGACGACATCTATATTTACTACAGCCAAAGCGTCGGCACGATTCAAAATCAGGGCTACTCGCTGCATCATGCGACAGGTTGGTATTTGAACTTCGGTTATCTGGGTGTCGCCCTGGGCGCGATTGTGCTCGCGATCGTCTGGGCGGGTTGCTTGAATGCCCGGCGGAAGATTCGGCCGAATTCGGGAGTGGCGTTCCGCATCCTGGCGGTGACGATGCCGGCACTGGTTCCGGCCTGTATCCCGGCTCTGGTGCGCGCCGGTCCGGAGGCCTACAAGGGATTGGTGATCGATAGCGTCCTGATCCCATTGTCAGTTCTGCTGTTCGCGGTGTTGATGAGCGGAAAGGTCAAGCGGGCGCGGCGCTTTCCATCGCCTGGTTTCGGATGGACGGGAATGGTTCCGATTCCGGCGCCTGCGTCCGGACCGGCTTCTCCGCATCGCGGGCTGCGGGATGTTTTTCCGCGGAAGCGCATGGTTCCTGGAGAGGGATAGCCCTCGAAACACACTTCTTAATTGACTGCATAGCGCCTGAGTGGAGCAAGTGTTCCGCGCGTGGCGTCACCCGAGACATCCGTGAAAGAACCTCTTGTATCGGTGATCATTCCCTGCCGGGACGAGGCGGCGTCGGTGGCGCGGTGCCTGAACTCAGTGCTGGCAGCGGAAGCTCCGGCGAATGGGTCCCCCAATCTGGCGGGCGAGTGGATGGAAGTGATCGTCGCCGATGGGATGAGCGGCGAGGAGACGCGGGCGATCTTGGCTCGTTATGCGGATTGGGACGCGCGCATTCGCGTCATTGACAATCCCGAGCGCATCACACCAGCTGCTTTGAACCACGCGATCCGGGCGGCTCGGGGGAAATATATCCAACGCGTGGATGCCCATTCGGTCCTGGAAACCGACTACATCGCCAAGGCTGTCGCGACGCTGGAGCGCACTGGAGCCTGGGCAGTGGGTGGCGCGATGCGAACCTCGGCCGATCTCAGTCAGCGATTTGGCCTGGCGATCCAGATGGCGCTGGGACATCGCTTCGGGGTCGGCAACTCAGGATTTCGAACCGCGGCGGGCGAGGCGGGAGCCGATGAACTTCCGCGGGACGTCGACGCCGTCTTCAACGCCTGCTGGCGGCGGGCGATGTTCGCCGAGATTGGTGGATTTGATACGCGCCTCACGCGGAGCCAGGACATTGAGCTGAGCTGGCGGATCCGGCGTGCCGGGGGGCGGCTGCTGCTCGATCCGGCGATGGCTACGACGTACTTTTCAAAATCGACCCTGCCGGCGTTCCTGCGGCAGAACTGGAACAACGGCGTCTGGGCGATACTGCCGTTCGCGTACCTGGACCGCCTTCCGCTGAGCCCGCGGCATTTGGCGCCGCTGGCGTTCGTGGCCGGATGTCTTGCTCTGCTCGCCGGAGCGGCCCTGGGTTGGTTGCCGGTGTGGCCGGCGCTTGCGCTGCTGGGAACTTACGGGCTCGGTATGTTGCTGGCGACGTTCCAGTGCGCGGCGCGCGCGAGGAGCTTTAAGTTGCTTTGGCTGCTGCCGCTGGTGTTCGCCGGGCTCCACTTCGGCTACGGCGCGGGCAGCCTGTGGGGAGCCTTGCGAGTCCTGGGGCTGCGGTTCACCGGGTCCGGCGCAAGCGGCGCGCCCGTGGCAATTAAATCCGCGCAACATCAAACGACTTCCCAACCTTCCTTCGAAACGCCATCAAAAGGAGTGTCGGCATGAGCAGTTCGGCTGTACTTGAGGATTTCTCGCGGGTGACCGAACGCCCCGGGCAGGGAGCGTCGGCCACGCAACTGGCCATGATGCAGGCTCGCTACGGTTGGGCCGCTCGGTTCGCCGCCGGAAAGGATGTGCTGGAAGCCGGATGCGGCGCGGGAATGGGGCTGTCGGTGCTGGCTACCCGGGCCCGCTCGGTGACCGCCGGCGATGTCGACGAGATCAATCTGGAGGAAGCGCGGACCGCGTTCGCCTCCGACCCACGCATCCAGCTGGAGAATTTCAACGCCGAGCAGACGCCGTTCGAAACCGGCTCATTCGACTTGGTGCTGTTGTTCGAAGCGATCTACTATTTGCCGGATCCGGGGCAGTTCTTTGCCGAGGCGCGCCGAATCCTGCGGCCGGGCGGTCGGCTGCTGCTGGTCACCGTGAATCCGGAATGGCGCGGGTTCAACCCCAGCCCGTTTTCGCATCGTTACTTCACGGCTCGGGAAATCGAGGCGGCTTTGACGTCGGCCGGATTCGAGACTTGGATCGATGCGGCGTTTCCGGAGCGCGAGACGGCCCTGGACCGAGTGATCGCGATGGTTCGCGGAGCGGCTGTCCGGCTGCGTCTGATTCCACGCACGATGCGCGGCAAGCAACTGCTGAAGCGCTTGTTCTACGGGAGACTCTCCTCGATCCCCGCGCGGCTTCCGGAGGATGTCCCCGCGCAGCCGGAGGGAATGGTTCCGGTCGCGCAATGTCAGGATCTGCCTGCCTATCGGACGCTTTATGTCAACGCACGAGTTCGTTCGAGCAATTGAGGGACATCGATGATTCCTACGCTACAACGCTCCGTTCCGTTTTTTGATTACCCGGACCTGTTCAGGTCCAATGAATCCGAGCTGGTGAAGATCTTTCGCGACGTTGGTCGGAGAGGCGCCTTCATCATGCAGCAGGACGTCGCCCGGCTGGAAGAGGCCCTGGAGACGCTGACCGGAGCCCGGCACGCGTTCGGCGTCGGCAATGCCACTGATGGATTGCTGATTGTGCTGCGTGCAGCGGGGCTCGGGCCGGGAGATGAGGTTATTTTCAGTTCCCACACGATGGTGGCGACGGCGGCCGCGATTCATTTCACCGGCGCCACGCCGGTTCCGGTGGAGTGCGGCGCGGATCACCTGATTGATGCCGAATCGGTCGCCGCGGCGATCACGCCTCAGACGCGCGCCATTCTTCCAACGCAGCTCAACGGGCGCACCGCCGATATGGATGCGCTGGGGAAGCTGGCGTTAGAGCATGGCCTGCTCATGGTTGAGGACGCAGCCCAGGCGCTGGGCTCGCGCTTCCGGGGGAAACCGGCGGGAACCTTCGGCGTTGGCTCGGCTGTGAGTTTCTTCCCCGCCAAGACATTGGGCGCGCTAGGGGATGGTGGAGCGGTATTCACCAACGATGACGAAATCGCCGACCGGGTGTTGCAACTGCGCGACCACGGCCGGCGCGCCGATGGCGAGATTATCAGCTGGGGCTTGAACTCTCGGTTGGATAATCTGCAGGCCGCGATCCTCTTGTTCCGGCTCGGGCGGTATGAACAGGCGATCGAGCGGCGGCGCACGCTTGCTCGCCGATATGAGGCGTTGCTCGGTTCGATCGAGGAGTTGGTGCTTCCTCCGGGGCCGGACGAGGATCCGAATCACTTCGACATCTATCAGAACTACGAAATCGAAGCCGAGCGCCGGGACGATCTTCAAGACTACCTGAAAGAACGCGGCATCGGCACCTTGCAGCAGTGGGGCGGGAAAGCGGTGCATCAATGGCCGGGTCTGGGGTTCACTCAGCGCCTGCCGTTCACCGAGGTGCTGTTTCAGCGCATGCTGCTGCTGCCCATGAACCTGTCGTTAACCGATAGCCAACAAGACGAGGTCTGTGATGCGATCCAATACTTCTATCGCGGTTAGCTCGAATCCAAGCCCGGGGATGCCGGTCAACCCGGTCGACATCGGCGCCGCGTCCATGGGATTTGCGGCGACGAGCCCGGAGATCGACGCCGATCGCCTGAAGCGCATGTTGCGCATGATGTGGCGTATTCGCAAGGCCGAAGAGGCGATTGCGGAAATGGTGGAATCGGGCGAGGCGCGGTGTCCTTGTCATCTCTATATCGGCCAGGAAGCGATCGCGACCGGGGTTTCCGAAGCGCTGCGTGATGCCGACACGGTTTGGGGCGGCCACCGTTCGCATGGGCATTACCTGGCCAAGGGCGGATCTTTGGAAGGCCTGTTCGCCGAGGTCCTGGGGGCCGAGACCGGATGTTCCCGCGGGCGCGGTGGATCGATGCATCTGGTGGCGGCGGAACGAGGGATGCTCGGGACGGTTCCCATCGTTGCGGCGACGATTCCCCTGGCGGTGGGCGCGGCGCTGGCGGCCAAAATGCGTGGCAGCGGGGAGGTCGCGGTGGCGTATTTCGGTGACGGAACGTTGGAGGAAGGGCACGTGCATGAGTCGCTGAATCTGGCGGCGCTCTACCGGCTCCCGGTTCTGTTTGTTTGCGAAAACAATCTCTACTCCAGCCATATGCATTGGCGCCAGCGCCGGGTCTCCGACAACCTGGATCAGGCCGGCGCGTTTCATTCGGTGCCCGGGGTCCGCGTGGATGGGAACGACGTCGAAGCCGTCTATGCCGCGGCGGCCAAGGCGGTTGATAACGCACGTTCCGGCGGCGGCCCGACGTTGCTCGAGATGCGAACGTTCCGCTGGCGCGGCCATGTCGGTGCGAGCACGGATATCGATGTCGGATTGCGGCGGCGCGGGGAACTTACTGATTGGCTCAAGCGCGATCCGATTCAACGGACCACGGACCGGCTGGCCGATCTCGACGCCGAGGATTTCGATCCCGCCGCGCTCACCGAAGAGGTGGATCGCGAGGTCCAGCAGGCGCTGGATGCGGCCAGGTCCGCTCCCTTGCCTTCGCCTACCCGGGTTCTCGAACACGTAATGCACCAGGAGGCCACGAAATGCGCACAATAACCTACGCTCAGGCGATTCGCGAAGCGCACGCGCAACTGCTGGGCTCCGATCCGCGAGTCTTCGTTGCCGGACAAGGGCTGTGGAGCCCCTGGTATGCGGGCGGCTCGCTGGCGGGCCTCGAAAAGGAATTCGGGCGGGAGCGGTTGCTAGACAGTCCGGTCTCCGAGAACGGCGTCACGGGGATGGCGGTCGGCGCGGCGCTGGCCGGGATGCGTCCCATCGTGTTCCATCCGCGAATGGATTTCATGCTGCTGGCGGTCGACCCCATCGTGAATCAGGCGGCGAACTGGTCCTACATCTTTGCGGGTCAGGTGACGGTGCCGCTGGTGATCCGCGCGGTCATCAATCGCGGCGGCGAGCAGGGGGCGCAGCATTCCCAGGCTCTGCACGCGATGTTCATGCACGTGCCGGGACTCAAGGTCGTGATGCCGGCTGGCGCGGCCGATGCCAAGGGATTGCTGATCGCGGCGATTGAGGATCCCGGTCCGGTTCTCTATATTGACGACCGCTGGCTGTACGAGCAGGCCGAAGAGGTCCCCGAGGAGATGTACGCCACCCCGATTGGCCGTGCCTCGATCCGGCGGCCTGGTTCCGACGTGACGATTGTTGCGATCTCCTGGATGGTGAAGCTGGCGCTCGCGGCGGCCGAGGAGTTGGAGAACCAAGGGATCCAGGCGGAAATTGTTGATCTCCGCAGCCTGAAGCCTTGGGATCAGAAGACGGTTCTGGAAAGCGTACGGAAAACCGGCCATGCGGTGGTCGCCGACCCGGGCTGGCATACGGCTGGAGCCTCGGCGGAAATCGCGGCGACGATTGCGCAAGGCGCGTTCGGATCCCTGCGGGCGCCGGTCGAACGCGTGACCTTACCTGATGCTCCCGCGCCCACCGCACGAACCGAAGAGTCGGCCTACTATCCCACGCCGGAATCGATCGCGCAGGCAGCCCGCCGCACGTTGGAAGCTGGCCGGCTGCATCGCATCCAGACCGCCGCGGCCGCGCGCGGCATCGGGGTGGGGAATGGGCACGGAGACACAAACCCGATCCGTCACCTGAGCGTTCCCGGCGCCGGAACCACCAGTCCCCGGATGAGACAGGAGATGAGACAAGAAAGGACATCGGCATGAAACGAGCCTTTGATCTTCTTAGTGCGCTTGGCGGGTTGCTGCTGCTCAGTCCGTTGCTGCTTCTGGCGGCTTGTGCGGTTTTCCTGGAAGATCGTCATTCGCCGTTGTTTCTGGGAGTGCGGGTCGGCCGCTTCGGCGCAGCCGTTTCGCATGGTGAAGTTCCGGTCAATGATTCCGAATGCCTGGAAGAGCGGTGTTTCTTCGACCTCGGCCGGTGATCGGCGCATCACGCGAACGGGCGCTTTGCTGCGCGCCGCCAAACTCGATGAGCTGCCGCAACTGTGGAACGTGTTGGTCGGGCAAATGAGCCTGGTCGGACCGCGGCCGCAGGTCGCCACCGACGCCGCGATGTATACGGCCGAAGAGCGGCGGATGCTCGATGCGCGGCCGGGCATCACGGATCTCGCGTCCATCGTCTTCGCCGACGAGGGACAAATCCTGGCGGGTGCCGACAACCCGGACCTGCTCTACAACCAGGTCATTCGCCCTTGGAAAAGCCGGCTCGCGCTGCTCTATCTTGACCACCAGAGCCTCGCGACCGATCTCCGCATCATTCTGCTGACCCTGCTCTCCGCGATTTCCCGGCAGCGTGCCTTAAACGCTGTCGAGACGATGCTACTCGAATGGAAGGCCGACCCTCTTCTGGTGCTGATGTCGCGCCGTGAACAGCGCTTGCAGCCGTGGCCGCCGCCGGGAGCGCGGCAGATCGTGACCCAGTACCCGGCATCGCCCGACGAAATCACGCTGGCACTTCCCGCTGGTCCGCAACCCCGCCGAGCAACCGCGCAAGCGTAGCTCCGTGTAGTGCTGAACCCACCTCCAAAAGTTATTCCTATGAAATCCGCTCTATCCACGCTATCCCGGCGGAATCGGCCGCTGCTCGCCGAACTGATGGAAGCGCTTCTGGTGACGCTTGCCTTGGTGACCAGCTTCCTGTTGCGTTTCGATTTTCAAATTCCGCAGGACCAGTGGCCTTTGCTGGTCCATGCCCTGCCGATCGTGCTTGCCGGCAAGTTGATCGTTTTCCGAATTTACGGGTTGCGGCAACTGGCCTGGAGGCACATCGGCTTTGAGGATCTGCTGCGGATCGCCGGCGCGAATCTCACCGCCTCGATTGCGCTTGCGGGCGTTCTTCGCGTCGCGATTGGTCCGGCGTATCCCCGTTCGATCTATGTATTGGATCTGGTGATCTGCCTGATGGCGGAGGTCGCCGCGCGCGCGGTGATTCGCATCCTGTGTGACGGGCCTGGACTTGGATCGCGCTCCGGAACGCGCCGGACATTAATCTATGGCGCGGGAAAAGCCGGCATCACGGTGCTGGCGGAGATCCGCGCCCATCGCGAGCTGGGCTACCAGGTCGTAGGATTCCTCGACGACGATCCCGCCAAGCAGGGCATGCGGATTCATGGCTTGCGCGTCGTGGGCGCACGCGAGCACCTGCCTGAGATCGCCCGCAAGCTTGGGATTGAGGAGATCCTGATTGCGCTGCCGACCGTATCCGGATCCGCGCTCACGGAAATCCTGGAACAGTGCCATGCCGTGGGGGTCGCTCCGAAGCGGGTCCCGGCCCTGGCCGAACTGATGGAAGGCAAGGTGCTGGTCGATCAGATTCGCGAAGTCCGCCTGGAGGACCTGCTGGGCCGGCCTCCTGTTTCGCTGGAGCAGGAATCGATTCGGCAGCAGATCACCGGACGCGTCGTGCTGGTGACCGGCGCTGGCGGATCGATCGGCGGAGAGCTTTGCCGCCAAATCGCGCGTCACAATCCGTGCGCCTTGGTGGGCTTGGATCAGGCCGAAACGGCGCTCTATCAAATCGAACAGGAATTGCGGGAGCGTTTCCCGGACCTGGCCTTCTTTCCGGAAATCGGTTCTATTCAGGATGTGGCGCGACTGGCAGAGGTCTTTGCCGCGCACCGTCCCGACTCGGTGTATCACGCCGCGGCCTACAAACACGTACCGATGATGGAGGCCCACCTGTTCGAGGCCATTTCAAACAACATCTTTGGGACGCGGAACGTCGCGCGCGCGGCCATCGCCTCCGGAGCCCGGGAATTCGTGTTGATCAGCTCCGACAAAGCCGTTCGCCCGACCAACGTGATGGGCGCGACCAAACGCGTCGCGGAGATGGTCGCCCTGGCCGAACATCAGAACGAACTCAGCCGCCACAAACTGCCGGCGACAGGAAAGCCGCAAAGCCGCACCAAGATCGTGGCGGTGCGATTCGGCAATGTGCTGGGATCGAACGGCAGCGTGATTCCCCGCTTCCGGCAACAGATCGCGCGGGGCGGTCCGGTCACAGTGACTCATCCGGAGATGCGCCGCTTCTTTATGACGATTCCGGAGGCCGCCCAGCTTGTGATTCAGGCCGGATGCGCGGGATCGAGCGGCGAGATCCTCGTGCTCGAGATGGGCGAGCCGGTCCGCATTCTAGACCTGGCGCGAAAGATGGTGCTGCTCAGCGGGCTTCGCCCGGAGCACGATATCCCGATCGTCTTCTCCGGTCTGCGTCCAGGCGAAAAAATGTACGAGGAGTTGAGCGCCTACGAAGAAAACACGGTGGCGACGCCGCATCGCCAGATTCGCGTTTTTACCGGACCTCCTCCATCCCCGAACGAGTTGCAGCGGACGCTGACTCGGATGGATGCGGCGGTCCGGGCTCGGGATGCGGCGGCGCTGGTGATGTGCCTGAAGGAACTGATCCCGGACTATAACCCATCGAGCCAGGTCCTGCGGCAAGCCTTCGAGCAGAAGGCCCAGACGGTGGTGGCCTGAATGTCCGATCCGGACTCTGCCCGCCTCCAAGCGAATCGAGCGACAAGTCCTTATTTGATGGCGTAGTTATGCATCGCGAGACCCGCCGTCAGGAACGAAGAGGACCAATTGAGCTTCGAGAGCACACGTGCCGATCTTGGCCATTTCTTCACGATCAGATATTCGACGCCGACGATGGCGCCCGTGGTGGCCAGCTTGATGGTCGTGGCCTTGGGGCCGAACCGGCCGTTCGGACCGGCGAGCAGCGGGTTCCGCTCCAACATGCCGTAGGAACTGGTGATATCCAGCGTCTGACTCACGGCCAGCGGAACCAGGCTGCGCTTCCAGGAGCGGATGCCGGCCCGCTCTTCAGAACGGCGGGACCGCTCCACGATGTTCCGCACGGTGACCGGCTCCAGCGCCAGGGTCGCGGCCGGTGCGGCGACGAGTCGATTCTGAGCCACCGCGACTTGCCCGGGCATGGCGACCGTCCGCTTTTGGGCGATCGTCGTTTGCTCCTGGGCGGCGGCTACGGGAATAACCCCAAGGGCAGAGGTAGTAAGGATAAAGGCCGAGAAAGATAGCAGGGTAATGATTAGGCGTTTCGTTACGGAGAGGGCTAGAGCGTTCATGGGATGAGCTTAAGTCTGCCCCCTAAACCGTTCAACCAGAGTTGTCTTAGGACTTCTCCGAACGAGCGTACCGTTCGCCGCCAAACGACGGTACCAGCGGTTTTGTATCTCCTATTCGCTGTTGCAGTTGGAGGAACGCTCACGATTTGGTCCGCCGATCCGCGCGTAGAATGGACGCTCGAATTTCTGATTTTTCTGATAGCGGGACGGGTAGTTTGGCAGCAAAAACGCCTCGGAGAATCCTTGCCGCGAGCTCGGGTTTCTCTGAGTTTGCTGGCCATAGCCATATGGGGATTCTTTCAAGTAGGCCTCGATCGATGGGGAGATACCACGGTATATACCTACGCTACGATCTCAGCGACGCTCCGCTTTGCAGCCATGGCGGCGACGTTTCTGATCGTGTACCTGAGGTTGCCGCGATGGGCGATCCAGCGATGGCTGCTGCCGGCGCTGGCGTGGTTCGGATTCTTCACGGCAATCGTGGCCGTGCTGGCCTATTACGGTTCGCCCGGCAAGATCCTGTGGATGTTGCCCAGCCCGTACCCCGATGTATGGGGTCCGTTCTTAAGCCGCAACCACTTCGCACAGTTCCTGGAACTCTGCTTCCCGGTGGCTTTGTGGCTGTGGAGCCCGCCGCGCCTGGCCGAGGCTCGGGGGGCGGCCAAGGTCTCCTCGCCGATCTATGGACTGATGGCGTTGGTAATGCTATCCGCCGGATTCGCCTCCTCCTCGCGAGCCGGCGCCGTGCTGCTGAGCGCGGAACTGATCGGATTTGCGGCGTTGAAGATCCGGAGCGACGGCCTGCATCCCATTCGCACGAGACGGATTTGGACTGCCGGAGTCTTCCTCGCCGGATTCCTACTGCTTGCGGCCATCGCGGGCGGCGGCCGTGTCCTGGACCGGTTCGCGGAAGCCAATCCTTTCGCGATGCGCCTTGAAATCTTTCGGTCCTCGGCCGAAATGATCAACGAACGTCCGTTCCGTGGGTACGGACTGGGCACCTTTGCGGACGTCTATCCGGCGTTCGCCTACTTTGACTCGGGTCAGCGCGTCACGCACGCACATAACGACTGGCTCGAATGGACCGCCGGAGGTGGTGTCGGGTTCCTGGCAGCGTGGGTCCTTCTAGGGGCTTCGCTGGCGTCCTCGGCCTTTCGGCATTTTTGGGGTGTGGGAGTGATCGCTGTGCTACTCCATGCTCTGGTGGACTACCCATTCGCAACCCTGGGCATAGCCCTGTGGGTGCTTTTCCTAGCAGGCGCGCTTGAGAAAAATCGCTCAGACGCCCTACTTCCTCAAAGGAGGACTGTGTGAACTTAAAAAATCTTCAAGCCATGGTGGCTTTGGCGATCGCCGTGCCGGCAGGGACCTGGGCCGCGTCCCCTGTTATCGGGACGGCAATGACTAATGGATCGTTCCGTGTGGATCAAGCCACGGTGCGAGGCAACGCGACCTTATTTGAAGGCTCGGTGCTCGAGACCGCGACGGCGTCTTCGGCCGTTCAGCTTTCCAACGGTACGCGCCTCGAACTGAGCGCCGATTCGCGCGGCAGACTTTACGGAGACCGGCTCATCCTGGAGAAAGGCCAGGGAGAGTTGGCCGAATCGAATCAATATCGTTTTGAAGCGTTGGGCTTGTGGGTGGAACCGGTGAATTCGACCTCTCGAGGCCGGATCGCGGTTGGGGGCAATCAGGTGCTGGTGGCGGCTCTGGACGGCTCCTTCCGGATCCGCAACTCCGCTGGACAGATTGTGGCGAATCTTCCGGCCGGAACAACGCTTTCCTTTGAACCGCAGGTTGCGGATCGGAATGCGGCGCGGGTCACCGGCTGTCTGGAAACCCAGGAGGGTCACTATGTTCTCACCGACGAAGTGACCAACCTCACGGTGGAACTGGGCGGCGCGGGATTGGCGTCAGAAGCCGGAAACCGCGTGGAGATTACCGGCGCTATGGATCCCACGGCGACTCCGGTAAAGCAAGCTTCCCAGTACATCCGGGTTTCGCAAGTCCGGCAGTTGAATAAAGGATGCGGGAACAACGGCGCGATCGCTGCCGCGGCCGGCGCGGGTGGGGCGTCCGCCGGTGGTGGAATCCTGGGCGTGTCCGTGACGACGGTTGCCGTGATTGGCGGTGTTGCCGCTGCCGCCGCGGTTGGCGGACTCGCCGCCGCCGATGCGCTGCCTGGCCAGGGAGGAACGGTCAGCCGGTAGTTCCGGGCACGCGGATTTGTCAGAGTCGGCCGTCCACCGGTCGTGGGCGGCTGGCTCTTCCCTGTAATCAGGCGAGTGGAGTCTCAACGAGCCTTGATACGATTTTTCACCCTCGTTTTGTTGCTGGGCCTCGCAACCCTCGCGATGGTTCGCATTGGCCTCGAAACAAGCTGGCGGGCGGTCCCCCAAACCGAGACCGATTCGCAGCGGGTTGATTTGCTCCTGCGCGTCGCGGCGAGCCCCCTGGGCGGCGGAGTCGATCGCCGGCATCTGGAACGACTCGCCGAGACGAGCCCCATTGAATCTGAACGTCGCCGCTGGCTTCAGCAGATGATCGATACCGATCCTCGTGATGCGGATGCCTGGGTCGCTCTGGGGTTATCTGAGGAAAGCGATGGTTTAACCGGCGAGGCAGAGGATTCCCTGTTAGCCGCGACGCGCCTGAGCAAGCGCTTTGAACCCGCCTGGACGCTGGCGAATTTCTACTTCCGCCGGCAGCGTCTGGATGAGTTTTGGCGATGGTTGCAGATTGCGGCGAGGCGGGCTCCGGACGGCTATCTTCCGATACTGCAGTTGGCAGACCGGTGCGCCGGTGGCGATCCCGATGAGGTGATGTCCCGGCTAGCGCCCGGTGTGGAAGGAGGTGCGGCCGTCGCCGCCGGTCCCGATCCGCCTGATGCACGAACCCGGCTGTTATGGGACTACCTCGACTACCTGATCGGGCAACAACGGTTTCCCGATGCGGTCCGCGTCGCCGATCGCATCCTGACACTTCAGCCCGCTGGGTCGCGCACGCCACCAGCGCCGGCCACCGAACAAAGCACGCGTCGCATCGCGGAGCTGACAGATCGCATGATCGCGGCCGGGCTGGGGGAGGAAGCTGCGGTCTTATGGGCTCGGCTGCCTTACGCAGAAGGTTGGGCCCCTGCATCCCCTCCGCCGGAGCGGGGCGCGTACGACTTTGACGCCGAGCCGACCCAGGTTGGGTTTGATTGGAAATTTCCCGACTGCCAGGGTGTCCGCGTGGCTTGGCAGTCGGGAGAACTCGTCGCGCAATTCGATGGAAATCAACCCGATAATTGCATCTTCCTGACCCGTGTAATGCATGTAGATCCAACCCGGCGCTATCGGGTCAAGCTGTATGGCCAGCCTGGCATAGAGGCTCCGGAGATTTTCCCGCGAGGCCTACGAATCAATCTGAGAAAACATCGACCCCGTGGCTAACGCGAAGGCCTCGGTTCCCCTTGTCCAAACAGACGCAGCCCTGGTGGGGGATCGTGTGCCGACCCCGGACGGAGAGTTCGCCGAGCTGCAATTCCTGTATCAAAGGCCGGCGGGCGAGCCCCGCCAGGCATTCCGTGTCCATATCACCCTGGTAGAACTGGAGGCTTTGTGAATTCAGCAACCAAGACCATGCCGGAGGCAATCTCCCGGCGGTGCCCGCAATGTGGATCGACGTCCATCCATCGCTCCCGGCGGCAAACCATGATGGATCGCATTCTTACGCTGGCCGGGGGTGTCATCCGCCGCTGCCAGGATTGCCGCAGACGGCAGGTTTGGTTCGGGGCGACACCTGTGCCACTGGACCGGGCGGACTCGCCCGTCTATCTGTGGACTGAGTTGGCCGTGATCGGAATGGGATTGTCTGCCTGCCTGCTATTTGTGCTGTTCATCTATCGGCTCGGATAAATGGCTAATCCCTTTGGAGAGTGCAGCAGGGAGATCCTAGGGCGGCTGCTCTACCGCGACCGCTTGGGCACCGCCGATGGTAGCTTGTGAGCCTTCTTCAGATCGATTCCAACGCTCCAAACGCGCGCCGGCAAGCGAGCCGGCGTCTGGGGCCGCTGACGATCAGCCTTCTCGCGCACATTGGCCTGACGGCACTCTTGCTGGCCGTGGGGTATTCGGTGGCGGACGCGCCGCGGCCGCCGATGCCCAAGATGATCACTTTAGCCCTTCCCACGTCCGTGTCGATTTCGAAGACGTCGATTCCTGAACCATTGATTCCAGCACCGGCTAAGACGTCCGATCCCGCGGCCGCTGTTCCCGCGCCTCCCCCGCAGGAGCCGGTTTCCCCCCGCTCTGGTCCGCGTGCCTTCGAAGCTCCGCGGCTGGTGGCAACCCGAAGACCGAGGCTGCAGCAACAGGAAGCCCCGGAGGAACTTCGGATCGACGTTGCGAACCGTGCAACGAAACCGATCACTACCGAACCGGACGTTCGTCTTGCGCCGCCTCCGCCTCCCCCCAAGACCGTCAAGTTGGGGAATTTGACGAAGCCCGAATTCCATGAAGCCGCGGATAAGCCTCGCGGGAATGTAGCGGCCTCCGGCTTTGGCTCCCAAGCCTTGGAAAGCGCGCCTCAACAAGGTGACAGGCAATCGCGCGAACTTGCTCGTGCAGGATTTGGATCACAACAGGCCGCGGCGGTGGCCCCTGCCAAGCGCAACAACGCCGGAGAGACAACGGGTGCCTTTGCACCGCCTGCCGTTACGACGACACCCGCGGAATCGGTCCCGGCAGCTCGAACCATCCGGATTTCGCGCCGTGCGCGCGGAGTCTCCCCGTCGTCAGCGGGACGCCGTGGCGCCATCCGTAGCCGCAACGACTCCGGTCAGGATTCTGTCGACGCCAATACCTGTTTATACCGACGAGGCCCGGGAACTCGGCCTGGAAGGAGAGGTCTTATTGCGGGTGCAATTCCGCGCCTCGGGCGCATTGCAGATTTTGGAAATCATTCAGGGCTTAGGCCACGGCCTGGACGAGGCCGCCATGGAGGCGGCGCGCCAGATCCAATTTGAGCCAGCCCAACGCGGAGGAGTCCCGACGGATTCCTCGGCGATCGTTCACATCGTGTTTCAACTGGCCTGACCAACAAGGATACGTGGAATCTGGACATCGAAGACATGGCAAATCGGAAAAACAGGCCGGCTAGGACGGGAAGCCTTATGTTGCAGCGAATTCAAATCATCCTTCAGGCATTGTTCTTCTGCTTGATTCTCTCGGCGGCTGCGGCTGCGCAGAAGGCCTCTCCTGAAGACGTTTCTTCTCTGGAGACTCCTGACCCCGTTAACAGTAACCCGGTTGTGGATCGAATGCTGGAGCAGGTCACGGCCAGGGAGCAGGCGTTTCTGGCGACTCTGCGGGCCCACACTCCACTGGTGGAAACCTATATTCAGGAGATCGTGGACGAGGTGGACCCCGGTGCGGCTCCTGAGCTCTCGGACGCGCAAGGCGACCATCCGGCCGGTCCGGCGGGCGGTCAAGATCACTACTTCCTCGGACGGCTGAGCATTGCCGACGCGCTCGAATATGAACCTCTGGTCGCGCACTCGACGCCGCCTAAAAAGAAATCAGGATCCATTCTGAGCTTCTTTTCCCGCTCCGAATCGACCCCGGCGTTTCTTCCTCGTGGCTTCGCGCAGATGGCGATCATTGACCTGCACGGCTTTAACCGCGCGAACTATGAGTTCGTCTATGTCCGCCGGGAGTTTCTTGGCGAGGTTCGGACTCTCGTCTTTGATCTCACTCCGCGCGAACCCGAACCGGGACGTTTCGTTGGCCGCATTTGGGTGGAGGATCGGGGCCTGGCGATCGTTCGCTTCAATGGAACCTACCTCCAGCCGGAACCATCCGACGACAAAACCCACGAACGCTATTTTCATTTCGACAGTTGGCGTGTCCAGGTCGCTTCCGGGGATTGGGTTCCCTCACAGATCTATGTCGAGGAGCAAGCCGGGGAAACCGGCCAAGAAGGGGAATCGCTGCCTTCGTTCAAAGCACAGACTCGCATTTGGGATTACGCCGCTTCCCAGGCCAACAAACTGGACGAACTCACTCAGATCCTGATTGAAAGTGAGTCCGGCGTGACCTCGGCCGAGGTCACTCATGACGTCTCTCCGCTGGAGAGCCAGCGTGCCTGGGAGCGGCAAGCCGAGGAGAATGTGCTGGCGCGGCTGCAGAAGAGCGGATTCCTCGCCCCGCCCGGCCCTGTGGACAAGGTTCTCAATACTGTGGTCGACAACCTGATCATCGCCGCGAACCTGAATATCGATGCCGAGTGCCGTGTGCTGCTGACCACGCCGATCGAAACCTTCTCCATCGGCCACACGATCGTGATCAGCCGCGGCCTGATCGACGTTCTGCCGGACGAAGCTAGCTTGGCACTGGTACTGGCCGACGAACTCGCGCACATTGCGCTAGGCCATCCAACTCCAACGCAGTTTGCCTTTTACAACCAGACCATGCTGCCAGACTCTGAGCTGCTTGAAAAGATGCGGTTTGAGAGGTCGCCTCAGGAGTTGGACGAAGCGGGAGTCAAAACCATCGAGATTATGCGGGCCTCCCCGTATCAGGACACCAGCAACGCGGGTCTTTTCCTGAAGGCGCTCCAAAGCCGGGCCCGCCGATTCCCACGGCTGCTTGCGGCGAATCTGGGAAATCAGGTGGCCAACGAAGCCGCGCTCGCGCGTCTCGCGGCCTTCACCGAACAGGCGCCGGAGCTTCAAGAAGACAAGCTGGAGCAGATCGCGGCGTTGCCGCTCGGGTCGAGGATCAAGCTGAATCCATGGGACAACACGATCCGCATGGTGGAAACCAAACCGGTCGCGCTACTCTCACCCAGGGAAAAAATGCCCTTTGAGGTGACGCCGTTCGTGTTGTATCTGACCCGCGCCCCGGTTCAAAACGACGGAGGAGATCCTCCGGCATCGGTGCGAGGCCAGGATCCGGCGTCCGGTCAGGAAATGCCGTCAGGAGGATCCGGCCAATAGTCCCGTCGCATTCAAACCTTCTGCAGATCCTCGAGCTTCTGACCCGTCTCCTCGGCCACCTTGGCGTGGAGGCTATTGCCGTGCGAGTCCATCGTGACGATGGCGGCGAACCCCTCGACCTCCAGATGCCACATCGCCTCGGGGATGCCAAAATCCAGGAAGTGGACGTCCTTCACCGCTTTGACGGTTTTCGCGTAGTATTGTGCGGCTCCACCGATCGCATTTAAATAGACCGCGCCGAACTCCTGGAGCCCGGCCAAGGTCTTGGGACCCATCCCGCCCTTGCCAATCACTGCGCGGATACCGAATTTCTTAATGATGTCGGCCTGATACGGTTCCTCGCGGATGCTAGTCGTCGGACCCGCCGCCTTCACCACCCACTGCTCGCCTTCCTTGAGCATTACTGGACCGCAGTGATACAGAACGCTGCCGTTTAAATCCACCGGAGCTGGATTGTTGATCAAATGCGCATGGACCGCGTCGCGGCCTGTGTACATCTCCCCGGAAATCAGCACGATATCACCCACCTTCAGCGACCGCACTTGCGCCTCGGTCACCGGCGCCCGAAGCACCACCTCCCGGCCGGTGAGCGGGAACCCTTCACCGCTAGCCATCTTCCGCACCGCCTGATCCGGATCCCGATACTGCCATTTCGTGATGGCTCCGGTTCCGGCATCCAGCAGGACCCCCAACCGGCGATAGGCCCAGCAGTTATAGGCGACCGAGACAAAGAAGCTCGCCGGAAGCCGGTTCGCCGCGGTGATTTTGCAGCCGATCAGCGTCCGCTTCCCGCCGAAGCCCATGGTGCCCACGCCGATCCGGTTGGCTTCGTCCATGATCTCGTCTTCCAGCTTGGCCAGCTCCGGATTCGGATTCGTATCATCCAGCGTGCGGAACAACTGCGTCTTCGCCAGCGAGTACCCGTGCGCCCGATCACTGCCGATGCACACGCCGATCGCTCCCGGCGCGCAGCCCTGGCCCTGCGCCTGCCAAACCGCATGCAGGATGCACTTGCGGACGCCTTCGATATTTCGTCCTGCCTTACCCATATGATCTAGCTCGGCTGGCAGCGAATACTGGATGTTCTTGTTCTCGCAGCCCCCGCCCTTGAGGATCAGCTTCACCTCAATCTGGTCCTGCTCCCACTGCTCAAAGTGGATCACCGGCATGTCCGCGCCAAGATTGTTCCCCGAGTTCTCCCCGGTCAGCGAGTCCACCGAATTCGGGCGGAGCTTGCCGCGCTTGGTCGCCTCGACCACTGCCTCCCGAATTGCCTTCCTAATCTCGAGCTGGTTCACCCCCACCGGCGTATGCACATGAAAGGTCGGCATGCCGGTGTCCTGGCAGATCGGGCCTTCCCCTGCCTCCGCCATATCGATGTTGGTCGCGATGATGTTCAGCGCCTGGGCGGCCTGCGTCCCCGGCGTCTCCCCTTCGATGGTCTTCGCCATCGCCTCGCGCACGTCCGGCGGCAGGTTCGTCGAAGTCTGGGTGATCAGTTCAATTAGGCTTTCTTTAAGGAATTGCATGGTGAAAAGGTCCGAACCTCGATTCTAACGTGTGGGCCTGGCATCCCTGCGCGAAAGCCCAAACAGGGAAGGGCGAAGCTGATGCGCTCCTCTTCTCGGGGCTGTTTTATCGTGAAGGAAATCGCAGCGGCCGAGATCCCCACGATCCAGCAACATGAAATCGGATCGCATGATATCCTCCTCGCTATGCAGCGCCCCACGTTGATCCGTTCCCTCGGAGCCGCAGCGGCCATCACCCTCGGACTGCTGGCCTACACTCAGACCGCGCGGACCCAGACCGCCCGGCCGCTCTCCACTGAGAAGGTGAAGCCCAATCTCTACCGGATCTCCGGCGACGGCGGCAACGTCGCGGCCTATATTACCGACGGCGGCGTCGTCCTGATTGACGACATGTATGACCGGGATTACGCGGCCATCATGAATGAGGTCCGCAAGCTGAGCGGCCAGCCTGTCCGTTATGTGCTTAATACGCATCAGCATGACGACCACGCGGGTGGGAACGGCCCGATGCGAAACATGGCCCTGGCACAGGTGATTGCGCAGGAAAATGTCCGCTCTAACCTCGCGGCCATGGGATATCCGGAGGCCAACCTCCCCAGCATCACCTTCTCGGACCGCACCGCAATCCATATCGGCGGCAAAACGGTGGAGATGTACTATTTCGGACGCGGCCACACCGGCGGCGACGCCATCATTCTGTTCCCCGAGCTCAAAACCATCCATTCCGGCGACCTGTTCCTCTCTGCCGGCAACATGTTTGTCGACTATGCGCAGGGCGGCAGCGCCCTGGATTGGCCGTCGACGCTCGACGGAGCCCTGGCGCTGGACTTTGATACCGTCATTCCCGGCCACGGACCGGTCGGCGGCCGCGCGGACGTCCAGAAATGGCGCGACAATTTCGAAAAAATGAACCGGCGCATGCAGTCGATGGTGCGCGGCGGCGCTACCAAAGCGGAAATCTCCGCGGTCATGGACAGCGATTACGGCTGGCCCGCGGGTGGCCTGGCGGTCCAGCAGGTCGACGCGTTTATCGAAGAACTCCGCTGATCTCCCAGGGCTCGGCGGTGGCTCCCGATCCAATCCGAGCCTCCGTGCCTGCCCCTGGTCCCCTATTTCGAGCATCATAAAGAATAGGGATGCCGCACTCTCCCAAACACAATGCCTTCCAGATCGCGACCCGGCTCCTCTGGCGTAGCGTCGTTCGGTGTTTCGAAGACAATACGCCGATGATGGCCGCGGCGGTGTCGTTCTACACGATCCTCTCGCTGACCCCGGCGCTGTGGGTGATCCTCACCGCGACCGGCGCGATTGTCGGCGCCGAATCGGCTCGCGCCCGGGTGTTCCAATGGAGCTCGTCGGCCATGGGGACCCAGGCCGCGAACTTCGTCAGGTTGGCGATGGACCAGGCGCAAGAGGCTACTCCCCTGGCGACGGCGATCGGCATCATCTGGCTGATTTCCAGCGCGACCCTGGCCTTTGACGCGCTTTATGACGGACTGAACGTCATCTGGCGAGTTCAGCCCCCGGCCGGACGCGGGCTGATTCGGGCCTTCGTCGTCAAGCGCGGCTTCGCCTTTCTTTTGGTGCTGTTCCTGGGGGGCCTGGTTCTGGTTTCACTGCTGACCTCCGCCATCCTGGGAACCATCGCCGAGGTTGTCCCCCGAATGCTCCCGGCTCCTCACATCTTGTTGCAAACTGCCAATCTGGTGATCTCCCTGGCGATGATCACGCTCCTGTTCGCGGCGATCTTTCGGCTCCTGCACGACGCCGCCATTGACAGCCATGATGTCTGGATCGGAGCCATCGTCACCGCTCTTCTATTTGAGGCCGGCAAGATCTTGATCGCCCTCTATCTGAGCAGAGCGCCGATCACTTCGTTCTACGGAGCCGCGGGGTCTTTAGCCGCTCTGATGCTCTGGGTCTATTGCTCGGCGCAGATTGTACTGTTCGGAGCCGCCTTCACCGACCAATATGCACGCCAGCGCCGCCTATCCTTCCATCACAAACATTGATTCGGCCACGAAATCAGGAAAAGGTGGAATTCGCCGCTCGGACCGCCTATCCTAGAAGCTAGGGTCTTGTGGGATCGAACCTCGCCCGCAACAGCATCAACCTATAGTGGAAACGGACCAGGAAGTTGGCACACTGCGTAAGCTGCGCCGCCGGGCGGTGGAGTGGCTGGAGAGCCTGCAGGATAACGAGACTCAGCTCACACTGGTCTTGAGTATCCTGATCGGGGCGCTGGTGGGCCTTGTTGTTGTCGCTTTTATTCTGCTGACCGGGCGGCTTGCCGGGCGCATGTATCCGGCGGGCGGATCGGGTTGGCGTATCCTCCTTGTCCCCATCATTGGGTCACTGGTCAGCGGCTACCTTCTCTTTCGTTATTTCCCGTTCGCGCGCGGATCCGGCATCCCGCAGACCAAATCCTCGATCTTGGTTTCCGATGGCCGGATCTCGATGAAGACGGTCCTGGGAAAGTTTTCCTGCTGTACACTGACCCTGGCCAGCGGTATCGCCCTTGGACGTGAAGGCCCGTCGGTGCATGTGGGCGCCGGCATCGCGTCCGTGATCGGGCGGCGGCTGGGTCTCAACACCAAACAGATCAAGAGCTTAGTTCCGGCCGGCTGTTCCGCCGCCTTGGCGGCTGCGTTCAACACGCCGATCGCCGCGGTGCTGTTCACGCTGGAGGAGATCATGGGCAATCTGCATGCCCCCGTGCTGGGCTCGATCGTGCTCAGCTCGGCGACCTCCTGGATGGTGCTGAACCTGGTGCTGGGCGACGAGTTGATTTTCCACGTCTCCGGCTATGAGCTGGTCCACTGGAGCGAATTCGCGATCTACGCTGTTCTGGGCGTCGTGGGCGGACTAGGCTCGGTGGCCTTCGTCAAGCTTCTGTTGGCCCTGCGTCTGAAGCTCCGCGCCCTGCCGGGCTGGACGGTCTGGATGCAGCCCGCCATTGGCGGGATTGTCGTCGGGCTGATGGGCCTCTGGAAACCCGATGTCATGGGTGTCGGCTACGACTATATCGACCGCGTGCTCAACGGTGACGTAGTTCTGCAAGCCGTCGTCGTGCTGGCAATCCTGAAGATCATCGCCACCGCGGTCTGCTAC
Source organism: Terriglobia bacterium (assembly GCA_963762135.1). Lineage (GTDB taxonomy): Bacteria > Acidobacteriota > Terriglobia > Bryobacterales > Bryobacteraceae > Palsa-187. The sequence goes on from CAVXJP010000008.1 coordinate 1,170,971, forward strand.
GCCTCCGGCAACGCGGGCGGCATCTTCGGCCCCAGCCTCTTCATGGGAGGCATGTTCGGGGCCGCCGTGGGCTACGTCGCCAATCTGCTGTTTCCCAACTACACCGCCGACCCGGGCGCCTACGCGCTGGTCGGCATGGGGACGGCCTTCGCCGGTATCGTCCGCACCCCGATGACCAGCGTGATCATGATCTTTGAGCTCACGCGCGACTACACGATTATCGTCCCGCTGATGATCTCCAATATGATCGCGTTCTTCATCAGCTACCGGCTGCAGCGGGCGCCGATCTACGAAGCGTTGTCGCATCAGGACGGTATTCACCTTCCCGGCGGAGGCCATGAAGACGCCGGTGGAGCCCAGGTCTCGGGCGCCATGCAGCCCACTCCGGAATTGCTGACGCCGGCGACGGGCGTGAAGAAAGCGCTGGAGCTGTCGCGCAAAAAGCCGCAACGCCTGGAAGCCTGGCCGGTCGCCGACCGGGGCCGGATCCTGGGGATGATCCCCTACCGCAAGCTGGAAGAGGCGGAGGCCGACTGCGGCGGCAAAACCGTCGGCGATATTCACGAATTTCCCGTGATGCACGGCAATGACGCGCCGTTTCCCCATCTGCATCCGGACCACACGCTCGCCTTGGCGCTGGAGCGCATGGGCAAAGAAAAACAGAACATTCTGCCGGTGGTCAGCCGCGCCAACGTGCATCAGCTACTGGGCGTCGTTTCTCTGGATGATATTCTGCGAACATTGGGCGTGCATTCGCCGCAGGATAGCGTTTGGTCGAGTGTCACTCCGGTGACCGGCGGGATCTCCACTGGCGGGTCCTCGGTACCCTCCGAGCCGGCCGCGCCAGAGCGGACTGCTTCTCCGTCCGTATCCGTGGCGGAACCTCAGCCGGAAGCCGGAGTCGCGCAGGCGGATCAAACGTCCGGCAAAGCCGCCGGCGATGGCCCGGGCAAGGGCGGGCATGGCTCAGGGCACGGCAATGACGATCAACAACCTCTGTAAACAGGAGGCGATGAGATGAGCGACGGACATGCCTCGGCTGCCACGTTCTACGGGACGTTTACGGCGATCATTCTCATCATCGTTGGGTTCGTCTTCTTCGACCTGATGCTCGTCCAGGTCGACCGCAACGAACGCGAGCAGGAAGCCGAGCGCTACTTCAACACCGGCAAGCAGGAGGCCGCGGCCGGGGATTACAACGACGCGGTGGATAACTTCCGGACCGCCTTCAGCATCAATCGCGAGAATGTCCAGGCGCAGCTTTCCTTCGCCCAGGCGCTCTACAACGCGGGCCGGATGGCCGAAGCCGAAGCCACGGCGCGTGACATCCTTCAAAAGGATCCCACGAATGCCGACACGAGCCTGATAATGGCGCGCATCCTGGTCAAGCAGCCGGAGAATAAGGAAGAAGGGGTCTTGTTCTATCACCGCGCGATTTATGGACGCTGGGCCGAAGACGAATCCAGCGAGAACGCGACTCCCGAGGAGCGCCAGCTGCAGACGCGTCTGGAACTGACCGACGTTCTGGCTCGTAGCGGCGACGATGAGGAACTGCTCGCTGAACTGCTGCCCTTGCGGGATGAAGCCGGGGACGACATCCGGCTGTTGCACCAGATTGCTCCGCTGTACATCGAAGCCGGGGCCCCGGCGCGCGCAGCCGAACTCTACAACGAAATCACCACCAAGGAACCGCAGGATGCCGAGGCATGGGCCGGACTCGGGGACGCGGAATTTGCCCAGGCCAACTACCGGCTAGCCGAACGCCAATTCCAGAAGGCGCTCAAGCTGGAGCCTGATAACGCATCCATCCAACACCGCCTGGATGTCACCCAGCAGATCCTGGCGCTGGATCCGCTGGGGCGTGAGTTGAGTTCGCTCGAACGCTACAACCGCAGCGTCATGCTACTGCAGATGGCCTACGACAGTCTGATGGCCTGTGCCGGCGCGGAGCCTAGCTTCGCCACCCGCACATTCTATGGAGAAGGCCGAGGAGCGCTGGCACGCAAGGTGGCGGCCAACGAACGGAACGACGCGGTCGACGAGAACCTAAATCTGTCCGAGCAAATCTGGGACACCCGCATTCAGGTCTGCGGCCAGCCGCCTGCCTCGGAAGAACCCATCTCGCTCGTGCTCAGCCGCGCCGCCCAGTAAAGTGGGCCGAGCTTCCGCTTGCGCGCGGCTCCATTGTTTAACCGCGCATGTTTAACCGCGCACAACGGCTGCAACTCGCCTGTGCGCTCGTTGAGAAGCACTCAAGTGGCGTAGATCCCTGATGTGGCGCGGGGCCATGCCCCGCCAGGTGGCGCGGATCTCCGCATCCGCGTCCTATCCGACGGGTAGCAAAGCCGTCGCTACTCGGTCGGTTTCTCCAGCGGCACCAGCCCCCGCTGGATCGCAAAGCGGATCAGGTCTCCAATACTCCGCAGCCCCAGCTTCTTCATGATGCGGCTCCGGTGCGCGTCCACCGTGTAGACGCTGATATCGAGTTCGGTGGCGATCTCCTTTGAGGTCAGCCCCTCGGCCAGCATCTCCAGCAGTTGGCGCTCGCGCGGGGTGACCTGATCCAGCGGATCCTCGACGTGCTTTTCGTAGTCCTCCAGCACGGTCACCGAAATCGTCGGACTCAGATACGCCTCGCCGGCGGCCACCGCCCGGACCGCCTTGACCAGATCCTGGTCAATCGAATCCTTTAACAGATAGCCTTTGGCCCCGGCCCGCAGCGTCTCCCGCACATACACCGCATCCTTGTGCATCGACAACACCACGACCTTCACCTTCGGAGCGTTCTGCCGGATCTGGCGCACCACCTCCACGCCGTTGAGCTCCGGCATCGCGATGTCGGTCACCGTCACGTCCGGATGCAGTTCCAGCGTCTTCTCCACCGCCTCTCGGCCATTGGAGGCCTCGCCCACCACCTCGATGTCCGGATGCTGGGAAAGGATCAGACGGAAGCCCTGGCGGACCACCGCGTGATCATCCGCCAACAGGACTCGGATGCGTTTCTGCCCACTGGGCCGTTTCATCCTGGGTTACCTCCGCCACAATTGTCACGCCCTTGGAGTCCGAGTGGATCTCCAGCCGCCCGCCGCACAACCGCATTCTCTCGCGCATTCCGGCCAATCCCAATCCCTGCCGCTCGCTGGAAGAGGTCAGCCCCCCGCCATTATCGGCGATGACCAGGCGCACGCCGTGCCGCTCTTCCCCGGCGGCGGGATGCTTCTCGAGCGTCAACTCCACCCGGGACGCCTTGGAATGCCGCGTGACATTCGTCAGCGCTTCCTGCGCGATCCGGTACAGGTGCGTCTCCACTTCGCGCGGCAACCGTTCGGTGAAGCTCAGATGCGCCTCCACCGCGATCCCCGTGCGCTGGCCGAACGACTCCGCCAGCGACTGGAGCCCGCCCCGCAACCCGAAATCGTCCAACGTGCTCGGACGCAGCAGTTGCGAGAGCTCCCGGACATCGTCCATCAGATCCTTCACCAGCAAGCTACAGTCTTCGATGCGCGAGGCCGTCTCCGGATTGTCTTTTGGAACCGCCGCCAGATTCGCATCGATTGCCGTGAGCGACTGCCCAAACTCATCGTGCAGCTCCCGCGAGAATTGCTGCAGCATCTTTTCCTGCGCCTGCAGCACGTACGCCGAAAGCCGCGATAGCTCGCTGGCCTGCCACGCCACCCGCGTATACATCCGATTGACGTAGCGGACCACCAGGATTGCGCAAATCACCGCCAGTCCCACCGCGATCCCCAGCAGCGTCAGGGCCTGGCCCAGGCGCGCCCGGTGGCTGGTGGCCTCCTGCCGTTCCTGGTCGATCGCCGTCCGGTAGTTCGCCGTCACCAGAGCCGAGATCGCTCCCACCAGCCGCTTATGCTCTGCATTCAACTGGTCCAGGCTCTGGTCATCGTAGCTCTCTCCGGTGCTCCCGACGCTTGATAAAGACGGATCCACCAGGCGCCGGACCTCGGTCATAAAGTCCTCAACGGCCAGGGTCGCCGCCGTCCAGAGCTCCGCGTTCGTGTCGTTGCGGGCGGAATTGAGCGTTACTCCGACATCCCGCTGAATCCGGTCCAGCCGCTCCAGCAGCGCGGCGCGTTGCGCCGGGTCCGGCTTGGACAGCAACTCGTAGAACAGGTCACTGAGGCTGGCCTCTTCCCCCTGAATCTCGTCAATCACCTGCGTGCTGATGCGGTGCTCGGCCAGCAGGGCCTCGCTGCGCTCCTCCACGGTCTGCATCGCCTGGATGCTCAGCCACCCGGAGGCGATCAGAAACAGAATCGTCAGCGAGAACCCGCCCCCCAGCACCCACAGGAGCCGGCGGTCATCGGGAGGGGGATTGGCCGGAAGCGGATTGGCGTTCACATCCATAGGTGCTTGTCCAGTTCCCTTATCCAGTTCCCTTATCCAGTTCCATGGTACAGGGGCGCGTTGCAGAACGGTGACGCCCGTTTTCACGCCCGCCACGGTACTCATCGGCGATGGATCGGAGGGCTTTTCCTTTCTGTTGAACTATACAAACAATCACTACAGCGCACATGCGAAAGACCTGTATGCCCTGGTCATTATCGAACGGACGGCGCAAGCTATAAGCGTACTCTTTTATGTTTGGCGACGGCGCGGACGGCGAGATTCGGCGTGGATCCGCAGCCGGGCGAAGTTTGTAAGTAAAAGATAACAAGTGAGCTATATGCCGACGCAAGACCTCAAAAGCACGTTCCCGGCGGATTTACTGGCGTCGATCGTCGTGTTTCTGGTCGCGCTCCCGCTCTGTATGGGAATCGCGATCGCGTCGGGCGCTCCGCCATCCTCCGGACTGATTACCGGTATCGTCGGTGGACTGATTGTATCCGTGCTCGCCGGCTGCCCGTTGCAGGTCAGCGGACCGGCCGCCGGATTGGCCGTGGTCGTCTATGAATTGATCCAAACCCATGGATTTGCTGGACTTGCTCCAATCATTGTCGCTGCGGGTGTGATTCAGTTGATCGCTGGACTCCTGAAAGTCGGGCAGATCTTCCGGGCCATGGCCCCCGGCGTGGTCTACGGTATGCTCGCCGGCATCGGCGTGCTGATCTTCGCCGCCCAGTTCCATGTCATGGTGGACGACAGCCCGCGCGAAAATGGCATTCAAAATATCCTGGCTATCCCCGAAGCGATCTACAAGGGAGGCATCCCCACTGACGGGACGCCGCATCATCTGGCGGCGTTTGTGGGGATGCTCACCATTGTCAGCCTGCTGGCCTGGCAGAAGTTCGCGCCGAAGTCTATCTCCTGGATCCCCGGTGCGCTGATCGGCGTGGTGGTCGGCACCGCCGCCGCCACGCTGTGGAACATGCCGATCTCCTACGTCAATATCCCGGACAACTTCCTGGGGCAGATTGAATTGCCGGAGTGGTCCGCCTTTGGTGGCCTTGCCAGCGGAGAGATGTTGCTCGCGGCGTTCACGCTCGCCTTCGTGGCCAGCGCCGAGACCCTGCTTTCGGCCACCGCGGTGGATAAGATGCACGACGGGCCGCGCACCAACTATGACCGGGAACTGTTCTCCCAGGGCGTTGGCAACATCATCGCCGGAGCCATCGGCGGCCTGCCCATGACCGGCGTGATCGTGCGCAGCTCGGCCAACGTCAGCGCCGGCGCGAAGACCCGGAAATCCGCCATGCTGCACGGTGTCTGGCTGCTAGTGCTGGTGGCGTTCCTGCCGGGGATTCTGCGGCTCGTCCCGACGGCCAGCCTGGCGGCCGTTCTGGTCTACACCGGCTACAAGCTGGTCAATCCGGCCAACATTCGCAAGCTGAAGAAGTACGGCAAGTTCCCGCTGGTGGTCTACGCGGTGACGGTGTTCATGATCGTCGCGACGGACCTGCTGACCGGGATCATCACTGGCCTGACTCTGGCGCTGGCCGGCCTGCTCTACGGGATGTCCCACGTGACCATCGACGTCCATGAGAACAAGGCCAATCAACGAATTCACCTGCACCTGGGAGGTGCGGCGACCTTTATGCGACTGCCGCGACTCGCGGATACCTTGGACTCGCTCCCGCTGGACAAAGAAGTGCACGTACACTTCGCCAATCTCCAATATGTCGACGACGCCTGCATGGAAGCGCTCAGCGTTTGGGAAAAGAAGCGCAATGACGTCGACAATGGAGTCGCTACCTTCGTGGAATGGGATGAATTGGTTCATCGCTATGAGCGGACACCTCATCCGCAAATGCGTCATCCTCATCCCGAGCCCACGGAGGAAGTTTCCACGACGGTTTAAATCTGCACGAACGTACCGGACTGAGAAACGATGCATTGGGGAGGTCACCATCGAGGGGCCTCCCACTTTTTTTCCGGGGACAGGCTTGCAACGGCCGAATTCTCCGCTGCACAGTCCCCTTTCCGGCCCGACGAGCCGCTCAACAAGTCACATCCCTCCCTCGCAGCCTGTCCCCATCAGCCGCACGGACTGCCTACCGGATCTGCTTGAATAGAGGATTACGGCGGGAGCCCACCCACTCCGCCGACCCAAAACAGGCATTCAATAGACCCATGAACACTGCATACATCTGTGAAGGCGTCCGCACGCCGATTGGCCGCTACGCCGGCGCCCTCAGCTCGGTGCGCACCGACGATCTCGCCGCGCACCCTCTCATCACCTTGAAGAGCCGCTTTCCCAATGCCGATTGGGAGGCGATCGACGAGGTTTACCTGGGCTGCGTCACGCAAGCCGGTGAGGACAATCGCAACGTGGCGCGCATGTCGCTGCTGCTGGCCGGGCTCCCCATGAGCGTTCCCGGCGTCACCGTCAATCGCCTGTGCGCATCCGGCATGGAAGCGGTAGCTGTCGCCGCGCGCGGCATCGCAACGGGCGAGCTTTCGCTCACCATTGCCGGCGGAGTCGAAGGCATGAGCCGCTCCCCCTGGGTCACCGGCAAACCGACCGCCGCCTTTGACCGTTCTCCCCAGACCTACGACACCACGCTCGGCTGGCGCTTCGTCAATCCGAAGATGGAGGAGCAGTACGGCACCATCTCGATGGCCGAAACCGCTGAGAACGTCGCCGAGAAGTACGGCATCGAACGCGAAGCGCAGGATAAGTTCGCCTACGGTTCGCAGAGGAAGGCCGCGGCGGCCAAGGCCTCCGGTGTCTTTGCCGAAGAGATCGAACCGGTGAAGATCCCGGGGCGCAAAGGCGCGGTAACCGTGGTCGCCGACGACGAGCATCCCCGTCCGGATTCGACCCTCGAAGCCATGGCCAAGCTCCCCACGCCGTTCCGCAAAGACGGCACCGTGACGGCCGGCAACGCGTCGGGGATCAACGATGGCGCGGTGGCGATGTTCGTCGCCAATGAACAGGCGGCCGGTAAGTTCGGCATCACGCCGGTTGCCCGCGTGGTAGCCGCAGCGGCGGCGGGCGTCGATCCCAATTACATGGGCATCGGCCCGATCCCGGCCACCGAAAAGTTGCTCGCGCATACCGGGCTCTCACTGGATGATGTCGACTTCATCGAGCTCAACGAAGCCTTCGCCGCCCAATCGCTGGCCTGTACCCGTCACTTCGGCCTGCCCGACGATTCGGAAAAAGTGAATCCCAACGGCGGAGCCATCGCGCTCGGCCATCCGCTCGGCATGAGCGGCGCGCGCCTGGTGCTCACCGCCTCGCTGCACTTGCGCCGCACCGGAGCCAAACGCGCCATCTGCACTCTGTGCGTCGGCGTCGGCCAGGGCATGGCGATCCTCCTCGAACGCGTCTAGAAGGAGGGTGGGCTATCAGCCCGCGCGGCGCTTCAGCGTCGCGAATAAAGGAGCGCACAGGCGGTTTGCAGCCGTTGTGCACGATTCAAATAAAGGAGCGCACAGGCGGTTTGCAGCCGTTGTGCACGATTCAAATAAAGGAGCGCACAGGCGGTTTGCAGCCGTTGTGCGCGATTCGAACAAAGGAGCGCACAGGCGGTTTGCAGCCGTTGTGCGCGATTCGAACAAGGGGGGGGCGTTCAGCCGGCGGGAAGCTTCCAGCTTCCCAATCCACGAAGCGGGGCACTCCCTCACAGCCTGTTCCCATCCAAAATACTTTCCTTCTCCCGCGCCATCAACCACTTCGCGTTTCACTTCAGAACCGCGAAACTCACGCTCGCGCTAACCTGCTCCACGCAAGCGGTCAGGAGCTCCCGCATCGGAGGACCTGGCCCGGTGGCGCTCCCGCTGACCGGTGGCGAAAGTCATTCGGTCAAGGAGTCAATCGCGGCAATCATGATAAACCGCGACCGCCAACGCACGATGTGCTGCCGCCTGCGGCAGCCTAAATAAGGCGGGATTTGCCGCTGTGTGGCAAAGCAACAATCACAGCTGGGGGCGCTCCCTTAAAGAAACGATAGAAAAACCCAAGAAAATCCGACAGAAACCGCCGCGAAGTGGCGCGGGCCAAATGTGGGGCGAGGTTCAGCTTGCGGAGGGCGATCCGCCCTCCCCGCTCACTACCAGTCCGCGGCGACGCTATCCGTCTCCCATCCAAAATCCGTCAGAAAATTGGCCACGATTGATTTGCGTGGCGAAGCCGTCCGCCCGGCCCCTCACCCCGCCTGCAGTCCCTGCAAAACCCGGAGTCCCACGATGATCAGCGCCGGGATCATCAACATCCCGATCGCCGTTCCCATGCTGACCTTCCGCGATGCAGTGGAGACGCCGATCGCCAGCAGCAGGATGACCCAAATCCCAAACAGGTCAATCGAACGGCCTAACCCCATCAGCCACCCCGGCGTGTCCGAATTCAGGAACGCCGCCAAATTGAAGGCCAACGGATTGTTGAGATCGAAGTCGCTTGGGTCCGGTTTCAGATACAGCACCACCGTCGAAAGCACCGCCGAGATGCCGCTGGGCAGGTAGGAATAGGAGACGATTGCCATCATGCGCTTCAGCCCGATCTTCGCCTGCAGCAGCACATCGAACAGGAACATCAGGAAGACGGCCGCGACGAAGACGAAAGCCACCGAAATGAGGGGCGTAATGTAGCTCACGTATCGCAAGACGGTCGCCACCAACCGGACACTATTCTCAAATTGCTGCGGCGTCATGTTCTGCGCCGCCGAGGATTGCATGATCTGCTGCCGCGCGGTTTCCTCGAACCCCACACGCTGGCCGACCAGATAGAAGAACACCATCCCCAGCAGTCCCGTGATGATCAACGGCCACCACCAGCGCGGCCGCCGGGCAATGTCGGCGAAGGCTTTCTTGGGCTCGAAGAATACGCCGGTCAGACGCCCGATCTCGCTCATCGGCTCGACTTCGGGAATGTCCTCGGTATCGTCGATCAACTCATCGGCGTGAATATCATCGGGAATCTCACCGGGGATCGGCGGAGGCATGGCGGATTTCGCCTGATCGTCATCTGGGTCGGGAGGCATATCGGGAGGCATCGTGTCGGTTTTCATGATCTCCTTTGGAAGCAGCCATTTTCGCCGCTCAGTGTAATGCTACGAGAGCTGCCACGCAACGGTTCCCTAAATCGTTTCCGCCTTGATCCCCGCCATTTAGCCCCTTCAGACCGCGCACGTGACTAAGCGGCAAAGCAACGGAAACCCACGGGGAAGTGAGCCGGGAACCGCCAGCATGGAAACCGTGACCGGCTCGTCGGGCGTAGCCTTGGTGAAGGCTGAGAGCGAGCGGGGATCCGTCAGCTTCCAGTCCGCGTAGCGTGGCTAAACACTCTACGCCTGACCTCGGAATTCAGGGGAATTCAGGAGAAGCGCCCGGGGCGATCGGGCGGATAGGAAAATCCGACCCACGGCTGGAACTTAGAAGCTCGGGGGAGCCATCAGTGGACCGCCGCCCGGAGTGGACGTGATCGATGGCGGAGCCGTTGTTGGCGCGCCGCTGCCGCCGCTGGTTCCCGGAGGCGCCGTGGTTGGAGGTCCGCCCGGAACACCCGGCACCGAACCCGGACCCGTATCGCCCACGCCGCCTACCGGTCCGCCACCGCCACCGATGGGACCGAGGCCGCCACCGGTCGGGGATGTCGAACGTGCGGCCACGATCGCCGCTTCCCGGGCCATCTGCACGATGCGCTGCATCACGCCGCCCTTGTCAATGCGGGCTTTGGCGATCGGCTCATTGCGGTAGACGCGGATGGAATCTCCAGGCTGCAGAATGGCTTCGCGGTTATCCGGCAGGAGCGCATGCCGCACGCCGACCTCGCCTTCGACGACCTCGACCAGCGTGTCCTCATCCTGCGGGTCCACGGTGATGTCGAACATCGTTCCGCGCACCGAAATCACCGCCGTCGGCGTGATCACACGGTTGCGGTTCTCTTCTTCGCCAAAATGCTCGATCTTGACCCGGACCTTGCCCAGGAACACATCCAGTAAATCGCGCCAACTGCCCTGGTTGTTGCGGAAAATCACCTTGGAGTTGGGGTAGATCTCAAAGGTGCTCCCATCGGCCACCTGGAAGGTCGCGTGCCCGTCAATCCCGGAAACGATGGTTTCCTTCGGTTTAACCTTATCGCCGGGAACGATGGCCCACTCCTGAAAATCTCTGAGAACTGAGACGTCTCCGTCCACTTTCTTAGCAGTGGCGACTTGCTCTCCGGCGTCGGATGGCAGGGCGGCCGCCAACCCGATGAGCGGACACACTACCAGCGCCAGCGCGACCGTGGGAACGGTCAGCGACAACCCGACTCTGGGTGACATTGCCACCCTCGTGGATCGGCAGATCCAGCTCATTTCTTCAAAAATGTCCCTACCAGCTCCCCTTGGCCGCCGTCTCAGGAGACACCTCTCCCGGCGGCGACATGCAATGAAGCTAGTCTACTACAGAATTGCGCTTTGCAAGAGCGCAGCCGTAACCAAACGGAAATGTTAGCATTCGTAAAATCAACAGTTTCCGATCGAAACTGCCGATAGGATGGGCAGCGAAACGGATACAATGGACTCCATTGGTGGGTAACATAGCCACAGCACGGAAGTTTTTCGGGTTCGCTAGGGTTTGCAGCGCCCCGCTCGGGGTGTTTTTCGCGCTCGTATTTCCCGGCCTGACCTTCTCCGGAGTAGCCGCCGGACAGGACCTCTCCGGCGCGTCGATCTCCGCCGACTGGCATCCCATCGGGAACGCGGCCGTCGAGCTCGGGCTAGCCGATGTCGCCACCGGCGGCGTGGATCGCGTCTGGTACGTCGACAACGGACTGGGGCTGCGCGTCCGGACCAACCTCGGCAAAATTTACGAAACCCCCGACTTTGAAACATGGACCGAGGTGTCCGGTGATGACGTCGCGGCGCCTCCGGCCATCGAAGGCTTCGCCGAGACGCTTCCCGAACTGGACGCTTCGTTACGCAATCCGCCGGGCGCGCCTTCGCCGAAAGTTTACGCGGTGGGCAGTGCGGTGTTCCGCTCCGACGACAGCGGCCGCCATTGGGAGAACCTGACGGACTACCAGGGCCGGTCGATTCTGGTCAGCGGAGGCGGGGCGTTGCATGACCTGGCTGTTTCGCCGCTCAACGAAGATCAGATTGTGGCCGCGGGCGACTCCGGCGTGTTCCGCTCCATGGATGGCGGACGCTCCTGGCATGGGCTGAATCAGAACCTCCCCAATCTACCCGGAGCCCGCATCCGAGCGGCGCCTCAGAACGGCGCGGGCGCGCAGATCGAACTCGGCGGGGCGCTGGTGCTGGAGTGGCTCCCCGGGGAACGCATCGCCTGGACGCCTACCGACAACAGCAACGCCGACGCGGAATTGCAGTTCAAACAGATTCTGGGCGAGACGCTGGGTGTCGAGATCACCGCCGTCGCGCTGAACGGACCACAAACGCTCTACGCCGGCGCCGCGGATGGCCGCGTGGTCATCTCCACCGACGGCGGCCGCAGTTGGACCGAATCCCTGGGGCCGCGGGGCAACGCCGTCACCGCGTTTTGGGTGGACCCGAACGATGACCGGATGGCGCTGGTGGCGCTGCAAACCTCGGGTACGGTGCCACTGCTGGGCCCGCGTCTGTTGCATACCATCAGCGGAGGCATTATCTGGGACGATGTCTCGGGCTCGCTTCCGGTGTCCAGCGTCTATGGGGTCGCGGCCGACCCGCAAGCGAACGTCGTCTACGTGGCGACCAACAACGGAGTTTACTCGGCGCAGTTCCCTTTGACGACGTTGGGCGCGCCTCCCGCCTGGACGCCGGTCACCGGCTTGCCGGCGCAGCACGCCTCCGATGTGCTGCTGAGCCAGGGCGGCATCTATCTCTGGGCGGATGTGGAAGGCTACGGACTGTTTGCCACGTTGGCGCCGCACCACAACGGAGCTCCGCGCGTGGTGAGTTCGGCGGATCTGCAGGCCCGCGCCGCGGCTCCCGGTACCCTGCTCAAGATTGTCGGCGCGCGGATCACGACGGCCGCTGCCGGAGGCTATGGCGCGCCGGTTCTGGCGGCCCAGGATACCCAATCCGAGATCCAGATTCCGTTCGAGGTCAGTGGCGACCAGTTGTCGTTGATCGTTGGCGATGGGAACTCGGGACGGGTGCTCGGTCCGCTGGCGCTCCAGCCGACCTCGCCCGCGATCGTGGTGGATGACACGGGATCTCCATTGCTGGCCGACTCCGACACGGGCGTCCTGCTCGACATGAGCAATCCGGCGCACTCCGGCACACGATTGCAGGTGTTTGCGGTGGGGCTTGGGCGCGTGACGCCGAATTGGCCCACCGGGCAGCCGGGTCCGCTGGAAAATCCGCCGGAGGTGGTCGCCCCGGTCACCGCCTACCTGAACGGCGATCCAGTCACCGTTCGGCGAGCTGTGTTAGCGCCGGGCTACATCGGATTCTATCTGGTGGAGGTCGAGCTGCCGACGATCGTCGACGCCGGCCCCGCGGCTCTTGAAATCCAGGCCGGTACGGTTCGCAGCAATGCGGTCCGGGTATATATTGAACCGTAATGGTTTGGTTTTTCCGCTTCCCCCGAATGCCGCGTTGGTTCCCAGGCTCTAACGGCGGCTCCACCGGCCGGATTGCCGCGCTGACGGCTCTGGCGATTGCGGTTCCCGTGCTGCATTTGCTGGTTGCCCAGCCCGCCAATGCTCAGCAGGGTGATGACAAACTCGCCCCGTATTTCCCGACCCCGCGTACCGTGGTCGAGCAGATGCTGGAGCTGGGCGGGCTCAAGGCCGGAGAGACGATGTTCGATCTGGGCTCCGGCGACGGCCGCATCGTGATCATGGCGGCCGAGGAGTTCAAGGCCCACGCGATTGGCGTGGAACTCGATGAGTCGCTGGCGCGGCAGAGCATGGCGCGGATTCGCGAACTGGGCCTTTCCTCGATGGCCAAGGTCATCCAGGGCGATCTACTGGAGCAAAACTACGAATCCGCCGATCTCATTACTGTGTATTTGCTTCCGGTAGGGAACAATCTGGTGACGCCGATCCTGGAATCGCAGCTCAAGCCGGGCGCGCGCGTGGTCGCGCACGATTTCACCTTCGACGCCTGGACGCCCACCAAATCGGTAACGATCGAGGATGACGGCGAGGGCCGCGCCCATCGCCTGTACCTCTATCAGCGATAGTTCGGTCGCAGAGATCGTTCGGCGGGAGTTCCGGACGGATCCCCGAACGCCAGAGGGTTTCAAGATAGCCGGCCGACCTCGTTGAGATATTGACAGGGTTTCCGATCGACAGGGTTTCGGATAGAGATGGTTCCGTACAAAGGTCGACATGCTTTACGGGTCACCCGCCTGGTGATGGCCGTGGTCTGCGGCGCCTGGTTCCTCTACCGGGCCGATACGTTGAGCACCTGGGTGACGGCGGTGATCGTGGCCTATCCGATCTTCGCGATCGGGATGTTGCTGGGCGAGGGGTATGAGCGGCCTCGCCGCTCAGCGACGGCAATCTTCGCGGATGCGTCCTATTTCACGGTCTGGGCGACGCTGGCGCCCGACGGCTGGCCTCCCATCTTCATTTGCGCGTTCCTGCTGGCCTCCGCGGTGATTTCCCTGGATCTGCTGCGCGGCAGCCTGACCGCCTTGGTGACCATTTTCGTCGCGGCCGTTCTGCCGTCGGAAAGCGGCGAGCAGCGACTGGTGGTCATCGTGGTGGCGATGGCGGGGGTCGCGCTGGCCGCCGCCCTGTACCGGAACTACATGGAGCAGCGAATGTCGCTGCTGCAGCGCCACAACGTGGTGATTCGCGCGCAGAGCGAGAACGCCGGGGAAGCCGAACGCCAGCGCATCGCCGCCGACTTTCACGACGGTCCGCTGCAGAGTTTCGTCGCGTTTCAGATGCGCCTGGAGCTGATCAAGCGTCTGATCGCCAAGGATACGAGCATGGCGGTGAGTGAGCTGACCGAGCTGCAGGAACTCTGCAAGGGACAGGTCACCGACCTCCGCAGCTTTGTCCGCAGCATGCGCCCGCGCGATGAGGGGATGAGCCTCGCGGTCTCACTGAACAAGATGGTCGAAGCCTTTCAGCGCGACACCGGCATAGCCTCCACCTACACCGGCGGGGAGATCCAGGATCCCGGCGAAATTCAGCTCTCGCTCGAAGTCCTGCAGATCGTGCGCGAGGCCTTCAACAATATCCAGAAGCACTCCGGTGCGACCCGCGTCGCGGTCAATGTGCAGCGCCGGGAAGCCAATATCGAAATTTCCCTGGAGGACAACGGCGGCGGATTCCCGTTCGCCGGAACCTTCAACCTGGACGAACTGGAACTGTTGCGCATGGGGCCGGTGAGCATCAAGCGCCGCGTGCGCGTCCTGGAAGGCGACCTGGAGCTCGAATCCCGGCCGTCGGACGGCGCCAAGCTCACCATCCGCATCCCGGTTTACAACACGGCCGCGATGGCGGAAGCCTAGTTCACCAGACTTTCGTGGACCTGGACCGCTTCCCCCGGTGCTCCCTGCAGGGTTTCTCTAAAGCGCGTGCTCTGCCGGATCCAGCCCGCGGTTTCCGGACACACCCAGTCCAGCGCGTCCACGATCTCAACATAATCCTGGTCCAGTTTGCGCCCCAGGATGCACTCATGATGCGCGATCCGATTGCGCAGTAGCCGGATCTGATTTAAGCGGCTGTGGGCCAACTTATGCGAGAGGCGCTTGTTCGGGAAGGCGCGATGAAGATGCGGGATCCACAGCGAGGCCGCATAGCGTCGAGACGTCATCGATACCCAGAAACCAAAGGTGAGCTCGGAGACGATCCGCCCCGGAGTTTCCACTTTCTTGTTGCGGGCGATGGTCCGCCGGGCATCCCGGATTCTCGATCGCTCGTTCTCGCCTAGGGGAGCGTAATCATACCAGTCCGCTCCGAATGCGCCGGTGAGCGCGGTGTGCATCGAGTTCCGAACGGTGACCTCCAGCCCCTGCAGCACGGAATAGAGCGTTTCAGACAGCAGGGTATTGCGTTCGTAGAGCTGGATCGCGCGAGGCAGATCGCCGCCGGAAAATCTCAGATACGTGCTGATCCGGTCGATAGAGATAGTTCGCGTGAGCGCCTCGAGCCGAGCTTGACTATAACCTGCCATCAGAGGGGGTATTGACTCAATCTGGAAAGTTCCGTAACGTGGATTCGTAAACCCCGGTGCACCCCTGCTTCGCATGTGCCCGGGGTAAAGCTTTTTAGGGCCCGCGAGTCCCAATTCCACTTCCGGTCTTCACGGCTTACAAACATCCCTAAGAAGGAAGTTCGCGTCGCCGGGGGATCCTCTCCTCGGGTGTCCCCGTAGATTTAGTCACCCGGCACTACCCCCAGTACTCCCGGGGCCTCCGTTCCACCTCCGTTCCGCGACCCGCTCAGGTAGAATCAGGGGCATGAAACTGCTCGGCCCCGCCCTGCTCTGCCTGGCCGCGAGCCCTGCTCTGCTGGCCCTTGGATGCGAAAGCGTCAAGGATCTCGAACTGAATTCCGTCACCATCACGACGGCCGAGACGGTTGCGGCCGGGAAATTCGAACCCGCCGGCGGCCGAGGGGGCAGGGGCGGCAACCCCTTCGCCAACCTCCCCGAGTTCTGCCGCGTCGCGGCGACGCTCCGTCCGTCCCCGGATTCCGACATCAAGATCGAGGTCTGGATGCCGATCGGACGCCGCTGGAACGGCGATCTCGAATCGGTGGGCAACGGAGCCTGGGCCGGCTCGATCAGCTATCCGGCGATGGCGACCGCGCTCGCCGGCGGCTACGCCACCGCCTCCACCGATACGGGACATACCGGCAACTCGCCGAGCTTCATTCCCGGCCATCCGGAGAAGGTCCGTGACTTCGCCGATCGCGCCGTGCATGAGATGACGGTCGCGGCGAAGGCGATCCTGGCCAAGAATTATGGCCGCGCGCCGCGCTATTCCTATTTCAACGGCTGCTCCACCGGCGGACGCCAGGCGCTGACCGAAGCGCAACGCTACCCGGAGGACTATAACGGCATCATCGCCGGAGCCGCCGGCTAACTGGACCACGCGCCTGCAGGGCGCCCAGGTCTGGACCGCGGAAGTGGTCAATCTGGATGAAGAGAGCATGATCCCGCCCGAGAAATACGCGCTGCTGCATTCCGCCGCGCTGGTCGCCTGCGATGCCGCAGACGGCGTGCAGGATGGCGTGATCGAATCTCCGCTGGCCTGCCATTTCGATCCCGCGGCGATCCAGTGCCCGCCGGAGCAGAAAGACAGCGATGCCCCCGCTAAGCGCAGCCAGAGCACCGCCGAGGAATCGCCCAATTGCCTGACCGAGGCCCAGGCCAACGCCGCGCGCAAGATCTACAAAGGTCCCACCGACGCGCAGGGCAACGTCCTGTTCCCGGGGCTGGAACCCGGCAGCGAGACCGGGTGGCGTACGCTCTCCGGCGGCGATCGCCCCATGTCCCTCGCCGAGGAGGTCTATTCCTACCTGGTATTCGAGGATCCCGAAGGATGGGACTACATGAGTTTCGATCCGGAGCGCGACATGGCCATCGCCGCGGCCCGCATCGGCGACGAGATGGACTCGATCGACGCCGACCTCAGTCCGTTCTTTGACCGCGGCGGCAAGCTGATCATGTATCACGGCTGGGCCGATCCGGGCATCGCGCCGCGCAATAGCGTCAACTATTACCGGGACGTGGTCGCGACGGTCGGGCAGGACAAGACCGCGAAGTCGATGAAACTGTTCATGGTTCCGGGCATGGGGCACTGCGCCGGGGGCGACGGCACCGCGACCTTCGATCTGATGAGCGTGGCGCGCAAGTGGACCGAGGGCAATATTGTTCCGCTGATGGTTCCTGCCTCGCGTGTGCGCCGCAATGGTGAGACCGACCGGACTCGTCCGCTGTGTCCGTTCCCGCAGGTGGCGACCTATGACGGCACGGGCAGCACCGATGACATCGCCAATTTCTCCTGTGCCGCCCCGTAACGGATAAACTTGATCCGAACGCCTTTGCGTTGTAGCGTTATTAACTGGCCATGCATTGCGGGCACTTAGGATAGGAATCGGATCATGCGGCAAAACAAACTAGAGAGCATTTGGCATTGTGGCGGGCGCCTCGGCGCGCGCGCGGGGTGCTTGATCCTGCTCATGACCGGTGCGCTGCCGGCGATCGCGCAAATCGACCTCTCCGGGGAATGGGCGCCGCGATTCCACGAAGACCAGCCCGAGCGCATTCCCGGACCCGCCATCGGCGATTATCTCGGTCTGCCCATCAATGACGCGGCCCGCATGCGAGCCGACACCTGGGACGCCAGCCTGCTGACTCTGCCCGAGCATCAGTGCAAGCCGCATCCGTCCGATTACGGTGTGCGGGGACCGGCAAACTTGCGATTCTGGAAGGAAGTCGATCGCGAGACGCAGCAAATCATCGCCTGGCACACGCACATTTCCTGGCAGGCTCCCGAACGTACGATTTACATGGATGACCGGGAGCGCCCGGGTCCGCTGGCGGCGCACACCTGGCAGGGTTTTTCGCTCGGTACGTGGGACGGCGATGTTCTGACCGTGGTCACCACCCATCTGAAGACCGGCTGGATTCGCCGCAACGGCGTGCCGCGCAGCGATCAGGCGACGCTGGTGGAGCATTGGATCCGCCATGGCGACGCGCTGACGGTGGTCAGCATCGTGCATGACCCGGTCTACCTGACCGAGCCGTTCGTGCGCACCACCGATTGGGAACTCGATCTTTCGCAGCAAATCGAGCCGTATCCCTGTGAGCCGGTGATCGAGGTGGTCCGGGAGCGCGGCGAGGTTCCCCATCACCTTCCCGACACGAATCCGTTCCTGAAGGAGTTTCCGGATTCCTACGGGGTGGGCGAGGAGGCCCGCGGCGGCGCGTCGACGATGTATCCCGGCGATGTGGATTCCAACCCGTATCCGTTTGTGAAGAGTCCGGTTCCGGCGCCTTTCGCGAGCGGCGAAACCGAGATCACACAGAAGGTGCAGGGCAACCTTACGTTGCTGGCGACCAAGGCGGGCAATATCGCCGTCCAGACCGGTCCGCAGGGTGTGCTGCTGGTCGATACCGGCGATGGGTCGGCGACCGATAAGATTATCACCGCGATTCACGGAATCACCGATGCCCCGATTCGTACCATCATCAACACCAGCGCGGAGCCGGAACATACCGGAGGCAATCGCGAACTGTCCGAACTCGGCGGCACGATCACCGGAGGAAATGTCGCGCGGGCCTCGGCGAACTGGGCGGCGACGGTGGTTGCCCATGAGAACGTGGTGAACCAGATGTCGGAGGAGGGGGTCGACGATCTCGCCTGGCCCGGCGACACCTACTTCACGGATGGCAAGGACTTGTTCTTCAATGGCGAGGCGGTGCAGGTGATCCACATCCCGGACGCGCACACCGATGGCGATTCGATCGTGTTCTTCCGTCGCTCCGATGTGATTGCGACCGGCGACGTCTTCAATCCGGAGCGCTATCCGCTCATTGACGTGGCGCGCGGCGGGACAATTAACGGCGAACTGGAAGCGCTGAATACGCTGCTGGATTTGACGATCCCCGAGGACAAGCAGGAAGGCGGCACGATGCTGATCGGCGGGAGCGGCCGCGTCTGTGATGAGGCGGACCTGGTGGAGTATCGCGACATGGCGACCATCATCCGCGATCGGGTTCGCGCGCTGAAGGACAAAGGCATGACGCTGGATCAGGTCCAGGCCGAGCGTCTGACGTTTGACTACGATCCGATCTTCGACGTCAGCGGCAATCAGGGCGCCGAGTTCGTTGCATCGATCTACGAGACGCTTCCGCTGAGAAAAATGGGGGACAGACACCGTTTTCGCAACTGTAAGTAATTGATCTAGCATTGCTCTTCGAGGCGAAAACTAGCTGCCGGTCCCCATTTTTCGTCCCCTATTTTTCAACCAGCCGTCAAATTCGCGGGCAGCGGTCGTGCTGATCAGCGTTGCTGTACTCTGCGACCCATTCCGGGCTCTCCGTTTGCGCCGCTTCGCTCCGGCGGATCCGGACCGAGGATTCCGTAGTATCGGGCCATCCAGTACGGCAGCAGATAATCAATCCCCGCTGATTCGATGAAGCCGTCTCCACCGCCTTCGAGCTGGAACGGGGTTCTCTGCCACAGGAAATCGGTGGGCACGCGCAGGTCGACTGGGACGGGTACGCACGCGTAATCCAGGCAAACCTGGACGCGATCCGCGTATTGCGGCTGTCTCAGGTCCACGCGGAAGTCACGGCGCGGACGCTTGAGCCATAGCTCCAGGTACTGCACCGTGTCCTGGTCGCGTTGTGCCTTCGGCCCGGCGTAGACGTAATCCATCATGTTGAAGAACGCGTTCTGGTGGCCGTCGGTGGTGTTACGCAGGATGTCGTATGCCTTCTCATAGGAGGCGCGCCGCGTGGGGTTGTTTTCCAGCCGGATCAGGTTCACCAGCGCGATGGTGTCCAGATTGAACTTGAAATAGGAGTTGTAGACATCCAGCACCTCCAACGCGATCGGCGCCGGGACCTCAAAGAAGTGGAAGGTCGCGTAGCTGGAATAGTCCGAGCCGAAACGGTCCGGCAGCATGTGCCGGCCGATCGCCATCAGGTTCAGGTGCTGGTCCGGGCGCAGCGTGAAGCTGGTGCTGTGGCTGCCATCCGGCATGCGCGGACTCCAGCCGTTCTGTTCCAGATTATCCAGCAGCTTCCAGGCGATATCGGCAATGGTGGCGTTCATATCCGGATCGCCGATCATGTCCCAGGCCGTTACCAGCCCGAAGAAGACGCCCAGGTATTGATCGCGCGACGTATTGCCCACCCAGTAGTACGCGGTGAGGTCATAAGTGCCCTGATAGATGCCGTTGTGTTGTTCCTGGTTGATGATGTCGGCCGCGTGTTCCCAGGTGACCGGGAAGACGCACCGGGCCAGCACGGCGCTGCCGGTGACATACATCAGGCGGCGGATGCCGGTCAGCGCGCGCCAGGCGTTCTGCATCGCCTCGGGCGACTTGGTGGCGGCGTAGCGATAGGCTTCCGAGGCCAGATAAAACCCGGTCCACAGCGCGGAATCCCCGCACCGCGTATAGGTATGGATCTGCATGCTGTCGGGAGCTTCAAAGATCGGATCCATGACGATGCCGAAGGGCAGGTGCCGGTCCAGAAGCTCACTGGTGATGCGGTTGGCGTCGCGCTCGGCGGCACGCACGCTTCCGCTCAGCAGCAGCAGAGTCAGGGGAAGGGGGAGAAGGCGGCGGATGCTCGCCCGGAACCACGAATACAAAATCTAACTTGCCTCCAATCACAACTCGCGGAGGACGCGCACCTCCATCTTAGCAATCGCGCGTTTGGCCCGGGTGGTGTTCTTAAATCTGCGTTGATATGTTTTAGCAACCACTTGTTGTTACCTGACGGCGATCCCGGTACGCTAGAGTCATGCCATCGAACGATCGCAGACGGGATCTCCACGCCCTTCGAAGATTAATCGAACAAGCACACGCTGTTGTTTCCGCTTCCAAGCTTGCCGAGGGCCGATTGAAACGAACCGCCTCACCCCTGGATGCTCGCACTGGCACGCACGCATGACCTTATCAATTTCGGCAGGGCCGGCCAAGAGATTGTATTGCAGGTGAAATCTCATCGTTTTGGGGGAATTGTTCTGAATTCGGACCCAGAGTGGACAGGATGGACAACTCTCTGCCGGGTGAAAGGAGAGTTTATTTTGAGCACCAAGACGAGTGCGGCTGTCGTGCTGGCGACAGCAGGATTTGTGCAGGCTGAATCTATTCAGTTCCAGCACAATCGGGGGAGCATTACCTATACCATCGTGTCCGACCTGAAGCGAGGCTTCTTCAACCGGAATATCCCGGCCCAGATCGGCATGGAAATTGTTGGTGACGGTGATTGCGGCTACGACCGCCTGACGATCCGGATCCAGGCGGAGGGCTTCCTGAAGGATGAGCCGGTAACGGTCACCACCGGTGAGGGTGAACTGCTGAACATTTACGCTTCCATTCCCCAGAGCTTTGTTTTCAACCTTGACGATAATTTCAAAAACATCGAGTCGCCCCGCTGGACGATGACGGTGGAGGATGGGCAGTATCACTGTTTCCGATCCCAGACGGAAATTGATGCTTCGGAGCTCAGGATTCCCGACTTTTCCGTTCGGGACGGATTGCTAGTCGGCAACCGTGGGCACTTGAACACGAATGCTCCGGTGGCGCTGACTCAGGCAGCCCGCGACCAGGTGATGAAGGCGATTCGGATTGAAGATCCCTATGGCGTACAGGAACTGAAAGATTCGGGTCTGGTGGTGGACTGCCATTTCCTCAAATGCAGGAAGAAAACGACAGTGGACAATGTGGAGAGCAATGTAAGGGACTGGTTAGATAATTTCCGGTATACAATCAGATCATTGCGACCATGCGATGAAGAGATCTTGGATTCGACGCATTCGCTAGGGGAGCGGAATTCAGGGTGGTCCGCCCGGCGGGAGATCTGATGGAGATCGGCTGATATTAGGCGGCCTACGAGCTGATGATCCGGAGGTGTTCAAGTCACAGCTACCTGTTGTCAACACGCCCCGACCTACACAACATGGTGTGGGTCGGATGAACTAGTCGCCTTATATTCTCCCCGAAAACTCCTAGCGTCGCAAGGCATATACCGGCTGAGGCTATGTGTATATGCGCCGGAGCGTCGTACTCCACGTAATTCATTGCCTACCAGCCGGCCGTTTGCTGCCACGGTTCAGCCTTGAAAAACGGTCGCTAGCGGCGAAATTTCCGAGGCGCTGACAAGACTGCAACGACACCGTTGCGGCGCGTACTACCATGAACAAGAGGCCACTCATGCCCCCCATCAGCACCGATATCGCCACGCCCGAGTCCGCCGCACAGCCGGGGACCGGTCCGTCGAAGCGGCTGGAGAAGACCGTGCTGCACAAGGTCGGCGAGGCGATCCGCAAGTTCGGCATGATCCGCGAGGGCGATCGTGTGGCGGTGGGCCTGTCGGGCGGTAAGGATTCCCTGACGCTGCTGGAGGCGCTGGTCCGGTTGCGCGACCGCGCGCCGATTCAGTTCACTGTCCAGGCCTTCACGGTGGAGCAGGGCAAGTTCCTGGCTCCGATCGAGCCGGTCGGCGAGTATATGAAGCAGCGCGGCATCGATTGGACCTACTATCGCGACGAAGCCTCCTTCCGGTTGCTGGAAGAGGATCCGGGCCACGGGTGCGACAAGTGCAGCCGGTTCCGCCGCCGCGCGGTGTATGAGATCGCCAAGGATCTGAACGCGAACGTCATTGCGTTCGGGCACACGGCCGACGATCTGTGCGAATCGTTCCTGCGCAATGCGCTGTTCACCGGACGGACCGCCGCGCTGCCGCCGGTCACCTGGTCCAGCCAGCGCGACTTTCGCCTGATCCGTCCCCTGGTGTTCGTCACCGAGGACCTGACAACGGAATTCGCCGGATCGCTGGGCGCTCCGGTGATCCCGTGCGGCTGCTCGCAGAAGACGGGTACGGTGCGGCGCAGGCTGCGCGACGTGATTGGCGAGCTGGAGCAGGAGTATCCGCGGCTTAAGGAGTCGTTGCTGTCGGCCATGGGGAATGTGGAAACTTCGCGGCTGCTGGATCCCCGCCACCTGAACCTGAACGGCGAAGAGCCTCAGCCCGGTTCCGCCGGGGAGGCTCTGCTGCCAATTCTCCATTCTTCCGAGGACGCGCTGTAGCCGATTCGAGGTCGCTTAGCGGCCGCGCGCCCGGCCACGTGCCACCGGCGCCGAAGGAGGCATGCTCGGACCGGCGGACCGCACCGGGCCAGGGAACGATTGCCCGCCCCCCGCCCGAGGATTGTTGATCCCGCCCCAGGTGGGAACCTGCTGTCCGACACCCAATCCTCCGTAGCTGCCGTTACCACCGTATCCGTACGGATAGTAGCCAAAGCCCGGATACATCATCCAGGACAGGTTGTTGTAATACCATCCGCCGAAGGGCGAAAGCAGCCGGCCCGATCCTGGAAGGAACGAGTAGCCACCGATCCAGGGGCTGTAGATCCAGCCCGGACCCTGCAAACTGCTGCTGCTGTAACCCGAGGTCCGGAGCGCCCGTTGATTGGCTGCCGCCAGCCGCTTGGACCGGTTCTGGCTGAACGCGTACAGGAAGGTGTTCTTGAAGTCGCCGGTGTGGAACTTCTTCACTTTCATCGTGGGCGACAGCTCCACGTAGCGGCCCTTCTTCAGCTTCACGACCGTGTCTTCGGATCGCGCGGTGGCCTTGCCGTCGAAGACGCGAATCATGGAATTGTCGCCGTCGAAGTAGTACACGCCTTTCTTGGTGAGCGTGGCTTCGCCGCCCTGCATGTGCACGATGATGGAATTGTCGTCATAAAGCTCGGCAACCTCCACCATCGTCTCGCCGCGCAAAACGTCGATTTGGGTGTGTGCCAGATGCGTATCCAGCATCTGCACCGAACCGCCTTCACTGACCCGCAGGAACGCGCCCGGGGTGAGCAGAACTTCCGCCGCGCCCCGATCCACCGACAGGACGTCGCCCTCTTGCATTTGTTTGAGCAGGCCATCGGATCCGCGCGAGATGGGCGTACCGTTGATGTCGGATCGCCCGGAGACGTAGTTCACCAGTCCGGCCTGCGCGGAAATCACCTGCTGGGCGGCGGCGGGCAAAGCCAGAAGTCCCAGGGTCAACAGGGCCACGACCGGGACGCGGGCCGTCCCGCGGGTGACTGATTCTAGGGTAGATGCTGCTCGTCGCATGGGGACCTCCCTGCCGTCCTTAAAAAGCGGTCACTTATGCGACGCGACCTCGGGCGGTCTCGTTTCAAAAATAGACGGCCCGAGGTCGGCGAATGGAGAGGGGAACGGGCTATCGTTCGGCACGGTCCGGGGTGCGACTGGCGCTGCGGTCGGTTTGCCGGGCCGGACGCTGGATCCCGGATTTGTCGGCGGCGATGGTGCCGCTGATGGGAAGCTGCGCCTGGCTGCTGTAGGCATCGGGTCCGTCGACTTCGATGTAGACCGAGCCCGGGTAGGCGCCATCGGGGACTTTCACGTTGAGTTGATAGAGCCCGCCCAGGGTCGGGGCCAGCCCCTGATAGGAGATGTCGGCCGGGAGCCCGTCAATGCTCACCGTAAGGCTTGCCGTCGCTTTGCTGAAGGGATCCGTGGGGCCGGGCTGTCCGGCGGTGACCGCCGGCGACACATCCCCGAGGCCGGTCAGATAGATCGCGATAGTTTCCCCGGGTACGGCCGGTTTCTGCTGATCCACCAACGTGTAGTCGGTGTGGAGCGCCGCCGCGAATCCGATTCCGGTTGCCGGAACCGTGAAGATTCCCGTGGAGACGGTGTTCATGAAGAATGTGGCGCGGTTGCTCTGCACGCCGCCCGAAACCACCTGAATTTCGGCGATGGTCTGGATGTCATACGGCATCACAAAGGAGATCTGGGTTGGGGACACCACGTAGACTGGCGCCAGTTCCCCATTCACCAGAACCTGCGTATTGCCCAGAGTGGTGGGGAACGTGCCGTCGGCCAGCGTCTGGGACGACAGATTCTCGCCGAAAATCGTGACGACCTCGCCGCGCGACAGTCCCGCGGTGAACGGCGTAAACGCCGCGGCGTTGAGCACGCCGGTGGGATTGATGAAGGGTTTCGAATCGGGAGCCGTCAAGGTCGGGATCGCCGCTCCCGCATGAACGCCGATGAGATTTCCCCGGCCCCAGCCGACGCGGTAGCGGCCGTCCGAGCTCACCTGGAACTGGTTGTTCGAAAGATCGGTCAGGACGCCATCCGAGTTGATCGTCAGCGATTCCCCATAGTTGAAGTCATAGGCATTCGAGTAAGGCGCCACCAGAATGCGTTGATGCCCGATAATCGCGTTGGCGCTGGGCACCGCGGTGAACGACCCATAGTAGGTGTCGAGCTGCGGCAGGTATTTGTCGAGCTGGCTTCGGTTGACGTCGACCCCGGCCTGATAATAGCCCTTGTTCAGGGCATCCGGCGGCACGGCGCTGGTCGGCAGCCGAACCGCGAGAAACATATCCCAGCCGAGCGTCGATCCCCCGAAGAGGAATTCTCCGTCTGGAGAGGCGTAGACCTGAATGTCGCCGGCCAGCATGGCGCTGGCGGTCAGCGTGCCGCCGAAACTCAGCGTGCCGATGCCATTGGCGAAAGAATAGGCCGGGTTGTTGATGGACTGCTGCATGGCGTTCAGATTTCCGCCGATGTAGCCGGTCGCCGTGATGTTGGGCATCGAACCGGCGCCGTTCGGGAACATTTGGAAGCCGGCATCCCTGGATTGAGACATCGTCAACGTGGGGAAGTTCATATAAGCCACGCCGTAGCCGCTATTAAAGGTCTGGGTGGTCATGTTCGCCGTGGCCGGCGTGGCGATGAACAGGCCATCGGTTTGGCTCTCGGTGGGGCTACCCATGAATACGTTCGAACCGAACCCGCCGTAAACCCACCCGCCTTGAGCATCCGTCCGTTCGATATAGCCGTAGCCCGCCGCGCCGATCACGTAGGCTCCGTTATAGGTGATGGATTGGGTCGTGCCCACTTTGGAATCGAAGACCGTCGCGTTGACGGTGTAATTTCCGGCGCCGTCGAAGTGGATCGTTCCGAACTGGGCCACCGCCTGAACCAGGTTGTCGTTGCCTTGATTGTCCGTGATCCAGACGACATCGCGAAAGTCAAAGTCACCGTTCAGCAATCCATTTCCCGAATTGTCCAGAGATGTCTGTGCCTGAGCCGGCACGCTCACCAGCGCAAGCGCGGCGGTGAGCAGCATGGTGAAAAGCTGCTTCGAAGGTTTCATAAGAGCTGTTGGGGTGGACGCGGTAACCGAGGAATCGGGTTACGACTATTTTCTCACGGCTGGAAAAATAGTTTCTCCCCGCACTATACAGGGAAAGCTCCCGGGATGCATGCCTCTGGGAAACCCTGGGGGGCTGGAGCGTGGATGGATGGGTGACGGGCGCGCGGGCCGCTACTTGCGGGATTCTTCCATACCATCCACCAACATCTCGTCGGCGGATTTCTTCACCAGAACCAACACGACGCAGACGGCGACGCCGGTCATGAAGGGAGGCCCGTAGTCGGTGAAGATCCCGGCAACGGTGAACGCCGCCGAGCAGAAGAGCATGACCGTGACCAGCTTGCTGAACCGGGCGCGCCCCTTGTTGGTGTTTTTCGTCTGTACGGGGGTCCCGCAAGTGATGCACACCGTTTCGTTCTTCGCGATGGTACCTTCACAGGTTCGGCAGCGTTTCATGGCAGCTCCAGTCTAGCCGCCAAACTGCCTTAGAGCCATTGGGGTTTCCCCTCACCGGATCAATTCAACTGTAGTAACCCCTTGGGGGTATCCCTTAGAAGATTGGTACCCGCTCGGGGCGTCTCCCAGGACCTTCGTCCTGAGGTCGCACCTGTGAAATTCCGATGCTGAAGCCTGCGTTCAGCCACGGCTTGCCTTGCCGTTGGTCATCTCCAACATGGAGTTGCGAACCAGCAGCAGCAGGATCGTGATGGAGCCCGAGGTCAGGAACGACGGTCCCAGATTCGAGAACGTACTTAGTCCCGTCAGCGCCACCATCAGGCAGAGGAATCCGGTCAGGAAGATTTGGAATCGGCGCTGTATTGGCGTCGGACCCTGCTCCACCATGACAGGCGTACCGCATTGCGGGCATTTCGTCTCATCCGCGATTAGCGTGTATTGGCAAATCTCACATCGCATTCGCATAGCCCAATTCTAGGGGGGATCTAGTACCAGTTGGATTCGAGTAACACCTGAGATGGCCTGGAATAGTACCTTACGTCGACTAGTTCCAGTCATAGCCTCTTTTCTACCCCTTTCTTTCGGGCATTTTTCCAAAGATCCGTTAAAATCAGTGTCATGCGCCGCCGTGCCTTGCTCGTTCTTCCGGTTCTGTTGGCGGGACTCTTCACGGGGCCGACTCCCGAGCTCGCCGCACGCCAGCCGGTTCGCAGCCGTCATGGAATGGTGGTGGCGCAGGAGCCGATCGCCGCCGGGGTCGGCCGGGAGATCCTCGAAAAGGGCGGGAACGCGGTGGATGCGGCGGTTGCGGTGGGATTCGCGCTGGCCGTCACGCATCCGTTCGCCGGGAATATCGGAGGCGGCGGATTCATGTTGATCCGCATGGCCGACGGGACCTCCACGTTTATTGACTTCCGCGAGCGCGCCCCGGGAGCGGCGTCCCGTGACATGTATCTGGACGCGCGCGGCGAGGCCACGCGGAAAAGCATCGAAGGCTGGACCAGTTCCGGCGTGCCGGGGACCGTGCGCGGCCTGGAATACGCGCATCAGCGCTATGGCGGAAATCTGTCCTGGGCGGAACTCATTGGGCCCGCGGTCGCGCTGGCCTCGGATGGATTCCCGGTCAGCTACCAGTTTTCTCAGGAGATTCGCGAAGACGAGCGCATGCAGGATTCGCCGGAATCGTTCCGCATCTTTCTGAACAGCGGTGAATACTACGAGCAGGGCGACGTCCTGCGCCAGCCGGAGCTGGCCTCGACGCTGGCCCAGATCGCCGCGGGTGGCGCGGATGCGTTTTACGAAGGTCCGGTTGCCGAGCGCTTCGCCGCCGAGATGGCGTCGCATGGCGGATTGATCACCACGGAGGACCTGGCCGCCTACCAGCCCACCGAACGCGAGCCACTGACCGGTTCCTACAAAGGCTACGGCATCCTTACCGCGCCTCCGCCGAGCTCGGGCGGGCTGGGGATCCTGGAGATGCTCGGGATGTTGGAAGGAACCGATTACGAGGCCACCGGGGCGGGCTCAGCCGATACGATCCATTACGTCGCTGAGGTGATGCGCCGCTACTTTGCCGACCGAGCCCAGTATCTCGGGGATCCGGATTTTAATGACCTGCCGATCAGCAAGCTGCTCGATCCGCAATATCTGGCGGCGCGCCGGGCGACCATCGACCCGGATCACGCTACGCCCAGCGGAGACGTCCCGCCGGGGTTAACCATCGAGGGTGACGGCGAAACGACGCACTACAACGTGGTCGACCAGGACGGCAACGCGGTGGCGGTGACCTACACGCTGAACGGCGGCTTCGGCAACGGAATCACCGTGCCGGGGCTCGGATTCCTGCTCAACAACGAGATGGACGACTTCTCGGCCAAGCCAGGGACGCCTAACATGTTCGGACTGGTCCAGGGCGAGGCGAATTCGATCGAGCCGGGCAAACGTCCGCTATCCTCGATGACGCCGACCATCCTGACCCGCGACGGCGAATTCGCCATGGCGGTGGGGGCTCCGGGCGGATCGCGCATCATTACGGCGGTGCTGCTGACGATCCTGAACGTCGTGGATTTCGACATGAATATCCAGGATGCGGTGGATGCTCCGCGGTATCACCACCAGTGGCAGCCGGATCTGCTTTACTTAGAGGGCACCCTTTCTCCGGACACCGTGCATCTGCTGGAAGCAATGGGGCACCAGGTCGACTATTCGCCGGGAGTGGTGCTGGCTCGGGTGGCCGCGATTCGGAGTCGCGATGGCTGGCTGGAAGGCGCCGTGGATGAACGCGCCGATGGAGCCGCCGCCGGGTACTGATGGCCCGTCCCCAAGGAAATAGCCCGCGGCACTGGCGGGCGAATCGGCAAGAGAACTGGCAGCAAGGAAGCTAATGGAGAAGATCCTCTCAACCCACTTGTTCGTGCATCATCGCCTGACGACGGTCTGGCTGGACCGCGTCTGGGACGCGGGGATTCCGCAAGTGGAAATCTTCTGCGCCCGCCAGCACATGGACTACCGGGACAAGGCGCAGATCCGCGAGCTGGGGCACTGGTTTCGCGACGCGGAGCTGCAGGTCCATTCGCTGCATTCGCCGATGTTCAACGATGACGTGTGGGGTCGCAGCGGTCCGCAGTCGATCATCTCGATTACCGAGCAGGATAAGGCCAAGCGCCTCGACAAGGTGGATGAGATCAAGCGCGCGTTGGAGATCGCCGAAGAGGTGCCGTTCCGGTATCTGGTTCAGCACCTGGGCGTTCGTGACGAGGAATTCGACGAGTTCAAGGTCGACGCGGCCTTTGCGGCGCTCGAGGAACTGAACGTGTTCGCTCAGCAGCGCGGCGTCGAGATCCTGCTCGAGAATACCCCCAACGATCTTTCCAGCGCCCAGCGTCTGCTGACGTTCTTTGAGCTGACGCACCTGGACATGAACGTTTGCTTCGACGTCGGCCACGCGCACATGCGGGGCGACCTCGCTAACGAGTACCGGCTGCTGAAGCCGCGCATCCGGTCGACGCACATTCATGACAACGACGGCGTCGAGGACTTGCACCTGTTCCCGCTCGATGAGGGCGGCGTGGGCACCATCGATTGGCCCGCCGCGATGGATTTGCTGCGGGAGGGTGAGGGGCAATATCCGCTGCTGCTGGAGCTGCACTCGGTGAACGGGAAAGAGCACCCCATCCAGGATGCGAAGGAAGTCCTGGATCGTCTGGTGGAGCTCCCCACGCCCGAACAGGCTGCGTAGGAGGCTGTTGAAAATGGGGACAGACAGCTAGTTTTCGCCTCGAGGGCAACGCTAAATCAATTACTTACAGGCTCGAAAACGGTGTCTGTCCCTCATTTTTCGCGCGGTTCAACAAGCTCTTAGGAAAACCTGGGGCAGGCCCAGCATCCGGCTGCCGGAGAATAGACATTATGGATACCCAGCACGCACCCCGAGTCCGGGTCGCCGACGTGAGCCGCCATGCGGGCGAAACCGTGGAGATCGCGGGATGGCTTTACAACCTGCGCAAGGGCGGCAAGATTTGTTTCCCGCAGGTGCGCGACGGCAGCGGCATCATCCAGTGCGTGGCGGTGAAGGCCGAGCTCGGTGAGGAGCTGTTCCAGGAGCTCAAGACGCTGACCCAGGAATCGTCGCTGAAGATCTGGGGCAAGGTCCGGGCCGAGGAACGCGCGCAGGGTGGCTATGAGCTCGATGTGGAGGGCGCCGAGATCCTGCAGCGGGTCTCCGAGGACGATCCCTACCCGATTACGCCGAAGGAGCACGGCATCGAGTTCCTGATGGACCATCGGCATCTGTGGCTCCGCAGCCGGCGGCAACACGCCGTGCTGAGCGTGCGGCATGAGGTGATCCGGGCGATCCGCGATTATTTCGATCAGCACGACTTCATCCTGGTCGACGCGCCGATGTTCACGCCGGCGGCCTGCGAAGGCACCACGACGCTGTTCGAAGTGGATTATTTCGAGGATGAAAAGGTCTTTCTGACGCAGTCCGGGCAGCTCTATGGGGAAGCTACGGCGATGGCATTCGGGAAGACTTACTGTTTCGGTCCCGTGTTTCGCGCCGAGAAATCGAAGACCCGCCGCCATCTGACCGAGTTCTGGATGGTGGAGCCGGAGATGGCCTACGCGGACCTCGATGAGATCAAGCGCGTGGGCGAGGAACTGGTGAAGTTCGTGGTCGGGCGTGTGCTGGAGCGCCGTCAGGAGGAGCTCAAGACGCTGGAGCGTGATACCTCGAAGCTCGAAGCGGTGCTGCAACCGTTCCACTACATGAGCTATGACGAGGCGGTGGAAAAGCTCCAGGCCAAGGGCAGCGAGATCCAATGGGGCGGCGACTTCGGCAACACCGATGAAACGCTGCTGACCGAGGACATGGATCGGCCGGTGATTGTGGATCGTTTTCCGGCTGAGATCAAGGCATTCTACTTCAAGCGGCCGACGGATCGCGATAACGTGGCGCTCGGGGTGGACTTCATTGCTCCGGAAGGCTACGGCGAAATTATCGGCGGCGGCCAGCGCGAGGACGATCTGGATACGCTGCTCAGGCGCATTGATGAGCACAACCTGCCTCGGGAAGCTTTCGACTGGTACATCGACCTGCGTAAGTTCGGCACGGTCCCGCATGGCGGCTTCGGCATGGGCGTCGAGCGCTTCGTCGCCTGGATGTGCGGGATTGACCACGTGCGCGAAACGATCGCGTTCCCGCGGATGCTATACCGCACCCGGCCCTAAGGAGGGCTGGCTTTTAGCCGGCGTGACGCATTCAGCGTCACTCTTAAATTAGTGGCTTTGCCGCTTACCGCTGCAGGTGGTGATCCTTATTCGTCAGCAGGTCCGCGTCCGATTCCACGCACGCCGCTGACTCGATCAGCTTTTCATCGGAGTGGTCGATCAATCGCGGAGCCTGGGTCCACGGCTTGGCGAGGACGTTGGGATCTTCTACCGTCACCTGATAGGCCATCTGCTTGCCGACCGGCCAGAAGCGCTCGGTGACCTTCATGTCCTCGGTGTGGAAATAGCCGTACTCGCCGAACCAGGTGTCCTCGACGAAGTTCGTCGCCTCGACGACCAAGGTGTCGCCGTCCCACCAGGCGATCGAATCGCCATTGAAAGAGGGATCGGCGTACTCATCGTGCTTGGCGCCGACGGGAATGATGCGATAGGTGTCGCCGGACATGTCTTCATAAAGGAAGATCAACTCGTCCGGGGTCTGCACGACTTTGCGCGGCGGGCCAAGGCGGGGAACGCCCGGGCGTCCGCAATAGAACACGTTATCGGTGCGGCTCTGGTTGGCGTCGAGCTCGGCTACTTTCGCCTGTTGGTCGGCCTTGTAGCTCGGCTTGGCGTCGAACGGCAGCGCGCCGGGGACCTCGCCCTTGGCGGCTTGGCGACCGCTGGAATCGGGGATGCCGTAGACGACTTTGCCGTTGATCACCTGCTTGACGCCGCCCACCGGCAGTGCAACCGAGTACTCCCAGATCCCACTGAAATCCGGATGTCCGGCGGCGGTGCGCGCGAATTCGTCTTTTGTTCCAGATTGCGCGAAGCAGAGCCCCGCGAACAGCGCACCCGCGGCGAGCACGCTCCAGCCTGAATGGAAATTTCGTTGATGTAGCATCGGTCGCCTCCTGCTTGAATCCTTGCCTATACCCGTCCTACCGGCCGCCCTTGGCCGCTTCCGCCGCTGAAACCGACTCCACGACGTCGCCGTCGGCAAACGTCACCTTCTGCACGAAAACGTAATTGGAGCCGTCCTTGGCGGGCAGCCCGTCGATTGTCGCCATCTGTCCGATATGGTCCGTGAAGGTCTTGCGATTGACCCGGCTGCGGCGGAAAAACGCCGGCGGACCAGACTCGAACTTCCAGTCCTGCATTTTGCCCTTGTCGTCCGGAGCCTTCATATAAAGGAAGACGTGGGGGTTCACCCATTCGACGTCGGTGAACTCGCCCTTGATCTGGACGTGTTTATCGGTGTCGAATACGGCCGTGACGGAATGGTGCGCCGTCAAAGTCGCCGCCATGCCGAACATCAGCGCGGCGCCGATAGCGAGCGCCGCTATATTCTTCCCGGAAAGCTGCCTGATCCACATGGAACTCTTGTACTTCCTTTCCTCCCCGGCATCCGGTCCGCGCTAGCATGCGGGCCGCAAGCCGAGGGTCGCTCGCGCGAGGCAAGCTGCTCTAGCGGCTCAAGATACCATAGCGGGCTGACGTGAACAATCCACAGGAGTCTCTCAAATCCCGGATTGGCGCCACTGCTCGAATGCCGTGATCCACATATTGGTTCGGACATTGCGTATCCCAGAAGCAAGTTGCAGCTTGCCAAGCTCAATGAGCAAACTTTCCAACTCCTTCCGCAGCTTGGTTCTATCAGGACCCAATGCCTGATCAGCGATTGAGCCTGCTCCGCCCCAAAGTGCGTTTGACCGAAGCAAAACTTCAATATCATGCTCCGTTCCCGCGAGCGCTGCTCTCACCATTGCCTCATATGATTTTTCGCCGCCGGCCTTGAGGAGGTCGGCGATGGTTTGCAGCAGAGGTTTGGGATCCTGCATTCTGGGCCGACTTAAGACCATCATAATGAAAGCCCAATACCACCCGCCTGGCTTTCGCGGTACCCACGGGCGCGCCAAATTCGATATCATCAGTAGCCGAGCATTCGCTTAAATGGGGCGGGGCGCCCCACCCGGGTTCCATCGCGCGCAAGTGCCGGAAGCGATGTCCCTTTGGAGCCAGTGCCTTAGAGTTTTTACCGGCACGTTGGAGACAACAGAACTATGCGCAATTCCATTCGCACGCTATCTCTCGCCGGGGCGGCGATCCTGATCGCTCTGCCCGCGGCTGCCGCGAGCTGTGACTCGCTGAAGTCCGTCAAGATTGACCACGTCACGATCGACAGCGCCGAGCTCGTCGAGGCCGGGAAATTCAAGCCCGCCGATAACGGCGGCGGCCGGGGCGGTCCGCCCGATTTTACCGACCTCCCGGCGTTTTGCCGCATCACGGCCACTTCGAGGCCGACCGCCGATTCCGATATCAAGATCGAAGTGTGGCTGCCGACCAATACTTGGAACGGCAAGTTCAAGGCCGATGGAAACGGCGGCTGGACCGGTTCCATCAGCGCCACCACGCTGGCGGACGGCATTCGCCGCGGCTATGCGCAGGCCATGACCGACACGGGCCACGAGGGCGGCAGCGCGAGCTTCGCCATGGGCCATCCGGAAAAGCTGATCGACTTCGGCTACCGCTCGATTTATGAGATGGCCAAGACCGGCCAGACGCTGACCGAGGCGTTCTATGAGTCGCCGATTCGCTATTCCTACTTCAATGGATGCTCGGCCGGCGGCCGCCAGGCGCTGAAGGCCGCCGATATGTATCCGGAGCTGTTCGATGGCGTTGTGGCGGGTTCGCCGGGCGCCTACTGGACCGGCCGCGCGCTGCAGTCGGTGTGGGTTGGCCAAGCCACGCACGCCACCGAAGGCAGCATGATCCCCGCCGAGAAGTTCCCGGCAATTCATGCGGCCACGCTGAAGGCCTGCGACAAGCTTGACGGCGCCGAGGACGGCATCATCGACGATCCGCGCAACTGCAGCTTCGATCCGGCGTCGATGCAGTGCAAGGGCGCCGATATGAACGATTGCCTCACCGCGGCGCAGGTGGCGACGGTTCGCAAGATCTATGCCAACGTCACCAATCCCCGCACCGGCACGATCTACTTCCCGGGGTTTGAACCGGGCAGCGAACTCGGCTGGCGCACCATGGCGGGCGCGAATCCGTTCGGCCCGGGCGTCGACCTGTTCCGCTACATCCTGTACGGCGACAAGGACTGGGATTACAAGACCTTCGACTTCGACAAAGGCGCCGAAGCTGCGCTGGACGCCGACCGTCCGGCCGACGTCTACTACGCCGACCTGAGCGATTTCTATAAGAAGGGCGGCAAGGTGGTGCAGTATCACGGCTGGGGCGATCCGCAGATCGCGCCGCGTTCGAGCGTGATGTTCTATGAGAGCCAAGTCCGTGATTCGGACCTCGATACCGTCCGCGACAGCCATCGATTGTTCATGATTCCCGGCATGGCGCATTGCGGCGGCGGCGAAGGCACGTCGGAGTTCGACATGATCCAGGCGCTGGAGCAGTGGGTGGAAGACGGCCAGGCTCCCGACAGCGTTCCAGCCAAGCGCGCTTCCGATGGCCGCACTCGTCCGCTGTGCGCGTATCCGGAAGTTGCCAAGTACAAGGGCACCGGCAGCGTGGATCAGGCGGAGAACTTCTCCTGCCAGTTGCCGTAAGTCAATCGCGGAACAATCGCGAGAACTCCGATAAGAAGTCCGATCCAGGTTGAGGCGAGCCATTGGCGCTCGCCTCTTCTTTTTGTTCTCCTGAAACCCCGCCTCGGGCTGATGCCGTCGTATAGAATCGACCTCATCAGGAGATCTTTACGGTGAATATTCGTGTTCTTGTCCTGTCCGGTTCCTTCGCTCTGACCTGCTGGGCCGGTTCGGCTCCGTGCGCGTTGAATGCTCCCTGGTTTGATCCGTTCAACTATAAGGGCTTTACTTATGAAGGCGTAACGGTGACTGTGATCAAAGAGAATCCTCCTAAAAAAGGTGAAGTCTCCAATCCGTGGTTTAAAGACGGCACGGTTACGGTGAAAATTGAGGGGGGTAGCCTTTCGGGCAGCACTACGAACATTTCCCATTTAAAATGGGGAATCATCCTGTCGTCCTGCAGTTCCCAGAACGTTCCCAACAGCATCCGAATGAAGTTTGGAATCCCGCTGCGGACGGCTCGGGTCGCGATGTCTGCCGCCGCTATGGCGCCGGTCGACTACGAGGTCGCGGATCTGAATGGCGACGGCAACGGAGATGGCATCTTCATTCCCGCCACGGGGACCGGAATCGCCGTGCAACTGGGCACCTCCCAAGGAACCTTTCAGACGGAAGTGGACTATCCCACCGGGCCTATGCCGCAGGCTCTGACGGTAGCGGACTTTAACGGCGATGGGAATCGCGATGTTGCGGTTGCGAATGCCGGATCCGGGCAAGGCGCCGGCAGCCTGTCCATTCTGTTGGGTAGGGGAGACGGCACTTTCCATCCCATCCTCAACTACGATCAGGGCAACTCCATCGTCGCGCTGTTCGTGGCGGACTTGAATCGGGACTCGCGGCTGGATATCGCGGTGGCCAACGATAACGGTTCCTCATCGGGAACGGTGGATGTGATGTTCGGCACTGGACTCGGGTCGTTCCAAGCGCCGGTTTCCTATCCCGTCCAGGTGAACCCGACTTCGGTGGTCGCCGCGGATGTTAACGGCGACCTGAATCTGGATCTTGCGGTGGCGAACCGCGGCTCGGGCACGGTTTCGGTGCTGTTGGGAGATACGTTCGGCCGCTTCAGTGCGGCCCACAACATCACGGTCGGCGGGCTGCCCGATTACCTGGGCGCTGCATATTTGGACCAGGACGATCTCGCGGATTTGGTTGTGCTGCACGCGCAGTCCGCGACGCTATCGGTCTGGCGCGGACAGCAGGACGGATCCCTGCTGCCGGTGGGGCGATATCTTGCCGGCGTCGGTGCGGCTTCATTCGTGATCCTTGAGGACGATAGCGGAACCGCGGTACTGGCGCCGGACTCGGTGCGTCCCCGTTTTTTGTATTACCCGGTGGAGCCGGCGACCGGCGAGTTGCTGAGCACAACCTCTTATCTGATGACGCAGGACGCCATGGAGGTGGCCGTCGCGGATTTCGATGGCGACCAGAATTTGGATGCCGCGGTGCCGGACAACCGCGGGGGCGTCTCCGTCATGCTCGGCACGGGCACAGGAGATTTCACTCCCGGGGCGGGCTTCACCTCCTCGCAACAATTCTCCGCAGCCGATACGGCGATCCTCGCCGCCAACTTTGACAGCAATGCGGCGCCGGATGTGGCGGTCGCCAACGGTGGCGCGAACAATATTTCGGTCTATTTTGGCTCTGGGGATGGCGGGCTTACGGAAGGTCCCGCGTTGAGCGGTCTGCCCAGCCCCACCGCGCTGGCGGCGGGCGACTTGAACGGAGATACGTTGACGGATCTGGTGGCGGTGCAGAAGCAACCGGTGGATACGGTCAATCTGGCGGTGTATTTGAACAATGGCGATGGGACATTCCAATCCGCGGCGCTCTATCCGCATGCCGATGCCGTGAATTCGGCGGCGGTGGCGCTGGGCGATTTGAATGGTGATGAGCGGCCCGACGTCGTGGTCGCCAACAGTGACCTGAGCGGCACCAACGGCGGGATCAGCGTCCTGCTGACCAACGCGGACGGGACCCTGGGAGGCGTTTCGCGGCTGATGGCGGGGGCGGACGTGACAGGCGTCACGGTGGCCGATTTCGACCTGGACGCCCATGCCGATATTCTCTGGGCCGGGGAAGAGGTGGCCGGGCAATTTCATTTTGTGGCGGGTTGGGCGCGGGGCAACGGCGACGGGACGTTTCAGGATTCCGTGTTGATCGATGTCGACGATTTTCCGAAGACCGTTCTTTCCACGGACCTGAATCAGGATGGGAACCCTGACGCGGTGATCGCGCACTGCTGCGGCGTCACGGACCTCACCTGGCTGTTGGGCAACGGCGACGGCATCTTTCAAGTGGACCACGCCATCGGCGGCCAGGATCCCACCGGCATCGCCATCGGCAAGTTTGATAGTGACGTCTATCCCGATCTGGCGATTCTCGACAATGCCGGCGGGAATACGGCTGCCGTCCTCAGCGCGCTGTTGACGCCGCCGCCGGTGCTGCGGAATTTCTCGGCGGCAACGAACTCCTTGCATGCGGTGCCTCCGGATTCGATCGTTGCGGCATATGGGCAAGGCCTCGCCACGGGCACCGCGGTCGCGGCCACTGCCGACTGGCCCGACACGCTGGGCGGCACGCGGGTGAACATCCTGGATTCCCAGGGCGCCAGTTTCGCCGGCAGAATCTACTATGCTTCGCCCTCTCAAGTGAACTATGCAACGCCTCCGGGAATCGCTTCGGGCTACGCGCTGGTGACCATTTCCGCCGATGGCCTGCCCGATCAGCAGGGCTTCATCTGGGTCAATGCCGCCGATCCGGGTATCTTTACGGCCGGGGATCGTATCGCCGCGGCGCTGGTGCTGCGGATTCCCGCGGGCGGGGAACTGAGCTATGAACCGGTGGTCGGCACGGGCAGCGACAATTCCCTCATTGCGCTTCCGATCAACTTGGGCGCGGCGGACGACGATGTTCTCCTTGCGTTGTTTGGAACGGGGATCCGGGGTCGGTCCTCGGTGGGCAAGGTGGTGGTGACGATCGATGGCGTACCGGCCGAGGTCACCTATGCGGATAAACAGGGTGAGTATCCGGGACTGGATCAGGTGAATGTGCGGATTCCCAAGTCGCTGCGCGGGCGCGGACTGGTGAACGTCGTGATGACCGTGGATGGAGCGGTTTCGAATGTGGCCACGATCCGGATTCTGTGACGGCTCGAGAGCTAACGAAATCGTGAGTTGACTCCTTCGCGGAACCGGCGGAGGCAAATGACGCTCGCCCGACATTCCGGGGTTGCCGTGAGGACCCGCATCGCAGTGAGGTTGCGCAATCTATAAGCTTGGTTGCGCGGGAGGGCCCTCCGCAAGCTGAACCTCGCCCCACATTACACGCCGATGAGGGATGGTGGGAACAGCGTCGAACGGAGCATTGTCAGGAAGCGGCGCCCCTGCCGCAGGTCGCCCTGGAGGAGCGCGTCGAGTTTTTCGTCACTGAGGTGCGAGATCTGCCATATGCGCATGGTCCAGTAAGTCGCCAGCAACGTGGAGCCACAGATCATCAGGAGCGTCATGACTAGGGAAAATTCCTGAATCATGACTCCCAGTATGAGGTGGATCGTGCACTGAAACAATCGAACGCACGGGGTCGCCGTACTAAGCAAAAAGCCTTATGGAACTAATAGGTTGCGCCATTCCAAGGGGTAGGGCGAAAGCGCCGCTACCGCTCTTCCAGCACCCATTCCGGCTGCTTGCCGAGCTCGCATTCGGCGTGGATCGCCTGGACGGCTTTCTCCACCCCGGAGCGGCGGACGACGATGGCGATGGTGAGCTCGCTGGAGCCCTGGGCGATGGCGATGATATTGACGTTCTGCTTGGAGATCGCGGTGAAGATGCGTCCGGCGAGGCCGGGAGTGCCGCGCATGCCTTCGCCGACCACCGACACCAGTCCAACCTCTTTGTCGACGTCGAGCGGTTTCAGGTAGCCGTGGGCGAGTTCAATGTCGAAGGCGTCGTTGAGGGGTCCCAGAGCTTCGTCGAGCTCGCTCTGCTTGACGACGAAGCAGAAGCTCTGCCGGTAGCTGGAACTGGTGATCGCCAGCACGTCGACGCCGGATTGGGCCAGCACGCCGGTGGTGCGGGCGATAACCTTGGTGGCGCTGAGAGCGGGGCTGGCGGTTTCAATCGACACCATGGCGGTTTCCTTCATCGAGGTCACCGCGTGGGGGCCGAGGTGCACGTGAATCGCCGGAACGATGCGGGTACCGGGCTTCTCCGGAGCGAAACTATTCTTGCTCCAGACCGGGATCTGGCGCTCGGCCAGCGGAGCCAACGTGCGCGGATGCAATACCTTAGCGCCGGCGTAGGCAAGTTCGGCGGCTTCGGCGTAGGTGACCTCACGGAGGACGCGGGCGTCGGGAACCAGGCGCGGGTCGGCGCTCAGGATGCCGTCCACGTCGGTCCAGATCCACAGCTCGGCGGCGTCCAGAGCGGCCGCCAGAATGGAAGCGGAAAAATCGGAGCCGCCGCGGCCCAGCGTGGTGGGGCGGCCGTCCAGCGTGGTCGCGTTGAAGCCGGTCACCACCGGTATCACGCCCTTGTCGAGCAGCGGCTTCAGGACCTTGGCCGCGCGTTCCTTGGTGGGCTCCATCAGCGGCGTGGCGTTGCCGAAGACGGCGTCGGTGGCGATCACGTCCCAGGCGTTGACGTCGGCGGCCGGGGTCCCGGTGGATTCCAGGTACTGCGCGATCAGGTAGGCAGAGAGCCGCTCGCCGATGGAAACCGCTTCGTCTCTTGACTTCGGCGGGCACTCGCCGAGCATCAACATCCCGCGCGCGATGCGGGTGAATTCATCAATCAGGCGATTCAGTCCGGCGCACACCGTCTCATGCCGGTCATCGGGAAGCAGCTCGCGGCAGCATTCCGTGTGACGCTGGCGCAGGGCATCCAGATTTTTCTGCAGGGCCTCCTCGTCGCGCTCTTCGGCTTTCCTGAAGCAGTCCAGCAGCAGGTCAGTGACCTTGGACATTGCCGAGACGACGATCACGACGGGACGCGGCTCATTGGCGCCGGGTTTGGTAGGGCCGGCGGCCAGCGCCGCGGAGGCGCGAATCCGCTCAGCGGAGCCCATGCTGGTGCCGCCGAATTTCATGACTAACAAATTGCTCACGTATTTTGATCCGTTCTAATTTCTCTTCTATTGCGATCGCGCCGGTCCGCGGGAGAGGCGTCGCGGTCAGGCCGGGTGCGTCCCGCCGTTGGTGGTGCGTTTGCGAACCAGTTGGAGCACGGCTTCCTCCACCTGGGGAATGGTGAGCCCGGTGGTGTCGACGTATTCGGCATCGGGCGCCTGGGTCAGCGGAGCTTCGGCGCGGGTCCGGTCCTGATGGTCGCGCTGGTTCAGTTCGCGGGCTACCTCGCCCACCGGGGCGCCCAGTTCTTCGGCGCGGCGCTTGGCGCGCTCCTCCGGCCGGGCGTCGAGAAACACCTTAATCTGCGCGTCGGGGAAGACGACGGTGCCGATGTCGCGGCCTTCCATCACGGCCGATCCGGACGAGCCGATGCGGCGCTGCTCGGCGCGCATGGCTTTGCGAACGCCCGGGTAGGTTGCGACTTTTGATGCCGCGGTCGAGATCTCCGGGGTGCGGATTGCGTCGGTGACATCCTCGCCGTTCAGCACGACGCGGCCGCCGGGAAATTCGATCCGCGCCTCCGGGGCGAGCTGCTGCAGGCGGTGCATGTCGTCGAGGTCAATGCGGCTGCGCAGGGCCCACAGGGCGACGGCTCGGTACATGGCTCCGGTATCGATGTAGGTATAGCCGAGCCGCTCGGCCACCGAGCGGGCGACCGTGCTCTTGCCCGATCCAGCGGGTCCGTCAATGGCGACGATGATCTTCTTGTTCACGGGCTGCACATGCGCCGACGGCGCGAAGTAGGTGATCAGGACCATTCTATCGGGTGCGTGAAAACCGAAGATTGGCACGAGGGTGAGACCGTAGGGGCGCCGCGCTACCCGGTGGGTGAGTGGTTCCGGGTCGGCTGCATTGGCGCTTCCTGCCGGTCGCGCTTCTGAAGGTGCTTCGCACCGCTCGGCCACCTCACCGCAGAGCTGTGCAGGGACGGATTTGTTACCCGTCGAGGGGAGGATGGCGCCGCCCGGAATCGGATCGCGGGCGCACCCATGGCGCTTGTCCGAGTAAAGCGAGCCGATGCGATTATGGCCGGTAGCGCCGGGGCTCCAGGCCCGGCGGATTGGTCGCGGATGCGGAGATCCGCGCCACCTGGGTTGTGATGCTGACGCAGGGAATCGAGTGGACAGTTGCCGTTTACGTTGGCGCGCGCTACGGCTTGCGCTTCTGAATAGGGCGACCTCGGGGCGCGATCTCGCGCCACCCGATAAGGAACGCTTCAAGGATCGGGAAGGTGAACCTTCCCGCCGGCTGAACGCCGGCCCCCCGTCTGGAGCCGCCGCGCGTGAGGCGCACAAAAAAGGGGAATCTTCCCGCCGAGTGCCTCCTTCGCCGAGGCTTCGGAGCCCAAGGAACCCCGGCCCCCATCTACATGGGCGGTTGTGCGACCCCGGGACTGCGCGGGAGAATGGGGAAATCTATGAAGACGTTCCAATCCATTGCTCTGTATGCTGCTCCGCAGGGTGCTCTGTATGCCGTCCTTGCTGCTGTCGTTGTGCTGGTCCCGGGCCGGGCTCTGGGACAGAATCTGGCACAAAGCTCCTCTGGCGTCGCCGCCTCCTGGGTGACGGCGGAAAACATCGCCACGTTTGCGGATCACGCCAACCGGATGAAGCCGCTGCTGGAGCGTCTGGATCCGCAGCAGTGGGTCGCCGAGGGCGCACCGGACGTCTATGTGGGTCAGCATCAGAATGTCCTGCGCGAGCTCGCGTACCTGACCGACGCCGCCGAGCTGTTTCAGCGCCAGCCGGAGCGCCTGACCGCCGCGCTGGACACCTATTTCCGGTTTGAATCGCTGGAGTGGCGCATGGAATCGCTGATTGAGGGCGTTCGCCGGTATGAGAACCCGGCCATTGGCGACCTGATCCTGGCCGAGCTGAAATCGAACTCCGCAAACCGCGATCAGCTGCGGCAATACATCACCGAGCTGGCCAGCCAGAAGGAGGATGAGTTCCGCGTGGTGGATAATGAAGCACAGAGGTGCCGCGACGTGACCAAAATGGACAGCCGCGGGCGCTAATGGACAACCGGCAGGCGCCCCGTTAAAATGCGCGGTCCGGTGTCCGCCAGGTAGGATTATGGCTACAGCAAGCGAACAGGTAACCTTCGAATGCAGTATCTGCAAGGAACCCTCCACCGAGATCTGCATTTACTGCACCAAGGACGCGTGCGCGAA
Source organism: Terriglobia bacterium (assembly GCA_963762135.1). GTDB lineage: Bacteria > Acidobacteriota > Terriglobia > Bryobacterales > Bryobacteraceae > Palsa-187. The sequence continues at coordinate 1,213,208 of CAVXJP010000008.1, forward strand.
TCATCTTTGCCATCGCTGCAAGCGGTGCAGTGACTGCTGCGTGTGTGAAGTGCAGCGGCAGCGCTAACCGAAATCGTTGAAACGGCGAGTCGAGCGACGCATACGGAAGCAGTTGCGGCGAAGTCGTATCCAAAAGCTGCTCAAACCGTATGGGCAGCCAGGTGCTAACTCTCCAGAGCAGGATTATCCAGGCGTGTGAAGCTGCGGTACGCGACGCCGGTGCCGGTTGGATCCTCCGCAGCGACGTGGCGATCGCATTTCGACGGGCTCACGCGGGCTATTTGTCCGAGTTGTTATTCCAGGGGTTTCTGAACGAAACCGATCCGCTGGCGATTTGGGACTCTGCGCTCGCTATGGAGCGGCTGGATGATCCGCGACTGGTGGAACCTCTGCTTCAGGTTCTCCGGGAGAGTCCTGGAGAGCACCACCGCCGGGGTGCGGCGAGAGCTCTAGGGTGGATGTGGTCTATCCGGTATGACCGACAGAAGACGCGCCGTGTGGGGCGCCAGTTAGCCGACTGCGTGACGAATCCTCAGGAACTGGTAGGCGTTCGGGAAGAAGCGGCTGAATCACTCGCTTATTTGGCTTGGCGTGGAAAGGTAGACCCGCTGATTTCTGTCTTGAACGATCCGTCGGTTGAAGTTCGTTTCTGGTCCGTGTTTGCGTTAGGTTCCACTTGGGATGAGGGTGCTGATCCACGGGTAGTACCTGCTCTGGAGTCGAAGCTGGATGACCACGCGTCGCCAGAGGGATGGTATACGGTTCGGATGGAAGCTCTAAGCATGCTGTCTGGGCTAGAGGGTGGCAATGGACCTCATTCCGAGACCGCCAGAGTGGAGGCCGAGAAGATCCTGGCGAATCCCGACGCAAAATGGGAAGAGCGGATGTGGGCCGAAAACCAACTGGACCGATCGATTCCCTTGGAAGAGACGCAGGGCCAAGCGCGCTAGACGAAAGGTCTCCCGTTTAGCCGAACGGCCGCTCGAGTACATCCACTTCTTCCGGAGGCTGCGCTTCTCCGCTCTTGTGCAACACCAGGCGCGTTGCGATGGGGCCGATCAGCTCGGAGATCGTCACCGCGGCCAGGACCACGGTCGCCACTTCCGGGGCGAGGTCCGGATAGCGATTGTTGATCGTCAATGTCAGGCCGATGGCGAGTCCCGCCTGCGCGATCAGGCCGAATCCCAACAGGCTCTGCACGGAGGGGCTGAGTCCCACGCGCCGGGCTCCGATGTTGGCTCCGCTGATCTTTCCAACGGCCCGCGCGACCACGTAGATCAGTCCCAGCGCGCCCATTGTGCGCAGCAATCCCAGCTCCAGGTCCGCGCCGGCGATCACGAAGAAGATCGCATAGAACGGCGGATCGCTGGACGCCATGGCGTGGAACAGGCGGCGGGAATGCGCCGACAGATTCACCATCGTCGCGCCGACCGCCAGGCTGGCGACCAAGGTGGACAAGTCCAGGAGCTGCGCGGCGCCGACGACCAGCAGTACGGAGCCGGTGAGCAGGATCAGCATCTCGCCGTGCTCATGGACGTGGGTCGCCCAGGAGGCGAGCATCAGGCCGACCAGAAAGCCCAGGGCGGCCGATCCCAGCATTTGCCAGACCAGTGGATAGAGTGACCGGTACAGCGTCATCGAAATGCCCGCAAGGCCGGTGGCCTCCTCCGTTCCGAGGCTGTTGGTCAGGTCAATGATCGATGCCACCAGCGTGAACGCGGTCAGGCACAGCAGGTTGTTGACTCCGATGACGCCCAGCAGCGTGTCGGTGAGGGGGCCTTTCGCGTTGTTTTCCCGAATTACCATCAGCGTGGAGGCGGGGGCGGTCGCCATGGCGATCGAACCCAGCAGAAACGACACCTGCCAGCTCTGGCCCAGAAACAGCATCACCGCGGTCACCAGGATCGCGGCCAGGGACGCCTCGAGCAGGGTGACCTGCAGGACTTTCGCGCCGACTTCCAGTACACGGCGAAACTCGAAAATCGAGCCGATGGAGAACAGAATCAGCCCCAGGGCGACTTCGCTGAAGACGTCCAGCGTGGCAAGGTTTTCGTAGCTGACCCAGCCCAGCACGGACGGTCCCACGGCGACGCCGGCCAGGATATAGCCGACCACTTCCGGGAACTTGATGAACTTCACCAGGTGGCCGGCCAGCAGCGCGAACAGAAGAATCAGGCCCAGCGAGGAGAGTTCATTCATGGCAGCAGGACTCCGTATTGGACGTCTCCGCGTTCGAACTCGATGAAGGTGAGAGTGCCACGAATGTCGTTCAGAGCCGACTGCGCCAGGGCTTCAGTCCGCGGGGCTCTGCCGTCGATGGCCAGCACTCGGTCGCCGGGCTGAATACCGGCGCGCGCGGCCGGACTTTCGGGAGCAATTCGTCCGACCGGGAATCCAGGTTCGGCCTGCGTCAGGGCGATCCCGGCGCCGGGCGCTTCGGTGGGTGCGGCCTTCGGTTCGCTGGCGGGTGTTTCCGAGGGAAGCTCCACGGTTAATGTCCGCCGGTTCCGGACCAGAGTGAGCGAGATCGGCTGTTGCCGATAGGTGAGCAGGGCATCCAGGTCCGGCAGGCCTTCGACCGAGGCGTCGTTGATGCCGGTGATCACATCGCCCGGATGCAACGCCGCTGGAGTGACACCGACGGTGACGGACTGGATCCATACGCCGGTGGCCGCCCCGAAGTAGGCCGTGGCCGCTGGATTGAGGTCGGCCGCCGAAATCCCCAGGAGTCGCCGCAATTGCGATGCGGAACTGGAGGCCACGGCCATCGCCGCATCGATGCTCTCCGGCGAGGCCACCTCCAGCCGATCGCCGCAGCGGACCACGATGCCCAACAGGTTCCCATCCAGATCAAAGACTCCCGACCCAAGCGCCGCCCGATGCAGCGCCAAACTCGTCTGCAGGACCCTCATCGGCGCCTGTCCACACTGATCCTCGATCGTGCCGGCGAATCCGCCTTGGACGAATCGATAGCCTCCGGTTGCGTCGCGCCCGACCAGGACGATCCAGGAGCCGGGGTCGGGCAGCAGCAGTGGCCGGGTCGGGGTTTGCAGGCCGAAGGTGACCGGCGATTGCCAGACGGAAATCAGGTCGCCGGAGCGATCCGGCAACGGGGACAGCGGAACGGTCCCTCCGATCGTCAGCGCGTCGACTTGCCCGGACGGATTCTGCGGCACGGGGCTGATGACGAGCCCGTCGGCAGTCCAGTTGATGCCGGTGGCGGCAGGTTCGTCCAGCCACAGCAGGTCGCCCTGCACGTCGGCGGCGACACTGGCGAAGTAGCTGGAAAGATCCTCCAGGTTCTTGCGCTGGGACAGCTGGTTCAAGCGCGTGAGCTCGGCCTGGGAAATCGTGGGTTCGGCCCTCTCGGAAGGCCGAAGCTGATAGCCCGCGAACAGGATGAATGCCGCGATCAGGGCCAGCGTCGCGATGTAGCGCTGTTGATTGCCTCGCTGCGAAGACATAAGAGTCGCCTCCCTGCCGGCCAGGCGAAGCACCGGGTTCGAGTATTCACAGGATAACGGAAAACATTTCCGTTTCCTTCGCCGGAGGGGCAATTCCCCGCCGGGGAGATGGGTTGGTCTGAGAGCTGGTGGCGCACCGTGCGTGACCTCAGAACTCGGGGTCGAGCCGTAACAGCCGGTTGCCGTTCTCCCAGGTGATCTTGCGGAAGACCTCCGGGGTGGTCAGCTCCTGGAGCGCGGTGAGCGTTTCCCGGGCGACGCACTTGCCGGCGATCAGCGGCAGGGGATTGGTCTGGCCCTTTCCGTGGCCGTCGGCACAGAAGCAGTCGCTGCCGAACACCAACTTATCCTGATGGCGATCGAGAAAGTCCCGCGCGAATTCGGGATCGCGAGCCAGCGCGTTGCGCCCGGAGGTCGCCGACAGGTCGCCATAGAGGTTGGGGTACCGCGTCAGATATTCATCGGTGAAGCCGCCGGGCACGACCGGTCCCTCCGGGTAGGCCTTATCCAGCGGCACCTCCTTACTGATGTTGGCCCAGAAGTTGTCGGCGTGACCGATGAATTTGACGTCGGAGTACTCGGTCAGGATCTTTCCAAAGCGGTCGAAGCCCCGGTTGAAGGTTCCCTTGCTGAGGGGCTGCGTCACTTCCTGAAAGTGCATCAGCACCGGCTTGCCGATCACATGGGCGACGCCGTATACCGCCCGCATTTCGGTGCCGTCCAGATCGACGTTCGACTTCATCTCGCCCAGGCCGGAGGCGCCCGCGAAGATCGCGGTACGCAGGCGTTCGAGCGCCTGATCCAGGTCCTGCGGCGGAGCCACGTCCGTGCTGGTGAAGCGCGCGAAGCGGCCCGGCTCCAGCGCCATGAGCGCCGCGGCGTCTGCATCGAGGCGCGTATCGGTGAGCAGCAGGGATCGCGTGATTCCGGCGCCATTCATATGGGACAGATTCGCCTCCATCGGGTTCCGGTAGTGATGATGGAAGTCCAGCACCGGCCCGCCCCATTCATAGCCACTTCTGGCGGGTCCGGAAGCGGCAAATGAACCGAGGTTCTGGGCTTTGGCGCCCATCTCCACGCCCGTCTCGAGGATCGGCAACAGCGCCAGCGCGGCCGCCCCTTTCAGCAAACCGCGGCGATCGAGTACGCCGGCGGAAATCAATCGACGGGGAAAGATTTTTCTAGCCATCGGTGTGCTTCCTTAAATTAGATCAGGCTTGCATCGGTTTGTGGGCATCCTTAGTGCGGCATCAGTGCGGCATTCGGGCCAGCACCGAATCGACCGCGGCTTCCCGCCGGTTCCGATTCTCCTGCTCCAGACCTGGGGTCCAGGAATCCTGGAGCATGCGTTCCATCTCTTTCTCGGGGATTCCCGCCGCGCGAGCCAGCAGAATGAAGGCGGGGCGCGCATGTTCGGCGACCTTCCAGCGGGCCATTTCCCCGAGCGGAACCAGAGCGTGATCCCGCAACTGCTGCTGTAGGGAGTCAAAACGCTGGCTGGTCATTACCAGCAAAGTCCGCATGCCGTCGGTACGGTCGGTCCAGGAGACCGACTGCAGCATATCGATGAACCAGCGCGCCGGGATCCGCAGTTGGGCTTCCGGGTCCCGCAGCGCCAGCACGCTGAACGCCGTGAGGGACTTGGCCGCGTTGGCGCGCACCTCGGCGGCGCCGTCGCGCAACGCGTAGCCCAGATCATTGATCACTTCGGATTTTCGCGGCACGTAGGCGATCAGGTAGGCCGCGGCTTCGCGATGCAAGTCCTCGCCGGACTTCGCCAGGACGTTGCGCAGCAGTTCGGTGTTGTCGCGCGCCAACTCCAGAAACTGTCCCTGGATCTGCCGCATTTCCGGATCCGAGGAAATGGGATAGCCGCGGGTAAGATCCTCGGTTACCTTCTCGCCGTGCTCCCCGGCGGCATGCTTCGCGTCCAGGAATTTGCTGTAGGTATCGATGATGTCCGGGGTAAGGCGATCGGCGCCGCCGGGCGGCTCCCGCAGCGTGTAGCTGGGAGCGTCTTGTTCCTGAATCCCGACATAGAGCACGGTGCCAATGCCCTCGACCTGCACGGCTTCGAGAGCGGATGCAACCACGGAATCCAGTTGATTGATGCGTGCCTCGGCATCGCCCTTGGACGCCGGCAGCGGTCCGCCCTGGCGCGTGCCCAGCGCCTGGGTCACCAATTGCGGCGAGACGCGCCGCAAGCCGTAGAAATCGAGGACGTCAATCCTGGGCGGGGAAATCTCAATCGTTTCCGGTTTTGGCTGGGCGAAAACGAGTCCGAACGAGGTGGTGAGTAACGCCGCGAATAAACAGCCGCGGAGCAGTAGAACGCAAAAAATGAATCGTGGCATGGCGCCGTTCCTGTCTTGCGATTATCGTCCGGCCTGTTCCTCCGCCAGCGGCCCGATGATGGGGACGACAATCCGCTGTTGCTGATAGGTCTGCCAGGCCAGAAAAAGAAAGCCGACGATCGCCGACACCCAGAACATCACCGCCAGCAGTGTCCCGACAAACGGGAGGAATGCCAAAATGCCGACCACGATCGATGCGGCAAACACCGCGAGCGCCAGGAACAGTCCCTGGAACGCATGAAACCGGATGTTCCGATTGGTATTGTAAGGGGCCAGGACGAGAAAGAGGATCGAGAGGAGGAATCCGGCGCCGGGGAGATAGCACAGCGCTCCGGCCTCATGGTCGGCGAGCCCGCTTTGGACCGGCTCCTGTTTGCCACGACGCGTTTCCCGCGCGTCTTCGACCGGAGGGGGCGCGGTTCCGACTCCGACTGCCGCGCCACAATTTCCGCAAAACCGGCCGTTTGCTTCTGAGCCGCAGTTCGGACAGAACGCCATACTCCAAGTCTAGCTCCCTGGCGGGCCGGGGTGCCCGTCGGCCCGTTATTCGTGCGAGTATAGGAATAGGCCCGGGAGCGTGGAACTCCACGTTTCTCCACACGAGTGACCCGCCCGGCCGTATACGTTTATCCTCATTTGTAAGGGCACCAAGATTGCCCGAAGAAGGAATTGCATTCATGAACATTCATCTCAAGAAGATCTGCGTTCCGGGTTCGCCGATTCTGATTTTGGCCCTGTTGGCCCTGTCGGCGAGCGTAGGCGCCGCGGCGAGCTGCCCGGATTTGGCGTCGGCGCAACTCGAGCACGCCCGGATCGATTCGGCGGCGCTGGAGGCCCCGGGGCAATTTGTTCCGCCGGGCGGCATGGGCAGCGGACCGTCGGTATATAGCAACCTTCCGGAATTCTGTCGCGTCACAGCGACGCTGACTCCGTCCCCCGACTCCAATATCAAAATCGAAGTCTGGATGCCGACCGAAAACTGGAACGGCAAGTATCAGGCCGTGGGGAACGGTGGCTGGGCCGGTAGCATCAGCTACACCGCCATGGCGGAAGCTCTGGAGCGCGGCTACGCGACCTCTTCCACCGACACCGGACATGTCGGCGGTCGCGGACAGTTTGCGCTGGGGCATCCGGAAAAGCTGGTGGACTATGCCGAGCGCTCGGTCCATCAAATGGCGCTGAAGTCGAAGATGCTGATCGAAGATTTCTATGGCCGCGCACCGCAGTATTCCTATTTCGTGGGATGCTCGACGGGTGGCAAGCAGGGTTTGACCGAGGCGCAGCGGTATCCCAATGACTTTGACGGTATCGTCGCGGGTGCTCCGGCGAATTACATGATTCACCTGCACCTGTGGTCGATCTATGTGAACAACCTGGCGCATCGGACGCCGGCCAGTTTCCTGGATGCCAAGGATCTGCAGGTTCTGAAGGCGGGCGTCATGGCGCAGTGCGACGCGCTGGACGGCGTCGAGGACGGCGTTTTGGGAAATCCGCACGAGTGCCATTTCGATCCGCAACTGGTGGCGTGCGAGTCCGCCAGCAGCCAGAACTGCCTGAACCCCCCGAAGGTGGTGACCGCGCGCTCTGCCTACACGCCGGCCAAGACCGCGACCGGGCAACTGGTGTTTCCTTCCTTTGAGCCCGGCAGCGAGGCGTCGTGGACCTTCCTGATGGGAAAGAAGGCCAACGACATCCCGGCCGATACCTTCCGCTATGTGATCTTTAAGGATCCGGCCTGGGATCCGACGACGCTGGATCTGAACGTGGATACCGAGAAAGCCGACAAGATCGACAATGGCCTCAACAATGCCATCGATCCGAATCTTACGCCGTTCTTCAAGCACGGCGGCAAGCTGCTGATGTATCACGGCTGGAACGATGGGCTGATCGCCCCGGGCAACTCGATCAACTACTACAACAGCGTGGCCGCGAAGCTCGGCGGCGTTTCGAAGATCGACAACAACATGCGACTGTTCATGGTGCCGGGCATGGATCATTGCCGCGGCGGCGACGGCCCGAACTCCTTTGACGCGGTTTCGGTGATCGAGCAATGGCGCGAGGAGCAGAAGGCCCCTACCGAGATCATCGCTTCGCACCGCACCGATGGAGAGGTGGACCGTACCCGTCCGTTGTGCAAGTATCCGGAAGTCGCGGTGTATAACGGATCCGGTTCGACCGACGACGCGGCGAACTTCTCCTGCCGGGTTCAATAGCCCGCGGAGATCGTGAAAGTATGGGGCGGGCCGGCAACGGTCCGCCCTTTTTTCGTTACTTTGTGAGCCATTCCCGCATTGCTTGCGTGACCTCTTCCGGCCGTTCCATGGTCGACATGTGCGCGGACTTCGGAATCAGCACCAGGTGGGCATTGGGAATCGCGGCGGCGATCGCCTCGTGCGCCGCGGGCGTCGACCATTGATCGTCGGCTCCGGTCAACACCAGCGCCGGGCAAGTGATGGTGGGCAGCACCGGACCCGCATCCGGCCTTCCTAGCAGCGCCAGCATCTGGATCTCAAAATCCTCCGCCGTCTTGCGCTCGAACATTTGGAGGATCTCCTCCACCAGTTCCTGGTCGTCCTGGCGATACGGCGGGATCATTCCCTTCAGCCACTCTTTGGCCATGGCGCGAACGCCCCGCTCGGCGGCGATCGCCAACATGCGGCGGCGGCCGGCTTCTTCCTGAGCGCCCTTTTCTCCTTCGGCTAGCGCGGGGACTCCCGTATTCAGCACCGCGAAGCGCAGCACGCGCTCCGGAGCCAGCCGGTAGAGCTCAAACGCCACGCGCCCTCCCATCGAATGGCCGGCGACGGCGAATTTCGCGGGTGCGGCCTCCAGCACGGCCTCGGCCATTCCGGTGATCGAGGCATGGGAACGGTCCCATTCGATGACCAACGGGTCGGCGATGTCGGCCAGGCGCTGGGTCTGGCGTGCCCAAACGGTCCGGTCACACATCAGGCCCGGCAGCAGGACCAGGGGAATCTTTTGGCTGGGGGAATCGGAGGGCAGGGGAGTCACGTGGCTGTTCCAAACGTACCAGGAAATTGACCGGATATTGGCGCTGAACTCGCGGGTGGTGGGTCACGCCAGATCGTGGATTTCATCGCTCGCCAGTCGTCGAGAGCGTGAGGCTATTGAACCACATTCCGGCCGGTCGGTCGTCCTGGATTGCTGTTCAGGCTGTCGTACGCGCGAGATCTTCCGTTTGCGCGGCTTCCGGAGCCGGGCCCTCCTCGCGTTCCAGCTCCACCACGAACCAGAAGGTGGAGCCTTTCCCGAGCTCGCTTTCGACGCCGATCTCGCCGCCCATCATTTCGACCAGGCTTTTGGAGATCGCCAGGCCCAGACCGGTGCCGCCGTAGCGCCGCGTAGTGGAGGTATCGGCCTGGGTGAAGGGAGCAAAGAGCTTTGCCTGGGTTTCCGGGGCGATGCCGATTCCGCAGTCGGTGACCGAGATCCTCAGGCGGACGGTGGCCTTGGGTTGAGAGGGCGCTTCCGGATGGGAGGCGTAGTGCTCCTGGAATTCGGGCGCTTGGCTGCCGCTTGTCCCGTTCCCGGCGAGACTCGCCGTCTCTCCCGAGTTCCCGCCCGGTGCGGGGAGGGAGGGCGGCGCAAGGGCAACCTGCACCAGAATCACTCCCTGTTCGGAGAATTTGATCGCGTTGTTCACCAGGTTGAGGATCACCTGGCGCAGGCGTCCCGGGTCGCCACGCAAAGGGTGGGGGATCTGGCCGTTCTGCTTCGCGACCAGGCTGAGCCCTTTCTGCTGCGCGGTAAAACGAGCCATTTTGAGCGACTCCTGGATGATGTCCAGCGGACAGAAGGGAATCGACTCAAAGTGAAGCTGTCCCGCTTCGATCTTCGAGAAGTCGAGAATGTCGTTCAAGACCGTCAGCAAGGATTGCGCGCAAGTGGAAATGATATCGGTGAATTCGCGCTGGTCCGCGTCGAGGTCGGTTTCCAGCAACACGGCGGCCATGCCGATCACCCCGTTCATCGGGGTTCGGATCTCGTGACTCATATTCGCCAGGAATTCGGACTTGGCGCGGGAGGCGGCCATAGCCGCGTCGCGGGTCCGTTCCAGTTCCGCCGACAGGGCCGCGAACCGGTTGGCGCGTTCCTCGGCGTTGCGGCGCCGAATCCAGGAAGAGACGAGAAAGCCCAGCGAGCCCGATCGCGGCGAGCAGCCCGGCGATCCATTGATAGGGCGGGGTGGGCGCAAACTGGAGGTCGTCCAGCCCGCTGGGGACGATGCCACACGGCATGGCGGCACTCTGGCTGGAATCGATGGGCGGGAGTGCGACCCCGCTCACCTCGGCGTCCCCGCCGGCGGCGAGCCGTTCCACCATTTCCGTCGGGAGCTCTCCGATTGGGAGAAAGATATTCAGGATCCCGGTCGTGTCCTGGAGGCGAGCCATACTGAGATCGTCCACCGGGTCAATCGTGCCTTGCAGCAAAACCACTTCATTGGTTCGTTGCCCGGTACAGACCTCGGCGACGGTGGAGGGGCGCGGCGTCGGATGCAATCCCTCCCCAATTTTGCGGATTTTGGAGGAAAAGATCCAGTGACCGTAGGGGGTGAGCATCGGTTCCCCTTCCACCTCCACCATCGAGCCTTTCCCCAGATCCAACAAGGTTGGGTCATTGCCCGGCAGCGAGACGACCAGTCCTCCCGTCTCATCCTGGATAAACGCAATCTGGGCGGGTCCGGCAGCACTGGCCGAGGGAACAAAATCCGAAGTGAGAACGCCTTGGATCACGACCTGATCCCCGGGGATGTAATGGTGGGCCTCCATTCGGTCGAACACATCGTGAATGAAGGTCGGCTGCAGCGGTTGAGCCTGCGCGGGGAGACCGGGGAATGCCGCTATGATACAGATAATAAGCCACTTGCTTATCCTGATCGCATCCTGGGAGGCGGCCCGCCTCCCGGCCATGACGAATTGGAACGTTCGGCGGATCATCCCGATCAGGCTCATCGGCTGCCGGAGGGGAGATTTGAGCGGAAAATTGGGCACCACAAAGCGCCGGGCAGATGCGGTTCCAGTTGCTGGAATGGGGCCAGCTATGCTAGCCTAGCCGTTTTGAGAGGCGATGTGTGTTCGTGCGCGCGCCTCGATCATACCGCGGGATATTCCTCACAATTTCTGAATGGAACAGACTCTTCAAGGCCTCGCCGGGATCTTGATCAAAGCGATCCCTACGGTCATTCTTCTGATCTTTTTGCATCAGTTTTTGAAGGCCGTTTTGTTTGGACCCATCGAAAAGATGCTGGCCGAACGGGACAGCTTGACGGATGGTGCGCGCCGCTCCGCCCAGCAGAGCCTGGAGCTCGCCGAGGCGAAGGCGGCCGAATACGAAGCCAAGATGCAGGCTGCCCGGGCCGAAGTGTATAAGCAGCAGGAAGACACCCGGCGCCAGTGGCTGGAGGATCAGACGCGGCAGGTCGCCGATGCCCGGAATACCGCCGAGCAAACTGTGAGAAACGCCAAGGATTCCATCGCCGCCGAGGCGAGTTCGGCTCGCCAGACCCTGGAGCGGACCAGCGAGTCGCTGGCCGAGCAGATTGCCAATACGGTTCTCGGGAGGGTCGCATAGTGCGGAAGTGGTCTTTTTTGGCGGTGGCGGCGGTGGCGGTGGTGATGCCTGTGGACGTTCTCCTCGGTCAGCGCGCAGGAAGGGAAATTCCCGGAGGGCGAGCAGGTCGCCGAGGAATCCGTGGTGGAAGCGATCCAGGGGGACAGCCTTTCCCACGAGGAAGTCGAAGCCGAGGTTGAGGAAGAGCAGATGTGGAAGTGGGCGAATTTCGTGCTGCTGGCCGCCGCGCTGGGCTACATGATGGCCAAGTTCCTGCCTCCGGTTTTCGCGGACCGCACCAAGGAAATCCAGAAGGACATCACCGAGGCTCAGGCGGCCAAGGCGGACGCCGACAAGCGGGCCGCGGACGTCGAAGCCCGGCTGGCGAAGATCAGCGAGGACATCGAAACGTTCCGTTCCCGGGCCGCCGCGGATATGCAGCAGGAAGGCGAGCGGATTCGTCAGGAAACCGCGGCGCAGATCAAGCGGGTCGAGGAGCAGTCGGCGGTGGAAATCGATTCGGCCGGCAAGGCGGCGCGCCGTGAGCTCAAGGAATATTCGGCTGAACTCGCGCTGAAGCTGGCAGAGCAACGGATCGCCTCCACGCTGGACCCGTCGACGACGAACCGGCTGGTGGACGGGTTCATCGCGGACCTGTCCAAGGAGCAGTCCAAGCGGGGGGTGCAGAACTAAATGCGTTCCGCGGTCTCGACTCGCTATGCCAAGGCTCTGGTGGATGTCGTTGCGGCGCATCCGGAATTGAACTCCGCTGATGTGCTGAGCGGTTTGCGCTCCGTGGAGGCGCTGATCAAAAGCTCCGAGGAGTTGCGGGGCGCGCTGGCTTCCCCCGCGGTCGCCTCATCGCAGAAACGTGCGGTGATGCAGCGGCTGATGGAGCCGATGGGGCTGTCGGACAAGGTGCAGAACTTCGTCCGCGTGATCATCGATCACCGGCGTGCGCGGGTGTTCCCGGAGATTGTCGATGCGTTTGAGGAGCTCATGAACGAGCGCCTGGGCGTCATCTCTGCCGATATCCGCAGCGCGCAGGAGCTCACCGATTCCCAGAAGGCGAGTCTGGAGACGCAGGTCTCCCGGCTGGCCGGCAAACAGGCAAAGCTGAAGTATTCTCTTGACCCGGCGCTGATCGCCGGGGTGGTGGCTCGCGTAGGCTCCACTGTCTATGACGGCAGCGTTCGCGGGCAGTTAGAACGTTTACGGACCAGGCTGAGCGCCTAGCGTAAGTCGCACCTGGGGCACGTGGGGCTCCGGCGGCGCGATCGCTCAGCCAAGCAAAGGTATCAAAAATGGCTCAGATTCGGGCAGATGAAATTTCGCGCCTGTTGCGCGAAGAAATCGAAAACTATGACCGCGCCGTCAACGTGGCCGAAACCGGGTCAGTGATCTCGGTCGGCGACGGTATCGCGCGCATCTACGGCCTGGAGAACGTCATGGCCGGCGAGCTGATTGAGTTCGCGGGCGGCGTTTCCGGCATCGCGCTGAACCTGGAAGAAGACCAGGTCGGCGGCGTGTTGCTGGGCGACTATTCGGGCATCAAAGAGGGCGACGAGGTTCGCCGCACCGGCCGCATTATGTCGGTACCGGTGGGCGAGGCCATGATCGGCCGCGTGGTCGACGCTCTAGGCGCGCCGATTGACGGCAAGGGGCCCATCGAAACCACGCAGTTTAATGCCATTGAGCGTTTGGCCCCGGGTGTCGTTGATCGTCAGGGCGTGAAGGAGCCTCTCCAGACCGGACTCAAGGCCATTGACGCCATGATTCCCGTTGGCCGTGGACAGCGCGAATTGATCATTGGCGACCGTCAGACCGGTAAGACCGCCGTCGCGCTGGATACGATCATTAACCAGAAGGGCGGCGACGTGATCTGTATCTACGTCGCCATCGGCCAGAAGCGCTCCACGGTGGCGCAAGTGGTGAAGGCGCTGGAGGAAAACGGCGCGATGGAATACTCCATCGTGGTGGCCGCGACTGCCTCCGATCCGGCTCCGATGCAGTATCTCGCCCCTTATGCGGGTTGCGCGATCGGCGAATACTTTCGCGATTCCAAGCGGCATGCGCTGTGCGTCTACGACGACTTGAGCAAGCACGCGGCGGCATATCGTGAGATCTCGCTGTTGCTGCGCCGTCCGCCCGGCCGCGAAGCCTATCCCGGTGACGTGTTCTATCTGCACAGCCGGCTGCTGGAACGTGCCGCCAAGCTGAACGACGAACTGGGCGCTGGCTCGCTGACCGCTCTGCCGTTTATCGAAACCCAGGCGGGCGACGTTTCGGCCTACATTCCGACCAACGTGATTTCCATTACCGACGGTCAGATTTACCTCGAAGCGGATCTGTTCAACTCCAACATCCGTCCCGCCATCAACGTGGGTATTTCGGTGAGCCGCGTGGGCGGCGCCGCCCAGATCAAGGCGATGCGCCAGGTGGCCGGTTCACTTGCGTTTGGATTTGGCCCAGTACCGCGCCTTAGCGGCGTTCGCCCAGTTTGGTTCGGACCTGGATAAAGCCTCGGCCCAACAGCTTCGCCGTGGCGCGCGCATGGTGGAAGTCCTCAAGCAGGACCAGTATTCGCCGCTGCCGGTGGAAAAACAGGTGTTGCTCATCTACGCCGGCGGCCAAGGTTATCTGGACAGCCTCGAAGTCGAGCAGGTTCGCCCGTTTGAGAAGGGTTTGTATCCGTTTGTCGAGAACGCCCATCCGGCCATCCTGAACGACATCCGCGAGAAGAAGACGCTGGACGATGATCTGAAGGCGCGCATGAGCCAGGCCATCGAAGAGTACAAGGAGAAATTCCTCTCCGAACAGGCGGCTAAGTAGGACCGCGAGTCCCCCGAAGATTTAACGATCCATGCCGAGTTTAATCGACATCCGCCGCCGCGTCCGCAGCGTCAAGAATACGCAGCAGATCACCAAGGCCATGAAAATGGTCTCGGCGGCGAAGCTGCGCAAGGCGCAGGAGAAGGCGCTGGCGGCTCGCCCGTATGCGGACAACCTGCGGCAGATGCTGGCCAATGTAGCCAGCGTGGCCGCGCAGGATCCGGAAGCCGGGGATAATCCGTTGCTCGCCACGCGCGAGGAAAACCGCATCCTGATCGTGGCGATCGCCTCCGATAGCGGTCTGGCGGGCGGTTTCAACTCCAACATCCTGAAGATGGCGAACACGTTTGCCATCAAGAATAAAGACAAGCAGCTGAGCTTTGAAGTCGTCGGTAAGAAGGCGCGCGACTTCTTCAAGCGCCGCTACAGCACCGTGGTCGGAGAGACGGTTGAGATCGCCAGGACGCTGAATTTCGGCCATGCCGAAGCGATTGCGGAAAAGATCCTGCAGCGATTCTCCGACGGCGAGGTCGATGCGGTCTACGTCTTTGTGAACGAATTCAAGAGCGTGGTGGCGCCGGAGCTGAGCATGACGAAACTCCTGCCGGTGGAGGTGCCGGAGTCCTCCTCCGATGCGCTCGTGGACTATCTGTATGAGCAGCCGCCGGCCGAACTGCTGGGTTCGCTGCTGCCGAAATACGTGAAAACACAGATCTACCGGGCGTTGCTGGAATCGGTCGCGGCCGAACATGCGTCCCGTATGACCGCGATGGACGCGGCCACCAATAACGCCGAAGACGTGATCAACAATCTGACCCTGCATATGAACCGCGTGCGTCAGGCGGCGATCACCAACGAGATTATCGAGATTGTGAGCGGCTCGGCCGCCCTCGACTAGGGTCAAAGACCCTTTGGGCGCACCGCGCGCAGCGGCGTTTTGGGAGCCCCCGGGGATTGGTTGCTCGGGACAAGAGTTTAGATCGAACACTCGGAGCTTGTGCCGCTCCGGGTTGGCTGTGAGGATTGAAAGCCCCGTGGCTTGGCCGCCGCGGAGCGAAAGAGGTTTGAGATGAACGAAGGCAAAGTTATCCAGGTGGCCGGACCGGCCGTCGATGTGGAGTTCCCTGAAGGCCACATCCCCGTCATTCGCACGGCTGTGCGGATCGTCAGCGAAGGCTTCGATGTCCCCGAACCGATCGACATCATCTGCGAGGTCGCGCAGCACATCGGTGAGTCGCGCGTGCGTACCATCGCGCTGCAGCCGACCGATGGCCTGGTCCGCGGCATGAAGGTGATCGACCTGGGCCATCCGGTGACCGTGCCCGTAGGCCGGCAGACTCTGGGCCGCGTCCTAAACGTGATCGGCGAGCCGGTGGACAAGATGGGTCCCGTGAACACCGAGAAGCGGTATCCCATTCACCGTTCCGCGCCGACCTTTGAGGAGCAGTCCACCAACCTCGAGATGTTCGAGACCGGCATCAAGGTCATCGATCTTCTGGAACCCTACCTTCGCGGCGGCAAGATCGGCCTGTTCGGCGGCGCTGGCGTGGGCAAGACGGTGGTTATTCAGGAGCTGATCTCGAACCTCGCCACCAAGCACGGCGGTGTCTCGGTGTTCGCCGGCGTCGGCGAACGTACTCGTGAGGGCAATGATCTCTGGACGGAGTTCCAGGAAGCCGGCGTGATCGATCCCAAGGATTGGACCAAGTCCAAGTGTGCTTTGATCTACGGACAGATGACCGAGCCGCCCGGAGCCCGTCTCCGCGTCGCGCTGAGCGCCCTGACCGTCGCCGAGTACTTCCGCGACGAAGAGGGCCAGGACGTGTTGCTGTTCATCGATAACGTGTTCCGCTTTACGCAGGCCGGCTCGGAAGTGTCGGCGCTGCTGGGCCGCATGCCGTCGGCGGTGGGATACCAGCCCAACCTGGCTTCGGAAATGGGCGACCTGCAGGAACGCATCACCTCGACCAAGACCGGTTCGATTACCTCGGTGCAGGCGATTTACGTGCCCGCCGACGACTATACCGATCCGGCTCCGGCGACCACCTTCGCTCACTTGGATGCGACCACGAACCTTTCGCGTTCGATCTCCGAGCTGGGTATTTACCCGGCGGTGGATCCGCTGGCGTCGACCTCGCGCATTCTCGATCCGCGCGTCATCGGCGAGGAGCACTACAACGTCGCGCAGGCAGGTCAAGCAGATTCTCCAGCGCTACAAGGATCTGCAGGACATCATCGCGATTCTGGGTGTCGACGAACTGTCCGATGAGGACAAGGCGACCGTCGCCCGCGCCCGTAAGATCCAGCGCTTCCTGTCGCAGCCGTTCCACGTCGCCGAGGTCTTCACCGGCCTGAAGGGCAAGTACGTGCCGGTGGCGGAAACGGTCCGCAGCTTCAAGGAAGTCGTCGAAGGCAAGCATGACGAGATCCCCGAGCAGGCGTTCTACATGCAGGGCTCGATCGACGACGTGCTGGAGCGCTGGGAAGAGATGAAGAAGAAGGGCGAATAATAGCTCGCCCGACGTGATTCCGGGGACAGACAACTCTGTCCACGCGGCAGATTCCTGACCCCGGTCGAATTGTTTGGAAAGCCTTGGGACAGAGGTATCTGTCCCCTCTGAAACGACCATGGCCGACACCTCTGAAACTGCAAATCACGACGCCGGAGAAGCTGGTGCTGGACACCGAGGCCACCATGGTCCAGGTGCCCGCCAAGGAAGGCTACATCGGCATTCTGCCCGGCCACGCGGCGCTGCTGAGCGAGCTCGGCGAAGGCGATCTGCATGTGGAGACCGCCACCGGCCGGCATCAAATCCCTGTATTCGGCGGTTATCTGGAAATCCGCGACGATCAGGTGCGCGTGCTGGCGGATAGCACCGAGGGCCTGGTTGAATAACGGTTGAGTAGCGTTTGCGTTTCTGGCGTCCCGGTTTTCCGCGCGCCGCTATACTGGGCGCAATGCCCTGGTTTGAAGATGAGCAGTTCTGGGAGACGTTTTACCCGGCGCTGTTTCCCGCCCCGCGATTTGAATCCGCACAGGACGAAATCGACCAATTGATCCATTTGAGCGGCGTGTCCGAAGGCGCGGCGCTCGACCTATGCTGTGGGCCCGGCCGTCATAGCAAAGCCCTCGCCAGCCGCGGGTTCCAGGTCACCGGCGTCGATCGTTCCCCGTACCTTCTGAGCAAAGCCCGCGAGAATGTGGATCACCCGGAGGTGAAGTTCGTGCAGTCCGATATGCGGGCCTTTGTGCGGCCCTTCGCCTACGATCTGGTCGTGAACCTGATGACCTCGTTCGGCTATTTCGAGTCGATGGATCAGGATCTGGCGGTCCTGAAGTGTATCAAGACGAGCCTGGCGCCGGGCGGCGTCCTGATCCTCGACCTGGTGGGCAAGGAATATATGGCGCAGGTGCCCGATACCGAATGGCGCGAGCTGCCCGACGGCCGCGTCTTGATTGAGCATCGCGAAATCCGGCCGAATTGGTCGCGCACGCACAATACCTGGCTGCTGGTGGATCCGGAAGGCAAGACCGAGCGGGCCGAATTTGATCTGAACCTCTATTCGGGGATCGAACTGGTGGCTCTTATGGCGAACGCCGGCTTTACCGATGTCGAGATCTTCGGCTCGATGGACGGGGCGCCGTATGATGCCTCGGCGGAGCGGCTGATCGTTCGCGCCCGCCAGGATGGTGGTTGAGCCTGATCTCGAACTGATGAAGAATTTCCGGCGAGGAGTCGAGAAATGCCGTACAATTTCCGCCGGTTTTCTGTCCCGTCTTTTTTTGTTGTGGGCTTCCGCTCTGCCATCGTGGCGCAGTCCTCGCAATGCCCGGTGACGCTGCCGACCGCGACGCCGTTCCAGGTCCCGGAGGGCTTTCCTGGTCCCAACTGGAACTGGGTCTTCTACCATGGTACGCCCGATCTGTGGGTCAGGCTCAGTTCCGGGCCCTGGAACAACTGCCTTTTGGGATATCGGCCTGCGGCAAAAGCTCGCGTGGCAAAGTAAAGATTTCGTCCGTACGTCCGAGACCTTCCTCCTCCCTCCTCGCCCTAAACTCACGATCGAAGGCCGCCGCCTCGACGGGAACGCGCCGCCGCTGGTTTTCACGGGCGCGGGTCCCACCTATGTTCCCGATATGGGACCGATGATCATGTCCGCGGTGAATTTCCCCACGCCGGGTTGCTGGGAAGTGACCGGACGCTTGGGCAACGCGACCACGACATTTGTGGTGCAAATTGGCGAGAGCCATAACTACGGCCTCAAGGGACAGCCGGTCCAGTCCCAGGGCGAATAGCACTCGATCGTGCTCCGGCCGCATCTGCTCGCATGCATCGCGTTCTTCGCCGTCAGGCATCTGCTCCGCCCTGCTATTCGGCTAGGAAGCCTTTCTTTGACTGACTCGATACAATACAGGGTTTGGTGTCCCCGGACGCCCAACCTTTAAAGGGATATACCGATGTTGAAATCTACTTCTCCGTTGATCCTGCTCCTGCTGAGCGCCCTCGCCGCGAATGCGCAGACCGCAGCTGCGCGCCCTGACTTCCGTGGTCCGTTGCCCGTGCTCAATGATGACTATCCATTGGGCGCCGCGGACCACTACACCTCGCCCATGGACTTGAAGGGCCTGAACTACGTGGAGGAGGAGTTCATCGTTTCAGGCAACGCCAATATCTACAAATGGGCGGCCAATAACGCCACGCTGGAAGTGGAGACGCCCAACGCGCCCTACGTCAATCGCATTCTGGTGCGGCGTCCCGATAACCGGTTCGCCTTCAGCGGAACCGTCATCGTGGAGATGTTCAACACCGCGCGTCGCTTTGATTGGCCCATGATCTGGGGCTATTCGGCGGATCATTTTATCCGCAAGGGAGACATCTGGATCGGCGTCAGCGGCCCGAACTCGGTGGAGGGTTTGAAGACGTTCAACCCGGCGCGCTACAGCGACCTCTCCTTCGCCAACCCCAAGGCCGGGCAGGCCTGCCCCGGATCGGACCGCATGCGCGGACCGATGGAGAATGGATTGAAGTGGGACATGCTGGCGCAGCTCGCCGCATGGTTCAAGAGCGACGCGGTGCATGAATACATGCCGGATTTCGAAGTCCAGCGCGTGTACCTCGCCACGCAGAACAACGAGATCGAGACGTATATCAACTCCTTCCATGACCGTTGGCAGACTGAAGACAAGGGCCCGTTGTACGACGGCTACTACGTCAAGAGCCCCGGTGCTCCGGCTCCGATCAATGACTGCACGCCGAACTTCGCCGCCGACGATTCGCGGCGCCAGTTGAAGGATGTGGATGTTCCGGTGGTGGAGGTCCTGGCGCAGGGCGAGATCCTGAATACCTACTGGAACCGCAAGGAGGACAGCGACGAAAAGTCCGGTCCGTTCCGCCGCTATGAGGTCGCGGTCGCCGCGCACATCGATTCGGAGCCGTATCGCGCCATGCCGAGCCGCGAGGATCAGATGAAAGCGGTGGGTCATGCCCAGGGGACCGACGCGTTCCCGTTCGACGTCGCCTGTGAGCCGCCGATCCCGTTGCAGAAGCTGCCGCTGCTGAAGTTCGTGATGAACAGCGCCTTTTACAATCTGGATCGCTGGGTGCACTATCGCATTCGGCCGCCCTACGCGGAACGAATTACCGTGCAGAATCCGGGCGCCGACAACGCCAGCCTGAAACTGGACGGGATGGGCATCGCTGAGGGAGGCGTGCGTAGCCCGTACGCTGACGCGCCGACCGCCACCTATACGACGAATACTGGTGGCCCAGGCGTGTGCCGCGAGCTCGGAGCGACGCATAAACTCACCGATGCGGAAGTCGCCGCGCGCTACGGGAGCCTTGAGAAATACGATCACGCCAAGGTTCAGGCTGCGAATCGCATGGTGGCCGAGCGCTTCATCGACGACGGGGACGTGAGCGAGATGATGGCTGACGTTCGGGTTGGAGCGCCTCCTGCTCCACCGGCCGGACGGGGCGGTCGCGGTGGCCGCGGTGGACTCGGCCGCGGCGGAGCTGGGGAGCTGGCGGAGCTGGTGGACGTGGCGGTGCCGGCGGACGCGCGGGCCGCGGTGGCGCGAATCCGCCGGCCGATCAACCCGACGACAATCAGGAATAGAAGTCGCTGCGGTTTGGCTCGCTAGGCTTATTCAGACACCCGCTCGGCTTATTTAGACAATGGTCTAGCCGGACTGCATGAGCCAGTAAGCCAGGGCTCCGATGAGAATCAAAACGATGACGCAGCCGCAACCGATCATATTTTATTGTGACGGGCTTTCATTGTGACGGGCGCCGGATCAGGTACCCGTCGCGCGGGCGGCTAACGGGCGAATTGGGTCAACTGGCCGCGCCGGTGCCGTTCCAGCGCGAGTTCGATCAGCCGGTCCAATAGTTCGCTAAAGCCGACGCCAGCGGCTTCCCACATCTTGGGATACATGCTGATGGAGGTGAAGCCGGGGATCGTGTTGACCTCATTGATATATAACTTGCCCGTTCCTTCTTCGAGCAGGAAATCGACCCGGGCCATGCCTTCGCAGCTTAATGCGCGGAAGGCTTCCACGGCGAGGCCGCGCATCCTCGCAGTGAGCTCCGCATCAATGTCGGCCGGCACGATCGTTTGCGCGGTGCCAAGAACGTATTTATCTTCGTAGTCGTAGAAATCGCGCGACGGGATGATTTCGCAGGGGATCGCCGCTTCAGGGGCATCGTTCCCCAAAACAGCGCATTCGAATTCGCGTCCCTGGATGCCTCGCTCGATCAGGACCGTGCGGTCATACCGGAACGCCAATGCCAGGGCCTCGTCAAGGGCCTCGGAAGATGCGGCCTTTGAAATTCCGACCGACGAGCCCAGGTTGGCGGGCTTGACGAATACGGGGTAAGGGAAAGCATCGCGAATCTGCTTTGCGTCGGTCGCCCCGCGCTCGCAGGTCACCCATTCGACGACCGGCAATCCGCGATGCAGCAGCAGGCGCTTGGCGATGTCCTTGTGCATCGCCGCCGCCGAGGCGAGCACGCCCGGACCGACATACGGCAGCCCCGCGAGCTCCAGTAGACCCTGCACCGTGCCGTCTTCGCCGAACGTTCCATGCAGCACGGGGAAGACCACGTCGATCTCCGGATTGGCCGTCGGGTCCGGTTGAATCGCGCGCGGCGACCACTGGCCTTCCGGCGAAATAAAAATCCGCTCGACCTCGTATCTGGTCTTATCCAGGCTCTCGACAATGGCCTCGGCCGATCGCAGAGAGATCTCGTGCTCCCCGCTGCGGCCGCCGCACAATACCGCAACGCGCAATCGTTTGGTTGCTGTTTCGCCCATAGTTCCTTTACAGAATCCGTTTCCCCAGCGCCGACAGGATCAGGTCCACCGCCAGCCGAGCCGTGCGATTGGAGACGTCCATCACCGGATTCACCTCCACCATCTCCATCGACATCATCGAATCGGAATCTCCCACCAACTCCATCGCGAGGTGTGCTTCGCGATAGGTCAGCCCGCCCGGCACCGGCGTCCCGACGCCCGGCGCTTCGTCGGGATCCACTGAGTCAATGTCGAAGGACAGATGGAATCCCGAGGTCCCCGACGTCGCCGCATGAATCGCGCGCTGCATGATCGTGGCGATGCCCTGCTCATCGATGTCGCGCATGGTGAACGCGTGAATGCCGGTGCTGCGGACGTTCAACCGCTCCAGTTCATCGACGCTGCGCAGCCCCACGATGGCGATGTTCGAGGGGTCCACCATCGGTACGGGACCAGCTAACTCCGTCAGAGCGCGCGGTCCCAATCCCACGATTGAGGCCAGCGGCATCCCGTGGACATTACCGCTCGGGCTGGAATCCGGGGTGTTCATGTCGGCGTGCGCGTCAATCCAGATCAGGCCGAGCTTGCGGTTGTTTTTAAACGCGTTCCGAGCCATCCCGGCCACGGTTCCCACCGCGATCGAATGATCCCCTCCCAGCACCAGCGGACGTCCGTCGTTCGTGGCGGCTTGTTCCACGACATCGGCCAGCCGCGCACAAGTATGGGCAATCTGCGGCAGATAACGAGTCTTGGTATCGCCTTCCGGAGAACTCTCCGGTTGGTCCACTTCGATGTTGCCGCGGTCGGTAACCTCATAGCCCAGCGCCGTCAGGCGAGCCTTCAGGTTCGCGATCCGTAGCGCCGACGGACCCATATCCACCCCGCGGCGGCCCGCGCCCAGGTCCATCGGGACCCCGATGATCGTAATGCCGGAAGGCTTCATGATTTAATCGCGCTGCGTGCGCTTCAACTCAACACTGACCAGGTGAATGTCCTGGTCGCCGACGTTCTCCACGCTATGCGGGGGCAGATTCTCCAGAAAACCGGCCGACGGCATGGGCTCGGTCAGATTGCGCGAATCGAACAATTCGTTCCCTTCGCCATCGCGCCGGACAAAGTGGCTGAAACGCAGTGTGTAGTAAACGGCCGGCCAACGATGCGTATGGACCGGCACCGTATCCCCCACCGGGATCACTGTGTCGAGCAGCCGCATGTCGTCATTTTCCAGGATCAGGGTATGGTGATCCGGGGCGGCAATCAATGCGTCGAGTTCGTCGGGCCAAGGCCAATCGGTCGCCATGGGTCCATTGTCCTACGCCGCGTGTCCTACGTCGCGCGCGTGGGGCGAGGTTCAGCTTGCGGAGGGCTTCAGTCCTCCCGCGCAAAACACTGCTGATTGCGACACATCTTTCTTTCATCCGCGCGTGCCAGCGACGAGTGGTAAGCCTTGCTGCCGGGGAGAGGACTTATCGGATAAAAAGCCGCAGGACGCTGGATCCCGCGACGCCGGTCAGCGCCGGAACCAAGGCCGGGGAAGCGCCGCTGCGCCGCAGCTCGCCGTGGATCGCATGGTAGCCGAGGTAGAGGAAACTGCCGCCCACCAGCGCCAGGATCGCATGCAGCGCGTCCGAGCTCATATACGGGGCGAAGACCAATTCCAGGCCCGCGCCCACCAGCGTCATCGCCTGAGCGCCGCCGCTCCACAGCAATGCCGCCCGCCGCGACTTCAACGATGCCCGTGCAATCATGCCCAGCGCCAGCCCCTCTGGCAGCTTGTGCGCCGCGAGCCCGGTCAGGAATCCCAGGTTCAAGCGAACGTTGTCCGAAACGGCCGTCGCGCTCCAGCCGTCCAAAGTAGCGTGGAGTGCCGCGGCGGCCAGAAGTGGCGTCGCGAAGCCATGGAGCCGGGTCGAGCAATGCGAATGGTCGTGCGCCGGCGAACATGCCGGGCATACCGGATAAACGTAGCGATCTATTCCAAATAGCAGGAGCGCCCCGCCCGTGATCCACAGAATTGCTCCCGGCCAGCGAAAAAATTCGGCCATTTCTGGGAGCACCCAGAACAGGGCGACGCCCAAAAGCGCACCCCCGCCAAACGGCACAAGACGCCGCGAAAGCGGCCCAAACGCGCTCAGCAGCACGCCTGAGATAGCCCCTATGACGGCTATTACGGTAAGCCAAAAAGCAGGCGATGAAGTCACGGATTCATCAGTATACTACCTGTCATAGCTACCCCCGGCATCCGTGAAGCCTTCACAAGTATGCAGTCAGGATAAGGTCATGAAGGAACAACCCCGGAGCTCTGAGGCAAACGTAACGGAAACTCGGCGCCAATTTCATGTGCGCGTGATTCAATTGCTTGGCGCGGCGATCACTGCCATTGTCGCGGCCCCGGCAAGCCTCTATCTGCTTCTCCGGCCCAAATCATCGGACGCGGCCAGCTTGGTCGAAGTCGCCGATATGAACCAGCTCGAAAGCGGCGTCCCGCAAGAGGTGATCTACTATCGCACCCGCCAGGACGGTTGGAAAGAGATTCGCGAGAAGACCACCGCATGGGTTTTGAAGCGGTCCGACGAGGATGCCGTGGCGTTTGATCCGGCCTGTCCCCACCTCGGTTGCATTTATCATTTCGACTACGACACCGACACGTTCGAATGTCCCTGTCACGCATCTTCGTTCTCGGCGGATGGTGAGCGATTGGAAGGTCCTGCGCCGCGTGGACTAACGCATTTAGTTACGCGGGTTGAAGGCGGGATGTTGCTGGTCGGCCAACCCAAGGACGAAGAGGCATAGACGAATGCTGAAAGGCATCATCAGTGCCATTGATGACCGCACCGGGATTCCATCGTTCATCAAGAAATTTCTCGACGAGGAGATTCCGGCCTCGGCCGGATGGCATCAGGTCTTCGGCAGCGTTGCGCTGTTCGCCTTCCTGATCCAGGTTGCGACCGGCCTCCTGCTCGCCCTGAACTACGGACCCACGCCTGATGACGCGCATGCCAGCGTGCGCTATATCATGACGCAGGTCACCGGCGGTGCGCTGATTCGCGGGCTGCATCATTGGGGTGCCAGTTGCATGATCGTGATCGTGGTTCTGCACATGGTGCAGACGTTCCTCTGGGGCGCGTATAAAAAGCCCCGCGAGGCGACCTGGATCGTCGGCGTGGTGCTGCTGCTGCTGACGCTGGCGTTCGGGCTCACCGGATACCTGTTGCCCTGGGACAATCGGGCTTACTGGGGAACCATCGTCACCACGGAAATCGCCGGACTGATGCCGGTGCTCGGCGAGTATGCGCAACGTCTGCTGGGCGCGGAAAATGGATCCATCGGCAACATCACCTTCGCGCGATTCTATACGGCCCACGTAATGCTGTTGCCGGCCGCCATGGCCTTGCTGGCGACGCTGCACGTGATCCTGGTTCGAAGGCACGGCGTGGCTCCGGTTCCGGCCGACACTCACAAGCCGAAGAAAAAGTTCTATCCCGAGCAGGTTTTCAAGGACACCGTTGCGATTTTTGGCTACGTGATGGTGGTGGCACTGTTTGCCAACTTCGCCGCGCTGGGCCTGGGGAGCATGGCGGATCCCACCGATTCGCAGTACATCCCGCGTCCGGAGTGGTATTTCCTGTTCCTGTTCCAACTGCTGAAGTTCTTCGAGGGACCGCTGGAGTTAGTCGGCGCCGTCATTCTGCCGAATCTCGCCATCGGCCTGCTATTCCTGGTTCCGTTTCTGGATCGTGGCAAGGCGATTCGCGTGGCCAAACGCACCACCGCGATCGCGATCGTCGCGCTGTCCGTGATCGGATGGGCCGCGCTCACCCAGCGCGCCATTGCGACCACCCCTCCCAGCACCGAGGACCTGAACGCTGGACTCCTGCCGCCTCAGCCGTGGCGCGAAGTTCCCCCCGAGGAACTCGCGGCAATCGGCTATTTCGAAAAGGGCGAATGTGGAAGCTGCCACGTGCTGGGACGGTCCACGCCGGGTCCGGACCTCGCCCGCGAGCCGTCCTACAAATCTCAGGACTGGTTGATGGAACACTTCGCTCATCCGAGTGAGGAATCGCCGGAATCGAAGCTGTCCCGTTCGGAGATGAACGCTCTGGTCACCTTAGTCACTCGCCGCGGCGAGGCCGAGCTTGAAACTTGGGCGAATCCGCCCGAGGGTCCGATCCGTGGCGCGCAAATCTATCATGTCCGAGGCTGCGGCTTCTGTCACACGATCAATGAGGCTGGCGGACGCCGGGCGCCAATCCTGAACGGGCTTGCCGCGCGGCGCGATCGCGAATGGGTGATGGGCCACTTCGCGGATCCCGCGGGCTTCTCCCCGGGCTCGTCCATGCCGGCCTATAAATTCGACAACAAGGATCTGGAGCAGATCACCGACTACCTGATGGAGATCCCCAAGTAGTCCCGGGGACAGGCTTGCCACGGACACGCGCTCCCTTGCACAAGCCCCATTTCGGCCCGACGGGCGAATTAAGCCGCCACAACGTTCCCTCGCAGCCTGTCCCCAAAGTCGGCTTACTCCCTGAAGTGATCGTAGCCTTTCGGCTCCACCGGCGCCCCTTGGAACGTGATGCGCCCAGCTTCGCGCTTACTGTCCTCCACAATCACGCCGATCCGGACACACCCTGCCGGAGGCTTTCTCCGCGCTGGCATCGTGAATAACAGCTCATAGTCCTCGCCGCCGTGCAGCGCGCGATCCAGCGTCGCGCCCCGATAGACCGGGACTTTCGCCAGCTCCGCGCCCAGCGCGGCTCCCATTGAACTGGACGCAATCAGCAGCCGGTGCAGATCCATCGCCAGCCCGTCGCTGATATCGATACACGCCGTCGCGCGTTCGCGCAGCGCGACGCCCAGTCCCAGCCGAGGCCGGATCGGACGATCCCACGGCTTGCCGAGTTTCCCGGAAACGTAGATCGCATCGCCGACCTGTGCTCCATCGCGGCGCAGGGCCTTCCCGCGCGGCACGGATCCGCAGGCGGTCACATCGAAATGCATCGTCGGGGAATGCGCCAGATCGCCACCGGCTAGCGTTGTGCCCGTGCTGCCGGCGAGTTTCAGCAGCCCCCGAAAGAACGCCTTCAGGAACGCCTCCGAAGTCTCTGCCGGCACGGCGACGTTGACCAGGCAGAAGCGAGGCTCCGCGCCCATCGAGGCCAGATCGCTTAAATTGCGAGCCAGCACACGCGCCCCGAGCTTGCCCGGCGCCGTATCGGGCTTGAAGTGGATCCCTTCAATCAGTTGATCGGTGGTGAAAACGAGGTTCTCGCCGGCGGCGGGGGTGAAAATTGCGCAGTCATCGCCGATGCCCAGCGTAATCCGCGAGTCCGAACGTCGCGCGTCTTTCCCCTTGGCGGCGGCCTGCTTGGTTAGCCAATCGACAATGGAGGTCTCGTCCATGTTCTAAGCGGCGAGGCTGGAAGTGGCGGTATAGGCTCGCGCGCTTGCCTTACGTCTCGTCTGCTTCGCCAAATACCAGCCCGGAGGGCAACTCTTCACCAAAAATCCGGCCCATGGCGGCGAGGTCCGTCTCCGGATCCCGATCCAGGTCCAGATCCGGGAACGCGCGCCGCACGATGGAAAGCGTCGCCGCCGGGAGATCGCGCGTCGCATCGCCGGTGTGCCTTGCCATCGCGCCCACCGCGTCCTCGGCGCCTTCCACCTTGAGGATCTGCTCCGCCCAGCGTGCCACCGTCGAAGGTGGGATCACCTGGTTGATCGGACCGTAGAACAGCTTCCGTGCACCCAGCCGAGCCAGGCACCATAGGCCCGTCTGCCGGAATTTTTCTTTATCTTCTTTGGCGGCCACCTGCATGACGATCGCCTCGCCGAGCTGCGTCTTAGTCTGGATCGGCAGCAGTTCCAGGCTTGACGCCGCCCGCCACATTTCGCGCAGCAGAGCCTGATTGGTCCGCTGGCGCTTCCCGCCGCGCGGCAACAGAATCGGAGACAGGCGCTGGAAAATATCGGTCTGCTGATTCCGGTTCAGCCCGCCGGCGACGCGCCCCCAGAAGATCCACCACTCGATCTCGTTCTGCACCTGATTGCCGAACGTCAGCCCTTCGGCGTAAACCCGCCGGGCCTGCTCAATCCGGAACTCATCGCCCGGGAATCCAAACCCCGGGCGCAAACACAGCCCGCACAGATTCAGCCACCGGAACTCATGCGCCGCGCTCTTCTTGCGTCCCGGAGCCAGCTCCAGGAATTGATCGCCGAGCTTCCGAATCGCCGACAGCGGCCAGGAACTGCGCCCCAGCGACAGCGTCTGCTCCAGCAGCGCTGGGAGCTTCTCCGGTTCCAGATCCTCCGGCGCGGGAACGCCACCCGAAAAAACCTTCGGAATTAGTGCGACCGCTTCTGCCACCGCTTCATCTGCGATCACCGCGGCCGGTTTCGCCGCCTTCTTCATCGCCGACTGCTTGCGCAACTCAAACTGCAGGCGCCAGCGATGATCCGTCGTCTTCGAATCCGCCCAGATATCCAGCGTCCCGACCTCGGTCAGCCGTGCACCCAGCTTGGTCGGCACCAGTCGTTCTCCCGCTTTGCCGAACCGCAGCACCGCATTCAACGGCGCATGCAAATGAAGCTCTTCCTGTTCGGACGGACTGAACGTCACCACGGCTCCGGCTGCATCGTCGGCGCGCGTCAGCGAACTGTACAGCCGGAATGCGACCGGCTTGTTGGCGACTAAGTGCAGATTGCCGGGATCGATCGATAGCTCGGTCCCTTCCTCCGCCCCGCGTGGCATCAGGCACAGCGTGCGGAGATTTCCGTCGGCCTCCGCCGCGCCGGATCCATCGGCCAGTCCAATGAAATACGCCCGCGGAAGTCCGCCGCGAACCAGCAGCCCCGCGCCTGTCGAACGAACATAAGAGTAATAAGCCGCCCCGACCGACACCGCGAGATCCAGATCGCGATTCTCAAAGATCGTCGGGCGTTTGCCGAACCAATACTGCAGGACGTCCGCCACCCGCTGCCGCAGAATCTCCGGGATGAAGAACCCGCCGTTGAACAGGATCGCGTCCGGTTTGGCGTCGCCCGCGCTGGCCAGGAATGCCGCCAGATGGCGTGTCACGGCCGGGTCCGAGACATACGGCAACCCCAACTCACGGTACGGGCTGTTCTCTTCTTCCTGGGGCCGGTCGGTGAGCTCACAACCCGGCAGGAATCCGTCCAGCGCGATCTCCAGGACCTCGTCGCGCGTAATCTCGGTTCGCAGCGTCCCGCCGATCAGGCTGGAGCCTCCGCCGAGCACCGTGATCTCGACGCTCTTGACGTTCTCCTCCGACAGGAGCTTTTCTTTGGCCGCCGCGCACTGCCGGCGCAACCCGCTGCGCTGCCGGATGGAGAGCGTCTTGCCGAGCTTGGATTCCACCAGCCACGCCAGCGTCAGATCCAGGTTGTCGCCGCCGAGCAGCAGGTGCTTGCCGACTGCCGTCCGCGTGAAGTCCACGCGATCGCCTTCGCGATTCACCTTGATCAGCGTGAAGTCGCTGGTGCCGCCGCCGACGTCGCAAATCAGCACCGTCTGCCCATTGAACAGGCTCTTCTGCGACCGCGACAGATCGTTCGCGATCCACGAATAGAACGCCGCCGCTGGCTCTTCCAGCAGCGTCAGGTTTTCAATACCCGCCGCGCGCGCCGCTTCCACCGTCAGCTCGCGAGCTTCCTCGTCAAAGCTCGCCGGCACGGTCAGCACCACCGAATGCTCGGTGATCGGCGACCCTTTCTGCTTCTTCCAGGCGTTGGCCAGGTATTCCAGGATCCGCGTCGACACCTCGACCGGCGAATAGATCCGTCCGCCCTCCTTGGCATCCCAGGGCAGGATCTTTGCCGTCCGGTCAACATCCGGATTCGACAGCCAGCTCTTGGCCGAATGAACGCTTTTGGTGGGAACCAGCGCGCCCTGCTCGCGCGCGTAAGCGCCGATATATTCCTGCTCGCCCAGGTGCAGGAACGAGGGCAGGGAACGCAGCGCCTCGATCCGATCCTGCGCCACGTACTGCGGAATCTTCAGAATCTCGATTTCCGGCGAGCCGGCTTCCGCGGCAAGAGCGGGATCAATATAAGAGAGCGCGGAGTTGGTGGTGCCGAGATCGATACCAATATTCATGGTGAGAGCGTGGAGGGCGCGTGCCCCTTACTCGACCTCGATTTCGGCGGGTGTGATCAGCAGGTTCCCGATCTGCGGCTTCGGCAGGTCCACGTTCGTGGCCCGCCAACCCTTGTGACGTAGCACGCCCTTGGCGGCTTTGCCGCTGGCCGGCACGTTGCCGATCAACTTGTAGTTTTTCTTTTCGAGCCCTGCGGTCTGGACCTCGGTTTCCTCCACCGCATCAATCACGGGCCCGAGCTCAAAGTGCCGATTCAGCGCCGTGGCCGCGTTCTGATGCACCTCGCGCACCGCCGCGCCGATCTGGTCATCGGAGAACGCCGAAATATCTTCCATCAGAAAATCGACCAGCCGGGCATCGCGTTGCAGGATGCCGAGAAGCTCCACCGCGCCGTCTTCGGGCGAAGGTTTCTTCTCCGGCGGCGGAGGCGCCTTCACCGGCACCGCCTTCTGATAGCCGAACGCCTGGGCGATGTCCGCCGGTAGGTTGCCGCCAAACAAAATGGCGAAGAAGCTGCGAAAAGCAAAGGAAATGCGACTCATGGATTTTGATCCTTCAGGATACCAACCGGTGCCGGGCCGAATCGCCGGAGGCGCCCCTTGGCTGGGCCGTGCCGTCCGGAACGCGTCCCCCGGTCCCCGAATCCCTCGCCGGATCAGCCATATAATTGGAACTACCGATGCGCAAGCGCCATGTATTTATTACAAGCTCGGTGCTGCTGGCGATTCTGATCGCGGTGATCACCTGGCAGGCCTCGTTCGATTTCGGCGAGTACGGCCCGGAGAGCGCCCTGCAAACCTTCGTCCTGTGGCTCGCCTCCACGCTGATTTTCCTGCTGGCGGTGCTGCTGGGGTTCATGCTGTTCCGCACCTTCGTGAACCTCTACCTGGACAAACAGCGCGATCAGGAAGGTTCCAGGATCCAAACCAAACTAGTGCTCGGGGCGTTGGCGCTCAGTGTCCTGCCCGTCATTTTCCTGGTCTCCTTCAGCTATCAGATCCTGAATCGCAACATTGAAAAGTGGTTCATGGTGCCGGTGGAGGGCATCAAGCTGGAGTTGGCGCAAACCAATGACTCCTTCCAGTCCGAAATCAACGGGCGAGCGCAAGCCTTGGCGAACTGGCTGGCGACCGCGCCGGAGATTTATGACACCGCCACCGACTTCGCCACACTCTGCCAGGACAATCGCATCACCGAACTGAGGGTCGACGAGGCGAGCGGATCTGGAACCGTCCTCTGCAAAACCGACGTCGGTGAAGGACGTGTCTACACCGGGCGCGCGGAAATCCCGGGCGGCCGGCAGCTCACCGTGCGCGTCCAGCCGACCGTGGACCTGGCCGCCGAGCAAAACCTGATCGACAATTTCATGCAGCGCTACGCGCAGGTGTCCGGCGAAAAGCGGGAGATCCGCACGCAGTATCTGCTTTTCATTCTGCTGATCGCGCTGTTCATCCTGTTCGTTGCCACCTGGATTGCGCTAAAGGTGTCGCGGCTGATCAGCAGTCCGATTTCTTCGCTGCTGGTTGCCGCGAAACAGGTTCGCGAAGGCAACCTCAGCTATCGCGTCCACACCCCGGCCAGCGACGAGATGGCGGCGCTGGTGCACGGGTTCAACGATATGACCCAGGGCCTGGAGCAGAACCGCCGCGAGCTCGAAAGCCGCCGTCGCTTCACCGAGGCGATCCTCGAAAGCATCCCCACCGGCGTGATCTCGCTCACCTCCGACGGCCGCATTCAACGCGTGAACCGGGCCCTGCGCGGCCTGTTCCCCCACAAAGACGTCGACAAAGCCGAGACTCTGAGTGACCTGCTCACCTCGGAGCACGACGCCGAAATCCAATATCTGATGAACCGCGCGCGCCGCACGGGGATCGCATCCAGCCAGGTCGAAGTCTCCTCGGAGGATCCGGTGAAGCATCTGGCGGTCACCGTCAGCGCTCTGCCGGCCGGCGAGCCGGACGCCCCCGGCTACGTCGTCGTCCTGGAAGACACCAGTGACTTGTTGCGTGCCCAGAAGGCGGCCGCCTGGCATGAGGTCGCTCGCCGCATCGCGCACGAGTTGAAGAATCCCCTGACGCCGATCGCGCTTTCCGCCGAACGCATCTCCCGCCAACTGGATCGCCGGAGCAACGGAGACCAGGCGCATCTGGAAGACGCCGAACGTGTCCTGCGCCAGTGCGCTGACACGATCACCCGCGAAGTGCAGTCCGTGAAAGCGCTCGCCGACGAGTTTTCTCAGTTTTCCCGGTTCCCCGCCGCCAATCTTGTGCGCTGCAATCTCAATGAGGTGGTCCGCAACGGGCTGGACGTGTTCGAAGGGCGCCTGAAGGGAATCGAATTGACGGTGGACCTCGCTGCCAACCCGCCACAGGTTCTCGCCGACCCCGAACAGATGAAACGCATCGTGGTCAATCTGGTCGACAACGCCGCCGAAGCGATGCAGGATTCCATGATCCGCCGCCTCCTGGTCGCCACTCGTCTGGTCTCCGGAGACGCGGTCGAACTGGTGGTTGCCGACACCGGCCGCGGCGTGTCGCAGGAAGACAAAGAAAAGCTCTTCTTGCCCTACTTCTCCACCAAAGGGCGCGGCACTGGCCTGGGGCTCGCGATCGTGAACCACATCGTGGCCGAGCACGGCGGCCGGGTACGGGTCGAGGACAACAAGCCACAAGGAGCGAGGTTCTACGTGGAGATCCCGGTTGCGGCGTCCCCGCCGGCGGAAATGACCACCGCGGTTGAGGTCGAGCTGTGAAGCAGACCCACGTCCTGATTGTTGACGATGAACCTGGGATTCGCGAATCGCTCGCCGGCGTACTCGAAGACGAGGGATTCTCCTGCAAAGCCGTCGAAACCGGCGAGGAGTGCCTGGAAGAACTCGCGGACCATCGCTACGACATTGTCTTGCTGGATGTCTGGCTCCCTGGCATCGATGGTCTGGAAACCCTCACTCACATTCAGGAGATCCCCCCCGCGGACCGTCCCGAAGTTGTGGTGATTTCCGGCCACGGCACCATCGAAACCGCCGTCCGCGCCACCAAGCTCGGCGCCTTCGATTTCCTCGAAAAGCCGCTGACCATTGAAAAGGTCACGGTGGTGATCAACAACGCCCTGCAACAGCACAAACTGCAGGCCCAGCTCCGCGAGTTGACCGGCAGTGAGCGCTATCGCATCATCGGCGAAAGCGTTCCGATGAAGGCGTTGCGGCAACAACTGGAGCTCATGGCCGCCACCAATGGCCGCGTCCTGATCTTTGGAGAAAGCGGTTCTGGCAAGGAACTGATCGCCCGCGCGATCCATGCCGCCAGCGCGCGCGCCAACGACCCCTTCGTCGAGGTCAACTGCGCCGCCATTCCCGAAGAGATGATCGAAAGCGAGCTGTTCGGCCATCGCAAGGGCAGTTTCTCCGGCATGCTGGAGGACAAGGTCGGTAAGCTCCAGCGGGCCGACGGCGGCACTTTGTTCCTCGACGAGGTCGGCGACATGTCGCTCAAGACGCAGGCCAAAGTCCTGCGCGCGCTGGAAGAACAGCGTCTGGAGCCGGTGGGTGCGTCCGAATCGATCCAGGTGGATGTCCGCGTCGTGGCCTCCACGAACAAGAATCTCGAAGACGAAATCGAAAGCGGCAACTTTCGCGAGGACTTGTTCTACCGGCTCAACGTGATCCCGTTCCACGTGCCGCCGCTGCGCGATCGCGTCGAAGACATTCCCATGCTCGCGAACCATTTCCTGGACGAGTTCACTTCCTCCTACGGCCGCAAGCCCAAGCAACTGACCTCCGGAGGCGTTGCGCGCCCTGGCGGAATATCCCTGGCCGGGCAATGTCCGCGAGCTACGCAATCTGATGGAGCGGATCGTTATTATGAATCCGCAGGAGCAGATCGACGCGGATCACTTGCCGCTCGATCCTGCCCGCCGCGCCGTTTTCTACAAGCCCGTGGAGCAATTCGGCTCCCTGCAGGATGTCCGCCAGGCCGCCGAGCGCGACTACATCCAGAAGAAGCTCGAAGAATCCCGCGGCAATGTCACTCGGGCCGCGGAAATGCTGGGCCTGGAGCGCAGCCATCTCTACCGCAAGATGAAGGCGCTGGGGATCAAAGAGTAACCCAGGTCCGCCGCCGCGTGGCGAAGCTTCGCGGGGCTATCCGAAGATTCGCGTAAACAGCGCCCTCGTGGCGAGCTGCACCTGTTTCAGCTCATGCAGCGGGATCGGCGTCCAGCGCGGCAGAATCGATTCCAGATTGTCGCGCTGGCTGCTGGACTTCGGCAGATGCCCCTCGGCCTTCCCCGAAATCAAACGAATCGCATGATCCAATGCGCGGTAGAAGGTCGCTGCATCGGTCAGGAAGCTGGCGTTTTGCGCATTCAGCGCGCCGATCGCCTCCAGCGCCTTGATCCTCGCCGGCGTATTCAGCGCCCGATAGTAGATGCCCGCATTTTTCAGGCGCAGGAACAGTAGCACGAAATCGATGTCGTAATAGCCGCCCGAACCCGCCTTGAGCGGCCTGGCCTTGCCGGTCTCCTCCTCGAGCCGCAGCCGCATCTTGCGCAGTTCCCCACGCGAACTGCCCGCCGCCCCATACCGATTCCAATAGGTCTGCTGCAGATCCATCAGGAAAGTCTCCGCCGCTTCCGGATCTCCGGCCACCACCCGAGCTTTCAGATACGTGATTCCCTCCCATGCCTCGGCGTCGTGCTTGAAATATTCCAGCATGCGGCCGGCGCCCATCACCAGCGCACCGGCCCCGCCATAGGGTCGCAGCCGTGTATCCACCGCGAACAGATTCCCCGAGCCCGTGTACGCCGTGATCATCGCGATCATCCGTTCCGCAATACGCGTCCAATGAGCCAGCGACTCGGTATCTCGCGCAGCTTCATCGGCCAGCACGAACGCCAGGTCCGCATCGGAGCCCAGGTCGAACTCGCGCATCCCCAGCCGGCCCAGCGAGATCACCCACAAAGGAGCTGTATTGACGTCCTGCTGGTTCCCGTCCTCCTCCAGAATGAAGCGATAGACGGTGCGAATCACGGATTCCGCCAGCGACGAATGCGTGTCCAATGCTTCAAAGAGCGGCTCGGAGCGGAATAGTCCTCCCGCTTCGATGCGCAGCAAGCCACGACGGTACGCACGCCGGAGCGCGGTCTGATCGCTGGCTTGCGCAATCTCCTCGACAACTGGATCCGCCGGCTGCATCAGCTCCATCACGTTTGCCGGACGTCGCACCAGTTCCTCGGAAAAGAACGGGCTGTGCTCAAACAGGTCCAACGTGGCCGAGGTCAACTCCGCGTCCCGATCCAGCTGCTCCAAGTCCTGCGGATGCTCCGAGGCCAGGCGTTCCAAAAAATGTTCGAATCGGGCCGCGCCACGAGTCAGCTCCGCCCCGCGTACCGCCGTCGCCAGATGAGGCGCGCTCATCTGGAGCGTCGTCAGCAGCGTCGCCGTTTGCAGCCCTTCGGTCGCGGTCGCCGGCATATGAATGACCCGGTCATAGATAGCGCTGACCTGTTCGAAATGACGCTCCAACTCCGAGGCCAACGCGTCCGGATCGGTCAGGCCCGGCATCTTCCGCCCCAGAATCGCAAGCTCCCCTGGTTCCGTCGGCAGCGTATGCGTCTGCCGGTCTTCGTCGAACTGTAGCCGGTGCTCCAGGTTGCGCAGAAATTGATACGCGGCGGCCAGACGCCCATAGTCGGTATCGGAAAGGATGCCCTTGTCCTGCAGACGAGCCAGCGCCTGCAGCGTCGCCCGATGTTGCAGCCACGGTTCCGCGCCGCCCTGCAGCCGTTGCAGGCACTGCACCAGAAATTCGATATCGCGGATCCCCCCGCGATGCAGCTTGACGTCGATTCCCTCGCGTCCGGGCGGATCCTGCGGCGGAAGCCTCGAAGGACGCGAGCGTCGAGTCCGCAACCCGCTCCTGCCCGCTGCTCGATTTGCAGCCCTGGTTTCAATCGACTCGTTGATCCGTTCTCGCGTCAGCGAGAGCTGCTCGATCGCCGAGAAGTCCAGCGTCGTCGAATAGGTCTTAGGAGCCGTGAACGCCAGCAGCGCCTGCCCCGTAGCCCGATGTCCCGCCGCCACCCGAGCCTTGATCAGCATCTGCAACTCCCAGTCCCGCGCCCGCGACCCGTAGTAATGTTTCGCGCCGTCCAGCGAAATGCAGATCTCACCCTGTTGCCCGTCGGGCCGCAAACGCAGATCGACCCGGTAACACATCCCCTCGGGCGTGAAGCTCGAAAGGAGTTTGGTCAACTGATTCGCTGCCCGCGTGAAGAACTCTTGATTGCTGATCGGTTCGGCCCCATCGGTCTGGCCGTTCTCCGAATAGAGGAACATCAAATCGATATCGGAGCTGTAGT
This sequence comes from Terriglobia bacterium, assembly GCA_963762135.1. Taxonomy (GTDB): domain Bacteria; phylum Acidobacteriota; class Terriglobia; order Bryobacterales; family Bryobacteraceae; genus Palsa-187. The sequence continues at coordinate 1,249,196 of CAVXJP010000008.1, forward strand.
TCAGCTCCTCGGCGCCCATCTTTCCCAGAGCCAGAACCGAGAAATGCGCCTCGGCGCCGTCGGTGCCCAACGGACGTCCATGCTGCCGGACCAGGGATTCGTAAATCCGCTGATACGCGATATCGACGATAACCCCCGCGAGCGTGGTCAGTTCGCTGGTGATTTGCGGCACCGTTCCGAGCCCGAAGACATCGCGAACCACGATGCGCAACAGTTGCCGCCTCCGAAACCGGGCAAAGTAGACCGCATCGGGAACCCCGGGAGGCAGCGTTCGCAGCAAACGGCGACGCAAGTCTTCGCTGGAGACGACGCGATTCAGGTCGTCGGCGTCCAGCAGTTGCGCGCTCCATCCGGGATGCTCCAGCAAGCTTTCCGATAGAAACCGGCTGTAGGTGAACACGCCGACCAGATAGCGCAGCGACGCCGCGTTCTTTGCCAGATTCCCCAGCACCGCCGGTTGCCGTTCACTGAACGCCGCCGCGTAGTGCAGCCCTTGCGCGGGAGAAGGAGAAGTCGCCAGCAGCAGATCAAACTGCTCCAGCGTCTCCGGCGAACAGTGCCGAGCCAGGGCGCCGACGTCCATCGACACACGGGGCCCTCTCAAATCGAGCGCCTTCAGGCGCGGCATCGGAGAAATTGTGTGAGGAACGTCCGGCATCAAACGGACCCGTCAAACCCACCTCATACATCAATGACGGGATCTCGCATCGCGTCTCCCAGAAACCGAATCGGATCGCCCGGACGAACCGTTCCCGTCTGGACGATGCTCGTATAGAAGCCGCCCAACCCCCAACGCGGCGAACTGGGATCACTGGCCTTCACCTGGTCGTCGTACAGCTCGGCCTGGATTCCTTCCCCCAGCGGGGTCAGTGTCTTGCACGGCTGCCGCATCTTGGTGATTTGAACAATCACCTCGCCGATCTGATAGCGTTGCCCCAACCTGACCGACTTCCGGTCCAACCCCTGGGTGGTGATGTTCTCGCCCAGCGCTCCCGGATACAGCCGATACCCTGCTTGCTTCAGTTCCTCGATCCCCTCATTGGTAATGATCAGCAGCGCCTGCTTGGGTCCGCCATGGATCTTCGGATGCGCGCAGATATCGCCTTGAATGCCGTTTTTTCCGACGGCGGCCTCAGCGATCGGGCGCTTCGGGATTCCGCCCGGCGAGATGTGCACATACAGAACCCGAGGTGGGGCACTGGCCTCCGCCGTGGAAGGGGTGAGAGATTCAGAATTAGACGACGAAGGCTTCATTCGCTCTTGCCGTATTGTAGCGTCAGCCTCCCTCGCCGCGGGTTTGCGAAGTCCGGACCTCGAAAAACAAAACGGGACCGGGGTTGCCCCCGATCCCGCAAAAACAGCCGGAAACGGATCTTTAGAACTGGTTCCAAAGGAACTGGTTGTAGACCTCGTGATGGAACTGGACCTCGGCGCGCTTCACCCGCGTACCCAGCAGGCGCGGGCAACGGTCCGCCGAATTCTGCTTCAGGTCGGCGAAGCGCCCCTTGACGTCCTTGCCGAACAGCTCATCGGTCCACTTCGATTGGTTGTAGAACTTCAGAGCGTCATAGATGTTATCCGGCAGGAAGCGTTTTGCGGTCCGCAGATTCGCCACCGTCGACATCGGACCGTCCAGACCCGTCTTGAACACCGAATACAGCACCATGTACGGATTCGCGTCCGGCGCCACCGTGCGGACCTCAACGCGCGCGCTCTTCTCGTTGCCGATCGGAATGCGCACCATCGAGCCGCGATCCACCGCCGAGGCGATCAACTGATTCGGCGCCTCATAGTGCGGATCCAGCCGCCGGTACGCGTTGACGCTCGCGTTCAGGCACAGGCAGATGTCCAGGCCGCTCGACAGAATGCGGTCCACGAACTCCCATGCCGTCTTGCTGACCTTTTCCTCGCCCTTCGGATCCCAGAAGATGTTCTTGCCGCCCTTGGATACCGAAACGTTGGTGTGCATGCCGCTGCCGTTCACGCCCACCACCGGCTTGGGCAGGAAGCTGGCGGTCATGCCGAGCTGGGTCGCCACCTGGCGGCAGATCAGCTTATAAAGCTGGATCCGGTCCGCCGCGGCCACCGCCTCGCCATAGCTGTAGTTGATCTCGAACTGCGACGGCGCCACTTCCGGGTGATCCTTTTCGTTCTCGAAGCCCATCGCGCGCTGCACTTCGGCCACCCGGTCAATGAACATGCGCAGCGGATCGCCCGGCAGGGAATGATAGTAGCCACCCTTGGTGACGTACTCGAACTCGCCGGTCTCAGCAAAGCTCCGTTCGGCGTCGAGGCCCTGGAACAGGAAGCCCTCGATCTCGTTCGCGGCGTTCAGTGTCAGGCCCTTCTTGGTGAACTGTGCGTCGCTGTACCGCTTCAGCACGGCGCGCATGTCCCCCTCATACGGGGAGCCGTCTTTGTCGACGACCTCGCCGAACACCAGGACTTTGCCCGCGCCAAATACATCGCCCGGAGCCCAATAGAACGCGTGCCAGTCCACGAATAAACGAAGGTCGCTCTCGTTCTGCGCCGTGAAGCCGCGAATCGAGGAACCGTCAAAGGTCAGGTTGTCCCAGCTATTGACCAGAAACTTCTTGTCATAGTCCAGCATGTGCAGGCGGCCTTCCAGGTCGCTGAACATGACGGTGACCGCTTTGATCCGCTTTTCCCCTTGCAGGTACTTCAGGCGTTCGGCGCGAACCTTTTCCATCGGAACGCGCTTGGCGCGCTGGTCCTTGGCCTTCAGGTTCAGGGCTTCGAGTTCGGAATAGGACAGTGTGAGTAGATCCTGCATACGTATCTCCTGCTTCTCCATTTCTAATTGGGGCGAGTTCGCGGCTGGAGGTCAGAGACGCCGGAACCCGTCTGTAAGCTACCTGGCTCTGGAGGGAGCGGGCGGCTGCAGAGAACCACGATCCCCCTTGTTGACATACTCCTCCGTCCCTTCACAACCGGCTCGGAGGACGCGCGTGAGCGTCCGTACTTCCAGCTCAGACATCTTACAAATTGTCTGCCATTGGCCACGGCCTTGGCAAATCGCTGGATTGGTTTGGCAATCGGCCTTTGTGGCTTGGCCCATTCCGGGCGAGGTCCCGCGCCGTCAGGCGGCCATCTTCTGGCCTTTGGGCGGATCCGTGAACGCGAATTTCAGCAGTACCGGGGTCACCAGGGTGGTCATCACCGCCATGAACACCACCACCGCGTAGGTTTCCTGGCTGATCACCGCCATGGACAGCCCCATCTGCGCCACCACCATGCCGACCTCGCCGCGTGGAACCATTCCCAGGCCGATCTTCAGCATGTTGCTCTTGCCCAGCCGCACCGCGCCCAGTCCACAGCCGACGAGTTTGGTCACCACCGCCGCCGCCGTCAGCCCGAGCGCCAGGAACAAGGTCGGGCCGGAGGTGAACATCGAAACATCCAGATTCAGCCCGATTCCGGCCAGAAAGAACGGCACCAGTAATTCGTTGACGCCCTTGGTCAGGTCGTGCACGCGATGCGTGACGCTCTGCGATAGCGCCAGCCCTGCCAGAAACGCGCCGATAATCGCTGCTACGCCGCTCATGGTCGCCAGCGCCGCCATGCCGAACAGCAGCACCAATGCCCCGTGAAACTGCGACTCCGGAGCCATCCCTCTCTTGTCGATCTGCGGGATCACCCGGCCCACCGCCTGCGCGCCCCATTTCACCACCACGAGCGTGAAGGTGATCGCCAGCGTCGCGGTAAATGCGATGTCCAGGACGTTCACTTCACCCTGCGCCACGCTGCTGACCACAGCCAGCACAATCAGTCCCAGAACGTCGTCGATCACCGCGGCCGCCAGGATGATCTTACTGGCGATCTCCTGTAGTAATCCTCGATCCGCTAATACCGACGCCGTAATGCCCACGCTGGTCGCCACCAGCGCCGCCCCCACGAAAATCGCCTCGGCGGGCGGAGCGCCGATGCCTACGAAAATCATCCAACCCGCGGCGAACGGCACGATCACGCCCAGCATCGCCACGACGGCCGCCGTCCCGCCGACCTTGAGCAATTCCTCGGGATGCACCTCCAGGCCGACGCTGAACAATAGGAACATTACGCCCAGCTCGGAGAGTGCCGTGAGGGTTTCGTTCGGGTGGACCCAGCCCAGCAGACTTGGGCCTACCAGCGCTCCGGCGACGATCTCGCCTACAATGCCCGGCTGTCCGAGTCGCTCAAAAAGCTCCCCGACAAGTTTCGCGGATCCGAAGAGAATCAGCAGCGCGAGGGGTAAGGGGAGTCCAGATTCTTCCATGCGTAGGGTTCAACGATCTTGGTGGAGTTTTCCCGTCCGGAGTGGCTCGGACCGGGTTTGTCTAGATGCGGTCTGCCGGCTCGGGTCGCTGGAGCTCGGTCGCCCAGTCCGGAAGTGCCACTCCCGATCCGGCCGCCCCACGGCCTGGTGGATGTCTTAGGATAACGCACACTGGGGCGGCGCTTTCCGCTCGATCCAGGCTATTTCCCGGCCGTCTTGGCTTTCGGTTGCAACAGCCAGCCGACCAAAGCCGCGGCCGCGCACCCCGCGAGCACCGGCGTCAGCGGAACTCCGTTCCAGGTCAGCAGAACAGTCACCGCTGCGGCGGCCGCGAGGAAATGATTCCATTTGAAAGGCATCATGATGATTCAACTCTGCTGGGCCCGGAATGCCGGCCCAGACGCTTCGTTGTCAGGACAAAAAAAGGGAACGAGGCACGATTTCCCCCGGCCCGTTCCCTTTACTTCTGCGATTTGTTGCTTTCTGGCTGACTTAGAACGACATGATGAAGCCCATCGTCAGCGTGTCCTGGTGCTTGTACGGACCAGGGATGTAGGCGCCGAAGCCCGGGTTCAGCGGCTGGCCTTGGTTGCCATGCTCGAAGAACGCGTGATCGGACATATCACGCCGGTACTCAGCCCGCATCTCCAAACCGCCTATCCATGTGTGCGAATAGGTGGCCGTGAACTCATGCAGGTTGAGCTGCGATCCGTAACCGGTCGCGAAACCGTCGTGATCCGAGAAGTACTCATAGCGGAACGAGACGTAGTCCGAATCGCTGGTGTTGAACTTACCCGAAAAACCGATCGCGTCCCAGTTGGCGGCCGGGGTTCCCGGGCCGTTCGCCAGGTTCTCGCGGCCATGGTAGTAATCGATGTAGCCCGCGAACCAGTCCGTCGGCGTCAGGTTGATGACCGTGTCGTAAATCCCGCGCCAGCCTTTGTTGGTGCCGGTTTTTTCCGGACCCACATAGCTGTTGAAGAGCCAGGAGAACTTATCGGTCGTGTAGGCCGCATTGAAACCCATCGTCTTTCCGGTGTTGTTGTCTTCAACGTTGTTCCAGCCGTTGACCAACTGGAAGCCCACCGAGAAGTTGTCGGTCAGGGGTTTCGTCATGCGCGCCCCATAGTGGTAGTACGGACCGTTGGTGTACATATAGCCGCGGCCGTAATGCCAAGTGTAAATATTCTCAGTGAGTTCCGCGCCTACGGACGTGTAGAACTTACCGAAATCGATTTGAAAGCCGCCCCATCCCTTCGGCTTGAGACTTACGTAAGCCTGAGGGATATAACGTTGAATGTTACGGGTGCCAGGCTCGGTCGCGAAGAACACGTCCCAGGCACGCCCATACCCGAGATCCACGCGAAAACCGATCTGATCATCGTCGCTGGTATCTTTCCACAGCGACAACTCCGCCATATTCAGTGAAAATTGATTGGCCCGAACTTCAAAGTTGCGCAGCGTATTGTAACCGGTGGCCGGATGATTGAAGTTGAAACTATAGTAACCGTCAATCAACCCGCTGAAATTGATATCGCCGATCTTATTTTGGTCCTGGGCGGCGGCTGGCAATGCCAGCGCGGCAAGCAGGACTGTGTAGAGACACGTCGAGCGGAAACGCAAAGGTACTTCCTCCTCAGAAAAAGATTGTTTTTTGGGATAGACGAAGCGGACTTGGCTTGTAAACACCAAGCCTACCGGGAGTCGGCGGCTTCGTCCAATAGATTATTTTGATCCATCCAATCCAAAGGTTTCGTTGGCGTGACGCCCTCTGAGAGTGCATGATGAAATATCGCAAGCCACCCGCATCCGGCCGGGATGGCCGTGCGCCGCGCCCCCGATCGCCGCGGTCCCTCGACCCGATTACAAGGTCATCTCACGAAGGTCAACAGGAAAGGAAAGTTGATGAAAAAAGTTGAAGCGATCGTGCAGCCCCATAAGCTGGACGAGGTCAAAGAAGCCCTCATTGCCGCTGGTGTGGACGGCATCACGGTGAGCGAGGTGCGTGGACATGGCCGCCAAAAAGGCCACACCGAGGTGTATCGCGGTCAGGAATATAAGGTCGATTTGCTGCCGAAGATCAAATTGGAGATGGTGATCACCGACGCCCGCCTCGACGAAGTGACCAAGGCCGTGGCGGAGGCCGCCCGTAGCGGCAAGGTCGGTGACGGTAAGATCTTCGTGACTGACGTCTTAGACGCCATCCGCATTCGCAACGACGATCGCGGCGACGCTGCCCTCTAGGCTGCCCCCGGCTTTGCTCCGGTGTGGTGTCTAAGTCTGGGTGCTCCTATATAAAGACCGTAAAACCGCGGCGGGCGGTGTCCTCCCCGGGCTCGGAGCCAATTTTCTACTGGCAGGCGGCGAGCCGGGCACACCTGCCCCGCGTCTTCTCATGGTCGAGCGAGTGCCCGCATGCCTCGCCGGTGAGTTCACAGCCCCTCCTCGTCATGGCCACCAGTTCGTTCCCTGGCTCGGCATACCGACCCCTCATGCCCGCCCACAACGAACTGCCCTAGAAACTCCCGGAGGAGGGGTTGTGCCCCCTTTTGTCAACCGATCCGCGACCCCATGTGGAGCGGGGCCATGCCCCGCCATCACCCCTTCAAGAACCGCGACTGGCTCGCCGGCGCTGCCACCGTGGGGCGAGGTTCAGCTTGCGGAGGGCGATTCGCCCTCCCGCGCGGGATCCGCCGGCAGCAATACGATCTTCCCTGGCGGCCTCAACCCCTGCCCACTGACCGGAGCCATGGCCATCCCGCCTCCGCTGGGCTCCTCGAATTCCTTCCAGCACGGCCACCCCAATCCACGATTCCCAACAATTTTCAACTTATATTTGCTGTGATTTCCTGTACTTACGAAAACGGAGAGGATATTCCCGCACCCACCTGAGCTACTCTGCGGGCAACTAACTGGACGGCACACGGTTCGGAGCCATTCGCCGTTCGGGCCGCCCCGCTGATCTCTTATTTACTCCTTACCGGAGCACAATGCGGGGCGAGAGCACGCGAAGGTGCGCCTCGGGGATCTCTCCGGGGCGCGCCGCTCAACCGCCTTCCCTACGGCACCGCCAGCAACGCCGAGACATCCTCCGGCAGCGCGAACACCTCATCGGGGATATCCTGATTCACATCAACTGACTCGATGATGACGTCGATATTTTGCGCCGCCGCCGACTCCTGAATGTGGGAAGGCGCCAGCACCCCATTGAAGTCCTTGTAGTCCAGCATCCGCACCTGCACGTCGACCTCGCCCATCTGCGTCGCCGCCCGCGTCGAGGTATGCAGCGCTAGGCCGCTCTCGACCGAATAGCACGTCGTGATGGTCGACCCCTCCTCCGGCGCCATCCGGACCTCGTAGCATGGTTCGCCAGCCACCTCCGACGTCCCTACCACCGAGACCTCCTTGAACAGCTCTTCCCAGAGCAGCGTAGAATTCAGCGTCGCTTCCCGCACGGCATCAGCCAGCTCCGCACCCTCCTTGATCCGCGGACCCAGAATGTCGGTCTTCTCCCACGCCACACCATCGGTCACGCCGTTCTCGACCACCCCGAGCCCCGGTAACTGCACCGAGTTGCGATAGTTTCCGCCCTTGCTATACGTGGTCAACTCGCCCTGAATCCCCGCCGAGGTGAACTTCACTGTTCCATGCGTGATCTCGCTGGTGCGCGCTTCATAGGCCGCGCGGCCACCGGTGACCTCCACATAGCGCTCCAGAATCTCGTTAGCCGTGGGCAGGACATCACTTGCCGGAGCCTCGACTGAAGCCGCCGGTTGCGCCCACAGCATCGGCACAACTGTCGACGTCACGAAACACCACGCCAGCCAACGCGAAAAACGCCGAGCCAGACGGCCCTGCTTCACCTGACGGGGAAGCGCCTTCATCGGAATCAATGTCATTGCTTGCATCGTAGTTAGATACGTACCCCGAACCGGCTAAGTTCGAGCCTTATTCTCCCGTGACCTGCGTGGCGATCCACCGCTCGGCCGCCTCCAGGATCTCGTCATGTCCCGCCAGCAAACCTTCCCGCGTCGGATTCACCACCTCATCCGGAGCCACGCCACGGGCCTCCAGCGGTTCGCCGCCCTGGGAAATATAATCGGCCACCGCGTATTGAAATCCGTCCCCGTTCGGTAATCGCTGGATGATCGAAGGCAGCGCCGCCGCCGCCGAAGGAGTTCCGAACACTCGCGCCCGTCCCAGATCCTGCAGTCCCCCCGCAAAGATCTCCGCCGTCGACGCCGACAGACCGTCCACTAGAATCGCCACCGGACCCTTGAAATTCTTCGGACGCGGATTGATCACGAAGTTCAGCGTCGCATCGCGCATGTACATCGTTCCCAGCCGCAGGTTCCGCTCATTCACCAGGAATCCCGCCATGCCCATAGCCATGCCGCCGATCCCGCCCGGATTGCCGCGCAGATCCACGATCAACCCCTTGCATTGCGGCCGATCCACGCACGCCTCCACGGACCGCTGAAACGAGCCCATCACCAACGGCACATCCAGGAAAAAATTGAAGCGCGCGTAGGCTAGCTCCGCGTCGTCTCCAATCGGGAGGAATTTCTCCTCGTACCAGACCGGTTCCGGCCCCGCATTTCCAAAGTTGATGAGCTTGCCGCGCGGCGGCGCGAGCGCCAGCTCCAGCCTGCGCCGATCCCCTTCGGCATCCGTCAAAAACTCGACCTCGATCGTTCCGCCCAGATTCCCGCTCATCCGCGCCTGCAGCGCCCGCGTCAGCACCAGTTCCCGGATCTTTCCACCGGCCTGCCCGTCGCGAATTACTTCGTCCAAAGACTCTCCCCGCACGCGATCCACGATCCACCCCGGACGCACCCCGGCGCGTTCCGCCGGCGACCCCGGAGCCACCGACACCACCACCGCATGACCGTCGATGATCCGCGGATCGATGCCCGTATCCGCTGCCCCGAACGCAATTTCGCCCGGATTGTCCGGCGTCTCCGAACCCACCGCCGAATAGACCTTCGAAGGCAGGATCCCGAAATGCGTCTGCTGCAGCCGGCTGAGCATCTCGCTCATTACCGCCCGAGCCTCATCGCGTGTCTTCGCCGCATCCACCCGCGGCTGATACTCTTTGCGAATCGCCTCCCAGTCCAGTCCGCCGGGATTCTCCTGCCAATGCGTATCGCGAATCGTGGACCACACCGTATCGAAGGACGCCACATCAGCCTCATGCGCTGACAGCGCCGCGGCGGCGATTCCCGGAGGCGTCTGTGCCGACACCACCGGCGTCGACACGATCAGCACGATGACGAACAGGACGGCCGCGCTCAACCCACCGATGGTTCTGTGTTGTTTCATCAGATCTAAAGAAGCAGACGGCCCATGAGGAAATCCGTTCCAATTCCAAGCTAGCGAACTTTGCTGTGTCCGGGCAGTACTAAGGTGTTTCAGGTGTTGGATACCTTCTTGAAAGAGAACGGCGCTAACGAAGCTCCGTTTCACGCGCCCAAAGAATCACTACCGATTCCTCGCACGTCGCGGCAAATTTCCTAGCGCGTGGCCGCCGCAGACCGCCCCCGCTTTTCGCGAGCCTTTGCCGCGTCCTGCTTCTCGGCTCGTTTCTCCAGTCGTTTCTCCAGACGCTGTTCGCGCTGCTTCAACTCCACGACATCCCGTCCGGACACTGGATGCAGAAACGCTTCCCGCGTCAGCTCCAGCGCCCGCTCCGGATCCTTGGCGCGATGCTCGTAATGCTTCGCGCGCTCCACGATCGCCTTCACGCGAAACGCACTAGGCGCGGTCGACAGTTCCTCCCACAGCTCCAGGGCCCGTTCCACGCGATCCCGCTTGCGTTCCAGCGCCGCCAGGTCCCACAACGTCGGATACAGCAGCTCCTCGCCGAGCCCCGCATCGATCGCCTCCTCGAACAGCACTGCGGCCTGCTCCAGCTCGCCCGCACCGCGCAGCCAGCGCCCCAGCCCCACCATTTCCGCCGCGTGCCGACCCAAGCCTCTTCTAACACTGGGCGACCCGCCGCGCGCACCCGGCTCCAGGCAGCGGAACGCTTCGGGGACAATCGCCGTCAGGCATGCCAGCGTCAGGATGTCCAGCGCATTGTGATGAAACACCGGCAGCAGCCGCGCCGCCAGCTGAGTCCGCAAGTATTCGAAGTAGATGTAGGGAATCAGATCGCCCGGAACGTCGCCTTCCCGTTCGAATCCCAGCACCTGCCGCTCCAGGTCCACCAGCCGGCAGCTCTGATAGCGCAATTTCCACAGGCGCCGAGCGCCATGCAACAGATCCAGGTGCTCCATCCGGTCAAACGGCAGCGGAGCGTTGTTCACCAGCGCCCGCGATTCCAGCAACGGCTGATCGAACGCGCGCCCGTTATAGGTGATCAGCACGCGAAACGGAGCCAGATACCGGGCCACCGCATCCAGCAGGCTCGCCTCCTCGTCATAGCTCCGCATGAAGAACTGGCGAACCGTGAACCCTTCCTGCGTGATTCGCCCCACCCCCACCAAAAACGCACACGTATCCATACGAGCCGAAATGCCAGTGGTTTCGGTATCCAGAAACGCCCAATCCGATGGGGGACTCTCGGGCGCCGCGCTTCCGGTGATCGCGCCCAGCAAGTCTGGAGGCATCTCCGCCAGCGCGCCGACATCGGCGCTGCCATGCTGCGAGGAAGCCGGGTAATGCGTCTCCGATTCCAGATGACAACCGTATTCGGTTTGGACTTCCTCGGCGCCCAGCCAATCTTCCACCGCGGCCTGCGGATCGAAGTCCTCCGGGATGCCGGGAAGCTTCGGAGGCACGCCCGCAGCGCCCGGCATCGCAAACGCCCGGGGATCGCGATCCCCGCTGTTTACAGGGGTTCCTGCATGCGTCTCCTCGTACTTCCCCTCATACTTCTGATCGATCTCGGCGAGGCGTTGGCGCAGTCGTTCGAGCTCGCGTTTCAGATCGCTCATGGCTGGCGTTTTCAAGGCGTTACAAATTCATCCGGATTTGTTTTTCGCCCTTTATTTGCCTCTCTTTCCAGTCAGCTTACCACGCACCAGCAGCGTCCCCTTCCTTCATTCACCATCCCACACCCATCGCCGCTTCGATCACGCGACCATCCCATCTCGATCATCGATTCCGCTCCACCGCGATCACGCGCACCATCGATACGGCATTCGCCGCCGGGTCACTCGCTCCTCATACAAGCAGAATACGACCCTCCATGCCGCTGCTCCCGCATGCACGAGGTCTTCGAAAACCCGCAAAAAATGCGGCTTTCCTGCGATTTTTTCCTTTACACCCGGCGCAGTGATCCCTTATGATTCCAATGAAGCGGGCACGCGTCCTCGCGTAGCCGCGCACTGTACACGGGAAAATCAGTTTTCGATTTACAACTCTTACGAAGGAGAGATATGGCAACAGCAACCAAACTGACTCAGGCCCAGTTCATCAAGACACTGGCCGCCGAAGTCGATCTACCCGCCAAGACCGTGAAGGACTTGGTCACCGCGTATTCTGAACTGGCAGTGAAAGAGACCAAAAAGAGTGGTGTCTGCATCCTGCCCGGCATCGGCCGTCTGGTCCGCCAGGAGCGCAAAGCGCGCATGGGACGCAACCCGCAGACGGGAGAAGCGATCAAGATTCCGGCCAAGAAGGTCGTGAAGTTCCGCATCGCCAAGGCGGTGAAGGACGCGATCGTCCCGCCGAAGGCCGCTCCTGCCAAGAAGGCTGCGAAAAAGGCCGCTAAGAAGCGCTAAGGACTTCGCAGCATCTCTAAAGTCAAAAGAAGAACCCCGCCACCCGGAATCGCCGGGAGCGGGGTTTTCACTTTCGTATCGTTTGTAGTTACTGCGTTCAAACGGGAAGGTTCCCACCGTCTACGCACATCTGCCTAAGCGAAGAAGCGGCGCGGCGGGACAATCCAAAATGCCGATTGAGGCTGCACCAATACTGCTGGTGGCGCCGGAAGCCCTACGCCTGCTTCTTATCGTCAGCATGGTCGTCGCCCTTCAAGGAACTCTTGAAGTTGCGAATACCTTCTCCCAAACCCTTGGCTACCTCGGGGATCTTCTTGCCGCCAAACAGCAGCACTGCGACCGCCAAGATAATCAGGAGTTCTGGCACGCCGATTTGTCTGAACATACGGCCTCCTTACTTGCACTTCGAGTTTAACATGGCACGCCCTCATTCCGCCCGCGCGAGAACTGCGCGGCACGCGGAAGTTGGACGGCTCCCATCACTCACTTGTTTAGATGCCGCCGTCCTGTAAAATACTCAAAAAAGGTGCGTTGCTCCATGGCCCCCAAGTCCCGCCAAAAACCCGACAAGCGCAAGCGCGTACGCGCCCTGGCCCGCGAACGCGTGGGGACCGTCAAGCCGTCCCGGGTGATCGAACCCGCTAAGTCGCCTAGGAAGCCCAAGCACAAGAAGCCGATCGTTCCCAACGAAGACGAGCTTTGATCGAGCCCCGGCTTATCTACGAGCTCGGCACGGCTGCTTCAGCCAGCAGATACATCGCCCGGATCTGCGAGGGAAACGGCAACGCTTCGTGCCAATCGAGGTACCTCTCGCGCCGCCTCCTTCGATGCGAACGACAGCGTCTCGCGGTGCTCCAGTCCGCGCTCTGCGAGAAACGCGGCTACCTGATCCGGATCGATTCCGAAAATCCACGGCTCGCCCCAGCGTTCCATATTCCTGGCCCGCACCGCTGCCGCGCGCTCAGCATCGGATCCGGGTTCGAATGCCGGATCGTTGTTGATCCGGTCCGTGAGTTCGATCAGCGCGCGGGAGGCGAAATCGAACACCAGACGGCTGCCCGGAGCCTGTTGCGCGATCCAGCCGAGCGTCGCATCCACCGCCTCCGCAGTGAGATACATCGTGACGCCTTCCCACAGGAAGAACGTCTTCACCGACGGATCGTATCCGGCTTCGCGAAGCTTCCCGGCAAGCGAGTCCGTACGGAAATCCACAGCGACGTATCTTAGGTTTTCCGGCGTCTCGCCCAGCGCCTGCTGCGCGCGCCGGCGCTTCCACTGCTGGGTGGCCGGGTGATCGACCTCGAAGACCCGCGCCGGTTTGAGGAGTTCCTGAAACCGATAGGCCCGCGTGTCGAAGCCTGCCCCGAGAAAGACCACCTGCCGAGCTCCGCCAGCGATGGCCGCTTCCAGATGCTCATCGACAAAACGCGTGCGGACGAGCATCGTGATTACCGCCGCCATGACTTCCGGATTGTCCCGGAGATGGCTGACGTCCTCGTCGAGGGCTCCGGCCAACGGGTGGTCGCCCATCAGCGCGATTTCCTCCGGACCGATAAGTTTCGCGGCCAGGTGATCCGGATTTTGCCAGCGAGGCTCCGGAGCCCGCGCGCTGAGCGCCCGCCCGGCGGCGGCCCAAACCGCCGTCCGCGACGGACGTCCGAGGTTGTTCTCGCTAGCTCGATCCATAACCCATGCGCTTCAGTTTGAAGATTGGATTCGTCTGAGCCCGGCGCAAGCTGAAGGACGCAGGCGGGCGCACGCGGCGTGGCTTGATGGCTGCCGAGAGTCGGCCAGGTTTCTATTCCAACCGGTAGTTCGGAGCTTCCTTCGTGATGATCACGTCATGCACGTGGCTCTCGCGAAGTCCCGCCGAGGTCAGCCGCACAAACTTGGCATTTTCCCGGAGTTCCTGGATGGTGGCGCATCCGCAGTAGCCCATGCCGGCCCGCAGGCCGCCCACCATTTGATAGACCAACTCGCCCAGCAGCCCCTTGTACGGAACCCGTCCCTCAATGCCTTCGGGAACCAGTTTGCCCGCGCCCAGCGCCGAATCCTGCGCATAGCGGTCCGAGGAGCCGAGCTCCATCGCCCCAATCGATCCCATGCCACGATAGCTCTTGAAGGTCCGGCCCTGATAGAGGATCGTCTCGCCCGGGCTCTCCTCGGTTCCGGCCAGCAGACTGCCGATCATCACGCAATCGGCGCCCGCCGCAATGGCCTTGGAAATGTCGCCGGAGTACTTGATGCCGCCATCGGCGATCAGAGGAATGCCGGAACCCTTGGTTGCCCGCGCGCATTCGGCAATCGCGGTAATCTGCGGAACGCCCGCGCCGGAGACGACGCGCGTCGTACAAATCGAGCCCGGCCCGATCCCGACCTTGATCCCGTCCACGCCCAGCTCAATCAGGTCCCGCGCGCCTTCGTAGGTCGCCACGTTGCCGGCGATCAGTTGCACCTCGGGGAAGGCTTCCTTCACCGTCTTGATCGCATCCATCACGCGCCGGCTGTGTCCGTGTGCCGAATCGATCGCCAGCACGTCCACCTTCATCTTCATCAGTTCCTGCGCGCGTTCCAGGAAATCGCCCGACGAGCCGATCGCCGCTCCTGCCCGCAGCCGCCCCTGCGAATCTTTTGCCGCGTAGGGGTACTTCAACTTCTTCTGAATGTCTTTAACGGTGATCAGCCCCTTGAGGTTGAAGTGATCGTCCACCACCAGGAGTTTTTCCACCCGATGCTCGTGGAGGATCGCCTCGGCCTCCTCCAGCGTCGTGCCGACCTCCACCGTGATCAGCTTGTCCTTGGTCATCACATCGCGAACCGGCAGGTCGTAGCGCGTCTCAAACCGCAGGTCGCGATTGGTCAGAATGCCGACCAGCTTGCCGTCCCCGGTGGTAATCGGTACGCCGGAGATCCGGAACCGCTTCATCAGCGCCAGCGCATCGGAAATCGGCTGATCCGGACCCATCGTCACCGGGTCCACGATCATTCCGCTCTCGGACCGCTTCACCTTATCCACTTCCTCGGCCTGCCGCCCGATGTCCATGTTCCGGTGAATCAGGCCCAGGCCGCCCTGCCGCGCCAGTCCGATCGCCATGGCCGATTCGGTCACCGTGTCCATGGCGGCGCTGACGATGGGAATATTCAGGCCGATGTTGCGGGTCACCCACGTGCGCGTGTCGGTTTCGTCCGGGACGACCTCGGTTCGCGCGGGGACCAGTAACACATCGTCGAACGTCAGTCCTTCGGGGATGGATTCAGGTATCATGCGAGTGATTCTTACGATTCTACAGCACGTGCCGGAACGGCCAACCCCGGGCCTTTTCCGGTTCTTGGTGATCCGCTCCAAGCGCCCGCGATTCGCCCATGGAAAGGGCGTTCCGCCCGTGTCGCTCTGCTAAACTGAAGGCTCCGAAAATCTCTTCGAGACGAGCTAAAGAACCACAATTCAAATGATTCAGGCAACGCAACTTCGCCAGGGAATGGTGATTAAGCACAACGGCGATCTCCACACGATTTACAGCGCCGTGCACCGGACTCCGCCCAAGACCGGCGGCTTCGTCCAGGCCAAAATGCGAAACTTCCGCACCGGCTCCATGATCGAGCATCGCTTCGCCTCCGGCGACGTGGTCGACAAGGTCTCCTTCGACGAACAGGAAATGGAGTTCCTCTACGACGACGGCGAAGACTACCACTTCATGAATACCGAGAACTTTGAGCAGAGCCATCTGTCCAAGGACCTGCTGGGCGATAACGTCCAGTACCTGATTCCGAACATGAAGCTGTCGGTGCAGTATTACGAGGGCAAGCCCATCAGCGTCGCGCTGCCGGCGTCCGTGGATCTCGAAGTCGTGGAAACCGAGCCTGGCCTCAAGAGCGCCACCGTATCCAACGTCACCAAGCCCGCCAAGCTCGAAACCGGTCTGGTGGTGCAGGTTCCGCCGTTCATCAATGAAGGCGAGAAAATCCGCGTGTCGACGGCGGACGGGACCTACCTGGAACGGGCCAAGGAATAACTGGCTATCGGCTTGCCCGAACTTCGGCCAGTCTTTGTTTCAACGGCTCGGACAGTTCCGCTTCAATTTCCGGCGTGATCAGGCCAACTCTGTCCATGTCCTGGATGTGAACCCGATCCTTCATTCGAAAGCTGGTGAGCTTCATCACGACCAGGTCATGAATCGGAGCGAGGAAGATCCCCTCTTTTGTTGTGACAGGGGGAGAATTCGGTACGGGCTCCAGGTAATCTTCGTTTACCTTCTCGCCCAGAAAAATCAGGTGTATCGCGGATCGAGCCTTGGGCGTGTGGGCATCCAGCAGCATGTCCACCCCCGCCGCGTGCTTATAACGAAAACCGCATCCCTCGGCGGCCCGAATGATGCGTTCCAAATCCTCGCGTAGTACAGCGGCGTCGATGTCGCGTGTCAGGCGACCCTCCAGTGGGTCCCTCTCGCTTACCTGGATGAACGTAGCCATTCCGCCCACGATGCGATAAGGGATACCAGCCTGATCCATGCAGGCATGGAACTTCCTCATCCGCTCCAGGAGTTGGTTCACATGAATATCGTAGGCTGCGGCCGTTAACATTCTCACCTCAATTGTAGCGATTTGTCGCTACTTCCGCGCCTTCGGATGCGCCTTGTCGTAGACCGCCATCAGATCCGTCAACGACACCTGCGTATACTTCTGCGTAGTCGCCAGCCGGGCGTGCCCCAGCAACTCCTGGATCGCCCGCAGGTCCGCGCCATCGGCCAGCAGATGCGTCGCGAAGGCATGCCGCAGGCTGTGCGGATGGAGCTCGGCATCGCCCGAAATCATCCGCGCATACAGCTTCACGATCTTGCGCGCACCCCGATCGGTCATCCGGCCACCCCTAGAGTTCACGATCAGCGCCGTCTCGCCGGGCTTGGCCGATCGCACCGCCAAGTATGCCGTCAGCGCTTCGGCCGCCTTCCCGCCATAAGGAACCTGCCGCTCCTTGCGACCCTTGCCGCGCACCCGGATCCAGCGTTCGCTGAAATCGAAATCGGTGAGGTTCAGCCCCACCAGTTCGCTGATCCGCAGCCCGCAGCCGTAAAGAAGTTCGAAGATCACCAGGTCGCGTTCCGGGAACGTACTCTTGACCTCGCGCGCCGCGACCCCTTCCAGCAGCGTGTTGGTCTGCTCGGCGCTCGGCACCACCGGCAATTTCTTCGGAGCCTTCGGCGTCGACACCTGCCGCGCGACGTTGGTCGGAATCGACCCTTCCTTCGCCAGGAACGCGAACAGCGACCGCACCGAGGCTAGCTTCCGCCGGATCGAAACCGGACTCAGCCCCTGATCGTAGAGGTGGCTCATCCACTCCCGCAACTGTAGAGCCGTGAACGCCGCGGGCTTCGGCGGCAAGACGCCTTGGGGCGAAAAATACGCCACGAACTGGTCCAGATCGCTGGCGTAATTGCGCAGCGTGTGCGGCGAAGCGTTCTGGAGTTGCAAATGCTCCAGGTAGCGATCCTTCGCGACGCTGAGTTCGCTGGGCATGCTTCAAGATTAGACCGGCGCGGGCTCCCGATTCAGAAACGCGTCGAGCGCCTCCAAAGCCTTCGCGCACACCTGCGCATAGCGGACCCGCTTGTCGCGCGGCGGCTTCGCGAGCTTCGGCAATAGGTCGAACGTGATGTTGGCCGGCTGATAGTTCTTCGGATCCGCGCCCGAAACATACGCCACCAGGCTCCCCAGTGCCGTCTCGCGCGGAAAGATCCGCGGCCCGCGGCCTTCCACAAAATCCACAGCCGACCGCGCCGCGATCAACCCCGTCGCGATCGATTCCACATACCCCTCGACCCCCGAAATCTGCCCGGCGAACAGAATCCGTGGATCCGCCCGAAGCTGCAGCGTCGCGTCGAGCAGCGCCGGCCCGTTGATATACGTGTTCCGATGTACCTGCCCGAAGCGCAGGAACTCGGCGTGCTCCAGCCCCGGGATCATGCGCAGCACCCGCTCCTGCGCGCCGAACCGCATGTGATTCTGGAAGCCCACCAGGTTGTAGCTCCCGGCCCGGGCATTCTCCGCCCGGAGCTGCACCACCGCCCACGGACGCCGCCCCGTCCGCGGATCGGTCAGCCCCATCGGCTTCATCGGACCGAACCGCAACGTATCCCGGCCCCGCCGCGCGATCTCCTCAATCGGCAGACACGCCTCAAAATACCGGACGTTTTCCGCTACCGGCTCGTCATCGGGAATGTGCGCGGGCACGCTTTCGGCCGCCAGCAGCGCATCCAGGAACGCCTCGTATTCATCCTTCGAGAACGGGCAGTTCAGATAATCATCGGTACCGTCGATCGACTTCCCATACCGCGACTGCGCGAACGCAACCGACCGGTCAATCGACTCGGCATCCACAATCGGGCTGATCGAATCGTAGAAAAACAGCCGCTCGGAGCCCGTCATCCGCGCGATCTCGTTGGCCAGCGTGCCGGAGGTCAGCGGACCGCTCGCCACAATCGTGACCCAGTCCGCATCCAGCGATGTCACCTCTTCCCGCCGGACCTCGATCAACGGGTGCGACTCCATCGCCCGCGTCACCTCCGCCGCGAACGTCTCCCGATCCACCGTCAGCGCATGCCCGGCCGGAACCCGCGTCTTCGGAGCAATCTCGCCGATCAGCAGCGATCCCATCCGCCGCAGCTCTTCTTTCAGCAGCCACGCCGCGCTATTCTCGGACTCGCTTTTCAGGGAATTCGAACAGACCAGCTCGGCCAGATCCGGCGTCTTGTGCGCCTCGGTCGACCGCACCGGCCGCATCTCGTGCACCACCGCCCTGAGCCCGGCCTGCGCTACCTGCCACGCCGCCTCGCATCCGGCCAGTCCTCCGCCGATGATATGGATTTCTTTAGTTTCCGCCGCCACGCTGATTCCTCGCTACCCACCTGTCATGGTAGCGAAGCGAATGTCGCAACCAGAATCACAGACTGTGGCGACGCGATTGGTGGAGAACGGGCTCGTTAAGCTGGTTATTCGCGGGTAACGCCTACCGGTAAATCCTCGCCCGGCAACTCCGGCACCGGTACGGCTCCCGGCCCAGCAGGTGATTGACCGCGGCGATCAGACCTTCCCCCTTCGAACGCCGCAGATCCGACGAGCCGCACTTGGGGCAGGGCCCATGATCGTACATCGGGCGAGCTTCCAGCTCAGAGGAAGGAGTTCGATTCGAAACAGAACCCCCGCCTTGCCCGGACTTCGAGGACTCTGAGTTTACAGAAGTGGACATTTCAGCGGCCGCGATCTGAACGCAACGGATCTTATCAGGGCTGATATACGCCTTCAGAGGCTGAGTGTATCATGCGCCGGAGTCCGCGTCCTGGGCCCAGGATCACAATCCTCGGTTCCAGATTCGACCACTCTTCTCTGGTATTTTTTGGGGAAACGGGCTATAACTGGAAAAAGCATCTTAATGGTCCGATCGTACTTGGGGGGCAGCCTGGCCGATCCTACCTCCCGGTTGCGTGAAGAGCTCCATCAATCTGCATGTGGAACACATTTCTGGAACGCGCGCGAAACGCCCGAGGGCTGTTGGTGCTTGTGGCGCTCGTCGTTGCCGTCTGCTGGTCCGCCATCAGCGGCCCCCAAGGCGTCCAATCCCTATGGGACAAATGGAACCAGATCCAGGAACTTGAGGTGCGCACCCAGCAGCTCCAGGACGAAAACGAAGCCTATCGCCGCCGCATCCAACGCCTGGAACAAAGCCCCAATGAGCAGGAGATGGAAGTCCGCAAGCAATTGAAACTGCTCAAGCCCGGCGAAACCACCTTCATTCTGCCCGACGATCCGGATGAGGAACTCATCGAGATCCCGGCCCCGGAAGCTCCGCAATAGGGTGGGGCAAGCTCCAGCTTGCGCAGGGCGCTGAGCGCACAGGCGCTTTTCAGCCGTTCTGCGCGATCCATGATGTGGGGCGAGGATGTGGGGCGAGGTTCAGCTTGCGGAGGGCTTCAGTCTTCCCGCGCACGCTACATCTCCCGCAACTCTACCCGCTTGCCCGACCACGATCCGACCGCAGCGATCCAAGCGTTGAGTACCCCTACCCTTGGTCCATCCAATCACGCCGCCCGGCGATGCTTCAGCGCATCCACCAGCCCCACCGCCACCCGCTTGCCGTGCTCAAAGGCCTCTTCATACACCGCCCGACGCTCGGCGCGCGTAAACCCATACCCGAGCCGGTACAGCCGCTCCATCGATAGCCCCACCGCGTAGGTCCCCGCCCAGGCGATCCCCGCCTTGGGAATCAGGCCGCCGCCTAGCGGAATCTTTCCCGCCAGCTCCCGGGCAATCGCCCGCCACCCAAAGGAGCCCGCCGTAATCGAGGCGATCTCGGAACGCTGTTCGCCATAACCGATCCGCCGGTCATTCGCCGCGGCCAGCAAGAACGCCATTCGCACCTGATTCACCGTCAGGAACACAGAGTCCGACCCATACGCCGCAATCGACCACGGCAGTGACAGGATATTCGGCACGATGTCCGGCATCGCCGTCGCCAGGCAGAACAGCGCGTTCTCTTTCGCCACCGCGTGGATCACCCGGTAGCAGGCCGGTTGGCGGAACGGCTCCAATTGCCGGGCCAGGGGGAGCATCAGGTCTTCGCGCGCATTCAAAACCTGGCGGACGCATTCTTTCGGATTATCCAGATCGAAGGCGAACGCCCCGCGCGGCTTCTCCAGCGACGACTCGTAGAGTTCGATATCGCAATCCGGACCGCCGTCTCGCACCAGCATCTCCAGCGCTTCCAGTCGCCGGTCACGCGAAAGATGCTCCGGAGCCAGGATGGTCTCCATGCGCCCCAGGTCTTCCGCCGTGGCCGCCACCAGTCCCACGCGGATCTCCCGCGAGGCTTCGGCGCGCACCTCGGACGGCTTCAACGTGCGAAGCGCGTGTTTGACTTGCTGGAACAGTGCGACGGACATCAATGTTGCAACGGGGAAGTCCGCGACGTAGAAAAGGTCAACGGCGGAACATCACGCGTATTCCCCGCCTCCATTCTATCCCCACGCCGACCCGCGCGACCTCGATCTCTGGCGCCAGAAATCCCAGAATCGTATCGTTGGTCGGATGATAGTCCAGCGCCGGAGCGGCCAGAATCAGCCGCGGAGGAACGCGCGAAAGCTCAATGCCGGGAAAGTAGCCGCCAGACTGAAACTCGCCACGCTCCACGTGCCATGCCACGCGCATCCAATAGTCCAGCGCCTGCAGCGGCAAGTGGATATCCTCGGAGGCCTTCACCTCAATCACGACGAGTTGTCCGCGCCGCGCCGGGGCCTCGCCCAGGTCCGCGCCGATCAAATCCAGCACACTGCGATGCGTGCCCACCATCCACGGAGCCTGCGTATAGAGCGGCGAATGTTCCAGGCTGGCGTCGATCTCAGCCGGCGCTCGCCGGATCTCTGACTCCAGCCATGCTTCGGGTTGCCGCGTATAGAGCCGCGATTTCCGATTTTTCGCGTCCGGATGGCGCTCCCGGTTGAGCTTCCGCGCCAGCCGAACTATCGTTTCTTCCGAGCCCGGCTTGGCCTCTCGCCTCCCGTGAAGGCCGTAGGTCAATTGCCAGGCCTTGGCCGGGTCGTGCCGCAGCGCCGCGAACTCCGTCCCGCGTACCCGCAAACTCACCGACCCATCGGGCTTCGCGACCCGGCTGACTCCCTCCAGCGCGGAAAGCCGATCCACCTGTGCGACCCACTTCAGCGGAGCCCCGGCCAACGGCGCGCGAAACGGCTCCAGCCGCGTCGCCAGATTCGTGTAATCGGCCGGATCGATACGCTCCTCCCGAGCCCCGTCCCCATAGACGAACACCTCGCACCGGACCTTCTCTGGATCCAGATGCCGCACGCGATGGCAGGTCACCGACTCGGCTCCGATCGGCACGAACACCACCAGCCCGCCCACGACCAACCGCGGCTCCCGCCGCCGCAGATAGTCGAGCCAAATCAGTCCAAAGCTCAGCACGCCGTCCGGATCCAGGCATTCCGGACCCGCGCCAATCGCGGCGATCCCCATGCGCCCCTTCACTAGCAACGCGCGTGGATAGGCCGGCGACAGGGAATGCTCCAGGTCGGTCTCCGTGGTCAGTTGCGCGAGCTTCCAGTCGGGAAACTGCCGTCGCAGCGCCAGCCCGAACTCCTCGCGAAACTTCCACTGCTCGCCGCGCCGCAGGTTGTGCTGCCGGCCGGGATGCGACACATCGAGCAACTGCAAGGTTCCCGGCTTGCCTCCAAAACGTTCCGTCACGAGCTCCAAGTACCCGCGCCGCTGCTTCCGCACGCCTGTCACCTTGCGCACCAGCACGCCCTGCCGCGAATCCGGATCGGAGGAACAGCACTCCAGCATCAGCCGGTGGCCGCGCTGTTCCAGCGTCAGGTTGTCTTCATTGACAGCGACCGGATCGTCGCCCGGCTCGATCAAAACCGGGGTCTCCGATTCCTCAAAGAATTGGCGGATGGCCGCGGCGACCTGTTCGGCCGGATTGGGGGGCGGATTGGATGTTGGTCGGGAAGACTGGGCTTTCGCGCGCACGGGCTGCATACCCAACTAGTGGGCTCGCGCGCCAAACTTTATCATCTAAATGTGGGGCAAATGTGGGGCAAGCCGACCGGGGGCCGGGGTTCACCCGGCGGGAAGGCTTTACCTTCCCACTCCGCGAAGTGCAGGCTGTGCGTGAAAGATACTTTTCAAAATAGTGCACAACTCGCCTGATATAAATCACTTCCAGTTGCAGACACGATGTTCCACGTGGAACATTTCGATTGTGCTCCGCGGGATGTGCGCCTGTCCGCGTCACTCTTCAGAGGCGTTGGACTTCTCCGGGGCGTCGATCTTCTCTTTCTTCCTCGTGAGCATTCGCCAGATTTCCTTCGAGGTGTCGCGATCCAGCACACCTAACAAAGTCCAGACAATCGCGATCGTGATCCCGAGCACCAAACCCCAATTCATCGGCCTTCCTTTCGGTTTCCCTTGGGGCCTAGAACTTCAGCTCAAGCCGCGAGCTGGCATGCTCCATCAGCAACTCGCGGTTGCCGAAGAACGTATCCGTCGCTGCGGCGATGCTGAACAATTCCCGAGCCTGATCGTCAAAGTGCGGTGAATTCGGATCGTCGCTCTGCCCGGTCGAGAGCGCCCAATAGGACTCCGGCTCCGGGCCCAGTTCGATGATCTGCGGCGCGGTCTGCCCGCCCACCCCCATGTTGAGCGTCCCCCGATGTTCAAACCAGATCGCGCGCGGCGTCTCTATGCCGGCTTCGGTGATCATGCCGCCGCCCACCGGGTAAGATTCGCGCGCCCGGTCGCGCACAACCCGGAACTCGGACCCGTACGGAGCCGTGTACTTGGTCCGGCTGCCCATGTAATCCCATACGCGGCGCATCGCGGCGAGCATCCGCCCCCGGGTCAGCGAATCGGGAGGCCGCATCATCGCTGCTTCCCGCCCGAGCTCCATTTTGAACATGTAGAACTCGCGCGCGGGGACCGAATCGACGTCCGCGCGGCGATCCCACCCGGTCAGCGTCAACGTCAGTTTGTCGTCCGGAACGATGCGCGCAATGGCCTTCTGCCAATCCTTCGCATGATAGACATCACCGGAAAACGCGACGTCCACCAGGCGGCCCAGCGGCCAACTGTTCTGCGAACGAAGCAGCACCCGCAAGCCTCCATCGGCCTGCCGCGACCAAGTCCCATCGCGCCGGTAGCGCGGTCGCATCAGAAAGCCCAGGAATGGAGTGGAGCCGCCGGTATCCCAAATCTCGCTGTGGATCTCGCCGGCCTCGCCGGTCGACGACATCGCGACCAGTGCATCGCCGTGGATCTGATTCATTCCCAACGCTGCTTCCATCTCCGCGCGGGCGCGAGCGGTCAGCATGCCCCATGCCTGCTCCAGAGTTTGGGGGCCCGCCTCCTCCACCGGTCCCCACCCGTAGGCGGCATGGCGCGTGTGCCCGATCAGCGGAAACGGGATGCCCGCCGGAGCGATGCCGCTCGCCTCAATGGGGCCGGCGCCTTCTTTTCCTTCGATGGTGATCCGCATCGGGTACGGCCGATCGTCGGCGTTCCAGTCTCCCAGCGGATCGAGGATCACTTCGGGGGCTCCCGACGGAGTCCGGGAGCCGCTGACCACAACGTCATTTGAGCCCTGAATCCAATCGAACGCGAGCTGGCTGAACGCCCGAACCTGCTCGGGACGCACCGGCTCAACGGGTTCGGGAAGATCTTCCTTGTGATCCGTAATATAGCGGTTTACGCCGTCGGCAAAGGCGACGAGCATCCGGTCTACCAGGCTGCTTGCGGGATCGGGGGGCGCGACCTCGCTCGAGCCGCGAGCCAGATTATGCAGCAGCGCCTGCAGACGATCCTCGGCCTGGGCATAGCCGACCCCATAGGCGGCCTCCTCGGGCGTTTTGGCAAAGATGTGGGGGATGCCGAACTCGTCGCGGATGATTTCCACGGACGCGGCCCGCGCCGGCAGGCACAGACTTACTCCCGATGCTTGCGGCAAAAGCGACAAGGAGGAGGGAACGGGTCAGGGCAAACCTCCGGGCCAGGGATGAAAGCGGGAAATCTAGGACTTGGGCTCTTCGTCGATCGAAATCTTCAGCGCCTTGAGGAACTTCTGATCCTGCGAAGTCAGCTTGATCTTGCCGACCTTGCGGCGGCCACCCTCGGGCTGGGTTTCGATATCCAGCGACGTGCCGGAAACCGACTCCACGCCCTCACCGAGTTCGTCGTCTTCCGCGCCGTCTTCGCGCTTGTTGAACCCGATCGTGGCTTCCAGGACCAGGAAGACATCGTAACCGGCACGCTTGATCTCTCCGATCGCCGCCGCAATCCGGTCCGAGTCCGACAACGATTCATTGATCGCGTTGCCGAGTTCCTGCATCAGGTCTTTGAGCTGATCGTCCAATTGAAGAAAACCTGCTTTCCGCGAATCGCTACACCACGTGCGGCCATGCAATCCACCTTCAGCATATCATCCGAGCTGGAAATTCACCGGCGCTGCAAAGGGTCTTCGCCCACGGCACACATTGGTCAGCAAACCGTCCCGCCCGCCAGACTCGCGCGCCCGTTTCATCAACTTGAAAACTCACGCCGGCTGTCACCTAGACCAACGGCTTCGGCGCCCAAGGAAGGCCCAACTTCTGTGTGCGCTCCTGCCCTTCTATCGACCGGGTTCCCAGGAACTCCATTCCCCGCGGCATAGCGGGACCGGATTCGCCCTCCTTAAACAGGTGAATGATAGGATGGGAACAGTTTTGAAGATCGATAAGAAAAGCAAGCTGGGGCTCTTCGTGGAGCACGTCGTTCCCGGCGTCGTGCGCCCGATGCGCGCGCTGTGGAACGAGATCATCGGCTTCATTTTCATCGTCTTAGCGGTTGCGATGATGCCGGGCATGATCCGCGCCTTCCGCGACCTCGATTCTCCATCGGGCAGCCCGGGCCGCCTATTCCTGGCCGCGACTTTCGTCGTTGTGCTGCTCTACTTCGGCGTCTCCAGCTTTCTGCGCGCCCGCAAAATCAGCCGTTCATGAGCGACCCATCGTCTCCCCCGCCGGAGCGTCCGCGCCCCAATCCCGAGCTCGAAAAGCCCGGCGAATTTCCCTACACCCGCGGCATCCACCCCAACATGTACCAGGGGCGTCTGTGGACCATGCGCCAGTATGCCGGCTTCGGCACCGCGGAGGAATCCAACGCCCGCTATCGATATTTACTGTCGCAGGGCATCACCGGGCTCTCGGTCGCCTTCGACCTGCCGACGCAGATGGGCATGGATGCCGATCATCCACTGGCCAAAGGCGAGGTAGGGCGCGTGGGGGTCGCGATCGGGTCGCTGGCGGATATGCGGCGCCTGTTCGAGGGGATCGAGCTGGAGAAGGTCACCACTTCGATGACCATCAACTCGACGGCGTCGACTCTGCTGGCGCTGTATGTGCTGGTGGCGAAGGAGCAGGGCGCCGACCTCAAGAAGCTCTCCGGCACCGTCCAGAACGACATCTTAAAGGAGTACGTCGCGCGCGGCACGCAGATCTATCCGCCGCGTCCGGCGATGCGCATCATCACGGACCTGTTCGCCTGGGCCGGCCAGGAGGTCCCCGAGTGGAACACGATTTCGATTAGCGGCTATCACATTCGCGAGGCGGGGTCGACGGCGGTGCAGGAGGTCGCGTTCACGCTGGCCAACGCGATTGCGTATATCGAGGCGGCCATCGCGGCGGGGCTGGAGGTGGATGCGTTCGCGCCTCGGCTGAGCTTTTTCTTCAACGCGCATTCGAACTTCTTTGAGGAGATCGCCAAGTACCGGGCCGCGCGGCGCTTGTACGCCAGGATCATGCGGGACCGGTTCGGGGCGCGAGAACAGGAAGTCGATGCAGATGCGGTTTCATACGCAGACTGCGGGATCGACGCTGACCGCGCAACAGACCGGGGTGAACGTGGTGCGGGTCGCATTGCAGGCGTTGTCGGCGGTGCTGGGCGGGACGCAGTCACTGCATACCAATGCCGCCGATGAGGCGCTGGCGCTGCCGACGGAGGAATCGGCGCGGCTGGCGTTGCGGACGCAGCAGGTGATCGCCTATGAGACCGGCGTGCCGGAGGTCCCGGATCCGCTGGGCGGCAGCGTCTATGTGGAAGAGTTGACCGACAAGATCGAGGCCGAGGCGCGGGCGTATATCGAGCGGATCGACGCGCTGGGCGGCACGCTGGCGTCGATCGAGTCGGGCTGGATGCAGGCCGAGATCCAGAACGCGGCCTACGAGTATCAACGGTCGATTGAGTCGGGCGAGCGGATCGTGGTCGGGGTGAACAAGTTCCAGGTGGACGAGGATGTGTCGCCACCGATCCTGAAGATTGACCCGGCGACGGAGAAGGCGCAGATTGAGCGTCTGCGCGAAGTTCGTGCGTCGCGCTCGGCCAGCGAGGCTGAGGCAAAGCTGAATCGTCTGGAAGCCGCGGCGCGAGGCTCGGAGAATCTGATGCCACGGATCGTTGATGCGTGTGCGGCGATGTGCACGGTGGGCGAGATCTCGGACCGTTTGCGTCGGGTGTTCGGCGAGCACCGCGAAGCGGGATAGTGATCGCGCTGCGTCCGATACGCTGGGCCTGGAGCCCCGGCGCTACCTTGCTCGAACACTCCGGGTTCGAAAATCCTTAGACCAGTACTCGATTTGTGGTTTGAACGTCTGTCTCTCTATGGCATCAGGCTGCGCGGGAGGGCTAAACCCCTCCGCAAGCTGAACCTCGCCCCACATCGAACTTCGCCCCACAACGAACCTCGCCCCACAACGAACTTCGCCCCAGAACGAACTTCGCAGGCTCAGGACGCCAGTTCGCCGGGGGACATGTTGTCCGCGTAGCACCACACCCAGGTTTCGCCCGGCTCGATTGACCGGACCAGCGGATGCTTGGTCCTGTGATAGTGCTTGGTGGCGTGCTTATTCTTGGAGGAGTCACAGCAGCCGACGTGTCCGCAAATCAGGCACAGGCGCAAGTGCACCCAGGTATCGCCCATCTTGAGGCACTCCTCGCAGCCGGTCTTGTCGGTGTGTTCAAACTTGATCTGATCCAGATGTGTGCAATTGTTTGCCATGCTCAAACCTCCAGGCTGGCGCGGTCCCACTTGCCCAGGCGAGCCCCGGCATCGTAGGTGCTTTCTATGAACTCATAAAGGACGTCTTCGGGGGACTCGGCGCGGCGCACATCGTCATACATCAGGAGAAACTCGCCAAGCTGCGCGTTCCACTTCGCGGCCTCCGGTCGAACGCTCGCGTTTTCGAGGCCCTCCGGCTTGGGAACCGTGTAGGAATAGAAGGCCGGCCCTTCGACTCCGGCTCCGGGCCAGAAACCCGCGCTGCAGACTTCATGGGAGTAGGCAGGTCCGCTGAGGACACCTTTGCGGGGCGGCGCGGGACGACCGGAAAAGCGCGTGCACGCCAGATCGAAGCTGCCCCAGAAGAATTGCACCGGACTGCACTTGCCGAGGAACTTGCCGCGAAACTTCTCCATGACTTTTGCGCTCGACAGCAGGATCCGCCAGAACCGGTACGCGCAATCGGCGTCATAGGAACAGTTGGCAATGTCCTGATCGAAGGGCACCGGGTCGGGGATCTCCTGCGGCTTGAGGTTGATCTCCGCCGGGATGGCAAGCAGGGCGAGTGTCTCGCAGAGTCCCTTATGAAACGAAGCCACCGATTCGGCCTGGAGCGGCCGGGAGACCGAGGCGCCTTCGCTGGTGGTGATCTCCAGTGCGTGACGGCGGAAGTCGAACTGGATTTCGAAGAAGCCCGGCGGGAAGGGAACCGGTCCCGTGGTCATGCCGCGCGAGTTGACGTAGAGCGTCACGTGCCACCAGTGATTCAGCGGCGGGGTGAGTTCCATGCGGAGCTTGCCAACGATCTGCGTCCACATGTGGAGGGTTTTGTAAGTGTCCTGCCATTCGTTCAGTGGGAGTGGGGGCCAATCTTCCGGGCGGTGCATATCCCAAGTCTCGCAGAGTTTCGGAACTCGGATGAGGGGGATGTTAGATTGGTCACTGACGCGAGTGGGCAGGCTTTGGGTGCTCGCGTGAAACGCAAAACGTGAGGATATTTTCGTGCCGGTCACTGGACAACAACTCATCAATGGAAGCTGGCAGCCGGGAGGCGCAGGCGGCTTTTTCGCGGTGAATCCGCGCAATGGCGAGACGGTCGCTCCGCAGATCAGCCAAGCCGGGAAGGCTCAGGTGCTGGAGGCTGTCGCGGCGGCGCAGCAGGCATTCCAGGTGTTTCGGCACACGAGCCTGAGCGATCGCGCGAAGTTCCTGCGCCAGTGCGCTGACGAGATCATGGCGCTGGGCGATGTTCTGCTCGAGACGATGCAGGCGGAGACGGGGTATCCCGAGGCTCGCTGTATCGGGGAACGGGGCCGCACCACCGGGCAGTTAAAGATGTTCGCCGACTACATCGAAAGCGGCGAGTATCTGGATCCGCGAATTGATCCCGCGTTGCCGGATCGGAAGCCGCTGCCGAGAGTGGATATCCGGAGCGTGAATCAGGCGCTGGGCGTGGTCGCGGTGTTTTCGGTGAGCAATTTTCCGCTGGCGTTTTCGACCGCGGGAGGCGATACGGCTTCGGCGTTGGCGGCGGGATGTCCGGTGATCGTGAAGGGACATCCTTCGCATCCGGGAACCGGGGAGTTGGTCGCGCAGGCGCTGGCGAAGGCCGTGAAGACTTGTGGGCTGCCGGCGGGTGTGTTCAGTTTTGTGCAATGCGATAACGAGGCGGCTCGCGCGTTGATCGAAGCCGGGCCGGTGAAGGCGATCGCATTTACCGGATCGCAGCGCGGAGGATTGGCGATTTCGAAGATCGCGGCGGGACGTCCCGAGCCGATCCCGGTTTTCGCGGAGATGGGCAGTATCAATCCGTTCCTGCTGCTGCCGGAAAAACTCGCGAGCGATGCCGAGGCAATCGCCAAGGGTTTTGTGGGGTCGCTGACGATGGGGACCGGGCAGTTCTGTGTGAATCCCGGGTTGGTGCTGGCGATCGAAGGCGAGGGGCTGGATCGCTTCACGAGAGGGGTCGCCGAGGCGCTCGCGGATCATCCGGCGGGAGTGATGCTGAATGCCGGGATCGGCGCCGGGTATCAGAAGGGCGTCGATGCGCTCGCGGGGAATGGTCGGTTGGAGCGCGTCGGGAACGGGAAGAATGACGCGCCGGCGGGAGGCTCCTATGCGCAGGCGTTCTTCTTCCGGATGAAAGCATCCGATTTCCTGGCGTCGCCGGAGTTGAGGGAAGAGGTCTTCGGGCCTGCCTCGATCCTGGTGGTCTGCAAGGATGCGGCGGAGTTGTTGGCCGTGGCGACGTCGGTGCAGGGCCAGTTGACGGCGACCGTACATGCTACCGAACAGGAAATGCCGCAGTACCGGGAGCTGTTCGCGGAACTGGCGGAGACGGCCGGCCGGCTGGTGATTAATGGATATCCGACGGGCGTCGAGGTTTGCCATGCGATGGTGCATGGCGGGCCGTTCCCGGCGTCGACCGATTCGCGTTTTACCTCGGTGGGCAGCAATGCGATCAAGCGGTTCGTGCGGCCGGTGTGCTATCAGAACTGTCCGCAGACGATGTTGCCGGATGCTCTGAAGGATGCGAATCCGCTGGGGCTGAGCCGGTTTGTCGACGGCGCCTGGACGCGTGACGCACTGGGATAGAAGCCATCTTTCAGCCGAGGGCGACGACGCGGGTTGGTTCCTCATGCGCCAGGCGCAAGGGGTTGCGCAACGGGCGGCCGAAGCCGGGCGCTTCGATTTCGAAGATATCGCCTTCGCGGGTTTCGAATCCCTCACCGTAGCTCAGGGTGGCAGTGCCGAAGAAGTGAATGTGCACGTCGCCGGGCCGGAGGAACTGCTGGTATTTGAAGTGATGGGCCTCCAGGTTGTCGATGCTGTGGCACATGTTGTCCTCGCCGCTGAGGAACGGTTTTTCCCAGACGACTTCGCCGCCGCGGCGGATGCGCGGAGGCGCCTTCGATGTTGCGGGGTAGCGGGCCGAGGCGCAGCTCCGGACCGATCGCGCAGGGGCGGAGCTTCGAATGCGCGAGGTACAGGTAGTTGATCCGCTCCATCTTGTGGTCGGAGAATTCGTTGCCCAGCGCGAAGCCGAGGCGATACGGGCGGCGGTCGTCGCCGATCAGGTAGACGCCGCAGATCTCGGGTTCTTCGCCGCCATCGAGGGCAAAGGCCGGCGAGGTGAGCGGCTGTTCCGGCGCGACCAGCATGTCGCCGTCGCCTTTATAGAACCATTCCGGCTGCACGCCGGTTTGGCCTTGCGCGGGCTTGCCGCCTTCGAGGCCCATGCGAAACATCTTCATGGAGTCCGTCAGGCCGTCGGGGTCGCCTTGCAGCTTGGTGTGCATCGAATTACGGGTATCGGCGCTGCCGAGATGGCTCAGGCCGGTGCCGCTGATCAGCAGGTGGGCCGGATCGGGGTGCTGAATTGGAGACAGCAGGCGCCCGCTGTCGATCAATGATTGGAAGTCTCGAACGGGTCCGGTGGCCTTCTCGGTGATCGCCTGCGTCGAGGAGACGCCGCGGGTAATGGCGTCCTGGGCGAGTTGGTAGAACGACACCGATCCTTCGAGCTCCTGCACGTGCCGGTCATCCCGGACAAGCGCGACGCGCGAGGTGCCATCGCAGCTTGGAAACTGAATCATTCGTGTGGGCATGGTGGTTCCTGACTCGCCTCAAGCCTCGCGATCACCGGAATCGAAGCCCCGGGAACTGCCGAAGCGGACGCACGATAGAATACTGGGTCAGTATACGAAAGCGAGCCCCCTTCGAGGCGGGATGGAGCCTTCCACGATGAAACTGATTTTCCTCCGATCCGATGCCTGCGGTCTTCCAGCCTGCCGGTCTTGCGCGCGATTCCGGTCGTCTGGCTGTGCCTGATTTCGGGCGTGGCCAGTGCCCAAAGTCTCACAGTACATGTCGATACAGATGATCCGGGTCCGGTAATCAGCCGGTACCTGTATGGGCACTTCCTGGAACATCTCGGCCGGGCGGTTTATGACGGCGTGTGGGTGGGGACGGATTCGGATATTCCGAATACGAACGGGCTTCGCACGGATGTGATTGAGGCGTTGAAGGAGCTGAAGGTTCCGGTGGTGCGGTGGCCGGGCGGCTGCTATGCCGATGAGTATCACTGGCGCAGTGGGATCGGTCCGCGAGGGGAGCGTCCGACGACGATCAACTATAGCTGGGGTGGCGTGGAGGAGAGCAACGAGTTCGGGACGCATGAATACTTTGCGTTTTTGGAAGCGATCGGCGCGGAGCCTTACATCGCCGGGAATCTCGGCACGGGTTCGGGCAAGGAGATGATGGACTGGCTGGAGTACATGACGTCCTCCAAGCATTCGACGCTGGCCGATGAGCGTCGGACGAACGGCCGGGAAGCGCCGTGGGCGGTGCCGTTTTTTGGCGTCGGCAATGAGTCATGGGGCTGCGGCGGGCAAATGACGCCTGAGTATTATGTCGATCTTTATAAGCGCTATTCGGAGTTCCTGGAAGTCCCCGGGAAGAAGCTGAACAAGATCGCCAGCGGCGGGCACGATGCGTTGACGGAATGGACGGAAGTCCTGTCCAAGCTGCGGTCGAATATTGACGGGATCAGCCATCATTACTACACGACGCCGTCGGGTGTGTGGGCAAAGAAGGGCAGCGCGACGAACTTCAAGGAAGACGAATGGATCTCGACGCTGTATCGCGCGCTGCAGGTGGAGGATCATATCGCGGCGCAGGAAGCGATCCTGAATGCCTATAATCCGCGTGGGAACATTGGGTTGTTCCTGGACGAGTGGGGGACCTGGTATGACCCGACTCCGGGGACGAGCGCGCTCTATCAGCAGAACACGCTACGGGATGCATTCGTCGCGGCGCTGCACTTCAACGTATTCCATCGGCATGCCGAGCGGCTGCACATGGCGAACATCGCGCAGACGGTGAACGTGCTGCAGTCGATGATTCTGACCAAGGGCGATCAGATGGTGCGTACGCCGACCTACTATGCGTTCCAGATGTATATTCCGTTCCAGGACGCGACGTCGCTGCCGGTGAAGATCGACGGGACGAATCGGTACAGTTTGGCGGACTATGAGGTGCCGGCGCTGAGCGCCACGGCGGCTCGGGGAACCGATGGGAAGCTGTATGTGAGTCTGGCAAACCTGAATCCGAATGAGGCGTCGGAGGTGACGGTGGAGCTCGATGCCAAGGCGCGGAATCCTTCGGGAACGATCCTGACGGCGGACCAGATGAACAGCTATAACGATTTCGGCCGTCCGGAGTCGGTGGCGCCGGCGTCGTTTGATGCGATGCAGATCCAGGGCGGGAATTTGAAGCTGACGTTGCCGGCGAAGTCGATTGTGGTGATCGCGCTGGAGGATTAGGGATCAAGCTCGAGGTCGCGCTTTGGTTTGCGACGCGGAAGCCCCGCGTGGGTTAGAGAACATTCGAGAGGATGGCCCCTCCCTCACGGTCGGGGTTCCGTTTGCGAGTTGGTGGCGCTGGCGCTTCTGAAAGGAACGTCGGCCCCCCATGGCTTCGCTATGCTGGTCAGGATCCGGCCGGGCGCAGAGAGCGCTTGGGGAACGGATCGCGAAGGAGAGGAATGCTGCTTTATCGCACTGCTGATGGCTGGTGGGTGGAGACGGATCCGGGTGTTGGAGTCGCGCTGCCGGCGGGATTTTCGCCCGTTCCGCACGAAGATCTGTTTGCTTACCTGCAAGGAGCCGTGAAAGGCGCGAATCCGCAGCCGCTTCCCAAGGCTTTCGTGGCGCCGATTGAAGCGCAGGAAGTCTGGGCGTCAGGCGTGACTTACTATCGCAGCCGGGAGGCTCGCATGGAGGAGTCCGAGGCGGCGGGCGGGGGCGATTTCTACGATAAGGTGTATTCGGCGGAGCGTCCGGAGTTGTTCTTCAAGGCGACTCCGCATCGGGTGGTGGGTCCGGAAGCGCCGGTGCGGATTCGGCGGGACTCGCATTGGAACGTGCCGGAGCCGGAGCTGACGTTGTTGGTCTCGCCGGGCGGAAAGATTCAGGGCTACACGATCGGCAATGATATGAGCTCGCGGGATATTGAGGGCGCGAATCCGCTGTATCTGCCGCAGGCGAAGGTTTACGACGGCTGCTGCGCGCTCGGTCCCGCGATTCTGGTGACCGATCAGGCTCCTGCGGCCTCGACCGGCATCCATTTGAATATCGTGCGCGCGGGGGCGTCGGTGTTCCAGGGCTCCATCACGTTGGCAGAGTTGAAACGCGGCCTGGAGGAACTGGTCTCTTACCTGTATCGGGAAAGCTCCTTCCCGCACGGATGTTTCCTGTTGACGGGAACCGGGATCGTGCCGCCGGAGCCTTCACGCTGGCGGTGGGCGACCGCGTAGAGATTTCGATCGACGGGATCGGCACGCTGGCGGATACCCCGCTGAATATTCGGGTGTATCCCTCGATAAGTTTCTGGAAATAATTTAAAGGATTAAAACAGGGTAATATTTATGGCTGAGACATTAGCAGAAGCTGAAGTATCAGAATTTGTGCAGGAATTCCTCGAACCGATCCCCGGAGATTCTTCTGCAGGGATCGATACCGCAAATGATGAAGATTATTTCAAGCTGGGCATGGAATTTCCAAAATCTGTTCCTGATTATAAAAACTGGATCGATCTTTCAAATACAATTCTGAAAGAAAAAAGTAAAGATATTAAAGTAGCCTCCTGGCTCTGTTTTGCTCTATACAGAACCGAACAGCTGAAAGGCTTCAGAAACGGTCTTGAGATTGTGTATCATCTACTGAAAAAATTCGGCAGCGAACTTTTTCCGCAGAACAATGTTAATAGGAGTAAAGCTATCCAGTTTCTCAGTATTTCAAGGGTTACTAAGCTGATTGAAAGAGATGAAATTAATGATTCAACCCGCAGAGGTAATTAAGATAAATGAATTAACAGACTGATTCTCACGGAATGTGAAAAACTTATGCCTGAAAATGTGCCGGTGCTGCAGGCGCTGCAGGATGTCATCGGAAACCTGGTTAAGGATGCTGAAATTGCTTTGAATCCTCCTGCCGCACCGGAAAAGAAACCGGCCCCTCTCCCCCGCAGAAAGTCAGTAAGACAAGCCTCCGTGCCGGTGCAGAGATAAAGAAGAATCAGTCCCGCAAAACTGTCAATCCCGTCTTCAGAAGACGAAATCGGTATTCAGCTGAGAAGGACGTTGACCTACTTTTATGAGACAACCGTCAATAATGAAACGGTTGAAAAAGTTCCTGAATCATTCTTTGCATTCGGGATTGCCAGGCAAATCCAGTGGAGCACCCTCGTCCTTCCTGACTCTGAAGAAAAAATAACAGGCATTGCCCCTCCGAATGATATTATCAGAAAATTGCTGAACACCTGGCATAGTGAAAATAAAACTGATGTTATTATACCGAGGATCGAACTCGAATTTATTAAAGACAACAGCGAATTCCGCTATTGGCTGGACGCGCAAAGATACATTGTGGAAGCACTCGAAAAAAAGGGGGGGAATTATTTGACGTCAGCAAACGATATTAAATATCATCTGTCGCGGCTTATTAAACGGCTTCCTGAACTTCCAAAACTGAAGTTTGCGGAGGGAGAAATTGCATTTGCAGACAAGGATACAATAAAGTGGCTGGAACAATTACCGGCTATTTCAAACCAGGGTAGTGCCCCGGCTGCAGGCAGCTCTCTTTCACTAACTCCCATTGTCGACCAGGTATATGATGAAATCAACAAAGAATATGAGGAAGCACTGCCGGGCCTGCCTAAGAATTTCCAGGGGAGCCTTGAAGAGATGCAGCAGGAGCCAGAGAAGACAGGATGAAAGGTAAATTCCTCAGGCGGCTGAATATTGCAAATTTCTGTTATGAGGCAAAACAGTATAATGTTGCAAAAGTAAACCTTGAAGAGCTTGATAAAATGATAGACAAATTAAATTTATCCGAATGGGAACCTGCATTATGCACTGCAGCCTGGCAGTCGCTTTATTTAACAAATGTCCAGGTATTATTTGCTTCAGAAAATGAAGCTCAGAAAAATCAGCTGGAAAAACAGCAGCAGGAATTATTTTACAAAATAGCAAAGTACAATGGTATTTTAGCAATCAATTTAGAACAACAAAAACATAAACGGAGAAGTAGATATGGCAAGACCAGTTGCACCGAAGATAGCACAGCGTGTCAAAGTCGCCATTCTCCCGAGCAGTGATGCAAAGGAAAGTGTAGAACTTGATTACCGTATGCTGATTACCGGGAACTTCAGTAAAAGTGAACCGGGAAGCCAGGGTCCTGTTAAAGACAGGAGACTGAGGACGATAGGCAATAAAGGAGATTACAAAAGGGTGCTTAAGGATCTGAACCCGAAGCTTAAGATGACGATTTCAAACAAATTATCAGATGATCCCGAAGCAAAGATGGAAGTTAAGCTTGACTTCCAGGACATAAAGGATTTTCATCCTGATGAAATAGTCAAAAAAGTTGAACCTCTGCAGAAGCTTCTTGATGCAAGAGAACGGCTGAAAGAATTGAAGCTTGCCGTATTAAGGGATGCCAACCTGAAAAAGGCTCTTGAAGGTGTTATTAAAGACGGCGGAGCAAGTATAGATGACCTGATGTCGAAACTCGGCACACAGGATAAAAAGTAAAATATAATTTTGAAATTTAATTTTATTAACGGAGGTTTAATTAAAATGGCAAAAGAAAAAGAAGAATCAACGGAACAAGGCCAGGTAACTGAGCAAAGTTCTGTTGATAAGTTAATCTCCATGCTGGATGATTCAAAAAAAACAGCAGTCGCTGAATTTGTAAGCAAAGTCGGCAAGGAATCTGAGGTATTCAAAATTACCGGCGCTCTCGTTGATTCCTATATTGCAGACCTTGATACAGTTCTAAGTGCCCAGATGGATGAGATCCTGCAAAACCAGGAATTCCAGGAGCTGGAATCGACATGGCGTGGACTTTTGTTCCTCGTTCAGAATACCGAATTCAGCAAACCCGTTAAATTCGAACTTCTTGATGTTTCCAAAGAAGAACTATATGAAGATCTTAATGATGCCGCGCAGGGTGAAGGTTATGAAAAAGATTCCGGTTTATGGCATCATGTATACTGGGGTGCATACGACAAGGTCGGCGGGCATTCTTATACTGCAATTGTAACTGATTTCCAGTTTGATAATAATCCGCAGGATATTTCTCTGCTTCAGCACCTTTCCGTTCTTGGTGAATCAGCACAGCTTCCTGTTATAGGAAATGCAGGACCTAAATTTTTCGGCGAAAAAAACATGACGGATGTAATGAATAACCGTTTTCTCCCCGAACAGCTTAAAGAAGGCGCGGCATATGCATCGTGGAGAGCCTTCAGGGACGATGACCGTTCTAAGTATATCGGACTTACCTTGCCAAGGTTCCTCGGCAGTCTGCCTTATAATGCAGAATCAGAACCAACCAAAAATTTCAACTACACGGAAAATGTAATGAAAGGCGGAAAAGACAACAGCTTATGGTGCAGCACTTCCTATGCGCTTGCCTCCAATATGGTAAAGAGCTTTGAGAAATGGGGCTGGAGCGTTAAAATAGTCGGTGTGGAATCAGGCGGTAAAGTTGAAAACCTCCCGGTACCTACTTATGAAGAACACGGTCAGAAAAAACTGAAAGTTCCACTGGAAGCTTCTGTCGGACAGGCAAAAGATGCAGGAACTCTGCGATCTCGGTTTTATTCCGCTTGCTCACTGGGACAGAACAGATTATGCGGCTTTCTTTGAAACCCCTTCTGCAAACAGGCCTAAACAAATCAAAAATGATCCTGCCGCTACGGCTAATTTCTCGGTTGGTTCAAGACTTCAGTATACGATGCTGGTTACAAGGATTGCCCATTATCTTAAATACCGCCAGCTGGTATTTGTAGGTAAAAACGCAGGAGCCGGCGAGATTAAAAAGGATATGTCAAGCTGGCTTGATACCCTTGTTGTTGATATGCCGAACCCTGCTGAAAAAATTGTAGCGGAAAAACCGCTTCGTTCATATAAACTTGATGTTACCGAACTCAAGGAAAGACCGGGGTTTTTCCAGATAAGTGCAGAATTCAGACCGCACGTTGCAATAACAGGTATGGATGTAAACCTTAAACTGATAGCATATCATTCAGGCGAAGAATAATAATTGTTCAATTAATTCTTTCAATAAATACTATAACTTTAATTTAATCGGAGGTTAGTCATGGCTGTAAAAGGTGAGATAAAATTCAAAGATGCAGAGGGCAACGATCTTGAAGGTCCGCGTCCCAACGGATCCTGTACTGTTCTGGAGTTTACACAAAGACTGAGATTACCTTACACTGAAGGAACCGGTCAGGTTACCGGCGCAGGATTTATGATCCGTTTACGATCCTTAAGGAAATAGATAAACTGACACCGTTCATGTTCCAATATTGCGCACAAGGGCAGGTGTTCAAATCCGTGGAGATTTCACTTTACGAAATAGCGGAAGCCACGGCAAGGAAACGGTTTACTTCAAATATACGCTCAACAATGCCCGTGTTGTAGAAGTAGAGGATTTAATGCCTTCCACAGTGGAGAACAGTAAACAAACCATTGCCCACCTTGAGCGTGTTGCGATGGTTGCGGAAACTGTAGATTGGGAGCACGTAAAAGCAAGCACAATGTTTACAGATCAGGGCTTCTTCTGATTTCAAATTCCTGTCTGACGAAGCTTAACTTACCAGGGTGGAATTATTTATGACTATAGATGGTTGTATAATCCACCCTGTTTTATATAGATTTAACAATAAAATCGAAATTGAAAAATTTAAGCCTTTACAATATTCTCCTGGGACAGTTCGTATCGGAGGTTGTTAATCCCGATGAAAAAATAACCCAGCAATTTGAACATCTAACCGAAGATCAGAAACTGAGCCTCAGCATTATTGAAAACCTCCGGATGATCCTGACCACCCGCCGGGGATCAATATTGCATCTTCCCGATTTCGGAATCTCGGATATCCTCCAGATCTATCTCGCATCAGACAATCCCGTCGAATCTTTAAAAAAAGAAATCCGGGAAGTAATATTGAAATATGAACCAAGGATAAGCGAAGTGCAGATCCAGAATTCGGAATTCGATCAGAAGACGTTAAGGGCTTCCCTAAAATAATCATCAAACTGAAGGACAGCTCAAATAAAGAAATCCTGCTTACGGAGTTCTCAACAACAGGATGGACTAAAGTTACTTTAGATAAGGATTCAGAATGAGCACCGATAAATATTTTGAAAGGGAGTATAACTTTCTGCAGACTTCCGGGGAGGAATTCAGCAAAAAACATCCTACGCTCGGTCGCGGCTTCACCTCAGCGAACGTGAAAGGAAAGATCCTTTTGTAGAAAGGCTGTTCGAAGGATTCGCTTTCCTTGCGGGACGAATACATGAGAGGCTCGATGATGAATTTCCTGAGATAGCAGGGGGAATACTCGAGATACTCTTCCCGAATCTTCTTAAATCTTTTCCCTCTTGTGCCATCCTGCAGGCAAACATTAAATCAGGAGCATTAACAGAACCGGTTCAATAAAAAAAGGGAGTGAAATACAGACACAGACGGGGAAATACAAAGTTAAGTATAAAGTTCAGTCAGGTTCCGGTACCGGGTCAAGGCTTACTGAAAAAGATGAACCGGCTGAATTTATTTTCAGAACTACACAGGAATTTACAGTAAGACCGCTTAAGCTTGCCGATGTTTCAGTGGAAGAAACTCCCCAGGGAAAAACATCAATGATCCTGAAACTTCAGCTTGACAGAAATGTTGATTATAATTCACTGAAGATGGAACGGTTCAGAATTTATCTCCAGGGTTCATCTTCAGTAAAATATAACCTGCATCTGTTCCTGACCAGATTTGTTTCATCAGTATCGGTAAGAGAGGCAGTAAATGACAAATCTGTATTTAAGAAAATCGATGACTTTAGGATCAGGGTGCCGGAACTTTCCGCCGGAACTGAATATAATGCGGATGATTACTCGATTCTCCCTTACGCGAAACAATCTTTCACCGGGTTCAGGCTGCTGCAGGAGTATTTCGCTTTCCCGGAAAAATTCTTTTTTATAGATATCTACGGTCTGAATAAGTTCACCGCTGCAGGTGAATCTCAAACATGGAAATCAAATTGATTTCAGCAGGAAAATGATGCGGGAAAAATTCCCCGGTAAAAACAATATTGTCTTAAATTGTGTTCCGATAGTAAACCTGTTTTCGCGTCCGGCTAAGGAAGTCTCTGTTACACAAAGACTGCCTGAATATTATATAATTCCCGATCTTTACAGAAGAAAAAGCAGGGAGATATATTCAGTTGATTTGGTAAGCGGGATCAGTGAGAACCGTGCTGAACAGTATAAATATATACCTATCACTGCGCACGATATCCTTGATACAACCAGCCCGGAATATAATTTCAAAAGATTTTATTCGATCTCCGCAAAACGATCCGGAGCGA
The DNA here is from genome assembly GCA_963762135.1 of Terriglobia bacterium. Taxonomy (GTDB): domain Bacteria; phylum Acidobacteriota; class Terriglobia; order Bryobacterales; family Bryobacteraceae; genus Palsa-187. The sequence goes on from CAVXJP010000008.1 coordinate 1,289,217, forward strand.
TATGTCCGAAACCTTTATCCGGCTGTTCGGACCAAGTATGGAGGAGGATGTTTTCCGAAAGAAACTCTAAGCATAGAAGCCGTATTATCAAATGGTTTTCTTCCCTCGGCCTACCTGGAGACCGGCTCAATAAAGAGCCGCTTGATTTCCCCCCGGGATTGAGGCATACAATATTACAACCCCGACAGAGGTTCAGGAATGTCCCGACAAGAATAATTATTTATGGTCCCTTATCGCTCACATGTCTGTAAGCTTCTCAACGCTGGCGGAGATTAATACTTTTAAAAGCATATTGAATCTGTATAACTGGACGAAGGCTCAGAATCATCCGAACAAAAAAAGAATTGAAAGTATAAAGGTCATCCATAAGCCCAGGCCGGTTAATAAAATGATGAACCAGAGTTTAATCAGGGGTATTGAGTTTCATATTGAAGTTGATGCCAAAGAGTTTTGAAAACGGAGAAGGCGAAATAAACTTAATGGGAATGGCTCTAAATTCCTTTCTTTCGCAGTATGTAACTATCAACTCATACATATTTTTAAACCCACCGAATCAGGAACAACTAACAGCTACAGGCGTCAGGAACCCGGCACGGGAGAAATACTATCCGGTATAATAGAAGACATTGTCCGGAAAGGACCTGAATATCACGTCTGGCAGGCTGTCTGGTTAAGTGAAATTCTTTCAAAGAAGAATAACCCGGGTAGAAAGGATTATCTTTTTGACCAGGCAGGATTAAAATTCCGTCCCGGCCAGTATTATTCCTATCCTCCTACGGACATCCGGACGGTATCACTCGAAGATAATGAAATAAAATTTGTTTTAAATTCTCTCGGTTTGTATGGAATTAACTCTCCCTGCCGAATGTTGTCATCAGCAGATTGTTTTCCAGGAAAAAATTCTCGGTGAAGGGAATATTCCTCTTCAGAATTTCCTGGATATATTTAATAACAGGTTTTACTGGCTTTCCTATCAGTCGTGGAAAAAATACCGCTTTTACCTCCATTTAAATAATAACCCTGAAAATAAAATATCCCAGAGGATAAACTCATTCATAGGCAGAGGCTCTTTTACAGTAAACAGGTCATCTTCACTTTCAGATTTTCGCTTATAAAATTTGCCGGTGTATTCAGCCGGCGCGTAAGGAGCAAAGAGGGCTTGAGGATTCTTCTCTCACATATTTTCCCCAATTTCCCGATTAAGATTAAAGAGTTTGTTCCCCACTGGGTAGAACTTGGAGAGCATCCCCGTCTTCGGCAGCGATGAATTCAGTCTCGGC
>CAVXJP010000009.1:0-564670 GCA_963762135.1 Terriglobia bacterium
AAAAGCCGCGCCGGTTCAGCAGCAGCATGGCCTGCTCGCTGTTTTCGAGGCGCTCGTTTACCGCTTCAACCAGGGCGCTCGAAAAGACGTTCTGCTTGCCCTTTTCGCGGAACTCCTCGGTCATGTCGATGATCGAGACCTGGGGCATGGGGCGCTGCTGGATGCGTTCGGGAAGCACCAGCCGCGTGTACTTGCCGTTTTCGGAGTTGTAGCGGGTTTCAAGGGAAGGGGTTGCCGAGCCCAGCACCACAACGGCGCTCGCATCGCGCGCCCGCACCACTGCGACGTCGCGGCCATGATAGCGCGGGGCGTCCTGTTGCTTATAGCTACCGTCGTGCTCCTCGTCGACGATAATCAGGCCGAGATTCTGCACCGGGGCGAAGACGCCGGATCGCGTGGCGACCACCACGGTGGCTTCGCCGGATCTGACGCGCCGCCATTCCTGGGCGCGTTCGGAATCATGAAACGCCGAGTGCAGAATCGCGACCTTATTGCCGAATCGGTGATGGAACTGGCCGGCGACGCCCGGCGTAAGCGCGATCTCGGGAACCAGCAACAATGCACCGCGACCGGTGGCCAGCGCGGCGTCGATCGCGTTCATGTAGACCTCAGTTTTGCCGGATCCGGTAACGCCCTCCAGCAGAAACGGCGCAAACTTGCCCGTCTGAATTCCGGCCGCGATCGCATCGAAGGCGGCTTGTTGATGCGCGTTCAACGGATGCGGCGCGCGGGGCGGGGAACTGGTTCCGCTGACCGGCTCCAATTTGAGGTGAACCAATCCGCAGCGGGCGAGGGATCGGGTGGCGGGACTGGCTTTCGGCAGGACCTCCTCCAGGGCGGCGACGTTGTGTTCGCCGGGATGGAGTTCCAGATAGGCGAGCAGTTCACGCTCGGGCTTGGGGAGCCTCTCTTCGGTACGTTCTTTGAAGGCAACACGCAAGCGCGCTGCTGCTGCCCGCAAGGGATCGCGAGTTTCGGCGGAGTCCTCGGCTTCGATGAGTCCCTTCTTTTCAAGCGACTTGATCAGAGATGTCGAGGCGTTGGCTTTCTTCTTGAGATATGCGGCGGACAGGGGGCGGGCTTCGAGCGCCTTGAGCACCGCCATTTCCGGGTCGGCTCTTCCACTCTCGCCTTCGGCGTCATTTATGCCTAGGAACAACTGGCGTGCGACGTCGTAGCCGGCGCTGGTGAGCGAATAGGTCTTGCTGCGGCGAATGTCGGCGCTCAGCGGCGTCATGGTGCGCAGTGTTTCGCCGAGAGTGGCGCAATAGTAGCTCGCGATCCAGCGCGCGAGCTTCAGCAACCCTTCGTCGAAGGCCGGCTCGGGGTCGATCAGGCGTAGGATCTCGCGGGTTTTGCCGCCGGGGCGGACTTCGGGCGGGGTGTCGTGGGTCGCCAGGACGACGCCGGTGAGCGTTCGCTTCCCGAACGGCACCAGCACGCGGCATCCGATTTGCACCGACCCGATTATGGATCCCTGAAGAGCATCCGGGATGCGATAGGTAAAGGGCTGATCCAAGGGGACCGGGAGGCTGACGTCGCAGAATGTGGGTTCCTCGGTGGGGCGTGCGGATGGTCGAGGGGCGGTGGCCATGGGGCGGATCGCGGGGGGACCTTTCGAATATAGCAAGGGGAGCCTCCGGCTCTTTAGGGGAGCTCACCTGGAGCCTCCGGCTCGTTAGGGCAGCTCACCTGCAGGAGCCTCTGGCTTTTCGGTGCAACTCACCTACAGAAGTAAGTGGAGCCTGGGTTTCCGGACGGGCCAATCGTCGCGACGGGAAGTCCGCGCCACCTGCTGTGTGGCGCTGGCGCGGGGGATGGTGTGGATGAAGGGCGTGTCCGTTGCGCTCCCTGCCAGTCGCGGTTTCCATGAGAAGGCCGGGGATGTCAACAAGTTTTTGGGCCGCCGAGGCAGGAAGCTGCCGCCGCATCGGCTGGCTTCCATGCGCACTCGAAGAGGAGCCGGTTGGCTCCGGTGCAGGTTGGGAATCGTGATGCGGACGGGTGCTGCCGACTCTGTGACGAACTGGAGGAGGGTGGGAAGCCACCGATCCGTTCCACCGCGACCACGCAGTCACCCGAACTCGGCGTGGCGGCACGAAGATTTAGGCGGCGGCGGTGAGCCGGGCGTTGCGCAACGGTTCGTAGAGCTCGCCGCTGACCCACAGTTTGTGCAACAGCACGGCGAGCTTGCGGGCGACGGCAACGATGGCTCGGCGCTTGGCGGCTTTGCCACCGCGGGCGGCCAGAGGCAGTCCCCAGCGGCGGAGGTCGGTGTCGGGGCCGCGCCATCCGAGGATGTAATGCGCGCCCTGCACCAGCATCGCGCGAAGATAGCGATCGCCTTCCTTGGTGATGCGCAGTTCGGGGTCGCGTTGTCCGGAGCTGCGGCGTTTGGGCCGCAAACCGAGGTAACAACCGACGTCGCGGCTGCGGGCGAAGCGCGCCGGATCGTCGACCGTCAACACGAAGGTGAGAGCGATCAGGGTGCCGACACCGGTGATTTGCGTGAGGCGCTGGGTTTGCGGATAGTGCTGGCGGGCGATCTGCTCGATGCCGCGGTTGGCGGCGCGGATCTCGGCGGTGAGCGATTCGACTTGGCGGATGAGCGGCTCCAGGAGGCTGCGCAGTTCCAGGGGCAGCGTGGCGAGACGTTGCAGGTTGATCGAGTCGGCGTCGCACTGGGGCAGGCGAGCCAGGGTGCGCGCGTCGGTGCGGTCGTCTTTGCGCGAGCTGTGGCTGATCAGGCGCAGTTGGCGCGCATTGGCGACGATCACTTCCTGGCCCAGGGCTTTCAGTTCGCGGCTCATCCAGCCCGAGTGGCCTCCGGCTTCCAGCGCAATGCGGCAGCGGGACCGTTGGCCGAAGGCTTGCCGCAGACCTTGGCGGGTGCTGCGCAGGCGGGCTTGTTCGACCGGCTCGTCCTGGTTGCCGGCCAGCACGCAGTAGTGGCTGTAGAGGTCGCCGACGTCGATGCCGATGGTTTGTTTCCGAGTTCGCGGAGTGGGTTGGGTACGCATGGGTTTGTGAGTATGCTGTTTCATGGCCGGTCCTTTCTGGCACTTCGAGTGCGTTGTTGGGAGCGTATCGCATCCCGCGGGCCGGCCTTCTCATTCCATCTCTGAAGAGCGGCGCTGGGGTGGGGGGACGCGTAGGACTCGCATAAGGTGTTTGGCTGAAGGAAACTAGTCGCCCTGATTGGTATGCTCAGGGCTAGCTATGCGTCCCTTGACCGTCTGTTTTGCCGCGGCCCTATTTTGCGCCGCGCTTGTTTCGGCCCAGCCGCCCCAGGATTTCAGCGGAAGCTGGATGCTCAACACCGCCGAGTCCGATTACGGAGCGTTTCCCGCGCCCAGCTTCATGATCCGCACCGTGAAGATGGAAGACGGCAAGATCGCGCTGTCCACGCGCCAGAGCGGAGCCAAGGGCGAGGTCACCACCGAACTGCACTACACCACCGACGGCGAGCCTTCAATCAACGGCGAGAACGTTGGCAGCGCGGCCTGGTATGGCGGCAAGCTGGTGATCGACAGCGGACGCAAGATCCAGGACATTTTGATCACTTCGCGCGAAATCTGGAACCTGTCCGAGGACGGACAGAAGCTGATCATTGACGCCGAGATTTCGATCCCGGAGCAGGGCGAATACAAGATCAAACAGGTGTTTGTGAAGGCTCCGGCGCTGTAATCTTCAGTGTTTCACTAATCCGCAGCGCCGTTGAAGCTCCGACGTTGCAGGAACTGCGTGCGTTGCGTACGGTCGGGTTCTGTTGGGCGGGGCGACGCTGAAGCGTCGCGCGGACTAAAGGCCCACCCTCCTTTGGGGAGCGGCGCTTCGCGGGTAGATCGGGCGAACGCTTCGAGGAATGTGCGCCTGAATGGCGCGCGCCGGCTGAACGCCGGCCCCCCATCCCTCGAGCGAGATAATGGGGTATGGCTAAACTCGCCCTGGTTTATGGAATCCGTCTGCTGCCCGCCGACGAGCTCGAAGAATTTAAAGACGCGGAGATCAAGTTGAAGGACGGGAAGTCGGCGCGCGTCACGATGCACCTGATCGAGGGCGGGGAAAAAGAAGTCCGCCAGCAACTGGAGCAGTCGCTGGACGCCTTCTTTGAGTTCTATCCGGAGATCTGAGCGAAGGCGGATCGGGAGCGGGGCCCCGGAGCGGGATCGCCCGGATCTAAATCCGGCGGCCTTTCCATTCGAGGCCGACCGCTCCCGCGGCCCCCAACCCGGCGCGGATCAGAATCGGGATCGCCACCAGGATCGCTACGGGAGTCGTGATTGCCCAGACGCCGCGGTACCACGGGGCGAGGCACACCACCGGCGCGAGCAGCGCGATCGCCGCGGGCAGCGTTTGCCCGGCCAGGAACATCCAGATCGCCAGCGGCAGGGACAGACTGGTCAGGATCGCCGCCAGGATCACCACTGGCGCGGCAAACATGCCCAGGTAGGACAGGCGGAAGGCGTTTCGAGGCAGCTCATCCCATAAGCCGGTGAACCCTCCGTGCAGGCGCGCGTGACCCAGCGCCCGGGCGCGAACGCCGCCCACTGGCATCCGGTGCCGCAGCGCGATCTCGCCCAGCCGGATGTCCTCGGCCAGGAATTCCATCACCGCGCGATGCCCTCCGACAAATTCGTAGGAGGAGCGCCGCGCCAGCAGACACTGTCCGCTCAAGTTGCCCACCCGGTAGGCCATGGGCGAAGCACCTACGTGATAGAGTCCGGCTAGATACGGGACGAGCAGGTGCTCGGCGACGCCGCGCGGGGCGTAGGAAAGCTCGATGCTGAGGTAGTCGACCCCGATTTGCTCGGCTGCGGCCACCGCGGCGGTCAAAAATCCCGGCTCATACCAGGTGTCGGCATCGGCGAACAGGATCCACTTCGATTGGAGCGGCTCGGCGCCCGCCATACAGGCGTTGGGTTTCCCGAGCGTGCCCCGGGGCCTCTTCGGCGCGGGCAGGACTCCCGCGCCGGCTGCCTCGGCCTCTTCCGCCGTCCGATCGGTGGAAGCGTCGTCGACCACGATCACCGAGTCCGGCGGCAGGCTGCGGACAACCCGGCCGATGTTTCGCTCCTCGTCGCGCGCCGGAATGACGACCATACAATCCGGTTCCGGTGCCTCCTTGGGTGGAACCCGCAGAGCCGGCAAGCTCAGGAAATTCCTCAGTGCCCAGCCATAGGCAAGGGCTAGCAGCGCGGCGTAGCCGAGGGCCACCGTCAGCATTTCGTCCGGCCGTACGATGTCCAGCACATTCATTCCAAACAGCATGCGGCCTGGTGATGAATCCAACTCATCCTATTGAAAATAAGCATGAAAAGAGACTGGTCAGAAGCCTGAGGCGGTGTTGCTGGGGCCAGCATCCGACGTGGTGATCCTATCCAGTCTACCTCCAGGATCCTCCTACGTTACATAGGGATGATCCCGCTTACTAGTTCTATCGGACGTTCTACATCGATTGCCGTAGTCCGGCTGACAGAAGTTTCCTAGCTGCTTCTGAGGTGATTCTCTCTAAGGTACTAGGTCGTGTGGAGTACTGCCTTGGGAACAGATTCCCTCCATAATGGCTTGAACAGGGAAAGGGACATCCCCGAATGGCAGAAATCAGACCCGCGAGTTCGGTGGAAAGCATTGTCGGTAGAATCCGGCGCCAGGCATCCGGCGGCCAACCGCAAGCCCACCATCATAAGAATCAACCAGACCAGCATGAAGGCAGCGGAGAGAAGTCCCGTGCGCGGCTGCGGATCTTGAAGACTCTCGGAGCTGAGGAGGGGCCGGAACTGACAATGTATCTGGCCTCGGCCACCGGGGAGGCCTCGAGGGTCCGGGCGCGCTACGTTCGGGAGCATCCCAACGGCGTGGTGGTGGAACTGACGACGACCCTGGGTCCTGGCGTTGTAGTGCGCCTGGAAGGCGAGATCCCGGCTGGCGATGGCGCCGGCGACGAAGTCCGGACCATTACCGGACCGTTCCAGGTCGCCACGGCGGAAGTAAAGGGCATCGCCAAGTATCATGTGCACCTGAACGAAAGATCGGGAAGCGGGTTCGCATCCGATGCCAAGGCGGATGCCGACGGAGAGACGTCGTCCGCGAAGCAGGCCAAGGGTGAGAGAGAAGCCAATACGGATGCCGAGGCCCCGGCCGACTACTACGAGGTCCTGCAGGTGAGCCGAGCCGCCGACTCCGATACGATCACCCGTGTGTTTCATCTGCTGGCCCAGCGCTATCATCCCGACAATCGCGAAACCGGGGATGAAAATCACTTCCGCATGCTGGTGGAAGCGCACCGCACGCTGATCGATCCGGAAAAGCGCGCGGCGCACAATGTGTTTTTGGAGAAGGAGAATAAAGCGCGCATCCGGCTGTTCGATTCGCTGGAGAGCACGCAGGGCGTGCAGGCGGAGATTCGCAAACGCGAGGGCATCCTCCGCCTGCTCTACACCCGCCGCATGACCGATCCGCACCAGCCGCACATGAACGCCCGTGACTTTGTGGCGATGCTGGAGGTCCCGGCGGAGCATCTGGAGTTCTCACTGTGGTTCCTCCGGTCGCGCAGCCTGGTCAAGCGTGCCGATAACAACAGCTTCGAGATCACTTGGGAAGGTGTGCTCGCGTTCGAGGAGATGCAGTCGGATTACTCGAAGAAGGCTCCGTTGACCTTGCCGGCTCCCGCCAAGGTTGCGATGTAGCTGCAGTAGCCAGAACCCATCCTCTTTTAGAGCGGACCCTGCGGGGTCCGCTTCTTCATTTGCACGGGTGTGCTTGCCGGGTTTGCTCCGGAGTATGCGCGGCGCGACCTTCGGCGGGAGCTTCCGGCGGGCTCGCCAACGTATACTCAAGGGTAGCGATGCAAGCCGCCGACACCAGCTCGGAAATCCTCGAAAAGAGAATCCTGGAAAAGCAGGATCGACTGCTCGAGAACCTGCGGGAGCTCGGGAGCGTGATCGTCGCCTATTCCGGCGGCGCGGACTCGGCGTACCTGGCATGGGCGGCGCATCAGGCGCTGGGCGATCGGGCGCTGGCGGTGACTGCGGATTCGGCCTCTCTGCCGCGCTCCCACAAAGCCGACGCCGAAGAATTTGTCGCCGAATGGGGCATCCCCTACGAGGCGATTCAAACCCGCGAGTTCGACAATCCCGATTATGCCGCCAATGGTCCGGATCGCTGTTTCCACTGCAAAGATGAGTTGTTCCATTGCCTGGATCGGATGGCGCGGGAGCGCGGAATCGCGGCTGTGATTTACGGCGTGAATCAGGATGACCTTGGCGACTATCGGCCGGGACAGAAAGCCGCTCGGCTGCATGAAGTGAAGGCTCCGCTGGTGGAGGCGGGGCTGACCAAGGCTGAAATTCGGGAGCTTTCGCGAGCCGCGGGCCTCAAGACCTGGGATCGTCCGGCGGCGGCATGCCTGAGTTCGCGCATTCCCTATGGCACGCCAGTGACGATTGAGAATGTTCGCACGGTCGAGTTAGGCGAGGAAGAGCTGAAGGCCCTCGGGTTCCGCCAGTTCCGCGTGCGCTTCCACGACAAGCTGGTGCGGATCGAGGTCGCGCCGGAGGAGCTTCCGCGGGCGCTGACACCGGAAATGGCCGCCGAGTTCACCCGCGTCTTTAAAGCGTTGGGGTTCAACTACGTGACGCTGGATCTGGAAGGCTATCGGCAGGGGTCGCTGAACGCGGCCCTGAAGGTAATCGAGTAGCGGGTTTGGCCTGATCGAGAAATTTCCATCGCTCCCGCTAGATGCTTTGACCAACCGGAGTGGCCTCACTCATCTCACGGTATTGCCGCTCATGGTCAGCCGGGAGCAGTGCCCACAGCGTATAAACGGACACCCCGGTTCCAAAAGGCACTTCCCATAAATTCAGGATCGCCATGATGATCGCGGCTATCCGGCCCCAGGGTTGGTGGGTCAGCAGCGCATAGCCGACAAGTGCTCCGCCGAGCAGGTTGATCCAGAGCAAAACCGTGAGAAGCGGGATTGCAGCGACCAGAAAGGCCGGAAGCTCGGGTTGCAACAGTCGGATCAGCATCGTGGATCCGACGATGAGAAGGACTCCCGGAATCACTCGCAACGCCGCCAGGGAGAGCCAAAAGATGCCCAGCAGCCGGATGTGGCCGTCCAACTTGTGCGCGGGAGGCATCATCGGGACGAAGTTCTTCCCGCAGCCCGGGCAAACCCGCCTTGAGCCCATATTGGTTCCGCATTGATCGCAATACATAGCCGTCTCCTGAGTTCGCTGTCTTCAGAAGGCCATACGATCGCGTGGGCGTCAAGGTTCCCCGTTTTGTATAGGGCCGCGGCTCACGCGGCGGGAAGCGTTCGCTTCCCAATCTGCGAGGCTCGGGCAAGCGCTTCGAGGACTGCGCGCCGGAAAAGGGCGCACGCCGGCTGAACGCTGGCCCTCTATGCTAGATCGGCTTTCGCGTCCACGCCCCGACAATCGTCGGTCCCATGACCTGGCTGCCGCGCGCGACGACTTCCTTCTCCATCAGCTGGATCAGGCTCGCGTCGAGCGGGTAATCGGGTTTCGCCAAACCTAGCGCTTCCAGTCGCGGAGCCACGCTGGCCAGCGTGTAGCCGGCCCAGGGGTACAGGAAGGACCCCGGTCCTCCACCCGCAGTCACGTCCGCCTGCAAGGTGGGGAAGGGCAGTCCGGCATCGACAAAAGTCTTGCCGACCCGCCGTCCATAGTCGGGAGGAAAGCCGGCGCGGCGAAACACTTCGCTGACCAGCGCGTAGGGTTCATCCCAGGCCGGGCACGGGGGATCGGTCGAGTTGGCGTTGGTGAAATCGATTTCGACAAATGCGACGATGCCGCCGGGCTTCACGAACTCCAGCAGGCGGCGAATCGTGGCGGCGGGGTCAGGCTGATAGAGAAGCACAAAACGGCCGACCAGCGCGTCAAACCTGCTTTCGGTCGAGAACTCGTCCAGGTTGGCTTGCGTGAATTCCACCCACTCGGAGCAGCGCGCCTGGACGGCCCGCATGCGCCCGTGTACCAGCGAATGCTCATCGCGATCGACGCCCAGAACGGCTCCGCCCTGGCCGACCAGTTCGCCCACCAGCAGGGAGACATCGCCGACGCCGCAGCCTACGTCCAGCACCGACATGGCCTGCCCGATGCCCGCCGCGCGCAGGTACTTCTCGGTGTAGGGGCGCAGGAACCGGGCCTGCATCTTGAGCCGCTGATACTCTTCCTCGGTATAGCCGAGGACGTAATCGTCCTGGCTGCTTTCGGGTTTCCCGTGTGGTGAAGGGCTCGACATTTGTGCAGCCTCCTGATTGCTGCGGATGGATCGGACCTACTCTAGCAATCTTGTGGAGCATCGGTGGCGACGCGATGTCGTGCGGGGCTATGCTCCGCGAAAACTTAAGCCCGCGCCGGGCTGCGGGTCAGGCGCGAGACAATCATGCCCGCGCCGACTGTGACCAGCGCGCCCACGACGTTGTACCACAGGAACGCCTCGGTGAATTGCGCGGTGGTGAAGATCGCAATCTCGCCGATCAGCACGCCCCAAAAGGCGCCCGTACCGGTGGAGCTCTTCACAAAGAACGCCAGGATGAACACGCCCAGCATCCCGCCATAGAACAACGATCCCACAGCATTCACCGCCTCAATCAGGGCGCCGAAATTGGTCGCGAAGCTGGCGAACACCATCGCATAGATCGCCCAGAAGCCAGTCGCGACGCGGGACGCCGTCAGGTAATGGGAATCCACCGCATCGCTGACGCCGAACCTCTTATACAGGTCAATCACGCTGACCGTGGCCAGCGAATTGATCTCGCCGCTGATGGCCGACATCGCCGCGGTGAAGATCACGCCGACGATCAAACCCACTACGCCTATAGGCAGGTAATTCGTGACGAAGCTCAGGAAGATGTAGTTGGTGTCATTGGCTCCGGTGAGTTCCTGGGCTTCCGCGCGAATCTCTTCGATCTCGCTTTGCGCGTCCTGGAACGCTGTGACCGCCGCCGCGCGAGCCGTCTCCGATGCCGCGTTGGTGATGTTCCGGGCCGCCGTGGTGCGCTGGTCAAAGGCTGCGTCATAGCGATCCTTGATCGCGCCGTATTCCGGCATCGGACTCCGATTGCGCGGCCTGCACCGGATTGAATAGCAGCGGCGGCTTCTCAAACAGGAACACCACGAAGACCATCGCGCCGATGAACAGGATGAAGAACTGCATCGGGACCTTCGCCACCGAGTTAAACAGCAGCCCCAGCCGCGACTGCCCGATCGACTTACCCGTCAGGTAGCGCTGCACCTGGCTTTGATCGGTGCCGAAATACGCCAGCGCCAGGAACGTTCCGCCAATCAGTCCGCTCCAGATGTTGTAGCGGTCCGCCCAGTCAACGTCGGTGGTCACCGGGTTCAGGCGGCCCGCCGCCCCGGCCAGATTCAGCGCGTCGGTGAAGGAAATATCGTTCGGGAGCAGGGAAATCGCCATCCACAAAGCCAGCACCAGCGACGCCATGATTACCGTCATCTGCTGGACATCGGCCCAGGTGATCGCCTTGATGCCGCCCATCGTTGTGTAGAGCATCACCAGTCCGCCCATGATCAGCACGGTGGTCTGATACGGCATTTCCATCACCACCGACAGCACAATCGCCGGAGCCGACAGCGCCAGACCCGCGCCCAGCCCGCGCGAGATCAGAAAGATCCCCGTCACCAGTCCGCGCGTCTTGGTGTCGAAGCGCTTTTCCAGGTACTCGTAGGCCGTGTAGACTTTGGCGCGATGAAAGATTGGGACCGCCGTCGCCGACAGGATCACCATCGCGATCGGCAGCCCGAAGTAGAACTGCACGAACCGCATGCCATCGACGTAGGCCTGCGCGGTGGTCGAAATAAAAGTGATCGCCGAGGCCTGCGTCGCCATGATGGACAGGCCCATCGCGTACCACGGCATGGTCTTGCCGGCCAGCAGGAACTCGCGCGTCGAGTCCGATTTGCGGCCGCGCCACATCCCATAGGAGACCAGCACGACGAGCCAGCCGATCATTACGATCCAGTCAACGTTTGTCATGTCGGGTTACTGTCCAGGGGGCCGGGACCTACGGCCGGTACGCCACCGTGAAGGCGTAGAACAGGGCGATCACGCACGCCAGCTCCACCATCGCGAAGATATAGACGTTCTTCCACTCCCCGAGGATCGGAGGCGGCTCATCGATCACGTCGTCGCGTTCTTCTACGTAGTCGAGCGGGTCGGTATCTGGAGGCATAGCTGAAGCGGGCGTCGAAATGCGGCGCCGACTCCCGATTGTAGGGGATTGGGGAAAGTCCTGCCAACTGCGGGGCCATGGTGCGAGCTCGCGGTGCGGTCGTTTGCAAGGCAGCTTGGAGCATATTCACGTATGCTGACAGTAGGGAGTTGCAACCATTCGATGAGCGAAAAAGAGCAAGCCCACGCAATGTTGGATCAGCTCGGGCCACGCCAGTTGGGTCAAGTGGTCCGATTGCTGCGGTCGCTGACCGCCGCCGATACCGAGACGCCCAGCGAAGCTGAGCGAAAGGCTCTCGCGGAGGCGGAAGAGTGGCTCAAAGAGAATGCGCCGATTCCGAATGAAGACGTCCTGGCGGAGTTTGGTCTGACGCAGGCGGAATGGGAGCGCATGGCTAAGGACCCGGAGAGACAGCCTGGCTAAATGGGCACTAGGCTTACCTGGACAGAAGCTGCGAGAGCCGATGTCCGGGCCATAGAGCAGCCGGTCGCGCTGCAAATCCTCAAGACATTAGCACGGTACGCACTCACCGGAGAGGGGGACGTGAAGCAACTCACGGACGTCGAACCTCCGACGCTGCGGCTTCGTGCGCAAAATCACCGCGTCTTCTTTCGCCGACAGGACGAAACTCTGGTGATCTTGCGCGTGCTGGATCGGAAGGAAGCGTATAGGTAAGCGGTGTCAGGATGCTCTGCTGTCACGAACTACTCCTTCTGTCTCGCTGGAATAGAAAGCTGCGAGGCGGGATTGGGTCTTCCTGCGATGATGGGCACGAAAACGGAGAAGGAGCTTTTCATCAATTGTTTTGTTGCGCAGGTATGTCTCGAAGTCTCCTAAGACCGACTCAACATGGGCGATCGCATCGCCTAGTTCTCGGTTTGTTTCAAGCATCGACAGTGCTGACGGTAGTTTGTCCCTCTCGGCTTTCAGATCGGAAATCGCCGTGCCTAGCTGGGTAAAAGCCGTCGACTCGTCAAGGTTTAGAAAGGCCTCTCTGTCGATCGTGGAATAGTGTTCCAATCGACTCGTGTCAAGCAATCGTAGTGAACCCCATCTAGAAGGCTGATCCCAAGGGATCGGTTCTCCAGGCTGGGCGTTTTTCAACCGATCGCGTATGGCATCGAGTACATGGTAGTTCTTACCGAATTCATCATATAGATCTTTTCGAACTTTTCTCCGACGCTGCCGCTGCTCGATCGGATGTTTCCATAGTGTCAGGAGTAAACCGGACGCTAGGCCAAGCACAAACGTCAAAAGATTACTAACCCACCAAGGCATCGCGCCACTGTTTCCTCCTAGCTTTACTTGCTTGGCAGCTCTAGCCGCATACCAGGCGACATTAGGCACTCTCGCAGGTCGACGAAAGGGGGTATTGGAGAGTTGATGTTAAAATGTTGGGTCCTGGTCACCGCAAGGCTTCGGTTTCCAGCCTGAATCTCCAACTCCTCGATGGTTTGGTCGGTGAGGCGCGCGACGTTGGTCCTGATCGTTGCTGATTCCATAGTTGAGCCATTTAATACGCTCGTCGCTGCACCGAATAAGATACGAGCCAACTCCGAATCGGTTGATTCGTTTTGAATCCAAGATCGGCAAACCCCAATTACTAAGCCGCCTGCGATGTACAGCCTTCCAACCTCAATTGGAAGGACCAGTTCTCCGAATTTGCGCGTACTCGAGATACTTATCTCGCTACCGTCATCTGACTGAGAACTCTCCGGAAAAAGAGCTTGCACTTCTTGTACGCTCATCCCAAGTCGGACTTGCACCTCAAGAACTCTCAGGGTTTCCTGCCCTTGGGCGCTCAAGGGGAACGTCAAAAGAAAACAAATTGAAATTAAGCCGAGGTGATTCATTACTTACTTCACCTGCGCCGCGCTGAGCATGTTCGCGAACATCCGGTACGCCCCCGGGACCCCCGCCGGCAGCTCGCGGAACCAGTCATAGGCTGAGAACATGTACGCGCCCTTGCCGTAGTCGGTGTAGAGCATGCCGCCCTTGAGCAGCTCCTCGCCCGGATCGTTCGACGCCAGCACGCTCTGATAGCGGCCATCCCATTCAGAGGCGAAATACAGGCCGCGCTCCTGCACCCAGTCGTCGAAATCGCGCTCGGTGATCTCGTTGGGCATGTTCAGCACCTTCAGCTCCGGATTCGGGAACAGCACCGGAGCCTCCTCCACGGTCACGCGGTCGCGGCTGAAGGTCATAGGATACGGACCCACGTGCTCGAGATCCGGATCGTCGGGGCCTCGGCCCACCGTGTTGTACTGCACGATCAGCGTGCCGCCCCGGTCGGCGAACTGGAACAGGCGCTCATAGTTGGCGCGCAGGGCGGGCCGCGTGTTGAAGGCGCGCACGCCGGTGACGATCGCGTCGAAGCGCGACAGGTCACCGCGAGCCAGATCCTCGTCGGACAGCAGCGTGACCTCGGCGCCGAGCTGCCGAATCCCCGCCGGAACCTCATCGCCCGCGCCCATCACATATCCCACGTTCTTCGAAAGAATCTTGATATCGGTGCGCACCAGCGACGCCTCGGCCGGGGGTAGCAGCGTCTGCGTCGGGATATGCGGATACTCGATCACTTTCATCCCGACGTCGATATCGCGGCCGTCCACCGCGGCCACCGCGCGCAGTTCACCCTGGCTGTCGCCCGCCGGCGGCGTCAACTGGAAGGAGACGGTCGACTGCTCGCCGACGAAATTGAAGTCGAACTGGGCTGATTCGGGCGTCACCTTCCAGCCCGCCGGAGCTTCCAGGCGCAGCGTGCCCGACACCTTATCGCGGTTCGACTGCAGCGGGACCTCGATGGTCCGCGCGCTCCGGTCCGGGAAGACCAGCGCGCTGCCGGCCAGGTTCACCGCCACCGCCGGGACGATCTCCAGCGGACGGTGCTCCTGCCCATAGACGCGATCCACATAGCGATGCTGCACCGGCCGCGTGATATTGATGTCGATCCCCGCCACGTTCACCTTCAGGTGCGCTTCAAGCACCGGGGGGCTTTCGGGAAGTCCGCGCAGTTGCTGATTGGGTACTGAATAGATCGTGCCGTCGCGCGGAGCCGCCAGCCAGTAAGGCTGCGTGTATGCCTGATCGGCTGGGATATTCACCGTTACCGGGATGGTATTCATCCGGTTCGCCGCGAGCCGCGCCGGCAGCCGCACCACCGGATTCATCAGCGGAGCCGCCCCAATACCGGTGACGTCGGCGCTATTGAGATAAGCAGAAACGCCAGGGATGCGCGCGATCGCCCCCAGGTCCACTTCCAGCGCATCGCCCGGGGTGACGTTAAACTCCTCGGCCTGCGCCTCAAACCACAGTCCGCCGGCCAGCGCGATCAACTCATCCAGATCCACCAGCTTCTGCTTGGCGATGGGATCGCCGGTTTCGTCCACGATTCCCTGAATCAGCCCGCGAGCCTCGCCCAGGATCGGGAGCA
This sequence comes from Terriglobia bacterium, assembly GCA_963762135.1. Classification (GTDB taxonomy): domain Bacteria; phylum Acidobacteriota; class Terriglobia; order Bryobacterales; family Bryobacteraceae; genus Palsa-187. Next base: position 14,655 of record CAVXJP010000009.1, read on the forward strand.
GGTCTTGCGGCTGGCGCGGATCGAACTGGTTCAGTGCGCGATCCAGCACCGGTTCCACGGCATCGCCGCCGGGCAGCCGCGACCAGCTCAGGTCGATGTCATCGAAAATGTCGTTGCGCGCGATGTCGCCGGAAAGCGTGACCAACGTGTTTTCCTGCGTACCGGGGCGCTCAGCCGCGCCCATGCCCTGGCTGCGATGCTGGCTGCGGCTCATCCCGGCGATCTCGCCATAGGAGTAGCCCAGCGTCGGGGAGAATGCGCCCAGGTCCACGGTCAGTCCCGGCTGTTCTTCCTGATTTCCATTCGCACCCGGACCGCCACGGCCGCCTCTTCCTCCGGGACCTCCCCCGAACGAATTCTGCATCAGGCGGGTCGCCTGCCACGCGTCCACATATTGAAGCTGCTCGGGAAAACGGGTTGGATCGGCGGCGGCGCTGAACGCCTCCTTGCCCAGGATCGCCGAAGCCTGATGATGCCCGTGGCCGTCGGCCGGCGTACCGGTGAATCGCAAAATGATGACGTCGGGACGGAAGCGGCGGATATTCCAGACGATGTCGGAGAGGACCTCGTCGCGCGGCCACTCGGTCAGCGTCTCGTCGGCATCCTTGGAGAATCCGAAATCGATCGCCCGCGTGAAAAACTGCTCCGCGCCGTCGATCCGCCGTGCTGCCAGCAATTCTTCGGTGCGGATCAGCCCCATCTGATCGCCCTGCTCGGGGCCGATCAGGTTCTGCCCGCCGCCGCCCCGGGTCAGGGCGAGATAAGCGGTCCGCACGTGCCTGCCGCGGGCCAGATAGGCCAGCATGGCGGTGTTTTCGTCGTCCGGGTGCGCGGCGATCATCATCACGCTTCCCAGCGTGTTGAGCTTCTCGAGGGCCTGCCGAACTTCGGCCTCACCGGAAATATCCCGTTGGGCTGCAGCGGGGACCGAGCCGGCGATCAGAACAAGAACAAGAGATAGGGCGTTGGGCCAGCGAAGTAGATGTTTCACGGTTGGATCTATGATACCAATGGTTTAGCTGAGCGTCTGGGAGCCGGGAAGGCAGCTTCGGAACCCCCATTCGGGTCTGGTCAGGCTCCTTAGATGTCGAGGGGACCGGGTCGGTGGCAGAAATCTTCCCCTTGGAGTGGCTCATCGGTTTCACTGGGCGACGCTCTGCACAAGTAAGGGCATGGAAGCGCGAGCCGTAGTCGATTGATGCAAACCGTCAAACTATTCCGGCCGGTCGGGCCTGCCGAGTATGAGCTGATCCGTGCCTCCGGGTTCCTCCGCTTCCCTCCGCGCCTGCCCGGGCAGCCGATCTTCTATCCGGTGACCAACGAAGCCTACGCCATCCAGATCGCCCGCGACTGGAACGCCGAATCCGACGACGGCGTCGGATTCGTGCTGCGCTTCGAGGTCTCTCGCGATTACCTTGCCCGATTTGAAAAGAAGATCGTCGGGTCTCGGGTCCACGAGGAATATTGGATCCCGGCTGAGCAGCTGGAGGAATTCAACGATCAAATCATCAGGGGAATAGAGACGATCCACACGTTCCATAAACCGACTAAAAACCCTTAGAACGAAACTATGGCCGTAGCCACAGACATCGGCACGCTGATTGACCGCGACCCCACGATCCGGTACGGGATGCCCAAGATCGCGGGCACCGGCCTTACCGTGATGCGGATCGTCCTCTGGAACCGGATGGGGCTTTCGCCGCAGCAGATTGCTGACGAATATCCACACCTCAATCTGGCCCAGGTCTACGCCGCGCTGGCCCACTATCACGCGTTTGGGACGCTATGTCCGCTCGTTCAGCACCATCCGAGCCAGCTCGCGCAGATCGTCGATCACCACATCCGGAGGATCCTCCACAAAAGTTTCCGGCTTGAAGCCCCAACTCACCCCGCACGCGGCGACCCCGGCATTCCGCGCCGTCTTGATATCGGTCGAGCTATCGCCGACCATCACCGTCCTGTCCTGCGGCTTCCCGGTCTCAGCGAGCAGAGCCTGGATCCCCACCGGATCCGGCTTCTTCTCCGCGAAACTGTTGCCGCCATAGATCTGCACGAAATGCCCGCCGAGGTTCAACTTGTCGATCAGCTCCCGGCTGAAGCGAACCGGCTTGTTGGTGAGCACCGCCATGGTCAGATCCGGAGCGGTCTGCAACTCATCCAGCGCTTCCTGCACGCCCGGATACAGCACCGTTTGATCCAGCATGTGCTGGCGATAGTAATCCAGGAAGTAGCGCAGGCACTTCTCCAGTTGCTCGTCACTCACACCGGGCAGCGCCCGCTGAATCAGCTTCGGAGCCCCGTCGCCCACGTAGTTCGAAACCACGGGAATCGGCAGCGGCTCCAGGTCCATCCACCCTCGCGTCGCGTTCACGGCGTTCACCAGGTCGAGCTTGGAATCGATCAGCGTGCCATCCAGGTCAAAGATCAATAGTTCGGAATTCTTGAAAGGCAAAACGGTCCAGTATCTTTCTCTTGCTGTTCACTTCTTGTCGTGTCTCTTGCGCACGGATAGAAGCACGCTTACTCTCTCCCGATGCCTTCGAGAGCCTGTTCCCCGCGCTCCCGAGCCCGTTTCAGTTGCTTGTCCCAGATCCCCCGCACCGATGCCAGACCTGCGGCGAACTCGTCTTTCAGACCCCGTGGCGCGAGCTGCGCGGTCTGATCCGACGCGTCTATCGCGTAGGGTAGGATTCGCGACTCGCTCATCCAATTCGGCGTGGGCCGCGGAGTAAACGCCATCAGGATCGCCACCGACGCGATCACGATTAACGCCCCTCGAACGAAGCCGAAGCCGACCCCTAGCAGCCGGTCCATCCACCCGAGCCCGGTCCATTTGAACAGCGTCGCGATCAGTCCCCCGGCGAACGCCCCGGCCAGCGTCACGGCTCCATAGACCACTACAAAGCCCAGGATGTTGGCGATCGTATCCGGCATCGAGATCATGCGCTGGATATAGACCGCCGGAACACCGTAAAACCAGAAGCCCAGCACGATGCCAAACACCGTTGCGACCACGCCAAACGCCGCGCGGGTAAAACCGCTTTTGAACCCGGCGGCGACCGAAGCGGCCAGGATTGCAATCAGAATCAAATCGAGCAGGTTCACCGCAGTTGATGCCGTTCCGGACGCGCCGCGCCCTAGACCGATTCCTCCCGGTTCGTTTCAGACAATGACCGGCCCGTCAGCGCCGCATACGCCTCCTTATATTTCGCGCTGGTATTGGCGGCGACCTCAGCCGGCAGGGGCGGGGCAGGTGGATTCTTGTCCCAGTGAATCGATTCCAGGTAATCGCGCACGTACTGCTTATCGTAGGAAGGCTGCGCGTGGCCCGGCTCCCAACTCGCGGAGCTCCAGAAGCGCGAGGAGTCCGGCGTCAGGACCTCGTCACACAGCGTGATCTCGCCGCCCCACAGACCGAACTCGAGCTTGGTATCGCACAGGATGATCCCGCGCGAAGCCGCATATTCGGACGCTTTCCGGTAGACCCCGATGGTCAGTTCCCGCAACTGTTCGGCCTGCGCGCGGTCGACCACCTTGCACATCTCATCGAAGGAAATGTTCTCGTCATGGCCGCTCTCGGCCTTCGTCGCCGGCGTGAAGATCGGCTCGGGGAGCTGTGCCGATTCGGTCAATCCCGCCGGCAGCGGAATCCCGCAGATCGCCCCTGTCTTCCTGTAATCCTTCCACCCGGACCCGGCCAGATAGCCGCGCACGACGCATTCCACCGGGAACATCTCGCAGCGCTTCACCCACATCGAGCGCCCTTCGAGCGCCGGCGGCAACCCGGCGGTGTCGGTGCTCAATAGATGATTCGGTACTAGGTCGCTTAGGAAGTCCAGCCAGAACAAAGTCATCTGCGTCAGCACGCGACCCTTGTCCGGAATGCCGGTGGGCAGGATCGAATCGAACGCGGAAATGCGGTCCGTGGTGATGATCAGCAGCCGTTCCGGGGCGCCCGGCGCCGGATTTGTCTCCTGATAGATGTCGCGCACTTTGCCGCGCGCGATCCGTTTCAGCCCTGGGAGGTTGAACTCCTCGGTTTCCAATACGATAGCGTTCCGATCTTGATTCGATGGGTGCAAAGAATTTGGGCCGTTCGGCCGATGGTCAGGTTGAGAAGGCAAACTCAATTATACTGTTGATTCCCGCATGCTTCTGTCCATTCTGATCCCTGTTTACAACGAGCGTACGGTCGTCGAGCGGAGCCTCGCCATGGTTCTGGCCGCGCCGCTCCCCGAAGAACTGGACCGGGAACTGGTCATCGTCGACGATTGTTCCACGGACGGTACTACGGCGATCCTGGAACGGCTGGCCGCCGGCGAGCCCCGTATCCGCCTCTTTAAACAGGAAGTAAACCAGGGCAAGGGCGCCGCGGTCCGAAGGGCGATCCAGGAAGCCAAGGGCGATTTCTGCCTGGTGCAGGACGCCGACCTCGAATACGACGCCAACGAGTATCCCAAGCTGATGAAGCCAATGCTCGAAGGCCACGCCGACGCCGTCTTCGGCTCGCGCTACCTGATCGGCGAGCAGACCCGCGTGTTGCCGTTCTGGCATTCCATGATGAACAAGTTCCTGACGTTGATTTCCAACATGTTCAGCAACCTGAACGTCACCGACATGGAGACCTGCTACAAGGTCTTCCGCACGGATCTGCTGAAGAGCATCCCGATCCGCAGCGATCGCTTCGGCTTTGAGCCCGAGATCACGATGAAGGCCTCTAAGCGCAAGCTGCGCATCTATGAGGTCCCCATCAGCTATCACGGCCGGACCTATGAAGAGGGCAAGAAGATTGGCTGGAAGGACGGCGCCAAGGCGCTCGGCGCGATCTTTTATTTCTGGCTGATCGACGATCTCTACGCTCCCAACTACGGCCGCGGACATCTCAACAACCTGACCGGCACGCCGCAATATCTGAGCTGGATCGCGCGACTGCTGCGTCCGCACCTGGGCGCCACGGTGTTTGAGATCGGAGCCGGACTCGGCAACCTGAGCGGCCGCCTGATGGGCAAGAAACTGGAGTACGTAGCCGCCGAGCATGATTCCCTCTACCTGCATGGGCTCCGCAATCGGTTCCTGAAAACGCCGTCGGTTTCGGTCATTGACCTCGACCCGAATGACCCCGCGGCCTATCAGCCCTGGGCCGGGCATTTCGAAAGCGCGCTCTGCGTCAACGTGCTGGAATCGGCCGAGGATCCGCAGCAGGTGCTGACCTCGCTGGCCGGGACGCTCAAGCCGGGAGGTTCGGTGGTGGTTCTGGTGCCGCGCGGACCGGGGCTTTACGGATCCCTGGACCAGGGCCTCGGCCACAAGCGCCGCTTCTCCTCCGAGCAGTTGCGCAAGCTCCTGGATGCGGCGGGCTTCGAAGTGGTGCACGAGCGCAGCTTCAATAAATTCGGTGCGTTCTCCTGGTGGCTGGTGGGCAAGGTCTTTGGCCGCAAGACGATGCAGCGCGTTCTGCTGAAGTTGTGGGATAAGACCGTCTGGTTCTGGCGCCGTGTGGATGTCCTGCTGCCGTGGAAGGGGCTGACGCTGATCACCGTCGCCCGTCTGCGCCCCAAATAGCCCCTCGCACTCCACTTCCCAATTGTTCTGGAATTAAAGGCGACATCCGGCCCGGTCGATACACTGAGTAGAAAGAATGTCTGAAAAACGCTATCTCGTTACCGGCGGAGCCGGGTTCATTGGCTCAACGCTGGTCCGCCAGTTACTCCACCAGGGCCAGGTCGCGGTGGTCGATAACCTGCTGACCGGACACAAAAAGAACCTGGACGAAGTCGCCGGCCGGATCGAGTTCTGCGAGCTCGATATTTGCGACCGGCAGTCGCTCGCGCCGGTCTTCACCGGCGTGGACGTCGTCTTCCATCTGGCGGCGATCCCCTCGGTGCCGCGTTCGATCGACGATCCCGACCCCTCGCATGAGGTCAACATCAACGGCACCTATAACGTGCTATCGGCGGCGCGCGACGCGGGCGTCCGGCGAGTGGTCTATGCGGCGAGTTCCTCGGCCTATGGCGACACCCCGGTGCTGCCGAAAACCGAGTCGATGAAGCCCAACCCGAAATCGCCCTACGCGGTGCAGAAGCTGCTGGGCGAATACTACGCCTCGGTCTTTCATACCTGCTTTGGCCTCGAAACCGTCGCGCTCCGTTTCTTCAACGTCTTCGGGCCGCGCCAGGACCCCACCAGTCCCTATTCCGGTGTCCTGAGCCTGTTCATGAAGCACCTACTCGCCGGCACTCAGCCGACGATCTTCGGCGACGGCGAGCAGTCCCGCGACTTCACCTACGTCGAAGACGTCGCCGGGCTGATCTGGAAAGCCGCGCAGGCTCCGTCGGAAATCGTGTCGGGAAAGATGTACAATGCCGGCAACGGTGGGCGTTTCACTCTGAATCAAACTTGGGCGTTGCTGCAGAAGATGGAGGGCGTCAAGCTGGCTCCTCAATATGGTCCGCCGCGCGCCGGTGACGTGCGCGACTCGATGGCGGACACTGCCTGCGCGGTTCGCGACCTGGGGCATGCACCGCAATTCACATTTGAAGAGGGCCTGAAAAGGACGCTGGAATGGTACCGTCAGAGCTAGATCCGCCGGGTCCCGATCGGGTCGGCACCAATAGTGGCCGTTCCTGGCACACACCGAAGCAGGCCTCGGACGCAAAGAGCCGTTTCAGCAATCAGAATCAGGGGAAGGGCAGGCTGACCCCGGGCGGGATCCGGCAAGGCCGGCCCAGCATCCGTGGCAGCAGCCGCCTGAGTCCCCGAACTCCGGTGGATGCGCCAGGTGGCCTGCCGCCCCAACTTTCCGGCAACCCGGCTCCCTCGGCTTCCACCCGAGCCGGGAAACGAATTCTGTTTGTCTGCATTGGCAATTCCTGCCGCAGCCAGATGGCGGAGGCCTTCGCCCGCGCCTATGGGGATCCGTGGATGGAGATCGCCAGCGCCGGCACCGCCCCGGCCGATATCGTGCAGCCGATGACCCTGCAGGTCCTGGCCGACCGCGGCGTCTCGGCCCAAGGCCAATTCGCCAAGCCGCTGGAGATGTTCTCCCGGGAGCATGTGGACATCGTCATCAACCTCACCGGGAAACCGCTTGAACTCACCGGGCCGCTGGCCGAAGCTGAAGTGATTCCGTGGGTGGTGCAGGATCCGATTGGGCTCACGCCACAGGTCTACCGCGCCGTTTGCACCCAAATCGAGGATCTCGTGATGCGCCTGTTGGTGCGTCTCCGCCAACGCGCCAAGTCGGACAGTAAATAGCCGCTAAGGGGGGCCGGCGTTCAGCCGGCGTGCGCCATTGAGGCGCACAGACTTCGAGTTGCACGGCGCGTGGATTGGGAAGTTAAACGCTTCCCCTCGGCCCCCGCTACTCCGTGGGACGCACATCCTTCAGGATCATCTGCCACGGCGCATACCCACGAGCCGCCGAATAATCGTCCTCTTCAAACTGCACCGCGATATCCAGCACCGTGCCCGGCTCCAACTCCCCGAGCCGCTCGGCGAAGTTCCAAGCCTTGGCGCGAATCACCCGCCCCCCCGAGGCGAACCGCAGGAACACATGCCGTTCCTTCTTCACATCCGGCGTCCCGGCAACCTCCACCCCGCGCACCACAAACACCGGCGACGGGTTCCCGAACCCGAACGGAGCCAGCTTTAAAATGTCGGCGATTGAGGCATCGCTGATCTCGTCAAACCGGATCTCGCCGTCGATCACCAGCTCCGGCACATAGTCCTCCGGAGTAAGCCGCTCGGCGGCGTAGGTGCGCAGCCGCTCGCGGAATTCTTCCACCCGCCCCGCCTCCATGGTGAGCCCGGCCGCCTGCCGATGCCCGCCGAATTTCTCGAACAGGTCTGGCATCGACTCCAGCCCCTCGAGCAGATGAAACGCCTGGATGCTGCGCCCCGAGCCCTGCGCCTTCCCGTTCTCCACGCCCAGCACGAACACCGGCCGATGATAGCGCTCGACGATCCGAGAGGCGACGATCCCCACCACGCCGCGATGCCAGTTTTCCCCGGCGAATACCAACGCCGCATCGGCATCGGTGACCGGCTGCTCCAGGCACTGTTTCAGGATGGCTTCGACGATGCCCGCCTCGGTCTGCTGGCGATCCTGGTTTAATTCATGGAGCTGCTCGGCCAGTTCGCGCGCCCGCGCCGGATCGCCGGTTAAAAACATCTCGACCACGTCCGAGGCGCTGGCCATACGGCCGGCGGCGTTGATGCGCGGCGCCACGCGAAACGCGATCTGCCCGGCCGTCGGAGCCCGGCCCGTCTCAAACCCCGCGGTATCCAGCAGCGCGCGCAATCCCGGATTGGTCACCCGGTCAAGCCCGGCCAGCCCCCGTTTGACGATCACCCGGTTCTCGCCGGTCAGCGGCACCACATCGGCCACCGTCGCCATCGCCACCAGCTTCAGGAACGAATCGATCACCTTGGCGCGCCGATCCGGCTCCCACTGAAAATCGCGGAGCAGGGCATCGATCAGCTTAAACGCCACCCCCGCGCCGCACAGATTCTTTTCCGGATAGTTACAATCAGGCCGGTTCGGATTCAGCACCGCGACCGCCGGCGGCAGCTCGGCTTCGGGCAAATGATGATCAGTGACGATGACGTCGATCCCCAGCCCGGCGGCATGCTCCACCACCGCGTTGGCGCGGATTCCGGTGTCGACGCTGACGATCAGAGACACACCGCGCTCGGCCGCCTCTTCGACGACATCGCTGCGCATGCCATAGCCATCGCGCAGCCGGTGCGGCACGTGGAAATCCGCCTCGCCGCCCAGCAGTTCGATGCCCTTTTTCAGCACGACCACCGCGCTGGTGCCGTCGACGTCATAATCGCCGTAGAGCAGGATCTGTTCTTTGTTTTCGATGGCGCGGCGCACGCGGGCCACCGCCGTATCCATCGAGGTCAGCTCAAACGGCGAATAGAGATCGGCGAGTGTCGGCTCCAGGTAGGCCTGCGCGGCCTCCGGCGAGTGATAGCCGCGCGACCACAACACGCGCGCCGCCGGTTGGGTGATCTCCAGAGCCTGCGCCAGCACGGCGGACCGCGCCGCATCCGAAGGCTGTCGAATCCACTTCTTCTTCACAGGCTAGTTATTCGTCGGGAAAAATCCGCCCAGCGGGTCCGACGCACGCATTCCCGACAGCATGCTTTCCACTTGATCGGCGAGATCTTCATATTCCTCGTACCACTCGGTGGCGAGCTCGAAGATATAGGTCCGCGTCGCGAAATCAAAGGACAACTCCACGCGTCCCACAAACCCGGAATAATCGCCAAGCGGGGAAAGTTGCCGTTCGAACTCCCTTTTGTCTTCTAAGCCGAGCGAGGTTTCGGAGAGCAGGAACAGCGTTTCTTCGAGCTCGTGCTCGCTGAAGCGGGTCGCATGCAGCGTGAGCAGGCGAACGTCGAGCGCCCGGGCCGCGTCCACAAAGCTGCGGAAATTTGAGTCTTCGCTCGTATCCCAGTACACCGCGCCCGACAGCAGGGTACCGCCCCGGGCCTCACTTCGGAAGATAACAATCTCATTTTCTTTGAGATACGCTTCGATCTGTTCGCTCAGAGATTCCAGGTTTTCGCGCATGGGCAGGAACCTTGGATTCTACGCGAATCGGCGGGCCCGGTCTAGCACTCTCTCGGAACAATTCCTCAGACGGGCCGAACTTCCGCCCGCCACACCGCCGATCCGGCGGGCGAAGAAAACTTCTTGCGTTCCCTTGAGGGTGGTGCTAGACTGATCGCTGTACCCATTGGGAGGCTGAGGGCACCTGTGTGCACTGATGCCGCTAGGACCAATCCCATCATGAGCCGTAAACTTACCAAAAATTACGCTGCCGCTGCGCAGCAAGTCGAAGCGCGCGAGTATCCGCTTTCTGAAGCCGTTGCGTTGGTGCAGAAGGTCAAGTTCGCTAAGTTCGACGAGACCGTGGAATTGCATCTCCGCCTGGGCGTCGATCCCCGCCATGCCGACCAGATGGTTCGTGGCACCATCGTGCTGCCGAACGGGCTTGGCAAATCCAAGAAAGTCCTGGTGATCACCTCTGGCGACAAGCTGCGCGAGGCCGAAGAGGCTGGAGCGGACTTTGTCGGCGGCGACGACATGGTCGAGCGGATCCAGAAAGAAGGTTGGATCGACTACGACGCCGTCATCGCCACCCCGGACATGATGCGCTCGGTCGGTAAGCTCGGTAAGGTACTCGGTCCGCGCGGCCTGATGCCGAACCCCAAGACCGGAACGGTCACCGCCGATGTCGCCACCGCGATTCAGGAAGTCAAGGCCGGTAAGGTCGAGTTCCGCGTGGATAAGACCGGCGTGGTGCACTGCCCGGTGGGGAAAGTGAGCTTCGCCGAAAACAAGCTCCTCGAGAATCTGGAATCGCTGCTAGGCGCCGTGGCTCGCGCCAAACCGTCGGCGGCGAAAGGCAAGTATATGCGCAGCGCCACGATCTGCTCCACCATGGGGCCGGGCGTTGCCGTGGACGTCGCCGACTACAACGCCAAGGCGGCGTAATGGAGTTGCTCCCGGTGCGATGAGCGGCCCCGGATGGCGGCTGCCAGTCCCGGCAAGTGGATGAAGCTGGCGGATAAAGAGAGTTTGGGTAGCTAAATTATGAAGGATAAGCAGCAGAAGAAAAAAGATCTCGACGCGCTGCGCTCCGATCTGGAGAACGCCGGAACGGTCTTTCTGACCGGCTATGAAAAGATCACCGTGCAGCAGGACAACAACCTGCGCGCCACCGTCCGCAACGCGGGCGGCCAGTACCGGGTAGTCAAGAACCGGATCGCCGAAAAAGCGGCCGACGGGATGCCTGCGGCGGAGCTCCTGAAGGGGCTCAAGGGTATGCGCTCGGTGGCCTACACCGACGGGGACCCGGTGGCGCTGGCTAAGGCGCTGTCGGATTACGCCAAGGACAACGCGTCGTTCACCTTCCAGGCCGGTTTGGTCGAGGGTCGCGTGATTGATGTGGCGGGCATTCAGGCGCTGGCCTCGCTCCCGTCCAAGGAAGAGCTCTTCTCCAAGTTGCTGTTCGTGATCAATGCTCCGGCGCAACGGCTGGTCACTGCCATGAACGGCGTGGGCCGCAACCTGGCGGTTGTGATCGACCAGGGCGTCAAGGAAAAGAAGTTCTCCGAATAGCAATCGAGGGGCGCCGTTCCCGCGGGTTTGCTCTGCGGGCGGGTCCGATGTTTGCGGATTTTGGTTTTGCAGGTTTGAGTTTTAGTTGGTTGCGCTTTTCTGAAATCAGAGGGTGCTTGGGAAAGGGTTTTCCGCCTAGCGCGGTTTTGTAAGGAATACACAATGGCTGACATTAATGCAATTGCGGAACAAATCGAGGGGTTGACGCTGCTGGAAGCGTCTGAGCTCGTGAAGTTGCTGGAAGAGAAGCTCGGCGTTTCGGCCGCGGCGGCGGCTGTGGCTGCTGCTCCGGCGGCGGCGGGTGGCGGCGAAGCCGCTGCTGCCGAGGAGCAGAGCGAGTTCACCGTGGTTCTGGCCGCGGCCGGCGAAAAGAAGATCAACGTGATCAAGGTGGTTCGCGAAGTCACCAGCCTGGGCCTCAAGGAAGCCAAGGAGATGGTGGACGGAGCTCCCAAGCCGATCAAAGAAGGCCTGACCAAGGAAGAGGCCGCGGAGATCAAGAAGAAGTTTGAAGACGCCGGCGCCACCGTCGAGCTGAAGTAGCTCGCTGGTTACGCTGGGTGGATCCCGGGCCCGATCGGCGGCATTCGCCGCCGCCAACAAAATCCAATGCCGGGTGGCAAAGCAGCCACCCGGTTCCCATCCAAACGCGGTGGGGATTGGTCCGGGGTGGTTTCTTTTTGATGCGTGAGCCTGTGGTGGGGACCCGGCTCGCCGGGGCCCGATTGAAGCCGCGGCTCGCGTTTGCTAAGATTGGTTTCACTGAAAGAGCGCCGGACCCTGTCGACAGTGAACAAGGCATTCTCGGAAGTGCTGAGACGTCAACAGGTTGGCGGTTTGCCGATCCGCCAGCTGAAATTTAACGTCTCGCGAGAAATGACGAGCCCGAAGTGTGTTTACACGCTCGGGCATTTCTGTTTTTAGACCAAGGCTCGCTCTTTGGGGCTCCTCGCATGGCTGCGGCGGGGAGTTTTAAGTGTTGTGTGATGTGGTTTGGTGCCGACCCTGTCAAAGCCCGGGGCTCGGAACCGCTGGACTCAAGGGGATTCTATCATGCCTACCTCGTACGTCGTAAAGCCCGAACGCCTAGATTTTTCAAAAATTAAAACCAGTATTCCGATCCCGAACCTGATTGAGGTTCAGAAGAAATCCTATGAGCGGTTTCTTCAGATGGATCTACTGCCCTCTGAACGCGATGATACGGGCCTGGAAAGTGTCTTTAAGAGCGTTTTCCCCATCTCCGATTTCCGGGGTTTGAGCCAGCTTGAGTTCGTCGATTATGCGATCGGCAACTGGGAGTGCAAGTGCGGCAACCTGAAGGGGCTGCACCATCTGCGTTCGACTTGTAAGAATCCGGCCTGCGGGGCGACCGTCAAGACGGACCCGTTCTATCCCGGCGAAATCCTGTGTAGCCGTTGCGGCACCTTCAATCGCAACATCGTGACGTTCTGTAATCGCTGCGGTGACCCGGTGGGTCTGCAGTTGAAGTACGACGTTCCCGAGTGCGAGGAGCGCGGCATGACCTACGCGGCGCCGCTGAAGGTCACCATTCGCCTCACTGTTTACGACAAGGATCCGGATACGGGCAACAAGACCATCCGCGACATCAAGGAGCAGGAGGTCTTCTTCGGGGAAATCCCGCTGATGACCGAGAACGGCACGTTCATCATCAACGGGACCGAGCGCGTCATCGTTTCACAGCTCCACCGCTCGCCGGGCGTGTTCTTTGAGCGCCAGCCGGCCTCCGGCTACTTCCTGGGCAAGATTATTCCGTACCGCGGAAGCTGGGTCGAATTCGAATACGACAACAAGAACCTGCTGTACGTCCGTATCGACCGCAAGCGCAAATTCTATGGCACGGTCTTCCTGCGCGCGCTGGGCCTGAAGACCGATTCGGACATCATCAAGGCCTTCTACCAGACCAGCGAAGTTTCGATTAAAGACTCCAAGCTGATGTGGGAAGTGACGCCGGGCCTGCTGGGCCACCGGTTGTCGTTTGAAATCTCCAAGGGCGACAAGACCATCGCCACGCAGGGCCGCAAGATCACCAAACGCGTGCTGCGCGAGATCGACGAAGCCAAGATCAAGGCCGTGCAGGTGGAGTCGAACGACCTGGAAGGCGCCTGCGTCGCCGCCGACGTGATCGACATGGAGACCGGCGAGATTCTGGTGGAAGCCAACCAGGAATTGACGCCCACCATCGTCGGCAAGCTGATCGAAGCCGGGATCGACAAGTTCGAGGTCTTTTTCCCCGAGCTCGACAACGTCGGCAACGTGCTCTCGCAGACGCTGCGCAAGGACGGCGTGAAGCAGCAGAACGAAGCGCTGCTCGAAATCTACCGCAAGCTGCGTCCGGGCGATCCCCCGACCATCGACACCGCCACCCAGTTGTTCCAGGGCATGTTCTTTGACCCGCGCAAGTACGACTTCTCGCGCGTGGGCCGCATGAAGTTCAACATCAAGGTTCACGAGAATCCCGAGCATGCGCCCGAGTCCTGGCTGCAGGATCCGGAAAACTCAGGCAAGAACCCGATGGACCGCCGCATCCTGGATGAAGGCGATTTCATCGATACCATCGGCTACCTGCTGAAGCTGCGCCGCGGCATCGGCGCGGTGGACGACATCGATCACCTGGGCAACCGCCGCGTCCGCGCGGTGGGCGAGCTGCTGGAGAACCAGTTCCGCATCGGCCTGGTCCGCATGGAGCGCGCCATCAAGGAAAAGATGAGCGTCTACCAGGAAATGTCGACGGCCATGCCGCATGACCTGGTCAACGCCAAGCCGGTGATGGCCGCGATCCGCGAATTCTTCGGCTCCTCGCAGCTGTCGCAGTTCATGGATCAGACCAACCCGCTGTCGGAGATCACCCACAAGCGGCGCCTGTCGGCCCTGGGCCCGGGCGGTCTGTCGCGCGAACGCGCCGGATTTGAGGTGCGCGACGTGCACCCCACTCACTACGGCCGTATCTGCCCGATTGAGACGCCGGAAGGTCCGAACATCGGTCTGATCAGCTCGCTGTCGTGCTTTGCGCGGATCAACGATTACGGCTTTATCGAGAGCCCCTATCGCCGCGTGAAGAATCGCCAGGTGATCGAAGAGATCTCCGTGATCAACCCGGGCGACACCGACTGCAAGGTCGGCGACATCATGACCGCCGGCGAGATGGACAAGCTCAACAAGGCGATCGGTGCGAACCAGCAGAAAGCCGATTATGAGGCCCACTGCGACTACCTGTCGGCGTGGGAAGAAGACAAGTACATGGTCGCCCAGGCCAACGTGCCGCTGGATGACAAGGGCCGCATGATCCCCGATCTGGTGAACGCGCGCCAGGCCGGCAACTTCATCCTGAAGCACGTCGAGGAAATCGAGTACATGGACGTTTCGCCGAAACAGCTGGTTTCGGTGGCCGCCAGCCTGATTCCGTTCCTTGAAAACGACGACGCCAACCGCGCCCTGATGGGTTCGAACATGCAGCGCCAGGCCGTTCCGCTGCTGCGCGCCGACTCGCCGTACGTCGGCACCGGTATGGAGAAGGTTACTGCGCGTGACTCTGGCGCCGTGGTGCTGTGCAAGCGCCCGGGCATCGTCGATTCGGTCGATAGCGAGCGCATCATTGTGCGCGTCGAAGGCGGCGCTTCCCACGAAGGCCAGCTTTCACGCGAGGTCGGCGCCGACATCTATCAGCTGACCAAGTTCAAGCGCTCCAACCAGAACACCTGCATTAACCAGAAGCCCATCGTCAAGGAAGGGCAGCGCGTGGCCAAGGGCGCGGTGCTGGCCGACGGTCCGTGTACCGAACTCGGCGAACTCGCTCTGGGCCGCAACGTTCTGGTCGCCTTCATGCCGTGGCGCGGCTACAACTTTGAGGACGCCATTGTGGTGTCCGAAAAGCTGGTCAAGGAAGACTACTACACCTCGATTCACATTGAGGAGTTCGAAGTCGACGCCCGCGACACCAAGCTGGGGCCGGAGGAAATCACTCGCGATATCCCGAACATCGCCGAAGGCTTTTTGACCAACCTCGACGAGAGCGGCATCATCCGCATCGGCGCGACCGTCAAGCCGGGCGACATTCTGGTCGGCAAGGTGACGCCCAAGGGCGAAACGCAGTTGACGCCGGAAGAGAAACTGCTCCGCGCGATCTTCGGCGAAAAGGCTGGCGATGTGAAGGACGCCTCGCTGTACTGCCCGCCGGGCATCGAAGGCACCGTCGTGGATTGCAAGGTCTTCTCGCGCAAGGGTGCCGAGCTTGACGAGCGCTCCAAGATGATCCTCGAAAATTCCGAGGAGCGCATGCGCCGGAACCTCGAAGACGAGAAGCGTATTCTTAATGACGAGCGCGCCAATCGTCTGTTCATCCTGCTGCGCGGCAACGAGATCACCGCCGACCTGCACGACGACAAGACCAATAAGAAGCTGGTCGACAAGGGCGCCGAGATCTCCGAAGAGCTGCTCGAGACCTTGCGTGGCCGCGACCTCAAGCGCCTGAAGCTGAAGAGCCGCGACCCCCGCCTGAACGAGCAGATCGACGAGATCGAGGAGATGACCTCGCGGCAGATCGCCGTGCTGGAGAAGATCACCGAAGAGAAGGTGGCCAAGCTCCGCAAGGGGGACGAGCTTCCGCCGGGCGTGATCAAGCAGGTCAAGGTCTATATCGCCATGAAGCGCAAGCTTTCGGTCGGCGATAAGATGGCCGGCCGTCACGGCAACAAGGGTGTGATCGCGCGCATCGTTCCTGAAGAGGACATGCCGTACCTGCCCGACGGAACCCCGGTGGAGATCGTGCTGAATCCGCTGGGCGTGCCTTCGCGTATGAACGTCGGCCAGATTCTGGAAACCCACCTCGGTTGGGCCGGACACGCGCTCGGCGTGAAGTTCGCCACGCCGGTGTTCGATGGCGCGACCGAAAAGAACATCAAGGAACAGCTCGAAGAGGCCGGCCTGCCGACCTCGGGCAAGATCAACCTGGTCGACGGCGTCACGGGCATCCCCTTTGAGCAGCCGATCACCGTTGGCTACATCTACATGCTGAAGCTGAGCCACTTGGTGGACGACAAGATCCACGCGCGTTCCATCGGACCTTACTCGCTCATCACGCAGCAGCCCTTGGGTGGTAAAGCCCAATTTGGTGGACAGCGTTTCGGCGAAATGGAAGTCTGGGCGCTCGAAGCCTACGGCGCGGCTTACGTGCTGCAGGAGCTGCTGACCGCCAAATCCGACGACGTCTACGGTCGCGCCAAAATCTATGAGGCGATCGTGAAGGGCGAGGCCGCGGCCGAGCCCGGCGTGCCGGAATCGTTCAACGTTTTAATCCGGGAGCTGCAGTCGCTCTGTCTGGATGTCGAGCTGATGAAAGCTCCGCGTGAGGGCATGGATACCGCCCTCGCCGCGGACTAGTAAGAGAGGAACCAAGGAGACACTATGTACCGTTCATCCCCGTATGACCGCGCAAACTTGATCGCTGATTTTGACTCGATCAGGATCTCTCTGGCCTCTCCGGAAAAGATCCGCAGCTGGTCGCATGGCGAAGTCACCAAGCCGGAAACCATCAACTACCGGACCTTCAAGCCCGAGCGCGACGGCCTGTTCTGCGCCCGGATTTTCGGACCCACCGCCGACTGGGAATGCCTCTGCGGCAAGTACAAGCGCATGAAGCATCGCGGCGTGATCTGCGATAAGTGCGGCGTCGAAGTCACTCTGTCGCGCGTGCGCCGCGAACGTCTGGGCCACATTGAGCTGGCCAGCCCCTGCTCGCATGTCTGGTTCTTCAAGGGCCTGCCTTCGCGCATCGGCTACCTGCTGGACATCACTCTGCGTGAACTGGAGCGCGTGCTCTACTTTGAAGCCTTTGTCATCGTCGATCCCGGCGAGGTCGAGGAGCTCAAGCCGGCCGACGTGATCAGCGACGAGCGCAAACGCCAGCTCGATCAGGAATACCCTGGCAAGTTCGTCGCCATGATGGGCGCCGAGGGCATCAAGGAACTGCTGAAAAAGGTCGACTGCGACTTTCTCTCGGAAGACATTCGCGTGAAGATGCAGACCGAGGCTTCGCAGCAAAAGAAGCTGAAGTTCGCCAAGCGCCTGCGCGTGGCCGAAAGCTTCCGCAAATCGGGCAACAAGCCGGAGTGGATGATCCTGGACGTGATCCCCGTTATCCCGCCCGAGCTTCGTCCGCTGGTTCCGCTCGATGGCGGCCGCTTTGCGACCTCGGATCTCAACGATCTCTATCGCCGCGTCATCAACCGCAACAACCGTCTGAAGAAGCTGATGGAACTGCATGCGCCGGACGTCATCGTCCGCAACGAAAAGCGCATGCTGCAGGAAGCCGTCGACGCCCTGTTCGACAACGGACGCCGGGGCCGCGTGCTGCGCGGAGCCAATAACCGCCCGCTGAAGTCGCTGTCCGACACGCTGAAAGGCAAGCAGGGCCGCTTCCGTCAAAACCTGCTCGGCAAGCGCGTCGACTACTCCGGCCGTTCGGTCATCGTGGTCGGCCCCGAGCTCAAGCTGCATCAGTGCGGCCTGCCCAAGAAGATGGCCCTGGAGCTGTTCAAGCCCTTCATCTACCATCGCCTGGAGCAGCGCGGCCATTGCACCACCATCAAGCAGGCCAAGGAACTGGTCGAGCAGCAGGATCCCGTCGTGTGGGACATCCTCGAAGAGGTGATCAAGGATCACCCGATTATGCTCAACCGCGCCCCCACCCTGCATCGCCTCGGCATTCAGGCCTTCCAGCCGGTGCTGGTTGAAGGCAAGGCGCTGAAGATCCATCCGCTGGTCTGTACCGCGTTCAACGCCGACTTTGACGGCGACCAGATGGCGGTCCATATTCCGCTGTCGCCGGAAGCCCAGATCGAGGCCCGCACCCTGATGCTGGCTGCCAACAACGTGCTGAGCCCGGCCCACGGTTCGCCCATCGCCGTCCCCACCCAGGACATGGTGCTGGGTCTCTACTACCTGACCAAGGCGCGCCCGGGAGCCAAGGGCGAAGGCCGGATGTTCGCCTCCATCGACGACGTGCTGATCGCGCTCGAGATGGGCGAAGTCGAAACCCTCACCCCGATCCGCCTGCGCTACACCGGCTGGGTGATCGATCTGGTGAAGGCCTTCGACAACCAGAACATCCTGCACACTGAGCCGATCGAGTTCAACAAGCAGTATATGGACACCACCGTCGGCCGCGTCATCTTGAATGATGTCCTGCCCGACGACATGCCCTTCATCAACGGCCTGCTCAAGAAGAAGGGGCTCGGCCAGATGGTGCAGTATTGCTACCTGAAGTTCGGCCTCAAGACGACCGTCACGATGCTGGACGAGGTCAAGTCGCTCGGCTTCCTTTATGCGACCCGCGCCGGCCTGTCCATCGGGATCGACGACATGATCGTGCCCAGCGAGAAAGCGGACATGGTCAGCGATGCGCAGAAGGCCGTCATCGAGGTCGAATCGCAGTACCAGGAAGGCGCCATCACCCACGGGGAGCGCTACAACAAGATCATCGAGATCTGGTCCAAGGTCACCGAATCGGTTTCGGCCCGCATGTTCAAGACGATGGAGGAGGACGATACTTCGGGCCGCAACATCAACCCGATTTACATCATGGCCGACTCCGGCGCTCGCGGTTCCAAACAGCAGATCCGCCAGCTTTCCGGCATGCGCGGCTTGATGGCCCGCCCCTCCGGCGAGATTATCGAAACGCCGATTACCGCCAACTTCCGCGAAGGGTTGAACGTGTTGCAGTACTTCATCTCGACCCACGGCGCCCGCAAGGGCTTGGCGGATACGGCGCTCAAGACCGCCGATTCCGGCTACCTGACCCGCCGCCTGTGCGACGTGGCCCAGGACGTGATCGTCACCGAGACCGATTGCGGCACGGCCAACGGCATCTACGTCGAACCCATCATCGAATCGGGCGAAATCATTGAGCCGTTGCGGGACCGCATCGTCGGCCGCGTGGCGCTCGAAGACCAGCTCGACTATGAGGGCAACCTGATCGTCGCGGTGAACCATGAGATCACCGAACAGCTCGCCGCCGCGATTCAGGCCGCCGGTATTGAGCGGGTCAAGATCCGCTCGGTGCTGACCTGCGAATCCAAACGCGGCGTCTGCCAGCTCTGCTACGGACGTAACCTCGCCACCGGCCGTCTGGTCGAACGCGGCGAAGCGGTCGGCATCATCTCGGCTCAGTCCATCGGCGAGCCCGGCACGCAGCTCACCATGCGTACGTTCCACATCGGCGGCGCGGCGACTGGCTCGGCCGAGCAGTCCAAGCAGGACGCCAAATCCGACGGCTTCGTCAAGTTCATCGGTGTCACCACGGTCCGCAACGCGGCGGGCGACCTGATCGCCATGAACCGCAACGGCATCGTCGCCATCATTGACGAGAAGGGCCGTGAAAAGGAACGCTACCAGGTGGTCTACGGCGCCAAGGTTTTCTTTGAAGATGGCGCGCCGGTCAAAGCCAATGAGCTGCTGCTCGAGTGGGATCCCTACACCTTCTCGATCCTCACCGAAGTCTCCGGTACGGTCCACTTCAAGGACCTGATCGACGGCATGAGCATGCAGGAGCAGGTCGACGAGATCACCGGCCGTTCGCAGTGGGTGGTCACCGAAACCCAGGACGAGAAGCGCGTCCCAACCATCTTTGTCCGTCCCGCGGGCGGCACCAAGGCCGACGAAAAGCGCTACCTCATGCCGATGCACGCTCACTTAACCGTGGCTGACGGCGACGAGGTTCACGCCGGCGACGTGCTCGCCAAGATGCCCCGCGCGACCACCAAGACCAAGGACATCACCGGTGGTCTGCCGCGTGTGGTCGAACTGTTCGAGGCCCGCAAACCGCGCGAAACCGCGGTCATTACGGAAATCGACGGCATCGTCAAGTATGGCGAAATCTCCAAGGGGACCCGCAAGATCCTCATCACCGGCGACGACGGGGAGCAGAAGGAATACGCGATTCCCCGCGGCGTTCACATCAACGTTCAGGAAGGCGAGCGCGTCAAGCACGGCGACCCGCTGATGGACGGTCCGCGCAACCCGCACGACATCATGGCCGTGCTGGGCGAAAGCGAACTGCAGAAGTACCTGGTCAACGAAATCCAGGAAGTCTACCGTCTGCAGGGTGTGAACATCAATGACAAGCACCTGGAAGTCATCGCCCGCCAGATGATGCGCTGGGTCAAGATCGAGGACATTGGCGACTCCGAATTCCTGCCGGAAGAAGTGGTCGACAAGTTCAAGTTCCGTGAGGAGAACAATCGTGTTCTCGAAGCGGGCGGCGTGCCGGCCACCGGCAAAACCGTCCTGCTCGGCATCACCAAGGCGTCGCTGTCCACCGACTCGTTCATCTCGGCGGCCAGCTTCCAGGAGACCACGCGTGTGCTCACCGAAGCCGCCATCAACGGCAAGGTCGATTACCTGCGCGGCCTCAAGGAGAACGTCATCATGGGCCGCCTGATCCCGGCCGGCACCGGTATGGAATACTACCGCGCCGTCCGCATCGCCGGCGAGGATGTCGAAGAGGAGATGGAGGCCGAGCAAGAGGCAGCCGACCTGATCCCCGGCTACGACGAGGAGGCCCGCGCGCTCTACGCCGGCGGCCTCTCCGAGGACCCGGGCGAGGAAGGCATGGCCGAATAGCCAGTCTCCTTACGCATTGCAAACCTGAACGGGATCGGCTCCGGCCGGTCCCGTTTTCTTTTTTGGGGCAAGCTCCTCAGCTTGCGCGAGGCTCCTTAGTCGCGCAACACGGATCGAACTGTCCAGATAGCTCTACTGTAGGCAAGCTGCCCCAGGGTGTGGCAATACCTTCAGAAGCCCCCGCGCCACCAACCGCGCCAGCCCCGCCATGTGGGGCGAGGTTCAGCTTGCGGAGGGCGATTCGCCCTCCCGCGCAACCTACTCCCGTTGCAACGCAAGTCTGACAAGCGACCTCTATCGGGCAGCCCCGAACCGCGACCGGACTTGTTGGCCGCAGCCTGGGCGGAGGCCGATAGAGAGCGGGGCCCGTCCGCGAATCACAAATCTCCGCGGCCCCGGCCCCTACCCTTCGGAACCGCGCGCGCTAGCAAGCGCAACGCACCCGTCGTCTGCGCACATCATCGACTGCGCCAGCCATCAAGTCTCCACTCCCGCCAGGAACCCGATCCTTGCCCCCTACCTCTCACCCAAATACAATAGCCGCCATGCAACCCAATGCAGGCGTCCTCCGGCGCGCGATGTTGCTCAGTGCCGCCGTATTGGCCGCCTCGCTTCCAACATTCGCCGAACAGAGATTGGTCAGCATCGGCGACCGCCGCCTATCCATCAATTGCGACGGCGAGTCCGGCTCTCCGACTGTCGTGCTCATCGCCGGCGGCGGGAATACAGCCGAGGATTGGGCCAAAGTCCAGCCTGCCGTTGCCAAGTTCGCCCGAGTCTGCAGCTACGACCGCGCCGGGTTTGGCGCGAGTGACAAAGTCCCCTACACGATCCAGCCGCTGGATGACGTCGTCACCGATCTGCACAAGTTACTCCAAGCCTCCGGCGAGCAGGCGCCTTACATCCTGGTTGGGCATTCGGTGGCTGGCCTCTACGCCCGCAGCTACACCACACGATTTCCAGATGAGGTAGCAGGACTGGTCTTCGTCGACTCCGCGCACGAGGAGCAGGCCCTTCGCTTCCACGAACTCGACCCGACCTGGCAGGCGCTGGACCAAGAGAGCGCCCAGTGGGGTTTGTACGTCACCCCGGGCCAGCGCCTCGAATGGCAAACCGAGTCTTCCGTTGATCGTGCTCGGCCACGGAATCCCGATCCAGGGACCCAAGAAAGTCTCGCCGGAAACCGCCTCCGGCCGCGAGCGTATCTGGGGCGAAATGCAAGCGGACCTCGCCGTGCGTTCCACCCACGGGGAACTCCGCATCGCCGAACACAGCGGACACAATATCCATCTGGAGCAACCCGAGCTTGTCATCCAGGCGATCCGCGACGTGATTCCCCAATAGCGCGGGGCAAGCTAGCCCCGCATCAGGCAGCTGACTTGCAGCCCAAGCGGCGAATCCGGAAGCTCCGCGACGGTCGGCAGCCGACTTGGGCTTCGAGGCTTTAGCGAAGCAGCACGTGACACGGACTTCGTCGGCGCGTAGCTCTGGCTAAGGATGATCAAGAGCTGGACCCACCGCATACCAGGAACCTGCTCAGCGCCACCAAGCCCTGCAGATGCAGCGCGCAGAAAGCGCACGCACAGGCCCACGGTCCACATTCTCCCCGCCGCGCCAGCGCCACCCTTCAGAACCCGCCATTTTCTGCACCACCGCCGCTGCAGGTGAGCTGCCCAGAGGGCCAGAGGCCCCCCACTGGTGCTACAACAGAAGAGAACCCTTTCATGGCCCAGCGGATCCAATCCCTACTCATCATCCTCGCCGTCATCGCGGCCGACCGGTGGTCCAAGCACTACATCCAAACCGAGTTCGGCCCGTTCGACACCGTCCCGGTCATCCCCGGCATCTTCAATATCGTCCACTCCGAAAACCCCGGCGCCGCATTCGGCATGCTGGCCGACGCCTCCAGCCAGTGGCGCACGCTGCTGCTGATCGGCATCTCGGCGGTGGTCATGGGCGTGGTTGCCTGGATGCTGTTCGGCCCGGCCCCCCGGGAAAAGAACAAATCTGCCGATGCCGCCCTCGCCGAGACCCCTCTTGGACGAACCGGCCTGGCCCTCGTGCTCGGTGGAGCCCTCGGCAACCTGTGGGACCGCGTCGTGGTCGGCACCGTCACCGACTTCCTGCAGGTCTTCATCCCCGGCCCCTGGGGCCTCTACGAGTTCCCGTCCTTCAACGTCGCCGACTCAGCCATAACCGTCGGCGCCTGCCTCCTCATCCTGGATATGTGGCTGCACCGAAAAAGGACGCCAGTGTCCCGAAGCACCAGCGGCCTCGGTAGTACACCAGCGGGAAAAATATCGTAGTAATACCGAAGTACTGGAAAATGTCAGAAGCGCCCCCTTGGACTGGGTCCAGAAGTCCCAACGTGTTCAATAGTACCCTTCACTCGCCCTATCAGAAATATTACTGATAATCTGCGTTCGAAGAGAACCCCGCATATGGGGGCTACCCGCCTAGCAGAAATCCCTTATTTTAATTGCCGCTAAGCAGAATCAACTGTTTAAAATCGATGAAAATCAACCATTCGCCCCAGTTTCGCTATCCGGACGTACCCTTCCGTGCTATACTCTTTTCGAGATGGACTAGTACTGTAGATTGCGTAGTTATAGGCATTCTACATCGGAGGAGTGAAATGCGATACCTGCCCATGGCTGCGGGCGTTTTGTTTATGACTTGTTTTGGTCTAACCGCTAGTGCGGCGACGACTTACACATCATTGGCTTCGTTTAACACAGGCTTGAGTACAGCCAGCTTGACGGCCGATCCAACAGAGACGTTCAGTTCGGACATCTCCAACGCGGTAACGATCACCTTTGGCAATGGGGTGAAAAGCATTGCCGACAACACAACCGGCGGCTCCGGGTTTAACTATGTGAGTAGCGGCGAATTCCAAGGAGCCATCGGAGCCGGAAACACTGTCTTCTATGACAGCATTACTTGGAACAACTGGGGCTCCAACGTCTATGCGATGGGCTTTGACGTGGGTGGCCTGGCGACCGGCACCGGATTGACGATCGAAGGCAATTTTGACGGTTCTCCCGGCTCGGTGATCATCGAGAATTACGTTCCTTCCAGCGGGTTCTTTGGCATCATCAGTTCGACGCCGTTCAATTCAGTGAAATTTGTCGAGACCAATCCTGCGACGGACCAGTTCAACAGCTTTACCATCGACAACCTGGTTCTGGCTCGCCCCACGGTCATCGGCGAAGTTCCCGAGCCAACCTCCATGGGCCTGATGGGCTTGGGGCTGGTCGCAATCGGGTTTGTGGGGCGCAAGCGGTTCCAGCGCACCGAATAACCGGAACGTACGATTCTGCTTTATCAGGGCTGGGCACGGACCTCCGTGTTCAGCCCTTTTGCTATTCTCGGGCATAGAGTCCCCATGCCCGGCTCCAATCTGCTCTTCGTCTACGGAACGCTGCAGAGCAGCTTCGCGGGCGTCCGCATGGCGCGTTACCTGCGCCGGGAAGCCGACCTCCTGGGACCCGCCCGCCTCGCCGGACGCCTCTACGGCCTGCGCCGCTATCCCGGGCTTCGCCCGCCCCTCCGGCCCACCGACTGGGTCCACGGCGAGCTCTACCGCATCCGCCGCCCGCAACGTGTGCTCCCGGCCCTGGACGAGTACGAAGCTTCCGAATACCGCCGCGTCCTCCGCCCGGTCTGGCTCGAGGGGAGCCCCACCGCCGCCCGCGCATGGGCCTATCTGTTTACCCAACCCCTGGCGCAGCACCGTTGCGTCAAGACCGGGAAATGGCCTGAGAATCCGATGCCGCATCTGCTTCGGCGGCAGTCCCCCCGCCCGTAGTCCTTCTCGACCCAGGAAGAGATAGGATCTTCTCCTTTTCTTTCAGGCATTTCTGAGGAATATGGCTGCGGTGGGCCTAGAAATCCGTTGCAATTTCGCCTTGTCTTCGCTATTCTTATCTCCCCTGGCGAATACGAGGCGAATACAAGGAATCCACATGAACGGAACAACTGGACAAAACGCGAGCATCAAGAGCCCGATTCCTACCCTGGAGGCTCAGGAAACCACAACCCAGGTCGGCACGGCAGGCTGGTCCTATCCTCATTGGAACGGGCTGGTATATCCCCCCCAGCACCCGAAGCTGGACGGGACAAATCCGGTTCGGCCCGACTTCCATCCCCTGGAACTGATCTCCCGGCACATGGATCTGGTGGAGATTAACAGCACGTTTTATCAGCCACTTAAGCCGGAAGTTGCAAAGCTTTGGGCGAAGAAGGTCGCGGCCAATTCGCGGTTCCGGTTCACCGCCAAGCTGCATCAGCAATTCACGCATCGGAGGATCCTGGACGCCGGTCAGGTGGCCGAGTTCGAGCGCGGACTCATCGCCCTGCAGCAGACCGGGCGTTTGGGCGCGGTGCTAATGCAGTTCCCCTGGACCTTCCGCTTCACCGAGGAAAATCGCGACTTCCTGATCCGGCTGCGGCGCGCCTTCCACCGCTTCCCCTTGGTGGCCGAGATGCGCCACGAGAGCTGGCTGGCCGAGGAGGCGCTCGGCACCTTCCTGGACTACAAGATCGGCTTCTGCAACATTGATCAGCCGGAATACACGCGGGCGATGCCGGCCACCGCGCTGCTGACCTCCGGCATCGGCTACGTCCGGCTGCACGGACGCAATCCGGCCAACACGCTGGGTTCGTTCCGAGCCGGCGCCTCGCGCAAGCGCCAGCACGACTACCTTTACAGCCGCGAGGAGCTGGCCGAGTGGTCCCAGCGCATCCGCCAGATCGATCGCTTCGCCGACCGGACCTTCGTTGTCTTCAATAACGATGCCTCCGGCAAGAGCTTCGTGAATGCGCTGCAGATGGGGCGCCAACTGGGCGGGGAAAATCATACCGCGCCCGTCTCGCTGCTGCACCGGTATCCGGAGGAACTGGAGCATTTCTCGGCGGCGGAGAGCGTTCGCCGGTCGCGCCAGCCGGGTGAGCGCACGCACGGCGGCCAGCGGTGGCTCTTCCAAGCTGCATAGAGGCGGCCTATTGGGCTGCATGAGGGAGCATGGCGCTCCCCGGACAGCCCATCTACTCGAGGAGTTGCAAACACAACGTGTGAAGCTTGGCGAGGGCGCTCCTGTTTTGGGGCTCATACTTTCGAGCCCCTTGGCGATAAGTTCTCCTGTAGCACACGTAACCCTGATTTATCGGTCGCCTTCGTGCACCGGGCAGCGGTATCCACTCGGTGACGGACCGGCGGCAGGTGACTCAGTATCTCCCATGGCGAGCGGTCCAGTCCCTGGGGCGCTCGCCGCTCTTTCTCCTCCCCTTGTTGGATTGCCCGCCTCGCGGCGGGCCTTTCGAAAGCTCTTCAGAAATAGCGAACAACTGCTGTCAATTCATTGACTTCCAGATGCAAACGCGATGTTCCACGTGGAACACTCCAGTGTGTGCCACGAGTCCATGCCCGCGCGAGCCGCTCCGCAGGAAAGTAGCGCCGCGGTTCCAAGGCCGGCGGGTACTGCCGGGGAGGGCGAATCGCCCTCCGCAAGCTAAACCTGCCCCACGCCGAAGATGCAGGATTACCGCATCCGGATCGCCGTGTCGGGCCAGCAGAATTCGCCGTAGCCGTCGAGCAAGTGCGGCCAGGCTTCGATGGCCGCATCCTCTTCGGCGTAGATCTCATCGAAACTGCGCCGTGGCGGGCCGCCCGGGCCGCCGGGACCTCCCGAGGTCGGGGCGAACTTCGGATCGAGAATCTTGCCGATTTGATCGACCAGATCGGTGAGGTGCAACTCGGTGGCGCGATCGCGCGTTTTGCCGAGCGCCTTCGTCGCATCGGCCGAGAGCAGCTCGAGCTCGCCGCGCAACATCGGACGTTGATCGTCGGTGGCTTGGCGCGGTCCATTGAGGCGGCTGGAGACCCAGTCGAGATAAGTCCGCTGCAGGTCGCGGCGGAATGAATCGACCACCGGGCGCGAATCGTAGAGCTCACTGAAGATGCCTTCGCGGACGTCGGCCAGGAATTCCAGCGGCTGGTAAGCGGTGCCCGGATCAAGCGCGGCCTGTTCGACCAGGCGGCTGAAGCGATTGGGTGACATCAGGGCCGCGAAGAGGTCGGCTTGCGCGTTGTGGATGCGGGCTACCGCGCCGGAGGGTTCCAGGCGGCGCAGGATCTCCTTGTTCAGGAACATCTCGGGCGTGTGGAAGGCTTGCTCATTCAGGAAGGCGACGGCCGCCTTCTGGCGTTCGCGGGAATTCGGCGCGAAGCGGACCTGCTGCTGTCCGCCTAAACGCTGTTCGGCGTCGACACCGCCGACCACGGCGATGACGTGCGACAGTTCGGTGGTCCACTGGCCAAGCGCGCGGGAATAGACGTCTTCAAGCTCGGACCAATCTTTGTTGGGCATGGTGGTCGCCGCCAGCAGGTTATCCATCACGCGTTCCAGGTTCTTGATGCCCCAACCCGTGGAGTAGACCGCGTCCTGATCGCCGACGGCCTCGGTGTTTTCGCCCGAGTCCGCGCCGCGCGAATCCTGCACGCTAAAGCGCAGCCACGGGGTGTCATCCTGCACGGCGAGCCACTGGTTGACGGTGTCGGTTTCCTCCCGCGGCGTCTTGGCGCCGTGGATCGGTTCATAGCCGAACTTGATGGCGAACTTGTCATAGGGGCCGATCTTGGGGATCAGCAGCGACGGATCGATATTGTCTTCCGGCTGCGCGACGTAGTTGAAGCGCGCATAGTCCATGATGGTGGGCGAGAAGCCCATCTCTTCGAGCCACTGGACGTCGCGGAGCTTGTCGGCCGGATAGTTGGCGCTGGCCTTCATGTTGTGCTGCAAGCCCGAGCGTATGCCCGATCTCATGCGCCGCGACGAACTGCAGCAGCTCTCCCATCAGCGGCTCGGGCAATGGGAGCTTCGCCGCGCGCCGGTCCAGCGGGCCGACCTGCACGAAATACCAGTCGCGCACCAGTTGCATCACGTTCTGATAGAACTGGACGTCGGCGTCCAGGATTTCGCCGGTGCGGGGATCGGAGATGTGCGGGCCGCTGGCGTTCTGCGTGGTGGAGGGCAGCCAGCGGATCACCGAATAGCGGGCGTCTTCCGGGCTCCAGGTGGGATCCTCTTCGGCAGAGGGCGCTTCCTTGGCGAGGATCGCGTTGCGGAACCCGGCCGCTTCAAAGGCGGGCTGCCAGGATTCGACGGCGCGCTTCAGGTAGGGCACCCATTTTTTCGGCGTGGCCGGATCGATGTAATAAACGATCGGCTTCACCGGCTCGGAGATCACGGCCAGCGGATCCTTTTTCTCCAGGCGCCAGCGGGCGATATATCGTTCGGGCTCGACGTGGTCCACCAGGTTGCTGAAGTTGGTGGTGGAGGTGGTGAAGTAGCCGACGCGCGGGTCGGCCAGGCGCGGCATCATCGGATCTTCGGGGAGCTTCACCATGCTGAAGTGCACAGTGATGGTGGCCGAGCCGGGACGCATGGATCGTCCGCGGGCGGGCGGCACGGGTCCGTTTTCGCGGGACGGGATCGGCGCGGTGAAGGTATGCGATGCCGCGACCTCAATATTCTCCGGGAACGCCGTGATCTTTTCGACAAAGCTGCGGCGCGGATCCATGCCCCGTCCCCCGATGGCATTGCGGGCGCTGAACTCGGGGATCTCGGTGGAGAACAGCGGGGTCACGTCGATGACCGGAGCTTCGTCCTCGCCGAAGGTTTCGATGTTGAAGGATCGGAGGATCGCGGGATTGTTGGCCGCGGCAACGGCTTGCGCGATAGGCGTGTTGGGATCGGCGGTGAGGTCATAGCTGATCTGCCGCAGGAAGACGTCGTTGTTGCGGCGCTCCCAGCGGACCACCAATTCCCCGATGCCTTCTCCGCCGTAGCCGGCGTCGATGGTATTGCGCTCGATGGAATTGACGAACAGGAAGTCCTTGCCCAGCTCAGAGGCGGGGATTTCGTAGTAATACTTGTCGTCCACTTTGTGGACCTTAAAGACGCCTTCCTGGGTTTTGGCCTTGTCGGTGATGACGTCTTCGTATTTCTTGGGTTCGTTGTTGTTGGCGTTGGGACGTCCGCCGCGTCCGCCGGGACCTCGCGCGGGAGGCTTGGCAGCGGCCGGCGCCGGAGGAGTGTCCGGGGCAGGTTCGCCCGAGGGCTCGGCCGGTTCAGGCTCGCTGGGGGTGTCGGGTTCGGGCGCATCGGGCTTGGGTTCGGGCGCCGGTTCCTGTTGGGGCGTTGGCGCCGGCGGAGCCGGTTGGCCCACGGCGACATACTGAAACGAAACCGTCAGTACACACAGGGAAATTAAGGGCAGGAAACGCTTCATATGGCGCGGCGGACCTCCTTCGAATTACTGCTGTTCCGCGGGATGCGGCGTCCCGACTGAGGAACAATCCAACTCGCGAACTGCCGGAATGGCTCGCGGCCTTGCGAGTAGTTCAATTTTATCAAGTTGTTAGAGTATGAGTAGCAGACAATGTTTAAGACGTTTCGATTTGCGGTTCCGGTTACGATTTTCGCCATTCTTACAGGGTGCGGGCAAGCCCCGAACCAAGCGGTGGATCAGGCGGCGGAAGGGCAGGGAAATACGCCCGCGGCATTGACCCCAGTCCGTAATGAAGACTTCGGCGAGATTGATCCGGCGAATATCTCCGATGCATTGGTGCAGCGGGTTCACCATGCGGCGCTGTTGATTGATACCCATAATGACGTTCCGTGGATCGTGGTGGATGGGTTTGATATCGGGCAGCGTTCCACGGAATGGCAAACCGATCTTCCGCGCTTGCGGGAAGGGGGCGTCGGCGCGCTGTTCTTCTCTGTTTATGTAGGGCGGTCCTATGTGCCCGAAGGAGATGCCGCGCACCGGGCGCTGGACATTATCGATGCTGTGCGGCACGGGGTGGTCGAGCGTTATCCGGATGATTTCCAGCTCGCAACGTCGGTTGCGGAGATCGAAGACGCGCGCGCCAACGGGAAGATCGCGGCGCTGATGGGGCTCGAAGGCGGGCATGCGATCGAGAACGATCTCGGCGTGCTGCGGGACTTCTATGACCTAGGCATCCGCTACATGACACTGACGCATTCGAATACGAATGACTGGGCGGACTCTTCCGGCACGGCGATGGATCCGGGCGCCGAGCGGCATGGCGGGCTGACCGAATTCGGCAAGGACGTGGTACGCGAGATGAACCGGCTAGGCATGCTGGTGGACATTTCGCACGTTGCGGATGATACGTTTTGGGATGCGCTGGAGGTGAGCTCGGCGCCGCTGATTGCGTCGCATTCCTCGGCGCGGGCGGTGACCGCACATCCACGGAACCTGACTGATGAAATGCTCGTAGCTCTTGCTGAGAAGGGCGGGGTGGTGCAGGTCAACTTTAACTGTGGATTTGTGTCCGATACGTTCCGGGCGGCACAGGATGAGGATAATGCGGCGGTCGAGGCAGAGTATGAGCGTCGGCGGGCGGGCCGGGCATTAAGCGAAGAGGCGACCGATCAGATGTATTACGAGATTCGCCGGGACCTGGGGACGACGCGCGCGTCGCTGGAAGATTTGATGGCGCATTTCGATCATATTCGGGACGTGGCCGGGGTGGACGCGATGGGCATCGGCAGCGATTTTAACGGCGTGACGTGTACGCCGGAAGGATTGGATGATGTTTCGCAGTTTCCGAATCTGACGCGGGCGCTGTTGGAGCATGGGTACTCGCCGGAAGACATCGCGAAGATTTATGGCGGGAACCTGATGCGGGTAATGGTCGAAGTGGAAGGTGTTGCGCACCGCTAGGGCAGCTCACCTGCAGAGGCGAATGTGGATCGCGGGCGGTCCCGCTCTCTATCGGTCGCGGTTCTGTGCTTACGGGTTGTGGTTGGGAGAGAGGGTGGCGCTGCGCCGGACGGGTCGTGCGCGGGAGGCCTGAAGCCCTCCGCAAGCTGAAGCTCACCCCACATGGGTCGCGGGTCTGAAGGCGAGGCAAGGCCTCGCCCCACATGGCGCCGGGCTTGGCAGTCCGGTTTGATGCTCGGATCCGGAGATCCGCGCCACTGTGGCCGGTGGATGGACAGGTTAGGAGTGACAATGCGCGAGAAGATCTGGTTGCGGGCGGCGCCTGCATTAATGGCTGGGGCGTTTGCGGTGATGACCGGCTGCCTGGGGACGCCGGAAGGCGCGCATGTCGATCCGGCGCTGTCGATCCTGGTTCCGGCCGATGCCGAACTGCTGATGGGGATCCACCTTGAGGCGTTGTGGGACAATCCGCTGTTTGAAAAATATCTGTCGGCGCGCGTGATGCCCATGTTGTCCGATCTCACCCGGGAATCGTTCATCGATCCAAGGGAGGATTTGTGGGAGGCGCTGCTGGTTTCCAACGGAGAGCACTTCGCGGTGCTGGTGCGCGGCGATTTCTCCGACGGGATCGATCCGTGGACCGAGATGCAGAAGGAAGGCGTGCCGATCTTTGCCTATCACGGCTACACGTTCGCGGGCGATGAGGAGCGGTCGATCCTGTTTCTGAATCCGAGCGTGGCCGGGGTCGGCGCCACGGAGATGCTGAAGGCGATGATCGATGCGCGGGATCAGACCAATGGGCCGCCGGAGGTGCTGACGGCGCAGATGCAGCAGATTCCCTACGAGTCTCCGATTTGGATCGCGGCGTCGGGCGATATCCTGCATTTCCAGATGCCGGAGCGGCCGGAAGAGAGCGAGCCGGGGCCGAATCCGTTGGGTGGGCTATCCAACACCCTGCCAAATGTAGGTGAAGTGATGGGCATGGTGAAAGCCGGCCGGCTGTATACGGATTTGAGTCTGGGGCTCGGGGTGCATGCGACCGCGGATACGGCGTCGGATGCGGATGCCAAGAAGCTGCATGACGCGATTCGCGCGGCGGCGGGGCTGGCGCGATTAATGACGCCGCAGGATCAGCCGGCGCTGCTCAAGGTCTACGACGGGCTGCAGATTACGCAGGATGCCTCGGCGGTGAACGTGCATCTGACGATTCCGGAAGAGTCGATCGACGCGCTGTTTCAGATGGCGAACCGGATCGCTCCGGCTCCGGCGCAGTAATTTGGGGGAAGGAGCCGAAAGGGGGCGAAGCTCCCGGTAGAAGCTCCGCCCCGTGACGTTTTCTTGTTGCGGAGGCTTACTGGACCGCCGGGAGATCGCTCGGGTCTCCGTCGGTGCCAAGACCGGTGCCGGCGCTCAGGCAGTGCGCATGTCCAAAGCCGCCGGCGCTGATGCCCGTACCACCATTCGGATTCGGCGTGATATCGAACACCATGTTGTCCGGCCGGCTGCTGTCGCCCGAGACTCCCCCCACCGAACTCAGATAGTCCAGGTTCAGATTGTGGCGCACGTTCCAGCCGATGCGGTGATCGGCACAGGAAGTATCCCCAGAAACGCCGACAGCGCCCACGATGCCGTCTTCGTCATACAGCGCCAAGCCGCCGCCGAAGACGTTCACGCCGCCAATCTTCTGGCCCACCATGGGGTCATTGTGCATGCCGTAGTCCTTGGAAGGTCCCTGATAGGCGACGCCGACGTCCACCGGGTTTGACTCCTGGAGTCCAAACAGGCTGCCACCGGGTTGTACGGCCGAGAATAAGTTCGCGGTGGACAATGCGAGACCGTCCAGGCTGTAGGAGTTGGCGGTGTTGGCTTTCTGGGCCGCGATTGCGCGGCTGCCGGGCCATTGCGAGCCGCGGTCGGCGCCGGAGAATGCGACCGCGCAGACGATTCCGTCGCGATCCACAATGGTGCCCCACATGTTATTGTTGAGGCCCTCGTCGACGTCGGCCACCGCTTGATCCAGCGCAGCTTTCAATTCGTAGTAGCCGGGGAGATTATTGCAGCTTCCCTTCTTCGCGAAGGCGGAGGGAGCCAGGATGAAGCCGGCGAGGAGGAGAACTGCAAAGTAGGGTCGTTTCATATCGTAGTGTCCTTTTCTGGTTGTGACCAGGCCTTTGTAGAGGGTTGATGTGTTTGTCTTCCCTGATAAGGAGTCACCGCCAGGGAAGACTTCGTTTGTCCCTTGCCCATCTAAGGAACAAAGTTCGGTAATATTTGAGCCAAATAGAATGAAGCCTGCATTAGCGTCAAGCAGGAAGAGTGAATGTCCCGAGGAGTGTATCACTGATGGGTTGGCGTGTTAATAGTACGGCTTGAAGTTTGATGTGGTACTGAGACGAGAGTAGATGCGCGATTGCCGTCGCGGGGCGGATCGGGGAAAATGGCGAGCATGAGATGGTTGCCCCTGGTCCTGTTGGGCGCGATGAGTTGCGCGGTTCCTGCTCCGGCTGCCGAGCTCCATTATTGGGTGGAGCCGTGCAGTCCTTTCACGTCGAGCTGTAAGACGAGCGATGCGGAACTCGCGGGTTGGGCCTTGGAGGCCTGGGCGAAGGTGTCCGATGGCCGGCTTCATTTCGTGAAGACCGACGACATCGATCAGGCGGAGATCCGGCTGTACTGGGCGAATGAGCGGAATGGGCTGTATGGGGAAATGCGTCCGTTTGAGGACGGCAATATGCGGGGCGCGGAGCTATTCATCTCGACGGACCTGTCCGGGATGGGTCCGGAGATTGCGGTCGCCGCGGCGAAGGATCCGATTCTGCGGGATGCGATCGTGTACTTGACGTGCTTGCACGAGTCGGGGCATGCGTTGGGGTTGCCGCATACGGCGGATTTTCCGGATATCATGTACAGCTTTCAGTACGGTGGCGACATCCCGGAGTATTTTGGACGGTACCGGCGGCAGCTTGGGTCGCGGGCGGACATCCAGAATCACGGGGGCATGTCGAGCCAGGATCAGGAGCGGTTGCAGCAGGTGATTGAGTAGGAGCTCGGCCTTTGGGCAGAAGGCTCCCGTTTTGGGCAGCTCACCTGCAGGGGCGGTGGTGGGTGAACCGAGGATGGCCGCTTGCTCACGCGCGTGGTTCAGCGCGCGGTTCAGTTGGATTGGAGAGGCCGGCGCGGTCGGTGATGTGGATGGCGGACGGTGACGTTAGCGCGCGCTACGAGCCTTCGTTAAAACTCCCGCCCGCAAGCCGCTTGCGCTTCTGAGAGTGTCGTGCTCCGAACTTGATCTGAAGTTCGCGGATTGGGAAGGTGAACCTTCCCGCCGGCTGAACGCCGGCCCCCCACGAAACGCCGGCCCCATTTTCGGAAACTATTTCTGGCCGACGACGTTTCTAGGGGGCGGGATGGCGTCGCCCAAGTTGGTGGACGTGCCGCCTTCGCTGACGTAGTTGCGGTTCCAGGAGGGGATCTCCACCACGACGTCGCCCTTCACCACGGCCTGGCAGCCGAGCCGCGAGCTGAGTTTCAGATCGGAGGCCTCATCGACACGGTCCAGCTCATCGTCGTCGGCCTCGGACAGATTTTCCTCGCCCTCGTTGACCCAGACATGGCAGGTGGTGCAGGCGCAGCTTCCGCCGCAGGCGTGTTCGAGGTTGATGCCAAAGTTCAGCGCGATGTCCAGGAGGGACTCCGGCTTGCCGTGGTCTTGGTACGGGAGCTCGCCGCTCTCGAATTCGACCGTTTTGTTCATCGGAAGAAAGGTAACTTTTGGCACGACCCCCATTGTATCGTTGTGGTCTTGCGGGGGCGTCAAGTTGCGTAGAATTGCGGAGCTCGATTGGGGAAGCTGCGCGCTCCCACCTCTGCGCGGAATTTGGTATAGTCTCCCCATGCAAAGAACACTGCCCATACGCTTTGCCGGCTTGGGGATGATGCTGGCGGGCGCATTTCTGGCCTACACCTTCCAGGGGCAGCAGCCCGCGGCCCTGAATCTGATCGAGGTGACGCCGAACTTCCACGTGATTGAAGGAAGCGGTGGAAATACATCGGTTTACAACACCGGGGACGGGGTGATCCTGGTGGATACGAAATTCGAGCGCAACTTCGACCAGATCATGGAACTGGTGAAGAGCGTGACGAACGAACCCATTAAGTATGTGTTCAATACGCATACGCATGGTGACCATGTGGGAGGCAATCCGGGGATGCTGGGTCTGGACAATCCGCCGCAGTTGATCGCCCATAACAACACGCGCGCGAACATGATTCGCGGCAATCAGCCGGGGTTGCAGCCACTGACCTTCGACGAAGAGATGGAGGTGCACCTGGGTGATAAGACGGTGATTGCGCGGTACTTCGGACGGTCACACACCAACGGTGACATCGCCCTGCTGATTCCCGAGCATCGGCTGGTGGTGATGGGGGATATGGGCGCCAACAACGGTCCGAATGTCGACTACAACAATGGCGGGAGCCTGATGGACTGGTCGAATACGATCAACGGGGTGCTCGAGTGGGACTTCGACACGGTGGTTCCGGGGCATGGTCCGGTTTCGCCGCGCCAGTACGCCGTGGATTACCGGAACCGGACCGAAGCGATCCTGGAGCAGGTGAGCACTATGATGCGCCAAGGCAAAGGGCACGACGAGATCGCGACGGCTTTACAGAAACAATTTGATCTGCCGGAGAATCACGCGGTGATGAATCGCCTGGAAGGGATCATGGGCGAGATTCAAGCCTCCGGCCGGTAACGCGGCTCAGGCTTCTGGCCAACTTCTGTGGGCGTCATTGAACGGAGCGCAAGGAGGAACGGGGGGAGCTTCGGAGTGGTGATTGGTGGACCTGGCCGGGATCGAACCGGCGACCTCTTCCATGCCATGGAAGCGCGCTCCCAACTGCGCCACAGGCCCCCTGGGTGGGCAAAAACTACATCAACCAAGATAGCACATGCCTTCAAGCCAGCCGTGAAATTGGCGCCTTGATTTAATGACATGTTTCGGGCTCCATCACGCGAACTCTTTCTCTGCCGGAAGGGTGGGGCGCTCGGACGCGACATGGTTGGACCGAGGGCGCACGCGGACATTTGAGCACACCATTTTAAGCACGCCATATTTTAAGCACACCATGTAGCGATCCTCTGCCCGTTGGATCGTACTTGTGATGGTGAAGGATAGGAGACCATGCCCAATCCCTTTGAGATTGAGGTGTTGCCTGAGGAGTTCGAGGAGTTCTCGTTGGTACGATGCCGAGGACTCTATCAGCGAGAAAAGCTCCTGGAACTGCAGAGAGTGGGGTTCGCCACTGCCAGCAATGATCCCCGGGGAAAGGTTCTGATTGATGTCCGCGAGGTGAGCGGGGTTACGCCGGTGAATGACCGGTATCCGCATGGGGTCCACATCGCGAAGCTGCAAGCGGAATTTCCCGCGGCACACCGGGTCGCGTTCCTGGGTTCGAAGCCCTTAATCGACGGCCGGCGGCTGGTGGACGCGGTGGCGTGGAATCGGGGCGCGAATATCCGAACGTTCCTCGACTTTGACGAAGCCGTGGCCTGGCTGAAGGGCGACTAAGGATACCGGACGTTCATCCGCACCCGTTCCCCGGCGGCGGACGATGACGGGGGTGCGCGCCACCGCTTGCGCTTCTGAAGGGTGCTTCGGCACCCGGTAGGCGGCTTGCTCATGCGCGCGGGGCCGGCGGCGGGGCAGGTCCAGCCCCATGGGACACGTGGAGCGTCATCCGACGTTGATCTGTAGTTTGAGGATCGGGAAGGTGAACCTTCCCGCCGGCTGAACGCCGGCCCCCCAAAGAACCTCGGTCCCGGGGTTACTTCAGGTTCTCTTCAAACAGTTTGAAGATGCGTTTGTATTCGTCGGCCCAGCTTTCCGGGTGTTGGAAAGCGTGGTTTTCGACCGGGTAGAACGCCACGTCCCAATTCTCCTTGCGGAGCTCAATCAGGCGCTGGACCAGGCGCACGGTGTCCTGGAAAAAGACGTTGGTGTCGACCATGCCGTGGGCAATCAGGAGCGCGCCTTTGAGGCCATCGGCGAAATAGATGGGCGAGGATTGGCGGAAGGCTTCGGGATCGTCCTGCGGGGTGTTGAGAATGTTCGACGTGTAGCCGTGGTTGTAATGCGACCAATCGGTGACCGGGCGGAGCGCGGCTCCGGCGGCGAAAACGTCGGGGGTGGTGAACATCGCCATGAGGGTGATGAATCCGCCGTAGCTGCCGCCATAGATGCCGATGCGGGCGGGGTCGACGCCGTGTTCGGAAACCAGCCAGCGCGCGCCGTCGACGTTGTCCTCCAGGTCCTTGCCGCCCATGTGACGGTAGATGGCGGTGCGCCAGTCGCGGCCGTAGCCGGCCGAGGCTCGGTAGTCCATGTCGAGCACCAGGTAGCCGTGTTCCATCAGAAGGTGGTGGAAGAGGAATTCGCGCGGATAGCTGGGCGACCAGTATTTATGCACGTTTTGGAGATAGCCGGCGCCGTGGACGAAGACGACCGCGGGGCCGCCGGGCTGCCAGTTCTCTGGCTTGAAGATGCGTGCCGGGATCCTGGCGCCGTCGCGGGCGGGGACCTGAACGATGGGGGCGTCGATCCACGGGTATTCGAAAAACTCGGGCGCGGGCGAGGTGGTGCGCTTGGTCAGTTCGGATCCGGGGCGGCTGGAGGCGGTGAAGAGCTCGGGTGGACGGTTGACGTAGGAATAGACGTCGGCGATGCGGGATTCGTTCGGCGAGAGCGTGACGTCGTGGCGTCCGGGCTCAGCGGTGATGCGCGTGCGCTTGCCGCCGTCGACGCTCATGCGCCAGAAGTGCCGCTGTTCGGGGCCGCCTTCGCTGGTGGTCATGTAGAAGGAACGGCGGTCTCGGGAAAGCTCGACGGTCTCGACTTCGAAGTTCCCGGAGGTGAGCTGGGTGGGTTCGCGATCCGCATCGGCAGGGGTTCGGTAGAGGTGCGCCCAACCGTCACGCTCGCTGATGAAGTAGACGTCATCGCTGTTGCCATTCTTGTCGTCGAGGAATCCGAGCGGCTCGACGTCGGGCCAGTTCACCCATGCGTCATCGTGTTCGGTGAAGGCGAGATGAGCCTTGCCGGCTCCGATGGCGAGCGTCAGGATCCAGCGATTTTTGTTGTCGACGGCGCGGGCGATCATCGCGGCCTGGGTACCCTCGGGGTTGAAGGTGATCCCATAGAGGAAGGCCTCGCGATTGCCGAGGCCGGTGTCGAACTTGGAGGCTGCTCCGGTGATTGCGTCGATGATGAGCATGCGGTTGGTGTCCTGCTTGTCGCCGACGTTGTTGCGCCCGTCGATTGCGGCGGTGTAGCCGGTGTTGGTGACATAGTTCGGGACGTTGTCGCCCTTGTCGCCTTCCGCCTCCTTTTTGATCAAGGCGAGCACGCAGGTTTCGTCGGGGCAGAGATAGAGCTCGTCCACCGATTCGCGAGCTTCGAGGATCACGGGTTCGCGGGGGTTCAATTGTTTGCTAAGCGCGTCGGCGGCGTCCTCGACTTCGCGCCGGCGCCGGATCGCGCCGATCAATTCGTTCTCCTGCTGGATCAGGAACTCCTGGCTGGTCTTGATTTCCTCGGGGATCTCGGGCGGTTTATTGGGCTTCTTGTCGGAGGTACGAATGTCGGTGATCTGGCGGATCAGGCCGCCTTCGACCGGGATCGTGTAGAGGTTCTTCTCCAGGGTGAAGGCGATCAACGTTTCGTCCTGGTTGAAGTGCGGATTGGACTCGGCGGCGACGGTCGCGGTGAGCTGGGTCGCCTGGTCGCGATCGTAGTCGTAGACGAAGAGGTCCCCGTTGCGGATGAAGACGGCTTTCTTGTGGTCGCGGGTTTCGGTGCGCCGGTAGGGCGGCGTGAGGCGCGCCTCGGAATCGGGAAGCCGCTGCGGCGATCCGGAGCGCTCCTCCAGCTCCCAGGTGCTCATGGGCTCGTCCTGCAGTTGGGTGGCGTCTTTCCAATCGAAATAGATCCGCTTGCCGTCGCCGGACCAGCGGACGCTCTCCGGCATGTAGCCATAGAGCTGGGGTCCGCGCATGATGTTGTCGATGGTGAGCTGGAAGCCGCCGTTATTTTGATTTGCGTTTTGCGCGGAGTTGGAAGAGGAATTTTGCGCGGGCAAGGGCAGAGGGACGAGGCCGACCAGGATCGCGAGCAGAGTTGCACTGACGCGTTGCGTCACCGGATTCATCATATGGAAATGATTGTCCCGAATGCCGGGAGGTGGCGCAAATCGAGCGGCGCGCGGATAGGCTTCAGGAACCGGCTTCGATGGCCTGCCGGATGCGGTGTATTCCTTCGGTGAGGACCTCGGGCGGTGTCAGCAGGCTGACGACCAGGAACGCTTCGGTTTCAAAATCATAGAAGAAGCCCGGCTGAAGGATGACGTTGTGTTCTTCGAGAAGAGCCAAGGCCCACTGCTCATCAGTTCGAGTGCTGGGGACTTGCAGGACCGCGGTCCAACCGCCATGGGCGTGCAGCAGGCTGATGCCCGAGCCCTGGATGGAGCGGGCCAGCAGGATACGGTTGGCCAGCACGCGTTCGTGAATTGTGGCGGTGATGGACGGGGCGAGGTCCAATAGAGCGGGAAGGGCGGCCTGGACCGGCGTGCCGACCGAGAGGAACGTGTCGGCAATCAGTTCGAGGGCGGACATGGCGTCGCCGGCGCCCGGGCCACCGGCGACGATCCAGCCGAGCTTCATCTGCGGGAGTCCGGCGAGTTTGGAGAGTCCGTTGAGAGAAAATGTCAGCGCTTGTGCGTTGCGTGCGAGGGGAGCTGCGGCGAGTTCCGGTCCCGGATCTCTAAAAGGATAGGCGGTGAACACTTCGTCGGAGAGGATCGCGCAGCCATGGTGAACGGCAAGCTGCTGCAGCCTGGTCCATTCCTCGACCGTGAGCAGCGATCCGGTGGGGTTGTTGGGATGGATGACGACGATGGCGCGGGTTCGGGGCGTGAGCGAGGCTTCGAGGGCAGGGAAGTCCAGGTGCCAGGCTCCGTCATAGCGCAGCGGGTATTGCTGCAGTTCCACCGATTCCAGGCGGGCCAGAACGTCCAGCATCGGATAGGAGGGGCGCGGCGCAAGGATGCGGTCGCCGGGGTTGCACAGGAGTTTGAACAGGAAGCTGTAGGCCTCGCTGGTGCTGGCCGTGAGCAGCAGTTGCGCGGTGTCCAGCGGAGCACCTTGCTCCGCGTAGTATCGGCGGATGGCATCCAGGGCGGCTGGAGATCCTTTGGCGCTGGGATGGTACTCGATGGAAGCGGGCGCCGAGAGAGCGGAGAGGATCCCGGGAACAGGATACGCGAATCCGCAGGCGGTGGGATTCGAAATGGTGAGGTCGAGAAGTTGCGCGGGGCGTTGTGCGCCGGCGGCTCGTTTCGCCGCGATCGCGCGCGACAGGGCATTCGGCTCAGCGTTCCAGTCGAAGCGGGAAGAAGTCTGAAGCGGCGCGGGCACGGAGGGCTAAGGCCGCGCCTCCCCCTCAAAGGATGGATCGTCGATGGTTAGCGAGGCGGCGCCTTCATGAGGCGCTTCGAGGATGACGCTTCGTCCGTCGTCGGCCGCGGCCCGCAGGAACGCCTGATGGATGTCGACGCGGTCTTCGAGGATTTGCAGGCCGTGCTCGGTAAGGCCGGCTTTGTAGAACTCCAGAATCTGCTCGGGACGGTCCTCGGTTCTGAATTCAAAGTAGAGGGTGTGATGGGGTCCTGTCAGCTTTGTTCCGGTGTTTTGCGGGGTGGTCCCGGGGTAGATGGGCACCCAGTCCGGAAAGAGTTGATTCAACCGGTCGATCGCGGCTTCGTCGGCATTCGGCGCTAGCTCACCTTCCTGAAGCAGCAGGGGAGATTGGGGCTGTCCGTCCTGGCCTGGCACGGGCGTTGCCAGGGCAAATACTTTTCCCGGATTTGTTAGTGCGTCTTCCCAGGCCAAGTCCTTGTCGGTCATCCAATAACGGAGCATGACGATGGCGATCAGGACGGTGACGATGAGGAGTGCGGCAAGACCGCTGACCGAAACCAGGGTCCAGTGCAGCAGGCCCTTGCGAGGCTTGGGCGGTAGCGTCGCCGTGGAGTCGGCCGATGCAGCAGGACCGCGCTTCATGTCGGAATGATAGCATTCCCGACGGCGAGAATTTGTGCGGGTTTTGTTGACCTTCCCAGGTGGTTACGCTACCATGACTCTGCGGGGTGGAGCAGTCTGGTAGCTCGTTGGGCTCATAACCCAAAGGTCGAAGGTTCAAATCCTTCCCCCGCAACCAAACGCTTTCCCCCTGCCTTCCTTCTTCCGGCGCAATCCGTGCCCAAACCTCTAAACCACTAGCG
This sequence comes from Terriglobia bacterium, assembly GCA_963762135.1. Classification (GTDB taxonomy): domain Bacteria; phylum Acidobacteriota; class Terriglobia; order Bryobacterales; family Bryobacteraceae; genus Palsa-187. Next base: position 55,513 of record CAVXJP010000009.1, read on the forward strand.
TTGCATGGGCCCTTGCTGTGCTGGGTTGTTAACGAACCCGCAGCAGGCGGTCGACGATCCGGGGCGCGGCCTGCCCGTCCCACTTTGGGGGGATCACGGACGCGGGGCTCGGGGTGCTTCGAAGTGCGACCCGGACCGCTCGGAGGATGTCGGGCGGATGCGTCCCCACCAGTTGATTCGTTCCCGCGGTGCAGGTGATTGGCCGCTCGGTGTTGTTTCGCATCGTGAGGCAGGGGATCCCGAGCACCGTGGTTTCCTCCTGGATCCCGCCGCTATCGGTGAGGACCAGACGGGCGCGGCTGACCAGTCCGATGAAATCCAGATAGCCGAGCGGTTCGGTGAGGTGGAGGTTGGTGTTGTGTTCCGCCGCGCCGAGCAGGCCGGAGGATTTGAGACTCTGCTTCGTTCTGGGATGAACCGGGAATACGATCGGAATTTCTTGGGCGATCTGCTCAATGACACGATAGAGCGGCGTCAACGCTTCCGGGGAATCGACATTCGAAGGCCGGTGCAACGTGAGGACCGCGAAGTTTCCGTGCGAGACCGGCGCCGGAAGGGGGCGCGCCCTGGCTCGATCGATGTGCTTGAGCAACGTATCGATCATCGTATTGCCGACAAACTCGATCCGCTCCGGCGTGATACCTTCGTGCGCGAGATTTTGATCCGCAAGTTCGTCGGTGGTGAACAGGAGATCGGAGATCGCATCGGTGCAGATGCGGTTGATTTCCTCCGGCATGGACAGGTCACGGGACCGCAGGCCGGCCTCTACGTGGGCGACGCGAATGCCCATCTTCTTTGCCGTGATCGCGCAGGCCAGGGTGGAGTTGACGTCGCCGACCACGACGACCCAATCGGGAGCTTCTTCGCGGCAGATGACCTCGAATGCGGTCATGATGCGGGCGGTTTGCTCGGCGTGGGATCCGGCGCCGACACCCAAGTGCACATCCGGGGTTCGAATGCCCAGGTCTTCAAAGAAGCGATCCGACATCGCTGGATCATAGTGTTGCCCGGTATGGATCAGCTTGACTTCGAAGCGGCCATCCTGGCGTCGCTCGAAGGCGTCCAGGATGGGGGCGACCTTCATGAAGTTCGGCCGGGCCCCCGCGATGACCAGGAATTTCATTTCCAAGGAATGCGTGTCTGAAACCGCAGCGGCGTCGCGCCGGCATAGGAAGCCACCGCAGTGCGATTCGAAACGCGCGTGTTGAACTGAGGGTACCAGAAGGTGGCTGCGTCGGTGCGTACAAGGCGCGGGTCCAATTGGAGATCCACGTCTGCTTCCGGGTGCAGATGAAAGTACGCGTCGAAGGAATGATTCCCGGTGCCGGTTAGAGAATCTTCGACGATCAGGGAGTCCCGGCGGAGTTCCACTCGCCGGTGATGCGTCACGGGTTTGGCCAGCCGCAAGTATCCGTTGTGCGAGGCTTCCGCATAGCTCCTGTGGTCCGATTGAACGCCCTGCGGTTTCGCCCGTCGTGCGACGTGAAATGCTCCCCAAACCTCGGATTGATTCTGATAATCCACGACGACGGTGTTGTGGGCCGCGGTGCCGCGCTGTTGCTGCCGAAGGGCATTGTCTTCGTAGGTGGAGGTCCCGGAGTTGACGAGCGCGCGTTGGCCACGAATCGAAAGTTCGAAGGAGAGTGTATCGGCATGCGCATGGGCCGGTTGATAATCCGGACCGATAGACCCGGCATCAAACAGCACGACCGCGTCGTTGTTCTCGAGCCGGACGTATCCACTCTCTCCCAGACCTGTGCCGTTGGATTGAATGCCCAGGCTCGCGGCATAGTCTTTGATCCTGGCGGGACGGGGAGCGACGCTGAAGGCCGCGTCGTTGAAGAAAGAAATCTCTCCATCGGGGTGACATAGATTGTCGAGCCAGGCGAGCATGCCAGTTACGACGTTCTGGTCCCATCGCGGCTCCGGGAGCGGGTAGATGGAATGGAGATTGATGAGGTCGAGCAGGTCTTCCAGAACCAGCGAGTGGTACATCGGGCTTCGTTCATAATGCCCGCCGTCATTGAGGATCTGCTCGGGGACCTGTTCGGCGAGCCCCTCGAGGCCGGTGCGGAGCCAACGGTCGGCTTCGGGCCCCTGAAAGAAAGCGCCAGCGAAGACCAGCGCCGTATAGTTCTCCAAGAGGTGATTCGCTTGAATGTGATATTCGATGGACTGCGATAGCACGCGAGCCTGTTGCGCCAGGCTCCGGATCGCGTCTTCGGACAAGCGGTGTCCCGCGAGTGCCCACTTGACCCAGTAGACGATTCGAAGGGAGAGCGGATAGGGTTCCCATCCGACCCCACTGACCGGCGGGTTCTCCAGGATCCATCGACTGATTAACTCCTCGGTCGGATACTGCAGGTAGTGAAGATTGTTGAGCCAGAGTTTGGGGATGCCGGCGTCATTCCAACTGGCGATCTCCCGTTCTTCGTTTAGAAGCCGGAACCGGTTGGGCCCGGTCTGGGTGGTTTCACGTTCGATCGCGGGCGTCCAGGATCCGGTTCGTTGGCGCAGGCTCGGCGTCTCCCCATGGGCGGTTCGGCGTTGTGGCAGCAAGGGGCCATAAATCTGCACCGGCTTCCAGTAGCGAACCGTGTTGAGAATCAGGAATCCGTCAGCGAGTGTCACTTTGCGAGCGCGATGGTGGATCGCGAGACTTCGAATAGCTCTTCGACGGGGATGGGCGCGGCTTGCCCGCTGCGGATCGATTCCAGGAACTGCTGCGACATGAGCGCCGCACCCTTGTCCGGGGTCCAGAGGTTCAGCTTGGTGAAGCCGTGCCAGCCATAGCCACGCATCTTGCGGAAATTATCGATCGCCAGGATGCCGCCTGCGCAGAAGACCTCGATGCGTTCTTTGGGAAAGGCTCGACTCCCGTTCGCAAAATAATGAATGGTGGTGATCGAGCCATCGGCGTAGCGCAACTGAAGCGACACAGTATCTTCTGCGAGCATCGTCCGCGATTCCGAAATACAAGGCGCGCCAATCAGGAAACGGGAGAGGTCGACAAAGTGGCAGGCCTCGCCGATGATTCTGCCGCCCCCCTGGGTTGGATCCTGCGTCCAGTGATCCTTGGGGATTGCGCCCGCATTGACCGTCATCACCACAGCCTTGGGCTCCGATGAGCGCCAGAGCAGAGATTTCATCTGGCGGATCTGCGGGGCGAATCGTCGGTTGAAACCCACCATTAAATAAGGGGCTGGGCCTTTCTCGGCGAGTTCCCGATAGCAACGCTCAATTTCGTCGAGCTCTTCCAGGGAAAGGCAGAGCGGCTTCTCAACGAACACATGCTTACCCGCCCGCAAGCCGCGAACCGCCAGGGAAGCATGCAGATCGTGGCGGGTAGCGATCACCACTGCATCCACCGCGGGATCGGAGAAGACCTCTTCGAGATCGGCTGTGGCTCCGGCAAATCCGAATTGCTTTGCGGCGAGCGCTCCCGTCACGCCGCTCCGAGATGCGATGAGGTGGAGTTGGGCTCCGGCGGCCTTCATCTGCGGAATCAGCGTACGGACCGCGTAGTTCCCGGCTCCGATAAAAGCGAGACGCGGTGTAGCGTTTTTTGATTCGATCGGGGCGGGAACGGAGATTCGTCTGTCTTGGGTTGTCAGAGCCGGCTGCGCATCGTTTCCCGTGGCGCCGGGATATTCGAGCAGAATACCGAGGTAGCTCTGATCGGACGACAGAAGTTTGTAGGCCTCCGCCACACGATCGATCGAAAATCGATGGGAGATGAGCGTGCTCGGGTCAAGGCGGCAGTCGGCCATCATGTCCAGCACGGCTTCAAAGTTGCGCTGCTCGGTCCATCGCACGTATCCGACCGGATAGTCTTGCCCCTTTTCCTCGTAGTTGGGGTCGTAGCGGCCGGGCCCGTAGGAGCAGGACACCTGGAAGGAGAGTTCCTTTTCGTAGAAGTCGGCGCGGGATAGCTCCAGTCCGGTCACGCCCACCAGCACGATCCGGCCTCGTTTCCGGGACATTTTGGCCGCTTGCTGGACCGGTTCGTTGCTCTTGGTTGCGGCCGTGATGATCACGCCGTCGACGCCGCGGCCGCGGGAGAAGGCCATCGCTTTCGCGACGGGATCTTCGCCTTCGGAGAGGTCGACGGTTTCCGCGCCGGCTTGCTCGGCGAGCGCGAGCTTCGCGGGGTCGAAATCGAAGCCAAGCACGCGGCATCCACTACTCCGCAGCAGTTGGACGGTGATGAGCCCCACCAGTCCTAATCCTGTGACGGCGATCGTTTCCCCGAGCGTCGGTTGGGCGAGGCGAATGCCCTGCAGCGCGATGGCCGAAAGTACGGTGAAGGCGGCATGATCCTCCGCCACAGCATCGGGAATCCTGGCGCAGAGATTGGTGGGAACGGCAACCACCTCGGCGTGTTTCCCGTTGGATGCGACGCGGTCGCCCACCTGAAACCCGGTGACACCTTCCCCCACCTCGATCACTCGACCGACATTGCAATAGCCCAGCGTCACGGGCTGATCCAATTTATGGCGCACGGCTTCCAGCGTCGATAGCAAGCCATCGGTTCGAATCTTGTCCAGAACCTGGCGGACGGCATCCGGGTTGCCGCGCGCCTTTTTCAGGAGACTCGCCTTGCCGAACTCCACCAGCATCCGCTCCGTGCCCGCTGAAATGAGGGACCGGCTCGTCTGGATCAGAAGCTGTCCTCGGCCCGCCTTAGGGGCGGGGACCTCCTCGGTCCGTGTCTCGCCCGATCTTAGATCTTGGAGGACTTGTTTCACGTTCGTTGGCCCTGTCTCGCGGGTGGGCGCGATGACGACTGGATCCATCTGCGCCGGGATCTGACGAGTATCCTTTGCACGATAGCGGCAACCGTTGCCCAAGCGCAAGATGCGTTACGACGATCTAAGGTCGTTTCCTTTTCATATTCATGCAGTTACGCCTTCGATCGTGGGTGGATTCTGGCCGCCGCACTCAGTGGATTCTTTGAGGCTGCCGGAGGGCTGTCTGCCGTTGGCGTAGTAACATCGAGACATGCAGCAGGGGTGTACTCTCTGGTTTACCGGAATGTCCGGCGCGGGTAAGAGCACGGCGTCTTCGCTTCTGGCGGAGCGACTTCGTGCGGTCGACGCCAAATTGGAGATCCTGGACGGGGATGTCGTTCGGACCCACCTTTGCAAGGATTTGGGCTTCAGCAAGCAGGATCGCGATGAGAACATCCGGCGAATCGGGTTCGTCAGCAAGTTGCTGTCGCGCAATGGGGTGATCGTGGTGGTCGCCGCCGTTTCCCCTTATCGGGAGATTCGGGACGAACTGAAGGAGCAGATTCCCAACTTCATTGAGATTTACATGCAGTGCCCGCTGGACGAACTGATCAAACGCGATGTGAAGGGCCTCTATAAAAAAGCGATTGCCGGCGAGATCAAGAATTTCACCGGGATCTCGGATCCTTACGAGCCGCCCATGGCTCCCGACATCACAATCTGTTCGGCAGAGGAAACGCCGGAACAAGGTGTGGAGAAGATCTGGGCATATTTGCAGGCCAGGCAACTCATCCCCCTTCAATAGACATCGGCTGTGGCGGAACATCGGTTTTGGCGCCAAAGGCTTCTCTCGAGGCCATCGCCATCGACTCTCAGCGGGCAAACCGTAAAGGCTGCCGATTGCGTCAGGCTTCGACTTCCGAAGTACAGTTGGGGCAGCGCGTTGCCTTGAGGGGGATCGCCGTGAAGCATTTCGGGCAGTCCTTGGTGGTGGGCGCGGCCGCCGGCTCGGGTTTCTTCAACCGGTTCGCCGCTTTGACGACCAGGAAGATCGCAAAGGCAATGATGAGGAATTCGACGATCGTGTTGATGAAGGCGCCGTATTTCATGACGGCGGCTCCGGCCTCTTCGGCCTCGGTCAGAGTCGGGTAGTCGGTGCCACTCAGATTGATAAAGAGTTGCGAGAAGTCCACTTTCCCGAGCCCGAGCCCTACCACCGGCATCAGGACGTCGCTGACCAACGACGCCGTGATCTTGCCGAAGGCGCCGCCCAGGATCACCGCGACGGCCAAGTCCAGCACGTTGCCGCGCATCACAAACTTCTTAAACTCGCTGAGCATTCATGCTCCTCCTAAGGGAGATTCAGTTTACCTTCGGATCGGCGAAAGCGCCAGCAAAAAAGAGTCGCTCAGCGGCTGTGACCCCGGACACCCTTCCGCCGAGTTGTTAGAATTAGGCTCTATGGCTGAGCAGGATTTGCTAACGATTCAGTGTCCCTGTTGTGATGCCGAGATCGTGGTGGACGCGGCCACCGGCGCGGTCATTCGTCACAAGGCCGCCGAAAAGCCACGCGAGGTCGCCGATATGGAAGCGGCCATGCAGCGTTACAAAGGAGAGGCGAGCCGTCGTGAAGACGCCTTCGCCAAAGGTGTCGCCGACCACAAGAACCGCGACTCGGTCCTCAATAAGAAGTTCGACGAAATGCTGCGCCTGGCGAAGGAAGATCCTGATTCGCCGCCCCCCAAGCGCGATATCGATTTCGATTAGACCCAAACTGCATGGCAATCCAGAAGCCTTCCCAAACGAAGAGTGCACCCGCACGCAAGCAGGCGAGCAAGAAGAAAGCAAAGGCGGCGGCCAAGGCAGGGAAGGTGTCTTCCTCTGTTGAGCTACTCCCGCCGGTCCAGAAACCGAAGACGGCCGCCGAACGGCAAAAGCGCCTGGATGCGATTCTGGCCGGGCTCGACCGGATGTACGGCGACGTTACCTGCGCGCTTCACCACACCTCGCCTTGGGAACTGCTGGTGGCAACGATCCTCTCGGCGCAATGTACTGATAAGCGCGTCAACATGGTCACGCCGGGGTTGTTCAAAAAGTACCCGACGATGAAGGATTTTGCGGCGGTCACTCCCGAGGTGTTGGCTGAGGATATCCGGTCGACCGGATTCTTCAATAACAAAGCCAAGTCGATTGTCGGAGCTGCTCGGAAGCTGCTGACAGAGTTCAACGGTGAAATTCCGCGCGACATCGATCAGCTCACGACTGTTCCGGGCGCCGCGCGGAAAACCGCCAACGTGGTTCTGGGGACCGCGTTTGGGATCGCCGCCGGGGTTGTCGTCGACACCCATGTGCAACGGATCTCGGTGCGGCTCGACCTCACCAAGCAGAAAGGCGCCAAGCCCGACCCGAAGAAAGTAGAGCAGGACCTGATGAAGATCCTGCCGCGGGATCGCTGGATCCTGTTTTCCCACCAGATCATCCACCATGGCCGGGGACCCTGCACAGCTCGCAATCCTAAGTGTGCCGAATGCGGCATTGAGCGGCTGTGTTATTCAGCGGACAAGACTGTCTAGGATCGCGAGCGCCTTGGTCCGTCGCGGCATTCAGTCGGTGCGTGCGTTGAAGGTCGCTCCACATCGGCGGAAAGAAAAAGGGCCCGCGTTTTTCACGCGAGCCCAGATTGGTTCTGGAGAACCAATCCTCATCCGGCAAATCAAAGAGAGAGAGAAATCCTTTTGCCGGAGACCTTCGATTCTTAGTTCGTCTTGCGGCGCTCCAGCTTCGGCCGTTCGTCTTGGTCAGAGGCAGCGCCAGGATCGTTGTTCGGGTTCGTCCGCAGCGTCGGACGACTGGAGTCCAGGTCCTGCTGATCCACCTTCCGGCGATTGGTTAGCATCGCCAGCCGATCCCGCACTTTCCGGAATTCCGAGGTCGTGACCACGTATTCGGGCCGAGGCTCAAGCGTCGTTTCGATCCGCTCCTGTGCATTCTCAATGCGGTCCTCGGTCATCGGGTGCGAGGCGAAGACTTTCGAAATGAAGCCGGGCCTGCTTTTCTCCATGGCCTCGATCTTTTCGAAGAAGTCCACGAAGGCGACCGGATCGTAGCCGGTCTTATACAGATACTGCAGCCCGAGGTTGTCGGCTTCTTCCTCAAAGCCGCGCGAGAACTTCATAAAGCCAATCGGCAGCGCAAGCTGCGTGGCTTGGCGAACGCCGTAGCCAGTCCAGCCACCCATGAAAATCAGGGGGATGGTCATCAGCTGGGCCACCTGGCCGCGGGTCTGCTGACGGGTGCCGTGGCGGGCGGCCACGTGCGCAATCTCATGCGCCATCACGCCGGCCAGTTCCGCCTCAGTGTCGGCGGCCAGAATCAGCCCAGAGTTCACGAAGAAAAATCCGCCAGGGAGCGCGAACGCATTCACTGACTCGTCTTCAATCACCTTAATGGTGAAGGGGACCTTCGCGTCGGAGTTCCGCACCAGGTTCTGTCCCACGCGGTTCACATATTCGGCCACCACGGGATCGTCGATGATCTTGGCTTGGCGCTCGACTTCCTGGGCACTTTGCTTACCTAGCGCGATTTCCTTTTCCAGGGAAAACCAGTTCAGACCGTCGCCGATATCCCGGTCGCCGATCTTATCCGGATTGTCCTTGTCCTTTACGTCGCTCTCCTTATCGTCCTTGCCCCAGGCCGGACCGAACGAGAGAGTCGCGATGAGCAAAAGTCCAAGTAAACGACGCATAGACAACTCCTTCTACTTTCCGAGTATACCCTCATGAACTTGGACGCGCAGACCTCGGGTGCGGTTTCTCAAATTCTTGAGAATTCATGGGATTCGCGGCGGAATCCCGAGGAGACGCGGGCAAGGATGGCGAACCGGCTAGCCGTGACCGAGGTACATGAGCCAGCCGAGGCCGAACAGCGCGGCGATGAAGCAGGCAAAACAGTAGACGGCGTATCGAAGCCGCTCCCGATCGGTCGATTTGGTGATCACCCCGAGCACGACGGACGTGAACAGGGCGAATAGCACAGATACCTCAAAATGAGAGAGATTCAACATCGGTTTTCAGAGAGGTGATCAACTTTTCCGGCCGGTTGCGATTTCAAACGCGTCGACGATCGCGAGCAGATTGAGCAGCCCGGCCGCCACCAGGAACTTGGTCCCGTAGTCGTGGACGTGCCCAGCGACGTCCGGTTGCGTGTAGCCCAGCGAAACCGACAGAAAATACGGCAGTCCGGACAGTACGTTCCCAATGAATCCGCCGGTGTAGATGACGGTGGTGAGCAGGTCACCCCGTTGCGGCGCGAACAGCGCGCCCCGCATCAGCAGCCCCAGGATAAACATCAGGGCGATGGTCGCGAGCAGGATTCCGCCCCTGCCGGGGCGCTTCAGCAGAAAATGGCCCCCTCCGGGGACGATCCAGGCCAGCAATACAGCGGGCAACCAGCTTCCGGGCGCTTTCTCCACGCTGTCATTTTAGCGCAGCTTGCCGCGGGAGGCATGTGGCGAAGCGGGAAATGCGGGGTGGGTGGCCGACTTGGGCCGGACGCTTCCGGGCGGGAACCGCAGCCTGAAGAATTACTTGCAGCTTTTGGTGGCCTCGAGGTCGGTGTGCTGGGCGCCCGTGGTAGTGAACTCCCAGGCCGCGATGGTGCCGACCACCGTAGAGGTTTTCACGGGTTCCGCGTCGCGGGTCACGGTCAGCGCTCCGATGTTCCCGGAACGCAGCAGCATCTGATCGCGGTAGGCATACTCACGGGAATCCCCGTCTTTCATCAGTCCCTCAAACGCTTTTTTGTGGTCGATGCAGACCGTGATCCAACTGGGGCCTGTCGAGCGGATTCGGACCGCATGTTCCTGTCCTCCCGCGATCGGACCGGAGGTGGTGACCGGTTGGGGCGGTGCGGGTTGCGGCGCGGCGGCGGGCTTGCTCTGGACGGTCTCGGTTGCGTGGAACGCGGCGTTCGCGGCCGGGGAGGGGCTTGCGGTTTGCGTCGCCGCGAGCGTAGTCTCCTCGCCGAACTCTTCCTCCGGGTCATTCTCCGGATCATTCTCCGGATCATTGACTGCGGCATCTACCTCTGACTGCGACTCGTCCGCCTCCAGCGTTGCGGAGGTATCGGCTTGTTCCGGATCCGCGGCGTTGTCCCCGTTCATCTCATTGGCTTGCCGCGCGACCTCGGCGACAGCCGGTTGTCCTAGCCCGAAGCGAAATCCGGACCCGATTCCCGTTAATAGGAGCAACAGAACCAACAAACCGACGCTCGCGCCGATGACCTTGGCTCGCCCAACACTCTTTTTCGGGGGCCGAGGTTCCTTGGCGGGATCTTTGGGAGCGGCGTCGGTCGGGCCGGCCTGCTTGGCGCGAGCTCCGGACGGGCTGGCGGCCGCTTGCAATCTGGCTGCTGCGGCATCCAAGGCGCCCTGGTCCTGCTTGGTCTTCTGCTGGGCTTTTTTCTCGGCTTTATCCGGAGACTGCTTAAACAGTTCCTTGATGGCGTGCGTCTGCAGGTCGCCGAGGTCCAAGCGCGGTTTGGCCACCGCTTCCATCGTCGCCGGGGCTTCCTTGCGTAATGACTCCAGGTCCGGTTTTCGATCTCCCACCGGGTGCCACTCGTCAATGCGGACGACGCCGACCGAATAGCGGTTGTCGGCGGCAGGCGTGCAGTGCTGCACGATCGCGAAGACGTAATCGCTTTCGGTGCAGATCCGTACCACCTCCCGTGGCCGCAAAGGGTCGGCCATCAGGATGCCTAGCCCGACGCTGGAGGCGTCCGTGATCATGGCTTCAAACTCCTGTGCATGATCACGAAGAACCTGGATCGAAGCTACCGCTTCAGTCTTAAATCTTGGTTCGCTGCGATGATTCATTTCGACGATGATCCACCAGATGATGATCCACCAGACGGATGACGCGTCCGATATTGTTCAGATCGGTCGAGTGCGGAAAATTCTACATACCTAATTTGGGGCAAAAGATCCAGATGCGGGGAAAACGGAGAACGGGGAAGCTCAATCCATTCAATGCCTTGCATCCAGCGCCGAATTGCGACAGCCAGCGCGACGTTGTGGTGTTGGGCTGGAAGGCCCGCCAGAGTATTTTCGGGCGGAATGGCGGGGCGGCTGGCCCGCAGACGGGTACCGCGTGAGGCGGATTGAACCGTGATCGTGCTGTCGCGGCGGGGGAGCGATCGGCTCCGCCTCCAGATCCCCCCGCCCGGCGGAGCGCGACGTGCATCGCGCAAAGTGCATATCTCATTGATATGACGTCATATGTCTCCGCTGCGGGAGCGGAGGTCGCGCGGCACGAAGAAACAGTGCAAATTTCTCGAAACGGGCGGCCCACCGGACACATCCTCCACTCTTGTACCAAGCGGACCACCCTCGTGAGGGCCTCGTGCCGGGCCGCCAGGTTGGCGATGGGCCGACTGTGTCGGCCCGACACACACACTGCGACCCAGGTGGTCAGACGGCGCAGGGAATGGGTTCCTATCTTATTGAAAAATCGTGTTTACGTGATGGCGAACCGCGTGCTACCCTATGAAACGAATTGATGGAGTAACCTTTACAACCTGCCCTCTGTTGTTAACGGGTGCACACGGAAGAAGCGAGTGGCTAAAAATCTAGCGTGCTTGCGGGAGCCGGTATGGAAGTTCTTGAAAACCGCTCCTTCCTTCGTGGGTGCGTGTTGCAACAGAGGGGTTTTTTTTTGAGGTCTCAATCATGCGGCCGGAGGCGCGGGATCCCCGCAGGCCACGGTTGGCGACAGGCTCATAACGGTCTTTTCGTTTACGATCTTCCTGGATCCATCGTCTCAACCTGGATCGGGAGCGGGGCTGGGGTAATGTAGGACGCGGGCCCTGGTCAAGCTCTGGAGACGGGAGGAAACCCGGATCCAATGCCCACCTTGGGCGGACCGCATCGGAGTCGGCTGTAAACCAGTCACCTCTCACTGCCGCTTCCGATGCGGTTTTTCTCGCCTCATCTAGGATAACCCGTTTATTCGCCGTTGCCTACCCGCCTTGAGCGGGTTCGGGCGAGCAATTTCGCGATGGAATCCGTAAAGTTCCCGGGTCCAGTCCAGGGTTTCCACCCCACCGTGCCGGTTTGTACTAAAACTAGTTCGTCATCAATCAGAAACATCGGGCTATAGGTCCCATTGCCGTTCTGCTGTCACACTACCCGGCAGTAATGCGGAACCCTGCCTTCCTCCAGGACCTTTTTCTGGTGATTCGCTATACCCGGCACTGGATTCACTACGGATTTCTGGCGCACATCGTCCTCTTTGTGCTCGCTGCAGCGGCCCAAGGGATCGCGGCTTCGATACATCCATAACTATATTATTATCATTCGTTTTAAGTATCATAGCGTTATCTGGAACTTGAATGGGCCTGCGCCTGAATTCGGCCCCTGAAGCGGACAAACTGGAGAGTTCCGTGCGCCTTCCGCCACTTCCTTTTTGAGGGAGTGCTGCTCGCGGAGCCGCTCCTCCAGAATCATGGCGTCTCCCCAACTGCTTCCCATCGAGCGCATTGCCGCCCGCATTTACCGGATCCGGGACGAATCGGTAATGCTGGACGCGGATCTGGCCGAACTGTACGGCGTCGCGACACGTGTCCTGAATCAGGCCGTGAACCGGAACCTCGAGCGCTTCCCCGATGATTTTCTGTTTCGGTTGTCCTGGGACGAGTTCGAGTCTTTAAGATCACAAAATGTGATCTTAAAGACGGAGCCCGCTTCGGGGCGCGGCCAGCACCGCAAGCATCCTCCGCTGGCCTTCACCGAGCACGGCATCGCGATGCTGTCCGGCGTGCTGCGCAGCAAAACGGCGGTTCAGGTGAATATTGCGATTATGCGGACGTTTGTACGTATCCGCCGGGTGCTGGCGACGCACGAGGATCTGGCCCGGAAGGTGGCGCAGCATGACGAGGAGATCGGCGCGCTGTTTGAGCATGTCCGGCGCCTGCTCGCCCCGCCCGAGCCGCGTGCCAGCGCGTCAAGCGGCAAATCGGGTTTCCGGGGGCTTGACCAGAATCCGGTGCGGTGATCATGGCGCGGCGGGCGGAGCCACGGTCGGTGGCCCCACGAAGATGGTGAAGAATTCCGACCGGGGCATCCCGCCAGACTCGTTGTCCACGGCGATGTCAAAAACCTGCGCGATCTGATCGGTTCGGTCCGGCACCGGGAGGCGGAAGTTGATCTGCGCCGCGCCGGTCACTAGCCCTGGAGCCTGCCCCGCATAGATCGGGTCCAGAGTGCGGATGAGGGTGCTGAACCCGCCGTAGTAGCCGATCGTGACCGGGCGCATGCCGCCGGGTTCCATGTCCGGCGCAATCGCGCCATCCACCGGGACGGGCCCGCCATTCAAGCCGATTCCGGTGGCGTAAATCGCGACGATCGAACCGGCCGGGGCCGGATTGTCGAGCGAATTCACGGTTCCGTCCTGGTTGATCGCGGCGCCTGGAAGCGGCGGGTAGTCCGAGAAACCGGCCGAGACACCGGGAACCTGGTCTCGATCGGTGAGGTTCCGAAACACGCCTGGCGCGACCCGGTTTTGAAGATCGGGAGACTGGCGATGGGCATCCCGTTCTGAAGTACTTCCACGGCGCTTGGAACTCCCGATACGGAGAGCCGAACGGGGACGACGGCGTTGATCTGATTTGCGCTGGCGTACAGCAACGGAGCAGGTTGGCCGTCGATGCGCACCTCCAGCCCTCCGATTTGGGAGGTGACCCGGTTGTTCATAATGACCGGACCGGAGGGAGTTTCGTCGTACAGCCCCTGGCCGTAGAGGCTGATGATTTCACCCGGCGCGATGAATGGGGAGATCGAGAGCCCGGCCGCATTGGCGAGCCCGGTAAGATGAGGGAGTTCCGCGGTGTCTGCGCGCTGCCGGAGTTGCCGTCCGGGATCATGCGCATGAGGAACCCGGACGATCCTGTGACGAAGAGGCTCGGGCCGGAGGGGGTGTTCAGAGCGAGGAACGCATCGCCATCGGCTGCGCCGTCGGGGAAGCGTGAGGCGAACCGCAGGTCCCCGGTATCCGGGTCGAGCTTGACCAGATAGTTGCCGCCGTTCGGAATGCCGCCGGGCGTTGCCGAGACGCTGTCGAGCAGTCCCTTGCCCGCGATGTAGAGATCCCCCTCTACATCGACGGCGAGGCCTGACGCCGACGCCCCCGCGCCGGTCAGGTAGGACGCGTAGATCAGTTGGCTGAGGTCCGGACTGAAGGTGGCGACGAACCCGGCAATGTCGGTGGTGTTTTGGATCGGGAAGGAATCCGCGAGCGCGTTGTCGGTGACGGGGAGTTGGTAGTTTCCCGTCGTGCCGCTAATGCTGATCTCGCCGGTGGGACCCACGGCGAGGCCGGTTACCGATGCTCCGGCGCCGAACGAAAGTCCCCCGCCGGCGAAGAATGTGCCTGCCTCCAGGGCGGAGCCGTCCGCAGTCAGCTTCAGGATAAAGGCCGACGGCCCCACAAAAAGGCCGCTAGTTGCTTGTGGGGAGTAGCCTCCGTCCAGGTTCGGAAACTGCATGCGATTGGTCGTGCCGGACAGAGTGGTGCTGCCGTCGGCGTTCAGCCACAGTCCGGTTACCCACGTCGCAGGAAACTGATTCAGGCAACTGCTGCCCCCGAAGCAGGTCTTTCCTTCGCCGTCGATTAATGTTGAGAAAAGCGCTGTGTCGCCAGAAGGAGAAAATTTGGTCACAAACCCGGAGAGGGGTACGGCGGCGAAGGCGTTGTCCGGGGCCTGTCCCGGGCTTGGCAGAAGGGCCCCTTGCGTGGTCGGGAAATCATAGGACCCGGTCGAGCCCGCTAAGTAAATGGCTCCCGCCGGATCCACCGCAACCGCGTAGGCAGCGTCATTGGCCGAATTCACGGGTCCTTTCAGACCGCCGCCCCAATAGGTGGAGAACACGATGCCTCCGCGGGGCGTCAGCTTAGTGAGGAACGCGTCAGAGGCGCCTTTGAGATCTGACTGGATGGCATCGAGGACCGGGAAATTTGTGGAACTCGTCTCCCCGGTGAGGTAGACGTTGCCGTCCGTGTCGGTGGTGAGGTCGCCCAGCGTGTCATCCCCATCGCCGCCGAATTGTATCGAAAAAAGTTGGTGGAAGCCCGGGTCGAATTTCGCCAGGAAAATATCGCGGGTATCGTAGCCGGCATTCGGCAAACGGTTCAGAACCGTCGACGCGACGTAGATGTTCCCGTCCGGATCGGTTGCAAGGTGTTGATCGGTCAGCCGACGCGAGGGAGCAACAAAGGTCGAGGCGGCTTCGCTCGCCAGGGCCGGGCGGAGCGCGGGGCTCGCATTGTTGCTGGTGAGTTTGAAATGGGCGGGCTGGGAAGCTTCGGCGGCGGTGAGCAGGCCGGGGAGGATCAGTGCGGTGAAAATGACGGGGAAGAATACTCCGCGCAATCGGTACGACATTTAAAAACGTCTCCTGATTTTGGGTCGAACGCGGGAAAAAGGGCGGGGAAAGGCTGAGCGCCAGCCCCAGCTCCATCTTATCGCGGAACCGTGGCCTATACTGCGGGAATGCTTCCGATTGTGCGGCACCTGACCGAGGGGCGCGATGAATTCCTGGACGCCGTTGCGTCTGCGCACGAGTACGGGAACGCATCGGCCGGCGGCTGGTCCGTGCTCGAATGTGTGGAGCATGTGGTCCTGTCCGAGACCGGCTCTCTGCGGCGGCTGGAGGAAGGTCGCCAGATCCCCACGTTTCGCGATCCGGAGAAGGAAACCGGATTGTTCTCGGTGGTCCGGAGCCGCCTGGACAAGGTCGATGCACCGGCTCCGGTGCGGCCGCAGGGGCGGTTCGCGGATCTCGACGCCGCGCTGCGGGTGTTCGTGAAGATTCGCGAGCGGGTGATCCGGCTGGCGAGTACGGGCGAGGAGCTATACCGGGTGGAGGCGGATCATCCCTACTTTGGTCCGCTGAACGGCGTCGAATGGATGCAGGTGATCGATGCGCACGCGCGGCGCCATGCCGAGCAGATTCAGGAGATCGTCGACCAGGCTCGCGCGGCAGTGGGGGGCCCGATCGAGAAGCCGTCCGCCAAGCCAAAGCGTCCCGATAGGAAGCCCAGGCCGGCCGGCCCCAAGCTTCCGGCGTTTCGGCGCGATGTCCCGGATCTCGCGGCGGACTTGCCGGAGTGCGATCCGGAGGAACTCGAAGCGGCGAGAGATGTCCTGGAACTGGAGGAATGCAAACTGCGGGGTTTCGCGCTCGAGGCGGGGAAGCTGGCGCGGATGGCACTGGAGGGTGTGGTGCTCGAAGGGATCGAGTTTTCGGGCTGCGAGATCGGTTCCGCGGTGTGGAAAGATGTCCGGCTGGTGGGCTGCGATCTGGCGAACGTCCTGATGCATCGCCTGACGTGGGTTCGCGTGGAGCTGATCGACTGCCGCCTGACCGGATTCACCGCGCGGGATGCGGAATGGCAGGACGTGCTGGTTCGCGGGCGGGGATCTGCGGTTCGCGCAACTGGCGGGCGGGAAGTTCCGCAACTCAGAGTTCGAGGGCGCCAATCTCGAAGAAGCCGATTTCCAGGGGGCGGATCTGGCGGGATGCAGGCTGCACAGCTGCGCGCTGGCTCGCGCGGATCTCACTGGGGCGCGGCTGGAGAAGACCGATCTCAGGGGCTCGTCGGTAGAAGAGATGTTGCTCGAGGCGCGCGACCTGAAGGGAGCGATTGTCGATCCGGTGCAGGCGATGGTCTTTGCGCGGCTGTTGGGGATTGAGATCGCGTAGGGTCCGGCGCCTTACTCCACCGAAATCGTCGTTCCCGGCGGGCTGGCCCAATCGCCGATGATCAACTGGATGGGGTGTTCGCCGGGCAACATTCCCTGCGGGATCTCGACGTTTACTTGCAGCGCGCCTTGGATCAGACCCGGCGCGGATCCAGCGTATTGGACCGTTGCCGGTTTCTGCCCGATTCGCACCCACACCGGAGCCATCGGTTTGGCCAAGTCAGTGCCGGTCACCGCGCCGTCGGGAAGAGATCGATCCATCAGGCCTCCGCCGGTCGCATAGAGGACCACGGTGGACCCTTGCGCCGCCGGCCGTCCGGGACCGTTCAGGGAACCATCCGGATTGAGCGCCGCCACAGGTCCTTTGCCGGTGGCATTGGCGGTGAACATCCCGGGCAACGTGTCGTAAACCTCGGCGATGTAGCTACCTATGGATAATCCGTTCTGTTCCACGGTAATCAGAACGCTGGATTTCCCGGCGACGCTGGCCGGAACCACCGTGCTGATCTGGCCGTTGTCGGCATACAGGATCGGTCCCGGATTGCCATTAAATAGGACCCGGATACCCGCAAGACTCGTGTCGACCTGGCCTCCCGTGATCTGTCCGCCGGTGGGGGATACCGGGCCGATGTTATTGCCGAACAGCGTCACGATCTCCAGTGGCGTCACGCCCAATCCTGGATAGTCGAAAATCGGATTGCTGGAATAGCTGGCGGCATTGAAGGGCTGGAAGGGGACCGCGCTGCCGAACACCGCCAAGGCTAGTTTTTCACTGTCCATGACGAGTTGTTTCTGCACGCCTCCACCGGCCGTATCACCCAGCCAGTAGAGCAGTTGACTGGAGACCAGCGGGGTGGCGTTTAAGGTTACCGTGGAGCCCTTCGTGTAGTAGTTGGAGGAAGGGGTGAGGATTCCCGGACCCGCATCGCCGGTGGATAAATAGAACTGTCGGTCAAACCTCGCGCGATATTGGCCTCCCGCGCCATCGGGCACCGTCACGCTGCGCGCGGAGGAGATGGAGCCGTCCTCCCATTGCGTGAATTTATACTGTTCCGTTTCCGAGAAATTGGTTTGTGTGGTTTGGAGACTCAGTGTATGTGGGATGCCGGGGGTCCATCGGAATCGCGCCGGAGTCAAATAGGGGACGCCGTCAATCAAGATCTGGCGACCCAGCGGATCCGAAGTGACCTCGGTGAGGGGGTCGCTGCTGAAGACAGCATCATATTCGCTGTTATAGAAGAGGGGGAGTTCGGGAACCTCGGTGGAAATGCCCTGATCATCGTACTCCAGACTGGTCCCGTTCCAGTAGTACAACGACTGCCCGGCGGCCGGATGCGCCTGGAACCGGATCGGAGTGCCTTCCGGATAATAGCCCGTGCTGGAAGAGGGAATCACGCTGGTGGTCCCTTGTCCCGCCTGCACCCCGAGCGTGAGCTTGTTGTGACGCTCATAAATTGCCGCGACCGCGGTGACGTCCGGAGAAGCGGTGAACTGCTGCACGCGCGCGCCTCCATTGGTCCAGCGAACGAATGGATATTGCCGCGTGTATTGCTGCATGGCGGGAGCTTCCAGGGTATGCTGCGAGCCGGGCTCCCAGGTGACTTTCACAGGAGAATCGTAGGCCACCCCGTCGACGATCACCTGAATGCCCTCTGGGATGGTGGTGATGATGGTCTCGGTCGGCTGCACGCCGTACAGCCGTTCGACCCCGTCGATGTCGCCGGCGGACAATCCATAGCGCTGGCCGATGGGGATACCGGGGGGCACCGTCTGCATGGTCACCGAGTCATCCACGGCAAACGCCTGCGCGGAATAATGCATGATCGAGCCGTAATCGTAGTAGCCTTGCGAGGCGGAATCGCTGCCCTGATGGAATTGCGAATAGTAATCCTTGTCGATTTTGTCGTAGAGAACGGTAATGTACTGGTTGCGATCCGGGCGGGTCTGTTCGATGCATCAGTCCCACCGAGTGTCCAATCTCATGGATCACCGAGCCGGTGCCGCATTGATCGCCGAGTTGAATCGTCTGACGTCCTCCGGCGCGGCCTAAAGGGGAAGAGCAGGTGGAGGGGGAACTGTTGCGGACAAACTCGACATAGTCGCCCTGGCCGGACCAGGGCTGGAACTGGATCGTCGTGTTTTGTTGCCAGTGGTCGATGGCGTTGGTGATCCTCGTCTGGCTCGGGAGATCCGAATCGATGATGTAGTAGAGGACTCCGTTCGGCCACAGCCGGGGTTGACCGTCGGATTGGACATAGATCGCGGCGGAGCGAAGTTCCGCGGGAACGTTTTTCCCGGGTCCCGGCAGGGATGCGCCGGAGGCGGCGAACGCCTCCAGATCGGCCACCGTCCCGAGGATGATGTCCTGTTCGACGACGGCCATCCCATCGATATCTTCAAAGGTGACCCAGCGGCCTCCCAGGTTCAGGGTGCGGACATTCGGTCGCGCCGCAGCGGCGGACGTTAGGAGCAGCAGCAGGGCTGCCATCGGGAACAGACGGGGGAATAGGCGGGAAAACGTGGTCATTTTTAAACGGTTTAACGATTAGTTTACAGAAAAGTCTTTCGGGGAAACCGCGGCGGGCCTGGAGATCGGGAGCCTGACCTGGGATCGGGAGCCATCGAAAGATATCAACATGACGCGCGAACTTTGGAAGACGTTGCGTCGGAATGGCTCAGCCATCAAGATTTGACAAAAGGCGTTTGCAAGATTTGGCGAGAGGCGTTTCGGCACATTCGGCAGTCCTTGAATTGAGTGAATCGGCCGGGCCGGAGAACTGCGGCCCAACCCTGGGATTCCACGACGGGAATGATCAGGAATTCATGTAGCCTGAAACAAGAGTGGAACGTCCACTGTTATGAGTGTAGCGAGATCTGACGATCCAAGGGGAAGGGCGGGGGAGTCCGGGCAGACCCTTTGCTTGCGGGATGGACTCCGGGAGGTCAGACTGATACATAGAGATAGGTTCCTGTTTCCCCCCGCCCCGGGGTCGATACAGACCCGGATCGCAGCGCTGGCCTCGCTGCATGGAGTTTGCTATATGACACGGAAGTTACTGATGAAGCTGATGTTAATCCTGGCTTTGGTGGCGGCGGTGCTACCGGCTCAGGAAGCGCCGAAGCGCCTGCCGGATGTGCCCTATGTCCCGACCTCTCGCGCGGTGGTGGACGCCATGATGGCGATTGCCGACGTGAAGTCGTCCGATGTCGTCTATGACCTGGGTTGCGGGGACGGGCGGATCGTAATTGCCGCGGCGAAGGATCATGGCGCCCAGGGCGTGGGGGTCGACATTAATCCGGCGCGGATCGCCGATGCGAATAAGAATGCCGAGCGGGCCGGGGTGACCGACAAGGTCAAGTTCGAGGTCGGAGACTTTTTTAAAACCGATATCAGCGATGCCTCGGTGGTGACGCTATATCTGATGTCGACGGTGAACGAGCAGTTGAAGCCCAAGCTGCTGAGCGAGCTCAAGCCCGGTACGCGCGTGGTCTCGAATACCTTCGATTTCGGCGAGGACTGGAAGCCGGTCAAGACCGAGACGATCGACGGCAGGCGGCTGATGCTGTTTGTGGTGCCCGAGAAGTAGCGGAAACTCTTCCGCGACTCCGTTAATGCACCGTCCGCGTTTTGCGGTTCATGTAATCCATCAGCAGATACTCCCCCAGCGTGTAGGGCGTGGTGAAGTACGCTTTGCCGCGGCAGATCTCGGTGACCTTCTGCACGAACTGCATCAGGCTGGGGTCGCGCGCCAGCATGAAGGTGTTGATCAGGATTCCCTGGCGTTTGCAGCGGCTGACCTCTTCCAGCGTCTTTGAGATCACGTGCGGATCCAGGCCGAAGGCGTTGCGGTAGATGCGGCCGTCGTCCATGGTGAGCGCGCTGGGCTTGCCGTCGGTGATCATGATGATCTGCTTCATGTCCTTGCGCTCGCGCTGCAGCAGCTTTTGCGCCAGGATCAGACCCTGCCGGGTGTTGGTGTAGTAGGGACCAACCTGCGTCCGCGCGAGTTCCTCGATGCGCAGCTCCTCGGCCGAATCGTGGAACAGGACGCACTTCAGCGAATCGCCGGGATACTGCGTGCGGATCAGGTGCGCCAGCGCCATGGCGACCTTCTTGGCCGGCGTGAAGCGGTCCTCGCCGTAGAGGATCATGCTGTGGCTGCAGTCCAGCATCAGCACCGTGGCGCAGGAGCTTTGATACTCGCTTTGATGCACGTGCAGGTCAGAATATTCCAGATTGAGCGGAACCTTCACGCCCTCACGCTGCATGGCGGAAAACAGCGTCGCGCCGATGTCGAGGTTTAATGTATCGCCGAATTCATAGGGTCGTGCACCGCCGCTGGATTCAATGCCGGTGGAGAGATCGCGCGTATCGTGCGCCCCGAAGCTGGAGCGCCCCAGCGATCCCAGCAGGTCCTTCAGCGCCTTGAAGCCCAGAAAATCGATGCTCTTGTCGGTGATTTCGACCTGCGCCTGGCCGTCGCCGCGGCCCTGTCCGCCACCTTGCCCGTCCTGTTCACCGTCGTTTTCGCCGTCGCTGGGGGCGCCTTCGACGTTGAGATAGCCTTCCTCTTCCAGCTTGTCGATGAGTGTATCGAGCAGCTCATCGAGCTCCTCCGGACTCATCGCCTCCAGCTTTTCGCGGATCTCTTCGGCTCGGTCGCGATCCAGGAAGTCACCCCGGCGGAGTGCCTCCTCCAGGGCCATGCGCAGCTCATCCATCGTGTGCTGCCCATCCCATTCCTCAAAACCCATGTAGGGATTATTGAAGCCGGACTCCAGAAAGAAGTCCGACAACGCGCGCAGCAAATCTTCCGCCGTAAGGCCGAGGTCATTGCCGATGTATTTGGTATAGCGAACCGAGCGCATGCGCCGGACCTCCTTTGCTCGTCCAAGAGCTCGCCGAAGAACGTGGAAAAATGGGGACAGACACCGTTTTCACACCTCTAAGTAATCGATTCCACGTTTGCCTCCGGGGCGAAAACTAGCTGTCTGTCCCCATTTTCAAGACAGGTTACTGATAGTCGCGCCGGGAGCGTTTCTTGCGCCTGCGCCGGAACTCTTCTTCTTCTTCGCTGAAGTCGCCGCCGATCATGATGTCCTGGCCGCGCTGGCGGAAGGTGAAGCCCTCTTCCTCGCTGCGGCTGATGCGGTTGTGTGAGTACAGGCCTTCGAGGATGAACTCGCCGGCCGAGGCCCGCAAGGCATCCGGTTCGCTTTCGCTGAGCCCGAGCCGCTTGGTCTTTTCCAGCAACCCGCCGATTTGGCTCAGTTGCTGGACGACTTCGGCCGCCGGAGCGTTCTCGTCCAGCTTGAGATGCCCGCCCAGTTCGAACCACTGCACGATGGGAGACATCTTTTCTTCGTCGAAAATCTGGTTGTAGACTTGGCCGACGGCGGTGCGGATCAGTTCCCGGGCCACGGTGTCGCCGCCCTTGAGTTCACCTTCGTACTCAAGCTCCAGTTTGCCGGTGATCGATGGCAGCGCGGCATAGAGATCGCCGATGCGCGGAACCGCCACCTTCTCGCCGGCCATCAGCGCGCGACGCTCGGCATTCGACAGTACGTTTTCGAGCACGGTGATCGGCAGGCGCTGGCTGACGCCGCTGCGCTTATCAATGCGCTTGTCTTCACGGGCGGAGAAGGCGAGTTGCTCGATGGTCTGCCGAATGTAGTCGGGGACCAGAATCTCGATCGGCGTGTCGCGTTCTGCCCAGGCTTCCTTCCGCGTGATCTCCATCCCGTGCTCGAGCGAGGTGGGATAGTGGGTCCGGATCTCACTGCCGATGCGATCCTTCAGCGGTGTGACGATCTTGCCGCGCGCGGTATAGTCTTCCGGGTTGGCGGTGAACACCAACATCACGTCCAAAGGCAGGCGCACTGGGTATCCCTTAATCTGAATGTCGCCTTCCTGCATGATGTTGAACAGGCCGACCTGAATCTTGCCGGCCAGATCCGGCAACTCATTGATGCCGAAAATGCCTCGATTGGAGCGCGGCAACAGCCCGTAGTGGACGGTCAACTCGTCGGAAATATTCTGCCCGGCGCGAGCCGCCTTGATCGGATCGATGTCGCCGATCATGTCGGCGATGGTCACGTCCGGCGTCGCCAGCTTTTCTACGTAGCGTTGCTGTGGCGTGAGCCATGCGATCGGCGTCTGGTCGCCCAGTTCCGCCAACTTGTCACGGCAGGACTTGCACAGCGCCTCAACCGGATGATCCCGGATCTCGCATCCTTCGATATAAGGAACTTCGGAATCCAGCAGACTGGTCAGCATCCGGATCAAGCGAGTTTTGGCTTGCCCGCGCAGTCCCAGAAGAATGAAGTTGTGCCTGGATAGAATGGCGTTGACGACTTGCGGGACAACCGTGTCTTCGAATCCAACGATGCCGGGAAATAGCTCTTCGTTGCGTTGTAGTTTCGCGATCAAGTTCGCACGGACTTCGTCGCGAACGCTGCGAGGGGTCAAATGGCGAGAAAGTGTTGCATCCTCGCGCAGCTCACCGAGCGTCGTCGGAAGCTTGCTGGGGAGGTCTCGTGAGAGGCCTTGCGCGGTCGACATAAGGGCCTAACTCCTACCCGGATTGTAGCAACTTGCCATGCCCGGCTCGTTTTGCAAGGATTGACTAGCACGGCAATCGGTTCGAGTAAAGACATGGCCAACGGCGAAATTGATTTTCGAACCACCTGGCAGAAGCTCCAGGCGCTGGGGCTGAATGCCTATGAGGCGCGATCCTATCTGGTGCTGTTGGGCCACCCCCGCTTCAAGGCGCTCGAGATTGCCGCGCGCGCCGAAGTTCCGCGGCAGAAAATCTACGAGGTTTTGGACTCGCTGCTGGAGAAGGGATTCGCCAGCGTGATTCAGGATCGGACGAAGCTGTTCTCGGCCGTGCCTCCGGATCAGGCGCTGCCCGCCTATCTGGCTCGGCGACAGCAGGCGATGGAGGCCCAGCTGTCGGCCGCCACCAACGCGGCTGATGGGATGACGGCGGACCTGATGCAGGTCTACACGGGAGGGCAGGCCACGGCAGGCAGCCTGGACGTCCTGCACGTCGTCCACGATCCTTCGCAAACCGCGATCCAGTTTCGCAATATGCTGGCGGGTGCCTCCCGGAGCTACTGCGAATTTGCGCGTCCTCCCTATGCCGTGGACCCCACGATAGCCGCCGGGAAGGGAAGTTCTACTGGAGGTGCAACCGACGGCGAACAAGTGATCGAGGCTCAGCAGCGCGGAGTCCACTGCCGTGTCCTGGTGGAAGCGGGCACGCTGACCTCGGAGCACGAACGGCTTCTCGGTGCCTACGCGGGGGCGGGCGTCGCGGTTCGGCGTGCCGAGCGGGTTCCCATGAAGCTCGCGCTGGTGGACGCACGCTGCGGGATGCTGGCCCTGGTGGATCCGGTGACCACGAATCCCATGTGGACCGCCGTCGCCTTCGAACATGAAGGCATGGCCGAGGCGATGCAAAGCGTCTTCGAAGATTATTGGACACGCTCGGTCATGTAGATCGGCGGGATCTACAGCGACGGCGCCCGCAGCCCGTACTTTTCGGCGACCTGGCCGGAGACGAAGTCTTCGACCGTTGTAAACAGCTCCGCCCGGAGTCCGGCCTTTTGCGCGCCTTTCACGTTGGGAGCTTTGTCGTCCAGGAACAAGGTTTCTCCCGGAGCGAGGCCCAACCCTTCCACCGAATGCTGATAGATCGCCGCATCCGGCTTGATCGTTTTCAGCTCATAGGACAGCGTCACATGATCGAACCGGTCGTAGAGATCGCTGGTTTCGCGCAGCGCCTCGCCTAACACGCGCGGCAGATTGGAGAGCATCGCGGTCTTGAAGCCCGCCGCGCGAAGTTGATCCACCCAGGCCAGCATGCGGTGATCAAACTCATTCCAGAATTCGACTTCATGCCGGATGAGGGCAGGGAGCTTCTCTGCTTCGAAGGGCTTTCCAGCCGCGCTCAGCACGGCCCACCAATAGAGGTCGGGTTCGACCCTGCCGGCGTCGTAATCCAGGCGCGGGCGCCAGAAGGCTTCGAGGAACTGTTCCCGCGTGAGGTCGCAATCGGATGCCGCCCGGTCGAGCTTTTCCTCGGCCGGCGGAAAACACAGCACGTTACCGAAATCGAAGATGACTGCCTTGATCTCGGTTTCGCCGGACATGGTCTATCGCCCGCCGCCGGCTCCGTGCGCCTCGCCCGTGGCCTTTTCGCTGCGCCGCGCGCGGATCTCGCGAACCGCGTAGATGCGGCGTCCCTGGCTCTCGAAGTAGGTGCGCGTCAGGACCTCGCCCAGCAGGCCGGTGCAGAAGAACATGACACCGGTGACCAGCGCGAGCGCTCCGATCAGCATCAGCGGACCGTGCTCGGTAACCACGTCCATGCCGGTAATCAGCTTTTGAATCGCGAGCCCGCTGAGCAGCAGCAAGCCGGAGCCCGCGCTGATGATGCCCCACTTACCGAAAAAATGCATCGGCCGGGTGAAGTAGCGCAGCAGGAACCAGATGGTGAAGATATCGAAGGCGACACGGAAGGTCCGCCCGAGCCCGTAATGCGATCCGCCCGCGGCACGGGGCAGGTTGCGAATCGGCACTTCGGCGATGCGCGCGCCGTAGAAGGACGCGAGCGCCGGAATGAAGCGATGGAGCTCGCCGTAGAGATTGATGTCCTTGAGGATCTCGGCGCGATAGGCCTTGAAGGTTGTGCCGAAGTCGCGCAGGTCGACGCCGGAGGCCTTCTTCATCAGCCAGTTGGCGATCCGCGAGGGGATCTTGCGGGTGAAGGCGTTATCGAGGCGGGTTTTGCGCCAGCCGCTGGCGATATCGTAGCCTTCGTCGATCTTTTCGAGCAGCGCCGGGATGTCTTCCGGGGCATGCTGCAGGTCGCCGTCGAGCGAAATCACGACGTTGCCCTGGGATTCATCAAAGCCCGCCGACAGCGCCGCTGTCTGGCCGAAATTCCGCCGCAGCCGGATCACTTTCAGTCGTTGATCGGTCTCCACCAGATTGGCCAGCAGGTCAAAGCTCCGGTCGGTGGAAGCATCATCGACAAAGATGATTTCGTAAGGGCGGCGAATGCGCTCCAGCACTGCGGTGAGGCGGTCATAGAGCGGCAGAATCGCCGGTTCTTCATTGTGGATCGGGATAACGATCGATAAGGTCGCCACTTGTCTCAGGATACATGAAGAAATTCACTGGGTTACGGGAGGGCCACCCCCGGCGCGCGACGTCAGGTCGGCCCGTGCGCGATCAGCCCCGCTTGCTGCGTTTGAAGCGTTTGGGCTTGGCGGCGGCGAACTCGGCCTCCCGAACTCCGGCCAGCTTCCGAAAGACCAAAATATGGCCGAACAGGGCCGCCGGAACCAGCATCGTCGGAACGCAGACATAGGGTACGTGTGTGACCCAGGTGTTCAACCGTTCCGGGTCCGTACCGAAGGCGGCGAACATCGGCGTCGAGGCGACCGCAATCCCCATGATCACCAGCAGCAGCACGAGGCCCAGCGCGTTCCATCCCACGATCATCCATCGCGGCGCCTGGTTCTTCCACGCCAGATAAGCGACCGGAATCGCCAGCACGCCGGTGACGATGTCGAAGTTGTAACCAAAGAAGCTCATTTGCTCCGGCATGATCCCGTCCCTGGCGGCGTGCGCCAGCAGCAGCTCCATCGGCAGGCGAAATGCCTGGTAGCCGATCAGCGCGGCGAAGGGGATGTCACGGGCGATGCGCTTGCCCGGTCCGCTCATGCTCAGGACCAGCGTCAGGACCAGCACCATCCCGATCAGCAACATCAGCGGGGAAGGCGCCGAGTCCCATTGGTCCAGCACGCCGGTGTAGGCCAGAAACTGCGCATCGGCGATCACCAGTGCGATGACCGCGGTCAGCAGAGGGGGGCTGGGCGGCTTGCGCTCGCCTTTCGGGACCTCCGGCGCGGGCGTCTGGAACAGGAACCAGACAAGAATCCCCACGACAAGCAGCGCGAGGGCGGGAATGCCAATCAGGACGACCACGGCATTTCAGAATATCAGTACGGTTTGAAGATTCGGCGGCGCCGGTCACCTGTCGCCCGCTCGGCGTGAGTCAGCCTTTCCCAGGCCGCGCTCGCGGCGGATCGCCATCTCGATGCGGCGGTCCGGGACGAGCCAGAGCGCCGCCAC
This sequence comes from Terriglobia bacterium, assembly GCA_963762135.1. Classification (GTDB taxonomy): domain Bacteria; phylum Acidobacteriota; class Terriglobia; order Bryobacterales; family Bryobacteraceae; genus Palsa-187. The sequence goes on from CAVXJP010000009.1 coordinate 82,147, forward strand.
CCCGGCATACGCAGCGCAAGAGACATACGGCTGCACGAACGAGAACGGAATCGCCAGCCCATAGGCGATCAGCGACACGATCGTTTTCCAATCCGCCCCGATCGATCGCGCCAGCAAGGAATCGGGACCGTGGCAGGCGATTAGCGTCCGCGTGAGGAAGTAATAGGCGATGCCGGCACAGAACAACACCGTGCCGTAGGCGGCCACCGGCGCGGCTCCGAAATGGCTTTCCCCCAGCCAGCCCGAGGCGACCGGCACCAGCGACAACCAGAACAGCAGATGGAGGTTGGCCCACAGGACGCCTCCGCTGACACGCTCGGAGGCCTGCAGCAGGTGATGGTGATTGTTCCAATAAATGCCCAGGTAAATGAAGCTGAGCACATAGGCGAGCAGCAGCGGAGCCAGCGGCCGGATGGCGTCGAACGATTCGCCGATGGGGATCTTGATCTCCAGCACCATGATGGTGATCAGGATGGCGAGCACGCCGTCGGAGAAAGCTTCCATGCGTCCGGTTTTCATGGGTGGTTCCTTAGAATTGACGAGAGCAAGGGATTGACGAACAGGATAGCGCCGTGGAGGGGCGTGGCGGCAAGGTGGGTGAAATGACTCCCGGGGCGGGGACTGAAAAACGCAAAGGAGGCGGAAATCACCGCCCCCTTTTCCGATTTCTACTGATCTAGTCAAGGTCCATCTTGAGGACGTCGAAGCGGAAGCGCTCGGGAGGGAACGCGCCCACCGGCGGCGAGCCCATCCCGGCCCACTTCTGGTAGGCCGTTTCGGCCAACGAGCCCCGCAGATAAATGAGGAACTGGTTTGAGAAGCAACTCAGCGGCGGAGGCTGGCGGAAGGTCAGGCGGAGGCCGACGGCCTTTTCGAGGTCGACCTTGCCGTGGCCCGATTTGTCTTCTTCTTCGACCACGTGCTTATCGGCGAGCAGCGTCACGAAACTGGATCGGCTGGCATGCGGCCACAGGTCGGCGCGCAGCAGGTTGCGCAGCTCAGCGCGACCCTCGAAGGTGCTTTCGCATTGGCGGATCCATTCGAGCACGTCATAACCCCAGCGCCAGTGCGCCACGAAGGCCATGTATTGCTCGGCGAGATGCAGCGCCATGCCGAGACGGCGTTGCTGGATGTCGCGTTGGACGGCCGGATCCAAACTCTGGCCCATGGCCGCCTTCCGTTCCGACTCGGCGCCGGATTGGGCCGCAGCCGTCTCCGGGTCGAAGTCTTCGGGATGCAGGGGAAGGAACGGGACCAGGTCGTCTTGCTCGACCAGTTCGGTCGCCATCTTCAGCACCTGCTCCATCTGCGTGGACTGCTTGGCGCGAGGTCCACCTTGCGTCTTGCCGGGCCGGGTCCGAACCAACAACGGGGGCAGTTCGTGTGTCTTCGACCCGGGGATCTCAATGAACTGCCGATTTCCCAGAATCATAAAACCACCTTTTCTGCTACGCCTTGTGCTTCTGGCGATAAACCATTTTTAACACGCAGCGTGTTGACCACGCAGCAGGCCTTTGGCACATGGCGGAAGCCTTTCTAACAGTCGCCGCGAACTCCCTCGGCGGGCGCTCAGTTCAGGACATCCCGATGCCGCTCCGTTCCCGATAGAAATCCGCTTCCACGGGTGTTCATCCATATCTTCCCTGTACATCTATATCGACCTCGCCTCGAACGTTCTGTAACAAGATGTGAAGAACACCACTCACTTGTTGAGACGAGTTTGCGCGCGTTCCGGTTCCTGGCGGGCAGGGCATTTGGACGCGCAAGTGCTATCCTCCGAAACAAATGGCAGACTACTCGATTGGAATCGACTTGGGAGGGACCAATCTCCGGGCCGCGGCCGTTAGCGCCAGCGGCGAAATGCTGAAGAAGATCGCCGGCTCGACGCCGATTTCCGAGGGGCCCGACGCGGTGCTGGACGACATGGCCCGCGCCGTGAAGTCCCTGTTTGAGGAGTTCGGACACGATAACCTCGCCGGGGTCGGTGCGGGCGTGCCGGGCAACATCGATATGGATGCCGGTGTGGTGGTGCGTTGGGGGAATGCGCCGGGCTTCAACGGCTACCCGATGCGGGATTCCCTCAGCAAGCGCCTGGATCGTCCGGTGGTTCTGGAAAACGACGCCAACTCGGCGGCTCTGGGAGAGTGTTGGATCGGCGCCGGGCGCGAAGTCGAGGACCTGATCCTGCTGACGCTCGGGACCGGCATCGGCGGTGGCATCATCGCTGGAGGGAAAATCCTCCATGGCGCGATCGGCATGGCGGGCGAACTCGGCCACATTACCGTCGTGCCCAACGGCAACCCTTGCGGCTGTGGCAATCGAGGTTGCGTCGAGCGCTACGCTTCGGCCACCGCCATCGGAGCCATGGCGCGAGGCGTGGGGCTCGGTACGGGGCTGAATGCCAAGGACGTGGCGGACCTGGCCCACCAAGGGGACGAACGTGCTCGGCAAGTCTATGAAACCGCAGGGGAAACGCTCGGGACGGCGCTGGCGGCGTTGATCAATATCTTCAATTTCCCGCTCTATCTGATCGGCGGCGGCGTGGTGGGAAGCTGGGATCTGCTTTCCCCCTACATGCTTACGGAGATCGAGCGGCGCTCGCTCACCTATCGCCTGAGTCTGGAAGGCACTCCGACCAAGATCCTGCCTGCCGCGCTGGGATCCGATGCCGGTCTGTTTGGCGCAGCCAGCCTCGCGTTCAACGCATCTAAATAATGGGTAGGTTTCCGGCAGGGAAGATCGGGAAAACCAACGCCCGCCGTTGGTGCGTCCAACGCTATAATAAAACTGGAGTTACTCTGTGTTTCGTTCGAAAATTATGAGATCCCTTGCGCGTTTCCTCAAGTTCCAGGCTCACGCCCAGATGATGGTGGCGCTGGAGAGCGGCGAGGAGGCCACCCTGGTCGGCGGCCAGGCCGTTATGGAAGGCGTCATGATGCGCGCCCCGCACTCTTACTGTGTGGCGGTGCGGCGCGCTAACGGCGACATGGAATTTGAAGAGCGCGAGATTCCCAAGGTTTCGGAGAAGTACAAGTTCTTCAAATGGCCGATTCTGCGCGGACTCGGGACGCTCGGCCAGGCAATGAAGCTCGGGTTTCAGAGCCTCCAGTTCTCCATGAACACCGCGCTCAAGGACGAGGCCGAGCGTGAGGCCGCCGAGAAAGCCGCCAGCGGTGAAGTGTCCGCCAGCGGGGAGGTTGCCGTGACGGGCGAGGAACCCAAGTCCACGGAACTGGGAGGAATGGCGCTGGCAATCCAGGCTGTGCTCTCGGTCGGGTTCTTTATCGTGATGTACAAGTTCGTGCCGCTGTTCCTGGCAGAGCGCATCGCCGAGGGCCGCTTGGCGATCAATCTGTGGGACGGCGTGATCCGCCTGGCGATCTTCCTGACCTTCCTGTTCGCGCTTTCGCAGCTCAAGGACATCCGCCGCGTCTTCGAATACCACGGCGCCGAGCACAAAGTTGTCTTCAACTTCGAATCCGGCAAGCCGCTGACGGTGGAGAACGCGCAGAAGTTCACGACGTTCCATCCGCGCTGCGGCACCAGCTTTCTGCTCGTGCTCATGATCATCTCGATGATCACCTACGCGTTCCTTCCGATCGACAATTTCTGGTGGAAGTTCGCCGCGCGCATCGCACTGTTGCCGTTTATCGTCGGCGCCAGCTACGAACTGATCCGCTTCGCAGCCAAGCGCCAGGGTAAGCTCCTGGGCTTGCTGACCGCGCCGGGCCTGTGGCTGCAGCGCGTGACGACAAAGCCGCCTGATGACTCGCAGGCCGAGGTCGCCATTGAGGCTCTGAACGGGGCGATGAAGCTCGAAGAAAAACAGGGCGGGGAATTGGTGATCGCTTAGCGCGAGCTCGCCTCGGCCGGGGATTCCCCCACCGTGGGCGGGCGACCTCATGACGCAAGCGTTTTCTGCATTCCAATTCCCGATCCACAACAGGAGCCCTGACCCGTGCAATACGAACAGAAATTGAATGAGCTCGAAACGCGCTACGAAGAGCTCAGCAAACAAATGGCTGATCCGGAAGTGATCGGCGATCTTGACGCCTATCGCAAGGTTTCCAAATCCCAGCGCGATATCGAAGAGGTCGTGAACCGCTACCGCGACTGGAAGGCGGCGACCAAGAACCTGGCCGAAGCCAAGGCGATGCTGAGTGACTCGGATCTCGACATGCGGGCGATGGCCCAGGAAGAAATCACCGCACTGGAGCCTGAGATCGAAGAGATCGAGCGGAATCTCAAGGTGCTCCTGCTTCCCAAGGATCCCAACGACGACAAGAACGTGGTGCTGGAAATCCGCGCCGGCACGGGCGGCGATGAGGCCACGCTATTCGCGGCCGAGATCTTCCGCATGTATTCCCGCTACGCCGAAGTGAAGCGCTGGAAGGTCGAGGTTACCTCGTTGAGCGAATCGGCGGTGGGCGGCATCAAGGAAGTCATCGCTTTGATCAGCGGGGACAACGTCTACAGCCAGCTCAAGTACGAAAGCGGCGTTCACCGTGTGCAGCGCGTGCCGGAAACCGAGACCCAGGGCCGCGTGCACACCTCGGCGATTACCGTCGCGGTGATGCCGGAAGCCGACGAAGTGGAGATCAAGCTGGAGCCCAAGGACGTCCGTGTCGATACCTTCTGTTCTTCGGGACCCGGCGGCCAGAGCGTCAACACCACCTATTCGGCCGTGCGCCTCACGCACCTTCCCACGGGATTGGTTGTCTCCTGCCAGGACGAAAAATCGCAGATCAAGAATCGCGCCAAGGCTGAGAGAGTGCTGCGCTCGCGGCTCTATGAAATGGAACTTGAAAAGCAGTTGGCCGAGATTGGTGCCGAGCGCAAGAGCATGGTCGGCTCCGGTGACCGCAGCGAGAAGATCCGCACCTATAACTTCCCGCAGAATCGCGTGACGGACCATCGCATCGGCCTGACGCTGCATCAGCTCAACCTGGTGATGGAGGGCCGGCTGGAACAGATCGTGGACGCGCTGACGGCTTATCATCAGGCCGAGCGGCTCAAAGAGCAAGCCGCCTGACCCTATCGGGCCTTTTGTCGCCCGGAGGCGCCGCTTGTGGCTTTCCCGAGTCCAGCGGACGAAACGCGGATTTCGAGATGACACCCACCGAGCCATTTCCGAAGGCTGGCTTCCTCAGCGTTCGTGCGGCGGTGGATCAGGGAACCAGGCTCCTGACCGAGGGTGGCCTCAATACGCCACGATTGACGAGCGAGGTCCTGCTGATGCACGCGATAAACCAGGACTCCTCGCGTGAGACGCCCTGCGATCGTGCCTGGCTCTACGCCCACGCCACCGATCCCATGAAGGAGGTCTGGTGGATCCACTTTGGCCGCTACCTCCACCAGCGCCTGGCCGGCAAACCGACGCAGCACATCACCGGTGTCCAGGAATTCTATGGCCGCGAGTTTCACGTGTCGAGAGACGTCCTGATCCCGCGCCCGGAGACCGAACACCTCGTCGAGACGGCCGTCGAAAAGGCCCGGGAGTCGGGCGAAGCCCTCGAAGATTCTGGATGTTGGCACGGGCTCGGGGCCGTCGCGATCACCCTGGCCGCCGAGCTCAAAGATGCGCGGGTCTCTGCGACCGACATCTCGCGCGCGGCGCTGGCCATTGCGCGCGAAAACGCGATCCGTCTCGGTGTCCGAGTTGAGTTTCATGAAGGCGACTTGGCCGCCCCGTTCCCCGCCGAATCCTTTGATCTGGTGGTCTCGAATCCCCCTTATATCGCCGAGGATGACAAGGAAAAACTCCAGCGCGAGGTCCGCGATCACGAACCCGCCATCGCCCTCTTTGCGGGCTCCGACGGTCTGGAGGTCTACCGGCGCCTGATCCCAGAAGCCGCTCGTGTGTTGCGCCTCGGCGGCTGGCTCTTGATGGAGATCGGCGGCGAAATCGAGCGCCACCAATCCTCCGATGTCCGGGCTATCCTGAGTGCGGATGGGCGCTGGAGGAGTGCTGCGGTGCAGAACGACCTCGCAGGCCTTCCCCGGGTGGTTTTGGCGCAACGCCGATGAGTACTCCGAGTCCAAGCCAACGACTCTTCTTCCACCTCGACATGGACGCCTTCTTCGTCTCGGTCGAGGAGCTGTTTGACGCGTCGCTTAAAGGCAAACCCGTTGTGGTCGGTGGCAGGGCGAATGAGCGGGGCGTTGTCTCGGCGGCGTCCTATGCGGCGCGGAAGTTCGGGGTCCACTCGGCGATGCCGCTGCGGACGGCCTATAAACTCTGTCCTCAGGCGATTTTCCTGCCCGGCAGCCGAGGCCGTTACGTCGAGTATTCCCGCAAGGTCTACGAGGTTCTCAGGAGCTTTTCCCCCAAGGTCTCGATGGCCTCGATTGACGAAGCCTACATGGACATGACCGGGACCGAACGCCTGCACGGTCCACCGCTGAAGGCCGCGCATCGGCTGCATGAGTCGGTTAAAGCTGCTACCGACCTGAACTGTTCCATCGGCGTTGCCTCGTCGCGCATGGTGGCGAAGGTGTGCTCGGATCAGGCCAAGCCAAACGGTGTCCTGTGGATCCTGCCGGGGCAGGAGGCCGACTTCCTCGCGCCGCTGGAGGTCCGCAAGATCCCCGGTGTCGGCAAAGTGACCGAACGCCGTCTGCACGAATGCGGCATTCGCAAGGTCGGCGACCTTTCAAGGCTCGATGAGAAATTCCTTCGCGAGCGCTTCGGCGAATGGGGGCTCGCGCTGGCCGGGAAAGCCCGCGGACTAGACGCCGGAGCGTGGTTCGAGGGTGACGTCGCTAACGCCTTTGGCCCGCGCGAGATGCCGAAGTCGGTCAGCCATGAGCACACCTTCTACGAAGACACAGCTGACCGGGACCGCCTTGACGCGATGCTGGTGCGCCTTTCTGAGATGGTCGCGCGGCGCTTGCGGGATCATCATCTGTACGCGCGAACGGTGCAGATCAAGCTGCGCTATTCGGACTTTTCGACCTTCACGCGTTCCCGCACTCTGGATCACGCGACGCAGATCGATCGTGAACTCGCCGACGCCGCCCGCAGCCTCTTCCACAAGGCTTGGAACGGCAAGCCGATTCGCTTGCTGGGTGTCTACGGGCAGCAGCTCGAAGACGACGAAGGTCAGACCAGCTTGCTGCAGGAGACCCAGACCGAAGGCTGGCGCAAGGCGCTCGCCGCGGTGGATAAGATCCGTGGCAAGTACGGCAATGACACCATCGTGTCGCTGGCTTCCGGGATGAAATCAGGATTCCGCGCGCGGGTGCATGAAAATCCAGAGGACGTTCCGGGGAAGGGACCGCCAGCGAAGAGCTGACAGCCCCTCCAATTGCATATCCGGCAACTGCACGCTCAGCCTACTCGCTGTACGGTGGTCTCAGACTGCTGATGTTTGCCCCGACGGGTAACAAAGCCGTCGCTACTTGCCACCATCTATCTGGCGACTAGCTCCCGCCCTTTAACCGCTACCTGTCCTATGATGGGGGCACAGGGCTGATGAAGCTTCGGCGCACTCTCGGTTTGGTTACTGGCGCGATCCTGTTGCTCGGCGCGACCCACGCGCTGGCGCGCAACGTCTGGTGGCAGTACGAGCGCGAGATGCAGACGCCGATCAACGATCCGCCCGACGCCGAGTTGCCCGCCGAGTTCGCCTTTGCCCGGCTGCGTTACTACTCCCCGCTCGACCGTTATCAGCGCGCCCGCTGGGGCACCGACGCCAACAAGAGCGAGCGCCAGTTCATCATCGCGCTGCGCCGCCTCTCGCGCATTGATGCCAAGTCGATCGAGCAGATCGTCGATATCGATACCGACGACATCTACGATTGGCCGTTCCTCTATGCGGTTGCCGCCGGGGACTGGGTGCTCAGCGATGCGCAAGCCGAGCGTTTGGGCAACTACCTCCGCCGCGGCGGGTTCCTGGTGGTTGATGACCTTCACAATGACCAGGAGTGGGGCGATTTCATGTACGGCATTGAGCAGGCGCTTCCGGAATTGTTCGAGCGCCGTTCCGGCAGGCTTGAAGAAGAGATCCCGGACGACGACGCCATCTTTCATGTGGTCCACGACGTCCACGAGCGGGTCCAGATCTCTGGTTGGAATATCGTGAGCGGCCGTCCTTATGAGCGTGGCGGCTATGTCCCCCACTGGTATGCCGTGCGGGACTCGGGTGGCCGGATTGTCGTGGCGGGCTGGCACAACCAGGATCTCGGCGATGCGTGGGAATGGGCGGACAATCCGCTGTATCCGGAGAACCTGGCCTCACTGGCGTTCCGGTTCGGTGTGAACTACCTCACCTATTCGATGACGCATTGACTCGCGGCGCTGCCTAAAGGCCCATGCGATCGAGCTTACGGTAGAGCGTCTTCCGCTCAATCCCGAGGATCTTCGCCGCGCGCGACTTATTGCCGTTCGTTGCGGCCATCACGCGCCGGATTTGCTCTGCTTCCGTGTCGGCCAAGGTATCGGACGCCGCATCGCGAGAATCCATTTGCTGGACGGCGGCTTCGACCGCCGCCCGATCGATCCGGCCACCCGGACTCAAAATCGTCAGCTGCTCCATCATGTGTTGGAGCTGGCGAATGTTGCCTGGCCAGCTATATTCCTGCATGGCCTTCAGCCCGGACTCGGCGAGCTTGGTGTTCAGGTGATAGCGCTCGTTGTATCGCTTGAGGAAAAAGTCGACCAGCAGTGGAATGTCGCCCGCGCGCTCGCACAGCGGCGGAATATGCAGCCGCACGACGTTGAGGCGATACCAAAGATCTTCGCGGAAACTTCCTTCGTCCACCATCTTCTGGACGTCGCGATTGGTGGCCGCCACCACCCGCACGTCTACTTTGCGCGCGCGATTTGCACCCAGGGGACGGATCTCGCGTTCCTGCAGGAACCGCAGGAGTTTCAACTGAAACCCATGCTCGATGTCGCCGATCTCGTCCAGGAATACGGTGCCGCCGTTGGCCGCTTCAAACACGCCGGCGCGATCCCGGTCGGCTCCCGTGTAGGCGCCCTTGAGCGTGCCGAACAGTTCCGCTTCGAGCAGGGAAGGCGCGATCGCTCCGCAATCGACCGGCACAAACGGCTGCTGCGACCTTCGCGAATTGCGATGCAGCATCCGCGCGATCAGTTCCTTGCCGGTACCGGTTTCGCCCTCGATCAGCACGGTGGCGTCGGTGGGCGCCACGCGCGAGATAGTCTTGTAGATCTCGACCATTTTGGGCGAACTGCCGATCATCTCCGTCTCTGGCAGGTCGTCGATCGACCCGACCTCGTCATCGTCGGCGGGATTCAGGGACTGTTCGGCGCGCTTAATGGTCGCGACCATCTCGGTCATTTCGAACGGCTTGGCAAGATACTCGAAGGCGCCGCCTTCAGTAGCCGCCATCACGGTTTCCATGCTGCCGCGGCCGCTCATCAGAATCACCGCGCAGTGCGGATTCTGCCGCCGCGCCGATTGCAGGATATCCAAACCGGTGCGGTCATCCAGGTAAATGTCGGATACAACAATGGGATAGGCTTCACTGGCCAGGCGGTCCATGGCTTCGTGCGTTGAACCCACGGCGTCCACCGTATAGCCTTCGAGTTCCAGACACATCGTCATGGTGGTCCGGACGGCCTGATCGTCTTCCACGATAAGCAGCTTATGCATTGCGCGACTAACTCTCCACCCTGTTGGCGAAATTCCCTCTGCCGCGGCGCGGATCACTTATATTGTGCCAACTGGAAAGACTGCTCGGGTACCCTGTAGGCGGGAAGGGAGGCACGGGCGCCGACGACGTTCGCGAGCGCGGGCTCTCGCGCGAAGCTTGGCGAAAAAATGGGCTCAAAATTCTTGCCCATTTCTTCTTAAGTAATTCTACTACGACGCGGCGGTTCGAAGGTATGACGCGTGCCGCGCTTAACTCAGGCATTCGCAATGGCTTCCGCCGCGGCAAGTTCAATCGTAAAACAAGATCCTCTGCCGGGTGTCGATCTTGCACGAATTTTTCCGCCATGGTGCGTCACGATTTGTTCCACGATCGACAATCCAATGCCCGTGCCTGCCTCGCCCGATGCCTCGGCCTTCTTGGTTCGGTAAAACTTGCGGAAGACGTTCTTAAGCTCGGTGGCATCCATCCCGATCCCCTGATCCTCGACTTCCAGCTTCACGGTGCCGCCGGAAAGTGTAGACCGTACCCGCACGTGCGTTTCGGGCGGGGAATATTTCACAGCATTTGTCAGCAGATTGTAGAACGCGTATTCCATCAGTTCGCGATCACCCACCAGGGACCCGTCGACATCCGTATCGATCGTCAACTGGATCTTCTTGCGATCGGCAAGCGGGGTGGTGCGCGTCACGCTGACGTAGACGATGTCGGCGACATCGAAGCGCTCCTTCTTGAGTTCCATCTGACCTTCGGCCAGCCGCTCCACGTCCAGGAACGTCTGAATGATCCGCGCCAAGCGCTTCGACTCCGAGTTGATCATCTCGGTAAGCTGTGCACGTTTTTCCTCCGGCAGGTTGTAGCGGCTCATTAGCTCGCTGGAACCCTGGATCGCGGTCAGCGGCGTTCGCATTTCGTGCGCGGCCCAGTGGATGGCCTGCTGGTAGCGCGACTTTTCCGATTCGGTCCGCTGCAGTTGCCGCCGCGCCACGAAGTGCTGATAGGTCGCCGCGCCAACGGAACTCAGGGCCGCGGTGGCCATCGGCGCGAAGAGCGGGAACACCAGGTTCTGATTGAAAAACAGGTCGGGGAGAAACGCCGCGATGCCAACGACGCTGAGGCCGGCGATGTAGGGCAGCCATCCTGAGAGGAACCAGAACGCCACGCCGGCGATCAGTGCCAATGCGCCGCAGGTCGCTACCACGGCGAGGTTCGATACATCGGTCAGGAATTCGCCGCGAGCCAGCGTTTCGTACGCCTGTGCATGCACTTCCACTCCCGCCAAATTGTCATCCAGAGGCGTGACTAACCGATCGTTGGCGGCCGTCAGCGCCGTGATTCCCAGAAAGACGACTTTCCCGCCCAGCCGGTCACGATTCTGCCCGATGCTGTTGTGCAGCATTTCCTCCACCGTAAGCGTCGGAATCGTTCCCGGTGGCAAGTACCGGATGTACATCGTGCGGGTGCTGTTGGCACAATCCGCCGTACCGGTAACCGGCATGCCGGTGTCATCGCACACACGCGGCGCGGGGATCACCACATCGCCGACCGTGACGTCCGTTGGCGATTCCACGATGTCGGCCCCCCGATCCAGGCGGAACGCTTCCATCGCCATGGCCCAACGCCGTTGCCCAGCGTAGATTCGCTCCAGAGCGAGCCGCCGGGTAACGCCGTCATTGCTGTTTTCGATCACGGAATGGACGTGTCCGAGGGCTTCCCCCGCGGCGCGAAACAAAGGCGCGGTGTCCTCCCACTGCCCGGTCCGATCGACCAAGGAAGGGAGTACCAGCTTGGGAGTCGCCGCCAGCGCCGCGGCCAGGCAGGCGTCTTCTTCCGGATCCACCTCCGAGGCGAGCGTCACATCCAGCGCCACAACCGCGGGTCCGGCGTCATTGATATCGTTGATGGCGGTGCAGAGGGTCCGGCGGATGTGCTGCATCTCGCCGTTGTCGCGCAGGGTAGGTTCATCGACCGCGACTACGATGGATTCGGGCTGGCGGGCGGGACCGGGGTCACCGGCGAGGAGCGTATCGTAGGCGCGATTATCGATGCCCGACGCAATCGGGGTCCATCCCAGCGCGACCCCACTCAGGAAACACGCCGTGACCGTCGCAACGTAGCCGGTGATTTGAAGCTTGCTCGCCACGCGAAGAACTTAGGGCCCGTGCCGCGCGCCTAGATCACGTCCAACAACTCGATCTCGAAGATCAGTGCCGCGTTGGGCGGCACGTTGGGATCGTTGCCGGCCTCTCCGTAGGCCAGGTCGGCCGGGCAGATCAGTTCCGCCTTGCCGCCGACCTTCATCTTGCGGATGCCCTCGGTCCAGCAGGGAATGAGGTTCGCGATATACGCCTGCATCGGCTTTTTTCCATAGGAGCTATCGAACTCGGTGCCATCGACCAAAGTGCCGCGGTAGTTGACCCGCACCTGTGACTGTGTGTTGGGCGACCGCCCAGTGCCGACCGTGATGTCTTTATAGATGAGTCCGCTGACGGTCACCTCGACGCCCGGCTTCGCGGCAGCTTCCTTGAGGAACTTCTCGGACCGTTCCTTCTCGGCGATGGCTTCCGCATTGGCCCGTTCGCTGGCGAGCTTGCCGATCAAGGGCCGGTACGTCTCTAGCTCGATCTTGGGCGAACCCGCATCGGCGTCGCCAATTGCGGTGGTCAGAAGTTGAACTTCGTCCGGCGTGAGCCGCATAGGTTCGACGCTGCGAAACAGATCGATGCCTCTTTGGTAGGCGTCCGCGTCCACGCCGTCCGGGGCTTTGAGATCCTCCACGTCCTTGCCCGCCGCGGCGGCATCGGCAGCAGCCAGGATCCCGGCTTCGACGTTCTCGATCTTCTCCGATGTGTAGTCCTGTTTTTTGAGCTGGCCCGCCATGTTCAATCCCATGGCGTAGACCGCGTTCTGCGCATCCGAACCCAGGCCGGCCGTCTCCTGTTCAGCGGCGGGCTCAGACCCAGAGGAGCATCCGGCTAATAGAACGATTCCAACCGTGAGCAGACAAACAGCAGTGCGTCGCATGTGGATAAGCGTACCATCGCCGCGCAACGGGCGCGAAGTGGCGTGGCTGCGGTGTGTTAGAGGACATCCACCAACTCGACGTCAAAGATCAGCGTGGCGTTCGGTGGGATGCTTTCGCCCTGGCCGACATTGGAGTAGGCGATCTGGGAGGGGCAAACCAGGCGCGCCTTCCCGCCCTCCTGCATCCTTTGGAGACCTTCGGTCCAGCAAGGAATCACGCGGTCCAGCCCAAAGGTGGTCGGCTCACCGCGCTTGTAGGAGCTATCGAACTCAGTGCCGTCTACCAGCGTGCCGCGATAGTTCACGCGCACGACGTCTTCGGGTGCGGGGGTAGCGCCTGAGCCGGGCTCAAGCTCTTCATAAATCAGGCCGCTATCCGTCACCACGACGCCGGGTTTTTTGGCCGCTTCTTCGAGGTAGTCGAGTGAGTCCTGAGTGAACTTCTTCAATTTCTCCTGGGCTCGGCGCGTGGAGAGGCGGGGAATGAGCCAGCGGTACGGCTCCAGTTCGATCTTGGCCTGGCCGGCGCGCGCGTCGTCGATCGCCGACAGCATGAAGTCGGTCTCTTCGGGCGTCAACTCCAGCCGGATTGCCGTATTCGCAAACGTGAGGCCTTTTGCCCAGGCTTCCTGCTGTTCCGGTGTCGTCAGGTCGGCCGGTCTGGGGGGGACCTCGACGAATCCGCCTTTTGCTGAAGCCTGAAGGGCTCGGCCGACGACCTCCACTTGCGCGTCGGTGTAGCCCAGCCGATCCAGCTCCTGTGCAAAATTCAGGCCCATCGCATAAATCGCGTTTTGTTCCAGCGAGCCCAGCCCGTCCGTCTCGCCACCCACGCTGGTGATCTCCGACGCGCTCTCGGAGCTTGAGGAAGAGGAGCACCCGGTCAACAGAACGAAGGCCAGTGTGCAGGACAGGGCGGCAGTGAACGGATAGCGTCGCATTTTTTCACAGAGTAGCATTGCGGTTTATTCGCCTCGGCCGGAGAGGTCAGGGGCAGAGGCATCGCCCGCGGAAGAATGGGGAATTTGATCTTTATCGACTGAACGACCTTCTATTGAACGATGTCGAGCAACTGAACCTCGAAGATCAGGGCCGCGCCGGGAGGAATGTCGTCGCCTGCTCCACGGTCTCCGTAGGCGATCGCGGCCGGGCAGACCAGTTCAGCCTTCCCGCCCGTGCGCATCATCTGTACGCCCTCGGTCCAGCAGGGAATCACACGGCCGAGAGGGAATTCCAGGGGATCACCGTCCAGGGAGCTGTCAAACTCAGTTCCGTCGACCAGCGTGCCGCGATAGTGCACGCGGACGGTATTGGCCGCCGTCGGTTTCGGTCCTGTGCCCTGCTCGAGTTCCCGATACACCAGTCCCGTGGGAGTCGTAATGGCGCCTTGTTTGGCGGCCGCGGCGGAGAGGAAGGCCTGGGAGCGGGCCAGCTCATCCTCATAGCTCGGGTTAGATGACCCACAGCCAGCGAGCAGCAGTGCTAGTCCGAGCAGGGTTGGGTGGGCGTATCGTGCCAGCCATGATTGTGGAGCGTACATGAATACTCAATTTAACAGGAAATTCATCGATCCTCCCGAGCGGGAGACGCATCAAAACACAAAGTAGCCCATATCCCCGGAGCTGATATATGCAATTCGGGTCATTGACGGATAGTGGTCCCTAAGAATAGAATGAAGTAAGTACTTACTTGTATGGGTCGGGGAGCATACCCGGAGGTTTTACGGAGTTGCTTCACCGGCATTTTTGGTTTTGGTCGAATGGAGACCATCAGTCAAATAATCTGAATAGCTTATGGCAACTGCCCCCAATCCGCACCCCCAAAACGGACCGCCGACCGGGTCTGAGCCGCGTCGACTCTCCAGCGAGGACCGGCGTAGGCAGATTCTGGAAAATGCCGTTCAACTCTTTTCTGTACATGGATTTAGCGGAACCAGAACGAAAGATATTGCGGCCGCCAGCGGGGTAAGCGAGGGAATCCTCTTCCGCCACTTCAACACGAAAGAGGACCTCTATCACGCCATCCTCGACAACTACGAGGCATGCTCGAGTAACTGGATGGCCGAAATGAAGCGTTTCGCGGATCAGCGTGATGATGAAGGATTTGTCCGCTGCACGGCCTCGCAGATTCTGAAATCTTTCCGGGAAGATAGAGCCTTTCATCGGCTGATGGCCTATGCCCGCCTGGAAGGTCACTCCATGGTCGATATCTTCCACGAGCGTATGGGATTACCGACCTTCGACTTTATTTGCAACTATATCGCGCAACGGCAGACCGAGGGAGCATTTCGCGCGGGTGACCCCAAAGCCCTGGGTATCTTCCTCTTCTCCCCGGCGCTGCAATTCGCGCTGAATAACTACGTTTTTGAGCATCCGGTCCTTCCCCTCTCGGAGGAAGATGCCATCGAACAGATTACGCAATTCGCCCTGGGCGGATTGCGCGCTCCGGCGTCTACGGAACCCGACCCCACTGTCACCAACGGTTGATGCCGATGGAGCAAGATGGGACGTCCTCCGGGATGGCAACGCCGCTGCCCCAACAAGAAACGGAAACGACCTCTGAAACTTTTCAAGATCGCGAACCAGATACGACCAGAGATCCACATATGAGACCCTTTTTCAACACATGCGCCAAGCGCTTTCGGACGCGTGTCTCCGTGGCGGCGCTGCTTGCGACCCTGCTGGTGACCGTCGCGTGCGGCGGGAACGGCAACGAGGTCGCGGAGGCTTCCACGGAAGCGGCGACAACCGGCACCCGAAGCGCGCTGCAGGTCCAGGCCGTCCGCGTCGTGACCAAGCAAGTGTCGGCGACGGTTCAGGCCACCGGTGGATTCGCCGCCGAGGAAACGTCGGACGTCGCCCCCGAATCGCCCGGCATCATCGTCGAGACGCTGGCGAACGTGGGCGACTTCGTTCAAAAAGGGCAGTTGATCGCCCGGCTGAACGATCGCGATGCGCAGCTTCGGCTTGACCAGGCGCGGGCGCAGATGCAGCAGGCGGAAGCCTCGCTGCGGCAGGCGCAATCGGGGATTGGCTTAGCCCAGAACCAGAGCTTTGAAGTCGTCAATGTCCCCGAGGTGGCCGCATCGCGCGCGTCCTATGAGTCGGCCCAGGCCCAGCTTCGGCTCGCGCAGGCCAACGCAAAACGCTACGCCAACCTGGTCGAGTCCGGCGATATTTCCCGCACCACCTACGATCAGGCCCAAACGGAAGTCGACACCGCGCAGGCGCAGGCAAATGCGGCTCGTGAACAGTTTGAGGCGACGCAGAACGCGGCGCGCCAGAACTATCAGGGTGTGGTGACGCAGGAAGCATCGCTCGCGGGGGTCGCGCGTGCAACTCGCGTTGGCCGAGAAAGCGTTGGATGATACGCAGATCCGGGCACCATTTGCCGGATATGTCAGTGCCCGTCCGGTTGCCGACGGTGAGTACGTCTCCGCCACCACAACCGTGGCGACCATTCTGCGTATCACGCCGATCAAGCTGGAACTTCAGGTCCCCGAGACGTATTCGGCCAGCGTTCAGGTGGGCATGAATGTGGAGGCGAACGTCTCCGGGTATCCCGGACACAACTTCCTCGGACGGGTGACGGCCGTGAATCCGGCGGTTGACCCGGCCTCCCGAACCTTCATCGCCGAGGTTCGCTTCCCGAATCCGGACCGGGAGCTGCGGCCGGGCATGTTCGCGACCGCGCGGGTTGTGCTGGCGGGCGACGCCACCGGGATCTTTGTTCCGAGCTCATCGGTCATCACCGATGCGACCACCAACTCTTCCCAAGTCTTCATGATCATCGACGATACGGCGCGTCTGGCTGTGGTGCAGTTGGGCGAACGGGATGGCGCCATGATTCGCATCCTGAGCGGGCTTCCCGCCGACGCCGTCGTCGCCACCGACCACCTTGCCGATCTGTATGACGGCCAACCGGTAGAGGCCACTACGACCTCGGCAAATGTTCCGCCGGCGGGCAGCGAAGCCCCCAGCGAAAGGAGTTACTCAGGTGCATAAACTCGCGGAAATCTGTGTTCGGCGACCTGTGTTCGCCACGATGCTGGTTCTCTCGCTGACGGTGATCGGCGCGTTTGCCTACACCACGCTCGGCGTGGATCTGATTCCGAAAGTCGATGTGCCGACGGTGATGATCACGACCGTGAATCCGGGCGCGACAGCCGAGGAGATCGAAACCGAAATCACCAAGCGCATTGAGGATGCGGTCAACACGATCAGTCAGATCGATGAGGTCAGCTCGCAGTCCGTCCAGGGTCTTTCGACGGTGCGGATCGCGTTCCTGCTGGATAAGGACGGAGACGTTGCCGCGCAGGAGATCCGAGACAAGGTGAGCCAGACGCTGCCGGATCTTCCGGAAACCGCTGAAACGCCGGTGATCACCAAGATGGATCCGGACGCGAACCCGGTGCTGCAGATCGCGGTTTCCGCGGATCGCGATATCCGCGAAATCACGGAGCTTGCGGATAAGACCATCCGACCGCGTCTGGAAAATGTGGAAGGCGTCGGGGAAATTCGCCTGGTGGGAGGACTGCGCCGTGAGATCCGCGTCTGGGTGGATCCGGACCGGATGCGCGCCTACGGACTGAGCGTCGCCGACGTGGCCAGTGCCCTTCGCCAGCAGAACGTGGAAATGCCGGCCGGCAGCGTGAATGAAGGGGATACGGAATTGACGGTCCGTACCTTGGGCCGCTTGGTCGACCCGGAACAGTTCAACGAGATCGCGATCGCCACGCGCGGCGCCTATGTGGTGAAGCTTCGTGATATCGGCTTTGCCGAGGACGCCATCGAGGAGCCCGAATCTTCGGCGCGTCTGAACGGCAAGCCCTCGGTGACCCTCGTCGTCTATAAGCAGTCCGGTACGAATACGATCGCCACGGCGGACGAGGTGAAGTCCCGCGTTGAGCAACTCAAGGCCGAGCTTCCCTCGGACGTAAGGCTCCAACTGATCAAGGATGATTCGGTCTTTATTCAACAGGCGGTGGACGCGATTCAGTCGCACTTGATCGAGGGCAGCATCCTGGCTTCGGTGATCATTTATATCTTCCTGGCCAACATCCGGACGACGCTGATTGCGGCGGTGGCGATCCCGACCTCCATCATCTCGACGTTCGCCGGGATGGCATGGATGGGGTTCACGTTGAACCAGATCACGATGCTGGCGCTAACGCTGATGGTCGGCGTGGTGATTGATGACGCCATCATCGTGTTGGAGAACATCTATCGCTACATCGAGGAGAAAGACATGCCGCCCATGCAGGCGGCGGTCGCGGCGACTCGGGAAATCGGTCTCGCGGTGATGGCGACCACGCTATCGCTGCTGGCGGTCTTTGTTCCGATTGGTTTCATGGGCGGCATTGTCGGCCGCTTTATGAGCTCGTTCGGGCTGACGGCGGGATTTGCCGTGGCGGTTTCGTTGCTGGTGTCGTTCACGCTGACGCCGATGCTCAGCTCCCGCTTCCTGCGTGCGCCGGAGCGCCGGAAAGAGGGCCACGTGAGCGGCTCCAAGAACTCCTGGTTCTTCCGCATCCTCGATCGCGCATATACGGTGATGCTCGAATGGTCGATGCATCATCGCAAGGCGATGGTGGGGCTTTGTGTGCTGGTGGTGCTGAGTTCGGTCCCGCTGTTCATGGTGGTGGGAAAGAGCTTCACGCCCACCGACGATAAGAGCGAATACAACGTGGATATTCGGACGCCGGAAGGGACTTCGCTGGCCGCGACCACCAATGTCGCGGAGCGGATTGCCCGCGACATCCGCGCCATGCCGCAAGTGGTGGCGACGTTAACCACGGTCGGCAACGGCCAGGATCGCGCGCTGAACGCGGCGAATATCTACGTGAAGCTGGTGCCGGTGGAAGACCGCGAGTACTCGCAGGGCCAGATGATCGTCCGCACGCGCGACATCTTCAAGAACTATCCGTCCGACCTGCGGACCCGGGTTGGCGCGGGCAACTGGAGCGGCAACTCCGACATTCAGTTCAGCCTCAGCGGGCCGGACCTCAGTAAGCTCGGAGAATATTCGGCGGAGCTGATGCAGCGGGCCAAGGACATCCCCGGCATCACCGACATCGACACGTCGCTGGTGTACGGCAAGCCCGAACTGCGCGTGCAGATTGACCGCGAGCGCGCGGCCGACCTGGGCGTACGGGTCTCCGACATCGCCCAGGCGCTGAATACGCTGCTGGCTGGGCAGGTGGTCGGAAGCTTCCCTTCCGGAGGGGAACTGTATGACGTTCGTCTTCGCGCGGCGCAGGAGTTCCGCACCAAGCGCGAGGCTCTGAATCAGCTCACGGTGAACTCGATCAAGGCGGGTCCGGTGAGCCTGGATCAGGTCGTCAAGGTCCAACAAGGCGAGGCGCCATCCTCGATCGATCGTCTAAACCGTCAGCGGCAGGTGACCATTTCCGCGAACCTGTTGCCGGGGGCCTCGCAGGCCGACGTGACCAACAGCCTCGCGGAAGTCGCCGCGGGCATGCAGATGGACGCGGGCTATGCGGCGGGCGCCACCGGACAGTCGCGTGAGCTCGAAAAAACAGCCTCATATTTTCTGATGGCGGTTTCGCTGACGTTCATTTTTATGTACATGGTGCTGGCGGCGCAGTTTGAATCGTTTCTGCATCCATTCACGATTCTGCTGACCCTGCCGCTTTCGGTGCCGTTCGGCATCCTGAGCCTGTATATCGCGGGCCAGACCATTAACATCTTCTCCGGCCTCGGGCTGTTGCTGCTGTTCGGCATCGTCAAGAAGAATGCGATTTTGCAGATTGACCATATGAACGGTCTGCGGGCCAAGGGCATGGCGATGTATGACGCGATCATCGAGGCCAACCGGGACCGCTTGCGTCCCATCCTGATGACGACGATGGCGCTGGTGGCGGGTATGTTGCCGGTAGTGCTTTCCAACTCCGCCGGTTCGGCGAGTAACCGCGCCATCGGTGTGCTGGTCGTCGGCGGGCAGAGTATGTGCCTGCTTCTGACCCTGCTGGCTGTGCCGGTGTTCTACTCGCTTTTTGAAGACATGAAAGACACGCGCCTCGTGCGCACGATTCGCAACCGCGCTCGCCGCTTGACCGGAAAGCTGCAGGAAGCCGGAGCCACGGCGGCCACCAGCGCGTTGCAACGAAAGGGTGAAGAGGTATAGATGCGTTCGCGGAGGAATTTTACACACGCTCTTCGCAATTTCTGGTCGATTTCCTGGACAATTTGGACGTTGGCGCTGACCATGACGCTGCCGGGCTTGGCCCAGCAGGCGCTGGAGGTGGACTCTGGGAAAACAGAGGTGCCTCCAGCTCGTGAGTTTCGCCTGCCTCCTCGTGTGGGAATCTTCAGAGACATGCCCCTGAGCCTGGAACAGGCACTGGCGATGGCGCTGGCGAACAACCGCAACGTAAACATCTCGCGCATTGATCAGGACCTGTCCGGGTACGCGGCCGCTGCGTCGCTGGGTGTCTACGATCCGATTTTCGGCACCGCGGCGTCGTTTACCAAAAACGTCGTGCCCGTGGCCTCGGCTATTGGGGGTGCGACGAACGGCGCGGTGACCAACCGGAACTCGGGTTTGGATCCGCAATTCAACGGCGCGCTGCCGTGGGGCGCCACCTATCAGGCGGACTTTAACAACCAACGAACGTGGACCAGCAATACCTTCACGACGTTGAATCCGACTTACCCGACCTCGTTGAACCTGAGCTATACGCAGCCGCTGTGGCGGAACCTGCTGTACGATGCGAACCGGAACTCGATTGAGGTCGCCAAGAAGAATCAGCAACTTACGGACTCGCAATTCCGCCAGCAGCTGATGCAGACCATCACCGCAAGCCGAGCAGGCCTATTGGAATCTGGTGTTTGCCTATGACAACCTGCAGATCCAGTTGGAGGCGGTGCAACTCGGGCGGGAGCAGGACGCCAGCAATCGCCGCCAAGAGAGCGAAGGCGTGCTGGCGCCGATCGACGTGGTTGCCGCGCAGGCCCAGCTTGCGACCTTCGAGCTCAATGCCTATAGCGCCCAGGAGGCCTTGACGGTCGCTGAAAATGCCCTAAAAACACTTATTTTGGGGGATCGTGGCGATCAGATGTGGTCCACGGCATTCATTCCGACGACGGCCGTGAATCTGGTGCCGCCAATCGTTCCGCTGGACGATGCGGTTGCCGAAGCGCTGCGCCAACGGTCGGAGATGCAGCAGCTGCGGATCAACAACGAAATCAACGCCGCCAACCAGCGGTTGTCGAAGGAAAGCCTCAAGCCGCAGATTAACGTCACCGTGACACACACCAATGCCGGCCTGTCCGGTACGCAGTTATCGAGGTCGAGCCCTTTCTCGAACACCGCTACTACGGATCGCCTCAATGAGCTGTCGGTGCTAGCCGGCCTGGAACCGTTGCCGCCGGCCCCTACGGGAAGCGGCGTTCCCGGACTGCTGGTGGGCAACTATGGCCAGTCGCTGGGGAATTTGTTCAAAGGTAGCTTCCCCACCACTACCGTGGGACTGCAGATTTCCCTGCCGTTACGCAACCGGACGGCGAAGGCGAACCTCGAAACCGCGATTGCCCAGGGTCGGCGGATCGAAAATCAGAGGCAGCAGACCGAAGTGACGATCGAAGCGGATGTTCGCAATTCCATGCAGGCGATCGTCTCCGCGCAGGCCCGGCTGGAATCGGCGCGCGTTTTTCGCGCATCGGCCGAAGCCCAGTACGAGAGCGAGCAGCGCCAGTTCCGCGCCGGAACCTCCACGTTGTTCCTGGTCCAACAGCGGCAGACCGAAATGGTCACTGCCCGCAGCCAGGAGAGCCGGGCGGAAGCGGATTTGAGCATCGCCATCGCGAGCTTTGAGCTTTCCACCGGCAATATTCTCAATATTCGGAATATCGAGGTCCGGTAAATATCTTCAGGTCATTCAGTGGAAGGATCTGGTGGCCTGAATCCCGGGAGTTCTGCCGTCGGTTTTGCGTCATGGGACCGGGGGGATGCGGTTTAAGGGAATGCGGGCGCGACTTCGTGATCCCTACTGTTTCGCTGCTCGCGTAACCACCCACTCTTGCCAGTGCTGTCGGGCGCGATCGACGATCTCTTCGATGTCCCGCTCCAGCACGAACCGTTCCAGCGCCAGTCCACGAGCTCCATTCTCGATCCGCTTCAGGTAGTCCTGGCCGTTGGCATACCGTTCCGAGATGGCGCGTCGCGAATCGCCGGTGGCCTCCCGTTCGTCGGCGGTTAGCGGGAACGGAATAAAGGACCCGATCAGCGAATAAAGCTGACCCGGTGCCCCGATCTGTTCGCTCCGCAGGTTCCAGCCCATGTAGGTGCCCAGCGGTGTCGCCAACTCCGGCATAATCACACCCGTCGTCTCGTTGCCGTCGGTGTTCACCTGAGGAACCCGCGTGCGGTATTCGCGGACCCGCACAGGCGGCTCCACCGAGACGATCCGGTGCTCCAGGTAATCCGGACCATAGTCGAAGTCCCACGGGTTATAAATGACTGTTGGAGCCTTCACCCCCGGGATCACCGGAAAGGCCAAATCTTCCGGCGCGACGATCTGCCGGCCGGTCGGGTAGGCGGACGGTGGCGGATCATAACCGAAGGCGATCCACTCTTGGGCATTCATGAGCATGGCGCGCATGAAGAAGGTCCAGTCCATCGGGTTGGTCGGATACTGCATACGTGGATCGTCCCGCGATTCCAGCCGCCCGCCGGTGCCATGCTGGGTCCCCGCCAGCAGGTAAATGCGTGTTGTCACCGGATCCGGAGCTGTCTCGGCGTTGATCGATGCGTGGTTCAATCCTGCTCCCCGGCCCCAATACTCATGTGCTCCGTTGGTCAGGATCAACCTCGGCGTCACGCCCTGTTCGATGGATTTTGCCAGAATGTCCTGCGGATGATAAGGAGGCAGATCCGTGGGATAGTACGAGCCGGTGAACTGCCCGGTAGTCTGCCCCGGCTGCGCGAAGCGTTGATTGAAGCTCCCCCGGCCACTGCCCGCGCCATGCGCCCACACCAGATCGAAGACCTGCCGGCCTTGCTCATCGACGTTAAAGCCGTCGTAGAGGAAATTGCGCAGGTAGCGTCCGCTTTGGCTGAACCCGTAGCCGATCGCATGTTGAATCTCGCCGGTGTCGCCCACCCCTTCGGCAATCGCCTCGTTCTTCAGGTGTGAGACGAAGTCGCGCATGGCGGCAAATCCCAGGCCTGCCACCGCCGGATCCTTCGCTGTATAGATGAACTCATAGATTCGCCCTGGGGTGAATCCCGACGGAAATTCAATGCCGGTCTGGTCTTTGTTGAAGCTCCATTCGCTTGCCGGGATCTCCGTTCGCTCACCATAAACCTCGTCGCGTACGGTCAGTGTTCCTGACTTCGGATCGGAGACCGGGTAGGGAAGCGCTGTGTCGTAGCCGGTTTGGTTCGTAATGACCTCGACCCGGACCGGACCGGTGATGTCCTGGCCATTGACTTCATCAATCACGGGCGCATACAGCTTGAAGGATCCTTCGGCCTGACGAACGTCGAACTGCCAGCCGAGCCACGCCATCGTGAACCCTTCGTGCAACGTGAAGGCGTCGCCGAAATCCTCTTCGGTCCGCATGTCGCCGCGCGCGTCAATATTGAGTCCGTTGAACATCAAGGCTCGGCCGCGGTTCGGCACTTCCACCAAGGCCGTGCTGTTGCTCTGCAACTCATTGGCGGGACGAAAGATCAGGAAATCGGAAGAGAACTCGACCAGGCCCTCCGCGTTGGTCGGCGCCAGGGCGATGTCGGCGATGCCTTGGTTGGCTTCCGCCTTGGGGTCGATTGCGAAATACACCCGTCCGGCGATTCGCTCGAAATCCAGACCTCGGATGGGCAGGTCCGCGCGTTCGGTAACTTCAACACGAACGACCTCGGCTTGGAGGGCGCCCAGCGAGGCGAGGCACACCAATGCGGCGACGAAACGGAACGGGGAGAACAACTGGCGCATAGAGCGTATTTTACGCGAAAGCTCAGAGACTTTCTTCTTTGCGAGGAAAATGGAGCAGCATCCCCACCAGCGCGATTCCCAAAAACAGCGTGTACCGGTCGGATCCGTTCAGGAAGTAGACCACGACGCCGAGGACTGCCGGAACCTCGCACATCGCCAGCGGCAGGATCAGGGCGCTGATGCGCAATGCGCGCGAGACCTCCCTGGGCGCATCCCCGGAAAGCTGCTCGATCGTTTCCTGGCGTGCCGCCGCCCGGGCTCGGTTTAGCATGCTGTTGCGGATGGGGAAGGACGCTCCCGTGATTCCGATCGCGATACCGAGCAGGACAGTTTCGAGCAGGGAGCCTTGATTCTGGTCAACCCCGACCAGCTCAGGACCGAGCACCTGGATAATCCCGAAATAGATGACGACGGACAGCGTCATCACCAGCCAGATCAAGACCAGCGAAGTTTGCAGGTTCTTGGAGATCCCGTTACCAGGCTGCATGCCGCAAGGGTAGCAAAGGGCGGAACCCACGCGGGAGATCGGCGAAGGATCACGTGGATGGCTGTGAACCCGTTGGAGCCTTAGACCAACGCGAGGTTCGCCCGAGCCCGCAGCCCGAGATCCGAGAACTCCTCGCGGGCGAGCTTGGGGAATGCCGCCGCGCCGATCATCGCCGCGTTGTCCGTGGAGAGACCGAAGGTCGGAAAGAACACCGGAATCCCGAGCCCGGCCTCCTCGGCCGCGCGCCGCAAGCCCGGGTTGCAGGCGACCCCGCCGGAAACAATCAGGCTCTCGGCTCCGATCTGTTCGATGCTGGCACGGGCGCGCCGCAGCAACTCCTCGATCACCGTGTGTTGAAACGAGGCCAGCAGGTCCAGAGTCGCCCGCGGGGTCACGGCCAGCCACTGCTCCAGCGAGGGCGTCAGCGTCTGTTTCAGCAGCGCCCGCCGGGTCCGGACCTCATCCTCGATCCCCTGGGCTTCATACCAGCGCAG
This sequence comes from Terriglobia bacterium, assembly GCA_963762135.1. Taxonomy (GTDB): domain Bacteria; phylum Acidobacteriota; class Terriglobia; order Bryobacterales; family Bryobacteraceae; genus Palsa-187. The sequence continues at coordinate 106,727 of CAVXJP010000009.1, forward strand.
TACGGCGGTCTTGAGGCCGCTGAAACTGAAGTCCAGCAGATTTCCCTTCATGTTCGTCCGCCCGAGCTTCACCGCTCGCGGATCGCCGTGCGGAGCCAGCCGGTCAATCACCGGTCCGCCGGGATAGCCGAATCCCAGCAGCTTGGCGACCTTGTCGAACGCCTCCCCGGCGGCATCGTCGCGCGTGCGTCCCAGCAGCCGGTAGCGGAATCCTTCGCCCACTTCGTAGAGGTGAGTATGTCCGCCAGAGACCACCAGCGCCAGCGCGGGATACGCGACCGGTTCCTGGCTCGCCACCGCATGGATGTGCCCTTCGATATGATTCACTGCGATCAACGGAAGCCCGTGGGTGAGCGCCAGCGCCTTGGCATAGGTGATCCCGACCAGCAGGGAACCCACCAAGCCCGGGACCCTCGGTGACCGCGATTGCGCTGAGGTCTTCGAGGCGCGTGTCCGCCTCGGAGAGCGCATCGCGCACCACCGGAACGATCGCCCGCAGGTGTTCGCGCGAAGCCAGTTCCGGCACGACGCCCCCATAACGCGAATGTGCGGCGATCTGTGAGGCTACGGCCGAAGAAAGGATCTGTACACCGCTTTTCGGGGATTCGACGCAGCTCTCCACCACGGCCGCGGCAGTTTCGTCGCAGGACGATTCAATGGCTAAGATGCGTTCTGGCATGGCGAAAGGACTTCTGATTTCAGTCTATCGTTCTGCTTAGGGCACCCTTCCGCGTACGGTAAGCTTGAGCTTACGCAAGACCGTTTCTTCGCCCGTTCACCCACCGTGCAGCTATCCGACTTCAACTATGAGCTTCCCCAAGAGCTGATCGCGCAGGAGCCGCTGGCAGACCGTGCCGCCTCGCGCATGTTGGTGGTCGACCGGGCTTCGGGAACCTGGCAGGATCGCCAGTTTCGCGACTTCCCGGAATACATTCGTCCGGGGGACTGTTTGGTTCTGAACGACTCCCGCGTGTTTCCTTCAAGACTGATCGGCCGCCGGGAAATTCCCGGGAAAGATGGAGGAGCAGACGGCCCGGCAAGACTGTCGGAAGGGACCGTCGAAGTTTTTCTCACCACGCCGACCAGCAACCCGATGGTTTGGAAGGCGCTGGTGAATCCGGGCCGCAAGATGCGCGTCGGTGAACGTGTTCATGTCAGCGACGTACTGCGCCTGGAGGTGATCGACCGGGGCGAATTCGGTGAACGGACCGTACGACTTTATCCACAGGGCGAGTTATTTGATGTCCTGGAGCAGGCCGGCCACGTGCCCCTGCCGCCCTATATCAAGCGTCAGGATACGGACGATGATCGTCAGCGATATCAGACGGTATTTGCCGGATCGGAGCGTGGGTCGGTCGCCGCGCCGACCGCCGGGCTGCACTTCACTCCGGAGATTCTCGACTCGTGCCGCAGCCGTGGTGCCGAGATTGGCAAGGTCACCCTACATGTTGGGTTGGGAACCTTCGCACCGCTGCGCACCAACAATCTGGACGAAGCCGAGCTGCACACCGAACGCCTGAGTGTTCCACATGGAACACTTTCGGCAATCAAGAGAGCTGAGCGCGTGATCGCGGCGGGGACAACGAGTGTTCGCGCGATCGAAAGTCCCGAAGGTGCAACGCAAACCAATCTATTTATCAAGCCTGGGTTTAAGTTTCGCCATACCGGCGCCATGCTGACAAACTTTCATCTGCCGCAGTCGAGCTTGCTGGTGCTGGTCGCCGCCTTTGCGGGCACCGAGTTGATCCTAGACGCCTACCGGCACGCGGTCGCCGAGCGCTATCGATTCTTTTCCTACGGGGATTGTATGCTCATAATATAGAGTTCCCTTAGGATCCGGCCGCAGCCCGGCCGGACCTGTAAGCATAAGTCGAGCTATCTGTGCCTCAAGTTCTTTCTCTCGCGCAACTCCTGGATCAGGCCCGACGCCGGGTCATGCGCCAACTGGTGCTGGAAAAGGGTGCGTTCGCGCTCGTCATCGGGCTCGCCGGCGCGATCCTGCTGCTGCTCATCGGAACCTCTCTGCTGGACTGGTATTGGCCAGTGCTGCTCGCCGCGGCGAGCCTGGCGGTCGGCGTCTATCAGGTGCGCCATCATCTTCCTTCGCCGTATCAGCTCGCGCAGCGGATCGACCATCGGGTAGGACTGTGTGATGCGATCTCCACGGCGCACTATTTCGCGGAGCATCCCAAGGCCGGCTGGGAGCAGGTCAGCGCGTTGCAGCAACAGCATGCCGAAGGACTGGCGCGCGGGGTGAATTTGGAACTCGCTCTGCCGACTCCGCGTTCGCGCTATGGAGTGATCGCCGGGGGACTGCTGCTGGTCGCGTTGGGGCTGTTTGCGCTGCGCTATGCGGTGGTCGGGAGTCTGGACCTCAAACCGTCGCTGTTGACGATGGCCGTCGATACGTTCTTCCAGAATGAACCGGAGGAGCTCGCGGAGCGGGGGGCCGAGCCGGAAATGGCGCAACCGAATTTTGCTTCGAGCAACGGGGAGCAGCCCGAGAACGGAACCGATGCGGTGGCCATTCCGCAGCCCGATCAGGAACAGGAATCTCTGCTCAGCGAGGGTGAGGCGGATCAACTGACTGAGCAGGATGCCGGCGCGAACCAGTCCGACAACTCCAATAAGCAGAAGGGCGATCAAGAAGGCGAGTCTTCGGGCGAACAGCAGGAGGGCGCCGATCAGGAAAGCGCCGATCAGCAGAGCTCGCCGGACGATCAGGGCGCCAACGCCGACGGCAACCCCAGCGATCAGAATCAGAGCCGGGATAACAGTGATTCGTCGATGCTCGATAAGCTCCGCGATGCGCTGGCCAATATGCTCAATAAAATGACCGACAATGATGCGCCCTCTGAGCAGGCCAATAACAATCAGGACCAGCAGAAACAACAGAGCAAGGGCGATGAGAGCGGCGAACAGGGTAGCCAGGATCAGCAGTCGCAGGGCGAACAACAAGCCGACGGTGGCCAGGAGTCGAGCCAGCAGGGCGAAGCGCAACAGGCCACGAACTCAAATCAGCCCGGTCAACCTTCCGAGCAGGCCGCCAGCGGATCCGGTTCGGCCGATGGTGAGAAGGCGATCGAACAGGCTGCGTTGCTGCAGGCGATGGGCGAGGTCAGCGAACTGCTGATGCAGCGCGCCGAAAAGGTTTCCGGCGAAGTAATGATGGAAGTCGGGGAGACCAAGCAAACGCTGCGAACCGAGCTCACCACGCAACAGGCTGGTCACAGCGAGGCAGGCAGCCGCATCCATCGCGATGAGATCCCGCGCATTCAACAGCCGTACGTGGAGCGCTACTTCGAGCAAGTGCATCGCGCCGCGACCCAGGCCGCTAAACAAGACGCCAAGCAGGCGGATCAGAGCAATGCGAAGCAGCCGCAGCAGAACGGTCCGGTGATGGCCACGCCAATCGGTCCGGCGAAATAAAACCTTCCAGAAAATCAGAAACGGCGGTGGCCGGTTAGCTGCCGGATTTCTTGCGCCGCGTATTGGCCTCTGTAGCGCGCGTGGCGGGCTTCTTGCGAAGCAGACGATTCACGGCCCGGGTCAGGTTCCCGACCTCGTGAGAGTTCTTCTGGATCACCGCATCGGCGCCTGTGGTCTCCTCGGTCAATCCCAGCGCTTCAACGAAACCGGATACGAGAATGATCGGCAACCCGGGAGCTTGCTCGCGCACGTGGCCGATTAGCTCAATGCCATCCATCTTCGGCATGCGGTAATCGGTGATCAACATGTCGAAGCGAGCCTCGGCAAAGGCTTCCAGCGCTTCGGAGCCACGCTTAGCGGTCGTCACCGTGTGCCCTAACTCTTCCAGGACCGCCTTGCGAACGGCAAGGCCGTTCTTGTTGTCGTCGACGAGAAGAATCGAAATGTTCGCGGAAGCAGGAGCGGTATGAAAGGGCATGGCCAGAACATGAGGAAGGTAGCAAGTTGGAAACGGGGATGTCAATGCATCTCGTAACGGACTCAAAAAACGAAAGAAGAAATCCTTGACTTTTTCTTTTGTGCATCCGGCCGTGCAAATGTTGTGTCAGTTCTCGAAAGTAGCGGCGCATGACGGGAGGGCGGGCGTCGCTATGAACAACAAAACCCGCGAGAGCGATGCTGCTCGCGGGTGGTTGTTGAAATCTTTCTGGAGGGTTGCGCTATTCGACTTCTCGCGGAGCCTGATAACCCTTCTTGGCGATGATCTGGTACTTGATCTTCTTGCCGTCCTGCTGGATCTCCAGCTTCTTGCGGGTCTTCGGATCCTGCAGCTTCACCTCGATTTCGCGGAACTTGCCGTCGCGCTTCTGATTGGTGGGCTGGTAGGTGAGCACGTACTCTTGCCGCAATGCGTCGGAGATGGTCTGGAAGATGCCGGGGAACTCGCCGTAGAAGCGTGGGAAAAAGGCCATCCCGCCGGTCTCCTTGGAGAACGTCTTGACTTGGTTGTCCGCCATCATGTACGTCATATTTTGCGAATTGCTGATCTGCCCGTAGCCGTACATGATGGTGCGAAGGGCCTGCATCATGCCGACCGCATAAATCGGAACGCCGGCATTCTGGAGCCGCTTCCGCGCATCACCGAAGTTCATATGGCTGATTGTATCGACGCCGCTGGTGATGACAACGATCGCTTTGCGGCCTTCGATATCCTCCATGCGTTCGGCCGTAAACGTCAGCGCGTCGTAGAGGTTGGCTTCCGAATAGGCCGGGATCTTCAGCCGCGACAGCGCGACGGCCGTATCCTGGCGATTGTTGCTGAAGTCGGACAGAATCTCCGGGCGAAGATCGTAGGCCACCACCGCGATGTAGTCGTCGGGACGCAGAGTCTGCGCAAATGTGTAGGCGGCGGTTAACGTCTCCTGCCAAGTCGACGAATAGTACTGCTGGAAGAGGTTGGAGAACTCAATCACCAGCGCGACAGTTAACGGGGCCTCGGTGGTGGCGAAATTGGTAATCTTCTGCGGATCGCCGTCTTCCTCCAGGTAGAAGTACTCTGGCGGAATGTTCGGGATGAAGCGTCCTTGTTCATCGATCACCGACACATCGACGGTTACGGTCGGCGCATCAACGCCGAATGTGACCAGGGATTCCGGGGTATTGAGATCCGGCTTGAACTCGGATTCAATCGGCGCCTGCTCCTCTTCCTTCTGTTTCTGCTTCTCGGAGGATTGCTTAGGCTTTGCGACCGTGGGGCCGCCCGTATTGATCGGACCTTGCGCCGGGAGCAGGAGCGACAGGCACAGCGCCGCCAGCGCCGCGGCAAAAACATTCAAAGAGATCCGGAACGCCTTCATAACTCGCACTATAACAAATGATGCGCCCGGGGACTTCCGGGTTTCAAATGTTCGCCGGCCGTTTCGTTCGTCGTTACTTTCCGCGAGGGGAAGTTAGTTGACCCATGGGTCCTGATCGGACCGGTGTCCGTGCTTCTTCATGTAAACCTGGAACTTCTTCTTGGCGCGCCGCAGTTTCCAGGCCTTGTAGGCGTCCTGCGCCGAGGCCACGGGGCTGAAGTTGATCCGGCCCAGTCCACCGATCCGGAAGTAAATGTAGCCGGCCAGCAGTCCGCCGAGATGACCGATGTTGCTGATGGTGCCGCCCGAGGTAAAGCTTCCGAACAAGGCGAAGGCCCCCAACAGAGCGACCAGATACTTCATCTTGACGGGGAACAGGAAGTAGATCAGCACTTCCCGGTCCGGCCACAGCATCGCCGAGGCCAGGAAGACCCCGTAGATCGCGCCCGAGGCTCCAATGGTGGGTCGTGGGTCGCCCGCGAGCAGACCCAGGAGCACAATACAGATGCCGGCGCCAATGCCGCAGAAGAAGTAGTACTGCAGGAACTTCCGCCGGCCCCAGGTCCATTCGAGCTCGCGGCCGAACATCCACAGCATCAGCATATTGAAGCCGATGTGCAGGAACCCGCCGTGCAGGAACATATAAGTGACGATCTGCCACGGCCAGAATGTGCCGAATCCGCCGGGAATCTGAGCCGCAAACAGGGACGTCAGGATTTCGTTCAGGCCGAAAATCTGCAGCAGATAGACGGCGACGTTCGCGATGAGAATGAGTTTCAGGCCTTCAGGTGTACCGCCTCCGCCGACGTAAGAGCGTGCGTAGTGGCGTGTGGCGTAACCCATCGTGTGCGAGGCTTGATCGGGCTGGGAGCCCGGCGGGACCTTGTAGTTTCAGAATAACATTCAGGAAATCCGCTGCTTCGTCAAAAACCGGGGGTGGATACAACCGCCGCGGCCGGGGGCCCACAGGGTTGGCGGCACTTCAGCAAATCTTCAGGATGCTCCGGTATCGTTGGCGCTTCGGCCTGCCACGAGGGGGCCGTTGTCTACTGAGTCTTGCCTCAATCAAAGGAGACCTACTTTGCAGACTGAAACAGCGAATGATCACCAGTTAGACGCCATCAGCAAGGTTCCCGAAGTCACTTTTTTGTTCTGGGTACTCAAGATTTTTGCGACGACGCTCGGGGAAACGGCCGGGGATTCGGTCTCGATGTCCATGAATCTTGGCTACGTTGTGGGAACCGCGATATTCGGTGTGCTGTTCATCATCGCGGTCCTGGTCCAGATCAAGGCCCACCAATTCCACCCCTACGTTTACTGGATCACCATCATCACGACCACAACCGTGGGAACCACCATAGCCGACTACGCCACTCGTGACCTGGGCATCGGCTACGCCGGTGGCACGTCTTTGTTGCTGGCGCTGCTGCTCCTTTCTCTGCTGACCTGGTATCGAACGCTGGGAAGCATTTCGGTCCATACCGTCGCTACGCCTAAGGCAGAGATCTTCTACTGGGTTACGATCATGTTCTCGCAGACTCTCGGAACGGCGCTCGGAGACTGGACCGCCGATGACGCCGGGTTTGGATACGGCGGGAGTGCACTGATCTTCGGCGCGATGCTTGCACTCATTGCCGCGGCCCACTTTTGGACGCATGTCTCTGGAACCGCGCTGTTTTGGTTGGCTTTCATTCTCACCCGCCCGCTCGGAGCCGTGGTCGGTGATTTTCTGGACAAGCCACTGGAGGAAGGCGGGTTAGCGTTGAGCAGATATGTCGCTTCCGCCGTTCTGCTTGGTTTCATGGCGGTGAGCATTATCATATTCCCGCAACGCGCCAGCCGAAAGGCGCACTAATTGGCGTCCTGAGGCGCGAGGATCAGGCGCGGAGCCCGGCGGGACCTTGTCGTTTGAATAACATTCAGGAAATCCCATGGTTTCCGATATCGCCCGCGTCGGGTACAATGGGCGCAACCGCCGGTCGCGGATGGAGGGCGATCCAACGAATCAGGAACCGGCGCCAGGAGCAATCTCATGATCAAGATCGATCGACGTCATTTCTTTGCCAGCGCAGGGGGGGCGGCCGCAGTCGCCGCGATGAGCCATGAAGCGCGGGCCGACGCGCTGGAAGACTACATGATTGGCCAACTGCAGGTGCGGCAGAATGCCGACACGCTTGAAAAGGCGGTCGGTGGGGGAGCGGCCCGGACGTTCCCTACGGCGGCGGAAATCGAGGCGCAGATTCCAACGCGAGACTATCGTCGCGGGGTTGGTACGTTGTTCGTGCAGCAGCGGGAGGGCGCCAATGTCGATGTGCTGGAGCCGATGAGCGCGCAACCCGACCTCTACGAGTTCTTCGACAAGCGATTTCAAACCGCGGCAAACCATTGTTTCCAGAGCGCCAAGCGGGCCAAGGAAACTGGCATGACCGAGGAGATCGTACTGGCTTGCCTATTGCATGACGTGGTGCAGGCGCTAATGCGCGTGGACCATGGCTACTGGGGTGCGCAGATGTTCGAGCCATACGTGCCGGAGAAGACCGCCTTCGCGATCAAATATCATCAGGCGCTGCGCTTCTACGCGGACGAGAAAAACGGCTACGAGTATCCCGACCTGTACCGCAGCATGTTCGGGGAGGACTACGTTCCACCACCACACATCCAAGCCGACTACAAAATGTTGCTCAACCACAAGTGGTACCTGGAGCCGCGGCTGGTGACGGTCAATGACCTCTATGCCTTTGAGCCAGGCGTCGAACTGAGTATCGATCCGTTCCGCGAGATCATCGGCCGCCATTTCAAGATGCCAAAAGAAGGGCTCGGCAATGACGGCAGTCCCGTTGCTCACATGTGGCGGTCGATTGCGCGTCCTGACTCCCCGCTGTAGGTCACGCGGAACATTCCCGCAGTTTCAGAAAAGAAGGTGGCGCCGGGTCTTCGGATCCGGCGTTTTCTTTCTTGATTCGCGGTGCTCCGGGTGCGCTAGGATAGAACCCGAACCACTTTCCGACCGGCTTTCCGGCACACCTGGAACACTATGATCATTGATTGTCACGGCCACTACACCACGGCTCCACCACAGCTTGAGGAATGGCGCAAACAGCAGCTTGCCGGGGAAAAAGATCCGGCTTCAGCGCCCAAACCGTCGGACTTGAAGATTTCGGATGACGAGCTGCGTGAGAGCATCGAGAAGAATCAGCTCCGGCTACAGAAAGAGCGCGGCGCCGACATGACGATCTTTTCGCCGCGGGCCTCGCGCATGGAACACCATAAAGGCACCCCGGCGATCAGCCTGGAGTGGTCACGCATCTGCAACGACATCATCCACCGGATCGTCAGCCTGTTCCCCAAGAACTTCGTGGGCGTCTGCCAGCTCCCGCAGTCTCCGGGCGTCTCGCCGGATGGTTGTATCGAGGAACTGGAACGCTGCGTCAATGAGCTCGGCTTCATCGGCTGCAACTTGAATCCGGATCCGTCGGGCGGCCACTGGACCGCGCCGCCGCTCTATGACTCGAACTGGTTCAAGCTGTATGAAAAGATGCAGGAACTCGACGTCCCGGCGATGGTGCACGTCTCCGGCTCCTGCAACCCGAACTTCCACGCCACCGGTGCACACTATATGAACGCGGACACCACAGCGTTCATGCAGTTCATTCAGAACTCGACGATCTTCACCGACTTCCCGGGGCTGCGCTTCATCATTCCTCACGGCGGCGGAGCCGTTCCGTTCCATTGGGGCCGGTATCGCGGCCTGGCGCAGGACATGAAGCGTCCCACGCTGCCGGAGATGATGAAGAATCACATCTACTTCGATACGTGCGTTTACCATCAGCCGGGCATCAACCTGCTATTCGAAGTCGTGCCGCACGAAAACATCTTGTTTGGCTCCGAGATGGTGGGTGCGGTGCGCGGCATCGATCCGACCACCGGCAACTACTACGACGACACCAAGATCTACATCGAGAACCTGGGGCTCGACGACGCGAAGAAGAAGATGATCTATGAGGGCAACGCTCGGCGGGTTTATCCGCGGATCAATAAAGTGCTGGATTCTTAGGTTTCCGCTTTGATAGCGGATGAGCGGGATTCGGACCGGTTGGAACAAATCCCGCAATCCCGGTTTCCAATTCCTTTTAGAACGAAACCGGAGGTGCGGGTGCGGCGAATACCAACTTCGACCTGGCTCATCTTGATGTCCCTGGCGATCCCATTCGCCCAATCCATCCCCAGCGCCCGAGCACAGCAACTCACCGAACTTCGCGGCACGGTCTATGACGCCGCGACCAACGCCGGTGTGCCCGACGTCACGCTCACGCTTGCGCCGATCAGCACAGTCCGCGAGAATCCCACGGCCCAGATCACGGGAAGCGGAGTCGGCGTCCAGCGCACCACGACCGGCCCACAGGGCGGGTTTCGCTTCGCCTACGAAGCCGTGCCGGGGGAAACGTACACTCTTTCAATCCGCAAGCCTGGCTATCAGCCTCCTTACGTACCTCCGGCTGAAATCCGCGACGGCATCCGCATTCCGATAAACCGATTGGCGGGGATATCCGGCCGCGTGGAAGATGCCGATTCCGGCGAACCGGTTGCCGGCCTCAGTGTCGTCGTCGCTCCCTTGCGCAACCTGCGTGTTACCGAAGGGCCCGCCTACGCGAGCTCGAATGTCGCGTCCGGGGACATGGTTCGCACCGGCCCAGACGGCGGCTTCTCGGTTTCCGGCCAGCAGCCAGGGGACTACGTTGTCGTCGTACGTCCGGCAGCCTGGGGCCAGAGCCAGGGGCTGGAACTCTCACCCGAGGCAACACCCGATCCTCCCGCCGCCGACAACAACGCTCAGGACAACTCTCAGAACAATGCTCAGAACAACGAAGAACGGCCCGGTGAACTCGACTACGCTGTCACCTTCTGGCCGGGTGGTGAAAATGTTTCTGTCGCCCAACCCTTCCCAGTCGCCTTCGGGGCAAACGCGGATACCGGCGTCATCCGGGTCCGCAAGACCCTTTACTACCGCGCGCGAGTTCGATTCCCTGAGTCTTCATGCGAGGCCGGCGCGCCCTATCAAGCTGTGCTCCATCAGCATGCCGGCCTTAAACTTCCCGCCATGCGCCAACTCGGCGACGTCCCTTGCGCCACTGGTTTCCTGGTTCGCGGACTGCTGCCCGGGGATTACCGGCTTGAAGTCTTTCCCAGAACGTCTCCAGGAGGCCCGCCGCCCGCCGTGCGCTCGGTCAGCGATTTCACCGTCACCTCTGAGGATGTCGAGCTTGACCTCACCTTTCAGCCGGGTGTCGAACTCACGGGTCGCGCGGTAATGATCGATGGGAAACCGTTGGAATCATCAGGCCTGCAGCTCGCTCTTCGCGCCGTAGACAGCTTCGATCCCGGTAACGGCGCCATGGAAACCAGAATCGACGCCGACGGCCTGTTCCACTTCTTGAACCTTCCATTGGGGTTAAAGCAACCCCGAATCGGCCTTCGGCGTGGTCCCCAAGACGTTTATCTGGTTGGAATCCGCTACAAGGGACTGATGCTAACCGAGCCCGTCTTCCGCTGGGACGGGACCGGTCAACTCGAACTTGTCTTCGATGATCAACCCGGCGGCATTCGAGGAACCGTGACGGACGGCCGCTCCCCCTCGCCAAACGCCATCACCATGGCGGTCCGCTGGCCGCTCCCCGAATCCGATTGGGATTTGATCGCCACCGGGGGACTATTTGCCAAGCTCGGCCGAGCTTCCACTACCGGCGAGTTCGACTATGCTGGCATGCCAGACGGCGAGTATCGAATCCTTGCCTTTCCCCTCGGCGAAGGGGAACAGCTCGCGCGCGATGGAAGGCGTTTGCGTCAACTTGCACCACGGGGAACCCGGGCGATTGTTCGTCGTGGCCAGATCACCTCGGTGACCGTCGAGACCATCGACCCGAATCGGTAGCAGTCACTTCGAGTGGAAACTGATGTCGTCTGGATTGATCAAATCGTCCGACGTCCAGCCGTCAAGATTGTACTCGGCTATGCACTTTTCGGCAAAGCCCCTGTACTGATTGACCTTGCCCGTCATCTCGGCGACCAACGGGGTTTCAAAACGGATGCTTTCGTGGTTGCCGAAATAGTTGCGCTCATAGAGTTCGTGCCCTCCGCCGAATTCGGTGCCCATGGCGTCCCACATCAGCTTCATCAACTTCACCCGATCCTCGGCGTTGTAGCGCGGTATCGACCCGACCACCGGCAACTACTACGACGACACCAAGATCTACATCGAGAACCTGGGGCTCGACGATGCCGAGAAGGGGATGATCTACGAGGGCAATGCCCGAAGGGTCTATCCGCGCATCAATAAAGTACTTGACGCGTAAAGCACGTTCAGAATCCGACTAGCGAAGGCCGGCGCGGCTAGACCGGCGCGGCTAGAATTGTTGCGCTGGCCTTTACTTTTGGCGCGGAATCTGGCCCCGTCCAATTCCCTTGACGATTTCGATAAGCTGTACCTCGAAGGTCCCCGCATGAACTCTCAGGCGATTGGAAAGGTCCTTGAGCGTCGCGCTGGTTTGCGGCGTGATGTTGTCTGCAGCTGATCTCTCAGGGTTCTTCCGAGCCCACCGAGATCCAACTCGTCGATGCCGCAACCGGCGCGCCCGTGACCGATGTGCTCTTGGCGACCGCGAACGAGACTCCAGCGTCGCCCGCCGCGGCGATGACCGCGCTCCGCGACGTGATAGCGCACCCGGATCCGAGCGGCCGGTTGCAGATTCCGCCAGCCAAACGACAGCGATACTCTCGTCATCCTCCCCGATCGCTGGCCGACGCATGGCGATCGCCTGCAACGGTCCGTGGATCCGAGAACGCCTCGATGCCGTGGACATCGCCTATGCGCCGTCTGGTGATTTCCGGTGACGCCCTCCCAGCCCGGCAACCCGTGCGCCTGGAAACCGTCACCTTTTATCGCGCGCATGTGCGCTTCCCGGTGGAGGTTTGCCAGAAGACCTTTTTCTATGACATCGCGCTGACGGCGCTCGATCGCAATCCCGGAGAGGCAGGGAAGGGGGCCCTTGCGATGCTCGGGCGGCTCGAATGCGGGATGGATTTCACGGTCAGCGGCCTACTACCGGGTAAATATCGGATCGAGATTCTGCAGGAATACGCGACTTCGGACGACCGCGACTGGGCCAGCCTCCCTTTCGAAATCACCGGCGAAAATGTCGCCTTGGTCGCCGGAAAATAGGGGCTCAAACGAACTTGAGCCATCCGGTTGGCGAGCGACGATAAACTAAAAGGAATGGTCCGTGAATCCTACAGCGCGGAAGAGCGCGCCCAGTTCCCCTCCGGCTACTCGGTTGGCCCGGTGAAGCTGGCGCACGCGACCGTCCTGGCGCCGATGGCCGGTGTGACTGATACCGTGTTCCGCCGCCTGATTCGCGATCAGGGCGGCTGCGGGCTCATCATGACCGAGTTCACCAGCTCCCATGGCGTGGTCGCGACCTCCAAGGCGACCAAGGCCGGCAAGAAGCCGTCGCGCACCTTCAAGTACCTGTATTTCGATCCCGGCGAGCATCCCATCGCGGCACAGCTTTTCGGGGCCGATCCGGAGGTTATGGCCGACGCGGCCGCCTACTGTGAGGATCAGGGCTTCGACATCGTCGACATCAACTTCGGCTGCCCGGTGAAGAAGGTAGTTCGCTGTAACGGCGGATCAGGTCTGCTTCGCGACCTGCCGCTGGTCGAGGATCTGCTACGCAAGGTCCGCGCGGCGATCAAGATTCCGTTGACCGCGAAGTTCCGCGCCGGCTGGAATGACCAGGAACTGGTGCATGTGAAGATTGCCAAGATCGCCGAGGATTGCGGCGTCCAGGCGATCGCGCTCCATCCTCGCACCCGCGAGCAGGGCTACAGCGGCATCTCCGATTGGACGCGCATCGCAGAGATGAAGGCGGCCGTCAAGGTGCCGGTGATCGGCAACGGCGACATCCTCAAGCCCGAAGACGCGCTGCGCATGTATCTGGAGACGAATTGCGATGCCGTGATGATCGGACGGGCGGCATCATCCAATCCTTGGATCTTCCAACAGATTCGGGACTACATCGCCACCGGCGTCTACCAGGAACCTACCGAAGAGGATCGCTACCGCATCATGCGGACGTATTACTCGATGATGGTGGAGCACGGCTCCGTGGACACGGTCGGGAAGATGAAGCAGTTCGCGACGTATTTCACCAAGGGAGTTCGCAACGGCTCCTTCCTTCGCACTGCGATCTATCACGCCAAGGAGACTGGCGAGATCCTGGAAATGGTGGATCAGTTCTTTGCCCGGGAGTTGGAACTGACCAAGCGGCAGGCCGTCCAGAACCCGATTCCGGCGGACGAGCGGGTTTCGGTCTAAACCCCTCCGGGAAATTCGTGCATGATTGGGAAATTCTTGGCCGGTAGGAGGCGTTGACGCCCGCCCGGTTAGCGTCCGTCCAGATACCGCGCAGTGCGGTGATCCTGGGTGGCAGCGGCCTCTTCTCCGAGTTCCCGCAACGATTGCGCCCGGGAGAAGTAGGCGGTCGGGCTGGCTGGATTCAGGTAGATGGCTTCGTTGAAGTCTTCGATCGCTTCCTCGTGACGGCCCAGCTTTTGCAGCAGCAGGCCGCGCTGCAGCCGGTTGGCAAGATTCGGCTCCAGTTCCACGGCACGATTGAAGTCGTCCATGGCTGCTTCGAGATTGCCCGTTTCGCGCAACGCCATGCCGTGGAGCGCATATCCGTCGGCGGACTGGTTGTCGAGTTCGATGATTTTGCCGGCGTCGTTGAGCGCCTGGTTATACAGCCCGACGTCGAAATACGCCAACCCGCGATCCATGTAGGCCGCCACGTTGTTCGGGGCGCGCTGAATCGCCTTCGTGAAGTCAGGGAGAGCTTCTTCTGCGCGGCCCATGGCGACATGGGCGCGTCCGCGAAGCAGATACGCGTCGACGATCTGGAGATTGTCGGGATCGATCGAGATCGCGTTGTTCAGATCCAGAATCGCCTCGCCATAGTCGCCCACCGAAAGCCGTCGCCGGCCCGATTCCATGGACTTCAACGCCCGAATCGGATCGGTCTGCGCTTTGTACAGCCAGCCCGCCGAGCCCAACAGGAGAATCACGATGGCGGAGATTGCCGCGATGGTGCGCCGACGGCGGGTGGTGACCACCTTCTCGCTAACCGGCACCATGACCTTGCCTTGCGGCCGGTCAAACGCAGACCAGGAATAGATCGTATCGGGATCCCGGGGCGCTGCGTCTCCCGGGGAGGCCTCTTCGTGTTCGAGTGCCTGCCACAGGTCGTCCGTACCCGGGGTTGCCGGGATGTAGCGTTCTTCGGTACCCGCGCCGGGTCGGAAGGTTTCCGAAGCGGAGGTGTCCGGCAGCGGCGGTGCGCCGGGGGGCACCTCGGCTGGCGCGAACGCCACCGGCGTGTCGAGTTGCTCGGTACTGGACTCCTGGCTCTGACTCACCGGCTCTTCTTCAGCGGTTTCTGCAGCGGGGAAAGCCAACTCAGGGTCGATCGAGATTGGCTCACCGGTTTCATCCAGTGGGGATTTCCCTTCGTCCCGTGTTTCTGCGGCGTTCGCTTCTTCTGGCTGCCAGGTATCCGGCTGACTTTCCTTTGATTCGGGTGACTCCTGCTCCGCGGTAAATTCCTGCTCCAGGGTCTGCCCAGGTGTGGATTTCTCCAGATTCTCCCACCGCTGCCACCAGGGCATGGAACTCAGCGCGTTACGAACTACATCGTCCCGGTGGCCTAAATCCTGTACAGTCCCGGCGCGGTCTTCCCCCGTTGCATCGGCAGGTTCGCCGACCGGTTCCCCCAGGTCTTGGATCGCAGGTTTTTCGATCAGCTTGGTTTCAGCGGCATGGTGGTCGTCCTCCGAGAGGTCGACGATCGCCGCCTGCTCCGGGGACGGTTCCTCAGCTGCTGTCGGCTCCTCGGCTACCTCTCTCTGCGCGACTTCGAGCTGCTCAGACTCGACCGTTGGCTCCGGCTCGACGACGGCGGCTGAACCGGAATCGGCTTGAACTTGAAGAAGATGAGCCTGCTCGGAGCCTTCTGACGGGGCTTCCCCACCTTTTTGAGCCTCGTCTGGGACCTCTTCCCGGACTTCCTCTTGGATTTCCCCAGGTCCAGAGGGGGGGGCCGCTTCGACGGGACGTTCCGGAATCTCGAGCTCGGCTTCTTCAGCCGCGAGCGGTTCCGGTTCCGTGGTGAAGAGACCAGACGCTCCGCTCAGCGTACTGGTCGACTTGCTCCAAGCCTCGATCTCGTCAAAGTCGAGGAGCTCGGCGAGTTCCGGGGCTTCCGGCAGTTTCGCGGGATCGTTCGGGGCTGCGGGGAGTTCGAATTCGGTCGCCCTGGCGGCGCCGTTCCATTCCTCGATGGAGTCCGGAGCGTCGAATGAGAGCAGGGAATGGAGCGTGTCCGCGGTGGACACCTCATCGGCCGACGAGGACTCCACGGCGCTTCCAAGCCGCCCGGAGAGGAGCCGCTTCGGCACTCGCACAATGAGGCGGACTTTCATCGGTGATGGCCTCGTGGATCTCCGAAACTCGTGCCCGGGCATTCGGTGGCGGATAGCCACATCTCACGATCTGCTCTGAGCCCGGCGAAAAACACTCCCCTTATCATAACGGGCTGAGAATCTCGGGCTACGCCGCGGCAAGGGGAACGAAAAGTGCTATGTTCACGGGAGCGCGTTCTTATGGCAAACAGCCTCGACCGGCCCGCTCCGAGAGGTTCGACTCGGCTTGGCTCCGCGGAGATTCCGAAGCTCACGGGTGCAACCGGCGGCCATGCGGCCTGTCGCTGAGGAACACGCGTTACGAATTGTACGACTAAGAAAAGAGTAGATAGGCAGCAACGACCTTGAAACACGTGGAAGTCTTTACCGATGGCGCCTGCTCTGGCAACCCCGGACCCGGAGGCTGGGCCTGTATCCTCCGCTATAACGGAGACACGAAAGAACTGTTTGGCTCCGAGCCGCAGACGACGAACAATCGCATGGAACTAACCGCTGCGATTCGCGCGTTGGAGGCCTTGAAGCGGCAGTGTACGGTGACGTTGACCACCGATTCGGAATACGTCAGGAACGGCATCACCAAGTGGATCCATGGCTGGAAGCGGAACGGCTGGAAGACCGCCGCGAAAAAACCGGTCGTCAATCAGGACTTGTGGAAGCAGCTGGATGAGCTGGTCGCGACGCACAACGTCACCTGGGAATGGACCAAGGGGCACGCCGATCACCCGGAAAACAATCGGGCGGACGAGTTGGCGACGCGTGCCGCGCGTGAGCAGCTTTAGGGGCTCGCGTCTGTTGCCGTCCGTTCACGCGTGTGCCGGGTGGGCGTAACCGTTCTATTTCATTTTCTTGCAGTTTCAATCGTTTGCCGGGCGGACGGGGACGTGCATGCACTCTGGCATGCGCAAATCAGGATTTTTGCTCTCCGTTGGTGTGCATGCTGCCTTGTTTGTGGCCGCAATGTTGGCGACGATCTTGTGGACCGCTCAGCCGTTGCAGCCGGTCCGTCCGGTGCTGAAGCTGCATCCGGTGACGCGGATTCCCCTGCCGGTCCCGCGGGCTCCGGAAGTCGTGGATGCCGGGGGCGGGGGAGCCTCCCAATTGCCTCCGGCGAAGGGTCACCCGCCACCGCCGCCGGCCCGCGCCTTTATTCCTCCCACCACACATCGCAGGGAGGCTCCGCAACTTCCCATGCAGGTCGCCTTGCCGGATGCACCCGCGGTGGCCTTGGCTGTGGGGCCTATCGGCGATCCGCTCGGGGAACTGGGCGGCGGCGATGGATTGGGGAACGCGGCTGGCATCGGAAATGGGTTGGGGCAGGGAATCGGGAGTGGCGCCGGGAACGGGATGAGTCTGGTGGTGCGCGCGAATCTGCTCACACAGCGACCCGAACTGATCCACAAAGTGGAGCCCGAATATTCCGATGATGCCCGGCGGGCGAAGATCCAGGGCTTGGTGATTCTGCGGATTGAAGTGGATGAGGACGGAATTCCGCGGAACATCCGGGTGATGCGCGGCGTGGGGTCGGGACTGGATGAGCAGGCCATCAAGGCGGTGAGTCTGTGGCGATTTCGCCCGGGTTTGGTCGGGGATATGCCGGTCGTGAGCGAAGCGCGAGTGGAGGTCGGGTTCCGCTTGCTGTGACCGGACGGTTTCTCCATTTGAAGCGTGCCCCCAAAGAGTCTGCGGCAAGAGTTTGGGCAAAAGCCGCGAAACGGATGCTGAGGCGGGTGCATCCTCAAGGCAAATATTAAGGCGCTATCCGGTAGCCGACATTCCTGTTTCATGGGCTACCATGAAAGACGAAAATGTTTAAAACAATTCTTCCGGCTCTTGCATTCCTCACGATCACCAGCCTGCCGGCATTTGGCCAGCTCGGAGTAGGGCTGAAATTGGGCGCTCCATTAACCGACGCACTGAATGCCACCTCGCCGAACTTCATCACCGGGTCGGACCACTGGATGGTGGGGCCCTACGTTGAGCTGAATCTGCCGGCGGGCATCGCCATTGAGGCAGACCTGCTGTACCGCAATCACAGCTATGTCATGAATACGCAGACTGGGGCCCAGAGCGGCTCGGGCGGCAGTTGGCAGATTCCGATCCTGCTGAAGAAGAAAGGCTCCTTCCCGTTTGTGAAGCCGTTTGCCGAGGTCGGCGCCAGCTTTGCGCGGTTCTCCGATGTGAAGTTCAGTACGTTGACGAATCGTTCGAACTACGGCGTGGTGATGGGCGGAGGGATCGAAATCAGCGCGCTGCTGATCAAGATCTCCCCGGAGATTCGCTATACCCGTTGGGGGAAATCCGCATTCGCCGAAGGCTACAACTATGATCAGAACCAAGTGGCGTTTCTGATCGGCGTCGGTTTCTAGGCGGTGCTATTGGCGCTTCTCGTCCGGGGGGCGGTCGCCTTCCCCGGGAGCCAGGAACAGATTCTTCTCCAGCCCGTGCTGCTTGGTGTAGAGGTCCCAGTAGCGGCCCTCCAACTCGAAAAGCTGTTCGTGGCTGCCGCGCTCGACGATCCGGCCCGCTTCCACCACCAGGATCTGGTCGGCCCGGCGGATGGTCGACAGGCGGTGCGCGATCACGAATGTCGTACGGCCTTGCATCAGATAGCGGAGCCCTTCCTGAATCATCGCCTCTGACTCGGAGTCGAGCGATGAGGTGGCTTCATCCAGAATCAGGATGCGCGGGTCGGCCAGGATGGCTCGCGCAATCGAAACCCGCTGGCGCTGGCCGCCGGAAAGCTTGACGCCGCGCTCGCCGACGATCGTCTCGTAGCCTTCCGCAAAGCGCGTCGCGAATTCATCCACGCGGGCGATCCGGCAGGCTTCCATGATCTGGTCTTCGGTGGCGTCGGGGCGGGCGAAGGCGATGTTCTCGCGGATGGTTCCATCGAACAGGAATGTGTCCTGGAGGACGACGCCAAGCTGCGTGCGGTAGCTGCTCAAGTTGACTTTCGAAACGTCAGATCCGTCGACGGAAACCTTGCCGCTATCCGGCTTGTGGAAGGCGGCTACCAGCCCGATGATGGTCGACTTGCCGGACCCCGAAGGGCCCACCAGAGCCGTCGAGGTTCCCGGTTTCGCCGTGAAACTGATGCCATGCAGCACCGGCTTACCTTCTTCATAGGAAAAGTGCACATCCTCAAACTTGACGGTGCCCTCGATCGGACCCATTTCGATGGTGCGCTCCGGGTCGGTGTCCTCGCGCGCTTCCGAGAGGACCTCGCGCGTCCGCTCCAGGCCGGCGAAGGCTTCGGTGAGTTGGGTGCCGATCTGTACGATCCCAAATACCGGCGCGACCAGGAAGGCCAGGAACGCCGAGAACTGCATGAAGTCGCCGGGGCTTAGCTGACCCGTCTGAATTTGCCCGACGCCGACATACATCACCGTGGCGCTCACGATGCCCATCAGAACGGTCGAGGACAGCGTCATCAGAGACACCGCCGTCAGCGAACGAAATACGTTGTCGAGCAGGCGCTGGACGCCATGTCCAAAGACCTCGGCTTCGCGGGCTTCCGCATGGTAGCCCTTGATGACACGAACCCCTCCCAGTGATTCGGTGAGACGGCCGGTGACCTCGGCGTTGATCTTGCCGCGTTCGCGAAAGATCGGGCGGATGTGGCGGAAGGCAAACTGCAGCGCGAAGGCGAACGATCCGACCGCGAGCGCTGTGATGCCCGTCAGAACCGGACTTCTGTAGAGCAATACAATGAGCGCCATGAGGGCGGTGAGTAGTCCGCCGACGAACTCCACTAATCCGGTTCCGATCAGGTTGCGGACCCCTTCGACATCACTCATGATGCGCGAGACGAGTTGGCCGCTCTTATTCGCGTCGTAATAGTTCACCGGCAGCAGTCCGATGTGCTGTTGGACTTTGCAGCGCAACTCGGCGATGAGGCGCTGAGCCTCCTTGGAAAGAAGCTGGGTCAGGCTGAAGGAGGTGATGCCCTGGATCAACGTGGCGCCGAGGATCCCCAGCACCAAGGGCGTGATGAGGCTGTAGTTCTTTGCCAGGATGACATTGTCAATCAGATACTTGGATGATGCCGGCAGCACCAGGCCGCTGACGCGGTTGATGATCATCAGAACCAGGCCGAGCATCAGGATGCCACGGCGCGGAACGATGAGTTCGCGCAGGTGGGGCCACAATTCCCGCAGTTTCAGGGATTGGTTCTTCATCTCGCCACCTTTCCCCGAACGCCGGCGATGGCCGTCGCCTCCAGTGCGCATTGGGGGCAGGTTGAATGACGGAGCGATACCCACGTAGTTTCCAGTGTAGCGTGCGTGGTTTTACGGGCTCGCGATGCCGGGGCGCAACAGATGACTCTGGCGATAGAATTGGAGCCATGGCGATGCTCTATGCCGGTACGTCCGGATTTGCCTATCCCCAGTGGAAGCCGGATTTCTATCCGAAGAATGTTCCGCAGAAGGACTTTCTACGCTACTACGCGACCCGGCTGAATGCGGTGGAGATCAACTATACCTTCCGCCAATTGCCCAAGGCCGCGACGCTCGAAAAGTGGGTGGAACAGACGACTCCGGAAGCCGGGAGTGCCGGCGCGGCCGGGCATCCGTTTGTATTCGTGCTCAAGGCGCACCAGCGGATCACGCATTTCAACCGGCTGAAGGAGTCCGAATTCACGGAGCTGTTCTTCAAGGCGATTGATCCGTTGCGGTCCGCGCGCCGGCTGGGCCCCGTGCTGTTCCAGCTTCCGCCGAATTTGAAACTGGACGTGGAACTGCTGACGGCATTCGTGGAGAAGCTGCCGAAAGAGGTGCGCTGCGCCTTTGAATTTCGCAATGCCAGTTGGCTGTGCGATCAGGTCTACGATCTGTTCTCGAAGTACGGGATCGCGCTGTGCCTGGCCGAGTCCGAAAAATTCGTCGTGCCGGAAGTGCTGACCGCCGATTTCGTCTACGTCCGGCTGCGGAAGGAAGACTATTCGGCCGAGGAACGGGCGGAGATCGCTGATCGGGTGAACGGGATGCTGGCCGGGGATCGGGATGTCTACTGTTTTTTCAAGCATGAAGACACGCCGGAGGGGGCTCTCTACGCCGAGGAGTTGTTGCAAGCGGTGGAGTAATCGAGACGGGCGCTCTAGGCTGGGTGGAGCGCGGAGTTCTGGACAACCACTTTGGGGTTGGGATTCCGCGGAGGGATCGGCAAGCCCTGTTCCTTCAACAGTGCAACGTGTTCCGCCATGCCGTGCTGCGCTTCGAGCAGGCAGGCGTCGATGGAGGCGGCTGAGCCCGTAAATCCTTCGAGTTCACGCGAATAGAAGCTGTAATAGGCGGGGTCGGAGGTTGCTTCGATAATGAGGCCGTAAGGTAGGTCAATCATTGGAAGTCTCCTTCAGTCCTGCTGCTTTCAGTATGGCATGCGTGGTACCGCTGGCGACCTCTTTCTTTCCGTGATAGTCGACCCGGATCACCTTGTCATGTCGGGCCTTCACGTAATAGCGCACCGATCCCTTTTGTCGTTCCAGACGAAATCCCGCTGCTTCCAATTTTCGTACTAGCTCGCTAAAGGTCATCGGGCATCTAAGAAAGACAGTGCCGATTTCCTCTCGCGTCCATTACGGTTCATTTCGCTCGAGCTACGGCGTAACCTTTTGCTCCGGGAGATCGGCATATCTGGTTTACTAGATAGGTTGCCGCCGGGTCTGGCCCCGTGCGGCAACGAACCTTCTCAACCATGCGACTCACTGCTCTCCTTATTCACCACCTCGCTCGCGATTTTCTTTGCGGAGACGGGATCTGGCGCAGTCCGATATCCCGGCCGGCGACTGGCCGCGCTATACGCGCGATCACCACGGGACGAAATTTTCCCCGCTGGATCAGATCAACACGGAGAATGTGGATCAACTGAAGCCCGCCTGGACCTTCCGCTTTCGCACCGATGAGGAGCGCAAGGGCGGTGGCGGGGGCTTCGGACTCACCGTCGTGACGCCGATCGTCGTCGACGGGGTGATGTACCTCACGGCCACCAAGCGCGTCGTGGCGCTGGATCCGGCCACCGGGCTGGTGCTGTGGGAGCACGCGCACGACGGCCGCGGCAATCCGTCGACGCGAGGAGTCACCTACTGGCCGGGCAATGCCCAGAATCCGCCGCGCATTATTTATATCGCGGGAAACCAGATGGTAGGGCTCAACGCAAATTCAGGAGCTGTGGATCCGGGCTTCGGCAACGAAGGAGTGGTGGATCTCGTGGTCGGCTACAACTCGCCTCCGACGGTTTTTGACGATAAGCTGTTCGTGGGAGCCAATGTCGGCGAGCAGCAGGGTCCCAACAACCAGCCGGGCAATACGCGCGCCTACAGCGCCGTGACCGGCGAAAAGCTATGGGAGTTCCAGAGCGTGCCGCAGGATGGGCAGCCGGGATCGGAGACCTGGATCACGCCCGGCAGTAATGTGGATCGCACCGGCGTCAACAACTGGGGACCGTTTATGGCGGTGGATGAGGAGCGCGGGATCCTTTATACGACCTACGGGAGCCCGGCCTCGGATTACTATGGCGGAGATCGTGAGGGCGACAATCTGTTCGGCAATTCGGTGGTCGCGCTGGATGCCGATACCGGCAAGATGCTGTGGTATTTCCAGACCGTGCATCACGACCAGTGGGACTACGATCTGCCACCGTCGCCGGTGCTGCTCGACGTGAGGATCGACGGGGAGAGGGTGCCGCTGCTGGCCCAGACCGGCAAGATCGGCTATATGTACATTCTGAATCGCGTGACCGGCGAGCCGGTGTTTGGCATTGATGAGGTCCCGGTGCCGCAGAGCCAGGTTCCCGGCGAGCATCCGTCCGCCACGCAGCCGATCCCGCGGCGTCCGCAGCAGCTCGCGCGGCATCAGTTCGATCCGGAAACCGAGATGGTTCGGCCCGAGGACACGACGCCCGAACACGCCGCGGCGTGCGAGGCGCTGGCCCGGGACAGCGGCGGGTTCGTGAACATGGGTCCCTTCACCCCGTGGCAGTTTCGTCCCGAAGGCGAGACTTCGCCATCGTCGGTGATCTTCCCCGGAGCGATCGGCGGAACGAACTGGGGCGGCATGGCGGCCGATCCGGACCTGGACTACATCTTCGTCAACACCAACGACTACGCCTCCATCGGCTGGATTCAGGAAGCCATGGACCGCGACGGGCAGATGGTGTATCAGCAGCGCAGTGTTTTGGGATCGCCCGTGGCTTCGAAATTCTGGGCGCGGAAGATGGACGCGGAAGGGCGGCTGATGGGTGCCGCCTCCTGGCCGTGCCAGCGTCCGCCGTGGGGTAATCTGCAGGCGATCAATGCGCGGACCGGCGAGATCGCCTGGAAGGTGGTCTTCGGCGTCACCGATGAGCTGCCGGAAGGCAAGCGCGAAACCGGCCGGCTGAACGGCGGCGGACCGATCGCGACCGCCGGTGGGTTGTTGTTCATCGGCGCGACCAATGATCGGCGCTTCCGTGCCTACAATTCCAAGACGGGCGAGATCCTGTGGGAGACGAAGCTGGAATACAGCGCGATCGCCACGCCCATCACCTACATGGTGGATGGCCGGCAATACGTGGCCATCACGGCATCTGGCGGTCTGGGGATCACCGATCCCAATCCCAGCAATAACGAACAGCTCTACGTCTTCGCGCTGCCGGAATAGAGGCGGGTCGCGATCTTTTCAGAGCAACCGGGAGTGCGAAATCCTGGCAACCGCCCGGACCAAGGGGTTCCCGAGCCGCGCGAACTCCCACTCGCGAGCTTCGCCCTATCTTCGCTCTGAGGCCATTCCCGTGGGGTATAATTTTAGGTGAAGTCGCAAGCGCGTTTTGACGGTTCGGCTCTCTGAAATCGGTAGTTGGGAATTCGGAGGCGGGCAGTCAATCGTAGGCACGGCACTGGGTCATTGGAAACGTGCAGTTCCGAGCCCCGGACCCGAGTAGATCCTCTTAACCGAGTGACTTTGCGGGTCGAGTGCGGCCGCCATCCGGCGCCGCATAGAGAATGCCTGTTAAGTAACAGAAAAAAGAAAGTTTGAGGTGATTTGGCCGGTCTCTTCTGGCCGCAGGGGAAGTTGCGCCTTGCGGGTCGCCAGTGGGGAACGGCTGGTGATTCTTCAGGGGATCCGGCTCAGCGGGTCAACGTCTCCGAAATGAGGCTCGACCCCGGTCTGGGATGCAGCGTATCAGCATATCTAGGCAGGTCGGACGGTAACAGCGGAATTTTTCTACTGAAACTGGAACAAAAGGTCTGCAGAAACACATCTTTGCTCATGAGAGTGGTATTACGAATTCACAGCGTCGCCAAGTCCGGGTTGGCGCGATGGGTGGGCCTTCGGGGGATGTCCATCCTCATGGACTGGTCGTCCGACCGGTCGCCTTCTGAATTGACGTCCCGCCCGGCATTTCACCGGACGATTCTTTCGCGAACCCGATTCTTGCGCATCGTCGCGGCCGGGATTGGACTGTGCGCGATCACGCTGGGAGATCCGTCCGGTCCACCCAGCGATCCTCGCCCGGCCAAGCTGGCGCATTTCTTCGAGTCCTACAATTGCCCACGGCCGTGGCCCATCGATGCCTATTTAAGGGCTGCCGACCAATATCAGATCGACTACCGCTTTCTGCCGGTGGTTTCGGTGATGGAGTCCACTTGCGGACGCCACCAACAGCACCGCAACTGGTGGGGTTGGAACTCCGCGGAAACAGCATTTTCCTCGGTCGCGCAGGGCATCGACTATATCGGCAGCCGGCTGGCCGAGAGTCCCTACTATCGCGGCCTCACGGTCGAAGAGAAGCTGTACGCCTACAATCCCTACGAAGATTACGTCGAAAAGGCCAAGAGTCTGATGGCGTCAATCGAGGGAGCTGACTAGGCCACCTCATGATTCGGGCTGTGGATTGACCTTCCCCGATGATTCATCACTGGGGGATTTGGGTGGATGGCAGCGGAGTAAAGCTGTTGGTCGGGTTTATCCGTAGCGCCGTCGCCAGAATTCCACCCAGATTCTCCGGATTCCCTGTATCCGTCATGAGCAGCAACCCATAGTGGCCGATGCTACCCGGAAACATGGCGTGCAGCGTGATCAGTTGGGTGCTTTCCGCGGTCATATCGATATCCTGTGCTCCAATGACGTGTCCGAAATCATCCTGCATGGTTAGCCGGACGGTGGTGGCGTTCTGTTTGGCGTTCACCAGGTAGAGCGTGGTGGAAAATCCCCCGCGATGATCGTACAGGAGCGCCTGGTTGGATTCTGGCGCCGATAGGGTAAAGACGCTTTCAAAATCGGGACGCGTCGGATTGGTGTTCTTCAACGCCGCCTGTGCCTGAATCGTGCAATTGGCCGACCCGCATGAGACCGGTGGCAGGTAAATGTGTCCGAAACCTGGGCCGCCTTCGAGAGAAAACTGAATTTCAAACACGACGCCCGGGGCCACGCTCAGAATAAAGGCGTCATCGATGACCACGTTCCCTTCGCCACGGATGGTGGCTGTCAGGGGGAAGCCATTATTGTCGATGAGATAGCCGCTCAGATTCTGAGCGGTCTCCGTTCCCAGGTTCGTAATCGTGAGGGTCGTGGTCCACTCACCTCCGATAATGAGTTCCGGAAGATAGACTTCGTCGCTGGAAATGACCTGCGCGCTGCGAGCCCCCCGCTGGAGCGAGGCGGCGCGAGCTTCCACGGAACTTTTGGCCGCGGTGCGTCCGATGGCGATGGCCTCCTTCAACCCCATGAAGTCGGTTTGCGAACTCTGCTGCGCCGGTGCGCTCGGAGCCAGCAAAATGGACCAGGCACCAAGAGTCGCCAGGAGCGTGAATCGTCTCCGGTCCGAATGCAGATGCATCATAGTTTTTGCAACTCCCTCCCTGTTGTGGTCCTCATGCCTATTCCAACACGAAAGAGGGAAGGAATTCGGTCGCGGCAGAGGAGCGGATCTACAGCGGGTGCCCGTTCTGGTGGTTCACGCCGTTCAATAAATCCTGGACGGTCCGTCCCAAAACCGGATGCCGAAGATCAGGCGCCAACTCGGCCAGGGGACCCAGCGCGAACTTGCGGTCTTGCAGGCTGGGGTGTGGGATTTCCAGCCCCGGAGCGGTCACGATCGCCTTCCCGTAAAACAGAATGTCGAGATCGATGACCCGTGGCCCCTTCGGATGCAGGCGGGCCTGCTCCTGATCCCGTCCCATCTCGCGTTCGATCCGTTTTACGTAGTTAAGCAACTGCAGAGGCAGCAGCGTCGTTCGGATCTCGGCGACCTGATTCAGAAACAGTGGCTGGTCGAGGACGTCTTGCGGCGCGGTTTCCCAGATCTGGGACGTTCGGTCTACCCATACGCGATCGAGTGCGAGTCGTCGAAGGGCTTCTTTTAAATTTGCGGCGCGGTCGCCGAAGCGGGATGAGAGGTTGGAGCCCAGGCAGATATAGGCAGTCTTCATGGTGGCGAGTCTTCTTGGGTAGGAAAAAGAGCAGGAAACGCTATTGTACTGCGAGGCTTTAAAGTGCCTGCTGAAAGCCGTCTCAAATGCGGTGGCAGAATTCCGGTTAGGATGTGGGAAGCATGACGCCTCCGGTTCCCAACACCTCGTTGACAGGCATTCGCCCCAGCTGGTGGAACGTGCTGTGGGGACTCCCATTCCTAATCGTCGCGGTGGCCGGTCTTGTGTACGCGGGGAGTCTTCTACTGGACGTGGCTGGGGAATCGTTCATTCGCATGCTGGCTCCCGGAACCAAAGTTATGGACCTGGAAGGTGGAAAATCGTACACGATCTTTCTGGAGCGGGAGTCGACGCTGGATGGAAAAGTCTATTCGGTGAGCCAGCCAATTGCCGGCTTGGGATGCACCGTTCGCAAGGTAAGCGGGGGCGAGGTTTTACCGACAAGAGTGCCCCGGAGCACCATGCTATACAAGGAAGGCGGTCGTAGCGGACGCTCCTATCTCGCATTTGATATTCCGGCAGACGGGAGTTATCGAGTTGCCTGTGACTATGCGGAGCCTGGTGGTCCGCGGGTGGTGGTTGCGGTCGGGACCGGCTTTGGACTTCAGATGGCAGTAGGAGTCATGGGGACGATTGCATCGGTGCTGCTCGGGTTCCTCGGAGCGGGAATTCCGGTCATCATCGTTCTGCTTATGCGCGAACGGGCGAAGAAGGTGATGCAGTCGAGTTCCCCTCCTGGGACTGCAATCTGAGCCGCTCGGCGGACGGTTTACTGCGCCGCTTCGCAGTTGACCAGCCATCGGACGCCAAACTTATCGGTGACCATCCCGAAGGCTGCTGCCCAATAGGTCTTCTGAAGAGGCATGATCACCTTGCCACTTTCGGCTAGGTTGCTAAACAGTTGCTTGGCCTGCTCCGGGTCGCGGTTTGCAGCGCCAGGCTCAGAAGCCGCTGCCGCCGGGCATCCGGATCGGGATTGTCCGCCAGCATGAGCGTGGATTCCCCGATCTTCAGCGAAGCGTGCATGATGTAGTCCGCCGGACCCATTTCGGGCATCGGCGTTTCTCCCATGGTTTGCGAGAACAGGACTTCCGCTCCAAGCGCGGCCTTGTAGAAGTCGATCGCCTGACGGCAATTGCCTTTAAATGTGACGTATGGAATGACTGTGAGCATGCTTGCTCTCCTTTCGGGCAGGATCCTTCTCTGCCGGGTCCAGATTCAGCTTCCCGATCATAGCGCCACAAGGTTTTCCGGTGTGTGGGAAGCCTCGCGAAATCACCGTAACAAAATGTCTCCGCGTGAGTCGACAAGTATAGTGCACATTCATTGCACAAATTGGAGACCAGGGAAATGAACGTAGAAGACCAGCGAAAAATAGGCGCAAGGTTGGCGTCAGATATCGACGCGGCGAGGACGATGGCGCTGATCGAGGACCCCAGCAGCGGTTATCAGGAGATTTTCCGGATGGCCGTGCACGAACTCGGCGCCGGGAAACTGGCGTCGCTTGTGCTGGAACAGGAGGAGCCGGATTGGGCGCTGAATGCCGTTCGCCACATTCCCGGAATCGATGAGGCTCAGCGGGATAAGTTGCTGACGCAGGCCGCGCCGCTCTACGAGGCTTGCAAGAAAGCGGATGCAGCCGCGCTCGCCAAGCCGCTGGCCAAGATCGCCGCGCTGGAACTGGATGTGAAGGGCGCTGCCGAATACTCGGCCTACTTCACGATGTTCTGGAAATCGGGCTCGAATGCTGAGCCGGCTGCCGGTTATCAACCGGCCAAGCCACCCTGCAAATGGAGCCACGAAGTCCGCAAGCGGCAGTCAGCCGCGAACCTGTGCAAGTACTTCGGGCTGCCCAAGGCCGCGCCGAAGCCGGGCGATACGGTCTGGATGGTGGTCGACGTCTGCGATGGGGGCTGGCTGGAAACGCCGTTCGCATTCACTTACGATCCCACTGGGGACACCGCGGTCATCACCGCAGAAGGGGAAGCCGCGAGCCCGTCGTTCAGTTACAATCTCAAGACCTAAAACAGCTGGCTTTGGTCTCCGCCCTGCGCTCCCCTGGCTCGCATCGGTACCTTGAAATATTCAAACGCCTGCGGAGTCCCGACGCGTCCGCGCGGCGTGCGGTCCAGAAATCCGAGCTGCATCAGGTAAGGCTCATAGACCTCTTCCACCGTGTTGGAGTCTTCATCGATCGACGCCGCGATGGTATTGATGCCCACCGGTCCGCCGCCGTATTTTTCGAGCACGGTCAGCATGATCTTCTGATCGATTTCATCGAGGCCGTAGCGGTCGACTTCGAGTAGATCCAGTGCGGCTTGGGCAACTTCGACGTCCACCGATCCCGAAGCTCGAACTTGGGCGTAGTCTCGGACGCGGCGCAGCAGCCGGTTGGCGATACGCGGTGTGCCCCGTGACCGGCGCGCGATCTCTTGGGCGCCCTGCTGATCGATTTCCACATCCAATAGGTGTGCCGAGCGGACCACGATGCTCGCCAGTTCCGCCATCTCGTAATGGTTCAGGCGCAGCACCAGGCCGAAGCGTCCGCGCATCGGCGCACTGATCAAGCCCTGACGAGTCGTGGCGCCGATGGCGGTGAAGCGTTGGATCTCCATGGGGACCGTGCGCGCCCCGGGTCCGGTGCCCACCAGGATGTCCATGCGGAAGTCTTCCAGCGCCGAGTAAATCATTTCCTCGACGTCGGGCAGCAGGCGATGGATCTCGTCGATGAAGAAGACTTCGCGCGATTGCAGGTTGCTGAGGATGCCCACCAAGTCGAGCTTCTTTTGCAGCACCGGACCGGAGGTCTGCTGGATGCCGACGCCGAGTTCAGACGCGATGATGCCGGCCAGCGTCGTTTTGCCCAACCCCGGCGGTCCGTACAGCAACACGTGATCCATCGCTTCGCCGCGCTGACGGGCAGCTTCGATGGCGATGGCCAGGTTTTCCTTGACCTTGGTTTGGCCGGCGAAGTCGGCCAGCTTGTGCGGACGCAGGGCGGCTTCAAACTGTTGTTCGTCGTCGGCCAGGCTGGCGGAGACGATGCCCGAATCACGCATGATTCCTTAGTGTACCGCCGGGGCTGCAAGGATCCGCATTCGTCCACGCGGGGCATGGCCCCGCTCCACGCCGGGCTTCCCCTGGGCGCAACTTCAAGACGGGGCCTCTATTTCACCAGCTTCAGCGCCCGCCGGAACAACGCATCAAAATCATTCGAGTCTGATTCCGACCGAGCCTTCACCAATGCAGCCTCTGCCGCATTCCGGCTCGCGCCGAAGTTGGCCAGCGCGGAGATCACGTCTTCTTCGGTGGCGCTAAATTCGGATTTCACCGGCGCGGGCTCGCCGGCCTTCTGCGCCCCTGGCAGCAGGTCGAGCTTGTCGCGCAGTTCCAGCACCAGACGCTCCGCCGTCTTCTTGCCGACTCCCGGAAGCGTGGTCAGCTTGGCGACCTCTCCTCCACGGATCGCCCCGGCGAGTTCCGCCGATGTCAGCCCGCCCATCGCATTCACCGCCAGTTTGGGTCCAATGCCGCTCACGGTGATCAGCTTCTCAAATAACGTCCTATCATTGCGGTCGACGAAGCCGAACAGTTGAAAGGACTCCTCGCGCACATGGGTGTGGATGTGGAGCCGAACCTCAGCGCCCACCTCGGGCAGGGAAGAGTAGGTGGAAACCGGGATAATGACGTCGTAGCCGACGCCGCCAACCTCGACAATCACCTGGTTGGGATGTTTTTCAAGAACCGTGCCGCGAAGATGGGCGATCATTTAAGAAAGAATACAGGAGTCGGGAGGCAGGAAGCGCAAATTTGTTCCCGGCGCAGCGGTGGGACATGCGGAGACGATTTTTTGTAGACGAAGTGCGGCGCGGATTGGCCGAGATTAGCGGCGAGGACGCCAGGCACCTGACCAAGGTGCTGCGGGTCGAAGTGGGCCAGCAGTATGAGATCTCCGATAATCACGACGTCTATCTGGCGGAGATCGAACAGGCCCACAAGGGCGGCGTCGTATTCCGCGTGTCGGAGAAGCTCGATCCGGGGCCGCCGACGGTTCATGTAACCCTTTACGCCGCGTTGGTGAAGTTCGACGCCTTGGAATGGATGATCCAGAAGGCCACCGAACTCGGGGTGACGCGGATCGTTCCGGTGATCGCCATGCGGACGGAAAAAGGGCTCGAAAAGGCCGCCGGGAAACGTCATCCGCGTTGGGAACGTATCGCGCTCGAGGCCAGCCAGCAATCGCGGCGTACTCGTCTGCCTGAGATTGCCGCGCCGCTTGGTTTCGCGAATGCTATTCAGCGCCCCGCCCAGTATCGGTATGTTTTGGACGAGGAGCCCGGCGGAGCGCCACTTCTGACCGCGCTCCCCGCGACTCGCACGCCGGAAGACGAGGTCGCGATCCTGATCGGCCCCGAGGGCGGCTGGACCGATGCCGAACGAGAGGCGTTTCTCGCGGCCGGCTGGACCCAGGTGACCATGGGGCCCCTGATCCTGCGGGCGGAAACGGCGGCAACCGCGGCCTTGGCGATCCTATCCAGCGCTTGGCTGGGTCGCTGAGCGTTGACCGGGGCGGACTTCGGAAAAGTCACAGGACCTCAAAACAACGCTGCTAAACTAGCAAGTTGATTCATCGCCTCGTTATCGAAAACCTGCGCCATCGGCCCGTGCGTACCCTGGCCAGCGCCTTCATGATCGGTTTTCAGGTCACCATCATCCTGACTTTGGTCGGCGTCAGCGAGGGCATGCTGGGGACCATGGCCTCCCGCAATGAAGCTACCGGCGCTGACATCGTCGTTCGAGCCGAGGATAGTTCCGCGCTGAGCTTCGGCCTCAACATGGACGAACGTTATGTCGGCTTCGTCCGCCAGCAGGATCACGTCACCCAGGCCACCGGCGTGCTGGTGCACCCCATCTCCGGGTTCGATTCCATTACCGGCATCAACCTGAAGGAATTCGAAGAGATGAGCGGCGGCCTGCAGTTCCTCGAAGGCGGACCCTTCACCGAGCCGGACGACTTGGTGATCGATCGCATCTTTGCGGACCAACGCCACCTGCATCCGGGCGATACCTTTGACTTCGGCCATCAGTGGCGCGTAACCGGCGTCGTCGAGGAAGGGAAGCTCTCCCGCACCTTTGCCGATATCACCGCCCTGCAGGACATCTTCGCCGAAACCGGGAAGGTTTCCATGATCTACGCCAAAGTGGACGACGAAGCCAATATCCCGGCGGTGATCGATACGCTGAAGGAGTCGATGCCCAACAACCCCATCTATTCGATGAAGGAATTCACCTCGCTGTTCACGGTGAGCGCGGTACCTTACCTGGAGCCGTTCATCAACGTGGTGATCGGCATCGCCGTGATCGGCGGATTCCTCATTGTGTTCCTGGCGATGTACATGGCGGTGCTGGAGCGCACGCGCGAAATCGGGATTTTGAAGGCGTTGGGCGCCTCTCCCGGCTACATCATGGGGATCCTGCTGCGGGAAGCAACGGTGCTGGCGATCCTGGGCACCATCATGGGGATCGGCATGGCCTACGGCACCAAGTTCATCATGGCGGCCTTCGTTCCCAACATGCCACAGGAGATCGTTCCCCACTGGTATCCCATTGCGCTGGTGATCGCCCTTTGCGGAGCCCTGCTTGGCGCGGTGTATCCGGGATTCAAAGCCGCCCGGCAGGACGCGATTGAGGCGCTTTCCTACGATTAGAGAAGCAAGCCCGAACCGGTAAGACAACCCTAATGACGGAAATCGATGTCCATGGACTGACCAAGGTCTACCACGTAGGCGACGTAGACGTGCATGCCCTGCGTGGCGTCAACCTGCGGATCGAAAAGGGCGAGTTCGTGGCCATTGTTGGCCCCAGCGGCTCGGGCAAATCCACTTTGTTCAATATCCTCGGCGGACTGACCCCGCCCAGCGCCGGTACGGTGATGCTCGACGGCCGCGACCTGCACAAGATGTCCGAGGCGGATCGCACCAACCTTCGCAAGGAAGCGATCGGCTTCGTCTTTCAGAAATACAACCTGTTGCCGACCCTGAGCGCCGCCGACAACATCGACATCGCCCGCGACATCGCCGGCACCCGCGGCAAGCAAACTCCAGAACGCGAGAAACAGTTCGAAGAAATCCTGAAGCTGCTGGGGATCGCGCGTCGCCTGCATCATAAACCGCGAGCTCTCTCGGGCGGGGAACAGCAACGTGTGGCCATCGCCCGCGCGCTGGTGAATCATCCCGCGCTGCTCCTGGCAGACGAGCCCACCGGCAACCTCGATACGGAAAATTCGAACGCCGTGCTCGGTATCCTACGAGACCTCAACAAGCGAACCGGGCAAACCATCCTGATGATCACGCACAATCCCGAGGCCGCCGCCTTCGCCGACCGAATCGTAACCATGCGGGATGGTCGTATCGTCGATGGAGGGGCCGGCGGCGAGTAACGAGACCACGCGCCGCGCTGCCCGCCCAATCCGCCTCCGAGAAATAACGCTAAGCTAACGAGAAATGCGGCGAGTCCTCTCATCCCGCCTCCTCCGGTCCCGTATCCTGTGGGTTTTGGTTTTGAGTCTCGCGGGGCTGGTTGCTTTTGACTTCACCGTCTTCCACAGCGGACTCTACACGCAATTCCTGAACCCCGATGGCAGCGCGGGGAGTCTCGAAAGCTGGCTCGCGTGGGAACTGCAACGCAGCAAGGACGACCCCAACCAGATCGCCATGATCGGCGATTCCCGCATGGCCGTGATCCCACGTCTCGCCAATGAGCAGGCGACCGGCTACACCTATGCGAGCCTCGCGGTGGCCGGCACCAGTCCGCGCTCCTGGTACTACATCCTGCGCGCCGCCGATCCTCTGGCCACCCGTTACCGCGCGATCCTCATCGTCATCGAAACCTTCGAAGACACCGACACCTGGGAGGAGATGTCGAACCGGGATCTCGACCTGAGCCACTTGGCCGGCCGCTTAGAACTCGGCGATCTGATGGACTTCCCGTTGAGCTTTTCCAACCCCGCCATGCAATGGAAAGCGGCTCGGGGGATTCTGTTTCGCGGATTGCTGGTGCAGGGGGATGTCCAGGATTTTCTCGCCAACCCTATCGCACGGCTGAACTACACGAAAGAAGCGCGCCGCTACGGGCTCGCCTGGCACTACACATTCGTGGGCAGCGATGAGTCCCTGGCCGGACTCGAAGTTGACTGGGAGAATCGCAAGCTACATATTCCAGCGAATGCTCCTGAGAGCGCCGTACCCGGGTTGCAGCGCTTTCTCGTGGATCCCCTGCCACCCCAGACTGGGCTTCGGCACGAATATCTGGTCCATTGGCTGGGCAAGATCTATGAACACTATCGCGACTCGGATACGAAGCTGATCTTTGTCCGCGCGGCGCGCGCTCCTTGGATCCGCCCGGACCTGCCGCCTGTCAATCCGGAGAGTTCTATCCGCCGGCTCGCGCATCATCCGAATGTCGTTCTTCTCGATGAACACCTGGCGGAAGAATTCGAAACACCGGAATTATTCCACGACGAGATTCATTTGAATGAGCCGGGCTCGCGCCGCTTCACCGAAAAGGTGGTGGACGCCGTCGCCGAGGTGATGGGGCCACCGCTGTAGGCGGCGTCGCACGCGATGCTCTTCAACACCACCCAGTTCTTTGTCTTCTTCGTCATCGTCATCAGCCTGTTCTACGCGCTGCCACGATCCGCGCGCCGCTATTTGCTGCTGGCCGCCAGCTACTACTTCTATGGCAGCTGGAACGTATTCTTTCTGCCACTCCTGTGGGCGATCACCATCGTCGATTACTTCTCGGCGATCTGGATGGGCCGGCTGACCTCGCCCGGCCGCCGCCGCGCGTTCCTGTTCTTAAGCCTGGCGGTGAACCTCGGCTTTCTCGGATTCTTCAAGTACTACAATTTCCTGGCGGAATCGCTAGCGGCCGTCATCGGGCAACAGACCAGTGCCTTCACGCTGTCGATCATCCTGCCCATCGGCATCAGCTTTCATACGTTCCAGAGCATGTCCTACGTCATCGACGTCTACCGCCGCGAGCAGGAGCCGGTGCGCGACTTCATTGACTATGCGTTGTACATCGCCTTCTTCCCGCAGTTGGTCGCCGGGCCGATCGTCCGCGCCAAGGAATTCTTCCACGACTACCTGCACTGGGTCGCACCCACGCAGCAGGAGGCGTTACGGGGCTTGCTGTGGATGGCGATCGGACTCGCCAAGAAGATGGTGCTGGCCGACCAGTTCGCGCTCATCGCCGATGCGTATTTCGGTTCAGGTGCGGCACAGCCCGGAGCCCTGGAGGCCTTAACGCCTGGCGCTTTACAAGCGTGGTCCGGAACCATCGCCTTCGCCATGCAGATCTTCTTCGATTTTTCCGGCTACACGGACATGGCCATCGGCATGGCGCTGCTGCTGGGCTTCCATTTCCCTGTCAACTTTGAGCGTCCCTATCTAGCCTTCAGCATTACCGATTTCTGGCGCCGCTGGCACATGACGCTCTCGCGCTGGCTCCGCGATTATCTCTACATTCCACTCGGAGGCAGCCGCGGCACCTTGCTGTTTACCTATCGCAACCTGATGTTGACGATGCTAATCGGCGGGCTGTGGCACGGCGCCAGTTGGAACTTCGTCATCTGGGGCGGATTCCACGGCGCGCTGCTGGTCCTTGAACGGATGTTCGGTCGCCACCGATTCCTCGACAAGCCGGGACCCTGGCTTTACCCCTTCCGCGCCGCAATCACGTTCGGCCTGGTCTGCGTCGGATGGGTTTTCTTCCGCGCGCAAACCCTCGACGAGGCGCTGTTCGTCATCGGACAAATGTTCAGCGGGGTTTGGACCGCGGGCGGTTCGCTGATTCCCGTCTGGCTGCTGGTGCTGATCGGAATCTCCCTTGGGCTCGCCATCATCGAGGAAAAGTACGAAGCCATCGAACGCTTGGCCGAGGGCGGACAGACCTTCGCCTATGTCGCGGTAATGGTTGTGCTGCTGATCTCCATCGAACTGATCGGCGTCATCGAGCAGACCGTGCCGTTCGTCTACTTCCAGTTCTAACGGTTCTCCGGCAGATCCCCGCGCCTACTTGAGGAACTCCTTGGTTTCCTTCAGGAACAGGTCCAGTTGATCGTGATGGAGCCAGTGCCCGGCGTTATCCACCTTGACGATTTTCTTATTCGGAATCGCCGCCGCCTGCGGATCGATCTCCGGGTCGCGCGCGAAACTCTGTTTGCCCCAGAACAGCAGCGTAGGGCAGGTGATCTGGCTCAGGATCTGCTGCGCGCCCTGTAGATCCAGCCCGAACGGATCAATGATGCGCGTGTAGTGATCGAACTTCCACACCAGTTGCCCATGCGCGTTCCAATTGGTGCCGTGCAAGCGTCAGGTGTTCGGCCATCTCGGCGGAGAGGAACGGATTCGCCTCCTGCATCCGATGCACCGCATCGCCCAGCGTCGGGTAGGCGCGGGAGCTCCGATTCCCGACGTCGCGCACCTGTGCGATCCACTTCCGCATTCGCTCCTGCGCCGGTGGAGGCGTCTTGCCCAGCGGACCCACGCCCACTCCTTCGATCGCCACCAGACGGCTGACGTGATCCGGATACGCGCCTGTGTAGTACAGCGAAACGATCGCCCCCAGTGAGTGGCTCACGATGCGTACCGGGTAGGCGCTGATAATGTCGGTGAAGGTCGCCAGGTCAAGAATGTGTTCCGGAATGGTGTAGGCGGCGCCGCGGCCCCACTCGCTGTTGCCGTGTCCACGCAGGTCGATCGCATAGACGTGATAGTCTTCGGCGAGCGCCGGCGCGACCCAGTCCCAGCTTCGCGCGTGGTCGCGCGATCCATGCACCAAAATGAGGACCGGCTTGTGATTACTGGTCGTCCCTTCCGGGCCCCAGTCCCAGAACTGCAGCTTCAGACGATGCGAATAGAAATACTTCGATGCGGGTTCCAATGGGCGGTTCGTCTCCTATCCTTTCTAGAGTAACGAGGGCGCCTGCCCGAAATCCTCCGCGCGCGAAGATCGTATCACCGCACGCCCGGTTCGGACCCGCCGCGATGCGCGATAACACCTTGCGCGTCTGCCCGCTGTCGCGCTGCTGTGTATAATCGTCGGCGAGATGACGCCACGCATTCTGACCTCCTGTTTGGTGCTCGCCGTAGCCGCCGCGATAACGCTTCATGCCGACGAACTTTCCGACGCGTTTGATCAGCTCAAGGCCGCTGAAGCCGCCAATGACGGGGCTGCCATCGAAAAGTGGGCCAAGGAGACCTCTCGGCTGGCGCGCGCGGAGTTGGCTCTGCCGCCCTCCGATAATCCCTCGCAGAAGGCCTATCAGGACTCCCGTCTGATCTATCTGGAGCAGACCGACGTCTACACCGAATACGCGCTCGCGGTCGGCGCCGGCCGCCCCGGTGTTCCTCCCGAGCAGGTCCTTTCCATGGTCGACACGCTGATCGCGCAGAAGCCAGACTCGGAGTACCTGGCCCTGGCCGTGAGCCCCTATCTCACCGCGCTACGCACGAAGGATGCCGAAGCACAGCGCGCCGGGGCCGAACGCATGCTGGAACTGTTGCCCGGCAATGAAGACGCCTTGATGGCCATGGCCGACTACCATAACAGCCGTCAGGAAAACGCCGAGGCCCTGAATTACGCCATGCGCGTGATCGATGTCCTTGAAGACAAACCCATGCCGGAAGGCTTCAACGAAGCGGCTTGGAACCAGAAGAAGAACCTGCTGCTCGGGCGCGCCCACCTGCTGAGCGGTCTGGGCGGCTGTGCGGCTCAGGAGTGGGGATTCTGCGCCGCACATTTGGACGACGCCCGCGCCATCATCGCCAATCCCGACCCGTACACTGAGGCCAGTATTTACTTCTATCTCGGCTACGCCAGCTACCAGCTCGCCATCGAATCCGGCGACCAGGAACTCATGGAGCAGGCCATTGCCGACACCCGCAAGGCCGCCGAACTGGACTCGCCGCTCAAGCCGCAGGCGGAGAAGAACCTGGAAATCTTCACCTCACAGATGGCGAACCAGTAGTTGAGAACACAGGAGACGGTACACAGAAAACAGAATCGCCGCTCATGGCAAGCACAAGCGGCGACTACGTTCGAATTCTGTCTCTTGAGAACTTACCGCAGCCACTCCTCAAAGTCCGGGATCTTGATGCGGCCTTCGAATAAGCTCTTGTTGTTCTCTTCGCAGGAGTACTCAATGACCTCGGCGTCGGGGTCGCGCGTGAAGACGCGCTCGGAGTAAATTGGGTCGGTGTACGTGCGCGGATCGTTGATCGTGATGGTGTAGTAGACCTGATCCTTATTCATCAATTCCCAGGTCTCGTGCACCGTCATCTGTTCGCTGTGCGGATGGCCGATCGTATCCAGCCTCGTCTTGCCGTTAAAGGACTTGGTGTCGATCACCAGAACGTCGCCTTCCCAATGCCCGCGGGAGGTGCCGAACCAGGTCGGCCAGTCGTCCACGTCATCCGGGAACGGACGGCCGTCGGTCGGGACCTTGGTGAACCAGGTGTTCTGCTCATGCAGGAATGCCAGCCAGTTCTTGCTCTGCACGATCTGCATCGGATGCGGCGCGTTGATGGATCGCACCAGCCCGAACGGGAAACAGGCTCCAGCGTAATCGCCTTCGGTTGCATCGTAGGCGTCCCACTTGCTCTTGCCCCATTCGGTGAAGTTGAGCTCGGACGGCGTCGAGTTGTTGCCGCGCGCCTTCGTCATATCCGGGGTGTACGGACGCATCCATACGCCATTCAAATCCGGCTGTCCATCGGCCGTGCGCGGGATCTCGCCCTTTTCCGGCTTCTGAAACACCGCTTTGGCTTTCCCCTTGCCGCCTTTTCCTTGTCCGGCGAGGTCGGCCGGTCCGGCTAGCATCAACGCCAGTGCGGCGACGGCGGCCATCGTGGCGCCCGCCATCTTCGCGGCAGCAGGAGCATTCAGGGGCATCTTCAGGAGCGGATTCTTCATGGCAGCGTTCCTCTTTATAATAGATGCACTCTCGCCCCGCCAGGTAACGCCCACCGACGCGGAGTGCGATCCTCAAGTCCTTGGAAACCTAAGGGGTTGCCTCCCGGCAACCTGACTAAAAAGAGTACGCTTGCCCGGCGCGCCTGTCAACCCGGCCGAGTGGCGAAGACAGACGCATGCACCGCTGACGGAGTGTAAGCGGCTGGGCAAGATACCTTGTCCCCGTGCAACACCGGTGTCCTGGCACGCGGGATCCGCCTCAGGCCCCGACAGTCCTGTACCTCGACCGAGCCACAATGGCCAGTGCAACTGCGCCAAGGTGTCGCAAAACCGGGCAGTAATCTCGAAAAAATCTTCTATACCAAGGACTTGGAGTTTGGAATGCGAGGTGCTTCTTGCATAGCTGCAAAGTCCCCCTTTGGGCGGCGCTTGGGTTCGGCCTCGGTTCAATATCGGGGAGCAGTCGGAGGATCCTGGCGCCGCCCGTCCCTTTCCCAGCGCGTTGCGTATCGCTTCCGCGGGGGGCGAGTTTCTACCCACACCTTGACCGGCGCCTTCAGGCGCCCGGGCTCTCGGATCACAAAGGCGAAAACCGGCGGACAGGGGGCCACCCGCCGGCTTCTCTTGGGAGAGTTGCTACTTGGCCTCGATTTATTCCTTTTCCGGAAGCGTCCTTTTGCCGAGCTCTTCGGCCAGGATGATCGCCTCGGCCAGATCCTTCATCGGACGGCGAAGCCGGCGGCTTTCGTTCCGCATCCGCAGGTAAGCTTCCTCCTCGGTGATGCTTTCCCGGCGTTGCAGAATGCCCTTGGCCCGCTCCACGACCTTGCGGGTCTCGAGCTGCCGCTTTACCTCGGCTGTCTCCTCCGACAGCCTGGCATTCTCTTCTTCCAGAAGGCTCTTGGCGATGGCAGCGCCCATCTGCTCGCCAATGAAGCTGATAGTCTGGATCTGCTGTTCCGAGTGCTCATGCACATCGCGATGATGTGTATTAATCACCCCGATCGCGGCCCCGTTGCTGATTACGGGAACCGACAGGAACGCCTCATAGGTGTCTTCCACCAGAGGGAACCCCTTGAACCGGGGATCCTTGGCTGCATCCTGGGTGAGCGCGACCGGCGACTGGTGCTCGGCCACCCAACCGGTGACACCTTCGCCCATCTTCAAGCGGAGCTGCCCCAGGTCCGCCGCGTGCGGCACCAGCGATGCGCGCAACACGAATTCTTGACTTTCCCCGTCTAACAAATAGACCAGCACCGCATCACACGCGGTAACGCGGGCGGCCAGTGCCACGATCTCGCCGAGCATTTCGTCCAGCGATCTCTCAGAGCTGATGATCCGGCTGACGCGGTGCAGGATGGAAATATCTTCTTCTTCCATTTCTGCTCCCGGTGTCTCCGGCGTTTCGGTGGTAACCATAATTCTCAGCCTACGAGCGTTTAGCGGGTGGCGTCCAATCAAATCTTTCTATGGACTGAATTGTGTCAGCAGGCCTACAGGGCGAGGCTGGGGGTGCCTCTCAGGCGCCCTATGGAAACGTCAGGAAAACGCGCCTAATTGCAGTCGCTTACGTGAATAGGTCCCGGACAGTTCCAGGGGGAGGACGCGATCTGCTTGCCTACGAACGTTCATATGCCGCCCCGCCGCCCTTCGACCCTCAGAATCGTGGTAGCTCTGTGGCGAGTATCGTCCGGCTTCGGCTTGTCTTTCAATTAAAGGAGTGGGGTGGGGCCATGCCCCGCCAGTGGCGCGGATCTCCGCATCCGCGATCCGCGATTCAGAAGCGCAAGCGGTAGCTTGCATGTGGACTCACAGAGTGGGGCGGGGCCATGCCCCGCCAAAGGGGCGCGGATCTCCGTATCCGCGACTCGTCCGCCGGGTGGGAAAACCCAGCGATGCTGACCCGACGGGCGGCAGGGTTGTCGCGGTTCACGACGCGCCTCCACCCGCCAAACCTGACCACGGGGCTCGGCCGAGGTCCGAACTTCCTATTCCGGCTTCTCCGGCAACGCCGCGATCCCGGGCAGCTCGATCCCCGCCAGGAACTCCAGCGAGGCGCCCCCGCCCGTCGAGATGTGCGAAATCTGGTCGGCGACGCCCGCCGCCTTGATCGCCTTCTCCGAATCACCGCCTCCGACCACGCTCACCGCATCCGCCGCGGCCACCGCCTTCGCCAGCGCGACCGTCCCGCGATCGAACGGCGGAACTTCGAAGACCCCCATTGGACCGTTCCAGATGATTGTCTTGGCGGATTGGATGAATCCGGAAAACACTTCAATGCTCTTCGGTCCGATGTCGAGGCCCATGTAGCCCTCGGGAATGTGATCCACCACCTGATTCGCGACGCCTGGCTTCAGCTCCGTGGCGACCACGTGATCCACCGGCAACGCCAGCTTCCCGGCCGCCTGCGACATCAGCCCCCGCGCCAGGTCGATCTTGTCTTCCTCAACCAGCGAGTTCCCAGTACCCTCATCCCTTGCCCGCAGGAACGTGTACGCCATCGCGCCGCCGATCAACAGCCGGTCGACCACCTTCATCAGGTTCTGAATGACCTCGATCTTGTCCGACACCTTCGCGCCGCCCAGTATCGCGACGCACGGCCGGTCGGGATCCTTGGTGACCTTGGTGAGGTACTGGATTTCCTTGTCCAGGAGCAGGCCGGCGGCGGCTTTGGTGACATGCTTCACGATCCCCGCCGTCGACGCATGCGCCCGATGCGCCGACCCGAAGGCGTCATTGACGTAGATATCGCACAGCTCCCCAAGCTGCGCGGAAAACGCCGGATCGTTTTTTTCTTCTTCGGCGTGGAAGCGCAGATTCTCAAGCAGCAGGATCTCGCCGGGCGCGGGCAGCATTTTCTTGACCTCTTCGCCCACGCAATCCGGCGCCATCTTCACCGGCTTGCCCAGCAGTTCGCTCAGGCGTTCGGCCACCGGCTGCAGGCTCATCTCCGGATTGGGTTTCCCCTTCGGACGTCCCAGGTGACTGGCCAGCACCAGCCCGGCCCCGTGCTCCAACGCGTAGCGAATCGTCGGCAACGACGCCTGGATGCGCTTGTCCGAAGTAATTTCCTTGCCGCCGGCTGCTAGCGGCACATTGAAGTCGGCGCGAATGAAGACGCGCTTGCCTTTGAGATCAAGGTCAGTGATCGAATAATGACTCATGGTGGTCGATGAATGTTGGAAATGCTTTGTTGCGGGTCTTTCGCGGCCAGCCCGTTCTCCGGCGCTGGCGAGCGAAATGTGCTGCGAATTCTCGTTGAGATCCCCGTTGCGTTCTGTCCGAGAGGGTTCCGCTACCCTGCACGGCAACCGGAACGCTCCCCGAGGCCGCCCGGGCTGCTCCTGCCGGGCCGTTCGGACATTTACGATTTACGATCTCCACAATCAGAATCCGTCCGGGTTGGTGTTCCCCTAAGGCAGATCCCCAGGGTATACCTGGATGCGAAGCCTTTCTCTATGTTAGCTGCAAGCGGGAGCGTTGTCTTGAAAATCCTTGCGGACTGGGCTTGGGTGCGCTTTCGATGCGCCGAGCGCGTCCGAGTGGAATGAGACTGCGACGGAGGCGGCCATGCCGCGCCGCCGGGCTGCTGGGGACGAGCTCTCACGATTCTTGAGGCCAACAGGGACAAACGAGCTTTGAAATCCGGAATTGCCCAGAAAATCCCATTTTCACGAAATAAGTCAAAAATACTTTGACCCACATTACATGAAGGGTGTATGATTTCGACACTCGCTTCTGCGTCAGAAGCCTTCCGCTATGACCGTTTCTGCTATTTCTTTGCCCACCAGACAAAAGTCTTCCCGCTTCCCATTGGGGCTGCTTCTACTGTTGGCATTTGCTGGGGTGCTGCCGCTCTCAGGCCAAACCGCCTACATGATGACGACCGTTGCCGGATCAGACCGCGTCCGCGACGGGAAGCTCGCCACTACGGCCCCTCTTCGCGCGCCGCTGGGATTTGTAGAGGATTCGGCGGGAAACATCTATATTGCCGACCGCGACGACAATCGCGTTCGCAAAGTGGGTCCTGACGGCATCATTTCAACGCTCGCTGGAACCGGGTGGCCGGGGTTCCTGGGCGACGGTGGCCCGGCCGACAGTGCGAACCTTCGCTATCCGAACCGGCTGGCTCTCAGTCCGGATGAATCTATTCTCTATATTGCGGATCGCGGAAACTATCGTATCCGAGCCGTGGATCTGGAGACAAATGTCATTACGACGGTGGCCGGTACCGGGGTATGGAACGCCAGCGGCGACGGCGGACCGGCGCTGCTCGCCGGGTTCGAGCCATTTGACATTGCGGTGGACAAAGATGGCAATATTTTCGTTGCCGATTTCTCCAATCACCGTTTACGCCGAATCGATGCGCTCGATAAGACCATCGAAACCATCGCGGGCCTCGGTGTGTCCGGCTTGATTGGCGAAAATACACCGGCCATTGCCGCGGCGGTCAACTACCCTACCGGGGTCGCGGTGGCTCCTGATGGAGTGATTTATTTTTCGGACTCCGGAAATGCTCGAGTTCGCTCGATCGATACCCACGGCCTGATCCACACTTTTGCGGGAGGAGGACAGCAGGGTGCCGGTGTTCCAGCCGTGAATGCAAAGCTGACCCGTCCCGAAGGCGTGGATGTGGACTCGAACGGCGTGGTCTTGATCGCGGATTTCGATCACCTCTATCGCGTGGCTGACGATGGGATCCTTCAGCAGATCGCCGACGCAACGACCATGGGGTTCGGCGGAGATGGTGGATCCCCTTCCGCCGGAAAGTTTTCGGCGTTCTCCAACGTTTCCACTGCGCCGAACGGCGATATCCTCCTGGGCGACTTTTTTAATTATCGTGTTCGCCAAATCCGGGACAACGTCTTGAGTACGATCGCCGGCGTTGGCATCGTCAACGATGTTCCCGCCACGCAAACGTTCCTGAACACGCCGAGCGATATCATCCCGGATGGACAAGGGGGCCTCTGGTTCGCGGACAGCTTCCAGAATGAGGTTCGTGGAATTGAGGCCGGGCAGATCAAACGGATCTTTGGCGACGGCTATATAGGAGACGAGCTGACCCGCACCTACGAGCCCTCCGGGATCGCGCGCGATGCAAACGGAAGCCTATATATCGCGGACACGGGCAATCACCGTGTGTTGCGTTACGAACCAGGAGGAACCGCCTCGGTGGTGGCTGGCGGGAACGGACCCGGCTATTCCGGTGAGAGCGGTCTGGCGACCTCGGCGCTCTTTGACACACCCACCGCGGTTGCGGTCGGGCGTCCGGGGTTATTCTTTGTCTCCGACACCGGCAACTGCCGGGTTCGGCGTATTACCGACGGGGCGATTCGCACTGTCGTCGGCAACGGGAGTTGCGACTACTCGGGCGATGGCGGACCGGCGACCGACGCCGGCATCGGGCCGCTGGATCTTGCGCTGGTCGGTAGTGGAGATGGCGAGGGTACGCTCTACATTACCGACAGCGATAACAACAGGATTCGCAAGGTGGATCTCGCAACCGGGATCATCACGACCGTGGTGGGCAGCGGAACCGCGGGTTACTCCGGCGACGGCGGTCCGGCGGAATACGCGCAGATCGCTTACCCCACGGGAATGGACATGGATCAGGAAGGCAACCTATATTTCGCCGACTACTTCAACGCGGTCTTGCGCAAGGTGGACACCAACGGAATCATTTCCACCATTGCAGGCGTTCCCGGCTACTTCTTCTCTCTGGCGGAAATCGGCCCGGCTCAGCTCATGCCGTTCAATCCTGTCGG
Organism: Terriglobia bacterium; assembly: GCA_963762135.1. Taxonomy (GTDB): domain Bacteria; phylum Acidobacteriota; class Terriglobia; order Bryobacterales; family Bryobacteraceae; genus Palsa-187. Next base: position 150,691 of record CAVXJP010000009.1, read on the forward strand.
TGTCGCCGTCCTGCCGGACGGCACACTCTATGTGACCGATCAGATCAATGACCGTGTGCGAAAACTGACTCCTGCGATCCCGACCTCCCAGGTCATTCTTTCCGGCAACAACGCCACCGGCGCGCCGGGCGACCAAGTCACGCTCAGGTTGGGGATCCTCGAAGCCGACGGGTTCGGTGTCCCTGGCGTTCCGGTGAGCTTTGCCGTCACCAGCGGGACCGCGACACTCTCCTCATCTTCGGTGGCAACCGCGCTGAACGGCGTTGCTCAAGTGCAATTGACCTTGGGAGACACGCCAGGTCCAGTGACCGTCACGGCGAGCGTCCCGGGTCTGGCTCCGGTGACGTTCCATCTCATGATCGTGATCCCATTACCCACCATCAGTCCTAACGGTCTCGTGGGTGCGGGACTCAGCGTTCCTTCCATCGCCGCCGCCTCCACCGGTGGCATTCTCAGCGTCTTCGGCACGCACTTCGGCGGACCGGCGGTCTTTCAGAAGGTCAGCCCCGATGACCTGGTCGACGGCAAAGTTCCCACCAACTTCATGGGGATCTGCGTCGAGATGGACGGCACGCGCGCGCCAGTATTCGGCGCTTCCAGCACGCAGGTGAACTTCCAGTCGGTGGCCGTCCAACCTGGCGCGACCATCGAAGTGATCGTGATCTCCGGATGCGATACGCCCGATGAGACCCGCTCGGCGCCCATGCAAATTGGGGCGCAATCGGCTGCCCCGGAATTTTTTTACTATGCGGCCAGTCAAACGGGTGAAAATCCCGTAGCCGCTGCCGATGCGGCAACCGGCGCCATCATTGCACCCGCCGATCTGTTCCCCGGCAGCGGCTATCAGCCGGCGCAACCCGGCCAGACCGTGACCCTCTACGCCACCGGCTTCGGAGCCACCGACCCCGCGGTCGATCCGGGGACCTTCTTCGCCAGCGCCGCTTCCGTAACCGGCACCGTGAAAGTGTACCTGAACGGGGAGGAACTCCCTGCGGACAACATTCTCTATGTGGGCATCACCCCGAACAGCCCCGGACTCTATCAGGTCAACTTGACGCTACCCGCGAACCTGGCCTCCGGCAATCTGACCATCGTCATCGAAATCAACGGTATCCAGAGCTCGCCCGGCGCCTATCTGGCAGTCGATTCCGGCCAGTAACATAATGTGGGGCGGGGCCATGCCCCGCCAAAGGGACGGCATGCGACCCTCTTAGATCCCCAGCGCCGTGTGGTACTTCTCCGGCAACCGGCACGGCCTCCGGTCCCGACCGCAGAACACGTGCTTGGTATATCCGGTCGCGACGATCCGCGTTCCACCCTGCGCGCCATCGCCCTTCGCGGCATCTTCCTGAACGACCAGCTCATATTCAAACCGCACGTACCGCGAATTTGACTCCGCCACCCGTGTCCGGATCACCACCTCATCGTCATAGAACGCCGGAGCCCGATAACGGCAATTTGCCTCGGCCACCACCAGCAGGATCCCGTCATCGCGCTCCAGATCCCGGTAGCTCAGCCCGGCCTGTCTCCAATACTCCACCCGCCCGACCTCCATCCAAACCAGATAGTTGGCGTGGTACACCACCCCCATCTGATCGGTCTCCGCATAGCGTACGCGGACGCGGGTTTCTCTCCATGGCGCTTCCTCTGGCATCGGTGAACCGCTATTGTAGCGAAACCGGATTCAGCTTCCTGACGATCCGCCACCGTTGCGCTCGCCTCCGCCCGGCCAAACCAATCTCACCGGGAAACCGTCTACAATGGCAGAAGCTAACCGTTCCCGCGAACACCCACCTTCAAGACCAAAGGAGCATCCTTCGCATGTCCGACAACAAAAGCAAGACGCATTCATCCGAGCCCAACCAAACTTCCAAAGAACGCCGAAAGTTTCTCACTGGTCTCAACGTCGGTGCGGCGTCCCTGGCGGCGCTCGCGGCCACCGGCATGGCGAAGGGCCAGGAGCGGCGGGCCGAGATCTGGGTCCCCACGATGCATGAACAGGATGACTGGATGTCGGAGAACGCCGAAGCCAAGCATCGGTTTGTGTTCGATACGACCTCGGAGGAAGGCTTCAACAACGCCCTCCTTTATGGCGGGAACTTCCTGCTGGCCAGCCGCAACGGCTATGGTCTCGAAGATAAGGACTCCTCGGTGATCATCATTGCGCGCCATATCTCGACCTACTTCGCCTATAACGACGACATGTGGGCCAAGTACGGCGCGGCGTGGAAGCCCGGGTCCGAAGACGCCGAACCGCCTACGGCCAACCCCTATTCCGGGCGTCTGGCGTCGATGGCCGACCAGGGCGTGATGTACGGTGTCTGCTCCATGGCGACCCAGCGGCTGGCCGCGATGGGCTCCCGTGCCACCGGCGACGAACAACAAAAGGTATTCGACGAACTCGTTGCCAATCGCATCCGCAACGCCCACATGGTACCCGCCGGCATTGTCGCCGTGAACCGGGCCCAAGAGCGTGGCTACGCAATGGTCAATGTGTAACGCGGCTACGCGATAGTCAACGTCTAGTTGCCATCGATCGAAAAGTGCTGGCGGGGCCTCTCCGGTCCCGCCTTTTCGATTTTCCCCCTCGGATTCGCGAGACAGTCGCCCAAATGAAAAACCGGGGAGCGGCAGCGCCGTCCCCCGGTCATCCACTTCCTATCCAACCTAACTAGCGGCCCGAGTATTCAATCGTTGACCGAGCCGTCGAGGTCGCGCCCGTCGAATCCGTCACCGTCAGATCAAACGCGTACGTACCGCGCGTACGGCTGAACTGAATCGTCGGCGTAGCGGTCCTACCCTGCAGCACGCCGGCGGGCGGATATCCCGACGGAATCGTCCAGAAGTACTTCAGCGGCTTCCCGTCGGCACTGGTGGACATCGAACCGTTCAACTGCAGCTCCGGCTGCACCGTGCTGGTCTTGTCAGGAGCAACCACAGCCTGCGTCGACGCTGGCGCCTGGCAGCGATTCTCTACTGTTCCCGGACCGCCTTCCAGACACGGAATCGCGCTCAGATACTCATAGAGAGCTTCTTTGTCCCGATCCGTGAGATTGTGGTGCAGCGGCCACGGCATCACCTGCAGGATCGGAGCGATCTCGTCATGAATGTGCTTGAAGTCCGTGCCGTGGTTCAGAACTTCCTTGAAGTCCGACAAGCTCAGCGCCGCCGGCATGCCGGACGAGTCCGGCGTCAGATTGCGCGAGATAAACGGCCCGAACGCCGCGCCACCACCCAAATAGCCCTGCGTGTTGACCTGCGTCGGCTCTCCGAGATAAGGATTGCCGCCTTCGGCCCAGTTCGGGTTTGTATGGCAATCGTTGCAACCGCCGACCGCGTTGATTAGGTAGCTGCCATAGCCCACTTTGGCCGCATCCTTGCCTTCCATATGTAACGGGACCGGGACAATCGCCATTCCCTGCGCCACCGTCGCGACATCAAACGGTCCGGGGACGGGCGCTTCCTCCGCCACTCCGGATTGGGGGACCAACATCATCCCCGCCGCCAGGATCGCCCCGGCGCTGAGGGATGCGAACCACAAATTTCTCATTTGCTTCCTCATTGTGTTCTCTTTCTTAATGAACCCATCACCCTGCAAGCTCCTGGGGTAAACCGCCCCTGGGGGTTGCGATCGAATGGATGGTGTGATTACTGAATCAAGATATGAACGGGGTTGGTGATCTTCCCGTCAACGTCCAACGTCACAGCGATTTCACCGGCTCCCGCCAGACTGCGGGGAAGCAGAATGTTGATCTGATCTTCTCCCGCGTAATAGCCTTGTGTCCCGGCATACGCTGCTTCTACGACCAGATCTCCCAGCATTGCCTTTACCGCCTCCTGGTGATGCTGGATCCCGGTGCCGTATAGCACCAGATAGGTCTGCTGGCCCTCCGAGCCTAAATCAATCGGGTTCAGCGCCAGACCGCCGCCTTCCCCGGCGACGATCGTGTTGCTGATCGCCTGCTCTCCGTTCACCACGGTCAGGACATTTGCCGCCGCCAAACCATCCGCCGCAAACAAACCCGGCGCGGAGGCGGAAATCCAGACCGGCTCCTCAAACTTCCCGGCGCCGCCGGTTACCGATATCGTGGATGCTCCGATCGCTGTCCCTTCCGGAACCACGAAATTAATCTGCGGGGTGGAAACATAGAGCAGGGGAGCATCCCGCGTCACGCCTTCGGAATCCGTAACGGACACCGAACGTCCTGCCAGCGTCTTCGGAGCCGGGTTGGTCAGCGCGACTTCCGTGGATCCGGCAAAGCCAACTCCCTTGGCCGTCACAATCGAATCCTGCGCCACCGCGCCCCCGGCAAAGGACGCGGCATTGGCGACCGCGAATCCCGTTGCCGTCAGCCGCTCGATCCCGCAGGGCTCTTCCAGATGGTGCGCGCGCGAACCATCCGAACCCACCCCGTTCAGCGCCTCCTCAAAACTTTGCAGCGGAACCAGGTTTCCGTTCTGACCCACTGCCGGTAGCCCCAGCCACTGATCCTTGGCACTCAGCGGAAACGCCGGATTTCCGGCCGATTGCACCGATGTCCGTCCTGCGTCGGATGCCCATTCGCCACACACAACTCCGGATGATCGAACGGTGCCCGCTCATAGAGCACCCGTTCATCGGTCAGCGCCTCGAAGAACGCCAGCAGATCGGAGCGCTCGGACGCCGTAAAATTCAGCGGCCGGATGTTCGGCCCGTTGTCGGCGTTCACCGGGAAATCACCGCCCCGGTTATAGAAGTCCAGGACCTGGCTCAGCGTCGCCTGGCTGCCATTGTGAAAGTAAGGACCCGTCAGCACCACGTTCCGCAGCCCGGGTGTTTTGAAGCGACCCTGTGCCGACGCCGGATCCGCCGCATCGGTCGGGAGCTGCGCCGCCAGCGGCTGTCCGAAATCGTCCAATCCACCCAGCCCCACATCCTCCGTGGCCGGCCTTACGCCAATATGAAAGAACCCTGTATCCTCGCCGGCAGCCAAGGGACTCGTCTGGATCCCTCCTCGCGTCGCCAGAGTGAATTCCGGGCCGGCATGGCAGGCCGAACACCCCGTCGTACCCGCAAACAATAGCTGGCCCCGGATCTGCGCCGCGCTCAGCGCACTCGTCTGACCCTCGGCCGCCCGATCCACCGGTGCATCGTCGGACACCAGCGTCGCCTCATAGGCCTGCACCGACAGCCCAAAGAAGATCGAAAAGTTATATTGCGCCTGGCTGTAGCGATCCTCCGCGGAAAGCGTCGATGCCGAATCGAGCGCTGTGCCGTGAACATCCACTTCCTGCGCGCTATTCCACAACTCCGGCCGGAACGCATTCTGCACCAGGTCCAGATACGTTTCCGGACCCGCGAACCCGGGACCCTGTTGATTCGCCTTCGCGCCCAGCACGCTATCATCGGCCGCGATGTGCTGATACGCCAGCGGCCGCAGCGTCAGCATCTTCTTGCCGACATCCGGCCAGTTCTGCCCGGCATACGACATCTCCACGCTGCTCACCACCGGACCCACCGCCTGTGATGCCAACGAGGAATCTTCCAGCGCCAGCGGCAGCAGCTCCAGCGCGCCGTTTGTATTCGAAAGCAGGTGCGGAGCCGTATCGGACGCCCCAAACGGCGTCTGTCCGGTGAACAGGTTCCGCGCTCGCCCGTCCAGGAAGTTACGGAAGTTGTAGACCGCGTTGATCGCGCTGGGCGAGTTCCGGGGAGTCACCTGGCGTGTATTCAGGCCATCCAACTGGAACGTCGACGTCGCCGAGTCCTCGCCCGACTCTGTTGCCAGCCCCGGCAGTAACCAATTGAACATACGAGTGAAGATCCCGCCAGACCCGTTCACCTGCGTCGAGTCCTTCACCACCGGCGAATTCTTATCGTTCGGATTCGACAGCTGGTGAAAGGGGAAATCCGCCCCCAACAACGTATAGTTCTCATGCGGCGGATTCACCGGATCCGACAGCTGATTCGTCAGCCGATGATCCGCGCCCGCGTGAAAGTGGCAGCTCGCGCACGCCTGCTTTCCGTCGCTGCCGGTCTGCAGATCCCAGAACAGTGCCTTCCCCAAAAGGAGCAACGCGTCCTCATTACTTACATAGGCAATGAGATCCGGTCCCGGAACGGGAACCTGCTTTAAAGAAGGAGGGAGCTGGGGAGGCCTTTGCGCCCAAGCTGTACAGGAAGCTGAAAACAGAAGGATAAAAGCACCAGAGGACCCAAGATGCACCAGTTGACGATAGCACTTCAGTACGCGCTTTGAAAATAGAACTGTCATATATCTCGTTAGATAGACGGGCCAGCTACTGTACCCTGCAGAAGCTTCGCGGACCGCTCCCGTCAGCCGGCGTCCGGCATGGAGGAGCTACTTGAGAAAGGATGACGTCGATCCTGAACGCCTTGCTAGCGATATCTGGACGACGAATATAGATGCCTCTGCCATTCTGAGGGAAGACCGCCCCCCTGGCTCCCCGACTGCTGGAAATCCACCGCCTGGATCTACCGTCTGCTGAGATATACTATGGCACATCCAACTTGTCAATCTAATATTGCGGTATCCACGCCGAGCGCGCGCCCTTTGGCGCCACAGGACTCGAGCATTTCAGTTACGAAGTTGTCAGCAGTTCGTATGTCGCCTGCTTGCGGGTACCCCCCGTGAATGCACTCTATCGGCAAAACGTGCTGCTGGACCGTTGGCGAAACAAGCAAGTTAGCTGCGCCGCCGCTCGACACCAGACGGAGAGAGGACTCATGAAAACCATCGGAGCCTTCACGGCAGGAATGATCGCGGGGCTTCTGCTGCTCGGCACCGCCATCGCGCAAACCGGACGCATCCCCGCCGGAACGCAGGGCGTTAACCATGTCGGCATGGTTGTCGAGCACTACCAGGAAGCCTTCGACTTCTACACCAATGTCCTCGGCCTGCGCGAAGCCTATACGGTCGACAACGCCAACGGGACCCCGCTTCTGTCCTACCTCCAACTGAACCGCGAAACCTTTGTGGAATTAATTCCAGCCAGGGCAGGGCAGTCCTCCGCCATTACCCACTACGGCATGGAAGTCGGCGATATTGACGCCACTGTCCAGCGGCTCCGCGACGCCGGCTATGAGGTAGGCGATCCTGGCCTCACGCCGGCCCAGGCTCGCTTCGTGCGGGTGCATGATCCCAATGGCATCGAGATCGAAATCATGGAATACGGCCCCGACGCCCTGCAGCGGAAGGCCATTGACTCCTGGCAGCCATAGAGGCTAGGCGCCCTCTCTTCAAAACTGCGACCACTCTGCTCCGGAGCCCCGTAGGTGAGCTGCCCAAAACGAGTAAAGCGCGCCGATCCGCTCCATACTCTCCAGGTGCACTTGCTCCTTCCGAAGCGCAAGCCATAGCGCGCGAAACATCCCCGTCCGCCGATCACACCACACACCTCGCGCCAGCACCACAAAATGGAACCGCCATGCGTTAGCGGGCAGGCGATTGCACCGGGTGGATCACTCCTCTCCCCAACGCCACCCACCCGCCGGCGGCAGACCAATCTGGCTCTGTCAAACGGAGGCGCCACGTTCGGCTCGCGTTGATGAAAGTACCCGATGCCGACGTGGAACAGCAACGTTGGCGTCAGCGTCATATCCAGGTTCAGGCGAAGTTCAGACGAACCGTGTGGTTGTGATAGTTGTTGAACTGCTGCGAGGTCCACGGAAACTGCTCCCGGGTGAACCCGGTGTCGTTCGGATTGAAGAAGATCGTCTGACCCCAGTAGCCGTTCATGCGCCAGGTGATATTGAAGGTGTAGTCCACCTTGATCGACGGAATCGTCGTATCGACCTCCAGCAGGCACTACTCCGCCAGTGCGCTCCTCGGTACAACCAAGCCACAATGCGGAGCTACATAAATTGTTATTAAGGTCCGAACCCCTGTGGGTTCTGGAACCGGTGGATCGGGAGTGGCCGCATGTAGATTCAGAGAATTAACGATGCGATCCAAGGGCCGGGACTCCCTCGTGGTAGCGGACCCCGGATTTCTCCTCCCTTGGAGCCCCTCTAGGCCTCCGAATTTCTTCCGATAAGAAGTCCCGGAGGTTCTCGCGACAATGCTGTTTCCTAAATCCATCGTGACGAGAGTCGCGGTCACGGTGACCGCGGTGCTGCTCGTGGTCGGTACGGCCGTTATCTACGTGGTCTACCAGCCCCATCAGGAGATGCTCCGCTCGCGCGAACTCGACCGGATCGATGCCACCGCCGAGGATGAAAGCGCCCGGATCGTCAACGCTGTGACGCGGCTAAGTGAGGACGTCCAGTTCCTGGCTGCGACGCCGCCTCTGGCTGGGATCGCCCGGGCGCGCGCCGCCGGCGGGATCGATCCGCGGGATCACGACACCGAGCAGACTTGGCGGGATCGTCTAAGCACCATCTTCCTCTCTTTTATCCGGCGGCATCCGGAGTATGCGCAGGTCCGGCTCATTGACTACTCCGGCGATGGATTCGAGATCGTCCGGATTGACCGAGCGGGCCCCAATCTGCTGATCCCGGTAGCCCAGGCCGACCTCCAGCAGAAGGGCGCGGAAGAGTACGTCCAGCAGGCCGGCATCCTGCCGCGGGATTCCGTCTATTTGTCCGATATCGATCTGAACCGGGAATATGGCCGGATCAGCGAACCCAAGACCCCCACCATCCGGGCCGCCACGCCGATCTTCGGTCTGGATGGGAAGCCGTTCGCGGTGCTGGTCATCAACATGAGCCTCACCCGGCTGTTTGAGGAACTCCATCACCGGATCACCAGCGGCGCGCTCCTTTACCTGACCAATTCCAACGGCGATTACCTGGTGCATCCGCAGGACGGGGTGACTTTCGGCTTTGATTTGGGGCGACGCAGCCGAATGCAGGATGATGTGCCGCAATCCGGCGACTTTTTTACCGCCCGTTGGCCCGAGCAGCGCTACGCCTTCGATATCGATGTGCCGGGCGAGGAGGGCTTGGCGCATAGCCGGCTGCATCTGACCAAGGTCCGGTTTGACCGTACCGATCCGGACCGGTTTCTGGTGGTCGGCATGGGGATCCCCTACCGTTTGTTGCAAGGAGAATCGTTGGCGCTGGGCCACAACACCGCCCTGATGGCGTTGGGACTGGTGCTGCTGGGCACGCTGATCGTGGCCGGCTATGTGGAGGTGTCCCTGTGGCCGCTAGCTCTGCTTGCGAAGTCGACCGACCGCATCGCCGACGGGGAATTCGATGTGGAGTTGCCGCCGGAATCGGAAACCGAAGTCGGCCGCCTAAGCCGCTCCTATCGCAGAATGCTCCACCAGATTCAGGCCCGGACCGCCGAAATCGAACACCAGCGGGCGGAGGTCAAGAACCAGCTGAAGACGGCCCTCAAGGATCTGGAGGATAAGGCCACCGAACTGGCGGCCTCACGTGATCAGGCCGTGGCGGCCAATCGCGCCAAAAGCGACTTCCTGGCCACCATGAGCCACGAGATCCGGACACCCATGAACGCCATTCTGGGCATGACCGACCTGCTGCTGGAGTCCAAGCTTGAGCCCGACCAGCAGCAGTACGCCGAAGTGGCCAAGCGTGCGGGCCGCACCTTATCGGAGTTGATTCATGACATCCTCGATCTCTCCAAGATCGAGTCCGGCGCGCTGGTACTGGAGAGCGTGGATTTCGAACTCGATGAGGTGATCGCCCGATCGCTGGAAATTGTCCGGCCGCGGATCCGCCCCACCACCCAGGTGATCGTCGACATCGATCCGGAGGTGCCCGAGGCCTTCGTCGGTGATCCGGTGCGATTGCGGCAGGTTGTGTTGAACCTGCTCAGCAACGCCGCCAAGTTCACCACCTTCGGCCAGATCACCCTGCGCATCGAACAACTAGCGTTGCCGGGCTATTTGCGGATCTCGATCTCCGACACCGGAATCGGCATTGACGAAGCGCATCTAGACAAGGTTTTTGAAGACTTCACCCAGGCCGATAACTCGACGACCCGTCAATTTGGAGGCACCGGATTGGGGCTGGGCATCGCCCGCCGCCTGGTGCGCTGCATGGGTGGGGACCTGCGCGTCGAGAGCGGCGTTGGCAAGGGCAGCGTGTTCTCCTTCGAAGTCCGGTTGGAGGTCTCCACCACGCAGCCCTTCAATATGAACTCGTTGACCGAATCGTTCGAAGGCGAACGCGCGCTCATCATTGATGATGTCGAGCCCAATCGGGTGGTGTTTCGGAAATGGCTCTCGGCCTGGGGCTTCGATTGTTCGGAAAGCGCCAGTTTGCGGGAAGGCAGGAAACAGATCGAGGAGTCCGCGCGGACTCAGCCCTTCTCTCTCCTGTTGCTGGATGGGAGCGTGCGCACCGAAAGCGGATGGGAGGCGATCGAGGGCATCCAGAAGGTGTTACCGGAATGCCGGATTGTGATGCTGAGCTCGGAGGACATTCCCGGCACGGCCACCGAAGTCCAGCGCCGGGGACTCGCCGGCCATGCGCTCAAGCCTGTCTCGCGCGGCCAACTGCTGCGAATGCTCAACACCGCATTACGGCAAAAAACGGCTCTGCTGCCCGAACCACGGCAGGATGTGGCGGCTGCGGGATCCGCCCCCGGTGCGAAATTGTTGATTGCCGAGGACTCGGTCGACAACCAGCTGTTGATGGAAGCCTTTCTCAAGGATTCCGGCCATCGTTACGTGATGGTGGACAACGGCAAGGAAGCGGTCGCCAAGTTCGCAAGAGGCGATTACGACCTGGTGGTGATGGACATTCAAATGCCGGTGCTCGACGGACTGTCGGCGACTCGCCAGATCCGCGACCTTGAACGGCAGGTTGGCAAACCCCGCACCCCGGTCCTGGCCCTATCGGCGAATGCGTTTGAAAGGGATGTCCAGGATTGCCTGGCCGCCGGATGCGATGCGCACTTGGCCAAGCCGGTGTCGAAGAAAGACCTCATCGCCGCCATTGACCGCCACCGCAAGCCGGCGCCGCGTGCCGACGCCAACCCCGACGACCGCGCCAATGCGTCGTTCCGCGGCGAGAGGCCGCAGGACGCGCAGCGTGGACCGGGAAGCCTGCGGTCCCTAAGCGGATTCCACGTCTTCGCTCCCATTGGTCCGCAGTAGCAACCACGTGGTTCCGACTCCGTCATAACCCCGTTCGGCGGGGAGGCTCGGCGCGGCTGCGGCGATGCCACAGGCCGGGATCCGCTGCGGTCCCCAGCAGATCCGAAGCCGGATTCACCGGCGTCCGCAGGGTCATCAGGAACGAGAGGACTTGATCCTGCTCGGACGGCGATAGCGCCGCAAAGGCGTCCCGCGCGCTCTGCGCCTCGCCGCCGTGCATGAGGATCGCCTCCTCCAATGTCTGCGCCCGCCCGTCGTGCAGGTACGGAGCCGTATCGGCCACGCCCCACAACCGCGCCGTGATGAACTCGGCATCCAGTGGCGATCCAAAGTTTTCCTTGAGCCCTTCGCCCATCTCATGGCGCTTCAGATCCGAATACAGAGGGACCTCGATTCCACCCTTCGCATTCAGATCAAAGCCAGGAACCTTGCTCAGGTCCGCCTCATAGTAGATATTGGCCGAAGGATCCGTCTCCACCTCGGGAAAGCTGTAGCGCAGAATCGGGCTCCGCGTTTCGAGCTTCGGCACGTGGCACCCCGCGCACCCGATCGTCAGGAACCGTGTCTCGCCCTGGTTCATGCCCGCGCGCGCAGTGGCTTGATAGGGCCGCTCCAGGTTCGTAACAAAAATGCTCAGAGCCGATAAATCCCCCGGTGAGAGCTCATTCGCGAACTCCATCCCCATCGGCGTCGTTGGACAAACCCACCGCTCCAGCGGCTGCATGCCGAAATGGAATCGCGTCGCCTCGATATCAAAGGCCCGAACCGAAGAAAACTCCCCCTTTCGCCCGAACGGCCGCACCACCAGGTCCTCATTCACCCGACCACGCCACTGGTATCGAACGTCCCATTGACGTAGAGGATGGTTCCAAAGGAGGTGCCCTTGGCGACCAACTCGACTGGATTGCCGGGTTCTTTTTGGCCTGCTGCTTCAATGCCTGCAGATCCTCGGTCATCTCCTTGGCTGCGAGCTCGACGCCGCCCGCGCCGAACAGAAACGGAGGATTGATGAAGCGACCGTTGAAGTTCTTTGTACCCTTATAGACCGCCTCGGCGACATCGACGATCGTCGGCTGAAACATCGCGTTCGCGTTGCTTCCGCCGGCGCCACCCACCGCGAAGGTAAACGGTACAGTCAGGCTGCTGCCCACCGAATGGCACTCCATGCAGGTCTGCGCATCGAGCCCGTTCGCCCGTAGATACTTGCCGTTGCCCTGCAGCGTCGGACGCGAGCCCAGCGCGGTCGGATAGCCTTGCTCGTTGGGATCGGTCGGGCCGTCCCCATAGCCAACCGCCGAGGTGAAGGGGGTCGCAAAGACCTCCATGCCCCGCTGCCGGATTTGATTCATCGACCCGCGCCGCCCCGCGATCGCGTTCTGATCCAACGTATCGGATTCGAATTTGAGCGGCTGTGCCGGTTGGGAGAATCCCGGCGCGGCAAGCAGCAGCATTGCCGGCAGGGCAAACGCCAACGAGTACGTCATACGGAGAACACTCATAAGCACCCTCTGCGGGGACCGCCACTCTAGGGCAAGACAGTATGGTAACAGGTCAACCGCATGGCCGATGCTAGGCCGAAAGGACTGGGAGTCCTACTGTTACGGACTGGTTTCCATGGGGTTCTCGGTTGGATCTGACACCAGAAAGGTTCGCTAGGAGTCCTTCCTTTCAGGCTCCCAATCCTCGGACTTGTAGCGGTCGACCTGGTCTTCCTGGTCTTCGCGTTTTTCCCGCTCCTTCCGGAGCTTGCCTTGTTCGCGTTCTTCCTGTCCGTCAGCCATGGATCTTCCCCCTTGAGAATACCGGACGCGTTCACTACTCCATCCCCGCCACCTGCATCACTTCAGGTGCTGCAGCGACTGCTCATTCTCCAGGCAGATCTCATCCACCAGTTCCGTATCCACCACGATTCGCTGTCGCAGCAGGACCGTCCAAGGCTCGGCGTACCCGCCCGGATCGTCCACCGTCACCTTAATTTCGAGATGCCCGAAATCCGGCCGCCGGATCTCCTCCCGGACCTTGGCCGCCTCGGTGATCACGCTCCCGTTCCAATCGATCCAGGTATCATTGCGAAACCCGTTCGAATCGACAATCAACGTATCGCCATCATCCGACCATTTCGCCGTTGAATACCCCTGATTGTTCGGGTTTGGATCCACGGGCAGCGGCCGCCCATCGGTGAATACCAACCGATACCCGGCATTCAGCTCATTCAGCATCACCAGCAGATCCGGCGTCTGCACGTAGCGCAGCAGATGCGGCATGTTGTAGGCGCGGATGAAATTGTCCGGGAAGCACTGGATGTGCGGATCGTCAATCGCCAGATTCTCGGTGCGTTCCTTCACGATCGGCAACTGCCAGGCCTGATACGGGAGCTTGCCGCCCGGCAGGTCCACGCCGATATTCGACATGTGATGCCCACTGCGGATGTCTTCCGCATTAATCGGCTCATCCGGGATTGGATTCTTTTCCGTGCCGCTCTTGGGCTCGCCCGCCCAGATCCCCGAAAAGTCCGGATGCCCATCAGCGAGCCGCGGCGCCGGAGCCGTCATGTCTACGCTCCCATCCGCCTTCCGCGGAACGTCTTTGGTCGGGTAGTGGAACCACTGCGCGGTGAGGGGCGTGGAGCACATCACACTCAGAACAGCCAGACCCGCCAACGCAGGGCCACGCGAAGTCAACAGAGACAGCATGCGCTCAACATACACTATTTGCCGGTCATTTGGGCGCCCACCGGGCGTTATGGTGCCCGCTCCGCAATCGTCATGACCTCCGTTGTCGGAATTAACTCCAGATCCACCGATGGAGATCCGCCTTCACCCACCTCCATCTTCGAGGCGCTTGCCCGGAACAGTTCCGGGAACTCGCGCGCCACCACCGGAAGATTGCCCATTCATCGCGCAAAGTGGAATTGCGACCGCGGCGCAAAGAATACGCGGGGCAGGGAAGAGAGGGCAAGATCCCGCGTTGACCGAGCCCTGACCTCAACCCGCTTGCACCCATTCAAGCAGCACACTTATACTTGACTCGATCCATCTCTTGATCAGGAGGGCGATATGACGCGCAGGTTCTCTCTATTTACGGTTCTGCTGGCCCTGGCCAGCGTTGCTCTGGCTCAGCCTCCTGGAGGGCGTGGTGGTCCGGGTGGCCGTGGCGGCTTCGCTCCGGTCGTCATTGGCGAGGATGCTCCCGTCCCGCCCGAGGTCGCCATCCCGCGCCCCACCCCGGGAGAGTTGACGCGGGTGAACGCCGCGCTATCGAATTGGATCGCCTCCAACGATTCTGCGGTCAAGCCACTGCTCGAAAAATTCGAACCCCTGATGATGCTCAAGCCGCCGACGCGCAACATCGCGGCGACCTTTACTCAAACCCGTCAGCGCATGGGCGAGCGTCACGAAGGTTTTGTGGAGCAGGCCAAGCAGGGTGACATCGACCTGTTGCTCCACGGCGACTCCATCACCGATTGGTGGGTCCAGGGCGACGACAACAAGGCGATGTTCGACAAGTATTTCGGCAAATACAAGACGGCCAACTTCGCCATCGCCGGAGATACCACGCAAGGCGTACTGTGGGGCTTGAAGAACGGCGAAGGGCAGGGCTTTCAGCCGAAAGCCGTCATGCTGATGATCGGAACCAATAACGCGGGGCAGAACACGGCCGAGGAGATCGCCGAGGGTGTGGGCGCGGTCGTACTGGAAATGCGCAAGGATTTTCCGAATGCCAAGATCCTGCTGCTGGCGATTTTTCCGCGCGGGAACCCCGGCGATGCAGTGCGCGACAAGCTCGCCGAGGTGAACCGCATCATCTCCCGGCTCGACGATCAGGAGCACGTTTTCTACATGGATATCGGAGATCAGTTCCTGGATGCTGACGGCAAGTTCCTACCCGATGCCTTCCGGCAGGACAACCTGCATCCGGCGGCCAAGGGATATGACCTTTGGGGCGCTGCGGTCCAGGACAAGATCGCGGAGTTGATGCAGTAGCTCCGCGCTGCGGCCCCGTGTACGCACTTTCGACGCAGCCCTCGGGGCTAATTTCCGCTCAAGCTCCCGGCCCAGGGCGAATTCAGATGATAGGGCACCGACGGCCCGATCATCTCAACCCTGCGGATCTCGCCGTTTTCGACCAGGAACGCCTCCGTCACCAGGATGCTGGACGGCCGATTAAATCCGCGAAACATTTGCTTGCGCCCGTCCGACAAAGTCACCGCATTCCCCAAGATGTCGGCCAAGCCGTGAGCTTGCGCTATTGCTTCGCCCCGCCCAGGTCCTGCTCGATCTGCGCCAGCACCTGCTTCGCGGTATTTGCGTCGTTTGCCTCAGGCGACAGTTCCAGATACGTCTCGAAGTTCGTCCGAGCCTCCTCCAGCCGGCCCGTCTGTGCCAGGACAAATCCCATCAAATAATAGTTCCGCGGATTTGTATGATTCGGATCCAGTTGAATCGCGCGCCGCGCCGCAACTTCCGCCTCCGACATATGTTGCATCTGTAGATGCGCCACCCCGTTAAAGTAGTACGCCGTCGGATAATCGTAGGGATTCAGGCTCAAGATCCTGGTGCTGTGTTCCAGCACGGAGTTTATATCGCCCCGGTCCAACGCCATCGAAGAAAGCCGCAGCAGCGGCATCAGGTACTGTGGATCCGCGTCCAAAGCCATCTGGTAATCCTTCTGCGCCTCATCCAGCTTCTTATCGCGCTCCGCCAGTCGACCCAACTGATACCAGGCATCCGCGTGACGGTCATATTCCTTTACAACCTTTTCCAGGTGTTTCTTCGCATCGCCCCATTTCTCTTTCCCCAAGCTCTCCATCCCCTTCGCATATTCGTCCTTTGCCTTCTTGGGAGCCAGGTCCGCGGTCGCCGAGACAGAGGTCCCCTGCACGCCGCCAATCGGGCGAAGAATGATCGCGCCCACATCGGGGTTGTCGCCGAACTTACGGCCCACCAGGGGAACACGACTGGATTGATACCCGGGGACGCTGGCCCGGACATCGCAATTCCAGAACTCCTGCTCCGGAGTGGTCCGCGTGGCTGCCTCCTTCATTTCCACATCGCTGACGCCCGGAACTCCTCGCACGTTCGGTCCGGCCCCGGCGACATTGGTCTGTTGATTAAACTGACCGCCGATCTGCAGGCTGAAGTGGCCTTCCGAGTCGGCAAAGCCTTCGGAGAAAATGCCTTTGGCGGCGCACACCCGTTGCATCTCTACCTCTTTGGGGATCGGTTCGCCATCGGCCATCACCACCTGCCCGGTGATATAGAGCGGCCGTGGATCTTGGTGGCCCATGTTCCCGCCCACCTGGCCAAGAACGAGCGGCGCGAAGGCGAGAGGCACGAGGATGCCAACCCAAAGATGGCATTGGAAGGAACGAGGACGGTTACGGTGTTGCATGAACGACCCCTTCTTCTGAAGACGTGAATCGATCGCCGCTCGCCTCGCTTGAGTCCCACACCGCCGCGAGCCCGAGCGCCGTCGATGGGCTCATTGTATCCCCAAAATCGAACTCGCGCGACTCTCGGCCTCATCTATTTGTGCGATTCGCTACCATTCTTGGAGAGTGCATCCTCGCATGAATACTCATAAACCACCTGGAACCGGCCCTTCCCTCGACATGCTGAATTTCTCCCGGCGCCGCTTCGTGCAGTTCGCGGGCATCCTGGCTACGGGCGGAGTTTCGCTGAGTGGCGCCGATACGTTCTCTGCGCGGGAGATCGTGGAGCGGATCCAGTCGGCGCTGGGCGGCGAATGGCAGACTGACGGGCGGGACGGATTCAAGGCCGGCGATCCCAACACCCTGATTACCGGCATTGCTACTACCGCCATGGCCACGGTCGATGTGCTGCAGCGCGCCTCGGAAGACGGCGCGAACCTGATTTTCACCTATGAGCCCACGTTCTTCGGCCGCCAGGACGGACCCGCGCCGCCGCGTCCAGGGCAGACCGGAGGCCCGTCGCTCGCGGACGATCCCGTCTATCGGGCCAAGCAACAGTTCATCGAAGAAAACGAGCTTGTGGTTTACCGGCTTCGTGACAACTGGCTGTCCCGGCGAGCCTCCGACATGCAGACCGCCCTCGCGGAAGCACTCGGTTGGGAAGACCGTCGGGTCAGTTCCGGTGACTCAGGTGACTCAATGGATGACGCCTTATATGAATTGCCCGAGACGACTGCCGAGCAAACCGTGGCGGAGATTCGCGAGAAGCTGAACCTGCGCGGCGGCCTCCGTGCGGTCGGCGATCGCGACGCCACTGTGCGCCGTGTTCTCCTGTTTCCCGGAACCATGAACCCCGAGACGATGTGGACCCGCTACGCCGACGCTGACCTGACGCTCACCGGCGAAGTCCGCGAATGGGAAAACACGCACTACGCCGCCGATATGTTCACCGCCGGGGAAGGTCGCGCGTTGGTCACGATTGGCCGTGTGGTCTCCGAGGACCCGGGCATGGGCGCTTGCGCTCAATGGATAAGCGGAGTGCTCGAAGACGTTCCGGTAATGTGGATCCCCGCCGGTGACCTCTATTGGAGGGCGGTTTGATGACGGGCAGGGAAGTGGTCGAACGGATCCGCGAGCACATCGGCGTACCCTGGCGCGAGGATTCCTACCGCGACACTTTCAAGCTGGGCGATCCGGATGCCACCGTAAGCGGCATCGCCACCACGGTCATGGTGACCCTTGGCGTCCTGAAGCGCGCCAGCGCGGCCGGCCTCAACATGGTGATCGCGCATGAGGACACCTTCTGGAACGATCGCGACGAGACCGATGCGCTCCTCAATAATCCGCTCTACAAACGCAAGACCGAGTTCGCCATCGAAAACAATATGATCGTCTGGCGCATTCACGACCATATTCATGCCCGAACGCCCGATTTCACGGTGGTCGGTTCCCTGCGATCCGTTGGGATCCCAGGCGGCGAAAACGCGGGTCTTCGTCCGGGCGTCTTCACTATTCCGGAAACCACGCTGGGCGAATTTGCCTCTCAGGTGAAGCGGCTGACCGGCTCGCGCGCCTTCCGCTGCGTCGGCGATCCCAACGCGAAGGTGAGCCGCATTCTTCTGGGTCCCGGTTATGCAACGCCCCGCATGCAGGCCGATGTCGACGTGGTGATCGGCGGTGAGCAGCAGGAAGCCGACGGCGGTTTCGACAACGTGGAATACGTCTCCGACGCGAACTCGCTCGGAATGCCCAAAGGCCTGATCATGCTCGGCCATGTGATCTCCGAACAGCCTGGCATGGAAG
The DNA here is from genome assembly GCA_963762135.1 of Terriglobia bacterium. Lineage (GTDB taxonomy): Bacteria > Acidobacteriota > Terriglobia > Bryobacterales > Bryobacteraceae > Palsa-187. Next base: position 168,995 of record CAVXJP010000009.1, read on the forward strand.
ACTTTGGCCGCTGGATGGAAACCTTTATTAAAGAGGTCCCGATCCGCTTCATCCCGGCCGAGGAACCCTTCTGGACGTAGCTGTTGTCCTCTACTGTTCAGCGGCGATTTTCTCGAACGACGACAGCAGGTCCTGGATGCGGTCCTTCTTCACGTACGGCGTCTCGAAAAACCGCTCGACCGTCGAGTTGAACAGAACCGGATCATCGTAGGCCACCGCGTGGGTCGCATTGGGAAAAATGCAAAGCTCCCCGTTGGGCAGGTGATGATAGATCTCCAGCGTGTGTTCGTCGGAAATCACGTCGTGATCGCTCGCCATCACCAGCGTCGGAGCGGTGATAGCCTCTAACGCCTCAGGCTGAATATGCGGCTCATCGAGCATCATCTGCGCGAGCTTCGCGTCGCGCTTGCTCTGTGGCGTGTCACTGGCCTCGGCGGTCCGCAGCATTTCATGGATCATGTCCAGGGCTTCGGGCCGGAGACCCGCGGGATTCAAGTTCGCCGCCATCACCGCGAGCTTGTCCACTTTCTCCGGATGGCGAATGCCTAACAGCAGCGCCTCGATTCCCCCGTCGCTCCACCCGAGCACATGCACCGGACCGACGCCAAGGTGATCCAGCAGAGCCGCCTGATCGTCGGTCATGATCTCGTAGTCGATCTTTCCCGGTCCGTCCCCCGACTTGCCTTGGGCGCGGCTGTCCATCGCGATCACTTGATACCGGTCCCGGAAGTAATCGATCTGCTGGCGGAAGCTGCCGATGCTCAGGCCATCGGCGTGCACCAGCAGCAGCGGTTCTCCCTCACCGTAGACCTCGTAATAGAAATCAATCCCATCGTGCGTGAATGTATGGCCCGCTGCGGGATTATCGCCGTACTTGACCGGCGCCGTCGCGGCCGTCTCTTCAGGCGCGGATTCTGGAGCTTGGGAGGAAGAGCATCCTTGAAGCACCAAAGCGAGGAAGAGGAGAAAAATTGCGCTTCGCATTTCTTGAGACTAGCGCAGCCACGGGGACGGCTCCGGCTGCCTAGCGGCGTCCCAAGGTAAGGATCTGCTGAGCCACGTCCATCAGGTCCTTGCCCACGATGCCCGGCCGCGGAGCGAGAGGAAACAGCACTTTTCCCGGACGAGCCACGAACGCCGCCGCGCACCCCGCTTGCATGGCTCCAACGATGTCCCAGGCATGCGCGGCTACCATCATCATCTCCCCGATCTCAACCCCAAGCTCGGACGCCACCATCTGATAGGGCTTCGGCGCGGGCTTAAAACAACGAACCGTATCCACTGAAAAGTTGCGTTCAAACAATTCGTAGAGACCTGAATTGTGCATCTGCCGCTCCACGAACTCGAAGCTGGAATTGGTCAACGTTACCAACCGGTACCCGGCCTCCCTGAGGGAACGCAACGCATCGGGGACATCTGGATGCGCCGGCATGGACGCCATTGCCGCGAGGATTTCTTCCTCCTGCTCTTTATTGAGCTGGGAGCCACGCGCCTCGGCCACCATCTGCAATGCCGCCCGCCCAATGGTGGCGAAATCGAAGTATGGTCCTGCTAAGGTCGCCACTTCCGAATGCAGTAGCAGCAGGCTGAACCACTCGCGCAACGCCGATGGGTCGCCGAATACGCGCGCAAACAACGGCTCCATCGAACGTACGTTCAGGAGCGTTTCGTTGACGTCGAAGACGAAGAGTTTTGCCATCGGTGCCTCAGCGTGACCCCACCGAGCGCACGTTCCTGACAATGCACGGGTAAAAAAGATCCATGAATACAGCTTCGCGCAACCGGTCCAGAAGGTGACGCGACGTGCCTTCACTTGCGCGCGAACGGCGAAGGCGCCAGAGCGTCAGACCCTGAGCGAGCCGCGGAACCCTCTGCCTGCGTAGTACGATTCGGCGCCATTGTGATAGATGAATACCTTGTCAAAGCGGCGATCGCAGAACAGCGCCCCGCCCAGCATTCGGATGGCAGCAGGCGTCTCCACCCAGCTGGACGTCTTCGTGTCAAACTCGCCGAGCGTCTGCAATTGTCGATACTCTTCCTCGGTCAGCATCGCAATGCCCATCGCCGCGGCCATGCCCATCGCACTGCCCCCAGGCTTATGTTGTTTCCTTGCCTCCAGCGCGGCTTGGTCAAAGCAGATGCTGCGCCGCCCGCCGGGGCTCTGCGCCGAACAATCAAAGAAGATATATTCGCCCGCCTTCTTGTCGCGGCCGACCACATCCGGTTCGCCTCCGGTCCTTTCCATTTGAAGCAGCGACCATAGCTTTCCAGGACTTGCCTCCAACTTGGCTTGAACCTCCGGCCAGGCAAGCCCTTTGTGACGATTCGTATGTTTCTCAAAGCGGCCTCGCAATGTGTTCAGGAACTCGGTTTGTTCGTCTTGCGAAACGGTCGTTTTTGCCATAGGGTTCACGCCGCCGCGTCGCGTTCCGGGCGCCTGGAAACCAGCCGCAGAAGCATTCGCCCCTTCCACATCCACAGTCCGGACAGAACCATCAAAGGGACGAAAACATACCGGGTCGGGAACGCGTAATCTGGAATCGTGTCGAACGGGCTATAAATATATCCAAAAATCGGGATGCTGAAGACGATGTGAATCCAGCGAATGACCGTACGTTGGGTGGAGTCTTTCATGATCGATGTAGTCCTTCTTGTTCCTCTGGATCTGCCTTCGGTCACCAACTGGGCGTCTCCACCCCGAATTGCTTCGCGTACTCGGCGTTCAAGCGCTGCCAGCCGTCGAATTGCATGGCGTCGGCGCCGGCGATCCGTCCAATCGGATTCCCGGCAAGCAGCCGATCCAGAACGTCGAGGCAGATGTGCCAGCCCGCGGCGCCCCAGGAAATGAAGCGGCGATCGATGCTGTGCCATAGCGTCAGGCGCGTACCGCTGCCGAAGGCTTCGAGTTCCCACCGCAGATCGCCGTACTCCAGCACCTTAGGGGCATCGGCCCGCGCCACCTTCGTCTCGGTGACCTGCGGCGTTCCCGCCCAAGTGAGCTTGACGGTGGTCCCACCGGCGCCCAGGTTCCCATCGGCGTCAAACGGAGCCCACTCGCGCAACTTAGCCGGGTCGGTCAGCGCCTCCCATACTTGCTCCGGTGAGTGCCGCAGCTCCCGCATGAGAACCAGCGTCCACTTGGCCTCGTCCTTCTCCAGGTCTTTTTCAACGCGCATCCCGCTTGCGGGACCCGGCGCATACGGTGTGCCGTCGGCCATCTATCGTCTCCTTGTGCTGGTTTTCTTCTTTTTTGAGGACTCTTCCGGTACTTCCGGATAAAGGCGATCGAGGTGCTGTTCCAAAGCATCCACGTGCGCCGACCAGAAGCGGCGGAACGGGGCAAGCCAGGCGTCCACCTCCTGCAGCGGCCCCGGTTTCAGTCGATAAAGCCGGCGCTGCGCATCCACCGTCGCTTCCACGATCCCGGCCTCGCGCAGCACGCGCAGGTGCTTCGATACGGTGGGTTGCGGCATGTCGAGTTGCCGTTCGAGCTCGCCAACCGACTGTTGCGAGGAGATCAGGAGGCTGAGAATGGCCCGGCGGTTCGGCTCCGCAATGATGTCGAATATAGAGCCCACTCTGTTTATATACCTGTATCGGAATATACCTGTCAAGGAATATTCTCTCTGCGGCATGTATGCATGGCGAAGACGCCCGTGCTGCGCGGACGAATATTGCCTGGTAGCCGGGATCGAGCCGCGCGGGGGAAGTCCCGCGCGAAAAGAAACAATCTTGTGTAAGATTGATAGTCGGCGGACATACTCCAAGTCGGTCCGCGCAGCAAAGGGGGAACCAGTTCATGCGCAAACACTTCACGTTCATAGCCGCGACGGTCCTGTTGATGACCGGTTTTGGCGGCGCTCTCCAAGCTCAAGCTAACGAAAATTCCCCGCTCGGGGCGGGAGGGCGTGGCCGTCCGGCCGAGCCTCCATTTGAGCCCGTACCGCGCGATGCGAACGGCAAAATCATTCTTGGAAGCCTTCCGGGGGAACCGCAGGGTGTTTGGGCTCCCGGGCCGGCCCGCGTCGCGGACCCCGAGGTCGTGCCGTTCCAACCCTGGGCGAAAGCGCTCTATGATGCCCGGCAGAAAAGTGAGTTGGAGCCGCACTCGCGTTGCAAGGCCTCCGGCGGCCCTCGCCAGTTTGTGACTCCGTACGGCGCCGAAATCCTAGAAGTTGCGGAGCTGCAGCGCGTCTTCATTTTCGACATCGGCGGACCGCATACGTTTCGCACCGTTTATATGGATGGTCGCTCGCATCCGGATGATTTCTCGCCCACCAACTACGGCCATTCCATTGGCTGGTGGGACGGCGACACGCTGGTGATCGACACCATCGGGTTCAACGAGGATTTTTGGTTTGAGCGCCGCGGGCTTCCGCACTCCGAGCACCTGCACATGTTGGAGCGCCTGACCCGGACCTCGAAAAACTCGATGGAATACCGGGTGACGATCGACGACCCTACTGTCTACACCAAGCCCTACACGGGTGGGTTCGACCTGCGTTTCCGCGGCGACAATGAGCTGTTTGAGTACGTCTGCCAGCAGGCCAACTATGCGCACGAGTTGATGGTCGGCCGCGACCTCGACCAGACCTCGATCGACCGTCGCAGCCCCATCGTTCCGTAGGCAAGCTCTTAGTCGGTTGACGCGGGTCGGGAAAACCCGGGCGCGGACTCGCGTCTCGAGCCCTGGTCTGAGAACCCTGTTTTGACGTGTTGTATCTCTCGGTGCGCTTCGATGTGCCTCGGGTCCCGTGAGTACAATAGCGAAGAGAGAACGACGTGGAAGCGGGGGAGAGATGAAGACAAAGGGGCTCGTAGGGCTGCTGGTTCTTTTGGCGGTAGGGGCATCGACGGGATTCGGGGCCAAACTGGTGTCGAGCTGGGTGACGCCGGAGGTGCGTGAGGTCAAATTTTCGAAGATTCTGGCAATGGCGGTCACCGGCTCACTTCCGACCCGCCGTCTGGTCGAAGGCCTAATGGCCGAGGAGATCGCCAAGCGAGGCGTGATCGGGCAGACGACCTACGCGTTGATGCCGAATCTTAACGTCGAATACAACGATGCGCTCCGGGAGAAGATCGCGTCGACTGGCGCGGATGGCGCGGTTGTGCTGGAGCTGGAGAGCTACAACGAGAAGGAACGATCTATCACCAGTCCGAACTTCGATCGATACCGCTTCTGGGCGTTTCCCCGCCGTCCGGCCGACACGTTCACATTCACTGATGTGACCGTGGACGTCGACGTTCAGGTGTATTCGTTGAAGTACGACCTGCTGATGTGGCAGGGTGTGGTCCGCTTTTCGAATCCCGAGTCGGAAGAGAAGGAGATCTCGGAGCTCGCGGATATCGTTGTGCGGGCGATGGAAAAGAAGGACCTCCTAGCGAAATAGTTCTGACGCAGGCGCGGCGTCGCTCGCTGCAAAAGAAAAATCCTCCGGACTCAGATGAGCCCGGAGGTGTCAGAGAGGTTCACGCACGCTTAGAAGTTGAAGCGCAGCGACATCTGAATCTGCCGCTGGGCGCCCAGGCCGATGGTGTTGCTGACGGTCTGGTTCAGGACGCCGAAGGTGGAACCAGCGGCGGCGGCCGTATACGCTTGGCCGGGCTGGAGCTGGTTGGCTCCGGTGCCCAGGGCGAAGTTCAGCACCGCTGGCGGGTTGTTGAAGTTGGCCCGATTGAGGATGTTGTAGATCTCGGCCCGGAACTCCAGGTTCTTCGTCTCATTCAGTCGGAAAACCTTGTGCACGGTGAGATCCAACTGGCTCATGCCGGGTCCGTGGAGCGCGCCGCGACCCAGGTTGCCAAACTTGCCAGGCTGAGGGATCGCGAATGCCGCCGGGTTCAGGAAGGTGGTGCCGTTGGATCCCTTGAGGAACGGATCCACTCCGCCCACGACATCCGGACGGCGGTTGCTGCGGAAGGCTCCGCCGAAGGGGTTGTTGACCACGGGAGTGGTCATGATTCGGCCGTCCTGCACGATCGGCGAAGCGACGTACTGGTTGGTGCCGTTGACTTGGTAGACGATATCCGGGCGAGAGATCGTGATGTCGATCGGAAGCCCGGTACGCGCATTCAGGATGCCGCCGATTTCCCAACCGCTGCCGAACGCTCGTGCTAAGCGGTTCTGGAACTGGAACGGCAGTTGATAGAGCAGGGACAGATTGGCGCTGTGCCGGATATCAAAGGCATTGTTGCCGTAATCCTGTCCGTAATAGGCCGGGTTTTGGGTAGTCTGGGCTTCGTTGGATCCGCCGGTATTGCCGATGCTGTGGCCGTAGGTCCATTGGAAACCGGCTGTCAGGCCGTGGGAGAAGCGCCGGTTGGCGGTGACCTGCAGCGAATTGTAGTGCATGGTCCCGCCGCTGGTCTTGAAGTCCACCTGCGAGAAGCGGTTGCCAAACTGGAGCACCGGGATGCCGGCGCCGGTGGTGGGGTTCATGTTCACACCGGTAATGCCGTTGGTCCAGGAGCGCAGGAACAGATTGCGTCCCTGGCTGCCGACGAAGGCCACGGAAAGGACCGTGTTGCCGGGCAGTTGCTGTTCCCAGGATGCAGTGTAGGAGAGAATCCGCTCCGGGATGGTGTAGGTCGGCGCGTAACCGCGGGGCTGGTAGCCGAGGTTCGGGTTGTTGATGTTGTAGTTGGCCAGCAGGTTCGCCGGATTGATCGGGAAGGCGATGTTGCTGGTCAGCGTGGTGCTGGCGCGATCAGAATCGATCGGCTGGATCTGGTCTTCAGTCTGGCCGGGTCCGTAGTAGAAGCCGGAGCCGATACGGAACACCGTCTTGTTATGCAGAGCTTCCGGCGACCAGGCGATGCCGACACGGGGGCCGAAGTTGAGCTTCGAGGAGCGATACCAGGGGGTGCCCGACGGCATGATCTGGCCGCTATAAGAATTGAACAGGACGCCTAAGCCGCGGGTTTCCGTCAGCGGGGCGTAATACTCATAGCGCAACCCGTAGTTGAGGGTGAGGGTCGGAGTGACCTTCCACTCGTCCTGCGCATAACCGATCATGTAGTACTGCTGGACGTGACGGACACCGGTGATGCCGTTGTGCCAGGGATCGGGTCCGCTGACGTCGCCCAGCCACTGGATGTTGTTTGGCTGGTTCGCCATCAGGGCGTTGATGCTGGGGAAGGTATAGGTGGTGCCGCCCTGGCGGTCCGTGTAGATGTTGATCGGCCGGAATTCGACACCGAACTTCAGATTGTGGTTCTCCTTGATGATGCTGAGGTTGTCGATGAAGCTCAGACTGTAAGCGGTGTACGGTTCGCGGCGGCCGTTCTGGGAACTGTTGCCGCGCACCAAGTTGCCGAGCGTGGAGGCAGCGGCCGAAGCGCCCTGTCCACCGATGCCGGCGATGGCGACCTTACCGGCGAAGCTCACTGAAATTCCGGAAGCGAGATCCACGCCCGGGATGGCCGGTGCGTAACCCGCGATCCGGGTTTTGCTGCCGTTGTAGCCCAGCTTGATTTCATTGATCATCGTGGGCGAAATCAGATGCTGGATGGTGTAGGCGAGGTTCTGGGGAACCGCGGTGACCTGCGAGTAGCTGCCGCTGACGTCCAGCGGCGAGGTCAGGTAGCCCTGATCCCGCGAGTAGCGCAGGTACATGCTGAGCTTGTCGTTCACGTGGTAGTCGAAGCGGAGGTTGCCGTAATCCTCATTGATCGGATTCGAGGCGTTCACCTGGGCAATATCCAGCAGCGGGTTGCTGGTGTGGGTCTGTCCGACCGGGTAGGCGTTGATCAAAGGCTGGATGGAGGCAACGGCCTCCGAACGGGCCAGGGCGCTGGGCACCGTGGCGATCAGGTTGCGGCCGGCCCGCTGGCGCAGGCCTTCGTAATCTCCAAAGAAGAACAGCTTGTTGCGCGCGATGGGGCCGCCGATCGAGCCACCGAACTGGTTTAGCTTGAGGGGAGTCTTGGTGGCCTTGTCAAAGAAGTTCCGGGCGTCCAGGGCATCGTTGCGGAGGTACTCAAACGTGGTGCCGTGGTACTGGTTAGTGCCGGACTTGGTGATGACCGTGATCTGCCCACCGTCGCCGGTGCCGTATTCGGCCGGATAATTACTGGATTTGACGTTGAACTCTTCGACGGTTTCCAAGCTGCTTTGCAGACGGAAGCCGGTGGACACTTCGCCGTCCAGGTTGCCGGGCGAGGCGTCAATGATCGAGCTGCCCTCGATGCCGTCAATCTTGATTTCGTTCTGCTGATTGGCCATGCCGCTGAAGCGGATGTTGTCATACGATCCGCCGCCCGCGGTGACCGCGCCGGGCACCAGCAGGTAGAGCTGCGAGAGCTGGCGGCCGTTCAGCGGTAGCGAGGCGACTTCGCGAGAGTTAACCGTGGTTCCGACGGCCGCCGAAGTGGTGTCCAGCATGGTCAGCTCTCCGGAGGACACCGTGATCTCGGAGGAGACGGCGGCCGGTTCGAGCAGGATGTCCACGATGCGTTCCTGTCCCACGACAAGGGTGATTTGGTTGTACCTTGCCGGTCCAAGCCCGGGCGCTTCGGCGACGAGGTCGTAGATCGAAGGCGTGAGGTTTGGAACTGTATAAAGTCCTTGGTCGTTTGACGTCACCATGCGCGAGGAATTCGTGCGGGTGTCGGTGACCATGATGTTGGCGTTAGGGATGACGGCGCCGCTGGAATCGGTAACGGTGCCCGAAAGAGTAGCGCGATCCTGCTGTCCATAGGCGACCAGGCCTAGGGCGAGAAGTAGAAATGCGACTGGTTTCATAAGAATGCTTCTTGAACTACAAGAATCAAGACTAAGTAACCAGATGTGCATGACGGTCGGATTACAATCCCGTGGCCTTACCGTTTCACGCGAATTACAGCCTGGACAGGTTGGGTTTTGCTCCCCTGTATATGGGATGGGAGAATTACTTAAAAGGCGAAGAAAATAGAAAATCAGGGCGAAGGCAGGCGCGTGAAGTCGTATATCAGACGTATAACATCGGAGCCCTGGAGCATGACGATTGCGGCGGTAGAGAGGTCCGCAAAGCAGGGCTGATCGCGAGGATGCCGGGATTGGAGCGAAGGATCGGAGCGAGGAGCTTTGGCAAGAGGACGTTCGGGCGTGTGGTGTTCGGAATGGGCGCAGGTGTGGTGTAAGTTGTGGACGGCTGGTGAAGCTGAAGAGCCTTCACCAGCCGCCGGTGTATTGAGCTGCGGCTAAGTGCGTCGGAACGGCCGCGAAAATCGCGACATCCCTTCACTTTTCGCCATGCATCCCGGAACATGTTTCCGGGCTGGCCGGCAGGTCCTGCCCTCTATCCTGGCCGCACGGCACCGACCGATGGCCGGCCGTCTGCGAACTCCATCCGAGTAACCCAGGACACCGCACAGCGGAACTGCGCTGCACGGCGGCCACTCTCTGAACGACCCTGTCCTCTGCGTTCGAGGCGATCGGGGTCTTTCCGAAGATCTTCTTATGCCCCGTCGACGTCATGCTAAGAGCTGACGCCGCAAGCGGACAAGTGCTCCGGGGGTTCAGTAACACCCTAATACAACTGTTATCGCTGGATGATCGGCCGATCAAAAAATCAACGATTCCGAGGGCATTGTGTGCATGGAGTGGTTCGCGGGAGGCGTCTTTGTTTCGGGATGTGGTTGATGGGGCGGGGGATGGCGTGGTCGGAAGTGAGGAGAACGCAGAATGCAGAAGATAGAACTCAGAATGGGGCGGGAGCGGGGGTGATGGTTTGGGTTGTGGCTGAGCGGACGGAGGTCGGGCCCGCATGCTATGGCATGGCGGTTCTGTGGTGACGGGTGGATATCGGGAGCGGGAGTTGTGTTGCACGGGTCGGCTGGCGCGCGGGAGGGCTAGCTGCTTCGCAGCCTGAGCCCTCCGCAAGCTGAAGCTCGCCCCACGGGGGGCCGGAAGCCGGTGATGGGCTCAGGTGATTCGGGAAGTGGTTGATTCGGTGCGGGATGTTCTCGGAAAAAATGGGGAACTTTCCGTCTGGCACCGGTTTCCCGGTTTCTTCTCCCGGTTTCTTCGGAGCAAGTGTTCCTGTGGCACTATCGTTCTCGAATCACTGCATCCGGGAAGCGGTGGCGGATATCGGGGCTTAGTTCGACTGATAGGCTTCGTCTCGTCCGCTGCCCCAAGTCTGCCTGCGGGCGGAACCACAACACATAGGAAGGACGAAAATGTGTAATGAGGTCCTCCGGGGTTTTCGGATCTAAGTAAGTCCGCGCGTCACCACCAGTTTCGTAAGCGATATGGAGCGGGTTCTCACGGCGATAGAGAGGGCCGGTAGGTTCGATGCCCATCACGCCAGGACCAATAAATGGGTTATCAGAGGTGCCGAAGCCGGGATTGAAACCGCCGCCCCGATAGAAGGTTTCGATGTACGAAAAGATGATGTTCTCGGCACGCAACCTTTCAATAACGGCTTCATCGGCGAAGGGTGCTCCGCCAAAACTGCTGCCCAGACGAACAATCAGCCGCCGCCGATCCGGTGCGGGTCCGAGGTCGCCGAACATTCGCACTGCGTATTCGATGGTGAGAAGTTCAGAGAAGGTGCCCTGGGGTTCCATTTCGCCAATCCGGCGAAGGGCGCCGGCCAGCGTGTCCCGATCATTGGTAAACGGCAGCTCTATTCGCGGAGTTGCACCCTCCGCGAGGAATGCGACGCGATCTTGAGACCGGGTACGGAGCAGGAGATTCGCCGCGCCGTTGAGCATCCGCGCTCGGGTGGCGCCGAAGATGTTGGCGGCCCACTTATCGGGAGCCGCCGCTGCTCGGGGATAGATCTCGAAGACAAGCACCAGATCGATCGGAAGTTCTTCGAAAGTAATTCCACGTATCGTCTGCGGCTGACCGTTTATGAATAATCGAAAATCTTCCGCACTCAGGATCGAAAGAGGCCGCTGTTTCTGAGTCACGTCAACCCGGACCGGTTCGTCCTCTGCGGTAACGGTGAACGTAGGGCCTTGCTGTGCCCGGAGCGCCGTAGCTCCGCACAGGGCTAGCCAAAACTCACGTCGCGTCGTCATGGTCCACATACGCGGAAATCGCGGATCACTTCGCGCGGCTCTGGTTCCCCGCTGATGCCGATCTCCTGCCTGGCGCATAGCTCGCCGAACCCATGGGGATAGATTGTAGCGATAGAAAAGCCATCCGGAACGTGAAAGACGGAAGGATCGGGCTCCTCCAGGCGGATGTTGTGGAACCGCTGGACAATTTCCCCGGTTGCCGAGATATGCTTATATAAAAGGATCAGCCCCAGGTCCTTTGCCGTCCAAATCTCATAGGACTGTCCATCGGGCAACTTGCCGCCGCGGACCGTCACTTTGAATCCCTCGATGTCTGACTCACCCTTCTTGTCTGGCTTCGCCGAAAACTCGCTACTGAATTGAAAACCCGCGCCCATGGGATCCATCCGAGAATGAGCGTCAAACAAATTTATCCAACCGCTCGAATCTATGGGGCTGTTGCGAAAGTAACTTTTCCAAATACGTCTTATTTTCTGATCAATCAGAGTGTGGGAGCGTTGGCCCACGCGGAGATCCACGAGTTGCGATTGTCCATATTCGTTATCCTCACGGACCTGACCGTCGCCGCTGCGCCAATATCTACCCGTCTCGGTGTGTGAATAAATTCCCCACGGCGTTTCTGCCGTTAGCGTGACGGTGATGTCGGCGATAACGGCCTTTTTTTGTGGCCGCTGCAGAGAATTCGTTTCTTCGGCTTCGAAGAAGCGAAGCTGTCCTCTACAGTTAAGGCTCAAAACGAGGAGCAGCAGTGCGATGCTGTGGAACGTCGGTTTCACTTCGTGGTCGCGGCGTAGGGCGGAGGACCGGCCCGTCGGCTCGCCGATCTACGTACATGATACACGGGTGGAATCTGGAACACATCGGGGGGGAATCGCCGAGCTGAGCATCTTGATATCGGAGAATATTGTGGTTAACGGACCCTTTTTGTGGCTGGGATGTACGAAGACCGAGGCGGGGGGAATACCTAGGCCTGCGTGGCGTCGAGGTGACGTGTCGCAAATGGGTCTGTCTCGCAGGCCCAGTTAGAGATGGCAGAGCTTAGAAAACGGGGGTCAGCCCCCCGTAAGCTGATCCCACTCGTCAACCATATGCTCCGCACTCCGCCACGCCAGGGCTTGGAAGCACATGGTCGGGTTGCGGGCGCCCTGGGTCGGCATGACGGATCCGCCTAGGATGCCGAGATTCGGGGCCTCGTGGGAGAAGCCCCATTCGTTCACCACATTCTTATCGGGGTCGAAGCCCATGCGGGTGCCGCCGATGGCGTGCGTGGAGGCTCCGGCTCCGAAGCCTCCACCGGCGTTGCCGACCTGGATGGCGCCGGCCTGGCGAAACCACTCCTGGGCTCGCTCGCCGGCGTGGCGGACCGCCGCCTGTTCATTTGCGTGATTGCCGGCGGTGATGCGGATGACGGGGTCGCCGATGGAATCGACGTAGGTGGGGTCGAGGTCGAGGTAGGTGTCCTCGTAGGGGAACGTGTTGCCCTGGATGTAGGCGTTGGTGGCGCGGTCGGCGTACTGGTGGATCCAGCGTTTCCACTCGGTGCCCCAGGTGGGGGCCATGCCCCAGGTATTGGCTCCGGCGGCGGAGATGGGGTGGCGCTCGTGATAGGCGTGGATGGAAGCTCCGCCGATGAAGGGGAGCTCGGCGTGGTCGAAGTTGTCGTCGGCCCAATCGTCGAGCATGACGCCTTGCGCGATGGCTCCGTACCAGGTGTTGAGGTCGAAGGGGAACAGCGCGCCGAGTCCGCCCATTTGATGGGAGAAGTAGTGGCGTCCGACCTGGCCGTGATTGTTGGAGAGTCCGGCGGGGTAGGCGTCGGATTTGGAGAGCAGGAGGAGGCGCGCGTTCTCGTAGGTATAGGCGGCGAGGAGGACAGCGGCGGCGGGCTGGAAATACTGCTGGCGATTTCCGCGGGCGTCGGTCTTTAGATAGGTGACGCCGGTGACGCGGCCCTGGGGGTCGGCTTCGATGCGGGTGACGTGGGCCTCGGTGACGACTTCGAGGTTGCCGGTGGCGAGGGCTTCGGGAATGGTGGTGATGTCGGTGGAATTTTTGGCGCGCAGGTGGCAGCCGCCGCGGTCGCAATAGCCGTGATAGCCGCAGGCTCCGCGTCCGCGATATTCGGTGGAGTTGATGGCGGCGGGTCCGCGGTAGGGATGCCAGCCGAGGTCGGTGGCGGCGCGGGTCATGAGATCGGTGAAGCCGGTGTCGCGGAGGGGCGGCATCGGATATTCGGCCTGGCGGGGACCTTCGAAGGGATTGCCTCGGCCGGTGAGGTTGCCGCGGAGGTTGCCGGCTCGGCCGGAGACGCCGATTTCCTGCTCGACGATTTCGTAGAAGGGCTCGAGGTCGTTATAGGTGACGGGCCAGTCGTCGAGGGTGGTTCCGGTGGGGAGCTTGTCGCGGCCGTAGCGTTCGATGGTGCGGGAGCGGACCTGGAAATCCCAGGGATTAAATCGCCAGGACTGGGCGTGGTAATGGATGGAGGTCCCACCGACGGCGTTCATCATGGGGTGGCGTCCTCCGGGCCGGGCGACCTGGTTTTCGCCCATGCGGACGGTGGGGATTTCGGTGTTGACCTTGTTGCCGGTGGTGACGAGTCCGCGAACGTTGTTATAGATTTCGTCGGCGTGGTAGTCGCGGGCGGGGTCCATCCAGGATCCGGCTTCAAGTCCGATGACACGGAGTCCGGCTCGGGCGAGGGGAAGGACGGCGAGGCCACCGGCGGCTCCGAGGCCAACGACGACGACGTCGGTTTCCGGGAGAGTGGGCACGTAGAAAGGATACAGGAGCGCGGGGCGGGGCGGGGCGTTTTGTTAGGGCGAGGTTGCCCAGCGCTGCCATTGGTCGGCGAGGGCGGCGGCGTCGATGGGGGAATCGGCGCTGGAGTCCGCTAGTGAGATTTGGGCTCGGTGGAAGACCGCTTGAATTCGCGGGACCGACAGGAGTTCGTCATCAACGAAGATCGCCACTGGTCGGCTGATCCACTGCTGCGTAAACTCGCGGAGGGCGTCGGCGCCCGGGTCGTCGAATGTGATTTCCACGATGTCATCGGCGCCGGGCAAGAGAGCAGCGGCGCGAAGGTTCTGTTCGGTGACGATCGGGTCCGGGTCGATGCAGTAGGTGGTCCCGGTTGCCTCCAGCGTCACTTGCCTGAAGGGGCCCGGAGGGAAGTAATGCATGCGGTCGGGGTTGCGCGGCTCATCGGGACAATCGTAGGCGGCGTGAAGCGCGAAGGTGTGTGGAGCCGGTCCGCGCGGTTGGGCCTCAGGTGAGGATCGACAACCGAGCAGCAGAAGGAACGGAGTCAATGCGCGCCAGCCGGTCACTGTTCTTTTATAGCGCAGTGCCCCGAATTAAAGTGTAAATGATAGGAAAAGCCTTCTGAAGTGACTTCGCCGATTCCAGTGCAGGTTATGAATACGTCGCGGCGATCTCATCAATGATGTCGTCGAGCGCTTCCCAGTCCGTGTATTCATAGTCGCGGGAGGTATCGGTGGGGGCGCCTTCTTTTTTCGCGATGCGTCGCATGATCCAGCGGATGAAAAAGTTGTACTTGGAATACATCAGCGCACCGGCGACGGCGTGCACACCCTGATGTTGCAACGCGGATGGGTGCCAGCCGGTTTCCTCAAAGAACTCCTGCATCATGTCCTCGACGTCCTGGGCGGCCTGGGCGCGGATTTCCGGCGTGCGGTGGAAGTCCTCGGCCGCGGCTTCCGCGAGGCTGACGGACAAGAAGATCGTCTGCATGTGTCCGAGGCGCGAATGGTTGCGCCGCACAAACTCCACCATCTCGGGTTCGTGTTTGCCGCGGTGGACCGAGGCGGCCAGGATCACCTTGTCGTAATCCGATAGCGAGAAGGTGTCAGGGATGAAGTTGATGTTGTGCATTTCGACCGGAAGGTCGCGGGCGCGGGCGGTGGCGGCCAGATGCTCGGCGATGCGGCGGGTCTGGCCTTCGCGGGTGGCGAACAGGATCAGGATGGGAGGCGGATTCTGTCTCATCTTACGTATGAAGGTAGCGTAATCCGGGCCCTTCCTGCTTTGGGTTATCGGAGGGCGTGGGGCTCAGTTCCGATTTTGCTCTGCTGCCCGCGCGGCTCTCGCCGCATCCTGGATAGCTTTCATGTGCGGAAGGTCGCGGTCTTCTTCGTGACAGGCGGCCTCGCGGAACTCGAAGTCTTCGCGAAGGATTGGATAGGAAATCGTCCAGGGTCGATTGTATACGACCGGATCAAACACGGTCGCCTCGTAGCGCAGCTCGTTCGGACCTACCGGAGTCAGCCGTTCCACGACGTGCTCGGCGTAGCTCATGAAGTCGCCGTATTCGCTTAGCCAAGTCTTTCCGTTGAGGTTCGTGGTGTCGATCACTAGCGTATCGCCCTCCCAGTGACCGATGGGATCCCCCTGCCAGAGGCGCATGTAGTCCGGGAGATGCTCGCGGTTGGGATCAATCGGGATGATACGCCAAGAGGTTCGTTCAAACAGCATCACCAGGTATCCGGGCGTCTGAATGAACTGGATTCCCTGCGGTACCCACATCGAGCGGGGCGTGCCGGCCGGGAAGCAATGCGCGGTGGGATCATCGTAGCCGCGTTCATCCAGGCCGCGACTGATCTGCTCCTCTCGTGCCCAGGTCTGGAGTGGGAGGCGATGATCGGATGGGTCCACGATCAGCCCGGTGCGTTCCAGACCCTGATTCGCCCCGCGTGTCTGCGATTCATAGAACCCCTGGAGATCCGGTTTGCCTTCCGCAGTGCGACGCAGGTCCGGGACGATTGGGGCCGGAGCGGGAGGCGCGGGTTCCGGCCAATCCGCCATCGACATCGCCGGAGCCTCGGGGCTGCCGGGATACCAGGTTCGCGCTTCCCGAGGGAACGCGCCGTTCTGTTCCTCGATTTCCGACTGGCAGGAATATTCAAAGAGCCGGTCTCGATCCAGGCGCCGGTGCAGGTCGACTTCAATGGTCCATGGCTCGGTGAAGACCTTCTCGTCTTCGATGGTCGCCTGATAGCGGATCGTATTGGGATCGATCATTTCGAGCCGCTCCACCACCTGGAGCGCGTCGCTATGAAAGTTGCCGGCTTTGTCAAACCAGGTATTGCCGTTAAAGTCAGTGACGTCGGTGACCAGGATGTCGCCCTCCCAATGTCCGCGCGTGTTTCCCATCCACAGGCCAATGTCGTCCGGGTGCGGACTGCCGTCGGTATGGATCAAGCGATAGTTGAGGGTCCATTCGAAGGTCAGGGCGATGGCGTCCGGCGTTTGAAAAATCTGAAACGGAAACGGCATATACATGATGCGCGGAACACTGGGGATGTAGCACTTCGAGAGCGGATCCGCGGTGAGCCGGTCGCGGTAGTTTTCGGCTCTTTGTTCGGCGGCCCAGGGTTGGTACGGAATGGCTCCGCCGAGTACAACGGAGCGCCCGGCGAGGATGTCGAGGTCGGCGACGTGGTCCTCAAGATTATCCGCGGCCGTGGTGGTCGCCTGCCAGATTCCCTGGAGGTCCGGCTTGCCGTCCGGGGTCCGCGGCACCGTTTGCGCGGCGGCCGGCAGAGAGATCAGCGAGATGAGAAAAACAAGATGGATGAGACGAACAGTGAACATAGGAGCTGAGTCTCCTGTTTCTTTGGGAACGTCGCCGGGCCAGGGCGCGCTATAGGAACGGTTCGAGCGCCGAATGCTGTGTTTGGAAGCCGATGGCGAGGCTTTGTGGCTCCTACGCTTCATCGCCTAATATCGACGCTGTTTGCAAGGGAAGTATATCAAGTTGAACTTGTCGCTGGGGTCAGCGCTGTTGGACGTGCCTCCTTTCAAGCGTTCTGCTTGAGCCATGAAGATAGCTCGATATCGCCCGCGCGAATTTCATCTTCGCGGCCGAAGCGGTCCGTACGGATCTGGCGGAGACACTGGATCGCGAGTCGGGCGGCGCGGTGGCCGAGGTCGGTGTTGCCGGCCTCATCGACGATATCATGCAGCATCTGATACGCGCGCCAACGTTCCTCCTGATCGTCCTTGAGTTGGCGTTCCATGGCGATGAGTTCGTCGCGCTCGGCAAGCGTTAAGCGCGAGTCCTGGTCGGCGGTGAAAACATAGCGCTGGAATCCGTACCAGAGCGAATCGTTGTAGTAGATGCGGTTCGGGTTGTCGGCGAGGAACTTCGCGACGTTGAAGCGGGCTTCGAGTTGTTCTTGCTTGGGCAGGTCTGTGCGGCGGGCTTCGCGATCGAGCTCGGCTAACTGGCGCAGGCGAGGGGCGCGTCGGGGCTGGGCGATGTCTTCGTAGATTTGTGCGGCTTCATCGTAACGCTCTTCGCGGGAGAGTCGGACCGCAAGCGCGTACTTGACCAACCTTACGTCTCGTGAATTCGGATACTGCGCCAGGAACGTTTGCAGCGCTTCGATCGGTGCTTCGGCTTCGAGCAACAGGTTCAAGTCCCACCCGGAGCCGGCCCAATAGACGGAAAGATCGGGGCTGTAGAGGTTGCCGGTGTCTTCGCCGATGCGGCGCAGTTCCAGGGCGAATCGCAGCCCTTCGACCGGATCGCCGAGTTTTCTGATAGACGCCGACGAGTCCATAGGTTGCGGCCGCTTTTTGCTTGTCGCTTGCATTGCGCGAACGGAACAGGGCGAGCAAAGGTTGCTCCGCGCCCGCATAATCCCGAGCCAGGAAATGCGCCGAGCCCAGCATCCATAGATAGTCCGGCTCAGCGCGAACCGAAGAATCGGTCGGCACCATCGCCGCGATGTCTTGGGCCTGCTGCGAGATCGCCCATGCGCAAGGCGAGCCGCATGGTCAGCAGAGCCAGCGCATTCGCCCCGGTCTCGGTTTCGAGCAACGCCGCATGCTCCATCAGTAACTGCATCACCTGCGGGTCGGCTTCTGAGTGCCGCGTTTGCCCGCGCCTGTAAGTGGAGGGGTTGGTCAGCAATTGAATCGCGAAGGCCGCATGTTCCGGCGTGTCGAAATACTGGTCGGACTCGGCGAGCAACTGCGGCCCCCCATCGCTTCCGTAGGTGATCGCTAGTGAATTGAGCAGCGTTTGGCGGCTCAAATTCGATCCGTCGCGGTCCAACTCGTCTAAATAGATCTTGCCCGCCTCGGCCTGCTCGCCAAGCAGATAATGCGTGCGCGCCAGCCACCCCCGTGCCTCACTTTGAAATTCGGGAACCGTGGCCGATTCGAGATATCGCTGCAGCTTTGCTTGCGCCGATCGCAACGGTTCCGGCTCACCGGGCTGTCCCAGGCGTAAGTCGATTTTCGCGTCGATCAGGTCTACTTCTTCGTGTTCGCGAGGGGTCAGACGATTTGTCTTGCCGGGCCTCGGTCACCAATGCTTCGAGCTCGCCCGCTTCGAACGGCGTATTCATGGGCACGGAGATCTGCGCGATAGGCATCGCGCAGCCGCCCCAAGGACCCGCCACCCGTATCCAGCGTCATCCCCGCGAACGGCGCATCCACGCGAGCCACGTCCGCGCGTTCGAACTGCGCGGAGTTCTTGGTGAAAGGCAGCCAGAAGTCGACGGATAGGTACTCGCGCAGACTCGCATCGAATCCGCATGCCCATCCGAGACAGGTGACCACGCCACTGAGCAGCATCAATCGCAGCAAACCGGCTTGCCATCGCTTGACGTGCTTCATTGTTTATTCACCGTAAACTGGACCGGATGCTCGCTGACGGCCCGCCCCAGATACATGCGACCTCGGCCCGTGTAAGGAGGCAAGCGAAGTTCCAAGTCACCGGTGGTTGTCATCTTTATCGGCAGCGACTCGTTGGGTAGAACGTACTCAAGAGCTTCCGACGGGCGAATCGCATATGTCACCGGTTCCGGCGAAAGCGGATTCTGGTCGGTCAGGTAGAGGTCCACGCAGTCGACTGCGACGCAACCGCCATCGACGGTGAACGTCGCGAGAGGCAGAGGCGAAGCACCGTCATTGATTCCGGACGCCGCCAGGACTTCCTCCGGGGCCATGGTCAGCACTTCCGATCCTGAGGGCCAGCGGAAAAAGATCACGCCGGCCAGCGCTCCCGGCATCTGTTTCACGCTTGCAACCGCGGCTTCCACTGTCTCGCGGGTAGGGATGACGAACTCGATCATGTCGCCTTGCGCAAGCTCCTGGTAACCGAGCCGCGTTGGCCGTGTGGCGCGATACTGCAAGACCAACTCCTGGGCCTCGTTAGTCGACGTCGAAAGCTCGAAGTCCGGATTCAGGCCAAGATCCAATGGGGTCAAGTTGCGAGCGATCCTTGTCTGCAAGCTGCGGAAGATCATCCTGCCGCGGCCAAAAGTCGAGACGCCGATCTTGTATCGTTTCCCGAAACGCGCGAACACGGGGCCCCAGCGGTCGGCGTCAATCGGAGCCGCAATCGCGGTTTCTTCAGCGGAGGTGGGATTCCCCAGGTCATAGAACTGCGGAACGAACTCGTCCACTTGGGCGACGACTTCACCCACCGACGTCCCGTCGCGAAACCAGTCGAGGAGCGCGGTGATGGAGAGCTCCATATCTTCCGGGAGATCCGCGCGAACCGCGGCGAGAAACTCGGCGTACTCCGCGAGCCTCCCCGTTGGGCTGTCGATGTCGAGTTGCACGCCACGCAACGGTAGCCCGCGCCGCTCCGCATCCACGCGAAGCGCCCGGATCTTCTGCGAGAGATACGGAGCCGCATCTAATCCAGGAACGGCCTGACGGTCATACCGGAACACGATCCAGTATTGGGAGGCCGCGGGCAGGGAATCGGGAATCTGTCCATAGACCGCCCAAGGCTCCGGTGAATACGGCCCGCTGGTTTCGCGGATCACGCCGGCCTGAACATAGAGGACCTCGATGTCGGGCGCGGCTGCGTCCTCCGCGGTGCTGCCGTACCAAAACCAGAACCCGGTGGTCCATCCCGGGCGGGGGATGGAGGCGGCTTCGGGGTTGGTGCAACCGGCGAGCAATACGGCGATCGAGAGCCACAGGGCTGTCCATCGAGCTCGCCGGTTGGGGATCATGTAGCTCTACTATAACCGGCACGGTGTTTCTCCGAAAAGAAATGGGGAGAAAGCAAAGGCTAAAAGATCAAATGTGAAGATCGGCTTTGTCTTCCAAAAATGAAAACGGGTAGGCTGACCTCCCCTCGGAGACCAAACTACCCGCTTGAACTTCAAAGCTCGGAAGCGGCTTACTTGCCCTTCATCTTGCCTTTCATGCCACCCTTGCCCATCGGACGCGGCTCGGGGCCGTGGCCGGCGACGCGAAGATAGACCGACATTTGCCCGTACATATCCTCGGAGTGCTGGACGTTGCCGTACATCGTGGCGATGCGCGGGGTGGGGCCGGCATAGCCCTGGATCGGGTCATACATGTTGCCGGCGGTGGTTTCCATAGCGGCCTGGGCGCAGAATGCGTTGGACTTCTTCAGAGCGGCCATCAGCGTCGTCTTATTGGCGCCGGTGCCTTCCATACGATCCATCCGGCCAGCTCCGACCAGACCGCCGCAGGTGTTGTTCTGGGCGTCGACGATGTGGGCGACGACGTCATTAAATGCGCGCGAGCCTTCGCCCGGCACCAGGCCCCATTCGTCGGCCGGCATCATATCGGCGGTCCGCTCCAGTTTGGCGCCTTGGCCGTTCACCGCGCCCTGCATGGCTTTGATGAGCGCGTCAGCATCTTGAGCAAAGGCAACCGAGCCGGCTGCGAGGGCGAGAATCAACAGGGAAATACGCATCGTTAGTAGAGTCTCCTCGTTTCTTGTTTATCGCTCCCGGCGCGGCGAGCCCCAATCCGCGGTACTCCCAGTGGAATGCGGAGGCGCTGCGGGAAGCAGCTACTGTCTTTATATTATGGGCGCAGGCCCATTCGGTTACGCAAGGGCGAGCACAAAACGGGATCGGTGCGGACCGAGCCCGGTGAAACCGGCTGCTTCCAGTGTACGGGAACGGAAACGGCACGATGAAAAGCGTTGGGGCGAGGCCCGAGCCCGGCTCGTCCCGCCCCAACGAAGAACCCTTACTTGCCTTTTCCTTTTCCTTTACCCTTGCCGGCGGCAGGAGCGTTGATCAAACCGTAGTCCCAGTGCTCGTCGGCCTTGCCGTCCACGAAGCGCCACATATCGAACCAGGTGGTGGTGTAGGTCTGGCCCGGATTGCGAGGATCCGGAAATTCCCGCTCGACAGCCACGATGACCTTGTCGCCTTCGGCGACCACGGCGACCACGTGGGTCTTCCAGGCGTCGTCGGCCGGGATCGGCGAGGGCTTGGAGAAGCTGCTGAAGGCCTTTACGACGGTGTCGCGGCCGGAGGCGAAGGCGGGATTGTGCTGGATGTATTTCGCCGTGAGCCACTTGTCGGCCTCGTCCCAGTGACTCGCCTCGAGCAGATCGCGCATGATGTGCATGGCGGCCTGCTTGTTGCGGTGCAGTTCGGGGTTGCTGTCGGTGAACAGGGCGGTCGGGTCCTTGGAATACTCGACGCGGGCGGCTTGCGAATAGGCGGCCGTCGCCGAGAGGGCGGCTACCACAGTCAAAAAAAGAAGGCGTTTCATGGGTAATAGGATTATCGAAGTCGGGGAGGGGTGTCAAGGCGGCTCGCCGCTTCCTGTTGCTCCGACGCGGGATGTCCTGATCTCGTAACTGGAGTGAGGGTTCTGAGATTCCTCTGGAATTTTACCCGGAATATATTGACATGCGGAATATCATCCGGGTATATTTATCTCGTGGCCCGGCAGATTAGAGTTGATCGGGCCTGCTGGAACAGCTCTGGGGACGGAGTCGGACAGCAACTGGAGAAATGAGATGACGAACGTATCGTTTACGACGCCGAGTACGGCCTTTGTTGGCAACCAGTTCCTGACCTCGGGTCCGCTGCATGTGGTGGCCTTCGAGGTGAAGAAAGCCACGGACTGGGACGGGGAGGAGCCGGTGCTGATCTTCGATGACCGGACCGGGAGGGTGATTGACCTGGATCTGCGGGGGTCGGCCGAGGAGGTGGTGGGGCGGCTGGCAGGGCCAGTGACTCTGGAGCCGGAGCGGTCGGCGCCGGAGGAGACTCCGGATGAGGACAAGCCGCGGGGGCGGGGCCGTCCGAAGCTGGGAGTGGTAGCGCGTGAGGTCACGCTGCTCCCGCGGCATTGGGACTGGTTGGCAGCCCAGCCGGGCGGGGCATCGGTGGTGCTGCGGAAGCTGGTCGAGGAGGCTCGGCGGCGGAACGGCGATGCGGCGCGCCGGAAGTCGGCGCAGGCGGCCGCGTATCACTTCATGTCGGCGATGGCGGGGAATCTGCCGGGGTTTGAGGAGGCGACGCGGGCGTTGTACCGGGATGACCGGCGGTCATTTGGCGAGATCGTTGCGGTCTGGCCTCCGGATATTCGGGACCATGCGATCCGGCTGGCGTTCGCGGACCTGGAGCCGGCGGGTGTGGGAGAGGCGTCCAAGCCGAGGATGGACGCAGATCGACGCTGATGGTTGCTTTCGCACTTTCTGGGCGGCTCATCTTGCAGTCGCGGTTGTCACACAGTCGCGGTTGTCACAACGCTTTACGGACTGGGAAGGTCAACCTTTCCGCCGGCTGAACGCCGGCCCCCCCAAGGGAGCCCGCATCGAAGCACGAGCGTCTAGAAACAAAGCGAGGGCGGGATGATCCCGCCCTCGGCGTTTGTCTCTCTCTTGTTTTAGTGATGCTCCGATCGATGTTGGGCGATCGGACGCTCGCCGTTAGAGGCGATTCTCTCCGTCAGGCAATCTTCTTCGACGTGCGCGCGTGGCGGCCGACGGTGGCCGGTTCGGCATAAGCACCCTCGCTGAGGGTCAGCTCAGGGATGGTGATCGAGTTGTCGACCAGCTCGGCCATCTCCTGGACCGGGAGCCCTTCGGCTTCACGCGAGAAGGTCAGCTTCTTATCTTCGGCGTCGAAGTCGACGCGGACCCAGTCTCCGCCGCGCACCTGTTCGGTGGCGATCAGGTTCGACATCGGCTGGACCAGCAGGCGCTCAATGGCGCGCTTCAGGTGCCGGGCGCCGTACTTCATGTCGGTGCCTTCGGCCAGCAGGAAGTCCTTGCTGGCGTCGGACAGCGTGAAGACGAAGGCGCGTTCGGCCGAGGCGTTGAAGATGCGCTGCTGGACCAGATTCAATTCGATGTCCAGGATCTTGCGCAGTTCATCGGAGCCCAGCGGGTGGAAGGTGACCACCTTGTCGAGCCGGTTCATGAACTCCGGCGTAAACTTGCGCCGCGCGGCTTCGACGCCGGAGCGGGCGAGCTTGGAGCTCATCTTGGCGTCGGCGATGCCGGCCTTGTGCTGCTCCTGAATCTGCTGGACGCCGAAGCCCAGCTTGGGTTGCAGCATGGCGCTCATTTCGGCCGCGCCCAGGTTGCTGGTCATGAAGATCATGGCCTGGGAGAAGTCGACCTTGCGGTTGTCGCCCAGCGTCAGCGTTCCCTTATCCAGGATGCCCAGCAGCAGGTTCCACAAGGCGTCGGACGCCTTTTCGATTTCATCGAACAGCACGAAGCTGATCTGCATGTCATCGGTGTGGAACTGATTCAGAACTTCCTGCGACAGCAGCGGATGCGTCTCGCGATGGCCCAGGTAGCCCGGAGGCGAACCAATGAGCTTGGCGATCTCGTGGCTGTGCTGGAACTCGGCGCAGTCGATCTTGATCACCGCGCGCGGGTTCTTGAGCAACACTTCGCTGGTAGCCTCGACGATGCGGGTTTTGCCCGAACCGGTGGGGCCGAGGAACAGGAAGTTCCCGATCGGCCGTCCCGGCGGATTCATGCCCGTCAGGTGCATCTGATAGATGTTGACGATCTGTTCGATCGCCTCGTCCTGACCGACAATCATGCGCCGCAGACCGGCTTCCAGCTCCGTTGCGTCCTTTCCGGTTTTACCCGGGTCCAGTGGGACGTTTAACCTAACCATCGGTTTTACCGCCTTTCGTCGCGGTTGCCTCGTCTTGCGCGTTGCTTCCCGCCACAGTGTCTCTGGCATGTGGAATGCCATTTATTTGATGCTCCTGGTCACGATCTCGGTTCCATCGGTCATCGAAATGCTTTGCTCGTCTCTTTCTCTGCGTCCGGCTGCATTTACTGCTGCCGTCTTGCTGCCGCGGCTTTGATGCCGCTTCACTTCATTTGGATGCGATGCTGCCGCTTCTTGCTGCGGCTTCCGTCATTCCGCTTCCGTCTTCTGTCATTCCCGTCTCTGGGAACGCCCCCGGGCTTATCTCCGGAGTTTCCCTGAAAACCGGTTACACTTAACTCTTCGTCCGTGTCGGTCGAACTTCCACTCGACTGACCAAGGTTCTTTCCGGCATCTTCAAAATCAGCCGGACGGTCTCGGCAATATCCTCGGGTAGGATCTTCCAACTGGCGCCGGCTTCCGGATCGCCTCCGGAAAACTCGGTGGCCGTCGAACCGGGCATCACGTAACTGACTCGCACATGGTTCGCCCGCAAGTCCTGCATCATGGCTTCACTCAATCCGGTTACCCCGAACTTCGAAGCGTTATACGCTGCCCCGCCGGCAAACGCGTGCGCACCGGCCAGGCTATTAATATTGACGATGGAGCCCCCTCTGTCGGTTCCAAACCTCTTGGCCGCTTCGCGGCTGGCATAGAACACGCCGTAAAGATTGGTTTCCAACGTCTGCCTCCACTCATCGGTTGTGAGCTCCCCGACGGCCCGGAATATTCCGATGCCCGCGTTGTTCACCAACACGTCCAACGGCCCCCATTCCGCATCGAGGAACCGGAACAAATCGGCGACTTGCTCATCATGGGTAAGATCGGCAACTTTACCCTTGACTTTATTCGGGGATATCTCGGAAAGCTCCTGGACCGCGTTTTCCACAGACGCCGCCGAGCGTCCGCAGATCGCCACCCGGGCCCCTTCCTCAAGCAGCATCCTGGCGATCGCCTTGCCAATGCCGCGCGTACCGCCGGTCACGAGGCAAATTTTATTAGTGAGATCCATCATGCTTTTTAGAATAGAGCGCGTTTGTAAAATAGAGGCCGGCCGGAACGCTTCGTTTCTTTCAGAGTGATCAGATGAATCGCTGGTCCTATACGGGTAAGCGACCCGCCTGGGTTGTCTTAGGGCGGCTTTGCCGCTGTTGTGCGCCTCACGTGTGCGCTGGGTAAGGTGTCACCAACGGGGGGAATCGATTCCATTACCCTCGTTTGCGGGTATGCGGGCCACATAAGGATGCGATCCGGTGTGCCGGGAAATCGGAACCGCCATGCGTGCTTGGGCTCCGTAGCTACATCGAAGGCGGGCAGGATGGGGGCTGTGTGGGTCGGGGTTTCTCTGGCTGCCGCAGCTTCTGCATGAAGTGGGTGACCATGCGCGGCAGGAGCCGCGAGTCCGGTACGGCCCGAATGCAGACGCACGCCCAGGTGCCCAAAAGCAACGGAGTTTCCGGAGTCGCTAGAATCAAGATTGGGTAAAATTGTGCGTCGGCGAGACTTACCGAACGAACCGCCGCACGTACACGGGAGATACACAGGAGCGGCAGAGCCATCCCGCGCCTCATGTGCGCGAAGGCAGCGGAGTTGCCCCGGTCGAGCGGGCATGCGGGCCGGCATCCGGGAGTGCCGACGGGCATCCAATTAAGGATGATGGAGACCAGTACATTTTGGCTGCGCGTGGCGGCGTGTCTGTACGCCGTGGGCCTGCTGCAATCGGTGCTGACCGTGCTGCGGCAAGGCGCGACCGCGCTGGGCTTCGCCATGGGAACCTTCCGTGTCGCGATGGTGCTGCACGGCGTGGCGATCGTCGACCTGGCGCTGGCCAATCACCGCATCCCGGTGGATACGTTCTACGAGACCCTCAGCCTGTGCGCGTTCCTGATTGCGGTTGGATTCGTCGTGCTGGAGCGGAAGCTGCATTTCACCAGCGCCTCGGTGGCGGTGTTCCCGCTGGTGTTCGCGATGACGCTGACCGCCGCGATGGAACAGCGCGTGACGCCTTTTCCGAACGGGCAGCTCCGCGACATCTGGTTAGTCGTCCACATCCTGTTAGTGATCGCCGGTTATGCGGCGCTCGCCTTCACGGGCCTGGCATCGGTGGCGTACCTGGTGCAGGAACGCCGTCTGAAATCGAAGCAGGGTAGCGCGATCCTGGAACGCCTGCCTCCCTTGGCCACGCTGGATCAGATGGTGACGAAATCACTTGGGCTGGGCTTCGCATTCCTGACGCTGGGGCTTCTGTTCGGCATCATGTGGGGATTCATTTACCTCGAAGGAGACTGGATCGCCAACCCGAACATATCGCTTAGCGTGCTGACCTGGGGGCTGCTGCTGATCATGATTTTCCTGCGCCAGTCGGCGGGCTGGCGAGGCCGGAAGGCGGCGCTGATGGCGCTGGTGGTGTTGAGCTGTTCGGCGCTCACCTGGGTGATGCACGCTGGATTGGGGGCGACGCTCCTCCAATGAAGTTCCTGCTCACAGGGCTGAATCATAAGACCGCGCCGGTGGACGTGCGCGAACGGCTGGCGTTTGAAGAGAAGACGCTGCCCGATGCGCTGGATCACCTGAAAAAGCAACCGGGCGTGCAGGAGGGATTGATTCTCTCGACCTGCAACCGCGTCGAAGTCTCGGTGACCGCCGACGATTCGGCCGACGTCGAAGGGGCGGTGGAAGGATTCCTGGCCGAGGAGCGTCACGTCGAGCGCAACTGGGTGACGCCATACCTGTACCGGTATGACGGTCCGGAGGCGATCCGCCATCTGTTCCGCGTGGCCGCGAGCCTGGACTCGATGGTGGTGGGCGAGCCGCAGATTCTGGGGCAGCTCAAGAGCGCCTATCAGGTGGCCAAAAAGATCGGCGCGGTCAGCGGGTTCCTGGACCTGCTGATGACTCGGGCCTTCAACGTCGCCAAGCGGGTTCGCTCGGAAACCGACATCGGGGAGAGCGCGGTATCGGTCAGCTATGCGGCGGTTGAGTTGGCGCGCGAGATTTTCGGGTCGCTCGAAGGCAAGCGGGCGCTGGTGATCGGCGCGGGCAAGATGGCCGAGAGCGCGGCCCGGCATCTGCATCGGGCGGGCGTCTCCGAAATCCTGGTGACCAACCGCACCCGGTCGCGCGCAGAGACGATGGCCGAGATGGTGAACGGCCGCGTGGTCGACTACGAGTACTTCGAAGATCAGGTGCCGAAGGTTGATATTGTGCTGGCCTCCAGTGGCGCGCCGCACTACATCCTGACGCGCGCGCAGATGCAGGCGGCGATGACTAAGCGCCGCAACCAGCCGATGTTTTTGATCGACATCGCCGTGCCGCGCAACATTGAGCCGGAAGTAAACGAAGTCGACAGCGTCTTTCTTTATGACATCGACGATCTGGGCAAGGTCGCCGACGAGAACCTGAAGGGACGCATTGAGGTCGCCAAGGAAGCCGAGCTGATCATCGGCGAAGAAGTCGAGCGGATGATGTCGCGGCTGAAAACGCGCGAGGTCGCGCCGACCATCGTCAGCCTGCAGGAGCAGCTCGAGGCGTGGCGCCAGGGCGAGATCGACCGCCAGAAGAAGAAGCTGGGCGAGCTGACGCCGGCGCAGCAGGAAGCGATCGACGCCATCACGCGCGGGCTGATCAACAAGATCGCGCACGGGCCGATCACTGAGCTGCGGCGCAACTCCGATGGCGCCACGGGGGTGCAGATGATGGGTATCATCCGGCGCCTGTTCCGCCTCGGCGACGATTAGGGGCCATCGCGCCATGATTACGCGCCATGATTAGGCGCGACGATTAGAAAGGGACCGGAGAGCCGAGTGAAGATCACGATTGGATCGCGGGGTTCGAAGCTCGCCCTGTGGCAGGCCAACTACATTGCGGACCGCCTGCGCGAGTTGGGCGCCGAGGTCCGCATTGAGGTCATCAAGACCACCGGCGATAAGATTCAGGACGTGCCTTTGGCCAAGGTCGGCGGCAAGGGTCTTTTCACCAAGGAAATCGAAGAGGCGCTGCTGGCGGGGACGGTGGACGTCGCGGTGCATTCGATGAAGGACATGCCGACCGAGGTTCCCGCCGGGCTGGTGATCAGCGCGATTCCCGAACGCGAGGAGCCGCGCGATGCGTTGATCGGGGCCGACGTTGCCGGGCTGCGTGATGGCATGAAGATCGGGACCAGTTCGCTGCGGCGGTCGGCGCAACTGCGCGCGCATGTGCCGGGCCTGGTGATTGAGAACCTGCGCGGCAATCTGGATACGCGGCTGCGGAAACTTGACGAGGGGAAGTATGACGCGATCGTGCTGGCTGCGGCGGGTTTGCGTCGGCTCGGCTGGGCGGACCGCATCCAGGAACTGATCGCGCCGGAGGTCATGTGTCCGGCGGTGGGCCAGGGAGCGCTGGCGATCGAGACTCGCGACGACGGCGGCGCGGCGCAGGAACTGGCCAAGAAACTGAATCATGCCGAGACGCGCGCCTGCGTCACGGCCGAACGCGCGTTCCTGGCGGTGCTGGGCGGCGGATGCCAGGTGCCGATCGGCGCGCATGCGCACCCTCGATGGCGAGACCGTGCATCTCGAAGGACTGGTCGCCTCGCCCGATGGCAGCAGAGGTTCTGCGCTGCGGGGGCCTCGGGGTCCGATCCCGAGAAGCTGGGCGCCGAACTGGGGCAGCGTATCCTGGTGCAAGGCGCGCGGCGCATCCTGGACGACGTCTACGCCGATTCCTGATTTCTAGAGGATTTCGATCGCGACTCCGCGGCAGGGATGCCGCTGCAAGTGTCGCAACGCGCTGACCTGACATGCCATCCGAACCCGTCAATGAGCCCCGCAGCGGCCCGGCCTCGGGACGTACGGGCAAAGTGTATCTGGTGGGTGCGGGTCCGGGCGATCCGGAACTCCTGACGGTGCGCGGCCGTAAGGTCCTGGAGCGCGCCGAGTGCCTGCTCTATGACTACCTCGCGCCGGAGCGGCTGCTCGACTATGCGCCGGCCGATGCCGAGCGCATCTACGTGGGGAAGAAGCGTGCCCACCACACCAAGTCGCAGGAGGAGATCGAGGCGCTGCTGATCGACCGCGCGCGTCAGGGCAAGACGGTGGTGCGGCTGAAGGGCGGCGATCCGTTTATCTTCGGCCGGGGCGGGGAAGAGGCCGAGGCGCTGGCCGATGCAGGCATTCCGTTTGAGGTCGTGCCGGGCGTGACCACGCCGTTGGGGCTTGCCGCATATACCGGCGTCCCCCTGACGCACCGCGAGCACACCTCGGCGGTCACCTTCGTCACCGGGCACAACGTCGAGGCGATCGACTGGGCCAAAGTCGGCTCGGCGGAGACCGTGATCCTGTTCATGGGGCTGGTGAATTTCGTCGACATCTCGCGCGAGATGATCGCCAAGGGGCGGTCGCCAGAGACGCCGGCAATGGTGGTCCGCTGGGCGACGCGTCCGGATCAGCAGACGATCACCGGAACGCTGGCGGATCTGCCGGAGAAGATCGTGCAGCAAGGCTTGCGCCCACCGGCGACGATCGTGATCGGCGATGTCGTCTCGCTGCATGGGAAGCTCGACTGGTTTGAGCGCTTGCCACTATTCGGGCAAAAGATCGTGATCACGCGGGACCGCAGGCAAGCCGGAGCCCTGCGCGAACCGTTGGAGGAACTGGGCGCCGAGGTGATTGACCTGCCCGCCATCGAGATCCGCCCGCCCGAGGATTCCGCCCCGCTCAACCAAGCCATCGCTGAACTGGCGAGCTATGACTGGCTCATCTTTACCAGTGTGAACGGGGTCGAGAATTTCACCCGTGCGCTGGATGCCTCGGCGACCGACCTGCGCGCGTTGCGGGCAAAGATCTGCGCGATCGGTCCGGCGACCCGCCGCGCCGTCGAGGCGCTGCATCTGAAGGTCGATGTCATGCCGAAGGAATATGTCGCGGAAAGCCTTCTGGAGGCGCTTTGCGGACGAAGATCTTGCAGGCAAGCGGATCCTGCTGCCGCGCGCCGCAGTGGCGCGCGATGTGGTTCCGGTGGAGCTCGGCAAGCGGGGTGCGGAGGTGAACGTCGTCGAAGCCTACCGTACCCACGCCCCCGAAACCGCGGCCGAGCGCACCCGCGAGGTCCTGGCCTCCAAGCCCGATTGGATCACCTTCACCAGTTCGTCCACCGTTCACAACACAGTCCAGGCCGCGGGCGGAGCCGAAGTTCTAGATGGAATCAAGATCGCCTCCATTGGTCCGATCACGTCGGAAACCGCCCGGTCCTACGGACTCGATGTCGCCGTCGAAGCCGACCCGCACACCATCGACGGCCTGATCGCGGCCCTACGGGAGGGCAGGATTGTCGGGGGGCCGGGGTTCACCCGGCGGGAAGGTTCACCTTCCCAATCCGCGTAGAGTTTGTTCGAGTAGGGTGCGCACGAACCCATTTCCGCAATCCATGACTCCCGAGCCTAGCTACCGCTTCGAGGAGCGTGGGACTAAAGGTCCCACGCCGAGTGAATCTCGGCCCCCCGTTCCCCCGCGAACTGACTACGGCGGGGCATCGCCCCACCCCACGCCGAACGCCGGCCCCCCATTCCAACCTCGGCCCCCCGGACGCGCCGCATGATACAGTGTTGAGGTTCTGATGCATGCTTGAAATTGGGGCTCAAGGCGTGGGAACGGGGGGACTTTGTAGCGGAGTGAAGCCACGTCTGGTGGCCCGCATCCTGGCGCTCTTACTGCCGCGTGGATGGGCTGAACCCACCGAACCCCTTCAGGACAACAGAACGCAGGACGACAAACGTTGTAATAAGTGACGGCGTGATGCAGATATTCGTCGAAGGCAAACTGCTCGGAATCGAGCAATGCCTGGAGGCTCCGATTG
Organism: Terriglobia bacterium; assembly: GCA_963762135.1. GTDB lineage: Bacteria > Acidobacteriota > Terriglobia > Bryobacterales > Bryobacteraceae > Palsa-187. The sequence goes on from CAVXJP010000009.1 coordinate 199,783, forward strand.
CCTCCTCGGAAGCCGATCAGGTCTTTATCGGACGCACCCACTGGGTGGGACTGCTGGCCGAAGTGTTGCCGCGCGCATTGCTGGCCGAACTGGGGCTGTCCAAGGTCCTGCTGGGTTCCAGCGGTGGCGGCGGATTCCTGTTGGTGCTGCCGGAGGAGGTCCGCGAGGCAGCCGATGAATTCCTGCAGGCTGCGGCCGCCGAGATCCGGGCGATGACCGGCGGAACGCTGCGGCTCATTTGGGCGGCGACTGAGAATCTGGGCGGTTGGATCGAGGTCCGTAAGCGGCTGCGCGCGGAGCTGGCGCGACGCAAGGGCGCGGCGGCTTCCGGGCTCGGGCTGGCGGCGTTTGCCGATCCGCTTTCGCACGGGGCCAAGGAAGCCCGGGGGGAAGCCGAAACCTATTGGATCGAGCAGATGGGATTTCCGCTGCGCGATGCCAGGGAGGTCGCCTGGGCGCGTGAACATCCGGGCCGGGTGCTGCTGATCGACCCCGATCGCGAGCCGCAGCCCGATCGCGAAGGGTTCCATTCCTGGAGCCTTTCCGCCGCGCCGGACTCCGAGGAGATCATCCCGTTTGCCCGGCACAGCGCGCCGAATCAGCGCGGTACTGGTCCCGCTTCGGCAGCCGAATTGGGCAGCCGCGCCGGTGGGTCGCGCGCCTGGGGTGTGCTGCGCGGCGACATCGACAACACCGCTCTGCGCATCGCCGGGGCCAACAATATTGAGGAGCACATCCAGCTTTCCGTGCTGTACAAGCAGTTCTTCGCCGGCGAGCTGCAGATGTTGTGCTCGGCGCCGGAGTTCTGGCAGAAGGTCAGCGTGATTTATTCCGGGGGCGACGATTTCGCGCTCTACGGAGCCTGGGATGCGCTGCTGGGGCTAGCCGCAGAATTGGAGCGCCTGTTCCGCCGGTTCTCCGATGCTGCGCTCAAAGACTTCGCGGGGCCGGAGGGCAAGACGCTGACCATGGCGCTTGCGCTGGCGCCGTCCTCTGGAGCATCGCTCTCTGCAGTGTTTGAAGAAGCGGGCCAGCGCCTCGAAGCCGCGAAATCGGCCGGCAAGGATTCGATCTGGCTGCTGGGCCGGCGCCTGGAATGGAAGCAGTTCTCCGAGGCGTCGCAGCTGAAGACCGCGCTGGGACGCATGATCAGCGAGCACGGCTGTTCAGCGCAGTACCTGAACGATTTGTGCGGCGTGTATCGCGAGGCCAGCGGACGGGAACCGAATCGGCGGCGGCCGCGCGGCGCGAATCGGCAGAGCCAAGCTCAGGCTGGGGATGCGCAGCCGTGGCGCTATCATCGCCGCATCCGGCGCATCCTGCATGCCGCGCGCGGTGCGGCGGATGGAGTGGCATTTCAGAAGGCTCGCACGGCGTTGATACGAAATCTGGTGGGACGTAGCGCGGTGAACGTGAAGCTCCGGCCGGCGGGGCGCGTGGCGCTAGAATGGGCGAGGCTCTCGGCGGCGCGATAGGCCGGGCAGGTTCGCACAAAAGGAAAGGAACGGCATATGGAAGACCAACGCCCTCATGCATCACCCAATGCAACAAATGACGCGCCCACGTCGGGTTCGGGCGGCGGCCAGAACGCGAACGAACCGGCCAATCCGGTGATCAAACCGGGCTCGCTGGCGGGCGGTCCGTGGAAGGTTCGGGAGGAAGCTCCCGCAAATACCGAGCAGGCGAAGCCCGCCGAGCAGCGGACGGAGCAACCCGCCCAAGCGCAGCAGCCGAAGCCGGAAGGTCAGCCGCAGGGCGGGGAACGTCCCCCCCGAGGTGAAGGGCGCGGTGACAGAGGGGAAGGTCGCGGTCGGGGGCGAGGTCCCAAAGGTGGCGGCCAGCAAGCCCAGCAGGGCGCTGAATCCGGTGGACGCCCAGGCGGCCGTGGAGAAAGAAGCGAGCGCGGGGATCGAGGCGAACGTGGAGACAAGGGCGGACGCCGCGAGCGTCCTCTTCGGGGACGCGATATCCGTGGCGGACGAGGCGGCTTCGAAGGTCCGGTGGAGATCGACCTTGAAAAGCTCCTCAATGACAGCCTGTATCTGGACGACCAGGCCCACGCGGTGGTGATCCGCATGCGGGACATCGACAGCGGCACCAAGAGCCAGCTCCGGCGGCTCTACGGAGCCGTGCGCCGCGCGGTCCGCACCCCGGAAGCCGATCGCCAGCACCAGTTCGTGATGTTGCGCGCGCGCCTGGCCTATACCATCGCGCGGCATTCCTTGCGCAGCCTGGACGGGCTGGAGAGACTCCTGCTGCAGGTCACCCGGAAGAACGAAGCCCGCGGCTATGAGCGCTTCAAGGATTTGTTCGAAGCCATCGTTGCTTATAACGAATAGGGCTTACAACGAATAGCGCGCGGACCTTACGATCTAATACCGATTCGAAGCCGAGAAAACAAAACGACATGAGCAAACACACGGCGCAAACGAAATTGAAGCTCCTGGGAAAGTTAATCCTGACCGGGGAGCTCACCTGCCAGACTGGTCTGCATATCGGGGCGGGCAAAGGCTCGCTGGAGATCGGCGGCGCGGATAATCCCGTGGTGAAAGATGCCTTCGGCGTGCCGTACGTGCCGGGCAGCAGCTTGCGCGGCCGTCTCCGGAGCCTGCTCGAAGCCTCGATGGGGCTCACCGCGCCGGGCGAGATGATCTATCTTTCCCGCCGCCGCGGCCAGCAGGTTCGCATTCATCAGAGCAATCGTCCGGGCGATGAGGTCGGGCTGTTGTTTGGCCGCATGCCGGGCCGTATGGAGCGCGTGGAAGGCGATGCGCTGGAGGCCAAGGCCGTGACGCCGGCTCGGCTGGCGATTTACGATGCGCCGCTGGATGCCGGCTCGGTCACCGCGCAAATGCGCGAGAACATGGACGACGAGCTGACCGAAGTCAAAAGCGAAAACGCCATCGATCGCATCACCGCCCAGGCCAATCCGCGGACGCTGGAGCGCGTCCCGGCCGGGGCGAAGTTCCGCGTGCGCATGGTGCTCGATATTCTCTGCGAGGAAGATCGCGTGCTGATGGCGCGGCTGGTGGAAGGTTTGCGGCTGCTGGAGGACGACGCCCTGGGTGGCGGCGGTTCGCGCGGCAGCGGCCAGGTGAGCCTGGGAGCGTTGACGCTCGCCTGGCGCGATCGGACCTTTTATTCCTCCGGCAACGACGAAGCCGTGCTGGTCACTGATGCCGACCTGACGTCGCTGCAGAAGCTCGTCAATGATGCGGGCTTTGGCGAGAAGCTCGGGTTGAGCGCGTCCACGTCTGAAGAGACGGCCCAAGAAGCGGCTCCCGAAGAAGAATCCGCGCCCGAGACCAGTGAGGACGCGGCTGAGGAAGCCAGCGTCGAGGCCAGCGACGACGGCAGTGCCGAAGAAGCCGACGCGGAAGCCGAGAGCTCGGATGCTGAAGCTTCGAGCGACGCCCCTTCGGACGGCGCCGACGAGGAATCGAAAGAAGGCTAGGAAGGCGACCCGGAGTTTGTTGGAGCAAGGTTCTTAATGGCGGCCAGCTTGCTTATTCGCCTTCGTCCCACCGGACCCTGGCGCATCGGCCCGGATTCGGGCGCGCGTGATCGCGTGGACCGCGTGTTCCATAGCGATGCGCTCTATGCGGCGGTGTGTTCGGCGATGGCTCGTCTGGGTGATGGCGCTTCTGGACCTGTTTCACTGCCTGTGTCATTGCTTGACGCGTGGCTCGACGCGACCGCACGTTCGGCCGATCCGGCTGTGCGCTTGGGCTCGCTGCTGCCCTACCAACGCAAGACCTTGTTCGTTCCGCCGCCCCTCCATATCTGGCCTCCCCAGACCTCGGCACGGTTGCGCGCCAAGGGTGCCAGCTTCGTACCCACGACGGTGGTTGCCGATCTGCTCGAAGGCAAGCGCATGGACGAGACCCGCTGGAAGGTCGACGCCGAGAGCGAATGCCTGCTTCCGGTGGGCGCGGCCGATGAGGTCGCCGGTCCCTTCCGCGCGGCGCTGAGAACCGCGGCGGCCGTGGATCGCGGCGGGCTGGGAGTGGCTCCGCATGCGACCGCCTGTCTGGAGTTCAATCGCGGTGCGGGGCTATGGTGCGCCGTGCAATTTTCCGATGACGCGGCGCGTGAGACCTGGCGTCCGCGCGTGATGGCGGCATTCCGCCTGCTGGCCGATTCCGGGTTTGGTGGCGAACGCTCGCGCGGCTGGGGACGCTCCATGACACCCGAATTTCGTGACGGCGAACTCGCACAGTTGCTGTTCCCCAATCGCGACTTTCCTGCTGGCGCAGAGGGAGGCTCCGGGCATTGGCTGCTGTCGCTCTATCATCCGCTCGAATCCGACGCGGTCGATTGGGACAAGGGCAGCTATGAAGTGGTGACCCGGGGCGGACGCGTCGAAAGCGATGCCGCGATGGAAGCCGGCAAGTGGGGCTCGGCGAAGAAGCCGACCCGCATGGTTTCTGAAGGATCCGTGCTGGTGGCCGCGCAGGCCCCGGTGGGCGCGGCGCCCGACACGGCTCCCGAAGGTGTGCCGCATCCGGTCTATCGGGCCGGGTTTGCGGTGACGGTGGAAGTACCGCTGGTCGTGAAATCGAGAATCCAGGAGCCGGAGACTCCCAAGGAGACCGTAGACCGGAGTCCGGAGACAGAAGCTGCAAAACAAGAACCCGAGCAGCAGACTTTGAACCTGCGTCCCTCTCCGCAGGTCGAGATCGAGCTGGCCGCTTTGAAGGCGATGGGGATCGAAGACGCTGATCGCGGAGCAGGGAACGCCGAGCAAGCCGAGCCTGCTGAACCCGCCACGGAAGCAGCATCGCCGACGGCTGACGAGAGCGCCGTGCAAACCGGTGCCCCGGCCGATGAGTCGCCGAGCTCAGAAGGCACGGAGAGTTTTGATAGCAAGGAAGCTGCCCCGGAACCAGGCGCGGCCCCCGGCCAGGGTCTCGACGAAGACGCGGACCAAGACAAGGAGCGCGACCAATGAACTATCGCGTCACCTGCTTAACTCCCACGCTGGTCGGCGACGGGCAGAAGCTCGCGCCTATCGACTACATGGTCTGGAAGGACCACATCAACGTCCTCGACCAACAAAGGATTTTCCGCCTGCTCTCCAAGGGGCCGCGCCTCGAAGGCTACCTGCAGCAGCTCAAGAAGGCCGACAAGCTCGACTTCCGCAGTTGGGGCGGCTTTGCGCAAAACTTCGCCGGACGCCGCGTGGCGTTCGTCGACCCCGCCCATGCGATCCCGGTGTGGGAACGCGAACCTTCGTTCAACCTTCATGTCCCGACCTTTGCCGCATCGGCCTCGGGTCCGTATCTTCCCGCGACCTCGATCAAAGGCGCGTTGCGCACCGGCGCGGTCTTCGAGCGCTGGTCCGACGGCACCTTGCGCGACATGGCCGCCCGCCTGGGCCTCAACGATTCGGAAAGCGCGCGCGTGCCGCGCAACGCTTCGCTCAAGGCCGAGGAGGGTGCGCTCGGCGCCGGCGGGAAGAATCGTATGCGAGCCCTGCGCGCGGGCGATACCGCACCCGTCGGCTATGACGCCATGCGGATCTATCTGCTGCGCACCTCCACTTTGCTGGAGCCGCCCCGCAATCCGAAAGCCCGCGCCGCCGCGGTCGCCCCCGCCGGATCCTACCAACTGGGATGGAAGTCGATTCGCGGATCGGTGGAGGCGCGCCGCGTCGAAGAAGCCACCCCGACCTTCGCCGAAATGGCCGCGCCCGGAACCCGCTTTGAGGGCGCCTGGCATGAAACCTCTGAGTCCGATCGCGTTAAACTGTTCCGCGCCGCCAACAAGTACGCCGTCGCGCAACTGGCGCAACACTCCCTCTATGCCGAATGGACCGGTCTGACTTCGGTCGCCGATTCGCTCCATACCCTGGATGCCCAGGTCGCCGATCTCGCCCAGCGCAGCGACGCTTGTTTGCTCTCGATCGGGTGGGGCGCTGGCATGCTGTCCAAGCTCAGTGTGAATGATACCGGAAGTGCGGATTTTCGGAACATCGTGCGAAGGGTTGGCGTCTACGGCAAGGCCGTACGGACCGGAATGCCGTTTCCCAAAACAAGACGGGTAGTTTTTGAATCGGGACAGGCATCCCGGCTTCCGGGCTGGATCCTCCTTGAAGTCCTTTCCTCCTAAAGAGTTGCAGCCAACATGCCGATGTGAGTGTGTGTAGCGCCCGTCCCTAAATGGGGCACTTTATTTTCCTGTCCCGCGTGTTACTATCGAAGAGTAGCGCGAATTCCGGAGGAAGGGAAACACTCAACCCGCGCATGTATAACGCTTTCTTTGGGTTCACCGAAAGCCCGTTCAATCTCAGTCCTGACCCTGCGTTCTTCTATCGCAGTGAGCAACATGAAGAGGCACTGGCGAATCTGGTCTATGGAGTCCAGGCGCGCAAGGGCTTCATTGTGCTCACCGGCGAGGTCGGAACCGGGAAGACGACGATGCTCGAATGCCTCAGGGATTTTCTCGAGGCGCAATATATCGAGTTTGCCTTTATCTTCAACTCGCGCATCAACAGCGATCAATTCTTTGAAATGATCGCCTACGATCTGGATCTGCCTTGCGAGCGAACCTCCAAAACCGAAGTTCTGTTTGCGCTGAATCAGTTGCTGGTGGAGCAGGCGCAGGACGGCCGCACCGTGGTGCTGATCGTCGATGAGGCGCACAACCTCGAATGGGATGTGCTGGAAGAGATCCGCCTGCTGGGGAACCTGGAAAACCGCCACGGGAAACTGCTGCAGATCATTCTGGCCGGGCAACCCGAACTCGATCGCAAGCTCGACGCGCCGAACCTGCGGCAATTGAAGCAGCGCATCGTGTTGCGCTCCGGGCTGCAGCCGTTCACCCTGCGCGACACGGTCGAGTATATCGAATCACGCCTGGAACATGCCGGCATGCCGGAGCAGAAACTGTTCTCCGAGGAGCTGATGGCGGAGATCTTTGTCCGTTCCCAGGGCATTCCTCGCATCATCAACGGCCTGTGCGACAACATGCTGCTGACCGCCTTCGCCGCCGAGAGCCGCGAATGCACAATGGAAATGCTGGACGAGGTCTCCGGAGATATGCGTCTCGATTGGCCCGGCTCGCGCCGCCACCGCTCCCGCATTCGCCAGGAAGAAGCGATGGAGCGCACCCCGTTCCAGGTCTAGCGCACAGGCTTTTGCCGTTGTGCGCGGTTCAAGAAAGGGTTTTCGTGGGGGTCCGAGGTTCCCTTGGCGGGAAGGCTTCAGCTTCCCCATCCTCCGCGAGGTCCCGAGGCTGGGTGCGCAAGAGGCGTCCGCGATGAAACACGTCGCCCCACTTTCAACAGCAATCGCCGCGATCCTCCTCTGCGCCGCGAGCGCCCTCCACGCTCAACCCACCCAAACCATCACCTTCACCGCCGAACTCAACCGCGGCGAATCCTACGTCCGCGAAATCGCCCCTGGGCTCTACTTCTTCCTGAAGCCGATCGACCAGGGCTGGCGCATCACCATCTCCCCGACCGAAGTCTGCGATCCCGAAAAGGCCGAACTGAAGGACTACCGCGACGATTACGTCTACGTCGTCACCCCGCCGTTCCGCTTCCGTAACGCCCAGGCCCTGTCAACCGAGTACGGGATGCCCGCGCGCGAGGCGGTCGGTTTCCCGCGGACATTTGAATTCGTCGCCAGTTGCCCGGCGTTCCTGGCCGAGATGGAGCGAGTGCAACACGTCCTCTGGCCGGGCACCGTTCCCCCGGATCAACTGGAGGCCTCACGCAATCGTCTGGGCAACGACGCCGACGGCCGCGGACGCCTGGAGATTCTCGATTCCAAAATCACCGACTCGGCGACCGACGTTGGCGAGATCGAATGGATACGTTTCCGCGTCGAGCTGGAGCTTCCGCCGAGGAAGTGAGAAGTGAGTGGCGCGGATCTCCGTATCCGCGAAGGTCGGCGAGTAGCGTCTGGCTAAACCTACTGCCCCGGCAACCTCAACTCCACTGTCGCCGACTGCCCCTCCTTCAACTTCACCGCCGTCCCCGGACCCAGGTCCGACAGCTTGCCGCCCTGACTCATCCACAACAGCGCCAACTCCGGCAGCGCCCACAAGTGATACTCCCCCGCCGGCAGTTCCGAATACACGAACTTGGCGTCTGTCACGGGTCGCCCTTCAGGCCGAAGCCCGGCCGGCGCGGGCCAGGCGGAAATGATCACCATCGCATGCGCGGGCTCCCCCGCGCCATCCTTCACCGTTCCGGAAATCGACCCGGAATTCTGCCCCAACTCGAAGACCAGCGGACCCACGCCATCCCATTCGATCCGCGTCCGGTTGGCCGGAATCTGTTGCGGCTGCCCGAGCCCGTGGAGAGTGACCCCCGAGATGGCCAACGACTCGGGAAGCTTGCCGCTCACCACGATGTCTATCGCGCCCAACGGGAGATTCTCGGCGCGAAAGCTCCCGTCTTCGTCTACCCGGATTCGCCGCATCGCCGCCGGACCGCTCCAGGGGGTCGGCGTGAACTGGATCCCAATGCCTTCGAACGGATGATCCCCGGAGAACTTCATGCCGGATGGAAGCTCCAGGCGGCCTTCCAACGTCACGCCCGGCTGCAGCAGGATCGTTCGCTCCACGTTTTCCCCGGTGACGTCGAAGGAGAGCTTCGCGAACCGCTGTTGGGAGACCGGCGCATCCGTCGGCGAAAGATACAAATCATAGGAGCCGGGCCGCAAGCCGGTCACCAACAGTTCGCCGCCGCAGGCGATGGTTTCTCCGCCTCCGCGAGTTAACGTGGACACGATCGGCGCGGCGCCTCCGGCCAGCGACGCGTAGTAGGTTTCCCCCTCCGCGCAGCCCTTTTCAGGGAGTTCGGCGCGCAGGCGATAGACCGGCGTGGACCGCACCCGGATCGTCCCGACATCCACCTCGCTACGGCCGGCGAGGTCGATCGGAACCACGCCGTTCTTCTCGCCATTCCCGGGCCAGAAGCTTTCCATGTAGCCCTGTTCGACGGTGTCCCATGTCTCGGGGTCAAAGCGGGTCTGGATCGTGGGCCTGCCGGAGGCGACCGGAAGAACATGCACGGCCATCCGGGCGACAACATCGGATTCGAGGGCGAACGTTCCGTCCGGGCCGGAGAATACGCCCCCGCCTCTATCCATTGCTGTTCGAATTCGCGGCGTCACCTCCACGACCCCGGCGAGCGCCACCTGAACGCCCTCCACCGGCTCCTCGGTATCGAAGTCGACAATGCGCCCGGTGATCTTCGGACGTGGTGTGATCTCCAAAATCACGGGTTCATCCAGCGAGTGGAAGTTTGGGTCGGGGATCGCCGGCATTTGATCGGCCGGGCGGAGATTGGTCGCGGCGTTCGTGTAGCCCGGCTTCTCGGTGCGGATGACGAAGCTGGTTCCGCTATCAACCTCGAAGTGGAACTCGCCGTTGGGGCCGGTGGTGGTGGTCCATGGCTCAGGTTTGAAATCCGGCCCGTTGCGCTGCAGAAAGACCGGGACCTCGGGAATGCCGTTGCTGGCTCCTTGCTGAATCACTCGTCCGTTAACCGTGATCTGCGCCCACGCGGGGCCCGTCAAAGGGATCCCCGGAATTAGAGCACACAGCTTAAAGGAAGGCGTTCTTTGAGAATTCATGACAAACTCCCTGGATTTGTACGGAGTTTATCAAAGAAATCAACGGGTGGGAAAATTGGTGCGCGGGGTGGACATCGGCAGCCCCACTAGGGGAAGGGCAGTCTCCTGGCTGCTCCTGGAGTTATTCCGCCACCGGAGTAATCTGCAGCCCGTCGAACAGCTCCACCGAGCTCGGCAGCGCCACCCGGTCGCCTTCCATCAGTCCGGTCACCTGCGTGCGCGTCACGTTGTTGACGCCCTGCGCGACGGGGAACCACTCCAGGAAGCTGTTGTCGGCTGAACCACGGATGATATAGACGCCCAGGCTGCCGTCCATGCGGAATAGCGCTTCTTTGGGAATGGTGATGGCGTTGTCCGCGGTCTCTGACTGGATCACGACATTGACGTTGGTTCCGGGGATTAACGTGTGGTCGGGATTGTCGATCACGCACAGCACCTCGCCGACGTTGCGCGTTTCGAGCGGCACGATCTGCGTCGGGCGGCGATCCACCTTGCCGGACCAGTCGCGCCCGGGCAGCCCGTCCCAGGTGATGGTGACCGGCTTGCCGATTTCGACGCGCCCCAGGTCCGGCTCGTCGACAAAGACTTTGACGTGCAGCATGTCCAGTTGGCCGATGCGGGCGACCTCCTGGCCGGGACTCAAATAATCGCCCGGCTTGATGTCGAATTCATAGACCATGCCGGACAGCGGCGCGCGCACCACGGTATCGGAAAGGCTCTGCTCGGCCCCGCGCACCGCGGCTTGCGCTTCCAGGAGCTGCGCCTCGGTCGCGCTGACCTCGCCGGGCGAGACCAGGGCATCGCGTTGCATCTGCAGCGTCTCGATTTGCGAATTGATCTGATCGATGCGGTCCTTGGACGCCTGCACTTCCGCGCCGGTGGCGGCCTGCTTGGACTCCAGCCGCGTCAGCCGGTCGTGATCCCGTTTGGCCGCGGCCAAATCCACTTTCAAATTATCGATCTGCGCGTCGAGCTGGGACCGTTGCGCGCTGGGTCCGCCGGCATGCAGCACCTGGAGGTTGGCCTGGATTTGCTGGACGCGCGCCTTGGCGGCTTCCAAACTCGCCTGGGTCTGCGCCTGATTCAGCGTGACCAGCACCTCGCCCTTCCTTACCCGGGCATTCAACGCCGTGTGGATCTGCGTCACCAGGCCGGCGGTTTCCGATCGCGCGACGCCCCATTCGGACGGCTCCACGCGGCCATTGGTGGAGACAGCGCTGGTGATGGTCTCGCGCACGGCCGTGGTGTAGCTGACCAACGGAGGCTGATTGCGCCACTGCAGCGCTTCCCAGCCGGCGAAGGCAAGCAGCAGGAACAGCACGATAGGGATCCAGACGCGAGGTTTCAAAATTTAGTCAGCCTCATGAAAATGCAATGTCTCGGGAAAGGAACTCGTTGCAGTTCCCGGGTGATTCGGCGAGCCGGGTTCCATGCCCAACCTGCCATTTTACAAACAGTTCCTACTATGCCTGTTTCGATGGCCGCACCGCAAACCGGCCCTAAAACTCGGACGCCCGGGCAGCGGTCCCCGTTTCGTCCGCTACACTCATATTCTAATGCGCGCGCTGGTGCTATCCGGAGGAGGCCTGTTCGGAGCCTGGCAGGCGGGCGCCTGGAGCGTCTTGGCCCGCCACGTTTCCCCGGATCTGATCGTCGGCTGTTCCATCGGTTCGCTAAACGGATATTTGATCGCTTCCGGCATCCGCGGCGACGAACTGCTGGAAATCTGGCGCGATCCCGGCTACGGCGATCTACGCCGCCTGCCCGAGCACCTGGAGCGGCTCTGCGCCAGTTACCGGCCTCGCACGCCGCTGGCCGTTCCGGTGACCGACCTGTTGCGACTCAAGCCGGTCGTCTATCGTGACGATGAGATTACCGCGCGTCACTTGGCTGCTTCCTGCGCCGTTCCTCTGTTGATGCCGCTGGTGAAGCTCGACGGGCGCTGGATGACCGATGGCGGACTGCTGAATCCGTTGCCGGTGTGGGCTGCGGTGGATGCGGGCGCGACCGATGTGATCGCCTTGCAGGTGATGGAGAAGTTTCCCAGTCCGCTGCTCCAGCCCTTCTCAGCGATGTTCGGCAAGGCGGTGGGCCACCATCCCCGGCGTCCCGATGCGGTTTCCCTGCGGACCATGAAACCGAGCGCCCGGCTGGGGAATCTTAAAAGCACGATCCGCTGGGATCGGGAGACGATTGAGCGCTGGATCCAATTAGGCCAGGAGGATGCGCGCAAAACTGTCACCAAAAAATCATTTTCTTTCTGAATTGTTGTAGTGCATAATAGGGGACAGCTTATGACCCGGTATCGTGTACATCGGCTGAAAGATTACTTGAAGGAGCCGTTCCGATATGCTCCCCATGTCAGTGGAACCGCGTCCGTGAAGGCGCGGGACTACAAGGACACCGAGGAGTACATTGAGGCCGAGTCTCCCTACGCCGCCTTCTTCGCCATGAAGGATGCCGACGAGCCGCTTGAGCTCGGTGACATGTTGGAGGCCGGTGGCGTACTCCATATCTTCAAGTTCGTGGGCTTTGAGTCGGCCGCCTGGATTGACCCGAACCAAGGTGCACACTCAGTGGCGGCGCCCCCCAAAGTCCCGCAATCCGAGACCGCGCCCGACGGCAACCCCAACCGGGAAGCCTCCGCGCTACAATAGCGTTAGCGATGTCTGGGTCGACCGGTGCGGACGCACTCATAGATTCATTTTCGCTGGTCGCGTACCTGCCCGAACCGCTGGCCAGCTTTGTCGACGACCTTCGGGAGGAGCTCCAGCCGGGAGCTCATGTTCGGGGACACCTGACGATACTCCCGCCGCGCAAGCTCTCCTGCTCTCTTCGCGAAGCAGTCCAGGACCTCCAAGACTCCCTGCGCTCGGAATCCCCCTTCCATGTGACCCTGGGAGAAGTGGGTAAGTTCCCTGTTACCAATGTGATCCATCTCGGCGTTGGCGAGGGCCTGCGGGATGTGGAGCGTTTGCACCGGCACCTGGACCGCGGCCGCTTCGCTTGGCAGGAGACCTACCGCTATGAGCCCCACGTGACCTTGGCGCAGCGCTTGGTCGGGGAAGCGGTCTATCGCGCCGAGGACGCGGCCAAGCGCAAGTGGCACGACTTTCCGAAGTCCCGGACGTTCTTCCTGGAGCAGCTGACGCTGGTCCGTTACGCGCGGGAGGGCAATTGGGAGAACCTGCAGGATTACGTTCTGCGGAGCCCGAGCCCGGTCCCCGTCGGGACGCGCTAGCCTCGCCCAGCCGGGTCTTTCCAACTTGATCAATCCCTCATGAGCCCGGTCGGGGTGCGTTTTCGCGAGCCGCCGGGACCGTGAAGAGTTTACCCTACTGAGGTTCCGATGCTTCAGGGTTCAGAAACAGCCAGATTTCAAGGTCGGGATGGGTGAAATGGTCCGACGGCCCCCAGTCTTGCTCGAACTTCGCGACACGTTCGCGAATTCCCGCGTCTCTCCCGCCTGTGTTCATCCAGGGCGTATGATCCCAGACCACCCAGAGCCGTCCACAATTGGCCGCGCTCCCTGGCAGGTCGTCCCACTGGATCGTGACTAGAGTGGGGACGTCGGGGTAGTAGCTGGTCAGGCCAAAGTGCGGTTCCGGCCGGCGCCATAGGCTTGGGCGCTGAACCAGGCAATCGCCGGGTTGCACTAGGTCCGCCATAGGAGAGAATCCCGCTTCGTAGTCCGGTTTCGTGGGAGCAAAATAGTTCGCCCGCAGGGCGACCAGGGCCAGCCCTGTTACGACCGCAGTCCAGACCAGCGTGGTCGAAGGGGAGCGAAATCCGAGCTGGGCGGCGATCGCAACCGCCAGATACATCCCCGGAGCGGCGAACGAGGCATGGCGGTAGTTATAGAGAACCCCGGCATAGCTGAACAGGATCGAGAGGGCGATCGGCGCCAGCGTCATGAGCGCTCCGAGTGTGAATCCGCGCCACGCAGTCCGGGTCTGGGGATCGGCGGAGCGTTCGGACCGGTTACCGAACTGCCGGTAAAGGGCCGCCAACACCGGCAATCCGAAGACAGCCAGCACGAGTAGGATTTGCGCCGGGGAGGAACTGGCCTCGATGGATGTGAATTTCCCATTCGCAAAACGACCGATCTGCGTGACCAGCGAGAACCACTGGGCGCCTTGCGGGTCACCCCAAAATCGGCTGGGGTCGGCTGCATCTCCCAAGACCGCGGCGAGCCACGGCAGGAACAGCACGATGATCGCGGCCCCGGCGCCGATCAGGCTCCAGATCGCCCGCCGGTTCCGGGTATGGAACAGCAGCCCGTAGACGCCAAAGGCGGCCAGCGTGGCCGCCGTGTAGTAATGCGTATAGACCAGCAGGGAACCTGCCAGCACGAACCACCCGGTATTGGCCAGGTTGGGATGGTCCAGCATGCGGAGCAGCGCCAGGGCGGCAACCAGGCTCAGGCAGAGCGCCATCTCATAACTCCGCGCCTCCTGCGAAAAATAGACGCCCATTTGCGACACGGCCAGCAGGAGGGCGGCGACTAGGCTCGTTTGGGTATTCGCGAAGCGCCGGGTCAGTAGGAACAGAAGCGGGATTGCAGCGACGCCGAAAAGCACCGAAACCATCCGTGCGTCCCAGGATCCGTACCCGATCCATTCGAACCACTCATGCACCAGGAAGTAATGCAGCGGGGGATGGACCGCGTCAAGAGCCACGATGTTCATCATTTCCCCGAGAGGTTTGCCGGCGTGGGAGACGGTGAAGGACTCGTCATACCAGACGCCTTGGGCGTCCAGGTGATAAAGCCGAAGACCAAATCCGAGCAAGGTGATGGCGGCGAGCAGCAACAGCGCGGCGGGCGAATGTCCGGCGAAGCGACGCGGGTTGGTGGCGGATTCCATCAACAGGTATGGGGAGAGTTTACTCCACGGCGGCCCGGATGCGCAGCAGTTGCGTCAGCAGCGGTTCCAGCAGGTCGAGCCGCAGCGCGTTCGTCCCGTCCGATTTGGCGCGCTCCGGTGCTTCATGGACCTCGATAAAGAGCCCGTCGATCCCGACTGCGACGGCAGCGCGCGCCAGCGGCGCGATGAACTCCGGCTGGCCGCCTGAAGCGGTCCCGGCGGCTCCCGGGAGCTGCACGCTGTGGGTCGCGTCGAAGATCACCGGATAACCCCATCCTCCAATAGATGGGTCGCGCATGATTTTGAGGCCCCGCATATCGACCACCAGGTTGTTGTAACCGAAGGAGGCCCCGCGCTCGGTCAGGGAGATGTTCTTGTTTCCTGTCGAAGCTACTTTCTCCGCGGCGAAGCGCATGTCGGCGGGCGCGACGAACTGGCCCTTCTTGATGTTGACGGCCTTGCCAGTACGTCCGGCGGCGACCAGCAGGTCGGTCTGGCGGCACAGAAACGCCGGAATCTGGAGGACGTCCACGGCTTCGGCGGCGGGCTCGGCTTGGCCGGGCTCATGGATGTCGGTGAGCACCGGGATCCCGGAATCGTGAACCGTCTTCAGAATGCGGAGGCCCTCGGTGAGTCCGGGTCCGCGATAGGAGTTCACACTGGACCGATTCGCTTTGTCAAACGACGCCTTGAAAATGAACGGGATGCCCAGGCGGCCGGTGATCTTCGCAAGCTCGGCGGAGAGGAAGGCGACGTGCTCGGCGGATTCGATGACGCAGGGTCCGGCGATCAGAGCCAGCGGGTGCCCGTCCCCCAGGGAGATGTGGTCGTTGATGCGCACGCCCTAGTGTCGTAATTCGGGGACAGTCAGCGCAATCCCTGGTGGCTAGGACCTGCGCATCCGTATCCGGCCCGCCGGGCTTGGAACCCCGGCGCTACTAAGGTTTGATTGCGCCCGGCGACACGCCATCCGACGCCGTGCGAACCTAGTAGCTGTCGCGAATGGTCATGATCAGGCTGCGCCGGGCTGGAATGCCCTGGGGCGAGCCGGGCACGGCAAGCCCGCCCGAACTCGGGCAGAGACCTCCGGCAAAGACTTTCGGCAAATCCAAAACATGAAAACCGCAATCATCGGCCTGCCCATGGTGGGCAAAACCAGCTTGTTTACCATCCTGACGGGCGTGCACGAGGAGACCCGTGTCGGCACCATGGAGACCCGCGTCGGCATGACCAAGGTCCCCGACCCGCGCGTGGATGAACTGGCCAAGATCTACGAGCCGCCTAAGATCACCTACGCCACCGTCGAGTACCTGGACTTTCCCTCGATCTCCAAGGAATCCTTGCGCGACCCGGGGCTGATCGCCAGCATGCGGACGGTCGATGCGCTGGCCCATGTGCTGCGCGTCTTTGAAAGCGATACGGTGCCGCATGAGAAGGGCTCCGTGGATCCAATGCGCGATTTCGCGGACGTCGAAACTGAGCTGATTCTGAGCGATCTGGTCGTCGTCGAAAAGCGCCTCGAGCGCCTCGAAAAGGACCGCAAGAGGATCAAGGACCCGAATATCGAGCACGAATATCAGCTCCTGGTGCGCGTGAAAGCCGAGCTCGAAGAGGACCGCGCGCTGCGCGGCATGGAACTCACCGACGAAGAGGAAAAGCGCATCCGCGGCTTCCAGTTCCTGTCGCTGAAGCCGATGCTGTGCGTGTTGAACCTCGGCGAGGAGGACGCGGCCAAGCTCGAAGAGGTCGAGGCCGAATATCGCTCCAAGCACTTCGCCGACCGTCCCAAGGTCGATGTCACCGCGGTGTGCGGGCAGATCGAAGCCGAACTGGTGGAGTTGCCTGCGGAGGAAGCCGCCGAACTGCTGGCCAGCTACGGGCTCAAGTCTTCGGGGCTGCAGCGCCTCATCAACGCCACCTATACGTTACTCGGCCTGCAGAGCTTCCTGACCGCCGGGGAGACCGAGGTCCGGGCCTGGACGATCCCCATCGGCGCGACCGCGCAGGAGTCGGCCGGCGCGATCCACACGGACTTCGAGAAGAAGTTTATCCGCGCCGAGGTCGTGAACTGGAAGGACCTGGTCGACAACAATGGCTATCCGGGCGTTCGCGACAAGGGGCTCCTGCGGCTGGAAGGCAAGACGTATATCGTCCAGGACGGGGATGTCCTGGTGATCCGGCACAGTTAAGCGGGGGAGGGCTCAGGCTGCGAGGCAGGCAGCCCTCCCGCGCACGACCCAACCCGCGCGCCAGAAATCCTCCTCCGGCCCTCAAGCGGTCGCCACAGAACCGCCAGGCGATAGCCTGCGGGACCTCGCCCCTCCCGGCCCACATCACCCACGTATGGATCGCGCACAACGGCTGCACATCGCCTGTGCGCTCGACGCGCCAGCATCAGCACGCCCTTCAGAAGCGCGACCGCCAGGGAGCGCAACGCATCCGACCTCGACGCACATCGCCATTTTGGGACTGCGCACAGTGGCTGAAGGATCGCCTGTAGGCTCGGCGCGTCAGCACCACGATCCGAAGTGGCGCGGATCTCCGTATCCGCGTCCTCTGCGCCGGGCTTGGAAGCCCGGCAGTACTTCCCCAACTCTGCCGCCGCGGAAGAAAACGCTCCAACAATATTTTCTTCTTCGCCGCTATCAATCACTTCCCGAAACAAACGCGATCCAACAAACCCACCATCCTCCAAACTACCGGCCAAGAGGTCAGAGGCTCTTCGCAGGAGAATCTGGCTCGGTGGCGCCGAAAGCGAGCTCGCTGGTCTTCATGGCCGGCTCCGCGAGTAGGTTAATGGCTGCGACCTAGGCAATCCAGTCCACCGCCCACGTGCTGCGATCGTGCCCGTGCGAGATCCGGGTGCTGTTCTCCGGGGACAGGCTAAATAATTCCGGCCCGTTGATGCGGGAGGGGATCCCCTAAAAATTAAACGAAGAAGGAAGTTGCCAGAGACAACACGGTCGAACACAAATCCAGACAATGCGTTGGGGGGCCGGGGTTCACTCGCGGGAAACCTTTCAGCTTCCAAATCCACGAAGCGTGAGCAAACGGCTGGGTCGCGGATGCGGAGATCCGCGCCACTTGGGGTGGTGGTGCTGGCGCGCCGAGCGCACAGGGCGATGTGCAGCCGTTGTGCGCGATCCATACGTGGATGGTGTGGGTTGCGGGCGGGTGCGTTGCGCTCCCTGGAGGTCGCGGTTCTGAAGAGCGGCGGACCGGTGCTGGCGCGATCGATTAAAAATCCAAACGTTCCGGTTCGCGCGAGAGCACCGCGACGATCAGTCCGGAGATCAGGCTGAGCCAGGCGAACCAGTCCCCGTAGCGCGCGTAAATGTGACGTCTTCCACCCGGTTGTAGTACATCGTATCGGCGGTCCGCTCGTATTGCGCCATCTGTTCCGCTACGCGTCCGCCCGGATCCACCATCGCGCTAATTCCGTTATTGGTCGCACGCAGGATCCATCTCCGATTTTCCAGGGCCCGCATGCGCACCAGCGATAGGTGTTGCTCGCGCGCGGCGCTATCGCCGAAGTACCCGTCATTGGAGATATTGATCAGCAGATCCGCGCCCTCGCTGGTGAACTCACTCACCAGGGCAGGGAAGGCCGACTCGTAACAGATAAATGTCCCGACCGTGTGGCCGTTGATGGTCAACGGCAGCAGGTTCTCGCCCGGCACGAAGTCGCCGCTTTCGCCCGTGATCCGATTCACCCAGCTGAAGGCCGGCGGCACGTATTCGCCGAACGGCACCAGTTGGACTTTGTCATACTTCGCGACGATCTCCCCTTCCGGATCCAGCAGGATGGCCGAGTTCAGCGGTTGGCCGACATCGTTGTAGGTCACCACGCCGAGCAGAAAATAGGCATGCGCTGTCCGCGCGATGTTGCCAATGTATTCGCGGAACTCAGGCCGGTCCGGATAGAACGGCGCCGGAGCCTCCGGCCAGACGATCAGCGGGACCGTCGATTCATCGCCGGACAGGACCTCGGGAGTTTGCGTCGGGGAGGTCGATAGCTCCGCCAGCCGCTGCTCGAGCGAGCTTAGCGTTTCGGGAGTCCACAAGGTATCGAGCGAGATGTTCGGCTGCACCACGCGCACCGGAAGCCGACCCAGGCGCACCGGCGGAACGATCGGCAGCAGGGGAATCAGAACCAGCGCGGCCAGCGGGGAAAGCTCGGAAAGTGGCCGCCGTAGGATCAGCAGTGCCAGCGCGGCAGAGGTCATCGCGAGCACGAATGAGATCCCGTAGACGCCGGTGACCGGCGCGAGGCGCGTGATCAGCGGAGAAGTCGATGGCGGCGTTGCCGAGGTCCAGCCAACTGAAGCCGATTCCGATCCAGGCGATACCCAGCGTCCCGTGGCTGTATTCGAAGCCGGTCCACAGCGCGGCGACCGCCGGGATCGCCCACGGCTTGCGCATCACGCGACCGGCGAAGATCGCGAAGACGCCGGTATAGGCGCCCTTGATCAACGCGAACAGCAGGAAGGTACCCCAGCCGCCCCAGCGGCCCATGCCGCCGTAGACCTCCAGGACGAACTGGATCCAGGTGCAGACGAAAAACCAGAAGACGAAGCCGGACGCCCAGCCTTGAAAGAAGCGCGCTTTCCAGGAGTCCGCGCGGGCGCAGGCGATCAGCAGCGGCGTCAGCGCCACCGGAGCCAGCCACGTCCAGTCAAAGCGCGGAAAGATCAGCACCAGCATCACGCCGGAGGCCAGCGCCAGCAGCAAATTCACGCGGCGCCTCGCAATCGCGGGCTGTTACGGAGAGCCTTCAATGTCGGCTTTCCTGCGTGCGGACTGGGCATCGGCTAGCCATTCGATTCGGGAGCGGTTGAAAAATGGGGACAGACAACTAGCTTTCGCCTCAGGAGCAACCCTGGGTCAATTCCTTGCAGGCGTGAAAACGGTGGCTGTCCCCCATGTTTCCATTTTTCCAACAGCTCTCTAAAAGACCCTGCGGATGGAGTCGCGGGCGTCTTCAAAGCCACCGGTCAGGAGCGCCTGGCGCGTGGAATCCACCGCGTCGGGATCGATCGGTCCCACCAGAACGCGGTACAGCGCGGGATTTCCTTCCACCGGCGCGGCGATTGCGGAAAAGTTGCTGCGGCGCATCGCGGAGACCAGTTCGTCGGCCTTGGCCGGGTCGGTCGCCGAGATCTGTAAATAGGTTCGGCCGGCGATCGGAGCACTGCGCGCCGGGGGCATCTGTCCCTGCGGACGCGTCGCCGGCGCAGGAGACGATTTCGCGGGAGGCGGAGCGGCCTTCGCAGTGGACTGCGGCGCGGTGCGGACCGGTTCCGGCGGAGCCGCCTTTTCCTGTTTGGCCGGAGGCGTTGCCTTGGGCGCCGCCTTGGTCGGTTCCTGTTTGGCCGGCTCCGGCCGGGCGGGCGCTTCCGCTACGGTCTCCTCTTCGATGACTTCTTCTTCCGCTGCTGGGGGTTCGGCCTCCGTCTCGCTCGAGACCGGCGAGCCAACCACGATCGGAGAGGAAGACGAAACGTTCTCGTTTTCCGCCAGCACCGGCGGAGCCATGCTGCGGCCCACCATGTAGCCCATTCCGAACATCAGGCCCAGCACCACCGCCAGGATCAGGAAGACCGCTATCAGCTGCCGGTTTTGCAGTACGAGTTCAATTTCGCCGTCTTCGTTCTTCGCCAAAGCCTTGTGTCCTCGGATTGGATGAAATTCTCAACGCCTACCCTGGTTAGGGTTGTGGAGGTTCCGCCTGACCAGCTCCCTAATCAGATGGAGTTTTGGGCGGATTGCCGATCACCCGGTCCAGCGCAGGGCCCAGCTTCGAGAATATATCTACCGGCAAGGGGAACACAACTGTCGTGTTCTTCTCCGCGCCGATCTCCACCAGGGTTTGCAGATAACGGAGCTGGATCGCGATCGGCTGGCGCGACATCGTTTCCGCCGCAAGTGCGAGATTTTCGGCGGCCTGGCGTTCCCCGTCGGCATGGATGACCTTCGCCCGGCGTTCGCGTTCGGCTTCGGCCTGACGGGCGATGGCGCGAATCATCTGGTCGGGCAGGTCCACCTGCTTGACCTCCACCATGATGACTTTCACGCCCCACGGCTCGGTGGATTCGTCAAGTACCGTCTGCAATCGCTGGTTAAGCTTTTCGCGCTGGCCCAGGAGTTCATCCAGTTCCACCTCGCCCAGTACGCTGCGCAAGGTCGTCTGGCCCAACTGCGACGTCGCGTAGAGGTAGTTGGAAACTTCCAGAATCGCTTTGCGCGGATCCAGGATGCGGAAGTAAATCACAGCGTTCACCTTGACGGTCACGTTGTCCTTGGTGACGACGTCCTGCGGCGGAACGTCCATTACTTCGACGCGCAGAGAGATCCGCACCAGCCTGTCCACCGGAGGAAACACCAGCACTAGCCCGGGACCCTTTGGTTTATCCAGCACCCGGCCCAGGCGAAACACAATCCCGCGCTCGTATTCGTTGAGAATCTTGACAGCGGACAGTACGTACAGAATGACGATGATCAGGGGAATCAGGGTGAGGTCCATAGGGGCTCCGTGGTTGGTTCCGGTAGTGGGCTTCCGCCCATGACCGGGAATGGCGATACTACCGCTGTATCCTACTGCATTCTGGGTTTCGGCGCAGGGCTTGGTGGAGCGAGGCGGGTGAAAGCGCGTGCGGTTCGTTATATGCCCCAGCATTCTCGGCGGTGACTGGCAGGGCCCCGGCGCCGCCGGGATGC
This sequence comes from Terriglobia bacterium, assembly GCA_963762135.1. Lineage (GTDB taxonomy): Bacteria > Acidobacteriota > Terriglobia > Bryobacterales > Bryobacteraceae > Palsa-187. The sequence goes on from CAVXJP010000009.1 coordinate 220,952, forward strand.
GGCTCGCATCGCCGTTAAATAGAGATACGGCAGCAAAACAGGGTGCGATCCAAACTTGCGGCTCAAGTCTGGGAACCTGCGCGAGATTTGGCCTCTCTCGTGCATGTCAACTCGCTGCCCGTATTATCCTTAAATGTTATGGCAAAAATCATCGGTGCAGTCGCCAGCTCGCATTCCCCGACGATCGGGTTTGCGCTAGACAAACAGAAGCAAAACGATCCGGTCTGGAAGCCGATCTTCGACGGGTATGAGCCGTGCCGCCAGTGGCTGGCGGAAAAAAAGCCCGATGTCTGCTTCGTGATCTTCAACGATCACATGACGTCGTTCTTCTTTAACCACTACTCGCACTTCGCGCTCGGCGTGGGCGAAAAGTATGAGCCGGCCGATGAGGGCGGTGGCGCGCGTGAGCTGCCCGCCATTGAAGGACACCCGGAACTGGCGCAGCGGATCGCGATGGGCCTGGTAGCCGATGAGTTTGACCTCTCCTACTTCCAGGACAAGCCGCTGGATCATGGATGCTTCTCGCCAATGTCGATGCTGTTTCCGTTTGCCGGCGGCTGGCCGACCAAGATGATTCCGCTGCAGGTGGGCGTGCTGCAGTTCCCGATCCCGTCAGCCAAGCGCTGCTACAACTTCGGGCAGAGCCTGCGCCGCGCCATCGAAAGCTATCCGGAAGATCTGAAGGTAGCGATCATCGCGACCGGCGGCCTTTCCCACCAGGTGCACGGCGAGCGTTGCGGGTTCAACAACACGCCGTGGGACATGAAGTTCCTGGATCTGCTGGAAAAGGATCCGGAGCGACTGACCGAGATCACCCACGCCGAGTACGCCGAGTGGGGCGGCATGGAAGGCTCCGAAGTCATCATGTGGCTGATCATGCGCGGCGCGCTGTCGGCCAATATCAAGAAGCTCCACCAGTCCTATTATTTGCCGTCGATGACGGCGCTGGCGACCGCGGTTTATGAGAACGAAGCCGATGAGCCGAAGGTCGACGAATACTACCTGGAGCGCATCAATCATCAGCTCAAGGGCATCGAGAAGCTGGAAGGCACCTATCCCTACACGCTGGATCGCGGACGCAAGGGCTACCGGCTGAATAAGTTCCTGCACAGCCTGACCGATCCGGCGATCCGTGCCAAGTTCCAGGCCAATGAGGAAGCTCTGTACAAGGAATTCGACCTCACCGCGGAAGAACAGGATCTGGTCCGCCGCCGCGACTGGCGCGGGCTGATCCATTACGGCGTGATCTTCTTCATGCTGGAGAAGTTCGGCGCGACCGTGGGCGTCTCGAATCCGGACATCTACGCGGCCATGCGCGGCGAGACGATGGAAGAGTTCATGAAGACCCGCAACGCGCAGGTGAAGTACGGGGTCGGCGGCGGCGATGACGATAAGCTCAACCAGCCGCAACAGGCGACCGGCGATTAGCGTAGCTAATAATCCAGAGCACCACCAGAGCCGGCGTCCTTCCGATAACTGGCATGGGAACGCCGGCTTCCCTAAATCGCGGATGCCCCCCCGCCGATTAATCTAGTGTGAAGCGACTGCTCGGGATCACGATGGTGCTTTTCTTTGGGAGCCTGTTTGTGGTGCTCGTCTTCGGTGTGACTGGCGCTCTGGGAGGCAAGATCTCGCTTGCTGAGGACAACCTGGCTCTTGCACTGATGGCACACGCGATCTTATTCCTGGGTTCCGGCTTCGGCGTCTATGAAGGTGCGCGCCTGATCCTGTCGAAGCCAGCGAAAGGATCTTAGACGGCCGAAAGCGTGGCTTGTCCGCCATTTATCCAAGAGCACGGGCGTCGACTCAACCTAATCCGGACCCAACCAACTGCCGATACGTCGTCTGTGCGGCGTCTGGTAGGCACAATCCTGATTGTGGTGTGCGGGTTCTTCCATGCGATGCTCCTCTACGCCGTCTTGCGTCTTCTGACCGGCCAAGCCGCCTTGCCTGAAGAGAATTGGGGACTTCAAGTCATCTCTCTAGGTGTGCTTTTGTTTCTGTCAGGGTTGGGCATCTTCGCCGGTGTGCGTCTGTGGCCCCAAAATCAAGTACTGTCAGGCAGCGCTGAAAAGCGGACAGGGGAGCCTCCGCGGTCGGCCATTCTATTTGGGCGCGTGGTGACGGGAATTGGCGTGATCGGCTTGTATGCGATCTTCTCGACCGAATGGGAGAATGGGCTCAGTCCCTGGGGCCCGGAGTTGGCGTATTTTCGCAACAGCTCCTTCGTGTTTCTTTGCGTCGGGCTGGCCATGCTGGTGTGGCTGAGGCGCTCCGTATCAAGGCCGACTCCGGAAGAATAGTCACCTAATACCCGCTACCTTCCCCAACTGGGTCCACTCACGGGACGAAGCTAGCCCTGTCATTCGTGCCGGGGGAGTGAGCGTCAACGCTCACGCCGGCTGAAAGCCATCCCTCCTGAACGCCGCGATTCGCATGTGGAGAGGCGCCATGCGCCGCCAACCCGCACCTTACACCCGACCCAGCACCTTCCCGAGCTGGGTCCACTTGCGCGACTGTAAAGCCTCTAAACGACCCCGCAACTCATTAATCTGCGCCTCCAGTTGCTCGGCGCGCTGCATGGACGCCCGGAAATCGGCGACCGCCTGATTCTTTTCCTTTTCCAGCGACTGCGCCCATTCGGTACGCTCGGCGATCAGCTTTTCGGTGTTCTTCACCCACCCGACCTGCTGCTCCATCTCCTGTTCCAGCTTCCGGTAGGAGGTGTCGTGGAACTCCAGATGACGTTTGTATTCGCCTTCGAGATGTTTGAACTGGTGGACCAACTCGCCATAGGCGCGGGCGATCTCGGCGACCGGCGGACGGAACTTGCCCTTGCGCGCCAGCACCGGTAGCGACCAGGTCTCGGCGTGATCGACGCCATATTCGGGAACGTTCTCCGCGACGATCTCCACCTCGTCAAAGCCGGCATCCAGGATCACCTGTTTCAGGGACTCCTCCGTGAAGATCCGCATCTCGAGCGTCGATCCATCGCCGCCATGGAAGACCAGATCCTCGAACAGCTCCAGCTTGCCGTCCTGAGTGCGATTCACCAGCACTGTTTTGCCGCCGACGTTCGTAAGCGTGTACTGATGGAGGTTCGGAAAATGCTCGCCGCGTGGGCCGTCATGGAGATCCGGGATCTTATAGGGAACCGTCAGCAGCAGGATCCCGTCCGGTTTCAGCAGCCGGTGCAGGTTGCGGAAACCATCGACGGCGGGCGGCGGGATGTGCTCCATCACTTCGCTGGAGATGATGAAGTCGTAGCGGCCGAGCTCGGTTTCCGGCGGATCGACGATGTCGATGGTCGGCGGCTGGTGATAGAAGGTGTTGGTGTAGTCGAACACCTTCTCCAGGCGCTGGGCCAGCCCCGGCGGGTCGCTCATACCGAAGCCGCGCACGGCCTTGAGTGCGGGGAAATCGGTCAGCGCGATGTGGGTGCCGAAGATCTCGCGCGACAGCAATGCCACCAGTCCGCGCAGGCGGACCGTCGAAATACAGTTTTCGCAGCCCAGCGTTTCCCGGCCCGGAGGCGTCGCGGTGCGCGGGACCTCCTCACCGCAGATATTGCAGATGTAGGTCTTGCTAGGGCTTGCGGAAGCGGAATACGTCAAAAGTGGGTCTCCCGTATCGATCGTAGATGGTCGTGATGGGTTCTTCAATATAGTTTTCGCGGGCGGCGAAGTCGCGCAGGGCCTCGCGATGCTCCGGCTGGATGGCGAGCCCGTCGTGATGCGCCACGAAGACGCTGTTCGGATTGTCGAAGGTGCTGCGCGTTCCGTCGCCTCCCGCGTCGTCGGCGACGTAGATATCGAGGCTGCCCTCGCCGAGCAGGTTCATGGTTTCCATGATCCCCCAGTCGGCGATCCAGATTTGCGGACGGCCGGGCGGAGCATCGGGATCTTGCGGGGGCAGGTCGGTTAAAAATTGGTGCAGCGCGTCGGAGGCATCGGTCCAGCGGACGGACGGGCCGAACGCGACCAGCTCCGTATAGTATTCGTTGGTGACCGCGAGGTTCGATGCGCACAGCAGCGCGGTGATCGCCGCGCCGGCCTTCCAGGGGATCTGCGTCAGCGCGGCCCCGATGGCCAGAAACTGGAACGGCCAGACCAATAGAACGTGCTGAGCCGCTGCGCCTGCGCCTCCGGTGAGAATCATCGGGATCCAGGTGCCGACGCCGGCCAGCAGTCCGAACAGGATCGGCGTGCGGGCTGGCGTGCGCCACAGAAACGGCAGCGCCAGGACGGTCGCGCCCAGCGCCCACAGCGTCAGGTTGGTGTGCGGATTGCCGAGCAGCGTGCTGATCTGCACACTGAGCTGCTGGTACCAACGGTCGATGGGCGGCATCGAAGGCGGAAAGTCTCCGGCGGTCATGAATCCGAACAGCACGGAGCCATCTAGGGCTCGCGTCAGGATCACGCCTTTGCCCAGCACGGCGAGCTGCTCCACGGTCGCATTGCCGCGCAGGGTTTCGAGCGGCCGGTCCATGTTGTAGATCAACAGCGGGAGCGCGCCCAGGGCCGTGGCGAGTGCGGCTCGCGCGAGGTTGCGCACGGTCGCCAGCGGCAGGATCTCGCGATGGAACAGGATCAGCGCCGCTCCGCCGACCCCGATCAGGCTCCAGCCGAAGATCGCTTTGTCCCATAGCGCTAGGCCGATCAGGAAACTTGCTGCCTCCAGCGTCCGGCCGCGCCCGCCATCCTGCCAGAACTTGACCAGCAACAACATCGCCGCGAGCTTGAACAGGAAGTGGAACGTCACCGGACCGTAGTCGATGGTGTTCATCAGCAGGTAGCTGGAATCGGTGGCGAGCAGCACGGTCGCGATCCATGCCGACTGCGCCGCGCGGCGCGAGATGGTTCGCCGCAGCAGGGAAAAGAAGATCGGGAGCGTGGCGGCGGCCAGCAGCAGGGTCGGCAGGCGCAGCGAGAGCGGACGCGGCGGGGTCAGCAGGAAGATCCCGTTGTACATCCAGGTTTTGAGCGCCCCCAGGTAGCTGATCAGCATCACCGGGACCTCGTCCTGCCCGAAGTGCCAGGAATACCAGGCCTGGCCGTGCGGATAGATGCCATTGGCGACCAGCGCCTCGTCGGCTTCGATGCCCATGCGGGGGATGAACAGCAGTCCGGCGGCCACGAACAGGAGCGCGAGCAGGGCCAGCGTCGCGCAAGTTTGCCACCGGGTCATTCTGGATATCGTAGCGGACGCTATGCGTCTCCTGCGTACTTTACGTGCAGGGCGCTCCGCACCTCATGGGCACCTCACGTGCAGAGGCGTATCTGGGAAACCGTATTTCGCTTCGCCGCTGGCCCCTTCTTCTAAAAGGCCGGTGAGTTGCTTCGGTCGCGTCTTCGTGAGGAAAAATTGGGGACAGACACCGTTTTCGCGCGGAAGTTGTTGTGGGTGGCTTGGTGGAAAGGCGAAAACTAGATGTTCTGTCCCCATTTTTCCGGGATCGGGCTAACGAGACACGAGTGCGACCCAGACGTCAGGTTGGGAGAGGCCAGGGAGTTAGTTTGGATATCGTGGCGCCTTGGGATTTGGGGGAAGCACATTGCGCCACCTGTCCAAAAGCTCGCCACCATGATCTAATTAAGCGATAATGCGGCAATCGTCGATTCTTAAGCGACTCTTGTGGTCTTTCACGATTGCCGTTGCACTCTCCTGTCTGCAATTTCTCTTCCCGATGGGACGGGTGTTCGTTGTTCCAAGCCTTTTTCTGCTAATCTCCTTTAGGCTGCATGCGGATCATGGGTCGCTGCTTGAAGTGGCGCTCGGGGTCCTCGCATGGACGGGAATTTTGTATGGCAGTGTGCCTCTCTGGCGCTGGGGACAGCGCGGTCCAGGCTTTTCCCCGTCACTCGGCACTTCGGGGATGCTCGCCTTTTGGACCGTCCTGCTGCTTCCCTGGATGTTCTTAACTCCGTTTTCTGCCATGGCTTTTGACGGGGGCGAGACGCTGGGGGCCTATGTCTTCTTCTGGTCCTTCCTTACGTACCCGATCGCGCTAGCGGCGGCAGCATTTTTCAGAAAGTGGACACCATGGGCCGTTCTGCTTCCGTTCCTGAACTTTGTGGCCGTCCTGAACTCTTAAGTCAGGCGTTCGCCGCGACGCCCTTCCACTTGCGCAGGATCAGCTCAGCCAGGCTGAAGACGATCGCCGCGGCTAGGAAGGCGGGCCACAGGTTCAGGAACGTGCCGATCGATTTGCCGGTGCCGGAAAAGACGTCGCCGGGTTCGGGCTCAAAGCGTCCGCCGGTGAAGGCCGATACCTGACGCAGCAGGGCTTCGTTCGAGCCGTAATGCTCCAGCTCGGCTTCCGGGCGATAGAAGCCGGTTTCCGGGAACGCCGCGCGATTCCTTGGCGGGCAGCACGCGGAACAGGCCCTGGCGGTCGCCGATTTCGAGTCGTCCTTCATAGGTCCGCGCGGAGATCTTGCGGACATCAATGGGGGACTGGAACCCGTCGGGACCGAAGACGAACATTTGCGGGATCTTGGCCAGCTCCTCCACCGTGGGACCCAGCCGGTAGCTGACGATGAGCTCGCGGTTGGCGCTGTCGAACTCGGCGCGGGCTTCGCTGTCCTGCGCGTGGGGCAGCAGGTCGCGGGCGAGGTTGGTCCAGAAGGTGTCATACCCCTTCCAGGAAATCCAGTCCGAGGCCCAACGCGGCTTGGCATCGGAGGCGAACACCGCGGCGCGTCCCAGCCCATACTGCCAGCGCGTCAGCAGCGGATCGTCCTCGCCCTCGCCGTTGATGGTCAGGATCGTCTCGGCCGACGGCTTGGCGTCGAAGCGGACATAGCCTTTGAGGTCGGGCGCGGCGGAGATCGGCACGCCGTCCAGAACCTCGACATCCTTTTGGACGTCGGGCTTGAGCGACCGCTCCACCGTAGTTGAGCCGGTATGCTCCTGGACGTCTTTCAGCAGAATCCGTTCAAGCTGCTCCAGGTCCGTGATCACGTACGCGGAGCCGCCGGCGTACTCGGCCACGCGCGCCAGATAGTTGCGATTGACGTCCTGCCCCAGCCCGACGGTCGAAATCGTGACGTCGTTATCGCGCGCCGAACGCGCCACGGCCAGAGAGTTGCCTTCCTCGGAAATGCCGTCGGTGAGCAGCACGATGTGGCGATAGCTGGCCTGGGTCGGCAGGATGCGGTTGTAGGCCTCGGCCAGCGCGGGCGCGATCTGCGTGCCGCCGTCTGGCGTGATGCCGCCGATCAGCCGGTTGATGAGAGTCTTATTGTCCACCTTGCGGATCGGCACGGCCCATTCAAATGTGTTGTCGAACTGCAGCACGCCGACCGTATCGATGGGGCGGAGGTTATCCACCACGCCGATGGAGGCCAGACGCGCGAGCTCCATCTTGCGGCCTTCCATCGACGACGACTTGTCGACGATCAGCACGACGGCGGTCCCCTCGGGAGAGCGCGGCGGCGCCAGGGTCGCGGGCAGGGCGGCATTCAGGATGTCTTCCGGAGCGCCTTCCTCCGGCTCGCGGTAGATGTTGCGATCGCCGGCGACCACCAGCAATCCGCCGCCTTGGCGAACATAATCGGCGATTTCTTTTTTGCCGGCGTTCCGGGATGCTATCGAGGTCCCAGTTATTGAAGATCACCAGTTGATAGTCATTCAGCCGGATGCCGCCGACGACGTTCGCCGAGGTGACTTCAAAGCGGGCGGCGTTCAGCGCGCCGGTCAGGTGCTCATTTTCCGCTGCGGAGTCATTGGAGAAGTAAAGGACCTTGGGCCGCCGCACCTCCAGGGCGTGATCGTAGCGCAGGTCGCCGAGCTGGGGCGAATCGATGCGCAGGGAAAGGTCCAGCGCGCCGGGCGTATTCAGGCTGGCGTGCAGCCGAACCGGATTCGGTCCCTTCGACAGCATGACGTTCGACTTGCCCAGCACGACGCCCTCAGCGGCGAGTTCCACTTGCGCCTGTCCGGTCGACGGCGACTCGATCACCACGTCGATCGGGAACTGTTCGCCGGTGTAGGCCAGGGCGGGGAAGCTGACGCCCTCCAGGCGCAGCTCCGGCTTGCGGCGGCCCGGCAGCAGATAGGTATCGATCGGAATGTCGAGCTGCTTGGCTTGCCAGGCGGCACGCGACAGGCTGCCTTCGGTTTCCTTGCCGTCGGTGATCAGCACCAGGCGCGGCACCATGGCCTCGGGCAGCGCGGCGATGCCTTCCTGGATGGCGGCTTCGAGATCGGTACCGCGGCCAGCCTCTCCGGTGGTGTGTCCGAAGCCCACATCGCCGGTGAGTTCATCGGAGGACAGGGGGCGGGTGCTGCGTGCGAACGGAATGACGGTGGTCCAATGGCGGCCCTGTTCGGACTGGATCTCTTCGGCGATGTCGGCTCCGCGAACCAGGTCCGCGTCGGTGGTGCTCTCGGAAGTATCGGCCAGCACGGCGACCGCGAGCTTGGTTTCGTCGACGATCAGGCGCGGCTCTGCGATCGCGATGAAGATCGCGGCGAAGGACAGCGCCCGCAGGAGCAACCCCAGGTGGCGACGGGTGTGGCTCCACTCATAGGCGGCCCAGGCAAATGGCAGTAAGGCGAGCAGCAGGGCCCAGCTTCGTTCGAACGTCATCGGGCCGGGCGGGCTCCTTTGCCAGGAACGGCGTGCATCAGGAGGCCTTCCTTTGCCGGTATTCGCTCAGCGAAGGGATGCTGGTGGCGGCACGGGTCAGCCGGATCGCGCGGGTGCGGCCGAACAGCAGCCAATCGATCAATAGCCCGAGTCCTCCGGCCAGCGCGAGCCACGGCCAAAGATTGGTCGGAGCGGTTGCGGCGATGGAGGCGGGCGGCACACCTTTTAAGACGTCGGCAGGTGGGGTCCAGGTTATCTCGGCCAGATCGGGCAGCGTCAGAGAGTAGATCAATTCGCGGTCCCCGGTCAGCACGCGAACGGTCCCCGGGCTGCCGGCGAAAAAGCGCAGCAGGCCGTCGCCGACCGAAAACGGAATCTCCCGGTTCTGCGCGTCGAGGATGCGGATCGAGTCGGGGGCCGTATTCGGCTCCACGGCGAGCGCCACCGCACCGACGGTTCCCGCTTGCAGGTCGCGTTCGCGGAAGGTCTCCGGATTCATCCAGCGCAGGATGTTGCCGATCAGCAGCGGCGTGGCGAGTTCGTAGCGCATCGGGTCGCGGCCGGGATGAAATCCGAGCGCCACCTGTTTCACGCCGTCGGCATTCTCGCGCGCCACGACCACCGGGCCGGCGGCGGCTTCGGCGATCACGATGTCGCCCTCGGCCGGCGTGAAGATTCGCGTGTTGTCGAGCGTGACGTCGCGCGTGAACAGGCCCTCGGCGAGCGGGGTTTCGTTGTTCCAGCGCTCCAGTGAGGAGCGGGCGGACGCGGTGGCGACCTCAATCGGAGAACCGGCGGCGGGCGGTTGAATAAAGATCGCGTCGGTGTCGGGAAGTTCGGCGGGAACGAATCGGTCAAAGACGATGGCGGTGACAGGCTCGGTGGCTTCGGTGCTTTCGTCCGCGGCTTTATCTGCGGGTGCTGGGGTGCCGTAAGCGGAGACCGGATAAAACTCGGCCTCGACATATTGGTTGGAATTCAGCAGCGGGCGGAGCGAAGCCGGATCGTCGGAGTAGACCTGAATGCGGGCAAAGCTGCGCGTAGGAAGCTCGACGAAAACCGCGTCATCGCCGGGGAAGCTGTCGTTGACGTTGAGCCTGGCCTCCAGCGTTCCGCCGACCTTCTCGGTATAGGTGAAGGTGGTTTCCTGCTGTTCGCCGGGAGCCAGTGTCAGACGCCGCGATCCCACCGGCGACATCGCATACTGCAGCGCCATGTCCACCGCGCGCGGCTGATCACTGTAGTTCTGCACCGAGACATAAATGTCCCAGGTGTCGGGCTGCTCCAGCGATCGCTGCAACCCAACCTTCCGGAACCCGACGTTATCGGTGGTGGTGTCGGGGGCAGCGCCTGCGGCCAGTGAAGAAGCGCCCGCGGCCCGTGAAGAAGCGCCCGCGGCTAGTGATGAGATGACTCGCAGATTGCCGGGCAGCGCTTCAAGTGGCACCTCGCCGGCGACGTGACCGGCGCCGATGAAGACAATCTCGCCGGACTGGCGTGCCTGGACCTGCTGCGCGCGTTCGGCATAGGAGAGCGCGTTGCCGAGATCGAGCGAAGAGGCTCCGGCATTGGAGCCGCGGATGGCCTCGGCGACCAGCGTGCGATTCGACTCAAACGCGGTCGCGGGCGTGGCGATGGCGTCGGCCCGCACCAGCATGACGCGGTCTTCGCTGGGCAGCGCGTCGAGGTAGGCCAGCGCGTCGGCCTTGGCGCGATCCATTAGCGTTCCCTGCGCCGTCTCCATCCCCATCCAGGCGGAGGTGTCGAGCAGGATCACGTGATCGGCGCCGTTCTGATCGAAGACGCCGAGCTGGGGTCCGGCGATCGCGGTCAGCAGCAGCGCGAGGCTCAGCAATTGCAGTAGCAGGCTCAGCGGTTGTTGGATCTTGCGGCGGTGCTTCAGGTCGCTGCGCATCTCCGAGGCGACCCAGAAACGGAGCGTCGCGACCTTTTGCCGGATCTTCGACCGGTCCAATAGGTACAGCGCGGTGACCCCGGCCGACACAACGCCGACCAGGCCCAGAAGCTCGCCAATGCCCAGATTCAGAAAGTTCATGTGGTTTCGAAGATTCGGGGAACCAATTATTAGAAAACCAGTCTTTAGAAAACCAGGGAGTTCATGAGGTTGGCAGATTTGTCATGGACTCGTCAACTGGTCTTCACCGTCCGTGGGGATCGATGCATGGCGACGGTGAAGTCGCGTAGCTGGAAGATGCCCAGGATCATTCTCTCATTCTTGGATGTTTGAGGGAATGCGCCGGTGCTTCGCCATTTGGGAGCCTACGGCTCCTTTTGGGCAGCTTGCCTGCAGAAGCGGTGGAGGATGGAATCGCAGATGGCCGCTTGCAGGGCTGAGGCCTCGGGTGATGTGGATCGGGCACGGGTTACGTTGGCGCGTGCTATCTCCGAGCAGTCGCGGCTGGTGGTGTGGTGGGGCATGCCCCGCCAGGGGGTCCTGGCGACCGGCCACGGATCACGGGAGGACTGAAGTGTTCATTGCCAGGAGATACTTTACACATTCGGACAGGACATCGTTAACACTTTTAGATGCCCTGGAAAGCGACGAGTGTGGTGGAAGAGCGGATCAAGTTCGTGGTGGCGGCGAGCCGAGGGGAGCCGATCTCCGGGCTATGCCGCGAGTTCGGGATCAGTCGGCCGACCGGCTATAAGTGGATCGAGCGCCACAAGGCTGGCGGGCTGACGCAGTTGGAGGACCGCAGTCGGCGGCCGCGCCGCTCGCCGCAACGCACGCCGGCGAAGATCGAACAAGCCGTCTGTGAGTTGCGCCAGCGCTACCCGGATTGGGGCGCGCCGAAGCTGGTGCGGATCTTCGCGCAGCAACATCCCGAGCTCGGCGGGCTCTCCGAACGCACTGTGCATCGCATTCTCGAGCGGCATGGCTGATTGCGGAAACCGCTCCAGTCCAGCGTTACAGCGATTTGAACGGTCCGAGCCGAACGAGCTCTTGCAGATGGATTTCAAAGGGCCGCAGGGATTCAACACGGGCAGCGCCGGTGGGTCCGCTGTCGATTCTGGATGACCATAGCCGCTACTTGTTATGCCTGGAGCATCTAGGTTCCACGCGCGCGGCCGGCGTGCAACGTGCGTTGGAGCAGACCTTCACGCGCTATGGATTGCCGCGGCAGATCCTGGTCGATCATGGTACGCCGTGGTGGGCGGGCGGCTCGCCGTGGGGCTTGACCGAGCTGCGCGTGTGGATCCTGCGGCAAGGCGTGGAGCTGATCTATAGCGGCCTGCGGCATCCGCAAACGCAGGGCAAAGTCGAGCGCATGCATGGCGCGCTGCAGCGCGCGATTCGCCAGCGCAAGGGTGATCCGGAAGATCAAGCCTGGCTGGATGCGTTTCGCGATGAGTACAACCATGTGCGTCCGCACGCGGGCATCGGGATGCAAACGCCGGCTTCGCGATGGCGCCCAGCCCACGCTGTTATCCGCAGGAGCTGCCGCCGTTCGTCTATCCGGCCAGCGTCGAACTCGTGCGCCTGGGCCAGCGCGGCCGCCTGCGCTGGAACCATCGCGACTGGCGCATCAGCGAAGCGCTGTCCGGCCTGGAGGTCGGCGTCGAGCGCATCGGCGAGCGAGCCGTGGTGTGGTTCCGTTCGACCCCGCTGCGCGAACTCGATCTGCAGACGGCGCCAATCGACCCTTGCCGCTCCCGTTCCCCAGCTCGCTTTCGCGCTGAGTTCCAAGCGGGTCAATCCAGCACTGGCAGGGCGGGGCTCAATCGCTGCCCCTTCCCTGCACCCTTCCCCGCTTTGCACCGCAAAGTGTAAACCATGTCCTGGCAATGGGTGTAAACCATGTCGTGGCGTTGACACTGAAGCCCTCCGCAAGCGGAACCTCGCCCCTTCAGTGTGCCTAGGCCACCGCGCCGGCGCGGACCAGGTTTCCAAAGATGGCTTCATCGACCGGAATCGAAGTCGGCAGACCGATATAGCGCCCGCCGTTGTGCAGGGCCAGGTGGCGGACCCGCTGGGCGTAGGCGTCGAAGGCTTCGGTGTATTGGCGGCGGGCTTCTTGGTCGAAGGAGAGCTCGACAAGCTGGCCCGTCTCGGCGTCTTCGATCTCAAGCTCGCCGTTCCAGGGCGGCGTGCGATCCTCGTCGGCCCAGATCTGCACCAGAATCAACTCATGTCCGAAGTCCGAGAGGTATTGGAGCGGTTTTTCGAATTCGCCCTCGTCCAGGAAATCGGAGATCACCATGACGATGCCGCGCTGCGGATACTTTTCGATGAACTGGCGCGAGATCTGCATGAAATCGGTTTCGCCGCCGGGTTCCAGCGCGGCCAGAAAGTTCGAGGCGGGTTGATAGCGCTGCCGGCCGCCGCCGGCGGTGAACGATTCCTGGAGGCGGTTGCTGAACGGCTGAATGCAGATAGAATCCAGGCGCACCAGGCCGACGTAGCACAGCGCCGCGGCCAGCTTGCGGGCGTATTGAAACTTGGTCTCGCCGGAGGCGCTGTCACCTGTAGTCATCGACAAACTGGTGTCGAGCAGCAAGCGGACCGGCACGCGCGGCTCCAGTTGGAACATCTTGAGGAACAGCTTGTCGAGCCGCAGATAGGCGCGCCAGTTGACCGCGCGCGGATCATCGCCCTGATGGAAGTGGCGATGGTCGAGGAATTCCTGTCCCGGGCCGGCGAAGCGCGAAGGGTTATGTCCCCCCACCAGGCCGGGCAGCGACTTGCGCCAATGCAGCGTCAGGCGTTCCAGCCGCTCGAGGAGCTTCGAATCTAAGATTTGTTCGGCCACGGGAGTTGTTCAGAGCAAGGGGCGCGGCAGGCGCGGACCAGGCGCTAGGCGGCTCCCACGTTGCGGCTCACATCACGTCCCACATCTTGGAGGATGCGGTCCAGAATGCTGTCCGGCGTCTGGCCTTCGGCGTGGGCGTCGAAATTTAAAATGATGCGATGGCGGAGCACGGCGTGCGCCACGGAGTGGACGTCTTCAATCGAGAGATTCAGGCGGCCCTGGAACAGCGCGTGCACGCGTCCGCATTCGACCAGCGACTGGGCGCCGCGCGGCGAGCTTCCATAGCGGACGAACTTCTCGGTCAGCTCATGGGCTTGCGGGGCGCCGGGCTGGGTGGCCATTACCAGATCAATGGCGTGCTCCTGGACGTGCGGGGCGACCAGGATCTCGCGGCAGACGCCTTTCAGCTTCAGAATTTCCTCGTGGTCCAGCACCGGCTCGACGTGAATGACGTCCTTCTGGATGGTGCGTTCGACGATCTGGCTGAGGTCTTCGCGCGAAGGATATTTCACCAGCAGCTTCATCAGGAAGCGGTCCAGTTGGGCTTCGGGAAGCGGATAGGTGCCTTCCATCTCGATGGGATTCTGGGTCGCCATGACCAGGAACGGGTCGTCCAGCTTGTGGGTCTGGTTGCCGCTGGTGACGGTGTGCTCCTGCATGGCTTCGAGCAGCGCCGACTGGGTTTTGGGCGTGGCGCGGTTGATCTCGTCGGCCAGCACCAGGTTCGAAAAGATCGGGCCGGGTTCGAAGCGCAGCGTCTTGGCGCCGCCTTCGGCATCGATCAGCGCGCTGCCGATGATGTCGGCCGGCATCAGGTCCGGCGTGAACTGGATGCGCGAGTCAGCGAGGTGCAGCACGCGGGCCAGCGTCTTGAGCAGCGTCGTTTTCCCGAGTCCGGGTACGCCCTCAAGGAGCACATGGCCGCCGGCGAGCAGGCAGATCAGCACGCCATCGACGACATTTTGCTGGCCGACGATGACTTTGCCGATCTCCTCGCGGACGCGATTGATCTGGGTGGTAGCGAGCTGAAGCGAAGACTCAGAAGACACGATCACCTATTTTAGCTGAACCGGGGAAAATTCGGGCGGCGGTAGGCCGTTCCGAGACCCTAGGCCCGGAACCCGCCCATTCTCCACCAAAACTGGAAGGAAACTAAGGGGAACGCCTTCTGGGAACCACGATGGGTTCCTGGTACGCTCATTGCGGAGGTTTAGAATCATGCGTCGTTTGATGACTGCCGGAATGCTTGTAAGTGCCCTGTCATTGGGGCTTTACGGACAAGCGATGACGGAAGCTGCCGCGGCGGCCGCCGGTAGCTCCATGGGCAGTGTTGCCGGCCAGCAGGTGGGTCAGGGACTCACAAACATCTTCAAATCCGTGAATCGGACCACCAGTAAGGCGGCTCGTCCCGCGTCTAAGTCCAGTCTGGTGAAGGTGGGGCCGGGAGTTCCGAAGGAGCAGGCAGACGAGCAAAAGCCGCAAACGCAGGCCGCGGTGCTCGCTCCGGCGACGGTATCCGCGCCTCTGCCCAGTGCGGACGTGCCGTCCGTGCCAAGAGTTCCGGAAGACGACGTTTATAACGTTCCGCCTCCGCCGCCGCTGCCAAGGCAAGTTCGGCGTCCCGCGCCGCGTCCCGTGGAACCGGCGCTTCCTCCTCCGCCTCCTCCCGTGATGACCGAAGCGGCGTTGCGCACGGTCAAGGCCGGGATGGATCGGAGTGACGTACTGAAGCTCGGCGAGCCTTCCGCCCGCATCACGATGGACAAGGATGGACACTTCGTCGAGGTCTTTCGCTATACCGTCGGCCGGAATCCGCTGGGCGCGGTCCGGCTAAGTGACGGCGCGGTGTCCCGCGTGGAAGTCGTCGTCAATCAATAAGGGATCCACCCGAAGTATAGGGATAACGTATTGCGGGGCGGCCAGTTGCCGCCCCGTTCGTATTTTGCAGGCAGATCGCGGTTTGCGCTGTCTATTTGCCTAGTACTAGTTCCGTTGAGGTAGTATCATTCCCAAGAGATCGTTTCGCGGGAAGCTCAGGTTGGTTGCGCCGGAGGGCTTCGGCGAGGCGTTACCGTAGAGTCCATCATGATCCGATCCCGCCTAGCCTGTTTCGCTATTTTCTTCTCCGCCGTCCTGATGGCTGTCCCCGCTTGGGCCGGCCATCCCTTTCTGCCCAAAGTGGTCGCCGCGCCCGGCGGAGTCAACCCGGATCTCTATGGGATGTTCGGCGGATCGCTGGTCAAGAGCGTCGATGGCGGGGAGACCTGGATCCCGCTTTACATCACGCAGGCCGGTCTGCCGCAACCCTCCATCCTGGACTTCCAGGTCGACCTGATCCTCAACGACACGCTGTATGTGCGGACCTCGGATCCGGCCCACGGCTTGTGGACGAGCACCAATGCGGGCCAGAGCTGGATGCCGGCGGTGACCGGACTTCCGAGTTCGGGCAGCCAGGTGGATTTCTTCAAACAGGTTCGGGATGGCAACCAGGTGTCCCTGTATCTGAAGCAGGGGAATGTTCTTTATAAGTCCACCGACCGGGCGGCGCATTGGCAGATGAAGGGAACCCTGCCGAAGGCCGACGCGGTGATGGACGTCGCCGATTCAGTGCAAGTTCAAATGTATTTGATCGACCGGACGACGCTGCAAGCCTACGTGAGCGGCGATGAGGGGCACTCCTGGGCGCCGACGGGCAAGGTGGTGAACTTCGCGGTCCAAAACAATACGGTGAACGCGGTTCACGTGTTGTCCAACAATGCGAATCGCGTGTATGTCAGCGTAGACGGCTATGGCGCGGCGCGCGGCGCTTATGTGACCGGAGACGCGACGACGACCTTCACGGCGGTTTCGGGGCTGGGTACGTTCGGGCAGATGTTCACCGACTACAGCGGACCGCTCTACGCCACGGTGGCGGACGGCGTGGGGTTCTATCGCGCGTCGGCGGATGAAAGCGATTGGAGCAGCTATGGAAGCGGTCCGACGACGTCCTTCACGCTGTATGCGGTGAATCGCAACAATTCGAATATCGTCTGGGGACTGCGCGGAGGAAACCTCAACCAGCTCATCCGGTCCGTTGACCAAGGAAATACTTGGCAACAGGTGATGGCCTCCCTAACGCCGACGCTGGCCGCGCCGGTGCGCGAAGTGAATGTGGAGCTGCCGCAGGGCGCGCCATACTTGCACGGTTTTGATGTCACGCTCTTCGAGGACTCCAGTTGGGCGCTGCCGGTGACGCTGTCCTCCAGCGGTGAGTCGTGGCTCACGCTGGACAGCTTGGGCGGCACCACGCCGCTGAACAATGCCGCGCGGATCGATACGACCGGGCTGGCGGTCGGAACCTATCAGGCCACGGTGACGGTGAACGCGCCGGATTCCTTCAACCAAACGGTATCGTTCCACATCAACCTGACCGTGCGCGCCTACGGATCGGTAGGGCCGCAGTATGTGATCTCGACAGCCGCGGGACAGGGCGATGGGGGCGAAACGCGCACCAGCGGCGATGCGCTAGATCTGGCGATCGGAGCTCCGCGGGCGCTGCGGATCGGACCGGAGGGTAAGCTGTGGATCTCGTCAGGCAATCGGCTGTGGCGGCGCGATGGAACGATGCTCACGGCGATCGCTGGAAACGGCACGAAGGGCTCCACCGGCGACGGACTGACGCCGCTGTCGGCTGAGATTTCCGATCCCGATGGGATTGCGTTTGATTCGCAGATGGTGCCGCATCTGGCTGAGTACGACAGCGCACGGATTCGGCGCGTGACCAGTGGCGCGATTCGCACGCAGGTGGAGTTCAGCGCGTTTCAATTCGTGACCGGCTCGCACAGTATTGTGATCGATCCGTTCGGCAATCTGCTGATGGCCAATCCGAAGGGCATTTTGATCTTCAATGGGGCAAAGCTCCAGGTGCGCACGGCGTTCGCGTTCGTGGACCCGTGGGGGATGGTGCTGGATGCCAACGGCAACCTGTTTGTGACCGACCGCGGCGCGCACCGGATCTATAAAATCACCTCGACGGGCACGGTTACCACGGTCGCAGGGACGGGCACGCGCCCGGGCTTTGACGGCGACGGCGGACCGGCCAGCGCGGCGCGTCTCAATTCCCCGTCGGGGATCGCCATGGGGCCGGATGGGTCACTGTACTTCGCCGATACCGGCAACCAGCGGATCCGCAAGATCGCGCCGGGGGGCACGATTACGACGATTGCGGGAACAGGCCTGAGCGGCTTTGAGGGCGACGGCTACACCACCGAATATGCTTCGTTGCAGGATCCGGATGCGGTGGCGGTGGATGCCGACGGGCTGGTCTATGTCGCCGATGCTGGAAACAACCGGGTGCGCGCACTGGTGCTGACCGCGGAATCGAATCTGCCGGCGCCACCGCCGGGCACGCAGCCCTCGAACAAGCCCCAGGTGGCGAGCGTCGACCGCGGCGGCTCGATCGGCGGACCGCTGTCGCCAGGCGCGGTGTTCTCGCTCTACGGATCGCTGCTGGCGGGGGGGCGGCAAACTTCCAGCGCGGTACCGTGGCCGGCTTCGATTGATGATGTCTCGGTGACGATCAACGGCCGCACGGCGCCGATCTTCTTTATCGATCCTTCACAGATTAACGGTCAGATTCCGTTTGAAACCGAACTCGGCACGGCAACGGTCGTGGTGACCTATAACGGCATGAGTTCGGCGGCGTTCCAGTTCCAGGTGGTGGCGGCCAGTCCCGGCGTCCTGGTCTTCGATACCGATCGCGCCGTGATGCAGAACCCGGACTATAGCGTCAACACGGCCGCCAATCCGATCCTGCCGGGCGAGATCGGCACGGTCTATCTGTCCGGCATCGGCATCCCGACGGTCGCGATTCCGACCGGCGCGGCGTCGCCCGGACCTCCTGATCCTCTAGCAGAGGTGAACTATCCCTACACGATCACGGTCGGCGGCGTGCAGGCCGAAGTGAACTATCTCGGCTATACGCCCACCTATCCGACGCTGGTGCAGGCCAACGTCGTGATTCCGAACCTCGCGCCGGGCGATCACTTGATCGTGGTCACGGTGAACGGGGTGTCCTCCACGCCACTGAAGATCACGGTCGGGGCGCCTTAGGGCGGGGGCGATCTGAAAATCCCCGTTCGTTGCGCAACGTTGCGTCGTAGGGGCGCAAATCCAGGTATGCTGAATTCATAGATGCTGGTCCGTATATCCCTGATAGGGATGCATTTGAAGATACGGGTGCATTGAACTAACGTGTTTCCGGGGCATCATCGCAAGATACGGATCCTGTTCGGCGCGGCGGATCTTCTGCTGATCGCGCTTGCGTTTCAGCTCGCCTACCTGATTCGCGCCAGCCTGAATCTGGAAAACGATTTTTATCTGGACCGGCCGGTGGCGGTGGCGCTGCTGATCTGGTCGATGCTGGTGTGGGTCGGCGCGGCGGCGTGGTGGGAGATCTACGACAACATCGACGCCACCCATCCGCGCACCATCCTGCGCGACGTCTTCCGCCAGTGTCTGGTGGGATTCGTCGCCGTGGTCCTGTTCGAGTTCGTCTGGCGCCTGGACCTGAGCCGTCCGTTCGTCGCGATCTTCGCGCTGATGACCTGGACGCTGATGTGCCTGTTCCGGCTGAATGCGCCGCGCCTGCTGGGACACTTCCGCAAAGAGTTCGCCGAGTCGCATTACCTGATGGTGGTGGGATTGGGCGAAGGCGCGATGAGAATTGGTGCACAGTACCGGCGAACCGCGGGCCAGGGGGCGCATCTGGTCGGCTTCGTGGCCGATACGCCGACCGATGTTCATCCCGATGAGATCGAGCTCGACGGCGAGTCCTATCCGGTCTATTCGCTGCACGCGCTGCCCAAGCTGCTGCGCGATCACATCATTGACGAGGTCGTCTTCGCCACCGATAGCCGCAAGCTCTCGGATCTGGAGGACGTGCTGCTGATGTGCGACGAGGAAGGCGTGCGGACGCACATCAGTGTCGACTTTTTCCCGCACGTGCATAGCCGGGTGTATCTGGAGCGCATGGGCGCCTCCCCGCTGCTGACGTTCTCCTCGCTGCCGCATGATGAAGTCCGGTTGCTGCTGAAGCGCGGCACCGATATCGCGCTGGCCGCGGCGGCGTTGATTCTGCTGGCGCCGGTGATGCTGGCGATCGCGTTCCTGATCCGGGTGACCTCGCCCGGACCGGCGATCTTTCGCCAGGAGCGGTGCGGGCTGAACGGCCGCCGCTTCACCTTCTACAAGTTCCGCTCCATGTGCGAGGATGCCGAGGCGCAGCGTGAGAGCCTGAGCCACCTTTCGACGCGCGAGCTCGCGTTGAAGATTCCCAATGACCCGCGCCTGACCTCGGTTGGGCGCTGGCTGCGTAAGTTCTCGATCGACGAGTGGCCGCAGTTGTGGAACGTGCTGAAGGGCGATATGTCGCTGGTGGGGCCGCGGCCGGCGATCCCGCAGGAGGTCGCGCAGTACAAGGCCTGGCAGCGCCGACGGCTGCGGATGCGTCCGGGGCTCACCTGCCTGTGGGTGGTGCGGGGCCGCGATACGGTGGACTTCGAAACCTGGATGCGGCTGGACATGGAATACATCGATAACTGGTCGCTGGGGCTGGATTGGAAGATCATTCTGCGGACGATTCCTTCCGTGCTCAGCGGACGCGGAGCGTACTGATCGTGCGCTGGGAGGGGCGGCGCCGGTTCCTGAAGCTCGCGGCGGCGGGGAGCGTCAGTGCAACCACGAGTTGGGTGCTGCGCGGCCAGGACCCGACACGAGAAACTGTCCAGCCGGTGCGGATCGACTGGCTCGCGTCGATTGAAATTCCCAAGGAAATTGCGGCGGAGAGCGTAGTGTTTCCGCGCGCCTACGCCGTGTGTCCCGAGCCGGAACTGGCGCGCAATGCGGTCTGGACTGGCCGCTATCCGCATACGATCGACGGTGCGCCGTTGACCGAGCTGCCGCCGGACTGGCCACGCACCGCTGACGCCATCACGATCCTCACGGCGCCGAATGGCAACGGCGAGGCGACCTACTTTGACCGGTCTCTGCATGTGCCGCTGGCGATTCATTGGCCCGGCCGGTTGGCTCCGCGGGTGGCCTCGGAGCTGATGATCTCGCACGTGGACATTTTGCCGACGCTCATCGGCCTGTTAGGACAAACACCGGGCCAGACGGAGCTGGAAGGGCTTCAGGGGCGCGATCTCTCGGGACGGATTCTGGAGCAGGGTGGGCCGTTGCCCGATTCGGTGTGGGCCGAGGGTGCTCTGGGGACGGAAGACGAGTGGCGCGTGGTGATTCGCGGCTACGACAAGCTGGTGGTTCAGCTCAAGACGCTGGACGATTCGCGCGCGACGGGCGTCGAGGCAGTGGCGCTCTATAACCTGGCCGACGACCCGGGCGAAGAATTCAACCTGCTCAATAACGGGGACCTGGAACGGCTCCGGGCTCGCCGGGAAGGGGAACCGCCCGCGCCACCGGCACCCGCGAAACCCGTAACACCTTCGCCTTTGGGGAATCCTGCGAATCCGGCTCCGGGGCCGGAGCCGTTGCGGAATTTGGCGGTCCTGCAGCGGCAGTCGCGGATTTTGGCGGATTCGCTGCTGGCCCTGGCGCGGGACTGGATGCGGCGCACCCGGGATGGGATGACCTCCAGCGGATTACGCATCCGGCGACCGGTTTTGCGCATCCCATAGTTCATGTGGCATTGGCATCGCGGGCCGGGGTCCGTTCGAAGCGCCTTGCTACCATGACTAAAACAATTATGTCTAACGTGCGAAACGTCATTATTCTCGGTTCCGGATGCGCCGGCAACACGGCCGCCATTTACACTGCCCGGGCGGGCCTGAAACCGCTGGTGGTCATGGGGCATGAGCCCGGCGGCCAGCTTTCGATCACCACCGATGTCGAGAATTTCCCCGGTTTCCCGGAGGGCATCATGGGGCCGGACCTGGTAGAGAACATGAAACAGCAGGCAGAGCGCTTCGGCGCGGAGTTCGCCTGGGGCACGGTCAGTGAGGCGGATCTTTCCAAACGCCCCTTTCGTCTGAATATCGATGGGGAATGGCACGAGGCGAAGACACTGATTGTGGCTACAGGCGCCTCGGCGCGCTGGCTCGGGCTGCCGAATGAGCAGAAGCTGATCGGCAAGGGGGTTTCCAGTTGCGCGACCTGCGACGGCGCCTTTTACCGGGACAAGAAGGTCATCGTGATTGGTGGCGGGGACTCGGCCATGGAAGAGGCGACCTTCCTGACGCGCTTTGCCTCCGAGGTCACCATCGTGCATCGGCGCGAGGAATTTCGGGCGTCGAAGATTATGCTGGAGCGGGCGCAGAAGAATCCGAAGATCAAGTGGCTGGTTAACACTGTGGTTGAGGACGTGCTGGACGCCAATGAAGGTGAAGTGAAGGCGGTGAAGCTGCACGACACCAAGCAGAATAAGACCTGGGTGCAGGAGGTCGACGGGTTTTTCTTGGCGATCGGCCACATCCCCAACACCAAGCCGTTCGTGGGGCAGCTCGATTTGGATGAGGAAGGCTATATCATCAGCCACGGCGGGGCTCGGACCAACATCAAAGGCGTGTTCCATGCCGGGGACGTCGAGGATCGAGTGTATCGGCAGGCGATCACGGCGTCGGGCGCGGGCTGTAAGGCCGCGATGGAAGCCGAGAAGATGCTAGAAGAAGAAGGCGACTAAGGCGCGGGCTGCATTTGCGGGGCATGGCCCCGCGCCACGCATGGGCGACAGGTGAAAGGCATTTCCACGGCCACTGGGCGGCTGAATCCTCCCGGGACTGGGCGGCCTCTCTTTAGAAACGGCGCTTCACTTGCAATAGAAAATGCCGTAGGGAGGTTGTTCGCTATGTCCAAGAATGAAGGGGCTGTGGATCGGGTGTTGCGCGTGGTCGTCGGCGCGGGAGTGCTCGCTCTGGCGTTCATCGGTCCGCAGACCGCGTGGGGTTATATCGGTCTGATTCCGCTGCTCACCGGGTTGGCGGGCTGGTGCCCGGCGTATGCCTTGTTCGGCATCTCCACCTGCCCGATGAAGCCGAAAGCGTAAGCATCGGCGGGTTATTCTTCCGTAGTTGTTCTGGAACTCGCTGGGCGGCCAAAGGCGGATCCGTGGGCGAACGGGTAGTCTCGTCTTTGCTCCTGGTGCGCTGGTCCCGTCCAATGTGGGGATAAAATTCCCGGTTCTTGTCTGAGATAACCCGGGGCCGGCCTTCCGAAATCGGCGGGAACTGCGGTCGGGTTCTCCGTCTAACCCTTCTTGCCTCCAGGCGATCTAACCAAAACCCAATCCTGACCCATCCCTGGAGGCTGTCTCCATTCTTTGGGAACTTCTTGTCTTTGGGAACTTCTTGTGCCCCGACCTCGTATGTGCTATTGAAGTGATATCACATTGGTATCGCTGAGCAGGTCAAATTACGAGGAGGAGGTGCAGCATGGCAGTAGTGAAGGAATCGATTCGGGAGGTGGAATTTCGGCCGATGCCGGGGTGGCTCCCACTGTTTGTGATCCTGTTCATGATCATTGGCATGCCGCTGACGGGGGGGATTCTGGCGGGGAGCGGAAACCCGCTCCTTGGTGGAGTGATTGGAGTTTTCTCCATCGTTACCGTCCCCGGCGGGTTGATCTGTTTGAAGGGATTCGCGGCGGTGCAGCCGAACACAGCGCGCGTGTTGACGCTGTTCGGAAACTACAAGGGATCGATCAAGCGCAGTGGGTTCTTCTGGATGAACCCATTTTTCAGCAAGCGGAAGATATCGCTCCGGGTACGGAACTTTGAGACGGGCTCGGAGATGAAGCCCGGCAGAACCAATGAGATGGGGAAATTCGTGAAAGACCAGGGCCGGACAGCGGGGAAGCCCTCGAAGGTCAACGACAAGGACGGCAATCCGATCGAGATTTCGGCAGTCGTTGTATGGCGCGTGGTGGATACGGCCGAGGCGGTGTTCGAGGTCGACGACTACGACGATTACGTCACGGTGCAGAGCGAGTCCGCGCTGCGAGTTCTGGCCAGCCGCCACCCCTACGACAATGCCGACGATGAGGAGACGTCGCTGCGGAGCAATATCGAAGCGGTTTCCGGCACGTTAAAGAGCGACATCCAGGAGCGCCTGGACACAGCCGGAGTGGAGGTCGTGGAGGCGAGGATCAGTCATCTGGCCTATGCACCGGAGATCGCGGGGGCGATGTTGCAGCGGCAGCAGGCGCAGGCGGTGGTCGCGGCGCGGGCGCGAATCGTCGATGGCGCGGTGGGAATGGTGGAGATGGCGCTGAAGCGGCTCTCCGAGGAGCAGGTCCTGAACCTGGACGAGGAACGCAAGGCGGCGATGGTGTCGAATCTTCTCGTCGTGCTGTGTAGCGGCAGTCACACCCAGCCGGTGGTGAACACGGGGACCTTGTATCAGTAGGTTCGAAGTCGACCGGGGCGGGGACGTGGCGCAGATCGCCGTCGTCCCCACCTGGTTTTCATAGGGATTGGGAGAGCCGGTTTGGCTGCTCGGGAATCATTTCTATTGCGAACGGATCCGAAGGTGCTGGAGGCGCTGCGCAAGTGGGCTGCCGACGATCTGCGGAGCGCGAACGCGCAGATCGACTTTCTGTTGCGAAAGGCGTTGAAGGATGCGGGCCGGTTGCCGAAGGCGGGAGAGGGGAGATCATCCGCCGAAGGGCAACCCCAATCTAGTGATTCGTGAGGCAATCTCTCTCTCGCGCATTGTGATATCGTACCCAGCACGATTCACGCTTTTGGGATGGACTCCAGTCGAGCATAGGGCGAGGTGGGCGCGCATGGGAATCGCTGAGATCGTCAATATATTTCAGGTACTCGGAGAAACGCTACAAGGGATTCTTCGTCAGGGGCAGGTGCGGAATGAACTCGAACGCATTGCTGTAAGCAGGCTTCTCGAAGCGGTAATCAAGACGCAAGCGTATCTCCACGATATTCAAGGCGGTGGTGATGAAGATCGGGACGAGGAACGAAAACTGGCTCGAATGTGGGGCGACGCAGCCAGTGCTTTCCATGGTGTCGATGATGCTTTCGCGACTCGTCTTTTGTTCAAAGCAGAGTCATGGGCATCGCCGTCGAGCTGGCCAGACGAGAAGGTGACACGTATGAGGATCACGATCGAGGAAATCTCCAATGAGGCATCGAAATTCTTGTCTGGCGCCGAGCGCTGACAACCAAGGACTTGGCTTCTCCGAAGATATATGATACTTTGTTGGGGTAATGCCGCGGAGCGACTCCCTAGGGCAACTCGAACAACTGGTGCTGAGCGCCGTCGTCAGCCTGGAAGACAACGCTTATGGCGTCTCGATCCATAGGAAGGTCGAGGAACTATCCGCGCCGAAACGCATCAGCCTGGGGGCGATCTACGTCGCGCTGGACCGGCTGGAGGACAAGGGCCTTCTGAATTCGCGGCTGTCGGAACCCACGGCCGAGCGCGGTGGACGCTCCAAGCGCTGCTACAAGATTGAGGCGTCGGGCGAGAAGGCATTGAAGGAATCGATCCGGACCGCGCAGCGGATGGCGCGGTCGGTGTCCGCGGTCTGGGGTGAGCCGGAAAGCGGATGGGGGAAAGCATGACGGATTCGAAGAGGCCATCACCACCGAAGTTCGTGGTCCGAACGATATCGGCGCTGCTGCCGCCGGACCGACGCGAACAGATCCTGGGTGACTTGGAAGAACGTTTCCGGGAGGCTCGCTGGGGGCTGCGAACTTTGCGTTTTATCCGGGACGCGAATTCGATTTTGCCGCGAATTTTGTGGCAGGAAGTGAAACGCTTCGATACCGGTCCTCGGGTTCCCGCGCGGCTGCCGGTGGAGCGCGGGGAGGACGCGGTCCGGGCGCAGGTGGAAGGTTTTCAGCATCAGGAATATTGCCGCTACCTGTTTTATTTCGGCATGGTCAACGCCATCTCCTTACTGGTGTTGGTCCCATTCGCACTGAAGGCCCATAACGCCACAGCGATCCTGCCGCTTATGGGGATCCTGGTTGTCCTGCGGTTCACCGCGGATCAGCATCGGCGTCGAGGCGGGGGAATGGTGGTCCCTGCCGGTGACTCACTCAAGGAATTGGTGGCGTTTCATCGCCGGGCACTGATGCGACGGCGCAAGTTCCTGCGCGGACTGTGGTACTGGAAGCTGCTGCCGCTGCTGGCGCCGTGGATCGTGGTGCGCGTGGTGCAGGGGCGTGTGGACGAGATGGCGGGATTGCTCTGTTTGTATGTGGCCGCCATAGTCGCGGTGACCTGGTCGGCGGCGCGGCGGGTGCAGCAGGGGATCGAAGCGTTGCCTCCGGTGGTGGACTGATCCTATATCCGCGCGGCTTATGCGCGAGGTTCCGATCTTCAGGGTTACAGGCCACATTTTCATGAATCCGAGTGAGCGTGAACGCTCACGCCGGCTCAAGCTCCTCCTTTTGCGCGGCTGAGAGCCTCGCGCAGGCTAAAGCCCACCCACCTCGCTGGTCGTGATAGAGTGAGCGTGATCTGGAGGTCATTTCTCATGTTGCGAAATACGCTCATCTTCACTGCTGCTCTGATCGCTACTGTCGGGTTGCTGGCGCAACCTCCCGGAAAAGGGAAGGGTGGCGTTAAAGGGAAGGCCAAGGCGGGCGCCGTGGTCGACGGCATTCGCGAGCTCAAGCCGAATCTTTACATGATCACCGGAGGCGGCGCGAATACGCTGGTTCGCGTGACCGACGATGGGCTGATCCTGGTCGACACCAAGAATCCGTCCGACGCGGCTCCGATGAACCACTTTGACCGGATGATGGAAATGATTAAGTCAGTGACTGACAAGCCGGTGAAATACGTGATCAACACGCAGCATCATCCGGATCACGTCGGCAACAATCAAAAGTTCATCGACTCCGGCGCGCGGGTGTTCGCGGGCGATAAGCTTTCCGAGCACATGGCGATGGATCCGCGCACGAAGGACATCCCGGGCCGGCCGCAGGAAACCTTTGGTAACGAGAAGACGCTGACGCTTGGCGATGCAACCGTCGAGATGTATTTCTTCGGGCCGGGTCATACCGGCGGCGACACGATTGTGTACTTCCCGAAGGAGAAGGTCGTGATGGTGGGCGATCAGATGACCGATACCAATCCGATCGTCGACTTCGCCAATGGCGGGAGCGCGGTGCACTGGAATGACAGCCTGAACGGTGCGCTGAAGCTCGACTTCGATACGGCGATTCCGGGCCGCGGGGAACCGAAAACGCGGGCCGAAGTGATGGCGTTCCGCGACAAGTTCCAGAAGCTGGTGGATCGGGCGCGTGCGGCGGTCAAGGCCGGCGCAACGGAGGCTAACCTCGGCGAGAAGGTGGCTGTGGACGATCTTGGCTGGACGTTCCGCGGGAACTTCTGGAGCGATCTGTACAAAGAGATCAAGTAGAGGTTGTGGATGGCGGGGCGCGGCTCCGCCACACATTCATAAGAAGTCCACCTTCCTTCCTACACCTGGTTGACGTCGCGCATGGCGTCGGATAATATGTCGCCATGCGACATAACGCTGCGCGCAGTATCCAGGGCGGAAAACCCGGGACTCCCGTCTCGGAACCGGTTCTGCTAATCCTCTTAAGCCTGGCGCCGGAGCCGCGCCACGGCTACGCCATTCTCAAAGACGTGGAGCAACTCTCGGAGGGGCGCGTCGCGATGAGCACCGGTACGCTCTATGGCGCGCTGCGACGGCTGCTCGAAGAGCGTTGGATTGAGCGGTTCCAGGAATCCGAAGCTCCGCGCGACCGGCAGGCCTACCGGCTGACCGGCGCGGGCCGCCAGGTGGTGGAAGCCGAGGTCCGGCGGATGAAGCAATTGACGGCGGCTGCGTCGAGGCGTCTGCGATCCCAGCCGGTGACCCGCTCCAGACGGGTTCTCGAAAGGGATTTCACGGAAATTCCCGTCTCTAGGGTTAGTGACTTTTCGCCAGTGGGAGGGTCGGGAACATGCTGACGGAACTGTACCTCTACCTGGCCCGGAAGGGCGCCGAGCGCGAAGACGGAACCATCGATGAAATCACCGAGGACATGATCGGGACTTTCGAAGAGGCTCGCGAGGAGGCGCTGGGGCGGGGATCGTTGCACTATCTGCGTTTCGGAGGGAGGGAAATCATGGGACAGTTCGCAAGGCTTCTGGGAACGCCGGAGCGGATCCTTCCGAGGGGATTGCTGACGTGGACCCTGATGGGCGGGTTCCTTGGCGTTCTCATTTCGGCATCGGTGTGGTTGTGTTCGCCCGTCGAGTTCCGTTCCGACGGCATGATGCGTATCCGGGGGCCTGAGATTCCCGATGAATTGTTGGAGGCCTCCGGCGGGATCCAATTGTTCGACGACCTGGAGACGATGAAGGTCCTGCTGCTTGCCCGGCCGAAGCTGACGCAACTGATCAATTCGCACGATCTATACCCGGCGCTGCTAAGGCGGGCTCCGATGTCGGATGCGGTGGAAGAGTTTAGGGACCGCACGGAGATCGAGCTTGAGGGAGACAGGACAGTTCGCGTTGCCTTCACTTACAGCTCTGGTAAAGAGAGCGGCCTTGACGATCTTTTCGATGAGGCGACCGGTGCACGCACGGCCCAGGAGATTACCGTGGATCTAATGTCGCGGATGATTTCCGAGCACGTCGAGCAGCGTGGCCGGATGACCTATCAAATGACCGAGTTCCTGGCGGCGCGACTGGAATCGGTGGCGGACCAGTGGGCGAAGTTGAACGCAAGACTCCAGCAGCTGTATCCCGCCAATCCCGAGTACGCGCGGGTGGAACTGGATCGAAACCTGGCTCGTGAACACTACATCGATATCCAACAGCGCCTATACGCAGCGGAGGAACGGAATGAGCTGACCGAGCGAGCGCAAGGCGAGAGGCTGGAGATTGTCGACCCAGCGTCGCTGCCATCCAGGCCTGAGAATCCGCTGGGGGATGCCGTGACACGGGGCGGAGTGGCCGGGTTAATCGTCGGGCTCGCGATTTGGCTGCTCTTACTCGCGAGACAACTGACCCGGAGCGCACGACCGCATCTATCGGCGTCCGAGGTCTCGTGATGGAAGCCTAGCGGTTATTTCTCCGGAACATCGTACTTGCCGATCGGGCGGACCCAGATGTTGCGGTAGCGCACGGGGTTGCCGTGGTCCTGCAGGACGATGGGGCCTCCGAACGCCGCGGCGACTTGGGCTGCGCCTCCGTCGTCATAGCTCGGCAGTTGGCGATGGACGGTGGGTCCCAGGATGGCCTTGCGGTTGTGCAGCAGGACGCCGTTGAGGAACACGGTCACGTAGGCGGGTTCGGCGACCTTTTCGTCTTCGATCTTGGGTGCTTCAAAAACGATGTCGTAGGTCTGCCACTCGCCGGGCTTTCGCGCGGGGTTGGCCAGCGGCGGATACTGGCCGTAGATCGCGCCAGCCTGGCCGTCGGCGTAGGTCGGGTTGTTCCAGTCATCAAGGACCTGGATTTCGTACAGCCCTTGCAGGAAGATGCCGCTGTTGCCACGTTCCTGGCTATTGCCGCGGACCTGGGCGGGCGCGGCCCATTCGATGTGGAGTTGGAAGCTGCCGAAGCGTTGCCTTGGTGGCGAGGTCGCCCGCGTCCGGCGGCGACTTCCATGTAGCCGTTTTCGACCTTCCAGGTCTTGGGCGCTCTGTCCCGTTGGCGCGCCGGCGTGCGAACCTGCCAGGCGTCGAGATTCTTCCCATCAAAGAGAACCGTCGCATCGGAGGGCGCTCCGCCGGGTTGGCTGGCGGGGGTGACCTGGTGCGGATGGGGACGCGCGGAATCGTGGACCTTGAAACGTTGTCCGGGGAGTTGTGGCGTGTCGGTGTAGCCGAGGTCGTGATTTTCCGGGGCGGCGTCTTGGGCGAAGACGCAGGACGCAATCGCCAGCGCGCCGGTCAGAATCCATCGTAGCTTCATTAAGCCACTCCTTTTGCTTGAGTTTACTCGGCTAGCATCACGAATGCATACAGTGTTTCATTGCCGGCGACGACCACGTACTGCAGGCCGTCCAGCTCAAACGTGATCGGACCGTTGCTGACGTTCGTGTCGAGCCCGGCGTGCCAGAGGGGTTTGCCGGTATCGTCCGCCATGGCGACGAAGTTGCCGCTGGGGTCGCCGGTGAAGACGAGTCCGCCGGCGGTGCTGAGCGTGCCTGCGCGAACGCCGCCTCCGCCCGGCCAGGGATGGCTCCAGGCGATGTCTCCGGTGGTGACGTCGATGGCCTGCATCATGGCTTCCGAGTAGCCGCCGCGATCGTTGCCGCCCCAGCCTTCCGGCTTGTCGTCATCGTCATAGAGATAGTAAACGCTGAAGGCGCGAGAGGCGTTGGCATAGAACAGGCCGGTGCGCGGACTGTAGCTCGGCGGAGGCCAGTTCATCGCGCCGCCCTGGTTCGGGCTGACGAGCGCGCCGTCCGGGGCGGGGAACTTGGCTGGATTGGGGATCGGCTGGCCCTTCTCGTCGACGCCCAGCGCCCAGTTGGTCTTGACGAACTCCGCGCTGATCAGGTTCTCGCCGGTGGCGCGATCCAGGACGAAGAACCAGCCGTTGCGGCTGGCCTGCGCGACAAGCTTGCGCGGCTGGCCGTTCGATTTCGGCATCGATCAGCACCGGCGTCTGCACGGCGTCCCAATCATGCGTGTCGTGCGGCGAGGCCTGAAACCACCATTGGAGCTCACCGGTATCGACGTCCAGCGCAACGATGGATTCGGTATAGAGGTTCGACCCCTCGCGGCCCTGGCCGGCGATCACCGGCTGCGGATTTCCGGTGCCGACATAGAGCAGGCCGAGGTCGGGGTCGTAGGTGCTGGGCACCCAGGTCATCCCGCCCCCATGCATCATGGCTTCGACGCTGGGCCAGGTTTCGGCTTCCGGGGTGCCGGGCTCGGGATGGGAGTACCAGCGCCATTCGAGTTCGCCTGTTTCCGGATCGTGCGATTCCAGATACCCGGGGATATCGAGGTCATCGCCGCTGACGCCGGTAATCACGTGATCGCCGGCGATGATCGGCGCGACCGAGGCGTAGTAGAACTGGCTGAGGTCGCAGATTTCGGTGTGCCACTTCTCTTTGCCGTCGGCGATGTTGAGCGCGACGAGATTGCAATCGGGCGTTTCGACGTAGACCGTATCGCGCCACACTCCGACCCCGCGATTGCCGATGTGCCAGCCGCCCTTCGATTCCCAGCGGAAGTGCCACAGCTCGCGTCCGGTGCGCGCATCGACGGCATAGACGTGATCCGGCAGCGTGGTGAACAGGATGCCGTCCACGACGACGGGCGTACCCTTGATGGTCGTGGTGTTTCCTCCGCCACCGCCTTGCGGACCTCCGCCGAGGCTCGGCCGGTAGACCCAGGCGAGCGTCATCGCATCGATATTGTCCTGGTTGATCTGATCGAGTGGCGAGTAGCGGCGGCCGGAATAGTCTCCGTTATAGGTCGGCCAGTCTTGGGGGCGAGGGGAGAGAAGCTCTGCGGGATCGAGGTAAGCCTGTGCCAGCGCGGCTGCCGGGAGGATTCCAATCACCGTGGCGAAGATCGCAAATGGCGTGACGAACCTCATTGGACCGACTCCAGGTAGCGCACGACGTCGTGAATATTGGCGTCGGTATAGATGTCCAGCAGTTCGTGATGGCGCGTGAGCGGGTCTTCCACGTCGACTTTGAGGCTATCGGAACGTCGGAAGCTGCGGTAATCGCCGGCATCCGGTGGTGAGCGAGACGTTGAAATCGTCGATACGATCAAGCTCGCCGGAGATCGGTTGCCGATCGGCCGGGGTGACGGTTACCAGGATCGGCTGCGTGCGGCGTGGAAATAGGAACCGTTGCTGCAGATCTACGGCATTGTCGTACCGGGCGCCGATCCCCGCCAGATCGCCGGTCACCGAATGACAACCGCCGCAGCCCCCGGCGCCGTTGAAATAGACGCGGCCGGCTTCGGCGTTGCCCGTCAAGACGTTCGGCGGCTCATTGGGGTTGCGGTTGCGGGCGGTGGCTTCCACCTGGCTTTTCAGGAAATTGGAAATCTTGGCGATCTCGTCTTCCGTGATCTCGCGCGGATGGCCGTCCAAGCGTTCCAGCGCCGGGCCCAGCTGGGTTCCATGGCTGTCCTGGAGCACGATCACCGACCGGATCAGGTCGGGCGCTTGTTCGGTCCCCTTGGCGAGAGCTCCATGGCAGTTGACGCAGTATTGCTGATAGACCAGTGCGCCCTCGCGTGCTTCCTGCGGCGTAGGGCGCGGTCGTTCATAAGGTCCCGCCTGACCGAAAGCGAGCGGAGCCGCGGCGGTGGAGAGTAGTAAGAGAGATGCGTGGATGAAGCGTCGTCGCAAGATCGAATTGGCTCCTGGGCTGTTACCGGCGACATCGTAGCATAATGTACACCGCATTCCAGGGGAATGCCGCGGCGCGATTTCGGGGCCCCCGGCTACTTGCCCGGCGCCTTGGGAAGATCCTGGAGCACGGCCAGTTGATCCTTCCACCGGGACCGGACGCGAATGAAGTCGGGGTGGTCCAGATGAAGTTCATTGGAGATCTGGCGGATCTCGTTGTCTTCGGTCAACGAGATGTTGCCCTCCGCGGCGGCGACGGCGAACAGGCAATCCAGCAGGTGGAGCTTCTGCTCCTTGGTGGCGATGCGGTCAAACTCGCGGGTGACCAGGAAGTTCTCGGTGCCGCCAAACAGTTGCGCGCGCGTTTTGGCGATTTGAGTCACGATGACGGCCTGTTGCTCGGGCAGACCGCCGCGCTCGACGATCAGCCGCTCCATCGCGGCGGCTTCCTCCGGGCTGATATTGAGGTCGGCGTGGGCGACGCGCCCCAGCAGGTATCCGAACGAGGCGATAAACCTCGCCTGGTCTTCGGACTGAGGTCGTCGAGCTTGGCGACGACGTGCCGGACGACCTCGGTTTCGCTGGAGGAAGGATCGTCGTCGGGCAGGCCGAATAATTTCTGAATGAAGGACATGGGCACGTTTTCATTGTTACGCGAAGCTCCGGTCGAGTTCCAGTCGGCGTCATGGCATCATATAAGATTGCGGCGCACCTATGCTCTGTTGACATCCGTAGAACTCCGGTGCTGCAATATGGAACGAAAATGAGCACTCAAGTCATTAGCGGCGTGACGTTAACCGCCCCCATCCCCGCCGGGTTGTGAAGAGATTCTGACGCCGGAAGCGCTGGCCCTGGTTGCTGAGTTGCATAAGCGATTCAATGGCCGCCGCAAGGAATTGCTGCAGGCTCGCGTGGAGCGCCAGAAGCGGATTGAAGCCGGTGAAATGCCGGACTTTCTGCCCGAGACCAAGCACATCCGCGAGAGCGACTACACGGTGGCGCCGATCCCTAAGGATCTGCTGGACCGGCGCGTGGAGATCACCGGTCCGGTGGAGCGAAAGATGGTGATCAACGCGCTGAACTCCGGCGCGAACATGTTCATGGCGGACTTTGAGGATTCCAATTCGCCGACCTGGGACAACGTCGTGCAGGGCCAGGTGAATATGCGTGACGCCGTGCGCGGCACCATCGAGTTCACCAATCCGCAAGGCAAGCATTACAAGCTCAAAGAGAATCCGGCCGTATTGCTGGTGCGTCCGCGGGGCTGGCATCTGCTGGAAAAGCACGCCACGGTGGATGGCGAGCCGATCTCCGGATCGCTGTTCGACTTCGGGCTGTATTTCTTCCATAACGCGAAGGCGGCGCTGGAGAAGGGCTCGGGGCCGTACTTCTATCTGCCGAAGATGGAGATCGCACCTGGAAGCCCGGCTGTGGAACGACGTCTTCGTCTATGCGCAGGATCATTGCGGGATTCCGCAGGGCTCGGTCCGCGCCACGGTGCTGATTGAGACGATTCTGGCCGCGTTCGAGATGGACGAGATCCTTTATGAGCTGCGGGACCACTCCGCAGGGCTGAACTGCGGCCGCTGGGATTACATCTTCAGCTTCATTAAGGTGTTCCGCAACAACCCGGACTTCGTGCTGCCGGATCGCGCCACGGTCGGCATGACGCAGCACTTCCTGAGCTCGTATGTCCTGCTGCTGATCCAGACCTGCCACAAGCGCAACATTCACGCGATGGGCGGCATGGCGGCGCAGATCCCGATCAAGAACGATGAGCAGGCGAATCTGACGGCGCTGGAGAAGGTCCGGCAGGACAAGCTCCGCGAGGTGAAGGCCGGGCATGACGGTACTTGGGTCGCGCATCCGGGCTTGATCCCGATCGCCAAGGAAGTCTTCGACGAATACATGAAGGGGCCGAACCAGATCGACAACAAGCGCGAGGATGTCCACATCACCGCCGCGGATCTGTTGCGCGTTCCCAAGGGCGAGATCACCGAAGCCGGGCTGCGCACGAACATCGACGTCGGCATTCAGTATCTGGAGGCTTGGCTGGGCGGTAACGGCTGCGTGCCGATCTATAATCTGATGGAAGACGCGGCGACGGCGGAGATCTCGCGCACCCAGGTGTGGCAGTGGCTGCATCACGGCAAGCAGCTAAACGACGGCCGCAAGATCACCGCGGCGATGGTTCGCGACACCATCAAACAGGAACTGGACCACATCCGCGAACAGGTCGGCGATGCGCGCTACGGTTCGGGCAAGTATCCGCAGGCGGCGGCGCTGTTTGAAAAGATGATGGTCAACGATAACTGCGAAGACTTCCTGACGCTGGAAGCCTACCGGTACATCTAAGTTGGCGGCGACCCCTAGTCCAGCAACGCCGCTGCAGAGCCTGCCGCCCCAGGTGGCCGCCGAGTTGCGTGCGGTGCTGCCTCGACGATGCGGTCATCCTTACGCGCGAAGACCTTCGCACTTACGAGTGCGACGGGCTAACAAATTTCCGCGTCGTGCCGCTGGCGGTTCTGTTGCCGGAGACCACCGAGCAGGTCCAAGGCGGTGGTGCGCGTATGCCATCGCGAGAAGATCCCGTTTGTGGCACGCGGTTCGGGCACCGGGCTCAGCGGAGGCGCGCTGCCGGTCCAAGGCGGCGTCGTTATCAGTCTGGCGCGGATGAAGCGGATCCTCGAGGTCGACCTGGAGAACGCTCGCATGGTGGTGGAGCCGGGCGTGATCAATCTGGAAGTTACCAGTAGGGTCGCCGGCCAACAGTTCTTCTACGCGCCGGATCCGTCGTCGCAGTCAGTGTGCTCGATCGGCGGCAACGTCGCGGAGAATTCCGGCGGCGCGCATTGCCTGAAGTACGGCTTCACGACGACACACGTGCTGGGGCTGGAGGTCGTGCTGCCGAACGGCGAGATGGTGCACCTGGGCGGCAAGACGCTCGATGCGCCGGGCTATGACCTGATGGGTGTGTTCGTCGGGGCTGAGGGGACGCTAGGGATCGCGACCAAGGTCACGCTGCGGATCGTGAAAAAGCCGGAGCAGATCCAGACGCTGCTGGCGGCGTTTAATTCGGCGAAGGAAGCCGGCGCGGCGGTGAGCGGGATTATCGCCGCGGGCATCATCCCGGCGGCGATCGAAATGATGGACACGCTGGCGATCCAGGCGGCCGAAGCGGCCGTCCAGGCGGGCTATCCGGATTGTCAGGGGCTCTTGTTGGTCGAACTCGACGGGCCGGTGGCCGAGGTCGAGACGCTGATGGAGCAGGTGAACGAGATTTGCCGGGCGCATGGCGCCTGGGAGATCCGGACCGCACAGACCGAAGCCGAACGCGCGGTGGTGTGGAAGGGGCGCAAGGCGGCGTTTGCGGCGATGGGTCGCGTGTCGCCGAACTATCTGGTGCAGGACGGCGTGATTCCGCGGACGTCGCTGCCGGAGGTACTCGAAGCCATCGAAGCGATGAGCGAAGAGACCGGCCTGCGGGTCGCGAACGTCTTCCACGCTGGTGACGGGAATCTGCATCCTCTGGTGCTCTACGATCGGCGGATCGAAGGGCAGGAAAAGACTGCCGAGCGCCTGGCTGAGCGGATTCTTGAGCTGTGCATTGAAAAGGGCGGATCGATTACCGGCGAACACGGGGTCGGCGAAGAGAAGAAACACATGATGCCGAAGATGTACGCCGAGCCGGATCTGGACACGATGCAACGGGTCCGGTGCGCGTTCGATCCGCTGCAGCTTTCGAATCCGACCAAGGTGTTCCCGCGGCCGCGGCTGTGCGGCGAAGATCCGGGCGAGTACAAGCCGCATCCGCTGGAGAAGGCGGGCATCGCGGAGCGGTTTTGATGAATGTCGAGCGATTCTAGTATGAGCGGGATTGCATCCAACATCCCGGTGACGGTCGAGCCCGCGGACGCGAAGGAACTCGCCGCTGCTGCTGGCCGCCGCGAACGCGCAGGGACAGGCCGTGATTCCCTTGGGCGGCGGCACGAAAGCCGATTGGGGCAATCCCGTCACGCGCGCGGATGTCGCGATTTCTACTGCGAAGCTCAACCGGGTGGTGGATCATGCCGCCGGCGACATGACCGTGGTGGTCGAGGCCGGGTGCACCATTGGGGATCTGCAGCGAACGCTCGCCCAACAGGGCCAGCGGCTCGCCTGCGATCCTCTGTGGCAGGAACATGCGACGGTTGGCGGCATTCTGGCAACCAATGACAGCGGAGCCTGGAGGCTGCGCTACGGAGGGCTGCGCGATCTCGTCATCGGGGTTACGCTGGCGTTGCCGGACGGAACGTTGGCGGAAAGCGGCGGCCGCGTGGTGAAGAACGTTGCGGGTTATGACCTGCCGAAGTTGGTGACCGGATCGCTCGGCACGCTGGGGATGATCACCCGGGCCGTGTTCCGGTTGCATCCGTTGCCGCATGCCGTCGGGGACGCTCGATGATGAGTTTCAATCCATGGGCGGCGCGCAGAAGGCTGTTCTGCAGATTCAGAATTCCCAGCTCGCGCACATTGCGTTGCAGCTACGCCTGCAGGGCGAATCTGAGCCTGAGCTGGACATCTTATTTGAAGGCACCGAGGCGGGAATCGCCGCGCAACAGGCGCAGCTCGCAACGCTGACCGGAGCCGATGCTCACCGAAGCGTCCCCCGATGACGCTGCTCGAAATCTGGCAGGCCCGCGAGCAGCTATGGCCGCCCGGCGACGCAGCCACAATCGCCAAAATCAGCGTTCTTTCGTCGCGCATCGCGTGGCTCACACAGGAGATCTCGAAGGCTGCTGCTCAACGCGACTGGATGATGCTGGCGCACGCCCCGGGACTAGTGACCCTCCACATGCGAGGCGATTGGTCGGGTTACGGAAGGCCGTGGAAGCCGACGGCGGCTCGCTGGTTATGCTGACCCCGGTTGACGGAATGGACGCATGGGGATCGGCGGGCGACGCGCTTGGCCTGATGCGCGCGGTGAAAGCGCAGTTCGATCCCAAGGGAACGCTCAACCCCGGACGCTTCGTGGGAGGCAATCTAGATGGCCGCGCCGATTCAGATCACCAACAAACCTTCCGCGGGCGGGGCCTTCGACGCGCACCATCCACCCGCGCCCGAACTCATCAATCAGTGTGTCCATTGCGGTTTCTGCCTGCCCGCCTGCCCGACCTACGTTCTGTGGGGCCAGGAGATGGATTCGCCCCGCGGCCGCATCTATCTGATGAAGATGGCCAGCGAAGGCGAGGCGACGATGGCGCCAACTGGGTGGAGCACTTCGATACCTGCCTCGGCTGCATGTCCTGCATGACGGCCTGCCCTTCGGGCGTCGACTACGGCAAGCTGATCGAGGCGACGCGTGCGCAGATCGAACGGCATCATCCGCGCAGCGATCGAAGGAATGCTGCACCGCAAGCTGATCTTCAGCCTGTTCCCGAACGTCGGGCGTCTGCGCGCGATGCGTCCGCTGCTCGCTTTCTATCAGAAGTCCGGACTCGCAATCGCTGGTGCGCGGCAGCGGATTGCTGGGCTTGGCGCCGAAGCGGTTCGCATCCATGGATGCGCTGTTGCCGAAGCTCGGGGCGCGGCAGGAAGTCGCGCCGCTTACGCCGGCCAATGGGACCAAGCGCAAGCGCGTCGGACTGCTGCTCGGCTGCGTGCAGCGTGAATTTCTCTCGGAGGTCAACGCCGCGACGGTTCGCGTGCTGGCCGCCGAAGGATGTGAAGTCGTTGCGCCGCCGAGCAGGGTTGCTGCGGAGCTCTCATGGTGCATGCCGGGCGAGGAAGACCCCGCGCTGGAACTCGCCCGCAAGGTGATTGACGTATTCGAGGCGGCCGACGTCGAGGTGATCATGACCAACGCCGGCGGATGCGGTTCGAACGTCCGCGAATACGCCTGGCAGCTTCGTGACGATCCGGCGTACGCGGAAAAAGCCAAATACTTCAGCGCCAAGTGCCGCGACATCACCGAATTTCTGGAAGAGATCGGTTCGGTGGCTGAGCGCAAACCGCTGATGGCTCGCGTCGCCTATCATGCGTCGTGCCATTTGCAGCATGCGCAGAAGGTCCGCACGCAACCGATGACGCAGTTAAGCGCAATCCCGGAGTGCGTGGTGTCCGAGGTGGCCGAAGGGGCCATCTGCTGCGGCTCGGCTGGGATCTACAACATGGTGCAGGCCGATACGGCGGACCAGTTGGCGGACCGCAAGGCGGGCCATATCGCGGAGCAACAGCCGGAGATCGTGGCGACCGGCAATCCCGGGTGCATGCTGCAACTTCGTGCAGCGCTGGATCGCCGTCCGGAGACGCGTTCGGTGAAGGTCCTGCATACGGTGCAGATTCTGGACGCCTCGATCCGTGGGTCCTCACTTCCCGACTAAGGTTTCTACCGGCTGTTTCGGTAAATCCTCCCAATTTGTAACTAATCCGGCGAGTGTAGTATCTCAGAAGGTATGGGAAATGCACACTTGTCCACTTGGCTTTGGAATCGCGCCGTCGTGCTGCTTGGCTTCTGTGCCATCTGGGGAGGCTTGACGGCCCCGGCGATGGCACAACTGACAACCAACGTCGCGAAAGATCCCATCAACCTGCGCGCGCCCGCGGTGAGCAGTGATGGCCGGACGATTTTCTACGCCAGCCTCCGGCGTCCCGATGCTCGGGCTGATGATGCTACTAATCTGAACCGGTGGGTGATGACGGCCTCGTCACCCGAGATCCAGAAGCTGACCACGTACATGAGTGACGGGGCATTCGCCGGGGTGGTGAGCGTTGGTTATCCCGGAACCGGAGAGATTGCCGTATATACCGCGCTGCCGACCGGATCAGGAGGAAGCGAGCAGCTGCATATTTACAACCTGACCCATCAGACGGATCGCGCTGTAGATGTGGATACGAGCAGTTGTGTGCAACCCCTATGCATCGATTGCATCAGACGGTGCCTGCGGTCGGCGCACTTGACGGACGCCGGAGATATGGTTCTCTATGAAGTTGCAGAAAACAAGCCCATTCATACCATCACTCCTGATGGAACCAGCGACGCCACGTTGAACGTCTTTCAGGCCAGCTTGGCGCCCTCCTCACAACGGGTGATTTCTCAGGCTGGCCTGGTGGTGTTTACCTCGGCGGCTCCGTCATGGTCCGACCGTCATTTTGCGCCCGCTGCCACCGACGTCTATACGATCCCGATCAATGGTGATCAGAGCACGATCTCCGCCGTTACCGATTTCAATGATCCCGACTTCGTGGCGCATGACGCGGTGATTTCCAAGGACGGCTCCATGATCGCTTTCGTCTCGAATCATTCCGACGGGGGCGTGACGACCGAGCAGATCTGGGCGGTTCGCCCGGATGGAACCGACCTCCATCCGCTTTCGTTCGGCGATCAGCCGGCCTCGAGCCCCTCCATCAGGGATGACGGCGCCTGGGTCACCTTCGTTCAGGGCGGTGACGTAAAGTACATGACCACTGCGATCGGAGACAGCCACTTGATCGCCCAGCCGATTCCCTTGGCGGACTTCACCTACTCGGCGGCGGGATCGGTGGTGATTTCCGGCGACGGGTCGGTGGCGGTTTTCAACGTGGGCCCGAACGGCGGATCCGCGGCCGCGGTCTATCGTGTACCCACCGGCGAGCAGACCGCGTTCGCGGACATGACCGAGATCTTCGCGCCGCGATTCCTCTTCGACGGCGGTGTCGTGAGCGCGGCCGGATCCGGAGCACCCGCCCCGGGGTCCTTGATCACCGCATTCGGAGCTAATCTGTCGCTCCAGGAATTCAACGTGGCGACCGCGTTTCCGCTGTCCACGACGATGAGCGGCCTGTCGCTGCTGGTGAATAGCAATGCGGTTCCCCTGCAGGCCGTGACGCCATGGCAGATCAACGCTCAGCTTCCTCAGGACCTCTCCACGGGCATCGGCCAATTCGTCGTGAAATACGACGGCGGCGCGATGCTCACGCCCGTGAGCACGGCGGTGTCGCCCTACGCTCCGGCGACGTTCCTTGTGTCGACACCGGGAAGCCGTCGGGTTGGCTACACGCAAGCCGCGGTGATTCACCCCACCACGGGCGTGGTAGTGGACGCCGACAATCCCTCGGCTCCGGGGGATGCGATTGCGATCTTCGTTGCGGGCCTGGGACGGACGATTCCTCCGGTGGCTGCCGGGGTCGCGTCTCCCGCGGATCCGCTGGCGCAGACGGTCCAGGACGTACGCCTGAAGATCGGCGGCATGGAGGCCACTGTTCTGTTCTCAGGCCTCGCACCCGGATACGCCGGACTGTACCAGGTGAACGCCGTGCTGCCTTCCGGCTTAGGCTCCGGCGAGCAGCTGCTGGTGTGGATCCTGCCGGGCGGGGAGCAAGTCGCGGGCGGGTCGATCTACGTCAACTAGGCCGCTGTACGGCATACGGCACATTCAGAATCTCGTGTTCGGCGTGCGGGATAACGTTTCGCGCGCCGGGAACGTCCTGATATACACTGGGGTGTTCCGATGCGACGTACGATCCAGATCTTGCTGTGCCTGCTCATTCTGCTGACCCTGGCCAGTCCGCTGGCCTGGGGGCACGGCGTGGCGGGCCGCGACGCGGACTTCCTTAAGAACTCCAGCGGCACGCATATCGCGGCGTTCATGTACCTGGGCGCGAAGCACATGGTCACCGGGTACGATCATCTGGCGTTCCTGTTTGGCGTCATCTTCTTTCTTTACAAGATGAAGGATGTGGCGATCTACGTCACTTGCTTCGCGGTCGGCCACAGCATCACGCTGCTGACCGGCGTCCTCAGTGGAATCCATGTGGACGCCTATCTTGTGGACGCGATCATCGGGCTGTCGGTGGTGTACAAGGCCTTTGACAACCTGGACGGCTTCAAGACGCTCCTTGGTTGGGAGCCGAATCCGAAGGCCGCCGTGCTGTTCTTCGGTTTGATTCATGGCTTCGGACTCTCCACCAAGCTGCAGGACTTCAACCTGTCACGGGACGGCCTGATTCCCAACATCATTTCCTTTAACGTCGGTGTGGAACTGGGGCAATTGCTGGCGCTCACCTTGATCCTGTTCTTCATGATTCAGTGGCGCAGGACCAATGACTTTACCCGGCACGCGGTCCTGGCGAACGTCGCTCTGATGGCGGTAGGCTTCACGTTGATGGGATATCAGTTGACGGGCTACTTCCTGGGAGCCCCGCCGGCCTAGGCGAAGCCCGGGAAAATCACGAAAACGCGCCTAAGACACGATCATGAGCAACACATCCGATTCCTCGCCCAACCCGCAACGCCCGGAGATGCCTTCGGCGTCCGGACTCCTTGCGCGCGTGGCGATCGCCGCCGTGATCGGCGTGTTTCTGGCGGTTTGCGTGATCGGACCGGCCGAGTATCGTTGGGATCCCACCGGGTTCGGCCGCATGACCGGACTGCTGGCCCTGACGACTCCGATCGTGGCGCAGACCGCGGACACGGCGGAGAGCCCCGAGGAGATAGTTGACCTGCTGGAGGAATCCGATGGTGGCGAATTCGCCGCTCCCCCTCCTTCGGCTGAACATATCGCCGACCCGAGCCTTTCGCACTACTATCCGGCCGAGTGGCATTCCGATACCGTCAAGATTCCCATCGGTCCGGATGGCGAGTTGGAGTACAAGGTCGCGATGAAGAAGGGCGCAACCATCGTCTACAGTTGGGAGGTCGATCAGGGGACCGTCTACTACGATTTTCACGGCCAGCCGACCGAGGATCCCGACGCCTGGCAACGTTATCGCGAGGTCCAGGAGACGGCGTCCGAAAACGGCTCGCTTACCGCTCCGATGGAAGGCATCCATGGTTGGTATTTCCTGAATCTGACGCCCGATCCACAGATCGTCACGCTGAAGATCGCCGGCTTCTACGAACTCTACGGCTACGTCGAATAGACCCTCTTCGCCTTGTTCCAGCGGCCTTGAAAAGGACCCCTGCTACACTCAAGGCAAGATGTCGTTTGATGCCGCCGTCTCACTCACTTCCGATCTCCGCGCCGCTGTTGACGGAGCCATAAAATCCTGGGAGGCCGGGGAAAAAACCGGCCGGCTCTGGGCCCGCGATGCATCGCTGTGGACCAACTCTGGCGAGAATAAATGGCTGGGTTGGCTGGATATCGTCAACAGTCAACTGACTGATCCCGACCGCTTTCAGACGATTGCCGCCGACGTGCAGGCGGCTGGCTTTACCGATGCGGTCGTGCTCGGGATGGGCGGCTCCAGCCTGTGTCCCGACGTTCTTTCAAAGACCTTTGGACACTCGCTGTCATTTCCCCGTTTGCACGTACTGGACTCCACAGTTCCGGGACAGGTCCTGGCGATTGAGCGTCGCGTGAATCTTCGCAAGACGCTGTTCATCGTGGCGAGTAAGTCTGGCTCGACGCTGGAGCCCAGCATCTTCCTGAAGTACTTTTTCGAACGCTGCCAGCGCAACGGCGCGCAGTTTTATGCGATTACCGATCCGGGCTCGAAGTTGCAGGCCAGTGCCCAGGAGGACGGCTTCGCCAAAGTGTTCTTCGGCATTCCGGAGATCGGCGGTCGCTTTTCCGCCCTCTCGGACTTTGGCATGGTGCCGGCCGCGGCCATGGGACTGGATGTCGTCAAGCTCCTGAAGGGTGCGCTGCAGATGGCGGACGCCTGCACGGCCGAAGACACCTCCGTGAACCCTGGGGTCCTGATGGGGATCGTGATGGGAACGCTGGCCAACCTGGGCCGCAACAAGCTGACCCTGCTGTCGTCGCCAAAGCTGAGTTCGTTGGGCGCCTGGCAGGAACAGTTGGTCGCCGAATCCACCGGTAAGGTCGGGAAGGGAATCATTCCGGTCGACGGCGAGCCGCACATCGAACCGGAACACTACGGACCGGACCGTCTGTTCGTCTATCAGCGCCTGGACGGTGACGACAACAGGACCTTGGATGATTTCACCAAGGCCCTGGCCGATGCCGGGCAGCCGGTCATCCGGATTTCGATCCGTAACAGCTACCAACTCGGCGCGGAGTTCTTTCGCTGGGAGATCGCCACGGCGGTGGCCGGATCGGTGATCGGGATCGATGCCTTCAATCAGCCGGATGTGGAGTTCTCCAAGGTGGAGGCGCGCAAGCTCACCACGGCCTACGAGGAAACCGGCAAGCTCCCCGAGGAGGAGCCCGCCCTGGAGGATGACGGCATCAGAGTCTTCGGCGACACCAAGGCGACCACGTTGGCTGAGGCCCTGGCCGCCCACTTCGCGGAGATCCAGCCGCTGACGGTTTCCGGCGACGCCGTGACGCAGGCCGGTTACGTCGCGCTGCTCGCCTACATCGAAATGACCGATCCGCACCACGCGCGGCTGCAGGCGATGCGCCACCGGATCCTGGAGAAAACGCGGGCCGCGACCTGCATCGGCTTTGGGCCGCGCTTCCTGCACTCCACCGGACAGGCTTACAAAGGTGGACCGGCGGGTGGCGTGTTCCTGCAGATTACTTCAGATGACGCCGAGGACGCACCCGTGCCGGGCCAGAAATACAGCTTCGGAGTGGTCAAGGCGGCGCAGGCGCAGGGCGACCTGGAAGTCCTTCGCGCCCGCGGACGGCGCTCGCTTCGGATCCACCTTGGTCCGGACGTCGCCGGTGGATTGAAGAAGCTGGCTCTGGCTGTCGACCTCGCGCTACAATGACGCCATGGGCGTTTTTTCGCCGGTCACATTGGCCGGGAGAAGGACTCCCAAGCCCCCTAGCCGCTCACCGTTCGATGGAGTGGCAATCACCGGACGTGGGTCGGTAGCTCAGTTGGTAGAGCATCGCACTTTT
This sequence comes from Terriglobia bacterium, assembly GCA_963762135.1. GTDB lineage: Bacteria > Acidobacteriota > Terriglobia > Bryobacterales > Bryobacteraceae > Palsa-187. The sequence continues at coordinate 264,387 of CAVXJP010000009.1, forward strand.
AATGCGGCGGTCGCGGGTTCGAGTCCCGCCCGACTCACCATTTCTTTTCCGGATTCTTGAAGACTTGAATCAGCCGGCGCCTCGGGCGAGGGATTCCTCCGGCCCGCGGGCTTTCCCGACGCCCTTCTCCCCGGCGACCATCTCCCCACCAACCATCTCGAGGATCTCCACGCCCAGCGACTGCAGTAAATGGGGTTCGGTCGCGTCAAGATCACTGACGGAGAGAAGCCGATACTCGATTGCCAGTCCCGATGCCGCGAGCGCTCTGGTTTGATGCTCCACGTAGCCTTGGATGACCCGCAGCGCTTCCGGTACCGCCAGCCGCGTGGCCAGGGAAACGAACCGGTTGGTGGCCGGGATCGCGTTGTCGATCGTTTGTGTCGCGGTTCTGGCCTCTCCGGGATGATCCTTTCCTCGAACAACAAAAGTTTCCTCAACGTTCCCCCTGGCGTTATTCTATTCCGCGTTCCCGGCGCGCAACAGGGTAGGCAATGTCTAATGCGGGCGTCTCCGCTGATGCCCATGCAACCCCACTTGGGTTACCTCCAGATTGCTGTTGTAGGCCGCACAAGAATCTTTTCTGCAGGATTAAAATTTTTCTGGCGCGGAAAACAAAACTGGAGTAGCATGTGCTTGAAGGTACTTAGGAGGTACCTGATATGGACAAGAAACCAAAATCCTCGGCAAAGCCCAAGCCGGTCGCAAAGCCGAAACCCGCAGCGAAGCCGAAGTCGAAGTAAGCGACTTGACGCCGAGGGCACCCGTGGAAACTCGAGACCACGGGTGATCCAATCCCCGCCCGATTCTCCCGCCGCAGCATCGCCATCCCGCGAAATTCTCATCGCACTGTCGCCATCGAATAATCGAGTACACCGCGCCTGTTGCGCAGGTCGCGAGCATACGATATCGCGAACGTAAATCCGCTCGAGAGCCGCAAGCGGAGTTGCAGTCCCACGTCAACCGAGTATCCCGGCTGCACCACCGCCGTCGCCGTGCGCCACATATTGCCGACGTCCACCAGCGGGCCCACGTCGATCGCGCCGAACGTGCCGCGCCAGGTTTCGCGGAAAAAGTCGAAGTTCATCACGACGTACTGGCCGCCCACCGGAGCTCGGCCCTTCCTGCCGTTGGTCGTGCCGCTGTGGCCGCGGAGCGGAATGCCGTCGTCACGTTGCCGGGCCAGCATGAAGAGTTCATCGAACGGAACCGCGCCGAGGGCCAGGCCTCCACCCAAACGCAGCCGGTACTCGTATTGCCGATCTCCGTCACGGCGCAGGCGTGGACGCCAAACCCCTTCGATGCGCAGCTGATGCCGTGAGAAGAGGCCGCCCTGATGGCCTGCATAGAAGCGGCCGAAGTCATTGTCCACTTGCAGGTCGACGTGGAACCCATGGTCGGGGATGTCCAGCAACGTGACGCCCCCCCGCAGCGACATGGCCATGCTGAAGCCTGACGCGAAGTCGATGCCGCGATAGTTTCGATTGTCCAGCCTCCCTCCGGCCTCCCACCACCAGCGGCCGTTCGGTTGAAATCGCAACGCGCCGCCGAACTCCTGTTTGTTGAGCCGGAAATCGGTGGGGGCGCCGATGTTCCAGGTTTCCTTGCGGAGGTCGGTGTACAGGCGGTAGCGCATCGACGGCTGATCCCGGAACGGTGCTGAAAGCGTGACGAACACGCGCCGCTTCTGTGCATCCCAACGGAAGCGGGGGTCGAGCGTCATCCCCTTTCCATTCAGGTTTTCGAAGCGATATTGGAACCGTTGCGTGAATAGACCGGTGGCGGTTCGCGTGATCCGGGAAAGAACCGTACTCGGCGACCAGCGGACCGTCATGGCATAGCCTGGCTCGGCGGGTTGCGCCGGTGCATTGCCGTTTTCCGGGGCCGGTTCCAGCGGCAATGCCGTCACTTCGGTGCGAATATCCCCTAGGACGTCCAGGTTCTCCAGCCATGCCATGGTCGTCCGATACTTGGCCAGCGTCAGGATCTCGCCGGGTCGCACCGCGAAGGCGCGATCGTAGAGGAACGCCGGCACCGGGGGCGGCGGGTTGCTTTCGATATAGCGGATCCGTGGCTCGCCAATGCGGTTCCAGAACTTGACCGCCGAAGGGTAGTCCTGCTGGCGGTAGTAGAGCGAGGCCAGAAAGTCGTTTGCGTACGCATCTTCCGGATCCAGCTCCAGCGCCCTGCGCAAGTACGATTCGGCCGTCACGAAATCCCCCTCGCGGTAGGTCAATCCGGCCAGCTCAATCGGATAACGTTTATCGGTGGGATAGGCGGCGGCCCCGGCCTCAAGCTCCTGCCGAGCCTCCTCCATGCGTCCTTCGCGCGCCAGTTGCACCCCGCGATCGAGAAGATCGCCGCTCTCGGATTGTGCCATCAGCAGAGCGGGGAACAAGAGCAGACCCGCCCAGCGAAGCATGCGACCGGGCGGCATCAGGGGCGTTCCGCGAACTTGCGTCCGGTGGGCGCGGGCACGGCCAGGAGCGCCCAATTTTCGGTGGCCTCCCAGCGGCGCTCAAATTCCTGGCGGGAGATCTTCTGGAGCTTTTGTCCGGCAGGATCGTTGACCGCGATCGCGTCATCCGCGATGCCCGCGGCGACGGCGTAATGAAACGTCGATGCGCCGCTGGCGTAGGCGACGATCATCGGTCGGCCCTTTTCGAGGTGCCGCCGGAGATCCTCCCAACTGGACTGGATGGCAAACGCCTGAAAGCCGCGATCGGCCAGGTAGGGCGCCAGCCGGTCGGCGGGGATGCCGTGCTGGCTGGGTTCATAAAGTGCCTTGTGGATCTCGTTCACATCCATTGGCGCGAGGGTGGCCGTCCGTGGGTGTACCTGTCGATCCCAATATGCCATCACCATGGCCAACGAAGCAGCGCCGCAACCTTCATCGGGTTGCCGGATTTGAGGAACGTCGATCCAGATTGCGTCGCCGCCGCGTGCCGCCGCGACGCGCTGTCCAGCGCCCAGAACGCAGACCAAGCCGAAGGCCAAGCCACAGAACAGAAAAGCCGTTCGGATGGTGAATGAAGGCAACACGGGAACTATTCCGGCGGTACGTAAATGAGTCTTGGGGACGGGGTCCGGATCAGGTCCGCGTCAGGTAAGGATCAGCACGATCACGGCCGTGGCCAGCGCGATGAGGATATAGGTGATTTGCTGGTTGTTGAGCGCGCCACCCGCGAATTTGGTCTTGGCCTCATCAGCCTGTTGCGCGAGCCGCTCCAGTTCGTCATTGCTCAACTTACCAAGCGCCTGATCGATCCGCGTACCGTTCAGGTGCATCTTATCCAGGACCGAGGTGGCCATTTCCGTCGCGAAAAACGCCTTTACCTTCTCCTCGTTCTCCTGGCGCTGCACTGTGATGTCTGCCGTCATCTCATGCAGTTCCTCGCGCGAAACGATGTGTTCGTCGTCCGGATTCGCACTCGTCGGTTGTGCCATTCCGCTAGTCGCTGTCAGAATCAATGCGGCTGTAATCGGGAGCCACTGGGCTTTCATAAGATATTTCCTCCGGGTTCCACGAGAGCTGTACATACAGGATGCGAATCACCATCATCCCGTGGTGGGCTTTTAAGCTTCACTTGACGAGATGGCTGACATCGGCAAATCGTTTCAACCGTTGGGGATATGTCATCAGGGCATCGGCTCCGAGCCGCGCGGAAAAAACTCCAGCGAGGCCGAATTCAGGCAGTACCGCTTTCCCGTCGGAGGCGGCCCGTCCGGGAATACGTGTCCGAGATGCGCATCGCAACGGGCGCAGCGGATCTCGACGCGGTGCATCCCATAGCTGAAGTCTTCGAGTTCGCGAACGTGCAGTGGATCGAACGGAGTGAAGAAGCTCGGCCAGCCGGTTCCGGATTCGAATTTGGCTTCGGAAGAGAACAGGGGGAGTCCGCACAGGCGGCAGCCGTAGACGCCGTCTTCCTTGTTGCTCAGCAGGCCGCCGCAAAAGGCCGGCTCGGTGCCTTGATTTAGGAGAATCCGACGTTCCTCGGGCGAGAGTTTCTGGGCTAGTTGGTCGAGCTTCGCTCCCGTGATCGGGGTCAGGTCATATCCGGAAGCGGAACGATGCTGGGATCCGGATTTGGACAAGGCGGAATCGGAGATGGGTTCGGACATGTGAGCTATTGTCGCACCCGGTGTGGGCGGCTGCGCGGAAGATAGGAGAGAACGTCAGAGAAGGGAAGGGCTTGACGATGCCCAGGGGGGCGGTGGTCAAGAAAAAAGGCAATCTGGGTCCTCCGAATGGAGAGACCAGATTGCCCTTTTCAATCTACAGTAGTTCGACTCTATGGCACGAAGGAGCTGCTGCGGTTGACCTTGGTGCTGTCGCCAACCATCAACTCGGACGCATAGTTCGCTTGCTGGCAAACATATTCGAATAGTTCCGTATCCGCGTTGTAGCGGAGAGGGAAACCGCCGTCGAACGGGGCCCAATAAGCGCCGGGATCGTCGATCCGAAGATCGTAGTCGATCGTCTCGGAGTCGGTCCGGGTGAAGTGTTCGATCGTGTGGAGCTGCTCGGTGTGGGGCAGTCCGCGTCGGCCAAACCAGAAGTCCTCGTTATAGCCGATCGTATCGATCACCAGCGTATCGCCCTCCCACCAACCAATGGAATGTCCATAGTTGGTCGGAGACCAGTCCGTCGGATGGGAACGACCATCCATGAAGACCGTACGGAAGGTGTGCGGACCGCCGATATCGAAGATATACAGGCGCTGCAGCTCCGGGATGTCGACGAATTCCACACCGTAGGGGGTGAGGAATTGACGCGACGCGCCGGAAGCCTTGCACCGGGTATGCGGTTCGAGCTCGTTGGTCTGGCGATCATCGTAGAGCTTCCGTGCCCACGGCTTGAACGGAACGGTTTCATAAGGAGCCACCGGGTCGAGAATCCCGAAATTCGGGGTCCAGACGCCGTTTTTCCCATTGTCACCGCCGAACATGACCTTGCCGTTAGCATCACGAGGTGTGGGTCCCGCGGGTGGACGATCTCCACGGCCACCGCGGGGTTGAGCCTGGGCGGAGCTCATGAGGCAAACGCCCAGAGCTCCGACCAAGGCCAAAGTTTTCAGCGAAGCCGCCATAGTTTACTGCCCTTCCTGGCCGGAGGAGGCAGCGTCCAAGGTCTGACCAGGCTGACCACCGGTCGCGGCCAGCGTGATGCTGCGAGCATTCACACGGGTGCTACCGTTCTTCGCCATCCAGCCGTCCACCTTGATCTGCTCACCGATCTTCAGCGTGTTACGGCGCCAGCCCCGGCGTTGTAGGCCGTGCGGCGGGCCCATTTCCGCACCCCAGTTGGTGACCTTGCCGTCCTCGCCCTTCACGTTCAGGTAGATCCAAACGTGCGGGTTGGTCCACTCAACTTTGGTGACGATGCCTTCGAGCTGGACTGGCTTTTCCCGGTCAAATTCGGCGGCAAACGAATGATGCGCGGTTGCCGTGCCAATGCCAACCACCAGCAAACCAGCCGTGAGCAACGCAGCAGCGATTAGTTTCTTCATGGGTCTATCTCCTTATGGTCTGTTGTTCTGGCAGAAGTGTGACGGCAGAATTGCGCCTCCGTTCCACTTCAGGGTCCAACTGGCCGACCAGTTTCTAGTATACGCTCCGCGGTCGTCGACCTCCACCTCGTAACGTAGTGTCTCGCCATCGACGCGAGTGAATCGTTCCGTCAATGTCATCAAGCTTGTATGGGGCAAACCGCCATTGGTGAACCAGAAATCTTCATTGAATCCGGTCGTCGTCGCCACCAGCGTATCTCCGTCCCATTTGCCAACCGAACGGCCGTAGTAGAGCGGGTTGTCATCGTCGCCGCCCTGCTGGCCAACCGGATCGCGACCGTCTAAATAGATGATGCGATAGTTGTGGTTGCCGCTGCCGAACAGCACGAAGACCCGTTTACGCTGGCGATCCTCGATCATCTGGAACCCAAGCTTGGACTGGTATTGGCGTACGCCCCCAGGAGGCTTGCAGTTGATGTACATCGGATCGTCCCGTAGGTCCCGCGACTGGCGCAGCCTGTAGAGCTGCAGCGCCCACGGCTGCATCGGCGCGACCTTCGGGGCGTCCTCCACATTTTCCAGCAGTCCCCACTCGTCCATCGGGACCGTCACGCCTTCTTCCACCAGGGCCGTTTCACTCGGATCGGTCCAGTAGCCGCCCGCCGAGCCCGGGATCGCGCCCAAGGCAGGGTGCCCGTCGTCCCAGCGCGGCGCCGGCCGCGGGGATTCCGGATAGCGGGAAGGCCGGTCGATTTTCGCGAAAACCTCGGTCCCGGTTTCGTCAAAGCGAACGTCCTGGCCCCACACCTGACGGGAACCGTCCCGAGCCCGCCAGCCGGTGACATCCACCTTCTGTCCGGGACGCAGGGTGAAGCGGTTCCACCCATCCTGTTCCAGCAGCGAAGGAGCCTCAAGCTCGACGGCCCAGTTCTCGGTCTTCCCGTTCTGGGTGACGTTCATCATGATGTGCGCATGGGGGTTGCGCCAATCAAGCTTGGTCACCACACCGGTCAGGGAGATCGTTTCATCCGGGTCAAACTTACCCTTGATCTCATGGTGTCCCCACGCGACCGCCGAAAGCGCCACACAGGCCGCTCCGGCAAGAAATGTTCGGCTGAATTTTCCAATCATAATTTACTGCCTATGGATCTCGAATTTTCCGCCGTTGCTACCCTTCTTCCAGGTGCCAACAATATAGCGGCTCGGAAGGAACAGGTCTTCGATCTTGCCGTCAATCTTATAACCGCCGGCCTCAATCTCCACGCTCCAATCGTCCGGATTCAGAACCGCGCGATCAATTTCCAGATTGTCCGTGCCCGGGTTGATAACCCCGCTCACATTCTGCCCATCCCAATCCATAATCACGATGAGGTTCTCACCGAGTTCCGAGTTCGATTCCCATTCGCCGATCCATGATCCCTTCAGCGGGTAGCCCTCCTGGGCGATCATCGGCAGCGCCAGCGCCAAGGCTAGCAGAACAAACGTCAGTCTTATTAGACTTCTAGGCATTTGCATGACTCCTCATTATTTTGGGCCGGGCCAATCTCGACAAGTGCCACTTAGCATATACTTCCCAGGGGTTTACAGTCCCTCTACCCCTTCGGTGGAGCCAATCGGCCGCCCTCTCCCTTTTCTCCTGCCTTAAATCAAAGACGTGCGCGATGTGGTCAAGGTTTCTCCCGTTCTCACAACAACCTAGGACTCATCCTTCACGCCGTGTTCGGCCCACATTCCTGACCTATTACAGGAGTATCCACGAGAGAGTAGCACGCTCGGCCGCGGAGCGCCACCGCGTTCTAGTCTAGTGAGGAATCTTTTCCCGCCGTTCGCCTGTTCTGTCTGGTTGCCGTTCGTCTGCCCTCTATTTATTAGATGAGGACCTTAGAGGCCGGGATTCGTACCTTGGCCAGGTGTTGAAGCGTAAAGGGACCTATTCCTGGTCCGCTGGTTCCCACACGTAGCTCCCATCACCGGCCTTCAACCGCAAATCCAATTTCCCGTCGCGCTTCAGATAGCGCTGGATACGATCCATGTCTTGGACGATCTTCTGGTCCAAGGGGCGCGAGGCACACTCCTCCTGGGACATCGCCAGCGGCCCGATCGAAAACACGCCGGTCTCCGCCGCCACCGGGTCCGCCGACCATGGCCCGTTCGCCTGGCTGCAGTCGAGCTGAATCTCCGCCTGGCCATCCTTGCCGAGTGTCATTCGATATTCGCCTTCGTGGACGAGCGGCTCGGATTCCGGCGACTCGCCGGATGCCTGGATCTCGGCGAGTTTCCACGCCGTGCCGGCGAGCGATTTGCTGATCGACCCCTCGGTGGACGCGGCGGTTTCCACCAATGCCGTGGGCGTTCCGTCCCGGTCGTGATCGGTGGGTGGCGCGCAGGCCACCTGCAGCCCTGCCGCTGAGATTCCCGCCACCAGCAGGCAAACACTTCGAAACCCTCCGAATCTGCGCATTACGACCTCTCTGCCCAAGAGTATTACAGGCTGGCCGCGGGTCGCGCCACGGGAACAAGGGGCGGAGAAGGGATGCGCCGTCACGGTGACGGTTTGCGGCTTCCTTCGGGAACGACTCGGCGTCTGTACTGGTGAGCGCGATCGACCACAACGTGAGGTTCAGCGGTTCCGGCTCTGGCTGGCCGATGCCCGTTGGCGGATCGAGAGGCTGCGGCGGAACCAGTTGACGCGGGTGGCCGCGTAGAGCCACGCGTGAGCCTGAGTAGGTGGAATACCCCAGTCAACATTACTCTCAGTAAAGAATCTTGACAAAAAAGGCGAATGCTGATAAGGTTGGATTGGGTAGGCGGATCGCCTACAGGCTCTTGAGAATCAAATAGTTGTTGCCGAGTGGTGGAGGTGTCCAACACGATCCCTCAGAAGTTTGGGGGATGGTTCCAGCGATGGAACCTTTCGGCGGCGATAGGAAAGTAACGGCGGGAACGCGACAGCAACCTGTCTGCTACTAGCTTATCGGTGGCCGGAAAACGTAGTTTGTTTCCTGTTGCTTATCAAATGGCAATGGGACTCGCTTCGCGTATTTTGGATGTAGTCTGCGGGTCAAGGTTATGCCGTTCCTCCTCTGCCGCGTTTATGGGACTGGACGCCCAGGGAGGGCGTGCCATGCACATGAGAAAGACAACAACTTCTCAACTCAATAGCTGTGCGAAGGACCTCCGAGAGGTTCGAGCTCAGTTGCCTAATAACCTTGAACCCAGCATGATCGTGCTGTTTGACAGCGTTGTCGAGCGGCTTGAGCAGTGTGAAACGGTGACGGATGATCGGGCGGCAGTAATGGCCCTAATCAGGGATGGCCTGCAAATCGCAGCTGTTATCGCTGAGATATTCAGAAGCCACCGTGGATGATGCAGCAGACTACTTTCAACTCAGGATTAGGATGACTAGGGAAACTTTGGGTCGGTCAATCAAGCTGTGCAGAACGAATCAGGGCCTTTCTCAAGAGGACCTGGCCAAGAAGGTCAAGATTTCACCGTCTTATATTTCGCTTATCGAGAAAGGGGAGCGCGATGTTCCTATCTCGATGGCGGAGAAGATTGCCGAAGCTCTGGGGATTCCGATGAGCTTGCTCACCTTCCTCGCAGCCGAACCAGGGGAGTTAGAAAGTGTGCCCGAGGACGTGCGGGACAAACTCGCGGGCATAGCCTTCAAGCTTCTCAATGCCAAGCAGAATGCCTGAGTCGCCAATATACCGCTTACCGCCTATCCGTAGCCGCTCCACCTTGGCGCGTATGCTCAGGTGTTCACCTGAGGAACTGACGCGGGTCGAACTAGCTGCCGATAAACTCTATCGCGAAGTAATCGAGGTCAAAAAGGACGGTTCGCCTCGCATCTGCTACGACGCAAAGCCACCTTTGAAGGGGATGCAGGCACGCATCCAATGCATGATTCTGAAGAAGGCATTCTATCCTTCATACCTCATGGGTGGTCTAGCTGATCCCGAGAATCCTAGGGACTATGTTCGTAACGCCAAAGTTCATGCTGGTGCCCGCGTCATGGTGAATGAGGACGTGGCTGGATTCTTCCCGTCAACCACCGATCGGATTGTTTTTGACATCTGGCGACAGATATTTCATTTTCCATCGGATGTTTCGTGGACTCTGACGCGCCTTACGACGCGGCGAGGACATTTACCTCAGGGGGCCAAGACGAGCAGCTACCTGGCAAATCTCGTCTTCTGGGGGTTGGAGCCTGGCATGGTAGACCGGCTACGGGGGATGGGATTCGTATATACACGCTATATCGATGACATGACCATCTCATCAAGAACTGATAAGACACCCAGGGAACTCGGCGCTGCTATCAAGCTTATGGCCTCAATGCTGAAGCGCCACGGACTCCGGTTCAAGCGCAAGAAGCACAACATCGCTTACGCGGGTGAACGCATGGAAGTTACGGGACTCACTGTGGGGAAAGACTCAGCCGGACTTGGCCGCACTGCCAAAAGCAATATCCGTGCCTTGGTTCATCAATGCGAGATGGCAGCGAAGGTGGCCCCCGGCGATTCTGCAGACCTTCGTCGCGCGATATCTCTGGTCGGCCAGTATGCTCGCCTCCATCCTACGAAGGGGAGTGCCCTTAAGAAGCGCCTCAAGGCAATTCCACGGATCACCGCCTGAACCTTCCAACCTCTGGCACGTCCGTCTTGATTTCCCTCAGCCATCCATCGCCCGCCGATAGTTTCCTATAGCCTCGACCTATATTAGACCTGTATCAGGCATTCTGGGCTGTCATTGGAGGGTGAACTTTCGACTGGGGTAAGTCCTTTAGAATGAGTGGTGAGCCCGGAAGGAATCGAACCTTCAACCTACTGATTAAGAGTCAGTTGCTCTGCCAATTGAGCTACGGGCCCAGTCGAGTGGTGCGTGGGGTTGTTGTTCGCCTGGAGGCCGCGAAGCGACATCCAGACCAACCCTCCAATTATAGCAGTCCTTTCAGGGCCGATCGCATCTTTTTTTGTTTGCCGGAGGGCTCGTTTGCAGCCGGGATTCCTCCCGGGTGTGGGATGACGATTTGGTCCGGTGGCCGTCCACTTTGCAGACACGAAGCGGCATCGAATCTTTTAAGATCTAGCCAGGCTTAGCGGGGCTGCTCTCTGGTTTCGCGGCTTCCAGGCGCGCCGGGCGCGATGAACTATGGCAACACGATTGCCAATACGTGCTGAGCCTGGACGACAACCGGTTAGATTTAGATAATGACCGGTGCGACTTCCACCGTGGAGCGGTGGCCTTCCACCACCACGATGCCGGTTTCGGTGACGTGATAGAGCTTGCTGTCGCGCTCCAGGTCATAGCCGATGGTGGCGCCTTCCGGAATCATGACGTTCTTATCCAGGATGGCGCGGCGGATCTTGGCGCGGCGTCCAATATCGCAGCTATCGAAGATGATGGAATCCTCCACCTCGGCGCCGGAGTGTATGCGCACGTTCCGGCCGATCACCGAATTCTTCACCAACCCGCCCGATAGAATTGTGCTGCCGGAAACGATGGAATCCACGGCCTGGCCGCGGCGGCCTTCCTGATCGAAGATGAACTTGGCGGGAGCGTCGGCGTAGCTGGCGGTCCGCAGCGGCCATTGCCGGTTATAGAGGTTCAGGCGCGGCGTGATGGCGCGCAGGTCCATGCTGGCCTCGTAGTAGGAGTCCAGCGTTCCGACGTCGCGCCAATAAGGCTCGGCGGGAGGATCGCCGGGAATCCGGTTGGTGGCGAAATCGTAGGCGTACAGGGCGGAGCGGCCCACCAGCGACGGGAGAATGTCGCGGCCGAAATCATGCGAGCTCTGGTCGTCGGAGGCGTCGCGATAGAGCTCTTCCAAAAGAACGTTGGTCGAGAAGATGTAGTTGCCCATCGACGCATAGACCTTGTGCGGATTGCCGGGCATGGTGGGCGCGTCGGGATCCTTTTCATAGAATCCGGTGATGGCGCCGTCCGAGGCCGTCTCCAGGACGCCGAACTCGTTGGCATGTTTCTTATCCACCGGAATGGCGGCGACCGTGGCATGGGCGCGCCGGTTCATGTGGAACTCCAGCATCTCGCGGATGTTCATGCGGTAGATGTGGTCGGCGCCGAAGATCACCACGTAATGCGGGTCGGCCTGCTCGATCAGGTTGATGTTCTGGTGGAGCGCGTCGGCGGTGCCGCGATACCAGGTTTCGCCCGGAGAGCGCATCTGCGCCGGAACGGGAATGATGAAGTGTTGTTTGAGAAGTCCGGAGCTGGCCCAGCCGTCGCTCAGGTGCTGCAGAAGGCTCTGGCTTTTGAACTGAATCAGAACGTAGGTCGAGTAAATCCCGGAATTGACCAGGTTGCTCAGGACAAAATCGATGATGCGATAGCGGCCACCAAACGGGACCGCCGGTTTCGCTCGTTCCTTAGTCAGGGGTGACAGCCGTGTTCCTTTTCCCCCAGCCAAGACAAAGGCAAGTACGCGGACGTCCATCTTTCCATTGTCGCAGGTGGTCGGGGCGTAACGCGACTGTTTCGTTGCAGTTTACAGAATCATGGAGGAAGTGGATGGAACCACGCGGCACTGGATCGCGTAGGAAGCAGTGGAATCCACTACGATGAAGGCGTGAGGGGCGGTGGACAACGTAAGACTGCGTCGCCGTGCCTGATGGGCTCCGAAATACGACGTGGGACGCGACCAGATTCTCGAAAAACTCCGTGAAAGGATCCTCCGTTTCGCGGCATCCAAAATAGGGAGCCGGGGGAGCGCGCCGGGTGCGGGTCCGGAAGACATCGCGCAGGAGGTTCTCATCGTGCTGCATGAGAAGTACCCGGATGTCGAGGCGGTGGAAGAACTGGTGCCGCTGGCGATGGAGATCGCGCGGCTGAAACTCATGGGGGCTCGCCGCAAGAGCGCTCGCCGGGGCGAGTATGCGCGGGTGGCGGTGGATGCGACCGGCGGAGAGGATCCCGAGGAGGGGGCTCTGCAGGTGGTTTCCGATCAGCCGGATCCGGAAGCGCAGACCGAACAGCGCGAATTGGTCGAACAACTGGAGCAGGCGATGGAGCAGCTCAGCGGGCGGTGCCGGGAGCTGTTTCGGATGAAGCTGGAAGGATTGACGTTCCCGGAGATCCGCGAGCGCTTGGCGGTGGACTGCGATCAATACGATTTACACCTGGGACTTTCGGTGCCGCAAGCAGCTGAAAGAGAAGTTGGCGCAGGTTGCGCCGAAGCCGACGGGAAAGGAGGATCGAACGTAGATGGCGGAGCATTCCAGTAACAAGCCGAACGATCCTACCTCCCGACCGTTGTCCGGGACTGGGGGTTTGCCAGCCCCATGCCCCCAGCCCCGTTGCCCAAAGACCCGCGCGAACTGCTGGGCGGCTATGCGACCGGTACGCTGACCGAACACGAGTTGCAGTACCTGATGAGCGCGGCGCTTGAGGATCAGGATCTCTTTGATGAACTGCAGGACGAGATCGCGCTGAAGCAGGCCTTGGATGCGCCGGGCGTTCGGCGGCGGTTGCTGGCGAAGCTCGAAGAGGAAGAGCCTGCGGGAACGCCCGTGGTTCCTGCGATCCGGGAAGGCGAGAAGCGGGGCTGGTTCCGGTGGCAGTGGGGAGCAGTGGGGCTCGCTGCGGCGGCGCTGGCGGTGTTGACATTTGTGTTGCTGGAGGCGCCGACACAAAACATTGACGTCGCGAAACTGGAGACGCAGGCGGGCGCGCAGGTCGAGGCTGCGGCCGAACCGCCGGAAGCAGTGGGTGCGGAATCGAATGAGGCAACGCAAGAGAAGCCACGGATTTTCGTGCTTCCGTCGATTCCGATCCCGAAAGCGGAGATCCCGGACCAAGGAGCGCAGGTTCCTCAGGCAGAGGTTCAGGCCGCGGAAGCTGCGGATCGGGCTCCGGAGAGAAGGGATGCCGCGAACGCCGAACCGGCGGCCCAGGTCCTTGGTGGTCTGGTAGCGCCCCAACCACTTGCCGAGTCCGCGGAAGCGAAGGCAGCGGAAGAGACGCCTGAGCTCCGCGCCGCGACGGGAGCGGGTGCTGCTCCGCCAAAGCAGGTCGCGGCTGCGAAACGTCCTCCACCAGTTCCAGCGCCGCAGCCCTCTGCTCCAAAGCCCGTCGCGCTGCCGCCTGCGGCCCGAGCGAGAGCTGCCGCCGATGCCGGGCAGCAGGGCGTTGCGGTCGCCGATCAGGTCTCGCCACAGCTCCGGGCCGCGCCGGCTCTCGAAGGAACCACGGTGTCGCAATTTGCAGCGGGCGGTGCTCCTGCGGGCGCGCAAAATCTGGTGTTCAATGGGCAACCGGTGCTGCCGGACTTACTGCGCCGGGCCGGTGCGACCGGATTTGCGTACCAGATCGTGGGGCGCACGTTGGTCGTCTTGCCGTCGGAGAACGGGTACTTAACGGTGACCGAAGAGGCGGCTGGCGGTAACGCTCCGGCGGCGCTGACGGCCGGGCAGCCGGTCATGTCGCGGGCTCCGGTGACGATTGCGCTGGGGGCGGGGAATACGCCGGTCACCATCAGCTTCGCGCGCAGCCAGGATGCGCTGGAGGTGGAGGTTCAGTCGGGTGAGGCCGTCACTGGTGCGGTGGCGTTGCCGGCGGGCGAAGACAGCCGGGTGACGGTCACCATCCCGCGCTAAGCAGGCAAAGCTCACGTCCCACGGACGCCGGAGGAAAGCTTCCGGGGATCGGTGGCCGCGATAATCTCACTCACGCCGGTTTGATTGAAGCCCTTGAATCCATCGTTGCGTTCCAGGTTTTCGAGGTGCGAGCCGACCGCGCCTTCCCGCAGGAATTTCTCGGCGTGATCTGGAGTGATGCGTCCCGCGGCGACCAGCCGCTCTACCCGCTGCGGATTGACCCGCCAGCGTTCTCCCTCGGTGAATGCCTGCCGGAGGTGCGGGAAATCGGTGAACGGTTTCATGCTGTGGACTTGCTCCTGCTCCAATTGGTCGCGCAGGCGGTCAAACGAGAACGTCCCTTCGAGATGATGCATCCCGGCTTCGAGGAATGAGTCCCCATGCAAGGCGCACCACAGGCCGATCGTTCCGAGCTCGTCTCGCGGAGATAAGCCGTCGTGCGCGAAATCCTTTCGCAGTTCATCCGGCGAGAGATCCACGTCGCAGAACAAGACGAGCCCGGCATCGGAGTTTTCGAGCACCTGGGCTCCCCAACCGGCGTCGCGACCGGCATAGAAGCGTTCGCGGCAATGAAAATCCAGCGTCTCGAACACTTCGATGAGCAGTGCGAAGTTCTCCCGGCTGGAACGATAGGTGTGGTGATCGTGGTTCGCCCAGCCAATGCCCAGCCGATCCTGACGCTGTTTCTGGACTTGCGCCGCGCGATTGCGGCTCTGCCAATACTCGCGCTCGGCACGGAAGAACAGGTGCGCGGCGTGGCTGGATCCGAGCAGCCCGACCGCTTCTTCAATGAGCGCAGAGGCGTTCGCAAAGCCGTCGCGGTTCCGGTTTCGGAAGCTATCGAGGACTCGGAGTACGGCGTGTCGATCGGATGCCTTGTTCGCGATGCCGGAATGGCGTTCGATCGCTCCGAAGGTAGCAGCGGGCGTTCGTTCCAGCTCGGCAACACGCCGTCCAGAGTCCGGGTCGCCTACGATTTCTGCGTTCAGAGCGTGGGCCGTCAGGAAGTCCTCCACGCTCTCTACCTTCATGTAGAGGGCGGCCTTCTCCGATGCGCCGATTCTCGGAAACTGTCCGGACAGATTCTCGTAGATCGCGTGGCCGTCTTCGATTCGTCCGGTGCTGCGCCAGCCGCGGGACTCCGCCTCACGCACGAGTTCCCGCGGCAGCAGCAGAAGGTCAATCAAATCCAAAAGCCGGATGCCGCCCTCGTCCAGTAGCCGTCGCGACATTCTTTCGGCAAAGGGAACACCCTTTTGGATCGCATCAATACGTTCCCGAAGGAAGGCTCCGGCGTGTGGCTGTGGTTCCCATTGCCACCTTTGGAGAACATCCTGCGCGTCATCCATGCTTGTGGTCGTCCAAGCGGAGAGTCATTTATGCAAACAGTCTACCGCCCGGACGGGTGGCTCACTGGAACGGGTCTCGTGTTGCAGCCGACCGTGCTACTGGAAGTGAATCGCCGCCAGCTGTTCGGCCCAGTCGGCCTGCGGAACCGTGGTGCGGGCGTTCTTGCGCATCCGCTTTTCCTGGTACATCCGCTTATCGGCTTCCTGGAGCAGGTGCTGCGCTTCGTCGCCGTCATGTGGGAAGCAGGCGACGCCGATGCTGGCGCTCATCGGTGTGCTGAGCCGGGTACGTTGCCCCACGCGGGCGATCACCTGGCGCAGCTGATGAATACGGCCCGCCGCGGCATCCGCATCCAAACCAGGAAGCAGGATCACAAACTCGTCTCCACCCATGCGCGCGACGTAATCCGTGTCTCGGCAAGCGGCCTGCAGGCCCTTGGCGACCTCGCCCAGGATGCGATTGCCTTCCAGATGCCCCAGCTCGTCGTTGATCAGCTTCAGCCCGTCCATATCGAGGACCGCGACCGAGAGCGACCGATGGTTCCGAACAGCACGCTTCAGTTCGTCGTCCAGTTGCAGGAATAGGGACCGGGCATTCGGCAGCGAGGTCATATAGTCCTTGGTCGCGGACGATTCGACCTGCTGATACTTCAGCGAGTTCTCGATCGAGACGCCGATCTTCGGGCTGATCGCCGACATGATGCGCAGGTGGTCGCGCGTGAAGGCGTCTTTCTCCATGTGATAGAGCGACATGACGCCGACGATGTCGCCGGAAGAGTTCTCCAGCGGAACCGCCAGGGCCGAATGCAGCGAAGATTTCACGTTGGGGTCCTGCAGGTATCCGGGCTCAACGCTGGGGTTGCCGTTGACGATCGGCTTACCGTTGGCCGCCACCCAGCCCGAGAGGCCGTTGCCGATGGGAATCTGCAGCGAGGAGAAGAGCATGCATTCCTCGCCGTTGGCATAGACCGGCTCCAGCGTATGTTCGCGCTTCAGCCAGATGGCCAGCAGATGATGCGGGATGATGCGGCGCAGACGGACATTCAGCACCGAAAGCGTCTCGTCCAGGCTGAGTGAGTTGCCCAGGTGCTGGGAGATTTCAAACAGCGTCTGGACTTCCTGGCGCGCCGAGGCGATCGAATTCAGGAAGGGGCTCGGGTCCTGGCTGGGACGGTGCGAGTCGACGTCGGATTCCGGTCCGGCGTTTTCGAATCCGGCGCCAGGGGCTTCGCCCAGCTTCACTTTGACGTCGGTGGAAAGCTGCGCGCCGGTTCGTTTGGGCTGGCGCGCCTCCCGTTCAAGTTCTTCGAAGCGGGAGCAGAGGATTTCCACGACCTGGGGATCGAAGGCTCCGCCGGACTCGGCGCGGACGATATCGAGCGCCTGTTCGATGGGGATCGCGCGGCGATACTGCCGGTCCGAGGCCAGCGCATCCACGCAATCGACGGCCGCCAGAATGCGCGCGCCGATCGGAATCTCTTCGCCCTTCAAGCCGTAGGGATAGCCGCTGCCGTCCCACTTCTCATGATGGGCGCGGACGATCGGCACTACCGGATAGGGGAAGCGCACGCGTTCCAGGATCTCGGCGCCCACGATCGGATGGATCTTCATCTTCTCGAACTCTTCGGGCGTCAGGCGGCCGGGTTTCGAGATGATGTGCTCCGGCACGGCCAGTTTGCCGATATCGTGCAGCAGCGATGCCGCGCGCAGGGCCTGCAACTCGTCGGCGTCCAGACCAATCTCCTTGCCGATTCCCTCGGCGTAGACTTGAACGCGTTGCAAATGGACGCCGGTGGTGGTGTCCTTGGCTTCAATCGCCAGCGCTAGGGCTTGAATGGTGCGCAGATGGACGTCGGCGATGTCCTCGGCGTGACGCTTCTCGGCTTCCAGTCGCGTGATGTAGTGCTGATAGGAGCGGCAGATCAGATAGATCGCCGGCCCGGACAGCAGAACGGTCTGCCAGCCCACCAGATCGACCGCGCCAGTCATCAGCAGGGCGAGCGTTCCACCGGCGGCGTAGTAGGGAAGCCGCCACAGGTGCTGCTGTCCCCAGATGCTGTAGAACGATTGCTCGGAATCGAGAGAGGTGAGCAGTGCTTCGCCGGTGGTGGTGACCAGCACCATGGCCAGGGTCGCTGCGGCGAAACGGAGCGAGGTTTCCCAGTCCCGCGCATTCAGCAAGGGCGAATGATAGGCGCGATAGGCGACGTGAACCGCGATCATCGCCAGTGCGATGTTGAATCCCAGGTACACCGGTTCGTCGGAGCGGCGCTGCATCCACAAGCCATGCACCAGGGCACAGAGCCCGGCGGCGACCACCGCTTCGGTCATGGTGAAGGCCGAGACGCCGAACAGCACCAGAACAAAGGCGATCGGCAGGCCTCCGGTCCCGGTGGGCGACTCGATCCGGGTGCCGGAGATCAGCAGGGCGAATCCAGTGAACGTCAGGTACTGAATCAGGTCCGCCGAGGTCCATTGCAGAATCGCGTGGCCGAGGACTGCCGAGCCCAGCAGCAACACGATCATCTCAAACCTCCGGACGGAGGCGGGGACGCGAGATTCCTCTACGGGAACTTCTTCTTCCAACGTGACTTCCGGGGCGACTTCCGGAATGACTGGTGCGGAGGCACTCATAGCGTTGTGAGAGAGCTTGCACCCGGAGTACCACATCTGGGGTACTTGGTATATTCCTCTTTACGGTATTGATGTATAAGGACTTAGTTCGTTCGATAGTACTTTTGGTTTACGTGTACTCCTGGTCGCCCTGTCTCAAAATCGAGGTCAGGTTGGCGCTCAAGGAGACGAAATGCCTGGGACAAACTGTCCGGAAATCACGGCATATTCTTAGGCGGTATAAGGTGTTCCACATAGAGTAATCAGAATCCTTAGAAGGCATACTGTTTTTGACGCTACGGGGTCAGGTAGGCCCTACTGGAAATGGAGTCGATGCAGTTGAATCATCAGGACACCGAGCATAGACATGTCTTTCTGGGGATGACTTCGGTCATCGCCAGCGAGCCGATGCATCGTCTGCTGGAATTGGTGGCGCGGGTGGCGCGATCGGATGCGTCGGTTCTGATCACCGGAGAAAGCGGTGCGGGCAAGGAAATGATCGCCCGGGCGTTGCACCTGTATTCCACGCGGGCGAACCGGCCGTGGGTCGACCTGAGTTGCGCGGCTCTGCCCGAACATCTGCTCGAAAGCGAGCTGTTCGGTCACGAGAAGGGCGCGTTTTCCGGCGCCGAGACGATGAAGCCGGGATTGTTCGAACTGGCGGACACCGGCACGATCTTCCTGGACGAAATCGGGGAGCTGGACTTGCGTATGCAGGTCAAGCTCCTGCGGGTGCTGGACGGGGTTCCGTATTATCGGCTGGGTGGAACGCGCAAGGTGGATGTCGATGTGCGAGTAATCGCCGCCACCAACCAGAACCTGGAGGAAGCCGTTGCGCGGCGCACCTTCCGCGGTGATCTGTTCCATCGGCTCAACCAGTTTACGATTGCCGTGCCGGCGCTCCGGGAACGCATTGATGATATCGGTCCGCTGGCGCGGTTCTTCCTGGAGCAGCAGAATCCGGGGCTGGTGCTCTCCGATGAGGCCGTCGAAATTTTGGAATCGCAACGCTGGCCGGGGAACATCCGGCAGTTGCGCAACGCGGTGACACAGGCCGCTGTGATGGCGCAAGGTAACGTAATCCGCGCGCGCGACATCCATGATACGGTGTCCATTCCCGGCCAGCTCCAGTCGCTGCAGTATTCGCTGGACGACGAAGCCGGTAGGATGTACTCGGCTCCCTCGGACCCGATATCGAACGGGAACGGAAGGTCGGGGCGCGTGCGTCACCTGGACCATTTCGAGAGTCTGGAAGACATGGAGCGTTGCCTGATCTTCGAAGCCCTGGAGGCGACCGGCGGACATCAGCAGAAGGCGGCGGAGCGGCTGGGGATCTCACGGCGCACGCTTAGCCGAAAGTTGAAGCTCTACGGACGCGCCTCCGATGGCGCCGCCGAACAAGAGGTGTTGTCATGAGCCTTCATCCCAGTCCCAAGGACACCGCCGTGGCTCAGGCCACGGATCAGCGGAGCGAACCGCGGTTTCCGGCGAGCGGGAAAGTTGCCGTGGAGACCGATGCGCTGCGCATTGAGGGTGAACTGGTCGATGTTTCCGAGAGCGGTTTCCGCATGGAGCACACCAGCCAGGAGCTGAAGTCCGGTGAGCGGGTGAAATTTACGCATCCGCAGGGAAGCGGCGTGGCTCGCGTGGTGTGGAACCGGATCGTGGACGGATGTACCCAGACCGGTTTCTATATCTTTAAGTAGCGCGTTCGCAGGGCCAAGTGGAACCGCGACGCCGTTCACCTGCGGGCGCCCCTCGCTGACGCTCAGGGCTCAGCGTGAGGGTTTCGCAAGGCGAGCGGGAGTCGTGGCGCGGATTATTCCTCGTCCGGGCTCGGGGTCGAGCTGGAATCCTTGATTTCCATCAGCGCAATGCGGTCGCCTCCGGGGAGCTCCACGGCCAGTCCCATCTCGTATTTGGCGGTTTCGGCCTGGCGGATCGCGGCCACCGGGATCTCGCGCGGGTCGGAAAAAGTGAAGGTACTGCTGGTCAGCGGGATGGTGAACTGCCAGGAATGGCCGGCCATCTGCAGTGAGTCGGGATTGTAGGAGGCGACGACGCCAGTTCCCTCGAAAATCAATCCTCCACTGAGCAGCTTAATGTGGATCGGGCGGCGGTGCTCCTGCCAGCGGTCAAACAGCAGGCGAGCGTCCTCGGGTGTGGCGATCATCTTTCGGCCAGTGTAGCGCGGGGCCAGCATAGGCCGCTTCCTATCGTGCGGAAAATTGCTCGGGATGTTCCGTCTTTTGTTTGAACGAGGGTCAGAGGAGTAGCCGCGCGAGAAAATTTCCGTATCACGAGAGCGCGAAGAATCTTCGAAACCCACACCTTTGGTAACGGTGATGAGGCAATTGGCGCAGTCCGGATTGGGCCTGTTCCCCCTCTGCGGATCTCCCAGGCGCCTGTAACCGGCTCGTTTCCGGCCAATTTTGCGATTCATGCGGTACGAACGTGCTTTGGCACGCCGCATGCAACTGTTTCGAATCTACGCGATGAGGGTTGCGCGGAAAGGAGCACGAAATGCCAAGAGCTGCGATTGGATTTTTTGAGAAACTGCCCGAAGCCGAGAAGGCTGCCCAGAAGTTGCGGGATGCGGGGCTGGGGCGCGAGGAACTGGACATCATGGTCCTGCAGGATGACGCTGGGAATATTCCCGCGGAGGAAGCCGCCCAGCTTGATTTTGAGAAGGACGTCGCCGAGAAGCTGCATGCAATGGGCGTCGATAAAAACGACGCGGACGCGCTCGGCGCGAGGTTGCGGATGCATGGCGGCGCCGTGGTGGTGGCGCGCGATACATCCGAAGGTCACGTGCACAAGTCGGCTGAGATGCTGCAAAAAGCCGGCGCGATGGCGCTGGATGAGGCGCTGGACATGGGCGAGCCCGGAACTAGTGAAGTACCTCTCGAGAAGGTGGAACTTCCGGCATCGGGCATGGGCGGCACACAGACCGGACGCGTGCGTTCGCGCGATGACGGTCCGCGCGTATTCGTCTGGTAAATTACCGGCCCCAGCCGTCGGGCGTTCCGTAGGGCACCTGCTCCATAAACGCCTCCACGGCCTGGATCCGGTCGTCATAGACCTTGAAGGCCTCCCACACGCTGAGTGAGGTTTCGGCATTAAAGGTGGAACGTGCGCCGAAGTTCATGCGCAGCCACACGATGCCGGCTTCCTCGTCCACCGCAACGACGCGGTAGACGATCTCGCTTAACGTGGGGAGGCCTTGCGTCTTGATGTTGTCGCAGCCGGGGAAGATGGTGCACTCCGGTCCGGCCATGAACTGGCCGTTTTCAAAGCGGTAGGCCTCGTCGGCGAACTCGGTACCGGCCTCGACGAAGCTGCCGACTTTCAATCCCTCCGGATATTTGGTCGCGATGGCGATCATTTGATCGCGCGTGTCTCGCTGGCCCTGGGGAATCGGCGCGTTCATGGCCTTGGTGGCAAAGGTCAGGTTGCCCGGTTCAAAGATCATCCCCTCGTCTTTGTTGCGGACGGCGGTGGTTTCGATCTCGGTGATCAGGCGATCCTCCACCTTGAGCCGGATGGCCAGTAATACAGGATGCGTCTCGCCATTGGCCGTGTCGTCGCTGAGTTCGTTGACCAGGATCTGCGCTCCGGCGATGCCCCATTCCGGGTCAAGGATGTCCTGCCGGTAGCTGCCCAGTGACTCGATGGACTCCCAGATGCCCTGGCCGATCTGCAGGTCCTTAGTGTCCTCGGTGAAACGCACGGTTTCCGAGACCGGAAGCTGGCTGGGATCATGCGCCACCAGGGCGTTGAGGTAGGTGGTCATGATCTGCTCCAGGCAAGCCCGGTCGCAGGGGCCGGCGGCGGCTTGTTCCGTTTCCGTGGGCGTGCTGGAGCAGGCGCCGAGCGTCAGAGCAAGCAGCGCGATGGTCAAAGATGAGAGGCGTTGAGTCATGGGAGATCCTATGGGGTCGAATGCCCGACTATTCTATCGGAGTGGGTTGGTAGTTGTGCGGCCCGATGTATGGCCGCTTGCTGACGACGGGCGCGGTTCCGTTTGGGGGCCGAGACGGCGGTGGCCACCGGTGATGAAGACAGCGCGCTGCGGCTCGCGCTTCTGAAGGTATGCCGGCGCGATCGCGGTGTGCTCGTCCGTTTGGGGATTACTTCGGGCGGCGGAAGATCCGGCCTAGCGAGCGCGCCGTGTAATGGCCGAGGATGCGAAACAGATGACGATCCGGAGCCAGGAGCGGGAGGTCTCGCCGGGCGAGCCATTCTGTCGATACCTGGATCTGGGCGCTTAGACTCACCTCGGCTTGCTGCCAGGAATGGGCCCGCTCGCTTTGTCCCGGCAGCAAAGGCCGCAGTAGCCCGAGCAGGGAACGCTTCGTGAACGATTCCAGCACGATGGCGCGATGCAGCGCGGGGAGCAGCTCCGGCGGGTAATGTTTCCGGTAGAAGATCTCCCGGCCGTGGCAGATCCGAACCTCGCGTTCCAAGGGCGATACGCCCGCCTGGCTTCCGAAGCCGGCATGGCGCACCTTGGGTTGTGCCGCATAGCCGATCCGCCAGCCTGTCTGGGTTGCCCGGTAGCAAAGATCCACTTCTTCGGCGTACAGGAAATAGTCTTCGTCAAAGCCGCCGAGATCACGAAAGACATCGGCGCGAATGGCGAAACAGGCACCCGAAACCCAGGCGATTCCAGCGGTGAGGGGCCGGCCGGGGAGCACGGCGAGATGCTCACCCGGATATTCGGTCGCGGGCGGGAGCCAACGGGTCAGCGGATCGTGGAGAAGCGCAGGGCCCACGATGGCGGTATTGGGATGGGCGTCCAGGTATTCGCGTAGAGCTGCGAGCGCGCCGTCTTCCAGCGTCAGGTCGGGATTCAGCAACACCACGCAACGCCCCCGGCAGAGCGGAAGGTTCTGATTGTGGGCCGCGCCGAACCCGCGATTGGAGGCGTTCCGGATCAGGTGCGCTTCCGGAGCCAGGCGAGACAGCGTGTCGATGGTTCCGTCGTGGCTGGCATTGTCGACGACCAGCAGCTCCCAGGAAACGCCGTTCTGCCGTCGCAGGGAATCGAGCAGCCCGGGAAGGTCCTCGGCCGAGTTGTAGGTCACGACGCTGACCGAGATATCAGGCGCGGCCGGGTCCCGCGGCTCGACGTTCACCCGGGGTGCACTCCCGCGAGTTCCGGGGATGCCGGTGGCTGCTCCAGATAGTGCTGCATGGCTTGCTCCACGGTGCGGAAGCGGGCCTCCGGGAGCCGAGGATGCAGCAGAATCCCCTGAAGAATGTGGTCGAACGCTTCGAGGTACGCCGGCTCAGCGAGATCGCCGGAGCGGAGGGGCAGCACCAGCGGATCCGTGGTTTCCCGCGAAAGCTCACGCTTCAGGTGCGCCCGGGTTTGGTCGGGGTGCATCACGAGATTCGCCGGCCGAGAGACGCGCTCGAAGAACGGATAGCGGCGGCGAAGGACCAGACGGGGGGAGGTCGTGGAAACCGGGACCATCCAGAGGGCGTCTCGTTGCGGAACTATCTGTTCCTGAAGCAACTCTTCCTGAACCAAACCTTCCTGAGTCAACGACGGCGCATCGGGCAGGGGCATCACCGCCGGCCGGAGTGGGTCATCGGTGGCGAGATACGGATGCCTTGGAGCCCGTCGAAAATCGGGCAGGGAACCGGTGGCGTTGGGATCGTTCCAGAAGGGCATGGCGGGGACGCCCGGCTCCACGGTCAGGTCATATTGGATGCCCGCGCGGCGAAGGACGGGCAGCAGTTCGCGCGAGATCCAATGATCTCCCATGCGCGAGGCGCGGGGCGCGGCGCCGAAGACATGCGCATGATGCCGGCAATTCAGCTCCACGCAATGGGCGACCCAATCCGGGTCGGCGGGATCGTTCGACCATTCGCCGGACGACGGATGCCGGCGCCACACATGCGGATGGATTCCGGTGCCGTCCTGATGGCCCGCGATCTCGCCGATGAGTTCCGGGCAGCCACGGGGGAGCCAATCCGGTCCCCAGGTTTCCTCGATTTGCGCGTCGCCGCGCAGGAACCAGTGAAAATGCGCCGAGGCTCCGGTGCGCTGCTCCAGGAGTTCGCGCAGCCTGCCGAGCCTTTCGAGAGTGATCCGCAAGCCCCGCGAACCGGTGGGATCGTCGGCGGAGATCACGTCGGCACGGCCGGCGGGTTCGATATCCACGGCGAGGACGATGGATCGGCACATAAGGATACCTTTCGAGCGTACTCAACCGACCTCGTTGGCGGCAATAGCACTTGCGCCTGCCGCGGTCCAGAGCCCGAGTCCGGCAGCGGGTGGACGACCCGGGGCGGGCGGATTCCCGGAGCGCCTCGCTCCCGCTTGCTAAAATGTTGTCGATGGCACATCCGGAATATTTGATTGCTCCCATGCGGGAGGACCTCACGCGCTTCGGCGTGGAGGAGACGCGTACGCCCGAGGAGGTGGACCAGGCGCTATCGCCCGGTACGGGCACGGTGCTGATGGTGATCAATTCGGTTTGCGGCTGCGCGGCGGGCAGGGCTCGTCCGGCGGTCGGGATGGCGATGCAGCATACGGTTCGCCCGGATCGCTTCACCACGGTGTTCGCGGCGGGAGACGATGAGGCCGTGGCGCATCTGCGCTCCACCAAGCTGGCGGCGTTTCCTCCGTCCTCGCCTTCGATCGCGCTGTTCAAGGACGGCCAGCCGGTCTACATGATGCATCGGCGCGACATCGAGACGCGCGAGGCGCCGGAGATCGCGAAGCTGCTGACCGAGGCCTTTGAGCAGCATTGCCAGTAGGCTGATTTGTCTCCCCTCCAGCGAAATCGTTGTCGAGCCCGAAGACGTTGAACACAAAAAAATCCGCCGAGCCTCGGGCCCGGCGGTGTAGCTCAGTTCATTGGGGGAGAAAAATCGTTTGCTCAGTTACTGATCGATGATCCCGACGCTGGTACTGCGTAGGTTCAGCGTCATGGCTTGGTTGGCGTCCAGCGAGGGAGACACGACAAAGCGGAACGGATAGGTAATTTGCACCGTCACCCGGCTGCCGCGTGTCCGGTCGGGATTGAACGTGGTTTGCACTTGGAGGTCGGTCGGCACCAGCCCCGGGGTGTTTTGATAAACCACTGCGGTGATGTCGGCGTCGCTGGCCGGGTTTTCGGTTCCGCGCACCAGCGTATAGCGGAGAGCCGCGCGCGAGGCGTGGCTCAACGTGTTGTAGATCCAGACGGCGCGTCCAAACTCGATGATGCCGAGGCTGATCATGGTCAGAACGATCAGGACCAACCCGGTTTCGAGCGTCGAATTGCCACGTTGTTGCGCGCGGCGCTGTCTGGAAACGGGTTTGGAAACGGCAATCATAGAAATTCTCTTCAGAAACGTCAGGATTTACTGCACCCGGCGGTAGACCGAGCGCCCGATGGTCAGATCGCCCCCGACCGTTCCCCAGTGGAAGATCGAATCGAAGTTGGTGGTGACGGTGGTTTTCATGTACACCCGAGGCATTCCGTAGACCGGGCAGCTCCCGTTAATGCAGTCGACCGCGTTCGAATCGCCGGGGCCGGTGGCCGGGCTGCCGGGGCAATCGCAGAACCGCTCCGGTGTGGCGGTCACGGTTCCGGCATCGGGACTGGCGCTGGCGATGGCCACTTGCTGAATGGTCGTGGTGTCCGAGCTATAGACGTTGTTGAGCGTGCCATAGGAACTGCCCGCGTAGGCTCCCTCGGCGACGGCCACCGCGTCATACAGGCTGCGGGCGATATCGGCCGCGCCGACGATCAGCAGGATCAGGAGCGGGAAGGCGGCGGCGAATTCCAGGATCGCGTTGCCTCTCTGGCGGCGCTGCCGGCTCCGGCTCACCCCTTTCCGGATCTTCCATTGTGAGATCATATCGTGCCTTCTTTCTCTTATCGGTTGCTCGGGGCTAACGGACCAGAGTCACGCGGTAGGTATCCGGCGCTTCGCCCTGCGGCGGCGGATGCAGCTCAAAGTCCGAGGTTCCGGCGAAGTTCACCGTGTCGCCGACCATCATGGCCCAGGCGTCGCTGCTTCCATAGGGATTTCCGGCGATCTGCAGCTCCTGGGTAGGCGCATAGAACGCGCCGCGGAAGTACAGTTGCGATCCGCCCTGTCCCAGGTTGATCGTGCCGGCGGGTGCCCCGCGGTCCACGTAGAGGGCGACACCATGGTAGTAGCCGGTGGTGGGCGCGGTCAGCGTGAGCGAGGAGGTGCCGGTCATGAAGATATCGCCGCCGTTGGGGCTGTACCAGGTGCAGCGCAGGCAGGTGGCGTTGCCGCCGGTAATGCGGATGCCGCGCAGGAACACATAAGTGCTGTCGGATTGGAACGTTGGATTGACTCCGTCATTGGGGTTGCCGCCGCCGACGTGGACCGGAGCGTTGAACACACAATGGTTTTGCGGACAACTATAGGTATCGGTGGTCCGGTCATAGATCCCCTGGGGCCAGCCGGAGTAATCCGGTGGATTCAGGTAAGCCAGCGGGTCGGGCACGCGCGGCACGTTGTCCAGCGGAGTGGGGTTCACACTGCCGCTACTGCCGTTGTCGATCGCTTGCCCGGTGACGCCCAGGAAGTCGGCATTGATATTGACGGAACCGCTGGTGCGGAAGCCGTTGGAGGCGTCGGAGTTCGCCATCATGCCGCAGTCCAACTGGATGCCGTCACTGCCATGGACCCACAGAGAGGAACTGGCGTGCGGATCCAGCGCCAGAATGCAATAGTCACCCGAATAGGTGAGGCCGGCCACCGCGCGAGCGACGACGGTCCCATATTCCGGACCCACGACCTTTAGCAGCGTGGTAGGGACATTTTCCTGGATAACGACCTCGACGAACCGCGAGTTGCCCGAGTAGACGCCGGCGTTGGCCGAAGGCGGCCAGTTCACCGTAACGTCTCCGGCTTGGGCGCCATTCAACACCGCGTCGTGCACGGCGGAGGCGTTCAGGTACCAGTTCACATTTCGCAGGAGCTCATTGGCTCCCGCCAGGGCGCCCGCATCGGCGGCCGCCTGCAAGACCCGTTTCTTGAAATACATGCGGCCGGCGTCCATTGACAGCCCCGCCAGACCGAACAACAGCGAGGAGATGATGACGAAATACGGCACCACGAAGCCCTTGCGGCTGTGTTTCGCGTTTGGTTGATTCGTGCGTTTCATTGCGGAAACTCCTGTGACCTGTCCTAACT
The DNA here is from genome assembly GCA_963762135.1 of Terriglobia bacterium. GTDB lineage: Bacteria > Acidobacteriota > Terriglobia > Bryobacterales > Bryobacteraceae > Palsa-187. The sequence continues at coordinate 291,648 of CAVXJP010000009.1, forward strand.
ATCGCCTTTATAGCGGCATGTGGACACCCCGTAGACTTCCGGGGGTAAGTGGAACGAAAGTACCAGTTTTTCGCAGGTGTTTCCGAGCCTGGAGCCCCCACGTTTGGGGGCGGCAAATGCGAGCAAATTGCAAGCGTGGGACTTACCGCCTTCCCAAGCCTCCGACTGGTGCTTTTTGGGGGAAAATCCTAAGGCCGGAACGGGGAAGGGCATAGGGTAGATAAGCCTCGTGACTAGGTGGGAACTGGAGGTTGGCTTAGGGCCGTCTTTGTGAACTCTTCTCCTCAAATCGTTCTGCGGAAATCGGCGGCCTTCGGCGCCGGACCCACCGTTCGTTCCGGGACCCGAGCCCGAAGGGCCGTCCCCGAAACTGGTGCTGCCGTACTAGACCTGGAGTTCCAATGGGAGCGGTCGACCCGGCATCCGGCATCCCTGCTCGACTACTGCACTAGCGTGACGCGGTAGATCTGCGGTCCTTCGCTTTGGGGCGGGTAGGCCAGGTTCAAATCTGAGGTGCCGGCGAACTCAATCGTGTCGGCGACCAGCATGGCCCAGGGGCTGGTGCCTTGCGGGGTTCCGGCGAAGCGCATATCCATTGTGGGGGCGTAGAAGGCGCCACGGAAGTTCAGCGTCGCTCCGCCCTGGCCCAACTTTAGTAGGCCGCCGGGCGCGCTGCGCGACACGAACATCGAAATGCCCTGATAGGGGCCCGAGGTCGACGGGGAGATGGTCAAAGTTGTGTTCCCGGTAAAGGTAATATCGCCGTCGGTGCTGTAGAAGGTGACGCCGTTGGCCGTCACGTTGCCGCCGGTGAAGCGGACTCCATTTTCAAAGACATAGACGCCGGGCTGGAAGGTCGTCCCGGAGTTGCCGCCTCCGTTGCCGTTGTTGCCGCCGCCATTGCCATTCCCATTCCGTTGCCATTCCCATTGCCGTTCCCACCGCCTCCACCCCCGCCGCCGCTGACGTTGACGCTCGAGCCGAACACGCAGGAACCGCCAGGGCACGAGTAGGTATCGGTGGTCGAATCGTAGACGGCGGCGGGCCACCCGTTATAGGGCGGCTCGGGGAGATTGATGAACGGATCGATCTTCGGTGGCACGTTGCCAAGCGGGTTGGGGGAAACGCTCCCGGAGCCTCCATTGGCGGAATAGGAACCCGAGACGCCGATGAAGCTGGCGTCGATGCTGACACCGCCGGAGGTCCGCAGCCCGCTGCTGGAATTCGAGTTCGACATGATGCCGCACCCCAGTTGAGCGTGTCGTTGCCATGGATCCAAAGCGCCGAGGAAGCCGTGCGGTTGAGCGCCAGCATGCAGTAGTCGCCGGATTGCACCCCGCCGGCGACCGCGTGCGCCCGCACGGTGCCGTATTCCGGACCCACCAGCTTGAGCAGCGTGGTGGGGACGTTTTCCTGGACGGTGACCTCGACAAATCGCGTGTTGCCGGCATAGGTCCCCGCCGCGGCGCTGGGCGGGTAGTTGACCGTCACTTCCGAAGCAGGCACGCCGTTCAGGGAGGCGTCGTGCTCGGCCGCCTGGGTCATCAGCGACGAGTTACCGCGCTGGATCTCGAAGGCCGCCGCGATGGCCCCAGCGTCTGCCGCCGCTTGCATCGTCCGCTTCTTGAAGTACATCCGTCCGGAATCGATCGAAAGACCCACAATCCCAAACAGCAGGAAGCTGGCGATGACCAGGTAGATGATTACGAATCCGCGCTGCCGCCGGGAGCGATGCGGAGAAAGAGGAATTTGGCGGCGATTAGAACCAGTCATGACGTTTTTTCCTGTTACGGAAATCCTACGGCCCTTTGACACAAATGTCTATACCGTCCGTCTTGCTTGTGAATATGCAATTTGTACCGTTGTGCTACGAAATTGTTCCCCGAGGGGGGTGCGGAGAATATCTCGTAAGCGATTGAAAGGAAGGGTGAATGTGGACCTACCGCGAATTCCAGGCTAAGAGGTTTCTGAAGGAGACGGCTGGGACAGTACTCTGAGGTCTAAAGTCCTATTCGGACCGAATTTGCGGTTACTTTCTTAGAAAACTCAGGGGATGCCTGACCGGCTGAGCTAATGAGAAACCCGGGGGGATTTGGTACTCGCCTTATTCCCACTCAATCGTTCCGGGGGGTTTGTTGGTCAGATCATAGAAGATCGCCGCGAGCCCGGGAACCGTTCTGAGCTCGGTTGTGATGCGGGCCAACAGCTCGTCGGGCATCCGAACGACGCTGGCCGTCATGCCGTCGGTGGAATCAATCGGCCGCAGGACCACCGAATCTGGCTCATCGGCCGTACCCAGCGGAATCGTGACCACCGGAAACTGCCAGACCTGCTGATCGAAGCCCGAATGCATGGGTCAACTTGCGGACGATGGCGTCGGCCGCGCGCAGGCGGTCCAGGCGCTCGGCGGTGATGGCGGCGGGCGCGGTCCGGAGCTCGCCCAGCGGCGCGGCGGACCACACGCAGGTGGCCACGCGGTTGACGCGATCCATCTGGTTGACCAGCTCCGAGGCGGCTTCCTGCGACTCCGGAAAATGATCCAGCGCGAGGACGTCGCGGTAGGTGCGGGCGTCGCCCTGCACGCCGACCGACTGCACCGGGACGATCCATCCCGAGAGGTCCGCGGGCCCCGACAGGGTTGTTGTGGAAAGCGAAACCGGCTCGACCGGGTTGGCGGCGTCGGTGCATAGGCAGCGAATGGCGAGCCCCGGGCCGGGGAAGGGATGGCGGTCCAGCAGCTCGTCGGGGAGGCCGAGTTGGCGTCCCACCGCCCGTACTTCGTCCTTATAGAACGAAGAAAGAGGCTCGACGATGCGGCCCTCCTCGATCAGTTTCTGAATGCCGGCGACGCGGTTGTGGTGGGTCTTGATGAGATCGGCTTTGGCGGTCCCGCCGGACTCGATGGTGTCCGGATAGATGGTGCCCTGGCCGAGGATCCAGTGGTTGTCGAGGAAGTGCTCGGATTCGAGGATGCGCTCCTGTACGCGGACAAACTCCTCGCCGATGGCGTGGCGTTTGGCTTCCGGTCCGGTGAGCCCTTCGAGCGCGGCCAGGAACTCGGCCGAGGCATCCTCGACGGTGAAGGCCGTGGCGCCCAGTTTGCGGAAGCTCTCGCGGACAAAGTCGGTTTCGCCGGCCCGCATCAGGCCGGTGTCGACGTAGGTGCCGTGGACGCGATCCGGGCCCAGCGCCTTTAGGCACAGTGTGTAGGCGACGGTCGAGTCGACGCCGCCGCTGACGAAGAAGAAGACGTTGCGGTCGCCGACGGTCTCGCGAATCTGGCGCTCGACTTGTTCGAGCTGCCCGGCCGGATCCCAATCCTTGGCGGCTCCGGCGATGCCGAAGACAAAGTTCGACAGGATGCGGGTTCCGCTGGGCGTATGCACCACTTCGGGGTGAAATTGGACACCGTGCAACTGGCGCGCCGGATCGGACATACCGGCGATCGTGCAGGTCGGGGTGCTGGCGGTGATATGGAAGCCCTCCGGGACGGTTTGTACCGTATCGCGGTGGGACATCCATACCTGATGCCTCTGGACCGGCTGGCCGGACTGGGTGTCCAGATGGTGGAGCAGCAGGGAATCGTCGCCGACGGTCATCTGCGCGAATCCGTACTCGCCTTTGTCGCCCTTGCGGACCTTGCCCCCGAGCAGATGGGTCATAAGCTGGTGGCCGTAGCAGATGCCGAGAACGGGGATCCCGAGCTTCAGCACTTCAGGATCGATAGTGGGGCTGCCGGAATCATAGACCGAGGAGGGTCCGCCCGAGATAATGATGGCCTTCCGATTCCTGAGCTCGCCGGCAGGCGTGTCAGAGGGAGCGACCTCGGCATAGACGCCCAGGTCACGCACTTTGCGGGCAATCAGGTGGCAATACTGCCCACCCGCGTCCAGAACGGTAATTTGTGGCTCCAAAGCTGTTGTCTAATCCAATTTCTGAATCGGTCCGGCCCGGTTTCTTCCCGTTGCGTTGCGGCGCGGTCAACAAGGTTGACCTGGCGCGGGAGCACAACAAGCACGCTTTGAAACCGGTCTAGTCCAAGCCCGCGGGGGAGTCGGGCCGCAGTGTCTCTATTAACGGCGTAGAAGGCGTTATTCCGCGGTTGCCGAGGTCTGCGAGTTCATCCGCTGCACCAGCAGGTCCTTGGCGCTCTCCAACAAGGTCTTGGCTTGCGGCATCGCATCAATGGCGGCCTTGACTTCCGGATCGGACTCGATGGCGACGCGCTCGGCGTCGATGTCGCTGATGACCGAAGCGTAGATCTGCTGCTTCAGGCGCATCTTGGTCCAATCCAGGTTGGTCATGAAGGCGGCTTCTTCGAAGGGGATGCCCTTGTCGACCAGGTATTTGTGGAAGGCGTCGATGACGGACTGATCCGGTTGCCAGCCCTCTTTGAAGTCGCTTCCGGGCTTCGGACCCAGATACTGGGCAGTGAAGTCAAAGAAAGAATCGCTGCGGATCAACGCGGCCTGGAACTTGTTGGCCAGTTGCAGATCCCAGTGCTGGTCCGGCGTGATGCCGCCGCCGCCGTAAACGGTACGGCCGCTGTCGGTCATTTTGACGTCGTCCTCGTTGCGCTCATTCAGATCCGAATGCGTATAGTAATCGAGGAAGCTGGTATTCGAATAGTCGCGTTGAATCAGGCGGCCGCTGGGCGTGAAGTACTGATAGGTGGTCAGCGCCAGCGCGGTGGTGTCGCCCATCGGATAGACGGTCTGCACCAGGCCCTTGCCGAAGGTGTTCTCGCCCAGGATCCAGGCGCGGTCATGATCCTGCAGCGCGCCGCTGACGATCTCGGCGGCGGAAGCCGTGTTGCGATCCACCAGAATCACGATGGGGTAGTCCTTGCCGGTGCCATCGGCGGTCGCCGCGTAGTTGCGGTTCGGCGAATTGCGGCCGTTGTGATAGACCACCAGGTCGCCCTTCTTTAAGAAGTGGCTGGCGACGGCGACGCCCTGGTTCAGCAGGCCGCCGGGATTGCCGCGCAGATCGAGCACCAGACCCTTGACCTTCGCCTCGTCCATCTCGCGGAACTTCTCCACCATCTCTTCGTTGGTGTTTTCGTTGAACGATTCAATCTTGATGTAGCCGATTCCGGGTTGCAGGTAGTAGCCGCCCTTCACGCTGAAGCGCGGAATCTCATCGCGGGTGATGGCGAAGTGCAGGGGATCTTCCACGCCCGGGCGCTGCACCTGGACCTGGACTTCGGTGCCGCGGCGGCCACGCAGCAGGTCGGCGACCTCGGTGACGTTCAAGCCCAGCGTCGAAGTATCGTTGACCTTTTGAATCACGTCGCCAGGACGCAGGCCCGCTTTCTTGGCCGGGGAGCCGTCGAACGGCTGCACCACCATCGTCTCTTCGCCGCGGCCGACCACCTGCATGCCGACACCGTAGTAGCGGCCGCGCTGGTCCTCGCGCATTTCGCGATAGGCCTCGGGATCAAAGAAGCTGGAGTGGGGGTCCAGCATGCGCAGCATGCCGGGAATCGCGCCCTTATAGATCGCCTGATTGGGATCCACCTTGTCGGCGAAGTTCTGCTCCACCGCGCTATACACCTCAGTAAAGGACTTGAGGCTGTTATCCGGATCTCCCGCGGCTGCCGCCGAGGGAACCATCTCCGAGGTGAAGATCCCCGTTGCCACCAAGATCGCAAACAACGGAACAATCACATAAGGACGACGCGCTTTGAGCATCTAAACCGACCTCCAGGCGTTTCCAGTATAACAGGTCAATGTCGATTCGCCAGAGCCGATTTTTCCCTTATGCACAAATCACTTGCGGATGAAACGGGAGGCTGGCTCCAGGCGTCTAAAAGGCTCCCCGGTGACAGGGAGCCTTCGCTAAAAATCGCGGAAAAACAGAGGGAAAATTAGCTGGCGCGCGAGCGGCGTCCGTTGGCGGCTGCCGCGGCGGTCCGCATCGGCTTGCGATCCACCTGCTCCAACAAACGAACCTGATCGGTGACGCAGACCAGGAACATCGCCTGGTTAGCGTTCTTAAGGATGTCGATGATCCGATCGTTCTCTTCTTCAAGGTAGATCGACTTGCCGTCGGTCACCAAGTGCAGCTCATTCGAGGCGCCGCCCAGGACGTCGGAAAGGCGCCGACCCATTTCCTTTTGCAGGAAGCGCAGCACGCGGCGGATTTTCTGCAACGAGAAACCCTTGCGGCGCAGCTCGGCGATGACAGTGATCTCGATCACCTCGGCGGGATAGTAAACACGGCGGTGGCCTTCATGACGGGGCGACACCACTTTCCGCTCGTCCCACCACTGCAGTTGCCGTAAGCTGACCCCGGCGATTTGCGACACCTCCGCCGAAGAATAGGTGCGGTCTTGAATGTCAGGATTGATGCGGTTCTTGCGGACTCTCTGCATAGTCGTAAGGAAAGGTTCCCGCCGCGAACAGAACCACCGATGACGCTGCCAACGGGATCTTAATGATTGTACTCGACTGGTGGGGCAAGTCAATACGAAACCTCGCGTTTGGGTTCATTCCTTGTTGGAATCTCAAGGCCGGTCGGGCCGGCTCTCCATGAAGAGAAAAGCACCAAAGTGCTGTTGCATCGCGACTTACACGAAGGGGCAAAGATGTTTTAACAGAAATTCGGGATTGAATCAGAATTTTTGAGGGGATCGAAACCATGGGATTCCGGGCGACGTTTAGAAGAAAGCAGGAACTCGCTTGGAATATTCTCCGGACGCCCGGTCGGAGCTTCTCCAGAGTGTATCGGGCGGGATGGCGCGCGGGAAACGCGGGAAGAGGCGATGCGGGCAGGCACCACTCCGAAGGAGGTAGGAACTTCAAGGGGAGGAGCGCCAAGGAGGCAGGACGAATGAGGGGTGCAGGCGGCCGTGGCAGTGTGTGGGCGGCTCTTCGAGGCAGGGGACTGATCGTGGCGATTGCCGTGACCGGTGTGATCGGGTGTTCGCGGCAGGAGCCCTGGGACGGCGATTGGGTGATGCGCTTCCGGGATCAGAATCTGATCGTGCTTCACCTGGATGCGGGCCAGGGAGCCGGGGCGTTGCGGCGCCCGCGCAATATTACTTTCGACAATACGGGAGCCATCACCGATGTGCGGGGAGGACTCGTCGAGTGGCCCTTAACAATACGCGCGAGTGGCCCCGATTCGGTGCAGTTGGTGGTTCGGACCGATCACGGAGACGATCGGATGGAACTGCGGTTGGGCGAGGCGGGAAGCGCCGACCTGATGCCCGAAGGGTTGCCCGATTGGATGGCCGCCCTGGCCGTGGAACGTCCGGCCGCGGACAACCAGCTACAAGTGGGGACGGATTGGGAAGAGCATCTCGCAAGTCCCGAGCTCGAGGCGCTGCGGGATCGGTTGCTGGAGATGGTTGCGATCGATCAGGAGCCGCGGCTGGCGGTTCCGATGGATATGGAGGCGATGCAACGGATCGACGCCGAGCACCGCCCCGAAGTGGTTTCGATTTTCGAGAAATACGGATGGCCGGGGTACTCGCTGGTGGGGCGGCGTGGCTCGAATGCGTTCTCGATTCTGGTGCAGCACCAGGATGCCGAACTGCACCAAAAGATTCTTCCGGCTTTACAAAAGGCGGCCGAGGCGGGCGACGCCTCAATGGAATCCTACGCGCTGCTCTACGACCGCACGATGCATGAACTGGGGCGTCCGCAGCGATGGGGGACGCAGGGGGGCGACTGCGCTGGCGGAAAGGCGACGATCGCCGAGCCGGTGGAAGATCCGGAAAACCTGGAAGCGCGCCGCGCGGAGATACACCTGCTGCCGCTGGATATGTACCTGGAGATGCTGCAAGGGTTCTGCGACGCGATGCCGAAGTAGGGCGTTGGTCGCGCCCACCTGTGATGCTCAATTGCGCCCAGGAGAGTTCGCGGTGTCCCCGTCGCCTGTCTCCTTCTCGCTGAGAAACTGAAGGCGCCACATCACCTCAACGCGTGATGGACATTGTGTCCCAGTTGATCGATCCTTCGCGGATCGGGAGGCTAAACGGCCTCCCGCCGACTGAACGCCGGCCCCCCAGCGGGCATCAAGCGCTCCCGCCTCCGACAAACCACACGATCTCTAACTCGTCGCCTGCTACAATTCTTGTTTGGTTCCATTGCGGACGGCGAACGATTTCGCGGTTCCGCTCTATCGCAACTCTGGAAGCATCGATTTCCAGGTGGTCGAGTAGCCCCTCCAGCGTCAGTTGAGGGGGGACGGATCGAGGGGATCCGTTCAAAACAATTTCGATTGTCTCTGTTTTAGACATGGGTTGCAGGCAGGAGACGAGGCGCCACGAATGCGGTTTTCACTCTCCTGTTACCGTCTTAGATTGACACATCGATTCGATGGTCACTATATTCAATAGTTACGGTTTACGCGGAGAGGATGGCGAGCCCGGGAGCTGAGGGGGGTCAGCATGGGTTCACCGCCGTCGGACGATGCCAACAACACTACCTGAAATTTACTTTCCCATCCTGGTGCAGGTGCTCATTGCAGCCGGTTTGGCCGCCGGATTGGTGGGCGCCTCGACACTGCTGGGCAAGCGCGCGAAGTCTCCTTTAAAGGACACACCTTATGAGTCCGGTATGGCTCCGGTGGGTTCGGCCGCTGAGCGTTTCAGCGTGAAGTTTTACCTGGTCGGCATGATCTTCATCTTGTTCGACATTGAGGCGGTTTTCCTGTATCCGTGGGCGGTGGTTTACCGCGACCTCGGCATGTTCGGTTTTTCCGAGATGCTGGTGTTCGTGGCGGTGGTCCTAGTCGGGTTCTTCTACGTGTGGAAGAAGGGCGCGCTGGACTGGTCGATGGCCCGGGATAAGGAGGAGAACTAGCCGTGGCTGACAGCCTTTCGCACCCCGCAATACTTGAAGACAAAGAAGCCCTGGGAGAGCAGACGCTGATCGCCGATCCGGCGCAGATCCTCTCGCTGTGCGATTACCTCAAGAATCAAGCCGACTACGTCCGCCTCTCCAGCATCACGGCGGTGGACTGGCATCCATCCGAGCCACGCTTTGAGGTCGTCTACCATCTGCACTCGATCAAGAAAAACTGCCGCTTACGGGTGAAATGCAAAGTGGGCGGCGCGGATCCCCAATTAGATTCGGTGACCGGTGTCTGGCGCGGAGCCGATTGGTATGAGCGCGAGGTCTTCGACATGTTCGGGATCGGGTTCCGGAACCACCCGAATCTGCAGCGTATCCTGATGCCACTGGACTGGGAAGGGCATCCGCTGCGCAAGGATTACCCCATCCACGGGTACAAATATTCCTATCAAGATGAATAGGTTGCAAGGGATAACATGAAGCGTAACTTTGAAGATCACGTTGCAACCATCCCAGCCAAGGGCTACGAGCCGGATTCGCCTTCCGCGCCCAGGCGCATGACCCTCAACATGGGTCCGCAGCATCCGTCGACCCATGGCGTGCTGCGCATCGTGCTGGAGCTGGAAGGTGAGATCATCATCAGTGCTGAGCCTGACATCGGGTTCCTGCACACCGGGATCGAGAAACAGTGTGAAGCGCTGAACTGGTCGCAAGTCGTCACGCTGACAGACCGCGTCGACTACCTTTCGAACCTGGCCAACAATCTGGTGTATTGCCTGGCTGTGGAAAAGCTCCTGCAATTGGAGATTCCGCCGAAGGCGCAGTGGCTTCGGGTGATGCTGACCGAGCTCAGCCGTATCAACAGCCACTTGGTCTGGCTGGGAACCCACGCGTTGGATATCGGCGCGATGTCCATGTTTTTCTATTGTTTCCGCGAGCGCGAGGACATTCTCAAGCTGCTCGAAATGTTCTCCGGCCAGCGCCTGATGACCAGCTACATTCGTGTGGGCGGGGTCGCGCTGGAGCCGCCGCGCGGCTGGGAGAAGGCGATGGGCAAGTTCATCCGCCAGTTCCCCTCGCGCGTGGACGAGTACGAAGGGCTGCTGAACGCCAACCCGATCTGGACCAACCGGACTAAGGGCGTGGCTCCGATGCCGCTGGAGGACATGCTGGACCTGGGAATCACCGGTCCGATGCTGCGCGCGGCGGGGCTGGACTACGACGCCCGCAAAAATGAGCCCTATTCGAGCTACGACAAGTTCGATTTCGACGTCGCCGTGGAGCATTCCAATGACGTTTGGGGCCGGTACCGCGTGCGCATGAAGGAGTTGCGTGAGTCGGCTAAGATCATCGTGCAGGCGATGGACAGCATGCCGGAAGGCGACTACAAGGCCAACGCTCCGCACGTGGTGCTGCCGCAGCGCGAAAAGATGAAGACCGAGATGGAGTCGCTCATCTACCACTTCAAGATCGTCACCGAGGGCTTCCGAGTGCCGAAGGGCGAGGTTTACCAGGTGGTGGAATCGCCGCGCGGCGAGATCGCCTACTACATCGTCAGCGACGGGACCTCGCACCCTTACCGGGTGCATATGCGGACGCCGAGCTTCGGCAACCTGCAGGCGCTTCCGGAATTGCTGAAGGATTTGCTGATTGCCGATTCGATCGCGGCGCTGGGCAGTATGGACTTCGTTCTGGGGGACACGGACCGCTAAAGAGCGGTTGAGCTTGCACTATGACTTTTTCTCCGGAATTAGAACAACGGTTTGAGAAGATGCTGGCGGCGTATCCGGAAGGCCGCAAACGATCCGCCGTGGTTCCGATGTTGATGTATGCGCAGGATGAAGTGGGCTCCGTTACCAAGGAACTGATCGAGGAGGTCGCGCGGCGCTGCGAAGTGACGCCGCTGCAGGTCGACGAAGTGGTCGGCTACTACTCGATGCTGCACCGCAAGCCCATGGGCAAGTATCCACGTGCAGGTCTGCACCAATATCAGTTGTATGCTGACCGGCGGGACCGAGCTCTATGAGCATGCCAAAAAGAAGCTCGGCATCGGGCACCTGGAGCGTCACCGACGACGGCCTGTTTTCACTGGAAGAGGTCGAGTGCATGGGTGCCTGCAGTTGGGCGCCGGCCGTCGAGATTGACTACGACTTCCATCATTACGTGACGCCGGAGAAGCTGGATGAGCTTCTGGACGGGATTCGGCAGGCTCAGTAGAGGACGCGCACGATGCCATTGACTCGATATAACGAACCCAGTCCGCTGGAGACCTTGGTGGTTTCCAAGCGCTTTGGCCTGGAAAACTCGGCTTCCTTGGGTACTTATCTGGCCAATGACGGCTGGACCGGGTTCCTGAAGGCCAAGGAGATAGGCTCGGACGCCATTATTGAAGAGGTAAAGACCTCGGCGCTCCGCGGCCGCGGTGGGGCGGGATTCCCGACCGGCCTGAAGTGGAGCTTTGTTCCGCGCGACTCACCCAAGCCGACCTACATCGTCTGCAACGCCGATGAATCGGAGCCAGGCACCTGCAAGGACCGGCTGCTAATCGAGTACGATCCACACCAGCTGATCGAGGGCATGGCGATCGCCGGCCTGGCGATGGGGTCTCATAAGGGCTATATTTATATTCGCGGTGAGTATCGTTATCTCATCGAACACATGAATAAGGCTCTGGAGGAGGCTTATTCTAAGGGGTATCTTGGCGATAACGTGGCCGGGACTGGCTTTAAGTTTGACCTCCATACGCATTCAGGCGCAGGGGCTTACGAGTGCGGCGAGGAAACCGCGCTGCTCGACTCCCTGGAAGGCAAACGCGGCATCCCGCGGATGAAGCCGCCGTTCCCGGCGGTCGCCGGCGTCTACGCCTGCCCGACGCTTCTTAATAATGTCGAGACGTTCAGCTCCGTGCCGGTGATCATCCGCGACGGAGGCCAGGCGTTCCACGATCTGGGTACGCCGAAGAATGGCGGCACGCGGCTGCTCTGCATCTCCGGGCATGTGAACAAGCCGGGCGTCTATGAGGTTCCGCTGGGCTACAACATGATGGAGTCCATTGAGAAGCTCGGCGGGGGGATCCCGGGCGGCAAGAAATTGAAGGCCGTGATTCCGGGGGGCTCGTCCTGTCCGATTTTGCGGGCCGACGAGTGCGATATCGCGATGGACTACGATACGGTTGCCAAGGCGGGCTCGATGCTGGGCTCCGGCGGCATGGTGGTCCTGGACGAAACCACGGATATGGTGAAGGTCGCGCTGCGGATCATGCGGTTTTACGCGCATGAAAGCTGCGGCTGGTGCATCCCGTGCCGCGAGGGTACGACCTGGCTGCGCAAGATGCTGCAGCGGTTCGACGACGGGGGCGGGGAGCACGCTGACATCGCCTTGATTGGCGAGCTGGCGCATAACATGTTCGGACGCACCTTCTGTGCGCTGGGCGATGCGGCGGCGATGCCCACGATGTCGATCATCGAGAAATTCTCAGCCGACTTTGAAAAGCGCCTTCAGTCGGTGGCAGTTTAGGCGAGCGCGGAATAAAGGTAGGCATGGCAGAACTGACAAAGGTCATTATTAACGGTCAGGAGATCGAGGCCGAAAAAGGCAAGCTGCTGATCGAAGTCGCGCGCGAAAACGGCATTGAGGTCCCCGCGTTTTGCTATTACCCCGGGCTGACACTGCAGGCCGCGTGCCGCATGTGCCTGGTGGAGGTTGAAGGCGCGCCGAAGCTGCAGGTCGGCTGTACGCTGCCGGTGGGTCCGAATCGCGACGGGTCGCCGATGGTGGTTCACACCGAATCGGACGTGGTCAAGAAGCGCGCGCAAGGGAACGCTGGAGTTCCTGCTGACCAACCATCCGCTGGATTGCCCGGTGTGCGACAAAGGCGGCGAGTGCGAACTGCAGGACATGGTGTTTCGCTACGGCGCCGGTGAATCCCGCTTCGCCGAACGTAAACTGCACGTGGATGAAAAGCAATGGTCGCCGGTGGTCTACTTCGATGCGCCGCGCTGCATCCTGTGCTACCGCTGCGTACGCATCTGTAACGAAGGCATGGGCGTCGGGGCACTGGGCATCGGTAACCGCGGCGTGATCGCCGAGATCATCCCCAATAAGCACGATCATCTGGAATGCGATGAGTGCGGCGCCTGTATCGATATTTGCCCGGTGGGCGCGCTGACCAGCGGGATTTATCGCTATCAGACCCGGCCGTGGGAGATGAAGCACGTCGGCACGATTTGCACGCATTGCTCCAACGGCTGCCGGACCACGCTGGGCGTCCGCGATGACGAGATCATGCGCGGCAACAATCGCGACCAGTCCGGCATCAACGGCGAGTTCCTGTGCGTCAAGGGTCGCTACGGATTCGACTTCGTCAATCACGAGGACCGGCTGCAGTCGCCGATGCGGAAGACCGCCGACGGGTCGCACGAGCCGATTTCCTGGGCCGAGGCGCTGGAAACGGTTTCGAAGAAGTTCGCCGAGGTGAAGGCGGCCGGCGGCAAGTTTGGCGTGATCGGGTCAAATCATACGACCAACGAAGAGAATTTCTACCTGCAGAAGTTCGCGCGGCAGTGCCTGGGCACCAAGAACATCGATCATAAGCGCACCGGCGATCTGGCCGGGCTCTATGATGCGCTTTCGGACCGCAAGGATCCGCTGGCGACGGTCGGGTGATCTTTACACTGCGAAATCGGTGCTGATCGTTGGATCTGATCTTTCCCAGCAACATCCGCTTCTGGCCTTCCAGGTCCGGGCGAATGTGCGGCATCACAATGCGCACATCTATACGGTGACCACCGGTCCGGTTCGCGAGGACAAGCAGGCCGCCGCGTCGGTTCGTGTCGATCCGGGCGGGGAACTGGCCGGTGTCGAATCGCTGGCCGAGAAGCTGAAGGGCGAGCAGGACCTGGTAATCGTCTTTGGCGATGCGATCCAGGGTGAAGCCGTCAAGAAGCTGGTGGCGTTCGGTGATTCGCTGGGCATCCCGGTGAAGTACGTTTGCCTGGTGGACTACTCGAATTCGCGCGGCGCCTTCGACATGGGGCTGATCCCGACTGAAGGCGGCATGAGCTGGCAGCAGATGCTGGATGCGCCGGACCTGGATGTGTTGTGGGTCGTGGGCGAAAATCCGCTGAAGTCGGCCGAACTCAAATCCGGCAGCGCGTTCGTGGTTGTGCAGGATATGTTTCTGACCGAGACGGCGAAGCAGGCCGATATCGTGCTGCCGTCGGCCTCGGCTTATGAGAAGCAGGGAACGGTCACCAACGTTTGCGGCGAGGTCCAGAAGCTGAAGCAGGCCATCCAGGTGATGGGCACCAAGTCCGATCTGGAGATCGTTGGTTCGATCGCCCGGGAGATGGGGCTCGCCAAGGAGATGGGCATCTGGAAGGCCGATAAAGTTCTGGCCGAGATTCGGACAAACGTGCGTGGCTATGATGTCCCACTGCCGGTGATTGCGACTGGTGGAGCCGCCCCAACGATGCCGCTGAACGGTCGCGTGGCGCCGCTGCCGGGAGCGATTCAATCGGCTGGCGATACGCTGTTCACCTCGGGCACGTTGAGTGAGTATTCGAAGTTGTTGAACTCGGTGATGGAGTCACCCGGCGGGCTGTATGGCCATCAGGTGCAGGAAGCTCCGGGACCGAAGTCGGTTGGAGACTGAGGGCAATTATGAATCGCCAGTCGCCAGTCGCCAGTCGTCCGATGCCACAGCCGAAGTCAACGCATCGGTTTGTGGATTTGACCGCTTGGCAGAAGGCGATGGATCTGGTGGAAGACGTTTATCGCGTCACCCGGAGCTTTCCTAAGGAAGAGCTGTACGGGTTAACCAGCCAGTTGCGGAAGTCGGCGATCCCGGTGCCGTCAAATATCGCCGAGGGGAGTGGACGAAAGGGGCATCGAGAGTTCGCGCATCATCTTTCGATCGCGTTGGGGTCTCTCGCAGAGCTCGAAACACAGGTGCTGATCGCCCAACGGCTGGGTTATTTCGCTGAAGAATCCGATGTGGTTGCCATTCGGGATCTCACGGCGGAGTCCGGCAGGATCACGGTGGGGTTGTTGAATTCGATGGAGAGGCACACTAAAGCTTCGTAGAGGGTAAAGCATTCGTCGGGCCGTCAGGATCAACCTGGCGACTGGCGACTGGCGACCGGCGACTGTTAGGCCGCTACAGACATGGCAGAGATCATAAATAACTATTTCGTACTCAGTCTCATCAAAACTGCAATCGTGGTGGCCATCCTGATGCATGTGCTCGCCTATTTGCAGTGGATTGAGCGTAAGGTGATCGCGCACGTGCAGTTGCGTGTGGGTCCCCGGCGCGTTGGCCCGCACGGGTTGCTGCAGCCGCTGGCCGACGTCATCAAGCTCATCACCAAAGAGGACATGCTGCCTTCGCATGTCAACAAGTTCTTCTATTTCCTGGCGCCGTTTGTCGCGGTGCTGTTTGCGCTGATTTCCATCGCGGTGATTCCGTTCGGACCCACCGTGGAGATTCCGGGTTTGGACATCAACACGAACCTGGGCATCACGGATCTGAACATCGGCGTGCTGTTCATCCTGGGCATCAGCGGCATGGGCGTCTACGGCGTCGCGCTGGCCGGCTGGGCGTCGAATAACAAGTACGCTCTGATGGGTGGTCTGCGCAGCTCGGCGCAGATGATCAGTTATGAACTGCCGATGGCGCTGGCGATCGCCGCGCCGCTGCTGGTGGTCAATTCGCTGAACCTGCGCGATATCGTGGATGCGCAGGCGGGCTACATGTTCGGCTTCATTCCGCGCTGGACGGTGTTCAGCGGCTGGCAGGAGCTCGGTTTCGTGCTGTTTCTGATCTCCGCGTTCGCCGAAACCAACCGCATCCCGTTCGATTTGCCCGAAGCGGAAAATGAACTGGTCGCCGGCTTCCATACCGAGTACTCCTCGATGAAGTTCGCTTCGTTCTTCATGGCCGAGTACGCCAACATGGTGACGGTTTCGGCGATGGCGACGCTGCTGTTTCTGGGCGGCTGGCATCCGATCTTCCCGGCAGCATACGGGTCGGACTACATCCCGGTGCTGATTAACTGGGCGGCGGCCGCGGTCTGCTTCATGCACGCGGCGAGCCCGGCGCGGCCGTTTGACCGGATCACGCTGCCGGTGTTCGGTGTGCTGTTTCTGGGCGGCGGGGCGCTGTTTCTGGTTCCGATTCTGAAGATGTTCCTGGTACCGATCTTCTGGTTCACCGCCAAGGTCGGCCTGATTCTGTTCCTGTTTATCTGGGTCCGCGCGACGCTGCCGCGGTTCCGTTATGACCAGCTGATGAAGTTCGCCTGGACGTTTATGTTCCCGGTCGCGCTGATCAACCTGTTTGCTACGGCCTTGTGGGTGGCCCTGACTTCCTAGAGGTCTCCCGGGGATTCCGACGCTTATGGATTCAATCCTATTTCTCATTTTTGCCGTCATCGCCGTGCTGTGCGCGGTCAGCATGGTGCTGCAGAGCCATCCGATCGCCAGCGCCCTGTCGCTGGTGGGCGTGATGGTGGCGCTGGCCGCGATCTATCTGCTGCTGGGAGGCGAATTTATCGCCGCGGCGCAATTGGTCGTCTATTCAGGCGCCATCATGGTGCTGTTCGTCTTCGTCATCATGTTGCTCAATGCGGGCGCGGAAAAGAAACCCGTGATCCGTTCGATGGGCAAGTATGTCGGGCGCTCCGCTGGTGCGTGGTGTTTCTGGGACTGGTGGCCGCCTCGATCCTGCGCATGTTGCCGGAGACGCGAACGCGTCGTGTTCGGCAGCTTCCGCGGAGGCGGGCCGGTCGACATCGGCAACAGCCTGTTCACGGTCTATGTGCTGCCGTTTGAAGCGACCAGCGTCCTGATCCTGATCGCCATTCTGGGCGCGATTGTGCTGGCGCGTAAGGAGATTGACTAATGCCTGATCTGCCGATACCGGCCAACCCGCCGCTGGCCTGGTATCTGATCCTCAGCGCGGTGCTGTTCAGCCTGGGCGTGCTGGGCTTCATCATCCGCCGCAACATCATCACCGTTTTCATGTCGATCGAGCTGATGCTCAACGCCGTGAACCTGAGCTTCGTCGCCTTTTCCTACATGCTGAGGCGCGTTGACGGGCAGATCTTCAGCTTCTTTGTGATGGTGGTGGCTGCCGCCGAGGCCGCCGTCGGGTTGGCGATCATCCTGACGATCTTCAAGAACCGGCAAACCCTGACCATTGACGAGGTGAGTTCGCTCAAGAACTAAGATCCGATGCAACTCTGGCTCATACCGATATTCCCGTTCCTCGGGTTCCTCATCAACGGCATCTTTGGCCGGCGCCTGCCGAAGGCGGTCATCAATACGGTGGCTGTCGGTTCGGTGGCGCTGAGCTTTGCCTGGGTGGTGAACACGCTGAACTCGCTGGGGCTGTTCTCCGGCGAGGGGGCCCTTGAGGAACCCTACATTGAACACTATTTCACCTGGATCAATTCCGGGTCGCTGAACATTGGCGTCGACTTCATGGTCGACCGTCTGACGTCGATCATGCTGATGATCGTCACCGGCATCGGCACGCTGATCCATATTTATTCCGTCGGCTACATGGAGCACGAGGGCGGTTACTATCGCTTCTTCGCCTACCTGAATCTGTTCATGTTCTTCATGCTGGTTCTGGTGCTGGGCGGCAACTTCCTGCTGCTGTTCGTCGGTTGGGAAGGGGTGGGTCTGTGCAGCTACCTGCTGATCGGCTTCTACTTCCTGGAGAAGTTCGCCACCGACGCCGGCAACAAGGCGTTCATCGTGAACCGCATTGGCGACTTCGGCTTCTCGCTGGCGATCTTCCTGATCGTGGTGAACTTCGGAACGCTGGACTTCACCAACGTCTTCAGCCAGGTCAGCGCGCTGCCGATCGAAACCAGCGCGGGGATCTTCACGGCGATCTCGTTGCTGCTGCTGGTCGGCGCGACGGGAAAGTCGGCGCAGATTCCGCTGTATGTCTGGCTGCCGGACGCGATGGCTGGCCCGACCCCGGTTTCCGCCCTGATCCACGCCGCAACGATGGTTACCGCGGGCGTGTACATGATCACGCGGAGTTCGGTGATCTTCCTGCACGCGCCCGACGCGCTGAACGTGGTCGCGGTGATCGGCGTGCTGACGGCGTTCTTTGCGGCGACGATCGGCATCACGCAGTTCGACATCAAGAAGGTTTACGCGTATTCGACGGTATCTCAGCTCGGGTATATGTTCCTGGGGCTGGGCGTCGGCGCGTTTTCGGCGGGCATCTTCCACGTTATGACGCATGCCTTCTTCAAGGCGCTGTTGTTCCTGGGCGCGGGCTCGGTAATCTACGCCTGTCATCACGAACAGGACATGCGCAAGATGGGCGGTCTGCGGAAATACACGCCCATCACGATGTTTACGTTGGCGGCCGCAACGCTGGCGATCTCCGGTGTTCCGGGCCTCTCCGGCGCGGCGAGTAAGGACATGATCCTGGAGGCTGCCTATGAGCACGCTCCCTGGATGTTCTGGCTCGGCACGCTGACAGCGGTGATGACGGCATTTTATGTTACGCGCGCGTTCTGCATGACCTTCTTCGGAGAGTACAAAGGTGATACCGGACACGGGCATGGCGGTGACGATCACGGTCACGACGATCATGGTCATGGCGGACATGGTGGGACGCCGCACGAGTCTCCAATCACGATGTGGGGACCGCTGGTGATCCTGGCGCTACTGAGCATCGGCGGACAGTACATATTCCCGGTTCCCGAGATTCTGGAACCGATGTTCCCGCTGCATGAAGGCGGGGCTCCGGGGTGGATCGAACCTGTGCTGATTGCCGCGGGTATCGGCGGCATCGCACTTGCGTTCTTCCTGTATGTGATCTCTCCGGGACTGCCGGCGGCGATCGCTTCCGGCCTGGGCGGACTCTATCGGGCGGTCTACAACAAGTACTATGTCGACGAGCTGTATGATGCGACCTTCGTCCGGCCAATGGTGGATGGTTCGCGGCAACTGCTGTGGCGCATTGGCGACGTGAGGGGCATCGACGGCATTGTGAACGGCGTCGGATCGGTGGCGCGCGGCATTGGGCAGATTCTTCGCCATGCCCAATCCGGCTACATACGGAACTATGCGACTTGGGTCGTCGCCGGGACGGTGATCGTCGTCCTGTGGATTGGTTTTACCGGAGGAGCTGAATAATGTTGGATCTGATCCTGTTTGCTCCCCTGGTGAGCTTCTTCCTCATCCTGCTTGCGCCGGCCGAAATGGCGAAGAAAGCGGCCCTGGGTCTATCGCTGATTATCTTCGTGATCTCTCTGGGGCTGATTGCGCCGTACATGGCGGATGCGGCCCCGACCGGCTTCACGTTTGAAACCAACACGCAATGGATCGATTTCCCGCCGATCCGCTATCACATCGGTCTGGACGGATTGACGCTGTGGCTGGTGATCCTGTCGACCTTCCTGACCCCGCTCGCGGTGTTGATCAGTTGGAAGTACATCGACAAGCGCGTCAAGGAATACTACGCTTTCCTGCTTCTTTTGGAATTCGGTGTGATCGGCGTGTTCCTCGCCTTGGACCTGTTCCTGTTCTATGTGTTCTGGGAAGTCTCGCTGGTGCCGATGTACTTCCTGGTCGGCATCTGGGGACACGAACGCCGCATCTACGCCGCGGTCAAGTTCTTCCTCTATACGATGGCCGGATCGGTACTGATGCTGGCGGCGATCATCTATCTCTACAATCTGACCAACACGTTTGATTACGTCGCGATTGAGCAGATGATTCGCAGTGGCGCGGTGACCTTCACGGACACCACGGCGATGCTGCTGTTCCTGGCGTTCTTCGTCGCCTTCGCGATCAAAGTTCCGCTGTTCCCGCTGCATACCTGGTTGCCTGACGCGCACGTCGAAGCTCCCACGGCGGGCTCTGTGATGCTGGCATCGGTCATGCTGAAGATGGGAACCTACGGGATCCTCCGCTTCTGCCTGCCGTTGTTCCCCGATGCAGCCGAGCGTAGCGCGGAAGCGATCGGTGCGTTGGCGATCATCGGCATCGTCTACGGCGCGCTGGTCGCGCTGGTGCAGCCGAACATGAAGAAGCTGGTGGCCTACTCCTCGGTGAGCCACTTGGGCTTCGTCGTCCTGGGGATCTTCTCATTCAACCAACAGGGCTTCGACGGCGCTGTGTATCAGATGCTGAATCACGGCATCTCGACCGGCGCGCTGTTCATCCTGGTCGGCTATATGTATGAGCGGCGGCATTCGCTGGAAATCTCCGCCTATGGCGGCGTGGCGACTCCCGCGCCGAACCTGGCGATCGTATTCCTGATAACGACTCTGGCGTCGATTGGCCTCCCGATGCTGAACAACTTCGTTGGCGAGTACCTGGTGCTACAGGGCGTGGCCGAAGCGCAGTTCAGCTGGGCGGTCGGCGCGGCCCTTGGCGTGATCCTATCCGCCTGCTACATGCTGTGGCTTTACCAACGAGCCTTCTACGGAAAAGCTTCGGAAGTCGTCAGCAGCCACATGCCGGACCTGAACACACGGGAATGGATCGCGATTGTTCCGTTCCTGATCCTGATGGTTTGGATGGGCATTTATACGCAGACGTTCATGCCCGCCATCAGCGCACAGAACACAGACATTCTGAACAAAATGCAACAGACCAGCGCGGCACAATCCGCCCCGGCTCCGATCAATCTGGCGGAGGTCGCCGGCAATGAATAACCTGTTTCCCACCGGCGTCGAATACGCCCGCGTCCTGCCGGAGATCATCCTGACCCTGGTCGGGACGCTCATCATGTTCATGGAAGCGGTGCGCGGTAACAACCGTAATCCGATGATGGGCGTGGTGGCGATCGCCGGCCTGATCGGCGCGGCAGTGGCGGCGGCGATGTCTTCGCAGGGCCCCGCGTTCCATAACATGCTGATCATCGACGGCCTGTCGACTTTCTTCCGCGTGCTGGTCATCGTTGGCGGTTTGGTCGTGCTATTGGTTTCCGGCGAGTATCTGGCTCGCGAGGACGAACGCGGCGGCGAATTCTATTCGCTGGTGCTGTTCAGCTTGGTCGGTCAGTGCATCATGGTGACCGCCAATGACCTGATGATGATCTTCATCGGCCTTGAGATCTCTTCTATCGCCTCCTATGTTCTGGCCGGCTACCTGCGCGACGACCCGCGCAACAATGAATCGGCTTTGAAGTATTTCCTGCTGGGTTCGTTCGCCACCGGTTTCCTGCTCTATGGCGTCGCCTGGATCTATGGCGCTACCGGCACCACCAATTTGGCCGAGATCCGCCAGGCGCTGATCCTGGGCGCCAACATTCCGGAGCAGTTCGTCGCAGTCGCCGCGGCTTTGATCTTTGTTGGGCTGGCCTTTAAATTGTCCGCTGCACCGTTTCAGGGCTGGGCGCCGGATGTCTATCAGGGCGCTTCTGCCCCGGTGTCGGCGTTCTTGACCGTGGCGCCCAAGGCTGCGACTTTTGCCGTCCTGATCAATGTCTTCCACACCGCACTCGCGCCGGTGGCCGCTCGTTGGCTCCCGATGCTATGGGCGGTGGCGCTGGCGACGATGATCGTCGGCAACTTTGGAGCCATTGTGCAGTCCAACATCAAGCGGCTGCTGGCCTATAGTTCGATCGCCCACGCCGGGTATGTTCTTGTGGCGGTCGTCGCCAACTCAGGCACGGGCACCGCCGCGGCGATGTTCTACCTGGCCGCCTACACCTTCACCAACATTGGAGCCTTCGCGGTCGTGTCGTACCTGGCGCGCAAGGGCGAACGCTACGTGGCGATCGATGATTTCGCGGGCCTCTCGCAACGCAGCCCCGGCATCGCCGCGATGCTGACCATCTTCCTGCTCAGCCTGATCGGCGTGCCGCTGACGGGCGGCTTCTTCGGCAAGTTCTACATCTTCAAGGCCGCTCTGGATTCGCATCTGGTATGGCTCACCGTGCTGGGACTGCTGAACAGTGCCGTGGCCGCCTATTACTACCTGCGCGTGCTGGTGGTCATGTACATGAAGGACCCCGGCGAATCCACCGAGGATCTTCCGTCCGCTGGACCGGCGCTGCAATTGGCGATCTACGGGTCAGCCGTGGTGACTCTGATCCTTGGCATCTTCCCGTCGGTCATCCTGAACTTTGCGACCTCTGCGGTTCAATAAGCTTTTGGAAGGGTCGTTGACAAGACGGCCCTTTACAAGCCCGCGCCTGTAAAGGTAAAGCGGTCTGCAGGGGAATCCCAGGGGCTGCCTCGTGACCGTGATCGAAGTCCTTCAGGCCGACATCACCACGCTCGACGTCGATGCAATCGTCAACGCCGCGAACTCGTCTCTGCTGGGCGGAGGAGGTGTTGACGGAGCGATCCATCGAGCGGCGGGTCCGGAACTAGTCGCCGAGTGCCGCCTTCTGGGCGGTTGCAAAGCCGGTGACGCCAAGATCACCCAAGGCTATCGCCTGCCTGCGCGCCACGTGATCCACACGGTGGGTCCGGTCTGGCAGGGCGGCGATAGCGGCGAGCCGGAAACGCTCGCCTCCTGTTACCGCCGGAGCCTCGAAGTCGCAGCGGAGAACGGCCTTAAGTCCATTGCGTTCCCCTCGATCTCCACCGGCATCTTCGGATACCCGAAAGAGCAGGCCGCCGAGATCGCAGTCAGGACGGTGCAATCCTTCGTTGCGCACCATCCTGACGCACTGTCGCGTGTGATCTTCTGTTGCTTCGATGCCGGCTCGGCGGAACTCCACCGGCGGCATCTGATGGAAACTTCCGGCTCCTGAATTCCTACCGCACGGTGATGTCGATCGCCGCCGAGGGTCCCACCTCCGTGAGCACATCCTGTAACCCTCCGGTAGCCACGGGAGGAAGCGGCCCAGGTTTCGTCGTGATGACCACCACACGATACGATCCGGCGGGCAAAGGAGCGTTGGGGCCGAAGAAGAGCGGCACGCGCAGGTACTCCACCCATTGCCCGGAGTCGCTGACATTCGCAAACACGTTGGGAAACGCTACGGGGCTGGCTGATGTAGAAACTTGGCCCGTGCCTTGTGATGCCGTGTTCGAGTTCGCGGCTAGAGCTCCGATAGCGATGCCTGTAAGGGCTGCTGGAACTACATAAATGCCCACCCGCGCCGGTCCGAACCCGGAAACCCGAACCTGCATGCAAGGCTTGTACGTGCCCGGC
This sequence comes from Terriglobia bacterium, assembly GCA_963762135.1. GTDB lineage: Bacteria > Acidobacteriota > Terriglobia > Bryobacterales > Bryobacteraceae > Palsa-187. The sequence continues at coordinate 314,597 of CAVXJP010000009.1, forward strand.
GGGTCCGTTCCCGGACTCGCCACTGCGTAGGCCGGCACCGCACAGTTCGGCGCGTTCTTCCCGGAGATGTCGACGAACCGTGATTCGACGGTCGCGGAGATACCACGGGGCGTGGCCGGCAGCAGACGCAGATGAATCCCTCCCGGGATCGATACCTCCACTAGCTTCAGCGACCGCACAAAGCCGCCCGAGGGACCGGTCACCAGATCCGTTCTGCTTTCGATCAAGCCGACGCCGCGCGCGAAAATCTCCTTCGTCCGATCCGTATTCGTATTGGTCACTGGCTGGACCGTGTCCGGGAAGCGCGCCAGATCATTCTCGTAAGGCTGCTTGGCAAGCAGCGAAGGATCCAGCAGAGGCTTCTCGGATGCGTCGGTGGTGGTCCCCACATATTCATAGATCTGTCCGCTCTCGTCTTCGCGAAATAGGCGCGTCTGGACGTTCGTGCCGGCCCGAACCTCGACTTCGAAATATTCGCGGAAGGCGGTCTTCACCTTGCGGGTGACTGTCCAGGTGAGGTATGCGTGTGACACCTCGCGCGAGTTGAGCTCATAGATCCAGCGATTGCCCACCGCCAGGGGTAAATAACTTGCGGGGCCTAAGTGCACCGTCGGCTTCGCCGGATTCTGGCCACACGCCACACTCGCCCGCGCTTGCGCCACCACCTGGCCGGCGCCGTTCACCAGGAAAAAGCGTAGTCCATCGGAAACCCAATCTCCGGTTTGCGTAAAGCCTGCCCCCCGGAGCAGTCCGGTCATCGCCTGGCCATTGGGCATGCCAACTCGAATTTGTACCTGATCCGGCGCGCCCTGCCAATACAGGGTCGCCTGGCCGAGGCCGTTTGCATTGCACTGATAGATGACCGCCGGGGAAATTGTCAGGGTCGGTTGCGCGAAGAGGGCCGAGCTGAGAAAGGAAAGGAAAAGGCCAACGCGGAGTGGTGACATACCCACTACAATAGCCCTTTGCTGCGCGGCCCGGAAGGAAAAGATCCGCCGAAGTCAGGTCTTCACGGCTTCTGCGTGGCCTCGCAGGGCTCCCGGCAGCGGCTTGACTAATAATGTCAGCACAAAGCCGACCGCCAGCAGTCCGGCCAGCACCTGCAGGGGGCTGTCGTAGATGTGCACACGCGACTCACCTTCCTCCAGCGCATTGATGGCCCGTTGCGAGAGCTCGCCGATAATCACCGGTCCGGCGATCGCCGCGGCGCTCCACGCCGTGAGAATTACGCCGTGGATAGCGCCTACGTTGTTCGGTCCAAACAGGTCCGCGAGGAATGCGGGGATGGTCGCGAAACCGCCTCCGTACATGCTGATCACCGCGAACAGGCTCGCCTGGAACAGCCACCATTCCCCTCGCGAGGCGATGCCTGGAATCAACAGAAACAGGACGAACTGCACGACGAAGAAAGTGGTGTAGGTATTGCGTCGTCCGATGTAATCCGACGAAGAGGCCCAAAAGAAGCGTCCGGTCGCGTTAAAGATGCTGATCAGGGAGACGACCGCGCCGGCCTCCAGCGCGGACTTTCCGAACAGGTCCTGCACCATCGGCGATGCCTGCGCCAGGATTCCGATGCCCGCGGTTACGTTGATAAACAAGATGAACCAGAGAAGATAAAATTGCGGCGTCTTGAGCGCGGCATTCCGTGAAATGCTCTCGCTTGCGATCATTCTGCTTTTTGTAACGGGGGGCGTCCATCCTTCAGGTTGCCAACCCGCCGGGGGTGTTCGAAGAATTCTGGATCCGATCAGCATCACGACGCCGTAGAGCACGCCCATCAAGAGAATCGTGTAGCCGACGCCCACGCGATCCATGAAGACGACACTGAGATATCCCGCGACCGCCGCACCGCCGCCGAATCCCATGATCGCCATGCCGGTCGCCATGCCCCGCCGGTCCGGGAACCACTTCACCAGCGTGCTCACCGGAGCGATGTAGCCTAATCCGCAGCCGATTCCTCCGATGAAGCCCATCCCGGCGAATAAGAGGAAGGGCGATCCGGTCAGCAGTCCGATCCCGCCGATGATGAGTCCTCCACCGAAGAAGACCGCCGCTGCCATCGCCGCCACGCGGGGCCCCCGCCGCTCCACCCAGGGTCCGCCGAAGGCCGCACTCAGCCCGAGCAACACCAGAGCCGTGGAGTAGGTGGCATAGGTCGGATTGAACCACGCCGGCGGATTGGGAAAGACCTCTTGAATCGGGCGCACGAAGGTGCTCCATGCGTACACCGATCCGATGCAGATATGCACCAGGACAGCTCCGATGGGAATGTACCAACGGTTGATCGTGGTCGCGGTTTGCGCCGGGGAAGCCTCAACGGGGACGGAAGACATCCTCAAAATTCTATCGTAGGACAGCCCCCGTGAAGGTAGGGCGAAGCGGCGCGGCTGCTACATTGGGGGCAGAAAGCAAATCGTTCCCGGAAAGACACGCCTTCCCATGAGCAAAGACTATCCCTACGATGAGTTATTGAAAAAGACGCTGGTAGAACCCGGCAAAAAGTTTTCTCTGGAAAAGGATTTCGACCCCGGCTACACGCCATCGGATGTCGACAAGAAGGACGCGGAAAAGCTTCTGGAGGACGGCATCGAAAAGATCGCCGAGTTTCAAGAAAAACTGTACGCCCAAGATACTTATTCCCTGCTGATCATCCTGCAGGCACTGGACGCCGCGGGCAAGGACTCCACCATTCGCCACGTCATGTCCGGCATCAATCCGCAAGGATGCCAGGTCTTTAGCTTCAAGGCGCCCTCGACCGAAGAACTGGATCACGACTACCTATGGCGTATCCATTCACGCATGCCCCGGCGCGGCAACATCGGCATCTTCAACCGTTCTTATTACGAGGAAGTGCTGGTGGTCCGCGTTCATCCGGAGATCCTGGAGGCGCAGCGCCTGCCCAAGACGGTCAATCCCGAAGGCATCTGGAAGGAGCGTTTCGAGCAGATCAACGACTTCGAAAAATACATGACCGAAAATGGGACCCACATTCTGAAGTGCTTCCTGCACGTATCCAAGGAAGAACAGAAACAGCGGTTTCTGGATCGGATCGACGAGCCGGAGAAACACTGGAAGTTCTCCTGGCGTGACGTCGAAGAACGCCAGCACTGGGACGAATATCAGAAGGCCTATCAGGAGATGCTGGAGGCGACCAGCACGGAGTGGGCGCCCTGGTACGTCATTCCCGCCGATAACAAATGGTTCATGCGGTTGGCGGTGGGTTCGCTCGTTTATCACACCATGCGCGAACTGAATCCCCGCTACCCGTCGCTGCCGGAAGATGAGTTGGAAAAGCTCTATGAGGCCAAGGCCAAACTGGAAGCGGAAGACGACGCGAAGAAGGACAACAAAAAGGACGCAAGAAGAAGGGCAAAGACTAAGGCGTGCCCGACCCCGGACCGAATCGCGCATCAGTTTTACCGCATCATCCACCGCGGAGACCGTATTGCGAAGCGTGCTCTCCAGGCGCCCGGTCTGTTGTCGAGCCTTCCGCCAGTCCTTCGCTTCCATGGCCTCTCGAACGCCGGGCAGCGTCTTGGCCGAATACCCGGTCATCAGTCCCGGCGCATAGAGCTGATGCCGGTACCAGGGACGATCGGGGAGTCCGTCCTCCAGCGTCAATGTTCGCTCCACGTGCTCAACCGCATCGTTGATCGCGCGCAACTGGTCGGGGGAGATCGTTGCGGATTGCCGCAGGATGCCGTTCAGCGCCGCCTCATAGGCGCGCCCGGCCGCCGCCAGCCGATCCACCTGACGTTGCAGATTGACCAGGCTCACCCGGCCCGGACCGCCACCCAGTCCACGCAACTCCCCGACGTAGCGCCGCAACGTATCGGAAAGCTCGCTGAAATCGAAGGGGAGAACCGTCGCGTCCGCCAAGCGAAGGATCATGGTCGTTGTGGTCTGGGACAGCGCCACGCCGTGGCTGCGATCCACATCCGAGAAGCGGTTGTAGTAGGCCACCGTGTCGTAGATCGAATGATACTGCCCACGCTCGGCGGCGAAACCAAGGTTGAGGCTCGCGATGCCGGCATGATGCAGGAAGGCGACATAATCGGAGCCCGCCCCCAGCGAACCAATCCGTACCGGCCGTATCTCCTTCGCGCTCGGATTCGACTGCGCGTCGTGAATCGCGGTCAATAAGCTGACCTCGGAGTGGGGCGCGCGAACATCCCGGAGCACTTCATTGATGAACGGCTCCAGTGCATGGGAACCGGATGCCCCGAAATCACCCGCTCCGTTTGAGTCGGTATTGATGTAGACGGAGGCTTTCTCCTCCAGCTCGTCCATGTGCCGCTCCACCCACTCGGTCGATCCGATCAGCCCATACTCCTCGCCGTCCCACAGCGCCAGCTTGATCGTGCGCTTGGGGCGCCAGCCGCGATTCATCATCTCGGCCAATGTTCGCGCCGTTTCCAGCAACGCCGAAGCTCCGCTAATGGGATCGCTGGCTCCGGTTACCCAGGCGTCGTGATGATTGCCAAAGATGATCCACTCGTTCGGAAACTCGGTCCCGGGAATCGTCGTGATCACATTCCGCAACGGACGCGTCGACCAGTCGAATTCCGCTTTCAAGTGCACCGGCGCCTGGCTAGGTCCGGCATGGTAGGTCACCGGAACCGCGCCGCGCCAGTTCTCCGGAACGATCGGTCCTCCCAATGCCTCAAGAAACGGCGACGCATCGGACCAGGAAATCGGCAGCACGGGAATATGCAGCAGGCTGGCGGCGTCCTTCCGTTCCAGCCGTTTCCCGCCGGGTTCCGATGCCCAACCAGGTGTCAACGGATCACCTGGATAGATTTCCATCCCCACCACGCTGCCGCGCTGCACCCCGCCGGCCGGCCGAGCCTCTCCATACGGATAGGTGTCGTCGGTGAAGAACCCGTCATCGCGCGGATCGGAATAAATGATGCAGCCGACCGCGCCATGCTCCTCGGCCAGCCGCGGCTTGAGGCCTCGCCAGCTTTCCCCGTACCGCACGAGCACGATCTTGCCGCGAACGCTAATGCCCTTGCTTGCCAGATAGTCGTAGTCTTCCTGCAGACCATAGTTGACGTAAACCAGTGGAGCGGTGACGTCGCCCGACGCCGAAAACGCATTGAACGGCGGAAGCTGACCCGCATCGCTGGTGTCCGGGTCGCCATCCACGGCGGGTTCCTCCAGCCTCGCCTTGTACGGCCGATCGCCCAGCAACTCCAGCGTGCGATCGGTCGGGTAGGGAAGCAGGGACTCGGATTCCTCAATCACCGCATCCAGGCCCCAGCCCGTCATCTGATCCCGCAGATATTCCGCCACGCGCAACGCTCCCGGAGAGCCGGCGTGATGCGGCTCGGTCGCGATCTCGCGCATGTAGCGCCGCAGATTCTCCGGATTGGGAATGGTTTGCGCGTCCTGCTCCAGTTTGTGCTCGGGGGCCCATTCGGAGGCAGGGAAGCCGCGAATCGGCTCCTGCGGAAGCGCAAGGGTTCCGGCAAAAGCTAGGGTGACTGCAAGACGGAAAATACGGAACACGCTACTAATACGTTATCGCACGTGTCCAGGGTCCTGCCTCCAGCGGGAGCCCCTTCGCCGTAAATTCCGGCGAGAAGTACTCCGCCACCTGAGACGTGCGGGTCTCCAGAAATGCCAGGAATTCGGCTTCATTTCGTGTCGAACCACCGAAGGTTGCGATCACGTTTTCGTTGGCGTCCATCAAAACATAGAACGGCATCGAGACGAGATTGAAGCGATCCTGCTCCATCTGCTGGAAGCGCTCCGAGGATGCATCCCCGCCGTCGATATAGAGATCCACGAGGACAAAGTCATTCAAGGCTTCGGCCACCGCCGGACGCGGGAACATGTTGGCCTTCATCCAGTGGCAGTTGGTGCAGGTATAGCCGGTGAAGTTGACCAGCACGAGTTTGTTTTCGGCGCGCCCAAGCTCCAGCGCCTCTTCATACTGATCCTTCATCCACACCGGACCTTCTTCGGTTGGACTCCCGAAGACGCCGGCCGAGGTTGCCACCGGAACATACGCATCGAGCTCGCCCAGTGCACCGCCGAACATTCCAGGCAGCAGGCTGAAGGAGAAAATCAGCAGCGTCGCGCCGACCAGCAATCGGCCGATGCCCAACTCTTCGCTCCCATCGATGCCTTCCAGCCGCAGCAGGCCCAGCAAGTAGAGACCCGCCATGGCGAACAATACGAACCACGCCGCGAGGAACCGTTCGCGGGTGAGGAAGCCGAGTTGCAGCACCTGATCGATGTTCGACAGATACTTGAACATCACCGCCAGCAGCACAAACCCCATCACGACCTTCACCCGCGCCATCCAGCCGCCGCTCTTCGGGAGCTTCGGCAGATACGACGGGAACGCGGCCAGGAAGAAGAACGGCGAGGCCAGTCCGGTGGCGAAGCTCGCCATGCCGATCACCGGCTGCGTCGGATCGCCTTGCACCGAGGAAACCAGCAGCGGACCGACAAACGGACCCACGCAGGCGAACGAGGTCAGGGAAAACGTGAGGCCCATCAGCAGCGTGCCAAGGTACCCGCCACGCCGCGAAGCCCGGTCCATCTTGTTCACCAGCGACGACGGCAGGTTGATCTCGAATGCGCCCAGCAAACTCAGCGAGAAAAAGAAGAAGACCAGAGCGATGAAGCCGTTGACCCAGGGGCTGGAACTCATCGCCACCACACCGAACGGACCCATCAGTGCGGTCATCCCCAGGCCCAATGCGCAGAACAGCGCCACGATCCCTGCCGCGAAGACCACCGCCTGCAGTATGCCGCCACGTTGGTTCAGGAAGAACGACACTGTGATGGGGATCATCGGAAACACGCACGGCGTGAAGATCGCCGCCAGCCCGAATCCGAACGCGGTCAGGATGAACGCGCCCATGCTGTCGCCCGTGCTATCGAGCGGCGTCGTTCCGGAATCCAATGCGCCCGCGCCCGATTCGCTGCCGGCTTCGGCCGACTGGGCCAATTCCGCCGACCGCGCCAGGACCTTCGGATCCATCACACTCTGGTATCCGCTGGGAATGACGAATGCCGCCGGAACCGGGGCCGCCGGGTCCACGTGTATCGTGACGGCGCCGATCTTGGTTTTGGGGATCAGGCACTGCCGGTTATCGCAGGACTGATACCAGGCTTCCGCCACGATCGTGACGTCACCCGAAGCATCGTCGCTGAGCGTCACCGGGATCCATAACTCCAGTTGGTTCTCGTATAGCTCCGTGTTCAGCCCGATGGTTTCATCGAGCTTCCGCTCCGGCTCGGGCTGATAGATCTCGTAGCTGGCGATGGCTGGATTGTCCTCAACGGAAACCCGCGTCGCATTGACTAAACCGCCAGGAGGAACCGTCAACGAGTAGACGTGCCAGCCGGGATCGATGGTGGCGGTAAAACGCAGGGGAACCGTGGTGCCCGGCGGAGCCGAATCCAGTTGGCTCGAGAGCGTCCAGGAAACCGGATCCAGCGGCTGAGCCAATGCGGGGATCCCGCCCACAGTCGCAGTGAGCAGAACAAAGGCTGCGAGGGTTATTTTCATGGTGGCGTTACGCTCCATGGTTCGGCCCGACCGGCAAATCCACCGGCGAGTGGCTCCTCCTTCTGTTAGGACGACCTGGTGCGGGGAAACTTCCCCTCCGCGCACGCGCTACTGGGCCGCTGCTTGTAAAGAGTCGCTTTTGTCCAGCTCGGCTTCAATTTTCTCATTGATCCGGTTCTGGGCGCACTCGGCGGCCACCCGGATCGCATTTTTAATCGCGTTCGCGTTGGACCGGCCGTGGCAAATAATTGTTACGCCCCGGATCCCCAGCAGCGGCACCCCGCCGTACTCGGAATAGTCGATCCGCTTGCGAAAATCCGTATAGGCGTCGCGCGAGAGCACGTAACCCAGCTTGCGGGTCACCGTGGCTCCCAGGGACTCTTTCAGCATGTCCTTGAACATGTCTACTAGTCCTTCGCTCACTTTAAGCGCCACGTTACCAATAAATCCGTCGCAAACCACCACATCGGCGTCGCCGCTGAAAATATCCCGGCCCTCGACGTTCCCGATGAAGTTGATCGGCAGCGCCTTCAGCAGCGGGAAGGTGAGCTTGGTCAGCTCATTGCCTTTGTGCGATTCCTCGCCGATCGATAGCAGCCCGACGCGCGGACGTGGATTATGGAAAATGCACCGCGAGTAGATCTCGCCCATCACGGCGAACTGCGCCAGCATCTCCGGCTTGCAATCGACGTTCGCGCCGACGTCCAGCACGACGACGGGATTTCCCTTGGCCGAGGGCAGCGCCGAGGCCAGCGCCGGACGTTGCACGCGGGGCAGGACGCCTTGCGTGGTCTTGGCGACCACCATCGTGGCTCCGGTGTTGCCCGCCGAGACGACCCCTTGGACGACGCCTTCGCGCAGCAGCCGCGAGGCGACCCGAATCGACGAGTCCTTCTTCGCTCTGGCCGCCCGCGCCGCCGAGTCCTCCATCGTGATGAACTCGCTGGCGTGTTGGATCTCAATAGGCAAACCCCGGGCGTAGGGATGCGAGTTCAGTTCCCGGCGGAGAACATCTTCGATGCCGACCAGGATGACGCGCACCGGGAGCGACTGAGCTGCCTGAATGGCTCCCTCGACTTCGGAAGCGGGCGCATGATCGCTGCCCATTGCGTCCACTGCGATTGTTAGCATGGGACGGGAAATAGACTATTCCTCGGCGACTTCCACCACTTCGCGGGCTTTGTAATAGCCGCAGTGCGGGCAAACCCGATGCGGGAGCTTCGGCTCATGGCAATTCGAGCACTCAGCGCCCACCCGGCGCTTCAGTCCGTCATGGGCACGCCGCTGCGAGGTCCGGCGCTTGGAATGTCTACGTTTAGGATTTGGCATTGCTCTCTAAAACTCCACTTCAAATCTTACTGAATCTGTTTTAACGCGGCCCAGCGCTCGTCCACGATGCTGGTGTCGCACTCGCAACTGGCTTCGTTGCGATTCTGCCCGCATACCGGGCAAATCCCTTTACAGTGCGGGCGGCACAGCATCTGCATCGGCAGCGCCAGCATCACCTGTTCCCGGAGAAGTTCCTCCAGTTCCAGTGCCTCGCCCTCATAAAATCCGATCTCGGCTTCGCCCTCGTCGATCCCCGTGTCGGGACCGAAATCCTCGGACGAATCCGGCCGGTAGAACAACGTAAAGTCCGTATCGACCGCGTGCTCGGCATCTTCCAGGCAGCGATCGCACGGACCCACCGTGGTCACCTTCAGATGCCCGGTGATCCGGATCTCGCCGATCAACGCTGTTGCCAGCTCCACCTGCCCGGTGGCCCGCAACAGGCCCGCCTGGCGAAGCTTCGCGTCCAGGTAATCGATCTCGCCCGGTTCCAGTTCCACCTCGAATCGCGCCGGGCGAATCTCCAGATCTTTGACGTGGAACTGCATCGTTTCCTGCTTTCACGCCCGCTGCCGGGCATTTCCGTACCCGCTTCGGCCTGGCGCCTCCCGGCTTACACACCCCACCCTTTTTCGGTTGGCCAAGGGAAAGGGGACCAGTGCGGCGCGCTAACGGGCAAAACCTGCTTTCCGTACCTGGTGGGGCATGGTTGGACCCGCCCCACACAAGATCTAAGTATATCAAGACCTTGGGTCCGGCTGCTAGAGGTTTTTTGACCCTCGGCCGGGGGAATTTCCAGGCTCAGGTAGGACAATTCCGGAGTAAGGAATCTTCTCCCGATTTTGTTACTCTGGAGGCGGACAACCCCGGAGGCAAATGACTGTAGATATTGACGGAGTTACGCTGCATCTGGCCCACCCGGACCAGCTCGACGTCACCTGGGTCGGCCAGGGCGAGGCCATGCGCCAGCTTCTGGCTGCCTGGCTGGTTCTGGACGAGCGGGATATCCCCATGAGCCCCCGACTTTTAGGGAAACCCGGCGTGGGGAAGACCACGCTCGCCTATGCCGCCGCCGAGCGCCTGGGCCGCGAAGTCTACATCATGCAGGCCACCATCGATACGCGCCCCGAAGATTTGCTGGTCACCCCGGTGCTGGAGGGCGCCTCGCGCCTGCGGTACGTCGCCTCGCCGCTGGTCACCGCCATGATTCGCGGCGGGATCGTGATCCTGGACGAAGGCAACCGCATGAGCGAAAAAAGTTGGGCCAGTCTCGCTCCGCTGCTCGACAACCGCCGCTACGTCGAATCGATCGTCGCCGGCATCAAAATCAAGGCGCATCCGTTGTTCCGCCTGGTGGCGACCATGAACGACGACGCCAGCACCTTCGATCTGCCCGAATATATCCATTCGCGCCTGCAGCCGCAGATCCTGATCGACTTCCCCGAGCGCGACGAGGAACTCGCGATCCTCAGGGAAAATCTGCCCTTCGCCGACGACGAGATCCTCCTTTACGTCACCGACTTCCTGCAGCACGCGCACGCCGCCGAGGAGCGCTATACGGCTCGCGATGGAGTAAACATCGCCCGGTTTGCTTCGAAAATGGTGCGGGCGCTCGCCGAGGAAGCCGAAGCTGCGCTGGGCTCGGAGCGCATGGTGGCCATTGATGGCGACGAGATTCTACGAACCGCGGTCGTCCAGACGCTGGGCGAGGAAGCGCTCCGCTACCTCCCGCGCGGATGATCGGGTGGGGGGCCGGGGTTCACCCGGCGGGAAGGTGTCACCTTCCCAATCCTCGAAGCGTTATCTGACGCAGAGAGCGCAGGAGGAAAGTCGCGACGGGTTCGGTTTCCCGTCCGAGAGTCTGATGGTGTGGGGCGGGGCCATAGCCCGCCAAATTGCTGAAAACGACGAGATGTGATGTGGTGCGGGGCCATGCCCCGCGCGCGGCCTTCAGGCCGCCTAAAACAGAATTGGAATGAACGCCGACGAGCCCAATCCGACCCCAGATCCAAACTCGGCCCCCGACCTCCGCAGTTTCTCCTCCAGCCTGGAGCGCGGCCGCTATCTCTATTTCCCGGTGGTCGCCGGCCGCGTCGAATTCGCCATCGCCCTCCGCCGCCTCCTGCTCGAACGCCGGCCTAAAATCGTCGCCGTCGAGCTTCCCGGATTCCTCGAAAAAGCCTACCGCCGCGCTCTCGGCCGACTCCCGGAAATGTCGGCCATCGTCTACATCGCCGAACAGGGCCGAGGCCGCAAGGTCGGCGAAAGGAATTCGGCGGGTGAGGATGCCGGGGATCGCGGAGCCTATGGCGAGCAATCCTCGGAGGATCAAGGTGACCGTGCCGTCTACGTCCCCATCGAACCCGCCGATCCCTTCACCGAAGCCGTCCGCACCGCCGAGGAGATCGGCGCCCAGGTCATCTTCCTCGAGCCCGACACCCAGGAACGCCCGCACCTCCCCGACACCTGCCCCGACACCTATTCGATCCAGCACATCGGCCTCGACAAGTACATCGAGGCCTACCGCATCCACCCCCAGCCCCGCACCGACGAGATCCAGGAGCACGCCAACGCCATGGCCTGGAAGCTCCAGGGCGCCGATCCCGACGCCACCACCGTCGTCGTCTGTTCGCTGAACCTGCTCGATCCGCTCCTGGATGCCATGCAGGAGCCGCAGGACGAGCCCGAGCGCCGCCCCCGCGGCATCGACGTCCAACTGGTGAATCCGCACCCGGATTGCCTGGTCGAGATCACCATCGAATACCCCTATCTGCAGGAACGCTACGAGTTCGCCCGCCTGGATCTCTCCAGCGATTCGCCCGACGATCGCGCCCGCGCCGAGCAGCGCCTCATCAAACCCCGCGTCCAACTCGACCTGCTCAAGGAAGCCGAAGAGAAATACCGCACCAATACCGGCGAGTCTGTCGTGCATTGGCAACGCCGCATGATCGCCCGCTTCACGCGTAACCTTGCCCAACTCTCCGGCGAGCTGGTCGCCACCGCCTATGACCTCGCCGTGGCCGCCAAGGGCGTCATCGACGACAACTACGGCTGGGAGGTCTGGCAGATGGCCAACCGCTATCTGTCACAAACCGCCGAGTCGACGCTCGACACCGTCCGGCTCAGCGCCGGCGAGATCTGGCTCAATACCAAGCGCATGCGCATCCATCGCCGCCTGCCGCGTCCCAAGCAGCGCCTGAAACCGGCCGGCCTTAAGGAACGCAAGAAGGAAAAGACTCCAGGCGAGTGGGCTCGCGCCACCGACGGCCACGCCATCTGTTCCTATCCTCCCGAGGATCTGGTCATTGAGGAATACGGCCGCTTCCTGAAGCACAAAGCCAAGGCGCTGCTCAGCGAGGAGCGCGTCCGCGTCGAGCCCTTCACCACTTCGATCCTCGACGGCATCGACATCCGCGAAACCATCCGCAACTGGCACCAGGAGCAGATCTATGTCCGCCAGGCCGACCGCCTGGCTGGCGAGGTCGGCTCGGTCGTGGTGATCTTCGATGAGGACCCCGCGGATCGCTACCAGTACCTGACCACGTGGCTCGGCGAGCACCAGAACGAATCCGACATGGCGTTCTACTCCACCTACCCGTTCGAGCACATCGTCGGACCCGGTATCGGCCGTGCGGAATACGGCGGCCTCATGATGACGCTCCCACCGCGCCGCCTGATGGACGTCTGGACCGACCCCGACTACGATGTCGCCGAATCGAAATCCGAGCGCCTGCTGCTCGCCGCGCTGGACTATTCTGTCGAGCGCTTTGTCGTCTATGTCGCGAAGAAGCCGCCCCGTTCGATTTTCCGCTCCATCGCCGCGCACGTGAACCGCAAGATCATCTATATCCCCATCGGCCAGCTTTCTCCGGCCATGCTGAAAAAGCTCCGCGTGGTCCACGTGCTCGATTCCTACGACCGCCGCTCGGAAGCCAAAGACTACATCTGGTGAGGGGCTACGCCCCGTTTGGGCGCCTCATGCGCAGTGGCTTCGTCTATCTATCACCACCGATGTCTATCACCACCGATCTGCAACCCGAGGCGGTGGGCCGGGGTTCAGCCGGCGGGAAGGTTCACCTTCCCAATCCGCGAAGTTTTCACTCGCAAGGAGGGCGCAATGCGTGCGTGTCGTGGCGCTTGACAGTTCAGCTTGCGAGGGCCGATTTCGCCCTCCCGCGCCATCCCCGATGGTTGCAGCTCTATTCCCACGCCCATCCGGGAACCCATTGGCTTTCAGAAGCGCAAGCGGTAGCGCGCGCCAACGCATACGTCCGCGACTCGCACCGCCCACAGCGTCAGCGCCACGACTTGCCCCCAGGTGAGCTAACCTCTCTCCAAAAATTTCTTTCCCCTGTCTCTGCAACCACTTCGCGTTTCCCTTCAGGACCCGAAATTCGCCGCGTCCGCTATCTTCATCCACAAGAGACGAGGCGCTCAAGCATAGGAGAGCCCGTTCGACCGAACCCTTCACAGGGTGAACCGCGAGACCATGGCAATCCGCGGCGGTTCCAGTGCTATGTCCTGCTCCTGTCAGCAGGTTAATCCGGCAGGGCCAACTTTGGAGGCGCCTTCATCGGCTTGCTTATTTCAGGCCAGCGCCACAGGTGCGTCCGCGGCTCGATTTCCGCGGCGACACCACCTCCACTCGACGGGGGCCGAGGTTCACTCGGCGGGAAGCGTTCAGCTTCCCAATCCTCGAAGGATTACCTCAAGTGGAGAGCGCAGGAGCTTCAGAAGTTCGCCCGCTAACGTCGTCGCGCCAGCCGACAACCTCGCGCCACGGTCACGCTATCCTGATGTGGATACCCTTATGCAACAGGAAGTTGTGGAAACCTCCGGTCACCTGGTCGACTCCCACCTCATGGAGCGGATCTTCGACGCCGTCGTCGAGCACGACGGCAAGTTCGAGGTCGAAGAATTCCGTATCGGCGTCACCAACGCCGACCAATCCTACCTGCGCCTGAAGGTCGAAGCTCCCGACGTCGAGCGCATGGAAGGCGTGCTGGCCGAACTTGTGGGCCTCGGCTGTACGCCGGTGCACACGGGCGACGCCCAGCTGGCCAAGGTCGAAAAGGATTGCTGCGCCCCGGACGATTTCTATTCCACGACCAATCACCGCACGCAGGTCCGCTACAACGGAAGCTGGCTGGATGTCGAAAACCAGCGCATGGACGCCATGATTGTTGCCGACAAGGACCGCGCCGTCTGCCGCCGCCTGCGCGACCTCCGCGCCGGCGATCACGTGGTCGTCGGCATGCAGGGCATCCGCGTCATGCCGGAAACCAAGGAGCGTGACCGTCTGGCGTTCTCCTTCATGAGCAATGAAATTTCGTCGGAACGTCAGCTCAAGACCGCCGTCTCGCAAATCGGCGCCCTGATGCAGCAGGCGCGCCGGGAGGGCAAGCGCATCATCGTCGTCGCCGGACCTGTAGTCGTCCATACCGGCGGAGCCGAAGCCTTCGCCAAGCTGGTTCACGGCGGTTGGATTAATGCCGTGCTGGCCGGTAACGCTCTGGGCGTGCATGACATGGAAAGCGCATTGCTGGGGACCTCGCTCGGTGTGCGGCTCAGCGACGGCCGCCAGGAAGAGCACGGGCATCGCAATCACATGCGCGCCATCAATACGATCTACAAGGCCGGCAGTATCGGCAAGGCAGTCGACAACGGCGTCCTTAAGAGCGGCATCATGTATGAGTGCTACAAGGCCGGCGTCCCGGTGGTGCTGGCCGGAAGCCTGCGCGACGACGGTCCGCTGCCCGACACCATCACCGACATGAACGATGCCCAGGACGCCTACGCCGAGCAGCTTCGCGGCGCCGGGATCGTGCTGTGCCTGGGCACCATGCTGCACTCCATCGCCACCGGAAACATGCTCCCGAGCTGGGTGAAAGTCATCTGCGTCGACATCAACCCCGCCGTCGTCACCAAGATCAGTGACCGCGGCACCGGCCAGGCGATCGGCGTGGTCACCGACGTCGGCCAGTTCCTTAACTCGCTGTCCAAGGAACTAACCTAAGAGACGTCAGGGAAGCGAATTCGCGAACATCATGAAGTACGCCAGTGTGAAATCCAAAGGCGCCCGCAACATCGAGCGCCAGTATACAGACGAGCATGCCGCCGCCGGCGTCGATGCCGACCTGCCGGAAATCGAAACCTGGCCGAATCAATATGAGACCGGCTATGAAATCGAAATCGTCATGCCGGAATTTACTTCGATTTGCCCCAAAACCGGCCTGCCCGATACCGGGACACTGACGCTTACCTACGTCCCCGACAAGCTGTGCCTGGAGCTCAAGTCGCTCAAGATGTACACCATCGAATACCGCAATCTAGGCATTTTTCAGGAGAATGTCGTCAATCGCATGCTGGTGGATTGCGTGCGAGCCACCGATCCCATCCGCGCCACGCTGGTCGGCGACTTCGCCGCGCGCGGTGGCATCTCCACAAAAATCACCGCGACCTACGAACGTCAAGTCACTAAGCCGCGCCGATCGCGCAGCGGAGCCTCGCGCCGGTGACCGACGCCGAACTCAAAGCCGCTATCGCCGAGGTCCGGGAACGCGCCCGCGCCAACGCCCCACAAGGCGAAACGCTTGCCGAGGGAGTCAGCGCCGCTGATTTGATGCCGCTACTGCACGCCCGCGATGCCGCCGAAGCCAAGGTCGCCGCGATCGGCACCGTCAACCCGCGTCCGCCGGGCCTCAAGAACTCCATCGCTCAGGGCTTTAAGAAACTCATCTCGCGCGCCCTGAACTGGCACGTCCGCGAGCAAGTCGAGTTCAACCGCGCCACGATGGAATGCGTCGAAGCCGCGCTGGAGGCGCTCGCGGAGTTGAACCGTGGGATCTCCCGGCTGGCCGCGCATCATGAAGGCAATGCATCGCGCATCATAGCCCTGGAGGAAGATCGCGACAGCATCGGAGCCGAAATCGATACTCTCCAATCCGGACTCGGAGAATTCAACACCTGGCGGGCCGAGTTCGAAGAGCGTTATCTCAACGAACAGATCCGCATCCTACGCACTGTTTCCGAGCTTCAGGCTGCCTATCAGCATCGCTTGACGATCCAGGAAGAGGGCTTCCGCCAGTCGATCGCCCTCCAGCATCACGAGTTCAACGACACGCTTCAGCAGGGCATGGTCGACATCCAGAAGAAGCTGTGGGAGGACATGGCTCGCATCCGGACCGAATACGAGCGCCTGATCCACACCGAGCTTCGTCTGGTCCGCCAGAAGCAATTGCACGCGTCCAACTCGCCCGCTCCTGATCAAGCCCCGACGGTCAGCGCGGCGCCCGTGCACGAGAACATCGACATTGACTGGATGCGCTTCGCCGATCAGTTCCGTGGCAGCGAGGAACGCATCCGCGCGCAGCAGGACCGCTACATCGAACGCTTCAAGTCCGCGCGGGCCGGCGGGCCGATTCTCGACGTCGGCTGCGGCCGCGGCGAGTTCCTGGAAGCTGCGCGCGAGGCGAGGCATCGATGCCTACGGCGTCGAACTGAACGAGGACTGCGTTGCGCTCTGCAACCAGAGGGGACTTTCCGCCGAGGTCGCCGACATGTTCACCCACCTGGAGTCGCTCGAAGATCAGTCTCTCGGCGGCTTCTATTGCTCCCAGGTCGTCGAACACCTGCGCCCCGCGGAACTCGTCCGCTTGGTTCGGCTGGCCGGCGCGAAGCTCAAACCCGGGGCGCTGGCGGCCTTCGAGACACCCAACCCCGCATGCCTGGCGATCTTCGCCACCCACTTCTACATCGACCCCACGCACACGCGTCCGGTCCCGCCCGTATTGTTGCGCTTTTACCTCGAAGAGGCCGGCTTCGCGAACGTCGAAGTTGAGTATATGGAACCCGCCGCCGAATCCATGCCCGCCATCAAAGATCTGCCGGAGTCGGTCCAACAAGCTTTCTTCGGTGGCCTTGACTATTCGCTATTTGCAAAGAAGCTGTAGGAGTAGCGGCGGGTTTGTTACCCGCCGGCATCTGACAACTCCCGATACAGCCGCTTCTGGACCTCCGCGATCGCATCCCAGCCCCACACCCGTTCCGCCGTCGCCCGAGCCTGCCGTTCCAGCACCGCGCGTTCCTCTGGATGCTCCAGCAGCCGCCCGATCACGCGCGCCATCTCGCCTGGATCATCGGTCACCACGACATCGGAGCCGCGTTCCAGATCCAGCCCATGGATCCCCGCCTCGGTCGAGACAATCGCTTTCCCCATCGCCATCGCCTCCAGGATCTTCACATTCGTACCCGCCGACGCGACCAGCGGAGCGATCACGATCGCCGCGCGGTTGTAGGCTCCCCGTACATCCGAAACGAACCCGTTCGACCTCAACACCATCCTGCTTCAGATCCCAGAAGCGCGTGTGATTCTGTCCGGCAATCACGTGCAACAGGGCATCAGGTACCGCCTCCCGCAGCTTCGGAAACACCTCACGCAGAAAAAACTCCAGGGCCATCACGTTGGGCTTGTGCGCGAACGATCCAATGAACATTAACCGATGCGGCTCAGGCGGCTCGCCGGACGGCTGAAACCGCGTCAAATCCACACCGTTCGGAACCGCCAAGGCGTTCTGATTCCCGGCGACCTCGACTACGCCCCTATCCTTCGATGACATCGTCACCACCCGATCGACGCGCTTCCAAGCATCTTCCTCAAAGGTCCGCCAGAGGTCATGCTGCCGCTGCGTCTCCCAATCCGGCGCGCGACCCTCGGCCCGATCCCGTGCAATCATCTGCGCAAACAAGTCATAGGTGATGTCGTGCTCAACCAGGATCGTTTTCGCCGAACCACAATCGGCCGCATACACCGCCATCTGCGTGAACTCGAGTTGCACGACGTCCGGACGCCACTTCGCCACCGTCTGGCGCAGCGCCGCATGGAACGCGCGCGTATCGAACTCCTCCACCGTGTCCGGCCGACCCCGCGATGGCAACGCATGCGACCCGGGCCGATGGACGATCACGACCTCCGTACACAGCTCCAGCAACTCCTGTGGCACCGGCGACGGCTGCTCCACGAACGCCACCAGCACGACGTCCACCGCGTCCACCCGATTTGCTGCGGGCACCGTTTCCCGAATCAGATTGAAGATCCGCACCGCCGCGCCATGCGAGAGCGGGAAGGGAAGATAGGGGCTCGCGATCACCACTACCGGATGCCCGCGTGCGCGGCTTGCCCGGAAACACCGAAACCAGCCCGCAGGTCAGATCCAGAAATCCCATTTCCCCAGCCGGGACGGGCACAGCGGCTGCCTTGCCGCGACCTCCAGCGCCTCTGCCTTCTCCTGGACCTTCAAACGCAGCGCGTTCTGCCGCCACATCCGATCGAATACCGCCGGATCCGGAATCGCCCGAGCCAAAAACTGCACGAAGTTCCGCTCCAGCGCGAGATCCAATTCCGCCTCACTTAGATACCGGCTGGTCGTCGCGCGATGCTGATGCAGCACCTTCGCGCCCGCACAATAGACTGTCGGCCAACCGCGCAGCCACCCCCGCACGCCTAAATCGAGGTCTTCAACGTACGCCGGAACATACGCTTCGTCAAACCCGCCCAGCGCCGCGAGCTTCGCCGCATCATATAGCGAACACCCACCGCTCCCATAGAGCACCCAGGTTTGGTCTTCCCCGTCATCATCCTTGCCCTGCAGCGGAACATCGCAGCGAATTGGAAACTCATCCGGCGCGGGCGACAAGTTGATGACCGTCTTTCCGGTCTCCTCCCGCCGCTGTCCTTCGGGAAAGAAAATCTGCGCGCTGGTGGCGAACAGATCCGGGATCTCAGCAAACGGCCGCTCGAGCGCCGCCAGGAACCCGGGTTCACACACCATATCGTTGTTGAGCAGACAGACGTGCGAATACCGCGCCTGCCGAATCCCCCGATTCACCGCCACCGCGAACGCCAAAGGCTCCGGGGAATGCTCGACGACGACTTCTGGATATTCCCGCGCGAGCCACTCCACCGTTCCGTCATCCGACCCGTTGTCGATGACGATGATCTCGCTTGCGTCCGCTGCAATTGGAGGCAGGCACGTCTCGAGCAAGTCCCGCCCATTGCGCGACGGAATCACAACAGAGATCCCGCGCGGCCGATCGTTCGCTTCCAGCGCCGCAACCTGAGCTTGTGGACGCTCTGCCGCCAGCTTCGCCCCATTCCGCAGCGCCGCCCGATAGAGCCACGGAAGGCGCAATTCAGAAGGGTTCCGTGCGATCTTCAACAACTTCCCGATCCGGCCCTTCGGCGCCATCTCGCTGCGCACCAGGTTTCGCAAGCGCCACAGCACATGCTTGGCCATCGCGGGCAGGGACCGCGGCCGCAGCATGAAGTGCGTCCCGGTTTCGTTGAAGATCACCGCTTGCCACGGCGCGATCCCGAAACCCAGCCGCCGCATCGGCCAGTGCGGGATCCGCGGCTCCAGGATGATCGCGCTCAGCCGAATCGGCCTCCCCGCGAGCGCAGCACGCACCAGCGCCTCATTCTCCTCGCGCGAACGGTGCAAATGATACCGGACCCAGGTTTCGTTCTTGTACAGTCCTCCAGGCGCGAACTCGGCGACGAGCAACAGCGGAAGTTCGGGATAGATCCGCCGGTATTCCTCCAGCACGCGCTGATTCACTGCCGCCGACCCCGAGGCAAACAGCAGCTTCACCGGTTGTCCGGCCGCGCTCGCAGCCTTGCCGCCACGGGCGGCTCGGCGGCCCGGAATTGGATTTACCTGGAACAGTCAACGATCGTCATCGGCGCACTACGGATCGGCGACGGACCTGCAAGGATTAGATCAATTGCGACCGCTCAAAGCGCCATTCTCGCGGCTTGATGCTCCCGCCAAAGCTGCAGCGCCTGCACGCAGAACCCGGTCGAGACGGGATTGGAGAAGGGAAGCGTTGCTCCCTGCTTTTCGCCGAACCAGAACCCGCCGGCCACCCGCGGATCGGGATTCGACCGAGGTTCCTGATGGCGCGCCACGGCCTCGGCTTCGCGACGGGCAGCCGCTTCATCCAACTCCAGGAGCCCGCTATGATGCGCGATCAGCCGCACCCGCAATATCTGTGCCGGCACATCGGAGCGCGCAAACTCGGGGGCGATATCGCGATAGAGGCGCGCGGCATGCTCGACGCCCCAGGCCAGCGCCGTCCGCGCTACCGCATGTTCGCCGGCCCACAGCAGCGCCTCCAGGAAATACGAATAGGCATGCAACCGGTCCATCGTCTTCAGCCGGTCTGCCGGATCGCGCGGCGCCGCCTCCAGGAACGTCTCATGCGTCGCGAGCCCATAGGCCAGCGCCGTCTCGAACATCTTCGCGGCGGCCGGCTGATTCATCTCATCGGCGAGTTCTTTCCACAGCAACGCACTTTTGAGCTGATAGCAGCCCGGTTCGCGCGACCAGCGCGGCTCGCGGGGAAGCGGCTGCTTTTCCGGCAACGTCAAGATCGGATGGAACGCGCCCTGCGCCTCATCACCGGTCATAAAATCGAAGGCCAACGACAGCGCCGCCTGCTCAGCCCGAGCCCGGTAACTCTCTTCGCCGGTCGCCCGCCAGGCCGACAGCAGGCCTCGCCCGATAATGCCGCAATCGAAGAAGTACGCGTGCGGCGAGCCCGGTTCAAAGGGGAAGGTCGAACTCGCGTCGTCCCAGGCCTCATCACGCAGGTAATCCGCGGCGCGGCGCGCCGCATCCAGATACCGTGCCTCCCCGGTCACCGAATGCAGATAGGTCAGCGTGCTCACCGCGTATCCGGTAATCTCGGTCGACACTGGCTTGTTGGCGCCCTCGCCGGCAAGGTAGTAGCGCGCGACGCCGCCGGAGGGCTCCTGGATGCCGGAGCGAAGGAACCATTCCCCCGCGGGCTCCACTGAACTATCCAGCCGCAAACGGGCGGCGGAAGAAACGTCAGCAGCGGAGTCAGGCCTGGAATCGGCAGGGGAATCAGATGGTCGAATCGGAGTCAATCTCAGATTGTATAATGGCTGCTAAGCCCATGCGTTCCTCGCGCAGCTCTCGGCGAGTCGCATCACTCCTGATGCGGCGCAATTCAGAGGCGAGCCTGTGCCTGGCGATCGCCGCCCTATGCACCCCCATCGCCGCCAGTCCCATGCCGCAAGGCTACTTCCACGGCGAGATGGTTAGCTATGAGGATGCCGGCGAGGACGACGAGGGCCAGATCATCGCCAAGGACGCCGAAGGGCAGGAGTTCACCTGTTCCTACGACCACAAAAGCTACTTCGAGTATCGGGACAAAAAGATTGGCGCCAAGAACCTGCTCGAAGGCGATCCGCTGCTGATCCTGGTCGACCACACCACGCAGCGGTTTGAGTGCTATGTCCGGATCATTCATGTCGAGGTGCCGGAGCCGAAATTTGAACTCCGCGGGGTGCGTCAGGCAGGTTTCCGGCCGCGAAATCCGACACCGGGAAACATCGGCGTGACCTTCGCGCAGGTGCAGGAGCGCCGCAGGGAAACCGTCGGCGGCGTGGTCGCGGCGGTCACTAGCGACGGGCTGATCCTCCATACCCGCGACGGCGATCGCGAGTTGTTCCTCAACAACGCAACCCGGTATTTGAATACGGGACGCCCAACCGGTTTCGACCAGCTTTCGGTGAATCAGCGCGTTTCGGTTGAGGTTGGCCGCGATGCCGGGGGCCGCGCCGTGGCCCTTCAGGTGAGTTGGGGTTCGATCCTCCGAGTCCCCTAGTCTCCCCAGCCCACCGTTTCGCGATCTCTCAAAAACTTGATCTCAAAAAAAGAAGTGG
This sequence comes from Terriglobia bacterium, assembly GCA_963762135.1. Taxonomy (GTDB): domain Bacteria; phylum Acidobacteriota; class Terriglobia; order Bryobacterales; family Bryobacteraceae; genus Palsa-187. Next base: position 336,205 of record CAVXJP010000009.1, read on the forward strand.
CTGCCACCCGGGATCGGGTGACAGCCATGGAGAGAAGAGAGTTTCTTACAAAGAGAGAGAGAAAAATGCCAACTTACTGATCACTGCCTGAGGGCACCGAGGCCCACTGCTGCTCCAACATCCGCGAGTACTCGCCGGATGCGTAAATCTCAAAATCGAAGCCCATGCCGGAGATGTCCTGCCACTTCACCTGATTCTGCTCGCACAGGAACATCTGATCGGCGAACCGGTAATAGTGACGGACGAAGTTATCCGCCAGGCTTTCCCGCGCCGGCAGATCGCTCCAAATGGCGTTCAGGCCTAGCGCGCGGGAGAAGATGGCACGGAAATCGGCGACCCCCCACTTTTTCAGCTTGGCCTGCACGGCGGCTGGCGGATGATCGATCAGGTGCTGCGCGAAGCTCTGCGACTGGATGTTCTGGCCCCGGAGTTCGGCGTCCCGGTTGACATGCTCCATGCACTGGTCAATCCACCGCACCAGGTCTTTGCCCACGTAGAACAGCATCCGGATTTCCTGGTACCGGCCCTCCAAAAGGGCTAGCTGCAGATCGCGGCGGTTGCGTTCGCCCGAGGGCAGCAACCCCTGCAACATTAGGCTGGCGCGGGAGCTTTCCACCAGTTTGCCGGGTCCTTTGGAATCGGCAAAGGGGTGTAAGATCAAGGGAGGCAGCGACTTGTTCATGGCGGTTTCCATTTCTAACTGGCCCAAGTATGGCAGAGCTATTCCCGCTCAGTCAGCAGTACTTTCGCCTCAATCGCCTCAGTACCGCGGAGTACCTTAACCAGTACCTCATCCCCAGGCTGATGGGCCTGTAGCGCATACGTAAAGTCGTACAAATTCTCGATTTTCTGGCCTCCGAATTCCACCAGAATGTCGCCCGCTAAGAGCCCTGCTTTGTCGGCAGGCGTCCCCGGTCGTATGTCTGCAAATCGGACACCCGTTTCCGGCTCGTTGAAATCCGGCACGCTGCCGAACGACGGCCCATATCCGGAACCCGAGCCCGAGGAAACCGGGCCCCCCGCGTCTCCGCCTCCATGCGGATTTGAAGACTCCAGGCGCTGAAACTCCGGGCGCTCCGGGGCATTCGCGATCGCCGTCGCAATCTCTCCGACGTATTCCACGACGCGAGCGGCGTGATCGTGGTTGATCTTATCGGCCGTGTCGCTCGGCTTATGATAGTCCCCGTGCAATCCGGAGAAGAAAAAGATCACCGGGATCTGCTTGGAGGAAAATGAGATATGGTCGCTGCCGCCATATCCCGTGGACTCCGATAAGTCGACGTTCAGGTCGGCTGGCTTGCGCGCCGAGGCCACCAGCTCGTCCAAATTCGAGCCCGTACCGGTGCCATTCACATAGATCCGGCCCGCATTCGGTCCTACCTCCGGAACCCGCCCGATCATATCCATATTCAGCATCGCGACGGCGTTTTTGAGCGGTAGCAGCGGGTCTTCGACAAAGTGCGAGCTGCCCAGCAGTCCCAGCTCCTCGCCGGAAAACGCCAGAAACAGGACGCCTCGCCGCTTGGGCGGATGCTGGGCGAACCAACGCGCGAGCTCCACCACGCCGGCCGTCCCCGAGGCATTATCGTCAGCGCCATGATGCACCTGTCCGATCTGCTTCGGCGCCAGGGAGTGTTCATCGCCTAACCCCAGGTGATCGAAGTGCGCGCCGATGACGACGTATTCGTCGGTTTCGCCCGGAATGTAGGCGGCGACGTTGGGGACGCGCTTCCGCTCCCGCACGATGTCGACATTCATGCTCACGGTGAGATTTGGGATGGTAAACGATTCAGGCTTCAACGTTTCATTGATGTCATCCATGATCGTTTCAAGATCCCGGCCGGTGCTCTTGAGCCACGGCTCGGCGGTGTCCGCGGTGACCTGAACGAACAGGATCCCGGCATCGCTGGGACCGTCGGCGCGCCCGAAATCCACCAGTTCGTCATCCGAGCGCGGGTGGTGGTAGGTGTCGTTGATCAGGATGACACCCTTGGCTCCGTGCAGCTTGGCGTTCACCGCCTTGTTGGCGAAAGTCGAATGGGAGGTCGTCTCCAGGCCGCCAAATACGCTGTTCGCATCGTTTTCCTGCGGTTCGTGGCGGAGCAGCAGAACGAACTTGTCCTTGACGTCGATCCCGGCGTAGTCATCGTAGCCCAGATCGGCGGCCGTGATGCCGTAGCCGGCAAAGACCACGGGGACATTGTCCGCCTCGCCGGAGGAGGAAAAGCTAAATGGAATGAATCCGTTACGGACGGTGAGCGAGGTGGGCTTTCCGTTCAGCGTCGACACCAGCCGGTTGTCTTTGTCCAGATGGGCGCCGATCTGCGCCTCATACCACTGCAGATAGTCGTCGGTGCCGGGAGCGGGCGCGACGCCCGCCGCGGCGAATTCATCGGCGATATAGCGGGCCGCGGTTTCGAGCTCCGGGGACCCGGTGCCGCGTCCCTGCAATTCGTCCGAGGCCAGGTAATCGATGTGTTGCTGATAGCGGCCGGCGTCGATCGAAACGGGGTCGCTTGAAGCGTTTTGCGCGCTGAGGGAGACACACAGCGGAGCGCCGACGGCGATCACCGTGGCCGCGAAAAATCCGGCCGTCCGGCTGGTCCGCCGATCTTGGAAATGTCCGCTGGGGGAACGTCCGCTGCGCGCCCGCATTTACTCGCCCTCCGCCGTGGCCGGTGGCGGGTTCAGGTGATTCAGTTCCAGTTGCAGGACCTGTTTCAGGACCTCCCACTGCATGGCGCCGGACGGCAGCAGCCGGCCATTTACCATCAGGGTTGGCGTGCCGTTGATGCCCAGCGCGCGGCCCTCGGCGATGTTCTGATTCACCGCCGCCTCGGACGCCTTGGTGTCGATGCAGCGGCCCAGCGCCACGCTATCGACGCCGTTCAGGTTGGCCCAGGAGGTCACCTGTTCCTGCAGGTTTTCCTCATTGATTTCGCCCTGCTGTTCATAGATCCAATCGTGAAACTTCCAGAACGCTTCGGGATTCTCGTCATAGACGCAGCGTCCGGCGATGCTGGCCGCGCGCGCCCAGGGATGAATCGATTCCAGCGGAAAATCCTTGAAAATCACCTGTACCTGATCGCCGAAGGTGGGCTCAATGTTGGTGCGCAGGACCTCGGCTTCGGCCTTGCAGTAGGGGCATTGGAAGTCGCCGAACACCACCAGCTTCAGCGGCGCGGTGTCGGGTCCATAGCTGGGAGAACTGTCGACGGTCACCTTGTCCAGATTCGATTGGAAAGGGTTCCCGTCAATTTGAAAGGCCTCGCCCTTGACCAGGCTCTTGCCGTCCGCCGACAGGAAATAATGCTCCTCCTTGCCCTGGCCGTTGTAGGAAAGGTGCACGGTGACTTCGGAGAAGCCAGGCAGGTAGCTGGAAGGCACCGGATCGTCAATCTCCACCGCGATCTGCGGCAGCCACATCTCCATATGGCGAAGATAGCTTTCCAGCTCTCCTTTATTGATGCCAGGAGAGGGCTGTGCACATGCAGCGCCGGTCAGAACAAGAGCAAACAGGGCAAGAAATTTCATGGGAACCTTTCTCGAATTATTGTCGCGCAAAACCCGCGCTAGGGGGAGTGTCAGGCGGCTGGACGGAGTATCAGGCGAGTGATGAATCAACGGGCGCGCGAGAGGCGTGGCCAAAGGCCGGTTCTCTATTCGGTTAGACCTCATCCAGTTAGACGTCATTTTTATAGACGTCTGGGGCCGGATTTGGTCCCGTCCGGAGAGGGTATGGATGCGGGAGAAGGCACTGCAAAAATCCCCGTCGCCGGTTGCCGGCGTTGGGCGTTGCCGCCAGCGGCTGCCACTATACTGGGAACTTGCCCAGAAGCTCCCTAAGTTTCACTCTGTTGCTGGTTTTGGCCGCACTGTACTTGTGGGATCTGGGCGGCGTGGGCTTTCTGGGTCCGGATGAGCCTCGTTACGCCTCGATCGGGCGCGAGATGGCCGAATCCGGCAACTGGATCACCCCGGTCCTCGACGGCGAGCCTTGGTTCGAGAAGCCGCCGCTGCTGTTCTGGCTGAGTGGGCTCGGGTTTCTGATCGGACTCTCGGCGGAGTGGGCCGCGCGCCTGCCGATCGTTCTGGTGAGCCTGGCGTTTCTGGCCTTTTTTCATCAGGTACTGGCGCGGGAGTTTTCGGCGCGTCTGGCGCTGGTGGCCACCGCGATCCTGGGGACCTCGGCCGGCTGGGTCGCCTTCAGCTTCGCTTCGGTCACCGACCTGCCCATGTCAGCGGCCTTCAACGCAGCCTTGCTGATTGCGATGTTCGGCCCGGTGGCGGTCAACGCGCGCGAGCCGGGGAGTTCCAAGCCGGGATATCTGGCGGGCCTGATGTTGGGGCTGGCGGTGCTCGCCAAGGCGCTCGTTCCGGTGGTGCTGTTTGCTCCGGTCTGGTTGATGGCGCGCGGCAAGCGCATGCAGATCCTGGTGGTGGGCGTGCTGGTCGCCGCGCCGTGGTTCCTGATCTCGTGGGGGATCCATGGGCAGGTCTTTGTGGATGAGCTGTTTTGGAAACACCACGTCAGCCGCTTCTTTCAGCCGGACCTGCAGCACGTGCAGCCGTTCTGGTTCTACGGCCCGGTGCTGCTCGGCGCGCTGTTTCCCTGGACGCCCATGGCGCTGTTGCTGGCCCGGCCGCGCACGCTCGATGACCCGCGCATCCGGTTTCTATTGGTCATCGCGGTCTTCGGGCTTCGTGTTCTTTTCGGCGGCGGGGAACAAGCTGCCCGGCTACATCCTCCCGCTGCTGCCGTCGCTGGCGATCGCCATCGCCTATGGGTTCGACAAAGCCACGATTCGGGGAATGAGCCTGGGCATCGGCAACCGGAATGAGTTTCGCGGGGGTGGGGCCGGATGGTGGTTGGGAGCCTGCGCGGTGCTGCTGGCCGCGGTGCCTGTGATTGCGGGGATCCTGCCCGAGGCGCTCCGAGCGGGCCTGACGCATACGAGTCCTTCGTTCGCGTTGGGCTGGCCGTTCCTGCTGCTGGCGGGACTGGTTTGGGGGATGGCGTGGGCCGGTCAGCGGGAGCTCGCGGTGCTGACGCTCGCCCTTTCCGCCGCGGCGGCGGTGGGCTACATGAAATACGCCGCGTTTGGGGAGCTGAACCAAACGGTTTCGGCGCGCGGGTTTTATCAGGAGCATCGCGCCCAGCTCGCCGGAGCGTGTTTAGAGGAGCGCGTATCGCGGGATTGGGAATACGGGCTGAACTTCTATTTGCATGCGCCGATTCCGCGTTGCCCAAAGAATTGGAGCGGTCCACGGGTGGTCGAAGACCCGGAGGCCGGCATCCTGGGTCTGGTCAAATGATCCGTACCCGAATCCTATCCGGACGCCAACAAAGGGAAGGGGAGCGCCGGGGCTCCAGGCCCGGCGAACGTTGCGTGAACGCCACTTCAGAAGCTCAAGCGGTAGCGCGCACCATCGTACCCGGCCTTGATTCGCATCACGATCAGCGCCAGCGATACTGGAGGGCTGACAGCCCTCCGCAAGCTGAAGCGCACCCCGCGTTACACCGTCGCCGGGCGGGGGGCGATGCGGCTCAGTACCTGGTCGAGCGCGGCGTCATGAATCGGACGAGCCAGCAGTGCACCGCCGGTGTTCTCCAAGTGCCTCGCGAGCTCCTGATCGTAACCATCGCTCACCAGCACGAACGCGGCGGCGATGCTACGAACCTCTTCCTGCAGATCCCGCGTATGCGGATCCTTACCCATGCGCGCTGACCACAGGACCGCATCGAAGGGCATCCGCCCCAGCAACTCCGCGGCTTCTTCGGCGGCTACCGGGACCACCCGATGTTGACGCGCCGCCAGCAGCGTGGTCAGGTGTCGCGCCGCATCCTGATCCGGATCGACCAGCATCAGGGTCAGGCTGCGCAACAACGGTGGGGGAGGAGCCAGTTCCGGGCGTATCTTCTTCGATCGGACTCGGCATGGCCGACCGGGGGCGCGCGGTTGGCTCCTCGGCCAGCGCCGGCAGTTCGACTTCGAAACCCACCAGTCCGGAGCGGCGATGCATGCGGATCTCGCCTCCATGATTGCTGATGATGCTGCGGCAAACGGCCAGTCCCAGCGCTCCAGCGGCCAACGTGCCTTCGCTCTCCTCGGCGAACGGATCCGGCTCTGGGGCGTCGTCGGGCGCGCCATAGTCGATGTCCACGACGACCCGGTTATCGATCACGCCAGTGGTCACTGAGATCAGCTTGCTGGGAGAATCCGAGGCGCGCTGCTCGGCGTGGACCAGCAGTGTCAGCAGCACCTGTTCCAGTTGGGGATCGATTCCCAGCACGGCACAGCGTCCGGCACGGACATGATTCTGCAGCCGCAGACCTTGCGTGCGCCACTCGGCTTCGCGGAAGCGGATCAATCCATTCAGCACGGCGGCGATGTCGACGCGAGCCGGCGTAGCGCTTTCCTGCTGGGAGAACGAAACCAGGCGGTGCACGATGTCGGAGGCTCGCTTGGCCTCCTGCTTGAGCAGATCGATATCCTGCTCGGGAACCGGCTGGCCACTATAGTCAGCGAGCAGGCGCGTGAGCTGCTCGATATTCTCGAGCGGCTTGCTGAGTTCGCTGGCGACGCCGGAAATCAGTTGCCCGGTGGCGGCGACCTTCTCGCCGCGGAACAATTGCTCGCGCATGGCCTGCTGTTGTTGCAGCAGCAGCGCGGCGGCGGCCTGGTTGGCGAGATGCTGAAACGCGGTCAGGTCAGGGGTGGTGAAGAAGCCGAAGCTGTCGGCGTTGTCGACTTCGAGGACCCCGGCCAGCGGCGCCGCGGGCGCTTTCGTATCGGTGTTCGTGGCGCCGCGGCGATCCTTGGTCCCCAGCAGGGGAACGAACACGGCGGCGCGGGGCGAGGACTCATGCACGACTTTGATGACGGGGCTGCGGCGGACGTCCGGCACGCTGATCAACTTGCGTTGGGTAAAGGAGGCGACGGCCCCGGCTGCCAAGCCGCTGGGTGGATGGTCGACGGGCGCCGAGACCGGCTCCGGGGAAGCCGAGGTGCGCACGCGCTCCAGACACTTGGTCGCGCGGTTGTAGAGATAGAGCTGGGCGGAGGTCGCCTCGGTGACCGACGGCAGGACGGCATTCAGGCGTTCGGCGATCTCCTCGGGCGAACCCGCCGTGATGATCTCCTCGCTGAGGGCGTAGAAGGCTCGCTGGGCCTGCCGGCGTTTCTTCTGGCGACGGCTGCGCCACCACCAGACCAATCCGGTAATCGCGGCGACGACGGCCACGAGAGCGGCGATGAAGCCAATGATCATCTCTCTCTATATAAACGGCCGAAATCGGGAAACGCGTTAGAGAGGCGGAGGTTGGATCGGGGTTTGCCGATTTAGGTTAAATGCAGCATAACATGGTGGTTATCGAAAGAGGCAGGGGTAACCTCGGGGCTCCAGGCCCGGCGAACGAGGATGGGTGCGGTCCCGCCGCCTTGTAGGGTAGATATATGACGAAGCCCAGGAGCGGTGAAGGACACCGAAAGCGCATCGCCCGGCGCTATTTCGTGTCCGGGCAGGTGCAGGGGGTCGGGTATCGGTACTTCGCCGTAAAAGTGGCGAAGGAGCTCGGACTGGACGGCTGGGTGCGCAACCTGGGCGATGGCCGCGTGGAGGCCTACGCGATCGGCGAGCCCGATTTATTGAGCGATTTCGAGGGGCGGCTGCGCGTGGGTCCGTTTGCCTCCGATGTCCGTGGCGTTCAGGCAGATGAGGCGCCCGTGGATGCTAAACTTATAGGGTTTCGCATTCGCTAGGAAGCACCATATCCCCGCGAATTTCCCGCTCCGCGCCGGCAAATTGCCCCCGGGAGCGCGACAAGAGAGGACCGTTTCAACCGACTTATGGAGCACCTGAAGAGCCTGATCCGCGAGGTTCCGGATTACCCCAAACCGGGCATCCTGTTCTATGACATCACCACGCTTCTGCGCGATCCGCGGGGGCTTGCCCAGGTTCTGGATGGGCTCGAAAAGAGCGTGAACGGGGAAAAGATTCACCGGGTGGCTGGGATCGAGGCGCGCGGCTTTATCTTTGCTCCGGCGATCGCGCAGGCGCTGGGCGCCGGGTTCATTCCCATCCGCAAGCCGAATAAGCTGCCGGCAGCGACCGAGAGCGCCGAATATGCGCTGGAGTACGGCACCGATAAGGTCGAGATCCATCGCGACGCGATTGAGCCGGGCGAAAATGTCCTGATTCTGGACGATCTGCTGGCCACCGGCGGGACGGCGGCCGCCGCGGCCCATCTGGTCGAGAAGGTGGGCGGACGGGTTGCCGGGCTGCGCTTCGTGATTGAGCTTGATTTCCTGCACGGTCGCGACAAGCTGTCGGGATACGACGTCGACTCGCTGCTGCATTATTCCTCCTAGAGTGCTTTTGTTGTGGCCCCACGACGGGCCCTAATGCCCGCCGCGATGCGACACGCCAAGCTATCTTCACCGGCCAAGATCAACCTGGATCTCCGGGTTCTGGGGAAACGGGCGGACGGCTATCATGAGCTCCGGACGGTGTTCCAGACGATCGCACTCGCCGATACGCTGGAGGTCGATTTTGAGCCGGCTCGTAAGACGCAAATCACCATCGAAGACAATTTGAACCATCCAGGGTTGGCGCATGCCGACAATCTGGTGGTCCGGGCGGCCGAGGCCGTGCTGGAGGCGATGAAGCTCCGGGCGCGGATCCACTTTCGGCTCACCAAGCGAATTCCGATGGGGGCGGGCCTGGGCGGCGGCTCTTCCAATGCCGCGGCGGTACTGCTGGCGCTGCCGGTGCTGGCCGGCAAGTATCTGGAATTGGAACAGGTGATGGAGATCGGGGGCGCGCTGGGCAGCGACGTCCCGTTTTTCCTGCTCGGTGGAACCGTGCTGGGGCTGGATCGCGGGACCGAGCTCTACCCGGTGGCCGATCTCGCGCCGGAGCCGATTTTGCTCGCTGCCCCGCCGGTGCATGTCTCGACGGCGGAGGCCTACCGGAGTCTCGGGCTTAAGGCGCAGAAAACGTTGACTGATACCGGATCGTCGCGTAAAATTAATGATTTCCGCCAGTATGTCCGGGTATTAGGCGACGTGCGCTCGGCCAGTAGTGTGGCGGATCTGAGCAGGAACGATTTTGAAGCGGCAGTATTCCGCCAATATCCCTCACTGCGGCGCATCCATCGGGCGTTGGGCAAGTTGACGGGCTCGGTGTGGTCGGCGGGGGATGCAGACCGCGGCCGGATCCAACGGGACGCTGGTTTGTGCCGGATGACGGGAAGCGGTTCGGCGATGTTTTGCTGGTTCCGCTCCGCCGAGGATCGGGATCGGGCCTATCAGCAGTGGAACGAAGCGGGGGCGGATGCCCGCGCGCAAACGAAATTAGTTCGGACCCGGCTGCTCACGCGGACCGGTTTTCGGAATTTGTGGCGGAAGCAATTGGGACCGCATCTGGCCGGGGAATCCGGGTCCGGAGCGGTGGCCGGAAATCGAGTGACGACGAGGGCAATGAAGGTATGGCCGCTCCGAAGCCGGTACGGCACCCGGTAAGACAAATGAGGTTTAACAATTTCAAGGTCTTCACCTGTAATGCCAACCCGGCGTTGGCGGGTGAGATCTGCTATGAACTCGATTGCCCGCTGGCAGAGGCCGAGGTGAAGCAATTCTCCGACGGCGAGGTCCACTTGCATGTTCTGGAGAACGTGCGCGGCGCGGATGTGTTCGTGGTGCAGCCGACCTGTACGCCGACCGACCGGCATCTGATGGAGTTGCTGCTGATGATGGACGCCCTAAAACGGGCCTCAGCGGAACGCATCACGGCAGTGTTACCCTATTATGGGTACGCGCGACAGGATCGCAAGGATCGTCCGCGCATGCCCATCTCCGCGCGCCTGGTCGCTTCACTGATTGAGCGGGCGGGTGCGGACCGGATTCTGGCGCTGGACTTACACGCCGCGCAGATCCAAGGTTTCTTCGATGTCCCGGTGGACCACTTGTTTGCGGCTCCGGTGATGATCGATTACTTTAACGAATTCGCCGGACCCGGGATGACAGTCGTGTCGCCCGATGCCGGCGGTGTGGAGCGTGCGCGGGCGTTTGCAAAGCGTCTGGGCTCGCCGCTGGCGATTATTGATAAGCGCCGGACGGAAGTGAACGTCGCCGAAGTGATGCATATCATCGGCGATGTTAAAGGACAGGATTGTTTGATCGTGGATGACTTGATCGATACGGCCGGTACGCTGGTGAAGGCGGCCGAGGCGTTGACCAACCAGGGCGCAAAATCCGTGCGCGCCTGTGCGACGCATGCCGTCTTGTCGGGTCCCGCGGTGGAGCGGATTCAGAATTCGGATCTGCAGGAAGTGGTTGTGACCAACTCGATTCCGTTGCGCGCGGAAGCCGACAGCTGCACGCGGATTAAGCAGCTATCGGTGGCGCCGCTGTTGGCAAAGGCGATTCAATCGATCCACGCCGACGGATCCGTCAGTACATTATTTGTTTAGGTGAGGCCGGGGCGCGGGCCACTCCCGCTGCTTGCGGCCGGTTTGCGTGTTTGAGCAGGTTTTTTTAAGGAAGAGACGTCATGAGGAAAGACATCGTATTGGCAGCGGAGCCCCGCGAGACTCGGGGCAAAAACGCGGCTCGCAGGACGCGGGCGGCGGGTTCCATTCCGGCCATTGTCTACGGCACCGGCGGCGAGTCGGTGGCTGTTTCGGTCAGCCCGAAGGAGGTCGGCAAGATTCTGCACAGCCCCTCCGGACAGAACACGATTTTTGATATCGCGGTGAATGGCGGCGAGACGACGCCGGTGATGATCGTCGACTTTTTGCGGGATCCGGTGAAAGAGACCTTGATTCACGCGGATCTGCAGCGCATCGATCTGACCAAGAAGCGGATTGTCAGCGTACCGGTGCACGCGACCGGGGAACCGAAGGGCGTCAAGCTTCAGGGCGGCTCGCATGATATTGTGACGCGCGAAATCGTGATTGAGTGCCTGCCGGATGATATCCCCGAGGAGTTCACTTTGGACGCCCGCGAGTTGATGATCGGCCAGGCCCTGCGCGCCGGCGATGTGCCCCTGAGCGGGTCCATGGCGCTGGTGAGCCCCGGTGATACGGTGATTTCGCACGTGGTCGCGGTACGGACTTCGGTGGTGGAAACCGCCGAGGCCGAGCCAGCCGCCGCCGAGACAAAGGAAAAGGAATAGGAATCCGGCGCGGCATCGCGCCGCGGCTCAATCCAGAACTGGTGCGTGCCCCGCGAGATGGACCGGAATGGGATGAACCGGATCAATGAGGTGGTTCAGTCGTTGGTTTTCCCGGCCGGGTGCGCAGGAACCGGCGGCGGACGTCACGGTGGATTACGAGCCTGAGTATCTGATTGTCGGGCTCGGAAATCCCGGGAGCCAGTATGACCGGACCCCGCACAATCTGGGGTTCCGGGTTGTGGATCTGCTGGCCGAACGCAACCAGATCCGGGTCACGCGCGCCGAAAAACGGTCGCTGACCGGGCAGGGAACGGTGAGCGGAAAGCCGGTGGTGCTCGCCAAGCCGCAGACCTTCATGAATGTGAACGGTCCGGCGGTGCGGGAGCTGATGAGTTTGTATGGAGTGACGGCGCAGCAGTTGATCGTCGTCTATGACGAGTTGGACTTACCGTGGGGCAGCCTGCGGATCAAGTTGGGTGGCTCGGCAGCGGGCCACAACGGCGTCAGAAGTCTGCTGGATGCGGTGGGGACCGACCGGTTCCTGCGGGTCCGGATGGGAATCCACCCGGGGCATCCCATCAGCAATGGCGCCAAGTTTGTGCTTGCTCCGTTCAAGCGGAGCGAGGACAAAGACGTGGAGGAAGCCGTGGAGCGGGCAGCCGCCGCGGTGGAGGCCATCATCGCCGAGGGCGCCGAGAAGGCCATGACGACGCATAATCGTCGCGCCTGAGGTTTAAAAGAAGAGGACGAATGAGAACGTACGAGGAGTTGTTCATCGTAAAGCCCGACGCGCCGGAAGAAGAAGTCGACGCGTATATCGGGCAGGTCAAGGAAATCATCGCCACGCACAACGGCGAGGTCACCAAGGAAGAAAAATGGGGCGTGCGCAAGCTGGCTTATAAGGTCCAGAAGTACGCCGAGGGTCACTATGTGCTGCTGGAATTCAGCGCCGATCCGGACACGATCCAGGAGATCGAGCGCCGCATGCGCGTGGCCGATCTGGTGATCAAGTACATTACCGTGCGCACCGATGAGCGCATGAAGAAGATCATGAAGCGGCGCAAGCATCGCGAAAAGCGTGCGACCCGCAAACCTTCACCGCCCTCCGCGGCCCCTGCCGAGCCCAGTGCATCGACGGCTTCGGCGCCTGGCAGTCCGGCGCCGGGAGCTCCGGCTGCCCGCCGCAGCTCAGAGGAAGAAGAATAGGTCCACAAGGGTTAAGGAAAAGGAGAAACGATCATGGCGGAACAACGAGGTGGACGTCCCATCGCCGCGTCGCAGCGGCCCACCGGCAGTGACAAAGCCTTTGGTGGAAAGAAATTTTTCCGGCGCAAGAAGATGTGCCGGTTCTGTGTCGACAAGATTGACGATATTAACTACAAAGACGTGCGTCTGCTGAACTCCTTTATCAGCGAGCGCGGCAAGATCACGCCACGCCGCATTTCGGGCGTGTGCGCGCCGCATCAGCGCCGTCTGGCCGAAGCCATCAAACAGTCGCGCAACATTGCGCTGATGCCGTTCACGACGGCCCAGTAGGAGGAGACCGGAATCATGGCAATGCAAGTCATCCTACGACAAGAAGTCGATAACCTGGGCATCCCCGGGGATGTGGTGAACGTGGCTCCCGGCTACGCCCGCAACTTTCTGCTGCCGCGGAATCTGGCCGTGCCGGCAACCGAGGCGAATAAGAAGATTGTCGCGCAGCAACGCGAGGCGCATCTTCGCAAGGAAGCGTCGCGCATCAACGAGGCTGAAGAGCTGAAGAAGATGATGGGCGCGCTGAAGCTGACCTTTATGCAAAAGGCCGGCGACAACGATCAGTTGTTCGGTTCGGTGACGGCGCAGGATATCTCCGTCGCACTGGAAAAAGAAGGCTATAAGCTGGAGCGTCGGCAGGTCCGCCTGCATGAGCCGATCAAGATGCTGGGCGATTACACCGTCTCGGTGCGCCTGCATCGCGAGGTGTCGATCGACCTCCCGGTGACCGTGCTGAATGAAGACGGCACGCCGGCCGGCGCCAAGCAGGCCGCTCTTGAAGCCGCCACGGCGGGTATCGGACGCGCGAAGCCGAAGGCGGAAGAAGCCGCCCCGGTCGAAGGCGAAGCTGCTGAGGCTGGCGAAGTTGCTGAAGAAGGCGTGGAAGGCTCCGAGGTAGAAGCGGCTGCCGAGGCGACCGTCGATGCCGAAGCCATGGACGCGGTCGCGGATAACTCCGCGGAAGCCGAAGCGGAAGAAGAACCCAAGGCCGAGTAATCGGCAAGCCCCGCAAGCGAATCGAGCGGATCGGGATCCTCCCGGTCCGCTTTCGTTGTTTTTGATCTCTTTCCTGGTTGAGTCTGCGCTGGTTTGGTCTGCGCTAGACTGACCCCAGACGGTCGAATTCTCCCCGGAACACCGGGTAATACCCGACATCTGAACCGCCATGCCATCGAACTTCATCATTGCTCCCTCCGAATATTCGCAACGCCCGGTGGAGGAGTTGCTCCGCGCCGCCGCGCTGGGTCAAGTCGGCGTCGATCAGCGCCTCATTCAAGGCATCCTCGGCCGCGAGTTCGAACAGGACCAGGCCGCGCGGAAGGCCACGCTGGCGTTCAGCCGCGGCACGCACGAGGACGACCGCCTGGATATCGATCCGCTACTGGTCGATCTGTTCCGGCATTGGAAGACGCCGGAGGCGCTGGAGTTTTACATTGATGCGGTGGCGCGGTCCGCTGACGATGTGAGCGACGATCTGGTCGCGGCGCTGATTCCGTTCGGCAAGCAGGCGGTCGATCCGCTGCTGGAGCTCTACGATGACGTCGGCGAAGAGGAGGGTGGGGACATCGCGTTCCTGCTGGCCGGAATGGGCGTGCGGGATGAGCGAATCCTGGCGCTGTTGCTGGATCGGCTGGAATTCGACGCCGCCGATGGCGGGTTTTGTCTAGGGCTCTACGGCGACCCGGCCGCGCGGGAGGCGCTGGAAGAGATCCTGTCCGAGCTGCCGGAGGATTCGGAAGAGCCCGGCGATGTGGCGCTGCGGCGGGAGATCCAGTTTGCGATCGAACAGCTCGGTGCGCCGAAGGCGGCGTATGTGCCGGAGCCCGCGGATGTCACCGCTATTTTGGAGAACTATCCGCGCGAGTTGCCGCCGCTGATGGATGTGCTGCGCGAGTCCGAGCGCCTGGAGGTGCTGGCCGAGCATCCGGAAGCACTGGCTCGGGCGGCCGCCGCGAATAGTTTCTTCAATCATGAGCTGAGCATGGACGCGCGGGAAGCGCTGCTCAAAGCGGCCCGGGAAGATGCCGATGCGGAAGTGCGGGGGCGCGCTTGGGCGTCCTTGGCGGATGCCACGGCTCCGGACCCGGACGAAAAGGCGCATGACCAGGCCGCGGCCGATACGATTCGTGACGAGATGATCGCCGTGGTAAATGACGCTGCGCGTGAGGTCGCCGAGCGGGGCGGGGCAGCCGTCGGATTGTACGGGGTCGCCGATGAACCGGCCGCGCGGGAGGCCATCGAGAAGCTCTATGAAGAAGGCGGCTTGGCGCGGGCCAAGGCGCTGGAGGCGATGTGGCGGTCACTGTACAAGCCGTTCGCGAAATTCTTCCCGGAGCATTTGCAGGACGAAGATCCGCGGATTGTGCGCCAGGCATTGCGCGGCGCCGGGTACTTCCAGTTGACCGCGACGGTGGGTGCGATCGAGAGCTATTTCGACCGCGACGACGAGTTTGAAGACCTCCGCGAAGATGCGCTGTTCGCCTACGCGATGGCCATGCCGGGCGAATCGAAGCCGAATCGCGTGCGCGGCATGCTACGGAAAATCCAGGAACGTGCCGATTTAAATCCTGAAGAGGCGGAATTGATCATGTTCGCCTTGGATGAGCGGTTGCAATTGAACGGGCAGCGTCCAGTGTTTGGCGATCCCGATGACGAACTGTCCGGGGACGAGTTGACGGATGACGATTCCATGATGGATTTCGATCCAGCGGCCGGGCTTGAGCTTTCCGTCGCGCCCGCCGGCACCCCCGTCGGGGCCGGAAGCGCGCCGGGCGGCCCATCCGCCAACATTGGGGCCGCCAACATTGGGGCCGTCAACCATGGGGCCGTCACAAACGGGGCGGTCCACAATGGTGTGGGAAAAGTCGGCCGTAACGATCCCTGTCCGTGCGGCAGCGGTAAGAAATACAAGAAGTGCTGCGGCGCCTAGCCGGGAACCCGGGCCGGTGCTGTTGCGGTGAAAAAGGAACAACGCGTGTCATCGGTCCAAAAAACAACCTCCGCACCGGCTTCCCAGGCCTCGCATGGAAAATCCGGGGCATCGCTGAAACGCCACTTTGGCTTGTTTAGCGCGACGGCTCTGGTTGTGTCGAACATGATCGGGGTGGGGATCTTCACCACCACCGGATTTTTGGCCGGAGATTTGGGCTCCCCGAATCTCGTTCTGTGGATCTGGGTGGTGGGCGCGGTGGCGGCGTTCCTGGGCGCGATCAGCTATGCCGAACTGAGCATCAACTTCCCAAAGTCCGGCGGCGAATACATCTACCTGACCAAAGCCTATGGCCCCACCTGGGGATTCATGACCGGCTGGGTGTCGTTCTTCGCCGGCTTCTCGGCGCCGATCGCCGCTGTGTCGCTCGCCTTTTCCGATTACCTTGGTTATTTCTTCCCGGCGGTGCGCGTGTCCAACGCGCAGTTTGCGATTGGCTCGGGCGAGTGGGTCTTTCACGTCGGCGGAGCGCAACTGGTCGCCGCGCTGGTGGTGACGGCGTTCACGATCCTGAATGTGCTGGGCGTCAAGCGAGTCGCGAATGTACAAAACCTGCTGACGATGCTGAAGATCACCGTGCTGCTGGGATTCATCGTGCTGGCGTTCACCGTCGGCGAGGGCAGCATGGCCAACTTCGGCATCGATGCCGAGCGCACCTCGACCAACTCGGTGCCCGCGCAGTTCGCCGTCAGCCTGTTCTGGATTTACCTGGCTTATAGCGGCTGGAATGCCGCGACCTATGTGGCTGAGGAGATCCGCAACCCGGGGCGGACGTTGCCGCTCGCGTTGGGGGTGGGCGCCGTACTGGTGATGGTGATGTACCTGGCGCTGAACGTCGTCTTTATCTATGCCGCGCCGCTCGAGACCCTAAAGGGGCAAGTGGCGGTGGGGTCGATTGCCGCCGAGCATCTGTTCGGCACGCAGGTATCGAGCATCTTCAGCGCACTGATGGCGCTATCGCTGTTGGCGACGATCAATGCGATGGTCACCGTGGGTCCGCGTGTCTATTACGCCATGGCTCGCGACGGAGCGTTCCTGCGGCAGGCCGCGCAGCTCCATCCGAAATTCGAAACACCTGCGTTCGCGGTGATCGCCCAGGGCGTCTGCACGCTGTTCATGACGATGACCCCGTTCCCGGATCTCGTGGTCTACGCCGGCTTCACGCTGAATCTGTTTGCGGCGATGGCCGTCGGCTCGATCTTCCTGTTCCGCGCGCGGCAGCCGGAGTGGAAGAAGCTTCGCGTGGTGAGCTTCCTGTATCCGCTGGTGCCGGGCCTGTTTGTGACCGTCGCGCTGTGGATGACCATCTATGGCGTGATGCTGCGGCCGATGATCTCGCTGGCCGCCGGGCTGACGGTGGCGACCGGAGCGGTGGTTTACCGCAGCCGTTTCCAGGGCAATCCCGACCGGGAAGCCGCGATGCAGACCCAAAGTTGAAGCTACGACGCCGCGGTTCCCGCGCAGGGGGGAGAAGCGGAGAAATTTCCGACCCGCCGCCGCCCGTCCGCACCAGCGTTTCCTATCCCCGAATGGTCCATTGGTTCCATTCCTCGCCTCATGGTTCTGGCGCAAGATGAGCGTTAGGCGTTAGAGTAGTTCCTTCCGAGGACGTTCGAGAACCGTGTCCGCCATCCAACACACGACCCCGTTTCCGCATGAGGCGCAGTGGAACAAAACCGCGCACGGTCCGGGCCTGATGCGTTTGGGCTGGCTGATCGGCTTGTTCATCGTCGAGCTGCTGGCCGTCTCCACCTGGCTCGACAGCGGTGATTTGGCAGGCGGACCGTTCGCTGCGATCGGCGCCTGGGGACCATGGATCGTGCGGGCGATCGTGGCATTCTCCATTGCCTTCCTCGCCTTGGCGACGCTGCGCAACGGTCCGGCGCTGGAGCGAACCTTCACCGAGGCGGGGCGGTATCCGGTCCACTGGCAGTGGTTGGGGGCGCATGCCGCCGCGCTGGCTGCCTTTACCGGGTCCTCCTTCGCGCTGTTTGGAACGCTCGCCGCTCCGGTGGCCCCAGCCGTCCTCGCGATCACCTGGCTATTGGCCGGCGCCGCCGCGATTCTGTGCGCAACGCAGGCCCTGTTTCCTCTGCCATTGTGGGCGGAACTGTTGCGATCCTCGGGCTCGTCGGGACCCTACGCCGCCGCGATTGCCGGACTGGCCCTGGGAGCGTTTCACATCAGTCAGAGCTTGTGGCAACCGGCCGCGGAGCTGACCTTTGAGCTGGTCCGGATCGTGCTCCGGTCCATCATCCCGAACCTCACGGCGGATCCGTCGCGGCTCCTGCTGCAGGGCAACCGGTTCGGCGTCATCATTAACCAGGAATGTTCGGGGCTGGAAGGGGCCGGACTCATTCTGGTATTCGGGGTTGCGTTTCTTTGGTTGTTCCGCAAGGACCTCCGCTTTCCGCGCGCGTTTTTGCTGCTTCCGGCGGGCGTGGTCGTGCTGTATGCGCTGAATGTGGTGCGGATCGCCGCGTTGTTGCTGATCGGAGAGGCCGGCGCGCGAGAGATCGCCGCCGGAGGATTCCATTCCCAGGCAGGCTGGATTTCCTTCAACGCCGTCGCGTTTGGATTCGCCATGGTGGCGCGGCGGATTCGCTGGTTTGCCCTCAACCCGGAGCCCTCCTCGGTCCGCGCTGCCGATCAACAGGATCGCACCGCGGCCTATCTGATCCCGTTCCTGGCGATCCTGGCGGCGGGGATGATCGCCACGGCGGTGAGCGACGGGTTCGAGTGGCTCTACGGACTGCGGCCGGCCGCTTGCGGTTTGACGCTGTGGTGGTTCCGGCGCGAGCTTCGGAACGTCGATTGGCGCTTTGGGGGACTGGCGGCCATCGCCGGCGTGGGGGTGCTGCTGCTGTGGATCGGCAGCGATTGGATGCAGGGGATCCCGGCCAGCGGGATGCCGGCGTCCTTGGCCTCCTCCGGGGCGGTGTTGGGCGGCTCCTGGATCACCCTGCGCATCGTGGGTGGCGTTCTCATGGTTCCGATTGCCGAGGAACTCGCGTTCCGTGGATTCCTGATGCGGAGAATCTCTGCTCCGGATTTCGAGCATCTCGACTACCGGCGAACCGGTTGGGTTGCGCTGCTGATCTCCTCGCTGCTGTTCGGCGCCCTCCACGGAGAGCGCTGGTTCGCCGGCGTGCTGGCTGGACTGGTGTACGCGCTGTTGGTCCGGAAGACCGGGAGGCTGGGCGACGCGATCGCGGCGCATTCCATCACAAACGGACTGCTGGCAGTACTCGTACTCATGAAGGGCCAGTGGCAGTACTGGTAACGTCACGTCCAGTACCTTGGTCCGCTCCTCCGTTCTAAAAATTGGATTACCCTTGCAACCTGCGAAGGTCGATCCTTTGCCAGGAGAACGAAATGCGACTCTCGGGGAAAATATTGTTGTTCCTGGGCTGTGCGGGTTCGCTATTTGCCAGCATCCCTACGGTTCCGGAAATCGATGGTAGTACGGCAGCGAGCGCGCTCGCCTTGGTCGCGGGGAGCATCATGATCCTGCGCGGCAGGCTCCGCAAATAAGACTTCAAACGAACTCGGAGGAAATGAGATATGAAAACTCTCGGAATGTTGTTCCTGCTCGCCGGTGCGGCAAGCATGGCGTTTGCCGCGGAAACGGTGGCGCCGGAAATTGACGGCAGCACCGCCACAAGCGCCTTGGCGCTGTTGGCGGGCAGTGTCCTGATCCTGCGGTCCAGACTTCGTAAATAGGCTTCGTTGCACAGACGGGGATCAACGATGAAGATCTTTGGGCAATGGTTGCTCTTGTCTGGCATGGCGAGATTTGCGTTCGGCGCGAGCCAAAGCGCTCCTGAAGTCGATGCCAGCGCGGTCGCGTTGGTTTCGGGCGCGATTCTCGTGTTGCGCTCGAGAAAGCGGTAGTTTGTATCACATCATCGACGAACTTCGTCGATCAGGAAGGAAGATCTCAATGAAAGCACTTGGACTATTTCTGCTGTTGTGTGGGGTGGCCGGGTCCGCCCTGGCTGGTCCGACCCTTGCCCCGGAAATCGATGGCGGTACGGCGGTGAGCGCGATCGCGCTCCTCTCCGGAGGTGTTCTGATCCTGCGGTCGAAGCTGAGAAAATAAGCTCCTGACGCTGATCCCGGATCCAGGAGGAAGGAAGGTACTCATGAAAGCAGTTGGATTGTTTCTGTTGCTCTGCGGCATGACGAGTGTGTTGCTGGGCCCGCCTCTGCCGGTCCCGGAAATCGATGGAGGTGCAGCCACCAGCGCCGTCGTGCTCCTTGCAGGTTTTGTGACGGTTGTGCGGTCGAAGCTGCGCCGCTAAACCCTCGGTGGTCGGGGACTTTTCCTCTGAGAGAAGTCTGCCGGCCATCCAAGGCCAGGATCTGTCGGTTGCAGTCCCATCTGCAAAAATACGGATTCTGTTTTATACTTCAGAAGACATGTCCGGGCGACGCCTAGTCCCGGTTTATGCGGATCGGAGATGAGATGAAAACACTTGCACAAATTCTGTTACTGGCCGGAAGCGCGAGCTTCGCGTTCGGCGGGGATCTTGCGGTTCCTGAAGTGGATGGGGCTACGGCAGTGAGCGCCGTCGCTCTCGCCGCCGGCAGCCTGATGATCCTGCGGTCGCGGCTGCGTAAGTAAGGCGAACCCTCAAATGAAAACAATCGGAACTCTAGTCCTGCTGCTGGCGAGCGCCGGCGCTGCCTTTGGCTTGGACGTGCAGGCACCCGAGATTGATAGCAGCTCGGCTGTCGGCGCCGTGGCGCTGATCGCCGGGGGACTCACAATACTGCGGGCCCGGCGTGGTAAGTAGGAGCGCCTAAGGCCGATAGTAGACCAAAACAGGAGGGATCAGGAATGAAAACATTTGGAATGCTTCTTTTAGTCCTCGGTGGCGCAAGCGTCGCGTTCGCCGGAGGCACTATCGCCCCTGAAATCGACGGGAGTACCGCCGTGAGCGCCATCGCGCTGGCCACGGGCACCGTGATGATTTTACGCAGCCGACTCAAGAAGTAGCGCGGGATCGTATCGTTATTTGCGCACCGCTGGAGGCAGCTCCGGTGGTGCGTTTTCCATTTGGGGCTCCGGGAGCTTCGGCTCTCCCATCATGGGTGCGCGATGCTGGAACGGCAACAGCAGGATGGTCGAGAAATCCAGACTGCGCGGATGATGGAACCCTTCCATGCCGACCACTAAATTTCCCACGCCGCCCTCGGGCTGGTCCTGATACGTCCCGAACAGGCGATCCCATAGCGGCAGCAACTCCCCGAGATTCGTCCATTGCTCTTCCATCCGCGCGGAATGATGGATGCGATGGACGTCGGGTGTGATGATCCATCGGCGCGCCCGGCGCTCCCAGGTGGGCGGCAGGCTGGTATTGGCGTGCTCGAAGAAGCTGATCGCCAAGGCCAGCATCTCCCCGGTGAAGACCCCCAGCGGAGGCAGCGCCAACAGAAATACCGTCCCGATGATCGAGCCCTGCATGATCAGGATCTCCAGGGGATGGGCTCGCCATGTGGTGGAGACGTCAAAGTCCGGGTCGGAGTGATGCACCTGATGAACGCGCCACAGCCAGGAGACGGCGTGCATCAGCCGGTGGGTCGCGTATTTGACCAGGTCCAGGACAAGGATCGCCACCACGAACTGCAGCCAGTAGGGTACGGCGACCTGCTGGAACAGTCCCCAATGCCACTCGGTGGCGGCCACGGCGGCGAGCACGGGACTGGTCCGCAGCACCAGGATCGCGAAGCCGTTGGAGATCAGCAGGTTCACTCCATGCCGCGTCCAGCGGCGGCCGGCGGAAACGATGAGGTCCCGGTTCTGGCGACCCGATTCCCATTGCGCCACGGCGAGAAAGATCACCACAAACAGAGTCCAGAAGACGGAACTCTCGTGCTCGGCGATCCAATTGGACGAGGGAAACATGCGGACAGCTCTCTTCCAACTCTAGGCGTTCGCGCCGCATCGGTCAATGAGTGGATCGCCGCATAGGGACTGGTACCGATGGGGCAGGCGTAGAGGCGTGAAGAGTGCAGCGGCGTGGAGCGAGGAACCCATTTACGCCAGCGTCGCAAGCACATCGGCCAGGATTTAATCTTCCCCTGAGCTGAATTGTGTGACAGAATTACACCACACCATCTCCAGCAAATACCTCACAGGAAAAGGAAAACAAAACAGTGAAACAATTTCTCGCGCTACTGCTTACGCTCACTCTTGCCATCGTGACATTCGCCGACGATAAGGGTTATAAGGTCAAGTACGACGGTGGCTCACTCACTGGAGTTGATCCCGGCAAAGACGTGCGGCTTTTCGTCGAACCTACGCAGATTCGAATCGTGAGGAATAAAGTAGAAGTTGCAGCTATCCCCGCTACCGCAGTTACAGAACTCAGCTACGGACAGGATGTGCATCGTCGAGTCGGAGCCGCAATCGGCATCGGTGTAGTAACTTTGGGAATCGGAGCACTGATGGCGTTAACAAAATCGAAGAAGCACTTCATAGGGATTACTTGGAGCGATGGGGACAACAAAGGTGGCTTGGCGATACAAGCTAACAAGAAGGAATACAGGGGTATCCTACTCGGACTCGAAGGCATCACTGGCCTGAAGACCGTTAATACGGATACGTTGGCTGTTGAGAATTAAGCCCCGGAGATTACTTCGGTTGATCCACCGCCCGGCCCAGAAAGTAACACCGAGTCAAACCATACGACGTTGGCGCATGATGCAATAGCGCCGCTGTAGCCCTTCAATTCCACCTAAAATGCGCGAGAGCGAGCCTCGGTTAGGAGCCCCGTTCGTCGAGCGTTAAACACGCCTGAGCCGCACGATGACGCGCCGCGCGGGTTTTCCCGTCGATCGGCAATGAGCTTGCCTTGCCATCATGACCGCCCAGGCTGCGTTCGCTTGCCCCAGCCATTTGAGGATTTCCTGTTCCGCATGAGATTCGTCAGCATCGAGCCCATCAAGGCCCTTCCAGCCGTGCGCTGCGAGTGCCGCGGCTTGCGGTCAATGATCGGATCAGCGCAAACGGACTGGTACGAATGGGGCAACGTGCCCGGGTTCGCGTCGGATGCCAGCGGGGGAAAGCCAAGGGATGGTAGCGCTAAGGGGAATCGAACCCCTATTTGAGCCTTGAGAGGGCCCTGTCCTAACCGTTAGACGATAGCGCCACAGCCAAGTGAAGTCTCTGCCATTATACGACAACGCCACCGGTTGCCAAGCGGTTCGCGGCGCGGACGCGAACCCCCATAGCTAAACCCCGCCCAGCTACACCATGTTGTTATCCATCGTCAGGACCGTCGCGATCACCGCCGAAGCGTTCAGCGCGAAATGCGCGGCCATGGGCGCGACCAAGGTTCGGGTCTTGGAGAACAGCCAGCACAGCAGCAGCGCCACCACCGCGTAATACGGAGCCAGGACGAAGTTCAGATGGGCGACGGCGAACAGCAGCGCCGACAGCGTCGCTCCGGTGCTGGCGAAACCGGATGCCCGCGCTGACCCGAAGACGGCGCCGCGGAAGAACAGTTCTTCGCCGATGGGCGCCATGATCGTTACCATGAAGGCCAGCACGACGAGCGCCGGAGTGTTGCGGGCAATCGCTTGGATCATCTGCACCTGTTCGGAGTCGATCTGCGTGCCGAACACGTTTTGCACGATGTTGCTGTAGACTACTGCTCCCAACTGAGCCGCCAGGCCCGCCGGAATTCCCCACACCACGCCCCACAGCCAGCTGCCTTCAAACAGTTTCGGATTCGGGCGGCCGGCTCGCTTGTTCCGGCTGAGGCGCCAGGCCGCGACGCCCAGGATCACCACTTGGGTGCCGAACATCAGGAAGTTCAGCAGCCATAGCAGGGGCGCCGGCATCGCGTTGAGATCGAAGGAACGGGCATTGAAATTTCCCGACGCGAACAGCGACACGGCGACGCCCAGCATCGTCAGGAATGTGAAGCCGAGAATCAGCGCGACGATGATGGCCGAGTCAAGAATCGCGTCGTTCCAAAACGTGCGCTCGGCGATGGGGGGCGGCCCCGGGGGAATCGTCGCGACGGCGAACGGAGACTGCCCGTCAGGGAGCACCGGGTACCCGGCCCACGGGTGGCCCGCCGGATAGACGGCGACCGGCAAGGGCGGGGGAGTTACTGGAGCCAGCGGATGCACCACCGGTTGCGCTCCGTCTTCCCCTGCCTCTTGCGATGTTGCTTGCGATAACGCCGGCGTTGTCTCCAGGGGAGCCTCATGGGCTGGTTCATTCTCCGTGTCGCTCACGGGGATCCCGGAAACGGCCTCGGGCGTGACCTGTGGCCTCTCGACTGGCCTGTCGAGATGGATCGGCTCTCGCTGCCAGGGTTCCTGGGACGCCGTGGGCGCATCGGCGTCCGGATTCACCTGAGGACGTTGCACGTCCAACGGTTCCAAGGCTGTCTCGGAAGCGGGTTTCACCGACGGTGGAAGATCCTCCGGCACCTTCTGCAGCGGCGGTGACGGCGGCAGGAGCGGATGCGGATGCTCCGGAGCGGGGAGACTTAATTGCGGGTCCTCAAGCGCGGCGCTCTCCAATGGAGGAGTGTCTGAAAGACGTGTGTCCTTCGCTGTGTTTTCGCTGGACTCGGGCGCATGCGCCTCCAGTTCGGACGAGGATTCGGCGTGCTCCGGCGACGGCTGCGCTCCATCGTTCCCGGTGACAGGATCCCGAGCCTCGGCCGCCTGACGATTCAGGTCGCTGTCTGCATCGGCGCCCGGAGTTGAGGCTGGCTCCGCTGGCTGGCCGGGACGTTTGTCGTCGTCAGGTGGAAAGGAGAGGTCCAAAATCCCAAGGTAGCATCATTGCCAAGGGAAGCGCCGTTTTTCCGAGCCGAGCCTCGTTATTTGCGCCCGATCCACCCACCGTCCAGTCACGGCGACCAATCCCGTCGACCAATCCCGCCGACCAATCCGAATGTGCAGGGACGAACCCGCATGGCGCTGACCCCTGAAGCGCCGCGTTCCCCCTTACCGAAGAGGCTTGCCGATCGTAAGAAGCAATACCTCATTCGGGCGCTGCTCGCAGCCCGGGGAGCGAGTGGTGCAGTGGAACGGTTGATAGGCTTGGTCTACGCGGATGCAGCGCGGGGTGTGATCTCCCGGGACTTAGGAGCCGCCCGCCCGGTGAGCCGCGCCGATCCGTGCGCGCGTCATAATGGAGCGGATGACCATGAAAGCCATCCGATTCCACGAATATGGCGGACCCGATGTGCTCCGCTACGAAGACGCTCCCAAGCCCGAGCCCGGTCCCGGCGAGCTTCTGATTCGCGTCAAAGCCACGGCGGTGAATCCGGTGGACGTCGCGATTCGCGCTGGATACCTGCGGGCCATGCGCGATGTCGCAAAGCCGTTCATTTTAGGGTGGGATTTCTCGGGCGTGGTGGAGGCCTGCGGCGAAGGGACAACAAAGTTCCAGCGGGGTGATGAAGTCTTCGGGCTCAAGGAGCTTTGGCGGCAGGGGAACTACGCCCAATTCACCGCAGTGCCGGAGAACGTCTGCGCGGCCAAGCCCACGGGCCTCGACCATGCGACCGCCGCCGCGATTCCGCTCGCGGGACTGACCGCTTGGCAGGCTTTGTTCGATCACGCCGGGCTCCAGTCCGGACAGAAAGTGTTGATCCATGCCGGCGCCGGCGGCGTCGGGCACTTTGCCATTCAGTTCGCCAAGGCCAAGGGGATCACGGTCGCCGCGACGGCTTCAACTCACAATCAGGAGTTTCTATCGCAGCTCGGCGCCGATCAACCCATCGACTACACGGCGACGAAGTTCGAAGACGTCGTAACCGATGCCGATGCGGTGATCGAATCCAAGGGTGGGGACGTGCGCGACCGGTCCTGGAAGACGCTGAAGCCGGGCGGCATCCTGGTCGCCTTGATCGGACCGCCGCCGTCGGAGGATGACGCGGCCGCGCACAAGGTTCGCCAGACGCTGATGTGGGTGCATCCGGACGCCGACCAGCTTGCCGAGATCGCAGAGTTGGTGGCCGCTGGAAAGGTAAAGGTCCACATCGACCAAACCTATCCGCTGACGGAGGTTGCCAAGGCTCATGCAGCCAGCGCAACGGGTCACACGCGGGGCAAACTGGTGATCACGGTGGATTGAGGGCTGACCCCGTAGCACGGCCTCCCGTCCTCGCGCTTCTGCGCTTTACTCTGCCGACTTCGACCGCAGGTATTTGTCGACCTCGGTGGCGCATTGCCGGCCCTCGGCGATCGCCCACACGACCAGCGATTGGCCACGCCGCACGTCACCCGCCGCATAGACGCCTGGAATGGACGTCTTGTACTCGGTGGTAGTCGCCGCGACGTTGCCGCGCCCATCCAGCTCCAGCCCGGAGCTCTCCACAAGGCCCGAACGCACCGGACCGGTGAAGCCCATCGCGAGCAGAACCAGGTCCGCATCCAGTATGAATTCACTGCCCGGTTCAGGATCGAACTTCGGCGGCGCACTAACGCGCATGGCATGAAGGTGCTTAACGTTGCCGTGCTCATCGCCGGTGAACTTGCGTGGTCGCCACCGCCCATTCGCGTTTGCCGCCCTCTTCATGCGAGCTTTCGACGCGCAGCTGCAGCGGCCATAGCGGCCATGGCGTCGATTCGTCGCGATGCTCCGGCGGCATCGGCATGATCTCGAATTGTGTGACGCTCTTGGCGCCCTGGCGATGCGAGGTCCCCAGGCAATCCGCGCCCGTATCGCCGCCGCCGATGATGACCACATTCTTTCCGGTCGCGAGGATTTGGTTCTTCACCGCATCGCCCGCGTTCACTTTGTTCTGCTGCGGCAGGAACTCCATGGCGTAATGGATGCCCTTGAGCTCGCGGCCCGGAACCGGCAAATCCCGAGGCTTCTCGGCGCCCATCGCCAGCAACGATCGCCTGATACTCCTGCTGCAACTCCTCCAGCGAAGTGATGTGCGCGCCGGTGACGAACTCCACACCCTCGGCTTCCATCTGCTGCCATCCGCCGGTCGATGAGCTGCTTCTCCATCTTGAAGTCGGGGATGCCGTAGCGCATCAGTCCACCGATGCGGTCAGCTCTTCTCAAACAGCGTGACCCAGTGGCCCGCGCGAGCCAGTTGCTGCGCCGCCGCCATGCCCGCCGGACCGGAGCCGATCACCGCCACCCGTTGGTTGGTGCGCTTGCTCGGGGATCTCCGGATGGATCCAGCCCTGGTTCCAGGCGTAATCGACGATCGTCTTTTCGATGTTCTTGATGGTGACGGGCGGCTCATTGATGCCCAGCACGCAGGCCGCCTCACACGGAGCCGGGCAGATGCGGCCGGTGAACTCCGGAAAATTATTGGTCGCATGCAGCACGCGAATCGCGTCCTGCCAGCGATCCCGGTAGGCCAGATCGTTCCAGTCCGGAATGATGTTGTTCAGCGGGCAACCGGTATGGCAGAACGGAATGCCGCAATCCATGCAGCGGGCGCCCTGCGTGCGGACCTTCTCCAACGGGAAATCTTCATAGATCTCGAAGTAGTCCTTGACCCGCGCTTCCACCGGACGGCGCGAGGGGACCTCGCGCTGGTATTCCATAAAGCCGGTGTCTTTACCCATGCGACATCTCCTCCTGGCGCGGCACACCCAGCACGCGCTTGTATTCGTGCGGGAACACCTTGACGAACTTCGGCAGTACGGCGTCCCAGTTATCCAGAATGCGGTTCGCCAATGAGCTGCCGGTTTCCTCGGCATGCCGGGCGATCCAGTAGCGCAGCGTCTCAATGTCTTCAGAAGCCTTCACCGGCTCCAGGTCCACGCTGGCTTTGTTGCATTGATGTTTGACGAAGTCGCCGTTTTCATCCAGCACGTAGGCGATTCCGCCCGACATGCCGGCGGCGAAGTTGCGGCCCGTATTGCCCAGGCACACCACCAACCCCTTGGTCATGTACTCGCAGCCGTGGTCACCGACGCCTTCGACAACCGCGGTTGCTCCGGAATTGCGCACCGAGAAGCGCTCCCCGGCGCGTCCGTTGAAGAACGCTTCGCCCGAGGTTGCTCCGTACAGCGACGTATTGCCGATCAGGATGTTGTCCTCCGGCTTGAACGTCGAGGTCGGCGGCGGCGCCACAATCACCTTGCCGCCGGAAAGTCCCTTGGCGACGTAGTCATTGGCGTCCCCGGCCAGCTCCAGCGTCACGCCCCGCGCCAGGAACGCGCCGAAGCTTTGCCCGGCGGACCCGGTGAAGCGGAAGTGGATCGTGCCCGGCTCCAGACCTTCCGCGCCGTACTTGCGGGCGATTTCGCCGCGACAGCATTGCGCCCACCGTGCGGTCCACGTTGCGAATCGGCAACATGAACTCCACCGGCTCCTTGTTGTCGATGCGCCGGCTTGGCGTAATCGATCAGCTTGGCGTCGAGCGCGGCCTCAAGCCCATGATCCTGCGAGATCATGCAGCGCTTGCCGACCCGCGAAGGCACTTGCGGATTGTAGAGCAGTTGCGAGAAGTCCAGTCCGTGCGCTTTCCAATGCTCGACGCCCGCCTGCATCTCCAGCCGGTCCACTTTGCCGATCATCTGCTCCATGCGCCGGAACCCGAGCTTCGCCATGATCTCGCGCACCTGTTCGGCGACGAAGAAGAAATAGTTGACCACGTTCTCCGGCGTGCCGGTGAACTTCTTGCGCAGCGTTTCGTCCTGCGTCGCGATCCCGACCGGACACGTATTCAGGTGACACTTGCGCATCATGATGCAGCCCAGCGCCACCAGCGGAGCCGTGGAGAAGCCAAACTCCTCGGCGCCCAGCAGCGCGGCGATCACCACGTCACGGCCGGTCTGCAGCTTGCCGTCGGTTTGCAAAATCACGCGGCTGCGCAGGTCATTCATCACCAGCACCTGCTGCGTCTCCGACAAGCCCAGCTCCCACGGAACGCCGGCATGCTTCAGCGAAGTGATCGGCGACGCACCCGTGCCGCCGTCATAGCCCGAGATCAGGATGACGTCCGCATGCGCCTTGGCGACGCCCGCGGCAATCGTGCCGACCCCGGCCAGCGCCACCAGCTTCACACTGATGCGCGCCTTCGGATTCACGTTCTTCAGATCGTAGATCAGCTGCGCCAGATCCTCGATCGAGTAGATGTCATGGTGCGGGGGCGGGGAAATCAGTCCCACGCCGGGCACCGAATAACGCACCCGGGCGATGACGTCGTTCACCTTATGACCCGGCAACTGGCCGCCCTCGCCGGGCTTGGCGCCCTGCGCGATCTTGATCTGGATCTCATCGGCGTTGACCAGATAGTTGGTCGTGACGCCAAAGCGGCCCGAGGCAACCTGCTTGATCGAACTGCGCCGCAGATCTCCGTTCTCATCCGGCGTAAAGCGAGCTTCATCCTCGCCGCCCTCGCCGGTGTTCGACTTCCCGCCGATCCGGTTCATTGCGATCGCCAGCGTCTCGTGCGCTTCCTTCGAAATCGAGCCGAACGACATCGCGCCCGTCGCGAAACGCTTCACGATCTCGCTGGCCGGCTCCACGTCTTCCAGCTTCACCGGTGACTTGGCTTCCTTGAAGCGCATCAAACCGCGCAGCGTCGTCAGGTTCTGATTCTGCTTATCGATCAGATCCGTGTATTGCTGGAACGTCTCATAGTGGCCGGTCTTCACCGAATGCTGGAGCTTTGAAACGCTCAGCGGATTCAGCATGTGATGCTCGCCGCGCACGCGGAACTGATACGCGCCGCCGACATCCAGCTCGGTGTCCGACTCATGCACCGGACGGAACGCATACTCATGTTTGACGCCGGCTTCCTTGGCCAGCACATCCAGGCCAACGCCGCCGATGCGCGACGGCGTCCCGATGAAGTAGTCGTCCACCAGATCCTTATCCAGGCCGAAGAGCTTCGAAGATCTGCGCGCCGCGATAGCTCTGCAGCGTCGAGATGCCCATCTTCGAGAAGATCTTCAGCAGACCCTTCTCCACCGACTTGTTGTAGTTGTACAGCGCCGTCGGCAGATCGACCTTCAGCCGGCCCGCGATTCACCATCTCCTCCAGCGTCTCCAGCGCCAGGTACGGATTGATGGCGCTCGCGCCATAGCCGATGAGCACGGCGTAATGATGCACCTCGCGCGACCTCGCCGCGATTCCAGCACCAGCGCCACCTGCGTGCGCTTGCGCTCCTTCAGCAGGTGATGATGCACGGCGGTCAGCGCCAGCAGGCTGGGGATCGGCGCGAAGTCTTCATCAATGCCGCGGTCCGAGAGAATGATCACCGTGTAGCCGTCATCCACGGCCAGCGATGCCCGCATGCACAGACCGTCGAGCGCGCGCTTCAGGCCCTCGCCGCCGCCGCCCGGACGGAACACGGCCCGCAGCGTGGTGGCCAGGAAGTCGCCCCAGCTCACGCGCCGGATCTTCTCCAGCTCGTAGTTGGTCAGCAGCGGATTGGTCAGCTTCAGCGTATGGCAGTGCATCGGCGTCTCATCGAAGATGTTCCGCTCGGTGCCGATGTAGTTGCTCAGGCTCATCACCAGTTCCTCGCGAATCGGATCGATCGCGGGATTGGTCACCTGCGCAAACGCCTGCTTAAAGTAGTTGAACAGCGACTGCGGACGATCGGAAAGGCACGCCAGCGGCGTATCGATCCCCATGGATCCGATCGGTTCCTTGCCTTCCTCGGCCATCGGCGTGAGGATCATCTTCAGTTCTTCTTCGGTGTAGCCGAAGGCCCGCTGCCGCGACAGGATCGTCGCAGGCTCGAACTCATGCACCCGCGGAGGCTCAGGCAGGACGTCCAGCGTGATTTGTTGCTTGGCCAGCCAATCGCCATACGGCTTCCGCGAAGCGAGCCTCTCCTTGATCTCCTCATCCGGAACCAGGCGACCCTCTTCCAAGTTCACCAGCAGCATCTTGCCCGGTTGCAGGCGTCCTTTATAAGTAACCTTCTCGGGCTTGGTCGGCAGCACGCCCGTCTCCGACGCCATGATCAACTGATTGTCCTTGGTCACCAGGTAGCGCGCCGGACGCAGTCCATTGCGGTCCAGCGTCGCGCCGATCCACTTGCCGTCGGTGAAGGCCACCGCCGCCGGACCGTCCCACGGCTCCATCAGCGACGCATGATATTCGTAGAAGGCGCGCTTTTTCTCCGGCATGGTCGGGTTGTGGTCCCAGGCCTCGGGAATCAGCATCGCCATCACGTGCGGGAGCTCGCGGCCGGCCAGCGTCAGCAGCTCCACCGCGTTGTCCAGCGATCCGCTATCGCTCAGCGCCGGGCGAACCACGGGGAAGGTCTTCTCCAGATCGTCGCCGAACAGGTCGCTCTCCAGCACCGACTGCCGCGAATTCATCCAGTTCACGTTGCCGCGAATCGTGTTGATCTCGCCGTTATGGCAGATCATAGCGGAACGGATGCGCCAGCTTCCAGGTGGGGAACGTGTTGGTCGAGAAGCGCTGATGCACCATGCACATCGCCGTGCGCGCATCCGGGTCGCTCAGGTCCTTATAGAAATTGCTGATCTGCGGAGCGAGCAGCAATCCTTTATAGACGATGGTTCGCGAGGACAGCGAACAGATGTAATAAAGGTCCTTCTCCTTGATCTCGGTGGACTCTGACACCTCCGTCTCGGCCCGCCGCCGGATTACATACAGCTTCCGCTCCAGCTCGTCCTGGCTCATATCGGAGGGCGCCGAGAAGAACACCTGCTCGATGTAGGGCGCCATCTGCCGCGCCAGTTGGCCGATCGCTTCCGGATTCACGGGCGTATCGCGCCATCCCAGTACCGTGAGGCCCTCTTCTTCGGCCAACCGCTCGATGATCGCTTCGCAGACGCGACGCTGCGTCCGCTCCAGGGGCAGGAAGATCATGCCCACGCCGTACTTGCCGGGCTCGGGGAGCGAGAAGCCCAGCCGCGCGCAATCCCGGGCGAAAAACTCGTGCGGGATCTGTAGGAGCAGGCCGGCGCCGTCGCCGGTTTCCGGGTCGCAACCGCACGCCCCGCGGTGCGTGAGATTGATCAGAATCTCGATGCCTTTTTCAATCACATCATGGGTTTGGTCGCCATTGAGATTAACGATAAAACCCATGCCACAGTTGTCGTGCTCAAAGCAGGGATCGTACAAACCTTGCGCGTTGGGAGGCATTTGCCCAGGTTCTTGCATGATAGGTAGAGTAACGCACCCCTTACTATCAGGTCAAGTGAAATAGCCCGTTGACAATATTAGTCGTACTAATATAATATTGCGACGTGGCCCACGCCAGTCTCAGGCTCTTCCAGGACATCGCCGAAACCCGCAGCATTTCCCGTGCGGCCGAGCGAAACAGCATCAGCCAGTCTGCGGTAAGTCAACAGATTCAAGAACTTGAGAAGGCTCTTGGGGTCACACTCCTGGACCGGACGCGTCGGCCGCTCGTCGTGACCGATGCGGGGCGGCTCTACGCGGAGTACTGCGCCGACATCCTCCGCCGGAAGGAACAGCTCGACGACGCCCTCGCCTCCCTCCGCCAGGAGATCGAGGGAACGGTCCGGATCGCGACAATTTACTCGGTCGGTGTGGGCGAGGTGGTGGAGCTTGAGCGGGAATTCGTCGCCAGCCACCCCCACGCACGGGTGGAGCTGGAATATCTCCGTCCGGAGAAGGTCTACGCCGCAGTCTTGGACAACCGCGTCGATCTCGGGCTGGTGAGCTACCCGGAGGCGAACCGCGAACTGGAACAGATCCCCTGGCGCAAGGAAGAGATGGTACTGGCCGCGGCGCCGGACCACCCGCTGGCTCGCCGGGCTGCCGAAATGCAGGGACCGATCCCGGTGGAGGAGCTGGAAGGAGTCAGCTTTATCAGCTTCGACGAGGAACTCCCCATCCGCCGCCACGTCGACCGCTTCCTGCGCGAGCGCCACATCTCGGTCAAGCAGACCCTCCACTTCGACAACATCGAGATGATCAAGGATACGGTCGAGCACGGCGTCGGCGTGTCGATCATCCCCTACCGCGCCATGCGCGACTCGATCCGCCAGAAGACGCTCACGGCCATCAGATTGAAAGGCGTGAACCTCCATCGCCCGCTCGGCATCGTTTACCACAAGCGCAAGAAGCTGAACAAAGTGGCGCTGGCGTTTCTGGAGCTCCTGCGCGACCAGCAGCGCGTGGTCACGAGCGTCGCGTAGAGGGTTGGAGGGCGAGGTTCGGCCTTGAACCCTCCCGCGCACAAACCGACCCACATAGCACCAATCTCGCCCTGACCGTCAAACCGCCACCACAGAACCGCCACCACAGAACCGCCAGACGATAGTCTGCGGGATCGTCCACAATCCACAAGTTTCCGGAGCGCCACCGCGCCAACGCTGCAAACCGCGGGCAGCCTCCCCTTCGGAACTGCGGCTGGCAAGGAGGCAACGTAAAGCTTCCCCTGCGCACACCGCCGACGCATCGCGGTACACGCCCAGGAGGACTGAAGCCCTCCGCAAGCTGAACCTCGCCCCACGTCGGGGCCCCAAGCCGGTGTGGACTCGGGTGATTTGGGAGGTGGGTGAGGGCAGGGGAGTTACCCAACGAAAATGGTGTGGCTACCACTGTGGGTCGCCAGGGGTGACGCGAGTGGTGGTGGGGATGCGGCTCGGCGAGTGCTCGGGGTGGTGGGGGTGTGGAAGAAAAACTGAGAAAGTTCCGTCTGTCTCGGTTTCTCCGGTTTCCCTCTCGGTTTCCCGGTTTCCCCGGTTTCCCGTCCCGGTTTCCCCGTCTGTCCCGGTTTCCCCGTCTGTCCCGGTTTCCCCCGCAAACAATCTTGCGCTAAAATGTTGCCTGAAGAGGCTCTCTCCAGTCGATTAGAATAGTATGCGCCCAATGTCTGGTACCTTCTATGAGTTTTTCGCTGGCGGTGGCATGGTACGCGCTGGACTCGGCCCCTCTTGGCGTTGCCTGTTCGCTAACGACTTCGATCACAAAAAAAGTCGAACCTACCGTTTCAACTGGGGCGGTGGTGAGTTCCGAACGTGTGACATAGGGATGCTGGAAACGACAGATCTTCCAGGCCCTGCAGACCTCGCTTGGGCATCCTTTCCTTGCCAAGACCTTTCTCTCGCTGGTTGGGGGGCTGGGCTCAAAGGCGACCGTTCAGGAACCTTCTGGCCGTTTTGGCAACTGATGAAGGGGCTCGTCGCAGAGGATCGCGCGCCAACGATGATCGTTCTGGAGAACGTTTGCGGAACGCTCACGTCGCATGGCGGCAAAGACTTCGCTGCAATCTGTTCCGCCATCCGAGATGAAGGATATTCTCTTGGGGCGATGGTGATCAACGCTGAGTTGTTTTTGCCCCAATCCCGTCCGAGACTCTTTATTGTTTGCGCACGGCTGGGTACTCCATTGCCGCCGCAATGCTTCAGCGGGGATCCTGTTTCTCCCTGGCATACGCGAATCATTCCTGCACAGAAAAAGTTGCCCTTGGCGGCCAGAGAGCGATGGTTATGGTGGAACCTCCCATTGCCCCCAAAGCGAACCACGATCCTCGCGGATATTATCGACGACTCCGAAGGTGTGGAGTGGTTTTCTAGGGAAAAAACAGATGAGCTTCTTGGGTTGATGAGCGAGACCAACCGAGCAAAGCTCCATCGGGTCAAACGGGAGGGCAGACGTACAGTAGGAGGGTTGTACCGGCGTACGAGAGCAGACGAGGAGGGGAGAAAGGTCCAGCGTGCGGAGGTACGGTTCGATGATGTTTCGGGGTGTTTGAGAACTCCCGCTGGCGGATCAAGTCGGCAGACGATCGTCATGGTTGACGGCGGCTCTGTTAAAGCACGATTGATTTCCAGTAGAGAGACAGCCCGCCTAATGGGTTTGCCGGATTCATACCAGTTACCAAGCAATTACAACGAAGCCTATCACCTAACCGGAGATGGTGTTGTAGTGCCAGTAGTCCGGCACCTGGCTGAGCATCTATTTGAGCCGATCTTGGCACTTGGCCGAAAGGGAACCACTGCAGCGGCATGAGCGTTATTCCTTGCGCACAAAACCGGGAACTCAAGAAGCTTATCGAAGATTACGCAGAGGTGCTTAAGACTGATGCACACTCGTTGGGCTCACACAACCTTTCAGAGAACGACTTCTATAACAGCGGCCTTTTTCGTGGTGCTATCGAGCGTATCCGTGGCCAGTTTTCGGCCACGATGGGTGCCAAGCGCGAGTTTGTTCGGGATGTTTTGAACTACATGCAAGATCGGAAGTTCATCGAAGAATGGAAGTCTTCAGGCGAAAAAAACCGTCATGATTACACCATCAATTTGCCGCGTGATCGCGTTGCGGTGATCGAGCTGAAAGGGTGCATGGACGGGAACAATACGACAATCTACGAGCGACCTGCTCACGCCCATGAGTTTATTGTTTGGAGTGTCTGCACCAACACAGGAGGCAGTCCCAAAAAGAACGCCTGGTCTGGAATTCATACCCGAATTGGCGCTGATATGCTGGGACGGCCAGGACAAAGGGTGGATGGCGTCATCATCTGGGACATGATGTGCGGTACGGTGGGCAGACCGTGTCCTAAACTTCAGAACGCTGGGGACCGCCAGACCATCGTTACCCACTTCAAACTTCCTCCCCCGTGCATCTATCTGCTGCCAGCCACAGTGGGAAGCGCGAGAAACAACCCCAAGCCTAGGGCGCAATCGCTGGCCGACGTTCATCTACTAAAGGCCTTTCACGACTGTTTCGGAGGGAAGCCAGAGGAGTTGAACTATGTTGATTTCGAGGTCGAATACCGAGGGAACGACTTGTTTCGAAGAACCAGGGTTCGACGTGCCGGAGAAACGGTTCAAGAATCCAGACCAACTCCCGTTCAGAGGGTCTAACCAAGGTGGAGTCACCTGACGTTCGCAGGCGAACGATGCAGGCCGTCAAGGCGCGGGACACCAAACCTGAGATGACTATCCGGCGTTTGGTTCATGCGTTAGGTTATCGATATCGACTTCACCGACGCGATTTACCCGGCTGCCCGGACTTGGTTTTTCCGCGGTTACGCAAGGTCATTTTTGTCAACGGCTGTTTCTGGCATGGCCACGATTGCGCGAGGGGCTCGCGAATTCCGAAGTCAAACCGGGAGTACTGGACCGCGAAGATCGCTAAAAACCGGGAACGCGATCATGCTTCACATGCAACTCTATACGAGCAAGGTTGGAGTATCATGACTGTCTGGGAATGTCAGATCAATGGCGACATCCAGGAGCATCTTCAGAGATTCCTTCGGAGCGACTGAGAGATCGGATCTTCGTAATCTAAGACAGGCGTGGCGGTTATCCCGCTGCGCGCTTGCGCCGGGTCGATTTCTTTGCGGCTGGGGCGGTTTCTTCCTCTTCGGAGCTTGCGGCGACGGCGGTCTTGGCGGGTTTCTTGGCAGCCGCTAACGACGCCTTCAGGGCATCCATGATGTCCACGACCTTGGCCTTCTCGGGCTCCGGGGTGGCGACGATCTCGTGGCCTTCCTTCTTGGCCTCGATCATCTTGAGGAGATTGTCGCGGTAGTGGTCGCGGTATTTGGCGGGCTCGAAGTCGGCGGCGAGGGCCTCGATCAGGCTTTCGGCGAGCTTGCGCTCTTTGTCCTTGACCAGGGAGAGGTCGGTGCGGAATTCGTCGACCTGGCGGATCTCGTGGTTGTAGTACATGGTGTGCATCATCACGCCGTTGGCGCCGGGGCGGAGGATGACGATGTGCTCGCGGTTGTGCATGGCGAGCTGGGCGATGCCGACGTAGCCGGTGCGCTTGAGTCCGTCGAACAGGAGCGCGTAGGGCTTCTCGCCGGCCTCGTCGGGGGCCATGTAATAGGAGGTTTCGAGGTAGATGGGGTCGACTTCGTCGGCTTTGACGAACTCGAGGATCTCCATGACCTTGGCGGTGGCGGGGGCGACCTTCTTGACGTCTTCGTCCTCGACGATGACGTACTTGTCCTTTTCGTACTCGTAGCCCTTGACGATCTCCGAGCGCGGGATGGGTTTATCCTCGGCGGCGCAGTAGATCATCTGCTTGATGCGGGAGCCGTCGGCTTTGTGGAGCTGGTTGAAGCGAATGGATTCGCTGCGGGCCGCGCTGTACAATCTGACAGGGATGGAGACCAGCCCGAAGGTCAGATGCCCTTTCCATACTGTGGACGCCATCAGATCACCTCAGTTTGTGTGGATTCCGAAGCGTGCCCGCCCGTTACGGCCGGTGGATGCGCGGGGGCTGCGGTGTTCATTGTGCTTCAACTGTCGGTTCGAGTATCGTAGCGCAGGTGGAACATTTCGCGCAAGTTATGTTGGGCTGGCCCGAGGGGTGATGGGGGGATCTCGTGGGTAGTCGGGGGAAGAGCGGCGGTGGTGGGAGGCCGGGCAAGGAGACAGGAGACTGGAGACAGGAGACAGGAGCAGGTGGGACTTCGAACGCCGCTTCGCGCGGTTCCAAGTCCGGTTCTTCCTCTAATGGTTCTTCTTCTAATAAAGATGCGCTGAAGGAGTACGCCAGAAAGCGCAAGTTCAGTGAGACGCCGGAGCCTTCCGGCGAGGAGTCGGGAACTGGCGGGACCTCGAACGCCGCTTCGCGAGGTTCGAAGTCGTCCAAGCCCCCTGCGGGACGCGGTTCAAAGTCCGGGGTTCTGTCTAAGACTCCTGTGTCTGCGGGCGCAGTCGTTCCGGGGCTGGCTTACTGTGTGCAGCGGCATCATGCGCGGCATCTGCATTACGACTTAAGGCTTGAGGTCGGTGGGGTGCTGAAGAGTTGGGCGGTGCCGAAGGGGCCGACGCTGGATCCGGGGGAGAAGCGGCTGGCCATGATGGTGGAGGATCATCCGCTGGAGTATGGGGACTTCGAGGGGGTGATTCCGGCGGGGAATTATGGCGCGGGGTCGGTGATGCTGTGGGATGCCGGCTCGTATGAGTTGCTGGGGGATGCCTCGGCGGAGGAGCAGCTTGCGCGCGGGGACTTTAAGTTTCGGCTGAAGGGGCAGAAGGTCCGCGGCGAGTTCGCGCTGGTGAAGATCAAGGGCGGCCGGAGGGGGAACAAGGGGAATGAATGGCTGCTGCTGAAGAAGCGGGATGATGCAGCGGAGCCGGGCTGGGATACCGAGGCGCATGCGTGGTCGGTGAAGTCGGGGCGGACGCAGCAGGAGATCGCGGACGGCGTCGATCCAAGTGAGGATCCGGGCGGCGGGGATTTCGTCGCGCTGAAGTTTCCCAAGGGGGCGCGGAAGGCTCCGATGCCGGAGAAGCTGCAGCCGATGCTGGCGGAGATCGGGCGGGGGGATCCGCCCGGATCACGATCAATGGCTGTGGGAAGTGAAGTGGGACGGGGTGCGGTCGCTTTGCTTCATTAATAATGAGGCGGACCAGGAGGCGGGGGAGTCGCGGGTGCGGCTGGTGTCGCGGAACGGGAACGCGATGAATGTGCAGTATCCGGAGTTGATGGCGTTACCGCATCAGGTGCGGGCGCGGTCGGCGGTGCTGGATGCAGAGGTCGCGGCGCTGGATGAGCGGGGGGCTCCGAGCTTTGAGCGGCTGCAGAGGCGGATGCATGTGGCGGATGCGAGCTCGGCGGCGACGTTGTCGCGGTCGCAGCCGGTGGTCCTGTATGTATTCGATTTGCTATACGCCGATGGCCGGGATCTGCGGGATTGTGCGATCGAGGAGCGGAAGCGGCTGCTGAAAGAGATCCTGGAGCCGAGTGAAACGATTCGCCTGTCGGAGGCGTTCGAGGGGGATGGGGCCGCGCTGCTGGAGGCGGTGAAGGCGCAGGGGATTGAGGGGATCGTCGGGAAGCGGAAGGGCTCGGTGTATCAGGCAGGTCGGGTGAGGGACTGGGTGAAGTATAAGGTCCAGGAATCTGATTCCTTTGTGATTTGCGGGTTCACCAAGGGCGAGCGGGAGCAGTTCGGGGCGCTGGTGTTGGGGATGTATGATCCGGCCGGGGCGAAGGCGTCGGGGGATGATCGGCTGGTGTGGACCGGCAACGTTGGGACGGGGTTTGACCGGCGGATGATGGAGATGATCCGGGAGGATCTGGCTCCGCTGGTGACCGGGGAATGTCCGCTGCGGCCGGATAAGAACCTGCCGCGCGAAGGGGCTGTCACGTGGGTTCGGCCGGAGCTGGTGTGCGAGGTCCGGTATACACAGTGGACCAGCGATGGTCGGTTGCGGGCTCCGGTATTTCTGGGGATGCGGCCGGATATCGATCCGGAGGAGTGCGTGAAGCGGTCGGATGGGGAGGGGGGCGGTCCTGCCACGGATGCGGAGGAGGATCCCATGCCGGAGTTGCTGGAGGCCGGGGCCAAGGAAGCCGTGCTGACGGTGGACGGGCATCGTTTGAAGTTCACCAATCTGGATAAGGTGTTCTTTCCCGAGCACGGGTACACGAAGCGGGATCTGCTGAATTACTACGATCGGGTGGCGGAGTTGATCGTGCCGCATTTGGAGGGTCGGCCATTGTCGCTGAAGCGGTATCCGAACGGGATCCACGAAGATTACTTCTTTCAGAAGCGGGTGCCGGCGAGTTTTGCGAAGTGGTTGACGACGGCGGAGGCGGATGGGATCCGGCATGTGATCGGAGAGAGCCTGGAGCGGTCGGGTCGGGCGACGCTGCTGTATCTGGTGAACCTGGGGTGCATTGATCACAATCCCTGGATGTCGCAGGGTGGGGTCGTTGGAGCATCCGGATTATCTGCTGATTGATCTCGATCCATATGAGTGCGGGTTCGAGAAGATCGTGGAGGCGGCGCAGGTGGTGCGGAAGAAGCTGGATCTGGCGGAACTGGAGAGTTATCCGAAGACGACGGGCGGGGATGGGATGCATTTGTTCGTGCCGCTGGAGCCTCGGTATAGCTACGAGCAGGTGAGGGGCTTTGCGGAGTTGCTGGCAACGATGGTTTCGACGGAGCGTCCGGATTTGTTTACGACTCCGCGGACCGTGTCGAAGCGGGAGAAGGGGAAGGTGTACTTCGACTGGCAGCAGATCGCGGAGGGGAAGACGATTTCGGCTCCGTATGTGGTGCGGGCGCATGCGGGGGCTCCGGTGGCGACGCCATTGGCATGGCGGGAGGTGACGGGTCGGCTGGATCCGGGGCAGTTCACCATCCGGAATGTGTTGCGTCGGTTTGATCGGGTGGGGGATCTGTTTCGGGGGGTGCTGGAGAAGCCGCAGGAGATGGAGGGGGCGCTGGAGCGGCTGTCGGGGCAGATTTGACTCTCTTGAGGGCCACGGATGGACGTGAATTCACGCGGATAGAAAATAAGGCGGGCCGACGGGGGCTCGCCTCTTTCAGTTGCACACTACGTCTCTGGGTTGTGCTCCTCTCAGGCGATGGCTATTTGCTGGCGGAGGCTTGCGGGAAGGCCTCGTTCAGGACGTCGGAGACCTTTTGGATTTGGTCCAGCGTGCCGCGGACGCCGATGAGGTTGAGCGAGGGGATCGCGAAGAGGGCGCGGGCTGCCGGTTGCTGATGCGGGCTTGCGCGGCGGCGGCTTCGAATTGCTCAACGCTTTTGGGCTCCGGCGTGCGGAACAGGCGGACGGCTTCGCCGGGATTGGATTCCCCGGTGTCGCGATATCCGAGAACTCCCAGGTCGACAGGCTGGTTGTCATTCTTGATTTGGCCCATCAGCCATTCGGTGAGTTGCACTTGATTCGCGTTGCCGCGGAGCGCGATGGTGCGGCTTCCGTTGTAGGCATAGACGCGGCGGATCCCGGTGAGGGTGCGGAGCAGCGTTGTGATTTCCTGGAACTGCCGCACGGTGGCCTTCGGGTTCGCGTAGAGGACCAGCAAGGTATCCTCCTTCGGATGGGGTGCGGGCTGGGCTCCGAGCTCGGTGGTGAAGGAGGGCGGGGACACGTTGCGGTCGATCTGATCGGGGGGCTGATCCATATAGGAGAAGAGCCATTCGACCATGTCGATCTGGGGGCGGCTGCCACGGGCGAGCACCATGCGCGTCGGGTTAAAGGCATAGACGCGGCGGATATCGGAGATGGTGCGGGCGGCGGTGGTGAGTTCCTGGAACTCCTGAACGGTGAGCTCGGGCATGAGGCGGAACAGACGAACGACGTTTTCGGGGCCGCCGGTCGATTCCAGCTCTTTTTCGGGCGTTCGGTCCTGGCCTTCATAGATGTATTCCACCTTGCGGGAACTCTCGACGTCCTGGGGTTCGCGGGGGCGGGTGAGCTCATTGAAAAGCCACTCTCCCAGGGCGACTTGTTCCGGGGAGCCAGCGAGGTGCAATTGCTGGTTTTCATCGAGGGACAAGCCGCGGATATCGCTTGTTGTGCCGATCGCGGTGGCGATCTCCTGGCGGTCTTGCTCAGATGTGGCGGGGTCGAAGCGCAGAGTGGTTTGCGCGGCTGGTTCGGTTTGTCCCAATAGCGGAAGGGACAGAGCAACCAGGGTGAAAAGGAAGGGAATTCTGGAGTTCTGCATCGATAATACCTCGGGAATTCTTGGTTTCCGATCTGCTTGACAATACATCAGACGCGGGAGGGTGGAAATGCGTGCAAACGGGGTCAGGAGAAATGCCGCGC
The DNA here is from genome assembly GCA_963762135.1 of Terriglobia bacterium. Taxonomy (GTDB): domain Bacteria; phylum Acidobacteriota; class Terriglobia; order Bryobacterales; family Bryobacteraceae; genus Palsa-187. Next base: position 377,088 of record CAVXJP010000009.1, read on the forward strand.
GGAGGGGGCGTGGGGCGCGGCGATCGGTGGTTTGGATGCAGGGGCGATAGGTTGCCGCCTGCTGAGCTTGCCCCACGTCGGAGTGGCGGCAATGGGTCGGTGGGAGGTCGGTGTCGCCGCGGAATCGGTCCGTGGGCGCACCTGTGGCGCTTGCCTGAGATAGACAAGCCGATGAAGGCGCCTCCAAAGTTGGCCCTGCCGGATTTACCTGCAGACAGGAGCAGGACATAGCACTGGAACCGCCGCGGATTGCCATGGTCGCGCGGTTTGCCTGATGACAGGCTCGGTCGAACGGGCTCTCCTATGCTTGAGCGCCTCGTCTCTTGTCGATGAATTTAGCGGATGGGCGTGGATTTCAGATCCTGGAGTGAATCGCGAAGCTTCTGAAAGCAGGCAAGAAAAAACTTGTTGGAATGTGTGAGACGACGATTGGGAATGGATGCGTTGGCGCGCGCTACCGCTTGCGCTGCTGAATCAACGGTTCGTGGCGTGGGGAAGGACGTGAGATGCGGCGGGGCACGTCGCGCAGGCTGGCGCCAGGCGGTTCTGAATGGAGGCGAGGCTTGACAGATAGTTTAGTTGAAACTAAAGTATCTATGTGCCGGATGCCAGTGTCATTGCCGCGATTGCGAGCCCGCGGCGGCAGCAGATTCTCCGGTTGATCTGGAAGCGGGAGCTCAAGGCCGGGGAAATTCATCGGGCGATGCCGGAGATCAGCTTTGGTGCGGTGTCGCTGCAACTGAAGGCGTTGATGGAGGCCGGTGTGGTGTCGGCGCGGACGGAATCGCGCAATCGGTTCTATCGGGCCAACCGGAAGGTCCTGGGTCCGCTGGGGAAGTTGCTGGAGCAGATGTGGGACGACGCGCTGTGGCAGTTGAAATTGGCGGCGGAGCTGGAGGCGTCGCGGCGGGGGCCGCGGCCGGGAACCAACAAGGTTGGGAAGCGACGGACGGTGGCGGTGCAAAACAAAGGGTCACGGAGGCGGAAATAGCGATTATGAGATCTCTGCAACATACGATTTCGAGGACGATTACGATTCAGGCGGATCGGGAGACGGTGTTTTCGTTTTTCACCGATTCGGACAAGTGGGCGAAGTGGTGGGGCGCCGGCTCGACGATTGAAGCCCGGCAGGGTGGGGCGCTGGAGGTGCACCATTCGAACGGGTTTGTTTCTGAGGGAAATGTCCTGGAGATTGTTCCGCCGGAGAGGATTGTGTTTACCTTCGGGCTGCAGACCGATCCGTTGACACGACCGGAGGATTCGCGGGTGACGATGGAGCTGTCCGAGGAAGAGGACGGGACAGTGGTGCGGGTGGTGCATGCGCTGGCGGATTCGAGGGTCCGGGATTTGATGGAACAGGGCTGGCGCTTCCATTTGTCGTTGTTCGCGAACGCGGTGGCGAACGAGATGTATCGCGATGTGGAGCATCGGGTGGATGAATGGTTCGCGATGTGGGAGGAGGGGGATGCCGAGACGCGAGCGTTGACGATTGGGCGGCTGGCGTCGGGCAACGTTGTATATCGGGATCGCCATGCGTGCCTGGAGGGGGCTCGGGAAGTGCTGGCCCAGGTGGCGGCGATGCAGCGGTTCGTGCTGGGGTCGCGGTGGGCGCGGAAAGGTCCGGTGCGGCATTGCCAGGGAACGGTGTTGGTGGATTGGGAAGCGTGGGGTGCGGACGGGAAATCGCGCGGGACGGGAACCAGTGTATTTCAGTTCGCGTTCGGGAAGATCGTGGCGGTGGTGGGGATGGCGGATCCGGGGTAGAGGGGCTGGGCTGCGGTTAGAGGGGAGATGGACTGACGCTGTGTATGGTGTTTGGCGGAGGTCGGATGCGTTGCGCTTCCTGGCGGTCGCGGTTTCCATGAGAAGGCCGGGGATGTCAACAAGTTTTTGGGCCGCCGAGGCAGGAAGCTGCCGCCGCATCGGCTGGCTTCCATGCGCACTCGAAGAGGAGCCGGTTGGCTCCGGTGCAGGTTGGGAATCGTGATGCGGACGGGTGCTGCCGACTCTGTGACGAACTGGAGGAGGGTGGGAAGCCACCGATCCGTTCCACCGCGACCACGCAGTCACCCGAACTCGGCGTGGCGGCACGAAGATTTAGGCGGCGGCGGTGAGCCGGGCGTTGCGCAACGGTTCGTAGAGCTCGCCGCTGACCCACAGTTTGTGCAACAGCACGGCGAGCTTGCGGGCGACGGCAACGATGGCTCGGCGCTTGGCGGCTTTGCCACCGCGGGCGGCCAGAGGCAGTCCCCAGCGGCGGAGGTCGGTGTCGGGGCCGCGCCATCCGAGGATGTAATGCGCGCCCTGCACCAGCATCGCGCGAAGATAGCGATCGCCTTCCTTGGTGATGCGCAGTTCGGGGTCGCGTTGTCCGGAGCTGCGGCGTTTGGGCCGCAAACCGAGGTAACAACCGACGTCGCGGCTGCGGGCGAAGCGCGCCGGATCGTCGACCGTCAACACGAAGGTGAGAGCGATCAGGGTGCCGACACCGGTGATTTGCGTGAGGCGCTGGGTTTGCGGATAGTGCTGGCGGGCGATCTGCTCGATGCCGCGGTTGGCGGCGCGGATCTCGGCGGTGAGCGATTCGACTTGGCGGATGAGCGGCTCCAGGAGGCTGCGCAGTTCCAGGGGCAGCGCGGCGAGACGTTGCAGGTTGATCGAGTCGGCGTCGCACTGGGCCAGGCGAGCCAGGGTGCGCGCGTCGGTGCGGTCGTCTTTGCGCGAGCTGTGGCTGATCAGGCGCAGTTGGCGCGCATTGGCGACGATCACTTCCTGGCCCAGGGCTTTCAGTTCGCGGCTCATCCAGCCCGAGTGGCCTCCGGCTTCCAGCGCAATGCGGCAGCGGGACCGTTGGCCGAAGGCTTGCCGCAGACCTTGGCGGGTGCTGCGCAGGCGGGCTTGTTCGACCGGCTCGTCCTGGTTGCCGGCCAGCACGCAGTAGTGGCTGTAGAGGTCGCCGACGTCGATGCCGATGGTTTGTTTCCGAGTTCGCGGAGTGGGTTGGGTACGCATGGGTTTGTGAGTATGCTGTTTCATGGCCGGTCCTTTCTGGCACTTCGAGTGCGTTGTTGGGAGCGTATCGCATCCCGCGGGCCGGCCTTCTCATTCCATCTCGGTGGTGACGGGTTGAGATCGCGCGCAGCGTGGTGCTGGCGTAGGAGGGATCTGCGCAAGCTGAACCTCGCCCCACATGGCGGTGGCGCTTCTGAATATCGGGCCGATCACGCCGACCGGCTAAAGAGAATCTGTTTCGCGGAGCTTACGCGGCGGCTTGCATGGCTTCGTCGAGGCGTTCGCGGACCATGGCGCGGGCGCGGTGGAGGCGGGATTTCATCGCGGCGAGGCTGAGTCCGAGTTCTTCGGCGACCTCTTCGCCGGAGCGTTCCTCAAGGTCGCGCATGCGGTAGACGGCCTGATATTTCTCGGGCAGGGCGTCAACGGCCTGGTGCAGCAGGTCGGCCATTTCCTTGGTGGCGAACAGGGCCTCAGCGGATTGGTTGTGTCCGCGGAGCTGTTTGCCGTCCTCTTCGAGCTGCGAAAGCTGAATGATAGGCATCAACTTCTCTCGGGAGCGCATGCGGAAACAGACGCGGCGGCCGATTTGGGCCAGCCATCCACGGAAGGCGGCGGACTCGCGCAGTTGGTCCAGGTTCTTATAGGCGCGCAGGAGCGCTTCGACCAGGACATCCTCAGCGTCTTCCTGATTGCCGCAGACGCGGAGCATCTGGCGATAGACGGCGTCCTTGTGCTGGTTGGCCAGCTCTTCAAAATCGTTCTCGTTGCCCACTCGTATATTGTTCCACGAGAAGGATGGGGGGGCGAAGGCTGGTGGATCCACGTGGGGAAAGCGTGATCGCTTGGGTGGAGAAAAGGCCGGACCCGAAGGCCCGGCCATGCATCGCGGTGAGGGACGTGTGATGAAACTAAGCGGTGACGTGTTCCGGCGTGCCGGTTTCGATCGGCGCCGCGCCGGGGTTGGTGCGATGGAGCTCGCGGTAGGCGTCGAAGCCTCCGGTGACCTCGACGACGTCGGTGTAGCCCATGCGCTTTAGGATGCTCGCCGAGAGGGCGGCGCGAGGTCCTTGCAGGCAGTACACGGCGATGGGGGTGTTTTTGGCGGTTAGCTCGGGATGCGTGCCGACCTCCTTTTCGAGGTAGCCCAGCGGCACGTGGACCGCTTCCGGGATGTGCCCTTCGCGGAACTCGCTGGCCTTGCGGGCGTCGATGATGCGCCGGCCGCTGGCGGCAAGCGCTTTGACCTCGATCTGGAGGGCCTTGCCGGGCGTCACATGGGAAAGCAGGCTGGCGTCGAAGGTTCCGCCGACGTTGTCCAGGCCGATCATGCTGAGCGCGCGGGCGGCTTCCTGGGCGTGCTGGTAGCTCGGCGCCAGAAAGTAGATGGTCTGGTCGTAGTTAATCAGGCTGCCGGCCCAGGTTGTGAAGTTGCGGACGAGCGGAATGGTCAGGGATCCAGGGTGGAATTCCTTGGCGAATTCGGCGTTGGAGCGCAGATCGATCAGTACGGCGCCGGGGTCGTCGAGTAACTGGCGATCCTTGGGCGTGAGCGTCCGGGGTTCGGCGCCGCTCCAGGGATCCACGCCGGATTTGTTGACGCGCTTCATGTCGGCGAAGTATTTGGGGGGCTCGGGCTGGCCGTCGAGGACTTCCTGGACGAACTCGTCTTCGCTGGCTTGGCGCGCCAGGAGCCGGAAGGCCCAGTTGGTGATGCGTTCGTAGCCCAATGAGGTGGCGGGAACTCCGCCGAGGCTCTTGCCGCAAGCCGATCCGGCGCCGTGTCCGGGCCAGATCATCAGGTAATCGGGGTAGCGGTCCAGGCGCTTCAAGGAGCGATACAGGCGCTTGCCGGAATCAACCATGGTGCCGGTGATGCCGGCGGCTTTCTCCAGCAGATCGGGGCGGCCGACGTCGCCGACGAACAGGAAATCGCCGGTGAAGGCTCCCAGGGGCTGGTCGCCGGCGGCCTCGTCGGTGAGCAGGAAGGTCAGATGCTCGTCGGTATGACCCGGCGTGTGGAGCACCTGGATCTTCACTTTGCCAATGCGGATGAGGTCGCCGTCGCGGAGCAGGTTGACGTTGGGTTGTCCGGCGAACTCATATTGCCAGTCCGGGCCGCCTTCGCCAGAGACGTGGAGCATGGCGCCAGTCTCCTGGGCCAGCGCGCGAGCGCCGGAGACGAAGTCGGCGTGGATGTGAGTTTCGGTGACGCCCACGATGCGCAGGCCTTCGCGGCGGGCAGCATCGATGTACTGTTCGATATCGCGGTTCGGGTCGACGACGATGGCCTCGCCGGAGCCAGCGCATCCGACCAGATAACTGGCTTGCGCCAGGCGCTCCTCATAGAATCGTTTCAAAATCATTGGTTAAACCTCCTTTGCGCAAGTCGCAGCGCCATTGCCAGACTTGGCCTGATTCCAGGGCATCTTGGCGAGGATCGATCCGAGCGGGCAGTGGTTGGTGAGAGCGGCCATGGCGAGTCCCGCGCCGGCGAGGGCGGTTAAGCCGAGCCAGTCCGGGTCCACATAGGCTCCCAGGAGCGTGGTGGCGAGCACGACGACTCCCACGGTGAAGCGCACTTGGCGATCCATTGTCCAGGTGCCGGCCCCGCCGCCGGTGGATCCAGATCCCACGACGGGGTGTCCGGCCCGACGCCAGGCGACGGTGCCTCCTTCCAGGACCAGAACGTCATGTCCGAGCGGTTTCAGCATTTCGGCGGTGATGGCCGCGCGTCTCCCGCTGTGGCAGACCAGGATGATGGGGCGGCGAACGTCGACGTCGGTGAGGCGTCCCCGGATCTGGTCCATCGGGATGTTGATGGCTCCGGGAAGGTGCCCCGCCTCGAATTCCGAGGGCGAGCGGACATCGATCAGTTGCAAGGCTTCTCCCTGCTCATGGCGCTGCTTGATTTCTGCGACGTTGGTTGTGCTCACGTTGAATTCTCCGTTTGCAGTTCCCTTAGATAGAGCCCCTCGCTGCAAAAAAGATTCATGCCGCGCGGGCGGGGGGGAGTGGAACAGATGCCGGAGGTGGCAGGGATGAAGAAGAGGAAGGGCGAACGGGGGGACCGGGGCGGCTAGGAGATCAGTTCGCGAATCCCGATGCCGACGCCGATGATCAGGACGAACCAGCCGAAGGCGGTGCGGATATGGCGAGAAGCGATGCGCGGGCTGAGCAGCAGGCCCAGTCCCATGCCGATCATCGCGGCGATGGTGATCTCGGTGAGCAGACGCCAGTCAATCGCCGCAGAGGTTTCCACGGCGGCCTGTACCGAGCCGACGAAGCCGAGCAGGGATTGAACGGAGATGATGGCGAGCGAGGTCCCGACGGCGAGCCGGATCGGCAGGTGGGCGAGGAGAACCAGGGCGGGGACGATCAGGAAGCCGCCGCCGGCGCCGAACAGGCCGGCCACGAATCCAACCACGAGCCCTTGCAGCGCTAAGCCCGGACAGTTGCATTCGACATCGGGGTCATCGCACACGCGCTGTTTCCCTCGGATCATGACGATGGCGGTGACGCTCATCAGTACGGCGAAAGCGAGCATCAGCAGGCGGTCGCGGCCGACCAACAGATCGGGGAGGAGATGGATTTGTGCCGGAAGTGCGGGGATCAGAAAGGCGCGGGTCAGGTAGACGGAAACCAGCGACGGTGCGGCGAAGATCAGCGCGACGCGGCGGGCGACCAGTCCGCGACGCCAGTGCGCAATAGCTCCGACGAGGCTGGTGGTGGCCACCACGGCGAGGGAATAGCCGGTCGCATCGGTCGCGCCGACGCCAAACATATAAACGAGCACGGGAACCGTGAGCAGGGCTCCGCCGCCGCCGAGCAGTCCGAGGCTCCCGCCGACCAGCAGCATGGCGGTAAGCCCCGTGAGTGCAAAGGTTTCCATTCAAGTCTCGGAGGCCGATTCGTGTACGCCTCTGATATAGGAAGAGACGTCTCCTGGGGGGAAAGGTTCGGGTGTCGGCGGGGCTATTTATGGGGCTGGCTGGAGAATTTGGTGATGGATTTGACCTTTTCTATCCAGTTGTAAACGATCGGGCAGAAGGTGGCGCGGTCGACCATTTCCCACATGCGGCTTTGCAGCGACGCGGAGCCCTTCAGCAGGTGCGGGAAGTATTCGCAGTCGTGGGGCCGGGCGTCGTAGACGGTGCAGTCATTGCCGGCGCCATTATCCGAGAGGAAGACGCAGCCGTTGCCCTCGGGCGGGGAGAGGCGCTTGAGGACGAGCGTGCCGTCCTCGCCTTCCTCGGTATAGTTGCGGAGGAATTCGCCCCGGCGCTTGATGCCCAGGAACTTCATGAGGCGCTGGATGTCCCGGGCGCTGAGCTCGGTTTCGGGCACGCGGCAGCAGGAGGCGCAGGCTCGGCAGTCAATGGCGGCGGTGACCTCTTCGGCGGCGCGGCGAAACTGGCGCTCCACCCAGACGTGCGACTTCATCCAGCGGCGGAAGCGGCGGTTTTCCTCGCGGGCTTTGTTGCCGAGGCGTTCAATCTGGACCAGGTCGGTAATCAAGGTTTCAGGGTAGCAGGGCGCCCGAAGCCGGCCGAGCCTAGGAATCCCTGGGCCTTTGGATGCGGATGTGCGCCGGGAGCGCGCGGTTTGCGAATGAGCGACGGGTTAGCGCAGCCGTTGGTGCGGCGTCAGGATCAGCGAGAAGTGGCTGAGCATGCGGCCGAGGAAGCTATCGCGCTCGGAGACGGTGACCCAGTCGATCTCCTGCGGATCGTTGGGGTCGTCAAAGAACCCGATGCCGCCTTTGGCGAGCTGATCATCGGTGAAGCGGCTGATGCGCTGCCCGTTCAGATAGGTCGTGAAGGTCGAGTCCTGCACGGTGACGCTGACGCGGTACGGCTTGTCACGCTCCAGCAGGGCGAAGACCGGCTGCTGCAGGCTTTCGCTGGGACTTCCGTCCACCATGGAGTAGCGCTGGATGGCGGCGTTGATCTGCGGAGCAGGCCGCGTCATCAGCAGCTTGGTGGCGTAGTAGTTGGAGCCGTCGGCGGCGCGGATCGCCCACTGCAGGCTGTTTTTCTCCATGCGGCCCTGGAAGTCCATCTGATAGTTGTGCAGGGAGGTGGAGCGGTCCCACAGACGGAGGCTGGCCAGGTGGTTCCCCGGGCTGCCCCAATCGCGCGGGTCATCCAGGTTGCTGGCCTGCACGGTGACCCAGTCCTTCATGCTCCCGACCGCTTGTCCCAATCCACCCTTGAAGTTCTGCTCCAGGGTGACCGGACCACTGCTACGGACCAGGGAACCAACCGATTCGGCAAGCTGGGAGAAGAATCCCTTTTGCACGCTGGATTCTAGCGAGACGCCGGGCAGCGAGCCCTGGCGGTTGCCCCCGGTGGCGCCCGGAATCAGAAGGGCCGCCAGGAGGAGTCCGCCGACGGTGATAAATGCTAGAATTGAAGCAGCTTGGCCCGCCGAGGGGTTCTTGCGGAGTTGTTCTTTTTCTTTATTTTTGCGGGCGCGGGCAACGACGTAAGTCTCGTTTTCCTCTTCTTCGCGGATCGCCTGTGCCGATGCCAGCCGGGCCTCCTTGCGGTGATCGGCCGAACAATATTGTTTGTCGACCAGGGCCCGTAGGAACCCGATGCGTTTACCGCACAAGAAGCAGAGCATCGTAGACATGGCGTTAAATTTGTCTTTCCTGACAGCCCGATTCTAACAGCGTTAACCCTGGTTTGCGCCACACTAAGGCAACTATCCAGGTTAGGTGCGTCCTTCCCCCCCCGGAACTAAGGTTTCTGGTTTAATCACCCTGGAGTACCCCGCGGTGATAGTACATCCGATCGAGTGGTTCTACCTATACGCGCAACTCGTTCCAAGCAAGAATGTTGTTGTTCCAGACCGGGTCGCATTCCGGGCACTGTGCTGGGATCATTTCCCTTCAGAATTCGTATACTCCTGAACTATCGGCACTTACTCATTTTTCCTGAGAAGAAAGTGGTGAAGGTACTAGCGATCTTTGGCGATTCTTCGCCCGGGGTGCGAGCAGGAGGACCGAAGCGGTATGGAGGGGTGGAAAGTAAGGTGGTCATCGCAGTGAGGCGCGCGGACTGAGGCGAGCAATGGCAGGGATAGGTTAGGAAGATCCGCGTAATCCAGAATCCGCATTTGGGGGGATCCGCAGCCGGGATGCGGTCCCTCCCTTGAGGGGGAGCCGGGAGGCCTCTGGTAGAATCTAGGCTGTGTTTGGGAAGGTACTAGTTGCCAATCGAGGCGAGATCGCCGTACGCGTGATCCGTGGTCTGAGACAGATGGGGATCCGAAGCGTGGCGGTGTACTCAGATGCCGATCGCCGTTCGCTGGCGGTTCAAATGGCGGATGAAGCGGTCCATCTGGGTGCGTCGGCCTCCAGCGAAAGCTATCTGCGGATGGACAAGATCCTGGCGGCGGCGCGAGAGCGTGGCGCGGAGGCGATCCATCCCGGCTACGGATTTCTGAGCGAGAACGCCGCGTTCGCCGATGCTTGCGACAAGGCCGGGATTACGTTCATCGGTCCCACGGGCGACGCCATTCGGAAGCTGGGCTCGAAGACCGGAGCGCGGAAGCTGGCCCAGGAGGCGGGAGCGCCGGTGGTGCCGGGCACCAAGGACGCGATCACCGATATCGAAGACGCCAAGCGCGTGGCCGGCGAGTTGGGCTATCCGGTGCTGCTGAAGGCGTCAGCCGGTGGGGGCGGGAAAGGCATGCGCCGGGTGGATCGTGCCCAGGATCTGGCTGGGGCGTTTCGAGATGCCTCCAGCGAAGCCGAGCGCTCCTTTCAGGATTCGGCGGTGTATCTGGAGAAACTGGTGGTGGAACCCCGGCATATCGAGATTCAGGTGCTGGGGGATCAGCACGGCAACCTGATTCATCTCGGGGAGCGGGAATGTTCCCTGCAGCGGCGGCATCAGAAGGTCGTCGAGGAGTGTCCCTCTCCGCTGATGGCGACCATGCCGGAACTGCGCGAGAAGATGGGCCAAGCGGCGCTGAAGGTCGCGCGCGCGGCGGGCTATTACAACGCCGGGACGGTAGAGTTTCTGGCCGATCAGGAAGGCAACTTCTACTTCCTGGAGATGAACACGCGACTCCAGGTGGAGCATCCGGTGACCGAATTGGTTACAGGGATGGATTTGGTGGAGTGGCAACTGCGGATCGCGGCGGGAGAAAAGCTGACGGTGCGGCAGGAGGACGTCGCCTGGCGCGGGTCGGCCATCGAATGCCGTGTGTATGCCGAGGATCCGGATCAGGGATTTTTGCCGTTCCCCGGCAAGATCCGGCGTCTGACCGAGCCGCAGGGGCCGGGGGTACGCCTCGATTCCGGCGTCTACGAGGGCTGGGAGGTTCCGCTCGAGTACGATCCGCTGCTGGCGAAGCTGTGCGCTTACGGGGCGGACCGGGCCGAAGCGACCCGGGCGCTGGATCGGGCGCTGTCGGAGTACACGTTGCTGGGGATTCGGACCAACATCGCCTATTTCCGCGAGATCCTGGCCGATGCGGTGTTTCAATCCGGGCGACTGTCGACGGCGTTTCTGGACGAGTTCGCGGAGCGGCGCCACGCGGAAGATGAGTCGTCCGAGGATGAGTTAGCGCGGCAGGCCGCGGCGGCTCTGGCCTTGGCGCTTGCGCAACGCAGCCGAACGAGTCAGGCAGCGGTCGGGGGGCCGCGAAGCCGGTGGTTGTCGGAGGGACGGGAGGACCTGTTCCGGCGTGCCGGGACGTTGACGTGAACAGCCGACTTGGGGGGATGGGGCGTAACAGGGATTTAAGGAGAAGCGGGTGAATTCGAAGTTCAAGCGTCTGGTGCGGATGCCGGGGGCGGTCGGGGAGATCCAGTTTGATGGGTCCCAGGTGCGGTTTGTGCGGACCTTGGAGAGTCCCGCGGCCGAGGACCAGGGCGCCGCGGCTGAGGGCCAGGGTGAGGCGACCGCCGAGGTGCTGGAGGCGGCCGCGTCGGTGGAAGAGCTCGGCGACGGGCGTTACTCGATTTTGATCGGCGGGCGGAGCTTCCTGGTGACGGTGGACGGGGCCGGCGGCGTGTTGGTCGATGGGCGCGCGGTGGAGGCGGAGGTTTACGATCCACGCGAGCTGGCGACGGGTGGCACGGGTGGCGCGCAACATGGACGTCTGGAAGTCAGCGCGCCGATGCCGGGGAAAGTGATCCGGCTGCTGGTGGAGGCCGGGCAGGAGGTTGCTGAGGGAGACGGGCTGATTGTCGTCGAGGCGATGAAGATGCAGAATGAGATGAAGTCGGCCAAGGCGGGCAACGTGGTGGAAATTCGCGTCGCCGAGAACGATACGGTGGCTGCCGGCGATGTCCTGCTGGTGATCGAGTAGGTTCGGTTGCCGGTAGCGGCATGAAATAGGAAAGAAGAATCGATGAGCGACGCCGAGTGCAGGATTTGTGGCGGGACCGGGTGGCGCGTGGTGGAGCGGGCTGGGCTGACTGGAGCAGAGCGTTGCTCCTGTGCGGCGGTGGCGCGTACCGATGCATTGCGTGAGTCCTCCGGGATTCCGCCCAACTATGCGTCCGCGTCGATGGCGAATTTCAAGATTCCGCAGGACAATCCCGTGGCTCGGCAAGGACTGGGTACCGTGCTGATGCAGGTGAAGAGCTTTGTGCGCGAGTATCCGGCGACCGAACGTCCGGGGTTGCTGCTGGTGGGCGGCACCGGCGTGGGGAAAACACATCTCGCCGTGGCGGCGTTGCGCGCCTTGATTGACCGCGGGCACGAGGGCCTGTTCTTCGATTATCAAAATCTGCTGGACCGGATTCGTTCCGGCTATAACCAGTCGGCGGGGACGCACGATCGCGCGGCGTACCGGTCGGCGATGGATTGTGAGATTTTGTTACTGGATGATCTCGGTTCGCATCGGGTGACCGAGTGGGTGGAAGACACGGTGACGTCGATCATCACGTATCGCTGCAATCACCGGAAGACGCTGATCGCGACGACTAACCTGGATCCGGATGAGGAGCACACGCCGGTGAACTACACGACGGCGGGTGGAACGCCGGTCCATACGCGCAGTCTGGGCGAGGTGATCGGGGTGCGTGCGCGGTCGCGATTGTATGAGATGTGCCGCGTGATTCGGCTTCCGAGCGTCGCCGACTACCGGATGGCCAAGGGCGGCTGAGCATGGGAGATCGACGCGATTGCCCAGGTTGGCGACTGAACGAGAAACTGATTCCGGAGCAGGACGGCCGACCACGACTGATATTGGTTCCGCCTCCGACGAAGCTCATCTTGCCGGAACACCTCGTGGTGGGGGAGCTCAAGCTGGACGTGACTCGCCGACGGGCGTGGCGCGGGCATGAGGCTTTGGAGCTTACGCCGATCGAGCTGGGCATTCTGGAAGACCTGATGCGGCATCCGGACGAGGTGCGATCGGTGGAACAGATCGCGGCAACCCTGCGGAAGACGCTGGTCGAGCCGCGACGCCAGACACCGCTGAGGCCGGATCGCCTGCCGCCGCATGTCAGCCGGCTGCGGCGGAAGATGGACGAGAAGTGGCCGGTGAACCTGATCCTCACCGTACGCGGAGCCGGCTATCGATTGCTGGAAGCAGAACGCCAGAGCTCGCTTGTGGTTCACGCCGGGTCCCATTCTTAAAGGCCGTCGCTTCCCACCGTTTCGCCGATCACATTTGTATTCCTTTTCTTTCGGAGCCGGGCTGGGCCCCTTGTAGACTGGAGATTATGGCGTTATCGATTCAGCAGTCTGAGCTGGAAGGCGTCACGATTCTGACGTTGAATGGGCGGATCACAGTGGGCGAGTCCAATCAGCTTCGTGACAAGGTGACGGAACTTTCTTCGGCGGGGACGATCAAGATCGTGATGGACCTGGAGAAGGTGGACTACATCGATTCGACCGGGTTGGGCGCTCTGGTCATGATGTATTCGTCGTTGAAGAGGCAGAAGGGGGCGATGAAGCTGGTGCACTTGAATCGGCGCAGCATTGAGCTGCTGCTGCTGACCAAGCTGCATACCATCTTTGAGGTCTTCGGCGATGTGCAGGACGCGGTGAACAGCTTCTTTCCGGATCGCAAGATCACGCGTTTTGACATCCTATCGTTCGTGCAGGAGCAGGCCTCGGAAGGGGACGAAGACGAGGAGGATGACGATCTGGACGACGCCTGATGCCGGGGGATGTGTTGGGGGATGGTTAGGCGTTCCGGATTCCATCCCGTTGCTCGGCGAGCATCTGCATCCCGCTGCGCGTACGCAGCGTGATGACCGCTCGCGGCTCCGGGGTGAAGCCCGGCACGGTGCGAAATCGCCAGCGCTGGGCGATGGTCGCGAGGATCAGCACCGCTTCCATTTTGGCGAAGCGTTCGCCGATGCAGACGCGCGTGCCACCGCCGAACGGGAAGTAGGCGAATTTGGGAAGTCCGGCGGTGAAACCGGCATCGAGCCAGCGCTCGGGGCGGAAGGCGAGCGGGTCAGGAAACCAGCGCGGATCGCGGTGCGAGACCCATTGGCTGACCAGGACGATGGCGCGGGCCGGGACCACGTATTCGTTGCCCGCGGCGTCGCGCACCGGGTAGGCTTCGAGCGCGCGGCGTCCGATGGCCCAGCCCGGTGGATAGAGGCGCAGGGACTCGGCGATGACGGCATCGGTGAAGGGCAGGTTCGGGAGGTCAGCGAAGTCGGGCGCACGCCCATCGAGGACTTCGTTGAGCTCGGTGTGCAGGCGGGCTTCGGCTTCCGGATTCTGACTGAGCAGATACCAGGTCCAGGTCATCAGGTTGGCGGTGGTTTCGTGACCCGCGACGAATAGGGTCAGGGCCTCATCGCGGACCTGGGTGTCGGTCATGCGTTGGTGGGCGCCGGCTTCGTCCGCGATGGGGTCGTCCTCCTCGTTCTGCGCGAGCAGGAGCATCGACAGCAGATCGCCAGTATCCTCGCCGCTGGCGCGGCGTTCGTCGATGATGCGGTAGATGATCTGGTCGAGTTGTTCGCGCGACTGATGGAAACGCCGAACCTTGGGGAGCGGCAGCTTTTCGAGCAGGTCAGAGAACGGATTCAGAACCGTTTCAAAAACGCCGAGCACCTCCTCCATGGCTCGGGTCACTTGTGCCATCTGCCCCTCGATGCCGGTACTGAAGAGTGTTCGGGAGACGATGTCCAGCGTCAGGTGCGCCATCTCGATACTGATGTCGAGCTGCTGGCCGGGCCGCCAACGACCGGCGGCGGATGCGGCGCAGGCGGTCATGGTTTTGCCGTATCCGATCAGGCGGTCGCGATAGAAGGCGGGTTGGACGAGGCGGCGCTGCTGGCGATGGAAGGAGCCTTCGCTGGTGAGCAGGCCATCGCCGAGGATGATGCGCGCTTTCTCCAGCATGCGGCTCTTCTTGAAATTCGATTGATGGGTGACCAGGACGTCGCGGATGAGGTCGGGATGGTTGAGGAAGTAGATCCGCTGGCGGCCGACGCGGAGGAAGACGATGTCGCCGTATTGGCGGGAGAGCTGCTCCAGGTAGGCCGGGGCCATGCGCCGGAACTGCGGCAGCGCGCCGATGAAGGGAAGGTGCTTGGGGCCGGGCGGGGTGGCGTTGGCCGTGGAGACTCCGGGCATGCCTCAATGATGGATCACCGGCGTTGGGTAGGGCAATCGAAGCAGGCAGGAGCCGGGCGGCGTTCGGGCGAAAGTCGCGCGCCGGGCGCTAGAATCGATCGGTGAGGACTTCATGAGCAAACTACTGGATGGCAAGGTTGCAATCGTGACGGGCGGAAACGCCGGGATTGGGAAAGTGACGGCGATCGAGTTCGCCAAGGAGGGCGCCAAGGTTTTGATTGCGGCGCGGCGCGAGGCGGAGTCCAAGGCCGTTGTGGAGGAGATCGTCAAGGCCGGCGGCGAGGCGGCGTTCCAGAAGACGGATGTGAGCGATGCGGCGCAGGTCGCTGCGATGGTGAAGGCGGCGGTGGACCGATGGGGCCGGCTGGATGTCGCGTTCAATAATGCGGGCGTGTTGGGCTCGTCATTCGTGGGGATCCCCGACTACGACGATGCGGTCTGGAATAGCGTGATCGGCATTAACCTGACCGGCGTGTATCTGTGCATGAAGCATGAGATCCCGGCGATGCTGGCCTCGGGAGGCGGGTCCATCATCAACATGTCCTCGGTGGCGGGGTTGATCGGCGGGCCGGTGGGAATTGCCTACTATGCGTCGAAGCACGGGGTGATCGGGGCGACCAAGGCCGCGGCGATTGAGTACTCGGCGAAAGGCGTTCGGGTGAATGCCGTGTGTCCGGCGGTGATCAAGACCGAGATGGCGGACGAAGCGTTCCCGCCCGCGGTGATCGAGCAACTGAAGGCGGCGCATCCGATCGGCCGCTTCGGCGAGCCGGTTGAGGTTGCTTCACTGGTGGCGTGGCTGGCCTCGGACAAGGCGTCGTTCGTAACCGGGCAGGCGTATCCGGTGGACGGCGGGTTGCTGGCGCGATAGCTCCCGCCCGGGATATGGGGGCGGGCCGCTTACTGCGCCGGATCCCGGCCGACGAAGCTGAAGTTGCTGAGCCCGACCTCGTCGTCGCCTTTGACCAGAATCCCGAACTTGCCAGAGGTGAAGTCGCGAGGTTCGTTCCAGGTGTCGAGTGTGACCCATTGGTCGCCGCGGCGAACCTGGGTGATCACGCGGTTGGGAGAGACATCGAGCCGGACGGTCCATTCCTTGGCGTCTTCGAGGCCGTGGCGGATGCGGGAGCGTTCGAATTCGTCACCATTCTGCATGGCCTTGGTCCACAGGCTGTCGTCATTCAACTCAAAAAAGGCGTAGTCCTTGGCGTCCGTGTAATCCAGCACCCAGCGCACGCGACCCGAGCGGAAGATATTGCCACCGCGAATCAAGTGGATGGTGAAGGTAAACACGCCGTCGGGCTTGGGACCGAACAGCAGATCGGCTTCGCCGCGGTGTGTGTACAGGTTGCCTTGGCGTGTCCAGCGGTCCGGTTGCTCGAACCCTTCCATGCCGGCGCGCACCGGTTCCGGTTTGGGCTCAGGCGCGGGTGCGGCCTTGGGCGGGGCTTTCGCTATTTCCTGTTTGGGAGGAGGTTCGACGGCGACCGGGGTCAGGACGGCTTGTCCACCCGCCATCACGACGGGGGTTCCGGCGGCGAAGTCGACGTCAAAGCTCTTGGTCTGAAAGGTGTCGCGGCGGATCGCGACGGTGTGCGAGCCGGGAGGGACGGAACTGTTGCGGAAGACTCCGTCGCCGAGGATGCTCCCGACGATCTGGCCGTCGATCAGCACTTCCGCGCCCGGGGTTCCGTTGCTGATCTCGAGTGAGGAGAACTCCGGCAGCGCTTTCATGGTGAAGGCGAGCCGTGTGGACGATCCTTTGGTGACGGTGCCTTTCTGTTCGGGGACCTCTTCAAAACCATCCTTGGAGACGCGGACGGTGACCGGTCCAATGGTCTGCAGGCGGAACTGGCCCCGGCTGGTTTGCCCGGCGCGCCGGCCGTTCACGAAGACATCCACACCGCTTTCTCCGGTGGCGACCACCAGCGTACCGATGTTCTGATCGGTTTTGAGGAAGGCGGTAAGGGTGGGGGCGGCGTCGAAGGATTCGGTAAGTGTCTTTTGATCGTTGCCTTCGCCGAGGACGATTTCCTGCTCGCCGGGTTCGAAGCTGGTTAGCATCACGCCATCGGTGGTGGCGTCCCCGAGCGATTCTCCGTTGAGGGTCAGCGGCATGGGGCCGTCGCTGGTGACCAGGTTCGCCTCGGACGCGAAGTTGCTGACCAGGACCGCCAGAAGATTGCGGGTCGTGACGGGGCCGTCGATCTTCGGCGCGGCGCCTTCGGCGACGGTAAAGTGGAATTGGGCTCGGCTGCTGCCTCCGGCGACAACAACTTCATGCTCGCCGGGAGTCAGATCGTTGATGGTGAACTCGCCTTGTTCCAGATCGCCGGCTTTTTCTCCATCCAGGGTGACGGTGCCATTGTTGAGGTCGGCCAGGATGCGCAGGCTCGTCTGCTGCGGCTGAAGCTGAATGTCCAGGGCGGCGAGTTTGCCTTCCTCGACATTGAGCAAGGTGATGTACGGTTCATATCCGGGCAGTTCGGCGCGCACTTGGTATTCGCCGGGAGGAAGTTGGAGAAGGCAGTCATCGGCGCATTGCGCCTGGCCCTCGACATTGATCGTCGCGCCGGTCGGCAACGTTGTGATCTGGACGGGGACATCGCGCGGGCCGGGCTCTTCGCCGAAGAAGCCGGTGATGACGAGAATCAATACGATCGAGAGAGCCGCTCCGGCCAGGATGCCGACCCAGAGCGGCTGGCTCCATTTCTTCTTCTTGCCGCTCTTGGCGGGCGAAGGCGAACCAGGTTTGGCAGCTGGGCTTATCGGTGGCTTTCCGGCTCCGCCAGCGCTTGCCGCGGAGGCTCCCGCAGGTAGGGGGCCTGCCATGATACCCGTTGCGTCGGAGGGAGGGGGCGAGGGAGGGGACGAAGATGTCGCCGGTCTAGCGGCCGGGATGTCCCCCAACGGCAGCGGAACCTGCGTCGTGTGCGGCTCATCAGACTCCGCCTTTTCCGCCATCGGCTTGGGCGGCACTCTCGAACCTTTCGGTGGAATCACGATACGCGGCGTGTGCGGGCCTCGCTCGGGCGGTGCCTCGGCTGTGGGGGGGGGCGGTGGAGGAGCCTGAGGCGTGGGGGCCGGAGGAGGGGGTAGCGGCGCGGGAGGTTCGGGCGTGGACGTCCGCGGAGACGCTTGCTGGGCCCGCTGTTTGAGCGCGGTCGCGGTCGAGATGACCTTCTGCTTGACTTCGTTGATGGCGACCTGGAGTTCAAAGTCGTGCGCGTGGGTGCGCGCCATCTCGTCCAGGCGCAAGAAGAGGGGCTTGAGGGCGTCCAAGCCTCCGGGCTGGGCCGAGGCCTGGTCCACCTGGTGGCTTAGCGATATAAGCTCTTCCTGCGGGGTCATTTTACCGGCGCCTCCATGGCTATCGTACACTAGCGGCGAGTGAAATGAAGGATGTACGGGGATGCGTCGGCGTTACGAACTTTCGTGGCGCGTTGCGTGTGGTGGGAGATTCGAGTGGAAGAGACAGCGAATTCTTGGGATCGGTGAACGGTTTGGACGTAGCGGGATGAGAATCGCATTGGATGCAACGCCGTTGATTGAGCCAACCGGTGGGGTGGCGCGTTATACGTGGGAACTGGCTCCGGCGCTGGCGAACGAGGGTGATGAAGTATGGCTGGTATCCGATCAACCGGTTCAGGCGCCGGATGTGGGGGATCTGTCGGGTGTTCAGTGGGGACGTCCGCCGGGGAATTTTTTGGAGCGGCGATGGTGGTCGGTGGGGTTGTCGCGCGAGCTGCGTCGGCTCCAGGCGGAGGTGTTTCATGGGACCGATTTTGCGATTCCGTACCGGTCGCCTTGCGCGGCGGTGATGACGATTCACGATTTGAGTCCCTGGAAGAAAGGAAAGAATGGGAAGAATGCCTGGCAGCCGGATGCCGGTCAGGTGCGGAAACGAACGCCTCGGATGCTGCGCGCCAATCCGCGGGCCATGGTGATCACGCCGTCGGAGGCGGTGCGTCGCGAGGTGATCGAGCATTTTGTGTTGCGAGCGAGCGGGTTCGGGCGGTGCCGTTAGCGGCGGGAGAGATCTTTCGGCCGTCGGAGGAGGTAGCCAAGCAGAAGCGAGTCACGCCGAATCCGTATGTTGTGTTTGTCGGGACGCTGGAGCCCCGCAAAAATATTGATGGTTTGATCGAGGCGTGGCGGGAGGCTCGGCGAGTAATGGCGGAGGCCGGCGGAGAACTGGATCTGGTTTTGGCCGGACGCGTGCGTCGGGATTTTCGCGCGCCGGATCCTGCGCGGGGGTTGCATCTGCTGGGCGCGGTTCCGGATGCAGATCTGCCAGGACTGTACGCGAATGCCGTTGCTGTGGCGTATCCGTCGTTCTATGAGGGATTCGGTTTGCCGGTGCTGGAAGCGATGGCTTGCGGGGCGTTGGTGGTGACGTCGCGTGATCCGGCGATTTGCGAGATCACGGGGGCGGCGGGTCCCGATGCAACAAGTCCGGGTGCGGCGATTCATGTGGAGGTGAACGAGAGCGGGGCGCTGGCGAGGACGTTGCTGGAGGTTGCGCGGAATCCGGGGACGTTTGCCGCGGTGCGGGCACGGGCACTCAAGAGGGCGCGGGAATTCAGCTGGCAGCGAACGGCGATCGAGACTCGGGAGGTGTATCGTCAGGCGATGGCATTGCGGGCGGGAGCATCGGAGGAATGAGTGAGGCTCCTGGGGTGGAATCCCGGCCGCGCGCGCTGCTATTAACGCCGGAAGCTCCGGGGCTCGGCCGGGGTGGCGGAGGGATGCGCGTCGCTTCGGTGGAGGCCTATTTGCGGCGGCAGTATTCGGTGGATGTCGTGTCGATCGATGTCGTGCCGCATTCGAAATCCACTGCGGCGCGGGTGTGGCGCAATGTATGGCGACTGCTGATCGGTCGGCCGCCGTTGTGGGATCGGTTCTCGGGGTATGACGAGCAGATTTCGCGCAAGATTGGCTCGACGAATAACGGTTCCTCCACATATGACGTCGCGGTGATTGAGCATTTCTGGTGTGCCGGGTATGTCGATTTGCTGCGCGCGAAAGCTAAGCGGCTGGTGCTGGACCTGCACAACATCGAGAGCGAGCTCGCGGCGACGCATGCGGTCGCGACGGGGGGCATAACGGGCGTGGCGTCAGCCCAGTTCGCGCGAATGTATCGAGAGCTGGAGCAGCAGTATCTTCCGAAGTTCGACGTTGTGCTGGTGCCGTCGGAGGACGATCGCCGGCGGGTGATTGCGCTGAGCGGGCATACTGACGGCCATCCGGATGTCCGGGTGTTCCCGAATGCGATTCCGTTGGTCTCGCAGCCGTGGGCTCCCGAGCGCAACGTGATTCTGTTTACCGGGAATCTGGAGTATCACCCGAACGTCGAAGCGGTGCGGTGGTTTCGCGCGGAGGTCTGGCCGGAGATCGCGCGGCGCGTGCCGGATCTTGTATGGGAACTGGCGGGCCGGAATCGAGGAGGCCATCGCGGGTCTGGTGGCAGGGCGATGCACGGATACGCGTGACGGGTCCGATGGAAGATGCTATCGAGACGCTGGCGGGAGCGAAGGTCTGCATTGTGCCGTTGCGGTCCGGGAGCGGGACGCGATTCAAGATCCTGGAGGCGTGGGCGGCGGGGCGCGCGGTGGTGTCGACGTCGATCGGCGCGGAGGGCTTGGGCGCGGCGGACGGGAGGGAGCTGCGGATCGCCGATGATGCGGCGGGGTTCGCGGATCGCGTGGTGGAACTGCTGGCGGATGACGAGACTCGGGCGCGGCTGGGAGAGGCCGGGCGGAAGCGGTACGAAGACGGGTTCACTTGGGACGCGGCGTGGGCGGCCCTGGATCGGTCCGGTGGGTTGTAAAGGCGCGCGCAAGGCACAATCGAGACCAGCCGGATGCGCGGTTGCGAGCCTACAATGAACTCGTGTCCAGAGTCCATGCGCAATCCAAACCGAAGCACGTTCCGCGCTGAGCGCAATTGACGTCGAGTTGTTCCGGCACCTGCTGGTTTCGATCGCCGAGGAAATGGGCGTGGTGCTGCGGCGGACCTCCTATTCGGCCAACATCAAGGAGCGGCGCGACTATTCCTGCGCGGTGTATGACGCGGATGGGAAGACGGTCGCTATGGGCGATCACATGCCGGTGCATCTGGGCGCGATGCCGCTCTCGGTGGAGGCGGCGCGGCAGGCCTTCGATCTGGCGCCTGGGGATGTGGCGATCGTCAACGATCCGTTCGAGGGCGGTACCCATCTGCCGGACATCACGGCCGTGGCTCCGGTGTATTGCGGCGGCTCGCGGCCGGCGTTCTATGTCGCCAACCGGGCGCATCATGCCGATGTCGGGGGGATGAGTCCGGGGTCGATGCCGCTGGCGCGCGAAATCTATCAGGAAGGCTTGCGGATTCCTCCCGTCAAGATCCGGCGGCGCGGGGAGATCGACCGCGAAATGCTGGGGCTGCTGCTGGCCAATGTGCGGACGCCGATGGAGCGGGAAGGGGATCTGATGGCGCAGCTTGCCGCGATCCAACGGGGGGCGGTGCGGCTCGGCGAGATGGTGGAGAAGTACTCGCTGGAGAAGGTCACGCAGGGGATGCATGCGCTGCAGGATTACAGCGAGCGGATGATGCGGGCGGCGATCGGCGAACTGCCGGACGGGCGCTACTCGTTCGAGGATTTCCTGGACGATGACGGGATCTCGGCGGAGGCGGTGCCGATCCGCGTTTCGATCGGGTGGCAGGGGACAAAGTGACGGTGGATTACACGGGGTCGGCGGCGCAGGCCGCGGGTCCGGTGAATGCGAACTATGCGGTGACGCTGTCGGCGACGATGTACGTGTTCCGGTGCCTGATCCGGGAGGACGTTCCGTTCACGGCGGGGATCCTGCGGCCGATTGAGGTGATCGCGCCGGAGGGCACGGTGGTGAATGCGCAGCTGCCGTCGGCGATGGCAGCGGGGAACGTGGAGACCTCGCAACGGATCACGGATGTCCTACTGGGGGCGCTAGCGAAGGCGGCTCCGGACCGGATTCCGGCGGCGTCCAGCGGAACGATGAACAATCTGAGCTTCGGCGGGAGCTGGGTGCGAGACGGGCGGCGCGCCGGGTTCGCCTATTACGAGACGATCGCGGGCGGGATGGGGGCATCGGCGGCGGGTCCAGGCGTGAGCGCACGGCACACGCACATGACCAATAGCTGGAACACGCCGGTCGAGGCCTTCGAGCACCAGTATCCGGCGCGGATCGAGACGTATCATGTGCGGCGCGGCTCGGGCGGGGCGGGGAAGCATGCGGGAGGGGACGGGATCGTGCGCGAGTATCATTTCCTGGCGCCCGCAGAAGTAACTTTCATTGCAGATAGGCGGAGGCGGGGGCCGTGGGGATTGGCTGGGGGAGAAGCTGGGAAATCGGGGCGGGATTTTCTGGTTTCCGGAGCAGGGGGAAAGTCTCGTAAGCCACTGTCTGCAAAGCATCGGTTCGAGGTTGCCCCGGGGGATCGGCTGCGTGTGGAGACGCCCGGCGGGGGCGGCTGGGGACCGGCGCAAAAGAGAAAATCCGAATAGGCTGGCATTCTAGTTGACAGTGAGTTGCAACTGAGATTAGAATGATCCAAGATTTTCCTCATGGCCAGTTCGGGAACAAATGCGACCCGGTCGCAACAAGGAAATGTGGCGGACAAACAGTTCGAGCGAAAGAGGTTACTCGACGAACTGGAATTTCGCGGCTATCGGCTGACGAACCAGCGGCGGGTCTTGATTGAAGAGCTGGAAAATGCCGATCGTCATTTGGATGCAAACGAGTTGCTTGAGCGAGCGCATTTTCGGGACGCCCTGGTGGATCGCGCGACGGTCTACCGGACCTTGGACTTGCTGAAGAAGCTCGGGTTGGTGGATGAGCTCGACCTGATGCACCTGCACGGCGCGAAGCACTGCTACGAGGTTCGCACCGGGCGCGACCACATTCACCTGGCGTGTTTCGGTTGCGGCAAGATCCTGCAAGTGACGGATCAGGTGTATGACGAGCTGAAGTCGCGGGTCCAGCGCGATACGGAATTTTCCATCAAGGCGATCCGGCTGGAGATCGGCGGGAACTGCCGTGAGTGCCGGGCGAAGGGGGCGGCTCGAGGGAGGCGCCCGCGTGGGGCGGCCCCGGTGGCCGGAGTTTGTAGCAGCAAATAAGCCAGTCCGAAGCACAACCTTGGCGGGACGACTTCGAACTGGCTTGAATCGACAACCCTAAACGGGTTGGCAACGCGTTCATTATACGGTTGCCTTCCCGGGAAATACAACGGGCGAATATCCCGCGCGAGTGATGTTCGACGTTGTTCAAACCTTACTGCAAGTGGGAAGGACCGCATATGTTTCGCAAAGCTATATTTTGGACCCACCTGATCGTCGGCGTGACGGCCGGGCTGATTATTCTGCTGATGTCGGTGACCGGCGTATTGCTGACCTACGAAAAGCAGATGCTGGTGTGGTCTGAAAGAAGTGAGAGGTCGGCGGCGCCTGTGGAAGGTGCGCAACCGTTAGGCGTCGCCGATCTTCTCGCTGCGGCGAAAAGGAGCGAGGCGCGTTGCCGGGTTCGTTGACCATTTCACGGAGCGCCGGAGATCCGGTGCAGGCGTCGTACGGCCGTGGCGACACGTTGCTGCTGAATGCGTACACGGGCGAAGTGTTGGAAGAAGGCTCGGCGGG
The DNA here is from genome assembly GCA_963762135.1 of Terriglobia bacterium. GTDB lineage: Bacteria > Acidobacteriota > Terriglobia > Bryobacterales > Bryobacteraceae > Palsa-187. Next base: position 400,326 of record CAVXJP010000009.1, read on the forward strand.
GATGCGGCAGTTCTTTCGCTCGGTAACCAATTGGCATCGGTGGTTGGGTGTGAACGGAGAGGGTCGGGACAAGGCTCGTTCGATCACCGGATGGGCGAACCTGGGGTTCCTGTTTATTGTCGTGAGCGGGATGTATCTGTGGCTGCCACGGGTTTTCACATGGAAGAACTTCAGAGCGGTGATGCTGTTCCGGGGTGGGTTGTCAGGGAAGGCGCGCGACTTCAATTGGCACAACGTCGCGGGGATCTGGATGGCGATCCCTTTGTTTTTCGTGGTGCTCTCTGGTGTGGTGATGTCGTTCCCCTGGGCGAGCAATCTGGTCTACGTGTCGATGGGAGAGAAGGCTCCGGTGCGCGGCAAGGGCGGCCCGAAGGGATTCGAGAAGGGGCGAGGAAAGGGCTTCGCGAAAGGCGGGTCGGCTCGTCGGGAGCGGCTGGAATTACCGGAAGAGGCATCCGGCGAGCGGGTCGTTCTGGATTTTTCGGGGATGGATGCGGTCCTTGCCAAAGCCAAACAAACGGTGCCGGGCTGGCAGACCATCAGCCTGACGGTGCCGACTGAGAACGATGTTCCGGTGCCGGTAAACGTCCAGGCAGGGAATGGCGGGCAGCCGCAGTTGCGGTCGTCGTTCGAGGTGTGCCGGCTGACGGGGAATGTTGAGGAGATGCGGACCTGGGAGGATCAATCCGCCGGGCAGCGGGCGCGCTCCTGGATGCGGTTTGTGCACACCGGCGAGTACTACGGGCTGGTGGGGCAGACGATCGCGGGGTTGGCGTCAGCGGCAGGAGCGTTGCTGGTCTATACGGGGCTCGCGCTGGCGTGGCGCAGGTTTTGGGCATGGCTGAACAGGACGCGTCGCTTGGCGTAGGTCGCCTGTGAATCGGATCATCGCGGGGGCGGTCCCCCGGCACGATGTAGCGCCGTTCGCCTGGACCTTGTACTCTGGCAAGAGGCTTGGCGGACCGGTTGGCGTCAATACAAGAACGGTTTGGCGCGTGGGTCCGAGATGAGCCACGAAAGGAGGGAATTCCTGATATGAACAAGATTCTTTGGGGCGTGCTCTTAGGGGGCGCGCTGGTGGTGGTTGGATGTGGTGGCGGGATGGAAGAATCCGCCTCGAATGAGCCGACCGAGGCTGCAAGCGCGGATCTTCCGCCGAAGCCGACGGCACTTCCGGTGACACCGACGACATTGCCTCAACAGGAGTGGTTGAAGAGCGATGATCCGCATCTGGCGATGATGAAGCAGAAGGCGTATGACCTGTTCCGGATCATTATCCGGGCTCGTCATGTGGAGGAGGCCTCGGAGTACCTGGCCGAGGATTACATCCAGCACAATCCGAATGCGAATACGGGTCTCGAGGGCTTTGTCGCGTTCTTTAAGTCCATGGGGGCGCCGCTCGAAATCCGGGACACGCTACCCAACCTGGTTGCGATTCAGGCCGAGGGTGATTATGTGACGCTGTCCTTCGTGCGCGAGTACGACGATCCGCAACGCCCGGGCGAGAAGTATACGACCACCTGGTTCGACATGCTGAAGATGGGCGACGACGGGTTGTTCGTGGAGCACTGGGACTCGGCGACGAAGTAAGGGTAGTCGCGTTTAGGGGTTAACGGGAGGCGCTTCGGCGCCTCCTTTGTTTATTGACCGGTAGATGTTGGGGCGGGACTGGTCGACGACGGCCGCTTGTGAGCGGGAGGGCTGACAGCCCTCCGCAAGCTAAACCTCGCCCCACGTCGACGCTCGTCTCCTTTGGCGGTCAATTACCAAGCGACCTGAGAATTTGGTCGTGGTATTGTTCCGCGCGCTTGAGGACGGGGACTTCGTTGATGGTGAGCACTTTGCGGCCTTCAACGATCATCTTTCCGTTCACCATGACGTCGGTGACATCAGAGCCTTTGAGTGCATAGACCAGTTGTGCGTGGACGTCGTAGAGCGGAGTGGCACGGGGTGTGCCGATGTCGACGCTGATGATGTCCGCGAGCTTGCCAGATTCAATGGAGCCAATGCGATCGTCCATGTTGATGACTTCGGCGCCGAGTCGCGTGGCCATGGCAAAGGCCTGTTCGGCCGAGAGCGCGACCGGATCGCCCGTGTAAACTTTTTGGAGTTTGGCGGCGAGGTCCATCTCTTCGAACATGTCGAAGTCGTTGTTGGAGCCGGCCGGGCCGTCGGTGCCGAGGCCGACCGCGACGTCGGCTTGGAGAAGATCCGGGACGCGCGCGACGCCGCTGGCGAGCATCATATTGCTGGATGGATTGTGCGCGACGCCGACGTTGTGGTCGGAGAGTAACTCAATGTCTTCGTCGCTGAGCCAGACCGAATGCGCGGCGATGGTGGTGCCTTCGAGGAGTCCCAGTTTCGCCAAGGTTTGGGCCGGCGTCGTGCCGCGTTCGCGGAGGGCGTCGTTGTACTCGGTCTCGGTTTCCGCAAGATGGATGTGGAGCGGCGCGTCCGAACTCATTGGCGAGCTCGCGGGAGGCTCGGAGGACATCGTCGGGCGTGGTGTAGATGGCGTGAGGGCCGACGGCCGGCGTGACCAGGGGGTGATCCTTCCAGGCTTCCAGAAATTTTCGCGTGCCTTCCAGGGCGAGTTGCGGCGTGGCGTAGTCCGGTGCAGGGAAGCCAATCACGGTTTGGGAGAGGATGCCGCGGAGTCCGGCGTCGGCGGTTTCCTCGGCGACGGTGTCTTCGAAGTAGTACATATCGACGAAGGTCGTGGTGCCGGAGCGAGCCATTTCCAGAAGCGCGAGCCGGGTGCCCCAGCGGACGAAGTCGCGGTCGACGTTGTTGGCTTCGGCCGGGAAGATGAAGTTGTTCAACCAGTCCTCGAGAACCATGTCATTGGCGATGCCGCGAAACAGGGACATGGCGGCGTGGGTGTGGGTGTTGATGAGTCCGGGGGCGAGGATCGCGTGGGGTTGATCGATTTGGCGGGTGGAGTCGTAGCGGGCTTCGATCTCGGCGCGGGGGCCAACCGCGACGATGTGGTCGCCTTCGATAGCAATGGCTCCGTCCTCGATCACGGTCATCTGGTCGTTTGCGGTGGCGATGTAGCCGGCGCTCCAGATCAGGTCGACCGGAGTGTCCTGGGCAAGGCAAACCAAGGCACAGAGGGCGAAGCATAGTGCGGGAGCCACGGCGCGGAAGGGGCGGGGAAGCATCCATTCCAGGATAGCGGAGCCGGTTGATTTTCCGATGAATTCGCGGCGGTATGGCCCCGCGCTATGGCTGCGCGCAGTGGGCCGGAGAGTGGCTGGTCAGGTGAGCTCGCGGGGCATGGAGCCGCGCCACATGATCCGGGGGGCTTTATTAAGCGGAATGGGGTTGCTGGCTCAAGCGCTGATAGTCTTCCGGTGAGATCAGGTGGAGTTGCGGTTCCAGGTGGGTAAACTGGCCAATTTCGCCGAGCATCTCGGGCGAGGGGAGTTCCGGTGAAGCGAGTTGAATGGCTCCATTGTGGAAGCCGAAGGGGATCAACCTCCAGCGGCGCAACAGGTGGCGAGGCAGGGCTTGCAGTGTCGAGGCCGGGACGTGATCAAGCTTCGCCAAGGGCAGACCCTGTTGGATGCTGAGGGCTTCGTATAGCGCTGAGGAGGTTATGCGGCCAGAGGCGACCAGATACTCACCGAAGCGGATGCCGCGGGGGCGGCCGTGGAGGGCTTGATCGAGTTCCCGTTGTTGCAAGTGGCCGAGGCTCACCAGAATTTCGCCCAGGGGGCGTTTGTGGGGAAGCAGGACCGCGCGGTCCGGATAGAAGTGATCGGTTTTGAGCCAGGCGAGCTGGCTTCCATGGATGCGGGCGCGCAGGTAAGCGGCGACGGCACGGATGGTGGCGGCGGTGTTGATCACGTTCGCCAGCACGGCGCGGATGGGAACCCCGAGTGCGAACAGCAGTCCGTAGATCCGCGCGACGCAGGCGATGCGGATGATGGTGCGAAGCAGCAGAATCGCGAAGGTGGCAAGCGCGAGGTGCGTCGCCAGCGGGGTGGCGCGCATCCAGATGCCCGAGAACAGTCCATAGAAGAAGATGAGGTTCGCCAGGGAGCTGAGAGGATTCGCCAGCAGTCCCTTGCGGTCGCGCCAGAGCCAGTAAATGGCGAGCGGGGTTCCCGTCCAGCCAAACCGCTCCCAGGATTGCAGTGCGATGCCGGTAGACCAGCGAGTGCGCTGGCGGATCGCGGTGCGGACGTTGCGAGGGAAGTATTCACGGGTGGCCACGATGTCGCCGTCGGCGGCAAAGGTGATCGGGATGAAGGCCTGCGAACAGCCGAGCCGGTTCAGGCGGAGGCCGTTATCATAGTCTTCGGTCAGCGCACCCGGCGTGAAGATCGCGGCCGCGCCTTGGCCGGGATATTCGGCGGCGAGCTTATCAAGCGCTTCGCGGCGATAGCCGGTTCCAACGCCGCAACTGGGAACGAAACTGCCGAGTCCGGCTCGGACGGGCATGTCGCGGGTGTGATATTCGGCGAACTCATCGCAATAGATGCCGTGGGTCCAATCGCGGAGGGGCGTCTGGAGCGGTAGCACCGGGGTCTGGACGAAGTCGTAGCGGGCCGAATAGTAGTTGACCCAGCGGAGTTCCTCGGGATGAATGATGTCTTCGGCGTCATGGGTGAGGATGACGTCGAATCGCAGGTTTTCTTCACGCTCGATTTGTTCCAAGTGTTGGTACACCCAGTTCAGGCAATCGGCTTTGGAGGTCGGGCCGGGATGGGGGCATAGCACCAGATGGACATTCGAGAACCGGGCCGCGACTCGGCGTACGGCGGCCTGCGTAGCCGCATCATTGGGATAGCAGCCGGCGAAGATGTGATAGTCGCGGTAGCGAATCGCGCCGAGGTTGTGCTCCAGCATTCTTTCGATGACGGCGTCCTCCTGCCAGAGCGGCAGGAACAGCGCGATAGATTGAACCGGAGCCGAGGCGAGCTGGCGCGGTCCGGGTGGGAACAGGCTCGGGGCGCGGCGGAGCCGGCTCTTGAGCCACATCCATCCCCAGGCGGCGTCGACAAATAGGTCATCCAGGCCGCCGATCAGGATCGCGGTGGCGAGCGGGGTCAGAATCCACACGGCGGCGGCATCCAGTGAAACGAGGATGGGGGACGCGAGGATGGGATTCAGCCATCCTTCGAGGTCACTCAGCCACTCAAGCTCGCTCAGCCACCGGCGCAGGGGCGTCAGGATTTCCAGATACAGCACTCCACAGAAGGAGTGCGCGATGGGAGGGGATTATCTCCAGAATTTGGCCGGGGGGATTTGTCCGGGAAGAGGGGGGCGGCGCGGGCCGCAGGGCTATCTGGTGGCAAAGTGATTCAGAGGTCCGTTGCCGGCGCCGAGTCCGGGGGCCGATCGGATGGCGTGATGGACGAATCGCTTGGCGGAACGGATCGCCTTAGACAGGGGCGTGCCACTGGCAAGCTCGGCTGCGATGGCTGCGGCGAGCGTACATCCGGTGCCGTGCGTGCTGGTGGAATCGATCCAGGGGCTGGTGTACTCGGTGAAGTTTCCGCTTTCGGCGAGCAGGAGGTCGAGGGCTTGGGGGTGCGAACGACGATCCAGGTGGCCGCCTTTGATCAGGACATTGCGAGCTCCCATGCGGTGGATGGCTTCGGCGGCGGCGGCGCATCTCGTCCGGGGTTGTGACGGGAAATCCGGCCAGGACGGCGGCTTCCTTCAGGTTCGGCGTGACGATGGTCGCGAGGGGCAAGAGGCTTTTTTGTTGGGCTTTAACGCCCACATCTTCCAGCAGTAGTTTGCCTTGGGTTCCGGCCATGACTGGATCGAGAACCAGGGGGCAGCCGGTATTTTTGAGGAAGGGGTCGAGTGCCGCGGCGACCGATTCCACCGCCTCGGCCGGGCCTAGCGCGCCGATCTTGATTGCCGCCGGGGGAATGTCATCGAGGACGGCTTGGATCTGCCGGGCGATGAGGTCGGGGGCGACGGGGACGACTTCATGGACGCCGCGCGTGTTCTGGACGGTGAGCAGGGTGACGACGGCCTCGCCATAGACGCCGAACTGGTGGAACGTCTTGAGGTCGGCTTGGAGGCCGGCTCCGCCACTGGGGTCGGATCCGGCGATGGTGAGGGCGACGGGGAGCACGGCACCAGTGTACCCGGGTGCTGGGATCACGCAGCGGCGATCCTTGGGAGGACACATCGGGAGGACACATCGGGAGGACACATCAGGCAACATTTGGGGGAACGTGTGGGGCGCTTCGGCTTCGGCGGCAGAGTTGGCTTGGAGTCATGCTATATTGAGATTCGCTGCCGGGTATCCCGTAGTCGTGAGGGGGTCGGCGGCCTTTTCTTCGTGGGCTCGTAGCTCAGTTGGTTAGAGCGCTACCTTGACACGGTAGAGGTCGGAAGTTCGAGTCTTCTCGAGCCCACCACTTCCTGCATTTCTTCTCATCTTGTTGATCCTTCTTCTCCGCGCGTTTACGTGGACCCATTTCATTTAGCCGTTGAACTGGCGTGGAGCTCAGGGTCCCACTCCAAGGAAATCTGATCCTGACGCCTGCGTTCTCCGGGCGCGAACCCCTTCCGGGGATGGCGGGCGCCGGATTGAAAAGCAGTATCTTTTCGGGCTTGTGCCGGCTCGAACGGTGCGCTGAAATTGCCTGAACGTCTATGTCGCCGACTTCCGGCCAGCTTCGCCATGCGGCTCTGATCACGGCAGTATTTCTTGCAGTCTGCCTGATGCTGAGCACCATGTTGCCTTTGTGGTTGGACGAAGTGCTGCAATTGATCGAGACGACGTCGCCATCGGTCCATTCGATGTTCCAGACTCTGCCTCGGAATGCGGGGGCGGCTCCGCTGGGGTATCTGGTGCAGTACGGATTTTTCGATCTGGTGGGTTACTCGCCGTTCGCGGCGCGGTTGGGATCGGCGATCTTCGGCGCCGGAGCGGTCTTCCTGGTCTATTGGCTGGGCGTGGAACTGGGGCAACGGACGCCCGTGATCGGGGCGGCGCTCTTTGCACTGTTTCCGATCGTGGTGCGGTATTCCACCGAATCACGTATTTATTCCCAGGCACTGCTGCTTTCGATTCTCGCGAGCCTGTTGTTTTGGAAGCTGAGGGATCGCATGTCAGTGGGGCGGGTCGTGATGTATGCGCTCACGTTGACTGCTGCCGTCTACACGCAGCCCTACGCGATATCCGTTGGGTTGGCGCACCTGGCCTGGGCGGTGTTGGCAAAGCGGAAGGATCTCATGGGCGCGGCGGTGGGCGGTCTGCTGGTGGCGGGGGCGTCGTTTCTGCCGTGGTACCTCCACGCGCGCGACGCATGGGCGGAAACGGTGGCGATCAGTTCGCTGGACTTCGCGGTATCTGTTCGAACGCCCTTGATGATCCTGCGCGAACTGACCGGCGGTGGGTATTGGGTCGGTGGCGCCTGCTTGGTGCTGGGCGCGTTGGCTTTGCGTGGTAGTTGGATGGGCGGTGGCCGGATGGAGGGAGCGGCACGGCGATTCCTGCTGGTGCTTTTCGTTGTGCCGCTGGCTGCGGTGCTGACGGCAGATGTCGTATTCGACTATTTCCTTGCCGCCCGCCAATTCCTGTGGACGTTACCGGCGTTGGCGCTGTTGGCGTCGGCTGGGATCGACCGTGCGGTGTGGTGGAAAGCGGCGCTGGGCGGAGTCGCGGTGGTGGCATCGATCGTCGGGACGGCAAAGTATTTCACTGCGACGCATGAGAACTGGAATGTGGCGGCTCAGGTTCTTCAACAGGAGCGGGGAGAGACGGACGCATGTGTGGCGACGATCCCCGCCTCGGTGTTCCCGGTATATCAATTTTTCGCTCCGGCGGTCCGGCGCGAGCCCTGTGACCGTCGAGTGGTGGTCGCGGTGAGTCCTTATGGGTCCGTGGAAGAAGAAGAGCGGACGTTTGACGACCTGCGGTCGCGCGGGTATGTACAGGTCTCCGAGGCATCGGGGGGCGGGTCTCGATTTGTGGTGATGGATCGTTTGTCTGTGGAGCGTGGGCAGTAGCCTGCTTGCATCACGAAGGGGGGAGACCGTCTCGGCATCGGCTCATCGAAACAATCGCGCATCGCATTCATCTCTTTTCGTGAATATCGAAGGCTCAAGGAGGTTCGTATGCCAACCAGACAATCGACTGCGGAATGGAGAGGAACGCTCACCGAAGGTAAAGGCCATTTACGTTCGCAGAGCGGAGCTGTAGACGCTCCGTACAGTTTCAAATCCAGGGCCGGCGACGGGAGGGGAACAAACCCGGAAGAGTTGATCGGCGCGGCACATGCCGGTTGCCATGCGATGGCGCTGTCGATGTTGTTGTCCGAACAGGGACTAAACCCGGCGTGCATCGAAACCACCGCGCGAGTTCGCCTGGAAAAGACGGATCAAGGCTTTACGATCACTCGCATCGATCTCACGTGCGAAGGCGAAGTGAGTGGACTCAACGCGGAGCAGTTCCGTGAATACGCAGAAACGGCGAAGCGGGATTGTCCGGTGTCGCGCGCACTCGCCGGTACGCAGATTGAAATCCAGGCGAATCTGCGAACATCCAAGTCCTCGGAGAGCAGCTCCGAGAGTGCTTCGATGGCGTCCTCGCATACGGGTGGTGGATGCCTCGCCGGTTAGTACAGATAAAACGCGTACAAAGTGTCGCCCGAGGCGACCAGCAAATACTGTTTGCCTTCCACCAGGAACGTCTGCGGCGCGTTGGAGACCTGCCCGATATGGGAATGCCACAACGGGGTTCCATCCTTAGGATCGTAGGCGACGATGTTGCCGCCGCGATCGCCGCCGAACAGGAGTCCTCCGGCGGTGGTGAGCAGGCCCGCGGTGGAGCCGCCGTTGAGGTCCGGGTACTGATGCCGCCAGGCGATCTTGCCGGTTTTGTACTCGATGGCGGTCAGGTAGCTGCCCGAGGATCCGAGGCCGCGCTCTTCCTTGCCGCCAAGGCCCATGGCGCCGCGCTGGTCGAGTTCGGTTAAGTAATACATTGCGTAGCTGTCATTCTGGGGAACATAGAATAGCTCGGTTTCGGGGTTGAACGCAGGAGGCGGCCAGTTCGTGATGCCGCCGTTGGCGGGAGACACCAGTGAGCCACCGATATCGAAGTCCTTCGCCGGGTTCCCCTTGGGCGCATCCTTCTCATCCAGGCCCATGGCCCAGTTGGCCGAATCGGAATACTTGCTGGTCAGCAGGTGTTCTCCGTTGGTCCGGTCCACCACGAAGAAGTAGCCGTTGCGGGCGGCGGTCATCACCATCTTGCGCGGCCGGCCGTTGAATTCGCCGTCGACCAGGATGGGTGTTTGCGAGGAATCCCAGTCATGGGTGTCGTGCGGCGAGGTCTGGTAATACCATTCCATCTTGCCGGTATCGACGTTGATCGCGACCAAAGAACAAGTGTAGAGATTGGCGCCGGGTCCGCGACTGTTCCAGGTGTAGGCGGGCGTCGGGTTGCCGGTTCCCACGATGTAGAGGTTCGTATCGGGATCGAAGACGCCGGGGACCCACATCTGGCCGCCGCCGTGGCGGGAGGCGTCCAGGCTGGCCCAGGTATCAAGCCCGGGTCGCCGGGATTCTGCGGCGTGGAGTAGAAGGTCCATTCAAGGTCGCCGGTATCCGGATCGAACGATTTGAGGAAGCCGGGGCGATCCAGGTCATTACCGGTGCCGACCAGCACGTGATCGCCTACGATGATCGGCGCGGGCGTTGAAAAGTATTGCTCGTCGAAGCTGGCGATCTGAACATGCCAGCGCTCTTCGCCGGTGCGGGCATCCAGCGACACCAGATAGTTGTCCGGCGTTTCGAGGAACAACCAGTCGCCGTACATGCCCATGCCGCGATTGCCGATATGCGTGGCGCCGAGGGTCTGCCAAAAGTAATGCCAGAGGACGGTTCCGTCGTGGGCGTCCATGGCCCAGGCGTTATCCGGCGTCGAGACATAGAGAATGTCGTCGACCTCCAGGAAGGAGCCTTTCATATTGGTTCCGCCGCCCATGCGAACGCTGCCATCCCCGACGCCGCCGACGATGGTGGGGGCCCCGCCGCGTCCTCCAGGGCCGTCGTTGATGCGGGCGGTCCAGGCCAGCGTCAGGTTCTTCACGTTGTCCTGGTTGATCTGGTCCAGGGAACTGTAGCGCTTGCCTGTGTAGTCGCCGGAGTAGGTTGGCCAGTTGTCGCCGAGCGGCTGGTTCAGCATTTCCTGGGTGACGCCTTGCGCCGGAGCGAGAGGCGCGACCAGGGCCAGCGAGAACAGGGAAGCTGCCGCGGCGAGGATGGACTTGTTGATGATCTTCATGGCGGTGGCTCCTTATTGCAGCGTGATCAGATACGCCGTGACGTTGCGAATGTCCTCGTCGCGATATTCAGGCAGCAGGGCTTTGTGCGGGGCGCGCGGATCGTGGATCTCCACTTTCGGCGTGCCGTCCTGAATGCGGAAACTGCGGTGATCGCCGTTGGCGTCGGTGAGGGATACCAGGAAGTCGTCGATGCGCTCAAGCTCGCCGTTAACCTGTTGCCCGGAGGGCAGAGTCACAGTGACGGTCACGGGGGTGGGCTCCGGACCGTCCGCAGCGCCGCGTCCTCCCCTGCCGCGTCCACCGGGCATGAGCCAACGCTGCTGCATGGTTTGCGGATCGCTATTGGTGCGGACAAACGCCGCGATCGCGTTGCGATCCGCGTGGCAGCCGGCACAGGTCTTGTCGAAATAGGTCTTTCCCGCGGCCGGGTCCCCGGTGACGATCGTCATCGGACGCATGCGGGAAACGTCATACCCGTTAACACGGAAGCTGTGCAGGTAGGCTGCGAGGTCCTGGACCTGCCGGTTGGTGAATTTAAATGACGGCATCTGCTCGGACGGAATCCCCTCGGCGAGCAGTTCCGCGAGCAACTCGCCATTCTGGTCGTTCAGGACGACGCCGCTGCGGAGCAGGTTCGACGCCATGTCGCCGCCCCGGGCGTCCTCTCCGTGACAAAATGCGCATTCGAGGTGATAGAGATCGTCGCCGCGTTTGACGACTTCGGGAGGTGCAGCCGGTTTTGGCGGATAGGCCGGTTGCGCGAGCAGTTGAACGGTGAGCAGCACGACCGCTGCGCCCGTCGCGAGTCCGGCGGCGAGGAATGGCTTGGATGGGGATAGCTTCATGGCGACCTCATTGTTTGCGCGGGAGGCGCGGCTCACCCATCAGCGGCCCACGGCGTGGCTTGCATCCCGAAGCAAACTGCATTTTAGGATAACGCCGGATGCGGTCGATGCGCTTCCGGGGCGGGTGCGCTTCGCTCACAGCGCGAAATCGCGATAGAATCGATCCCGTTATGAAAACAGCCCTTGTAGTCCTATCGGCGGTGCTCGCCGCCGGATGTTCTTCTGAGTCGGAGACGGCGTCAGCGGAACCGGAGACCTGCGATCGCGCGTGTCTGGAATCGATGCTGACCACGTATCTGGATGCGTTGGTGGCTCATGATCCGTCGCTGCTGCCGCTGGCGGACAACGTACGATTTACGGAAGACTCGGCGGAGATGCCGCTGGGGGAAGGTATGTGGTCGGATACGACCGGGGTCACCGAGTTTCGCCAGGATTACCTGGACGTCGCCAATCAGACGGCCGCAACGCATGTGCTGGTGGAGGAGGATGGCCTGCCGGTGATGTTGACCGCTCGCCTGAAGGTGGAAGGCGGCAAGGTCAGCGAGATCGAGACGATGGCCGTGCGCGGGAAAGAAGAAGGGCTGCTGTGGGATCTGGATCATTTGGATGCGCCGCATGCGGAGATGCTGAAACAGCCGGCGGCGGATCAATTGGAGTCGCGTGACGAGGCGATCCGGCTTGCGGAGTACTATCCGGCGGGGCTCAAGGTCGGCAGTTTTGTCGAGGTGGATGCGCCTTTCGCCGAGGACGCGTATCGACTGGAGAACGGATTTCCGACCGCGGGCGGCGACTGCGGTCGCGAGGGCTGCGAGAACATGAAGACGCAGAATATCATCGAGCATCCGGACATCACCTATGAAGTGAAGGCCGTCGATGAAGACAAGGGCGTCGTGCTGCTCCGGCTCAACTTCGGCGACACGGGTAACTATGGGGAAGGGAATGCCCTGATGGTTTGGGAGGCGTTCAAGGTTTACGGTGGGCAGATCCACGCGGTGGAGGCATTCATGGAAGCCGAGCCGGTGGAGACTCCTTCAGGCTGGTAGGGCAAAGCCACTCTCGCCCCGCTAGAGAAGCATTCTCGATAGGGAGGGGGCGCGAGGCCCCTCACCTATCCAAGAGAGACGAACCGTTAAACCGGCCGAGCTTCAATCACGGACACCGGTGAAGGCGTCGGCGTGATTCCGACCAGTTCAAATCCTGACGCCGCGAACAGCGCCTTGTACTCTTCCGCGGTGCGTTCCATGCCGCCCGGCCAGAGCAGCATGCCGATGTCCTGATCCTTGGCGATGGATCGGGCATTGCCGGTCGGTACCACGGCTTCGACCAACAGAAGCTTGCCGTGGGGCGGCACTGCCTTGCGGCAATTCTTCAGGATCTGAATCGATTGCTCGTCGTTCCAGTCGTGAATGATGTGACGCATCAGATAGGCGTCGGCGCCCGGGGGGACTTCTTCGAAGAAGTTGACCGGATGGATGGTGCAACGGTCTGCGAGTCCAGCCGCTTCCAGATTCGGCCTGGCGCGATTCACGACCTGCTCCAGGTCCATCACGATGCCCAGCATTTCCGGATACTTGTTCAGCACCTGGACCAGAAGAGAGCCGTTACCGCCGCCAAGGTCAGCCAGCGTTCCGATGCCGGAGAAGTCATAAACGCTCAGCATCGCACCAGTCTCCGGGCCATGAATCGAGGTCATGGCGCTGTCGAACATCGCCGCGGTCTCGGGGTGTTGGTGGAAGTATTCGAAGATTGGCATGCCCAGCACTTTGGTTAACGCCGATTCGCTGGTTCGGATGGAGTGCTCCATCTCCTGCATGGACTGATTCAGGAAGTGGAACAGTTGGGAAGCGGGTCGGGAGGAGTTCGGGGCGTCCGTGCGCAGCACCTGCGAGGCGGGCGTATGCGCAAAGGTCCGCCCTTCACGTTCTTCAAAGACGCCGTAGGAGGCGAGGAAGCGCAGGGTCCGGTAGAGCGACCGTTCATCGCATCCGGATTCACGGGCGATCTCTGCTATCGGGCGTGCCGACCCCGGTTCAATGAAGTCGGGGATGCCCATAACTCCGATGGTCATTACCGCCTGGCCCGCGACAGCGTCGAAGGCGAGCTTGAACACCTGGGCTTTCGCGTCGAGTGTTGGTTCAGGTTGCATGTAGTCTCCGGTGGGTATACAGTTGCCGAGCTAGACGGGCCGGCCTTCAATCACAGACACCGGCGACGGAGTCGGGGTGATCCCGACGAGCTCGAACCCGGACGCGGCGAACAGTTCCTTGTACTCTTCGGCGGTGCGTTCCATGCCGCCCGGGCCGAACATCATGGTCATATCCATGTCTTTGCCGATGTCGGGGTCGTTCCCGGTCGGGACCACGGATTCGACCAGCAGCAGTTTCCCATGCGCGGGTACGGCGGCGCGGCAGTTCTTGATGATCTGGATGGATTGCTCGTCGGTCCAGTCATGAATGATATGGCGCATCAGGTACGCGTCGGCGCCGGCGGGCACTTCCTCGAAGAAATTCGTCGGATGGACGGCGCAACGATCCGCGACACCAGCGGCTTGCAGCTTGCCTTTGGTGCGCTCCACCACGTGGCCCAGGTCCATGACGATGCCCTTCATCGCGGGATACTTCTTCAGCACTTCGATTAACAAAGATCCATTGCCGCCGCCGACGTCGGCCAGTGTCCCGATTCCGGAGAAGTCATAACTTTGCAGCATGGCTCCGGTTTCCGGGCCGTGGATGGCAGTCATTGCCGCGTCGAAGATCGCCGCTTGTTCCGGATGCGACATCAGGAAGTCAAACAGCCCTACCCCGAGCCCCTTTTGCACGGCGGAATCGCCGGTGCGGACCGAATGATCGATATGGGGAAGTCCGACATCAAGAAGGCGGGTGAACATCTGGAACGCGGCACGCGAAGACTCCGGATGGTCCGAGCGGAGATAGACCGACATCGCCGTATGGCGGAAGGTCTGACCGTGGCCGGCTTTGCCGCCGGTCTTTTCTTCAGAAAAGAGTCCGTGCGAAGCCAGGAAGCGCAGAGTGCGGTAGAGGCTGCGGGGATCGGTTCCGGTTTCCGCGGCGAGGTCTCCCACGGTGCGGCTGGAATCGGTCGGGATCAGATCGGCGATTCCGGTCTCGGCGATCCAACAGGTGGTTCGGCCTAGGATCGAGTTGAAGATCAGCTGCATCAGGGCAGCTTTGCTGTTTGTCGGGGCGGGGGCGGATGACAAGGTATTCTCCTTATGTTCAGTGTTTGTCGGTGATCAGAACTACCAGAATCACTATCGCAGATCGAAACGGATTGGCGGGGCTGGGTCATTCACCGTGAGTCAACCCATTCCCGTGGCTTACTACGCTGTGATATAGTGTTGCGGCTTTGGGCGTGGGCGCAGTTCTCTCTGCGTCCAGCGTACTTTCAACGTTGGAGAGACTCACTCGATGAAGCAACCTGCGCTTGGCATCGTCGCATCGATCCTGGTGATGGCGTTCTCGCTGGGATTCATATCCCTGTTTGATTTCGACTTGTTCTCCGGGTGGGTTACCTACGCCCTGATTTGCGTGATTCCGATTGAGATCGTTGTGGGGATCTCCTGGCAATCCAATCCGAGCTTTGCCCAGGGGCTCGCGCAGCCTGTGAAGGGCATCGTGCTGGTGCTGTTCTGCATGATCATCGGCGCAATCGTGGGTCCGGTCTATTGGACCGTGGTGGGCGGCGGGATCAGTCCTCCGGCTCCGATGCTGATGATCTGCTCGATCGTGCTGGTGGTGGTGATGTTCTGGATGGCGATCATGTTCGGCGGCTGGCCGTTCAACGCGTTGATCAAGAATCCGATCGCTTCGGGTCTCACGATGCTGGTGGCCTGCTACGCAGTCAATTACCTGCTGTTTCTGGTCTTTTTCAATTTTGACTTTATGGCGGGAGCCCCGGTCTATGTAGCTTCTCTGGACCCGGGCGGGATGTTCAACGCCAACAACGCGTTGGTGTTCTATGTAACCTTCATCGGAGTGCTGTTCCTGCTGCTGCATTTTGACTTGTGGCCGCTATCCACTTCCCCCGGCCTGATGAAGCAACCAATAATGGGAATCGCCTGGACCATTTTGGCGCTGGTGATCGGCGGTGGCGCCTATTACATCGGGGTGAACATGATGGGCATGGATTCGCAACTCTTCCTAATTCGTGTTCCGATCCCGTTCATCTTCGGCACCATCATCGTCCTGAATATGCTCCACAATTCGGTCTTTGCCAAGTTCACCTCTCAGCCGGTAAAAGGGGTCCTGAACTCGGTCCTGGCGATGGCGATTGGATCGATTCTTGCCGCCTTCTACAGCTTCTTGTCGCCGATGGTGACCGGCGAGTTGAATATCGGTCCACCCACCAACGATTTTGAACGCTGGCTGGCCTCGGCGCTGCTCGCGGTGACGTTCCCGTTCCTGATCTTCTATGCCGAGTTTTTCAAGATGTGGCCGCTGGGGTCTGAGGCAAAGCCTGAGCTGGCCGATGGGAAGCCGGAGTCCGCGGCGGCGAGCCAGGGTTAGGCGGCCGCTTCCTGTGCTAGGAGTGGGAAATGAGCAATCGGCTACTCCGGGCGGGCAGCGGACCCGCGTCTGTGACACAATCTGTTTCTTGGGGCCTTCGGTTCCCGAACAGAGCGTTGTTTAGAGGGTCGCTGCTGGAAGCCGGAATCGTGGAGTCTCTACCGGTCCGCTGGATCCCGACAACCAGCTACCACAACAGAAAGGGTTTCAAGCATGCGCGCGATTGATGAGAATACGATTACCGAGGCCGCCATCGAGCAGATGGCCGGCACGCCGAATCCCCGGCTGAAGGAGATCATGGAGTGTCTGGTGAAGCACCTCCACGCCTTCGCCCGCGAGGCCGACCTCACGCCGCAAGAGTGGTTGGCGGGCATCCAGTTCCTCACCGACGTCGGCCAGAAGTGCACCCCCTACCGCCAGGAATTCATCCTGCTGTCCGATACTCTTGGGCTGAGCGCCTGCATCAACGCTCTGCATGACAAACGGGCGCTGGAAGATGGCACCAAGACCAGCCTCCTGGGTCCGTTCTATCGTCAGGACTCTCCTGAGATGTCCATGGGGGAAAGCATCGTGGACCAACCGCAGAAGGAAGTGGTTGTCTATGGCACGGTGCATGACGTTTCCGGCAATCCGATTCCCAACGCTTCGGTTGAGATTTGGCAGTCCGATGAGACGGGGAGCTACGATTTGCAGAAGCATGATCCTTCCGTGATGGATATGCGCGGGCATTTCCATACGGGCGAGGATGGCAAGTACTTCGTCAAGACGGTTGTGCCTCTGGGGTACATGATTCCCATGGATGGTCCGGTGGGCGATATGATCCGGGCTCAGAATCGCCATGGATACCGGCCGTCCCATATTCACTTTCTGATTGGCGCGCCGGGATACCGCGAATTGGTCACTGCGCTTTATACGTATGGTGACGAGCACCTGGAGTCGGATACCGTGTTTGGCGTCACCGATTCGCTGGTGGTCCACGTGAACGAGGACGATCCGAATTCACCGATTCCCGGCATACCGAGCATTCACTATGATTTCCAGCTTGGTGCGGCGTCGGCGGATGGTTCGGGCCGGGTTGGCGCCGATCCTTCGCAGATCACCAAGGCCGGCGCATAGAGCCGGTAGACAGCAGAAACCTCTGCAAGGCAGGGCACGGATCCGACCGTCCTGCCTTGCGTAATCGTCCGTAATACTGCTCCCGATTTATCGGTTTGGCACAATAAAGGGTTGCTCTGGCGCCTCCCGATGAACTTTGAGCCTCTTTATTACGACGATCGTCAACACATTATCAATCCCTCCGGCGACGTGGCGATTACAACCTTGTGGTCCAAGGTCGAGTCCGCGGTGAAGGTGCTGGAAGACGCCGGCGTGGATCTTTCCGCGGAATCCTCCCGCATCGCCACGATCGCGAATCTCTATGGGAACGGGCTGCCGCAGATGTTGCGGAATCTGCTGTGGAATCCACAGATTCGCCGCATCATCGTTCTGGGAAAAAACCTTTCCGGCTCGCGTGAATGGCTGCTCAACTATTTCGAACACGGTCTTGAGGAAGTCGAGTTTCTGGGATCCACGGCACATCGCATCCGCGAAACCACGCGTACGATTGATGGCGCACTGCCGCTTGAAGCCTTCGAAGGACGTAAGCCGGTATTTACGGTGTTCGGCGATGTCGGAGACGTTGCGACACGGCAGGCTCTTCAAGAGTTTTTCGCAGGTCTCCCCCCGTTTGAACCCTGCACGCTCGAACGCATCGAGCCGCCCACGATTCCCGAGCCCAACGTCACGCGTTATCCATCGGAACCCCGCGGCCACAGCTTCATTCGCGATACGCCGATGGAAGGCTGGAACGAGCTGATCTTCCGGCTCTATCGCTTCGGCCATCGCAACCTGGTGGCCAAGCACAATGTGCAAGAAGGCCGCGTCGAACTACAGAACGTCAAGATCGTCATTGAGAGACCGGAGGAAGAGCGTGATGAGGTTCTGCAGTCCTACGGCTTTTCGCTGGCGAAATTTCAGGACTATCAGCGCCGCATTCTCGATCCTGTTAAGCCGCCTGACCTCAGCTATACCTATGGCAATCGCCTTCGCGGATATTACGAACATGACGGCGCGCTGGTTGATTCGCTGCGGATTGCCGGCGATCGGCTGAAGGAAAATCCGGAATCGCGGCACGCCTATATTTCGTTGTGGGACAACAGCCGGGACCTTCCCGAAGGCCGCGGCACGCCATGCTTCGTGAGCGCCTTCTTTCGGAAGTTCGAAGACAAGCTGACCCTCACCGCTACGTTCCGCGCGCACAATTCCATGGAGGCCTGGCCGGAGAACCTGTACGGGTTGATTGGGATACAGCGCTTTGTATCGGAGATCTGCGGAATTCCTCCTGGCCCGATCACGGTGATCAGCCATTCGATCTCGATTGATCTGCCTTCCCTCCAGAAAGCCAAACGCATCGCCGACGGCAAGGAATCCGATGAGGTCATCGACGCCAACGGTAAGTTAGGCCCGCGCATGGACTACAACGGCGCATTTACGACCACTTTCGATGCGGCGACCTGGGAACTCGTGGTCGAGCATTCCTTCGATGGGATGAAGCTCGGTGAGTACCGGGGAAAAACCGCCGAGGCTGTCGAACGGCAACTGGCGCGCGACGTGGCGCTCTCGGAGATCTCGCATGCGCTCTATCTGGGCCGCGAAATCGCCCGGAAAGAAGTGCAGATGAAGGCCGAACGGGCTCGACATGCGCGCGAAAAGCAGGCCGACGAGATGGAGAAGGCGCCTGCGACCGAGGGGGCCGGGTAAGCTGCTGCGATGTTGGTCGTCTTTGACATTGGTTCGACGCTGATCGAAGGGCCGCCGTACGGTCCGGCGCGGCGGCTGCAACAAATGCTCGATCTAGGGGACGACGCCGTGTCCGCCTTGGAGCCGCTCTTGTTTCGCACGGCAACGGAGGAGCCGGAACAGCTCGGAGAGCTTGTTTCCCGCGAACTCGGCGTCGACGAGACGCGAGCTAGGGCGGCGTGCCGCGAGCTTTGGGACGCACAACTGCAGGAAGCCTACGTGTTGCCCGGGGCGCTCCAAACCGTCGCCGCGCTGCGCAAGGCCGAGATCCCCCGCGCCTATCTTTCGAACATCTGGCCCCCGTTTTACGAACGTTTTCGAACGGCTTTCGCTGAGGAAGCCGGCGCGCCGCAGGTGCTGTCGTTCCGTTCCGGGCGCAGCAAGCCCGACCCGGATTTCTTTCGGGAAGTTCTGGACGCCGCCGGCATGGTTCCGGAACAGGCGATGATGGTGGGCGATACGTACGTGAATGACATCCTACCGGCGATTGAGCTCGGAATGAAGACGGCGTGGATCCTACATCGTCCCAAGAAAGAGCAGGAATCGCTGAAGAAGGTGAAGGCTGGAGAGCTGCCTCGCCCGGATATACAACTCAACTCGATCGGCGAACTGACGCCGATGCGGATTCGCGCCCTGTTTGAACAGGCAACGGGTTTTCCGCGCTAGAAAGCGCACACCAACGTTCCTCCCCCGGGAAATGGAATAGCCATGAAGATCCTGAAATACGAACTCCTCGACGAAGCTGAACTCCTGGGGCGGCTCAAGAAAACCCGTCTGCGGGGATTTGAAGGCGCCGAAGTTTATCGCGACGCCACGCTCGAAATCGCTGAGCACATCGATACGGCCGAACTGACTCCCGCTCAGCGCTACGTCCTCAAGGAAGGCGTCGAGACGATTGGTCACATCGCCGACGCGTTTGCAGCCGAGGGGATCGACGTGTTTGCTTTGCGTGGCGCGCTGCTGTTCTGGCCCGAAGGAACCGATCCGGAAACCGACGCGCCGATTCCGTTTCTGCCGCCCGTGATCGAAGAGTCCCGCGAGCCGAGTGGCAACACCGTCCTACTTATCAACGACGGCATTCACCGCGTCTATGCGGCGCGGAAGAGGGGCAGGGGATTGAACGTCGTCCTCGCGCGGAGCGTTCCGGCCGAGTATCCCTACTATGCCTATGCTCTCGAAGACGGCTGGGCGCAGGTCGAGGAACTTGAGGAACTTAAAGAGGGCTACCAGAAAAAGGCCTATCGCAATCCCGAGAACTACAAGGCGCTGTTTCGCGACTTCAATGCGATTTTTGAAGGCGTACAGAAGCAGCGTCCAAAGACGAACCCCGAACATCTCAAGGCTTGAGCAGGGAGGTGCGGCAGCGCCCCAAATGGGTGTGGGGGAGCGCCAAATCGTGGCAGGGGAACTCGCCGGACTTCACGTTGTTCAGCTGGTAGAAACGATAAGGGCGAGCCGACGGCCCGCCCTTTTCTTCCTTTGAAGACAAACATATCCCCTTAGGGATATTGCCCCTGTGATCTTGGCGCGATGGCTACTGTGCGTCTACGGCCCGGCTGCTGCCCCGCGAGGAGCCGCCCAGGACGCGTTCGCCGTTCGCCAGCACGATACTCTGTGCGTTGACGGTATTAGTACCGTCCTTGGCCATGGAGCCTTCCACGGTCACCGTATCGCCGATGCGAAGGGAGTTCTTTCCCCAGCCGGCCCGGCGCAGCGCATTCGGCGCACCGAGTTCGAACTGCCATTTCTCCACTTCGCCTTTTTGGTTGGTGACATCGGCGTAAAACCAGGCGTGCGGATTCATCCACTCCACCTTGGTCACCTTACCAGTCACCTCGATCGGCTTATCGCGGTCAAATTCGGCATCGAAGGAATGATGCGCAGCGAGCGGGGCTACCGCAAGAACCAGAGCAGTCGTGAAAATTGTTAAGCGTGTGAGCATCGTTGCTACACCTCCACCACCGGCTATTCTAGCCGATTTTGGGATCCTTGTGGGACTGGCAAATGGCCAGGAAGCCCTTAGAGGACTTGGGGTTTGGTCTGGTCGGAGGAGACCGCGGAGCGAATCATAGCGCGGAGTTCTGTGGGACGCACCGGTTTGGAGAGCCAGCCGCGCACGTTGGGTAGATCCTCCAGTTCGCTCCGGCGGACGGAACCCGGCGTATGTAACAGCAACACCGGGACTTCCACTGAGGCGGTCCGCAACCAGCGTTCAATCGCGCGGGGCCACTTGCTCCACAACATGGCATCCAGCAACACGATATCGCGCTCCTCCAGTGGATCGTGTTTCAAATCCGGAGGGGACTCGGGCGTCTCTCCGCCCGCCGCCGGGCAGCAGGTTGGCAGTAGCTGATTTTCGAAGTTGGCTTCGCGGAGCATTTTGGTAATTGCGTGCTGACTGGCGGGTTGGGTTTCCGCGACGCGGACACGGGGCTTGTTGTGCGGCTCCACCGTCTGCGGTTCCATCTGTGGCTCGGCGTCCAAGTCGCACACAAGGGGTACTGTGAACCAAAACAGAGATCCGTGGCCTAATCGGCTTTGCAGCCCGATTTCTCCGTCCATCAATTCAACCAGACGTTTGCAGATGGCCAGCCCCAGTCCCGTTCCCCCAAAGCGGCGCGTGGTGGAGACTTCGGCCTGGACGAACTGTTGAAACAGAGAGGACTGAATGCTTTCGGGGATCCCAATGCCGGTGTCCTGGATTTCAAACCGGATAACGCCGGTGCCGGGCTGTAGATTCTGGTTGGATGCCTCCAGCCAACGCGCAGCGAGGCGGACATGACCGCGTTCGGTGAATTTGACGGCGTTCCCCGCCAGATTCAGGAGGATCTGCCGCAGTCGCCCTTCATCGCCGATCAAGGCGTTTGGCACCGAAGGTGGGATGTCGAGCGTGACTTCAATCCCTTTGTTGGCCGCCTGTAGTGCGACCAGGTCCGCGACCTCGCCGAGGGTTTGTTCCAGATGGAACGGATATTCCTCAATGGTCATGCAGCCGGCCTCGATCTTGGAAAAATCCAAGACATCGTTCAGCAGTATGAGCAGCGCTTCTGCCGACTTGTTGGCGCTTTCAGCATAGTCCTTCTGTTCTTCGTTGAGCGGCGTGTCGAGCAACAATCCGGTCATCCCGATGATGCCGTTCATCGGCGTTCGAATCTCGTGGCTCATGTTCGCCAGGAACTCGCCCTTCGCGTTGGCGGCGGCATCGGCGGCTTTGAGCGCGCGTTTCAGATCCCGGGTACGCTCAAGGGCGAGCAACTCGGCGCGCCGTTTTCCGGTCCTCAGGTGCCCGACCAGACAGGCGACGGAAAAACTCAGGATGGCGGCTGACGTGGTCGCCGCGATTGGCCCTTCTCGGCTGATGGCTGGAAATTCTTCCCCGCGCGTCATCGCGAGCGTCCAGTGTTGGCCTCCGATATCGATGTCCTCGGCGCTCTCGGCGGCCGCCGGACTCACGCACTCGGGGCTGCAGAAAAGTGGATCGCCGGACTCGTTCAGCACCGTGAGTTCGATCTGCTTCCCCAGTCCGCTCAGCGCTTTTTCAAAGAAGGGACGGGCATTGAATTGCGTGGCGGTCCACGCAACCAGCGCGTTGCGGCGCTCGGAAACCGTATCCAGCAGAGCCCCTGTTCGATAGACCGGAAAGAAGAGGACGAAGACACTGTCTTCCATCGCTCCGCCGCCGTTGGTCCCATCCAGGATTCTCTGCGAGAGTGCTGGCCGTCCGGTGTCGCGCGCCTGCTCGGCGGCATCCCTTCGCAACCGATCCGCGCCCATATTGAGCCCCATGTTTCTGCCGCGGCCGACGCCGTCGTCATAGCTGACCGCGATGATGTAGTCCTCGACCGGCCTTTCCAGCGGGACCGTGGACGCCGGTGGTTCAAGTGAAAAATCCGTGAAGCCGGCGGCTTGCCGCTTCGCGATGAACCGTTCGAGCTCGTCCCGTCGGACCGGGCGGACCAGTGCAAGCGCGGGTACGCCGGGGTAGTAGTCATGGAAGTTCAGGCCGCGCAGGAACGAACTCCATTGGTCCCAGCTAACGAATTCTGAGGCCGCCACAAAGCCAGAAGCGGCTTGCAGGGCGCTGGACTGAATATCGAGTTGATCCTCGACCTGGCGCCGCAAGACCTCGCCGATGTGCTCTAGCCGCGCGTTTTCATAGGCAACCCGATCCGCGTCCAGCCAGAAATACAGACCGATGCTGAGAGTCCAGCCTACCAGCAGAATGGTTCCAGAGAGCCAAAACTCCCTGATTCTAGAGTGTATGCTGAGCCTGGCTCGTGAATATCTCAACGTTCTTCCGCTGAAGATTCTCGACGCTGCGTGTTTTTTACCCAAGGCCTCCGGGGCAGAGAAGTCCCGTGAATGGTGATCGGTTTGCGACATCGCGCCTGCCGACCATATCGGCTCGGCGTTGCGGAGTCTGAGGCGGCCCTTTCCAAACAGGAATCGATCCGGGGAGATGGAGGCGTTTGGTTAGAACGAAAACTCGACGCGGCCGACGGGACCGAAATCCGCGGCCACCCGGTCGCCCGACTGCACCATATAGATATCGGTGGTCACGCCGGTTGTGACGTATTGGCCCTCTCGCAGACTCAGCCCGAATTCGTTCAATCGATTCGCCAGCCAGTGCAGCGCGTTGAGAGGATTACCCAGCACCGCGGCTCCGGACCCCTCGGCCTTCACCGCTCCGTTGACCTCCAGGCGAACCGGCGTCGCGGCCAGGTCCAGGTCTTGCCATTTCCGCACCATGGCGCCCTTGATCCAGGCAGCATGACAGGCGTTATCGGCAATCAGCGAAGGCGTGCCGACCGAGGTCCAATCATCAAAGCGGCTGTCGACGATCTCGACGCCCGGCAGAACCCCCGCCACCGCGTCCCGGACCTGTTCCGGGCTCCAGGGACCTTTCGCCGCCGGCAGATCGTCCCCCATGCGGAAGGCGAATTCGGCCTCGGCCACCCGCATGAAGTACTCCCCGGCGTTCAGCTTGGCGCCCGACTCGTAGGTGGTGGCCGAGAGCAGGCGCCCGAAAAACGGCTCGGAAACATGTAACTGTTCCTGCGCTAACTTGTTGGTGCAGGCGATCTTATAGCCGATCACTTTCCCGCGCAGATGGTGCAGCAGTAGCGGTACGAGCTTGGCTTGGACTTCGTAGGCGACCGCTTCCTTCTCGGGCCGGAACTCTTCCGTCAGTTCTGAGAGGCGCTCATGTTGCAGCCGGGCATCGGCCAGCAACTGCGCGGAGATATTCGTTGCAGTGGTCAAGCGGTGTCTTCCTATCCAATAAAGTGGGGCGAGTAGAGAGTTCCTCTCTCTGAGATATCTTACCGTCGTAGCTCTCCAGGCATGCCCCCAATTTCGTCCCGGGTGTGTGGATTGGTCGCGAACCTCTTCCCCTGGCTGAGCTGACTGGTAGGATGTTGACTGCCCGTTCGACCTTCGCGGCGTGGGTGCCTCGGCGGCCAGAAGAGTCTCTGATCTCCGCGCGAACTTTAAAGTTGCAACTCCCTGGTAATGGTTTCGCTGAGTTCCCACAGTGCGGGGGGACAGAGGAAGGTTGATAACGGTTTTTAACATCAGGATCTTACAAGGAGTCCCGTGGCGGGCGAACGAGGAACAAGTTCCATAGACCTGAAGCTCTTCAAATCCTAAGTAATCCCCCGGCTTATGACGGTACTACTGCTCCATTCGCTTCTCCTTACCCTACGCATATACTGAAATCACGAGATCCTCTGTACTGGTACGTACTCGCCCTCCTCCCGTAAGTGTTCGGAGGACGGGAGAGTAACAGGCGAAGAAATAGTAAATCAGAGTTATGAGCAGTTTCCAACTCGGCATCGATTACCAACCTCGCGGAGATCAGGGCACGGCCATCGAAGCACTGGTCCGCGGCATCCGCGATGGGGAGCAGCACCAAGTCCTGCTGGGGGTCACCGGGTCGGGAAAGACCTTCACGGTCGCCAAGGTCATTGAGGAGTTCAATCGCCCGGCTCTCGTGCTGGCGCACAACAAAACCTTGGCGGCCCAGCTATTCGAGGAATTCAAGACCTTCTTCCCCCGCAACGCAGCCGAGTACTTTGTCAGCTACTACGACTACTACCAGCCGGAAGCCTACATTCCTTCCGGGGATGTCTATATCGAGAAGGAAGCCACGATCAACGACGAGTTGGACAAGCTTCGGCTCTCGGCGACCCGGACTTTGTTTGAGCGTCGCGACTGTGTGATCGTTGCCAGCGTCAGTTGCATCTACGGCCTGGGCTCGCCGGAAGCCTATTACGGTATGCTCCTGATGCTGGAAAAAGGCCAGCAGATCACCCGGGAGGAGATCACCGCCAAGCTGGTGGAGATCCTCTATGAGCGCCACGACACCGATTTCCGGCGCGGCACCTTCCGCGTCCGCGGTGATGTGATCGAAATCTATCCGCCCTATCAGGACCTGGCGTTTCGCATCAGCATGTGGGGGGATGAGGTTGAGTCCCTGGAGACCGTGGATCCGCTGACCGGCCAGATCCACGAGAATCATCTGCGGCTCACCATTTACCCCAAGACGCACTACGTCATGAAACCCGAGACGCGCGAGGACGCGATGATCTCGATTCGCAACGAACTGGAGTGGTGGAAGGGGCAGCTCGATAAAGAGGGCAAACACATTGAGGCCCAGCGCATCTGGCAGCGCACCATGTTTGATCTGGAGATGATCAAGCAGATCGGCTACTGCCACGGCATCGAGAACTATTCGCGGCATTTCTCGGGACGTTTGCCGGGGCAGGCTCCGCCAACGCTGCTCGACTACCTGCCGGAGGATGCGCTGATTTTCATCGACGAAAGCCATCAGACCATCCCGCAACTCCAGGCCATGTATGCCGGCGATCGTTCCCGCAAGGAAAACCTGGTCAAGTATGGATTCCGTCTGCCCAGCGCCCTGGACAACCGTCCGCTCACGTTTGAGGAGTTTGAAAACCGGGTTCACCAGACGGTTTATGTCTCGGCGACGCCCGGGCCTTATGAACTCACCAAGACCGCCGGCACGGTGGTCGAACAAATCATTCGTCCCACGGGTTTGTTGGACCCCGAGGTCGACGTTCGGCCGATTCGCGGTCAGGTGGACAATCTTCTGGGTGAGATTCGAGCACGTGCCGAGCGGGGGGAACGCGTTTTGGTCACGACCCTGACCAAGAGGATGGCCGAGGATCTCTCCGAACATTACACGGAGTCCGGCCTCAAGTGCGCCTACCTGCACTCGGAAGTATCGACACTAGACCGCGTCAAGATCCTGCGTGATTTGCGCCGCGGTGTCTACGATGTGCTGATCGGTGTGAATCTGTTGCGGGAAGGATTGGACCTGCCGGAAGTGTCGCTGGTCGCGGTGCTGGATGCCGATAAAGAAGGTTTTCTGCGGTCCACCGGCTCCCTGATCCAGACGATGGGGCGTGCCGCGCGTAACGTGAACGGATTCGTGATTCTGTACGCGGACGTGATTACCGCGTCGATGCGGCGTGCTCTCGAGGAGACAGCCCGCCGCCGGACAACGCAACAGGCCTACAACGAGACCCATCATATTACGCCGCAGTCAATCGTGAAGCCGGTGGACGCAACGCTTGTGGCGGTGGCGGAGGGTGACTACGTTACCGTACCGATTGACGATCCGACGGAGGACCAGGAGGTCCCGCCGGAGAAACTTGAGGACTACTTAACGGAGTTGGAAGAAAAGATGCGTGAAGCTGCTCGTAAGTTTGAATTTAAACAGGCCGCGGCATACCGTGACCGTCTGCAGGCAATCAAGAGCCGCAGAATCACTGATAGCGCTCTAGGATGAAATTTGAGCCACGCATCGGCTTGATAGGCGCGGGAGGTTTGCGCCGGTCCTATTTGACTGAGTTGCCTTCGCTGCAAGAGCAACTGGGACCCATCAAGGCGGCGTCTTTTTCCGTTGCGAAAAAATACGCAAAGTCACTCCGCGCGGGTTATCCAGTCCAGCCGTATAGCGCCCTCGAACTGTGTCCGGTCATCTGGGTGGCGGTTCCTCCCACGAGTTTACAAGCGACCTTGGAAGAGCTGGCCGAGAGCATTTCCCTGTCGGGGACCGAGATCATCATCTGCAGCCCCGACGCAGACAGTCTTTCTTTTCCCTGGCTCCTGAAGTCCGGTGCGCTCGTGGCCACCGTGAACGCGGTCGACCCAAGGGACCATTCCTTTGGTTACGTTACCGAGGGGCACGGGGCCCCGCTCAAGCACTTGCATCAATGGTTTCGACGAGATCGCCTGCGGCTATTCCAGGTGCATCAAGGCGCGAAATCCCATTTCCGTGCCGGCCGGTACCTGGCGGGCGAGGTGCTCCGCTCGGTTGCGACCGCGGCGCTGGAATATCTGCGCTCCGCTGGGCTAAGACCTCGCGATGCCGCCGAATTGGCGCAACACTTTGGAGCCTCTAGCCTGCAGGCGGCCAGCCATGCTGCCAGCGGCGCCGCTTCGTTGGAAACTCTCAAGCGGGCCGAGCAGGAGGCGGTGATCCCATCGGATGGCCGCGTCACGCGCCTGGATGCTTTCTACCGGGACGCGCTGGAGTTGGCAATCCGCTACGGTTCCGAATCTGGCGCGGGTGGCACAAAAGGACCGCGCCCGCCCGGTCAAGCGTCGGGCGCCGCCGGGGAGCTCGCCGCGCATTCCTTCGCGGCGGCATTGGGCAAAGCCCGTTAGTCCGAAGGGTGCTCGCCAGCACCGCGGGAAGCGACTGCGGAGGCCGGCCCTCGGATTTGACCACCGCGGCAGATCGGGCAACTCGCGCGGCGCCCCGTCGCGAATCCAGTACCCTAAAACGAATGGACCGCTATCTTGCCGTCATGGTCGGCGCTGCCCTCGGTGGCCTGTTCCGCTACCTAGCCGCGACCGCGATCACTGACCGTTTTCCCGTCAAATTCCCGCTTGGTACGTTCGTTGTCAATATCACAGGGTGCTTTCTCATCGGCTTGGCGATGACCATTCTCACCGAACGCATCACCCCGCACCGCAACTGGGGCCTGTTCCTGGTCACCGGCATGCTCGGCGGTTATACGACGTTTTCTTCCTTTGGCTGGGAAACGCTGCAGGCTGCCCGCCAGGAGGGTCCTTGGCTCGCGATGGTGAATGTCGCAGCCAGCGCCGCAGTCGGGTTTCTGGCGGTGTGGCTGGGTTGGTTATTGGCTCGCAAATAGCCGGGGAAGGATCGCCCATCGGGGGCGGGGCAATTCTCCAGGAGAAGACGAGGACTAAAGCTCTTCCTCTTCCGGCAAACGCCGATAGGCGCCATGGAAGTATCCCAGCGGACGCCCTCCGGGAGCCTCCCCGTGGACGGCATTGCCGATCACGATCCCATGATCGCCGCCATCCTGGATCACGGCCAACCGACACTCCACATACGCAATCGAGCCGTCCAACACGGGAGCGCCCAACTCGCCGCTGTGATGGTCAACTCCGGCGAATTTATCCACGTGCGCGCGTTGGGCGAACAGATTGCTCAGGTGCTCCTGATCCTCGCTCAGATAGTTGATACAGAAGTGCTGGGAATGGCGAATCGCGGCCAGAGTTGCCGCCCGGTGGTCCATGCACACGAGAAATTGCGGAGGGTCCAGCGAAAGGCTCGTGACGGCGCTCATGGTCATGCCTACCGGCTTGCCGTCCTGGTCCATCGTCGTGACCACCGCCACCCCGGAAAGCCAATGGCCTGCGATCTTGCGAAACTGTTCAGGTGATAGCACGAAAGGGACAGTCTAGCATCCACACCCCCATCCGTGCGCACGCTGGAACTGTCCGCCGTAACCCACGTGAACCTTGCGTCGAATTACAATGTGAGGCGAATCCGCGGCCATGCCGCGATTGGCCGATTTCGATGAGTTTCGCCGCCAGTTACCACCAAGTCCCAGGCATGGAGGCCACCAGCTCTACCGGAAAGGACCATGCGAAGGACGTAGCGCTCCAGGCCGCGACCGGCGGCGCCGTACCGTCCGTCGGCCCGGACACCAAGGCAACTGAAGATGCGAAATTGCGTGAGCTGATGATTCGCTATCAGCAGGCCGATCCGGAAGCTGTGGAGGATCTGGTCGAACGTCTCTCGCCCAGGCTCCTGCGGTTTCTTGCCGGCAATCTCAACACGCGGGGCGAGGCCGAGGATCTTCTGCAGATCTGTTGGATGCAGGTGCACCGTTCGCGACATACCTACCGGCCCACCGAACCGGTGCTTCCGTGGATCTTTGCCATTGCGCGCCACGTTCGGCTGGACGGGTTTCGGCGGCGCCAGCGCCTGGATTCGCGCGAGGTGCTTTCGGACGCGCTCCCGGAGCGGGGCACTCCGCCGGATGCCGAGAGCAGCCTGATGCAAAAACAGTTTTTCGATGTGCTGGAGCAATTGCCCGATAGCCAGCGCGAAGTCGTGCTCATGTTGAAGGTCACCGGGATGAGTCTGGAGGAAGTAGCCCTGACGACCTCCTCCACCGTGGGGGCCGTCAAGCAGAAGGCTCACCGGGCGTATGAAAAGCTCCGCGGGATTTTGGCCGGACAGTCTGGGGTCCGCAAGTGACGAAGTGAAGAAATAGAATGCAGGACGAAATCAAACAGGTCCACGGGGACCAGGATCAAGGCTTGAGCTGCGAGGATGTCAGCCGCGAACTTGACGCCCAGTTCGGGTCCAGCCGGCCGAAACTATCTCCGGCGGCGCAGACGCATCTGGACTCCTGCCCGGCGTGCCGCGGACTGCATACCTGGATCACCGGCGTCGATGTAGACCTGTCCTCTCCCAACTCGGAGTCCCCGAGCCACGTCCCCAATCCTGCCCGCAATCATGGCTCTCAGCGGATTGTCGGAGAACTCACGAGCGATCTGAAGCCCGTCAAGCCGCTGCCCTCGGTCCTTTGCTCGACGCTTCAGTTTCTGGGAGTGTTCGTACTCCTTATGGCCGGTCTGGTCGCCATGTGGACCCTGCGCGGCCTGATCCATCCACCCGTCTGGCAGGTGGTCGTCATGTTCGCGGTATGCCTCGCTGGAGCCTCTCTGGTTGCGATTTCGCTGGCGCGCCAGATGCGTCCCGCAGCGCGCCCGGTCCTCCCGGAACGCTCTCTGATGATCGTACTCGGCGCGATCCTGCTGGGGGGAGTCGCCCTGCTGTTTCCGTGGAATCAGCTCGGCGCCGGAGCGGTGTCCTCCTCCACGTTTTTCGCGCAAAGCTGGAGCTGTTTCTGGCCTGGCGTCACCATGGCCGTTCCGGTTGCCGTCCTGTTATGGATGGTCGCCCGGCGTGGTGTGAGCTATTCGCTTACCGGAGCGGGGGCCGCCTTGGGGGCGCTAGGCGGGTTGTTCGCTCTGGCGGCCCTATCGCTCAGCTGCGCCAATCACGACGCCCTGCACTTGTTGGTCTCACATGTCGGCGTGCTGGCGGCTTCGGCCGTCACCGGAGCCCTGATCGGGCGGCTGGCCAGCCGCTTCTCCGGACACCCGAGTTCCAACGCCCATCGGGCTGCATAGCCATCGGGGTGGAGCCTCGGGGTGGTGAGAACTGCGAACCGTCCCAATATCGGTGTTTCTCTGCCCACTCGGTTGCTGGATATTGCTGCTTTGGATCGGGAACTTTCCGTATTTAAGGGACGCGAGGTTTTCCGATCACCAACGTTTGAAAAATATATGACCTTTGAAAGCAGCCACTTGGAACTCTAGTCCCCGTGAGGAATCGCCCCACAGGCCGCACTCTCGGGTCATGAAGAAACACGTTCGGTTAGCGCTCGACGCCGCCTGGGCCAATCGCGAACCGGGACTGCCGAACAAACGGCGCCGCCGTTCGCCAAACGTCCCGAAACAGTCGACCATCCAGCAGCCGGGCCAGGCATCCCCCCAATTCCCTTTAAGGGCGACCCAAAGTAGATCGGCCCAAGGCGGATCGGCCCAAGGCGGATCGGCCCAAGGTGGATCGACCCAAGGTGGATCGGCCCAGGACGACAGCTCGACCAGCTCCCGTGGCCGAGGGCAGGTTGCCCGCCAGCCCATGCTTGGTCCGGTGCGCCAGGACGGCAAAGGCGATCGCCTCCTTCGCGTCGGGGTCGATGCCGAAGGAGGCGCTGGTGGTGAGCTCCATGCGAACCCCCTCGATCCCTGCCAGACTCGCTTTTAGCCGCTGGAACAGGTAGTGGTTTCGGACCCCGCCCCCCGACGCGATGATCTGCCAACTTTCCGAAGCCCGGAGCGTGCCCTGACGCCCGCTGGCGGGCTGGGACGGTTTGCGTCCGGCCAGTTGCGCGGTGACTTTGCAGATTGCCCCGGCAATCGACTGCGCCGTCAGTTCCGTCGCCGTGGCGATCAGGTCTTCGATGGGGATCCCGGTTGCCAGGAGTCCGTTCAGGAATTCGGCGCCGAACGTCTCGCGCCCGGTCGTCTTCGGTGGAGCTTTCTTGAAATAGGGATCGCTCAGCATCGAGGTCAGGAGCTTCTCATGGACTGTCCCTCGCCGCGCGATGGCCCCTCCCCGGTCATAGGTCTTGGCGCCGCCGGTGAGCTTCTCGGTCAGCGCATCGATCAGCATATTTCCTGGTCCGGTATCGAATGCGAGCACATCCTCGGGGGACGCCGCGGCTGGGATCGCCGTCAGGTTCGCGATGCCCCCGATGTTCAGCGCAATTCTGCCCTCACGCCGGTCACGAAACAGAATGTAGTCGACAAACGGCACCAGTGGCGCTCCGTTTCCGCCGGCCGCCACGTCCCGTTCCCGGAAATTCGAAATCGTTTCGATTCCAGTCCGCTCGGCAACTACCGCGGCGTCTCCCAACTGCAGCGTGCTGGCGATCTTCCGGTTCAGGAACCGTACCGGGATCGGCTCATGGAACACCGTCTGTCCGTGTACCCCGATCAGTTTGATCGAACCGAGCTTAATTCGCTTTCGCTTTGCTGTTGCCTGGATCGCCTCGGCATACAACTCGCCCAGCAACGCATGGAGTCGCGAAATCACCGCCGTGTGCGTCATCTGATTCGAGACGCCCAGAATGGCTTGGCGTACGGCCTTCGGATACGGGACCGTATGATGCGCCACCGGCTCGACTTTCAGGCGGGTTCGGCCGGAGATATCCACAATCGCGACGTCGATCCCGTCCACTGATGTCCCGCTCATCACGCCGCAAACCCTCATTGCGTCGTGGCTTTCCCGCTCGCGTTAGATGGAGAAATAGATGGGGAGGTGGATCGAGAATTGTCGGACGGCGTCGGCTGCGTCGGCCCGTGCGAGGCCCCGCCCAATTCCTGTTGGAGCTCGGCCAGGATCTGCAGCGCGTCCAACGGCCGCAGTTCATCCAGCTTCAGCGCCCGGATCTTCTCCGCGATGCCCCCGTTGACCGGCTCGAACAGTTGAATCTGCAGCGACCCCGCCGACGGATGCGGTGCGAGCTCTTCGGCCACGGTGGTCTCTGCGGATTCATGCAATGCCAGGATCTGCCGTGCCCGTTCGATCACCGCCATGGGAAGTGCCGCCAGGCGCGCGACCTCAATACCGTAGCTCTTGTCCGCGGCGCCCGGCTCGACCCGCCGGAGGAACAGAATCTGATCTCCGGACTCCTTGACCGATACGTGCAGATTCCGCACACCCGCCAATTGATCGGCCAGCGCCGTGAGCTCATGGTAGTGCGTCGCGAACAGCGTCTTGGCGCCGATCGCCGAATGAATATGCTCGATCACCGCCCAGGCCAGCGCCAGTCCGTCATAGGTTGCCGTCCCGCGCCCGATCTCATCCAGAATCACGAGGCTATTCTTTGTCGCCGAGTTCAGGATCACCGCTGTCTCGGTCATCTCGACCATAAACGTCGACCGCCCCCGCGCCAGATTATCCGCCGCTCCGATCCTGGTGAACACCCGATCCACAATTGGCAGAGTCGCCTTCTCGGCCGGGACGAACGAGCCCAACTGCGCCAGGATCACGAGCAGCGCCGTCTGCCTCAGGTAGGTCGACTTGCCGCCCATATTCGGACCCGTGATCAGCGCGATGAATTCTTTCTCAGGATCAAAGTAGACGTCATTGGGGATATAGCGCTGGGCGTCGCGCTCGGTCAGCCGTTCGATCACGGGGTGCCGCCCGGCGACGACGTGCATAGCACCGGAATCGGAAAACGTGGGCCGCACGTAACGGCCGTCCACGGCGACCTCGGTCAGCGCCACGCTCAAATCGAGCTCGGCGATCGCCGCCGCTGTTTCCTTGATCCTTGCCGCGTGCGAAGCGATCAGCGTGCGCAGTTCCTCAAAGATCCGCCGCTCGATCACCTGCATCTTGTCCTCGGCTTCGAGGATCTTCTGCTCCAGCACCTTCAGTTCCGGGGTGATGAACCGTTCGGCGTTGACCAGCGTCTGCTTGCGATCGTAATCCTCCGGCACCAGATGCCGGTTAGCCTTAGATACCTCAATGTAATACCCGAAGACGTTGTTGAACCGGACCTTCAGGGAAGAAATCCCCGTCCGCTCGCGCTCGCGCTGCTCAATCTGAGCCAGGAACGTTTTCGAGTTTTGCGAAATGTCACGCAGCTCATCCAGTGCCGCATCAAAGCCCGGCCGAACCGCGCCCCCGTCGTTCAAATTCACCGGAGGCTCGTCCACCAGCGCCGTCAGCACCCCGTCCCGCACCTCCGCGACCTCGTCGATCCGCTCCCGGATCTCGACTAGCCGGGCCGATCCCACTCCCGCAATCCTCTGCCTCACTGCCGCCGACACCGCCAGCGAACGGGCCAGGGAAGTCAAGTCGCGGGGACCAGCGGAGGCCAGCGACACCTTCGACAGTAGCCGCTCCAGATCCAGAATCGCCTCCAGGTCCTTGCCGGTCCCGGCCCGCAGGATAGTCGCCCCATGCAGCTCCGCGATCGCATCCAGCCGGGCCTCGATCTCCGCGCGGTCAATTGCCGGAGCCAGCATTCGTCGCCGCAGCAGCCGGCCACCCATCCCGGTTCGCGTGCGGCCCAACACCGAAATTAGCGTCGAATCTTTCGTCTCATTGGCGAACAGCGTGTCGACCAACTCCAGGTTCCTGACCGTGGTCCCATCCAGGACCATTGCCTCGGCACGATTGAAGAACGCCGGACGCTCCAGATGTTCCAACGCCGACCGCTGCGTTTCCTTGAGGTAATGCAGGATTGCCGACGCCGCTCCCGTCGCCAGCGGTTTGCCTTCCAACCCACAACCGTCCAGCGCGAGCAGGTGAAAATGATCCATCAGGCTCCGCGTGGCATAGTCTGACTCGAATACCCACGCGTCCACCTCGGTCGCCAGGCAAGGGAGCTCCGGGATCGTCTGGCCGTTGGGAATCACCACCTCGCGGGCGTTCCAGGTCTCCAGCGTCGCCCGCGCCTCGGCCAGATCCATTTCGGTGGCGCGAAACTCGCCGGTGGAAAGATCCACGAACGCAACCCCCGCCGGATGCCGCTCGCCGAAGCTCCTGTCGTCTTTAGGGGGCTTTCCCGGCAGCAGCGCCGCCAGATAAATGTTCTCGTTCGAGGTAAGCAGCTGCGGGTTGGTTGCGGTCCCTGGCGTCACGACCCGGGTGACTTCGCGCTTGACCAGGCCTTTGGTCGCCTTGGGATCCTCGGTCTGCTCGCACACCGCGACCCGGTAGCCTTTTTGAATCAGCCGCGCCAGGTACCCCTCGGCGGCGTGATACGGCACCCCGCACATCGGGATGTCTTTCTCCTTGCTGCGCGAGGTGAGCGTGATTTCGAGCTCGCGCGCGGCGGTCACCGCGTCTTCGAAGAACAGCTCATAGAAGTCCCCCAGGCGAAAGAACAGCAGTGTTCCAGGGACCTGCTGCTTCAGTGCGTGATACTGCCGCATCAGCGGCGTTTGATCGGCGGCCATAAGCGAATGACGACGGGGGAGGCGAAACCACCATTATGACGCGATGCGGAAATGGTGCTCCCTCCGGGAGATCCCGCGCTGGGTGTGAGGTGGGGCCATGCCCCGCCCAATAGTGCCGGGTTTCCTAACGCGGCGAACCAACCGCGCATCGGATGGCGAACACCGCCATGCACCCTACGCGTACATCCCGCGCAACTTATGAGCAAATGCCACGCGGTCGAGGCCGAGCATGTACGCCGCGATCCGGTTGTTCACCCCATGCAGTTGCGCGTAGTCCATCACGGCATGGAAGGCCTTCACCATGACGTCTTCCAGCCGCCGGTTGACCTTTGCCTCATTCCAGAAATAGCCTTGCCGGTCCTGCACCCACTCGAAATAGGAGACCGTCACGCCGCCGGTATTCGCCAGAATGTCCGGGATCACGAACACGCCCATCTCATCCAGGATGGGATCGGCAAGGTAGGTCGTCGGACCATTGGCGCCCTCGCACAGGATCTTGCATTTCAGCTGCCGGACATTATGCGTGCTGATGACGCATTCGGTAGCGGCGGGCAGCAGAACGTCGGTCTCCAGGTACAGGGCGCTGTCACGATCCTCAATCGTTTCGCCCTTCTGGAACCCGTGAATAGAGCCGGTGGTCATGCGGTGATCCGCGAGCGCGGCAACATCCAGGCCATGCTCGTTATATACGGCACAATCCGCGTTGATCACGCAAATCACTTTGTAGCCGGCTTCGGACATCAGCCGGGCCGCTATACCGCCGACATTGCCAAACCCTTGCACGATCACCCGTGTCTGCTGTTGTTTCAACCCCAGCAGTTTCAGCGCCTGATCGGTGGCGACCATACATCCGCGCCCGGTGGCCTCCACGCGTCCATAGGAGCCGCCCAATGCAATCGGCTTGCCGGTGACCACGGCGGTTTCGGTGTGCCGCGCGTGCATCGAATAGGTGTCCATGATCCATGCCATGGTCTTCTGATTCGTATTCATGTCCGGCGCCGGGACGTCGATCTCCGGACCGATATAGTCAAAAATCTCGGCCGTGTAGCGGCGCGTCAAACGTTCCAGCTCACGCTCGGACATGGTCTTGGGATCGCATACGATGCCGCCTTTGGCGCCGCCGAACGGCAGGTCCGCCACCGCGCACTTCCAGGTCATCCATGAGGCCAGCGCCCGGATCTCATCCAGGTTCACATCCGGCGAATAACGAATCCCGCCCTTGGCCGGACCGCGCGCCAGCGAATGCTGAACGCGATGCCCGATAAACACTTCCGTGGACCCGTCGTCCATCACGACCGGAGATACACGGTGATCTCCCGCGCCGGATAGCGCAGGACTTTCTGAATGCCGGGATCCAGTTCCAGCCGCTCGGCGGCCTCATCCAGGCGGGCTTCCGCCGAAGTGCGGGGATTCAGCTCCCCTTCGATTCCCTAGTACGGGGCCGGGGAAGTAGGTGCGTCTTTAATCATGGGCGTCTCAGGCTGGGGTTTCTACAGGGAAGGATGCCGTCCGGCCGGGAGTGCATTCCGCTGGCCCCTCCGGAGCGGTCCCAATTTTAGACCCCTGCTTGGCATTCATTATGGAACACTCGCTATGATCTTGGTTTGGAAGCCTGTGCGAAGAGCGCATGGGGCGAACGGGGATCGAAGCCGAGTGGGACGCTGTTTATCGTCGCGGGATCTGGTGCTGGTGGCCGTCGGGTTGCTGCTGACCTTTGGCCCGCGCTGCCGTTCCGCCTGGGGCGCTTGCCGGGCGACATCGCCATTGAAGGCAAGAATGGATCGTTCTATTTCCCGGTCGTCACGTGCCTGCTGCTGAGCGCGCTGGCCACTCTCGTCCTGTGGATCATCGGGAGATTTCGGTAGGGAAAGATTCCGGTAGGGACGGTTCCAGTAAGCTTGTCTGGCTTCAGAAAATATCAACTCTATGCAGAATCAGGAAATCGCACAACTGCTGGCAGAGACGGCGGACCTGATGGAGATTGCCGGCGCCGATGGCTTCCGCATTCGCAGCTATCGCAACGCGGCCTCGGCCATCGAAGGCTACCCGGAGCCCGATCGAATCCATCGTCAAAGATCCCGAAAAGAAAGTCTCCGACGTTCCCGGCATCGGCAAGAGCATCGCCTGCGGCGCTGGTGGAGATCGTCGAGCGCGGGAGCTTCGAACGTCGCGACGAGATGCTCGAAATCTACCCGCCCACCGCGCTGGAGTTGCTCAAGATTCAGGGGCTGGGTCCCAAATCCATCAAGGCCATCTTTGAGGCGTATCGCGTCTCCACCGATCGACGGCCTGGAGAAGCTCTGCCAGGATCAGAAGCTGCGAGAGCTCCCCCGCATGGGCGCCAAACTGGAAGAGAAGGTTCTGCGGTCGATCTCGCAATACCGGAAGCGTCAAGGCCGCTTCCTGCTGAGCTTTGCCTATGCGGTCGCCGAGGAACTGATTGCGTTCCTGAAGGAC
Organism: Terriglobia bacterium; assembly: GCA_963762135.1. Classification (GTDB taxonomy): domain Bacteria; phylum Acidobacteriota; class Terriglobia; order Bryobacterales; family Bryobacteraceae; genus Palsa-187. The sequence goes on from CAVXJP010000009.1 coordinate 437,097, forward strand.
ATCCAAGGAGTGGATCGTGTCGAGGCCGCCGGTAGCCTCCGCCGCGGCAAGGAAACCGTCGGCGACCTCGACCTCGTGGTCACCGGTCCGGATACCGATGCCGCGATCGAGAAGTTCACGAGCCATCCACGCGTCCATGAAGTCCTGGGCAAAGGTTCCACCAAGGCCAGTGTCAAATACGGCTTGGAGGGACTCCAGGTGGATCTCCGCGTCGTCCCCGAGGAGAGCTTCGGCGCGGCGATGCAGTACTTCACCGGCTCCAAGGAACACAATGTTGCTCTGCGGGGCCGTGCCCAAAAGCACGGGCTCACCTTGAACGAATACGCGCTGGCGAAGGTCGATTCAAAGGACGTCGTCGCCTCGAAGACCGAGGAGGAGATCTACAAGGCGCTGGACTTGGCGTGGATTCCGCCCGAGATGCGGGAGAACCAGGGGGAGATCGAGGCCGCCGAAAAGGGAGAAATCCCCAAACTGGTCGAGCTTGACGATATTCGCGGTGACCTCCATATGCACACCATCGAATCCGATGGCCGCGCGACCCTGGAGGAGATGGCCGCGGCGGCCCGCGACCTGGGCTACGAATACATCGCCATCACCGACCACTCCAAGGCGCTTGCCATGGCGAATGGTCTTGATGAGAAGCGCGCCGTCGCCTTCGCGCACCAGGTCCGCGAACTCAACGCCAAGGAAATGGGCATCAAAATCTTCTCCGGCCTGGAATGCGACATCAAGCGCGACGGTTCCATGGATCTCGCCGATGACGCTCTGGCGGAACTGGACTTCGTCATCGGAAGCGTTCACAGCTACATGAATCAGGAATCGGAGGAAATGACCGATCGCCTGCTACGTGCCCTGGAGTGTCCGTACCTGAAGGCGATCGGACATCCCACCGGCCGCGTCCTGCTTCATCGCGAGGCGTTTCCGTTTGATTTCGACGCGGTCGCATCCACCGCCGCGCGCAAGAAAGTCTTTCTCGAAATCAACGCGAGCCCCGAACGCCTGGACCTGACCGCGGCTCTGGCGCGCGCCGCCAAGGCCCGTGGAGCCAAGTTCGTCATCTCCACCGACTCCCACCATCCCAAGCACCTGAGGAACATGCGTTACGGAGTGGTTACAGCGCGGCGGGCGTGGCTCGAGCCGGGAGATATCCTAAATACTATGCCGCTCAGCAAGTTTGCGAAGGCGATCGCCCCCAAAGCGAATGCCCAGTGACGCGGCGCCCACCAGCCCATGCCTGCAAAAGTCATCCAGTCCAAACTTCTGCTGAAGACGCCTGTCTTCGATGTCACCGAGGAGATCGCCCTCGATCCGGAGGGCTTCGAAATCAAGCGAGCCTTTCTGACTCACTTCGGCTCGGCGGTCATCATGCCGGTCGACGCCCGTGGCCGGATTCTGCTCGTTCGGCAGTATCGTCTTCCCGCTCAGCAGGAGCTATGGGAGTTGCCCGCCGGCCATATCGATAAAGGCGAATCCGCGATCCAGGCCGCCCGCCGTGAATTGGCCGAGGAAACCGGCTACCGGGCAGGGAAGGTGCGCAAGTTGCTGGACTTCTACGCCAGTCCGGGGATCTCTCAGGAGAAGATGCATCTATTCCTGGCGACCGATCTGAAAGCCGGCGTCGCGGCGCCGATGGATGACGAGCGCATCGCAACGCACTGGTTCACCACGCGCGAAATGGACACGCTGATTCACGCCGGCAAGCTGATCGACGCTAAATCGCTCATCGGCTATTTGCACTTCAAGCGGTTTCGCGGAGAAAAGTGAACATTGCCTGCAGCGCCGCCGCGCGATGGCTCACCTGCATCTTGCGGTCAACCGGGACCTCGCCGAACGTGCACCCGAACGGCTCATAGAAAAACAGCGGATCGTAGCCGAACCCGCCCTCCCCGCGTGGGGAGTCGACGATCCGGCCTTCCACGGTTCCGCGAAACGTCCGCACCAGCTTGCCGCCCTTCACCAGGGCGATCACACAGACGAACTGCGCCGTGCAGTTCTCCTGGCCGGCCAGACGCTCCATGAGCAGGCGATTGTTGTCCGCGTCGGTTGCGTTCTCTCCCGCATAGCGCGCCGAAAGCACGCCCGGAGCCCCGCCCAGCGCATCTACTTCGAGCCCCGAATCGTCGGCGAACAGATAATCGGGAGTGAACTGCCCATAGTACTCCGCTTTGGCGATGGCATTGGCTTCAAACGTATCGCCTGTTTCTTCCGGAGCCTCGGGAACGCTGTCCAGCGAACGAACATCGAAGTCGGGCGCGGCCAGTTGAAACTCGCGCAGCTTGCCTTGGTTGGACGTTGCGCAACGAACGATCATTCGGCTCTTATTCTGTCTCGAACGACTTCTGCATTGCGATCAACTCGCGAATGCCCTTGCGAGCCAGCCCCAGCATGACGCCGAGTTGTTCATCGTCGAACGCCGTCTTCTCCGCCGTTGCCTGGATCTCGATAAACTGGCCGGCTCCGGTCATGACGACATTCATATCGACCTCAGCCTGGGAGTCCTCCTGGTAGCAAAGGTCCAGGATCGGTGTGCCGCCCAGGATTCCGACGCTGGTCGCGGCGACGAAGTCCTTCAGCGGAGACTTCGCCAGTGTCCCGAACTTCACCATCTGCCGAAGCGCCTGGGACAGCGCGATGTAGGCCCCCGTGATCGCTGCCGTGCGCGTTCCGCCGTCGGCCTGGATCACGTCGCAGTCCAGGATCACGCTGCGTTCGCCCAGCGCCTCCAGATCCACCACCGTCCGCATGGAGCGGCCGATCAGTCGCTGGATCTCCATGGTGCGACCTGACGGCCGGCCCTTGGCCACTTCCCGCGCTGTTCGCGTTCCGGTGGCGCGCGGCAGCATCGCGTACTCCGCGGTGACCCATCCACGCCCGGAGCCGCGCATCCACGCCGGTACTGAATCTTCGACCGATGCGGTGCACAGCACGCGCGTATGCCCGACCTCGATCAGCGCCGATCCCTCGGCCGTCATCAAATAGTTGGGAGTTACCTTCACCGGACGCAACTCGTTCGGTGTTCGTTGATCAATTCTCATGAGGTTGTTGTGCGCGAATCAGTGTTAGCTACCCGCGATCGCGAAGAAGAACAAGGCGGCCACCGCCACTAGGATCAGAGCCAGCAGAACTAGGCAGCTGATCCAGTTGGCATTGGCTTCCACCGCAGTCGGTTTCTTTTTCTTACCGGCAAACTTGTACTTGGCCATACGTGTCTGTGTCGAGCCCGCTCACCGGGCAGTGCCGCAACCCAATCCGTCGCGGTAAGCCTCACGGGACAAATAACAGGTGTAGCACACCGGCTGAAGATCGCTCCGCCATGGGCGGTTTCGTTGATCAGGGAGCGCGGTCAAGCCGGAGGTTCGGACGGCTCGTCCGGCTCTGCCGTCTCGGGCCAGGTGTTTCCGGTGGGCTCGGCGGCGCGCTGCTCCAGAATGAGTTCAGTGTCGGCCGCCCGGTTTCGTAGCCAGTTCAGCAGCACTTCTTCCGAACCGTCAAAAAACGCATTCACGAACCCCTGAATCGCGGTGTGCCGCATGGCGTCCCGTGAGACTCTTGGCGTGTAGACATAAGAACGGCCTTGCCGCTTCCGCGTGGCGACGCCGCGTTTCACCAGCCGGTCCAGGATGGTCATCACGGTCGTGTAGGCCAAGGGACGCGATTCCAGGAGCCGGTTCCGGACGTCGTGTACCGTGCCCGCGTCAATCTCCCACAATATATCCAGGCACTTCAATTCCAGCAGCGGTGGAATGCCGGGCAGTTGTGGTGCGCGGGCCATGGAGATCAGGATCCGTCACGATCATCGCCCAACGCGGTGAGCAGCTTATTCCCAAAGGCCGATGTCGACCGATGGGACCCCGAGTTGGATTGTGAATTCTTCCCACCAGGGTTGTCCGTCGCCGGCGCCCGGTCGGAAGTCCCCTCGGATGCAGACGCCTCCGTCTGGGCGGGGCGCTCGGATTCCGGCTGCGCCAGATAAGCGTCCTTCTTCAGCACGGTGCGCTCAAGGGGACGGTTGTAGCTGGTCCAGGTGCCCTCGATGTGGCGATCGCGCTCCACGGTGCCGCGCATCGTCTCCATCTTTGAGTCCATCACGTCGATCTGATGCAGTAACATCGCCTCGGCGAAGACCGGCACCTTGGGTGAGCCGTACTCCATCAGCCCATGGTGGCTCAGGATCATATGCACCAGCAGATTTCGGAGCTTCGGCGGGAAGTCCGGCATCCCGGCGAGCTTCTCCTGCACCATCTGCGTCCCGATGTGAATGTGCCCCAGCAGTTGTCCGACATCCGAATAGCGGAAACTGCGTTCGTAGCTCAACTCGTGGATCTTGCCGATGTCGTGCAGGATCACTCCGCTCAGAAGCAGGTCGAAATCGATATTCGGGTAATGGCCGGCGGTGAATCGCGCCAGCTTGCACATCGATAGGACGTGTTCAATCAGGCCGCCGATCCAGGCGTGATGCACGCCCTTCGCCGCCGGCGCCGTCCGATATTTCTGGGCGACCTCGGGATCGGCCAAAAGCGCCGCCAGCAGACCCTTCAGGTGCGGGTTCTGCATTCCTTCGATCCACGACATCAGCTCGGCGAACATCTCGTCCCGGTCGCGAGTGGAGGCCGGAAGGAAATCGGCGAGGTCCACGGCCGCGTCGGCCACCGGCTGCAGTTTATGGATGTTGAGTTGCGGCTTGTCCTGAAAGACCTGGACCAGCCCTTTCACGCGAACGAAGTCATCGCGTTCAAACGTGGTGGCCGTGTCGGCGGCGTTGTCCCACATCTTCGCGTCCAGTTCGCCTGTTTTATCGCTGAGGATAAGAGAAAGATACGGATCTCCCGACTTCTTATAACGGACGTCCTTGGAACTGACCAGAAAGACGTCTTGGATAGTAGTGTTGGGTTCGAGTTCTCGAACAAAAGTCGACTTCATGAAAAAAAGATTCCCCGGCCGCCGCCCGGAACGGCCAACCCTAAATTGTAACGTCGCCGCTACGGGGAATGAAGGCAAAGTTTCGGCGTCTCCTGTCTTCTGGGAGGAGCCAGCGACGTCAGAAACGTTTCTAAACGGTAAACGGGCGGTTGTCTCATTCGTATGCGCGCCAGGATTCCACCAGTGCGGACCCTGACGCGCGGGGCCATGCCCGTGAAACTACCGCGATGAAGATTCGCCAGAACGGACCGTGCCGGGAACTGGGAACATCCCAAACAGCCGCTTCCGGCCGGGGTTTGCCAGGACCTCGGAGCGCACCACGGTCTCCGGCTGAAGATAGGCGACCTCGCCCCATCCGGTGTCTTGACCCGGAGCCGCGCCCGAATCCGCATAGCCTTCCTTGATCTGCAGGAAGGACTCACTGCGGCGTTTGGTCAGATAGGCGCGGACCGCCGGCTCGCGCCGCTGTTGGAACAGAATGTCCTGGACCTCGTTCTGCACTTCATCGAAGCTCGCCAGGCCTTCCTGTTGATGGTCGTCCACCTTCAGAATCAGGAACCCAGCCGGGACCTCAATCGGATCGGTCACGAAGCCGCGCGGCTGATCCCAAACCAGCGATTCCAACTGTTCGCTTAGAACGCCCTTCTCGAACGGCTGGAGATACCCGCCACTTTCCTTGGTCTGGGCGTCGGAATTGTCCATTGCCATCTGGGCGAACGCCTCACCGCGTTTTCCGCGCGAGGACAGATCTTCCGCCTTCTTTTTGGCCGCCTCGAGCTCCTCGCCCTTCTTGCCCCGGGTATCCACCAGGATCTCGCGCAGAAACACACGCTCCTTGCGATTGAAGTCCGCCAGGTGCTCGTTATAGTAGGCCATCATCTCATCGCGGGTGAAGGTGATCCGGCGCATGATTTCGTCGCTCACCACGGCTTGGACCAGCATGTTGTTGGTCAACTGGTCGCGGAAATCGGCGAACGGCTGGCCGGTCTCCTTCTCCACGTACTCTTGGAAGTCCAGGGGGTCTGGTATCTCGTATTGGCGCTGGTAGTCGGCAATCTGGCGGTTGACGTCGCTGTCGACCTCGTAGCCCATCTCTTGGCCTTTTTGTTGCAACAGGAGTTGGTCAATTCGCTCGCGTAACATATCGGAGGCGAGCTCGTCGATCCGGCGCTGCAGATCGGCGCCAAGCACGCCTTGGTCGCGAAGCTGTTGTTCGGCAAACTTGCGATCCTGCTTCAGGTCAACGTTCGTGATGATGTCACCGTTCACCTTGGCGACAATCTCGGCTATCACCTCGACTTCGGCCGGCGCGTCCTGTGACACCGCGACCGGAGCCAGCAACGTGCCTGCCAAGGTCGCCGACGCTGCGAACAGAAAGAGGTTGCCGTTTCGAAGGGAAACAAAGGGGGACTGCATGTGCGGTTCTATCTCCTCGTTTGTGCCATCGCCCAAACTTGAAAGTTGGCCCGGCGTGACGATGATTCCTATTATTTTAAGCTACTGGGCCCGGTTCCTGCAGGGAAATCCAAAATCGTCCGAACCAACTGATCTGCGCGTCTCCCCGGCGGCGCCCCCAACCATGGCAACCGAACCCGTTTGGGCGACGTCCAACTGTTGGATTATTATGAATAACATGAAGAATTTGCTACCCACGACGCTTCCCGTTATTGGCCTGCTATTCGGCTTGGCGGTCGCGCCCGCGCAAGGGCAAGGTCTCCCGATGGGCGAAGGCGGAGAAACCTATGAACTGGTCTGCGGCTCCTGCCACGGCGCCGACATCGTGGTCGGCTCCACCGGGTCCCGCGCGGCCTGGGAAGAGACCGTCGAGGCCATGCGCGCCCGCGGCGCCTATGGCACCGATGAGGAGTTCGAGACCGTCGTCAACTACCTCTCCAAGTACTTCGGCATGCCGGTGAATGTGAACGCCGCCACCGCCGACGAACTGCAGAAACAATTCCTGATCCCGGCCGATCAGGCCCAAGCGATCGTCGCCTACCGCGACGCCAACGGTAACTTTACTTCGCTGGATCAGTTCCTGATGGTCAAGGGCGTCAATAAGGAAGACTTCCAACTGATGGCTGACCGTATCAAGTTTGAAGACAAAAAGAAGTAGGCACGTGCCGAGCAGTCGGACCACCGATTAGCGAGTTAGAAACGGGCAGGGAGCCATCCCTGCCCGTTTCTCGCAATATGGGTGAGGTGAGCCCCGCGAAGGGGCGAGATTGTAGCCGGTAAGCGGGAGGCGGAACCAGTGTTCGGCGTGAGCCTGACAATCGCTTCGTGCTCGTCAAAATGGGCTGGAACGGCATGCTGACGGTGGGTCCTGACGTCGTCCGTTCAAAAGCCTTAGGTTTGGACTAGGTAGAAGTCCCTAGTTCTCCGCTGTAATTTGTCCCGGTCCTAAGGCGATTCGTGCATATACGGGACTGGAGATTGCACCGATCTAATCAGTGTGGGACACCAGTCTAATAAAACCATGTCGTGGAACCTGCGCGAATCCTTTGGGTGGATGCGCATCGGAGGCTTTCTGCTGGTGGCGCTGCTGATTGCCGTGGGAGCCTTTCGTATCTGGAATGCGGAAGCGGATGCGGCTGAGACGCGGGAAGCTACCGTCGCGGCGGAACCGGAAGCACCCGCGGTGGAGGACCATTTGCCTCCGTACATGCTACCGGACCCGGAAAGCCCTGAGTTTGTTCCTGATCCCCCAAGGATGTCCGACCAAGCCCGTGGCCGTTGATTGGGCCAGGCCGCCGATTTGGCTGGGGCCTCCGATTTGACAGGGATGGACGCGAGCCGACAGGCAGATCTTCCCAGGTCCTAACTGGTATTCGATCCCTCCGCGTTTCAAGAATCAGCCGGCCTGACGCAGGGCACCGGGGGAAGCGGACCGTACAGTCATGGCAGCGCGGTTGCGTTTGGTGTGCCGCATACGCTCATTGGCCGAAGCGATCGCTTCATCAATCGCCTCTGCGTTGACCTCGATACCACCCCAACTGAACAGAATGGAATAGGTCTCCGCGGACCGGATCTGGTAGTCCCAGAGCTGCTGCGTCACCTCACTGAGCTTTCGCTGCGCCGCCGCGCCGCGCTGGTTGGGGAAGATCAGCAGGTATTCGTTCTCGGCCGACTGGGCGGCGAAATCCTCGCTTCCGAGCAGCGAGCGGATCATCTGCTCGATATTGCCTGAAGGAGGCTTCCCATTTTCGGCGGGACCGGGCGTGACACCCACTGAAACGACCAGTCCGCTGACCGGCTGGTGCGCCTGGACCAGCTGGGTCAACACATAGCCGTCTTGGAATCCTGCGGGGATGGATGGGCGGTTTGTCGGAGGATTCTGGACATCTCCCGGTACCAGAGTGCGTCCCACGGAGGTGGTCTTAGCCATCACGGCGGCATCCTGTTCCGTTGCCGATGGGGCTGCAGTGGCCGCTTTGGCGTCCGAGGTCGCCAGAGTCTCTGCATCCCGGGGAGGTTCTTCGGTGCGCCTCGCCGGCTCAATGGCGTCACGCGGTACTGCGGAAATCCCCGGTTTGCTGGCAGCCGTCATGGTGGAGGCTCCCGTTTCGACGCCCGCCATCTGCAGCCCCTGCTGCATCACGGCAAGCGCGTCGGCAGAAGGAGCCCGGCGCGTTTCCCGTCCGACAGCCGCCGTCGCGCGACGCATTCTGGATGCGCGCGGTGGCCGGCGATCGTCGGCTCCGCTGTGAGTTCCCTTATCCCCTTCGGTAGGCGCTTGGGCCGGTTGCCGCACCCGGGCGGTTGTGGCAGGGGCGGTTCTGGCTGTGTCCAATCCTTCGAGCCGGACCTGCATTTCGATGAGTTCGGCACGCAGATTCTCGTTGTTGGTCCTTAGGGAATCGCAAATTCCCGCAATCACGGCAGTGCCCAGGATCACAGCGAGCGTGACCAGCACCTGGAGGTATTCAGAGAGGAACTCCATCGCTTTCATAGTTTAGGGAGCATCCCGAGGCGGCGAAATAGTAAGTCAGCCACAATCGGGGTGGTACGACCCGGCACAGTGATATGGCTCTTTGGTACTGCTCGGAATTGAGAGATACGGGAGCCTTGGAGCTCCGCTCACCGTCGGAGGCTTGGCTTCATCGGGTTCCCAGCGAAGGGTCGCGGGTGCAAGGAAACGTACTCCACGCGGGCTTCAGCATTCCGGCCGGGAGTACTTTGGGCTCTGAGCAACGGTTGTATGGAACTTTTCCTTTCGTTCCAGTACGTCCTCGAAGCGTTGTCCTAAGCCTTGAACTAGGTCTCCTCCAGGGGGAGGGGAGTGGTTCCATTTGTCAAGGGAACGGTAACCATCGAGGGCACCTGGCGGAGCTATTTCACCGCGAGCCAGGCCAGGAACAGGCCGTCGGGGGCGACGTCGTCCCAATAAGAAATCGGCCGGCTGGTGACCTCCCGGCAATGTTGGGCGAGCATCGCTTCGAGCTCCCTCTGGCCGAACCAGCGCTCCCAGGGCGGCGTTTCGAGCTGACCCCATGCCTGGGCGTTCTTATCGATGATGGCGATGCGTCCGCCGGGACGCACGATACGGCACAGCTCCGCGACGGCGGCTTCGATATCCACCGCGTGCTCCAGCGATTCGGTGGCATAGGCTCCGGCGCAGGATCCGGTGGCAAGCGGCAGGTGCGTCATGGTGGCGGCGACCGGGGCGAGATCTCCGGGCACGTGCGCGAGCATCGCTTCGGCCAGGTCCAGGCAGATGACGTTGGCGCCAGGCTCGGCTTCCTTTAGCAGCCGCGCGAAACGGCCTTTTCCACAGCCCAAATCCGCCACCGATTGACCGTCCAGGGCTCCACCGGAGCGCATGTGGTCCAGGATGACCTTCACATGCTGAATGCGAGGGTCGATGGTGGACGGGAAGTTCTCTTCATCGGCTGCGGCTTCGTCGAAGTGCTGCCGGATCTCGGTGAGATCAGCATCGGCGGGGGTGACCGGCGCGGGAGGGAAGTCCGAAACCAGCTCGTCGGCCGAGCCTGGGGGCGCATGTTCGCCGCCAATCCATTTCTGCAGCCGGTTGAGGAGTCCCATGGGTATGACCATGGTACCGAGTGGAGGTGCGGGTTCCGTCGTCAGGCAGGGAAATGGTTGACCCGGCCAGGCTAGCGCGCGGAGCGAGCTTCCTCGCGGCGCATCTCGCGCGTGATGGTGTCGCAGGCATCTTTTACGGCATTGCCCAGCGACCGCGTGCTGCCGCTGTAGACCATATCCCCGATGCCGTTAAACACCGCGACCTTGTTGTCATGCTGGAAAAATTCCTTGCCGCCTTCGTGCTCCAGGATGACGATATAGTCGGCCATCTCGCGTTTGATGGTGATAGTGACCGCCGGGCAGCGGTCGCCGAAGGTCTTCATGATCTCGGCGTTTTGCGGGCGCGCACCGCCGGATGCGGCGCCGACAATCCCGCCCGTGCCGTTGACCGATCCTCCTCCGAGGCCTCCGCCCATCTGCCAGGATTCACTGTCGGTAATGAAGACGCGCGTTTTGCCGTCGTCGGGTTTGGCGGGCGGTTCGGTTTCTGCTGGGTTGGGATGGCCGCAACCAGCGCGGCGGTCGCGGTCAGGGCGAGCGCAAGGGTGCTAATCGTTTGCATGGGTTCCTCGTTTTGGGCGGCCCGGCCGGAGCGCGGAAAGCTCAGGGCCACTCTGCCGCGATAGACGCGGGTGCGGTAGGGGTGGTTTCGACTTTCCTGCGTCCCGGCTTTGGACTGGAAAGAACCCACTGGCGCGCATAAGGATGTAAGATGTTTCGAGTATGGGTTCGGTGCCCCCGGGGGGTCCGGACGCGGACGTCGGGCGAGCAACAGGGCTTCGCGGCGCCGCGCCAGAAGAACCAACGAGGAATTCAGGTAGGAGCTACCAATTATGTGTGAAGAAAGCGTATACGAAAAGGTTCGGCGGGAATACGAGGCCCGGGGCCTGGTGACCCGCAAACAGTTTGGCATTCTGCTGGGCGCGGGCATTGCCATGGCACTGCCGAAGGTCGCCAACGCGCAGGCGGTGACCGGAACGGACGTCAACATCAAGACGCCGGATGGCACCTGCGATGCCTACTTCGTGCATCCCTCGAGCGGGACGGCGCCGGGCGTGCTGATCTGGCCGGATATCTTCGGATTGCGGCCCGCGTTCCGCGATATGGGTAAGAGGCTGGCTGAGTCGGGCTATTCCGTGCTGGTGATCAATCCGTTCTATCGGCAGCAGAAGGCCCCGACGGCATCCAAAGGCGCAGCGACCCCGATCGGCGAGGTGATGGGGCTGGCTCGGGCGCTGAACGAGCAGACCCAAATGACGGACGCGAAGGCGTTCATCGGCTGGCTGGACGAGCAGGATTCGGTGGCCGGCAATCGCATGATGGGCACGCAGGGCTACTGCATGGGTGGCCCGATGGCGTTCCGCACGGCGGCGGCGATGCCGGATCGCGTCGGCGCGGTGGCGACCTTCCACGGCGGCGGCCTGGTGGCGCAGGGCGAGAACAGCCCGCACATCGAAGCGTCGAAGTCCAAGGCCCGGTTCCTGGTGGCGATCGCCGAGAGCGATGACAAACAGCGTCCGGACGAGAAGAACGTCCTCAAGGAGACGTTCGCCAAGGCTGGCCGGCCAGCCGAGATCGAAGTGTACGCGGGCACAGCGCACGGCTGGTGTCCGCCGGATTCTGGCGTCTACAATGAGCCGTCGGCCGAGAAAGCATGGTCTCGGTTGTTGGATCTGTACAGCAATCTCAAGGCGTAAGATCGGCGGGGCGTGTTCCCGGGAATGGAATCAATCGGCGTCAGGGCTCGTCCCTGGCGCCGATTTTGTTCAGAAAGAACTCAGAACGCAGAAGGCAGAACACAGAATCACAAGCCAGCCCAATAGCGCATCCAGCAGCCTTCGAGCGTTGTCAGAAGGACGTAGGGCCGGGGCTCCAGGCCCGGCGAACGATGCGCGGATACGGAGATCCGCGCATCGTTCAGAAACACGTCGCCAGGAAGCCGATCGGCTCGCCCTCCAGGCAGTTGAACGGGCGATAGAAGGTGATCAGGCGACCGAAGATGATAATCCCCATCCACAGCGCCAGCGACGCTCCTCCGGCCAGCCGGGCGCGAAATGGCACCGGGTCATTCGGTCCGAGCGTCTTCAGGTGGCGGAACGTCGCCGAGTAGAAGGTCGCCACGTTTAGCCCTGCCAGCAGCATGAACAGCATCTTCATGTGGAACGCCGAGTTGTAGATGTATTGATCCGGCGCGCTGGTGAGGAACAGGAACCCGGTGCAGACGTTCACCAGGTATCCGGCGACGCCAAAGGGTACCAGTTTGTGAAGCGTCGTAAACGAGACGCTCCGCGCCATGCCGAGCAGTCGCAGGTCGAACATCCCCACCGCGCCGATCAGCATCGAAAGTCCAACGAAGTGGAGCGACTCAATCACCGGCCAGCCGAAGCGCGAACTCATGAGCGGCTCAAAGAACGTGATGTCGCGGAAGAAGTGGTAGAGGGCAGCTTGAAACTCGTACATGGTGTCGGCCTCGTCGTGCGCTATTGTCCGAAGTTCGCCATTTCATAGGCGGTCAGATAGTTATAGGTGTAGGCCAGGAATCGGCCCGCGAAGATGGTTGCGGCCCAGCAAGCCAGCGATGCCACGGCGAGCCGCCGGGCAAAGGGCGGCAGCGGCCCGAGATCGAAGCTCGGGTTGCGGACCACCGCCGCGCCGATCTTCCGCAGCAGCACCAGGGCCGCGGCGATGCAGCTCAATTTGACGTAGAACAGCGGATTGGTAAGCGCCTTGGTCGGGTAGGCGATCAGCAGCAGCACGCCAGAGACCGCGTTGACCCAGAAGCCGATCCACATCAGCGGGAAGAAGGTTTTGAGCCGGCCGAGCGGGACCTTGGGCGCTGCTCCCAGGATGCGCAGGTCAACGGCGGTATTGAGTCCGACGAGGAAGCTCAGGCCGATGGTGTGATAGGCGAGGATCATCGGGAAAGCCCAGATCGAGATGGATTCGCGGATCCAGACGCTGAGCGGGGTATCCTCGAGCCACAGTAGAAAGTCAGTCATGAGTGGATAGGTCCGGCGAACCAGTATGCCACCAAAATGCCGGCGCGAGGAGTCCGGACCCGGTGATCCATCCTACGAGGTTCCGGCGCGCTTTCCCATCCCCTAAAAGATACCGATACCGGGCGGGCATTCCCACGACTGCCGGTGCCCGCTCTGAGACGCGACCCGGTCGCTACTGGTGCGAGGTGAGGGACACGGCGATGGTCAGCAGCGCTTTAATTCCCGGGACGATACTACTGGCCTCGGCGTACTCCTCCAGCCGGTGCGCATGATAGCTGAGAACCGAGCCGATGGAGACGGCGGGGATGCCGAGGCCGACCGCATTGTTGGCGTCGGTGGAACCCATATCCTGTGTCTCAATCTCCGGGGATCCCTCCTTACGGAAATAGTTCATCACGGCGAGACTGGTTTGGGTCACCGGATCCCCGAGCCGTTCCTCGGCGGGGCGCGCCGACGGGAACTCTCCGACGGGCGTCGATTCCAGGCGAAAGTCGACTCCCTCGGCCTCGGCTGCCTGACTCGCGGCGGAGACAACCGCGGTCGAGAGCTTGTCCTGGGTCGAGTTATCCAAGGACCGAAGGTCGACCGTGAACCAGACCTCGCTGGGAATTGCATTCATCACCGTCCCGCCACCCAAGGTGCCGACATTCAGCGTCGGGAGCTTAATCGTGTCGAGTCCCTCCGCAATCGGCGGCAGGGGAACGTCGTAAATGGCGCTAATCGCCTTGGCGGCGGCTTTCGCTGGATTGGGCTCGCCTCGGCTCTCCAGGGTGTGGACCGCCTCCCCGCTGAAGAAGAACTTGTAAACCGTCATCCTCAGGGCGCCATAGCCGACACGGGTCCCGGAGCCATCCACGGCGAGGAACATGTCCGGCTCATAGCCACTGGTTTTCAGCCAATGGGCGGCGCCGAGCAGGCCCAGCTCCTCCTGGGACGATGCGAGAAAGATCAGGTCGCCCTTCGTTTCGATCCCGGCGCGATCCAGGGCGCGAAACATTTCCAGCGTCGCGACCACGTTGGACGTATCGTCGCCGATGCCGGGAGCGACCAGATTGTCTCCGTCGCGCTTTACCTGGATCGGGGTCTCTTCAGGAAAGACCGTGTCGGTGTGTGCCGCGAAAACAACGGTCGGCCCGCCGCCGGACCCTTTGCGAACGCCGGAGACATTGAGCATGTCATCGACGCGGATCTCCGATAGCCCCAGCTTCTCCATCTCTGCGCGAATGTAGGCGGCGCGCTGCTGCTCTTTCCCGGACGGCGACGGGATCTCGGTCAATTGGATCCATTCGTCGATGATCTGGTCCTCGCGAGCATCGATGGAGGCGAGAGCGGTTGCGAGTTTCGGGTCGCCGAGAATCGCCGGGTCGAACCAGTTGTTCGGCTGTGCCGGGAGGAGTCCGGCGCATAGACAAAGCAGGGCGACGTTGGCAAAAAGCTTCATTGGTTGTCCCAGTGTAGGTCGTTCCGTTCTGTTTCGAGCGAATGACGGACTCGCTCCGGTTCCGGGGCGTCGCAACGGGCGCGGTGACGACTTCCCAACAACAAAAAACGATAAATCGGATACCCGACAGGGGGCTGCAGAACGAAATTCAGGGTGGAGTCGCTCAAGTCGACCAAGACTGAGCCGGTAATTCCTCTATTGTAGTCGCCCTATCGTATTCGTCGAGGACTGCTACTGGTCCAGCGTGAACGCGACCACTGCGTTGTCCAGTGGAGCCAGATCCGGAATGTGTCCGCCCGCCGAGATCACAATGTAGGGTTTGCCTTCCGGGCCGATGTAGGCCGCAGGGGTGGAGCGGGCGCTGGCCGGCAATTCGCCTTTCCACAGTTCTTGTCCCGTGGCTGCGTCGAAGGCGCGGACCGCCGGGTCGACACTGGCTCCGATGAAAACGAGCCCACCTTTGGTCGCCAACGCTCCGCCGAGGTTGATCGATCCCCACCCTGGATCTGCCCCGGGAAACATGCCGAGCGGGACCTGCCACACGATTTCACCGCGAGTTGCGTCGATTGCGGCAAGCGTTCCGAATGGGGGCGGATTGCATGGGGTCCCCGCGGGCGATAACAAAAAGATCCGCGACATGGCGTAAGGGGTGCCGCGCTGCGGACTGGTCTCCCAGCCGTCATGCGTACGGCGGAATTCGGCGACATCCTCGCGCGGGATCAGCCGCATGAGGGCCATCAGGTTGTTCGTGGGAACGAACAGGAGATTGCGCTCGGGGTCCGAGGCGAGACCGCCCCATTGGACGCCGCCGATGTTGCCGGGCATGCTGATCGACCCGACAAGGCTCGGGGGAGTGAAGACGCCTTCATTGCGGAACCCCTGAATCTGCTCCTCGCACCAGGCTTTGGCTTCCTCGGTAGGGCCCCAGACATCGGGCAGCGATTGCCGGGAGAGCGCGGGCGGACGCGACGGGAACGGCTGGGTCGGCGAAGCCACCTCGCCGGGGACATCGGATTTGGGGACCTCGCGCTCCTCGACTGGGAACAGGGGATCGCCGGTGAGACGGTCCAGAATGTAGACGTACCCGGATTTGGATCCGACGGCGACTGCCGCTCTGTCACCGACCCGGGTCAGCGCGGGTGGCGCGGCGACGTCGTAGTCCCACAGGTCGTGGTGCACGGTCTGGAAGGACCAGGCCACTTCCCCGGTGTCCGCCTTCAGCGCGACCACGGAGTTCGCATAGCGGTTTTCACCGGGGCGCTGTCCTCCGTAGTAGTCGGGACTCGGGCTGCCGAAGGGGACAAACAGCAGACCATTCTCTTCGTCGACCGTGATGCGCGACCAGGCGTTGGCCCCTCCGGTTCCGGGCTGATCGGCCAGCGGATCGAAGGTCCAGACGAGTTCGCCCGTGACGGCGTTGAAAGCGCGGACCTCGCCGCTGGGAGCATCCGCCCGGACGTTATCAGCGACATTGCCGCCGACCACGACGAGGCCATGAATCAGGGCGGGCGGGGAAGTCTGCCCGAGCTCGCCCGTGTAGATGGGCCCCTGGCGTACCCCTTCCGAAAGTTTGATCGAACCGCTTTTGGCGAAAGCAGCGCAGGGATGGCCGGTGGCCGCATCCAGGGCGAACAGGCGTGCGTCTACTGTCCCGTAGAAGATCGTGTGGCGGCACGGCGCGTTGGTTGCGGCATCTGGGTTGACCCAAAGCGATACGCCGCGGTTGGCGAGGTCGGGGTAATCGGCGTCTTCGGCGATTTCGGCATCGAAGCGCCAAACCTCCTCACCGGTAATCGCGTCGAGCGCGATGGCTCGGCCGAGCGGTGTGCTGATGTAGAGCAGGCCATCGGAGTAGACCGGGGTGGCTTCGAAAGAGACCTCGTCGTTGCCAGCAAAGGTGGTAGGCTCGCCGGTGCGGTAGGTCCAGGCGATCCGGAGCGTGGAGACGTTCTGGGGCGTGATCGCGTCGATTGGGGAGTATTGTTGCGCGAAGGCTGCCGCGGCTGCGAGCCCAGTTAAGATTGCGTAGTGCAGCATGCCGATGGATACGGGGACTGGCCCGACAAAGTTCAAAGCCGATGTTACCTGACAGGATGGCACAGGCGTCATGTTCCGTTGTCGGAATCACGATACAAGGAAATCTTAGGGAGGATGGAAATGCGGGCGTGGAGCATCATTGGGATTCTGGTGGTGGGGGCGTGCGCGGCGGTGGGTCAGGCGGTGGAGGTTGGTGGGTTCGTCGGGGCGGGCTGGAACGAGCTGGGCCCGTATCCGAGAGCGTATTTCACGGCGGGTGCGGAAACCTGCCTGCGGTGTAGCCACTGGCTAGCCGCCTATGGTGAGTATGCCCACATGCGGCGAACCGAGTTGGCGAACCAACGGGAGACGGTGGATCTGGGGAGTTTGGGTGTGAGGCTGCAGACTGGAGCCCAACGCCGGTTTCGTCCGTTTGGCGATGTGGGATTCGGTATGGCTAGGATCTATACCGAGCGCTATATCTACCCGCTGACGGAGACGAAGGTTGGATTCGCGGTCGGGGGCGGGATGACGGTGAGGCTCGGGAGGCGGTACTACCTGCTTCCCTTCGCACGGCTGTATGTTTTGGGAGGCGACCAGGGGATTTTGTACTCAGGGCTGGGGTTCGGGGGGAGGTTCTGAGCATGGAGACCCGTGGGAAGATCCATTTTGCTAACCGCCGTGCAGTCGGCCGGCGACCATCCCGTCGCTGACCGGTTTCGATGCTTGGGAGGTCCCGGGGGCCGGCGTTGAGAGACTGTCCCCCAAAGCGCCCTAGGCGCCTGTGAGGAAGATAGGGAACCCGAGCTTATCCGCGTATTTCGGTCGATAGCGATCCCGGTTATAGAGCTCATCGATGTCAACCCTGCGTGGTCCCAGCTTGGGGTTAGGCAACGACGCGAGCGTATAACGTCCGCTGGCCAGGGCGGTCATGAAGCCGTGCTGCTTGGCCAGGATCGCGTCGACGGCGATGTTGCCGTAGGTGGTGGCGACCAGCTTGTCGACGAAGTCGGGCTCGCCGGAGCGGAGGTCATAAGTCAGGTCGCTGGCGATGGATTCTTCGCCCATCCGTTCGGCGATGATGTTTTTCAGAACCTCGGCATTGTTGCTGCGGATGAGGTGGCCGGTCGCGTCCACCCCCACCACCGGATCGTAGCCTTCCCAGCCGGCGCCTTCCGAGATCACCACCAACGCATAGTTGCTGGAGATACTGTTCTTTTCCTGGGCCAGGAGCTCGAGCAGCTTATCCAGAGAGACGTCGAATTCCGGGATCATGCAACGGATCGATGTCGTGTAGGCGGTGTAGAGCGCGGTAAAGCCGGAGTCGCGGCCGAAGATGCGGAACAGGCCGTAGCGTTCATGTGAGCCGACCGTGGTCCGCTGGCGTTGCACGGCGGCCGTGGCCCGGGTGATCGCGGTCGAAAAGCCGATGCAGTATTCAGTGTTGCGGACATCGTTGTCCATCGTCTTGGGGATGCCGATGATGCGCACACCCATCGCCGCAAGGCCGGGGGCGCTGGCCAACGTCCCGTCGCCGCCGATAACGATCAGGTAATCGATGCCGAGCTTATCCAGGTTATCAACCACATGGCGGCGCAGGTCCCACCACTCGCCGTTCTTGGGGATGCCTTCCTCGGAGATATGCGGGGGGAGCTGGGTGATGCGGGTCGGGCTGACGCGGCTGGTATGCAACACGGTGCCGCCGGAGCGATCAATGGTACGGGTGTTGGCGCGGTCCAGCGGCCAGATATAGCGGGACTTGCTGACCGGGTCGTCCAGGTTGACGTGGGTGAGCCCTTCCCAGCCCTTGCGGATGCCGATGACCTCGCACCCGTTTTCCGTTCCCCGATAGACGACGCTTTTGATAACCGCGTTGAGGCCGGGGACATCGCCGCCTCCGGTGAGAATGCCGATGCGTGTGCCCATATTCTATTGTGTACGATTCGTCCCGTAACGTCACTTCTTTAAGAGAGAATCCGGCCACCTTTTCAGGATGCGCCAGCTTGTCGGGACGGCCCGCTCAGGAGGGAACGGATGGATGGGATAGGCCAGCTTGCCGAGTTCGTTTCGCGGCCCGGCGGCGCTGGAGCCGTCTCCAGATTTGCCGTGCCAGAAGTGCGAACAGAATGAGAAAGGCCGCAGCCACGCCCAGGGTGATCAGTGGATGGCGGAACACGAGCCACAATCCGGCGGGCACCATCAGGTCTTCCGCCGCGCTGAGGACGATGTTGCTGGCCGGTTCAGGGCTGGTGTTGACGGCGACGCGCGCGGTGGCTTTGGAAGCATGCGAGGTTAACGCCATGCCGCCGCAGAGCAGAATCAGGACAACGCGAAGCGCGGGCTCGACATTCCCGAACGCCGCCGTTGCCAGCAGTACTGCGCCGATCGGGCGAAGGAAGGTATGCAAGCCGTCCCACAGGCTGTCGAGCCACATCACTTTGTCGGCGATCAGCTCCATAACGACGCCCACGGCGGCGATCGTTAGTACGGCCGGATGCGCCAGGATCGCCCAGCTTGCCTCGCCCGGCGGGGCCGGGGTCGGCGTGAACCAGCCGAAGCGAATGGCCATGCCGATCGCCAGGACGGTCGCATACAGGCGGATGCCGGCCAGTAGCCCCACGCCGCTGGAGATTCCCAGGAGTTCCCAAACGCCCATAGTGATCAATGCCGTTCGTGATGCGGATTTGCCGGGCTTTCCCGCCGCCCGGCGAGTCCTCCGTTGTTCTGTAAATGAGTCTACGTCGTCCGCGCGCCGCAGGTTCCCCTAAAGGCGCCGGGGGCCCGGAGAACCCGCCGCCGGGACTGTTTGCCAGCCAAACAACCTCTGCTACGCTAGATGAGAATATGGCTGAAACCTATCGCCGCTTCGACGCTGGCCCTGACCCGTTCGAGCGCACATGGCACGTGGAATTTCGCTGGCTCCAGACCGGCATTTCGATCCGTCATGCCGATACGGTGGATGTGAAGTTCGTGATGTGGAATGACGAGGATCTGGAGACGGACGGCAAGCAGGAGAAGGTCCTGGCGCTGCCCCATCCCGCGTTGCTCAAGCTCAGCGAGGAGACGGGGCACCCGCTCACCGATCCCTGGTGCATGAAGCTGGCGGCAAAGCATCTGATGCGGCTGATCGCCGACGGAGACGACCTCGACAAGACGCTGATTCATGTCCCTGTGGAGGCGCTGCGTGTCGCCGCTGGCGTCGCACAACCGGTCTAAACTCGGGTGTCTCGCCTCGAGCGCGGGAGAAATCTATAAGACTCCATTGAAATGGCCGATTAGTCGTTGGCTGGTTAGCGAGTGCGTGGTAAAACGTTATCTGCGCGGCTTGGATGGAGCGGACAGGGGCTTGCGCCGTGCGAGCCAGTTCGTGTGCATCTGTGCGCCGAACAGGGCTCTCGCCGGGCCCTTCCGGACGTCGATCTCAAAGGACGCGCTGTTGGATAGGAGGAATTCGCGATGGTCCATTGCCCGCAATGCGATGCAGTGATCGACGTGGACGAAGAGGAACTGGACGAAGGCGATTCGCTGCTTTGTGAAGAGTGTGCGGCGGAGCTGACCGTGACCGGCTTGAATCCGCTGGAATTATTGCCGGATGAAGACTTTGGTGGCCGGAAAGGTTCGCGCGAGGAAGACGACTTCGATGAAGAAGACGAAGACGACGAGGCGGACTTTGATGATGAAGACGACCTCGACGGCCTCGGTGACGATGATGAGGAAGAGGACGAGGACGATGAGTTCTAGCGCCGACTCTCCTTTCGCGCCTCGGAGTCTTTCCGTGATCGCGAATGTTCTGCTACGGGACGCGGAAAACGGGGGTAGGCAGCGGCATCACATCATCGCTGTGAAACGTTTGAAAGGACCTGCCGATCCAATCTGCTAGGGTGGTTTACGATAGAGGAGGTACCCATCGAATGTTGTCGTCATCCACATCGCCAATACGCAGACTTACCTTCCTGACGGCGATCTTCCTGGGCTTATGTATCTTGGGGCTGGCTCAGGCTCCGAAGATGCCAACCAAGAACGTGAAGGGCGAGGTTCTGGGGCCGGAAGACGTCCCACTGGTCAAGGCGGTGGTTCAATTGAAGGACCTCAAGACGCTGAATATCCGTTCCTTCGTCACCCAGGAAGACGGCAGCTACCACTTCAATGGGTTGCGGAAGGATACCGACTACGAGCTCAAGGCGACCTGGATGGGCAAGGACAGCGACACCAAGCGCCTCTCCTCGTTTGATACGCGCGATGACGCGGTGGTCGTGCTGCGCATCAAGGAGTAGCCGGTTCTGGCTCGCCTGCCGCGGAGATGTCTTGGGCCGCTGGTGTGGGCGGCGCTATTGCTCGGCACTCCGGCGTCTTCCCAATCTCTTTTTCTCCAAAATCTGACCGTGATTGACGGGACGGGGAGTCCCGCCGCGCCCGGCGTGTCGATGTTGATCGAAAACGGCCGGATCACGGCAATGGGTTCGGATGTGCCGCCGCCCGCGGGTGCCCGCGTCATTGATGGCACGGGCAAATTCGCGATCCCCGGGCTGTGGGATATGCACGCGCACCTGAACCATCCGCAACAGGATCTGGCGGTGATGGTCGCCCATGGGATTACCGGTGTGCGTGAGATGTATACCGGACTGGCGCCGGAGACCCTGATCGCCTTGCGCGGGCGTCCGGAGATTCCGCGCCTGGTGATTGCGGGGCTTATCGATGGTCCGCTGCTGAATACCGGTGGCCCCTTGCCTCCTGGTGCCGCCGCGGTGTCCACCGCCGAGGAAGCCAGGACCGCGGTGCAGTTGCTGACGGCGCTGGGTGCGGATTTTATTAAGGTCTACAACAGCGTGCCGCGCGAGGCCTACTTCGCGATCGCCGACGAGACGCGCCGGCTCGGCGGATCCTTTGCCGGACACGTGCCGGAGGAAATCAGCCCCAAGGAAGCGGCGGAGGCGGGGCAGCTCAGCCAGGAGCATCTGATCAACCTTCTCTTGGCAGCGTCCACCAACGAAGACGAACTGCGCGCCGAGCGCATCCGCCTGATGTATGACCCCGCGATATCGCCTGCAGACCGCGCCCGGGAGCTGGGCTTCCCGGATCCGGAGGGGCTGTTTGACACCTACAACGAAACCAAGGCCGCGGACCTGTTCAGCACCTTCGTAAATTACGGGGTCTGGCAGACGCCGACGCTGGTGATGTATCGGGCCTTTGCGAAAGGCGGCGAGAATGTCCGTAAGCTGCGGATTGCCGCGGATTTGGATGATGCGGGCTTTGCGGCATTCCAGGCGCGGGTGGCGAAGCTGCTGGATCGCTACATTCAGCTCGTCTCCGCTATGCGCGAAGCGGGTGTCTTGTTTCTGGCCGGAACCGATGCCAGCACCAATACGCCGGTCGAGCGCGGCGTGGGTTTGCATGAGGAACTGGAGCTCTTCGTCAAATCCGGCATGACCGAGATGGAGGCGCTGCAGACGGCGACGCGCAACCCGGGTTTTTACTTTGGACTGCTGACGCTGCTCGGCACGCTCGAACAGGGAAAGATCGCCGATATCGTTCTGCTCAATGCGAACCCGCTGGAGGATATCCGCAATACACGCGAGATCGATAGCGTCATCATGCGCGGGACCTATTTCTCGCGCGCGGATCTCGACGCTATGCTGGACGCCGCGCAGTAACGGGGCCCGTTTACGGCGCCGGTTTATTCGGCCAGCTTAATCCGCCGGCTTAATCCATGGAGAAGGTTCCGAAGACCAGACCAAGCTGGCGTTCGTCGCCGGGTGGACGGAAGGTCGGCGTGACATCGAGCGAGAGTTCGACTTCGCGGTCTCGCGCAAGATCGCCCGGGAGACCGTAGCGCAGCTCAAACGGGCCTGCTTCGCGGACCGATTGCTCGCCCAGGGAAATCCCGTCGAGCGTGACAGCAACCGTGATCGGGCCCGGTTTCGGCATCGCATCGAACGCGGACTGGGGGACGAAGCCGGACGCGATCACCTCTCTGGCGCTGGATGGCGCATAGATCCGCAGGTCCGCGTGGCCCGAGCTCCAGCGCGCGCCATTCTCGATCTGATACCAACCTTCGCCGACCCGCTGATCGCCCGAAACACCGACGTCTACCGGTCCGGACTGTTGGACGCGCGCCTCGGCGGCCAGCACCGGGGCGTAGCTGGTGGTCACGTCGCGCACATAGGCGTCGTGGACTTCGAGCACCCGTAGGTCGTCGGCTTGGAGCAGAGCCTCGAGACCCGTGGCAGTCGAACGCAGGGATGGGACGCCGTCGTAGTTGGCGAACGCGTCGAGTTCGTGGGCATCTGGTGGCAGGTAAGCCCGCTCCACACCGGCCAGGCGAGTCATGGTGGGCCCGAAGCCCCCACGGAACCACGTCTCATCGTTAATCCCGAGATAAAGTACGGCGCGGGCGGGATCGCGCAATAGGTCCGCTTGCGTCGCGCGGAAGACCATTCCCATGCGGCCGTTCATAAATCGGTGGAAGTTGGTGAAGATGTCGATCTCGACGAGACTGCCTGCGATGTATCCGGCGCAGATCAGCACTACCGCGACGCGCAGGGCCAGGGCACTCGAATGCCGCTGCCGGTAGCGCCAGGCCGTGTCGATCCCCCAGCCAGCCAGCCATGCGAGTCCGATCAGAGGAATCGTCACATAGTATTGGGTGATGTGGTTGGGGAGCGGTAACACCGGACCCAGCCACAACAGGAACCATCCGGCGAAAAACGCCGCGAGCCAGTGCCGCTGGACGATTTTCCAAATGGCGAACGCGATGAGGCTCAGCAGTGCGGCCCATCCGGCGACGGCCATCCAGGTGGTCCCGATCAGAAATCCAAAGATCGGAGCTCCGCTACCGAGGTCCTCCCAACTACGTCCCACCGAGAGCCGGATATAGGTCCACAGAGTACCTGGCAGGCGCGCATCCACGATCATTTGGTAGACGGGGTTGTCGGTTTTGGGGATCACCAGCAGGTGCAGCAGGGCAAAGCCGATCGCGGGAACCCACATCCATAGCGAACTCTTCCAGATTTTGCGGGCTCGGGTGTCCGTGAGCGCGTGTAAGGCCACGATCGCCGGATAGACGATCACCAGTTCCAGCACGGCAAACCCGGTCAGGAACAGCCCAGCTTCCATCCACCGCCACTTGGTTTGCTCGGTCTCCACCCAGCGGAGGCGCGCGTAGAAGGCTCCCAGGATGAGCACCGTCAGGAGGAGTTCATTAAAGGCGGAGGACCAGTCAATGGGAGTGACCAGGCGCGGGCTGAGTCCCCACAGCAGTGCTGCCCAAAAAGCGGCCGTGCGGGAGCCGGTGAGCCGCTCTCCCAGCAGTTGGATCAGGATGAGCGCGAGGCAGAAGGTCCCCAGGGCAATCAGGCGGAATGGCCAACTGGTGATGCCGAACAGTTCGGTGAGCGTCAGGAAATAGAGGCGCTCGCTCAGAACGCGGACGGTTCCTTGCGCGGCGGGCGCGAACAGCGCTTCGGTGAGTCCGGATTCACGCGCGACCTGCCCCAGGCTAAGCCAGGCGAAATCGTCCGCGCGGAACCAGATAAAGGGAACGCGCCCGTATGCGGCCAGGCAAATCGCCGGAGCCAGCAACGTCCATAGCAGGTGGCCGCGCGCGAGTTTGTCCAGAGGTGCGGGCTTCACGTTGCTATTCTCCCGGGCCGGCGGTCAGAGCGAAGCGCGTGACGATCAGGGACAACTCGCGGTTGTCGGTGCCCTCCGGTGGCAGCGCCCTGTCGGTGGTGAACTCGATGTCGATCGGTTCACCGGTAAGTTGCTCCGGCGGGATGGCGCGGATGTAGGTTGTATCACCGGGCTCGGAGAAGGTCTGAGGCTCAATCGGGGTGCCTCCGACGGTGGCCGAGAGCGTGATGGGGCCGAGGCGCTGTAGCACGACTTCCGAGATATTCAAATCGACTTGGAGCGTCGCGCCCTGTTCTACGGCACCCTCGGGTTCGGCGAGCACCACTCCGAAGTCCGGGCCGGTCCAGCGCCACCGATCTTCCTCAAGGCCGTAGAATCCGTGCGTGAGTTGAACCAGCGCGTCCGGATCCTTCACCGGCAGATCGCTTTTGAGCGAAATTTCGGGCTCAGGAGGGGCTTCCTCCAGGCGCGGCTGCCGCTTACAGGCAGTGATCCATAGAAGAATCAATGAGATAGATGCAATCGTCAGGGGGGAGCGCCAGGCTAAAAGAATTCGCTGCATTTTCCCTCCGGCAATTGTAACGCTTCTCGACAAGAGAGAATCTCTAGAGAAAGTGCAGCTAGCCGGAGGAGAAAGAGAGGCAGGCGAAGAAGCGGCGGCAACGGGGGGAGCACTTTGCTGAAGATGGCAGGCAAGCAGCTCTAACGATTGAACTTGCATTTTCCTTTTTCTTCGCCTACACTAGCGGCATGGCACTGACAAAACGCCAAAAAGACTTCCTGGATTTTCTAGCAGGTTACCTGGACAAGCACGGCTATAGCCCGAGCTATGAGGAGATTGCCGAGGGGATGAGTCTGGCCTCTCTGGCAACCGTGCACAAGCACATCCTGGCGCTGGAGGCGAAGCAGTATCTCCGGCGCGGATTTAACCAGAGCCGCTCTCTGGAAATTTCCCCGAAATATTATGACGAACAGCGGCAGTATCACAACGTACCCCATTCCCAGGAGGTTCCGCTCTTAGGGCGGATCGCCGCGGGAACCCCGGTGGAATCCGTGCCGGGCAACGATACCGTCAGTTTTGCGGATTACACCGGCGACCCGAACACCTATGCGCTGCAAGTGCGTGGGGAGTCCATGATCGAGGATCACATCTGTGACGGCGATTACGTCCTGGTCGAGAGGACGGGGTCGGCGCGCGACGGCGATATCGTGGTCGCACTGGTGGACGGAATGGAGACAACCCTGAAACGGATTTATCGTGAGAACGGCCGGGTTCGTCTGCAGCCGGCCAATGCCACCATGGAACCGATTTACGTTCCCGGGGATCAGGTTGCCGTCCAGGGCAAGGTCCTCGCGGTCCTGCGGAAATATTAACTCCAACCGTGATTTTCTTACGTGCGGCACGCATCCGTTGTGTGCCGCACACCTTCCTCATACAAATCCTTCCTGCCGATGCGGCGAGTTCGCTCACTGCACTGGGTGGTGCGCTAAACTATCCTTCCAATGGCTACCCCAACCCCTGACCAACCACCTGCCTCAGCCCGGCTGTTCGAGATGATTCTCGGTAAGTGGCTCTCGATGGCGATCTCAACAGCTGCCCAACTCGGTGTGGCGGATGAACTCGCGAGCGGCCCGAAAACCGCAGCCGAGATTGCGGCCAAAATCGACGTAAAGCCGGATGCCTTATATCGCCTGATGCGCGCGACGGCGGGCACCGGAGTGTTTCGCCTGTTGCCGGACGGGCGGTTTGAGCAGACCGAGCTCTCTGAGCCGCTGCGTTCCGATGCACCCGATAGCGTCCGGGCGATGGCGATGATGCTGCTTGACGACTGGCATCATGCGTCCTGGGGACAGCTTCCCTGGTGCGTGAAAACCGGGCAGCCCGCACCGTTCAACGTTTACGGCAAACACCTCTTCGAACTGATGCAGGAGCATCCGGAAAAAGGTGTCAACTTCAACAACGCCATGAGCCAGCTCTCGACGCCGCAAGCGGCGGCAGTCGTTGAAGCCTACGATTTCTCCGGATTCCAGCACATTGTCGACGTCGGTGGTGGGCACGGATATCTGTTGGCCCAGATCCTGAAGAGCGTGCCGAAGCTCCACGGAACGTTATTTGAGATGCCGCATATCGTCGAAGGGGCGAAATCGGAGAAGTACCTTCCGCCGCTGGGCGATCGCGTGGGTTATGCGCCGGGGAATTTCTTTGCGGATGCTCCACCGGCGGCCGATGCCTACGTCATGAAGTTCATCATTCATGACTGGGACGATGAGAAGTCCGGAAAGATCTTGAGCCTCTGTCGGAGCACGATCCAGCCGGGAGGGAAACTTCTGGTGGTGGATATGGTCGTGCCGGAAGGAAATGAGCCCGCCCTCTCGAAGCTGGTGGATCTCGAAATGTTGGTGCTTCCGGGCGGCAAGGAGCGTACGGAGAAGGAGTTCAAAGATCTGCTCGCCGCGTCCGGATTCAAGTTGGAACGGATCATTCCCACTTCGGGTCCGATGTCGATTGTCGAGGCTGTGCCGGTTTAATCTTCGCGGGGCATGGCCTCCGCGCCATGCTCTTGAATTTTCCGGCGCATGGCGCCGTGTCACCTGCGGTCCCGGCCGCCTAGATCGGGATGCCGATGCGCCACAGGTCATAGGCGATCGCCTGGCGGATGAAGATCCACTGCTGGCTCAGGCTATGACCGGTTTCGGCAATCTCCTGCGGCCGGGGCGATCCGTAAGCGGTCATGCCCTGGGCTTCGAGCAACTTCTTGACGCGATAGATGTGGTAACTGTCGCTGACCACAATCGCGGACGTCAGTTGCATCCGCTGCATGATCTCGCCCGCTGCCGCGACGCTGTGCACCGTGCTTTCTCCCTCTGATTCGACCAGAATCGCTTCGGCGGGAACGCCGTTGATGCTCAGGTAGTGTTGTGCGACGCCGCCCTCGGTAAAGGTGGGATCGCCGCCCGCGCCGCCGGTGGTCAGAATGAAGGGCGCCAGGCCTTCGTTGTAGAGACTCAGCGCGTGTTTGAGGCGAGCTTCGAGAACCGGCGATGGGCGGCCCGAGTATTCGGCCGCGCCCAGCACGATGATCACATCGGCCGGTTGGGATTCATCGACGAACGCCTGGTCACGAATTTCGATCGCGACGCTCATGACCTGCACGGCTGCCGCGACCGCGGCCAGCGCGGCCAAACTACCGGCGACTTTGAGGAACGTGCTGGTCATAGGCACGGCGTCCTGACTGCGCTATGCTGAGCTTCTGCAACAATTGTACGCATAATCGTTGTAGAGTCTCCTGGCGAACGATCCCGAAATACGCTGATGCAACGCCTTACCAGCGGCCAAAATCCACTTCTCAAATCCCTGCGGAAGGCAGTCCAAAAAGGAACCCTCACTGCGGACGGCGCATTGGTTGCGGAGGGTCCGCATCTGGTTGTTGAAGCCATCCAGTCAGAGCGGGGGATTCCCGCGGTCCTCGTTTCCGATACGCAGGATGCTGCAACCTGGCACAGGCTCGCTGCACACGGCCTAAGCACAGATCACTTGGAATCCTACCAAAGAACGGGCCGTGTTGGGCGGGTGCAGGAACTTCCCGCTGAAGAGTTTGATGAGTTGACCGGCACCGAACACTCGCAAGGAATCCTGGCGTTGGTCGAAGCGCCGCGGTGGGGTTGGGAGGACGTCGCGACGCACGGCGACGATCCGTGCCTTGTCATCGTGCTAGACGGGATCCAGGATCCTGGCAATGCGGGAGCGATTTTGCGGGCGGCGGAAGCCTTCGATGCGACCGGCGCGGTGTTGCTGAAAGGCAGCGCGAATCCCTTCAATCCGAAATGCGTGCGCGCGTCGGCGGGCTCGATCTTTCGCTTGCCGTTCCTGGCGGGTGTGGCGCCGGACGACCTGCTGCGTGAGGCGGGGGACCGGATGATGCGCCTTCTGGCGTCGCGTTCCGGTGGAGCGGCCGAGTTCGAGCAGACCGCGACGTTGCTGCGCCAAAGCTGCGCGGTCATCATTGGAAGCGAAGGGCGGGGCGTGGATCCGCGGCTGGCCGAAAAGGCTGAGACAATTTCGATTCCCACGCGCCATGTAGAATCGCTGAATGCGGCCGTGGCGGCCGGGATCCTTTTATATGAAGCCCGCCGGCGTCGGGGACCGGCGAAGAATCCCTGATTACACTCCGCCAGGGCAATCGCGCGAGCGCTTAGCTCTCGTGGGAACCTAAAGGAAGCTCCCCCGCAGTGACCTCATGAGTTTATTTGATGGCGCGCCCCTTTCCGGGGCCGAATCCGAAGCTTCCGACGCCAGCCGGCCACTGGCCGAGCGGATGCGTCCGCGCAGCCTCGACGATTACATCGGTCAGGAACATATCCTGGGCGTGGGAAAACCGCTCCGAGTACAGATCGAGCGCGACCAGCTGCAGTCCATTATCCTGTGGGGACCTCCGGGCTCAGGCAAGACGACGCTGGCGCAACTGGTCGCCCGAAGCACGCAGTGCGATTTCGTGCCGTTCAGCGCGGTGCTCAGCGGGATCAAGGAAATCCGAGCCGTAATGGCCGATGCCGAAAAGGTCCGCAAGATGGGCCGGCGCACGGTGGTCTTCGTCGATGAGATCCACCGCTTCAACAAAGCCCAGCAGGATGCGTTTCTGCCGTATGTTGAGCGGGGCGACATCATTCTGATCGGTGCGACCACTGAGAATCCTTCTTTCGAAGTGGTCTCGGCGCTGCTGTCGCGAGCCAAGGTCTACGCGCTGAAATCGCACACGACTGCCGACATCGTGAAACTACTGGAGCGGGCGCTGGTCAAGCTCGAACTCACTGCTGATCTCAAGATCCTGGAACAGATCGCGATTCACGCCAATGGCGACGCTCGCGCGTCGTATAACCTTCTGGAGCAGGCGGCGTCGGTCGCCGAGGGCGGGGAAATCTCGGAAGCCCATCTGGAGGCGGTCCTCGACGGCAAGACGCTGCTCTACGATAAGGCCGGCGAGGAGCACTTCAACCTGATCTCGGCGCTGCAGAAGAGCGTCCGGTCTTCCGATCCCGATGCGGCTTTGTACTGGCTGGCCCGCATGATGGCGGCCGGTGAGGACCGTATGTACATCGCGCGGCGGCTGGTGCGGATGGCCGTCGAGGATGTCGGCCTGGCGGATCCGCGTGCGTTGGAGCAGGCCATGGCGGCACAACAGGCCGCCCATTTTCTGGGTCCGCCGGAGGGCGACCAGGCCCTGGCGCAGGTCACGATTTATCTGGCGGTGGCCCCCAAATCCGACGCAGCCTATCGCGCTCTGGGCCAAGCCATGGAACTTGTGGAAACGGCTCCCGCCGAGCCGGTCCCCATGCAGCTTCGAAACGCCTCCACCAAGGCGATGAAGGCCTGGGGATATGGCCAAGGATACCTGCATGCGCATGAAAATAAAGACGGTATCGGGCGCATGGCATGCCTTCCGGAGCGATTCCAGGACCGGGTCTTCTACAATCCCACCGATCGGGGGATCGAGCAGCGAATTGCACAGCGGCTTGTGGAAATTCGCAGAACTCGTCGGGACTCTAAAGGTTAGGGTTACATGCCCGGAAGTACTGGCGTACTGGCGGGAATTAGGCCTCCTCCCCTATTGTCCGCACTAAGGTGATCGGGCAAACTCGGGCAAGTTAGAAAGGTAATCTGCCCAGTGAGAGTACTCGGTAACGACACATCCGGCCAGAATGACCGCCGTCACTCCGATCGATTTCCGATCGAAAGGGAGGTCCGGTATCGCGTGCTGAATAAGCGTGCCGCGGAGCAGTCTGGAACCGGAAAGACTGTGAACATTTCCAGTGCGGGTGTCTTGTTTACGACAGAAGATATGCTGCTGCCGGGTCGTCGGCTGGAGCTGTCAATTAACTGGCCCGCGCAATTAAATAACGAGGTCGGGTTGAAGCTGGTCGCCCGGGGGCGCGTGGTGCGTTTTGAAGACAATTGCGCCGCCATGGAGATCCAACAGTACGAATTCCGCACGCAGTCTAATGGCGTTGCAGAAATGGCCGACGCCGGACCGCAACTGGTTTCCTAGCTGCCTGTAGCCTGGAATCCCAAACGCAAAAATAACAATTTTTCTTTCTCTCTCTTAACGCGCTGAGGTTCTACCTCAGCGCGATTCTTTTTGGTTGCGACATATTGATAACCGGAATCAAATATACTGCATGGTCGCCGAAGGAGTCGCCGAAACACTGGACGACCAGGGCAAACCGCCCCCGGAAACCGATCCGCGCGTGTTAACATCCAATTAGTCAGGAACATGCCTTTCCGACGCATCTTTACCGCCAGCCTCCTCGCCAGCTTGGCCCCTCTGTTCGGGCTCTCGGCGTGGGGGATGACTATGGGAGCGCCGCACGGCGCGGCGTACTCGGGCGATGCGTATTCGCTGGTCCAACTGCTGCGGACGGTCGCGCAACTGGAATCCGGTAAGCCCGGGAAGGCGAAGTCCCAACTGGAGCTTCGCAAGGCGGAAGACAAGATTGAGCCGGGCCTGCGCTCGGTTCAACCCAGGCCGGATCAACCGTTCACGGCAGCCGAATACCGCGCCGAACAGCGGGCGCAGCAATCGGTGTGGAATGTCGACTTCCAGGCGCTTCCGGTTCTGACGCCCCCCGACTACATCCCCTCTCCGCTCCGCTGCTGAACTCCTTGTTTCCCCAAGGCCGATTGCGCCGATGCATTCTTGCGTCGACGTGAACCATTCACTCGTAAACAGGATTTCTTGCAGGTAGCGATAAGACTGCTCTGCCCGCAAACGGTCAGAGCCCACGACAGCCGGAGGCTGATTATGAACGTTTTTGAAAAAGGCTTAGCCAAGGTATTTGGCACGAAACACGAACGCGAAGTGAAGGCGATGCAGCCGCTGATCCAGGCGATCGGCGAGCTGGAGCCGCAAATGAGGGAATTGTCCGACGAGGAGCTCAAGGGGCAGACGGCGGTCTTCAAGCAGCAACTCGAGCAGGGCGCTTCCCTCGATGACATCCTGGTTCCGGCGTTCGCGACGGTGCGCGAAGCCGGGCGGCGTTTCCTCAGCATGCGGCACTTCGATGTGCAGTTGATCGGCGGCATCGTGTTGCATCGCGGCACGGTCGCCGAGATGAAGACCGGTGAAGGCAAGACGCTGGTGGCGACGCTCCCGGTCTACTTAAACGCGTTGGAAGGCCGCGGCGTGCACGTGGTGACGGTGAACGATTACCTGGCCTCGCGCGACTCGGAGTGGATGGGGCGCATCTATCGCGCGCTGGGCATGGAGGTCGGCGTGATCGTTCACGGGCTGAACGACATGGAGCGCAAGTCCGCTTATATGGCCGACATCACCTACGGCACCAATAATGAGTTCGGCTTTGACTACCTGCGCGACAACATGAAGTTCCGCATCACCGATTGCGTGCAGCGCGAGCATCGCTTCGCGATCGTGGATGAGGTCGACTCGATTCTGATCGACGAGGCGCGGACGCCGCTGATCATTTCCGGTCCCAGCGAAGAGTCGACCGACAAGTATTACAAGATCAACGGCATCATTCCGAACCTGGTCCGCGGCGAGGTGATCGAAGGCAAGGAGCCCGGTCAGAAGTGGACCACCGGCGATTACACGGTCGACGAAAAGCACCGCAGCGTGGCGCTCACCGAAGAAGGCGTGCTCAAGGTAGAACGCCTGCTCGGCCTGGGCAACCTCTACGACGCGACCAATATGGATATTAACCATCACGTACAGCAGGCTCTGCGCGCGCATGTGATGTTCATCCGTGACAAGGACTATGTCGTCAAGGACGGCGAGGTCATCATTGTGGACGAGTTCACCGGCCGCCTGATGACCGGACGGCGCTGGTCCGACGGTCTGCATCAGGCCGTCGAAGCCAAGGAAGGCGTGAAGATCCAGCGCGAAAATCAGACGCTGGCGACCATCACCTTCCAGAACTACTTCCGTATGTATGACAAGCTCGCCGGTATGACCGGTACGGCCGATACGGAAGCCGCCGAGCTGGGCAAGATCTACGATCTTGACGTCACCATCATCCCCACCAACCGGCCGCTGCAGCGCCTCGACTATCCGGACGTTGTCTATCGAACCGAAGAGGAGAAGTTCCGCAACGCCGCCAAGGAGATCGCCGAACTGCAGGAAAAAGGGCAGCCGGTGCTGGTGGGTACCGTTTCGGTGGAGAAGTCTGAGAAGCTCCACAAGCTTCTGAAGAAAATGGGCGTCCAGCACGAGGTGCTGAACGCGAAGAACCACAGCCGTGAGGCGTCGATCGTGGCGCAGGCGGGCCGTAAGGGCGCGGTCACGGTGTCGACCAACATGGCCGGCCGTGGTACCGACATCCTGCTGGGTGGCAATCCGGATTTTATCGCCCGCGAGCGGCTGCGCAAGCGCAACATCGATCCCGAGGACTGCACGAACGAAGAATGGGAAGCGGCGTTGGCCGAGGCCAAAGAGATCACCGACAAAGAACATGAAGAGGTGATCCAGATGGGCGGTCTGCATATTCTGGGCACGGAGCGGCACGATTCGCGCCGCATCGATAATCAGCTCCGTGGACGCTCCGGACGTCAGGGTGATCCTGGTACGGCCCGCTTCTATCTGTCCCTGCAGGACGATCTGATGCGGATCTTCGGCGGCGAACGGATGCAGAACCTGATGCTCAGGCTCGGCATGGAAGAGGACGTGCCGATCGAAAGCCCGCTCATCAGCAAACGCATCGCCGCGGCACAGGAAGCCGTGGAAGCGCAGAACTTCGCGGCCCGGAAACACGTCCTCGAATACGACGACGTGATGAACAAGCAGCGGGAAGCGGTTTATGGAATGCGCCGCGCGCTGCTCGAAGGGAACAACCAGAAAGAACGCATCCAGGACATTATCGAAGGCATTGTTGGGTCCTTCGTGGATGAACGCCTTCCGAAGAATACGCGCGAGGACGACTGGGATTGGGTCGGGTTGGCCACCGACATCCTGACTCAGTTCGGCGTGCAGATCGACACCGATTCGCTGCGTCAACTCGAGCGCCAACAGACTGAGCAGGCGATCCTCGATCAGCTCCAGGAGAAGTACAAAGAGAAAGAGCACATGCTTGGCGAGGAGCTCCTCCGCAACACCGAACGCATGATCATGCTTTCGGTCATCGACAACCAGTGGAAAGATCATCTGCTGTCGATGGATCATCTAAAAGAAGGAATTGGCCTTCGGAGCTACGGACAGAAGGATCCGCTGATCGAATACAAGAAGGAGTCCTTCGCGTTGTTCGAAGCGATGATGGATCGCATCGAAGACGAAACAATCCGGTACCTGTTCTTCATGCAGCGCGTCGAAACCACGCAGAGCCGGCCCATGCGGACCGACTGGAGCAAGATCAAGGGCGACAGTGAGCCGCAGCCGGCGCGGGAAGAAACCGACTCTAAGGCAGCCAAGGCCTCGGTGACCGATTTCACACGTGCCATCGAACGGAAGAAGGATAAAGAGATGGCCGAGTTGCAGCTCGCCGGCGCATCGGTGAAATCGGCAGCGAATAGTCCTATCATTGCCAAGAAGACGCCGGGGCGGAATGATCCTTGCCCTTGCGGCTCCGGAAAGAAGTACAAGAAATGTTGTGCCGCGTAAAAAGCCGTCGCCCGTCGAGCTCCCATGGGGGGCCGGCGTTCAGCCGGCGGGAAGCTTCCACTTCCCAATCCTCGAAGCGATCACGATGTTGGGCGAGCTTCAGCATGCGCGAGGCGCTGACCCTCGCTCTGCTGACCCTGCTGTTTTCCGCAACAGCGTTTTCACAGATCCTGCCCGAAACGCTCGCGACTACCGATGGCCAGTCCATCACCGAGTACACGCGCGGCGAAGTCACTCCGCTTGATATTCCAGCGGCCGAGGCCGCCCTGCTCGAAGAGTACGGGCTGCAGGAAGCGGAATCGGCGGCATTCAACTCCGCTGGCCAGGAATTTAAGGTGGATGCATGGCGTCTGCGCGATTCCACCGGAGCCATGGCCCTGTTCCAATATCTGCGCCCGGAACAATACAAGATTTCCGATCTCGACGAACTGGCGATTGCATCCGGCGGCCAGACGCTGATCGCGCATGGCAATCATCTGTTCCGGTTCACCGGTTCGACGCCTTCGGCTGACTTGCTTGAGGACCTCTATTCGCGGACACCGCGACTGGATATGTCCTCGCTTCCAGCCGTGATTCGCTATCTGCCGGAAGAGGGGCTGATCCCGGGATCCGGGCGGTATTTGTCCGGACCGGAGGCGCTGGAGCGGTTCGCCCCGGGGATTCCGCCCTCGGCGGCGGCGTTCTCCATGTCCGCCGAAGCCGAGATGGCGCGCTACAAGAGCGACGACGGGGACGAGATCGAAATGGCGGTCTTCCAGTATCCGACGCCCGGCATCGCGCGTGACCAACACGAGCAGTTCCTGGGGATTCCCAACACCCTTGCCAAGCGGACCGGTCCGCTGGTGGCCGTGATCGTCGACCCGGCGGATCGGGATGCGGCCGAGCGGCTGCTTTCCAGGGTCAACTACGACGCGACCATCTCCTGGACTGAGCCGGTCCAGCCCGATCCCAAAAAGGAAATCATGGGATGGGGTAATGTGATCATTACCGGGTTCTTGCTGGCCGGGGCCGTCGGTCTTGCGGGCTTGTTGGCTGGGCTGGGGTTAGGCGGGCTACGCGCGCTGTCCAAGAAGCTCGGCTGGCATCAGGAGTACAATGCGGTGACGGTTTTGGAGATCCAGGAAGGGCACCCGGATTACGATACGGGCTCTAGAAATAAGCCCTGACGTACCGTTCGGTTAGAGCGAATCGGGACCCCGGTCAGGGGCCGGAAAATGGTACTTTCCCGGTCGGGTTCCTGTAAATTTAAATTTGCATCCTATTTTGAATCAGATACATGGAAGCGATCTCGTAGGTTGAGGATTTTTTCTTGACTTCCCTGGCGCAACGTCCTAACATCGCAAACACAACCAGGTTTTGACGGTTGCAACGCCGTCGAATCTGATTCTCCCATGTACACCCCCACGAAAGTGGGGCTTAGCGAAGATGCCCACCTTCCGGTGGGCATCTTTGCTGTGGAAAACTCAGAAGTGGGATCCCAGGGCTGCGGGATGTGCGGAAGCGGGAATGCCAGCCGCTCCCTTCCCGCGGAATCCCCATTGTGGTTCGCTAAACGCCCTGTGCCCGTTTCCGGGGCCGCCGGACGGTTCATTGGTCATGTTCGGCCTGGCGAACCGGTCCTAGGGCGTTTCCGCTCTGGCCCTCCTCGAAGCGCGAACCCGGAGGCGGCGTGTTAGGCTGACCCCATGGTCCCATTCCGGAAACTGGCGCTTCTGGGGCTCGCGATGGGCCTCACGGCGGTCCCTGATTTGGCGCAAAGCCCGGCTGGCGACCTCCCCGCAGGGGTTCGAGATCATCCCTACACCCCGGAGCAGGAGCGCAACCTCGGGCGGGCGCTGCTGGCGGCGATGGAGGTCAACGCGCCGCCGATCCAGGCTCCCGCACTGGACCAGTACCTGGACGCGACCGATGGCGCGGCTCGCCGAGGAATTCCCACAACTCCAATTTCCACTTAAAGTTACGGTGATTGCAGGAGCAAGCGGCGGCGCGACCTATGAACCTTCCACACTGCCCGGGGGCTACATCGCGATTCCGGCGGACCTGATACTGGAGGCACGCCGGGAGGACGAATTCGTTGGCATGCTGGCCCACGCGATCGCCCATTCCGCCGAGGGCCATCCTACTCAGGTGATTTCGTCTTCCGGCGGGGCTGCTGCCGGAACTGCCGAAGTTTCCACAGGCGGGGGATCGCCGTTTCCGGTGGCGATGACCGGGATCCAGCCGTCCGATGAGCCGGTGGCCGATGCCCTGGCCGCGAAGGCAATGGCGGCAGCGGGCTACGATCCGCAAGCGCTGCTGGATTACCTCCAGCGGGCCAACAACTTCCGGCGATTGTTTGCGGGCGCCGAGGTCAACGATGACGCGGCGGCCCGGCTGGAGGATCTCCGGCGCGTGGTGGACCGGATCCATGGCGACTCGCATCGGCAGTCCCCTGAGGCGACGGCCGGTGACCGGCTTAAAAGTCAGGCCTTTCTCGATGCACAAGAGGCTGTTTTTGATGCTCTTGCGAACATATCCTCAGGTGCTAGGTAAGGCGCGGATCGGGCTCGGATTGAGGGCCGCGAAGGGGGCGTCGCTCAGGACGCTGGAAGACGATCTGACTGGCTAAGTTTTCCGCACGAGGGCGCTGACGGGTATGCTAATATCCCTTTTGTAGACCCACCGTTACGGCGCGGCGCCCACGCCTCGCCGGCGCGAGAGCCCACGCAATATGGAGAGGTGGCTGAGTGGTCGAAAGCAGCGGTTTGCTAAACCGTCGTAGCCCTTTAAAGGCTACCGGGGGTTCGAATCCCCCCCTCTCCGCCAGACATTTCCCTCGTAAGCACCCGTTGCCTCTGATTTGCGCCTGTGATAACATACGGTTTCCCTTTTCGTAGAGAATCCTTGTATGTTTTCCTGGAAATTCACCAGATACTCTTTACCTATTTTGTGGATCGCCCTTCTGAGCGCCGTATCCCTTGTCGCGCAGACGACGGCCGCCGATAGCGCGGGCGCCGGCCAAACCAGCGTCTCCGGGTCCATCACGAACACCAATGGGAATCCGGTTGAGGACGCCGAGGTCGAGGTTTATCCCGCCGATGTTCTGCCTGGTCTCGGTGAGGAGCTTCCGCACTTCCGTGCGAAAACCGGGGCGGACGGAGCCTATAAGATTGATGCGGTTCCCCCCGGATTCTATTACGGCGGCGCCGGGGCAGAGGGGTATATCAGTCAGGTGTATTCGAGCCGGGGCGCCGGGCGGCGAACGCAGATTGCGGTGCGCTCGGGGCAGCCCGTCAAAGGGATCGACATCGTTCTGGATCAGCCCGGCCGGATCAGCGGGACTGTGCGAGACGAAGAGGGCCGTCCGATTGCCGGGGCTCAAGTCCACGCCGGGCGATCCTCCTACCGAAGTGGGCAAAAAACGATGGAGAAAGGCGTCCCCGCCCAGACCGATGAAAACGGCGGGTACACCATCGAAGTTCGTCCGGGACGCTTGTATGTCCTCGCGAAGCATGAGGCGGACAGGCTCGCGATCGCCAAAGGTGAGGTGGCGCCCGATCCGGCGACCAAAGCAAGGCCGGCGCCCACGTTCTATCCGGGCGTGACCGTTCTGGAGAGTGCCGCCGCGATCGATGTCCGCTCAGGCCAGCAACTCGAGGGTATCGATGTCGAGATCCAATCCGAGCCGGTCTATAACATTCGTGGCGTGGCGGTGGACGAATCCGGCGATCCTGTTACAGGGCTCAAGCTGGCGCTGGAGCCGCCCGATCTCGGCTCAATTCAGAGCGGTGTCCGCAACATCGCCACCATCGGCGAGGACGGAGCATTCCTGTTCACCGGCCTGTTCCCCGGTGACTACGTGCTGCTGATGCTGCCCGATTTCCCAGACCCCGAAACGGAGCCGGACGCAAAGTATGTCGATCCCGGGCTGGACGGACGCTTGCCGGTCACCGTCATCAATCATGATCTGGAGGACGTCGAGTTTCGCATGTTGCCGCGTCCCGAGCTTCATGTGACGGTGGCGGTGGAGGATGGCTCGGATTTGCCATGGGACCCCGAGGCGGAGTCGATCTTTGACCGTCCACAGTTGCTCTTTCATGACGGCACGGTCATCATCGCGGGAGCTCCGCTGGACCAGAATGGTTCCGGCGATGTGATCGGGTTAACCCAGTCGCGGTACAGACTCGAAGTTCAGCCGATGCCGGAAGGGGCGTTTGTGAAATCCGTCGTCTTGAATGGGCAGAATATCAGCGGAAGGCGCGTGGATCTCCGGAATGGCGGTGGCGGCACGCTGCAGGTCACCCTTTCGAAGGCGGGCGGGGAAGCGACCGGAGTCGCCCGGGATGAGGACGGAAACCTGCTGTCCGGAGTGATGGTGACGCTGCAAGCCGAGCATCCGTGGGAAGGTACGACCGGACGGAGGGCCAGCTACACCGATCAGCACGGGGTGTACCGCTTTACGGGCCTGCGTCCGGATACGTATTCGGTTGCCGCCTGGGATGTTGAGCTGGACTTTGGACTGTTAGGCGTTCCCTCCTTCGTCCGCCCATTTCAGGAACAAATGGAGCGGTTCGTCGTCAGGGAGGGGGCAACCGCTTCGAGCGACCTCACCGCGATCCCGGCCGCCGACGTTGCCCGCGCCATGCAAAACGTGCCCTAGTTCTCGGTTACGAAATTCCAGTTTTCCTCCCGCACTCGGTTTGGGCGCGTGTCGCGCACGTGTGGCGCTGGACGAAAAAAACCAGAAACAGCTTACAGGCGTCAGCACTCTACCTGCGTGTAAGCGATTCGGTTTTATTGAGCCTGACAGAGCAAGCTGACCTGCAAGGAAGGCCGTATTTAGACATTACCCTCCATCTGAATCCAGCGGTTGGTGAGGGAACTTGACGCAGAGTTCTATCTGGCGGGAAACTTGCTGGTTTAGGATCGCGCCAACCAATCGTATCCACCAACCGCCAATCCGTCCGTTCTGGCGTATCGCAATGTACGGCTATCCGTCAGCGCGGGTTTCGGATTCAGCGAGGCATCGACCGCTATCGAAGATATTCCTCCAAGGTTGTGATCGCGGTGATGCGTTAGACAAAAAAGCACGGACGGATGCCGCGCGCACACGGAAACGACCGGGCGGTCCTGCTTCCGGTCGAAAGGGCCGCACCGGAAACGAATGGAAAACGGAAGGAAAAAGACAGATGCGTAGGATATATATCTTCATGGCATTATCACTGACTACTCTAACCGGCAGCGCGCTGGCCGCCGATGCGAGCTCCGGAAAGGACCTCTACATGAGGCACTGCCGAGGTTGTCACGGGCAGAACGGGGAAGGGAACCCGACGATGGAGAAAGCCATGAAGGTCAAGATTGAAAGCCTTGACTCGAAAGCCATTCAATCGATGAGCGATGCCGATCTGCACAAGGTCATCGCCGACGGGAAGGGCAAAATGCCGGCGATCTCAAATCTCTCTGACGCACAAGTGAATGATGTGATTGCGTATATTCGAACGCTGAAAAAATAGCGTCTTGTCGCTCGGCCCGGCGGGCTCCCAGATCGACAATCGGCGACCTGTTTAGCGTGGCCACACTTCCCACCCGCACGTCTTGCGATCGGACACCTCTTGCGACCGAGTGGCGCGTTACTAGCAGGCGTCGAGGCCCTGCGCGCCCGCATTCTCGCAGGCCCAGGCGCGGGAAAGCGCGTCCTGCGGAGACAAGGGCTGGGCATTCCAATAGAACCAATCCACCTCCATCGACTGCGGCGCGGTATGGGTTCGCCGGCTGATGGAGTTGGGCTGGATCCACCAAACGTTGAAAAAGGCTCCGAGGTTGCGTGATGCCGGGGTGCGGCGTTGTGGTGGAGCCGAAGTAAAACGTCGTCCCGGTGGAGCCCACCATCCAGTAATCGGCCTCATACCAGTCGTCACCACAGCCTGCGGTGACGCAGCGGACGCTCACTACCAGGGTCACGAAGTCGTCCCCGCCCAGGACCGTCGCGATGGACTCGAATGGATCGACGTTGGGCTCCTGACTGGCGGGCTGCTCGGGGCAGTAGCCTTCCTTGTCGTGCGTCGTGGTGAGGATGTCGCCGGGCCCGGCCGCATCCTTGCCGAGGTCGACGCCCCACTGCTGGGAATAGATGCGCGAGGGGCCTGCCAGCAACTCAAAGTC
Organism: Terriglobia bacterium; assembly: GCA_963762135.1. Taxonomy (GTDB): domain Bacteria; phylum Acidobacteriota; class Terriglobia; order Bryobacterales; family Bryobacteraceae; genus Palsa-187. The sequence goes on from CAVXJP010000009.1 coordinate 476,888, forward strand.
GTGCTCCATATGGATGCAGGGGGATGTCGTCGGGTGCGAGTAGGTGAAGAAGGCTCGGACCGATGCCTGGTCCCGCTTGCCGGGATTCACGAGCTGGGAGAAACGGACCTTGGCTGCGAAGGTGCCTTCCGTTCCGGGTTGGAAGGCGGTGAGGCGGATCTCCGAGCCATAGCGCACGCCGTTCTGCACGATGCCGGATAAAGTGACGCGTCCGGCGGCTGGGTCGAGATCAATCAGGCCTGTGCAGAAGACGTTGGCTCCGGGGCCTTTCAGGACGCATCCGTCGGCGCCGTTATAGGTGCTCCCGTCTCCGGAGGCGTACCAGTCGCCCAATCCGTAGAAGCTGTCGAAGTAGGAGGAAGGGCCAGTCTGGGCGCTGCAGATGGCAAGCGCAAGCGCTCCACTGATGAGGACTTGCACGGATCGAATAGGCATGACGCTCCTGGAATCGCGAACTTCTCCAAAAATAAGGTTGGAGTGTATCGCACCTAAGGTGTTTCCTACAAGGAACGTGGGTACTAGTGGCGAGAAATCTCAGGTAGAACTCTGAAGACCTCCGACGTAGGACTGCGCGCGGATGGGAACCGACGCCAAGCAGGTGCTGTTCATTGAACTTCTTCCATGAACTCCGAAAGCTTTCCGATATGGGATGGGGGGCCTGATAATTCGCGATTCATTCGTCCGGAATTGTCCGGACTCGCAAGATTACGCTGAGGGCATGGAGGATCGCGAGTGCGGCCTTTTGTATGGACAGTATGCGACTGGATGATTGACCGGATGGCGTCCTACCGCACCGAGATAGCGCAAGATGGTTTTGCAAGGCCGCCGAATGATGGTAAGCTTCGGTCAAATATGAGATTGTACGTTAGCGCCCTCGTGTTCCTCACCGCGGCGACCTCATTTGCGCAGCAGTCCTTCGATCCCTACTATCAAGCCATTCGAAATGATGATCTTCCGGCGTTGCGGATGCTGGTTGCTTCACAGGGCGCCAATCCCGAGCGCGGTGGGCATGAGACTCCATTAATGACGGCGGCGGCCTTTGGCAGTCTGGATGCCGTTTCGTTGCTGTTGCACGCTGGAGCGGATCCGGCGGCGAAGACGGACTTCGGCATTACGGCGTTGCACCGGGCCGTGGGAAACATTGACAAGGTCCGTCTGCTGCTGCTGGAGAGCAGTGTCGATGCGGACGCGATGGCTGGAGACGGACGTACGCCGTTGTCGATTGCGGCGGCCACCAACGGCGCCTCGGAGACGGTTCGGGCGCTGCTGCGGCGCGGCGCAAAGGTGGACATAGTGGATCGAGCGGGGATGAGCCCTCTGCTCTCGGCCGCGTTCGCGAATGACGTGGCGTCGGTGCGGTTGCTGCTGGATGCTGGCGCGGATGCGAACGCCCGCGGGGCGACGGGATTTACTCCCCTGATGGGCGCGGCGATGACCGGGAATGTTGATCTTGCGCAGGTGTTGCTGGATGCCGGCGCGGATGTGAATGCGGTGTCCAATGAATCGAACGGCGAGGTCACCCACGGACCCATCGCGATTGGATACATGACGCCCTTACACTTTGCGGCGCAGAAGAATCTGGAAATCGTCAAGCTCCTGCTGGAGTCCGGCGCGAAGGTCAACGTCCGTGACGTACGGGGGATGACCCCGTTGATGATCGCGGTTTCCCTGGATAGCGCCGATCCGGAGATAATCCGGGTTCTGTTGAACGCGGGATCGGATCCGAGCATTGCCTCGAAGGACGGTGAAACCACGCTCGACTGGGCGAGGAAGTTCAATGAACCGGCGATCCTGTCCCAGTTTCAGATCGATGCGGTCAATCCCCCGGCGCCGAAGATGAGCACCGCGGCGACTGAGGATCTGCCGACGCCGCAAGAGGCTGTGGAGCGCGCCTTGCCGAAGCTACAGGCTGCGGCCGACGATGTCTTCAATGACAGTGGCTGCATCGCCTGTCATGCGCAGCCGGTGGTGGAGATGGGGGTTTCTCTGGCGCGGAAGCGCGGCTGGCAGGTGGATGAGGAGCTATCCAAACATGGCCAGGACGCCATGGATTTGAATTTTCGGGCGCGAGGCGCGGATTACATGGCCGGAATCGAAGCGGGCGGATTGCCGGATGCCGTGATGTATATGCTGCTTTCCTACAGCGGAAATGAGATCGCGCCGAGCCCTTCCACCGATGTCGCGGTTTCCTTCCTGGCGATGAAGCAGGGACCGGACGGGAGTTGGACCGGAAGAGGCGGAAGCCGCGCTCCGATTCAGGATGGAGCCTTCACCTTGACGGCATTGGGGATCCGGGGACTGTCAGTCTACGGACCGCCCGCCAAAACATTCGAGTATCAGCAGAAGCTCGCGCTGGCCGGCCGCTGGCTCGCCTTGGAACGGCCACTTTCCACTGAGCCTCGCGTGATGCAGGTGCTGGGGCTGTATTGGTCGGGTGTGCAACCCGAGATCCAATCGTTGCGGTTGAAAGAACTGATCAATTTGCAGCGCGAGAACGGTGGCTGGGGACAGACGCCGAACCTGGAAGCGGATGCCTACGCGACGGGCATGGTGCTTTGGACGTTGCACACGCTAGGAGTGCCCTCGTCCGATCCCGCGTTCCGCCGTGGGGTGGAGTTCCTGCTGCGGACACAGAAGCCGGATGGCACATGGTTTGTACGAAGCCGGGCCATGAAGCTGCAGCCCTACTTCGAGAGTGGCTTTCCCTATGGGCATGATCAGTGGATTTCCACCATCGGTACCGCCTGGGCAACCGTCGGTCTGGGGCTGTCGGAACCGGAGCAACAGAGCGCCGCAGCCGGGAACTAATGCCTCACGATGACCGTCGGTGTCCCCAAGGAAATCAAGAATAACGAGAACCGCGTCGGAATGACCCCGGACGGGGTTCGCGCTCTTGTGGATGCGGGACATCACATCCGTGTGGAGAGCGGTGCTGGGCTCGGCGCGGGCTTCGCGGATGCTGACTATGAGTCTTCCGGGGCGAAGCTCGTTGACGCCGCGACGGCCTGGGGAGCCGAACTCGTCATCAAGGTCAAAGAGCCGCTGGAAAGGGAATGGCCCTATCTCCGGGGACAACTGGTCTTCACCTACTTTCATCTTGCCGGTGTCGATCCGCGCCTGACCGAGGTTCTGCTCGAAAGCAAGACCACGGCGATCGCCTATGAGACGGTGGAGGACGCAAACGGACGACTGCCGCTGTTGGCTCCGATGAGCGCCGTTGCCGGCAGTATGGCGCCGATCATGGGCGCTTACTATCTGGCGAAGTTCAATGGTGGCCGCGGGCTGCTTCCGTCCGAGATCCAGGGCCGGACCTACGGCACGATCGTGATCGTGGGAGATGGAGTGGTTGGCCGCCACGCGGCGCGGGTCGCTGGAGCAATGGGCACGAGCGTAGTCGTCCTGGGGCGCAAGCCCGAGCGTCAGGCGGAGATCGAGAAGGGGATTCGCAATCCGATCCGGTACGTGCTGTCGAACGCCGAAAACCTTTCCAGGGAGGTCGCCAAGGCGGATCTGCTGGTCGGTGCGACCCTAATTCGCGGGGCACGGGCGCCGCATGTCGTCTCGGAGGCGATGGTGAAGCGGATGGCTCCGGGCTCGGTGATCGTCGACGTCAGTATCGATCAGGGCGGCTGCGTGGAGACGTCACGGCCGACCTCGCACGCGGATCCCGTGTTTGTCTGTCATGGCGTAATCCACTATTGCGTGACGAACATGCCTGGGGCCTATCCGCGGACCTCGACCTTCGCATTGACCGACGCGACCCTGCCGTATGCATTACGGATTGCGGAGAGCGGGATCAGTGGCATCCTGCGTGACGCGGGTCTGGCGAAGGGCGTCAATACTCACTCCGGATTCATCTGCTATCGACCGGTGGCGCAGGCGCTAGGCCGCGAGAACGCCTACCGGGAATTCGCGAACCTGCCTCACTCATAACCCAGGAGACTGCGTCACAAAGGCATCAGGCGCCGAAGCGACGTGGCTTCCGCGCCTGAGGAGTGCTCGCGGGTTGCGAGGATCTTATCGAGCGAACCCAAGTTCAGTGAACCCAAGATCAGTAAGCCTGGGATCAGTGCGCATGGGATGTGTGCGCCTGGGTTGGGTGAGGATGCGGAAGCGGCGGTTCCATTTCCTCCATCGATGCGCCCGCGCCGCCTTCGAGCTCAAGCTTCGCGGTCAGGTAATTCATCAGGTCGCGTAGCGTGACCAGGCCAAACAGGTGACCCGACTCGTTGGTCACCGCAATCCACCGGCGGGGTCCGCTCGACATCCTCTTCAACACTTCGAATGCATCGGTATCCGGCGTCACGGTGTTGCTGCTATCGGCGGGTTCAGTGAGTTCCTCGACCGTATGATGGGCCCACTCCGACTTGGCGAATCGCTGTACGGCCTTCACGCTGACGCAGCCAACCAGGCGATCGCCATCGGTCACCGGAAACACGTTGTAGTAATAGCGGTAGAAGTAATCATCGAGCAGCGCTTCCAGTGAGGTAGATGGGGAAACAGTGATCGGCTCCTGGCGCATGAAACGGGAAATTGGTTCGCCTTCCAGGGCCTGGCGGATTTCCATTTGTTGGTAGGAGGCGCGCGAAACACCGCGGAGAAACATTCCGATCAAGGCCCACCACAAGCCCCCAATGAAATTTCCCAGAATAATGCTGATCACGCCGAGAACGATCAATCCCATGCCGAAACCAGCGCCCCACTTTGAGGCGGTGCGGGTGGCGCTTTGCAGGTTGCCCCGGCGCTCCCACAGGATGGCCCGGAGCACGCGGCCACCATCCAGCGGAAATGCCGGCAGTAGATTGAAGACCGCGAGAAGAATATTGACCCAGGCCAGGTACCCGATGATGCCGCTCCAGAAGACGCCGAGGGATGGAGAGAAGGCATCGTATACGAAGTACGACACCAAGCTGATAAGCACGCTCATCGCCGGTCCGGCCGCGGCCATTCTCCATTCGGCGGTCGGGCTGGGGGGCTCGGCATTCATTTCCGCGACCCCGCCAAAAATGAACAGCGTGATGCCTTTCATCGGCAATCCGTAGTGGCGGGCCACCAAGGAGTGGGATAACTCATGCAGGACAATGGAGCCGAACAGGCCGATGGCGCCGGCGACCCCCATCCACCAGTACGTGCTGCTTTCCAGACCTGGTTGCTGGTAGGGGAAGTATCCGATGGCGAGGGACCAGACGATAAGGGCAGCCAGGATCAGCCAGCTTGCGTCGATGCTCACTTCGAAGCCCACCAGACTGAATAGTCTAAATTTTCTGCCAAACATGTATTTGTAGCTCCTCTTATTCCACTGGGGAGACGTTTCTTATCGGAATCTGTTTCGGTCGGGAAAGCGCGACAGGACTGGATAGACCCATGGCGAAGAGGAGGCGCAATCGCCATGCGCGCGAGCCGCGTGAGGAGAGGATGATCGCACGGAGCAGGTTCAACGCCTTCTGATTTTTAGTAAGGGCGGCGCCGGCCGCGAAGTGGTGTGCTGGCGGCGATATACTCCAAAGGATACATTCCGCATTCCAAATGTGATGCGCGAGCAGCAGAGCCTCGGCGGATTTCCCCGCGCCTGGCTCGCTGCGATTCCGATGCTTTCCGCCGGGTGGGGCGAAACAAATGGTTGGTGGTCCGCGTCTCACTATGCGTGATCATGCGTGCGTCATGCGTGAATCTCGGGGGCAATAGAGCGCGTTTTCCGCTGTTCGAAAGGATCGGCGGGCAGCGGAGTCAGGGGTCCAGTGAGTCAAAGACATCATCCGAATCAAAGTTCTGAAGAGCTATTTTCCGATCGATCGTTTTCGAAGCAATGGTGGAGGCCCGTGGCGGGCATTATGTTCGCGCTGAGCTTCATCGCGCTGCCGGCAGCCGCCCAGCGGTTCACGGTCGGCGCGGTTGGCGGCCTGAATCTGACTAGCGATTTTCCCGCATTTTCCGCAAAATATGGGGACCCTTTAGGAGGAACAACCAACGTGGTGCGCTCGGGGAAACACCATACCTTCGTCGGAGGCGCTTCGGTGGAATACCGTATGGACGACTGGTTTTCCGTTGAAGCGGACGTACTGCACCGGACGCTGCGCGTGCAGTCCACCGCCACTCCTTCAAGCGGACAGCCGTCGGTGGCGACACTGACGGCCGGTACGATGGAATTCCCAGTCCTGCTGAAGTTCCGTATGGCGCCTACGAATCCGTTGGCGCAATCCTACCTGACTCGGCCCTTCGTGGAGATCGGCCCTTCCTTTCGCGCCAGCTACAACGCCGGCCCCATCCACCCTTCGAAGTTCGGTGGCACGATCGGCGCCGGACTGGAGATCGCCTTTGGGCGGTTCGCATTGGCGCCGACCATCCGTTATACGCGCTGGCGGCATGAGGACAGCAGCTTGCCCATCACCACCAAACAGGATCAGGTGGAGGCGTTGGTGGGCGTGAATTACGCGTTTTAATGCTGTTGCGGCGCTCCCGCGCGATCGGTTACTCGTGACGCAACGCAGCCACCGGGTTCATGCGCAGCGCGCGTTGCGCCGGGATGAGGCTCGCGAGGGTCGCGACGAACAGGAGCGCCGCGCTCATCAACGCGGCGGCAAGCGTGGCCGGGTCGCCGGTCATCCTGGCGAGAATCGTGCCGAACGGCACCGGCGACTGGTAGCGGCTGAAATAGTAGACGCGATTGCCGGGATCCGCTGGTTCTCCCAGTCCCGCCAAGTATCACCAGCCCCTACGGTTGAGACGCTATCCTCTATAGAGAATCTCCGTGCTGGCCTCAATCACAGAACATCGTTTCGAGAAGGCCCTGGCCGAACTGCCGCTGCATTCCCGAACCCCCCTCGACTGGGCGCGCACCGTGCTGCAAGAGCCGGTAGCCCTGCTGATCGACCATGCGTTTCTTGAGCGCAAGGCCGCCAACAACGCCATGGAGATGCTGACCCGATGGCCGAATGAGGCCTCGCCGGAGCTGCGTAAGTTGTGGATCGACACGATGACCGCCGTGGCTCGCGATGAGACCGCCCACCTGGCGCAGGTCACCCGCCTCCTCGCCAAGCGCGGTGGCGAGCTGGACCGCATCCATAAGAACGCCTACGCCGGAGAGCTCCGCAAGCTGGTGCGCAAGGGAACCGCCGGGGAATTGGTGGACCGCTTGTTCGTCGCGGCGCTCATTGAAGCCCGCTCCTGCGAGCGGTTCGGCGTGCTGGCGGCAGCGGCCTTTGAAGACGATCGCGACCCCGAGCTCGGCGCGTTCTTCCAGGCGCTGTTTTCCTCCGAGCTCGGCCACTACAAAGTGTTCCTCAAACTCGCCGACGGGCTGGCCGTGCTAGACGGACCTCTCATGACCCGACCCGCCGCAATCCGCGACCGCTGGCAGGAGGTGCTTGCCGCCGAAGCCGAGATCCTGGCTCGCCAAGCTCCGGGGGCGCGGATTCATTCGGGGTTTGATGATGATGCGTAATATTCTTTGCCTGACGCTGGTGATGTTGTTCAGTTCCTGCGGTTCGGACGCTCCGAATCGGGTCTTGGAACTCCCCTCCGGTAGAGTGAAATTCTGAAGTCTCGGTGATGCACGTTCCCGAAGGAAAGCGGACCCACCGCCGTCTGCTGCCGTTAATGAGACCGCTTCTTGATCTTTCTACTGCGGAACCGCTTCGTAATGAGGTGCTCGCGGTTTGGGAATAGCACGCCGCGGCTTGAAGGACGAGGTGTGAGCGGCGAGCAGCTGTCCGATCGGAGCAAGGAACAGCTGCAGATGCGGTGATGGCAGACGAGTCAGTGCGGTGACTTGGAAGATGCATCCCGCGGGGAGATGGAACTACCGGGGGATGCTGGCTATCCTGCGAAGTCGAAATCGGCGCTCGTACAAGCATCCAGCAAATCCTTCAGCCTTCCAGGATTTAGTGCGTCCAATCAAAAGGGCTTTCTCTTCAGAAAAACGGAATCTGGAATACGGGAGCTTCAAGAAGACGCTGATATAAGCACGCCTTGATGGGCATGTACGGATACCCTGCCAGGGATCTGGCAGTTTCGCAAAACGCTTCTACCGCGCCGCCTGATACCGCTCCAACATCCGCCGAAGCTCCTCCATATGGTTCCGAGTCAGCCGCGCGCGAAGAAGATTAACCTCCATCGGATAAACGCTCCCGTACTCGACCTGCTTATCAGCCGCCGGATACATTGCCTCAAGGTAGGCGTCGCGATAGGCGGCCCAGGCACGCTCGGTGGAAAGGATCTTGATCACCGCCGGCTGATTTCCGTTCTCGGTGGCGACGGTGACCAGTTGCTGGACCAGCAAGTCCAGCTCGGCGTCGACACGCTTCGCTTCTTCACCCGAGCACTCGGTCATGGCGGCCTGGGTTTCGGCGGCCCGCATACACGCGGTCAATGATTCGGCGGATTGCGCGAACGTGACGCCGGGCAGGATCCAGAGCGCGGCGGCGAAGAAAACTGGTTTCATGCGTCTCGTATCGATGCGCCCCCTCTAGAATTCGACGTCGGCCAGCGGTTCCTGCCCGGTAATCTCGATGCCGAAGGCGTCCAGCCCCGGGAGCTTGCGCGGATGATTCGTCAGCACGCGAATGGTCGAAAGGCCGAGGTCCTGCAGGATCTGCGCGCCGATCCCGAACTCGTGCAGCGGGCGCGGCGTTCCGTCCGGCATCGGGATGTGCTTCCGCTGGCCCCACCCGTACTGGTGCAGGTAAACAACGACGCCGGCGCCTTCCTCCGCGATACGCTTCAAGGCAGCGTTCAGCATCTGCTGGCAATCGCAGGCCGTCGATCCGAAGACATCGCCCAGCACACACCGCGAGTGCATCCGCACCGGCACGTCTTGCTTCCCGCGGACATCCCCATAGATCAGCGCGAGATGGCGTTCCCCGTTAATGGCGCTTTCATAGGTGACCGTCTTGAACGATCCGTATTGGTTATTGAGGACGCCTTCCTCGCGACGCTCGACGACGTTCTCAGTGGTGTGGCGATAGCGAATCAGCTCGGCCACCGAGATCATCTTGATGTCGTGCTTGGCGCAGAAGTCGATCAGGTCCGGCACGCGCGCCATGGTGCCGTCTTCCTTCATGATTTCGCAGATGACGCCGGCCGGTTCGAGCCCCGCAAGCCGCGCGAGATCCACCGAGGCTTCCGTCTGGCCGGCGCGCACCAGCACGCCTCCAGCCCGCGCGCGAAGCGGGAACATATGTCCCGGGCGAGCCAGATCCTGCGGCTTGGCGTCCGCGCGAACCGCGGTTCGAATCGAAGCCGCGCGATCGGCGGCGGAGATCCCGGTCGTCACGCCTTCCACCGCGTCGAACGACTCACAGAACGCGGTCCCGAAGCGGGAGGTGTTCATGGGCGAGACCAGCGGCAAGTGCAGTTGATCGCAGCGCTCGGCGGTCAGGGCCACGCAGATCAGACCGCGACCTTCGCGCGCCATGAAGTTGATCGCTTCCGGCGTGATGAACTGGGCGGCCATGGTGAGGTCGCCTTCGTTTTCCCGGTCTTCGTCGTCAACCACCACCAGCATGCGTCCGGCGCGGATCTCCTCAATCGCTTCGGGGATCGAAGAGAAGGCCGAGGGCAGGGAACGCGCGCCTCGTAGCGCTCCTTGAATGAGTTGCTCCATAGAATCCTTATCTTTTTAGGATACAAGGGCTGCGTCCAAGGGGCGAACTGGAGCTGAGTGCCGGTGTGCAACCAACCATCTCTCCTGGCACGCTGAGCCCGGCGCACACAGCTTATGGTCCCCGTAGGACAGTGGCGTTGGAAACGTGAATAGAAATGTCATTCTTTTTTCTTTCTTTTTTTTTGGGGGGGGGGGTAAAATAACAGAAAAGCGTCGGGGGTCCGGCCGCTTTCCCGCGCCCAACCAAACAAGTTAGGATGGCTATGACGACCGTTAAACTGACGCGGCTAGGGATGTGCGCATCTCTTCTTCTCCTATTCTCTTCTGATGCACTCCATGCGCAGATTTCCGATATCGCCACTGACGGCGAGGGATCGATGGTGCTGCTGCTCACGAATTTCCGTCTGCAGGACGAAACCGATGTGACATCACAAAATAAGATTTACCAGTGGCCCGGCTCGGCGGGCGGCGGGTGGACTCGCGTTGGCATAGCCGGCGGGGGCATTTTCACATTTACAGGTGCGTTGTTTACCGCTGCGGGAGGCCGGATCTCGGGTTGGAAGGAATACAGCCACGGCATTGGCATCGGTGTGGGACCGGGGGCCTCAGTTCCGCGAACGGTCCTGAACGGGATTGAATTGCCGGACGGGTTTCCCGCCTCGGCGGTTGCGTTCAGTGCGAACGGTAGATATGTTGTCGGTTGGGATCCGGTCACCTCCGGGTACGGTGCCGCTGTTGTAGTGCCGTCCAAGCCGAAGCTGTTGGATACGTCTACAGGCCAGGTCCAGGAACTGCCGATCGAGATTAATTCGGACCAGCTACTGCCCAAGGTCGCCGACGATGGAACGGTCGTCTTTCGTGGCCCGGACTCCGCATCCGGGAACAGCACGCTGGTTGTGCTCTCCAGTTCCGGTGCCGAGAAGACGATCGAAGTCGAGGGAGACATCGGCGAACTGCAGTTGGCGCCCAATGCAGGTTGGGCCGCCACCACTGTGGGATCGAATGTAGTCGCGGTTTCCCTGACTTCCGGCGTGCAGCGCGAGGTCGCGGATGCGGATACTTCCCGCGCGTTATGGGGCATTTCCGATCACGAGCTGAGCTACATCACGCCGGATCACGACTCCCTGCGGACGCTGAACCTGGATACTGGCGAGACGGCAACAGTCTTTGCGTGGGCCGAGGAACTGACCAAAATTGCCGTAGCGGGCTATGGAGACGTGATCTGGATCGCCACCGATGCCAATCGTCTGATCCGGATCGAGGAAGGCGTGGCGTCGCAGTTGCTGCCTCCGCTGGGGACCGTGTCCTCCGTGCAGGTGGCGACGAAGGGCTCAGCGTTCTTGCTTGGAGGAGGACCCTTCGCCGCGGATGTGACCGTTTCGGTCCGGGGCAACCAGTGGCCGATTGCGGCGCGGGATACCAAGAATGTATGGGTGCAGGCCCCGTGGGATTGGGTGGAGATTCCGGACCAGTGGCCCGGCGGGCAGGGAGATCCGCTACTCGTGCGGACCGTCGGAAATCCGTTCGAGGGTTTTTCTGTCGTGTCCACCCAGGGGGACTTCTGGCCCCGGTTCATCGATCGGCCAGAGGAGGCCAGTCCCGATGGAACCATTGCCATCATTGCCCATGAAGACTTTCACGGAGTGGTCACGGCTGCGGATCCGGCTCATCCGGGCGAGGTGTTACACGCCTATATGACAGGGCTCGGTGAATTGGAGACACCGCTCCCCACCGGTGTCCCGGGTCCACTCAACGCCGATGCGGCGGCGCATCCGCTGGCGTGCACCGGAGGCGAGTCCGCCGAAACGGCGACCAGTCCGGTGACGCTGCTCGGTAAGTGGTTCGCGCCGACGATGATCGGCTTCTATCAGATCGACATCGAAGTGCCCCCGAACGTGCCAGACGGATTCTGGTTTCTGCGCTGCCTGGATACCCATTTCGGCGATAGCGCCTGGATCCCAACGCAGCCCTAGGGCGTTGCTGGATGGCCGAACTTTGATCCCTACTGGAAGTACTTCATGTGGCAGGCCGTGCAGGCTGCCAGGATCTTGTCGGAGCCGTCCAAGGTGAGTCCGTCGAGGTCCTTCGCATCGATCTTCTGCATGGCGAATTTGGCCGAGTCGAGCATCTGCTGGGCGGCGGCCTTCCAGTCCGCGTTCTTCGAGTCGTCCGCGGGCTGCCGGCCGGGCATCATGAGCAGGTTGGCCGATTCGCCGAGGGCGAAGGCTTGATTGCGGAGCTCGGCCCATTGGTCGTCGGTGAGGTTTTCATCGTCCAGTCCGGCGTTAAACAAAGCATTGGAAGCCGGAATCGTCATCGCGTTCATCAGCTCCTTGGTGGTGGCCCACGGCTGTTGTGCGATGAGCATTCCGGTGCCGAATACGGCGAGGATACCGCCTGCGATCAGTTTCGAGTAGGTTGCGCGCATGAATGAAAGTCCTATCTGTCATTATGCAACCTGAGGACCGTTCGGTGCGGGATTTCAGGCCCCTCCTGCATGCTCGGGCGTCCCTCCTCCGCTCCGAGTTTGCAGGATTCAATGGAACCGCCATGCGTCAGCCTGCGGGTTGCAGGCCCTTCCCGCTCAAGCCCGCGCGATATCCCGCGGTTCAAACGACGCAGGATGCGTGGAATAGCGCAGCGATGCGGCTAAAAAGCGTTGCCGACGAAGGGCAGCATACGTCCGAACGTCATCACGCCGAACCATAAAAACAGGCTGCTCCCGGCCACGATGCGGGCCGACAGCGGAGCATCCGCGCCGGGTCCCAGCTTGGCGACCTTCGTGAACACGCCGCCCACATAGAAGTACATGATGTTCAGTCCGGCCAGCGCGACAAACACCATCTTCCACTGGAACATGGGATTCGAATTGAACTGCAGCGGGTCGCCGGTGTAGAACAGGAAGCCGGTGATCGCGTTGGCCAGGAAGCCGGCGACGCCCCAGGGCACCAGACGGTGCAGCGGCTCAATGGGCAGACGTTTGGCGACGCCGAGCAACCTCAGGTCAAGAATGCTGATCGCGCCGACCAGAAAAGCCAGGCCGATGAAGTGGATGGTCTCGGCCGCGGGCCAGGCCCAGACTTCATTGGTCATGACGTGGTTCAACGAGGAGGTCGACGCCCATTCGGCAAACGGCTGGAAGATGCGGAACAGGGGGGCCCAAAGATTCAGCAGCATGGGATTCTCTCTTACTTCCTAAACTCAATAATTTCTGGCTTAAAAGACTTCCGGCCCGATGTAGGCCATTAAACGACCGGTGGTGGTGGCGCCGATCCAAAGCAGCAGCGACGTGATCGCAAGCAACTTCGCGTTGGACGGCAGGGCGATTCCTTCCGCTACGCCGCTGCGGAATATCTTCTTGCGGATGATGGTGACGTTCCAGACCGCCAGCCCGATCAGGATCAATTTGAGCCAGAAGACCGGGTTCACGGTCTTGGTGCTGGCATCGGCCATCAGCAGCAGCACGCCGGAGATCGCGTTGACCCAGAACCCGACCCACATGAGCGGGAAAAAGCGCTCCAGGGGCGCGATCGGGATGGTGCCGCCGAACCCCAGCAGGCGCAGATCGACCGCGATGCTGACACCGACCAGAATGCTCAACCCGATGGTGTGCATCGTCAGGACGAACGGGTAGGCCCACAGCGAGGGCGACTCGCGCACCCAGGTGCTGAGCGGCAGTCCTTCAATCCAGTACAAAAAATCCATGGTCTTTATAAAGGGGTCTTCTTGAAAGGCGTTCCTGATGGCTTGCGCGGGGTTCCCTGTGGAGTTTGCGTGCGTCCCTATTCGTTGCAGGGGGAGGGAGAAAACTTCGATCCGTCCGGTTCCCGCTTGTAGTGCGTTGAAGTGCGCCAAGGCTGCGTCAAATACATGGGATCGTCCACCACGGAGGTCACGATCAGGTATTCGTCGCCGTTGGGCTCATGCACGATGTCGTAATACTCGGTGAGCGTGGCTTCCGCGCTGTAAGGCACGCCGTTCTTGCGCAGGTAGCCGGGGGTCATGTTGGTGGTCACGACCTTCAGCGCCCCGGGGCGGATCGGCTGTTTCCCATCGGGTCCCACCGATTCGGTCGACCCGGTCAATCCGGCGGGAATGCCGAAGGTTCCCCGGCCGCGCCCGGCTAGCCCGTCCCAGCTTGCCTTCGAGGTCCCTTGGCGCGAAGGGGCCTGATTGGCGGGCGGATTGAACAGGAAACGGCGGGTTTGCTCGCCGGCGTCGGTCTTCAGCGTGATTCGCATCGTCGCCGTCCCACTCGATATGCAGGCGCAGCGGCAGGCGCATTTCCCCCGGGGGGCCGTACGCCTTGCAGCTATTGGACTCCGAGGGGTCCCATTGGTTGCCGACCTCGCGTCCCATCTGGTTCAGCGGGATAGAGGTGAAATCGCCCTTTTCCGGCGTCACCATCCGGTACAGCCAATCCTCGGTGATCAATGGCACCCAGTAACCGGTCAGATCCATTGGCGCCTGCGCGCGCGGAGTCGGTGGCGGGCCCGTGGGTCCCCGGCCTCGACCCGGGCCGAATTGGCCGTAGGCGGGCAGCGTCAGCGCCACGAGTCCGGCGAGCGTCACAATACGCCACAAGGCGTTCTGATTCGATCTGAAGGCAAACTGTGCCATGCGTTCCTTCCCCTCTTTGTTCTTTGGAGGTCGGCGGTGCGGACCGGGCGAACCCAACCCGCACGCGGAGGTCTCTAGTTGAACGTCTGGCCGTTCATGCCGTAGCTCCAGCCATCGGACGGGCGCTCAATGGTGCGCAGCCGCAGACGGTGGTCTTCCGGATTCCGGCCCGGGCTACCAGTCACGATGACATGGTCGCCGACCTTCAGCGTTCCGCGCCGAACGCCCTGCTGGGCAAGCTGTCCGGCGGCGCCCCATTCGATGGACCAGCGCACCATCTCGCCGGTCTTGGGGTCCGGAGCCTCGACATGCACGAACGAATGCGGGTTCCGGACGAGGAACTGCTTCAGCGTCCCTTCGATCTTCACCGGCTCGGTGTCCTCCAGATAGGTGCCGGCGAAAGAATGGTGGGCTTGCACCGGAGCCACTCCCAGCGGCGATACACCCAGCGCCACGGCGAACGCGGCGGCGCAGAGGGCCAATTTCATCTTCATCGTTGTACTCCTTGTTACTTGAGAACTACCGTCTTGCGGACTCGCTTAACTCTTTCATTCTACTCTGTTTGTGCGGTTCGAAACCTATCCGGCCAAGCTCTGGTAAACAGCTGCTACGAAATCCTTGGTCGTCCAGTCGCCCGAATCCGACCCGAAGCGCGGATCATATTCATAGGTCGGCTTGGCGGCCTGGATCTGCTCCAGAGTCATCCCTTGATCGATCATGGCCTGAATTCGATCCCGCACGATGGTGACCATATCGCGATATTCCAGCACGTCATGCTCGTCGGTGAGCCGTCCGCGGCCGGGGATCACGTAGGTCCCGCCTTCCTGCTCGTGGCGTGGAATCGTCTGCGACAGGATCCAGTTCAGCCCGTCGAGCACTCCCTGCACGTTGCCGCCACGCTCGATGTCGATATGCGGATAAGCGGTCATATCGAAGATGTCGCCCGCGGCGATCACGTCCGAGCGCCGGAAAAAGACGATCGAGTCGCCGTCGGTATGCGCGGCCGGGAAGTACTTGATGATCACCGGCTCTTCGTTAAAGAAGACCTCTTTTTGACCCTCGAAGTAGGTGGTCGTCGGCAGCGCATCCGGATCTTCTACCGCCTCGCCTTCGGAGGCGTCTCCGCTCATCCGGAACAGCACATTCTCATGAGCAATAATCGTCGCGCCGTTCTCGAACGCCACGCGGCCCAGATTGCCGCCGGTCACCGGAGCTCCCGCGCGCGAAATCGGCGTGTTCCCGCCCACCTTGTTCGGGTCGGCACTCGTATCGACCACGTAGCGGATGGGCTCCTTGGTAATCTCGCGAATCTTGGCGATGATCTGATCGGCGTATTCGGCGGTCTGCGTATCCACCACCATCACGCCCCAGTCGCCCACCGATACCGCGGAATTGCCGTCCGGCCCCGCCAGCATATAGATGTTGCCCTGGACGAAGACAGACCCGATATCGCCCGAATCTTCGCCGCTCGCCGGCTGTGCCCCGGCCACCGACGTCGCCAGCAGCACCGCCGCCGCGACAGGGAAAAGTTTGCGAACCATTAACGGCGATCCTCCGGGATTTCATTGCGGTACTCGGGGTACATCGTCTTGGCGCCGCCCAGCGCCGCATCCAGCGGA
This sequence comes from Terriglobia bacterium, assembly GCA_963762135.1. Lineage (GTDB taxonomy): Bacteria > Acidobacteriota > Terriglobia > Bryobacterales > Bryobacteraceae > Palsa-187. The sequence continues at coordinate 492,728 of CAVXJP010000009.1, forward strand.
ATATGGTATTTATCGGCGAACTCGTTCAAGTACGGATTCTCGCCGGGCAGCCACGCCGGCACTTCGGTGACATCCTTGCCGGGCAGCTCATTGACGTACTCGCAGGGCCACAGCCAGTTGCCGCCGGAGCTGGCCGACTTCACGTAGTCCTCGCTCTTGAGCAGCGGCTCTTCGAGGTAATCCGGATCGGTCACCACGCTGACGTGCGTCAGCGAATCGCCGTGCATGATGAAATGCTCGACTAGATCGATCTCATCGCTCGAAGGCAGACCGTTGCGCCGGTGCCAGCCCTGCTTGATGTGCGTCGTGTGGACGGTGAGCACGTTGCCGTCCCACTGGCCGGTCGAAAAGCCCATCCAGGTGTGCTTGGCGTAGGGCGGGGGATGCGGACGGCCGTCCATCCAGAACGTCCGGTTTTGCTCGTAGGTGCTGGTGTAGAGATGCAGGGCGATCAGGTCCTGCGTCTGCGGGTCGCGTTCTTCCCAGATCCGCATCTGCAGCGGGCCGCGATGAATATAGGCCGCGGTGTGGACCTGGCATTGATGCTCCTGCAGCCCAAGCCGGTCCGGATCCCACGACAGCGCCCACTTCCGCGCGTAATCATTAATAGGAATCCCAAGATAGTCGACCAGGGCAGGTCCCGGGATGCGTTCGTCCTGATCCTCGTGATACTGAGGATTCCAGACGCCGGTCAGATCCACCTGGGCGAAGGCCGCCGGTGCGGTCAACGTCAACAAGGCCGCGAAAACGATCGCCGCCTGGCTGGAAATGATCAACCCCAAAGTCGTCAGCGTGGAACTGGTCAACGTGGTCCGCTTCATTGTGCGCCACATCCTCCTACTCGATGTCGGCCGGATTATCCGTTCGTGCGGAAAGCTTCCAAACCCTCTAGGCACCGCCACATGAAAGGGGATCCGGTTGCTGCAAAACGGGTTAACCGCTTACGCTCCGCCACTATATAAAGTCGGTACACGGTACCATTCCGTTACCGGTGTCGTCAACAAAAGGTGGCGGGCCGATTCTAAAAGGTAGGAGGGCTATTGGGTCTGCTGCGTTTGCTGCGGCTTAGGCGGCGGAGCGGGCAACTGCGCGGCGAGCCGCTTCATGGCCGCAAACTCGCCGGTGCTGGCCGTATAGGGGCCTGGAGCCAGATAGGGCACCTCTTTTCGCACCGCGGTGACCCGATCGCCGGGGCTGGGATGGTCGGAAAAGAAGCTGCTCTGGTTGCCGACCTTGGCTTCAAGAGTTTGAAAAAACTCGGCCATTTGAACGGGGTCATAGCCGGCTTCGGCCATAATGCGGGCTCCCAGTGCGTCGGCTTGGCTCTCATCGGTGCGGGAATACTTCAGCAATACACTGCTAACTCCAAGACTCAAGCCAAGTTGCCCAAGCTGTCCGACCGCCGTTTGCGGTCCCAGCGCCGCGCCCGCCAGCAGCTCGCCGAGCCCGATGAACTCCCGCTTGGTGGCCTGATTGGTGCCGTGGCGCAGGGCGACATGGCTGATCTCATGCGCCATAACTCCCGCTACCTGAGCCTCATTGGCGGCATTGGTCAGGATCCCGGAGTTGATGTAGACCGGGCCTCCTGGCAAAGCGAAGGCGTTGATCTCCGGATCGTTGATCAGGTGGAACGAATAAGGGAAGTCGCCAGCCTCCGGTTCCGATGACAGCGTCTCGCCCAGCCGCCGGATGTAATTCTGGAGCTGCTGATTCTCCACCAGCGGGACCTGTTTGTTGACCTGCGCCGAATACTGTTCCCCGAGCTGGATGTCCTGCTGGACGGAAAAGGCATTGATGCCAGGTTTGGGGATCTCGCCCGGCTTGCGTTGTCCGCACCCGGCAGCCGTCACCAGCAGTACCGCCAGCACCGCCGTCAGAGGATGCTTGGCAAGTTGGCGCGTAACCGTTGTGCTTTGAAAGATCTCTGCAGAATCTCTCACCCAGTGCCTCCTAGTTCATCCAGATTGCCACAGTTCGTCGAACGTTACGGATTTGACTGGAGGCCCGCTTTCGTGGCGATGGAATTCCCACTACTATAGAGAGTCATGAAATCTCTGCTTCTGTCCCTCCTGCTCGTCACCGGCGGAGCCGCAGCGTTCGCGGCCCCCAAAATGGACTGCGCCGATCTTGCCCACACCAAATTTGCCCCGGACGTCACCATCGATTCCGCGAAGCTCATCGCTGCGACCAAGGAACTGCCCGCGCACTGTGAGGTCCGCGGCATGTTCTGGCCGGATGCGCACTTCGTGGTGAAGCTCCCGACCGACTGGAACCAGCGCTTCCAGATGGTGGGCAACGGCGGCTGGGCCGGCACGATCTCTGAGTCCGCGGTGAACCAGGCGATCAGCATGGGCTACGCCTCGACCTCCACCGATACCGGGCACAGCGCAAGCCGGGAACCCGGCGCGAGCTGGGCGATGCAAACCGACGAGAATCCCCACGCGGCACGCAAGGTGATCGATCACGGTTACCTGTCGGTGCATGAGACCGCGATGCTGGCGAAGCAGATGATCGAGACCTATTACGGGGAGGCGCCGCGGTATTCCTATTGGGTCGGCTGTTCGACGGGTGGCCGCCAGGGACTGATGGAAGCGCAGCGCTATCCGGAAGACTTCGACGGCTACGTGATCGGGGCTCCGGTGCTGTACCTGACCGGCCTGCAAACTAAGGCCGTCTATAACTGGATTCAGATTGGTCCGGGCCCCGGCGAGATGTCGCCCGACGATTGGGAACTCGTCGCGGGTGTCGTCAATAAAAAGTGCGACGCGGTGGATGGCGTGGAAGACGGGCTGTTTGAAAATCCGCTGGATTGCGACTTTGTCCCGCTGCGGGATCTGCCGCGTTGCGGCGCCGGGAACAACGCGCCTTGTTTAACGGAGGCGCAGATTGACGGCGTGGCGAAACTCTATGACGGCGTCCGCGACTCGCAGGGCAAAAAGGTCTTTCCCGGCATGCCTCCGGGCGTTGAAGCGATGGCGAGGGGCGTGGGGCGAATGGAGAGCGGCTTGGCCGGCGGGCTCGGACCGAGTTTCAACCTGGGCGACACCTTCTTCAAGTTCATGGCTTTTGACGATCCGCCGGGCGAAAATTGGGACTATCACACGCTCGACGTCGGCCGCGACCTGCCGCGCACGCGCAACGTCGGGCTCCGCATCGACGCGACCATTCCGGACCTGACGGCGGCCAAGATGCACGGCGCAAAGATCGTCCACTATCACGGCTGGTCCGATCCGGGCGTGACGAGCCTAATGTCGCTGGAGTATTACAAGAAGGCGCAGGCCACCATGGGCGTCGCGGAAACAGAAGAGTTCTGGCGCCTGTTCCCGGTGCCGGGCATGTTCCATTGCGGCGGCGGTCCGGGCTGCGGGAACGTCGACTGGCTATCGGCCGTGGTCGATTGGGTGGAGAACGGGAAAGCCCCGGAACAGTTGGTCGGCGCGCACATCGAAAACGGCCGGACCACGCGCACGCGCCCGATCTGCATGTGGCCGACGCACGCCAAATACAACGGCTCGGGGAGCATCGACGAGGCCGGGAACTTTGGCTGCGAATAAGCGCTTCGCGCCCGGGGGGGCAGGGTGCACCCGGCGGGAAGCGTTGAGCTTCCCAATCCCTCGATTTTCATGCGGACACGGGCCTAGGTAAAGGCTTGGAAGCCTGTGCGCCTCAAAAGGCGCACGCCGACTGAATGTCGGCCCCCATGACAGCCGGCAGCGCGCAACTCCGCGAGTCCCCTTCCTGACGGTCGGGGTTCGGTCCCCTACTTGGGAAGTTCGTTCACTTTGACGCGCTCCCACCATTCCTGCATGGCTTCCGCGGGGAGGTCGTTGATCTCGATCTGCGTGTGATAGCGCTTATCGACGATCACCTGCCGCGTGCCGTTCTTCGAATCGTAATCGTATTCCTCAAAGCCCGGGTCCTCGCCGACGGTGATGCCTTTCTGGTAGCCTTCGGTGGATTCCTGACTGAACTGGCTGGCCAGCAGGAAAGGCGCATAGACGGCCTGATTGTAGGCCCAATCGGAGATCTCGATATTCACGCTGGCGCCGGTGCTTTCGTCCGTATAGGTGCGGCGGGCCGTGCTGATTTTGAAATTTCCCATGGAACTGGTTTCGCCGAATGGTTTGTCCGCCATCCAGCCACTGGGAACGTCCGGGAGCGCGGCGATCAGAGTGTTGAAGCTGACTGGGTCGGTCGGCTTCATGTTCTGAATCTCCTCCTGCCACTTCTCCATGTTCTTGCCGGCATTCATGATGCCCGTGAGGGCTCCAAACGCGCTGTTGACGTCGGAACCGGTTTCCGTGACGCCGGTAGGATTCTCAGCGTTTTCGTCGACAACTTCCGGGGAACTTCCGCCGCATGCGGCGAGGAACAGGAATGCCGCGAGCGCGAATAAATAACGTTTCATAGGACCTCCCCAACTGGGATGCGGTGTTACCGCTTCTCAAGATCATAGCGTGCGGGTGGCAGCGATGGAGGAAAGCTTCATTGGGCCCTTTGCCAAATTCCAGGGCCCAATTCCAAAATGTTCCACGTGGAACACCGCGTTTGTTTCTGGAAGTGGGTCAATTTAATTGAGTTGTGCGTGATTCAGCAATAGTAGCGCCGGGGTTCCAAGCCCGGCGGATGGAAGGCGGACAGTAATGTCCGCGCCCCTGGAGATGTTGGGCGGACGCTTCGAGGTCTGCGAGCTTGAAAGCTCGCGCCGGCTGAACGCCGGCCCCCCTTCGTTCCGGCCCTTTAGCGCTGTGGCTTCAGGACGACCATGCCCAGCGGCGGCAGGGTGACTTCCGCGCTGGCGGGCTGGTTCATAAATTCGAAGTGCTCGGCCTGGACCCAGCCGCCGTTGCCTTGATCGGTGCCGCCGAAGAACTCCGCGTCGGTGTTGAAGATCTCACGATAGCCGCACAGCTCCGGTAATCCGATGCGGTAGCCGGTCTGCAGCACCGGCGTGAAGTTACAGACGATGACCAGGAAGTCCTCGCGGTTCCGCGCGTAGCGGGCGAAAACAATGATGCTGCGGTCGGCGTCGTGGAAGTCGATCCAACGGAATCCTTCATGCGAATCGTCGATTTCATAGAGCGCCGGTTCGCGGCGGTAGAGATGGTTGAGCTCGGTGACCAGCGTCTGCAGCCCTTTGTGCACCGGATACTGCAGCAGCCACCAGTCGAGCGGTTGCGTATGGTTCCACTCCGAAGTCTGGCCGAACTCCGAGCCCATGAACAGGAGCTTTTTGCCCGGGTGCGTGTACATATAGCCCAGGAAGGCGCGGGCGTTGGCGAAAGCCTGCCATTCATCGCCGGGCATCTTGCGAATCAGGGACCGCTTGCCGTGCACGACCTCGTCATGCGAGATCGGGAGCATGAAGTTCTCCGTGAAGGCGTACAACATGCTGAAGGTGATCTCGTTCTGGTGGAACCGCCGGTAGACCGGATCGATGGAGAAGTAATGCAGCATGTCGTGCATCCATCCCATGTTCCATTTGAAAGTGAACCCGAGCCCTCCGGTATAGACGGGGCGGGACACGCCCGGCCAGGCGGTGGACTCCTCGGCGATGGTGATCGCGCCCGGAACCTGGTGCGTCAGTTCGTTAAAGCGCTTCAGGAAGTCGATGGCTTCGAGGTTCTCCCGGCCGCCGTACTGGTTGGGAATCCATTCGCCTTCGTTGCGCGAATAATCCAGGTACAGCATGGAGGCCACGGCGTCGACACGCAGACCGTCGATGTGAAACTCCTTCAGCCAGAACAGCGCGTTGGAGATCAGGAACGTTTTGACCTCATTGCGGCCGTAATTGAAGACGAAGGTGCCCCAATCTTTGTGCTCGCCCTGGCGCGGATCTTCGTGCTCATAGAGCGCGGTGCCATCGAAGCGGCCCAGCGCATGGGGGTCGCGCGGGAAGTGCCCGGGGACCCAATCGAGCAGCACGCCGATCCCGTTCTGGTGGCAGTGATCCACGAAATAGCGGAACTGATCGGGATTGCCGAAGCGCGAGGTCGGGGCATAGTAGCCGGTGACCTGATAGCCCCAGGAGCCGGAATACGGGTACTCGGCGACCGGCAACAACTCCAGGTGCGTATAGCCGAGCTTCTTGCAGTAGTCGACCAGCCGGTGCGCGAGGTCGCGGTAGCTGAGCAGCTCGCCGTTGTTGCCGCGCATCCAGCTTTCCAGGTGGACTTCGTAAATGCTGACCGGCTCGCGATGCCATTCATAGGAGCCGCGCGCGTGCATCCAGTCGTTGTCCTGCCATTCGTAGTCGTACATCGGCCAGATCACCGAGGCGCTCTTGGGCGGCACTTCGGCGTAGAACGCGTAGGGGTCGCACTTGTCCTGGATACGGCCGTCCTGGCCCAGAATCGAATACTTATAGACCACGCCCTTCTCGAGGCCAGGCAGGAAGATTTCCCAGATGCCGCCGTCGCGTCTTCGCAAGGGGTGGCGGCGCGTATCCCACTGGTTGAAGTCGCCGACCACGGAGACGACGCGCGCGTTCGGCGCCCAGACGGCAAATCGCACGCCGGCCACTTTTTCACACGTGGTGAGGTGCGCGCCGAGCATCGTATAGCTTTCCTGGCTTGTGCCCTCGCCGTGCAAATGGAGGTCGAAGGGCGAGATCAGGACCGGGAAGCGGTAAGGGTCGTCGATTTCCTCGACCTTGCCCGAATAGAGCGTCAGGCGCAGACGGTAGTCGCGGCTGGGCGAAGGAGCTTCGAAGATCCCCTCCGTGTGCACCATCTTCATGGGGGTCACGAGCCCTTTGGATACCAGCTCCACGGAGGAGGCCTGCGGAAGCCAGACGCGAACAATCAGCGAACCCGCCACGGTGGTGTGCGGACCCAGCACGGAAAACGGATCCGCGTGCGTGCCGTCGACGATCGCGTCCAGGGATTGTTCGAGCGGGGTCTTCTTCGGGCGCTCAGTGGTGAACCCAGAAGCGGTGGGCTCCGGGGAGGGCGATTGGCGCGCGGCGGAGGGCCGGGAAGTCGATCCTCCGTCAGTTTGCGGCTGGGCCAGCCGCTCGGCTGGCGGAGTGGTCGCATTGGGAATAGATTTGTCGGATCCCGCTTTGTCCATAGCCGTATTATGACAAGTGATGGCGGGTCGACTGGGGAAGCGGGCAGAACTGCACTTACATCTGGAAGGAACAATCGGTCCGGAGACGTTGCGGGAGCTGGATCCGAAGCTCACCGAGGACGAGATTCGGGAGGCGCTTTCCTATCAAGATTTTGAGGGTTTTATCCAGTCCTACGTCTGGGTGAACCGCAAGCTGCAGACGCCGGAACACTATGCCCTGGCGGCGCGGAACCTATTCCGCAGGCTGGCCGCGGACGGGGTCTGTTATGCAGAGATCACGCTTTCGGCGGGGGTCATCCTCTGGAAGCAGCAATCGTTGGCGGCGGTCTTCGATGCGCTGGCTCAGGAGGCGGCGGACGCGCCGGTGCCGGTCCGCTGGATTCTGGACGCGACGCGGCAATGGGGCTCGATCCCGGCGATCCCGGTGTTCGATTTCGCGGCGGAGCGGATGGGGGATGGGGTGGTCGCGGTCGGATTGGGCGGGTTTGAAGCGTTCGGTCCGGCGACCTGGTTTCGGCGTTTATTTGCCGAGGCTCGGGAGCGGGGCCTTCATCTGGCGTGCCATGCCGGGGAGACGACCAACGCGCAATCGGTCTGGGATGCGGTGAACATCGGCGCGGAACGGATCGGTCACGGGATTCGCGCGGTGGAGGATCCACACTTGCTGGAGACGCTTGCCGAGCGCCAGATCCCGCTGGAGATTTGCATGTCGAGCAATGTGCGCACGCGCGCGGTGGCGTCCATCGAGGAGCATCCAGTTCGCAAGATCTACGATGCCGGGGTGCCGATTGTGCTGGATACCGACGATCCGGATCTGTTCGAGTGCAGCTTGGATGGGGAATATGAGATCGCGGCTCGGGTGTTTGGATTTAGTGAGGCGGAGTTGGCGGGGATCGCGGAGAACAGCCTGAGGTTTGCGTTTGATTTGCCGGAGCTGCAAAGAACGTAGCGCCGGTTTTTTTCCCCGTTGAACCTTGTGCCCACCAAATGCCGCATGCGGACGCATGGCGGTTCCGCATGATGTGCTGACGCGGTGGGGGATATAGTCAGCGGTCGGGTACGTTGGCGCTCTCTACCGGTCGCGCTTCTGTGCTGACGGCCCGATGTGAAGATCAGGCTTGATCTGGCGACGCACCGTGGACCGCACGGGATGGCTGAAGCGCACAGGCGATTTTCAGCCGTTGTGCGCGGTTAGAAAGTGTAGCGCCGGGGCTCCAGGCCCGGCGGCCGGGACGCGGATACGGAGATCCGCGCCACTCGCTCTACTCAATGGGTCTTTTCGCGGGTGAGCTCGCGGATGAGAATTTCCAGTTCCTGGACGCGGCTGGAGAGGGCTTCCATGTCCTGGCTCTGGGGATCGGGGAGTTGGCCGTGCGCCAGCGGATCGAACTCCTCCAGCGCGGAACGCACCACGCGGCCGGGGACGCCGACCACCGTGCAATGTGGGGGAACCGGTTTCACGACCACCGAGCCCGCGCCGACCTTCACGTGATCGCCGATCTCGATATTGCCGAGCACCTTGCGCTCCGGTGCCGATCACCACGTTGCTGCCGATGGTCGGGTGGCGCTTGCCATGTTCCTTACCCGTACCGCCGAGGGTCACGTTTTGATAGAGCAGCACGTCGTCGCCGATTTCGGCGGTTTCGCCGATGACGACGCCCATGCCATGGTCAATGAAGAAGCGCTGGCCGATGCGGGCTCCGGGGTGGATCTCAATGCCGGTGAAGGTGCGGGAGATGTGGCTCACCATGCGGGCGACGGTGTACCAGCCGCCGCGATAAAACCGATGGGCCAGCCGGTGCAGGAGAATCGCGTGGATGCCGGGGTAGAACAGCAGGATCTCCAGTGCGTTCCGGGCGGCCGGGTCGCGCTGGTAGACGGTATCGATTTGTTCACGGATGGTCCGGAACATGGGATTTCCTAGGAGTCCCGCGGACGGGGTTCAGCGATCATTATCGCGTCTTTCCTCGTTCTTAGCTTTGTTCTGCGCTGGGCCACCGGCTTATCTGATGATTCGATGGGTCACCGGGGAAGGTTTCGCATGTGCCGGAGGCCCGATTCGATTAGGATGAGAAACGGATCTTTTACCATGCCTGCCCTTCATAAACTTCAACACAAAACCATTCTGATTCTTGCTGGTTGGATGCTGCTGAGCGCCTGTGGATCCAGCGAAGATGCCGAGGTTGTGGACCAGGGTCCGCAGCCGATCGTCGAGACCACCAGCACCAATACCTACGCCAAGTACATCGAGCTTGCAGGATTCCGCCTGAGGGAGCCGCAGGAAGGGAAGCTGCAGATCAAGGTCGCGGCAATTAACCATTCCGAGGGTCCGCTGGGCGATATGGTGCTGAAGGTCGATTTGACGACGATCGTGGCCAAGCCGGGGGATCCTCCGCTGGCGACCTTTGAACTGAAGATCCCGGACTGGAAGGCGGATGAAGTGCGGGACGTCAGCGCGACGATCGAGAGCCAGGTGCGGGTGTATGAGATCCCGGACTGGCAGTATCTGCGGGCCACGTTTGATATCCCCGACGGGAGCGGGTCGGACGCCGGGAAGTAGCGTCAGGGTCAGACGTCAGGGGTCGGGAAGTAGGCCCCTCTCTCACGGTCGGGGTTCCGTTAGCCGTGTGCCGGGATGCAGCGCCGGAACGGGACTTGGCGCGCTTCAGCAAGCGGGTCGTAGGAAGGTTTGTGGAGTGCGGACGGGCCCGGCCTACATCAGCGCCGCGGAGACGACCTTCGCAAGCACTGTTCCGATCGCCGCGCCGGCGAGCACGTCGCTGAGAGAAGTGCATCCCCAGCAGGATGCGGGAGGCCGCGATGCTGGCGGCGGTGAAGAAGAGCGCCGGGGCCAGGGCCGGATAGAACGGGCTCAGCGAGACCACCACGGCGAAGGCGGTAATCGTGTGGCCGGAGGGGAACGAGAACTGGTCCGGAGGGAGCAGTTGCGCCCAGCAGTGCGGCATGATGTGGCAGGGGCGGCGGCGTCCGAAGGCTCGCTTGAGGAGCATGAAGAGTCCGCATCCGGTGGCTCCGGCGGTGATCGAGATCGCCAGGGCGTCAAAGCGCTGCGAGCCACCCCACAGGGCGATCGCGAGGGCCAGGCCTCCCCACAGCCAGCCGTCTCCGATACGCGTCGAGCCGAGCATCCAGAGCTGCAGCCAGCGCGGTGCCGACCACTGATTTACGCGCCGCATCAGGCGGTGGTCGCCGGAGGTGACCAAGCCCGCAATTCCGCTGAAAACCACTCCAACCAAAGAAGATGTCACTTCCATGAAATGTGTGGAACGAATCGATTTCAAACCCGGGCTAAATTCTGCTGCCATGCTATCCTTTTACGTCTGTTATGTGGCTTCCGCGTGACACTGAAATCAAACAATTGTGAAAAGAATTGATTTCATCTACTTTGATGCGGGAGGCGGACACCGCGCCGCAGCCACGGCGCTGAAGCAAGTCATTGAACGGGAAGGACTTGCGTGGGATGTCCGGCTGGTCAACCTGCAGGAGCTGCTGCGTCCCCTGGATGTCTTCCGGAAACTGACCGGAATCGAGCTCGAAAATCTTTACAACAAGATGCTGGCACGGGGCTGGACGCTTGGGTCGGCGCAGGGACTCCGTTTGATTCAGTGGGTGGTACGGCGCTACCGCAAGCAGATCGTGGCGCTGCTGGCGCGGCACTGGAGCGAGACGCAGCCTGACCTGGTGGTCTCGGTGGTTCCGAACTTCAATCGGCCGTTGTTTGAAGGTTTGCGGCAATCCTTCCCCCGCGTACCCTACGTAACTATTCTGACAGATCTTGCGGACTACCCCCCACACTTCTGGATCGAGCCGGGGCAGGAGCAGTATTTCATTTGCGGGACCGAGCGCGCGGAGCGGCAGGCGCTGGAGGCCGGGCATTCGCGGGAACGGGTCCTCCGCACCAGCGGCATGATTCTGCGGCCGACATTTTATGACCCGGTCGAGGTGGATCGGGCGGCCGAGCGGCAGAAGCTCGGGCTGGATCCGGGGAAACCGACGGGCCTGGTGTTGTTTGGCGGGGCGGGATCGAAGGTGATGGCCGAGATCGCGCGGGAGCTGGCGGACGTCCAGCTCATCCTCATTTGTGGGCGGAACGAGGGGCTCGCGGAGCGGCTGCGGGGGATAGCGTCGTCGGCCGCGCACTTCGTGGAGGGGTTCACTGCCGAGGTCCCGTATTACATGGCGCTGTCGGATTTCTTCATCGGCAAGCCGGGACCGGGCTCGATTAGCGAGGCGGTGGCGATGCGGCTGCCGGTGATCGTGGAACGGAACGCGTTTACGTTGCCGCAGGAGCGCTACAACACCGACTGGGTGCTGGAGCAGGGCGTCGGGAAGGTGATCCCGAACTTCCGGCAGGTGCGCGGCGCGGTGGACGAGCTGTTGGCGGATTTGGAGCGGTATCGGGCGGCGACCGAGCGAATCGAGAATCGGGCAATCTTTGAGATCCCGTCGATGCTGGAGGGGATCCTTTTGGGTGGGTAGCTCTGGCGTGGCCGGGACGAGCCCGCTTGCTCACGCGCGCGGTTCCGTTTCGTGACGTAGTGGTTGGGAGCAAGGGCGTGATGGTGCTCGCGGACGGGGACGTTGGCGCGCGCTACCGCTTGCGCTTCTGAAGTGGGCCGATGGTGGAACCCAGAGCCGATGCTGCTGGAGCGTATGCACTGGCGATCACTACGAGAAGAATTCCTCGCTCAATGAACTACTTCCCTTATGGGCCCGGCCTATCCAGGGAAGCGTGTGTTTAGCCGCAGGCACTGGTGCCGGCGTATGGCCGGCGCGCTGTCGCTTCCTTTTTGGGGCCCTCTAGCGAAGCCGCTGCTGCAGCGAGCCGAGGCGCAGGTGCTGCCCAGCGTAAACCCGAGCTACACGGTCGACAGCATTGCGAACTCGGCGGCCGGGGTCACCGATCTGTTCTCCCCGAACAGCTTCGTTTCGATCTACGGAGGGAACCTTTCGTTTGTGACGCGCACGCTGAGCGCGGCGGATATCCGGGCCGGGCAACTGCCGACGGTGTTGCTGGGGAGCGGAGTCCGGGGGCTCGCCAATTCGCTGCTGACAAATATCTACTATGTGTCGCCGGAGCAGGTGAACGTGCTGCTGCCGCCGAGCCTGACGCCGGGGCGGGTCCGGTTTCAGTTGGTGAACGATGGACGTGCCGGGCCGCTGGTGGAACTCAATTTGCGCGAGGCCTCGCCCGCGCTGTTTCAGCAGGCCGCGCTGTGGGAGAACGATCCGCTGGTGATCGCCACGCACGGACTGGGGGGCGTGGTGACGCTGGAAGAGCCGGCCGCCATTGGGGAACTGGTGGTGCTCTATGGGAGCGGTTTTGGTCCGACGACTCCTCCGGCGCAGGCCAATGAGATTCCGGTTGGGGCGGCCTGGGTGCGGGACTTTGAGCGGTTCGAGGTGTGGCTGGATGAGATCCCGGCTGATCGCCAGTATGTGAGCTATGCCGGCGTGACGCCATACTTCGGGGGGCTGTATCAGGTGAATTTCGTGATTCCGCCGGGGACGGGCGAGCATCCGGAGGTGCGGGTGGGATATCGGGATCCGCTGGAGCCGGGGGCGGATGCCATGATGAGTCCGCCGGGCCGGAGGTTGGCGGTGAATCCGTAGGGGAGTCAGGTGAGCGACTCAGGGAGCGATTTCTGATGAAACCGCGGCGGGCGGGGTGGCGTCCTATTGCGCATAAATGGCGTGTTTTGAAGGTGAAATTGGGCTACACTCGAAGGGAAGGCCAGACCATCATGCGGCATAAAGACGATTTCGGCCCCAGTACCCGCCGGTTGGGTTACGGGCGGCGTGCGGGTGCGGTCCTACTGGTAGCGGCATTGGCGTCTTCGAGCCTTGTGCTCGCTCAGGACCAGGCTCCGGTGCAGAACGAGGCTCCGGTGCAGGATCAGGCTCCGGACCAAGACGGGGCAACCACCTTGCAGGCGCCGGTGGCCGAGGCGGATGGGGCAGAAGGCACCTATGTGGTCGAGGTCGGAACGCGGATTCCGCTGAGCATGGTGAATTCGGTCAGCACCAAGCATAGTGAAGAAGGCGACCGGGTATACCTCGAAACCACGTTTCCGATCGCCGTAAATGGCCGGATTGTCATCCCGGCGGGGAGCTATGTGCTGGGCACGATCAGCTCCATGCAGCGTCCGGGAAAAGTGGCGGGCCGCGGCGAGTTCTTCCTGCGGTTTGATGAGTTGATGCTCCCCAACGGCGTGACGCGCGATTTCCGGGGCCGGGTGGCCGGACTGGACGGGCGGGCGTCGGAAGACCTGGATAAGGACGAGGGCAAGGTGTCCTCGGAGGGGAACAAAGCCGGCGATGCGCGAACGGTGGCCGAAGCCGCGGCGACCGGCGCGGGGCTTGGCGGATTGGCGGGAATCGGCATCAACCCGGGAATGGGCGTGGGGATCGGCGCTGGCGCGGGACTGGCCGCGGGGCTGATCGGCGTCCTGATGTCGCGGGGGCCGGATGCGGTTCTGGCCAAGGGCACGACGGTGGAAATGGTGCTGGACCGGCAGTTGGTCTATTCCGCGTCGGAGCTGGATTTTAGCGGCGCTCCGCCGCACTATCAGCAAAATGGGGGCGGTCCGATGCCGAGCGTCAAGACGCGGCGGCAGCCCAGTTTTCCTTAAACTTCATCCTGAGGGATTTTTGCAACTTGCTGAAATTAAGTTTGTTGCGGTTTCTCCCTATGATCCAATACGCGAATCACCTTAGTACCATTAGCTGAGATCTGAGTTGAGCTTTCCGCTCGCTTGAGGTCTTTTCTTAAGGGGAGAACCGCGCCTTGCCCGAGGGAAAAGTTGTTTCCTAATTGTTAGTGTCGGAGTGTGGAACGACTCTCCGTCATGAATCAACGCACTGGAACGGCGGGTACCGTACAAGCCTTTCGGCTGGTAGGTGTGCCGATTCGCCTGCATTTCACCTTCGTCCTTTTCTTCCTATTTTTGTTGCTGATGGGGGTTGCGGCGGGTCCCGCGGCCGAATCGCTGGTCTTTCTGAGTGGCGTGTTCGTCAGCGTATTGCTGCACGAATTCGCGCATGCCGCGGTCTGTACGATGCTGGGCGTTCGGACCGAGGAGATCGTGATGTTGCCGATTGGCGGGATCTCGCGGCTGGAGCGGCGGCTGGCCCCGTTGGAAGAGATTGGCGTCGCGTCGGTGGGTCCGCTGGCGAATCTGTTACTGGCGGGGGCGCTGTTCTGGTATGTGACGTGGACCGGCGGGATGGTGCAGACGCAGATTTCCGAGATACTTTCGGTTTCCTCTGGAAATGTCTGGCAACAATTGGGTTATGCGAATCTTCTGCTGGCCGGGTTTAACCTGATTCCGGCGTTCCCCATGGACGGTGGTCGAATTATGCGCGGGTTGCTGAGCCTGGTTCGTCCGGAAGACGAGGCGACGCGGACGATGGCGTGGTTGGGTCGCATGATCGCCATCAGCATGGCGTTCTATGGCTTCTTCTACTCGGTGAATCTGGTGCTGTTCCTGGCGTTCTTCATCTGGGCCTCGGCGGCGCAGGAGAATGTGGCGGCCATGGGGCGGACGCTGACGTATGACCTGCCGGTGCGGTCGGCGATGTTGACCGAATTTCGGATGCTGGACCACAGCACGACGATGCATGAAGCCGCGAGCCTGCTGATTTCCTCATCGCAGGGCGAATTCCCAGTGACGCATGGAGATCAGGTGGTGGGGATCCTGGATCGGAAGCGCATTATGGATGGGCTGGCGCATGAGGGGCCGGATGCCTATGTGGCGGGTGTGATGGATCGGGATCTGGTGACAATCGAGGCCGATGAGGAACTGGCGGAGATCCTGCCGGCGATGGCGCGTCCGAATCGCTGTGCGCTGGTGATGGAGGACGGCGATCTGGTCGGGATGCTGACCAGCCGGAATGTCTCCGAGTTCATCAAGCTGCGCCGGGCGGGATTCGATCTGGAATACGACGAGATCGAAGATGGGCCGTTGCCGGAAGAAGGCTGATCGACCGGTCTGAAGTCGCGGGTGAAGGTTCGCGGGGAACTCCTAACATCTACATATTTTGTAAGCGTCGGGCGGCGGAAGCACCCCGGCGTTTTGCTTTGTCTGCCGGGGTGTGTTGTCGCTTCGCGGGGCATGGCCCCGCGCCACAGGTCGGTGGCCAGATGCTGTGGGGCTGAAGTGGTTAAGGGTGTGGATCCCGGATGGGGTCGTTGCGCTCCTTACCAGTCGCGGTTCTGAAGGTGCTGCGCCCGTTGGTCGCGGGGCATGGCCCCGCGCCACAGGGGTTGGTGACGCTGGCGCGGCGAGGGCTCAGGGGCCCGCTGTCTTCGGACGCGATTCTGTGCTGACGGGTGGAGGTCGGTTGAGGGGCGATGTTGCAACGGCTGGGTGCTGCGCGGGAGGGCTAGCCGCTTCGCAGCCTGAGCCCTCCGCAAGCCTCGCCCGAGATCTACGCTCGTCCAGCGTCGCGGGCGACTGGGAGGCTGAGGCCTCCCGCCGGCTGAACGCCGGCACCCCTTGGGGCGGGGCGACTTTGTGGCAGCTGGAATCATCCAAAGGAATGGATGATAAAGCGAAACAACCATCATAGTGGCCTTATTGTGCCCGGCGCTCGGGGAACGGCGAGGCGCATGCTAGCCTCGTGGGTATGGGCGCTTCCCCAACTACCTTCTCCCAATCGTTTTTTGCCTCGAAGTTCGGGATCACTGAGCGTGACCTGGAATCCTACCTGAGTGAGGCGCTGTCGGCGGGCGGCGAATACGCGGACCTTTATTTCGAGTACCTGACGACCACTTCGATCGGCATGGACGAAGGCATCGTCAAGAGTGCAAGCGAAGGGGTCACGCTGGGCGTTGGCGTACGGGTGATCGCCGGGGAGCGGACCGGGTACGCGTACTCCGATGACTTGAGTCCGGAGAAGATCCGCAAGGCGGCCAGGGTGGCGGCGAAGATCGCCGAGGGGCCTTCGAGCGTGACGAAGACCGGGTTTGAGCCGATCGCCATCCACGATCTCTATCCCATGCTGCAGACGCCGCACGATGCGGAACTGGAAGCGCGGGTGGATCTGGTGAAGCGCGCCGATGCGGCCGCGCGGGCCTATGATTCGCGGGTGTTTCAGGTGCAGGCGTCGTATGCGGACAACGTGCGGGAAGTGCTGATTGCGACCAGCGACGGCAAGCTGAGCTTTGACCGGCAGCCAATGGCTCGGATGGGCGTGATGGTGCTGGCGCGCGATGCCGAGGGGCCTCCACAGCACGGGTATTCGGGCGGCGGCGGCCGGGTCACGCTGGATTTCTTCCTGAACGAGAAGACGCCGGAGCATTTCGCGGAAGAGGCGGCAAGGCAGGCGATTGTGCAGTTGACGGCGTCCGATGCGCCGGCCGGGGAGACGACGGTGGTGCTGGGTCCGGGCTGGCCGGGCATCCTGCTGCATGAAGCGGTGGGGCACGGTCTGGAGGCGGATTTCAACCGGAAGGGTACGTCGGCGTTTTCGGGCCGCGTGGGCGAGCAGGTGGCGAGTCCGTTGTGCACGGTGATCGATGACGGGACGATTGGGAGCCGTCGGGGATCGTTGAACATGGATGACGAGGGTGCGCCGACGCAGAAGAATGTGTTGATTGAAAACGGCATTCTCAAGGGTTACTTGCAGGACAATTTGTCTTCCCGGCTGATGAGGACGAAGTCCACCGGCAGCGGCCGCCGGGAGAGCTATCAGCACATCCCGATGCCGCGCATGACCAATACGTACATGCTGGCCGGGGAGAGCGATCCGGAAGAAATCATCAAGTCGGTGAAGAAGGGTATCTACTGCACGACGTTCGGCGGTGGGCAGGTGGACATCACCAGCGGCAACTTTGTCTTCCAGGCGACCGAGAGCTACCTGATTGAAGACGGCAAGCTGACGCGTCCGGTGAAGGGAGCGTCGCTGATCGGGAACGGTCCGGAGGCGCTGAAGTACGTGAGCATGGTGGGCAACGACCTGGCGCTGGATGAGGGCGTCGGGATCTGTGGCAAGGAGGGGCAGAGCGTGCCGGTTGGCGTGGGAATCCCAACCGTGAGGATCGACAAGATGACGGTGGGAGGCACGGCTGCATGAGTGAGCTGCTGGAAATTGCACAGGCTGCGGTGGAGCGCGCCAAAGAGATGGGCGCGACCGATGCGGAGTGCTCGGTGGCCGAAGGCGAGGAGTTTTCCGTCAGCGTCCGGATGCGGGAAGTGGAGAACGTCAAGCAGGCGGGCTCGCGCGGCGCGGGGATTCGTGTGCTGGTGGGGCAGCAGACGGGGTCTTCGCGGACCTCGGATCTTACTGGAACGGGGATTGCGGAGATGGTGGCGTCGGCGATGAATGTCGCGCGGATCACTACCGAGGATCCCCATGCCGGGATGCCGGAGGAAGGCGCGTTCGGCAAGTACGAAGGGGACTTGCAGCTTTTTGATCCGGAAGTCGCGAAGCTCAAGACGGACTGGAAGATTGAACAGGCAAAGCTCGCCGAGGAAACGGCGTTGTCGGCCGATCCAAGGATTGCGAATTCCGAAGGCGCCGAGTTTGACTCGCGTTCGGGGCGGCGGGCGTTCGCCAATTCGCGAGGGTTCGCGGGCGAGTATGCGACGACCAGCGTTGGGCTGAGCGTGGTTCCGGTGGCCAAACAGAATGGCTCCATGGAGAGGGACTATTGGTACACGGCGGCGCGGTCGGTGGCGCGGCTCGAGTCGGCCGAAGAGGTCGGGCGGAAGGCGGCGGAACGGGCGTTGCGGCGTCTGGGTGCGCGGAAGGTGTCGACGCAGAAGGTTCCGGTGATATTCGAACCGCGGACGGCGCGATCGTTGTTGGGCGATATTTTCGATGCGGTGAATGGCAGCGCGATCTACCGTCATGCGTCGTTTCTCGCGGGGAAGCTGGGCGAGAAGATCGGCTCGGAGAATTTGAATGTGATCGACGATGCGACGTTGCCGGGATTGTTCGGCAGCTCTCCGTTCGATGACGAGGGATTGCCGTCGCGCCGGACCGTAGTGATCGAGAAGGGCGTGCTGCAGAGCTATCTGCTCAATACGTATACGGCCAAGAAGTTGGGGCTGAGCTCGACGGGAAATGCGTCGCGCGGGTTGGCTGGCAGTGCGGGCGTGGGTCCAGGGAATTTCTATCTTGAAGCCGGTGAGCAGACCGAACAAGAGCTCATCGGCGGCATCCAGAACGGCCTGTACGTGACCGAATTAATCGGGGCGTCGGGCAATACCGTTACGGGCGATTATTCGGCGGGCGCCGCGGGCCTGTGGATCGAGAATGGGGAATTGACGTATCCTGTCTCGGAGATCACGGTGGCGGGAAATCTGAAGCGGATGCTCGAAAATCTGGAAGCGGTGGCTTCCAATCTGGAGTTCCGCACCTCGATTGCCGCTCCGTCGATTCTGATTGGCGAGATGACCATCAGCGGGCAGTAGGGCAGGGCTCGGGAAGTTTAGACAAGTTCAATGTTGGAAGCTCCGGCGCAGGCAAAATCGAGATCGAAGCTGCCGCTCCTGGTGGGTGCTGGGATTGCTGTGCTGACGCTGGGGTTTGTCGCCTATCTGCAGTTTTCTCCGCGTCCGGAGGCCGAAGAGATCGCGCTGACGCCGGAAGCCGAGGCCTATGCGCAAAAGCTCAATCTGACCAATATTCAGATGAAGGCCTCGCTCAACTACTTTTCACAGAAAGTGGTCGAGATCGACGGGACGATTGAAAATACCGGGGACCGGCCGGTGGACGTGGTTGAGATCTATTGTCTTTTCCGCGACTATGGTGGTATCGAAGTGATGCGTTCGCGGGTCCCCATTGTGAGCCGCCGGATGGGTGGTTCGGCGCCGGGGCAAACCAAGGACTTTCGGCTTCCGTTCGATCAGGTGCCGGACAATTGGAATCAGGCGCGTCCGGAGATTTTCATCGCGGGGATTGAGTTCTCCGATGAAGAGCGGTAGGGCGGTCGGGATCCGGAAGAAATTGAATCGCTGGGCGGTCCACTAACGCGAAGTCGTCCTACTGCGCTAGAATAATTATTGCGAGAAGAGAAGTCGCCAAGCAGGTCTCCTTTTGACGGTGTCGTCGCCACAACCTAATTTGCGTGTCGTGCAGCCCGAGTACTCACCGGGGTTGCACCGTTTCGCCATTCTGGTGGCGATCTGTACGCTTTTTCTTGTAGTTGCAGGCGCATCGGTGACCAGTAAAGAAGCAGGACTCTCGGTGCCGGACTGGCCTTTGTCCTATGGACAGGTGTTTCCGGAGATGACCGGCGGGGTGCTGTTTGAAACCGGACATCGCCTGGTGGCGACGACGGTCGGGATCCTGACGATTATTCTGGCGATCTGGATTCAGCGGACTGATCCGCGGCGTTGGATGCGCCGGTTGGGATGGATCGCGCTGGGCGCGGTGATCGCGCAAGGGTTGCTGGGTGGCGCTACGGTGCTGTGGCTCCAGCCGCCGGCGGTTTCGACCGCGCATGCGTGTCTCGCGCAATTGTTTTTTTCGACGACCGTGGCGATCGCACTGTTTACCTCGCGCGGCTGGCTGAAGGGCGCCGAGCCCGTTGAGGATTACGGATTCCCGTCGTTGCGGAGTTTGTCGATCGCGGCTCCGGTGGCGGTGTTGATTCAGATTGCCTTGGGCGCGGGATTTAGGCATCGCGCGATCGGGCTGCTGCCGCATCTGGCCGGGGCTCTGCTGGTCACCGCGATTGTGCTGATGGTGGCGATCTTTGTGCTCAATCAGTTTCCGAAACACGCCGCGCTGAGCCAGGCAGGCCAGGCGCTGGTGTGGATCGTTTCGCTGCAGGTCGTGCTTGGCATCGCGGCGTACTTCACCCGGATGATGGCGCAGGAGATGCCCCTGCAGATGGTTTTGGCGACCGTGGCCCATGTGGCCGGAGGCGGTTTAACGTTGGCATTCACAATCCTTTTGTCGATTCAGATCCGCCGAAATGTTGCCGCGAAGGCCGCACGACGGACCGACTCTCACGCGGCGGTGACGTCATGAAGTCCTCGATGGCGATGATGCGAACCATGCTGGCGGCGGCCAATCCAGGCGCGCTGTTTGAACTGACCAAGCCGCGGATCACGTTCTTCATTTTGATGAGCACGGCGGTCGGGTTCGTGTTCGGGACCCGGCTGGGACGTCCATGGAGTTGGATGGAATTGGTGCATGCGCTGATCGGCACGATGCTGATCGCGGGCGGCACGGCTGCGCTGAATCAATGGTACGAGCGGGAAGGTGACGGACTGATGCGGCGGACGCAGGCTCGGCCGATTCCGTCGGGACGCGTGAGCTCGCGCGATGCGTTTGTGTTCGGTACGTTGATTTCGGCGGCGGGATTCTTTGAGCTGTGTATTGGGACGAATCTGCTGACCGGATTTCTGGCGCTGTTCACGCTGGCGAGCTACCTGTTTGTCTATACGCCGCTGAAGCGCCGTTCGCCGATTTCGACGACCATCGGGGCGATTCCGGGCGCGATGCCTCCGCTGATCGGGTATGCGGCGGCGAGCGGGCACCTGACTTATGAAGCGGGGATCCTGTTCGCGATCTTGTTCCTATGGCAGTTCCCGCATTTTTATGCGATCGCTTGGATGTACCGCGAAGATTATGCTCGCGCTGGGATTCGGATGCTGCCGGTGGTGGAACCGGATCTGGATTCGACGGCTCGGCGGATCGTGTTTTTCTCCTTGGCGCTGGTGCCGATGAGCCTGGCTCCGAGCTACTTCCAGATGGCGGGCAGTGTGTATTTGTTCGGAGCGATCGTCCTGGGGCTGGTGGCTTGTTATACAGGTTTTCAGGCGATGTCGTCGCGGTCGACCTTGCATGCGCGGCGGGTCCTGCTGACCAGCGTGGTTTATCTCCCTCTGCTTTATGGTTTGCTTGCGTTCGATAGCTAGGGTTGCCGGTGGGCTCGTCATGCTGGCCGCGCTGGTTTTGGCCGGATGCGGGAGCCGTGCGGCGAAGCTGGACAAGTTCGGGGAGATTCCTTCCTTTACCCTTACCGATCAGCACGGGAACGCCTTCTCCGCCGATGGGACGTTGCGCGGCAAGGTGTGGATCGCGGACTTCATGTTCACCTCGTGCGAGGCGGCCTGTCCGTTGATGAACACGCGCATGAATGCGATTCAGGCAGAGCTGGCCAAGGAAGGGATCCAACTTGTTTCCTTCACCGTGGATCCGGATCATGACACCCCCGAGGTCCTGGATGCGTACGCCAAACGTTCCAAGGCGATCGAAGGCGTCTGGCATTTCCTCACCGGCGACCAGAAGGCGCTGGATGAGCTGTGCAGTGACGGATTCCATCTGGGGTTCGTGGACGGGAGCCTGGAGCATTCCAGCAAGTTCGTGCTGGTGGATGAAAACATGCAGATCCGGGGCTACTATTCTTCGCTGCAGCAAGAGAACATCCCTGATCTGATTGCCGATGCTCGGGCGCTGTTGGCCTCCTCGTAGCGTTTTTCTTCTCGGCGGATCTTCTGAATAGACCGGCCTCCATAGGCTTACCCTGGGGCGGCGGAAGATTCATGCAACGACACCGAAGCAAAAAACGTCTAAAATTCATGGACAGAGGAGGGCTCTGCATATGCGGCTCCTAATGATGCTTTCGATGGCGGCGGCTCTTGCGTCGCCGGGTTGGGGACAGATCAATCCCTTTGGATCGGTCATGTTTCCGGGCGGGGCCCCAGGGGGCATCACCGGCGGCGGCGCGCAGGTGAATCCCTACGGCTCGATTCTGTTTCCCGGGACGGGCTCTCCGGCGGCGATTCCGCCCGGAACCGGCGGTTTTACCGTGAACTATCCTCCCGCCGTGCAGAACCAGGGCCGGCCGGGCTCGGCCGGTGTGAGCCGGCTGCCGCTTACGAGTTCCTATCCCATCGGGTTCCCCGTTTTCTATGGTGGCGGGTATTATCCGTCTCAGGCCCAGCAGGCTCCGAAGGTCAACACGAATGTGTATAACTACCAGAGCCAGAACGTGGCTGGGAACGCGCCGAACTCGCCCAGCAATTCATCGGATGCGCTGAGCGGCGTGGGTCGGAGCACGGGTGGCACGGATCAGTCGCCGGTGGTGATTTTGAATCAGTATTTTCTGCAGGATGAGGCTGGCATTAAGAAGCTCCAGGCAGATTATCTAAAACAAAATCCTGTGGAGCCTGAGCCGGAACAGGCGACGGTCTCCACGAAGGCCGGGATTCAAGATGATATTTCGCGGCTGTTCCTGTTTGCGCTGAAAGACGGCCAGGTATTGGCTGCGTCGGCGTATTGGGTGGATGGGAATACGGTGCACTACATCACGAATGCGGGCGTGAAGAGTTCGTTTGCGCTTGACTCAGTGAACCGCGATCTGAGTGAGCGGCTCAACGCGGGAAATAGTGTCGCGTTTGGGTTGCCGAGTTCCCCGGGTGGGAATTAAGTGTTTCGCGGGGCATGGCCCCGCGCCACGGTGTGCCGGTTCGCAGGCGTATAACGCTTCGCGGAATAGGAGGCCGAATGCCTCCCGCCGGGTGAACCCCGGCCCCCAATCATCGCGATGCTGAAGCATCGCGCGGGCTAAAGCCCACCCTCCTTTTAGTGGTGGCCGGCGGCGCGGATGAGCGTGGGCTCTGCCGGTACGGGTGTTTCCGGTCGTCGCGGCATGGCGACGTCATTCAGGCGCTGCTGGCGTTCGGCTTGTTTCGGCTGGTCGGCAAGGTCGCGTTCCTTGAACTCCGGAAGCACTTCCTTACAGAACAGCTCGATTGAGGAGCACAGCAACTCGTGCGGGATGTTGCCGGCCTGGGAGATCATGATCACCTGGTCGATGCCGACTTCCTCGAACTTCTTCAACTGCTTGCGAATGCGCTCCGGAGAGCCGACGCAATCGTCCGGGATTCCTTCCGGCAGCGCGAAGTCCTTGGGATTGTTGTGGAATTCGTCCCAGAGGTCTGTGACGCCGGGTTGGTGTTCACCGAAGAAGCTGTAGTGGCCGAGGCCGTAGATGAAGAATCCGTAGCTTTCCTGGGCAAGTTGGAAGACCCTCTGCTCGTCGCGGTCGCAGAGGAAGGGGCAGGCGATGGCGAAATTCGGGTTGACCGAGTAGCCGATTGGAACGGCCTCTTTTTCAAGAGTCTCGTAGTAGAGGTTGCGATACTGGCTGGCCTGTTCCGCCCCGACAAAGGAGAAGGTCAGGGCGCCGACACCAAGGCGGGCAGCCTGGGCGATCGATTCGCGATTGGAGCAGGCCATCCATAGCGGCGGATGGGGCTTCTGGAGCGGCTTGGGTACGACGTTTCGTCCTGGAACCTTGACGAACTCGCCTTCAAAACCATGGAAGGGCGCCTGGGTCATCATCTCGATGGCGGTACGCGCCCCTTCGAGCATCGCCAGTTTCTTCTTGGGCTGAGGCACATAGAAGCCGCCGAGCTCGGTTTCCGAAGCGCCGGCTCCGAAGCCATAGTCGACTCGGCCGTCACTGATCAGGTCGAGCGTGGCGATGCGTTCGGCCACGCGGGCCGGGTGGTTGATGGCCGGGGGCATCTGAATGATGCCGTGACCGAGGCGGACGTTTTTGGTCCGTTGGCTGCAAGCGGCCAGGAAGATTTCCGGCGCCGAGGAGTGCGCATATTCCTCCAGGAAATGATGTTCGGTGGCCCAGACGTAATCAAAGCCGAGCTTGTCGGACAGCTCCACCTGCTCCATCGCGTTGTGCAATAGCCGATGATCCGATTCGCTGTTCCAGGGACGCGGGCACTGGTGTTCGTAGAATCCACCGAATTTCATGCGGGAATGCTCCTTTTGCGGGTTTTTCGTGACCCGGATGGAAGGTAGCATGCGGGAATCGGGGCGGTCAAGTAAGAGAAGTTCCGGAGGGCGAAGGGGATGAGAAGTGGGCTGGGGCGGATGTCTCTGTTAGCTTGGAGCGATGGAGATCCGCGGTTTGCAGTTGAGCGATTTGGAGGCGTTGATCGAGATCCGGTTGCGGGCATTGGAGCAAACGCCGGCGGCGTTCCTGACGACGGTGGAGGAGGAGCAAGTGCGGGGTCGCGCGTTGTTGGGGGATGCGTTGGCACGCGGGCAGGAGGAAGGGGCGGTGTTTGGAGCGGTCTCCGGCGATGGGACGCTTGTGGGGATGATCGGGATCCGGCGGGGGGATCGTCCGAAGCTGCGGCACAAGGCGTACATCTGGGGCATGCATGTGGATGCGGAGCATCGAGGGCAGGGGATCGGTGGGGATTTATTGGATGCGGCGGTGGGCCATGCTCGGGAGCATATGGGGGTCGTCGGGGTGTATCTTTCGTTGGAGTTGGGCAATGTTGGGGCTCGGAGGCTGTATGAGTCGCGGGGGTTTGTGAAATGGGGGACGGAGCCGATGGCGATGGGGCTTGAGGGAGATTTGCGGGATGAAGATCACATGGTGTTGCTGGTCAAGTAGGCGGGAGACGCCTCACTGGTCACCCGTTTGCCGCTTACTCACGCGCGCGGTTCTGTCTGTGGGCTGGCGCTGCGCGAAGTCTTAATATTCGGATGTGAGGACATCGTAATAGATGTGTAGGCCCTGGAGGAACTGGTCGACGGGGATGCGTTCGGCGTCGGAGTGCATGGTGGCCATGATGTCGGCGCTGAGGATCATCGGGTTGAAGCCATAGGCGGGAATGCCCATGTCGCGCAGGACGCGGGCGTCAGTGCCGTAGGGAAGCAGGATGGGGGTCACGACGGCGTCGGGATGAGCGCGCAGGGTCGCCTTGCTCAGGGCTTCGAAGATCGGCGTATTGGTGGGGCTGATGCCGGCGTCGACGCCGATGTTCAGCATGTCGATCGAGACGCGTGGGTCATTGATGCGGGCGGCCACCTCCGAGATGAATTCGTCGGGATTGACGCCGGGAAGCAGGCGGCAGTCGAGGGTGGCGACGCTGGTGGAGGGGATGACGTTGGCGCGGGGCGGGTCGCCGACGCCGGCGGTGAGCGAGGTCAGGGAGATCGTGTTGCCCCGGATTGCGTTCATGAACTTGTTGTTAGCGGCCGTGCCGAGAGCCTGTTCCATTTCCGCGACAAAGGGCGGGGGCTCGACGACGGGCAGATCCATGGCCCGTTGAATCGCGCGCAGAAGGGTGAGGTTCGCGTTGTCCGCGATCGGCTGCGACCCATGGCCAGCGGTTCCTCGGGCGGTGAGTTGCAGCCAGAGGACCTGCTTTTCTCCTGCTGCAATGCCGGCAACCAGCTTGCCGGGAGAAAACAGATTGCGGCTGGAGACGCCGCCTTCGTCGAGAACGTAGGCCGGGTCCAGCTCCTCCCAGTGGTTGTCCACCATCCAGTGAATGCCGCGGAGGCCACTGGTTTCTTCGTCGGCAGTGGAGAGCATGACGATGTCGCGGGGCGGGACGATGCCGGCCTTCTTGAGCTCGATCAGCGCGGTGAGTTGTAGAACTCCGATGCCTTTCATGTCGAGCGCGCCGCGGCTCCAGATGTAGTCGCCTTGTTCACCGGCGCGGCCTGGACGGATTTCCGCGCCAAAGGGGTCGATGTCTCCCCAGCCGACGGGATCGGCGGGCACCACGTCGAAGTGATTCAGCAACAGCAGGGGTTTGAGGGATTTGTCGCGGCCGGGGAGGCGGACGATCAGGTTGGTTTGGCCGTCAGGTCCGCTGGAATAGAGGGTCGGTTGAAGGCCGGCGGCTTCGAGCTCCGCCTGAAAGAGTGCCGCGGTTTCGCGAGTATCGGCGGGTGGATCGATGGAGGGAATCCGGAGATAGCGCTGGAGGAGATCGAGGGCGTGTTGTTCGACTTTGGGCCAATCGGGCTCCGCCGCTTGTATCGGCCGGAAGGCGAGGGGCAGGAGAGTGAACGCCAGGAGGGCGATGGCGGCGGTTCTCATAACGGTCAGTGTAGCGAGGTCGGTTGCCGGAAACAGAATATCCGCGGGGCAAACACCGATCACACCTTCATAAGAAATGTACATCTGGTGTGTTTTGAATGGGATCGAGTTTGCGGAGTCGGGTGGAGTTGGTTCGAGTCGTTCAATCTGACTCGCGAGAGGGCCTGATGAGCGAAGAAACAAATTCAGAAAAAAAAAACGATCTGACGGCCAGGCGTCGGACGGAGGATGTACGAGTCGTTAATCGGTTGATTGAGACGGTCGAAAAAAAGCTCGGCGGGGAGAGCGTGAGAGTGACGCTGGGTGATTACATCCGGCTGATGCAGCTGCGTAAGGAATTAGAGGAAGAACATCCGAAGGAGGTCCGGGTTCAGTGGGTGGACGGATCAAGTCGTCAGACCGATCAGACCGAGGAGATGGAACCGGAAAACGAGGAACCGGACCAGAGCGCGGGGAAACCTCCGGCGAGGAAGAAGTAGTCGCGCGATTCGTGGATCGCGAGATCGTCTACCAGGCGTTGCCGTCACAGAAGAAGTTTCACGCCTCGGGAGCGCGGTTTAAGGGATTCAGTGGGCCGATCGGGTCGGGGAAGAGTCAGGCGCTTTGCCAGGAAGCGATCAAGTTAAGTTATCTGAATCCCGGGCGGACGGGCCTGATCGGGGCGCCAACGTATCCCATGCTTCGGGATGCGACGCTGGCGTCCCTGCTGGAGGTTCTTGAAGCGAACCGGATTCCGTATGTTTTGAATCGGGGGGAGAACTATCTGGTGATGACGGATACAGGATCGAAGATCCTGTTCCGTCCGATGGAGGAGTTCGAGCGGCTGCGCGGAAGTAATCTCGCGTGGTTCGGTATTGATGAGCTCAGCTATACGCAGGAGCAGGCCTGGCTGCGACTGGAAGGGCGTTTGCGGGATCCGCAGGCAACGCGGCTGTGCGGGTTCGCGGTGTGGACGCCAAAGGGCTACGACTGGGTGTACGAGCGATTCATCTCGGATTGTGTGGAGGGTTATGAGACGGTTCTTGCGAAGCCCTTCGAAAACGTGCATCTGCTGGCAAAGATTCCGGATTATTACGAGCGCCTGAAGCATAGCTATGACGAACGCTTCTATCAGCAGGAGGCGCTGGGCGAGTATCTGAACATGAACGCCGGGCGTGTTTATCACGCCTTTGACCGGGAGCAGAACGTTCAGGTGCTGGAACTGGATCCAGAATTGCCGTTGTTGTGGGCGCTGGATTTCAACGTGGATCCCATGTCGTCGGTGGTGGTGCAAATCGCCGGTGACCGGATTCGGGTATTGGACGAGATTGTGTTGAGCCGGGTGACGACGCTGCAAGCCTGCGAGGAGTTTGAGAGACGGTTTGGCGGGCATCGCGCGGGTGTGATGATCTATGCGGACGCGACCGGGACGAGGCAGCAGACGACCGGAAAGTCGGATATTCAGATGCTGGAGGAGTTCTTCCGGCCGGGGCTGTACGACCGGGCGGAATTTCGCGTGCCGACGTCGAATCCGGCGATTCGGGACCGGGTGGCGGCGGTGAATGCGAAGCTGCATTCGGCCAGCGGGGAGCGCGCGTTGGTGGTGGATCCGCGTTGCCGAGAGCTGGTGAAAGATTTTGAACAAGTTTCTTACATCGAAAATAGCCAATTAATTGATAAAGATCGCGATGCAAAGAGGACGCATCTTTCCGACGCTCTGGGATATTTGGTGTGGCAGGAATTTCATGGGTTGAAGATTGGCGAGCGTGGGAATCGGCTGTTTTGACGGTGGTTGGGGGCGAGCTCGGCGGAACGCCGGGGGCCGGGTAGAAAACGGAAGGGACGAAACGAGTGTTTGATATTGATCGGGAACATCCGGAATACACGAGCAAGAAAGCGGTCTTGGCGAAGTATCGTGATTTGTACGTCGGCGGCGAACAGTTCACGTCGAACGCAAGCCAGTATCTGATCCGGCGTCAGCGGGAGCCGGGCGATGTCTACGCCGAGCGGCTGACGCGCGTTTTTTATGAGAACTATATCGGCTCCATCGTGGACTGGTATGCCGCGACGCTGTTCCGGCGGGAACCTGCGCTGACCTTCACGGGCCAGGATGAGAAGGCCAAGCAGTTCTTTGCCGCGCTGGTGGACGATGCCGACCGGAAAGGGACCGGGATCGCGGATCTGTTCCGGAGTCAATTCATCGATGCGTTGATAAGCGGGGCGAGCTACGTGCTAGTGGACTTCCCGAAGACGGACGGTCCGGTGGAGACGCGCGGGGAGGAAGATGCCAGCGGAGCATCGCGGGCCTATCTGGTGTCGTACGCGGCGGAAGACATCATCAACTGGAGCGAGGATACGGACGGGAATTTCGAGTGGGTGGTGATTCGCACCGATGCTCTGCGGAAGCGCAATGTCGAGAACGAGGAGTGGGTTCCGGAGACGCGCTGGACCTATTACGACAAACAGCAGTTCAAGAGCTATGAGCGGGTTGGCCGGGATGGGGAGATTCAACAGACCGACGAGGGGCTGCACGGGCTGGCGGGTCTGGGGCAGGTTCCGCTGTTCGCTCTGCGTATTCCCGAAGGATTGTGGATGCTTAACCGTGCCGGTTCTCTACAACTTGAGCATTTCAACAAGAGCAACGCTTTGAGTTGGGCCCTTACGATGGGGTTGTTTGCGATGCCTGTGGTTTACTCCGAACGCGAATGGACGCAGATGGTTGGGGAGAGCTACTACATCCAACTGGGTCCGGACGATCGGTTTGGATGGACCGAGCCGGAAGGCAAGGTTTATCAGATTGCCGCGGATAATCTGGTTCGGCTTCAGGAGGAGATCTACCGGATCTGCTACATGGTGCAGGCCGGAGGGTCACTGGATGCGGTCGGCCGGCAGAGCGGGCTGAGCAAGCAAAGGGATTTCTCGATCACCCACGAGGTGCTGCGTTCCTACGGGGATGTCGTAAA
Source organism: Terriglobia bacterium (assembly GCA_963762135.1). Taxonomy (GTDB): domain Bacteria; phylum Acidobacteriota; class Terriglobia; order Bryobacterales; family Bryobacteraceae; genus Palsa-187. Next base: position 521,591 of record CAVXJP010000009.1, read on the forward strand.
GGAGCAACTGCGGCGCGTGCTGAAGGCGATTGAGGCCGCGCGGCAGGATGGGATCGCAGTCAGTGTGACTGGGCTGGATCAGTTCGATATCGCGGATTTCTCGACGGAACTGGACGATGCCAAGCAGTTGTTCGCGATGGAGGTCCAGTCGCCGACGTTGAAGCGCGAGGTGATGAAGAAGCTGGCGCTGAAGTATCTGGCGGATTCGCGACAGGACGTGAAAGATCGCATCGTGGCGGAAATCGATGCGGCTCTAGACGAGCAGAGCGGAGTACATAGTTAGGTGCGATAGATCGCAGGGCACGGGGCTATTGATTGGGTCCCGAAGAAGGTATTGGGCCGGAGCCGGAAGCTCCGGCCTTTTGTTTTGAGATTTGGAACGGGAGAACGGCTGTGGAAAGTGGCGAGAACAGCAACGAGATGGAGCAGGGCCCGGTTGCCGAAGCAGCCGTGGATGGAGCCGGGGAGATTCAGCGGGCGGTGAGAACGGCGATCGACGAATTCCGCAAGACGGAATTGGCCGCCGAGATTGCCAAGCGGCAGGATCTGGAGCAGAAGATCGCGGCGCTGAGCGTGGAGAACGCGAAGGCCCGCTCGGTGGTGGAAGAGGCGGAACGGAGTTTGGCGGTACGTGGCGAGTTGGAGAAGCTCGGAGTCGTGAAGCTGGACCTAGCCTATCGGGCAGTGAAAGAAGAAATTCAACGGAATGAAGACGGACAACTGCAGGCCAGGGGCGGAGTCTCGCTGAAGGAGTATCTGGCGCAGTTTGTTGGGGAGAACCCGGAGCTATTGCCGGCGAGGATCGCCGGTGGATCCGGGGCGAGTTCCGGGTCACGGCAGCGGGCAGGTGGCGTTGTCGTGGACCTGGACAGAATCCAGCCGGGGATGGACACCGAGGAGATGAACCGCATCCGGCAGGAGATCGCGCGGGTGGCGTCGCAGACGCTGCGCGGGCTCTAAAAGCGAGAGCAATCAACGCAAGGAGAGAAAGAGGAGAAGTATGCCAGCAATTACATCATCGAATGTGGCGAACGCAATTGTGAAGATGGTGGCGGCAGATGCGCTACCAGCTTTGATGGGGAACCTGGTCCTGGGGAATCTGGTCAATCGGGATTATGAGCAGTCGCTTGCCCAGGCCGGTGACCTGATCAATGTTCCGATTCCTCCGACCCTGGTGGCGAACAACATCGCCGAGGGCGGTACGGTGACGACCCAGAATCCGAGTCTTGGGAATGCGCAAATCCAACTGAGCACGCATGCCGAGGCGACGTTCCTGGTACCGGACGTAACGAAGGTGCTCGCGGTGCCGGATCTGTTGCGGCTGTACATGCAGCCGGCCGTTGTGGCACTGGCCGAGAAGATCGAGAGCGATCTGCTGGATCTTTACGGGCTGTTCACCTCGAACACGCCAGTGGGGACCGCGGGGACGCCGATTACCGAAGCCGTGGTGGATGCCGCCGAAACGGCGCTGTTCTCCGCGAAGGTTCCGCCCAGCCAGCCGAAGTATCTGGTGGTGGATCCGGACACCTATTCGACGTTGCGCCAGATTCCGCGCTTCAGCGAGTACAGCAGCGTTGGGGATGCCGGCCTGCGGGCGTTGATCGACGGTTCGGTCGGCAAGATGAAGGACTTCTACATCTTCCGGTCCCAGTTTGTGAAGAAGACGGGGTCGGGTCCGGCGACGACGCACAATCTGGCGTTCGCGCGGGATGCGATGGGTCTGGTGGTGCGGCGACTGCCGCAGCCGCTGCCGGGTACGGGCGCTATCGCGGAGTACGCGGAGCTGGGGAACTTTGGCATGCGCGTGACGATGAGCTATCAGCCGAACACGTTGGCGCAGCAGTTCACCGTGGACGTGTTGTACGGCGCCGGCGCTCTGCGCAACGACCATGCCGTCCAGGTCAACAGCTAACACGTCGGGTAACGACGTCAGCAGTTCGCGACGGGGAGAGGAGGCAGCTCGGCGGCGGGCATGCCTCCTCTCCTTTTAATACGGCGGAGAGGAAATCGGAGTGGCCAAGAAAGAGCAGAAGGATGGGGTCGCAGAGCAGCGTGCACAGGATGGATTTCTGGTGATTCGTTCGGTGAAGACGGCGGATGGTGGCCGCGCTGGTTTGTGCATGGAGGTCGGTGAGGCGTCGGCCCGGCAAATGGTCGCTGGCGGCCGTGCGGAATTGGCTTCGGTGGCTGAGGCAGCGCAGTATCGCGCTCGTATCCGGAGGGAGTGGAGAACGGCGGTGACTGTAGAGGCGCAGGGAACTCGGCCAGTTCCGCCTAGAGGTTCATTTGGTCAGAAAGGGTAGACGGGCATGTTGTTAACAGATGGAAGTCCGAACTTGGTGGAAGATCTGCGGGTGTATGAGTCGGCGATTCTGAATCTGGCTCACACCGAGATGATTGACCTGGAGGGGAAGCTCTCGCTGGCGACCGAGGAACTGACGCATGAAGTCCTGGATTTCCTGCTGAATGGCTCGGTAGAGGACCCGAAGGGTAGTACGCGCCGGGAAGTGGGAGTGTCTGATGTCGTGGTGACGCGCCAGATGAAGCGGTGGCACGCGCTACACGCGCTGGCGGTCGTGTATCGGGACGGCTTCCACAATCAGCTGAATGATCGCTACAAAGAGAAGTATTTCGAGTATCGGGACCTCGCGCAGCGGGCGAAGGAGCAGGCGGCCCGTTGGGGAGTGGGGTTGGTCACGACGCCGGTACCGAAGGCTGGAACTCCTTTGATGGGTTCGGCGGCAGGGGCGCTGCCGGAAGCGACCTACTGGGCACAGATCAGTTGGGTCTCCTCGGATGGCGCGGAGGGGATGGCGGGGGAGACGCTGACGTTTGCAACACCCGCGGGGTCGCTGCTGACGGTGCAGAGCGGCGAGGCTCCCGAGGTGGCGATATCGTTCAACGTGTACGTGGGAAGCAGCCCGGACACGATGATGCTCCAGAACGGGTTGCCGGTGGCGATTGGCGGGACCTTTACGTTGTCAAGCTCTGGGGTGGCGGCCGGAAGGGAACCCGGGGAAGGGCAAGCTCCGGATCTGTATCTGGCGGCGGGAAATGTATTGCGGCGCGGTTAGCCGGACGCAAAAGGAGAGACGCGCATGGCAAAGACGGCGAGTGTTGCGACGCGGAAAACGATGGAGTTTCTGAATGCCTCCGAGTTGGGCTTACGCGACGCGATTCAGCAGACCGCGATGGATAGTGGCGTGGATTTGGACGGGATTTCGCATGCGAATGTGATTGGCCAGAACGTCTCGGCTGAGCTGAGCGAGCGGAGTGAAACCGTGAAGTATCCGCGGATTCATGTGTATGCCGATCGCGTCAAGAATCTCCTGACGGAGAAGTTCCGCAATTTCTCCGGAACGGTCCGGGTGGTTGCCGAGGTCCGTGTTTCGCAGGATCGAATCGAAGACATCGAGGAACAGGTCCGGTTGTATGCCGATGCGGTGACGCAGGTGCTGGACTGGCACCGAGGCGCGTGGGGCGAAGGCGCGTTCTTTGTGGGGCGTTACCAAGTGGACATTGAGGCGGTGAAGCGGGGCGGTTTGAATTTCTTGCAGATCGCAACAGTGACGTTTGAAGTGGATGTATCCGCATAAGCAGAGGGGCGGGGGAACGAAGGGAAGATATGTCTTGTTACATTTCATCGAATAATAATCGGGCGTATGTCGGGCTCGAGTCGAACTACGGAGAGGCGGCGCCGGTCGCCGCGGATCAACGCATTCCCCTGGTTCATCTGGAGTCGCGACAGGCGCCGGTGACAACGGACCGGCGGGATAAGACCGGCAGCCGAACGTTCCCGGGTTTGCCGAACCGGATTCGGAAGACGACGACGTTTCAACTGAACACACTGATGACACAGTGGGGAGGTGTGGGGCACGCGGTGTCGCAGGGTCCTTTGTTTGAGGGTGTAATGGGCGGGGCGCCGGTGACATTCACTGGCGCAACGGTGTCCAGCGTGACGGGATTGACGCAGATCGAGTTCACCGCCGCGCATGACCTGGCGGTCGGCCAGGGAATTACGGTGGGTGGCGAGATTCGGTTTGTTGAGGTGGTTGTGAATTCCACCACGGTGGTGGTGAATGCGCCGTTCTCCGTGACGCCGGGGAATGGGACCAGCGTTGGAGGAACGATGACCTATGCACTGGCGACGGATCTGCCTAGCGTCACGATTTATGACTACTGGGATCCGGCCGGGGCGGTCCAGCGTTTGTTGAACGGCGCGGCGATGGATCGGATGTCGATCACCGTGAACGGCGACTTTCATGAGTTTGCCTTCGCGGGGCCGGCACAGGATGTGATCGACAGCGCGAGCTTCACGGCGGGTGATGCGGGACTCTCCAGCTACCCGGTTGAGCCGGGCTCAGTGGGATTCGACTACACGATTGTGCCTGGGCACATCGGGCAGGTGTGGATGGGATCGACGCCAAACCGGTTCTATTCGCTGACCGAGGCGGAACTTCGGCTGAATAACCAGATCGCGCAACGGGCTCAGGAGTTCGGCAGTGATGTGGCGCGGTGCATCACCGGTGGACAGAGGTCGGTGCAGTTGGACTTCAAGATCTTCGAGCAGGACGACGCGCAGACGAAGGAGTTATACCAGGCGGCGAGGTCCCGTTCGCCGATTGGGGCGATGATCCAGCTGGGTGAGCAGAGCGGGCAATTGTTGGGCGCCTACATGCCGGCGATGGTGCCGGAGGTGCCGACGTTTGATGACCGGGAAACGCGGCTGCAGTGGTCGTTCTCCGGCAGCCGTGCGCAAGGGAGCGTGGATGATGAACTCTACATTGCATTCGGATAGAGGCATCGGTGCGGACGGGCAGACGTCGCATGAAAGCTCGGTTTGGTTTGACTCCGCGTGCGCCGTTCGCGTCCGGTACAAGATCGCGCGGGTTTCGGTGGGCAGGCGGATCGCGTTAGGGCGGAAGATCCGGGAGATCGGCCGGAAGCTGGAGTTCCTGAATGCCGGCGATGATACACGGGAAAAGCTGGAAGCGATGGTACTGGCCGGGGAGATTGATCGGGCCTATCTCGAATGGGGGCTGGAGGCCGTCGAGGGGTTGGCGATCGATGGCGAGACCGCAACACCGGAGATGCTGATTGACCGGGGTCCGATGGCGTTGGCCGCAGAGATTCTCGGTCGGATCAAGTCCGAATGCGGGTTGAGTGAGAACGAAGTAAAAAACTGATCGTCGCCTTCCATTTCCTCCGCGGGAATCAGGCCGGATGGAAGTGCGATGCGTGCCGCCGGCAGAGGTTGGAGAAGCGGAGGCGGTGCGGATTTCTCGATGAAAAAGAGAAGGGACCTGAGCGGTTGGTCTGGGCTCGGGGAGGTGCTGCGCTCCAGGAGTGTCCGAATGCGTATGTGACGCCGGAGAGTATCGCGATGGTGGAGGCCTTTGTGGCTTGGAGGCGCGGGGAGAGCTTCGGCGCGGCGAAGGCGCCGTGGTTTTCGTTGCCAGCTCGCCTGGGAGATGGATTTGTGGTCTTGGCAGAGGAGTTGAGGAAAGAGATGGGAAGCGGGGGACAGAATGTCGCTTGAACAGGTGCTGAAGGATGCGGTGGCTCCGTTGGCGCGAGCACTGGACGTGAGTCCGCTGGAGAGTCAGGTGGCTCGGTTGAGTCAGCAGATCGGGCAGATCCAGACGCTGGGACAGGCGGTGTCGAGCGCAGCGGCGACGAATACGCAAAACGTGGTCTCCCAGGTGGTCCGGGCAGCGAATCCCGCGGCTAGCGGGATCGGTGGGAGCCTGCTGGGTGGTCTGGGGATCGCGACAGGCATTTCTCCTTTGATCCACGGAATCTTCAGCCTATTCGGGGGAGGAGGCAATGATTCGCAGCTACCGACGTTCACCTCGTTTACGCTGCCGCAGTCGGTGAACATCGATGCGGGGGTGGGCGCAGTTGCGCCGGGTTCCCTTTTTGCCGTCGACCATGGGCAGCGGAGTGCTCCCCGAGCGTTGCAGCAGGTGCAAGCGCCGCAGGTGACGGTTCAGGTGCAGGCGCTGGATAGCCAGTCAATTCTGGACCGCAGCAACGATATTGCGTTGGCGGTTCGGCAGGCCATGCTGGAGTCCAGCATTCTCAACGATGTAATTCGGGAGGCATAGATGTCGACATTTCCTGTATTAGCGTCGGGGGCGATCGCGCAATATCCGGCGGAGCGGGCGGAAGGGTTTTCGACCAACTCATTTGTGTTTGTGGATGGACAAGAGCAGCGGAATACAGAGTTCGCGGCGCCACTGAAGCGGTGGTTTATTCGATTGGATCACTTGACCGAGGACGAGATGTTCCGTTTGGAGGAGTTCTTCCTGGACCAGGGAGGTGCGTCCGGGAGTTTCTCGTTCATGGATCCGTGGGACGGGGTCGAATACTCAAACTGCAGCTTTGACGGTGACGAAGTGGAGCTTATCTTCGAGGCCCCAGGCAAGGGTGTGATGGCGATGGTGATCAAGGAGAACCGGTAAAGGCGATGTTAGTGTTCCCACAATTTACGAGCGGTTCGGTGGGTATGTATCCGTTGCGCCGGAGACGCTATGCGCGAACGGTGCGAAACCAGATGGCGGACGGCAGTGAAGTGAAGTATGCAGATCCGGACTGGGCGCTGTGGGAATGGGAGTTGCTGGCTATCGGTCTGACCGAGAGTGAATGGTTGGCGCTGCGGGCACTCCATCAAGCGGTGCAGGGCAGACGGGGGAGCTTCACGTTTCTGGAGCCGGCTGGGAATCTGATGTTGCAAAGCGAGAATCCGTCGGCGTCGGAGTGGAATAACGATCCGCAGATTGGGGTGACCATGGGCGTCGACGATCCGTGGGGCACAATGCGTGCGGTTCGGGTTTTGAATAGCGGTGGCGCGGATCAGGTTGTTGCGCAGGACCTGGCGGTACCCGGGGATTTTCAATACGTCCTGAGCGTGTGGGCGCGGTCGGTTGGCGGGGACGGAGTATCGCTGGTTGCGGAGACGACCGGCGGCTCGGCGGTGCGTCCGTTCGCATTGAGTGCGGGATGGCAGCGGATCCAGATGCGGACTGGGCTGGGGGAGTCGACCGAGTCGGTGCGGTTTGGGGCAAGGGTGGCGGCCGGCAAGCAAGTGGATTTGTGCGGGATGCAGGTGGAGGCGCAGCCAAGCGCGTCGGCGTACCAAAAGACGGGTGCGCAAGGCGGCGTGCATGCGTCAGCAAGGTTCCTGGACGATGTTTTGACGTGTCGGGCCCGGTCCACTGATGTTTTTGACGTTTCCGTTCGGGTAAGAAGCAGGGGGAATTCATAGGCGTGCCAACCATTGACGAGATCAAAGAACAAGCGGTCACGCCGACTCCATTGTTTCTGTTTGAGTGCGTGCTGCGTGACGGGACGACGGAGCGTTGGGGTACGCATGGGGCGACGTTCGGCGGTGATAGCTATGACGCGCGCGTGTTGCGGCATAACGTATTCGACATCACGGCGTCTTCGGACGCGGGGTTGGATGGCGCGGCGAAGGTGAGCGTTACATTGGCGAATGCCGATTCGCGCTTTTCCCAACTGGCGCGAAACCCGGGGTTCAAGGGCGCTAAGGTCACGGTTCGGTTCCTGTTTTATGATCTGACGGGGCAAGCGGCGGCGAGCGAAGCTCGGGTTGTGTTTCAAGGCGTAGGGGGCGACGCCGATGAAATCACAGAGAGCACGTTGCGGGTTACCTTCACCAACCGGCTGAACCTGCAGCGGATCGTGCTACCAGAGGTCCGGATTCAGCGACGCTGTCCGTGGACGTTTCCCTCCAATGTGGCGCAACGGCAAGAAGCGATGGACGGCGGGTCGAAGGGCAAGTATTCGGCGCTATACCGGTGCGGATATTCGGCGGATCAAGCGGGCGGGGAGGGTCAGTTAAATGGTGGGGGGCCGTTCACTGCTTGCCGCTATACGCGGCCGGATTGCGAAGCTCGGGGGATGTTTGCGCTAGGGCGGTTCGGCGGCGTGGAGTTTGTGCCAGCGCAGATCGAGGTCCGTGGCCATGGGGACGCCGAGCGGAGCCTGTCGGCGATTCTTAACAACGAAGCCCGGTACAACGATGCAGTTCCGCTGGCCTACGGGACGGTTTGGTATGATCCGCCGCTGGTGTTCGCGCGCAATGACGGGAACCTGACGCGCATGGAGATCCTGCTCGGAATGGGCGAGATCGAGGATGTGCTGAAGGTAGTGGTGAATGATATCGAGGTGCCGGAGGGGATCTCCGGCACCGATATGACGGCGACGGGTTGGTATAACGTCATCACCGCGGGGCAGCGGTCCGGGGCGCTGGATCCGAACTTCGCGGATGGCGCGGGCAATCCGTTGGGCGATCCCTATGGCAGCATGGCGATGGTCAGCGTGGTGGTTCCGAATGGCATCAGCGATGGGGCGAAGGCGCCCAAGATCCGGGTGCTCGTTCGCGGCATGAAGCTCGAACAGTTTGACGGTGGAGGGACGTCGTTGGGGGAATCGTATTCGAGCAATCCGGCATGGGTTTTGCTGGACGTGCTGCGGCGGAGTGGTTGGCTGTTGAGTGAAATCGATACGGCAAGTTTTGCCAGTGCCGCGAGCTACTGTGACGAGCCGGTTTCGACGACGGACTTGTATGGAAATTCGACTGCGATCCCACGCTATCAGTGCAACCTGATTGTGCAGAAGCGGCGTAGCGCGGCTGAAGTGATTCGGGGAATCCGGGCGGCTTCCTGTTTGCTGTTGAGCTATAACGCGGATGGGTTGCTGCAACTGAGGGTGGAGAATACGCTGGCGCTGCAGCAGCCAGTGAAGCCCGAGGGCTGCAATTCGACGACCGAGCTCAATGGGGGTTGGCCGGCGTATGAGTTCAGCGACGGGTCGGATGTCTATTCGGGAATTCTGCGCAAGTCGGACGGGGAGCCGGCGATTCGGATGCGTGCGCGGAGCGCTTCGGATAGTGCGAATCGGCTGACGGTCGAGTTTCAGGACGAGTTCAACGAATATCAACAGGACAGCCTCTCGCTGGTGGACGTCGATGATGCGAATGTGACCGGGCGGGAGGTATCGGCGGCGTATCCGGCGCTGGGATTGCCAAACTTCGACCAGGCAACGCGGGTGTTGGATCTTCAACTCGCGAAGTTGATCGAGGGTGGGGCGTTCATCGAGCTCGAGACGACGGTGCGGGGGATCGGGCTTGCGCCGGGTGATCTGATTGCCGTGTCGTATGTGAAGGAAGGGTTGGCAAGGCAGCCGTTCCGCGTCGTGCGGCTCGCGCCGGGTCGGAACTATCAGACGGTGCTGATTACCGCGCAGTGGCACGAGGACGTCTGGTATACGAGCGGCGGGGCGGATGCGGCCGGGGGGCGTCGCCGGTATGGTTCCGAGGTCGGGGTGCCGCGGCCGTTGGTGGGCGCGGTGCTGGATGCCGATGGCGTGGATCAGTACTCGATTGCGGAGAACGTGATTCCGGTAGCCGGGGGGAGCGTTGGGGTTACGTTGACGGTGGGTTTTGTGCCGCCTTCGACACCCGGCGCATCGAGCGCGAATATTCCGCGGGTGGGGTTGAGTCCGACGGTGGCGACGACCGGTGGGACGCTGGAGGGTGGGCGCAGTTCTTACTATGCGTTCAGCGCGATCGATGGGGATGGGCAGGAAACCGATTTGTCGTTCGCGGTGCGCGCCAAGGTTCCGTCGGGGACGAGTACGAATCAGGTCACGATCGATGGGTTGAGTTTTTCTTCGAGCACGACCGGGTTCCATGTATATCGAGGAGAGAATCCGCGCGAGTTATTGCGGATTGCTGCGAATCAGCCGGTAGCGGCGTCGTTCACCGATGGGGGATTGTCGGCCGAGCTCCAGGGACCGCCGGATCCGAATTACGATCACGCGGTGTTTTCCTGGCGTTTGGAGTTACAGCCGGAGGTGGATGTGCAGTCGCATTCGGCGACGACGGTGGGAAATTCCACACTGGGGATGTTGCCGGACAATTACGTCGGGGCACTGGTGCGGGTCACTAGAGGAACAGGTGCGGGGCAGGAGCGTCGCATCACCACCAACGATGCGACCACGGTGACGGTGTCGCCCGCCTGGCTGGTGGAGCCGGATACGACCAGTTTCTTCGCGATCGCCGAGGGCACGTGGAGGCAGGGCGGGACGGCGGTGCATAGTCCGGCGGTGATTGAAGTGTTGGGGCGGCCGAGCGCGACGGTGCATGTTTCGGGGCGATCAGCGAATGCCTACGGCCAGGAAAGCGCGGTGGAGTTGAATCCGCTAACCCGGTGGCAGATCGGCGCGAGCTTCGGGACCGGGGATAGCGCCCCGCCGCCGGAGCCGGTGTACGGATTTACGCCGTTGGGCGGCGGAACGGTGGAGTTGGCGGGCGTGAGTTTTAGCGACTTGACGAATACGAGCACGATCGGAAGCGGAACGCTGGCGCTATTCAGTTGGGATGAGTTGGGCAGTCCGACGACGTTCACACTGACGGGCGCGATCTCCGATACAGATACGACGATTGATTTGAGTGCGGCGGGATCAGCAGTGCTCGGGACGCTGTTGCAGATCGAGGCGGAGATCCTGGAGGTCACGGCGGTTAACGGCGGCGGGACGCAGTACGAAGTGGCTCGGGGACGCTATAACAGCACGGCGGCGAGCCATGCAGCAGGGGCGGACATCTATCATCTGGAGCGTGATGTCCGTGTGATTCCGTTTGCGCATGGGTTCTTTGGGAGTCCGGCGAGCGGGAGTTTCAGCTATCCGATTTACCTGCCAGATGTGCGCATCGGCGCGGCGGAGATGTGGGTGACGAATTCTTTCGGCAATGGTCTGTCGTCGTTTGTTTCGTTCGGCAGGCACGGTGGATCAGGGGATCCGGACCGGATCGGGCGGGCAGGTTTCGATCCAGGTGGAAGGGTACTTGGCGGTGGAGAATTCGGCGGCGCCGGCGGCGGTGATGGAGCAGGCGCATGCGCCGCGCGATATCTATGCGATTGTTCGGGAGGCTCCGAACGGCGGGCCAGTCGAGCTGACCGTGCTGCAGAATGAGACCGCGTACTGTACGCTGACCATCGCCGACGGCCAGACGGTTTCAAACGTGGTGGATGGCTTCGGACTGCCTCCGTTGCTGAAGGACGCCAAGCTGACCTTGGATGTGACCAGTGTTCCAGGCTCGGCGAACACGCTACCGGGGCGGGACCTGACGGTCACGATCCGGTTCTAGGACTAACCCCACTCGATCACGACTATGCCAGAGACGCTTGAAAAGTTACGACCGGATCGCGACCTGCAGTGCTTCTACTTCCAGCCGTCGGCGGTTGCCGCGCTCAGCGAGACGTCGGCCAGCGGATTCCAAGTGTCCGGGACCTGGCGTCAGCAGTTCGATTGGGCGGTGATCGAATGGAGCCGCGACAACGTTTTTGAGCATCCCGCGTTTCGGAGTCTGCCGGATGGGGACCTCAGCGGGCTGACGCTCACCTATGATGAGACGCGGACGAATTGCATTCCGCTGGATTCGACGTTGTATCCGACGGTCGCCTGGCCGTATTTGCGCATTTGGACGGGGAACTCGGTATCGCCACACTTCGTCAAGTTGAGCGAATACGCGACGGCGATCGAAGGCAGCTATCAGGCGGCCTACGCGGATTTCACGATCTCCGGTACGGCGGTGGCGGGGGATGTGATTGGACTCGCCTACATGGGGATGCACTTTACCTATGTCATCCAGTCAGGCGACACGCTGGAAGTCGGCGCTGGATCAGGTGACGCAGGGACTGCAGGCCTCTTGGTCGCCATTGCTGGATGCCGAGCGGACCGGTACCACGGTTCGCGTTTATTACGTGGATGGCGCACCGATCGCGAGCGCGACCAGCGGAGAAAATGGCAACCGGTTCGCGATGTACTCCTATGCGACGGGGTCGGCTTCGTGGGATGCGACGTCAAAGATCTTCGCGAACGGAACCTCGCCGACCAAGTGGCGCGTCAGTTTGGAGTTCGGCAACCTCAATGCGTATTCGGCGCCGGGCGCGGCGAGCTCTTATCCAATTCTGGCGGCGGAGATGGCCGATGTCCGCAAGCTCCGCTGGACGTACGCGGCGGACCTGCAGCCGGGCGAGTATTCGCGGAGTGAGTTTGCCGTTGCGGTCAGCAATTGGACAGTGACGGGAAGCGGGAGGGCCTATCAGATCGCGGGGCCCGGTTCACGGCGGATCGAAGAGAGTGATGCGCTGATGTCCTATAGCGGTACGTGGGCGGATCTTCCGGAGCGTGGAAATTACTCTGGCGGGATGATCCAGAAGACCTCGGAGATGGGTGCATCAGCAAGCGTGACCTATACGATGGGGCAGCCGCATACGTTATATGTCGGTACGCGGTACACCGGGAACGCGGCGAAGGTCGATGTGAGTGTCGATGGGAGCGCGGTGTTGACGGGTACCGATTTGCGGATCGCCGGGGAGGACGTCCTGATCCGATTGCCGGTGGCACAGAACGCGGCGGGGGCGCACACGGTGACGGTGACGCATGCCGGAGACACTGGGACAGACCTGTTTCTGGATTTCATCGAGATGGCGGTTCCGGGATCGGACATTCCAGTGTTCCCATCGCAGCCTGAGGTAACGCTGGCCACCGACTGGGATACGAATCATTCGCTGGCGATCGCCCCGGAACGGACCGCATGGATGCTTGATCGGATGGGCTTCCATGGCCGGCAGAATCACTACGTCGGTGCGCTGGTGTTCTATGAGCTGCACAATCCGGATCAGCAGTTCGCCACAGGAACGGTGACGTTCAGTGGAACGGCGGAGGAGAGCAAGCTGGTCTCGGTGACGTTGGACATCGGAGGAGCGCAGACCGTGGTCCAACGGGTGATGCACGCAGGCGATACCGTGGACACGGTCGCGACCTCGTTCGCAAATGAGTTCAACAGTGGATACACCAGCGTCTGGGCGAGCGCGACCGGCGGCGTTTTGACGATCCAGTCGCGGTTACTGGGCACCGAAGGGAACGGGATCGCGGTCAGTGCGAGCACCAATAGCACCACGCTTGGGGTCGCGGCGAGCGGATTGAGCGGCGGGGCGGACGGGACGTGGTTTACGGATCTCACCGCGTCGCCCCGGTTGAATCGGGCGATGCGGGATTGGACCACCAGTTTCTTTACGGCGCTTGTGGGATACGGGATCGATGCGGCGGCGGCGTTCAGTACTGAGTTGAAGGACGTGGATCCTTCGGTGACGGCGGGAATCGCCCAGCGGGGGCCGGGGGGAGATGCGATTGTCTTGCCGACTCCGGCGGTGCAAACGAACTTTTCGCCCACGTCATTGGCGTACTGGAAAGAAGTGCATCTGGAGTGTGCCGGACTGATGGCCGCCGCGGGTTTGCAGCCGTATTTGCAGTTCGGAGAAGTGCAGTGGTGGTATTTTCCGCACGATGGTTTGGGGCACAATTTCTCGGGGATGCCGTTCTATGATGGCTGGACCCAGACGGAGTTCCAGAGTCAGTATGGCCGTACGATGGCGGTCTTCACCGATAACAACGTGGATCCCGTCAGTTACCCGGATGAGACGAATTTCCTGCAGAGGGTTTTAGGTGACTTTACGGACGGCATTATGGGTTATGTCAAGGCGACATATTCGAATGCGCGGTTTGAAGTCCTGTATCCATTTGATGTAAATCAGACGGAATTTAATAAAAAGATCAACTTTCCCGCCGCCTCCTGGACTCCGTCGACACTGGAGTGCCTGAAGACCGAGGGATTGTCGATGACCTTCACCCGCCGGCTGGATCAGTCCGAGGACGGCATCGACATGGGAGACGCGTTAGGATTCCAACCGAACCAGCGTGCCCATCTGGTGGGTGCGGGCGACCCGACTGCACCCTGGGTGAAGGAAGCGCGGCTCGCGACCGGCAAGAGATTTGAGAGCGTCGTTTTCTTCGCCTTGGACCAGTACTGCCTGATCGGCTTGCCGCTGCCGCTTCCGGCTCTGAGCCGCCGCGTGATGCGGCGAACCTGCCGGTAACGCTGCAACCTCCGACGGATTGCCCGTAAGCTTAACGTACCTTTACATTTACTTGGGATTCTTTGGGTTCCCTTGCGGGTGCCCGAGGCGATATACTAGAAGCAATCGTCCCCTGTTATGCTGCGAGGTTCATGGCCATTTGAAACGGCGTTGACGGTCACCGCGGTGATCGACATCCTTGCTGTGGCCATACTGATCTATAACTTCGCGCTGATGCTGCGCGGGCGGCGCGCGATCCACGTCCTGACCGGCCTGAGTGTATTGGTGGTCGTGTATGTGGTTGCCTCACAACTGGGGTTGGAGTTATTGCGAAGCGTCCTTGCCGCGCTGGCGCCATACACGGCGATCGCATTGATCGTCATGTTCCACTCGGAGCTTCGGGCCGCGCTCGCACGCCTGGGACGAATCCGCTGGCTGGGCCTGGGCGGACGTCTGGAACGCGGCGAGGTTGCCGAGGAAATCCTGCTCAGCGTCGAACAGATGATGGCGTCGCGCACTGGGGCGTTGATCGTGCTGGAAGGCGACCTCGGATTACGGACTTTTATCGAGAGCGGGGTTTCGCTGGATGCCAAGGTATCGCGTGACCTGCTGTGCTCCATCTTCCACTTCGGTGGTGAACTCCACGACGGCGCGGTGATTATCCAAGGGGACCGGATCGCCGCCGCGGCGTGTTTCCTGCCGCTGCATACCTCTCCGATGGGCCGCGGCAAATTGGGGACGCGCCACCGGGCGGGAATCGGCGTTACCGAGGAGAGTGATTCGCTGGCCGTGGTGATTTCCGAGGAAACCGGGCAAGTGTCCATCGCCTGGCGCGGAGAGTTGGAAGCCAACGTGACGCCGGACCGTTTGCGGGAAGCGATGGCGGCGCACGCGAGTGGAGGACGGGTGATCGCTGACGTGCTTCCGGAGCAAGAGCAGCAGTTGGGACAGGTGGAGCTGTGAAGTTTCTGCGCCGCTTGCTGACACATAATGTTCCCTGGAAGCTAGGCTCGCTGCTCTTGGCGATCGTCCTGTGGTGGACCGTGATCGGCGAGCCTGAGCTCGTCACCCTGCAAGCCGCCGACGTCTATTACAAAAATCTGCCGGAAGGCTTTGTGGTGATCTCCGACATACGCGAAAGCGTGGAGCTTGAGCTGCAAGGTCCTTCGCGCGTGCTGGACCGGGAAAATCTTTCGAGCGTGAAGGTTTTGCTCGATCTCTCCGACGTGACCGCGCCCGGCGAGGAAACCTTCGCCATCATCGACAGCGATGTCACATTGCCGGAAGGTGTGCGGCTGCTTTCCGCGATGCCCGCGCGGCTGTTTCTGGAGTTTGACCGGCGCGGGTCAAAAGAAGTTCCTGTCTCGATCAACCTGGTTGGCGAACCGGCGGAAGGCTACGCGGTGACCAGCCTGGAAGTGACTCCGCCGACGGTAACCTTCCGTGGTCCGGAATCGCGGCTGAAGGTGCTGGACACGGCGCTGACCGACGTCGTCGATATCACGGCGCTGGACCGCAGCACCGAAGTTCACGTCAAGACTTATGTCTCCGATCCTCAACTGCAACTCGAGTCGCAGGGAGAAGTGACCGCGATTGTCACCATCGAGAAAGGACCTGTTTCCTCCAACCCATGAGACAGCTTTTTGGCACGGATGGGATCCGTGGGACGGCGGGCGAGTACCCGTTGAACCCGCCCACCATGTACTCTCTGGGCGTCGCCCTGGCGCGCTGGATCGGCTCGCATCATCTGGATCCGGAGGTGGTGCTCGGCATGGACACGCGTGAGTCCGGCCCGTGGATCGCCGAACATCTGGCGGGCGGGCTGGCCGAAGGCGGAGTCCGGGCGCGTAGCGCGGGATTGATCACTACGCCGGGGCTGGCCTATACGGCTCGCACGGGACCATTTGCCGCGGGCATGATGATCTCGGCGTCACACAATCCGTATCAGGATAACGGCGTCAAAATTTTCAATCATTCCGGATTTAAGCTCCCCGATAAAGAGGAACATCAGCTTGAGCAGTTCATGTTCGAATGGATTGCTTCCGGCGCCGAGGCCAAGCCTCTGCAGATCCGCCACGATACCGGCTTGGACGCAGCCTATCTGAAGTTCCTGCGCGAGACGCTCCCGGAGGACTTAAAGGGGCTATATATCGCGATCGACCCGGCCAACGGGGCGGCGACGCACTTGGCTCCGCAGTTATTCACTGAGGCCGGGGCGAAGGTCCGGCTGATCCACAACGCGCCGGACGGCCGGAACATCAATCTGAATTGCGGCTCGCAACATCTAGAGGATTTGAGAAAAGAGGTGCTGGCGAGCGGCGCGGACTTCGGAGTCGCCTTTGACGGCGATGCGGATCGCGCCATGTTCGTCTCCCATTCAGGAAAGGTGATTGACGGCGACGCGGTGCTGCTGCTGACCGGGGTGTATCTGAAGGAACGCGAGGGGCTCAAGGAAGTCGTCGCGACGGTGATGTCGAACCTGGGGCTTGAGCGGGCGCTTTCGCGTCACGGGATCGGGATGCTGCGGACGCCCGTCGGCGACAAGTACGTCCTGGAGGAAATGCTCCGCTGTGACGCGCCATTGGGCGGCGAACAGAGCGGCCATGTGATCTACCGCAAGTACGCGACGACCGGTGACGGCATGCTGACCGCGCTGCGTGTTTGCGAGGTCCTGACGCAGACCGGCAAGACCTTGGACGAGTTGACCGCCGAACTGGAGACGTTTCCGCAACTGCTGGTGAACGTCCGGGTGAAAGAGAAGCGGCCGTTGGAGGAATTGCGGCTGGTGCAGGATGAAATTGCGCGGGCCGAGGAAGACTTCGGTGATGCGGGCCGCGTGCTGGTTCGCTTCTCGGGCACTGAGCCGCTGGCCCGGGTGATGGTCGAGGGCGACCGGCTGGATCGCGTGGAACGCTGGGCCAACTCCATCGCCGAGACGATCCGCGCCGAGCTGGGCTCCCGGTAGTGCGGGGATCCCTCCGCCAACGGGTATAATTGAGATTCTCCTATGTTCTTCCGCCACGAAAAGAAGAAAGAGCCAACCTTCGATGAGCGTCTCGCCGCGCTTTCCGAGTACGGGATGGTGACCGCGCGCGACAACGCCGGCCATGTGATTGCCAAGCGCGACAAGTTCGGCGCTTATCTGAAAGACCTGGGTGAAGGCCGGGTCGCGATCAGCAAGGCGGGCATTCTGCATGGCGATGAGGTCGCGGTGCTGGTGCATGGCGGCTATCAGATGTTCTTCCGCACGCCTTCGGGCACGGAGCTTCCCGCGCTCGCCAAGCAACTGCAAGGTCTGCATAGCTTCGATGAAGATCTGCGCGAAGGCTTGGGCATGACCAGCCTCTACAACCTTTCGCTGGGCACGGTCTGCGAGGATCACATGTACGATCGCGTCGAAGATCGCGACGAACCACCGCACGTCAAACCTTGGGAAAAGAAGTCCGCCTAGCGCGGGCCCTTGTGCGCTTCGGGGCGCCCTCTCCTTGTGCGGACCATCGCCGTTATCGTCGCTGGCTATTGCTCCTTCCTCGAACTCTACGCCACGCAACCTCTGTTGCCGCTGTTGGCGGATGTCTTTCACGCGGGTACGGTGGCGGTCAGCCTGACGGTGACCATGGGAGCGCTGGGGGTCGCCTTGGCCGCGCCGCTGGCCGGACGCCTGGCCGATCGCTTCGGTAAGAAACCCGTTATCGTGACGTCGGCATTCCTGCTGGCCGTGTGCAGCCTGGCGGCTGCAACCGCTACGACGCTTCCGGTCCTGATCGCGTGGCGCTTTCTCCAGGGGCTCGTCACGCCGGGCGTGTTCGCAGTCGTCGTCGCCTACATCAACGATGAATGGGCGCAGACCGGGGCAGGCGCCACGATGTCGGCTTACATCAGCGGGACAGTGGGCGGAGGATTTTCCTCGCGATTTATTTCCGGGCTGGTGGCGGCGAGCTTTGATTGGCAATGGGTCTTCGTCGTCCTGGGGACGCTGAACCTGATCGGCGCGTTCGTGATTCTGTTCATCCTGCCGCCGCAAACTCACGCCCTGCCGCCGAAGCATCGCGACTCGTTGTGGACCGCTTCCATCCAGCACTTCAGGAACCGTCCGCTGGTGGCGACCTACGCCGTCGGGTTCTGCATGCTCTTCACGCAGGTGGGCGTGTTCACCTACATCACCTTCTATCTGGCGGCGCCGCCGTTTTCGCTGGCGACCTCGGCGCTGGGGTCGATCTTTCTTCGTCTATCTGGTCGGCGTGGCGATGAATCCGCTATCGGGCAAACTGATTGACCACTACGGGCAGCGGACCGTGGTGACGATCGGCGATCGGCGCGATCGCCTTGGGCATCGCGCTGACGCTGATTCAGAACCTGATTGTGATCCTGGTGGGGCTGTCATTATGCTGCCTGGGCGTGTTTGCCGCGCAGACCTCGGCCAGTGGCTTTGTCGGGATCGCGGCGCGGCACCATCGCGCGCTAGCGGTGGGCCTGTATGCGACCGCTTACTATATCGGCGGCAGCGTGGGCGGAGTCGTCCCGGGGTATTTCTGGAATCAGGGCGGCTGGCCGGCGTGTGTCGCGTTTATCATCTCTGTGCAGTTGCTGACGCTGCTCAACGTGCGCCGTTTCTGGACCCTGCCGCGCGGGGCGGCTGTGTCGGTGCATACCTAAAGACAGGAAGGCTGGCTTTTAGACGGCGTGGGCGTTCACGCTCACTCATTTCGGGCCGGTGCATGCCGCTGTCAGTCGCTCCTTTCGAGCACCGTAGACTGAGTAGAGCTTCATGAAGGTCGCGATCATTGGCGGTGGCATCCTCGGGTTGGCGACGGCCTATCGCCTACAGCAGGTGCTGCCGGACGTTGACGTCGCGATCCTCGAAAAGGAGCCGGCGTGCGGCCAACACCAGACCGGACATAACAGCGGCGTTCTGCACTGCGGGTTGTACTATCGTCCCGGATCGCGGCGCGCCAAGCTGGCCCGGCGTGGTCTGAAGCAGATGGTCGAGTTCTGCCGGGAGCACGACATCACCGCACGAGGTCTGCGGAAAGGTGGTCGTCGCGACCGCACCGGAAGAGATCCCGCGCCTCAACAATCTCTTTGAGCGGGGCCAAGCGAACGGGCTCCAGGGGCTGAAGCGCCTCACCTCGGCGGAACTGCGTGAGCGGGAGCCGCATGCTGCCGGACTGGCGGCGATCCATGTACCCGAAGAAGGCATCGTTGATTATGGCGGCGTTGTCGCGACGCTCCAGAAGATCGTCACCGGGCGGGGTGGCCGCGTGATCACCGGAGCCCGTGTCAATCAGGTGCGACGGGACGAATCCGGCTGGCGTCTCGAATATGCGAAAGACGGCGAGCTCTACTGTGACTTCCTGGTCGGCTGCGCGGGTCTGCAATCGGATCGCGTGGCGGCGCTCACCGGACGTCGTCCGAAGCTCCGCATTGTGCCGTTCCGCGGCGAATATTATCTTTTGCGGCCGGATCGCCGGCACCTGGTTCGCAACTTGATTTACCCCGTGCCTGATCCGCGATTTCCGTTCCTGGGCGTTCATTTCACCCGGCGCGTCGAATGCCGGGCCGCACGCCGGCGGGATCGAAGCCGGTCCGAATGCGGTGCTGGCGCTGGCCCGGGAAGGCTACCGAAAGACCGACATCAACGTTCCGCGACCTCGCCGAGGCCGTGCTGCATCCCGCGTTGTGGCGATTCCTGGCGCGCTACCCGAACGCCTCCTTCCAGGAACTGATGCGGAGCATTCAGTCCGGCAGCGGTTTTGCGCATCCCTCCAGCGATTGATCCCGGAGATCGAACTGTCGGATCTTGTCCCTGGCGGCGCCGGCGTCCGCGCCCAGGCGATGACGTCGCAGGGCACGCTGGTCGACGACTTTGAGTTCGCCGAATCGCCGGGCGAGCTGCACGTTCTGAATGCGCCAAGCCCTGGAGCCACAGCGTCGCTCGCGATCGGCGAGGAGATCGCGCGTCGCGTGGTCGAGCGGTTGTCCGTGAGCCAGTGAACATCGCGAAACGAAGGGGATCTCGGCGGGTCCGCGTGCACCGCGAGGCCTCCGCGCCCGTTACCATAAAAGTGATGCCCGGAGCTTCCACCGCAGCGCGAGTCTCCCGCGGCGGCGACCTGGCGAAGCGCTTTTTTGACTGGTCGTTGCTGGGGATGCTTGCGTCCGGCTATTTCGCCGTCTTGGGATCAGGGCAATTGGACCTGCCGACTGCCGTTGTCATGTTTGCCGCTTTGGCGGCGCGGGCGATGATCCTGGCCGGCAGCGTCGAAATCACGATTCCGTCCAAGCTGGTTTCGGCGTTGGCGATCCTCTACATCGTCTATTTCCCGGTCGACTACTTCCTGCTATCCGGCGAGTTCCTGCCGGCGCTCACCCACATGATCTTCTTCGTCGCGGTGATGAAACTGCTGACGTCCACTACCACGCGCGACCACATGTACCTGGTGGTGATCGCGACGCTGGAACTGCTGGCCGCGGCGATCCTGTCCACCGATCCGACGTTCTTCCTGTTCCTGGCGACCTTCCTGCTCAGCGGCATCGGAGCGTTTGCCGCCGGTGAGATCCTGAAGGCTTCGGCGCGTGGCCGGACGGTGGTGCGGAAGGTGGAGGGGGAAGAGAAGGTTTTGCTGGGGCAGCGGCAAACCCAGGCCGGCACCGTCGGATTTTCGCGCCGGTTGTTCTTTTTGAGCACGACATTATTTGTCGCGATCCTGGTGCTGACCGGCGCGATGTTCTTCGTGCTTCCGCGGACCGCCCGCGCGGCGCTGCAGCGTTTTGTCCCGGAGCGCTATCACCTGCCGGGATTTTCCAACGAAGTCACGCTGGGCGAAATCGGCGAGATCAAGCAGAGCAGCGCGCCGGTGATGCACGTCCACTCGGAGACCGATCAATTGGCGGGACTGCATTGGCGTGGCTCCGCGCTCGAAAGCTTCGACGGAAAGCGATGGTTCAATCCGAGTTCGCAGGACACCCGGATTCGTGTGGAAAACGGCGAGGTCACCCTGGACCCGATCCCCGCGGATCGGCCCGGGCGCAGCATTCAATATGAAGTCGAGTTAGATGAGATTGCTCCCGATACGCTGCTGTTCGCCGGGACCCCGCAAACGATTTCGATCGAGACGGGCGGACTGTGGCTGACCGATGTTGGCGCGTTGCGGGCTCCGCGGCTGCGCGTCAATGGCTTGCGGTATGCGGCTTACAGCTTCCTCGAAGATCCGTTTGATAACCGTCCGCGCCGCGTTGAACCGTTGAGTTCCAGCGAGCGGGCTGTACTGCTGGCGCTGCCGCCGATCGACCGGCGGATTTATCAACTAGCCGGTGAGTGGACGCAAGGACAAATCACGCCCGAGACCAAGGCGCGCGCGATGGAGCAGCACCTGCGTAACGATTTCGGCTACACGCTGCAGCTTCTGCCGGAGTCCGTGGCGGATCCGCTGGCGAACTTTCTTTTTGAACGCAGGGAAGGGCACTGCGAATATTTCGCTTCGGCCTTGGCCGTGATGCTGCGCACCGAGGGCATTCCCGCGCGCGTGGCCACCGGGTTCCTGGGCGGCGTCTACAATCCGATGACCGGATATCAGGTGATCCGCGCCGCCGATGCCCATAGCTGGGTGGAAGCCTGGATTGACGGCCGCGGCTGGGTCACGCTGGATCCAACTCCTCCGGATCCGAATGCCGCGGTGGACGGGGGATTTTCGCGGATCGCGATGTTCCTGGACGCGGCGAACCAGTACTGGCGCGATTGGGTGGTCGGCTATGACTTCGAACATCAGGTGGTGCTGGCGTCGCGGATGCAGGAGGCCAGCCGGCATTTGAACTTCTCCTTGCCGGAGGATTGGTTCGGTGAGTGGCCGATGTTGCGTGGCTTGGGCGGATGGACCGGTGGCCTGGCGGTGCTGGTGATGCTGGGCGCGGTTGGGTTCGTAGCCGGCTGGTACGGGCCATCGGTCTGGCGCGAACTGCGGTCACAGATCCGCCTGTATCGCGCCAAGTCCGGACACGGGAACGCCTCCGACGCGACGCAAATCTATCAGCGGATGCTGGTGCTGTTGGAGCGGCGGGGCTACACCAAACCGAGCTGGCTCACGGCCGACGAATTTGCGCGCGTGCTGCCGCCCGGCGACCTGCATCTGCTGGTCGGTGATATGACGGCTGCTTATAATGAGGTCCGGTTCGGTGGCCGCCAGGACGTCGCGCCTCGGATGGCTCGCCTGCTGTCCCGCATCGAAGATGTGGGGAAGCGCGCGCACGCCTGACCTCCTATGTCTTCCTTGGAAACGCCTTCCGGTGGTGGCGCCCCGGCCGCCGATGAACCTCAGTACAGCCTGCGGGAACAACGTGGCTGGTACGTCTACGATTGGGCGAATTCGGTCTTCGCGACCTCGGCGATCACACTCTTCCTGCCGACCTACGTTCCCGCGCTTGCTGCTGCCGCCGCCGATCCCAACGGCTACGTCTATCCGCTGGGGATTCCTGTCGCCGCGCCGAGCTTTTGGGCCTACATCGTAGGGTTGTCGGTCGCGCTGCAGGTCCTGGTGTTGCCGGTGATCGGCGCGATTGCCGACTACGGCCGGCGGAAGCGTGAATGCCTGGCGGTGACGGCGTTCCTTGGATCGGCCGCCGCGATGGCGATGTTCTTCGTCCAGGGCACAGACTACCTGCTGGCTGGCGGGCTTGTTCCTGTTCGGCAACGTTTTTTACGGCGCGTCGATCGTCATTTATAACTCCTTTTTGCCGGAGATTGCCGCGCCGAGGGATCGAGACCGGGTGTCGTCGCGCGGCTGGGCGATTGGATACGTCGCGGGTTGTCTGATGCTGGTTCTGCACCTCGGCCTGGTGTTGCGGGGCGAGGCATTGGGGATCAGTCAATCGATGGCGATCCGCATCAGCCTGTGTTCGACCGGCGTATGGTGGGCGCTGTTCACAATCCCGACGTTGCGCGTGTTGAAAAATCGCGGGACGCCGCGGCCTCTGCCGGAAGGGTCGACAATTTGGACGGTCGGTTTCGGGCAATTGATCCGCACGATTGGCCACATGCGCCACTTTCCGGAGACTGGCCGCTTTCTGATCGCCTATCTGCTCTACAACGATGCGATCCAGACCGTGCTGGTGGTCTCAACGCAGTTCGGCGGCGAGGAGTTGGGCATCCCGATCGCGGAGCTAACGCTGACGATCCTGATCGCGCAATTCGTGGGCGTGTTCGGTGCGCTGGGATTCCAGAAGCTGGCCGCGCGGGTGGGCGCGAAGCACGCCATTATCGTTGCACTGGTGGTTTGGACCTTCCTGCTGATTTACGCTTACGGGTTCGTCGAGACGGTGTGGCAGTTCTATGCGATGGCGGCGGGCGCGGGCGCGGTGATGGGCGGCAGCCAGGCGCTGAGCCGGTCCCTGTTCGCGCAACTGGTGCCGCGCGGCAAGGAAGCCGAATACTTCAGTATTTATGAGATCGGCGATAAGGGAACCAGTTGGATGGGTCCGCCGGTGTTCGGGCTGGCGCTGCAGTTCACCGGCAGCTACCGGATCGCGATCCTGTCTTTGATCATCTTTTTCGCCGCGGGGCTGGCCGTGCTGTGGCCGCTACAGGTGGAAAAAGGCCGGGAGCGCGTGATCGCCGATTCGTTGGCGGAGGTGGCGTAGGGGCTTGCGGGTCGGAGTTAGCGGACTACTTCAGCAGGTGCAGGAACTCGCGGGCTTCGATGGCAGCCTGCGAGGGCGCGTGCAGGAACTTTCCGTTGCGTCCCACCGCTCCGATGTAGTGCGCCTTGCTGGGCGTCTCGCCCGCCAGGATCACCGCGAGCCGTTTAGCCGTGTAGCCGAGCCGCCGATAGCCGCCGTCGTCGGTTTCGATCCACTGGTCGCTGACCGGTTTGCCGAAGGCCGCGACGATGTCGTTGTAATCATCGGCGCCGGTGAAGGGCAGTTGCGCGGAGGAGGCCAGCCCCAGCCGCTCGCTGAAGTGCGCATTGCGGGTGAAGCCGAACAGCGCGATCAGCGCGACGAAGCCCACTGCGATGGAGCCTTTGAGCAGCTTGCGCAGCCGCGAGGAGGTTTCCGATTCCACTCGGATCGCGACGACTGGCGCCTTCCAGTCTTCGCCGCGGTACGCGCGTTCGAGGTTGGCTTTGTCGGTGAGGATGCGCGAAACCGGGCTCGGCATCTCGAGCACCCTGCGCCGCAGGGGAACCACGCGGCCCGCTGTGAGCTCCAGTTCCTGGTTCAGGTTGACGGTCGCGTCGAGATGATGCTGTTCCGCAAGGCTGATCCCAGGATGATCCGCCACGTCGGCAAACCGGATCCCCACCACCCAGCGGCGGGAAATCGTAACCTCACGTCCGGTTTTGGTATTGGTTGCGGTGAGTTCAGTCCAACTGGCGCGCCGCAGGACCCACTGGTTATATCCGGCCCCGGAGATCGGCGGTTCAAACGCAAATCGGGTGCGGGACAGTTCGGGTAGCGGTGCTGGGATAAGCTGAACCGACACTATATGTATTGTATCGGTCTGTCACGGGCCGGGCTACAGGGGCTCCGAGAGCGGCCCGCCGCGCGGCGTGTCAGAGGGCCAGCAAGACGACGAACCAGGCGACGCCCGCCCCCAGTAGCGCCATCGCCATTCCGCGCCGCATCGATTGGCGGAGCCCCATCACGATAAATGTGGCCAGCGCCAATAAAGCGGCTTGCGCCAGGGTCGCGCCGGCCAGATATCCCGTGGGAAACGCCGCGTAGGCGAACCCGTGCACGATTCCCAGGAACGGCACCACCATCCAGCGCGAGGCGGCGTCGGGCAGCAGGAGGACCTCGGCCGCCAGGTAGGCGACGGTCAACGCCATCGCTGATTCCAGGAACGTATCTGAGAAATTCATCGGGATCCGCGCGGCGATCGGCAACGCGATCCACTGGGCCGCGAGGAAGAGCGCGCCCAGAATCCCGACCTCTTTATAGGTGCGTCCCGCCAGGGCGAGCACGCCGAGGAACAGCAATCCGGAGACGGAACCAAGCAACCTGCCGATGCCCGCCGCGCTATCGCGCTGCAACGATTCCAGCAGGGATGGCGGGTGAAAGCGGATCTCCACGGTGGGTGACTCCTGATCCAGCACGACTTGGTCACTGTTTTCGCCTTGTACCGCGTAGAGCAAATGAACATGGTTCGGCACGGTGACCTCATAGAGCGTGGAGGTCGCTTCCAGGGCATCCGGCACCGGCTCCTGAAACGCGTATTCGGCGCGGCAGAGGTAGGTTTCGGTGTTTTCGGGTTCGCATTCGCCGGAGACGCGCTCGGCCCCGGAGAAATGGATCTGATCGAGCAGCGTGTTCACCGGATCGGTCAGATGCGCGACCTCATAGGCGGGCATGCGGAGTTCGTAGGTTCCCTTCAGCCCTTCTATGGTGAGCTCGCCGGTGGAGACGCTGACCACGTGCGCCGCGGCGGGCGTCGTCATGAAGCCGAGTAAGAAAAGGCTGCCGAGGATCGCGGGCATCGGGGCACGCGCGATCCGGCGCAACTGGCCCGCACATGGACTGACCTCGCGATTTCGCTCCTTGTTTCGCCCCCGAGTGAACATCGATATTAGAATACAGTGGTGTCTGAAACTCCGGCCCAACACATGCGCCAACTGGTCGCCTCGCTCGGTGAACTGGAGGACCGGCTGCGTGCGGGGGGTGGTCCGACGCGGATCGAAAAACAGCATCAGGCTGGCAAGCTGACCGCGCGGGAACGCGTGGCCAAACTCATCGATCCCGGCAGCTTCTTCCTCGAAATCGGCCTGTTGATCGCCTATGACCAATACGATGGGCAGGCTCCGGGAGTCGGCGTCGTTACCGGCGTTGGCGAGGTCGCGGGGCGTCCGGTGGTGATCGTCGCCAACGATGCCACGGTGAAAGCCGGCGCGTGGTGGCCGGAGACGATCCACAAGATCCTGCGGGCGCAGGAAATCGCGATGCGCAACCGGCTCCCGATCGTGTATCTGGTGGATTCGGCCGGCGTGAACCTTCCGTATCAGGACGGCATCTTTCCGGGGCAGTACGGGGCGGCGCGGATTTTCTATTACAACTCGCTGATGCGTCGGCGGCTGAAGGTCCCGCAGATCGCGGCGGTGATGGGGATGTGCATCGCGGGCGGCGCGTATCTGCCAGCACTGTCGGACGTCATCGTGATGGTGGAGGGAACGAGCTTCATGGGGCTCGGCGGACCCAACCTGGTCAAGGGCGCGGTGGGGCAGGTGGTGGATGCCGAATCGCTCGGCGGCGCGGCGCTGCACACCGAGGTCAGCGGGGTCGCGCATTATTCGGCGAAGAACGATGACGAATGTTTGCAGCTGGTTCGTGCGCAGGTCGAAGGGTTGCCGGGCGGCCCAGTGGTCAATCCTTATAAAGATCAGGCGACGGCTCCGGCGAAATCGGCCGAAGGGCTTGTACGATCTGCTGCCGGCCGACCATCGTCTTCCGTACCCGATGGAGGAAGCGATCGCGCGGTTGGTGGACGCCGAAGGATACCTGGAATTCCAACCCGAGCATGCGCCGGAGATGCTGTGCGCCCATGCCCGGCTGGACGGGCGTCCGATCGGCGTGATCGCAAATCGGCGCGGGTTTCTCAAGGCGTCGACTGGTGCGCGAGTCGGAGGGATCGTCTATCCGGAGTCGGCGCGCAAGGTCGCGTACTTCGTCGAGAACGCCGAGCGCCAGGGGCTGCCGTTGCTATACCTGCAGGATGTCTCCGGGTTCATGGTGGGCGCGTCGGCCGAGGCCGAGGGAATCATTCGCGCCGGTGCGGAAATGGTGGAGACGATGGCTTGCGCGCGGGTTCCGAAGATCGTTGTAACGATCAATCACGCGTCGGGAGCCGGTTACTACGCGATGGGGGGGCAGGGCTTTGATCCGAACTTCACTTTTGGCTGGCCGACGGCCCGAATCGGTGTGATGGAAGGCGATGCCGCGGTGCAGGCCGTGCATGGGCGCGAGCTTGAAGCGCTGAAGAGAGCCGGGGAAGAGGTGCCGCCGGAACTCGCCGAACGCATCGCGCAAACTCGCGCGGATTATGAAAAGTGGCTGGATGCAAAGCATGCCGCCGCTCGCGGGCACGTGGATGCGCTGATCGATCCTTTGAAGACGCGCCGGGTGTTGCGGGCCGCGTTCCGTGCCGCGACGTCTCCCGTTCCGAGGACGCCTTCGGGTGATGCGGGAGATCATCTGCCCGTCGACCTGTTTGGTTAATCGATCGGTTGTTCTTCTGCCAGGTGCGTCCGGATCCGTTTCTCGTTGAGCAGTGTTCGGTTGACCGGGCAGCGATTCGAAATCTCAACAAGCTTGTGGCGTTGTTCTTCGGTGAGGTCGCCGTCCAGCGTTAACGTCTTGTCGATCTTCTCGACGAACTTGGTTTTGCCGTCGTCGCCCGATTCGCGAAGCTGTTTGCGCTGGACTTGAACGGAGACGCCTTTCAGCGGCCACTTCATGCGGTCGGCGTAAATGCGGACGGTCATCGAAGTACAGAATCCGAGCCCGGCCAGCAATAGTTCATGCGGCGCCGGTCCGGTATCGGTTCCGCCGACCTTCACCGGTTCATCGGACAGCAATTCGTGCGGACCCACGGTGATCTTCTGCTGATAGCCGTGCTGTTCGGTCACCGTGACGACGCCGCGTGGAAGTTCTGGTTGCTCGGTCGCTGTCATCCTCGGTTTCTGGCTCGATGTAGCGCATCGCCCAGGCGGTCAACACGCCCGCGATATAGGCCGCGTCGGCGGGATCGGAGACCAGGTGATCGGCCTGATCCAGGGAGATGAAGCTCTTCGGATGCTTGGCCCAATAGAACAGCTTGCGCGCGTGTTCGATGGGCACGGATCGGTCCAGCGGAGAATGGAAAATCAGCAGAGGCTTACCGAGTTCGGGCAGTACGTGTTCCAGACGGTGGCTGCGCAGGTCATCGAGGAACGCTTTGCCGATGCGGAAAGTGCGGCCGCCCAGGTGGATGTTGGCTTCGCCGTCGTTCTGGAGCTCCGGTGCGCGTTGTTCCAGCAGGTCGGCGAGGTGCTTGGGCTCGCTGGGAGCGGCGATGGTGGCGATCGCACGGACCTCCGGGATGTCGGCCGCCGCCATCAGGACAGCCGCGCCGCCGAGGCTATGCCCCACCAGCAGCGACGGCGCGCGAAAGCGTTCGCGGAGGGCGTTTGCCGCCGAGATCAAGTCGGAGACGTTGCTTGAAAAATTGGTGTTGGCGAACTCGCCATCCGATCCGCCCAGCCCGGTAAAGTCGAAGCGCAACACGGCGATGCCGCGCGCCGCTAATTCGCGAGAGACCCGCGTCGCCGCATGAATATTCTTCGAGCAGGTGAAACAGTGGGCGAAGATCGCCGTTGCAATGGGAGGCCCGAGGGCAGCTCCAGTCGGCCGGCGAGGGTATGCCCGGCGGCATTTCGAAAATCAAAGCGCTCCGATTTCACGGTATGTTTGTCGTCTCCCTTCTCATGGACTGGGTATTTCCGGGGCTTTCCTAATTATTCCTTCGAGTGAGCAAACTGCAGTGTAACGTCCGGAGGATGGGCGCGTCTCATCTTTCATGCGAGCGGGTCTCGGGGGAGTGAGCCGGGGAGTGGAGTTGATCGTCCTATTGGCGGTGGGGTCGCTGATAGCGATTGCTCAGCCGCTGCCCTATGGGGGCGTGATCGAGTCACTGGTCACCAACGGGGACGGATCGGAACTGTATTTCTCCACCCGTCGGCCGCTAAAAAAGGGCGATTCGCACGTCCAGGGCCGGATCTTTCGCCTCACGGAGTCCGGACTGGAAATTGCCGCGGCGGTTCCGTATGTTCCTCCACCGCCCTTATCAGAATTAGATCTCTTCAACGGCAAGATCAGCCTTTCCAATTACTATGACTTTTCTGAGCCACAGATTAGCTCTGATGGCTCTGTTCTTGGATACGTCGCCCAACGGGAATGTGACGGACGCGTAGAGGCTTGCTTTGATGTGCAATACCGGCGGTCCTTGTTCAAGAGCGATCACCCGTTGGCGGATGGGATCGCCGAGGAGGGGCTCCCGGGTAGCGGACGCATCAGCCGCAACGGGCGCTACTGGGCGACCTATGAGCCTGGGACGAATTCGGGGCGTGGGCAGGTGGGGATTACGGATTTGATCACCGGCGCCCAACACGTGTTTCCGGACTACAACTACTCCTCAAATCCAACCTTTGCCCAGGGGCGGGTCGTCGCTGACGATGGGACGACGGTGTTTGCGGAAGGTGGCTCGCTGCTCCTGCTTCGAGATGGAAAGGCCGGATTTCTTAATACCAGCTATGTCACTTCGTACAATGCCGTGATCTCCGCCGACGCTTCTACCATTGTCTTTCGGGCGATATCCAACAGCAGCAACGTTCTATCTTTGATGGTGTACGATCTCCGCACCGATACGGAGCGGTTTTTGATGCATGGCGGTGATGGAGCGGCGCCGCAGATCAGCGCGGACGGGCAAAGGATTGTCTACCTTTCCTCCGGGGTTGATTTGCCTCGGATCTGGACCGTGTTGATCGACGGGTCGGGTAGAAGTAAATTAACCGATGAGCCTTATGGGGTCCGGGCCTTTGCGATGTCGGATGATGGGCGTATCGCCTGGTACGTCACCTACGATGGGCGCGTCGTGCGGATGAACATCAGCACCGCCGCTACGCAGGATGTCCTGAAAACCAGTTACCTGGTTCAAGAGTTTTCTAATACGCCAGCCTCCGGTTCGGCTCTCACATTCCTTGGGCAGGGCTTTACAGGGGGCGCTGAAAGTGCCGACGGGTTTCCCTTGCCCCTCAAGTTGGGCGGAATCGAAGTGAAGATCGGGGGGATCAACGTACCTTTATTGAACGTTTCTCCGATTTCGATTACCGTGCAGGTCCCCTGGGGGTCGGTGGAAGAGAAGCCCTTACCGGTTGAGATCATCTCCAGTTACGCCGCTGAGTCTCCGTTCCGAGGGCCGGGCGAGGATGAGGTCCTTAATATCACGATTTATGACATTGCACCGACCTTGTTGAATAGCAAGGAATCAAAATCCCATCACGAGCGCCTACTTGCCGCTCGCCTTCCATGAAGACTGGAGCGGTCCGGTGAATGCGAAAGCTCCCGCCGGCCCTGGAGAAATCATCCACCTTTACGGGACCGGTTTTGGGCCGGTAACAAACCGCCCGGATACCGCCTTTCCCGCTCCGAGGAGTTCACCGAGTCCGGCGCTGACAGGATACACTTGTGACGTGCTGACGCTCGACTTCTTGCCGTTCTTGGAGGACGTTCCGTTCGTTGGGCTGGCTCCGGGAACCGCCGGTTATTACCAGATGGACGTTCAGATTCCTCGGATCCCCCTGCGCGAGTATCAGTTTTTTCGATGTGGAACGGATCGAGGGACTCCGGCAGCGGGTGGAATTCCCGATTCCCGCTCCGGCGCCCGGACCGTCCCGGAAACCGGCGTGAAATGCCCGAGCGGCTGATTCGCTACAGCCGGTTGATCATGCTCGCGACATAGCCCGCGCCGAAACCGTTATCGATGTTCACCACGGTCACGTTGCTGGAGCAACTGTTCAGCATCCCCAGCAGCGCCGCGAGCCCCTGGAAGCTGGCTCCATAGCCGACGCTGGTGGGTACGGCGATCACCGGGCCGGCGACCAGTCCGCCGACCACGCTGGGCAGCGCGCCCTCCATACCGGCGCAGACGATCACCACGCGAGCCTCGGCGATCCGCTCGCGGTTCTGCATCAGCCGGTGGATCCCCGCGACGCCGATGTCATGAATCGCGTCGACCTTGTTGCCCATCGTTTCGCAGGTGAGCTGGGCTTCCTCGGCGACGAACAGGTCACTGGTGCCGGCGCAGACCACGGCGATGGTTCCGTTGCCGCGCTCGGTGCGGTCGCGCCAGACGCGGACGACGCCGGAGGCAGGGAAGTGCTCGGCGGAGCGGTGTTCTTCCAGGATGCGCTCGGCGATCTCGGGCGTCGCGCGGGTGATCAAAAGGTTTTCCGAACGCGCGAGCAAGGCCTTGGCGATGCCCGACACCTGATCCGGCGTTTTGCCGGTGCCGAAGATCACCTCCGGGACGCCGTGGCGCAGGGCGCGGTGGTGATCCACCTTGGCGAAGCCGAGGTCCTCAAACGGCATGTGGCGCATACGATCGAGTGCCGTGTCGATATCCACAGAGCCCCCGCGCACCTGTTCCAGTAAACGTCTCAGTTGATCGGCATCCATCCGAGATCTAGAATAGCGTGGTAGACCTGTAGCAATGAGAAAGACTGCTCTCCGTTGTGGCAAACGAACCACGCTCAAGTCCCAATGTGGGGGAAATCACGCAGTTGACACCGGTTTCCCTGGAAAAACTATGGCGTGCTACGTGCACAGAAGAACATAACCGAAATCCGAGTGGTTCCGGACCAGAGCAGAGAACGGATGAGGGGTCGAGAGACTAAAAAGGAGAATTCGATGAGATTTCAAAATGTCTTCGCCGGCTGTGTCGTCGTGGGGACGGGATTACTGTTGGGATCGTGCGGCTCGCAGGACGCCACGGAGGTAGTGGATGTGGATGAGGTTGTGGCGGAAGTTGCGCCGGACTTTCGTTCGGACGTGACCATCAATGAGGTGATGGTCGCAGTGGTGGATCATAATGCACACATCCTATGGAATACGTCGCTGGATGAATATAGGCCCAAGACCGAACACGATTGGCACGAACTGGAGCATGCCGCGGTAACGCTGACCGCTTCGGGCAACATGATCATGATTCCGGGGCCGTCGCAGATGGATCGCGATTGGGTTGCGGACCCGGCATGGGAAGCCTACGCACAGGCGCAGACCGATGCCGCGATGAGAATGCTGACCGCCGTGCGGGATCATAATATGGACACGCTGGAGGATGCCGGCGGAGATCTGGTGGATACCTGCACGGCTTGTCACCAGCAGTTCAAGCCGGACATTCCGGGTATCGTCGCCACTCCGGAAGAGCAGCCCGAGCACTATTTCGGCATGCCGTCAAAATAAAAGCCGGCCGGATTTTGCAGTTGGGGGGCGGAAAGAAATCTGTCCTCGCTCATCGGTTCGTTGCTTTGGCGCGGCTTGCTGCGGCAGCGTGAACAACCACTCGAACCCGCCCGGATTGGGCGGGTTCTCAATTCTTCGAACGCCTCCACTCCAACCCTGGCACATGGTCGCGTAGAGCGCGATGTTCTATGTACCCACTTCTGGCGGCACCCCTCTGACCTATCGACGGCAACTAAATGGCACGGGAATTCCTGGTAGTAGCGACGGCTGTGGCGCTCGTGCTGCCGTGCTGCTTTGGCCGCTGTTTCAGCGAACCGATACCGGGGATGGAGTTTCGTCCCAGTATCTCCGGTTCTGGAGTGCAGGCCGGGTCGTTGGGAGCTATCCCAGCGCTTGATTGACGATCTCCTGCGCCTCGGCCAGGATTCGGGCCAGATGATCTTCGCTCCGGAAGCTTTCGGCGTAGATCTTATAAATGTTCTCGGTGCCGGATGGCCGAGCTGCGAACCACCCATGCTCGGTGGTCACCTTCAGTCCGCCAATAGATGCGTTGTTTCCCGGAGCCTTCGTCAGCCGATCGACGATTGCATCTCCAGCAAGAGTCGTCTGCGCCACCGATTCCGGAGAGAGCCGCTTGAAGGCGGCCTTCTGTTCCGGACTCGCGGGTGCATCGACGCGCTGGTAATAGGGTTGGCCGAACTCGGCGGCCAGCGCGGCGAAATGTTCGCCCGGATCCTTGCCCGTGCGTGCGGTGATCTCGGCGGCCAACAGACACATGATGGGACCGTCCTTATCAGTAGTCCAGACGGTTCCGTCGCGGCGCAGGAAACTCGCCCCGGCGCTCTCCTCGCCGCCGAAGCAACAGGAGCCGTCAAACAAACCGGGCGCGAACCATTTAAATCCAACTGGGACTTCCGAGAGCACTCGTCCGCGCTTGGCGACGACGCGATCGATCATGCTGCTGCTGACCAGCGTCTTACCGACGACGGCCTTTGCCGGCCACTCCGGCCGATGCGTGACGAGGTAATCGATGGCCACGGCGAGATAATGATTCGGATTCATCAAGCCCGCCGACGGTGTGACGATGCCGTGCCGGTCCGCGTCCGGATCGTTGGCAAACGCGACTGCGAATCGATTCTTCAGCCCGACCAGGCTGGCCATCGCATACGGACTGGAGCAATCCATGCGGATCTTGCCGTCGTGGTCGACAGTCATGAAGGAGAACGTGGGATCGAGACGCGGGTTGACGATTTCGAGGTTCAGGCCGTAGGTGGTTTGAATCGGTTCCCAGTAGGGCAGCGACGCGCCGCCCAACGGATCGACGCCAAGCTTGAGGCCGGAGGCGCGGATCGCCTCCATGTCGATGACGTTCACCAGGTCCTTGACGTAGGGGATGACGAAGTCTTCCTGATGCGTGTTGTCCGCTTTCAACGCTGCTTCGTAGCTCACGCGCTTCACGCCGGCGTTGCCGGCGAGGAGCAACTCATTGGCGCGATCCTCGATCCATTTGGTGGTCTCCGTATCGGCGGGACCTCCGTTAGGAGGATTGTATTTGAAGCCGCCGTCCTCCGGCGGGTTGTGCGACGGCGTGATCACGATGCCATCGGCCAGATGCTGGGAGCGGCTCGCGGTTGTAGACGAGGATCGCGCGCGAGATGGCCGGCGTCGGCGTTACGCCATCGTCCTGTTGCAGGATGGTCTCGACACCGTTGGCGGCCAGGACCTCCAGCGCGGTCCGCTGCGCCGGACCCGATACCGCGTGCGTATCCTTGCCCGATATAAAGGGACCGTCGGTGCCGTGCGAGGTGCGGTAATCGCAGATCGCCTGGGTGGTGGCGAGAATGTGCGCTTCGGTGAAGGTTCCGTTGAGCGGTGAACCGCGATGTCCGCTGGTTCCGAAGCTCACGCGCTGGCGCGGATCGTTGGCGTCCGGCTTGCGCTCGAAATAGTCGCGCTCCAGGTGGGCGACGTCGACCAGTAGGTTTTTCGGAGCCGGCTTACCGGCTAAGGGGGAGACTTTGGGTCCAGTTTGCGGCGCGATTCCTGACATGGCTACCTCGGTTCAGCTTGAACTTCCATGGTACTAACGCGCCGGTGCGGCGCTTCAGAGAGGAAGAGCGATCCGGAAGAAAAATGTATCCCCGAAGTGAGTTTCTTTGCCTATTGAAGGATTGAAAACTAACCCAAAAGGCACCCAGGCGCGTGCTAATCTATCCGCTGTCCGGCATTCCGTTACTTCTTTAAGGAGATCCTATGTCCAACCCCACCGAGACCGCGATGGCGATGGCTTACCACGTGATTTTTGGTCCGATTGTGCGCAAGCTGATTCTCGCCGGGGTGCCGGATTTGGTCGATTCCGGAGCCATGCCGGCAGCCGCGATCGCAGAGAAGACCGGGTTGGACCAGCTGTCCCTGACGCGGGTCCTGCGGGCGCTGACCGCGGTCGGGGTCTTCCATGAGACGGCTCCCGATACGTTCGAAAACAACGATGTCTCGCGCATGTTTCGAAACCAGCCGGGCGGCCTCTATCATTGGACGCTCTTCGTGACCACGGAAGCATTTTTTCAAGACGAGTCTTGCGTTGGGGCATAGCATGGCGACCGGAGAGGGCGCCTTTGAGGCGTCGCATCAGCAGAAGCCCTGGGACTTCATGCGGGAACATCCTGAGGAAAGCATGCACTTCAACCTCGGGTTGGCCGAGCATCGCAAGGACGAGCAGGATCGAGATTGCGAAGGCTTACGATTGGTCGGGTGTTGGGACGGTGGTCGATGTCGGCGGTGGAGCCGGTCTGCTATTGGGCGCGAGCCTGGGCCAGAATCCCCTGATGAAAGGCATTCTGTTTGACCGTCCCGACGTCCTGGCCGATGCCGATAGCTCGCTCAGCGGTTTGGGCGTCCGCGATCGGTGCGAGTTAGTCGGTGGGAGCTTCCTCGAGCCGATGAACGTAACCGCGGACCGGTGGATCCTGAGCCAGATCCTGCATGACTGGTGGACGCCGAGTGCGTCGAGATCCTGAAGCAGTGCCGCGCCGCGATGCGTCCCGATGACCGGCTGCTGGTGGTGGAGATGGTGCCGGTGCCGGGCAAACCGAATCCGGTGATCCTGATGGTGGACGTGATGATGCTGATGTTTTTCGGCGAGGCGCGGCAGCGGACGGTGCCCGAATACAAGACGCTGTTCGATGCGACCGGATTCGAGATGATTCGCGAACTGCCGACGGGGACCGATTTCAGCATCATCGAGGTCCGGCCGATTTAGTTGCGATTGAGCGACTTGGCGGGCATGCCACTCGAACTCGTCCTCCTGGTTTGGGATACTACCCGAATGATGCGAACCTCTCTCCTGTTCCTGCTCGCGGCTGTTGCGATCGCTCCGATGCAAGCCGCCGACCCCACCACCGCTGTCTTTTGGAGCGCCGCGGAAACGGCAAAGCTCGGGAAGGCGGCGGCTTCTGCTCTGAACCCGGAACGAGGCCTCGGGGTCTCTCGGCTGATGGACTCCGCCTTCATTCTTTATCGGGAAGGGAACTCCCAGGCTGAGATCCATACCGAGCTCGGGGACTTCATCATCTTTCATGAGGGTGAAGGCATCATGATTGTCGGCGGGAAGATCGTGAATGGAGCATCCACCGGACCGGGCGAGATCCGCGGCGATTCAATCGAAGGCGGGACAACCTATCCGGTGAAGGCCGGCGATACGATTTACGTTCCCAAGGGCGCTCCCCATCAGTTCCGCGTGGAGCCGGGCAAGCACTTCACGGCAACCATCGTCAAAGTCACGCCCAAAGAGTAATGCGAAAAGCGAGGTCTTTCATTCTCGCAGGATGATGACCCGGAGCCAGGTTCGCTACTGCTGGCAGCGGTTGCGGCGGCGGTAGCGGCCGTGGCAGTTCGCGCAGGAGTCATTTAGAACCGCCGAAACGTCCAGCATTTTATCGAGGTTCTTGGCTTTGGCCGTGTCGTAGGCCAGCTTGGCGGCGTTGCGAACTTCCTGCGCGTAGGCCTTCCATTCGGCGGCATCGACCGGGGCAGGGAGGCCGTTGCTGCAGACGCGGCCTTCCGCTTCGAGCAGATCGGCGCCTTCAATCAACATCAGGGCGCTGTTCTCGACGGCTTCCCAATTGCCGAAGGCTCCGTCCAGGGGATC
Source organism: Terriglobia bacterium (assembly GCA_963762135.1). Lineage (GTDB taxonomy): Bacteria > Acidobacteriota > Terriglobia > Bryobacterales > Bryobacteraceae > Palsa-187. Next base: position 557,669 of record CAVXJP010000009.1, read on the forward strand.
GGTGGCCATAGAGGGCTGCCCGGCCATCGGAATGGTCGCTGGATCGATGAGCTGCGTCGAGAAGACGACGTTCGAATGCGGGAAGAACAAGCCGCGCATGAGCTGGTTGACGGTCGCGATGGGGGGCTTGTTGGTGACGGGGCCAGATTGGGGGCTGGACTCGGTTGCGGAGTCCTGGGCAAACGTGGTTTGTGTCAGTACGAACCCGGCGCCCGCGAGGACGATCAGGGCGATGGCCTTAATAAGGATGGCTCGGCGAAGAGTGTGCGTACGTGGCTGGGTGGGCATAGTGGATCTCGGAGAACTGGAAACTCAGAGATTAGGATACCTGTATTTTGCCTGGTGGGTTCAGCTGGTGGGTTCAGGAAGACGGATTGGGGCGGGCAACCGTCCCACTGGCGCCTCCTCCCGGAAGCTGCGAAGTCCGAGCAGGGCGGCGCCCGGTGCTGAGGAGCAGTCCTAAGTCACCGGGGTGCTCCCCGAGCCGGTCCCGTCCCGACGCCAAGGGTCCCTATCAATTTTTTTGTGGAGTAGCGTCAGAAAAGGCGAAACGAAAACCCGGGTTCACGCGTATAATACAGTGAGCCTCTCCGTCGAGGTCACTTGAGCTTCTCTGCCGAGGCTCCCTGATTGTTCACCGTTGGAACTCCCGTATCAGACAGCAAGTTGCTTCTAGCAGGACTGCATGCAACGTAGCGGCAGCCCTAGGGATGAACTCCGTAACCCGAGCCGTTTGGCCGGAAGACGGCGGGAACCGTTGCAACGTGCTGATTTTAAGGAGCTTTGAGAAGAATGTTAAAAGCAATGTTTGCTTCCATGCTTGTGCTGGGCCTGTCGGTCGCGGCACAGGCCAACGATCAGGTTATCGTTAACCTCCCGTTCCAGGTCCACACCCAGGACAAGGTTCTGGAGCCCGGCCAGTACGTCATCCGTGAAATGAACAGCAACACGGGTGGACACAGCGTACTCGCCATCTATAAGGGTGAGGAATTCCAGGCGATGGTTTCCACCAACGCCACCGAAGACCCTCATAACGCTCACAAGAGCAAGTTGACTCTCCAACAGGTCGGCGACGACTTCTACCTCAGCAAAGTCTGGGTCCAAGGCAGGAACGTTGGATACCAGCTCAATCTGCCTGCTGCGGCAAAGTCGCGCATGAAGGAGCTGTCTGCTGCTGCGTCCAAGTCCCAAACCGAGCCCGTGGCCGTTCGAGAAGTATCCATCGACGCCGCCGGTTCGGCCGAGGCGACCGGGCGCTAACCTTCGAACTGTAATAGAAGAGGCGCGCCCCGAAGTGTGGGGCGCGTTTTCATTTTTGGGAGCCCTCCCTTCGAGCTTCACGTAAGCCAGGCGCTCGCCCCGCCATCCCCCCCGCAAGCCATCATGAGCTTGGTCAGCTCCACCGAGCGTTTTCCCTACCGCTTAATACAACAGTTTCGGCACATAGAAACGCGCCGCAAAACGCAGTCTGCGGCGACCGAGAAAGTCCCGTCTGTCCCGGGTTTCCCCCGGGTTTCCCCTTCTCGTCTAGAATGGGCTGTGGAAATTCCCGGTTCCCGGGTAGCCTCTGTCTCGAACCGACTGGGATGCGACGTTTTTGGCGGATCCCAGTTGACGGCCGGGAAGAGCAATGAATGTGGAGGAAATAGAGATGAAGACTTTTATAAGCCGCCGTACGCTGCTTTTTATTTCGGGAATGATTCTTAGCCTTGCTCTTGCGAGCGTAAACCTGGCCGCCAAGCCCGGGGCCGAGGGCCGGAAGGACTTTGTCGGTCTCTGGCAAGCGATTGACACCTTTGACGGCAGCACACAATTCCTTTCAATCACGTGCGATCGGGACAACTCATGTGACGTCCGACTCAATGACACAACCTTCACACTTTCTTGCCAAAACCAGATTGGGGTTGCGCGAGGTGTGGGATCGATTGTGGGTGACACGCTGACCGTCACATTTACCCTGTCTTGTTCAAATTTGAACGGGACGTCCAGCGTGGTTGGAACGCAGCTGAACGAGTTCGTTTTGGATCGCAAGAACGGCATCCTGACGAACATCAACGACGATCCTGTGCCCGTACCGAATGTGTTCCACAAGATCAGCGAATAAGAAGAATTTCGCTCCCGGATCTGGACCAGAGGCGGAGCGGGATAGATGGGATGAGGAGGCCGGCCTCGCGCGGGTGTCACGCCAACCGTAAACGCCTGAACGGACTCTCTGTCTCCCGACTGCTAGCCCGGGGGATTCTGCGCCAGACATTGTACCGTCGGAGGAGGTCCTTCGATCACACAGGTCGGGTCACCGCCCGGATAGATCGAGTTCGCGCAGAGTTCCGCCATCTTGCCGCTCTGCCGGATTAGCGCCAGACCGCAGTTGAAGTCCCGGCGCAAGGCGTCCGACTGATGGGGCCGGCTCCGGCTGGGAGGATAAACCATCATGGATAGCTCCGGTCCGCAATCGAGAACGGGCTTGCCGACGAGGTGTGTACCGCTCGGCAGAGTGGCCACGTTGTCCCAAAAGATGAGATCGAGCCCACTGCCGAGCGCGCCGATCATCTGGACGCGACCCGCCGGACTGCTCGAGTAGAACGAAGCCGTGAAGTCATCGTAGTGGCCGGCAAGGCAGTGATTGTCGCTAAAGAAACCGGTCAGGAAGCCGACCGCGGCGCCATTGAGGCTCCCGGAAGCATCGAGACCGTCGAAGCGCGTGTCGCCATTGGCGGCAATGAGCTGCGGTTGGGGTCCGAGGCTATAACCCTCCGTGAATTCGGCGCCCAGTTGTTTCCGGGCGTCGGTGCCATACCAGGCGACGCAGCCGTCGATCTCGCCGGTGGCCAGCGCCGCGCCGATGATCATGTCTCCATTGGCGTCCGTGGCGACGCACGCCTCTGAAGCTAGCGGGACGAGTACGCACTTCATCGGCCCGTTCGCGTCGCAGACCGCCGATAGCAGATCGAAATCGAAGCCTTCGAGTGGTCCCACGTCCCAGGGCGGGAATGGATAGGTCAACCCGATCTTGTAGACGCGCTGCTGCGCCTCTGCCGGAAGCGCTCCCCCGGTCCATAACAACACCGCCGCCATGGCGAAGATCCATGCCGAACGTGCGCGGTCTGCATAAACCATTACAGAAAACCTCCCATCGGATTCACGGCGAGTTTATCACGCGACGCGGGCAGACGTGGAGGCATCGGCGGCGGTGGCTGGGGTGGAGGCATCGGCGTGGGCGGTGGCATGGGCCGAGGTGGTGGCATAGGTGGCGGAATGGGCCGCGGGGGACGCCGGCGCTAGGATTTTTGGACACACGTATTCTGTAGGTTGTGGACGGCTGGAGAAGAACGCCACTTTGGGTCCGAACTCTCCAGCCGCCGGTGTATTGAGCTGCTGCTAAGGGATTACACGAACGGCGCGATGCCTGGCCCTCGGTCCTTTGGGCGACAGAAACTGCCACCCGCCGGACGTTCGAACCAAACGCCACGCCGTCCATGCCTTGGAACGCGGTCAAACTCACGCCATCCCACCTTTTTGCTTGCGTCCCCGACGATCTATCGGGGATGACCGGACAGTCTTTCCCGCCGACCGCTCTCTGAACGACCCTGTCCTCCGTTTTCGAGGCCTTCGGGGTCTTTCCGAAACGTTTCTTTCTGGAGACGTGCCGCAAAACGGAGCCTGCGGCCCTTTGCGGCACTTGTGCCCCGTCGACGTCATGCTACGAGCTGACGCCGCAAGCCGGTAATGAGCTCCGGGGGTTCAGTAACACCCTAATACAACTGGTTTCGCCACATAAAAACGCGCCACAAGCGGAGCCTTGCGGCCCTTTGCGACACGTCTATCCCGGCCGGGAATAAACAGCAACGATTCCGTGGGCATTGTGTGCATGGAGTGGTATGCGGGGGATGTGTTTGTTTTTGGAAGTGGTTGAGGGCAGTGGAGTTGTACCCAAAGAAAATCGTGGGACTACCACTGTGGGTTGCGACGGATGACGCGAGTGGTTGTGGTTAGGCGGCTCGGCGAGTGCGGGGAATGGTAGGGGTGTGGAAGAAAATCTGAGAAAGTCCCGTGGACTGCACCCCTCCGGTGAGACAGAGAAACTAGGGACAGGTTTGGATTGTTGATGCCAGGGAGTGGGGTCTGGGGCGAGGCGCCCCTTGCCCCAGCCGTCCCTGGAGAGACGAGCTTGCGCCGCGCAGGCGAGCTCGAACTCGGCGGGCGGTTGATAGCCGAGCGAGGAATGCAGACGCTGGCGATTGTAGGTGGTCTCGAAGAACGTGGCCAGGTCCGCGCGCAGCGCGTCCAGGTCGCGCCAACGATGGCCCTCGACCTGTTCGTGCTTCAGCGTCTTCATAAACGATTCGGCCTTGGCGTTGTCGTACGGATTGCCCGGACGGCTCATGCTGGGCTGGATGGAGTGCTCGGCCAGCAGCGTCAGATACTCGGCGCACGCATACTGCACGCCGCGATCGGAATGATGAATCATGCCGGGCTGCGGACGCCGCTCGGCCAGCGCCATCTGCAGCGCTTCGATCGCCATGTTCGCGCCCAGATGCCGGCTAGGCGCCATCCAATCACGCGCCGCGAATGCGCATCCAGCACAACGGCCACGAACACGAACTCCTCGTTGAGCCGCACATAAGTGATGTCGGCGACCCACAGTTCATTGATCGTTTGCGTGATCAATCCGCGCGTCAGGTTCGGCCAGTTGCGCCAGGTGTGGCGCGCATCGGTGGTCGGCGGAACGAAGCCGCGACCGCGTAAACACAGGAGATTATCTTCCCGCATCAGCCGCAGCACGCGTTTTGCATTGACCTCCATGCCGCGCCGCCTGAGCTCATGACGACACGCGCCGATAGCCATAGAAGCGATGCTCCAGCGCCACTTGCTGCACCTGATCGCGCACCGCGGTATCGGCTTGCTTGGGCTGCCGAGGCTTGCCAATGCCGATAGAATACCGCGCGGCTGACGCCGGCCAGCGCGCACATCCGTTCGATGCTCAGCTGCCTTGTCCGGCGACTTTTCGACGTGATCGAGGATGCGGCGTAGACGGCTTCGCGTTCGCGGTCTGCGCACCGCCGTGACGCGCCGCAAGACTTGTTCGAAAAAATCCAGCTCCAGTTCCTGCTGGCCGACCTTACGTTCGAGCTCGGCGATGCGCTGGCGCGCTGCCAGCAACTCGCCACGGTTGGTGGTGGGTTCGTGCTGCGGTTGTGGCTGGCCGAGCTTCCGCGGCCGGCCGCGTGGCTGCGCCAGGCCCGCTTCGCCGTGCTCCGCGTAGCGGTCTTTCCACGCGTAGATCAGCTTGCGCCGGATCCCTAACTCGTCGGCGATCGCCGCGATCCGCTCTCCGGCCAGGGCGCGCTGGACCGCGCTTAGCTTGAACTCGGCGCTAAACTCCCGCGCCGCTTCCTTCTTCTTCTGGGACATTCGTTCTCCTTTCGAGAACTGTCCCTATTTTCCTTGTCTCAGTTTGGGGGTGCACTCCATCTGTCTGACCCCGATTTCCCCCACCGATTTTCCCCCCGATTTCCCCTTGACTTCTACCTATCACGTACGACACCGATTTCCCCCTCGTTTAGTGTCCCCATCGGGGATGGTGGAAACCCCTCGCCTTCAGGCGAAGAAGGGTGATCGAAGTTTCCGAAGGGAACGAGATATCCGCCTACTGAAGGTAGGCGGGTTTGGGTGGAAGCGGGCGCAATCCGTCGAATTCCATTCGACGCGCCCGCAGCAACCCCCCGGGCTTGAAGCCGGGGGTCGTTTAGTTGTCGTTCAATTCTTCGGGTCTAAATCTACTTAATGCACCCTCTTTTAGTCGTAAGGGCTGGTTGACCACACAGGATCGTGCGTCACTCACACCTTTGATCACGATTGCCCATTCGTTCAGCCCATTGAACCCAAAGCCATTGCCATGTCGAGCATCACCGACGCCTGACACCTTGAAACTCTCGGCACGGAGCAGCGTTCCACGGAACACACCACAAACCTCGGGCACCACTCTTCTTGGGTCGACCACCCTTAAGGCCGCGCGGTAAGCATCCTGGTAAAAAGCATCAGGACGATCAACATCAGCGAAAAGAACGGCCAGAACTCTGGAGGCTCCATCGCTGCAGGCCTCTTCGGCATTCATTGTCGTCGAGTGTGTGCCAAAGGCGATTACGCCCTTCAGCTGCACCTCTTGCCCAGCCAGGTCTCCGGGTGGATCACAAAGAGACAGCGGTTGACCCAGACTCGAGAGAGCACCCACCAAGATTAGGACTAGAATCGACATTGTTCCTCAAATCCGTCATTTTTCGCTTCCAGGGCATCGACCGGGGACCCATTGGAGTCAACGTCATACACAAAGTCTGAGCTTCCCTTTGCCAAAAAGCCAGTTAAACGCATGGCCCAACTCGTGAATTAGCGTCAGAGCATTTTGTTCCACGTCCCCATCGTTCCAAAAAATTAGGCCCGGTAGATTGTTGGTATTTATGGGTGATGTCAACCGTCTTGAACCTCCCACCTCGCCCCGCTAGTTTTCTAAACACGGCGGTGTAGTTTGTTATTGCAGCGGTTTGCGCGGATCTATCCGTCGGCAATGACTTGTAGTCAATCTTACCGTATCTACCTCCTTGGACGAGGGAATCAAGCACATCTGCCGGGTTTACCATTGCAACGTGAAAGAGTTCAGCACCACATTTCTCGTTGAGCATTCGTTTGGCCAAATTGAGAGCGGCGTCCATAAGCCCTTCATTTTGCAAGGTCGTACCGCCACCGCCGCCTACCCCGGGAGACTGAGTAGACGGTTGGGTACCACCGCTATTGCAGTTCTCCTGCCACCAGATCCACGCTTGCTCCATTGCCATACCCGTCATTGGGAGTTCCTGTTGGAAGTTTTCGCAAGTGAGGGTACCATCAGTCCCCGGGCTCACAACTCCCGTAACATGTACAGCGACGAGACCGGGAGGGATCGTAACCGTTAATCGGGATCGCCACCAACATACGCATACCGATTCCAACTACCAGGATCCGAGGGAC
>CAVXJP010000010.1:0-392943 GCA_963762135.1 Terriglobia bacterium
GGTCACCAACGCGGTCGCCGACCGGTTCGGGGAAGGAAGGTTTCTGGCGACGATTGGCACCGGGGGCGTCTATTTCTCGGACGAGACGCTGGCCGGACATCCGTCGGTGAGCCGCGAAGAACTGGAGAACGTGGTCGCGGATGCGCTTCTTACGCAGCCCCACGTCACCTGGTGTACACCCATAAAGCTGCTGGAGGCGACCTCCGGCGAGGACCTGATCGACCGCCGGGTTCGCAATGGATTCGAATGCCCCACCGTCAGCCCGACGTCGTTCTCGTCCTGGAGCCCTATTACGTCTCCGGCGGAGGAGCCAGTCACGGCTCGCCCTACAGCTACGATACCCATGTGCCGGTGATTTTCTGGGACGGAGCGCGGCGGATCCACGCCGGCCACCATCCCCGTCCGGTGGGCATTGAGGATATTGCCCCCACCCTGGCGACGATGCCTCGCTATCCAGACCCCGAGCGGGTCGGTCGGGCAGCCCTTGCGCGAAGTGTTACCCTAATTGTTCACCGAGCCCCGCGAAACTGTACCGGTACCTGTGAGACCCCGCCGGGGATTTCCACGAGGTGAATCGTGGCACCGCGCTTGTTAGAATAATCCGAAGCAGGTATGTGTCCGATTTGGCCCGGGCGGATGCCGAGGCGGTGAGGCTGCGGCCAAGGGGATATATCGGGGTCCTTTGCCAGTCGGCGTGACGGAAGTCGCGCTCGAAGGCCGAACAAAGAAACGAGGAGATGATTCCAAACATGCGTTCCATGCTGCCCACTCTGGCTTTTGTGACTTTCGCCCTTTCGGCGGCCAGCTTGACGGCCCCGTCCGCGTTCGCGCAGGCGGCCCCCGGCGCCCGGCGGCGACTCCTCCGGCGGCAACAACGGCCAGCGGGCCGATCGTCAACATTGCGGTGATCGATTTCCAGGCGTCTGTGTTGGCGACGGCCGAGTTCGAGAAGGCCTACAACGATCTGCAGACCAAGTATCAGCCCATGCAGGACCACATCCGGGGGCTGCAGGAAGATCTCAATGACGTCCAGACGCAGTTGCGCGCCGCGGCCGGCCAACTGAGCACGTCGGGGCAAGCCGAACTCGAAGCGCGCGGCGCCCGTTTGCAGCGTGAGCTCGAGCGCGCCACTTCGGATGCCGATGAGGAATTCTCCGCCGATCGCGATGAGGCGTTGCGGCTGGTGAGCGCCCGTATGCAGGAAGTACTGACGAAGCTTGCCAAGGACCGAGGCTTTGATGTGGTGGTGGAGGTGAACGTCACGCCGTTCTTCAAAGAGGCGCTGGATGTCACTCAGGCGGCGATCGACGCCTACAATGCCGCCTATCCGGTAAACTAACTCTGAAGCAAATTCCGCTCTGCGGTGTCTATCTTTGTAGATAGCAAGGTCTGGGCGGATAGAGGGTCCCGGGCCTGCTTCCGTGAGGCTCCCGATGCCTGAACAGAACCATCCTGATCCCCCAAAAGCGCCCCTGGCGATTTCATGGGAGGTTACGGCGTCGCGGAGGCGCGCCGCGGCAAGCTGATCCGCAATATTGCCCTTGGGGTGATTGCGGCCGCCATCGTAGGAACGATCGGCTTCTTCTATTTCCGGACCTTCACCCAGGAACGGGTGATGTCCGAATTCCAGGATCTGATCCAGGAACAGAACCTGGACGCTGCCTACGCCATGTGGTGTCCGGCCGACAAGCCCTGCCCGTATTACAGCCGCGAGAAGTTCGCCGAGGATTTTGGCGCGAGCGGCCGTTATCCGAAAATCGCTGCCGCCAAGGCGGAGTTTGTGGATTACTGCAATGACGGTGTGCTGTTCAACTTCAATTACTCCGGCGAGCCGCTGGTGTTGTGGGTGGACAATGGCGACGATATTGTCAGCTTTGCTCCGTCGGATTGGCTGCGCTGCCCGGGGCCGCATCTGAACTTCGGCAACTTCTGGAACACGCTGTTCCCGTCCTCGGAGACTTCGGCGCCGCCCAAACCCTGACGCCGCCGCTCCTGGATTTCAATCGGCGGCAGTCGGACTGCGTCCGCTTTCGATCGCGATTTCGAGCACGTTCCGTACGCGTTCCAGCATCCCGGCGACTTCCTCTTCCCGCGCCACCGGACCATGCCCCGGTACGATCACGGCCGGATGCAGCCGCTCCAGCCGCCGGATTGAGGCGAGCCACTGCTTCCATTCGGCCGGACCTCCCGCGTCCAGATTCGGCAGATATCCGTTGGTCAGGCAGTCGCCGCAGTAGAGCACCCGATCGGCGGGCACCCAGATCGAGACGTTGGTCGGAGTGTGCCCCGGCGTCAGCAGGACCTCCACCGGACAGCCGCCCGGGTCGAACAGGGCATCGTCCAGCAAGGCCCGATCCGGATTGGACAGCCGGGTACCCGCATAGAACGCATCGGTATCGCCGGACTGGCGGCGGGCGGAAGATGCGATCGCATTTCGAAAGTCTTCCCGTTCGGCGGCGAATTCGACTTCGGTGCGCTCCAGTTCGCGATGTGCGTAGACCGGGATGCCGCGGTCGGCGAAGTAGCTGTTGCCGCCGATGTGGTCGAAGTGCTGCTCGGTGTTGATCACCATGAGGCCGTTCTCGGGGCGGGCGGGCGTCGCATGGCCCGCCAGCTTCGCATAACCATGAATGGTGGCGGCCGCGGCGGCGTTGGCCCCGGAATCCACGACGATCGTCACCTCATCGCCCACAATGAAGCCCGCGTTGACGCTCCACGGCGGCAGGTAGGCGAGGCCCGTGACGGCGTAGCAATGCTCGGTGAGGCGCATTCTAAAGAGCCTAGCAGTCTGGGTCGTGCCTAATGGCCGTGCCTGAATGAATGGAGAAGGTGGGAGGCGCCCGGACTCAGGAGCCCGCCGCCCGTGCTGGGAGTAGGATCAATGTCCGCCGGCTTGGTAGACGCACTTGCCGGCCAGCCACGTTTCCAACACGTGCAGTTCGCCGGTTTCTTCGTCAACCCGGAACTTCACAACATCGGCGCGCTCTCCCCGCGCGAGCCCCTTCTGCCGGCCCACGATCCGACCCACGCGCGCGGGATTCGATGTCGCCATCGCAATGGCCTCATGCAACTGGATGCCGCAGACGTCCATCACGTTGGTAATCGCGTGATCCATGCGCAGCGTGGACCCGGCCAGCCGGTCGGTGCCGTAGCGCACCACGCGCCCGTCCGGTTTCAGTTCCACGCGAATTTCGCCCAGCAGATATTCGCCCGAATCGCACATCGCCGGCATGACCGCATCGGTCACCAGGATGCAGCGCTCCACCTGTTTGGCCCGCACCGCGGACTTTAGAAACGCGTTCGGCAGATGCACGCCGTCGGCGATGAAGCTGGCGTGGAGGCCGTCCTCGGCAAGCTGCTCCCAGATATAGTTGGAGATCTTCGGCAGGACCTTATGCGTCGCGTTGCCCAAGTGTGTGGATAGCGTCGCGCCGGCGCTGACGGCGTCCCGAATCCGTTCCGGCGAAGCCGCTGTATGCCCGATCGCCACGGCGACCCCGTCCTGAATCAGCCGGTCAATATAAACGATCGCGCTAGGCCACTCCGGCGCCAGCGTCACCAGCTTGATCTTGCCGTGCGCGGCTTCCTGCCAATGCCGGAACTCTTCGTAGCTGGGTTCGCGGACCCATTCGCTGGGGTGCGCTCCACGCGGTCCATCCTCGCGCGACAGGTGCGGACCTTCCATGTGAAACCCATCGATTGCCTGACCAACGGGTCCCAGCATCTCATGCGTCGCGGTCAGGTGGCGCAGCACCGCCAGCATCTTCTCCGGCGGCCCGGTGATGATGGTGGGAAGGATGCTGGTGACCCCGGTGGTGAAGATCGCGTTGAGCGCTTCGCAAATCTTTTCTTGCGGCGACTCCGGGGAGTTGAAATCCACGCCCGCAAAGCCGTTCACCTGGAGGTCGATGAATCCCGGCGCGACCCACACGTCCGCCGCGTCTTTCACTGAGTGCCCGGGCAGGAGCGAATCCACATGCCGGATCGTGCCGTCTTTGGCGGCCTCCACCAGGATGTGATCGCCGGTCGATACTGAGTGTCCCGTAATCATGGGCAAGCAACAACGCTCTCCTTCATTTTAGTTCCCGAACAGTACAGGAATCGTTCACGCCGGACCGCCGAATCGCGGAAGCCGCCAAGCGCGAAGGAAACCCCCGGGCTGTAAGACATTCGGAATACTCAATGTTGTTTCCACAGCCTATCCACAGTTCACTCACAGGAATGTCCCCGTAACCACAATAAAACAAAGAGGAAATAACCTTTGGAAAAGGCGGTTTTTTACTTGGAAACCAAACGGGACCCTGATACAAAAGAAGGCACAACAGTTCTGCGAGGGATCGAATCGGTGTGTCAGTCTCGGGGGAGGTGGCCCCCGGTTCGGTTCCCGCGGGCGTTGTCCTTCTTCCTCCCGAATGAAGGTTCTTCCTGTTCCGCGTTCTGCGGACACCCACCGCTTGGCGGCATCCTCCAGTCGAGCGGTGTGTCATCACTTCTGCCTTCTTTCACTAGGAGGGAGCCGTTTCCCTGTTGATTTGTTTCGTTATGGAAACTTGTCGGTGCCTGCTCCCATTTCCAGTGGAAATGTCGCATCATAAAAGGTCATGAACTTTATTGCCAAACCGTCCAAGTGGATCTCCGCAACGCTTTCCGGCGCAGCCGTATGGTTGGGCTTGCTCTCTCCTGCCATGGCGCAGAATACGGCCCAAAACGCGGACAAAGACTGCTCGCGGGTCACCGCGACCGACTTTCCGAATTCGACGACCGAGGTCACCTCCTCCGAATTTCAGGAGGCCCACGGCGCGGAAGGGCGCACGCCGGCCGCGCCCGCGCATTGCGAAGTCCTCGGCAAGATCAATGAGCGCACTGGCATGTTCGGCCAGCCCTACGCCATCCGCTTCCATATGCGCCTGCCGGTGGACTGGAACGGCAAGTTTTTCTTCGAAGGCGGCGGCGGATCAAACGGGAACCTCGGCGCGGCGTACGGCAACCTGCAGGGCGGCCAGCGGGAGAATGCCTTGCAACTCGGCTATGCCGTCGTCTCCACCGATTCCGGCCACGACAATCAAGTCAACAATGACCCGGAGCGCGGCGGCACCACGACCTTCGGCTTCGATCCGCAGGCGCGCGTCGACTTCGGCTATAACTCCTACGATCAGGTGACCCAGGCGGCCAAGGCGATGATCCGCCAGCACTATGGGCGCGCGCCGGAGCGGTCGTATTATGTCGGCTGCTCGGAAGGCGGCCGCGAGGCGATGATGATGTCCCAGCGCTTTCCGGATTACTTCGACGGGATCCTGGCTTGCGCTCCCGGCATGAGCCTGCAGGAAGCGGCGCTGTTCGGCCATTCCTGGGACGTCCAGTCGTTCGCTGCCGCGGCTGAGGCGATTGGCGCGGAAGGAACCGCCGGAGAGCCTCTGCTGAACAAGACCTTCACCGACGAAGACCTGGACCTGGCGGCGAAGGCGGTCCTCAAAGCGTGTGATGGCCTCGACGGCCTGGAAGATGGCATCATCGACGATTTCACCGGCTGCACGACGGCCGTGGTCGATCCCGCGCTTGCGGCGATCACCTGCGCGGGCGCCAAGCAGGCGTCGTGTTTGACCAGGATCCAGGTCGCCACGCTGAAGCGCGTCTACGGTGGGGCCCGCAACAGCGACGGCGACATCCTGTATGCCGACTGGGCCTGGGATCGCGGCATGGGCGGCGAGTTGCCCAACGGCTACAACACGGGCTGGCGGATCTGGAAGATCGGCATGTATCCGTCGCCGCAGAATAGCGCGATCATCACCGGGCTGGGCGGCGGAGCCGTTGCGGCGATCTTCACTACGCCTCCCAAGCAGCTTCCCGGCGCGGGTCCCGAGGTCGTCGAGTATCTGGACGGGATTGACCTCGACAAAGCCGCGCCCCTGCTCGACGCGACCTCTGGCGAATACACGACCCCCGTCAACGACTTCATGAAAGCCGATTCCACCGACCTCGATCCCTTCAAGGATCACGGCGGCAAGCTGGTCATCGTGCAAGGGGTCTCCGATCCGGTCTTCTCCATCATGGATACCGTGCACTGGTGGGACCGCGTGAATGCGCTGCAGGGCGGGGAAGCGTCGCGAGTTCGTTCGGCTGTTTGCCGTGCCCGGGATGAATCACTGCGCGGGAGGTCCAGCGACCGATCAGTACAACGCCTTCGGCTCGCTGGTCGACTGGGTGGAGAACGGCGAGGCTCCGGACCGCATCACCGCCACCGCGGGAGCGAACACGCCCTGGCCGGGCCGCACTCGTCCGCTGTGCGCCTATCCGAAGCAGGCGCGCTATTCGGGCAAGGGGAGCATTGACGAGGCTTCGTCGTTTGTGTGCGAGTAGAAATAGAAAACCGGATGCGGGGCGATGCCGCATCCGGTTCAAATCTCTAAAATTTGATTTTCGTTAGGATCGCCGGCGCCGCCACTGCACCGCGCCCAGCACACCAAGCCCGCCCAGCATGGACATCCACGTCGACGGTTCGGGAACCGTGCTACTTCCGGTGTCTCCCGCCAGGATCGTGGTCCCTGGGGTGGTCTCATAGGCCCAGTTCAAAATCGAGGCTGGGTAGCCATTGGTGCCACCGACGCTCACCTCAACCCAGCCGTTCAAGTATTGGGTGCTGGATTCGTCCCAGAAGCGCAGGCCGATGTAGCCGGTTTGGCCGTAGAAATTGGCCATCGACAGGGTACTCGAATCGGCGGTCGCATTGGCGGAACTGATTGGATCTCCAAAACTTAACAGAGATACCGGACTGCCGACCGCCAGCGAATCGGTGGTGAAGAATGCGGTGGTGTTGAGAGTCAGCGTTGTGCCGCCGGAAGCCCACAGGTTGAAGTCCCAGGATCCCGAGCTATCCGTGGTTTGCGTGACTCCGGTCACCATATCCACGTAGATCCCCGAACCGGTCTGCGGGACACTGATGTCAACCGGATCCACAAAAACAATTCCTGCGCTGGCGCTGGGCAGGAGAATCGCGGACATGGCGAGCAGGCCCAATGTCCCGAAAAGTCGTCGCATGAAATCCCTCCGAAGCTTGCAGAAAAACGTAGTTATGCCCTCTTAAAGTACGACAGTACTAAAACTATGTCAATCAGTACTAGAACGGCTGGAGTCCTATGGATGGTTCGGTCGGTGGCATCTGTGGTGTGTGAACCCCCCCGATGAGGGCGATTCGGGGGGCACGGGGGACATGCCGGAGGGCGCGGTTCTCGCGAACCAATTGAGGGCTTGCGATGCTAGCGGGCGGTGGTCCGGGACACCGAGCCGATTCTTTTGCGCGCCCTGGCTTCCGCTTCCCGTTTCACGGGTCCCAGCAGCGCCAGCCGGATCAGGAGGATTCCCGGCGAGAGCAGTGCCCAATACTTGCGGAACTTTTCCCGGGCTTCGGGGCCACAGGCGATCACGCGTGTCTCGGTCCGAAAGATACAGGAATCCGCGGTTACCAGATCGGCACGCAGGGTCCAGGCGATCTTCACATACTCCGGCTCAGCGAAGGCGGTGAACTCCTCCGGCGGAAGGGCCCGGAAGACAACATCGGCGAGCCAGGGTTGCGTTGCCGCGCCCATGACGATTTGCCGTCCGGGAATCTCCGCGAGGCGGCCCCATCCCAGCGCCGTTGTCTTGGCGATCAGGCCATGGGGCAGTTCCGCACGGCGACCCTTGGCGCCCAGCAGGAGCTCGCGCATGCGGATGATGCTGCGGATCAGCCCGGAGTCATCGAAATCGATATCGCAAGCCGCCCCGAGCGTGATCTCCGCCGAAGCCTCGACGGCGATCTGATGCCTCTCGGCGACCTCATAATCCGGCAGGAATTCGTCGAGCAGGGGATCGGCTTGCCCGGGTCGCGCACGCCTTGGCCGGCCATAATTTGCATAGGCATGCAAGGCGTAGGCGCTGTAGGCTGCCGAGGTGACGGCAGCCGTGAGGCCGAGAAATTTCAGGAGGCGGTTTGCTTTCACGCCAGTCTCGCGGGAAGACGGAAGACGCGCCGTACAGCGGGAAGGTTTACCCCGCCACCGGCTGCCCCACCGGAGTCAGCCAGTTGTAGCGATCCTTTGCCTTGCCCTCGACGATGTCGAAGAACTCCTTCTGGAGCTGTTCGGTGATCGGGCCGCGCGAGCCCTGCCCAATCTCGATCTTATCGACCGTCCGGATCGGGGTGACCTCGGCTGCGGTGCCGGTGAAGAAGACTTCGTCGGCGATGTACAGCATCTCGCGCGGAATCAGGGTTTCGATCACTTCATAGCCCGCGTCCCGAGCCAGCTTGATCACCGAATCGCGCGTGATGCCCGGCAGCACGCTGTTGCCCAGCGGCGGCGTGTGGATCTTGCCGTCGCGGATCACGAAGACATTCTCGCCGGAGCCCTCGCTGACGTAGCCGTTCACGTCCAGGGCGATCCCTTCGGCATAGCCGTTGATCGCCGATTCCATCCGGATCAGCTGTGAATTCATGTAGTTCGCGCCGGCCTTACTCATCGATGGCATGGTGTTCGGCGCCAACCGGTTCCAGCTCGAAATGCAGACGTCGACGCCCTGTTCCATCGCCTCGGCGCCCAGGTACTTGCCCCATTCCCAGCAGGCAATGTAGGTTTCCATGGGGGTGTCCTTGGTGGGCATCACGCCCATGTCGCCGTAGCCGCGGAAGGCCAGCGGACGGACGTAGCAGGACTCCATTTTGTTGGCCACCAGCAGCTCATGCATGCCGGCGACCAGTTCATCCACCCCGTAGGGGATCTTCATCCGGTAGATCTTGGCCGAATCAAGCAATCGGCGCATATGTTCGCGTCCACGAAACACCGCCGGGCCCGACTGCGTCATATAGCAGCGAAGACCTTCAAAGACCGAGCTCCCATAGTGCAACACGTGGGCGAGCACATGGATCTGGGCATCGTTCCAACCAATTAATTTCCCGTTGTGCCAGATCTTCTCGGTGGCTTTGATCATGAGAAAATTATAGCCTGTGGAGAGACCCCGGCGATGCAAAACCAACTGATTCGACCCCAAAATTCGGCGCGGCGAGCGGCGAGCCTCACCTTGCTGGCCCTCCTGGCGATCCTCCCGGCGACGGCCCAACTGCAGGACTTCCACCCGTCCCGCTTCAACCTGTTTTCTCCTCAGCAGGATGTCGCGATGGGGAAGGACGCCGCCCAACAGGTGATGATGGAGCAGACCGTGATCAACGATCCCGCGGTCAACGCCTACGTGACGCGCATCGGCGAAGCGCTGACGAAGTCGCCCAAGGCCGGGAGCTTCCCCTACACCTTCCACGTGATCCAGGACCCCTCGATCAACGCCTTCGCGCTGCCCGGCGGGCCGGTGTTCGTCAACACCGGATTGCTCGCGGCGCTGGATAACGAATCGCAACTGGCCGGCGTTCTGGCGCACGAAATTTCGCATGTCGCCCTGCGGCACGGCACCACCCAGGTGACTAAGTCGGAGGGGATCCAGTTGGGGTTGATGCTGGGAGCGTCGATGCTCGGCAAGCAGGGCTCGATCTGGAATACAGTGGCGCAGCTCGCCGGGGGATTCGGCGCGCAGTCGTTGCTGCTGAAGAATTCGCGCGATCACGAAAAACAGGCGGACCTCAACGGCGCGCAAATCATGAACGACATCGGCTACGACCCGGTCCAGATGGCGGTGTTCTTCCAAAAATTGGAGGCGCAGGGCCAGCAGAGCAACGGGTTTCTTGCCAACTTCCTGGCCGATCACCCCAGTCCAGGCAATCGCGTTGAATACGTCAGCGAGCAAAACCGGTACCTGCCCAAGAAGTCGTACATCCAGGGCAACGCAACGGAACTCACCAAGGTGAAGAACGTCGTTGCATCGCTGCCCAAGGCCGCGCCGCCCAAGACCACCACGTCATCTTCCGGACAGGCGGCCCTGCCCGATCCTTCGACGTTGCGTCCGGTCGCCGAACAGATCCGGCATCGCAACCGCAGCTTTGTGCTCTACCACCCCAAGAACTGGGATCCCTACGGCGACCCGAACTCCGATAGCGTCACCATCGCGCCCAAGGCCGCTCTGGTGCAGGGACAGAACGGGCAGACGCAGATCGCCTACGGCATCATCGCTTCCTATTACTATCCGCAGGACAGCCAGGGGAACACGATCGCCGTGAATCTCAGCCGCGATACGCAGGCCCTGTTGCAGGAAGTGATCAAGGGGAACCCCGGGATGAAGCAGTCTTCGGCTCCGCGCTCGGCCCAGGTCGCCGGCAATAACGCCTACCTGACGCCGCTGACCTCGACCTCCCCATTCGGCGGCGAGGAACGCGACGCGATCCTGACGGTCGACCGCCCCGAGGGCCTCTTCTACATGGTCTTCATCGCGCCGAATAGCGAATGGAACGCCACGCAAGCGACCTTCGATAAGGTGGTCCGCAGCATCGAATTCACGAACTAGCAAAGGGTACTGGTTCGCGTGTCCCAAGCCGTAACAATCTGCCAATGATGCTTTAACGTGCTGGGTGCGTGGACACACGTGCCTGTCCCCAATTCCAAGACAGACGGTTTGTTGTGCCTCGCTGGATGTCGCGGGGCATGGCCCCGCGCCACAAATCAGGGGCATGTTCCGCACGACACGTGCCTGTCCCCATTCGCCTCGCTCGCTATAATTGGCCCGATGTTTCGTTTGCCGGCCCGCGCGGTCCGACCCACTGTCCTACTCTTCGCCCTCCTGGCGAGCCTGCTATTGCTGGCTGCCTGCAGTGAGGAGAAGCCCGCCGAGGTCCCGGACGTGTTCCGCGTCAAGTTCGAGACCACCAAAGGAGACTTCGTCGTCGAAGCCAACAAGGAATGGGCCCCGCGCGGCGTTGACCGCTTCTGGGAGCTGGTCAACATGCGTTACTTCGACAAAGGCCGCTTCTTCCGCGTTGTGCCCGGATTCATCGCGCAATTCGGAGTCCACTGGGATTACACGGTACATCGTCGCTGGCGCCAATATTTCATCCTGGATGACAAGCCCGTGCTCAAAAATGAACGCGGAACGCTGGCCTTCGCCCAATCCGGCCCCAACACGCGCACCACCGAGATCTTCATCAATCTCAAAGACAATCCGGTGCTCGACGAGCAGGACTTCGTCCCTTTCGCGCGCGTGGTGGAAGGCATGGACGTCGTCGATAGCCTCTATTCCGGCTACGGCGAGCTCAAGCCGGAGGGCAAGTACATCGACCCCGGGCGCGTCGAGGAAAACGGCAACGCCTATCTCGAAGAGCGCTTTCCGGAGCTCGATTGGATCCAGACGGCGACGTTTGTCGAAACGAAGCCGTGATATTTCGACAACCGGTGTCGTAATCTTGGGCTCCGCTCCGGCTCGGCTTGATGGATTTCGTGCAAACCAGCCGGGGAGTTGCCGGCAGCGCTTGGGATTCCTCCGCTAGCGGATCTAACGTATCGATAAGAAAACGGGGAAGTTGCCAGCGAAGTGCTCCTCGTGCGAACCTTTCCTTCGCTGGGTGCCTCTGCGTAAACGGACCACCGATTGCTGATCAATAACAGGGGGAGTGGTGTTGCGAAAAGAAGTGAAAATCGACGCGGTGAAGACCGGCCTCGCCTCCGGCGGTGATCGGAGAGTTTCTACGTCGGAAATCCCCCGCTGGACCATCCTGCTTGGGTTGATGCTCATGACTTTCGTGGTCTGTGCCGGGTTCTATGCGGGGCTCCAGGCCACTCCCGGATCCACGGAATCTTCAAATGGCGCCGTTCAGCAGGCCGTGGCGGAAGGGCCAAAGCTTGATTTCGGGCAGCCCGACTTCGGCGACCTCGCGCCTGCCGTGAACCGGTTCTACGCCACCGCCGGCTTTGAAACGGTCTGGTTCCACGGCAATGCGCTGACGATGCGCGGGCAGGAACTGATCGAGGCTCTGGCCGATGCTCAGCGCTATGGCCTGGATCCCAGCCGCTACGGCGCCGCCAAGCTGCGGCAATGGAGCGATCAGCATAAAGACATCTGGATTAATCCACCCTCTGCAGCCGAGCGTGGGCAGTTTGATGTCGCGCTGACTGCCGCCGGGATGCGTTTCGCGCGCGACCTCAGCTTCGGGCAGCACAATCCTGGTGTTTACCTGTCCGGTGAATCCGATGCGCAAATCGCGGCTGGGGCCGCCCAGCTGTTTCGATCCGAAATCCTCGACGCCGGCGACTTTCAGGAAGGCTTGCACGCGCTGCAGCCGCCCCACGCCGAATATTGGCGGACCTTGGACGCGCTCGCGAAGTACCGCCGGCTCGCCCAGGAAAATCGGGAGTTGCCACAGCCGCCTGAGATCACCGAAACCGTGGGTGTCGGCGATTCCTGGATGGGCGTCCCGGAGGTCGCCCTGGTGCTCAGGGCCACCGGCGACTTGAGCTCGTCGGAGTATCTTGCCACCCTGGAGCCTGGCTCCACCGGTGTGTATACCGAAACTCTCTCCGTCGGCGTCAAACGCTTTCAGGAGCGCCACGGGCTGGACGCGGACGGCCGCATCGGAAAGGGGACCATCGCGGCGCTGCGGGTCCCCTTGGAGCAGCGCGTCCGGCAGCTCGAACTTGCGCTCGAACGGTGGCGCTGGCTCCCCCGCGAATTCTCTCGCGCGCCGGTCGTCGTCAATATTCCCGAGTTCCGGCTCCGCGCGATGCAGGGCCCGAACCTGGACGAGGCCGCCTGGAAGACGCGGGTCATCGTGGGAATCGCCAAGGGTCACCAGACACCGATCTTGGATGACGAGATGGAATACCTTATCTTTGGCCCCTATTGGAATGTTCCGATCTCGATCACGCGCGATGAGCTGGTTCCCAAGATCAGGGCCGACGCGGCGTACCTTCGCGATCATCACTATGAGGTCGTCACGCGCGAAGGCATTGTAGTCACCGATACCGAGGTCGACCCGGAAACGTTGGCGGAGCTCCGTGACGGATCGCTATTGCTGCGGCAGAAGTCCGGTCCTGGCAATGCCCTCGGCGGCGTCAAGTTCGTGTTCCCCAACCCCGAGGACATCTTCCTTCACGACACGCCGTCCAAGAACCTGTTTGCGCAGCCCAGGCGCGATTTCAGCCACGGATGCATCCGCGTGCAGGATCCCGACATGCTGGCTGAGTGGGTGCTGCGAACCGACGGGCAGATGGAGCCGGATGGCGATTGGACGGTCACTCGCGTGGAGGAAGGCATGCATCGCACCTCGGAAGAGGTGGTCAAGCTGAAACGGAAGATTCCGGTGCTGATCGTCTATCAGACGGCGCACGTGACGGCCGAAGGGCAAGTGCGGTTCTTTCCCGACATCTATGGCCGCGACCAGAAACTGGCCGAAGAACTGTCCTCAGGAATCGAACAGAATCCGCCGGCGGCGGGAATCTAACGGACCCTACCAGCGGCGCACGCGCCCGGAGTCGACATGAACGAAGTTCGACTCGGGATAGTAGCCCACACCACCGCGATGCAACTCCAGCGCCGCGTCGCGATAGGCGGCGGTCTTCAGGCCCGGCACGCGAACGTCGATCGCCTGGGACTTCATGTGCAGGCTGTTCTTGGCTACCCCGGTGGTGTTCTCGCGCAGGGACTGATTGGTCACCGGAGTGCGATAGCCGCAGATGATCTCCAGTTCGGCCTCCGGCAGATCCAGGGTATCGAGCAGGTCCGCCAGAATATCGAACACCTTGGGCTCATAGAAGGCGTCGTCCCCGGTCCGCCAGTCGCGCAGGAAGTGGTTGATTTCCTCGACGGCGGGATCCAGATACTCGTCCCCAACCTTGTAGGTCACATCAATGTGTTCGCCCGTGTGGATGTGAAACATCCGCAGATGACGCTCGGCCAGCGGAGGAGCCGAAGGCAGATCGGGCAGGGGAACGGCCGGCTCAGCCGGAACCAGGAACAGAAAAATCGCTACGAATAGAAACACGGAAATTCGCACGCCAAAAACCTCTTGGAATCTTTAGGAAGTGGTCAGCCGGAACCGACTATTCCTAATAGCCTACCATCCCCGCCGCGGGTTCCAGTACTGGGGAATCTCACAGGGTTTTGTGGGGCACGAAAAATGAGGGCAGACATGGACAGACACCGTTTTCGCGCCTGTCAGGAATTGATTTGGCGTTGCCCGCGAGGCGAAAACTAGCGGTCTGTCCCCATTTTTCTATTTCGCTTTCGCGTCGTTCTTCGCGATTTCGAGCAACTCGATGTCGAACACCAGAGCCGCTCCGCCAGGAATGTTCGGCGGCTGCCCGCTATCCCCATAAGCGATGTCCGAGGGGCACGTCAGGGTCGCCTTCCCCCCGACCTTCATCTTCTGCACGCCTTCGGTCCAGCACGGGATCACCCGGTTCAGCGGGAACGAAGAAGGCATATTGCGCTTGTAGGAGCTGTCGAATTCGGTCCCATTGGTCAGCTTGCCGCGATAATTCACCGTGACGGTATCGGTGGCCTTCGGAGTTTCGCCGGTGCCTTTCTCGGTTTCCAGATAGACCAGGCCGCTCGGCGTGCGCACAGCCCCGGGAGCCTTGGCCGCTTCCGCAAGGTACTTATCCGATTGCTCCTTGACGCGCTTCGCCACGCGAACGGCGCGCTCCCGAGCCAGGTCAGCCACCTTGGGGCGCCACTCATCGAAATCCACCAGCGGCTTGCCGGCCTTGGCGTCCGACAGGGCCCGCTTGACGACTTCGATTTCGTCGGCAGACAGATCCAGCGATTCCAGGCTGCGATAGATGTCCAGCCCGACCGCATAGATTTCTTTCTTGGTGTCAGTGTTTACTGGCACTTGCGCAGACGATGCCGCGGGTGCGGCGGCCGGAGCCCCAGCCTCGGGAGTAACTTCCTCTTCTTCCACAATGACCTCCTCGGGGGCTTCCTCAATAATTTCTTCGGTCGCCGGCTCGTTCACCGCGGCGACTTCCTCTGACTTCGATTCCGGCGTGGCGCCGCTTTCCGTGGAACCGGAGCAGGCGGCAAGCCACACGGCCAGCGCGAGGACACCAATCACCTGGAGAAATGTTTTACGGATCATAAACTTCAAGAGTAACATTGGAAACCCTGCGCGGAAATGCTCTGGCTTCTCCGCGCGCCCCAAGCGAATCAAGGCGTTCTGCCTGGCGAGACAAGGGGCACGGCCCCAGTATTTTTGGATGCGGAGCCGTTTGACCCCGTTTCAGCGGAGATCGCCGAAAAGCGCCCTTATGCGACCACTCCCTTACCCACCAGCTTCTCGACCAGGAAGCTCAGCGAGCGCATATCTGCCAGATCGGCCGACTTGTGATGATAGCTCTTGGCGCCGCGCCGGGCGAACGCGTGTCCACCTTCCGGATACTCATAAACGGTCACCCGGGAATCATTCTTGAACGCTTCGCGCACGGCCGCCGCGCTCTCCGGCGGCGCGATCGTATCCTGGCCGCCATAGTGCAACATCAGCGGACAGGCGAGCCCCCCGGCCTGATCCAGCTTCTTATCGATCCCGGTGCCGTAGTAGCCCACCGCGGCATCCGGCTTGTGGCGAACCGCCGTCAGATAGGCCAGCATGCCACCCCAGCAGAAGCCCAGCACGCCGACATTACCCGTGCACATCTCATGGCCGCGCAGAAACTCCACCGCGGCGCTGATGTCGTCGCTGACCTTGTCGTCGTCCATCTTCTGGCGCTGGGCGCGCGCTGGCGCCGGATCGTCGTACGGGAACACCTGGCCCGGAGCATCCTTCCAATAAAGCTCGGGACAGATCACCGTGAACTGGCGGGAGGCCAGGAAGTCGCAGTACGCCTTCATCTCATCGGTGACGCCGAAGATCTCCTGGAGAACTACAATCCCCGGACCTTTCCGCTTGGGAAGGGCCATGTAGGCCTGCATCGTGCTGCCGGCTGCGTTTGGAACCTCGATCATCATCAGCGTCTATGATACGCAATCCCGGCCGACCGGGGCGCGATCTTGGCCCTTTCGCCGATTCTCTCGCCGACGGCCCCAACCGAGCCGGCGACATTTCCACCGGCAGGCCGCTATAATCGGTTCTGTGAAACAAGCTGTATCCCAATCACTTATCCGGCAACTTCTCGGCCGCACTCGAGCCACTGTCTGGACGCGATGGGGGGGCGTGGCGCCAATCGCCGGCATCCTTACCATCTTTTCCATCCTGGCGGGCTGCTCCGGCGCCAATATTGACAACAAGGAAGCGGTCCAGGCCGCGATGGTGGACTACCTGAAGACGACGTCGGCCTCCACCGGGCTCGATCCGAACGCGATGGATGTCGTGATCAACGCGGTCACTTTTGAACGCGACACCGCCCATGCCTCGGTCTCCTTTCTGATCAAAGGCACCGATCAGGGCATGAACATGAACTACACGCTGCGGCGCGAGGGTGACAAGTGGGCGGTGGAAGGCCGCCAGGATGCCACCATGCCGGCGCATGGCTTTGACTCCGGCGAGGCCGATCCGTCGGCCCAAATGCCGCCGGGACATCCGGCTGTTGACGGAGCGGGGCAGGAGGCCGGAGGACAGCAGTAACCATCCCGGAGCGGGCGTTTGCGGAGCGTAAAGAAAGTTGCTGTCCTCGGGGGGGGGCCTGCCGGTACCTCTGCCGCTGAGCGTTTGGCCGCGGCCGGACTGGATACGGTTGTCTTCGATGAGAAGCTCGCCTGGGAGAAACCCTGCGGCGGCGGCATCACCTACAAGGCCTACAGCACCTATCCCTATCTGATCGAGAACGACGTTCCCAAAAAACTCATCCATGACGCGGTGGTCGGGGCGGCCAGCGCCGGGGAAGCTCCCATGCGGTTGAAGCATCCCCTGGTGATCTACTCGCGCCTGCAGCTCAATCAGCTGCTGCTCAACCGCGCCGAGCGCGCCGGCGCGCAACTCGAAAAGACCCGCATCACCGGGATCGAGCGCGCCTCCAATGGCGAAGGCTGGCGGCTCGCCACCAAGAACGGCGTCGCCGAGGCCGACTATCTGGTCGTCGCCACCGGCGCCCGCAACCCCTTGCGCCAGGTCGGAACGCGCTATCAGGCTGGCGATACGATGGTCGCGCTGGGCTATTACGTTCCCTCCAATCGCGAACGCATCGACATTCAATTTCTGCAGGGGCTGGCCGGCTACATCTGGGTCTTCCCTCGCCAGGGACACCTGTCGGTCGGCATCTGCGGCAAGGGCGAATCGGCCCAGATGCTCCGCGCCCGCCTGGAACAGTACATGCTGGAGCGCGATATCCCGCTGAAGGACGCAACCTTCTATAGCCACATGCTGCCTTCGCTCGAATCGGGCGGCTGGCGCACCAATCGTGTCGCGGGTGAAGGATGGCTCGCGGTGGGCGATGCCGGCGGCCTGGTCGATCCCATTACCGGCGAGGGTCTTTACTACGCGCTCCGGTCCGGCGATCTTGCCAGTCAGGCGATCCTCAACGAAACGGCTCCCGCGCCGGTGGACAAAGCGTCCGCCTATCGCGCCCACCTCCGCAGCGACTTCATGTTTGACCTGGAGTTCGCCGCCCTGCTCGCGAAACCCGTATTCCATACCAGCGTCCTGTTCAAGACCTTCCCGCAGCGCATGGTGCACTACATGCGCCGCAGCCAGCGCTTCCGCGACCTGATGCAGGACCTGTTCGCCGGCACACAGCCGTACCTGGACCTGCGCCACCGCATCCTTGGGAACCTGAACGGCACGCTGCAGGAAGTGCTGATCCGCTTCCTGCTGAACCGCATGATTCCCCGGCAATCCACCGTGCTCCAGCAGCCCGTCGATTCGCCGTTCACCAGTTAGCCGCCGCGCGGCCCGCGCCGCGCGTGGTGTCTCCAAACAAAGAGCGGCCCACAACAGACTCATGAAAACCACCCAGTCCGAATCCGATTTCGCGCGAGCCCAGCGCTCCATCCCCGGCGGAGTCAACTCCCCGGTCCGCGCTTTCCGCAGCGTCGGCGGGACCCCGCGCTTCATTCACCATGCCGAAGGCGCCCGCGTCTACGACGTCGATGGCAACGAATACATCGACTACGTCGGCTCCTGGGGACCCATGATTCTCGGCCACCGCGCCCCGAAGGTTATCGAGGCTGTCCGCGAGGTGCTCGACGGCGGCACGAGTTTCGGCGCGCCGACCGAGCGCGAGATCGATCTCGCCGAGCTCATCATTCAATGCGTACCGTCGATCGAGATGGTTCGCCTGGTCAATTCCGGCACCGAGGCGACGATGAGCGCGATCCGCCTGGCTCGCGGGTTCACCGGCCGCGAGATCACCATCAAGTTCGAGGGCTGCTATCACGGCCACGTCGATTCGTTGCTCGTGAAGGCGGGCTCGGGGCTGGCGACGCTGGGGATGTCGGACTCCGCCGGTGTCCCGGCAGCTTTCGCCGCAACGACCATCGTGCTCCCCTACAACTCGATCGATGCTGTGGAAAAAGCGTTCGCCGAGCATGGCGACAAGATCGCCTCGGTGATCGTCGAACCGGTGGTCGGGAACATGGGCTGCGTTCCGCCCGTCGCCGGATTCCTGGAGTGCCTCCGCGAGCAGTGCACCAAGCATGGAGCGGTCCTGATCTTCGACGAGGTCATGACCGGCTTCCGCGTCGCCCTCGGCGGCGCTCAGCAGCGCTACGGCATCACCCCGGATCTGACGACGCTCGGCAAAGTCATCGGCGGCGGTCTCCCCATCGGAGCTTACGGCGGCCGCCGCGACATCATGGAGAAAGATCGCGCCGCTGGGTCCCGTATATCAGGCGGGAACGCTGTCCGGCAATCCGCTCGCCGTCGCCGCGGGCCTGGCCATGCTGCGCGAACTCTCGGGGCACCCTGAGATCTATGACCGCCTCGAATCGCTGGGGGCGCAACTCACCGCATGGGTCCCGGACGGCGTCACCGTGAACCGGGTCGGCTCCATGTTCACGTTCTTCTTCACGGACAAGGTCGTCACCGATTGGCCCGGGGCGGCCTCCTGCGACAAGGATCGCTTCGCCAAGCTGTTCCACTTCCTGCTGGATCACGGCGTCTACATCGCCCCGTCGCAGTTCGAAGCCGGCTTCATCTCCGCCGCCCACACCGAGGCCGACATCGCGAAAACGGTCGCCGCCATGCGCGCCTTCTTCGCATAGGCCTCAACCTATCAGCGCCTGTATGAGTGGGGCGGCGCCATGCGCCGCCAATACGGTCAAACTTTCCCACACCTCGCTGAATGGGGACAGTCACCCTGTCCCCATCGCGACCCACACCTCGCTATGCTCTTCTAAGACCCATGCAATTTCTGAAGTCCCTTCTCCCCATCACGCTCCTGGCCGCCACCGCGCTTGCCCAGACCGCTGACACGATCCTCATCAACGGCAAGATCCTCACCGTCGATCCCGATAACTCCGTCGCCCAGGCCCTCTCCATCAGGGACGGACGCATCGTCGCTGTTGGCTCCAACGACGACGCAGAAGCCACCGCTGGCCCGGGCACCGAAGTCATCGACCTCCATGGCCGCACCGTGATCCCCGGTCTGATCGATTCCCATATCCACGCCATCCGCGCCGCCCTGAGCTTCTCGACCGAAGTCAACTGGATCGGCACCAAGTCTCTCGAACAGGCCCTGGACCGCATCCGCGAAGGAGCCGCCTCGAAGCCCACAGGTGAGATGGCTGATCGTCGCCGGAGGCTGGGACGTCAACCAATTCGCCGAGCGCCGCCTGCCCACGCAGGCCGAGCTTCGCGACGCCGCGCCCAACAACCCCGTGTATGTCCAACTCGGCTATGAGTGGGCCATGCTGACGCCCAAGGCCTACGAAGTCCTCGGAATCGAATCGGAAGAGGACCTGCCCGAAGGCGCGCACTTTGAAATGGCCGACGGCCAGCGTACCGGCGCCGTTACCGGCAATATCATCGATCTATTTGACCTGCTGCCCAAGCCCAACTACGAACAGCAGCTCGAGGGCACCGTCGCCTTCTTCCGCGAGCTCAACCGGCTTGGGCTGACCGGGGTCATCGATCCCGGCGGCAACAACCTGACGCCCGAGCTGTATCAGGCGGTGCAAAAGGTCTGGCGCGACGGCGACCTTTCGGTCCGCATCGCGTTCACGCTCAATCCCCAGGATCCCGGTGACGAATTCGCCGACTTCCAGGACTATACGAAGTTGCTCCCCGCGAAGTTCGGTGACGATCATCTCCGTTTCCTCGGCATCGGCGAGCGCGTCACCTTCGCGATGAACAACAACAATCATCCCGATCAGGAGACGATCGAGCGCTACCAGCAGATCGCCCAATGGGCCGCTGACCGTGGCATGACGCTCACCATGCATTGGGATGAGAATTCCTCGATCGACTATCTGCTCGATATCTTCGAAGCGGTGAATCGGCAGACGCCCATTCGCGACCTGCGCTGGTCCGTCGCCCACTTGAATAACGGCACCGAGCCGACCTTCCGCCGCATGGCGGCCCTTGGCGTCGGTTGGACCATGCAGGACGCGATGTACTTCGGCGGCGATGCGCAGCTCAAGCGCGATCCGGAAGCGGCTCGCCACATGCCCGCGCTGAACACGGCGCTGCGTACCGGGGTCCATATCGGAGCGGGTACGGACGCCCATCGCGTGGCCTCCTACAATCCCTTCACTGCGCTCCAGTGGATGATCGACGGTCGCACCGTCAGCGGAGCCGAAACGCGCGGCCCCGACGAACTTACCTCCAGGGAAGACGCGCTCCGCATGTATACGTTGGGGAGCGCCTGGTTCGCCTTTGCCGACGACGATCGCGGATCGCTGGAACCCGGCAAGTATGCCGACCTCGCGGTTCTATCAGATGACTATCTGATGGTTCCGGTGGAAGAGATCAGCGACCTGGAATCGGTGCTGACCATGGTCGGAGGGGACATCGTCTACGCTGCCGGAGAATTCGCTGAATAGATTGGGGGGCGAGGTTCCTTGGGCTCCGTAGCTTCAGCGAAGGAGGCACCCGGCGTGAGCAATTCATGCTCACAGTCCGCGAAGCGTCAGCGAAGGTCTAGCCCAAGGATGGCTGATCCCGCTCTCTACCGGTCGCGGTTCGGTGCTGACGAGTTGAGGCCGTTTGACGGACTTCGTCGCTAGCAGCCGCCACGTGGGGCGGGGCCATGCCCCGCCAGCCGACCTGGTCGAATGCGCGGATGCGGAGATCAGCGCTACCTTACTTTTCTAGATCGGCTTTCGCGATCGCAGCGCGCAACAACTCGGCGACTTCGTCGAAGCCGCCTTCGGTGGCGACCGATAACGCCGTGCGGCCGTCGGATTCCTTCGCGTTGACGTCCGCGCCCGCGGCGAGCAACACCCGCACCACCTCTGCATTGCCCTCCGACGCAGCGACCGTCAGCGCGCGATCATCACTTACCACCCAATTGTTGGGATCCGCGCCGCTTGCCAGAAGCTTCTCGATCACCGGAACGCTGCCGCTGCGCACCGCGGAGTTCAAGGCGTTGCCTCCGAGAGTTCCCATGGTCACTCTGGGGGCCACTTCGGGTCCGGGGCTCCAACCTGCCGGCCCGATCTGCACATTCGCACCGGCTTCGATCAGCATCTCAACCACGGGAAGATTTCCATATGTTGCCGCATACATGAGCGCCGTCGAACTGGATCTCGACCCATACATTCCGTTCACATTGGCTCCCGCGTCGATCAGCGCTTGGGTGGTATCGAGATTCTTCTGCCTGGCCGGAAGAAAGGAAAAAATCAGCGCGGAGGTGTTGAACCCTACCACGTTCGGGTCGGCTCCAGCGGCGAGCAACAGTTGCGCGACATCGGGATGGCCGCCATACATCGCCGCGATAAGCGGCGCAAAGGAGCCTCCTTCCTTGTCGATATCGGCTCCCGCGTTGAGCAGTGCGCGGACGATCTCCAGGTGGCCTCGATCAGACGCAATCACGAGCGGCGTATCGCCTTTGCTGGAAAGGGAAAGTCTCCCCACAGTGGCTGGAAGGTCGGGGTCCGCCCCCGCGCCAAGAAGCGCCAGCACCACGGGAAGAGATCCGCCTCGAACGGCTTGGATCAACGCTGTCACGTGCTCGGCGGACTGATTCCGTCCCCGTTCCCTCTCGGCGTAGGCGTTGACGTCCGCACCCGCGTCAATCAACTGGTTGACGGTCGCCAGATCACCTTGTTCGGCAGCATCCACCAGCGCGCCCTGGCCGGAGGCGAGCTGCGCGGTCAAGCTAA
The DNA here is from genome assembly GCA_963762135.1 of Terriglobia bacterium. GTDB lineage: Bacteria > Acidobacteriota > Terriglobia > Bryobacterales > Bryobacteraceae > Palsa-187. Next base: position 22,099 of record CAVXJP010000010.1, read on the forward strand.
GGACAAATACAAACAGCCCGGCCTGTGTCCCGATCCATATTTTCGATCGAAAAAGCCGGGGAATTCTTTGTCCCATGCGCTAAAACTATCACGGATAAAGGCTCATAGCCAGCGTGGGGCTTTACCCGGCGGGATTCATTGCGATGAGAAGCCGCGAGAAGAGTGAGCCTGGAAGGGCTCACGCTGGCTAAAGGCCAGCCCTCCTGTCTCAGTCCATCGGAGTCACGGTCAACGTATCTTCCGCGTCCACACTCCCGAACTGCATCGGGAAACTCGTGCCGTATACATACGCGTCCCACTGGTCCGAATAATGGCTCGATAGCGGACTTCCGCTCTCCCCCGCCGCCAGATTCGCCACCGACGCCTCCAGATCCGCCAGTTCCACCGCCATTCGATACGACGGCCCGAGCGTCAGCGTCATCTGCTTCACCGTATATGGCGACCCGCTGACACCGACAGGACCCAAAGAGAAATAATCCCCGATTAACGGAATCCGGGAAAACACCGGATGCTCCAGTTTCAGGGGATTGATCCGCCCGTAGCTCCAACGCGCCACACTCGATCCCTCCAACTCCGTACCCCGCGCCAGTCCCTTTTCGAGCGCTTCGAGAATCGCGACATCCCACGGATCCGCGCTCGAAGCCTCGGGAGCCTCGAACCATCCCGCCGGACGCTGGGTCCACAGCTTCTGCACCACCCGCGGAGCCAGCCGCCAGGTGTAATCGCCTTCATAATCCGGCGCGACCGAATCCTGCCAGCATCTGGAGTCATCTGCTCATACAGCAGCCGCGTGATCACCGGCGCGGCCAGCCCCTGCTGCATCTGCCCATCGAAGTTCTCCAGAATTCCGATTGCCTCACGCATCTGATCGCCCGCGGGCCGATCCGGAGCCGGCGTCGCATTCCACGCCTCCAGCACCCGCTGAGCCAGGAACCGGTCCAGCGCCGAATACACATCCATCTGGATGCCGATCATCTCCTGGGCCGACCAGTCCTCGCGTGCACCCAGCCGCGCCCGAATCTGCCGGGCCCGATACGCGGGCGAAAACACGCCGGCCACCGGATACGGCGGATTCGATGGGAACGGGTCCTGATTGGCGCTGACGATCAACCCGGAGTCCGGATTGTAGAGCTCGGGCAGGGCATCGAAGCCGATCAGCCCTTGCCATTCACACTGGCCGATGGCGCCATTGGAAGGCACATCGCCGTGGCAGCCTGCCTCACGCAACGGGACCGCGCCCGCCACGTGATAGCCGATGTTCCCCGCCCGGTCCGCATACACGAAGTTCTGCGCCGGACCGTTATAGCCGCGCAACGCCGCCTGAAACTCGTCCCAATTCCCGGCCTGATTCATCGCCAGGAACGGAAACGTCATGTGGTCGATCTCGGCCGCCACCCACCGCAGCGCGAACGTCTGATTGTTCTCGTTGGTCAGGATCACGGGCCCGTGGCGCGTCCGCAAGGAAACGATTGGCTCCGGATCCATCCCTTTCACCGCGATGAAGCTCTGCTCCAGTTGCCCTTGCTCGGTCGTGCCCTGATAGACGTAGCGCCCGGTCTGCGCATCGATCTGTTCCTCGTACAGATCCTGCATATCGAACTCGAGGTTGGTCATCCCCCAGGCGATCTGCTCATTGTGGCCGATGACCACCGCCGGCACGCCGGGAATCGTTGCCCCGGTGACGTGCAACTCCGGCGCGGTCAACTGGACCATGTGCCAGATCGACGGCAGGCTGAACCGCAAATGCGGATCGTTGGCCAGCACTGGCATCCCGCTTGCGGTATGTGCGCCGGAAATCGCCCAGGCATTCGACCCCGGCGCGGCCTCGTAACCGGTGCGTTCGGGAAACAGGACCTCAACGCGCTCGGGATCGCCGAGTTCCAGCATCCGCAACTTCCGCAGCTCCTGCTGCCAGGAGGTCTGCAGGTTGCGGTACATGTACAGCCCAATCAGGATCGTGTCGCGGACATACCACGGCCGCGGTGCATACCCCATCAACAGGAACTCCGGCGGCAGCTTTTCCGCATGCTGTTCCAAATAGAAATTCACCCCGCGCGCGTAGGCCGCGAACTGCCGGCGGATTTCCGGGTCAAGATTGGCTTCTTCGGCCGCCGCCAGCTGCGGAATGCGCAACCGGCGCGCCTCCCGGTCGTTTTCGAGGCCAGCTTCTCCGGCCACCTCGGCTAATTCGCCCGCCGACGCCCGCCGTAGCACGTCCATCTGCCACATCCGGTCCTGCGCGGTGGCAAACCCCTGTAGAAACAGGGCATCTTCAATCGACTCTGCCGTGATATGCGGAACGCCCAGCTCATCCCGCGCAATTGTGCCGCGGGCGCCAATCGGCGCTTCCATCTCGCCGGACAGCTGCGGTAGCGGCCGCCACAGGAACCAAAGCGCCGCGATTAGGAGAACACAGAACAAAACCGCTATGCTCAGATTGATCGTCTTGAGTAGCGGTGAGTGGTTGAACACGGCTCGATTGTAGCGAGAAATGTCCATTCGTTTCATCCTTTTGATCGGAATCGTGGCGCTGAACGCCTTCTTCTCCGCTGCCGAAGTGGCTCTGGTGGTGGCCCGCAGGTCCCGCCTGGAGGAGCTGGCCGGGCAGGGAAACGTCGCCGCCAAGGCCGCCCTCGGGATCCTTGCCAACCCGGAACGCCTGCTGAGCGTCACCCAGGTCGGCGTCACCCTGGCGAGCCTTGCGCTGGGCTGGGCCGGCGAAGAAACGCTCTATGAAGTGGTGGTCGCGGGTGTCGAATCGCTCTTTCCAGGGGATTTCGACATCGCCCAATACACGGCCATCATCAACGCGTCGAGCTACGGGCTCGCGTTTCTCGTCACCAGCTTTGTGCACGTCGTCATCGGCGAGGTGGTCCCCAAGAACCTGGCGCTGGATCAGGCCGACCGCCTGGCCCTGCTGGTCGCGCCTCCGCTGCTGGTCTTCGATCGCCTGTCCTCCCCGTTCGTCTACATCGTCGAGCGCGCCTCCACCGGGATCTCCCGCTTGTTCGGCATCCGTTGGAGCCACTCCGGCGGCCACTCGGCCGAGGAACTGAAATTCATTGTTCAGGCCAGCTTGAAGGAAGGGCACCTGGAGGTCTTTGAAGAGGATGCCATCCAGCACCTGCTGGAGCTCCGGGAGGTCTTCGCCCGCGAAGTCATGACGGCCCGCGTGAACATCGTCTCGGTTCCGGCTGACGCCCCGCTCGAGGACCTGCTCAAAATCGCTCTGGAACACAAGTACTCCCGCCTGCCGGTCTATGAAGGCAAGCCCGAGAACATCATCGGTGTGGTGCACTACAAGGACCTGATGCGGGCCTGGCGCATCCGGAAGTCGGCCGTGGAGAACGGCTTGCCGATCGGTCCGTTCAGCCTGCGCCGCTATCTGCGTGAACCGCTGATCCTGCCTGAGACCAAGCCGCTCAACAAGATCGTCGACGAGTTCCGCAAGCGCCATACCCATATGGCGATCGTGGTGGACGAGTTCGGCACCATCACCGGGCTGGTCACCATGGAGGACGTCCTGGAGCAGATCTTCGGCGAGATCGGCGACGAGCACGACGTCCGCCGGGTGCTGCCGTCCATGGGCTCGCCGATCCAGGATATCGATGGCTCGACCAGCATTCTCGACCTCGAATCCCAGTACGGGATTGGGCTTCCGGGCGATGCCGGCTTTGAAACTCTGGCCGGCTACATTCTGTTCCGGCTCGGCTACATTCCGAAGGTCGGTGACTCCGTGCAGTACGAGAATTACACCTTTACGGTGCAACAGATGGACCGGAACCGCATCGTAAGAGTGAAGATCGTCACCGAATAGCCCTCGTCATAGCCCTCGTCCAGGACCCCTCCTCGCCGTCTCCGGGACTTTTCCCGTTTCTTGAAATGTAACAAAAATGTAACGGTTCCTTCGCCTTCTCGTATGGCGCGGGAAGTCTGCGCAAAATATCTATAAGTATCTATAAAACAATATGTTTAGGATGGATATGTGAAGTCTCTCTGCGCCCCGTTTTCGCGGGGAATATGACGGATTCGTTACGATCTCCATCCTGCTGACCATAAAATGGATGCGTGGTACGGTCCTGCTCCAGAACGACGTTGTGGCCGGTCGTGGCTACCCTCTTCGTGGCCCCGGCATTTCTCTGCTCGCCCGCCTTCGCCGCCGACGCCTCCGACAGCGATACCTATGACCTCCATGGCAAGATTCGCGTGGAGACCGGGCGCGCCCCGGTACTGCTGATCTCCCTGTTTCCGGAGTCCTCGCCGTTCGCCCTGAATCGCGAGATGGTGGAGGACGGCGACTTCCGCTTCCGGTCGCTGCCGGCCGGGACCTATGTCCTGGCGGCGCTGCGGGTCGACCTCGGCGAGGTCCGCCGCACCGTCCACATTGGCCCCGCCACCGCCGACCGAAGCGGAGTCGTCGAATTCACGCTGGACTATTCGCCGGGCGAGGCGTCCACGAACGACTCGGCGGGCATGGTCTCCTTGCAGCGCTTATTGACGCCGCCCAAGGCGCTGACCCTCTATCGGGATGCTCAGCGGCTGTACCTGGACGGAAAGGTGAGGGACGCGGTGTCGAAACTCACCGAGGCAGTGCGGCTGGGGCCCGACTTCGCCGCGGCATGGGTCGCGCTGGGGATTATTGCTCAGCAACGTGGACAGACCCTCAACGCAGAGAACGACTTCCGCCAGGCCCTGACTGCCGAACCCGGGAACTTCGAAGCGGCGCTGAACCTCGGCGGATTGCTGCTTCGCACCGGCCGCGCCGGACAGGCATTAACGTACCTCCATCACGCGGTGGAACAGCATCCGATGGACGCGCTGGCCAACGCCCAACTCGGCAAGGCGTATTTCAGCCTCCGGGACGATCGTTTGGCCGAGCATTACCTGCTCGTCGCAAAACACATCGATCCACGCCACTTCTCCTATCCGCAGATCTTCCTCGCCGCGGTCTACGCCCGTCATGGAGATGCCAGCGCGGTCACACGCGAGCTGGCTGAACTGGTGCAGCACGCGCCGGACAGCTCCCTCGCGGGAAAGTTGCGCCAGACCATTGCGGTGCTGGAATCCCGTTGAGCGCGGCCGCCTCCATACTGCGACGTTTTCTACAAGATAATGTTCAGCTGCCTTTTTGGGTATGCTGAAAGGAAGATGTCCGGTGACGAGGGTTCCCCGCTGCCATCCTTTTCGATCGTGATTGAAACGGCGAATCTGGAACTGGCAGATCATTGGCGCCTGGAGGCTTCTCTGGCGTCGATCGCCGCTCAGCAGCCTTCTCCACAAAAGGCCCGCGAGGTCGTTCTGATCGATAGCGGCGACGCCCCTCTGGGACTGTTTCCCCCCCTGCTCGAAAAGTATCCCTGGCTCACGCTTCATTCGATCGAGCCAGGCATCGATTACGGCGATCAGAAGTCGTTAACCGCATCGCTGGTGAGCGGGGAAGTGGTCCTGCTGGCCGATTCTGACTGTATCTACGAACCGGACTGGATTGGCTCGGTCCTAAGTACGTTTGCCGACCATCCGGAGATCGGAGTGATTGCCGGTGAGACCACAGTCCGTATTGAAGACCCCTACACGCTGGCGATCGCCCTGATTTTCTTTTTTCCCCGGTTTTCCAATCAAACCGAGGTGGCGCCGGCGCGGGGCTTCTACGGAAACAACGTGGCCTTCCGTCGCCAGGTTTTGCTGGACTGCCCGTTCCCCGCCGGCCTATCGATTTTTCGCGGACAAAACGTGATCTATAGCCGCATGCTCTATCTTGCGGGGATCCCGATTTGGCGGCTCCCGCTGTCGCGGTCGTGGCATGCTCCGCCCGATGGATTCCCGGCGGCATTGGCCCGGCTGTTTCAAACCGGCCGTGATACGCCCCGGCTCGCCCGCATGGATACACCGCCCCCGGGGGCTCCCTATCAGGGCGACTACGAACCATACGATCGGACTGGCGGCCGCGTCCGGAAGGTGGTGGAACGGGTCCGTGCGATCTGGAAACAGGAGCCGGTCCAGTTGCTATGGCTGCCGCTGGCGCTGCCGATTGCCGCCGCCTGTGTGGGCGCCTTTTTTTTGGGCTCGATGACCGAACGGATGTTCCATTCCGCCTACGGGAACCCGCCTACTCAGCCCGGAGTGGATGCCGCCAAATGAGGAGCGCTCTGCTGCTGTGCTACGACTTTCCGCCGTGCGCGGCTCCGGGCGCCGCGATCCGGGCGGACAAGCTAGTGCAGTATCTGCCCGACTTTGGTTGGGAGGTTCAGGTGATCTGCCACCAGGAATCCGGTCGCGATTCCGGGCCGCGGCCATCTCCCGACGCGTCCGTGATCCGGGTACCCTCGTCCGTGTCTCCCGGATTCTCCTATCAATTGAGCGCCTGGAGCTTCGCCCGGGCGATCCTGCCGCAGGCGCGGGCCGCCATCCGAGCCCGGCGCCCGGATGTCCTCTTCGCGACCTGCCCGCCATTCCCCCACGCACTGACCGCGATCCGGCTGGGGCGCGAGTTCGGCATCCCGGTCCTGGTGGATTTTCGCGATGCTTGGGCGCTGGAGACGTTGCTGGCCGGAAGCTGGGCCCGCCGCACGGCAAAGGCGTTTCTCTCCAAACGGGTCTATCCGCAGCTGGAACGGCGCCTGTTTGAAGAGGCTGCCGCGATCGTAACCAACACGCCGGAGATGCAGGCGGCCTACGAGGAACTGTATCCTCTGCAGTCGAACAAGATTCAGTGGATCCCGAACGGCTTTGACGAATCCGATTTTGCCGACGCGATCGAGCCGCCTCGGCGCACCCGCCCGCAACTGCTCTACTGCGGCCGGTTTCAGGGCATCGCCGGGCGCTCCCCCGAGGTCCTGTTGCGCGGGCTTCGCCTCGCCATCGACGCCGGGTGCGAACTCGACCTCCGAGTTCTCGGCGATGATGGGCCGATCCTGCGGGATTGCGTCCGTCGGTTGAACCTGGAGGACTACGTCCACGCCGAGCCGTCGGTCGAACATTGGCGGGCGATCCGCGCGATCCAGGAAGCCAACCTATTGGTGGTGTATCAGGGCCCGACGCCCAGCCGCGTGAAACCGATCGCGGGGAAGACCTTCGAATATCTGCGCAGTGGCCGTCCGATTCTGGCGATTGTCGAGGAAGGCGATAACGCCAACCTGATGCGCCGGCACGCGAAGACCGGCCGTGCGGTTGCCCCGGAGGATCCGCGCCAGGTGGCGGACGCGTTGCAGGAGTTGCTGCCGCACGCCGGCGAACCTTCGCGGCTCCCGGATGCGGAGTTCCTGGCCTGCTATGAACGTTCGCGGATCGCCGGGCAGTTTGCGGCGCGCTTGGACTCGATCTTGGGGTCTTCCGGCTCTGCGGGAATCGCTTCGGCGGCAGAACAGCCGCGGGGATCGGTTGCGGGCCACTCCGACGCGACCCAGCCTACCGTGTGCCGAGAATCAGAATGCCGGTAAACGCGATCGAAAGCGCCAGTGCCCGCTTGCCGACCGTATTCATCGGCAATGCGATCTCCCGTGGCCGGTGCGCGCTAGCCAGATCGCGATAGTGGACCGCCGAGGAGATCAACAGCGCCGCGGCGTAAAACCAATCGCCCAACACCAGCAACACGACTGCGCCCGCCGTAATCATGGACTGGATCACCAAGGCACGTCTCCGGTGCGCCAGATACTCCGGGGTGAGAATCTCGGCGCTGCGCCGGGCCGCGATCCGCGCATCGAGCCGGACATGCACCACCAGGATCCCGGTCAGGAAGTGCACGGCGTGGAGTCCCCACCACCACCAGGCCCAGCTCGGGATCTGGCCGGTCGACACCGCCAGACACGCGATCAGCACGGTCGAGCTCATCGCCGCCGCGCTTAGCACCTGAAATCCGATGCCGCGCTGCGCATTCCGGATCGTCACGTAGGTCGAAAAGGCGGTGAAGATGGTTACCGCTGCGCCCAACCCAACGAGCAACCACCAGGGCCAGACCAGCGCCAACGCCGCGCCCCCGGCGACCAGCAACGCCACCTGCCATCCCAACTGCCGCGCGGCCTCGCCGGTTTCCGGATGCGGCGTCTTCCACACCCAGCGCTGCCGCGCCACGACCAGCAGCGGTTCCCGCATCAGGAACGGGATCAGGATGCAGGCCAGGGCAGGGAGGTACGCCCAACTCCAGGTCCACAGCGCCAGCAGAGCCCCAACGAACGGCTGCAGCAGCATCGCCCAGGCGCCATGTTCGCGGGGCGCGAGGGATTTCGCATGGGGCGGAGCTGCGGCGGCAGAGGTCACGTGTGCCCTCAGTGTAGGTGCTTCGCACGCAGACTACCAGACCTCGCCCGCACAATCACGCCAGTGCGCCGGCGGCTCGGGATCGGCCCCGGCGGAACGTAGTTCGATAAGATACTTCCGAAGGAGTTCCACGTGCGCACATCGATCCTGACCACTATCGCCCTGATGCTTTCCGCCGCCGCTTATGGCCAGCTCGCCGAGTCCCCCGAGGGAGTCCAGGAAGGCCTGCTGACCAACGTGCCGAACAGCTGCGCTGCCAATCCGGACCTCGGCGACATCAACGCGTCGCCGTCCTGGTCAGGCTGGGGCGGGACCAATAATAACCGGTTCCAGCCCGCCGCTGACGCGGGACTCTCCGCTGCCGACGTCCCCAAGCTGAAGCTGAAATGGGCCTTCGGCATGCCGGGCGGCAAGAGTATGTACTCGCAACCGGCGGTCGCCTTCGGGCGCGTCTTTGTGGGGAACGACGACGGCGTGGTCTATTCGCTGGACGCCAAAACCGGCTGCGTCTACTGGGCCTATCAGGCCGATATGTTCGGCCGCTTCGCGCCGCTGATTGCGCCGGTCAAGGCGCACCCGGGCTCCGATTATGGGGTTTACTTCGTCACGCGCGCGACCAACGGCTATGCGCTCGACGCCCATACCGGCAAGCTTCTGTGGAAGACTCGCGTTCGGAATGAGCTCAACAATCTCAGCGCCACCGCGGCCTTCCACGACGGGATCCTTTATGTCCCGATGTCGGGGACCGAGACACTGATCGGCTCGAACCTCGATTACGAATGCTGCAAGTCCAGTGGAGCGGTCGCCGCCGTCGACGCCAACACCGGTGAGGTCCTGTGGCGCACCAAGAGCATTCCGGAGCCGAATGAGCCCATTGGCAAGAACTCGAAGGGTGTGATGCGTTATGCGCCCGCCGGCGCTTCGGTCTGGAACACGCCGACCGTCGACGCCAAGCGCGGCGTCGTCTACGTGGGCACTGGCAATAACTTTGGCCACGTCCCGTCGTCGACCTCCGATTCGATTCTGGCGCTGCGCATGTCGGACGGGAAGATGCTGTGGCATCATCAGGAATTTTCGGGCGATTCGTTCATGGTCGCCTGCGGACCCACCAATCCCGCCGACGTGAATTGCCCGGAGAAGCTCGGGCCGGATTATGATTTCGGTGGCTCGGCCACGATCCTGGCCAACGTCGACGGCAAGGACATCATCCTGGCGGCAGGGAAGGGAGGCGTCGCCATCGCCCTCGATCCCGACAAAAACGGCGAGCTGATCTGGCGCAATCAGATGTGGACCGAGGGCAACAATCCGCCCGCATCCGGCCTGGTCGCCTGGGGCGGAGCCTTCGACGGCAAGCGCGTCTACTATCCGATGCAGCGCGCCGGCGGCGGGCTGAAGGCGCTGGATCCGGAGACCGGCAAGGAAGCCTGGGACGCCGCGATCAATGCCGATAATCGCGGACAGGCCGGCCCGGCTACGGCGATCCCCGGCGTGGTCTTCACCGGCGGCTGGGACGGCATCCTGCGCGCGGTGGACACGGACGGCGACGTCATCTGGACCTACAACGCGATCCATGACTACGACACCGTCAACGGCGTTCCGGCCAAGGGCGGCTCGTTCGGTTCGGCGGGCCCGGTGGTGGTCGACGGAATGGTCTACGCGACCTCGGGCTATCCGGGGACGCTGCGCGGCACGCCGGGCAATGTGCTGCTGGCGTTCGGCGTGGAGTGATGGCTGCGTGCGGTCGCACGCCAACCTAGCTCAATCATGCCTTTGGCTCAGTCTGGGTTGCGGATTCCGAGGATTTTGTACATTTCCGACTCTGCTTTCGAGCCATCCAGGCTGACCGGCCACATCAGCTTCGCCTGGTCGCCCTCGAACACGGCCTCAATTTGATTCGCGACGGGAATACGGCAGCTCCGCCGGTGGATTGGGTCTGCCCTGGGGGAGTACTTGCTGGAGCAATTCACGACCACCACGCGGCCGTCGGGCAACAGTAAAGATAACGTCGCGCCCTGGACCTCATAGTCCATGTGGCGGGCAGGGGTGTTGACCTGGCGGGTCGTACTCGTGGTCGTGCAGTTGGCGACGCCCAGGTAGCCGCCGCAGCCGGCATCGCCAACTGTCGTAAAGGTAGAGGAGCCGGGAGTATCGCGCGCGTAGGAAGTCTGCGTACGTTGGCGTTCAATGATCGTGACTTTCGTCGTCACTTTCGTCGCCACCTTCCTCCACGCCAACGCCGAGGTCGACAGGCCCCCGGTCAGTGCCAGCACGACCAGTAGTTTCGAATAGACCATGGTCCCTCCATTTGAACTATCGGCGGATTCGCCGCAAATGTGGAAATCAAATCCTACCCGAATTGTCTGAGGAAAAGCCTGTTGACCATCCCGGGAGCCGTCTTCTCCGGATCGCCGGACGGGCACCCGTGCGCCTGGTCGGTGTTCACCGGCGGATCTTATGGGATGTCGATACCACGCGGGAGTTCGATACCGTGCGCACCGGACCGGCTCATGGAGGCTGCATGGGCGCCGCCGGGATGGTGTTCGTCAATTCGGGCTATGCCCACTAGGGCGGAATGCCAGGCGATGCGCTGCCGGCGTTCGGTGCGGAGTGATTCGAGCGAAGGCAAAGGCCGGATCCGAATGAAGCGCCGCTTGGATCCGGCGCAGAGCTTAGAACTCCAAGTTAGAACTCCAGCTTCTTGTTCAGGACCATCACCCGGACCGTATCCCGTTTGACCCCGTCATTCTTCATCGCGTCGATGGTTTCCGGGCTCTTGAGGACCGCGATATAGCCGTCAACATCGGTGACCTCCGAGCTCATCGTCACCTGGTTTCCGCTGACGGTGAACTCAATCGGGCTGGTCATCGGGTAGGTTTTGAACAGGTCTCCGTGGGTGAGGAATTGACGTTCCCATTTCGCGCCGTCTTCGACTTCCGCTGTTAAGATTACCGTGGACATTCGCTTCTCCTTGATGCAAATTTATTGCTGAGGAGGTTGCCCGAGGGCTTCGCGGCAATACTCCGAGCGGTACGGCGGATTCTATCAGAGTTGCGGAGGGGGCGAAATAGGGGCGAAGGCGTCAGCCCTCCCGTTGACGAGTCGTCCGGCGCGCCGCGGAATCGGTCCGCAGACGCACCTGTGGCGCTTGCCTGAACTAGACAAGCCGATGAAGGCGCCTCCAAAGTTGGCCCTGCCGGATTAACCTGCTGACAGGAGCAGGACATAGCACTTTAACCGCCGCGGCTCTCCCGGGGTCTCACGGTTCACCCGATAACGGGTTCGGTCGAACGGGCTCTCCTATGCGGAGCGCGTCGTCTCTTGTGCATGAAAATATCCGATGCGACGGATTTCAGGTCCTGAAGTGAAACGCGAAGTGGTTGCAGGGGTGGGAGAAAGGATTTATTGGGAAAGCGTTATGGGTCCGCTTTGGGGAGGGAGCCTTTGTGGGTTTGCGCGCCGGCAGAAGCTCATCTATGTCCATAGCCGCTTGTTTGCAAACGCCTTTCCAGAGCCGGTTTCCAGTACCTCTCGAATTCCGATGCCCGTTTCCGACAGGTGAACGCTAAGTAGGCTCGTAGTTTCCATGGACGATACTTCGAGGTGTGAGGGACTTCACCGGCATTATGCTTGGCGAGCCGCTGTTTCAGGGTCCTTCGTGAGGTCGGTGTAGAGCCTGTCCGGGTAGGGTTCGCTGGTAAGAAGGTACACGTAGTGCACAGAACAAAAGTGGGGTGGGGAGGGGAATCTTCTCGGCTTGCCAGGTCCTCCTTCGCGAGACTCCTGCTCCGGAGGGCGGCTTTCTTAGGCGGTTCGGCTTATCAAGCTTCTTGCGCGGTTTGGTTTGCCGGGTCCTCCTTCGCGATAACCCCGCTCCGGAGGACAGCCTTTTTACGCGGCTCGGCCTGCCAGCCGGAGCCCAACATTTTTCAAAAAAGACCGAAGGATGGTGGAGGCGGCGGGAGTTGAACCCGCGTCCGAAAAAGTTTCCCGCCAGGAGACTACGTGCGTTTCCGATTCGTTAATTTTCGACCGCTCCGTCATGAACCGGCAAGAGAGCAGCGGCTTAGCCTGATTAATTTCAGCCCTTCGGCTCCAGACGGAAACCTAAGGCCTAAGCCCACTAAATGACGTCCTCAGGATGGCCGTGAGCACTCCACCCCAGAACGCGCCAGCCTAATTAGGCAGCGTAAGCAAACTGCTGTTGGTTATTGGCAGTTGTTGTTTTCCGATCGTTTTACGGGAGCTCGGAACCCGGCACGACTCCTAACGCGAAATACAATCCCGTCGAATCCGTTACGCCCCCTCCTTCAAGGGTGCCGCAGCGCCCGATGGAGCTTATCTTCCATCCGGCTGGCTGCGCTTCTACTGTAGCATTGGATGCACTTGGTAAGGGTTTGGATCCGGAAGAGCCCATCAAAGCCAAGTCGAGTCCATACAGATAAGATCAGAAACGGAAACAAGCTACATCGTCTGCGACCGCACCTTCGGCTCATTCCGCTTCTGATGCTTCAGGCAATACGGCGTCCAGGGGACCGCCTCCAGCCGTTCATCCTCGATCTGTTTGCCGCACTCCAGGCACTTTCCATAGGTTCCGGCGTCGATCCGCGCTAGCGCCTCTTCCACCTGCCGGTAGGTCTGCCACTCCCGCGTGGATGCGTCAAATGCCTCTTCGACGCCCTCGATCGAATCTTCCCGATCTTCCAATTCCGGGCTGCTCATCTTGCGCCCTTCGGCCTGATTCTGCGCCATCTCCGTCTTCAGTTCGCGTCGTTTTGCGAGCAGGGCCTGCTCCAGCTTGTTGATGTTCATGGCATCTCCCTCGCTTTGTGAATGCAATTCCGCTTCCAAAGCGGATCGGAGCCCTTCAAGGCAGATTTGCCCACGCCCGCCGATCGCCCAGTTCTCCTTTGCTCTCATTCGAAAGCTACTCTCTCAGCATGACCTTTGCTGGCCTAAGACTTCTGCTGATCGAGCCGAATAGTAGACACAACGGCTTAGAGGGAACGGTCGACCGGTTTCCGAAAATCACAGATCGAACTACAGGAGGCGCCGATGAAGCGTTTGGTGATGTCGATGGTTCTGATTTTGTCCTATGCCGCGACAGCTCCCGCACAGCAAACCAGTGGCGCCAAAGCGGATCCGGTAAAAGTGGATTCCAAACACTACAAAGTGGAATTCGAGAATGACAGAGTGCGGGTGCTGCGCGTCTCCTATGACGCTGGGGACAAGTCAGTGATGCATTACAACCCTGACTCGGTGATTGTCAGCCTCACTGGGGATAAGACACGGATGACGACTCCGGACGGCAAATCAAGAGAGGCTTCCGCCAGGCCAGGAGAAGTTATTTGGTCGCCCGCCGGCAGCCGTCTCCCGCAGAATGTGAGCGACAAGCGAGACGAGGTAATTATCGTCGAGCTCAAAGACTAGGCCATCGAGGATTTAGTCATTGACTCACCGAAACGCAGCGACTCCAAGCTTGGAGGAGACTCCCGTCAGGGCGGCTTGGACGGGCCGATTGTCCTACCCATGTTGGATTACCGACGTGGGATTGATATCGACACACCGCGGATGGGCGCCTCAGCTCATACCACGACTAGCTAGTGACACCCTTGAACTGAGATAGGAACCATACGAAATGACAATTTGCTCACCGGAACAGCAGTCGATGATCGACGTCTTCGAAAAACACGTTGGAGCGGAACTCGCCGGGGATCTCAAGACGACCATGGATACAATGACCGACGATCCCCATCTCCACAACATCCCTACAATGATTGGGGGGGTGGGCCGAGAAGGTGTGTACGCCTTCTATCGGGATCATCTTGTTGGCAAGTTCTTCCCTCCCGACGTGACGATGACGAACGTGTCCACCACCGTTGGGAGCGATCAAATCGTGGACGAATTGGTCATCTCCTTTACTCACACTACCCCCATTGACTGGCTCCTGCCGGGAATCCCGCCGACGGGAAAACCTGTGGAAGTCGCCTTTGTTGTCGTGGTCGGCGTTCGGGACGGAAAGATCGCCCATGAGCATATCTATTGGGATCAGGCCACGGTGCTCGTGCAGATCGGTTTGCTCGATCCCGCGGGTCTGCCGGTTTGCGGCCCCGAGAGCGCCCGCAGGGTATTGAACCCTGAACTACCCGCGCGTCAGCTCCGGGCCTTGCCCGCTTGAGTCTGGGCAAACCAGGGAAAGCTATTCGAGTTGATGGGTGTATGCGCAGCGCATGAGCTATCTCTGGAAATGGACTCGATCCGCGGACACCTCATGGCTGGGGCAATCTGGTAGCGTACCGTCCGGCTGACCCGCGGAAACCGGGACGAATCGCAAAGTCGGGAGTTCAGATGACGAATCAATATACCGTCCGTTCAAACGCCGGGATGTTCCACATGAGCTTGGCGCCGTCAACCTTAAGAAAACCTTAAGAAAACACCTGAAGATTGCAAAGAAAACTTAATGAAATGAGTGCGTTTGTCCCGGCTCCCTCCCACGTGTGGAAAGGAGCCATAAACGTGACGACGAGGAGAGATCAACCAACCCATCCGCCCCACTATGCGCAGGCCTTTGGAGCTGGCTTTGCCGCCACCATCCTGATGACGATCCTGCTGTACGACGGCCCCTCCGTCGACCTGCCGAGGTTGGACATCGCCGCGATGATTGGCTCGTTTCTGACGGGAGGACTTCCGGCCACCTGGATGAATGCGGTTTGGTGGACGGGGATGGCCTTTCATTTCTTTGATTTATCGATCCTGTTTCCGATGATCTACGCGTCTTGGGTTTATGGCTGGTTCAAGGGGCCAAGCCTGGTCCGTGGCATTGCCTATGGCATCGCGCTGTGGCTATTTTGCGAAGCCATTGAGATGCCGATCGTGGGCGCCGGGTTCTTTAACGACCACTCCTCCGCGGAGGGCGCCGTGGTCGCGGGACTGTTTGTTGCCCATGTGCTGTATGGCTGCGTGCTCGGCAGCCTGGGCGGACAGCAGGCCGAGTCGGGTGACGCCCCGGAGCCGCATGCGGAACACACGCCTGCCCAGCACGCCTCCAACTTAGAAGTCCGCTTCAGCAAAGGAGGAACTGACATGCTGAGTTGGGTATTCATATTCTTCATCCTGGCGGTGGTTGGGGCGGAGATGGATTTCAGTCACATTGTCGGACTGGCTTCGGAAGTCTCCAAGGTACTTTTCTTCGTGTTCCTCGTGGCTCTGGTCATCACCGCCATCCGGCGGGGCCTGGCCGGCAATCGCTCCCAGACCATGGAACACAAAACGGGGCATAAAAGCGCGACCCGAAAAGGGGAAGCAACAGCGATCCAGGACCCGCTGGTCTCCTAAGCTTTAACGAAACACCTGCTCTGGTCCCGGCTCCCCCAGGTGGAAAGGAGGTCGCCATGAACGTGACGACGATGCAAAACGAACTACGCCACAGAGCCCACGTCTCGAGGGCAATCGGGGCGGGTTTTGTCGCCACCGTGCTGATGACGATCCTGATGTACGGTGGACCCTCCGTGGGATTGCCAAGGTTGGATATTGCCGCAATGATCGGTTCTTTTTTAACCGGAGGCCTTCCCGTAATTAAGGGAGGCGGCGTCTGGTGGACAGGAATGATCGTTCATTTCTTCGATCTGACGATCCTGTTTCCGGTGATCTATGCGGCCTGGGCCTATAGTTGGTTCGGTGGGCCGCCGTTGGTTCGCGGTATCAGCTACGGGATTGCGCTGTGGTTGCTGTCTGAAATCATCGTGATGCCGATCGTGGGCGCCGGGTTCTTTAACGACCAGGCCGCCGCACAAGGCGCGGTGGTCGCGGGCCTGTTCTTCGCCCATCTGCTGTACGGGTTTGTGCTCGGCGGAATGGGGGGACATCAGACCGAATACCGTCGTGTCCAGCCGCCGCAAGAGAGCCACACTCATGCCTGATATAGGGCCTGATATAGGGGCTGATTCGGGACCGAATCGCTCCCGTGCCTGATACCTCCAGGCGACGGACCTCCCAGAGACAACTTCTGGAGGGTCCGTCGAATTGTCCGGGCCGCGCGTAGGTTCGCAGGAAACCATAGGACTCTCCGCTCAGGTCTTTGCCCTCCCCGGCCGCTTCGGCCAAATGGGGCTTGCCCGTGTCTGCTAAACTCCATTCGAATGGCTCAACTGTTGGATGGAATCGCGGTTCGGAACTCGATCCTCGAGTCCTTGAAACCCAGAATTGAAAAGATGCCCCGGAAGCCCGGCCTGGCGGTCGTGCTGGTGGGCGAAGATCCGGCTTCGCAGGTCTACGTGCGCAATAAGATCATGGCCTGCGAGAAGATCGGGATGTACTCGGAGAAGCTGACTCCGCCGGCCGACATCTCCACCGAAGGGCTGCTGGAAGTCGTCGACGGACTCAACCAACGCGACGACATCGACGGCATTCTGGTGCAAATGCCTCTGCCGAAGCAGATCGATTCGCGCAAGATCCTGGAATCCATTGCTCCGGAGAAGGATGCCGACGGATTCCATCCCGTCAACGTAGGGCATCTGGTGGCGGACCGTCCGGCTCCGGTGGCCTGCACCCCGGCCGGCGTCATTGAGATGCTGCGCCACTACAAGATTCCGATCGAGGGCAAGCGCGCGGTGATTGTCGGCCGCAGCGATATTGTCGGCAAACCGATGGCGCTGCTGTTGCTGCATCGGAACGCCACGGTGACGATCTGCCACTCGCGCACCGTGAACCTGCAGGAGGAATGCCGCCGCGCCGACATCCTGGTCGCCGCCATCGGACGTCCCGCCATGATCACCGCCGACCACATCGGACCCGGCGCCGTGGTCATCGACGTGGGTATTAATAAGGTCACCGACCGCGATCTGGCGGCCAAGTGCGGCAAAGCCGAACAGTTCGACAAGAAGGGCAGCGTCCTGGTGGGCGATGTCAATCCGGTGGATGCGATGCGCGTCGCCACCGCGTTCACTCCGGTGCCGGGCGGAGTGGGTCCGCTGACCATCGCCATGCTGATGTCCAACACGGTGGGGCTCGCCGAGCGCCGCCTGGGTATCGGCCAATAACAAGTGGTCTTAGCCTAAACCCAGTACAATCGATCCATGCTACGAGTTGGACTTACCGGAGGCCTAGCAACCGGTAAGTCCACCGTGGGCCGCTGGCTCGCGGAACTCGGTTGCCACGTCATCCGCTATGACGAGGTCGGCCATCAGGTGCTGGAGCCGGACGGCGAGGCCTACGCGTCGATTGTCGAAGCCTTCGGCGAGGGCATCCTCAACCCGGACCGGAGCATCAATCGCCGCGCCCTGGGAGAGATCGTCTTCGCCGACCCGGCCAAGCTGAAGCGCCTGGAATCGCTCGCACACCCGCCCACGCACCGCCGCGTCGCCGCCCTGATCGAGCAATACGCCGCCGCCGATCCCCATGGAATCGTCATTATTGAAGCTGCGATACTTGTAGAGACGGGGACCTACAGGAATTTTGACCGGCTGATTGTTGTCGCCTGCCGGCCCGAGCAGCAACTGGAGCGCGCCATCGCGCGCGGACTCACCCGCCAGCAGGCCGCCGATCGACTGGCCCGGCAACTGCCGCTGGAGGAGAAGGTCGCCCGAGCCGATTTTGTCATTGATACGTCTCAATCTATGGCGGCTTCGCGGTCGGAAACCGAAGCTGTGTACCGGGAATTGGCCGCGCTCGCCGCGGAATCCAATATAGGGACAGAAGCCGATCTGGGACAAGATAGCAGAACGATGAACGCTAGAAGACTATTGCTCGCCGCCCTGCTCGCCGGCGGGTTCGTACTCTACACCAGCTATCATCATGATCCGGATGATCCGGCGGGTTCCTCGCGGACCGCGCCCCGCATTTGGGACAATCCGCTCTGGTCCGGGCCGATCGTCGCGCAGTCGGCCGGCCTCGGCGACGATGAAAACAACAATATCGAGGTCTACAAGCAGGCCCGCGAGAGCGTCGTCTACATCACCAGTACCGTTTACCAGCGGGAATACTTTTTTTTCCGTGAGGTCGTGCGGGAGGCGCAGGGCATCGGCTCCGGCTTCCTGATCAACGCCGAGGGCCAGATCCTGACCAATAACCACGTCATCAGCGGCAGCCAGAAGATCCAGGTGACGCTTCCGGATCAGACCCAGCACGAAGCTCGCGTGCTGGTGCGCGATCCTGTGAATGACCTGGCGCTGATCGAGATTGACGCTCCCGAAGCGCCGCTCCCGTTTCTGCCGCTGGGTGACTCCGACAACCTGCAGGTGGGCCAGAAGGTGCTCGCGATCGGCAATCCCCTGGGCCTCGACAATACGCTGACCACGGGCATCGTCAGCTCGCTGGAACGGACGATTCCCGGCCAGGACATGGAACTGAGCGGGATGATCCAGACCGATGCGGCGATCAATCACGGCAACAGCGGAGGTCCGCTGCTGGATTCCTCCGGCAACGTCATTGGTATTAACACGGCGATCTTCGGCGAGGCCGGCAGCATCGGCATTGGGTTCGCCATGCCCATCAACCGCGCCAAGCGCATGCTGGACGACTTCCGCGGCGGCCTGCGGCCCGCGTCGCCGCGCATCGGCGTGACCACTATCGCGATCTCCGGCGATCTGGCCGAAGCCCTGAAGTTCCCCCGAACCGGCGGCCTCTACGTGCAACAGGTGGAGCGGAATTCGCCGGCCGCCTCGGCGGGCTTGCTGGGTGGACAACGCATCGTGCGCTACTACAACGGCGAGTTCCTCTATGGCGGCGACCTGATCATTGAGGTCGACGGCAAGGCGATTGAGCGCCGTGACGAAATCTCACGCGCCGCCATGCAGAAACACGCTGGGGAAACGCTGGATCTGACGATCCTGCGGGAGGGCCAGCGCACCACCATCACCATCACCCTGGACGGCTACGATGGTCCGGGCGGAGTCATTTAGGCGCTCCATTCGCGCCCGAGGGCAGCTATGTCGCAGCCGTCTGCAACGGACACCGAGTTTCGGCCGCGCATTGCGCACGCCTTCGAAACCATCCCCTCGGTCTCGCCGCTGCCCGGCGCCCGCCGCGCCCTGGCTGGATTTTTCCTCAGCGGCATCCTGATCTGCTTCCTCAGCGCCATCCTGCTGAGCTGGGAGCATCATCTCTCGACCCAATACGGCTTCGTCGGGCTCTACTATCTCGCGTTGGCGCTCGGGTTGTTGATCTCGCGGCGTTGGCCTTCGAACCTGCTCGAGCGGCGTGGTCCCAGGTGGACGCTCGCGCAGGGGTGTTTACTTGCCGGGCTCTCCTTTCTTTACCTGGGATTCGTGTCGCCTCCAATGGTCGCCTGGTGGCGACTCCCGGGGCTCATGCTGCTGGGATTCTCGATCGGCGTGATCCACATGGCGATCTTCTTCGCCATCGCTCCTCTGTATCGCCAGGATCCGGCGGCCACGGTGAACCTGGCCGGGATTCTGTTCGGACTCGGTTGCTTCGCGGTGGCCGGCGGGATCTCCTACTCCTATGGATTGGCCTCGGCACCGCAGCTGCAGGAATGGATTGCCGTGGTGCCCGCCGTGTTCGGCTGGATCTACTGGCGCACGCCGTTCCCCGCCGAACCGGTGCCGCACCAGCCGCCGATGCGGATCCGCGGGCGCATGCGGAGCCTGGGCGCGAAGCTGCTCGGGCTGCTGATCCTGCTGCAGATGGGCAACGAATGGGTGGTCGCCGGATGGCTGGGGTTGTTTCTGAGCCAGCGGCTCGGCGTGAGCCCCGCCAGCGCGCTGTGGGTGCTGGCGCTCTACTGGCTGACCCTCTTGGTCGCGCGTGTCGCCGTGCAGTGGGTGCTGCCGCGTCTCTCGCATCCGAAGCTTCTCCTCGGCGCCGTGCTCGGATCGATTTTCGGCTGCCTGGTGCTCACCTCGACCAACAACCTGTTCGGCGCGATCACGGGAGCCATCGTGCTGGCGATCACCTTCGCCCCGGTCTTTCCGTTGATGGTGGAACGCATCGGCTTCCGCTTTCCGCACCTGAGTCCCGGCTTCTACCGGCAGGGAATGGCGCTCGCGCTCGCCGGAGGCTTGCTGGCTCCGGCGGCGGCCGGATGGGTCGCCTCGGTATGGGGCATCGGCGCGGTAATGCTGTGGCCGATGATCGGTTCGGTGATTGTTGCTTTGCTGGTGGTCCTGCTTTCGCTGGATGCCCGGCTGGCGGCGAATGCAGCCCCCCGGTAGCATTTGGCAACCCAGAGCAGGAGGCCGCGCCTGCTTGCTACGCTGGCAATTAGGAGGATCCGACGCACGTGTTTGCAGCAAGGCCTCACCTCAAGCCGGTATTCGCGGTGTTGTTGGCACTGCCCGCGCTGAGCCGGGCGGCGGATCTGGCCGAAACGATCGACCGGATGATTCAGCGCTCGGCGGTGGCCGAACGCGCGACCATCGGCGTCCACGTGGTCGACCTCAAGACCGGCAACACCTTATACGGGCACAACGAAGAGACGCTGTTCCTGCCCGCGTCCAACCTGAAGCTGTTCACTTCAGCTCTGGCGCTGACCACGCTCGGCCCGGATTATCGCTTTGAAACCCGTCTGGTGCTGACCCCGGAAGGCGATCTGGTGCTGGTGGGCTCGGGCGATCCGTCCCTCTCCAGCCGCGACTATCCATACACCAAGCAGGGCAACGGCGGCGATGCGCTGGCTCCGCTGGAGGCGCTGGTCGATCAGGCCGTTGCCGCCGGTTTGACCGAGGTCCCGGGCGATGTGGTGGGCGACGATCGCGCCTACCCTTGGTCGCCTTATCCGGAAAGCTGGACCGAAGACGATGTGTTGTTTGACTACGGCGCACCGGTCAGCGCGCTGAGCTTCAACGACAATGTCGTCTCGATCACCGTCCGGCCCGGCGCTGCGTCAGGCCAACTCTCGCTGGCGTCAGTGCAGCCGAAGGTCGAGTACTTCGCGATCGACAACCGCGTGACGACCGCGGCCGGTTCCGCCAATCGCGTTCGTCTGGAACGGGTCCCCGGAAAACGCCAGTTTCTGTTGCGCGGCACGATCGGCGTGAACTCGCGGCCGGTGGGGTTCACCCGCGCCGTGGATGATCCGGCGCTGTTCACGGCCACCGCGCTCCATGACGCCTTGCTGCGGCGCGGCGTTGTCGTGCGCGGACGTCCGGTGGCACGGCATCGCGCGGTGAACGATCCGGAGGAGAGCGCGGGGGAAGTCCACGGGGATCTGCTGGCCGTGCGCAAGTCTCCTCCGCTGTCGCAGTTGCTTGAGGTCCTCGAAAAGGTCAGCCAGAATCTCCACGCCGAGCTGATGCTGCGCGAGGTCGGACGCGTGAGCCAGGGGCAGGGAACCGTCGACGGCGGATTGAAGGCGATGGCCGAGATGCTGAAGGTCGCCGGGGTGCCAGACGGCGAGTATCGCTCCGAGGACGGCTCCGGGCTGGCGCGCAACGACGAAGTCACCCCGCACGCGCTCACCCACCTGCTCTCCTACATGGCCAATTCGGTCTATTCGCTGAGTTGGATGTCCTACCTGCCGATCGGCGGCGTGGACGGGACGTTGGAGCGCCGTCTGTGTTGCACGATCAGCCAGACGCGCGTCCATGCCAAGACCGGGTCGCTGAGCCGCTCGGTGGCTCTGTCCGGCTACGCCACCACGGCCGCGGGCGAGCAGCGCGCGTTTGCGATCCTGGTCAACAACTTCTCCACCCCGTCTTCCGCCGTGCGCTCGCTGGTTGATAAAATAGCTTTAGCGGTGGCCGAATAGAGTCTTCCGCCGCGACGTTTGTGATCAGGAGAATTTGCCATGCCGATGTATGAATATCATTGCGACGACTGCGGAACCGAATTTGAGAAGCTGGTCCGCAATGGAGATATCCCCGAGTGCCCCTCTTGCGGTGAGCAGCACCTGACACAGCAATATTCCACCTTCGCGGCCAAGGCGTCCCGCGCTGATACCTTGCGTCCCGCTGGTCCGGCCGCCTGCCCCAGTGGCATGTGCTCGAACCCGGGCATGTGCGGCAGCAACAACTAGGATTCGTATCGATTGTCCGGAAGCCGGGCCCCGCTTGTACAGCGCGTACTTACAGCGATGGGGCTCGGCTTCTTCTTTGTCCAGCGCGAGCCTCCCAGAGGCTCAGGAGCCGAGCAGTTCGGCGACCAGGTCCCCCAGCGTGTTTGGTAGGAACGGCTTTTGCAGAAAGCGAACCCTGGGCAGGTGCGTTTCATGCGCGTACCCGCTGCTCAGGATCGCTGGCAGATCCGGCCGCAGCTCCCGTAGTTTCCCGATGAGTTCCTCGCCACTCATACCGGGGAGCGTCAGGTCCGCCAAGATCAGGTCAAACGGTCCGGAGGTCTGGAAGCTTTCGAGGGCGTCCTCGGCGGTCTCCGATAACACGACCTCATGCCCGCCGCGTTCCAGATACCGGCGCAGCAACGCCAGCAGGGTCGGTTCGTCGTCCACCAGCAGGATCCGAGCCATACCATACGCCTAATAAAGGGATAGCGGAATTCCGGCGGGGGAGAAGGAAAATCCGAAAGTCAAGGATTGGTAATGCCGATTCAGACCATTGGTGATCTTAAGGCTCCGCTCAAAGAAGCCTACGTTCATACTAATCACCTGGGTGAGTTGATAGTTGACAGTCCCGCCGCCAGAGAGCTGCTGATAGTTTGAAAGACCCTGCCCTATACTACGCATCCGATTTGCGTTGGCGTTCAAGCTCGCTCCCCATTTCCGTCTCCCCTGCAAACTGTATGTGAACGAAAGCATCTCCCTCTGCGAAGTCAGATACACGCCATTGCCGTTATTCACGCCACGCGCATAGGTTGCGTTGAAGGAGGACTGCCGGAAACGCTTTGTCAGGATGATCGAGATTCGGGGGATCTTGGTGTTCTGATAATAGGACTTCACGATGGGCCGGTCCCCGAAAAGGTTCTGCACCGCATTGTCCGGTTGGATTCGGCGCTGCCCTTCTGTTTCCACCTGATAGACACCGCCCTCAAATGAGAGCGTAAAAGTCCGGTTGATGTCATGTGAGAAAGTGAATCCGTAGCCGTTGATGTTGGTTTGCCCAAACGCTTTGGGATAATCAATGTGTCTGTGCTGGAAGTCCACACCGACGGTGGTCACCGCGGATAGGCGATGATCCATGCTGCCCTGGACAGTCCAGCCATTCATCCCGACCAGTGCCTTCGAATGCCTCCGCACGAGAAATCCGGTTCCGCCCGCCGTTATCGACGTGCGGGGCGAAAGAAGATAGGTGACGTTCGCGCTCGTATTCGAATAGAGAGTGCGATTGTCAAATAGCTGGGTGGTTTGGTCAACAACATCGTTCGACAAGGTTGCAAACTGGGTGTTCAGGAAGGCGTTCGCCGTATTCAAGATTCCCCCTGTCTGCCGGAACCCGAGCACG
Organism: Terriglobia bacterium; assembly: GCA_963762135.1. GTDB lineage: Bacteria > Acidobacteriota > Terriglobia > Bryobacterales > Bryobacteraceae > Palsa-187. Next base: position 45,699 of record CAVXJP010000010.1, read on the forward strand.
ACGCGTCGGGACGCCTGCTTCGTATATCCCAAGGCGAGATACTGATTTGTTCCGTTGTAGCTCTGGTTCTGTGAGTAATAGCGATAGTAGCCGGTATAGTCCAGGCTCAGCACGGAGGTCCGGAAATTATGCCGGCCATACGCGCCAAATCCCACCTGACCGCCGCTTTGATTGCCAGACGACGTGACGTTGCCATTCGCGTCCGTGCTGGTCAGCAGCAGGCCCGTGTTGTGGAAACCGGTCACATTGAAGTACGGCCGAATGTTGATGTCTTCGTTGCCGCCGCGCGTGCCGATGCCGTTGTCACCCCTGGAGAGGATTGCCGGCCCAAGGTAATTCGTGATCTGACCCGGCAAGCTGGCCGCGCACAAAACTAAGATCGCTAGAATGCGGAATTTCAAGGAGTGTCTCCGTAATTGTTCGGTTTCGATAGACTGAAAAAGGCGGATTCGCGCCGCGGCCCTAATCTGTTCCTTCGACAGCGGCAGGCCCCGTCGTTATGGTTCGCCATGTCCCGTCTCTGGTCTCGTCCTGCGATGGAAAATCTCCAGACGGCGGTGAAAGGATGCGGTTTGTGACGACATTCCCGTATTGAAAGGATACGCCAGCCCATGCCTGAATACACCTCCCGTGCTTTTCCAACGGCTTACACGCCCTCCGGCGGCGCCCACACGCCGTCTGCCGGAGCATCTATCAAACATATTATGGCGCAAATGTTTACAGCCTTGCAGAGGAGACGGGCCATCGCCGTTCTCTCCGTCGTGGGACTCCTGGCGCCCGGACCTCTCCCTATTCTCGCGCAGGACGCCGCGGCCGCGGCCGATTTGCCGATCCGCCAAGTCACGCTTTATAAACATGGCGTCGGGTCCTTTGTCCGGCAGGGCGATCTCGCCGCCGGATCCACGGCCCGGCTCGACTTCAAGGCCGGCGACATGGACGACGTCCTGAAGTCGCTCACCATCGTCGATCAGACCGGGGCTCCGATCTCGGGCGTCCGTTACGACGCCTCCGAGCCGGTCGAGCGGCGGCTGGAGGACTTCCCGTTCCGCATCGGCGACTCCATTTCGCTGGCGGCGTTCCTGGATCAGATGAAGGGTGCGCAACTCGAACTCGAAATCGGCACGGCCAGCGCCGCCGGGACCATCCTCAGCGCGCGCACGATCCGCGAGGAGAACGGCGAGCGCGAGACCGTTGTGTTGCTCACCCCGAACGGCGACATCCGCGGCTATGACCTGGGCGCGGCCACGACCATACGCCTGACCGATCCGCGTTTGCAGGACCAACTCCGCTCTTATCTGACCGTGCTCAGCGGCTCCCGTTCCCGTGACCGGCGCAGCGTCTACATCGATTCCCCGAACGGCACCGCGCGGCAAATCTCGGCCAGCTACATGACACCGGCCCCGATGTGGAAGTCCAGCTACCGGCTGCTGTTCGGCGAGGCAGAGAATCCGACGCTCGAAGGCTGGGCGATTGTCGACAACACCTCCGGCGATGACTGGGATAGCGTGAACCTGAGCGTCGTCTCCGGCCGACCGATTTCCTTCATCACGCAGCTCTATGAGCCCCGCTACGTGGATCGTCCGCACGCGGAGTTGGCGGATGCTTTAGCGGTGGGTCCGCAGGTGTATGGTGGAGCAATCACGAACCCGTTGGGTGCCGTCGGAGTGATTGGAGGAGTCGCGCCCCCTCCGCCTGCACCGGCACAAGCCGCAGCCGAAATGAAAGCGAATGCCTTCGGGAATCGAGCCCGACCGCAAGTTGAATTTGATAGGGTGCAGGGTTCGATCGGTGGTGTGGCTGCCAGTTCCATTGCCGCCAATGCCGCCGGCCGCGACCTCGGCGAGCTGTTCGAATACAACTTCGAGACTCCGGTCACCGTGAAGGCCGGCGAGTCGGCGATGCTCCCCTTCCTGCAGCACGAAGTGGATACACGCAAGCTCCTGATCTATGAGGAGAGCTACGGCGTCAATCCGATGAACGCGGCCGAGATCACCAACAACACCGGCAGCACGCTGGACGGTGGTCCGATCACGGTGTACGACAAGGGAGCCTACGCCGGCGAAGCGCTGGTCGAGACCGTCAAGACCGGCGACAAGCGCCTGATCAGCTACGGCGTCGATCTCGGCACGCGCGTGACGACGGCCTTCAACACCAACCAGACCAACGTCCGCGAGATGCATTACAACCGCGGCGTTCTGGACGTCCGAAATGCCCTCCAGGAGAAGCGCACCTTCACCATCCGCAACGTGGATCCGGAAGAGAAGACGCTGATCATTCAGCATCCCAAGCGTCCCGGTTATGAGCTGCTGGACGGCGTGAAGCCGCTCGAAACGACGGATGACGCCTACCGCTTTGAAGTCGTCATCGGCGGCAACGCGACGCGCGAGTTCCAGATCAACGAGGAGCGCCTGTTCAATCAGAGCTACCAGATCAGCAACATGACGCCCGATGTGCTTTCCACCTGGGTCACCAACCGCGCGCTGTCCGCCGAGGGCCGCCGGCAACTGGAGCTGATCCTGGATCAGAAGCGAGAACTTGCGCAGGTGAACGCGGCCATGGCCGAGGTGGAACAAACCATCAGCGACCGCACCGAAGACGAGCGCCGGATCCGCGACAACATCAACAGTCTGCGCAACGTACAGGGTCAGCAAACGCTGGTCCAGCAATACGCCACGCAGCTGTCGGAAGTCGAGACGCAACTGGTGGGGCTCCGCGACCAGCAGGCACAGTTGCGCCGCAATCAGAGTGAGCTACAGCTCGCGCTGGATGACCGGATCGCGTCGGCCGAGTTCTAGGCACCTTGATGTGGGGCGGCGCCATGCGCCGCCTACTTTATAGAAAGAAAGTGGATTTCGCGGGGCATGGCCCCGCGCCACGACTCAATGATCCCGGTCGGTCACCAGATCCGTGACCGCCACCAATGCCCGTTGATACGGCCGACTCCGGGAACGTGCCGATCAGCTCCCGAGCCTTCCGCGTAAACTCCTGCGCCCGCTGCTGCGCCCGTTCGATCCCCCGATGCCGGTTCAGCATATGCAGGATCTTGGAGAATGGCACCTGGTCATAATTGCCATCGGCGAGTACGGTTTCCACCATCGTTCGCTCTTCGCGGTCGGCGTCTTCCAGCGCATAAATTAATGGCAGGGTGACCTTGCCTTCGCGCAGGTCATTGCCCACCGGCTTGCCCAGGATCTTTTCGCGCGAGGTGAAATCCAGGATGTCATCAACGAGCTGGAAGGCGATACCCAGGTTCCAGGCGTATTCGCCCAGGCGCTGCTCGGTCTCGTCATCGGCATTCGCGCAAACCGCCCCGAGCCGGGCGCACGCCGAAAATAGACTCGCGGTCTTGCGGTCGATCAATTCCATGTAATCGGCCTCGGTGACGCCGATTTTGCCGATCCGTTCCAGTTGCAGCAGTTCACCCTCGACCATCATCTGGGTGAGGTTGATCAGCAGGTCCAGGATCTTGAAGTTCCGCTCGCGTAGCGCGACCTGGAACGCCTGCATGTACAGCCAGTCACCGCTCAGCACGGAGATATGGTTGCCCCACACCATGTTGATCGACGGCCGCCCGCGGCGGGTCTTCGCCATGTCGATCACGTCATCATGTACCAGCGTCGCCGTGTGGACCATCTCCACCACCGCCGCCATGCGAATCAGCGCGGGCGTGGTGGGTCCAAACAGCTTGCCGGAGAGCAGCACCAGCACCGGACGCAGTCGCTTGCCGCCGCCGGTCTGCAGGTATTGATTGATGTGGGTGACCGCCTCGACCGATGAGATGGACTCAAGCCCGATCTCGCGCTCGACTTCTTTCAAGTCAGCGCGGACCAAGTCAAAGATTTGGGCGGCGGTAAAGGTTTGGCCGATCTTGCCAAAAGCCATGAATCCTAGAGTTTAGCAGAACGGAGGGGTCCGGCTGCTAACATTTTTGATGCCCGGTTGAACCGTTGGGATGGAAAGAATCGGCCGCTCGCGCGACGGATTCCCGTAGACTGAATCCTTGACCCCGATGGAAATCCAAGGCACCCCCACCGCCGCCGACTTCCGCCGCTTCCTCTACTTCCACATGTTGCGGAAGACCTGGTGGTACGTGATCCCGCTGGCGATTTTTCTCGCGCTGGCGATCCTGGCGACGCTGGTCGCGGGCACCATCTACGGGCAAACCCGGTTTCTGCTGCAGCCCGGACTGCCGCTCGCGACCGCCGCCGTGTTGCTGGTCTATATATTCGTCTTCAACCCAAAGGCGACTGCGCAAAAGCTCGCCGATGCAATGCCCTCTAAGGGAACTCGGGTCAACTTCCGCTTCGATGACATCGAAATCGGAACCGCCAGCGACCACCACGAAGCAAAACTCGACTGGACCCGCGTCATCGAGGCATTCGAAACCGAAAGCCAGTTTCTGTTCTACATCAACCCCGACAGTGCGCTGCTCGTGCCGAAGCGGTTCTTTGCGGATGATGCGCAGATCGCTGCATTTCGCGAGCAGTTGGGGAACCTCGCCGTGCCGTTGCGTTTGAGTCCTCCGGGGCCGGTGGGGCGGTGGACGTAGCGTTTCCATGTTGATCATGGTTTTGGAGTAGAAAAGTGAAGGAAATCCAGATGTCCCAGCTAGAGCATAAGTCTGTTCGCCAACTATTTTGTGCCTTCAGCGGCGGAACCACTGACTGTGGAGTCTGGTTTCGATAAAATGCCATGCATGGAATCGACAGCCGAGGAGGCAATTGAGCTAAATGGAACGGTATCCAAGGACGAATTTCTACGATTTTACCGATTTCAGTACCTTCGGGACAGTGGGTGGCTTGTACTCCCGGTTGGTCTCGTCCTGGTTTGGATACTTGTGAGCGAGTGGTATCGCGTGTTGGAAGGACAGCTGGATCTTCGCGCATCTCAATTTTTATTGACCCTGGTCGTCCTGTATGCGATCTATTCCATTTGGGTCTCTCCGAAGCGGGCGGTCGATGAGATGTTTGCGACAAGTAAGGCAGCGGGCAAACCCTGCTGGATGCGCTTCGACGCCGAAGGGTTCCAATCCCGCTGTGAAGGTTACGAGAGTCACATCCCCTGGGGATTGGTTCACCGGGTCGTGGAGACAAAGAGCATGTTCGCGATCTATATTAGTGCGGCCAGCTCGATTTTGATTCTGAAGCACAATTTTGAATCGGATCAGGAGGTCGAGGACTGGAAGCAGTCGGTGAACGGGTGGATTGCGCCGAAGCAGATTGAAGCTCCCGGAATGTTGGCGCGCCGAGTCTAACGAAAGTTGACCATAGTATTGGACCATGGTCATAAAATGCAGTTCTAAAGGAAAGCCGGATCCCTTGGTTCAAGGCCACCGCAGCCGAGCAGGCCGGGCAATACCGGCTCCGACAACCCGACCCAGTCGATCAATTCCTACTCGCCGCCGCGGATGTTCTCGACTTGGCGTTTCTTACGGCGGATGATCAACTCCTCGCCCAGAGATGGGTGAAGACCATGGAGACGCCTCAGTTTAGAGAATCAAAAGCCGGTCGAAGTTCTCCGTCGTCACCCGATCGATCTCCGCGACATCCACTCCGCGCAGCTCCGCGATCTTCGCCGCCGATTGCATCACGAACCCCGGCTCATTGCGCTTGCCGCGATGCGGCACCGGAGCCAGGTACGGAGCATCGGTCTCCACCAGCAACCGATCCGCCGGGCAAACCCGCGCGGCTTCCTGCACCTCAGTGAGCTTGGGAAAGGTCACCATCCCGCCGAACGCCAGTGAAAACCCGAGCTCAACACAGCGCTGCGCCTCTTCCGGCCCGCCCGAAAAACAATGCATGATGCCCCCGAGCCCGGTCGGCGTCCAATGCTGCTCAAGCAAATCCAGCGTGTCGTCCCATGCCTCGCGCGTATGAATCACGATCGGCAATCTTCGCATCGGCCGCGACCCGCATCTGCTCCAGGAAGACCTGTTTCTGGACATCGCGCGGCGAGAAGTCGTAATGATAGTCGAGCCCGATTTCGCCTAGCGCCAGCACCTTCGGATGCTTCAATAGCTCGGCAAGCTGCTTGTAATGCTCCGGCTGTACTTTATCGGCATCATGCGGATGCACGCCGACCGTTGCATAGACCGGCTCATACTGATCGGCCACGCGGACGGCAACTTCGAGATCCGGCGGACCGTCGCCGGTGCCGATCGACATCATGCGCGTCACGCCGGCGGCGAGAGCCCGTTCAATGACAGCTTCGCGATCGTCGTCGTAGCGTTTTCCGTCCAGATGGCAGTGAGAATCTGTCATTGTTTGTCACCGCGCTCCGCTTGTCGCTTCGCGCTCCCCAACTTTCCTGGAGTGCTGGATGCGCGCTCCCTGTGGGGCGAGGTTTAGCTTGCGTCCGGCTTCAGTCGGACCTGTCACCCATCCTGCTCTAATCCGCCCGACTTTCTAGGGCCAACCTTCCGACGGGGGAAGAAACCCGTTGCTACCTGGGCGCAAAGCCAGAGGGGCCAGCAGAACGCGTCCAAAGCGCGGTGCCTAACGAACGCAGAACGCCGCCGCACGTCAGGCGCCCAAAAGACGCTTTGCCTAGCTCAGCCGAGCCCCGACCGGAATATCCTCATGGAACCCGGCCAGTACCGGCTTGCCGCCCTCCACCGACGCCGCGCACAGCATCCCTTGCGACACCAGCCCGCGCATCTTTCGCGGAGCCAGATTCGCCACGACCACGACCTTGCGGCCGATCAGAGCCTCCGGCTCGTAGGCCATCGCGATGCCCGCCACGATCGAACGCGGTTCGGCCTCGCCGATGTCCACGCTCATGTGAACCAGCTTGTCGGTTTTGGGGACGCGCTCCGCCGTCTTGATCTGCCCGACGCGCAGCTCGACCTTAAAGAAGTCGTCGATGGTGATGAGGCCGGCACCCTCGGTGTCGTCTTCCTTACTCGCCGCCTTGGCGTCCTCTTTAGGTACTACCGGCGGCGCTGCCGGGGCCTGTCCCAACAATTCCTTCTGGCGGGCGAGCTCGGCCGCTTCACCCTCTCGCATTTGTTCACTCATAAGTTTCACGTCCGCGCGCGGGAACACACCCGCGGCCTCTCCAATCGGTTGTCCTTCCGCCAACTGACCCCAGGCCAGGTCCGATATCCGGACGGATTTCAGATCGGCCTGCATCCCGAGCTGTTTCCAGATCTTCTCAGCCGCCTGCGGGATCACCGGATACACCAGAGCGGTGATCAGGCGCAGCGCCTCGGCCGAGGTATACAGCGTATCGGCGACCAGCGCGTCGTCACCTTCCTTGGCGGCTTTCCACGGCGCGCGCTCCACGATGAACTTGTCCACCGACGCGATCAGGTTCCAGATCGCCTCCAGAGCGCGGGAGAAATCGAACTTGTCATAGCACTGGAACGCCTGCTCGACGGCCTCCGCCGCGGCCTTCGCGATCGTCCTGATCGCCCGGACCCTTCGGAATCTTGCTGTCGCAGTTCTGCCGGATCATCGCCAGCGTGCGGCTGGCCAGATTCCCGAGCCCGTTCGCCAGATCCGAGTTATAGCGACCCAGCAGGGCATCATAACTGAAGCTGCCGTCCTGCCCGAACGGAACCTCGCGCAGCAGGAAGTAGCGCAGCGCATCGGTGCCAAGGACGTTGCGAATCGGCGTCGCGCGCACGATGTTGCCCTTGGTCTTGCTCATCTTGTCGTTCTCAAACAGCAGCCATCCGTGCGCGAACAGGCGCTTGGGCAGCGGGATATCGGCGGCCCACAGGAACGCCGGCCAATAGACCGCGTGGAAGCGCAGGATCTCCTTGCCGATCAGATGCAGGTCGGCCGGCCACCAGGATTCGCCGCCCGGCGCCGTCTTGCCTTCCACCGCGCTGCGGTACGTGTTCAGCGCATCGAACCAGACGTAGAAGACGTGCGGCTCCTCGCCCGGAATCGGGATGCCCCAGTCGATCGTGGTCCGACTGATCGAAACGTCCTGCAATCCCTGCTTGACGAACGCGATGATCTCGTTGCGGCGCGTGGCCGGCTCGACGAAATAGTACTCGTTGCCTTTGTCATCCTTGATCGGCTTCTCCAGCAACTCCAATAAGCGATCCTGAAACGCCGACAGCTTGAAATAGAAATTCTCTTCGGTGACCGTCTCGGTCTTGCGTCCGCAATCCGGACAGACGTCCCCTGGCTTGGCGTCGTTCACATACAGCTCACACGACACGCAATATTCGCCCGTGTAACTGGACTTATAGATGTACCCATTCGCGCGGCACCGCTCGAAGAACTCCTGCACCAGCTTGGCGTGCTCGGGAGCCGTCGTCCGCTCGAAATAATCGATGTCCAGCTTCAGCACATCCCACTGGCGCTTGAACTCGGCCGAGATCAGGTCGGTAAACTGCTTCGGCGTCTTATGGATCGACGCAGCCGCGCGAGCCACCTTCTGGCCATGCTCGTCGGTGCCGGTGGCCAGCGCGACATCGTAGCCCTGCATCCGCTTGATGCGCTTGATCGTGTCGGCGGCGATCGTCGTGTAGGCATGGCCGATGTGCGGCGCGGCGTTGACGTAATAGATAGGCGTGGTGAGGTAGTATTTCATTTCTAATTTTGGGCGTCAGGGTCTGGGGACCACTCCGTTACGATTTCAAGAATGCCTGGCTGGCCGCGGCCAGCACCTTCGGCAAGGGAGTCCCGGTTCGTTCGGCGATCTCGCGGCAATCGTCGTACTCGGGAGCGAACGCGCCCTGTCCCGATAGTTTCCCACGAACCGGTCCCCAGGGCGTCTCCACGGTGACGATCTGCCGTTCTTGGATGCGCCGCTCTGCTGAATAGATTCGGAGACCCAGCGTGGATGTTTCGGCGAAGATCACCTCGGCGAGCTTTTCCTGATCCTCCGGCCGGGCGATCACGCGGAGCAGGGAACCGGGACGGTTCTTCTTCATTTGCAAGGGGCTCAGCGCGGCATCCAGCGCCCCGGCAGCCATCAGCTTCTCCAGCGCATAGCCGAGCACCTGCGGACTGGAATCATCGATGTTCGCCTCGATCACGCTTACGGTGGTCGACTCAGTCGCGGCCGACCGCTGTCCGATCACCGCGCGCAGCACGTTCGGCTGTCCCTTGAAGTCGTTGTCGCCCGGCTCCATAGCCGATCGACTGAATATTCATGGCGGGCATCGGGCCGAAACTCGCGGCCAGGGTCGCGGCGATCGCGGCGCCGGTGGGCGTGGTGAGCTCCACCGCCGGTCCTTTCGAGTAGACTGGCTTGCCCACCAACAGCCGAGCCGTCGCCGGAGCCGGAACCGGAAGCGTCCCATGCTCGGTCTCCACTGTCCCGCTGCCGACATTGATCGCCGAAATATGAACCTCGGTCACGTCCAGTAGATCCAGCGCTACGCATGCCCCGACGATATCCGCGATCGAATCCGCCGCCCCGACCTCATGAAAGTGGACCTTCTCAATCGGCACCCCATGCACGCCGGCCTCGGCCTCGCCCAGCTTCTGAAAGACGGCTTTCGCATTGGCCTTGGCGCGCGCGGAAATCGAAGCCTGCTCGATCATCTCCAGGATGTGCGGCAGGTGGCGGTGCTTCTTGTCCTGCACGACTTCCACGCGGAACTTCGATCCGGTCACTCCGCCGCGGATGGTCTTCTCGGAGGAATATTTCGCGCCGGTCGGCAGCGATTCCAGCGCCGCAATCAGTTGATCAGCGGGAGCTCCGGCGTCAATCAGCGCGCCGACCGTCATGTCGCCGCTGATGCCGGAGAACGCGTCAAAGTAGCATAAGTTCATAGGGCTAGCACCATTATCGCGGACCACCTCGACTTCGCTCCAGATCAGCCGCCCCTTGGTTGCTTACCCTACAGCAACTCCGGCAACGCCTCGGCCGCCGGAGCCCGCCAGGCGATATCTACCACTCGCGACAACGGCGTCTCCTCGGGATTGATTTCGACGATTTTCGCGCCGCAATCCCGTGCGATACGGGCGAGCCTTGCCGCCGGATACACGATGGCGCTGGTGCCGATCACCAGAAACAGATCGGCCTCACGCGAGGCTTGCTCGGCCTGCTCCCAGATCTCGAGCGGAAGCGATTCGCCGTACCACACCACCCCCGGTCGCTCCATCTCGCCGCAGCGGCAATACGGTGGAAGCTGGGGCAGCGGCGTTGATCGATCCACGCGTTCGGCCCCGCAGCCGGTGCAGCGCAGCGTCCAGATATCGCCGTGGAGCTTCAGCGGAGCCTCGATCGCGTCCGGCTCGGGAAGCGTCTGGGTAGCCAGGTCATGCAGCCCATCGACGTTCTGCGTCACCAGCGTCCAGCGGCGGCCGTCTCGCGCAAAGCGGCATTGAAGCTCAGCCAGAGCCCGATGCCCGGCGTTCGGTTTGGCGCACGCGATCTGCTGCCGTCGCCAGTCATACCATTCCCACGCCAGTATCGGATCCCGGGCGAAGGCCTGCGGCGTAGCCAGTTCCTCGGGGCGGAAGCTTTTCCACAAGCCAGCAGCGCCGCGAAAGGTGGGCACGCCGGACTCGGCGGAAATGCCCGCGCCCGTCAACACACACACAGCGTGTGCGTTGGCCAACAAAGACGAGGTTTCTAAAGCCGGAGACATGTCAAATAAATATTGAAATCTGTAATGCGGAACAGGAACCGCGAATCGCGCCGGAACCGGAGCTTCGATACTCCGAAGAGGTTGGTGGCTGGTGGTGGAGTTAGTTCCGAATCACGTATTCTGACCGCGAATCGAGCAGCTTGCCCTGATGCGTCAACTGAACGCCCACGTTGCCGGGATCTTCATTCGGCAGCTCAATCGTCACCGACGAGGACGACAGGATGCGGTCAATGATCTCGTTGATCGCCGACGGGATCTCGGCATTCGAGCGCGAGATCGTCGCGCTGCCGCCGGTGGCCGCGGCCAGCGCGATCAGTCCGGTCTGATAGGAAACGTTCAGGTTGTCATTGCGGTAGCTCAGATGGGAGATGAAGACCGGCGCACGGGTTTGGTTGAGGGAGTTGACCATGCGCGCGATCTTTTCGCGGATCAGCACGTTGCCGGCATTGCCGCGGCTCAGGTCGCCGCTGTCGTTGCTGTTGACCTGGGCATTGCAGAAATTCTCGCGGTAGCCACAGACGTCGGAGTCGGTCAGGTACAGGACTGCCAGCCGCACGCCGGACTTCTCCATCACCGACCCACCGATCTTCGCCGCCTGCTCAATCGTATTCAGCAGACCGGCCCGTCCACCCACCGGATGGGAATTGATCGCCTCGGACGTGGCTTCGCGGTCCGCGCTCGGGTCCGACATCACGTTCAGCCCGTTTTGCGCATGCAGCACGCCGACGTAATGATTCGGACGGGAACTCGGCGATCCGCGCGGTCAGCGCATTGCGCGCCTGCGTCACGGCAGCGAGATCGTTGGTCAGATCCAGCACTACGAGCAGCACCAGATCGTCGGTGGGCTGTCGCACGCTCACCACCGGAGCCGGAGCATCGTTGATCGCCGCCTGGATCTCTTCGGGCAGAACCGTTGTCCCCTGCGGCGCCCAGAACGGCACCTGCAATTCCGCCGCGGTCAGCCCTAGACTGACCACCAGCACCAGGATTGCGAAACGGGTCAGGAATCGCATTAGAAATTGAGCCTCAATCCCAGTTGCACAATACGTCCGCCGGTGGAGCCGATGATCTTGCCCCCGTTCGCGTTGGGCGCATCGGCCGGACCAATCCGCGTGTCCGGCTGGTTCCAGTTGGCATGATTGGTTGCGTTAAACAACGAAGCCGTGAACTCCAGCGTCTGCTCCGTGCTCAGAGTGAAGCGCTTGTTCATCGTGACGTCGTGGTTATAGCCGCCCGGTCCCAGCAGCCCCGGAATCGTCCGCGGCGTGTTGCCGATCTGGAAGTTGTCAGGCTGCACGAAAGCCGACTGGTTGAACCACTCCGACGGTCCCTGGTTGTCCACAAAAGGACTGACGCCGGGAACATAGTTCGCGCGCAGGTTCGGCACCACCAGGCCGGTGTTGTTGAACTGCGCCTGCATCAGCAGCGGCTGCCCCGTATAGAAATTGGTGTTCCCGCTGATGGCCCAGCCACCGAAAAACCGGTTCAACACGCCATTGCCGTTGAAAAATTGCCGACCTGGACCGAACGGCAGTTCGTAAATGTAGGTCAGGTTCAACGTGTGCGGACTCACCTGGGAATGTGCCCACTCCGAGTTCAGGTTGTAGTAGTTCTGGATGCCGTTGCCCATCTGGTCGATGGCCCAGTTGTAGTTGTATTGAGCGCTCAACGCCAGCCCGCCCGAGGTCCGCTTCTCCAGCCGGATGCTCAGCCGTTTGCTCTTGCTGGCGCCCACCGGCCAGAAACGCGCTACCTGGAAATCCTGATACTGCGGATAGGGGCGCTGCGAGTTGCGGAAATTCAAATCATTCAGCTGATCGCGGTAAGTCAATGCACTTATGGGGACGGCGTTCGGGTTGGCTGCGTTACTCCCAACCATCTGATTGCGCTGATAGTTATACCGTGCGGTGACCGTCAGAATCAGGAACGGAGCCAACTGCCGCTGAAGCGATGCCTGGAAGGTGGTCGAAGTCGGCTGGCGGTTCGAATTGTCGATGATGTTGGCGTTTGTCCCGTTGGCCGATTCCGGACTCAAATCCGGGAAACGTCCGCGTGTGCGGAATGCCATCCTGGAGGAACAGGGCCGGATCCAACTGGCTGTTGGGCGAAACAAAGTTCAGCGTGCCGTTGAAGGCCTGCGTGGCGAACTGGAACGGCATGATCGGCGGATTGCTATACCGCCGCTGGTAGTTCAGCCGCAGGACGGTGTCGTTGTCGCCCAGCACACTGTAGGCGAGCCCCAGCTGCGGCTCCAGCTTGATCCAGGTCGGCGTGAAGGTGCGCGGGACGCCGTTGACGCCCGCCGCCACCAGCGCGCCCGGTTGCCCATTGGCCGGATTGATGACGCTGAGATCGATATTGCTTTGGCGGTTATACTTTTCGGTTCGCTGCCCGTAGATTTCCCAATTCGCGCCCGCCGTCAACGTCAGCGACGGAGTCACCTGCCACTGATCGCTGAACACATAGCGCTGCTGGAACCAGCGGAAATAGGACGGGCCGGTGTTGATCGTCTGTGTGACCTGGGCCGGCGCGCCCAACAGGAAGCTCGCCATCGAATATCCGGTGTTGATCACGCCCGGAAGGCTCGTATACCGGTTATCGAATTGGAACTGTCCGGCGATTGAAAACGGCCGGTACGTATTGACCTGCGTTTGCTGCAGTTGCGCGCTGAACGACAGCCGATGCGTCGATTTGCGGGTCGCGAAGGTGTCCTGCAACTGATAGACGTGCTGCCCGAGCTTCGAAATCGGATTCGACGCGCCCATGTTGAGGAAACCCGAAAGCTGGTAGTTCGGAAACACGCTCCCGTCCGGCAGAAACTGCGTGTCGTTGTTGGCGGTTTGTGAATTGGCCTGGATGCTGAACGTGTTGATGTTGGTGGCCGACGCCGTATAGATATGCTCGACGCGGAAACCCCGGCTCCCCACCAGCGTATTCGGGTTCTGCGGATTCGCTGGCGTGAGAAACAGCGGAGCCTGTCCGTTCTGTCCGCTGGAATGGTTCAACTGCACCGTCACACGATTCTTCTGCAAAAACGTATGGTCCAGGGTCAGGATGAAGCCCGTGGCCTTGTTGACCTGGTTCGAGACGATGAAGTAATTGTTGCGGTAAAACGGCCCAACGGCAATATTCGGTTGGGGATAGTAGGGCATCGCGGCCAGCGCCACCGGATCCAGCCGATTCACCGGAATCTTGTTGTCCACAAACTGAGACCGCTCATACAGCAGGTTGTCCTTCGATACGGGCAACGCCGAATTGTAGTTCGGATTCTGGTAGGTCGTGTTCGGATCATAAATCGGCAGCGGATTGCCTGCGATGTCCACGATGTGCGAAAAGTCGCCGGTGCGCCCGAGAGTCGTGGGGATCGTCGCCAGCGTACTCTGCCCGATGCTCTCCCGCATTCCCTCGAACGACAGCGTGAAGAAGGTTTTCCCGCTTCCGTTGTAGATCTTGGGAAGATACACCGGCCCGGTTACGTTGATTCCAAACTGGTTGCGCCGAAGCTTGCGCTGCGGCTGGTTGCGCTGCCGGATCTGGTGCGGAATCGCATCCAGCGCGTTATTCCGAAAATTCTCATACAGCCGACCGTGCCATACCGGGCGCGGCTTCTGCGCCGGGGCATCGAATGTTCCGTTTCCGCTACTCGCCGACAGCGACGAGGTTTGCCGCCGAAATTCCTCAACCGCCTGTGCTAAACCCGCCGACTGCGCGTAGAGGCAGGCAGAGGTGATCATCACCAATGCCAAAACCATCACGATACGCACCATCGTTCTTCTTCCCTCGTCTCTTCCCGTGAACCCAGTTGTATGGAGCGTTTTGGCTATTTAGCCTGATATATCAATGCTTTGCGGGGTTCGGTCCTGGGGGCGCTCCTACCCTCGTGCGGACCCGCGTTATTCCCCTTCACCAGTGTACCGGGACAACACTATTAATATAATTGCTGTAGGACAGTTGACAGGATCGCCTCAGTCCCTTAACATTCTAAACCCAGGACCGAAGAACTACGCTCCTGAAGCCCCTTGCCCCGAGCTCTTTCCCGTCCCGATCTCCGCCCCTGGCTCTTCCCGATTGTGTTTTCCCATCCCGTCGGCCGATTGCGGCATCTGTTTCTAAACGCACTGGTTATCGCTGCTCCCCGGGACGCTGAGCGTGGCCGAGATCCAGGTGATTCATTGGCCTAGCGGCTGGGGAGGGGTAGGATAGGACCAGTCATCGTCCGGTACTTGCCGCCGGTGGGACGGGTCCGAATCCACAACCGGCCGGCTCACGGCCGATACCCAAAATCGAATCGTTCCCGGGTCGGGCGGAACTACGTCCGGTGAACGCAAGGTAAACAAAATTATGCAACTTAGTAACGAAATGATCGCAATGCTTACCAGTTACGCTGTGCAGGCGGTGGGAGTGATTCTCCTGCTGATTGTAGCCTGGGCCGTCGCAGGATGGTCCCGCCGCACCACCGCGAGAGCCTTGGCGAAATCCCAACTCGACGTTACGCTGCAGAAGTTCTTCAGCAATTTCGTGCGGTATATGGTCCTGATCGCCGCAGTGCTCGCCTGCCTGGGGATCTTCGGCATCCAGACCACCAGCTTTGCCGCATTGATCGGCGCTGGGGGCGTCGCCATCGGCCTGGCCTTCCAGGGCAGCCTGTCGAACTTCGCGGCAGGCGTCATGCTGCTCACCTTCCGGCCCTTCAAGTCCGGGGACTTCGTCAACGCCGGCGGCACCGCCGGGACGGTGGACGAAATCGACCTGTTTTCCACGCAGCTCAACACGCCCGACAACCGCCGCATCATAGTGCCGAACTCCGCGATATTCGGATCCACCATCGAGAATGTTTCGCATCATGCCACCCGCCGCGTGGATGTGAACGTCGGCACCGAGTACTCAGCCGATCTGGACGCCACGCGCAAGGTTCTGGAAGGCGTCATCGAGCGCGAGGAAGCCAAGCTCCCCGACGGCGCGCATCAGGTCTATCTTCTGGAACTCGGCGATTCCTCGATCGCCTGGGTGCTGCGCGTGTGGGTGAACTCGGCCGATTACTGGGCCGTGCGTGAACGCCTGACCCGCAACGTCAAGTACGCGCTGGATGAAGCCGGCATCGGCATTCCGTTCCCGCAGATGGACCTGCACGTGGACGGCGAACTGGCTTCGAAAGCCGCCTCGGCTGGTCACTAGACCGCACACGGCCTTACCGATTGCTTGCCTTGAGTGGGGCGGGCCATGTCCCGCCCTTGCACCTGAACACGGTCCCCACCAATCGCAGGACGCAGCGCCACAAGCCACAGGTAATTCTCGGCCGTTGTGCGTGATTCAGAAAAAGTGGCGCGGATCTTCGTATCCGCGTCCCAGAGCCGGGTGAGAAACCCGGCTTCGATCTTCTTCCCTGTACACGGCGGCGTGAAAAAAAGCTCGTGCTCCAACGCGATCCTTTCCACTGGCACCTCTTTCGGGAGCTTTCCTCCCGCGGAACATTCGTGTCTCCAGGTGCGTACCTACAAATGAGATGTTCACCTTTCTTCTTTGGTGCGTGTTGTTCGTTCTGTGCTGGCCGCTGGCGCTCGCCGCCTTGGTCCTCTATCCGATTGTTTGGCTCCTGCTGCTCCCGTTCCGGCTGGTCGGGGTCGTGGTGAGTGGTGTTTTGGAGAGCGTCTGGCTGCTGGTCACCTTGCCGTTCCGCCTCATCCGCAGGATCGCCTGAACAGGTGGGTGAGGTTTAGCTGGCGGAGGCGCTGAGCGCACGGGTGGAAGCAAACCGGCCGAAGCCTCTTTCCGCAAGTAACGCGGAACTTCCAATCCGCGCCCTATTCATCAGGTTCGGAAACCGGATGCCTCGTGATGTGCTCTCTCTACTAGCCACCGGCGACCGGCGGCCGCGAGTTCTTCATGCTTGACCACCATACACTTGCCGCCTACACTTCAAGCATGCGGCGTCGCGTTGCGCTTGTTCTGACCCTCTGCTTCCTGACGTCCATCAGCCTGCGTGCCCAGCAAGAGGTCTCCCCGGAAACCATGGGGCTCCCCAAGCCCACTGGAACCGGCATCGGGGTTGCCGCCGGACCGGCGGGTTCCGTTTCCGCCTCGGGTCCCACGGGCAAGGAAGACGAGATTGTTGCGGACCTCGCGGTCGACGTCAACCTGGTGACGCTCACCGTCGCGGTCACCGATCAGGACGGGGCGCCTGTTCAGGGACTCACCGCCCAGCGGTTCACGGTCCTTGATGAAGGCGATCCGCGGGAGATCAACGGCATCTGGCAGGATAATGACCTCCCGCTCACCGTCGGCCTGATCGTGGATATCAGCGGCAGCCAGCACGAGTTCTGGAATCGCCACCGCCGTGCCGCCCGCGTCTTTCTGAACAACGTGCTGCAACCCGGCGATCAGGCCTTCCTGGTCTCTGTGGGGAGCGACGGCGTTCGCCTGGTGACAGACCTGACTTCCGATATCCGGGAACTCGACAGTGGCATCACCCGGCTCGGCGGCCTGCGCAGCCCGGGGCCCCGCTTCGGGGATCAGTGCCCCATTCATGAGCCTCCCGGCCGCTACGTTCCCATCATCCAGTCCCGCCCGCAGAGCTGCTTCGGGACGCCGCTGTGGAACGGTGTCTACTCGGCCGTTAGCGAACGGCTGCGCGATGTCCGGGGCCGGAAAGCCCTCATTGTCCTTTCCGACGGCGAGGACACCGGAAGCCAACATCGATTAAGCGACGCGATTGAGTCTGCCCAAAGCGCCAACACGCCGATCTTCAGCATCCTCTCGACCGGACCCAGCGAACGGCTTTTCAGTCCGCTGCTGGGGCCGCTCGCCACGCGGATGAACGGCGGGATTGAAGGTCCCCGCGACCTCACTAAGCTGTCCGAATACACCGGAGGCCGCCGGTTCAGCGGCGACGACGAGGGATCCGCCAAGGTGTTCGATCAGATCGAGCAGGAGCTCCGCAGCCAGTACGTACTGACCTTTACCCCGCCGGCCGAGGCTCGCGACGGACGCTTTCACGAACTGAAGGTCAAAGTGGATCAGAAAGACGTGACGGTGCGGGCGCGCCGCGGATACCTGGCGTCGGAAAAATAGGCGCGATTCCGACCCTTGTCCGCCGAACGCGAAGTCTGTTCAGGCGCTGGGTTTCGTGGTGACCGCTTCGTCGGCGTGAAAGGAACTACGGACCAGCGGACCACTTTCCACGTGCGTGAAACCCATCTCGTAGCCGGCGGCTTTGAGTTCCTCGAACTCGGCGAGCGGTACATAGCGGATCACCGGCAAGTGCATCTGCGTGGGCCGGAGGTATTGGCCCAGCGTCAGGATATCGACGTCGGCCGAGCGCAGATCGCGCATCACTTCCAGCACCTCGGCGGTGGTTTCGCCCAGCCCCAGCATCAGTCCGGATTTGGTCGGGATCGGCTTTTCGCCCGGCGCCATCCGCTGGCGCGCTTCCTTTGAGTACGCCAAAACGTCCAGCGACCGCTCATAGCGGGCCCCCAGACGAACCTGCCGGTAAAGGCGCGGCACGGTTTCCGTGTTGTGGTTCAGGATGTCCGGTGCGGCTTCCATCACGATATCCACTGCGTCGTGTTTGCCCTGAAAGTCCGGCGTCAGGACTTCAATGCCGCATTCCGGCAGCCGTTCGCGGATCGCCCGGATCGTCATCGCGAAGTGCGTCGCCCCGCCGTCTTTGCGGTCATCGCGATTCACGCTGGTGATCACCGCGAACTTCAGACCGAGCGCGGCAACGGCTTCGGCCACCCGGCGCGGCTCATCGTCGTCCACCGGCAACGGTCCGCCCTTTTGCACGTTGCAGAACCCGCAGCGGCGCGTGCAGACATTGCCGAGGATCATGAAGGTCGCCGTGCGGCGATTCCAGCAATCCCCGATATTGGGGCACGCGGCGCTCTCACAAACGGTGTGCAGATTCAGGTCCCGCACCAGATTCTTGAGGTTGCGATAATCCTGCCCGACTGGCGCGGGCGCGCGCAACCATTTGGGGCGTGGCCCCGGCGACCCTTCTTGTCCTGTGATGTTGACCAGCACGAAACCTTAGGATAGCAAGAGCCCTTTTTGCTACTGGCGCGACTGCAGAGCCTCCAGGCGATTCTCAATCACCCGTGATTCGTCGAAGTTGGGCGCCTTGTGGAAGAACTCCGGAGCCTGCTGATAGGCCTCCCGTGGAACCAGCCCGATCATCTCTCCCTCGGTTGCTCGGGTTCCCAGTTCCTCGGCAGCCCGCGCCACCGCGTTCCACACCGCCATCAAATCAGTCTCGCGATAGTTCACCAGATTCATCGACACCTGCGCAATGCCGAGCGAATCCAGATACAACCCAATCGCCTTTACATGGCGAATCCCGCCCGAGGACTCCCGCACCCGGCGGGCAATCTCCTTCGCGATCTTCACATCCTTGGTGGCGAGTTGAATGTTGTAGGCGACGAGAAAGTCCCGCGCGCCCACCATAACGGCTCCGGCGGTCGCATGCGAGGCGATCCTGCCGATATCCGGCGGCTTTCCGTCGAAGCCCACCCGGCGGGTCTTCTCCAGCCGGACACGTTCCGGGCTCATCGCGGCTTCCCCGTAGAAATAGACCGGAATGCCCAGCCGATCCCATAGCTCGCGCCCGGCTGTGCGCGCCGCCTTGCGCGCTTCATCCATCGTGGAGCCTTCGAGCGGAATAAACGGCACGACATCGGCCACTCCGACCCGTGGATGCTCCCCGGCGTGGACCGACAGATCCAGCACCTCCTTGGCCTTTTCGACGCCACGCACCGCACCCTCGACCACGGCTCGTGATTCACCCGCAAAGGTGACTACGCTACGGTGGTGATCCGGATCCAGCTCCTGCGCCAACAAGTAGACTCCCGGAACCGACGAGATCGCCGCAACGATCGCATCCAGCTTGGGCCGGTCCCGGCCTTCGGAAAAATTGGGAACGCATTCGATCATGAGAAACCTTCATGATCGCATCCCGTCCGGAGGAGGCCACACGCGCGGCCCCCTTCACCTTGGTGATTTAGTAGCGCCGCAACCGCCGCCGTAGCGCTTCCGCCTCCTCCGCAATCGGGGAACGCTTGGCAAACCGGAACACCGGCCGGTGCTCCGTCAGCGGCGTGACTTCCTGGGTCACTTCGTCCTCGATTCGGTCTTCCCGGCGGACTTCTGTCTGGGGTATCACTTTAGGACCCACAACGCGTTCGTAAGGGGCCAGCGCTTCCTTTACCATTTCCTTTACCCGGTCATTCACTCTATCTTTCTGATTCCATTCCTCCTTGGCGCGAGCCTCGCGGAGTGGGCCTGCCCTCCGAGGCGGCGTTCCGCCGGTTTCCAGCAACCGCCGGGCGAACAGATGCGAACTGACCGCAACCGCCATCCAGACCTGCCAGTGCGACCACACACCCTCCGGCGCGCTGAGCTGCAACAGTCCCAGATCCGTCCCGATCCGCGCGGCGCAGAGCAAATACGCAGTCAGCGCGAGCGGCGCCAGCAACGATCCGATCGCCGGGCCGAGCGGCCAGCTAAGGGTTCGACCATGCCCCGGTCCCCGGGTCCGGGGGATATGAATCCGCACCATCATTGCCTCGTTGACCCCATGGATCGATCCTAGGGGAGAAACTGCGCCGAAGGGGCTCAGAAATGGGCTAACTCCCATCGCGTGGGGATAGGCCGGGGGGAGTTCACGCGGCCGAGATTGCCGCCGACGGTGGATAGAGAGCGTTGGTTTTACTGCGCCCTTGGCGCCGCGCGGCTGGAGGATGTGGCGGCCTTTTCCTCTTCGGGATCGGAGCCCCCGCCAAGGAACTTCACCACCGCGTTCCCAGCCTTCTTTAAGGACGCTCCGGTCTGCTCCAGCCCGAGCATCACCGCCGAGCCGGTTTCATCCCGCCCACGCGCCACCGCCCGATCGGTATGCGAGCCGGCGATCACCAGCGCATCGGCCGTGTTATCCGCGGTTAGGATCAGGCTCTGCACCGTCCGGTCCCGATCGCTAATGCGCAGAATCTCGCCGCCATCCTCCAGCGCCGCTGGGGGTAACTCCTCCAGCCGCGCCACGACCTCCACCGTGAAATCGGTGACCAGCTTGTCTTGGAGCGGCCACGCCGGCGAGGTAATCCAAAGCGCTCCGTTCAATGGACGCCCGGGTTCGCCCAGATTCAGGACCGTGGTGGCTGTAAGCGCGACATCGGCCAGGCAGCGGTCCGCGCCGCAACCCCAGGAACACAGCCGTTCATCCAGAAACGAGGCGTGCTTGCCGCCAGAGATCCAGACGCGCGGCCCGTGATCCACTGCCTCCAACGTTTCCGCGCGAGCCGCGTAACTGGCGTCGCAAACCGTGTTCTCATGCGCCGCTGCATACCAGAAGATCGCGGCAAAATCCCCATCGGTATCCGCCACCGGATCGAGCAGCGTCGAGACATGCTCGGCATCCAGCTCATGCGACGGACGTCCGCAATCGTGCGCCCACAGGTGATAGTAATGAAGCTCGATGCGATCGTCTGCCCGCGGAAACGCCTGCCCGTAGATCGTGCCGTCGGCGGTTATGGGCACCGGCTCGGCGGACCCGACCTGAAATCGGGAAGGCTGGCCGTCACAGTCGCCGGAACTCAGCAGGAATCTCGGCGCGAACTGCTCAAGAAGCTGCTGCTCCCGCGCATCGTCCAGCCCATCTTGATCCTGATCGGCGGCGAACATCAGGCAGGAGCCGGCGAGAAGCAGGAAAATCGCGGATAGAACACGCATAGGGAGCAGGGAAGCCGGCACGTTATTCGACAAGTGTAGCCTTGTTCACTGTGTCATATGCAAGAGAGTGAGCGTGAATCGCTCACGCCGGCTGAACGCCAGCCCTCCTGCTGCGATCCAAACGAGAGCACAGGCGATCCTCAGCTGTTGTGCGTGAATGAAACTAGCCGGCGGAGAACATGTCGAACGGGGCGAACTCGCCGTTCAGGATCTCCCTGGTATCTTGCTGCCCGAGCCATCCGGAGATCATCGTCGCGTAGACGCGGCGGAAGTCGGTGGTGAAGACCAGGTTGTCGCCTTCGGTGAGCGCGGTCAGGCTGGGGATGTCGCCGTAGTGGCCGCCTTTGACCTGGGTGCCGGCGACGAACATCAGATTGGCCGCGCCGTGATCGGTGCCCAGCGACGTATTCTCCGGCACGCGCCGCCCGAACTCGCTGAAGACCATCAACACGACGTCATCGGCCCGGCCGATCCGCTCCAGGTCGCGCAGGAACGCATAGACGGCGTCGGCGGTATAGGTCAGCAGCCGGGGATGCTGCTCGTTCTGGAACACGTGCGTATCGAACGCATTGTTGCGATACGCAGTGTAATAAAGCCGCGTCGGCATGCCGGCTTCGATCAGCGCCACGACCTTCGGCAAGTCCAGCCCGGTGATGCCGTAATCCACCGGCGAATGATAATTCGCCCAGGCCTCCTGCACCAGAGCTGAGGCGTCCTTGGCGCTATTGGCCACCTCCAGCAGGAACTGCCGCGACGGATTCGCCGCGTCCTGCGAAGGCTGCTTCGCCGTGGCCGCCAGCGTGTCCCGCTCATCGTAATAGGACTCGCGCGAGAACGTATTCGGATTGTCGAAGACCACCGGCACATGCCGCCGTCCGCGCACCGCCAGCGACTGCCGCGAGTCAATATTGATCAGGAAATTCGGCGGCGCATCGGGCGCCATCTCATCGGCCAGCTTCCCGACCCAGCCATACTGCTCGCCGCTGTTGGGAGCCGCCGTGTGCCAATACGACATCGACGCAAAATGCGAATACGACGGATTCGCGTAGCCGCAACCATGCACCACCGCGAGCTTGCCGTCCTTGAAGAGCTTCTCAAAGCCCACCATGCCGCGATTGAACCCGAAATGATCGTCAATCGCGCGCACCTGTTCCTTCTTGATGCCGATGTTCGGACGCTGCTGGTAATAGGCGTCATCGCCGTACGGAACCAGCGTGTTGAGCCCGTCATTGCCGCCCGACAGTTCCAGGATCACCAGGATCTTGCCGTCGGCCTCGGCCTGCGCGGCGACCGCCGCGGCCTGCCCGAACAGCGGCGGGACACCCAAGGCGCCTCCTAAGCCGATGCCGTAAAGTCCGGCCTTTAAGACGTCCCGGCGCCGCAGCGAACCCTTGGAAAAGATATCGTTCTTCATGGCATGAACTCCTTACTCATCCGCGGCGCATGGCGCCGCGCCACATAACGCCCGCGCCTCATCTTCACAAGCGCATCGCCAGGTAAGCTGGCCGAAAAGGGCCCGCGGCCGCTAACTCAACTGATACTCCGGCTGGCTCATGATCAAGTGCAGCACCATCCGCAGCCCGTCTTCCATATACGTCTCGGCCCGATCGATATCCGACGTCCCGAGCTCTTTATCCAAAAACGCGACCAGATCGGCGATCACGTCATCGCTCGGACGCACCCGCATAAACCGGCCGACAAGATAGTCCACGACCTCGGAAGTATTCTTCAGCCCCTTCTCGCGGACCATTGCACTCAGGTTCACCTGCGCATAATCGCGCTCCAGCGGAATCACCCGCTCGATCGCCATCTGCCAGCCGCGCATGCTTCCGTAGCGCGTATTGAAATCCTCATCGCGATCGGCCAGCATGTTGGACTCGGCCACCACGCCGCTCTCTTTCGGAGGCATCGTCGCCGACGTAATATCCGCGCCCTCGCGAATCCGCCGAGCCACCTGCCCGATCTCGCCGCCCGAATACCGGTCGGTCGGGATAAAGGTGATGTCCGGGAACAGGACCTCGCGCGCGAAGTTGCCGCGTTCCAGCAGCAGCCCCGGGGTGATCCACGCCCGACCCTGCGCCCAGCCCGCCACCGTCGGCGGATTCAGCAGCCGTTGCCCCAGTGCGCCCGTCGATGAATTGAAATCCGGAACGCCCGGCGCCTTGCCGAGCCCCAGCTTGCGGTACGTCGACACCGCCAGTTGCACCGGACTCTTGATCTGCGTGCCTACCGACGCCGGACTATAGAAGTCGCGCGACAGGAAGATCGTCTCCAGCAGCGGCGCGACCTCATAATCGTTCTCGCGCAGTACCGCTCCGAGCTTCGCTTGCAGCTCCGGCGACAAATCCTCGCGGACGAAGTACCGATAGATCTTCCCCGCGATGTAATCCGCCGTCACCGGCTGATCCATGATGATGTTGATCACATCGACGCCGTCGAAGTTGCCCGTCTGGCCCAGGAACGTCTTCTGTCCGTCGTCATGCTCCTCCGGCCGGACCACGAAATCGAGATCGACGAAGTTCCAGCCGGTGAACGCGCGCGCCGCCTCGCGAATGTCCTGCTCGGTGTAGTTGCCGACGCCCATGGTGAACAGCTCCATGATTTCGCGCGCGAAGTTCTCATTGGGCGAGCCCTTCACGTTCACGCCGGCATCCAAGAAGCGCCAGCATCCCCGGGTCCTGCGCGACCTTGATCATCAGGTCCTGGAAGCTGCCCAGGCCTTCCTGCTGGAACAGCTCCAGCTCGCCGAGCAGCTTGCGGTAATCGCGGACCTTCGATTCGCTCACCGCGAAGTGCCCGTGCCAGAACAGCGCCATCTTCTCCTGCAGCGGTTGCGGACTCGCCACCATCCGTTCGGCCCACCAGTACGACACGCGGTTCGATTCCAGCATGCTCGCCCGGAGCCAGTAAAAGAACTTGTTGACGATCGGCTGCAGCGGACGATTCCCCCCGGCCTTCACCTTGATACCCAGCGCCTCGCCGTCCTCCTTGGCCATATCGGTGACCGCGGGACGCGACGGCGGAAACGGCTCCAGGCCCGGATCATGCACGCCGGAATGCACGAACGCCGGCATGCCCTGACCCGTCCGGATCGAACCGCACCATGTGCTTCACGGCGTCTTTCGGCGTCATGCGAGCCAGCCGCTCGATCTCCTCCGGCGTGCCGCCGAACCCGGCCCGTTCCAGCAGATGCGCCGCCAGTCCGGCGTTCCAATCCGCCTTCGTTATGGGCGCGAGATCGTCCTGCCAGGTCGCGGGTCCAGTGACCTGGGCCGCAAGCGGAAGCGTGAGGAGACAACTCAAAACGGGCAGGGCGGGGAAGTTTCGGAGAGGCATATTGAGTTCTTATTGCTCCTTGAACGGCGGAACTAGCCAATCGTGTTGAGTTTATATCAATCAGGGGTTGTGCGAAAGACGGCGAAAAGGATGCGCCGGTTATGCCTGCCGGCGGTTTGGTAGCGCGTGACTCCTGTATTCCCCCTGTATCACAGACTTTGCACTGCCTCCCGCTGTATCCTTAGTGAGAGTCGCACGTAATTCGCGGGAACTGTTTCGGTGGAACTTTCTTCCTCCACATATTTCGTCTTCCTCGCTGGGGTCTTCGCCCTTTACTGGATCCTCTACCGCGTTCGCCTCGCCGCGATCGGCATCATCCTGTTCGCGAACTATTTCTTCTACGCGCGCTGGGACCTCACTTACTTAGTACTCATCCCCGCCGCCTCCACGATGGACTTCCTGATCGGGCTCGGGCTGCAGGATGCCGAGCGCCCCTCGATCCGCCGCGCCCTGGTCACCGGCCAGCATCGTGATGAACGTCGGCATCCTGGCGACCTTCAAGTACACGCCGTTTTTTATGGAGAACCTGACGGCGATCACACATCGCCCCGCGGCGCTCGAATGGAGCTGGGTCCTGCCGGTCACGCTGTCCTTCTACGTCTTCCAGTCGCTGACCTACACCATTGACCTTTACCGGCGCGACATCAAAGGCACGCGCAGCCTGCTGCAGTATCTGGCCGCGGTCTCCTTCTTCCCGACCACGCTGGCCGGTCCGATCACCCGCGTCTCGACGCTGCTCAAACAGTTCACCGAGCCCCGCACGCTCGATGCCGCCCGCGGCGGTCGCGGCCTGTTCCTGATCGGCATGGGGCTGACCAAGAAGCTGATGATCGCCGACTACCTGGGCTCCAATCTGGTCGACCGCGTCTTCGACTTCCCGACGCTCTATTCCGGAGCCGAAACGCTGGTTGCCGTCTACGCCTACGCGCTGCAGCTTTACTACGATTTCTCCGGCTACACCGACATCGCCTTGGGCTCGGCGCTGCTGCTCGGGATCCAGTTGCCGATCAACTTCAATCAGCCCTACGCCGCGCGCAACATCGCCGACTTCTGGCGCCGCTGGCACATCAGCCTGTCGAACTGGCTCCGTGATTATCTGTATTTCTCGCTGCCCGGCAAGCGTATCAAGGTCTTCACCTACGGCAACCTGTTCCTCACCATGGTGATCGGTGGCCTGTGGCACGGCCCGGCCTGGACCTTCGTGATCTGGGGCGCCCTGCACGGCGCGGCGCTGGTCGTCGTGCGCCTGTGGCAGACCCTTCGCGGACGCGTTTCCACCGATGCAGGAGCCTGGTCGCAGGCCCGCCAAATCGGCAGTATCTTCGTGACCTTCAACTTCGTCTGCTTCGCCTGGATCTTCTTCCGGGCCGAATCGGTGACCCGCGCAGGCGAAATTTTGGAAAGAATTCTTTCCGGCACCACTTCCCTTCAAAACATTCCTGAGTCATTATGGTTAATGGTAGGAATAGGAGCTTTGGCACATTCCATTCCCAAACGGTGGTATGACTTCAGCTTGGATCTGTATATCCGGGCTCCGTTTTACGCGCAGGCGGCAGTTTTGGCGGCTCTGGTGACCGGGTTGCAGTACGTGGAGAGGACCGGAGCCGTGCCGTTCATTTACAATCGTTTTTAACCAGTTGTAAGCACTGGACCTTATCAGGAATGCCAGGGGGCGTCAGCAAAGATCGAACAACGCGGGTTCGGAGGGCAAAGCAGAGTCCTCTTGCGGCCGGGCCTATGGTGGCCCCCCCGACCCCAAACCCGGTTCCACGGAACCCCAAGGCCCCTCCACGAACCATCCGCCTAGTCTCGCCACCCGACGATCCCCAAGCCGAGCGCGCCGTCCGCTGGATCCGCAAAATCATCGACTTCGGAAGTGTCGGTCTGGGCCAGAGCCGGGAAGAGGTCTCGGTGCCCGGCCATCCGGTCTTCAATAAGACGGTGGCCGCGGTGGTCACGTTCGCGCTGCTCATGCTCGCGCCGAGCTGGATCCCCGAGCTTGCCTCCCATAAACAATTCGAGCTGGCTGGCATCCGGAAGGTCTGGGACATGCCGGTTCCCGTGCCATCCGCGCCGCCGCCCGGTCCCAGCCGAGCCGTGCTGGAGGCGATGCTGAACGAAGTGCTGGGTCCGGTGAATCCGTATCTCTACGACGAAACCGGCGCGCTGGATCATTTCTTCGAGGGCCTGGCCAGTGACCGGACCGTTCGCGTGGTGCACTACGGCGACTCGCCAACCACCGCCGACCTGATCACCGCCGACGCCCGCAAGCTCCTGCAGGCCGACTACGGCAATGCCGGCGAAGGCTTCGTCCTGATCGCCCGGCCGTGGGCCTGGTACAACCATCGCGGCGTGGCGATGGAAGCGAATAATTGGGGCATCGACGTCGCCGGCTACGACCAGGTCAAGGACGGCCTCTACGGACTCGGCGGCGCGCGTTTCCGCGGCTTCCCCGGATCGACGGCCAGTTGGACCGTCATGGGCGACCGTCCCCGCTCGGTGGAAGTTTCCTACCTGACGCAGGCCGATGGCGGCAAGTTCGTCCTCGAAGCCGACGGCGAGCCGCTCCGCACGGTCGACACGTCGGTCGACCCCGCCACCGGACTTCCCATCGAAATCGCCGCAGGGCAATCGGCGTCGCAGGCAACGATGCAGCCGGTCGCCGATACGGGTGCTGCGGACGCCGACGCGACTCCAGTTATCGTGCAGCAACCGGCCTACGCCACCGTCAACCTTCCCGCCGGCGGCCGCGAGGTTACCTTGCGCGTCACCGAAGGCTACGTAAAGGTCTTCGGCGTCGAGTTCCGCAATAACCGCCCCGGCGTGATCTATTCCAGCCTGGGGATCAACGGCGCCAGCGTCACAGTGCTGTCGCGCGTCTTCAGCGGACCGCATCTTTCGCAGCAGCTCCGGCACTACAAGCCGGACCTGGTCGTGCTGGCCTACGGGACCAACGAAAGCGGCTTCCCCAGTTGGGTGGAAGGCACCTGGGGCGATGAGCTCCGCGCGGCCATCCGCCGGGTGAAGCGCGCGCTGCCCAACGCCTCGGTCCTGCTGATGAGTCCCATGGACCGCGGCGAGATCAAGGACGACGGTTCCATCGGCACCATCACCGCGATGCCGCACCTGGTCGAGATCGAAAAGCAGATCGCCGCCGAGGAAGGCGTCGCCTTCTTCAACACCTTTGAAGCGATGGGCGGCGAGGGCACCATGGCCCGCTGGTATCAGGGCACCCCGCGACTGGTCGGCGCCGATTTCATCCATCCGCTGCCGGCCGGCGCGAAGATTGTCGGCGAACTGCTTTACACTGCATTGGAGGACGGACGCACCGGCTATGAGCTGCGTAAGCGCCGCGAGGCCGCGCTGATGGAAGCCCAGCTTCAGCAGGATGTCCGGCCGGATGCGGGCAATGTCGTGGCCCGTCGAACCACCACCGGACAGCTCGCCGCGGATAAAGCCGCCGCGCAGGAATCGCGACTTGAAGGACAGTCTCCAATTCGACACCGCACCGGTGCGCCGACTCAGGCTCGGACCCAAATGGAGCCCTAGGAGTCAGGCGCCCGCGACGTTGTTCTTCGCCGCGCTACTTCTGGTCCCAGCCCCACTTGCCGCGCAGGGGCAGGAGCGCCTGAACGCCGACGGTCCCAGCCCCGAGACCCCTTCGTTTTCCGACATGTTCACCACCGCGGTGGCAGCGTCGGCCAGAACGCCCATCGAGAACCCCGGTGCGCTGGTTCCGTTCTTTGAGCAGCTTTACCGGCACGACGCGGGGCAACTCGGCGGCCCTGTGCGGATCCTCCAATACGGCGATTCCCACACTGCCGCCGATACCTGGACCGGAGAACTGCGGGACCGCTTCCAGGCAATGTTCGGCGACGGCGGTTCGGGCTACCTGCTGGCGGGCAAACCCTGGCGGACTTACCGGCATGACGGCATCCGTACCGGCTCCAGCGACGGCTGGTATACCAACGGCCTCGTCGGCCGCTACGGCGACGGCGTCGACGGACTGGGTGGCATCAGTATGAGCGTGGATGCCAAAGATGAGTGGGTCTACGTCGAGGCCGACGCCGAACACTTTGAGCTCCTCTATTGGAAGCAACCCGGCGGAGGATCCCTTGCCGTCTACGATAACGGCCTGGTGGTCGACTTCATCTCTACCGCGACCCAAAACGATGAGAAGCCGCACACTGGTCTCTATCGCCTGGACGTCCCGCCCGGCCTGCATCGCTTCGAGGTACGGACGCTCGAAAAAGCGCCGGTAAGGTTGTTTGGCTGGGTCGCCGAGAATCCCAATGGGGTGATCTACGATGCCCTGGGCATCAACGGGGCGCAGGCGGTGACCACGCAGCGCTGGGACGTCAAAACGCTGTTTGAGAACATCCGGCATCGTGACCCGGCGTTGATCGTGCTCTCTTATGGAACCAACGACGCCGGCAGCGCCAATTGGACCGTCGAAAGCTACCGGGACATGTTCCTGGACGTGATCGCCGAGTTCCGCGCCGCCGCGCCTACCGCTTCGATCCTAATCATCGGCCCGCCGGACCGCTCCCAGAAGACGCGCCGCGGCTGGCGAACCATGAGCCGAATCGCCACGATCACGGAGGCCCAGCGTCAGGCCGCCTTTGTCAGCGGATCGGCGTTCCTCGATCTGCAGCAGGTGATGGGCGGCCCCGGGGCCATGCTCGACTGGGCGCAGACCAACCTGGCGCAGAACGATTACGTGCATCTTTCGACCCCCGGTTACCAGTTCCTGGGCGCGGCGATTTTCAACGGCATGGTGCGCCAGTACCAGATGTTCCTGGACGCGCGTGCGATGATGATGTCGGCGGATAGCGCTGTGGCTCCGGCGGCGGGCAGGCTCGGGCGGTAGCCCGCGGGGTAGAAACAGCGTAGACGCGCGGTGGGAACC
Source organism: Terriglobia bacterium (assembly GCA_963762135.1). Lineage (GTDB taxonomy): Bacteria > Acidobacteriota > Terriglobia > Bryobacterales > Bryobacteraceae > Palsa-187. The sequence continues at coordinate 75,221 of CAVXJP010000010.1, forward strand.
GACGCGCGACAATATCGGTTTAGTCAAAACGACACATTCGTCCGTCAAAGGATGTGTCAGGAGAAGCAGACGCCGTATTTTGTGTCAAGTCGTTGTTAAATGGACACAGATGTCATCGTCGAGGGGATGCAAAATGTTCCTGTGGGGAGCCACTTGATTTTCCGGCTGCTGACAGCTCCCATGTGTCGAGCTTGGCTCCGCCGCGTCGCGCTGCCGATCGTGGCCGCGATGTGCCTGGCTGCCTGCGGAGGCGCGCCGGAGCAGACCTCCGAAGTCTTTGCCTATAGCGGAGCGGCGAATCTGCAGCTTCGCGAAGACCTTTCGCTGGACGCCCCGATTTCCGCCAAGCTCCGCCAGGGCGAGCGCGTGGAGGTCCTGGAACTGCGCCGCCGCTTTGCCCGCGTGTTGACCGAATCGGGCGCCACCGGCTGGGTCGATACGGCTTCCCTGATGACGGCCTCCGAGATCGAGGACCTCAACCGGCTCACCGAGGTCGCGCTCAGCCGTCCGCCGCAGGGCGAAGCGACGGTCCTCGATACGCTGAACGTCCACACCGGACCTTATCGCACCGCTCCGAGCTTCACCCAACTCCACGAGGGCGACGTCATTCAGGTGGTCGATCACCGTGTGAGCTTGCGGAATAGCGGTCCGCGTCCGCTGCCGAAATCGGTTCCGCGCGGCGAAGGCGTGTCGGCCTCTCCACTAGCTGCGGATGAAGACGAACCCCTGCCGGATCCGATGCCGCATCCGCCGCTGCTGCCGGCCCATTGGCAGAAGATTTCGGTGCCGCGGCTGCGCGATCTGCCCGGCTACCGCAACGGACGTCCGCGTTCGGCCGCTGACGATTGGCTGCTGGTCCTAACGCCGGATGGGCAGGCCGGCTGGGTGCTGATGCGCATGGTCTTCAGCATGGTGCCGGATCAGGTGGGCCGTTACGCGGAAGGCAGTTTTGTGATGTCCTATTTTCCGCTCAGCCAGGTCTTCGATCCGGAGCGCGGCGAGAGTTTTCCGAACTACGTCTGGGCGACCTCATCCTACATGCTGCAGCCCTCGGACTTCGACAGCTTCCGGGTATTCAGTTATTCCACCCGCCGCCACCGCTACGAAACCGCCTATCGCCAGAACAATCTGCGCGGGCATTACCCGGTGGAGTTAGTCGACCTTCCAGACAGCGACGACCCGGCCTTCAGCATCATCGCCGAAAACGACGACGGCGAGTTGACCAAGGACATTTACGCGTTCAACGGAAGCCGCGTCCGGCGGGTGCAGTCGGAGCCCTACAAAGCCCCGGCGCCGGTCCCCGAGGTCCGCCTGTCCGATACCTTCGACGTCGTCAAGACGCCGGTCGAACAATTGAGCTGGTCCGAGCGCCTTCGCGTCTCCGCGCTCGATTTGTTCAAGAGCGATTAGCGCCCCGTTAAAATCGGAGTATGTTCCTACGACTGGCCACCGTAGTTCTCGCGTTTAGTTCCCTGGCGGTCGCTGATTCAGCGGACCGTATCTACGACAACAACTTCAACCAATGGTTCGTCTATTCGGGCGACCACAAAGTTTCCGAAAAATGGGGCGTACACCTGGAAGGGCAATGGCGCCGCTGGGAATTCACTTCGCCGCAGCAACTCCTGTTGCGCCCGGCGATCAACTACCATCTCACCGATAACGTGACCCTCACCGGCGGGTACGCCTGGGTCTCGACGCACCGCGCCGGTCAGTATCCGACGCTGGTGCCGAACAATGAGAACCGCCTGTTTCAGCAGGTGGCGATCGCGCACAAAGCCAAGCGTCTGAGCCTGGTGCACCGGTTTCGATTGGAACAGCGCTGGCTGGAAAAGCGCACCATCGGACCGAATGGAGAACGCATCACGCTGGGCAGCAACTACTTCAATCGTGCCCGCTACATGTTCCGCCTGACCACGCCGATTAACGAAAACTGGTACTTCGCGGCCTATAACCAGCTCTTCATCAATATGGCGCCACTGAAGGGCACGAGCTCGTTCGGGCAGAATCGCGCCTTCGCCGGTGTCGGCTTCGGAATCTATAAAGATTCAAAGCTGGAGTTCGGCTACATGCAGCAAACGGTGCTGCAGAGCAATCGCCAGGTGGTGGAACTGAATCATGTCGGCCTCCACGTTTCGATCTATTCGACGTTGCCGTTTGTGAATTGATCGTGCCCGGGTGGATCGGGCGGGGGCGAAACAGGGCCGGGCGCCACGACTCTACCGAAGAGGGCTCTACCCAAGGAGGATTTTGTGATGACGAACGAAGGAAATTCGGATTTGACCTGGTATCTGTTGTGCGGAGCCGCCGTCGGCGCGCTGGCGGTGCTGGCCGGGCGTACGTTCCTCGCGTGTGGGCGGGAGGACGCAGACGATGGGGATCAGGAACTGGTCGATGAGGCGCTGGAGGAATCCTTTCCGGCGAGCGATCCCCCGGCGTTCTCCGGCGCCGAGCATTGGTCGTAGCGCGGTCCGAGGGCGGTCGTAGGTGCGGCGCCGGAAATCCGGCTCGGGCCTCCGAGTGGCAGCAACAACCCGCCTTCCGCCGGCATCTCATAGAACAGGAGGTGTTCAATGGCGAAAAATACGGCCGTGACCTTGTTGTCCGGCATCACGATCGGCGCGATTGCCATGGTGCTGGTCCCGGAGATCGCCGAGGGTGTCGCGGAAGGATACCGCCACAGCAAAGCCCAGCCTTTTAATGGCATTACGCGCCGAACCCTCAAGGAAATGATCCACTGGCATGAACTGGACCGGAAAGTCGAGATCGCTAGCCAGGATTCGTTCCCGGCCAGCGATCCCCCGGGATTCACGCACTAACGAGATTTTGGGGGGCGGGCGTTCAGCCGGCGCGAGATTCCAAGCTCGCAGTGGCCCGGCGTTGGCGCGACTGGAGATTGGCTTCGAGGATCGGGAAGGTGGAACCTTCCCGCGGGCTGAACGCCGGTCCCCTGCTACTGCGCCGTATACAACCCCATCGCCGCCTTCGTCTTCTCCACCGTATCCTTCGCCAGCGGACGCACCCGTTCGGCACCCTCCGCCAGCACGCTCGCGATGTAGCCCTTCTCCGCGGTGATCTCCGCATAACGGGTCTGGATCGGCTCAATCGCTCCAACCACCGCTTCGGCAACCTTCTTTTTCATATCGCCATAGCGCAGCCCGTCGAACTCCTTGTGGACCGCAGCGGTCTCGGTATCGGTGAACGCCTGATAGATGGTCAGCAGGTTCCGCACGCCGGGCCCCATGTTCTCGATGTCTACGGCGGGGTTTGAATCCGTGGTCGCCCGCATGATTTTCTTCTGGATCTTCTTGAGCGGATCGAGCAGGCTGATGGCATGCCCTTCGCCGGTGGTGGACTTGCTCATCTTCTTCGTCGGATCGTCAAGCCCCATGATGCGCGCGCCGACCGTCGGCAGATGCGTCTCGGGCATGACGAACACCGGCTCGGTCATTCTCTCGCCTTTACCGAGCTTCTTCCCGTAAAGCGAGTTGAAGCGCTGCGCGATGTCGCGCGCCAGTTCCAGGTGCTGCGTCTGATCGTCGCCGACCGGGACCACATGCGCCTGGTACAGCAGGATATCGGCGGCCATCAGGACCGGGTATTGCAGCAGTCCGTCGCCGATTGATGCCTCTTCGAGGCTCTCGGTTTTTGATTTCAACTGCGTCATCCGCTCGAGCCACCCGACCGGGGTCACGCAGGTGAGCATCCAGGCGAGCTCGGCATGCTCGGGTACCGAGCTTTGCACCATCAGCGAAGATGTCTTCGGGTCGATGCCGATCGCCAGCAGCATCCCCGCGAGCTCTTCGATCTTGGTGCGGAGCTCGGCTGGATCCTGGTAAATGGTGATCGCATGCAGGTCGACGATGCAGTAGATGCTATCGTAGTCATGCTGGATTTTGACCCAGTTCTTCAAGGCTCCCAGATAGTTGCCAATGTGCGGGCTGCCGGTCGGCTGGATGCCGGATAAGACTCGTTTTTTCATGGGTGTTGTCGGCTCCGCGGCGGCCAGGGCGAACAAGCGGTCTTTCATCCCAACCTGATGCGCGAAGAAACTCCTATCCTAAACGATCGGCGAAAGCCGGCCGCGGCCTCGAAGCCTGCCGCTGAACCCGTTACCTGCACGATTGAAAAATGGGTTTACGGCGGGGAGGGATTGGCGCGCATTTCCGCCGATCAGGAGCCTTCACACAGAACCGCGACCGATAGCGAGCGGGAATCCGAACCCAAGTCGCGCAGCCACGTGGTCCTGGCTCCGTTTGTCCTGCCCGGCGAAACAGTTCGTGTCCGGCCGGGCCCCAAGGTCCATGCTGAACTGCTCGAAGTGCTGACGCCGTCGGCTGATCGCATCGAGCCTTACTGTCCGCTATTCACCGACTGCGGGGGGTGCCATTACCAGCACGCTCCGTACGAATTCCAGTTGGCGCGCAAGGTCGAGATCTTGCAGGAGCAGTTGCAGCGGGTCGGCAAGATCGAGTTCGACGGCGAGATCGGGATCCTCAGCGGGGAACCGTTTGGCTATCGCAACCGGGCGCAGTTCCACATCGATTTTTCCGAAGGCAAGGGCCGCATCGGTTACCGGGCGGCGCGATCGCATCGGCTGGTGCCGGTCGACGCAGACTGCCCGGTCTCCTCGCCGGGGTTGAATGCGGCGCTGGCCAAAATGCGGGAGAAGTTGGACGAGCCGGAGTTCCCGCGCTTCCTGCAGGCGCTGGAAATCTTCACCAATGAGACCGACGTCCAGATCAACGTCCTGGAATCGGATCGCAAGATCGCGCGGCGCTTCTATGACTGGTGCGAATCGGTAGTCGCGCTCGATTACGAGACGCGGCACGGGATGTTCCGCGTCAGCCCAAAAGCATTCTTTCAGGTCAACCGGTTCCTGGTGGAGCCGCTGGTGGAGGCGGTGGTTGCGGATCATCGGGGAGGCTCGGCGCTGGATCTCTACGCGGGCGTAGGGTTGTTCGCGGTGCCGCTGGGCCGGCGGTTTGAGAAGGTGATGGCGGTGGAATCCAGCCGAGCCGCCGCGCTGGATCTCGAAGGCAACGCGATTCGCGCCCAGGTGCCGGTCAACATGAAGACGGCTCGCGCGGAGCAGTATCTGGCTGAGCTCACGAAGACGCCAGACCTGATCGTTGCCGATCCGCCGCGCGCGGGGCTGGGGCAGGGAGTCGTCGCCGATCTGCAGCGCCTGGGTCCGGCGAAATTGGTGATCGTGTCGTGCGACCCGGCGACCCTGGCTCGGGACCTGGCGACTTTGGTTTCCGGAGATACGCCCTACAAAATTGATTCGATGACGATGGTCGACCTGTTTCCGCAGACGTTCCATATGGAAACGGTCGTGCACCTGTCGCGGGTGTAGGCGCCACTTGGAGAAGGCGGGCCGAGGGACCTACTGGATCGCCCTGGCCTCGCGGGCGCCGCGTTCCATTTCGCCGACCAGGAAGGCGTAGGCCTCCAGCCAGGCGTCTTCCATCTCCTCGGTGAAGCGGTCGCCGAGCGTCTCCTGAAACATCCAGATCAGCGCCGAGCCCACCGGGGCGTAGTGGTCCGGAGTGACGCCGTAGGCTTCGTGGCGGGCTCCGAGGCTGTGGAGCGTGGGGACCAGTTCCTTGGGGTTCTCGACGTTCGCGGCGATCCAGTCCAGCATCTCGGCGAGCTTGCCGGCTTGAACCTCCATGTCCACCGTGAAGAGAGCCCGGGTCTCGGGTGCGAGATCGAAGACCCGCTGGTAGAACCTCCGCACCGGGGTCAGATCGTCCTGGGGAAGCATACCAATACTTTCCTTGAGGTTGCGAATAACTTCTTGATCCATTACTTGAAATGTCTTTTCCGCCGGTTCCGGCCTGTTCCTGCCACGGGGTTCGGTGATGAGTCCAGTCTGCCCCAGCCGCTCCGCCAGCGGAAGTAACATGCGGTAGGTATCCCATCGGTAACCCCGTAAGTAACCTTGATGTAACCACTTGCATTTGCCCTGCGCTTCCCCGGACTTACCGGATTCCGTCCTTTTGCCGGCTAGCGGATCAATGCCTCCGCCACGTCGGCGGCGATCTGCTCGGCCACCTGCTCCTGGGCGGTGAAGATGTCGTCGATGGTGCAGGAATAAATATTGGAGAGCTTAGTCGATCCGTCGGCCCGATCCACCACGTGCACCGTCACGCGGATCTGGGGACCGGCATGGCGGACGCTGCCTTCGATCAGATATCGCGAAGCCGCCGTGGGGGCGCCAACGCGATCCAACGTGGATTGTGCAATCACGCGGAACTCTTTCTGTTGGGCAAGTTTGTGCAGGAGTTCATCGTTCAGCCCCTCGCAGAAGTTCTGATGTTCCGGATCGCTCGACAGGCTGCGGAAGGGCTGCACCGCAACCGAGCGGGCGGAACCTAGCACGCCAGGGGCTAGCGCTGAAGCCCTGGTGGGCGCGCTGGGCCAATCCGAGGTTGCCGTTTGGCTCGCCGCCGGAGCGGCCTCACCGGTTTCCAGGAACGTGAAGTGTGGGATGTAGCCACCTTTCGGCAGATCGATCTTGACCTCGGTGGGCGGGGTGACCTCGTAGTGTTCGCGGAGCCGGGCCCGCAGACGGGAGGCCTCGACGCGAACGATGGGATCGGCGCGGGGGTCGTAGTCGTCGCGGCGGTCGTAGACGGCGATGCCGATTTCGAATTCCTTGATGGGGGGATCCGGATTCAGGGGATTATCCGACCTCAGCGTACGGTAGACGACAAAGCGCAGAAACCTGGACTGGCGTTCGGCCCTGCGGAACAGCGGCGAGGCCAGGGTCTGGTCCAGGTGTTGGTGAATGATCGAATGGTTCAACGGCGTCCGTTCCGTCCCAGTTTCTTTGACTAACCGGCGACGCGTTTCTTTGTCTACAAGACTGTAGCCGCCAAGATTATAACAATCACAGCGGGTGAGTGGGGTTAGCGTTTGCCAGACCATGTGTCTCTTGGCGGCGGGCGCGGTCTCGGGAGGAGGAAAGTTACTTGCTTTGACAGAACGGTACACGCCTACGCTACCTAGGGAAAATTACCTTGCCGTTATGCCCTCCGTTTCCTGGCGCGGTTGCATACCTGCTTCCACCGGCGAGATGGCAAACGCCGACGAGACAAAAAAAGAAATCTAAAAAAGACAAAAAAGAAAAAGGAATTCCAGATGACCAATCGTATCGCCGTTTCGCTTGTTTGCATGACTACGCTGACCGCCAATTTGTTTGCCGGAAGGCCACTGCCTGCTCGGAGGCGAGTTCGGATCATCCCGTATCAGTCCGATGTCGGGGGTAACTCGGGAAACCTCTTGGTGGGCGGCGTTGCCACCGAAACCGTTCCCGTCGACAAGGGGCGGAGCATTGTGTATGTGATGGTGTACCATCCACCAGCGCGGCGAACCCTTCGACTCAGCATGGACTTCACTTATCGACTGAAACTGTAAGTTGTGCGGTTTTACCGGATTGAGGCCGTGGGTCGAGCGACTTACGACCTTCTGACGTATGTGGCGAATTCGGGAATGGGCGCCTTGCCGAGGCCGCTTACCCCTGGCTGAAGGAACGGTTACTGTCGCCGGCCAGCGGCGTGCGCTATCCTAAACGTTTTGCAACATCTTGTAAGGAGAATGCATGTCTTCTATCGATGTCCCGCTAAAGGGGAGCGGGTTCGGTTCCACGCACCGCAAAGATAACTGGTGGGTTGAGCCACTACTAATTTTCCTGGGGTACCTGTCGTTCATCATTTACGCTAACTACGCGATTCTGGTCCCGACTTGTGCCAACGGCAATCCTTGCTACGTCGTACCGGGGACGGGCTATCTTTCGCCGATGTATTCTCCGGTGCTGATGGAAACGGCGCCGTCCTGGTGGCCCGGATTCATTCCGTTCTCCGCCGCTATGTTGATTCTGTGGGCCCCGGCCGGGTTCCGCTTCACCTGCTACTACTATCGTGGCGCCTACTACAAAGGGTGGTGGGCCGATCCGCCTTCGTGCGCCGTCGGTGAGCCGAACTTCCGCGGCAAGAACTATCGCGGAGAGCGCAAATGGCCGCTGCTGATCCAGAACATCCACCGCTACTTCCTCTACATCGCGATCATCTTTATCGCCATCCTGAGCTATGACGCGTGGAAGGGGCTGTGGTTCGACGGTCCGAACGGTCCGGAAACGCAACTGGGGCTTGGGCTCGGCTCGATCATCCTGATCCTGAATCCGATCCTGCTGGGACTGTACACCTTCGGCTGCCACAGCTTTCGGCATCTAATCGGGGGACGCAAGGACATCATGAGCGACGCTGCGCTGACCAAGAAGTGCTATGACTGCGTTTCGCGCCTGAACCAGAACCACATGAAATGGGCCTGGATCAGCATGTTCTACGTGGCGTTCGTGGATGTCTACATCCGGTTGTGCGCCAGCGGGACGATTGTCGACTGGCGGATTCTGTAGGGTACGGCGGCTTAGGATTCCAGTGGTGCAAGCACCTAAGATTGTTAGCTGACTAGAGGGAGAGGACGCACGGCTCCGGATTCGTCGGGGATAGGAGCCGGGCGCGGTCAGAAGAATGGATTATCCGATTCACGAATTCGACGTATTGGTTGTCGGGGCCGGTGGCGCGGGACTGCGCGCGGCGATTGAAGCCTCCAACGCGGGCTGCAAGACGGGCGTCGTGACCAAATCGCTGCTGGGCAAGGCCCACACGGTGATGGCCGAAGGCGGCATGGCCGCGGCCATGGGCAACGCCGACGATCGCGACAACTGGAAGGTGCACTTCGCCGACACGATGCGCGGCGGCATGTACCTGAACAATTGCAATATGGCGATGCACCATGCCAAGGAAGCTCCCTCGCGCGTGAAGGAGCTGGAGGCATGGGGCGCGATCTTTGACCGCACCAAGGAAGGCAAGATCAACCAGCGCAACTTCGGCGGGCATCGCTATCCCCGGCTGGCGCACGTCGGCGATCGCACGGGCCTGGAGATGATTCGCACGCTGCAGGATCACGGCATCCATCAGGGCATGGAGATCTTCGCCGAAACGACGATCATCCGGCTGCTGAAGGACGGCGACCGTTGCTGCGGCGCCTTTGCCTACGATCGCGAGCGCGGCCGCTTCATGGTGTTTCATGCCAAGGCCGTGGTGTTGGCCACCGGCGGCATCGGGCGGAGCTTCAAAGTCACCTCCAACAGCTGGGAATACACGGCCGACGGGCAGGCGCTGGCGTATAAGGCCGGCGCGCATCTGCTCGATATGGAGTTCATCCAGTTCCATCCGACCGGGATGGTGTGGCCGCCGTCGGTGAAGGGCATTCTGGTGACCGAAGGTGTCCGCGGTGAGGGCGGGATCCTGAAGAACAGCGAAGGCCGCCGCTTCATGTTCGACGACATCCCGGACAACTATAAGTCGCAAACGGCGGACAATCCGGATGAAGGCTGGCGCTATGTGACCGGCGATAAGTCGGCGCGGCGTCCGCCGGAACTGCTGACACGCGATCACGTGGCGCGTTGTATCGTGCGCGAGGTCAAGCAGGGGCGGGGCAGCCCGCACGGCGGCGTGTTCCTGGACATCGCCTGGATCAAGGAAAAGATCGCCGATTCCGAGGCCCACATCAAGCGCAAGCTGCCCAGCATGTATCACCAGTTCATGCAGCTCGCGGGTCTGGACATTACGAAGGAGCCGATGGAAGTCGGGCCGACCACGCATTACTACATGGGCGGCATTCTGGTCGACGCGGATTCGCAGATGACCACGATTCCTGGACTGTTCGCCGCCGGGGAATGCGCCGCGGGTCTGCACGGAGCCAACCGTCTGGGCGGGAATTCGCTGTCGGATCTTCTGGTCTTCGGCAAGCGCGCCGGCGAGCATGCGGCGCAGTTCGCCAAGGATAACGGCGGGACCTCGATCAATCAGGACGAGATCGCACGATTGGGCAAGGAAGCGCTGATGCCGTTCGAGCGTGGCGCCGCGGGAGAGAATCCGTTTGCCATTCAGGCCGAACTGCAGGACATCATGCAGAACCTGTGCGGCATCGTGCGCCATGAGGACGAGATGAAGGAAGCGATCGTCAAGATCGAGGCGCTGCGCGGCCGGGCAGCGAATGCTGGTATCACCGGCAACATCGAGTACAACAACGGCTGGCACACGGCGCTGGATCTGGACAACATGCTCTCGATCTCGGAGATGATCGCGATCGCCGCGCTCGAGCGCAAGGAAAGTCGCGGCGGCCATTTCCGCGAAGATTATCCGCAGAAAGACGAGGAGTGGGCTAAGTGGAACCTGGAGGTGACGCGCGGCGATAGCGGCCGTCCGACGATCAAGAAGCGTCCGGTGGTTCCGCGGACGGCGGAGATGGACGCGATCATCGAGGCGGAGAAGAGCTAGAAGCCGGGGCGATTGGCGCAAGGCGGCGGGGAGAAAGTCGGAACGGATAGAAGGCTAATGGCACAAACAGCACATTTCAAAATCTGGCGCGGCGAGCGCGGCAAAGGGCACTTCGTCGACTACAAGCCCGAGGTCGAAAACGGCATGGTGGTCCTGGACGTGGTGCACAAGGTGCAGGCAACCGAGGCCAACGATATGGCGGTCCGCTGGAACTGCAAGGCCGGCAAGTGCGGCTCGTGTTCCTCCGAGATCAACGGCATGCCGAAGCTGATGTGCATGACGCGGCTGAGTGATCTGGATCTGTCGCAGCCGGTGACGGTCGAGCCGATGAAGACCTTTCCGCACGTTAAGGATCTGGTCACTGACGTCTCCTGGAACTACAGGACCAAGGCAAAGATTTCGAAGTTCCAGCCGCGGAAGCCCGATGCTCCCGACGGAACGTGGCGCGTGGCGCAAGCCGACGTCGACCGTCCGCAGGAGTTTCGCAAGTGCATCGAGTGCTTCCTGTGCCAGGACGTGTGCCACGTTCTGCGCGATCACGAAAAGCACGATGAGTTCATCGGTCCTCGCTTCCTGATTCACGTCGCGCAGATGGAGATGAATCCGATCGATGCCGGCGACCGGTTAAAGGAACTCAAGGACGATTACAACATCGGCTATTGCAACATCACCAAGTGCTGCACCAAGGTCTGCCCAGAGCACATCCAGATCACCGATAACGGGATCATCCCGCTGAAAGAGCGCGTAGTGGATGAGTTCTACGATCCGCTGACGAAGTTCTTCAAGATGTTCAAATAGGCTTAGTTCGGGGCCGGCGGAACACGCCCTAGGAGCTTGTTGAGGACGAAAAATGGGGGACAGACACCGTTTTCGCGGCTGTAAGGAATTGATTCAGCGTTGCCCGCGAGGCGAAAACTAGCTGTCTGTCCCCATTTTTCACTCTAGAGGTGATCCTGCTCGGGATCGGACGGCGGGGGATAGACTGGTAGCGCCTCAATGGGGACCAGTGCTTCCAGCGCCTGCCGCAGTTGCGCCAGGATCCGCGGAGCCTTCACCGGCGTGCCTTTTTCTTCCGGCTCCAGCGGGATTCGCAATACGCCGGCGGGCGTGAACTGCACGTTCGGCGTGGATTGCACAACGTGCATCAGCCGCTGTGGCTCCACTTGCGCGCCGGGATGGAACTTGATGTTCAGCCACCCTCCGCGGCGATCCACGGCCTCGATCCCGACCCGCTGCGCCATGCTCTTCAGCAGCGCGAACTCGAGCAGCGATTCCACTTCGGCCGGCGCCGGCCCGTAGCGGTCGAGCAACTCTCCGCGGAGCGATTCGGCCTGTTCGGCGTCGCTGATGTCGGCAATGCGTTTGTAGGAGCGAAGCCGCTGCTGCTCGCCCGAAATATAAGTGGACGGGATTCGGATATCCAGGCCCAGGTTCAACGCGGACGACACTTCCGGCGCGATCTCTTCGCCCTTCAGCTCCCGCACAGTTTCATCCAGCATCCTGAGATACGTGTCGAACCCGACGGTCATGATGTGGCCGTGCTGCTCGCCGCCCAGGATGTTGCCCGCGCCACGCAGTTCGAGGTCGAGAGCCGCAATCTTGAAGCCCGCGCCCAGGTCGGAGAATTCGCGCAGGGCGGCGAGGCGTTTTCTTGCGATCTCGCTGAGCTCGGTATCGGGCGGGATCAGGAGGTAGGCGTACGCGCGACGCGTCGACCGGCCCACGCGGCCACGGAGCTGGTACAGCTCGCTCAGTCCATATCGCTGCGAATCCTCAATGATGATGGTGTTCGCCAGCGGGATGTCCAAACCGTTCTCGACGATCGTGGTCGAAACGAACACGTCGTACTCGTGTTTCATGAACCCGAGCAGGACCCGCTCCAGTTCCTTTTCGCCCATCTGCCCGTGGCCGACGCCGATGCGGGCGTCCGGCACCAGCCCCTGAATATAGGCTGCTCGGGAAAAGATCGAATCGATCCGGTTGTGAACGAAGTAGACCTGGCCGCCGCGGCTGAGCTCCTGTTCGATGGCGGTCTTGATCAGGTCGCCGTCAAACGGCGCCACCACGGTCTGGATCGCCAGCCGATCCTTGGGCGGAGTTTCGATCACGCTCATATCGCGGATGCCGAGCAGCGACATGTGCAGGGTGCGCGGAATCGGCGTGGCGCTCATCGACAGCACGTGCACGTTCTTGCGCATTTGCTTCAGCCGTTCTTTATGCGTGACGCCGAAGCGTTGCTCTTCGTCGACGATCAGGATCCCGAGATCGGCGAAGTGGATGTCCTTTGAGAGCAGCCGGTGCGTGCCGATGGCGATGTCGATGCGCCCGTCGGCCAGCTCCTCGAGCGACGCTTTCATCTCTTTGGAATTGCGCAGCCGCGAGAACATCTCGATTTTCACCGGGAACGCCGCGAACCGGCGCTTGAAGGTCTCATAGTGCTGCAGCGCGAGCACCGTCGTCGGCGCGAGCACCGCGACCTGTTTGCCGTCGCCCAGCGCCTTGAACGCCGAGCGCATCGCAACCTCGGTTTTCCCGAAGCCCACGTCGCCGCACAGCAGCCGGTCCATCGGATGCGGCGACTCCAGATCGCGCTTGATCTCCTTCACCACGCCGAGCTGATCCTTGGTCTCGGTGTACTCGAAGGCGTCTTCAAACTCGCGCTGCCAATTGGAATCGGGCGAGAAGGCGAACCCTTCGGCCATGCGCCGCTGGGCGTAGAGCTTCAGCAGCTCATCGGCCATGTCGCGCATCTTCGCCTTGACCTTGGTCTTGCGCGCGGTCCAGGTCGCCCCGCCGAGCTTATCGAGATGCGGCGAACCCTCGCCCGCGCCGCGATACTTTTCGATCAGGTCGAGGCGCGTGAGCGGGACGTACAGCTTCGCTTCGCCGTGATACTCCAGCAGCATGAAGTCGCCCGAGTGCTCGCCCTGCTGGATCTCGCGAATCCCGGTGAACTTGCCGACGCCGTGCTGCTTGTGGACCACGAAGTCGCCCGGCTTCAGGTCGGCGATATCGGCGCTGAAGGCGGACGCGGTCGTCTTCACCGGCGATGGCGCCGCCACCATATCCGACGCCGAGCCGAACAGATCCTCCGAGCCGATGAACGCGATGCGGGCATCAGAGAAGACGGTGCCCTTGCGAACGTGCCCTTTCACCAGGAAGGTGCTGGCCACCGGACCGGCGAGATAGGCGCGCTCGGCGAGGTAGGGAGAGGCGGCTTCATTGCTCGCCAGGCCTAACTGGAACGGGACCGAATATTCCTTCAGAATGTCGGCCAGGCGTTCGAGCTCGCCGTTGGATGGCGCGAAGAACGCGACGCGGTAGCCTTGCTCCACGAGGTTCTTCGCCTCGCCGACCGCCACCTGCATGTTGCCCTGAAAGCTCAGGGCCGGGCGCGTCGCAATGTGGGGCGCGTCGGCCCCCAGTTGCAGCTCGCGGAACTCGACGATTGTGTGTGCGTGTTCGTCCGCTCCGTGCAGCTCCTGCTCGAACTGTTTCCAGGTAAGGAAGTTCGCGACGATCAGCTCCTCGATTTCCTCGTCCAGCGCCCCTTGCTGATCGAGCCGCTTCCACAGGCGTTCGGCGGCTGCTTGCACATCGCCCGGCTCATCGACGAGAACGATGGCCTTACCGGCGAGCCCGAGCATCGATCCGGTGCGCGGCTTCTCGATCGCTTCTGAGAATTCCCAGCCCGGCGGCGCGCCGGCGGGCCGCGATTGTTCGACCAGTGGCAGGACCTCGGCCTCGGGCACCTTCACGATCGAGCGCTGTGTGCCTGGATCGAAGCGGCGGATGGACTCGATCTCATCGCCGAAGAATTCGATGCGCAAGGGACGCGACGACTCGGCGCTGAAGACGTCCAGGATGCCGCCGCGGATCGAATACTCACCGACCATCTCCACCGGATCGCGCCGCTCATAGCCGATCGATTGCAGATGCTCCTCGATCAGTTCGAGCGGCAGTTCCTCGCCCTTGGCCAGCGTCAGCGCGAGCCGGCTGTAGTAGGGGGCGTCATGTGTTTTCACCAGCGCCGAGCCCACCGGCGCGATCGTGATCGGCGAGCTGCCCGACGCCAGCCGCCACAGACCGATGGCTCGCTCCTCGGTGATCTCGTTGTGCGGCGACAGATGCTGACCGGGCAGGACATCGAGCGCGGGGATCAGCGAAGGCCGACCCGCTTCGGGCCGCCCGATTAATAAATGGAAGAATGTCTCGGCCAGCTCATGCAGATTTTCCGAGCGCTGGCTGCCGTCGGTGACCATCAGCACGGGACGCTCAGTGAGCTGCCAGATCAGGACCGCATACAGCGCCTTGGCCGTCGGCGTCAGTCCGGTGAGCGGAAACGGTCCGCGCTTGCCGTGCAGGATTTCGGAGATGAGCTTCTGGAACGCCTCCTGGCGGGCCAGGGATTGGAACAGTTCACGTACGGCGGGGTGCGTCACGGCACTGGGGACTCGATCGGGACCCGGCTAAGCCGGCCCGGCGCTGGCGACTTCGCGCTCCAGCAGTTCCTTTTCGATGTTGGTGGTCGAAAAGCCCGGCTCTAGCGGCAGCAGCAAAACCTTGCCTCCGGCGGCTTCGACTTCTTCGCGACCGGCGACGAAATGCGCCCAGTCGGCGCCCTTGATCAGGATGTCGGGCAGGACCTCGGCGATCAGCTCGCGTGGGGTGTCCTCGCTGAAGAAGGTGACCGCGTCCACCGCGGCCAGCGCCGAGACCATCCTGGCGCGCTGATCCTGATCCAGCAGAGGCCGCGTCGGACCCTTCAGCCGAGCCACACTGTCGTCGGTATTCAGCGCCAGAATCAGGACGTCGCCCTGGGCTCGCGATTTTTCGAGCAGCCGGACATGGCCCGGATGCAGAATGTCGTAGCAGCCGTTGGTGAACACCACGGTCTTGCCTGCCTCGCGCCAGCGGTGGCGCGCCTTCACGAGTTCTTCTCGGCTGTAGATGTCGCCCATAGTAAAGGATGATGCGGTAGCCCACGCGTGTTTGGAAGAGCGGACACTGGGGTGGGCGACCGATTTCCATTGTAGCGGCACCGGGCCAGTTAGTCGGGTTGGTTGGGTTGGCGCGGTGAGTGATGGGGCTTTAGGGTCGAGTACGTTGGCGCTTACTGACGCGCGCGGTTGTGAATGGGAGTGGCATCGAGAGGGCTGACGCGACCGGTAGTGTAGAACAGAGGGCGCGTACGTTGCACTCGCTCCTGCTCGCGGTTCTGAAGGTGGTGCTGGCGAGTGGAGGACGGGAGTGGGCTTGCGTTGCAATTGTTGGTCTGTGCGCGGAAGGGCGGATCGCCCTCCGAAAGGAGAACCTCACTCCACATCGGGTCGCGGATAGATGAACCAAAACAACAACGGCCACTCCCTACCCGTTTTGGGCCTGGAAGCGGCCTAATACTTACCTGATCCGAGTTTTACGCGTGCGTCGCGCGGTACCGGATTTCGTCGGTGATCGAAAGCGGCTGGCGTTGCAGGGCGCCTTCCAGCGCGGACGGCACAAACAGGATCGCCGCGGCTGCCGCCTGCAGGACGACGAAAACTCCCAGGATGTCGGCGTGGGTCGCGGCAAAAGACGCGATGGCGCCGCCGGTAAGTGCGATAGAGGCAGCAACTACGCCTGCCTCGGCGAAGCGATGGACGAGCTTTGTGAGGTACGTCATGACTGCTCTCCTTTCTGATAGGTCTCAGGGGACCGGCGTACCGGCTTCCCCCGGCTTCAATTCCGTACCGGGTCCTGCTACCTTCATTATTTAGATGCTCTTCAGAAGGCAATGGTTGCGCGCCGGGCCAGGGTTCCTTTGAGGGGCTGTTCATCGTCCCGTGTGGGCCCGGGCGGAAGCGGAATCAACGCCTTCGCCACAAGAAAAAAATCAAAACGTTTTTTCCACCCTCGCGTCTATATAACCGAGAGCCAAGGAAGTTGGCGCAAGCAAAGGGGTTCCGTTTCAGGGACTTCGGCGCGGGTTCACCGGGAAGGTGGCCGCGGCTTCCGGAACTCAACTTGGAGGTTTATTGGATGAGTAGAGTTATGCAGGAAACGAGACCTAGCCGGGCTTGTGGTGTGCATATCTCGCTTAACCCGACGAGTCTTTTCGCCGGCGCAGTAGCGAGCCCGGCGACATATCGATTTGGGCTAGCGGCGGCGGTTCCACCGGCGCCAAGGCCCAGAGGCGGAGCTTACGGCCGGGTTCGGTCCGGCGGGATAGCCTTAGCCTCCGAGGGGCTGGCCCGGGGTGTTCACCACACGCGGGCCGAACTCACTCTGCCTCTGAAATCGGAACCGGTGCAACGGGGCTTCCTCTCCATGAGGGATGCCAGCATGACGCCGGATGGAGAGCTTCCGGGACGGGCCGTTACCGGAAAGCCGCAGCACGCACAAAAAGTCGTAATCGACGCGAGCGAATATATCGTTATCAAAAGGAATATCAATGAAGCTTAGAAAACCAATTCTCGCGGGCTTGGCGCTTGTGGCCGTAGGCGCCCTGCTGGGATCGTGGATTACGGCCGAGACCAACCATACCCTCTCCCCCTTCACGCCTCTGCCGGTGGCGGCTGCGGGTGAAGATCTCGGAGTCTCGTTTCAAACTGGATTTAAGAATGTTGTCAAAAAGGTTCAGCCGGCTGTGGTGAGCGTCATCGCCACCCAGCGCGTCGAGATGAGCCGCAATGGCATGTCCAGCGATTCGCAGCAGATGCAGATCCCGGACGAACTGCGCCGCTTCTTCGGCGGCAACCTGTTTGGAAATCAGGGCGGAGGCCAGATGATGCCTCAGATGCCGCAGCAAGAGCAGCCGCGCCAGGGCCTCGGCTCCGGTGTCATCATGACTCCGGACGGCTTCATCCTGACCAACAATCACGTGGTCGAGGATGCGACCGATGTCAAGGTCGTGCTCTCTGACGAGAGCGAATTCAAGGCCAAGGTCATCGGGACGGACAAGGAAACCGATCTGGCGGTGCTGAAGATCGAAGCCTCCGGGCTGCCAGCCGCCGAATTCGGAAAATCGGAAGCGGTTGAGGTCGGCGACATCGTGCTTGCCATGGGCAATCCGTTCGGCATCGGCCAGACCGTGACGATGGGAATCGTCGGCGCCACGGGCCGCGGCCTGAATGGACAGATTGAAGATTACGAAGACTTCATCCAGACCGATGCGGCCATCAACCCGGGCAACTCCGGCGGCGCGCTGGTCAACGTCTCCGGACAGGTGATCGGCATCAACACCGCCATCCTCTCTCGCGGCGGCGGCAATCAGGGCGTCGGCTTCGCCATCCCTGAGCGCATGGCGCGCAACGTGATGGAACAGATCATGGAGCACGGCAAGGTCACCCGTGGCTACCTGGGTGTGATGATCCAGGGAGTCAATCAGGACATGGCGACCGCCTTCGGCCTGAAGGGAGCCCCGCGCGGCGCCCTGGTGGGTGACGTGACTAAGGACGGTCCGGCGGCCAAGGCCGGCATCCAGAACGGCGACATCATCCTGAAGATGAACGGTAATGAGGTGGACGACAGCCGCGGGCTGCGCGTCAAGGTGGCCGAGCTCGCTCCGGGCTCCAAGGCCGACTTCACCATCTTCCGCGACGGGGCCGAGAAGAACGTCTCGGTGACGATCGCTGAGCGCGAAGGCGAACAGACGATCGTCGGCCAGAGCGGCGAAGGTCAGAGCGGCGTCCAACTGGGAATCCAGGTGCAGCCGATCAATCCGGAACTCCGCCAGCAGTTCAACCTGTCGACCGATGTCAGCGGTCTGGTGATCACCGGTATCGGGCCGGGAAGCGCCGCCGCCGAAGCTGGCCTGAAAGAAGGAGACGTGATCGTCGAGGCGGGGCGCCAGCCCATGACCAAGACGGCGGACCTCCAGGCGGCAGTGCGGAGCGCGAAGGGTCCGCTGCTGCTGCGGGTTTACCGCGATAACTCGACTCTCTACATGACCGTCACTCCCCGTTAACTCGGGCGTGACAACTTCTCCTTCGTAGTAGCGAGGGGCAGCGTCTCGGAAACGGGGCGCTGCCTTTTTCTTTGGGGGGGCCGGTGTTTAGCCGGCGGGAGGCCTCGGCCTCCCAGGGGTCGGGATTTTGTTGCAGATCGCACTGCAGCAATTCGTGACCAGCCGCACAGGGAACCCGGATTTCCTTCCATCTCGACGCACAGGTGAGGGGCCTCGAGGTCTGTGCGCCTCGAGGCGCACGCCGACGGAAATGTCGGCCCCCCTTTCCGAGCTTGCTAGTCTAGTCAATGGGAGCCATCCGGTTCTCCACCCTTCTACTTTTTGCCCTGCTGGAACAGATAGCCTCGTGATCGGAAAGCTCTACTCGCGCTGGATGTATGACTGGGAGGACCGCCTTGCGCGCGTCTCGACGGACCGCGTCGTGCGCCCGTTTGACTGGGGTCTGGAGTGGACCCACGCCTGGCCCGTTCGCGAGGCCGTGCCGATGAACGGTCACCAGCCCAGCGAATACCTCCGCGACCTCAACGACGCCGCCCTGGCCGACAGCGACAGGTTCTTCGCCTACCGCACCCCGACCGATTTCGATCTCGAAGAGCATCTGGTCGGGCCGGGCGAGGAGAGGAAACCCGGGTTACTGCGCTTCACCAGTCCGGTCCAGACTCCCTACCCGGAAAACAATATCGTTCATGCGCAGTGGTATCCGGCCGAGGACAAGCCGGGTCGCCGCCGCGTGGCCGCCATCGTGCTCCCCCACTGGAATGCATCGCTCAATCAGCACGGAGCCCTGTGCGCGGGCATCGCGAAATTCGGCATTAGCGCGATGCGCCTGAGTCTCCCGTATCACGACTACCGCATGCCGGGCGAACTCAATCGCGCCGACTACGCCGTCAGCGCCAACGTCGCCCGCACGATCGACGCCACCCGTCAGGCTGTGATCGATATCCGCGCCGCTACCGATTGGCTGGAGCAGCAGGGCTTTGAGAACATCGCCATCGTGGGGACCAGTCTGGGTTCCTGCTACGCGTTTCTGGCCGCGACCCATGATCCGCGACTCAAGGTGAACGTCTTCAACCACTGCTCCACCTATTTCGCCGATGTGGTTTGGGAGGGGCTTTCGACGCAACACATCCGCAAGAGCCTGGACGGGAACGTCACACTCGATGAGCTGCGCGAGGCCTGGCGCGTCATCAGCCCGCCGTATTACATCGAGCGTTACGCCAAGCTGGGCAAAAAGCCGCAGTTTCTCTACGCGCGCTACGACACCACCTTCCCGTTCCGCTTCTCCGAGCAGGTGATCGAGAAGGCGCGCGAGCTCGGGTTTGAGCATAAGGCGGTGGTTTTGCCGTGCGGACACTATACCCTGGGGCAGTCGCCGTTTAAGTTCATGGCCGGCTACCACATCATTAACTTCTTGAAAAGAAACCTTTAAGCGGGTTTTGCGCGCTGCCCGTGCGGCGAAACTCTATCCTCAGGCGTTTCCCTTAGCTCTTTCCCCGAGCAGTTTTCTTAGTACCTCCTAGAAAAGAGCCCTATAGTCTGGCCCTCCAACCGCCGATGAGGCAGGTATATGAGCAGAGCACTGGTTCCTGCAGGGGGCGGTAAGGATACCACCCCCACCTCGTCTACTCCCCCGGCGTCTCTCCAGGAGAAATCCCAGACAAGCGTCCCAGGAGGCATGACCCGGCCGGCATTGCCACCACCAGCAAACTTCGCCGGTGCGCTTCCCGTGCAGGTTCCAGGTGAAAAGCCACGGTTTTCGAAGTCCATGGGAGTGCCGCGGGGTGCTCCGCGTGTGACCGCTGTTCAGGGGAAGTCGCCCACGGTGACCTCGTCGTCGGCCCCGGGCGCGACGAAGCCCGCTCGGACTCCAATTCCGCCGATGGGTCAGCAACCGGCGCAGCCGTTCGCCCAGGAAAAGGAACTGGCGATCGAAGACGCCGTCTTCGAAATGGCCAACCGCATGCGAGCCGCCGCGAAGGCCCAGGCTTCCACTGGCGACCCAAAATCATCTATAAAACAAAACAAGGGCGTTATTCATCAAAATAAGGACGTCGCTGCGCCCACGAGCACGGATGAGAGGCCGGCGCAGCCGGAACACGACATGAACACCAACCCGTCAACGATCAATATGGGAGGGGATGCGGAACCGGACTCGGAGATGGCTCCCAAGCATGAGACGGAAATCGTGCTGGGCCGGCGCCAGTTGGCGAGCGTCGCCTTTGTCGTCGTGGCGTTCCTGGGAATCGTCGCGATGCTGTCGTATCTGATCGGACGCGCGTCCAGCACCGATGCCGGCACACCGATATCTCCGGTCGCCGTTGCGGATTTGCCGCTTGCCGATACTCCTGAAGAGACCGAGGAAGTCGTCGTGGAAGATGTGCCCGCGCCACCCCAGGACGCCGCCCCAAGTGACGCCTCCCCAACCGCGGCAGTGACCGCTACGCCGATCTTCGCCAGCCCAGCCGCCGGGGACCGTTATCTGCAGGTGGGCTCGGTGACCACGGGTGTCGCGAAGCTGATGGTCGAAGGGTTGCGCGTTGAAGGACTCCCCGCAATCGCCACGAACTCGTCCGGTGGTCAGGATCACAAGGTGCTGGTGGGTCCAGTCAACACCGATACGGAGATGAGCCAGGCCAGCCAGAAGCTCGATGAGATGAAGCTGCAGTGGTTCCTCCGGAACTAGCTTTCGTCTGTCATTAGAGGCGCCGGTTCTTGCGGTAACCCCCCGGAAAGCCGCGTTATCGGATCGGAACCGCCATGCGTCAGCATGCGGGCCCCTCGCCCCACAACGGACTTCGCCCCGCACCGTTTAGGCCGCGCACGACCACTGCGAAACGCCTGTGTGCTCGCCGCTTACAATAGAACCTTGAACCGTTTTGGGCCGGCCGGGTGCGTGCGCTCCGCCTGCCCATTTCCTATGTTGGGGGCAAGAGGAATTTTGTTGGACGGAGTGATTGTGGTCGACAAGCCGGCCCGGTGGACCTCGCATGACGTGGTCGCGAGGATGCGTCGGTTGGCTAATACCAAGAAGATCGGACATCTGGGGACGCTGGACCCTGGCGCAACCGGCGTGTTGCCGCTGGTGATCGGGCGCGCGACGCGGCTCGCGCGGTTTTTTACGGCCAGCGTGAAAACCTACGACGGCGTGATCCACTTCGGGCAGGCCACCGACACCTACGACGCTGACGGGGAGCCGGTGGGTCCCTGCCAGGACGGTGAGCCTGACGCCGGAGGAGGCCGAGCAGGTGCTGGCCCCGTTCCGTGGACCGATCGAGCAGGTGCCGCCGCCGGTCTCGGCCAAGAAGATCGACGGGAAGCCGGCCTATAAGCTGGCGCGGGAGAACAAGCCGGTGAACCTGAAGCCGGTCGCGGTCGTGATCCATGCACTGGAGATCCAGGGCGTCGAAGGCGCGGATGTGCGGGTGCATGTCGAATGCGCGGCGGGGACCTACATCCGGTCGATTGCGCATGACGCGGGGCAGGCGCTCGGCTGCGGGGCGCATTTGAAGTGCCTGCGGCGGACCCGGGCAGGGGAGTTCTCTCTCGATGACGCCCATACCTTGGAGGAACTGGCCGAACTCGCCGCAGAGGATCGGCTGCGCGAGGCGTTAATCCCGGCGGCCGAGCTGTTGCCCGAGATTCCGACCGAGGTGGTGGACGAGATCACCGCCGGCCGGATCCGCCACGGGCGCGATTTCCGCGTTTCTCCGTTCCAGGTCAGCCGCGATGCGAAGTATGTGAAGGCGGTGGATCCGAACGGGGCGCTGGTGGCGGTGGGGGAGGCGAAGATGCCGCACCTGTATCATCCGGTTCTGGTGTTGTAGACGTCAGAGGCCCGTCGGCAGGTCGAGATTTGCTCAGTAGCAGGCGAAGGACTGTTCCGGGACATTGGCGGTTGTGCCTGATTTCGGAATGATCGTCAATGAGCCATGGAGGGCTGGTGAGGGATCCGCGTCCGAAAAACAGCCGCCGCTATCGAGAACCTGCAGGTCCTGATCGACTGTCGAAAAGGTAAAGGACCAGTGTGCGCAAACGCCGGAACCTTCCTGGTGGATCGCTCCGTTGGTGATGGTGCGATCCGGCGTATCGGTTAGGAAGCGCGGCTTCATCCATTCGCGATAACGGTAATTACCTCCCACGTAGTCCACAACGACGCGGCGGTCCGGCACCTCACAGAGATGGAGCACTTTGTCTTCTGCTGACGATTGCAAGTTGTCCAGGGTATTGATGGACACGATGGCTACGCGTGGCTCCTGGTCCTCCTGCGCGAAATTGCCACCCAGTTCGACCCAGAAATTCGTCCCGCGCGCCGATACATCCAATTCCGCCATGACGAATCATTGCAGGAAAGCGTCTCGACCGGCTCGGCCAGGATTTCAGTCCGCGCTTGATTGGAGAACAACTCCCCAAAACGAGGAGAGAAACGGCATCCGGAGCTTAGTAAGCTCGGGAAACGAATACGAGCCGTCCACCCGAGACGGGGATGAATACTTCGAACCAGGTGCATGCGGTTAGAGGGGGCCAGCGGGAGACCGCGGCCGCACAACGGCCTTCGCAAGTTGGCCTCGAATTCCCGAGGAAAGTACCTACACCAGCACGTTTCGCAAGGGTCGGGCTGGACGAACGTGTGGTCAAATCAGCGCAAGGCGGGCGAACTGCCTACAACCGTCGATCACGATCATTATCGAGGGCATGTTCCGGCTGGGCAAAGACGTCACGCCGTGCTTCACGCGGCCGTGAAGCACGGATGGCTCGAGATTGTCCGGCGCGCGAGTCTGCTAGGGGTCGACTCCATTGGCTATGCCCAGCTGAATACAGTGCCGCAGATCCGGGCCAACACTCCGCTAGAACGTGTACTGGATGCCCACCGTCCCATACATCCCCGTCGCTAGTTGCGGACCGTCCAGGTTCTGATACACCGGCTTGCCGACCTCAAACGCCAGCCGGGTCTGCTGGAACTCGGTGTTCTCGAGCAGGATGTTCACCCCGCCGAGGACATCCAGCCGTCGGCCGCCGCGCAGATTGGTGAACACCGTCGGGACCGTGCGCGTCGCCACGGCGCTGGCGAAGCTCGGATCGGAGCCGTGAATGTTTCCCCAGACCTCCGAGTTCACTCGCACCGAAAGGCTCAGCCAGTCATTCACCTTGCGGGCTCCCCAGGCCGTGGCCATGAGCCGGTTCCCCAGCCGGTAGCCGGCTGAGTTATCCGCGGTGCGAACCGTAGCGCGGGCCTGCGCGCCCCCCGACCAATCGTCCCCGCTGACGACGTACGTCAGCCCCGGCAGTACATCGAAGGTCCCCGAGCCGAGCTGCATCGGGTAAGCCAGTCGTGCACGGTTCGACTGTGAGCCCGGCGTCAGATCGCGCTGCGTGATCGAACCGCTGGGCAGGCTGACGCCGAAATTCAGATGCAGCTTGTGATAGGGACCCTCGCCGGTGTAGGATTCGGCCAGCACATACAGCGCGGTGAGCGTCGTATCGCCGAACCCCGCCGAGTTCAGGGTGAACTGGTCGCCGGCGCGCGTCAGGTGGGTCATATCGGCCGAGAGCAACCTGATCATGCCCATGATGGTCAGCCGGTCGGTGAGACCGTACATGCCCCCCAGCATGTGCATCTGCGTCGGCATCTGTGTCGGCGTGACGGTGAAGTTGTAGCCCGACGGCGACAGGATATCGGCGGCCGAGACCGAGTCGGTCCCCACGCGGTTCCCGGTCATGTTCATGTACATGTAGCGATAGGAGACCATCCATTCGCCCTTCGCATGGGTGTGGTCACCCAGCACGCCGATGGGGGCGTGGTCGTCGGGCCGGGATTGCGCCAGGGCGGGGGAGCTGGTCAAGCCCAGGACGGCGATGGCCTGGATCGCGGTAACCAGGATCGAAGCTGGGATCGATAAGGCGGCGGTTCGGGACGGGGAAAACGGTGTACTCATAAGGATAGGTTCGAATGTATGGAGCAATTCAGGTTCCAAGTGTTTCAAGTGCAAAGTGTCCCGGCTGTTTTCGCCCGAACCCGGCCGCTCCTCAAGCCGGAGAGCTTTCTGAGAAAATAGAATCCTGGCAAAGGAAGCGCCAGGCGAGCTTGTCCGCTCGCGCATCCCGTTACTCAGGACCGACTCAAGACCATCGATTCCGGACCATCGATAGAAAAGGGGCCTGCTGCTCATGTTCAACGCTTCACGAATTCTTCCGCCGCTCGCGGGCGGCGTGCTGGTGGCGATTTCGCTATTGCCCGCCAGCCTTCTCGCGCATCATTCCTTCTCGGCCGAATACGACTCCGAACAGCCGATCAGCGTCACCGGCGTGGTGACCAAAGTCCAGTGGCAGAACCCGCACGTGTGGTTCTATCTGGACGTCACCAATGAGGACGGCACACATACCGAATGGGCGTTCTCCGGCGGGGCCCCGGGACAGTTGTTCCGCCGCGGCGTCACGAAGGCGAACATCCCGATCGGCGCGACGATTTCCGTGGACGGGTTCCGCGCCAAGGATGGCTCGCATAACGGCAACGGGCGCCGCGTGGTCTTTGAGGACGGCACCAGCGTATTCACCGCGGGCGATCCGGGGCCCAGCGCCGGCAAAGGTGAGGACAAGGGCGGCGGGAATGGACCGATGAAAGGGAAGGGGAAGTAGGGCGATGAAGACAATTCTGCAGGCTTCTCTGCTGGCCTCGGCCGCGCTGCTGGTGGCGATCCCGGTGGCCTTCGCGCAAGAGCAGAAGCAAGACATGGAAATCCCGCGCACCGCATGGGGCACGCCGGACTTCAACGGTATCTGGGATTGGCCCAAGCCGATGGCGGGCGATGAGCGCTGCCGCTGCTCGGCGACGATCTTTGACCGCAAGTATTTCGCGCCGCTGCTCAAGGGCGGGGAAGACTTCCTGGAACCGCGCACGGGCGATCCACGCCACGATGAGCCGCGCGATTTCTGCATGCCCGCCGGATTTCCTTCGGGCATGCTGTCGGCCTACGCGATGCACTTCCAGCAGACCAAGGACTACCTGATCATGGTCCATGAGTTCCAGCGCATGACGCGCATCATCCCGCTGGACGGGCGTCCGCACCGGGAAGGCCTTGAGCCGTCTTTTTACGGCGATCCGGTGGGGCACTGGGAAGGCGACACGCTGGTCATTGAGACGAACAACTTCAAGCGCTGGTCGCTGGATGATTACTTTTACTCGGACGTCAACGAATACCGCATGCATAGCGACGCACTGACCACCATTGAGCGGATCTCGTATAAAGATCCCGAGACGCTGCGCTACGTGCTGACCATCGACGACCCGAAAATCTTCACCGAACCCTGGTCGCAGGAGTTCACCATCGCCGCCAAGCCCGAATGGGATCCGATGGGCCTGCTGGAGTACGTTTGTGAGGAGAACAACCGCTGTCCGGGCGGCGTGTGCCTCGAAGGGGAGTAGCGGGAGGCGGGGCATGGCCCGGCCCACAGATCCCGCATGGCGCTGGGGTTAACGTCCGGCCTGCTGTAATCCCGGCACCCCCGGCCGAGGGTATCCCGCGCGGCCAAAGAACTGTCGATGTAACACAAAGAGTTGACAAAACTCGCTACTCTAGAGATGACCATGGCATCGTTGGCTCGAGTTCCGGACCCTGAAAAACAACCCACTGAAGAAGGTCAGCACCCGCTTTCGCTGGATGATGCCGCGCTGTATCTTGACCGCGAGCTGAGCCTGCTCGAGTTCCAGCGGCGCGTGCTGGAGGAAGCCGCCCGGCACGATAACCAGCTTCTGGAACGCGTGAAGTTTCTGTCGATTCTGTTCTCCAACCTCGACGAATTCTTCATGGTGCGCGTCGCGGTGTGGAAGCAGAAAGCGCAGGCCTCCAGCCAGGACGGGCCGGTCACGGTGCAACTGCAGCGGATTCGGACGGCCGTGCGCAGCCTGCTGACCCGCGCCTATCAGGTCTGGCGTGAGCTGGAACTCGAACTGGTGCAGGAAGGCATCGACATCCGCGATTATGGAGACCTCGAAGGGCCGGACCGGGTCGGCATCGACGATTACTTCCAGAAGGTCGTCTATCCGGTCTTGACGCCGCTGGGCTTTGACTCCGGGCGTCCGTTTCCGCACATCTCCAGCCTGAGCCTGAATCTGGCCGTGATGGTGCGCGACGAAAAAGGTGAGGTCCAGTTCGCGCGCGTAAAGATTCCCAATACGCTGCCGCAGTTGGTGGCCGTGCCCAACCGGCGCACGGATGCGCGCCCTACGATGGTCTGGCTGGAGCAGGTGATTCAGGAGAACCTGCCGGAGTTGTTCCCGGGGCTCGAAATCCTCAGTTCGCACGTGTTCCGTGTCACGCGCGACGCGGAAATGGAGATCCAGGAGTTGGAAAGCGACGACCTGCTCGAAACCATGGAAGAGGCCGTCTCGCAGCGGCGTTTCCGCAAGGTCGTGCGGATGCAGGTGTCGCATGACATGCCCGAGGAACTGCTTGAGATCCTGATGGAGAAGCTGGTGTGTTCCCGCCCGGATGTCTATCGTCTGGACGGTCCGCTGGACCTGGGCCGCCTGAAGCAGTTGCCGGATCTGGATCGTCCGGAATTGAAGGACCTGCCGTTCAATCCGCGTGTTCCTTCGTCGCTGCTGCTGAAGAACTCCGATGAGATGTTCGCGACCCTGCGCCGCGAGGATGTTCTGCTGCATCATCCCTACGATTCGTTCCAGCCGATCGTGGACTTCCTGGAGAACGCCGCGCGCGATCCGGAAGTGCTGGCGATCAAGATCACGCTGTACCGGGTGGGCCGGAACTCGCCCATCGTGGAATCGCTGCTGACGGCCGTTGAAGAGGGCAAGCAGGTCGCCGTGCTGATGGAGCTGAAGGCGCGCTTTGATGAGGAGTCCAACATCGATTGGGCCAAGGCGCTGGAATCGGCCGGCGTGCACGTGGTCTACGGACTGGTGGGCCTGAAGGTACACTCCAAAGTCGCGATGGTGGTGCGCAAGGAAGGCAACGCGATCCGGCGTTACGTGCACCTGGGCACGGGCAACTACAATCCGGCTACTGCGCGCCTCTACACCGATCTGAGCCTGCTGACCACCAGCGAGGAGATCGCCGCCGACGTCACCGATGTGTTCAACGACGTGACCGGCTACTCCGCCAAGCGCGATTTCCGGAAACTGTTCGTCGCGCCGATCACGCTGCGTGAGCGCCTGTCGGAGCTGATCCAGCGCGAGATCGAGCATGCGCGCGAAGGCCGCGGCGGCCACCTGATCTTCAAGATGAATTCGCTGGAGGACCGGGGCATTATCCGGCTGCTCTATGAGGCCTCGCAGGCCGGCGTAAAAGTGGATCTGCTGGTGCGCGGCATCTGCTGTCTACGGCCCGGCGTCCCGGGTATCAGCGAGAACATCCAGGTCACCAGCATCGTCGGCCGGTTCCTCGAACACAGCCGCATCTTCTATTTCCACAACGGCGGCGAGGAAGAATTTTATCTGGGCAGCGCGGACCTGATGGGACGCAACCTGGATCGCCGCATGGAACTGGTCTTCCCGGTGGAAGATCCCAAGCAGCGCATCCGGATCAAAGAGGAAATTCTGGAAACCTATCTGGCCGATACGCATAACGCGCATCACATGAACTCGGACGGGAGCTACACGCAGCCCGAGTTCGATGGGGAGAACGACATCAACTCCCAGGCGGTGCTGCTTCCGAAGTCGACCAAGGAAGCCGGCGCGGAACGCGCCTGACGGGGAAACCGGCGCGGAGCGCACCTGATTATCGAAGCCGAACGCGCCTGAACGGGGAAACTGCCGCCAACGCGATTCCTCGTTCGGCCCTTACTCTTCCTGCTTGGCTTTCCGCTTCTTCGCCCACTCAGGCTTGACGACCTGCCGGGCGCGGCCCAGCGCCAGTGCCTCGGCGACCACGGCATCGGTGATCACGCTGCCCGCCGCGACGTAGGCCTCATCGCCGATCTCGACCGGCGCCACCAGCGTGGAATTGGATCCGATGAACGCGCCGTTCCCGATCAGGGTCTTGTGCTTTTTCTGGCCATCGTAGTTGCAGGTGATGGTTCCCGCGCCGATATTGGATTTCTCGCCGATCTCGGAATCGCCCAGGTAAGCCAAGTGCTGGCTCTTGGAGCCTGCCCCGAGCTTCGTCTTCTTGAGCTCGACGAAATTGCCCACGCGCGCGTCCGGTCCGACCTCGGCTTGCATCCGCAGCCGCGCGAACGGTCCAACCTGCGCCCCCGATGCCACCGAGGAATCCGCGATCAGCGTATAGGGCGCTACCACCGCACCATCTTCCAGGACGGCGTTTTCCAGAATCGCGCCCGCGCCGATCCGGCAATCCTGCCCGATCTGGGTATTTCCCAGAATCCGCGCGAACGGCTCGATCACCGTATCCATCCCCGCGCGAGCTTCCTTGTCGATGGTTACCGTCTCGGGCCGCTCGATCGTGACGCCGCTCAGCATCCACTCCCGGGCCTTGCGACTCCGCAACAGCGCATCGGCCTCGGCGAGTTCGACACGAGTATTTATGCCCAGCAGCTCACTGGAATCGTCCACTTGCAGGCGCGCCACCTGGTGCCCGTGGTAGTTCAGGATCTCGGCCATGTCGGTCAGATAGTATTCGCCCGACGCCGCATTCGGCTGAACCTCACGCAGGTGCGTCCACAATAGGTCCGCTCGGAAGCAATAGATCCCTGAATTGATGAGCTGGATCTTGCGCTGCTCCTCGCTGCAGGCCTTCTCCTCCACGATCGCGACCACATTTTTTTTGGAATCCAGCACCACGCGTCCGTAGCCGGTGGGCTCTTCCAGCGTCGTGGTGATCAACGTCGCCGCCGCGCGGCTGGAGGATTGCGAATTCCGAAGCTCGGCTAGCGTTTCGCGCGACAGCAGCGGCGTATCACCGTACAGCACCATCAGAAGCCCGTCGAGACCCGACACCGCCTCGCGGCACGCCTCCAGTGCGTGCCCGGTGCCCTTTTGCCCTTCCTGGCGGACAAAGCGGACCTCGTAGCCAGCGAGCTGCTGCTCGACGCGCTCGGCCTGATGCCCGGTGACGACCACGATTCGCTCCGGGGTGGTGATGGCCAGGGCCGCCTCCACCACGTGCTCCACCAGCGCCTTGCCTCCGGCCCGATGCAACACCTTGGCATGCTTGGAGCGCATCCGCGTTCCCAACCCTGCCGCCAGAATCACAACCGTCGTATTCATGGAATTCCTTTCTTGGGAGAAGGCGTGCGGCTACCCGTGGGCAATGCGCCGATTCGGCGCCGATTCGATCCGCTCGGCGCGAGCCTGTTGCGCCAGTTCCATGGCCACCGCTGCAATTGCTCCGGAATCGTGCCGGATCCTGGACGCGTGGATCTTGGAAGTCCGGCCGGCCATGCGCACCAGATCCATGGCGACCACCTCAACCCCCAACTTTGCCACCGCTTCCTCATCGCACGCGATCGGCTCGGCTTGCTTGGCGCCGTACTCGGCGACCACCTGCGCGCGCAGCGGTCCCGAATTCAGAACACACACGTCAATGAACTGCTTGCCATAGCGGCCGGCATGCTTGCGCAGCATCGCCAGATGATCTGCGGCGCTAAAGCGGGTCGTCTCGCCGGGCTGCGACATCAGGTTCATGAAGTAGACCTTGCGCGCCGGGGAAGCGACAATGGCCTTGGGGATCCCGTCGACCAGCAGGTTGGGAATCACCGAGGTGAACAGCGAGCCCGGACCCAGCGTGATCAGGTCCGCTTGGGCGATTGCCTCCAGCGTTTCCGGCAATGGCTTGACGCGCCGCGGCGAGAGAAACAGGCGATCGATCCGGCGTCGGCTGCGGCTGATCTTGGTTTCGCCGGTGACCGTGCGGCCCCCCTCCAGGCGAGCCTCCAGCACCACATTGGACGCCGTCGACGGATAGATCCGGCCCGCCACCGCCAGCACCTCGCTTGAAAGCTGCACCGCGCTGCCGAAATCACCGGTCAGGTTCGTCATCGCCGTCAGGAACAGGTTGCCGAAGCTGTGTCCGCGCAAGCCCCGTCCCTCCGAAAATCGATAGTTGAACAGTTGGGTTAGCAGGAGTTCATCCTGGCTCAGCGCCACCATGCAATTCCGGATGTCTCCGGGAGGCAGAACGTCGAAATCCCGCCGCAGCCGTCCGGAACTGCCCCCGTCGTCGGTCACCGTCACCACGGCGGTGAGGGAAACCTCGTCCGGGTTGGCTTTCACATAGCGCTTCAGTCCGCGCAGCAGCGTGGACAGCCCGCTGCCGCCCCCGATGGAGACGATCCGCAGCGGCCCGTCGGCCGGCGGCTCCTCTGGACGGAGCCGAATGAGACCCCGCCGCAGGGGATGGTCGCCGGAATGGGGAATCGATGCCAACGTTTCAGTTCCTGTTCGTCTCGCCTGAGTTTCCCGAACGGCTCCTTATTTACGATGCCCGGCCTGGGCGCGCGGCTGGGAGGCGTCCGGTATCGTCTTATCCAGCTTAGACCGTGCTCACGATCTACGCTCGTTCTTCATGTTGGATCTCGGGAAAACGCACCAATGGTGCATCCTGCCTCAGGGGCAGTCGGCGGGGAATTGGACGTGGCGGTCGACCTTAAGAGGCCTTCTTATGCCGGACCCGTTCTACAGCAGAATCGGTGTTCTGCTCCAGTTCGCCTTCCGGCTCGTCATCGTAGATGGAGACCTGTTCCAGGTCCTCCGCCTCGAAAACTTCGCCACAGTCCCGGCATTCGACATAATCGATGCCGTCCCTGCGCATCAGGAATTCACTCTCTTTATGCTCACAACCCGGCATAAAACCAGTAACCCCATTCTATGGAACGCGATGCGGTTGTCAACCCCCGCCGGGGCGGATCGGACCACCCTCCTTTGGGCAGGGCCCCTTCCGCAGGGGATCTCCCTTGCGACCTCGCTCCACGCGTTTCCCGGTCAACCCTCCTCGTTGTCCTTGTCTTGATCCTCGTTCTAACGACCTGACTCCATCACCTCTGCACCCAAGCTCACTAATTGCGCTCACCCATTGGGCTCACGTACCCTGTCTTACTACTTAGTGATAGGAGCCTATCCTTCTTCTCTATTCTTCGGCAAACAAAGCGCTAGAGTGTAGGCGGGCGGGACCGGTTCCTTCTGCGAACTTCTTCTGGCCCGGCCCCTTCCGAAGCCGCCGAAACGGCTCCCCGCCCGAGACCCCAGAGCCGAACCTAGCTCATGCTAAAATAAAGACTTAGGTAGCATCCTCCCCCGCCACTTTGAGCGTCGCGGCAAGCGGCGCTGGGCCGTTTCGCGAAAGGGCGCCAGCAAGCTACAGAAACCGTTTGAGTTCCGCCCGACGCGCGGCGTCACCGAAGGAGATCACGCTTGGCCGATCCTCAAGATCCGAATCAAGATTCCAACAATCCGGAGTCCCCCGAGGGGAACGATCCGAAAAACCCGCCACCCGGCGATCAGATGTCGCTGACCGGAGCGCAGAACATGATCCCGATCAACATCGAGGACGAGATGCGCCGCTCCTATCTCGACTACGCGATGAGCGTGATCGTCGGCCGTGCGCTACCGGACGTCCGCGACGGGTTGAAGCCGGTGCATCGCCGCACGCTGTACATGATGCATGAGATGGGGTTGCACTTTAACCGGCCCACCAAGAAGGCCGCCCGCATCGTGGGCGACGTGATGGGCAAGCTCCATCCCCACGGCGACTCGGCGATCTATGATGCGTTGGTCCGCATGGCGCAGCCCTTCTCGTTGCGCTATCCCTTGGTTGACGGGCAAGGCAACTTCGGTTCGGTCGATGGCGATCCGCCCGCGGCCATGCGATACACCGAGGCCCGCCTGTCGCGCGTGGCCTCCGCACTGCTCGAGGACATCGACAAGGAAACCGTCGACTTCCTGCCCAACTACGACGACACCGAGATGCAGCCCGAGGTCCTGCCGACCCGGGTTCCCAACCTGCTGGTCAACGGCAGTGAGGGCATCGCGGTGGGCATGTCGTCCAAGATCCCTCCGCACAACCTCACCGAGATCATCAACGCCGCCATTGCATTGGTCCAGAACCCCAAGATCACGCTGGCCGAGATCGCGACGCACGTGCAGGGTCCGGATTTCCCGACGGGCGGCTTCATCCTGGGTCGCGAAGGCATCCAGAACTATTTCGCCACCGGCCGCGGATCATTGAAACTGCGCGCCAAGGCCGCCACCGAACAGCGCGGCAAGGATCGCGAATCGATCGTCGTCACCGAGATTCCGTTCCAGGTGAACAAGGCCCGGCTGATTGAGCATGCCGCCGGCCTGGTAAACGATAAAAAGATCGAAGGCATCTCCGAGATCCGCGACGAGTCCGACCGCGACGGCATGCGCATCGTCTTCGACCTGAAGCGCGGCGAGCAGGCCGAAGTCGTTCTCAACAATCTCTATAAGTACACTCAGCTCCAGACCAGCTTCGGCGTCATCCTGCTGGCCATCGTCAACGGGCAGCCGCGCGAGATGGGCATCCTCGATGCGCTCAAGCGCTTCGTCGAGCACCGCATCGACGTCGTTCGCCGGCGCACTGACTACCTATTGCGAAAAGCCCGCGAGCGCGAGCATATCCTGCTCGGCTTCCAGCGCGCTCTGAACAACCTCGACGCGGTGATTCAGTTGATTCGCCAATCGGCGAACCCGAAGGAAGCCCGCGAGGCGCTGATGGCGTTCATCACGCCGGACGAGGCCAAGGAATACGCTGCACTGATCGACGCGGGCGAAATTGGGCCGCGCTTCAGCGAGCGCCAGGCGCAATCCATCATCGAACTGCAACTCCAGCGCCTCACCGGCATGGAGCAGCAGAAGATCCTCGACGAGTTGGCCGAACTGCAGGCCCGGATCGCCGAGTATCTGGAGATCCTGGGCTCGGAAACAGTGCTCCGGAAGCTCATCATCAAGGAACTCAAGGAAGTCCAGAAGACCTTTGGCGACGAGCGCCGAACTGAGATCATCGAGGACTCCGGGGAGATCTCGCTGGAGGACCTGGTGCAGGTCGAGGACGTCGCGGTGACCTATACGCGCGGCGGCTACGTCAAGCGCACGGCCGTCGATACCTACCGCCGGCAGACGCGCGGCGGCAAGGGCCGCATCGGCATGTCGACCCGCGCCGAAGACGTGGTGGAACACCTGGTCATCGGCTCCACGCACTCCTACATGCTGTATTTCACCAGCAAGGGGCGCGTCTACTGGCTGAAGCTCTACAACATCCCCGACGCCGGAACCACCGGAAAGGGCAAGCACATCTCGAACCTCATCGCGCTGCAGCCGGACGAGACCGTCTCGGCCTTCATGTGCGTGAAGGAATTCGTCGCCGACAAGTACATCGTGATGGTGACCAAGCACGGCATCATCAAGAAGTGTCAGCTCACCGAGTTCGACAATCCGATGTCGCGCGGCATCATCGCCATCAACCTGGACGACGGCGATGAGTTGTTCGCGGCCCGCCTCACCAGCGGCGAGGACTTCATCTTCATCGGCACCCATGACGGCATGGCCTGCCGCTTTGACGAGCAGGAAGTCCGCGCCATGGGCCGACCGGCGCGCGGCGTGCGCGGCATGGAGCTCGGCAAGGACGATTACGTCGTCGGCGTGGTCATCATCCCGCGCGACACCGATAAGCTGATCCTATCGATCTCGGAGAACGGCTACGGGAAGCGGACCCCGCCGGGTAACTACCGGCTGACCTCGCGCGGCCGTAAGGGCGTCATCAACATGAAGACCACCAGAAAGGTGGGCAAGGTGACGGCGACCCTGCCGGTCACCGACGAGTCCGAGCTGATGATCATCACCGCCAATGGCCAGATCATCCGCATCGAAGCGGGCGAGATCCGCAAGACCGGCCGGTCGACGCAAGGCGTCCGACTGGTCAACGTCGAGGATGGCGATATCGTCGCCGGAGCCAGCCTCATCCCGGAAGCCGATGACGTCGAAGGCGAGGTTGGTGGCGAGGAGAAGCCGAAGAAGCCGAACGGCAGCGACGATGAGGACGACGGGCAGGAGGACCTCCCGCTGCAATAGGCGGCACGCCGCCCATTGTGCGCCCCGCTTTGCGGGGCGCTAGCCGAAGCAGTAGCAGGTGGTTTCAGCAAAACGTTAAAGCGGCTAGAGAAAGACTGGCAAAAACCAGGG
Source organism: Terriglobia bacterium (assembly GCA_963762135.1). Taxonomy (GTDB): domain Bacteria; phylum Acidobacteriota; class Terriglobia; order Bryobacterales; family Bryobacteraceae; genus Palsa-187. The sequence continues at coordinate 109,623 of CAVXJP010000010.1, forward strand.
ATAGGCACTAGTTCCTTTGGCGGTCGAGCCCGCCGGAGAGCACAGCATGCCAGACGGAAAACGGTGCCTGTCCCGGTTTTCGACGAACCCAATCAATTTAAAGATGCAGGCAGGAGCCGCCAGCGAGTGATTCCTGCCTCTTTCTTCGTTTGGGATCGGGGTGACGACGTCACACTCGATCAAGTCAAACGTGGGCGGCGTTTCGCATTCTTCTCATGTGGCGCGGGTGCGCCCCGTGCGCCAGAGGTCGAAGAACGGACAGCTTAGAAGGCTCGGAGTCCACGAATCGCGCGGATGCCGCGTCATTCCGGGCCAAAAATAACACTGCCCGGGCTGGACGGCAACGTCTGAACAATCTGAAGCGTTGCTGTGTCGAAGCGCACCAGTTGGCCACCCTGGGCGTCGTTGGCGAACAAGTCCTCACCATCGGTGGAAAGCAGAACTTGTGCGACCCTCACGGCTCCAGGAATAGGGCGAGTTGAGGACAGCGTTGCGGTGACAGCATCGACAATCGCGATATCGGTGCGCCGGGCGAAGTAAACGATTGTACCGTCCGGACTGAAGATCGGCGAGGTGGGCGAGCCTCCCATCGGAATCAGCGTCGAAACCGTGCTCGTTAGGGTATCGATGAGCGCGATGCGGCCATCGGATCGGACGGCGCACAGCAGCGAGCCATCCGGACTCACGACGGCTTCCTCGAAGAACGTAGACCCGCCCGCCGCAATGGAGGCGACAGAGCTGAGGGTCGCGGCATCGTAGACCTCTATGGTCGCGGGGGGGCCGTTGTTGACCAGATAGAGCCGCGAGCCGTCGGGTGAAAGCGCAAGGCCCAGCGGATTCTGTCCCAGGAAGGGAACGATGCCATCAGGAAGCACGCGATCCATTGCGATCGTGTTCGTTCGTTTATCGAAGACGGTGATGCCGGCGGGGGTAGCCGGAAGGGTTCCCACGGCGCTCTGCGCTTGATTAGAGACGTAGATGAAGGGACTGGCGGCGCTGGAGGCGATGCTCACCGAGCCGAGACGCGGGAGGTTCACCGTGGTCAGAATAGCGCCGGCATCCAGATCGGATACCACGATGCGGTCCTGGCCGTAGACATCGAGCGTGTAGAGGGTGCTGGTGGGCATGAAGGCCGCGGCGCGGGATCCAGACCCGTCCAAAGAAGGCACAGAAGGCGGGGAGTCGGATTGATCCACCACCTGGCCTCTTGCTTGAACATCGTTGGCCAACTGATGTGGTACGCCTGCGACCCACTTATCGCCATCCCACAAGAGTGTCAAATAGCGATATTCTCCTGATTCCCCTTCTTGCTTATCGTAATACTGCGCGTAGATGTGGCCAGCGTATCTCCGCACGACAGACTTTAATGCCTTCTTGCAACCCGCTAGCGAGAGAAGCAGCGACAGTATTAGGATTGGCCGTAATAAGGCGGTTCGGTGCATTATTGAGTCACCTGTATGGAATTGGCAGCCCAGGAGCGGAACACGTTGGCGCCCAGGTCGAGGCCTAGCGCGGAGAAGAGGCCAGACTGCACAGCCGGGCCTAAACCCAGCGCCAGCATACCCTCCATCTCCCCCAACTTGTTTCGCGAAACCGGCAGGTGACCCAACGCCCAGGCGGGCACGGTGAAGGAACCCGCGGATGCGTCCGATAGCGCGGACGCCTTATTGACGCGGTCCACCGACCCACCCGCGATGAAGGCCAATCCGGACGCGGAGGACCATTGCAGCGTAAGAGACTTGCTCCTGGAAATCACGCCGGCCTGAGCCTGATTCGTCCAGGATGGGAATAGCGGCGCGCTGACCGAGGCCCGAATGGGACCCATGTCGACGCCGCCCGGCGTACTCACTGCCGCCTCATGGTTGTCGCCGAAGACGAGACCCTGCCCGGTCAAGTCGCCACCCACCTGACCGCTGAGCAGGAGGCCATTGAGGCCCCTTGCATCGGAGTCGTTTAGCAGCGGGGATCCAGAGTTCAGCAGGTTGCCCCGCGTTTCGTAGACTGTGCAGGTCCCCACCGGCGGTAGCGAGAAAGGAGGATTGAACTGGAAGGGATTCGCCTGCTCCGTGCGGAGAATCAGGCTGCTCCATTCCGCGGTATTGGAAAACGGAGCCAGCGGATCGATGGCGATCAGGAACTCTGCCCAACGCGGAAAGAGATTTCCGCGCCAGGGCAAGGAAAGTATGATCCGCTGCGTCACATTTGTTTCCCCCTCAGGATATTTTATGCGAATCGAGAGGAGGCCGGAACGCCTCGTCGCCTCCCTGATCAGCGGCTGAATTCGCGCAGTTTGCAGGATATCCGGCTAACACGGCGGCGGCTAAAGTTTTTAGAGTCAATCGACCGACGAAGGACTTCTCACTCCCGCGTTGCTCAAATAGCCAGTTTAATGTTCGCCCAGTTTCATGACACCAGTCGCACCGGATAACACGGTCGCAGCAGAGACGGCCAATAGCTACCCGCATCGTTAGCCGCGCTCGATGAAGCCGAACGTTACGGGTGAAGGCGGTCAAAATCACGCTCTATAGATTCGGCTTCCGTCGATTAGCCATCCATAGTATCCCGCCGCCCGCTACGATCGCGATCCCGCCATAGACTGCCCATTGAATCTGTCCAGTCATGAAGCTGCCTGGTAATACGTTAATTCCTTGCAAAACCCAAATGACTCCCACGAGCACCAGGAGTGCGCCCACGACGTTCAATCCGATTCTCATGTTGTTTCTCCTTGGTAACTTCCGTATTGCCGACCATCCGGACATGATCCCGCGCTTGCCGCTCAAAGTGTTCCTCAAACGCTTCCTAGAAGTCCGGATCGCAACATCGCGATCCACCCGGGAATCATGAGCTCGATCCTACTTGCCACTTGCCTTCCCCCAGCGATGGAACGCCTGAACCGACGTCATTCGCGGCGTGCAGTAGCTGGTCCAGGACGTCCGCGCTGGCAAGCGCTTCTAGTTCTTCAGCGTCGAGGCCCAGTTGATCACCACCCGGTAGGGAACCTGTCCCGTTTCGCCTTCCGGTACCGGGATCATAAACTCGGTTCCATCCCCGTTGACCTCCCAAAAGTTTCCTGGAACGGGAACCCGGAACAGCCGCTTCGGGACGCTATGTTCAAACTCTCCCTGGGTGTTCACTTCCACCAGCATGATGTCGCCATTGGAAGCCATGTAGTACAGTTCCGTCCCATCGGCCTTCCAGTGCGGACTGGTACCGCCACCGGTCGAAACCATCCATTTGCCGGGCATCGGAGAACCTGTCTCGGGATCAAAGTTGCGCACAAATGCCTCATCCCGGCCGGTTTCGTTGGACGTATAGGAGAAGAACCGTCCATTGGGCGCCCAACGCGCGCCTCGTTCATCGGCGTCGGGCAAGTTGGTCAACTGGATGAAGGCATCGGAGGTTCCGTCGGCTTCGGCTATCGGCAGAACGTAGACGTTGCCCGGCGTGATGTCATAGACCAACAGATACCGCCCGTCTCGCGACCAATCTCCAACAAAGTACGGCGCCGTGCCTTCCGTTGCGAAAACCAACGTCTCTTCCCCAGCGCCATTCGATGGTTTCCGGAACGCCCGATAGAGACCGTCCTCCCAGCCAAGGCTGGCGTACATCACCTCGGTTCCATCCGGGGACCAAATGGGGCCGATCTCGCCATGCTCAGAGTCAAAGGTGAGTTTGGTGGCGCCTCCCCGGACGATATCAGAAATCCACACATCGCCATCCCGCGAAGAGGCAACCCGCGTCCCATCCCAGGAAAGCCGCATCCCGAGGGTGTAGAAAGCCGGATCACCCACCGTGCCTTGGACCTCGCCGCTACGATCCAACCAGGTTAGTAGGCCAAAACTCCCCGTATCCAAGCCGGACCCCAGATTGAAGGCCGCGGTGCTGTAGACCAAGACCCCAGTCTGGGAGACAGAGAACGCACCGGGAGGAACCGCTTCTTGCACCGGCACGGCGTTCCGCTTCAACTCCAGAGTGTCTGCGTCGAACTCTTGCGCCACCAACGTAGGAGACGTCGTGTCTGAACCGCCACGCTGGAACAAGAGATATCCGGTCCCGTCCGAACCAGCTGAGTAATGGGCGGCCGAGACGTTGGCCCCCGAAATCAGTAGCGTGTCCTCCACTACGCCCGCTGCGGCGGCATCCGGCTCTGGGAGGGTCGCGAGACGAATATCATTCTGCTGTGGCGTACAGTAAACAAAATGCCGTCCATCCGGAAGTAGGGAGGGGAATACGCCAGAATTCAGGAGTTCGGTGGGGGCGCCACCCGCCGCCGGGACTTCCACAATTCCAGTGCCCACGAACGCCAACACGACCCTGTCGTCTTCGGTCCAAAATCCGGACACCACGGCGCCGGCGGACTCAAAAAGTGTCTGAGGTGGTCCGCCTGTTGCTTCAATCTTGCTTACCTGCCGGCCATTGCTGAAGACGAGATACCGGCTATCCCAGGACCAGAAAGGAAAGCCTTTGGCTCCTTCCGTGCCATCCAGCGGTCGGGATTGCATGGTTTCAAGCGTCCTGACCCACAGTTGGGTCTGTCCGTCCACACTGGTGGCGATAAACGCGACGCGTCTTCCGTCCGGAGAAATCGTCGGGGTTGTCGTAAGCGAGGCGCCGTCTTCGGTTCCGATCTCAAATTGCAGGACTTGGGGCGTAGGCTGCCCTGCCGTGTCCGTGGTCCCTGGTGAACTCCATAACATCCATCCCATGACCGCGATGGCGATCACGGCAAGAGCGCCGACCGCCGGAAGCATCCAATTCTTCTGTGGCACGGCTTGAATGCCGCTCGCCGAGCCACTCGATGGACTGCCGGTTGGATTCGCTGCGGAAAGCGAGGAGCCCGAGACCGCGTCGAGATCGATCATCTCGATGGTCGGCTTCAGATCGCGAGCTGTCTGCCAACGGTCGTCGGGCTTCTTTTCGAGACACTTCTTCACCAACCGATCCAGCGACCGCGGCGCATCCGGGCGAAGCTGCCGCACCGATGCCGGCTGGTCTTTCATCACCGCGGCCATAATGGCGGCTTTCGAGTCGCCGTCGAAGGCGCGCTGGCCGGTGATCATTTCGTATAGCACCGCGCCGAAGGCAAAGATGTCGGAGCGTTCATCGACCTCTTTTGATTCCACCTGCTCGGGCGACATATAGTGCAGCGTGCCGACGATGGATCCGGCCCCGGTGATCGGCTCGGTCATCGTCACGACTTCGCTGGACTGGGTTGCTCCCGCGAGACCAATCTGGCTGAGCTTGGCGAGCCCAAAATCCAGGACCTTTGCGCCGTTCGGCGTGATGATAATGTTACCCGGCTTCAGGTCGCGATGGATGATGCCTTTGGCGTGCGCGGCGGCCAGGGCGTCGGTGATCTGCCCGGCGTACTCCAGCGTCTTGTCCAGCGGCAGGGGACCTTTGGCAATCCGTTGCGAAAGCGTCTCCCCTTCGACAAACTCCATGACCAGGTAGTTCGGACCCACGTCATAGAGCGTGCAGACGTTCGGATGGTTCAGTGCCGAGATTGCCTTGGCTTCGCGCTCAAAGCGTTCGTTGAACTCCTTGTGCGAAACCTTGATCGCCACCGGACGATTGAGGCGCGTATCGGTGGCCCGAAAGACCTCACCCATGCCGCCTTTGCCGATGGAGGCTTCGATCTTGTAATTGCCGAGCGTATCGCCGGGTTTGAGTTGCATGGTCTTGGCCACCTATCTTGCTGTGAGAACACAGCACTGATCTGAACCGTCTGTATGCTCTCGCGGGATGTCCCCGATGGGCGGGGCCGCCTCTGCCGATTGCGGCACGCTTAAGAACGACGATCTCATACGGCCCGAGTTTGTCGCCCGGCAAGAGAGGCATCTAAATGAATCAGCTAAGTCTACCCTATGCAGAAGCAGATTGCGCCTGGGTGACGGCGTATCCGGACGCTATCTTTAGTGAATGGATGAGGAGGCGAAGCAAGCCGCTTCCGATAATCCAGCCTTATGTCCACGCCCACTCAATACGAGGGAACAGGTACTAGGTTCTCCGGCAACCGGGCCTGCCGGAGAGCACCACAGGCCGGACGGAAAACGGTGCCTGTCCCGTGTTCTTACGAACCCATCAACGCAAAGATGCAGGCAGGATTCGCCAGCGGGTGATTCCTGCCTCTTTTTGTCTGAGAGTGTCGAGCGAAACTCCGCTCGATGCAGGCAAGCGTCGACGGAGTTGGGAAGCGGCTTTGTAAGTTCGCTCGCGCGGCTCACTCCTGCTTGAGCTTCACGGTGGCCCGGGTAACTCGATTCAGGCTTTTGATCTCCAGGATGCCGCTTAGATCATTCCCTTTTTTCATGAGGTCATAAGAGAATTTTGAGAGGGCCGTCGTCAGTTCAAAGTGAACCCTATCGCCCTGCACCGTTCCGTTCGCTATGGGATATTGTTCCGAATCGTCCGGCCCTCCGCTGCCCGTGATTTGCGAGCCGCTTTGGTGGAGAACAATAAGCTGGGGAATCTCATGATCACCGCCTTCAGCTTTGAAACTCCCTCTCCACTTGCCGCTCAACTCTTGGGCACGGAGAATGACCGGGATTAAAAGGAATAGAAGGATAAAACCGTATCTCAGCATGCGGGACTCCTATCGGAGCAAAGGACGGCCAGGTTTTAGGCTGCGAAACCACATCATGCCGATCCCTGACACGAAGATCGCCAGAGTAAGCAAACTCGCCACGCAGACCAGGAACTTTCCAAAAATGCCCAAAAGGCTTCCCGTGTGGGCCTTGTTGATCGCTGCGAGGATGCGGTTCACGCCGTGGATATAGTTTGGGTTGCGGTGAAGCAGGATCGCCCCGGAGTGTGGATCGATCACGACCGAGTGCCTTTCTCCAAGGATCCGGTCGGCCGGATCGTTCAGAGTCACCACAAACGTCCCGCCGAATTCCGGAAACTGAATCCGGTACGGTTTCGCCCGGGGAACGGCTTCGGTCGCAATGTTCAGCGCCTGGTCCGAGGACACGCGGAAAGGCTCGCTGAAATCCGCCGTGTATCTGGGCGCCTCAGGCGGCGGGTCCTCACCAAAGATTCGATACAAGTGCGGCCGCATGGAGTCGGAAAAGGCCATCGCGGAACCCGTTGCCGCCAACATCAGTAGGAACAGTCCAGCGGCGGCTCCCAGGCTATTGTGTGCGTCCAGCCAGGAGCGTCGGCGGCGGAAAGAGCCGGAGAACCTGAAGCGCTTTTGAGGCCACCACAAGACAATACCCGACACAAGCAGCGGCACGGCGGCGACCGTTGACCACTTCACCAGGAACGCGCCAATTGCTCCGCCCACCAGCCCCACATGAAGGGATCGGACTGTGCCGAGAAATGACTCCCCTCGTTCGCGAATGCCGAGAATTTCCCCGGTATATGGATCTACATATGCGATTCCAGAAGGGAGTGCAACTTGCCAGGAAAGATCGTCGGCGAGCGCGGGCATCATCGCAACGACAGGCTCATCCGGGTAGGCCGCCGTGACTCGATCCTGAAGCTGCCTGAGTGTAAGAACACGCCCCTCCGGCACGACGTAAGAGATGTCGCGATGAAGCAGACGGTCAATCTCCGGCTCAAAGCCAAGGATGGCGCCGGTCACGCTCACAATGGAGATAAACAATCCCAAGGCAAGGGAAACCAGCAGATGCAGGTTGAACACCCATCGATAGAGAGGTCGATGTCGCATCGAATAGCGATAGTGTATCTGATCCGTACGGAGCGCGGATGGTCGGAAAACTGAGGCAGGAGTCGCCACGGGCGGTTCCTGCCTTTTGCTTTCTGAACGGGGATTTAAATCAACGGACGCCGCGCCGTCGCAATCGACGTCCCAAGATCCGCCGCACCGCATAGTACGGCCACAAGGTCCACCGGCTCAGCAGGACCATCCGAAACCACATCCATTCCGGAACCATCGGAGCTACCTGCAACGCTGTCGGGCTGGCCTTGCGAGCGGAATGCTGGTAGTACTTCACCGCACCGTTCTCGTAACTCACCGAGATCTCCGGTGAGTAGAGCAGCGTCTCAAGCCGAGGAATACTGCGGCGGCTCGGATAGGTCGACTCCAGCACGAACGTTTTCCCATCGGCCCGGTAGGCAACCCACGCGTGACATGCCCCATACCGGGTTACGCCGCCAATCACGAACCGCGCCTCGTAGCCGAGCTGAACGAGCTGCCTCCACGTCCATAACGCGAAATCATCGCAATCCCCGCACCGGGACTGCTCGAACTCATGCGGTTTCATCCAGTGATCCTGGACGCCGAATTGCTCCTGGTCCGAGACATAGCGGCAAGTTCTGAGGAACTGCCGAACCTGCTCCAAATCGCGGCACTCAACCTCGACCGGCTGGCTGAAAAACGTCCCGATCGGCCGGCCGTTGAAATACCGGTGCCGCCGCTTGCTGGGGCCAAAAACCTGTTTGCCCTCAAAGTCGTACAGTCCCGGGATGGTTTCGGCAATCATGCGGTGGCTCGACGTTTACGGTTCGCTTTAGATAGATCGGCCGAAATAGTAGGAAATTTACGTGCTATTGGAAATGTTGCCCGGCACAAGTTCCGCGAAGAATAAGAATCGATATAGGAAGACGGGAATCACCGCGGTCCTCCTGCCGGCTGCGTCACGCTTCTCCTGTCTCCTGTCTCCTGTCTCCTGTAACCTCCCGCCCACTTGATGTACCCTATCCCCGAGGTCCATCTACCCATGAATAAGCCCCAATCCCGCACCAAGTTCCTGCTCAACGCCGCGCTGGCGACCTTCGCCCTCGCCGGGCTCGGCGTATGGATGACCCCGCCATCGGCCGCCCAAAGCTCGGCGAAAGGCAAAGGCACCGTCGAAAAGATCAAGATCCACGGCACGGCGCTGGAAGGGAACCTCGAAGGCGATTCGCCAGATCGCGACGTTCTGGTCTACCTTCCCCCAGCTACGCCACCAGCCCCACGCGCCACTATCCGGTGTTCTACTTCCTGCACGGCTACGGCTCCACCGCGCAGGCCTACTGGGACCTGATGCAGGTGCCGGAAGCGTCGGATCGCGAGATGGCCGGCGGGCTCCAGGAGATGATCGTCGTTTTCCCCGACGCCGACACCAAGTACAACGGCGCGATGTACTCCAGCTCCCCGGTCACCGGCGACTGGGAAACCTTCATTGCGCATGACGTGGTCAACTACATCGACGCGAACTACCGCACCATTCCCGAACGCGCCTCGCGCGGACTCTCCGGCCATTCGATGGGCGGCTACGGCACGCTGCGCGTCGCCATGAAATATTCAGAAGTCTTCGGATCCGTCTATGCGATGAGCGCGTGCTGCCTGATGAACAATCCGCAGCCGCCAAATCCGAATCAGGCCAAGGGCAAAGGGGCGCCCGCGGCGAAAGGAAAAGGTCCCGCGCCGAAGGGCAAGGGAAAAGGGAAGGGCAACCCCTTCGCGCTGGTCGGACAGGCCCAGGCCGCGGCCTGGTCGCCCGATCCCGGCAATCCGCCCGACTACCTCGACATGCCCGTGAAGGATGGAGTGTTCCAGCCGATCGTCGCGCAACGCTACATCGCGAATTCTCCGATCGTTATGGTCGACCAGTACGTGCCCGAACTCAGCAGCTTCGACGCCTTCATGATCGACATCGGGACCTCCGACACGCTGTTCGATTCCAATGAGCTTTTGGAAGCGCAGTTGAAACGGCTCCAGATCCCGCATACGTACGAAACCTATGACGGCGATCACATGAATCGGGTTCAGCCACGGTATGCGGAAAAGCTCCTGCCGTTCTTCTCCCAGCATCTTCGCGGTCGTTAAACGAGAGGTCTAAGATCATGGTTCAATCACGCACGAAACTCCTGTTAAACGCCGCGTTTGCGGCCCTCGCGCTCGCCGGGCTCGGCATCTGGATGACCCCGGAGTCGTCCGCGCAATCATCGGCCGGGAAGGGAACTTTCGAAACCGATCCAAAGTCCACGGGGCTTCGCTGGAAGGCAATCTTGAAGGGGACTCGCCCGACCGCGACGTCCTGATTTACCTGCCGCCGAGCTATCCCTCCAGTCCCACGCGCCACTATCCGGTGGTCTACTTCCTGCACGGCTATGGCGCGACCGCCCAGGCCTATTGGAACCTGATGCAGGTCCCCGAGCAGTCAGACCGCGAGATGGCCGGCAACGTTCAGGAGATGATCGTCGTACTTCCGGACGCCAACACCAAATACAACGGCTCCATGTATTCCGATTCGCCTACGACCGGCGATTGGGAGACCTTCGTGGCGCACGACCTGGTCGACTATATGGACTCGCATTACCGAACCATCCCGGCTCGCGAATCACGCGGCCTGGTCGGCCATTCGATGGGCGGTTATGGGACGCTGCGCGTGGCGATGCGCTACCCGGAGGTCTACAGCTCGATCTACGCGATGAGCGCCTGCTGCTTGCTGAACCTGCCGCAGCCCGGCAATCCGAATCGAGCCAAGGGAAAGGCCGCGCCCGCGGCAAAAGGAAAAGGAGCGCCTCGGCCAAGGGGAAGGCCGGCGCCAAAGGGAAAGGGAAAAGGCAAGGGCAACGGCTTTGCCTTGGCGGGACAGGCTCAGGCCGCCGCCTGGTCGCCCGACCCCAGCAACCCGCCCGACTACTTCGACAACTACATGGTCGACGGCAAGTTTGATCCGCTGGTCGCCGCGCGCTGGGCCGCCAATTCTCCCACGGTCATGGTCAACCAGCACGTGCCCGCCTTGCGCAGCTTCGATGCCTTCATGATCGATTCGGGCCGGTCCGATGGTCTGTTCGCCTCCAACGAACAACTGGAAGCCGAGCTGAGCCGTCTAAAGATCCCGCACGAATACGAAACCTCGACGGCAATCACGGCGACAAGGTCCAGGCACGGTATCGCGTCGAAGGTCCTGCCGTTCTTCTCCAAGCATTTGAAGGGCGAATAGCGGCGTCGCGTATGACGATCCTAATCCGCGAGAGGGGACCCGGTTCGCCGAGATTTGCTGTGCCGGGGTTTACTGTTCCCAGTTCACCGACTGCGTGATGATCTGGTTGTCCTTGATCGTCACCGGGAAGGTCTGCGGTTCGCCCCATTGATCACCACTACCTCGTGATCGCCCACCGGCAGGCGGACGCTCAGCGGGCGTCACATCGGACTGGGTCCGCCCGTCGATCATCACCCCAAGCCCCGCCGGCCGGGTCGTCAGCATCAGGGTTCCCGTCTGCGGCCGCAGGTCCAGGAACAGGCCGGGGTCATCGGGAATATAAATGATGCGATCCAGCGGCCGGTACCCGGTCAGCCGTCACGCGGAAGGTGTGCCGTCCGCGCGGCAGGGTCACGATGCAAGGGGTCGTGCAGGGCCGAGGTCGGATTACTGTCGAAGACCGCCGTCCCGCCCGCGGGATTCGTGGTCAGCCGGAACACGCCCTGCATTCGCCACGCCATCGCCGAACTTCGCTTTCGCGGGGGCCGCCTTCGCGGGCACCGGTTTTGCCGGGAGCCGTTCGTGGGAGGAGCAGCGCGGGGACCCTCGGTGCTGGGCCTCTCGAGCGACGCTCTTGGCCGAAGTCTCCGGGGCCGCCTGCTGAGGTATGGCGGGAGCGGCCGCCGTGCCCTTTATATCGTTGCCTTCAGTTGCAGCCGACTCCGGCGCAGCCGCTTCGTCAGCCGCGTTATCGGCGACCTCGCCTACCCCACCGTCCTCGACCGCACCCCGGAGCCAGGCCCACCTCCGGCGATGTTGTCTCTGTTGCATTCTCCTGGCGACTCCTCGGGAGCCGCCAACTCCGCATTCTGCTCGGTTGCATCGCCAGCGGGTTTCCGCACCCTGATTCATCGCGAACCAGACATACCCGCCCCCGGCGATCAACACCAACAGCGCGACCAGCAAAAGATTGCGAACGGTATGGCTAGGCTTATCCTCGTGGCTTCTTCCAGACCCCGCCGAGGCTCCCAGTGCGTATGGGTTCCCCGAGCACCCGCCGGACCCAGGAATACCGGAGGCTCCGGCTCCGATGACTCGGCCGCCGCTTTCCGCCCCGATCTTCGGGACCGCGACCTCTTCCTTCGCTTCCGGCTTTCGTTCCGGCCGCACATGCCGATCGTCGGAGCGTTGCCGCGGCGTCATTCACGGGATCCGCGCCGCTCGCCGGATGATCCGCCGTCGTCGGATCGCGGATTCGTCCATCCCCCGGGCTCGTCTTCCCCGCGCTCAATCGGGACCCAGTCCGGTGTCGCCGCCAGAGGCATTGGCCAGCGCATTGACAAACGCTTCGCAATTCTCGAAACGATCCGCGGGCAACTTCGCCATCGCCTTGGTCAGCACGGCGGCCGGCCCCTTCCGGCAAGCTCGCGTTGATCTCACGCGCGGGCGCCGGCTGGCTGGTTCAGGATTTGGAACATCAACGCCGGGATGGTATCGGCGCTGAAACGGCTTGGTCCCGGTCAGGACCTCATACGCGATCACGCCCAGCGCAAACTGATCCGTCGCCCCGGAGATCTCACTTCCGTCGATCTGCTCCGGCGACATGTCGGTCGGGGTGCCTGATCGTGCCCGCCTGCGTCATCTCCTGCGCGAGGATCTTCGCCAGGCCGAAGTCGGTGATCCTAACCGAACCGGCCCCGTCGAGCAGGACGTTCGCCGGCTTGATGTCCCGATGGACGATCCCTTTTTTGTGCGCATAATCCAGCGCCAAAGCCGCCTGCAGCAGGATCCGGATCAGTTGCCGTGGGTTGAGCGCGTCCGACGAAGCCAGCACCCGCTCCAGCGGCGGGCCGTCTACGAACTCCATGAAAATATAGGCCAGTCCGTCGGCTTCCGCGATGTCGTAAATGGTGACGATGCCGGGGTGGGACAGGATGCCGGCCGATTGCGCCTCGCGAAACAGCCGATCGCGCAGACGTTGGCGCTCATTGTCGTCAGATAGGTCTTTGAGCCGGATCGACTTAATGGCTCTCATTAGGCCTATCGCAGGGTCGTGGGCCTTGTAGACAATGCCCATCGCACCGCGCCCCAGCTCGCCGTCGACCTGGTATCGCCCGATCTGTTGCACCTGTCATTTCAGTGTAGCGCAGCAGACGCCTCGATCCGATACAATCTTCGGTGGAGGCCGGGACACCCCCAATTCGTCCCGCCCGGAACCCCACGAGGAAAAATCATGAGCCTTGCACAATCCCTTTTGCCCGAATTTGACGCGGAAATGGCCAGCACCACCGAACCCTGGAGCGCATTCCTGAAGACAAGTTTGAATGGAAGCCCGCTGAAAAGTCGATGACGATGGGCCAGCTCGCCAACCACATCGCCGACATGACCGGCTGGCTGAAAGAGGTGGTGGAGGACGACGGCTTTGACGTCCCTGCCGACTACAAACCGTTCATCGCCACCAATCGCGCCGAACTGCTCCAGAAGTTCGATGAAGCGGTGGCGCGCGCCCGCCCGTCGCTGGAGAAGCTTTCCGACGCCAAATTGGGTGACGAGTGGACCCTGAAGATGGCCGGCGACACCATCTTCTCCATGCCGCGCGCGGCGGTTCTCCGCAGCATGATCCTGAGCCACATCATTCATCACCGCGCCCAGCTCACCGTCTATTATCGCCTCAACGGCGTTGCCGTGCCCGCGCTCTACGGACCCTCCGGCGATGAGCAGCAGTACGTCGCTGGGGCCTAAGCGCTTTCGAAAAAGTGCCGCTTGTGAAAAATGGGGACTAGCACTGGTTTTCGTCTTCGCATCAGCTGAATCAGTTCTCAGCGCCGCGAAAACGGTGTCTGTCCCGGTTTTTCCTTCAACTTCTCCTACGATGGCAACAACAAAATAATCTCGGCCATCGACCCCGGCAACTCCGGAGCGGTTTCCGCACAGTACTACTACGATGCCGAGGGCCGGCGCGTAAAGAAGGTCACCTGCGACGGCAATCAGGTCTGTGGCGCCGGCTCCATGAAATCTGAAAACCATCGTCTACGTCTACGACGCCTCCGGCCAGCTCGCCGCCGAGTATGGCGACGGCCCGTCGGTCTCCGGGACGCAATACTACACCGCGGACCATCTGGGCTCGACGCGCCTGATCACCGATTCCCAGGGCGCCGTCGTGGAGCGCCTCGACTACTTCCCCTTCGGCGAGGGCTTTGCCCCTGGCATGAACGGCCGCTCCACCGACTATCCGGCCTACAACGCCGGCGCCCGCCCGGCGAATCCCAAAGACGGGGAATCCATCAAGTTCACCTGCAAAGAGAGAGATGCCGAGACCGCTCTGGATTATTTCGGGGCGAGGTAATGTCTTCGGCACAGGGGAGGTTTACGAGCCCTGATCCGTCTGGACTTCTTTCAGCGAGATCGGGAGCCCCACAGAGCTGGAATCTGTATGCTTATGTTCGGAATAACCCGATGATCTTGATCGATCCGAACGGGCTGGACTGCGTTAACGCCACTGATGAAAGAGGGTGGCTTCACCGTCAACCACGACACCAACGCAGGAGACTGCGGGAAAAGAGCGGTGGTACTTGGGTGCCCGGTCATGTCGACGAAAGCTGGGTCAACTATAATCAGGAAACCCGCCAGTACCAGGTGGGATCCATTGATGGCTCGGGAAGCGATACCACTATTGACTACGCGATGTTCAATGCAGGTGCAAAAACTGATGTGAATGGGAAATGCGTCGATGCATGCAAGGGCTATCGCTTCGGTTCAGCCAATGCAGACTGGGTTAAAAGCCAACTGGTGGGAAACAGCAAGTCTGGCGACCTTGGTGGATACATACAGTTTTTGACCGGTCGAGAACAAAAGCTCGGGCTGTTTAGCCAGATCGCCTACGGTGGACTTGCCTTCTGGAAGAATCATTGGGCCGGCCCCGGCGGAATGGGCGCCCCTGGAGGTCGAGGTGATTGGGCGGCATCAGTGCACGATTTCAACTTCAGCACTAATGGGCCTATCCAAATCGGAATGTACTACAACCCGGCCATACCTCCAGCTACTGCCAGAGCACTCATACAAAGTAACAATGTGCTCATCCGAAGCGCAGGCGGCGGACCGCAAGCCGTTAAGATGGGACTGTTTTTTGGAGCAGTGAACGCGTTCCAATTCTATGTGCAGTCCTGGAAATGAACATGAGCACAGCCGCGAATCTGCGGGCTAATAGGATGACTTTACCGCACAACATTTTCAACCCGAAGGATGTCCTATGAAGCGGTCACGGCGCTATCTTCTTTTTTCTTTGTTCACAGCTGTTCTGGCCGTATCCGCGCAATCACCGCCATCGGATCGGGCGACCACTGGGCCGACCCAGGAGGTAGGCTACTGGATAGACCCAACAACTGGCTTGATGTGGGCGGGCAAAGACAATGGTAAGGATGTGACTTGGCAAAAGGCGATGAAGTATTGCCAAGACCTGCGGTTGGCTGGGTATTCTGATTGGAGATTGGCGTCCCTTGAGGAGATGCAAGGGATTTACGATAGGGAAGCGAGTGCCCCGGGGTTGGCCGGTGAAGGCAAGACTCTTCGGCCCTTCAAGGTTCATGTAAAGGGCAACTTGTTCTTAAGCGGCAACGAATGGACCAGCACAATGCGCTTAGATGCCCGGGGGAAACCTTCAGTGTATGCGTGGCGCTTTGATTTCCTCGAAGGGCGAGCGTTCGGCGGCGACGAGTATTCGTTCAGTGATAACAAGCGCGCATTGTGTGTACGCGGTCCTTCCGAGTGAGCGGAAGTCGGTGTCATCGGGGAAAACCGGCGGGGGGAGATCGGTGTCAAAGACCGAGCCTGTGGAGGAGATCTGTGGGAGGAGATCGGTGGTCCAAAGACCTCAACTCCCGAACTCCGCGAGCCAAACCGGGACAGACGGAACTTCTCATGTTTTCGGAGAGCTTGGCAGAGCGATGAGCATACCTCGATGATGCCTCGCTTCGCCCGGTCGCGGTTCCTGAATGCGCTCATCATGTTCCGCAAAGAGGGAACGCTCGGCGCGACGTCTTCTATTCCATGACAGACCGGCAGGTCCACTTCGGCTTAACTGAAAGAGTCTAGCGAGCACATTCCCTTAAAATCCTCGGCGATTGCCTGATGACGAATCACGTCCATCTGGTGGTCGAGCCGGCGACGGAACACTCGATGGCGAAGACGCTGTGCGAGGTGCAGGATGAAACGTTCGCGGGTATCGATCTGGTGGAGGGCGACGGGAAATGCGGTGTGGGTGCGGCGGAGGTCGGTGAGCCGCGGAATGGGACCGCGGGCGCACCTGTAGCGCTTGCCTGGTAAAGCAAGACGATGAAGGCGCCTCCAAAGTTGCCCTGCCGGATTTAGCTGCTGACAGGCGCAGCACATAGCACTTGAACCGGCGCGGCTTGCCTAGGTCTCGCGGTTGGCCTGATGACAGGCTCGGTCGGACGGGCTCTCCTATGCGGGAGCGCCTCGTCTCTTGTGCATGACGATAGCGGAGGCGAGGGATTTCTACTCGTCGGCGGAAACGCGATGTTGTTGAAAGCGGGAGAGAAGAAAATATTTAAAAAGATGTTTTGGGAGATCGGTGTCAAAGACCTCAACTCCCGAACACGGCTAGCTTGCCGATGCGCCTCGGACATCGGAAGTATTTGAAGCCGAACGACTTTGCTGTGCCGGCTTGGGGCCAGGGCGGGACCGCCGAACCTGCCGACCATGCGTTTGCTCCAACTTATCCTTCATTCTGCTGGGAATGACTCCGAGCCCAGCGGCCAACCAAACCGAGTCGCCTCGCGGATCCGCTCGACCAGCATCGCATCGGCTAACCCCAACTGTAGGCAGCGTTTCCAGGACTCCGGGGTGAACCGCTCGCGCCAGGGAAGCAGATCCAGCCAGCCTTCATCCTCGTCTGCCAGGTGGGCCCGAGCGCTCGACCATCGCCATTCCCAGGGTTCGTCCACCAGGCGCGCCCGAGCGCTCGACCAACGCGTTGCCATGTTCCTTCCCCTTGCGCCCTCGCCACCCAGCCGAGCTTCGCCCGGGAACCCCATTGCTAAGATGGAATTTCGGCGACCCCGCCGCCCCATTTCATCCATGTCTTTTCAAACTTTGTTCGGTTCCCCGGTGAAGCAGGAACCCGGCCTGTTGGACCGCCTGAAAGCGGGCGTGCAGAAAACGCGCTCCGGGCTGATGGAAAAGCTCGAAGACGCGGTGCAGGGCCGGAAGGAAATCGACGCCGACGTCCTGGAGGAACTCGAATACGCGCTGATCACCGCCGACATCGGCGCCAAGACGACTGCCGAGGTGCTGGACCGGATCCGCGAGCGTGTCGACCGCCATATGGTCTCCGACACCACCGAACTCAAAAAACTCATCCGTGAGTACATCCTCGAAGTTCTGCAGGCCGCCGAGCGCGAAACCCCGGTCGTCACCGACGCCGCCCGCCGTCATCATGGTCGTCGGCGTCAACGGAGCCGGGAAGACCACTTCGATCGGCAAGCTCACCAAACGCCTGAAGAGCGACGGCCGTTCCGTGATCTTGTGCGCCGCCGATACCTTCCGCGCCGCTGCCATCGAACAGCTCGAAGTCTGGGCCAACCGCACTAATACCGAGATGATCCGACAGCAGACCGGCGCCGACCCCAGCGCCGTCGTCTTCGATGCGCTGCAATCGGCCAAGGCGCGCAAGTTCGATTACGTCATTATTGATACCGCCGGCCGCCTTCACAGCAAAGAGAACCTCATGGCGGAGCTCGAGAAGATGCGCCGCACCACCAAGCGCGTGATCCCCGAAGCGCCCCACGAGGTCCTGCTGGTGATTGAGGCCACGACCGGGCAAAATGGACTGGAGCAGGCCCGCAAGTTCACCGAATCGGCCGATGTCGACGGCATCATCCTCACCAAGTTGGACGGGACGGCCAAGGGCGGCGTGGTCGTCGCGATCTCGCGCGAGCTGGGGCTCCCCATCCGCTACGTCGGCGTGGGCGAGCAGATCGATGACCTGTTGCCGTTTGAGCCGGAAAGCTTCGTCGCGTCCCTGTTTGATTAGCGTTTTGGGATGTTTTTCCCGGTGCCTCGCAGGCGGACCGAAGGCGCGGTGTGGGCCGCGCCCAAAAGATTTGTATTAGAAGACAGCGAAAGCCTACATGTCGATTAGCCAATTTATGCAGGAGGCCCTGGCGCTGGCCCGCCGCGGCCGCGGAGCCACTTCGCCCAACCCCGCCGTGGGCTCGGTCGTGGTGCAGGACGAAAAGGTCGTCGGCCGCGGATTCCATACCTGGGAAGCCGTGAAACACGCCGAGGTCCTGGCGCTGGAAGAAGCCGGCGATGCCGCTCGTGGCGCGACGCTCTACGTGACCCTCGAGCCCTGCTCGCATGAGGGCCGCACCGGACCTTGCGCCGACGCCGTGATCGCCGCCGGGATCACCAAGGTCGTTGCCGCGATGGAGGACCCGAACCCGCAGGTCAAGGGCTCCGGCTTTGAAAAGCTCCGCGCGGCCGGTATCGAAGTCGAAATCGAATCCGCTGCCACTGTTCAGGCCGAAGCGCTCAACGAAGCCTACGTTCACTGCATGCGTACCGGCAAACCGCTGGTGACGCTGAAGGCCGCGGTCACGCTGGATGGAAAAATCGCCGGACCCGACGACGGCACTCCTGGATACACGCCCGGCTGGATCACCAGTGAAACCGCGCGCGCCCACGTCCAGACCATCCGCCATCAGCACGACGCGATCCTCACCGGCATCGGCACCGTGCTCGCCGACGACTGCATGCTGACCGACCGCACCGGCGAGCCGCGCAGCCGCCCGCTGCTCCGCGTCATCGCCGACTCGCAGCTTCGCCTTCCGCTCGACTCCAAGCTGGTCAAATCCTGCCAGAACGACGTCCTGGTGGTCACCACTACTGCCGGATCCGAGGAACGCCGCAGGAGACTGGAAGACGCCGGCGTGCGCGTCGAGGTCGCCGAGCGCAAGGACGGGCGCGTCAGCCTGCCCGGCGTCGTCGAGATCCTGGCCCGGCAAAAATATCTGTCGCTGATGCTGGAAGGCGGCAGCCGCATCAACTGGAGCGCGCTCGAATCCGGCGTCGCCGACAAAATCCTCATCTATTACGCGCCCAAGATCCTGGGCGGCACCGAATCGCTGCCCGTGGCCGGGGGCGTGGGCCGCCGTCATCGCATGGACGCCATCCGCTTTCATGGTGTGAAGCTACACCTGGTCGGCGAAGACGAGTTCGCCGTCGAAGCCTGGGTCACCCCCGACAGCGAAGACGAAGCGCCTGAATCCTGACGTCCCCATCATGTTTACCGGAATCATTGAAGAACGCGGAGAAGTAGCCGAGCTTGAAAAGCACGAAAAGGGCGCGCGCATCGTGGTCCGCTGCGAGGACGTTCTCTCCGATCTGACGCTCGGTGCCAGCATCGCGGTCAACGGCGTCTGCCTCACCGCGACCTCCATCGACGAAACGTCCTTCTCCGCCGACCTGGCTCCGGAAACCCTGGCGCGCACCAACCTCGGCGACCTCACTCCTGGTTCCCCGGTGAATCTCGAACGCCCGGTGACTCCCGCTACCCGCCTGTCCGGACACATCGTGCAAGGCCACGTCGACGCCACCGGCGAGCTCATCTCAAAAGAAGAAATCGGAGAAGGGAACTGGTGGATCAAGGTCCGCGCCCCGCGCGAACTCGACCGTTATCTGGTGGAAAAGGGCTCAGTCACGCTCGACGGCATCAGCCTGACCATCGCCGCCCTGGATCATGATGCCATGCACCCGGTCATCGGCGTCACTATCATTCCGCACACCTTCGAGCACACCACTCTGGGCTCCGCCCAAACCGGCGACCGCATCAACATCGAGGCCGACGTCCTGGCCAAGCACGTCGAGAAGCTCCTGCATTTGGAATAGCGGCGATGTCACCGCCATGAGCATTGAAACCTGGAACCAGCGTTTTCGCGAAGATCCGAATGCCGCCGGAGCCGTTCCCGCGCCATTTGTGGTCGAACAGCTCTCGGACTTCCATCCGACTCCGGGTGCGCGTGCGCTGGACCTCGCCTGTGGCGCCGGACGCAATGCCCTCTGGCTCGCTGAACAGGGTTGGGACGTCACCGCCGTCGACGGCTCCGATGCCGCGATCGAAATCCTGCGGCGTCGCGCCGCCAACGAGGACCTGAACTATCCACACCAAGGTCGTGCCGATCTCGAAGCCGGCGCGTTCTCCCTTCAGCCCGCCGCCTGGGATCTCATCCTGATCTACGCCTACCTGCAGCGTGACCTGCTGAAGCAGCTCCGCGCCGCATTGCGCCCCGGAGGCGTCGCCGCCGTCGCGGTCCACCTCGCTGAGCCGGGCAGGGCATCGCGCTACAGCCTCCAGCCTGGCGAACTGGCGTCGTACTTCGACGGCTGGGACATCCGTTATTCCCATGAAGGCCCGCCTGAGGGCTCCCCCGAGAACGCCCGGCACTTTGCCGCGATCGTCGCCGTGCGCCGGTGATGTGCTGAATTTGTATTTGCGGATTCCCGCAGGAGGTGGCAGGCGGGGTCCGGGCGATGCAGGCAAGCATCATGTTGTCGCTTGCGGAACTCTGTCGGGGAAGCAAGACGACCCCGCTCGTCCTTCGCGGGAACCTGTTTCCAGACCCGGAAGAGTCTTCAGGAAGGTATTACAGGTTGAGTCTCAGGAGCCGCGCATTCATCTCATGATCCACCATGCGGCGCCTGCGCTCCCGTTCCTGCGCGGCTTTCCGTTGCTCTCTGGATCCCACGAGGATGCCGATGAAGAAGATCGCTAAAAACAAGTTCGTGAACAGTGCGATCCATATACCCAGGTTCATGTGTGGCCTCTAAGGACCAGACTACCAGCTTCTCAGCGTGGATGTTGCACAGCGGCGGCAAGGCGAGCCGCCGTGGACGCAGATTTTTGGACGCCTCGCATACCCCCGTGACCAACTTTCGCCTCGCTGCTACACTATCTCCAAGGGCCCTCCGTCGACGCACGCGGAAGGGCTATTTTGTTTAAAGACCCGATCTTATTCCGATGGCCACGGAAAATCCCATCGCCGCAACCCCTATTCCAGCGGGCATCTCCGCGCTCAAGAAGAAGCGCATCCTGTTCCTGGACTGGACCCGCGGACTCGCCGCGCTCATCATGCTGCAGGGGCACACCTTCCACGCGCTGATGCGCCCGAGCTCAAAGCCGACAGCGGCCTCTATCGCTACTCGCAGTTCTTCGGCGGCGAGGCGGCAGCCATCTTCCTGTTCCTCACCGGCATCACCTACGGCCTCGGCATGCACAAGCGCCGCGACCTGCCGGCCGGCCAACGCGTGATCTCGGCACTCAAGCGCGCCCGTTATCTGTTCTTGCTCGCCGTTCTGTTCCGCCTCCAGATGTGGGCCTTTGCGCTCCCCTGGTCGCACTTTGAGGACGTGCTGAAAGTCGACGTCTTGAATCTGATGGGCGCTGGCGCCGCGCTGCTCTCGATCGTCGCCCTGGCCCCCGATGGCATGCGCCGCGCGCGCTGGGCACTCCTCGCCGGGGTTGCGATGGCCGCTATTGCTCCGCTCATGACCGATCTCAGCCGCTCCGGCCTGCTCGCCGGATGGCCTGCGTCCATCACCGGCTATTTTGTCCCCGGCAGCGACAGCTTCAGCATCTTTCCCTGGGGTTCGTTCCTGGCCTTCGGACTTGCGGCCGGTAACCTGATTCCGCTGGTACCGCACGAAGCCTGGAACCGCATCATGCAATGGGGCGCGATCATCGGCTTCGGCCTGATCTACGGTGGCATCTATTTCTCTGACCTCGATATCCAGGTCTACAGCCACTCCGAATTCTGGCTCGACGGACCGGGCCTCATCGCCTGCAAGATGGGCGTCGCGCTGCTGATCGCCGCCGTGGCCTATCTCTGGACCGAACACCTTTCCAGCGGCTGGAGCTTCGTGCGTCTGCTCGGCACCACCTCGCTCGCCGTCTACTGGGTCCACATCGAGCTGGTCTACGGCGTCTGGTTCGGCTTCTACCGCCAGATCCTGACGCCGTGGCAATGCATCCTGGCTTCGGTGGTGTTGATCGGGCTAATGGTCGCCATGAGCTGGGCGATTCACAACCTCCCCTGGCGGATGTGGTTCACGAATGTCTCCACTTTCGTCCACACCCGCTTGCACCGGACCCCGGTGATGGGCGATGTGCTCGGCCGCATGTTCCCGGGCTTTGCTCCGGTAGAGGTGCAGCCTGCCTACGCGTTCGTCGAAACCGAGCAGGAGCGGAGCGCCAGCGGCGACTAAATTTGTCGCGGCGATTGAATTTGGACCGCGGTGATTCGCTTTGCCGCCGAATCGACTGCGCCCGCGTTATGCGCCCCCGGCATGAACCCCTGACCGCAGGAGCGAATGACCGTCAGTGCTCGGTGGCGGCGGCAGGTTCCCCAGCCGTAGTTCCTTTGGCCGCGGTCTTTGGGGCGGTAGTCGCCTCGCCCGCAGCAGCCTCGTCAACCGCGGAATCTTTCCCCTCCGGCTGGATCCAATTCCAGCGGTTCTCTATGATCCTCGCCGTCCCCATCGGCTCCGGTCTCCGTTTCGGATTCCTCCGATTCCTCCGGCGGATGCAGGTACCGAACGATCACCGAAATCCGCCGGTTCGTGGCGGCCTCCGGGTGTTTCGGATCGCGCAGGTCCTGATCGGCGAAGCCCCGCACCTGCACTACCTGATCTGGCGTTAGACCGTTTTCCTCCATCAGCCGGCGCGCCGCGTTGGCCCGATCCACCGACAGCTCCCAGTTGGTATAGCTATCCCTGCCTCCAAACGGCCGCGAATCCGTATGCCCTTCAATCAGGATCTGGTTCGGCATCATGCCCAACTCCGCCGCAAGCTGGTTGAGGAGCGCCGCACCCATCTCGGTGGGCGTCGCGCTGCCGGATTTGAAAAACATGCCGCCCTCGGATTCCAGCAGTTCGATGCGCAGCCCCTCACCGGTCACGCTCATCTCCACGTTGTCCTTCAGCGCCTTGAACTCCGGCGCCTGTTGCAGAGCCTGCTCCAGCAGATCCTTGAGCTGGTCCATGTTGTCCTCATGCACCTGAATGCCCGATCCGCCGCCGGCCACCCCGCTTCCGATCTTCTCGCCCGCTCCACTGGGATCGTTGAAATAGGCGGAGATCGCCTCTTGGACCTCCTCGCTGGTATTCAGCAGCCACAACACAATGAACAACGCCATCATCGCCGTTACGAAGTCCGCGTACGCCACCTTCCAGGCGCCGCCATGATGCCCTCCATGGCTGACCTTCTTTTTGATGATGATGATCGGTTGTACTTTGCTGTCTTCTTCAGCCATGGCAACTTACTTCCCGCGCGCTATCGGTTCGTGTGCTCGGCGCCACATGTATGTCTTGGCCGGCGATCCACTACTCTTTGCCGCCGCCCCGGCACTCCGCTTCCAGTTCTTTAAAGGTCGGCCGGAAATCGCTGGGGATGGTGCGCCGCGCAAACTCGACGCTCAGAATCGGCGCTGTCCCCTTGATGAACGCGATCACCCCCTGGCGCAGGCATTGCAGATAATCGCTCTCGGCGTCATGGATTTTCTGCATGTTCGACGCCAGCGGTCCCAGGAATCCATAACACAGCAAGATGCCTAGAAACGTTCCCACCAGCGCCGCCGCGACCTTGTGCCCGATCTCTTCCGGAGGCCCGCCCAGCGACCCCATGGTGATCACCACGCCCAGCACCGCCGCCACGATCCCCAATCCCGGCAACGCATCGGCCACCGTACTCAATGCCCCCACCGGAGCCGACGCATGATGATGATGCACCTCCATATCGGTCTCCATCATCTGATCCAGCTCGAACGGAGGCACCCCGCCGGAGATCGACATCCGTAACGTGTCGCATACAAAGTCCACTGCGTGGTGCTGCTCCAGAAACTTGGGATACTTGCTCAGGACCTGGCTCTTCTCCGGGTTTTCGATATCTTCTTCCAGCCGCGCCATTCCCTGCTTGCGCGCCTGCATGAACAGGTCATTCATCATCTTCAGCGTTTCCAGATAGAACGGCTTGGTGAACGGGCTGCCCTTCAGCACCTGCACCATTCCCTTGCCAATCCCCATCACCGTCGACAGCGGATTCGCGACCAGCAGCGTTCCCAGCGCCGCCCCGCCGATGATCACCAGCTCAGCCGGCTGGAGCAGGACCTCCAAATTCCCGTGCTCCATCAGGTAGCCGCCAACCACAGCCCCAATGACAACCAACATCCCTGCGATTGCAAACATCGTTGTTTCGCGTCTCTCCCTAAGCGGCTTCTTCTCCGCGCCGGGCGCACTCCCCACTCGATCGCGGCCGAGACCACCAATCGGCAGCCCGCCAGGACAGCGGAAGTGGAACGTGAGCCTCTGTCCTTCTTATCGGACCCGTCGGCCCGAATTTTGGCCCGGAGTCGCCCGCCGCCCTCCCGCCCGATCGTCAAGCTGTTGAATCGCGCCGATTTCCGCTACACTACATACCTGAGACTCACGGTCGATTGCTTTGCCCATGGACCTCACGATCCGACATCACCAGCCCGATCCTGACACCACCGTCATCCAGCTCAGCGGGAGGCTCCTGCTCGGCCCCGGCTGCCAGCAACTGGAAAAGCTCGTCAACACCGAACTCGCCCAGGGCCGTCAGCACATCATCTTTGATCTCTCCGGCATCACCCACATCGACTCCACCGGCATCGGCCGCTTCATCGACGCCTTTAACCGCCTCCATGCCACCGGCGGCCAGATGACCATGACCGGCGCCAAGGGAAGCGTGCGGGAAATGTTCCACATCACCCGCCTCGATACCGTGCTGCCCTTTGCCGACTCCCCCGGCGAAGCCACCCAAACCGGCCCGTCGCCCTCCTGATTCCCGATCCCCTCTCCGCCTCCTCGCCACCTTTCCCCGCCTTCCGACGCCCCTGGCGGGAAAACACCATAACGATGTAACATTTACCGACCCTCGGCTTTCTCTTCCTTGAATACGCCGGACGAATCTCCGAACGATTGCTGGGGGAGAGAACACGGGTCGAAATGGTCCCATCCGGACCTTCTGGCCCGCGTCGGTCAGAATCCAGGTAGGGATTCGGGTCCGCGCCGGTCAGAATCCAGGTAGCGCCCTCCGGGCGCGCGCCTGTCAGAATAGTGAGCGAAGCGAAAGCGAAACCAGTATCATCGAGACCAACCATGTCGACGGAACGGGCGCAGACCCGCGTACTAGTAGTGGATGACGAGGAGAGCCAGCGCAGCGCGCTGGCCAGCATGATCAAGCTGTGGGGCTACACGGTGGAAACCGCCGCCGACGGCCAGGAAGCCCTGGAGAAACTGGACGGGTTTCCCGCCCACGTCATGATCACTGACCTCAACATGCCCAATATGAACGGCGAAGAGCTCCTCGAAGAGCTCAAGGGGCGCGCCGAGCGGCCGCAGGCCATCGTGCTCACCGCGCACGGGAGCCTGGAAACCGCCGTCAACATGGTCCACGATCTGGACGCTTTCTGGTTCCTCGACAAACCTCTTCAGACCCAGGCCCTGCGCCTGCTGCTGGAACGCGCCGCCGCCCAAGGCCAACTGGCCGAGCATGCCGAACGCCTGGAGCGCGAACTGGCCTATCAAGGGCGTCCTCGGCGACCTGGTGGGAACCTCGGCCAAGATGCAGGAAGCCTTCGCGCTGATCCGCCAGGTGGCGCCCAGCCGGGCCGCGGTCTTGCTCCTCGGGGAAAGCGGCACCGGCAAGGAACTCGCCGCCCGCGCGATTCATGGCCTGAGTCCCCGCCGCGCCGGACCCTTTGTCGCGATCAATTGCGCCGGCCTTCCGGAAACGCTGATTGAGAGCGAGCTGTTCGGTCACGAGAAGGGCGCTTTCACCGGCGCCGTCGACCGTCAGCCGGGCTGCTTTGAGATGGCCCAGCAAGGCACGGTCCTGCTGGACGAGATCGGCGACATGCCGATCACCACCCAGGCGACCCTGCTGCGCGTTCTCGAGGAAGGCCAGGGTCCGCCGCCTGGGCGGCAAAAAGGAAATCGAGCTCGACGTCCGCATCATCGCCGCCACCAACGCCGACTCTGACCGAAGCGATCCGGGAAGGGAAGTTCCGCGAAGACCTCTACTACCGCTTGAACGTATTTCCCATCCCGCTGCCGCCTCTGCGCGATCGCAAGGACGATCTGCCCGTGCTGACTGAGGCGCTCATCCACCTGATCAATCAAAAGCACGGCACCCGCGTCACCGGCGTCTCCCCGGAGGCATGCAGTATCTGGCGGCCTACCGCTGGCCGGGCAACATCCGCGAGCTGCGCAACTTGCTGGAGCGCGCCGCCATCATCGCCGGCGAGGACCTGATCGAACCGCGCGCATCTGCCGCCCGCCATCACCGGAGCTACCCCGTCGCACGCCCCGTGCCGGTCGAGCGCCGCATAGCTCCAATGGCGACGCCCTGCAGCTTCGCGTCGGCTCCACCGTTCATGACGCCGAGCGTGCTCTGATCGAGCTGACGCTTCGGCACACCAAAAACAATAAGACCCGCGCGGCCGAGATCCTTGGCATCAGCCAGAAAACCTTGTTCAATAAGCTCAAGGAATACGCGGCCGCTTCCTAACTTCGCATGTCTCTGCGACTTCGTCTGGTCCTGCTTATCCTGGTGCTGGTGGCGCTGGTGGCGGTGACCCTGTCTGCGCTGCAGCTCCAGACGCTGGTCAAAGCCTATTCCGACCAGGCCGAACAGAACGCCGAACTCGCCGGCCAGCAGGTCAGCGCCTTCCTCATCGACCAGATCAACCTGCACGCCGCCGACTATGAGCCGCCGGAAAGCGTCGAGCAGACTCGCGCCATGTGGACCGACATCGCCGCCACCGACCCCGATATCTCCTCCGAGCTCGAACGCACCACCGTTCCCATCCCCTCGCTTCTGGAGATCAACATCGCCGGGCGTAACGACCGCATCCTCGCCTCCTCGAGCCCACCCAACATCGGGGAACGGCTGACCCGCCGCACCCAGTTTTCCGAATGGAGCGGGATCCCCTGGTATCGCCGCACCTGGAACCTCATCGAACGCAATGCTCCGGACCTGGAAGTCACCGTTCCGCTCGGCATCGCCGGGGAAAGCGACACGATCTTCACCGTCCAAGTGGTCAGCTCCAGTGTTCTTGTGCGCGACGCATTGATGCCCGAATTTACTCGCCTGCTCGGCGTCTCCGGTGCCGCTGTCGTGATCAGTCTGCTGCTGGTGCTGACCGCCACGCACACCGCGCTCCGGCCGCTGGAGCGCATCGAACGCACCATTGACCGAATCGCCCAGGGCCGCTTTGAAACCGAGGAGTCCCAGAATGACGCCGCGAGCCCCGGCGCCAAGGAATTCCGCGCGGTTCAGGACAAACTCAATCTTCTCGGCCAGCGTCTCAGTGGCTCGCAGGGGGGATTGGCGCCGCAAACTCGCGCCCAGGGACTCGACGTCATGGTCGAAAACATGGCATCCCAGCTCGCCGTCGCCAATCGCCTCGCCGCGATCAGCCGCCTCAGTGGAGGCGTCGCCCACGAAATCAAGAACCCGCTCAATGCGATCCTGCTCCGACTGGACCTGTTGCGTGCCCGCCTCGAAGCCGGTCAGGAGCCCGAGGAGCTTGCCAGCGAGATCGATGTTCTCTCGAAGGAAGTTGTCCGCCTGGATCGCGTCGTCAAGACCTTCCTGGACTTCTCCCGCCCGGTCGAAGTAAAGCTTGAAGAACTGGATCTTAAGAACCTGATTTTGGAGATCGTGGACTTCATCCGTCCGCAGGCCGAAGCCGCCGGGATCGCCGTCTCTGTCCACCTTCCCGAAGACGAAGCCTTCATCCAGGGCGATGCGGATCTGCTGAAGCAGGCCCTGTTGAATCTGGTGACCAACGCGGTGGAAGCCATGCAGGAGCGCCCGGCGAATGACGAAGCCGAAAGACCCCGGACTGGCGACCAGCTTGCGGTGACGCTGACGCATGACCCCACCGGCGAAGGCCGCTTCGCCCTCGAGATCTCCGACACCGGCCCCGGCATTCCGCCCGCCAAGCAGGAGAAGGTGTTCCAGCTCTACTTCACCACCAAGCAAAAAGGCAGCGGCATCGGATTAGCGATGACCTATCGCGCGGTGCAGTTGCATAATGGAACTATCACGTTCCGCACCGCCTCCGGACAGGGAACGACGTTCCGGATTGCATTGCCCGCAACCATGCGTCAAAGCGCGCCGTATGTCGCCTCGTAAGTGGAATTCGCCAGCCTCGAAGGGCGCGCTGCGCCCCGATGCTCACATGCCAAGGGCGGACTGCGTCCCGATTGTGGCGGCGATTCGTGCGTGGACGCGCGTCAAAACTTTGTAGCACCGACGAAAAAGGCCGCGATCCTAGCCGCCGGGCTGGTGCTGCTGGCGGGATGCAGCCGGCACAAGCCCCCGCGACCCTTTTTCCCTCCAACGATTGCCGCGCGGACGGCTCCCCAAGGCCCGGAGCTCAACCTGCCGCCAACTCCCGAGATGACGCCCGCCGAACTCGAACTGGTCGTTTTGGTGGATGTTCCCACGAGCCTGAACAATCCGCACCTCCCGCCGCCGCCTCCGCCCAAGGCTCCCCCACCGGCTGTGGCGCCCGCCAAACCCGAGGTCGTTGAGGCGCCGCCGCCAGCCACGCCGCAACTTGCGCAAATCATCACGCCCGCGCAGCGAGCCGTTTATAACCGGGAATTGGATGAAAGTCTGGACCGGGTCCGCAGAGCGGTGGCCAGTTTGGCGGGAAGAAGGCTGAGCGCCTCGCAGCAGGAATCTCTGGATTCGATTCGTACCTTCCAGAGACAAGCAGAGCAGGCGCGGGAGCAAGACTTGGTGACCGCAGTCAGCCTCGCGAGGCGTGCAGATCTCCTCGCGAAAGATCTTCTCCAGCGCCTGCCCTAGAAGGCCACCGGGTCGGAGGGGCCGGCGGCCTAACCGTGGACCAACCCCGAAAGCTTCTTGGAAAGAAGCCCCGGGGCTGATCAACCTCAAATCCTACGTTCAGAACCAGACGTGCTTAGTTGGAAGCGCGCTGGCCCGCCGTCTGCAGCTCCGGTACGAACAACCGGACCTCTACGCGTCGATTCATCTTACGGCCTTCGGCCGTCTTCTCATCGGCGACCGGGGCGGCTGCGCCCGAACCCAGCAGATCAATGTTCCGCAGGGCGATGTTGCCCTCATTTACCAGGTAGCGAGCCACGGCGTCGGCGCGCTTTTCGCTCAGTTGATTGTTGTACTCGGCATTGCCGGTGCTGTCGGTGTAGCCCTGGACTTCCACCATGTAGCGTTCACCCGCGACGCGCGAAGCCAACTGATCCAACTTCTGCTTGGCTTCATCGGTCAGCTTGTCGCTATTGAAACCGAACAGCACGGTTTCCGAAGACGCCATCTGGAAGTTGTTCACCTGGTCCACCTTCGTGGCGACTTCGCGCGCGCGCCGCTCAGCGACCTGGGTGCTTTCCTCGGCGGCGACCATCGCGTTGTTGGCCAGCTTGGTGGCGTCATCGGCCGTCATCTGCGCCTTCTGGGCAGCGGTCTTCGCCGTGTCGGCCGTATCGGTCGTGCTGGAAAGCCGTTCATTGGCAGCCGAAAGATCGGTCTGCAGTTGTTCGATCTCGCCGCCTTGTGTGGCGAGCTTCGTGTCCTGCTGGGAATTCGTCTGTTCGGCGGTTGAAACCCGAGCTTCCACCGGAGCCACGGTCTGCGCCACATACTTCTTGGTCGCGCAACCGGTCCCGAGTAGAGCTAACGTCACCGCGCCTGCGAGCATTGGATTGAATGTCATGTCGTTATAACCCTCCTTCTGGTTTCTGCCGGCTTGGACCGGTCTGATGGTTCTTGCTCTCTATCCTCAATTTATGGGCCGGCTTCCAGGGTGATCCAGTTCCATATAGAAATGTTGCCGGACCATCCTGGCGACCGAACCAATCCGCGGGAGCGACCACGGAATGTCGTAAATCTTTCTCATGAATTTCCGGCCGGTAGAATGTGCAGGCCGAATCCAGTAAATATTACCGAATCGTTTGCTAAGTGCCTGATTCTTCTTGGACGGGTAACTCACTGCTTAGTAATAGAGCACGCTGTGTGCCAAAACACAAGGGAAAAGTATTGTTTTTCCGGGCTGGATCCTCACGCGTCCTTGATCCGCCTGCGAATCCCTCAACCTCCAGTCTCCTAACTCCCGTCTGCTGACTCCGGAAGGGCCGCTTCCTCTACAATGAACTCGATGCCGTTTCCCATCCATCGCAAGCGTCGCCTCCGTGTCAATGAGGCGATGCGCCGCCTGGTCCGCGAGACCCAGCTCGAGCCGGCCGACTTCATCCTGCCCCTGTTCGTCTGCCCAGGCGAAGGCGTCCGCAAGCCGATTTCCTCCATGCCCGGCAACTTCCAGCTCTCCATCGATGAGCTGGTAAAGGAATGCGAAGCCGCCCACAAGCTGGCCATCGGAGGCGTGATCCTGTTCGGCATCCCCTCGCACAAAGACGAGCACGCCACCGAGAACTACTCCGACGACGGCATCGTCCAGCGAGCCATCCGCGCCATCAAAGCCGCCGTCCCCGATCTGCTGGTCATGACCGACGTCTGCAACTGCGAGTACACCTCGCACGGGCATTGCGGGATGGTGCTCCCCTCCGGCGAGATCGATAACGACACCACGCTCAAGTGGCTGGCCGACTGCGCCGTCACCCACGCCCGCGCCGGAGCCGACATCGTCGCGCCTTCGGACATGATGGACGGACGCGTCGCGGCCATGCGTACCGCGCTTGACGCCCACGGATATCAAAACGTCGCCATCCTTTCTTATGCGGCCAAATTCGCCTCCGGCTTCTACGGACCGTTCCGCGAAGCCGCCGAATCCACGCCGTCGTTCGGTGACCGCCGCACCTATCAGATGGATCCGGCCAACGGCCGCGAGGCGATCGATGAAATGGATCTCGATATCCAGGAAGGCGCGGACATGTTGATGGTGAAACCCGCGCTGCCGTACTTGGATCTATTGCGTCAGGCTCGGGATCGCTATAACGTTCCGCTGGGCGCCTACCAGGTCTCCGGCGAATTCAGCATGATCATGGCCGCGGTGGAACGCGGCTGGCTGGACTACGATCGAATGGTGATCGAGACGCTGACCTCGATCCGCCGCGCCGGCGCGGACTTCGTGTTGACTTACTTCGCCAAGGACGCCGCGAAAATGCTGGGTTAGGAGGGCTGGCTCTAAGCCGGCGTGACGCGTCAGCGTCACTCTCCGGACCAAGATTCCTAACGCCGCCCAAACTTCCATGCGCGATCCGCTCAAACTCATCCTCATCCTTTCAGCCATCGCAACCGTGGCCTTGATGGTGTCGATTTCGTCGACACCCGCCGGCTTCGACGCGGATCTCGATATCGGCCGCCCGCAAGCCGTGTTCGGCCGCCTCGGCCAGGACATCCGCCGGGAAGGGAAGACCTCTGATGCCGAGCTCGTCCGCTCTCGCATTGGCGATCCCGGCAGCCCGGTGCGCGAAGCGATGACCGGGAAGCTCTACATCGACTTCGCGCTGATTGCCACCTACGCGCTCTTTTTCATCTCCGCCGGCCGGTTGCTGATGCGCAGCATGAACGGTTGGCCGCGGATGGTGGGGCTCGCGGTGGTGATGTTCGGCGTGCTGGGCGCATCGGCCGATACCGCGGAGAACATCACGGCGCTGCGGGTTCTGGACCTGGCTCCGAAAGCGATTACCGTGGAGGGGCTCCAGCGCATTGGTTCCAGCAATTTGCTCAAGTGGGCCGCGATCTCGATGGCTACGTTCAACCTCGGCGCGGGGTTTCTGTTTTCGCAATACTACGGGCGCCGGAGGCGGGGGCCGTCGGCGCTACGCAAGCCCGAGGCTTAGAAGCTGCTCCACTGCACAGTGTGCAGTTCACCCATTCTGCTGGGCATGGCCCCGCACCACATGAGCCCCGCTGCACCGGCAACGTTTCAGAAGCGCGGCGGCTTGCCGACCGTAGCTTTGGCGAAGGATGGTAGGAAGCGCCAACAGCCCCGACCTCAGTCCACATGGATCGGGAGCGCCAGTCGTACACTCCCTCCAACTTTCGATTTCTGTCTCCTCACTCCTCGCCTCCTGTCTCCTTGCCTCCATCGGCCCCCCGTTCTCCGCTATCCTGTCATCTGATCCTGTGAACTTCTCTGTCCGCATCCTCTCCGCCCTCGGCCGCATCTGGCGCGACCCGCTCCAGCGCGCTTGCCTGATCGCTTGCGTGTTTACGCTCGGCGTCTGGATCCTGATGATGGGCCCGCCAGAGTTCACCAACGCCGCCGTCGCACCCAAAACCGGCTCGCCCATCCTGGACCTGCAACTGGTTGAAACCACCGAACAGGTCCGCCTGATTCTTGGGGATCTCCCCAGCACCAACCGCGAAACCATGCGCCTCAAAACGTATCAGGACTTCGCCTACATTCCCAGCTACGCCGCCATGTTCATCACGGCCGGACTGCTGATCGTGCGGCGTGGCCGATCCAATCCTCATGCCGATTCCTGGATCCCATTCGCCGGATACGTCACGGCGACGGCGGGCACGGTCGCCGCGATCGCGGACGTCTTCGAAAACCTCGCCGTGCTGGCGTTGCTCAATACCTCTGTGGCCGACACCACGCAATCGATGCTGGATGCAATTCGCCAGCCGGCCGTGGTCAAATGGGCGCTGGTGGCGATTGCCCTTCTCAGTGGTGCGCTCGCCGTGGCGTTCTCGCGGGCGGCATCTCCAGCAGAAGAGCCAAAGCCATAGCAGAAGATCAGAACTCATAGAATGAGACTCGTCATCTAAGAACGATATGCCGAACACCGTCCCGAACCCGCTTCTTGAGATCCACTTTCAGATCCCCTTCGATCACATTCGCGCCGAACACGTGGAGCCCGCTGTTGACGAACTCCTCGGCGTTGCCGCACAACGGCTGGAGGAGACCGCCGCCGCGGCGGATCCGCTCACCGCGCTGGATACGATGACCGAGCGCCTTGATTACGCCGTCGGCGTGGTCCGTCATTTGGAGTCGGTCGCGACAACGCCCGAACTCCGCGCCGCCTGGAACGCGGTGCAGCCGAAGATCACGGCGTTCTATGCC
The DNA here is from genome assembly GCA_963762135.1 of Terriglobia bacterium. Classification (GTDB taxonomy): domain Bacteria; phylum Acidobacteriota; class Terriglobia; order Bryobacterales; family Bryobacteraceae; genus Palsa-187. The sequence continues at coordinate 142,615 of CAVXJP010000010.1, forward strand.
TCGATCGCCTTGAACGAGGGACTGTGGAAGTCGTTGAAGGCCTATGCGGCCACAGACGAGGCGAAGCATCTGTTCGGAGCCCGCAAGCGGTTCCTCGAAAAGACGATTGATTCGTTCAAGCGTGCCGGTGCCGACCTGGACGCCGAAGGCAAAAAGAAGCTGCAGGAAATCGATATTGCGCTGGCCGAAGCCACGACGAAGTTTTCCGAAAACACACTGGACGCCACCAACGCGTGGGATCTGGTGATCACCGACGATGCGAAGCTCGTAGGCCTGCCGCCCGCGGCCAAGGCCATGGCGCGGGAAGCGGCGATGAACAAATACCGCGCGGAAGCCGCAAAATCGGCGAAAGAGAAAGGAGCCGTGGAAGACGAGATCGCCAAGGCATCCGAAGAAGCCGCCAAACAGCCCGGCTGGCGGTTCACGCTACACGCGCCGTCCTACATCGCGACGATGACGTACCTGGATGACACCGGAATTCGCGAGCAAGTCTGGCGCGCCTATTCGCAGCGCGCCGCATCCGGCGAGTTCGATAATCGCGAGCGGATCCAGAAGATCCTGGACCTGCGCCGCCAGAAAGCTCAACTGCTCGGCTTCCAAGATTTCGCCGACCTGGTGCTGGATGACCGCATGGCGCATACCGGGGCCAAGGCTCAGGAATTCCTCAACGAGCTTCGCACCAAGACCGAGCCGCGCTTCAAAGCGGAGAACGCCGAACTTGAACAATTCGCCGGACGCAAGCTCTATCCCTGGGATATCGCCTATTACGCCGAAAAACAGCGCGCCAAGCTTTACGATTTCGACGAAGAGGCGCTGCGGCCCTACTTCCCTCTGAACCAGGTCACCGGGGGCATGTTCAAAATCTTCGGCAAGATCCTTGGCTTCCGCGTGATTGAAACCTCCGACATGCCGACGTGGGACCCGGGCGTCAAAACCTATGAGCTGCGCGATTCGGCGACGGGCGATCACCTGGGCTCCTTCTATGCCGACTGGTTCCCCCGCGACAACAAGCGCGGTGGCGCATGGATGGATTCTCTGCTGACCGGCAACGTCGTCGAGGGCAAACCCAATCTCGGCCTGATCTGCGGCAATCTCACGCCGCCGGTGGAGGACAAGCCCGCGCTGTTGACGCATCGCGAGGCCGAGACGATCTTTCACGAGTTCGGCCACCTGTTGCATCACCTGCTGACGCGCGTGGAAGTGAAGTCGCTGGCCGGTACGAACGTCGCCTGGGACTGGGTCGAGCTGCCAAGCCAGATCATGGAGAACTGGTGCTGGGAGCGCGAAGCGTTGGATGAGTTCGCGCGGCACTGGGAGACGGGCGAGCCAGTTCCGGAAGACCTGTTCCAAAAAATGAAACGGGCGAAGACGTTCCGCGCCGCGAACGCGCAGATGCGGCAACTCGGGTTCGGCTTTGTGGATCTGGGGTTGCATCGCGAATTCGATGCGCGGAAGGACGGCGATGTGATCGCCTATTCCCGGAAGATGCTGCAGCAATTCGCGGCCGCGGAGCTTCCCGAAGACTATTCGATGATCACCGGTTTCACGCACCTGTTTGCGAGCCCGGTCGGCTATGGGGCCGGCTACTACTCGTATAAGTGGGCCGAGGTCCTGGACGCCGACGCATTCACTCGTTTCCAGAAGGAAGGCGTCTTCAGCGAACAGGTCGGCCACGACTATCGCGATAAGATCCTGGCGAAGGGGAACTCGGAAGATCCGGCGGACCTTTATCGCGACTTCATGGGAAGGGATCCGGACCCGAACGCGTTGCTGGTGAGGGCGGGCTTAGTTTAGTTTGCGCGGCGGCCTCGAACAAACACGACAAAAAAGAACGCGCCCCCTGACCGTTTGTTGCCGATCCGGGGGCGTGGACTTGCTAGTTGTGCTGACTACTTGCCTTCAACCATGATGTAGCCGACCGAAGCACCCTTGCGGTCGTTGTAGTTGGCGCGCACGAGCGGGTCGAGCGTCGGCTCGACGACATCATGCAGCGGGCTCTCCCAGTCACCGGGGTGCTGGAAATTGCTCATGATGTAGTTGAAGCCGTTGACGCCGGCGACAGGATGCAAACCGGTGGACTCAGCGCCGGACGGGCAGGAGAGGATGCGGCTCAGTTCCTTCGTGTCGACGTTGTAGGCCCACAGGAAATTGTTCACGTGGTTGCCGCTATCCTCACCGATGAACAGCGTCCGCATTTCTTCGTTGTACTTGACGTTGTCCGGGTTGGCGATCTTGTTGGCTGCCGCCGAATTGCCCAGGGCGTCGCGTACCGTGAGGTCTTCGCCGATCAGCGCCTCGGGCGCCGACATGCGCGTCGAGACCCACTCGCTTGGAATGTAGCCTCCATCGGTGTCATGCTGTCCGCCTTCGAGGATGTGCTCGTAGACCGCGCCGGCGACCGGACCTTCCACCTGGATGTCTCCCATTCCGTCGGTCATCGTCTTGTAGATGTAAGACATCGCGGTATAGGCGCGCTTGTCGGCGGCGTTCATACAGGTGCCTTCCATCTTGGTGAACTGCATCGACGCTCCCTTCAGCGCGGCATAGCGACGGGTTTCCAGGAACGCGGCGGCGGTCTCCATGCCCGGCACCAGCTTCACCCAATTGGTGTGTCCGTTAAAGGGGATCTTGGTGTAGCTGACGTCGCCCGGATCGGTGGTTTGAATGTTCATGATGTCGGACGCCTTGATGCCGCCCGCAACCAGGCCCTTAACGTAGTCACTGGTGGCATGGCCTAGGCGGACCCAGGAAATGTCGCCCGCGCCCGGACCGGTGCCCGAGGTCTGTGTCCACCTGGCGACGTACAACGTACCCGCGGAAAGATCGCGCGGCTGGTCGGCAATGAACATGAACAGACCGCCGTTGGTGGTGTCGTCGCCCATCAGCACGGTGCGTTCGTCCGGCATCACCTGCGCGACTTCGCGCGAGATGCGGCCCAGGCAGTAATGCTTCTTGATGCTGCCGGTGCCGTCCGGATGCACGGTGACTTCCGGCACATGACCGTAATCGTAAGGATTCGCCGTGCTAGGGTTGCCGAAGAAGTTGCTGCTGAAGTCCGCCAGGAACCCGGGATTCGGCAGGCTGGCATCCGGTTCATACTCTTCGCTCGACAGATGCGTGTTCCACGGCGACAGGCTGGCGGCGCAGGTGATCCACAGACCCTTCACGCTGGAAGTGTCGACGTTGTGATAGCTCACCAGGCTCAGTTTGCCTGTTTTCTTATCCTGATCCAGCGTCAGAATGGCGATTTGCGAAGGCAACTTGCCGTACATGCTGTCGCCGGCGCCGTTGCGCGAGGTGTACTCGAACTGCACCACCGCGTAGATCCGGTTGCTGGTATGAGGGTTGCCGCCGTCGTTCAGTTGAATAAGCGAGGTGCCGTCCGGACAGTCCGAGAAGAACTGAACGTCGGCCGCGGTGGGGTCGGTGATCGGCAGCCCGTAGGTGTTGAAGTAGCCGCCCGCGACGATCGCGCCGCCACCGGTCTTCGGGACTTCTTCGCCGGTCAGGAAGAATTGCTCGTAGACGAGCGGAGAGGTATGGCCCGCGTTTTTGCCATTGCCGACCTTCTTGGTAATGGTGGAGGCGACATAGGTCTCCGCCATCTTGGCCGGATCGGCCAGCGACGGCGCGGCCATCGAACCAAAGCTGTAGCTTACCGGCGCGTTCGACCAGACCGGAGGACCGCCTGCCTCGGCCTTGCCCGCGAACGACGCCGCTAAGGGTAGAAAGGGAGCGCCGGCAATGGCCTGGATGGCTTTGCGACGCGAAAAGGTAAAAGAATCTGACATTATGAAAACTCCAGTGGATGAATGGCGGGGTGCTCGTGACGGCCCACACACACGGCAGTCAGTTCCCCCCGGTGAGATGCTAGCAACCGTGCATTGCCGTTCCATTGCGCGGAAATGAACATCACGTTGAGGAGTGGGGAAGTGGACTATGGGGGCCGGCGGAAGGACTGGCTTCGTGATCTCTTCTGAAACGAAGCAGTCATGGAGATGTAAAAAGGTTGTGGAAATCGCGTCGCCGAACTGGTCGTTTACTTGAATAATGAAATGTCCATATCGAACCGGTTGCATCCATATCATTCGACTCAGCGCTCCATGAAACGGGGCCGCCGCCGGCTGGAGCAGTTGCGCGTGGGACAGTTGCAAGGGGAGCAGGGAAAACCATCTGGATTTCCGAGTCGTAGCGGTTCTCCGCGAGTTGCAGCGAACGTCTCGCACGCCGTGCGGAATCTGGGCTTAGCCAATTTGCGGTCGGCATGAGCCTGGCCCGGCTGCGCCGGCACTTCAAGGCTCCGGCTACCGCCTTTTGGAATCCGGAAAGGTCGATCTCGCCATTGCCGAGAATCCGCAGATGGGCGTGGGCTTCTGCCAGCAAAGATTCTTCGCCAGCAAATTCGAATGCGCGGTTGCGCAAGGGCCATCCGCGCGTGATGGTCCGGTGACCTTGGAACAGGTTTAGAAGGAACGCCATATCTCAATGGCCGCTTACGGCATTGGTATGAGTAGTTGGAAAAGACGCTGCGGGCCGATTGGCGAACTTTATATCTCCTCTTTGCTAGAGGGCAATTGTTTTTTGACAGGGCTTGAGCGTATATAGGGGTTAGAAGTATAAGATCCAGCTTGATGCCCTACAATCTTGCGAATATGCAACTGAGCGAGATGACGCGGCTTGGCGCCGTCTTGCGCTCTGTCACTTCAGGTGCATATTCATTGGAAGATGCCGCCGAACGCGTCGTCGAGTTGCTGCAAAAGGAGTTGATCCGGTCAGACTCGGGAGAGTCGGCGTGCGCGCTGGTGCGGTTTTATATGACCGTCGATTACGGGCGGCTTCCCCAGGACCTGCAGTCCTTTGGCGCCCGGCTGATTCCAGGGAACAAAATTTCACCCACCACGCGCTGCCTGACGTTGCTAGGCACCTGCGGCGTGGAACCGGCGTGGTGCTCGCGGAAGAGATCCGTGAGGCACCAGACGATTCCGTTGCCCAGCGAGGAGGTGGTGAACGCGACTCCCATGGTCGCGCAGTTGCTCGCCCAGATCGGCATCCCCCAGGCGGCGGTGATTCCGCCCGATCCCGCCGTAGTGATGGAGCTTGAACAGCACACCTATAACGTGTTCTACGTCGAGGAGGCACAAGGGAATCCGTTTATTCCGGCGCAAGAGAACTTCGTGATTCCCTACCACATTCGCTCTGTTTTGGGATTCGGGGGGCTGCTGCCGTCCGGCGACGTCTATGCGGTCCTGATGTTCGCACAGGTGCCCATTGCCAAGTCGGTCGCCGACATTTTTCGAAACGCCGCGATGAACCTCAAACTGGGGCTGCTGCCACTGCTCGAAAGGCCGGTCTTCCATGAGACATGAGGTGCCTGTGAATCCGGAGGTGACGGTTGAGAGCAGTCAGGCGGAGCTCAACCGGCTTCGATCACAAGTCTCGGTGCTGGAGGAATTGCTGGAAGTTCAGGAACGGACGGTGACCGAGCAGTCGCTACGGCTGGAACAGGCGATGCAGCACGCTCTGGACGCCAGCGTCGCCAAGGCCCAGTTTCTGGCCAACATGAGCCATGAGATCCGCACGCCCATGAACGGGGTGATCGGCATGACCGGTCTGTTGCTGGACACCTCCCTGGATTCCGAGCAGCGGGATTTCGTCGAAACAATCCGCGCCAGCGGGGAGCATCTGCTCCACGTGATCAACGACATTCTGGACTTTTCCAAGATCGAGGCGGGCAAGCTGCACACCGAATTGTACCCGTTTGATCTACGGAGGTGCCTGGAGGAATCCTTCGATCTGATCTTGCCTAGGGTTGTGGGTAAGGACCTGAATCTGGCGTTTCTGATCGAAGATGGGGTGCCGCACACGGTGGTGAGCGACGCGGGGCGGCTGCGGCAGATCTTGGTCAACCTGCTGGGAAATGCGATCAAGTTCACCAAGCGCGGAGAGGTGGTGGTGCGAGTCTCGGCCAGCAAACTCGAGGACCGGAATTGGAGACTGCAGTTTGCGATCTCCGATACCGGAATCGGCATTCCTCGGGAGCGGTTTGACCGCCTGTTTCAGTCCTTCAGTCAGGTGGATGGGTCGACGACGCGGGAGTTCGGCGGTACCGGGCTCGGCTTGGCCATCAGCAAGCGGCTGTGTGAGTTGCTGGGCGGCAGGATTTGGGCGGAGAGCGAACCGGGAGTGGGGTCGACGTTTACCTTTGCGATCGCCGCGGCTCCGGTATCGACGCCAATGCCCGTATCGGTCCAGCGGGGAGGGGACGCATTCTCCGGGGTTCGTGCGTTGGTTGTGGATGACCATACCGTCAATCTCGACATCTTCCGGCGGATGGTGCGCGAGTGGGGCGTGGTGACCGATTGCACGCAATCACCGCACGAGGCGCTGGAATGGATTCGCGCCGGCCGGAAGTTCGACGTTGCGTTCCTGGATCATCAGATGCCGGAGATGGATGGCGTCGCGCTGGCCCGGGAGATCGAGCGTGTGGATCCGGGGCTTTCGAAGGTTCTGTTCACTTCGCTAGGGGTGCCGAGTCCGGCGGACCTAGAGGGCGTGGATTTCACGGGCACGCTGACCAAACCGGTCAAGCAGTCGCAGCTATTTGACAGACTTCATTCTCTGCTGAATAGGGTGCGTCGTCCGAGCGGATATTCGAGTCCGCGACCGAGCTCACGACCGAGAATGACGCTGGATCTGGCGTCGGAAGTGCCTCGCCGTATTCTGGTGGCCGAGGACAATATCATCAATCAAAAGGTGATTGTGTCGGTGCTGCAGTCTCTGGGGTATCGCGCCGATGTGGTGGCGAACGGGCTGGAGGTGCTGGTGGCGCTGGAGCAGACGCCCTACGATGTAGTTCTGTTGGATGTGCAAATGCCGGAGATGGATGGGCTGGAGGCGGCTCGGCAAATGCGCGCCCGTTATCCGGAGGATGATCGTCCGTTTGTGGTGGCGCTGACCGCGGAGGCGATGGGGGGCGATCGGGAGAAGTGTCTTAAGGCCGGAATGGACGACTATCTGACGAAGCCGCTGGATCGCAAGGAGTTGATTGAGGCGCTGCGCCGCTCGCCTGCGAGGGTGTGAGCGAGAGATACGGAGGTCCGCTTCGCTTGTGATGCTGAAGCATCGCGCGGGCTGAAGCCACCCTCCTTTTGTTGGAATGTACACGATGCCTGAAGATGCCTGTGGGGTCCTGCGCACCATGCATAAAGACTGAATAAGGGACTCTTGTGCGTTTGGACGCACGTATTCTGTAGATTGTGGACGGCTGCCTGCTTCGCCAATGCTTCGCAGGCCAAGGGAATGGGTACAGCTGTCCCGTGAGTTGTGGACGGCTGGTGAGACTCACGAATCACATGGAAACGTGACGCAAAACGGAGCTTTTCGGCCCTTTGCGCCACGGCAACCGGCGCCACCTTGTTCAGGTGGGCTCACCAGCCGCCGGTGTATTGAGCTGCGGCTAAGTACGTCGGAACGGCCGCGAAAATCGCGACATCCTTTCACTTTTCGCCATGCATCCCGGAACATGTTTCCGGGCTGGCCGGCAGGTCCTGCCCTCTATCCTGGCCGCACAGCACCGGCCGATGGCCGGCCGTCTGCGAACTTCATCCGAGTAACCCAGGACACCGCACAGCGGAACTGCGCTGCACGGCGGCCACTCTCTGAACGACCCTGTCCTCCGCGTTCGAGGCGATCGGGTCTTTCCGAAGCGCTCTTTCTGGAGACGTGCCGCAAAACGGAGCCTGCGGCCCTTTGCGGCACTTCTGCCCCGTCGACGTCATGCTACGAGCTGACGCCGCAAGCGGACAAGTGCTCCGGGGGTTCAGTAGCACCCTAATACAACTGGTTTCGCCACATAAAAACATGCCGCAAAACGGGCCCAAGGCCCTTTGCGACACGTCTATCCCGGCCGGGAATAAACAGCAACGATTCCGGGGGCATTGTGCGGGGCGGGGTTGCGGGAGGGGGCGCGGGTGATTTGGGAAGTGGTTGAAGGCGGGGAGTTGTACCCAGCGAAAATCGTGGGATTACCACTTTGGGTTGAGCCGGATGACGCGAGTGGTTGTGGTGGGTCGGCTCCGTGGGTGCTCGGGAGTGTGGGGTGGTGGAAGAAAATCTGAGAAAGTTCCGTCTGTCCCGGTTTCCCCGGTTTCCCTCCCGTTTTCCCCGGTTCGGTTTCCCCCTCCGTTTCCAAACTCGGAAAAAGTAGAAGAGGTCTTTAACCCAGTTATTTAGAAGCTAGAACAATCTACAATAGATCCCATGTCTGGATTCAAGTGGTCGCCAATCGAAGATCTTCCCTCCGACACGTCTAGCCTTACGGACGCTGAACTGAAATATTTGGGTGAGCTGTGGATCGAGCAGCGTGATGAACTTAACGCGGAGCGGGATGTAGATGAGTTCAACAGGAGACTGAGCACAGAATGGGCAATTGAGACGGGGGTCGTGGAGGGTGTCTACAAGCTCGATCAAGGTACGACTGAGACCCTGATTGAGAAGGGCATTAGAGCTGAGCTTATACCTCGCGACAAAACTGACCGTGATCCTCTTGAGGTAGCGACAATTCTAGAAGACCACGTTCATGTGCTGGATGGACTCTTTGCGTTTGTGAAGGGCGAAAGGAACCTGTCTTCCAGTTACATTTGTGAACTGCACGCGGAATTGTTGCGTCATTCCAAGAAATATGTCGTGAAGGATTCGCTGGGGAATCTCTATGAAAAAGAGCTTGTACCAGGACGGTTTAAGGAGATGCCAAATAACCCTCATCGCCCGGATGGAACGGTGCATGAATATTGTCCTCCCGAGCACGTTCAATCGGAAATAGATAGATTGATCGAATGGCACCACCTTCACCTTCAGCGGGATGTGCCAATTGAGGTGGAGGCGGCATGGTTACATCATAGGTTTACACAGATTCATCCTTTTCCCGATGGAAATGGTCGGGTAGCGAGAACGCTTGCAAGCATCGTCTTTATTAGGCACGGTCTTTTCCCCGCGCTCGTCACCAGGGACGATAAAGTGGATTACATCGGGGCGCTTGAAGATGCGGACGCTAAAGATTGCTCCTCTTTGACCAGGTTTTTTGTCCAAGCACAGCGGAAGTGCATTTTTGCGGCACTCCAATCATTGCCCAGAATCCCTCCCAGCCTCCAGGATTCATACGACAGTCGGAAACCTGCTTCAGTAGAAGACCAGATCAAGGCTGCGCGTGACCTGTTTGTACTGAGAGGCGTGATCAACCCTCGTGCTGAGGATTGGCAAAAGGTAGGGAGGATTGTGGGTAATTTAAATACAGCTGCCATAAATCGGTTTAACGATATTGCTAATGCGCTGAAGGTGAATATCGGCCGCTTTGCGGAAGGAGTTTCGTTCAGTGTCGCAAATGTGCAAAGAAATTCCGCGGATCCGCTACTGGCTGCGATTTCGGATATCGTCAGGTCGCGTCGTTATACGCCCGATTTCTCCGGATGGACTAGATGCGTTGATTTGGTGATTAGTGATAAAGGTACGAAGTCAGTAATAGTAGTTAATTTCCATGGGATGGGGAAGCCATTTCGTGGCGTGGTATGTGGAGTTGTTGTGGTGTCGCATTCGAGAGGGGCTTATGAGTTGGCAGGTGATGACATATTTCAGATTAATTATCGTGAAGACGAGAATAGCGCTCGCGAGAGGTTTGTTGAATGGCTGGAGCGCGGTCTGGTTGTGGGCCTACAGTCATGGCGGGAATCCTTGTGAGAGTAGATCATCTAAGCCAGGCTGAGCCGTTGCTGCACCGCAGCCTGGTACTTTGTCATAGGGGGGCGAACGATCCATTTCAGGTCCCTGCCAGTCGTGCATTGGCGCGGGAGTTCCCGAATCGCGCAAATCGTCCTGCGGCTGACGCCCAAAGTGGCTAACCTGTGGTGCGTTTGCGGCGGGTAGTCTTCTTGGCCGGGGGCTTCCTGCTCTTTGGCGGCGGGCTTTTTGGCGGCGGCTAAAGACGCCTTGAGAGCGTCCATGATGTCCACGACCTTAGCCTTTTCGGGTTCGGGGGTGGCGACGATCTCGTGGCCTTCCTTTTTGGCCTCGATCATCTTGAGGAGATTGTCGCGGTAGTGGTCGCGGTATTTGGTGGGCTCGAAGTCAGCGGCGAGGGCCTCGATTAATTTTCGGCGAGCTTGCGGTCTTTGTCCTTGACGAGGGAGAGGTCGGTGCGGAATTCGTCGACCGGGCGGATCGTGGCCACAAGGACCTGGAGGTCCGGCGATCTACCCGCGTGAGGCTGAAGCCCCACGCCGGCTGAAGCCAGCCCTCCTTTCGTTTACCAAGGACTTATACGGATCGAATACTGATGACGTCCGGTTATTGCCGGGGCTGGCTGGATGGGGGCACCATGCCCATGAGCCGGATGTAGGTGACGAGGTTGCCGTAGTGCTCCTGGTTGTGGGCGACGTTGGTGTTGAGGACGGAGACGCGGGCTCGGGTGCCGCCGTAGAGGGGGACCTTTTGCATGGCGCCGAGGTCGGTGAGGTGATTGTAGAGCTCGTCGCAGTAGACGAAACCGGCTCGGAGGGCGGTGAGGATGTCGGGCTTGGTGGTGGCGATTTCCTCGAAGCGGGGGGCTTGGGGGTCGCGTTTGGCGGCTCCGCAGTAGACGAACTGGAAGTCGGCGATGTGGGCCATGAGTTGGCCGAAGCTGCGGACTTCGGGGGTGGGCTTGAAGGCGTAGTCGGCTGCGGGCATCTGCTCGGCCGCGCGGAGGATATTGGATTTGGTCTGGTTGTAGGCGGCTCGGGCGTCGGCGACGAGGTCGGAGGGAGTGGCGAGGTCGGCGGGGATGGCTGGGGCATTGGCTCCGCTCTGGGCGAGTGCGAGGGTGGAGGTCGCGGCGAGTGCGGCGGCGAGGGTGAGTGCGGCGCGGAGGAGTCGTTGGGGTTTCATCTAGTTCATCGTCGGTCAGGGGCGGGGGAGTGTCAACTGGGGGATGCCGCGGTTCTGAAGCGTAGCGCTACGGGGCTTAAGGGCTAGACTGGAGGGAGCGGTTTCATTCCGATTGGTAAGGCTCCCAATCATTCCTCAAACAGTGTGGGTGTTTCTATGCGTCGTGTGGCTACATTCTTTGTCTTTGTAATTTCCGTATTTGTGCTGGGTTCGGTTCCGGCGGTATCGATGGATGCCGAGCGCGGGCGGGAGGTCCTGGAGGAGCAGGGGTGCGTGGCGTGCCATGGGATCCGGACCGACGGCGGAGCGGGGCGCGATCTGGCCGAGCCGCTGCTGGACAAGTACACGTCGGCTGGGATGGCGGCGACGCTGTGGAATCATTTGCCGGAGATGTGGTCGGTTATAGGGCAGGGCGAGGCTCGTCCGGAGCCGAGCGAGCAGGATGCCGAGGACCTGTTCGCATATCTTTACTCGCTGCGATTTTTTGATCGGGCGGGTTTGTTCACGCGGGGCGAGCGGGACTTTGAGACCAAGAATTGCGCAGGGTGCCATTCGTTGGGGACTCCGGCGGTGGGTCCGGGAAAGCCGGTCTCGCTGTGGAAAGACATTGTGCGGGATCCGTTTCAGTTGGTGCAGGAGATGTGGAATCATTCCTCGGCGATGGGCGGCGCGGTGCGCGAGGAGCAGGTGCAGTGGAAGCGACTGAACGCGCGTGATCTGGCGGACATTTCGGCTTATGTGCTGGCAGTGCAGGGTCGCACGCCGAGCCGGGTGGCGCCAAGTTTCTCGCTTCCGGATACGAGCGGCGGGGCGGAGCTGTTCGCGGCCAACTGCGGCGGGTGTCATCCGGCGCCAGTGAGATTGGACGATCGGCTGCAGAACGATACGTTGACCGACATCGCGGCGGGGATCTGGAATCATCTGTCGCGGCTGGAGGCAACGCCGCAGGTTTCGCGGGAGGATATGCAAACGATCGTGGCCTATCTGTGGGAGCGGGCCTATCAACAGCCGGAAGGGGAAGCGGCGCGCGGGGCGAAGGTGTTCGAGCAGAAGCGCTGCGCGACGTGCCACAGCGGCGCGGGACAGCAGTTGGTTCCACAGGCGGGCGGGACGTATTCACCCTTCACGCTGATCTCGCTATGGTTCCGGCATGGTCCGGAGATGGAGGGCGCGATGCGAGACTTAGGGATCCGGTGGCCGAAGCTCTCCGAGCGGGATGTCGCGGATCTGACGGCGTACTTTAATTCGGGTTTGGAGTAGTTGAGGCGGTTGGGTTGGTGCACCGGGCCGACAAGGTGCGGCTGCGCGGTGATCTTAGGCCCGGTATCCCTGAACGCGAAGCTCTCCGGTGGACAGGTTTACTGTTCCGGTGGCCCAGACCTGGATGGTGTTCACCCATTGATATTCCGGATGGTTGGAGATCAAGGTCACGTTCTCGCGTAGATCGAAGACGGGAGAGCCCGGCTGCGGTGTCGCCACCCCGTCGGCGGCAAGTGAGATCTTCTTTCCGTCCCCGGTGGTGATCTCGGCGTGGATGTGGAGTTGGGCGCGGCCATCGGCGCGGATGTGCAGGTAGTCCACGCCCTTGACGGTCCCATTCAGTTTGGCGCCGGTGACGTTGCACTCGAAGTAAGCGTCGAAGCGCGCACCTTCGGGAGGCGGCGGAGTCTCGCCCGAGAAGATGGCATCGGCGGAGGCGCCATAGTCCACCCTTTGGGTCAGGGTGCCGACGTATTCGTACAGCTGCTCTTTCTGACTATCCATGTGATTCCTTTAACGGCAGAGTTTGGTTTTGTTGCGACCTCGCCGGAGAGCAGGGGAACGCGGCTAGGTTGCAACGAACTCTCCAGGATAGACGTTTGCGGGGTTGGACGCTAGCCGTGTGGGAGCTTATTTGGGTACGTGGCGCTCCAGCATCTGGCGCCGCACCACGCCGCCATACACGTTGCGGGCCGCATCGACGCCGACTCCTTCAGCGCCCGAGTGTTCCTGGGTCATCGATTCCATATCCTCTATGAACGCGGTGACGGAGCCGTCTTTGGCGCTGCCGATGCGGATGCCTTTCTTCCAGCCGGGCTGATCGGGTCCCCAGGATTCCGAGTCGGCGACGTAGATGGTGTCGTCGGGGGTGATGGCGATGCCGCTGGGGCGGCCGAAGTGGGTCCAGGTGTCGAGGTAGTTGCCTTGCTGGTCGAAGATTTGGATGCGGTTGTTGCCGCGGTCGCCGATGAAGAGGCGGCCTTGCGAATCAAGGGCGATGGTGTGCGGCTGGAAGAACTGATCGTTGGCGGCGCCCTCGGTACCCCAGGACATCAGGAACTTCCCGTCGCTGGAAAACTTCGAGACGCGTTGATTGCCCGGGGTGCCTCCGGAGTGGCCTTCGGTGACGAAGATGTCGCCGTTGGGAGCGATGGCGACGTCGGTGGGCTCGTCGAACAGGCCGGGTTCAGCGCCGCCGACGCCCGCTTGGCCGAGAGTCATCAGAACTTCGCCCTTGGGACTGAACTTGAAGACCTGATAGCCCTTGCCTTCTTCCATGCGCGCGTCGGTGACCCACAGATTGCCGTCGGCATCGACGGTGGATCCGTGGGGGAAGACGAACAGGCCTTCGCCCCAACTGTCCAGCAGGTTGCCCTCGGCGTCGAATTTGAGGATAGGAGGTTCGGGGCGTCCGGCGCAGGAGTTTTCAAAACAGCGGTGGATGACATAGATGCTGCCGTCGGGCGCGGGTTCGATCGCGGTGACGGCGGCCCAGGGAGCTCCGTTGGGCGGGCTGCCCCAATCACGCGTGGTCGTGTAGGGGTTGGGGAGATCGTTTACCGGTTCGGAGACTTGCGCAGTTTCGTCAGCGGGCTCGGTGGGGGCGCTGCCACAGGAAGCAGCGACGACTGAGAGCGCAGCAACTCCGCAAATGGGGATGAGGTGACGCAAGCCGGGCATGGGACTGGCTCCTTTCACGCGGGCCCTGGGGGCTGGTTGCGGGGCTCAGTGTATCGCACCGGAGTGGTGAGCGCGACGGCGGGAGGGAACTGCGGGGACCTTCGGAGGGGGCTTCGGATGCACCCGAACCGGCGCGGCGGACTGGAGACGTCCGCCGCACAGAAGACAACCTACTCAAGCCGGGACTACTTGTTTTTGTTCATCACCACCGCGACCTCGCGGTAGTCGCCCTGCATCTCCCAGGTGCCGGTATAGCCACGCGGAAGCATCAGCGTATCGCCGGGCAGGAATTCGTGAGCTTTGCCGCTGGGCTCGGTGAGGATGAGCTTGCCGCTGACCACGAGCACGAACTCGTCGTTTTCGTTGGGGCGGGTGCGGTGATCGGTCTTAGCGGGTGTCGATTGGAACACCGAGGCTCGGAGCTCCTGGCCCTGGAACAGGGTCGCGACTTCCATGTTGAGCTCGCCGGCGACCAGGATGTCCTGATAGGGGTCGGGCGGAACAGCGGTCAGTCCGATGCCTCCGATGAGATTGCGGTCAAATCGAACGGGCGCTGGGACTTTCGGCGGCTTCGGCTTTAGTTTCGTTCATGACGAAAGTGTACGCCAACACCGTGAGCAGGGCTCCGGCGAGCGCACCGGCCAATACCTTCTTCATCGAGTTCTCTCCTTTTTTCTTTTGTGCTGCAACGAGGCAGTGATTTTGTGGATTGATTTCACCGGGCTATTTCGCCGGTTTACTTTTTAGCCATGGACGCGGCTCCGGCGGTGGCCGTCATGCCGTCCTGTTCGCCGGTGCCGCCCGAGGCGCCAATCGCCCCGACGACCTTTCCATCCATCACCAGCGGGATGCCGCCTTCCACCGGAACGGCTCCGGTGAGCGCGAGCATACGGACTCCGGCGCCTCCGCCGGCGAGGGCATCCATGAAGACCTTGGTGGAGCGGCGGAACAAGACCGCGGACTGGGCCTTATCGATCGCCACCTGCACGCTGCCGACCTGCGTGTCATCCATCCGCTCGAAGTAGACCAAGTGGCCGCCGGTATCGACGATGGCCACGGCCATCTCCCACTTGTTCTCTTTCGCCTTGGCGATCGCGGCGGCGGCAACCTTTTTCGCGTTGGCCGGCGAGATCGAAATTCCATAAGGCGCGTTCGGCGGAACTTCAGGCGCGTTCTGTCCTAACACCACGCCGGCCAGCGCCACGGCCAACGAAGCGTGAATCAATAAAGTCGGGATCTGCAACATTCGTTCATTATCGGTCAATCGGCGGGATACGGAAACCCGGCCGTGATTTGGCGGGCATCCGGGCAACTCCAGGGCGGGACCCAGTTAGTACAATATGCAGACGATGAATCGTCCACATACCCTCCGAGCTCGACGCGAGTTTCTGCGTTTCCTGGCCGCCAGTCCGCTGATTGCCGGCGGCGCGAAGTATGCCTTCGGTCAGGATCGGCCGGCGACGGCCGCCGATGTCCTCGAAGTGATGGACCTGGAGCCGCTGGCTCGCGCGGCAATGTGGGACGGCCATTGGGGCTATCTTTCGACCGGCGTTGCAGGCGACCTTACGCTGCACACGAATATCGAGGCGTTTCGGCATTACCAGTTGCGGGCTCGGCGGTTGGTGAACGTCGCCACGGCGGATCTTTCCACCGAGGTGTTCGGCCAGGCCTGGGACAGTCCGATTTACCTGAGCGCGGTGGGTGCGCAGGGCGCATTCCACGCTGATGGCGAGTTAGCGGTGGCTCGGGCGGCAAAGGCGAAGAATACGGTGCAGATGTTGTCCAACATGACCACGTATTCGCTTGAGGATGTCGCTGGGCAGTTGGGCAAGGCTCCGTGGTTCCAACTCTACATGCCGCGAAGCTGGGATGAAACCGAGCGGATGGTGCGGCGGGTGGAAGCCGCCGGTTGCACGATGATGGCCTGGACGATCGATCTTTTGGCGGGGCGCAATACGGTGACCGGGAATCGCCTGATCAAGTATGACCAGACCGACTGCCTGGCCTGCCACAGCTCGCGGCCCGGCGATCCGGCCACCAGAACAGAAGCGGTCGCGTCGAAGCCGATGTATCGCGGGATGTCCGGGCAGACGAATCCGCCGGAAGCCGATTGGAACTACGTCGGGCGCCTGAAGAAGATGACCAGCATGAAGCTGCTCATCAAAGGGATCGATACGCCGGAGGATGCGAGGTTGGCTCGGGAGAACGGCGCTGATGGCGTGGTGGTGTCCAATCACGGGGGCCGTGCGCTCGAGACAGGGCGGGCGACGATCGATATTCTGCCGGAGGTTGTGGACGCGGTGCCGCGCGACTTCCCAGTGTTCATGGATGGCGGCGTGCGTCGCGGAGGCGATGTCTATAAGGCGCTGGCGTTGGGAGCGCGTGGGGTCGGGATCGGACGCGGGTATATCTGGGGACTGGCCGCGTTTGGGCAGGCCGGGGTCGAGCGGGTCCTGGAGATCCTGAATGCGGAGCTGGCGCTCACCATGCGGCAGGCCGGAACGCCATCCATACCGCAAATCACTCGGGCGGCGATACTTAGGAACGGCGAGCGGCTCTAGAGGTAACTCCGGCGTCCCTTTCCGCGCCTCTAACAGGTACACTACAACGAGCAGTCCAAGGGACATCGTTCGAAGATTTGAGGAGAGAGGTATATGAAGAATTTCTTAAATAGCGCGCTGATCGCCGTGGTTCTCCTGTCCACCAGTTTCACTTTGATGGCTCAACCCCAAGGGAAGGGCAAGGGCGGCAAAGGGAAAGGCAAGGGCTTCGCTCGCGGACCGGCCCTGTCGGTCACCAGCAATGCGTTCCCGGATGGCGGTGTGATCCCGGCGAAGAACGCAGGCCGCGGCGATAACATGTCGCCCGACTTTGAATTCCACTGGAACATGGGCACCGAGATGGCGCAGGCTCCGGCAGACCTGCAGTCCTATGCGGTGATTTTCCACGACATCGAAAACTCCAGCAACAAGACCACCACGGATACCTTGCACTGGTCGGCCTTTAACATCCCCGGCACCGCGAAGGGACTCCCGGCGGGTTTAGGCGAGGGTACGCTGTCTGATGGCACGGTGAACGGGCCCGGAATCATGAATCGCAACGGCATGCCCGGACGGTATTTTGGTCCCGGCGCCGGACCTGGTCCGTATCATCACTATGTGTTTGAGTTCTACGCTCTGGACACGAAGCTGAACCTGGACGGTAGCGCGACGCGCGAGCAGCTTGAGAACGCCATGAATGGCCACATCATCGGCAAAGCGGCGTACGTGGGTCGGTTCCACGCCGAGCAGTAACGAAGCAGAAGTTGTGAAACGAGCGCCCGGCTTGCCCATTTGCGGTGAGGCGGGCGTTTCTATTTCTGGAAGGAGTGCCCGGCGCCGGTCAGCACGTCTGTCGCGCGAGTAACATACTGGCAGCGAACCAGGATGTAATCGGTATCGAACGTCGAGATCACAAATACGCTGATGCCGGCGGCGGCCAGGGGCTCGAGAATCTGCAGGGCGATGCCGATCAGGTTGAGGTCGAGTGGGCCTTCGATGCGCAGGGCCTTCCAGGGTGCGTCTCGGATGGCCCCGGGGATCGAATCGGGCAGGGAAGGGCATTCGCAGACGATGGACAACTCGGCTGGGGTTCGGGTGATGCTAACGAATGCGGATGACTGCGCCCATTCCGGAATTGGGGCATCGGGCGGGAGTTGGCAGATGGCGAGCTCCTGTGGGAGCCAGCTGAGCTGAAGACCGGGCATCTTCTTAAAAGTACAAGACCAGTCTAAAGTACGGGAACAGGACGGCGCCCAGCCGCGGCCCGGCTCATTGACAATGAGGGCTAAAATCCAGTAAACTATTGATGTCTGGACACTTCTGTCCACCCATTGAGCCGCTGAACTAAGGCAGCTGCTCCCTTCCACCTTCTTAGCTAGCCCGCAAATCCCACAGGACTCGTGCGGCCAGTCAACCAAGGAGGTTGCCATGCAAGACCCTTACCAGCAGTTCTTTGGAACCAAAAATACCCTCACGTTTGCGCTCCTGATCGTCGCGTTCCTTTGTACGCCGCTTTTGACGCTGACGAATCCTAACGCGGGATACGCGTTTCTCGCCGTGATGAGCCTTCTGAGCGCAAGCTTCCTGGTGCTGGCGCTTTTCATCCGGCAACGGGACTCCCGCTCCTCGGTTCCGTCGTTGGCCATTCTGCCTTTGAGGCAGGAACCATGAGCCGAGGTTCCCCGACTCTGTCGCTATGCGTGTTGGCGCTGATCAGTAGCGCTGCATTCGGGGCGGACTTCTCCACCTACCGTGGGTTTTCGATCGGGGAAAGTCCTGCATCCGTGGCGGCGATGGGCAGTCTTTCCGTATCGGAGGTGAAGACCGAACACGCTCGCCCGGATCTGATTCAGTCCATGGAGTGGCGTCCGCGGACAGGATCGAACTCGAACTCAGACTCGGTTCAGGACGGGAAGGTGCAATTTCTGAACGGGAAGCTCTACCGCGTGGTGGTCAACTATGACCCCAACAAGTTAGAAGGGATGACCGCATCAGATTTGGTGGTGGGGATTTCCGAGATCTACGGCACGGCCACGGATCCCGGAGGCGAGGTTCCTTATCAGTCGATCTATGGAGGCAAGACAGCGCCCGTCCTTGCACGCTGGGGAGATGGGGAGCATCGGATCAACTTGGTCCAAGTGGATCGCCGTTTTGGTTATGCCTTGATTCTTACCTCCCTGCATCTGGATGAACTCGCGCAGTCCGCGATCGCGGAATCCATACGTTTGGATGCCGTGGAAGCGCCACTCCGCAAGCAAGCGGAAGATGCCCGACAGGCGGAAGCCGCGGCGCACCGAATGCAAGAGACGCGGTCTGAAAACGTAACGCACTTCAAGCCTTAGGCCTGGAGAAATTTGGTTTCATACCTCGTACGGGGGATGAAGAAGGAGACCGAAACCATGTCATTCATCCTTACCGGATTCGTCCACGAAACGAATGTTCGAATCTTTCGTTTCGAACAGGTGGAGAAGGGGCGCGAACGCGCCCAATACACCGTTCGCGCCGATCTGACCCTGATCCGCAAATACCGGATTCAGATGCAGGAACTCCCCTTGTTGTGCCGGCAGGTGCTGGAACAGGTCCCCGACGATCAGCCACGGCGCACCTTTACGTATACGGAAGCCGAAATGGGAAGGTACGCGGAAGCCGCTCGCGCCGCAAGTCTCAAAACCAAGAAGTATCCTCCCCGGAGCCATTCGAAGAAGACGGCGGAAAACGAGAATTCCTAGATGCTCACCGAGAGCTCAGAGAGAACAGCGGAAAATGGGAAGCCGGAGAAGGCTGGACAGCCTCCGCTCCAAGCTCCGTTGGAAGAGCTCCCGTACGAAGTATCACCAGTGAAAATTGCAGCAGGACATCTCCTGCGGAGGGTCTCAATTCTGAAGGCGGTCGATCCGGAACGGTGGAAGGTTTGGGGCGCCAAACGCCGGCAGGAGGAGCGGCGGCACGCGCGGCGCGATCAGGTCAAAAGTGAGGTTGTGCTCGCGGTTCTGGCTGTCGCGAGTCTGATCTACTGGCTTCTCTGGTAGGCTAGGGCTGAAAATGGAAAACGGCCCCAGGCGAACTGGAGCCGTTTTCAAATTTGGGATTTCGTTACCAGCGATTGCCGCTCTGACGCGGACCACCACCACCGCCACCGCCACGGCGATCACGGGAGAAGCCACCGCCACCGCCACCACGGCCACCGCCGCCTCCCGAGCGTTCCGGACGAGGCCTGGCTTCGTTCACATTCAGGGCGCGGCCATCGAGTTCGTAGCCATTGAGGGCTTCAATCGCGCGATTCGCATCAGAACTATTGGTCATCTCGACAAAGCCAAAGCCGCGAGGCTGGCCGGTGTCACGGTCTGCAATCAGGTTTACGCGTTCCACTTCACCGTACTCGCTGAACAGCGAACGGATGGTGTCTTCGGTAGAGTTGTAACTTAGGTTACCGACGAAAATATTGGTCATGTTGGATTCTATTCTTCTTTCTGAGTTCAGAAGCGTAATCGGACGGGTGGGAATCGGACGAAGGCGAAGGGCCGGACGATACGAAGGACACCAGAGATTCACGGACTTGGGAACTACGCCTTAAATGTACACCAGTTTTTCATAGAAGGAAACAAAAAAGTGAAGGCGAGAACCCCGTAAAATTACGAGCCGAAGAGGCGGGTTTGGGGGGGCGCCCCGGGAAGACAAAAGAGCGTCGCGGACGACGGAGAGTTCGCCTCATATGCGGGTGCGGCGGAAGAACGCTGACTCGTCCGTTCAGGAGAGGATCGAGGGCGGGCCGGAGGGCAGGGGAGTGAAGAAGCCGAAATTCTCGCTGCGGGACTACAAGGACGCCGAAACCGTGGCGCTCCTACGGGAGTTCGACCAGAAGGCGCTGGGCCGTTGGGCGATCGATTGCGCCGAACGCGCGATGCCGTACTTTGAGGCGCAATATCCGGATGACCGGCGTCCGCGGATCGCGCTGGAAACGCTGCGGGAGTGGATCGACTCGGGACGCTTCTCCATGGCGGTGATCCGGAAGGCGTCATTGGACGCTCATGCGGCGGCGAAGGAAATCGGGAACGACAGTCCCGCGGCATCGGCGGCTCATGCGGCCGGGCAGGCGGTTGCGACCGCGCATGTCGCGTTGCATGCCTTAGGCGCGGCCAACTACGCGCTGCAGGCGATACATCGGGCGAGCGACGCGGAAGCGGTCGCGGGCAATCTGAAACTGGAGCGGAACTGGCAGCTACGCCATCTCCGCTCGTTTCGTTAATTGACCGGGCAGCCTCTAATTTGACTGTGCAGTGTTAGAAGTGGACGTCGTATTGGACGCGGTAGCGTGTCTCCCCATACCCGGGCAAGGTATTGAGCTTAATCCGGGCGACGTCAAAGGTGAACTTATTCGAGTGACCTTCCAGAAAATAGTTCACCGCGACGGTATGGGTCTGGAGAAGGTCATGGGCGACGTTGAGGTTCGGGTCGACGAAGGCGTAGCGGTAGGCAAGTTCCACACCCTTCGGCATCGCGCTCCAGATGGCTTGCGGAAGGTAGCCGGCCTGATAGTAGCCTCCTCGCAGGTTGGTCTGCTGGTTCAGAACGCGGTCGTCGATGTGTTCGAAATGTGTTTCGCTTTGTGCCGAGAATCCCCGGTACTTATACATGAATTCGAGGTTGGACTGCCGGACGTGATAGCGGTTCTTGTCGCCTGAAGTGAACCCGTCGAGCTGGCCGCCACCACTGGAGGAGAATCGCGTAAAGGCGCTGGTGTTGCGCATCGTAGTGAAGGCGAGGAATGCCGCCGGGGTGTCGCGAATGCCGGTGTCGGAACTGGAAAAGCCGGGATCACGCCCCAGAAAATTCCACTGGTAGCGGCCCACCAACATCGGGCTGCTGAGGCTGAGTCCGGAGTTGATGCCGGTCCCGGTCAGGACTTCAAAACTATAGGACGTGTCGGCGTGCGTTCCTTCGAGCACCCGGCCGTTGATGGAGACGCCGGCTTGCCGGTCCACCGTGAATTCGCGATTCACGATGGAGCGGTCGACAAACTGCTGGTTCCCGGAAGAGATATAGCGCTCCTGCGAGAAGATTGATTTCCATTGACCGAAGCGGATGCGTAACCAAGGCTTGAAGTGGACGTCGGTGAACAGGTTGATCATCTTGCCGCCCACCAGGTCCTGCTCATAGTTGTATTCCATGAAGCCTTTGAAGACCTCGCCGTCGACCTTGAAACGGGCGCGATTGAGGGTGAACTTGTCAGCGTCCACCTCGGGAAACTGGCTCGGGATCCGCGGGGTTCCTTCGGTTGGGTTGGCAAAGCGTGGCTGGAGGCGCCACCGGATACGCGAAGTGAACGCGCCTTTGGGCGAAGAAAGCTCCAGGCCGCGGCGGCTGTAGCGAGCCTTGAACGGGCCGTCGAGCAACTGGATATGCCAATTTCGCCAATCGGTGTATTCCACGCGCGGCTGGGCTTGGGAAATTGTACTGACTGCGGCAACGGTCGCCGTGGCCGCCGCGGAACTACCGGCGGAGATCGGGTCGGCTGCGCGCAGCGGAAGTGTCAGGGCAATTGCGGCGACAAGGGCGCCTGCCTTGGGCAGAGGTGTCATGGTATGTGAGCAGAAATGAAGGTGAACTGAAACGAAGCTGTCACTTCACCTTAGTTGCAAACCCATGACGAGACGATGACGTAAAGATGACAATTCGATGACATTGCGCATGTTGTGCAACTGCCTTTATTTCAGCAAGATAATGGATTTCTGAGGGGTGGATCCTGCGGATCTTGGAGGGAAAAGTGAAAATTTCTTCTCTCTGCTGTGATAGCAGATCTCATTTGTTGTGGTTGTGATGAGGCAGTGATGGGCCGCGATGGGTGGAGATTCTGGTGGTAGATTCAATGGGTAGGGGGGCCTTTGAGCTGGCTCTATCGACCCTCCGAGGATCCCATCGAGGGGGCGTCGACACATCGTCTAGCCCACGGTAGGACCAAGGGCTAGAGAGTTCCATGTAGGTCAGTCAGGGGTGATTTACCTTATGGAACGTTTGACGATTCCGCTCTATCTTTAGGGTCATGGAACTACGACGTCTTCTTCTTCGTGTGGCCACGATCGTCGCAATGAGCACTGCCCTGATGATGGCGCAAGGGAACTCGGGCAACGCCGGGAAACCGGAGAATCCGGGGAACTCGGGGAATGCCGGCAACAGCGGCAACAGCGGCAACAACGGGAATCCAGGCAACTCGGGGAACCACGGGCAACCGGGGAATAATGGCAACCCGGGCAATTCCAGCATTCACGGACCGCAGGCGGCTCATACCATTAAGTGGATCACATCGCGCTCTGATGTCGAGCAGGGTCTATTGAATGACGGCATGGTGGATCTGGAGTTCCTGAGCCATGCCGATTTGGAGAATGTCGCGGTCTGGCTGACGCCATCGCTCCACAGCGTGATGGCGGATCCGGCGGTGTTCGATGCGCTGGTGGCGGAGACCAGCTACGTGATCCACCTGTCGCTGACCGAAGATCTGACCTCGACCCAGGGTGGCACGCTGCATCTGCGTTCTTCCAGTGGAAACGCGCGCAGCTTCTCTATGCCGTTTCCAATCAGCCTGCAGGTCCCGGGATCCGGTAGCGGGGACCAGAACCCGCAGGTTGACACTGTCGTGAGCGGGGCGAACTACCACGGAGGTGCGATCGCGCCGGGGCAGATTGTTTCGTTGTTCGGAAGCGGAATGGGTCCTGATCAAACGATGGGCGGCCAGCTGTATGAGGGCGAACTCTCGAGCTACCTGGGTAAGACGCAGGTGACCTTTAACGGGATTCCCGCCGCTTTGCTTGCGACCCGCAAGAATCAGGTCAACGCCGTGGCGCCGCCGGAAATCGCCGGCGACAACGAGGTGGAGATCGTGCTGACCTTCGGCAGTGGGGTTTCGCTTCCGCTGGTAATGGCCGTACAGCCGACCTCGCCGGCCTTGTTCACCTTGGACGGATCGGGGACCGGACAAGCCGCGGCCTTCAATCAGGACGCGACGATTAACGGCGTCGACAATCCGGATCCGCTGAATCATGTGCTGGTGCTGTTCGGCACGGGGTTCGGCTTGTGGAATGAGTCGATTTCCGGGACGGCTGTGATCGGCAGCAATCTGCCCACGCCTGCCGCTGCGGTCTCGGTGACGATCGGCGGCGTACCGGCGACTGTGATCTATGTTGGTGGATCGCCGGGCTCGACGTCCGGACTGGTCCAGATGAACGTCGTGCCAGGCGACGGGACGCCCACTGGTGATGCGGTGGAAGTGATTGTGACCGTTGGCGGGGAGTCCAGTGCCTCAGGCGTGACGGTCGCGCTGACCGATCCGATCGCATAGCGGCATCGCGCCGCCAGGGGCGCTCTGGAAGAGCCTGTCGCGGAATTTGCGGGGCGCTCTGCGCGAGCGCCCGCGATACAATCGGGCACGTGAGCGATCGTCTTTATCTTTCCTGTTGGGTCCGCGATTTCAGTGCCGATTCGATGCTGGAGCATTTCGGCAGGCTGCTGGAAGTGTTTCCGGAGTCGAAGCTTTCGGGGCAGAATCCGATTCTGCGCGTCTATGCGCTGGAATACACCGAGCCGCCCGCGCTGGAACGGCCTTTTCCCCCGGGAACCGATGTGGATGTTTACCTGGATGCCGCGCGGGATTTTGCTCGCGGCGATTGCGCTGTTGAGCTTGAGACCCACTGGGATCTGTGGCGCTTCGGAGTCCCGCCCAAATCGGAGCGGTCCGAGGAAGACGGCGATGGCGGCGTGACGCTGGCCGACATCATCGGCGAAGATGTTCCGGATCCGGATGCGATTCTGGCGGGCGAAGACGGCGAAGCGGGAGAGCCCGGCCAGATGCAATGGCATGTGGCTCCGGCGACCGTGCGAATCTCCTGCTTCGGGCCCGACTTCGATAACGACGAAGGTGATCACCTGCGCATCGACTTTGGTCTTGATTCGCAGTTCCTTCCGCAGCCAGGACTGCAGGGATCGCTCAACATGCAGCAGTCGAATCTGCGCAGCCTGCTGACGCTGGTGGGCGAGGTTACCGAAGCGCTGGACCTGAAGAGCCGCCAGGTGTGGTCCGAGTCGGGGATGAACTTCGCAAGTGTGCTGGCCGGGGCGGTGGAGGAGCTCGGTCCGAACTGAAGGGGCTGCCAGGATGCGGGCGAGAAAAAGAAGGGACAGGCCATGACGGCTTGTCCCTTTTCTGCATACAGGTGAGAAGGGGCAGGTTGTACGCTGCGTTGCGTCTCTTTCTCTATTTTTGTTGATTACTCTTCCTCGTGATTGGCGCCGTGGCGTTTAACGACGATCCGGGCGACCGGGTTGCGCCAGTCAAACTTTGCCGCATCGAGGTCGCCAACTCCGTGGATGCCGCGATGGACGTGGACGAATCCTTCGGCGCCAGTCGCGGCTGGGATTGAATCCCTCTCCA
Source organism: Terriglobia bacterium (assembly GCA_963762135.1). Lineage (GTDB taxonomy): Bacteria > Acidobacteriota > Terriglobia > Bryobacterales > Bryobacteraceae > Palsa-187. The sequence continues at coordinate 167,434 of CAVXJP010000010.1, forward strand.
GTGCAAACGTTGGGCGGTCCAGGGATGTGCGTGCAGAGTTCATCATTCGCCTCCGTGCCCGCATCGTAGGCCGGCACATGCAGCACGAGTACGTGATTGCCCTCGGGGAGTTTGGCATCTGAGAGTCCCGTAAATGCGTCGTTGGTCGGCACCAGCATCGAGGAGAGACTGATGTGATCGGCGTTTCCGGTGGTGCGCAAGGTGACCGTCACCGACTGACCCGGGGGAATCGGGCCGGAGGTTTGGATGTCGAGGACGCCGGGGTCGGCGGCGAGCCAGCTCATCAATCCTGCGGTAGACCCTCCCTCGGCCTGCTCTTCCAGTTGCACGGAGGCCGGCGCGCCGACCATGAAGGTGTGTACCCCGGCCTTATGGCTGGCGGCAATCATCGGGGTGAGAACAATGCCGCTGGTAAGGTTGGTCACTGTGACGTCGTAGGAGCGGCCGGGCTGGGCCATTGCGGTGGAGCTTAATCCGAGGGCGAACAGAACGGATAGAGCGAATGTGGAATAGGTTGTTGAAAGTCGTTTCATGACAGGTTCGAAAATCCCTTTCTTCTGTATGGCCGTGTGAAGGCGCACCCCTCCTGTTGTCGCGTGAATGCACGTATGGGAGTGTTGATCGGTGGGGTGAGCGCCGTTGGTTACGGCCTTCGCAAGGTATGGTCGCGGGAGGAAGGGAAATCCCCCGCGGGTGGGAAAGAAAAATTCGGAGAGGAGACAGGATTGGGAGGCAGGAATCAGGATGCGTCAATTTCAGCCGCGGATCGACGCGGAGGAGTTTTGGGGGGCCGGCGTTCGGCGGGAGTACGCCTTCGGGCTTACGATCGACCGCTGCGTCGCCGCATGCTACCGCATGGCGGTTCTGAAGGGGTGGCGACGGCGCCTTACCGCAAAGCCCCGGACTTCGCCGTGTGGTATCGGTTGGGCGGAGTGCCGCGTTTGGCCTCGAACTGGTTTTCGCCACGGAGCCATTCCGATAGCGGCCGTGAGCCGATGCGGATCTGCGCCCGGCGGAGCATCTTACTTAGGAAGGCGACCTCGGCGGGGAGGTTGCGCTGGGCGTGCCCGCGGGCTTCGCGAACCACGGCCACCTGGTGGCCGTTAACCCACAGAAGCCCCCACTTGGCGGGGAGGTCCTTCACCTGGATGACCTCGGCCGGACACATGTAATAACGGCGGTGCCCCATCCCGGTGGCGGGCTTCGCGCGGGACTTCTTCTTCGCGTCGCGCAGGAAGTCCGAGCGGGTCAGCTTGCACTCGATCAGATACGAACCGGCCCCCGCGCCCCAGCCGATGACGTCCGGAGTTTCACCCTTCGTGGCGGCAGCCTCATACAGCACCACCGAGCACTTCTTGTGGAGCCACTTGACGCCGGTCGCGACTAAGGTAGCGTGCTGCATCGCCTTGGAACATTGTAGCGAAGGAATGTTTGAAAGGCGCAGGTGAATAGGATCAGAAGCCGTGATATCGTCAGGATTGGTGAGAGTTCGAGATCACAAAGTCGACCTATGGGTTGGCGCTGCTTTGGCCCTTGTCGCGCTACCCATTGGCTATTTCTTGCCACGTTCTGCGAGCGCCTTCTTGGGGTTATTCGGATTCATTGGTGTGATGGTTCGAATAGTTAAGCCAGAATGGTTTGTTTTTGAGTCGCCTCGATCCTCAATTGTTATTCCGGGAAAACCTTCTCCATCACCAACTATCAGGGGCCGAACGCACGTTTATGCGATCGCGTTTGTCCTTGTGTTGCTCTGCACCTGGGGCGCTGAAGTTGCTTATCTCGAGGGTCCAGGATTTTATAGAGAATATTTTTCTGAAGTCGCTCCACCTCCATTCCCGAGGCCTCCCGTTGCGCCAGAAATTGCTCCGGAATCGGAGATCCCAGACGAAACCTCACTGCCACCAAATCTGCCAGACGAGAAGAAACAAAGTGAAAGTGAGGAGGTAGCATCATCACTATGTCCAGGGGGCGGAGGAACGGTGCATTATGAAATGATGTTTGGCGCCGAACCCTATCGCGGGCCTAGCTATATTTACGTTGAGCCCTCTCCCAATGCCCCTGGCCAACCGTGGGTTTTTACGATTGCGCACAAGGGTACGCGCTTCTTTGGCCCAGTTCAGGTAATTGCTGCCGCTGGCGGACTCCTTGGACGCCAAGTTGTCTTAGATGGCGTCAATATCTATCCCGAGCCCAGCGTAAGGGAGCCGCTGGGAACCTCTCAGGTAAAGGTGAGCTGCAATGCGTTTGAGATGCCCTACCAGAAAGACGACCTTCAAAAATGGCTATTCACGTTTAACTATCCAAATGGTCAGGGTGAACAACGGATCCAATTGATGAAGAAAGAGGGTTCAGATGAATGGCTGATGGCGACTATGGTGGTCACCCGGAATCTAGCGGGTTACGCAGAAGTCGTCTACTCGTGCCGCGACAACGGCATGCCATTGGACGATACTTGGCGTCCTGAAGGCTATGCATGTCAGGTTGACATGATCACCCCCCAATACCTCCGATAGACAATCGTGCGGATTCAAAATTGCGTCGGGTGGTAGAACGCGCCCGATTTGTCCCGCTCGCATTCATGCTCCAGGAGCTGAAAGTTCGGCTCGGTATGGCGCTTAAGCGGGAGTTGGATCGTCCACGATTGGGTGAACACTTCCGGATCCTCGATGGTTGCTTCGTAGGTCATCGAGTCATCGCCCGTCCGCGTGTAGCGTTCGACGACATGCAGTTGATTGCCGTGGAAATGCCCGGCTTTGTCGAACCAGGTCTCGGGCTTGAAGTTGGTCACGTCGACCACCAGCGTGTCGCCTTCCCAATGGGCCCGGGAATCGCCCATGTAGAACTCGATGCCTTCATCGTAGTGATCGCGGCCGTCGGTGAAGATCACGCGGTAGGCGTGCACGTGCTGATAGACGATGTGTATGCGGCCCGCCGATTGGAAGATCTGAAACGGCTCCGGGATGTAGGCGGCTCGGGGCACGCCGGGCTGGAAGCAGGAGTTCACCGGATCGAGCTCAGCGGCGTTTTTCGCGAAGCGCTGGACGGTGGCGCGCGCCGCTTCGGTGTAGGGGATCTTGCCGTCGGCGGGAGCGGTGACGAAGCTGCCATTGGCTCCACTGCCGCCGGGACCTTCAAGGTTCGTGTTCGCGGCGGGACTGGTGACCTCCCAGATGCCGCGCAGGTCACTTTCGGCGAACGCAATGCAGGGAAGCAGCAGGATGATGATGAGCAGGAAAGAGGATCTCATTTCTGACCCTCGGTTTCCCCAGCCGCGGCGGCCTGCAGATGCTGCAGGTCCCGCTCCCCTTCGATGCATCCATATTCGAGCAACTCCATATCCGCGGGACGGCGTGACATCGGGACGCGAACCGTCCAGGGGCGGGAGAAGACCGTGGGACTGTCGACGGTCGCCTGATAAACAAAGGTGTCGGGGCCGGTCATTTGGAAGCGTTCGGTGACGTGCGTACCGGGACCGACGAAGTTGCCGGCCTGGTCGAGCCATGTGCGTCCGTTCAAGCCGACGACGTCGACGACCAACGTGTCGCCTTCCCAATGGCCGCGCGAATCGCCCTGCCACGCGGTGTAGTTTTCCAGATGCGGCCGACCGTCGGTGGGGATGATCCGAACGCCGTGCTCAGTCTCGAGCAGGATCACGAAGTAGTCGCCGTCCTGAACGATCTCGAAGGGGAAGGGCGGAAACATCACGCGCGGCACGCCGTGCATGTGGCAATTGGCGACGGGGTCGCGCTCGCGGTGGGCATAGTTGTCAGCGACGCGGTCGCGCATACCGGGCAGATAGGGGAGTTTGCCGTCCTTGGGATCGATAATGGCGGTCTTGCCCGCCGGATTTTCAAAGGACCCCGCCTGCCCCTCAATGTTGAAGGCGGCCGAGAGGTCGGAGGCCATCCAGATACCTTGGAAGTCCGGCTTGTCGTCGTCAAGGCGCGGGATGTTAGCCGGCGCGGGGTCGTTCGAGTTGGCCTTCTGTTGCGCAAAGGCCGTGCTCGCGCACAACAGCAGAGCCGCCACGGCGGCCCGTTTTACGGCGCAGCGGAGCATTACCGGTTGCCGTCCTTGGAGGATGCGGCGCTCACCTCACGTCCATCCGGCAGGTTGACGGAGCGGGCGTTGGCGATATTGCTGCCGTCCTTGGCGCGGAAGGCGTTGACCGTGATCTTGTCGCCTTCCCGCAGCGAGTCCTTGCGCCAGCCGCGGCGGAACAGCGCGTTGGTGCTGCCGGTTTCGATCTTCCACCGGACCACCTTACCGTTCTCGTCGGGCACGTCCAGGTGGATCCAGGAGTGCGGATTCATGAACTCGAACTGGACGACGGTGCCGGTGAGCGTGATGGGATGGTCGCCATCGAACTCGGCGGCAAAGGAGTGATGGGCGGCGAGCGGCGGGGGCGCGATTGAGGTCCCCACCGCCAGGGCCAGTAAAAGAAGAATCGGCGAACGCATTCAGTAAAAAGTGTATAGCTCGGGTGGCTGAGCCGCAAGCCACCCGGCATCGCCGCCTCCCCGCATCGCCGCCTCCCCGCATCGCCGCCTCCCCGCATCGCCGCCTCCCCGCATCGCCGCCTCCCCGCATCGCCGCCTCCTAAGATGCGGCCGTGAAGTTCATCGGGACGTCCGCGCTGGGCCCATAGATCGGGGGAACGCTGCCGCCCATCGCCCGGAGGTAGGTGCTGAGTTGGCCGCGATGGTGCACCGAATGTTTGATCGCCATGGCCAGCGCCGCCACTGCGGGCAGTTGCATCAACCCGAGGAGGTCGATTTCGGAGGCCATGTGCTCGCCGGTGGCTTCTCGCACGCGCTGGATCGCGGGAGCCACGCTCTCCTGGTAACGCGCGACGGCGTCGGCAGGAGTCATGATGCCGCAGGCGTCGGAATCGTCGGGCGGGAGCGTGTAGGCGCCGTCGGCGATGCTGTGCAGCATCCAGGCATCCTCCAGCGCGATATGGCGCACCAGGCCCAGGCCGGTCTTGGACTTGGCGTCGGGTTGGTAGTCAAGGTGGTCGGCCGGCACGGCTCCTAGCACGCGCAGGGTGGTCTGGACTTCGTTCTCGAAATCCTGGATCAGAAAGTCGGTCAGGTTCTTGGCTTGTTCCGGATTCATGGTTACTCCTTGAGAGGGTTTCGGCGGAGCTCGTCTGATGGCCCGCTTGATACCCGGATGTGGCGCGAGCCGAATCGGCGTTACAGAAAAACATTGCACGGGTGGTCTTTTCCGCGCGCGGGCGAGGCATTTCATTGGAGGGAGGGTTGACCGCGGGTCCGTTTTGCGCGAAATATTTGATCGAAACAGGGGGCTGGGAAGGAAAATCTCTCTTAGAGGAAAGGACCCAGCATCGGCCGCGAGCAACGGAACGGCTGAGACGGTGGAATAGGACTGATGAAGACGTTTGTCTATCTTTTGATTGCCGCGGTGGTGGTTGGTGGCGGCTGGCTGGCGTGGGAGCAGCGGCAGGAGCAGATGTATCCGGAAAGGCCGGAGGTGCCGAATGACGTGACGGCGGAGGTGTTCTATCAGTGCGACCGGAATCAGTCAATCATTGCGAAATATTACGCGATGGATAACGAACCGCCCTCGACCTCCGCGGAGGATGGAGAGGAACCGGCACGGCCCGCCGAGCCGGGTCTGACTTCCTACGGCAAGGTCGACTTATCGCTTAGCGACGGTCGTCTGATGACGCTGGCGCGGATGCGGTCGGCCGACGGGCTGCGCTTCAGCAATCAGGACGCTCCGGACGCCGGCGAGGACAAGCTGACGTTTTGGACGACGGGGAACAGCGCGTTCATCGTCGAAGATGAGGGCGGAGATGAGGGCAAAGACGGGAACGATAACGAAGACCTGGAGACCTATGAAGGGTGTATCCGCGTGGTTCCGGATCCGGGTGGCCTGCTGCAGATTTACGCCAACGCCGAGCGTGGATTTTCGATCCGTTACCCGACCGACTATCGCCTGGATGAAAATCATCACTACCTGGCGCTGAGTCCGGACGAGAACATTCACGGGGTTCGATTCCTCGTTCCCGAAAACCTGGCGACGAAAACGAATCTGGCGGCCGATACCTATCTGAGCGTCGAGCGGCGGCCGGAGGCGAACTCGTGCACGGCCGATGAATTTCTTTCGCGCCCGGTGAATCCGGGTCCGGAGATCGAGGGCAGCATCCAGTATTCGATGGCCACCTCGGAAGATGCCGGGGCGGGGAACCGCTATGAAGAAACGGTCTACGCGATTCCGGGCACGAATCCCTGTACGGCGATTCGCTACTTCATCCACTTCAATATCATTGAGAACTATCCGCCCGGAAAGGTGCAGGAGTTCGATAAGGAAAAGTTGATTGCCCAGTTCGACGCGATTCGGCGCACGCTGGTGCTCAAATAGGCGCATACGCTAAATCGGCGCAGAATGGGAACATCATATGGCAAATAAACCGGCAGCCAAAAAGACGAGCGATGCGACGCAGGACACACAATTGCGCGAACATCTGCTCTACCTGCTGAACGGAGGAGGCGCGCACGTTGGCTTCGACGATGCGGTCCGGGATCTGCCCGCCAAGCAGCGCGGCGTGCGTCCGGAGGGTGCGTCGCATTCGGCCTGGGAGATTCTCGAGCACATGCGGCTCGCGCAGCACGACATCCTGGAGTTCAGCCGGGATGCGTCCTGGGAATCGCCGCCATGGCCCGAAGGCTATTGGCCGTCATCGGCGGAGCCTCCGAACGCGAAGGCATGGGAGGACGGCATCAAACATTACCACTCCGACCTAAAGGCCATGTGCGCGATGGTCAAGGATCCGTCCGTCAACCTATATGAACGGATTCCGCATGGGGACGGCCAGACGGTCCTGCGCGAAGCGCTGTTGATCGCCGATCACAACGCGTATCATCTGGGTGAGTTGGTCATCGTGCGGCGGTTGCTCGGCGCTTGGGCGAAGTAGCGCGCGATTGCCGCGAATGAGCCAGCGGGCTCAGGCGATGGAGTGGCGCTTAGCCGCGCACCCACCGCTCGGCTTCTTCCCGCCGCGAGTGGTCGAAGTACTGCATTTCCCCCGATGTGAGCGGCTTGCAGATATCGGTGCCCCACTCCTCCCATTTGCTGTCGCCGACGACGGCGATGCGCTTGACGTCGCGCAGGTGGTGGATGTCAAATTTGAAATCCTTCCACAGCGCGCCGGCCTCCCAGCCGTGGAAATCTTCGAGGATCAGCAGGAAGCGGATCTTGGTGTGGTCCTTGAAGGTGGCCTCCACACGTGGGAGGAATTCGTCGTATTCGGCGCTGGTGAGCTTGCCGCTGGCCTTCATCTTGACCAGATCATCGGAAGCGTCTTTTGGGAGTTCGATCGTAACGGGCATAATCTTGTTCGGTTTTACACATCTCAGCCAAGAGCCTCAGCTCAGAGCGTCTCTGATGATGGATGCGATTGCGGGCCGGGTGTTTCCTTGGGCGCGGCTCCTTAGGGCTTGCTCTTCTTTGGTCCCTTATCGGCTTCCTCGGCTGATTTTTCCGCGGCCCGATGTTCCCGGCTTAGCTTTTGATAGTGCGGGCTGTATTCGAGTCCGTAGGAGGTCTTCACCTTCGTTGCGGCCTTTTTGTCGAAGAACTCCTGGCTGCGTTTCTGCCGATCTGCCACTTCCTTCTCAGTGCCGTCACGGAAGTTGACTTCTTCACGCGGCACGAACAATACTTGCCCGATGGGAAGATTGTGGGTCACCGAGATGGTCTCGCCCGGCTGCAGGACGTAGCGGAACTCGGTGTCATGGACGTACCAGTCGGTCTCGACGCGAATCACCATCACCGGAGCAACGGGCCGCTCAATGTTGTTGAAGACCGAGGTGTAGATCGTGTCCCATCCGGGCGGCGTCTGAAAGTTGTGCGCGCCGCGCAGCGTGATGGCTCCGGCGGGGGTTCCGAAGTCGTCCACCGCAACGAACATGCGCGCCATCATCTTGGCGGTCTCGGGCGATGCGGCCGTGGCCGGAACCAGCATCTTGGCCTCTTCCTTGCGCGCGCCGATGCCGCCCACCGGCAGCTGATAGTCGATCGTGAACACCGGATCCCATTTCTTGCCGGTCGCATTCACCGAGTAGCCGAACTGATATTTCCCCTCGCCCTCATAACCGATCTGCACCAACTCATGCGGAGCCAGCGGCGGATAGACCATGAATCCGGCCGTGCTGCCGGCTTCCAGGACCGGGCAATGCCGGGCGTGCTGGGGAAGCAGGGGACGCTGAGCTTCTCGCTTCGGCTGCAATCCGAAGCCCGGGCGGCGAGGGTTGGGAAAGAGGACGACTTCCATCTTGGGTAGTATATCGGGCGAGGTCGGAACGCCGTGGAAACCGGGCGAACAGGTCCGGTTTTGTCCGCGACCTTCGATCTGGTATGAAACGTGCTTACGCTAGGATCGTCTTTTCAAAGTACGCGCACGGCTGCGTGCGTGACGGTGAACGGTGACGTGGGGTTGGGAGTTGGGGTAAGGAGAAACAATGCTATTTGGCTTGATTGGGTGGGCGTTATTTGGCCTGCTGGTGGGAGGGTTGGCCAAGCTGCTGATGCCGGGCAAGGATCCCGGAGGCTGCGTCGTGACGATCCTGCTGGGCATCGCCGGCGCGGTGGTCGGCGGATATTTGGGGCGCGCGTTCGGGCTCTACGGACCGAATGAATGGGCCGGCTTCGTCATGGCGGTCCTCGGTGCGGTGATTCTGCTCGCGATCTACCGGATGATCTTCGGCAAACCGAAGCCTCAGTGAGAGCAGGTCTCTCCGCCTGGGTAGTGCCTTCGGAACCGCGGGCCGTCACGTGCCCCCTGATCCTCGCTGGCGGGTACACCCCCGCGTGGCGAATCACACCGTTCTATGCCAACTTACCGGATTGCCGCTCCGTGACCTCCATGACACAATAAGTCGGATTTGCTTACCCGGCCTGTGAGGGCCCGGTCAAAAGCCAGGTCCGACAGAGCGCTTGAGGAGGTCAAGACGTGAAACAGAATCGAAAGCCGATGTCGCGGGCCTTGTGGCCCATCCTTCTGATCGGTGCGGCGATGGCGGCCGCGGTCATCCCGGCTTGGGCGCATCATTCTTTTGCCGCCGAGTATGACCGGACCCACTCGCTCGACATGACCGGTGCGATCACCAAGGTCGACTGGAACAATCCCCACGTCTATTTCTATCTCGACGTCCGCGACGAGGAGGGCCGGGTCGAAAACTGGGCCTTCGAAATGGGAGCACCGGCGGTACTGCAGCGCCAGGGCTGGAAGCGTTCCATGCTGAAGGTCGGCGATGTTGTGACCGTGGAAGGCTCGGCGGCCAAGGACGGATCCCTGCACGCGAACGCGCGGTCGGTGGTGCTGGCCTCGACTGGACAGAAGCTCGGCGCGGGCTCCAGCGAAGGCCAGACGGGCAAGGGCAAAGGTAAAGGAAGGTAGTATGCGGCTGGTGGCATTTGCAGGAGTTGTTCTCCTGTCTTCGGGCCTGCTCTGTGCGCAGGGAACCCCGGGACCGGGTCGTGGCATGGGCGCCAAGGACACTCCGTCGCGTCCGGCTCCCCGGAACAAAGACGGTCGCGTGACCTTCGGCGCCGGCGAGGATGGCAAGGGATTCTGGGGCGGTGGCGGCTCGATCGTCGGTACCGGGCGGAACAGCCTGCCGACCAATCTGAGCGAAGAGGACATCCCTTTCCAGGACTGGGCGCGTGTGATGTACGCCGAGCGCCGCACCGATGAAGGGCAAACCAACGATCCGCACGCGCGTTGCATGCCTCCCGGCGGACCCCGTCAGTTCCAGACGCCGAATGGCTTCGAGTTCATTGAGGACCCCGATCGCCAGCGGATCCTGATCATCTTTGGCGGCGGTCCACGTGTCTGGCGCATCATCTGGATGGACGGCCGCGACCTGCCGCCCGCCGATGAAGATCGCCTCCCCACCTATCTGGGGTACTCCACCGGGCATTGGGAAGGCGACACTTTGGTCGTCGAATCGGAAGGCTACAATGAGCGTTTCTGGTTCCACCGTGGCGGGCTGCCGCACACCGACGCGCTGCACTTGACCGAACGCTTCTCGCGTCCCGACTTCGACACGCTTGTCTATGAAGTCACCGTCGACGATCCCAAGGCCTACACCAAGCCCTGGTCGGGCGGCTTCACCGTGCCCTGGACCTATACCAACTGGGACGGCTCTGAAGGCGGGGAAATCCACGAGTATTTCTGCCAGGACAATGAGCGCGACTGGCAGAGCTTCCAGTAAGGACACGTTATGCAAAGAATCCTGATCCGGAGATGGCTCCCGGCAGCGACCCTGCTGTCGGCGCTATTAGTGCTTGCGGGCGGCGCCTCTGCGCAGCACGGCTACCCGCTGGTGGGCTCCTGGCATGGAACCTGGACCCCCAAGGGCTCGGACGCCGCGCGCGACATCACGCTCATCATGAACTGGGATGGAAAGGTGATCTCCGGGATCATCAACCCCGGCTACAACTCGATGAAGATCGACAATGCCTCACTGGATGCGGTGGACGGGTGGAAGTTGCACCTGGAAGGCAAATCGAACCCGGGTGCCGAGAAAGCGCAAAGCGCGGTTCTGGACGGGCATCTCGAGAAGGCCCCCAGCGTGAATCGCGAAATCGTCGGGACCTGGACGCAGGGCTCGGAATCGGGTCCGGTTCACTTCGTGCGCGACTACTGATCGCTCACACATCAGCTTAAATCTCCACTGCCGCGGAATCCGCTATCGGTGCGCCCCTGAGTTGTGTTCAGCCGCTGCTCGCGGTAGCCTTCGAGAGATATGAAAATCCCGAACTTCCTTGCGGCGGGTATCCTTGCGGGGCTCCTCGCGAACATGCCTGCGGTCGCGCAGCCTGCCTCCAGCTTCGAAGAAGACCAAAAAGCGATTCAGGCACTGACGGAGCAGTATCTTGCACGCCTCGGCGCCTGCGATGCGGAAGGCTTCGCCGACCTGTTCGTTCCCGACACCGGAGCCTTCGCCAGCGGATTTCGCGGACGCATGGTGGGCCGGAAAGAGTTGATCGAACTCGTCGAAAGCGAGCGCCACTGTGTTCCGCAGCCTCCCAATGCAAAAGGGAAGGGCAAAGCGAAGGGCAGGGCAGCGAGCCTGCCGGCCCAGGTCAAGCTTACAGGAATGACCTATAGCGGTATTTATGATCCCGCCGCTAAAGATGGCCCCCGACTCCCCCTTTCCATCGGCGGCATTGTCGACATGGGCACTGCCGAATACCAGGACGTCTATACGAAGACGCCGCAGGGATGGAAATTCGCGTCTCGCACCGTCGTCATTCCGCCAGAAAAAGCAGCCGGTCTCGACGCGCCCGACATGCTGGCGATTCAGAAGTTGGCCGGCGCAAAGGTGGGCGAATACTATGAGCCTGACTCGACCGGCGTCCCGCGTCTGATGACCTCCGGCGTCCGCATCACCGTCACCGACGGCAAGGTCACCGGACGGGCGTTCCTCAAGGGCGGCGGCTACGACGATGAAGTCTATGAGAAGGTCAGCCCCGGCCAATGGCGCGTCGTCTCCAGCAAGCACGTTCCTGCGGGCAAGTAAGAGCCGACTCGCGGTCAAGGATCGCTAGGCCCAATTACGCAGCTCCACCATGTAGAATCGACGGAGGAAAATCATCATGACATTCATCCCATCCACCCAAAAAACGGCAACGAAAAAACTGGCCGCGATTTTGCTCGTTTCCGTTGCGGTGTCCTTCAGCTCCTACGCCCAATCGGACCTCGACCCGCAGTCGCACGCGCGCCTGCCTTACCTGAAGAAAGCCGAGGCCGACACTGAGGGCCATCGTGTATGGGAGATCTTTGGCGGTAGTGGATCGCTGAACGGACCGCTTGCCTTCGCCGCCTACAATCCCGAAGTCGGCGACGCCTTGCTGGACCTCCACGACGCCGCGATCGGCGGAACGCTGGATGCGCATGCACGCGAGCTGGCGATTATGGTCGCTTGCCGTGAGACCAACTACAACCTGGAGTGGAACGGACACATGGCCTCGGCTAAGCGCGCAGGTGTTAGCGATAAGGTGCTCGATATCGTGCGGAAGGGCGACTCCCTGAAGGGTGTGGATGAAAAGGACGCGACGATCATCCGCCTCGGCCGCGAACTCTACGGAAATCGCAAGGTCGATTCCGCCACCTTTAAGAAAGTCGTAGACCTGTGGGGCGCGCGCGGCGCCATGGACATGGTCGCCGTGATGAACACCTACGCGGTCAGCGGCTTCTTCGCGATCGCCGTGGATGAGCACGCCGCCGACGGTGCCGAATCGCTTCCGCCAATGAAGTAGCCGGACGCGGTTCGTCGTATCTAGCCAGACCAACTCCGTATGTGGCCGCGATGGAGGTCAACCAATCAGGGGCTGGTCGATTTCTTGCTGCTGGAGAATGCCAGGGCCGCGCCCGCGCCGCCACCGGCGATTGCCCCCACGATCGCGACCTTTGCGCCCGTGGACATGCCGCCCGTGGAGACTTGAGCCGGCGAAGGTGCGGTGCCCGGGGTCGGCGTGGTCGGTTGGGCTGCGGGAGTTTGCACGGCGGTGGTGGCCTGCGCTGGCATCGAAGCTTGCGCGTTTAGCGCCGCGGCGGCGGTCAGGCATCCGCCCTGCGATTGGGGAGCGACGGCCGACACAATCACGACGCTGGTTGCCGGAGCGATGGTTGCCGATGCGCTGGATTGCACGCCCTGCACTTCGACGCGATTGCCGACGTTGGCCGGCAGGTCGGGGCCGTTCAACTGCAGCACTTCCGGCGAATCATCCACTTGCAGAATGAAGCCGCCGTTTTTGTAGAGCAGGCATCCGGTGCGCGTGAGGTCCTGCAGCAGCGCGAAGCTTCGCTTCTGCCCGGCGGTGATGGAAGCCAGCAGACCCGCGCCTTGCCGGACACGCGCGGTTCCATCCAGCGAGGCGACCAGCAATTCGCTTTCGCCATCGACGCCCACCTGGAAGCGGCCTCCGTCACTGATAATGTTGAATCCCGCGACGCCGACCTCGTAGCCCGACTGCGCGCCCGCGGGCGCCGTCACTTGGCCGATGCCCCGCTTGAGGACTAACCGGTTGCGATGGACCTCGGCGACCGAACCCGCCGCAAGCTGCACCTTCACGCCATTGGACAACGCAAGTTGCGAGGATGCGCCGTTGGTTTCAATCCGCGCTCCATCGAACAGAGTCGAGTTGCCCCAGATCTCGGCGCCTTCCAGGGTAAAATGGCCGCTGGCGGAGACGACGCCGATAGCTTCGGCTGGAGTTGTCTGCGCGCTCGGCGACCCATAAGACTGGAAGCGGCGAGGACGAAGAAAACGCGCCCGGCGACTCTGCGGCAAAAATGCCATGGGCCCAGTATACGGGCGGCCCGTAACTATAAGCAAGCATTAAAGTTGTAAAGCAAATGTATACGGAGTGCGGATGCGGATTTGGCGCCTGACCAGCGGAGCGGTTGTGCTGGCCGTGCTGGCATGGTCAGCCTGGCAGGCGGTCGAGCTCGCGCGGGCGGACTGGGCGTTTCGCGCTGGGGATCCGGAATCGGTCGCGCGTGCTGCCGAACTCGCTCCGGGGAATCTCGAATACGACCTGTTTGCCGCGCTGCAGGCCGAATATGACGGCCAGGACCCCGTCCCACGACTGGAGCGGATCGCCGCCCGAGCATCCCCGCGCTTCGGAGCCTCGCATCCGCCTGGGTCTCGCGCTCGAAGCCAACGGCGATGCGGACGCCGCCGAGAGGTGGCTGCTCGAAGCCGCCGAGGTCGATCATCAATATGGGCCGGCCTGGACCTTGGTGAATTTCTACTTCCGCCAAGGGCGCGCCGATGACTTTTGGATTTGGATGCGTACCGCGTTGGCGGTGTCCTATGGGGATCGTACGCCAGCCTTTGATCTCTGTTGGCGCATGACCGACGATCCGGCCGAGATCCTTTATAAAGCGTTTGGCACCGGAGCGCCGGCGCTCATCTCTTACGTCTATTATTTGCTGGAGCAGGGAAGAACCGACGCCGCGGGCGATGCCGCGCTGCTGCTCATCCGAACTCCCACCGGACGATCCCTATGAACGCGGGCGCAACGCCAGACATCGACAACGCCACTTACGCCGCAATGGACCGGCTGCTGACCGAGGATTCTGCGGATCGTGCGGCGGAGTTGTGGCTCGCCATGGGACAGCCCGCACCGCAAGGCGTCCTCTATCCGCGCTTCCACGTTCCGGGCCAGCCGGCAGTACCTCGGCCGCGGCTTCGATTGGCGCTATCTGAGCCCGGACGGAGTCACCCACACGGATCTGGTTGATAGTGCCGGCATTGGATTCCACCGCATCGCGCTCACCGGAGACGAGCCCGAATCCGGATTGCTGCTGCTCCAGATCGTCGGCGGCCTGGAGCCCGGCGCGCAGTACCGGCTCTCGTGGAACGCTAGGCTCCGCGGGATCGATTCTCCAAGCGGGCTGACGTGGGAAATCGGCGGGGCGTCTGCTGAGATCACTGCCGCAGAACCCGGCGCGGCGACTCTCAACTCCACGCTGCCCCAGAATGCGAACGGCGAAATACGGTTCACGGCAACGGCTCCGTTTGAAGTCTTGAGCCTGAACTACCAGCGTCCACTCGGTCAGCCGAGGGCCATCGGCGATATCGAGATCGTGGAGGTTTCGCTCAGGCAGGAATAGTGGCGACTGTTCCCCATCCAAGCGAGAACAACACAACGGAAGTGTGAACCACTAAGATAGAGACCAACCCAAAGGAACGGCCACGGGGGAAGCGCAAAAGGATGACTGCACCGATCAATTACGGCCAACAAGGGCAAGGGACAAGCCAACAAGGGGCGAACCAAGTCGCCGTCATCGGAGCCGGACCGGGAGGGCTCGTCGCCGCCCGCTGGCTGAAGAGCCAGGGATTCGAACCTGTCATCTTTGAATCAACGGATCGCATCGGGGGGCAATGGGGGCTTGAGCCGTCGGTCAGCGGCATCTGGGAAGGAATGCGCACCAACACCTCGCGCGTGACCACCGCCTTCAGCGATCTCGATCATCCCGAGGGCACCGCGACCTTTCCCTCCAACGCCGAGGTCCTCGCCTATCTCCATCGCTTCGCCGAGATGTTCTCGCTGGAACCCCGGCTCCGGACCCGTGTGAATGAGATTCGCCGCGCGAAACCTGGCGCAACCGAAGGAGGCTACGTCGTCACCTTCACCGGACCCGACGGCACGACTGAAGAGCAGACCTTTGAGCACGTCGTCGTCTCCAGCGGCCGCTACAACAACCCGCTTCCTCCCGAGGTTCCCGGCCTCGATACCTTCACCGGAGCGGGCGGTGTCTCTCACACCTTTGCCTACCGGAACTTCCAGAACGTCCAGGGGATGCGCGTCGTTGTCGGCGGAGGCGCGGTCAGCGCGCTCGAAGTCGCGCCGGACCTGGCGATGCGCGGCGCAAAGGTCATCCTCAGTCAACGGCGTCAACGTTATGTGTTGCCGAAGCTGATCACCGGGCGTCCCTCCGACCATCTGGTCTTCAATCGCTTCGCGGCGATGCGGCAGGAAGTGGTGCCGCCAGATGTGGTCAATCGCGGCCTGCGAGACTTCATCGTTCAGGTAGGCGGTGATCCGGAGCAATACGGCGCGCCACGCCCAGCCGCCACATTGGAAGAAGCCGGCGTATCGCTATCGCAGCATTATTTGCCGATGGTCGCCGAAGGGAAGATCGAAGTCCTGCCGTGGATGACAAACGTAGAGGGGAACCGCGTCACCTTCGGCGAAGGCCCGGATGCCCCGCAACGTGAAGTGGATGCGATCACCTTCGGCACCGGCTTCGGCTTGAAGCTGCCGTTCCTGGATGAGGAGATCCAGCGAACGCTCGACCTCGATCCGCTGCACATGGACCTGCACAAGTACACGTTCCATCCCGATCTGCCCGGCCTGGCGTTCGTTGGGTTTTATGAGCTGATCGGCCCCTATTTTCCAGCACTTGAAGTCCAGGCCCGCTGGATCGCCTACGCCTTTGGCGGCACCTGCCCTATGCCGTCCAGCAAAGAGATGGAAGCTGGAGTGCGCCTCTATCGTTCGCAGCGGGGGAAATCGCAGCGCGTGGCCGTGCATATCCTTGCCAGGAAGATCGCCGCCGACGCGGGCTTCGAGGCGCAACTCGATCAGCACCCGGATCTTGCGCGTGAAATCCTGTTTGGTCCCGTATCTACTGTCAGTTACCGTCTGGACGGTCCGGACGCATTGGACGATGCTCCGGAGCGCGTTCGCCGGGCCGCGCGAGCCTTCGGCGTAGTTCCCGAGCCCGAGTTCTCCGCCGAGCAGCGATCGCTTTTAGCCGCGCTGGCCGAGGCCAGTAAAGACCGCACCTTGCTGCGGCTGGCCGGAACCGTCCGGGCAGGCGCTTGACAAGCGAATAACCCCAATCCTATCATTGGGTTTCGAGCCCACTTCTGGGCAAGATGGGAGAACGTGGCGTGATCAAACTGGATATCATCAACGAAGTCGTCAAGCGCACGGGCATCACAAAGACGAAAGCAGAGATGGCCGTGGAAACGGTGTTTGAGAGCATGAAGCGCTCACTGGGGCGCGGGGAACGTATTGAATTGCGCGGCTTCGGGATCTTCAACGTCCGTCCCCGCAAGACCGGCATTGGCCGCAATCCGCGCACTGGAGCCGAGGTCGCGATTCCTCCGGGCAAGGCGGTTCGCTTTAAGCCGGGTAAAGAACTGCAATCGTTGCAGTAACGCTTGCTGATCGCCTCGGCGATTGTTCATTTTCAAAAGCCGGGAGGCGAGCAGGACCTCGTGTCCAGCAATGATCCTCGATTTCCGCTTCCGCCGCGATTTCCTTTAGAGAATGATCCGCGGCCGCGAAGCCCTTACGCCTTAGGTCGAACGATCCCGTTCGTTCCGGCTCAGGCACTTCCACGTCATCGCTACTGGCTGCATCTGCTGCTGTTGCTGCTGACCCTGTTCACCACCAGCATCGTGGGTGCGGATCTGGCCACGGCATTCGCCGCCGGGCAGCCGATGCCCTTTGATTTTTCCGGTTACAGCAAGAGTTGGAATGACCCCAGCTATCTGTTGACAGGATTGCCGTTTTCCATTAGCCTCCTGGCAATTCTGATGTCCCATGAGATGGGGCACTTCCTCACCGCGCGCTATTACAACGTCAACGCGACATTGCCGTATTTCCTGCCGGCGCCTTCGTTGATCGGCACACTCGGGGCGTTTATTCGCATTCGCAGCGTGATCGTGTCGAAGCGTGTGCTCTTCGATATCGGAATCGCGGGACCGCTGGCCGGATTCGTGATTCTGCTGCCGCTGCTGACCGCCGGCGTCGCCCTATCGAAGGTGATTCCGGGTATCGCCGATCATGGCGACCTGATTTTCGGAAATCCGTTGCTCATCAAAGGGTTCGAGGCACTGCTGTTTCCTGGCGTCCCGGAAGCGGATCTTTATTTGCATCCGATGGCGCGCGCGGCCTGGGTCGGGCTACTGGCGACGGCGCTGAATCTGATGCCGATCGGGCAACTCGACGGCGGGCACATTCTGTACGCAGTGATCGGGGAGAAATCGAAGTGGGTGACTCGTGTTGGGATCGCCTTGCTGGTGGCGCTGGGCTACATTTTCGGAGCCATAAACTGGTACCTATGGGCGGCGCTCCTGTTCTTCTTCGGGATGCGGCATCCCAGCGTGGTCGATCAACGGCCCATCGGACCGAGGCGGACCTGGCTCGCGGTCGTGGCACTGGCGATCTTCGTTGTCTCCTTCACTCCAGTGCCGATTCGATAATGCGGACAGGTACGCTTCGGTGAAGATCTCGGCGACGATCATTACCTATAACGAGGAGCGGAACATTGCCCGGGCGCTGGAAAGTCTGCGCTGCGCCGACGAAGTGCTGGTTGTCGATTCCGGCTCCAGCGACCGCACCACCGAGATCGCCGCCAAGTTCGGCGCGCGCGTTATTGAAAGTCCCTGGGGCGGTTACGCGAAGCAAAAGAACTACGCCGCGGAACAGGCGACGCATGACTGGATCCTCTCGATCGATGCCGATGAATCGCTGAGCGAGGCGCTGGAAGCCGAGATCTGGCGCCTGAAGAAGAACGGCCCGCAGCAGGACGCCTACACGATGCCGCGCATGGCGCGCTATCTCGGCCGCTGGATTCGTCATTCCGGCTGGTATCCGGACCGCAAGGTGCGGCTTTACGATCGCACCAAGGCGCGCTGGGAGGGCGAGTACGTGCATGAATCGGTGAAGCCCAAAGGCAGGGTCGGGCACCTCGAAGGAAATCTGCTGCACTTCACCTGCGATTCGCTCTCCGAGCACATCCGCACCATGGATCGCTATACGACCCTCGCTGCCGAGCAATTGATCGACGCCGGGGTTCAGGTAACCTGGGGTCGCCTGATCTTTGAGCCGCCCTGGACCTTCTTCCGCACCTACGTGGTCAAGCAAGGGTATCTGGATGGCGTGGAAGGTCTGGCGATCGCAAACATGGCGGCGCTCTACAACTTCCTGAAGTACGCCAAGGCTCGGTTCATGGCTCCCGGCCGCCCGTAAGCGAGGAGGGTGGGCTTTAGTCTGTGAAGGGCTCTCAGCCCTTCAGTCACTACCGCCAGTGGCAAACTCGTCCTGCAACCACAAACCCTTCACCACCGAACCGCCATCCGATAGGATGCGGGCAACGCTTCACCAATGCGTCTCGCTGGGGCCACGAACCCTACCAAACAAACTTCAACCGAAATGTTCGGTAGACTTGAAGAGGTCCGTCCGGGTTCCGGACAAGGTGGGTATGGAAATTTTCGTCGCGGTCATCGCTGGACTAATCATTGGCAGCTTTCTGAACGTATGTATCTTCCGCCTGCCGCGCGATCTTTCGGTAGCGAGCCCGGCGCGCTCGTTCTGCCCGGGCTGCGAGGAAACCATCGCCGCGATCGACAACATTCCTCTGCTGAGCTTCGTGCTCCGCCGCGGCCGCTGCCGTCACTGCGACGAACAGATCCCGTGGCGCTATCCGCTGGTCGAACTCGGCACCACGGTCTGTTTCGCCCTCGTCGTGTCGCAGCTTGGGTTCACGCTCGCGGCCCTGAAGTGGTGCGTGTTCTCGGCGATCCTGGTGGACCTGATCGCCACCGACTACGAAGTCCAGATTCTGCCGGACGAATTCACGCTGGGAGGCACGGCGATCGGGCTGGCGTTATCCCCATTCGTCGCAATGGAGCCGTTCATTCCGACCGTGCTCCTGGGGCTCCGGCGTCAGCCAGCGTTGGCAATGGTTCGCCGAGTCGGCCACTGCCGCTGGCGCGTTCGCGTTCCTGCTCTGGTTCCTGGGGTGGATCTATCAAAAGATCCGCAAACGGGAAGGCATGGGGCTCGGCGACGTCAAGATGGTCATGATGCTGGGCGCGTTCCTGGGCATCCCGCTGACGCTGCTGACGATCCTGCTGTCGTCACTAAGCGGAGCGGTCTTCGGCTTGATCCACAGCCGTTTCAGCGGTCAGGAGACCGCCACCTATGAGCTGCCGTTCGGAAGCTTCATGGGGCTTGCTGCGCTGGTGATCGCGTTCTGGGCGCAGGTCTTCAACTAGGAGACAGGAGTGAGGAGGCAGGAGACAGAAGTCTCCAATTGCTGCCGCTCGTTCACACTCGCCGCTCTGTTTCGAGGATGGAACCGCCATGCGTGAGCATGCGGGCCTACCTCCTGATCGCTGCCGTTGAGGCGCCAGCGGCACTACTCCATCGTGTTATCGGTCATTCTGGCGACTGGCGACTATCGTCTAAACCGGTGGCCGTAGCAGGACCTTCAACACTCCCTTGGTCGCCGCGCGCTCGAACGCCGCCGGAGCCTCCGCCAAAGGAAATTCGCTGTCGATCATCCCGTCCGTTTGCACCTTGCCCGACTTCAGCAGCCGGATCGCCGGTGGAAACAGTCCACACCGCGAGCCCACCATCGTGATCTCATTCACAATGATCGGCGCGGTGTCGATCGTCACTTTGCGCGCCACCGTCGACTTCATCACCACCGTGCCGCGCGGCTGGCACATCGCGACCGCCGTTTCGAGCCCCAGCGACGAGCCCGTCGAATCCACCACCAGCGGCCACTCGGCCACCGGCATCTTGTCTTTGTCCTTGCTCAGTTCCCACGTCGCGCCGGATGGCTCCACCAGCTTCATCTTGCGCTTGTGCCGCCCATAAAGATGCACCTTCGCGCCGTGCGCCGCCAGCACCTGCGTAATCAGCAACCCGAGCTTTCCATCTCCCAACACCGCCACCGGCGTACCTTTCGGGATCTTCACTTGTTCCAAAATTTCGCAGGCCGCCGCCGTCGGCTCGGTAAATACCGCCCGATCGGTTCCCAGTGACTGCGGCACCCGATGCAGATTTTCGAGCGGCAAAGTGAAGTATTCCTGGAAGGCTCCCGGATGGCGCACGATCCCCAGCACGGTGCGGGTAGGGCAGTGCCGCCCGAGCCCGCGCTTGCACCAGTCGCATTTGCCGCACGCCAGGTTGATGTCGCCGACCACGCGCCGGTTCATCCACGTTTCGTTGTCTTCGTCGGACCCATGGACAGCGACGACCTCACCAACGAACTCATGCCCAGGCGCGCCGGAGAATCCGTAATAGCCGCGCTGCAATTCGAGGTCGGTTGCGCAGATCCCGCCGGTCAGCAGCCGGATCCTCGCCGAGCCCTTCGGCACGCGTGGCATCGGCTTGTTTTCGACATCAATCTTGCCCTGGTCAAGCTGAACGGAAAGCATAGTTTCCAGGATAACTTTCCAAAAGGAGCCAGGAGGGCTGGCTTTGCTTGGGCGCCGTAGCTTCAGCGAAGGAAGCAGCCGGCGTGAGCCCTTCAGGCTCACTCTCCATGCAGGTGTCAGGCCTTCCTCACCGAGCGCGCCCCGACGTGGGGCGAGGTTCAGCTTGCGGAGGGCTTCATCCCATGACCGCGCACAACGGCTGCAACTCGCCTGTGCGCTTCGCCCTCCCGTCATCAACACCGACAAGGCCGCGTCGCTGCTAATCATGACTGCACCCCGGGCAACAGAACTCAAAACAGCTCCAACACGCCGGAAACTGCTAGCCTGTTCACCATGCGGCAACTCCGCTTTTCCTGCCAGCCCGGATGCACCAACTGCTGCAACCAGCAGGGCTTCGTCTACCTCACCGAGCGCGATCTCAAAAAAGCCGCCAAATACGTCGGCATGACGCCCGAGGCATTCGAAGAAAAGTACGTCTACCGCACGACCCACCTGCGCCGGCTCCGCAAGCCGCCCGACAAGCAGTGTCCGTTCCTGGAGGAATCCGGCTGCGGGATCCACCCCGCCAAGCCGACCCAGTGCCGCACCTTCCCCTTCTGGCCCGAAAACGTCGAGGAAGTCGACGCCTGGAACGACCTCAAGAAATACTGCCCGGGCATCGGCCAGGGCGAACTGATTCAGATCGGCGATGCCCTCGAAATCGCCGAGGAGCACCGCCGGTCTTACCCTGATATGTACTGATCGCATCGATCGGCTTGTTCCCGCGCGGACGAGGCGATTTCGACTCCCTTGGGCATCGCCGAGGAACATCGCCGCGCTTAACCGGATATGTATTGATCACCAGGATCGGGGTGTTCAACCCTGTGCCGAGGCGATTTCGCTTTCCTTGGGGAACACACGCCGAACGTACCCCGATATGTACTAGCTCGACGCCTGCCTTCGCACCCGGTCGAGCCGCTCGACCGCGATCCCGTGCGCCTCTTCAATCAAGCGTCGCGTCACATCCTCGTTCTCACCCGACGGACTCAAAATACAAACAAAATATTGCTTGGCATAATCCGGATGCGGCAGAAACACGTTGAGCTCCGTCTGGTCCACCTTCTGCGGGTCAGGCTCGGCGATCAGCGAATCAAACGTCGGCTTGCTGATGCCGATGTTGACGCGAAACACGTCGTCCCGGTTGAGATTCGACGCGTTGTCGAACTCCTGATCCGAATTGGCCATCGTGACGAACGGCATGCGGTGGTCGTCACCCACGAAGAAGAACTGGTAGCCGTAGGCTTCCGATTGCTGCACGTTGTTCAGAGACTGAAGGTAAGTTTCGACGTCGGTCTGAGTCATGGTGGGCAGGATCGATCCTACCGCAAATTCAACCCGCCATCCACCGCGATCAATTCCCCTGTGATGAAGTTCGACGCCGTCAGGAAATACACCACCGCGTCGGCGATCTCATTCGCAGTCCCCGCGCGCTGCGCCGGAGTATTCCGGATCATGCCCGCGATCCGCTCGTCTTTCTCCGCGTCGTTGCCGAACGGAATCACCCCCGGAGCCACTGAGTTCACCGTGATCGTCGGCGCGAACGCCTTCGCTAGCGCGCGCGTCATATGGATCACGCCCGCCTTCGAGGCGCAATAGTGCACGTGCTCGGCCCACGGACGAATGCCGCCCAATGAACTGATATTCACGATCCGACCGCCGCCCACCTGCAGCATCTTCTTCGCGCCCTGCTGGCAACAGAAAAACGTTGCCTTCAGGTTGACCGAATGAATGTAGTCCCAGTCGGCTTCGGTGATGTCGAGCGCATTGAATCGCGCGAACCGCGCCGCATTGTTCACCAGCCCGTCGATCCGCCCGAAATGCGCGTGGACCTCGTCAAATAGCCGCTCAATCTCGGACACCTTCTCGAAGTCTGCCCGGAATATCGGTGCGCCGCCACACTCCTCGGCGGTTTTTCGCGCCTCGGCCTCCGAGCCCCCATAATGAATTGCGACCTTCGCGCCTTCCTTGGCCAGCCGCAACGCGATCCCGCGTCCGATGCGTTTCGCCGCGCCCGTCACCAGGATGACTTTGCCGGGGATCCCCCAGCGGGAATCCGCGCCGCGATCCAGCGGGTTGCTCTCGCTCATGAGCCCGATTCCTTCCGCTTCGCCTCGCCCCACAGCGCTTCCATCTCCTCGAGCGATGCATCCGCGAACTTCTTGTCCTGCGCCGCGAGTCCGTCCTCGACGTGCTTGAAGCGACGCCGGAACTTGGTGTTGGTCTTGCGCAGCGCCTGCTCGGGGTCGACCTTCAGGAACCGGGCGATGTTCACCACGGTGAACAGCATGTCGCCGATCTCGCCTTCGACATCCTCTGGCGATCCGCTCGCCCGCGCCCCTTCGAGCTCGGCGATCTCTTCGCGCAACTTATCGATCACCTGATCGAGCTCCGGCCAATCGAAGCCCGCGCCGGCGGCTTTGCTCGAGATCCGCGCGGCTTCCATCAATGCCGGCTGATGTTGCGGAATGCGCTCCAGCAGGCCCTTGGGAGCCTTCGGCTTCTCGGCCGCCTTGATCTGATCCCAGGTTTCTTTCACTTCATCCGGCGTGCTCGCGTCCCCGTCGCCGAACACATGCGGATGCCGCCGCACCAGCTTGCTGTTGATCGCCTGCAGCGCATCGGTGACGTCGAAGTGCCCGGCCTCGGAGGCCATCTGCGAAAAGAACGCGACCTGCAAGAGCAAATCCCCTAACTCGCCGGCCAGCTCCGGCCAATCCCGATCGTCGATCGCCTGCATCACCTCATAGGTTTCCTCAAGCAAATAGGGCTTGATCGTCTCGAAGGTCTGTTCGCGATCCCAGGGGCAGCCGTCCGGAGCCCGCAGGCGCGCCATAATCTGGACCAGTCGTGCAAAGCCGGGACCGGCGGGCAGCTTGGCGTCGGGATCGGCGGTGAAATCGTCTGCGCTGTCCGAGGCCGAATCGGCGGACGTCCGACCCGGATCTGCGGGATCTTGGGTTGAGTCTCGGGATGGATTTTGGGTCGCCACCAGACCCTCAGCGTAGCATGCAGCACCCGATTTCCCGGCGACACACCGAGCACGATCCGGCGTCAGGGATTGAGGCTCCACAGCAGGGTCCCGCCGGGCATCGTATGCGTCGGGTCGATATGGAAACAGGCGATCGTGGCGGGGGTGAAGTTCGGCGGATCCAGCCCCGGATCCTGTGCGTACGCGGTCAGCCACTGGGCGGACTCCGAGATCAATGGCTGATGGGTGACCAGGAGCAGGGAAGGCTCCTCCCAATAGATCCGGACCTCGTCCCAAAGTTGCCCCGGCGAAGCCTCCGGCGCCAACGCCAGGCTGCCTTGCACCGGATCCTGGTACTGCAGAACCTCGGCGGCAATGGTCGCCGTCTGCTGGGCTCGCGTGTAGTTGCTGGTCAAGATCGCCGTGGGCGCCAACCCGTAATGCCGGCACTGCTCGATCACGGACCGCACCTGCGTCATCCCGCGCTGGGTGAGCGCGCGATCCTGGTCGAGCCCCGTCGAGGTCTGCATCTCAGCGGATCCGTGCCGAAGCAAGTAGAGCAGCATGCCGTCTTATTTTCCTCCATGAATCTACCGAAGGGAAACCAGGGGGGCGGAATTCCGAATTCCACAATGGCGGATGCCCAGCCCACTGATTCCACACCAGAAAGGAGTTTGAGAGAATAGAAGTTCGGTTCTCTGGATTTGACCTTCCAAATTCCATAGATTCGGGCGGTTTCTATTTGTTAACACTCTTGGAATCAATCAGCTAGAGGAAGTAATTGTTTGGAAACGAACATGCTATGAATTCGGCGGGTTAGTGTGTATCTCCGGAGGGGCGGTTCTCACTCCGGAGTTAGCTGCGAAAGAGGTCGGTGACGCCTTCCGGAATGGAATCGGCGAAACCGCAAAGAATGAACGAGTTACGCCAGCAACTCCAAAGCGCTTTGTTAATGGTGCTGATGGTCGCGGCCGTCGTTGCCGCGACGATCAATTTGCGCCAGCAGAGCGTCTACGTGTTGCCGGATGACGGCGTCACCTGGGTGGATGTCTCAGCCGGTGAGTCCGGTGAGGACACTAGCCGGGCGATGGCCGCGGTCGTGGTTCCGGGCGGACCTGCGGATCGTGCCGGCATCCGGACCGGCGATCTGCTGCTCTCGATGGGCGGATTGCGCGTCGGTTCGTCAGAAGAGGCGGCTCGCGTGCTGGATCGCCTTCCCGTCTTCGATCAGACCGAATATCGTGTTCTTCGCGGTGAGCGCGGCGATCGTACCGAGCTCCCGGCCGAGGTCCTGATCGACGCCGCCAGCCGCGGACCCGCCCTGTACTTCCAATACGGAGTCGGCGCGGTCTACCTGCTGATCGGTCTCTATGTCTTCTTCCGCCGCAGCAACGCTCCGCACGCGACCAACTTCTTCCTGCTGTGCCTGGCTTCGTTTGTCCTGTCGACCTTCCACTACACCGGCAAGCTGAACAATTTTGACAAGGTGATCTATCTAGGCAACGTGGTGGCCTGGGCCTTGGCGCCGGTATTGTTTGTCCAATTCTGTTGTACTTTCCCGGTTCGTCAAAACTGGATCCGTACGAAGAAGGCCGCCGTGCTGCTGTACATCCCGGGGCTCTCCTTGCTGGCGGTCCACTGGGCTTTCGCCGGAGGCTGGATGGCGAGTTCCGCCGAACTGATCGAGGTTCGCTGGCTGCTGGACCGCATCTGGCTCGCCTATCTCTGCGCGATGTACCTGATCGGCGCGGCGGTGCTGACTTATCAGATGCGGCGCGTGACCGCGCAGGTGAAGACCGCCGAACGGGCGGCCCGCGCGCAGCGGAGCGGACAGAAAGGAGGCGGCGTGGTGACGCTGGAGGCTCCGGAAGCCGATCCTGTCCCCGACGCGATGGTGCGGCGGCAACTTACCTGGCTGCGCAATGGAGCGGTGCTCGGCATCCTGCCGTTTCTGGTGATCTATGCGCTGCCCTACATCGCCGGCTACGTTCCCAATGCCTGGATGAGCGCGTCGGTGATCTCGCTGGCGCTGATCCCGCTCACCTGGGCCTATGCGATCCTGCGCTACCGCCTGATGGACGTCGACATCATCTTCGAGCAGGGCGCGGTCTACACGCTGGCGACGCTCGCCGTGCTGGCGATCGTCTACGGACTGGTGTTCGCCGTCGGCGGGACCACCGAAATCACTGGCGCCGCGATGATCGCCATGGTGCTGATCGCCGCCTTTGTTTTCCAGCCGATTCGCAACTGGATCCGCGAGCAGCTCGATCGTTCGTACTTCTATAAAGACCGCTACGACTATCGCCGTACCCTGATCGAATTTGCCCGCGAATTGGGCTCGCCCACCGAACTCCACACGATGCTGGAGACGGTGGCCGAGCGCCTGATTCGGACGCTTGGCGTCCGGCAGGTTGCCATCTTCGTGCTGGACCGGAACGAAGACCGGTTCAAGCTGGAGCTTGCCGCTAACCAGGACGGCGAACGGACCACTGAAGCTCCCGAGAACCTCGATCTGAGCTTCCTCAGCACCGGCCCCAAGAAACCCTATCTGTTCTTTGAGCGTCCGCGCAATCCGATCGACCTGGTCAGCAAGAAGATGCCGGCCGCGGTTCGCCGCTCCATCGCTGAATTGGAGTTGACCTATTATCTGCCGTGCGCCGCGCGCGGCACGACGATCGCCTACCTCGGCGTCAGCCGCACCGACTCCGGCGACTTCCTCTCGAGCGAAGATATCCAGCTTCTGGTGACTCTGTCCGGCTACGTTGGGATCGCCGTCGAGAACGCGCAACTCTACACATCTCTGCATCGCAAGGTCGACGAGTATGAGCGGCTCAAGGAATTCTCGGAAAATATCGTCGAGTCGATCCATGTCGGCATTCTGGCCGCGGACCTCGACGATCGCGTCGAAAGCTGGAACTCGCAACTCGAGGCGCTCACCAGTATCTCGCGGCAAAGCGCGCTGGGCCGCCGGCTGTCGGAGCTTCTGCCGGGCGATCTTTGCGCCGAGCTCAGCCTGCCGGCCCGTGCCGGCGATACCTCCGGCGTACAGAACATCTACAAGTATCTTTATGCGCCCAAGGACGCGACGCTGAACATCGCCACCGCGCCGCTGGTCGACAAGGACGGAGCGCGCATCGGACGGCTGATCATCTTCGACGACGTCACCGGCCGCGCCGAGCTCGAGCGGCGCCTGGTGCAGGCCGACAAGCTGAGTTCCATCGGGTTGCTGGCCGCGGGCGTGGCGCATGAGGTCAACACACCGCTGGCGGTGATCTCCACCTACGCGCAGATGCTGGCCAAGCAGATTTCCGGCGACGCCGACAAGGCGCCGCTGCTCGAAAAGATCTCCAAGCAGACCTTCCGCGCCTCGGAGATCGTCAACTCGCTGCTGAACTTTTCGCGCACCTCGACCACCGAATTTGAAACGGTCGACCTGAATCGCCAAATTGATGAGACGCTGGGCATCCTGGAGCATCAACTCAAAAAGGCAGGCATTCAGGTGGAGCGCGATCTCGAACCCGAACTCGAACCCATGCGCGGCAACGCTGGCAAACTGCAGCAGGTATTCCTGAATCTGTTCCTGAATGCCCGCGATGCGATGGAAGGCGGCGGCACGTTGCGGATCCGCACCAGGCTCGATGAGGCCGGCCATGGAGCCGAACGGTTGCAGATGATCGTGGAGGATACCGGCAGCGGTATCGATGCCGAGGCGCTCTCAAAAATCTTTGACCCGTTCTTCACCACCAAGGCCGTGCGGAAGGGCACCGGGCTCGGGTTGGCCGTCAGCTACGGCATTATTCGCGAGCATGGCGGTACCATCGAGGTGGAGAGCCGGAAGGGCGAGGGAACCCGCTTCATCTTGCGCTTCCCGACCTTAGCCACCGCCACCGCTCTGGTCGCCCAGGGGAACCGGATTGGATCGGCGCCTCGGGAAGCAGCCGAAACCCCGGTGACTGCGACGAGCGCCCGCACCACTCGGGAGGAAAAGCTCGCGGGAACTCCTGTTGCCGAGACGCGCTGGAGCGCCACTGGATTCTCGCCCCCTGGAGGTGGAATCGTAGGCGGCGGAAGCAGGGAGATGCATTAAGTTGGCCTATACGGTAGCAAATTTACCCCCCGATGTGATTTCCTCGCAGGCCAGCGCGGGGCGGATCCTGGTCATTGATGACGAGCCCGACATCCGCGAGAGCCTGGAAGCCCTGCTGAGCAGCGAGAACTATACCGTCGAACTCGCGGCCAATGGCACCCAGGGGCTGGAGCGGCTGAACGCCTCCACCTACGATCTGGTCCTGCTGGACCAGATGATGCCCGACATGACCGGCATGGAAGTGCTGGAGGAGGTCCGCCAGCGCGACCGCGAAACGCCGATCTTCATGATCACCGCCTACGGCTCGGTCGAGGTCGCCGTTGAGGCGCTGAAACGTGGCGCGAGCGATTATTTCTCCAAGCCTTGGGACAATGAAAAGCTGCTGATCGAGATCAGCCGCATGATCTCCAAGCGCCGGCTGGAGCAGGAAAACACCGCGCTCAAACGCGCCCTCAAGCAGCGCTACAGCTTTCCCAACATCGTCGGCAAATCCGAGCGGATGCTGAAGATCCTGGATCTGGTCGCGCAGGTGGCCACCAGCCGCGCCACGATCCTGATCACCGGCGAAACCGGCACCGGCAAGGAGCTGATTGCCAACGCCATCCACGCGTATTCGGCCCGCGCCGAGCATCAGTTTGTCGCCGTGCACTCCGGCTCGGTCCCGCCGGATCTGCTGGAATCGGCGCTGTTCGGCCACGTCAAGGGAGCGTTCACCGGGGCCACCGCCTCGCGCAAGGGCTATTTTGAACTTGCCGATCGCGGCACCATCTTCTTCGATGAAATCGGAACGATCTCGCTGGAGACGCAGACCAAGTTGCTGCGTGTGATCCAGGAACGCGAGTTCATGCCGCTTGGCTCGACGGAAACCATTAAGGTCGACGTCCGGATTGTTGCGGCCACCAACGCCGACCTCAAGAAGCTCGTCGAAGAGGGCCAGTTCCGCGAAGATCTTTATTACCGGCTCAACGTGATCAATCTCGCGTTGCCGCCGCTGCGTGAACGCAAGGAAGACGTTCCGCAACTGGTGGAGCACTTCTTCAACAAATATTGCCGCGAGAATGAAAAGTTCCTGGATCCGCAGGGCCGCTCCCAGCTCCGGTTTGATTCCGAAGCCATGCAGATTCTGATGGACCATGCCTGGCCGGGCAATGTGCGGGAACTTGAGAACGTCGTCGAGCGCGCGGTGGTGCTGGCCTCCGGAACCAGCGTTGGCGCCGACGTCCTGCCCGAGCACCTGTTGCAGGCCGGCGGTTTGCAGATCCGGCGCGATGAATCCGGCAGCCTGCCTCCCGATGCCTCGCTTTATGAGATCGTGGCGGATTTTGAACGCCGCACGATCATCGAGCAACTGGAAGCCTGCGAATGGAGCCAGACTGCCGCGGCCGAAGCCTTCCATGTCCCGCTCTCGACGCTGAACCAGAAGATCAAGCGCCTGAACATCGACGTCAAGCGCCGCTCCAGCAACGCCTAGAGGCGATTCACCATCTTCCTAGTTGCCTCCCCCAGGAGGGGGCATTTCTTTCGATGGGTCGGGTTTCGAGCTGCCGGCCTCGCCCGATTCATTGAGCTCTGACTCGATCTCCTGTTCCACCGGCCCGGTCGGCGCAAACATGCTGTCGAACAGAACACGCTCGATCGGCCAGGTGCCGACCATATTCGTGTCCTCCACGGTGAATTTTCCCTCGGTCAGCACACCGCTTAAATCGGCCGGATTGGGGGTCATATTCTGGCGCTGCAACATGCTGTTCAGTAGTTCGGTATCTTTGGTCAGATCATCGGCGGCCTTCTTCGCCGCGGCCTCATCCGGCCACTGGACGACCATGCGCAACACGAACGACTGCAGGTCTTCCGATGGCCCCAATGAAAACGTCGCGCCCTCGGAATCCTTCACCGGCGAAAGATACGACCGCGTTCCGGATGGCAGCTGGTCCTCCATCTCGGCGAAGGCGAATGGCGGCATCAGCGCCCACAGAACGCTGCCTTCGGGGATCTTCGGCGAGTTCTCCCACGTGCCTGGCGCGATCATCGCGTTGGCCGGCTGGTTGCGCGAGGAGGCGATCGCCAGCACATCGGCGCGCGGCATGTAGAACGTCACCATCTTGCCGGGCACGCTGCCAGCCACCTGGCACTGCTGGTCGACACACGCCCCGCCGCTCACTTCCGCGTAGCTTGAGATCTTGCCCCAATCGAAGCGCCCCTGCGCGACGAAATAGTTGTCGCCGTCACGGAAGGCCATCGCGACCGCGTCCAGGTCCGTGCGGTAGTTGAAGCCGGTGGCGTTGACGAAGGATTTATATTCCTCGGCTTCGAGCGCGGGCGAACCCGCAATCTGATCGAGCAGGTTCGCAGCCCGCAGCATATCGAGATCCACAAAGGCATACGATGCCCGGTCCGGCGGCAGCATCTCGACCAGCTCCCGGGCCTCATAGGTGCGCGTGTGGAACCAATAGCTCAGCAGGCCCAGCAACACGCCGGCGGCGATCATGAACGGCAGCCATTTCTTCATTGACATAGCTTGCTCCTTCAGCATAGCGTGAGGGCCATTGGGGGCCGAGGTTCACTCGGCGGGAAGCGTTGAGCTTCCCATTCGTCCGTTCCAATCACCGGCCGGGTGTTCGACGCTTCGGGTGTACGTCGTCTCGCCTGTGCGGGAGTCTCGATCGCATGGCTGGGTCCCGCGCCCGTGGGGTGGCGCCATGCGCCGCAACCAGCGTTCAAGCTCGTCTCGCGTTACTTCCGGTTCTCCAGCACGATCTCCAGATTCCGCTGGAATCCCCCGTACTTCGCCCGCGACAGCGGAGTCTTGCCGAACCGCTCGCGGAACCGTGCCTCGTCCATCCCGGCAAGTTCGCTGAGCAACACCGGCTCGCGATCGAAGGATTCGGCTTCAGTGACCGGAATGCGCGCGGGATCGTTCCACGGGCAGACCTCCTGGCAAATGTCGCAACCGAAGACGTTGTCGCCGATCCCCGCGTGTAACTCCGCGGGAATCTCGCCGCGCAACTCAATCGTTAAATAGGAGATGCACAGGCGGGAATCAATCGTCCATTCGTTGCCATTGCCGGCCTTTGCCGGAACGATCGCGTCAGTAGGGCAGGCGTCGATGCATCGCGTACAGGTCCCGCACCGGTCCGGAGGAGGCGTCGCTGGCGCGATCTCGAGCGACGTCAGAATCTCGCCCAACAGAAACCATGACCCCTGCTGCTGGTTGATCAGCGACGTGTTCTTCCCGATCCATCCAAGCCCCGCCATCCGCGCGTAGCTCCGTTCCAGCAGCGGCGCGGTGTCGACGCAGATCTTGGCTTCGAAGGGTTCCGGCTCAAGCTCCCGCAGCCGCGCTAGCATCCGCTTCAGATCCGCTCGCATGGTGTCGTGATAGTCCAGCCCGCGCGCATACCGTGCGATCCGCGCATGCGAGCCATCCTGGTCGACCTCACCGGTGTTATACAGCTTGCCGACGCACAGGATCGATCGCGCGGTGGGCAGTAGCTCTTTGGGATCGTGCCGGACGAATCGGCGGCGGTCGGTCAGGTAGCGCATCTCGCCCGCGTAACCGGCCTCGCACCAGGCGTCGTACTTGGCGATATCGGTGGGTAGCGCCTCGGCGTCGGCGACGCCAGCGAGCTCGAACCCGCACTCTGCCGCAACTTGACGCACCGTCTCCGCCAACATGCCCACGAGTATAGCGACCTGGATGTGGGGCGAGGTTCGGCTTGCGGAGGCTCCAGCCCTCCCGCCCGGCAACGGTCCCTCGCCAGCTCGATCTTGCTTCCTACTTCTACCCGCCAGCACCGAAAACTGGCGACCACCGCCACCAATTCGCGACAATAGTCTCCGATGGCGCAAACCACCAAACCTTTCCGACTCGGCCTGGTGCAGATGTCCTGCTCGCCCGATCCCAAGGCCAACCTTGCCAAGGCCGTCGAACGCGTGCGCGAAGCCGCGGCGCAAGGCGCGCAGATCGTCTGCCTGCAGGAGCTATTCACCTCGCAATACTTCTGCCGGCGCGAGGACCCCGACCTGTTCAATCTCGCCGAGCCGATCCCCGGCCCCTCCACCGAGGCGCTGGGCAAGGTCGCGAAAGAGTGCGGGGTAGTCGTCGTCGCTTCTCTATTCGAGAAGCGCGCCACGGGCCTCTATCACAACACCGCGGCGGTGCTGGGACCCAACGGAGCCCTGCTGGGCATCTACCGCAAGATGCACATTCCGGACGACCCGCTCTACTATGAAAAGTTTTATTTCACCCCGGGCGACCTGGGCTTCGGCGTCATCGACACGCCGTTCGCGCGGCTGGGCATCCTGGTCTGCTGGGACCAGTGGTATCCGGAAGGCGCGCGCCTGACCGCTTTGGCCGGGGCCGACGTCCTGATTTACCCCACCGCGATCGGCTGGCATCCGGACGAGAAAGCCGAGTTCGGAGCCGCCCAGCGTGACGCGTGGCGCACCATCCAACGCTCCCATGCGATCGCCAACGGGATCTATGTCGCGGCGATCAACCGTGTCGGTTTCGAGGGTCCGCCGGAATCGAAAAAGGGTGCCGACAAAACGACCGGTGATACCGGCATTGAGTTTTGGGGATCGTCGTTCGTTGCCGATCCGTTCGGACAACTGATCGTCGATGCGACCGAGGACACCGAAGAGACGTTGATCGCCTCCTGCGACCCGGCCGAGATGGAAGAGATCCGCCGCAATTGGCCGTTCTTCCGTGACCGCCGTATCGACGCTTACGGTCCGATTCTGAACCGCTGGAATGACGCGGGCGGCGGTGGCGGAAAGTAGGCGGCGGAAAATCGAATGCCGGAAAAATCAGCGGCGGCCGGCAAGGCCGCAAAAGCCACGGACACGCCCCGCGCCCACCGCTTCCGCATGCCCGCCGAATGGGAGCCGCACCTGGCGACCTGGATCGCCTGGCCGCATGAAACCTCGGACTGGCCGGGCAAGTTCACGCCCATCCCCTGGCTCTACGGCGAGATCGTCCGCCACCTGTCGCGCGTCGAACGCGTCCGCATCCTGGTCAACGATGAAGCCGCCCAGCGGCGCGCCGAGTCGATCCTCAAGAAATGCCACGCCAATCTGGATGCCGTCGAGTTCTTCGTCAAGAAGACGGACCGCAGTTGGGCGCGCGATTACGTTCCTCTCTTTCTGAAGCGCAGGAGCGGAGACACGGCCATCTCCCACTTCCGCTTCAATGCCTGGGCCAAGTACGACAACTACGCCGAAGATGCCGCCGTTCCCGCCTTCCTGGCGCGCAGGCTGAAGCTTCAGCGATTCGAAGCCGGACTGGTGCTGGAGGGCGGGGCGATCGACGTCAACGGAGCAGGGAAGCTGCTGACCACCGAAGAGTGCCTGCTCTCGAAGGTCCAGGAGCGCAACCCGGGGCTCACGCGGGCCGGCTGGGAGCGGGCCTTCCGCGATTACCTGGGCGCCACGGACGTGATCTGGCTGAACCGTGGCATCACCGGTGACGATACGCATGGGCACGTCGATGACCTGGCTCGGTTCGTCGCGCCCGATACGGTCGTGACCGTGGTCGAACGCGACCGTTCCGATGAGAATCATGCGCCGCTCAAGGAGAACCTGGAGCGGCTGCGGGCCAGGGAAGACCTGCGCGTGATTCCCTTGCCGATGCCCGAGCCGGTCTGGTTCGACGGCCAGCGCCTGCCGGCCAGTTACGCGAATTTCTATGTCGCCAACCAACTAGTGCTGGTTCCCGTCTTCGGCGACCAGCACGACTCGGTCGCGCTGCGGCGGCTGGAACGTGCCTTTCCGGATCGCGAAGTGGTGGGGATCTACTGTCGCGATCTGGTGCTGGGGCTCGGCACCTTGCACTGCATGACGCAGCAGCAGCCGGCCTGACGGACGGATCTCTGAAATCGGTCGAGGGTGGATTGCGGCTTGCCGAGGAGACCGATCAGAGAGAAATGCCAGGAAGGACGCTCGGACGGCCGGCGCTAGAAAATGATCCGCAGGCTGCCGCGCACCGCCCGAGGAGAGTTGGTCAACAGCACCGTGCGCCCGTCGGCGCCGGTGATGCGCAGATAGCCCTGTGCCAATGCGTTCTGCAATTCCGCATTCAGTTCCATGCGCGCGCCGCCGAAGCTCGGCATCGGTTGCCGGAAGCCCATGGTCCAGCCGACCTGCTGATTCGTTGCGCCGGTCAGCGACATATGCACCGGGGTCAGCGCCCGGAAGTCGGTCCAGCCGTAGCTGGCGCTCAGGCGAGTGCCGGTCAGCGGAAGCGCTCCCGAGGCGCGCATGGTGACCCAGTTACGCGCCGATGTGCCGATGCGCGAACGAATCTGATCGCCAGAGTCGAGCCGATGCGGAGTGGCGCCGTCCAGAACCAACGCGCCTCCGCGTCCGCCCGCGACGGTGAATTCCGCCACGTTCCCGAACTCCTGCGTCGCCGAAGCCGAATAGCCGCTGCGATCGTAGCTGCCCAGGTTAAACACCGTTCCCCGGCTGTTCATATCCGCCAGCAGGTTTTGCGACCGGATGGCGTCATAGTTGCCGGACATCAGAAAGACCGCGTTGCTCACCTGCTCGTGATACGCCGAGACGGTGTAGGTCCGGCTGCCATCGCGAAGCTCATAGGCGGCTTCATAATTCTTACGGCGCTCCATCGTGGCGCGACCGTCCCGGCGGGAAATCTGCGGACCTTGCGACAACGCGATCAAATCCTGTTGCATGCCCGGTTCCGGGACCTCGCCCATTGTCTGCGGCGTGCGCAGGAACAACTCCGTTGGCCGGGCGCCGGAACTGAAGGCGACGATCACGGTACCTTTGCCGCCGATGTTGTCGAGATCATAGGAAGCCCGCGCGAACGGACTCACATAATTCATCCGCCCCGACAGCGCGATCGAATCCATGCGGAAGCCGTATTCCAGCTTCAGCTCGTCGACAATCTGCACCTGATCGATCCCGGAGAGTGTGATCATCCGCAGCACCGGGGTCGCACCGCCCGCGTTGCCCGGGATGGCCTGCGTCGGGAAATAGATCTGCCGCACGGTCAGCGAGGTCTGCGCGCCGGGGAATCCGTTCCGGTCCTGCGAGTAGGTCGTGCGGAAGGCGCTGGAGGGAAGACTGGTCGCCGCGCCATAGCCAACGTTGCCGCTGAAACGGACCGTCGCGTCATTGGCGAGAGAGGCTTCCACCGAAAACGCCGTCCCGACGTTCTGCTGCAGCCCGCTGTTGACCTGGCCGCTCTGCCCGGCCGAGAACTGCACCACGCCGCTGGGATCGGTGAAGGTAGATGGGCGCGCGGTGCTCTTCGAGGAAGAAACCTGCGGCCGCAGACGCAATACCGGACGCGTGGCCTGGCTCGATCGCAGCACCCAGCGCCACTCCTCGCTCATCAGGATCCCGCGCGTGGTCGACGGCGGCACCAGTTGAATCGAGCTGAACAGGGTCGCCAGATTGATGCGCAGCAGATTCTCCGTGCCGGCCAGAATGCGGATGTTGCGCCGCATCGCTGGAACAAAGCTGGCCAGCGAAACATGCACGGCGTAGACACCGGAGGGAACGTCGGCGAAGACGAACTTGCCGGCGATATCGGTGAGCGCCTTGCCCACCAACTGTTCATGGGAATCGTACAGCAGGATGCTGGCGCCCATCTTTAGTTCGCCCTGGGAATCACGGACCTCGCCTAAAATCTGAGCGGACAGGGGCAGGGGATTAGCGGCTTCCAGCGCGGGAGCGAAAACGACAATGGAGGCGAGCACCGCAAACGGTGTTGCGAGTCTTTTCGCCGATGCGCGACTTTTCATGACGACTCTCGCTCCTCCTTCCTCCCAAACGGCGTCCTGGCCGGGTTCCCGAGGCCCGAGTGCAAGGCCTTGCTTAATTCAAAGTGAAGGTGGCGGCTTCGGTCTTCACTTCGTCGCGAAGCTCGTCTTTCACTTCAACTCGCAACGTGTAGTCGCCCGGATCCAGACCCAGCTTCGAGAGCGGCAGCCTGCGAGCCACCACCACCTGCGATGCGCCGCCGGTGAACTTGGTCAGATCCTCGGAATACTGGAACGAGGCTTCTTCGGCGCCGTTCTTGACGATCTGATAGGTCACGTTGCCCTGCGGTTTCTTGGTGACTTCGTCCGGCTGGAAGTTGTAAATCTGCATGTAAATGCCCAGCGTGTCGCCGGCGTGGAACGTGTCGTCCATCTTCGGGCGAACCTTGTTGGCGCCGATGACAAACATGCCGGTGCCGATGTTGCGCGTCGGAACCTCTTCCAGTACATCGGCCAGAATCAGCGAACTGGTGCCCAGACGGTCTTCCCGATTGTAGGGAACATCCAGCGCGAACTCACTGGTGGAGGTGTTGTCGCCCACCGTGTCCTTGGCCACCACGTTCAGCCGGTAACGGCCCGGGGCCAGGGGCACCGCGGTCTGATAGATCGCCTTGCCTTCGATCACCTCGGCCATGCGCTCGGCCGGGAACGGACCCACCGTGACCGTCTCCTCAATCGGGCGCCCGATCGGACGGCGCGTCACCGACTGAATGCTCATGTAGAGATTCACGGTCGCCTTGGAAAGATCGTCGGTCGTCTCAAACTGCAGGTCGCGGCGATCGAACTGGACCGTGATGTAGGTCAGCACCGAGGAACTGGTCGTGGTGATGTAGTCGGTCCGGACCTTCATCGGCAGCAGGTCGTAGCGGATCTTGGAATCCACCATCGCTTCCAGGTCCTTGAACTGCACGCCGCGTCCGGCCTTCTGGACGTTGGCGTACTGTTGCAGGCGATCGAACACGTTCTGCGAAGACAAACCCTGGTTCGGACCGAGCGAGTTGCCTTGCGGGTTGTTGTAGACGCGGTTGAACTTGCTGCTCAAGACCCATCTGCTCATACATCGTCAGACCTTGGCCGGGAACCATCAGCAGCGCGTCTTTTTCCTGCGGGTTCCATGTCATGTGGTATTCGTTCGTCATGGACTTGTCCACGAACTCGATGATGACGTTGGTGCCCACGCCTTCGAGGTAGCGATAGCGCCAGCGCTCGAACGGATAGACCGTGGTGTTGCCGCCACCTTCAGCAATGGTGCGGTTGTAGTTGCCGCCGGTGGGATGCTCTTCGCGCTCGTCCGGCGCGCCAAACTTGATGTACACCATGCCGCGGTCCGTTTTCCAACCAGGGACGCCCGAGGCAAAGCGGTCATTGGCCCAGGCGATGCGGCGATAGTGCTCTTCGCGAAACTCGTTCTCTGCGGTGTCCGGAGTCGGATCGCGACGCATCCAAAACGCTTCGATGAAGTTCTGCCGCTCATCATCGGTCTGGAGCTTCTTGAACGCACCGCGTTCCTCATCGCTGATGATCCAAAAAACTTCTTCATCCATCCAACGTTTATAGGGAGACTCGAGCTCCTTGCGGAGCCGCTTTTCCTGGTCGCGCCGCTCTTTGTCGCTCATGCCGCGCGCGCGGGTCTGCTGCTGCGCGGGAAGAAACTGAGTGCAGAGGGCGAGTACGCCAAGCGCGCACATCCAACGAACAGCCGAGGGGAAGGAACGGGAGAAAAAGACCTTTGACATCATGGGTTTGCTCACCTCTATCAAGTGTACCTCGGCGCCAGAATGCAAGCAACGGGGTAATGCCCCGGAACCGGCGTCAGTGGCCCACGAGTTCCACGCCGCATTGTCCTCCCTTCTAAGCTGGATGGCAAGGGGTGCCAGCTCCAGAATCCAAGCGGCAACGCGTCTGTGCGCTCAATGCCTGGACCGCGCACAGAGGGGCGGAAACGCTCCAGTCCTACTGCAGGTGAGCTGCCCAAGGATGCGCAGCACCTGCCGAAGCGCAAGCGGTAGCGCGCGCCAAAGCCTCCCTCCGCTGTTGACATCGGACAAGGCGGCAGCGCCGCGAGCCCCACTCCCAATCCACCTTCTGGCTTCCGGATTCCGGGATCTACCCCAAGCCAAGCGCTTCGCGCAAGCGTCTATAGGTGCTGTCCAGATCCTCCGGGAGCACCCGCGTCTCGCCCACCGTGGTCATGAAACTGGCATCGCCCGTCCACCGCGGGAGCACGTGCATATGGATATGTCCCGCCACACCCGCCCCGGCGCACTCGCCCAGGTTCATGCCGACATTGATTCCGCCCGGATTGTAGATCTTGCGCAGCGCCTGCTCGCATTGGACGGTCAGGTCCATCATCTCGCGCATGGTCTCCGGTTTCGCCTCGCCCATGGTGGCGACGTGTTCATACGGCGCGATCATCAGATGCCCGTTGGTATAGGGATACAGATTCAGCAGGATGAAGTTATGCTCGGCCCGATGCACGATGTAGTTCGCAGGATCGTTATTCTCGGCCAGCTTCGCGCAGAAGATGCAGGCGTTCTTAGGCGACGCGGTCGAGACGTAGCGGTATCGCCAGGGGCTCCATAGTCTGTCCATTGCTATTCAGAATCGCATGGCGTTGTGGGGCGAGTCTTCAGCTTGCGGAGGGCTGCCGGCCCTCCCGTTGCCCAAGGTCCCTCGCGGATCCAGACTCGCTTCCGCGCTCTACGCGGCAGCACCATTGTTGAGTCGCGCACAACGGCCGCAATTCGCCTGTGCGCTTTGTATGAGTCGCGCACAACGGCCGCAATTCGCCTGTGCGCTTTGTATGAGTCGCGCACAACGGCTAGCGCCTGTGCGCTTTGTATGAGTCGCGCACAACGGCTGCAATTCGCCTGTGCGCTCGGTGCCTGAATCGCGCACAATCCCCATCCGGTTCGGATCTCCCCCAAGACGTGCGAAAGCGCCCGATCGCTCGGGCGCTTCGAAAAAAACAATCCTGCCGATCCAACTCGCCGCAGCGAGTCCTGGGGCAAAAACCTTCGCTAGAAACTTGGCGGAGCCGAGGATTCCTCACCCGGAGGAGCATCCGCGGCGGCCTCATTGCCGTGGTCGCGATTGACCAGATCCTTCAACTCTTTGCTGGGCTTGAAGTAAGGGATACGCTTGGCGGGAACATCCACCCGCGCCCCGGTTTTCGGATTGCGGCCCACGCGCGGCTGGCGTTGCCGGGTCCGGAAGCTGCCGAATCCGCGAATCTCGATCTTGTCGCCGGTTCGCAAAGCCTTGACCACACTGTCGAGGATGGCCTCGACAATGACTTCCGAATCCTTGCGCGTCATTTCAACAACACGGGAGACTTCCTCGATTAATTCTGCCTTGGTCATTGGTGTGAAGCCGTCGCCTGCCTACCGGCCTTCCCCCTTATCTCTTGTATTCATCGCTTCTTCCAGCGTCATGGTCGCCGCCGCTGCCTGCCGTTGATAATCCTCCAGACGAGTCCGCTCCTCGTCCTCGGCGACTGCCCGTAAGCTGAGCCCGATCTTCTTCTCGACTTCATTCATTTTAATCACTTTGAAGTCATACTCTTCGCCGATCGGTAAGGGGGTGTCCCCCTCGGCCTGATCCGGCATAGGTGGAACCTCGGACCGGTGGCACAATGCCTCCACCCCAGGCATCAGTTCTACGAATACACCAAAGGTGGCGGCACGGCAAACCTTGCCCCGAACCAGGTCGCCCACCTCATGCTCGCGGAAGAAGGTTTCCCAGGCGTCGGGCTGCAATTGCTTGATCCCCAATGACAAGCGCCGGTTGGGCGCATCGATGTTGAGAATCGCGGCCTGCATCACCTGGCCTTTCTTCAAGACCTCGGACGGATGCTTCACGTGCTTGGTCCAGGACATGTCGGAAACATGCACCAAGCCGTCCACGCCTTCCTCAATCTCCAGGAACGCTCCAAAATCGGTGAGCTTGCGAACGCGCCCTTCCACCACGCTGCCGATGGAATAGCGAGCTCCCACGGTGGTCCACGGATCCGGCTCTAACTGCTTGATTCCCAGGGATACGCGCCGGTCCTTGTTCTTGACCTCCAGGACCACGGCTTCCACCTGATCGCCGACGTTGACCACCTTGGAGGGGTGCTTCATGCGGCGGCTCCAGGTCATCTCGGAGATGTGGATCAAGCCCTCGACGCCCGGTTCGATCTCGACGAAAGCGCCATAGTCGGTGATGCTCATCACCCGGCCGATCACGCGGCTGCCTTGCGGCAGGCGATCGATCAGCGTCTCCCACGGATCCGGCGTCAGTTGCCGTATCCCCAAGGAAACTCGTTCCTTGGACTTGTCGAGCCGCAGGACCTTGGCGGTGACTTCCTCGCCGACGCGAACGACTTCCGAGGCGTGGTTGACCCGGCCATGCGACATGTCGCTCACATGCAGCAGCCCATCGATGCCGCCCAGGTCCACGAACGCGCCGTAGTCGGTGAGGTTCTTGATCACGCCGGTCACGACCGAACCCTCTTCCAGATCTTCCAGCAGTTGCCCCTTGCGCGCCTTCAGGTCGCCTTCCACCGCCAGCTTTCGCGAAACCACCACGTTGCCCCGGCGGCGGTTGATCTTCAGGACACGAACGGGAATGTCGTGGCCGACGAATTGATCCAAATCGTGAATCGGGCGAACGTCGATCTGCGATCCCGGCATGAACGCCGGTACGCCGACGTTGACCGTCAGACCGCCCTTAGTCCGTTCCATCACGTGCCCGGAGACCAGCAACTCTTCATTCATTGCTTTCTCGAGCGTGTCCCAAATCTTGAGATTGTTGACTTTAGAGAAGGAGAGGAGGACGTAGCCTTCCTGCGGCGGACCGTTGCGGTCCACCATGCAGTCAATCCTGTCGCCCTCGGCAACGGAGATGGTTCCGTCGGCCTGACGGAACTGTTCGATCGGAATCAGGCCTTCCAGCTTGTAGTTGAAGTCAACAATGACTTCCTTCTTATTGACCGCGACGACCAGTCCATCCAGCAACTCTCCCTCGGCGGGAGGCGCAAGGTGGCTGTAGTCTTCGATGAGATGTTCGAGGTCGGTCTCGGCGCCTGGGTTTGCCGGAACACCTGCCTCTAAATCTCGTTCGTCATCTCGTTCATCCATGCTGCTGACCATCCCGAGTGAGCCCCGACAAACTGTTGATAGAACAGTACTTCAGACTATAGCGAAGGCGCTGGTGCTTGTCAACTTGGGCAGTTGCCGCACCCCTGAGGCCGGCGGGGCGGAGATCCGGTCCAGGAAAGCGGTAATTTGTCGGGAAACGACGAGGTTTTCCTTAAGGGTATCGTAGGAGGCCGCTACCTGGCGGCACGGAAAGCGTTGCTGCTGGCCTCCCGTGGTCCTAATAATTACGGGTATACGTCTTTTCGCCCGCCTCCACGGCCAGTGTCAGCCGATTGTCGGGCGGGGGCAACGGGCAGGTGGCATAGTCGGTAAACACGCACGGCGGATTATAGGCCATGTTGAAGTCGATGGTCACCGGCGCACCTTTCTTCAGTTCCTCCGGCATGGGGCCGTAGATGAACCGCGCGGCGGGATAGGTGGTCTTCCCGCTGGTCTCATCGCGGATGACGTAGAACAGCTCGCCCTCCTCTTCGGCCGTCTCCAGGCGAAAGGTCTGCCCATCTCGTTCAAACTCAACAAATCCGGGGCTCGGATAGACTTCGTTGACGCCGGCTTCGGTGGCGTACCGGATCGTGTGCGGATCCGGAATGAAGCTTCCCTGGACCACCCAGTCGGCCTTCACCGGATACCACTTGAGACCTTGGAAGTTCACGCGCGCAACACTTTCTGAGTCCTTGATGCGAATCCCGTAAGCGCCGCCGCGCTCTATCAAATAAAACCGCACCGTACCGAGCCTGAGTACGGTATAGTTCGGCTCGGAGTCTTGGATCAGATCGGTTTCGGGCAGGTCGATGCCCGCCGCCGGGGTGAAATGCGCCTTGCCGTCGGTGAGGGTGATGGTGCCAACGTGCGCCGGAGCGGATGCGGGAAGCTGCACCACCGAATCAGCGGACGAACCAATGGAATTCTCGCCTTCCCGCAACCAGTGCAGTCCTACGAGAGTGGTCCAGCCGTCCTCGGTGACCAGGTTGGCCGCGCGCGCTTCGCGCCATTGCTCAATGCTGTCGGTATAGGCGGCGACATCGAACCGCGGCGCTTCGGGCTGCGAAGAGCAGGCGGCGAGAGCCAGCAGCATTGCTGGCAGAACCGGCATCGCCAAGCTGAATCGCGCCGTTGAGAGAAGCGTGCGCATCACGGACTCCTTTTGTGAATGGTAGCAATTTTTGAAATCGCGCACGACGGCCGTAAAGCGCCTGTGCGCTCATCGCTTCCCCGCCTTAAAACGCCGAGTGGCGTGG
Source organism: Terriglobia bacterium (assembly GCA_963762135.1). Taxonomy (GTDB): domain Bacteria; phylum Acidobacteriota; class Terriglobia; order Bryobacterales; family Bryobacteraceae; genus Palsa-187. Next base: position 209,420 of record CAVXJP010000010.1, read on the forward strand.
ACATTCCTGTCCGCGTCTAAAAAACCCGGTACCACTCCATATCACCCAATGCGCCAGCGGAGGAGCCTCGTTTCCGTCGATCTTCTGTCTCCTGGCTCCTGTATCCTTTGCCCGACCCACGCTATGATGAAGGCTAATGGTGCAAAGGGGTGCGGCCCACAACCCGTCCAGCGCTCCCGCGGCGTGCGCCGAGGCATTTGCTTCGATAGAAGCCTCGCTGGGGCAAGCCATTCAAGGCAAACCGGATGTGGTTCGCCTGGCGCTCACCTGCCTGGCGGCCCGTGGGCACCTGCTGATTGACGACGTCCCCGGCGTGGGCAAAACGACGCTGGCACAGGCCATGGCGCGCAGTGTCGACTGCCGCTTCCACCGCGTGCAGTTCACATCCGACATGTTGCCGTCCGATGTGGTGGGCGTCACCATCTATAACGCCAGTGTGTCGGAATTCGAGTTCAAGCCCGGTCCGATTTTCACGAATTTCCTGCTGGCCGACGAGATCAACCGCGCCACGCCCAAGACGCAATCGGCGCTGCTGGAGGCGATGAACGAGCAGCAGGTGACCATCGATGGACGCTCCTATCCGCTGGAGCATCCGTTCATGGTGATTGCCACGCAGAATCCGGTGGAGCACCATGGCACCTATCCGCTGCCGGAGTCGCAACTGGACCGCTTTCTGATGCGGCTCGAGATCGGGTATCCGGATGCAAAAGCCGAGCGTACGATTGTGCGGCAAAAGGGTTCGACCTCGGCGGCCGAAGTAAAGCCGGTCATTCACGGAGACCGCTTGCGGGAGCTGCAGGCCGCGGTGACCGAAGTCGTGGTGGATGAGTCGCTGGTGGATTACATCCTGGCGATTGTGGAGCAGACGCGAACGCATGATGAGCTTGCGATGGGGGTTTCCCCGCGCGGCGCGCAAGCCCTGTTCCGGGCGACGCAAGCGATCGCGGCTGTGGATGGCCGGGACTTCGCGACGCCCAACGATGTAAAGCGGGTGGCGATTCCGGTGTGCGCACATCGCGTGACGGTGAATGCGCGGCTGGCGATGACGCGGCATTCGGCGACGGCGGCGACGGAGATCCTGAAGCAGATCCTGACGCTGGTGGACGTCCCGCTGTAGGGGAGTTCGCGGGGCATGACCCGCCCCACGCGAGTTAGCACTGAGTCGAAGTCGGGAATGCGCCTCGCGGATTGGGAAGGTGAACCTTTCCGCCGGGTGAACCCCGGCCCCCATTAGCCCGGCGCTACTTACGGATGCTGGATTTTCGCAGGGCACGGCCCCGCGCCACGTTACGAAGCCTCGTCGTTCTGTCGGGCTGTGATGTAGCTCTTCTTGGTCCTGCTCGTTTCCTGGCTCTGCCCCTTGCTTACGCGCGGGGTGTTTCGTGTTGCTTGCTCACGCGCGGGGTTCTGTCTTGTTCCCCTTGCTTACGCGCGGGGTTCTGTTTCCCGTTCAAGTATTTTCGGGCGGCCACCCTATCTGCGGTTTAGCCTGCTACAGCGCAGGGCCAATGAATTATGCTGCGATGACGCGCAGCCCGGCTAGTTTACCCTGCCACCGAGGACAGCTCCCACGGGCGTTACCCTGCCATGGCGGCAGCTCCCACGGATTTTATCCTGCCGCGGGCAGCAGCACCGGATCTCGCTCCGGCGGGCCAGCACAATACACACACCTACGCGACTTATCTAGAACGCCGCGATTCATCGCTTGATTCGGTGGGACCGGTTCTCTTATGCAGGAGCACTCGGCTTCTTGTCCAGGAAAGTAGCAGGGGGTGGCTAGAAAACAATCCTGAAGTGAAACGCGATGTGGTTGATTTGGCGGGAGAAGAAAATTTTTGAGAAGCCGGAATCCAGAATCCAGAAGCCAGGAGGTGGATGGGAGGTGATCGTTGTGGGAGGGAGCCTCGGTTGTTTCTGGAAGTGATTGAGGGGAGGGGAGATGTTCGTTCTTTCGAATCAGTGAGACCGATCAGGAAAGCTCAACAATACGGCGTTGTATGGCTTCCTTGATGTGCGGCTCGTAGGTGGCATCAAGGGCACGGCGGAGCAGCTCCAGCGCCTTCGGCTGGTTGCCTTGGTCCTGCGCCATGAGGATGTCCGCCATGGTCCACCTGTCCTTGGCGATCTGGTTCCCGTGAACGGCAGGCTCCGCTTTCCACAGGGGTTCCAAGATATCCAACGACTCCTGGCTTAGCACCTCGGCATACTGGAAGCGCTGTTTTCGTTTGTAGAGGACGGCGAGGTTGTTGAGCGTCGTCGCGACGTAGGGCAGGTAGGCGGAGGGATTGGCCTGGGCCAGCTCGCGGTGGATTGGAGGGCTTCGGTGAAGGCGGCCTCGGCGTCGGCCAAGCGCTGGGTGTCGCGGTAGAGGTTGGCGAGGTTGTTGAGCGTCATCGCGACATCGGGCAGATAGGCCGGGGGATTGGCCTGGGCCAGCTCGCGGCGGATCTGGAGGGCTTCGGAGAAGGCAGTCTCGGCGTCGGCCAAGCGCTGGGTGTCGCGGTAGAGGATGGCGAGGTTGTTGAGCGTCGTCGCGACGTAGGGCAGATAGGCCGGGGGATTGGCCTGGGCCAGCTGGCGGCAAATTTGGAGGGCTTCGGAGAAGGCAGTCTCGGCGTCGGCCAAGCGCTGGGTCTCGCGGTAGAGGAGGCCGAGGTTGTTGAGCGTCGTCGCCACATAGGGCAGATAGGCCGGGGGATTGGCCTGGGCCAGCTGGCGGCGGATTTGGAGGGCTTCGGAGAAGGCGGTCTCGGCGTCGGCCAAGCGCTGGGTGTCGCGGTAGAGGAATGGCGAGGTTGTTGAGCGTCGTCGCCACGTAGGGCAGATAGGCCGGGGGATTGGCCTGGGCCAGCTGGCGGCGGATTTGGAGGGCTTCGGAGAAGGCGGTCTCGGCGTCGGCCAAGCGCTGGGTGTCGCGGTAGAGGACGGCGAGGTTGTTGAGCGTCGTCGCCACGTCGGGCAGATAGGCCGGGGGATTGGCCTGGGCCAGCTGGCGGCGGATTTGGAGGGCTTCGGTGAAGGCGGTCTCGGCGTCGGCCAAGCGCTGGGTGTCGCGGTAGAGGGCGGCGAGGTTGTTGAGCGTCATCGCGACGTGTCGCTGATTCGCCTCGGGTGCCTCCGCAGCCAGATCCCGAAAGGCTTCGAGGGCTTCGCCGTAGGCAATCTCGGCCTTCTCGAAATCACCAAAACGCTGATAGAGGTTGCCGACGTTGCTCAGGGCGCCGGACTTATCGTCGGGTTGGTCGTCGAGCAACGGGATGAGAGCTTCGTAGGCTGAGATCCCATCCCGATGTAAGTTCTGCTGACCGCAAAAGAGCGCATAACCGAATCCGTAGCCTGGATTCTTTTCCAGCGCCCAGGCTTTGGCGTAGGCTTTGTGGGCTTCGTCCCAGGCGAAGCGGAGTTCGTGGACACGGGCGAGCTCAAAGTAGTCCTTGGCTCGTTTCGCTGATGCCTCATCTTGGGCAAGTTCGATTTGGCGTTGGTCGCGTTCCATTTCCTCCTGTTTGGCTTTGACCGCGTTGTCGAGCTCCCGTTTCTTCAGGAACTCCGCAAACGCGGACTCGGTGGGGTCTACTCGAGCGTCCTGCTCGGCGTCTCGAACGGCCTCTTCGTAGAGCTGTCGATAATGCTCGACCTGACTGCGCAGCTCCTGAATTTCCTCGCTGCCTAGGTTGCGAGCCGCGGCTTGCTCCTCGATCATCTGGCGGATCGCGGCAACGTCGTCCTTGATCTCACCGGTGTTCTCGAGGATCAGGGTTGTGTCTTCTTTGATCGAGGCGAGCCGGGTTTCGAGCGAAACCGTCATTTGGGACCAAAGATCCTGCCAGTGCTGCTTCCAGGCGGCGTCGTTTTCTTTTTGCGAAAGCAGGAACTTGAAGTGGGTGGACAGCGGCCCGGGAAGGCGTTCGGTCAGGATGGCGAGGAGGGGGGCGTCAAGATCGAGGAAATGCGCCTCAATATTGAGTGACGTGCTGCCGCTCTGCTGGTGACGGGACTCGCCGGCGAGCCGCTCCATGGTGGCCTGGAAGAGGACATCGAGGTTGGCCACCTGCTCGGTGTCGGGGTGCTGGTTTGCGGCATCGGCTGGATCGAAACGCTGGCGGATGGCGTGGAGCCGTGCGATGCTGGTGGACTCGAATACGACGGGTCCGGGCTGGTTGAGGCGGTTGTCCCAGTGGTCGAACCATTGGGCACCATACGAGGATTTCTGGTCCGGGGGGAGGTCCGAACGGACGTCGCGCAGGGCGAGTTGGAGGGATTGGCGGACGACGTCGGCGAGTTGCGGCTCCGGCGGAAATTCCTTGATTTGATCGTAAAAGAAGCTGGAGCCGACGGAGGATGCCAGTTCGCCGATGTGGACTCCGGCTTTGGACAAAAGCTCGTGGGCTTTTTCGTCACTGGCGATGTCTCCGAGCCAGGCTCCGAGAACACTGCCGAGGGGTCCGGCGCAAGCGCTGCCGATGCCGGCGGCGACTAATCGCACGGTGCATTGGCGAAGGCGAGATTGTGCCGGGGAAGACACGCCTTATTTTAGCGGAATTACGGAATATATTTTTGTATTTGTCCCGCTCGCTATCAGCCTACGCGCAAGCTACGGCTGACGAGCCGGTCGCTGGAACGGGTAGTGGTTCCTATTGAATGGTGATTTGTTGGGCCGAGACCGCGGCGGCCTTGTCGGTCGATTCGGCTTCCTTTTTGTCGGGAAGCGATGCCTCGGCGTGGTGTTCCAGGTGATATTCGAGGGCGGCGCCGACGAAGGCGCGGAACAGCGGGTGCGGCTCGAGGGGCTTGGATTTGAACTCGGGGTGGAACTGGCAGCCGAGGTACCAGGGGTGGTCTTCGAGCTCGCAGATTTCGACATAGACGCCGTCCGGGGTCTGGCCGGTGAGCTTCAGGCCGTGTTCCTTGAGAACGCCTTCGTACTCGCGGTTGAACTCGTAGCGGTGGCGATGGCGCTCGGAGATGTCCTTCTTCTGATAGGCGCTGTAGGCGTTGCTGCCTTCGGTGAGCTGGCACGGGTAGGCGCCGAGGCGCATGGTGCCGCCGAGTTCGTCAACGCCCTTGAGCTCGCGTAGTTTGTAGATGACGCGGTCCGGGGTGGCGGGGTCGAATTCGGTGGAGTTGGCCGCTTCGATGCCGCAGACGTTGCGCGCGAATTCGATCACCAGGGTCTGCATGCCGAGGCAGATGCCGAAGTAGGGCACCTTCTCCTCGCGGGCGTAGCGGATGGCCTGCAGCATGCCTTCGACGCCGCGGCGTCCGAATCCGCCGGGGACCAGGATGCCGTCAAACTTTTTGAGCTGCTCTTTGGCTTGCGGCCACTTGAGCTTCTCCGATTCAATCCAGTCGATGTTGACCTTGACGCCGTGCGCCAGGCCGCCGTGGAGCAGGGATTCCTTGAGCGATTTATAGGAGTCTTCGTATTCGACGTACTTGCCCACCAGGCCGATGGTGATTTCGCGCGTGGGGTTCTTGAGCCGGGTGACCATGTCGGCCCAGGATTTGAGGTCGGCTGTCGGGGCGTCGGGCATGCCGAGCAGGCGAAGCACGATGTCGTCCACTTTCTGATCGGCGAAGCCCAGCGGGACTTCGTAAACGCTGCCGACGTCCTGCGCGGTGATGACGGCGTTTTCATCGACGTCGCAGAACAGGGCGATTTTGTCTCGCAGCTCTTGCGGGAGGGGGCGCTCGCTCCGGCAGAGCAGGATGTCGGGTTGGATACCGAGCGCGCGGAGCTCCTTGACGCTGTGCTGGGTGGGCTTGGTCTTGAGCTCCTGCGCGGCATTGATCCAGGGGACCAGCGTGACGTGCACAAACAGCGCGTTATCGCGGCCAGATTCGTGGCGCAATTGGCGGATGGCTTCGAGGAAGGGGAGCGACTCGATGTCACCGACGGTGCCGCCGATTTCGATGATGGCGACGTCGATGGGGGCCTGCTCGGTTCCGGCGGCGACGCGGCGGGCGGCGGCCTTGATTTCGTTGGTGACGTGCGGGATGACCTGCACGGTTTTACCGAGGTAGTCGCCACGGCGCTCGCGCTGGATGATCTGTTCGTAGATGCGGCCGGAGGTGAGGTTATTGCCTTGCGAGAGGGGCGAATGGGTGAAGCGTTCGTAGTGGCCGAGGTCGAGGTCGGTTTCGGCGCCGTCATCGGTGACGAAGACTTCGCCGTGCTGGAAGGGGCTCATGGTGCCCGGATCGACGTTCAGGTACGGGTCGAACTTCATGAGCGCGACCTTGAGTCCGCGCCTTTCGAGCAGACATCCAATACTTGCGGCGGCGATGCCCTTGCCGAGGGAGGAAACCACGCCGCCGGTTACGAAGATGTACTTTGCCATTGCCTAAATCACCCCTTATTTGTCATTTCTGCTGCGTTCTTTTGGGCGGCCGATTGCAGTCTGTTCTTTCTGGCCGTTTTTCGGGGGGAGGGTTTCGAGTTCGAATCGGTGGGGACAGGCACGTGTGTCCACTCGCGGTCCGGTTTGGCGGCGTCGAGTTGGGAGGCTGGGGACACACGTGCCTGTCCCCGAGGTTCCGTTTCGGGCCGCAGGGCGGTCCGCTCAAACAGCTGGCGGACCTGTTGCCAATCCTCGGGCGTATCGACGCCGAGGGAATCGTATTCGGTTTCGACGACTCGGATCTTGTAGCCGTTTTCAAGGGCGCGGAGCTGTTCCAGGCGCTCGGCCTTTTCGAGCGGACCGATGGGGAGATCCGAATACCCGAGCAGGAAGTCGCGGCGGTAGACGTAGAGTCCAATGTGCTTGAAGTAGGTTGGAGGGTCGCCATCGGGGCGGCGGTAGGGAATCGGGGAACGGGAAAAATAGATCGCGTTGCCGTCCGAATCCGTCACAACTTTAACGATATTGGGATCGCGCGCGAGCTCGGGAATCGGGATGCGGACTTTGAGCGTTCCCATGACGACGCGGTCGCCGGATTCGTCGGGCGACATGATGTCGGAGCCCATGACGCTGAGGATGCAGGAATCGATGGCGGTGGGGTCGAGCGTGGGCTCGTCGCCCTGGATATTGACGACCCAGTCGGCGTCGGAGGCCGAGGCGGCCTCGGCGACCCGGTCCGTACCCGAGACATGGTCGTCGCGCGTCATAATGACGCGGGCCTTAAAGGACTCGGCGGCGTCGCGCACGCGTTCGTCGTCGGTGGCGATCACGACGCTGGTCAGATAGCGGGATTGCGAGGCTCGTTCCCAGACGTGTTCCAGCATGGATTTGCCGGCGATCGGGACGAGGACTTTACCGGGGAAGCGGGAAGAAGCATACCGGGCTGGGATTACGCCAAGAATGCGTTGCGGCACAATCGAAGATAGCACACCGGGCGAAGGTCGGGTCAAGGGGTTTCGGAAACGTTTTGGCGGAGGTTTGTTCTTAAGAGTCTGGTTTTGAATGAGGAAATAGCAGATTGTTATACTTGAAGATGGAAGGTGTTGGGCATATGCGCCTGTCAGCAGGGACTGCAATAGCGGTGTTGCTTTTTGTCCTGCCGGTCTGGGCCCAGAATCGCAATGCGGATTCGGGGGCCGCACAGACAACCCAGGACGGAGCGCCCGCGCGTGCCACCACCGATTCCTCCACATCCCCTTCCCCCTCTACTGCCGGGCCGGTGACTTCGACCGGCGGCGGTCCGGTTGGGATCACGCCGCGCACCCGGGAGACGGTCGGGGACAATGCCGAGTCGATTGTGGATCGCCGGGCTGACATCCGGGTGGACACCACGCTGGTGCAGATTCCGGTGTCGGTGACGCTGGCGTCGACCGGCAAGCTGGTGACCGGGCTCGCCGTGGATAACTTCGAGCTCAAAGAGGACGGCGAGGAGCAGGAGATCATCTCGTTCTTCAGCGGCGATGCGCCGTTGTCGGTCGGGGTGGTGTTCGACGCCTCGGGCAGCATGGGCGATAAGCTCACGCGGTCGCGGCAGGCCGTCGCCCAGTTCCTGCGCACCGCGAATCCGCAAGATGAATTCTTCCTGGTGAACTTCAATGACCGGCCGGAGCTGTCGACTTCCTTCACCAACGACGGCGCGGAGGTCCTGAATCGGCTGTCGTTCGTGCAGAGCAAGGGCCGCACGGCGCTGCTGGACGGCGTCTACCTGGCGATGAACGAAATGAAGAAGGCGCGTAACGGGCGCAAGGCGATTTTGATCATCTCGGATGGGGGTGATAACTCCAGCCGTTACACCGAGCGGGAAGTGAAGAATGCCGTCCGGGAAGCCGATGTACAGATATACGCGATTGGGATTTTCGAAGCGTATGGGATGCGGGGCAGGACTCCGGAGGAGCTGGCGGGGCCGAATCTTTTGAATGAATTGACCGAGCAGACCGGCGGGCGGCACTTCGCGATCGAGAATCTGGCGGAACTGCCGGATGTGGCTGCCAAAATTGGATTGGAATTGCGCAACGAGTATATTCTGGGCTACCGGCCGACCAACGAAGACCGTGACGGCAAGTATCGCAAGGTCGAGGTGAAGCTGGTGAACACGAAAGGATTACCGCGGCTGCGGTCGCGATCAAGGCGGGGGTACTATGCGCCGGCAGAGTAGCTTTTCGGTGCAGTTGATTTTTGTGGCGCTGGCGGCGGCGATGTCGCTTCAGGCGCAAATCGGCGCGGGGATTCAGCCTCCCCCACCGCCGCCGGACGCGATTCCGAACTTCAGCACGGAGACGCGCGAGGTGACCTTGCACGTCAGCGTGCTGGATCGCGATGGACGGCTGATTACCGACATCCCGAAGGAAAACTTCAAGGTTTTCGAGAACGGCGAGCCGCAGCAGATCAAGCTGTTCCGGCGCGAGGATGTTCCGGTGTCGATGGGCATCCTGATCGATTCGAGCGGCAGCATGCGGGACCGGCAATTACGGGTGAACGCCGCCGCGCTGGCGCTGGTGCGCTACTCCAATCCGGACGACGAAGTCTTTTTCGTGACTTTCAGTGATGATCCGCGGTTGATCCAGGACTTCACCAGCGATATCGATAAGCTGGAGGAGGCGATGTCCGCGATTGACTCGCGTGGCGGGACGGCCATGCGGAACGCGGTGCGGGCCTCCATGGATCACATGATGGAGAACGCCAAGCACGATAAGCGCGTTCTGGTGGTGGTGACCGACGGCGCCGATAACGCGAGCACGGAAACCAAGCTGGAGGATCTGGTTCGGGAGGTCCGGGACAGCGAAGTGCTGGTCTATGCGATCGGGCTGCTGAACGACGAGGATAAGCGGGAACGCAAGGCGGCCGAACGCGCGCTGGATGCGCTGGCGGATGCTTCGGGCGGACACGCCTACTATCCGAACAATCTGGAAGAGGTGGAGGCCCTGACGCCACAGATCGCCAAAGAGATCCGGAACCAGTACACCATCGCCTACGAGCCGACGAACAAGGAACTGGACGGGACCTACCGAGAGATCAAGGTGGAAGTGGACGGTATCGGCAAGCATGAGGTCCGGCACCGGACCGGGTACTTCGCCGATCCCCCTTCGGAGACGTCTCCGATCTCCCGCCGGGATCCGGCGATTCAAAACTAGTCGGTTTCGCGTAGTTTGGGCGTAGGGGCAGCGCCGCTCGGGCCGTCCGGAGCGGGTCTCCGCGAGAGAGGTCCACGGTACGAGGGTGGATAGCGAAACCTGGATAGCGAGACGTGGATAGCGAATCAATGATTGGGTATCTCTGGAAGACGACCGCCGGCTACCGGCTCACACCGTGGCGGAGTCCGTATCTGCGGTGGCGCATCGAGACCTACTGGGGCCTGGAAGCCGAGCATATCTCCGCGGGTGAGTTTCTGAAGTTCTGCTGGGAACATCGCACCGAACTGCTGCGGTTCCTGCGCTGGAGCGCCCGGATGGACGCGATGACGCGGCGGGCTCCGCGGTTTTCGGCGCATCATTCCGCCGGGGGCGATCCGAAGGTTCTTCCCGATCAGAGCTCTTAGCTGGCCGCTTCCCGAGTCACAGGACTGAGTCGCAGCCGGGTGGCACAGACAGGGTCACGTTAACCTGGGATCAGCCCGGCAAACGCGCCCTCCTGCGTCGGTGGCGATCGAGAGGGCAAGCGAAGGAGGAACCCACCCCAAATGGCGGCATCCAAACCCACTCACCCCCGGCCGCAAGCCTTGGATGAAGTATTTCGCCAATACTCGGCGGCGAAGCTCAACCAGTATTACGAGCGCATCGAGTTTTGCGTCGGACGGCTCACCCAGGAGCAATTGTGGATGCGGACCGGCAAGCATGCCAACGCCGCTGGAAATCTGCTGATGCACCTGACCGGAAACGTTCGCCAGTGGATCCAGACCAGCATCGGCGGGCAGGCCGATCAGCGGGACCGGGACGGGGAATTCGCCGCGCGCGATGGGGCCGAGGCGCAGGAACTGCTGACGGCGCTGCGGTTGGTGCTGGACGGGGCGATCGAGGTGATTGAATCGGTCCCCACCGAGCGGCTGCTGGAGCGGATCACGGTGCAGGGTCATGACGTGACGGTGCTGGAGGCGATCTATCACGTGGTGGAGCACTTCTCCGGGCACGCCGGGCAGATCATCTTCATGACCAAGGCATTTACGGGCGAAGATTTGGGGTTTTACAGCTATTTGGCAGGGGGCGGTAAGTCGGCGGCGGACCAGACGCCTTGATTGTAAGGGCGAGCTTAAAAGCTCGCGCGGGCTAAAGCCCACCCTCCTTTCCTTCCCACCCCTTCTTGTCTACATTCCGGCCGACCCTTGCGCTCGCCAAATTGCTGATAGATCATAAGTAGGCAAGATTTTGTGAAAGATTGCGGAGTCTCCATACGTCCCATGGAGTGGAGGCAAGGAGCCTGAATGAGCAAGACCCAGTGGATTCTGCTAGTAACCGTGTTGTGCGCCGGCGGCGGCCTGCAAGTCGCCTACACGCAACAGTCTTCTTCAGGAGCAGGAAGATCCACTGCAAAGGGCGCTGAGCCGCAAGCGCTGGTGAATCAGTACTGTGTGGGGTGCCACAGCACCGCCGCGCATTCCGGCGATCTGGTGCTGGAAGGGCTCGATCTTGCCGACCCCGCCGCGCATCCGGAAACCTTCGAGCGCGTGATTCGGAAGCTGAACGTGGGCGCGATGCCCCCGCAGGGGATGCCCCGGCCGTCGGACGCCGATTTGAAGGGTCTGGTGTCTTATTTAGAGACCTCGATCGATCAGGCCGCGGCGAAGAATCCGAATCCGGGACGCGTGTCGATGCACCGGCTGAATCGGGCCGAATACTCGAATGCGGTCCGCGACCTTCTCGACCTACAAATCGATGCGACGGCGCTGCTTCCGGCCGATGACGAGAGCTCCGGCTTTGACAATATCGCCGATGTGCTGCGCATGTCGCCGGTGCTGATGGAGCGGTATCTGTCGGCGTCGTGGAACATCAGCCGGTTGGCGGTGGGCAATAAGAACATCGCGCCGGAGACGACGGTCTATCGCGCCGAGCCGGATCTTTCGCAGGATCATCACCTGGAAGGCATGCCGCTGGGTACGGTGGGCGGTCTGCTGGCCAAGCATAATTTCCCGCTGGACGGCGAGTATGAAATCAAGGTCCGGATGTGGCGCAACACGTTCGATCTCCAGCGCGGGATCGAGGAGCCGCACACGATAGAGATTGCGGTGGACGGAAAGCGCGTGAAGAGCGCGACGGCAGGCGGCAAGGAAGACTTCACCCAGATGGCGATGAATCCGGGCGAGTTCGGGATCAAGCTGGACGAGGCGCTGACGGTGCGGGTTCCGCTGACCGCGGGCGTTCACGATGTGACGACGTATGTACTGCCGCGCAGCCATGCCAAGAAAGACAGCATGGTCAAGCCGTTCGTGCGGACGACCATTGATGGTCTGGACCTGATCGGCGAGCCGTCGGTGGACCGGCTGAGCATCGAGGGTCCGTTCCAGCCGACCGGCGTGAGTGAGACGCCTTCGCGGCGGAAAATCTTCACCTGCCGACCGGCGACGCAGGCCGAGGAAGTCTCCTGCGCACGCGAGATCCTGGGCAAGCTGGCGCGGCAGGCCTATCGGCGTCCGCTGGTGGATGAGGATCTCGAAACGCTGCTGACCTTCTACCAGAAGGGACGCAATCGGCGGCGATTTTGAAGACGGCATCGAATCCGGACTGCAGTTTATCCTGGCCAGTCCCGAGTTCCTGGTTCGCTTTGAGCCGGATCCGGAGGACGTGGCTCCGGGGGCGATTTATGAGGTAAGCGATCTGGCTCTGGCCTCGCGGCTGTCGTTCTTCCTTTGGTCGTCGGTGCCGGATGAAGAGTTGCTGGAGGTCGCCGAGGCGGGGAAACTGCATGAGCCGTCGGTGCTGCGGGCGCAGGTTGAGCGGATGCTGCGGGATCCTAAGTCCGAGGCGCTGGTGGATAACTTCGCCGAGCAGTGGCTGTTCCTGCGGAACGTGAAGACCACGGCTCCGGACCTGGAACGCTTCCCGGATTTCGATGACAACCTGCGGGAGTCGATGCGCGAGGAGACCAAGCTGTTCTTTGAGAGCGTCCTGCGCGAGAACCGCGACGTGATGGATCTGATGAACGGCGACTATACGTTCGTCAATGAGCGATTAGCCAAGCACTACGGGATCCCGGGTGTCTATGGCAGCCAGTTCCGCCGGGTGAAGATTACCGATCCGAACCGGCGCGGGTTGCTGGGGCAGGCATCGATCCTGACGGTGACCTCCTACCCGAATCGGACCTCGCCGGTACAGCGCGGCAAGTGGATTCTGACGAATATTCTGGGGACGCCGCCGCTGCCTCCGCCGCCCAATGTTCCGGCGCTGGAAGAGAATGCGGCAGGCGAGGCTCCCAAGTCCCTGCGCGAGCGCATGGAACTGCATCGGCAGAATCCGGTGTGCGCCGGTTGCCACAAGGTGATGGATCCGGTGGGCTTCGCGCTGGAGAATTTCGACGCGACCGGGCGCTGGCGCGATCGCGACGACGGCGTGACGATCGATCCGTCGGGCACGATGTTTAACGGCATGAAGGCCGCGGGGCCGTCGGATCTGCGGGCGATGCTGACCGAGCGTCCGGAGACATTCGTCGGGGTGATGACCGAGAAGATGCTGACCTTCGCGACCGGGCGCGGCACCGAGTATTACGATATGCCGACTGTTCGCAAGATCGTGGGCGATGCCCAAAAAGACAATTTCAAGATTCAGGACCTGATTCTGGGCGTGGTGCAGTCGGCGCCGTTCCAGATGAAGGTGAAGCGCGAGGCTGGAGAGAGCATCGCGCAGAAGTAACGGGATTGAAGCAAGGAGACCGCTGAACATGAACTTCCTCACGAAAAAACATCTCTCTCGCCGCGGCGTTTTGAAGGCGGCGGGCGTGACGATGGGGTTGCCGCTGCTGGAGGCGATGATTCCGGCGCAGACCGCGCTGGCGCAGACGGCGGCGAATCCGAAGGTCCGCATGGGGCTGTGCTTCATCCCGCACGGCGCTGTGATGGATAACTGGACTCCGGAGGAAGAGGGCGCGCTGACGCATCTGTCGCGGACGTTGGCTCCGCTGGAACCGTATCGCGAGGACCTGGTTGTCGTCAGCAATCTGGCGCACGCGATGGCCGCTCCAGGCGGCCCGGGCGATAACGGCGGAGATCATACGCGCTCGCCTGCGGTCTTCCTGAACGGGGTGCACCCGAAGCGGACCGATGGCGCGGATATCCGGGCCGGCAAGACGATCGACCAGATGGCGGTGGACGTGATCGGCCAGGAGACGCCGCTGCCTTCGCTCGAGCTCGCCATTGAAGACTTCAGCGGTCTGGTGGGTTCGTGCGACGTCGGTTTCAGTTGTACCTATATGAATACGATCTCGTGGCGGACGCCGACCACGCCGCTGCCGATGGAGATCAATCCGCGCGTGGTGTTCACGCGGCTGTTCGGCGATGGTGCGACAGCCGAGGAACGGCTGCAGCGCATCGAGCAGCAGTCGAGCATCCTGGACGCGATGGTGGGACAGATCCGGCGCCTGCAGGGCGACCTGAGTCCGAACGACCGCAACCGTGTGTCGGAGTATCTGGATTCCGTCCGCGAGATCGAACGCCGCATCGCGTTGTCTGAGAAGCAGGCGACCAACGCCGCGCTGGATGTGCCGCAGTCGCCGTCGGGGATTCCCGATTCGCACGAGGAGCACACCAAGCTGATGTTCGACCTGATGGCGATCGCCTTCCAGGCCGATATCACGCGCATCTCAACGTTCATGATGGCGCGCGAGGTCAGCTACCGGACCTTCCCGATGTTGGGTATTTCCGAGAGCTTCCATCCGGCCTCGCATCATCAGAACAACCCGGATCGGCTGGAGAACCTGACCGAGATCAACAAGTATCACGTGGGCCTGTTTGCGCATTTCCTGGAACGGCTGAAGAATACGCCGGACGGGGACGGATCGCTGCTGGATCATTCGATGTTGCTGTATGGCAGCGGCATGAGCAACTCGAACGTCCACAACCATTCGCCGCTTCCGGTGGTGGTGGCCGGCGGAGCCGCCGGGCAGATCGAAGGCGGGCGTCACCTGGTGTATCCGGCGGAGACACCGATGGCGAACCTGCTGCTGAGCCTGCTGCAAAAGGCGGGCGTGAAGCAGGATGGGGTGGGCGACAGCACGGGTCCCCTTACAGAACTTTAGGGCCGAGCTCTAGGGTTTCGGAACGCAAGCAGGGAACATTGATGAGACTATCGACGAGGGCATCGATCATGATCAAACGCACTGCATGGCTTCTTTCGGCGGCGCTGGCGGCGGTCTGCGGGCTGCAGGCCGGGCAACTGGCCGAGGCGGCCGAGCATCGCGACTTCGACGGCGTGCGCCAACTGCTGAAGCAGAAGGTGGCGGTGAATGAGACGCAGGCAGACGGGTCCACCGCGCTGCTGTGGGCGGCACATTGGAATGACGTCGACGCGGTGCGGGCATTGCTGAAGGCGGGCGCGGATCCGAACGCAGCCAACCGGTTCGGCGCGGCTCCGATCACCGAAGCGGCGGCGCTGGGCAATGCCGAGTTGGTGAAGATGCTGCTCGATGCGGGGGCAGATCCCGATACGGTGACGACCTCCGATGGCGAGACGGTGCTGATGATCGCCTCGCGCGCGGGAGATGCCGAGACGGTGAAGCTGCTGCTGAAGGCGGGCGCGGATCCGAACGTGATCGAGACTTATCGGGGCCAGACGGCGCTGATGTGGGCCGCCTCGGAAGAGCACGCCGATGTGGTCAAACTGCTGCTGGATGCCGGGGCGGATTGGAAGGTGGTCTCCTACGATCACCCGACCAAGGTTCCGAAGCTGAGCGCGGCGTCTTCGATTACGCCGATGTCACGGGGCGGTCTGACGGCGATGCTGTTCGCGGCGCGGGAAGGCGATATCGATTCGGTGAAGGTGATGCTGGATGCCGGGGTGGATATCAACAACACGGGCGCCGATGACCGGACGGCGTTGCTGGTCGGCATCATGAACAAGGAATATACGTTCGCCAAGTTCCTTTTGGACCAGGGCGCGAACCCCAACATCGTGGATGCGCTGGGGCGGTCTCCGCTGTATGCCGCCGTCGATATGCGGAATGAGGATTATTCGGCGACGCCGGCTCGGCCGGCGCTGGATGAGATGCCGGCGATTGACCTGGTCGCGCTGTTGATTGAGAAGGGCGCGGATCCGAATGCGGCGCTGACGAGCCGCCTGCCCGGCCGTAGCGGCATGGACCAGGGCGATACCTCGCTCGATGAAGGGACGACGCCGTTCATGCGCGCGGCTCGCGCGGGCGATGCGGAAGTGATGAAGATGCTGGTGGCCGCGGGCGCGGATCCGAACCAGGAAACCAAGGACGGCAATAACGCGATGCTGTTTGCGGCGGGCGTCGGCTATCGCGATAAGAATACGACGGGCACTGAGCGGCAGGCGCTGGAGGCGCTGGAGTACACCATCGAGGGGCTCGGCATGGACATCACCAAGACCAATAAACGTGGCGAGACGGCGCTGCATGGCGCGGCCAGCCGCGGAGCCGATACGATCGTGGCGTATCTGGCCGAGCAGGGCGCCGCGCTCGACGCGCGTTCGAAGATTGGCCAGACGCCGCTGGATGTCGCGATGGGGAAGGGAAGCTTCGGGCTCCCGGTTCCCAAGCCGACCACGGTGGCGCTGCTCGAGAAGCTCGGAGCCAAAGAAGGCGAGGAATTGCCTCCGATGCCGAAGGCGGCCAAGGCCGATGGACGGGGTCAGCGGCGGCCCGCGACGACGAAGTCGGGTTCGGAGGAGCACGAATAGCGGCTCGGCGGATCGTGAAGTTTGCAATGACGCCGTGGGTCCGGGAGGGCTCGCGGCGTTTTTGTTTTGGTGTCGCGCTTCGGGTGGCAACGGAACTGGCGGGCAGGATCGCGGCGCATGGCGCCGCGCCAAGTTAGGCCCATGGAACGGAAAGGGAAATGGAGCCGGCGGAGGGACTCGAACCCCCGACCCGCAGTTTACAAAACTGCCGCTCTACCAACTGAGCTACGCCGGCTTGGGAAATCCAGTGGCACCCGCTATTTTCGCAAACTTATCCGGCCGGGGGCCAGCGCGCGGGCCGATTTCGCGGCTCGGTGGGCCTGTGCCAAGTCAAAGATGACCCTGAGGAATGGAGCGGGAGACGGGGATCGAACCCGCGACCAGCAGCTTGGAAGGCTGAGACTCTACCACTGAGTTACTCCCGCTCTGCGGAGAGCGATGCTCCGGCATCTATTCTACCGCAACATTTTGGTCCACACGACATTTTCCAGCGGTTTGGGAAGGGCGGTTTGCTATACTAGCCTTCGGCCCTGGGCTTCGATGCTCGGGGCAGCGCGGAGCCGTCCGGCTCCCGTTTCACTCGCGCGGACAGGTGGCCGAGTGGTTAATGGCAGCAGACTGTAAATCTGCCGGTCCTTGCGACCTACGAAGGTTCGAATCCTTCCCTGTCCACCACGCATTCTTCCCCGGAAAACCCGCTTGTGAGGCGCCCATTGCCTGGTGCTTATCCCTTTCGCGGCACGGATTTGGGCTCCTTGTGAGGGGTGCGTTTTTTGGCGTGATTCCCGGATTTGGTTTGCTATACTGGGTGCTGTTGTTTCTCTGGACCTTCAGCAGGTCTGCGCCTGGATTTGCTCCAGTTCGCGGCAACCCAGAAAATCCAGAGAAATCGGCAAGTTAAACAAGCAGGCCGTTGTAGCTCAGTTGGTAGAGCGCGTCCTTGGTAAGGACGAGGTCACCGGTTCAATCCCGGTCAACGGCTCCAGAATTTTTAATTCATTACCGGAGCGCGATTAGTAACCACCATGGCGAAGGAAAAATTTGACCGGAGCAAGCCGCATTGCAACATCGGGACGATTGGTCACATTGACCACGGGAAGACGACGTTGACGGCGGCGATCACGCAGACGCTGGCCAAGCACAATCCGAAGAACACGTTCCGGAGCTTTGATTCGATCGACAACGCGCCGGAGGAGAAAGCGCGCGGCATTACGATCGCGGCGGCGCACGTCGAGTATGAGACGGCCAACCGGCACTACGCGCACGTGGATTGCCCGGGTCACGCCGACTACATCAAGAACATGATCACCGGCGCGGCGCAGATGGACGGCGCGATTCTGGTGGTGGCGGCGACCGACGGACCGATGCCGCAGACGCGCGAGCACATTCTGCTGGCTCGTCAGGTGGGTGTGCCTTACATCGTGGTGGCGCTGAACAAGGTCGACATGGTCGACGATCCGGAGCTGCTGGAACTGGTGGAGCTGGAAGTCCGCGAACTGCTGTCGAGCTATGATTTCCCGGGCGACGACGTGCCGGTGATCAAGGTCAGCGCGCTCGGAGCGCTGAACGGCGAAGAGAAGTGGATGGCGACCATCGATGAACTGATGGCGGCCGTTGACGAGTACATTCCGCAGCCGCAGCGCGACACCGACAAGCCGTTCCTGATGCCGATCGAAGATATCTTCTCGATTCAGGGTCGCGGCACGGTGGTGACGGGCCGTATTGAGCAGGGCATTTGTAAGGTCGGTGAGGAAATGGAGATCGTCGGGTTCCGCGATACGCGGAAGACGGTCATCACCGGCGTGGAGATGTTCAAGAAGCTGCTGGACGAAGGCCGGGCCGGCGACAACGTGGGTCTGCTGCTGCGCGGTATCGACAAGGACGACGTCGAGCGCGGGCAGGTGATTGCGAAGCCGGGTTCGATCAAGCCGCACAAGAAGTTCAAGGGCGAAGTCTACGTTCTGTCGAAGGACGAGGGCGGCCGCCACACGCCGTTCTTCAAGGGGTATCGTCCGCAGTTCTACTTCCGGACGACGGACGTGACGGGTGTCGCGACGCTGCCCGAGGGCATGGAAATGGTGATGCCGGGCGATAACGTGACGCTTGAGATCGAGCTGATCACGCCGGTGGCCATGGACAAGGGTTTGCGGTTCGCGATCCGCGAGGGCGGCCGTACGGTCGGCGCCGGAACCGTGACCGAGATTGTCGAGTAGTCCTTTTCGGGCTGCTCAGGTTTGAGTAAGATCCGGCCGGGAGTCTTCAAGGTAAGGCTCCCGGTTGATTTATGTAGGAGTTTAGGAAATGGCACGCGAACAAGTAACGCTGCAGTGCAATGATTGCAAGCGCCGGAACTACACCACGATGAAGAACAAGCGGACGACCACCGATCGTCTGGAGTTCAAGAAGTTCTGTCCGTTCTGCCGTAAGCACATTGCGCATCGCGAGACGAAGTAGACACTGGGCGAAACGCTGGTAGATTCGCTACACTGGTTACGATTCATGTTGCGTGCCGCAAGGTACGCGGACCGGGTGAGAAGTATGGCCCGGTGAAGTTGTAGGGGCGTAGGTTAAGGGTAGACCCGCGGTCTCCAAAACCGCTAGTGGGGGTTCGAATCCTCCCGCCCCTGCCATCCCTCTTGTTCCACCCGACAAATGGGAATCGAAGATGGATGGTCGCGGCGTGCGCGCGTAGCGGTTTTCGCGAGCGGTGGCCGGGTGGAAGAGTTTGGCTGGACGAGTTTGGAGAGGACCGTAGTGGGAAGTCCTGAAGGATTGATTTCGAGATGAGCGAAGAGACTGGTTTGACAAAAGCGGCATCCCTGCCGGTTCGGGTTCGGAAGTATGTGGATGAACTGCGCGACGAAATGCGCCTGGTGACGTGGCCCTCGAGCAAGCAAGTTCGTGCCACCACCGGTGTGGTGATTGCCAGCGTCTTCGTCTTTGCCGCCTACTTCGCCCTGGTGGACGAGATCTTCGGGCGCGCGATCCAGAGCATTTTCGACGCGTTTGCCGCCTGAGGAAGTATGGAGTGGCGCGGCGGCCCTGGCAGTTTGAGGCCGGCCATCGCCGACCGTGAAAGTTTAGATTATGCCCGACGACCTGTTCCCCGACCAGAACGCTCCTGAAGCGGCTGACCAAGCCGAATCGGCCGAAACTTCCGCGCCTGAGAGCGGGGAAGGGACGCCTACGCGGATTGGACTGGACGACGACGCGGTCGCCGCGGCGGCCCAGTCTCTGTTGTCGCCCAAACCGGACAGCGAGACCGAGAACGCGGCTGGGGTGCAGTCGGAAGAGGAAAAGCTAGCTGAAGCCGCCCGAATGCTGGTCGGCGGAGATACGGCCGAGGCGGAACCGGAAGCGGCCGCCGAGGAGGCGTCGACGGTAGAAGCCACCCCCGAAGCGGAAGCGGGCGAAGGGGAAGGCGAGCCACAGTCGCCGCGCATGGATCCGGCCGAATACGAAGCCTCGCCGATGAAGTGGTTCATCATCCACACCTATTCGGGTTTTGAGAATAAGGTGGCCGAGTCGCTGCGTACGCGCGGGGAAGCGTTCGGGTTTTCCGAGAAGATCGGGCAGATTCTGATCCCCACCGAGGAAGTGGTGGAGCTGCGCAACGGGAAGAAAGTGACTTCCAAGCGGATGCTCTATCCGGGCTATGTCCTGGTCGAGCTCGACATGGACGACGAGTTGTGGCACGCGGTGAAGGCGACGCCGCGGGTAACCGGATTTGTGGGTGGCGGGACCTCGCCGGTGCCGCTGACCGCCGACGAGGTGAACGGCATTCTGTATCGCCAGGCGACCTCGGCGGAGCGTCCGCGTCCGAAGCTCACCTTCGAGAAGAACGAGCAGGTACGGATCATCGACGGTCCGTTCACCAACTTCCAGGGCAAGGTGGAAGAGGTCAACCCGGAGCGCAATACACTGCGCGTCATGGTGACGATTTTTGGGCGGTCGACGCCCGTGGAACTCGACTTCCTGCAAGTCGAAAAAATGGCATGATTTTGGGCGCGGCTCAGTCGCGCCGGAGTTTGAGGGATGGCGCAGATCGGGTGCCTGCGCTTCTTGTAGGTTTTAGGTTTGTGAGATGCGATCGCCCGAGTGGCTCGCCGATGAGGAATTAAGACATGGCAAAGAAAGTTTCTGGATACGTAAAGCTGCAGATCCCGGCCGGCAAGGCCACGCCGGCGCCTCCGGTGGGCACGGCGCTGGGTCCGCAGGGCGTCAACATTATGGAGTTCTGCAAGGCGTTCAACGCCAAGACCTCCGGCAAGGAGAACGAAGGCATGATCATTCCGATCGTGCTGACGGTCTATTCGGACCGCTCGTTCACCTTCATCACCAAGACTCCCCCGGTTCCGGTGCTGATCAAGAAGGCCGTGAACCTGGCCAAGGGGTCGGGCGAGCCGAACAAGAACCGCGTCGGTAAGCTGAGCCTGAAGCAAGTCGAGGAGATCGCCAAGATCAAGATGCCGGACCTGAATTCGCCGACCATCGAAAGCGCGATGGAGCAGGTGAAGGGCACGGCGCGGTCAATGGGCGTCGACGTCGAACTGCCCGGGATCTAGGCGCGCGCAGGCTGTTTCAAGTTTGGGGGGGCGGGACCGGAGGGTCCTGCCCTTTTTCTGTTTCCGAGGCCGTGCCACGTCGATTTTGGCCGATGTTTGAAGGAACACATCGCGTGCCTCGCCCATCTTTACGAACAAGCACTTACCAACAAGCCCATTACCACGACAAGGAGGCAATTGTATTTTGATGAGATTCAGACAAGGGTTGCGCGCCGGGTTGGTCCTCGCGATGTTGGCGTTCGCGGCATCCACGGCATCGGCGGAGGAGATTGAGAGGGGCCAGAAGGAGGCGCTGGGGTTCATTGGCTGGCAGTCCAATGGCCAGGGGGACGTCTACGGAGGCGGTGTGCAGATCGGGATCGCGCCGCGCTGGCTGTTCGCCGGGGAGTTTGGCTATTTGCCCGTCAAGAGCTACGTCAACGGCCAGACCTACGACTTCAATGTTCACTTCCTGTTTCCGACGCATCGTGAGTCATTCACGCCCTACGTGCTGGGCGGCCTGGGTTTTCAACACTTCTCGACGAGCTTCGGGCGATTCTCTCAGGGGACGACCCACGTCGGCCTCAACATCGGCGGCGGCGTGCGATGGAAGTTCAGCGAACATTGGGGGCTGCGGCCGGAGCTGAAGATCTTCCTTTCAAACAACACCAACGCCCGCTATAGTCTCGGTTTGTTCTATCAGTTTTAATTTGGAATCGCGCGGAGGCTTTCCCCGCGATATCAACGATGCAAAAGGCAGGACCCGCGGGTCCTGCCTTTTTTGCGTCCGGACGCTGTCAACCGGTTTCGAACTTTCTTCGTATACCTTGTAGAGATCGCCGGAGGAATCCGGAACGGGCTCCCGGAGCGGCTCTCAGTGAAGGAGGAGGACGAACGTGATTTTTGCTGTGATGGTGGTGGCGGCGTTTTTGGCCGCGTCGCTGTTGATTTATCTGATCGTGAAGGCGTACCGCTACTGGAGGGATGAAGTTGGGCGGCAGGCGAGGCAGGCCGGGTACGCGACTCGTGGCGAGTATCTGCGCGCCGTCCCGCGTTCGGACCAGGAAAAGCGCGACGCGGTGGATATGGCGGTGAAAGGCCTGGCGCTGTGCGTGGTGGGATCGATTTTCCCGCCGTTGATCCTGTTGGGGATCCTTCCCTTGTTCCACGGGGCTCGTAAGCTGGCCTGGGCGCAGTTGGGTCTGGGCTTAGTGGACGATGCCTTCGTGGACCGCGCCAAGCAGCCGGGAGCCTAGGCCTTATCTTGCCTGGCGATTCCCATGCCGTGGAGCGCGAGAGCTCTGCCGGCGCCGAGTCCGTGGAAAGCCGTGATACACGCGTGGCGGTGGGCTTGGTGCGGGCAGGGAAGCGCAATGCGTTTGCCGGAATCGTGGCGATGTATCGGCAGCGTTTATATGGGCTGTCGATCATGATGCTGCGCGACGCCGCCGAAGCCGAAGAGCTCGTGCAGGATGCGTTTGTTCGGGCCTATTCGCGCTTGGCGCTCTACGACGATACGCGCCCGTTTTATCCCTGGCTGGCGACGATCGCGGTGCGTCTGGCGCAGACGCGGCTGCGTTCCCGGCAGGCGAGGCTCGTGGAGCCGCTAGAGAAAGACGGAGAAGATGCCGGGCGCGCGGAGCGTACGGACGAATCCGCGGCGGACCCGCTAGATGACCTGATCACCGCCGAGCGCGCGCGCAGGCTTTGGGACCGCGTCTCGGCGCTGCCCTCCGGCGAACGGACCGCGGTGATGCTGTGCTACCGCCAGGAGATGAAGGTCGCCGAGATCGCGTCGGCGCTGGGGGTCACCGATGGAACCGTGAAGACGCTGCTGTTCCGGGCTCGGAAGAAGCTGCGGGCGGCACTGGATCACGATGAGCCAGTAAGACAAGCAACCCCCTCAACCAGGAAACCAACCGGGCAAGGAGAACCGTCATGACCTGCGAGCAAATGCGCATTCTCGCATCAGCGCATCCGTTCGTTGCGTATGCTCCAAGGGAGCTGCGCGCGGCGGAAGATCATGCCGCCAGTTGCCCCGGCTGCCTAGCGTTTTGGGACGAGGTCCGGACGCTGGAGGCGCAACTCGGAAGCCTTCCCGAAATCGTGCTGCCGGATCCGGAAGCCATCACCGATGACATCATGGCGCGCATTGCCGCCGGGGACGCGTCGCCGGTTCTGGAGGCAGAAGCAGAGGAGGCTCCGGCACACGGCGACTGGCTCCCGTGGGGTTCGGCGGCCGGAGGACTGGTGATTGCCGGCTCGGCATATGCGTCCGGGTGGCTGGAGGAACTCCCGCAGGTTGCTCCCTTCGGCGATGAGCGAACGCATGCAGCTCTTATTGGACCTGATGGGGCAGGGCCCCGTCGCGGCGATTCTGTTATTCGGGATGATGCTGTATCTGGCGGGCTTGTTGGCGGTCTTTGGTGGCCTGGGCGGGGAATTCGGCGAAACGCGTTCCCGCGGATAAGACTCCAGGGTTGGAGCCGTCAAAAAGGAGGAGATGAGAGTTGGGAAGACTCGACGCGCCGGACGACGTCGCTGCGATTTCCTCAGGCGTTCAGATCAATCCCGAGCTTCTTGAGCTCCTCGGCGTAGTAGCGCTTGTGGAGCAGATCAAACTCCTCGGTGCCTTCGCCGATCTCGCGCTTGTGGGACCGGACCTTGTCGCGCGCGGCGCGATCCACCTTTTCTTCGGTGGTCAGCAGGTCCGTCACGATCTTGAGCAACTCCAGGCGGACGTCGTTGGCGTCGCGTTTCAGGCGGAAGTTGCGGTTCTTGCGGAACGCGGTGACGATCTGGTGGGACAGGTCATTCACCTTGTCGCGCGACAGCTTCATGGGGTCGCCGGTATCGCGGCCCGAAGCGCGGAGCAGCTTCCGTTCCCGCAACATCTGATTCTTGATCTTGCGGAACATCTCCTGATAGCTGATCTCCTCCTGGCGCATGTAGTCGCTGTACTGCGCCAGCAGTTCACGAACTTCTTCATTCAGGCGGTCTTCAGCGCTCAGATCTTTCTCGATGATTTCCGAGACGATTCCCGTCGCCACGTCAGGCGAGGCGGTTTCGACCCAGAGAGGGGTGAGTTTCGTAACAATCTGACGCGAGATGTAGTGGACAAACTCCCGGGCAAGCAGCATTGATTGAACTTTAGTCTAAAGGGGCGAGCCGAGGGGTGTCAACGCGGGGCGCATCTTCTTATTGCGGTTCGGTTTCCGCCGCGTCCGGCCCGGAGGCCTGGCCGTCGCCGCGGTGGTTGGCGCGGAAGTCGTCGTCGATGGGTTTGCGCCCCCGGAAGCCCTCGGTTTCGCCATGCCACCAGGTGATGCCGTCCTCGCCCAGCTTCCAGCACAGGCAGACGTCCTGTTCCTGATAGCGGCTCATGAAATCCAGCAGGCCGATGTCTAGATCCTTCACCAGGGCGCCGGTCGCTTCGATAGATTCGAGCGCGGTTTTGAGCGTCTTGACGTGGGAGTCGCGGCGGGCGCGCAGCTCCAGATGCGCTCCGGGATTGACACGGGCGCCGCCGGACATGCGCACGCGGCGCACGATCCGCTCGAGTTCCTCATGGGCCCGTTCGTATTCGGCTTTATGGAACAGGGCATCGCGGAGATGCTGTTCGATTGCCGGCAGCAGTTGTTCGGCTTCCTCCAGCGTGAAATAGCGCATGAACCCAATAGTCTAGCGAGTTTTCGTCAAGCAAAGCTTGGAATCGTGCAAAGCTTGAAATCGTGGCCGACGGCGGATCAGGGGGCGGGCTCGGAGTCGCGTTCCAGAAACCGGTCCAGCAGATGCCGGTAGCGCGAATAAAGATAAGAGACGGCCAGCAGCAATCCGCCGAGCGCCAGAAACGCAAGGATGCGGAACAGGCGGCCCAGGATCCAGACGTCATAGACATAGAGCTTCGCCACCACGGCGGCGATCAGGGCGAGCCCGACGATGCGGTGAAGCCGCTGACGCATCTGGACGCCGGCGGCCACCAGGATCGCCGCGTAGGTGGTGTAAAGGATCGACAGCGACATCGTGGTGACGCTTCGAATGTTGTCGGTGAAGCTGCGATCCACCCATCCGATGACCTCCAGGGAGAAGGCCAGGAGAAGCAGGACGTGTCCGGCGAGATATTCGATCAGGGCGGGGATCTGCATCACGATTCCCGGAGGGTCGTCTTTGCCTCCGATGCTCCGGGCGAGCACGTTGTGGAAATAGGCGGCGAACCAGACGCCCACGGCTCCGGTGGCCATGGTCAGCAGGCGCAGATTGACGATTGTGCTGTATTCGCTCGCTGTGCGGTATATCCAGGCATCGAACAACCCGATGTGGGCGACGGTTAGGGCGATGACGATCAGCGAACCCAGCGTCACCAGCCAGTGGCGGTATCGCGCTCCCAGCCAGGCCAGTGCCGCGCCTTCCAGCGCCCATGCCATGCTGATGCGGAATCCGGCGAACTGGATCGGGATCGCGAGGGTGAGGAACGCTCCACCGGCGACGAGGGCGACTTCCTCTGCGCTGAGTTGAGCGGTACTGAACTGGGCGCCACCTTGGGAAGTGCCTGCCTGGGCGGCGGGTGAGCCGTTCGGTTCCCGGGGGGCAAGCACCCGGCTGAGGCCCAGGTAGAGCACGGCGAGGGCGAAGGCCAAGGCTCCGCGCGGTTCGGGCTGGACCGATTCGAGTAGCGGGTAGCTGGTGGCGAAATAGAAGCTTCCGGCCCCGGCCAACACGAGCAGGTCCACGGGTTCGGGCCGGACTTTGCGGACCGTTGTTCTCCACAATGTCCGCCATGGCGTCCAGGCCAGGAACAGAAGGAACAGGATCGTCAGGCAGAGGAACCGCAGCCAGATGCTGGTGGGTTCCCCGGGGGCGCCGGCAAAGAAGATGAGGGACGTGGCGATCAGGGTCCACAGGGCCGCGCCCGGCGGGTAGGGGAAGCTCTGCCTGCGCGTTCCAGCGGCGGCCAGGCCCGCGGCCACGAACGGGATTTGCCAGAAGTCGGCGATGTGGCCGGTGGTCCAGAGCATATACACCGATGCCGGGAATACCAATTGGGCCGCGGCCCAGACGCCTTCATAGGTGAGCCAGAACTGCGCATAGAAGAACGCTAGAAATCCGGCGGCGAGCCAGGGAGTCTCAGCGACGGCCTGGCTGGTGTCCATCGTCGCGAGGACATAGAGCGCGGTCGCGGCCACCGCCATCGCCTCCAGCGGGATCCAGCGGCGCATCTTCGCCACCGTGAGCCCGCCTTGATTCAGGAGCGCCAGGTAGCTGAACAGCACCCAGGGGCGATCCTCGCCGGAGGAGAGGACTGCAGGCGTCAGGTAGCCGCCGATCATCCCCAGCGCGGCGACGGCTTGCGAGGCGTAGCGCAGCGCCAGAAACTCGGCCAGGACGGTGACCGCCGACATCCCGATGAGCCCGCCCGCCGTGGGGATCAGGTCATAGAGCCGGGCTGCGGCCCAGAAGGCAAGATAGAACAGGGCGATGCCGAGTCCGCTGATGCCTTGGGCGAAATACTTGAGGCCGCGCTTCTGCAGGCGTTCGCCGGCGGCAAGCGAGATCAGGCCGCTGACCAATCCCAGGATGACGCGCTCGGTCGGGCCGAGCCAACCGTTCTCGACGCCATAGCGGAACAGGAAGGCGGCTCCCAGGATCAGGGTGACCACGGCGATCCGGTTGATCCAGTTCGCGCCGAGGGTCGTCTCTAGGCTCTCCCGCACGGGAATTGGACCTTGCCCTTGCCGTGGGGCTGTGCTCCGCGGGGCGGTCGGTAAAGCGGATGCCGGGGCTTGCGGGGGGAGAGGTGGAGGCGTCGCCTGGTGGTCTTTGCCCGTATGCTCCCGCATGGCGGTTCCCTCGCGCGGGGGCGCGGAGCGTTCCGGTTGACCAACCCGATTCGCTGACAGCGCATCGAGCTTCGCGTTAAGCAATTCCAGGTGTTGATCGAGCGCCCGGATCTGTGCCTCCAACGCCGCCTGGGTCTCGGTCAGGCGGGCGCGCTGGGCCGCCAGGCCGCGGCGGATCTCGTCGAGCGCATCCTCCGGAGTCCGCTCCCGTTCCGGAGGGCTGGTCTCCTCATGTTCGGGCGACTCCCCGTGGCCGTCGTCAGTTGAGGGCATAGTCGAAGGGCTCCTCGCGCATCAGAGCCCACCTCTGATTCTAGCCACGCCGGAGCAGTTCTATTCTGTTCCACACTACACTAAAAGAACCAGGATTTTTGGAGCGAATCATCATGAGCGATACAGCAATGCCCATTCCACCGCCGACCTTTGAATTTCTGGTCCTGTCGATCAAGATGCAGGCGGAGATGCAATTGGGGCTGATGAACTTTGGTGGCGAAGAAGAACCCCAGGCGGATCTGATTGGGGCGCGCCACGCGATCGATATGCTCGGGATGTTGCTCGATAAGACCAAGGGCAACCTCACGACGGAAGAGCATCGGCTGATCGAGAATTCTCTGACGGAACTGCGGTTCCGCTTCGTGCAGGTGACCCAGGCCCCGCCTCCGAAGCCCGCTGAAGCGGTAAAGGAGCCGGTCGAGGCCGCCTCCTCCGCCGATAATGCCGAGAGCAGTAAGGAGAAGGTCAGCTCTGACGCGGCTCCTAAGAAGACGGACGAGAAGGAAGAGGAATCCGCAAAATCCAGCTCCGGGATCCGCGTGACGGACCGGCGTTCGGGAAAGAGTTCCGCGGAGGAATGAGCGCCGACCCCCACCATTCCGAAGCTCGCGTGGCGACCATGCCCCTGCATCTGACGGTGCTCGGCACCGGGACGAGCTCCGGTGTGCCCACCATCGGATGCCGGTGCGGGGTGTGCGCCTCCGACGATCCCCGGGACAAGCGGCTGCGGGTTTCGGTCCTGCTGAACTACGCGGGCCGGAACGTTCTGATCGACACGACGCCGGACTTCCGGCAACAGGCGCTACGGGCGGGGATCATGCGCCTGGACGCGGTACTGTACACGCACGCGCACGCCGACCATATTCTAGGGTTGGATGATGTTCGGCCATTTAATTATTTCCAAAAAAAAGACATCCCGCTCTACGCGACGGAGGAGACATTCGAGGTGATTCGCCGAGTCTTCGCCTACGCGTTCCGGGAGTCGCAGTCCTCGGTTCCGAAGCTGCAACTGAACGTGATGGACGGAACACCGTTTGATTTATTCGGTGCCCACGTCGTCCCGATCCGGCTGGAGCACGGCGGCGGGGAATGTTATGGCTACCGGTTCGGCCCGGTGGCCTACCTGACTGACCATAGCCGCATCCCGGATGAGTCCAAGGAGCTGCTGCAAGGGCTGGAGGTCCTGTTCATGGATGCGCTGCGGCATCGCCCGCATCCGACTCACACCACGTTGAAGGACGCGATTCAGCTAGCCCAGGAACTGAAGGCCGGGACAACCTACTTCACGCACATGTGCCACGACCTCGGCCATGCCGAAACCGAGGCCATGCTGCCGGACAATATCCGCTTGGCTTACGACGGGCTGGAACTCCGGTTCGCGCTGCCGGTGACCATTGCCGAGAACGAAGCCGTCGAATCGCTTGAGGGCGCGTCACTTGAGGGCGCTCATGGGGAAGGAGCATCGGGCCAGTGAGCCGTGTTGCGTGTCAGGCGTCCGATCCGTGCGTGACGAGTCGATGAGGATCGCACGGAATCTTTCTGAGGCGGCGGGCTTCGGTCCGTCGGCGGTGACCATCGGCAACTTCGACGGTGTTCATCTGGGGCACCGCGTGCTGATCGAGGCCACGGTTCAGGAAGCCCGGGCGCGGAACGTTCGCTCCGTGGTGATGATGTTCAGTCCTCATCCGGCCCATGTGGTGGCGCCGCATCGCGCGCCAAGGATCATGATGACGCCGGAGGAGCGCTGCGAGGTGATGGCGGACCTGGGTATCGACGCCGTGCTGATTGTCCCGTTCAACGTCCAGCTTGCCAGCCTGTCTCCCCATGAGTTTGCGGCGCAATATTTGCGGGATGCCTTGAAGGCAAAGATCGTCCTGGTGGGTGACAACTTCCGCTTTGGCGCCAAGCAGTCCGGCAGCACCGATACGCTGGCCGAGCTCGGACTCGAGATGGGATTCGAAACACGATTCATCTCCGCGGTTCATTACCGGGGGCGGATGGTGTCGGCCTCGGCGGTCCGGCGGCTGGTGTGCGAGGGGCGGGTTTCCCGCGCGGGAAGGCTGCTGGGACGTCCGTATGAGATTGCCGGGGACGTTGTCTCGGGGCGGGGCATCGGACGCAAGGAGACGGTCCCGACGATCAATATGCGCACCGACGCGCAAGTGTTGCCGGAGGTCGGCGTATACATTACGCGGTTGCGCGACGCGGCGCCCAACCATGAAGCGGGGGCTGGGCGCGCATGGAACGGGATCACCAATATCGGTTACCGGCCTACGTTCGCGGACCAGAACGGCCTTACGATTGAGACATATATCCTTGATGAATTCAAGACGGATGCTAAACTGGAACGCATCTACCTCGCCTTCCTCCGCCATGTCCGCGACGAGCGAAAGTTCGGAAGTCCGGAACTCCTTAAA
Organism: Terriglobia bacterium; assembly: GCA_963762135.1. Lineage (GTDB taxonomy): Bacteria > Acidobacteriota > Terriglobia > Bryobacterales > Bryobacteraceae > Palsa-187. The sequence continues at coordinate 238,731 of CAVXJP010000010.1, forward strand.
GCGCAGATTCTTCGCGATGTCGGACGTGCGAACGCCTACTTTCGCCGCATGGAGCGGTGGGTGAAGCGGGCCAAGGTCGGCCAGAAAACGACAGGCTAGCGAACGAGAGGATTAGGGTCCCCCAGCTTCAAAATTTTCTTCGAAGAGAGAGGATATCGGAAACACCATGGCAGAACTTTCGGCAGGGAAACTGGCGCACATGAAGGCGCTCTCCAATTCGGAGGGTATCATCGCCGCGGCGGCGATGGATCAACGCGGGAGTCTGAAAAAGTCGATCGCGAAAGGCAAGGGAGTGGATCCCACCGAAGTCACCGACCAGGAGATGGAGGAGTTCAAGTCGGCGGTTTCGAAGATCCTGACGCCGCATGCCTCGGCGATCCTGCTGGATCCGGAGTGGGGTTTGCCCGCCGCCCGGCAGCGCGCTCCAAACGCCGGACTCCTGCTTGCTTACGAGGAGACCGGTTATGACAATACACAACCGGGTCGCCTGCCCGATCTGCTGCCGCACGTTTCGGCCAAGCGCATCGTGGACTGGGGCGCCAACGCCGTCAAGATCCTGATCTACTACACGCCGTTCGAAGATCCCGAGATCAACGACATCAAGCACGCGTTTATCGAGCGCGTCGGCAGCGAGTGCGAGGATCTGGAGATCCCGTTCTTTCTGGAGTTCGTCGGCTACGACCCCGCCGGCGGCGGCGAGAAGACGCTGGAATACGCCAAGATCAAGCCGCAGGTCGTCATCGGCAGCATGAAGGAGTTCGCCAAGCCGCAGTACAAGGTGGACGTGCTGAAGGTAGAGGTCCCCATCAACGCGACCTACGTGGAAGGAAGCGCCGCGTTCAAGGGCGAGAAGGCGCAGAGCTATGACGAGGCGCTGTCGCTGTTCCGCGATGCTGCCGAGGTCGCCAAGAAGACGCCGTTCATCTATCTGAGCGCCGGCGTCACCAACGATATCTTCATCGAGAACCTGACCATGGCCAAGGCCGCGGGCACCGATTTTTCGGGCGTGCTGTGCGGCCGGGCGACTTGGGCGGACGGCATGGACATCTACGCCAAGGGCGGCGTGAAGGCGCTGGAGGACTGGCTTTCCGATGAGGGCGTCAAGAATATCGAACGCGTGAACGAGGCGTTGAAGGGCGCGACGCCGTGGACCAAGAAGCTCGGGATTGAGGCGTAAAGACCTCGACGGAATTCAAGACTGGTGCGCTGGGACGCCGCCTTCGGGCGGCGTTTTTCTTTGTGCTGGCTGGCTCGCGCGAAGCGGCTTTGCCGCTACCCTTGCAGATCCACGCCTTCCCAGCGCGCGATCACCGCGGTGGACAGGCAATGCCCGATCATGTTGACCGACGTCCGGGCCATGTCATTGATCCGGTCGATGCCCAGCATCAGCGCGACCCCTTCGAGCGGCAGCCCGAAGCTGGCGAGCGTCGCTGCCAGGATCACCAGCGAGCCTCCGGGCACGGCTCCGATGCCTTTGGTGGTCGAGCAGCAGGGTCAGGATCATCAGGATCATCGTGCGTGACCGATAGCTGGACGCCCGCGGCCTGCGCCACGAACACGCTGGCCAGCGAGAGGAACAGCGCCGAGCCCGCCGTGTTGAAGCTCATGCTGACGGGCAGGACCAGGGCGGCGATGTGGCGCGGCACACCGAGCTCCACCATATTCTCGAGCGCCACCGGCAGGGCGACGTCGCTGGAGGTTGTCGAGAAGGCGATCATGAACGGTTCGCGGACCAGATCAAAGAAGCGCTTGGCGGGGACGCGGGCTCCACCACGCGATGGGACCCAGCACGCCGAAGACGAATACCAGCCAGCCCCACGTAAACCGCGACGATCAGCATCCCGAGGCTGAACAGGACACTCGCGCCGCGCTGCCCGATCGCCGCCGCCATGGCTCCGAAGATGCCGATGGGCGCCAGCAGCATCACGTAGTCGGTGTAGCGGAACATGACGTCAGATAGCGCCTGGCAGAAGTTGACCACCGGCTCGGCGCGTTCGCCCAACGCGGCGCAGGCAAAGCCGAACAGCAGGGAGAAAACGACGATCTGCAGCACATCGCCGCGAGCCATGGCGTCGATCAGGCTTTCGGGGAAGGGACTTTCGAGCAGCTCGCTGACGTTCATCTCCGCCAGTGGAACGCCTTCGGTTCCCGTGCCGAGCTGGATCCCCGCGCCCGGCTGGAAGACCAGCGCCGATCCGATGCCGATGGCCAAGGCAATCGCAACCACCACGGTGAAATAGATCACGGCCTTCACGCCGATGCGGCCCATTTGCGAAACGGTTCCGGCGCGGGCGATGCTGGAGACCAGCGTTCCGAACATCAACGGCGCGATGAGGGACTTGATCAGCCTCAGGAAGATGTTGCCAAGAACGCCCAGCTCCACGGCGATCTGGGGAGCGGTGAGTCCGAACAGGAAGCCGGCTATCAAGCCGATCAGGATCCAGTTGGTCAGCGAGATTTTTCTCATCGTGGGCAGCGGTCGTTTTTGCAAGCGCGCGCGGGGGCTAGTGTCCGCCCCACTTCAGCTTTTCGCGGAGCACGTCGAAAAAGCGCGTTTCCGGCAGTTGGATCAGGTTCACGTTGTGTTCCGAGCGCGTGCACACCACGCGGTCATCGTGCAGCAGCTTCTCTCCGACCTGCCCGTCAATGGTCATGTAGGTCGGCGCGACGCCTTGCACGCGAATCTCGATCTCGCTTTCGTCGGGAACGATCACCGGACGGTTGGTGAGCATGTGGGGCGAGATCGGCGTGATCGCCAGGGCTCCGACGCCGGGGATCATGATGGGGCCGCCCGCCGAGAGCGAGTAGGCGGTGGAGCCGGTGGGCGTCGCGATGATCAGGCCGTCGGCGCGATAAACGCAGACGAAGCTCTTGTCAACGTAGACTTCCAGGTCAATCATGCGCGCGATTTCGAGCTTTGTGAGGACCGCATCGTTCAGGGCGTGATGGGAACTCAGCAGAACGCCGTCGCGCCAAAGGTCGGTGCGGAGCATCCGGCGGCGTCCGATTACGTATTCTCCGGAAAGTGCGATCTCCAGGCCCTGGTAAAGGTCTTCGACCTTGATGGTCGTCAGAAATCCAAGCGCGCCGAGGTTCACCGCCAGCAACGGAAGCTCCCGCCCGACAGCCGCGCGGGCCACCGATAGCAGCGTCCCATCTCCGCCCAAAACGATCAGCACTTGCGCGTCGGCCGCCGTGAGCTCACGCGAGCGCCCCTGGTCCGGATTTCCGGCATAGCCCGCGGTTTGCAGGTCCATGTGAACCGTAATGCCGCGCTTGCCGAGCCACCGGAGCACCTGTGGCACCAGTTCGGCGGCCAGCGGGCTTCCGGGTTTCGAAAACAGCCCGACGGAAGTGACTTTGGGATTCGCCATGGACGGTGAAGGAAGGCTGCGTGTGTCCTCGGTAGTGGTTATCGGTTATGTCGGCCTGTTGTTGATGTTGGCTTGGCGGCCTCGGCGGCCGGCTCGGCGGAGGGCTTGGCGTACAGCAAAAACTCGCGATTTCCCTCCGCGCCTAAAATTGGGCTTTCGATGATGGTAGCGCGAAATCCCAAAGCTCCTCAACAGCCGCCCGGACCTTGTCGCAGGACTGGCGGTGAAGTTGTGGGTCGCGCACGATGCCGCCCTTGCCCACTTCGCCCTTGCCGACCTCAAACTGTGGCTTCACCAGAACGATCATTCGGCCGTTGGGTTTCAGCAGCGCGGCGAAGGCGGGAATCAGCAGGGTGACGGAAATGAAACTCGCATCGCAGACGGCCAGGTCGAAGCGCTCCGGGACCTCGTCCGGCGTCAGGTGCCGGACGTTCACGCCTTCGTGAACCTCGACGCGCGGATCGTTGCGCAGCTTCCAGTCGAGCTGACCTTTGCCCACATCGAACGCCCAGACCTTCTCCGCGCCGCGCTGCAGCAGGCAATCGGTGAAGCCGCCGGTGGAACTGCCGATGTCGACGCAGGTCCAGCCGGTCGGGTCAATGTGGAAGTGATCCAGCGCGCCTTCGAGCTTCAGTCCGCCGCGGCTCACATAAGGGATCTTGGCGAGCAGGCGCAGTTCGGCTTCGGAGGGAACGGTTCGTCCGGGCTTGTCGATTTTCTGATGGTCGACGAGTACTTCGCCGGCCAGGATCAGCGCCTGCGCTTTTTCCCGCGATGGCGTGAGGCCGCGATCCACCAGCAGACGGTCCAGGCGCACCTTTTGCGGCTTCGCCGATTTTGATCGGGCTCCAGAAGGATTGGGCGCCGCGCCCGGCGGAGGCTGTGCCTCGCCGGTCATGACGTTCGTTCGACGATCAGGTCAGCCAGTTGGTGCAGGCGAGCGGCGGATTCGCCGAAGATCCCCAAGGCGGCGTGGGCGGCTGCCTGCTGCTCGGCGGCCATCTTGTGCGACGCCTCCAGGCCATAGACCGCCGGGAAGGTGATCTTGCCCTGTTCGGCGTCCTTGCCCGCCGTCTTGCCGAGCTCCTCCGAAGTCTGCTCGACATCCAGGATGTCATCGACAATCTGGAAGGCCAGGCCGACGTGTTCGCCGAAGCGCGTCATGGTGTCGAGCTGCTCGCTGTCGGCCTTGGCGTAAATCGCGCCCATGCGCAGGCTTGCGCGGAGCAGGGCCCCGGTCTTGGCGCGATGGATCGCTTCCAATAGTTCCGCGGTGGGCGGCTGACCTTCGCCTTCGATATCGTGCACCTGCCCGCCGATCATTCCGCCGACGGTTCCCGATGCCGTCGCGAGCTCAGCCACCAGTGCCGCACGCCGCTCGGCGTCCACCAGCTTTCCGTCGACCTTCAGCTTTCCCAGTACTTCGAACGCCAACGTCAGCAGGGCGTCGCCGGCCAGGATCGCCATCGCTTCGCCGAACACCTTGTGGCAGGTGGGCCGACCGCGGCGCAGATCGTCATTATCCAGCGCGGGCAGGTCGTCGTGAATGAGCGAATAGGTATGGATCAATTCCAGAGGGCACGCCGCGTCTTCAATCCCCGATGCGGAGCTGCCCACGGCTTCGGCGGCGGCGATCGCCAGGATCGGGCGGATGCGCTTGCCGCCGGCAAACAGGCTGTAGCGCATGGCGCGGTGGATCGTGGACGGCTCGACGGACTCGGCGGGAACCAGCCGTTCTAGGGCGGCATCAATGCGGGTGCGCTGCTCAGCGAGATATTCGGCCAACGTGGCCGGTTGGGACGGGGAGCTAGAAGGGGACATCGCTGTCGTTTTCTTCCTCGTCGTCATCATCGGATTCGAAATCAGGTTCGGGCGGGAGTCCGGCGGACCTGGCGGCGGGATTGTCGAAGGGCTCCGGCTCCATCTCACCGGCGCGCTTGGTCAGGATCTCGACCCGCGTTTCGGCCTCGGCGAGCTGCTTCCGGCAGGAATCGCTCAGCTTCATGCCACGCTCGAACAATTCGATGGATTTTTCGAGGGGCAGATCGCCTTGCTCCATCTGTTTGACGATCGTCTCCAGTTGTTCCAGACCGTCTTCAAAGCTCAACGCGGCGCCGTTGCCATTGGCCGCGGCTCCCGTCTGCTGTTCTTTGGACTTGCCGGACTTCTTCTCCGCCATCGCTCCATTATAGGCGTCTGAATTTGCCGGACCCGCCTGCAGCAACGATGCCGCGATTTTTTCGCCCGAATCGTTTAACTCGCCCAACCGGGTGGTTTAGAATAGTGGAGGTCGCGTGTACGGCGGGTTGCTTCGAATGCTCCGCGCACATCGCGGGCGCGTAGCTCAGCTGGTTAGAGCGCTGCCTTCACACGGCAGAGGTCCGGGGTTCGAGTCCCTGCGCGCCCACCACTCCCTTTCCTCTTCCGAAGTTGCCGCGGCGAGGCATGTGCCAGCTTAGGCGCTCGCCCCGGCTTAGGCACTCCCCCTCCGGCTTAGGCACTCCCAAGGATCAGAGCCATCAGGTTCCATGCGACCAGGACCGCGAACAAGATGTTCGCGATGCCCAGTACCCGCGTCTTCCCGACCTTCCAGCAGTAAATCCCCAGCCCGATCCCAATCACCTTCACCGCAACCAATCCGCTCACCGGGTTGGGAGCGGCAGACAGGGCCCACTTAACAAGCGGGTTGCCCTCCATCACGCCATTGACCAAAAAGGCGATGGTCGTGAGGAAATCAAGTACTTGGAGGTAAGCATACTGAATAAGCAACTGGTTCACGTGTCTTGTCCAATATCCGGCAGGTGTTGCGGGCCGGCCTTTATCTAACGATGGTTCAAGACTAAGGGATAGCGCGTAGAGGATAAATGGGTCAGAACGCTCATTCCGGAGTTCTAGAGCAGGGACCAGGGTACCAACCGGCTAGAGAGTACTTTGGTTTTCCTTCGGTATGCGTGTGCCACATGGATGGTTCCGGCCTGTCATCGTTTCGAGCGCCAGCGCCGCCAAAACAAGCTCCGCCCAAGTCGAGCTCCGCCGGCGGCAGGGAACCAACGCACGGCAGTGGTGTCTACCAAGACACCATGTTTGAACAAACTCTTCTGAGATCGAAAGACGGCAAGCGGCAGGGCGAGGCATTCCTGGCGTCGCTTGCGGCACAAATCCTTCTCGGCGGTGTCCTTATTGTTGTCCCTTTGTTCTATACGCAGGCGCTTCCGGCGTTTGAGCTGGATTCGCTTCCTTTGCCTCCTCCGGTCCTGCGGAAGCCCGCGCCACAACCGGAAGCAGCTCGGCCGAAGCCAACCCAGCGTGCCCCGACCTCGACCGTTCGTGAGTTCATCCCGGTCGCCATCAACGTGCCGAGGCAAGTCCCGACCAGCCTTCCCACGACGCAACACTTCGCCGAACCGGTGCCATCAATTGCCGTAGGCCCTGCGACCGTCGGAGATCCCGGCCCGGCACTCGGAACGATCCCTGGCGGAAGCCCCGGCATCGGAGCGTGCGATCGCTCCACCTCCCGGCGCCCAAACCGGTTGTCGAACCTCCCTCCGGACCGGTGACGGTCAGCAGTTCGCTCCAGGCCGCCCGCCTGATCCGGCGCGTCGATCCGGTGTATCCCGCCATCGCCCGCCCGATCCGTCTATCGGGAACCGTGCGATTGACGGCCAGGATCGCCAAAGACGGCACCGTCCAGGGGCTCGAGGCGCTGGAGGGCAACCCGATCCTGGTCCGCGCGGCGATGGATGCCGTCCGCCAATGGGTCTACCAGCCGACCATCCTGAACGGGCAGCCGATGGAGGTGATCACCGAAATCGACGTCAACTTCGTGCTGCGGTGACGGCTCGTGCTCGCTCGGCCAGTGGTCCGGAAACCGTCTGTTCTCTGGCCTAAAATAAGGTTTGCGGGGATCGAATCGCCTTCAGCAGGGAGATGTAGAGATGTAACAGATCCCCGGGTGCCGGCTCTATCGATTGAGGCGTGCTTCGAGCGATCCTCGGCATTTCACGCTCGGAGAGCGGGGCCCTGACACAGGAAACGATTGGTGATTTGAGATGGCGAACCGCTATCCTGGGGTGCGGCTTCGCCGGTGAGATCAGGGAAAGGCCAAAGAGCCAAAGGTAAGGATGGACAGCGATCAGCAGGCCCGGGCGGCCGTCAAGGAAGTGCCGGCGCCGGAGGGTTTAAGCGAGGCGGAAGCACGACAACGCCAGGCCAAGTATGGGTTGAATGAGCTCCCTGAAAAGAGCGTCAACCCGCTGCTGAAATTCCTCACCTATTTCTGGGGGCCGATTCCCTGGATGATCGAGATGGCGGCCATCCTGTCCGCCGCCGTCAAGCATTGGGAAGACTTCACGATCATCAGCGTTTTGCTGGGCGGAAACGCCGTGGTCGGATTCTGGGAAGAGTTCCAGGCGGGCAACGCGATTGCGGCGCTCAAGAAACGGCTGGCCCTGAAGGCGCGTGTCAAACGCGACGGCGCGTGGAAGGTTCTGCCGGCGCGCGAACTGGTGCCGGGCGACTTGATCCGGCTCCGTCTGGGTGACGTGATTCCCGCCGATGCGAAACTCCAGGACGGCGATCCGATCGAGGTCGACCAGTCGGCGTTAACCGGCGAGTCGCTGCCGGTCTCCCACGCAAGCGGCGATCTGGTCTATTCCGGCTCGATCCTCCGGCAGGGCGAGATCGAAGCCGTGGTCAGCGTGACCGGCCAGAATACCTACTTCGGCAAGACAGCCCAGCTTGTCGAAGAAGCGCACAACGTCAGTCATTTTCAGCAGGCCGTCCTGAAGATCGGCAATTATCTGATCGTGATCGCCGTGGTGCTGATTGCGATGATCCTCGCGGTGGCGGTGTCGCGCGGCGATCCCATCATGACCTCGCTGGAATTCGCCCTGATCCTGACCATCGCCGCGATTCCGGTCGCAATGCCTGCCGTGCTGTCGGTCACCATGGCCGTGGGGGCGCGCGTGCTGGCCGGCAAGCAGGCGATTGTCAGCCGCCTGGCCGCCATTGAGGAGCTCGCCGGGATGGACGTGCTCTGTTCCGACAAAACCGGCACGCTGACCCAAAACCGGCTGACGCTGGGCGAGCCGTTTACGATGGCCGGAGTCACGCCCGATGAGGTGATCGAATCCGCGGCGCTTGCCTCGCGCGAGGAAAACCAGGATCCGATCGATCGGGCGATTTTAGAAGGAGAGAAGGGAAGCCGGAAATCCGGCGAGCCATCGGGCGGGAATCAAGTGACCCACTTCGTGCCCTTCGATCCGGTCCACAAGCGCACTGAGGCCACGGTCCGAACGCCGGACGGCAAGACGTTCAAAGCGGCCAAGGGCGCGCCGCAGGTCATTCTGCAACTCGCCGCGGACGCTCCGGCGATTAAAGATCAGGTCGAGGAAGCGGTGAACCACTTCGCGCGGCGCGGCTACCGGTCACTGGGGGTTGCGCGCACCGATGACGGAGAGAGGTGGAAGTTTCTGGGCGTGCTGCCGCTCTACGATCCGCCGCGCGAGGATTCCAAGCAAACCGTGGCCATCGCAAAGCAGATGGGCGTCAAGGTCAAGATGGTGACCGGGGATCAGATGGCCATCGCACAGGAAATCGCCCGGGAACTGGACCTGGGGACCAAAATCATTGATGCGGCCGTGTTCGAGGAAAAAGAGGAGATCGAAGGGCAGAGCAGTAAGCAGGACGAGGAAATCCTCGCGGCTGATGGATTCGCCCAGGTCTTTCCCGAACACAAATATCACATCGTCGAAGTCCTGCAGCAGCGGAAGCACATTGTCGGCATGACCGGCGACGGCGTGAACGACGCGCCAGCCTTGAAGAAAGCCAACGCCGGGATCGCCGTGGCGGGCGCTACCGACGCCGCGCGGGCCGCGGCGGATATCGTTCTCACCAATCCGGGTCTGTCGGTCATCATTGATGCCATCAAGGAAGCCCGCAAGATCTTCCAGCGGATGACCAGCTATGCCATCTACCGCATCGCCGAGACGATCCGCGTGCTGCTGCTCATGACCCTGTCGATCCTGGTCTTCAACTTCTATCCGGTGACCGCGGTGATGATCGTCCTGCTGGCGCTGCTGAACGACGGCGCGATTTTGTCGATCGCCTATGACCGGGTTCACTATTCCAGCCAGCCGGAAGCCTGGGACATGCGCCGCGTACTGGGGATCGCCACGGTGCTGGGTTTGGTCGGCGTGGTGGCTTCGTTCGGACTCTTCTATCTTGGCGAGCGCGTGTGGGGCTTGAGCCGCGACGTGATTCAGACGCTGATCTACCTGAAGCTCTCGGTGGCCGGCCATTTGACAATCTTCGTGACGCGCACCCGCGGCCGCTTCTGGTCCACGCGGCCGGCGAATATCCTGCTGTTCGCGGTCCTGGGAACGCAACTGATCGCGACCCTGATTGCGGTCTACGGCATCTTCATGACCCCGATTGGATGGTCTTTAGCTCTGCTGGTTTGGGGCTACGCGTTCGCCTGGTTCCTGGTGAACGATCAGGTGAAGCTGCTGGGGCACAAGATCTTCGATCGGCGCGCACCACGCACTGCCTCTTCGTAGCCTTCACTTCCGCCGGCTCCGGACCACAATCGGGACGCCTTCAAAATCGAACGCCTCGCGCAGCCGGTTCACCAAATAGCGCTCCGCCGAAAAGTGCAGCTTCTGGGCCTGGCGCGTGAACGCGATGAATGTCGGCGGACGCGTCGAGGCCTGCGTCAGGAACTTGATCTTGTTGGCATGTTCCCAGCGCAGATCCACCATGAAGCGGTTCAGCTCGGCGGTCGGGATGCGGCGCGTATACGCCTCCCAAACCTTGCGCAGCGTCATGAACAGGCCGTTGACGCTCTTTCCGGTCAGCGCCGAGACGAACGCGATCGGCGCGTACTCCAGGAATTTCAGCCGCTCGGCGATCTGGTCACGAAACTTCTTCTTGCCGCCCTCGGGCAGTGTGTCCCACTTGTTGACGCACAAGATCACACCGCGACCCTCCTCGTGCGCATATCCCGCGATGGTTGCATCCAGCGACTTCACCCCTTCGGTCGCGTCGATCACCAGGATCGCCACATGCGACATCCGCAGGTGCCGCCGAGCCATCACCACGCTCATCTTCTCGGCCATCTCCTTGGTCTTGCCCTTGCGCCGGATGCCCGCCGTATCCACGAAATGATATTCGACGCCCCCGCGAATCAGCGTTTCGTCCACCGCATCGCGCGTGGTCCCCGCGACCGGAGAAACGATGGACCGCTCGCGCCCGATCAGCGCATTCAGCAGCGTCGACTTGCCGACGTTCGGCCGCCCGATGATCGCCACGTTCACCGGACCCAGCGGCTTCTCCTCTTCTTCTCCATCCTCGGCGAGCTCGGGAAGATCCTTGGTCACGTGCCCCAGCAGATCTCCGATCCCCAGCTGATGCTCGGCCGAAACCGCGTACACGTCCGGGAACCCCAGCGAATGGAACTCGTGGGTCAGGTCCTCGCGCTTGGGGCTGTCGATCTTGTTGACCGCCAGGGTCACCGGCTTGCCCAGCTTCCGCAGCATCGCCGCCAGATCGCGATCCACCCCGGTGATCTCGGTCCGCCCGTCGATCAGAAAAATGATGTGCGCGGCGCTCTCCAGCGCCACCCGGGCCTGTTTCAGGATCTGGCTCGGAATCATCGCCTCGTCGTCCGGAATAATGCCGCCCGTATCGATCAGCTCGAACTTTTTGCCCCGATAGGAGCCCTCGGCGTAGATCCGGTCGCGGGTGATACCCGGCTCATTGCCGACGATCGATCGCCGGGATTTTGTAATTGCATTGAAAAGAGTCGATTTGCCGACGTTCGGCCGCCCGACGATCACGATAGAAGAAAGTTGAGACACGCCTCTCCATAATCGCTCACAATAGAAGTTTCCATGTCAGCAAACGAATCGATTCGAAACGTGGCGATTATCGCCCACGTGGACCACGGCAAAACTACGCTTGTCGATGCTATGTTCCGCCAGAGCGGAATCTTCCGCGCCAATGAGGAGATCGCCGACCGGGTGATGGACTCCGGCGACCTGGAACGCGAGCGCGGCATCACCATTCTGTCCAAGGCAACCGGCGTCCGCTACGGTGATCACAAGATCAACATCGTCGATACCCCGGGCCACGCCGATTTCGGCGGCGAGGTCGAGCGCGCCCTCAAAATGGTCGACGGCGTGATCCTCCTGGTCGACTCCTCCGAGGGGCCGCTGCCCCAGACCCGCTACGTCCTGATGAAGGCGCTGGAGGCGCGGCTGCCGCAGATTGTCGTCGTGAACAAGATCGACCGTCCGGATGCCCGCTGCCAGGAGGTGCTCGACGAGGTCTATGACCTGTTCATCGATCTCGATGCCACCGAAGACCAGCTCGACTTCCCGGTGATCTACACCAACGCGCGCGACGGAGTCGCTAAGCCTTCGCCGGACGGGGAAGGTTCCGACCTTAGCCTCCTTTTTCAGACAGTCCTCGACCGCATTCCCGCGCCAAAAGGCGACGCCGACGGCGTGCTGCAACTGCAGGTCGCAAACCTGGACTACAGCGACTACCTGGGCCGGTTGGCGATCGGCCGCGTCTCGAACGGGACGCTGAAGCACGGCGATGAGGTCTCTATCGCCAAGCTCGACGGCAGCATGCAGAAGACCCGCATCACCAAGCTCTATTCGTTCGAGGGTCTGAAACGCGTGGAAGAGACGCTGGCCAAGCCCGGCGACATCCTGGCGATCGCCGGCGTGGAAGGGATTACGATCGGCGAAACGGTCACGTCTGTGGAGGATCCCAAGCCGCTGCCGCGGATCCAGATCGACGAGCCCACCATCGCGATGACGTTCACCATCAACACGTCGCCGTTCGCGGGCAAGGAAGGGGCCTACGTCACCTCGCGCAACCTGCGCGACCGCCTGGACAAGGAGCTGCTCACCAACGTCTCAATCCGCGTGGAGCAGAGCGATGGTCCGGACTCGTTCAAGGTCATGGGCCGCGGCGAACTGCAACTGGCCATCCTGGTGGAGACGATGCGCCGTGAGGGCTTTGAGCTCGCCGTCGGCAAGCCCGAAATCCTGACCAGGAAGATCGATGGCGTTCTATCCGAGCCCGTCGAGCTGCTGGTCGTCGACGTCCCGGAAGAGTTTACCGGCACGGTGATCGAGAAAATGGGCACCCGCAAGGGCAAGATGGAGAAGATGGTGAATCACGGCTCGACGGCCGGGGCGGGGCATGCCAGCGGGCGCGCGCGCCTGGAATTCCTGGTCCCCTCGCGCGGACTGATCGGCCTGCGTAGCGAGATGCTCACCGACACCAAGGGCACGGCGATCATGAACTCGCTGTTCCACGGGTATCTGCCCTGGCAGGGCGACATCCCGTTCCGGCCCACCGGTTCGCTGATTGCCGACCGCGCGGGCAAGGCGACCTCCTATGCGATCTTCAATCTGCAGGAGCGCGGCGAGATGTTCGTGGCCCCCGGCGCCGACGTCTACGAGGGCATGATTGTGGGGGAAAACGCCCGTTACAATGACCTGGACGTCAACATCGTGCGCGAGAAAAAGCTCACCAACATGCGCGCCTCGAGCGCCGATGAAGCGGTCCGCCTGGTGCCGCCGCGGCTGCTGAACCTGGAGCAGGCGATCGAGTTTATCCGCGAGGACGAACTGGTCGAGGTGACCCCGAAATCCATCCGGCTGCGAAAAAAGATCCTCAAATCCAATCAGCGGTAGATTGCGATAGGAACCGCAAGAGATGCAAAATCAATCGCTTGCGGGAAATATTTCAGGCAAAAACTTTACAAAATCAGCTTGCGAGTGCGATACTAACCTTCAGCGCAAATGTCCTTAGTGAGCGAGGCAATCGCCCGCTATCACAAGCTCATCGAGAGCGAACCATATATCGATCTGGCTTGGGCGCATGAACTGGAAGAGCGGATCCAGTCCGCCAAGCTAGACGGTCGGCCGATTTCCCCGGTCTTGCGCCCCCACTTTGTCACTAAGCGGGAATACGCCAGCCTGGTGAAGGCCACCGAAGTCCTGCTTTCGGCCGTGGTTCGCCTGGAACACATGGTTCTGGAGACCCCGGCGCTGCTGCACCGGGTCAACCTGCTGCCGGCCGAGCGCATGTTGGCATCGGTGGAGGGCTACTCCGAAGCGACGATCACGTCGCTGCTGGATACGGCGCTCTCGGACCGTTCCATCAAGTTCATCGATCACAGCGCCGACATCCCGCCTGGAGTCCTCTACGGCGATGCGCTGTCGGATCTGTACTACGACGCTCCTCCGGTGAAGGAGTTCCGCAAGAAGCACAAGCTCAAGAAGCTGGGCGGCATGAAATATATGCTGGCGGCGGTCAACAAGAGCTTCCGCTCCTTCCGCGGCAAGACGGCGACGAAGACTCCATCCATGGCGATCGTCGAGCTCCGCCAGCCGTTCCAGTCCGCCGTCAGCGAACACAACCTGCTGGCCGAGTTCTTCACCTCCAATGGCATCCCGACCGAGATCGTCACGCCGGAGCAACTGGAATACAAGAACGGCGTACTGCACGCCGGCGAGTTCGGGATCGACATCGTCTACCGCCGCATCAGCCTGCACGAGTTCCTGGTCCGCTATGACCTGAACCATCCGATGATCCAGTCCTATAAAGACGGCGCGGTGTGCATGGTGAACAATTTCCGTTCCGAGATCGGCTCCAAGCGCGTGATCCTGGACCTGCTCACCGACAAGAACGTCACCGCGAAGTTCCCGGCGGCCGAGCGCAAAGCGATCAAGGACCACATCCCCTGGACCCGGCTGGTCGCAGCTGAAAAGACCACCTACGGATCGAAGACCATCGATCTGCCGGAATTCATCCTGGAGCGTCGCGAGAAGCTGGTTCTGAAGCCCAACGACGATTCGATCGAGATGCACATGGTCTACGGCGCTCAGGTGGATGACGACCGCTGGGAACAGGCGCTGCGCCAGGCCCTGCGGACGCCTTCGGTGGTGCAGGAAGTCGTCGAGCCGTCGCATGCCGTCTTCCCGCTGCTGCAGTTCGGCAACATGGTCCTCAAGGACATGACCACGCACGTTCACCCGCACGCCTTCTTTGGCAAGGTGCACGGGGCGTCGAGCTGGCTGGATATCGCCGGGGGCGGGGGATTCTCCACGCTAACCGGCCTCGCGCCGACCTTCCTGCTGGAAGGTAAATAGCGCCCCAGCGCGTCCCTTCGCACGCGTTACCCAAAAACGAAAGGCCGGCTCGCTCAACGAACCGGCCCGTATTCGGTCTGTATTCCTGATTGATGGGGGTTCGTTGATGCTTAGCCCGGCATCGGGGCGTCCGCACCCTGCCACAGATTCATCGTGTTGAGTTCCTCGCGTCCGCAGGACTTTAGATACAGGAACAGTTGCATCCGGTAGGCGGCGTAGCCGTTCCACACCATCTGGACGATGAAGGCGCCTTTGCTGGCCGTGCGGCCGAACATCTCCAGGTCGGCGCGGAAATCCTCATCGGACATGCCGCTCAGCAGTTCGGGCAGGACGGTCTTTTGCGTTTCGATCTGGGCGACCACCTGATTGAAGTCCATTTTGCCGGCGGCTTCCATCGCGGCGCCGAACCCGGGCCCGTCAAACTCGCCGGCCTTGATTCCCTTGATCAGCGCCGGACCCATCACGGTCAGGTACCGCAGCAACTCCAGTGTGCTGCGCTGTTTCTCGGCCGGGCGGTAATCCACCATCTCGGGCTCCACCTTCGACGCCAAGTGTAGAAGAATATGGACCTCCTTCAGGAGGCCGTCAATGAGTTCTTGTTTTGTTAGGACCATAGTTTTTGTAATAAAGAATTTTGGAACTTCGGGTGAGTGCTGCTGTATGCCGCCCGCCGCGCGGGGGCCTCATCGCAAGGTAACACATCGATTACGATGCGCTACTTGGGAACACCGGTCTCGTTGTAGCCGAGGATCTTGTCTGGGGCTTTGGAGTCCAACACGGGCAGTTGGAAACAGCGCCTGCCGACTTCTAGGAGCTGTTCGGCGAAGCCGCTGCATCCGTCTCGAAGCCGCTCCAGTTTTTCCCGCAAAGCTTCCTTCACTGCCTCGGCCAGAGACTTCCGCTCGATCCTCGCGAGCTCCTGGGCGAGGGCACGTGCCTCGGGATCTTCTATGTATAGGCGGGGCGCCATGGTTCCTCGTTTCCTCCATGATTGCGGGAATGGAGGCATCAGCGAAGAAGGGACGGCCTCGATCAGGGCGCGGATTCCTCGGGTGCCAGAAGCGCGCGCACCGCATGGAGCACTGCCGGATGAAAGATGGTCCAATGATGCTCGTTGGGCAGCTCTTCGAAGACCCAGGTCAACCCGTCGGGCTGCGCTGCCTCCAGGAACTCCACCAGCCGTCCGGTGGGCTCCGCGATGGACGGTTCATCGCTGTGCGCCAGGAATAGTGCCTTGGGCCTGTCTGCGTCGAGCTCCGCCAGTCGCTCCCCGGCGTGCTGCACCAGCCATTCGGAGTTCCACCACAGACTTGGGTCCACGGCGATGTAGGTGTCGAACAGGTCCGGCTCCAGTAGCAGCGTCTCGACCGCGAACAGCCCCGCCAATGATTCCCCGATTAGCGCGCGTTCCCCGGTGGTCCGGTACCGCCGCTCGACCTCGGTAATCAATTCCTCGCGGATAAATGCGCGGAATGCAGCCGACCCGCCAACCACGGGCGCAATCTCCTTGTCCCCGGTTACCTCGGTTGGCCCGGTCAAATCGCGCCGCCGTTGGGTATTCTCGACCCCCACCAGGATCATGGGCCGCATGGTTCCGTTCAGCGCCGAGATCTGCAGCAATCCCGCGATGTGCGGGAAATCTTCGCGAATGCCGCCGTCCGGCATGTAGAACACCGGTAGGGCGGCGTCATCTGAATCCACGTATTGTGGCGGAAGGTAGACGTTGATCGTCCGCGTCTCCCCGAGGATTTCGGAGTCGAGCGTCCAAGTCTCCCCTATCGCGAGCGGGGTGGCGTCCGAGCCGGCCGCATGCGCGAACACAGGAGTCAGGGAAAGGAACAGCTCCAGGGCGGGGAATCGTCGTGTCAAAGCAAAAGTCTCCGGGAGGAATCGGTGCGAGACGTTCGCGGGGAGCCGACGCGGCTTCAAACCAGGATAGCCTCTTGAAGAGTGTCGCCGAGCACAGGCCGGCCATTGTGGGGCGGGGCCATGCCCCGCCTGAGGCTTCCAGCCTCCTTCTGTCACAACACAAAAAAAGGCCGGACCCGAAGGCCCGGCCTACCAAAGCGTGACTAAACCAGTCAGGTGTAACTCGGTTAATCTCCGAAAGAGCCGACTTCCTTGTCGGCAGCGGCGGCCTTCGGTGCAGCGGGCTTGATCGCATCCAGCATCACGATGCCTTCCTGCGGTTTCTCACCCAAAACATGTTCGCGATAGAGCTTCATCATCTTCGCGTTCTCGGCTTCCTTCAGCTTCAGGTCGCGAGCGCGCTTCTTCTCTTCGCGGGCGGTCTTGGCGATGCCGGCGTCATCCAGGTCCGTCTGGCGGCCCTTGGCGACGTCGGCTTCGTTCAGCACCAGCCGATGCTCGGTGGTATCAAGATTGACGTTCTTGCCGCCGGCGATGATCTCATGACGGCCGTTGTCCTCATACCATTTGGTGAGGGTGGCGGTCATGTGCATCTTCTCGACGATGTTGCGCCAACCGACGCCCGTGTTGTAGGCGCAGAAGCTGATCTCGCCTTCCTGCGTGGCGTAGGGGATGATGCACTGCTCGGTACGGCGGAAGTCGTAGTTGAACAGATCCTGGAACCACATGCCCGCGATGAACAGGAAGTTCCAGCGGTCGCGACGGCGCTTTTCGATGTCGGCCATCGTGCGGTCGCCGGTCACCTTGCCGTAGTCCTTCTTCGACATGCCGAAGCACTTGTCGAACTTGGCGATCAGGTCGCTCAGCTTGAAGTGTGTCGGAGCGTTATAGGGGTTGTAGTTCCGGAGCAGCGCCAGCGTCACGCCGATCACCGACATGCGCTTGCTGCGGGCCGCGTCGTTGATCCGCGCGATGTCCTTGGCCAGCTGGTCGGCGTTCAGGAACGCGGTCACCGGAACGTATTCCTTGGTTTCCTTGTCGCACATCACCGCCATGCCGACGCCGCAGTTCGGGTGGCATCCGCAGGAGAGCTGTCCCCACTCGGCCGAAGGTCCGTGGACCAGGTCGGCGAAGTCGGAGAAGGTGCTCATGAAGGAGATCGGGAACCAGTCACGGGTGGGCTCGCCCAGTCCGTTGTACTTCTTGACATCGTGCGCCAGGTGCGACAGCGTGTAGCGCTGCGCCGTGCGACGTTCCGGCGTGATCTCCTCGTCGCGGCCGGTGAACGATACCGGCTGGAAGCTGAGGAACGGAATCTTCTTGGGGTTGTCCAGCGCGAAGCGGACCACCGAGCCGACCTGCTCATTGTTCACGCCGTTGATCAGCGTGATCACCGGGACGATATCGACGCCGGCGGTGTGCAGGTTCTCGATCGCGCGAAGCTTCACGTCGAACAGGTTGCCGACGGCGCGGTGCGAGTTGGCTTCGTTGCCGATGCCGTCAAACTGCAGGTAGGCATACCGCAGACCCGCATCGGCGGCGGCTTTGGCGAACTCCGGCCGCTTGGCGAACTCGATGCCGTTGGTGGCGGCCTGCACCGACTGGTAGCCGATCTTGCGGCAATAGCGGATCGCGTCCAGGAAGTACGGCGATAGGGTCGGCTCGCCACCGGAGAACTGCACCGACATCTGCCGGCGCGGCTTGATCGAAAGCGCGTTGTCCAGCAGCTGCTTGATCTCTTCCCAGCTCAGCTCATGCACGAAGCCGACCTGATTCGCGTCCATGAAGCACGGATCGCACATCATGTTGCAGCGGTTAGTCAGATCGATCGTCAGCACCGAACCGCGGCCATGCGTCACGGTCGAGGAGCCATGGTCGTGCAGCTTCTCGTCGTTGTGCGCGCGGATGTCGCGGCCGGGGAAGGAGTCTTCCAGGTGCTTGGAGAAGGCCGGATCGATCGACATCAGATCTTCGAACTTGCCATGGATCGGGCATTCCTTCTCCATGATGATCTTGCCGTCGCGCTCGACGATCTGCGCCTTGATCTCGCCGTTCTTTTCGTTTTTGAGAATCTCGACCGGCAGCTCGCCATCGATAATCTTGTTGCGCAGCTCCGGGATACACTTCGGGCACAGCGAGTCGGTCTCGCGCGGCCACCCGAGGGTCGGCTTCTGCTTTTCGTAGCTCTTCAGGAGGGGCTTGTCGGACCAAGCCGGGGTGAACGATTCATTCGGGGAGATGGAGTTGATCTTGTCGTATACGAACCAAGCCGCATTCGCCGCCGCCGATACGACTCGCTCCACATGTTTAATTGGTTTAGTCAAGGTCGTTTCTCCAAATGGATAGATTGAGGTAAACCTCTAGTACGCAAAGACTAAGTATAGGAGAGGTAAGGGGGACCGCAAACGCCGATGAACTAAACCGCGATTTGGTGCATCGGACGGGCAAATCCGGGGGGTGAATGGGGATTCCCCGGGGTGTGGAAAACTCGCGCCAAGCCCTTTCAAGACAACGGGATAGAGATTTGAGAGAGGTGCGATGGGCAAGCCGCTGGCCCCGCCGCCGAGGTGGCCGGAGGCGCACCAGGATGCGCGTCCAGCCGGCCTCCGCTCCGGGAGTGGTACTGCCTACTACTTCTTGATCTGGTAGCTCAGCTGCGGACTCTGGCTCCCCTGGATGTTCGCGCCGCCCAGATAAGCCGCCTGAATTAGACGTCTTCGTCTCGAGATGGGTGACTCCGGCTCCCTCAGCGCGTTACTCGATTCCTTGACACTGAGCCCGCCTTCCGCCTACGCTGACAAGGACAACTTAAACGCGTCTGGGATGTTCGGGAAGGCGGTGAAAATCCGCCACTGCCCCGCAACTGTAACCGGCATGAAGTTAACCAGGCCGGATCCGGGTCACTGCGAATCGCCGAATATCGGCAAAAGATTCGTGGGAAGAGCCGGATCCAGCGGAAGCCATCCTCAATCGAGAGCATGGGGTGTTCCGAGGCCAGCCGGAAGTCAGGAGACCGGTCCCTTGGACGAAATGAATTCACACGTTTCGAGGGGGAACGTCTCATGCCCATTCGCGGCTCCATCCGCCGTTTTCTCAATCCAACTGCAATTTCTCTGCTTTGCGCTGCAGCCCTGCTCGCGGCATTCGTGGCCCCAGCCATCGCGCAAAGTTCCAAGCAACCTTACAAACGGATCATTTCCACCGCTCCCAGCATTACGGAAGCGCTCTACGCCATGGGCCTGGGTGACCGCATCGTCGCGGTGGACCGCTTCAGCCGCTATCCCAAGGAAGCCCAGTCCAAGCCCAGCATCGGTGACTACGTCTCCCCGAACCTGGAAGTCATCGCGTCCTACCGGCCCGATGTCGTCATGATCCCGGCCAATCCGATTCACCTGCAGCAGCAGCTGGAAGCGCTGCAGTTGAATGTGCTGGAGCTCAATCAGGATGGCCTGCAGCGTCTCTATGATTCCTACCGCACGCTGGGGCGCGTCACCGGCGAGCCCGAAGCCGCGCAACATCTGATCGAGTCGATTCAGCAACCACTTGGCGAGATCAAAAGGCGCGTGGACGGCTTGCCCCGCACTCGCGTCATGTTCGTCGTTGGGCGGACGCCGCAGCGGCTGGACGGCCTGATCGTCGTCGGTCAGGACTCCTACCTGAACGAAGTGATCGACCTCGCCGGCGGCGAGAACATCTTTCATGACGCCTCCTCGGCTTACCCGCAGATCTCGCTCGAGGAAGTCCTGGCGCGCAACCCGGATGTCATCGTCGATATGGGAGACATGGCCGATACGGTGGGCGTCAGTGCGCGGCAGAAGCAGGGCGTCGTCGACCTTTGGACCCGCATGAGCGCGCTGGACGCGGTTCGCAATCACCGCGTGCATGCGGTCGCCGCCGACATCTATGTCGTGCCCGGTCCGCGCGTCGTCGATGCGGTGAACGCGTTCTTCCAGATGCTCCACCCGGAGGCCGCAAAGAAGATGCGGCGGGCGGGAGGCGCGCGATGAGTTACGAGCTCAACCGTCTCTCCTACGCCTACGGCCTGAACGAAGTCAGCCTGCGGACGCCGCAGACCGGGCTCGTCGCCGTCGTCGGGCCCAACGGAGCAGGGAAGTCCACGTTGATGGGCGTGCTGGCCGGATTGCGTGGCGGCTACGGTGGCACGTGCGGCTACCTCGGCCGCGAAGTCTCCGAGTGGCCGCGCCGGGCCCTGGCGCAACGCGTCGCGTTCCTGCCGCAATCCATCGGCACCGAATTTCCGTTTACCGCCGAAGAGGTCGTGCTGATGGGCCGGACCCCGCGTACCGGTGGCTGGTTTGAATCGCCCGAGGACCGCCGCGCCGCCGAGCACGCCCTCTCGATCACCGACGCTCTGGCGTTCCGCAAGCGCGACTACCGTTC
Organism: Terriglobia bacterium; assembly: GCA_963762135.1. Taxonomy (GTDB): domain Bacteria; phylum Acidobacteriota; class Terriglobia; order Bryobacterales; family Bryobacteraceae; genus Palsa-187. The sequence goes on from CAVXJP010000010.1 coordinate 259,546, forward strand.
GCTCTCCGGCGGCGAGCGCCAGCGCGTGATCCTGGCCTCGGCATTGGCGCAGGAACCACAAACGCTGCTGCTCGATGAGCCCGCCACGCACCTCGATCTCAAGCACCAAATCGACCTCTATCGCTTGCTCGCGCATCTGGGCCGCCGCATGTTGGTGATCGCCGTCACGCATGACCTCAACCTCGCGCTGCAGTTCGCCCATCATGCGATCGTCCTGGAAAAGGGCCGCATGGTGCGCGACGGCGCGCCGGAAGAGGTGATCGACGAGGCCACGCTGCAACAGGTCTTCGGCGTGCGCGCGAAATTGGTTCGATCCCCCGGAACCCGCCCATGGCTGCAATATTCCGGTCTTGAGGGCGCCAATATCCCCGAACCTGGCCTGGGGTTCCCGCCTGAAAAGCAGCCGTTGCGAATGCCTTCGTCGCCTGATACTCGATCCCGGTCGCTAACATGAACCGTCGCAATATCGCGATCTCACTGCTGATCTTCGTGGTGGTGCTGGTGGTCGCTCCGCTGCTCGGCAGCACCACCATCGACCTCGGCCGCGCACTCAGTGGCGAGCAGCCCGACGCGCAAATCTTCTTCTATGCCCGCCTGCCACGTGTGATCCTGGCCGCGCTCACCGGCATGGCGCTCGCCATCACGGGCGTGCTATTTCAATGTATGCTGCGCGATCCGCTCGCCGAACCCTACACCCTTGGCGTCTCCAGCGGAGCCTCGGTCGGCGCGGTCACCGCGATCTGTCTCGGCTTCCAGGCGACCAGCCTCTTCGCTCTGGTTGGGGCCGGAGTCGTGCTCGCGATCGTCGTCGCCATGTCGACCGAGGGCCGCCGCATGAGTTCGTTCACGCTGCTGCTCACCGGCGTCACGATGAACGCGATGGCCTTCGCCATCATCCTGTTCCTGCATTCGATTTCTTCGTTCACGCAATCGTTCGCGATCTCGCGGTGGCTCATGGGCGGCATGCAATCGGTCGAGTATGCGACGCTTGCCTGGCTAGCCGCGGCGGTCATCCCCCTGGCGATCGCGGTCATCTGGCGGGCCCCCCACTGGAACCTGCTGGCGATGGGCGAGGACTGGGCGGCCTCGCGCGGCGTCGCGACCAAATCGCTCACGCTGTTCGGATTCATCGCCGGATCGGTGCTCACCGGTCTGGTGACCTCGCTGACCGGCCCCATCGGCTTCGTCGGATTGATCGTGCCCCACGCCCTGCGACTCAGGTTCGGCGCCGACCATCGGACCCTGCTCCCTTGTGCGATGCTTCTTGGCGCGGCATTCGTGGTCCTCTGCGACCTGCTCTCCCGCACGATCATCGCCCCCACTGAGGTCCCGGTCGGCGTGATCACGGCGCTGTGCGGCGGTCCGTTCTTCCTGTGGCTGCTGCGATCCAAGCGCCGCAGCATCTGGGTGTAGTGCTTATTGGATCGCGCACCACGGTTGAAACCTGCCTGTGCGCTCGAGCCCTCCCGCGCAGCCTCGGGCGGCTACGATTTCACTCGAGGTGATGCAGCCAGACGGAACCGCGCGCGTGAGCAAGCGGGCCAACTTCCCTCGCACGATCCGACCCTTACGTGGGGCAGCGCCATGCGCCGCCGGAACTGGTCGATGCTCCGCCGCCCGCCGGTAACATCCGAGCCTCCGCCGACGCTATGACACCATAGAACGCAGCAGTAAAGCAGCCCATCAGTAAAGGATCGGAGGACCCTTGAGCGCCATCGCGTCAACATCGCCAGGAGCACTCGCCGGCAATCGCTTCCTTGCCGCCATCCGCTACCTGACCCTTTTGCCGATCCCGCGCCCCACCTCCGCCGCGCCGATGCTGACTGGCGCCACCGCAGCGTGCTTGCCTCTCATGGGAGCCGTGATCGGAGCCATCGGCATCCTTTTGTTCTCCGCGCTTTTGGCGATCCTTCCCGCTTGGCTTGCGGCCCTGCTGGTCGGCGGAATGTGGACCGCGCTCACCGGCGTGCTGCGCGAATCCGGCCGGTTCCTCCGCGGTTCCCCGCGCACGAACCTGATCCTGTTTTCGATCCTGTTCCTCCGCTGGCAAGGACTCCTGGCGCACAGCTTCTACGTCGATGCCCATATGATCCTGGCCGTCCTGGCGATCCAAACGGTCCCGCGCGCCGGACTCGTCGCCATGGCCTGGACTGCCCGGCCCCGAACCGGCATGGGCATCGTCGCGGCGGGTGGAACCGGGATGGCGTTATCGGCAAACCTTCGATCCAGCTCGGCGATCGTGGCGATCGCCTTGGGCTTGCTCGCAGCGTTCCTGGCCGGAGGCATTCTGCTCTTCACCCTCGCCGGGATCGCCGGCTACTTCACCATCCGTTTGCTTTGCACCTGGAGCTACGCCTGGCGTGGCGGAGCCGACGGAGACGCATACGGCTTCGCGGAACTGATCTTCGAAGCCGTGATGTGGGCACTATGGATCGGAGGGCTGTTCTAAGCGGTTCGCGCGTCGCTTATTTCAGCGCGGCGAGCAACGCTCCCGAATCCCGCAGAATATTCAGCCGAGCCACTTCCAGTCCCCGCTGCGCATCATAATACTGCAGAAACTTTTCCTGCTCAGTGGCGCGCGCGGCCTCCACCTCGGCCATCAGCGCGGTCCCTTCGTCGTATTCCGATAGAACCAGGCCGAGCTCGTCCCGCGCCAAATCCAGCTCCGCGCGGCTCAAGTCGCGTTCCGATTGGGCCCGGTCCAACTCGGCATAGGAACGCTGCACATCGCCGGCGATGCGGCTGCGCGTACGATCGACCTCTACCCGCAGCTTATCGATCTCGGTCTCCGCCGATGCCTTACCTGCCTTCACCGCCGTTCCCAGAAACAGCGGGATCTCAAAGGAAGCCCCCAACTGTGCGTTGTTGCGCTGGAACCGCGGGAAGAACACGGCGAAGTTGTTATATTTCGCGAGCAACGAATACTGGCCAAAGAAATTGATCTTCGGCAGCTTCTCGGCGTCGTAGCTTTTCACCTCGAGCTGCTTGGCGATGATGTTCGACTCCAGTTGCCGGATCTCTTTGCTGTCGGCGATCGCCCGCCGGATCGCTTCTTCCTCGGATTTCCTCGATTATCAGCCGCGGGCGTTCCTCCAGCGCCGGCCGGACCTGGTCGCCCGGCGGCAGACCCAGCATCTCCGCCAACGCGACCTCCAAATTGGTTTGCGCCGCGCGGAAGTCCTCCACTGTCTTTCGGGCGCGCTGCAGATTCACTTCGGCCCGGCGGATCTCGATCGACAGCGCCGTCTCCTCATCCACCCGGAACTGAACTAGTTGGATCACCCGTGACAGATTCTCGATCTGCTGCTCGCCGGCCGACGTGCTCCGTGCCGCCAATTCCGCATCCAAAAACGCCGAGTAGACCTGATACGCCACGGAATCCTCGGCGATGTCGGACTGCAGCGCGGCGCCACGCTCGGTCTCCCGCGCCTGGTCGACGCGATACTTCAGCGCGCGATCATACAGCGTCATTTCTGCGCGCGCCTGGAAGATCGACGGTGATTGTCCGTTGATGGTCGCCGGGAAGCCATAGGTATAAGCCAGCCCGCTGCCGACCCCGGCCTTCATGTTGAAGGGATCTCGCTTGGCCACGGTATTGGCTGCGGCGGTTCGGCGTTCCAGCCGAGCCAACACGACGTCCGGATTCTGCGCCAGCGCCGTATCCAGCGCCTGTCGCAGCGTCATCGTGTGAATCTCGGCGGATGCCAGGGAAGGAAAAATCAGTCCGGAAAAAAGCAATACGGACGCAATGGATGCTCGCATCCCTCAAGTGTACCGGGTGACTCCCGATAGCCTCACGGTTCACTCAAAGAATGTAGAACGGTGTACGGAAAAAGGGCGACCCTTGTGGGGCCGCCCCATTCTGTCTCCGGTCTCCTGACTACTCGTGTCAGAACCGATCCCGCTCGCGCTGATACGGCTCATCCAGATACTTCTGCGCGACCTCCAGCGCTCCGGCCGTGTTGTCGCGCGTGCGCAACGCCTGCCGGTATTCGTTGATCGCCCGCTCGCGCTGATCGGTAATGTCGAAGATCTGGCCCAGATTGATCCGCGCCCAGACCTCCACCCACGCCGGCTGCAGATCGCCACCCAGGGCGTCGCGGAAGCGCGTCGCGGCCTCCTGCAGATTGCCCTGCAGGAAGTACACCTCGCCCACGCGATAGTTGGCCAGTGAAGAATTCCGCTTCACCTGCAGCGCGCGTTCGTACTCATCGATCGCCTTCAGGAACTCGGAGATCTGCGCGAACTGCTCGCCGCGTTTGATGGCGACGTCCACGCGCATCTGATCGTCGTAGCGCAGGACTTCCCCATCCGGATCGAGAACCACGTCGATCGGTTTGCCGAAGGTCTCCACCGCGAATTCCGACGAAGTCCCCGATACGATCACCTGCTTATCTTCCGGGTTGCCTTCCGTCTCGATGCGCAGGTTCACCGGCATGCGGAACAGATCCAGGTCCTGCATGATGCGACCATTGATGCGGAACCCGTCGGTCGTACGGAACACCGTGTACTCCATGGTGAACTCCGGAGCCCCGCTCGATTCGGTCCACTGCAGGAAGAAGCCGTTTAGCGGCTGATCGCTGAAGCTTTCGGCGACGTCCCGGAAATCGAAGGTATCCATTGAGTTGTAACGGAACTGGTCCGGCACGCGGCGAAGCGTCTTGAAGAACGCATCATCGCCAACCACCGCACGCAACATATTCAGCACCGCGGCGCCCTTGCCCGCCGTCAGCGCCCAGTATTCCGGCGAATAATCCTCCAGCCGGGACGCCTGCACCATCGGCGGTTGCTCCACCGTCAACGCTTCCACATACGACTGATGCACCGCGTCATGCATCGCGCCCTTGCCGTCGAACTCTTCGGTATAGAGGATCTCGGCATAACGCGCCATGCCGTTTTCGATCCACAAATGATTCCGCGTCGTGCCGGAAACAATCACGCCGAACCACTGCCGCGCGACGTTGTTCACCACCGTGCTCTTGTTCACATCCGAGCCCGCCATCGCCGTCGGCGACAGGAACAGGATGCCCGGCGCCGCATAGCCGTTGGGCGAGCCCACTTCGGTCTCGACCACCGTGAGTTCCGGCTCCGGCAGAGGACCGAAGATGCCGGACAGATAGCTCTCCGCTTCCCCGATCGTGTTCGCATACGCGGAGGCTTTGTCCTTCGATTCGCGGAAATAGAATGTCGACTTCACGCCTTCCGCTGTGAAGGCCGTCCCCGTTCCGCGCGCGACCGCGAAGCTGCCCGGGAAGGAGCGGTGATCATAGACGAACTGCGTCGTGATCTTGCCGTCATCCGGTGGCAGCTCGGGCTCCGCATTGCCCACCGCGTCCACGCTGATCAGCGCGCCGTCACCGGCGTCCGCGCCAGTGCTGGAGGTCGCATTACTGGAAGCCGCGTCACTTGAAGTCGCATCCACGGCGAAGCTGATGTCCGCGGTTGCCTGTTCGGTTGGATTCGGCTCCGGTGTGGCGTACGGTTCTTCCGCCCCGGCTGCCGGACTCTGACCCGCCGCCTCGGCCTTCTCCGCGGCGATGCGCTGCTCGTTCTCATCACCCGTGCGGCGGCGCAGGACCGGCCGGTTTGACGGGCGGTCTGACTCGTCGACGACGGTCGTCGCGGTCCGGCTCACCGGGCCGCCGACAGAACCAGAGACCGAACCAAAAGAAATATTGGCGCCCAGCGTGCCCGCCATCTCCGCGAGCTCGGCCAGCACCTGACGCCGGTTCAGCAGGGTCGGCGTACCGCTCCCGATCACCTGAAATCCGGCTGGCGTGGTCACCCGCAGATCCATGGTGAAGCGGTCCGTCGTGTAGCCGGAAATCGGCAGCCAACGCGACGGATACATGAAGTATGCGTAGTCGGGATGAATCGCGGCGAACTTAATGCCCCACACCGGGGACTCTTCCTCACCGGTCAATTGCCCCGCGTAGTTGAAGACCAGCTTCGCCGGCTGACCCGCGGCGAACGGCGTTGTCGGCAGCAGGCGGACCGTCATATCCGCGCCATTGCGCTGCCCGGCTACCGGATCTCCGTTGCCGTCGGTCACCGTATGCAGTTCCAGCGCATTGTTCAACTCGAAGGTCAACGTCGACATATCGGCGTTGGGGACGAAGTCGATCGTGACGATCCCGCGCAGCGTTTGATCCTCGGGGTTGACCTCAACATCGGCCCGATACGATTGGATATCGATCTCCGGCTCCGGCTGCGCCGCTCTGCGAATCTGCGCCGACCCCGGCATCACCGCCACGAGTCCCATCGCGAGCGCCGTCATGACCGCAAGGCCCCAGAGGGTCCGGGATTTCAGTTTGTTCCTTCGGGGGAGATGGGCTTCTGCTTTGGTCCGCTTGCGTTTGGTCACGTTCACCTTCCCGTTTCTTTACTCAGCCGACGTTCCTTGCCGCGCCTCGGCAGCCGGGGCGCCGGACAAAACCGACTCAACATAGTCGGCGGCGCGCTCCATCGGGTCGATCTCGGTGGCCAGCATCCCGGCCACCCGGTCCAGCTCCTGCCGCATGGCTGCGCGGGCCGCCGGATCCTCGATCAGGCGCAACATCTCGGCCGCCATCGTCTGGGGCGTCATCTCTTGCTGGATCAGCTCGGCAACCACTTGCCGGCCAGCCACCAGATTTACCATTGCCAGGAACGGCGCCTTTACCATCCACCGTCCCAAATACCAACTTAACGCGTTTACACGATAAAAAGTGACCATCGGAAGCCGCAGCATCGCCGCCTCCATCGTGACGGTACCGCTGGCGGCCAAGGCGACCTCGGCTTGCGCCATCACATCCCAGGTGCGTCCTTCGATGATCCTGACCTCTGCGCGTTTCGTTTCCGGCGCTGCGCCAGTCCTCTCCCAGGCGACTGCCCGGGCCCAGCCTGCGCCGCTCCTAATGTTTGGATGTGTCCGGCAGCATTGGGTTTCCCAAAATTTTCGACCGCCGCTCGGAGCCTCCCCGCCGACCCCGCCGACCCCGCAAATACAGGCACCAGATCGGGATGCTTCGCCTGAATCAGGCTGACCGCCTCCAGCAACGGACCGACGTGCCGCGCGATTTCCCCGGACCGGCTCCCTGGCAGCAGTGCCAGGATCCGGGCATCTTCGGCGATCCCCAGCTCGGCGCACAGCTCGGCCCGCGACAGCGACGGCTTCACCAGCCGTGCCAGCGGATGCCCGATGTAGGTCGCCGGAACGCCGTGTCCCCGGAAATAGGGCTCCTCAAACGGAAAGATGCACAGCAATCCAGCCAGGTCCCGCCGCATCGCCCGGACGCGGTGCTCCCGCCACGCCCACACCTGCGGCGCGATTAAGTAAAGGACCGGGATGCCCAGCCGCCGCAGTTTCTTGGCTAGCCGCAGATGGAAATCCGGGGAATCTGTCAGGATGGCGAGGTCGGGTTTGCGTTCGGCGGCGGCCCGCTCCAGTTTCTTAAACTCCCGCCAAATCCGTGGGATATGCGCGAGAACTTCAACAATCCCTGCAACCGCCAGCGACTCCTGATCGACAATCTGCTCGACGCCGGCCGCACGCATCCGCGGCCCCGCGCAGCCGAAAAACTCGGCCTCGGGATGCCGCTGCCGCAGAATCTCCACCAGCCTGGAGGCGTACAAATCGCCCGAGGCTTCGCCGGCTGAAATCAGGATGCGCACGCTCGTTTCAGTGTAGCCGGGCCGGTAGTCGATTGAGAAGCCTAAACCACCCGCATTCAATGACATCCTGGGAGAGACTTGCGGAGGGTACTACAGTCCCTCGGGGTCCCGGTCGATAAGGGAGGCAGGAGATTTCCTGGCCACCTCTATGGAAACGACTACCAAAACCGCCCGCCGGGGCTCACCCCGGGAAAAGGGCGACCGCCGTGTGATCCGGCTGGAACTCAAAGACGGCATGGGGCGTCCGCGCACGGTGACCGCCGACCTGATCGACGTCTCCGACAGCGGCGCCTGCATTTCCGTCCTCAACCCCTTGAACCTGGATGAGAAGGTGACCGTTCGGGGCAAACTGGCGGATGGGGAAGAGGAAAACAGCGAAGGTCGCGCGGCGGTCGTACGCTGGTGCATGGATTCGGAGGGCGGCAGCTACCGCGCCGGGTTGGAGTTTGAAGAGCTCCGCAAGCGCTCCCCTAAGGGGGACCAGCAGAGCGACGCCAGCCAGGAATCCCCACGCGCCGTCGACCCCCAAGAAATCGATTGCTATGAGTTCATGGAACTCAGCCCCAACGCCACCAGGGAAACCATCGATCGCGTCTACCGCATGCTGGCGCAGCGCTTCCATCCCGACAATGCCGAAACCGGCGATTCGGAGCGCTTCATGCGGCTGACCGAGGTCTACCGGACGCTCAACGATCCGGAGCGCCGCGCCGCCTATGACGCCCGCCATGCTGAGATCCGCCGCAACCGATGGAAGATCTTCGATCAGGGAAGTTCAGTCACGGGGCGCGACGCCGAAAAGCGCAAACGGCAGGGCATACTGGAACTGCTGTATTCCCGGATGGTGCATGAACCGGCCCGTCCCAGCATGGGCCTGATGGAAATCGAGGACCTGCTCGGTTGCCCCCGAGAGCATCTGGAAGCCGCGCTGTGGTTCCTGCGCGGTAAAGACTACATCAAGCGGAGCGATTCGGCCCGCTATGAGATCACCGTGGAAGGCTTTGAGGCCGCCGAGAACGCGCACTCGGACGGCTCCATGACCTCTGCCCAGGAACGAAAACTCCTCGCGAGCTAGGCCGCAAAGCAGGGTGGGCTTAGCCCGCGTGACGCATTCAGCATTCTGAGGTGCCGGCATCAGGAGCCCAAGTGGCGCGGACTTTCCTGTCCGCGGCCATGCGCCGGGTCGGAAAACCCGGCACCACCATTGGACCGCGTACAAGGGCTGTAGCCCGCCTGTGCGCTTAGCTCCGAACTCTCAACCCGCGTCCTCTTCCACCGGCACTTTAGAATAGTTCGAGTGCTGCCAGTCGACCAACAACTTACCTACCTTAAAAAAGGTTTTGCCGAGATCATCCGCGAAGAGGATCTGAAGGCCCGTATCGAGACGTGCATCAAGGAAAATCGCCCCATGCGCGTCAAGGCCGGCTTCGATCCCACCGCGCCCGATCTCCACCTGGGCCACACCGTCCTGATCCGCAAGCTGAAACATTTTCAGGACATGGGCCACACGGTGATCTTCCTGATCGGCGACATGACCGGCCTGATCGGCGACCCCAGCGGCCGCAACGTCACCCGTCCGCCCATGACCCGCGAGCAGATCGACGAGAACGCCGAAACCTACAAGGAACAGGTCTTCAAGATCCTCGATCCCGACAAGACCGAGATCCGCTTCAACAGCGAATGGCTCGGCAAGATGAAGTTCGAGGACGTGATTCGCCTGGCCGGCCGCTACACGGTGGCCCGGATCATCGAGCGCGACGACTTCACCAAGCGCCTCGCCGAGGGCAACCCCATTTCGATGCATGAGCTGCTGTACCCGCTGGCGCAGGGCTACGATTCGGTCGCCCTCAAATGCGACATCGAGCTCGGCGGCACCGACCAGAAATTCAACCTGCTGGTCGGCCGCGAGCTGCAGCGCGACTACGACCAGCCGCCGCAGATCGTCGGAACCCTCCCGCTGCTCGAAGGCACCGACGGCGTCGAGAAGATGTCGAAGTCGAAGAACAATTACATCGGCATCACCGAGCCGCCCAAGGTCATGTACCGCAAAGTCATGGGCATCTCCGACGAGCTGATGTGGCGTTACTGGGAGCTGCTGACCGACCTGACGCTGGCCGAGATCGAGGCCAAGAAGAAAGCAACCGCCACTTCCGGCGAGTGGATGACCGTCAAGAAGGAGCTCGCCGCGCGCATCGTTGCCGACTTCCACGCCGAGGCCGACGCCGAGCAGGCCGCCGAGGACTTCCAGCGCGAAGTTCAGCAGGGTGGCATCCCGTCCGACATCGAAACCGTGCCCGTGCCCGACGCCGCGCGAGTCGATGCCGGCGTTCAGGTGTCGAAGCTCCTGGCCGCGACGGGCCTCGCCAGCTCCCGCGCCGACGCCGACCGCAAGATCAAGTCCGGAGCCGTCGAGATCGACGGGGAGAAGTGGCAGCAAATGGTCCACCCCGGCGGCAAGACGCTGACCATCCGGGCAGGGAAGAAGTGGCTCCGAGTGGAGGCGTAAGCCAAAACCAGGACAGGCATCTATAGGAAAAAATGGGGAAAAAAAGAATGAGGTGCAGAGGAGAACCAGCCATGAAGAAGAATAGCAAAATGCAGACGCGAATCAGCGAGACGGTAGGGATCGATTTGGGCGACAAGGTGAGCCGCTATTGCATCCTGGACCAGGACGGGAAGTGGTGGAAGAAGGCAGCTTCCGGAACCAGGCAAGCTCGATCGAGAAGCACTTTAGCGGGGAGCGGCGGCGCATCGCGCTGGAAGCCGGAGCGCAATCGGCCTGGATCAGCCGGGAGCTGCAGCGGCTGGGGCACGAAGTGATCGTGGCCAATGCGCGGCAGTTGCAGTGGATTACCGCCAGCGATACGAAGAACGATCCGCGGGATGCTCACAAGCTGGCGCGTCTGGCGCGGGCCGATGTGCGGTTGCTGGCTCCGGTGGAACACCGCACGGCCGGGCAGCAAGCGGAACTGGCGGTGATTCGAGCGCGCGATGCGCTGCTGCGGTCACGCACGTTGCTGATCAACTCGGCGCGAGGTATCGCCAAGGGTTTCGGCGTGCGTCTGCCCAAGTCGATCACCAGCAGGTTTGGCCAACGCGCCATGGGGGAGTTGCCGGAGCCTTTGAAAGTGGCGCTGGGCGGGGTTCTGGAACAGATCGACGCCCTGAGCCGGCAGATCGCAGACTATGATCAGCAGATCGGTCAACTCGCCGCGCAACATCCCGAGATCGAGCGGCTCACCAGCATTCCCGGTGTCGGTACGCTAACCGGGCTTACGTTCGTCCTCACCTTGGGGCGGGCGGAACGGTTTGTTCTCAGCCGCGATGTAGCCGGGTTCCTGGGTTTGCGGCCCAAGCAGCGGCAGAGCGGCGAGCGCGATCCGCAACTCGGCATCTCGAAAAGTGGCGATCCCTACTTGCGCAAACTACTGGTCCAGTGCGCGCATCATATCCTGGGCCATTACGGAAAAGATTCGGCCTTACGTCGATGGGGCCTGGCCAAAAGCGAAGGCGGCAAGAGGGCGACCCTGAGGGCGATTGTCGCGGTGGCTCGCAAGCTGTCCGTGCTGCTGCACCGCTTGTGGGTCAGCGGGGAGCTCTACAAACCCTTTCCTCAGATGGTGTGAACCGAACTTGACTTTAGAAGTGTTGTGGCAACCCGGATCTCCCGGCGACTGCGGTAGTAGGCTTGCGCTTCGAGCGCGCGGGACAGATAGCAGCGCCGGACTTCGACCCTGAACTCAACTTGCATCGAACTCCGCACCAACGAGTTCTTCAGAATGCGTATGGAAGCCTGGGTCAAAAGTGGTTACGATTTTCGTTGACAGGTTCCGCCGTCTCATGGAAGACATCTAGTTTTCGCCTCGCGGGGGCAACGCGAAATCAATCCTCACAGGCGCAAAAACGGTGTCTGTCCCCAATTTTTAATTTTTCGCCCTTCAAGCTCCGTCAGGCCACAAGAACCAGGTGAGAAAACGGTGCCTGTCCAAGGTTTTGCCAGTGTCTCCGTGGGGACTTGGGATCTGTGTCCCAAGCTACGGCAACGGAAGCAACAGTCTAAGCGGATGGGGTGTGGACACACTTGCCTGTCCCCACGCGGTTTGCCGTAGCGCCTACTTCGCGAGATCCCGCTCCCGAGCCTCGTCCTGAGCCGCCCCGGCAACATCGCCCGCCGCCCGCCGAGCCACGGCCCGATTGTGCACCGCATTTCGGTAATCCGGGTCCAGCCGCAGCGCCGCATCCAGATCCTGGAGTGCCCGCGTGTAATCCTTCATCAGCATGTAGGCGAACCCGCGCGCGTTGTAAATCGTCGCATCGGACGGCGTGAGATTGATCGCCTCCGTCAGCTCCGCGATGGCTTCCTGGTAGGCGTGCGCATAGATCAGCTCCCGGCCGCGTTGGCTGTGCTCCCTCGCCTGCGCCCGCGTGGACGCCCGATTCGGAGCTTGACCGGCTGCCGGGGGAGGCGTCGCTGCAGCAGTTTTTGCGGGCTCTGGCTTCACCGGCTCCGGCGCTACTTCCGGCTCTGGATTCGCGAGCCCCTTGGCCGGCTCCGCGGGAAGCACGGAAGGCGAAATCTCACCGCTGACGTGGCTTAGAGTTAGTGTCCTGTCATCCTCAACGGCGGGCTCATTGGCGACGTGCGCCACTCGGTCTTCGGTCGGATCAATCCCCCGTGCATCGACTGGCAACGCCGGCAGCGCGGCGGTTACCGGTGAGGTTACTTCCTTCGGTTTCGGTTGCTGTCCGCGAGCCTCAACGTTCCTCGCCGGTTCCTGCCTAACCTTCGGTGCGGGCGCTGGCGCCGTCGATACCACCGCAACTTCATCGCCACCCGCCTGGCTCCTCTTCACGTCTTCCGCGATCGCCCGCTCCAGCAACTCGGATTCGGTCTGCTTGAGCAAATCCGCCGCCTCGCCCATCTCCGGGTTGATCTTTAGCGCCTCGCGCAGATCCGTGATCGCGAGCCCCAGATTTCCCATCAGATAGTGCGCGCTGGCCCGCGCAAACCACGGCACTTCCCAATCGGGCTGGAGCTCAATGGCACGCGTGCGGTCGGCCAACCCCTCGGCATGGCGACCCAACTGATGCAGGCTCCCGCCGCGAATCAGATACGCGTTCGGATCGTTCGGCGCGAGCTCCACCAGCCTGTTGCGATCCGCCAGCGCCAGCTCATGCTGATTCTTCGCGTTGTAGATTGCCGAGCGCCCCACATACAGCGACGGATCCTCCGGCGTCAGCTCGATGGCGCTCGTGAAATCGCGAACGGCCCCATCCATATCCCCCAGCCGAGCGTTCGCCGCCGCGCGCAAGCTCCATGCCCGCGCCGTATCCGGCATCTGCTCTACCGCGACATCCAGGTTCGGAATCGCGCGCTTGAATTGCCCGATCTGCCCATAGGCAAACCCGCGCTCCAGATACGCCTCAGCCAGCGACGGGTCCAAGCGAATCGCCTGGTCCAGATCCTCGATCGCCGGACTGAACTGCCCCAGCGCCATCCGCGCCTTCGCCCGCAGCACCCAATAACGGGCGCGGTCCAAACGCAACCGGACGGCTTCCTCGAAATCCGCCAGTGCAAGCTCAGGCTCTCCGGCCGCCAGATGCAGGCGTCCGCGCGCGGCATGCAGCACGGAAGTCGGATGCTCCGCCAGCGCCCGATTCAAATCCGCGAAGCTCATCGCCGCAGCCGAGTCTTCATCCAAAATCGGCGCAGGGCTCGGGGCGGCCACATCTCCGGGCTGCGCCCATGCGATCGCGGCGAAACTAAGCCACAGGATTGCGCCCGCCGCACGGGTTCGCGAACAGAATGGAAATCTCGGGCCCACCAGACCCATTCTAACGTTTTGTGCGGGAAATGTTTCGAGGCCGAGCGGTCATCGAATCCGCGAAGCTAGCGCCTCAAGCGACGAATCACCGGGTTCACGAACGACATCAGCATCCCGTCGATCTCCGGCAATCCCACCCGGTGGCAGGCCCAATAATAGACCCCGATCGCCGCGGGAATCGTGATCGACAGATTCCCGACGCGCGCCAGCCGCGAAACGCCGAGCCACGCGGTCAACTGCCGGTCCAGGAGCCAGACGGCGACGGCCATGACGATCGAAGCCGCGGTAATCCTCAGATATTTTTGCGCCAGCTCCCGCCCATGCACCCCGCCGATCTTGCCGCGGATCACCAGGAACAGGATCAGGAAGCCGAACATTGCCACCACCGAGGTCGTCAGCGCCAGCGCCGCATGCCCCATCCCGAACCCGTTGATCAGCGTCGAGGCGGCGGCGAAATTCACCACGATGGAAAGGATGCTGACGAACATCGGCGTGCGGGCATCGTTCAGCGCATAGAACGCTGGTGTAAGGACCCGCAGCGCGGCGTAGCCCATCAATCCGACCGCGAAACACGACAGTGCCAGCGCGGTCTGGTGCGTATCGTAGGCCTCAAACCGGCCGCTTTGATAGACCGCGCCGATGATCGATTCGCCCAGCAGAATCAGCCCCAGTGCCGAAGGGAACGTCATCAGATAGACTTTCGCCAGCGAATCAGAGAGCGTGCGGCGGAAGGCATCCATATTCCCTTTCGCGGCGCTACGCGCGATGGCCGGCAGGGTCGCCGCGCCGATCGCCACACCGAACAGCCCCAGCGGCAGGTGCATGAAGCGGAAGGAATAGCTGAGCCAACTGACGGAACCGTCCAGCCCCCGTACCGGGTCGACGATGTTCGAGGCGAAATTCGTATTCACCATCACATTCACCTGCACCGCCGCGTTGCCGATGATGGCCGGAACCATCAGCTTGACGATCCGGGCCAGACCGGGATCTGTGAAATCCACAATCGGGCGGAAGTGAAAGTCCAATGACCGAAGGCTGGGAATCTGCACTGCGAGTTGTAGTCCGCCACCCAGCACCACGCCCACTGCGAATCCCTCAATCGGGGAAATGTTGAGATAGGGGCCGATCCAGTAGCCGACAATCGCACCGAATACCAGCGATCCGATGTTGAAGAAGAACGACGACAGCGCGGGGACGCCGAACCGGTTACACGCGTTGAGCACGCCCATCGCCTGTGCGGCCAGCGCCACCAGCAACAGGAAGGGGAACATGATTCGCGTCATCTGCACCGCGAGCTCGGCTTTGCCTGGAACTTCGGCGAAGCCCGGCGCCAGGAAGTTCACCAGCTGCGGAGCGAAGATCATTCCGGCGGCGCACAGCAGGCCCACCACGATGATCAGCATCGTGGCGACCAGGTTGGCCAGACGCACCGCATCTTCCCGGCTGCGCGTGGCAAGGTAGTCGGTGAAGGTCGGAACAAAGGCGCTGGAGAGCGCGCCCTCGGCGAACAGGTCACGCGAGAGGTTGGGGATCCGGAACCCCAGCATGTAGGCGTCGTAGTCCAGGCCCGCGCCGAACAGATTCGCGAAAACCATCTCGCGGATCAGTCCCGCGACGCGGCTGATCATCACCGCGACCGAAACCACGCCCGCCGAGCGCACCACCTGGTCACTGTCGGATACGGTCTCGACTCCACCGGGAACTGCGGCGTCGTCCGGCTGCGGGTCCGGTGTCTCGACCGCGCGCGGACCCTGCGCGTTCTGATTATGATCCGTAGAGCTCAAGGAAGTGCGCAATCGTGGCAATGCCGATGAAGTAATTCTTCACGGGATATTTTTCGTTGGGAGAGTGGAGCCCGTCATCGGGATCCGAGAATCCCATCAATGCCGAGGGAATGCCCAGATGTTCGTGGAATTCACCCACGATTGGAATGGAGCCGCCGCCGCGCGTGAACACCGTTTCACAGCCCATGGCCTCGCTGAACGCCTGCGCCGCCACCTGAATCGCCGGGTGCGTCGCGTCCACTTGGAACGCTGGAGCGGCGCTATAAATCTTGATCGCCGTTTGAATCCCTTTCGGCGTATGATCGGCCACGAACTTCTGGAACGCCCCGATGATCTTGTCCGAATTCTGGTTCGGCACCAGCCGCATGCTGACCTTGGCGCTGGCCTTGGCCGGGATCACCGTCTTGGCTCCGGGCGCCACGTAGCCGCCGACGATGCCGTGCACCTCGAGCGTCGGGCGCGCCCATAGCCGCTCCAGCACCGTAAACTCCGGCTCGCCGGTGAGCTCGGTCGAGCCGACCTCCTTGCGGAACTCCTCCGCATCGAACGGCAGCGCCTTCCAGCTCGCATCCTCTTCCGGCGACGGCGGCGTGACGTCGTCATACATGCCCGGAATCTGGATGTGCCCATCGGCGTCCTTCATCTTGGACAGCAGTTCGATCAACCCAAAAATCGCATTGGGTGCCGCTCCGCCAAAGGTCCCGGAATGCAGATCCTTCGCCGCGCCCCGGGCCTCGATCTCGGTATAGATCAACCCGCGCAGACCTACGCACAACGTCGGCAGACCCTTGGCGTACATCTCGGTGTCGGAGACCAGCGCGACGTCGGCTTTCAGCTTCTCTTTGTTCGCGGGAAGGTAATCGGAGATCCCTTCGCCGCCGACCTCTTCCTCGCCCTCGATCAAAACTTTCACGTTGACCGGGAGCTTCCCGTTCAACTTCATCAGCGCTTCCAGGGCTTTGATGTGCATGTACATCTGGCCTTTGTCATCAGTCGCGCCGCGAGCGTAGATCTGGCCGTTGCGGATGTCGGGCTCAAAGGGTGGCGATACCCATTCCTCCAGCGGCTCCGGCGGCTGCACATCGTAGTGGCCGTAGCACAGCACCGTGGGTTTTCCGGGCGCATGGAGCCAGTCGGCGTACACCAGCGGATGACCGGAGGTCGGGATGACCTCGACGTGTTCCATCCCGGCGGTAGTCAGCCCGTCGGCCACGAACCGCGCCGCGCGAGCCACGTCCTGCTTGTGCTCGGGCTTGGTGGAAACGCTCGGAATGCGGAGAAAGTCCAGCAGCTCATCCAGCAAACGCTGCTGATTCTCTTCAACGTAGGCGGCAATCGAGAGAGGCACACCCCATTATAGAGGCGGATCGAAATTGGGCTTGGACAAATCGCGGTGCGCAACTCACGGCATCACGCGAGACGTATGACAAGCGTAATCTCCGGATGCCGCAGACATTTTGCACCCGTGCGGACGGGCCGCGCCAGGAGGGCTGGCCTTCAGCCGGCGTGAGCCCCTCAGACTCACTCTCCATTCAACCCGCGACCGTATAAAAAGCGGGACCGTCCGCAACGCGCATGGTTCCCAGCGTCAGCGCCTCCAGCCGCTGATTCAGAAGCGCAAGCGGTAGCGCGCGCCAACGGATTCATCCCCAGTCCACTACACCGACAGCGCCAGCCGCACATTCGCGGAAGAAGGTCCGACCCCCAACAAAAAAGGACCCGGCCGCCCCGGCCAGGTCCCTCTGATTTGCTCGTACCGAGCTTAAGCTGCATACGGCGGCGGTTTGACGCCGGCTGCGCGCAGATACATTTCCGAATAGCCGCGCGTATGCGCCGTGTGCACGAAGGCGTTCAGTAGCAGGTCGAGCCCTGTGGACGCCATCTTGCCATTGCCATAGGTCTTGGTTAGATCCGCATCGCTGAGCTCGTTGATCGCGCCGATGCTCCAATCAAACAGCGAGGTCAGATACGGGACCACCACCTCCTTGGTGAAGGTCTTCGGCGCCATCGGAGGACGTCCATTCGTGCCCAGCCGGCCCAGATAGAAGCCTTCCGCCTCACCCAGGTGCACCATCTGTTCGCCAAACGTGCGAACCTCGTCGGCAATGCCTTCCGGCTTGAACGTGTATTTATCGGCGGGCATCGCCTGGGCTACCGCGAGCGTGAAGGCTTTGGCCTTTTTCCAGCGGTCGACCCAGATATCTACCGCCGGGCCGGATGCCATGGCGAGGGGAGCGGTCGCGGCGGCTCCAGCCAGAATGCCACCAATCGCTTTGCGTCGATTCATATATGTCTTCAAGGACCTCCAGTGGTTATTTAAACACGCTCCCGGAGGGGAACAGGTTACATTTGCGAAATTTCAGAAGTCGATCTTGGTATAGCTCTCTTGCAATACTGGCCTTCTTCTGTTCACCACCCGGCAACCCCGATCCGCGCCCGACGGTCCCCCAGGCCCTGGCAGATTAAGCTAGAAGATATGTCCTTGGCGACCCAATCCGCCGTGGCGGAACTCGTCTGCTTCAGCGAAGACTGCCGCGCCCGGTATCCCATTACCGAAGTGCTCTACAATTGCCCCCAGTGCGGAGGCCTTCTGGAGGCCGGCTATGCCGCCCCGCTCCCCGATCCGGCGGACCTCAAACGCACCTTCCGCGAGCGCCGCATGAACAACACGCCTCTCGATCAGAGCGGCGTCTGGCGCTACCGCGAAATGTTCCCCTTCCTTGATGACCTCTCCCATGTGGTCACGCTGCGGGAAGGGAACACGCCGCTGCTCGATGCCCCGCTGGCGGCCGAATACGGCGGACTCGATCGCATCACCTTCAAGCACCAGGGCTTCAACCCTACCGGATCGTTCAAGGACAACGGCATGACCGCCGGAGCCTCGCAGGCCAAGCGCCTCGGCATGACGCGCGTCGCGTGCGTTTCCACCGGCAACACTTCGGCATCCATGGCTGCCTATGCGGCCGCCGCGGGCCTCGAACCGCTGATCTTCCTGCCGCACGGCAACATCAGCTTCGGCAAGCTGGCGCAGGCGCTGGAATACGGAGCCAAAACGCTCCAAGTGGAAGCCAACTTCGACGAGATCCTTGCGCTCATCCGCGTCCTGGCCGAGCGCCTGGGCATCTACCTGCTCAACTCCATGAACCCGTTCCGCGTCGAGGGCCAGAAGGCAATCATGCTCGAAATGCTGGACCAGCGCGACTGGCGCGTGCCCGATTGGGTCGTGCTCCCGGGCGGCAACCTCGGCAATTCGTCCGCCTTCGGCAAAGGCCTGCGCGAAGCCAAGGCCGCGGGCTTGATCGACAAGCTGCCCCGCATCGCCGTGATTCAGGCCGAAGGCGCAGCTCCGTTCGAGGCGTATTGGAAAGCCGGCGGGCAGGGCGACTTTGTGCCCGTCACCAAGCCCGAAACGCTGGCGACCGCGATTCGTATCGGCGACCCCGTCTCCTGGCCCAAGGCGCTGCACGAGGTCCGCACCTCAAACGGTACGGTCGAAAAGGTCACCGAGCAGGAGATCGCCGACGCCAAGGCCATGATCGGACGCGCCGGTATCGGTTGCGAACCGGCCTCGGCCGCGACGCTCGCCGGCATCCGCAAACTGACCGCTTCAGGGGTGATCGACAAGTCCGCGGACGTGGTCGCCGTGCTCACCGGTAACGTCCTCAAGGACCCGGATTACATTTACAAGTACCACACGGGTCAGCTTGAAACGCCCAGCGGCATGAAGATCGAAGGCAAGTTCGCGAACAAACCGATCGTGGTCCCCAATGACGCCGACATGATCGCGGAATTGTTGAAATAGTTTCGCTGCATTTCTCCGATTGGTATACTCGGCATCTCAAATCGGGCGAACGATGGCATTCGCCCAGGCGGGCATGCCGAGGAGCTGCGCACAGATTAGAAGGAGTTCAAGAATGACGCGCAATGCATATAAGGTAGTGGGATTGTTCGCGATTGCGGGACTTGTCGCGGTGCCCCTGGTGATCAGCCAAACGGCCGCGGCCCAATCCGCCATCCCCGCCGGCGACTGGCCGCTCTATAGCCGCAGTTACACCTCCGATCGCTACTCGCCGCTGGACCAGATCACCAAGGAAAACGTCACCAACCTCCAGCGCATCTGGGAATCCCGCACCGCGCCCGGCGAGCCCGGCGCGCGCAACGCCTTTAATTCCGAGGTGACGCCCATCGCCGTCGACGGCATCCTCTATGCCAACGGCGGCAGCCGCGTCGTCGCGCTCGAGGGCGATACCGGCGAGATCCTGTGGTCCTATGAAGCTCCCGGCCGCGTCAATAACCGCGCCGTCGGCTACTGGCCCGGCGATGGACAGAACCCGCCGCGCATCCTCTTTACTTCCGAAATCGAAGATCGCGGACCCGTGCTCGCCGCCGTCAACGCCAACACCGGCACGCTCGATCCCGGCTTCGGCGAAGAGGGCTTCGTCGATATCAAAGCCAATTGGGGCGGCGCGCCGTACGTCTACAAGAACATGATCGTCATGGGCAGCGATAACGGCGAGAACACGCTGGAAGGCGCTCCGGGCGACGCCGACATCTTCAGCGCCCAGACCGGCGAGCACCTGTGGTCGTTCAACTCCACTCCCGGCCCCGGAGAGTTCGGCTATGACACCTGGCTCAACGGCGAATGGAAAGGCACGGGCGTGAATCCTTGGGGCTGGTACCTGACCGTCGACACCGAGCGCGACTTGCTGTTCATCCCCTTCGGATCTCCCGGCGGCAACTATTGGGGCGGCGACCGCCACGGAGCCGGCTTGTTCGGCAACTCGCTGGTGGCCGTCAACGCCGAGACCGGCGAATACGTCTGGCATTTCCAGATCGTGCACCACGACCTCTGGGACACCGACCTCCCCGCCGCGCCCAGCCTGTTCGACATCCATCGCGATGGCGAGACGATCCCGGCCCTCGCCATCATCGGCAAGAACGCGCTGATGTTCATCCTCAATCGCGAGACCGGGGAGCCGATCTACGGCGTCGAAGAGCGCGCCGTCCCCCAAGGCGAGGTCCCCGATGAATGGTATTCGCCGACGCAGCCGTTCCCGGTGAAACCCGCGCCGCTGGCCCGCACCAGCTTCACGCCCGATGATCTGGTCACCGCCGAGGACACCACGCCCGAACATGCCGCCGCCTGTCGCGAGCTGTTTGAAAAAGGCGGCTTCTACAACGAAGGCATGTACACCCCGTTCCCGTTCCATAAGGAAGGCGATGAGCCCCGCACTGCGCTCCAGTTCCCCGGCAACGGCGGGCCCAACTGGGGCGGCACCGCGGCCGATCCCACCACCGGGTATGTGTACGTCACCACGCGCGACGCCGCGCTTTCCGGCTGGATCGAAGCAAAGGTGGAAGGCGGGAATTATGGCTCCGGCAACGGCTCCCCGCAACCGTATGATCGCGGCTCGATCGAAGGGCACGGCCCCTATCATGGCTTCGCGGCGATGGGCATGCAGTGCCAGCGTCCGCCCTGGGCGCGCCTGTTCGCGGTCGACGCCAACACCGGCGACATCGCCTGGGAGATCGTTCTTGGTAAGGAGGATCGCCTCCCCGAAGGCAAGCAGCTCGTCGGCAAGGCCGGATCTGCCGGACCCTCGCTGACCGCTACCGGACTGGTCCTGGCGCCCGCCGCCGATCAACGTCTCCGCGCTCTCGACGCCATGACCGGCGAGGAACTGTGGGTCGAAGATCTCGGCGCGGGCATCAACGCCAACGTCATGGTCTATGCGGGCAAGAGCGGCCGGGAATACATCGGTGCGGTCGTCGGCGGATCCGTGGTCACCTACGCGCTGCCGGAATAGAAGTTCATGGAGAATCGCAATGCTGCGCTGGCTCCGTTTTAGAACGCTAGCGCGGTCCGCCTCTCCATTTCCTTTCCCGCTGCACATATTGCCGCGCTTCGCCCCGGACATTTTACGACCCTGCAATATGTCCCAGGCGAGCGTCCGCCGAAGGTTCCGAGAGCACCTGCGAAGACCTTTCGAACGCAGGGCGAAAGCGCCTGGCGGCCTCAAAAAAGAAACCGTATGATCCGCGTACGTTAGCCGGACCTTTCCTTTTGTTCCCCGAGCCCCTGGCCCCTGGTTGCACCCTACAGCCGCATCGTCAACAGCGACGGTGGGAATCAGGAAAAGGAAGGACAGAACAAGAACCATGCGAATTCTACTCTCTCTATTCACATGTGCCGCGATGTTTTCGACGATCGCTCTCGCGGCGGATTTTGACGGAAAGCTGCTGGATGCGGCCTGCTATCAGCAGCAGTTGCGCGACAAGGCGCCTGCGGCGAAATCGATCGCATCCTGTGCGGCAACCGACAAGTCGACGACGTTCGCTCTGGCTGTGGGCAGCAACGTCTATATGCTCGATGCGGCCGGAAATGCGCAGGCCAAAACCGCGGTCACCAACCGCGCTGACCGCACTGCGCCGGGTAAGGCGCAACCCAAGGAAATCATGGCGATGGTGCAGGGAACCGAAGAAAAAGGGATGATCAAGGTCTCCGCGTTGAAGGTCCAATGACCGACAGGGAGCGATTTGGAATCCACTTGGGGATCACGGCTCCCGATTAGCGGGGGTGGCAGGCCGGCGGCCGGCGACGCTGCCCCTTATTTGAGGTCCCCAGATCAGGGGTAGCAGGTTCGTTACCGCCGCCTGTTTCCCCGGCCCGCCCGGCGCCGGATGTTTGGAATCCGGTTTCGGGCGGGTTAAAGGAAACGTTTTTCGCCGCGAAAGGATCTCTTCGCTGCCCGCCGGACTTGTGTATTTCGTCATCCGCTTGGTATCCTGAAAGGGAAGTGGATCGACTGCAGTACGTTAGGCCAGCACGTTTTATCTTGCCTGTATTTTTATGCATGAGCGTGCTCGCCGGAATCTGTTTCGCTCCCCAGCCTCTTCCCGAACCCGACCCCAGCCAGTGGTCTGCCCTATCGGAGCAACGCCTCAAACAACAGCTCACCTTGTGGCAGGATCGTCTGAAACTCTCCGACTGGGACATTTCTTTGGAACTGGCCCGCTCCGCCGACCTCCGTGCGGGAACGCTCGGCAACGTCCACTGGGATAAGCCCGCCAAAACCGCGCAAATTCGCGTTCTGGATCCCAACGACTATCAGACCAGCTACAGCGTCGCCTTGCGCGACATGGAGTTCACCATCGTGCATGAGCTGATTCACCTGGAACTCGCCTCCTTGCCCCGCAGCGACGCCAGCCGCAGCGACGAAGAAGTGGCGGTGAATCAGATGGCCGGGGCTCTGCTGGCCCTCGATCGCGGCGAATAGCCCGGCCCACGCGCTTCATCCCGTTCGTTTCCATCCCATTCCAACTCCCGCGCCTTGCCTGCGTTGGTTAGAATAGCGAGGTGAGCGCGTACGGGAGCGTTTCAGGGGTTTCGAACGCTTGTGGCTCGCTGAGAATGCATGACCTAAGTTCTGCACAACTGAAGTTCTGCGTGTTCGAACCAGATAGAAGAAAGGTGTACCCCAAACCATGAGATTCAAAACCATCGGCGTGCTGAGCGCCGCCGCTCTGCTGTCCATCGCCGCTGCCTGCAGCAGCTCCGAACCCGAGCCCGAGGTGGCCGAAGAAGAAGTCGTGATGGAGCCGGAGGAACTGGTCCTCGACGTCGACCGTATCGTTCCGGAAAGCATCGACTCCTCGGAAGCCGGCGACATCTACATCGGCAACGTGATCGGCAACGAGGTCTACCGCGTTCCGGCCGGCACCACCGACACCGAACTGTTTATTCCCGCCGGCTCCAACGGCCTCGAGCGCGTGCTCGGCGTCTACGCCGATGAGCCGCATGATCTGCTATGGGTTTGCTCCACCGGATCCATGCCACCGGCGGTTGCTTCGTTTAACCTCGACACCGGCGATCCGGTGGGCCGCTATGATCTCCCCACCGAGAATGCGACGGCTTGCAATGACATCGCGGTTTCCTCGGACGGCAACGTCTACATCGGCGAAACCAGCGGCGGCGGCGTCGTCTGGATGAAGGAAGGCGACGACCATCTGCAGTACCTGAAAAAGGATCCCCTCCTGGCCGGCGCCGACGGCGTGGCCTTGCTGAATGACAACACGCTGATTGTGAACAGCGTCTCCCAACACAAGCTGATCCGCGTCGACCTCAACGATGACGGCTCCTTCAAGGACATGAAGGAACTGAACCTGTCCCGCGAAATCGTGGGTCCGGACGGCATGCGTGCGATCGGCCCCAATCAGCTGATCCTGGCCGAGAATGGCGGCGGCAAGATGGACGTGGTGACCGTCGACGGCGACAACGCCACCATCGAAACGCTGAAGGAAGGCCTGGAAGGAACGCCCGCCGTCACCGTTACGCGCGGCAAGGGCTGGATCATCGAAGGTCAGTTCGACCTGATGCGCGACGAGAACGCGGTAGCGAAGCCGTTCATCCTCTACGGCGTCCCGATGCCCTAATCGGCGCACGCTACAATCGAACCCAATGGGCGGGGCCGGCCACAAAGCGGCCCCGTCTATTTTTTCCACCCAGACAAGACAAGGGGCCGGGGTTCACCCGGCGAGAAGGTTCACCTTCCCAATCTGCGAACTGCATCCTGTGCCAGCTCTTCAGAACCGCGCGCTGTGCCGAGCGATAACATTCCCGGCTTCGCTCCACTCGCCCGACTGCGTCAGCCCATAATCCGCACACCTTCGGAACCGCGACTGGTAAGGAGCGCAACGAACCGGCCCGTTTCCCACACCCCCGATTGCGTTAGCCACAGGCTCCGAGTAGCGCGGATCTCCGCATCCGCGCCCTTGCGCCGCTTCAGAACCGCCATGCGGTGGCATGCGCAACGGAACGGCCCACTGTAAGCGTGAAACGCTTACGGTGGCTGAACGCCGGCCCCCCGCTGCACCAGTGCGCGATAACGCTTCTCCCGGCGCATTCTGCGTTCTGCGTGCTCGGCGGAGACGGAACCCCGAGCTTGAGCGAGGGGCTCTCTCATTTGGTAAGGGACAGCACTTGCCCTGTTGGGCTACTCAAACGGTTAGGGCCCAAGCGGGGCTTTGCCCCTAGTTCTTGACCAGGATGAAGTTCCCCGCGCGGACCTTGTTCTCCGCCGGTTCGGTCTGGAAGTTGACCTCCAGCAGATTGAATGCCGGACCCGGGATCAACTCAATCGTCCCCGCCACGCCTTCGTCCGTTGTGAGTGGGAACTTCTGATTCCGTTCCGCCTGCAGTGGACCCTGGAAGGTGAACGTCAGCCTCGGATCCCCCGGACTCCCCGCCGGAAGCGCGAACAACGCGCTCAGGCTCCCGGTGACGTAGTTATCCGCCTCACTCACCCGCAATTGCACCGAAGCAGGCTGCGCCCCATGAAACAGGCCGTTCTGCGGAAACAACCATTCCCCGGTGTAGCGGCTCAGCGGCACCGGCGGGATCCGGTTGGGCTGCGTCACCGGGCCATTCACCAGTGAATCCGCGGGTTGCTGCGGTGCCGCGGCCGGAGAGGCCGTCGCCCCCCCACTCAGCGCGGCATAATAGTTGCCCCAGAGTTCCGCTTCCCCTGCCAGCGCATCCGCCGCGTTCTGCCGAGCCTCGGCCATCGTTCCCAGCGCGTCCCCGCCATTCTCCGCCGTTTCGCGCAGACTGGTTTCCAGATCGTCGGTGCGCATCGTGCGGATCGTGCGAGCCCCAATCGCCTCCCGAATCCCCGCCAGCGCCGTCTGTTCCTGCTCCAGGGCTCCCCGCAAGCGAACCAATTGTGGATCGTTGGTGGCGCCGTAGCTGGCGATCATGCGTTGCAGCGTCCTATCGAGATCATCCACCAGCTTTTCCATCGTGGCCGGCTCGGCCAAATCTCCGCGCGTCGCGCCGGAAAGGCCATCGAACGCCTCCTGCTCGGCTGCGAACGATTCCGCGCGAGCGTCATCATACGAGGACCGCTGCGAGGCATACGCCGTGGCCGCCTCGGCCAGTTGTTGCGCGCGAGCCCGTAGGTTCGCCGTGCTCTGTCCCGCATCCTGCTCGATCACCGGATCCAGCCCGCGCCACTTCTCATACAACTCGCGGTAGTCGGCGCGCGTTCCCGAAACCTGCGCGGGAAGCGTCACGGCGGCGGCCAGCAGCAAGGCTGTTGTTGCGGCGAATCGATAAGAGGAAATGCTTCGCATGGGTTTGCTCCGCGCCTATTGCCCCGTAATGGTGCACTCCAGTTGTGCGCGCGAAAGACGCGTCGTGTAGTAGGTCGTCCATTGCGCCCGTTCGGCTTCCAGAGCCCGCCGTTCATCCGCAAGTGCCGTTTCGCGCTGCTGGTAGATCTGCCCCAGCGTGGCGATGGCCGTCCGCAGCGTCGAGGCGGTATCGGTTTCCTCGGTGGCGAGATCAGATCGCACCGCGACGCTCTGCTGAATCTTTTTGAGCGCCTCCAGCGCCGGACCCAGGCTGCGTTGCCGTTGCGCACTGGCGGTCAGCATCGTGACCATCTCGTCCACCGCGCTGCGCTCCTGCTCGGTATCGGCGGCTTCCTCCACCGAAACATCCAGCAGTCCCTCGATTTGGTTGGACAACTCTGTCATGTGTTGCGCATCCGCGGCGGCTGCGTCGCTCAGCGCGCTCATATAACGGTTCAGGTCCGCCAATCGCTGCGTAGACGCCGTCCGGACCTCTTCAATCGATTGCGTCACGCGCGTGTCGCAGGGCAGCATCCGGGCCAGTTTTCCGTCCAGCGCACCGGCCAACTCCAGCCATTTCACTTCGGATTGCTGCGCCGAATCGTAGAGTGCGGAAAGCTCCTGGGCTTGGGCCTGGGCGAGCGGACACAATCCGCCGACGATCAGGAATACCGTGAGATGAAGCAAGCTCCGCATAACGTGTTTGTCGCGGCACGTCCGGTGATTTCGCGCGTTCTTCGCGTTCCGGAGGCGGGGGGAGGCTGGCCCGCGAGCCAATAACATAGTGTACGTCACTTGTTTGGGCGAAGGGTAGCCCCGGGCCGCGCCAAGCCCCACGCGTTCTTACCGATAGAGTGTTACCGGCGTCCCTAAAATCTGCGTTACTCCGCGCCGACCGTCAATTTCTTCACGACCGGGCTTACGGCCAGTGCAATCACCGCCGCGACTCCCGCGAAGATCCCGACGTTCCAGAACAGCTCGCTCGGCGGCAACTCTTCCAGCCGCCCGGCGAACAATCCGGCGACCACGTTCCCCAGCGCCGCCCCGATAAACCACACCCCCATCATCTGGCCGGTGCGTCCCGCCGGGGCGAGCTTGGTCATCGACGATAACCCCACCGGAGACAAACACAGTTCGCCGGAGGTATGCAGGAAGTAGGTCATGATCAGCCACACCATGGACGCCTTGTTGGTGTCGGAGACATTCGCCGCGCCCCAGGCCAGCACGAAGAATCCCATCGCGACGCCGACCAGGCCGAGCGCAAACTTCACGCCCACCGACGGATTCGCGTGCTTCGCCGCCAGCGAAGTCCACAGCACGCCGAACAGCGGAGCCAGCACTACGATCAAAATCGGATTCACATTCTGTAGCCAGCTTGCCGGCATTTCCCAGCCGCCGACGAAGCGGTCGGTCAGGTCCCGGCCGAACAGATTCATCGACGATCCAGCCTGCTCAAATCCCGCCCAGAATACCGCCGACAGCAGGTACAGCCAGATGATCACCACCAGCCGCTTCTTCTCCACCGGAGTCAGCCCGCCGGCGACGAACAGATACACGAAGAAGATCCCGCTCACGATGAAGATGCTCGATGCGAGCCCCTGCGCCAATTGTGAGATGGTGATCGGCAGCAGGCCGCTGCCCATGGCATAGGCGAACAGGCCCAGCACGGCGATACCGATCGCCGACATCGTCAGGAAGCGGTTGTTGCGCGCGGAGATCACCTTGGCCGGCTCGTCCGATTTCAGCAGTCCCGCCGGTCCCAAATGGCGCCCGCCTAGTTGGTACTGGATCAGCCCCGCGACCATGCCGATGCCCGCCAGCGAGAAGCCCCAGTGAAAGTTGACTCCCTCGCCGATGTAGCCGCAAATCAGGGTTCCCAGGAACGCGCCCAGGTTGATGCCCATATAAAAGACCGAGAAGCCCGCGTCGCGCCGCGCCCCGCCTTCCGGATACAGCTCGCCCACCATCGTGCTGACGTTCGGCTTCAGCAGTCCTGTGCCGATGACAATCAGCGCCAGGCCCAGATAAAAGGTCTCAATGATCGGGATCGCCATGGAGAAGTGTCCCGCGGCGATGATGCACCCGCCGACGAAGACCGCCCTCCGTTGGCCCCACACCTGATCGGCCACCCATCCGCCGGGCAGCGCCACCAGGTAGACCATGGCGGTGTAAATCCCGTAGATCGCCGTCGACTTGCCGACCGCGAACGCCAGCCCGGGGTTCGTTCCGGTCAGCGGAGCCGTCATGAACAGCACCAGTAGCGCGCGCATGCCGTAGTAGCTGAAGCGCTCCCACATTTCGGTGAGAAAGAGTGTGGAGAGTCCCCGCGGGTGCCCGAAGAAGGCGGTTTCGTCGCCCGGCGGGAAGGCTGGGGGCGTTTGGACAGTGGCCATTGGGTTGATTATACGCGCGGTCGGGCCATTTTGCTGCCTTATCAGCAACATCCCGGCCGCTGATCAGAAGACGTCGGGGGCAGGGGACGCGTTTCCGGCTAACGATGGCAAAAACGGTAGTGGTTCGCCGGGCCGGGAGCCCCGGCGCTACCCCGCGCATTCAGAACCGCGACTGGTAAGGAGCGCAACGCAGGCGTCCGCATCCCGCAATGGACCTCCACCGAGCTTCTGTCTCCGGTCTCCTGACTCCTGTCTCCTTGATCCCTTCTGGCTCCTGGATTCCGGCTTCTGGATTCTTCGAGAAGGATACAATCAAGGTTTATGAGCGCAAACTCGAGTCTTGGCGCAGCGGCCCGCCGCAACTCCGTGGGTGTCAACGTCGGTGGCGTTATGATCGGCGGCGGACACCCGATCGTCGTCCAATCGATGACCAATACCGACACGGCCGACGTCCAGTCGACCGTCAATCAGGTGATGGCGCTGGCCAACGCCGGCTCGGAGCTGGTTCGCGTCACCGTCAACAACGACGCATCCGCCGCGGCCGTCCCAAAGATCGTCGATACGCTCGATAAATTCGGCGTCCGGGTCCCCATCGTCGGCGACTTCCATTACAACGGCCACCTGCTGCTCAAGAAGTATCCCGAGATGGCGCGCGGCGCTCGCCAAGTACCGCATCAATCCGGGCAACGTCAACATCGGCAAAAAGCACGACGACAACTTCCGCGTCATGATTGAGGCGGCCATTGAATATGAGCGCCCGGTTCGGATCGGCGTCAACTGGGGGTCGCTGGATCAGACGCTGCTAACGCGGATGATGGACGAGAACAGCGCGCTGCCGGAGCCCGACGACGCCAAGACCGTCATGCTCAAGGCGATCGTCCGCAGCGCGGTCGAGAACGCCAACGCCGCCGTCAGCTACGGGCTCGGCAAGGATCGTATCGTGCTGAGCGCCAAGGTTTCCGGCGTCCAGGACCTGATCCGCGTCTACCAGATGCTGGCCGCCGAATGCGACTTCGCGCTGCACCTGGGGCTGACCGAAGCCGGGCTCGGCTCGAAGGGAATCGTGGCGTCCACCGCCGGCATCGGCATCCTGCTGCAGCAGGGCATCGGCGATACGATCCGCAGCTCGCTCACCCCGCTGCCCAACGGCGACCGCACCGAAGAGGTGATCGTCTGCCAGCAGATCCTGCAGGCGCTCGAACTTCGCAGCTTCACGCCGCAGGTCACCGCCTGCCCGGGCTGCGGCCGCACGACGTCGACCTTCTTTCAGGACATGGCCGACCAGATCCAGAACTATCTGCGCAAGCAGATGCCGGTCTGGCGCGAGCAGTACTCGGGCGTCGAAGAGATGAAGGTCGCCGTGATGGGTTGCATCGTCAACGGACCCGGCGAATCGAAGCACGCCAACATCGGCATCTCGCTTCCCGGAACGTTTGAAGATCCCGTCGCGCCGGTCTACATCGACGGCCAGAAGGGTCCGACGCTCCGTGGCGACAAGATCGTCGCCGAGTTCATCGGGATCCTCAATAATTACGTCGACCGGACGTATGCGGAGAAGTCGGAGCCGGTGGGGGCGTAAGCGGCCCGCCGCAACCAGCTAGGTTACCGCTCATTCGTCTCCTCCCGGGTGAACTTCCGCCCCGCGCGGACGTGCTTGAGTTTCTCCGTAACCACCTCGAAAGTGGTCTTTTCAACAGCCGTGCGTCGATTATCTCCCGGTATCCCTTTTCGGCTCAAGGGGATTCGGTCATAGCGAAACGCGGGGCGCAGGGTCGTGGGATACTAATCCTTTCCCGTTCTGTTTCAACCGGTTGTAACTCCTATGTCGAAAACTGCCTTTCTGTTCCCCGGCCAGGGCTCGCAATTCGTGGGCATGGGCAAGTCGCTGGCCGACGCCTATCCCGAAGCCGCTCAGGTCTTTGCCGACGCTGACGCCGCGCTCGGATTCCCGATCTCCAAACTCTGCTGGGAGGGTCCGGAGGAGGATCTGAAGCTCACCGAAAACACGCAGCCCGCGATGCTGACGGTGTCCACCGCCGCGCATGCGGTGCTGAAGGCGAAGGGACTGGAGCCGGATGTGGTCGCCGGGCACAGTCTGGGCGAATATTCGGCGCTGGTGGCGGCGGGAGCGGTCGATTTTGCCGATGCTGTTCGATTGGTTCGGAAGCGCGGGCAGTACATGCAGGAGGCGGTTCCCGCGGGCGTGGGAGCCATGGCGGCATTCCTGAAACTGCCAGCCGGCAAACTGGAAGGAATTTTGGCCGAGGCCGCCCAGGGTGAGGTGGTGGCCGCGGCGAATCTCAATTCGCCGGATCAGGTGGTGGTCGCCGGGCATGCCGGGGCGGTGGAGCGGGCGATGGAGCTCGCCAAGGCCGCCGGAGCCAAGCGCGCCGTGCCGCTTCCGGTGAGCGCGCCGTTTCACTGCGCTCTGATGACGCCCGCGCAGGAGCGGCTGCGGCCGGACCTGGATGCGGTTGCCTTCGGTGACCTCGCGATTCCGCTGATCAATAACTTCGCCGCCCGGGAGATTCGGAGCGGCGAAGAAGCTCGCGAGGGGTTGTTCCATCAGGTGCCCAACTCGGTGCGGTGGGAGGAATCGGTGCGGGTGATGATCGCCGCCGGTGTGACGCGCGTGGTCGAGGTCGGGCCGGGCGGGGTGCTGACCGGTCTGGTTCGCAACATTGACCCGTCAGTGGAGTTGCTGAAGTTTGGCGAGGCGGAGGACTGGGAAAAGGTTGCGGCGACGGTCTAGCGCCGGTCGCGTTCGGTTGCTGGGATCGATCGCCGGAATCTGCCGACGGTTGGGCATCGCCGGAGTCCGGGCCGCGGCGTGCCGGCGACCGGGTTCTACAGCCGCTGGCGGAAAGCGTCGATTCCCCCTATAGGCACCGTCGAAGGGAACATCCGCAAGGGGGACGGGCTGGTCTGGTCCACTGGCCGAGGTGAAGCCGCGCGGGGCAGCGGCGCGGAACAAACCGGCGGCGGAATGTAGAATAATCAAAGGCGCTCGGCGCACGGATGCGGCCGAGACGCTGGACGCGCTTGAGTTGCGGCGCAAGGAATAGCGCTTGTCTGAAGTGGGCGGAACGGGCAAACGGCAGGTGCGGGATGAGTGGGATCCATGGATAGCCATAATAAGCCGATGTCGGGCTCTGATGTTTTAACCGTACAGCAGCACATCATTGAACAGCAGGAGACCTGGCACCCGGAGGCCAAGGGAGTCCTGACCTGGGTGCTGGGCGGCATCACGCTAGCGACGAAGATGATCCAGGCGCGGGTGCGCCGGGCGGGGCTGCTGGATGTGTTCGGGGCGGCCGGTGCGGAAAATTCGCACGGCGAGGCGCAGCAGAAGCTGGACGTTTACGCCAATGAGGTCCTGCTGCATTGCCTGGCGCGACGGGACGCGGTGGCGGTGCTGGTGTCGGAGGAAAACGACAAACCGGTGACCTTCCCGCGCGGGCTGAACACGGGCCGCTATGTGGTGATTTTTGATCCGCTGGACGGGTCCTCGAACATTGATGTCAATGTCGGCGTGGGGACGATCTTCTCGATTTACCGCCGTCCGGACGAACCGGAAATCGACGTCGACGGGGCGGTGCTGCAACCCGGGCATCAACAGGTGGCGGCGGGGTACGTGGTCTACGGACCCTCCAGCGTCTTCGTTTATACGGCCGGCCGCGGGGTATTCGCGTTCACGCTGGATCCGAACATCGGCGCCTACACGCTGAGCGGCAGCAACCTGATGATGCCGGACCAGGGTCCGTACTATTCGGCCAATGAAGCCAACATGCCGAGCTATCCGGCGGAGTATCGCGAGTACATCAAGCAGTTACGAGGCGGGCTGAACGGGCAGCAATACAGTTCACGGTACATCGGGTCGCTGGTGGCCGACTTTCACCGCACGCTGCTGAAGGGCGGGGTGTTCCTGTATCCGCCGACGGCCCAATATCCGAACGGCAAGCTCCGGCTGCTGTATGAAGCCAATCCGCTGGCGTTCATCGCCGAGCAGGCGGGCGGCAAGGCGCTGGCCGGTACAGAGCGGATCCTGGACATCCAGCCGAAGAACATCCATCAGCGGACGTCGCTGGTGATGGGCAGCCGCGTGGAGATGGCGGAGTTCGAACGCGTCTGCGCCGAGGTCCGGAAGGCGGAAGCGGTCGGTTCCTAGGCGGGGCCGCCGCTCTGGGCGCTTTTTCTTTCGCTCGATTTCTCGCTCTAGTTCGCAAAGAAGCACATGGATGGATTCGAACGCCGTCGCGATCCGGCTTCGTGATTGAGCGGGAAGCTTGGGCAAGCGCGCATGTGAGCGGTGCGTTGCTTGCTATTCTGTTGGGATCATGCGCAAGCCTGTCATCGCGGGGAACTGGAAGATGCACAAGACCACTGCGGAGACAGCGGTTTTTTTGCAGGAGCTGACACCGAAAGTGCGCGGGAAATCGCATGCCGAGATCGTGGTGTGCGCTCCGTTCGTGGATCTGCCGGCGGCGGTGGCCGCGGCGCACGGAACCAACATCCAGATCGGCGCGCAGGATCTGTTCTGGCTGGCCGAGGGCGCCTATACCGGCGAGATTTCGGCTCCCATGCTGAAGGCGGTCGGGTGCACGTGGGTGATCATCGGGCATAGCGAACGCCGGCAGTATTTCGGGGAGACCGACGAGACGGTTTACAAGAAGACGGTGGCGGCGCTGGAATCCGGGCTGAAGCCGATTGTTTGCGTGGGCGAGCGGCTGGAGGAGCGCGAGGCCGGGGAGACGGAAGAGGTCCTGGGGGCGCAGTTGGCGGGCGGGATCGCTCCGCTGAATCCGGAGCAGTTTGCAAAGATCGTAATTGCCTATGAGCCGGTGTGGGCGATCGGCACGGGCAAGACGGCCACGCCGGAGATCGCACAGGCGGCGCACGGGTTCCTGCGGACGCAGATCGAGAGCAAGTTCGGTGATGCGGCTGAGGATTGCCGGATTCTGTACGGCGGGTCGGTGAAGCCGGAGAATACGAAGGAACTGCTGGCGCAGCCGGACATCGATGGTGCGCTGGTGGGCGGCGCGAGTCTCAAATCGGAATCGTTCGCTTCGATTGTGAATTACTAGCGTCGCGACACGCCGCAATTCGTGGAACCCTGGCGCTACGATTCCCTCATTCGCCGGGCCTGGAGCCCCGGCGCTACCTTGATTGATCGCGCACAACGGCTGTAATCTCTGCCTCTTCGCGGGGCATGGCCCCGCGCCACGTGGGTCGTCGAGCAGGCATTTGCCCGCTTGCTGGACGCGCGCGGTTCTGTGTGTCGTCGGTGTCTCTTCTGCGTCTCGTTTCCTTTGTGTAAGTGGTTTCGGGAGCGCTCCCTATCTGCGGTTTAGCCTGCTACAGCGCAGGGCCAATGAATTATGCTGCGATGACGCGCAGCCCGGCGGTGTTTACCCTGCCACCGAGGACAGCTCCCACGGACTTTAACCTGCCGCGGGCAGCAGCACCGGATACTTGCTCCGGCGGGCCAGCATAGCGCGCAGACCGCCGCGGCTTACTCGAGTCGCCGCGATTTGCCCCATGAGCTCGGATGCCGGCGCCGGTAAGCACCAAGCAGAGCCTTGCTCAGAGGAGGCTCGGTCGGGCTGGGTTCTCCTATGCGGGAGCACCCAACCTCCATGGCGTGCAAGGTAGCAGGGGGTGGTGCGGGTGGGTCCTGGAGTGAAACGCGATGTGGTTGAGGGGGAGGGGGATGGCCTCAGGGGAAAAGTCGTTAGTCGCACCTTGCTTACTGGCGCCGCTGAAGCGCCGCGCGGGCTAAAGCCCACCCTCCTTTGTTTGATCGAACACAACGGCTGTCGGACGCCTCTGCGCTTCGTTTGGGTTTGTGGCGCTGGCGCGAGGAGTGGTGTGGGTTGGTGGCGGGGGCGTCGGCGCGCGAGATCGCCTGCGCGTCTGATTGGTGCGGGTATGCGTTGCCCGCATGCTCACGCATGGCGGTTCCGATGGATGGCGCATACAGAGCGCACACATGCAGACGAGTAGCGCCGGGGCTCCAGGCTCGGCGAAGAATGGTGGTGCCGGGTTTCCCAACCCGGCGATGAGTCGCGGATGCGGAGATCCGCGCCACTTTTTCTTAACCGCGCACAACGGCTGAAAAACGCCTGTGCGCTTCGGTTGGGGTTGTGGCGCTGGCGCGGTGGGTGATGTGAGTTGTGGGAGGCGGCGTTGCGCTCGCTAGTGCTCGCGGTTCTGAAGGGGGGAGGTGCGGTCGGTAGCGTGGATAGAGGACGTATCCGTTGGCGCCCGCTACCGCCGCTTGCGCTTTTGGAGCGCTGCCAGTTGGAGCCAAACGCTTCGCGGAGTGGGAGGTTGGAAAGCCTCCCGCCAGCTGAACGCCGGCCCCCCGATTTACTCAGGTAGCGCGAAGACGTAGATCCGGTTGTCGTTCGGGACGCTGAGGTTGATCATCCGGTTCACGCCCGAGGCGGCCAGACCGTTACCGGTCGCGACCGCAACGTACTGCTTGCCGTTGACCGCGAAGGTGACCGGATAGCCGGAGACCACCGCGCCGAGATCGTAGTCCCAGAGAATGTCGCCGGTTTGCTGGTCGAACGCCCGGAAGTGGCCGGCCGTGTCGCCAGTGAACAGCAGTCCGCCGCCGGTGGTGACCGAGGACATGATGCCGGGCTTCTGGTCATAGCGCCACACAGTTTCGCCGGTCTCGGCCGAGATGGCGAACAGGGTGCCGATGTCCTCGCGTCCCGGGGGCATCACCGAGCGGCCGTTGAACTGATAGGCCGAGTTGGGATTGTCGATCGAGGTCACGTTGAAGCAGGTGTTCTGCAGCCCGTAGTACATCATGTTGGTCAGCGGGCTGTAGGCGCCGGCCTGAAAATTCTTGCCGCCGTTGGAGTTGGGGCAGACAAAGCGCGTCTGGCCGGCTTCGGTGAATGTTGTTTCCGGATTCACGGTGACCTCGCCGGTGGCGCCGTCGATGTTCTGAACCACGTTTTGGAAGACGGTGGGGCGGGCCCACAGGAACTCGCCGGTCTGGCGGTCCAGCGTGTAGACGATGCCGGTTTTGCCGGGGATGCCGGTGACGACCTTGCGGACCTCGCCGGGGCGGATGTTGGGATTGATCCAGGCGACCTCGTCGGGATTGGGCGCGACGGCGGTGTCGAGCAGCAGCCGTTCAAAGGGATGATCGAGATCCCAGTGATCGACCACGTGCTGGTAATACCAGACGATTTCACCGGTATCGGCATTCAGCGCCAGGGTGGAGTTGTGATAGAGATACTTTTTATCGTTCCCATCCAGGTGATACTTGGGCGCGGGCGAGGTGACCGACGTTCCGACGTAGAGCATGTTGAGTTCGGGGTCGAAGCTCGGGACCATCCAGGCGCCGACGTGGTGGCGCTTGTTCTCGGGCACGTTGCCCCAGGAGTCGTCATTGGGCTCGCCTTTGCGGGGAATGGTGAGCGTGCGCCATAGCTCCTCGCCGGTGACGGCGTCATGGGCGGTGATGGCGCAGCCGTCCGGGCTGACGAACTTCCATTCGCAGCCGCGCGTGGAGAAGATCTTGCCGCCGGCCACGATGGGTCCGGAGGTTTCCTGTGCCGGGGACTCGCGGTAGTCGAGAATGCGCTTTTCCCATTCGAGCTCGCCGGTGTCGGCGTTGAGCGCGAAGACGAAATCGTCGGCGCTGGTATCGATGATGGTCTTGCCGTAGATGGCGAGATTGCGGTTGCCCTGCGGATTGGGAATGAAGCGGCGGAGGTCTTCGGGAAGCTCGCGGCGGTATTCCCACTTGAGCTCGCCGGTGGTCGCGTCCAGCGCCTGGATGTAGTCGAGCGGGTTCGGCAGGAACATCACGCCGTCGTGGACCAGCGGGGTCGGCTCATTGACGCCGTCGCCCATGTCACGCGACCAGACCAGTTCGAGATTGGCGACGTTGGATTTGTCGATTTGATCCAGCGGGCTGTAGCCCCAGCTATTGACGGTGCGTCGCCACATCAGCCAGTCGGCGGGATCGGGCTCGGCCAGCATTTCGTTGGTGACGGAGGAAACGCCTGCGTCTTGCGCGATCGCGGGCACGGCGGCTCCGATGACAAGGGAGGCGAAAAGCGCGATCGTCGAGGAGCGGGGGATGTCGTGGAGCTGTTGGATCTTCATGATATTCAAGGTTGTGCTGTATCGGCGCTGGTGCCGGAACGGCACCGATCCATTGTACGTCGAGGGTGTACGTCGAGGGTGTACGTCGATACCGTCGAGGCCAATCGTCGCGGACGAGCGGGTTTGCGAAACCATGCCCGCGATGTAACGTCTAAGCTATTAGACCGCCGTGTGTTTAGACGATGGGTAGGCAGGGAATCGTTACCTCGGACGGACCTTGGGCGGGAAAGTTGGCGACATCGGAAGGGGAGTGTATATGAAGGACCTTCACGTACGAAGTGCGGTTGCGGTTTTGTTGGCCGGGCTGTGGCTGCTGGTTATGGCGGGTCCGGTGGTTGCGCAGGAAACCGGGACTGTTGCTTGCCTGCCGGTTCCCGAGTTCGAGGTGATGTTCAATTTGAGTAGCCCGGAGCTTCGGACCAAGCAAGCCGAGTTGCGGAAGGCGGTGGTGGAGTATCTGCAATCGCAGGTGCGGGAGCCGGCTGCCGGGTGCGCCAGCCGGATGGAGGGTCCGCTGAAGATCACGGCGCATATTGAGGTGTTCACGACGCGGAATTCCTACATGTTCATGATGCAGCAGATTCGTGTGAAGATCACCACGGACGGGCCGGCGACGAATTGGAACGGGAAGCGGGCCGCGCTGTCGCGTCCGAGCAGTCCGTTCGGCACGGCGAACGATGTGATGATCGTGGACGCGCTGAAGGAGTTGAAGCTGCCGGCGCTGGGGTTCAAGCTTGGGACTCGATAGCTTGCGGGTCCGGGATGAGGCTTCGGAAAAACTGGGACAGGCACCGTTTTCTCGCCCAGACGTAATTCCGGCGGGGTTGGGTGCGGGAGAAAACTAGATGCCTGTCCAAAGTTTTTCCTCCGGCTCAAGGAAGGGGCCTGAGAGGCAGAGCCTCCCAGGCACGCGCTTCCTCCTCCGACAGCTCGTGAACCAGTTCGCGTCCGCTGTTTGCGCTTCGCGGATTGGGAGGATCAAATCCTCCCGCCGGCTGAACGCCGGCCCCCCATGAACAACTGGGGCAGGCACTGTTTTCTCACCCAGACGTGATTTCAGCGGGATTGGACACGGGAGAAAACCAGATGCCTGTCCCAAGTTTTTCTTCAGATGAGGCTGGCCAGTTGGACTTCGAGTTCCTGGTCGCGCCCGTAGATGTCATTGAAGAACTGCGTGACTCCGTCGGCGGTGACCTGCGCGGTTTGGTAGATCAACAGCACGGGGATCGGCGTGGCCAGCTTGGCGATCTTTTGGGACGAGCGATGCATGGCGTTCTGGATTTCCATGGGCGTCCAGCCGTCGTTCGGTGTGCTGGCGGGAGCGTTGTCGGAGGCCAGAACCCATTGGGCGAGTTCTTCGGGATGCTCGACGCGGATGCAACCGTGGCTGAAATCACGCTCCTGAGCGGCGAACAGGTGCTTAGATGGCGTGTCATGCAGATAGATGTTCTGGGCGTTGGGGAAGATGAACTTCACCCCGCCGAGGGAATTACCGGCGCCGGGTTTCTGGCGGACGGCCAGGCGGCCCGCGCGGAGGTCGGCGATCATCGCGTCAGTGACATTGGCGTCGGCGACGAACTCACCGTTCCAGTTGACGACCTCATAGCGATTCTTCGTGAGGTAGCTGGGGTCGGCCAGGATGTGCGGCACGATCTCATTGCGCGTGATGTTCGTCGTCACGTTCCAGTAGGGGCT
The DNA here is from genome assembly GCA_963762135.1 of Terriglobia bacterium. Lineage (GTDB taxonomy): Bacteria > Acidobacteriota > Terriglobia > Bryobacterales > Bryobacteraceae > Palsa-187. The sequence goes on from CAVXJP010000010.1 coordinate 297,157, forward strand.
GAAGACCAGGTATTCCATCTGGTCGCCGAAGCCGGGCGTTTCGTGGCGTGGCGCGGATCCGACGACAACGCGCGTTTCCCAGGCAGTGCGGTCCAGGCTGGTGTCGCCCATGGCGCGGAGCTTGAACTCGGGGATGTTAACGACGACCGGGGCTCGGGCGAAGTCGTGCGGCAGCCAGCGCCAGCGCTCGAGGGCGAGCTCCAGTTGGCGGACGCGATCGCTCATGGGGACGCGCAGGGCGGCGATGGTGGCGGGTCCGATCTGGCCGTCGATGGCCAGTCCGTGGCGGGCCTGGAAATGCTGGACGCCATCGGCCAGGGCTTGCGTATAGATGCCGTTGGCAAGGAGTTCGATTTGCGGCAGCAGGTCGCGGGGGTTGAGGTCGCCCGTGGCGATCAGCAGCGCGGCGAGCTCGCGCGTTCCCTCGTAGTGGTCGCCGGGCTTCAGGATTTCGGTGACGCGCGGGGGCAAGGCAAGCCCTTCGGTGTTGCGCGCGATCTCGCGGTAGCTTGAGAGCGCGGCGATGGTGCGCTGATATTCGGCGTAGGGCGGCTCAAGCTGGTGGATCCCGTCGGCGAGGACGTCGGCATCGAGGACGCTCTGGCGGAACAGGTCGGCCAGTTCGAGGTCCTTCCTGAGGGTCGCGCCGACGTCGTAGGTGCCGGGGTTCAGGCGTCCGAAGCGGAGGTCGCGGGCGAAGCGCAGGCCGGCCACGGTAAGGGCAAGGTCGAAGTCCGTGCGCTCGGCTTGATTCTGCGCGGAGGGCGGGGCGGGCTTCCAGTCCTTCACCCAGGCAGAGAGCAGTGCGGCGTCATAGTTGTCGGGGTTCAGTCCGACGCGTTTGACGTCGGCGAGGGCGGCGATCAGCTCCTGGGCGCGCTGGCTGGGGGCGGGGCCTTCGAGCCAGGCGAGGGCGTAGCCGGTCCGGGTATAGAAGCGATTGACGTCGGGGGCGATGGTGCTGAAGTCGGAATGGGCGAGGCGCGCGGCGTGATGGTTCCCGACGGCGGCGTGCAGCGCGAGCCCTTGGGAGAAGTCGCGCTGCAGATACGGATTGTCCAGTTGTGGAGGCGCAAAGACGCCAAAGCCGGCGCCGGTGAAGATCACCGTCACAACTCCGATGCCGATGATGGTGGTCAGTTGCCGGATCTTCATATGCGTGTTCCTCCCTGTTTGTGATGCTCTTATCGGCTAATTTCTCCGTTGGTCGGCGGTTATTATCCTGCGATGTTTAGATGTTTCCGCCTGCCAAACGGGTACATGCCGGATAGAAGGCAATTTCGCTTCCGTTTTCTTCACCGGGCGCGGGTGGGGTTTCCGGCAGGAGTGGGCAGGAGCAAACATTGCGATTTATTGAGGTTTGGGGGTCTGGGGACAGTTGGTTGGGCTGAGGCGGATGCGTGGACGTGGATACGCAGGGGGGACGGTACTGCTGATATTTTTCCGGTTATGAGGAGGGGTCGGAAAAATGTACTGGAAAGTTACGGGGAATGCTTTGCCCGCTTGCTGACCGCGGTTCCGTTATGCGTTGCGGGAGTAGCGCCGGGCTTACAATCCCGGCGTATGCGTCGCGGATACGGAGATCCGCGCCACTTGGGTTTGTGATGCTGGCGCGGTCGGTGGCGTTCTGGGGGATGCAAAGAGAGCACACAGGCGCTTTTCAGCGATTCTGCGCGGTCCACAAAATGGTCATGTTAGACTCAGGATCAAGTCCGCCGCGGGGAGCACCGCGCGGGCTCCTCCCTGCCTGAGGCCTCCTCCCTGAATCCTGAGCAATCCTTCGTCGGAATTCATTTGATCTGACTTGAAAGGAAATTCCTATGAGGTTTGTTGTGTCCGCGGTGCTGGCCGGATGGGCGGCGACGGTGGCGTTTGCGCAGGTCCCGCTGCCGGACGGGTTCAAGGCTCCCACCGAGTATGTTTTGGAGACGTACAAGCTGGTTCCGCTGGGGCCGGACGTGGCCGAGCTCGACTATAAGGCGTACATGAGCTCGATTGAGCATATTCGAAAGACGAACGGCGGGAACTGGCCTCGCGAGGACCTGACGATGGACGATCAGGCCAAGGACATGGCCAATGAGGGGCATGAGTGGGCGACGCTGCACTCGTATCCGTACGCGGTGCTGACCCTGGATGGCAAGACGGAGCTGGGGTGCTTCTATCTGCGTCCAAGCGGCAAGCAGGGTTTTGACGTGGTGGCGACGATGTGGGTCACCCAGGATCAGTTCGATAAGGGATTCGAGAAGACCTTGGAGAAGGACATGCGGGCGTGGCTCGCCGCGGCGTGGCCGTTTGCCAAGGGAAAGGTGGCCTGGGTCGGGAAGGATATTTCGCGGGAGAAGTGGAAGGAACTGCCGAATAAGTGATCGTGGAGTGAAAGACGGGCTTTGCCCGTCGATAGGAGCGGATACGGAGATCCGCTCCACTATTTCTTAGATCGCGCACAACGGCTGAAGGTCGCCTGTGCGCTCAGTTGGTGATGCTGGCGGGGTGTGCGGTGTGAATAGTGGCAGTGTACGTTGCGCTCCCTGCCGGTCGCGGTTCTGAAGGGCCTGCGCTGTGGGTAACGTGGGTCGTGGACGATTGGGAAGCTGAAGGCTTCCCGCCGGCTGAACGCTGGCCCCCCATTTCTGCCGTCGCTACTTGCCGCTACTTCAGGAGAGGCTGTACCCCGAGATCGTCCGGTCCGCGGACCTCTTCGCCGATGGCGGCCAGCAGTTGCGAGATAGACTTCGCCTGCTGCGGTTCGACATTGGCGGCGAGCAGCACTTCCTGTAGGTTTCCGGCGGCGACGAACGTCGCGGAGTTTCCGCGCAAGGCCGTAACGATGGACTCGCGGAGCGCGGTGGCTTGGGTGTCGGCGAGGTCGCGGCCTTCGAGGCCCCGGCTGAGCTCGGCGGTGAAGCGTTCGAGGGTCATGCGGGACGGTGCGCGGTCTTGCTCGGAGAGCGCGGAGAGTTGCGCGGTCAACTGCTCGATGAGCGCTGTTGCGGCGGGCGATGCGGTGTCCGGCGCGCTCAGCTGTCGGATCGAGGTATCGAGCCGCATCAGGTCGAGCGGGTCCGGTTGGGCGCGGAGGAAGATCGCGCTCGCGGCACCCAGAACCAGCAAGGAAGTGAGCAAAACAAACCGTCTCGTCATTTCCGCCTCCTAATGCCTAAATCATAGCGGATTTTCCGAGCATGTGTGCCATGGGTAAAGTGCATCGCGGACGATTGGGAAGCTGAAACGCTTCCCGCCGAGTGAACCTCGGCCCCCCAGGCGGCGCGGCCGGGGTGTCACCGGGCTGTCGCCATCGAATCCAGCGTCGTTGTCGAATTCCTTCTACGCCGGCTGCTTCGTCGTTTGATTACGAGTCGCGATCTTTTCCAGGACTTCCTGGAAGGTCTCCGGGAACTCGCCGCCGAATTCTTCGCGCAGGCCGAGTTCGGCTGCCCAATCGAAGCGGCGGGCAGTGGCGGAGGCCATCATCGGCTCGATGTCGAGCTCGGCCAGGGTCTTGGCGACTTCGTCCATTTCGCGGGCGCGGCGTTCGCCGTGGACCACGACGCGGCCAATCATGTAGTTGGCCAGTTTTTCCCAGTCGACGCCGGGGATGGAGGCTTCGAGGGATTGGAAGACGCGGGCCTCGGCTCCGTACTGGCTGGCTCCGAGGACGCATTCGAACAGCAGCGCTTCAAGGCCCTTGTAGACGACGCTGCGGAACATCTTGACGGCGGCCGCGCTGCCGGTGCGGTCGGCGGCGACGATGTCGAGGTTCATGCCGAGCGGGGAAAAGAGCGCTTTGAACTCGGGCGCGCCGGCGCTGCCGAGCAGCAGCGGGACCTTGTGGAGCTTGGGCGGCACGGGTCCCATGACGGCGATTTCACAGAAGCGGGCTCCGGACTCTTCGATGGCGGCGGCGACCTCCTGCTTGGCTTTGGGCGAGATCGAGTTGAGGTCGGCGTAGAGATGTTGGGGCGTCAGGTGCGGCGCGGTCTCGTGGGCTGCGGCGACGGCTTGGTCGGCGGTGACGGCGCTGATGACGATTTTGGCGCGGGCGGCGAGGTCGGCCGGGTCGGCGCAGAGGGTCGTGCCGGTTTCGGCGGCTCGGGCGCGGATTTTTTCGCCGCGGCCGGGTGTATTGGCGTGGATATCGTAGGCGGCGGTGGCCTGGAGGCCTTCGGTTCGGAGGCCTTTTGTGAGGTGGTAGGCGGCTTCGCCGAAGCCGACAAAGCCGAGCGTGCCGATTGCGTCTGCTGGTTGACTCATCTGATTTTCAAGATATCGCGAGTGGGCGTGGTGGTGATTGAGGTTTTTCCAGGCGGCGGCTCGCGGTTTGATCATGCCAAGCCTCCGACCCGGTTATGACCTGCGGATGACGATCCAGGTTTGTGGCGACCCGGAGCCTACTGAACGGGAGGGCTGGCCCTCCGCAAGCTGAACCTCGCCCCACAGGGGGACACGGGTGCGAAGTTACAGGCCACTGAGAGTATCCGCAAAATTGCGGAGAACGCTTAATTTAATCGGCAAGGGTGGTCGGGGCGCTTGCTACACTCAAGGCGTTATTCTTCGTGACCCGTTTTGAGCACCCCCACCTCATCACCGCCTTCGGGGCCTTCCACCAATCCCTTTAGCGGGCCTTCGCAGGTCGAGTCCATCAGCGGTTTTCGTTATTTCGAGCTGCTCATTATCCTCGGGACGCTACAGGCGATCGCCCCGGTTTCGATTGATATGTACCTGGCGGCGATGCCCGCGATGGAGACCTATTTCGCGACCACCGCGGCCGCGGTGCAGGTCACGATGGTGATGTTCCTGGGCGGGTTCGCGCTGGGGCAGCTGTTGTGGGGCCCGATCACGGACCGCTTCGGGCGGAAGAAGCCGACGTACGTGGGCTTGGTCATTTTCATTCTGTCCTCGGCTTCGTGTGCGTTTGCTCCGTCGATTGGGGTGATGAGCGCGTTGCGCCTGTTCCAGGCGGTGGGAGCGTGTTCGGGGTCGGTGATCTCGCGGGCGATTGTGCGGGACCTGTTTCCGCCGTCCCAACTCCGCAAGATTTTTTCCATCCTGATTTTGGTGCTGGGCGTGTCGCCCGTGATCGCGCCGACGATCGGAAGCTATTTGCTCGAATGGTTCGGGTGGCGGTCGTCGTTTGTTGCGCAGGCCTCGGTGGGGACGCTGTGTTTGATCGGGATGCATTTCCGGCTGTCCGAGTCGATGGATTTCCGGCGTCGTCGTCCGCTACAGTTGCCGCTGATCCTGTCGGCTTATGGGGCGCTGCTGCGCGACCGGACGTTCTTAGGGGCGTCGGTGGTGTGCGGGTTCAGCTCGGCTGGGGTGTTTGCGTATATCGCGGCGTCGCCGTTCGTCTTCATCGATTACTACGGGGTTTCGAACCGCGTGTTCGGGTGGCTGTTCGGAGCGATTGCGGCGGGGATGGTGGTGACCTCGCAAATCAACGGGAATCTGCCGGACCGGTTTCGGATCTGGCGGATCCTGCGGGCGGCGAACCTGGTGCAACTGGTGGCGGGCGTCGCGCTGCTGGCGGCTGTGCTGACCGGATGGGGCGGCGTGCCGGCGGTGTTCGGGGGCGTATTTGTTTATGTGGCGGCGCAGGGATTTGTGTTCCCGAACGGGTCGGCAATTGCGATGACGCGGCATCCGGAGATCGCGGGGTCGGCGTCGGCGCTGCTGGGGACGAACCAGTTTCTGATCGCGGCGATCGCGACCAGCCTGCTGGGGTATTTGGAAAATCCGCTGATTCCGATGGCGGTGCTGATTGCGGCGTCAGCGTTGCTTTCGACGTTGTTGAACTATGCGACGTTGGGGGCTCGGCTGGAGACGATGCCGGAGTAGTAGGGTTGGGTTCGACGGATAGTAAGCCCGTCGCTACCGAGGTTCGTGCTGCTGACGCCATGGCGGATCGTGGCACCCCGACGATTGGGAAGCTGAATGATTCCCGCCGGCTGGACGCCGGCCCCCCACTGGCTCGGCTAGAATGAAGAAACCATGAAGAACCTGGTATGCAGTGGAGCTCTCCTGCTGGCGGTGGCTGGGGCTCTGCTTTGGGCGCAGCCCACTCCCGAGGAACTCAGCACAGTGATGACGACGGACGGGAAAAAGCTATATGGCGATTACTGTGCGTCCTGTCACGGCGCGAATGGGCGCGGGAACGGTCCCGTGGCGGCGAGTTTAAAGACTCCTCCACCGGATCTGACCCGGATCGCGTCCCGCAACGGCGGCACATTCCCGACGGAGCGCGTCATCGAGACCATCGCCGGTGCGGCCAATAGTAAGTCTTCCCATGGATCCCGTGAGATGCCGATCTGGGGACCGGTGTTCAGCGTCGCGGAGTGGGACATGGACTTTGTCCAGGTCCGCCTGGAGAACCTGGCGGCGTATCTGAAGTCGCTGCAGCGGTAGCAGGGTGGCCGCGGCTCCGCCGATTGTCGAACTGACCAACGAATCCTTACCGGGGTTCATTCAGCAACACAAGTGCTGCGCGGTTCACTTCTGGGCGGCGTGGAACTTGCACGATCGCGAGATGCGGTCGCTGCTGGAGGAGTTGGCGCCGCAGTTCGAGGACAGCATCGGTTTCGGGTCTCTTGACACAGATCCGCCTGCCCACCACGACCTCTGTAGAGGTCTGGGGATTCTCAACCTGCCTTTTGTGGTGTTCTTTCGAGATGGTGAGCGAGTGGATTCGCTTACCGGATTACGATCCCGAGACGCGTTGCTACAGCGCCTCGGGATCCTATGCGGTGATGCTGGCTTTACATCCGTGTGAGTTGCCGCGCGGACTATTTCGGCATCATGCTTTGCCACTTGGCAAAGCGCGGAGGGATCAGATCCCCAGTGAAGCCGCCGACCCAGCCGGGCGATTGCAGGTGGAAGGTCGCCCGCAGCATGTGATCTTCCCATGCCTCGCTCACCATGAGCTCGGCGAGTTTCGCCGGTTCCCCCTTGATCAAAAAGAAGCCGTTTAAGTTGCCTCCGTGGTGGTTGAGGAAGACGGAGTCATACGACGTGATGGTGCCGGACCTCTGAAGGGCGTCGACGTAGATGATGAAATCCTGAAAATGTTCGGCGCTGATTGGTTCCCGCCCAGGGATGGGGTCGTTCCAACCGAAGAAGATGCAGTTGATCATAGAAGCAATATGCCAGCGGTGGGCCCCGGGGTCAATTAAAGATCCGGTGAATTGTGTGACGAAGCGAGTTTCCGGCGCGGCACGGGGCTTCCCTGCTATCCTCGAACAAATATGAACACGGAACAGGCTCAGCCGAGCTCATATAAAGGTGGCCGTTTGCTGCGGTCCGGCGCACTCTTCCTCGCTGGGTCCACCGCGGGGTTCGGGCAGGGCATCGATCAGGCGATCAGCGACGCGATTGCGCCGGTAAGCAATGCGATCGCTGAGACAATCTTTTACTCAGTTCAGGTAGGCGGAGTGGATTTTCCGCTGATCGTGATGTGGCTGGTGATCGCGTCAGCGATCGCGACGGTATATTTCAAGTTCATTTCGTTGCGGGCGTTCCGCCATGCGATTGAGTTGATCCGCGGCCAGTACGGCGATCCGAAAGATGCGGGACAGATCTCGCACTTTCAGGCGCTGGCGACGGCCCTTTCCGGGACGGTCGGGCTAGGCAACATCGCGGGCGTGGCGGTGGCGGTTTCGGTGGGCGGTCCGGGCGCGACGTTCTGGATGGTGCTGGCCGGGTTCCTGGGCATGTCGCTGAAGTTCGCCGAGTGCACGCTGGGGGTCAAGTATCGCAATACCTACTTGGATGGCACGGTTTCCGGCGGTCCGATGTATTACCTGAGCAAGGGCATGGCGCAGCGCGGCGCGGCGCTGACCGGACGCGGGCTTGCGGTGTTCTTTTCCATCTGCTGCCTGGCCGGGGCGGTGGGCGGCGGCAACATGTTCCAGGCCAACCAGTCCTTCCAGCAATTGGTGAACGTGACGGGGGGCCCGGAGAGCGTACTGTTCGGGAGAGGCTGGGTGTTCGGGCTGGTGGTGGCGGCAGTCGTCGCGGCGGTGATCATCGGCGGGATTCAATCGATCGCGCGGGTCACCGAGAAGATCGTGCCCTTCATGGGCATCCTTTATGTGGGTTCGGCGCTCATTATTATTCTGGCGAACCTGGGCGAATTGCCGACCGCGATCGGCGAAATCTTCGCCGGGGTGTTTACTCCGGAGGGTGTGGCGGGCGGCATCATCGGGTCTCTGATTCAGGGCTTCCGGCGGGCGGCGTTCTCGAATGAGGCCGGCGTGGGGTCGTCGTCGATCGCACACTCGGCGGTGAAGACCAATGAGCCGATCACCGAGGGTCTAGTCGCGCTGCATGAGCCGTTCATCGACACGGTGATCATTTGTACGATGACCGCGCTGGTGATTGTGATCACCGGGACGTATCGAGAGGGTACTGACGTCGAGGGCGTGCAGTTGACCTCGGATGCGTTCGCGACGGTCTTTCCCTGGTTCCCGTACCTGCTGGTGGTCGCCGTGATTCTGTTCGCATTTTCGACGATGATCAGTTGGTCCTACTACGGGTTGAAGGCGTGGACCTACCTATTCGGCGAAGGTAAGACCAAGGAGTTGGTGTTCAAGTTGATCTTCTGTGCGTTCGTGGTGATCGGGTCCTCAATGAGCCTGGGGCCGGTGATTGATTTCTCGGACTCGGCGATCTTTGCGATGTCGGTGGCCAATGTGATCGGGCTGTACATCATGCTGCCGGAGGTCCGGCGGGATTTGGATTCCTACCAGCAGCGGTTGAAGGATGGGACGATCCGGAAGAACAAGCATCGTGAGGTCGCGGGGGTTTCCTAAACCCTGAGGGTTCCCGCATTCCTGTTCCCGCTCTCTTCGGTCGCGGTTCGATCGGTTGAAGGGCTAGTATCGCAGCGGTCGGTATGTGAACGGCGAGGCTAAGGAGCCTCGCGGAAGCTGAAGCTCGGTCCATATGAACCCCGGACGCCCATTCGCAGGGCGTGGTTCCACGGCACACACTCAAGATCAGGCTTCGCCGGTGGGCTCTTCCATCCCCTCGAGTTGTTCGGCCTGTGAGGCGTAGCGTTTCAGGACGCGAATCGAGGTTCCGGAACTGAAACCGGAGGTCCGGAGGCGGCGGTAGGCCGAGGCGAGATATTTCTCTTCTTTAAGCAACGTCCCGAGGTCCTTGCCGCGATACTTGCGAGCCAGGAAGGCCTCCACCATTTTGGTCTCGTCGACCTTTTCGAAGGCTTCCTCCACGGCCTCCTTGGCGAGGTCGGGGGCGACTTTGCGAGCCATCAGATCGCGCAACACGCGTGCCTTGCCGAAGCCTTGATTGTCGCGGCGCCATTCGGTGTAGGCATTGGCGAAGCGCTGGTCACTGAGGTAGCCGTACTCCTTCATGTGCGCGATCACCTCGTCGATGTCGTCGGGGTTTTCGGCGCGGCGACGCAGGCGGGTCTTGAGTTCGGTGACCGAGAGCGCGCGAGAGGCCAGGGTCTGCGCGGCGTAGCTCATGAGCGCGTTACGGTCGAGCGGTTTGGGTTTCTTTACGGCCATCGTTAAAGATCGATCATCTGTAAAACAGTTACTCGCCCGGCTCCGGATCGAGCGCCGGATCCCGCACGCGATCCCGTACGGCAACCCAGCTTGGAAACAGCGGAGGATTCTCCAGCCAAGTTACCATCCACAGAACCATCTCTTTCTTAGTGGCGGATTTGTCGGGATTTCTCCCAGCAAGGCGCGCATGCTCTTTGGCCTCGATCACCAGCGCGCGAATCCGCTGGCGTTCCGCGCTCGAGCCTGCGTCATAGGCCTCGGCGAGCGCGCTTAGGGTCCGTTTCAGGGCAGGGAAGTCGTGCTGGCGGACGCCCTCGACCATGGGATCGAGTGCGAGGCCGGTTTCCGCGGCGAGATCGCGCAGCAGGTGGCGGAGATAGGTGGGCGAGATGGGTTCCAGCGCCGTGCGAAGCGCGTCCCATTCAGCGGGCCCGATGCGGGACGGCTGCCGGTCGGCGATCCAGCGGTCCAGCTCGGCGTGCTTGCCCCGATGTGCCCGGTTTCCGCTCATATTCGAATGGCGCGCCTCGGATTCACGCGTTCCTTTAATTTAGCGCTTGGGGGTGCGGCAAGCTCAAGGCTGGGCGGCGCGGTAGGCCTGGACGGCGCGGCTGTGCTCGGCTCCGGTGGCCGAGAAAACATGCCCCGGTCCGGCCGGATTGGCGACGAAGAACAGGTACTTGGTGTCGGCTGGATGGAGCGCGGCTTCGAGCGCTTCGCGCCCCGGGTTGGCGATCGGACCCGGCGGCAGCCCGGCGTTGAGATAGGTGTTGTAGGGATGCTCGCGATCGAGGTCCGAGCGATAGATGGTGCCGCGCCAGTTGCCAGCCAGGCGGGCCGCGTAGATGACCGTGGGATCGCAGGCCAGCGGCATCCCCATTTCGAGGCGGTTGGAAAAGACGCCGGCAACCAGATCGCGCTCGGTGGCCAGGCCGGTTTCCTTCTCGACCAACGAGGCCAGCGTGACGGCCTGATGCGGCGACAGCCGCGCTCCGTCCTGGGAAGCGGGCTCCAGGGCGACCCACTGGCGGCGAAACTCTTCAACCATCATCTGGACCAGGTCCTTGGCGGTGGTGGCGTGCGAGATCCGGTAGGTGGAAGGGAACAGGTAGCCTTCGAGCGACTCGGCGTCGGGCGCCAGATCCTTGATCGGCGTGGGGTCGGCCGCCGCGGTCAGGAAGTCGGCTTCGGTGAACAGGCCCTGTTGTTCCAGGATCCGGGCGATGTCCCAAATGTTGCTGCCCTCGGGAATGGTGATATCGAAGGTGTAGATATCGCCCTGTTCCAGGCGCGAGAAGACGTCCCAGGGGCTCTCGGCGGAGGTGAAGGCGTATTCGCCGGCTTGCAACGTGGCCGAGCGGCGCAGGCCCCGGGTCAGCAGGAACGGCCATTCGGATTCGAGCACGCCGGAGTCGGTCAACTGGTGGGCGATGTCGCGCGTTCCGGAGCCGTGCGGGATCACCAGCAGGACATCGTTATCGTAGCCTTTAAACGGGCGATGCATGGCTGAGTAGGCCAAGATTCCCACGCCCAAAAGGACCAATGTGACCGCTGCCGCGGCTCCGATCAGGACTTTCTTCATCGTGCGCGCTCCGTCTCGATGGTGCTGTCGTCGAGATGGTCCTCGTCGGGATCCGTTTCCCAGGAGTCGATTTCCTCGGGGTCCATTTCCCACGATTCCAGTGGGACCCCGAACTCGGCCATGGTGGCGCAGGCGGTCAGGTAGTTTCTCAGGATGATCTGCGCGGCCATTTTGTCGACGGCCCGGGCGCGTTTGCCGATCCCGACGCCGCTCTGTTTCAGGACCTCTTCGGCCGCGACCGAGGTCAAGCGCTCATCCCAATATTCGACGGGGCGTCCGGTGCGGGCGGCTAGTTTGTCGCCGAACTGGCGGGTGTAGGCGGACTGGCGGCTCTCGGTCCCGTCCATGTGCAAGGGATTGCCGATCAGGATCAGGACGGCCTCCTGCTGGCCCGCGATCCGGTCGATGGCGCCGAGGTCGTCCCGGACGGTGGTCCGCTTCAGCGTCGGCAGCCCTTGCGCGGTGATGCCAAGGGCATCGCTGACCGCCATTCCGATCCGCTTTTTTCCGACATCGAGCGCAAGAATCCGCCCGTTCCGTGGATTTTGATTGTTCGGCACTCTCTGTCCAAATTATAGTTGTAGTGCAGTGTGGGCTCCAACGTCAGCAGCGGAACGAGGGTATCGGCTGGCGGTCAACATCCTGGCCGCCGGGGCGAGCGTTGCGCTTCTGTACTACGGCCGGGTGTTTTTCATCACGGTGATTTTTGCCTTCATCATCGCGCTGCTGCTGGAGCCGATGGTGCGCCTGTTCATGCGGGTCCGGGTGCCGCGCGGGATGGCCAGCTTCCTGGTTTGTTCTCTGGCGGCTCTGGTGGTTTATTTCGCGGCGCTGGCGGTCTACACCCAGACCGGCGCGATTGTGGACGATCTGCCGGCCTACGGCGAGCGGATCAACGAAATCGTGGACAACGCGGCGACGCGCGTCGAGACGCTGGAGCGGAACATCGTGTCGACGCTGGTGCCGCGCCGGCTGCGGGAGCAGGTTCCGGTGGGCGGGCTCGCCGGGCAATCCGCGGGCGATGGGGTGTCTCAGCCGGGCGCATCCAGCGCCGGCGGCCCACAGCCCGACCCCGTCTTGCCCAACCCGGTGCAGGAGGTCCGCGTCCTGCCCGAGCCGACCAACCTGGCGAGCTATCTTTACCAATATCTGGCGTCGTTCTATGACATCCTCCTGATGGCGTCGTTCGTGCCGTTTCTGGTGTACTTCATCCTGAGCTGGGGCGATCATCTGCGGTCGCGCGTGCTGGTGACGCTGGAAGGCGAGCCGCGCTACACGGTGATGAGCGCCATGGACGGGGTGGCGGATATGGTTCGGGCCTATGTGGTCGGGAATTTTCTACTGGGGATCCTGCTGAGCATCGCCAGCATGCTGATCTTCGCCGCGGTGCAGGTGCCGTATTGGCCGCTGATCGGTCCGGTGAGCGGGTTCCTAAGTCTGGTGCCCTACATCGGGTTGCCGCTGGCCATGGGTCCGCCGATCTTCGCGCTGCTGCCCTTTTCCCGGGAGCCGGCGGTCTATGTGTTCCTGGCGATCTCGATCACCGTGCTGCACTTGCTGGCGGTGAACCTGCTGTATCCGAAGTTTGTGGGCTCGCGGGTCCACTTGAATCCGTTGGTGGTGACCATCGCCCTGATGCTGTGGGGCATGTTGTGGGGCGGCGTCGGACTGCTGCTGGCGATCCCCATCACGGCGGCGATGAAGGCGGTCTGTGACAACGTCGAGGGGCTGGAACCCTACGGCCGTTTGCTGGGGGATTAACCGGCAAGGGGCGTCGTTCCTGTTTGTCGTTGGGCCGCTTGCTGACGCGCGCGGTTCGGTTTGACGGGTGGCGGGGTTGCCGCCGTCGGTGGTGTGGGTTGGGGAAGGCGGCGTTGCCGGTCGCTGCCGCTCGTGGTTCTGAATGCGGGGGACTCCACTGGGCCGCGCTAGGATAGCTAAGACACGATGGCGGACCGCACCTTTCTTCTGATCTACGGCATTGACGGCTCCGGACCGGGCCACTGGCAGCATTGGCTGCGCGAAAAGCTGGAAGCCGCCGGCGAAACCGTCCGGTTCCCGGAGTTCCCGGATCCGGCCGCGCCCAAACTCGACATTTGGCTGGAGGTTCTGGACGCCGAACTCAAATCGCTGGCCGGGCAGGAACTGGTCGTGATGCCGCATTCGCTCGGCGTAATGATGTGGCTGCATTATTCGGCGCGCGTCGCCGAGCCTGCCGTGGTCGCCGACCGAGTTCTGCTGGTCGCCCCGACCTCGCCGTTCTTCTGGGAGCCGCGCGCGGAGGGTTTCCTGCCGATGTCGCTGGACGGGGTGGATTTGAAGAAGGTCGCCCGCTCGACGCGCATCGTCTCGAGCGACAACGATCCCTACTGCCCGCAGGACGACCTGAAGGAACTGGCCAAGACGCTGGATGTCGAATATGACGTCCTGCCGGGCGCCGAGCACATCAATTTCCCGGCCGGCTACGGCGAGTGGCCGTCGGTGCTCGATTGGGCGCTGCAGGATGCGACGCCGCTGAAGCCGCGTTAAGCGGGTTAGTCGTTGATCGCGGGGCATGGCCCCGCGCCACCTCGCGAACTCGTCCCCTCAACGTGCGATTGAGCGGTTTGCGAATTCAGGATGGATGCCCCTCCTGGGGCGGGGGATTTTCCCCTTTTGTGCGACTCTAACTTCCAGAGGGCATTGATTTTGAATTCCATGCCCATGGGATCCGGTCCGCCCGGCGGTGCGAGGACCCATGGAAGCAGTCCATCGAAACCGGAAGCGGCGCCGGATCCGGAGCCGGGGCGCGCCCGGGAAGCCGGCGACGAGAGGGAACTGGTCGCCGCCGTGCTGCGCAAGGATCGCAAGGCGACGGCCGAATTCGTCGACCGGTTCTCCGATGCCGTCTATCAGTACGTACATTGGCGGCTGGCTCCGAATACCGATGCCGCCGATGACCTGACGCAGGACGTGTTTCTCGAAGCCTGGCGGGGTCTGGAGCGGTATCGCGGCGAGTCGGGTCTGAAGCAATGGATGGCCGGGATCGCGCGGCACAAGGTGCAGGATCATTACCGCAAGGTGTTGCGGCACGCCGAGCTCCCCGATGAGCCGGATGCGCCGCCTCCCGCGCAGTTGACCGAGGGGCCCGCATTCGCCGACGACCTGGTCGCCGCGCAGCGTGCCGAGGCCATTCAGGAGATTCTGGCCGGGCTCCCCGAGACCTATCGTTGCGTGCTGCAGTGGCGCTATTGGGATCGGCAATCCGGCGCCGAGATTGGCAAGGAAATCGGAAGGACGGAGAAGGCAGTGGAACGGCTCCTGGCGCGGGCGCGGGGTCAGTTCCGGGAAGAGTTCGCCAGGCGGTTTGGCGGCGGTGATGGGAAGAAAGCGAAGGGTGCGGTATGAGCGAGAACCATTCAGATCGGATTTTTGAGGATCTGTTCGCTCGCCTGGGCGAGGGTCCGGATGGCGAAGCCGCCGTCTCCTCCGCAGCATCGTCGGCCTCCTCGCAGCGAACTCCTGCGCGCCTGCGATCCCGGATCTACACGGCGATGATCCGCGAGCAGCAGGCCTCCGGTCCGCTGGAATCGGTGAAGGTGACCAAGGCCGCCGGCCGCAAGCTATGTGTGTTCGAGGAATTGGTGCAGGTCGCTCCGGTGGGCGAGACGCTGCAGCGGAAGTTCCCGTGTCACGTCTGCCATGCGCGGAAGCTGGCAGAAAGCCTGGAGCATCCGCCCATCTGGTGGCCGCATTGCCCTTACGCGGAATTCAAGAACAGCTAGCTGCGAGGGAAGCCCAGACGACGGAAAACTTGGGACAGACACTGTTTTCCCAGGCTCGGGGGATTCAGCGTGCAGATTGATGGAGGAAAACGAGTGTCTGTCCCTGTTGTCCCAGGAGAACCCGCTAGAAGTGGAAGTGTACGCCCCACAGGTTCTGGAAATTCGCCAGGCGGCGTTGCGCCGGGGGCTGGAGCGCCTCGCTGATGGGGTTCTGCTGAATCGTCTCGCTGAAGGAATAGCGCAGGCTGACGCGATCACTGATGCGCCAGTCGATGCCCACCGCGACTCGTAGGCCGACCTTGATGCCGCGAACGCGTTGCGGGATCTGCGCGCCGGTTCTCAGGGTCTGCGCCGGTCCGCTCGGATCGGCGCGTAGGTTGGAGATGGTCGGACCCGCGGAAAGGTACGGCCGAAGCGTGCTGTCGCGATCCCGGAAATACGCCATGCCCTCAACGCCGTAGGTGTTCAGGGTCGATGTGAACGGAGCGCTATAGGAGGTTCCCGCGGCGAAGTTGCCACCGGCCAGCGTCAGCGCGTTACGATTCCACGAATAGCTCACCTGCATTGAAAAGTAATCGGTGAAGTGGCGCCCGAGATAGCCGACGACCGTGGCGCCATTTTCCGGCTTATAGGACGAGGTCGCTTGCGGAGGTGTGCCCTGATTGACTGCGTCGGCGCTGAGCGTCGAAACGCCCCCCATCACCCCGGCGAAATGATCCTGCGCCAATCCTGCCGGAGCCAGCAAAATCGCGGCGAACAACCAGCCCAAATACGATCTGAGGAGACCACCCATAGTCGCGATTGTAGCGATTGTCGAGGGGGATTCCTAGAGTTCCGGCGACGAACGATAATGGCTTGGTGTATCCTTCGAGCAGGTACGGCCGTGGGGCTTGGGACTCGACTAGCCGAGCGGCCCAAGTTGCGGTAACATATAGATTCCGGCGTGTGCGGTCTTCCCGTTTGGTTCGATAGGGGTGATCCACTGAGCACTCCGGCTCCCTGAGTGGGTATTGGAGAGAGATTCAAGGTTTTTGTATGGCTAACACTGTATCCGCGCTGAAGCGCGTACGTATGACCGAGCGCCGCACGGCTGTGAACCGGACGCGCAAGACGCGCCTGCGTCACCAGATCCGGAAGATGCGCCGTCTGCTCGAGGCCAAGGACGCTTCCGGCGCCCAGGCGATGGTTCCGGAGACCCAGTCGATGATTGACCGGGCCGCCAAGTGGGGCATCATCAAGAAGAATACCGCGGCTCGCTACAAGAGCCGTCTGGTCAACCGTCTGGCGAAGCTCCAGGGCGTGGGCAGCGAAGCCTAAGCTTCCGCACGGTTTTGACTTTTGATCCGCCGGTCTCCGGGCCGGCGGATTTTCTGTGCCCGGGGGATGGTTCGAAGGGCATCCTGCGCGCTATCCGCCCACGCCGAAGGCTGCGGCTGACAAGTCGGTCGCGGCACCTTCGCAAATCCTCGTCGCCCGAATCGGTGCTGACGAATGGTTGTGAGGAGCAGGTTTCGACCTGGCATGGGTCGGCTGGCAACGGGAGGACTCGAAGCGCAGCTCTGCCCTCACTACTGCTGAGCGGTCAGCGCGACGATCATCTCTTCCATCACGATCCGGTCATCCGGACGAGGCTCCCGTAGCGCGCGATCCGCATTGGCGACCCGCACGATCGCCTGGGATAGCTGCCTCCGGGGAAAGGCCCGCGCCGTTTCCGAAATCTGCCGAGCCCGGTCCGGCCAGATCCGCGCGCCAAGCTTGTTGAAGTAGTCCTGAATCTGCCGCGGATCGGTCATGCCGGCTTCGCGCGCGGCCAGCGCCATGCGGAACTGCGTGGCCAGGAATGTCAGCGCCAGCGGCATGTATTCGCCCTCGCGGGCGAGCAGATCCAGAATCCGCAACGCGCCTTGCCGGTCTCCCTGGCCCAGCGCCTTCACCAGTTCAAATACGTTGGTCGACTGCGCGTCCGGAATCAGCTCGGTGATATCTTCGGCGGTGACCGAGCGCTCAGTGCCGACATAAAGGCTGAGTTTTTCGATCTCCAGGGCGATGCGCGCCGCGTCGTTCCCGGTCGCCTCCAGCACGAGCGCCAGCTCGCCGAGCCCGAGCTTCAGGTCCCGCTCCTTTCGCCAGCCCCTGTGCCAGCGACCGCGCGGCCTGCGGGCGAATACGGCCGGAACTCGACCTTCGCCGGAATCACCGAATAGAGCTTTTCCACCCGCTGGAGCTTGGCCTTGTCGTCTCCCTCGAAGCCGTAGCGCGCGCAGTCCACGACCAGCACGGTTCCCGGAGGCGGATCCGCAAGATAGGCCGTAAGCTCCGCGATCCCGGGCACATCCCCCGTCTTGGCCCCCTTGGGCAGCACGGCTTCGGCCCGGCCCAGCCAGATCACGCGTTCGGAGGCAAACAGTGACGCCGAGCGGGCATCGTCAATGACCGCCAGAAGGTCGGTCTGATCCAGGCTGTGATGTGTGAAGCCGTCGTTGCGAGCCTCTTCGGTCGGCAGGACCTTGGCCAGCAACGCCTGCCGGCACTGGCTGCGTTCATAGGCGTCCGGACCCAGGAACAGGTAGGCCGGTTCGGGTTCGGACTTTTGCAGTTGCGCGCGGAACTGGGCTGGCGTCATGTTTCAGGATCGGCTTACTGAGACCGGGCGGGATCGCCGCGCGGCTAGAAGTTCTCCAGCACGGCGGTGACGATCTGTTGCGCGACCTGCTGGCTGGCGCGCTGGAGCGCGTAATCGGACTCCTCGAAATATTCCACCGGGTTGGGGCTGATCTGATATCGCTCGTCGACCTGAAAGGCGGGCTGTTGATAGAGAATCTCGCCGGTCGCGGTGTCCGTCAGCCGCACATCCATCGTGACGTAGAGCTGGGCGACGTTGGCGCGCCCGGTCTTATCGTCATAGATGATCGGGAAAAAGTTGTAGCGCAGGATGTTGCCGTTGAGCACCGCGTCGGCCTTGGATGGGTCCGAGACGATGCGGTAGCGCGTACGGGTCAGGAACTCCTTGGAGATGGCTTGCGGCATCCAGTCAGTCAGCTTGTAGCGCACGGTGCTATTGCCGAAGGCGGGCACGGCGATGGTGCGGACGGTATCCGGCAGCAGGTCCGCTTTGCCGCCGACGTGATAGCCGCAGGAGGTGAGCGTGCCCAGCGCCGCCAGCGCGAGGATCAGAAGAAGTTTCGCGGCCCGCCGGCGTGGCGCGTGAACTCGTGAAGGTGTGCTTCCCATTTGATGAAACCGTAGGGGGATGAACCCGTACGCGAGCCGGGAGTGGGCTCGCGATCTCCTCTAGATTAGCGCGGATGATTCGTGGGGATGGCTCGCGCGGGCGGTCGACGTTGAGTGCGCGAGATCCTGGTTCGCTGGGAGCCGCTCTTTCTAGAGCAATTCTTCGCGGACGGCAATCGCATTCTCCGCCGCCAGACGAAGGTTGTCGTTCACCAGCCAGAACCAGCAGGCGGTGGGATGGTTGCGGTCCGGGGTGATGGCGCCGACGCTGAGCCCGCTGTGGCCGGCGATGGCAGCGTTGGCGGGCGGCTCCTCGTGGCGGACATCCAGCCCTGCATCGCTGAGAGACTTCGCCAATGCTTCCAGGTCGGGGCGCTCGGCGAACTCCACCCAGATCGACATGCTATGGCCGTGGAACACCGGGGCCTGAATCATGCGCAACGACGGCATGGGAATCGCCGGCCAGCCGGCCAGCAGCGAAGCCAGATGCCGCTCCAGCCGCAGTTCGACCGAATCCAGCGGCTCCAGCGCTTCCTCGCCATAGGCGGCGAGGAGATTAAACGCGAGTTGGGTGTCAAACACGTCGCCTTCTACGGACTTGAAGGAAAGGATCGCGACGGTCTGCTTCTGCAGCTCCTCGATGCCTTTCTGGCCGCGCTCGCTGGCGGGCTCAAACACGTGGACGATCGACCGCTCGAGCTTTGCGATCTCGGAGAGGCGCGCGAGAAACATCGTCAGGGCGATGGCTCCCGGATGTGCAATCACTTGTACCGAGGCCCCTTGTTCACCGTGACCGGGAGCTTCGGCTGACGGCGCCCGCAGCCGCGCTTCAGGCAGGTCTTCGAGTCCCGCGGCGAGATCGATCAACACGCCATCAGCAGGCCGCAGCTTTGCCGCCCGCCGGCTGGACGATGCGGTTCCCGCCAGAAAGACCACGCCGGAGCCATCGAGAGTACCCTTTGCCAGCGGCGACATAATCAGCGCCTCTTCGGTGGACGGATTCAGCTCCGCGCTGAGCATCGAGGTACCTTCGGGCGCCGCCGAGACGAGCTCAATTTCGGGCGCCGGCTTATGCCCGCCGAGCAGGTCCCGCAGCTCGCGCGCCAGCAGACTATCGCCGCCGACAATGGCGACCTTGGTTTTCGAAGATGAACTAGCCAATCTGCCGCTCCGGTTCGGGATGATTCCGCAGTCGCCGTCGAATGATGCCGCCGACACGCACGACAACGCCGCTCAACATATAGGTGGTCGCCATTCCCAGTAACATGGGCTGTGGCATGTTCCACACGAGAAAGATGATGCAGCCCAGTCCGACCACCATCTGCGGGGAATGTGGGCGGCGGAAGTTCAGATTCTTGAAGTTGGGATAACGCCAGGTGCTGATCATCAGGAACGACAGCAGGCCCATCAGCACCAGCCACCCGGCCGTCAGCGCCCAATGCCGGATCGGCAGGCTGTTCGCTGCGAAAACCACCGAGGCGACCATCGCCGCACCGGCCGGAATCGCCAGGCCCACGAAATACTTGCGGTCGGGGCGTCCGGGGTTCTTGGGTATCGGGTTCACTTGCACGTTGAACCGGGCCAGCCGCATGGCGCCGGACAGGAGATAGAGGAACGAGAAAAAATACCCGGCCTGATGCAATTGATGCAAGGTGAACGGAGCCGGCGGATCGCTGGTGAACTCCACGCCCCAGGCGTAGGCCAGTACGGCAGGCGCGATGCCGAACGAGATCACGTCGGCGAGCGAGTCCATCTCGCGACCGAAATCACTCACCGTGTTGGTCATGCGGGCGATGCGTCCATCGAGCCCGTCCAGGAACACGGCGATCCCGATGGCCACCGCGGCGGCGGAGAATCGCTCCTGTGCCATGGCGACGTCTCCAGACGCGACCATTGCGCCACGGAACGTTTCCATCAGCGCGAAAAACCCCAGGAAAATGTTGCCGGCCGTAAAGAACGTCGGCAGAGCATAGGCCGCCCGGCGAGGCCGCCGGTCGGGCGATTGGGGGTCAATCAGTTTGTCTCGTAGTGCCATGGGTTCCCTATTCAGAGTCGGGTCCTGCGGTTTTGTTGCGGCCGAAAGATTACCGGCCCGCTATGCACCTTCGTCCATGCTGGCGATCGCGGTCGCACCCGCCTTCACGCGATCTCCTTCGGCGATCAGGATGCGCCACTCACCGCCCAAAAAGATATCGACGCGCGAGCCGAACTTGATCAGTCCCACGCGCTCGCCCGGACCCACTTTGTCCCCTACTTGCTTGTAGCAGATAATGCGCCGCGCAATCAGCCCTGCGATTTGGCTGAAGACCACGCGCGTTTTGCGTCCGCCGACCTCGCCGTCGATGGTGAAGATATTCTGCTCGTTTTCGGTGCTGGCCTTGGGATTGGCGGCGTTCAAAAAATCGCCCCGCTTGTAGTCAATGGCCGTGATGGTTCCGGGGATCGGCGTGCGGTTCACGTGCACGTCAAAGATGTTCAAGAAGATACTGACCTGGCAGCCGCCCGCATCGTTGGGCCGGATGGCGACGACCTTCCCATCGGCCGGCGAAACGGCCACCGGACCTTCCGGCGGCACGCGCTCCGGATCCCGGAAAAAATTCAGGCAAAAGATGGCGACGATGACGAAGGGAATCGCCCAGGGCCAGCCGGCCAGATAGCCGACGATCGCCGCTCCGGCCAGACAGCCTCCCGCATAGGTGTAGCCGTAGGAAAGCATAAAACAGGTGGATCTCTTATTGTCGCATTGCACGGAAGCGCGGCCCAAAACCGGGCCGTTAGTCGGCGTGCAGAATCGCGCCACGGCGGACACGGATGCTCTGCGGTGACACCTGAAAGCTGGTCCGGAACTCCACTGGCTCCTGAGTCGCTTCGAACCACCGCACTTCGGTGGCTCCGCCGGGGAAGCGGAACTCCACCGGGACCTCGACGCTGAACCCGTCGGCCAGCTTGCCGCGCAGACGCAAGGACCCGGAGACCGCGGCGCCTTCGCTGCCACGGTTTTCGATGTGCGTGTCCAACTCCAGTTTCGGAATGCCGGTTCCATAGACCCAGTTCTCAAAAAACAGGTCGATTTGCCGAGGACGCATACCCTCCGGCAGGAACTCCTTGGACAGCTCCTGGAGCTGTTCGGTGGAAACGGCCCCGAATTGGTGGCGGGTCCGCAGCGCCGTCAACAGTTTGAAAAAGTTCTCGTCCCCCAGCCGCTGCCGCAGCATATGGAAGATCCAGGTGCCCTTTTCATACGTCATGATCCGGCTGGTGTTCTCCGCCGGGGCCGCATTCAGGCGATAGCCCCAGGTCAGCGGCCCGAATGATTCCACGGTTCCTTCGCCGGTCTTCTCAAGCAGATCGTGCCGGAAATCGTCCAGCGTGAATCCCACCAGGTCGCCGCCACGCTGATGTTCCAGCCACAGCAGGCCGGAGTACTCCGCCAACGATTCCACGATCCAATCATCGCGATACGACGCCGGAGCCACCACGTTGCCCCACCACTGATGCGCGACCTCGTGCGCCACCATCAAGTCGGAATAAAAAACCTGCTGGCGGATGTTTCGCAACGGCTCGGGACGTTCTTCCTCTTCCAGGTAGGAGAGCGTCGACAGATAGATCAGCCCGGGGAAGCCCTGGCCCGAGGTTCCCGGAATCGGGGAAACGGTAAGCGTGTCCATGGCCGGCGGACCGAACAAGCCGGTAAAGAATTCGAGCGACGCGGAGACATCCTCGGCGACCGCTTTGAGCCGGCCCAGCGGATCGGGAGGCGTCGGCGTCGAGTTAAAGGTGGTGGTGTGCGTCTCAATGCTGGCGCGGAAGCGGGGGACGCGCTGTGTGATGATCATCTGCCGGGGACGCGGCACCAGCGCCGGATCGAGCCCGCGGTTGCCATAGACGTCGACCGTGATGGGACCGGCCTTGGCGCGGATGCCGGAGAATCGCCCCAGATTAAAGCCAGCCACGCGGATCGGCACGTCCGTCACGCGCCGGGTGATGCGCCAGCCTTCTTCCTGCCGCTCCTCGACGATCTTACCGGGGGTCACCAGCGTCAGGTCGCTGGGATAGCGGAACTCCAGGTCAAACTTCGAATAGTCCAGCCCGATGCCCGGATACCAGTTGAGGCGCGCATCCACGGAATAGACGTTGTGGCCGTGATCGCGGATCACGGTGCCCTGATGATCGAACTCGATCTGGTGCGGACTGCCCGCACGCAGCACCTCTGGAGCCACCGCCAGGAAGACGTCATTCTGATTGGGGCTCATGGCGCGGCGCAGTTCTGAGGGTTGTTTCAGTAATTCCACCGGTTTGCCGTCGATGCGGACCTCGGTGACCTCCTCGGCCGGAGAGATCGCGAAGAGAAAGGCCCGCTCGTCGCCGGTGAGCTCCAGTGTGGCGCGCGTGGTGGCGCTCAGAAACAGGTCGCCGTCGATGGTGGCCTGGATCCGGTGATCCGACAGCCGGTAGGGGTATGGCGTGGGATCGCCGCCTTCGCGGACGCGCCGCTCCGGGAAGCCGGTCCAAACGTCATAGACGGTACGTCCGCCCCGCTCGGTCATTTGCCCGGCGACGATCGTGTCCTCGGAATGCGGATCCCGCAGGACTTCCAGCATGCCCAGCCGCTTGCCGGTCACCGTGGCATAGAAAAAGCCATTCTGTTCCGGCGGACCGGCCGAGAGCAGACTCGCCACCAGGTACTGGTTCATGCTCCCGACGACGTTTTTCGCGGCTTGCACCCAGCGGGGCAGGAGTGTCGCGGACGCCTCGGGTTCCAGATATCCGCGGCCGCCTTGCCCGATGTTGCGGAGCAGATCCTCGCCGGAACCGTCGGTGAACAGCAGCAGCGCCGTCGAGAAATGTTCGTCGAGATTCGGGCTGCCGGTGAACTTGGCCAGCGATTCCCGCTCGGCGCGGCCCGGCGGAAACAGCAGCACCTCGCCGTCGCCGGATTCCTCCAGGCCGGTGAAGATCGCGCCGATGCGCTTTCCGTTCACCGGAGTCAGGAACATCAGGTAGCCGTCATTGAAGTACAGACGGATGTCATCCTTCCGCAGGTTCAGGTCGCGGACGCGATAGGTCTGTTGGGGGTCCAGAGTGACGTCGGTCAGCCAGGCGGCCATTTGCGCGGCCGAGGGCAGGGACACAGGGGCAGGGGAGGCGAGTTCAACCGGTATGGGTTGGCCAATCAGGTGCGCCGGACAGAGAATCGGCGCCAGCAGCAGCAGACGCAAACAGGACTGGAACTTCATGAGTCCTCCACACGCGCAAGGCCACATCGATCGAACAGGGCGCCGGGGTTGGCCCGTAATCTCCCTCGCCCTTCGGAGCGCCGCTCACCGCTGGCGGCAGCTTCTCTATTTTAGGGACGCGTGCGTCTCCATTCTATGGGACGTGTGCGTCGGCCGAAAGCGGCCCGCTGCCGGCAGCCGTTCGCCGGGAGGTTAATCGCCCGCGCCCGATTCTCCCCGCTTGGCCTTGGCCTGCGCCAGGAACTGGAACGCCGCCGACACCGCCGCGATCAATCCGCTTACGCCGCGAATCGGCCGCAGGATTCCCGTATGGATCAGCGCCACCGTGTCCTGGGTCCGATTCAGCGTATCGTTGATGATCGCCTCGGCATGCTCCAGTTGGGAGCGCGTCCGGTTAGAGGCGTCATTCAGGAATTCCTCGACATGATCCACTTGCCGGTGCCCGGCTTCGAGCAAAGACACCGATTTCTCCCGGACCTCGGCAATCCCCGAGCGACTTTCTTCCAAGGCCACTTGCGAGGTATTTAGCAGTCCCTCGACCTTCGGCATCACCGACTGCACGTTCTCCCGCATCGACTGCGCCGCCCGAAAGGTTCCGTACAGCAGTCCGGCTTGAATCACCAGCGCAATCGCCGACACAACAACCGCTCCGGCCATGATCAGCAGTAATGTGGAGTCTTCCATAACCCTGTCCTCTGCACTTGTTTCCCAGGCTCGATCCAGAGCCAATCCCGCACTGCTTGCCGTGCCATTCGCCGGTTAGATCCCTCAAGCAACTCACACCGGGAGCCGCCGGCCGGACCCAATTCCGCCGGTTCCAGAGGAGCGGAAACCACGATGTCTCACCACCGCGTTCCATTGCCGCCCGCGGCACTCCTCATGAGACCGGCCTATCCGGCGCATCCGCGCATCCTGGGGAAGTCCGAGCCCAGGCAAACTTGCGTTCCGGACTTCCTCACCGGTCAAACTCACCAGTCAAAGGCGCGGGCTTCCTGATCCGGCTCTTGGCCCAACCTATTCACTGTCGACGGTCGTCGTGGCTTCACGGTAGGCCTGTTTACCCGCCTCGACGGCTGCCGTGAGATGGTCCTTCCGCCGATTCAATTCCTCTTTGCTGCGATCGAGGGCTCCGGTTGCCGAGTCGCGGAGTTCGCCGCTGCGGCGGCGGACGTACTCCCCGCTTTCTTCCGCCTTGCTCCGGATCAGTTCGCGCGTTTCGGCTCCGGCTTTCGGGGCAAACAGCACGCCAACTGCAACGCCCAATCCCAAGCCCAGAAAGAAATAGGACAATCTGTTTTCTTGATCCATTCGTGCACTCCTTCTGAAAATCCCGCGTATGCATTTGGAAACACTAGTGCATCTCCTTACGGTTGCGCGGACCTTCGTATCTTCGCTTCGTTTCTCTTAGGATAGCAAGCGGCGCGCGTTTTGCCCGATGTGTTTCGAGGGACCGTGAACAACCGTCATTGTTCTATCAGCGTTCTATCGGCAGAGGAGGCGTTCTATCCTCGCGTCCCCGTTGTGTCTTCCCCGTTGTTTTGCCCCTTCGTGTTTCGAGGTCGTTAGAGACCGTGGCGAGGCAGGGACGCGCCATCGCAGGGTCATACCCGCATTTGTCCCGAATTTGATTCGGGGTCAGGTCTTAATGAAAGGCGTTGGTAGCACGGGAGTTTGCTTTTGGGTTGTGTTTTATTATTCCCCGCGGTCTCGCACGATATTATATTTTCACAGGGGCCGCCGCGGAGTGGATGAGACGAATGTTAGCCCTGGCGATGCGCCGGATTTACTGCGTCTTAGTTACAACATTCGCGTGAGCTTGTTTCCGGGATAGAATCGGCATATTGTTTTACTGTCCCGGAGATGTATACGCGGACTGGCATTGGTTATGTCGTATTACAACGCGTGGGAGTGACTGGAGAGGGCTGGACACGTTAAGGGCCGTGCCGGCTTCAATTCAGTAGGGTGTAGTGGGCGATTCCCCACAACGCTTTGGTGGAAAGATGTCACATGCGATGTGAAAGATGTCACACATACAACGTTGGAGCCACCCCTTGTGGTTTCTGGTTTCTTCTTCGGTAAAGGTCCTGAATTAGGACGCCTCGGTTCAGACAATTCCTAAGAGTGCCGTACTGAATCATCCTGGCGCGTAAAAGAACGTCGATACTACGGGAATTACCCTTGTTAAACCCGCGAGACTGATATATAGTTTGATCGGTAAGCAAACTTACCGAATCGCGACAAAGCCTCTACGTAAGGTCCCTCGGATGGTCTAGCACGACATTGTCGTGGTGAGTGTAATAAGTGTCGACTCAAGGAAGGTTGGCTAAAATACTCAACGTCATCTGGTGGCCACCGTACGTGGCTTTCCATGGGAAGCGAGTTTGGGATACGGTGCCATTCCTGTTCTGAACAAAGGAGGCGCGCCGACGCCTTCTTCAATTCTTGAAGCTCAGTCTTGTATCGGATCCGCGTCCGATCCCTGTTCCGGAGCCGGTTGAACTGTTTCTGATAGGGGTTTGCGCCTGGGAACCCAGCAACTCGGGTGCTTTTCATAGGCAACTTCACCGCGTTGGTTGTAGGCTGTCACGCGAAACTTGACGATCCCGAAATCGGGTTTTGATTTTGACACGCGCGCTTCTTCCACTTCCAGTTCCACGGTGAGCGTATCGCCGGGTCGTACCGGTTGCGGCCAGTGGAGGTCGGAGACGCCCAGGCCCAGCATTTGCGTATTGCCGAACGGGCGCGCCTCGGCCGCGAGCTTGATGGCCAGTGACGCGGTGTGCCAGCCGCTGGCGATGATTCCGCCGAAGGGTCCCGCCTCGGCCGCTTCTTTATCGACGTGCATGGGCTGCGGATCGAACTGCCGCGAGAACTCCAGCATCTCGTCCTCGGTCACCGTGTAGGATCCAACCGGAAACTTACGCCCCACGGTAAAGTCCTCGAAGTAGAGGTCTTTTTCTGCCGATTCCGGTGCCACCGATTCTGAGCGCACTGGCTCTGCATTCACAGGTTTTGGGCTCGCAGCTTCTTTCTTCATGACGGTTTATTGGATTCGGAAACAGGGCGCCAGGACGCGGGCGGGATGAAATTGGCTTGCGCCGCCTACAGTTTCAGCAGTGCGCGCAGCCGCTTGGTCTGGACCCGGCTCACCGGGATCTCGGTCTGGTTTTTATCGTCCATCTTGAGCTGGAAGCTCGACTTGAACCACGGAATCACTTCCCGGATCTTGTGGATGTTCACCAGGTAGGACCGGTGCACCCGCCAGAAGACCTCCGGATCGAGGTTCGACTGGAGTTCTTCAATCGTCCGGTAGTTGGACTGCCCCTCGACGCCGGTCGCCACCACCGTAATTAACCCGTCTTCGATCGTCGCGTACACGACGTCCTTCACGTCGACGATGTAGTTTCGCTGGCCGGCCTTGATCAGAAGCTTGGTGCGTTGCAGCGCGGGCTTGGGATCGTCTTTCTCGTCGAGCTGGGAATCCCGCTGCCGCTCCCGGATCGCCTTGCGCGCCCGCTCCACGCACGCCGTCAGACGCTCGGCTTCCACCGGCTTCAGCAGGTAATCGAGCGCCTCCAAGCCGAACGCTTCCACCGCATATTGGTCGTAGGCGGTGGCCAATACGAAATGGGGCAGGGGAACTTGGCGGTCGCGCAGCTTGCGGATCACCGTCATGCCGTCCATGCCCGGCATCTGGACGTCCATGAAGACCAAATCCGGCTCCAGATCTTCAATCAGGTCAAGAGCTTCCAGGCCGTTCGCCGCCGTGGCGACCACTTCGATGTCGGGGAAGTCGCGGAGCTGATAGGCCAGCTCATCGGAGGCCAGCTTCTCGTCGTCCACCAGGACCGCAGAGATCGTACTTGTCGCGCGATTCTGCATTCGATGCTAGTATATCCTAGATATGTTCTAGGCCCTCGGTTGTGCCGCACCGCCGCTTTTCATCCCCGCGGAAGCCGCACTCCACCGGAGATTGGGCCCCCAACGACAAGGAGCACGACCAACTTGGCTCAGGATAGCGTCCAGATTGCGCCTGCAGACGGAAAACTTGGAGTTCTCATTCCCGGTCTCGGCGCGGTAAGCACCACATTCATTGCCGGCGTGGAAGCCGTTCGGCGCGGGATGGCGAAACCGATCGGGTCCCTGACCCAGCTCGCCACCATCCGGCTCGGGAAGCGGACCGATAACCGCACTCCCTTTATTAAGGATTTTGTTCCTCTGGCCGGCTTGAACGACCTCGTTTTCGGCGGGTGGGATATTTACGAAGACACCGTCTACGACTCCGCCGTCAACGCCAAGGTGCTGGAACGGAATCTTCTGGATTCCCTGAAGGAACCCCTTTCGGCGATTCAGCCCATGAAGGCCGTCTTTGAACAGGATTACGTCCGCAACATCAACGGACCGAACGTCAAGACCGGCACCAAGATGGAGCGCGCGGAAGCCTTGATGGAGGACATCCGCAAGTTCAGGGCTGACCACAACTGCTCGCGGCTGGTCATGATCTGGTGCGGCTCCACCGAGGTATTCCACAAGCCCGCCGCCGTGCATCAGACCATCGAGACGTTCGAGGAAGGTCTGCGCAAAGACGATCCCGAGATCGCGCCCAGCCAGATCTACGCCTATGCGTCGATCAAGTGCGGTGTTCCTTATGCGAACGGCGCGCCCAACCTCTCGCACGACATCCCGGCGCTGCTGGAGTTGTCCAAGCAGATGAACGTGCCCATCTGCGGCAAGGATTTCAAGACCGGACAGACGTTCATGAAGACGCTGCTCGCGCCCGGATTGAAGGCCCGCATGCTGGGCCTGTCCGGCTGGTTCTCCACCAACATCCTGGGGAATCGCGACGGCGAAGTGCTGGACGACCCCGGCTCCTTCAAGACCAAGGAAGAAACCAAGCTGAGCGTGCTGGATCAGATCCTGCAGCCACAGCTTTATCCGGATCTTTATAAGGACCACTATCACAAGGTCCGCATCAACTACTATCCGCCGCGCGGGGATCAGAAAGAAGGCTGGGACAACATCGACATCTTCGGCTGGCTCGGCTACCCGATGCAGATCAAGATCGATTTCCTGTGCCGCGATTCGATCCTGGCCGCTCCGCTGGTGCTGGATCTCGCGCTGTTCCTGGATCTGGCCCAACGCTCCGGCATGCGTGGCATTCAGGAGTGGCTCTCGTTCTACTTCAAGGCGCCGATGACCGCGCCGGGCCTCTACCCCGAGCACGACATCTTCATTCAGTTGATGAAGCTCAAGAACACCCTGCGCCATATGCGCGGCGAGAACCTGATCACGCACCTGGGAACGGAGTATTACGACTAACGGCGCCAGCGGCCTTGTCTCCGTCTGCATCCTCGACGGGGGCGGCCAGGGCGGCGCCGACTCGCGCCCATGAAGTGTTTGGTTATCGGGGGAACCGGGTTTCTAGGCCGGCACCTGGTTGCGGAGCTGCTGAATGCAGGCCATCACGTCACGGTGATGCATCGCCGCGACCGGCATGGTCTGGGGCGCCGCGTCAAGAATCTCAAGGTCAATCGTAATGACACGAAGGCCGTCAAGGCCGCGCTCTCCGGAGCCGGCTTTGAACTGGTCTTTGACAATGCCTACGACTTCGAGAAAGGCACCACCGCGGCTCACGTTGAGGCGACTGCCCGCGCGGCCGCCGGCGATGCGCTGCATCGCTATGTGTTCATCTCCAGCGTCGCCGCCTATGGCGCCGGACTGAATCATCAGGAAGGCAACGGCCTCGCGCCCGACGATCACCCGGACGTTTACGTCCGCAACAAAGCGATGAGTGAGCGGACCCTGTTCCGCCTGCATCAGCGCATCGGCCTGCCCGCGGTGACCATCCGTCCGCCCTATATCTACGGGAAGGGCAATCCGTACTACCGAGAAGCCTTCTTCTGGGATCGCCTGCGCGCCAAGCGGTCCGTGGTCCTGCCCGGCGACGGCCGCCGCCTGATGCAGTTCGCCTACGTGCACGACATCGTGTGGGCCATGCTGCGCGCCACCGAGGTCGACGCCGCGGCCGGCCACGCGTTCAATATCTGCAACCCGCGCCCGATCTCCCAGATCGACGCCGTCAAAGCCTACGCCGACGCCGCCGGCAAAAAGCTGGAACTGGTTCGCATTCCCCGCGATTACATCCTGAAACACGGCGGCCATCCCATGGGACCGAATCTCTACTTCGGCCAATACTTTGACCTGCCGCCGATCACCATGGTGACTCCCAAGGCCCAGCGCGTGTTGAAGTTCAAGGCTACGCCGTTTGATGAGGGGCTCAAGGAAACCTATAAGTGGTACGGACGAAACGGCGGCTTCCCCGAACCGGACTTCACCTTCGAAGACCAACTCATCGGCAGGGCCCGCCAGGACGCCGTCGTCAAGAGCTAGGTTGTGTGTGGCGAGGTTTAGATTGCGGAGAGCTTAGTCCTCCCGCGCACAACGGTCGAGAGCGTACAGCCGAACTACGGCAACTCCGCGACCACCTTCGCCGCCGCCTCCGCGCCGATCAGCTTCACTTGCACCGCCCCCTCCGCCGACTCACTCAACTTCACTTCTTCCGCGCCTGACTCGAAGGCGTGCAGGAACGGAGGATACCCGGCGAGCCCGTCATCCGGCAAACCGTCCCACGTGACCGCGAAGTAATCGCCCGGAATCATGCCGGTCACCTTAAACGTCCCGTTCTGATCGGTCGTCGCCGTCTGCACCCCGGAATCCGAGCGCCCCAGGTTCATGATCTTCGGCCACACCGACACCTGCCTGCCGGGCAAGGGCTCACCATCGTCACCAATCAACGTTCCAGTCAACGTCGCCGCGCCTTTGGCCAGCACGACCTCCAGATCTCCGCCTCCGGCCAACAGATCGACCGGCGCGTTGGTGATGTCCTGGCCGCCCATGCGCACCGATTTCACATAGATCTCATCCGAGGAACGAACATCAATGGCCGCAAAGTACCGGCCCGGAGCAACGCCCTCGATCGTGAACGATCCGTCCTTTTCAAAGTTTGCGAGATAGGTTTGTCCAAAGCCCACCGTCGGCGCGAGCCGGAGTTGAAGCCCTCCCGCTCCCAGCGCCGGGAGCCCCAACGGTCCCTGCTGCTCGCTCGGATCTGGAAGGAACTCGCCGATATCGCCTCCTTCCAGGAGAACCGTTCCGTGAATCTCATTTCCTTCGGCGACCTCGAGCGTCACGTTTTCGATGTTCTGGTTGCCGACGGTGACGTCCACGCTTCCGGTCCGTTTGTCCCGCTCCTGGCCGCTGCCCGGACCCCGGGTAATTCGAAAGGCGATCGACCCGCTGTTCATCATCATCATTCCAGCGCCGCTGGAGACCTGTAATGTATAGCTTCCCGCCGGAACGTTGGTCATCGTGAAGCTGCCGTCCCGGCCCGAGGTCGTGGTGGGGCCCATTACCGCCTGGCCGTTATTGGAGACCTGCCGCACCTCGGCGCCCTCTACCGGCTGATCGGTGGCGCGATCCACCACCTTGCCGGAGATCGAGAACACCGGTTCCTTGCGCAACCGGATGTTGGTTCCCAACAATTGCTGCCCCAGCGTCACATTCACCGCCGCCGCATCCTCCTGGCGCAGTGCGTTCGGAAAATACGTGGTCAGGTTCATGCGCTCGGCGGCCGCTGTGGGCGCCCCACTCGGAGCGATTAGGTTGCCGCCCCGCGGGTTTGCTTCGATGAAATACCGGCCTGGCGGCAGACTGGGAATCCGGTAGTTGCCCTGATCGTCGGTTGTGTCGGTCCCCACCGGCAGCAGGCGGCGCTGCCCCATCGCATAGGTCGTGCGGACCGCCGACACCTGCACTCCCTGTACCGGATCCCCGTCTTCATCGGTGATCTGCCCGGCCACCACCGCCTGCGGATACAGCACGATCTCCAGGCCCTTGATCTCTTCGCCTTCCGAGACGGTCACCAGCGAGCCCGCCTTCCCCGGTTCGCGAGCCCCGTAATACTGCGTCACGAATCCGTTCCGCTGCACCATCAGCTGATAGGAGCCCGGACTCACGTTCCGCAAAGTGAAGTTTCCGCTGGCATCCGTGCTGCCGCTCGTCATCCCCGGGAACACCGCGTTCACAGGGAGCTGGCCAGCCAGTCGCATGTTCCCCGGCAGCAGGCGCACCGATGCCTTGTCCATTGCCTCTCCGGTCGAACTCAGCACCGTGCCGGAGATCGTGCCCGGATCGGCCGGCGTCTCATTCTGGCCCGAAGGCCCTACCGCGGCCGGGGCGCCAATAAAGACGGCCGTTCCTTGCTGCGCCCACGCCGCCGAGCACAACATCACCCCGACCCACGCCGCCAATAAGAACGCGCTTCCCGCCTGCCTGCTTTGCACAGCTCTCCTCCCGGACTCTCTCTCCATTTACCTATAGTTCCAGAAAACGCCACCGGAAGTTCCCGGTATCGGCGGGCACCCGGCGAGCAGGAAGGGGTGGCCAGACACCATCAAATTGCGATTTGTCCCATGGGGCAACAAATAGGAAAGAAGATGCCATCAGTTTTTCACTGCCGACAAAGAAATGCGCCCCCCCAATCGGAGAAAGTGGCGGGTGCTACCGGCAGCGCTGATAGATCACGATCCCCTGGCCGGTATTGCCGATTTCGCAATACGACAGCAGCCAGTTGCGCGTCTCCACTCGCGATTGCATGGAAAGATCCTGGTTATACAAGGACAGCCCGTCCACGATAATATTCGGCCTAGTCTTGACCAATTGCTGTAAATTCCGTTTCGCCATATCGGCATCCAGAGAAACGGAGTTCGACAAATGGCGGTCGGCGGGAACTCCGGTCACCGGTTGCGATTCCCAAAACTTGCCTACCACCGGCAGCCGCGTATAGGCGATGATGTTCGGCCGGTATCCCCAGATGAAAATCGTGTCGTCCGGCTTTGCCACGCTATTGATGATCTCGGCGGCGCGGCGCGCATCCTGATCCATATGGACGTCGCCCCAGGTGTGATTAAAGCCCCGCAGATCGTCGGCGATCAGCTCGACGTAGTGGGGCGAGAACCGTACGACGGGAACCAGTATGCCGGCTGCCAGCACCCCGATCGCCGCCCATCGGACCCAAGCCTTGGGGGCGGCCGGTGAGGAGGTTTGCGCCGGAGCCGATTGGGGCGGGGCAGTCTCCTCCTCCGATAGAGCTAACTGCGACAGCCCCATCTGGGAGGTTTGCATTTGAGAGATGTGAATGGACGAGAGTCCCGCGGCAGCCTTCGCCGGTAGCAGCAACGTCCAGCCGCGAGCCGCGCAAATCACCAGCGGCGGTAGCAGCTGATTTAAATAATGCACGGCAAATCGGAACCCAACAGCGGCGGCCGCCAATGAAACCAGCGTCCAGAGTGCGAGCTTGATCCGCAATGCGACAGGCTCGGCTCGCGCCATCCATAGCCGTACGGCGCCGATCGTCAATAGCCCATGGAAGGCCAGCCAGTGCCCCAGTTTCTCCAGCGGACTATACGCGCCCATATCGACAGGAGGACTGCCCGTGTACATCAACCCCCACTTCCAGACCTGGAGGAAGAAATCCTCGGCCGCGCCCTGGGATGCCAGAGCCGCCAGCGCGATGCCGTTCACCACGACGAACGCGCCCCCGAAGCTCACTGCTGCCACCGCGAATGCCGGGAGCGATCCAAGCGGCAGAAACGCCACCGCCGACAGCGCCACGAACGCTGCCTTCGGGTTCAAAAGGAACGCGATTCCCGCCGCCACGCCGGATCCCAGATAACGGCCGCGCCAAGCCAGATAGATCGTCGCCAGGTGCGGAGCCAGCATCAGCGTATCCGGCTCCATCGGGATGGTCGCGGCCTGGAAATAGAAGACCTGGAAGAAGCCCATCAGGGCCGCCGCGGCATAACCCTCGCGCCGGGACCAGATTCCCGCTCCGAAGCGGTAAGCGAATACACAGCTCAACAAGGCCAATAGGGTCCCGAACACTCGCATCGGCCAGCCCGGCCAGGCGCCGAATAGCAGAAACAGCCACGCGTTCAGCGGAGGCTTGTCATACCAAAGGTCGCGATACAGCGCCTTGCCTTTGAGCAACTCGATCGCCGCCGCCAGGTGGTAATCTTCATCGGTCCATAGGACTTGGATGCTGGCCAGCCGCGAGACGAGAATCACCAGCGTCAGGGCCACCCAAAATAGCAACGGCCGCATCGATGACGAGGGGGCCTCGATATTGAAGTGAGGGTACGGACCCTCCTCTAAATTGAAACCGGTCGGAGCCATCGATGTGGTTCGAAAGAGTCGCCTGCGACGTTCGCTTATACAGGGCCGGGAAATGCTCCTACCGACGATACCACCCAACGCCGCCGTCGCCCTTCGTGGATTCATCGCCGGGCCCCGGCGAAATGGTTGGGGCGGGGCATCGGGGTGCGTTATCCTGGACGTAATCGATTATGGCGAAGATCTCTGAAGTTCTTGGCGGCGCAGCGGCGATTGCGAAAGGGATGGGCATTACCTTCGGGGAAATGATGCGTCCCACCATCACGGAAGACTATCCGGAAGCTCCGCCGAATTTCCAGGAGCGCTATCGCGGCGTGCATGAGCTCCAGCGCGATGAGAACGGGCTGGAGAAATGCGTTGCCTGCTTCCTCTGCGCGGCGGCCTGCCCGGCGCAGTGCATCTATATTGAAGCCGCCGAGAACACCGACGAGTTGCGCATCAGCGGTGGCGAACGCTTCGCCGATGTCTACAACATCGATTACAATCGCTGCATCTTCTGCGGCTACTGCGTCGAAGCCTGTCCCACCGACGCCATCACGCACGGCCACAAGTTCGAGATCGCCAGCTACAACACCTCCACGCTGATCTATCGCAAGGAACAGATGCTGGTGCCGATTCCCGAAGGTGCGCATTTCCCGCTCAAAGCCGAGCCCGTCAAATCGTCCGGCGGTCACTAAATCCGGGTCCGGACCCGTACCGGCGTGTGGCGTCGGGCGCGGCCCGAACCGCATCCGGTGGGCTTGGTGGCATCCTGGAGCATCAACAAGTAGGTATAATCTTGATTCCAGGTCACTGTCGGGGGGACCCGCGGTGAAACCATCTCCGACAACGTTATGGTCTTTCCGACAACAGCCACAAATCTGCTGATTTTGTTCGCGGTCTCTTTGCTGCTTCTGGGATCCTGGGCGAATACCTTCAAAGCGGCCAAGAAACTTCGCTTCGAACTTTACTACGTCGACTTCGTTTTTGGATCCCTCGTGGCGGCGGTCGTGGCCGCCTTCACCTTTGGCTCCTGGATCCCCAGCGAACTGACCTTCCAGGATAATTTCCTGCTCACCGGCTATCGCAATATGGCATGGGCGGTGATCGCCGGCGGACTGGTGAGTCTGGGGAACATGTTCCTGCTGGGGACCACCAGCCTGGCGGGGCTTGCCACTGCCTTCCCGATCTGTTTCGGCGTCAGTTGGGCGATCGACTCCCTGATTAGTTATTTTTCGACCCCGAGCTCCAGCCTGACGGTGGCGATCGGCGGCGCGTTGATTTTCCTGCTTGTGGTGGTCATCAGCGCCTTGGCCTACGGCGGCTACCTGGAAGAGGTCGCGGAGGCCAAGTTCAAGGCGCTCAATGCGGACCCCAGGACGGAGAAACGTCCTACCAAGCCGCGCGGCCCGCTGAAGGCCGTCGCCCTGGGCATCGCCGCCGGGATCATCTATAGCGGCGTGATGCCCGCGATTCAGAACTCCATGGTCACCGAGGTCGGTGTCTCCGGCTATGGTGTCGGCGTGCTGATGTCCGCCGCGATTTTCGGCAGCAGCTTCGTGTACCTGGTGTTCTTCATGAACTTCCCGGTTTCCGGACCGCCGCTGGCCTTCACTAGCTATTTCCGGATTACCAAAATGCACCATATGTTCGGATTCCTGGGCGGCGTCTTGTGGATGTCCGGCTTGGTGGCCATGATGGTGGGGCGGGACGTCGAAGGGATCGTGTTTGACCCGGTGACCCGCTACGCGCTGACCCATGGCGCCCCGGCGGTGGCGATGCTGTGGGGCTTGTTCATTTGGCGGGAGATGCCGCGGGCGAGCCTCAAAGTGAAGCTCATGCGGCTGGGTGCTCTGGTCTTGTTCCTGGTGGGGATCGGCATGGTGGCCACCCTGCCGCTGTCGAATGGTTGAAGGCCGCTGCTCCCGGACCGCAATTCGATTTGCACGGGGCAGGGCGTAACCGCGTCATATCTTCCAGATGGAGTTTCGTCGGCTATCTCCTCCGTTATCTGTGCATGGTTGCCGTGGCCGCCGGGATGGCTCCCGCCGTCCTGCGTGCCGAATTCCCGCCTGCGCCATCCTCCGCTGGGGAATACGTTGTCCTGACCAGCGGGCAGCGGATGCGCGCGGATTACCACAACGTTTCGGGGAATTCGGTCCGCCTGTTCCAGGCCGGCGGGTATGTGGATCTTCCGCTGTCGCTGATCCGCGCCTATGAGCCCATTCAGCGGACTCCGCAACCGACGCCCGCCGAGCCCGTTCCCCCCGCTTCCCTCGTGAATTCTGAGGTCACCTCGGTGGACTCCAGCGACCTGGAACCCGTGCAACCCCGCTTCTCCACCTCTGATCCCCGGCAAATGGTTCGCGAAGCCGCCGCCCAGGCCGGACTCCCGCCTGAATTTGTGGAAAGCGTCGCGCAGGTGGAATCCGCCTTTCGTCCCGACGCCATCTCGCCCAAGGGCGCCGTCGGCGTGATGCAATTAATGCCGGCGACCGCGGCGAAGCTCGGCGCCGACCCGCATGATCTCGAGCAGAACATCACCGCCGGAACCCAGCTCCTGCGCCAACTTCTGCTGCGCTACGACGGCGACGTCGCCAAGGCGCTGGCCGCCTATAATGCCGGTGAAGGCGCGGTGGATCGCTACGACGGTATCCCTCCTTACCGTGAAACCCAGTTTTACGTGAACAAAGTCATCGGCGCCTATCTCAAAGCCGGCGGCGAGTAGCGGTCTCCCCATCCTGCGCGGTGCGGTCCCTTGGCCTAGGAGAGGGCATTTGCCTGGGCCCGCCAGATGAGTCTCCCGCTTCGCGGCGGATCTACCGTAGAGAGGCCTGCCGTTCGCGGAAGCGCGCACCTGAGGATCAGCCAATGAACCGGTCAGTGACGACCGGGAAGGTGAATGACGCCAAGCTGTTGCCACATGCCGAGCATGTCCAGTTCCTCCCAGGCTTCGCAAATCTGATCCCCGGAAAACCGATAAATGGTGATCCCTGAGATCGCGATCGGCGTTCCGGTAGGCGCGAGTCCGGGCAAGTTCCCGGTGTGTGTCGCTGTCGCGGTCCATCGCCCGGTGACGGTATCTTCCGTTTCGATCAAGTCCTCATAGGTGACCTGGGAATCCGGGAAAGCCGCCCGATACATCGTGACGGCGCGTTTCCAATCTTCGCGGCTTCCTATGCCTTGGGGCATGTGAGGCCCGTGGTATTTGCCGTCAGCGGCCATTAACTCGTCGGCGACATCGATGTCGCCGCGGTTCCACATGTCGTCCGCGATACGGGAAATCATCGCAGCTTTGTTGCCTTTGGCCATCGCTTCCTCCATCGAACAGAGTTAGAGCCGGGAACCAGCGTGATTTCTCAAAGTATAGCCAATGGTTGACGCCGAGACACGCCGCCGGTCCCGGCGCCGACCCGCATGACCTCGAGCAGAACATCACCGCCGGAACCCAACTTCTGCGCGAACTTCTGCTGCGCTACGACGGCGATGTCGCCAAGGCGCTGGCCGCCTACAACGCCGGCGAAGGCGCGGTGGATCGTTATGATGGCAGCCTCCCTACCGCGAAACCCAGCACTACGTGAACAAAGTCATCAGCGCCTACCTCAAAGCCGGACGGGGAATAACGCCGGGCCCCGTGTTCTTCGTTTTTCATCCTCTCCGGAAAATCCCCTTGTTATTTGATAAACTTTCCTTACTTTGCAGAAACGATCCAGAATAAATGGCGTCGGCGGAATATGCTTGATCTTCTGTTTGTGGGCGGTGCTTGGGTGCACCGGTTTGTCCCCGCAGAGCATCCCGAAACGTCCGCTCTGGTTTGAAGAAAACCAGGGACAGTTTCCGTCTGACATATTATTCGCCGCGGTCTCCTCTTCCCACGGATTCTTCCTTTCCCACAACGGATTGACCACCAAGGTGGACACGGGAGCCGGCATCGAAACGCTTCAGCTGTCCTTCATCGGCGGCGCATCCGGCCGGACCATTGCACCTCGAGGCCCCGCGCTCCATACGGCCAGCTACTACCTGGGTTCAGACCCCTCCAGGTGGGTGCGCGGAGCCCGCAGTTTCGGGGAGGTCATCGTTTCCGGCGTCTATCCGGGCATCGATGTCCGCTATTCCATCCAAGGCGAGCAGGTTGAGTATGACTTTTTGGTCCGCCCGGGCGCTGACCCGTCGTTGATTGAATTGCACTTTGATCACGAGAACGGCGCCGCGTCGGATGAGGGTGACCTGACCTTTCCACTGGGCGGAGGTGCGATCACGCAGACCGCGCCGTACCTCTATCAGGACATCGCTGGCCAGCGAGTGGAAATTTCTGGACAATTCATCCCCCGCGGTGCGGGGAATTGGGGATTCCAGGTCTCCGAATATGACCCGGCCGAGACGCTGATCATCGATCCGGTGGATCAGGTCACCGCGGCCACCTATATCGGATCCGCCGCCGATGACCTGCCGGCTCAGATTAAATATGTATTCCAGGACGGCGGCAACCTGCCGATCCAGTGGATCGCTGTCGGAACCACCTCTGCGAATGCGTTTTTCGGCGAAGGCACGAATGGCGGCTCCGACGGCGTCATCATGCTCTGGACCCGGAACTATGGACCCAACGGAACCTCCCGGCCCGAACTCATGCAAACCATCGTCATCGGCGGATCCGGCCCGGATAAGCTGCAGGCGATGGCCATTTCTGGACGGAATTATTTCGTGGTGGGCGGGGTCCATAATTCGCCGAACTTTCCCGGTAATCTTCCGCCCGGGCAGTTCGCCATCGGCTTCCAGCGGGGCGGCGACCGGTTGCTGGAGCCCACCGGATTCCAGATCCAACTGCTCGACACCCAGCGCGATCTGAAGCAGCTTCTGTTCACGCCACACCGGGAGATCTTAACCGCACCGACGCATCTGCTCTCGATCGGCGATACCGATTCTGGCGACAGCCGCGCGGGAGCCGTCTGCCTGGTGACGCTCAAAACCAGCGATAAGCATTGCCAGCGCTGGCGTCCCGATACGGGCGATGCCTCTTTTTCCAGTGGCGACGTCTGGGAGGCCGATTACAGCGGCCCCTGGGACTACTTCATCAGCGGGTCGACTGCCGATGGCGCAACTTCCCGGGCGTCTGCGATCGCGGCCCACATTTCGCCAGCCGGCCAGATCGATTTCGGCCCGCCATTTTATCCTTACCCGGACCAGGATTCCTCGGGAGGGTTCCTGGGCGTCCTGAAGCCGGGCATCCTCTACCGCGAGGGCACGCCCACCCGAATCCTATTGGCGGGTACCACCGGCCCCGACACCTTTCTGCAACTCCTCAGCTTCAATCCAACTACGCGCGAATTGACTGCAGAGGGGCGGGCGCTCACCGAATCCGGACGACTGATGGCGACTCATCTCGACCCGGAAAGTGGCAGCTTTGACTACGCCGTCGCGCCCAATGGCGAGGTACCTGAGCCGGCAATTTTGCGGCGCCTGATGCTTGCCAGCCTGGATGTCACCGGGGATCTATCCACTCTCGTCAATACCCACACCGGCGACGCCACCGGCCGGATCCACGGCGAGGTCGTGGACATTACCGAATATAAGGGTCGGATGATCGTCCTGACCCGCCTGTCAGAGGAAACTTCATTTTCAGCCATGGAAGGCGCGCTTCAATCGCAGCCCCAGGGCGGCGTCGATTGGGGACTCATCGAGTTCACCACGCCGGAGCTGGTTTCGATTGTTCCCTCCACGTTCAAAGGCGGCCTGTCGTCGGGAATCCTGGCGCAGGCCTATGCCTACAACGCCCTTCCGTGGTCGGTCCGAATCACGAAGTATGGCCAAGTGGACGATACCGGCAAGTTAGCCACCGAGATTGACGGAGTAGAAGTGCGTATCTTCATTCCCGGACACGATGAACCCGTTCTCGCGCCGATCTTTGATCTCTTGCCTGGGCAGGGCGGGGCGTTTTTTCTGCCGCCTGGTCTCGATCCTGGCCAAACCATCTACGTCCAGTTCCATAGCGACGGACTCGCCACCGACCCGTTCCCGATCACCATTGATCATCCGGGCGTCAGCTACTATCGGCTCCCGGGCGCCAAACTCGCCAGCTTTAAGGCTGACGGAACCTATCCGGACGCAAACAATCCGATCCGGGACGGGGACGCCTTTAGTTTCGTCGGCACCTGGGGCGGCTATGAAACCGAGCGTCCTCTTGGCTATGGTGAGGTCGAACCCAGCGCCAACCGCGTCCAGATTCCAGGGCCGACCAAGGTGCCCGTGGTCATGCCGATCATCCTTTCCGGCCGGTTGGACTTTCGTGAGATCGGACACTTGACGCTCGCCTATTATCAGTACCCGGGAGCTCCTCGCGGCATTCTGCAAACAATTGCCTTTTATAAACAGACCGTTGCGGACGAATATGTGCGGGAATTCGCGCCGCTGGCGCTACACACTGCCGATGACTGCCCGGATCGCGTGGACTACTTTCATTGGCGCGACGGCCAGGGCGCCCTCGCGATTGTTGCGATCGACGCAATCTCCGATGGAATCCTTGACCAGCGCGACTTCTTCGATTGGCAGCAGTGCCTCCGCTAGTAGTGACGAGCGTTTTCGGGAGTGGATCAAGAAAGTGAAGATGGGTTTGGTCGCCGCGCGACCCGCCACT
Source organism: Terriglobia bacterium (assembly GCA_963762135.1). Taxonomy (GTDB): domain Bacteria; phylum Acidobacteriota; class Terriglobia; order Bryobacterales; family Bryobacteraceae; genus Palsa-187. Next base: position 337,338 of record CAVXJP010000010.1, read on the forward strand.
ACGCCTTCTTGATCGTAAACAGCATCCCGGTCCAGCGGTCGTCGAGCGAGCAGATCTTGTAATCCACCAACCCGAACTCCAGCGCCGCCTCCCGGATGAAGAACTGCGTCAGTTGTCCGGATTCGGCGGTTGCCGCCGGAACCTTCTTTTTCCGATTGGGTTTCACTGACTTTGGATAGACGACCCAGATCCGGGTCGACGCGGCACGCTTCCGCATCGCGGGAAGCGCGGCCAGATACGACTCGGCGTCGCTGACGAACCACAGAGTGAGCGGGGGATCCTCCGGTGGATCTTCTTCCAGCGTCGCGCCCGCGGGCAGGGGACCCACAGCATTGGCGTAATCGCGCGGCGGATCGACAACGGCAACCCGCATCTTCGGCTTGATCCCGAGCTTCTGCGGGGTCGTCCGATTCGGGTCCGGCGTCATGAGGTTGGCCGACGGAACGATGGCGTCCTTGGCCGGCTTCACCTTCTTCAGCGCGGCTCCGAGCTTGGCGCGCGTGGTGTAGACGGCGTCGGGAAGCTCGCCGCGAATACGGTCGACCTTGGCCGCATCGCCGTCCAGAAAAACGATCGGAATGTGCCGAAGCGCCTTCGTCTGACGCAGCGCCAACCCCACGTAGCGTCCATGGGACGGCATGCGAGTGAGGTCAATCACGGCCGCGTGCGGCGGGTCGGCACGGATTGACGCCCACTTTCCGTTGGCCTTCGCGCCCGGAAACTCGACGTCATAGCCCGCCTTGGCGAGGATCTCCACGACCTCCTCCGCTTCGGCATCTTTCCAGTGGAACAGCCGGACCCGTTTCATCTCTCTAGATTTGCGATTGCTCGAACCGAAGGCAAGTCGGTCTGGAGAGAATCCAGAATCCAGGAGCCAGAATGGGCGCCAGCGCGGCAGCCTTCAGAACCGCGCAAGGTCAGCAGCCAGGCCGCCAGTAAGCGGAGACGGGTTCGCGACCCGCTAAACCTACAGCCTCAACACACACACATCCGGAAGATTCCGATACCGCTCCGCATAGTCCAGCCCATACCCCACCACAAAATGATCCGGAATCCGAAAGCCCAGATAATCGACCTCCAGCGCCACCTTCCGCCGCTCCGGCTTGTCCAATAATGCCGCCGTCTGGAGCGATGCCGGCCCGCGCTGCTCCAGCATCCCGCGCAGGTAGCTCAGCGTCAGCCCGGTATCGACGATATCCTCCACCAGCACCACATGCCGGCCCTTGATGCTCGTCTCCAGGTCCTTGGACAACCTGATCTCGCCCGAACTGGTATGAGAGTCCCCGTAGCTCGCCACCCGCAGAAAATCAATCTCTGCCGGGCTCCGCATCGCCCGCGCCAAATCGGCCAGAAAAAAGCATGCCCCCTTCAGGACCCCGGCCAGCAGAATCGGCTGTTCGGGCTGCTGCTCGGCGGCAAACGCATCCAGTTCCGCCCCTAGCTCCGCCACGCGCCGCGCGATCTTCTCCGCACCCAAAAGCACTTCGAGTTCTGCCATAGACTATGGATTGTAATATGCGGCTCGCCACCCGCCCGCGCGAGTGGTGGTCCACTGGACCGACTGTAGTAGGATGGCGGTGAGGAGAAGTTTTTTCCCTGAGTTTTTCAAAGTCCATCCAACCCAAGGCCCAGGCCGCAAAGATTCCACCTCCGCAGGCTTCCGAGATGTGTCTGGAAGCTGCCCGCGCCGCAGACGACAAGCAGGCTCGCGACATCCGCGTTCTGGATCTTCGTAACGTGACCAGCTTTGCCGATAACTTCGTCATATGCAGCGGCACGAACGCGCGCCAGACCCAGGCGATCTCAGACGAGATCCTGCAACGCCTCAAGGCCCACAATGAGCTGCCGAGCAGTATTGAGGGATACGACAACGCCGACTGGATTCTGATGGATTACGGCGACTACCTGGTCCACATCTTCTCGCCCGCCGCCCGCCAATATTACGACCTGGAGCGCCTGTGGCGCGATGCCCGCGCCGTCGCCTGGCAGCCGGCCGCCGAAGCCAAATAGCCTCACGGGATATCCCTGGTTCCGCCGCTCGGCGATCGGGAAAAATAGGGACGGACAGCCAGTTTTCGCCCCGAAGGCCAGCGCCCCCTGGGAAAACTGCGCGCGCGAAAACGGTGTCTGTCCCATTTTTCTACCCTTGTTGTGCGATAGACTGACCCCTGATCATGTCCATCGCACCCGGCGATAAGCTGGGGCCCTACGAAATCATCGAGCCGATCGGCAAGGGCGGCATGGGAGCCGTTTACCGAGCCCGTGACACCCGTCTCGGCCGCGACGTCGCGATCAAGGTCTCAGAGCAACGCTTTGGCGAGCGCTTCGAACGCGAAGCCCGCGTCATTTCCTCTCTCAACCACCCCAACATCTGTCACCTCTACGACGTTGGCGACAACTATCTGGTGATGGAACTGGTTGAGGGCCAAACGCTCTCCGCCCGCATCAAGCAAGGCCCGATTCCCCTGGAGGAGTCCGTTTCCATCGCCCATCAGATCGCCGCGGCCCTCGAAGCCGCCCACGAAAAGGGAATCGTCCATCGGGACCTCAAGCCCGGCAACGTGATGATCAAAGACGGCCCCTCCGGCATTATGGTCAAGGTCCTCGACTTCGGCCTGGCCAAAGTGGCGCAGCGGGGCTCGGCGAGCGATAGCGATAATCCCGAACTCTCCCCCACCATTTCGATGGCCGCGACCCAGGCCGGAGTCATCCTGGGCACCGCCGCTTACATGGCACCCGAGCAGGCCAAAGGCAAGCCGGTCGACAAGCGTGCCGACATCTGGGCCTTCGGCGTGGTCCTTTACGAAATGGTCACCGGCCGTCGGTTGTTCGCCGGCGACGATCTCTCGGAAACGCTGGCGTCGGTGATCAAGGACAAGCCGAACCTGGGTGACGTCCCGCTCGAGTTACACGCGCTGCTGGCCAAGTGCCTGGAGAAGGACCCCAACAAGCGGTTGCGCGACATCTCCGGAGTAGAGTTGCTACTCGACGCCGGAAAGGCCGAGGCTGAGTGGGCGACAAGCCAACCACAAGATCAAGCGCCCCCTGCAGGCGGCCTCAAATCCGTTCCACCCCTCGTGTGGGCGGGCGCCGCCGCTGCCGTGATCCTTGCCGTGATCGCCACGTGGGCGCTGAAGCCTGTCCCCGAGCCCCGAACCGGGCAACGTCGCCCGCTTTTCTTTTCTATTGCCGGCGGACCAACAGTTCACCAACACGCCGTCCAGCGTGGTGTCCATCTCGCCGGATGGAACCAAGGCCGCATACCTGGCTGACAATCAACTCTTCATTCGGAACCTGAATGAGCTCACTGCCCGCCCGACGGGAGTCACCAACATCGCCCAGCCGGTCTTTTCCCCGGACAGCCAGTCGATTGTCTATTTCGATCCGCAGGACAACCTGGCTTTGAAGCGTGTTCCGGTTAGCGGCGGCACGCCGTTGACCATCTGGCAAGGGCCCGGGGGAACCAATGCTCCGCGCAGTCTCTGGTGGGGGGCCGATGACGTTCTCCTGTTTTCGCAACCCGAAGGGATCATGCGTCTGCCGGCCACCGGTGGGACTCCGGAGGTGGTATTGGCCGCGGTGGATGGAGAAGAGTTCGGAAGTCCGCAGTTTCTCCCCGGATCGGATGCGTTATTGTTTTCCGCGCGTCCGGCCGACGGCGCCTGGGACGACGCCGTGATCGGGGTAGGGACCCCCGGCAAGAACGATCGGAAGATGATCTGGCAGGGGAGCGCCGCACGCTACGTTCCTACCGGACATCTGGTCTTTGCCCAGGAATCCACGCTATGGGCCATGCCGTTCGACGTGGATCGCCTGGAGGCCAGCGGCACTCCGGTACCCCTTCAGGAAGGCTTGCTCCGCTCCGATGGCGGACCCACCGATACGGCACACTACGATTTTTCGCGGGATGGGACCTTGGTGTATCGCTTCGATGACACCACGGGCGGAGGCTCGCTGCATTTGTCATGGGTGGATCGGCGCACCAAAGCGGTGGAGCGGATCGATACCGTACCCCAGGGCCGCTATGGTTCCCTTCGGCTTTCCCCGGATGGGTCGCAAGTGGCGGTCGTCGATGGATTCGTGAATGGCGACCTGCGCGTCTACCAGCTTGCGACGGGCCGCTCGACGTTGTTGGCGAGCAGGGTGACGGGAGCGGCAAGCCCGATTTGGGATCCGCTTGACGGATCGCGTCTCGCCTACAGTGTGCCAAGTCGATCGCTTGAAGATGTGGTGATCGGCGCTGCGGACGGAAGCGGAGACCCGCGCCCGGTGACCGACATGCCCGGCCGTATCCATGCGGATGCCTGGTCGCCGGATGGGAAGACCCTCCTGATCCATCGGCATCAGGGCACCGACTTCCTGGCGGTGGATCTCAGCACGCTCAACAGCGAAGAGATGCCGCCGGTTAAGGGTTTCTTGGAGCGAACTTTTATCGATGGAGAAGGAACGTTTTCCCCGGACGGAAACTGGGTGGCCTATGCTTCCAACAAGTCAGGGCAGCGCCAAATCTATGTTTCCCAGTTTCCGAATCCCGGAGGGGAATTCCCGGTTTCGACGGAGGGCTGTGACGGGCCCAAGTGGAGGGGCCGCGAAATCTTCTTCCTGTGCGGTCAGCGGTTCATGGCCGTGGAAGTGACCACCTCGCCGGCACTGCAGGTCGGCAGGCCGGTGGAGATTGTGGCGGGATTGCCGCGGGCCAGCCGGGACGCCATCGCGGAGGAACAACAAAGCTGGGACGTCACCGCCGACGGACAGCGGCTCATCATCATCCAGCCGGATGACGCCGAAGGCCCCGACGCGGTGACTCAACGGGGGCTCGGCTTCGTGCTGAATTGGTTCGAGGAATTGAAGCAGCGCGTGCCTGTGGCGGGAAAGTAGACGTATGAATTTTGGTGACAAACTCGGGCCCTACGAAATCGTCGAGCCCATCGGCCAAGGCGGCATGGGAGCGGTTTACCGCGCCCGCGACACCCGTCTCGGCCGCGACGTCGCGATTAAAGTCTCAGAGCAACGCTTCGGCGAGCGCTTCGAACGCGAAGCCCGCGTCATTTCTTCTCTCAACCACCCCAATATCTGCACGCTCCACGACGTCGGCGACAACTACCTGGTGATGGAACTGGTCGAAGGGCAAACCCTCTCTGACCGCATTAAACAAGGCCCCATCGCGCTCGAAGAATCTTTAGACATCGCCCGCCAGATCGGCGCAGCTCTCGAAGCTGCGCACGAGAAGGGCATCGTCCACCGCGACCTCAAGCCCGGCAACGTCATGCTCAAAGAGGACGGATCGGTCAAGGTCCTCGACTTCGGACTCGCCAAAGTCGGGCCGCGCACCTCATCCTCCAGCGACGGCGACAATCCCGATCTTTCCCCCACCATCTCCATGGCCGCGACCCAGGCCGGCGTCGTCCTGGGAACCGCCGCCTACATGGCTCCCGAGCAAGCTCGCGGGAAAGTCGTCGACAAGCGCGCCGACATCTGGGCCTTCGGCGTCGTCCTGTACGAAATGGTCACCGGCAAAAAGCTCTTCGCCGGCGAGGACCTTACCGACACCCTCGCGGCTGTCGTCAAAATCGACCCCGACATCAGCGACGCTCCACCCAAGATCCACCGGCTCCTGACCCGGTGCCTCGAAAAGGATCCCCGGAAGCGCCTGCGCGACATCGGCGACGCTTGGGGATTTCTCGAAGACCGGCCCGCCGAGGCCCTGCCGCAAGCCGAAGCGCGCCCCACTTGGCAGCGCCTTCTCTGGCCCGCGATCGCAGGCGTGCTCGCCATCGTGGCGACTATCTTCGCGGCCCTATGGATCCAACCCGCACCGCTCCCCGAGGTCACCCGCTTCCTGGTCACCGCGCCGCCGGGAAGCACCTTGCCGCTGGGGACTCCGGCTCCCTCGCCCGACGGAAAGATGCTGGCGTATACAGTGACCGGGCCGGATGGGCAAACCCGCATCCATGTCCGCCGCATGGACCGGACCGACAGCCGGGAACTGCCGGGAACCGAAGCAGCCATCCACCCCTTCTGGTCTCCGGACAGCCGATCGCTGGCGTTCATTGCGCAGCCTGAATTGAAGCGGATCGAGGTGGACGCGGGTTCTCCCCGCGTAATCGCCGAGGGGATCGCAGGGCCCTGGCATGGAGCTTGGAGCGCAAAGGGGGACATCCTCGCGCTGTTCCCTGGTATCGGACGCGTCTCGGCGCAAGGGGCATCCGAGCCGGAACCGCTCCAGATTCCGGGAGGCGGTCACCCCTTCTTTCTTCCGGATGGAGAACGGTTCCTGATGGCGAACCAGGAGGGCGGAATCAAACTTGGATCGTTGGGCTCCACTGAGACGCGCGTCGTGCTCGAAGGTGTCGGAAGCGCGCCCATCCTGGCCCAAACACCACCTGGGAAAACGTACCTGCTGTACCTGGTGGGTCCGGACCTGGCCGCCGTGGAGTTTGACGCGGATCGCGGAACGGTGAGCGGAGAACCGTTCATTCTGATCCCGAATATCGGTACAGTTGCGACTCCCGCAGTCAGACCTGCGGTCGGGGTTTCCCGGTCCGGTGTGTTGGCATACCAAAATCAAGCCAGCGCCGGCGGCGTGATCCTTTCCCTATACGACAGGTCCGGCGACGTCCTTCGCCAGCTCCCTGAGGATGCCGATGGGACCAACCCAACCTTCTCGCCGGATGGATCGATGCTGGCCACCAACCGGAACGGGGACATCTGGATCACGGACCTCGCGCGAGACTCGTCGACCCGGATTACCTTTGACGGAGGGGCCCTCGTCGCTACCTGGGCGCCCGAGGGGGACAGGGTTAGTGTTATCGTTCCTCCATCTAACCGCATCGTTCGGATTGACGGCGCCGGCGAGGACGAGACTTTGACTTTAGAATTCGAGGCGTGGGTGGGTGAGTGGCTATCGGATGACGAGGTTCTGGCCTTTTCGCCAGAAAAAGGTCTGATGGTGATGTCTTTGGCCGGGGACTCGGACCCGCTCGTCCTCGGCGTCCTCGATTTCCCGCCTGCCGGTGCGCTGTCGCCGGACGGACGATTCGTTGTGTTTGCAAGCAGGGCCTCCGGAGAATCGGAGATTTATGTGCGCGCCTTGCCGCCCGGGCGCGGCCAAACCAAGGTGTCGATCAACGGTGGCATGCAGCCTCACTGGAATGGCGACGGTACGGAGCTGTATTTCTTCGCTCCCGGAGGCGCCCTGATGGCAGTGGACACCGATCTGGGCGACACGTTTAAGATCGGCTTGCCTCATGAGCTGTTCACGCTCCCCGCGCTGGGTACCGGGGGCAGTTACGATGTCTCGCCCGACGGCCAGAGCTTCGCCATCGCGATGCCCCGGCGGAACCAACAACGAGGAGCAGCAACGACATCACCGTCGTCCTCAACTGGTGGGCCGACCTGGAACAATAAGTTCCGAAACGCATAGGCGCACTTCCTTGGGTGCCGGGGCCTCGGCGAAGGCGGCAGCCGGCGTGAGCCATGGGGTGACGCGCCTCTCATGTGGGGCGGGGCCATGCCCCGCATTGGCGGCGTATGACGCCGCCCCACCTCTGCAAACTCGCTCAGGCGGTTTTGAGCGTCACAAGCAATGGGGGGCCGGAGTTCATCCGGCGGGCGCTTTCAAGTGCACAGTCCTCGACGCACCTCTCACGTGGGGCGAGGTTCAGCTTGCGGAGGGCTTCAGTCCTCCCGCGCAGGGTGGCCGGTAGCAGCTCAAACCTTGCGTGCCACCTCCTTCGCCACAGCTATAGAGTCAAAAGGAACCTCTTCTTCCCGCACTCCTGTATCCTGGAGAGCGATCGGTACTGTCATGAGAATCACTGCCCCCTTATTCACCCTCGTCCTTGCCACGACCGCCGCCGCGATCGTCCTCCTGCCCGGCAGCGCGCTCGCCCAGAACAACGCCAAAGGTAAAGGGAAGGGCAAAGCCGCCCCGCCTCCGATGAACTTCTTCGTCACCAGCGTCGGGATCGGCAAAGGCGGCGACCTCGGCGGACTCGCCGGAGCCGACGCCCACTGCCAGATGCTCGCCGACGCCGTTGGGGCAGGGGACCGCAAGTGGGTCGCCTATCTCTCGACGCAAGCCACCGACACCACACCCGCCGTCAATGCCCGCGACCGCATCGGTCAGGGTCCCTGGTATAGCGCCAACGGCCGCATGATCGCCCGCGACCTCGCGCATCTGCACGGCGACACCCATCAGCTCGCGCTCGAAGGCAACACGCTGCACAAGGTCAGCGCGGTCAGCGAAAAGGGCGAGACGCTCAACGGGATGGTCGACAATCCCAATCGCCACGACATCCTCACCGGTTCGCAGATCAACGGCACCGCCTATCCTCCCGCCACCAGTGAAGGAGGCCAGGATCACACGTGCTCCAACTGGACCTCCAGCGCAGACGAAGGCTCGGCCCAGGTGGGGCACTTCGATCGCCTCGGCGGCACCACGACCTCCTGGGTATCCGCGCATGGCAGCCTCGGCTGCAGCCAGGAAGCCTTCGCCCGCACCGGCGGCGCCGGCTACCTCTATTGCTTCGCCCCCGGAGCGATCAACGATCGCTAGTAGACGCCGCTAAAACGACGCGGCAAGCCCTAATCCCGCGCCACCGGTTCCGAGAAATACTCGAGCAGACGCCCGGCTTCGATGTCCCACACCTCCACCGACCCGCGATTATTGCCGAGCAGCAGCGTCCCCGGCTCGGCCCCCGCCGCCATCGTGCTGAACGCCGCCGCGCCCTCCAGCTTGCGGAGCCCCTCCGAGCCCGGCTTCCATAAGTTCACCTGGCCACCGGTCCGCGCCATCGCGATCCATACGGCTCCCGGTGTGTGTCCCCGAATCACCGCCAGATTGTCGACATACCCGGTCTGCGCCGGCGACCGTTCCAGCCGCTCTCCGCTCGCCACATCCCACCCGTACACGCGCCCGTCCTGCGAGCCCATATACACATGCCCCGATCCGTCAAACCCAATCGGACGCAGCGTTTCGATTTCCCTCTCCCCCGCGTAACGGAGCGATGGCCGTCCCGTTGCCGGATTCCACAACGTCGGCCAATGTCCCGCGCTCAGGATCCCATCTCCGGAAGGAGCATACGCCACCTCCCCGCCGATCGTGGAACAGCAGATTCGCTGCGTCACGACCCCGGTCTCCGTTGCGATCTCCTCGATCATCGCCCCGCCTGTGACCGTCACCATCGATTCCCCGTCCGCGCGAAAACGAACCGTGCCATAGTTCGCCTTGTCATCGCGTAGCACTCGCAACGGCTCCATCTTGCCAGTGGAGAAGATCGCCAGATCCCGCCCCGCGATCGCCAGCAGCTTCCCATCCGGACTGAACCGCAAATCGTTGATCGGACCGTCAACCGGACCGCGATTGAACCGGACCTGTTCCGGACGTTGCCGATCTTCCCGATCCCAAATCGTCACCCAACCCGATTCCGCCGCCGCCGCGACCCACCGCCCGCTGGAACTCTCCGCCACCGCGACGATCCGCCGCACCGACGGATCTTCCTGCGCCTCCGGCAAATACACAACCGCGGCGGCAACCGCGCACGCAACAAGGACAGCTGACAGGGGACCGGGACGAAATCGCATACGGGGACTATGGGGGCTATGAGGAATGACGGCGGCCGAACAGGCCAACTAGCATTATTTGTATACTCTACCGAAGGAGCTCAAGTCATGCTCGATCGTTCGAAAAAATCATTCTCCACCCGTTCAAGACACCATCTCGCCGCTGTTTGTTTCGCCACGCTGGCGATCTTCGCCGTTTCCACCACGGGACGGGCGCAGCAGGCAAATGACGACGGCGCCGACTGGCCCATGTTCTTGCGCGACTTGGCCGGTACGCGGTTTTCCCCGCTCACCGAAATCAATACGGAGAATGTCGACGAGCTCCAGCAGTCCTGGGTCTACAAGTTTAACCGTCCCGGCAAGCCCATCACCGGAGCCTCTCCCTCGGAGCTCTACCAGGAAATCACCCCCATCGTCATCGACGGCATCATGTATACCCCGTCCGGCGATCGCGTCGTCGCGCTGAACGCCGCCACCGGCGAAGAGATCTGGGTGCATGAGATGGAGGAAGGCGATCAGGCTTCTTTCCGCGGCGTCGGCTACTGGCCCGGCGACGCGAACAATCCCCCGCGCGTCCTCTACACCCACGGCAAGAAGTTATCCGCGCTGAACGCCACCACCGGACGCACCGATCCCGGCTTCGGCAACGAGGGCACCATTGAGCTCGAAGTCGCCTACGACGGCGCCCCCATCGTCTTCGGCAATACGATGTTCATCGGGACCAACTTCTACGGACCCGGCATGCGCCACGTCAACCCCGCGCTTGATGAGCGAGCTGGCCAGGTCCCCGTCGAGCACGGCTACGACGTCCGCACCGGCAAGGAGCTGTGGAGCTTCCACACCCTCCCCGAGCCCGGTCAGGTCGGCTATGATACCTGGCCCGAAGGCGCAGCGCAGAATCGCACCGGCAACAACGTCTGGGCTTTCTCGCTGACTATGGACCCCGAGCGCGGCATCCTCTATCTGCCCGTTTCCGGACCCGGCGGCAACTTCTATGGTGGCGACCGCGAGGGCATGAACCTGTTCGGCAACACCACCGTCGCGCTCGACGCCAACACCGGCAAGCTGCTGTGGTATTTCCAGAACGTCCACCATGAGCTGTGGGACTACAACCTGCCGCCCGCGCCCAGCCTCATCGACATCACCATGGACGACGGCGAGGTCATCCCCGCGCTCGCCCAGGTCGGCAAGTCCGGCTTCATGTATATCCTGAACCGCGTCACCGGCGAGCCCGTATTCGGCGTCGAAGAGCGCGTCGTCGCTACCTCCAACGTCCCCGGCGAGCATTCCTATCCAACCCAGCCGATCCCGCTGAAGCCGCCGCCGATCGCCCGCGTCGCCATGACCCGCGACGACCTGGTCCGCCCCGAGGACACCACGCCCGAACACGCCGCCGCCTGCCTCGCCGCCTGGGATGAATCGGGTCTGTACAATCAGGGACCCTTCACGCCTTGGCCCGACGGCACCGCTCCCGACGCCAAACCCGCCATCGTCTTTCCGGGCGTCACCGGCGGAGTCAACTGGGGCGGCACCTCCGTCGACCCCGAACTCGGCTACATCTTCGTCAACTCCAAGGACGCCCCCGCCATCGGCTGGATGATTAAGAACGAGAAGTACACCGAAGGCGACCTCGATCAGCTTCCCTACATCCGCGCCGCCCCACGCGGCGTCAGCATCAATCAGCCCGTGCGCGACGCCGAAGGCAACACCATCGCCACCTGGCCGTGCTTCCGTCCGCCCTGGGGACGCCTGATCGCCGTCGATGCCAAGACCGGCGACTTCGCCTGGGAAGTGCCCCTCGGCATCACCGAGTCCATGCCCGAAGGCAAGCAGAATACCGGTACTTCAAACTCGGCCGGATCCATGGTGACGGCGGGCAAGCTCGTCTTCATCGGAGCCACCGGCGACAAGCGTTTCCGCGCCTTCGATTCCCGCACCGGCGACATGGTCTGGGAAACCACGCTCCCCTATACCGCCACCGCCAACCCCATGACCTACTCGGTCAACGGCAAGCAGTACGTCGCGATCACCGCGGCCTCGGGCGGCGGCTTCGGAGCCAGCGCCGCCGGCGACCAGGGCATCTACGTCTTCGCGTTGCCGGAATAAGCGGGGCCTGCGTTCAGCCGGAGGGGAGGGTTCACCTACCTAATCCTCGAAGTGTTGCGCTTAGGACTAGGTTCTTTCGGCGCCGCCGGGCCGGCCGAAGGAGGCAGCCAATCGACCCAACTTCGCTTGCCTGTGACGGCGAGGTCCACCGCTACGGTCTACCGGACTCTTATCCATCTTGCATCACGCGCTGTAGAATTTTTGCAAAAATTACGATTTCGTCATCGAATAGAAAGAACGGATTTCTGCCGGAGCCCTTCTCAACCTCGAGTCCGTCTGTGTACTGGGTTACGGACAGTATGTTCGATACGCGGATCGTGACGTTCTTTGAGCAGGCCCATGAAGATTAGGCGCTTATTAGTCACGTAGAGGTCTCCAGAATCGATCTTCGTCAAGACGTCATGTGTTTGACGTCCCACTTGCAATGCTGCCGCCCCGCAAATAGAGTCCTTGACGATTTTGACTGAGGTCGTATATCCACCGTAGTTTACGCGTTTCGTGACACGTCGAATTTCATGAAGGTCTACGTGCCTGTGTGCGTGACAAGTTTCGTGTTTTTGAAGGTTGATCTCGACTGGAATTGACGGAAGAACGCCGTCCTCAATTGCCCAAATAATTGAGAAAGCTCGCCATGGCAGCGGCAGAATCCTCATCGTGTTTGACATTCAGTCTGAGGCTCTCCGCTATTTCTACGAGTCGCGTTTCTTCATCGGGGGATAACTTCCCATCCGCCGCTGCCAAATCAAAGAACCCCCGATAGGCTGACGCGGCACAGTCGGCATATATGCTTTCGGCCAGCTCCTTTGGAACGCCGAGGTCCATCCTGACCCGTTCCAGATCAGCCTTCTCAGTCGCGGTCAGAAAACCATCCGAGACGGCTTCCTGAACCGCTTTCAGGTAGATGGGTCCAACAGCTTTTTCAAAAGCATCCTTAGCGTCCGAGGTCTGAATCTGAAAGATGGTTCCCAAGTGTTCCAGGCGTTTCACTGTGTCAGGCGTCAACTTCATACTGGAAAGACTCTCGTCGAGATACCTTGAATAGAACGCGAGGAGATCCCCAGCCAAGTCTTTGCCCTGTTTGAGCCGAAATTCCTGAAAGACGTTCTTGATTTCCTCGGCACTGATGCTCAGTGGGTCATCGGCTGCGGCAAGAAGGTTATTGATTCTAATCGCTGCGTCTTCTTTTACGCGCCGCCCAAGTAAGCGACCTACGATTCCTCTTTTCTTCTCCTTCAGTACCGAAAAAGGGCTCATCAACGGAAACTATATCTCAAAAAAGGGGAACCCGTGGGGAGGTGCCAGATAGGATGAGTGGGCTGGTCTCCAACCAGGGAAACCGGGACGGGAAACCGGGACAGACGGGACTTTCTCAGATTTCCTTCCACGACCCCACCATCGGGAGCCCTTGGCGAGCTTCATCGCCACAACCTCTCGCGTCATCCGGAGCAACCCAAAGTGGTAATCCCACGGGTTTCGCTGGGGGGGGAACCGGGACAGACGGGTGGAGTGCACTCCAAAACTGAGACAAGGGAAACCGGGGAAACCGGGCGGGGAACCGGGACAGACGGGACTTTCTCGGATTTTCTTCCACCACCCCACACTCCCGAGCACCCACGGAGCCGACCCAGCACAACCACTCGCGTCATCCGTCGCTAACCCAAAGTGGTAATCCCACGATTTTCGCTGGGTACAACTCCCCCGCCTTCAACCACTTCCCAAATCACCCGCGCCCCCTCCCGCAACCCCGCCCCGCACAATGCCCCCGGAATCGTTGCTGTTTATTCCCGGCCGGGATAGACGTGTCGCAAAGGGCCTTGGGCCCGTTTTGCGGCATGTTTTTATGTGGCGAAACCAGTTGTATTAGGGTGTTACTGAACCCCCGGAGCACTTGTCCGCTTGCGGCGTCAGCTCGTAGCATGACGTCGACGGGGCAGAAGTGCCGCAAAGGGCCGCAGGCTCCGTTTTGCGGCACGTCTCCAGAAAGAGCGTTTCGGAAAGACCCGATCGCCTCGAACGCGGAGGACAGGGTCGTTCAGAGAGTGGCCGCCGTGCAGCGCAGTTCCGCTGTGCGGTGTCCTGGGTTACTCGGATGGAGTTCGCAGACGGCCGGCCATCGGCCGGTGCTGTGCGGCCAGGATAGAGGGCAGGACCTGCCGGCCAGCCCGGAAACATGTTCCGGGATGCATGGCGAAAAGTGAAGGGATGTCGCGATTTTCGCGGCCGTTCCGACGTACTTAGCCGCAGCTCAATACACCGGCGGCTGGTGAGCCCACCTGAACAAGGTGGCGCGGGTTGCCGTGGCGCAAAGGGTCGAAAAGCTCCGTTTTGCGTCACGTTTCCATGTGATTCGTGAGTCTCACCAGCCGTCCACAACCTACACCACACTTGTCACCATACCGTGCAATAGCCTCTTTACGCAGCACTTCCATGAAATCCTGAGCCCAAGGAGGCCGGTCGGGATAAGCTAGGTGGACGATATGCTGCGATCCATTCCCTTTCTTCTTTTTGACGGCAACTGCGCGGACGCGATGACGTTCTATCACGCCTGCCTTGGCGGTGCCCTGACGATCACAAAACTCGCCGACACGCAGATGAAAGACCTTTTCCCGAAGGAAAAACATGACAGGATTATCAATGCTCATTTGAAGAGCGGTTCTATTGTGATCTCCGCAACGGACTGGATGGCTTCCCCCGAGTTCGACCCTGTCCAAGGGAATACGACCGCCATCTTTGTGATCGGAGAACAATACGATGAGCTGAAAACTGTGTTTGACCGGCTCAGAGACGGCGACAATAACACCAGGTTGCAGGAACTGCACGACATGCCGTTTGGAACGTACGGGCAATTCTACGATCGATACGGCGTCCAATGGATTTTCAAGGGGAATACGGGGCCATAATCAGCGAGGCCGATTGCATTGAGGCGTCGATGAACATTGCTGTGAACAGCCGAACAGGAAGGGGCTCTTGCAACAACGCTAGCCGACCTCAACCGGTCACCACAGAACCGCCAGACGATAGTCTGCGGGCCCGACCGCAGTCCTGCAACCCTCGGATCAAGTCACAAAGTAGCCGGGATGCCGGCGCGCACTGAGTGAACAAACGCCTCGGCAGGCGAGCTGCGCAAAAAGGGCTTTGCCCTTAGGCCGTCGCGACCTCCGCCTGCTTCGGAGCCTCCACCTCATGCGTTACCGGCTCAAACCTGACACTCACCAGGCTCGACAGCCCCGGTTCCTGCATCGTCACCCCATACAGTGCCTGTGCGACCTCCATCGTCCGCTTGGCGTGCGTGATCACGATGAACTGCGTCTCCTTCGACATCTCCTTGATCAGGCGCGTCATGCGCTGGATATTCGATTCGTCCAGCGGCGCGTCGACCTCATCCAGGATGCAGAACGGGCTCGGCGTGTAGCGGAAGATCGCCATCAGCAGCGCCATCGCCGTCAGCGACTTCTCGCCGCCCGACAGCAGCGCGATGTTCTGCAGCTTCTTGCCCGGAGGCGACGCCATGATGTCGATGCCGCTCTCGGCCAGGTTCGTATCGTCGGTCAGCCGCATCTCGCCCTGTCCGCCGCCGAACAGCGTCCGGAAGACGCCCTTGAAGTTCTCGTTGATCGCTTCAAAGGCCTCCTGGAACCGGCGCCGAGATTCGGTATCCAGTTCGTGGATCGCCTTTTCGGTGTCGCGAATCGAGTCCAGCAGGTCCTGCCGCTGCGTGTTCAGGAACTCGTAGCGCTGCTCGGATTCCATGAACTCCTCGAGCGCATTCGGATTCACCGGACCCAGCGCTTCAATCCGCCGCCGGATCTCGGTGTACCGTTCCTCGGCTTCGGCAACGGCCTCCTCGCTCAGCAGGACCTCCGGATCCAGCTCGGCGTCTTCTAACGATTCCGCAACGGGTTCTCCGTCTTCGTCCTCGTCCTGAGCGTTGGCCTGCTGCGCCTGCGCCGTTCCTCCCTCGGCCTGAGCCGCGAGGCGCTGCGCCTTCTCCTCCAGGTCGCGAAGGAACTGCTCGGCGATCTCCGCCGCTCCGGCATCCAGCTCCTTGCGGCTGGTCTCATCCAGATACTTCAGGTCGCCTTGCTTCTTGACCAGTTCCAGTTCGAGCCCGTTGCGCTGTTCCTGCGTCTGCTGCGCCTCGGCCCGGATCGACTTTAGCGATCCTTCGCTCTCGGCCAACTTCTTGCGGCCTTCGGTCTCCAGGACCACCAGCTCCTGAACTCGATTCGTCGTCGAGCTCGTCTGCTCGGCCAGCGCCGCCGACCTCTGATCCAGTTCAATATTGTCGTTCAGCAGCCGACTCCGTTCGACGCCCATCGACTCCAGCGCCGCGGCCAGTTCGGTGCGCCGCATGACGACTTGCCGGATTTGCGATTCCATGCGAGCCGCCGCGGACCGTTCGGACCGCAGCCGCTCATCCAGCCCCGCAAGCTCCGCCCGCAGCGCGGCATGTTCCTCAACGAAGGTATGCGCCTGCGCTTGCAACCGCTCGACCTCAGCCCGCGCGTCTTCTAGCGCCTTCTCCTGATCGAACTTCTGCTGCTCGCGCTCGGCGACGGCCTGCTGGCTTTCCTCGCGTTTGGCCCGCGACCGTTGTTCTTCGCGTTCCAGCCGCTCCAGTTCGAGCTTCGCGACCGAAATCCGCTGCCCGGACCGCGCCAACTCCTCGGCTAACTTGCGCTGCTCATGATCCAGCGCCAGCGCATCCCGCTCCTGTTTCTGCTGCTGCGTGCGGACGTATTCCAGCTCCTCACTGATCTGCGCCGCGGTCTGCTCCAGCTGCTCCATCTGCCCGGCGAGTTCATCGGCTTCGCGCTCGCGCGCCTCCACCTGACCGGTCAACTCGCGCAACTCGCGCTTCAACGCCAGCGGCCCGCCCGACGCCTTCCGTCCACCCGTCACGGTCGACCCCTGATAGGTGGTGCCGTCCGGCAACAGGAAGAAGTAGCCCGGATGCGACGAAGCCAGCCGTTGCGCCTCGGTGGCATCTTCCACCATCAGGCAGTTCGCGAGCCGCGGCAGCATCCCGGCGGAGGAGCCCGAGAAACCATTCGTCAACCGGATCGCATCGCTCAGCCGACCCTTCACCGCCGGATCCTCCAGCAGTTGGGTCGAAGGATAAATCGCCGGCGTCTCGGCATGATGCCGCAGGAACGTCGCCCTCCCACCGGCATCCACCTGCATCAGTTCAATGCCGCGTTGCGCCTCGTTCCAGTCGTTGACGACCACGTATTCGAGCTCGTCATGCAGGAACTGCTCGCTGGCCTTTTCCCATTCCGGATTGGTGACCTCGACGAAGTCCGCCAGCACGCCGGTTGGCTTGAATCCCTCTACCGGCTCCCGTTCCAGGGTGGTGAACAAGTGCTTTACGGATTCGGTTGTATATGCGCGATGGGAAAGGATTTCTTCCAGCGACTCCTTGCGCGCCCGCTGACGGGAAACCGTGGAGCGGATCTCTTCGAGGCGTGTCCGCGCTTCGGCGATCCCGGCCTTCCGGCCGGTCAGTTCCGCCTCCATCCGCTCGCGCTTATCGGACAGCGATTCGAGCTGCATCTGCTGCGCGCTCAGCCGCTCGGACAGATCTTCCTTGACCTTGCCCAGCCGCTCCATATCGGCCTGCGCCGCGTCGATTTCCTTCCGCGTGCGCTCCCGGTCGCGATCCAGCGACGCCAGATATTCATCGATCTGGACTACCTGATTGCGCAAGGTCGAGGCCTCGCCCACCAGCCGCAGCACCCGCGCGCGGGATTCCTCGATCTTCCGCTCGCGCTCCCGCAGATTATTCTGCAGCGCATCGCGCTCCCGCGTTTTGGCCTCCAGGCGTTGCCTTGCCGACGACAGCTCCTCGTCCAGCTGGGCGATCCGCTCCTGATGCGAGCGAAGCTCGCGCCTCTTCCTGCTCCCGCCGGTTGTCGAGCGCCTGCGTTTCGGCCTCGCCGGCTTGCAGCCGTTCGTCGATCCCTCCGATTTGCCTCGCTTGGAGTTCCAAACGCCCGCGGGTCCTTTCGGACTCCACATTCAATTCGGCGAGCTGGGCGCGGGCCGCCGTCAGCTCGGCTTCATTCTGATAGCAGGCCTGCTGGGTTTCCGTGTGGATCTGTTCTTCCTGCTCCAGCTTGATGGAAAGTTCCCGATAGGCAGCCTGCGCGGCGGTGAGCTTCTCGGTGATCGCGCCGGTTTCCTGTTCGAGGACGCGGAACCGTCCGGCGACCGCATGCCGCAGGTGCCCGACCATCTCCTTGCGCATCGCCTCATACCGGCGAGCCTTCGACGCCTGGCGCTTCAGCGAATTCACCTGCCGCCCGACTTCTTCCAGAATGTCGAACACGCGCGACAGATTCTGCCGCGAGCTTTCGAGCTTCGCCTCGGCCAACCGCTTCTTGGTCTTGAATTTGCCGATCCCGGCGGCTTCTTCGATAATCGCGCGGCGATCCGACGGCCGATTCGACAGAATCTGCCCAATGCGGCCCTGCTCGATGATCGCGTAGCTTTCCGGACCCAGACCCGTTCCGCTAAAGATGTCCTGGATGTCGCGCAGGCGGGCGTTCTTCCCGTTGATCAGGTAATCGCTCTCACCGGATCGGTACAGCCGGCGCGTAATCGTGATCTCGCCGCTCCGCCCGATGGTCGGATACTGCGGAGCGTCCGCATCGGCGGTCACCGACAAGGTCGCGTGCCGCCCGTTGCCGTTTCCATTCCCATGGCCGTTCCCGTTCACGCCATTGACGGTGCCGTTGGCGGCGCCATTCGCCGTGCCGTTCACGACGCCGTTCTGCGCATCGCCTTCCGGAGACGATTCGGCGAGCTGAGCGTCCCGCTCCTGCGGCGACGCCGGCCTTCCTCAACCTCGACAGGGGCCAGCGGATGCTCGTGCACCTCGACATGCGCGACCTCCACCGGGTGCGCCTCATTCTTGTGATCCACGTGCGGCGCCACCAACGTCAAGGTGACCTGCGCCATGCCCAGCGGCTTCCTGGCGCGCGTGCCCGCAAAAATGACATCCTGCATCTTGGTGCCGCGCAGGCTCTTGGCGCTCTGCTCGCCCAGGACCCAGCTAATGGCGTCACTGATGTTGGATTTCCCGCACCCGTTCGGTCCCACGATGGCCGCGATGCCATTTCCGTGGAACTTCATCTCGGTTCTGTCGTAGAAGGATTTGAAGCCTTGGATATCGACGCGCTTGAGTTTCAGCAAGGGAGGGTCCCCTTTCTTCAAAGGACGTTTACTAAAGGGGGAGTGACCACCATCCTAGAACGATCCGGATGGAAAGTAAAGCACAACCCACTCTGTTGGGGTTCTAATCAAGAGACTACAATACTTAGTGTCTCATGTTCCACTTGAACCCGCTCTGTTGGGTCTCTGTCATTATGTATACCAAATGTAATACGATCTGGCGGCCCCGGAATCCGTCCTCGGGAACTCCGGAAATCTACCACCAAGAGCCCACTTTTCCACAGCCTAGCACGTTCTGAACGAAAGCATCCAGACCCCCAACGGCGACCCCATCCCAGACTCAGAAAATGACCAGCGCACCGCCACTCTCCGCCACTCCTAGACAGCCCGCCCGCGGCACCGGTGATCGAGCTCGATGGGCTCGGCGTCCGGCTGGGCAAGCGCGACATCCTGCGCAACCTTCACGTCCAGCTCTCTGGCCAGACGATCGGATTGCTGGGGCCCAACGGAGCAGGGAAATCGACGCTGATCCAAACGTTGCTGGGATTCGTGCCGCCGACCTCGGGCAGCGCGCGGATCCTGGGCTGCGACATCGGAGCGCAGACGCGCGAGGTCCGGGCGCGGATCGGCTACATGCCGGAGAACGATTCCTTCATCGCCGACATGACGGCGGTCTCCTTCGTGACGATGATGGGCGAGCTGTCCGGGCTGCCTCGGGATGCCGCCCTCGAACGTGCGCACGAAGTTTTGTTTTACGTCGGGCTGGGCGAGGCGCGCTATCGTCCGCTGGGCGGATACTCGCTGGGGATGAAGCAGCTGGCCAAACTGGCCCAGGCGCTGGTGCATGGACCTGAGCTTCTGATCCTGGACGAACCGACCAATGGCCTCGATCCCCCGGCTCGCCAGCGCATGATCCGGCTGATCGGAGAGATGCGCAAGGCCGAGACGCGCGGCGGCAAGCCGATGCACATCATTGTCTGCAGCCACCTGCTGCGCGACGTCGAGGAGACCTGCGAGGAGGTACTGATCCTCAAAGCCGGGCAGATTGTCCACTATTCGAACCTTGAAGAGGAGCGCCGAGCAAATCGCCGCTTCGTGGAACTCGAAACGCTGGGCGACGCCAACGGGTTCGCCGAGGAATTGATTGCGCTCGGCTGCGAGTGCCAGCCGATGGGGATGGGCCGCTTCAAGATGGTGGTCCCGCCCGAGTTCGAAATGCTGGAGATTTACCGGCTGGCCGCGGCTCGCGAACTGCAACTGCGCCGCCTGAACTATCGCCGCGACACGCTGGAAGACATCTTCCTCAAGGCCGTGGGCCTGAAGCCGCCCGATGTGCCGGTCGCTAACATGCCGCCGGGAAATGGCGCGTCGCCTGCGGGACCGGCGGACCGGCGACCCTCCACCCTTGTTCCGCGAAGACGCCGCGCAGGGCCTCCGCAAGGGAGCGGGGAATAAGATGGCCGTTTATAAACGCACCTACTCGACCTATAACGGTCCGCGCACGCCGGACTGGTCGCGCTTCCTGATCCTGCCGCGCGCCGGCTTCCGCCGCATCATGGCATCGCGCTGGATCAACATGTATCTGATCGCGTGCTTCTTCTATCCGCTGGGGCTGATGATCTATGTCTACATCGCGAACAATCTGACGTTCCTCGAATCGTTCGGCGTCAGCGCCGGGAACTTCATTCAGGTCACGCCCACGGTGTTTGAATATTTCTGCATCGTGCAGGGCGCGTTCGCCTATGTGCTGACGGCGTTCATCGGACCGACGGCGGTGTCGCCGGATCTGGTCAACAACGCTATGCCGCTGTATTTATGCCGGCCGTTTTCGCGGACCGAGTATGTGCTGGGCAAACTCAGCCTGCTGATGATCTTGTTATCGATGATCACCTGGATCCCCGGGCTGATCGTCTTCAGCATCCAGGCGAGCCTAGCCGGATGGGACTGGACGGTGGACAACTTCTGGATAGCCGGGTCGCTGTTTGCCGGGCTGTTCATCTGGATTCTGGTGCTGAGCCTGATCGCGCTGGCGATGTCGGCCTGGGTGAAGTGGAGGATCGCGGCAGGTGGGCTGCTGCTCGGGATCTTCTTCTTCGGCGCGGGCTTCGGAACGGCGGTGAATGAAATTCTGGACACCGAGTACGGCACGCTGATCAACCTGCCGGTGGTGATGGACATCGTCTGGACCTGGCTGTTCGATCAATACGACGAGACGACGGCGGTGGTGACCGTGGGGATGGCGGTGTCGTGTTTGATCGTCGTGTGCCTGGGTTGCCTGGGGCTGCTGTGGCGCAAGATCCGGGCGTTTGAGGTGGTGAAATGAGCACGGCCAATTCGAGTGTCCTGTTCGACAACGTCTCGCGTTTCTACGGCGATGTGCTGGGCGTGAACCGGGTGATGCTCGACATTCCGCCGGGCATTACATCGCTGGTGGGTCCGAACGGTTCCGGCAAGACGACGTTGATGAATCTGATGTCCGGACTGGTGCGTCCCACGCGCGGCAGGATTTTGATTCGCGGCATTGCGCCGGACGATCCCGAACACCTGTTCCGCGTGCTGGGCTATGCGACGCAGTTCGACTCTTATCCGCGCGGCCTGACCGGCTTTGAATTCGTGAATGCGTTTCTGCGGCTGTTCGGCATGGATGCGGCCGAGGCCAAGCGCCGCGCCGATGCCGCCATCGCGCGTGTGAAGCTGGAAGAAGCCGCCGGCCGCAAGATCGCCGGCTATAGCAAGGGCATGCGGCAGAGAATCAAGCTGGCACAGGCGATCGCGCATGATCCGCAGGTGCTGGTTCTGGATGAACCGTTGAATGGCCTCGATCCATTGGTGCGCGCCGAGACCATCGCCCTGTTCCGCGAGTATGCGGCCGAGGGACGGCACGTGATTGTATCGAGCCACATTCTGCATGAAGTCGATTCGATCTCCGATCAGGTGATCCTGCTGGCGAATGGCTATGTGGTCGCCGAGGGCAAGATCCAGGGCGTGCGCGACGAGATGCGCGAGCATCCGATGCAGGTGCTGATCCGCTGCACGCAACCGGGACTCCTAGCCTCGCACATGTTCCGCGAGGAACACGTTGTCGAAGCGCGCGTGCATCCCGACGGCGCGGGCGTGCTGATCAAGACGCGCGACGCGGATTCCTTTTATACGCGCATCAATCACGTGGTTGCGGAGATCTATGAAAGCTCGGGCGAGCCGGTCCGCATTGAGAGCATCGCGCCGGCCGATGACAACGTGAATTCGCTGTATGAGTATTTGATCGGCGGTGAAGATCAGGGAGGCCGCGCAATATGAACGGCCGATTCAGCATGTGGGCCCGGCAGATCGCATCGGTGATCCGCCTGGAGATGTCCAAGACCTTCTTTGCGCGGCGAGGCTTGTGGATTTATCTCTTGGCGCTGGCGCCGGTGGCGATCTTCACCATGCATGCGACCATTGCGCTGGCTCGCAACGCGAACTATCGGGCGGCCCATGACCGAAACCCGGTGACTCGCGAGCAACTGACGGCCATTCCCGTCGGCTCGACGCCGGACGAGGTCCGGGCGGAGCTCGGGGAGCCCTATGAGGATCTACACGTTCGACGGGGCCGGTTTCCCGTGGAAATCCTCACCTATAGCGATGGCCATTCCCTGTTCGTCTACACCTTCGTTACACCGCCCCAGTTGGAACAACGCGACCAGAATCCGTTTGGTTTCGGCAAGGGGAAGGGAAAAGAAGGACCGCCCCCGGCCGAGAAGTCCTCATCTGACCAAGAGGCCGATCAGACGATGCGCCTGGATCGGACGACGATCAACGAAGGCGACTCGCTCACGCAGGACTCCCTGATCTTCGCGACGGTCTTCCAGTTTTTCTTTCTGCGGCTGGCGGTGTTTTTTGGTTGCGTCGGTGTGTTCACAAATCTGTTCCGCGGCGAATTGCTCGACAAGAGCCTGCACTTTTATCTGCTGGCTCCGATGCGGCGCGAAGTCCTGATGATCGGCAAGTACCTCGCCGGCCTGATCGCGACCTCGGTGATCTTCTGCACCAGCGCCGCCCTGCAGTTGGCGGTGATGGGATTGCATCAGGATTCGGCCGAGCTGTCGAATTACCTGAACGGGCCCGGCTGGGGGCATGTGTTCGCCTACCTGGGCGTGACGCTCGCCGCATGCGTCGGATATGGCAGTGTCTTTCTGGCGGCGGGGCTATTGGTGCGGAATCCGATTCTGCCAGCGGCGGCCGTCCTGATCTGGGAGGGCATGAACATCTTCCTGCCGGCAACGCTGAAAAAGATCAGCATCATTTACTATCTGCAGTCGCTGTGTCCGGTGGTGGCGCCTCCGGATTCGAGCGTGCCGCAGGTCTTACGGTTGTTGATCACCAACGCGGAGCCGACACCAGTGTGGCTCGCGGTGACGGGGCTGGTGGCGGTGTCGATGGTGTTGCTTTTGATCGCGGGGCGGAAGGCGCGGCGGTTGGAGATCAACTACGGAGCGGAGTAGGGGGTGCGGGCAAACGACGGGTGTTTGGCGGGGCATGGCCCCACCCCACGTGCGGGTCGCGGCATCTGTGGCTTGGGGTAACCTGTCTGCAGCCCCTACAATGACAAGTGATGCGGACTCCGCATACTTTGACGCGCCACGCGACTGGGGACCTTGCCGAAGGCGCGTCGTCCGTCACACCCTCCGCCACCCCGGAATGGGATCTGGACAGCGTTCCGGATGCTCCGGCGGTGTTCCTGCTGTGGCCCACCAAAGGGGATCCGTATCTGGCGCGAACGGCGCTGCTGCGGCGCCGGTTGCGGAGGCTGCTGGCCAAACCGGACCGGATTTCGCGCGTGTTGCGGCTCGGGAGCGTGGTCGATCGGATTGAGTATTGGCTGACCGGCTCGCGGCTCGAGGCGATGCTCGCGCACCTGGAGCTCGCGCAGAAGCATTTCCCGGATAGTTGGCGGAAGCTCACACGGTTGCGTCCGCCGGTGTTTTTGAAGCTCACTACGCAGAATGAATTTCCCCGAATGTTGCTGACGACGAAGCTTGGCCGCGGCGAGTTCTTTGGTCCGTTCGCCAGTCGGGCCACGGCCGAACGGTTTCAAACGGCCCTGCTGGACCAGTTCCAACTGCGGCGCTGCGAAGAGAATCTGGATCCGTCGCCGCAACATCCCGGATGCATTTACGGCGAGATGAATCGCTGCCTGCGGCCGTGCCAGCAGATCGTTACTGTGGATGAATACGCGCATGAAGCGAAGCGCGTCTCCGAGTTCCTGACGACAGACGGGACCTCGCTTCGCGCGAACGTCGAAGCGGCTCGGGACCGGGCCAGCACGGCGATGGAGTTTGAGGAAGCCGAACGATTGCATCGGAGCCTGGAAAGTATCGACGAAGTCCGCGGCACGGCTGGCGAACTGGCGCGGCGGATTGACCGGTTGGCCGGAGTCGCGGTGATGCCGTCGGGTGAAAATGATGCGGTCGAGTTGATGTTTCTTGCCGGAGGATGTTGGCGGCCGCCGATCCGGTTTCGTCTAGGGCAGGAGACCGCGCAGGGCGGGGAGGAGAAGCCCGCGGGGAATAGCGGCGCTGCCAATGCGCAGGCAACTCTTCCATTCGGCCAGAACCTTCCGCATGTCGCGGCGTCGGCGATCTCGGCCGGAAAATCGATGGATGCGCGATTGAAGGCGCTGGTCGCCGAGCAGAACGAACAGCGCGCGGACAAGCCGAACCTGGAGCATCTATCGATCCTGATGCGCTGGCATGGATCGAGTTGGCGCGATGGGGAGTGGATCGGATTTCCGAGTTGGGAGAAGGTTCCGTATCGCAAGGTCGTGAATGCGATTGGGCGGGTGGCGTCGGGACGCGGGCAGGCGAAGCCGTCGTCTGAGGTGCGGGCGGGAGAAGTCCGCGCAGGGAAGCCGGAAGGCGTGACGCCCAAGGTCTGACATGAAGGCGGGGAATTCATTGCGCAAGATCCTGAATTCGGCGTGGTGGCGCGAGCTGGCCTGGAAGCTGCGGGTGCGGCAAAGAGTCACGCGGCTGGGGATCGCCTATTCGATCGCAACGATTCTGGTGGGCGTGGCGGCGTTTGTTTCCGCGAATAATCTGCTGTTTCTGATGCTGGCGGCGATGCTGTCAACGTTCCTGGTTTCGGGATTTATCAGCCGGTTGGGGCTCGCCGGGCTGGAACTGGACTTGAAACTGCCG
This sequence comes from Terriglobia bacterium, assembly GCA_963762135.1. Classification (GTDB taxonomy): domain Bacteria; phylum Acidobacteriota; class Terriglobia; order Bryobacterales; family Bryobacteraceae; genus Palsa-187. The sequence continues at coordinate 362,357 of CAVXJP010000010.1, forward strand.
CCGCATATCTCGGCGCGCAGAAATATCCGCGCCGGGATTCGCCTGAAAAATATGAAGCGCTGGGCGCCGTCGTTCAGCGTGCTGCTCTCCGGCGCCGAGACCGGACCGGGGGATCGGCCTTCCGTTTCCGACGGCGGCCGGTTGGTTGCGGACCTCTATTTCCCAGTGATTCCGGGCGGCGCGACGTTGGAGGAATCGGTGGAGCTATGGTTCGCGCGTCGGGGAGTCCACAAGGAGCGAAGTTTTGAGGTTTCTTCGGGATTTCCGTTTGGATTTGCGCATCGGCGCGAAAGAATTACGATCCGGCATGAGGTTTTGGTATATCCTTGTTTAGATCCCAAGCCCGAGCTTGAAGGAGTCCTGTTGGCTGCCGGCGAGGAGCTGGAAGCTTCGCGACGCGGGGATGGGTTGGATTTCTATCGAATCCGGCCGTATGAGGTGCTGGAGAGTTCGCGTCACGTTGATTGGAAGGCGACTGCGCATACCGGCGAGTTACAGGTCCGTGAGTACGCCGAGGAACGAGAAAGCGGCGTACATATTTTCCTGGACTTGAACGACCGAGGTCCAGACGGTGCGGAGAATCGAGACTGGTTTGAGTGGGCGGTGGAGGCTGCGGCGGTGCTGGCGCATGAGCTGGCGACGCATGGCCACCGCGTTCGGCTCGAAACTCAGGAGTTCGATGTAACCACGCCGGATTCCGAGGACATCTATACTATCCTGAAATATTTAGCACTTGTCTCCCCGATGCCGGGGAAGGCTTTGGTGGTGGTTGATGAACAGAAAAGTTTCCAAGTTGTATTCACACAAGATGCAGGCCAAGCTCGCCGGCTGGGTTGGTGCGGGGCGCAAGGCGCTGGTGGCCGGATTATCACTCCTGACGATATCGCTGGCGGCGTTGCAGCCGCTGGCCGCGCAAAACACGACCAACACGCAAAACGCCCCGGATGATCCGAACGCCCCGGAGGTCCTGCGCCAATCGCTGACGGTGACGGAACGCGTGGAGGTGGATAGCCCCGCCGAAATCGACGTCATGAGTGAGTCGCGGATTAAGGAGATTCCCGGCGTAAATCTGGATGATCGTTTGCGGCAGATTCCGGGTTTCGCCATGTTCCGCCGCACTTCGAGCGTGGCGGCAAATCCGACCACGCAGGGCGTCAACCTGCGCGGCATGGGCTCCTCAGGCGCCAGCCGTACGCTGGTGTTGTGGGATGGCATCCCGGTCAATTCTCCGTTTGGCGGCTGGATCCAGTGGACGCGCCTGGCCCCGGAACTGATGAACCGCGTCGAGGTTTCGCGCGGCGCCACGACCAGCGTTTGGGGCAATCAAGCCATGGGGGGCACGATCAATATGTTCACGCGCCCACCTACGCCCAGCACCTACACTGCGGCGATGGTCGGCGGTAACAAAGGGCAAGCCGAGTTCACCGGCGGATATTCGAATTTGTTTAAGAATAATATTGGGACCACAACCTACGTTCGAGGCTTCCAGACCGACGGATATTACTTAATTCCAAAACCCTATCGTGGCTCGATCGACCGTCCCGCCGGTTCGGATTTTGTGGCTGGGACGACGCGCGTCGATTATCTGGGCGCAACACAGCGGGTGTTCCTGCGTTTGGATATGCTCGGTGAGCAGCGCGCCAACGGTACGGCAGTGCAGAAGAACTCCACGGGCGCGGGGCAAGTCGCCTTGAGCTGGGCCAAGGAACTGGACAAGGATAGCCTGTGGGGGTCGGTGTATCACGCCCGGGAAGGCTACCATCAGACCTTCTCTTCGGTCGCGGATAATCGCGATAGCGAGAGGCTTGTCAATTCTCAGTCAACCACGTCAGAAGCCACTGGATTGTCGGGGCTGTGGCGGCATATGGAAGACAAGTGGAATCTTTCGGTTGGAGGTTCCTATCTCAACAACCAAGGTAAGAATATCGATCACAATCCGTTCAGCGGAGCGCAAACGATCGGCGCGGGCTCGCGCAATCAGGCCGGCGTCTTCTTTCAGTTGGACCGCACCATCAAGGGCGTGCGGGTGTTCGTCGGTTCCCGTTTTGACTCGCTGGGCAATGGCCGCGCATTCTATAGCCCGAGTGGCGGTGTGTCGTATGGCCGGGGAATCTGGCGCGTTCGCGGGGCGGTTTACCGCAGCTTCCGAGCGCCGACTCTGAATGAGCTGTTTCGGCAGTTCCGCGTGGGCAACGTGCTGACGCTGTCCAATTCCAACCTCAAGCCGGAGCGGCTGTTCGCGGTGGAAGGCGGCCTGGACCTGACCTGGGAACGGCGCCGCATTGGCGTCACCTACTATCGCAACTCCCTGCGCGACGTGATCACCAACGTGACCATCGACCCCGGGTCCAATCCGATTCTGCGGCAGCGCCAAAATCTGGATCAAGCCGTGACCAATGGTTTGGAGACGAGCTACAACGAACGCTTCAACTCCAATTGGGAAGCGCAGGTTTCCTACCTGTACGCGAACTCGAACTTCGCCAACGGCTACGTGGTGCCGCAGATTCCGCGGCATCAATTCACCGCGCAAGTGATCTATACGCATGACAAGATCATGATTTCGCCGGGCGTGCGCGCCTATTCGATGGTTTGGGACAACGACATCAATACCTTCAAATTGCCTGCATTCGGCGTGATGACGCTGGCGGCCAGCTATCAGATTCGGCCGTCGTTGTCGGCAACTCTCGGTGTGGACAATCTGACTAGCCAGCAATTCCTGATCGGCTATCCCGGCATTCCCCAGGTCGGCAATCCGGCGATGGTGCGTGTCGGGCTGCGCTGGGACGGTCCGTTCTAAACCGGCGTTTCAAACAGCATTCTCAACCAAAAGCCGCGTTCCCGCGAGGGGCGCGGCTTTTCTGTCTGCGAAGGAACGGTACGGAATCCAGATTTGCCGTCTATTCTCCTCGTGGCTCGAAATCGGGTGAAAAATCCATGAGTTATTCCTGTAAGTGCGAAAAAAACAATCGCATGCATGTAATCGACTAGAAACTTTACGGGGTCGAGTGTCGTCTACATTGCATGATACGGACTCAGTGCGGTCTTTCAGGCATTCTTTTCCTGCTTCTCTTCAGTTTCCTTTCCGCCAGTTCCGCTCAGAGCCTCCAGCCAATCCGTCGCGGCGCCTCAGTTCAGACTCCAGCCGTCCTCGCCACCGACCCCGCGTCCCGGTTCGTGGGAGGCCCGTTGTTCGCGCCAACCCAGATCGCCGTGGATGCCGCGGGGTACATCTATGTCGCGGGGACCAATATGAAGCCCTCCGGGGTGGGATTCGAGGTTCTTCACTCGGAACTCTACAAGTTCAATCCGCAATTCGAACAAGTGTTCGATGTTCCGATCGCAGGCAGTATCTCTGATCAGATTAAGGCGATGGCGCTCGATCCAGTCGGGAACATCTATCTTGCCGGCACTACGAGCTCTAAGGACTTTCCCACGATGAATCCGGTTCAGGCGCAAATGAACGGGGTCGGGGATGTGTTCCTGACCAAGTTGGACTCGGATGGGAACATGCTGTTCTCGACCTATCTGGGCGGGTCCGGCGCGGATGGAGTCGATGTTCTGACCGTTGACGCGGAAGGCAACGCCTTCATCGCGGGGAGAACGGGCTCCAGCGATTTTCCATCGACTCCCGGCGCCTACATGCCGGAATTTGAAACTAACCCGACGTCCACCGCTGCCAGCGTGCCGTATCGTGGCGAAGATCGCTACGGGATCCTCCAGGCTGGAGTACTCGACTGCGATAACGTCGGTCGACATAAATAGTCAATTCTTCGGGATTGTTGAGGTTTCCGGAGGGGATGTTTTCCTGTTGCTGAACTGGGTACGACAGACTTTCCGGTGACGGACCCGAGCAGTTCAGACCCGTCTAGGATGATTCTCGCGCGGCTCAGCGCGGATGGTTCGGAGCTGGTGTACTCCAGGTATGTGCCAACTCGAATGGGCCGTCAGAGGGCTGATCCTGGACAGGGACGGAAACCCCGTATTGGTGGGCTCTATTTAGGCCCTCACGATCGACGCATCCACCAATACCGTTCTCTCGGATGTCCACGCAAGCCCTGCTTCCGGGACCATAAACTTCGGCAGCCACGTCGTGATGGATGCGGATGGAAATCTGGTCGGGATGTCGCTCGGGGGCCCCACGATCACCGACCCTTCGATCCCGTATCCATCAGGGAAGGGCTATGCGGTGAAGTCCGCCCCCGACGGCACAATGCTGTTCTTCACCAGGCTTCCGACCAGGCCTATCAGTATCGCCACGGGGCCGGACGGCGCAGTCTATCTATTGGGGATATCCGGGTTGATCGAGCGGATCTTCCCGGATCAGAGTGATCCTCTAAAGGTATTGCCGCGAATGCTGGGGATCGCCAACGCGGCGGGGCCCGACGTTTCTCCGCGCGTTGCGCCGGGCGAGCTCATGAGTCTGTATGGTCCTTCGATCGGCAGTCAAACGGCAGCGACAGCCGAGATCGGCTCGGACGGTCTGGTCACGACTTCGCTGGGAGGCGTGGAGGTCCACTTCAACGGAACGCCGGGGCGGATGCTCTATTCCGGTCCGCTACAGATCAACGTGGCGGCTCCCTTTGTTTGGGGTCAGGGCGATTCGGTACTGGTGGAAGTCTTCCATGACGGCGATCTTTGGTCGTCGCTGACGCTCCATCCGACCGACGCCGAGCCGGGCGTGTTTCCCCTTCCGACACCAACCTGGATTACGGCGGCGGCCTATAACCAGGATCAGACCTTGAACTCACAGGAAAACCCGGCCGCGCCTGGTTCGATCGTGACGGTTTTCATGAGTGGTGCTGGAGAGATGATGGGCGCTTCTTATCAGGACGGGCAGGTGTTCGATCCGTCGACGCCGCTGGCGGACCTGCCGTCTCCGAAGCTCCCGGTAACCTTGACGACTCTCAATGGGACAGCGGACGGACCACTCGAAATCCTCTATGCGGGACAGACTCCGTCGTCACTGGCTGGCGTCATTCAGATCAATTTCCGGGTTCCGTCGCAGCCGCCTCCATCGCAGAACAACTTCACGCCGCCTGCGCCGTTTCGACTCACGGTGGGAGACTCCCGGCTGGTGAGCTTCCAGATGTGGGTGGCCGGGGCGGACGGGCAGTAGAGATGTCCCTTTCACAATCGGAGGTAGCTGAATGCGAGCTTCCTGGAGAGTGACTCTCATTCTATGGTCCGTCGGACTCCTGATCCCGGGAGCCTCGGCTCAGACCAGCAGAGGTGCCGGGGCCCCCTCACCCCCAATCCTGGCCACCGACGCGGCGTCGCGATTCTTGGGAGGTCCGGGCTTCGAGGTCCAGGGGATCGAAATCGACGCGGCGGGCAATATCTATGTTGCCGGAAATAACAAGACCAATAACGCAGACGGTTCCTTCGACTATCATGTGGAACTCTATAAGCTGAATCCGCAGTTCGAAGAGGTGTTTCATCTACCTATCGCGGGGAACAGAAACGATCAATTGCTGGCATCGGCGATCGATGCATCCGGTAATATTTATCTGGCAGGTCTGACCGATTCCACGAACTTTCCTGTGGTGAATCCGGTTCAGGCACAGAATAACGGGTTGACAGATGCCTTTCTGACGAAAGTGGACTCCGATGGGAACATCTTGTTCTCCACCTATTTGGGCGGCTCTTTGCAGGAGACCCTCTCCGCTATGACCGTGGATGCGGAGGGGAATGCGTTCCTCGGAGGCAAAACCAGGTCGGGCAATTTTCCCTCGACGCCCGGAGCATACATGTCCGCGTTCCATGCTGATCTTAGTTTGTACGAGTTATTTGTCGCAAAGATCGCCACCGAATCGCCGAGCCTGGAGTATTCAACCACCGCATTCGGCGGAGACTTTCGTGATGGATTCTATGGGATCGCAGAGGTGGCTGGGGGAGATGTGTTTTTGTTGCTTCATGCGAGCGCGACGGAGTTCCCGACAACCGACAACAGTATGAATTCCGCATATAGCCAGTTGGTGGCGCGACTCAGCGCCGATGGTTCGCAACTGGTTTATGCAAGCTATGCGGACACCGACGGACTTGCGACGAGCCTCATTCTGGATGGAGACGGTAATCCGGTGGTGGCGGGTGCCACTCGTGTCGCCACGATTGATCCGACCACCAATCTGGCGATCTCGAGCTTCACGGTCTCGAGCTTGAGCGGCTTAGTGGCCAGCGAACGTGTGGTGATGACGAGAAGCGGAAATCTGGTGGGGATCGGGAGTGCAAGCGGCCCGCTGCATGACGTGGGCAACGGCTACCCCTCGGGTAGTACGTATGTACTGGAGTCCAGTGGGGACGGCACGCCGCTGTTTTCCACTAAGATGCCTATTGGTGCGGCCGATCGCGCAGTTGGCACTGGACCGAATGGTGAGATTTATGTCGGAGGGACATCGGGTATGGTGTCGCGAATTTTGCCCGATCAGCCGGATGCACTTACGGCGCTGCCACACATCCTGGGAGTCGCGAACGCCGCCGGACCCTCTGTGACTTCGAGGATCGCGCCCGGAGAGATCGTCAGCCTGTACGGACCTTGGATCGGGAGTCCGGATGCAATGACCACCCAGATTGGCGCGGATGGGTTAGTGACGACGGAACTCGGAGGCGTCGAGGTCCATTTCAATGGAACCAAGGGACGCCTCCTCTATACCGGACCGCTGCAGGTGAATGCCGTCGCGCCGTTCGCGTGGAGCCAGGACGATTCCGTACTGGTCGAGGTCTTCCACGATGGCGACCTATGGTCATCGATCTCGTTGAACCCAACGGATACCGAACCGGGCGTGTTTCTCGTCTCGGGGGTGCCAAGAGCGGCGGCCGCTTTGAACCAGGATCAAACCATAAATTCCCCTGACAATCCGGCGGACCCGGGTTCTGTCGTCGCAGTGTTTCTGACGGGAGTCGGGGAAATGACAGGTGCGTCATATCAGGATGGAGAAGTATTCGATCCGTCGACGCCGCTCGCGGATTTGCCCGTGCCTTCACTCCCCGTGTATGTTTCCACGCTCGATCTAAGTCGGTCACCAAAATATTATTTCGATTCGGTGGCGATGCCGCTGGAGATCTTATACGCGGGGCAGGCGCCGGCATCGTTAGCGGGCGTTATCCAAGTCAACTTGCGGCTTCCGCTTCCGGATGAGCCGCCGCCGCATTTCGACGTCCTTCTTCAGAAGTTGTACCTGTGGGTGGATGATTCCGGTCCGGTGTCTTTCGCGATCTGGATGGCTCCCCCGTAGGCGCAGTATCTGCGGAATGAGCGCGCGGCGATAAGTTGGATGAGCAGAGGAGGACGGATGCAACTCTCCAGGGGTTGGGTTTTGGCGAAACGCTTGGTGGTCGTCACGCTTTCTGTAGGGCTCATGGCGACGGGAGCCTCCGCGGAGAGTTTCAAACAGACGAGTGGCGATTCATCAATTGGACAACGGCCTGCGCTGGCCACCGAAGGCGCGTCCCGGTATGTCGGTGGACCGAATTTCCAGCCCCGGGCGATTGCCGTGGATGGCGATGGAAATATCTATGTGGTCGGCGACGAGGATAACGACGTCGCGTTGTACAAGCTCAACCCACAATTGGAACAGGTCTTTGGAATGTCGCTGGGGGGCAGTGTCCTTCTTGATTCGGCACGAGTGATCGCGTTGGATTCGACCGGCAATGTTTACCTCGCGGGCTTTACCTTCTCCTCGGATTTCCCGTTAGCCGATCCCTTGCAGAGCGAGTTAGCCGGAGGGCGCTTCAATCAAAGTACCGACATCTTTCTGACCAAGCTTGACCCGCAGGGCAATCTTCTCTTCTCAACATACTTGGGCGGATCCGGCAACGAGTTCGCGGATGTTCTGGCGGTGGACGAATCCGGAAACGCCTACATCGGGGGGACCACCGACTCGAAGGATTTTCCGTTCACGCCGAACGCGTATAGGACCGAGGTATATCCTCTCAATCCGGGTGTTCCCAGCGCTGCGACCACGAAGTTCGTGGTGAAGATCGCCACCAATCCGGCGAGTCTGGTGTTTGCTACCAGCCTGGAAGGGGAGAGCATCCGCAGGTTCTTCTCGATTGCTCCGGTTCCCAGCGGAGATGTGTACCTGTTGGAGGCGCCCGATCTCGAGGGCGATCCGGCAAGCCCAAGCCTGGCTCGTTTGAGCGCGGATGGGTCGAAGTTGGAGCCCGCCATCTTCCCCCAAGGTGATCCGGCGATTTTCAACACAATGCAGACGAATCTCGACGGCAACCTGGTTCTGGCCGGGGACGGCGGATTCATTACATGGGATGCGTCCGCCGAACCAGCAGATTGCACGAGTTCATCGAACCGGTTGGGCATGTTCAGGGTCTGGCGCTCGATTCTGCCGGAAATGCGCTCGTTCCGGTGGATTCCAGTGCCGGACACTCGGCGACGGTCGATGGCTTTTCTTCCGGACAGAACTTCCTGACCCAATATAAGGGGCTGGGTCCCGAGGTGTTGTTCGCTACCAACATGCCCGCCGGTGCCGCAGACCTGGGCGTTGCCGTTGGCCCGAACGGGGAGATTTATACCTTGGGGAAGTCCGGGCTGGTTTCGCGCATCATTCCCGGGAACGGCGATGCGACGCTGCCGAAGATCATGGGTGTCGCTAACGCTGCCGCGAGCGATATCTCCGCGAATGTCGCGCCCGGTGAGATTGTCAGCCTATACGGTCCGAAGATTGGCAGTGCGGAGGCGGCGACCACGCAGCTGGATCAGGATGGACGCGTGACAACGAGTTTGGCGGGTGTGGAAGTGCGGTTTAACGGAACGCCTGGCAGCCTGCTGTATACCGGTCCGCTGCAGATCAACGCTGTTGCGCCTTTCGACCTTGGCAGCGGAGATTCGGTTCTAGTCGAGGTGATGCACGACGGCGAAGTCTGGTCGTCGGCGACGCTGCACCCGGTGGATGCGGAGCTGGGAGTCTTTCCCTACCCGGGAACTCGGGAGCCGCCGCGCTGAATCAGGACGGATCAATCAATTCGTCCACGAATCGAGCCGATCCAGGTTCCATTGTTACGGTCTTGCTCACCGGCGCAGGTCAGATGACGGGTGCGTCGTATCAGGATGGTGAGGTCTTCGATCCGGCAACTCCGCTGGCCAACCTTCCGGCGCCAAAGCTTTCAGCGGAGGTGGCCTACCAAGGCCCTGGGCTGGAGATCCTCTATTACGGACAAGCTCCGGCAGCGCTGGCCGGCGTTGTTCAGCTCAACTTCCGGCTTCCTTCCGCGCCACCGGAACACGAGAACATTCCCGAAACGCTCCATGTCGTCGTTGGTGGGATAGGCAGCAATTGGAATGTGTACAGCAAGGATTTATTTGGAATTTGGGTATCAGGGGCGGCGGGGCAATAGAGATGCAGATGTGAAGGAAAGAGGTTACCGAATGCCTAATTGTTGGAAAATGCCACTCCTTGGGTTGTCCGTTGGACTAATGATCTCGGGAATTGCGGCTCAAGATCTTAAACGGACCAGTGGAGATGCGTCGACGGACCAGATGCCGGTGCTGGCCACCGAAGCCGCCTCACGCTACGTCGGCGTAGAGGGATTTACGCCCGTTTCAATGGGTGTCGACAGCAGCGGGAACTGCTACGTGCTGGGGTATCAAATCACCTACAAACCTGTGGGCGGCGATACGTCCAAAATCATCCTCTATAAGCTGAATCCGCAGTTTGAGCAAATTCAGTCGACGTCGTTCGGCGGCGAGTACGGCGGCAACCCGAAAGCCATGGCGATTGATGCCGCTGGGAACGTCTATGTGACCGGGTTGGCTTATTACCACGACTTCCCAATGGTTAACCCGATTCAGAGCGAATTTCGGCGGCGGGCCCTGGGACCTATTTCTGACGAAGTTCGACCCGCAGGGCAATATGGTTTTTTCCACGTTTTTTGGGGGTCCGGCACGGAATACCCGCAAGCTCTGGCTGTGGACGACCAGGGAAACGGCTACATCGCGGGAGTGACCGACGGGACGGATTTTCCGTTCACCGCGACCGCTCGCGCCAGTGGGGATCCGCCGTCGGACTGGACCTTGTTCGCGCTGAAGATTGCCACTGACCCGGCGAGCCTCGGCTATGCCACGAGTTTGGGTGACGCCAACACTCGGCCCAGCGATGGCTTTCTGAGCATTGCCCCGGTTGCGGGCGGAGGCGCCTACTTCCTCCAGACGCTCAGTAAGACCGAGTATCCGGTTACCGATCAAAGCTACCTCGACGCCAATGGTTATGGGCAGATCCTGGGTCGCCTGAGCCCGGATGGGTCCGAGGTGGCATTCGCCTCGTATGTCCTTACCTTTTTTGACAACTTTTCTGAGTTCGCCTTGGATCCAAATGGGAATTTAATTCTTTCCGCACCCAGTGCGTTTGTCAGGTGGAGTACCGCAACGGATCAGGAAATCGAGCGCGCAGACAAGTTGAGCATCGTGGGCACGTTTCTCGCCGTGGATTCCCAGGGTAACGCGATCGTCGCCGGCAAAATGCCCCGCTGTCGAATGTCGTGGCCAAATATAAAGGCATCAGTTCGCAGGATGCCTTCCTTTCGGAAGTGCCGTCCGGGTCGGCCGACCTTGACGTTGCGGCGGGGCCGAACGGAGAGATTTATGCGCTGGGCAGTTCCGGTCTGGTTTCGCGCTTCATTCCCGGCAACGGAGACAAGACGCTGCCGAAGATCATGGGTGTCGCCAACGCGGCCGGCAGCAAGATCTCGCCGAGGGTGGCGCCGGGTGAGATCGTTAGTCTTTATGGTCCGAATATCGGAAGTGCTTCGGCGGCTACGACGCAGCTCGACCAGGACGGGCGAGTGACGACGAGCTTGGCGGGAGTCGAAGTCCGGTTCAACGGAACGCCCGGTAGCCTGCTGTATACAGGACCGCAGCAGATCAACGCGGTAGCGCCATTCGAGCTCGGCAGTGGAGATACGGTGCTCATCGAAGTGATGCATGATGGGGCGCCCTGGGCATCGATGGAAATGCTTCGGGCTGTCGCCGACCCGGGCGTGTTCCCGGGCGTGACTCCAGCGAACTATTCCGGGAACCTCGTGGTCTCTGCGGCGCTGAACGAGGATGGCTCGATCAATTCGGCTACGAATAAAGCGCAGCCGGGTTCGATTGTCACAATCTTTGTCACCGGTGCGGGTGAGATGACAGGCGCGTCTTATCAGGACGGCGAGATCTTTGATCCCGCGACGCCGCTCGCGGACCTGCCCACAACAAAGTTTCCCATCGAGGTCATCAAATCCACGTCACTCGAGTTGCTCTATGCCGGGCAGGCTCCCGCGGCATTGGCCGGGGTGGTCCAGGTCAACTTCCGTTTGCCGGATACGCCGCCTACGCAGCTGAAATTCCCGGAAACTACCTTCCTGAGAATCCCGTCTGTACCCGATGCCGAATCGGTGACGGTGGGGATTTGGGTCTCGGGAGCGGATGGGCAGTAGAGGTGCCTGTAATGGGATGGGAGGTAGCGTGATGCCTATTTTCTGGAGAGTGTCGATTACTGTATTGTCCGTTGGACTCCTGATTCCGGGAATTGCGGCTCAGAATCTCAAGCGGACCAGCCTCGGCTCGTCGATCTCGCCGCGTCCGGCGCTGGCGACTGAGGCGGCGTCGCGCTATGTCGGCAACGGGAATTTTGTCGGCGTCGGAATCGCCGTGGATGCGGATGGCAATGCCTACGCCGCCGGTTACGGCTGGGTCCCTGGGACAATCAACCGCGATCTCTACATCTATAAACTCAATCCGCAATTTGAAGTGGTCGCGACGTTCACGCTGGGCGGCAGCATGGATGAGACCTTGCGGGCGATGGTGCTCGGGGCGGACGGGAATCTGTATCTGACGGGCGAAACGCAATCGGCGGATTACCCGACGGTTCATCCGGTGCAGGCCGACCTCGCCGGCGTGACGGACGCATTTTTGACGAAGATCAGCACGAGCGGCGACATTCTATTCTCGACCTATTACGGAGGCTCCGGCCGGGAGGGCGAGGAGGTGCTTGCGGTGGATGCGGATGGCGTCGCCTATATCGGCGCGCGTACCGGGTCCACTGATTTTCCGACAACTCCGGGCGCTTTTATCTCTCAAATTCAATCCCCAGTTCCCGACCAACTGGAGACCCTGGTCGCCTTCAAAGTGGACACCGTCTCCGGGTCCCTGGTTTATGCAACGGGCATGGGCGGGAACTGGCAGGACTCGTTCTATGCTGCGGCGGTTGCGCCCGGCGGCGAGTTCTATCTTTTGCATAATGCCGCCAGCCCGACGGACGACTTTCCTGTGACCGATGGCACCAGACAGGACCAGAACCATCACGAGTACCTTGTGCGACTGAACGCGGACGGCACTGGGATCACTTTAGGAACATACTTGGATACCAGCTCGGATTACTATTACGACGCGGTGACTGGTCCGGACGGGAATCTGCGACTGGGTGCTCCGAAGCTGATCATCACATTGGATTCAGCGACGAATCAGGAGGTCTCAAGAATGGTCCTTGGTTACTCATTCCAGAAGTTCGTTTTGGATGGGGACGGGAACATTCTCACCAACACCGCGGGCGGCTATGCCAGTCCCAGTCTCGGATTCCATCTCGTAGGCGCTGATTCGGTGATGCGGTTTCGCCCCGACGGGTTCTTGCAGTTCGGGACAGGACTTCCCACGGGCGCATCCGACGCCGGGATCGCCGCGGGGCCAAACGGGTTTATCTATTATCTGGGCCAATCCGGGATGGTGGGACGGGTGTTCGCAGACCCGACATCCCCAGGAAATTATGAATTGCCGCCCATGTTGGGTGTGGCGAATTCGGCGGCGAGTACCATTTCCTCTCACATCGCGCCTGGTGAGATCGTGAGCCTGTACGGATCGGGGATCGGAAGCACGGAAGAAGTCACCACCGAGATCGGAGATGATGGGCTGGTCACCACCGAGCTGGGACAGGTGGGGGTCCGGTTTAATGGAACACCGGGGCGGATGCTCTACTCCGGACCACTCCAGGTGAACGTCGTCGCGCCATTCGATTTAGGCGACAGCGATTCGGTGCTCGTCGAGGTGTTTCACAGCGGTGACCTATGGGCTTCGATTAACATGAATGTAGCGGATTCGGAACCCGTTGCGTTTCCGTACCAGTTTGCGTCCGCAGCCCTGAATCAGGACGGCACGGTGAATACCAAGACGAATCGCGCGGAGCCGGGGTCAATCGTCGCGGTCTTCATGAGCGGTGCAGGCCTGATGGGGGGGCTTCGTATCAGGACGGCGAAGTGTTCGATCCTGCGACGCAGATCGTGGACCTGCCGGCTCCCAAGATGATTCCCGAAGTGCAGGATATCAACCAGGAATCCCTGGAGATTTTGTATTACGGTCAGGCCCCCGCATCGCTGGCTGGTCTGGTGCAGATGAATGTGCGCCTGCCGAATCATCCCGCTCAAATTTCAAATAGCCCCGATTACTTGTCAGTGCACGTCGGCAACTTTGTGAGTCCTCTCAGAATCTGGATGCGAACGGGGACCACGGCTTTCGGACAGTAGGTCTCCGGGAAACTCGTCAGGCTGTCCTCGAATCATCTGGATGGTTCGTCTGAGCCGTTCCGCCGAGTTGTTCCAATCGGCGGCGCGCCCTGGCTTTTCATATTTGTACTTCTCTGGGAGACTGTTGAAAAATGGGGACAGACAGCTAGTTTTCTCGTTGAGGGCGACGCAAAATCAATTACTAACAGGTGCGAAAACGGTGTCTGTCCCCATTTTTCGCATTCTTCAACTAGCTCCTAGATCGCTCTGGCCTTCCGCCGCAAGAATATCGTCCCAATGCCTTGCGGAGTTGATTCCCGCTATTTGTTTTCATGGGGGCGCTGCGCGTCCATTGACGCCTGAAAAATAATGGACCCGCTTTGAGCGGCGACCCATGATGGAAAGTCGGCGACAACAACATGCCATTGTCAGAAACATATTTATCTATAACACCGTCTTTGTGTTATGACAAAAACTATGTCGGTTTTGATGGCTGTCATGGTCGGGTGCGTGGCGCCGGGCCTTTTCGCGCAAAATCCACAAACCTCCTCCACGAACAGTTCCTCAAATTCGCCGCAGCCGATTTTGGCGACCGAGGCGGCGTCTCGGTATGTCGGAGGCGCCTATTTCAGGCCGATCGCGATCGAGGTGGATGCAGATGGAAACATCTACGTTGCCGGAAACAACAACCCGCCTGACACACCAAGCAATTTCATTGGTGGGGAACTGTACAAGCTGAACCCACAATTTGAACAGGTATTCAGACTGCCCTTGGGGGATAGCAAAAGCGCGTACCTGAACGGGATGGCGATGGATCCGGCGGGAAATATCTATCTGACGGGGACCACGGTCTGGACGAACTTTCCGACCATGAATCCGGTTCAGGCGGAACTGGGGGGAGCGCAGGATGTCTTCCTCACCAAAGTGGATTCGGACGGAAATATGTTGTTCTCCACCTATTTGGGTGGCTCCTCCTCGGAGACCGTCGATGTCCTGACCGTGGATTCAGATGGGAATGCGTTCCTTGCCGGGGGCACTCGATCGGCCGATTTTCCCACCACGCCCAACGCCTACATGACCGATTTTCAGCCGTCGCAGACTTCACCGGAACTGTATGTGACGAAAATCGCGACCGGATCCGGGACGCTGGAATACTCAACCGGGTTTGGAACGGGCACACCCTTCGATCATTTTCGTGGGATTGTCGAAGTCAGCGGTGGGGACGTCTTTGTATTACTCCTATGGAGTGCGACCGATTTCCCTGTGACCGATGACAGCGCAAACGGCGGCTCCGGCCGACTGTTTGCACGGCTGAGCACCGATGGGTCACAACTGGTGTATGCAACCTACGACACCGGGAACGCCTCCTTCAACCTGATTTTGGATGGGAACGGCGATCCGGTCCTGGCGGGTGGTTCCATCACCACGATCGACCCGACGACCAACCTGGTGATCTCGAGCGTCCCCGCGTTGCTCGGCAGCAGCGTGGTGATGTCGGGGAACGGAGATTTAGTTGGCGCCGGGAATGGAGGCGGCATGCCGGCCACCGCCAACGGATATTCCTCGGGAGGCAGTTTTGTAGTGGAGGTCAGCCGGGATGGCTTGGCGGTCTTTACCAGCTATATGCCTAGCGGAACGGCCGACGCTGTCGCCAGTGGGCCGAACGGAGGGATCTATCTGGCGGGAACGTCGGGTCTGGTATCGCGGATATTTCCGGATCAGACAGATCCGCTGATGGCGCTGCCACGCATCCTGGGAGCCGCCAATGCCGCGGGCCCGTCAGTGATTTCGGCAATTGCGCCGGGAGAGATCGTGAGTTTGTACGGACCTTCGATTGGGAGTCAGCAGGCGGCAACCACCGAGATCGGCTCAGACGGATTGGTGACGACAACACTGGGAGGCGTGGAGGTCCACTTCAATGGAACACCGGGACCTCTGCTCTATACCGGACCGACGCAGATCAATGCGGTGGCGCCGTTTAACTGGGGACAGGGAGACAACGTATTAGTAGAGGTCTTCCATGATGGCGACCTATGGTCGTCGCAGACGCTGAACCCGGTGGATGTCCAACCGGGCATCTTTCGGTATCCGGCGGGGGCACTGACGGCGGCGGCGTTGAACCAGGATCAAACGATCAATTCCAAAGACAATCCAGCTCCCGCGGGTACGGTGGTCGCCATCTTTCTGACCGGGGCAGGGGAAATGATGGGCGCGAGCTATCAGGACGGCCAAGTGTTCGACCCCACAACGCCGATCGCCGATCTGCCGGTGCCGAAGCTCCCGGTAGTTGTGTACACGTGTTGTGGACAGATTCCCGGAACGACCCCTCCGCCAGGTACGACGACGAATCCCGCGCCGGTGCTGGATCTCCTGTACGCGGGACAGGCTCCGTCATCGTTGGCCGGAGTCATCCAGGTTAACTTACGGCTGCCGGCGGAACCGCCCGCCAACTCGGATCAGGCTCCGCAATCGATCGATTTAATTGTGGGATCCCCTGGGCCGCCGACCGGACCCACTGGGCCGGTGCATTTCCAGATCTGGATGACCGCGGCGGAGGGGCAGTAGTCTCGGCCCGATCATATCGGATGATTGGCGTAGGACGGAGACTTGAGGTATGATCCGCGCAATTCATCAGCGGCGGTACAGCACGAGCGTCCCCGGCGGGATGGCGGACTCGTCGATCTGATCGCCGCGCCGGATCGAATGATTCGGCAGGCGGTAGAAGGTGCTGGGGTAATTCCAGGAGTCCCCGGCGATATCCACCGCGTGGGTTCTGGCGGTCACTTCGCCGCCGATGACATAGCCGACCAGAAGCTTTAAGCCTTCGGGCGGGTGTTCGAGTAGTGGGCTGCCGCGCAGATGGTCGCCCGGACGCATGCGGCCGTCGGGCAGGAAGTAAATCGTCGTGGGGCTGTAGGTTTCCCCACCGGCGAGTTCACCCACCGTGTGCCCGTGAACTCCCACTTCGAGTAATCCATCCAGGATTTCGGGATCGTCTTCCCCAGTCACGTCCCCGGTTACATCGAATGCCACGTCCGCGGCTTCCGGTTCTGATTCGGGATCTTGCGGCGCGGGGGCGCTGCCGGTCGCGACGCTCGCCAAGACCGCGGATGCCGTTGTGGCGGGACCGGGTTTGTACAGGACCTCTTTCAGCCAGCGGCCCTCCGGGTAATCCTGAAAGGCGACCCGGCCGGCGCGTTCGTCCGGGTCGTAGGTCCAGCGATCGGTCAGACCCACGAGGGCGCGGACCTCGGGGTCGGCCAGCATGACCGCGTCTTTCTTGCGTCCGCGCAACCGGCGGCCTTCGCCGGAATGATAGGCATAGGCGACCTGCGAGTGCGTGAGCACATTCTTATCGGGAATGTCGTAGATGTCCTGGAGCTGGGCGAGCACCTGTTTGAGCGCCACCAGTTGCTCGTCCCGCGGCGCCTCCTGATAGGTGCCGACGATTTCGATGCCCAGCGAGCACATGCTCAGGTTGGTCATCCCGTTCCACAGGCTGCGGCCGGCATGGTTCGCGATCTTGTCGCGGTGAATGATGCGGCGCACCAGGCCGTTGGTGTGGATCAGGTAGTGGCAACTCCCGTAGCGGAATACCGAGTTGAAGGATCCCTTATCGCCCGCTTCGGTGGTGTGAAGAATGATGTAGTCGGTGCGGGGGCGTTGGGCTCGCTTGGAGTTGCGCGGGCTGTAGGCGTCCTGAATCCGCAGCTCGGCAGCTTGTGCGGAGTCGGGCAGGAGTGCGCTCCCGAGTGCCGCGATGCTGCTGCTGGCCAGAAATCGTCTTCGATTGAGGCGCTTCATGGCGGTTAAGGGGTGAACTTTCAAGATCGCCCATTATCGTTTGAAACGCAAGCAATTACAAATGATTTTTCAGTTCGGCTGGGTAAAGCTCCATCGAAACGTTCGAGCGTCGGGCGTGGAGAGTTCAAGGTCGCCATTTGCAGGTACTCTTATCTGGGCAGGCGAGACGTGGTCTTCTGTAATGCCTCCGCCTGCTGAACCCTTGACGCGAAGGTGGCAGCATCTGATGGAAACCATGCATCGCTCCCGGGAAGCTGGCTAGAGTAGAAAAAGGGAGCGTTCGTTCATGGCCTCCCCCCGCATCTAAAAAATGACAAGTCCGCGCGAAACTGCGGCGACGCCGGGATCGTTCGATCTCGTCGAACTCGCCAATACCCGGATGCCCTTCGGTAAATACCAGGGGCGCTACCTGATGGATCTGCCCGAGGCGTACTTTGTGTGGTTCCAGCGCAAGGGGTTCCCGAGGGGTCGGCTGGGTGAAATGTTGGCGGCGGTGTATGAGATCAAGCTCAACGGACTGGAACACTTGCTGGCGCCGTTGCGGAATCCGCCGGCGGGTGGCTAGAGCAGCGGAACCTGGGGTGCTTTCGCTCGACGATCCACACCGAGGTTCACTTCAAACTCGGCGTGAGGTCGCAGCACCGATCCCCGGACCCGTTCAAAAATGTCGCGACGTGTTGGCGGAGCCCTTCCGCGAAGTGCTCGGTGGAAAAGAGCTGCGCCTGGCGCGCCATGTGGCCCTGTAACTCTCGTTCGAGTTCGGGCTGTTCGAGAACGGCGAGGATCCGCTCCACCGCATCGGCTTTGTCGACGAAAAGCAGCCGGTTATGGTTGACGATCTCCATCTGTCCTCCGCTGCGGTGCGTGAAGGTGACGCAACCGGCCCGCACCAGCTCGGCAACTCCGATGCCGAAATGTTCGTCGACTTTGGCGTGGATTCCGTAGCGGTGCCGTACTAGCAGGTCGCGGAGGGCATCCCGTGAGATCCCCTCGTCCAGAGAAATCCAGTCCGAGTTTTGCGCCACCAGTCGCCGCAACCGCTGGTAGAATTCGATCCCGCCCGGCTCCTCCGGCATCGGCGCTCCCACCAGATGCAGGTGGACTTCGGGGCGGCGTCGGCGCACCGCGGCAAGGATCTCAATGACCAGCTCAATCCGTTTGTCGCCGTTGTAGCGGCCGATGCAAACAAAGCCTTCCTCCCGGTCCTCCCAGGGTCGCTGTTCGAAGTCCCCCGGAACCGGCGGATACAGCGTGCGTGCGGCGACGCCGTAGCGGGATTCGTACATCTTCGATGTCCAATCCGAATTCGCCAGTGCGTGATTCACCTTCATGCCCGCGAATGTGAAACCGGAAATGAGCTGCCACGGGCGCCTGCGCAATCGCCGGTCTTTCAGGTCGCCTGCCCCATTGGCGAGATAGGGAAAGTGTATGTATTGGATGGAGGGCACCCCGAAGTCGGCCTCGCCGTTGGTCGTCATCACGACATCGAAACGGTGCGCGATGTGCCGCGCGGTCCGCATCAGCAGTGACCAGCGCTGGATGCTGAAGGGATCCTTATCCACCGAGTCGAGCAGCTCGCCCAGCCAGCGAACCGGAACGAGCGGGGTTTCGACGCGGAATTCGTCCGGCTTCAGCTTGGTTCCGAACCAGTAGTTGCCGGCCTCGATATCCACCTCGCGCCAGGTCAGCACCGTCACGTCGTACTCGTGCTTCAGCGCCTCCAATGCCCAAAAGGTGACCGCGGGACCTCCGCCTTTCGAATGAAACAGTGGATCCACCAGCAGCAGTCGTTTGCGCGTCATCGCATGTGCAGGAACGGTCAGTCCACGGCGGCGGCGAGATGCGCAAAATGCGTCGGAGGTCTCTTCCATTGGGGCTCGCCGGTCAGATGAACAAGTTTATCGCAGCGGCTGTTCGGGTCTCCCGGGTCCGGACCCGCGGAGCGAGGCGGCGGCGGTGTGTTTGAATCAAGAAGGCAAGGAACATCATGCCGAAACAGCACGATGATTGAACTCCTTATCGATAGACGAACCCGCGACCTGGGCGGCGGCTTCGAAGTCGGATGCGTCCTTCCGTTCCGCAATCGCCGCATGGTGGGCCCTTTCGTATTTTTCGACCATATGGGGCCTTTGGAACTCGCGCCGGGCATCCCGCGCGAGCTCGATGTGAAGCCGCATCCCCACATCGGCCTTTCCACGGTGACGTATCTCTACAGCGGCGCGATCACGCATCGCGACAGCCTCGGCTTTGCGCAGGAGATCCGTCCGGGCGAGGTCAACTGGATGGTCGCCGGCAAGGGCATCACACATAGCGAACGCCTGGAATATGCGCGGCGCCACGGAGCCAACATGCACGGCATTCAGGCCTGGGTCGCGCTGCCGAAAGAGAACGAGGAGGATGAGCCCGCCTTCTATCATCATGACGGCGCCGACCTTCCAGAATTTGGCGAAGACGGCGTGTATGGCCGTTTAATCGCGGGTGAATTCGAAGGGCGGAGATCCAACGTGCGCGTCCATTCGCCCATGGCCTACGAACATTGGGAGATGGCCAGGGGCGCCAGCCGAAGAGTAGGAACCGAGTACTCCGAGCGCGCGGTTTACCTCGCCGCCGGATCGGTGGTGGTGGGCGATCAAAGGCTTGATCCGGGACAGATGGCCGTGCTCGAGGCGGGGAAGAGCGTCGTTGTGGAGGCGGTACAGGAATCGGTCTTGATGATCCTTGCGGGCGAGCCGATCGGCGAGCGGTTCCTGCTGTGGAACTTCGTGTCTTCTAGCAAGGATCGCCTCCAGCAGGCCGCCGAAGACTGGCGGCAGCAGCGAATGAAGCTCCCGGTGGGCGACGATCAGGAGTTCGTTCCGTTGCCGGACAAGGGCTCTTCGCCACCTGCTGCTTCGTGAGGCGGAGCATGCGAAAGTAGGCTGGCACTTGGCTCGGTTAGCTCGGGGCACATGAGACGCAACACTTGAGCTGCGATGAGGTGGCAGCCCAACGATCCTGGCATCGCGGCCCTCTCCGAGGACCTCATCGAGCAAATCCTTCTTAAGGGCCAACCAGCCGCCGCCGGACTTCTCGGAGTTGGTTTCGTAGCTGACGAGGAAATGCGCTTCCTGCCGCTCGTGCCGCAGTCGCGCCAACTCGTAAGGCTCCGCCTTGTGCGCGGCGAGGATGTGCTGGTCGGTGGAGGCGAAGTATTTGGTCGGCACATCCTCAATCCCCGCCGGCGAATCTGTTGCTGAAACGATGTAGAGGCGCCCGGTCTTGGGAGCGTCTCCTGATTCGGCAATCCTAAGCTCGCGGCCGATGCGGTTGTAAAGATCCTCGGCGAACTCGCGCGGGTAGTCGTATGCGCGTTGCACGTCGGGATCGACGTGGGGCATTTTTCGCAAGCCATCGACCCACCTAAGCTTCGCTGCGCTGATCCCGCCATTACCCGCAACATCATCGGCAAAAACGTCTTCGAGACTGAATCGCGTTTCGGCATCGCGTTCCAGAGTTTTGAGTGCCATCAGCTCGGTGAGATTGGACGGATATCCGAAGATCGCGCCATAGGAAGAATAGCCGCCGTCGATCGGACGGAACCGCGGGAAGTCGTCGCGCAGAGGCGCGGTGAAATGGGCGATGAGGCGCCGATATTCTTTGAGCAACGCAATGTGCCGCTGTCCGAGCGGTGAATAGCCGGCAACATCGTGATCGGTGGCGATGAACACGTGTTCGATCATGCTGTATGGGCCGAGCAAGTCAATGCGATTTAGGAACAGCTCTGGATCAGGCGAGATGCCCTGGAAGACGGCGCCGGCGATGTCGAGCCGCGCGCGTTCGTCGCCGTTCTGCGATGCCCGGTCATAGGCTTTGAGGAGCGCGACCAGACCCTGGATCAACAACGCGAAATCGAGCGCATTCGAGGTGCGCGTGCGCAGCAGGACGGCAGGGTCGTCGATCGGATTGCCCCCCTGTATACACAAGTGACGAATCTGCGAGGTCAGATGTCCGCCCAACATGCGGACATGGGCCTTTTGCGCTGCGAACGCGTCGGCTTCGGGAAGCGTCACAGCGACCTGCCGGGCGACCTTCAGATAGGCGGCCAGATCATCGGTCGGCAGGCTCTGCGCCAGGGGAATCAGCCAGCGCGCATCGCACACGATCGAGGGTTGATCGGAGGGCGAGCTGCGCCATAGCTCGTCGAGCAGACCTTGAATCTGGGCGAGCCGGCTGCCCGCGCTGGCGTCGTCGTCATCCCATATACGCATACTTAGCAATTCAAGGCACCGGAGCAGATACACATTGAACAGTGTGTGTGCGTAGTGCTGGCGGCCCTTGCGGCCCGGCCAGCGTGTCACGTGCCAGAAATGAAAGCCGCGGGTCATCATTTCGGCGGGATGGATCAGGTCATTATAGAGGCCCGCAAGCTGGCGAGGCGTGAATCCACTGTCGCAATAGGCCTGTTCCAGTTGGCCTCTCAAGTGAGATTGGCTGGCGGTGACCGCTGGACGCGAGAAGAAGCAATCCTCGAAAAGGCGCGATAAAAGGGTCCGGTCCTGCAGATATTGGACCGGTTTTCGTTGGGCGTTCAGAAGGTCTTCGATGCGCGCGACGATCTCTTCGCGATGCGCGAGAAACAGCCGCAGTAGCTCGATGTGGGACGACCAATCGGTTCCACGAAAGACGGGTGCCTGAAGCGGGTCGTCCGGGACCATGACGCCGATCATAGCATCGGGTGGATGAGGGCAGATTGCGGGAGCCCGCGTGCAACTCTATCGCGCCGGGGAAGCTTTGCCCGTGACTTCCTGTTTCCAAAGTTCCCACGCGCGAGTGTAGTTTCCAGGTCCGGAACGCTGCGCCACTTCACCGTCATTCAGGTAGGTGATGTCAGAACCCATCGCCATCGCCTCGGCCTGCACGCGCGCGTTGACTTCCAGGTAGATGCTGCGGGCGACGGCCTCTTCCACCGAGGTCCCGACGATCACCGCGCCATGGCCGCGCATCAGGACGGCCGGCTTCTCGCCGAGGACCTTGGCCAGCGCGCGACCCAGCTTCGGGGAGCTCACCAGCATATCGGTGTCACCGGAGGCCGCGTCGCGGATCTCAAACACCGGCACTCCCTCGCCGACAAAGGAGCTGTTGTGAAAAACCGGGCGAAGCGGGATTCCGGTGATCCCATAAGGGATCAAGGCCGGCGCATGACAATGCACGACCGACATCACGTCGGGCCTGGCACGGTAAACCTCGCTATGGATGAAGCGCTCGCGGTAGCCGGTGGCCGTGGAGTTGACGGGATTTGCGTCCAGGTCGTACTCTACGATGTCGGAAGGCGTAACTTGAGCGGGCGCGGTGGAGCGGGACAGCAGGAAGCGATCCGCGCCGGGCGAGATGCGGGCGCTGACGTGCCCGAATCCGTCGACGATCCCCTGGGCGTAGAGAATGTGGTTCGCATCGACGATGTCCTGAATCAACGCGGCTCGATCCGGAGTTTCATTTGCCGTCGATTGTCCCTGCAACATGCGGGCGGCTAGCGGGAGCAGTCCTCCCAGTAGCAGGAACTGGCGACGAGGGCAGGGAGGCATGCTTTATACGTTACCAGCGGGGACCGAGGGAAACAGGTGTGGTGTGGGTGAAAGTCGGGAGGTGATTCGAGGAGTGGGGAGGTGCAAGCTTCCCGTCGGGTGAACCCCGGCCCCCCATATTTTGATTGCGCACGACGGCTGCAAATCGCCTGTGCTCACTTTTTTGATTGCGCACGACGGCTGCAAATCGCCTGTGCGCTTGGGCGCACGTATTTGCAGGTTGTGGACGGCTGGTGAGACTCGCAGATTCTAGAATCCACGCCACGGATTCCACGGGATTCCGGGTTCTCCACCTCCGCGTCCGCCATCGGCAAACCCGCCCAGAAGGGGCTCACGCGCCCAGCAGTTAGGATTCCAACACGCTTGAAATGAAGAACAATTCCATCACTGCAGTTGATAAACATTGTCGTACAGACCACGACTCCAATTGACGAGCAAGCCGTAGAACTTGCGCCGTTTTCAACCTCAGCTGGCGGCCGGCGGGCTCTAGGAACGATGCCAGGCTTTGATTTGTGGAAGATAAAGAATCAATAAATACAATGAGATACCATCCATCTCTCCCGGGGCGGCACCAACCATCCTGGCTACCCCGCAACCTCCCTGGTCCAGACCTTACAGCCAGCTCTTTAGATCGCAAAGATCCATAATTACTGATTAGTATCATCTGTATTAGTGATTCATCATGGGTTTCAGTATGGGTGTTCTTGATGACTACCACACCCATTAGCCAGCGAACACCCGCTCCAATTCGACCAAAAAGATCTCTACCGACCAGGAGAGTGTGCTAACTTTAGTTGCTTCAGTCAGTTATCATGAATATTCCATACGGCATATTAGTATTCGCATTGCAGGATAGACTGGTTTTTTTATAAGCAATACACTATTCCGACTTTGTGATATCTTGCCCGCCTTGGATGGAGGGCAAAAAAATCTATAAATGGGGGAGTTGCCATGAAGCACAGAGCCTCTTTGGTTGTCATCGTGCTCGCGCTCTTGGGGTTCGCTGGGGTCGCGAATGCTCAAGTATCAACCAACGCCAATGTTCAGGGGACAGTCGCCGATCCGTCGGACGCCGTGATCCCGGGAGCAACGGTGAGGGCGACCAATATCAACACCGGTATCGTGACGAATCGTCAAACCAACGCAACCGGTGATTACCAACTGCCTGCCCTACAGCCGGGCAACTATACCATCTCGGCTTCGTATCAGGGCTTTCAAACACAAACCTTTCAGAACGTCGAACTGAGCCAGGGCCAATCAGTCCGTCTGAACTTCACTCTGCAGCCAGCGACGGCGAATACCAGCGTCGAAGTGGTGGCGGATGCCTCCACGATCATCGCCGAGACCTCGCCCTCGGTGGAAAACACCATTCAGGAGCGCAGCGTCCTGAATTTCCCGGTCCAAACCCGTAACGTCCTGGACCAGATTGGCACGACGCCGGGCGTCGTCGTGAGCAATACCCAATTCGGCACGAACGTCGCCATGTCTGGGGTAGGCAATGGTGGCATCAACACCACTCGCGACGGCCTGATCACGAATGACGGCCGTTACGGCAATGGTAGTGGTGTCTATTCGTCTGTCTTCACCAGCCCCGACATGGTGGAGGAAGTTCGCGTGTCGACCAACTCGATCGATTCCACGGTAGGCCGCGGCCTGGCGCAGGTCCAGATGCGGACCCGCGCGGGCACGAACGAATACCACGGAGCCCTGTTCTACACGAACAATAACTCCGCACTGCAGTCCCGCGATTACTTCGCGGCGCTTCGTGGAGCGGACCGCTCCTATCAGAACCGTAACCAGTACGGGGGCCGCCTGGGCGGTTCAATCGTCAAAAACAAAGCATTCTTCTTCGTCCTGGTGGACAATCAACGCTACCTGACCAAGCAACTCGTCACCTCACAGGTGTTGACGCCGCAGGCCCGCATGGGCGACTTCCGCTACTTGACGCAGGCCAACGGGACGATCCGTCGGAACGGCAACGCACTCGCGGCGCCGACGGCCAGATCAGTGGACCTAAATGGCAACATCCTGACGCAGGATCCTGTTACTGGGAGCCCCCTGCAGTTGCAGTCCTTCAACGTTTTCAACAATGTTCAGGATCCGCTCCGCACCGGGCTCGATCCGACCTGGGTCAGTTCCCAGTGGTTGCCCCGTATGCCGCTACCGAATGACTGGAGCGTGGGTGACGGCCTGAACACCGCCGGGTACCGCTGGCTACAACCCCAGAACGGTGACAATGGCTCCTCCGGCGCCAGCCCCAACCCGAACCGGGATAGTCTCACCACTCGCTTTGACTATCAGCTCAACGACGCGAACCGCCTGAGCTACACCATGACCCGCGAGGTCGACAAAGGTGTGTCCAGTCAGACGGGCCTAGCCGCGTATCCGGGAGCATTTCAAGGTACGGTCGTTCGCACCCCGAGCTTCTATACCGCCGGCTGGTCGTCGGTGATTTCCCCGACCATCCTCAGCGAATTCCGCTTCGGCTTGAAGCGTGACACCTGGTATGGAGTTTCGCCATTGGACACGGGCTACAACTTTGGCAATGATCCGAATGCGATCGACTCCAACGCGCAGACCGCTCGCGGCAGCTATCCGCAGAACGGCAGTTCGTTCGTCTACATCAATCCGAGCATCGCGGATAGCTATGCGAACCTCAACGTTTCCACACCGCGAGCCACCAACAGCCCGCTGACGCAACTCGCCGACACGATCAGCATCAGTAAGGGAGCGCATTCGCTCCAGATGGGCTTCCAGTTCAACTGGTTCAACTCGCAATCGCAGAACGCAGGTGGCCAGCAAACCACGCGTCCGTACGCGGACCTGGGGCAAGGCAACATCGCGGTGCAGGGCATCACCGGGACGATCTTCCCCGGACTGAGCAGCTTTGACATCTCGACCGCGCAGAACCTGCTGGCCAACCTTGCCGGCAGCGTCAACGACCTCCAGGAGCAGTTCTACGTGAACAGCCCGACGCAGCAGAATTGGTCGGACTATACCAGTGGCGGGTACCTGATCAACCGCAACTTCCATCAGAATGACTGGAACCTCTTCTTCAAGGACACCTGGAAGGCCAGCCAGAATCTGACGCTGACCATGGGGCTTCGCTACGATAAGTACGGCACCCCGTATGAATCTAACGGTCTGGGCGCCCGCTTCACCGGTGGCGATGCCGGTCTGTTCGGTATCTCCGGCACCAATTTCGCCAATGGCTGGTGGTCTCCGGGGATCATGAACGGCGCCCTGACGACCACCGAGTTCGTCGGTAAGGGATCGCCGCAACCTGGTAAAACCATCTTCAACAACGACTGGAACAATATCGCTCCTTCGCTGGGTTTCAGCTACGACTTGAGTTCGTTCGGAAAGCCCACCGTCGTTCGCGGCGGTTACGGCATTAATTACGCCGGCGCGCCCAGCTTTGTCTATTACAGCCTGAGACTGGGCAATCTGCCGGGCCAAACCCTGAACCAGACTTACAATGTCTCGCAGGGCAACTATCTGACTACCTCCGGACTGAGCAACCCGGGCCTATTCCCGCTCTCCACCGGCGGCGCGCCGCTATTTGGCGCGGTTCCCGTGGATTCGCCCTCGGGCCGTTCGCAGAACATCACGGGATATGCCCAGAACTACCGGATTCCCTACGTCCAGAGCTACAACCTTTCGATCACGCGCGAGATCGCCGAGGGCTTGACGGTGGAGGTTGGATGGGTGGGTAACAAGGCCACCAAGCTGTGGGATACCTTCCAGATCAATGACCCGAACATCTACGAGACCGGGCTGTTGAACGCATTCAACACCACCCGCCAAGGCGGCAACGCCCAATTGTTCGACCAGATGCTGTCCGGAGTCAACTTTGGGGGCAACATTGGCGTCGTGGGGCAGAATGGTGTCACCGGCTCGCAGGCCTTGCGCAGCTACGCCACCACCAACTCCTACCTCGCCAACGGCGCGGTCGCTTCGCTGGGGGACTTCCTGAACCGGAGCGCCTCGTTCACCGGGGCCAACGGCGGACTATTGCGGTCGAACGGATTCCCCGAGAATTACTTCGTGGCCAATCCGCAGTTCAATAGTGTCGGTCTGTTTGGCAACAACAACAACTCGACGTACAACTCGTTGCAACTCACCGTGAACCAGCGCTACCGCAATGGTTTCAGTTGGCAGTTCAGCTATGTGTACTCGAAGAACCTGGGCCTGACCGGTGTCCGCGATCCTCGGAACCGCAATATCGGCAAAGGCATCCTGAGCATGAACCGGCCGCATATCCTCAAGCTGAATGGTGTGTGGGATCTTCCGTTCGGCCAACAGGGGCAGTTGTTCCGCACCGCTCCGCGCTGGGTCGACAGCGTCATCGGCGGATGGACCTTGTCGCCGGTCGTGCAGTGGACCTCGGGCGCTCCGATGAGCTTCAACATGGGTAGTCTGGCGACTGTCGGCACCTTCGAAGCCTCGAACAACACCCCGAACCTGGATGGCTCCATTAACAACGGCGCCGTCGTAAAGGGGAGCGGCAACGTGACCTACTTCACCCAATACAGCGTGACCCGCGCGAATTTCACCGGCACTCCAAGCCTGGCCAGCCGCTTCACCAATAACGTTGTGCTGGACCAAAGCGGGAATACGGTGATGTCGGTGCCGACCGCCGGCACGATCGGCAACCTGGGCCAGAACATCATGACGGGTCCGGGTCAGCTGACCTTCAACGCCTCGGTGAGCAAGAAGGTTTATCTGAACGAGTCGATGTACTTCACTCTGCGTGCGGACGTCATTAACGTGTTGAACAAGCCGCAGTGGGGCAATCCCAACACGAACATCAACTCGGGGTCGTTCGGCCAGATCACTTCGGCCGGCGGCCAACGAGCCGTTACGCTCAATGCGCGTTTCGACTTCTAGTCGAGTGTTGAAAAATGGGGACAGACAGCTAGTTTTCGCCTCGGGGGCAACGTTAAATCAATTCGCTAGCGGCGCGAAAACGGTGTCTTTCCCCCATTTTTCGCTTTTTTCAACGAGCTCCTCGAGATGAGTTAAGACTTCAAATAGAGCCAGAGAGGGAACTCTCCTGAGGCCCCGGGGCGGATCTCCCGCCGCTCCGGGGTCATTTCCGTGGTAGAGAGGCCAGAGATCAAGAACCGTGCGAGCCGGTGAGCGCCCGCTCACATCCGCTCCATGTACCTGCAAAACGGAGCCTGAGGCCCTTTGCGACTGAGTGACGCCGCAAGCCCGGTAAAGAGCTCGGTTGTTGCAAGGGAGCGCTTTCAGTAACACCGAATACAACAGTTTCGCCGTAATCCCCAGGATAGCTGGCCAGCTAAAAAATCAACGATTCCGAGGGCATTGTGCGGGGTGGTGTTGGTGGAGGGGGCTCGGTTTCTACCGGGATGACTGGGGCGAGGAGCCCCTCGCCCCAGACCCCACTCCCTGGGGTATTATCAATCCAAAGCTGTCCCTAGTTTTTCTGTCTCACCGGAGGGGTGCACTCCACCCGTCTGTCCCGGTTTCCCCCAGCCTTCTCGCCGAACCGATGACGAATATCGGTTTACCGTCCGGCTCCGGTCCTGTTGAAATCAGCGAGGAAGGTGCCAGTGATGGAATATGTCGGCGATTCTTCATCATGCCGGTGTCAGCTTAGTTTCGGTTGGGCGCTCGCGGGCGATGGCCCAATATGAGAGATGCTGGTGATCTCGTCCCGATGCTCTGCCGGGGGGGGCGCGGAGCCGGGCCCAAGGTTTAAACGATGGGTCCCGTTCCAGAGGCGCTTGTTGCCGGGAGGTTGGTCGGAGTATTCGAACTGGGCATGTTGACTCGGTGGGCGCCCTCGTTCTTGAGGATGCGGTTCACATCCATGCTTTACATGAGGGGATATGTCGTAGTACGTGCCGTTGGTGCAGGCGACCGCCTCGCCGATGTTGCCGTTGGCCTAACCCTTCAGCTCGGGCAGGAATACGCGATATCTCGTGCGTCAGGAGCAATGTCGCTCGACGCATTGCGGGCGGCCTGGAAGAAATTAGAAAATGGTCTTTCGACACCGTTTTCCCTCCGTTTCTCCGCTTTCCTTCAAACGGAATGGAGGACCTACACTCGCATCAAGAAAGACTAAGGTCCCTTCGCCTCCTCCTTCTTACCGGGTTCCGCATGAACGTCGATGATCTTTTCAACAAACAGTTCCCCTGGAGCACTGCTCGACTGACCATATCCTTCTGTCCTTACATCCGCATCACTGAGCCGGTGGACCCGCCCCGTAAAGTCAGCGTGCGTCTCCACCCATGCGACGCAGGTCACGATGATTCTGGCGTCGTCCCCCGAAGCTTGAGAAACTCTGGTGAGTTGTTCGTTCAAACCTTCCAGAACAGCTCGTATCTTTTCAGGATCCAATTCCGGGGGCACATTCAGAACACCGAGAACGAGCATGCTCGGCCACGTATAACCCTCAGACGTCCAGGGCGTTGCACAGTCTGGATCCCAGAGAAAGTATTGATGTCCTCCTATGCCGAACTCACCGCGAACTGTGATGCGCTTGTGACGATAATCGGGTAGGTTCTTGAGGACGTCACATATCCCCAAAACCTGCGAGCCCGATTCCTGTGCAAAGGCAACAATTGAGGGCACCGTTAAGAGCGTTAAAAGAACTATAGCCTGACTCTTCATATGCAATTTTGCGCCACTCCATCTTGATTTCTGCCACTCTGGTCGATGCTCGATTTGTCGGTCTGAATTAGTGTAGATTTTGGGCCAAACAGATCAGTGTACACATGACCAAGCTCATGCAGGATCGTAACAGCTCGTTGGTCGACCGAATAACTATTGTTATAGAACGAGGTTACGCTTGTATTTATTGTTATCGTTATGAATGTGTAGTCGAGGCGCCCAGCGTAGGTGCGTCGCCCAGTCGGTCCCGTAGTGTCTACGGGCGTCGGGCCGGTTTGTGCGCTGATATATTCTGTTCCGCTGACCGTCCGTCTCAAGGGAATGTTGTAGTAGGCAAATTTTCCGTATGGCCCGTTGCCATTCCAGAGTGATGTTAACAAGGCAGTCGGACTCGGCCCATTTCCTCCTAGATTGAACAGGTTCGCGCACTCAGGTTTTTGCAGCATCTGCATCGCTCTCTGGACAGCCACAAGCGTATTCGCTTTCACAGTAGTTACGGGTAGGTCGCCCGACGTGTTGGTGGCTCCCCCCACAACAGTTTGTGTGTCCGCGCCACCACCTCCACCACCACCCTGACCACAAAAGTCATAGTAATATGCGGCGACCTGTGCGGTCACCTCCTCGAACGGCGAGCATTGGCCTGATATTGGACCTAGCTCGGGAGCGGTGCCGCCGGTCGCGGTAACCGTGATGGAACCCCCACCGGCACCAGGGATCACTACCTGATCTTGGAGTCCCGCAACATCTATCCGGTTAATTGGGTCTCCCCGGGTGTACGCATACCGGTTCCAACTTCCTGGGTCTGCAGGTCCACCAGACGCGCTGTACGGGTCCGGACTCATGAACCGACCATCCCCCCGGCTCGTGGTAGCGATTCATCGCATAGTCGAGCCCGGTCTCCTCGTCTCGATAATACGTCCCGAACTTGACCTTGTCGTCCGAGGTGGCCGACGGGCGCTCCTGGCCGTAAGGGAAGTACTTGCCGATGGACCCGAGCCGGTCCGGGGTCACGTACTGGTTGCCCCGCTTGAGCAGCTTGCCGCCCCAAACCGGAGTAGTGCCGATGTAGGTCTCCTGGCTGGTGGCCGTCAGCGTGCC
>CAVXJP010000011.1:0-66842 GCA_963762135.1 Terriglobia bacterium
CAAGGATCGTAGCAAACTGGAAGCGTTGCGCGATTTCCGCCAGGCCGAATCCTGCCCCTGCAGACTGAACGAGGAGGTCCGGCCCACCACGCGCACGCCCCGCAGTTGCGACAGGACATGGATCAATTCCTCGGTGAGGCCGTCGGAGAAATGGCGATCTTCGGGGTCGTCCGCCAACATTGGCAAATGGCAGAACAAGGATCGACTGTTCCCGGCTAGCTGGCGGGGCCAGGCTTCTCGGAATCGCCGATTTTGCCGTAACCGTCTCAGGAGGGATGGAGCGGGTCTGCCGCCATCGTTCCAATTCCTCGGCATAAGCAAAGGCCGTCGCCCGGCTGTGATGGCCATGCCGATGGATGGGCAGACCTTCGGCTTGTTCCCACCGCTGCGCGGTTCGCACGGTGACGCTTAGATAAGCCGCGATCGCTTTCCAGGAGAGTAGACGATCTCCTCGGTATAGAGAGACAGACGTCTCTTGTTCGGCCGACCATGGCTGGGGACCGTCAGCCACGACAAGCCCCCTCGTTACAGATGTCTTATACCCGGCGAAATCAAAAAGTGCCGTGTGGATTCTCCCGACTCCTCTAAGCCCGGGGGCGAGGCAGTGAATTCCGTAAAACTCCCCAGGTGCTGTCATTGTATGACATTACGCGACGAACGTCATTCCCTGTTTAAATTGCGTTTCGTTTCGCTTTTGTCAAGCCGGAATTTTTCGTAGTCTAGATTAGGAAAAGCCAGACCGGAGGTTGCCCCAGTGAATAGAAGGAGAATTGTCACAGGGTTCGCGATCCTGGCCCTCGCGAGTGCGCGGACGCGTCCCGAGAAGGTGGATTTATGATTCGTGTCCTGTTAGCCGATGACCACGTGCTCGTCGCGGAGGGGCTCGCCAGCCTGATCCAAACCCGCTTCGCATTGATGGATATCGTTTACGATGGCCGCACGCTGGTTGAGCGCGCGGAACAATTGCGGCCGGATGTCATTATCGCGGACATCTCCATGCCCGGCCTGAACGGCCTGGATGCCGCCGTCCAAATCCTTCGGAAAACCCGGGGATCAAAAATTATATTGCTCTCCACGCATCTGCAGCCGGATCTCGCCGTGCAGGCGTTTCGCGCCGGAGTGTGCGGCTACCTGGGGAAGGTGGCCGGACCGGAAGAACTCATGCAGTCGATCGAATCGGTTGCCATGGGACGCCGCTACGTCAGTTCCGCCATCACCGAGCCGGTGCGGGAGCTCATGGCCGAGACACCCCGCAAACGTGAGCCAGGGCTGCCGCTGACGCGCCGCCAGCGCGAGGTGCTGCAACTGATCGGCGAAGGCTACACGATGCGCGAAATCGCCGACGTGCTGAGCATCTCGCCGCGCACGGCGGAATCGCATAAGTATGAGATTATGCGGTCAGTTAGGCGCCAACAACACCGCCGGTCTGGTGCGCCATGCGGTTCGCCTGCACCTGGTGCCCCCGCTGGGCGAGGCGGACGGCTTCGTCGCCTGATCCACACGGCGTTTCTCGCTCCACTTTCGTGTGTCTGCTGGGATTGCGCCCCTGTTCGGGTGCAGCTTGCCGGCGCCGCTCCGGGCCCCCTGGTCCCGACTCGCGCCATTATTACCGACTTGACGGCCCAGCGGGTTTGCCGCGGCGGGCCGGGCGGGCACTCCTTCGGCGAGATGGCTCGTCATCCCCAGCGGGCGCCCACGTTCTTCCCCAACGGGCGTCCACATTCCTGCGGAGAGGGGGCCCGCAGCATCCCTTGCAAGTAGTGTGAGAATAGAAAGACAGACCATGTTTCTTTCTGAAGAATTTCGTGTGAAGGCCGGGCTGGCCGAGATGCTGAAGGGCGGCGTCATTATGGACGTCACCAACGCCGAGCAGGCGAAGATCGCCGAGAGCGCCGGGGCTTGCGCCGTGATGGCGCTGGAGCGCGTACCCGCCGATATCCGCAAGGAGGGCGGCGTGGCGCGCATGGCGTCCATCAAGGTGATCCGCGAGATCATGGACACGGTGTCGATCCCGGTGATGGCCAAGGCCCGCATCGGCCATTTCACCGAAGCGCGCGTGCTCGAAGCGCTGGGCGTCGACTATATCGACGAGAGCGAAGTCCTGACGCCCGCCGACGAAGAGCACCACATCGACAAGAACGACCTTCAAGATCCCGTTCGTCTGCGGCGCCCGCAATCTGGGCGAAGCGCTGCGCCGCATTGCCGAAGGCGCGGCCATGATCCGCACCAAGGGCGAGGCCGGCTCGGGCAATATCGTCGAAGCGGTGCGCCACATCCGCACCATCGTCAAGGAGATGAAGCAGCTCACCGTGCTGGGCAAGGAGGAACTGGTGCACGAGGCCAAGAAACATCGGCGCGCCGCTGGAACTGGTCGAATGGGTCGCCGCAGACGGCAAGCTGCCGGTGCCGAACTTCTCGGCCGGCGGCATCGCGACGCCCGCCGACGCGGCGCTGGTGATGCAACTCGGCGCCGAGGCCGTGTTTGTCGGCAGCGGCATCTTCAAGAGCCGGGATCCGGAGAAGCGCGCCAAGGCGATCGTCAAGGCGGCCACCTATTACAACGATCCCGCCAAGTTGCTGGAGGCGAGCGAAGAGCTCGGGGAGGCGATGCCGCGGCCTGGATATCTCCAAGCTTCCGGAAGAGCGAACTGCTCCAAACTCGCGGCTGGTAGGCCGCGGGCCTTTAGGGGCACCTATCGTGCATCGGCGCTTTCTCATTAGGGACCTGTGACAAGCCGCTGCGCGGAGCCATCGCACCTTACGTGCAGGCCGCTGACGCGGCGGTGGGCACCTCACGTGCAGCAGCGTTGCGGGTTTCTGACTTCTGTCTTCTGCATTCTGTGTTCCAGTTCATTCCGGCTTCTTGCTCCTGGATTCTGGTTTCTTCCTTGGCTAAAGCAACCATCATCGGCATCCTCGCCATGCAGGGCGATTTTGAAGCGCATCGGCGCGCGCTGGAAGCGGCCGGGGCGCACGGGGTCGAGGTGCGCACGGCGGCCGAGCTCGACCGCTGCGACGGCCTGATTCTGCCCGGCGGGGAAAGCACGACCATCTGGAAGCTGCTGGACGCCGAACACCTGATCGAGCCCCTGCGCGCCTTCGGCCGGCGGAAGCCGGTCTTCGGAACCTGCGCCGGCACGATCCTGCTGGCCCACACCGCCAATAATCCCCGGACGCCGGGGCGCGGAGCCCAGCCGACGCTCGACCTGATGGACATCGACGTGGACCGCAACGCCTACGGCCGACAGCTCGACAGCCGCGTGGCCCATATCGAGGACAGCGAAGGCCACCCCTTGGAGGCGGTCTTCATTCGCGCTCCGATCATCCGCCGCACCGGCCCTGAGGTCGAGGTGCTGGCCCGCTATCAGGGCGATCCGGTGTGGGTCCGCCAGGGGCTGCACATGGCGACCACTTTCCATCCGGAGCTGTCCCGCGACGTGCTGGGGCGCTCCGCGCCGCACGCCCGGTTCGTCGACGCCGTTCGCGATCGCGGCTAGACTTCCTCACCTAGACCGCGCCACGATCCTTCGGGATTTCCCTACCCTGCTCCACCTCAAACCCCGGTTTGGCTCACCGATGAGGCTAATCGAGGGCCATGGTCGTGGAGCAACAGAAATTCGCCGAAATTCTCGCGGCACATGCGGCGTGGCTCGACAACCCCGGCCAAGGAGCACAGGCGAACCTGAAGGGCCAGGCTCTCGACGGAGCGCAACTCCAAGCCGCCCGGCTCACGCGGGCGATCCTGGCCGGAGCCACTTTGACGGACGCGCAACTGGCCGGAGCCAACCTCGTTGAAGCCGATCTGAACCGCGC
The DNA here is from genome assembly GCA_963762135.1 of Terriglobia bacterium. Classification (GTDB taxonomy): domain Bacteria; phylum Acidobacteriota; class Terriglobia; order Bryobacterales; family Bryobacteraceae; genus Palsa-187. The sequence goes on from CAVXJP010000011.1 coordinate 3,814, forward strand.
CAACCTGGAGCGGGCGAACCTCATCAGCGCCGACATGGAGGGCGTGGAGTTGACTGGGGCTCGCTTGACAGAGGCAAATCTCACCAACGCCACCCTGACCGAGGCCAGCGGCATCCGCACGCAGTTCCGGCGCGCCATGCTGAATCAGGCGCGGCTGATCGAGGTCGACTTTCAGGATGTGAGCTTTCATGACGCGGACCTGAGCGAGGCGCAGTTTCCGCAAGCCCGCCTCTATGATGCCGATTTCCGGGGCTGCCGGATGCACGCGACCCGCTTCTTCCATAGCCGCATCCATCACGCCGATATGCAGGGGGCGGATCTGGAAGACGCTACCTTCCAGGGGAGCCGGCTGGATCACGTCGGGTTTAACTCGGCGATCCTGTTAGGTGCGCGCTTTTTGCGGGCTTCGCTCACCCAATGCTCGTTTCGCCGGGCCCGCCTTCAGGGCGCTGATTTTCGGGAAGTCCGGCTGCGGGGAGGCGAGTTCGGGGGCGCCACGCTGAGCGGCGCCAGATTCGGACGCGCGCAGTTCACGCTGGTCGATTTCCGGGGGGCAAATCTGGAAGGCGCGCGGGAACTGACCGTCGAACAGCTCCGCCAGACGCTGACCGACGATACGACGGTTTTGCCCAACGGCTCGCGCGGCCCGTATATTCGGTTCTCGGGGGCGGAGAAGCCGCGGTCGAACACCGAATCCTGAGTCCGTGGCTCCGCGTCTCTTTAGTAGTGCGCTTCGGCGTCTCTTTCTTAGATCTGCGCTTCCGCGTCCAAGCTACGCCACAGGTACCAACTGGCGAAGGAGCGGAACGGACGCCACGGCTCGGCGAGCCGGGTCATTTCGGTGGGCGATGGAAGCGCTTCCAGTCCGTAGGCTTTCTGCATCGCCGTGCGGACCCCGAAATCGCCGGTCGGCAGGACATCGGGCCGACGCAGCGCGAAGATCTGGAACATGTGGACGGTCCAGACGCCGACGCCCTTCACCTGTGTCAGGTGCCCGACCACTGCGTCATCGTCCAGCTTGCGGCAGGCGGCGAAATTGATCTCGCCGTCCCGGGTCATGCGTGCGAGCTCGCGCAAGTAGGTCGTCTTTTGACCCGAGAGCCCCAGCTTGCGCATGCGATCCGGACGCAGCTTCAGGATCGACTCCGGGGTGACCGGATCCGCCTTGGCGGCCTCCAGGAGGCGGCCCAGGATCGTCGCGGCCGCCTTTCCGTTTAATTGCTGATAGACGATGGAGCGAGCCAGCGTCTCGAATTCCGGCGGACGATAGAGGATCTTGCAGGGACCCACGCGCTCCACGATCTCGCCCATCACGGGGTCGGATTGCCGCAAATGCTCAAATGCTTTTTTCTTCATGGTTGATCGATCCGCTGCCCTTGCATGCCGCGGGCTTTGCCCAGTCTTAACAATTCCGGGGAAACCCATGGAGCCCGGGGCCGTCCTACAGTATAAGTATGGCTGTGCAAACGTATTTTCTTCGCCGCTCCCTTCTAAGCCTCTCCCTCAGCATCTGTCTTGGTTTGGCCGCCGCCGGGACGGGATGGGCGCAAACCATTGGACCGACCATCGCTCCCGGTCATGACGTGGAGCATTCCGATTCGGGCCAGGAAGTCGTCGTGCTCGACGACGAGCCGATCATCTCGGTCGACGTGCAACTGGTCAACGTCATGGCCACCGTGCGCGACAAAGACGGCAAGCTGATTGGCGACCTCGGTAAGGATGACTTCGTTTTGAAGGAAGACGGCAAGGAACAGCAGATTCGCTATTTCGCGCGCCAGACGGACCTGCCGTTGACCATCGGGCTGCTGGTCGACGTCAGCGGCAGCCAGGCGAACCTGATCGGCGTGGAGCAGCAGGCCGCCAGCAGCTTTTTCCGCAACGTGCTGCGCGACCAGGATCTGGCCTTCCTGATCAGCTTCGGCGCCGATTCGGAGCTGCTGCAGGACATCACCAGTTCGCCTTCCATGCTGGAAGACGGCCTGCGGGATCTGCGGTTGAATACGGGCGTTGCGCAGATGGCGGGACGACCGGGTCCGGTGCCAACCATGAACCGTCCGGCGGGTACGGTCCTCTATGATGCGATCTATCTGGCCGCCTCCGAGCGCCTGAAACGCGAAGCCGGCCGCAAGGTGATCGTCGTGATTACCGATGGCGTGGATCAGGGCTCCAAGCTCAACCGGGACGATGCGATTGAAGCCGCGCACCGTTCCGACGCCGCTATCTACGGGATTTATTACACCGACTACGGCTATGGATTCGGCGCCTCGGACCGCGATTTGAAAAAGATGGCCGAGGCCACCGGCGGCAGCGTCTTCAAGGTCAACAAGCCCGGCGACCTGGAGAAGATCTTCTCGAAGATCGAAGAGGAGATGCGCAGCCAGTACGCGATCGGCTACTCGCCGAGCAATCCGGTCAAAGACGGCAGCTTCCGCAAGATCGAGATCAAGACGACGGACAAGCACTTCAAGGTCCAGGCGCGCAACGGCTACTACGCGACGCCTCCCGAGCCGTAGTCAGTCTTCAAATCTAAACGAGTATCGACAGGACAGCCCGGACGCGGATGCGGAGATCCACGCTGCTTGGGTTACGAGTGTACAGACGCATTCCAGCCGTTGCGCGCGGTCCCCGGGACTCCCCTCTTCGGCCTCCTGCCTCCGGACTCCTTGCGTAGACTCCCCGCGCTACACTAAACCTTTCAGTGATCCCGGTCGCGCGGCCCCTCCACGCGACCCGCATCCTCACGATCCAATGGAACTTGGCGCCTGGCTGAAACGCATCGACCGGACTCGCGACGCTGTGCGCTCCGAATTCGGTTCCTTTTCCGAAGCCCAACTCAATTGGAAACCCAACGCCGAGACCTGGAGCATCGCGCAGGTTCTGGACCACGTGATCAGCGTGAACCAGAGCCTTTTCCCCACCTTCGACGCGCTGATCGCCGGAACGTACAGCAAGCCATTCGCAGCGAGCATCCCGGGACTGCCCGCCCTGATAGGGCACTTTCTGCTCAAATCGCAGGCCCCGAATAATCGCACCAAAACGAAGACCATGGCGATTTGGCAGCCGGAGGCTTCGCACGTATCCCGAGAGATCCTGGGCCGCTTCGACGCCGATCAGCAGATGCTCAAGCAATACCTGACGGACCTGACGGCCGGGGTTTCGGGGAACCCGGCGATCGGCTCACCCGCAACTTCGCTGATCGTCTATCGGCTGGAGGACGTCAAGGAGCTGCTGGTGCGTCACGGCGAACGGCATCTGTTCCAGGCGGCGGAAGTGAAGCAGCAGTTGCCGCCCGAGCTCGCTGCAGCACGTTGAACCTAGCTGCATCAAATTGAGCCCGGCGCTTGGTTCGACGGGTAGGGAGACCGGTCGCTACCGGCGGATCACGGAAGGCCACTCAAGCCCAGCGCATAAAAAAGTGGAGCGCGGCTCGCGGCCCAACGCTCCACCGGATTGCGCGGATCATCTCGTTCGCGCGGTTACTCTTCGACGGCGGCCTGTTGCTGCTTGTCGTTCATCTGATACTGGATGGTCGACTTCACCATCGCCTGCAGATTGGTCAAGTCAATCGACCCCTCGGCCGCCACCACAACAATCTGCTTAACGTCCCCAACGATTAACACCAGGCCCTCCATCTGGCCGGACGGACGGAACACATGCGCCTCTACCGTTTGTTTCCCGTCCTTGATGTTGATCATGCGCGACCATCCATTGCCGCGAACCTGTTTGCGAATCCCGTCCAGGTCGCTGGGCGAATACTGGCCGGACTCGGCGAAGTCCAATACGCGCACCGAAAGCGAGCGGATGTTATCCAACAGCGGCCGGAACTGTTCCGGCATCTGCGACTTCGCCAGTCCGCCGAACTGCTGGATCATGTTCGAATCCAGATCCACCTCAACTTTTTCCTTGGCGCGTTCGGCCAGATTGTCGAGATCGAGTTTGATCCATTGCGCGCTCGCCGCACCGGTGAGCAGCATTGCCGCTACTGCCAATCGAAACCACTTCATTGTCTTCTTCTCCCCTTCAGATCAGGTTGCTGGTTTACTGTTTCCCGTTGCTATTGGCGGCCGGGATCGGTAGCTTGGGGATCCCGAAACTGCCCCCCAGAGCGGCCAACGCGTCCAGGTTGATCTCCCCTTCAATCGAGGCGATCGTCAACTCATCTTCCTCGGACACCAGAGCCGTCACGCCGTTGATGGCGCCGTTGGCCTGGCGAATGTAGACTTCCACCCGCTCATCGTCGCCCTTAATATTGACGATGCGTGACCAGTCCGGCGAACGGAGCTGGTTCCGCACCGCATTCAGATCGGCATCGGAATACTGCTTCCCTTTGTTAAACTCCAGGGTCCGCACGGCGATCGAGGTCAACTTGGACAGGATCTCTTGCAGTTGCGGCGCTGCTTCTTCATTGCTCGCGGCGAGGAAACCTCCCGCCAACTGGATCGCGGTGGCGTCCAGGTTGATCTCCACCGACTCCTCGGCCTTATCCGACAAGCGGTCCAGACTGCTGAGGTCCACCTGCGCTTTCGCGGGAAGGGCGCACAGGGCCATCGCACAGAGCCACGCGGTCCACGCGATGTTCTTCCCGATCCTCGATCGCCGCGTACTCTGTGACCTACGCATGCTGCCCAAAATAGTTCCCGGCATTTTGAAGGTTCCCGTCATTTTCCTTGTTCTCCCTGCGATGGGCGATCCGCGGGGGCCTGCCCCGCCTGTAAGACTTTTTCCCGCGCCACGGCCAGCGTCCCGGCGGTGATCCGCAGCGCCATCAAGGCCTGGCGGCCCGCTTGTTCCGCGGCAGCTTGCTGGGCCTGCCGCTCGGTATGCAACTTATACAGCCCCGCCGAAGACAACATTGCGAACAGACCCGCGGCGACCGCAAACCGCCGCCAGCGATTCACGCTCCGGGGAGCGCGGTTCCCCTGAACGCCCTCGCGACGGACCTCGGTCAGAACCCGCCCGGCGAATCCCGGGGAAGGGTCCTTGCGCTTCAGCAGCCGCTCCAGTTCGGCTTCCAAAGGATCGGCTTGAGGATTATTGGACTCACTCATCACGTTTCTTCCTCTGCATTTCTTGCCTGTGTGTTTCTCGCCTATGCATTTCCTGCCGGTCCGTTTCCGGCGGCCGCGCGATTGCCTACGCGTCCGCCTCCATCTTTTCCCGCATCGCCTGCAGTGTCCGTTGCAACTTGCTCTTAGCCGTACCGAGCGGAATCTCCAGCGTCGCGGCAATTTCAGGAATCGTCATCTCTTCCTGAAACCGCAGAATCAGGATCATGCGATTCACCGGCTCCAGTTCCACCATCAGCCGCCGCAGGCGAGCTTCGGCGAACGGATCCGCCATGTGCGCCGGCATGGACGGCTCCTCGATCGCATCCAGCGGGATCAGAGGCACCGAGCCACGCTTGCGGCTATGATCGATCAGCCGATGCACGGTCATCCGGCGCAGATAGTTCACTTCGTGCGCATCGGAAGTCAGCTCGGGCTGCCGCCGGTACAGGTCCAGGAAGACATCCTGGGCGATTTCCTCGGCCAGCGCGCGACTCCCCAGCCAGTGGTAGGCGATGCTGAACACCATCGACTGGCGGCGCTCCAGCAGCGACTCCAGCCATCCCTGTTTGGTCTGACTTGTTTGGGGCTGCGCGGATTGCCGAGCATCCGGGGGCATTTCCACAATGCGCGGCGCGACGCCGTCTAGCCGGCCGGCCTTACCTGCCGCGTCCCGATCCGTCGTTCTGTGATTCCATGACTCGGCGCCGGTCATCATTCGCGTTCTAAAGACCCATACGAGCCCGGCTCGCGAATCGATGCAAACTTTTTCCGCACGTGCCGGGACACGCAAGCCGGACCGGTTCGCAACCCGCACATTTACCAATGGTTGACGCCGACGCCCGGTTGCCGCTAGGATGCTCAGGGATTGGCGCGCATGGAGATCGCCCGGCCCCGCGCCGTCCGATAGCGCCAACAACCCGAACCCACAACCCAAGGAGTCCCCGTGTATCGCGCTTCCCTTTTCCTTTCGCTCACAGCCGCCCTATTGGTGACCTCCGCCTGCGCCACCGACGAAGGCGGCCCGGCGACCCAGGCGTCCGCCGACCGGCCGCACGGCGAGCCCGCCTTCGAGGGGCAGACCGACGCTCCCCCTCCGGCGACACCCTCGAGCTACAACGTCGAAACCGTCGCCGAGATTGACGGCGGCTGGGCCGTGGCCTTCCTGCCCGACGGAAACTACCTGGTCACGCAGGGCGAGGGAACCATGCGCACGATTTCCCCGGACGGCAAGATTTCCGCACCCATCGCCGGCGTGCCCGAGGTGAAATCGGTCGCCGCCCAGGGGCTTCACGACATCGTGCTCGACCCGAACTTCGCGGAAAATCGCCTGGTCTACTTCACCTACTTCGCGCCACCCAAAGGCGAGAAGCCACAGAGCTGGCCCATCGAACACTTCTATGAGGATGTCTGGACCAAGCCGTTCGCCGAGCGCCGCACCATGAATCTCGGCTTCGAGCGCGCCGCCCGTGCCCGTCTTCGCGAGGATGATCGCGCGCTGGAAGATGTGGATATCCTGGCGGAAGGCTCCGAGCGCCGCATCGTCTTTGCTCCCGACGGCACGATGTACGTGGTTGGCGCGGACCGCTTCCGCTTCTATGATTCCGATCTCGACGGCGTCGAGCATGACTGGTCGGACGAACCCAACATCCGCCGGAACTTCACGGGCCGCGTTCTGCGCATCAATCCCGACGGCACCATTCCGATAGACAATCCCTGGCTCGACAATGCGATGGTGCCGCGCGACACCTTCGCGCACGGATTCAAGGATCCCGAGGGAGCGGCGATCAATCCCGCCACGGGCGAGTTGTGGGCGACCGATCACGGTCCCCAGGGCGGCGACGAGATCAACATCGTCCGCGCCGGCCGCGACTACGGCTGGCCTCAGGTCAGCTACGGAGTGCAATATGACGAGCGCCAGCTCGACGGCCGGACCAACGTCCCGGTCGGCACCGGGCTTTCCTCGCAGGAAGGCATCGAAGAGCCGATTTATTACTGGATCCCCTCCATCGCGCCTTCCGGCATGATGTTCTACACCGGCGACCTGTTCCCGGACTGGAAGGGCGACCTGTTCGTCGGCGCCATGAGCGCGACCGAAGGCAAGTTCCTGGTGCACCTGAAGCTGGACGGCGAGCACGTCGTCTCGGAAGAACATCTGCTGGAGGGCCAAGGCCACCGCATCCGCGAGATACGGCAAGGTCCGGACGGCGCGGTTTATCTGCTCAGCGACTCGGCTCTGCTACGGTTAACCCCGCAGTAACCCGGAATTCACAAATACACGCCCGAGGTCCGGAAAACTGCGGAGCCGAATTGGCTCCCCGCTAGAATAGAGAGCGTAATGTCTCGCTTTTCCGGACCTCCCCGGTCCATCTTTACGGGATCTGTATCTCCGATTCCGGCCCTGATCCCCACCCTGTTATTGGGCCTCCTGCTGTCTACTTCCGCTGGTGCGCAGACAACGGGCACACAAACAGAGGGCGCCACCAAAACCCTCCGCGGGGGCAAGCGGACCGCATCGGCGGGCATGGCCATCTGCGGGACCTATCAGGACCGCGCCGAGCAGGAATTGTTCCTGCATGAGCGCAACCTCGCCAAGCAACGCCAACGCGGCCTGCAACGCGAAGCGATGACCCTGCGCAGCGCCGCCGCAGCGGACCTCGACGTCGGCGATATCGCGGTGATTCGCAATACGGACGGCATTGTCGCCTCGCGCAACGACTTCAATTTGAATGGCTTCACGGTGACCTTCACGCCGGGCGCGCTGGGATATCAGGTTTCCTCGACCAACGACAACAGCTATGATCAGGTCGCCGCGCTGGCCGGCACTCGGATCCCCCTGGGCGATGATGACACCACCGAGGTCAGCCTCCCGTTCTCATTACCCTTCTTCGGGACGACGTATACCAGCGGCTGGCTGAACTCCAACGGCTCGCTAAGCTTCGGCCGAGGCATCGTCGAATCGGAATACCTGTTCTACGGCGAGTTCCCTGCCGGTCCGCCGTCCATCGCACCTCTCTACACCGACCTGGTGCCGAACGAATCCAGCACCGGCGTCGTGATGCTCTCCGAAGCGGATCGCGTGGTCATCAGTTGGCATAACGTGCCGCTTTACAGCACCAACTCCAGCGGACCACAGCGCTTTCAAATTCGCCTCTATCCGGACGGCGCCATCGAGTTCGCCTATGCCTTCGCGGACCCTGCCTATGCGGTCGCGGGCATCACCGGTGGCAACCTGCAGCCGTCCTCGCTGATCGACTTTGCGTCCACCGCCTCCGGCGGCCCTTATACCGGCGGAATCGGGGACTCTTTTAGTTCGATCCAGGAGGTCGATATCGTCAGCGCAGCACAGCGCTTCTACCGCACGCACGATGACGGCTACGACTATCTGGTCATCTACAATGCGCTGGACGTGAACGCCGGGCCGGGCGCGGTCGCCTATGAGATCACCACGCGCTCCCAGGGCTCCGGTTATGGCGATTCCCCGACCGATTGGGGCTCCTCATTCGGCTCGGCTAAAAACCTGAAAGCGGTGATGAATATGGGCCAGGTGAGCCAATATCCGCTGGATCCGGGGGGCATCGTCCTGTCGCGCGGCGTCGTCGGCGACACACCGTTGAGCGTGCTGGGACACGAAGCCGGCCACCTGTGGCTCGCGCTGACCAGCGTTCCCAATCCCGAGGGCCCCTCTTATAACCCGCCCATGCTTACCAGCGACATGGCGCACTGGGCTTTTCCATTTAATTCCGACGCCTCCCTGCTGCAAGGCAACCGCATCGTCGACAACGGCATCGGCGCGAATCCGCAGTTCCGCACCATCGGCACCGTGGAGCATTATTCCGCTCTCGACCAATACCTGATGGGTCTGCGCGCGCCGAATGAGGTCGACCCGACCTTCGCGATTCTCCACAGCGGACAGTCCAACGATCGCCCCCCGCAGGTCAATATCACGATGAACGGCGATCGCTTCGATATCGGCATTGAGGACGTTGTCGCCACGGCCGGACGCCGCACGCCCGATTCCACCGTGAGCCAGCGCGCCTTCCGCTTCGCGTTCCTGCTGATCGTGGAACCGGACGCCGACCTCTCCTCCGGGTCCGTTGGCGCCAACGCTATCGCGCAAATCGACACGTATCGCCAGCAGTTCGAGAACTACTTTCACCAGGTGAGCGACGGACGCGCCACCGCCGATACCCGGCTGCTCCGCAGCGTGCAATTTTCCCTGCATCCCAACTCCGGCCTGGTGCTCGGCGAACAGGAAACGGCTCAGGTCAGCCTGGCCCAGCCCGCCGCCGAATCGCTGACGCTCGCCATCGCCACTCAGAATGCCAAGGTCCAGGCTCCGAGCAGCGTGACCATCCCGGCCGGGGAGAGTTCGAAAACCTTTGCGGTCACCGGGAATGCCGTCGGCGTTGAAGAGTTCCTGCTGACCCCGTCCAGCACGGCCTATGCCCCAGTCACCGCCCGTGTGCAGGTGAATCCGCGGAACTCGCTCGCGCTCACGGTCACCTCCGGCGACAAACAGCGGTCCGACCTGCTGTCGAACGGCCAGCCCCTGCCAGAACCGCTGGAAATCCGCGTCGTGGATCAAAATCAGCTGCCCTACGCAGGCCAGGCGGTGAATGCGACCGTCACGTCGGGAGGGTCGCTCAGCCCGGCCTCGGCGACCTCGGATGCGGATGGGATTGTCCGCTTCACCTGGACCCCGGCGCCGGGCAATAGGAACTACCTCACCGCAACGCTGGCCGGCGAGCCGACCATCACCACGACGGCCTCGGCCCTCGGGCAGCCCGCCATCGCCAGCGGCGGCGTCGTGCAAGCGGCATCGTATACCCCTCACCTCGCGCCCGGCGCTTTCGGATCCGCCTTCGGCGCCAGTCTCGCGGCGGGAGCATTGGGCTCGGCAAGTTCGCCGTTCCCGACCAACCTGGCCGGCGTCGGCGTCCTGATCAACGGCGTCGCGGCGGGGGTTGTCTATGTCTCCGACACGCAGATCAATTTTCTGGCTCCCTCAATCCTGACGCCCGGCCCCGGCCAGCTTCATGTCGTGAACGGATTCGGGACCTCGGCGGACGTTCCGGTCACCATTGACCCGGCAGCGCCGGGTATCTTTTACGATGCACCCACCGGCTACGGAGCGATTCTCATCTCGGGCACCACGAACGTGACCCAGGTCCAACCGGCCCATGCCGGAGATTACCTGGAGATCTACACCACCGGATTAGGGCAAAATCCGGACGCATCCGTGACCATCGGCGGCGTCTCGGTTCCGGTCACCTACGCCGGCGGCACGGTGATTGACGGGCTCCAGCAGGTCAACGTCCAGATCACCGCGGGCGTGCCCGCCGGAACGCAATCGCTGCAGATCACCCTGCACTCCAGCATCGGCGACGTTCAAAGCAACACCGTGCAGGTCGAAATCCGCTAGTAGCGTTTTCATCAGCCGAGGGCCCGCGAGCAACCAGGAGGGCTAGCCCTGAGCGGCATGAATTTTCACGTTCACTTTCCTTTTTGGGCTATAGCTATCACCCCCCATCGCCCGTGGCTACGTCCGATCTGTGACCGCTGCCGATCCCCTCGTCCGCCGAACGTTGTCCGGGGAATCCCCTACAGGAATCCTTGGCTCACCTTACTCTTCCTTCGCGCACCGGGCCACACTGGCAACCGAACTGCATGGATCAAACATCATGATCAACCCCACCGTCCGCAACCTGGAACGGTATATGGACCTGCTCAGTACACGCCAGAACCTGGTGGCCTCCAACATTGCCAACGCCGACACTCCGGGCTACCACACGCAGGACATCGATTTTCAGTTTGAATTCATGAGCTTAGTCGACGGAACCACACCGCAGTCGCTACAGGTTTCCGGACTTCCGGAAAAGCCGGACGGCAACAACGTCAGCATCGACCGCGAGTCGCGGCTGCTTTCTGAAAACGCAATCCGTTTCGATTTGGCATCCACTTTGGTACGCAGCCAAATTGACACCGTTCGCAAGGCCATTCAGGAAGGACGCACAGCGTAAACCCGGCCCAATCGAGATAGGAGTCCTCCGATGAGTTTATTTTCTTCTTTACAGGTCAGCGCATCCGGAATGTCGGCGCAACGCACGCGGGCCGAGATGCTGGTCGAGAATATGGCCAACGCCGAAACCACCCGCACACCGAAGGGAGGACCCTACCGCAGAAAAGACGTGGTCTTTTCCACCGCGCTGCAAACATCGCCGTTCAACTCTTTTCTGCAGAACCACCTATCAGAAGGCGTCCGGGTTGCCGACGTGGTGGTGGACGACCGGGATCCCGAACTCCGCTACCTGCCCAACCACCCCGATGCCGACAAAAACGGTTATGTGGCCTATCCCCGCCTCAATCCGGCCGAGGAGATGGTCGACCTGCTCAACGCGTCCCGCTCCTATCAAAGCAATGTCTCAGCCATGTCCGCGGTCAAGGACATGATCCACAAGTCCATTGATTTGATGCGTTAGGCAGGGAAAGGATGAGCCACCACCAGTGCCCCCACCCATCAATTTTTCGATTCCTCCGGCGATTCCGATCGCCAAACCGGACCCGCCCCAGTCCCATCCGGCCCCGGGTGGCGAGGCGTTTCAATCGGTCTTCGCGGACGCAATCAACAAGGTGCAAACCTTTCAGAACAACTCGAACGCCAGCGTGGACCGCTTCCTATCCGGCGAAGGGGAAGAACTCCATCAGGTGGCCCTGGCAACCCAAAAGGCCGAGCTCTCCTTTGATCTGTTCCTCCAGGTCAGGAATAAAGTGGTCTCGGCCTATGAAGAGGTGATGCGCATGCAGGTCTAGCCGGGCACGGCAACCCTTGCGGCGCATCCATCGCGGAAGACGGACAGATAGCCCACCAACCATAGGAGGTTCAACTTCGGAGTCCCACAACCATTGATGCACCAGTGATGCACGGGTGATGCACGGGCCAGCGCACAGGCGGTTCCACAACCGGATCTGCCATCGGCTCAGCCCATCCGTTAACACATGGGTAGGCCTGGCCGATAAGCAAGGCTCGCGCTGGGTTTGGGACGCTGTCCCAGGACGGTGGCTCGCGGCAACGATTCCCGGCCGAAATTCCCGGGATGGAAGTCCGGAATCCGAAGAAACCATTCTATGTTTCAGCAGCTCAAAGCTCTCTACCAACATCTGAGTTGGAAGCAGCGCATCGGGATCGCCGCCGCGATTATCGGGGTTGTGGGCGGCCTGTTTGCTCTCCAATATTGGAATCGGGAGCGGGGCTTCGTGCCCCTCTATTCCGATCTCGCCCCGGAGGACGCCGGCGCGATCACCGCCGAGCTGGAGTCCGCGCAGGTCGACTACCGGCTGGCCGATGGCGGCTCCACAATTCTGGTCCAGCAGGATCAGGTCGCGCAACGGCGCATCGATATGGCCGCCGCCGGATTGCCGCACAGCGGGCGTATCGGCTATGAGCTGTTCGATCAGGCTAATTTCGGCGCCAGTGAGTTCACGGAACAGATGAACTATCACCGGGCCCTGGAAGGCGAGCTCGAACGAAGTATCCTGGCGCTCCAGGAGGTCAACCGAGCCCGGGTTCATATCACGCTCGCCAAAGATTCGCTCTACACCAGCCAGCGCGAACCGGCGAAGGCCAGCATCCTGATCCAACTGGCCGACCACGCCAAACTGGATCCGCAATCTATCGCGGCAATCACGCACCTGGCCGCCAGCGCCGTTCCAGGATTGGAGCCAAACCATGTCACCGTCCTCGACACCGAGGGCCACCTGCTCAGCCGACCTTCGGCCGGCGGCTTGGAGGATGGAACCGGAAGTGCGGTCAACCAGGCGACGCTCGAATACCAGAAAACGCTAGAGAAGGAGATTCAGGCCAAGGTCGCCCAGACGCTCGACCCCATTCTCGGCCCGGATCATTTCCGCGTCAGCGTATCCACTGAAGTCGACCGGACCAGCGGAGAGCAGAGCGAGGAGATCTTCGATCCGGAAAAGAGCGTGATCCAGAGCTCGCAGTCGACCCAGGACGTTCCGGCGGCGCTCACCGCCGGCGGCACTCCGGGAACGGCGTCCAATCTGCCGCGGCCCACGGCCGAGCCGGTCGATCCGGCTGCCCCCGGGATAATGCAACTGGCCCGGCGCACGGAGGCCACCACCTACCAGACCAGCCGCGTCGTGCGGCATACAAAGCTCCCGCAAGGCGCGCTACAGAAACTTTCCCTGTCGATCCTGGTCGACCACGAGCTGCGCTACAACGATGGGCAACCCGTCATCGAAGCGCCGACGCCGGAAAAGCTGAAGGTGATACAGGACCTGGTCTCGGCGGCTGTCGGCCTGGACACGGACCGTGGCGATCAACTGGTGGTCGAAGCGTTCCCGTTTGAGTCCACCTTGGCCGCACAACCCCTGGAGTTTGACGAACCTGCCGATTCCTCCCCGCGGGGCTTTCCCTTGCCACAGTGGCTCGTCGATCTGATTGGCGAAACCAGTCCCATGATCGTGGCCGGAACCGCGGCGGGAACACTTCTGCTGACTCTCGCCGGGGGCTTCTGGTTCTGGCGCCGCCGGCTGAAGAAGGGACAGAACGTCGAGGTGACCAAGGCTCTCGACGGCGCTGATCAGGAAAAGGTCTCCGCCATTGAGGCCGCCACGAGGGAGGCCCAGGATAAACTGGCGCACGCTTCCGCCGAACAGGGGCGCAAGGAAGTGGAAGCCTTGGCGGCATTAGGAATCTCGCAGGTTTCCACCAAAAAGACGGATGTTCTCACCAAGCACATTCGGACGGAAACCGAGAAAGACCCGGCGGCGCTCGCGCACGTGATCAGGAGTTGGCTCAATGGTGAATATCAGCGGTAAGGAGCAACTTCCGGGGCTGCGGAAAGCCGCCATTCTCATGGTCATGATCGGGGAGGAGGCTTCCAGCAACATCCTCCGCCAGCTCGACCACGAGGAGGTGGAACAGATCAGCACCGAGATCGCCCGCGTGCAGTCCCTCACGCCTGAGGAAGCCGAGGGTGTCCTCGAGGAATTCAACCACATGGTCCTCGCCCGGGACTATGTCGTCAAAGGCGGCATGGATTACGCGCGGAAGGTTCTGGTGAAGTCCTTCGGCCCAGAACAGGCACAGCGCGTGCTGGACCGGCTGGTGCGGTCGCTCGGTAATGAATCCCTCAGCTTTGATGCGTTGCAGAAGACGGATCCCCAACAGCTCTCCAAATTCATTCATAGCGAGCATCCACAAACGATCGCCTTGGTGCTGTCCCACTTGAATCCGACGCATGCCGCCGGGCTGCTCGAATCCCTGCCCAAGGACATGCGGTCGGATGTCGCCATGCGCATGGCGAATCTGGACCAGATCTCGCCGGACATCATCAATAAGATCGCTGGCGTCATCGGCATGAAGCTCAAGTCCCTCGGCGAGATGGCCCGCGAATCCTACGGTGGCGTGGACGCGGTGGCCGAAATGTTCAACCGGCTCGATTCCAACGCGACCAAGGAAATTCTGGAGGACATCGACGACGCCGACTCAGACCTGGCCGACAGCATCCGCCACCTCATGTTTGTCTTCGATGACCTCCTGCTCCTGGACGCCAACGCGATCAAGGAGGTGCTGGCCAAGGTGGACCGGAAGATTCTCACCGTCGCGCTCAAGGGAACCGGCGAAAAGATGAAGTCTCACGTGCTGCAGGCGATGAGCCAGCGCGGCGCCGACATGCTGCGCGAAGACATGGACGCGATGGGCCCCATCAAGATCAAGGAGGTCGAAGCGGCGCAACAGCAAATTATCGCGGTGGTGCGGCAACTCGAAAGTGAAGGGGTCCTGAGCTTGAAGGGCGCTACCGGAGATCAATATGTCGTCTAGAGTCTTCGTCGCCGGCGAATGGCCGGAGGAGGTCGCGCCGATTCGCTGGCGAATGGCGGATCAGGAGGAATCCACGCTCGGACCTCGCGCCTCCCCTCCGGAACCAGCCGGCCCGCGCTCACCGGAGCCGGCGGGCGTCCCCGTGGAAGAGGTCGAGGCACAACTCGCCGCCGCCTACCAAAAAGGAATCGAAGAAGGACGCGGGCAAGCACAGGCTGCTGCCCAGCAGGCCGCCCGGCAACAGCTCGCTCCCGTGCTAGAAAATCTATCATCGGCCGCCCAGCAAATGACCACTGCCGGGGCGCGGATCCGGAAAGAAAGCGAGGCCATGCTGGTGAAGTTGGCCATCGCCATCGCGCGACGGACGCTGCACCGGGAAATCCAAACCGATCCAGAAGCGATTCTCGGACTGGTCCGTTCGGCGTTTGACCGGTTGGATGCGCGTGAGACACACCAATTGCGCCTGGCCCCCTCGGAAGCGGCGGTTGTCAATCAGAATCGGGCCGCGCTGTTGCTTCCCGAGCGCCTCGAGATCGTCTCCGACCCGTCCCTGCCCCCCGGAAGCGCGATCTTTGAAACCAGCCGGGGAGAGATGGACGCCTCGGTAATGACACAGTTGGATGAAATTGAACGAGGATTCGCCGATCTGGTCCGGAGGAGAAGCCACGCCTGACCCCTCGGGAGAGTCGCCAAGGAGCTTGACATCATGTTGGAACCTTATTTCACCGCCCTCGAGACAATCCAGCCCTGGCGCTGGTCCGGACGCGTTCGGGAATTGGTGGGCCTGCTGATCTCCTCCGACGGCCCGGCCGCCGCGCTGGGCGATCTCTGCGAGATCCACCTGCAGGACGGGCGTAATCTCCGCGCGCAGGTCATCGGCTTCCGGGACAATCGCGTCCTGCTGATGCCGCTGGAGGAGACTGGAGGTCTGCAGGCGGGCGACACGGTGACGACCCGCCCGGATGCCTCACGATTGGACGTCGGGCCCGGACTGTTGGGACGCGTACTGGACGGCTTCGGACAACCGCTGGATGGACGCCCTCCGATCGAAGCCGAGGACCGCTATGACCTGTTCGCCGCCGCTCCCGGACCGCTCGAACGGGAACCCATCTCCGAAGCCTTGGTCACCGGTGTGCGCGCCATTGACAGTTTGCTCACCATTGGAAAAGGCCAGCGCATGGGGATCTTTGGCGGCTCGGGCGTTGGCAAGAGTACGCTGCTCGGCTCGATGGCGCGCAAAAACTCGGCCGATGTCAGCGTCATCGCCCTGATCGGTGAACGGAACCGTGAGGTTCGCGAATTCCTGGAACACGAATTAGGTCCGGAGGGTCTTGCCCGCAGCGTCGTCATCGTCGCGACCTCGGACATGCCCGCGCCGCTGCGTATCCGCGCCGGCTTCGCCGCGCTCGCGGTCTCGGAGTATTTTCGTGACCAGGGCAAGTCCGTGCTGCTCGTCATGGATTCGATCACCAGGCTTGCCATGGCGCAGCGGGAAATCGGATTGGCGGCTGGAGAGCCTCCCAGTCAAAAAGGCTATACGCCAAGCGTCTTTCAGATGTTGCCCAAGATCTTCGAGCGCGCCGGGAACTACGCCCATGGCTCCATCACCGGATTTTTCACCGTGCTGGTGGAAGGCGACGATTTCAATGAACCTATCTGCGACGCCGCGCGCTCGATCCTCGACGGCCACGTCATTCTTTCCCGCGAGCTCGGGGCCATGGGTCACTATCCGGCGATTGACATCCTGAATTCGGTCAGCCGCCTGGCGGGCAAGATCGCCCCGCCGGAGCAGCGCGAGGCGGCGGCCAAACTGCGCGAACTGTTGGCGACCTACCATCAGTCGGAGGACTTGATCAGCCTAGGCGCCTATGCCGCCGGCACCAACGCCGAACTGGACTCGGCCATCCGCCTGCGACCGAACCTGATGAAATTCCTTCGCCAGCCCTCCGATGCCACTGAACCCATGGAAACGACCCTGGAACAGATGTACACGTTGGCCGGCCAAGTTCCGCAGAGCCCTAACTCCTAGGATGATTTTCAGCCGCTCCTGCGCACGGAAGCCTCACGAATCCACAAAAGTCCGACAAAGAGAACCCGACTGCAATGAAAAAATTCCAATTTCCGCTGGAGCGCGTGATGCAGCTGCGGCAAACTCAGGCCCGGGTCGAAGCCGCCAAACTCGCGGAACTGCAAATGGAGTTCCAAGATCTCCACAAACGCCAGAACCGTCTGTGGCAGGACCTGGAACAGGAACGGCAGGCGCTCCTGAAATCTCCTGCGATAACCGGCTCCGAGCTTGCCGCCATGGAGCGCTATCACGATGCCACGCGCGCGCGCTCCCGCGAACTGGACCGGCAACGCGGCGAATGCCGTGACCGGATCCGCCACCAAGTGAGCATCACCGCACAGCGACGGAGAGAGGCCCGACTGCTCGAACGCCTGAAGGAGCGCCGCCTGGCAGCTTGGCGAACCGCTTATGACAAGGAGATTCAGGCGCAAGCCGAGGAGGCTCATCTGGCCCGCTATTTCGGGGCGTCCCCGGTATCCCCGTTCTAGCCAAATCCCATGCGTTCTATCGAGAACATTTCGCGGGAATGACGAGAACCCACCACTCGTTGACAGAAGCCCACGGGAACCGTACCATCGGAAACGGCCATCCGACCTCAGGAGAGAGTTCCCAATGTTGCCCCGCTTGCTCTGCGTCCTTGTCCTCGCCGCCATGGCTTTGCCGCTCATCGCGCAATCGAGCGGGCAATCGGGTGACGGGCTCCCGGATCGGATCGAGGGAAGGCCCAATCTCACGGGTGTCTGGCAGTACATCGGCGAGGCGAACTGGAATCTGGAGCCGCATTCTCCCGGCCCCGGCGTCGTGGGCGAACTGATTCCATATCTTCCGGAAGCTCGCGTGAAGCGCGACGAGAACTTTGCCAACCGCCGCACCGAAGGTCCGGAAGCCAAATCTTACATGCCCGGGATGCCGGTCACCGTCACTGAGCGCTACACGCCCGCGGGGCCCAACCTGATTCGCTATCAAGCCACCATCGAGGACCTGGCGGTCTTCGGTGAGCCCTTGGACCCTCCAGCTGCCGTTGTACCGGCGCATGGAGGCCAATGCGCAACTGCTTGAATTTAAATGCGTTGAATTCTCCGAAGAGTTGCTATACAGGGACTTGGCCGAGCATGGCGAGTAGTCGTAGGCCCCACCCCGCGCCGCAGTCATCCCCGCCGACCGCCAGAGGCCCTGCCGAAACACTACGTGGGTACGCTACTCTTGTTCTCATAGTACGGAGAAGACTTGTCTATGATCATGCCCACGAAACTTCTATCTTCATTTGCCCGACGCCGAGCGGCGCTTGCGTTCCCTGCCCTGATCCTGACCCTGGCCTGCGCCGGTTGCAATAAGGAAGCGGATACCGCGCGCGAAGCCGCCGAAGAGGCCGCCGAAGCGATGCCGGCGAAACCCGTATCGGAGCCGGAGAACCTGATGGCGCGCGCCGTCCTATGGAACTCGGACGGTACCGATATCGGTGAGGTCACCTTTACCTCAACGGCGGACGGCGTGCATGATGCACATCACGCCAGTGGTCTCACGCCCGGCGAACACGGCTTTCACATTCATGAAGGGATGACCTGCGAGGCGCCGGACTTCCAGTCGGCTGGGGGACATTGGAACCCGGACAGTCATGAAGCATGGTGATCGGCGGGCCACGCCGGCGATATGCCGAACCTTGACGTCCATCCAACGGGAGGTGGATCTGAAGACCGCCTGCTTACCGACGTCACCATCCAGACGGGTCCGCATGCCGTGGTCGGGCATACGGTTGATCATTCATATGGGTCCGGACGACTATAAATCCCAGCCCAGCGGCGATGCGGGCAGCCGGGTCGCATGCGGGGAAATCAAGATGGTTTCCGACACCGGAAAAGGCAAATGAAAACAGTCGGGCGGATGATGTGCTCGCAGGCCTTCATCCGCTCGCCACGGATTCACCTGAGAGCGGCCGACGCCGGAATTCTATAGAGGCAGGATTCGGATACGGTGCCTACCGCTGCCAATCGTTGATTCCGCAATCATGCGAGAACCTTGCGCCTCGCCGCCCGGCTAGAACAAGAGGTTCCCCGACGGGCGGAGTAATAGCCCACTTCAGCATCCTATTGAACGCATCGCGGCTTAATGGCTTCATCGGCTCCTTTAGTCTCTTGGCGGGACGGAGCAGTTCGGCCTTGGCCACAGCACTGTCGCTGTTGGCGTCAGACAAGATACGTGTACCTAGAGCCAGCGTAAACACACTGACAACAGGAGGTGCGCGTCAATGTCTGTTTCTCCGTTACCATTAAGCCAATTGGGGAAACTAACGGGTCGTTTTTTCCTTGAAGAACGGATACCACTGATGGCTATTTCCTGTTATCTGGACGGAAGCGAAACGTCTGGGCTCAAAGATGACTGGCTCACGCTTGCCGGGATTGTGGCCAGCGATACTGTATGGGCTACGTTCCAGCGCGACTGGGAAGATATGCTGATCATTAACGCGTCGCCGAATAGGCACCGTATCTTCATATGACTGACCTTTTAACTTTCAATGGAGAATATCTACGCTCCAAGGCGTTGGGATGAAGCACAAAGCGAGGAAACTCGTATTCGATGCTTCAGAGATTCTGCGGAAGCTTATCGATCGACAGAAGTCTGCGTTAGTTTATTGCTCCGTAAACACGTCGGCAAGACAGAGAATCATCGCCAGTGGCCTTAGGTTACCGAAGGCGGAAGCTATCTGCTCTCACACGTGCGTATACGAGGGGTTCAAGTGGCACCTGGAGAGAGGTACGCCTTAAGGTTGCCTACTTCTATTTCGACAAGGGGGAGCGATTCCGCCGCACCATTTATAGCCGGTGGAACAGAGAGGATCAGAAACGCATCAAAACTCCAGTATGGGGATGGATAGGCGGGATGCCGGAAGCTGAAGCATGCGAGGTGACTCCAGGTGTCAAGCCGCTGATCTTGTCGCATGGTCCATAGTCCATGCATCGTTCAGATTCTCCCGATATCTGGTAGTAAGATCGTCGGAGGGCTTGGTCTGGGTCAAGAATCAGACGGGGCGCTCCCGCAGGGGATGCTCAATACCTTCAGGCGTGATCGCCCACCGAAACGAGTTTGTGGGAACGGGCGCGGATGGATGCTGACCCAGGCATCGACACCTACTTGCGCTGATAGGGGATACTTACCAAAAACAAAGGGCCGGCCCGGGAACTCCCGGCCGACCCCATACTCCATGATCGAATTCCGAACTTACGCCGGAACCGCCTCTTCCTGACGCTGCTTCTTCCACAGCGCGATGTAGCCTTGCAGATCGTCCATCATCTTGGCGAACTGATCCGGCGTCAGCGACTGCGCGCCATCCGACCATGCCTTCTCCGGATTCGGATGCATCTCCACGATCAGACCGTCGGCGCCCACCGCAACGCCCGCGCGCGCCACGGCCGGAACCAGGCTACGCTTACCGGTCGCATGGCTCGGATCCAGGATCACCGGCAGGTGCGTCATCTCGCTCAGGGCCGCCACCGCACCGATATCGCACGTATTCCGCGTGGCCGTCTCGAAGGTGCGAATGCCGCGCTCGCACAGCATCACGTCCGGATTACC
Organism: Terriglobia bacterium; assembly: GCA_963762135.1. Lineage (GTDB taxonomy): Bacteria > Acidobacteriota > Terriglobia > Bryobacterales > Bryobacteraceae > Palsa-187. Next base: position 24,344 of record CAVXJP010000011.1, read on the forward strand.
GTGCGCCAGGATGTACTCGGCCGACATCAGCAGTTCCTTGATCGTCGCGCTCATGCCGCGCTTCAGCAGCACCGGACGCCCACAATCGCCCAACTTCTTCAGCAGCGAGAAGTTCTGCATGTTGCGCGCGCCCACCTGCAGCACATCGGCGTAGCTCGCTACCAATTCGACGTTATGCTCGCTCATGATCTCGGTCACGATGCCGAGGTTATACGCGTCGCCGGCCTTGCGCAGCAGCTTGAGCCCCTCCTCTTCCATGCCCTGGAAATCATAGGGCGAGGTGCGCGGCTTAAAGGCGCCGCCCCGCAGCAGATCGCCACCGTACTTCGAGACGATCTCCGCCGATTGCATGATCTGCTCTTCGCCCTCGACCGAGCACGGACCGCTCATGACGACGAACTCATCGCCGCCCACCGTCACGTCCCCGATCTTGATCTCCGTACGTCCGGGCTTAAATTCTTTGCTGACAAATTTGTAGGGTGCTGAAATTCTCACGGCTTTCTCCACTTGCGGCATGGCTTCCAGAGACTCCAGGCATGCCGTGACACGTTCTCCCTTGCCCACGGCGCCAATGACGACGCGCTCCTGTCCCTCAATCGAGTGGACCTTATATCCGAACTCTTCAATCCGCTTGCGCACCTCGTCGACTTCTTCCTTGGTCGAGTGCAACTTCATGGAGATGATCATTGCTTTTCCAGCCTCCCTAAACACGAAAAACCCACTCTTTCGAGTGGGTTACTGATTACTTGATGTCGGGACCCACTCGTAGCGATTAGCTGCTAAACCAGAAGCTAAATCGATACGAGTTGGCGAGTCCACGTGCCATTGAAGTCGAAGTATAGCACAGCAAAACGCAAAGGGGAATGAAATTTTTTAAGGATCGATCCGGGAACCGGAAACGGACCCACCTCTGGCCAACCGCAAGGACGGGATCCAATTCCTCATCAACCGTTTAGGACACGTCCGCCGGCTGCCGCCGGGACAAATACGCTTCGGCGGTGACCGCCACCGCCATGAATCCGATCCAGGAAAACGGGTGCAAATACCGGAAGCTGATCGCCACCCCGCCCAGCGTGATCGATGTGAGGATCGTCATGCTCAGGATCAGCAGAAGCACCATGCCCATCCGCGCGGGCCCCCGAGCCACCCAGGCTCCCAGACCGCATAGGAATGGAGCCAGCAACTGGAACAGGTTCCATACCGGCGTACTTCTGTGATACCAGCGCGCCACGGTCTCCATACGATGATGCTGCTCGGTGTCCAGGTGGAACACGTCGCGGATGAAGTCGCGTTCCTTGTCCGGAAGTTGTGGTTCGGCCGCTTCGCCGTGGTCGCTCGCAAGGATCTCGCTTTCCAGAGAGCGTCGCCAATACTCCCGGTAGAGATAGGCGCCCAGGCGCAAGAACCCCACCGGACGCCGCAGAATCGCGCGCCGAGCCAGATCCCCGGCGACTTGGTTTGCTTCTATCGGATCCTGAATCCGGCTCCGGAGCCTGGGAACAAGCCCACCATCGGTCCACAATTGATCGTTGCGCAGGTAGGCCAAGCCTAGCGGGAAAATGTCATCCTGCTGCTGTTGTTCCACCAAAGCCGCAAGGTCTGCCCGGTCCGCGTCCTGGGGTTCCACCAGGGGAGCCGCCGCGGCCAGCAGAAAGAACCCGGTGTCGTAGTGATAGGCAGGTTTCCGCCCGGCCAGGTATCCGGTGAACACCTGGTAGCCGCCCTGGAAGATTCCGGTGCTCACCAGGCTCACCGCCAGCGCCACCGCCAAGGGACGCCACGCGAAGCGCCGCCCATCGAATCCGGCTCTCGCCATAAACGGCAGAAACGGAACCAATGCCGCCAGCGAAATCACCGAAGGCAGATAGGAGATTCGCAAGCCGACTAAAACAATCCCCGCCGCCGAGGCCAGCACCAGATCTCCGGCGCCCTTCCCACCTTCCGGCATTTCCAGATACCGGAGGTACATCCAGATCATGAGGACCAGGGCCAGCAGAGCCACGTTCTCGGTCATCACCATCCGCTCGAACACGAGCTGCGAAGGATCCCACGCGAACAGCACAGCAACCGCGGCGGCGATCTTGAAGCGGACTCCTAAAAACCGATACAGCAGGTAGGAGAGCAGCCAGCCGCACCCTACTCCGACCACGGCCTGAAAGACCACCATCGCGGTTAACGATTGCAGCGGCAGCGCGACCGCGCCAACCAGCCAACTGTAGACCCACGATCGATAGGCGACGAAGTCCCGGCCGGCCGCGTTCTCCAGAAATGCCGCGGAGTCGTAGTAGAACAAGGGGTTGGCGTCGATGGCGAGCTGCACCGCTTTGCTGAGGATCAAGGCCAGGGCAAGCCAGGCGTATGCGGTTCGACGCCCGAGATCGTTCCGTCATGATCCATTGCTCGGGGCGGCCTGAGATTCGCCCCTTCGCTCCAGGCTTCATTAGAACAGGAAACTTAGGCCCAATAAACGCACCACCGGCCGGTGGCTTTCCTCTGGCTAAAGAGACAGCCTCCGACCGGTGATGTACTGCAGGTGGGACCGGCTTGCGATGCCGGCCCCCAGGGGTAGATCTAGAACGTGAGACGCGCCACGATTCTACCGGATCGTGGTGTTGCGCCACCTCCATTGTTCGTACTAACCGTTCCGAAACCGCCCGCAAAGTAGTCGGTTCCAAAGGGCGTCTGGCGGACCGAGACCGCAGTTTGCGGATTCGCCGCACCAATCTGCGGCATCGAGTAGAACGTCCGGTTAAAGATGTTCTGGAACTCGACGCGCAGCTGGAAGTTGTAGGCTTCCTCCGGTCCGAAGCGGAAGTTCCGGCCGAAGCTCATCGCTTCGTTCGGCTGCCGCCGCCAGCGGAAGTTGTTCTGGTAGGTGATATTACCGTACTGGCCGGCGGCCAGATCGGTCCACGCACTGCCGTTCAGCACTGCGGCCTTGTTGAAGTCCCAGTTGCCGTTCGGATCGAACCCGTTGGCCCAGTAGCTCTGGCCCGGAACCAGGTTCCACGGATTGTAGTACGCGCCGCTGAACGAGGCAGCATTGGCCATCTGCAGGATCTGGCGCAGTTGGTTGTTGGACTGCGGCGCCCCCATCAAAACGCCGCTCTGATACTGCAGCACGGCGCCGATCTGCCAATCCCGAACCAGCCAGGACAGAGCCTTCATCCCGGTCGAATCGGCCGCGAAGCCCGGGGTCGTGTAGGTTCCCGAGATCACGGTCTTCAGCGGCGGGTTCAGCTGATTCAACTGCTTCTGGTTGGCGCGGTTGAACGGATCGATCACCTGCGGACGACCCGGCAGGAAGAAGTCGGTGTCGTTCGACAGGCCGTTCACCAGACCCTTCGACCAGGTGAAGTTCGCCGTCAGATCCAAGCCGTAGGAGTAGCGCTTGGTGACCTGCAGCTGCATCGAGTCATACCAGGTGTTGCCGTTCGGCGGTCCCAGGTACGGGTTGACCGCTCCCCACTGTGGAATCGGGCGCAGCTGTTGGTTCACCAACTGGCCGGAAGGCATCCCGGCGTATGCCGGAGCAATGCCGGCCGCGGCGGCCTGCGGAGAACCGATCGGCGAACGCAACAGTGTCGCGTCGTTGACCGGGTCCAGGCCAAACAGGTTTTGCAGACGGCCGCCACCCAGGCTGTTGCGGCTCATCTCATCCAGCAACGGCGCGTAGAACCAGGCTCCGCGGTTGCCCACGTAGCTGACTTCCACCACCAGGTTGCGCATGATTTCATGCTGGACACCGATGCTCCAGTTCAGGGTCCGGCCCGGACGGCTGCCCGGATTCAGGATCGAGAACGGAGACAGCGGCGGCAGCCCGTCAGCGGTCTGTGTCGGGTACTTGCCGACGTCATAGTTCGGCCACGTCACGACCGGGAATCCATACGGATTGCCCGCCACGTAGGGGTTGCCGGCCTTCAGGCCGTCGATCAGCGGCGAGGAGCCGTAGCTCGGAGCATTGAAGGTGTAGAAGTCGGCCACCGAGAAGTTGATGCCGGCCGGCGTCTGCAACACACCGTACGTCACGCCGGCGCCGGCGCGGAATACGGTCTTGTCCGAGATCTGATAGGCGCCGCTCAGACGCGGGCCGAAGCTCAAGGGGTAGTTCGACGATTGACGGCAGCCACAGGTGGCCTCGTACGCCAACGCGCCCGGCAGCCCTACGGTCGGGTTCAACGTGGTGTAGGAGGCGATGCCGTAACGGCCATGCTGCTCCCGCAGGTAGTTCTGGAAGTCGTACCGCAGACCGTAGTCAATCGTGAGCTTTGGCGTGACCTTCCAGCTGTCCTGGATGTAACCGTCCATGGCGTGGCCGCCCAATCGGGTCTGCGTGGGCAGCGAAATGCCGCAGGCTGTTGGGATTGCCCATCAGGAAGCTGGCGTAGTTAAAGCCGGTCGGATTGCCGTAGTTCAGCGGCAGCTGATTCTCCCACGGGTTCGCCGTCTGGTTGGAGCTAAAGGTGAAGTTTCCGTTCGCGCGCCACTGGTTGTGCGTCGGATAGCCCATGAGCGTCAGGTCCCCACCGATCTTGATCGTGTGGTTGCCCTTGATCCAGGTCAGGTTGGCATTCGCCGTCGGCTTCTGCTCCCACGCCTGGGCGTCGAAGCTGGCGCCAAGATTCTGCCCCATGCCGCCGGTGTTGCCATGCTCAGACCGCCGATGGTCGGATAGATGTCGGTCTGGTAGAAACCCTGCAGCCCGAGCTGGGTCTGATCATACTTGGTGGCCGTGTTCGGCTGCAGCGTATGGAAGTAGCCGATGCCAAGATGCAGCAACAGCGTCGGAGCCAGCGTCTGGTCGTAGTTCAGGCGGATCGTGTGGTTAATCGTATTCCGCGACTGGGCGCTGGTCCACGGGAACTGCTTAGGAGCGAACCCGTTGTTGTTCGGCGCGTAAACTCCGTTGTAACCCCAGTACCCCGAAATCTTGATCGTCGGGCTGATCACGTGATCGATCTTGATCGACGGAATCGTTGTGTGCTGGTAGTTGGCGAACGCCGGAATCTGATAGTTGTTAGTGACGTTGCCCGGAATGTTCGGCAGCGGGAACTGGCTCTGCATCTTCAGCGCCACCGGATCCATCCGGTTCAGGGGAATGAGGTTGTCCGCGAACGGAGAACGAACGCGGAATCCGTCCACAATCTGCTCAGAGGACGGATCGTAGACGCCGCCGTAGGTCAGCTGATTGCCCAGCGGATCGACCGCATTCTGCCCGGCGAGCGCACCGGCCGAGGCCGAGTACTGGATCGTCGGGTTGAAGGCGCAGCTATTGCTGGCGTTGCTCCAGGAGAAGCAGTTCGCCGTGGCGAAGTTGCCATCCCGGTAAGCCTGGGTCGGCACCGTGGTGGTCGAGTTCCCCGTCACCTTCGTTTCGCGATACTGCTCAAAGCTGAAGAAGAAGAACGTACGGTCATGACCGTCGTACAAACCCGGAATATTGATCGGTCCACCGCCGGTGAAACCGTAATCCTGACGACGCTGCTTGTTGCGGATGTGCTGGCCCGCGCGCGCCGGATCCACCACCGACGCGTCGGTGAACGGAGTCCCCGCGTTCATCGCTTCGTTCACCATGTAGTCGTATGCCGACCCATGGTAATCATTGGTGCCCGACTTCATGGTGAAGTTAATCACACCGCCGGTCGCCTTGCCGTATTCGGCCGAGAAGGTCGACGTCTGCACCGACATCTCTTCGATCGCGTCCATCGAACCCTGCGAGTCGGTCTGGTTGACCTTCCACAGCGTGCCGGTGGAGTCCTGGCCTTCCATGGTGATCGTCTGCGAGTTGGACGGCAGACCATTCACCACCAGCGTGTTGCCCTGGCTGAACTGAACACCGGGCAGCATCACCAGCGGCGCCAGCGGATTGCGAATGTTTCCCATCGCAGTGGCGCCATACCAGGCTCCGCCCTGGAGGTTCAGCACTGGAAGATTGTTAGCGCGGCTGGATTCCACGCGATAGTTCATCTCACCCGATTCGGTGTTCAGAAGCGGCGCTTCGTCCACAACCGTAATCGATTCATTTTGACCGCCGACCTGCATCACCACGTCGCGGCGCGTCGCTTGCGCCGGTAGAACACGGATCTCCTGCAGAACGAAGGTTTGGAAGCCCGGAACCGTCACCGTCATCTGATAGGTGCCGCCCGGCATAACCACAACATAGTTGCCGGTATCGGACGGACCACCGGTGAACAGAGCACCGGTGTCCTGATTGATGATCTCGATGTTCGCGTCCGCGATAACCGCGCCGCTTTGATCGGTGATCGTTCCGGTGATAGAGCCCAGGTTCGCCTGCCCCAACAGCGTGAGCGCTGAGAGCAGTAGCAAACTGGGCCACCACAAGAATTTACTCATGAACCCCTCCTGATGTAATCAGGCCACGCAAGTAGCCTCATTCGGATATAGCTCGGCACCCCTTATGCCGTTACTACAGTCCAGGGCGAATCTTACTGAAGTGGGATGTCAATGTCGATGGAGTCAAGCTGATAGGCTCGATCAAACTGATAGATACAACAGGGTTTCCAATTTCAGGATATAGATTACGGATGATGCAATTCAGGATTATTGATTACAGGGAATCTACCCATCCGTTATCTGTCAGATCCTCCGGACCTACACATTCATCCGCAATCCGACCCCTGACAGACGCCCACCCGCAGCCTATGCCGAATGGCATTATCTCTCATGGGCTCAACGATAAGCAGAATACATTTCGTGCGGAAGTTGCGCAGGAAATTCGGCATCCGGCTCTGCGGATTGGTCACTGTCCGAAACCCTTTGAATCATTGTTGTTGATACATGGATTTCAGAAATGGGTCTCGATGTGGCTTCCTAAGCTCGTTCCCTTCCATTTCACAGCAGCGTGGAAAAGTCGAAAAAAGTACGGCGCCTGCGAAAAATCTGCTCGTATCCCCGTGGGGGAGCAACGGGAAACGACGTTGCGCGGACGGTTTGAACCAAGCTGCCTCCGGGGCCGTTACTGCCTGAGGAAAGAAGGCCATTGGTCGATCTTGACCCGGCGAACCAGCCGCGCTCCACCGGATCCGTCGGGACCGAACACCAGCGCCTCTCCGTCCGCTAACCCGGCTGCGTCCTCCGGAAACGCATCGCGGATATTCGGCATGTGCGTAATCAAGAGGATGTTGGTCTCCGAATCAAATTCCTTGACCCGCCCCCGGAGCCAGGCCGCCTGCGCCTCGGTCCCGCCGCGCATCCCCTTCGGGTCATTGCCGAGCTCGGGCTGCGGATGTGGCTCGCCCAGGTCCAGGTAGCGCGCGGTTTCCAGCGCCCGGTACGTCGGGCTGCTTAGTACCGGTCCGACCGGGATCTCCAGCCGCCGCAGCGCCTCGCCCATTGCCTTCGCCGTTTCCCGGCCTTCCTGATCGAGCTGCCGCTCGCGGTTGGGATTATCCGCGTTCGCGGTCGCTGCATCCGGAGCATCGTGGGGCGACGCTGCGTGCCGCATTAAGATGACATGCCCGCCCCGCTGCAACGCCTCAACCAGGTCCGCATCGCTTGGCTGGGCCAAAATCAGGCTCGGAGCGGTGAGCAACACTCCGAAAATAACCGTAAGCCGCGAAAGCATCGAGATAGGAGGAGTTGAGAGGACCATAACAGTTCCCATCATAATAAGCCCTGGGGGCTCGGAGTTCACCCCACGGGTGGCCTCGACCTCCCGATCGTCCGTTGTTCCCACCGCAACCTCGCCAACACCTCATACCCTTCGGAACAAATCCGCGCGCGTGAGCGGGCCTCGTGCGTCCAAATCCTCCGGCAAGTGAGCTACGGCAAGAAGTACCCGCTGCAGGTGAGCTGTGAAGAAGCTGCGAAGCATCCGCAACCGCACCGCCCCATCCGTCGTCTAATAAGTGTAATGACCAGATGGATTTCCATCCTGCTACTCTTCGCCCTGCCGATGCTGATCCCGGTACTGCTGCGCGCGCACCATTCCATTGCGCCGTTTGACATGACCAAGGACTTCAGCGTGACCGGCAAGGTCGCCGAGTATCGCTGGGGCAATCCACACACCTACGTCTACATTGACGCGCCCGACGATCACGATCCGGCGAAAACCAAACGCTGGACGCTGGAGATGGACGCCGCCAACCTGCTCCGCCGCTACGGCTGGACCAAGGAAACCCTGCAGCCCGGCGACCAGTTCACCTGCCACGGCGCGCGCGCCAAGCTCGCCGACGTCTTTGCCGTGAAGTGCTTCAACGCCGAGCTTGCGGACGGTACGAAAATGGTCGCCACGCCGGCCGGTCCGCCACCCGCCCAGCAAGGTCCCCGCCTCCCGCGCAAGGGTGATCAGTAAAGCACTACACCACCGCCAACCGAATCCCCGGAGCCAACTCCAGCGCATCGACATACTCAATATGCAGGACAGGACGCGCCCGATCGCTCTGCAGTTTGCTCGACGCATGAATCACCAGCGGTCGCATCGCGATTACGCCACCTGTTTCCGATAAGCACTCGACGGCGTCTGACCTCCACCCGCGCATGAACTTCCGCGTCGGTCAACACGCCCAGCGTGTGCGTCTTCGGAATCACCGCAGCGGACCATTCTCCGCATCCGAATCACTCAGATGCACGCGCAGTGCGATGATTCGCTCGAGCGCCCAGGCCGGGGCATGGGCATACCGAACGCCGCCCTTTACTGACCAGGGTCCCCAGCCTGGATCCTCGAAACGCTCAGCCAAAGGAAGTCCCGTATCCTGATGCCAGGCGATCAGCCAGTTCGCCTGCTCAGTCTTTTCGAAGAACGTACAGCGATACGGAATCGCAGGCCGACCCAGGATGTCACCCGCGATCTTGAGTAGCGCAGCATCCCGAGCCAGTTCGGCCACAGCGGGATGCGACATCAGGTGCCGCCGCCCCGCCCGGCCTCCCGGAATCGAGGCAAGCTCGGCGCGAAGCCGGTCACAGTGATTCACGGCCACAGCGCTTGGAAAGTACCCAAAGCCTTGTTCCCGCGTATGCTGTATGCCCGCATCCTGAACCAGGTCCACACTCCTCACCGAACCAACCTACCATTGGCAATGTAACTGGCCCTGGAAACACCCCGAAGGAGAGCAGCCAGATTCTCCGGTGCGTCACAACGACATACCCACGGTGCCGAACAGATCCATGCAGTCCCGCCCTTCACAATCATCGCCAACTTCAAGCCCACCGATCCGGCCTCGATTGGCGGTTATTCAGCGCGTGAGGAACTGCCCCGCATGCTGCGAACGCATTCCATGAAATATGGTCGGCAATTTGCTCACAATTTCGAGATATGCGTAATTTATTCGCCCTTGGTTCTCTCGTCATTCTGATCCCCCTATCGGCCTCAGCCCAAGCCGACCACACACCCACCATCACCAGCGTTACCAACGCGGCATCCTATGTCCAACCCATCGCGCCCGGCGAGCTGGTGACCATCAAAGGCTCCAACCTGACGTTAGGCCAGACAGCGCAGGCGGCCGCCAATCCACTGCCCACCGAGCTCGGCGGCACGACCGTTCTCATCGGCGGTGTGCCCGCGGCACTGCTGTATGTCTCGCCCGAGCAAATCAACGCGCAAGTTCCCACCGCGATCTACGGCAGCCTGGACTTCTCGTACAACGTTACGACCACGGTCCTCACATCCGCTGGTGCAAGCGCGCCAATAAACGTGCCGATCTCCGCCGTTGGTCCCGGCTTCTTCACCTCCAATGCCAGCGGCTGCGGACCGGTGGCCGCGCTCAACATCACCCCCGACGGCGATATATCGGTGAACTCGAAGTCCAATAGTGCCGCACCCGGAGATTCCATTGCGCTGTTTGGAACGGGTCTCGGCGTTCCAACGGTGGTTCATCCCAATGGAGTCGCGCCGACGGAAGCCGAAGCGTTCATGTGGCGCGGCTCGATTCATTGGGATTACGCCTCATCCCCGGTCACTCCGAGCTATGCCGGACTCGCGCCGAACCTGGTTGGAGTGGATCAAGTGAATTTTCAGGTTCCTGCAAATTCCCGGGAAGGGTGCTCGATCCCGATCACGATGGACACGGGCCTGCGGACGAGTCAACTGGTCAGCGTAAGCGTCAACACCGGCCGTGGGCCATGCACCGATCCTCCCGAGCAATCCTACGGCACGGTTTCGCTGGAGAAAACCGTCCTATCGAGTCCCACGACCCAAAGCACCACGGAGCAATTCCTGGCGACGTTCCCCGCCGCGCCGGGCCTGGTGCAACCGGCTCTTCCGACCTACAATCTGGGTTCGTCGATAGCCTACTTCTCGGTTCCGGTTGCATCGGCCCGGGCGTGCTTTGCTGACGGATATCATCAGCTGTCCGCCGGAACGATCTCTATTCAATCGGGCAGCGAGGCTCCCATAACAGTGGACCCGATGACGGATAGTGCGGTGGGCACGACGTATAGCCAATCGCTGCCGGCCAATTTTATTCACCAGGGGACGTATGAGCTCTCTTCGAACCCCGGCTCGTCGGAAGACATCGCATTTCAGGCATCGGTTCCGGTCGGCGAGGAAATCACCATCCAAAACACCTTAACGCCGGGGACAGTACTCAGTCCGTACAAGACCAAAACTCTGACTTGGACCGGAGGCGATGCGAGTTCGATTGTCCGCATCACGTTGATTCAAGATGTCACCGAAACCGCAAGCCTCCGCAGCGTCTGGTATGCTTCGGCGGCGGCCGGCTCGATCACGCTGATTAACTGTCAGATCGGGGGGCCCGATGGACTTACACCGACGGTCTGCAGTTACGGAATCCCCGCAACATACGGGGGCAAGCCGAACGCGAAGTTAATCGTCGACGTCCTGCCGACGGATGGCGCGGCTCTCTTCCAACAGCACGTTCCCGGCATTTCGCAGGAACTACGTTTCTCCTGGGCCTACCACTACGTCTTTGAAGGACTTAGCATCAGTGTTGACTGACAAGCGGTTCGGCACATAGCACCAGGCTCGGCTTAGCGGCTTGCGACAAGCAGACAATCGCGCTGGAACCGCGCGATACTAAAGGCAAGCGAATGGCGATCGAGCTCAAACCCGACCAGGAAGACCGGATCGAAAAAGCCCTGCGCTCAGGCGCCTATCAAAGCCCGGACGAAGTCATCGACCAAGCCCTGGAAATGCTCGCCGAACGCGACGAGTGGCTGGCGCAGCACCGTACGGAGCTTTCCGCCATGATCGCCGCCGGATATATGGCCGCCCAACGTGGTGATTTGATCGATGAGGATCAGGTCCGCGCCAACATGGACGAGCGGAAGCGCGCCTGGATGGCCGAACACGGCGGGGCATGATTCGCTTCCGCCTCACGCCACTCGCGGAGAACGACCTTTTCGATATCTGGCGCTACATCGCTCGTGACAACCTCCGGGCGGCCAATCAAGTCGAGGATGCCATCTACGAGGCTTGTGTTTTCCTTGCTGAGGCTCCGCTGCGTGGCCACCGCCGCAAGGACCTGACGAATCTTCCACTGCGCTTCTGGACGGTTCAACCGTACCGCAATTACCTGATTGTCTATGATCCCGCCACAAGTCCGCTGCAGATCATTCGCATTCTGCACGGAGCCCGCGACATTCCGCCGGCGCTTCTCCCGGAACGTTGACGCTCCAGAATTTCATGCTTCGCCAGCCGCGGCGCTGTACGAAACCTGGTCGTCACCCCGCAATGCTACGTTGAAAGTTGGCTCATGAACGTCCTTCGTTGCATCGTATCGGCTCTGTCCTGGTTGTCCTGCTCGCCGCCCCGCCCGCCGGAGCCTGGAACGAAGCTGGGCACCGGATTGTCGCCGCCATCGCCTATGACCATCTCAACCCCAAGGCTCGCGCCCGCGTCGACGAGCTCATCCGCCAACATCCGGACTACGAAACCATCTTCCTCAAGCGGATCCCCCGCGACACCAACGATACTCCCGGAGCCATCGCCCGGGCCGCCTTCATCTCCGCCGCCTATTGGCCGGACCTGATCCGCTCCGACCCTCGGTTTTTCACCGACACAAACCGGTCCGAGCGGCCTACCCCACTCCTCCCCGGATTTCCCGACATGGGCCGCCACACCAACTGGCACTATTACGATATTTCCTTCTCCACCGACGGCACCCCCATCCAGAACCAGCCTCCGCCAAACGCCCTCAGCGAGATCGAGCGGCTGACCAAAGTCCTTCAGGACAATCCGGACAGCCCCGAAGCCGCCTACGCCCTGCCCTGGCTCGAGCACCTGATTGGGGACGTCCACAATCCGCTGCATGCCGTCTCCCGATTCCTCAAAAGCCAGCCCGATGGAGACCAGGGCGGGAATCTGGTGATCATCTCCAATGGCTCCCGGGCCGACGGCTCCCCGGACAGGCAAACGCTTCATTCTCTGTGGGATAGCGCCGGGGGAACAAACACAGGCGGGCGCGCGGTCAATCGCCGCGCCGCCGAGCTCACCCAGGAATACCGGAACACCCATCCGAACCCCAAGAAAGTCACTGAGGAGCCAAGGCGCTGGCTTCTGGAGAGCTATACGCTTGCCCGGCAAAAGGTTTACACGTTTGGAAATCGTACGGGATCCGAACAGGATCCGCTGGTTTTGCCTGCCGGGTACCGTAAGAACGCCAGCCAACTGGCGAACCAGCAGCTTACCCTGGCCGGATTGCGGCTCGCCGAGACGCTAAATCAGACATTAGGGCAATAATCCTATCCCGTATATTCTCCGTTTGTGCTCCCCGTAGTTACACCTAGAACCACTGTTGGGTGCGTCCTCTCACATCGCGAGTATGCCCGTTCGGGTCTGGAATACACCCATTTGGGGGGGATTTTTTACCTCTCTGTCCACGTTAGATCTGTACAAAAATTCATTGGAATGATAAGATCGACTTGTCCAGTTGTGGAACCTTCTTAGGTTTCATCGCGTCTCTTTCTCTAGGGAGCCAAGCTTTACCGACTGCCCGGTAGGCTTCCGAAAGCTCGGCTAACCGCGACCTCGCGGTAGTGGTAAGCCGGCCGGTGAGTATCTTCCTCCGAGTACTCACCGGCTTTTTTATTTCCGGTCACCCCCCCGCCCATCGGTACTGCCCAATTCCCCCCAAACACCTGAGACGCTCGTCCTAGGCGACCGGACATACCCCCTTAGATACTGATAGTACTGAAGATTCCCGCTTACGTGAGATTACCGGGGACGGGTTAGAGAAAACAGGAGCTGGGACGGCGCGCACGGAGCGAGCCATTCCACCCATCCTGAGGAGACCAGGCGCCGCAGGATCGAGGACACCAGGAACGGTTGGCGCAGGCTGGCTCGGCAGCGCCGGAGGTAGGTTTCCACGGGTTCGCCCAGGGCGGCGGCGCGCCCCGCCATCGAGCCTGTTTTAACGGCGGCGAGCAGGCCCGAACCGGTGAACGGATCAACGAAGCTCAGCGCATCACCCGCCGGATAGGGAGCGGATGTCCGTCCGGGCCCAACGGGCGGACCCGAACGGGGCACATGAGCGCCCACAAAGCCGTGCCCGAACCTCTGCCTAAATTCGAGCGGGCCAACCGAGATCCATGGAAAATCCCGGGTGTGTGCGTTAAGCCTTCCCCGAAGCGATGGGCACTGCTCAACCACCGTGTCATATTGGAACGCAAACCGACTCAGGAATCCTTCGGAGGCGAGGCCGCAAACGTTAATTTTGTTCGACTCGATCGCATTCACCCCGATATAGCAGCCGTCGAAAAAGTAAAGCTCTACCGCATCTTCCGGAGGCAACTTGCTGACTTTAGGGCGGTTGACGAATTCCGAGCCGGAGCCTCGCGAGAAGTGAGCTTTGAAGCCGAATAATCGGTTTCCACGCCGGGACTGCTCCGCTCGGCGGCCGTGGGCCACGATTTCGGCGTCTGGTTCGGCGACGGCGCGGGTTTCCGCCTGCGCCTGCGGACCGTCGGGCCCATGGAAGCGGGCTCCGCGGCGCGTGGCGGCGTCCAGCAGGAGCTGATCGAACGTCCACCGGCTCAATCCCCAGGCCGGCCTGGGGAGCGGCGCTTCGCGGCGCAGCGGCGTTTCCGACACTCCGAAGCTCAGGACCAGGCGGCGAATGATGGCGGGCTCGGCGGCCAGGAAATCGCTCCAGACGCCCAGTTCCTTGAGCATCGGCTGGATCTCCGGCGACAGGAACTCGCCGCAGACCTTGTGGCGAGGAAACCGCGAGCGGTCGGTGATGCGCACATCGGCCCCTGCCCCGAGCGCGGCCAGCGCGGCGGACGATCCCGCGGGTCCGGCTCCGGTGATGTGGATGAGAGGCATGAATAAGTATTCAGGAGTTAGGAGACAGGAGACAGTCGCTAGAACTCAGAATACAGAAGTCAGAAGACAGAATGAGAATCCAGGAGCCAGAATTGGGTGGTGGTGATTTGGTGGCGCTTCCGACGGGGCGCCGGCGGTTCACCCGGCCCCCCAAGCCGAGCAGCCTCGACCTTGAAAGCGGAAAATACTTTTTTCGAGATCAAACTTTCCGCGCGAAGATTTCGTCCAAAATACAAATGCGAATGACCCGAATCGCTCTGACCTCGGCATTCATGCTCACTGCCCTGCCCCAGGGGCTGCTTGCGCAGAGCTACGAGATCCGGGGAACAGTGACGGACGCCAGCACGGGGCAGCCACTGGCCGAGGTAACGGTTGAGATCTTCGAGGGGAATGGGATTCCGCCGCCGGAAGAGGAGCGGACGATCTATACGACGGGCGATCGGGGGAGCTTTGTACATGTTCCGGAGGGACCGGGACAGTATGTGATTCGGGTCCGGCGGGAGGGCTACGCACCGGCGTCCGGCCGTTTTGGCGCGCAGCAGAGCGCGCGCATCAGCGACGCCACGCCGACCGCTACGGTGAGTTTTTCCCTGGAAGCCTCGGCGATGGTGACCGGGCGAATCATCGATAAGGAGACACAAGAACCGATCGAAGGGATGTCCCTGATGGTGGGGGCCCTGGAAGGAATCAATGGATATTTGCGCGCCCTTGCCCTTGGCGGCGGAGCGGTGACCGACGCAAATGGAGAATTCCGGCAGGAGACCAGCGCGGGGCAATATCTGATCGGCGTGGCGCGGAAGAACGGTCCGATTGAGGCGCTGGCGGAGTTCACAGAAGAAGACGTGGACGCGGTGGACCTGGGCTACCGGGAAGGCTATTATCCGGGTGGTCCGGACATTGAGACGGCGCTCCCGGTCACGGTTTTGCCGGGGAGCATCGCCAACGTCGGCACGATCGAGCTGGAGAAGGAAGAGCTTTACCGGGTGCTGTTGGATATCGATCCGGCGTCGTGCCTGAGCGATCAAATCGGGATTTTGGAAGAGGCGCCGCGGTTCGGGTCGATTCGGATTCTCGGATCGATTGCGTGCGGTCCGGTGCTGATTACGGGGCTGAGTCCGGGCGACTACGAGTTTATGGTCCAAAGCAGCACCGAGGAAACTCGCCGGGGCATCAGCGTACCGGTTTCCGTCACCAATGCGAACATGCGCGTGCCGGTGACTTTGCCGCCAGGCGTCACGATTACCGGGCGGTTTGTGTCCGATGATGTGGATCTGGAACAGATCGGTGTGACGGATTTCGACCTGCAGCTATCCGGAAGCGGGTGGGCTGTGCTGGACGCGAAGGTTCCACCGTTGACGATCGAGAAGGATGGTCGCTGGCGGTATGAGAACGTGATCGGCACGGGGCAGGAGTGGCGCGTCGACGTGACCAATCTGCCCGAGCCGTATTACATCAAGCAGGTGCGCTATCAGAACGCCGTCGCGCCGAACAGGTACCTGCTCTATACCGGTGACGGCGAGATCGAGATTGAAATCGGAGCGCGGCCGGCGGAGATCACCGGGCGCGTGGTGAAGGGCGACGATCCGGTGCCGGGCGCCGATGTCGTGCTCGTGCCTTGGCCCTTCGATACACACGGAAGCATGAGTCTCGCGAGGACATTGGTCCAGCACCTGCCCGCCGATCCGGACGGCGCGTTTCGCATCGGGAAGCTGCCGCCGGGCGAGTATCGCATCTTCGCCGTGGAGGCCGCGCAGAGCGCTGTGGCGCAGATGCCTCGGGAATGGGCGCGGATGCTGGCCCGGGCGGAGAAGGTGAAGTTGGGGGATGGGGCGTCGGTGAGTTTGACATTGGATGTGTTGGATCCGGGGAGATGAGTTGAAAGGAGACAGGAGGGAGGAGACGGCTTCCAGAATACAGAAGCCAGGAGCCAGAATCGGGTGGTGATGAGTTAGTGGGGCTGCCGCCTCTGACAAGCTTCGGCGCCCATGGGCGCGGGTGCGGTGTGGATCAAGGTCGGCTACGTTGCGCATGCTATCGCATGGCGGTTCTGAATGGAGCCCGCGTGGACTCTAGTCGAGTGCCTGGTGAAACAGAGGAGGCAACGTTCTGCGAAGCATGGAATCCAGGTCCGGAGGCAGCGGCCCATATCGTTTCCGCGCCTCGATCAGTCCGAGCCAATCATAGACGTTCCAGGAGGGCAGTGCACGAAAATTTACTTCACGCATGATGCGCTCGATCGGTTCCCTGGCCTCGGGGATGCCGTGCTTGGAAAGCTCGATTGCCGCTGCAAGAAAACCGTCCTTTAGTCCCGGCCCGTCCAGGCGACTCAGCAGAAACGGGACGCCGCTGCGCGAGTTCCAATGCAGCAGGAGTACCGCGACGTGTAGCTTATTCTCGTCCCTGATCTCGCGTTCGAGCAACGGATCCAGCGTCGGGATCATGGGCGGCCCAAGAAACTCCATACGGGACGCAATGGCGAAAGGGTGCGGGGAACGCGCCAGGCATTCCGCGATTTCGCTCAGAAGGCTTTGCGGATCTTCCCCAGTCACCTCGCCACGCAAGAGTTCGGCGACCCGATCGATCGCCTGGGCCTGCGTTGCCAGATCGCCGGACTGCAGCATCTGAACGATCTGTGTCCTGGCGTACGATCCATCATCCATAATCATCAATTCTTACCAAATCGATAGGCGCTCATGACAACCTCGGCATGGACGGCTGGGGGCTCGCAATGCTGGATCCGAGAAGGTGAGTGGACAGGAGAATGGAGGGAGGAGACAGGAGCAAGGTTAGGCAGAGTGAGGCTGAGCTCCTTCGCCAAGGCTTCGGAGCCCAAGGAACGCCAGCCCGCCTAAAGACAACGCCCGCCGGTTTCCCAGCGGGCGCGAGAGAGAAGAACATTCTGTGTTCTGCCTTCTGATTTCTGCGTTCTCTTAACGAATCCTATGTTTCGTCAACCGATTCAAGGTAGCGAGACTTCTGTCTCCTGTCTCCTCACTCCTGTCTCCTAAGCCGCGCATTCCCCGCGGCCGAGCTGTAGCGAATAATCCTCTGTATCGCCCCAGTCCTTGGTCAGGTCGTCGGTGAGCTCGGTGGGCTTGAATAGATCCGAGGTCATTTCCTTGAACGTCTGGATCTTTTCGCGCTTGACGAAGTCGCGGAAGGATTCGCCTTCCTGCTTGTTGGCGGAGTAGTAGTCGAGGATGCGCTCGGTGGCGATCGGCGCGAACTTGGCCGGCAGTGAACCTACGGCCATACCGAACTCGCGGTCGGTGCCGCCCAGCATCATCAGGTAGTACGGCACTTCCTTGCCGTCGATCTTGCGGGCGTTGCCGTAGAAACCCAGGTCGCCGATCCAGTGCTGGCCGCACGAATTCGGGCAGCCGGAGGCGCGGATCTTCAGCTTGCGGACGTCCGGGTCGTCGTACTTCGCCACGGCGGCGGCCAGCGCGTCGCCCAGTCCCATGGTCTTGGTGATGCCCAGGTTGCAGCTATAGGCGCCGGGGCAAGTGACCACGTCGCTGATCTCGTCGACGCGCGCGCCGGCCAACCCGATTTCCTTCAGCTTGCCGTAGACGCGCGGCAGAGCGCCCACCGGAACATAAGCGATCGAGAGGTTCTGGCTCATCGACACGCGGACGTTGGCGTCGCCGGCGTCTTCCGACAACTTGGCGATGTCGCGCATCTGCTGGCCGGTCAGGTTCCCCTGCGGCGTCATGATGTTCACGATGAGCGTAGCCCGGGTCGCGCTGCTCGCGGGCGTTGGTCGCCTTCCACTCCTGGTATTCCGGGGTGGGATCGAACAGCGGCAACAGTTCGCCGGAGCCGAGCTCGGGCTTGGTGGAGCGGAAGCCGCCGAAGTTCTCCGGTACGACCTCAGGTACTTCCACGCCGCCGTTCTTGATGATGTCCTGATACTGCTCTTCGATGGCGGCGGCCAGCCATTCCAAGCCGCGCTCGCGCATGACGAACTTCAGGCGAGCCTTGTTTTTATTCCCGCGGTTCCCATGCGTATTGAAGATCCGGAGCACCGCTTCCGCCCGCCGGACGACTTCGTTGGCCGGGACGAACTCATGGAGCACCCCGCCCTCGGTGGGCAGCGCGCCGAGCCCGCCGGCAACGGTCATGCGGAATCCGTTCACGCCGTCCTTGACCACCGCGCGGAGACCGATGTCGTTGATGACGGTCGAGATGCAATCCTCGTTGCAGCCGGACAGCGCGATCTTGAACTTGCGCGGCAGGTTGTCGGTCAGCTCCTTATGCAGGAACGCCAGGGCGATCTGCTGGGCATAGGGGCGGACGTCGAACGGCTCTTCGGGCAACAGGCCGGCGTGCGGGCAGGCCGTGACGTTGCGAACCGTGTTGTAACAGGCCTCGCGCGTGGTCAGGCGGCTGTCGGCCAAAAGGTGCAGCGCGTCGGGGACCTGGGTCAGCGGCACGAAGTGGTACTGCATGTTCTGGCGCGTGGTCAGGTGGCCCTTGCCGCCCCCGACACTGTCGGCGACGTCGGCCAGCGTGCGCATCTGGTCGGCGGTCAGCAGTCCTCCGGGGATCTTGGTCCGGATCATCTGCACGCCTTCCTGACGCTGGTGGTAAATGCCGCGGCGCAGGCGTTCGGCGCGGAAGGCGTCGTCACCCAGGCGGCCGGCAAGAAACTCCTGTGAGGCATGACGGAACTGTTCGATATCGGCTCGAACGGTCTTATCGTATTCCTGCTCAAAGAGATGTTGGTCGTGAAGGACGTCTGCTGTAGCCATACTCTAATTCCCTATAGGGATTATACTACTTGATCCCCGGCCGTGTAAAATCGCGCACCGGGGGCAAAAAAGACACGTAGGATCATATCACTAGAAGCTCGGAAGGAACACCCCTATACAGGAGACAGGAGGGAGGGGACAGGAGACAGAATCGTCCAGGCGGGCCGGTGTGGCGCTGGCCGGCCCGCCGTGTAGGAGACAGGGAGGGCTGTCGTTCCGCCGGCCTGACGCCTTCAGCGTCACTCCGCCGAGCGTCGAAAACCTCCTACGCGCTTCCTGGATTTCCCTACCGGTTCCCTGCCTAGTCGGACTTGGACGGTCCGTCGGCATTGGCCGGAGCCTCGACCGCGCCAGTATTCGCGTCGGCCTGCTCCCGCGACGCAGGTTGTACCTGCACCGGCAGTTGCGGCCCCAGCCAGGAAATCGTTCGCTGCGGGTACGGGAAGACGATGCCCTCCTTGTCAAAGCGGATCTTCACACGACGGTTGAATTCGCGGCCGATACGCCACTGCTCGCTCGGCAGGGTGCGGATGCGGCACTTGATAACGACGGAGGAGTCGGCGAAGCTGTCGACGCCGAACATCTCGAGTTCATTCAAGATGACGCTGCCGAATTCCTCCTCGCCCTGCATCTCCTGTAGCGCCTCGTTCATTAACCGGATCGCTTTCTCGAAATCGGACTCGTAGGAGATGCCCATGTTGATCACATAACAGGAATAGTCGCGGGTTAGGTTGGAGACGATCGTGATATCGCCATTGGGCACGACGTGGACGGTACCGGTCAGGTCGCGCAGGTGCGTCGTGCGGAGGTTGATTGACTCCACTGCGCCGGTGACTCCGCCGATGCTAGCAACGTCGCCGACTCGGATATTGTTCTCCACCAGCATCACCAAGCCGGTCATCACGTCCTTGACCAGGCTCTGCGCGCCGAAGCCGACAGCCAGGCCGGCCACGCCGGCGCCGGCGATGATGGGAGTGATATCAAAACCGATCTCGCGCAGCGCCATGGCGATGGCAAGGCCCCAGATCACCAGCGTTATTGTGCGCGTGAGGATTCCGCTAAGGGTAGCGGCTCGGCGTTCGAGATCGATCACCGCCGCCGAGTGATGGGGATCCCGCATGGAGGAGACCGCCAGGTCATTCAGGCGTGGAATGGTTTTCCCCAACACCTTGCGAAGGATTGCCGCTCCCACCAGGATGATGACAACGCGGAACATGCGGCCGGACATGTCGGCCAAAAATTCAGGAGTGAAGTTTGCGCTGATCTGGGTAAAGAACGTATTGAGCCAGTCCATATTTGATCCCCTTGGGCGTTGATCCTCTTGTTATGCCGCTCCATGAATGCCGGCCCCGTGAATGTCGGCCCTGGGGGGGCCGGGCAGTGCCGGGGTTTCATTCTCTATTTAAGTCGGAAGCGCGCGAACTTCGGGGGAATCCGATTCGAGCTGCCGCTCCCCAATCTGTTGCCGCCACATCGCGTAGTACAGCCCCTTGTTCTCCAGAAGCTCTTCATGTGCGCCGGACTCGACGATCCGCCCGAGTTCCAAAACATAGATGCGGTCGGCGTGCATCACCGTGGATAGCCGGTGCGCGATCAAACAGGTGACCGCACTGCGGCCTTCCGCCACCTGGCGAATCGTCTGGCTGACCTCTTCTTCGGTGAGCGAATCGAGCGCAGAGGTCGCTTCGTCAAACACCAGCAGTTCCGGATGGCGCAGCAGGGCGCGAGCAATCGAAAGGCGTTGCTTCTCGCCGCCGGAGACCTTCACGCCGCCTTCGCCGATCACCGTATCGAGCCCCTGCGAGGCGCGCTCCAGCAGCGACTGCGCGGCGGCCTGATCCAGCACGTCAAGAATTTCAGAATCACTGGCATCGGGCTGGACGAAGCGCAGGTTATCGCGGATCGATCCGGAGAACAGTTGCGCGTCCTGGGTGACGAAGCCGATCTTCTCGCGCAGATGCTCCATGTCAATACGGTCTTCGGCGACGCCGTTGTAATAGATGTGGCCGGATTGCGGCTGGTACAGGCCCACCAGGAGTTTGACGAGCGTGGTCTTCCCTGCCCCGGAGGGTCCCACGAAGGCGATGGTCTCGCCACGGATCGCTTCAAAAGTGACGCGGGTCAGCGCGGGACGTTTCGCGGTGGGGTGCTGGAAGGTGACGTCATCGAAGTGCAGCTTTTCGAGCTTGGCCAGCGGCTCCGGATTCTTTGGACGAGGCTCCGGCGGCAGTTTCAGGATGTCCTCGAAAGTGCTCAAGGAGGCTTCGGTTTCGCGATAGATATTAATGACGTTCCCGAGTTCCTGCAGCGGTCCGAAGATGAAGAACGAGTAGAACCAGAGCGAGAAGAACTCGCCCACGGTGATCTGCTGGTTGAAGATCAGGTACAGCATCAGGAACAGGATCATGGTCCGCAGAAAGTTCACCGCCGTGCCTTGAATGAAGCTCAGGCTGCGGAGGTAGCGGATTTTTTTCAGTTCCAGGTTCAGGATCTTGCCGGTGGTCGCGTTCAGGCGCGTTACTTCCTGCTTGGCCAGGCCCAGGCTCTTGACCAGTTCAATGTTGCGCAGGGACTCGGTTGTGGAGCCGGCTAGGGAGGCCGTCTCGGCGACGATTTCCTTCTGGACCTTTTTGATCTTGCGGCTGAGCAGAGAGCTGAGTCCGCCCAGCAAAGGAATCGTCAGCAGGAACGCCGGCGCGATGGCCCAGTGAATGGTCCAGGCGTAGATCATGACGAAGATCACGCCGATCAGCGTCGTGAAGACGACGTTCACCGCCGCAGCCAAGAACTTTTCGACGTCGCTGCGGACCTTCTGCAGTTTCCCCAAAGTTTCGCCACTGCGTTGGTCCTCGAACAGGACGTAGGGCAATCCGAGCGAATGGCGGATCCCGTCGGCGTACATCTGCGCGCCCACTTGCTGGGTGATGACGTTGACACAGTAGTCCTGGAAGTTCTTGGCGACGCGCGAGACGAAGGCCACCCCGACGGCGGCGGCCAGCAGCAGGCTCACCCCGCTGAGGAATTGCTGGGCGGTGTAATCACCGATCTTGGAGGCGTAGTCATCGATGACAAAGCGAAAGATCAAGGGGTCCAACAGCGAGAAGGTCTGGTTGATGGCAGCCAGGGCCAGCGCCGTCAGCGCGAGCTTCCAGTGTTCCCGAAGGTAGCGGTACAGAGTGGGCATGGACTTCCTTCTATTGTCCACGACCCCCACCGGAAGGGGTCAGAAGACAGGAGGTGGAAGCGGGAGACAGGAAACCGCATGGGCGCTGGCGCGGTTGGTGCTGTGGACCGTGGACCAAGGACGGATGCGTTGACGCTTCCTGCAAGTTCCGAAGGAGTCCGTTCCCGCTGAGGCTCCCCAGTCGTGCTGTTAGAATAGGGCTGCCCCCTCTGGTGCGGAACCGGGCGATCTGCCGGCCGCCCAAGGGCACACTCACGCCGCTGATTTCTCCCTTGACGCATGCATATCGGCATTCTGTCCCGGAACCCCGCGTTGTATTCCACCAGTCGGCTCAAAGAGGCGGCCGAGGACTACGGCCACCAAGCCACAGTGGTGGACTACAGCCGCTGCCACATCACCATCAGCGCGGAAAATCCGACCGTGATGCTGGGCGACCAGCCGTTGAAATTTGACGCGATCATTCCCCGGATCGGCGCCTCGCGAACCTTTTACGGCACGGCCGTGGTGCGGCAGTTCGAGGCGATGAAGGTCTTTGCGACCAACAGCGCGGCGGCGATTCTGCGTTCCCGCGACAAGCTGTGCGCGATGCAACTGCTGAGTACGCGTGGGGTGGGGCTTCCGGTGACCGGTTTCGCCCGCGACACCAACGACGTCGAGGGACTGATCAAAGCCGTCGGCGGACCGCCGCTCATCATCAAACTGCTGGAAGGAACCCAGGGCGTCGGCGTGGTGCTGGCCGAGACGAAAAAGGCCGCCGAGTCGGTGATTGCCGCCTTCAACCAATTGGACGCCAACATCCTGGTTCAGGAATTCATCCGGGAAGCCGAAGGAGCCGATATCCGCGCCTTCATCATCGGCAACCGGGTGGTCGCGGCGATGCGGCGGCAGGGTCCGGAGGGCGACTTCCGCTCCAACCTGCACCGCGGCGGAGTCGCCACCCCGATCCGGCTGACTCCGGCGGAGCGACATGCCGCCGTGGAGGCGACCAAGATCATGGGGCTGGGGGTCGCCGGCGTGGACATGCTGCGCGCCGAGCGCGGCCCGGTGGTGATCGAGGTGAACTCCTCGCCCGGCCTGGAAGGCATTGAAGAAACCACGGACGTCGACGTGGCCGGTAAAATTATCGAATACATACAAGACCATGTCCACCAAGGTCACAGTCTCGGCGCCGCGAAGAATTCAGGATCCTTCTAGCCTGCAATCTGAGATTCACGCGCTAAAGCCAGGCACCAAGACCTCCATGGAGGTGCACATCGGGAGCCTGCCTACCGGCGCGTGGGCGACGATGCCGGTGACGGTGCTCCGCGGGATCGTGGGCGGACCCACCATCTGGCTGAGCGGCGGCATTCACGGCGACGAAGTGATGGGCGTGGAGATCGTGCGCCAATTAATCCGGCATATCGACCCGCAGACATTGCGCGGCACCATCATCGCCGTCCCGATCGTGAATATCTTGGGGTTCACCGCCGGTTCTCGCTATCTTCCCGATGGGCGCGACCTGAACCGGTCCTTTCCCGGATCGGCGCGTGGGTCGCAGGCGGCGCGGCTGGCGCATACCTTCTACCAGTACATCGTGTCCGTCTGCAAATTCGGCATGGATTTTCACTCCGGCTCCCGCGGCCGCTCCAATCTGCCGCAGGTGCGCGGAAATTTGGATGACCCACAGATTCTGGAACTGGCCGGCGTCTTTGGCACCCCCATCGCGATCCACTCCGGGATCCGCGACGGCTCCCTGCGCGGGGCGGCCCAGCGCGACGGGATCGGCGTCCTGCTATTTGAGGGCGGAGAGGCGGCGCGTTTCGATCTGCCCGCGGTCCGGGCCGGCTACCGTGGGGCTCTGCGCGTGATGAAGGCGCTCAAGATGTTGAAGGCAGCTCCGCCGCGCCCGAAAGGGGAGCAGATTCTTTCCCGCAAAAGCTCCTGGACGCGCGCCGGCCGGAGCGGGTTCTGCCACCTCAAGGTCAGCCTGGGCGAACTGGTGGAGCGAGGCCAGTCGGTGGCCACCATCTCCGACAGCACCAGCACGGCGGAACTGAATGTGCGGGCGCGCACGACCGGCGTCGTGATTGGTGTTCTGCTGGACGCGATCGTGCATCGCGGCGACGCGCTGGTCCACATCGCGGAGATCCAACCTTGAGCGAGCATTCCTCAAGCGACTTGATAGTGCTGGGCTGGCGCGAATGGCTCAGCCTGCCCGACCTCGGCATTGAGCGCATTAAGGCCAAGGTGGATACCGGCGCGCGCACCTCGGCGCTGCACGTCGAGGATCTGGAGGAAGAGCTGCGACGCGATGGAACCTGGCTGCGCTTTCGGGTGGCGCCGGATCTGCGCACGCCCGGCCATTCGATCATTGTCGAAAGCCCGCTGCTGGAGCGGCGGCGCGTGCGCAGTTCCAATGGAGTGGTCGAGCTGCGGCCGGTGATCCATACGACGCTCGGGGCGGGCGTGCACAGTTGGGCGATCGAGATCACGCTGACCAGCCGTCCGCTGATGAGCTTCCCGATGCTGCTCGGGCGGCAGGCGCTGCGCAAGCAGGCGCTGGTCCATCCCAGTGCGTCGTATCTGATCAAGAAGCTGACCGAGAAGCGCCGCTCCAAATAGCGCGCCACTCAGTTCGTCGGCGAGCTTGGCCCGGTGCTACACTGCGATCAAGGCCGCCCGGTTTCGCGGCCGCCATCCCGACCCGCAAGTCCCTGATTCGGTCGCGGATCCCCGCCTCGTTCGCACGAATCCCGCCCCCTTGTCCCGGGCCCTCAAGCGAGCGCATGCAAGCCTCTACCAAGAAGATCGTTGTCGGCGGCACCATCTTCGCTGCCTCCTGCGTGGCGGCCATCATCGGCTACCAGATGGCGGGATGGACGCTGCTCGAAGCCGTCTACATGGTGATCATCACGATCTTCGGGGTCGGCTACGGCGAGGTCCGGCCGATCGTCGATCCCGGGCTGCGCGTCTTCACCATGGTTGTGATTATCGTAGGTTGCTCCTCGCTGATCTACATCACCGGAGGATTCATTCAAATGCTGACCGAAGGAGAGATCGACCGCGTCCTGGGACGGCGCCGCCGCACCAAAGGCATTGACCGGTTGTCGGGACACACCATCGTTTGCGGCTTCGGACGCGTCGGGCGGATCCTGGCGGTGGAGCTGCACCGGTCCAAACAGCCGTTCGTAATCGTGGACGCTGATCCCGACCGGATCAAGGAAGCCGAGTCGCACGCCTACCTGGTGGTGACCGGCAACGCGACCGAAGAGGAAGTCCTGGAGAACGCGGGTGTAAAACGGGCGCGCGTGCTGGCGAGCGTCCTGCCGAACGATGCGCAGAACGTCTTCATTACGTTGACCGCGCGCGAACTCAGCCCGACCATCACCATCATCGCGCGCGCCGAGAATCCGGCCACCGAGCGCAAGCTGCTGCGAAGCGGAGCGACGAAGGTCGTGCTGCCGTCGGCGATCGGCGCGGAGCGGATCTCGCAACTGATCACCAATCCGTCCGTGGAAGAGATCCTGACCCAGGGCCGCCGCCGGGTCGAAGAAGACCTCAGTATGCTGGGGCTGGAATTGAGCGAAACGACGATTCCAGCGGGGTCGCGCTTCGTGGGTCAGCCGCTCAGCGAGGTCGAGTTTCACAAAGCGAGCGGATTTCTGCTGGTCGCGCTGATTCGCAAGGACGGGGACATCCTGAAGGAGCCGCCGCCAGAGACCATTCTGGCGGAAGGCGATCAGCTGGTGTTCGTCACCCGCGGAGGGTCGGCGCCGGAACTGCACCGCAAGGTGCAGGAGGCGAAGCAGAAACTCCAATACCGCGGCTCGAGCGCCTAGCTCAGAGACGCGCGACTATGCGCCCGCTTCGTGCAGCCACCGGGCCAGTTGTCGCGCCGGGACCATCCCGGGCTGCTGCATCACGGCCTGCCCGCCCCGAAAGATCATGAAGTTCGGGATGGACTGGACATGATAGCGAGTCGCCACATCGGGGGAGGTTTCGGTGTTGACCTTCAGCACGACGGCCCGGCCGGCCATTTCCTGGGCCACTTTGGCGACTTCGGGGGCAGCGGCGCGGCACGGTCCGCACCAGGGAGCCCAGAAGTCGACTAAAACAGGCACCTTAGCATCGCTGATAATCTCCCGGAAGCCCGCGCCGTCCACTTCAAGCGGCGCTCCAACTGGCGGGATCGTGGCCTTGCAGGCTCCGCAGCGTCCGGTATCGGCAAGATGTTCTACGGGAATACGGTTCTTGGCTCCGCAGCTTGGACAGATGGTGATATTCGCAAAAGTATGCGCATGTGTCGGTGTCATTTCTTATTTCCCCCCTCCTATTTATCAGATCCCTGCGCAAGCCGCTACGATTCACACGAAAGACGCGTAAGCCTCACAAGACGTTTCTGCGGAGTTTTCATACTACAAAGTAGATGGAATCGAAGAGCTCGAATCAACGGTCTGACGACTCGTCACAAGCCACCCAAGGAACGCCCCGTGCGTCACGAATCCCCGTCGGCCTGAAACTTCGCAACGCCCAGACCCAAACCGAGCACAAGGGGAAACAGCCCCGGCAACCAGGGACTTTGCAGAGGGCTCCACAGCAAGCCAACCAGCGCAGCCAACCCATAGAACGCCAGGAACTTAGAGACAATCTCTCCCGCGATGCGGCGAAGCCGTGCCAGCTCCGGAGTTGGGTTGTCGCCCTCCGGATCTCCGCTCATCGAATAGAACAGTGCCCCGGCGAAGAAAGAAAGATGCACCGCGATGATGGGAAACAGGATCGGATCCATGCCGTGCTCAATCGACTTCCAGGGTGTCCGGCTCGATGTGCACCACGACATCCAGAATACCGAGTTCCGAGTTCATAATCGCATCTTTCACGTCGTGACCGATCCGGTGATCTCTCCGCACCGGGATGTCCCCGTCGACTTCGATGTGCAGGTCGACGAACAGGCCCAGGCCGCTGCGCCGAATGTCACACTTCTCGGTTCGCTCCCGGCGCCGATTCCACCAGTTCCCGGACCCATCGGCTCTATTCCGTCACAAACCGCACCGACTCCATCAGCCACTCCCGGTTCGCCTTCACGTCTCTATCCAGCCGCGTGAGCAAATCCTCCCGCTGCTCAAACAACCGATAGCCTTCGCGCGGACGCAGATAGCCCTTTGCCTTGGGATCCTTTTCGATCAGCGCTTCTTCGCCGATCTCAAACGCCTCGCGTTCGTAGCGCGCGCGATTGTCGAGCAGCGCCTTGACCACGAACGGCATCAGGCTGGAGTAGTCGCCCTGCATGCTTTCGGTCGATTTCTGATAGGTATCCTTGTCGACCTTGCCCCAGGTGACCGCCTCAGCCGGCGGGCAGGAGGACAGCGAGCCGTCGGTCACCGGCGCGGTCACGATCTGCACATCGAAATTGTAGCCGCGCACGTTGGGGATGCCCAGGATCTGGCCGAGCGCCGGCTCCGGCTGGAGATTGTAATTTTTGGGAACGCCACCACCCAGGATTACCGTGCCGAGCGCGTGGGCCTCGCTATCGAACAATCCCCAGCGATGATAGGCGCAGGCTTCGTAGACCTCGGCATTCAGATCGAGCTCAAACTGGAATCCGTCCACCATCCCGTTGCGCTGCATGGCCCACAGCTTCATCGAATTCAGAAAGACGCTGCCGTCGGCGGGCGCGCCCACGAACACCGGGATCGCCAGTCGGTGACAAGTCGAAAGCAGCCCGGCGTTGACCTTGCCCGACACTTCGAGCTCCCCGTAGAGCTTGCCCAGCAGGTTGCGGAATTCGGTGCCGGACATCTTGCGTTGGAACTCGGGGCGCAGCAGGAGCGCGGACAGGAACTTGTCCTGATCCAGCAGTACGGCCTCGTCAAAGGCCATGTCGGTCACGCGAATGATACTCTCGTCGCGCAACGCGCCGTCGTCGCCCCAGATGGGAACCTCGAAGATCGGCCCCGCACCGTCCGCGACATCCTTATGCTTCGGCAGGCTGCGATGCCCGTCGTGATAGCAAACCGCGTCGGTGGTGGAAAGATAGGCAACCCAACCCGTTTCCAGCAGCGGAATCAGCCACGCCTGATGCTGCCCGGATACGGTCACCGGGCCCGCCACTGACATCGTCAGCGGACAGCCCGAGCCGATCGCCCGATCCAGGATCGTATAAATGCGCCGCAGAAAGGCTCCGCCGAAGGCCGGGAAGCAATGGCGCAGAAGTTCGTCCAGAGTGTTGCATTCATCGACACGTTTGACGCGTACGGCGTCTTGCATTGCTGATCGTCTCCGTCTCTTGTTTCGCCCTAGAAGGGGTTGATCCTAAAATGTTGCCGCGTTTATTGGAACTGCTGCTCGAAGCGGTCCAGCCGTTCGCGCAGCTCGGCGAGTTCCTGCTCCAAGGCTTCGACGCGGGCTTCAAGCGCACTTGTGGACGGCGCTCCATGCGACGTAGCCATGGAAATCGCCTCCACCGCATCCTCTTCCGGCATGCCGCTCCAAAGGTGCGTCCAACGGCCCCGGGCCATCGGCGCCACGAACGGATCCGGTTCGGCCGAGGCCAGCGAATCCAGTACGTGCTCGACTTCGGCCAGGTCCGAGAAGGAGTGCATCCGCTCGGTGCGGCCGCGCAGCTCGCCCACCGTTTGCGGTCCGCGCAGCATCAGCACACAGAGCAGCGCCATCTCGCGACGGCCCAAGTTAAACAGGTCCCCGAGCCGGTGGCCGAATTTTTCCACCCGATGCCCTGCCCCGCTGAGCCGCGTCACCAGATTCTTTTCCCGCAGCAGCGCCAGCGCCTCCATCACCGCGGCCTCATCATAATGAACCACCGGGTGGCGGCTCGACTTCTGATTGCAGGCGTTGATCAGGGCATTCAGCGTGAGCGGATAATATTCCGGCGTGGTGAGATCTTTTTCCAGCAGGCAACCCAGGACCCGGACCTCGGTTGGGTGAAGTGTTTCCATCAGCAGAACTCCCCGTCGGCCGCGGCCAGCCACCAGACCCCGGCCACCAAACAAAGAAATAGCGCCGAAGCCATACGAACTCCGGCGCTTTTCATTTTACGTGCAGAGGATGAGGCGATCGTTTCGGCGCCGCCATCCCATGGTTATTCTTTGGACTTGGTCATGCCTTCTTCTTCTTCCGAGACCGCGCCGCGGCGGGTTTCCGATTCGACAGCTTCGGCGTCCTCGGTCTTCTCTTCCGCCTCCGCCATCGCGGTCAACGGTTTCGGCGCCGGCGTCAGCAGCGGATTGGTCGTATCGGGAACGGGCGTCGCTTCCTCGGCCGCCATCTGGACCGGATCCACGTGCGGGCGCGGATCCTGCCGGGTATTGGCGTCCAGCAGGTCAAAGCCCAGGAAGATTCCCAGGAACAGGAATCCCGTCATGGCGATGATCGCGTTCACCCTCCGGTCCCAGCGCAGGTGCATGAAGAACAATGCCACCAGCAACGCCTTCATTGAGGCGATCGCCAGCGCCACGGTCACGTTCGCGCTCCCGGACCCCATGTCCACGTAGGACGCCCCCACGGTGAGCCCGGTCAGGATCAGCAGCCCGACCAGATTTGCCGTATAGACCTTCGGTCCGCCGTGCGCGACTTCTTCAACGGCGTCGTGCGGCGCGTCGGCGCCAAGTTTTCGGATGTCAGTACTCATGAGATTAGATAGTAAAGCGGGAACAGATAGATCCAGATCATGTCGACGATGTGCCAATACAGGCCCACTAAGTCGACCGGTGTGTAGTAGGCACTGCCGAAGTGCCCTTTCGAGGCCTTCACGTACAGCCAGGTCAGCAGCACGATTCCCACCACGATATGAAACCCGTGCAGGCCGGTCATCATGAAGTAGAAGGCAAAGAACGTCGCCAGTCCATGGAGATCCAGGCCCGGCGGCGTCTCTTCCACCACGGACTCAATCGGGTTGTAGAAGCGGCCCGGCAGCAGCCCTTCCTCAAACTTGTGGTTGTACTCGTAATACTTGATGCCGAGGAAGATGAACGCGCAGGCAATGGTCATCAGCAGGAACATCTTCAGCTTCTTGTTCTGGCTGGTTTCCGCCGCGTGAACGGCCATCACCATGGTCCAACTGGAGACCAGCAGGACGACGGTATTCAGCGAACCGGCCCACCGTTGCAGGTGATGGTGCGCTTCGACGAACTCCAGCGGATAGCGCCCCTGCATCATGCCGAAGCCGACAAACAAGCCCCCGAACATCAGCACTTCAGTCGCCAGGAACAGCCACATACCAACCTTGCTGGTATCGAACTGCTGCTCCATGGTCGCGAAATGGTGCTGATGGTGCGGATTATGCGCAGCGTGATCGTCGTGATGGGCGTCGAGATTGGCTGTGGAGGTACTCATTCAAATTCCCTTTTCTTCAGTCTAACCACGCGCCCTAGTGAACACCCTGTGCGCGCTCTTCCGGCGTCCGATAGTCGTACGGCTCGTGCTCCAGAACCGGCTGCTCGGCGAAATTATGCTCGATCGGCGGCGAGGAGGTCGTCCACTCCAGCGTCGTGCCGCCCCACGGATTCATAGGCGCGTCGGCCGGCTTCCGTAGCGAGCTCAGCAAATTCACCGCCGTCAGCAGCAGGCTGGTGCCGATAATCCAACTCCCAAAGGTCGACATGGCGTGATAGTTCTGGAACTGATCCAGATAGTTGTAATAACGCCGCGGCATGCCCTGGCTGCCCATGATGAACTGCGGGATGAAGGTCCAGTTAAAGCCGATAAACCACAGGACGCAGCCGATCTGTCCAATCTTTTCGTTATACATCCGGCCGGTCATCTTGGGCCACCAGTAATGCAGGCCACCGATGAAGGCCGTCACCGTAGAGCCCATCATCACGTAGTGGAAGTGCGCGACGACGAAGTAGGTGTCGGTCAGATGGATGTTGGTCGACAGCGTCCCTAGGAAGATGCCCGTCAAACCGCCGATGGCGAACAGAATCAGGAAGCTGATCGCATACAGCATCGGGGTGGCCAGAACGATATTGCCCTTGTACATCGTGGTCAGCCAGTTGAAGACCTTGACGCCGGAGGGGATCGCCACCAGGAAGGTCAGCGCCGAGAAGACCACCGTGGCGAGCTGGCTCTGTCCGGAAACGAACATGTGATGGCCCCAGACGATGAAGCTCACCAGCGCCAGCGAAACTGAAGAGTAGGCGATCGCCCGGTAGCCGAAGATCGTCTTCTTCGAGAAGGTCGGGATGAGCTCGGAGATGATCGCCATGCCAGGCAGAATCATGATGTAGACGGCCGGGTGCGAATAGAACCAGAAGAAGTGCTGGAACAGCACCGGGTCGCCGCCCAGTGCCGGATCGAAAATACCGACGTGGATGGACCGCTCCAGCGCCAGCAGCACCAGCGTGATCGCCAAAACCGGGGTCGCCAGGATCTGAATGATCGCCGTCGAGTAGATGCCCCAGATGAACAGCGGCATGTCAAACCAGCCCATGCCCGGCGCGCGCAGCTTATGCGTGGTCGCCACGAAGTTCAGACCGGTCAGAATCGAAGAAAAGCCCAACACGAACACCGACAGCGTCATCATTACCACGGCGCCGCTGGCTCCGGTGACGCCTTCGCCGGCTGCGCTCGAATACGGCGTGTAGAAGGTCCAGCCGGTATCGATCGCGCCGATGAGGATGGAGCTGATCGCCATAATCGCGCCGATGATGTAGATATAAAGGCTTCCCAAATTCAGCCTCGGGAAAGCGACGTCCTTGGCCCCCAGCATCAGCGGGAGCACGAAATTCCCCAATCCGCCCGGAATCGAGGGAATGATAAACAGGAACACCATGATCGCGCCGTGCAGCGTGAACAGTTGGTTGTAGCCGTCGGCGGACACTTGAATGCCGAACACCGTATGCTGCGGCGTCAACAGCACCAGGCGAAGCAGCAGCGCGAAGATGCCTCCCAGCAGGAATGCCGTCAGTGTCGCGCCCAGGTACATCAGCCCGATGCGCTTGTGGTCGACGGTGGTCATCCAGGACCAAATGCCGGGCTTCGCGTTCAGATAATTGATCTCCGGATGTTTTTCCTCCGGCGGCGCGGTAGTTAAAATGCCTTCCATAATTCCTTACTCCTACTTGCTGAGGCTCACCCTTCTACTTTAGCGACTCGATATACGCAACTAAACCGCGTAACTCGTGCTCCCGCAATAACCCTTGAAACGTCGGCATGATCGGGTCAAAGCCTTTCACCACCTGCGCATTCGGCTGCATCATGGAACGCTGCAGATAACGCGCGTCGGCGGTGACCGTGGTGCCGTCGGCCAACTCCACCTGAGAATCGTACATATGCAACCAGGTGGGTCCCTTGCTGGCGGTGCCGTCCACCGAGTGGCACGACGAACAGCCTTTTCTCTGATACTGGATCGCGCCCCAGTCGGCGGGCGTTCCGGTTTCCCCGTTGAAGTACCCTTCAAACTCGGTACCGCCGGTGGCCTGGAAGACCGCGAAGTCTTCGGCCGACTCGACCGTCAT
The DNA here is from genome assembly GCA_963762135.1 of Terriglobia bacterium. Taxonomy (GTDB): domain Bacteria; phylum Acidobacteriota; class Terriglobia; order Bryobacterales; family Bryobacteraceae; genus Palsa-187. The sequence continues at coordinate 56,975 of CAVXJP010000011.1, forward strand.
CTCTCCGTGCATGCCGGAGTGGTCGCGGCCGCAGTATTCGGCACAGGTGAAGTTATGCGTGCCGACCTTGTTCGGCGTGAACCAGATCGAGGTATAGCGCCCCGGAACGACGTCGTGCTTGACGCGCATATCGGGGATGAAGAAATCGTGCAACACATCCTCGGAGGTCATCACTAGGCGGATCGGCGTATTCACCGGCACGTGCAGATCATTGACCGTGCGCGACCCGTCGGGATACTCGAACTGCCACAGCCACTGCTTGCCGGTTACCACGATTTCCATCGCATCGCCCGGCGCCACGGCGTATTTCATGTAGCCATTCAGTCCCCAGAAGAAGATCCCGACGCAGAGCAGCGTCGGACCGACACTCCAGATCACCTCGAGATTCGTGTTGTGCGTCTGGTGCGGAGTCCGGCGGCCGGCCTTGTATTTATACTTCCAGGCAAAGTAAATCGCCGCGATCGTGATCCCCCAGAACAGAACCTGACTGAGCCAGTACAGTCCCAGGAACACGGTATCCACTTCACCGGCGTAGGCCGAACCTTCCGGCGGCAGCATAATGCGGCCTGTTAGCCAATCGAGCATAAGTCTTTATGTCCTCATCGTGCGACCCAAACTGGATCGCGTCCCAAAAACTTTGTGTCCGGGCAGCCCGCTCACCCTAAGCGGACGCCGCCGGAGTCACCTGCTTTTTGCGGTCGGCTTTCGCCATCCGCCACCAGAACAAAACAAACAGAAGAATGGTCAGCGCACCGCCCAGCTTCATGAAATTCGTCGCGAACAGCACGTAACGGTTCGCAGCCGGATCGTACTGAAAGCAGAACAGCAGGAGCTTGTCGGCCGCGTACACCAGCCGATTCTGGGCCGCCTCGGCCAACCCGAAACGCAGATCCTGCGTCTTGTAGCTCACCCCATACAGATAGCGCGCCATCTTGCCTTCCGGCGTCATGATCATGATGCCGGCGGCGTGCGCGAACTGATCGATTCGCTCATCGTAGGTGTAATGAAAGCCCACCTGCTCAGCCAGCTTCTTCACGTTGCCGTTGTAATCGGTCAGAAAATGCCAACCCGGAGCCGGACGATCGAAGCTTGAAAGATACGTGCCTTTCTTCTCCCGAGCCTGTCCGAAATGCTCCCGCGGGTCGATGCTGATCGTCACGATCTCGTACTCTTTGCCGGGCATCCAGTCGAGCCCGCGCATCGCCGTCACCTGATTATTCAGAACCAGCGTGCACAGCTGCGGACATTCGTAATACACCAGATCCAGGATCACCGGACGATCCTTATGAAAGAAATCGCCCAGCTTGACCTTGTCGCCGTTTTCATCATAGAAAACCAGGTTCAGGTCCGCCTGCTCGCCCAGCTTCTCCTCGATATCCACGGTCTTGAGTTGCGGAAGCGGGGCGTTGGGCGGCAATTCGCTGGGCACATAGCCCGGATTCATATAGTCCGACCCTTGCGCGCGGACCAGCGGAGCCACCCCGGCGGTCACAGAAACCAGACCCGCCAGAATCGCCATTTGCCGAATTGTGATCGAAAACTTCATTTCACTACCTAACTGCTAACGGCCGCTGCTCTGCCCTTGTGCGGCCCACACGCGGCCGGGGCTCCCTGCTTCGCTGCACCGCCCGATCGGTCCCCCCGATTCCGCGCCGCGCCACGTTTTCAATTCCTACTTCGCGGCGGGAGTTTCCTCCACGCCTTCGGCCTGATCTTCGGCCTTATCCTCGGGCGGCTCGGGCTTGGTCGGCAATCCCTTATAAAAGTGCTCGCCGCGAGCCAACTCTTCGAGGAAGATTTGTTTTCCGCGATCCAGCGTCAGCCACACCCCGGTCTGCCCCGGACTGGTGTACTCATAGTGAGACAGCCGCCAGGCCTCAAGATTCCTTAAATCCTGGACCTGGACGTTCGGGGCCTGTTTGACCTTCTGCTCCACCGCCGTATCCCAGACCGAGTAGAAATAGTTCTGCAGCGCGCCGATCACCACCACCAGCGTGATCACACTGAAAGCCACCCAGATCGTAATCTGCCCGACGGCGGGCTCGGAATGATCGAAACCCTCGCTGGAGTCGTGATGTGGCAAATGGCCTGAATCTTTTGCGTCGTATGCGTCGCTCATCACCTTTCCCCTATCACCTAAACGTTCTCAAAATGCAGGCTCTGTTGCAGCCGCAGATCGCCCACTGGGACAATCTTATTGGACCGGAACCGGTACCAGAACGCCAGCCCGCTCAGGGACACGGTCGTCCCCAGCGCGGCCAGATCGGTCCAATAGAAGTCCAGCCCGTCCGGATGGAAATTCGGGATCACCAGCCAGTACATATCGAGGTACACCACAATCAGGCTCCACACCGCGATGAACCGCGGCAGGGCCAGTGTCCGTTTGGCCGGACGCGCCAGCAACATAAAGAACGGAATGAAGAACCGCAGGAATGGCAGCGCCAGACTCAGCACCAACCATTGGCCCTCGGCGCGATTCCGGAAAAACACCGTCTCCTCGGGCATATCGGCGTACCAGATCAGCATGTACTGCGAAAACGCGATGTAGGTGTAGAAACAGGTCATCGCGAACAGCCACTTGCCCAGATCGTGGAAGTGCTCATGACTCAGCGCCTTGCGCATCACCCCGGACTTCGCCAGCGTCATGCAGACCAGCGTGATCACGGCCATGAAGGCCAGCGCGCCGTCGGCCAGATAGTACAGGCCAAAGATCGTCGAGTACCAGGCCGGCTCCAGGCTCATCAGCCAGTCAAAGGAGGCCAGCGTGCCGACCACCACCACCAGCGGCAACCCCGGCGCCGACCAGCGCGACAGCACGTGCATGCGCTTGGCGCTGCGCTCGGTGTCCTGCTTGATCGAATTGCGGTAGATCTGCCAGACCCACAGGCTCCACAGCCCGAAGTAAATGTAGGTGCGGATGATGAACGGCGTGGGGGCCAGAAATCCGCTCTTGCCGGCCAGCATTTCGTTACTGGCCATCAGCGCGCGGTCCATCCACGGATACAGCGTGTCCAGATTCAGCGCGATCGGAATAAACAGAATCGCGCCCATCGGCAGAACCCACATCATGTTCTCCATCACGCGCCGGATCACCACGCTCCAGGCCGACCCGCTCAGATACTGGACCTGAGTGAAGAACAGCGCGCCCAGACCGATCACCGTGGTAAAGACAAAGGCCACCAGATAGGACTGCATGAAACGGTCCGTATCGGTGAAATAGCCACCCACCGACGCCGCGACCGAAATCAGCGCCGCCAGCATCAGGGCGTTGCGGCCGGTGGCCCAGCGCGCCGATTCCATGTGGAATTCTTCGGGAGCAATAGGTTCAATTATGCGTTCGCTCATGGCTTTATTTGGTCTCCCTGGCGGCTACTGTCCCTTTGCTTGGTCGTCGCCAAGGTCCAGACCCATGTCATCTCCGAAGTCAAAGTCGGGAACCGGCGGAGGCGGCGGACCCGGCTTGTATTCCACTCCGCTGCGCTCGGCCTCGGGAACATCCTGAATGGTTCCGTGGAAGGTCCGCTGCAGCGTGCGCACGTAAGCGATGATCGCCCAGCGCTGTTGCGGCTGGTTCGCGAACCCGTAGGGCGGCATGGAACGGCGGCCGTAGGTGATCACATCAAAGATGTCGCCGTCGGCCATGTCCAGAATGCGCTGATCCATCAGGTTCTGCGGCTGCCAGGCCGGGAAGCGCCTCGGCACCATCCCCTTGCCCAGGCCGGTTTCGTCATGGCAGGCAGCGCAGTATACGTTGAATCGCGCCTGACCCTCTTCAATTAACTCCGCGGTGATCTCCACCGGCATTCGGCCCACGAACAGGCCGTTCTCCATCCCGGTGTTAAACGGAGTCAACTCTTCCAGCCGTCCCCGCGCCACCACGCCTTGCGGACGGATCCGGTCCTGCCGCATGTCCGGGAAAATCGCCGCCAGCGTGTCTGAGGTGATCATCCGCTGGGTTTCAAATTTTTCCTGGATACGCATGTCCGGCCAGACCTGCAGCGGCGGATCCCGCTTCACATTGGAGCAGCCGGCCAACGCCACCGCGCTCGCCATCAGCGCCACCAGCTTGCCCTGCATACTCGTTTTCGCCATGGTCCTAGTCATCGCCCGCGCCACGTTCCGCGTCATGTTCTGAAGCCCGGTCCGCATCATCCCTGGACGACCTCCACATCATGCGCGCCGACACTCTTTAAATGCTCCAACGTCTTTTCCGGATCGAACATCGGATCGTCGGCTTCGATCACCAGCACAAACTTGTCATCGGTGACCCGCGTAAACTGCGAGTACCGCATGGTCGGATGATACAGCCGCGGCAGCCCGTTGATCGCATACATACCGACGGTGCAGGCGATCGCCGAAAACAGCACCGTCAGCTCAAAGGTCACCGGAATCGAGAAGGTGAAGTCGAACAGCGGCTTGCCGCCGATCACCAGCGGATAGTTAATGACCCCGACGTAATATTGCAGAAACTGGGCCGTCGCCAGCCCCAGCATCGCGAAGCACACCACCATCCAGCCGATCTTCGAATGATGGATCCCGATCGCCTGGTCGATGCCGTGCACCGGGAACGGGCTCATCGCGTCCAGCTTCCGGTATCCCATCTCGTGGATCTTGCGGCCGGCGGCCACCAGTTCATCCGGCTCGTGAAAGGAGCCCATCACGGCGTGCGTCTTATCGACGCCGATCCCCAGCTTCTCCCGGAGATCAGCCACCATTTGCCGCGGCGTCGGCTTTGAACTCGTCACCGAACTAGACATAGCGCTTGGACCTCGTTTCAGCGTCAAACATCAATTTTTCCTGGCTCAGCACGCCCTTCACTTCCGACGCCGCGATAATCGGCAGGAAGCGGGCGAACAGCAGGAACAAGGTCAGGAACAGGCCTATCGTTCCGATAAAGAAGGTGATGTCCACCCAGGTCGGACGGAAGTAGCCCCAGCTCGACGGCAGAAAGTCACGATGCAAGCTGGAGACGATAATCACAAACCGCTCGAACCACATGCCGATGTTCACCACAATCGACAGCACGAACATGAACGGCACGCTGCGGCGCAGCTTGCGGAACCAGAAGAACTGCGGACTGATCACGTTGCAGCTCATCATCGTCCAGTAGGCCCAGGCGTAAGGACCGAAGGCGCGGTTGAAGAAGGTGAACTGCTCATACGGGTTGCCCGAGTACCAGGCCACGAAGAACTCGGTCGTGTAGGCGTAGCCGACAATCGATCCGGTCACCAGGATGATCTTGTTCATGTTCTCCAGGTGCTTGATTGTGATCATGTCTTCCAGATTCAGCAACCAGCGCGCCAGGATCAGGAGCGTCATCACGCAGGCGAACCCGGAGAACACGGCGCCCGCGACGAAGTACGGCGGGAAGATCGTGGTGTGCCAGCCGGGAATGATCGCCGTCGCGAAGTCAAACGACACCACCGAGTGCACCGAAAGCACCAGGGGCGTCGACAGACCCGCCAGAATCATGTAGGCCGCTTCATAATGCCGCCAGTGCCGCGCCGAACCGCGCCAGCCCAGACTGAGGACGCCAAAGATGATGCCGCGGATCTTGTACCCGATCTTCCTGGTCTTGGCGAACATTACGCCGGCCCGGTCGCGCAGCGTTGCCATGTCCGGCACCAGCCCCGTATACCAGAACAGCAGGGAAACCGTGAAATAGGTCGAGACCGCGAACACGTCCCAGATCAGCGGACTGCGGAAGTTCTGATACATGTGCAGATCCGAGTTCGGGATCGGGAACAGCCAATAGGCGGCGCGCCATGGACGGCCGGTGTGCAGCAGCGGGAAAAGGCCCGCGCACATCACCGCGAAGATCGTCATCGCCTCGGCCGACCGGTTAATCGAGGTCCGCCACTTCTGCCGGAACAAAAACAAAATCGCCGAAATCAGCGTTCCCGCGTGACCGATACCGATCCAGAACACGAAGTTCGTGATCGGCCAGGCCCACCCGACCGGCCGGTTGTTACCCCACACGCCGATGCCGGTCGCGATCAGATAAACGATCTCGGCCAGCAGCATCACCACCAGCGAGGAGGTGAAGCCCAGCGTGATCCAATACTTCATGGGGGTCTTCAGGACCTCCCCTTCGCTGATCTCGCTGATCCGCTGCGTGATGTCCTTGTAGTCCAACCCGCCCTGCACCAGCGGCGGATTCGTTTCCAGCAACTGGGGATCCTGGGGCACCCCGTGCGGATACGGTATGGGAGGTCCGGCGACTACCGGATCATGTACATCAGACATTTAGTTGGTGTCCTCGCTCGCTTCAGAGACGCTCTCGGCTGCGGTCGGCGCGTTGGCTTCCGGCGATTCCAGCGCCGGATTCACGTTGCGAATCTTCGCCAGATAGGTGGTCCGCGGCCGGATATTGAGCTCCTCCAGCATCGCGTAGTTCCGATCCTGAGCCTTCAACCTTGTCACCTGGCTATCAGGATCATTAATGTTGCCGAATACAATCGCATCGGCCGGACAGGTCTGCTGACAGGCCGTCAGAATCTCGCCTTCGCGGATCTGCCGGCGCCCGTCATTCTGCGCCGCGATGCGCGCATTCTGGATCCGCTGCACGCAGTAGGTGCACTTTTCCATGATGCCGCGCATGCGGACCGTCACTTCCGGATTGCGCACCATCTCCAGCAGTTCGCTATCGCCCTTGTGATAGTTCAGGAAGTTGAAGTGGCGGACCTTGAACGGACAGTTGTTCAGGCAGTACCGGGTGCCGACACAGCGGTTGTACACCATGTCGTTCAACCCTTCGGGGGAGTGCGTGGTCGCCGCCACCGGGCAAACGTACTCGCATGGCGCGTTCTCGCACTGCATACACGGAATCGGCTGCTCCACCGCCCGCGGCTCATCTTCGAGGCCCACGTAATAGCGATCCACCCGCAGCCAGTGCATTTCGCGACCGACCAGCACCTGCGCCTTGCCGACCACCGGGATATTGTTCTCCGCCTGGCAGGCCACCACACAGGCGCTACAGCCGGTGCACGTCGCCAGATCGATCGACATGCCCCACTGATAGCCTTCGCTGTAATTCACCGGAGGATCGGGGTGAATCGACTCCATTTCGGGAACCTCGACCATCTCCCGAATGACGTTCGGCTCTTCGCGATACTCGTCCACCGTCGCTTCGCGGTAGACCGGACGCATCTTGCCGCCGCCGCCCATCGGCAAATCCGGCTCCACAATCGAACCGTGCTCCTGGGTCGTCGCCAGTTCCATCGAACCGCCGGTCGGGGTCAGCGTAAACCCGCTCCCGTACCAGTAACCGTCGCTGCTCCGCAGCGCGTTGGCGTTGAATCCGACACCGGTGCCGACCTTGCCCACCGCCGGACGTCCGTACCCGGTGGCGATCGTCACCGAATCCTCGGCTTGCCCCGGCTGAATCATCACCGCGGCTTCCAGCATCATGCCGTTGCCTTCCAGGCGAACCAGATCGCCGTCGGCCAGGCTCTGCGATCGCGCCATCGACGGCGAAATCATCACCGCGTTGTCCCAGGTCAGCTTCGTAACCGGATCCGGATTTTCCTGCATCCAGGCGTTGTTGGTGAAGGACCCGTCGTAGGCCGCCGCGCTGGTCACGAACGCGACCTCGAGGCCGCTGCCCCCCGCGCCAACCTGACCCGCCGCCGCAGTCACCGCGGCCGCGTTCAGCGCCGGTTGCACCGTCGCGAGACCGGTATTCGGCACCACGCCATCGTTCAGCATGCGCCGCCAGGCATTCTCGATCTCCATCTCGGAGCCGCCCAGCTGACTGGCCCAATGCGCCTTCACCTGGTCCATGCCGTTGGCTTCGGCCTCGCCCTCCAGCGCCGCCAGCACCTGCACCAGGCTCTTGCCGCCATACAGCGGCGAAATCATCGGCTGCTGCACCGCGGCCACGCCGGCACTCGTCTCGGCGTCGCCCCAGGCTTCCAAATAATGGGCGGCCGGAATGTGCCAGTTCGCCAGCATCCCGGTCTCATCTTGATACGTGCCCAGGTGGATCCGGCGGCCCACCTGACCCATCGCGCTTGAAAAGTCCAAATTCGCCGGAGCCGTGTAAGCCGGGTTGCCGCCGAACACAAACAGCGTCGACACCTGGCCGCCGCTCATCTCCGCGGTCAATTCCGCCAGCGCCTCGATCCCCGAGCTCACCTGCGCCGAGCGATCCACCGGCGTGAAGGCCATCGCCTCCGACCCCAGCGCCGTATTAATTTGATGCGCCAGCGCATGAACCACCGCCGGCTGCCGCGGACCCGCGACCACCAGCGCCTCGGCTCCCGCCGCGCGTAAATCGGCCGCCAGCGCCTGCAGGTACTGCCCCCGCTGGTCGTTGCCCGCCACGTTGCCGCCCTGAACCGCCGCCAGCAGATCCTTCGCGAACTGCGCGATCTCGGATCCCTTCTGCCGCAGACGATGCTCGGCATTGGCGCCGGTCAGCGAGAACTGGCTCTCGACGACATAAAGACGCGAGAGGCTTTCGAGCTCCTCGGTCGTCGACGCCCGCCGGCCACGCGAAAACAGCTTCGTCAGCCGCGGCGTCGGGAAATCGTTGCCCAGGAAATCGTAGTCCAGCGACGCGATCACCTTGGCCTTGTCCAGTTGCGGATGGGTCGCCAGCCGCCGCCCGAAGGCCAGCTCGGAGCCCGCGTACTCGTTCTCCAGGCTCGCGCCTTCAAACTCGATCCATTTGGCGTTCGGCAGCCGCCGCAGCAGCGCGTCCCGCTGCGCCTTCACCGTCGGCGAAGCAATCGTCTCGCTCAGGAACCGGACCCCGGTCCCATCGCCCAGATCCAGGCCCGCCAGACCCGGCCCGGCCACTTCCCAGTTAGCCTCGGCCCCGTCCACAAGGAACGTCTTGGAGCGGTCCGGATCGTAAACGTCCAGCACGCTGGCCTGCGCCAGCGCCATCGCCGCGCCCATCGACTCGGGATGATCCGGATTGCCCTCGATCTTGGTCGGACGCCCGTCATAGGTCCGCACCACCAGACCCGTCGGATGCCCACTCAGCACAAACGCGCTGGTGTAGTCATAGGCTTTGCCCGGCACGTAATCCATCTCGCCGCGCGCCTGCGGCGCCAGATGTTGCTCCGGACGGCTGCACGCCGCCAGACCCGCCAGCCCGAAGGAGGCCGCCATCAGCTTCAGCATCGTGCGCCGGCTCTTGCCGTCCAGGAACTCGGCCGCCGACGGGAACTCCCGCTGCAACCAGCCTTGGAATTCCTTGGTGTCGGCCACCTGATCCAGGCTCCGCCAGTAGGTCGCGCCCGAGGCCGGACGTAGCGTTTTGGACTTATTGCCGGGGGCTGGATGAATCTGGACCATGTCCGGCCCGGCCGGCGCCCCGAAAGGATTATCAGATGCTGTGCTCATCAAGTCGTCTCCGCGCGTACTGCCGCCATCGTCGCGAATCATCGGTGACACCCCGAACAGTTGGTGGGAGGATTCAAACCCTTTTCCGCAATGATCTCGCGACCAATCTCGGCCGGATCGCGCGGTGGCACCCAGCCCAGGTTCGTCACTTCCTCGGCCGGCCGGATGCGCGGCGCCGGATTGCGGTGGCATTCCAGACACCAGCCCATGTTCAGCGGCTCCACCTGCACCACTTCTTCCATTTGGTCGATGCGCCCATGACAGCTCACGCAGCTCACGCCCGCCTGCACGTGTGCCGAATGATTGAAATAGACGTAATCTGGAAGATCGTGGATCTTCAGCCATTCAATCGGATCCCCGGTCGCGTAGGACTGCCGTACCAGCTCCAGCCGCGGACTGCGGTCGCGCACCATCAGGTGGCAACCCATGCAGACCTGCGTACCCGGAACCGCCGCAAACGCGGCCTGCTTCACCGTGTAGTGACAATAGGTACAGTCCAGACCCAGTTCGCCCG
>CAVXJP010000012.1:0-512704 GCA_963762135.1 Terriglobia bacterium
AGTACCTGTACTTGTATTCCGGCTCAGGAACATAGATGTATTCCTGCTGCTGGAGACATCGCAGCAGCGCCTGGCTCATGGCATCGACCTGGTCGTCATGAGCACCATTCGGGAACGCAGCGCATTCCTCAATGAACGCCGTTACCCAAGGGTTGAGAGCAGGATGCGGGACGTAGACGTTGCCGGCCTCGATCAGCGGACTGATGGCCGACGCCCGCGCGACCTTGCCGCCTTCGGGGTTGACGGCAACAATGCCTGGAATCTCGTATTCCAGCGACTGGATTACCGCCGAACCGTTGGCTTTGTCCTCAATCAACTTGAGTATGCTGTCGGGCCACTTCGCCGAGAGGTGGCGAACGGCTTCCACGGTGGCGGGGAAGTCCATACGACGTCGGTCCTGGTCGAGAAGGATCAACGTAGAGCCCAACGCCCCCCAGACCTGCCCAACGACGAAGTCTGCGTCCTCGTGGCCTTTGAACGCGCAATCCCAGGACTGGATCTGATCGTCCAGGTGGTCGATTTCCACCGCCGCCACGAGCTTTTCGCTGCCCGTCTGGCATTCGCACCGGGACTGGTGGGAGATTCGCCCCTGCCGGTTGCCAGTAGCGGAACCAATGACGTTTGATCATGCCGCCTTCGGCCGGGGAAGGTCGCTGCTGGAGTTGGCCGGCGGAGGCGTAGCTGCCGAGGCTGCGTTTCAGGACAGCGATTTCTTCAGGCCCGAAACGCTTCTCCCAGAGAAGTTCTCCCCGTTTGGTTCGGGGATCGGCCCAGCCAATGGAGGTCACCTTCGTCGATCCTTCATACTCGGCGGGAAGCATCAGGTGTTCGTAACCGCCCTGTTCGAGCAGATGACCACTCAAGTCCCGCTCGTGGCAGCGCTGCATGACGACTACTCGCGCGCTGGTCTTCGGATCATTCAATCGCGTAGACATCGTAATGTCCCACCAGTCGATCGTGGATTTGCGAACCGAATCCGATTCGGCTTCCTGGACGTTGTGCGGATCGTCGCAGACAACCCGGTCGCCGCCCTCGCCCGTCGCTGCGCCACCGACTGACGTTGCGATGCGATACCCCGAGCGGTTGTTGTCGAACCGCATCTTCGTGTTCTGGTCCGTGGTCAGCGCATACCGGTCACCCCACCGCTCCTGATAGAAGGGGGAGTCGATCAGACGCCGGCACTTCACTGAATCCCGTTGGCTGAGCGAGGATCCATAGCTGGCGTATAGCCACCGTCGCTCGGGAAAAAGGATCCACTCCCACGCCGGCCAGAACACCGAGACCAGCAGGCTTTTCATATGCCTGGGTGGGACGTTGATGATCAGGTTGCGGATCTCGCCGCGGCTAATGGCCTCCAGATGCTCGATGATCGCGTCGATGTGAAAGCCAGGAACGAACTCGGTCGAGGGCTCGACCACGTGCCACGCCATGGCCACAAAGTCACGGAGGCTGCGGGCACCGATCTCGGCCTCGATCTCAACCAGGGCGTTCGGTCTTCGCAAGAATGTCTCTAAGGGTTTTGAGATCTTCATTGGAGAGCTTCGAAAGGTCGGGACGGCCGGAAACCTTGATGGGCCCGCCGCCCGGCCCGCTGTGCTCATTGGCCATCACGTCGCGGTAGCCGAGCAGGTTCTTGGCAAGGAAGATGGTGGCTGCGATGTTGTTGCTCTTGGTCGCCTGTTCAAACAGCCGGCGGCGCAACGACACTCGGCCTCTTGCCTTCCCGCGTTCCATTGCCTCGCGGAACTCTGTGCGCTGTTTGCGGCGCTCGATGGTGCTGACGCTCACGCTGAAGAACGCGGCGATCTCCTCGTCGGTGCACTGTAGGGCGCAGAGCTTCTCGACTTCAGCCAGATCGATGTGGATCGACTGCCGTCCCGATCCTGCTCGTTTTCCGCCCACTAGAAGACCTCCCGCGAGATGAGCAGAATTGCCTTGGCTTTTCGCCGAACCAGAGCGATGAATGGTCCTGCTATGACGACCTTTCACATCGACGCCGACAACAACATCACGGCGCACGCCAGCGTGCCCGCTGATTCGATCAACACCTTTTCCACAGAAAAGCAGCTTGGGAAGCTCACCGCCGACTGGCCCACGGCCCGACTGGTGGAGTGCTGGAATGGCTTTGCGGGCGTCGTTCCGTTCGACGACCTCAAGCCGGTCAAGAAGTTCACCAGCCGCTCGGCCGCCATCAGTCGCATCTGGAAAGCGATTCAGCGATTGGCTTCCGACGCCGAAACGCCACAGAGCGCGCCCGAGCCGGAGAAGACGCCCAAGTCCGCGTCCAAGGGAAAACGAGGCGACACGGCGCGCCCACGCGCCAAGAAAGGCGCAAGCGTGGCGCGGGAAGGAAGCAAGAAAGCCGAGGTTCTGGCCCTGCTGCGAACGTACCGACGGCGCCACGCTCGCTGAAATCATGGACGCCACTGGATGGCAGAAGCACACCGTTCGCGGATTCATCAGCGGGACGCTGGTCCGCAAGATGGCGCTGAACGTCGAGTCTTTCCGCAATGTGGACAAGGAACGCGTGTACCGCATTGCGAAGTAGAATCGTTCGATCCCGCAGCCGTTGGTCCTTGGGCTGGCGGCATTTCTTCGTCCGGACGGTCAATTTTCCTTGCTTTGCCAGCCAACAAGAGCGATTCATTGTGTCAGAGGAGAACGTATGACGATCAACACTTCGGAAGATTTGGGGATGGCGATTCTGGTCTGCTGAGTTTGAAGGATGGCCGGCACGAACTGGTCTCGATGGCCACCACGCGAAGCGAAGCTGGAGAACTCGCCCAGGGCGATATGGCGATCCGACGGATGCGGGAACTGGAAGCCGGAGATGAACCCGCTTGCCCGGCGGTCTACAAACTCTGGAGCCGCAACGACACCGGACGCTACCAGGTGGTCGCCGAGATCGAGCCCTAAAACGCCAACGGAAACGAGACCGTTCATTCCGCGGCCTCCTTCCCAGCCGTTCCTCGGCGATCTCCTCGAACGATCGTCCATCCCCGTCGAGCGTTGCCTTCTTCCCCGTCAACTGCTGCCAGCGCTGAATCACCACGTCCATGTACTTCGGGTCGAGTTCGATCCCATAACAGATCCGGTGCGTGAGATCCGCGGCTGCCAGCGTCGTTCCACTGCCGAGAAACGGTTCATAGACCAGTTCCCCGCGCTTCAGATGGTTCAGGATGGGTTTGCGCATCAGCTCGACGGGCTTCTGCGTGGGGTGGTCGAACTTGTCCTCTCCCGAGCCGCCCATGATGAACTTCGGGGAGGGCGAGTACCAGATGGTCGAGTTTTCGCCGGCTTTGCCGAACCAGGGCGCGTTCTTCTTTCGCACATACCAGCAGGGCTCGTGCTGAAACCAGTAGTGCGTGCGGGTCAGAACCGTACGGCCCTTGTCCCAGATGACCTGCTGGTGGTGGATAAATCCGATCCGGAGCAACCCTTCCAGCACTTCGCGAGTGAACTTCGAAGCGTGCCAGACGTAGGCGACTTCAAGGCTCGGGACGAGTTCGAAGGCCTCCGACCAATCGGCGCGCGTGTCTTCCGAGATCGTGGTGTTGGTGTGGCCCTCTGTGCGCTTCTTCATGTAGCTGGCTTCGGCAGGACCCAGTCCCGTTGAGGCCGGCGCGGTCACGCCACTCCGAGTCGAGTTCAATCCCGTACGGCGGGTCGGTGACCATCAGGCGCGGCTTGCGGCCATCCAGCAGCCGGTCGACCATTCCTTGTCCGTGGCGTCGCCGCACAGGACGCGGTGTTTGCCGAGCAGCCACAGATCACCGAGCTTCGAGACCGGATTCGCGGGCACTGGCGGGACGGCGTTCTCCCGATCTTCCGTACCGGGATCGAGCAGATCATCGAGCTCCTTTGGTATCGAAGCCCAGCAGATCGAGGTCAAAGTCGCTGTCCTGCAGCTCTGCGAGCTCGAGGCGCAGCAACTCGTCATCCCAGCCGGCATTCAACGCGAGCCGGTTGTCGGCGATCACCAGCGCCTGCCGTTGTGCCTTCGTGAGCCCGGTCAGGACAATCACCGGAACTTCGCTCATTCCGAGCTTCTTCGCCGCCATCAATCGCGCGTGCCCGGCGATGATGACGTCGTCTCCGCCGACCAAGATGGGATTGGTCCAGCCGAACTCGGCGATCGACGCAGCGATCTGCGCGATCTGCTGCTCGGAATGCGTGCGGGAGTTGCGGGAGTAGTCACGGAGCTCCGCGACGCTTCGGTAGATGACGGTAAGGAGGGACATCTCAGCCCCAAATTACACCAGCCTCAGTACTTCACAAAGCGATTATTCGCCTTTATTTCAATCACTTTACTCAGGGGCTCTCAGCGACGATCATGCGGTATCACCTCAGCTGGTGAGACGCTTTCAGCTTGGACCATGCGGTGCGTTGTTCCTCCCAGGACAGGAGGTTGGCGATCTTCCTGGCTGCCGTCTCGCTGATAGGATAACGGCCACTTGCCGTGGCTGGCAGATAGAGAATTTCCACCTGGAGGTCAGGAGCCAGATAGATTAGCCGAACAATCTGGCTGATGCGTTCCCGCGACATACCCAGCATCCGCGCGAGGCTCGCATAGTCTTCAACCTCACCGCGCGTGATCAAGTCCTCGTAGTAAATAGCGAGAGCCAACGCTCTGGTCACATTCGGTAGCCGGCCCGGATCCTGCCGCGGACGTCGTGCCGCGGTTCGGGCGCGCAACGGAAACTGGATCTGCAGGGACAGATTGCTCATAGCAACTCCCCGGTGCACAAACTTCTGATTTCTTCGGAGCGGAAGATCGCCGTGACCATCTGGTTTGGTCCGTCGTAGCGGACCTCGCTGATGAGGGTGCGGATGAACGTCTCGCGCTCCCAGGTACTCATCTGATCCCACAGCGGGTCGAATTTCTTCAGTGCTGCCTCAAGTTCTCCCGGATCTGCATCCGGAATTTGCTTTAAGCTCTCCGACAGAACTTGTGGATGCTGCGCACAAGCTCGCAAATGGGAAATCACTGCATCCTCTAAATCGCCGGCCGGAACCGATCGCGTCTGGCACTGGGCGTATCCGCGAGTGTGAGCATCGCGGCAGACATAGTATCTGTAGACCCTGCTCCCCTTTTTCGTGAAGCTGTGAATCATTCCACACCCGCAGGTAGCGCATTTGGCAATCCCCTTGAGCAACGCATGGTGCTTGTTGCGAACGTTAGGCCCGCCACGCCGTCCGTTCCGTTTCAGCTGGGCCTGTACGGCGTCGAAAATTTCGTCTGAGACGATCCGTTCATGCTCGCCCTCGATCAACTCACCTTCAAACTGGACTCGGCCTGTGTAGGCAGGATTGGTTAACAGGTTGTACAGCGTGTTCTTACGGAAGTTGGCGCCACCCCGTTGCTTGCCTTCCCGGGTCATCCAGCTCTTCATCCTCCAGCCCCGGCGGTCCAGTTCCCCAGTCAGCGGAATGAGGGAGCCGAATTCGAGATACAGGGAAAAGATATCCCTCACCTTCACGGCTTCGGCGGAATTGACCACCAGCGCTCCGCCTCCTGGGGCGACGTCATAACCCAGGGGCGGGTTGCCGCCGATCCACTTCCCTTTGCGCCGGGCAGCGCGCACCTTGTCGCGAATCCTTTCGGCCGTGATCTCCCGTTCGAACTCCGCGAAGCTAACCAGCATACGTTCCATGAGCCGGCCTTGTGACGTGCTGGTGTCGATCTGGTCGGAGACTGAGACGAAAAGGACACCGAGCTCGGTGAGCCGGTCCATCATCGTCATGAAGTGCAGCAAGGACCGTGAAAAGCGATCGAAGCGGTACACAACGATGCAGTCGATCTTTCCAGACTCCGCGTCCACCAGGAGACGGCGTAGGGCGGGGCGTTCGGCGTTCGCCCCCGTAAAACCTCCGTCGTCGTAGCGTTCAGACAGTGAGATCCATCCGTCTGGCTTTCGCGTACGGATATAGGTCTCGGCCGCATCCCTTTGAGCGTCCAGAGAGTTGAAGTCCTTGTCCAGTCCGTGATCTGTGGACTTGCGAGTATAGATCGCACACCGTACGGGTTGCGGAAGTGTTGCGACCTTTACTGCTCCTCTACTTGCCACGGCTGTGCTCCAGTCCGAAGAACTCATAGCCGTTCCACTTGGTGCCTGTGATCGCTTTTGCCACCGCGCTCAGAGACCGGTAGACTCGTCCCTCCCATTCAAATCCCGACGGCAGGACGCGTACGAATTGCTGCTTTCCCTGGTACTCCCTCACGAGGACCGCCCCCGGGACGGGGACTCGGGAATCATGATCGGAGGGTAGCTTGCTGGAGACGGCGGGGCCCAGCGCAGCCTGCTCCTGCTTGGACTTACGCCCCACGAAGGTGCGGGCGATCCCAAGGGCGTGCTGCTTTGCCGAGTCCGGGAGTCCGCCTCCTGACTCAGCCTGGATGCGCCAGGCAATTCTGCGGCGGGCCAACTCCGTGTTCCCGCCAGGAACATCGGCTCCGAACAGCCCGCAGTACCAGCGATGGATCGCCTCGGACCCGGCATTCTCCAGAGATCCGATGTCGCCTCGAGCGGGTCGAACCAAATATGGCTTCTTACGTGTCATGAGTGAGTTGCCCACCACCATGTACGCTCGCGCTCTCTGGAAGAGCAAGTTCGCTTGACTCGGATTTACGAGGCGATGGATGTGCCTCTTTGTGTCGCCGAAATGCCACGGCGAGGAGCTGGGAGATCACTTCGACTGCGGATGTGATCGTGACGCGTTGAGGTTTCATTTTCTCCCTCACGCTCGATCCATTTGCCTTGGCGCCTGTGCGCCACACGAAGGGCACTTCCAGATCTTGCGATCGCCGTCCCAGTCCCAATCTTCCACGGGTCCACACTCGTAGCAGTTGTAGGGGTCTTCGATTCCAGAATCTGAAGGGGGGTGATCGACCGTCACCTCCGTCACTTCGTCACATACCCCAATCGATTGATCGCCTTGCGCCGATTGACCTGGTGACGGTCGATTGTCCGATTGCCCGTTAAACGTCACTGCCGGTGTCAAACCGTCACCTGTCACTTGGTCCGCAAGTGGTTGAGCCGGTGCAGACGGTTCGAAATCGGTGACGGTAGTGACGGTAGTGACGGTAGGATCCAGATCTATGCGTTGAATATGGAGGATCCTTCGTCGATTAGTACGTCCGTTGAATTCGATCTGAAGCCCAGATTCGCGGAGGAATGGACCCAACCGTCGCAATCGTCCTGAGAGGGCTCGTGCGCTCTTCGGCCACTCACGGTCACGCCGCTGGTGCTCGGGCACAACGGAACAGAGTTTTTCGAGTAGTTCAGCACACGTGCCTTCGAACCGATCACCGGAGTCAACGCACAGTAGGAGAGCGTCGCCGACTAGATCCTCCTCCAGGTTCAGTTGGACGGTTTCTGATCGATTGTCTCTGTACGCCGCAAGGAAGCTTCCTTCGGGGAATCCCAAACCCGGCTCGCTTGCTGTTGCCCATGTCGCAAAGTCTGCTAGGCGGGGCGTGCGGGGGAGTTCCACTGCGTCACGATTTGCCAGCGCTACGCTGACCCCGGATAGGATGGAGCCCAAAATTCCAGGGAGAGCCTGCTCAAACTTCCGCTCCAACTCCGATTCCTGTACCCGGGCCGTCTCCGGAATGGTGGGCAGATGCAATACGATTGAGCGGTCTGCCAAGTCTGCTCTCGCCACGAGGCGATCGATGCCGTTGAGGATGACAGGGCGGGTGGCTTCGAACATGAACTCATCGCCATCAGTGAATAGCTGCCGAGTTTGGAGTCCGCCACCTGTGGAAAGACGGCAAAATGCATCAGCAAGTGCTGGTGAGAGTCCAGAAAGGTTGTCATAGGCGAGGACCCTAGATTTCTGAGCTCTGATTAGGAGATCCCGTTCATCCTTGGGGGGAGCGAGCAGGAAAGGACGTATCGGATCAACAATTCGTCGCAGGAACCGGGCAAGCGTACTCTTTGCCGACCCCTGTCCGCCTTGAAGGATGAGGATGGGATACGGGCCGGTCGGATGGAAAGCTCCGACTAGCCAAAAAACTAGCAATTGCCAGTCTCGTTCGCTATCGATATTGACAAGCGGACGAAGTAGTTCGATAGACGCCCCGAACGCTGGTACCGGCAGGGCCTGTTGGGGCCGGGGACGGGTGAAGTGAAGCGGAACGTTCTGAGTTAGGGTCCAACCATCCTTCCGGATTTCAACGAACCGTTTCTCGTCCGCAAGATCCAGATAGATTCGATCATCAAGGTGACCGATTCGAACGAAGAGCTCTGAAACCTTCCCAGTGAACTGCGCCTTCGCCGCGAGTGTATCAATGGCGTCTTGAAGTGACTGTTTGGCGACGGGCTTTCGGAGGGCAGTGTAGAATACGTTCCGAATCCATTTCTTGAACTCCACACCTTCGACTAACAGCGTCCGGGTCGTTTCCCCGTCTGATACTCGTGCAAAGGGGATTACTTCGGAAGTCCGGAAAAGCTGTATCCCCTTAACCAACTCCAGAAGTTCTTCTGTCTGGCTCCGATTCTTCTTTTCCTCTGGGGCGATCGCTTGATCAAACAAGCGCAGCACTCGATCCGGGCCCCACGCGGCAAGCAGGTCGTCGACGCCGTTGACGCCGGCGTCCTGCGGGATGTCAACGTAGAGAACCCTGGCTCCCCTTTTGGACAGCTCTTGAGCTAGTGCTTCGCGTGCTTTCTGAACGCTGGGATTCGAATGAACGTTGGAGTCAAAGACGATGAAAACCTTCCGATTCGAGAACTCAATCCGATCCAGATCCGGAATCGGTCCTTTGAGATCCAGCCTTTCGCCATTAGGACCTCCCTCCTTGCCGATGACCCCTCTCCAGTTCCAAACTCCTGCGAGTCCAACTGGAACGAATCTCGCGGTTGAGTCGTGCAGCGCCAGCCGTTGAAGCGCGAGGGTCTTCTTTTCGCCTTCCGTAATGACCAGCGGCAAGTTCGTGTCCGCCAACTGTTTGAGGTTGACTCCCGGCGGCACATAAATGCGATTTCGCTCCCCAGGAGCCGACAGATACTTTCGGTCTAGCTTTAGTCGGCCGCCGGACCCCATCGTCGTCTCAGGCGAGTCACGCCGAATTCGGTATGCCCGCGGAGTCGGCTCGTCGGGCCAATAGTAAGGAATCAATATCCCTGCACAGTTCCCGCGTTTTTGCCCAACAGCTTGTTGACCTTCAACAGAGTCGACCCGTCGTAGACAGGCGGTATCGGCCATCTCCTTCGTGATCCAGGAAGACTGAAGCGATTGGTAGTCGCCATCTGTTAAAGCATCGCCGAAGGAAGGCGGATTGCGACGCAGCTCGTTCATGCCTGGCCCCCCATTTGTTGAGTCTTGGGGCGCTTCGAGCCAGAATTTAGACCATTCTGTATGAAATCCCGGACTGCGGTTGGCTGGTATCGAACTGTCGCGCCGAGCTTGGTCCAGGTGGGGGGCTGTCCGCGTGCCCTCCACCTCCGAAGTGTGGCAACCGAAATGTTCAGTAGGCTGGCGACTTGCCGTTCAGTTAGCAGACTCTCTCGATCGCATTCAGGTTTGTTCATCGAACCTCCTTTGTGTCAACCCGAGCTTAAGGCTGAAGGAGAGACGCGCGTTAATGAGAATCCGTTGAGGAACTATAACGATAGTGTTATCAATATGTTGCGGTTGTGGTCCGCAGGCCAGAGCCTACCATTTATCCAGTGTGATTTTTAGCCCTTCCAGGGTGCGTTTGAGCGTGTCGTTTCCGTACCGGGAAGCGTCGTCGCGTGCCATCGCATAAAGGGCATCCTTCGTAGTTCCAACTTTCCTAGCAATCGCTTCCATGGACAGTCCCTGGGCGACCGGTGATTGGCGAATGAGGGCCATCCTTCGCTCCCGAACAGCGTCTGGTCCTTCTAATTCGGTCAACCCCCTAGTGCCCGCACACCTAAACGCGGCCGCAAGCAACTCTTGTTGCACTGGCCTCAAAGCTTTGCTGAGTACTTCTATGAACGCGGAACGTCTTTCGTCCTCCAGGCTCTCAGCAAGTCTCGTGGCTCCGCCTCGCGAGTGACTGTGGAGTGGATGATCGAAGGTCTTCCATGACTCCCAGATGTTGTCCTCCCACTCGCTCTGAATTTGCTTGCGATCGTTTGGAGTCGGGCGATAGGGAGCCATGTCGTTCAGAACTTTGGCCTTCAGGACGTAATTCAGCAGAGCTTCGTAATCACGCATGGATGGCTTCAAGTCGAGGATCGCCGCAGCATACGCTCGGTAGACGGCAATGGCGAAAGCTCTGAACGGAGGAAAGAATTTGGAGGGATCGAGTCTTCTATTCCGAACGGATCGTTCATCCGTCAATGACAGTGGATATTCCAGCTCCCACTGTTCGACGAGACTCACCTGAAGTGTGTTCCTGGCTTCGAGTACAGTCACCTCAACTCGATACTGCTGATCCGCGTCGAGTATGGGTAGCGGGAGGCTATCGGGACTTGGGGGCTTCTTCTTGGGAGGCCGGGGGCGTTTCTTTCTCCGGAGCATCTTGTCGGGCTTTTTTTTGATGATGCTTTTGGCACGCTTCACACCGATGAGCCTCCATGAGAGACAATGATATCTTTTAATCCTAAATGCATCCCCATTCCCAAGATGATTCGGTTTCATGAGCAACCCCTTCTTCGAGCGCCCAATTCTCAACTCCCCCTACGAGTACCCCGCCCAGCATTGGGAACTCGATAAGAGTGGCCAGCCCACAGGCGAGATCATCGAGAAGCGCCGAGGCGCCGAGTTTATCTCCCCCATTCCCAAGCCCCGCAAGCGGACCCAGTCGACGCAGCAAGAGCTTGGCCTGGAGGGCGCAGCAGCGACCTCGACGAAGCAAAAGCTCGATCCAACACCTGTCATCAATGACCTCCGATTCGATATCGATCAGTGGCGTAAGCTCCGAAATTCCTCTGACTGGGGCGTCACTCACGAAACTGCCCGCCTCCTCCAACACTGGCGGCACCACAAGTTCCAAAGCCTCCGGCCCTTCTTCTGCCAGGTGGAGGCGGTGGAGACCATCATCTATCTGACTGAGGTCGCGCCTAAACGAGCGTCGGGGAAGAAATATCTGGAGCACCTCGCCAATGCGAACGCTGAGGCCAATCCGGGACTCAATCGGCTCGCGCTAAAACTCGCCACCGGAGCCGGCAAAACGACCGTCATGGCGATGATCATCGCCTGGCAGACGATCAACGCAGCCCGCCGCGACAGCAAGAACTTCACCAAGGGTTTCCTGATCGTTACTCCCGGCATCACGATCAAGGATCGTCTCCGAGTCCTGCTGCCCAGCGACCCAGAGAACTACTACACGACCCGGGAACTGATTCCCCAGGAGTTTCTTGAGCCAATCAAGAAGGCCAAGGTGGTCATCACCAACTACCACGCGTTCAAGCCCCGTGAGCGTCTCGAAATCTCCAAGACGGGCAAGTCCCTACTCCGTGGTCGCGGAGCGGAACTCGAAACCAAAGAGACCGACGGGCAGATGCTTCAGCGCGTCATGCCCGACCTCATGGGGATCAAAAATGTAATGGTCCTCAACGACGAAGCGCACCACTGTTACCGCGAAAAGCCGGGCGAGTCCGAAGAACAGGACTACAAAGGCGACGATCGCAAAGAAGCCGAGGGCAACAAAGAAGCCGCCCGCGTCTGGATCTCCGGCCTCGAAATCGTTCAGAAGAAACTCGGGATCAACCGCGTCGTGGACCTATCCGCCACCCCATTCTTCCTCCGCGGCTCCGGCTACCCCGAGGGCACGCTCTTCCACTGGACCATGAGCGACTTCTCCCTCATGGACGCCATCGAGTCCGGCATCGTTAAGCTCCCTCGCGTCCCGATCGCCGACGACATCCCCAGCGCCGACGTTCCCGTCTTCCGTAACCTCTGGGAGCACATCGGAAAACAGCTGTCCAAAGCCGGTCGCGGAAAGATGGCGTCCGCCGACCCCCACGACCTCCCGCCGCAACTCACTGGAGCCCTCGAGGCCCTCTACGGTCACTACGCCAAAACCGCCGAGCTATGGAAAAAGGTCGACATCCAAGTTCCGCCCTGCTTCATCATCGTCTGCAACAACACTGCAACCTCGAAGCTGGTCTACGACTACATCGCCGGATTTGAGCGCCAGCATCCCGACGGCTCCTCGACCTTCGTCCCTGGTGCGCTGGAACTCTTCCGCAACTACGACGAGTATGGCAACCGGTTTGCCCGCCCCAACACGCTATTGATCGATAGCGCCCAACTCGAATCCGGTGATGCCCTCGACAACGACTTCCGCAAAACCTTCAGCGATGAAATCGAGCAGTTTCGACGCGAGATGATCGAGCGCGGCGACGCGACCTCCGCCGAAAAGATCACCGACCAGGACCTTCTCCGCGAAGTCATGAATACCGTCGGCCGCAAGGACAAACTCGGTGAGTCCATACGCTGCGTCGTCTCCGTCTCTATGCTCACCGAAGGCTGGGACACAAACACCGTTACCCACGTCCTAGGCGTCCGCGCGTTCGGCACTCAGCTTCTTTGCGAGCAGGTCATCGGCCGAGCCCTCCGCCGCTACTCCTACGAGCTTCAGGCTAACGATCGCTTTAATCCCGAGTATGCGGACATCCTGGGCATTCCCTTCGACTTCACCGCCAAGCCGGTTGTGGCTCCTCCCCAGGCCCCTCCCAAAACCGAACTCGTCCGAGCCCTGCCGGAGCGTGCCGAACTCGAAATCCGCTTTCCCCGCGTCGCGGGTTACCGCGTCGAACTTCCCTCGAAGCCCTTCGATGCGATTTTCAACGACGATTCCTCTTTCGAGCTAACACCAGAAATGGTCGGCTCGGCTAATGTGCTGAACTCCGGGATCATCGGCGAACAGGTCAACCTCACCTTGGACCACACGGCCGACGTCCGCCCCTCCCAGGTGTCCTACGAACTGGCTCGGCACATTGTCATGTTTAAATGGCGCGACAAGGATGGAAATCCGCAACTGAACCAGTTTCTGTCCTTCCGAGCGAATCGTTCGCCGGTGGATGAAGGATTATCTGGTCTGCAAGGGACACACGACGCCGGCTCTTCTCAGATACAAGGCTCTCGCAGACACGGCATCGGAAAAGATCATCAATGCGATCAACCGCTGGGTAGCCAGTGAAGCCGCTCCCGGGGAGAATCCGATCCTGGTCACCCTCGATCCCTTCAACCCCACCGGATCCACCCGCCATGTCCGCTTCAACACGTCACGCGACCTCTGGCAGACAGACCCACGCAAATGCCACATCAACTATGTAGTCCTCGATAGTGGCTGGGAAGGCGAGTTCTGCCGCGTTGTCGAATCCCATCCCCGCGTGGTCGCGTACGCCAAGAACCACAACCTCGGTCTGGAAGTCCCCTATGTCATGGGGGGCCAGCCTCACCGCTATCTGCCGGACTTCGTTGTACTGGTCGACGACGGTCACGGTCCGGAGGATCTCCTGCACTTGATCGTCGAAATTAAGGGCTACCGGGGCGAGGACGCCAAGTTGAAGAAGGACATCATGGAAGCCCGCTGGATTCCTGGCGTCAATAACGATGGCTCCCATGGCCGCTGGGCCTTTGCCGAACTCACGGACCCCTACGAGATGATCACGGATTTTGAAGCCCACCTAGAAGCGGCATTCAGTAAGATGATCGACTCGGTTGCCTCAACCGCAAAGGCATAAGAAAAAACCCCTACTCCTCAGAACAAGCCATGGCGACCCGCAAAACACCCACTAAACGAAAAAAGCGCGAGAAAAAGAAGATCGTCGCCACACTCAAACATGAGGAGGCTTCGAGAAAGAATATCCCGACCGCCGAGCTCCAATCCGTCCTTCGTGCCGAGCAGCAGGCCCCGCGCCCCGTCGCCTACAAACGCAATGAGGTCACCGACGTCACCGCGCTCGCTGACGAAAAAGCCGCCCGCGACGCTGACCTCGATCCGCAACTGGTCTGGCGCGGCAAGGATCAGCAGGACTGGTCCGATCTGGTCACCTATGCCCCACCGCTCTACATCCAGGAGAAGGTGCATCCCAAGGTCCTGATTGACGACCTGCTGCGCCGCACCGAAGCCGACGAAAAATCCTCCGAGCCACAGATCGACTTCTTCAGTGACTTCAACGGCGTCCCCGAGGGCAACGCCAAAACCGAGTTCTACCAGCACGACGCCAACTGGACCAACCGCATGATCCTGGGCGACAGCCTGCAAGTCATGGCGTCGCTGGCCGAGCGCGAAGGGCTCCGCGGCAAGGTCCAGTGCATCTACCTGGACCCGCCCTACGGCATCAAGTTCAACTCCAACTTCCAGTGGTCCACCACCAGCCGCGACGTCAAGGATGGCAACGTCGCCCACATCACCCGCGAGCCGGAGCAGGTGAAGGCGTTCCGTGACACTTGGCGAGATGGCATTCATTCCTATTTGACGTACTTGCGGGACCGGTTGACGGTGGCTCGGGATTTATTGGCTGAATCAGGATCGATGTTTATTCAGATCGGTGATGAGAATTTACACAGGATTCGTTCGCTCGCTGACGAAGTCTTCGGAACTGAAAACTACGATCGCAACCATCACGCTGGCGAAGTCCGCTAGTACGTCCACTTCAAAGTTAGCCCTCGTATGTGACTACATTCTTTGGGTTGCAAAGTCCGCTGAATATTGCAAGACTCAGACCTCTTATGATGACAAAGCTGCAGCAGGGAAGGACGAAGATTACAAGCTCTTCAGAGATGACGCCGGTCTCGCGCAATCAAAATCGACCGGTCTGAATACAGACCGTGTTGCATTGACCGTGACAACGTCACAAAGGCCCCTTCAGGGTGGCGATCTTAGGGGTTCCCCTTTCAAGGGCGAGTTTTCTCTCCGGGGACCGGCACGTACAAGACCGACAAGGGAGGACTCACAAACTTAGCCCTTGCTGGGCGCCTGTTTGCGCGGCGAAATTCCCTTAGGTACGTGAGACTCATTTCTGATTTTCCCGTTGTTCCGACAACTAATCTCTGGTCAGATATTCGTTGGGGTTTTGACGCCAAAGATAAGCGCTATGTGGTACAGACACACGCTGGTGTACTGCAACGTTGCATCCTCATGGCCACCGACCCCGGCGACCTCGTCCTCGATCCCACTTGCGGTTCCGGTACCACCGCCTACGTCGCCGAGCAGTGGGGGCGGCGCTGGATAACCATCGATACTTCGCGCGTCGCGCTCGCTCTGGCCCGAGCCCGCATCATGGGCGCCCGCTACGCCTATTACCTGCTCGCCGACAGCAAAGACGGCCAGATCAAGGAAGCCGAGCTCACGCGCTCGGAGCCTTCCATGCAGCCCACGCACGGCGACATTCGCCACGGCTTCGTCTATGAACGCGTCCCGCACATCACCTTGAAGTCCATCGCCAACAACGCCGAGATCGACGTGATCTGGGAGAAGTTCCAGGAGAAGCTGGAACCGCTCCGCGAGCAGTTGAACACCGCCCTCGGCAAGACGTGGGAGGAGTGGGAGATCCCTCGCGAGGCCGAGGAGAAGTGGCCCGGCGAGGCCAAACAAGCCCATGCCGCCTGGTGGGAGCAGCGCATCGCCCGGCAGAAGGAAATCGACGCATCGATCGCCGCCAAAGCCGACCACGAGTTCCTCTACGACAAACCCTATGAGGACAAGCGCAAGGTCCGCGTCGCTGGACCCTTCACGGTCGAAAGCCTCTCGCCGCACCGCACGCTCGGCGTCGATGAAAACGACGAACTGATTGACCCGCTCGCCAAGAAACAGCCACGCGTCGAAGGCTCCGGCTCCATTCAGGACTTCACCGAGATGGTGCTGGAAAACTTGAAGACCGCCGGCGTTCAACAGGCCGCCAAGGAAGACAAGATCGTCTTTACCTCCATCACTCCGTGGCCCGGAGAGTACATCGCCGCGGAGGGCCGCTACACCGAAGGCGACTACGAATCTTCTCCAGAGAAACGCGCTGCCATATTCATAGGACCTGAGTTCGGTACCGTCTCCCGCCCGGACTTGGTCTCCGCCGCGCGTGAAGCCGCCGAAGCCGGATTCGACGTACTGATCTCCTGTGCCTTCAACTATGATGCCCATTCCTCCGAGTTCGACAAGCTGGGCCGCATCCCGGTTCTGAAGGCCCGCATGAACGCCGACCTCCACATGGCCGACGACCTCAAGAACACCGGCAAAGGCAACTTGTTCGTGATCTTCGGCGAGCCGGACATCGACATATTCTCGACGCGGACGACAGCCAGATCCAGGTCAAAGTCAATGGCGTGGACGTCTTCCGCCCCAACACCGGCGACGTGGTCAGTAGCGACGGGCCGAGGGCATCGCCTGCTGGTTCATCGACACCGACTACAACGAGGAAAGCTTCTTCGTCCGCCAAGCCTACTTCCTGGGCGCCAGCGACCCCTACAAGTCACTGAAGACGACCCTCAAGGCCGAGATCAACGAGGACGCCTGGGCGACGCTCAACAGCGACACCTCCCGCCCGTTCCCCAAACCCAAGAATGGCCGGATCGCTGTAAAGGTTATCAACCATTTAGGCGATGAAGTAATGAAGGTATTTCGAGTAGTCTAGGATGATTACTCGGAGAAACATCCATGATTCTTCATTTGAATTGGGAGAAACCATTCGAGCTGCACAAAGTGAAAGGGAGTTTGGCCTACGCCACCGCCCTCGACAAGATTCCAGGAGACCCTGGGATCTACATCTTTGGACGCCAGTTCGGTAAGAATTTTGAGGCGCTATACGTTGGCAAGGCCGAGAACATTCGCCGAAGGATCAAGGGACAACTCAACAGCGTCAAGCTGATGGATCACCTTCGTACCGCAAAGAGTGGCAAACGAATGTTGCTCGTCGGAGTGCTCCAGCGAAAACAGGGACAGAAGACTGCGAAATGCCTGGCGCTCAGCGAGCGGGCACTGATCCGCCACTTTCTTTCCGAAGGTCATGACTTGGTGAACATACAGGGCGCACGAATTAAACGCCACGAGCTTCGTTCAGACGGAGATCATCTAAAGAAGTTCATTCCGGGAGTGGTCTTCACGGAACGCCGTAAAGGGGAGTAGTTAGGTCCGGACTGATGGAATTCCGAATCGCGGATACGTTCCAAGACAGCCTAGCCAAGCTCACAGGCGATGAGCAGAAGGCAGTCAAGACTGCGGCGTTCGACCTTCAGCTCAACCCGGCGCATCCCAGCCTGAAGCTCCACAAGCTGGAGAAGGCCAAGGATCCCGGATTCTGCTCCGCTCGGGTGAATCGCGATATCCGTTTGATCCTGCACCGCACCGACTCCAGCCTCATGATCTGCTACGTCGCCCACCACGATGCGGCGTACGATTGGGCGGAGCGGCGGAAAATCGAAACACACCCCAGGACCGGCGTGGCTCAGTTGGTCGAGGTCCGCGAGACCGTCCAGGAGATCGCTGTTCCCCAGTATGTGACGCAGAAGGTGACTGCGCCGCCGAAGGCTGCCCCGCAAAATGCGGAAAGCCAGATCGCGTCACGATCGACGCCGTCTCCCAAGCCCCCGCTGTTCTCCGACGCAACACGCGATCAGTTCCTGAGCTATGGCGTGCCAGAGGAATGGCTCGACGATGCCCTCGCCGCGACCGAAGACACGATCCTGGAACTCGCCGATCATCTACCGGCCGAGGCGGCTGAGGCCTTGCTGGACCTAGCGACCGGGGTGGAACCCAAGGTCGCCGAGCCGGTCGCAGCCGGTGCGGACCCGTTCGCGCATCCGGATGCCCAGCGCCGCTTCCGCGTCATGACCAACGTCGAGGAATTAGAACGGGCGCTGGAATATCCGTGGGAAAAGTGGACGGTCTTCCTCCACCCAGCCCAGCGCTCCCTGGTCGAGCGAGATTTCAACGGTCCTGCGCGCGTAGCTGGGTCGGCGGGTACCGGCAAAACGATCGTCGCGCTGCATCGTGCCGCGTACTTGGCTCGGACGAACCCGGACGCCCGCGTTTTGCTGACCACTTTCTCTGGCGCACTTGCGAAAGCACTTCACACCAAGTTGACCAGGCTCATCAGCAGTGAGCCGCGTCTCGCGGACCGATTGGAAGTCCATTCCATGAACGCCATCGGCCACCGGCTCTATGAGAGGAACATCGGGCCAGTGAAGCTGGCCACTCGCGATCGTATCCGGGAATTACTGAAATCCGCCGCCAAGGGCGAACCGCACAAATTCTCCCCGCATTTTCTGATGACCGAATGGGAACAGGTCGTGGACGCCTGGCAGCTCGACTCCTGGGAGGCGTATCGCGATGTCGTCCGTCTGGGCCGAAAAACCCGCCTTCCGGAGAAACAGCGTGTGCTCCTGTGGGGGATCTTCGAGAAGGTGCGGGCGGGACTCCAGGCGGACGGGTTACTCACCTGGCCGGAGTTATTCACCCGGTTAGCGGCGAAACTTGCGGGGAGCCGTCACCCGGCCTTCGAGTTCGCGGTCGTAGACGAAGCGCAGGATATCAGCGTCGCCCAACTGCGATTCCTTGCGGCGCTCGGCGGTGACCGGCCGAATAGCCTGTTTTTCTCGGGTGACCTGGGCCAGCGCATTTTCCAACAGCCGTTCTCGTGGAAGGCTCTGGGGGTCGACGTCCGCGGCCGGTCATCAACGCTACGAATCAACTACCGAACGTCCCACCAGATCCGCACGCAGGCGGACCGGCTCCTGGCCCCGGAGGTCAGTGATGTAGATGGCATCACTGAGGAACGCGACAAGACGATTTCGACGTTCAATGGTCCGCCACCAGAAATCCGGACTCTGGACACGCCCGAAGAGGAGATCGACATTGTGGCGAGCTGGTTGACAGCTCGGGCGAACGATGGAATCGCTCCCCATGAGATCGGCGTCTTTGTGCGATCGGCCGGGCAGATGGATCGGGCCAAAGCCGCGATGAGCGGTTCAGGAGTCCCCTTCAAGATTCTGGATGAGAACGTAGAGACCACCAGCGGAAAGGCCTCGATTGGGACGATGCACCTCGCAAAGGGCCTGGAGTTTCGCGCGGTCGCAGTCATGGCCTGCGACGACGAAGTGATCCCGCTCCAGGAGCGGATCGAGACTGTCGCGGATGACTCGGACCTCGAGGAGGTCTACAACACGGAGCGACATCTGCTGTACGTCGCCTGCACCCGGGCGAGAGACCATCTGCTGGTGACTGGTGTCGATCCGACGTCAGAGTTCCTGGATGACATTCGCTAGCCACCCGGTTTGAAATCCGAATTTCCGATTAGCGCTCTGAACCTCCCTGTCAACATTTCCCGACCTGTCAACTGGAGAAAACGGAGAGAAACGGCCATTGGAGGCGCAAATCGCGACCAGGCCGTCGCCCACCTATCCACAATACGGAGAGACGCAGATCTCCAACGAACTGCAAAATCTGGGGATAAACATGCGCCGTCCGAGACGTTGCGCCGTCAACATGAATTTCGCACCAAGAGAGGATGGTTCCCCAGCGTGGATTCGAACCACGATTCACGGCGTCAAAGGCCGGTGTCCTACCATTGAACGACCGGGGAACAAACTGAAGGGGGTACGAAGCCAATTTTAGCATGCGCCCTTCGGCTCGCTACGGATTTCGCGCGGGGGCAAATCGCGTGCCCGGCGAGCCTACTGGACACGCTCAAACTGATACCCGGCGGCGCGTAGCGCATCCATTAATTGCTGCGCGTGATCCTCGCTGCGCGTCTCGGCGGTGACGTCGATTTTCGCCTGTCCCAGGTGCACGCCATAGTAGGCGCGATCGTGGACCACATGCACGATGTTGGCCCGCTCATGCGCGATCTTGGTCGTCAGGCGGTGCAGGCTGCCGGGATGGTCGGGCAGGGAAATGCGCAGCCGGATCAGGCGGCCGTCCTTCACCAGGCCGCGCTCGATGATGTTGGACAGCAGCATCACGTCGATGTTGCCGCCCGAGATCACGATCGCCGTCTTCTTGCCCTTGAGGCCGAACGGCTCGCATAGTTGCCCGCCCCCATCGGATTTCCCGACGCCATCGGATTTCCCATCGAGCAGCGCCGCGAGCCCCAGCGCCCCGGCGCCTTCCGATAGGATCTTCTGCCGCTCGAGTAAATAGAGGATTGCCTTGGCGATCGCTTCCTCCTCGACCGTGACGATCTCGTCCACCCATTTCTGGGCCAGCTCAAAGGTGAGGTCGCCCACGCGCCGCACCAGCACGCCATCGGCGATGGTCGGTTTGCGTTCGATATTGACGATCTTGCCGGCCTTGATGGCTCGCAGCATGGCGGGCGAGGTTTCCGGCTCGACGCCGATCACCTGGATGCCGGGATTCACGCTCTTCACCGCGCAGGCGATGCCGCCGATCAATCCGCCGCCGCCGACGGGAACCACGACCGCGCCGAGATCGGGAATCTGTTCCAGCAGCTCCAGACCGATGGTGCCTTGTCCGGCGATCACGCGTCGGTCGTTGAACGCGTGCAGAAACACCGCTCCGGTTTCTTCGGCGCGCCGCCGGGCCTCGGCCAGGGAATCGTCGAAGGTATCGCCGTGCAGCACGACCTCGGCGCCCCAGCGCTCGGTCGCGGTGATCTTCACCAGCGGCGTGTAGAGCGGCATGAAGATGCGGCTGCGGATCCCCAGACGTCCGGCG
Source organism: Terriglobia bacterium (assembly GCA_963762135.1). Taxonomy (GTDB): domain Bacteria; phylum Acidobacteriota; class Terriglobia; order Bryobacterales; family Bryobacteraceae; genus Palsa-187. The sequence continues at coordinate 20,591 of CAVXJP010000012.1, forward strand.
TGATAGGACACCGCCTGCGCATGATTGCCCGCCGACGCCGCGATGACGCCGCGCTCGCGTTCTTCCGGCGTCAGTTGCAGCAGGGCATTCAGAGCGCCGCGCTCCTTGTAGCATCCGGTGACCTGCAGATTTTCCAGCTTCAGGTAGAGCTGGCAGCCTGACTCGCGCGAAAGCGTTTCGGAATGGATCACCGGCGTCGGGCGGATGTTGTCCTGGATGCGGGCACGGGCCGCGGCGATGTCGTCCGCCGAAACCGGGAGTGAAGAAATCTCTGGCACGCACTTCAGACTAGCAGTCACCGAGCCATTCTTTGTGAGGTGTTTTGGGAAGCGTGTTGAGCGCGTGTTCGGGCCGCCGTCATATCATGAGCATTGGCTCGCGTGGGATGTTGGGCGAGGCTGCGAAACGAAATCCGATGACGGTGGACAAGATCAAGCAGGAGGCGATCGAAGGCTGGCTCCACCGGCCCGAAGGCGCTCCGCGCGCGGCTCTGGCGGTGACCCACGGCGCTGGCGGCAATGCCGAATCGCCGCTGCTCGTCGCCATCGCTGAAACATGGGCGTCGGCTGGATATCTGGTGCTGCGCTATAACCTGCCCTATCGTCAGCGGCGGCCCAAGGGACCTCCTTCGGGCAGCGCAAAGGCTGATCAGGCGGGCATCGTTACGGTGATCAAATATCTGCGTGAGCTGGCCGGGTTGCGGGAACGTGACGTTCCGCTCTATATCGCCGGGCAGTCCTATGGCGGGCGCATGTCCAGCATGGTGGCGGCGGGCGAAGAGAAGCATCTCTGCGACGGGTTGATCCTGTTCAGCTATCCGCTGCATCCGCCGGGCAACGCGGCGAAGCTCCGCACCGAGCATTTTCCGGCGATCAAAATGCCGGCGTTTTTCGTCCATGGCACGCGCGATCCGTTCGGTTCGCCTGAAGAGATGGAGGCGGCGCGGAAGCTGCTCGGGGGGCCGTCTGAACTTTACATCGTCGAGGGCGCCGGGCATGGAGTCCCGCCCGCGTCGATCCCCGCCGCGCTCGAAGCATTCGAGAAGTTCGGCAAATCGAAGCCCGTTGCGGCCCGCAAGAAATAATGTCAGAACCGACTACACTTCGTGAGCGTATCGATGCGGTGGAAGCGCGCATCCAGACGGCCGTGGCTCGCAGTGGCCGCAGTCGCGAGGAAGTCATGCTTGTCGCGGTCACCAAGAAGTTTCCCGCGCAGGTGATTGCCGAAGCGTACGACCTCGGGCTGCGCGTGTTTGGGGAAAACTATGTCCAGGAGTTCCAGCAGAAGTTTCCGGATCTCGAAGGGCTGGCGGAGGCCGAATATCATCTGATCGGGCACTTGCAGTCCAACAAGGCACGCGTGGCGGCGGAGCTGTTTCATACCGTCGAGACGGTGGATTCAGCGAAGCTCGCGCGGCGGCTGAATGATGCGCGGGATCCGTCGGCGGCTCCGCTGGAAGTTCTGATTGAGGTGAAGCTGTCCGAGGAGGAGGCGAAGGCCGGCGCGGATTTTTTGGAGTTGCCGGAGTTGATCGCGAAGATTCGCAAGCTGCCGCGTTTGAACCTCACCGGACTGATGACCATGCCGCCGTGGAATGACGACCCGGAGCAGACGCGTCCGTATTTTCGGAAGCTTGCTGAACTGGCATCGGAGCATCGCCTGGGGAAGCTATCGATGGGGATGTCGCACGATCTGGAAGCCGCGATTGAAGAGGGCGCGACGCTGATCCGCGTGGGCACGGCGCTGTTCGGTCCGCGGCCGAAACCATCGGAAGGGTGAAGTTCCTTGGCGCGGATCGCATACTATTCGCCGATGCCGCCGGAGGCCACCGGGGTCGCCGACTATAGCGCGGCGCTCGTGCCGTATCTGCGTGAACTGGGCGAGGTCGCGGTGAATCCCGAGGAAACTCCGTCCGCGCCGGATTGGGTTCCTGTGTATCACATGGGGAACAATCAACTGCACGCGGGGATTTATCGGCGTGCGCTGGCGCGACCGGGCGTAACCGTGCTGCATGACGCGGTGCTGCAGCATTTTTATCTGGGTTCGCTGAGTGAGGCCGAGTATGTTGCCGAGTTCGTTTATAACTATGGCGGCGCGGGCGGCTACGGCGATGAAGGCAAAGACGACGCGTTTGCGCGCAGTGAGGCGGAAACCTTGTGGCGGGAGCGGGCACGTTCCGGCGCGGATCCGCGGTACTTTGCGCGGCCCATGTTGCGGCGGATCGCGGAGGCGTCGCGTGCGGTGGTTGTGCATAATCCCGGCGCGGCGGCCCTTGTTCGGGAGCATGTTCGGGAGCATGTTCGGGAGCATGCGGCGGATGCGTGTGTGCATGAGATTCCACATCTTTATACGCCGCCACCGATGGCATCGCTAGGCGAAATCGATGCTCTGCGAAGGGAACTCGGTGCCGGGCCGCGAACGTTATTGATTGGTTGCTTCGGGCATCAGCGGGAGACCAAGAGGTTGCATTCGGTGATCCGTGCGTTTCGGACGGCGCTGGACGATGGCACAGGGGGCGAAGGCGCCGATGTGCGGTTGCTGATAGCGGGCAGCTTTGGCTCGGAGCCGTACCGGCGGTCGCTGGCTCCGGAGATGGAGCATCCGAGGATTGTTCAGCGTGGGTACCTTTCCGAAGCAGAGTTGTGGCGGTATGCGGCGGCGGTGGATGTGTGCGTGAATCTGCGGCATCCGTCGGCGGCGGAATCATCGGGGATTGCGACGCGGATGATGGGGATCGGGAAGCCGGTGATTTTTACACGGGATCGGGCGATTGCGAATCTTCCGGAGTTGGCCTGCTTGCGGATCGATCCGGGGCCGGCGGAGGTGCCGATGCTGGCTGGGATGCTGGCGTGGCTGGCTCGGGACCGGGCGGCGCTGCGGAAGATCGGGGATGCGGCGGCGGAATATGTAGTGACGCGGCATGCTCCGAGGCGCGTGGCTCGGCTGTATTGGGATGTGGTGGATCGGGTGGCGGAAGGGGCGCACGGGTAGGGCAGGAGTGCACGACGTTCCTTCGCCAGGCGGGCCCGGCGCTACTTGATTGAGTCGCGGAGAACGGCTGAAGATGGCCTGTGCGCTCAACTGGGAACGAATCTTTCGCCGCCGATTTCGCGGGCGAATCGCCCTCGCGCCACGTGGGTTGTCGGCCAAGCGAGCGGTTCCGTTTGCCTGCTTGCTGACGCGCGCGGTTCTGTGTGTCGTCGGTGTCTCTTCTGCGTCTCGTTTCCTTTGTGTAAGTGGTTTCGGGAGCGCTCCCTATCTGCGGTTTACCTGCCACGACGCAGGGCCAATGAATTATGCTGCGATGACGCGCAGCCCGGCTGATTTACCCTGCCACCGAGGACAGCTCCCACGGACTTTATCCTGCCGCGGGCAGCAGCACCGGATACTTGCTCCGGCGGGCCAGCATAGCGCGCAGACCGCCGCGGCTTACTGCAGTCGCCGCGATTTGCCCCATGAGCTCGGATGCCGGCGCCGGTAAGCACCAAGCAGAGCCTTGCTCAGAGGAGGCTCGGTCGGGCTGGGTTCTCCTATGCGGGAGCACCCAACCTCCATGGCGTGCAAGGTAGCAGGGGGTGGGAATGGGTGGGTCCTGGAGTGAAACGGGATGTGGTTGAGGGGGTGGGGGATGGCGGGTGGGGAAAAGTCGTTAGTCGCACCTTGCTTACTGGCGCCGCTGGAAGCGCCGCGCGGGCTAAAGCCCACCCTCCTTTGTTTGATCGAACACAACGGCTGTCGGACGCCTCTGCGCTTCGTTTGAGGTTGTGGCGCTGGCGCGAGGAGTGGGTGGATTGCGGGCGGGGGCGTCGGCGCGCGCGATCGCCTGCGCTTCTGAAGGTATCGTGGGCCGACGGGTAAGCAAATCCGGCGCTACCGGCGAGAAAAAGGCTAGTACACCGAAACCGGGGTCGATTCAGTGCCGACGTAGATCTCCTTGGACGGCTCGGCCCAGGGAGGCTGCGAAAGCAGGCGCGGTTTGACCACCACCAGAATCTCGGCGGTGGAGTCGACCTTGGTGTTATCGCGGAAGGCGCGTCCGACCCAGGGGAGCTGTGAAAGCAGCGGAAATCCAGACCAGGAATCGGTGGCCTGGGCCTGCGCCAGTCCGGCGATGATGGCCCATTCCCCGAACTTCATTCGCGTGGTTCCGTTGAAGACGCGGTTGGCAATGATCGGGATCTCGTTCTCCGAGGTGCCCGTGATCACCGAGTTGCTGGCCTTGAACGTCATCGTCAGCTCGTCATCGGTGTGCACCACGGCGGTGACCTCCAACTCCAATCCCAGGTTGATGTACTGCATCTGCGGTGTGTTGGCGGGCGGATTGGTGGAGGCCGTGTAGCGTCCGGTGATGACTGGATAGCGGTCGCCGATGTTGAAGGTCACCTGCTGGCCGTCGAGGGTGATCGTCTGGGTCCGTAGCGCCGATTCCGAGGTGCTGCTGGTCAAGGTGGCGAAGCCCGAGGCGCTGGTGATGCCGAGGCCGAGCAGCGTCTGGCCTCCGCCAAAGGTCGCCATGTTGGTGGCTGACGCTGGGCGCGTTCTGGAGCATCGTGCTGAAGCTGGTGAGCTGGTTCTGGGTGGGAAGCGATAAGCCGTAGCGTAGGGACGAGGTGTCTGACACTGAGATCAGTTCGATCTCCACCGAGACTTGCGCGCGGGAGCGGGAAAGGTCGGCGATGATCTTGCGGGCGCCCATCACGTTGACCTCGGTGTCGCGGATCAGGATGAGGCGGCGGCCGGCGTCGACGGCGATGCGCTGCAGGTCCATGGTTTGCTGCACGCCGGCGGCGATCTCCTGGCCTTCCTGAACGCTGATGCGCTCCGGGATGGGGATGGCGACGGCGATGGTGGGGATCATCTCATCCCGGTTCTGCTGCTGGTCGCGATAGACCAGCGCGGCGTTGCCGCCGATGGGCACGATGAAGGAGTTCGAGGCGGTTTCCAGCACGCGCAGCGCGTCGCGCCAATCGGCGTTGTTGACGCGGTAGACGAATTCGCCGGGATCCTCATAGTCGTCGCTGAGAATGAAGACCAGGCCGTAGACCGGGCCCACCTCATCGAAGATGGTTTTGGCGTCGGCGCGGAGGTCGAAGGTGTGGCGGACGTCGGCCTTGTCGGCGGGCGGTTCGAGGCGCGGTGGGGGCAGCGCTTCCTCGGTGACGATGGCTTGGGAAGGGGCGAGCCGTTCGGTGGTGATGCGGAAGGCTTCGAGCGTGGCCGGGTCGGGGCCGGCCTCGGCATAGGCGGCCCTCTCCATGCGGGCGCGCATGGCCTCGCGCTGGGTGACGTAGAGCGCGCTGCTGGGCGCCAGTTGCGCGGCCCGGAAGTAGAGCAGGTAAGCGTTCAGGCTATCGCCAGCCGCTTCAGCGCGTTGGGCGGCGGCGAACACGGCGGCGGCGTCGGTGCGGACGTTTTCATCGTGATCGCGATCGGAAAGCCCTTGCGCTACCACACAGGATGCCGCGGCGAGTCCCAAAAGTAGGACTATCCTACTGAAAAAGAATGGCTTAGTTCCGATCATCGAAGAGCAATCTGGCGGCGCACAACAAGAGCGCGGCACGGCGCGCGAGCCTATATCAACGTTTGACGATGGGCGGCAGCCCGGCGTGCAAGCCGGGTTTTAAAGAAGACCGGGCGGGGGTGGGGCGAAGGGGGCGCGAAGGGCGGGCCGAGATCGCTTCGTGCCGTAAACTTCCCTAAAAACTATGCCGATGAACCTTAGAGGCCACCCATATTTGCGGGATCGCGCGAGGTGGCCGCCAAGAATTTCGAGGACCCAATACGATGTCGATGAATGGCCCGATTGATCCGATCTTGAATCGTCCCACGATGGACCCTGCGGCGTTCCGCAATAAGTCGATGGCTTCCGGCGTTCGTTCCGGGTTGATGCAGACTCCGCCGCCGGGTGCGGGGCCGCTACCCGGCATGGGCCCGTCGATCGCGTCGATGTCCGCGCGCCCGGCCTTTCAGCCGAAGGTTCCACAGACCTTTGAGGACCTGGGCATTCCCGAATCGCTGATGCTGGACCTGATGGTTCGGCGTCTGCTGATCGAAGGGCAGAGCTCGCTGGCCGGGCTGTCCCGGTCGCTGCATGTGTCGATCGCGATCGTGGATCTGGTGTTCAAGCACATGCGCCAGCAGCAACTGGTGGAGATCAAGGGGATGGTCGGCAACGACTATCAGTTCACGCTGTCGCAGGCCGGCAAGCAGCTCGCGAGCGAACGGTTTCAGGTTTCGCAGTACGCGGGCGCGTGCCCGGTTTCGCTGGACGATTATCATCATGCCTCCCAGGCCCAGATGGCGAACGTGCATGTGGACCGGAACGTGTTGAAGCAGGCGTTTTCGGATCTGGTGGTGTCGGACCGGATGCTGGATCAATTGGGTCCGGCGATCATTTCGCAGACCTCGATCTTCGTGTATGGGCCGACCGGTAATGGCAAGACCAGTCTGGCCGAACGCATGTTGCGCGTCTACGACGACGCGGTGATGATTCCCTACGCGGTGGAGATCGACAACCAGATCATCAGCGTGTTTGATCCGGTAGTGCACCGGCCGGTGGAGAATCTGGATACGGACCTCGATAAGCGTTGGGTGCTGTGCAAGCGGCCCTGCATCATTGTGGGCGGCGAGCTGATTCCCAGCATGCTGGAGTTGCGCCTGGATGAGTCGTCGGGAATCTATGCGGCTCCGCTGCAGATGAAGGCGAACAACGGGATTCTGCTGATCGATGACTTCGGCCGTCAGTTGATGTCGCCGCGCGATCTGCTGAACCGCTGGATCGTTCCGCTGGACCGGCGCGTGGATTACCTTACGCTGCGCTACGGCGTGAAGTTCCAGATTCCGTTCGAGGTGATGGTGGTGTTTTCGACGAACCTGGATCCGTCGGACCTGGCCGATGAAGCGTTCCTGCGCCGTATCCATAACAAGATTTATGTGGAGGCGGTGGACGCCGAGATCTTCGATAAGATTTTCGATCGCGTGGTGAAGGCCAACGGGATTCAGACCGAGCCGGACAGCGCCGAATATCTGCGCAAACTGTGTTTGCGCGAGGGCCGCACCGAGCTGCGCGCCTGCTATCCGGCCGATATCTGCAACATCCTGACCTCGATCGGGCGGTATGAGGGTCGTGGGGCGATCATGACCAAGCCGGAACTGGAGCGGGCGACGGCGTTGTACTTCGCTCGGGGGTAGCGCGGTAGCGGGCACACCGATGAAGAATATCGTCCAATTGTTTTCGGTTGTTGCGGCGGTGGGGCTGGTGCTGAGCATCGCGTCCCACATCGCGGGCCTGATGGGCAGGCCGGGTCCATTGGGCGACTCTGCGATCGACCTGCAATTCGGCATCTTCGCGGTATGGATTCCGACGATGTTCGCATCGAAGCACGTCATGAAGGACAATCCGCAGAAGAACTTCTGGAAGCTGGCCTTGCGTGGTTGTCCAACCTGGATGAAATATATGACCTATGGTTTCGGCATATATGGGATCTATATTTTGCCTTCGTTTTCCTTGGCCTCGCAGGCTCCATTGGCTCCGGGGACAGTCAGAAGATGCATCGGTTGGTGTGGTCCGTATGATGTCCGGACATTGGATGATCTTCTACTGCGTGGCGATGGCGGCCCTGTATTCGGCGGCACAGCTTTGGGACGAACCGACGACGGGCTTGCGGTGTCCGAACGGGCACTCGGCGCGTCCGCTCGCGAAGTTCTGTGATGAATGCGGGCAGGCTACGATGTCGGTCGTGCGCCCGCAAAAGCCGCTGTAGCGTCGGCACGCTGTTTGAATTGGTGCTGCTGCCGCGATGGATGGTTGGGTTCTGACCAGCTTCGTTGCGCATGCTAGCGCATGGCGGTTCTGAAGGGTTGTGCGGAGCGCGGTCCCCCTTAGGCTATTCTTCCGGTGCGGCGATTGTGAGAGGATCTTTCGGCACGTCCCCAGCCAGTTCCCGTGCCAGATCGGGCGGGACGGATCCGAGGTCCAAACTGCCCTCGGGTTTTTCCTCCGATGCCGCGTCGGCCAGAACTGCCGAGGCGTTTTCTAAATCATCCAGATCGTCGCTGGGAGCATCGCTGGGTGCGGGAATGCCTTTGGCCTTGCGCAAGACTTCGGCGAGGGTAGCGCCTTCCGGTAGCGGGGTGTGGCGCGGTCCCAGACCCAGAGCGCGCAGCGACCAGGTGCCGAGCTTGCCGTCGGGCTTCAGGCCGTGCTCCTGCTGGAAGCGCTTCAGGGCGGCTTCGGACTTGGGTCCCCAGTCGCCGTCGACCGCATTTTCTCCGGTGAGATAGCCGCGGACCTGCAGGATCCGCTGGATCAGCTTGACGCGATCCTCGCTGGGTTCGGTGCGTTTGGAGCGGTGGTATTTGGCGTAGGCCGGATTCGGGCCGGGATCCTCGGCCAGGTTCAGATTCGTATCGAGGGCAAACCCTTCGAGCAACAACGGCGAGGGCGTGGGGAGGCGTGAAGCGTCCGCCTCATGGCGTGGAGCGGGAAAGCGAGGCCCGCCAGTCGCCGCAGTCCCGGAGCGAGCCGCGCGTACATCGTAATCGAGCTCGGATTCGGCGAGTGCTGATTCGGCCGCAATTTCTGTGGCTGCGTCGATTGCCTGCGGGACCTGCTGCGCGCACACGGCTCCGGCGGCGAATAAAGCCAGAAGGCCGTGGGCGATGCGGGTCCGCCCGGCAAAGGCACAAATTGAGCAAACGATATCCACTGGCGTGATACGCCCCGACTCCTGAATCCTGCTTGAAACTGCTTTAACTTGCTTGGCTTGTGTAAACCAAGCGAGCTACTGATGCCAAGGCAGGCTGCACGACCTGCCCGGGCGCTTAGAGTTCCAGCGTCTGCACGACGCCGGCAGTTACTTGGTGGGAAGAATTCCGGAAAGAAATTGTCCCGCGTGATCGCCGTCCGGCGTCATACGCACGACGTGGAACGCGACGGCATCGCCGGGAAGCAGATCTTCCTGCAAGTGGCGAATGTCGTCGATGGTACCCACCGACATGCGGTTAATCGTATCAATGACGTCGTTGGGCTGGAGTCCGACTTCCTCGGCGAAAGAACCTTCCAGGATGTCGGATACCACGACGCCTTTGCGGCCCTCCAGCATCTCGGCCTCTTGCGGGGTGAGATTGGGGCGCAGTTGAATTCCAAACTTGACGGAGCCGGCGGCGGCTTCATGGGATTCGTCATCGAGAGTTTCGATGCGCTTGCCCACGATTTCCGTGCGGTCTTTGTAAATCACCATGCGGTCCGCGATGGTGACATCGAGATCGAGAATCTTGCCGCTCCGATCGATGGTCAACCGTGCCGGCCGATCCAGCGGAAGGTCGGCGACCTTGGCGATCAGGCGTTCGGTATTGGCGACCTCGTCGCCGTTCACCGCGAGAATAATGTCGCGGGGCTTGAGGCCGGCCTGGTCGGCGGGGCCGCCATCGGTGACGACTTCCACGATCGCGCCATGATCCAGGCCCATCGCCTTGAGTGTAATGTCGTCGCGGTTCTGGATGGTTCCGGCCAGCGTCACGCCGATGGAGCCGCGCCGGACCTGTCCGTAACGAACCAGGTCATTGTAGACGCGCACGATCATGTTCGACGGCAGCGCGAAGCCGACGCCGGCCGATGCGCCGCTGCGGGTGGCGATGGCGGTGTTGACGCCGATCACCTCGCCGCGGATGTTCAGCAGCGGTCCGCCGCTGTTGCCGGGGTTGATCGCCGCGTCGGTTTGAATGAAATCCTGAAACTGCTGGGCGTCGCCGACTTCATCGCGGCCACGATCCAGCGCGCTGACGATGCCGGCGGTGACGGTGGCCTCCAGGCCGAACGGCGAGCCGATGGCCACGGCCCAATCGCCCACCTGGACGGCATCGGAGTTGCCGATCTTGACGGCCGGCATAGGTCTGCCGGGATCGATCTTCAGCACGGCGAGGTCGGTTTCGTTGTCGGTGCCGACGACTCGTGCGCGAAATTCCTCGTTATTAGTTCCGTGCGTACGGACCGTGATCTTGGCGGCGTCCTCCACCACGTGGCGGTTGGTGACGATATAACCGGCCGGATCCACGATAAACCCAGTGCCGGCGGCCGCGCCACCGCGGCGCGGCATTTGCGGCTGTCCGCCGCCGCCGCGCGGGATCACTCCCTCGGGAATGCCGTCGGGGAACAACCGGTCCAGAAAATCGGGGAGATTGCCCTCCGCGCCCCCTTCTGAGGAGACGCCCTGCGGTGCTTCGGGCACGCGCAGTTCCACGGCGATGTGGACGACGCTGGGTTCGACCTGATTGGCCAGGGCGGTGAACTCATTCCCGATGTGTTCGAGGGGTGGAACTTTCAGAAGCGCCGCGTCCTCCGGATGGGAGCCGCCTTGCGCCTGGGCCGGGGCAGATTGGCCGTCCAGAAGCGTTCCGATCAGGATGCCGACCGACAGCGTGCCGAAAATGACCGCGAAGGGAAGGAACTTCTGGTGGCGAAGGGTGTGTAGAAAACTCATATGCGATGCCGGGTTCGCCGGGAACGTCAGCCAAGCAATGCTGACGCGTGGCGGACTCGGTGCCTGCCTTGATTTTAGCTGAAATGGAAAAGCGGTGGGGCCGGGCCAAATTGCGGGTTAAAGCGATGGTTGCCGGAGCAGCAGGCAGAGAGTCAGCAGCAGGCGCTGCAGCCCTTGCTCACGGCTCTGCGGGTGATACCATTCCGAGGCCGTATGCGCGCCGCCCCCGCGGCCCCCGGCGCCGATGGAAATCGCAGGGATACCCAGACTTAACGGAATGTTGGCGTCAGTGGAGGAGCAATCCAGGCGGCTGCGGATCCCGAAGTAGGCGTCCACGGCGGTGATCGCTTCGAGGATCGGCGCGCCCGGGACGACCTTGCCACCCGGCCGGGATCCGATCTCCTTGAGGTGGGCCTGCAGGCGCGGCTTCTTGTTGCTGGGGAGATTTGCGGAGGCGCCGGCCGCGCTGTTTTCGCTCTGGATCGCGTCGGTGACCACGTCGGCGAGCAGGTCCCCGAGCTGTTCAATTCCAGCGGGATGCTGGGAGCGGAGGTCGACCTTCACCCAGGCCTCGGCCGGGATGGCATTGATGCTGGTGCCGCCCTGCAACACGCCAAAGTTGTAGGCGGACTGGTCTTCCGCTGTATTCAGGTCTTTATTTTGGGCGGGGTCATCTTCGAATTCTTCGCGAAAGCGGCCGGCGAAGTTGAGGATCACGCGGCTGAGGGCGTGCAAGGGGTTGGGGCGGCCGCGGTCATTCCAGCTATGGCCGCCGGGGCCGGTTACCAGGATCTCGTAGCGGCGGCTGGCCAGCGCCTGATTGGTGATGTGGCCGATGCTGGGTCCGTCCAGGATGAGGAAGGCCTCGGGGCGGCGGTCGGGCTCCTGGCAGAGGAAGCGCATGCCGGAGAGATTGCCTTCGCCCTCCTCGCCGACGTTGGCGATCAGCATGGGGGCGAGCGGAGATTCCTGGAGTGGCGGATGCTCGGTCCAGGCGGCGGCGAGCGCCAGCAGCGCGGCGAGTCCGACGCCGTTATCGCTGACGCCGGGTCCGAAGAAGCGGCCCTGGTCGCCGATCCAGACGTCCTTCGGAGAACGCGGGGCGAGGACCGTGTCCAGGTGCGCGGTGACGGCGACCGAGGGAGCGGCGCGGCGGCGGTCCGGCAGCGTGGCGATCGCATTTCCAGCGGCGTCCAGGCGCGCGTCCCAGCCGAGCTCACTGAACTGGGCCACCATCCATTCGGCGCGTTCCTGCTCAAAGAAGGTGGGCGCGGGGATGCGGCATAACTCCAGATGCTTCTGATTGATCCAGCCGCGGGAGCGCGGGAACCAGTCCAGGCAGGAGGCGACGTTGGGCGAAGCGGCGAGATCGGCGATGGAGCTTTCCACCAGGGGCATCAGCAACTTCAGTCTATCGCGAGGGAGATCACCGAAGACAGAACACAGAATTCAGAAGGAATCCAGGAACCAGAATCCAGAAGCCAGGATGGTGCCGCTGCTCGGCTCTGTCGCGGTGGGTGGTGTGGAACTCTAGTCGGGGACGTTGCGCTCCTTACCCGTCGCGGTTCGGAAGGAAAGGAGCTGGCTGGGCCGGAATGCGGCGGCTGGGATAGGGGTCGGTTCGGCTTGCGGAGGGCCTTAGCGCTCCCGCGCACCGAGCCTCGGTGCGTGGAGACGAACCTCTGGGCCTCGCAGACTGGGAAGCGGAATGCTTCCCGCCGAGTGAACCTCGGGCCGCCAAAGCTCGCCCCACATTTGGGCTAAATGTTCACGTTTGGAAATTTTTTTCGCAGGAATGCGGCGAACTTGGCGGGGGCGGCCATGGTCGACAGACGGGACTGACGTACCAGTGACCAGTCGTCGAATTTGCCGGATTGTTTGATCTCTTTTAAGGTGACCGGCGGGTCCAGGCGCGCCAGGAGCTTGAAGTCGGCGATGGAGGACTTGGCGTCGTTGGGATCGGGGCGGCCGGCGGTGAGCACTTCCGCCAGGCCCACCACGGCGGAAACGCCCCCGGAATGATAGATAAAGACCCGGTCGCCGGGCTGCATGGCGAGGATGGCTCTTGCGGCCTGGGCGTTGCGAACCCCGTCCCAGAGGGTCTTCTGTTCCCGGGCAAAGTCGTCGATGGAGTAGGTGTCCGGGTCCGTCTTGGCCAGAAAGTAATTCATAAATCGAAAGTTCCTTTGCCGAGCGAGAGGAAAAGTAAGGTCCTGGTACTAGCGTTACTAGACACTGCTGGCTCGGTGTTGTCTTATCAGTAGTATAAGTGGCCGAGAGGAATCGAAAGGTCCGTTGCCAAGGGTCGGCACGAGAGGCCTCCGGATTGTACAATGAAAAGACATCGGCCTGTCCATCTGCGCACAGCTGTGTGCCAGCCGTAGAAGAATTTAGGAGGAACGAGATGGCGCACCAAGCGAAGCTAGCTTTGCTTCTGGCCGTATCGGCGGTCTTCATACCCAGTAGTTTTGCCCAGCAGGAAAGTTCGGTTCCGGCGGAACCGGTGACGGTGGAAGCCCCGTCGCCTTCGGATGTTGGTCCGAATGCGCTGCCGCTAGGGCTTCCCTCGGATTTTGTGATTGGTCCGCAGGACATCATCCAGATTGAGGTCTGGCGGGATCCGGAAATGAGCCGTCAGGTGGCGGTTCGTCCCGACGGCCGCTTTAACATGCCGCTGATCGGTGAGATCCAGGCGGCGGGCCTGACGCCGCAGCGCCTGGAGGATACGCTGACCGAGGCGCTGACCGAGTTTCTGAACAGCCCGGAAGTGACCGTGTCGGTGATGCAGGTCAACTCGCGGAGCTACACGGTCGCCGGCGATGTGAAGAAGCCGGGAAGCTATCCGCTGGTGAAGGAAATGACGATTTTTGACGCGATCAACCTGGCCGGCGGCGGGGGCGATTACTACGCGAAGATGGACGAAGTGATCGTGATGCGCGGCAAAGAGCGTCTGAAGTTCAATTACGAAGATTTCGTGAAGGGCAAGAATTTTGACAAGAATCCAAATTTTGTCCTGCAGAACGGCGACACCGTCCTGATCCGGGATTAGGCGACGGCGGTTTAGGGCCTCTTCGGTGGCGGAGTCAGTTCGGTGGCAGAGTCAGTAAGGAGTAAATCAGAATGCAGCCAAACGACAATATCAGTGTTTCCCGCAGAGCGTTGGATGTGGAGGATTACATCGACATCCTGCGCCGCCACAAGGGCTGGGTGATCGGTCCATTCCTGCTGGTATCGGTTCTGACGGTGGCGGGGGTTTACCTATGGCCGGATAGCTACCGCTCGGAGGCGCGCGTGCAGATCATGCCGCAGCAGATTCCCGAGCAGATGGTGCCGTCGGCGATGACGCAGGCCCTGGTGGACCGCATCGGGACGATGGCCGCCACCATCACCAGCCGCAGCCGCCTGACGCAGATCATCAACAACCAGAAGCTGTATATCTCCGAGGTGGCGAAGATGCCGATGCAGGACGTCATCGAATTGATGGGCGACAACATCGACATCCGGCCGCTGCCGACGCTGGTGGGTGGGCGCGGGTCTTCACAGTTCCCGGCTTTTGAAGTGGGCTTCACCTACTATGACCGGCACGCGGCGCAACGCGTGGTGGAGGAACTGGTGGCGCAGTTCATGTCGGAGAACGTGGAAAGCCGCGGACGGGCCTCCTACCAAACCGAGGAATTCGCGCAGCAGAGCCTGGCCGAAGCCCAGCAGGAATTGCAGGACGCCGAAGACCGGCTGACCTCATTCCGCCTGGACAATAACGGGAACCTGCCCGATCAGGTGAACTCGAATGCCCAGACGTTGCAGTCGCTGAACAACCAGTTCCAGGTGCAGCAGAATTCGTTGAGCCGGGCACAGAATGAGCTGTTGGGGATGCAGACCAATCTTGATATTTACAGGAAAGAACTGGGCGCCCGGATTCAGGAAGGCGATCAGGTCGCCGAAGTTTCCCAGACGCAGAACTCCAGAGTGGTGGCCGCCGAGCGCGATGTGGAGGATCTGCAGACGCAACTCCGGCTGGCCCTGCAGCGCTATACGGCGAATCATCCGGACGTGAAGTCAGTTGAGGGCCGGCTGGAACTCGCCAAACAGAAGCTGGAGGAAGTGAAGGCGGAAGAAGCCACGAAGGTGTTGAATACGCCGGAACCCGCCGCGGCATTGCCGGCCATTCAAAGCCAGCGCAACATTCGCCAGGTGGAGGCCAACATCCAGCAACTGGAAACGCAGATCTCCCTGAAGCGAACCGAGATCGAAACGTTGAACCGCGCTCTGGAGGAGACCAAGGGGCAGTCGGACATCTACCGGAGGCGCCTGCTGCAGACTCCGGTGGGCGAGCAGGAGTATGAGGAGCTGCAGCGCGCCGCGAGAATCGCCGAGGAGAAGTACCTGGAACGGAAGAAATTGCTAAGCGGCGCCCAGGTGGCCAATGAGATGCAGGAACGCGCGCAAGGCGAGCGGCTGGAAGTGATCGATCAGGCCTCACTGCCGACCCGTCCGTCTCAGCCGAACCGTCCGGTGGTGATCGGCGCGGGAGTGGGGTTTGGGTTGATCATCGGTCTGGTGATGGCCGGAGCGCGGGAGATGAAGGACACCTCGCTGAAGAATCTGAAGGACGTGCGGGCCTACACGCAAATGGCGATTCTCGGCAGCATCCCGCTGCTGGAGAACGACTTTGTCGTGAAGCGCCGCAAGCGGATCGCCTGGTTGGGCTGGACCACGGCCTGCCTGGCTTCGGTGGTGGTGATGGCGGGATCGGTCGCCTATTACTACACCGTTCTGAATGCCAGTTAAGCCTAATGCCAGTTAAAAAGTCTGCCGGAACGCCGATGAAGGAATCAAGGGGAAGTCTATGAGCCGAGTACATGATGCGCTTCGCCGCGCCGAACAGGCCGGAATGCTGAAGCCACCGAGCCGACCGGAGCCGCGTCCCAGTTCCCCGCCGCCCGCCGCCAGCGCGGTTCGGGAGGCGGCCACGGCGACCTTGCCGCCCCCGGTGCAGCCGAATACCTCGGAGATGGACGGACTGCTGGAGCGGGTCAAGGAGATTCCATTCCGCACCGCGACCGACTCGCTGCTGATCGATGCCTCGCGTCCGCACGAGGCGCCGATGGAGGAGTTCCGCACCCTGCGCACGCGTCTGAACCACATGAAGACGCTGCAGCCGATTCACACGGTGGTGGTGACCAGTCCTTCGCCGGCCGAGGGCAAGTCCCTGTCGGCGGCGAATCTGGCGCTGGCGCAATCTTATCTTTCCGGCAACACGACGCTGCTGGCCGACTTCGACTTCCGGCGTCCGGTGGTGCACACGCTGTTCGGCATCGATCGCGGGCCGGGCATCACCGATTACCTGCTGGGCAAGTGCCAGCTGCATGAGGCGATGCGCCGCGTGGCTGGGACCGACCTGTATATTCTTCCCGCCGGCGAAGCGGTGATCAATCCGCTGGAATTGCTGAACCTGCGCGAGGTCCGGATCCTGCTGGAACGGCTGCCGAGTCTGTTCCAATGGGTGATCATGGACAGCCCGCCGCTGCTGTTCGCCGCCGACGCGAACCTGCTGTCGACGATGAGCCACGGCACGCTGCTGGTGGTGCGCATCGGGCACACGACCATCGATTCGGTCACCCGCGCGATGCAGTCGCTATGCGACAACAATGTGCTAGGCATCGTGGTGAACGGCGCCCGCCGAGGCGAACTCTACAGTAAGTACACCTACTATCACTCCTATTACACGCCGCGCGAAGAGCAGGGAGACCCCGAGCTTGAGGGCGAGTATGAGGACGGTGAGGAAGGCTACATGGCCGGCGGCGAGATCGACGGCGACCATGAGATGGAGGAAGTGGCGGAAGTCGCGGTCAGTTCGAAGGCGGCGGCCAAGGCGGCTCCGGCAGCTCCGCGAGTCCAGGAGAGCCCGCAGCCTTCCGCCAAGCCGAAGTCCGATGCAGCCGAGGGCTATGTCGACGACGAGGACGACTACATCTAATTAGATAAGACCGCGCGCACAATGGCCGAAAAAGCCTGTGCACTCGGTTTGGTCCACGCATTTAACGCCTCATCCTGCTTCCAGTCGTGGAGGCCGGATGGGGCGTTCTGCTTTAAGGGGAGTGTCCGGAATGTGTGTGGGGTGGGGCCATGCCCGCCACTTACGTCAGCTCGGCGCCTCGAGGATGGGGACGCGCTTCCCGCCGGCGGAACGTCGGCCCCCCTTACTGAGCCCGGCGGAGGACCAGAGCCGAGTTCTTGCTGCCGAAGGCAATGCAATTGGCGACCGCGTACTCGACGTCCGCCTTGCGCGGCTCGCCGGAGATGTAGTCGAGGTCGCATTCCGGATCCGGGACCTCCAGGTTGGCGGTCGGCGGCAGGATCCCGTCGCGCATGGCGAGTAAAGTCGCCGCCACGCCGGCCGCGCCACAGGCTCCCTGCGGATGCCCGATCAGGCTCTTGAGCGCCGATCCGGGGAGCTTCCGCGCGCGCTCCTCGCCGAAGGCCAGCTTCACGGCAGTCGTCTCGATCCGGTCATTGAGCTCGGTTCCGGTGCCGTGGTAGTTCAGGTAGCCGATGCGCGATCCGTCAACGCCGGCGTCCTGCATGGCGAGCTGAATCGCCCGCGCCGGCTCCTCGCCGCATTCTTCCAGGCGGACGCGATGATAGGCCTCGCAGGTGGAGCCGTAGCCGGCCAGCTCGCCGTAGATGGTGGCTCCGCGGGCCAGCGCACGTTCCCGCTCCTCGACGACAAAGAACCAGGCGCCCTCGGCGATGACGAACCCGGTGCGGTCTGCCGAAAACGGCCGTGAGCTGCGCGCCGGCTCCTGATTCCAGCCCTGAGACATGATGCGCATCGCGATAAAGCCGCGCATGATCAGCGGGGCGATGGGCGCGTCCACGCCGCCGACCAGCAGTTGCCGGGCGTTGCCCCAGCGGATCTGTTGCAGCGCGTAGCCCAGCGCGTCGGTGGAGGACGTGCAGCCGGTGGTGATGACGTGGCTGGGGCCGCGGAGCCCGAATTTCATGGAAACTTCGCTGGCCAGGGTGCCCATGGTCGAGGTCGGCACGGTGTAGACGCTGCATTGGCGCCAGCTTTTGGTGTGCAGGATGCGGTACTGCTCCTCGGTGAATTCAACCGCGCCGCCTCCGGAGCCCACCAGTACGCCGATTTCGCGCAACTGGTCCCGGGTCATGGTCTCGGGACAGATGCCGGCCGAATGGAGCGCTTCGCGGGCGGCGGCTAGGGCGAGCGGGGTGGCGCGCGAGGTGTGCGGACGATCCTTGGGCGAAACGTAATCGGCTTCGTTCAGGCCCCGCACTTCGCCGGCCACGTGCACGGGAAGCTCAGAGGGGTCGAAGCGGGTGATGGTGCTGATGCCGCTGCGTCCGTGGCGTGTGGCGTCCCAAAAGGCGGCGACGCCGAGGCCGTTCGGGCTGACGGCGCCCATTCCGGTGATGACGGCTCGTTTTATCATTGTTGAGGCGGGTCACGCGCGGCGGCGGGATCCCAATCCAGTTCCACGAGTCGTCGGGGCTTCACACCCGAGAGGAACCGGCCACACCGCCCAAGTATACGCGGCTGCGGAGGGCGATGTCGGGGCTCCTGCAAAGTCTATTGAAGTCAGTGGTTTGAAGATCCTTGGCGGAGTATCCCCGAAGCCGGGCCGCAGCGGAACCGATGGTCCTCAACCTGCTCTCCGGTTGGTGGAGATCCCTGTGGGCGGCCGGATTCCGTACGGTTTTCCAAGTTTCGGCGCGTGATGTATCTTCCGCCGGGCACAGCCGGACCCTTGAGGCCGCTGGCTCTGCCTGGGTAATCTTCGGAAAACCGGCGCAACGCGGAAGCGATAAGGTAGAATGTCAAAATTGGGTCGTACGCAGGCTTTGGCGGATTGTCTGTCTCAAAGAAGGTCTAACCCCTTGAACAGCCGAAGTGCGGTACCCGTGCGCATGGGCGCAAGAAAGGAACGCGGCATCAGGATGGCGGGAACCGCCCTCTTCAATAGCGTTATGAGTCGAGGGACCGGTGTCTGCCGGCTCGCTGTGGCCGTATTGGCTCTGGTGCTCGCCGCGCCCGCGGTTTTCGCGCAGGACAATCCGTTCGAGGACCTGCCGGCGGGCAATGCGCAAAATCCGTTCGAGGAGGTTGCGCCGCCCGAGGAAGGCCAGCAGCAGGTCGACACCGAGGCCGCCAACCGGATCGAAACCATTGAATTTCGGGGCGCCCGCCGCATCACGCAACTGGCTCTGCGGAACGCGATTTTTTCCCGGGTCGGCGACATTTACAGTGAGACCGCACTGCAGCGCGACTTGATCACCCTGTGGAATCAGGGCCGGTTCGACGATATCCGCCTGGAGCGGGAGCGGGGCCAGGTGGGCTGGATCGTCCGGTTCGTCCTTCAGGAGCGTCCCACCATCCGTACCCTGCAGTTTGAGGGCGTGAAAGCCGTCACCACCTCCGACATTCTGGATCGCTTCCGGGAACGCAACGTAGGGCTCAGCGTGGAGGCGCAATTTGATGACGCCAAGCTTCGGCGCGCGCAAAACGTGCTGAAGGCGTACCTGGCCGAGGAGGGTCGCCAGTTCGCCGAAGTGCAGGCCCAGGTCGAGCCGTTGCCGCCGTCTTCCGTGGCGATCACCCTGCATGTGACCGAAGGTCCGAAGGTGAAGGTCGGGAAGTTCACCATGACGGGCAACGATACCTTCCCCTACCGGGAACTGCGCAGCAATATGAAGGCGACCAAGGGCATGGGGATCCCGCACTCGATATTCTTCGAGGAGCTCTTCCCGAAGAGCTACGACACCAACGCCGTGGAGTATGACACGGTGGTCTCGATCCCCGATTACTACCGGGAGCGCGGCTACCTGCAGGCGCGTGTGTCGGATGTCCAGACCAATGTGGTGGACATCGGGGGCGGGAAGTTGCGCCTGCCGCTGATCTGGCCGAACCGGCCCGGCAAGCGGGCCAATGTGGATCTCACGATCGAAGAAGGCAAGCTCCACCGGTTGAACAACATCAACTTCACCGGCGTTGAGTTCTTCACGACTCCGGAAGCGCTGGCCGGACCGATCTTTCAGATGGGGCCAGGTGATGTGTACTCCACCAAGAAGCTGGAAGACGGCATCGATCGGCTTCGCGAATTGTATGGGCAGGCCGGCTACATCAACTTCCTGGCGAATCCGAACTATGAGATCGTCGGCGACAATGATCTGGTCAATCTGACGCTGGACGTGGACGAAGGCGACCAGTTCTTCGTGCGCCGCATCGATTTCGCCGGCAACACGACCACGCGCGACAAGGTCATCCGCCGCGAACTGATGCTGGACGAAGGCGCCATCTACAACAAGCAGTTATGGGACCTGAGCGTTCTGCGGCTGAACCAGCTCGGGTACTTTGACACCCTGGACGAGGAAGACTCGGTCGACGTCCGCACCGACAACCGCACCAACACCGTGGACCTGACGCTGAACGTCAAGGAAAAGGGTAAGAACACCATCCAGATGAGCGGCGGTATTTCCGGTATCCAGGGAAGCTTCCTGGGCTTCCAGTATTCGACCAACAATTTCCTGGGATTGGGCGAGTCGCTGAGCGTAAATTCCAGCGTAGGTACGCGCTACAAGAACGTGCAGTTCGGCTTCACTGAGCCGTACTTTCTGAACCGGCCGATCACGCTGGGCTTCACCATCAATCTGAGCCAGTTCAACTTTAATCAGGCGCGTGAGGCTTCGATTCTGGCCGGGGCGAACCTGATCCCGCTCTATCAGAACATCGGTTTGAACAACATCTTGAACTATGCGACGAATTCGAAGGGGTTCACGGTGTTCGCCAGCTATCCGCTGCGGCGCAGCTTCGCCCGGGTAGGCCTGAACTACAGCTACCAGAGCCAGAGCGTGGTGACCAGTTCGACCTCGGCCCAAAACTACTTCAATTACCTGAACTTCATGAAGATCAATGGGCCGAACCAGCTCGACGGTATCAAGACGTCGTCGGTGACGCCCAGCTACGTCTATAATTCAGTCAACAACCCGATGACGCCGACCGCGGGAACTTCCTTCCAGGGGTCGCTGCAGTTTGCCGGCGGACCGCTGGGCGGCAATATCAATCAGATCATGCCGCTGCTGGACTTCACCCACTACCGGCGCGGTTTGAAGGCGAACCACGTGCTCGCCATGCACTTCTATGCGAGCTACCTGACCGGGTATGGAGGCAGGGTGGCCGCGCCGATGAACCGGTTCTTCATGGGCGGCCAGAACGACGTCCGGGGATTCAACCTGTATTCGCTGAGTCCGATTGCGTTCATTCCGACCACCTCCCAGGTTGCCGTGCTGAATAACGATGGCAGCGCGCGTCAGCAGCTTTATACCGATCCGAACACTGGCGCGACCCAATTGGCTCCGTTGACGCAGACGATCCCGACCTATCAGATGGTCTTCCCGGGCGGCGACACCAAGTTCGTTGCGAACCTGGAATACCGGATCCAGTTGTTCGGTCCGGTGACGCTGGCCGCCTTCTTCGACGCCGGCGTAAATCGTTTGTCGAACGCCAGCCAGTTGGCCATCAACCCGAGCCGTATCAACGCTTTGAACCAGCAGTTCCCGGAGGCGGCCTTTGCCAACCGGGCAGTGATTGCGAATAGCACGCAACAGATTCGGACTTCGACAGGCATCGAATTTCAGGTGCTGATGCCGATCTTCAACCAGCCGTTCCGCGTCTACTACGCCTATAACCCGACAACCATGAACTCCTATGTTCAGCCACCGATTGTGGCGGACCGCAGCTACTTCCCGAATGCTGCCTCGTTCTACAATTCGATCGCGCAGTTCGGTCAGCCGATTCCGTACTTCGAGAAGAAGACGATGTTCCGGTTCACCATCGGGCGGACCTTCTAGGGACACGCGGGCACTGGGGAGTAAACCTTTCTGGAGAGAAACCGTCTAAAAGGTTGTGTGCCGCGATGTGCGGTGTCCAACCGCTTGAGAATGTTACGATAATGAAAGTTCCTTGCGTGACCTTCCCACCTTTCGGCGATCGGCGCCGAGGTGCGGGGAGAGTCGCGCAAAACATTGAGGAGTATATTGTTGTGATGAGATCTTTTGCATTGCGCCTTGCGATCGTCGGTGGGGCGATCGCTATGGTCGCTGCTTCGGCGTTTGCTCAGAGCCCCACGTCCGGGAAGGTCGCGGTGATTGACCTTCAATCCGCCATGGTTTCCACGCAGGAAGGCGAGGCGTCGGTCGCCAACCTGAACAAGGAATTCTTCCAGCCTCGCAATGCCGAGCTCGAAGCGCTGCAGGCGGAGGTGCAGGACCTGCAAACCCGGCTCAGCCAGGGCTCCAATACGTTGTCGGAGACGGCGCAGGCCGATCTGCAACGGGAAATCGACGCCAAGAATAAGACGCTGCAGCGCAAGGTCGAGGACTTCCAGGCCGAGAGCGATGAGAAACAGCGTGTGGTGCTGGATGACTTGACCGCGAAGATGCGGCTGGTGCTGAACGAATATCTGACCGCCAACGGCTACTCGCTGTTGCTGGATGCGCGGAATCCGAACTCGGGTCTGGTGTGGGCTTCCGAGACGATCGATATCACCGCGCAGGTGATCGAGGCCTACGATAAGAAGCATCCGATGGCCGCGGCCGCGGCGGCTCCGGCGAAAGCCCCGGCGGCGGGGACGGTTCCTGGAACCGCGGCTCCGAAACCGGTTCCGCAGATCCCGGCCGGTCCGGGCGCGCCGGCGCAGTAGCTAAGGGCGAAGTTTACAATTTGGCGAGATGGGCGAGCCTTCGGGCTCGCCTATTTCTGTTTGGGGCTGAGTGGACTTTCGGTAGCTGAACTCCAGATAGCGTGACTACGCTACACTTCGGGCAGAGAAATGACCCGGATTCTTATCCTCCTAGCTGTCGGGCTTCCTTTAGGAATCGTCCAGGGTCAGATGGCTCCACAGAGTCCCAGGCTTGCAAGGTTGCAGGCGAATGTGTCGGCGGGCGACCCTACCGCGGTCGAGCAATTCTGGACCGAGATGAAGTCCAATCAGACGCCGCTGGTCGAGAAGCTTTCCAATGACAACGAGAGCTCCTTGGTGACTTTTCTGTGGAGGGGTGATGCGGACACGCGAAATGTCATTGTGATCGGCGGACCAGCGGGTACCGAGATTGGGAACAACCAAATGTCGCGCCTACCTCGCACCGACGTATGGTACCGGACTTATAAGGTTCGTAATGATGCCCGTTTCATCTATAGTTTGTCGCCGAACGACAGCCTGATTCCGATTGAATCGATCGATCCCAAGGATCGCGAAGCGATGAACCGGCGCCTTGCCGAGTTGCGACCGGATCCGTTAAACCCGAGGCATGATCCAGGAGGGATGCCCTCCTCCTATGTCGAGTTGCCGGAAGCGCCGCCGCAAACTTGGATCGAGCCTCTGCCGGGCGTACCTCATGGCGAGGTAGAGAAACTCACCTTTTCGAGCGCAATCCTCCAAAATGAGCGGGACGTTTGGGTTTACACCCCGCCGGGTTTCTCTGCGGGAGAGCGCTATCCGTTGCTGGTGATGTTCGATGGTGCGGCATACATTGGCGCGGCTCCGACACCGGTTATCCTCGATAACCTGATCGCGGAAAAGAAAATTCCACCGCTGGTTGCGGCGTTCGTGGGGAATCCAACGAGCAGCAGCCGAGCGGTTGAGCTAGGCTGCTCACCTGGTTTCGCGGATTTTCTGGCCTTGGAACTGGTTCCGTGGATGCGTAAAACTTATGCCGCGAGCGGCGACCCGCGGGATGTGGCTGCGGCCGGCTCCAGTCTCGGCGGACTATCCGCCGCCTACGTTGTACTGCGTCATCCAGATGTGATCGGCAATGCGATTTCCCAGTCTGGTTCCTTTTGGTGGAAACCGGATGATGAGAGCGAGCCGGAATGGCTCACGCGGAAATACGCCGCCGTTGCGAATACTGGAGCCCGATTGTTCCTGGAGGCAGGTTTGATGGAGGATGGGGCAAGCCTCACGGGCCCATCAATTCTGGAGGCCAACCGTGACCTTTACCAAGTGCTGCGTAAGAAGGGGTACACCGTGGAATACCGGGAGTTCAACGGCGACCACGATTTTCTCAACTGGCGCGGCAGCCTGGCGGATGGGCTGCGGTTCATCTTCGGTCTGGAACTGCCATAAAGGCGCAGACGCAAAAGGGCGGATCCGCTTGCGCGAACCCGCCCTCAAAACTACTTGTTCTGAATCGGACTACTTCGAGTCGACCCGCGCTCAGCGGACCTCCTCGTTCCAGTTCTCCAACACGTGCTTGACCTTCTGGCAGAACTGGTCGCCCAGCGCGCCGTCGATCAGGCGATGGTCGAAGGTCAGCCCCAGGTAGGCCACGGACCGGATGGCGATCATGTCGTCCACCACCACCGGTTCCTTGACCACGGCGCCCATGCCGAGGATCGCCACCTGCGGCTGATTGATCACCGGCGTGGCGAACAGGCTGCCGAAGCTGCCGAAGTTGGTGATGGTGAAGGTGCCGCCCTGGGCCTCGGAGGCTCGGAGTTGGCGGGAACGGGCGCGCGCGGCCAGATCCACCACCGAGCGCTGCAGGCCCGTGATGTTCTTCTCGTCGGCGTTCTCGATCACCGGAACGATCAGGCCGCCTTCGAGCGCCACGGCGATGCCAATATTCACATCGCGATGGTAGATCACGCTGCTGGTCGCGTCGTCGATGGAGGCATTGACGATGGGGTAGTCGCGCAGAGCGGCGCAGGCGGCGCGGATCACGAACGGCAGGAAGGTCAGGCTGAAGCCGTACTGTTCCTTGAAGGCGTTCTTGTGCTTGTTGCGCAGCTTAACGATGTTGGTCATGTCCACTTTATGGATCGTGGTGACATGCGCCGAGGTCGCCTTGCTGCGGATCATGTGCTCGGCGATGGCGCGGCGCATCATGCTCATCGGCTCGACTTTGAGCGCGGGCGCGGCGCCCGGCATCTGCGGAGCCGGAACGTTCACGGGAGCCTCACGCTGCGCGGGTACCTGAGCCGGTGGGGGCGGCGGAGGAGGCGGTGGCGGAGGAGCGGCCTGTACCGGAGCTGGGGCCGGAGGCGGCGGAGGAGCAGCCGGTTGCGGGGCAGCCGCCGCGGGAGCGCCACCACCAATGTAGGCTTCCAGATCCTGCTTGGTGATGCGTCCACCGGCGCCGGTGCCGGCGACCTGGTTCAGGTCAATATTGTTCTCGCGCGCCATCTTGCGGACCAGCGGCGACAGCGGAGCTCCAGCCTCGACGGCCGCGGCCGGAGGCGGTGCTGCTGGTGCCGGCGGAGGCGGCGGTGGAGGAGCCGCGACTTGTGTTGGAGCAGGGGCAACCGGCGCCGGGGCTGGAGGAGGAGGCGGCGGTGCGGCCGGAGGTTCGGGAGCGGCTGCTTGGGCGGGCGCAGCGGCTGCGCCGCCACCACCGGAGCCGTCATCGATCTTGGCGACCACGCTATCCACGGCGATCGTATCGCCTTCCTGGGCCAGCACTTCAGACAGCGTCCCGGCGGCGGGCGATGGGATCTCGGTGTCTACCTTATCGGTGGAAATCTCAAACAGCGGCTCATCGCGCTCCACCGACTCACCGGGCTTTTTCAGCCAGCGGGTGAGTGTACCTTCGACAATACTTTCCCCCATCTGGGGCATTACGACGTCGATCATGCGTTCTCCATTTATGTTCAGCGGCCCCACCGTTGCGGCGAGGCAGGTTTCTTTTGCTGCTCCGCCGACCCCGACGAAGCGATTCCTACCATCGAGCCCCGTCAAAACCCGGCGAGGCAGGTGTTCCTTCCGCGGCTCGGCGCTCGGGCGAAGCCGTCAAACTCTCTTTTCGCCGCGCTCAAAGGGCGGCTGTCTCTCTCTCTCAGCCTCGTTTCGGGGAAGCTGATGGGGCAGGCGTTTCCGCTCCTGCCAGATTTTCCGATTCCGTCGGCGTCATGCGGCGCGAAAATACGTCGCCGAACGCATCGCTCAGCGCGTCCATCACCTCCGGGCGTCCGGCGGTCGAGCCCAGCGCGCGCATGGACGTTACCGGGCGAGTGAGCCCGCAGGGAACAATATAGCGAAAGTAATTGAGGTCCGTGTCGAGATTCAGCGCGAAGCCGTGCGAGGTGACCCAGCGGCTGACGTGGATTCCGATGGCACAGACTTTTGCACGCTGCGCGCCCTGACCGACCCAAACGCCGGTGGCGCCTTCTTCGCGGCCGCCTTCGATGCCGAACTGGGCCAGCGCGCGGATCACGACTTCTTCGATCCCACGAACATAGGCCACGACATCCCGTTTCCATTCACGGAGATCGAAGATCGGATAGCCCACAATCTGGCCGGGTCCGTGGTAGGTGACGTCGCCGCCGCGATCGGACTCGAAAAACTGAATGCCGGCGCGTTCCAGCAGCTCGGGCGAGGCCAGCAGGTTCTCGCTCATCCCGGCGCCGCCTTGGCGTCCGCCGTTGCGGCCCATGGTGACCACGTGCGGATGCTCGACGAACAGAAGCGTATCGGCGATCTCGCCGTGTTTGCGGCGCGCGACGAGATCATGCTGCATCGCCAGCGCGTCGGCGTAGTTCCTGCGCCCGAGGTCGATGACGCGGCACGGCCGTGCGTCGATGGAAGCGGAACTGGATACAGCAGCATCCCAGAGCGCGGGGCGCGAGGATTCGGGATGCTGCGTAAGATTCATGCGGTTCGTTGCTGTCTGTTTTGGGGTTCCGGCCGGGGGCTTTCCGCTAAATGTTGATCGCCATTCCGTAGACCGCCTGGAAGGCTTCGCCGACGGCCTCATAGATGGTCGGATGCGCGTGGACGGTGTGTTGCAGCGTTTCGACCGTGGCTTCGGCTTCCATTGCCAGCACGCCTTCGCCGATCAGTTCGTAGGCCTGTGGTCCGATGATGTGC
The DNA here is from genome assembly GCA_963762135.1 of Terriglobia bacterium. Classification (GTDB taxonomy): domain Bacteria; phylum Acidobacteriota; class Terriglobia; order Bryobacterales; family Bryobacteraceae; genus Palsa-187. The sequence goes on from CAVXJP010000012.1 coordinate 46,953, forward strand.
AGACCCAGGACCTCGCCGTACTTTTCATCGGAGACCACCTTGACGAAGCCGCCGTGGCTACCCAGGATCGTGGCCTTGCTGTTGCCGACGAAGGGGAACTTGCCGATCTGTACCGAGTAGCCTTGCGCGCGGGCCTGCGCTTCGGTGAGCCCGACGCTGCCGATGCCCGGATCGGTGTAGGTGGCTCCGGGGATGCGGAGACGGCTCACCGGGGTGACTTCGACGCCGGCGATGTGTCCCATCGCGACCATGCCTTCGGCGGCCGCGGCATGCGCGAGCTGCGGCATTCCCGCGACAATATCGCCGATCGCGTAAACGCCCGGCATGGCGGTGCGCTGATAGCCATCGACCTTGATGAAGCCGCGGTCGAGTTCAATGCCGGTGCCCTCAAGGCCAATGTTCGAAGTGTTCGGCGCGCGGCCGATCGCGACCAGGAAGCATTCGGCTTCGCGCGTCTCGGTCTTGCCGTTGGCGAGGTCCACCGTGAAGCGGACGCTGGAGCCGGTGTTCTCGACGTTCCCGACCTTGGCGCCGGTCTCGACCTTGATGCCCTTCTTCTTGAAGGCCTTCTCAAGCTCCTTGGAGACCTCTTCGTCCTCTACCGGGACGATGCGCGGCAGCATCTCATAGATGGTGCAATCGGTGCCGAAGCTGTTGAAGCACGAGGCAAACTCGGAGCCGACGGCGCCGGAGCCGAGGATCGCCATGCTCTTGGGAATCTCGGTGAGGTTGAGGATCTCGATGTTGGTGAGGATGCGCTTGGGGTCGGGCTCGAGGCCGGGCAGCATGCGCGCCCGCGAACCGGTGGCCAGCACAACGTTCTTGGTCTCCAGAAGCTGCGTGCTGCCGTCTTCCTTGGTGACCTCGACGCGGCCGGGGCCGGCGAGGCGACCGTAGCCGGAGATCACGTCGACCTTATTTTTCTTCATCAGGAACTTCACGCCGTTGGCGTGCTGGTCCACGATGTTCTGTTTGTGTTGGACGACCTTGGGGTAGTCCAGGCGCGGGTTATCGCACAGGATGCCTTCGCCCGCGGAATGCTTGAACCGTTCAAACACCTCAGCGGCATGGAGCAGGCTCTTGGTGGGAATGCAGCCTACGTGCAGGCAGACGCCGCCAAGCTTGGTGTCCTTTTCAATAACCGCTGTCTTGAGTCCGTATTGGCCGGCGCGGATGGCCGAGGAGTAGCCACCGGGACCACTCCCGATGACGATGACGTCGTAGCTCATGAGATGAACTATCAGTTTAACAGGGGCCAAAGGCCCCTTTTGCCAGCTCACCTGGAGAGGGCCAAAGGCCCCTTTTGCCAGCTCGCCTGGAGAAGTTGTATTTCGCATCCCGGAGGGCCCAAGGCCCATTTGCCGGCTCAGCTGAAGAAGCTGTATTTCGGATCCCGGAGGGGGGCCAGAGGCCCTTTCGCCAGCTCAACGCGTCTGAGTCCAGGAGTTCCGGTGGATGGGCGGGAAAGGGGTTGAGGACTAACGTCAGATGAAAACTCGGGAACCTTTTTGGCGCGTGGCGGGAATCTTGAGTGACGGCGCGACGAATGGTTGGTTGCTCCGTCAGTAGAAGAAATCGTTGGGCTTATTTTCTGGGGCCTTTGAACGACAAACCATCACGCGTGCGCATGGAAACCAATCCTCCGGGGAGCGAATCGAGCGATGCGGCTCTTCTGGCCGCGGCGCTGGGCGGGGATGAGCTTGCCTTTGCGCAACTGTTCCAGCGCCGGCAAGGCGAGATCTTCCGCTTCGCGCTGCAGATGACCGGGCAGGCAGCGGCGGCTGAGGACATCGTGCAGGAGACGTTCCTGATCCTGCTGCGTACGGATGCGGGCGGAGGGTATGACGCGGCGCGCGGGCCGCTGCGGGCGTTCCTGTATGGGGTCGCGCGGAAGCTGGTGCTGCGGCATCTGGAGCGTGGCGATGGGGCTCGGGGCTGGCGGGCGCAGAGCGAGGAGGACGCTGGGGAGCACGCGGGTCCGGTGGACCTGCTCGGGGATCTGACGCGCAGGGAAACGGTGGAGCAGGTGCGGCAGGCCGTCTTGAGTTTGCCGGCGGCGTATCGCGAGGCCGTGGTGTTGTGCGATCTCCAGGAGACGACGTATGAGGAAGCCGCGGTGGCGCTCGCGTGTCCGGTGGGGACGGTGCGGTCGCGGCTGAATCGCGGCAGGAAATTGCTGGCCGAGAAGCTGGGGGCGGGCAGGTCGCAGGCGGCGGGTCGCGGATCGGCTTCCGGTGGAGGCACGGCGGGTTTGCAGGCCCTCCCGGCCGCGATAAGGAGTATCGAATGAGCCAGGAAGATCGGATTCCGGAGGCATTGAAGGCGCTGGCCGCCGAGGATGCGGGTAAGCAGGCGTCGGCGGAGACGGAAGCCGAGGTGCTGGCCGAATTCCGGCGCCTCAACTCGGCCAAGTTGACTGAGGCGGCCCATTCGCGGCATTCCCAGAAGCTATCCGCACATTGGTATCGTCCGGCGTTCTGGGCGCTGGCGGGCGCGGCGGCGATGTTTATCGCGGTGCTGGGCTGGCAGGGCTGGTCTTCCGGTTTCGGGGCGGGTACACCGCCGGAGCAAACGGCGACGCGGTCGGTAGGGCCGGCAGAGGTTCAAGATTCGAGTGTTGTTTCGCGTGGCGCGGAAGCGGGTGTCGACCTTGCAGCGACGGGCTCTCCTCAAGAGCTACGGGAGCGGTCGGTGATCCCTCCGCCGTCCGCTCCCGTGAAGAATGCGCCGCGGCAACGCGCGGGGCAGGTGATGCAGGCGGTGCCGGCGTCACTGACCAAAGGGCCGCAGGCGCCAAACCCAGGGCCGCGGACTGGTGAGCCTTTGGTGCCGCCCTCGGTGCAGCCGGGTGCATCGCCGATGGAGGAGCCGCTGACGACGCTGCCCGGGACCGGCGAGGTCGCGACGGATTTCTTCCCGCTGCTGGAGGTAATCCCTCCGTTTGAGCGGGGCCGGATTCTGCGGACGACAGTGCCGGCGTCGACGATGCGAGAGGTTGGGCTGTGGGTGCATCCGGACCGCTTGTACGAGCCGGTGGAGGCCGATGTATTGGTGGGCAATGACGGGATCGCGCGGGCGATCCGGTTCGTGGGACGCGCCCCGGATGGCGGTTCGTCCGGTCTATCGCAGGCTGTTCCGCCTGTGGATCGGCAGTAAAGAGATCGATCGATCAGAAACGCTAGCGATGAAGTTGGACACAGAGGAGCAGGGATATGAAATATAGATTTGGAATCACGATGGCGCTGGCGATGGTGCTGGGGGCGGCACTCCCGACCACACCGGCGATGGCGCAGGACCCGCACGGGAACGTCCTATTTATCGGCCCAAACCCGCATGATGCGAACGGGGCGGTGCGGCAGGAAGTGACCGTCGGGGCCGCCGTTGGAACCGATGGGCAAGTGCAAACGTTCAATCTCCGTTCGGCCGCGGGCGATGCGGCGAACGCGAAGCAGAACTTCGTGTTTCTTTCGGGAGTGGTAAACGGGCCGATCGTGAAGAACGCTCCGTACTCAGCGACCGAGGTGCATGAATCGGTGCAGACGCTGGCGGACGGGAACCGGATCGTGCAGCGCACCGAGGGCAAGGTCTATCGTGACGGGCAGGGCCGGGAGCGTCGCGAGGAAGGAGACTCGGTGATGATCTCGGATCCGGTGGGCGGGAAGAACATCACGTTGCATATGGTCTCGAAGACGGCTAACGAAGTGGACCGGCCGAATACGGCGATCTTTGGGGCGTTTAGCGGAATCGATCCGTCCCGCGCAGAGGGGGCGCGTTTGAAATATACGTACGGGACGGCGCCGAGGGTTGCGGGCCAATCGATGGCGTTTGTGCAGGTGGCTGGAGGACAGGACATCACCGAACAGGACGTCGTTGAGGACGATCTGGGCACGCGGACGATGGAAGGCGTGACGGCGCACGGGACGCGTTCGACGCTGACGATTCCGGCGGGCGAGATCGGCAATGAACGGCCGATTGAGGTGGTGGATGAGCGCTGGTACTCCGATGAGCTTGAAACCACAGTGATGACCAAGCACAGCGATCCGCGCTCGGGGGAGACGACGTTCCAGTTGACCAATATTCAGTTGGTGGAGCCGCCGCCGAATCTGTTCGAGATCCCGGCGGACTACTCGGTCGAAAGCGCCGATGGGCCAGGGAACGGGGTTTTCATCCGGACCGTGCAAAGAAATGGAGCGGTTACGGCGGTGAGTGGAAGCGTTTCCAGCAGCTCCGACAGTAGCGAGAACCATCAGGAATAGGCCGCCTCGTCCTGCTCGGCAAGTGAGCGGGTTGGGCGGTAGGGAACTCCAGAGTTGGCGGGCCTTCGGGTCCGCCGTTTTTTGTGTAGGCCCCTCCCGAACGGTCAGGGTTTTGTTGGTGGGTCGATGGGGGACCGGGGTTCACCCGGCGTGCGCTCACAGACCTCGGGGTGTGGGACGGCTGCGCCTTGACATCGAAACGCCTCGCGGATAGGGAAGGTGGAACCTTCCCGCCGGCTGAACGCCGGCCCCCCAAAGAACCTCGGCCCCCCAGGCTGCTGCTGTGGCAGGATGAAACTAGCGGTCCGCGCGTGGCGGGCCCGGTAGATGTTTCATGTTTCGTATTTCCAATTCGTCGTGTCTTGTGTTCGTGCTGGCGATGGGGCTGGGGATGCCTGCGTCCGCGCAGGAGATTCCTGCGTTCCCGCTCGAGGCGATCCGGATCACGGGCAACAACGCGATTCCCGGGGCCCGGATCATCGATGCGCTGGGGCTGAAGATCGGCGATAAGGTGCGGCAGGCCGATTTTGACGCGGCGCGGGACCGGTTGCTGAAGACCGGCGCGTTTCAGGAGGTCGGCTACAGCTACGATGCCAGCGCCAAGGGGACCGGCTATGACGCGACGTTCCAGGTGATCGAACTGGGTCCGTTGTATGCATACCGCTTCGAGGAGCTTCCTTTGGAAGAGGCCGATCTTCGCGCGGCGCTGAAAGCGCAGGAGAAGCTCTTTGATGACCGTATCCCGGCGACGCCGGACGTGATCAACCGCTACGCGGTGGCGCTGCGGCGGCACATCGCCCAGGAAACCGGCAAGGAAGTCGAGGTCATCGGCGAGTTGAACAATGATCTGCCGGGCGAGTTCCGGATCCTGTTCCGGCCGGCCGGCGATCGAAAGGGAATCTCGTCGGTGGACTTCACCGGGAACAAGCGAATTGAACTGTTCGATCTGCGCCGGGCCATGGCGGAGACGGCCGTGGGCGAACGGTACTCCGAGGGCCTATTCCGGCGGATGCTGGACCTGGCGATCCGTCCGCTCTATGACAACGTCGGCTATCTGCGGGTTTCGTTCCCGAAGATTGAGGCCTCGCCGTCGACCGAGAACAAGGGCATCGACGTGATGGTGACGATCGAGGAAGGTCCGGAGTACAAGATCGGGACGGTGGCGTTTAACGGGATGGATCGGAGCGAGGCGGCGGGGCTCGCGAAACAGGCGGCGTTTCGGACGGGCACGGCCTACAATGCGTCGCTGATCAAAGAGAACCTGCAGAAGATCCGGCATAACCTGGAAGCCGCCGGATTCCTGCGCGCCGAGGCCACCGAATCGCGCGAGGTTCACGACGATTCGAAGACGGTGGATGTGGCGATCAACGTCATGCCCGGCGACCGGTACTCGATGGGCGATTTGACGATCAACGGCCTGGATCTGCTGAGCGAGCCGGTGATCCGCGATATGTGGGGCATGCCGCAGGGCTCGCCGTACCGGAGCGGTTACCCGGACTCGTTCATTCAGGGGATCGTCGACAACGGGATTTTCGACAATCTGGGCCGGACGGGCGCCGAGGCCGACATCCACGACGATTCCAAGACGGTGGACGTCACGTTGACCTTTGAAGGGGCGAAGGTGGTGCCGCCGGATCAGCGGTTCCCGCAGCGGTAGGGGCGTTCGGGGGGCCGACGTGCGCCCTTTGAGGCGCACGGACTTCGAAGTGTCGGAATGCTCCTTGATAGCCTCTTCATGGCGGGGACGATTCGCGGATTGGGAAGGTAAACCTTGCCGCCGAGTGAACCTCGGTCCCCCGTGGTGACCGGCGCCGAGGCGCCTTTCCCACATCGGATCCACAGCAAATCCACAGAAGTCCGTGCGAAGAGCGCGCCCAATGGGGAGTTTTGCCGTTTCGTCGCCCGGCGGCGCTGATATGCTGAGAAACAGTGCCGTCACCGCTCAATTTTCATCTGGAGCAATACGAGGGTCCGCTGGATCTGTTGCTGGACCTGATCCGCAAGCAGGAAATCGATATCTACGATATTCCGATTGCGCAGATCACGCAGCAGTACCTGGAGTTCATGCAACAGGCCGCGGATCGGTCGATTGAGCTGAGCTCGGAGTTCGTCTACATGGCGGCGACGCTGATCCACGTCAAGTCGCGGATGCTGCTGCCGAAGGATCCGGCGCTGGCCGAGATGGACGGCGAGGAAGACGAGGATCCGCGCGAGGCGCTGGTGCAGCGGCTGCTGGAGCATGAGCGCTTCAAGAATGCCGCTGAGATGCTGCATCAGAAACGGGTGATCGAAGAGGCGGTGTGGTCCAATCCACAGATCGAGCGGTTCCGCGAGGAGGATGAGGATCCGGGCCTGGCGGTCACTTTGTTCGATCTGATCAAGACGCTGCAGACGGTGCTGGATCGGGCCAAGCAGCGTCCGATCTATGACGTCGGCACCGAGGAGGTGTCGGTTCCGGATATGATCCGGTTCCTGCGGGGCGCGCTGGAGAGTGAGCGGGGCTCGTTGTCGGCGCGCGAACTGTTTGAACGGCAGCGCAGCCGCCGCGCGATGGTGTGCCTGTTCCTGGCGATCCTGGAAATGGTAAAGGTGCAGGCGGTAAAGCTGGTGCAGACGGAACTGTTCGGGGAGATCGGGCTGCAGAAGACGGCGAGGTTCCCGGAGGCGTTCGCCGAAGACGGCGCGCTGCAAATGATTGAAGAAGGCTATCAGTAGGGTGAAGGCGATCTGTGAGTAAGAAACCGGAGAACATTTCCGAAGAAGCGGTCGAGGTCGTGGGCGACCACGACGCTGTGATGGCGGCCGTGGCCGCGGTCGGCGAGACGGACGACGAAGGCGCCGAGCAGGCGTCTGATGAGGTTGCTGACGAAGCCGCAGACGAGGCCGCGGAAGACGAAGCCACTGCGGACGATTCCGAGTCCCAGGACAGCGGTGCGGATGCCGAAGAGTCATCCGAGTCCCGGCCGGCGTCCGAGGTGTCGGTCGACGAACTCGCCGAGGACCGTCCGGCCGAGGACGAGAACGAGGAATTGCGCGCGATCCTCGAAGCCGTCGTCTACGTCACTGATGAGCCGCTGACGGCGCAGCAGATCGCGGCGGCTCTGGAGCTGCCCATCGACCGGGTGCACGCGGTTCTGACGGAACTGGTGGACGAGTACAACAAGCCCAGCCGCGGGCTGAGCATTCGCGAGGTCGCCGGCGGGTACCGCATGTCGACCAAGGCCGAGCATCATGAGTCGGTGCGGGCGTTCGTCAAGAAGCTGACGCCTCCGCTGAAGCTGTCGCTGGCGGCGCTGGAGACGCTGGCAGTGATCGCCTATAAGCAGCCGGTGACGGCTCCCGAGATCATGGATATCCGCGGGGTGCAGGGCGCGGGCGTGCTGAAGACGTTGCTCGACCGCAAGCTGATTACCGAGGCGGGCCGCAAGAACGTGGTTGGCAAGCCGATTCTCTACAAGACCACCAAAGAGTTCCTGGTGCAGTTCGGGCTGAAAAATGTGAAGGAACTCCCGTCGTTGAAGGAGTTCGAGGAACTGGGCCGCATGGAGTTGGTGGAAGAGGCGATGGCGGCCGAAGAAGCGTCGACCGAGGAATCACCCGCCGCGGAAGCGTCCACCGATGGAGCTTCTGCCGAGGGCACCTCGAATGACGGCGCCGAGGCGGGTGAGCCAGTTGCGGAAGAGCCTGCGCCGGAAGCCGCGAGTGAGGCTGCCTCGGGCGAAGTCGCGACTGACCACGAAACCTCCGCGAAGAAACCTCCAGCGAAGAAACGTCTGTCGAAGAAACGTCTGTCGAAGAAACGACCTCTGTTGAAACGTCGGGCGATGAAGCGTCGGGCGATGACGAGTCTGCCGAAGACGAGTCACAAATAAACAAGTCAGAATAAGGGTGAACTTCGGGGACTAGCCCCGTCGAGGGTGCATGGCGGAACAGCGGCTCCAAAAAATTCTTTCCCAGGTGGGGATCGCCAGTCGGCGTCATGCCGAGGAAATGATCCAGACCGGCCAGGTGACGGTGAATGGTGAGATCGTCACCACGCTCGGCTCCAAGGCGGACCTGGATCACGACACGATTCGCGTCAACGGGCGGCTGCTCAAGCCTCCCAAGCGCCTGATCTACATCGCGCTGAATAAGCCCAAGGGATGCGTCACCACGGTGTCCGATCCGGAGGGTCGGCCGACGGTGATGGATCTGCTGCGCGGCATCAAGGAGCGCGTGTTTCCGATCGGGCGGCTGGACTATGCCAGCGAAGGCCTGCTGCTGTTCACCAATGACGGCGAGTTCGCGCACCGATTGACGGCGCCGGCGAGCCATGTCGTCAAGATGTATCAGGTGAAGGCGAACGGTCCGTTGACCGAGGAGCAGGAAGAGGCGTTCCGCGCCGGCGTGCCGCTGCATGGGCAGCGGACGGCTCCGGCGGAGATCCAGCGGGTGCGGCACGGGGCGAATCCCTGGTATGAGGTGCAGATCGCCGAGGGCCGCCAGAACCAGATCCGCATGATGTTCCGGCATTTCGGCCGTTTGGTGGAGAAGCTGCGGCGGACGCGGATTGGATTCCTGGAGCTCGATCTGGCGCCGGGCCGTTACCGCTTGCTGACCGACCGTGAGGTCGGGATGTTCCGCAAGATTCTGGAGCTCGACGGAGAAGGGGCGCGTCCGGAACCGGTGGCGCAGGCGTCCGAGATTGAGGAGTTCGCGCAGGAGTCCGTCGAGGAACCGAAGAAGGGATTTGCGAAACCCGCGGGAATTCAATCCGCTGCTGGATTCCGTCCGGTGAGACCTACGGTGCGGAAGGGGCCGCCGAAAGGTCCTGGGTCGCGTCCGGGGTCGCGCTCGGCGTCCAATCGCCCAGGATCTGATCGCCGAGGATCCGATCGCCCGGGATCCACCCGTCCCGGGGCTAAGCGGCCAGGATCCACTCGTCCGGAATCTACTCGTCCAGGATCAACCCGTTCAGGATCGACCCGTTCAGGATCCACTCGTCCGGGATCAACGCGTCCCGGTGGCAAGAGTTTTGATGGCGCCGGTTCGAAAGGTCCGGCGAAGCGCACTTCGGGAAAACCACCGTTCGGCAAATCGTCCGCATCCAAAGATTCAAGGTCGGGGGGACCACGATCGGGGCCGGGAGCGGGAGGACCGAGAACGGCAGGGCCAGGAGCGGGATCAAGAACAGGACCACGATCGGGGCCAGGGGGGAGGCGATACGGGAACGGGAGCCGGGCGCGAGGGAACCAAGCGGCCATCGGCCAAGCGGCCTCCATTCAAGCAGGCCGGGCCAAAACGCACGGGAGCCAAACGCGTCGGAGCAAAGCGGCCGGGCGCGAAACGTCCAGGTGGACGTCCCGGTGGGGGCCCTGGTGGACGTCCCGGAGGCGGTCCAGGTGGGCGTCCTGGTGGAGGCCCTGGCGGCCGTCCGCGTGGCAAACGATAGCGATAGACGCAGAACGATAGACGCAGAACGATAGACAATGCTGGATTGGTTATTGGGAAAGCCGCTGGAGGCAGGAACTGAAGCCCCGGACTTCACGCTCCGGGATCAGGAGGGCGCCACGGTTTCCCTGTCGAGTCTGCGCGGCAAGAACGTCGTCCTGGTGTTCTATCCGGCCGATGACACGGCGGTTTGCACCAAGCAACTATGCGAGTTCCGCGATACCTGGAACCAGGCTCGGCAGAAGAACGCAGTGGTCTTCGGCGTCAATCCGGCCGACGATGCCACGCACGGCAAGTTCCGCGATAAGTATCAGCTTCCGTTTCCGCTGTTGATTGATGAAGGGCGGCGGGTGGCGAAGCTGTATCAGACCAGCGGTCCGGGGATCACGCGGCGCACGGTCTACCTGATCGGGCCGGATGGGGTGATCCGGTATGCGCGGCGCGGGAAGCCGGCTCCCGAAGAGGTGCTCGCCGCGGCGGCGTAGCCACCGCGCGACCATTCCGATTCTTGAAGATGAAACTCCCGCACTTCTATCCCATTCTGGATACCCGCGTCTGCCAGGACCAAGGCATGGAGCCGGTGGAGGCCGCCTCGGAGATTCTGGAAGGCGGGGCGCGGATCCTGCAGTTCCGGCACAAGTCGCTATTCACCCGGCAAGCATTCGAGTGGGTGCAGACGATCGCGGGGATGGCCAAGTACGCCGGTATTCCGTTCGTGGTGAATGACCGCGCGGATGTCGCGAAGCTGTTCGGCGCGTGGCTGCACGTGGGGCAGGAGGATCTGCCTCCGAAGGCGGTGCGGTCAATTATCGGGCCGGATGCGGTGCTGGGCTACTCGACGCATAATGAGGCTCAATTGCGCGCGGCGGCAAATGAGCCGGTCGATTACCTCGCGATCGGTCCGATCTTCGGCACCGCGACGAAGGAGAATCCCGATCCGGTGGTGGGGCTCGAGGAGTTGCGGCGCGTGCGTCCGAACCGGTGCCACGGAGTTCCCATTAGTTGCGATCGGGGGGATCACGCGGGAGAATGCGGGCGAAGTGCTCGCGGCCGGGGCGGATTCGGTGGCGGTAATCGCGGATCTGTTCGCGGGCGGCGATCTGCGGGCCAGGGTCGCGGAGTGGATCCGGGTCACGGGTTGAAATTGCGAGTGTTGGGAACTACTCTGTGAGCGTCATGAACCTGATTCGCATTGCAAGTGTGCTGCTGTGGATCGCGCTGGCGATGCCGGCGGTTGCGCAACAGGAGGCTCCGCCCGCTCCGATTCCTGTCGGCAACGGGGTGATGGCGGCGAACCTGATCACGCAAGTGAAGCCGAAGTATCCCGAGTCTGCTCGCTCGGCCGGGATCTACGGCAAAGTCTTCATGACAATCGTGATCGATGAAAACGGTAATGTCGTCGAGACGAAACTGGATTGGGGGCCGGAAGAGTTGTACGAGGCTGCCTCCAAGGCCGTGATGCAGTGGACGTATCGTCCGATGAGGATCGACGGAAAGCCGGTCCGCGTGACGACGACAGTGTCAGTCGATTTTCCGTATCAACCTCCTCGCGGGCATCCGAAAGCGTGACGGGCATTTTAAAGGCGTCTGCGTATGAAGAAGAGTTGAGCCGGTGACTAACCTTTGCGAGACTTGAAAGCTCGCGCAGGCTGAACGCCGGCCCACCAACGCAAAACAAAAGCGCGCGGGGCGAACCCCACGCGCCTTGTACTACCCCCTGACAATCTTGATTTAGCGGCCGCGGTTGCGGTTGTGCGGATGCACCCGGTCATGCTCTTCCTGGCTGACCCATTCGACGTTGGTCAGGACGTGGACACCGTTGCCGAAGTCCAGGTCGAAGGTTTCTTCCAGGCCGTTGCTCATGGTGCGGATCACCTGGCCCCATTGCTTGGGCTCGTCGAAGGTGAGGCCGTCGAAGGCCGGCGGAAGCGCGGTCATCTTGTTCTTCCCTTTGCCGCCACCACCACCACCGCCGCCGGAGGTTTTGTTTCTGCTCTTGCCGCCACCAGAGGTGGTCGTCGTCGTGGAGCCACCGCCGCTGGACGAGCCATACATGTCCTGCAGCGTCTGGTAATCCGCGGTGTTGGGATAGCGGTCAGCGTCCACCAGGTCCGCGGTGATGTCCATGCAACTCATCAGGTTCGTCGAATAGTCGTTGTCCTGGTGATCCAGCCCGACCGAATGGCCCAGCTCATGGCAGAGCGTTTTATCGCGCCACAGATTATCGGTCGCGTTGTATGGCGCCGAGGCAAAGTAGCTGTCGTTGATCTTGCTGGTGGATTCGATGATCTCCGAACCGTTGATGGTCCAGATCTGGGTGAGGCCCAGCCAGCCGGTGGCGCCGTAGGCGCCGTTGCAGACCTCGATGTGGCCGCTGACGGGGTTGCAGTCGGTGTTCGTGCCGCCGGTGTGCAACTGCATGTTCAGCACGCCGGTATACTCCCAACTGCCGATCCCGCTGGGAGGGGCCCCGACCGCCAGTTCCAGGGAACTTTCGTATGCGGTCGAGAGATTGTCGTAGACGTCCAGGGATAGGGGCGCGGAACCTGCCCAGTGGTAGTCCCCCCATTGGACCGCCTGCGCCGACGGAGCCAGCAGCAGGAGAGCCAACCCGGACGAGGCTGTCATATATTTGATGGAGTTCTTTGTTTTCATTTCTTTGTGAGCCTCATAGCCGGGGCGGATCAGTTCTCTCTCTCTCAATTCCGAGGCGCCAAACGGCGCAAAATCCGCCTCCTATGGAACCGTAACCAAGGATTGGCTAAGAGGAAATCGAGGAAAGGCCTTAGATTCGAACACTTAGAACCTAATAGGGCGCTAGTACTAACCACCCCGCGCTCGGGACATATTTCGAATAGGCCAGTGTTCTAAATCTTTAGTATTGACAGCCTGGGGGATTCGTACTAAAAAGTTAGTATGCGCAAAAAGCTCGCCACCCTCACCCCGCAGGAACTCGAAATCATGAAGACGGTCTGGAAGCTGGGACCCGCTCCGGTGCGGGCCGTCTATGAGGCGCTCCGGGAGCAGCGCAAGATCGCCTACACCACGGTGATGACGATGATGAACATCCTGGAGCAGAAGGGTCACCTGACCAAGGAGAAGGGCGACAAGGCATTCATCTATAAGCCGGCCAAGCCGCAACAGCAGGTGATCCGCGGGATGGTGCGCGAGTTCGTGGATCGCGTTTTCAACGGCGCGGCCGAGCCGCTGCTGCTCCATCTGGTGGAGGATGAGCAGCTGACTGCGGCTGAGCTCGATGAGATCCGGGCGCAAATTGCCCAAGCCAAGCCGGCGGCAAAGCGGGTCGGCGATACCAAAACCCCAGGGGGCGGGAAATGACCTCTTTATCGTCTCTTTCGAGCATTCTTGCGGACCTCACCGGCGGCAACCTGTTTGCGCAGAACCTGCTGGCCTGGGCGCTTCAAGTGACGATTCTCGCCGTCGCAGGAATCGCGGCGGAGGGCCTGTTGCGCAGCGCGAAGCTGAGGCTCTATCTGTGGCAGGGGATCCTGGCCGCGGCCGTACTTTTGCCGATCCTCCAGCCCTGGACCACCCCGCCGCCGATTTTGCTCGATACTCAGGTCGCGTTTTCCTATGTGGCGATGCCAGTGGCGGAGCTGACGACCGACCCCGAGCCGATTCGCCTTTCGCTCGAGACGATCCTGGCGGGCGGCGTGCTACTCCGGCTGCTGTGGCTGGCGATCGGCGTGATCCGGCTGGGCATGCTGCGGCGCGGCGCGGTTCGCGTGGACGGCATTCCGGCCGATGCGGCTCCGCCTCTGTTCCGCGACTTGAGCCCGGTGCGCTGGTTCACCTCGGAGAAGGTGCATGGCCCGGTGACGTTCGGCTGGCCGAGCCCCTGCATTCTCTTGCCGAACCGTGTACTGGATCTGCCCACTGACCAACAGCGCGCGATCGCTCAGCATGAGCTGGTCCACGCCGATCGCAATGACTGGCTCTACGTGATCGTCGAGGAGCTGATTCGCGCCGCGCTGTGGTTCCATCCGGCGGTGTGGTTCGTGCTGGCGAAGATCGGACTGGCGCGCGAGCAGGTGGTGGACCAGGAGGTCGTCACGCTGACCGAGAATCGCGATGGGTATCTGAATGCATTGGTCGCGGTAGCGAGCAGCCGTTTACACGCGGTGCCGGCTCCGGCGCCGTTGTTCCTGAAGCGGCGGCAGCTCGCGGCGCGGATTTCGGCCGTGTTGAAGGACAATCCCGATGCAGTCGGTCCGCGTGAAGACGTTGCGCTTGGCCGGAGCCGCGGCGGTTGCGCTGCTTGTTGACCGGGGTGGGGATCGCGCTGTTCCCACTGACCACCGAAGCTCAGGTTTTGAGCGACGCCGAGGGTGTGACGGTGGACGCGGGCGCGCCGTTATTGCATCGGACCACGTTACAAAACCCTTTGGGGCTCCAGAGCCCTCCGGATGGGGCGCCGTTCACTGCGATTCTCGATGCGGAACTGGACGGCGACGGAAACGTCACCGACGTAACTGCCATCAGTGGCCCCGAGAAATATTTGCGTACCTTCGAGTCAGCGGTGCGGCGGTGGCATTATGTGCCGGGTCCGCGGACGGCGCGGGTGATCATTCAAGTCGAAGCGCGGGACGGCGCGGCCGGGCCGGCGCCAATCGGGCCGGTCACCCTCAAGGTCGCCGCGATCGAGTTTGGTGATATAGATCCGGATCTGCTGACGCGGGTTCAATCGCTTCTGCCGCCGGTCGGCGGCGCGATCACACCGAGCGACCTGGAGAGCCGCTGTCGGCAAGTGCGCGAGTTCGGGCTCGATGTGGCGGTGGTTTCGAGGAGCGCGGACCAGGTTCGGTTGCGGGTTGAACAGCAACGAGGTGTCTTGGGCCACCAGGGGCTGGCCATCGGTGCCGTCGTGTTCCGAGCCGGGGCAGAACAGTTTCAGGATGAAGTCCGGAAACGGCTGAGGGTCAAACTCGGTCAGCCCTTAACAAGGGCAGACCTGACGGAACTCCAGGCGGAAATCCGGGGCCTGGATCGGAATCTCTTCATGACGATCGTGCCTGGGGACGCGAACCTTGTGACGTTGGAGTTCCGTATGCAGGCTGCGGGAGACGACGTGCTGAATGCGCCGCGCCGGATTGCGTCGGTTCGTTATGCCGGATTCCCCGAGGACCTGGAGCGGCAGGTGAAGCAGCGGTTCCCGGTCACGGTCGGCGCGACGACGACTCTGGCGGGGGTGCAGGCGCTGCGCGCTCAGGTTCGGCAACTGGATGAACATTTGACAGTCGTGGCGAGGTCTTCGGCGGATTCGGCAGACGAGACGAACCTGAATCTGACGTTTCAGCTTGCCGGGCCTCCACCACCTCCACCGCCGCCTCCATCTCCGCCCAATAGCCGTGCACGTGTCGGGTGGCGCATCGCCAGCAAACCTGCTGGACCAGACCAAGCCGGTCTATCCTCCGGAAGCCAAGGCGGCGCGGATTCAGGGCAAGGTCGTGCTGCGGACCGATCATCGACGAAACGGGCACGTAACATCGGTGACGCCGGTGGAGGGACACCCGCTGCTCGTGGAAGCCGCGCGGGAAGCCGTGGAGAAATGGGTCTACCGTCCGACGATTTTGAACGGGTCGCCGGTGTCGGTGGTGTCGGATATCGAAGTGAATTTTTCACTGAATCCGCAAGCGACGGCGCAGGCAGGAGTTCCTCCTCCGCCACCACCACCTCCTCCCCCACCGCCGCCAGGTCCAGCGGAAATCCTGCGGGTCGGAGGAGGAGTAACCCTGCCGCGTCCGGTCCTTCGCGTGGAACCGACGATGCCGCCGATCGCCCGGCAGGCCGGGGTGCAAGGGGAAGTGGTCCTGAGTATCGTCGTGAACGAACAGGGCACGGTGGACAGCATCCAGGTCCTCTCGGGGCATCCGATGTTGGTACCGGCGGCGTTGGAAGCGGTGCGGCAATGGGTGTTTGAGCCGGGGACGAAGAACGGCTCGCCGGTGCCGGTGCAGGCCACGGTGAAGGTGTCTTTCCAGAATCTGTAGATTGTGGGGGGGCGACGTTCAGTCGGCGTGCGCCTTTCAGGCGCACAGACCTCGGAGTGTTGGACTCGTGCGCCTTGGCATCGAAACGCCTCGCGGATTGGGAAGGTAAACCTTCCTGCCGGGTGAACCCCGGGTCCCCCAACGCCCGAGCGCACAGGCGATCTTCAGCCGTTGTGCGCGATTCAAGAAACGTCACAGGCGATCTTCAGCCATTGTGCGCGGTACAGCCGAGCGCACAGGCGATCTTCAGCCATTGTGCGCGGTACAGCCGAGCGCACAGGCGATCTTCAGCCATTGTGCGCGGTACAGCCGAGCGCACAGGCGATCTTCAGCCATTGTGCGCGGTACAGCAATGTTAGACTCGGTCCGATGCTCGGAGCCTCGCCAGGAGCCCTCTGCCCGTGAAGTTGCTGCCGATCGTTTTGGCGGCGCTACTGGCGGCGTTGGGTTGGTCGTATCGTTCTGACACCGGCTCGGGGACGATCCCGGCGAGCCTCTACTTCGCCGCGGCGCTCGTCGCTGTGTGGTGGTCGATTTTGCGCGCGCGGCGCGTGCCTCTCAACGTTTCCGTCCAGCTTCGCAAGCAGCATTATGTCCAAGCCGCTGCGCAGGCCGCCGTCTTCGTCTATTGGGGGATGTATTGGCCCGAGGTCGGCCCGCAGGCCGCGCTGATCGGCGCGCAGATCCTGTTCGCCTACGCCTTTGACATGCTGCTGGCATGGACCCTCGGCCGAGGGGATCCGCGCGAGCTAACCTACGTGCTGGGGTTCGGTCCGGTCCCGGTGATCTTCTCCATCAACCTGTTCCTGTGGTTCCGCCCGGAGTGGTTCCATTGGCAACTGGCGATGGTCGCCGTGGGGCTGCTCGCCAAGGACCTGATGCGCTGGCAGCGCGACGGCCGGCGCGTGCACATCTTCAATCCGTCGTCGTTCCCGCTGGGGGTCGCGTCGATCGCATTGTTGGCTGCGGGCGCGACGGGCATGACGTTCGGCCCCGAGATCGCCACCACGCAGTTCTATCCGCCGCAGATGTTCCTGATGCTGTTCCTGGTGAGCCTGCCCGGGCAGTACCTGTTCGGCGTCTCCAGCATGACGCTGCCGGCGGTGGCGTCGGCGTGGCTGTTCAGCCGGATCTACTTCGGGGTGACCGGGATCTACTTCTTCTACGATTCCTACATCCCGATCGCCGTGTTCCTGGGGATGCACCTGCTGTTCAACGACCCGTCGACCTCGCCGCGTACTGAACTCGGGCGGGTGATCTACGGCGTGCTGTACGGGCTCGGGGTGGTGGGGCTGTATCAATTGCTGGGCAGCGCGGGCCTGCCGACCTTCTATGACAAGCTGCTCCCCGTCCCGCTGTTGAATCTGTCGGTGAAGGCACTGGATCGGCGTGGGACATGCGTGGCCCGAAAACTGGAGTTTAGGAAAGCTTGTACCGGTCGGGCCCGCGATGATGCCGGACAATCGGCGCAGATTGGCGTATGCGGTGGCGTGGGTGATGGTGTTTACCGGGCTCGGGACCGCGGGCGGATTGAACGACGATCATCCAGGGCAGTGGCTCCCGTTCTGGCAGCAGGCCTGCGACGAGGGACGCCCCTACGCCTGCCCGTACCTGGCCGACCTGGACGAGCTGTATTGCGATCAGGGTTCCGGCTACGGGTGCAATGAGGAGGGATTGATGTACGTGGTGCTGTCGCGTACCGGCGAGGATCTGCGGCGCACCAGCATCACCGGCGCGGTGGCTCCGTTTCGCCGGGGCTGCGAGTTGGGATTCGCGGCGGCGTGCGAGAACGTTGCAAGTGCTGGAGACGGGGAAGGGCGGGTTAGCGGTGGCTCCGCCGGGGATCGCGGACTGGCCGATTCTTTTGCGCGGCAGCAAGGGCGAGATCACCGAGCGCGATCCGGCTCGGCTGTATGCGATGGCGTGCGAGCGTGGCTGGCGGGAGATGTGTTCACAGGCGGCCGCACCGTGACGCGTGCCGACTAAGGAGTGTTCCCCCGGTCGGTCACCGCTTCGTTAAGAATCACCTGCAGGAGGGATTGGGACTCCTGGGTCTGTGAGTTCGGGGTTGCGGACTGGTTTTGGAATTGGTTCGCGCGCCTTCCGGCAAATTCGGCAGGCGCGTCTCCACCACGATCAGGTCCGGCGTGGGGCCGACCACGATGGCGACACCCTGAATGGGCTGCTGGTTCGGCTCGACGGAATTGTCGAGTCCCGGGACGTCCTGGTCCGGCGGCATCTCGAATTCGCGGATGGTGATCTGGGGCTGGAGCAGCGCCTCCAGTTGCTTGGTGCCGAACTGCTGCAGCGGCTTCGGATCGGTAGGGTCCTTAGGTGCCGGCAGCTTATCCAGGAAATTGTTGACGAATTCGTTGACCACGGCCTTCCCGTCGCCGGTCCCCTGGGTGACGCTCAGCACGACGACCGGGCCGGAGAAGGTCTGCTGGTAGTGCAGGAGCTTATCCAGGTTCACCGGCTCCGGCGCGACGTAGAGCGTGGTTCCCGTGGCCGTGTTGATCGCGCCGCATTGCCAGTTCAGCGGAGCCAGCACGCCGTGATCCGTTGCCGTCTGAAACGCCGCCGCATAGTAGGCCAGCCTGCCCGCCGGCTCGGCGGGGGCCGTGACCGCGACGGTTCCAGCTATGGGAGCCTTCACCGGACCGCCTACGCCGTCGGCCGGACAGCCGATCAGGGGCACGCTGGCATATTCCGGAATTTGGCGATCGTCATTCTGCTGATCGGCAGCCTGGCCGAAACAGGTCAGGGCCGCCGAGGCGGCGAGAAGGAGTAAATGCGTTTTGGCAAACACGGGTTGCGCGATTCCGCTGTTTCGCTATTCGGGAAGATGCGTTGCTTGGGTGATTGTTTCGTGCGCTTGGTTCCCGTCCCATCTCCTGAGCACGGGGAGGGCCTATTCGAAAAAGGCCACCCCGGTCATTAGGCTAGGTTTACCTTGGACCGCCCGCCCACTAGAATATGGAGATCATGCCCCGTTCACTGCAACGTTCCGGCAGGGGAATGTACTTCACCCTCGCCATTGCCGCCGTCGTCGCAACCGCCGCCGCCATCCTGGTTCTGCTCGGAATGCTGATCTCCGAGAACCGGGTGCAGGCGCAGGCCGGCGGCGTCTCGCCGGACCGGATCGGCGGGAAGCCGAATCTGAACGGCATCTGGCAGACCAATAACACCGCGAACTGGGATCTGGAAGATCACGCCGCGCGGCCCCTGGTGGGGCAGGCGGGGCGCGTGCCGGGGAGCGAAGTCCTGGCGGCTCCGGTGGTTGCGCTAGGAACCATGGGATGGCGGCATGGCGGCATGGGCGTGGTGGAAGGCGGGAAGATCCCCTACCTGCCGTGGGCTGCTCAGCGCAAGCAGGAAAATTTCAACGATTGGATCGAGCGCGACCCGGAACTGAAGTGCTTCCAGCCGGGTATCCCGCGCGCGATCTACATGCCCTTCCCGTTTGAGATCATCCAGGGCGACGACAAGATCATGATGGTCTTCGAGTATGACAACACCGAGCGCACCATCCACTTAAATGAGATGGAAGATTACCCGAACGTCTCCTACATGGGATATTCGACCGGGAGCTGGGACGGCGACACCCTGGTGGTGGACGTTACCGACTTCACCGATGCCACCTGGTTTGACCGCGCCGGCAATTTCCACTCCGACGACGCTGCACGTGACCGAGCGTTACACGCCCGCCGGTCCGGACGTCATTATGTATGAGGCGACCATGGAGGACCCGCAGGTGTTCTCCGAGCCGTGGACCATCCAGATGCCGATCTACCGGCGTCTGGAGGAAAATGCCCGGCTGTCGGACTTCCGGTGTGTGGAAATGGTGGAAGAGACGATGTACGGCCATCTTCGCGCCGAGCCTCTGGTCACGCACTGGGAAGGCAAGACGATGGACATCGATGTCACGCACAAGATTCCTCCCGGTGAGGAAGTCTATGAGCGGTATATTTCGGGAAATCCGCCTGAGTAGAGGTTTGCCCGAGTGGGTTTGCCCGAACAAAGTTTTGAATGAAGGAGAACCGTCCCATGCGAAATCGATTCCAACTCCTGTTGGCGGCTACCGCGCTTCTGGCCTGCGCCGCGCCGCTGGCGGCGCATCACGCTTTTGCCGCCGAATTCGATGGCGATAAGCCGATTCACTTTGAGAACGCCACGGTCACCAAGGTCGAACTGATTAATCCGCATAGCTGGATCCATGTGGATGTGACCATGCCGGACGGTTCGGTGGAGAACTGGGCCATCGAAGCCGGCAGCCCGAACATCCTGATGCGGCGCGGGATCACCCGCAAAACGCTGCAAAAGGGCGATAAGATCAACATCGATGGATATCAGGCCAAGGACGGCACCAAGCGCGCCAATGGCCGGGATCTGACACTGCCCAACGGGCAGCAACTGTTTCTGGGTTCTTCCGGAACCGGGGCGCCGTATGAGGTGCAGCGGCCAGGGATCGATACGAAGTCAAAGTAGGCGGAGCATTTTACGTACATTTTGGGCTAGTCGATTTGGGGGGGACGCGCTCACGTTGGCGCGGCGATAAACACGATGAAGAAATCGAGCAGCAGCATCCTGATGAGTTTGGTGGCGCTGGGTCTGGCGCTGGCGACCTGCGCGATGGTGGCCGTTGCGCAATGGCCGCAATATAAGGTCCCGGCGGCTCCCCGGAACGATGACGGCGCGATCGATATGGAAGCGCCCGCTCCGGTGGGCGTTGACGGGCATCCGGATCTCTCGGGTGTTTGGGAGCCGAAACGTCAGGCGTTCGGCGGAAACGGCAAAGGCAAAGGCGGACCCCCACCTGCCAACGCCAAGGGCGGACCCCCGCCCGCGTTCGGCAAGGGCAAAGGCAAGAGCAAGGCGAACCTGCCCAAGCGCGGCGTCGGGGAGCCCGGGCTCGCCAATTTCGCCGACCTCAACAATGTCTATCAGGACGGCATACCTTACACCGATTGGGCCCTGCAGGTGAAAGAAGGCCGCATGGCCAACAACAGCAAGGACAATCCTGACGCGAATTGTATGCCGCTGGGCTTGATGCAACTGCACACGCATCCATATGAGAAGAAGATCGTGCAGTCGCCGACCACGATGGTGATCATGTATGACGCCAACAACGACGTCCGCCAGATCCTGACCGACGGGCGGCCGCCGCTGGAGTTGCACGAGGACCTGGCGCCCTGGTTCTACGGCTACTCGGTGGGCCATTGGGAAGATGACACGCTGGTGGTGGAGACGGTCGGGTTCCGCGACGATGTGTGGCTGGATGTGAACGGCAGTCCGCTGACGCATACCGGCAAGCTGACTGAGCGGTTCAAGCGGCTGAACTACGGCACGCTGCAAATCGACGTGACGATCGAGGATCCGAAGGCGTACAAAGAGCCGTTCACGGTCCGCGTGCTGCAGCAGTTGCTGCCTGACGGCGAGCTGTTCGAATCGGTCTGTGAGGATCGCGACGCCGGGCACTATCTGGGCGACGCCGAAATCTCGGCGAACGAACCGGAGCAGGAATAGCAGGCAGGCGTGGAATTCGGCGGAACGGCCGGTGTGAGGAGATCCGACATGCGGGAACGATACAAGACCTGGTTGGTTGGAGCGGCTGGCGCCGTGGCGCTGGCGGGAATCGCGGCGATCTCGATCACCGCGCAGACTCCGGCCGGCGAGTTTCGCACCTCCTGGGGAGATCCGAATCTGCAGGGCACTTGGTTCGTGGTGGAAGATATTCCGCTGGAGCGCCCGGCGCGCTATGAAGGCCACGAATTCCTGACCGACGAGGAGATCGCGGAACTGGATGCCGAGAAGGGATTGGATCCGGGCCGCAACTCGCGTTCCGGCGATGCTGAGCAAGACGTGAGCGGCGCCTACAACGCGGTGTTTAATTCGGTGCTGCGTACGGGGCGGCGCACCTCGCGCATCATCGATCCACCCGATGGCCGTATCCCGGTTCGTGGCAACGCCAAAGGCAAGGGTGGTTTCGGCCGTAGGCCGTGGGGGCAATTTCCTGGGCACCGATCCTTCGCAGGTTTCCGATCCGGAGACGGCGGCGCAATCGCCGCGCTGCCTGGGCGTCGCGATGCCGTTCCTGCCTCTGAATACGCTGTTCGCGCAGGGTACGGTGATGCAACTGGTGCAGTCGCCCAGCGCGGTGGGCATCTACATGGAAGACGACCATGCCGGCGGAGGCAATCGCGTGATCTACATGACCGGCGAGCATCCGCCCGCCGACGTCAAGTTCTACCTGGGCGATTCGCGCGGGCATTGGGAAGGCGACACCTTGGTCGTGGAGACGAGCAATTTCGAGTCCGGCTTCCGCGGGTCCAATCCGGATACCTACAAGATGACCGAGCGCTTTACGCGCCTGGGTCCGAACGACCTGCGCCGCGACATTACCTTTGAGGATCCGCAGACCTGGACGCAGCCCTGGACCCTGCGGATCGATATGGGCAAGACCGCCGACGACTCCCAGCACATGATCTTCGATTCGGCTTGCCATGAAGGCAATTACGGCATGACCGGTCTGCTGGTCGGCGCGCGGCGGGAAGAGCAGGCCGCGGAAGCGGATCAGAAGTAGGTTCGCGACCAGAGTGCGCGAAAGGCGGGGACGGCTAGCGCGAAACAGCGATCTGAGCTCCGCGTCCACTGGGCTCCGATCGACGTCATCAAGTCGTTTGAAGATTCACGGTGAATTCCGCCGATCACCTGAAGTTTCCTCGAGCGGTGGCGCTTCCCTTTCTACTCATTCTTTCCACGCTGAGCGGCGCGGCGGCGCTGATCTACGAAGTCGTCTGGTTCCAGATGCTGGAACTGACGCTGGGCTCCACCGCGATCTCCCTGGCCGTTATCCTGGCCAGCTTCATGGGCGGGATGGGACTCGGCAGCCTGCTGTTCCCCCGATTGATTTCGCCCCGCACGTGCGCGGCCCGTTGCGCGTTTACGCCGCAGATTGAGCTGAGCATCGGCGTGATGGGGCTCGCGGTGCTGTGGTGGATTCCCTTCGCCGGCGGTCTCTACATTGGCTGGGCTCCGGCGGGAACCTTTGGGCTGATCCTGCGTGGAGCGGTCGCCGCAATCTGCCTGACGCTTCCCGCGATGCTGATGGGTGCGACGCTCCCGGCGCTCGCCCGAGCCGTTTCCACCGAAGCAGGGAAGCTGGCGCACGGCGTGGGGCTGCTCTATACGGCGAACCTGGTGGGCGGGGTCGCGGGATGCCTGACGGCGGGCTTCTATCTGTTGCGCGAGTTCGACGTCGCGACGGCGAGTTTCGCCGCGGTGGGGATGAATGTGGTGATTGCGCGCGGGCGGCGGGCGTGGGTGCTCTTTGCGGGGAAGCCCGGAGCACAGGGTCGCCGTCGGACGACGCGAGAGCCGGCACCGGCGGCGATGCAAAGTGACCCACTGGTTCTGTTGGCCATCGGGCTCTCCGGTTTCTGCGCGCTCGCCGGGGAGACCATCTGGACCCGCACGCTTGGCCTGCTGTTCGGAGCCTCGGCTTACACGTTCTCGATCCTGCTTGCTGTGTTCCTGAGTGGCCTGGGGATTGGGGCAGGAATCGGGTCGGTGTGGAGCCGTGCGGTGCGCCGGCCAAGAATCGCGCTGGGATGGTGCCAGTTTTTTGCGGCTGCCGCGATCGCCTGGGCCGCGTACATGATCGGCGCATCGCTGCCCTACTGGCCGGTGAATCCGTCGCTGGCTCGGGACTTAGCGTTTAACTATTCGATCGATCTGGCGCGCGCCGTGTGGACGCTGCTTCCCGCCACACTCTGCTGGGGCGCAAGCTTTCCGCTGGCGTTGGCCGCCGTGGCCCGATCTGGTGACGCGCGGGCCGACCTCGCCGACGCCGCGCGGCCCGTTGCCCGGATCTACGCCGCGAATACCGCCGGCGCGATCCTCGGCGCCATCATCGCGAGCTTAGTGCTGGTTGCCTGGCTCGGATCGCAGGGAGCGCAGCAGGTGATCATCGCGCTTTCGGCGATTGCCGGGTTGATGTTGGTGGTTCCGGCCCGGATTCGCTGGAGGTCGATCATGGGGCTTGCCATGGTCGTGGCGATCCTGGCGCTGCTGTTGCGCAGCGTGCCGCCGATCGCTCCGTTGCTGATCACGCACGGGCGCTACGCGGCCACTTGGGTCAATCGTGGCGACGTTCTCTATGCCGCCGAGGGACTGCATTCCTCGGTCGGCGTGATGCAGTTTCCCAACGGCGCCCGGACCTTTCACGTCGCGGGCAAGATCCAGGCGTCGGACAATTCGCGCGACCTGCGGCTGCAGCGCATGCTGGGCCACCTGACGACGCTGGTGGTCAACGATCCGAAGAATGTTCTGGTGATCGGCTGCGGCGCGGGCGTCACGGCGGGTGCGGTTTCGCTGGATCCGCGCGTCGAGCACGAAACCATTGTCGAAATCGAGCCGCTGGTACCGCAGGCCGCCGCGGATTACTTCGGCAAGGTGAACTTCCACGTGATGTCCAATCCCAAGGTCCAGGTGAGAATCGACGATGGGCGGCACTATCTGATGACCTCGCCGGAGAAGCTCGATGCCGTGACCATCGATCCTCTGGATCCGTGGGCCAAGGGCGCGGCCAGCCTCTACACCGAGGAGTTCCTGGAGTCGCTGAAAGCGCACCTGAATCCGGGCGGTTCGGCAACGGTTTACGTGCAGCTTTTCGAAACCAATGAAGCCGCCGTGAAGAGCCTGCTCGCGACGTTCTTCGAGGTGTTCCCGGGCGCGACCGTCTGGGGGAATCCGTACCACGGCGAGGGCTACGATATGGTTCTCATGGGTACGCGCGATCCGCTGAAGATCAATCTCGACGAAATACAGAAGCGTCTGGACGACTTCCCGGAGGTGAACCGTTCGCTTGCCGAGGTCGGCATCAACGGCGCGATTGAGTTGTTCGCCAACTATGCCGGCGACGATCGGAGCCTCCACGATTGGCTCGCTGATGCTGAGATCAATCGCGATGGCAATCTGCGCATGCAATACCTCGCGGGGGAGGGGCTGAACCTCGATGACAGCGAGCGCATCTATCGGCAGATCCTTCTGCGCCGGAGATTCCCCGAGGGGTTATTTACCGGGAGCGAAGAGGAACTCCGGGAGCTGCGCAACGAGATCGGCCGGTAGTTCTGATTTTTGTTTGCGACGCTGAAGGCACCGCGCGGGCTAAAGCCCACCCTCCTTGGTTAAGCGCCGAGCTTGTCCAGCCGCTGCTCGATCTTCGCGACGCGCTCCGCCAGCGTGGCGAGCGTTGCGGGCGGAGCCGGCTCGTTTGGGTTGGGCTTGGTCGGGCTGATCTCTGAAAGCGCGGGGGTGCCACCTGCCTGCAGGAGCTTTTGATGCTCTGCACGGACCTCCTCCAGGAACGGCTCATATTGAATTTGCGTCCCCGGACAGGTCTTCGAGCTCATCTGATTGTGGAATCGCAGCGCCTCGGGATCCAGGTTGAAGCGCTTGCTGCACGCGCGCGATCACGCCGAGCACAGCCGCTTTCTGCGGATCGGCAAACGGGTCCTGGCCGATGTCGAAATCCCCGATCGTCTCGATCATGAACGGCCCCACCGCAGAGGTCCCGTTGAAGCCGGTGGCGCTGGCCGGAGGCGTATTCCAGTCGCGGCCGGTCCAGATGACGCCGCGCGGATCGACCGTGACGTGCTGCGCGATATCGGAAAAGCCGCGCTCCTGGGTGTGTGACCGCCACATGCCTTCGATGCAATCCTCCGGCGGATGCTGGAGGAAGTCGGCGTGATTGGGCCGCCAGGTATGGTGCATGTGCACCTCATTGATGCGGCGGCGGAAGCGGAATTGGCTTAGGCGTTCGGTGAACTGGTCAAGCGATAGCGGAAGGAACGGTTTTGGCATTCGTGCTGGGCCCCTTGGGCGCACCCAGCATCGGCCACGGAGATGGGAGACCTCACGAATGCAAATCCCATCCATCTGCATCAGCGCGGGTTGCGCGCGCGCGAAAACCAGTGATGGGATGTCCGCGCCACGCCTGTGATCCGCAACCAGCAAGCGTACAGCGCAAAAGAAAACGCCCCCCGCACCGAAGCGCGGGAGGCGAGATCAATTCGTGCTCTAAGAATTACTGCAATTCGGGCGCGATCGGCTGACCTTTCCCTTTGCCCTTAGCGTTGCTGGATTGCGGTGGGATGAGGGATGTGACTTCGGGCATCTCGGCGGTGCCGCCGATCTTGAACGCATACAGCCGAACCGGGTTCTCGACCTCGGCGTTATTCTTGCCGTAGTCCTGCGCCGGACGCCCCATGCCGCCGATGAAGGCGACATACTCTTCGCCGTCCGCTTCATAGGGGACCGGAGGAGCCATGCCGCGCTGGCCGGTGTTGACCTCATAGAGGATCTTGCCATCGTCGGCCTTGATCGCACGGAAGCGGCCGTCGTTGGTCACCTGGAAGACCAGGTTGCCCGCGGTGGTGGAGGTGCCGCCGCCGATGCCGCCGCCGCCCTCAACCTGCCATTTCAGTTCATTCTTCACCGGATCCCAGGCCTGAATGCCGCCGCGCCAACCTTCCGGCGCAACCGGTCCGATGAAGGAAGACATCTTGCGGAGCTCGCCGGTGGGCCGTGCATAGCCGGAGCTGCCCTCGCGATACTCTTCCTGCGCCTTGTAGGGGAACGGCTGATAGGACGACGGAATGTAGACCAGTCCGGTGTTCGGATTGTAGGACACCGCCGCCCAATTGTGCGCGCCGCCGCCGGTCGGGTAGATCTCGATGCCCACCGGATCGTCGTCATAGTAGGCTTCCGGATTCACGATCGGGCGGCCGTTTTCGTCCAGGCCCAGAGCCCAATCCACCTTCACGAACGGCGCGGCCTGGATGTACTCGCCGGTGGCTCGATCCAGCACCCAGAAGAAACCGCTCTTGGGGGCCTGGGTGATCACCTTGCGCATCTTGCCGTCGATTTCCAGGTCCAGCAGCATCAGTTGCTGCACGTTATCAAAGTCCCAGTTATCGTTGGGAACGGTTTGGAAGTGCCACTTGTATTCGCCCGTATCGGCGTCCACCGCGATGATCGAGCAGGTGTAGAGATTGTCGACGTCTTTCTTGCCGCGGAACTTCTGGACCCACGGCTCGGCGTTGCCGGTACCCACATAAACCAGGTTCAATTCCGGATCGTATGCGATGGCGTCCCAGACCGCGCCGCCGCCGCCGTTCTTCCACCATTCGCCGCCCCAGGTTTTGGCGGCCTCGGCCATGGCTTTGTTTTCGAATCCTTCGGCGGGGTTGCCCGGAACCGTATAGAAGCGCCACAGGTGCTTGCCGGTATGAACGTCAAAGGCGTCGAAGCGGCCACGCGTGGTGTGATCGCCACCCGCCGCGCCAATGATGATCTTGTCGCCAGCCATGCGCGGGGCCATGGTGAGCGTGAACTCATCCTGCGAATAGACGTCGCGGGTTTCCCAGATCGGCCGGCCGGTTTTGATATCCAGCGCGAACAGGCGCCCGTCGATCGACGGAGCGATGATCATATTCTCGTAGATCGCCAGGCCGCGATTCACGATGCCGCAGCAGATGGCGGGACGGGTGTCCGGCTGATTCACTTCAGGATCCCAGCGCCAGATCTGTTCGCCGGTAGCGCCGTTCACGGCGAACACCACGCTCCAGCTGGTGATGCCGTAGATGATGCCGTCATGCACCAGAGGCGTTCCTTCCTGATTGCCGCCGCCCGCACCGGCGACGTAGGTCCACGCGAGCCCCAACTTGTCCGCGTTGGTATCGTTGATCTGCTTCAGCGTGCTGTAGCGCGTCTCACTCTGATCGCGACCGTAGCTGAGCCAATCGCCCGGAAAGGGATCGTTCGCGGTTCCCACCGCTTCCAGCACTTCCGCGTCAATCATTTTCTCCGGTTGGCTGGATCCCAGCGAGCCTTCCACGGAACTGCATCCGGTGGTGATAAATCCAAAGGCGATCACGCCGGCCAGCGCAAGCGGTTGCATCAGTTTCAAAGTGGCCACAGGCAATACTCCTTCAAGTAGGGCGAAAAACAGCGCCAGTACGTTACGTTTCAGGACCTCAGGGCATGCTGTAGCGCGTCCCGCTCCCGATGGGGCGCGCACTCGGAAATTCCGCAGAAATCCGCTTCTTTGCCCGGCGATCGATGCACCAGGGGCAGAGTGACGCGCCAGCGACTGACTATACCATTCGCGGAGCCCATTGAAAAGTATGGCCTTTGCCGGGGAGGACGGCCTCGGGAATGCAGCGGGCGGACGGGTGTCCTGTCGCACTCCCAGTTTGCGTTTCGGTGGGAAGTTCGGCAACATTGCTTAAGGATGAAACAGACACTTTGGCTGGTTCCGGCTCTGCTCGCAGCCGCCGCGTTGACACTCACCGCCCAAGCGCCCGCGGGACAGGGGAAAGGAAAAGGCCGGCCGCGAAACCCAGCGCAAAGCCCGGCGTCGGCGGCCCGTCCGCAGACCTTGACGCCACAGGAATATCCAGCCGAGCAGATTGCCGCCGGGGCCGCGCAGTTCTCCGCGCAGTGCGGATTCTGCCACGGCCGCGACGCCACGGGCGGGGAATCCGGACCCGACCTCACGCGCTCGGAACTGGTGGCCGAGGATGTGCGTGGCGATAAGATCGCCGCGGTGCTGGCCTCCGGACGTCCGAACGAGGGCATGCCGGCGTTCAAGTTGACCGATGTGGACTTAGGCGCACTCGTCGCCTTCATCCACGATCAGAAGACCAAGTTCGATGAGCAGGGAGGCGGTCGTCGGCAGGTCGCGCCCGAGGATCTCGATACGGGAGACATCGCCGCTGGCCGGCGCTACTTCAATGGCGCGGGCGGATGCTCGGGATGCCACTCGGTGGAAGGGGATCTGGCCGGGGTCGCCTCGCGCTACCAGGGGCTGCAATTGATCCAGCGGATGCTCTATCCCGGCGGACGTCCGGCGCCTGCGCGTCCGCGGGTGACCTTCAAGCTGGAATCCGGTGAGACGCTGGTGGCTCCGGTGGCTGGCGAAAGCGAATTCGACATCACGATCGTCGATCCGACCGGCGAGCGGGTCACCTATAACAAAGCGGACGTCGACTATGTGGTGGACCGTCCGCTGGACGCGCACTTTGAGCAACTCGGCAAGTACACCGACAAGGACATGCACGACGTCTATGCGTTCCTCAGCACGCTACGGTAGGCCCGGAAGACATCGAGAGAGATTTTAAGTCCATGAAGACGACAACGGAAATTCGAGCCACACTGTGCGCCACGGCGGTATTGAGTCTCGGTCTGGTGACGCCGGCGGCGGGGCAGAGCATCGCCCCCGACGAGTTGCTGCACCCCTCTGCCGATAGCTGGCTGACCTACCACGGCGACTACTCCGGCAAGCGGCACTCGGCGTTGAAGCAGATCACGCCGGAGAACGTCGCGAACCTGGAAAAGCTGTGGGAGTACAGTCCGGGCAATCAGGCGATCAAGGCGTCTCCGATTGTCGTCGACGACGTGATCTACATCGCCATGCCGGATCATCTCTACGCGATCGATGCGCGCACGGCCAAGGAACTGTGGCATTACGATCATCCACCCAATAGCGCCTTTCACATCGGCCATCGCGGCGCGGCGATCCAGGGCGGCACCGTGTATCTCACCACGCCGGATTGTCACTTGATCGCGCTCGACGCCGCCGACGGCAAGGTGAAATGGGACGTCGAGATCGCGGATTCCGATACCGGCTACTGGTCGACCAATGCTCCGCTAATCGTCGGCGACAAGGTGATGGTCGGTGTCTCCGGCGACTTCGATAACGTCCCCGGCCGGCTGACGGCGGTGAATGCCGAGACCGGCAAGGTCGAATGGATCTTCTATTCGACGCCGCCCGCCGAGCGATCCCGAGGCCTTCAGCGACGGCGCCACCGGCGGCCAGATGTGGACCACCGGCACCTATGACCCGGACCTGAATCTGGTCTTCGTCGGCACCGGCAATCCGACCCCGGTGCTGAATGGCGACGTCCGTCCGGGCGATAACCGCTGGACCTGCAGCATCGTCGCGCTGAATCCGGATACCGGGGAATTGGTCTGGGGCTTCCAGGTCTCCCCGCACGACACGCACGATTGGGACGCGAACGAAGTTCCGGTGCTGGTCGACGCGATGTGGAACGGCCAGCCGCGCAAGCTGCTGCTGCAGGCCTCGCGCAACGGCTATTTCTTCGTGCTGGATCGCACCAACGGCAAGAGCCTGCTGACCGAGCCGTTCGCCGCCACCAACTGGGCCAAGGGCATTGATGAGTCCGGCCACCCGATTCCGAATCCCGACAAGGAGCCGAACCAGGACGGCGTTCTGGTGGCTCCCAACGAAGCGGGCGCGACCAACTTCCGTCCCCCGAGCTTCGATCCGGAAACCGGCCTGTTCATCGTCAACGCGCAGGACGGCTACGGCATCTATTTCTTCAAGCCCGAGCACGGCGCCTATGGCTGGGCCGGCGCGGACTACAACCTGAGTGGCCGCTCCTTCCTGCGCGCGATCGATTTCAAGACGGGCAAGATCGCCTGGGATCACCCGATCGGGGAAGGCGCGGGAACCGCCGGGGTCCTGACGACCGCCACGGGGCTCACCTTTAGCGGAGATAATGCAAGTAACGCGCTGGCGCTGCGGACCTCCGATGGCGCAACGCTATGGCATGCCGACATCGGACGCGTGCAAAGCGCCCCGGTGATGGTGGAGCTGGACGGGCGGCAAGTGCTGCTGCTTGGGCGGCGGATCGTCGCTGTACGCGTTTGCGCTGCCGAAATAGGCTGCGCCGGCAGGAGAGCGTGGTGCGGGGCACGCCCCACAATAGGAGGATCGTCATGAAACGATGGATGCTGGCGGCTATGTCGCTGCTGCTTTCCGCTTGCGCGGTGGCCCAATCCCAGGAGCCAACGCCGAGGCTCCGATTCGCGTCATGTTGCTGGATGGGGAAAGCGGCGGACCGTATCACAAGTGGCAGTTGACCACTCCAGTGCTCAAAGCGCAGCTTGAAGAGACCGGCCTGTTCCATGTCGACGTCGTCACCGCTCCCGCTCCCGATGGCGATTTCTCCGGTTTTCATCCCGCGTTCGCCGACTATGACGTGGTCGTCTGGAACTACGATGCGCCGGATGAGCGGTGGCCGCAGTCCCTCAAGACTTCCTTCGAGGATTACATCCGGAACGGCGGTGGATTCGTCAGCGTCCATGCCTCCGACAACGCCTTCCCGAGCTGGGTCGCCTTCAACGAAATGATCGGCATCGGCGGATGGCGTGGCCGCGATCAGGCCAGCGGTCCGTTCTGGTATTACGAGGACGGCGTTCTGGTTTCCGACGACGCGAAAGGGATGGCCGGCAGTCATGGGCAGCGCACGCCGTTTCAGATCAAGACGCGCACCGATCATCCGATCACGCATGGCCTGCCCGCCGTCTGGATGCATCAGGGCGACGAGCTTTATGGTCGGCTTCGCGGGCCCGGGAATGAAGAGGGTCGCATGACGGTCCTCGCGACCGCTTACTCCGATCCCGCCAATCGCGGTACCGGCCACGATGAACCGATGCTGATGGTGCTGACCTACGGCGACGGCCGCATCTTCCATACGACTTTGGGGCATGACGTCGTCGCGCTCAGTTCGGAAGACTTCGTGGCGACCTTCCAGCGCGGCACCGAATGGGCCGCCACCGGCGAGGTGACGCAGGAAGTCCCGGCGAGCTTCCCCACCGAGAATTCCGTTAGCTACCGGACCGATTTTGCCGCCATGGATCCGGGTTATGAGCGGGGTCTGAATGCGCTCGATAGTCGCGCCAAGTAAGAGCAAGGGGTGACCGCCGCCGGGCAGTCACGAAAATGAGGCAACGATGAACTTATACAAAGGCCTGGGTCGCGCGGCGCTGGTGGCCGGGGTACTCGGAGCTCTGCTGAGCCTGATCCCCGCCTGGCCGATGTTCGAGGACGTCGCCGAACGCCGTGCCGCATCGATGCAGTTCGACACGCTGCTGGCCAACCCCGACGTTTCGCTCGCGGTGGAGCGCGCGAAAGACGCAGGTTACCGAGCAGTCACTGTAGAGTTTGAAGATCGCCTGGAGATCAACGACACGGTGAAAAGCTTCACCCTGGATCCTAACGGCGAGCTGCTGAAGTTCGAAACACCCGGCGGCGAGGATGTCTATCCCAGAACCCGAGTCGTTCCTGCTTCCGAATACGTGCTGCCGGCGCTGCTCCCGATCTTCGGTTTCCTGATCCCCTGGGTTGTGATCATGGGCATCCGGTGGGCCGCTTCCGGTTTCTTTGACGAGCCGCGCTCAAGCGAGCTGCCCACAAAAAACGAAAGCCCGCGGGCCGATTCCAGCGGTCCCGCGGACTTTGAATAATTTTTGATCGAACCTTATTTTTCCTTGGCGCCCGGATTCGACGAGCCAGCAAACAGCCGCTGCCCATTCTCAAACGTGATGCTGCGGACGTTCCCCGTCGGCGTGCCATTGCGAGCTTGCCAGCCTTCCACCAACAGCACGGTACCCGGCTGCAGATCCTTCTTGCGCCACCCGCGGCGGATCAATGCGTTCGCGGCGCCGGTTTCCAGCGCCCAGTTCACCACGGACCCATCGGCTTGTTGCACGTCCAGATAGATCCAGGCATGCGGATTGGACCACTGCATCTCGGTGACCTTGCCCTTCAGCTCGATCGGCTTGTCCTGATCGAACTCGGCGGTGAAGGAGTGGTGGGCCCAAAGGCTCCCGGTGATGACCAGAAGCATCCCAACCAGTGTGCTCAGCGCTCGTTTGCTCATCTTATTTGTTCTCCTCGCTCATCTGCCGGCGATGCTCGTCGCGAACATCCTTCAAGTGCGGCAGATCCACGTTATCTTCCAGGCACGCGACCTCCAGAAGCTCGTCCTCGCGCCGGTTCAATTCCATCTGAATCGTCCACGGAGCCGTATACGCAATCGGATCGGTCACCGTGGCACGGTATAGCAGTTGATCTTCCGCGACCGGATAGAAGTGCTCCTCCACCGTCTCGGCGTAGCTGATCACTTCTCCTACTTCATTTAACCAAGTCCTGCCGTTCAGGTTGGTGGTGTCCACCGTCAGGACGTCTCCGTCCCAGCGGCCCAGCGAATCGCCCTGCCACAGCCGGATCGAATCGGGGATGTGCTGGCGTTCGGCGAAGGTCCCTTCCAGCGGAATGATCCGCCATGCCATGCGCTCAAACAGCATCACGATGTAGCCCGGCGGCTGCAGGATCATGTACGGCGAAGGCGTGTAGTGCGACCTCGGCACGCCCGCCACGAAACAATGCGCGGTCGGATCGTCATAGCCGCGCCACGGCTCCTCGCGGTTGACGCGTTCGGCCCGGGTCCAGTCCTTCGCCGGAAGCCGACCATCGGCCGGATCCACGATCACGCCGCGTGTACCGGGCGTCAGGAAGTCGCGCTCATGCTGCTCGAGGCCATAGTTCGCGCCGCCGGAATTGGCCTGATAGTAACCGGCGATGTCCGGCTTGCCATCGGGATTGCGCTGGATGTTGGCCGCCAGTTCCGGCGCGGGCGGCAGATTCGGTGCGGGCATGTTGGCCGTCGCGGTCACCGGCGATGGCTCCGAGCCGAGTTCCGGGAACCACAGCCGGGGATCCCGCTCAAAATCATTGGTCGACTCCTCCACCTCGGCCTGGCACAGATACTCCATCAGCCGAGGCATGTGCTTCTGCCGCAGCAGCGGAACGGTGATCGTCCACGGCTCCGTGAACGTCTCCGGATCGGTGATCGTCGCCTGATACTGGATCGTGTCGGGATCCATCATCGTGTAGCGTTCTTCCACCTGCATCGCATCGCTGTGGTAGTTGCCCGCCATATCGAACCACGTCTCGCCGTTTTGCCCGGTTACGTTGACGACCAAGGTGTCGCCTTCCCAACCTCCGCGCGAATCGCCCATCCACGACTCGATGTCCTCATATAAAGGAGCCTCGCCGTTGGTGTAGATCAGCCGATGCACCAGCGACCACTCGAACGCCATCGCCACATGCTCCGGCGTCTGGAAAATCTGGAACGCGAACGGCATGTACATGATCCGCGGCACGCCCGGCATGAAGCAGTGGCCCACCGGATCGGCATCTGCCCGGTTCACGTAGTTCCCGATCTTCTGCGCTAGCGCCGACTCCTTATAGGGAATCGTTCCGCCCTCGACCACACTGAACCCGGCCGGCATATCCAGCCGCGCGGCATGATCTTCCAGGTCATAAGCGGCGCGGCTGTCGGCCATCCAGATGCCCTGTAGATCCGGCTTTCCGTCGGCCGTGCGCGGCATGTTCTGTGCGGATGCGAAACCGCATGCGGCGAGCGTGAGCAGGGAAATCGCAAAGGAACGACGCGGGCTGTTCAGTCGCGGGGTATTCAGTCTTGGAAGGGTGGGCATAGACTCTCAAAAACTTAGCGAAACCGGGGTGTTTGGATCAAATTCTCGCACGCCGGGTGGCAGCTATGATGATACACGAACACCGCTAAATCTGGAGCTTCTATGCCAAAGGGCGAAGGCTGCCGGGCTCGCTCCGCGAACTGTTCAGCGAGTCCGAGCCGACCTACTCGGCCGTCGCCGGCTCGTTCTCCAGCACCCGCATTAGGATCTTCTCGATCTCGGGAAATTCTTTCTTGGCGTTGGCCAGGAACACGCCCCGAGCCATCAGCAGCGGCGTCCACCCCAGTTGATTCTTCACATCAACCTTCGCGCCCTGCTCGACGAGATACGCCACGATCGAAGGCTGATTGCTGATCACTGCTCCATGTAGCGCCGTGCATCCGTCCCAGCGTGGATCGCCGACCCCCAGGTCCAGCAGGTCATCAATGTTGTGCGGATAGTACAGCAAGGTGTAATCGGTGTCGCCCGACATCGGGTAGTCGCCGAAGTTGGTGCGCGCGTTGATGTCGTTGCCCATCTCCAGCGTCAGCTTCACCGCTTCCAGGCGCTCATTCTCCGGCACCCCGGTGAACGGCCCCGGAGCTTCGCCTTCCCAGTAATCCATCCCCGCGGCGACCATCAGCGGCGTCACCCCGTAATCGTTGCCGATCGTCCCGTCCGCGCCATTCTTGGCCAGGAGCCGCATCAGTGCGATGTCGCCGTTCTTGGCCGCCACATAGAACGGTGTCGCGCCGTTATAGGTCAGCAGGTGCCGACCGAGATCGATGTTCGGCGGATTTCGCGTCGTCCCGCCCAGCGGGCCGAAGCGCGTCTCGCGCCACTGGATGCGTGGATTCAGCGCCGCGCCATGGTCGATCAGCTTTTGGACCAGATCCAGGCTGGAGATGTCGCCGGTCGGCAGCGGAGGACCATGCGCCGTCCCGCCCACGCCCGCGGTCCCCGTCGCGCCCGGCTTTCTGAGCCACGCGATCGTATGCAGCGCCGAGCCCCGCGCATCCACCGCATTCGGATCGGCGTTATAGTCCAACAGCAACGAGGCCATCCCGTAATACGCGTTCACCACTGCGACGTTCAGCGCCGTGGTTCCGTCCGCCGCCTGATCCTCGACGTTCGCGCCATGATCCAGCAGGACCTTGGCCGCATCCGCATGATCGTTGCGCACCGCGAACAGCAGCGGCGTGAACCCTTCGGCCGACTGCGAGTTCACATCCGCGCCGAACTCGATCAGCATCTCGGCGGCGTCCGCGTTGCCCTCGCGAGCCGCGAACATCAGCGCCGTCTGTCCCTTGAACATTTCCCGGGCATTCACGTCGGCGCCGTTCGTCAGCAGCACCCGCAGCGCTTCCGGATTTCCGCTCAGCGCCGCCGTCATCAGCGGAGTCTGCCCCTCGGCGAAAAGCGTGTTCACATACGCTCCGGCGTCGAGAAGTCGTTTGATCATCGCGGGATTGCCATTCTGCGCAGCCAGATGGATCGGCGTCATGGTGTACCGCGTCGCCGCGTCCACATCCGCTCCCGCGTCGATCAGCGCCCCGGCGAGTTCCAGATCATTATTTAAAACGGCCCAGTGCAATG
Organism: Terriglobia bacterium; assembly: GCA_963762135.1. Taxonomy (GTDB): domain Bacteria; phylum Acidobacteriota; class Terriglobia; order Bryobacterales; family Bryobacteraceae; genus Palsa-187. The sequence continues at coordinate 82,597 of CAVXJP010000012.1, forward strand.
CCGTGGACCCATCCGGCTCGGTTGCCGTAAGATCCGCACCGCTGTTTGATCAATGCCTCCGCGCGCGCCGTATCGTCAATCTTCGCCGCGTCAATCAGATCATTGGCAAAGGTGAACGGCGCCAGGCTTGCTGCACAGAGAAGGAACGCAACAAGGGATGTTGGGCGCGGATTTGAGATCTTCAACATGGACCTGAATGTGACTCCGTGAACTGCGTTCAGTGTATACCGAAATCGCGCCCCGGTACACCCGCCCCAGGTCCTCCGGTTGCGGGCTTAGAGCCCCGTATTTACAATAGGTTCGGAAGTAAATAGAGTACCGCCCATGCGCATGTTCCCGGCCATGCCCCGCCGGACCCAATTCGTCCTTCTCCTCACCGTCGCCATCGCCGCGATGCTGGCGACCCTGCCGCAGCCCGGCTCGGCGCAACCTCCGGCTTCTGCATCCCCATCTACCGCGGGCGACCCGGCCCAACTCGTCGAAGCCTATTGCACCGGATGCCACAACGAACGGGCACAGGTCGCCGGACTCGTGCTGAATCCCGCCGATGCTGCCGCTCCCGGCGCGCACGCCGACATCTGGGAGAAGGTGCTGCAGAAGCTCCAGACCGAGGACATGCCGCCGCCGGGAATGCCGCGTCCCGAATCGTCGATCTATCAAAGCGCCGCCGCCGTGCTCGAAACGCGCCTCGATGAAGCTGCCGCCGCCGAATCCCAACCCCGGCGAGCTTCCCCTGCTCCATCGCCTCACGCGAACCGAATATCGCAACACCATCCGCGACCTGCTGGGCATCTACAATCTGCCGCGCGAGATGGATTACCAACTGCTACTGCCGCCCGATAACACCGCCAGCGGATTCGACAACCTCGCCGACCTGCTGTTCGTCTCGCCGGCCATCATGGAACGCTACCTGGATGCCTCGCGCAAGATCGCGCGGCTGGCAATCGGCGACACCCGGATGGAGCCGATGGTCAACATCTACGCGATGGTCCCCGAGTATCCGCAGGAGGCGCGCGTCGAAGAGCTCCCGTTCGGCACCCGTGGCGGCATGGCGATTCACAGCTATTTCCCTCTGGATGCGAACTACCAGATCCTGGTCGAGACGTCCGGCGCGGGCCGCGAGCCGCATGAACTCGAAGTCACCATCGACGGCGAGCCGGTGGAACGCCTCGCCGTGCTGCGCGGCTCGAACGATCGCCCCCAGATGGAGGTTCCATTCCGGCCGGACCCCATATGCTTGGCGTGACGTTTATTAAACGCAGTGACGCCGGCGATGAGCGCACCGTTCGTCCCAACACGCGTGGCCGCGGCACGGTTCCCGGCATCGAGGTGGTCACCGTGCGCGGTCCGTTCGAGCCCACCGGGGTCGGCATGACGCCGGCCCGCGAAAAGATTTACGTCTGCCAGCCGAAGACTGCCGCCGAGGAAACTCCTTGCGCGCGCGAGATCTTCGCGAGCCTCGCCCGCCGGGCTTTTAGAAGGCCGGTGCAAGATGCCGACCTCGACCGCCTGATGGCCTTCTACGACGAGGGGTTTCAGGAAGCCGGCTTCGACGCAGGCATTCAGCGCGGACTGGAACGATTGCTGGTCAGTCCCAGCTTCCTGTTCCGCATCGAACGCGAGCCCGCCGGCGCCGCTCCTGGAACCTCCTTCGAGATCAGTGACCTCGAACTCGCCTCGCGCCTGTCCTTCTTCATCTGGAGCAGCATCCCTGATGACGAGCTGCTCAACATCGCGATCGACGGTCGCCTCCATGAGCCCGAAGCGCTCTCCGCGCAGGTACACCGCATGCTCGCCGACGAACGCTCGAAAGCACTTGTCGATAACTTCGCCGCGCAATGGCTGATGCTGCCGGATCTCCCCGACCGCCGCCCGGATCATCTGCTGTATCGCGACTACGATCAGTCCCTCGTCTCCGCCTTCCAGCGCGAAACCGAACTGTTCCTCGATAGCATCCTCCGCAGCGACCGTAGCGTGCTGGACCTGATCGACGCCGACTACACTTTCGTCAATGAACGCCTGGCCGAGCACTACGGCATCCCCAACATCGTCGGCGCGCATTTCCGCCGCGTTCAATTTCCCGACGGCGATCCGCGCGGAGGTCTGCTGGGGCAGGGCAGCATTCTGACGATCACGTCCTATCCGACGCGCACATCTCCCGTGCTGCGAGGCAAATACGTTCTCGAAAACCTGCTGGCGTCGCCGCCGCCCCCTCCGCCGCCGAACGTTCCGGCGCTGGATACCAAGGGCGAGGCGCCCGGCGAATCGCTCACCATGCGGGCCGCGATGGAACTCCACCGCAAGAATCCGCCGTGCTCGGGCTGTCACGCGCGCATGGATCCCATCGGCTTCGCGCTCGAAAATTTCGACGCCGTCGGCCGCTATCGAGCCAAAGACGACGGCAAGGAGATCGACGCCTCCGGTGTGCTGCCGGACGGGACCTCGTTCACCGGAGCCGACGGCCTCAAGCAGATTCTCCTCGCCGACCCCGAGCGCTTCGTCAACGCGGTCGCCGAAAAGTTGATGATGTTCGCCACCGGCCGCAACGTGCAGTATTATGACCGGCCGGCCATCCGCCAAATCGTCCGCGACGCCGCCGATGGGGGCTACCGCTTTGCCGATCTCGTCGAAGGTGTGGCGAAAAGCGTTCCGTTCCGGATGCGCAAGGTGTCGGATGCCCAACCGGCCGCGACGGAAGGAGAATAGCGACGAGTAGCCGATGGAACGTTTTGCTCGCCAACGGGTCTCTTCAGAGATGAAGATCCCGACGGGCATCGGGAGCGTCCAGGAGAGTTAAAGTGGAAGCGGGCCCTCGAGAGCGAGGTCGCGCGGAAAAATGAGGGAAACAGCCGGATGAACTTCATCACCAAAAAATCGCTGGACCGCCGCACGTTCCTCCGCGGAGCCGGCACCATGCTGGCGCTCCCCATGCTCGACGCGATGGCCCCGGCGCTCTCGGCGCAGCCCCAACGCATTCCCCGGCTTGGCTTTGTCTATGCCTCACACGGCGTGATCCTCGACCAGTGGCAGCCTGCGACCGAAGGCCACGGCTTCGAACTCACCCCGATCCTTTCGCCGCTCGAAAACGTCAGGCACCAGATCAATATTCTTTCGAAGCTCGCGCATCTGCAGGCCGACACGTTCGGCGACGGCACTGGAGACCATCCGCGCGCCTCGGCCGTGTGGCTCACCGGCGTGCATGCCTATGACCGCTCCCAGCCGGGCGTCGAGGTAAAGCTCGCGACCTCGGCCGACCAGATCGCCGCGCGCCAGATCGGACGCACCACGCGCCTCGCGTCGCTGGAGATGAGCGTCGACGATGCCGGCACCTGCGACGCCGGCGACTGCTTCTACGTCAACACCGTTTCCTGGCGCAATGAGACGACGCCGAACCTGGTGGAAACGCATCCGCGCATCGTCTTTGAGCGCCTGTTCGGCGACGGTGGAACGCCCCAGCAGCGCCGCGAGCAGTCGATCAAGACCGGCAGCATTCTCGATTCAATCGCCGAAGAAGCCCGCGCGCTGTCCACCAGCCTGGGCCGCGGCGACCAGGGCAAGCTCGCCGAATATATGGACGCGGTGCGCGAGATCGAAACCCGCATCGGCGGCGCGGAAGAGAACAGCCGCGCGCTGGCGATCGACCTCCCCGAGCGTCCCATGGACATCCCGGAGGTCTTCGAAGCGCACACCAAGCTGATGTTTGACCTGCAGGTGCTGGCTTATCAGGCCGACCTCACGCGCATCTTCAGCATGATCATGGCACGCGAGCTCTCCGGCCGGACCTTCCCCAATCTGAACGTACCCGAGGCGCATCACCCGGTTTCGCATCACCGAAATGACGCCGACCTGATCGCCAAGAAGGCCCGCATCGACACCTATCACGTCCAGCTCCTCAGCTACTTCCTGGAGCGCCTCGAAGCGACGCCCGATGGCGACGGCTCCCTGCTGGACAACAGCCTGATCCTGTTCGGCAGCGGCATGGGCGACGGCAACCTGCATCGCCACTTCGATCTGCCGTGCCTGCTGGCCGGCAAGCTGGGCGGAAAGTTCAAGACCGGCTATCACACGGTCTACCCGGACAACACGCCGATGTCCAACCTGCTCGTGACGATCCTCAACAGCGTGGGCGTCCCGGTGGAGCAGTTCGGCGACTCCACCGGCGTGCTGGTTCCGGATGAGATATCGGTCGCCTAGTTTTGCGGCTCGGCGCGTTTTGCCTCGCGCGCCATGCGGCTCGCGGGCCGCTCTGATCATGAATGGAGGGCCATCCTATATGAATTACCGAGCAGAGGCTGTTCTGCTACTTTTCTCTACGCTTGCCGGGGTCGCCGTCGCGCAGTCCCAATCCGGCGCAGCCGCGGCGGGGCCACAAGCCCAGTTGAACATCGCGCAATCCCAGGTGGAGGTTCCCGACGCCCCGGAAGCGGGCGGGGCGCCGACCCGTCTGGACCGATCCGGCCACCGGACTGATGTGGACCGGCAAGGACAACGGCACGGACATCGATCGGGACCAGGCGCTCGCCTATTGCCGCGACCTGAGCCTGGGCGGCTACCATTGGCGGCTTCCGACGATCGATGAGCTCGAGGGAATTTACGACCTCGACGCTGCTGCCCCAGGACGCGGCGGCCAGAACGACGAGGAACTTTTCCTCTTCCACATCAAGGGGAACCTGTTCCTCACCGGTTCGGAATGGAGCCGCGATGCGCTCGCCGGCGACGACGGCCGCCCCAGCGGCTATTCCTGGTATTTCAACTTCACCGACGGGAGCCGCATGGCGGACCCGGATTCCCAGACCTACAACAAGCATGCCCTTTGCGTCCGTGCTGCTGATTAATAATGCGCCGGCCGCGGGTCGGCTGGAGCGATCCCTGGCTAGGCCAAGGGCAGTTTTACACGAACCACCCGCGCACGATGCTCATGACGTCTTTCCCCGCGTCCATCACCTCCTCGCGGTAAAAAATCCCGAGCCAGAACGCCATCGCGAACACCACGATCCAGAAGATCTGTAAATCCATACGCTTACGCGCCATGCACTCAATTAACACACTCTCCGGACTTAGCACAAGAGTTTTTCGATCCAGGAAGACAGTACTACTTGATTTTCCGGATGGCTGCGTTACTCTGCTTACATGATTCCCGTCGGCGATACGCTGTTTGAACCGTTTCCCGCGCAAAGCATTGAAGAGACGAACCTTTCCCAAGGGCTGATTATTGAGCTCGTGCTCAAGCACGTCTATTTGGAAGGCACCATCATGCTGGAGCAGCTGATGGAGGTGACCAAGCTCAGCCCCCATGTCATTCACGCAATCTACCGTTATTTGCTCAAGGAGCAGCTCTGCGAAACGCGCGGGATGGTCGGCGAAGACTACGGGATCTCGCTCACCAACAAGGGCCGCGGCATGGCGGAGGTCGCCCGCCAGAAGAGCCAATACGCGGGACCCGCGCCGGTGGATCTGGACAGCTATCGCAAGGCCGTCTCCGATCAGGGCCTGCCAATTCAGGTGACTGCGCAGTCCCTCAAAGACTCCATGAACGATCTGGTGCTTCCCGAGGAGACGGTTCATGAACTCGGCACCGCGCTGGTCACCGGCGGCTCCATCATGCTCTACGGGGAAACCGGAAACGGCAAAACCAGCATCGCCGAGCGCCTCCATCGCGTCTTCCACGATCACGTCTACATCCCCTATGCGCTGGACGCCTCCGGACAGATCATCACCGTGTTTGACCGCCTGGTGCATCGCGCCGTGGACCCGCAGCCGGAAGGCATTGACCCGCGCTGGGTGCTCTGCGAACGCCCCATGATGAAGGTCGGCGGCGAGCTTCGGGCGGATATGCTGGAGCCGCGCCTGGATGAGGCGACCCGCATTTGTATCGCGCCCGCTGCAGATGAAAGCCAACAACGGCGTACTGCTGATCGACGATTTCGGCCGCCAGCGCATCTCCCCGCGCGAGCTGCTCAACCGCTGGATCGTCCCCATGGACCGCCGCACCGACGTGATGTCACTGTGGTCCGGCATCAGCTTCGAAATTCCTTTTGAGGTTTTGATCGTCTTCGCCACCAACCTGAGCCTTACCGACCTGGCCGAGGAAGCCTTCCTCCGCCGGCTGCGCAACAAAATCAAAATCGACCCCTTCTCGCCGGAGCTGTTCCGCGAAGTGGTCCGCCGCGTCGCCGCCGCGCGGAGCCTGACCGTCGATCCCCAAGTCATGGACTACTTTGTGCAGCAGGTCCAGGCTCATTCGCACGCCGGATTGCGCGCCTGTTACCCGAGCGATCTGGTCGGCCTGATCTGCGGCATGGCGAAGTTCGACGAGACCGAGCCGGCGATCACCAAGGAAAGCATCGACGGGGCGCTGAAGGTCTACTTCGTCCGCGATTAGCCTGTCGAATGGCTGAACGAGAAGCAACAATTCAGGCTTTTGCTCTCGACTCGATAGCAAACGACTACGAGAACCTTGCTACGATTTCGCGTGAAGTTGCGGGATGGTGCGCTGAAGAAGGACTGACAGTGGAGCAATCGGAAATCCTCGCAGCCCTGTTGGTCCTTGTCAAGAAAGGTCTCGCAAAGGCGTATATTGAGTCGCCCGAGGTTGGAGGCCTAGTGGAGCACGAGGATTCTTCAATTCCAGTTGACTCGTACCTCTACGTCACTCCTGAGGGGAAACGCTTGGTTGTCCAGAAGATGGTAGGAGAAGATGACTAGGCGCACAATACTGGTAGGAGACGGGGGCTTGTGATGCGGAGGATCGGGACCCTTCAGAGCCGCGAGTGCCAGCGAGCGCAACGCAGCCGACCTCGGCGAACCATCGCTGGCGTCAGCAGCGGAAAACGGCGAACGGAACCCCGACCGTGAGGGAGGGGACAAGCTTTCGGAAAACTGACATCCCCCACATGCTGACGCATGGCGGTTCTGTTTCTCGTCACCGAGCGAGTTGCTACAGCCCCGCCATCGGTATCGCGATCAGAGCGGGGGTGCTACAAGCTCTCATCTAGTGCGGGCCGCTTCAGAACCCCGAGTGGCTTGCCGGCTCGAAGCTTGAGGTAAGCCGAGCGGACTCAATTGCCGGATGTCAGGAATAGTTGGCAAGAAGAAGGTCTTTCCAGCCGGCGGGAAGGTGCCGGTAGATATAGCCGGGAGGGTCGTCACCGATACTCCGTCCAACCACATCATCCAGAAAACTTACGTACTGATTGGGCTCGGCAACATCGAATGCAATTACTGCAATTTCGCTGTCCGTCTCGGCGTAGATACACCAAGCCCCTAGGTCGGAGATCGCTCCCTGCCGGCCTAGAGAGTATCCCCATCCGTCCACGTTCTTACCCTCGAGAACGAATCTATACTGCTCAATCTGAGATCCCGGTTCGTCGTTGAACAGAAAGTCTTCGATGATCTGGTTCGAATCTTCCGCGATCGCACCAAGACACACTGCCTTCGATCCCTCCGCAAGCCGCAACTTATCGACAGTGCGAAGAAAACCCGGTTCTGTGAATAATTCAGCTTCGAAGAAGAAAAAACTCGACCACCGTCGAGTGAATACATAGGAGGGCATCCTCAATGGAGAGACGCTAGCAGAAAGTGCGGCACGCATCGAGCGAGCAGTAATGAGATTGCCATTGCTCACGGATGCCTTGTACGTGGCCGCCTCTACAGCCCCGCCACCGGAATCGCGATCAAAAACTGCACCGCCACATTGGTCGCATCCCGTCGAGCCGGCCGGAACTGCCACTCCTTCAGCGCCGCCAGGATCTTCTCATCCCCCGCCGGAGTGCTGGAGCGCACGATCCGCAGATTCTCCGGCTGGCCGCCCGCCGTAATGCCGCCGAACACCAGCACGTAGTCGAAGAAGGCCGGAACGGTCACGTTCGGCCGCACCATCACGTAAGGATACGGCGCATCCAGATCTTCCACCTTCCCGAGGTTCACCACGGCTCCCTGGCTCTGCGGGGAATTTCCGGACTTCGGATCGGTGTAATACATCACCCAATCTTTCCCGGTGCCCATCGCCACGTAGACGCTGTAGATCGGACGCCCGGTCAGTAATCCGCGGCTTTCGGGAAAGCGGTCGGTCGGCGTGGATTGCACTACGGTCGTGTCGAAGGTTCCGCTGATCGCGCGGCGAATCACGGTGCTGCCGTCGGCCAGCTGACTGGTTCCGGTCTCGATCTCAGAATCACCGCCCGAGCCGCCCGAGCCGCCGACGCCACCGACGCCGATTCCCGCGCCGCGTCCCGACCCCGCCGTCCCAAGCCCTTGCCCGCCATTTCCGCCCGGACCGGCTCCGGTATCTCCGTTGCCGGCGCCCGCATTGCCGCTGCCCGGGCCGGATTTTCCTTTGGCCGAGCCCGGACCGGACCCGTTCACCGACCCACGGCCGGCTCCCGCAGCTCCCCCGATGCCTCCGGGTTGGGGCTGGATTCCTGTGCCGTTACCACCGGCCGATGCCGTCCCAGCAGAGCTCTGTCCTTCGCCCGATTGCTGTGCTTGGGCGCCCCGGCCGGCCGCCGGCGCATTCCCCGTAAGTCCATTGCCGACCGCGTTCGCCGTGCCACCCGCACCCCCGGCGCTATCGGAATCGCCATCCGCTCCGCTCCGGCCCCGACCCTGTCCGGCTTGCCCGGCAAGGCCCTGCCCCGAGCTGATCACCGTCTGCGTTCCGTCCCGGCCGACCACGTTCCCGGCCGGAATCACGACGTTATCCTGTTCCGGCACCGGCTGATTGCTCAACGCCAGCAACCGGATCGGATCACCTTCGGGTTCCTTTGGCTGCGCCGGCTTCGGCGCGCTCACATCGAGTTTCGGAGCCGCGGCGGGAAGCGCCAGCTTCGGTTGCGAAACCGGCTGAATGTCCGGAGCCAGGGCGAGCTCCTCGGGGGGAGTGGGAGCCTCGATCGCTTCCGGCCGGCGCCGCGTCGTGCCGGGCGCATTAAACGGTTTCAGGACCTTCGGAGCTTCGAACGTCGACACCTCGACCGAGGGAACCACCTGATCGGGAAACTCCAGCTCCACCGGGCTGAGTTCCTGGATCACGGTAATATCGCGCTTCTCGTTGCGGACCAGCTCCGGAGGCACGAACACGCGGGGCGCGGGAGCCGCCGGCCGAGCCAGTTGCTGCCCCAGGATCTCCCCAGCCGCCCGGGCCTGCTGCGCCGGAAGATTGGCCGCCGCTATTTGGAGCTCGGGTGCTTCGAGACCGGTCAGGTCCGTGTCGGGCAGATTCGGTCGTTGGCGCGCCCCGACCGAGGGCAAGGATCGTTGCCTGCTTGCCGGACTCTCCCCACCCGCATTCCCGGTCGCTCCCTTGGGCGCCGGGTTCCCCGGCGAAGGACCTTCCCCGCCTGGAGCCCCCGCCGCGCTGGAGGTTTCCACCCGCGAAACGTAATACGTCTTGCCGCCGATTTGCAGCACCGTGGGCGGTACCCGGGGAGCCGCCGGTTGGGTCAACTCCACCGAACGGGCCACATGAACGATGCTGATCAGCGTCAGCACGGTGACATGGAACGAGACCGACGACAGGCATCCGCGCAGCGAAGGCAAACCCATCAGGTTCACCGCCCAGGCATGAATCGGGGAGGTGGGGTCCTGCGACTTGGCGCGTTTACTCATCTTTATCCGCCAGGTTTATCCGCCCGGGCTACTTGTTCCGGGTTCGTTTCCAATGCCGGCCCGATCCGGGTTGACTGGGCTACGCGAGGTATCCGGGCGCCGATCCACGTTGCCGTGCCGGTTGCCGTCCCGCGCGCTTGGCGGGCTGTTTGGGGGCCTGTCCGCCACCCAGGGTCTTCAATCCGTAAAGCGCCAATTCAAAACGGTCCCGCGCGCCGACCTTCTCAAACAGCGTGGTCAGATACGACTTTACCGTGCCCTCCGACAGCCCCATGGCCTCGGCGATTTCACGATTTTTCAACCCCTGGGTCAGCAGCGCCAGCAATTCGGTTTGCCGCTTACTCAAGGTCACCGGACGGTTATTCAGCAGCAGATTCGATAGGGAATGCTCCATCCAGACCTTGCCCGCGACGCTGAGCCTCAGGCACTCCTGGATACTACCCGCGGATGCCGTAGAACTGAGGAAGCCCACGGCCCCGAAGCGCAGGCCGGTATTGGCGGCCTCGGGCGAGTAATCCCGGCCCCACAGCACGATTTGGACCTCGGGATGCGCCTCCCGCAGCGGCACCAGAAACTGCAGCGTGGGGTCCATCGAGTGGCTCACTAGTACGGCGTCCGGCGGCGATGTTTGGCGGGCGGGATCGGCCAAGATCGTGTGCAACTGCCCGAGCGTGTCCGCGACCTCCACGATTTCGAAGCCTTCCTCCGGGCGCAACTCGGCCAGGAGCCCAGCGATCGCAATCGGCTCATCTAGACATAAAATCAATCGAATAGCGCCGCTGGTGCCCGGCCTGCGGTGCTGTAAATTGCGGGAAGTTTCTGGCTCCACTGGTCTCTCCGATCACTGCTGCTCTGCTTTCACCCAGCCGCCCACATAGCCGGCCCGCTGCCATTCGCACGATCCCCCGGCGTCCCGCCACTGCCAGGCGGAAACCGGCCAAGAGTTCGCACGATCCCTTGTTTACGTAATTCTACGAAACCCCCTCGTCAATTACAACAAGGTCTTTAGTTTACGTTTCATGGGACATTAGTACTCTCCCAGCCGTCCTACCTTCTTTCGTCGGTAGTTCGCTACTGACCTTTCACAGCTTGTGCGCTCCAGATTTCCTCCCTAAGCTAGGAAAACCTTCGACGTGGACGAGGGCTGGAAAACGCGGATGAACAACTACGAACTACCGGCGTCAGTAAGCCTGCCCTGTCGGATCTTCCTGGGCGGCGGCCCGGAGGTCCGAGGCCTGACCCGCAGTCTGGCGACCCGAAGCGCCGTCCTGGAAACCAGCGGCGATGCGGTGGAGCCCGGAGCCACCCGATGGGTCCCCGAGGTCGGCGAGCAGGTCCGGGTGGTGTTGTCGCTCCCCATCAGTGACGAGCATGGGGAACGGGTCCTGGAAATGCGCGCGCGGGTCCGGGAGGTCCAGCCCGCCGGGGTGGATTGCTTCCGCCTGGCCATCTCCTTCCGTCGGCCGGTGTTCCGCAAGCCGGAACAGGTGAAAGGGGAATTGGCGCTGCTTGCCGTCGTCGCGCCATGGAAGATGTAGCGGCCCGGAAGAGGCGGCCCTGGGAAGGAATTGAACTGGGAAGTTATTGAGAAGCTATCGCGATGAAAAGACGCTCACAACGCGGAACGGCACTTGTCGAAGTCACCCTCATGGTGCCCTGGATCCTATTTCTGTTTGTCGGGATCCTGGACTTCGGCTTCTATTCCTATGCCGCCATCAACACGCAGAACGCGGCGCGGGCGGCCGCCATCCAGATCGCCAATAACCAATACATTTTTGAGACGACGAACAACAACTCCAACACGGTCGTCGCCCTGGACATGGCGTGCCGGGCGGCGCTGCAGGAAATGCGCGGGCTGCCGAACATGATCGGCGTCAACCTCAACGGACCCTGCGCGGCGAACGCCGGGGCGATCAGCGATACGATGCCGGTTGCCGTGCGGGTGTTCAAACTGTGCGCGGCCAGTTCCACCGATCCGACTTGCACCAGCACGGCCTGCGCGGACTGCGCCCTCAATAGCAATGCGCAGTCGGCCATCGCCGAAGTCACCTACCGGAGCCTGCCGATGGTGCCCATTCCCGGGCTGCTGATGGGGCAGTTGCAGTTGACTCGTTTTGGGGAGGCCCGGATCCATATCCGCTGATGTCATCATGATCCGCTCCTCCAAACAACGGTTTCAGCGCGGCGCCAGCACGCTGGAGATGACCCTGGTCGGCATCCCTATCATCTTCGTGATGATTTCGATCTTTGAAATCTCGCGCGGCATGTGGATGTATGAAACCGCGGCGCATGCGGTGCGCGAAGGCGTGCGGTTCGCCATCGTGCATGGGCTGGATTGCAAGAACGACCCGCCCTCGATCACCAACAGTTGCCTGACCACGGTGGGTGGCGTGGCGACGGTCATCCGCAATAATGCCGTGGGGCTCGACCCCACCACCACCCAGCTGATCTTTACCAGCCCTGCGCCCAACGGAGCGCAGATGACTTGCACCCTGCAAAATTGTCTGGGCGACACCACGCAGTGGCCCCCCGCGATCAGCAACTCGCAAGGCGTGCCGCTGCGCATCGATATCATCACGCCGTTTCCTTCCGCCCTCGCGATGTTCTGGCCCGGGGGCGGGCAAGTGGCTTTTGGAACCATCAACCTGGGAGCCAGTTCCTCCGACACGATTCAGTTTTAGGTGGGCAGAATCATGACGCAACGAAACCACACAAACCGGAGCCGGCGCAGCAGGGGACAGGCGATTGTCCTGGTCACGCTGGGCCTGCTCGCCATGTGCGGATTAATGGGACTGGCGGTGGACTTTGGCTGGTCGATGTTCGTGGAAAAGCAGGCCCAGGCGGCGGCGGATACGGCCGCGCTGGCCGCGGTGGAAGAGGCCATGTACCGGCTGTCAGTGACCAACAATTTCTCCTGCTCGGGCGGAACGGCGGTTTCCTGCGCGCCCACTCCAGTCACCTGTTCGTCCCTGTCCAGCGATGCCACCAACAACCTTTGGAACGGGTGCCTGTACGCGGTGAAGAACGGATTTACGGACGGCAACACCGGTCCGGTGCAGAGCGTCACGGTCGAGGCCAACGACGGCGGCAATCTCCCGCCCATCGCGCCGGGCGTAAACGATGTCGCCTACTGGGTCACGGTCCGAACCACCCAGCAGATTCCACAGCTATTTTCCTCAGTGCTGGGGAATACCCAGGGAGTCGTCGCAACCTCCGGCACCGCCGCCATCGTGGCGACTGTCGTGCCTTCTTCTTTCTATGCCCTGAACCGGGAAGGCGACTGCACCTCCATCTCCGGACCCAATAGCTACTCCTCCGGATTCGATCAGTTCTGCGGCGTGGACGTCAACATCGGTGGCGGCGCGGGACAACCCGCCGGGATTTGTGCGGGCGGCACCACAGCGGCCTCGATCTGCGCGGCTAATGGGATCGTGCTTTCCTCCACCTGCCACGGAGATGGCAACCAGACCGGCTGCAGTGACTCCAGCGGCAACGGCAACGGCAACGGAAAGGGCGGAGGAGGCGGGAACGGCAACTGGGCAGGGCAGACCGGTAACGGAAACGGGGGAATCAACGTCTGGGCGCTGACCTCCATGATTCGCTCGGAGGGGGCCAACACTGGTGCGGTGAATAACCCCGACAATTGGGAGCCGACCCCGGTGGCGACCACCAATCCGCTCGCGTTTCAGGATCCGTATCGAGGAGTTCCGGATCCGCCCCTGGCGGTCCCGTCTTCCGGCGCCCTTCCCAAATGCGGCATCCCGAGCGGGACCATCAACAACACCACGGGAACCCAGTTGGTGCTCGGCCCCTACCAGTACTACGCGACCGACAACCTCGGCAATCCCACCGGCGCACCGATTCGCCTGTCCGGCAATATCAGTTTTGACAACGGCGGCGGCTGCTCCACTGGCAGCGGGATTCCTGCGATCTTCACCAGCGGCGCCAGTTCGGTCAGCGGCCAGTTCCCCGCCTATCTGTTTTATGGCGGCCTCGACACCGGGACCCAGACCCATTTCGGCCCGGGACAGTACATTTCGGTCGGCGTGAAAAATCCGCAGAACCCGGCACTGTTGATCGGCGGCGGCAATCGTACGCATTACGGGCGACACCACCATCGGCACGCAGTTCATTACCACCAACTCTCACAACCCATACCTGGCCAGCCAGATCGCCCCCAACGGCGCGACCGGGGACGTCATCATGCAGACGGTGGTCGCCAACACGCCGTACTACGGGTCGATCGCGCTGAAAGGGGGCCAGTCGACCAGCCTGCAGTTGTCCGGAATCAACAAGAACCTGCTCCCGGGCGCCGTCAGCAACCTGGGCCAGTACGCCAATAACATGATCTGGCAGGACCGGCATAACTCGACGCTCCTGTTCGACAACAACGGGAACGTCACCGGCCGGCCTTGTGAGAACGGCTGTTCGTCGATTCCTTCGTCGCTGACTTCGCTGGGCGTCACAGCCTATTCCCCTGAGTTCAACTATCAGGCCGCGCTGCAGATGAATCTGAACGGCGTGATCTATCAGCCTCGCGGCGCCTGGACCCGGATTCAGGCCAATTCCGACATCGATTCTTCGCTGAGAATCATCACCGGGATGGTTTGGATGCAGGGTAATGGAACGATTCACCTGCTGCCCACCGCCGCGCCCATTATCAAATACACGGTGGCGCTGATTCACTAGGAGCCCGAGAGCAAAGTTTCATGACCCATAGCAAGCCCAATCCGTTGGTTCGTTTCCTGCCGTCGTTCACCGACGTGGCGTTTCTGATGCCCGTGGTGTTTCTTTTCACGATTATGCGCGGAATCCCGGCTTTGTTGGGCGACGGCGATACCGGCTGGCACATCCGTACCGGGGACTGGATTCGCGCCCAGGGTCAGGTTCCCCATCAGGATATTTTTTCGTATACGATGCCCGATGCCCCTTGGTATGCCTGGGAATGGCTATGGGATGTCGCGGCGTCCTGGGCCCATCAGCACTGGGGTCTGGCCGGCGTGGCGATACCAAGTTTGTTCCTTATCTGTTTGACTTTTGGCCTGTTATACAAATTGGTCCTAAGGCAGTGCGCAAACCCCTTACTTGCCATTGGCCTAACGGTACTAGCGACTTCGGGATCAACGATCCATTGGCTGGCCCGTCCTCATCTCGTTACTTTTGTCTTGACGGTGGTGTTCGCTGGCATCCTGATACGCGCCGGCGAAGGGCAAAAGAGATTGTTATGGTGGCTGCCGATTTTAACGATTTTATGGACAAACTTACACGGCGGATTTATCGTCGGTCTGATCATGATCGGCGCGTGGGGTGCGGGCGAGTTGCTGCGCGCCGTGCTGACCGCCGACTCGTCGGTGCGTCGAACGTCCCTGCAGTCGTTCGGGCGCTACCTGGCGACGGGGCTCGGCTGTTTGGCGGCGAGCCTGGTGAATCCGTATACGTATCAGTTGCACGTCCATGTGTGGGAGTATCTGGGCGATCCGTACACCCGCAACAACATCATCGAGTTTCAGAGCACCAGTTTTCACTGGGTGCAGGGCTTCTGCCTGGAGATCATGCTGGTGCTGGCCGTCGGCGCGGTGGTTTGGTACGCCAGGCGGGGCCGCTACTCCGAGGTGATTCTGCTGCTCGGCTGGGGGCATCTGTCGCTGATCGCGGTACGCAATCTGCCGCTGTTCATGATTCTGGCCGCGCCGCTGGTTGCCTTGCCGCTGGCCGAGGCCATTCGCGAGTTCAGCGCGGCGCCGGTTGCCGGCTGGCTGCGCACCGCCGCCAACGAGTTTCAGGAGATCGCCGCCGAGATGGCCTCCATCGAACGGTTTCCGCGTCTCTATCCGCTCAGTATCGGCGTCCTGGCGATCGTCGCCTTGCTGGCCAATGCTCCGGGGGGGGGCGAAAAGCTCCAGGGTCGCTACGATCCGGAAACCTATCCGGAGGCCGCGCTCAGCATGCTCGACTCCTCGCAGCGGATCTTCACCAACGACGAGTGGGGCGACTATCTGATCTATCAGCTCTATCCCCACGGCACGCCGGTGTTCGTGGACGGCAGGAGCGATTTCTACGGACCCGACTTCGGGGAAGCGTATCTCGATTTGATGCGAGTCAAGTACGACTGGCAGGAGAAATTGGACAAATATGGGGTCGATACGGTGGTGCTGCCTCCCTCGGCGGCGCTCGCTTCGACGCTCAAGGAATCGCGCAGGTGGAAGGTGGTCTATGACGATGGCATCGCGATCGTGTTTCGCACCGTCTCGGCCCTCTCCGGCGAACAGGATCCCGGTCGCTTTCGGGCGTCCGGGGAATGGCGGGACCAGGCTGTCCCGCAAAGCGGGGACGCCTTACCGGCATCCCGCCAATGGTAGCTTCAGTTCACTATGGAGGATAAATCAATGAAAGACATGTTGCTCAAACTCATTCGGGAAGAAGAAGGACAGGACTTGATCGAGTACACCCTGCTTCTTGCCTTCGTTGCTCTGGCCTCGGCCGCCCTGTTTATCAACGCGGGCAATTCGATCGCCGGCATTTGGAGAATCGCTAACTCGCAACTGAGTGCCGCCAACAGCTCGGCCACCTCAGCGACGAATTAGTCCAGAAAACACACCCTCAACCAATTGGGATGTGCGTCCGGAACGCCTGACCAGGCCTCCGGGCGCATCTACCCCAGTCTATGTGGGACAAGACGGGTGCTGGTTTTCCACCGGGCGTAGGGAATTCCCCCTATCGGGACCAGGAAAGCGTACACTCAAGTGAAGGATCATGCGCACACATCTCGGGCGTCTGGCCACCGATCTGTATAAGACGGAAAGCGCCCAGGATCTGATTGAATACTCGTTACTGTTGGCGTTTATCGTCTTAGCGGGGGCGGCGGCCTTCATCTCGATGGCCGACCTAACCTCAGGGTTGTGGAACACCATCAACTCGCGACTGGGCAACGCCAATCGATAAGTCACGGGCCAATATAGGGAGTCCCGGTACTACTAGCGGGACTGGGAAACATGAACGTGTGGGAATTAGAAGGACCTAAGCCAGATGAATAGCCGTTTACTATCGGTACTCGTTTTCGCCCTCGTGATCTCCGCTGGCGCCAGCTATCTGGTCTACCGGCTGGTGTCCGCGCAGCTTGAGGCGAACTCGGCCAGTGGACTCACTCAGACGCTGGTCGCCACGCGCGACCTGAGAACCGGCGACCTGCTGAGTGAGGCGGATGTTCGTTTGGCCGAATGGGGCGGTGAGGTGCCCGCGGGCGCCATTACCATTCCCGAAGAAGCGGTGGGACGCGGCGTGATCGAGCCGATCTACGCCGGAGAGCCGATTCTCGAAACCCGGCTTGCCGCGCGCGGCGCCGGCGCCGGTCTGGCCGCGACGATTCCTGCCGGCATGCGGGCCGTGGCGGTTCGCGTCAATGACGTGGTCGGCGTGGCCGGCTTCGTGACGCCCGGAATGAAGGTGGACATTCTCATTTCCGGAACCCCGCCGCGCGGCAACGGAGGTCTGGGTTCCATTACCCAAACCTTGCTCCAGAACGTGGAAGTTCTATCGGCGGGACAGAATATCCAGCGGGACGCCGAAGGCAAGCCGATCAATGTGAGCGTGGTCAATGTGTTGGTGACGCCCGAACAGGCCGAAATCCTGAGCCTGGCGACCAATGAGACCCGCATTCAACTGGTGCTGCGCAATCCCACCGACAACGAAGAGGTCGTTACGCCGGGAACCGCCGTCCAGTACCTCTATGACAATCATGGCAAGCGGCCCGTGGAAGTACCGCCCCCGGCTCCACGGCCAGTCGCCAGAGCGGCCGCGCCAGGTCCGGTAGCGGCTCCGGCCCCGCGGCCGACGCCGATCCCGCCGCCCCCGCCGCCCAAGAGAGAACCCATCAAAGTGGTGGTGATGCACGGCGCCTCGATCTCGGAGGCCACATTCGAGCCAGAAGACGAGCAGCAACAGCAGATCTCGGAGGAGACTCAGCAGTGAATAGGATATGGGTAGCAATTGGGCTGTTCGGCTGTGCCACCCTCGGGTGGGGCCAGGCCACCGCGTCTCGCGACTTGTTTGTGACCGCCGGTAAATCGGTCATTGTGGAGACGCCGAATATTATTGAACGCGTGTCGGTCGCCAACGGCGATCTGGCCGAAGCGATCGTCATCAACCCGCAGGAGATCCTGGTGAACGGCCGGACCCCGGGTGAAACCAGTCTGGTTCTGTGGCAGGACAACGGCGACCGCCTTTTCTTTGACCTGACCGTTGCGCGCAACGAGAATCCGGTCGACGCGGTCCGCCGCGAGCTCGCCCGTGAAGAGGGCATGCAGGCCGTCACCATCGATCGCACCGACGAAAATATCTTCATTCGCGGCACGGTTCCCGATATGACCACCGCGGCACGCGCCGCGCTGATCGCCGGTACGCTCGGCGACACCGTGAACCTGCTGCGCGTGCAGGTGCCCAATACCGATGCGCAGATCCTGCTGAAGGTCCGTTTCGCCGACGTCGACCGTTCCACCACCCAGCAGTTGGGCGTCAACATCTTCTCGAACGGCGCCACCAATACGATTGGCACGATCTCCACCGGTCAGTTCCAGGGCGCCCAGGTGGGCGGCGGCAGCAGCGGGTCCCTCAGCCAGGGCAACCTGCTTCGCCTGCAAAATGCGTTGAACGTCTTTTTGTTCCGCCCCGACATCAACCTCGGCGCCACGATCCAAGCCTTGGCCCAGCGGAATCTGCTGCAGATCCTGGCCGAGCCCAACGTCCTCGCGCTGAACGGGCATAGCGCCAGCTTCCTGTCCGGCGGCGAGTTCCCCTATCCCACCCTGCAGGGCGGCGGCGGAGGACTCGGCGCGGTGACCATCCAGTTCCGCCAGTTCGGCATCCGGATCAACTTCACCCCCACGGTGACTCCGCGCGGCACCATCCGCCTGCAGGTCGCCCCGGAGGTCAGCCAGTTGGATTACGCCAACAGCCTCAGCTTCAATGGATTCAATATCCCGGCGTTGACCACCCGGCGCGTGCAAACCGAGATCGAGCTCGAAGACGGGCAGAGCTTCGCCATCGGCGGCCTGCTGGACAATCGCGATACCGAGGTGTTGAGCCAGATCCCCGGACTCTCCAATATCCCGTTCTTTGGAAAACTATTCCGGTCACGTCAGATCAACAAGAACAATACCGAGTTGCTGGTCCTGGTGACTCCCGAAATCGTGCGGCCCATCCCTGCCGATCGGGAGCCGCCGACCATTAATTTCCCCAGCGAATTCCTGCCGCCGAACACGTCTTCGACGCCGCCGCGGACACCGGGGGTCGATCAGACTGGTCCGGTGCCGCCGTCCTCTCCCTATGGAGCGATCCCGGTGGAGGAATTGTCACGCATCATGCAGGAAGAGCAGGGCGAGCAGCAAGGGACGCCCCAACAGCTGCAGCCCCAGGGAATGCTTAGTTTGCCGCCGGCTCCGGCAATTGACACGTTGTCTCAGCCGCCGACGGCACAGCCACAGCAGTAAAGAGGATTTCGTTCGAGTGGACTCATTATCTGTAGCCCTGATTGTTGAGAACAGAGCCATCGCCGATGGCGTCTCCAAAGCCTTGGAGAGCCATCCGGTTCGCGTGCTGTTTGAAACCAACGAAATTCCCAGTGACTGGAGCGAACTGGTCGCCCGGATCGAACGGGTGCGTCCGGAATTGGTGCTGCTGGACCTCACCACTCTTCGCCAGCCGCTCGAAGACGTCATGCGCGTGCTCGGGCGGACCAGCATCAATCCGCCGGTGTTCGTGCTGAACGATCAGGCCGACTCGGAGGCCATCCTTGGCGCTCTGCGCGCCGGCGCCAGTGAATTCCTGTTCCTGCCGTTTACCGACACTCTGCCCCAGGCTCTGGTCCGGTTTGAAAAGAGCCGCCGGGAACGCCAGATGCAGACGGCCGGGAAGGGAAAACTGGTGGGCTTTCTGTCGGCCAAGGGCGGCTGTGGCGCCACCACGATGGCCTGCCATTTCTCGGTCGGGCTAACCGAGCACGGCGACGCGAAAGTCCTGCTCGCCGACCTCGATTTCCAAAGCGGCGTCATCGATTTTCTCGCCAAGGTGAAAACCGGATATTCGATCGCCGATGCGGTCAACAATATCCAGCGCCTGGATGACAGCTATTGGAAAGGCCTGGTCTCCAACGGCATCCCCAATCTGGAGATCATCACCGCTCCCAGTTCGCCCTCGAGCAAAGCCGTATCCGTGGACGGCCTGCGGCAAGTGCTGTCGTTTGCCACCCGTCAATACGACTGGACCGTGCTCGACCTGGGACGGAACCTTACGCCCGATACGTTATCCATTCTGCCGATGCTGGACGAAACCTATCTGGTGGTGACGCCGGAGATCCCGGCGCTGCATCAGGCCAAGCGCATCATCCGCTATTCTGCTCGACGCCAGCTTTGACCGCGACAAACTGCGTGTGATTTTGAATCGCGCCCCCCGCTCCATGGACGTCACCCTGGATGAACTCGGGGACATGCTGGGCCTGCCGATCTACGCCACCGTCGAGGACGACTTCCAGGCGTTGCAGTCGGCTTATTCGGAGGGACAGCTGGTCCGTTCCGGCGGCAAGATCGGCAAGGACATGGGGCGGCTGGTCGGCCGGGAACTCGGTCTGGAGCCGGAAAAGAAACATCGCTTCTCGCTGTTTTCCTAAAGGAATCGAGAAGAGTTAAGGCCGCCGGCGTGCTCTCGGCGCCCAGCGGCCAGGAGGAACGTCAATGAGTACCACCTTTGGGCCGCAACAATCGCTGGCCAAAAAAGAGGCCGGCTGGGTTGGCCGCCTGTTTTCCGATCAGCCGCTGCGCGCCGAACACCAGGAACTGAAGTTTATCCTGCACCGCAAGCTCCTGGACCGGATCAACCTGGAGATGCTGTCCTCGGTCACCACCGACCGTGTCCGCTCCGAGGTCCGCTCGGCTGTCTCCAAGCTGGTGGAGGAAGAGGGAACCCCGCTCAGCATCACCGAAAAGGACCAGATCATCACCGAGGTGATTGACGAGGTCTTCGGGCTCGGCCCCCTGGAGCCGCTGCTGGCCGACCCCACCGTCTCCGATATCCTGGTCACCACCCCGCGCCTGGTCTACGTGGAGCGCAACGGCAAACTGCAGAAGACGCCGGTGCAGTTCAAGGACGACGCGCACCTGATGCGCATCATTGAAAAAGTGGTCTCGCGGGTCGGACGCCGCGTCGATGAGTCCTCGCCGCTAGTGGATGCGCGCCTCCCCGATGGTTCCCGTGTCAACGCCACCATTCCCCCGGTGGCCGTTGACGGACCGCTGCTATCAATCCGCCGCTTCGGCCGCGAAGGCATCACCGCTGAAGACCTGGTTCGCACCCTGACCGTGACCCAAGGCATGCTGGAACTCTGCGAGGCCTGTACCAAGGCTCGCCTGAACATTTTGATCTCCGGCGGAACCGGCGCCGGCAAAACCACGTTGCTCAATGTCCTTTCCGGAATGATCAGCCACGATGAGCGGATCGTCACCATTGAGGACGCCGCCGAACTGCGCCTGCGACAGGAGCACGTGGCCCGCATGGAAACCCGGCCGCCCAACGTCGAAGGCACCGGCGCCATCAAGATCCGCCAGCTAGTGATCAATGCCCTGCGTATGCGCCCGGACCGCATCATCGTCGGCGAGGTCCGTGGCGACGAAGCGCTGGACATGCTGCAGGCGATGAACACCGGTCACGACGGTTCGCTCACCACCATTCACGCCAACTCCCCGCGCGACGCCATGGCCCGCCTGGAAGTCATGGTCGGCATGGCCAACGCCAACATGAGCACCAAGAGTATCCGCCAGCAGATCAGTTCGGCGATTGACCTGGTCATCCAGATCACCCGCTTCAGCGACGGCGCCCGCCGCGTGACGGCCATCAGCGAATGCGTCGGCATGGAAGGCGAACTGATCACCATGCAGGACATCTTCGTCTTTGAACGCACCGGGCTCACCGAGACCGGCCGCGTCACCGGCCGCTTCCGCGCCACCGGTATCCGGCCCAAGTTCTATGAAACCCTTCGCTCGATGGGCCTGAACATTCCCGCTTCGGTCTTCCAGACCGTGGTGGAGATCGGAGATCCCAAGAAGTCATGAGTCCGGTCCTGGGTATTGTTATCTTCGCGGTCCTGTTCGCGGTCGTCATGGTCGCGATCAGTCTCGGTTCCAAGTTCCTGGAGCAGCAGGAGCGGGAACGCGTCAAGGGAATGCTGGAAGTCGCCGCCGGCGAGGAGGGCGGCGAGCAAGGTTCGATTTTGCGCGAGCCGAACGAGTCCCAGCACACCGAGGACCTGCTGAAAGAATTCCGGATCACCGCCAAACTGCAGACCTACGTGCAGCAGTCCGGCACCGGGTGGTCGGCGGCCGGCGTCCTGTTCGCGGTCTTCGCGGCCGCGACTGTCGGTGGAGTAGTCGGTTGGGTGCTCCGGCCCTTGGGGATTGCCTGGGTCAGTTCTCTGTTGCTGGCCTTCCTGCTCGGCCTGATCCCGATTCTGCTGGTTAATTTCAAACGCAGCAAGCGGCTGGCGGAGTTCGAAGCGCAGTTGCCGGAGGCCCTCGAGTTCCTGGCGCGCTCCATGCGCGCCGGCCACGCTTTCTCCATCAGCCTGGAAATGTTGGGCGAGGAGACCCCGGATCCGCTGGGGCAGGAAGTTCGCCGGCTCTTTAATGAGCACAACCTGGGCGCTCCCCTGGAAGTCGCCATGGAGAACTTCGCCGAGCGTGTTCCTTTATTGGATGTCCGCCTGTTTGTCTCCTCGGTGCTGCTGCAGCGGCAGACCGGTGGAAACCTGAGTGAGATTCTGATCCGTCTGGCTGAGGTGATTCGGGAACGCTTCCGATTGCGTGGCCATGTGCGCGCCGCCAGCGCCCATGGACGTCTGACCGCAGCGATTCTCTCGATTCTCCCGATCGTGCTGTTCGTGGCGTTGCTGTTCGTCGCCCCCGGCTACCTGCAAAGCATGGCCAACGACGAATTGGGCCAGTGGCTGATCATCGGCGCGATCATCGCCCAGTTCCTGGCCTACTATTTCATGCGCCGGATCGTAAATATCAAGGTGTAGCTCATGGCCTTAATCATCTCTATCGCGTTCTTCCTGTTGCTGGCCGCCGTGATTGCCTACTTCGGATATCGGCGCTGGGCCCGCCCCGCGCAGGTCTACGAACAACTGGGCGGTCGGGCGGAATATTCGTCTTCGATGGTTGAATCCTATGCGGAATCCGATCCGGGCTTGAGCGTCAGGGTGATCGAATCGCTGGGCGAAAAGGTCCCGATTACTCCGGAAGACGCCTCCATCCTGCGTCAGGATCTGATGTCGGCGGGCTTCGTCTCGGAAAGCGCGGTCCCGCTGTATCTGTTTTCCCGTGTCCTATCCGCCGCGCTGCTGGTGGGATTTGCGCTGTTGATCCGTGGATTTCTCACCGACAACACCGTATTGCGGATCGTCATCCCGATCGGCTTTGGACTCGTCGGCTATTTTCTGCCCAGCATCTATCTGGATCGCCTGATCGATTCGCGGCATGAGCGCCTGCGCATGGCCTTGCCCGATGCGCTGGACCTGATGGTCGTCTCGGTGGAAGCTGGCCTGGGGCTGGATCAGGCCATCCAGCACGTCAGCACGGAACTGGCCAAGGCCCACCCGGACCTGTGCCACGAACTGCAAACCGTCAATCTCGAGATCCGCGCCGGAAAGCGCCGTCTGGAAGCCTTGCGCAACCTCGCCGAACGCACCGGCGAACCGGAAATCCGTAGTCTGGTGGGTGTCCTGGTGCAGACCGACCGCTTCGGCACCAGCATCGCCGATTCGCTCCGTACGCACTCGGAATTCATGCGGACCCGCCGCCGGCAGGAAGCCGAGGAGCGGGCCAATAAGGTGGGTGTCAAGCTGGTCTTCCCCATCTTCTTCCTGATCCTGCCGTCCATGCTGGTCGTCGCCGCCGGCCCCGGACTCCTGCAGGTCTTTAAGTATTTGTTCCCGCTGATGCGGAACGCCAGCTTACAGCTCCAGTAGGGACTGTGTACCATAGAGGCTGGACTTTTTGATGGAGTAGGCCGCCCCCCACGGCTTCGCCGGCGGCTTTTCCGTGACTTGATGAAAGGGCACTCGACGAGATGAATGACGCATTATCAGTAGTGTTGTGGATCGCGGCTGGCGTGGTCCTCTTGTTGTATTTGGCTCGCCGGAGCCGCCGTAAGCGCTCCCGCTAAACGTGGACGCGGGTCGTCAGGAAACGTGAAACCCACACCGAACTTCGGAATGGTTCCTGATGAAACACTCGGCGCTGGGACAGAAAATTCGGTGCGGCTCGGCGACAGCCAGCCGCGCGTTTTGACCCGAACGCGGAAGATACCGCGGCGGGTTTGGCCAGTTGCATCATAAAAGCCGTCTTTACGGAATTCGCCGCCTGGATCGGTGAATCAAAAAATACCCCTGGCTCTGGATCCCGCCACGGAGCGGCAACTCCCGCGGGGCGGATCGGGGAAGACGGCGGACGTGTATTTACAGTCAACGGAGGCGACGCCGTTCCCAGCGGTGCTCGGTGCAAATGGACTACGAGGGTCGCGAGAACAGAAAGAGGCAGGCGGACTCATTCAATCCCGATCTGCTTCCGATGCCGGTCGTCGTCCTGCTGGCGTTCACCGTTGGGGTTCTGCTGCTCATCCCCTGTTTCTGGCAACCCTACATCCCCGCCGGCGACCTCTCTACCCATGTCTATAACGCCTGGCTGACCGGCGAAGTCCAAAGCGGAGCGGTGGACGGCTTCACCATCGCCTCCCAGTGGATCAATACGCTCGGCGACCGCATGCTTGCCTTCCTGCTCCCGCGCCTCGGTCCGGATCTGGCCGAACAAGTGGTCGCGGCCATCGCCATCGAGACCTTCTTCTGGGGAATGTTCACGCTGATCAGCGCCGCCAACCCCCGCCGGCCCTGGAGCTTCATGCCCATCCTCGCGGTCATCTCCTATGGCTGGATCTTCCACATGGGATTCCTGAACTTCTTTCTCTCGGCCGGCATCTGCCTGTTTGTTCTGGCCTTATTGTGGACCCCGAAACCGTGGAGACTCGGCCTCGCCGCCGTGCTGCTGATCCTTGCGCTGGCGGCCCACCCGATGCCACCGCTGTGGGCGGTTTCGATCGCCGCCTACCTGCTGCTGTTTCAAAAGACCCCGGAGGCGTTTCGCCTGTTTCTCCCGGTGGCCGTCACGGCCTTGATGATCCTGGGCGGCTATGTACTTTGGACCCAACTGCCGGCCAGCTACGTCTGGGACTACCTGATCAGTCTGGATATCCCGGCCTTCATCACCGGAGCCCATCAGGTCCTCCTATTCGATGAAAAGTACCTGATCCCCGCCGGCGGGTTCTTCTTCCTGTGGGTGTGGATGCTGATCGATCGCGTGGACCGCGGCGGAATGCTGCAGGATCCGGCCGCGCACATCTGGATGCTGCACCTGCCCGCGCTGTTTGTGCTGCCGGCGTCGATCCAGTTCCCCGGCTATGAGCACAGCGCGACGTTTATCCCGCACCGCATCGCCATGTGGACCGCCGTGATGTTCTTGGTCATGGCCGCCCAGGCGAGCCGCCGCACCGGCGTCACCCGCATGACCGGCATTATTGCCGCCGCGTTCTTCAGCTTCCTGTTCGTCGATTACCAGGCCTTCAACCGCGTCGAGCAGCAACTCGAAGTCCTGTTTCAGGACCTCACCATTCAGGACCGCGCCGTCGCCACGGTGATCGATCAGGGGGTGCGCATCAACGCTCTGGGGCACGTCGCCGACCGTGCCTGCATCGGCCACTGCATGAGCTACGCGAACTATGAGCCGGTCACCGGGCAGTTCCGCATCCAGAAGGACCCGGGCAATACATGGGTCGCGCCGGATATGCAGACGATGCAGCAGGTCGAACAGGGTGCGTATGTGGTGTTGCCGGAGGCCGCGCCCATCTACGCCGCATGTGCCTGTCCGGATCAGCCGACGCTTTTCTGTCTGCGTGAATTCACCGCCGGACAGCGGGTTTGCTCCTCCTCGCGCCAGATTTCCTTCCGGCTTTGGGATGAGGATCGACTGGAGGTCCAACAAGGCGCCGCATCGACCCCATCCCCCTCTTCGGCCGCATCCCCCGCGTCAGCCTCATCCCCCGGCCAATAGCGCGCTACCTCAAAAGTGGCGCTGGCGTACCGTTGTGTGCGATTCAAAACGAGCGCAACGCTCGACTTGGGATTATTAGATCTTTTCCGTGCGCCAAGCCGCACAGAGGGACCTTGCCCCTTATTTCGGAACAAACTTGTGGACGCCCTTGGTCACGTCGGCGACGTAGACTTCGCCGGTCGGGCTCGCGGCGACGTAATGCGCTTCGCCGAACTGTTCCGGCTTGTCGCCCGGAGATCCCATCGCCGCCAGGACCTTCCCGTCCTTGTCCAGCTTCAGGAGCTGTCCCGTAAATCCGTTCACCATCCAGATGGTGTCGCCGGCAAAGTAAATCGAACACGGCAGCCCCGCGTACTTCAGCTCGCGCAGATACTTGCCGTCCTGATCGAAAATCTCAATGCGCGAGTTTTCGCGATCCATCACCCACAGGTCGCCCTTGTCGTCGATCACGATCGAATGCGCCACCTGGAACTTGCCGGGCTCGCTGCCCTTGCCGCCCCACGACTTCACGAACCGCCCGTCGGAGTGGAACTTGAGCACGCGCGGGTCGCCGCGCTCGCCAGGTTGATGCCCCTGCACGATAAAGAAATCGCCGTTCGGAGCGAAGGCGATGTCGTTGGGCTGATTGAACAGGCGAGTTCCCTTGGTTTCATCCCAACTGCCAGCCTGCCCTTTTTCGCCCAGCGTCATCAGGACCTTGCCCTGTTGGTCCATCTTGACCACGATGTGCGTCGAGCCGTCGGCGACCCAGATGTTGCCTTGGGGATCCAGCCGCAGCGCATGCGGACGCCGCCCGAACAGCCCGGCGCCAAAAGCGCGCATCAGCTTGCCGTCCTTATCAAACTCTGAGACCGGATTCGGCCCACGATTCAATACCCACAGATGCCCTTCATCGTCGAAGGTGACGCTAGCCGAGAGACCGAACTCCACATCATCGGGAACCTGCAGCGGGTTCATCACCTGCCGGTAGTTGAGCTCCGGCGCTTCCTGCGGAATCAGAAGCCTTGGATCGGAAGGCGGCTGGGCCCACAGCGCGGCGCCCGTGGCGCAGATGGTGAAAACCAACGTGGTCTTGTTCATTTCGATCTCCCCTCTTTATTGGACTGCGCTCCACTGGCGCGGGTTACCTGAGGCTCAGATGGTCACCGGACCCCGGCCTCGCCCATCACCGCGTCGCACTTGGTCTTGATCTCGGTGGCAACCTCTACCGGATCGCCGTTGGTCAGGCGTTGCAGGAACAGTTCCACGGACAGGGAGCCGCGATACTGTTTCTCGGCGAGCTTGTGGATGATCTTGATCAGCGGGGTCACGCCGTCGCCCGGAATCAGGCGGTCATTATTGGTGGCGATTTCACGCGGCGCTCCCGAATAATCCTGGAAGTGGCAATGCTGCAGCTCGCCCGGCTCCAGCAGATCCAGATCCTCGAACTTGCTCATCCCGCTCCAGAAATGGAAGAAGTCGAGCATCGGCTTGACGTTGGGATGATCGGCGGCGCGGATCATGCGCAGCGTGGTCTCCAGCGTCGACAAATGCGTCGAGGTGCGCGCAAACTCGATCATGGCGGTGAGTTCATACTCGGCGGCGATGTCGCCCGACTCGCGGATCATCTCCGGTGTGGCGTCGTAGTCGGCCTGCATGACCCGGCGATTGGTGATCGACGGGCAATAGATCCGGTTCGACCCGATTTCCTTGAACTGTTCGCAGCGCTCGCGCCAGGTTTTCAGCGATGCTTCGCGAGCGTCGCCCGGAATCCAGACGTCGGGCAGCACCGAGGCAGCGGAAACGATCGTCAGGCCGTTATCCTTGACGATCTGCCGGGCATCGGCCAGCGAGCCTCCATCGCGTAGGAAACCGGTGACCATCGTGTCGGTGATCTCGACGTGCGTGATGCCGGCCTTCGCCCAACCTTCCAGGGATCCACGAAAGCCCGCCGCGCGCGACGTGTTCTGATGAATCGAGAGAAACATCTTGCCGGGAGGCGCGGTCTGCGCGCTGGCAATGGAGGCGAACTGGGTAGCGGCAACGGAGGCGAGAGGCGCGAGGATCGCGGCGCGTCGAGTGAGCATGAACCTTACTATATCGCGATTGCAGACGATTTTCGGGTTCGCCAAGTGACGGTGGATACGCCCCCAATCCGCGAATAGGCGGCGAGCGGGCGCCGCGGCTAATGCTGCTGCTGGTGACGGTGATAGGTCAGCAGTTCGATTTCTTCCCTCTAGCAGGTCGCGGAAGAAATCGTCGGCGGAACGGTTGTTGCGCGGTACACGCACGGACTAATGCGGATCTCGCAGACCCGCGATTCGGGTTCGGCGTTGTCACCAGCTACTACGGATATGATGCGGGAGGCTCGGTGCGGCAGCTCTTCGACGCCGCAGGTGCCGAAACCGACACCTACACCTACGACGCATTCGGGAACGTGATTTCGCAAACCGGCTCAACCGAGAATGTCTACCTCTACCGCGGCGAGCAGTCTGACGCTTCGATTGGGCATGTACTATCTGCGGGCTCGTTACTACATGCCGTCCACGGGCCGGTTCCTAACAATGGATAAATTTGAGGGTACCGATCCCTCGGCCCTCCTTGCCTGTGGATGTGGTGATATAAGTTCCAGATGCGTATCGAGGGTGGCTAGTCCTGCACATCACTTGTACGTCTTCGGCGACATAGATCCGATAAACTTTCAGGATCCAAGTGGATTCGGTGTATTAGATCGAGGCACAGCGGAGGGCATTTTGACATTGGCAGCGGGAACAGCTATTTGGTACTCGGCGACGCACGGCGGCGAGACTGCGAATACTCTAGCGCGCATGGTCAACGGACCTTTGGAGAAGATCAGGTGTATCGCGCAGTATATCCGGGAAGTTGGAGAATGTGCTCTTTATGACTTCTTCACCCAATACACATTCGTGCAGTGCGAGCGGGATGCCCGGCGGCGGTTGCGGTCTTGCCTTGAACTAGCAAGTATGCTTTAAGATCGCCTCGCTGTTCTGCTGTGAAAACCTTTCGAGTGGTGCGAGAGAAAGCGAGGATCGATGTTTGAACGATTCACGGACGGTGCAAGGGATCTGATTTTCCTCGCGAGGGATCAAGCGGTGGCTACAAGCGAAGTATGGATTGAGCCGGACCACATACTGAACGCTCTGTGGCAAAAGTGCCCAGATCTCCTGACAGCATTATTTGTCGATAAAATCGACAGCATAGACAAGGTGAAATCAGGTGTTCGTAAGGAGGATGCGCGACCAACGCTACAAAAACAGCAAGTGAAGTACAGTCGACAAACCAAGCTGTTATTTCAGCTGGCAACTGATGAAGCTCAAAGATCTAGTTCCTCTGATTCCTCTGAACAACGAGAACAATTTAGACGAGTGCTTGCCGGGAGGAGTTGGCAGGTTGGAGTGTGCCATCTGATTTTGGGAATACTGATCTTGTCGGGACCTGCAGTGGCCAAACAGATATTGCAACAGGGTACCACTCTGGAGTCAGCGAGGGACTACTTGCTTCGCCGAAGCAGAGAAACGAAGAACCTCCTGATTCTTAATGCCATCTCCAAGAAATCGGTGTTGAAGACCTAAAACTCCTACATGGAGCAGGCATCGAAAGTTGCTGCTGTGCTGAATCACTCCGTTGCGCTGGCGTTAGGATTTGGCGGGATCCCAAACTGGCAAGACGTAATGTTTCTTCAAATGGTCCAAGATTCCGCGCATCATCCGAAACCAAAGGCCGCAACACTGGTTATACTTACGACTCGATCTACCGCCTGATCGGCGAGAACATCACCGGCGACCCGGATACCGCGGGCAACGGAGCGCTCAACTACGCGCTCGATAAGGTGGGCAACCGCTTCTCGCTGGTGTCTACCCTGACAGCGCTGCCGTCCCAATCGTTCAGCTATAACTTCAATGACCAGCCGACAGTGGATTCTTTCGACGACAACGGCAACATGATGAGTTCGGCTACCGGGCACACGTTCCTCTATGACTACGAGGACCGCCTGACGCAGTTCGACGCAACCGTCGGGATGCAGTAGACGGCGATGGCAACCGCGTTTACCGCATCGAGAACGGAACGGAAGTTCGTTACCTGATCGATGAGATGAACCCAACCGGTTGGCCACAGGTCGCCGAGGAGGTGGTCGGAGGCAACGTCGTCGCGCAATATACCCACGGGCTGATGCGGATTTCGCAGAACGTGATTCGGGCTCCGGGTTCGTCACCAGCTATTACGGTTACGACGCCGGCGGCTCGGTCCGCCAGTTGTTCGACGCGGCAGGCGCGGAAAGAGACTCGTACACCTACGATGCATTTGGGAACCTGATTTCGCAGACTGGCTCGACCGAAAACGCCTACCTCTACCGCGGCGAGCAGTTGACCCGGGATTCGGCATGTACTATCTGCGGGCTCGGTACTACATTCCGTCCACGGGCCGGTTCCTGACGATGGACAAGTTTGAGGGTCCGGACTGGACAGAGTTCTGCAATTGTGGAATGACGCAGTCCGAGCAGCCCATCGATCCTCGGCACCATTTGTATATTTATACGGGTGGGGATCCCGTGAACACGGTGGATCCGTCGGGACACGGCGAGTTAATCGAAAACGCGCTTCTCAGGGTCAGATTTTTTGCTATAAGGGTTATTCAGTTCGCCGCGAGGTCTCCTCGGTGTACGTTTGAGTTGATCCGAGATATACTCTTCGCATTCACCTACACGTATCATGAGGAGTTCGTTCTCGAAATCGCTATTCCGACCTTCGTCAGTTGCTTGCAAGGGCCAGTCTATTGAGTTTCCGCTCGAAGTCTCACCGTGACAACATTTGGAAACGTCGTTCGAAACATTCTGCGGGCTCCTGAGACATTGGCTTCCATCGCTCTCAGGTCGATTTCCCCCAGAGCGTCGCTTGAATCCGCTATTCGTCGAAATGATGCGCCCAAGGCGGCGGCGCTACTGCGGCGCAGGCCTCCAAAAACACCGGCCTTCTTCGCTAGGCCGCTGGTCCTTGCAAGCAGGCTTGGAAGGGTGCGCATGATTCGCCTGCTAGTACAAGCGGGGGCAGAACCTTCAGCCAGTAACGGGGCCGCAATCCGAGCGGCCGCCGACATCGGAAGCGTTTCTGCACTCGAGGCGCTTGTTGGCGATCTTGGAGCGAGACGCAGCGAAGGTGGCCGAAGCCAAGTGCCGAAGGAAGCCCTGGAATGTGCGCTGTTAGCAGCCGCTAAGGCCGGGCACACTAGTCTATGCAGACTACTACTCGAATCAGGTGCAGATGTGGACGCTCGAGAAGGAGGAGTTGGCGGACCTACGAGTCTTGTGCACGCAGTTATCGTCGACGATCGCCCCCTTCTTGAACTGATGATTTCCTCTGGTGCGAGCGTGAACGTTACGATCACGGGTGGCTATACGCCTCTGATGCTGGCGGCATTGCACGACCGAATTCACATTCTACGTTCCCTCGTGGCCGCCGGCGCTGATCCAAATCTCAAGGACCGTAAGGGAAGAACCGCGGTGACTTTCGTTCGATCAACAGCGGCCGCAGAAACACTGATGACCAATTGAGGAGGAGGTACGTGGCGGGCTCGAACTGGAAGGCCAGCTACTTCGGTCACGACGCCGGGGGTCGGTACGCCAGCTCTTCGATGCGGCTGGCGCAGAAACCGACACCTATACCTACGACGCCTTCGGCAACCTGATTTCCCAAACCGGCTCAACCGAAAACGTCTACCTCTACCGCGGCGAGCAGTTTGACCCGGGATTGGGCATGTACTATCTGCGGGCTCGGTACTACATTCCGTCCACGGGCCGGTTCCTGACGATGGACACCTGGCGATATCTCAACTGCGACCCTCAGGTGCTTTGGGAGCAACTTTATGCTTTCGCAAATGCTGATCCTGTCAGCAATAGCGATCCCTCTGGTTATAGCGTCCTGGTAGACGCTGCGACTAGTCGGCTCTGGAGAGATCTCGGTAGAGCAACCGTTCTGACTACGATCACGGCAGGAGCAGTTTGCGTAATGGAGTTAGCGGATTCAGTGCTTGCCTCCGCCGTCTATGGGGCGATCTATGGTTTTGACTTTGAAGTTGAACGTGTTCCCGGGATGAGCTGCTTTTTTAGAATTAGGAGAAATGCGAGTTGTGAGGAAGAATGGGAGCGTGCGCGGAGGCGTTGCGCAGACCTCCTTGCGAATCCCAGACGGCGGACTCCCGGTGTTTGGGGCGGAAGTTACGATAGTTGTGTTCGGGGGCAGGTGTCGGAGCGCTGTGGGGGCAATCGTGTCAACTAGCAAAAACATCAGTTCGAGATCCATTGACGAGGTGTACCGGTTAGTGGACGAAGGGAAGCGTGCCGCAGCGAAAGCGTTGGCAATCAATCTTGCTGAGGCCCATCCGTGCGACGCCAAAGCTTGGAGTCTGAAGGCCTATATCCATGCGCTGGATAAGGATTACTCAAGGGCTATTGAAGACATGACTAGGTCGATTACCCTCAAGCCTGAATCTACAGAGTATTTTACAAGGGGACGTTACCATTTTTACCTTGGAGAAAATGTTAACGCCAAAGTAGACTTCGATGAAGCCCTTAGAACCGACAATTATGGGGACTCCTCTTATCAAGAAGAGGTTTACTTTTGGCGTGCGGAGGCGTATTTGAGGTTGGGTGACATTCCCAGTGCGATTGGGGATTTGCAAAAAGTGAAGTCCGGCACAAGGGCATGGACGTTCAAGCTGCGCTCCAAGGAGGACATATTAAGGGATTGTGGCAGAGAGCCCGGGCGGAATACCTCTGACAACAAGAGCTGAACGACAAGCGAGGAATGTTCTTTCGACCCTTTGATTCCTGCGAACACGTTAGCACTAGTAGACGCTTTCCATCCTTGATCGGGGCAGCGCGAGACCATGACGGACGCGAGCGGGATGACGACCTACACTTACACCGATCGCGATCAGGTGGCCACCAAGCAGACCCCACAAGGCACGCTGACCTACACCTACAATCCCGGTGGAGACGTGCTCACAACGGTGTCGTCCAACGCCAACGGGACCGACGTGGCATACGCCTACGACGGCAACAATCGGCTGGCCTCGGTGACCGACAACCGCACCGGCGGGACCACCACCTACATCTACGACGCCACCAATCAGGTCGACTTCTTCACATACGCCAACGGGGTGAAGCACGATTTTGCCTACGACGATCGGGACCGCATTACGGACCTCGACTTGACCCTCGCGAGCTCGCCGCTGGCTTCCTATTCGCTCAACTACAGTGATTCCGGCCGCATCGACGATGTCGCCGAGAACAGCGGCCGCAACACTAATCTCGAGTGGTCTGCACCGCAAGCCGGGTTTCGCGAACCATCAGGGTGCATCCACCTAATCCATCCTGCCCCCGGTGGTATCTCCGGCCGTCTCTCTCCGGCAGTCTCTCGGCACTATCTGGAATGTGTACTAGTACTATTAGGACTTTTCCCAAACAACCTGAAGCGGTAAGCAAGGAACTACCGATGTTCCAAACAGATACAGAGTCGCGGCACGCCGTGGCCGGGGGGAGCCCGAATTCCTTGGGCATGAGCGGCGTGGCGACCCCCGACGGGCCCGGGAAGACGCTACACTTGGGAAATACCCAGGGTGTGGGTGCAAGCAAAGAGCCTCACGATTTCAGCCATTTACGGCTGAGTTGGTACCGAGAGTCCAGGAGCAATCCCAACCTTAGTACCTCGTCAAAACCTGAGGAAAGTTTGCCCTCGGAAACGGGCATCGGTGATAGAGTGAAGCGGTAAGCCGCAATGGGAAGATTTGCGGAGGAACGCCCTTCCCATCTTATATCTACATTCAGTATTTCGCACTTGGGTGGATTGGTCACGCTTGGAGGATGCATGCAGGGTGGATATCGCTATTTATTGAAGGGAGCCGCGATCTGGTTACTGGGCGTATCGGCATACGCGGCGACCTTCGGGACCAGTGTTCCGATTGTCGGCACGCCGTCGGACATCAGCCTCGACGAACGCCGGTCGAAGCTCTACGTCGCCAACTTCAGCGCGCAGCGGGTGGAGGTGTACAACACGCTGACTCGCTCGTTGGAGGATCCGCTGGAGGTCCCGCTGCCGCCCAGCTCGGTGACCATGTCCCCGGACGACCGCTTCCTGATCGTGGGCCAGTATGAAAATGTTCCGAATGAAGATGGGCAGCGGATCACCGGGCATCTGACGATCTTTGACCTGGATGCGAATCAGCGGCGCGAAGTGTTTGTCGGCAATCCGGTGCTTTCGGTGGAATTCGGCAACGGCGGCGAGGCCCTGGTGGTGACCACCGGCGAGTTCCTGATGGTGGAGCCGTTCACCGGGATGCTGCGGATGCTGGAGACTACCACCGATCAACTGGATGGGAAGCAGCTTCCAGTGCCCTTCGTGACGTTCCCGCCGAACATCGTCGAAGCGGCCACGGGCGTTTCTGGCGATGGAAACCGGATCGTGGTGCTGGCGCAAACCGATGCGGGGGATCAGAATACGTCGGCGATCCTGGTCCACGATGTAGGCACCGATGTAGTGCAGCTGACGCAGATCATTGCCGAGCCGCCGCTTGGCCCGCGCGCGGTTTCCGCCAGCGGCGATGGGACCACGATTCTCGCGGGATGGGCGATGGCGAACTTCTCCGAAATCGGTTTGTCGCAGTTCCCGGCCCCGACCGGAGACTTCCGCGAAGGCTCCCATGCGTGGGATTCCGGGCGCGACCGGATCTACGCGGACATTCCGGTGGAGATCGGCGAGGACCCGGTGCTGCACGTCATGGATACCGATAATCTGGCGGTGCGCGAACGCATCCAGATTCCGGAGACGCTCACCGGTCGCAGCATCATCTCCAGCGACGGCGCGACGATGTATTCGATGTCGGATAGCGGCGTGATGCTGCTTTCGCTGACGGACCTGGAGACGGCGCCGCGTGTGGTGGCGAATCGCGAGGACGTGCTGTTTGAGGCGTCACCGTTTAACAACGATTACCTGGTGCAGGCCGTGGACATTGACGATCCCAACGGCGGGCAGGTGGACTTTACCCTTTCGCTGGCCGGGCAGGCCGCGGGCGTTCAACTTTCGCAGATCAGCGGCACGACCCCGGCGCGGATCACTATCAAAGTGGACCCGTCGCAGTACCGCGATAGCGAGGGGACAAGTGTCGCGATGCTCAAGATCGCCTCCGACGCCGCAATCAATCTCCCGATGCCGGTTCGCCTGCTGATCAATACGGCGACCTATCCGCAGCAGGGCCAGATCGTAAACATCCCGGGCAAACTGGTGGATATCCTGGCAGATCCGGCGCGGGATCGCATCTATGTCCTGCGGCAGGATAAGAATCTGGTGCTGCTGCTGGATAGCCATTCGCTGGCGCAGATCACCACCTTCCGCACCGGCAACACGCCGACCAGCCTGGCGATCACTTCGGACCGCCGCTATCTGCTGGTGGGTCACGACAATTCGCAACACATTAATGTTTTCGATTTGGAGACCTTTGACAAACTCCAGTCGATCGACGTCCCGGGCGCGTATCCGCGCGTGGTCGCCGCGGCCAACGGCGCGATCTGGACCACGGCGCGCGTGGTCACGGAACAAAACTTGACTTGTGCCGACGGCACGGCGAAAAATCCGATGTTCCGTGCCAACTTTGATGAGCGGATCGCGCAGCCGCCACCAAACCTGGGCGTCTTCTGCAATCAGGTTCCCCAGGACAGCACGCTGCGCACGGCGCCGGGCGGTGACTTTATTCTGCTGGCGAATCCGGACGGAACAGTGGCGTTGTGGGACAGTTCGGTGCAGGACACCAATTCGTGGGTCCTGACGCGCAAGGATCTGGACGGCATCACCGGGACGGTGGGCGCGCTGAGCGGTGAGCGGTTCGTCACCGGCGACTGGATCCTGAACCAGGCGCTGTTCCCGATGGCGCAGTGGAACACGGATGCCTATACGCCGGCCGGGTCTGCCATCCAGGGAGGCGGCGGCCTGCTGGCCGGCGCCAACGCCGCGAACGGTCCGGGGCGGCTGGAGCGCGTCGACCTGCTGACCGGCGGCACCTTCAAGACGACGGCGCTGAAGGAAGCGCCCCTGACAGCGGATATTATGAAGACGCCTCCGATCGGGCAGATCGGAGAAACGATTCTGCCCCTGCAGCGGACCATGGCCATCCCGGCCGATCAGAGTTCGATTCTGATGTTGTCGGTATCCGGCATTCTAAAGGTCCCCACCGACTTTGATAACGCGGTGCAGATTCCCACCAATCCGCCCAACGGGCCGACGGTGGTGATTTCTTCGGTGACGAACTCGGCCGATGGCGGAACCGGTATCGCGCCGGGCGGCTTGGTGAAGATTACCGGAACCGGGTTCGCGGATACACCGCTGTCGACGGCGGCTCCGTTCCCGCTGATTTTGGGCGACACGACCGCCGAGATCAATGGCACGCGGCTGGCGCTGATGAGCGTCTCCTCCACCGAGATCGTGGCGCAACTTCCGTATAACATCACCGGGCTGGTGTCGCTGGTGGTGCGCAACGGGATTCATGTGGGCGCCGGATTCCCGTTGAACATCCAGCCGGTGGCGCCGGCCATCTTCCGCTCCGGACAATCGGGCGGCAATACCGGCCTGGCGGCGGTGCTGCGGGCCAAAAACAACGATTACGTCACGTTCACCAACCCGATTCATCCGAACGATGTGCTGATGATCTTCTTAACCGGGATGGGAGCGGTCAACGCGGACCTGGGTACCGGACAGGCAGCTCCGTTCGACCCCTACGCGCTGGTGGAAACCCAACCGGTCGTCACGCTAGGTGATATGAGGTTGGACGTCGCCTATGCGGGCCTGGTGCCGGGAATGGCCGGCGTCTATCAGGTCAATGTGATTATTCCGGACTTCCACAACAGCGAGACACAGACGTCCCTGAAGATTGAGCAGGGCGCGGCCAGCACGTCACTGCTGGTTCGGACGGTCGCGCCGTAGCGGTCGCGGGGCGCGTGGGTACACGAACACGGGATCAACATAGGGAGAAAAATTAGAATATGCGCAAACTTACGCTGGCGGTGTTCTGTCTGATGGCGGCCACCACTCTGCAAGCACAGGACTGGGAGGTCGGCGGGTTCGGCGGCTACGGCTATTCGTTCAAGAACACCGTGAAGGCTCCCGGCGGCGATGCCGATATCCGCACCAAGCCCGGCAAGGTGTTTGGCGTGGTGGGCGGCGGCGATACGCACAAGTATTGGAGCGGTGAGGTGCGGTACCTCTATCGCTACAGTGACCTGGAGGTCTCCGGCAACGGGCAGAAGGCCAGCCTGGGAGCGCGCACCCAAATCGTCCATGCCGACTTCCTGGCGCACTTCAAACCCAAGGGCGCCCGCCTGCGGCCGTTTGTCGCGTTCGGGGCCGGCGTGAAGGTTTTGCAGGGCACCGGGGTGGAATCGTCCGGCCAGCCGCTGGGCGATAAGGTCGCGCTGACGGCCACCAAGGAAGTGCTGGGCGTTTTTGATGTGGGCGCCGGCATCAAGTATGACCTGAAGCAACATCTGCGCCTGCGGCTGGAGTTCCGCGACTACATCAGCGCCGCGCCGGGGAAGGTGTTCACGGCGGCTCCGGGCGCCACGCTGGGCGGGGTGTGGAACGACGTGATCGGCACCGTGGGCCTGAGCTACATCTGGTAGCCGGGGCTGGTTTAGGAATCGGTCGGATTCCGCAACCTGGGGGGTGAGGCTTTCGTGTGAATCGGTCTGGGTGGCCGGAGCTCAAGGGACCAATTTGCGGGGTTGCCCGAGCAGCAGAATGAAGGAAGTCAGCATCGATCATATGCCGCCGGAGACGGCATCCTCCTTTTGGGAACGGGTTCCCCGCTGGGCGATCTATGCCGCGGCCGCGGTGGCGTTGTGCGTGAGCGTCCGACTAAATCTTTCAGACCCGTGGTCCGATTTCCCTGGCTTCTATGTGGGTGCGGAACTGACCGGGACACCGGACCTTTATAACCCCGCCGCCGCGAGGCAGTTGCTTCAGGATCTGAGCGACCGGCCGGAGGTTCTCGCCATCGTTCGGGTGCCCGCCAACTACCTTCTCGCGGTCCCTCTCACCACGCTATCGTACCAGGCCGCCGAACGCCTATGGATGTCGCTCATGGCGGTCTGCGCGGCGCTGTTTTTGTGGATCTATCCGGACCGGCCGCGCTATTTTCTGCTGGCCGCCGGGATCTTCCTTCCGCTGTGGCATTCCATATGGATCGGGCAGGACACGGCCCTGCTGCTGCTGACCTTCGCTGTGGGACTGCGGCTGCTGGATTCGGGACGACCCTTTCTGGGGGGATTGTCGCTTGCCGTACTGTGCATCAAACCGTATCTGGTCCTGCTGTTTCCGGTGGCTTTCGCCGCACGGAGGTCGTGGCGCGCTCTAGCAGGGATGGCATCCGGCGGAGCGGCTATGGTGGCGCTCTCCTTCGCCCTGCAAGGGAGCGCATGGATCCAAGAGTGGATGCACCTGATCCTTTCGCCGGAGACCAGCCCGTCGGTTGCACAGATGGTCAGCATTCGGGCCATCGTTGCGAATTGGGGAATCGAGGGGTGGTATTGGCCTTTGGCCGCCATGATCCTGTTGGGCGGAGGAGCCGTCGCGGTGAAGCCGCCGCTTTCGCGGGCGCTGGCGATTGCCCTGGCCGCGGGCGTTCTTGTCAGCGGCCACGCCTACGTGCATGATGTAGGCCTGTTATTCCCCGCAATTCTGATGGGATTGGCGGCTGCGCCGGCGGCGGGCCGGTGGGCGGCCATGGCGCTGCTCCTGCCCATCACCTATCTCCTTGGCGCGTTCGAACAGATGGCGCTCGTCCCGCTTCTGGGAGTCACACTGCTGGCATCGATGGTGTGGTCCGCCCATCAGACCGGGGAAGCCGCGCCGGAGCCATCGCCTTCCTACCCAGTGTAGGCTTCGCTGCTGCTCTGCCGTTTGGGCGATGGAACGCCGCGCCGCCGCTGGCGCCGTTGCCGGATCCGCCAGGTGAACAACTGCGTCATGGTGAAGTTCCAGACCGAGGCCAGCAACATTCCCAAAGCGCCGGCCAGGAACCAGTGCAATCCGGCCTGCTGGGTGAGCTCCGAGATGCGGATGGCGACCACGGCGCCCACCGAGCATGCCGCATAGAAGCTCAGCAGCCCGAGCCACAGGCCGGCTCCCTTGAGCCGCCGGTCGCGATAGGTGATCACGTTGTTCAGCAGGAAATTCAGGGTCATCGCCGCCACGGTGGAGACGATCAGGGACGTGCGGAAATCGACGTTCCCCTGCTGGTAGAGCAGCCACAACAGCGCGAGATAGACCACCGCGCCGACCAATCCCACCGCGCCGAACAGGACAAAGCGGGGCGGGATCCATTGGCCGACCATTTTGTCGATCAGCAGTTGCAGGTACTCGACCAGCACCAGGATGTCCAGCTTGCTTTCCCCGTGCTGGCGCGTGCGGAAGGTATAGGCGACTTCGGCCAGCCGGACCGGACGGCGCGCGGAGGCCAGCAGGTCCAGCAGGATTTTGAAGCCGATGGCGGAGACGTCGGGGGCGACCTCCTCCATGAACCGGCGGTCCATCAGGAAGAACCCGCTCATGGGGTCGCTGACCTCGACACGGCAGAACCACTGGCTCAGCTTGCGGCCCAGGTTGCTGACGGCGACGCGCTCTTTGGCGAATTCGCCCATGCCCCCGCCTTCGATGTTGCGGCTGGCGACCACCAGGTCCGCGCCGGTCTGCTTGATGACGCGCAGCATCTCGGGCAGTTTGGTTTCGTCGTGCTGCAGGTCGGCGTCCATGACCGCGATGTAAGGCGCGGCGGTGGCCAGCATGCCTTCGACGCAAGCCGAAGCGAGACCGTGCCGGTTAAGGCGCTGGAGCACGCGAATGTCGGGCCGCTGGAGCGAGATCTCGCGGATCCGTGCTGCGGTGCCGTCCGGGGAATCGTCGTCGACAAAGAGGACTTCAAACTCAATGCCGGTTAGCGCCGCGTCCAGGAGCTTCAGCAACGGCGCAACATTGTCCCGTTCGTTGAAGGTGGGAACGACGATCGCTAATTCCAGCATGGCTTTGTTTGGAATGGTTTTGTTTGGAAAGGAAACCGAATTCCGGCTCCCTCTTCATTGGTCGGCAGTTTCACCGCGCCGCCCTAGACCGGGGTCCACCCGCCGATTCCGGAATACAGGGAAAGCGGGACGGCCACCGGCGCCGGGTAACCGCCCAGATTCGGTTTCCCGAGGGAGGCGAGGCGGAACCTACTCGTATTGTAAGGCCTTATGAGCCGGGAACCGGGATGAATGCGGTTGGTCGTGGGTCAAGCCAGAAGTGACGACGGCCGGGAACGCCGGCGGAAGGTGGTCGTGACCGCAGGAATCTCGGTTCGGGCTCGGCTGGGACCCCGGCGCCGTCAGGCAAATCCCTTAGGAACGGCTAAAAAACAGGCGCAGAACGGCAAATTCCGGGCTCAAAACGCCGTCGGATCGCATACACTGAAGACAGAGAGACGGCTTGTCTTTGGCCGAACAAGCGCGATCTCCTATCCCCTTACATCGCTATGAACGACACGCAATTTGTCGATTTTTACGAGTTGTTTCAGATCAGTCCCAACGCGGAGACCGAGACGATCCAACGCGTGCACCGGATGCTGATGACGCGGTTTCATCCGGATAATCCGGAGACCGGAAGTCTGGACAAGTTCCTGCAACTGGAAAGCGCCTTCAAAATCCTCTCGAGCCCGGAAAAGCGCGCCGAGTACGACAAGCTGTACAAGCAGCACAGCGCGGCTCCGATGAAGATCTTTGAGCTGGAGGATTTCTCGCTCGGTGTGGAGGGGGAGGCCAACCGCCGGATCGGAATTCTGTGCTTGCTCTATAAGCGTCGGCGTTCCAATCCGGATGACGCGGGGCTGTCGTTGCTGGAGTTCGAGTCAATGATGTCCTGCCCCCGTGAGCATCTGATGTTCACGATGTGGTACCTGCGCGAGCACGAATATGTGCGGCAGGACGAGGCCAGCGATTATGTGATCACCGGCAGGGGCGTCGATTATGTGGAAGCAAACCTGCCCACGAATGACGTCGTGATTCGTCTGCTGGAGGCCGGGGGCCGCTCTCCGAGTGGTTCGCACACGAATCAGGCGGCGTCGGCCGGAGAGCAGTCTTGACCTTCCTTCCGCCGGTCCTTCAGGTGCTATTGCTGGCGATCGCGCTGACGGCCTGCGTCACCGATATCCGCGCGCGGCGCATCCCGAACTGGCTGACGTTTCCGGCGATCCTGATCGGATTTGCGGTCAACATTTTCCTCGATCCGTCGAATGGGTTTTGGGCGTCACTGCAGGGTTTTGGGGTGGCGTTGCTGCTGTATGTGCCGCTGTTCGCGCTGCGGGCGATGGGCGCCGGGGACGTGAAGCTGATGGCCGCGATCGGGACGCTGGCGGGTCCATTGAACTGGTTGGGGATCATGTTCTTCACGGCGATCCTCGGCGGGGTGCTGGCGATGATTGCGGTGATCCGCAACAAGCGCGCGCAGCAGACCTGGTTTAACGTCAAGATGCTGCTGGGCAGCCTGGCGCATCGGAATATGCCCTACGAAGTGAATTCGGAGCTGGACGTCGGGAGCCATACCGCCTTGCGGCTGCCGCATGCGGTCAGCATCGCCGGCGGGGTGATTTGCTTTCTGGGCGCGGCGGCGTACTGGGCTCCGC
Source organism: Terriglobia bacterium (assembly GCA_963762135.1). Taxonomy (GTDB): domain Bacteria; phylum Acidobacteriota; class Terriglobia; order Bryobacterales; family Bryobacteraceae; genus Palsa-187. The sequence goes on from CAVXJP010000012.1 coordinate 124,041, forward strand.
GCTAGCGTGACAGCGGCGCCTCCCCACCCCTGAAGCTGAAAACGAATGGTTTCCCCCTGTTGAACCCGGCGGATTGTGCCGATAAGAGGGGCGTGAGTAGGATCATCAAAGCCATTCCGATTTCGGTGGAGCACTTCCAGCCGGAGATCCAAATCTTTTTGTATCTGCAAGTTCTGGATCTTTTGACGACACTCATCGGGTTCCGCATCGGCCTGGGAGAAGCCAGTCCGTTCGTCCGTCTGCTGGTGGGATTCGGACCAGTGGCCGGCGTGATGGCGTCCAAAGCCATCGCCGTTATGCTGGCCGGCTACTGCCTGATCAACAAGCGGGAACGGGTGATTCGTTGGATTAATTACTGGTTTGCCGCCCTGGTGGTGTGGAATCTGACGCTCATCCTTTCGGTGTAAGATCGCCAGTTGCTGGTGGCGCACACGCGGCCCACAGTTCACAGCGGCACGCAGCGCCAGCGCACCCAACGGTTCGCAGTGCCAGCGCGACCCATCGGAACCGCCATGCGTGAGCATGCGGGCAACGCAGACCCACACCAATCAGAAGCGCAGGCGATCTCGCGCGCCGACGCCCCCGCCGGCAATCCACCTCGCTCCTCGCGCCAGCACCACAACCCAAACGAAGCGCAGAGGCGTCCGACAGCCGTTGTGTTCGATCAAACAAAGGAGGGTGGGCTTTAGCCCGCGCGGCGCTTCAGCGGCGCCAGTAAGCAAGGTGCGACTAACGACTTTTCCCCGACCGCCATCCCCCTCCCCCTCAACCACATCGCGTTTCACTCCAGGACCCACCCGCACCACCCCCTGCTACCTTCCTCGCCATGGAGGTTGGGTGCTCCCGCATAGGAGAACCCAGCCCGACCGAGCCCCCTCTGAGCAAGGCTCTGCTTGGTGCTTACCGGTGCCGGCATCCGAGCTCATGGGGCAAATCGCGGCGACTGCAGTAAGCCGCGGCGGTCTGCGCGCTATGCTGGCCCGCCGGAGCAAGTATCCGGTGCTGCTGCCCGCGGCAGGTTAAAGTCCGTGGGAGCTGTCCTCGGTGGCAGGGTAAATCAGCCGGGCTGCGCGTCATCGCAGCATAATTCATTGGCCCTGCGCTGTAGCAGGCTAAACCGCAGATAGGGAGCGCTCCCGAAACCACTTACACAAAGGAAACGAGACGCAGAAGAGACACCGACGACACACAGAACCGCGCGCGTCAGCAAGCGGGCAAATGCTTGCTCGACGACCCACGTGGCGCGGGGCCATGCCCCGCGAAGAGGTAGAGATTACAGCCGTTGTGCGCGATCAATCCAGGTAGCGCCGGGGCTCCAGGCCCGGCGAACGTGGAAGGGTGGTGCCGGGTTTTCCAACCCGGCGAGGGGCCCGCATGCGACGATCCGCGCCACTGGGACCATGCCCCACGTTGTTGATCCGTGTTCATCCGCTGCCTGTAGCGCGGAACGATAAAACCACTCAACGCAACGGAGGCAGATAACGCCACCGAGTTTGCCGGCAGTACAGCGGATAGTCTTCCGGGAAGCGCTCGATCAGGTCGGCTTCTTCGGAGGCAATGCGAATCTCGGTGCCGACCAGGTAAATGATCACGGCGGCGGCCAGCAGGTTTGGCGGCGCGACCAATAGTCCTGTTGCGCCTAGCATTGCCAGAAATGCCAGGTAAATCGGATGCCGCAGCCAGCGGTAACACCCCTGGGTCACCAGCCCGCGTGTGTCCTGCTTTACCGCGAGCATCGCCCAGCTAAACGCCGCGGCTCCCACCGGAGCCAACACCAGGATCCCGCCTAGCTGTCCCCGGCTCACCACAAGTGTGTCTTCAGGAATCGATCGCGTAATGATCACCGCGGCTGCGCACTGCAACAGAGTTCCCACGATCACCGGAACGTGGAGTCTCCCCTCGGACGCCGTCGACCGGTGCCGCCGCGAAACCATGCTCCAGGCGGCCACGCCAGCGATCACCACCCATGCCAACAGATAGGCCATGTAGGCGGCGAACTTCAGCGGATCCATACCCTATCTATCGGCCATGGCCGAGGGCCTCTGCAGGCTGGACCCCGCGCGGGCCGTCTACTCCGAAACCATCGGCTCCGATACAATTGGACGGTCCTCGCCGCCGGACCTCGCGAGCCCATGTCGCAAACCAACCCCAGCCCGACCCAGGGCCCGACCAAGGGAAAGTTCCGGAAAACGGAGGCGCCGAGGGGTTCGCTGGCGCAGATCCTCGCCGTGCTGGGGCCGGGCGTCGCCGTCGCCGCGACCGGCATCGGCGCGGGCGATATGGTGTCGGCATCGCTCTCCGGAGCCCGCTTCGGCACGACCGTTCTCTGGGTGGTGCTGATCGGGGCACTTCTGAAGTTTGTCCTGAATGAAGGGATCGCGCGGTGGCAACTGGCGACCGATACGACGCTGCTTGAAGGCTGGGCGCGGCACCTGCATCGCGGCGTGCTGTACCTGTTCGGCGCCTATCTTGTGTTGTGGAGCTTCATGGTCGCGGCCGCGCAGATTGCGGCGTGCGGGCTCGCGGGGCATGCACTGGTTCCGGTGCTGTCGGTGCCGGCCTGGGGCATGATTCATTCCATCGTGGCGATTGCGCTGGTGTGGTTCGGGCGGTACGGGCTGTTTGAGCGCATGATGAAATTCTTCATTGCGCTGATGTTCATCACCGTGCTGGTATCCGCGGTGCTGGCCGAGCCGGACCTTGCGGCGATCATGGGCGGGATGCTGTCGCCGCAGGTTCCCGAAGGCAGCGGAGCGTTTCTGTTGGGGGTGCTCGGCGGGGTGGGCGGCAGTGTGACGGTGCTGAGCTACAGCTACTGGATGCAGGAGGCGGGCTGGCGCGGGAAGTCGCACTGGTTCGATGCACGACTCGATTTGAGCGCGGCGTATTTGCTGACCGGATTGTTCGGCGCGGCGATGGTGATCATCGCTGCGGAGGTTCGGCCGGAGGCGATCAGCGGAAATGAAATGGTGCTCGGTCTGGCCGACCGCATCGGCGACCTCGCGGGGCCGGCGGGCCGGCTGATCTTCCTGATCGGGTTCTGGGGCGCGGTGTTCACCTCGATCTTCGGCGTCTGGCAGGGCGTCCCGTATCTGTTCGCCGATACCTTGCGGCTGGTGCGCGGCCAACGGCGCGATCAGCTTCCGAACCCGGGCGACGAGCCCGTGACGATCCGCACGGACTCGGTGGCGTATCGCGGCTACCTGCTGTTCATGGGCATCGTGCCGATGATCATGCTGCTGGTGGACCGGCCGGTTTTTGTCGTGCTGATCTACACGATCTCCGGGGCGTTCTTCATGCCGTTGCTGGCCGCGACGCTACTGTATTTGAATAACGGCCGGCAGTGGGTGGGAGCGCTGCGGAATGGTTGGTTGGTGAACACGGGCCTGGTCGCGGCGCTGGCGCTGTTCGGGTATCTGTGCTGGGAAGAGATCGCGAGCCGATTGTAGGGGCCTCTGGCCCTTTTCGCGCGCCTTAGCGCGAGAAGCGTTTGAGCCTACAGTCCAGTGCGCGGCAGCTGCTGTGGAACTCGAGATGGGAGCTTCCAGCATCGGAAAGCTGAACGCTTTCCGCCGGGTGAACCCCGGCCCCCCAAGCGCCGATGCGGTGTGACGCGCATAGAAGGGCCTTTGGCCTATTCGGGAAGTTTGATGCCGCCCTCGGGCATCCTGGTGCCGAGGCTGATCAACAGCTCCGCGGTCTGCGGGAAATAGTCGATGCGTTCCTCGCCGCGGCTGTTGCCGCCGGAACGGCCCATCGCCGAGTCCGCGGGATTCATGCCGTTGATGTCCGTTGCGTTGACGTTTGCGCCATGCGCGACCAGGAACTCGATTACATCGTTCCAGCCCCAGCGCGCGGCTCCATGCAGCGGAGTCATCTGGCGTCGGCCACCTTTGGAGTTGATGTCCGCGCCCGCGTCGAGCAGCAGTTGCAGCGTCGCGATCGCGCGTTGCTGCGTATCCGGCGTGATGTACCAGCCGCGTGTATCGGCGTCCGTGGAATCCGACTCCGGCGGCGGCGGTGATGGGCAGATCGCCGAACCAATTTGGAAGATCGACGCGCGCGCCGTGGTCGAGCAGCAGCTTTACCGCCTCGGTATCCAGCGCCTTTGAGGCGCGCAGCAGCGGCGTCGTGCCGATGTGAATCATGCGATCCAAGCCGCGATCGTTGCCGGTGGCGCGATACGGCGGCAACAGCTTCAACCGTGGGTTCGGATTCACTCCGGCATCGAGCAACATCTTGATAATGTCGAGCGCCGAGGTTTCATCCAGCGAGGGCTTATCGGCACGGCCCCCATGCGGCAGCGTGTTGTAGTCGACCGCGAGGTAGAGCGGCGTGCGTCCCCACCAGTCCCACTTATTGGGATTCGCGCCGGCTTCGAGCAGGTACTTCGCCGTGTCCCAGTGCGCGTTCCAGATGGACATGATGAGCGGCGTGAGGCCCTCCGGATCGGCCAGGTTGAGGTCGGCGCCGCCTTCGGCCAGGTATTGAGCGCACAACACACAGCCTTCTCGCGCGGCATACAGCAGCGGCGTGAGTCCGCCGGCGGGGCGATGGATCGCGCGCGGCTCCGCGGTGACCTGGCGAGCCCAAGCATTCACCGCGGAGCGGGCATTTGGATTCGCGCCATGGTCGAGCAACAGCTTCACCATCGCCGGGTGAGCGTTCGCGGACGCGAGCATCAGTGGGGTTTGCTGGCGGAACTGCTCTAGGGCGTTGACGTTGGCGCCGCGTTCGATCAACATGCGCGCGAGGTCGACGTCGGAGTTGCGCGACACCAGCATCAGCACGGTCTGTCCTTCCTGATTCGGCGAATCCACGTTGGCCCCGGCGTCCAGCAGTTTCTCGATGATCCCGCGATTCATGGTCATCGCGGCTTCGGTCATGGGCGACGCACCATAGGCGTTGATCGCAGTGGGATCGGCTCCGGCGGCCAGGAGCTTATCCACGATCAAATCCATCTCGTTATGCACGGCCCAATGCAGCGGACGCGTGCCGTCGGATTCGTAGTCGTTCACGTTAGCGCCTTCGTTGATCAGGCGCAGCGCCTCGGCCTCCTTGCCCGCGCGAATCGCGTCGATCAGCGGCACCGCGCCAAAGGACAACGCGGCGGTGGCCCACAGGAGAAGAAAGAGGAACGGGATCCGGACTCGCATGAACAAAGGTCTCAATGAAACGTCCATGTTCTAAACATCAACGAACTTCGCGTTGCTGTCGCCGAACTTCTCCATCGGGATATTGGTGCGGTCCAGGATCGTCAACAGCAGGTTGGCAAACGGCGTCCGGTCTTCATAGTAGAGGTGCTGGTTGCCCTTGACCTTGCCCATCGCGCCGCCCACCAGCGCCGAAGGCAGCGGGTAATTGTTATGCGCGTTCGAGTTGCTCATGTTGGAGCCGAACAGAATCAACGAATGATCCAGCATCGATCCGTCGCCGTCCGGCATCTCGGCGAGCTTCTGCACGAACTTGGAGAAGACCTCGGTGTGATAGGTCTGGACCTTGGCGAGTCGCGCCATCTTGGTCGCGTCGTTCTGATGATGCGAGAGCGGATGGAACGAATCCGAGACGCCGATGTGGTTGTAGGTCTGGTTGCTGGCCTCGGCGGTCATCATCATCGTGAACACGCGCGTCATGTTGGCTTCATAGGCCAGCGCGATCATGTCGAACATCAGGTTCAGGTGCGTGGGGAACTGTTCGGGGATGCCGTCGGGCGCGAGCGGCAACTCCAGGTTCGACAGGTCCTGCTCCTCCATCTTTTCAACGCGGCGCTCAATCTCGCGGACCGATTCCAGATAGTTGCTGAGCTTGGCCTGGTCGCGCGCGCCGAGCTTGCTGTTCAAGTCGGCGGCTTCCTGCTGGACCAGGTCCAGGATGCTGGCGTACTGCTTCGATAGCGTCGCGCGTTCTTGAGCCGTATCGCCCTGGCCGAACAGGCGCTGGAACATCGTCCGCGGATTCGTCTCCATCGGCAGCGGCGTCGTGGGATCGCGGAAGGAAATCGTTCCGGCGTAGCTGCAGCCGAAGTCGCGGTCGCAGTTGCCTCCGCTGCCGCGCGCCTCGGTGGCGACTTCCATCGACGGGAGCGGCGTGTCCTGGCTGATGTATTGCGCGGCGATCTGGTCAACGGTGACGCCGCCATAAGGATCATGGCTCTGGCGCGGATGCACACAGCTTAGCCAGGTGCCGGGCGTGATGGCGTGCACCGCCGGACTGATGGCCGGTTTGTTTTCCAGGTTGCTGACGATGGTCAGCTTGTCGCGGAACGGCTCCAGCGGCTTGAGGATTTCAGGGAGATCGAAGTCGGCGCCGGTGGATTTCGGCGTCCATCGATCCATCACCGCGCCGTGCGGGAAATAGATGAAGCCCAGGTGCGGCTTGGGGGCGGCGGCGGTTTGCGCGAGCGCCGTCTGCGCGGGGACCATGGCGTCCAGCAGCGGCAGCGCGACGGCGGTTCCCATGCCGCGGAGCACGGTTCGGCGGGAAAGATGTTTCCTGGTGATGAAGGTGTTGGAACGTGCCATCGTGACTCCTTTTGCATTCAGGGCGTGCCGGGTATCACGCCCACTTTATACCTATTCGTTCGCTGCCACCTGCGGCAGCTCGTTGTTGTTGCCTTGCTGTGCGGTCTCTTCGGGCGCGGCCGGCGCATTCATCTTGGTCAGGAACGCCGGGCTGTTCACGATGCCCAGCACCAGCGCGGCGAAGCGATCATCCTCGGGCGCCGCTCCGCGAACGATGGCGCGAACGGTGGCCATGTCCTGCGCTTCCAGGTCCCGGCCGAGCGCGTACATCAACAGTTTCGCCGTCATCGTGCGGACGAAGTTTTCCTTTTGCCGCTCCAGCGCCTGACGAAGGTCCGCCGGGACTGGAGACGGGCGTTCCGTCCACCAATTGTCCGCTGGCGTCGATCTTTTCGAGCGCCCAGACATCCTCGTTGCGCCACGCGCCGATCGCGTCATAATTTTCCAGCGCGAATCCCAGCGGATCCATCACGCCGTGGCAAGCGTTGCACGAAGGGTTCGCGCGATGCGACTTCCATGCGTTCGCGAACCGATAGCGCCTGTTCGCCTTCCTTGGTTTCCGGGAACGCTTCGACGTTCGGGCGGCGGGGGAGCCGGCGGCGTACCGAGAATCCGCTCCAGGACCCACGCGCCGCGCAGCACCGGAGCCGTGCGGTTCGGATACGAGGTCACCATCAGCACCGCTCCCTTGCCCAGCAGACCCAAGCGGTTCGGATCGTCGAGATGCACGCGGCGGAAGCGCGTACCGCGCACGTTCGGGATGCCGTAGTGCAGCGCCAGGCGTTCGTTGACGAAGGTGTAGTCGGCGCTGAGCAGGTCGGTGACCGGGCGATTCTCTTCGAAGATGCTGCCGACGAACTGCTCCATCTCCTCCAGGAAGGCGACCTTCAGGTTGTTGTCGTATTCGGGGAACAGGAACGGGTCCGGATCGATGTTCTCGAGGCCGACCATGTTCAGCCACTCAAAGGCGAAGTTGGTCACCAGCGAATGCGAACGGGGATCGCGCAACAGGCGACGCACCTGTTGTTCCAGGACTTCCGGATTGCTGAGGCGGCCCGCGGTGGCAAGCTCCATCAGCCGGTCGTCGGGGCCCTCGCTCCACAGGAAATAGGAAAGGCGCGAGGCGAGCTCCACGTCATCGAGCGGATAGATGCCGCCGGGGCGCGCGCCATCCGGAGGAAGCTCGGCGCGGTAGAGGAACTTGGGGCTCGCGAAGATCGCCATGAGTCCGGCCTGGATGCCACCCTCGAAGCCCTGCTGCTCGGCAGCCTCCTTATAAAAGGTCAACGGCGCTTTGAGGTCGTCCTTGGTGGCCGGCCGGCGGAAGGCCTCGCTCGCCACGCGGGTGAAGATCTGTTTGGCGCAGGAGGTCTCTTCGCCCTGCGAACTCGGCATGCAGGTGAAGATCTTGGCGCGGCTGGGAGTAAGGCCGGGGCCGGTGGCGTCCTCGGGACCGGCGATTTCAATAGCCCCGGCGGTCGGCACCTGATGCACGATGTCGCCCGGTTTATAAGAGAACAGGACATCGTCGGAGGCGGCCAGCGAACGGGCGATGAAGGTGACCCCAACCCTGTGGCGGCCGGCGGGGACTTCCACCGGGATCTTTTCAAAGCGGCTGCGGACCTCGGCGATGCCGGGCGCCTGCTCGCGCTCGATCTTGTCACGGTCGTCCTTGCCGCCCAACGGCGCTTCAAAAACCTTTTGGCCGTCGATCAAAAGCAGCACGGTGTGGGGGAATTCGACGCCGCGGACGTACCCGCCACCGGCCAGTCCGCTGAGGCTGAACACGTATTCGCCATCGGCTGGAAAGACATGTTCCACCGCGAAGCCGCCGCGCGTGCCCAGCGGCAAGCCTTCCACGTAGTGGCTTTGGTCCGTGCCGGCTGGGGCGCGCAGGGTGACTTTCTCCGGGCGCGGATTGGGACTGCCCACCGCTTCGGTGGTAACGTAGCGCGCCGCGGTGATGTATTGGTCCAGGAACGACGGCGACACCTTCAGCACGTTGGCGATGTTGTCGAACCCGTCACTGATGTCGTCCAGCGGCAGCAGCGTTTCGACGTTGACGTCGAGGCCCAGGATTTCGTGGATCGCGTTGGCGTATTCGGTGCGGTTGATGCGGTGCAGCGCGATGTAGCCGGGGTGCGGGTTGATCGCGGCGGCCTGATCGAGCGTCGCTTCGAGATATTGGACGAAGGCGTTGACGCGTGCTCGCTCGGGCTGCGGCAATCCCGGCGGAGGCATCATCCCGCCGCGGAGCTTGCGGATCGCGCGCTCCCAGATTTCGGCGTTGTTCGCCACCGCGTTCAGATCCAGCGTGTCGAGCGCGAGGCCGGCGATTTTGAGGCGCGCGTTGTGGCAACCGGTGCAGTAGGTCTGGATCAGTTCCCGGTGCGCGGCGATCTGGGCGGCGCTGCCCGAGCTCTGGGCGTTCAGCGTTTGGGTTTCGATGATAGCCAGCCCAGTTACGGCAAGCACGCCGAGCGCGATGGAGAGAGTTCGGCTCATGGTCGTCGTGCGCGGGGTCATCTATCTATAGCTCCTGACGCTTCCCTCTTAAATAATCTTCCCCAGTTCGCGCGCATGGCCCCACAGGCCCGGGTAGGCGTTGCGGATGAACAGCTCCGGGTCGCCCCAGACGGCGTCGAACTCGGCGGTGGGATGCGCGGCCAGCATGTCGTCGGCGCTGTAGCCCATTTGCATGAACTGCACCAGGCGCTCGGTGACCGTATGCAGCATCTCGTACTGCGCCTCAACGTCGGCGCGCGTCAGCACCGGACCCTGCGCCGGAATGATTTTCGTGTCCGCGTTGGTGATGTCCAGGATCTGCTGCGTCGCGTCGGTGATGCCGCGGCACCAGCCGCCGGAGCACCAATCGAGAATCGGATAGCTGCCCACCGAGACGACGTCGCCCGCCGCCAGCACGTTCGTCTCCGGCAGAAATACATAAATATCGCCGTCGGTATGGGCTTGCGGCATCAGTCCGTATTCGATGCGCTGCCCGGCCGCCTGGATGGAGCGGCTGCCGTCATAAAAGGTGTCGTTGGGCCAGGCGACCTCGGGGAGCGGATCGTAAACGCGGTGTTCCCATTTGACGTCGACGTCGACGGTCATCCACAAGCGGGTGTTTTCGTTGGCGATGATCCGCTCGCCGGCAAAGCCAAGGGCTTCGTTCATTCCGGTACCGTCGGTGTGCCAGTGCGTATTAAATAAGGTGCGGATCGGGAGGTTGCCGCCGATGCGCCGGATCTCGGTGATGATGCCGGCCGTGCGTTCCTTGACGCCGCCGTCGATCAGCACGACCTCGTCGGGCCCGTAGACCACGATGCAGTTGGAGCCGCCGCCGCGGATAGTGAAAACGTTATTCGCGACCGCGACAGTTTCGAGCGGTCCGGTGGCGTCCTCTGCGCCGAGCAGGCGCTGGGCTCCGGGCAGGCTGGCCAGTCCTGCGACCGAGCCTAGAAGCTTCAAGAAGTTCCGGCGATCAAACGGAGATTGCAACCCACTCATTCTATCGCCTGGGGGGCGGGGGCTCAATGGGCGGGTTGGGCTAGGAGCCCGACGGGAAGGGGTGCGATTCGCGGGGGATTGGGGGATCGGCGCCAAAGGCGTCTGCCACGGGTTTTGACATCCTTTTCTCCCGAACGGGTCCGTTGGTTCAGTACTTTCCCCCCCAATGAGTGGGCCCAAGACCCCGTTTTGTACTACTTACACCAACAGGGGTTTCCTGTAGGCTGGACCAACGCGGCGGAATGGGGGCAATTTACCCTTTCGGCGACGTCCGGTCCGGCTTCCCGCCGGGATCCACTTTTATCGAGTAGAAAGGGACTGCAAATGAATCGAATCATACAGTTGGTTGTGCTTACCGCCCTGTTTTCCGTGGCTGCTCTTGCCGAAGATACTCTTCCGGTCCCCGTTCCGGAGGTTGACCCGGGTACCGCCGCGGCGGCTTTTGCCCTGGTCGCCGGTGGAGTGGCCGTGTTCCGGGCGCGTTGGCGTAGCAAGAAGTAGTTCACGCTCCGATCTCCAAGGCCATGCTGGAGGCATCGCTCCGTCAATTCGAACTCATGCTGGGGCCCATGGCCGGCCCCTTCTTCTCCTTTGGCGAGCGCCTGTTGGGAGCCGAGGCGAGAACCTACTGGTACTGGCTGGCGGGCGCTCTGATCCTGATGCACATCCTGCACCGGATGTCGCGTTCGGCCGGGTCCGCATTGCCGGAGCCTAGGCGCGTCTGGACCCACCGGTCTTCCATTCTGGATTATCAATTTCTGCTGCTCCGAAAGTTCGGGGCCGCGTTGATCGTGGTTCCCATCCTGGCCTCGGCAGTGGCGGTGGGCCACTGGGGCGCCGGAGTGCTCGCGACGTGGCTGGGGCCGGGTCCTGAGTGGACGCCCGGACTCGCCGTGTTTCTGGGGCTCACGCTGGTGCGGCTGTTTCTGTTTGACGTCGGGCACTATATCAGCCACTACCTGCAGCATCGCGTCCCCTTCTTCTGGGAATTCCACAAGATCCATCACGCCGCCGAGGTGATGACTCCGATCACGGCCTTCCGCGCCCACCCGCTCGAATACGTGATGGATGGCTTCTTCGAAGTGCCGTTGCAGGCGCTGTGCCTGGCCCCCTTCTACTATCTCTACGGCGTGGAGAATTCGATCGGGACGGTGGCGGCCGTGAACGTGTTCATCATCATCTATTACTTTGTGGAGGCCCTGCGCCACTCGCATGTCCGGATCTCGTTCGGCCGCCGGCTGGAGCACATCCTGCAAAGCCCGGTGCAGCATCAGGTCCACCACAGCAACGCGCGTCGGCACCAGGATAAGAATTTTTCGCAATATTTTTCGGTGATCGATTGGATCGGCGGGACCCTTTATGTGCCCGAGCCGGACGAAGCCCTGGAGTTCGGCCTGACCGAGGAGACGGACCCTGAGCTGAACACGGTCTGGAGTCTTTATTGGGTGCCGGTGCGGCGAGCGGTTGGGGGGCTGGTGCGCCCGGGGACGGCTCCCGGTGTGGGGAAAGCCGTCGAAGCTCCGCTGCGGAAGCTGGATCGCGCGACCTAGCGCGCCGCCGCCAAAACCTTCATCTCAGCCTGCGATGGGAGAGATCCTGCTGCGCGACGTTGCTATACAGGTAAGGTACCTATGGCATCGTCCCGAGAAGCTGAACTGCTTGAAGATCTGAAGCGCCGAACGTCTTTGGACTACCCGTCCATCGGCGCGATCGACACGGATACCAAGGAGATCGCGGAGCAGGCGCTCCCCGTTCTCGTGGAATGGGTTCCCCAGTTGGACCACCCGCCGGACCGGAGGCCGTTTACCTGCGCCTGGCCACCCCGCACGCCAATCCCTATCTCGGGGAGATGCTCCGCTGGCTGCGAGAACTGGAAACCGAGGACGGCGACCGGCAACTCCTCTATGCAGCGATTGCAAAAGCGGCATCCGAGCAGCCCGCGCCTGTTCGTGAGGTGGACGGCCCCCTGGGGAAATCCGTCCTCGATCACACGGAGTTGAAGCTGGAGGGGATGGAAGACTACCTGCGTTCGATCGCCGAACGGTATCGGTTGCGCGTGCCCAAGGAGCTCAAGGACGGCCTGTTCCTCGCCAGTGTGCCACTGGATCGATGGCTGGAGGTACTGCTTCCGGATGAAGGTGGACAGGCGTATCGGTTGTATTTGATGGTGGAGGACCTGGAAACGGTCGAAGCCGTGCTGATGCTGTGATGAGCTCGATTCAGAGCGGCATTTCCATCAATGGGGAAAATGGGGACAGACACCGTTTTCGCGCCTGGAATAATTGATCTGGCGGTGCCTTTGAGACGAAATCTAGCTGTCTGTCCCCCATTTTTCGTTAGAACGTCCCCGCGAAATCCAGCGGTTTGTTGGGCAGCGCGACCCCGGCTCGCTTCATCGCGGTTTCCCAATCCTTGGCATGGCGATTCTCGCCGTAGATGCCTTTGCGGCCCTTGTTGACTCCGGCGCGGGCGGAACGCTTGACAGCCGAGCGGGCCCGTTTGACCGGCTTCACCGCCGACTTCACTTTCACGGCGAGCTGGCTGGCGGTGTCCAGGTCATATTTCTGCAGCAAGCTGAAGCTCTTCACGCGGCCGTACTTGACGCTGTTGAGCTCGGCTGCCTCGCGCGTTGAGAAGCGGAACTTCTGCACGCGCGGCACGTCGACCTTCTGCGAAAACGAGAACTTGGACACGTTGGGGATGGTCTTTTGCTTGACCTTGGCGTTGAAGCGGACGCGGCCGACAGCGCGGCGCGTTCCTTTCTTGCCGACCTTGAGGATACCCTTCGCGGGAATCTTTTTCAGGTTCTGGAGGGCCTTGTCGCCGCCGAACTTGCTGCCGACGCCGGCGGTGGCGCCGCCGAGCGCGAACCCGATCAGCCCGGCGGTCACGGCTTCGTTGACGTCGACCGCGTCGCCCCGGAGCAGGCTTCCGGCGACCACGGATCCCGCGCCATCCAGGGCTCCCGATACTGCCCCTGCCGCGACTAATGCGGCTGGTCCGCAAGTGCCGAGGCAGGCGCCGGCGATGGCTCCGCCGACCGCGCCTCCAATGGCCGCGGCCGCATAATCCTGCCACTGCGGTTTCTTGCCGCTGATTAAGTCACTGACGGCCTGCGTCGCCACGCCGACGATCGCGCCGATGATGGCTCCGCCGATGATGTTCCAGAACTCGCCCTTGGGATCGGCGCGGGTAACGGGATTGTTGCCGGCGTAAGAATAAAGGTTGAGCGATCCGGGGCTGTCGATGTCGCCGAAGTGCGCGTCGGGCTGCAGGAAGCGTTTGAGCTGCGATGAATACCAGCGGAACTGCATGAACTCCAGGCCGCTTTCATCGGTGACGACGCCGAACAGGCCATTGTGCAAGAACAGGGAATCGGTGAAGCCTTGGCGCATGCCGATTTCGCCGTACGGGCCGTAGGTGACGCGGCCCTCCACCTTGCCGTCCTTATCGGAGAAGGCCACCGTGCTGCCGCGCGAATCGTAATGATGCACGTGGATGTTGCCGTTCTCGTCCTCGGCGTAGATCAGGCCGATGCCCCAGACGTAGCGCATGAAGCGTTCATTGGAGCCGACGTAGCGCTGATCAAACAGAACCTGCGTCGTGTCGGCCAGCGGATTGACCGTCAAGGTGTGGAACCGCTGATTGGTCAGATCGTTCATGAGGTAGATCTGATCGTCGACGTCATATTCGTATTGATACAGATTGCCGATCTTGTCCAGGGTTCCCGCGCTGCCATAGGTAAAGCTGACGCTGGAGTTGCTGCCCAGCGGACCTTGCACCAGGTTCCCGTCCGAGTCATAGCTGACTTGCTGGCCGTTATAGCTCTGGATCCAGTCGCGGTCGGAGCGGTAGGAGATGGAGACGGCCTGGGGCATGAACGGCTGCGGAGTATTGGCCGCCTGATTGGTCTCCGAGGCCAGGCGCCCGTCGGTGTCGTAGCTATAGCTGTAGTCGACGATGGTGTCGCCGTTGGCGTCGTAGTCGGTGCGGCGAATGGTCTGGCCGAGCTCGTCGTATTCGATCGTGCGCCAGGTGCTGTTGGGGAAGTCGATGCGCGTCAGCAGACCATTGACGTCATAGGCCATGGTGGTGACGCGATCGGCCCAGTCGGTCACCTGCGTCAGGTTGCCGGCCTGATCGTATTCATAGGTCACCGTTTCGCCCATCGGGTAGGTCATCGAGGTGATGTTGTTGCGATCGTCCCAGGTGTAGCGAACCTGGTAGCCGCCGTAGTTCTTGTAGGAGGTCAGCCGGCCCAGGTCGTCATAGGTGGCCTGGAAGCGGCGGCCGTTTCCGCGATTCACCGACGTCAGCTTACCCGCATCGTCATAGGTAAACGTGTCGGTGAGCGTCGTGGCGCCGGATTTGGTCTGCGTCCGCTGGGAGAGATTGCCGGCTTCGTCATAGAGGAAGGTTTCCTGGCGTCCGGACGGATCGGTGACGCGATCGGGCAGGTCGCGCCGGTTATAGCGGATGCTGGTGGTGCCCCAGGCATGCTGGACACTGGTCATGCGGTTGGCCGGATCGTAGCCGAACGAGACGCGGTTGCCGCGGGCGTCCTGCAGGTATTGGACGACGTCGTCGGATAGGTAGGCGGCCTCGGCGGTGCGTCCCAGCGGATCGGTGGCCGAGGTTTCGCGGTCTAGCAGATCGTAGTCGAACGCGGATTTGCGCCCTTCGGCGTCGGTAACTTCGATCAGGCGCTGCGCGGCGTCGTACTTCATGGTGACCTTGGCGCCGAGCCCGTCGGTCACCTCCACCGGCAGGTTCTGTTCGTTAAAGACCACCGATTCCAGCTGATTACCCTTGGCGTCGTAGGTGGCGACCTCATTGCCGCCCGCGTCATATTCGTGCCGGGTGCTGTTGCCGAGCGCGTCGGTTTCGCGCGTTAGGCGGCCCGCCGCGTCATAGGTGAAGCGCTGCGAGTAGCCCGCCGCATCGGTGGAGCGAATCAGGCGGTCTTCGGCGTCATAGGAATAGGTCGTGATGTTGCCCAGCGGATCGGTGACCGCGATGACGTTGTCGTTGCCGTCGTAGGTGGTCGTCGTGGCGTTGTGATCCGGATCCACCACGCGGATGGTGCGGCCGCGGGAGTCATAGAAGGTCTGCGTCGCGAAGCCTCGTTCATCAGTATCTTTGACCGGCAGGTCGCGGTCGTCATATTCGAACTGATGCTCGAAGCCGTCGCCGTCAACGGTGGTGATCAGGCGACCGAGGTCGTCGTAGGCGGCATGAGAATCGCCTTCGGCCGGATGCGTCGCGCCGGTGATGCGGCCGCTGGCGTAGGTGTAGTTCATGCCGGCGCCGTCGGCCAGCAGGTTGCCGCGAATCTCGCCGCTGCCGCCGTAGGTCTTGGTGTCCTGATTATCCAGCGCGTCGTGAACGCGTTTCATTTCGTTCTGGTTGGTGTATTCCCAGGTGCTGGTTTGACCCACCGGATCGGTGACCCCAGTCAGGTTTCTGTTGCTGTCGTATTCGAAAACGGTGGTGTTGCCGAGCGGGTCCGTGATGCTTTTCAGGTTGCCGAAGGAGTCATAGTCGAACTGAGTAAGGTTGCCCAGAGGATCGGTGGAACCGATGCGGTTGCCGTTACCGTCGTAGGTCCAGGACTGGACATTCTGCAGCGGATCGGTGATGCGGACCAGGTTGTAGTTGCCGTCATGTTCGTAGATCCCCTGCGCGCCGGTGCGATCGGTGTAGAGCATCGTGACGCCGCTGTTGTTTGGCTTTTCGGCCCAGGTGAACTGCGAAGGCGGCGTGTTGGCCAGCGCATCGTCCTGGCTGACCACGCGGCCGTTGGCGTCATAGGTGTTGGTCAGTACGATCTGGCCGTCGGGGGCAATCACGTTCGTGATGTGGTTGTTGTTGTCGCCATAGACCAGTTCGGTTGCATAGGTTGGGCCGGTATAGGTGAGCCCGTAGTCGGTGACCGTTCCGGTCTGCCCGGCTTGTTTATCCACGATGCGAACCGTCCAGGTGCCGTCGGCCGTTTCGCCCTGAAACGCGGATGTCGCCAGCCCGCCGAGGTTCCAGTTCGGCGTGGTCTTCTTGGTGGTGAACGAGGTCGTAGTGCCGGACGGAGAGGTCACGAAGACTTCCAAGGTGAACGGCGCCGGATGCGAGATGGACAACGAACTGAACTGCAGCAGCCCCATCGTGCTGGAGGCGTCCTGCGGGGCCTGAATGTTGATATTGATCTGGAGCCCCTGGGGGTTGTTATCCGGGATATCCAGCACCACGAAAGGGATCACCGAGGGGAAATTCTGCCCCACCGGCGTCGCCGGCGTTTGGAGATATTTGAGGCGGTGCTTGTCGTCGTATTCAAACAGCAGGACACGGTTGGCCCGGTCGGTGACGCGCTGTAGCAGCACGGGGCAGTCGCCGGAGAATAGGCCGGAGGTGCAATCGCCGCCAGTGTAATAAAAGTCCAGGCGCTGGCTGGAGGAGCTATCCACCACCGAACTGACCCGCGGGCCATTATTGTTGACCTGTAAAGACTGCCCGATCTTGTTGCTGATCGAGGTGAGATAGCCGTCCTGATCGAAGTAGTAGGCGCTGCCGTCGAGCAGGGTCAGCCACCAATTACCGTTGCCCTGGTGGACCAGCTTGTCATATTGGGAGGAGAGCTCCATGCCCTGGTATTGATCCGAGGTCCCGATGCGGCTGTAGCTGTTTTTGCGGTTGTTATCCCAATAGACGGTGGCGTTCTGCTGGTTGGTGCTGAGATCCAGGTGAGCTTCGTAGGGATGCGACCACCCGTAGCCGACGTCGCCGATGGATCCGCTGAGCAGAGAGTTATAGGTCAGGTCCAGGGTGATCTCCTGAATGCCCTGAACGGTGACCAGACGGTCTTCATAGATGAACGAGCCGGTGCCGGTGTCGATGCCGGCGGCGATCAGGCTCTCCTCGCGGAGGCGGTTTTCGCGGCTGATCGTATTGCCCGCGTTGACGCCGGTGAGTTCGGCGATGGCGGGCACCGCGCCCACCAGCAGCGCGGCCGCGCCGATCCACAGCGGGAGGCGGGAGAAGCGTTTCGTGCTCATGCTTGGCATCGAGAATTGCGTTTGGATTCGGATCTTCATGGCTGGCTGTCTCTCTTGAAGCTCTTGCTGGCTCGAATCTCTCTGGGCTACCGGACCGCGATCACAACGTTGTCCTGACTGCTGACGCCGCCTTGTTCAATGCGGATGGGGACGGCATCGCCGGGTACGACGGCCTGCGGGATGATCACGTTGAGTTGATTGACGCCGGGGAACTGCGGCGTCAGGCCGGAGAACGGGACTTCCGCCTTTGCGTTGCCAATGTAGACGCTCAGCGGGATGGTGGTGGAGCGCAGCGCATCGGAACTGTCGGCGCCGTTGGTGGCGGGCGGCGAGACCGGGCCTAGGCCGGTGGCATAAAGAATGATGAGACCTCCGCGGGCAGCCGGTTGGGCCGGGAAGTTGGGGAAGGTGCCCTCCGGGGCAGCCACCGAACTGGGGATCACGTCGCTGTTAGGAGGACTGTAGTTCACCGCCACAGCTATGGCCGGCGCATTCGCATCTCCGGCGAAGGTGAAGATGCCGGGACCCACCGAGGCGATGTCCAGCATATAAGGATCACTTTCGAGAACGTTGCCGTCGACAGTGTGGCTGACGACCACTTCGCGCGTGCCGGGCCGCGCGCTCCAGGGAATCTGTGCGTTGATTTGTCCCTGGCTGGCGCCTTCGCCGCGGCCGACGAAAAACAGCGGCGCGGGAATGCCGTCGATGGTGACGCTGTAATCGCCCAGGGCGTTGGGCAGGGGCGGCGCGCCGGCGACCTCAAAGATCGGCGCGACGCCGCCGAAGTCCGTGGGCGCCAGTCCAAGGTTCGGTCCGAATATACTGATCACGCTGCCGGGGGCCAGCGGCTGGACGGCGAATCCAGCGCCGTTCTTGATGCCGTTCGTGCTGATTTGCGGCGAGCCCAGCGTGCCGAAGCCGGCTTGTTTCGAATAGGCCGAGGTCCCGTCGCTGCTGTTGGCGGCGATCCGGTAGTAGTAGTTCGTGCCGGCCTGCAGCGTGGTGTCGATGAATTGGGTCGCGTCCGGGCCGACGGTGGCGATCTGCTGCCATTGGCCGGAGCCTTCGGTGCGGCGCTCAATCACGTAGCCGGTGGCGCCCTGTGTCGCCGGCCAACTAACGCGCGCCTGGGTCTCCGACAATCGGGTGGCGGAAACATCGCTCGGGGCGGGCGGCAGCGATAACAGTACCGACCTCAGCAGGTTGTCGGCGTCGTCATAGGTGTAGCCGATGCCGCCCCCTTGTGGATAGACCACGCGCGTAAGCCGTCCGGCCTCGTCGTACACATACGACTGGCCCCATAGCGAAAGACTGCAGAGGGTCAAAACTACACTCCCGGCCAGGAGTTGATGGAGTTTCATACGGAAGGATCCTCGCGCCGCGAAGGCTCGCGATATTCTTCCTATGCTAGTTCACCTGCGCGCAACTTAAAAGGGGAAAAGAACCCTAACCCGAAATAGATATACAAATGGATTACGGTGTGGGTAGAAAACGCACCGCCGATTGCGCGGTGCGCGATGCAGATCGAATGGATCTTCGCGGGCTAGGGGATGACGATTGTGAACCGATGAGGACCAGCGTGGGGCCGATCCTCATTTCAGATAGGTGCGCGAGTTTCTTCTGGGTTTGTCGTTTTACTCAACGGCCATGGTGACGTCGGCGCGCGTTTCGACTCCGCCGATTTTGATCCGCAGCGCCACCGCCGAGCCCACCGGCGCATTCTCCGGAATCTGGATGTTCACCTGCAGCACGCCAGCGTAGATCATTCCTTTAAAGACGACGTTCGCGGGCATGCCGCCCACCGTGGCGGTGACCTCAAGTTGCGGCGTCGGGAACACGCCTTCGGGTGGATGTTGCCCGTCGACCATCGCCGGATCGGTCAGCCCTCCGCCGCTGACAAAGAACGAAACATAGGATCCGCGCGCGGCTGGGTTGTCCGGGCCGTTGAACGAATAGTCTTGATTGCCGATCCAGGCCTGGCCCGGTCCATAGTTCTGGGTGAAAATGCCGGGCGCGGCGGGCGCCATGCCCAGCGTGTAGGCCAGGCTGGTTTTGCCGTTGTATTCGACGGTGAGTTCCACCGTGCCGGAACTCGGCAGCCCGAGCGGAACCAACACGTTGAGCTGGGTTCCCCAGGCCAACGTCAGGTAGGCCTCAATGCCGTTGATGAACACGCGCGTTCCGCCGAGCCCTTGTTCGAAGCCGGAGACGTAGTCCGCCGGACCCAGGTTCGCGCCGTAGATACTGATGAATTCGCCGGGCGCGATGTCGCCTTCGCGGTTCGATGCGGCGTTTGCGACGACGTCAATCTGCGGACCCTGGCTGATCTGGTCGAAGGTGATGACGTATTCGCCCGCGGTTCCCGAGAGCGCCAGCGCGAGCGTTCCGGCGTTGACGTCGGCTTGCGCGGAGCCGAACGAACCACCGTTGAGGGTCACCGAATAGCTGGCGAGCTGTTGCGGACGCAGGTCACCGAACGTGACCATCGCCTGTCCTTCACCCGCCGTGAAACGGATCTTGGAATCTCCATACTCTTTCATGGTGAAGTCGAACTCGGAAGCGGGGCGGGATAGCTCGAGCTGCTTTCGCAGTTGCAGCGAATAGGTCAGCGTCAATTCCAGGTACTTGTAGCCGAATTCGACCGAGGGTTCGATGAACGTGGATTCGAGCCACTCGTTCCAGGTCGTCAGCATCACTACGTCCGGATCTTGCGCCAGCACGGTTTCCCATTGCCGCCGGTAGCGCATGCCATCTTCGCGCGAGGTGTAGGCTCCAGGTGACCGGATCTTCCGATCGTCGTAACCAGGCTGCACACTGAGGATTACCGGCTGATCATCGGACACCAGCACGCCGGCCGGCGCGGACAGGTTCTCGCCGAACGCGGCGAAACCATCGAAGAAAGGCGCGGTCTTCTCGCTGTCGAGCAGAAGGGTGAAGGGGCGGGCGTCAATCGACGCCTCTGGAACCGAGGGTGGCGAGAACCGGAAGTAGCCGAGATTGCCCAGGAAGTTCGCGTTGAAGCTGACCTCCGCGCCACCGTTGATCGACATGGAGACGACGTTGCGCGCCACCTGCGCCTGAACCAGGATGTCCATATATTCGGCGTTTTCAGGAATCGTCATGTGCATCGTGGCTTCCTGGCCCATGGCCCAGACGCCGGGGCGCAACGGAACCAGCATGTCCTCGGCCCAACTGGAACCAAGCAGCGCCCGGACCTGGGGCGTTCCAAAATCCAGGCGCGAGATCTCGACGAGGTTGGCGTCGCGAAACACGATCCGTTCGAACCGGACGTTTCGATTCCCCTGCTCCGGCGACTCGGAGAAGCGGAACCGGACCTGATTCTCCGCGCCCTTCTGGACACTGCCCGCATCGATCGTGCCATCGAGTTCGGCGGCGCGGGGATCGGTCGCCAGCGCCACCGTCTCGATCCAATTCGCGGTGGGGATCTGGAAGGAGGCGAAGGTTCCGTTGATCAGTGGACGGCCATAGAACCGTGTGTAGCGCGGGCTCTTCGCCAGCTCCAAAAAATAGTCAATTTCCCGAGCTTTGGCATAGTTGGGGATCTCCCCGATGCCGGTCCCCGGGATGTCGTAATAGAAATCGTATAGCGCCGAAAGCGAGAAGGGCTGCGGCGCCCGCTCCACGGCCCGGAGGAGCGCTTCGGTGGAGTAGCGGAGATAGCTTTGGTGGCCGACATCCGCCATGAAACCTTCGATGCCGTACTTCTGGGCCAGCCGGATTTGTCCGTCCAGGAATTCGGGCGACAGGTTGTCGTACAGTTCCAGGCCGCCGTACATATCATATTGGTATTGGCCGCCGGAGGGAGGCTCGTAGTTGGGGTAATCGCGGGTGTTCAGCGGATAGTACTTGGCCGTGATATCCCGTTTTCCGGGGGAGCCCGGAACGAAGTTGGCCGGATTGTGATATTCGCCGTTCCCACCGGAACCGGCCCAGGCCTGCCAACTCTGGCTCGGCCCATTGAAGTTGCCGTACCAGCTGTGATAGTAGGCCAGCGTCCGCGGGCGATCCGTACCCAGCAAGTCCATCCGGCCGGTGATCGCGCGGTCCGGATCATCTCGGTCGGTGAGCCCGTCGCCGTCATCGTCCAGATGATTGGTGAAATTGGTCTCGTGCCCGGGCAGGTCGCCGGCCGGGGTCAGCCCGTTGTGGATCCGGAGCCAGTCGACTTCCAGTGAACCGGAATTCCCGTCCAAGGAAACCGCCACCAAGCTCACGGCGGTTGTGGCCGTGCCGCCCGTACCGGCTTGCGCCACGAGCTTCGGAAGGCTGAAGGTCAGCGTCTCCCAATCTCCCGTACCCGTCCGGTCATCGGTGACCGCGTCCTCCCACCACAACGCCACAGGAGCGCCGCTCCCATCAATGCCGTTCGGCCGAATGAAGTAGAGCGTATTGGGCTGTGCCTTCACCCGAACCGCCAAGTAGGGAAAGTCGGTGAGCGGGAGGGGCTGGGGCAAGGCGAGGGTGATTGCCGCCACGCCTTCTCCGCCGATCCCGAACACCACGCTGTCGCCGGTGAACTCGTCTTCGGTCACCGGGCCGTCAAGGATGTAGCCTCCGGCGGCGCTGAAGTCCTCGCCGAAGCCATCGGTGGTCGTTTTTATATCGGCCAGGGCTTCCAGTACCGGATCCTCCGCCGCTGCAACGGCAGGTAGTCCTCCCACCGCGAGCGTCCAGAGTGCAAATGTCCAGACGGGAAGATCCACAGAAAAGGAACGACTACGCACGGCGCTGAGTTTATCCGGCATCGATGTTTCTCCGTTCAGGTTGTGGTAGGAAGTTTTACTATCCTGCAGAAGAAAGACTGAAATAGCAATAGAAAGTTTCCCACAATTGATATCAGCTATCTATTACGATCATGTCTTGCGGCTCCGAGGTGGAGGACGGAGGGACCGGGTAACCCAATCCCCTTAGCTTTCGCCCTTAGAAAAGGAAAGTTATGTCGCCGAAGCGCTCTGATGCGATGGAGCCAACTCTTTCCCTCCAAGGAGTTTGCATCCCCTCGGCAAGCGTCATATACTGATTTCTTGGCCAGATTCGGGAATGGTGCGCCCAGGCGTCAACCAAACCACTGGTCTTCTCTTGAGGAGTGTCCTATGAAAAGTTCTCGATCCAAGATCGCAGGGGCTCTGATTGCCCCGGCAATCATCGGTCTTGCGGTCTGGTTCGGCGCCACGCCGTCCCAAGCCCAGCCGACCGGTGACGGAGTAATTAGCGGAACGGTCCGCAGCGTTGACGGCCCTGAAGCGGGTGTATGGGTCGTGGCGGAAACCGACGATTTCCAAACTAAGATGGTCAAAATTGTCGTGACCGACGACAACGGCCGTTTCGTAATGCCGGATCTGCCGGATGCCGAATATGAAGTATTTGTACGCGGCTACGGTCTGATCGATTCCCCCCGCATTAAGCGCCATCCGGGTACCGATAACCTGGAACTGACCGCCGTGGTTGCGCCTTCCGAGCAGGAAGCGGCGGAGTATTATCCGGGCAACTACTGGTGGTCGCTGCTGGAGCCGCCTACCGAGGATATGTTCCCCGGCACCGGCCCGAACGGCAACGGCGTCAACCCGCGTCTGGAAAACCAGATGCAATGGTTCAATGTTCTGAAGTCCAACTGCAATTTCTGCCATCAGATCGGCAATGAACTGACCCGCGACCTGGACCATGTGTTCGCGGCCAAGCCTGATCTGGAGACCGAGGAAGAAGCCTGGGAATGGCGCTTGGGCACCGGTGTCCGCGGCAACAGCATGTACGGTTCGCTGGGCCAGTTGGGCGCTGACCACATGCTGAAGGCGCTGGCCGATTGGACCCGTCGCATCGAAGCGGGCCAGGTTCCGCCGGCTCCGCCGCGTCCTTCCGGCATCGAGCGCAACGTGGTGGTCACGATGTGGGATGTGGGCGATGACCACTCCTTCATGCATGACATGATCTCCACTGACAAGAATCATCCGAACGTGAACGCGAAGGGCCGCATCTATGCGGTGAACGCGGGTCACGGCTCGCTGGTGGTTCTGGACCCGAACGAGAACAACACCTTCTCACTGACCATTCCGACGCGCCAGGCGCGTGAGGAGATCGGTTCCCGCTTCCCGGCGCCGAACCGCACGTCGCTGTGGTTTGGGGATGAGCATCTGTGGGACAGCTCCTACAACCCGGCCGATCCGCACAACCCGATGATTGACAGCAAGGGCCGTGTGTGGATGACCACCAAGATCCGCGACGGCGTGGATCCGGAGTACTGTTCGGATGGTTCGAAGAACAAGTACGCCGAATACTTCCCGCTGACTCGCAGCGGACGTCAGGCCGGCTACTACGATCCGGTATCCGGCGACTTCACGCTGGTGGATACCTGTTTCTCCACGCACCATCTGCAGATCGACAACGATCCGGATGAGACGGTGTACTTCAACGAACTGGTCGGTCCGATCGTTGGCTGGGTCGACAGCAAGGTGCTGGACGAGACCAACAATGAGCTGGAAGCCGTGGGCTGGTGCGGTCAGGTCGTCGATACCAATAATGACGGCAAGATCACCCGTCCGTGGAACCGCGTCCGTCCGGGCTTTAGCGCCGAGCAGTTGCTCTACCAGGGCGACACAGCCGGTGGTGGCGGTGGCGGCCGCGGTCCGGCCTACACCGACTTCGATCCAGCGAAGGATTCGCTGGTGAGCTACAGCCTCTACTCGGTGATCCCGAGCCCGGTGGATGACAGCGTTTGGGGCGTGAGCGAAAACTTCCCCGGCATGCTGGTCCGCATGATGCGCGGCAACAATCCGCCGGAGAGCTGCCACACGCAGATCTTCAAGGTTCCGGCACCGGGCTTCGATCCGCGCGGCGTCGACATCGCCAGCAACGGTGTGGTTTGGACGGCTCTGGCCGGCTCCAGCCACCTGGCCAGCTTCGACGTCACCAAGTGCAAGACCCAGCAGCTGAACGCCGTCGACGGCGCGCAGTGCGAAGAGGGTTGGACGCTGTATCGCACCGATGGGCCGACCTTCCCGGGTACAGACGTTCCCGCCGACTTCCACTACTACGGTTGGGTGGATCAGCACAACGTGATGGGCTTCGGCGCGAACACGCCGATGGCCACCGGCTCGAACTCGGATTCGATCAAGATCCTGAATCCGCAGACTGAGCAGTGGACCACGCTGCGTGTCCCGTATCCGCTGGGATACTACTCGCGCGGTATGGATGCCCGCATTGACGATCCGAATGCCGGATGGAAGGGCCGTGCGTTGTTCTCCAACTACGGCACCCACTTCGTGTGGCATATCGAAGGCGGCAAGGGAACCAAGGGCAAGATCGTGAAGTTCCAGATCCGGCCTGACCCGCTGGCCCGCTAAGTAGAGTACAATTGAAACCGATGGTCCGCTGGGCATTGCGCCTGGCGGACCATTTTTCGTTCCGGGCCTGGTGGATTCCGCAAGCTTGTTCGCGCCGGGACTTGTTAGCCTAGACAAAACCCCATACGAATATGGATTCCGTCACGATCTATCACAACCCGCGTTGCGGGACCTCGCGCAAGGTGCTGGGCATGCTGCGGGAGCGGGGCATCGAGCCGAACGTCGTCGAGTATCTGAAGACGCCGCCGACCAAGGCCGAGCTCAAGAAACTGGTCGCGCATTCCGATCTGAAGGTGAGGGATTTCCTGCGGACCAAGGAGCCAATATACAAGGATCTGGATCTGGCCAATCCGAAGTGGAGCGAGGACCAACTTTTGGGATTTCTGGCCGAGAATCCGATATTATTGAATCGTCCGGTGGTGGAGACGGCAAGGGGCGCCCGTCCTTGTCGTCCGGCGGAAACAGTCTTTGCGGTGCTGGATTTTTGAGATGAGTGTGACAATCCGGTTAAGACTGTATGACGGTGTTTTGATGGTGTCTTACTCTTAAAATAGGACACAATGGGGTGTTCCTTAGACAGGGCAGTGTAACGTATACTATCTAAAATGAGCTTTCGTAAGGTGTGGGGGCTTGCGTTGCTGGTTGCTGGGTTTGCAGCCGTGGCGGTGGCGCAACGTACGACCGCGGAAATCACCGGAGCAGTCACCAGTCAGGACGGTTTTCCCCTGCCGGGTGTTTCTGTCATCGCCACGCCGGATGCCGGTGGGCAGCCGCGTCAGACGGTTACCGATGAGACTGGTAATTATGTGCTGGCGTCGCTTCCGGTGGGATCCTACTCGATTCGCGCCGAACTCCCCAATTTCAACAGCGAAGTTCGCGAAGGCATCGTGGTGCAGGTGGCCCGGCCTCAGCGGCTAGACTTCATGCTGACGGTCGGGCAGATCAGCTCGCAGATCACGATCGTTGAAGATACGCCCCTAACCGACACGGTCGATGCGACCATGGGCGACCTGATCCCCAATTCGAGGGTCATGAGCCTGCCGCTGAACGGCCGCCGGTACGCGGATCTGCTGCTGGTGAGTGACAACCTCGTCACCCCGCCGGGAGGAACCCGTGGCGGGGCGCTGCAGCAGACCGGACCTTCCGTTGCTGTGGCCGGCCAGCGCGCCGGGCACAATATGTATTTTCTGGATGGGACCTCGGTTACCGACCAGTATTTCAACAACCTGATGGTGGCGCCGCCGATCGATTCGATCCAGGAGTTCAACATCCAGAAATCGATTTACCCGGCCGAGTACGGCGGTAAGGCCTCGGCGACGATCAGCGCGGCGACCAAGAGCGGCACCAACCAGATCCACGGCACGCTGTATGAGTTTTTCCGCAACTCGGCCATGGATGCGCGCAATTTCTTCAACGGCCCCAAGGTTCCGCCGCTGCGCCAGAACCAGTTTGGCGGCACGGTAGGCGGTCCGGTAATCCGCGACAAGACCTTCTTCTTTGCCACAGCGGAGGGGCTGCGCGAGCGGCGCGCGCTGACGCAAACGTTTTCCTTGCCGACCGCGGCGGTTCGCGGAGGCGATTTCACCGGGCTAGGCACAATCTACGATCCGTATTCCACTAATCCGAATGGCACGCGCGTGCCATTCGTGGACAACAAGATTCCGGTGACGCGGCTGGATCCGGTGGCGCAGGCGTTTTTGAACAAGGTCCCGCTGCCGAATCTGAACCAGACCCAGGCGCAGAACTTCGCGGCGGCGCCCAGTTCCACCAACGACATCAGCCAGTTCGCGGTAAAGCTGGATCATACGCTGTCGCCGTCGGATACGCTGTATGCCCGCTACAGCCGCGCGCAATTCGGTAACTTCCTGCCGTTTGGCTCCTCGGCGCTGAACCAGTCACTGATTCCGGGGTTCGGAACCTACCTGAATACGCTGTCGAGCAACGGCGTGATCGGGCACACGCATGTCTTCAGCCCGAATTGGTTGCATGATCTTCGGATCGGCTTCTTACGCGCTGACGGCGGCCAGTCCTTGCAGAACCAAGGCGTGCCGTTCGCGCAGCAGGCGGGCCTGAGCGGAGTGTCGACGGATCCGACTAAGATGGGGTACCCGGCAATCGATCTATCCGGCGGCTATTCGAGCATGGGGGATCCGTCCTCGGTGGTGAGCCGGAACAATACCAGCCTCGATATCTTCAGCAACACGACCTATATTCGCGGCGCGCACACGGTGAAGTTCGGGGCATATTTCTTCCATTTGAATTTCAATCCGACGGACGCCCCCAACGCGCGTGGCAACTTCCAGTTCACGCCGCGCTACACCTCGTCGGTTGCGGGGCTGGGCGACGGCAACGCCTTCGCCGATTTCCTGCTGGGGACGCCGTCCTCGGCCCAAACCGGCATCGGGCTGGGGCATGAAAACGCACATACCAACTGGCTGCATCTTTATGCGCAGGACGACTGGCGGGCCACCCACAACCTGACCTTCAACATTGGTTTGCGCTATGAGGCGAACACGCAGCTCGCCGATTCCCAAAACCGGCTATCGAACATCCAGCCCGGGCGGTTCGTGATCGCCAGCGGGGCCAACGGGCAGATCGATCCCAGCGCCAATCAACTGCTCAGCCAGATCCCGATTCCGTATGTGACCTCCCAGCAGGCCGGCTATGATCGCTCCCTGCTGCGGCCCGCCTATCTGCGATTCGCTCCGCGCTTCGGCTTTGCCTGGACGCCGTTCGGAGGCGACCGCACGGTGATCCGCTCCGGCTTCGGGCTGTTCTTCAATCAGGCGGCCTACAGCATTCAGACCTCGCTGATGAAGAACCTGCCGTTCTACTTCAACAAGCAGGTGACGACGTCGAACGATGCGCTGATGCCGGCCTACACCACGACCTCCATCCTGAACGCGCCCAACACGGGCACGATCGGCGGCTCAGCCATGGATCAGAACTACCGCAGCGAGTACGCCGAATCGTGGGATTTCAGCCTGCAGCATCAGTTACGAAACAACTGGGTGATCGAGGCGAGCTACTTCGGCTCCAAGGTGGTCGGTGCGGACAACGTCACGTATCAAAATATCCCGACGCCGGGTCCCGGATCGGTGCAGCAGCGCCGCCCGAATCCCAATATCTCGGGGTATCCATTGGTCTATTGGGGCGGCTGGTCGACCTATCACTCGCTGACGTTGAAGCTCACCAAGCGGTTGTCCTATGGACTGACGATTAATGCCAACTATACCTGGTCGAAGGCGATCGATAACGCGTCGAGCCCGGGTCCGACCGATGCCGAGACCAACTATCCGCAGAACGTCAATTACCGGCGGGCGGAGAAGGCTCTGTCCAGCTATAATCGCGCGCACCGCTTCGTGTTCAGCTTCTCCTATGCGATCCCGAGCGGCGTCGGCACCCTGATCCGTGAGGGGAGCATTCCGGGCCTCCTTCTCAGCAACTGGTCGCTGACCGGCACCAGCACGTTGCAGTCCGGAGCGCCGTTCACCGTGAATCTTCCGGGCGATAACGCCAATATCGGCCCCGGACCGGCGCAGCGTCCGGACCTGATCACGAACCCCAACCTGCCGGCGAGTCAGCAGACCCCGGATCACTGGTTCAATACGGCCGCGTTCGCGATGCCCGCGCAGTATACGTTCGGCAATGCGGGCCGCAACATCGTGTTCGGCGACGGCTACATCAATACCGACATGGCGCTGGCCAAGCGGACCGCGCTCTCGGAGCGCTACAACCTGGAGTTCCGCGCCGAGTTCTTTAACCTGTTCAACAACACGAATTTCATGGGCGCTCCGGGACGCATCGCCTTCACCCCAAGCTTCGGCCGCTACTTCCAGGCGTATAATCCGCGGCAGATCCAACTCGCCCTGCGCCTCCGCTTCTAGGTGCTTTCGCACCTTTTGTTTCGCGGAGTCCGTTGGAGCCAGCTTCGCGGGCTATCGTCTAAGCATGCCGCTTGAGGTTGGTTGGGGCTGCATGCTCAGAAGCATTGGTGGCGCGTATGCGATCGGAACCGTTGTTGCCCCAACGCCACCCTTCGGAACCGCGCGCGTCAGCAAGCGCGACGCACACGGCCATGTTCCGGGACGGGCCGATGTCGTAAGCCCCCCGAACCGAAAATCTGCGTGCGAGCCTCGTAAACCCGGCCGCGAATACGCCGCATCCGCGCGGGCGCTAGTATATTGCTAAGGAGTCCCCCATGTCTTCGCTACAACGTTACATTCCTGCCCTCCTCATCGCCGCCACGGCCGCGGTGGGTTTTTACTTTTTCCAGCCCGGCCAAGCGGCTGAGGCGCAGCAGGCCAAGCCCGATCCCAAAATCATTACGTACACGCTGCCCCAGGATGTGAAGTGGGAGAAGGGAGCCGAACGTGACCACGCCACTCTTCCCTCCGACCCCGGCGCCACGGTGGAGCTGATCCGCTGGCATCCGGGCAATATGAGCCGTCCGCACATGCACGACACCACCCGCTACATCCAGGTTCTGGAAGGCACCTGGTGGATGGGCTGGGGGCCGACCTACGATCCCGACAGCACGTTCCCGGTGAAGGCCGGCACCAGCGTGGTGCATCATGCCAACCAAATTCACTATGACGGAGCCAAGGACGAAGACGCGCTGCTGCTGATCATCAGCGTAGACAATCCGGCCAAAGCGGAAGCCGACGACGAAGAGGACGACAACTAGGAGCTTGTGAAAAATGAGGACAGACAGCTAGTTTTCGCCTTGAGGGAATGCTAGATCAATGCCTGAAAGGCGCGAAAACGGTGTCTGTCCCCCATTTTTTGCGTTCTTCCACAGCCTCCTGGCCGATTTCTCGAGTAAGCCCGGCCGGGAATTCGCTGCGCTTCGCCGGGAGCTTACTGAAACGTCCCCACGGCAAGTTTGTTCTTGGAGATGCCCAGCTTGCGTTCGGCCCTGCCGCGGCTCGGCAAGAAGGGAGCCGTTTCTCTGTCGGGGCGGGCTATTGATGCGGAATCAGTGGTGGCCCACCGACGCAAGTCGCTATGCTCTTAGGAAGAAACACGAGGCGCGTGGTGCCCGGTCCGAACCCTTTACCTTTATTCGTCTTCTGGCCGAAAGGATTCCAACTCATGTTCTTACTGCGTAGATCGACTTGTGTGCTCGACGGTGACCTTGAGCGCGCTGCTGGCCGTTTCCGCGCTGGCGCAAAGCCCGCGGATGTCGACTTCGATGTCCTTCGGCGACAAGCAGCTTTAGATTTCCTATGGGGCTCCGTCGATGCGCGGGCGGCAGATCTTTGGACCCGGCGGACTGCTTTCGCGGGACCCAACCTATCCGATCTGGCGCGCCGGAGCCAATGCGGCGACTGCGTTCCACACCGATGCCGATTTGACGATCGGTGATCTGAACGTTCCGGCAGGGGATTACACGATCTACGCCAACGTGGCGGATCCGGATCACTGGCAGTTGATCATCAGCAAGGCGACCGGTCAGTGGGGTTTGAGCTATCCGGAAGGCCAGGATCTGGGTCGCACGGCGATGACCATGAGCAAGCCCGAGGCGCCGGTCGAGGTATATAAGATGACGCTGTCAAAGACGGCCGGAGATCAGGGCGAGCTGAAGCTGGAGTGGGCGGATCACGCGGCGTCTGTGCCGATCGTGGTGCATTAGAGGCTGGGAAGCCATCGGCGGGGCATGGCCCCACCCCACAAACACGTCGGCTCCCACTGATTGTGTGGCTCCTGTGGCGCGGGGCCATGCCCCGCGAAAAACGCTGCGAACCTTCACCGCCAACAGAGTAAGATTGAAAGCTTACGCTGGCTAAAGGCCAGCCCTCCTGGCGCGGGCTGCGCAGGTTGAACGGCTACCGCGCGGGGATCCGGAACCAGTCGATCGGATCGAAACCGGTGATCCGCCACTCGCCGTCGATCCGCTCGAAGTTCACAGTGACGATGCCGCGCTTGGGAGGCTCTGTGCCCACCTGCATCAGCCAGTCGAGCTGCGCGGTCCAATGCCCGGCGTCACCTTCCTGCCGGACCACTTCGATGGTGGAGTTGGTTGCCTCCACCGCAATCAGGCTCTGGATCTCGCCCATGACGCGTCGGGTTTGCGGCATGGTATCGGCGAAGATGCCCTGCGTCGCGGTATTGTCCTGCTCGGCCAGCGCGCGGGTGAGCCGGCGCATCAGGTCGGCGATGGGCGCGGGGAGCTCATCGTTATTGTCGAGATTGGCGGGAAGATTCTGCGCGTCCAGCCCGGAGCCGAAACAACGAGGAGTGCCGCCGAAACAACGAGGAGTGCCGCCGGAGCAACCAGCAGCGCTCCCAGCAATCCGAGCGTGATCCAGCGCGGTATCCGCATCGTTTAGCCAGCCTCCCGTTACGTCCGGTATTCCGCGTTGATTCTAATGTAATCCTCGGTGAAATCGCAGGTCCAGAAGCGGGCGCTGGCCCGGCCTCCGCCTTTGAACACCACGCGGATATGGCACTCCGGCGCGTCGAGCTTCTTCGACAGCTTCTCCTCATCGATGCGCGTGGCGAGCCCATTCTGGCAGACACGCGTGCCCTGCATGTAGACGTCGGCCTCGCGTGGATTGAACTTCGCACCGGAGTAACCGGCCGCTGCCAGCACACGGCCCCAGTTGGGATCTGAACCCGCGACCGCCGTCTTCACCAGCGGCGAGTTCGCGATCGCACGGCCCATCAGTTCGGCGGCGCGCTGCGTGGTGGCGCCTTCGATATCGATAGTGATCAGCTTCTTCGCGCCTTCCCCATCGGCGGCGATCTGCTTGGCCAGCGACTCCATTACCTTGGTCAGCCCCTGCGCCAGTTCGGCGGCGTTGAGCTTGATGCCGGAGGCTCCGTTGGCCATCACGCCGAGCGTGTCATTGGTCGAAGTATCGCCGTCGACAGTCAGCCGGTTGAAGGTGACCGCGACCGCCTTCTTCAGGGCCGCGCGGATCTCGGCCGGGGTGGCGACGCCATCGGTCATGATGAAGCACAACGTGGTCGCCATGTTGGGATGAATCATGCCGGCGCCTTTGGTGACGCCCGCAAAACGCACGCGGCCGACGGTCGCCAAAGCGGTCTTGGGAACCGTGTCGGTGGTCATGATCGCCTTGGCTACGGCGTCGAATGCGTCGGTGCGGAGGTCGCGGGCCAGAGCGGGCAGGGCGTTCGTGATCTTGCTGCCATCCATCTCGACGCCGATGACTCCGGTGGAGGCGGGCAGGACCTCATAGCGCTCCACGCCGAGCGCGCGCGCCGCCGCATCCACGCACTCCCTGGCGACCTTCTCGCCCGTGCGCGTGGCGCAGTTCGCATTGCCCGCGTTGATGACCCAGGCGCGGATCCTGCCGCGCGACTTGGCCAGGTTCTCGCGCGCCAGCACGACCGGCGCCGCTACCACCTGGTTCTGCGTGAACACGGCCGCGGCCGAAGCCGGCGTATCGGAAACGATCAGTGCGAGGTCGTCTTTCGCGACCTTTCGAATACCGGCATACGTTGTGGCATACCGAAACCCTCGTGGCAATTTCATGTGAGCGTCCATCCTTCATCCGGCGTCGGCATTCCGTTCAGGAACGCGGCGGCCGGCATTCGTTTTTTTCCTTCGAGCTGTACTTCTTCGAGTTCGAGCGATCCTTCGCCGCAGCGGGCGTAGAGGTGGCGTTTGTCCGCAGTGATCGTCCCTGGCGCGACGTTCGGCTCAGCATCAATGGGACGAGCCTTCCAGATGTGGAACCGCTTGCCGTCCAGGAATCCGTAGCCGCCGGGCCAGGGCGTCAGGCCGCGGATCCGATTGTGGATCTCGGTGGCGGAGTGGGTCCAATCGATGTGCCCGTCTTCTTTCTTGATGATGGGCGCGTAGGTGGCCTGGGCGTCGTTCTGCGGCTCGGGGACGATTTCGTGAATCCGCGCCAGGGTCTCGACCGCGAGTTCCGCGCCATCCTTGGCCAGGCGCGGGCCGAGCTCGATGGCGGTTTCTTCCGGGCCGATCTCGGTTTCCCGCTTGAGCAGCATGTCGCCGGTGTCGAGCCCCGCGTTGATCTTCATGGTCGTGACGCCGGTGCGGGCTTCGCCGTTGGCGATGGCCCATTGGATCGGCGCCGCGCCGCGATACTTCGGCAGCAGGGACGCATGCACGTTGATGATGCCCAGCGGCGGGATGTCCAAAATAGTTTGCGGAATCAGTTGTCCGTAGCCGACCACGACCATCGCCTCCGGGGCGATCTCGCGAAGCTGTTCGACGACTTCTTCGTGGCGGACGCGTTCAGGCTGGAAGACGGAAAGTCCCAGCCGAAGCGCGCACTCTTTCACCGGCGGTGCGGCGAGCTTGTTGCCGCGGCCCTTGGGTCGGTCCGGTTGCGTGAAGACGGCGGCGACGGCATGCCCGGCCTCGACCAGCTTTTCCAGCGTCGGGACGGCGAACTCAGGGGTTCCCATGAAGACGAGTTTCATGCGCGTGCGCCTCCTGCCCATGCGAAGGTTGGCATTCGATCTACGCTGCTACAAGTGCGCTGCCCCCATGCGGCGTTCGTTTCGGTGCCAACACCGCCGCAGGCAAACTGCTCCGACGCGGTGGCCTTTCTTGTCCCAACGCTTCCGCAGGTAAGCTGCCCAAGAATCAATCCCATTCGTCGGCTTTTTGGAGTTTACGGATCTTGCGGCGGATCAGGTCACGTTTGAGCGGGCTGACATGCGAGATATAGAGGCGGCCGTTGAGGTGATCGGTTTCGTGGAGGAAGGCGCGCGCCAACAGGTCCTCGCCGGTCAGCTCGAAGGTCTTGCCGGCGACGTCCTGGGCGCGGACGGTGACCTTCTGCGCGCGAGTCACTTGTTCGCGGAAGCCGGGGAGGCTGAGGCAGCCTTCCTCGCCGGTCTGCGTCCCTTCGGTCTCGATGATTTCGGGATTGATCAGCACCAGTTTCTGCTCCGGATCCTCGCCGCTGGTGATGTCGATCACCGCGATGCGCTTGGCGATGGAGATCTGCGGCGCGGCAAGCCCTACGCCGCGGGCGGCGTACATCGATTCGAACATATCCTCGATCAGCTTGCGCAGCTCCGGCGTATCGAATTCGGTGACCGTTTCGGCCGGTGACTCCAGCACCGGCTGGCCGTACTTGGTAATCGGATAGATCATCTAGTCTGTTTCACCCGGTCTTAAAAATGTTTGACCTGATCCAGATAGGCTTCGTAGTTTCGCTTGGTTTCGATCATGGAATCGCCGCCGAATTTCTCGAGAAACGCGGAGGCGAGCACCAGCGCGACCATGGCTTCGCCGGCGACGCCCGCCGCCGGGACCACGCAAACATCGCTCCGTTCGTAGGCGGCCTTGGCCGTTTCGCGGGTTTCCATGTCGACGCTTTCCAGCGGCCGGCGCAGCGTGGAAATCGGCTTCAGCAAGCCGCGGACGATGACGTCCTGGCCGTTGGTGATGCCGCCTTCGAGGCCCCCGGCGCGATTGGCTCCGCGCGTGAATTTCTTTTCGCCCTGATCGTAGGCGATGGTGTCCTGGACCTTGGAGCCATAGGCCTCGGCGCCTTCGGCCGCATAGCCGATCTCGACGCCTTTTACTGCCTGCATCGAGACGATGGCCTGCGCGAGCCGCCCGTCCAGGCGCGTGTCCCAGGCGATGTGTGATCCAAGCCCGATGGGCAATCCGTGCGCGACCACTTCAAAGACGCCGCCGACGGTGTCGCCGGTGCGATAGATCTCGTCGACGACGGCTTTCATCCGCTGCTCAGCTTCGGCGTCGACGCAATTCAGTAGGACCTCGTCGCGGCTGTTGAGGTCGACGATCTCCTCCCAGGCGACGTCGCGGCCCAGCTTTTCCGGACCGACGGCGATCACGTGGCTCAGGATGCCGATGCCGAACTCGCCCAGGAAGGCCTTGGCCAAGCCGCCGAGGGCGACGCGCCCGGTGGTTTCGCGCGCACTGGCGCGTTCCAGGATGTAGCGGGCGTCGTGGAAGTTGTACTTGATCGCTCCGGCGAGGTCGGCGTGCCCGGGGCGCGGGCGGGTGACCTTCTTTTCCTTCTCGGCCGAGCCCTCGAAATCCTCGACGGGCAGGGCCTCGGTCCAGTTCTTCCAGTCCTTGTTTTCGAGCAGCATCGCCACCGGGGATCCGATGGTCTTGGAATGCCGCACGCCGCTGACAATATGGACCTTATCCGTCTCAATCTTCATGCGGCCGCCGCGGCCGTAGCCTTGCTGGCGGCGCCATAGATCTCGGTTCATGGCGTCCAGAGACACGGGGACGCCCGCGGGTAGGCCGGTCAGGGTCGCGACCAACGTTTCGCCGTGCGACTCTCCGGCGGTTTCAAAGCGCAACATGAGGAAAATAATATGGTAACCCGGAGTCCGGCAAGGGGCCCTGAAAAAGGCGGAAAAGGGGGCGGGCTGGCGAGCCGCTTTGCTCCGCGATGACTGCCCGGCGGGGCATGGCCCCGCCCCACGCGGGGGTGCTGGCGCTTCGAGAGCGTTGGGCAAGGTGATCCGGGGTTCTTCGCGGGCGACGAAAAGGGGATTGCTAAAATAAGTGGATGAAACCTGAAGGTTTTTCAACGTTCCGATCGTGCCAGTGGGCGACGCGGCTACCGGCAGCGGTTGGCTTGGTGGCTTCCGCCGGGCTTCTCTTGTTCGTGGGCGCTCAGAAGAGCGGCGCACAGGATTCCGGTTCGCCGAAGTTCCCGAGCCAGATCGAGTCCCCGTTAGGGCTTCCGGAGATCCAATGGCCCGAGGATAACGACTATTCGCCGGAAAAGGCCGAGCTCGGTTGGTATCTGTACTACGATCCGCGGCTGTCCGAGGACGAGACCATCGCCTGCGCGACCTGCCATTCCCCCGCGTTTGGGTTTACCGACGGGGCTCCGACATCGACGGGGATCGCCGGGCAAACCGGCGGACGCAGCGCCCCGGTTTCTTTCAATCAGGTCTTCAATCACGAGCAGTTCTGGGATGGGCGAGCACCGAGCCTGGAGGCGCAGGTTGTGGGTCCGATTGCGAATCCGATCGAGATGGGCTTCACGCATCAGGCGATGGTGGACCGGTTGAATGACTTTGGCGGTTATCGGGATATGTTCGAAGAGGCGTTTGGGTCCCCGGACATCACCGTTGACCACGTGGCCAAGGCGATCGCGACCTTTGAGCGGGCGCTGCTGTCGGGCAATTCCGCCTACGATCGCTATCAGGCGGGTGACCTCGCGGCGATGAATGGGGCGCAGATCAACGGGATGCGGATTTTCCAGGGGAAGGCGAATTGCGATGCCTGCCACGGAGGCCCGAACTTCACCTACAACACGTATCACAACCTGGGTGTCGGGATGGGGAAAGCCGATCCGGATCTGGGCCGGACGGTGGTGACCAAGGCGGCCGAGGATACCGGGGCGTTCAGGACGCCGACGCTGCGCGAGATCAGCAAGACCGGGCCGTACATGCACGACGGGTCCCTGAAGTCGCTCGAAGAGGTGGTGGCGTTCTATAACGTGGGAGGCTTCGCCAACGAACACCGGGATCGGCGGATGATGCCGCTGGGATTGACGCCCAAGGAGCAGTCGGATCTGGTGGCGTTCCTGCGGGCGCTGGATGGGACGACGTTGAATACCAAAGCGTCCGGCGAAATTCCCGGAATAAGGCTGAGGTTACAAGACGCAAGAAGGCCACGCTGTTATGGCGTGGCCTTCTTTATTGGAGCGCTGAATTGGGGGTTTGCTGGCGTTTAGCCGAAACTGTTCGCGCCGGCCATGATCGATTGGATCTTCGAATAGACCGTGCTGATGTGGGGCATCAACGTCGTTGGGAAGATCGCCGCCGCCGCTACCGCGACCATACCCGCCAGAAGAGCATACTCGATCATGTCCTGACCCTGCGTGTCCCGCACGAATCGAAGCCATGTATCGGCCTTCCTGAATATCTGCATGATCGTCACTCTCCTTTGGTGCAACTTTGCCTACGATCATCATGCGGGAGTGGGGTGGCTACATCAAGAAGGAAATCACTTTAGATTCTTCTAAGTACCACCTTAGGCGACGGTATAGAACTGTTGGGCCCCCCTAACTTTAAGGGGAACCCCTTAGGCCGTGTCTACGGATTGACCTGTGCGGGGTAACGGATCACGGTAAAATTTTCCAGCCCGATCGTGTCCGCGCTCGATGAGCCGAGATTGCCCAGCAGCGTCACGGTGACGGCCTGGCTGGTGTCCTCGGCGGCGAGGCCGGTTCCGGTGAGGATTCCCGATGAAGTGCCCCAGCTCTGGGAGTCCCAGATCTGCTCGGCGCTGAAGATCCCGAACCGCGAGTTGCCGACCAGCAGCGATTCATTGCTGGCCAGGGTGCGCGAGCTGACGGTCTGGGAGCCGATGCGCACCAAGGTCGTGAATCCGGACGCGGCGCCGCTATGGAGGAAATGATATTGGACCTCCAGGCGGTCGCCCGTTCCCAGGACGCCGGCCGGGATGGTACAGGTGGCCAGTTGCGCGGAGGAGGTTGACGAGGTCGCCGCGCCGACTCCACTGCAGACCACTTGCGACGAGGTCAGCGTGCCCAGCGGATTCCCTGGATCGCCGTAACGGTAGTTGGCTCGCAGAAGGTCGCCGGCCTGGGGCGTGGAGGCCACCAGGAACGTCACGACGTTGCCGCTCAAGCTATAGTCGACCGATTCCTGCATCAGCAATCCGTTACGGTAGAGCATCAGGCTGGAGGCCGGATCCGGCGTATTCACCAGCGTGAAGGTTGTGTTGGATCCGTTGACGGTTCCGGCGGGAATCTCGTTGTCGGTGAAGGCCCCATAGACACCGCCGCCGCTACCCGAGCCGCAGGGTCCGCTGCTGCCGTCCACGCGAACACAATCGGTGAGCGATCCGCTGGCTGCATCCAGTTGACCGGAGGAATTGATGATCGCCGCGCGGCCGAGTCCGAAACCGACCCCGCGCATGGGGCGGATTTCGAGCTCATTCTGCAGGCCGACGACGTCGGAGATCTGCACGGGTGAGACGATGGGCTCCGGCCCGACCACCGATGCGGCGCCGACGCGAATGTCGCGGACACGCAGGGGAATGGAACTCGGCGGAACGGCCCACTGTTCGCTGAACTGGGTCGTGCCGGCGCTGTTGTAGAGCACCTGATACTGCGCACCCGCCGAGGCCGTGGTGGTGGGCACCAACTGGATCCGAAGGGATCCGTTCACGATCGGGACCACCAGGTTCGCCGTGGCGACGTTCGCCGCATCGCCGGCGTCGAAGCTGTCATAGGTAATGTAGAGGGTGCCGTTGAAGCGGCTGCCGTCGGCCCGGTAAAGCGTGTCTTGAATGGTGGTGAGGGTGGGTTGCGCCGAGGCCAGTCCAGCGACTGCCAACGCGAGCGCCATAACTCGTTTCCAACTGAGCATTGGATGATCTCCTGTTTTCCTGTGGTTCGCCCGCGTCACACGGGGAGGGTTATTGCAGGAGGCGCCAACGCGCGCGCCGTTCGATTTGCCCTGCACGCTCAGGCTAGCCGCGGGCGATTGGCCGGATGCCGAGCAGCGCGCCGGATGCAGGAGATCATCTGGTCAAGTTTTCAGCGGGATAGCGAAAGCAACCGGGGCAGGGAATCAGACGTGACGGGGATGCGGAGGCGGGTGGAGAGCGTCAATTCGGGAGCGTATAAAGAGGTCGCGCCCCGAACCGGGATCTCGTGCAAATCCACAGTCCGGGGCGCTACAGGCGAATGTCTGGGTTATATCAGGAAATGCTCTAGGGTTGGTTCGCCTGCGGCTCGGTTCTCTGACTGGCGGCCTGCCGTTGGCGCAGCAACTGTTCGTAATCCTCCAGGACTTTGACTTCCCGCTGCCGCTCCTGTTCCATCGCGCGCTGCAGCTCCTCTTCGGCCCGCTGAAGTCTGGACTGTGCCGCCTCGCCGCCCTGTTCCGCTTCTCTCTTGCGGGCGTCGAGATTTTCTTTTGTCCGGCGAAGCTCCTGCATGGATTCTTCCAGCAACATTTTCTGGCGGCGGATCAATTCCTCATGGCGCGCCGGATCCAACTGAGTCTGGTTGGCGTCCTGCAACGCCTGCTCGGCGGCGGAGCGTTGTTGGTTCCGGAGAGCCTCCTCCTGCTGCGCGCGCGCCTTCACCAGTTCTTCTTCCGCGCGCTGCAAGGCCTGTTCCCGGAGCTTCATTTGCCGCTGGAGATCCTGTTCGGCCCGTTGTTGCCGGGCGCGGCGCTCTTCGCCGGACTGCTGCAGAGCCGCTTCCTGTTCGACCAGTCGCTGTCGCGCTACCGCCAATTTCTCGCGGGCGAGATCGAGTTCCCGCTGCTGTTGATCGCGGGCTGTTTGCCGCTCCTGCTCGGCCCGTTGCCGGGCCTGTTGGGCTTCCTGTTCGCCTGTTGCTGTTGGTCGCGGACCTGCTGGCGCTCCTGTGCTGCCCGTTGAGAGATTTCTCCCGTTGAATTAACTGCTGGCGCGCGCGTTCCAATTCCTGAGCGGCACGCTGGAGTTCCTGCTGCTGGGGCTCGCGATTCTGGGCGAGTTGTACGGGCGGCGGTAGAAGCGGCTGTATTAGCCGTTCGGGCAGCTTTACCTGTCCGATCAGGCGCTCGATCGGGGGCAGCATTTCAAACTGAGGACGCTGGTTCAAAAGTAGTGCCTGATTGGCCTCCTGGTCCGTCGCCGTGGGCTGCTGCGGGAGGGTTGGTTCGAGTTGTTTCTGGAGATTCCGTTGGAACTCGCCGCCTTCGCCGAATTTCTTGCGGAGATCTTCCATCTGCTTCTGGAAGTCGCTACCTTCGCCGAACTGTTGCTGGAACTGCTTCTGGAAGTCACTACCTTCGCCGAATTGTTCCTGCATCTGCTTTTGGAAGTCACTGCCTTCGCCGAACTGTTGCTGGAACTGCTTCTGGAAGTCACTGTCCTCGCCAAACTGGGCCTGGATTTCCTTCATTTGCTTCTGGAAGTCGCTGCCTTCGCCGAGCTCCTTTTGGAGTTCCTGCATTTGCTTTTGGAACTCACCGCCGTCCTGGAACTCCTTTTGCAAATCCTGCATCTGCTTCTGAAACTCGCCGTTTTCGGCAAACTGCTCGCGCAAACGCTGGCTGACCTGTTCCATCTGCCGTTGCACTTGAGTGTCGATTTGGGCGCGGACCGCGTCGCCAATCACGCCACGGATCAGACCGCGAATTCCCTGCTTGAGGTCGTTCCGAAGTTCATCCCGGATCTCGTTTGAGGGGTCGGCATCCTGACCCCGGTTCGCCGACCGCTGCGCGGCGCGGACTGCCTCCTCGGCCGTGGCCTGGGCGATCTGCACTTGCCGTTCGATGTTTCGCCGAATGGTACGCTCCACGTTGCGCTGAATCTCGCGCTGCACTTGGCGGTCGACCTCACGCTGGATATTTCGTTGGGCGTTGCGCTGGGTTTCGGGATCGGAGGTGTCCTGCACGGGGCGCGGTTCCCGTGCTTGCGCGACCGCTTGTGGCTCCGATTCCGCCGCGGAATCCACGGAGGAAACGTCGGCGACTTCCGCAATCGCGAGTTCCTTCGTCTCGGACTGACCGAGCGCGAGGCCCGGCGTCAGCACTGCGATCCATATCGTGATTGACGCCGCGCAGGCCAAGCCGCATAATCCGGCCACAGGCGCGGCAGGGGCCCACTTCCACGATGTTTGCCGCCCGGAATTCTCGTGAGCCATGCGGCGATGCAGGCGTTGAATACGTTTCATGAGACTTCCTCCCGTGGATGCTCCCAGGAATGCCTTGGAGAGGGTCTGGTCGGCGCGACGAAGCTGTTCGAGCGAAGCTAGCGCACGTGCGTACAGGACGGTGTCCCCGGTGATGGCGACCGCTGCATCGTCGCAGCAGTACTCGCGCTCCTGCCGGATCTGACGGGAGATCCACCACACCGCGGGGTGATAGAACAGCAGCGTTTCGAGGATGGTCTGCAACACATTGACAACGTAGTCGTGCCGCCGCACGTGCGCCAACTCATGCGCGACCACCGCCTCGAGTTGCGCGGTAGTCAACCCCATCAGTGCCGCCGGGGGAATCAGCAACACCGGCTTGAGCCAGCCTGTAACGCTCGGGACCTCGACGAGCGTGGATTTGATGATGGCGATGCCTCGGGTCCAGCCCATGTCCCGAGCGATTTCCTTAGCGCGCTGGGCCAGCTCGCCGGTGATGGGCTCGCCCTGGCGGAGCTTCCAGGCTCCGTATTGGCCCAGGATCAGACGGATGGAGCACACCATGACGCCGACGGCCCACAGCAGCAGCACCCAGTCATTCCAGGAAGGTCCTGAGGACGGGCCCGATGCCATTCCCGATGTGGTTGCGATGACGGGCGTCGCCAGAAGTTCCAAGGCCAATCCTGCCGGGATGTGGGGCTCGGCTTGCAGCGTGATGAAAAAGGTCAAAGCCGGGAGGATCGCGCACAGCGCCAGCGCCGCGCAGCAACAGGCATAGCGAAGTTGCGCCGAGGCGTTGCGGAAGACAATCAGCAGCAGCGACAACAGGAACGCGATCGCCGCGCCTTGCCAGAGAAAATGCAGCAGCGTGCCGGTCAGCGCCGTGGTGATTTCGGGCGTCATCAGGAAGCCTCCTCTGTTTTAGGGTTACGCCGTTCATGCTCCATTCGTTCCAGCAGACGTTCGATTTGTTCGAGCTCTTCGGGCGAAGACTTTTCGGCGGCCAGCGCCTGCATCACCATGGCTCGGGTGGATCCGGCGAAGGCGCGCGTCACCAGGTCGCGGACCAGTTGTTGCTGGGTCTTTTGTTGGGCTTCCCGAGTGCGGTAAATCTGCGGCCGGACGGATTCGTCGCGCGCGACCAGGCCCTTTTCATGCATGATCTGCATCAGCTTCAGCACCGTGGTGTAGCCGGTGGGCTTGTTTTCGTTCAGGATCTGTTGGACGCGCCGGACCGGGAGCGGTCCGTGTTCCCACAGGACCTGGAGGATCGCCAGTTCGCCTTCGGTGGGGCGGGGCGCCGGGGTTCGGCTCGGTTTGGAGGAGCTCGGCATGACCGCAGTATGACGAAGGTCTTCGTGATTGTCAACGAAAACTTTCGTCAAATGGGCAGACGCAAGGGAGTCCGGAAGGTGAGGCGGAATTTTGCGAAAAAAATGAGGCGCGGGTGGTGTTGTGTCGCCGCGCGCGGAGCGAGACCGGCTGTTCCAGCTATTCCATCGGCTCGTCCGGCAGATCGTCGATGCGATTCTCGAAGCGCGTGTACTGGCCCAGGAACCGCAGCGGCACTTTACCGATCGGACCGTTTCTCTGTTTGGCGATGATCAAGTCCGCCAGGCCCTTCAGGTCCTCGCGGTCGCGCTTGTAGACTTCCTCGCGATAGATGAACAGGACCAGGTCGGCGTCCTGCTCGATCGAGCCCGAGTCGCGGAGGTCGCTCATCTGCGGGATCGAATCGCCGGGGCGGGTCTCGGCGGCGCGGCTCAACTGGCTGAGCACCAGGAACGGCACGTCCAGATCCTTCGCCATCAGCTTCAGGCCGCGCGAGATCGCACTGACTTCCTGGTTGCGGTTCTCCGATCGCCCGCGCGAACTCATCAACTGCAGGTAATCGATGACGACCAGCGAAAGTCCGTGCTGGCTCTTCATGCGGCGGAGCTTGGCGTGGATGTCCATCAGGTTCACGCCCGGCGTGTCGTCCAAAAACAGCGGGCTTTCGGTCAGCGTCGCCAGCGCGACCTGCAGCTTCCGGCGCTCTTCCTGATTCAGATATCCGGCGCGGAACTTGTGCATGTCGACGCGCGCCTGGGAGCACACCAGACGGGTCAGCAAGCTGGACGATGACATTTCCAGCGAAAACAGCGCCACCGGCATGCCCATCTGCGGATGCGTCGCCACGTGCTGCGCGACGTTCAGCGCCAGCGCGGTTTTTCCCATGGAGGGGCGCGCCGCCAGGATGATGAGTTCGCCGCCGTTCAGCCCGCCGGTCATTTCGTCG
Organism: Terriglobia bacterium; assembly: GCA_963762135.1. GTDB lineage: Bacteria > Acidobacteriota > Terriglobia > Bryobacterales > Bryobacteraceae > Palsa-187. The sequence continues at coordinate 166,362 of CAVXJP010000012.1, forward strand.
AACTTGGTGAAGCCGGTGCTGATGCCGCGAACCCGCTGGCTGGGATCGAGGAACGCGCTGATGCCGCCGGGAAAGTCCTCGATCACCGCATCGGGGCGAATCAGTTGATCGGCGGATCGAGCCTCGCCCAGCTTCAGCAGGTTCTCTTCGGCCGAGGCCAGGATCTCGTCGGGTTCCTCTTCGCCGATCAGGCAACGGTCGATCAGTCCCTGCGCGCTGAAGATCAGCTTCCGCAGCGTTGCTTTGTCTTTGACGATGCGGATGTAGCTGTCGACGTTGGCGACTTCCGGCAATCCGTCGTCGAGCGAAACCAGGTAGGCCAGGCCGTCCACCGCTTCGAGTTGGCCTTGCTTGATCAGCTCATCGGCCAGGGTGACGCGGTCGATCCGCTCGCCGCGCCCGTAGAGGTCCTTCATTCGGCCGTAGATCTTGCGATGCTTCTCCAGGCTGAAGTCCCGCTCCTCCAGCGCGCCGGCCACCTGCAGGTAGAACGCCTCATTCAGCAGAATGGAGCCAAGCAGGAAGCGTTCGGTATCGACGCTTGCGGGAAGGCCTTTTTCGAATGCGAGATCGGGAGCCGCCATATGTCAAACAACCTTTCCGGTCCGCGCGGGGGAAATGCGCCAAACCGGCTTAACTACCTTACCGTTGGGTGCGGCGAGGGCCAAACAAAATTGCTCTCCCCGAGGACCCCTAATGTTCTGAGTCCGCTAGCCTGTCGAAAATCCTGTGGGAAAGCCGGTGGAAAGAACGTCGTGAACCCTAATTGGCAAGCCGTCTGTTTCCAGCAACTTCCCGCCTTGCTTCCACAGGCGTCCACAAGAGGCTTCACAACATTCTACCAGCGGGATGTTTCGCGGGAGAGGGTCCCCGGCCGGGCGGGGCTGGGAAATCGAGTCTTCTCGCTACGCAGCCGGGCTACAATGTTCCCTGGAAATCTCCTTTGGGGAGTCCATCTGGAAAATGGCCATGTCCACCGCGACTTTCACCACCAATCCGGCGGCTTTCATTGACGCCTATCAACGCCAAACCATTGAGGCGATCGAGAAGATCGACCATGCGAAAGTCGAGCAGGCGCTGGAATGGTTTCGCGCCGCGCGCCGGGACGGCCGGATGATTTTCGTCGCCGGTAACGGAGGCAGCGCCGCCACAGCCTCGCACCTTGTTTGCGACCTGGTCAAGGACGTCAGCTACCAGCGCGATCAGCGTTTCCGCGCGATGGCGTTGCAGGATGCGATCCCCACGGCGACGGCGTATTCCAATGACACCGACTTCACCGACGGCATCGCCGAGACCTTGAAGAACTTCGCCCAGCCCGGCGATTTGTACGTCGCGCTGTCTGGCTCCGGCAATTCGATGAATCTGGTGAACGGGATGCGCTGGGCCAATGAGAACGGCCTGAAGACGATCGCGCTGACGGGCCGGGACGGCGGCAAGCTCGGGGTGGAGGCGCAACTTGATCTGAATGTCCCGGTGCCGCACATGGGCCGGATCCAGGACGCGCATCACGTCATCTGCCACATGCTGAGCTACGCGTTCTCCGAGACGCCGTAGGTCCGGGAGGGGCGACGTTCAGTCGGCGGGAGGCGATCCGCCTCCCAATCCACGAGGACCCACTGCCTGCTTCGCGCAGGCGCGCGCTCGGATCGGCCAATTGCTACGATGATCCGCATGCGACCCCATGTTCCTCGCGTGATCTTCGTCGCGCTGCTTGCCGCGCTTGCCGCCTACGCCGCGCACCCTTATGAGAACGCCGGCGAGGAGATCCGTCTGTGGCCGGGAACCGCGCCGGGCTCGGAGGGCGCGCAGGGCGAGGAGATCACCAAAGGTCCGGACGACTACAAGTCCTTCGTGCGGGTCCAGAACATCCACAACCCGTCGATCATCGCGTACCTTCCGCCTGCCGACGTCGCCACCGGAGCCGGCATCATTATTGCTCCCGGCGGCGGGCATGAGTTTCTGGTGATCGAAAAGGAAGGCTATGAGATCGCGGCGTGGCTGAATGCCCATGGCATCGCGGCGTTCGTGCTGAAGTACCGGCTTCCGCGCGACCCGACCTCCAACATCAAATATTCAATCGAAGATCACGCCGCCGCCGATGCTCTGCGCGCGATTCGCCTGGTGCGTGCGCGCGCCGCCGACTTCAACATTAAGCCGGACAAGATCGGCATGATGGGCTTCTCCGCCGGAGCCGAGGTCGCCGCCTTCACCGAAACCAACTGGGACCTGGGCGATCCCCAGGCGTCCGATCCGCTGGAGCGTGTTTCCTCGCGGCCCGACTTCACGGCGATCGTTTATCCGGGACCGGTGCCGAAAGCCGTCCCCGATAACGCGCCGCCGTCGTTCCTGATCTGCTCCTATGACGATCGTTTCCACCTGATCCAGACGGTGAATCTCTACACGATGCTGCAGGAAAAGCGCATCCCGGCCGAGCTACACATCTTCGCGAGCGGTGGCCATGGCTGGGCGCTGCGGGAAAAGGAGCATCCGGTGAAGGATTGGCCGGAGTTGTTTATCGCGTGGCTCGATGATCAGGTGATGTGAAAAATGGGGACAGACAGCTAGTTTTCGCCTCTCGGGCAATGCTGGATCAATGACTCAGAGACGCGAAAACGGCGTCTGTCCCCCATTTTTCGCGGTCTTATCGCCGCACGAACCGCACTGCTGCCCCACCGCCTTCCACTATATCCAGCGATAGCTTCGTTGACGAGGCTCACGCTTCTTCGATTCCACCACCGTCGCGGTCGGATGCTCAAACGAGTCCCCGGCATCGCGATAAATCTCCGCGGTCCAATTTCCCGAGCCCAGAAACTCCAGCGGGATCTCCACCGTATGCCCGTGCATTCCGGCGATCGCGCCCAGATACCAGGCATCACCCGCCCGCCGCGCCACCGCTACATACTCGCCGACTTCCCCGGCTAGCCCGCGCGTCTCATCCCACGTCGTTGGAACGTCACGAATGAACTGGAAGTCGCGCGCGTCTTTCTCCGTCGCTGTGTAAGCTTCCGGGTAATCCGAGACCATCTGCAGCGGCGACTCAAACACCACATACAGCGCGAGCTGATGCGCTCGCGTGCCGCGCGTGAACGGACGATCATTGCGCGGATAGAACTCGGCCGCGGTCCTCTGCCGGAATCCGCCCGGCGTGTAATCCATGGGACCGGCCAGCATGCGCGTGAACGGCAGCGTCGCGTCATGCCGCGGCGTAGTGCGCTCGCTCCACTTCATGTATTCGAGCCCCAGAACCCCTTCGCGCGTCACCACGTTCGGATAGGTGCGCCGCAACCCATCCGGCTTAAACGCGCCATGGAAGTCCAGCATCAAATGATGCTCGGCCGCGGCCGCCGCGACCTTGCGGTACCAATCGACCATCCACACATCATCCCGATCCATGTAGTCGATCTTGACGCCCTTGACGCCCCACTCCTCAAACCGTGAAAAGGCCTCTTCCATCTGTGCGTCCACCGAGTTCCAGCGCGCCCACAGCCAGACGCCGACACCCGATTCCTTGGCGTGCCCCAGGATCTCCTCCATATCGATCGCGTCGATGGGACGCGTCAGGTCCGCGGCATTGGTCGGGCCGCCGTCCAGCGGCGTGGCCCAGCCCGCGTCGATCAGCATGTACTCGAGCCCCTGCTTGGCCGCAAAGTCGATATAGTGCAGCATCGTCGGCGTGTTCATGCCCGGCGTGAAATCCACGTCGTCGGCCTGCGTACCGTTCCACCAGTTCCAGGCCGCCTTGCCCGCCTGGATCCACGACGTATCCTCGATCTCCGACGGCGGATTCAGGTTAGTAATGATATTGGATTCGATCAGCTTTTGCGGTTCATCGCCGATCAGCAGCACCCGCCACGGCGTCGTCACCGGAGCTTCCTTATGCAGCACCAGCCCGGACCCATCCACCTGCGGCGGCAAATCCGTCACGAACGTCGTCCCGTCTTCCCGGTATAAATAGGACCCCGGATATTCATCCAGATCCGCCTCGGTCACCGCCACCCAGCCGACGCCGGGCTGCTCCACCAGGAACGGCATCCCCACCAGATCGCCGGAATGAATGCTGCTCAGCGGCTGGCGCACATACTGATCCTCATAGTTGGTCTGGTAGTCGGGCAGGACCAGCGGATACCCGTCGCCATCCTTGGCGAAATGAAACTGCGTAATCTCGTTGACCAGGCGAATATCGGCGGTTAGCGCGGTCCAGGGGATGATGTAGCGGAACGCGATCCCATCGTCATAGGCGCGGATCTCGAAGCTCAGCCGGCGGCCGGTGGTGCCGTTCTGCAGGTAGTCCAGATGCACCATGTTGTAGCGATTGCGGACCGTGCTCGTCTTGCCCACCGGCAGCGTATAGGTCTCGTCGACCTCCTCGCGAATCTCTTTCTCCAGCCCGAGCTTGCCGCCCAGCGGCACTTGCTCATAAAGCTGGAACCCCATGAACGAGGTGTCCATCAGCAGCTTTCCGTGGAAGTCCACCTGGTAGGCCGGGAACTCGAGCGCCAGTTCGTCGGTGGGCGGCGGCACCATCGACATTCGGAATTCGATCTCGCCGTTCGGCGATTGCAGCGTGATGACGTCCTGCTGCGCGCGCACCGGGGTAGCGATCAGCACAGCCAGCAGGACGATGGACGCCGGCGCAGAGAAGAAGGTGGAAAGACGAGCCGCCATAGCCTCACCATTTTATCGGCTCTTGGATCGTCTCCCGAATGTCGGAGTATCCAACACCGATAACTCTGTTGAAACCCGAGTTGATATTCCAAGCAATATCGGCTCTGGGTAAGTGCTTCCGAAGGCCTCTCATCACGCCTCTGTAATGTTCCCGACTTCGCCGGCTGACCCGTAAACCCTCACCCAAACTGATCAAAACACAGACCCCGCCTGTGGAAAACCTCTTTAGTTTCCAGTTGCCTGCGGCCTCCGTTTTGTGATACCGTCGTTTAGCTCAGAAGTCTCGAACATCGTTTGATCCTCGTAGTATAGACCCGCTAAGGTTACCTACCCGTCTCAAGCGAATCTCCAGAGGCTTCCGAGCAAGCCGGAGCAAAGCCAACGTCCGGGAAGATTTAAAAGCAAGAAAAGAGAGATATTGCAACATGAAAGAAACAGGGACCGTGAAGTGGTTCAACGCCGCAAAGGGATACGGATTTCTCGCTCGGGAGAACGGGGAGGACGTGTTTGTTCACTTCTCCGCCATCGAGATGACTGGCTACCGTACGCTTGAGGAGGGAACTCCTGTCAGCTTCATCGTGAAGAACGGGCCGAAGGGCCTGCAGGCAGAACAAGTGACAGCTGCCTAGAATCGGGACCTGTTTAGACAGTCCAAGATTTTCAAGAACCGGCGGGTGCGGCTCCATGGTAAAAGAGCCAGCCTCGCCGGTTTCTTGCGTCTGGAGGGAGGACTCTCCAATCCTCTCCTGCCTTAGATCATTTCGCCGCCAGCGCGCGCCGCATCACACCCAGATGATGATAGCTATGGCGGACCGCATGATCCTCCAACATGAATTGACAGGTGAGCGGCGCATCCCCATACAGCGAGATCGGAGCCGCGCGCGTCAATTCCTCATCGGTGAGCATCCGAATGGCATCCGCCGCAGCGATGCTGTTCCGCTCCAGCAACTCCAGCGCTTCGGCCTTCTGTGACGCTGCTCTGCTCGGCCGCGTGCCGGGCGTTCATCACGTGGACGTCCGCCCAGGTGACGCCCTCGATCGCCTTTCCGCCCGCCAGAAGCTGGGCCAGTTGAATCTCCAGCGGATACACGCTGGCGACGTGGTGCACGATGACTCCGATGGTCCGCCCGTCCCTGGGGACTTGGGTTTGCCAATCGGCGTCGGTCAGGTTGCGGGCGAATTCGGCCAGGGCACGGGCGCCCCGCTCCAGGCGATCCGCCAGTTCATTTGCAATCGTTTTGGAGCGCGGTGTCGGCTCCGTTTGAAACGTGAAAACGCTAGCCATAATCTCTCACCCTCGTTGTTGGAAGTTTTTTTGTTCTCGACCCGAATCTCTCCGGCCTGCTCAACAGTAATCCCGTTCCCGCCCCGCGGCCATGCGCCAGCGTCCGATTCGATTTGCAGCCCGTCCATCGCGGTTTTCCGGTATGCCGGGCGTCTGCCCGGGTTTGCCGCCCGTCCGCCTGGCCGGGAGCCCCGGCGTTTTCTTCTCGCGATGCCGCCTCCCAACACGCCCCCCGAATGCGCTATACCTACTCTGTGATGCCCGATAATCCGACCACGCCCCGTACCCGCCCGGACCGCCGCACCTTCCTGACCGCGACGCTGGGAGCCGCCGCCGCGACCGCAGCCCTCGCGCAGCAAGCCCCGCCGCCGGCCACCGGCCGCGATTACGCCACCAACGCGCCGATCCGCTACCCCGATCCAGACATCGTTACGCTCGATCGCCGCTTCGCCCGGCTCATCCTTTTCAATACGGCGATCAAGCGGCTCCACACCGGTTCGTTCTGGGCCGAAGGACCCGCCTGGAACGGCGTCGGCCGCTTCCTGGTCTGGAGCGATATCCCCAGCAACCTGCAATATCGCTGGCTCGAGGACGACAACGAGGTCACCGTCTTCCGCAACCCCTCGGGCAACTCCAACGGCAACACGTTTGATTTCCAGGGACGCCAGATCTCCTGCGAGCACGGAGGCCGCCGCGTCGTCCGCTATGAGCCCGACGGTTCGGTGACCACCATCGCGGATCGTTATCAGGGCAAACGCCTCAACTCGCCGAATGACGCGGCCGTGCATCCGGACGGCTCCATCTGGTTCACCGATCCGATGTACGGCATCCAGGGCGACTATGAAGGCAACAAGGCGGAATCGGAGACGCCGCCAGCCGTCTATCGCGTCGATCCCCAGTCCGGGCAGATCGCGCTGATCGACGCCGAGGTTACCGGTCCCAATGGGCTCTGCTTTTCTCCGGATTATTCGAAGGTCTACGTCGCGGATACCGGCGTCGGCGCGACCAAGGTTCACGATGTGGACGGTGCCCGCGTGCGCAATAGCCGCGAGTTCGTGCGACTCAAGATTCCCGGTGGAGGCGCATCCTCCGCCGACGGCATCCGCTGCGACGTCGAGGGCAACCTGTGGTGCGGAGCCAATCCCGGCGTCCAGGTGGTCGCCCCCGACGGCACCCAGATCGGCATGATCCGCCTGCCGGAGCAGTGCGCCAACCTCGCCTTCGGCGGCCCAAAGCGCAATCGCCTGTTCATGACCGCGAGCCAGTCGCTCTATGCGGTCTACGTCGGCGTCAAGGGCGCGGGTACCTCGTAGGGATGCGCGCAAGCTGAACCTAGCCGGCGTGAGTGATCAAACTCACTCAGCCAAACAAAGCGCGGGTCTGCCCACATCTTGACCCGCGCCCCTCACTCCTCCGGCAGCGGACCCAGGATCTCCACCCCGCACGCCGCCGCAGCCGCCATCAGCTTCTTCATATCCGGAGGAACCGGCGCGGCCGACGCATCCGTCGCCATATCTATCACCATCTTTTCGAAACCCGCCGGAGCCCACATCAGCAGCATCCGCACCGGATCGGACCCCACTACCTTGAAGCCATGCGGGATGTCTCGCGGGCCGTACACATACGATCCCGCGGTCGCCTTCATCCACTTGTCGTCGCAGATCACGAGCCAGTTCGCCTTCAAGGACATAGAACGCCTCGTCTTCCCGCCGATGCACGTGATACGGCGAGGCGAAGCCCACCGGCACGTCCCACTGCTCCATCAGTCCGTAAGCGCCGCGCGTGGTCTCGCCCGTGGATCGCATCACCGACGGCAGGTTCAAAAAGTGGAAGACATCGTCTTCGCGTGTATTCGAGTAGGGTTCAAGGATTGCCATTTTCAATCAGTCGCTTTCTTTAGGATCGGACCCGATGCTCGTCATTCCTTCATCAGGTCGCTGGATATGCCTGGAGGTGGTGCGAACGAACTCGCCGTTACAGAGTAGCGAGCAGAAATGCCGCGCGCGTGCGCTGAGCCGTAAAAATCGAACGTTCGTGTAACGCATCGCCGACCCGCGCCACATCCGGAATGAAGCGTGCAGGGATCGAAACAACAAACCCACCGCCCCGCACCCAGGAGATTCAACAATGACTACCACTACTCAAATTTCGCCATCTTTACTGGAGGCCGTGAATGCCCTCCGCCAACATCATATGGACGTCGTGAATGCCGGTGACCTGGAAGGATCCGCCAACCTGTTCCGCGAAGACGGCGTCTCGCTGCCCCCGGGCGCGCCGCCCATGGAAGGTCGGCCAGCCATCCGCGCCTGGTTCAGCCAGGTCTTCAAACAGTTCCGGCTGGTCGGCTTCGACCTCGAGGTCGGCGGACTGATGCAGGCCGGCGACTACGTCGTCGAGTACGGTTCCTGGAAAGCCGCGTTCCACGCGGTCGACGGGTCCAAGGAACATTCGGGGCAAGCCCCCGGCGCCGGGACGTATCTCACCGTCTACGGTCCGGATAAGAATGGAACGCTCAAGATGGTCCGGGACAGCTTCAGCGGGTTGCCGGGATAGGCATCATGATCCAAGTTCGGGGGCGGGACGCGCCGTCCCCGATCCACTTTGAAATTTAGAAGATGAGTCACTCCACCGCCCGTTGTACGATAGGCTCCGAGCAGCACCAATCCTCCCAAGGAGCATCGCATGGACGTCGCCTTCGCCGCAAAATTCCTCGGCGCGCTGTTCGCCATCATGAATCCGTTCGTCAATGCTGCCCGTCTTTCTGGCATTGACCGGAGACAACACGGTCCGGCAGCAGCGCAGCATGGCGGTGATGGTCCTGATCTATGCGGCGGTCATGTGCGTCATCATTTCGCTCGGCGGGCGCTCGGATCATCGGTTTTTTCGGCGTCACGATCGACTCGTTTCGCGTGGCCGGAGGCATCGTGCTGCTGGGGATCGCGCTCTCCATGCTGAACGGCCAGCCGATCACCTCGCACGAGCGCGGCGACCATGAAAAGAAGGCCCACCATGACGCCGCCGGTCGACGCCGACGAAAACATCACGTTTTACCCGATGACGTTCCCGATGATCGTCGGTCCGGGAACCATCGCCACGCTGATCATTTATTCCGCCCAGGCAGCGCGGTCCGGAGCAGTACACCTCGTTCGCCGCCGTGCTGGTGGCGATCCTGGTTGCGCTGTTCATCGTGCTGTACTTCGCCGCCTCGATTGGCAAGCTGATGTCGGCAAAGATGCGGGTCATCATGACGCGGCTGATGGGCATGATCCTGGCGGCGATCGCCGTGGACATGGTGTTCGGCGGCGCGAAGGTCCTGCTGCCGGGGCTGGCGTAATCGCGCTCAGCTCAGGCGGCCTGTTTGGGCCCAGGCGATTCCGTGCGAATCGAGGGTTTCCCGGCCTCGGCGGCGGGAGCGTCCGGCTTGCCTCGATAAAGCGCGAATAACTCGTGGAAAGGCGCGAGCAGCATTCCCTCGACGGTCGTGTGGGCCAGCGGGCCGGATTCCGGCATGCCTTCCACGCCGACCTCAATCTCCAGTTGCTCGGTAGGATTGACCAGCGTTCCGAACATCCGGTCCCAGCAGGCAAACAGGTAGCCCATGTTCTTGTCGATATGCTCCGGCGCGATGCTGTGGTGGATCTGATGCTGCGCCGGGCTGAGCAGCCAGTTCGCGATCCGGTGCGGATAGTGCAGCCAGATATGCGAGTGCCGCAGGTTGTGCGTCGTCAGGTACGACACCGCTACCACCACGTTGTTGCCGAGCAGCATCCACTGGTTCTCGCCGTTATAGAACAGGTACTGGCAGATGCCGCTCATCACGGCGATGAATCCCGCGCCCCACAGCATGTTCCAGAACTGATCCAAGGGATGAAAGCGCGCCGCGGTGAAAGGTACCAGGACGGTGGCCGAGTGGTGCACCTTATGGAAGCACCACAGCCATCGCCATTTGTGCTGCAGGTAGTGCGAGAAGAAGAACGCAAAATCCTGGGCGGCGAAGATCAGCAGCGTATAGAGTCCGATGGCCCACCAGCTATTGGCCCCGGTCGAACCCGGCCAACGCGGACCGGCCAGATACTCGAGCCCCGCCAGAACCTTGTAGGACAGCCCGACCGTAATCAGCAGGAGCGCGGGGACTGTGATCGCCGCCCGTAGTGCCTGCACGAGGAAATAGAATTTGAGGTCCAGGATCGCGGAGGGATGCTTCCAGACCTTCTCCGGAAACAGGCCGTGTTTCAGCAGGCCCTTGCCGCGATAGGCGGGCGAACGCCAGAACAAAACAGCCGCCGCGATCAGGAGCGCAATCCCGACGTTGGTGACAGAAACCAATTCGGAATTGGTCACCACGCCTCGCAGCGATAGAACAGCACGAAATAAGGCTGCCAGCAGCTTGTTCATCAGCGCATGATAGGCGTCCAACATATTTGCTTACGGCGGCCGGGAAAGATTTCGCTCCCTTTCCGTAATGTACCAATTGGGCCTTCCGTCCGGCAGTAGTTCTCCTGACGCGGCGGTACTCCCCAGTGCGATTTCCTGCCGAGGCGGATGCCGATGTAAGGCGCGTGCATAAAATTGACGATGACAGACCTAGGGAGCCGCACGGCTCGCGAGAAAGTGCGCATCCATGAGAACAGTCCCCGAATTTCCCTTGTTCGCGTTGCGGCGAGCGTTTGACGTCCGAAGTATTCGTCCCCTGGCGATCGTTGCTCTGATTCTTGCCGCCGGACTGCTGACCGGCTGCGGCTCGGCGGGGACCGCTGGTGACGCAGGAGTGCCGTCCGCCTTGGAAACAGCCGTTCCCGCGTCAGGATTCAACCCGTATGGGCCCGTGTTCCTGGAGGAACTGACTTGGCCCGAGGTCCGCGATGCGCTCGCCGCGGGATGGACCACCATCCTGATCCCTACCGGCGGTGTGGAACAGGGAGGGCCGCATCTGGCGCTTGGAAAGCATAACGCCATCATTCGCGTGACCTCTGAGCGGATTGCCCAGCGCCTGGGCGACGCGCTGGTGGCGCCCGTGATCGCCTATGTTCCCGAAGGCGAGATTAATCCTCCTACCGGACACATGCAGTATCCGGGTACCATCACGCTCCCCGACGAGTTCTTCCAGAAGCTGCTCGAATACGCTGCTCGCAGTTTCCGCACCGAGGGATTCAAGGACATCGTTCTGTTGGGTGACAGCGGCGGCAATCAGGACGGAATGCGCCAGGTCGCGGACTTGCTGAACGCCGAATGGGCGGGCAGCGGCGTTCGTGTGCATTTTATTGATCGTTATTATGCCGGCAACGGATTCCATGATTGGTTGCTTTCCCAGGGCGAGACGGAGGACGCCATCGGCACCCATGCGGGAATCGAAGATACCTCGCAATTGATGGCCGCCGCTCCGGAGATGGTTCGCATGGACAGGCTGGACCAGGCCTCCCTGGAGGGTAGTGGCGTGACGGGCGATCCCACGCGAGCCTCGGCCGAGTACGGTCAGCACGGGTTGGAGATGAAAGTGGACGCCGCGGTGGCGCAGATCCAGAAACTCCGGAGCGCCCCTCGCTAAAGTTCACGCCAGCCCGCGGCCGTCCGCGCCAGGCAGGCCATTCAAGCGGTGCGCCGCACCACCCGCTTTCCCCAACCTTCGCCTCGTGATTCTACGTGGTTAAAGTTGTGCGATTTAAGGGCCGATGAACTAAGAAAGTAGGGTTGCAGCCGTCTGGGGTGGCGTTGCTGCCGGGAACACCTGCTGAAAGCACCCCGCTTAAAAAAATGGAGCGCGTCTTTTCTGCCATAAGTGACGTCCTGGTCCGTTCGGCCTGGGCAATCTTCAGTTTCTTCAGCGGCATGGAGTTGGTCTCGGTCTACAACCTGGCGATCCCGCTCGCCATTGCCGCGATCGTGCTGCTGTTCCGCTCGCCCGCCAAAGGCCAACTGTTGCGTCGCTTGTTCCCGGAGAAGGTCTGGAAACATCCTGATGCCAGGCTGGACGTCAAGTTCTACATGGTGATTCAGGCGCTTCGGGCGATGTTCCTGATCCCCCTGCTGCTCGCCCTCACCACGGGACTTTCCTATCAGGTCCTGGCGGGTATAGAGATGGTTGCAGGTCCCCGCTTTCCGGGATCCACCGGAGAGAATACCTGGGTTGCAGTCGGACTCTATACGCTGTTTGTCTTCCTGGCGGAGGACTTCGGCCTCTTCTATTCCCATTATCTGCAGCACAAGTGGAGATGGCTGTGGTGCTTCCACAAAGTGCACCATTCGGCGAGGGTTCTGGTGCCCTTTACCGCCATGCGCTTCCATCCGCTGGACATGTTCTGGAACATGATCTGGGGGGGGCTGATGGCAAGCGTGATCAGCGGGGTTTGCCAGTACTTCTTTTATAACGGCGAGAACGTGTGGCTGTTGATGGGGAACAACCTGGTGGTTGGTCTTGCATACCTGACGACCCACAACCTGCGGCACTCCCACGTCTGGCTGCATTATCCGCATCGGGTCTCCAACTGGCTGTTGAGCCCGGCGCAGCATCAGATCCATCACAGCCTGGCCGCCGAGCATATCGACACCAACTTCGGGCGCATAGTGGCGACCTGGGACCGGATGTTCGGGACCTTGGTGAATCCTTCGGAAAAGCTGGATCTGGAGGTCGGAGTGGATGATGTGCCGGAATCAGGTCCGCTGGCTCACTCCACCGTGAAGGGGATGATGATGGCCCCGTTCCACGAATTGCGGACCCTCTACGGCCACAAACCGGACGCCCACGCTTCGCATCCCGCCAAACCCACGCTGCCAACTGAATCGGCCTGACGGCCCGCGGTCATCGTGCCCGCCTTCGTCTGTTCAGGTCCGATTTCGATCTTCCCCGAAAGCCTGTCGCGCTCCCCGCGCTTGCTTGGTCCGGATGTTCCGTCTTCCTCCGTCAGCAACGCCGCGAGTTTAGTGTTATAAATTGATTCCGGTATGTACACACGTCACTGGCCGGTCTACCTCATCACCGCCGCCGCTGCGGCGATCGCCTTTACCGCGCTGATTGCACAAGCCCAGCAGCCCGCCGGCAACGCCAAAGCCAATCCGAGCAAGGCCCCGAAAGCGATCCGCTGGGAGTCGCCCGAGCTCCCGGATTCCTATGACTTCGACACGGGCATCGAACGCGGCCTGCACCTTACCGTGACCAAGGGACTGGTCCAGCCCTGGAGCATGGCGTTCCTTCCCGACGGCCGAGTCCTCGTTACCGAGATCTCCGGGCGCCTGCGCGTTGTGCGCAACGGCGTGCTCGATCCGACGCCGGTCGCCGGCGTCCCCGAAGTCCAGGCCTCCGGCCTCGGCGGACTGCTCGACATCGTGCTGCATCCCCAGTTTGCCCAGAACCAGCTCATCTACTTCACCTACAGCAAACCGCCCGCGAATGCCGATGGCAGCAATGCCAATGGGAAAGCCAAGGGGCGAGCCAGCGGTATTCTGACCCTTGGCCGCGGACGCTGGAACGGTTCGGCGATCACCGATTGGGAGGACCTGTTCAGCGCCTTGCCCAGCTCACAAGGCTCGCGCATCTTATTTGACGGTAACGGCAAGCTGTACATGACCATCGGGTCCGGCGACCCCCCCGTCGGCAACCGCGCGCAGAATCCCAACGACCTCGCCGGCAAGGTCCTGCGCTTGAACGACGACGGCACCGTGCCGTCCGACAACCCCTTCGTGGGCCGTGACGGCTATCGCCCCGAGATCTTCACCCTCGGCCACCGTATCCCACTCGGGCTCGCGCTGAATCCGGTCACCGGCGAAATCTGGGAATGCGAAAACGGACCCAACGGCGGCGACGAGGTCAATACGCTTCGTGCCGGAAAAAACTACGGCTGGCCTGAGGTGAGCAACGGCCGCTTCTACGGCGGGCCCGCCGTCTCCGTTGATCCTTACAAAGAAGGAATGGAGCCCCCCACGGTCTACTGGGTGCCCGCCATCGCCACCTCCGGCCTTACCTTCTACAGCGGCGACCGCTATCCTAACTGGCAGAACAACCTCTTCATCGGCGGCATGCGCTCGGGCGAGGTCCCGCACTCCGGCCACTTCGAACGCATTGACTTCAACGAGAACTGGGAGGAGCTCCACCGCGAAGGCATCCTGCGCGACCTCCACAACCGCATCCGCGACATCCGCCAGGGTCCGGATGGACTGCTCTACCTACTCACCGCCGAGGACAACGGCGCGCTGTTGCGCATCGACCCGGCAAACTAGGAGCGCATCCATCATTGCGACTTGAAACGACAAGAACGAAAGGAAGACTCATGTACCGCATCCCACGATTTCCCGCATTGGCCTCCCTGCTGATCCTGAGCCAAATCATTTTCTGGACGGCGTGCTCGGCCGAGGTGCCCACCGAAACCGCGGAGGGAGATCCGCTGGCCACCGTCGCTACCGGCCAGCTCCGCGGATCCCGGTCCGAAAGCGGTGTTGCCTCCTTCAAAAACATTCCTTTCGCCAAGCCTCCCGTCGGCGACCTCCGGTGGCGCGAGCCTCAGCCCGCCGACGCCTGGACCGACGTTCGCGATGCCACCGCGTTCGGCCCCATGTGCAATCAGAATGACAACCCGCAGTTGCCGCACAGCGAAGACTGTCTGCAGTTGAACGTCTGGACGCCGCAATGGCCCCCGGCCGAAAAGCTCCCCGTCATGGTCTGGGCCCACGGCGGAGGCAACGTCGCGGGATCGGGCGTGGAGCCCTTGTTTAACGCTGAAACGCTCTCCCAACATGGCGTGATCGTGGTCAATATTAACTACCGGTTGGGCGTCCTGGGCTTCTATGCCCATCCCGAACTCACCGCGGAGTCCCCGCACGACGCCTCCGGAAACTATGGGCTCGCCGACCAGGTGATGGCGCTCCGCTGGGTGCAGGACAACATCGCGAACTTCGGCGGCGACCCCGCGAACGTCACCCTCTTCGGTGAATCCGCGGGCGCATCCGACGTCAACCTGTTGCTCGCCTCGCCCTTGGCCAAAGGATTGTTCGCGCGGGCGATCGCCCAAAGCGGACCAGTGGGGGCCACCCTGCCCTTGGCCGACGCGGAACAGCGGGGCGTCGAATTCGCCGCCAAGCTGGGAATCGAAGGGCAAGGCTCTCTTGCCGAACTGCGCGCGCTTCCCGTCGACCAGTTGATGGAACAAGCCGGTCGAGGGCCGGGCCCCGGCATGGGGATTGACGTCGATGGATTCGTGCTCCCCGAGCCGGCGCAAAAAGTCTTTGCCGAAGGCCGCGAGCTCAAGGTCCCCTTACTGATCGGCAACAATTCCCAGGAAACCCAAGGCCCGCGCGGGGAATCCGCCGATATCCACGAGTTGATCTCCCAGCGCTATGGTCCGCTCGCCGGCCAGGCGATGAAAGCCTACGGCATCACTGCCGCCGGATCCCCCGAGCCCGATCCCGAATTCGGAACCGTGATGGCCCAGTGGTCCACCGACAACTCCTTTCGCTGCGGCACCGTGCAGGAGCTCATCTGGCACACCAACGCCGGCAACACCGGCTACGAGTATCAGTTCTCGCGCACCGTCCACGGGAAGGAAGCGCAGGGCGCTCCGCACGCCGCCGAAATTCCGTTTATCTTCGGCACGCTGCCGGTATGGCAGAAAATGCGCGGCTACGACGAATCCGATCACGAGTACGCGCCCTACCTGCAGAAGTATTGGAGCAACTTCGCTAAGACCGGCGACCCCAACGGCGAAGGACTGCCGGAATGGCCCAAGTTCGACGCCGACCACCGCGCCTATCTCGATTTCCTCGATGATGGTCCGGTGGCCAAGGAAGGCTTGCGCCGCGCGGTCTGCGATGTGTTCATGGAGAATCAGGAACGGGTGATGGCGCAGTAGCGCGCCTCAAGCGGGCCCACGTGACCATGAATAATTGCTTGTGCAGGAGCGAATGATGCGCGTCGCTGACGGTTTATACCTCGCGGCTACGCTATTCCTCACCGCGTCCGTCACCTGGGCCCAAGGCCCGCCCATCCCCGACCTCGGCCTGGTCGGTAACCGCTTCGCCCCGCTCAAATGGGAGGAGATGACGCCTGAACAGAAGGCCATGGTCGAGCATCTGCTCGAAGGTCCGCGGACCTCGCTCGGCGGGACCTTCAACGTCCAGCTCCGCAGCCCCGAGATCGGCGACCTTTCACAGGAATTCGGCGGCAAGCTCCGCTTCCTGGACACCATGCCGCCGCGGCTGCGCGAGCTCGCGATCATCATCACCGCCCGTCACTGGACCACGCAGTTTGAATGGCTGGTGCATCGCCGCGCCGCCGAGGATGCCGGCCTCGCTCCCGAAATCATCGAAGCCATTCGCCAGGGAGGCCGCCCCCAGGACCTCGGAGTGCCGATGGCTGATGACGAAGCGACCGTCTATCAGTTCGCCACCGAGCTCCTCCAAACCAAGCGGGTCAGCGACCCGACCTTTGCCGCAACCAAAGGCCTGCTCGGAGAACGCGGCGTTGTGGAACTCACCACCTTGATCGGCTACTACCAGCTCGCTTCCATGCTGCTGAACGTCGACGAGTACCCGCTGCCCGAAGGCGACGAACCCGAGCTCCCGCCGTTGGGGCAGTGAGAAAATAGGGAAATGGTCCTCCCCTCGCGAGCCTTCATCCCCCTGCTCTCCGTCGCTTTTCTATTCACCGCGCCACTGATGCAAGCCCAGGAGGCGCCTCTCCCCGACCTCGGCCTCGTCGGCAACCGCCTCCCCCCACTCAAATGGGAAGAGATGACGCCGGAACAGAAAGCCATGGTCGAGCATCTGCTCGAAGGTCCGCGGACCTCGCTCGGCGGACCGTTCAACGTGATGCTGCGGAGCCCGGAAATCGGCGACCTTGAACAGGAATTCGGCGGCAAGCTCCGCTTCTTGGACACGATGCCCGTGCGCCTCCGCGAACTCGCGATCATCACTACCGCCCGCCACTGGACCGCGCAATATGAATGGACCGTCCATCGCGCCGCGGCCGAGCGGGGAGGCCTGAGCAAGGAGATCATCGAAGCGATCCGCACAGGGCAAGCGTCCGCAAGATAGGTGGAATGGCGGACGACGAAGCAACCGTCTATCAGTTCGCGACCGAGATCCTGGAGAACCACCAGGTGAGCGACCAGACTTTCGCCGCCGCCAAGGACCTGCTCGGGGAGCGCGGCGTGGTGGAGCTGACCACGTTAATCGGCTACTACCAGCTCGTCTCGATGCTGCTCAACGTCGACGAGTATCCGCTCCCCGAAGGAACGCAGCCCGAACTCGCGCCGCTCAAATAGACTCATGATGGTCGAAAGAACGGCGCCCGCGCCCGGCCTCAAGCCACGTAGCCGTTCAGCAGGCGAGAGAACTCCGTTAGGGTCCCGTTGTTTTCGGCCACGAAACTCTGCGCGACGTCCCGTTGGCGAAACGTGATCATACTGGGCGTGCAGCGATCGAAGTCCAGGCGACTGGGCTGTTTGGATGGATCCACCAGCATGTGGTCGGCACTCAGGCAGGGATTCACGTCGCTGCCGATTACGACGTACGCTTCCTCCGGACCCAGAGCCTCCCCGCTGGGAAAGTCCGTCAGCGAGGCGATTTCCACCGGTTGTTCGGACTGCCGGTGCATCCATAACGCGCACGCTGGACAGCAGAACACCATCTTCTTGTGATTCACGGTCGCCGTGACTTTGGTGTGCTCGTGGACCGGGCGGGGACAGGCGCTGCAGGTCGCGGGCGCGGAGAACGCCAGGCGAATCGCTTCGCCAATCAGCGCGAGGGCTCCCGCTCCCAGGCCAAGTCCGAAGATACTGCGTCGGGTCATGGTACTGCTGAACTTCCTATTTACCAGAATAACTCGCAGAATTCTTACGCGCTCCACCCCGCCACACTGCATAGGAGCCTACATGATAGGATGTTCGACGAAATAGGAAACGAACGGCATGAGAAACAAAACGACTCTTTCCATCGCGGCCAGCATTCTAGCGATCGGCCTGGCGAGTTCGGCCACACTCCTGGCGCAACCCCACAAGCCCCCCGCCGACGTCCTGGGCCTTTCCTTCGTCGGCCACCACGTCTCGGACCTCGACAAGTCCATCAAATTCTTCGAAGCCATCGATTTTAAGGTGGTCGAAGGTCCGGGCAAATGGGTCAAGGATGAGGCGGTGAACAAGCTCTTCCACACCCCCGGAGCCGAAACGCGCACGGCCGTCATGCAGACGCCCAGTTCGGTCTCCGACACGCCGGTCAACCTGGTGCTGCGCCAGTTCCGCGGCGTCCCGCGTCAGGATTGGAGCAAAGGCAATTCCTGGAACCTGCTCGCCAGCCACATCGATATGACCGTCGAAGGCAGCGTCGCGCCCCTGCTCGACAAGCTCGAAAAGATGAACATGCTTGTCATGCCCGAAATTCAGGGACTCCCCAACGGCCGCACCATGCCCGGCGATTTCCGCCGCTTCGCCTTCATCTCCGACCCCGACGGGCTCACCATCGAATACTTCGGCAAGGCCCCCGAGCCGCCCGCGCAGCCGCTGGTTTCCAACTCCACCGCCGGCGCCAACATGGATCGCTGGGGCAAACATGCCGGCTTCAATCACTACGCCACCAACGTGATCGATCCGCAAAAGGCGCAGGACTTCTATGTGGACGTCCTTGGCGGCGACTTCCCGGAACTCGAAGGCAAGCGCGGCGAGTCCAAGCAGATCATGATGCACGGCTGGTTCCCGCAGGCCAATACCGGCAAAAACCTTCGCGTCGAGCTGATCTACTTCGCCATGAACGACGATAAGACGCCGCCCCCGGTGAAGCTCCAGGACATCAACGCGAACTATGCCGCCTTCGAGGTCGCCGACATCGACTCCGCCTACAAGCGGGCAAAAGAGCACGGCGCCGTCACCGTCACCGACGGCGGCATCATGGATTTCGATGGCGGCAAAGCGGTGATGATCCGCGACTCCGACGTCGGCGGCTACATCCTGCTGTGGCAGCCCGGCAAATAAATGGGGGGCCGGCGTTCAGCCGGCGTGCGCCATTCAGGCGCACAATCCACGAAGCGTCAAAGATGGTTCAGCCCGGTTTCCGCCGTGCGTGGGGCGGGCCATGCCCCGCCGTGGTTTCAGCCATCCGCGATTCACTCGCTCCGAATCTTAATCCCCGCTAAGTGCCCCAACGCCCCCAGCGTCGTCCGCGCCGCATCGAAGCCTAACAGCAAGTCTTTCTCGGAATACGCAGCGTAGGCGTCAGTCGTTTGTTACTGGTAGCCCGCCGGACTCTGCGCTTGCGGAGCGCTCCCCGCATCCGGCGCGCTGATCTGGATCCCTGCCAGATGCCCCAAGGCCCCTAGCGTGGTCTGCGCCGCGCTGAGCCCCAAACGGAAGTCGTCATCAGTGTAGGCATCGAATGTGTCGGTGTCCCGATGGAAATTCGGATTGGAACCCGCGCCGATCTCACTCTCCCGTTCGTTCTCGCCGATGCTGACCGCCGCGACCCAATCCTCAAACGGCACCGAGTCGGTGTCGGCCATGTGCTCGCCGACCGTCGCCGAATAGTCCTTCGCGTAGAGCCGGTTCGCGGCCATCAGGCTCGCGGCCAATTCCTCGGATTCCTTGGCCCAGTGCGAGTCCTTCTGATATTCAATGTCGAGATCGGCCTCCGGGTTCTGATCCAGTCCGGGCGACAGGCCATGGTCGAACAGCACCGTATCGTGCTGAATCACCCCGAGCCACTTCGGCTCCTCCGGCGTCCCGCGCAGCGACAACCTGCGCCACACATACCGGTCGCTTCCGTTCAGGCGCGTCTCATCGGCGTTGAAGAAAATGAACCGGATGGAGCGGCTGGTCTGGATATTCGGCGACGACAAAATGCGCGCCAACTCCAAAACGATGGCGCACCCAGAGGCGTCGTCATCCGCCCCTTCGCCTCCGCCCCGGCCATCCAGATGCGCCGAGACGATGTACATCTCGTCTGGGTGCGTCGTGCCGATCTTGGTGGCGTAAAGATTGTCGAGAGGCCCGTAAAAGGAGTCGAACTGATTCCGCTCCACGTTGGAATAGCCAAAGCCCCAGAGCTGCTGTTCCAGCCAGTCGACCGCTTCACGATTGCGATCCGTCCCGACCCGGCGATCCCCAAACTGCGTCAGACCCTGGATGTCGGTTTTGTACTGCTCCAGGTCCAGCTGCCCGATGACTTCCCGAATCGCATCCGGCAGAGCCCCGATGGGTTGAGCGGAAAGTCCCAAGGTAAACAGCATCGCTGGCAACAGGAGACGCATGAAACTTCCACCTCAATCCTACTAGGGTGTTTGGCGATGAGCAACTACGTGAATGCCCTATGGGGAAGAAGGACCGTAGAGGATTTTGCTACCTTGGGTCCGTCACCGAAATCGAGGTGGGCGGCTACCGGCTGCTGTGCGATGTGGAGCGACTCGTGCGTGTTACGCGGAGAGCAATCCGAAGCGTTGTGATTGCATCGAGTGTCAGAACTTCTGGGTACAGCAGGAAAAGCTATTGACTGGCGAGTTCGGCGAACTCCTGGAGCGATTTGGCATCGATCGAACAAGCCAGCTGAGGTGTACGCCTTCGGCCCGCTCGACGAAGCCGGGACCCGGCGTTACGAAGGCTGGTACCACTTCGTAGGCAAACTGGTCACCGATAGCGGTATTGAACCACTGAATGGGAATACGCAGGTCTATTTCTGTCCCGGGCGCTCGCTTGCCCACGAGCCGTTTCGCGGCCACGCGCTGGTGAGCATTGAATTTCAGCTGTTGCAGGTGCCGTGGGTGCTCGATGCGGCGGGTGGGCGTTGAGGTAGTGTGCGAGTTGCGGACGGGCCCGCATGCTCACGCGTGGCGGTTCTGAATCAGCGGTTGGAGACGCTAACGCGTGGCAGTGTACGGGTTGCGAGCAGCCCCGTGTTCCAGAGAACGGAAGAACGGCTGGTTTTGCAAAGGACGGCTTATGAGCGGGAGGACTGAAGTGTCAAGCGCCACGAGATGGTTTACACCCATTGCCAGGACATGGTTTACACTTTGCGAGGCAAAGCGGGGAAGGGTGCAGGGAAGGGGCAGCGATTGAGCCCCGCCCTGCCAGTGCTGGATTGACCCGCTTGGAACTCAGCGCGAAAGCGAGCTGGGGAACGGGAGCGGCAAGGGTCGATTGGCGCCGGTCTGCAGATCGAGTTCGCGCAGCGGGGTCGAACGGAACCACACCACGGCTCGCTCGCCGATGCGCTCGACGCCGACCTCCAGGCCGGACAGCGCTTCGCTGATGCGCCAGTCGCGATGGTTCCAGCGCAGGCGGCCGCGCTGGCCCAGGCGCACGAGTTCGACGCTGGCCGGATAGACGAACGGCGGCAGTTCCTGCGGATAACAGCGTGGGCTGGGGCGCCATCGCGAAGCCGGCGTTTGCATCCCGATGCCCGCGTGCGGACGCACATGGTTGTACTCATCGCGAAACGCATCCAGCCTCGGGATGTTGCTGGGAAAAGATCCGCACCAGCTTCGGCGCGCCCCAATCCGGGTAGCGCTGGCGCAACTCACAGACGGCTTGTTCGATCTTCGCCGGCGTGCGTTGCGGCGAGCGGCGCGGCCGCCGACTGCGGTCCTCCAACTGCGTCAGCCCGCCAGCCTTGTGGCGCTCGATCCACTTATAGCCGGTCGGCCGACTGATCCCGAACTCGCGGCATAGCCCGGTGATCGGTTCCCCTCGGCTCGCCGCCACCACGAACTTGATCCGCTCTTCCACCACACTCGTCGCTTTCCAGGGCATCTAAAAGTGTTAACGATGTCCTGTCCGAATGTGTAAAGTATCTCCTGGCAATGAAACTGAAGCCCTCCGCAAGCTGAACCTCGCCCCACATCGGGGAGGCGTCCCGAGCGCCCTTCCGAACCGCCATGCGTCAGCATGCGGGCAATCCGGTTTTGCAGAAGCGCCGCTGCGGGTGAGCCGCCCAGAAGGAGCTTTGCCGCCTAGGCCAGGTTGAGGACCTTCTTGGTGGTGTCCTTGCTCTCGCCGATTTTCTTCTGCAGCAGGGTCACCGCATAGATCAGCTGCTCCGGCCGCGGCGGGCAACCGGGAACATAAACGTCCACCGGGATCACCTGATTCACCGGCACCAGTGCGTAGTTCGAAAACACGCCGGTGGAGGTGGCGCAGGCGCCCATCGAGATCACCCACTTCGGCTCCGGCATCTGCTCATAGAGGCGGCGGATCACCGGCGCCATCTTGTTCGACACACGGCCCGCGATGATCATCATGTCGCTCTGGCGCGGGCTGCCGCGCATCACCTCGGCGCCGAAGCGCGAGATGTCGTAACGCGAACCGATCATCGCCATCATCTCGATCGCGCAACACGCCAAGCCGAAGCTCATCGGCCAGATCGCGTTCTTGCGGCCCCAGTTAATCAGCTTGTCCACCGAGGTCAGGATGATGGAATCGCCGAATTCGTTCTCTTCTTCCGCTTCCGGATCCACGTCGATACGCTCGAACAGCTCCGGCGGCTGGCTCAGGTGAAATTCGGGATTGTCGAAAATGTCTTCAGCCATCGTCGCCATTATCGCACGAGCCTCCACGCATCCGCGCCCCGGCCGCGATGCCAGCCCGAGTTCGCCTGCCCCTTCGCAATAAGGCCTGAAGCGTTTCCCTCGACCACGACTCTTCCTGTTTAGTAAGCTAAATAATGGCTGTTGATCGCGCGGTCCTTGAGCAGGCCGCCCACCGTTGGGGTGTTCAACTCGACTACTACGACACTTGGGGCAATCATCACGTCGCCTCCGATCAGACCCTGAGCGGGATCCTGAATTCGCTCAGCGTCGCGACCGGTTCCAACGCGGAGATTAACGCCGCCATTCGCCAGCACGACCTCGCCTATTGGTCGCACCCGCTTGGCGAAACCAACGTCATCTACACCGATTTTGAGGCGATTCGTCTCCGCGTGCCGGAATCCGCCGCTGGCCGTTCCATCAAGATCGAAATCGAATGGGAAGACGGCGCAATCCAGCATCATCCGTACTGGCTTCCGGAGTTGCCGGAGCTGGCTCGTACCACCTTTGACGGCGTCACCTACATCGCTAAGCGCCTGCCTTTGCCGCGCCCGCTGCACCTCGGCTATCACACCATTCGCGTCTACTGGGTAGAGGAGCCCGCGTTGACCAAGTTCGGCGAGGCTCGGCTGATCGTCTGTCCGCGCCGCGCCTATGAGATCCCGGAGCGCTTGGCCGGGCTGGCCGTCAGTCTCTACGGGCTCCGCAGCCGGCGCAACTGGGGCGTCGGCGACTTCACCGATCTCGACGCCCTGGTGAAGACGTTCGCCGCCGCGGGAGCTTCCTTCATCGCGCTGAACCCACTGCATGCCATCCCGAATCGCGTTCCGTATAACACCAGCCCGTACTTGCCCGAATGCTCCTTATATCGGAACTGGCTGTATCTGGATGTCGAGCGCGTGCCCGGCTATTCGCGCCAGGATGCCGCTCCTCCGGATGTGCTGGAGGAACTGCGCGCCAATGAGTTCGTCCAGTACGAGCGCGTGGCTGAGATGAAGGCCGCCGCGCTGCGTCCGGCTTTCGCGCGGTTTGAGGAAGCGGGCGGCGATCCGGGGCTGGATGCCTACATTGCCGAGCAAGGCGAACCGCTCCGGCAGTTCGCGACCTATGCCGCGCTGTGGGGGCACATTCACGCGCAATCGCCCGATGTTTGGCTGTGGCCGGATTGGCCCGCGCAGTATCAGGATCCGGAGTCGCCGGCCGTCGCCAAATTCGCCGCCGAGCATCCGCGGCATATTCGCTATCACCAGTTCCTACAATGGCAAGTCGACGTGCAGATTGCCGAGGTCCAGCAGCACGCGCTGGCTCAGGGGATGAAGATCGGCCTGTATCATGACCTGGCGCTGGCCACCGACAAATGCGGCGCCGATCTGTGGGCGGACCGTCCCTTCTACGCCACCGGTTCGCGCGTCGGGGCGCCTCCCGATGAGCTCGCGCCTAGCGGCCAGGACTGGGGCTTCCCGCCTCCCAATCGCGACGCACACCGAGCCAATGCGTATCAGCGTTTCGCGTTGACCATCCGCAACAGCGCCCGTCATGGCGGAGCCTTGCGCATCGATCACGTGATGCGCTTCTTCCGGCTGTACTGGATTCCGGAAGGCATCCCGGCCAAGGAAGGCACCTACGTTCTCGATTATGCCGAGGACCTGCTCGCGATCCTGGCGCTCGAAAGCGTTCGCGCCAAGTTCATCATCATCGGCGAGGACCTGGGTACGGTGGAGCCGTCCGCACGCGTCCGGCTGGCGCAATCGGCGATCCTGTCCTACCGGCTTCTGTGGTTCGAACGGCGCGAGGACGGCGGCACCAAGTTGCCGGATGAATATCCCGAACTCGCGGCGGTTTCAATCACCACGCACGATCTGCCGACTGTCGCCGGCTTTTTCCAGGGCAATGATATTGAGGCGCGGCGGCAGGCCGGGCTCGTCACCGAGGAGGAATATGAGGGTCAGTGGAACTCGCGCCGCAGCGAGATTGAGCGCCTCGAAGCCGGCATGGCCGAAGCCGGATTCCCGTTCGACGCGCTGGGCTTCATGCTCTCGACCCCCAGCCGCATTGGCATCGTCAATCAGGAAGACCTGACCGGCGAGACGGATCAGCAGAACCTGCCGGCCACCACTTGGCAGCATCCCAACTGGTCGCGCAAGATGACGCTGCTGGTGGACGAGTTGAGCGGCATCGCCAACGAGTTCCGCGAGCGGGTGGAACGTTCGGATCGCTTGGCGGGAGCGTCCGCGAAAACGTCCGCCTAAACCGGCCGCGTCATTTGTGACCTCTCTGTGAGCCGGCGCCATGCGCCACCATCCCTTCAGAACCGCCATGCGATAGCATGCGGGCCACTCGGGTCCGCAACGCCCCTGGGCGTGAGGCGCCCAAAAGGGGCATTGCCCCTGCGGGCAATGCGGGTCCGCGGGAACGCCCGATCTGTTATCTCTGCTTGGGAACAAGACTGCGGCAGGGAGCCGTTAAGACCTACAGGAAGTAGTCCTTCACCTTATCGAACAAGCCCTTCTCCTCCGGCTCATTCTCAGCCGGGAGCAGCTCATTCAGCTGTTCAAACAGCTTGCGCTGCTCGCGCGTGAGCTTCTTCGGAACCTGCACCGCGAGATGCACATAAAGATCCCCGCGCGACTTGCTGCCCGAGCTTCGGCACTCCCAGGCCCTTCAACCGCAGCTGCTGGGCCGGCTGCGAGCCCTCCGGGATCTTCACGTGCTGTGTGCCGTCGAAAGTTTCAAGATCGATCGTGGTGCCGAGCGCGGCCTGCGCCATATTAATCGGCAAGCGGCAATGCAGGTCATACTCATCGCGCTGGAAGACCGGATGCTCCTGGACCCGCACGACCACATACAGATCGCCCGGAGGTCCGCCGCCCACGCCGGGCTGCCCCTCGGCGGCCAGACGCAACTGCGTGCCCGTATCGACCCCGGCCGGGATGTTGACCTTGAGTTTTTTTTCCTTCTGCAGGTAGCCTTCGCCGCGGCATTCCTTGCACGGCCGGCGGATGATCTGCCCGCGCCCGTTACACATGGTGCACGTGCGCCGGACCTGCAAAAACGCCTGCTGAAACAGAACTTCGCCACGGCCACGGCAGGTCGGGCACTCGGTCAGCCCGTCTTCCGGCTCGGCGCCCTTGCCGCTGCAGCGCCCGCACTCTTCCATCTTCGGAACCTGAATGTCGACCGACAGGCCTTCCATGGAGTCCTCGAAGGTGATCTCCAGGTCGTACCGGATATCTTCGCCGCGGCGCGAGCGGGAACGCCGCGCACCGCCGCCGAAACCGCCGCCAAATCCCCCGCCGAAACCAAAAACGTCGTTCAGGATATCGCCCAGGTCCGGGAAATCGCCCGCATCGAAACCGCCCGCGCCCGCGGCACCCGCCACGCCCTGATGGCCGAAACGGTCATAGGCGGCGCGTTTTTGCTGGTCGCCGCAGGACCTCGTAGGCCTCGGCGCACTCCTTGAATTTTTCCTCGGCGGTATGGTCGTCCGGGTTGCGATCCGGATGATATTTCAGCGCAAGTTTCCGGTATGCGCTTTTGAGAGCGCCTTCGTCGGCATCACGACCGACGCCGAGCACCTCATAGTAGTCCCGCTTTGTCGTACTCATCGATAATGTCTGGGATTGTGCCTGGCAGATCCGTCCAGCCCCGTCCCGGAACCTTTCGCTCGGTCGGCGCAACCGCCGGCCAAGGATCCTTGACTAGGACTTCCCTCCGGGGTTCACCGCCACTTTCACCATCGCCGCGCGCAACAGCCGGCCCTTAAAGTTATAGCCCTTCTGGAATT
Organism: Terriglobia bacterium; assembly: GCA_963762135.1. Taxonomy (GTDB): domain Bacteria; phylum Acidobacteriota; class Terriglobia; order Bryobacterales; family Bryobacteraceae; genus Palsa-187. Next base: position 192,585 of record CAVXJP010000012.1, read on the forward strand.
CCTCGAGCACCGTCTGATCCGGAGCTTCGTCGGTTTCCGTCATCTCCACCGCGTGATGCAGATTCGGATCGAAAGGCTGTCCCTTCGCTTCTATCGGCTCCAGACCCAACTTTTTCAATAGGTCGGCAAAACGCTGATGGATCAGCCGCATTCCCTTGACGTACTCGGCGTCCCCGCACTCCACGCCCAGGGCGCGCTCGAAGTCGTCCAGTACCGGGAGCAACTCGCGCACGGCTTCCATGCTGGCGTATTGGGAGAACTCCAGGCGCTCTTTTTCGCCGCGGCGGCGGAAGTTCTGGAACTCGGCCTGATTGCGCAGCAAACGGTCCTTCAGTTCCGCGACCTCGTCTTCCAGGCTCGGCGCTGCTTCCGCCGAATCGGCGGCCCCGGCGGAACTGGTTCCAGAGGTGCTTTCCACCTCGTCGGGCTCTACATTCGGGTCGGTTTGCTTCGAAGATGCACTTTCTGCGCTCACGTCTCTAGATTAGCATTGGCGTCTATGCGTTCTTTTCCCCCGAATTCCGGAAATACGTGGTTACTCCTCTGATCCCAGCAAGATGCACTCTGCAAAGGAGGGTGGGCTTCAGCCCGCGCGGCGCTTGAGCGTCGCCGCTAAAGCCGGGCCGGCGTTTAGCGGGAGTCCGGCCCTATACCCGCTCGTTTGCGCGCGTAGCCTCAGACATCCGCATCCGCCGGACGTCCGAGCCCATACAGCACATGCGGTCGCAGCGGATCCGCCGCCGCGAGCCTCGGATGCAAAAACGCCCGCTGAAACCGCATCCCGAGCTTCTCCATCACCCGCAGCGAAGGCCGATTGCGGACCGACGTATAGGCAACGATCTCAGTCAGTCCGGCCTCCCGGAATCCATACCCGCAGGCACGCCGAGCCGCTTCCGGAGCATATCCCTGACCCCAGAATTCCGGACGCAGACGCCATAGGACCTCGACGGCGGGCGCGAAGCTGTAGCCGGGCGGCACGTACTGCAACCCCACAATGCCGGCAAAGCGCGAATCAATCTCCACCGCCCACGCGCCGATATTGCGCTCGCTCCAATGCTCGGCGATGCGGTTAAACCAGGTATCGCTGAGCGCTCGGTCCCACGGGGCGGGGAAGTAGCGCATGACCTGGGCGTCGGCGTTCATTTCCGCGAACGGTTCGCGGTCGGCCTCGACCAGGCCGCGCAGCCGGAGCCGGGGTGTTTCCAGCACTGGTGGTTGCATGGGATGAATCTATTGTGGAGGAAATCGGAGGTCAGAGGTTGGACGTCAGCGGTCCGTCAAGCCCCAGGAGTTTTTCAGCCGTTGTGCGCGATCTAAAAAGTGAGCACAGGCACTTTGCATCTGTTGTGCGGATCTACAGGAAGTCGGCGCCGCGGCGCGCCAGCAGGTGCGAACCGAGTCGATATCGATATCATCATCGGTGAGGCCTTCAAGTTGCCCTGAGCACGAAGTACATGCGTGGAGGGATGGAGTGTGAGTGAGATTTCTCCTAGAGAGTCCAAAGAAGATTGGTGTGGACTGCGGGATGCCGTGCGGTCTAGCCCCTCTGTGTTTTGGGAGGTGTTTGCAAGGAATCGGAATACCGAATCTCCACAAACGGCGGGAGCACTGCTGGGCTTTATCACATACTGTCGACGGGAAGGGTTGCTTCCTGGGGAAGCAGCAACCAGGGTCCTGATTGACCTATTGCAGACGTGGAACATATGGGAAATGGACCAGACCGCCACAGGACTACTCGCCACCCTCACATATTCGATCTACGAGGATGATCTCTCTAATATTGAGGCGTATAAGCCTCTTGCTGACTTCATTCATCAGGCAGTGATTGAACACCGCGACACCTTCCAAGGACCGGCATATGACCTTGATATCGAAACCGTACACTTATGCGCGAGCTTAGCCTCCAGAGGAAAATTGGGAGATGTGATGAAAGCCAGTTCGGGTGAGTTGGCTTCGATCGTTACTAGACTCAACGCGCTTCTGACGCGACTGCAAACAAATGACCAAGTACTTCATGACTCATATGGAGACGAGATCCGATATGTGATCGCAGAGCTTATAAAATCTTCCCAACCGGCATCGGAGACGGAATAGCGGGCGACTATAGGAGATCGGTGTCAGATACTACCTCGACTCCCAAGCTTGGGATGACGATAATCCTTTTAATCCATGACTTGCCTGGCCGCCAACCGGCCGCCGATTACACCTTACGACTCGATCTACCGGTTGATCGGCGAGAACATCACGGGCGACCCGGATACCGCGGGCAACGGAGCGTTGAACTACACGCTCGATGGTGAAAGTAGCGACCGGTTTGTTACCCGTCGAAGAATAGCTGCCGCCGAGTAGTTCATCGCGCTAGCCTTTGACGATCGCTTCACCCAGGTTCCGTACCGTCGACATCACCTGGCTGTAGTCCATCCGCATCGGCCCGAGCACCGCGATCACCGCGTTCAGCCCGCTGCTCATCTCCACCGGCAGTCCGATCATCGCCAGTTCCTGCATCGCCGGATGCACTTCGCCGAGCCCCACATGCACGCCGATCTCACCAGCCGGTGCGTCCAGGAACCGATCGAGCAATGCCAGCACGCGCTTTTTCTCTTCCAGCGTCTGGAACAGTTCGCGGAGCTTTTCCCGCGTCAGATGCAGATCCAGCACCACCAGGTTCCCGGCGCCCTCCATGCGAACCTCGGCCGACGATTCCAGGTCCAGCAGGCCCTTGGCATACAGCATGTTGAGCTTGCTCAGCACCAGGTCATAGGTGGCCTCGGCCCGATCCAGGCGTTCGGCCAACTCGCGCCGGATCCGCGCCATCGTCCAGCCTTCAAAATTCCGGTTGATGTAGTTGCGGATCGACGTCAGCTCCTCGGCGCTCAGCCGCTGCTCCAACGAAACGATGCGGTCGTGGACCTGCCCGTCGGCGGTCACCAGCGTCATCACCACGCGCGAATCCGGCAGTGGAATCAACTCAATATGATCCAGCGCCGGGTTGGCGGACGGAATCGCCGCCGCGATGCCCATGCCGCGGGTCTGCTCCATCAGGTGCCGCGAGGTAAACGCGATGCGCTGCTCCACCGTTCCCAAGTGGCTCATCTCGGCGCGCAGGTGGTCGATCTCCGCCGCGACCAGCCGCCGCATGCTGATCGAATCCACATAGCTGCGGAACGCCTTGCCGGTGGGCACGCGACCAGCCGAGGTATGCGGCTGGATCAGGAACCCCTCCTCGACCAAGTCCTGCATCACGTTGCGGATCGAGGCCGGACTGAGGCCGTCGGCGCGGCGCCGCGCGATCTCGCGCGAAGCAACCGGTTCGCCGGTGGTGATATAGGCCTCCACAATCTCGTGGAGCACCTGGCGGCGGCGGTCTCGCGGCCGGGAGCTAGACCGGTCCAGCGGGCGTTCATGACGTCGAGTAAGCATCGGGCAGCAGAAGGATGAACTCAGAGCAAGACTAAGAACGTAATCGACCTTATTGTCAACATTATTACGATTCGGAGGCGCACGGGTCAACAGCACCACCGGAGCCCGCCGATTTTCCCCGCGAGAACCGGTCCGCGCGAGTCACTCTGCGGCGGCGTCGGGATGTTCCGCCACCGGACCGTAATCCCGCGCTATGACTGGCGGATTGGGCTGGCGGCGGCGATCGCCTTTGCGCTGTGCGCCTGGCTGATCGGCCCGCGGTTGGTCGAGTGGGCGATCTCCTCCGGGCTGGTCGACCGGATCCACTCCAAGGGTCCTGGACACCTTTAGATAATTCGACTTCCGCATTCTCCCGTGTGACCGGCTCCCCCTCGCTAGGCGAAAGAATTACGAAGGGATAAGGTGAATGCCCTCCCGCCCCTAAGCTGGACACCGAGGACCATTTTCTCAGGTACCTTCCAGGCTATAGTTCCGTTTGGCGCAGGCCGATCTATCTATAGATCCGTCTATGCCCGCGCGCCTCAAATCGTCGACTTGGCTAAAGGGAAATCTCCGGTTGTCCGGACGCGAGCAGTCGCCGTTTCGGGCCGCCGCCGAGCGGAGCCTGGAGTACGCGAACTACGCCGAAGCCGAGTTTCAACTGCAGAAGGCGATCGCCGAGGCCGACAGCTACGGGCAGACGGCGCCGCGCGTGGTGTTGCGCATTGACCTTTCCGATGTCCAGCGTTTGAGCGCCGCGCAGGAAGGCGGCCGTCCGGACCGCCGGCAACTTTCACGGGCGCTGGCGACGGCGCGGGACGCGATCGAGCTGGCCGCGGAATCGAGCGACGCTCCTCTGTATGTGCTGGGGCTGGATGCGCTGGCCGAGGTCCTGGTGGACCTGGAGGACTTCGCGGGTCTGGCGCAAATCTCGGAAGGGGCGATTCTGGTGGCCGAGCCGCTGCCGGACTCCGACCCCGCACAGATGGCGACCCGGATGCTGCGCGTGGCCCTAGGCAAGTCCCATACCGGGAACCAGGAAGAAGCCACCCGGCATCTGGTCAAAGCGATTGAGATGCAGGTGACCTCGCGGGGAGAGGATACCGCCGAAACCGGGACCTTCCTGATTCAGGCCGCCAAGATTTACCGGGTGCAGGGGGAATATACGACCGCCGAGGAAGTGGTCCGTGACGCGATTCGGATTCACAAGGATGAGTCGGGTCCGGAGTCGCAGCCGGTCATGGAAGGGCTGATTGAGTTGGCGCAGATCCTGTTTGCCTCGGGCGATATTCATGGCGCGGGATCGCAATTCGAAAAAGCTTTCGCGCTGAAGCAGATGCTGACGGCGCGCGCCTCTGAACCGGCCATGGAAGCGGTGGCCTATCAGCTGGTGGACATGCAGTATGAGCTCGCGGCTCTGCAAATTCGCTGTGGCAACGTCAATCGCGCCGAGGAACTTCTGGGCGCCGGGCTGGCGACGATCCAGCAATACCGGGGTGTGAAATGGTTGCGCCGTGAGGCGCAAACCCACGAAACACTGGCCTCGATCGAGGAAAGCTGCGGGCGCTTGGACATGGCGGTGGATGAGTTGCTGCGAGCCGCGTCGGCCTGGGAGCGTGCCGGCGACGAACACCTGCAGGATCTGATCAACGTCCTGGAATACTGCGCGGTGCTGCAGAACAAGCTGCTGCGCAATCGCGATGCGGCGCGATCGCGCGAGAGAGCCGCACAGGCCACGGAACTCCTCAGGAAACTGCAGGAGGGCGCCGAAGCGGGAAATCGCGCGCCTGCTCCGCAGCCGGCCGCCGAACGCGCCTAACTGCGCGAAGGGGTCCCATTGCGAATAGAAGCAATGGGGACAATACGAAACACCAGGCGATCCCGCCGGGCCGCCACTTCCTGATTCCTTGCCCTGATCCGTGATTCGGATTCGTAATCGCTAGGCAGACTCCGGCGCACACCCGGTCCACTCTGGACGGAAATCTGCGGAAGGAGCGACCGACCAGCCTGAATGGACGAATGACGAATGGCGGGCTAATTAATGAGAGGACTGTCCGCGGTCGCGGGCTCGGCCGACCAGTTCTGATGCAGCTGCAACGTCTGATCGGAATAGAACGTGCGCCGCCCGTCGGTGCCGTAGGTCTTCGGCGCGACCTGGATCACGTAGCCGCCTTCGCCGGCGCTCAACATGAAGATATGCCCGTCTTTGTCGCCCGAAGCCAAATTGGAAGGAATGAGGTCCGCACCGTCCGGTCCGGCAGTGCCGCTGGCCGGCGGCCCGAGCTGCGCGAGCGTCGAAGCATACTGGCCAAACTGCGAATAATACTGGATTTGCGCCTTGTTGATCGTCCCGATTTCGTTGATCACCGCCGTCTCGCGGGCCGACATCAACTGGGTGTTCATTTTGGGGATCGCGATCGCCGCGATGATCAGGATGATGGCCACTACGATCAGCAGCTCAATCAGGGAGAATCCACGACGGTTTCCGCGGCGAATGCTCCGGTCAAATCGGGAAATGCGCATAACTAACATTTTAGACGTCCGGGCTCGGGAAAGTGTGCAAGGGAAATTTCGCAGGAGACATGAGACCGCCTGTCAAACGGAACCCCGACCGTAAGGGAGGGGCCAAGCCTGTTCCGCCTGCTCGCGCATGGCCGTTCCCGGTGTGGGGCGAGGTTCAGCTTGCGGAGGGCGATCCGCCCTCCTGTGCAACACGGGCCGGTAACTGCTCAGCGTCCCGACCTTCCCACTCCCCGGTTCCGAACGCGTCTACCAAAGTGGGACGAGTTCTCTATCCGGCGAGCTTGATCTCCGCGTCGAACTTCAGCGATCAGGGGCCGAGAGGTCTGCTCTCCGCTGAGGCGGGTTCCGCCCCCCATTCCGGCGAGCGCCTTCCAAAAGCGTTCGCTTCTCATGATCGTTGTCACATCAGGGGAGACGAATCCTCGCGCAAATTCGTGGAGGGCTCAACAGACACCGTCGACATCAGCGACGAGTTTCGAAGGAGGGCCGGCGTTCGGCCGGCGTGAGAGTTCACGCTCACTCTCTATCGAATGCGGCTCTAGCAGGGATACTGCGGTGGATCCCGGACGCCGCGCTTAATGGACCCGTTCCTGGACCGCCCGGCGCGTCACGAGCTCGTCAAAGATCGCCAGCACTTGCTTCCGGAAGCGGTAGGCGTGCTCCAGCTTCTTGCGCATCGGCAGCTCATGCTGGTGGCGGCGCATCAGCTTATCCATCAATGTCTTGGGGAGATTGATGTCCCGCCGCAGAGCCTCCGCCGAGTGGCCGCGCAGAAAGAGGCCGTAGAACATGGCCGCCTCTCGTTGCGGGGCCAGCGGGTCGAGTTGTTCCTGGCGGGGCGTCATAACGAGCAAACCACCCGTAAAATCGCAGTATAATCGGGCCGCGTCCTCGCTGCAATAGGCTTTCGCGATTCGGCGAGCTAAGCCGTCCCCCGATGCGACTTCGTTTTGAGGTGACACGAACTTCGTCGGATGGGATGCGCGCTTCGTTCTTCAGACCGCACGGGCGTCAGCCCCCGCCCTCGCGCCACCCGGCGAGACCGCGACTCGCAGATCCAACGTTGTGCGATCCGCGCGCTGCGGAAAATTTCCCGGATTCGGTAGATTGTGCGGGGTGTGTCTGTGAGATCCGGGAGGCGTCGGGCACAGGACGATAGCGACCAGGTTACGGGGATGTGAAACGCAGACCGCCGAAGGTTGGCTAGCTGACTTTCGACAGAGGCTTGTACCGAGCTAGGAACGGGTGCAAGTGGAAACGCGCGAGGCGCCGCGACACACACTGTGACGCAAAATGCGCCGATTTCGGCGACTTCTTAAGACGATTTTGCCGACTGGTCCGTGCCCTTATCCGGCTTCGGACCCGACGTGACCATCTCCAGGAAAAGCGAAACGATCAAAACTCCCGCGATTGCTGCTCCGATCCACATGTCTTTCTCTGTCTCCCCCGCCGTTCTATGAAGCACGTTCCCTGCCAAAGTTTCTGGCCGTGGAATTGTGATGACGCCGGCCTCGATCGGTGCTGCTGGAAAGCCTGCCGGCGTGTAGTGTTCCGACTCGTTCGCCGCCGTTCTGTTCTGCTGTTGTGTCCAGTTTCTGGTCTCGCGGTCTATGGAATTACGTAGGCCGCGTCTAAGGCGAACTAAAATCTTCGATGCCCTGAAAGGGGCCAACGATGCAACGGATGCCCGAATTAGTGCGGCGAAAAGCGCACAGGCGATCTTCAGCCGTTGTGCGCGATCTGAAAAAGCGCACAGGCGATCTTCAGCCGTTGTGTGCGATCTGAAAAAAGCGCACAGGCGACGGGCAGCCGTTGTGCGTGAGCGGAAAAAAGCGCACAGGCGATGGGCCGTTGTGCGCAATCCGGAAAAAGCGCACAGGCGATCTTCAGCCGTTGTGCGCGATCTGAAAAAGGCGCACAGGCGATCTTCAGCCGTTGTGCGCGATCTGAAAAAAGCGCACAGGCGATCTTCAGCCGTTGTGCGCGATGACGACGTGGTGGTGCCGGGTTTTCCAACCCGGCAGACGCGGACAGCAACATCCGCGCCGCCTGGAGCCTCCCAGGTCCCGATCACCCTGGGGGTACACTGGAGCGTATGCCCAAACAATACGACAGCGCGCCGGCGATGACGATCGACGCGGACAAAAACTATACGGCGACCTTCAAGACCTCTCGCGGCGATGTCGTGGTGGACCTGTTCGCCAAGGACGCCCCGAAGACCGTCAATAATTTTGTCTTTCTGGTTCGGGACGGCTTCTATGACGGCCTGAACTTCCACCGCGTGATTCCGGACTTCATGATTCAGGGCGGATGTCCCGAGGGCTCGGGCCGCGGTGGTCCCGGCTACAAATTCGAGGACGAAACCGCCGGCAATCCGCACAAGCACCAGGTCGGGTCGCTGTCGATGGCCAACGCCGGTCCGAATACCAACGGCAGCCAGTTCTTCATCACCCACGTAGTCACCAATTGGCTGGACGGCAAGCATACCGTCTTCGGCCAGGTGCGCGAGGGCCAGGACGTGGTCGACTCCGTCAAACAGGGCGACAAAATCGAATCGATCACCATCACCGAAAGCTAGCTTCGTTCGAAGGAACCCAGGGGACCCCGCACGGGCAATCCGCGCCCAATTGGGGGCCCCGCCGTCATCTTGAAACTTCTGGTATGAAACTTCTGGCCGTAGGTGCGCACCCCGACGATGTCGAGTTCGGCTGCGCGCCGGTGCTGATCGAGGAGGCCCGGCGCGGACACCAGGTCCGCATTCTGGTGACCTCGAAAGGCGAGGCCGCCAGTTCCGGAACGCCGGAGGAGCGGGCCGAGGAGGCTCGGGCGGCGGCCGAGATCATCACTGGTAGCTGGCGCACGGGGTTCAGGCGATCCCACGACTGAGCCGATCCATTTTCTGGACCTCGGCGGCGATTGTCATATTGAGTACACACCGGCCAACGCTCGGCTGCTGGCTCGCGAGATCCGCCGGTTCCAGCCCGACGTCGTGCTGGCGCCGCATCCGGGGGAGAATCAGCATCCGGATCATGCGGCGGTCGGGAAGCTGGCGCGGGACGCGGCGCGTTACGCCCGCTACGGAGGACTCAAAGGGCTGACGGATCTTGGTCCGCACAGTATCCGAAGCCTCTATTTCTACGTCATTACTCAGGTGTTCGTGGATCCGCCGCAGTTGGTGGTGGATGTCTCGGGGGCCTTTGCCGATTGGCAGCGGGCCATGGCCTGCCATGCCAGCCAGATGACGACGCGCAACTATCCGGACCTGGTGAATGCGCGGGCGCGGGCCTGGGGAGCCTCGATCGGTGTGGAATATGCGGTCGGGCTGTGGTTGAATGACCCGGTTCGGGTGGACTCGCTGGATGAACTAACGGGCTCGTCGCGGTACTTTTGATGCGGCTCGCCGTCCTGAGAAGGGCAGATTTTTGAATCGAGTCCGGGTGGTTGGGGCTCGAATGCAGGAGAGGTTGTCGCGAGACAAGAAGAAGCGCTTCAAGAGAAAGAGAAGACTCCGTAAGACGCTCTGGCGCCAGTCTCGCCGGGCGACCCACTTCGTAGAGGATCCAACTTGCTGCATTTCATTCCTGTTCGCGGCCACGCACGTTCGCAGCGCCTTTCGCCGGGCCGGCCGTCCCCGGACGCCACATTTCCCGCGTTGTCCGACTTCCCTTCGCCCGTCATTTTTCCCGTACCTGCCATCCGAGCCTGAGGGGGACGGACTATGAGGAAGCTGAGGAAGCTGGCAATCGGCATCACCTGTTATCCGTCGGTGGGTGGCAGCGGCATCGTGGCCTCGCAGCTCGGCAGTGAGCTGGCGCGGCGCGGCCATCGCGTCCATTTCATCGCCTATGAGCCGCCGTTCCGCCTGGATCGCGGACATCCCAACGTCGCCTATCATGAGGTCGAGCTGAACGAGTACCGGCTGTTCAAATACCCGGACTACACGCTCCCCCTGGCCGTCAAGATGGTGGAGGTTTCGCAGAAGCACAAACTGGACATCCTGCACGTGCACTATGCGGTTCCGCACGCCACCGCGGCGCTTCTGGCCACCCAGATCGCCCGCGCCGAGCATCTCCGCACGCCCCACGTTATCACCACGCTGCACGGCACCGACATCACGCTGCTGGCGCGGGATCCGAATCTGGGGCCGATCATCAAGTACTCGATTGAGAGCTCCTGCGGGGTCACCGCGGTTTCGCATTCCCTCGCCGAGGAAACGGTGCAGGTCCTCCGGACGCGCAAACCGATTCATCCGATCTACAACTTCTATCAGACGCGCAAGCCGCGCAAGAGCCGGGCGGCGGTGCGGCGCGAGCTGGGCATCGGCGAAAACGATTTCCTGCTGATCCACCTTTCGAACCTGCGTCCAGTGAAGCGCGCGCAGGACGTGCTGAAGGTGGTGGCGTACTTAAAGGACCAGATCAACGGGCATCGGCCGGTGAAGCTGCTGGTGCTGGCCGGCGGGCCGTTCGATCCGTTCCTGCCCTTGGTCGAGCAGCTCGGCATTCAGGATCGCGTGGTGGTGAAGCGCGACGTGCTCGACATCGAGAACTACATCCATGCCTCCGATGTCGGGATCTATGCCTCCGAGCGCGAAAGTTTCGGCATGGGCGTGCTGGAGACGATGAGCTTCGGCAAGCCGGTGGTGGCGACCCGCGTCGGCGGCGTCAGTGAGATCGTCAAGAACGGCGAGACCGGCTTCCTGCGTCGGCTCGGCGACTATAAAGCGCTGGCGAATGCGGTGCTGCGGCTCGCCAAGGATCCGGAACTGGCGGCCGAGATGGGCGCGGCGGCGTCCGAGCGGGCTCAGCGGGAATTCTCGACTGAGGTTTCGGTGGGCCAGTACGAAGAGTTCTACCGGAAGGTCTTGAAGGACTGCCGCCACTAAGCCTCTCGCTCTTTTGGGCAGCTCACCTGCCAGAGGCTGCTGACCAAAGGAGGGTGGGCTTTAGCCTGCGCGATGCTGTAGCTCGCAAGTGGCGCGGATCTCTGCATCCGCTCACCAGACGCGAGCAGCGCGAGCGTCCCCGCACAGCCCTCCCCGTTGCAACGCGAGCCGCCCATCAGCCACACTACTTCAGAACCGAACTACGACCAATAGAGAGCGGGTTCTGCCCGTCGGCAGCCCACTTATTGCGACAGCAGAGAAATGGGATAGAGGTCGGCTCGTCTTTCGACCCATTGGCCGGCTCTTTCGCTTCCGCCATTACTATTAATCGTGAAGGAAGAACTCGATGTGCCCACAGTGATCGCAAGAATATCGGTGAACAGCATCAGCACTTAGAATCTTCCCTTGCTCATCAGGACCGTACTGCTGATAGTATCTGTACTTGTTCTTGACATATTTGCCCTCGCCGCACATTCGACACTTCCACGTTCGTCCTTCACTTGGGCGCTCAACTACTTTTTGAAGATGCTTGATGGCATCGCGTATGAGAATCATCAAATCATCTGCGGTATTAAGGCAGTCCTGTTCATCACGAACGATGCACCTCTTCAGAATAGGATGGATCACGTCGATTGCTGGGTCATCAGGAAAGCGGACCCGTAGGTCATTATCCCGATGATCAAAATCCCACGCAGGGAACCCATCCTCCCCCGCGATCATCGCCCATAGAACTTTCCCGAGTGGATAGATATCCAGTTTCGGATTGACCTTATCTAACTCAAGTCTCACGTTTCTCTGCGCCCAATGTGCCATCCAATCTCGAGTGCCGACCTTCTCATAAGTTTTCGTCAAACGGTCTGTAGCATCGTCCGAAAAAAAGACAATTCCAAAATCGCCAAGAACTAGCCTGCCGTCATCGGCCACGAAGATATTTTCTGGCTTGATGTCTCGATGAATCACGCCCCGTTCATGGAGCTTCGCAACCGCCTTGACGACGGGGAACAACGCTTCGAGAGACTTCAGAGGCTTACCCTTGAATGACGTCAAGTTCTTGTCCAGCGTTCCGGTGCGATGGTACTCCGTGACGATGAACGGTTCGTTTGAATCAGGTGATGAATGGGCGTAAAGCTTAAGAATCGCGCTATCGCCAAGTTTGCTAAGGGTCTTGAGGGCCTCCACTTCAGCCATCAATCGATCTAGTCTCTGCTGATACTCCTCAGTATCCCTCTCGCCCAAGTGAAAGCGTTTTAGCGCACCATAGTCGTCACTCTGTCCATCTGCTAGCTGCGACAGCAGGTGTGCGAATTCCTCATATTTTTCAACTTGATCTGGCCCCCACTGGCTTTGTAGTGTCCAGGCCCGTCGGGCCGCCCGTCTTAATTCCTCTGTGCGCTTGGGGCTTTGAGCTTTGAATACGATGCCTTGGCCGCCTCGCCCCAACTCCTCAAGCTGTTTCCATCCCGACATGGATTCGTGTGGCATATTCATATTCTCCAATATTCAGGAGAAATGTTGAAATCTTGGTTAGGAAATCGGGGAAGTCGGGGCTAGGTGAAATCGGGGGAATCAGTCAGGGAACCGGTGCCAGATGGAACATTCCCTAATTTCCTGACGCACCCATCCCCCTCCAAATCAACCACTTCCCAAATCACCCGAGCCCCCTCCTCCAACCCCACCCCACAAAATACCCACGGAATCGTTGATCATTTGATAGGCCTATCAACCAACGAAACGTTGTATGAAGTGTTACTGAACTCCCGGAGCTCTTTACCGGCTTGCGGTGCTCACTTTCGAGATGACATCGACGGGGCAGAGGAATTCCAGACGAGCCCCGAAACCTCTGAGCACGTAGAGAACGGGGTAGTTCAGCGAGCGGTCGGCCCGTAAAGAGGGATCGGCCAACCCGGAAACATGATCCGGGCGGCATGCGAAAGGGCCGGGGTGCTCGGCAACGGGCTGAAAAGTCGCGTTTCGCGGCGCCTCCAGTCGCGCAAAGGGCCGAAAGGTTCCGTTTTGCGCGATGTTTCAATGTGTGCCCTAGCGGCAGCTCAATACACTGTCGGCTGGTGAGCCCACCTTAAATAGGGTGGCGCAGGTTCGCGAATCTGCGGGTCTCACCAGCCGTCCACAACTCTTACAGCACAAGTGCGTCCGCACGGGGGCCGGCGTTCTGCCGGCGGGAAGGTTTCACCTTCCCCATCCGCGAACTACCTCTCGACTTTCCTTCGTTCGCTCTTCAAATGCGTTGAATTTCCATCAGGCTCCCGGTAGACTTGGGACGCGGACGCAATTTATATCCGCGGGGGCAGTTTATGGGGTTGTCAAGAAAGGCGCGGACTTGGCTTTGCGCATTGATTGTTCTTTTATTCACGTGCGCCGGGTTGATGGCGCAGAGCGGCGATGCGAAAAAGGACGTCCCGCCGAGCACGTTTCTGATTCTTAAACTTCCCGATGAGGATCTTGCGGATGAGTTGGGCAATGCAAGCCCTATCTACAGGCGGTTCCTGCTGGGCGATGCACAGGGTCCGCAGTATGGCGGTCAGCTGGTGGATGGCGAATACCGGCTACCCCTGGAGTACCGCGATGGGCAACGTGCGGCGCGGGTGCGCGGGGTGCTGATCAGTGAGCAATGCGGTTTGCACCTGATCGACATTCAGCCGGTGCCGCCGGAGGGCGATGTCCGCATGGAGATTCCGTGCGAGCCGCCGAAGAAGGTCGTGCTGCGCGGGGTGATTTTTGGGCATCCGCACACCGATCAACTTCGCGTCCGGGCGGAGGTCTGGGAATCCTGGGTGATTCACAGCTTCTTTCAACTGGATTTCTTTGACGTGCTTGTTGGCGCTCAGCGGATGGGTTCGGTGGTGCCGGTGACCGGAGGCCGATTTACGCTCGAGCTGCCCTATTACGGAGTGCGCGAGAAGCTGGAAGCGGCGGGGCTGGGGGAACCGTACTCGTATCGTCTGGACCTTCGCGCAGGATTTGCATCGGAAGGCTTGTTTCCGTCCTCTTGTAAATTGCGAGACATGGATGCACGGTACAGGGGTTCTCCGGATGGAAATCTGCCGATTGAGCCGGAGTATCCGGACCTGGTTCGGTTTCTGGCGGAGTGCCAGTGAACTCGGGCTCGACGCGTGGCGCAATATTCGTAGAATAATGCGCGTGAAGGGGATCCTTTTCCTGAGTTTTGTTTTTGCGGGCCTCGCATGGGGGCAGGCTGCGGAGACTGTCGCGGATCCGTTTACTTGCTTTGTTCAGTTCACACCTCCGAAGTATCCGGCGAGTGCGCGCCAGGCGCGCGTTCAGTCTACGGTAGAAGTTTCGTTCAACGTATCTATTCAGAGAGCCGTGCGCGCGACGTGGTTCATAATGGGCATCCGATGCTTGTACCGGCCGTGGATGCAGCGGTCAAGTCCGCGTTATATTCCGCTAAATGTGCGGGCAAGGTCATCAAGCTCCGGTTTGCCTTTGAACTAAAGGAGCCTCCTGGCGAGAGCGCATCCTATTCCGTTCGTGAGGAGCCTGACACGATTCGAATTATCGATCGGGCTGGTCCCCTGATGCCATAGCTGACCCGCTCGCCCGGCTCGCGTCTGGTGCGCGGCTACGCCTCCTTCGCCAAGGCTACGCAGCCCAAGGGAGATCCGCGCCACTTTGCTTGACCGTGCACAACGGCTAAAATGCGCCTTGCGCTACGTTGAATCGCTGATAGCGTGCCGGTTCCGCCCACCCGTTGCTTAATGAATCCTTTGGCCGCAGGGGACCGTCTGAACAGTTGACTCGCCGACGGCGTAACGAAAGTGTACTTGGGCCGTCACATATCCTGAACATAAGCAAGAAATTGGCGTAGCGAAGCCGGGCAGGAATCGTTGGACCGTCGTTTGCAATAAAAGAGGGGGTGGGTATGGCAGCTCCGACGTCGTCGTCTGAAATAAAGTCGCCTGATACCAAAAGCGGGTAATCCGGAATTCAAGAACGCCTCGCGCGAGCACACCAGCATGCTCGCGGCGATGGAGAAGCGCACGCTGATCGGGATCGCCCAGCGGCTTCCGGCGTGGGTGAATTCCGACCATCTGACCGGGCTCGGGTTCGTGGCGATCGTCGCGGCGGGTGCGGCGTATTGGTATGCGAGCGTGAATCCGCTGGGGCTGCTGCTGGTGATCCCGCTACTGGCGATGAACTGGTTCGGCGATTCGCTGGACGGGACACTGGCTCGGGTGCGGAACCAGCAGCGTCCGCGCTATGGGTTCTATATCGACCACATCCTGGATTCGTTCGGGATCACGTTCCTGATCGGCGGACTGGCGCTGTCGGGGTATTTGAGCCCGGTGGTAGCCGTCGCGTTCCTGATTCCTTACCTGCTGCTGTCGATCGAGATCTTCCTGGCCACCTACACAATCGGCAAGTTCCATATTTCGCATTGGAGCTTCGGGCCGACCGAGCTCCGGATTTTGCTGTGCGTCGGGAACCTGTTCGCGCTGCGCAATCCCTATGCGACGATCGCGGGTCAGCCGTACCTGCTGTTTGATCTCGGCTTTGCGGTGGGCGCGGTGGGGGTGACGGTGATCCTGGTGCAGGCGACGGTGAAGCACACGATGCAGCTGTATCGGGAGGAGACGCGAGTTAAAAAGTAGGCTCGCGAGAGACCGTGCTTCGCTGGTTAAAGTTCAATGCCGTCGGCGTGATGGGCGCCGGAGTCCAGCTCGCCGTGCTGGCCGTGCTGACGCGGCTGGGGATGCACTACATGCCCGCGACAGCGCTGGCGGTGGAGTCCGCGCTGCTGCACAACTACGCCTGGCATCGGAACTGGACCTGGCGCGATCGGGAGCCGCACGAGTTCCGTGGCAGCTTCCTGCGCTTTCATCTGGCGAACGGACTGGTGTCGATCGTGGCGAACCTGGTGTGGATGCAGATCCTGACCGGATGGGTCGGCATTCCGCCGGTGCCGGCCAATGCGATCGCGATTGTGGCGACCTCGGTGATTAACTATCTACTCGGCGACCGCTGGGTGTTTGCCGGAAGCGAGCTCGACCGGCGCACGCCGCGCTAGGGCGACCCGCCGCTTCAGTTCCTTCACCGTATTGGTCATGGTGTCGTTCAGGCTTTCGCGCGGGACGCTGGTGATGAACGGCTTGACCACCATGCCCAGGCCGAAGGGCACGTCGCGGGATAGCGACATGGAACGGACTTCCAGATAGACGCCTTCCGGACGGGGCTCGACCAGCCAGTAGGCGTTCAGCCGCCACAGGAATCCATGCCCCTTGCCGACGGGCAGTTCCTTGCCTTCATCCACCTCGACGATGCGCGTGGAGCGGGAGACCATGGTCCAGCGGCCGCGTCCGCGATCACGATACTCGACGTCGAACTCGCCGTTCAGCGTGGCGCTGAGCACCTTTTCCTTGTACATCTGGAGGAAAACACGCCAGTCATTGCCGCGGTGGCTGATCACGCGCGCGTCCTGGACCTCCGGCGTATACATGTTGGGATAAGCTTCGTAGTCCTGCAGCAGCTCGATCACCTGGTCGACGGTGGCGTCGCGGACGATGGTCGCGGCGACCCAGTCATGGACGATGCCGTCGTCGATATCCGTGTTGCCATCGCCGCTGGCGGGTTCGATGCGGACCTCGCCGGGCGCCAGGCTTCCGTAGCGCGGCGTCCATTTCATGGCGGCTTCCGAGGAGGATTGATACTGATTGAACTCGCGGGTGGTTTTCGACTGGAGCTGGGCGCCGAACTGGGCCCAGGCCGAGGCCGGGAACAAAGCGAGCAAGAGCAGTCCCGGCAACGCGACGCGGCCCGCCCGGCTGGAAAACGTCGCAGGGAAAAATATCCGGCTAAAAAGCATCCGGCTGGAAAACTCCATATTTCTGGATCGTAGCACCGCTGACACCTGCCTGTTCGCGATTTCTCCCCCGGAAGTTAGACGTAGCGGGACGGGGTTTCGTTATGGGGGATGCGGGTTCTGCCGGAAAGGGATGGCGGGGCATGGCCCCGCCCCACGCCCCGGGCGCGGATTGGCGGTGAGTTGTGATTGCGCTTCGGTCCAGGGGAGTAACGAATGCCGGGCGGATTCGTCACAATAGAAGTAGAAATTCTGCCCGCTTGCAGGGTCTTTCAAAGTAGGTAGGTTCCAATGGTTCCGTTTCGCCTGGTTTTGTTTCGTCAAGGCTGCCGGGTTTGGGGCAGCACTCTGATTGCCGCATGGGTGGCGCTGGCCGCGCCGCTCGCCGCGCGCAACCTGCAGAATGTGGAATATGCGGCTCCCGCCGGCCGGAGCCTGACGATGGACGGCTATGTTCCTGACGGAACAGGTCCTTACCCGGCGGCGATCCTGGTGCACGGCGGGGCTTGGGTCAAGGGCGACAAGGGCAGCATTCGTCCTCTGTTCGCGCCGCTGGAGCAGGCCGGATTCGCCTGGTTTTCGATCGACTACCGGCTGGCGGACCTCAGCGATGTTTCGAAGCTCCTGAGCCCGGACGGGGTGAAGACGGTGACCGGCGCGAGCGATGATGTCCGCGCGGCGGTGGCCTACATCAAGAATGCGGCGGCGGAGCTGCACGTGGATCCGAATCGGATTGTACTGATCGGTGAGTCGGCGGGGGCGCAGTTGGCCGAGGTCGCGGCGCTGATGCCGGCCGAGGGCGGTGATGTCGCGGGGCTGGTCGGGTTCTTCGGGCCGAGCGATTTAGGCGAACTCGCGCAGACGTCGGATCGGGTGCCTCCGCAGCTTCGGCAGGCGCTGACCGGATCGACGCTGGGGCAGATGCTGCTCGCCGGGTTGCAGACGCTTTCGCCCAGGTATATGGTCGGGACCGTGGCTCCGCCGTTCCTGCTGTTTCATGGGACCGAGGATCCGCTGGTGCCGCTGGCACAGTCCGAGGAGATGTGCGATGCGATGCATCAGGCGAACCAGACCTGCGATCTGGTGACCGTGAATGGCGGCGGGCACGGGCTGCGGTGGTGGGATCGGAATGCGTCGCTGGCGAGCTACAAGGATCGGCTCGTGGCGTGGCTGCAGCAGTTCCTGAAGTAGTGACCGGAGCCTCGCGGCGCGGGGGATTCGCTACCCGAACGCCTTTGTTTGCATCTAATAAAGAGAGGCCCGCGCGGGTGCCTACGCAGGGTTTGGCGCAAAACTCCCTAGATCGAATGGCGGTCGCGCCAAGGTTGCAAACGTGTCAAAATAAGGGCGTTACTCTGAGGGAAGTGCGCCACCAGTTGGAGGCGCTACCGCCCTTGCCCACGTTGACAGAGTAGGTTGACAGAGTAGAAGGAGTCGCACATGTTCTTATCCAAGAAGCACTTGAATCGCCGGATGTTCCTGAGGGGAGCGGGCGTGACGCTGGCGTTGCCGCTGCTGGATTCGATGATTCCGGCACAGACGCCGCTGCGGGCGACCGCGGCGAATCCGGGGGCTCGGCTGGGATGGATCTATGTGCCGCACGGCGCGATCATGACCGATTGGACTCCGGAGACCGAGGGCACCGGGTTTGAGTTCGGGCGGATCCTGAAGCCGCTGGAACATCATCGCGACAAGTTAAACATTATTAGCGGGCTGGGCCACCGCGCGGCTGACTCCACCGCGGTGCACTCGCTGAGCCCGACGACCTGGCTGAGCGGCGTTCGTCCGAAGCCGACGCAGGGCGTCGATGCCTTCGCCGGCATTACGGCGGATCAGGTTGCGGCGCAACAGATCGGGCAGGAGACGATCCTGCCGTCGATGGAACTCGGGATTGAAGATCAGTCGGGGCTAATCGGCGCGTGCGATCGCGATTACGGCTGCATTTACATGAACACGCTGTCGTGGCGGACGCCGACCACGCCGCTGCCGATGGAGATCAATCCGCGGCGGGTGTTTGAGCGGATGTTCGGGCAGGGCGGCACGCCGGAACAGCGGGCGCAGAGGCAACGGCTGGATCAAAGCATTCTGGATGCGGTTCGCGAGGACGCGAGCGGCCTGAAGGCGGTCCTGGGTCCGGAAGACAAGACCCGCATGGACGAGTACATGGAGAGCATCCGCGAGATCGAGCGCCGGATTGACCGGGCCGCACAGACCGCGGGCTCCCAGGATCTGGATCTTCCGGATGCGCCGGCGGGCGTTCCTTATTTATACGAAGAGCACGTAGGGCTGATGTTCGATCTGCTGGCGCTGGCCTATGAAGCCAACGTGACGCGGGTATTCACGATCATGCTGGCTCGCGAGGTGTCGAACCGCACCTATCCGCAGGTCGGCGTGCCGGACGGCCATCATGCGACCTCGCATCATCAGAATCGCGACGACAAGATCGAGAAGCTGAAGCTGATCCAGAACTACCACATCACGCTGTTCACCAAGTTCGTGGATAAGCTGGCGGCGACACCGGACGGCGACGGCAGCCTGCTGGATCACTCGGTTCTGCTGTACGGCAGCAACATGAGCAATTCGAATGCGCATAACCACTTCCCGCTGCCGAATCTCATTCTGGGCGGAGCCAACGGTCAGATGCAGGGCGGCCGGCATCTGAAGTACGAAGACCATACGCCGATGACAAACCTGCTGCTGTCGATGCTCGAGAAGGGCGGCGTGGAGATCGATGCGCTGGGCGATTCGACGGGCCGGCTGGCGGAACTCTAGGCGCGTTGACTAAGGCGATCGAGGTATGGCGATGCGAGACCTGACACGAATCCTGATGTTCGCCGCGATGGGCGGCGTCGCTGGTGCTGGCTGCGACGAATGCTCCGTTGGCCGATGCGCTGGAGCAGGGCGATTTCGAGCGTGCCGAGACGTTGCTCGATGGCGCGAATGCGAAAGCCGCGCAGCCGGACGGCACCACTCCGCTGCATTGGGCGGTGCGGTTCAATGAACTGGATCTGGCCAAGGAATTGATCGACATGGGTGCGGATGTGCGGGCGGAGAATCGCTATCACATCACGCCGTTGTATCTGGCGGCGCAGAATGGCTCGGCGGAGATGATCGAGTTGCTGCTCAACAGCGGCGCCAATGCCAACGACGCGGTGAACCTGCAGGAGACCGCGCTCCATACGACGGCTCGGACGGGGGAGGTACCGGCTGCGAAGGTCCTGGTGGATCATGGCGCGGTGGTGGATGCCCGCGAGCAGTGGCATGGGCAGACGCCGCTGATGTGGGCGGTGTCCGAGGGCCATCCCGAGATGACGGCGTTCCTGATCGAGCAGGGGGCCGATGTCAACGCGGTTTCCGATATCAATGAATGGGAGCGCCAGACCACCGATGAACCGCGCGCGAAGTGGCTGCCGCTGGGCGGGCTGACCCCGCTGCTGTTCGCCGCGCGGGACAATTGCCTCCAGTGCGCGGAGGTCCTGGTCGCCAACGGCGCGGACTATCAGTATCAGGATCCGCACGGGGTGAGCGCCACGGTGATGGCGATCATTAACGGGCATTACGACATGGCCGCGTATCTGACCGGTGTCGGGACGGATCCGAACTTGTATGACGATACCGGGCGTGGGGCGCTGTTCGCCGCCACCGATTTCAATACGATGCCGGTGTCGAACCGGCCGCCGCCGGATGTAGTACAGGAGAAGATTTCCGCGCTGGAATTGATGCAGATCCTGATCGATGCGGGAGCGGACGTGAATCATCAACTGACGCAGCAGCAGCCCTATCGGGCGAAGCTGGATCGCGGCCAGGACACGATATTCACCACCGGCTCCACTCCGTTGCTGCGCGCCACCAAGGCCGCCGATCTGGCCGGGATGAAGGTCCTGGTCGAGGCGGGAGCGGATTTCAGCTTGGCGACGCGCAATGGCGTGACGCCACTGATGGCGGCCGCCGGCGTGGGCAACAACGAAGCCGATGCGACGGGGCGATTCAAGACCGAGGACGAGACCATTGAGGCGATCCGGATCGCGCTGGATCACGGCGCGGACATTAATGCCGCGGACCGGACCGGATTCACGGCGCTGCATGCGGCCGCGAAGCTCGGCAAGGACGCGGTGGTGGTGTTCCTGATCGAGGAAGGCGCGGATCTGGCGGCGAAGGATCGCAACGGGTTCACACCATTGGATGCGTCACTGGGCCTGGCGGGTGGTTCCGGAGGGTTCGACGGGAGCCGCCGCGACGTGCATGAAACGACCGCGGAGATCCTGCGCGCGGCGATGGAAGCTCGCGGGATTCCGACTGAGTCGACGGCGCTTCCGAAGCCGTAATCTTCGCTTCCATCACCGATGGTGGATGGCGGGCTACCACTCCGAGTACGGCGTGCCTTCCATGCTCATCTCACTGGAGCCGCTTTGGACATCGAAGATGCCGGATTGCGTCTGGTCGGGGAAGCGCAGGGAATCTTCAATGATCGGGACCCAGGTCTGGTTGCTCTTGGTGATCGGGTCCACGGGGACGTCGTTGATGTAGCCTTCGCTCACCAGGTCGTCCAGGGTTTGCGGCGCCGCGCTCCGATCGAAGGTGTATTCGTCGATTGAGGTTCGCAGCAGGGCGAGGTTGTCCTTGAGGACTGATTCGTTGGTGCGCCGGATGGCATTGGTGTAGACCGGAATCGCAAGCGTCACCAGGAGCGAGATGATCGCCATGACGATGATCAGCTCGACCAATGAATAACCGCGTGCCGCATGGGCGCGCGGGGGTGAATAACCGCGTACCGAACGGGCGCGCGGGGGTGAATAACCGCTTGACGAACGGGCGCACTGGGGGGAGTAACCGCGGCGCGGGGAATCACCGAGCTGCCGGCCGCGTCCGCACTGTGCCACGTCGAGAGGTCGATTCTGCGTTAGGTTCCGCACGGTACTGCTTTCCTCGTGCCCGAGGAGGGCCACGGACCACTCCGATGGGCTACCACTCCGAATAGGGGGTCCCTTCCAGACTGATGGTGTCCGAGCCGCTGCGGATATCGAAGATGCCGGGCTGGGTCTGATCCACCGCCGTCAGCGAGTCTTCAATGATCTCCGTCCAGGTCTGGTTGCTCTTGGTGATGGGGTCCTGCGGGATCTCGCGGAGGTAGCCTTCCTCGACCAGATCGTCGAGGTTTTGCGGAGCCATCTTGCGGTCAAACGTATATTCGTCGATGGCGTTGCGCATGACGAACAGGTTGTTTTTGAGCAGCGTTTCGTTGGAGCGGCGGATGGCGTTGGTGTACATCGGGATGGCGACGCCGACCAGGATGCCGATGATCGCCATGACGATGATGAGCTCGATGAGCGTATAGCCGCGCTCACCCTCACCGCGAAGGCTATTCTCGTACCGGGATTTTACAACTACGTTTCCCATCGCCTGCTCCTGTTTGCCGGGGCGAACCGTTCGCGCTCGCCGATCCTACCATTCCGCATACGGCGTGCCGTCGCGCGCCAGCTCATAGGTTTTGCTGTAAATATCGAAGACGTTTTCGCCGCCCCAGGCCATGGATTTGGGATCGTCCTGCATGCTGCGCAGGCCCCAATCGGTCGAGCCGGTCATCGGATCCACCGGGATCTTCCGCAGGAATTTGAGCTTGGCGCCATCGGCCGAGGTTTCGACACCCTCCACCAGAATCTCCAGCGATTCGGGATAGCCTTGGGTGCCGACCTCCACCTGGAACGCGCCTTCGTCGGCGGCGTCCTTGTAGCGGTCAATTGCGTCGCGGATCTCGCGCAGCGCGTAGCGCAAATCGCGCTCCTTATCGCGCTGCACTTTGTAGCGAGCCAGGGGCACGGCCATGGTCGACAGCAGCGCGAGGATGGCAATGGCGACGACCAATTCCACCAGCGTCATGCCGCGCTCCAGAAGGCGGCGCCTCGAGGGGAGCCCCGCGACGGGAGTGGAGATGGGCTTGCTGTACTTCATAAAACTGCCTCTCTATTTCCAGCGTAGCGAACCTGAGCTTCGCCGAACAGCGGCACGTGCCCGGTCCCCGCTCACTGTACAGCCACCGGTACGGCTCCCAGGTTCACCGGCACTTCTTCTCCGGCGGCATCGGTGGCCGACAGTTCCGTCACCGTGATCGTTCCCGAGCCAGGGGCGACCGCGACGAAGTTCAGCGTCGCGACGGCTCCCGATCCGGACACGCCGGATTGTCCCGGCGGCCGGGTCACGCTGAGCGTCGCCTGGCCGGTATCGTTGCGAATATCCTTCACCGAAGTGACGCGCCCGCCGTCGCGCGAGAGCAGTTCACCCGGCGCGATGTCGTTCAGGCGCAGCAGCGCGGGGTCCCAACTGATGCGCAGCGGCATCACCGAATAGAGATCGTTGGCGTTCTCCATCTGGACGTTCAAGGTGAACGGCGAGTTCGGCGCCACCATCACCACGC
Source organism: Terriglobia bacterium (assembly GCA_963762135.1). Classification (GTDB taxonomy): domain Bacteria; phylum Acidobacteriota; class Terriglobia; order Bryobacterales; family Bryobacteraceae; genus Palsa-187. The sequence goes on from CAVXJP010000012.1 coordinate 215,643, forward strand.
CCGGATTGAAGGTCAGGCGCGCGGGAGCTCCGTCTTCCGGAGGAGCGGTGGCCGGGGGACCTCCGACGGCGGCCCGAGCCGGGGCCTCCTCGGCTTGGGGCTGCGTGGTTTCCGGAGCCGCCGGTGCGGGCGCGGCGGCCTGTTCTCGGCGTGCGGAGCGGGCACCGAGCCCTGCGGCGGAACAACGCCGGCTTCGGTCTGATTCTCTTCGTTCTCGAGATCGGTGGCGACGGCCGGTTCCTCGTCTTCATAGCGAGGCGCGAACCGCAGCATCAACTGCTGATCGGTACCGGCATAGACGCCGCGCAGATTCTCGCGGGTGAAGTTCGGCGTGCGGATGATGTGCGGAATCATGGCGATCATCAGCTCGGAATGATCGTTGGTGGTGTTCTGCGAGCCGAATAGCCACTTGCCCAGCAGGGGAATCTTGATCAGTCCAGGGATGCCGGCCAGGGATTCGGTGGTCTGGTTCTGGGTCAGGCCGCTGAGCAGGTTGACCTCGCCGTCCTTCAAGCGCAGGTTCGCCGTCGTGGTCTTCTGGCCGATGATCGGCTGATTGTACTGGCCGACGGTGCACGGTGTTGCGGACGTTCGAAATCTCAATGGTGACCTGCAGTGTGACCTCGTCGTTGGAATGCACCTGCGGCGTGATATCCACATTGACGCCCACTTCGATGTACTGGAACTGCGTGTTGACGCCGCCCAGGCCGCCGGCCGCGGACTGGAAACTACCGGTGGCGACCGGGACGCGATCGCCGATGTTCAGCGTCACCTCCTGGCCGTCGGAGGCGCGCACGCGCGGCGAATTGAGGATTTTTGTGGTGGCGTCGGTCATCACCGCCTTGAGCAGGGCTCCTGGAAAGGTGGCGGTGGAAAAATCACTGCCGTTAATGCGGCTCAGGTTCGGCAGGCTGACGGTCGTGCTGGTGCTGGAGGTTGAGCCGGTTCCGCTGGAGGTACTCGTGGAAATCGCCGAGCGCGGGGACTGAAGTTCAACGTTCTGGGTGATCCCAGGCGACAGTGCTCCGTTTGCAGCCTGTTTGCAAGGGTCGCCGCCAAGTCGCGGGTTCGGGAAGTGTTGGCTTCCATTACGATGACGTCGATCGCGATCTCGGACTTGGGTTTGTCGAGGTCGCGAATCAGCTTTTCGGCGAGGTCCACCGCGTCGGCCGGTCCGCGCACCACCATCGCCTTGAGGGCGTTGTAGGCGTAGACGCGGCGGATGTCGGTGATGGTCCGGATCGCCGTGGTGATTTCCTGAAATTCCTGGACCGTGGTTGCGTTGGTGACGAACAGCGTCTTGACGATGTTGGGTTCAAAGTCGCGGCGCTTGTTGGCGCTTTCTTCGGTAACGAAGATCGTGGTGGAGGTCAGCGGCTTCCAATAGGTCCGCGTGACCATCGCCAGATAGTTGAAGGCCTGCTCCACGCTGGACTCGGGCAAGTCAATGTCATAGGCCGTATCGGGAACGTTCCAGGTGCTGTCCCACACCACCGTCACGCCGGCGATTTTGGCCACCGTGTCATAGAGGATGCGCAGCGGCTGGTTGTTCATGGTCAGCGCGGGAATGCGTTTCACCGGAGGATTCAACGCCGGCACATCCAGCATGGATTCGATCATCTCGGCGCCGGCGCGCAGTTCGCGCTGAGCGGGCGTCAAGGTCGCCAGGTTTGGATCGTCGGAGGGTTGCGCCAATATGGCTTGCGTCTGCTGAAGCTCCTGCAGCGCGATGGGCGAGGACGGATCAATCTGGATGGCGCGCTGGAACTCGGCGATGGCCTCGGTGAGGTTGCCGTCGGCGCGAGCCTCACGGCCCAGCTTCACGTGCGCCTCGCCGGCGTTGAACATGGCCTTGCGCATCGCGATCTCGTAGCTGGTATCGCGCGGGTCTTCGTTGTAGGCCTGTTGGTAGAAATCGAGGGCCGCATCCCAGTTCTTGACGGCCTCCGCATCCTGGCCCTGCTTCAACAATTTGTCTCCGGCGCGGGTTCTGGCGGCCACCGGAAGGGCCAGAATCGCCATCAGAGCCAGTGCCGTAGATTCGGACGTAAGTGTATTCCCATCATTGCGTTACCGAGTTTGTCGGCGCCTGCCGTGCTACACTCAAGCCTGTAGCGGCGCCTAACCAATTGACGATTGGGGGCTTGCGGGCGTGGAGAGGAAATCGCGTCGGCGGGAGAAAATCCTCGCGCGGCATACCTGAATCGGGCCGGGAGGAGCGGGCGGGCTCCGCGAATTTACCGATGGCTGTGGAAAAAAACAAGCAGACCGACGGGATCAAGCTGTTGAGCGATAATCGCTCGGCGCGCCACAACTATCATTTGTCGGACAATCTGGAGGCCGGACTGGTGCTGGCCGGCACCGAGGTCAAGGCGGCGCGGGCGGGCAAGATTCAGCTCAAGGACGCTTTTGCCGAGATCCTGGCCGGCGAGGCTTGGCTCTCCAACGCGCATATTTCGCACTACACGCACGGCAACATCATGAATCATGAGCCAGTGCGGCGGCGGAAGCTGCTGCTGCATCGCGCCCAGATCGACAGGCTCCAGCAACTGACGCGCGAGAAGGGGCTGACCGTGGTCCCCACCAAGCTCTATCTGAAGAACGGGCGGATCAAGGTGGAACTGGCGATCGGGCGCGGCAAGAAGCTCCACGATAAGCGGGAGGCGGCGCGGAATCGCGAGATGGACGCCGAGGCCAAGGCCGCCATGGCTCGTCATCAACGTGGCTAGAGCGGGGGCGGTCTGGAGTGCCGCTACGATAAATAATGATTAGGGATACCGAAGGAATCCCCACATCTCGCGTATACAGGACCGAAACCAACCGTGAACATTACTCTGAACGCTGCACCGTTTGACAAGATAGACGCCGACGCGATCGCTGTGTTGCTCCGCGACGGAGAAGATGGGCCCGCCGAATTGGCCGGGTTCGCTGGCTGGATCGCCGCATTGAAGGACTCGGGCGAGTTTACCGGCAAAAAGAATGAGCTATCGGTGCTGCATGCACCCCAGGGGCTGGCCGCGAAGCGGCTGGTAATCGTGGGCGGCGGGAAGCGCGACGAGCTGGACGGCCAAGCGTTTCGCCGGGTGGTGGCGGCTGCTGTCCGCACGTTGAAACAGAAAGGCGTGAAGTCGCTGGCCTGGAAGCTGGAGAAAACCGGAGATGCCGAAGCTGCGGTGGAGGCGGCGCTGTTGGGTTCCTTCGATCCAGACAAAAGGAAGACGTCGGGGCAGGGCAAGCCGCTGGAGTTGTTTATCGTCGCGGGCGCGGATACGCCGGCGATGCAGGAGGCGGTGCGGCGAGGAACGATTCTCGGCGAGTCGCAGAATTTCACGCGCGAGCTGGTGAACGAACCGGCCAACATCCTGACGCCGCCGGAACTGGTGCGTCGCGCGCAGGCCATGGCGGCTGAGTGCGGCCTCGAATGCGAGGTGCTGGACCGGGAGCGGATGAAGCAGCTCGGGATGGGGGCGCTGCTGGGGGTCGCGCAGGGCAGTGATGAGCCGCCCTCGCTGGTCATTTTGCGGTACATGCCGGAGGAAGTGCCTCTGACCAAGGACCATCTGGGGTTGGTCGGCAAGGGCGTGACCTTTGACTCGGGCGGGATTTCGATCAAGCCTGCCGAGGGCATGGAGAAGATGAAGTACGACATGGGCGGGGCCGGGTCCATGCTGGGCGCGATGCGGGCGATCGCGATGCTGAAGCCGAAGATCCCGGTGACGGCGCTGATCGCCACGGTCGAGAACATGGTGAGCGGGCGGGCGCAGCGTCCGGGCGACATCGTGACGTCGCTGAACGGCAAGACGGTGGAGGTCCTGAATACCGACGCTGAAGGCCGCCTGATTCTGATCGACGCGCTGACCTATGCGCAGCGGATCGGTTGCACGCACCTGATCGACGCGGCGACGCTGACCGGCGCGGTGGTGGTGGCGCTGGGCAATGTGAACATCGGCGTGTTTTCGAATAACGCGGCGATGCGGGATCGCGCGATGAACGCCGCCAAGGCCGAGGGCGAAAAGGCCTGGGAACTGCCGATGGACGAGGAATACAAGGAGCTGCTGAAGTCGAGCTTCGCGGATCTGGCTAATATCGGCGGGCGCTGGGGAGGGTCGATCACCGCGGCCTGGTTCCTGCGCGAGTTTGTCGGCGATACGCCGTGGGTGCACTTCGACATCGCGGGAACGGCGTGGCTGGATGCCGATAAGCCGTTCATGGCGAAGGGGCCGACGGGGGTGGCGGTGCGGACGTTTACCCGGGTCGCGATGGACTGGTAGGGGGGCTGGTGGGGGGATCGCCCCTCCCTGACGGTCGGGGTTCCGCAGTGGGAATGTGACGCTGGCGCGGGGAGCGAGGTGGATTGCGGTCGAGGACGCTGGCGCGCGCTACCGCTTGCGCTTCTGAAGTGCTCACCGGCTCACCTGCAGTGGGGCTGCTGGGTTGGACGAGGCCCCCTATCGTCGGGTCTCCCGACCCGACGGATGAAGCGCGGCTGCGGAGATCCGCGCCACGTAGCGGGGCTTCGCGGATTGGGAAGGTGAACCTTCCCGCCGGGTGAACCCCGGCCCCCCGAGGAGCGCCGGCCCCCGAGGAACGCGGCCCCCCAAAGATAGATCTGCTCCCGGTCAGGCGGGCGGCTGTTCAATTTCGGACCGAAAGGCGCTACAATCGCACGCATGTCTGAAGACCGCAAGAACCTCTCACAGAACCAGCTCACTCAGGACAAATCGAACATTGGCCGGCGCGGCTTTGTCGCCACGGCCGCAGTTGCCGGACTCGCGGCGTGCTCCTCCAGCGAGGAAGCCGTCGAAGAACAGGAAGAGGCGGCTGCCGGACCGCCGTATGAAGTCGTCGAGACCGACGTCGAGATCCCGACCGCCGACGGCGTCAGCGATTCCGTATTCATTCATCCCGAGGGCGAAGGCATCTATCCCGGCGTGATCATCTGGCCGGATGCGTTCGGCCTGCGGCCCACGTTCCGTGCGATGGGACGGCGGGTGGCGGCAGAGGGCTACTCGGTGCTGGTGGCGAATCCGTATTACCGGATGGGGAAAGCTCCGACGTTCACCGAGGAGCGGATGTCGACCTTCGACTTTGGCAACACTGAGGATCGCGCGTTTCTGACGCCGCTGATGGGATCGATCACCGCGCCGGGCGCGGCCGAGACCGATGCGGCGGCGTATGTGGCGTTCCTGGACTCGCAACCGCAGGTGGATGCGGCGAAGGGAATTGGCACGCAGGGCTATTGCATGGGCGGACCGCTGATTGTGCGGACGGCAGCGGCGCAACCGGACCGGATCGCTGCAGCGGCGTCGTTCCATGGCGGCGGACTGGTGAACGATACACCGAACAGTCCGCATCTGTTGGCGCCGAAGACCAAGGCGCAGATGTATTTCGGGATCGCGGCCAACGACGACGCCAGCCAGCCGGAAGCCAAGGACGTGCTGAAGGAAGCCTGGGGCGATCGGGCTGAGGTCGAGGTCTATCCGAACTCGCAGCACGGCTGGTGCGTGATGGATATGCCGGCGGGCGCTAACGGGCCGATCTACAATGAGCCGGACGCCGAGCGTGCCTGGGGCAAGCTGATCGAACTGTACAGCTCGGCTTTGAGCTAGGAGGCCGCGCCGAGCTTGCGGGTTCGGTAGCAGGAATACGGAAGGAGGAGCATCGCGAAGATCGCTCCTCCTTTTCTTTTCTGGCGTCTTTGCCGAAGCGGAAGTGTCCGTTGTCACCGTGGTGAGAACTTCCGCGGTATAGTGCGATAACTGTGCTGACATCATTTCAAAAACGTCCTGCGCCACTTCTTCCTGTGCCACTTCTTAAGGTGGGCCTGCTTCTGGCGATTCTTTTCGCGGCCGCGTGCGGGTCCGGCTCGGACACCGCCGGGGCGCCGGAAGACGACGCGGCGGTTGCTGATGCGGAAGCCGCGGAGAACGAGGATGCGGACGATCTCGTCTCGGTGCGCGTCGTGGTGACGGATAAGACGGACAAGAGGCCGCTTGGGGAAATGGCGGAGATTTGGATCGATGGTGCGGGGAGCTGGATCCTGGATGTCTCCAACGGAAGAATGGATGGGAACTTTCTCGACGGCCGGCGGGTCGGCGAGGAATTGGGACTACTCCTCTATCCGGACGGCCGGGAAGCCGGGCCTGAGATCAAGATTCCCGTGATGATTACCGCGGAGATGTGCCCGGATGCGTGCGTCGAAGATATGGTGGCGATTGAGGTGTTTGACGATCGCGTGGACGTGACGTCGACGGCGATTGAGGGCGGTTCGGCCACGTTTACGCGTTGATTGGCGCGAGATCGGCGGCAATCGGCATGCCCGTTGTGGCTTCGCCAGAAAGCAAAAGGAGCGGCCGCCCATCGTGGCGGGAACCGCTCCTTTTCGTTTAGAGCTGCTATCGAACGAACGCGTCCAAGCTAGCTGCTGCGGCGACGGCGGATGAAACCGACGGCGGTCAGGCCAAGGCCCATCAGAGCCAGGCTGGAGGGTTCCGGGACGGTGGATATGCCCCCGATGGTGTCGGTGATTGTCAGCGTCCATCCGGCCAGACTTCCGACGTCCCCGCCTGCATCGTCGTACACGTACAGATTCCAGGTCCCGTTCGGATTGTATCCGTTGAGCGCGGAAAAGCTGGTTCCGTAAGGGCCGGATGGAGCAGGCGCTGAAAAGTTTGTAATGCCGCCATAGATCGATGCCTGGTAGGTGGAGCCGCATACAAACGAGTTGTCCGGCATCGGACCGCTGGCGCTATCGGTGAAGATAAACGTACAGTTGCTGGGGTCTCCACTTCCGCCGGCATTATTCCAGACCAGAACATTTTGTCCGGTCGGGCTTTGTAGGAGTACAGCGATATCGTCGGCGTAGGTATGGGTAACGCCGATCAAAGTGAGGCTGACGTCCGCCGTGACACCGGTGAAGCCGGAGACGTTCACCGACGCCGGATAGATGCTGGCCGGGCCGGGTCCGGTCCCGTAGGCTCCGGCCGGAATGTTGCTCGAGGTCAGGTTCGAGAAGCTCAGTTGGGCGGCTGGGGCAATGCTCGCGGTCAAAATCCCCAGGGCCAGTACCAGAAAGCTTTTGCGTGTCATTTTATTCCTTATAAAGCAGTTGCGCTGACGTGCTAGGACTGTAGTTTACTACGGCGTACCCCCTTTCGGAAATAGTACTAGTACAATTCCTGGGCTAGAGATATGCCTCGAGGAGTCCCATGGGGGAGGTGGGCGGCTCCTGCCCGCGAGTGCCAGCCATCCTTTTCCTCGGGTTGCCGGATCCCGGGAAACTGCATGGTTTCATGGAGCAGACCTTAGCCACCGGGAGCATAACTCGTTACAATGATGGGGGCAGCCGCACCCCCGAAGTGTTGCGGTTGCTGGAAGTTGACAGAGGCATGGTCATGGAAATGAAATCACGGATCTCCCCACGTTGGCGGTACCGCTCGGTTGGCGTGCCTGCTCTGACGGCAGCGGCGGTATGGTTGTTGGTCCCCGCCGCGCAATCGCAGAACGCGCAAGTCGGGGAGCCGGGCGATGCGGCCGCGGCGGCCCGGCACCAGCAGATGATCCAGACCTATTGCATCGGCTGCCATAACGATAAAGCTCGCACGGGGGACCTGTCGCTGGAAGGCCGCAACCTGGCGGAGGCGGCTTCGAATCCGGACGTGTGGGAGAAGGTGCTACAGAAGCTGAACGGCGGGTTGATGCCGCCGCGCGGGATGCCTCGCCCGCCGCAGGAAACGCTGGATGCGTTCACCGATTGGGTGGAACTGACGTTGGATGATGCGGCGCTGGCCAAAGGTGATCCGGGGCGGGCTCCGGTGCATCGGTTGAACCGGACCGAGTATGGAAACGCGATCCGTGATCTGCTGGCTGTGACGGTCGATCCGTCTGAATATCTTCCGCCGGATACCGAAAGCGACGGGTTCGACAACATCGCCGATGCGCTGCGGGTCTCGCCGACCCTGATTGATCAGTATCTGACCGCGTCGGGGAAGATTGCCGAGGTGGCCGTCGGCGATATGGATATCAAGCCGCTGAGCAGCATGATTCAGGTTCCGCCGGATCTGGCGCAGGGCGAGCACATCCCGGGACTGCCGCTGGGTACGCGCGGCGGGGCCAAGGTGATGTACAACTTCCCGCTGGACGCCGAGTATGACTTCAACGTGTTTCTGTTCCAGAACATCGTCGGCTATGTGACGGGTTTGGAGTATCCGCACACGCTGGAGATTTCGATTGACGGCGAGCGCGTGTTTTCAGCGCCGGTGGGCGGCGAGGAAGACAACCTGATGTCGGATACGAACCTCGGCGTCGCCAAGGATACGCTCGATGAGCGGCTGCAGGCGCGGATTCCGGTGAAGGCCGGGCGTCGCGAGGTGGTGGTGACGTTTGTGCAGCCGCGATTCGGCCGAGTCCGATGAGCCGCTGCAGCCGCACACCTGGGATCACGATCTGCAGAACATGAACGGGATTCCGATCATCGATCATTTCCAGATCACGGGTCCGCTGAATGCGACCGGTCCGGGCAATACGCCGAGCCGGGAACGCATCTTCTCATGCCATCCGGCGAATGCGAGCGAAGAGACGCCGTGCGCGCGGGAGATCCTGAGCCGGCTGGCTCGGCTGGCGTATCGCCGTCCGGTGGAGTCGGCGGATATGTCGGGGCTGATGGGGATCTATCAGGTGGGTCGCGACCAGGGCGGCTTTGAAAAGGGGATTGAGGCGGCGCTGCGGCTGATGCTGACCGATCCGAAGTTCCTGTTCCGCGGCGAGCCGAATCCGAAGGCAACGCCGGGTTCGATCTATGAACTGGGCGATATCGAACTGGCGTCGCGGCTGTCGTTCTTCCTGTGGAGCTCGATTCCGGATGATCAGCTGCTGACGGTGGCCGAGCAGGGCCGGCTTGAGCGATCCCGACATCCTGAAGATCGAAGTGAAGCGGATGCTGGACGATCCGAAGGCGAATGCGCTGACCGAGAATTTCGCCGGTCAGTGGCTGCTGCTGCGCAACCTGCAAAGCCAGACGCGCGATCCGATGGTGTTCCCGAACTTCGACGACAATTTGCGCAAGGCGCTGCGGCGGGAAACCGAGCTGCTGTTTACGAACATCATGCGCGAAAACCGTCCGGTGACCGAGCTGCTGGACGCCGACTATACGTTCCTGAATGAGCGGCTCGCCAAGCATTACGGGATTGAGGGCGTGTACGGCTCGCACTTCCGCAAGGTGCATCTGGACGATGTGAATCGGCGGGGGTTGCTGGGGCAGGGAAGCATCCTGACGGTGACCTCGGAGTCGAACCGGACCTCGCCGGTGAAGCGCGGCAAGTGGGTGCTGGAGAATCTGATCGGCACGCCGGCGCCTTCTCCGCCGCCCAACGTTCCGGCGCTGACCGAGAATCCGGAAAGCGGCAAGGGCGCGACGACGCTGCGGGCTCGCATGGAGCTGCATCGCAAGAATCCGGTGTGCGCCTCGTGCCATAGCTTCCTGGATCCGATGGGCTTCGCGTTGGAGAATTTCGATGCGACCGGCGCGTGGCGCACAATGGAGCCGGGTGGTCCGGTGAACGCGGCGGGACAACTCGCCGATGGGACCCAAGTAACGGGCCCGGTGGAATTGCGCGCGGCGTTGCTGCGGCGTCCGGAGACCTTTGTCAATACGTTCACTTCGAAACTTCTGATCTATGCGTTGGGGCGCGGTCTGGAGACGCAGGACAACGCGGTGGTCCGCACGGTGACGCGTGGGGCGGCTCCGGACTATCGCTTCGACGATATTGTGCTGGGGATCGTCAATAGTGTGCCGTTCCGGATGCGGAAGGTGCAGGAAGCTCGGGACGTGGCGGGCGGGGCGGAGTAGCTCCGCAGCGGCGGAGAATCTCTCGTCACGGGGCCTCGTTTCGGGGTGTAAAAACGTTGACATGGGCCCCTCCGGTTACCGACAATAGGGATTGCCCATCAAGTTGTGCGGATGTGGCGGAATTGGCAGACGCGCATGGTTCAGGTCCATGTGCCGGCAACGGCGTGGAGGTTCAAGTCCTCTCATCCGCACCATAAGTAAATGAAAAAAGCGGCCCGCAGGCCGCTTTTGCTGTTTCTGGCGATCCTCTGGCCTCGACTTACTTGTTCACCTTGATGATCATGTAGGTGACCCCGTCGGTGTCCTTCCACCAGTGGGGGATGCCTGGAGGAACGACGATGACGTCGCCCTTGTTGAGCTGGTGGACCTCGCCGCCTTCGAGCGTGCCGCCCAGCATCTCGCCGGGGCCGGTTTCCTTCGCGCCGACCATCTTGCCGCCGGTGACATAGGTGGCCGAGCCTTCGACGATGTAGACGACGTCATAGGCGTTCTCATGGCGTTCGGCGTCGCCGCCCGTGTCGCGTCGTCCTCCGGCGACCAGGTGATGGGAGTCGCGGGAGACCATGGAGGCTCGGGGCGTCATGGCGGGTCCGCCCTTGGCCAGGGCGTCGGCGATGCTTTGGGCGGTGGCGAATTCGACCTCGGAGAGGTCGCCTCCCTTGGCCTTGGCTTTCCCTTGCTGGGCCGCGGAGGACTGGACGAGCAGGGCCGCGGTCGCGGCGGCTGTCAGCAATACGAGTGAGAAGGATGATGCTTTCATAACGTTCCGAATAGTATCGCGTATTGGGGAGCATGGCGCATCATGTTGGATCGGTTGGGGGCCGTGGATCGGGGAGGGCGCCCGTTGGATCCGGGGCCGCCCGCGCGTTGCTCTTGCCTGATCAGGCGGCCCTGCTGCCGTGAAATCTTTCCTGCTTAAAAACTGGGGTCGGCCGATTGCAAGCTGGTAAACTGTTGAATGCCGCGCACTGGGTAATCCGGCGCGGGCGCACCCCTTACGGAGAGATGGCCGAGTGGCTGAAGGCGCACGCTTGGAAAGCGTGTATAGGGGAAACTCTATCGAGGGTTCGAATCCCTCTCTCTCCGCCAGTTTCTTTTCCTTCCTAAATCCATGAAATCCGGGGATCGGTGCAAGCCCAGAGCCCGGCTAGGAGTCTCAGGCGACCATGGTTCCGGTTTGCGAGGTGTCATACCCGGCCAGTGTTTCGAGCTTGCGTCGCAGGGTTGCTCTTTGCAAGACGTCCAGGAACGCTTTTATGGCGGGCAACTCCAGGGTGCGGCGGCGCATGACCAGGTCGTAGCGTTCGTTGTGCAGGGGCACGAAATCCAGCCCAAAGGTCCGTGCGGCGGATCGCGTTGCCAGACACGCATCGGCGTCGCCGGCGACGATCGCATGGGCGGCGGCGAGGTGACCGTAGGCAACCCGGTCATACCCTTTGACCTGCTTGGACTTCATGCCGGATGCTTTCAATAGCTTGTCGAGCAGGCTGCGGCTTCCCGAACCCGGCTCGCGATTGATGAAGCGGATCTTTGCGTGAGCCAGATCGGCTACCGCCCGGATGCCATGCGGATTCCCCGCACTGACCACTAGTCCTTCCTCCCATTCGGCGAAGGTGACCACGGCAACGTCTTCGTCCGGGAACTCCTTGCGGATATAGGGCAGGTTGAATTCGCCGCTGGCGGGATCTTCCAGGTGCGAGCCAGCAATATGGACCTTCCCCTCCTTCAGCCACTTGAGCGCCAGCTTGCTGGAGGCGGCGGCTGAGACGATTTCGACTCCGGCTTCCTTTTCGACCATATGGGACAGCAGGCTGGTGGCGGGATCGCAGCCGGCCAAGGCGATTCGCTTCTGCGCGGCCTCCTCCTTGGCGAATGCGAGAAGTTCGGTTCGTTTCGGCCCCACGCCGGTGACGATGGCGTCGGCTTCCGGCAAATAGTATGGGGTCGCCGACACCGGGACGCTGATCCATCGCGATCCGATTTGGCAGATGCGCATGGGTTGCCCCTTGGTGGTGGGAGCGATGGAGAGGACCTCGGCGGAAAGCGGCTCCGGAGCAGGGGCATCCTCGGGCGCCAGATTGAACAACTCCTCCACGGAGACTTCCAGTTCGCGGGCAATCTGAAGCGATACGGCCGTATTCGGGACGTAGGTTCCAGCTTCAATCGCGTAGATCGTCTGGCGGCTGACATTCACCCGCCGGGCCAACTCTGATGGGCCGAGTCCCCGGCTCTTACGAATCTTGGCAACGTGGTTTTCGATGCGTGGCTGCATATTGGATCACTTTCGTAACTGTACAACCTCCAGCCGAACCAGCATCCGCACCGAGCGCGTCCCACGCGCAGCTGAGTCCCTCGACTTCAAAAAATGCCAGGCGCCGTTGCGGTGGCAGGCACTCGACGATGACCCAGGCGGCTAGATCGGTAGGCGCGAGTGGGAGAAGTCCGGGGCGGGTTAAGACTTGCACAAAATGCTTCGTTCGCCGTTCGCGCTGGAGCGTGAGCGAGCTGTGCGGATGACCCTCAATAGCCGGCCGAGACATAGTGTGTCCGGCTGCGGACCTTAAGCTTCTTCCCTTCGTCATCGCGAACCGTGATCTTCAGGTTGTGGACGCCGGTATCGTTGCCGGGTGGGGTGGCGGGAAACACCACCACGTAGCGCGACCGAAGGTCGGCCATGATGTCATCGAAGAAATCGCCCAGACGGGAGGCGTCGTTGTTGAAGAAAGCGAGTCCTCCGGAACGGTCGGCCATGGCGCGCAGGATGCCCGCGTCGGTATATTTTTCGCCTGGCATGAAGAGGCCGATGGCATAGACCAGAGTTCTGGATCGTTCCAGAATCTGCAGCACGGCGTCTCGTTTGATCTCGCTCGCTGTGTCCTCGCCGTCACTCAAGACGATGGCGACGCGGCGCTCATAGCGTGCGTGCTCGAGCAGCCGCGTGGATAGAGCGACGGCGTCGTAAAGGGCGGTCTGACCCGCGGGCGTTTCCATCAACAGTTCGCCGGCCCATTCGATGGGTTTTCTCGGCGACAGGCGTGGGAACTCATTAAAGAGAATCATCCGTGCGTCGTCGGTGGGTTCCAGACGACTGGTGAGGTGGCGGACGCCGGAGGACAGCAAGGATTGCCTGGACCGCATACTGCCGCTGAAATCGGAAACCAGGGCAATCGAAATCGCGGTGGAGCCAGGCTCGACTTTGATCTCTACCGCTTTGCCGTCATCCTCAACGGTGAAGTTCTTCGGTCCGAGGCCGGCTACGGGAATGCCGTGATCGGTGACGCTGATGTCCAGCAGGACATAGTCGACGTTACTCTGAAAGTCGGCGCCGCCTTCGGTGGAGGGCGAAGCCGTGGGCTCGGTTGGGGGAACAGAAACGGGTTGAGCCGCCAGGGACGCCGTCGCCAGGAGACACAACAGAAGGCCGGGGAGCCGCCGCACAAGAGCATCCGCCGCCAGATGAGCAGCGCTCATCCGGCGGCGAGAAACCTTCGAGTCTTGATGCGGAATTACCGTCTTCATCACCGCGTGGGAACTACTTGTTGGAACTGCTCAGGTTATCAGAGTTGGCGTTGGCCGATTCGGCCGGGATGTCCACAATCTCGATGACGAACGCCGTGTCTTTATCCAGTGCCGTGTTGTTATCGATATCGTATCGCGGAATTTTTTCATCTTCTCGCATCTTCGCGATCTTTGCGAGCTTGGCGGCTTCCTTGGTCGGGTAGGCGAACTGCATGCCGTAGTAGGTGCCGGGGTAGAACCAATCCTTCAAGGCCGGCGGCTCGCCCTTGGGCGTTTCCCAATAGGTCAGTTCTTCGCGGCCGCTGGTACGGTTGCGAAAGACCGGAACCGCCAGAATCGTGGCGATGACTTTGTTGGTTTTGAAATCACTGATCTGCACGACATTGCGTCCCTGCATGGCGTACATCATTTTCACGTCGTACTGGCCCGGTTGCAGGAGGTAGCCCGGAATCATCAAGGGCTCTTTTACGGTAAGCTTGGTCTCCTTATTCTCCTGTACCGAGCCCGCATCCTGCGCAAGAAGTGGCGTCAACGCGATGCATGCGGTGGCCAGGGCGATTCCGATTGAGGTGAGTCGTTTCATAAGATTGAAGCTCCTTTCCTTTTGCTTCTCACTCCGCTATTCCATGATGCAAACAGCGTTCCAAACCCAGAAACCCCGCTAAACCCAAGCGATTCTGCATATTCGGAGAATTGCGGGAGCGGACGGGACGGGTGAAATGTTCGCGTATGCGAAGGGATTTCGCAGCGAAGGTCCGGGCAGGGGAAAGACAGCGGGAAGAGAACCTGAAGAACGTAAGAGGGTGGCTCGCGCGCATGTGCACCGATGGCTACGCGCGAAGGCAGGGCAGGCGACGTGGATCCTTCCTGGAGGTCAGGCTTGAAGGTCACGCCATGAAAAAGCGGGGCGCCGAAGCGCCCCAGGGGTTGATGAAGAGGAGTCTAAGAAAAGGTAGAGTTGTTGCTTCATTCAAGGGAGGCCCCGTTGGAGCCCCATTCGGCCTCAGAGCGACGGGGCCCTGTTGCGGGCTCCGGGACCCGAACGTTTCCACGGCGGGTTTTCCATCGAGATCGCACTACTTCTTGCTCATCGTTTTCCTGGGAGCGTTCTTCACGGAAACCGTCTGAGCCGTCTTCTTGTCGAGCTTGCCGTTGCTTGCCGCGTCATAACTGGGGACGGGAGTCTCGGTATGCGCTGAGATCTTGTTGGCTACCTCGGTCGGATAGGCGAACTCGATGCCCCATTGTTCGTCGGGATAGAACCAGGCGCGCAGGGCCGGCGGCTCTCCCGCGGGAGTCTCCCAAAAATCCACCACGGTCTTATCGGTAATACGCGTGCGGAAGTCAGGCAGCGCGATCACGATCGTTGCGTCGTCGGTCTTCGTGTTGCGAATCTCCACGATGTTCCGATTCTCTCCGCTGTTCACCAGGCTGAACTCGTAGTGTCCGGCGGGGAGCACCTTGCCCGGAATGAGCACCGGCTCATTGAAGGTGAGGTCAGTACGAAGGTTGCTGGGCTGTGCCATCAAGGGGGCGATGGCGATGCAGGCTGTCGCTAATGCAATTCCGATGGGTCCTAGTCTCATTTCAAATTCCTTTCTGTTGCTTTCACTCTCACTTTCTAACTACGCATGTAGCGTTCCATACCGTTAAGCGCCGTGATCCCAGGGGTATAGAGATTAGCGCGCATAGACAAACCACAGTTGAATCGGGAGAAATATTCCCAGCGCCGCGAAGTGATTTCCTGCCCAAAGGCGAACACATCGCGATTAACGTTTCGCCTAAACAGCGCGACGTCGGCGGCGTAACAGGAACGCGGCACAGAGCGTGCCCAACCCAGTCAGGAAGATTGCCGGGACGGGGCTGGCCGTCTGCGGCATTTGGGTGTTGGCGCTTTTTGCCCGATTGTCTTGCGCGCGATTCTGCTGTGTCTGCGCGTTCACCGGAGAGGCCTTGCCTTTGGTCTGATTCTGCGCCAGAAGCGTGTTTGAGGACTGCTGTTTCGTGTTGGCCGTCGAAGCATTCTTTGCCGTGGCGTTCGGAGTCTTGGCGGCGACTGTGGTGGCGGAAGATTGGCTGCTTGCCTGGGGAAGGGGCTTGGCGGGCTGCGCCGCCGGCGGCTTCGGGGTCGTTGTCGAACTCTGGCTGCTGTCGTTGCTGGACGGCGTCGCCTTGGCCAGCGCCGGCCCGGAGGATGTACTCGTCGTGCCAGCCTGCGCCACGGCAGACTTCGCCTGGGCCGACGATCTCTTCTTCGGGATACCGCTTAAATCCACCTGTTGGGCGGTTTCCTGCGTGAGGGGTGCATCGGATCCGTAGTCAGCCTGCGGAACCGGAGCGTTCTGCCGGGTCTCCTCGATCTTCTTCGCCATTGCCTTGGGATAAACAAACTCGGCGCCCCATTGCTCGTCCGGATAGAACCAGGCGCGCAGAGCCGGCGGAGTGTCCTTGGGCGTCTCCCAATAATCGAGTACGGTCTTTTCGGTGGGACGCGTACGGTAGTCGGGGAGCGCGATCACCAGGGCTTCCACTTTGTTCGTCGTCAGGTTGCGGAACTGGACAATGTCACGTTCGGTGGACGGACTCATTACGCTGATTTCGTATTCGCCGGGAGGCAGGACCTTGCCCGGGACCAAGACCGGTTCGTTGATCTTAATTTTGGTGACCTCATGGTTCACGGGTCCCTGGGCGGCGAGGGGAGAAATGGCGAGGCCGATCGACACCAGCGCCAGGGCTATGGGCTTCAGATTCAGGACGGGTTTCATCGTAGGAAACTCCTTTCTTTGACTTCCCTGCTTACGCTTTGACGGATGCAGTTTCCGTTCCATACCGGTAAGCCACGCCATGCCATGGCGATAGCAGATGGATCGCGATGCGGCAGCTACAGGTGTGTCGGGTAATTTGTTCCCTTTGCATGACGAGATGCTGCAGAAATGCCAGAAAAAGTGTTTAGATTGGAAAAGACTGGATCGGAGGCGAAAGATTCGCGATTTCTTCCGGAGTGTTTGGGATTTCTCGTGAATGAAACCCGCCGCTACGCGCTATTCGCCGCGTGGCGAAGCGCGCACGATGAAGCGTTCCGGTGCGCGTCCGACGTAGTTGAACGGGTAGCAGGTGACCAGCGTCAGCGCGGGCTCCGGCGTTGCTTCCAGCAGATCGATGCGGTCGGGCGTTACGATCTCGGCGGATTGCACCGTGTACCATTGCTTGCCGGCCAAGGTATCCACCAGGATGTCGTCCCCCGGCTGGACTCGTTCGAGCTGCCGGAAGTAGGTGTCGCGATGCGCCGCCAGCACGACGTTGCCGTCTTCCTCCGGGAACGAGGAAGGCTGCAGATGCCCGACGCCTCCGGCCAGCGTTTGGAACGACGTCCCCTCAAAGATGACGGAGGAGACTGCCAGACGAGGAATGCGGATCATGCCGACCACCGCGCCTTCCTTCAGGTTCGTGCGAAGGCGGTCCGCACGGGAAGACCCCGATTGGTTCATGGCCTGCAACTCGGCGAGTTCCCGCTCGCCGCGGACCTGCAGGAAATAGCCCGCGGTCCAATAAAGCAGCGCTGCTCCCACGGCCACTACGCCGATGCTCCACAGCAGGCCTTCGAGCAGAAGGAAGGGGAGGCGCCAGCGTCGTGAGTTGCCGGTATGCGTTGCGCTATGCATCGTGTTCGCCGTCGCCTTCACAGGCGCGGGTGAACCAGTGTCTAATTCGTAGATGGCGGGCTCCCGGCTCGTTTCTTTAATTCTTAGGTGCTCTTGGACGCGGGTGGCCTGTCGGCTACAAACACGCCAGAAAACAAAAACGCCGGACCATTTCGCAGCTGCCTACAACGTGGGACGCAGCTACGAAATGCCCCGGTGATTCCTTGATTCAGTCTTTAAAGGCGACTCTCGGGAATGAGTCCGATGATCGGCTTATCGGCCCGTCGCGGATTCCGCGGCGCTTTGCCCGCCGACTTGCGGGTTCGCCTTCAGCTTTGCGCCGGCTGGCGTTCAAAGCGTCTGTTCTTCGCCTGCGCGAGCTCTGCTTCGAATTTTGCCGGATAAGGGAATTCCACGCCGTTGTGATCTCCGGGCCAGAACCACGCCCGCAGGGCCGCGGGAGATCCGGCCGGGGTTTCCCAATACTCCAGTTGTTGCGCCGCGGTCCGGTTCGGAATCATATGGGTATGATTGCCGTCGATGGTGGCTACGGGTTTGTGCGTATCCAGGTTGTAGATCTGGACCACACGATAGTCGCTGTGCGCGAGAAGCAGCATTTCGTAGTTGCCGGGAGTCAGGGTTGTATCTCCAACGAGGACGGGCTCGTTGATCTTCAGGTCAACATGTTGCAGGTACGGTCCCGCCTTCCTGCGCGAACGATGGGATGGCGGTCAAACAGGTGGCCGCCACTGCGAGAAGCAGTTTACGTGCAATGAATGACTTCATGGTCTTTTATTCCTATTCCACTGCTTGATAGCAGGTTTCTTGTGCTCTTAGTCCTGCAAGTCTCGTTCCGGAATCAGAAAGCGCTGAAAAGACGAGAGATGAATGGGGCCGAGGAATTGAACTCGCTCCCCCAACAGAGAAGAAGTTTCTCAGGCTGGGAATAGAATTCCCACCCGGTGCATCGATCGGGGATGAGCGTTGAGCAGAACTGAATTGCAGGGAGGGCGACGTGCGGCCGGGTTGGACGTATTTGCTGTGGTCGTCTTATTTACTGCGAACCGTCGGGCGGAGGGGGAGGCTCGTCCGGCAGGCCTTCCAGGAAGTCGTCGAAGTTGATATCGGTGGGCGGTTCCTGCGCCGCGGGCGCGGCATTGCTGGTTTCGAATCCGATCATGCGTCCGGCGACGATCACTCCCAGCCACAGGGCCAGCGAACAGATCCCGGCGATCTTCGCTGCTCTGGGAACGTGCGCGGATTTGCCCCACTCTTGCGTATGCTTCCCGGTGGTGAGCTCAAAGATCGCCATGTTCAGTCCAGCCAGGAACAGCAGCAACATCTTAATGCGGAACGCCGTGGTGTTGTAGTAGACGGTGGCGTTGGTAATGAACATCAGGCTGCCGGTGAGCAGGGTTAGCGCGAAAGCGAGCCAGGTCCACTTGAGAAGGTCATCGGTGACGACGCGAAACGGCCGCTCCATCGAGGCAAGGCCGATCATGCGCAGGTCCATCGCCAGGACCGTGCCGAAGACCATCGCCAGCCCGATCACGTGCGCCGATTCGAGCAGCGGAAAGTAGTACAGGGAATCGCGGATCGCAATCGCAACCGGGAGGTTTTGCAAATATTCGAGAATCGCGGCGATGTCCATGGTGTATGTCTTTGTCGCTGACTGGTGGTGAATCTTGGTGTGCCTGCGGGTTGCCGAAGCTCAGGCGCTCAACGGCGACCAGTCTCCCCAGATCTGGTCATAGGCGATCAAGCGGCCCAGGAAGATGATCGCGATGAAGACCAGGAACATCAAAACGGCCATCAATTTGGCGGAGCCCAGGTTTGCGTTGGGTCCGTCCCAGGCCTGCGGGTTCTTCTTGACGCGGGCGATCCAACTAAAACCCACGATCGCGTTGAAAGCCACCAGGGTCATCTTCATCCAAAACGAGACAGTCATGACTTCACGAACCGGCTCGCCGACGATCAGCAGGCCGCCGCTGATGGCCAGCACAATCAGGCCCCACTTGAGCCAACCGCCGAACCGCTCGGCGATGCGCAGCATAGGTTGGTCGGTTCCGGCGAGCCCCAGCAGGCGCAGGGTCATCAGGAAGACCGATCCGAACACGACGGCGATCCCCATCAGGTGGATGGACTGGAGCAGGGGAATGGCCCAGGTGTAGTGTTCCTGGATAAACACGCTGGGGCCGGTAGTGGCGAGCCAATTGGCAAATTCCTGCAAGGTGGTGTCCTCTTGAAAAACGCGTCAGATGAGCATATCATTCCCGGGCGCAAGATCGCCAACGAATTCCCGGCTGGAAATGCAAAGGTCTCTTAACGGAGGAACGCCCGGGACGGTGCGCGCCCCGGGCGATTCATTGCGAAGTCAAATCCGCGGAAGCGCGGCGGGTTTAGAATCCGCCGTTCCCGATGACCGTGTGACCTTCCACCGTGTCACAACTCTTGCCGGGAGCCGGGGGCTTCTTCCAGGGGCATACGGCGAGCGCGCCAACCAGCGATCCAAAGGAACCGCCATCGCGCAGAGGGTGCACCTTGACGGAGAAGATCGTACCTTTCGGGAACTTCTCGGCAGTGATGCCCTGGCGAGCCATTGCCGCGGCGCCGGCCATTTCCACGCCCCAATCCACGTTCTTGCCGTCGGCGCCCTTCACCAGCTTGCCGTCGTCTCCAATCTGATAGAAGTGGATCTCGGCGTGGTTGGCCTGCGGCACGAAGCTGTAGGCGACGCCGGTGACCGTGACGGTTTTGGTTTGGTCAAACATCGCGAAGGAGTGGTGCGCTACCGCGGGCGCCACCAAGAACAGGGTCGCTGTCAGTGCGAGTCCCAGCATCATTCCCTTTTTCGCGTTCATCTTCATCATCTTCCTGATCTCCTTGCTTCAACGGATAAACGATTCTTGGGACCAACGATCTGCCAACTGTTCTCCAGGTCCATTTTACTGAAATAATTCCAGGACATCTTCCGGGAGCGAGTCGTCCGGCTTGTCCCAGTCGGCTTCGAAATACTTCTCCCAGTTCTTGGCCCAGGGCCGGTTGTAGTAGTCGACAAAGCGCGGATCGCTTTGCGTCAACTGGGTCGGGCGGCCATCGGTGTTGCGAATATTGCTCAGGCACTCCACGTAGGTGTAGCGCATGGTGGGATCATTCGTGTCGGCGACGCGCACGAAGCGATAAGTGGCGCGCAGTGGCTCCACGAAGGCTTCCGGATCATAGAAGATCGCTTCATGATCCAGACCATAGAACTCGCCGTCGTCGCCAAACACCGGTTTGAAGGTTTCGATCGTCTCCATCTGGTTGCTCCACTCAAACATCGCGTGGGTGAGCGTCCAGCCCTGGATGTTGGAGGTATAGGTCACCAGCTTTTCGCCGTCCCAGAAGCCGATGGTTTCGCCGTACCACTGCGGAACCTCCAGCACGTGTTCCTTCTTGTTCACCATCACCTGGCGCAGGAAGTTGTCGGCGATACCGGAAATGAACTGGATGTTCCAGTTGGTCATCGTCAGCTGGAAGTTGCCGCCGCGCGAGGGCCACGCCCACCAGCGCACGAAGCCTTCCGGATAACAGAA
This sequence comes from Terriglobia bacterium, assembly GCA_963762135.1. GTDB lineage: Bacteria > Acidobacteriota > Terriglobia > Bryobacterales > Bryobacteraceae > Palsa-187. Next base: position 236,225 of record CAVXJP010000012.1, read on the forward strand.
GGAAGCATTCCATTGCGGCGCATTGGTGTTCGTCTCGTGATAGATCAGCTGGACCATGCGCTCCTGGTATTCCGGAGTCAGCAGGGACAGGATCGTCGGCGCCTGGCTGACGCCCCAAATCCATTCCGAGCCGTGATCGGCCTCGGTATCGCGCACGTAGTAGCCGTCCCAGTCGGGAACGTCGGCCTTGGAGTACATGGTCGGGCCGCCGCGCGATTCGGCGTCGGCGAGCAGCGCATCCCAATGCTCTTGCGCAGTCTTGTAGGGATACGGGCTGACGATGGATGCGCGGTCCAGGTCCTGTTCGCACGGACCCCAGGAGGCGGAGGCCGGCGGATTGTCGCCAATGCGGCCGGTGTTCCACATCTCGGTGATGGTCAGCGGAGGATTGCAGCGGTAATAGCGCGGGTCGGACCAGGATTCCCGATCCTGATAGAAATTCTTGGAGGTGAACAGGTCCGTTTCGAGGGGCGTCACGCCCGGGGGAGGTCCCTTGACCTCGCGATCCGTAAAGAACGAGGGGAGTCCAAAAACACCACCACCGCCTCCCGGGAAGCCTTTCCCTTTGCCCTTGCCCTTCCCGAAACCTTTCGGGGCGCCTTGCGGCGGCTGGGCCTGCGCCGTGGTGGAGGCGGATGGAATGACCGCCACCAACGCAAACAGAACGGCAAACGCGGAAAGAACCACCAGTAATCGAGCTTTTCTCAAATCTGACTCCCAACCGAGGTAAGTACCTGGATTCGGTACATCATACAACGCGGTACCCCTGGTTTCCACCAGCCGGAGCCCAGGAAATCGGCATACATGGCCCGTCGATTCTGTCGCAGTTTTGACGCTAATGCAAACAGAGCAAAGGAGTAGGCGTTGCCCACCGGCGGTTTGGTTACCGGTACCCGCTTGGCGGGCCGGCGGGGGCATCGCCGTTCCCACGCCCGATCCGATATGATGTGGTTCGCAACTGACACTGGAGGCCATCCTCAATCATGATTCGAAGCGCACTCACTCTTTCACTCGCCCCCTTGTTGATCCATGTCGCGGCACTGACTCTGTCTGCCCAGGACCTGACGATTACAAATGTCCGGATCATCGGGCCGGATGTTTCGGTGATTGAGAACGGCTCCATCGTGATTGAGGGCGGCCGGATTACGTCGGTGGTGGGCGGCGCGCCGGGTCGCACGGCAGGGCAGGTGATCGATGCGGGCGGGATGACCGCGATGCCCGGTTTCATCGATGGTCATCGGCACATCAATACCGGACCGAACGAAGCCGAGCAGATGCAGGCGTTGCTCGAAGCGGGATACACGACCGTGATGTCCGGCGGCGGACCCGGACCGGGCAACTTGACGCTGCGCGAGCACATCGATAGCGGCCAGATCAACGGACCTCGCATCATTCCCACCGGTTCGCTGCGGCTGGGTCGAGGGCAGACGGCGGAAACGGCTCGGGCGGCGATTCGAGAGATGTCTGAGATGGGGATTCAGTGGACCGGCGAGATCTCGCTTACGCCGGTTCCGGGACCGAGCGCGGAGGAAGTCGAGATTCTCAAGGCGATTGTGGATGAAGCGGCCAAGGCCGGGGTGACGGTGCAGGTTCATGCGGTGTCGACGCCCGCGATGCTGGCCGCGGTCGATGCGGGCGTGAAGCGCCTGGTCCACCTGCCAAACAAGGACTTCATGAGCAAGGCGGATGCGGAGAAGGTGGCCGCCGCGGGAACGATGATCACCGGGACGGTCGGCTTCGGTGTTCCCGTGTTCGGCGTGTTTGCGGACGATAATCAGCCGCGTTTCCGCGATGGCCGTCCCTGGCCGGATTCGATCGTGGACGGAGTCCGGCTCGGCGAGGAAGCCGGATACATGCCGGTGAATGCGCGCACGGCCTGGGATGCCGGGGTCGTGGTCGGCTACTGTACCGATACGACCTACAACCCCACCAAGGGGCTGGAGCACGAGCTTCGCAGCAATAGCCTGGTGTTCTCTCCGCGCGATCTGATCAAGATGATGGGTCCCAACACCGCTGCCTATATCAAGATGGAGGACGAGTTGGGCACGATCGAGCCGGGCAAGCTCGCCGACATCGTTCTGCTGGACGGCGATCCGCTGGAAGGCTACTGGAACTGGATCAAAGCCAAGGTCGTGATCAAGGGCGGGGAAGTCGTCGTCGACAAGCGTTAGTTGCGCGAATCTCTGCACCGGAGCTCCATTGTGCCGTTACTGGGCCTGCGCCTCATCTGCTGATTCTGCTGGCGATCGGGGCCCTGGTGGCGGGGCTGACCGTGATTACGCTGTGCGTGCTGACCGGCTGCCAGCTTCTGCGCCCGCGCCCTGGTTCTCTCTGGCGGGTTTTCGGAATTCTGAACCTGTACACGGTGGCGGTGGGCGTGTTCAACGCCGGATTCGGCACGAACTATAGGTATCTGCGGGCGAAACCCACGAATGCCTCGCTCCTGGATTTCGTTGGTCCCTGGCCGTTTTATATCCTGGTTGCCGATTTCTCCGCACTGGGAATTTTGGGGCCACTTTCGCTTCCCTTTCGCGATGCCCGCAAGCCCACACTCTGGTAACCTTCCCGTTGCTAAAATATGAATGTAGCCGTGGATCTAAACAGTTGCGGCCGGATCGTTTCGATTTGGCCTCCAGTTTGCTCTCTATAGGGAAGTCTCTTCACAATCAACCGATGCTGCTCAGGCCTTCTATTACGTCTTTGCTCGGAGCCGCAGCTATCGTCTGCTGGCTACCGATTCCAGGAGCGGCGCAAACCTGGGAATCCCGCCAACTGCGCCAGATCCTGGATCTGGATGGCAAAGGCTTCGCCAAGTCCGACTGGAAAGAGGTCGCCCAGGGGAAGCCCGCCGCCGAGACGATTCCCGTCACCGCCGAACATGAACTCGCCCTGGTTGGCGCGATCCGCATTGATTCCAGCGTTGACTGTTATCTCGACATGTTGAAGAACATCGAGACCTTCAAGTCCGGCGACGTGGTGATTCGGGTCAAGAAACTGCCACAGGCCGGGGAAAACCGCTGACCGCGGCAGACTTCGCGGGGATCGACCTATCGAGCGAGGACCTCCTCGCGCTGGAAAACTGCCGCGTGGGGGAATGCGGCGTGAAGCTTCCCAAAGACGCGATTTCCCGGATTGCCGAGGTCGCCCATCGCTCCGGCCGAGCAGCCGCTGACCAGACTTACCGGAAGTGGCTCGCCGGCTATGTGCAGCGCTATCGGGAAAAGGGCGATGCGGCGCTGGTCACCTATGCCGACCATGTAGAACCGGTTTCGCTCGGTGGGGAGTTGCGGCAGATGCTCGATGCGATTCCCCAACTGGAGACCCTGGCGCCGGACTTCTTCGCCTACCTTTCCGGAAAGTCGTCGAGCGCCCCGGATCTCTATCAGTTTGATTACTGGTCCATTGAGAACTACGGGTTGAAGCCGGTGGCCAGCGTGACCCACGTGATGATTGCCCACAAGGACGGCCGGGCGATCATCGCCTCCAAGCAACTTTACGCCGACCACTACTTTGACGGCTCGCTGGGGTTGACGTTCCTGGAAGACGTTCCAGGATCGAAGTCCCAGTCGAACCTGATCTATCTCAACCGGTCCCGGGTGGACGTGCTGGGGGGATGGACCGGCGGTCTGCGCCGCTTCTTCCTGCGGCGCCGGCTGTTGAACGGCGTCAAAGCCAACCTGAAACTCGTCGCCGGGCGCGTCAAAGAATCCTGCGCTCCTTAGGCGCGAAGTTCCATCGCCGATCGTTTCGGAACGGTAATTGCAACCCTCCTTAGTGCAAGCCGGTGTGCCCTCGGGTTGCACCGAGCCCAATATCAAAAGGAGAACTGAATGAATCAGGACATGTTTAAAGGCAATTGGACAAAGTGGAAAGGCGCGGCCAGGGAGAAGTGGGGCAAGCTCACCAATGATGATCTCGACCAGGTACAAGGGCGTCTGGAGCAGTTTGTAGGCCGCATTCAGGAGCGGTACGGTATGGCCCGTGAAGAGGCGGAAAAAGAAGTCGATCGCTGGGCGCGTTCGATGGCCAGTTAGTTTCTATTCGCGCGAGTCCCGGCGGTGTGGAATGCGCGCTGCTTCGTCCATCCTCGCATGCAAGGGCGAAGAAATGTGTCGCGGAATTACCGCAATCCGGAAAAATGTTCCCTAAGCGTGATTGCATGGGACTCGCGCATTCAACAAAAAGTTATGGAACGCGGCGCCGCACGGAACGGTCTGAACGGACCAGCTTGTCTGCCTCCGGTGGGGAAACTGTGGTCACCGCCGCAGCTCATGGCCACGCCATCTTCATCGAACCGGTAGCTCCATGGTGTGGTAGCGGATCCGGCGCGGAATAAATACGACGGGGAAGGCGGCCAGCGCCGCCAGAGAGGCCAGGACATAGTAAGTCAGCAGGGCGGCGTCCGGGCGCGTGATGCTCTTTGCGTCGAAATCCTCGTGTGTCGGTGGGGTCGTCGGTTGGCTGGTTTCCAATTTGCGGGACCTTTGTTCATCTTACGGTCGGGGAGGCGCGAATGTTCCCCGGGGCGACCAGTCCCGGCCAAACAGCATGGTTGAAGTTGCTCGCCGATCTATGCCATCCTCAACGGGTTACGGGGTAGTTTTTTATGATTCGCGCGCGCGCACTCCTCGGGTTGCTGACTCTTGCCGGTACGGTCGCCATCGGCCCCGCGTTCGGCCAGGGCGCCCCGGCTCTTCCACTCACCAACTTCTCCGGCCTGTGGCAGGAGACGATCCACGAAGATTCCTATGAACGTTCCGGCGGACCTCCGCTGGGCGATTACCAGGGCCTGCCGCTGAACGATGCCGGCCGCATGAAAGCGGACTCGCACGACCACTCCGAGTGGAGTCTTCCCGAGTTCCAATGCCGTCCGCACTCGGCGCCCTATCAGTGGCGCGCACTGGGCAGCGTCCGCATCTGGGAGGAGATCGACCCAGTGGGCCGCGAGCTCGCCGCGATTCATATCGAGTACCTTCGCTCGCTGGATCGCATCATCTTCATGGATGGCCGTGCGCATCCGCCCGACTATGCGCCGTACAGTTGGTCGGGATTTTCGACGGGCGAGTGGCTGGGTGAAACGCTGCACATCACCACCACGCACATCAAGTCCAGCTACCTTCGCCGTAACGGTGCGAGCTTTTCAGAGAAGGCCACGATGGAGGAGTTCCTGGATCGTCATGGCGACATCCTGACGATCACGATGATCCTCACCGATCCGGTCTGGCTGGAGGAGCCGCTGATCCAGACCACCAATTACGTGGCCAATAACCACACCGCGCTGACCTATTATCCGTGCGAATTCGGCGAGGAAAATGTCTCCAAGGCGGTGCCGCATTTCCTGCCGCATGAGAAGGACCATCTGGTGGATGCCGCCGGTTGGATTCCCGCCGCGGCCGCGCGGGGCGGAGCGGAAACGCTCTATCCCGATTACCGCATCGGCCTGAAGGCCGTGGAAAATGATCAAGTCGTAGGCGGGCAGTTCCTCAATGAATAAGACGAGATTTCTAGGGGCGATCGCCGCGGCGATGCTGCTCGCGTTGCCCGCCGCTGCCCAATCCGAACCCGAGCTCCACGTGTTGCCGGTGCAGGGCAACGTCTATATGTTGGTCGGCGCGGGGGCGAACATCACCATGTCGATCGGTCCGGACGGCATCCTGCTGGTGGATACGGGCCTCGAAGAAAACGCCGATTACGTCGCGGCGACGGCGCTCGATATCGCGACGCAATTGACGGCGCCGAAGCCGAACAGTTGCCTGGGGCTGCGCTGCCCGGGAACTCCGTTTGGCTGGTCGTCGCCGGCGCTGAACGCGCGCATCTCCTCGCCCGCGCCCCCGAAGCCGATCCGCTATATCATCAACACCAGCTCGGACCTGGACAAGGTGGGCGGCAACGCTCGCCTGGCTGAGCTTCCGAAAGATTCCGGGATCCTGAGCGTGACGTTCCCTCCGGTGGGCGTCGCGCCGACGGCGAACGTCCTGGGGCATGAAAACGTTCTCAATTGGATGTCGGAGCCTTTGACCGACGATCCCAACTCCGACGAAACCGTGGTTCCCATCGAGAGCTGGCCGACTCTGACCTACCGCGAGCCCAAATACAAGCTCAGTGAGTTCTTCAATGATGAAGGTGTCGTGCTGTATCATGTGCCGAATGCACACACCGACGGCGACACGATGGTTTACTTCCGCTACTCGGACGTGATCGCGGCGGGAGACATTCTGGATAACACGCAGTATCCGCGCTTTGAAGTGGAGCATGGCGGGTCGATCAACGGGATCCTGGCCGGCTTGAATATGCTGCTGGATCTCGGCGTGGCGGAGTTCCGGTCGCAGGGCGGAACCATGTTTATTCCCGGCCACGGCCGGCTCATGGACATCGGCGATCTCACCAATTACCGCAATATGGTGGAGATCATTCGGGACCGTGTCCAATATATGATTGATGAAGGGATGTCGCTGGACGAAATCCTCGCCGCGCATCCCAGTATGGACTATGACGGAATTTATGGCGACGGCCGCGACGGATGGGACACGGAAGCCTTTCTGACCGCGGTTTATACGAGTCTGTCGCAACAGTAAACGCGACCCGGGGCGCCGCCTGGAGGGACATGAAATGACACGCAGAACATGGTTCACCGCCGTGATTGCCTTGATGGGATTCGCCGGCCTCGCCGCGGCTCATCACTCCTTGGGCGCCACCTATGACCCCAACAAAGAGATCACGCTGGAAGGCGAGATCGCCCAGCTCCAGTTGCGCAATCCGCATTCGTTCCTGCACATTGACGTGCCTGATGAGAACGGAAACATGGTGCGCTGGTCGCTGGAGTGGCGCAGTTCGGGATCGCTTGGCCAGCAGGGCATCAAGCGCAACACACTGCGTAAGGGCGACAAGGTCATCGTCACCATCAATCCGTCCCGCACGAAAGGCGACACGCGCGGCGCGCTGAAGACGCTGCACCGGGTCTCGGACGGATTCGGTTGGGGCACCAAGCCCGGCGAGGTCACCAACTAGGCCTTTGATGCATTTGTGAGGTGGGCTTCCGCATCCGCCGAACGAAGCAAGCTCCCGGATCGTATATCTCCGAGTCATGAACAAATCGCTAGCCGCTCTGCCGCTTCTCCTATTGATCGCGCTGCCCGTTTTGGCGCAAGGCCCGGGAGGTGGACGTGGCGGACGTGGCGGCGCGCAAGGCCCTCCCCAGGACATCGCGCCTTTCGATATCACCGGAACCTGGATCTCGGTGGTTACCGAAGACTGGATGTTCCGCATGGTGACGCCGCCCAAGGGGCAGTATCTGGGCGTGCCGATGAATCGGGCCGCACGCGAGGTCGCCGACGCCTGGGATCCGAAAGCCGACCAGGCCGCCGGGCTTGCCTGCAAGGGCTACGGCGGCGCGGCCATCATGCGACGTCCGGGGCGCCTGCGCATCTCCTGGCCGGAAAACGACGAGATCCGCATCGAAGCCGAAGCCGGCGAGCAGGTCCGTGATTTTCATTTCAACGCCAAGCCTCCGGCCGACGCCGAGGGCACTTGGCAAGGGTTTTCCGCCGCCGAATGGAATTTCCAGAACGCGGCGCAGGGCCAGCCCCGGCGTGGAACGTTGCAGGTTACCACGACCGACATGCTGCCCGGGTACCTGCGCAAGAACGGCGTGCCGTATTCGGAGGACGCCATCGTCACCGAGTACTTCGATTCCTATACGGCCTCAAACGGGGACATCTGGCTGGTGGTGACCACCGCGGTGCACGATCCGATGTACCTGACAACGGACTTCATCACCAGCTCGCACTTCAAGAAGGTCGTCGATGGGGATACGACATGGATCCCGGAGCCGTGCTCAGCGGAGTGAGTCTGCCTTCTGACTCCTGAATCCTTCTCAACTATCCCGCCATTCGCGAGGCGAGCTTGGAGAGCAATCCCAGCTTCGTCGGCACTTGTTTCTCGATGGGCGCGCCCCGGCGTAAGGCCCGTAACTGCTTGGCAAATTGAATGGACGCCTTGCCAAAGGCGCTTTCGTCCGAGGCAACGCGGCCTTCCAAGGCGCACTCTTTAATTTCCCGAAAATCATTGGGAAGCGTGGCGAAAATCGGGCACCCGGTGACCCGTTCCACGGCGCTTTCATCGAGGCAACCCTTCTCCCAGCGATTGATGATCAGGTGAATCCGCTCCCGCGGAATTTCGGCGGCCTCCAGGTGCTCTCTCCGCCGCGCCGCCAGCTTCAGGGAAGGCATCTCAGGCTCGGCCACGATGAAGACGCGTTGCGCGCAATGCACCACCTCTGCCGTCGCGGAATTGATAATCTCCGGCAGATCCGCCAGGATCGTTTCAAACCGCGGCCCAGCGAACTTCAGCAGATGGTAATAATCGGCCCAGGAAGGCAGGTACGGGGTCTGGCCCGCATCGCTGGCGAGCGGATGGCCCACCTGATTGGCCAGCACCATGTCCAGCTTGCCGAACTCCATCAGGTTTTCCCGCCATTCGGTGACGCTGAGCCTTGCGGCCTTGCTGAGCACCGTATCCAGTCCCCCTTCGATATCCTCGCGATTCACCAGAATCGAAAGCACCCCGGAGTGCCGGTCGCACTCCAGCAACAGATTCCGCTCTTGCTCATCCTCGCTGAGCCGCGCAGCCGCATTCAGCGCCACCGTTGTGCATCCGGCTCCGGCTTTCGCGGGCAGGAACGCCAAAAGATGCGTTTCGGCAAAGGGTTGCAGCGCGTGGATCGCGGTATGCGCGCACTCTTCCAGCGCCTGGCCGCCAAAGCGCGGACCCAGCACCGCATGGAATTCGCCGCCATAGTTCCGCGCAGCCTCATGATGCAGCAGGGCGGCGCTCGCCACGTTCGGCCGCACTTTCCGTAGTTCGCGGGCGATTTCGGTCGTACTGATCAGGTCGGACGTGTCCAGGAGCAGGACCTCCACGTGTTCGGAGTCCAGCTTGCGCAGCAGATGGGGAAGATCCTCCTCCTGCTCGGCATAATAGGTAAGTCCGACGTTGGAAACCCTCGCCGCCGCGCTCTTCACAGCCTGAGAGCGGGGGCCATCGGCACAAAGCAGTCCAAGGCGAATCATAGACGAGAGAATCGGCAGCGTAGGGTGTTCCCGTTAGGGGGCCCGGCGAGACCCTCCTACGGGAACAGTCAAATTGCTCCGATTCAGTGGTTTACATAGGTATTCCCGGACTGTGGGGATCGGTCGTCAACCGGGGAACAAGCGGAAAATAGCGGGCTCTGAAAAAAATCTTGCTTCGGCGATTGACACCGAGGGGGGAGCCTCTGCTAGACTCACTGAAGTCGAGCAAGCCGCTCTGAACTGAGCCCGGCGAAAAGGGCAAAAAATCTCTTGCGCTCCGGACCAAGGCTTGCTAGAATCGACGATGGTGGTACGAGGAAAGTGGCAGGTACCAGAGGGGAAAACCTCTAGGTGACCACCGCGAGAATCCGCCAAGGTGAGGCAGTATAGGCAAGGTAGTTCCTTCCTGGTCGCCCCCTTCTGAAGAGTTCCTTCAGTTCCCAAGTTTCTAGAGCGCTAGCAGCGATTCTGACTGTGGGTTTTTGTAGTCGAAACAGTCAGGTGTAAGTCGACTGCGCTCTGAAAGCCTTTCGAGGCCGGCGTCAGACATGCTTTCTTAGGATCGTGTGTTGTGGCGTGCAGATCTTTGAAAATCTGGTTGGACGTGACGTGATTGCGCTTGCTTCAGGCCTTCGGGTCGGGAGTAATCAATCACCATCCATAGTAGTAAAACGTCAGTACTTGAGTTAAAGATCGAAGCGATCTAAAACATCGAGACTGTCCTTGGCCGTGTCTTCTTTATGGAGATGCGGGGTTCCTGGTAATTCCAACAAGGAATCGGCAGTTTCAAACGGTTCAAACGAGAGTTTGATCCCGGCTCAGAATCAACGCTGGCGGCGCGCTTAACACATGCAAGTCGAACGAGAAAGTTCCCTTCGGGGGATGAGTAAAGTGGCGTACGGGTGAGTAACACGTGGATCATCTACCTTTTAGTGGGGAATAACCTTGGGAAACCGAGGCTAATACCGCATAATCCGGTAACGGGAAAGCAGCAATGCGCTGAAAGAGGAGTCCGCGGCTGATTAGCTAGATGGTGAGGTAAAGGCTCACCATGGCGAAGATCGGTAGCCGGCCTGAGAGGGCACACGGCCACACTGGCACTGAAACACGGGCCAGACTCCTACGGGAGGCAGCAGTGGGGAATCTTGCACAATGGGGGAAACCCTGATGCAGCGACGCCGCGTGAGCGATGAAGCCTTTCGGGGTGTAAAGCTCTTTCGACGGGAACGATTATGACGGTACCCGAAGAAGAAGCTGCGGCTAACTACGTGCCAGCAGCCGCGGTAATACGTAGGCAGCAAGCGTTGTTCGGATTTACTGGGCGTAAAGAGTACGTAGGCGGTGCTCCAAGTTTGGTGTGAAATCTCCCGGCTTAACTGGGAGGGTGCGCCGAATACTGGAGCGCTTGAGGGTGGGAGAGGTAAGCGGAATTCCTGGTGTAGCGGTGAAATGCGTAGATATCAGGAGGAACACCTGTGGTGTAGACAGCTTACTGGACCACTTCTGACGCTGAGGTACGAAAGCGTGGGTAGCAAACAGGATTAGATACCCTGGTAGTCCACGCCCTAAACGATGCATACTTGGTGTGGGCTCTTCATTGAGTCTGTGCCGGAGCTAACGCGTTAAGTATGCCGCCTGGGGAGTACGGTCGCAAGGCTGAAACTCAAAGGAATTGACGGGGGCCCGCACAAGCGGTGGAGCATGTGGTTTAATTCGACGCAACGCGAAGAACCTTACCTGGGCTCGAACGGCATTGGACAATCCTATGAAAGTAGGACTTCCTTCGGGACTGATGTCGAGGTGCTGCATGGCTGTCGTCAGCTCGTGTCGTGAGATGTTGGGTTAAGTCCCGCAACGAGCGCAACCCTTGTCCTGTGTTGCCAGCATTTAGATGGGGACTCGCAGGAGACCGCCAGCGATAAGTTGGAGGAAGGTGGGGATGATGTCAAGTCATCATGGCCTTTATGTCCAGGGCTACACACGTGCTACAATGGCCGGTACAATGCGCTGCCAACCCGCGAGGGGGAGCCAATCGCAAAAAACCGGCCTCAGTTCGGATCGCAGGCTGCAACCCGCCTGCGTGAAGCTGGAATCGCTAGTAATGGCGTATCAGAATGACGCCGTGAATACGTTCCCGGGCCTTGTACACACCGCCCGTCACATCACGAAAGTGGATTGTACTAGAAGTCCTAATCAAACAGGCCCAAGGTATGATTCATGATTGGGGTGAAGTCGTAACAAGGTAGCCGTAGGAGAACCTGCGGCTGGATCACCTCCTTTCTAAGAGAAACGTGGCTGGAATCGCCGAAATTAAGTACGCGGTTGCCAGTCCAGTTCATGCCCTCCGGAAGCGGAAACGCCAAGGGGAGCATGGGCGGCTTCGATCTTCTCTTGATCAGGTACGACAAACTACTATGGCGAGCTGGAAGCTGGACTTCCACTCCGCGTCCAATCGGCCTCGATAACAATTCTGGAAGCGGGCCGGCCTTGCTAAAAGGTGCGGCCCGCAACCACGCTCAGTTCCTCCATAGTGCAATATGGGGCTGTAGCTCAGTTGGGAGAGCGCCTGATTTGCATTCAGGAGGTCGCCGGTTCGATCCCGACCAGCTCCACCAAATTCCGGGCCTGTAGCTCAGTTGGTTAGAGCGCACCCCTGATAAGGGTGAGGTCGGTAGTTCGAATCTACCCAGGCCCACCATGCTTCAGAAGCGCTGGGTGAAGGCTGGGTAAAGGCTGGGTAGCAGCCGGGTACATGAGAAAACAGTAGCCAGGCGTCAGCAGCGAGAGCGCTTCTGACGGCTGACTTCTGTTGTCTCAAATTGAGTCAACCAGAAAACGATCTTTGAAATTTGAATATTGACGGGCAACTACAAAGTTGCAACAACTCTGACATTTAAGCATTTACCCAAGTCAGAGTTGTAAAGACTGCCAGGATGGCCAGTCCGCGGTGACCCTCGTGAGAAGGTCATTTAGGACGCAGTACGGCCTGAAATCCTAAATCTGGCAGTCGGTAGCGCACAACAGGCGCCGTCGCCATCTGGTGAGAACCGGGTGCTGCTCGCGAGAGCAGTCGCCTGGCGTATCGATGAGGTGGGGTCGGAGGCTCGGAGGTTTCGGGCTTTGGATCATGACGCGATGTCTGTTTGACTACTCTGTGTTTAGAGTAAATTTTATGGTCAAGCTACTAAGGGCATGCGTGGGGATGCCTAGGCGCAAGTAGGCGATGAAGGACGTGGTTAGCTGCGATAAGCCTCGGGAAGAAGCAAACATTCTATGATCCGGGGATTTCCGAATGGGGAAACCCAGCCGGTGCGAACACCGGCTATCCTGCACTGAATTCATAGGTGCAGGAGGCGAACGGGGGGAAGTGAACCATCTCAGTACCCCTAGGAAGAGAAAACAACAGTGATTCCGTTAGTAGTGGCGAGCGAATGCGGAACAGCCCAAACCGGACGATTGGCAACGAGAGTCCGGGGTTGTAGGACCACAAAAATTAGGCAGTCGGCCGGGTCAGACCTTCGGGTCAAACTTGGTCCGGCAAATTGCCTAATTTAACGAGGGATAGAAAAGTGTTAAGAGAACGACTTGGAAAGGTCGGCCATAGAGGGTGACAGCCCCGTATCTGAAAATGCAATTCTCCTTTTAGTGGCTCCTGAGTACCACGGGGCACGTGAAACCTTGTGGGAATCTGCCGGGACCATCCGGCAAGGCTAAATACTCACTTGCGACCGATAGTGAACTAGTACCGTGAGGGAAAGGTGAAAAGTACCCCTGCGAGGGGAGTGAAATAGTACCTGAAACCGCATGCCTACAAGCAGTGGGAGGGCTATGCCGGCTTGCCGGAATGCCTGACCTCGTGCCTATTGAATAATGAGCTGGCTAGTTTATCTCAGTGGCTAGGTTAAGCCAAAGCGAGCCGTAGCGAAAGCGAGTCTGAATAGGGCGTTTGAGTCGCTGGGATAAGACGCGAAGCGGGATGATCTACCCTTGGCCAGGATGAAGGTCGTGTAACAACGACTGGAGGTCCGAACCAGTGTTGGTTGAAAACAGCTTGGATGAGCTGAGGGTAGGGGTGAAAGGCTAATCAAATTCCGTGATAGCTCGTTCTCTCCGAAATAGCTTTAGGGCTAGCCTCGTGTGGTCCGTCGTGGAGGTAGAGATCTGAATGAACTAGGGGCCTTCCCAGGTTACCGAATTCAACCAAACTTCGAATGCCACGAACGTGTAGCACGGGAGTCAGACAGCGGGGGCTAAGCTTCGTTGTCAAAAGGGAAAGAGCCCAGACCATCAACTAAGGTCCCTAAATACATGCTAAGTGGGAAAGGAAGTCGGGTGCCAGAAACAGCCAGGAGGTTGGCTTAGAAGCAGCCATCCTTTAAAGAAAGCGTAATAGCTCACTGGTCGAGGAACCCGGTGCCGACAATCCAACGGGGCTCAAGCATGTTACCGAAGTTATGGATCCGTACTTGTACGGATGGTAGGAGAGCATTCCTAACTGGCTGAAGGTGTAGCGAAAGCAGCACTGGACGGTTAGGAAGAGACTCTGCCAGCATAAGTAGCGAGAAAGCAGGTGAGAACCCTGCTCGCCGTAAGTCTAAGGTTTCCTGAGAAAGGTTAATCCGCTCAGGGTTAGTCGGATCCTAAGGTGAGGCCGAAAGGCGTAGCTGATGGACACACGGTTAACATTCCGTGACTACGTTTAGCGATCAAGACCGATGCGGGGACGCATCACGTAAGTTCTTCTGCGCAATGGTTTCAAAGAAGAGCGAAGTGAGGTTGGGAAGGGGAAATCCGCCCGGCCGTATGCCAGGAAAATCCGCTAAGGAGCGAAGACGTATCCGTACCTCAAACCGACACAGGTAGACGAGATGAGTATTCTCAGGCGCTCGGGTGATGGTTTGTTCAGGAACTAGGCAAATTAGCTCCGTAACTTCGGGAAAAGGAGCGCCTCCCTTCTGGGGGGCCGCAGCGAAGCGCATCAGGCGACTGTTTAACAAAAACACAGGTCTCTGCAAAGTCGAAAACGACGTATAGGGGCTGACGCCTGCCCGGTGCTGGAAGGTTAAAGGGAGAGGTTAGCTTCGGCGAAGCTTTGAACTGAAGCCCCAGTGAACGGCGGCCGTAACTATAACGGTCCTAAGGTAGCGAAATTCCTTGTCGGGTAAGTTCCGACCTGCACGAATGGCGTAACGATCTGATGACTGTCTTAACAAGCCGCCCGGCGAATTTGTGGTTCCGGTGAAGACGCCGGATGCCCGCCACTAGACGGAAAGACCCCGTGCACCTTTACTATAACTTAACAATGAATTATGGTATGTTCTGCGCAGGATAGGTGGGAGGCTTTGAATCCAGGCTCTTGGGCTTGGAGGAGCCAACGGTGAGATACCACCCTGAACATATTGTGGTTCTAACTCATTCCCGTGATCCGGGAAGAGGACATTGTTAGGCGGGTAGTTTGACTGGGGCGGTCGCCTCCTAAACGGTAACGGAGGCGCTCGAAGCTTGGTTCAGGAGGTTTGGAAATCCTCCTTCGAGTGCAATGGCATAAACCAGGTTGACTGCGAGACCTACAAGTCAAGCAGGTGCGAAAGCAGGACATAGTGATCCGGTGGTTCTGTATGGAAGGGCCATCGCTCAACGGATAAAAGGTACGCCGGGGATAACAGGCTGATCGGAGTCAAGAGTTCACATCGACGCTCCGGTTTGGCACCTCGATGTCGGTTCATCGCATCCTGGGGGTGTAGAAGCTCCCAAGGGTTGGGCTGTTCGCCCATTAAAGCGGTACGTGAACTGGGTTCAGAACGTCGCGAGACAGTTCGGTCCCTATCTGTGGTGGGCGTAGGAAATTTGAGAGGATTTGACTCTAGTACGAGAGGACCGAGTTGAACTGACCTCTTGTGATCCAGTTGTCACGCCAGTGGCATCGCTGGGTAGCGAAGTCGGGCAGGGATAAACGCTGAATGCATATAAGCGTGAAACCCACCTCGAGATGAGATTTCCCAACCGTAAGGTAAGAAGGGCCGTGGAAGACGACCACGTTGATAGGACGGATGTGGAAGTGCAGTAATGTATGAAGCTTACCGTTACTAATAGCCCGTTCGGCTTGACCATAAAATTTACTGTAGATACAGAGTATCGAACAGAGTTGGTCAACGCTACGCAAAACTAGTGGCCTTCTGACTTCAGCGTCAGAAGAAAACCCGTCAATATTCAAAGATCGTTTCTTAAAAGTTTCACGACTTTTGGGTGATCCTAGCGAGAGGGTCCCACCCGTTCCCATCCCGAACACGGAAGTTAAGCCTCTCAGCCCCGATGGTACTGCACGCGCGAGTGTGTGGGAGAGTAGGACGTCGCCCGATTAAAAACAAAGGCCTCGATCTTCGGATCGGGCCTTTTGTATTTTGTGCAAACTGTAGCGGAGTCGGACGCACGGGCTATCTCCCGTTTTGCGTGGTCAGCCAATGTGGAAGGGTACTTAGCTCCGCCACTAAACTCCCTCCACAAGAAAACGAAAGGGTCCATATGACTGGCTACTAGAGAACGTCGGCGGCCACCACCTCCCCCTTCCGATTGACGTAGAGAAACCGGTCGCCCACCATAACCAGGGCCAGCCCGTCGACGAAATTGAAACCCCATCTGTACGAGGGAGGGATTTGGACGTTCCCGTGAATATCGATATAGCCGAACGAATCGCCGATTTGGACGGCGGCAAGCCCCTCGGAAAACTCCATGGCGCTCTGGAACTGCGGTGGAATCCGCATCCGCCCCGTGGTGTCGATGTATCCGTAAAGGCCGAAGTTCTTCACGGGAGCCAATCCATTCGAAAACGGGCTCAACTCGTTGAAGGATGAAGCCAAACTCCATCCATCCGATGAAATCGCCACGGTGCCATCCGGGTGAATGTACCCCTCAACGCCCGCTCCGCGAAATGCAGCCAGACCTTCGTGAAAGGGCTCGATCGATTCATACGCGTAAGGAAGGAGCATGCTTCCCCCTCGATCGATCAGCCCCCAGGACTTCTGCTCATTGCTCCATACCCGCGCTGTCCCTTCCGAAAATGCCTCCACCTTGTCGAATCGGGCGGTTATAACGAGTTGACCTGTTTTGTCGATAAACCCCCACTTGACTCCATCCGGCTTGTAGCGCTTCCCCGACGGGTCACGCGCACCTCCAAACCCGACGGCGCCGAATCCCTCCGAAAAAGGTTCAGCCCAATCGAACCGCGGCTCAATTCGCACATTGCCCGCAACGTCTATATACCCGAATTTCCCCGCAGCTGAGATCTCGCTCCCCTTCTGCGTCAATCTGAACTCAGCGAGGCCTTCCGAGAAGTCGCCGACCTGATCGTATTGGGGCGGAACAATAAACAGCCCCTGTGGATCAATAACTCCCGTGAGCCCCTTCACGCTGACGATGGCACGGTTCTCTCTGAACCGGCTCGCACTTCCGAATTGTGGTTCCACAGCGAGCGTTCCCGATTTGTTGAGGTAACCGTATTTCCCGTCCACTTGAACCGCGGCAAGACCAGAGAAAAAATCGCCGGCGTAGTCGAACTGGGCCGGGATAACCGTCCGCCCGTTCGCGTCTATGTATGCCCATTTAGTGCCTTGTCGAACGACAAAGAATCCCGCCTCCGCACTCCGATCTTTTACCGGGATTTGAATGAGCTTCGTCGTCGCCTCAAGGAGAACCACAGAGGCGATAAGACACAGCAAAGCCAAGTACTTTGTTGCGCTTCGACCCATCAGATCCATTTCCGCAAATTTATCAGACCTGTTTCGCCGGAGCAATGACCTGGTCGTGGGCTGCGCATCCCAAACCGCGCCATACTGAACCCATGGATTACCTCCACGTAGAGAACCTCACCGACCACCCGCCCCTCGACGAGCGCGGCATCCAGTCCCGAACCCTCCAGGACACCAACCAGCTCCGCCTGGTCCTGTTCACCTTCGCGGCCGGCAAAGGTCTGAAATCCCACTCCACTCCGCACCCGGTCACGTTGACCTTTCTCCAGGGAACCGCTCGGGTCACTGCGGGCGCTGATGAGCTCGCCGCAACCGCCGGAACGCTGCTCTCTCTTCCCCCATCGCTTGAGCACTCGATCCACGCCGAAACCGAAACCGTCATGCTCCTGACGATGATCAAATAGGGGATCAGACAAGGGTTCCGATCCACCGATCGCCCAGAAAACCAACCGCGAATCGCCGCCCGCTCACCTCCCCGACAAAAAGAGGCCCCGACCGTTCCCGGCCAGGGCCCCTTGTCCAGCGACACCCTCAACTTATACGTGAGGCATCGCGCCTGATTCTGTTTGTGAGTTTCTTTATTCTTACGTTCTGCCTCCTTTCCTATTCCGCCGATGCCGTCAGTACCGGCTCCGGCTTCACGACGTCGCTCTTGTTGACCTCGAAGGCCACGCCACCCATCGTCACGGTAACCAGCGAGGACTCCTTAAAGGCCACGCTCGCCTTGCTCAGCGTCTCCGGGTTGGCGGGAATAATGCGTCCGAAGACGATCGCATCGGAGCCCGCGCCCTGGATCGACAGCACGCCCGCCGAGCCCGGCAGCGTCTTGATCGAATATTCACCGGCCGGCAGCGTCTTGCCCGGCACGGCGAAGGCGAAGGGAATGTTTAGGGTCAACGACTCGGCGTGCGCCGCCAAGGCGGAAAGCATCAAAGCTGCGAATACAAAAGTGGTTTTCATGGTGCAAATGTCCTTTCTTGCGTCTCGTTTTTTATGAGGTCGCCGGGCATTTTCCTCCGCTTTTCACTTGCCGCGGAGTGGTGGCGCCGGGCGATCCGGCCTACTTTGTTGGATTTGGCCGGATTCCGCCCCGCACCTCAATGCGGGCGAGCCTCGGCTGTGCCACCAATCCACAGGAGCTTGCCTGGAAGACGCCTGAATGCGCGTTCAATGGGCGCATCTCGAGGGGACTCGGGGCGTAGCAAGCCTGCGGTGGCAGCGGGAAATTCGGATTTCAGCCAGCGAAGACTGAAACTGGGAAGACTTGGGGAAAACAGCCGGCGGGGGCTAACTGCGGCGAGCAGGGTGTCCTGCTCTTACTGTGCTGTGAGCTGACCTTTGCGGGTTTGCTCTACACCCTGAGCATAGCGCCACTCGCGCTGTTCCGCCAATAGAAAGTTTCTATGAACCCCCCTATCAAAAATAGTTAAGTAGTTTGGGGGGCAGGGCATTTCCTCTCCCACCGAAATGTAGCTGCACAAGCCTATTTGTCTTGACAACCTCTACGACCCCCTCTATCCTATGCATAGGAATCCGAGGTAAAAATGAACTTACGGGGGACCCTCCCCACCCTGATCCTGGAAGTGCTAGAGCGCGAGCCCAACCACGGCTACCGTATCGCCCAGCAGATCAAGCAGCGCTCCAAAGGCGTGCTCGATTTCAAGGAGGGTACGCTCTATCCTGCACTGCATAAGCTGGAGAATGAGGGCCTGATCGAATCCTACGAAGGTCAGGAGCGCGGACGAACGCGCCGCTATTACCGCATCAGGCAGGAAGGCCATGGCGCGTTGAAAAAGGGCCGCCAGGAGTGGCGCGAAATCTCGTCCGCCGTCTCACTCCTGCTAGGGGAGGCTGCCAATGAAGGCTGAACTCCTGCCGCCCGGAGGGCAAGTCTCGCTGGACCAATGGATCGCTCGGGCATCCGAGGGGCTGTCCGCCGGTTCCCGCGATTCCGTCCGCGCCGAAATCGAGGAGCACTATGACTTGGCGCTCGAAGATGAGCTGTTTAAAGGAGTCGGGCAAGACGAGGCCGCCCGTCATGCGCTCGTCTCCCTGGGCGACCCGGACGACGTGAATCGCCGATACCGCGAAGCTCTGTTGACCGCCCGCGAGGCGCGTACTCTGTGTGCAGCGCGCTGGGAGACGGGGCTGGCCCGCCGTCACGCTACGCTCAAACTCGTCCCATTGGTTCTGTCCATCGCGAGCGGGGTTCTATATCTGGCAGGAGAATGGAGACTCGCTTTGATCGCGGCCTCCATTGGCTTTCCTTTCCTGCTTTTCTACGCCGCGCAGTACCTGCCGGTCCATACCCGGCGCCGGGCGCAAGTATTCAGAATCTTGAAATACATCGCGATGTTCGCGTTTTACGTCGCGGCTTATCCCTTGGAAAACGCGACATGGGTTTCCCTGCTGATCTTCGCTGTAACCTGGGCGCCGCGGGAGTGGCTGCGGGCCTCGCTCCGCCGCAAACTGCCGGAGTCGGATTGGCCCGAAACCCTTTATAACTGACGGCGGGAATCGCCCAGACTTGAGGTGAGGAACCAACCATGTATGGAATGATATTTGCCCTGGTTGCCGGTTTACCGAGGGTGTCGCCGGAACAATTGAATCGGCTGCGCTTGAGCGGGTCTGCTCATGTCATTGACGTCAACGCTCCGCGGGTTTGGGCCGCCGGCCACGTCCCGGGCGCTCGGAACCTCGATCCGAAGACGCTGGCTCCCGGGGTCACTGCCGGAGGACAAGTCGACTCCGTTGGTCGTTCTACTGCTCGAACGTCTATTGCTGGAAGGCTCCTAACGTCGCGCGAAAAGTAAAAAGCATGGGCTATCAGAATGTACAGGTGATGTCGGCCGGGATCGATGGCTGGCGCGCGGCGGGCCTGCCCACCGAGCGGGACTCTGCATGAATTCCTCGATCCAAACCGAGCTGCATGCCTGGCTAGACGCGGCGACCCGGAAGCTTTCGGCGGCCTCGGCCGGAGAAGGTTCGCACCGAGATCCGGGAACATTACGAATCGGCGCGGGAAGAGCAACTTGCCCGTGGAGTGCAGCCCACCGAAGCGGACCGCATCGCACTTAGCCGGCTGGGCGACGCCCGCACAGCCAACCGTCAATACCGCAAGGTACTTCTGACTCGGGCGGAAGCGAAATGGGTGAAAGACTGTGCCGGAGAGCCTCCCCATGGGCGAGCCTTTTTGTGGGGATCATTCCTGTTCTTCCTGGCTAGCGCCGGGGTTTTTTACGCCATCGGCAACTTTGATGGCGCATGGGTTTCACTCCTGTTGATCCCGTGGACCGTGCTCACCTTTCCGCATTGGTTTCAGCGCAATCCTACCTCGCGAAGAGTTTGCCAGGTTCGTTACGCCCGTTACCTGTGGTGGGGGATTGCGGGGATGGCGATTCTGTATGACCCGGGACGAATCGCCAGTCAAGTTTCGATATTCCTCGTGATTCAGATGTTGAATGAATGGCGTCGCTTGACGATTCGTCGCAAGCTGACTCCCACGGACCGGCCGCGGTGGCTGCGCTATTAGCACTCTCACCCAGCGTCCCCGCACGCTGAAGGCGGATAATAGCTGGATGACCTTCGGCGCCTTGTCAGCCGCCAAACGCGACCTCCGTGCGCCCGCGCTGATCCTGACCGCGATCCTTGTTGCTCGCGATCCCGAGTGCGGCGCAATGGGTGAACATCCCCACCGATGACCTGCCCAAGAAGTCAGACGGTGCGTTCAATCCCGACGCGCCTCCGCCGGTCGGCATCGACGGAAAGCCGGACTTCTCCGGCATCTGGCAGCCGGCTTTCGGGCCCTTCAACGACTTGTCCCAGAGTATCGGCGGACTCGACAAGGTCCCGTTGACCGAGGAAGGCCGGGCGCTGCGTTTATCCAGAAATGACGGGCAGAACCGCCTCAGCGAGCCCGACCAATATTGCCTTCCGCAGGGCGTTCCGAAAATCAATCAGGCTCCGGTTCCGTGGCGCATCGTGCAGACGCCGAAGCTCATGGTCAACGTCTATGAAGCCTTCAACCTGTGGCGCCAGATTCACATCGATAGCCGCCAGTTTGCCGACGATCTGAATCCCACCTGGCTGGGCCATTCGCTGGGGCATTGGGAAGGCGACACTTTGGTGGTCGAATCGCGCGGCTTCAACGGCCGCACCTGGCTCGATACCGGCGGCCTGCCTTCCAGTGACCAGTTGAAAGTCATCGAACGCTATAGCCGACCCACCTATGGACGCCTTGAGATCGCCTACACAATCGACGATCCTGTTTACTACACGGAACCCTGGGACGCGACCGTGAGCCTGACGCTGTATCCCGACACGGAACTGATCGAGTTCATCTGCCAGGAGAACGAGCGGGATTCGCGGCACATCGAAGCCGTGCAGGGCCCGAAACAGTAGAACACAGCCCAGTAGAGACATTACTTGAGCCCGAAAAGGAGCGACATCATGAAAGCCATCCTGACCGCAGGAGTCCTGCTGCTGATGGGAGGATCCGCGCCCGCCATGGCCCAATGGTTCAATATTCCCAGCCCGAACCTGCCGCGTAACGCTGACGGTTCGCCGAAGCTCGACGCTCCTCCGCCAAAGTTCGAAGACGGGACGCCCGATCTCCGCGGGATCTGGCATCAGCCGGACGGCATCAAATACACCGTCAACCTGGACGCCGACCTGCCCGAAGGCTCGGTCAAGATGTTGCCCGAAGCCGCGGCGCTCTACAAGCATCGGCGCGACACGCTCAGCAAGGACGATCCCGTCGGCCACTGCCTGCTGCCGGGCGTTCCACAGATGACCGCCGTCCCGTATCCATACAAGATCCTGCAGGACGATCACCAGATCACGATCCTCTACGAAGCTTTCCGCACCTTCCGCGAAATCTTCCTTGATGGCCGCGAGTTACCCGTCGATCCGAACCCGGCTTGGTTCGGCTACTCGGTGGGGCATTGGGAAGGCGACACGTTGGTTGTCGAATCGTCGGGTTTCAACGGGAAGACTTGGGTCGACACCGGCGGCCATCCTTCCACCGATCAGCTGCGGGTGATCGAACGGTACACGCGCCGCGATGTCGGCCACATTGACCTCGAGACGACGGTGATTGATCCGGGCGCCTATGAAGAACCGTGGACGGTCACCTATGCGCTCGAACTGATGCCGGACACCGAACTGCTGGAGTACCTCTGCACGGAGAATAATAAGGACCTGGAGCACCTGGTCGGGAAGTAACCAGCCGTCTTCAGGTTCTTTAGCCCATATGGGCACGACAAACCATGTAGCCTAGAAGTATGACCGTTCGTCTCAAGCCGGAGATCCAATCGCTGGTCGAGCAGGATGTGGCTCGCGGAACCTACGCATCCGTGGACGAGTTTGTCGAGCAGGCGGTCCTGCGTCTTCATGAGCAGGAAGAGTGGCTTGCGAAAAACCAGCACACGATCGCCGAACAGATCGAACATGCCTATCAGCAGGCCGAACGCGGGGAATGCGTGGATCCCGACACCGCTCTGTCAATCCTGAAGCAGCGCCGAGCTAGCCGCTAAAACGCGCGGTCATGTTCAGTTTCGTACTCGCCCCGGATGCGATCGACGATCTTGATCAGATATGGAACTATATTGCGCGGGATAGCGTGGAGAATGCGAATCGTGTCGAGGACGCAATCTTTCGTTCCTGCGAGGACATCGGGAAGTCACCACTGGCAGGCTTTCAAAGGCTGGAAGTCACGACGCGCAATATTCGATTCTGGGTCGTTCCCGAGTACGCGAGATATCTGATCGCCTACCGGCCGGACACGCAGCCTTTACAGGTTCTCCGCGTTTTCGGACCTGGGCGAGATGCCGCCACGCAATTGAATCAGCGCTAACCAAACAAAACGGGCGGACCCGAAGGCCCGCCCGCCAATCACTACTCGTTTTGTCGCTTAAGCCAACTGATTCTTCAACGGCATCACCCGGATCTGCTTGCCCGTCGCCGCAAAGATCGCGTTGAACACCGCCGGCGGAGCCGTAGGCGTAGAAGCCTCGCCGATCCCGCCCGGATTCTCCGTCGACTCCACAATCACCACGTCCACTTCCGGCATTTCATCAATGCGCAGCGGATCGTAGTTATGGAAGTTGGTCTGCACCACGCGGCCGTTCTCGAAGGTGATCTCCTGTTTCAGTGCCGCGCTCAGCCCATAGACGATGCCGCCCTCGATCTGCTGCTTGATGATCTTGGGATTCACCACCTGGCCGCAATCAACCGCGCACACACCTTGTGGATGTTCAGCTTCCCGTTGTTGATCGAAACCTCGGCGACCTGCGCATTGAAGCTGCCGATGTTGTTGGCAACAGCCACGCCGCGGAAGTGGCCCGCCGGAAGCGGCGTTCCCCAACCGGCGCGCTCGCGCCACGACATTCAGCACGTTCAGCATGCGCGGCTGATCGGCCAGCAGATGCCGCCGGTATTCCACCGGATCGATCCCGGCTTCGGCCGCCAGTTCATCCAGGAAGCACTCCATGAACGGCGTGTTCTGCGAATAGCCCACCGAACGCCAGTAACTTACCGGAATGCCGAAATCGGGAGAATGATAATCCACGCGAACATTCGGAATCGCGTACTTCATGTCCTCGATGCCTTCCACCGGAGTGTTCGGGCTACCGAACGGCGGACACGCGATGTGCGCATGCAGTGCCTGCGGATATCCGTCGGCACCCAGCGAAGCCGCGAACGTCGTGTAGGACATCGGCCGATACGTGTCATGCTGCAGGTCGTCTTCACGCGACCAGGTCAGCTTCACCGGCGTGCCCTTCATGTGGTTCGCGATCTGCACGGCCTCATGCACGTAATCTTCTCCACCGCGGCGGCCGAAACCGCCGCCCAGGTACTGGGTGTGGATCTTGATCTGATCGTTGCTGAGTCCGGTCACCGCTGCGGCGGCCTGCTGCGCCACGGTCTGGATCTGCGTGCCGACCCAGATATCGCAGCTCGAATCGGTCACCAGGACCAAGGCGTTCAGCGGCTCCATCGGCGCGTGCGAAAGATACGGAGCCTCGTAGACAGCCTCCATCTTCTTATTCGCGCCGCGATCACTGCCGGAGCGTCGCCTTCATTGCGCCGCGCGTTACCCGGCTGGGTACACATCTCGGCGAGCATCTTGCGCAGTCCCGCGGTCGAATTGTTCGCCCGCGGACCCAGATTCCACTTCACGTCAACCGCGTCGCGGCCCTGGAACGCCGCCCAGGTGTTGGTCGCGATCACCGCAACGCCACCTTCGATCTCAAAGACGTCCGTGACGCCTGGGATTTTGCGCGCGGCCTTATCGTCGAAGCTCGCGACCTTGCCTTCGGGAACCGGACACCGCTGAATCGCGGCGTACATCATTCCCTCATGCTTGCATGTCGATGCCGAACGGAGCCGTCCCGTTCGTCTTCGACCGGCGTGTCGAGCCGATCCGGCGAGGTCCCGATATAACGGAATTCGGCCGGCGTCTTCAACTTCGGGTTCGCGGGAACCGTCAGCTCCGACGCCGAGCACCGCCAGTTGGCCATAGCTCAAGCTGCTGCTTGGACGCGGTATTGGTGACGAAGCCGTTTTTCCGCGACGCATGCCGACGGAGCAACACCCCATTGATTCGCTGCCGCCTGGACCAGCATCTCGCGAGCCGCCGCCGCGGTCTTGCGCAGCGGATTCCAGCCCGTCCGAATGCTCAGGCTGCCGTAGGTCCCCATCATTGGAGTTCCGTAGACCGGCGCCACAGGAGCAAACTCGGTGCGGATCCGCGACCAGTCGGCTTCGAGCTCGTCGGCCAGGATCTGCGAGATCGAGGTCACCACGCCTTGCCCCATCTCGGACTTATGAATCTGCAGCGTCACCGCGCCATCGGGAGCAATCGAGATGAAGGCGTTCAGCTCGGCGCCGTGTGCGGAGGCGCCCTGCGCGGCAGGCTTCCTCGGCTCCGAAATGGAACCCGAGCACCAGGCCGCCGGCAGCGGCCGCGCCGGACTTCAGGAATCCACGGCGACTGACATTCAGAATGTCTTGATTCGTTACGGCCTTGGTCTTCATGCCTGCTCTCCCTTCTCGGTCGTTCCAGCAGCCGCTTGCAGTTGCGCCGCCCGATGGATCGCCAGCCGGATCGCCTGGTAGGTGCCGCAGCGGCAAAGATTGCCGCGCATGGCCTCATCGATATCGGCGTCGGAGGGAGAAGCCGTCTTGGCGAGCAGTCCCGCCGCGGTCATGATCTGCCCGGATTGGCAGTAGCCGCACTGCGGAACATCGTTCTCGATCCAGGCTTGCTGCACCGGATGGCTATTGTCGCTCGACAGGCCCTCGATCGTGGTGACCGCGCGGCCCTGGACCATCCGCATCTGCGTGACGCAGGACCGGACCGGTTGGCCTTCCATATGAACCGTACAGGCGCCGCACAGCGCCATCCCACACCCGAATTTGGTGCCGGTCATCCCGAGCTCATCGCGCAGCACCCACAACAGGGGCATTTCAGCAGGAACATCAACGGTTTGCGATTCGCCGTTGAGTGTGAAGGTGATTTCAGCCACGGAAGAACCTCCTTTAATTAGGCTGGTTGATTCTCGTATCAGTATACCGGTCAGGGCGTTCGGGTGCCTCCCCCGTGGGGTGAGGCCTTGGGGGGCCGGGGTTCACCCGGCGGGAAGGTTCACCTTCCCAATCCACGAAGCGTAGATCCTGCTCCTTTCGATGCAGGAGGCCCGATCGATAAAACTTCCCCCGTCCTGGTATCGTCCTTCTGGCGACTGGCAAACGCATTCGAATCCGTTATAGTGGAAGCACTTCCACCACCCGGAAAGGCAGGTTGCAGGTGATCGGCACCAGTTGGATTCGCGAACAAGGGATGCAGGACGCGCTGCTCTGCGCCAGCCTGCGCGACCGCGGCATGGACGACGTCCCCCTTTGGAAGCGCTCCTTTCCCGGACCGCGACGCCGCCATCCGCTATTGGAACGAACTCACGCCTTACCGAGACGGTCCGGTCAAACCCGACCCGGTCGACGTCCCCGACCCCGCCGCGATGAGTGCCCGGATCAAGCAGCTCGCCCGCGGGCTGGGCGCGAGCGATGCCGGGATGACCGCCCTCCGGCCGGAGTTCATCGAGCTCGGCGTCGACCTCCCGCACAAGAATGTCATCGCCATCATCTGTTATGAGGACTACGCGAAGGCGCTCGAAAGCCCCGACGCGGTCGACCTCGAGGCCATGCAGACCTATGCCAAGTGCGCGGGTATCGTTACCGAACTGGCCCGCCACATCCGCGAGGAGCTCGGCTATCCCGGCGGTGGCGCATCACAACGGACTGTTCCAGATCCAGGCGATCCCGGTCTTCTATGAGGTCGGCTTCGGCGAACTCGGCCGCCACGGCAGCCTGATCCATCCTGAGCTCGGCGCGAATTTTCGCCCGGCTTTCGTCACTACCGACCTTCCGCTCGCCTATGACAAGCCCCACGAGTTCGGCGTGCAGGATTTCTGCATGCACTGTAACCTGTGTCGCAACAACTGCCCTGGCGACGCGATCCCGGACGACTACATCACCACCGGCGGCGTCAAGCGCTGGCTGACCGACATCGAAAAGTGCTACCCGATCTCGCGCTTCCGCGAATCCTACTGCCACATCTGCGTCGACGTCTGCCCCTACATCTATAAAGAGAACGGCGACGAGACGAAGAAGGAGATGTTTCGCCAGTACATGCGCGTCCGCAAGGAGGAAGGCTATAAAACCCCCAAAGGAGAGCGTTAGCTCGCTGTCATTCCGGAAGGTCGAGGGCGCGCCCAGCGCAGTGCCGACCCCGCCCATCCTGACCGAGCTCGCGGGCGCCGCGCTCGAAGTCCTCAAGGAGCAGGGCCGTCCCGAACTCGCCGCGACCAACGGAACACGTCTGGACCTACCTCGGCACTAACAAAGATGGCATGCGCTTCGAGATCCACTGCACCGGTCCGGACCTGCCCGCCGCTATCCCGGAGATGCTCATCTCCGCCTCCGACATCCCGAAGAATCCCAACTGGCGCGGCCAATATCGCCTGGTCGTCTCGCCGCCGAATATCGCCCTGGATCTCTGCTGGACCCCCGGCGAACCGCTCCGCATCATGACCTTCAGCCGCGGCGACTGGGAAGCGGAACTGACCGCGCTTGCCGCTACGAGGTGAGCGGTCTCTCTGTGCGGGGCGAGGTCGTGCCTCACCAGTTGCGACAGGTTGATCGCTGTTTCGCACCATTTCCTTCCCGCGGACTGCTCCGCCGCTCCTCATCTTCAGCCGCAAAACGGGTATGATGGAACCCGATCTGCCAGTTATTTCGCTGTGCTTCGCGCTCCTAACTCCGCTCACTTAATCTGCTTGCTCCACGCGAAGAATAAACACACAAAAAGTAGACATTTAATTCGAAGGAATGATCTGTTTTATGTCCTATGTGATTCGGTGGTCTCATCTTTGCCGTTGCCTCGGTCTTCTTGTTGTAGCTGCGTGCATGCATCCCGCCTGGGCGCAGCAGCTCAACCTCGATATCCCCAGCGTCGCGCTTGCCGGCTCCGGCACCCGTCTCTACCTGGTGACCTCCGCCCAAAGCGTGATGCGCACGATGGGAAGCAACGATGCCTGGGGCCCGGTGGACCTGATCCCCGGAGCGGCCGATCCCCAAGTCAATTTCATTGAAGCCGATCCGGTCAGCCCGCTGATCGCCTGGGTTGCTCCAGCGCAAATCGAAGCCAGCGGCGTCCTCCGCACCACCGATGGCGGCGAAACCTGGATGGCGGCCAACGACGGTCTTCCGGCCGAGGGCCAGGTGTGGGGCTTTTTCACCGTTCCCAATCAAGGCGGACTGGTCTACCTGCGTGTCGGTGGCGAAGTTTACAAGTCCGTTGACAATGGCGCAAGCTGGATTCTTCAGAGCACATTGCCCGGACCGAGCAACACCACCGGCAAGGCGTTCAGCATCAACTACAACAGCCCTAACGTTTGGTATTACGTCAACTTTCCTTCGCCGAACACACTCACCGTCGGAGTCTATCGGAGCGACGACGCAGGCGCCACCTGGCACTCCCGTTCTTCGATCCGAGTCTCCAATACCGCTGCCGGCAACCAGAACGGAGTTTCGGGAATCGTCAGCGATCCCACCGATCCGGACATGGTGTGGGTTACGCAAGCCGGCGGCTGGTCCTCGCTTGCTGGCGTCTATCACAGCACCAACGGCGGAACCTCGTTTTCCAGGCAACGCGCGTCGGAGCCCATCCGCCTGTGGATCGACCTGAAAGGCGACCTGTTCACCTTCGGTTCCACTTCGGCGATTGGCAGTGAATACTTCCGTAGCACGGACCACGGCGCATCCTTCAATCGATTCACTCTGGCCCCCGACGCCAACACTTCGCAGTACTTTTTCTTTGATTATGCGAACCCGAACGTCATGTATGCGACGAACCAGGTGGGGCCGTACATCAGCACCAACGCCGGAACGACATGGCGCTTCCTGGTGAGCTCGGTCAAAGGGTCCCTGGATTTGGCGCCCGTGGAGGTCCATGCCGCTCCCGACGCGGGCACGCTGGCCGTGGACGTGAAGATTCAGTTCGCCGAGAACCCGGATTGGGGCGCCAACTACACCGCCAGCGTTGCGGGCGGCGACTGGGTGACGCTGAAATCCACCAGCGGTACGATTCCCGATACCCTGACCCTCCAGGTCACCCCCACCGGCCTGGCTGTTGGCCAATACGTCGCGACGTTATCGATCGACTGTGCGCCGACCTGTCTGCAGAGCCCCACCGAGGTCCCGATCCGTCTGGAGGTCACCGAACCGGGAAACGTCGCCGCGCCGGCCTATCTGGTGTCGACCGTGGCAGGCAGCCTGACCGCGGGCGACTTCAAAGAAGGAGCCATGGCGGATGAGATTCCGCTGATACCCCGCGGCATCGCCTTTGAC
Organism: Terriglobia bacterium; assembly: GCA_963762135.1. Lineage (GTDB taxonomy): Bacteria > Acidobacteriota > Terriglobia > Bryobacterales > Bryobacteraceae > Palsa-187. The sequence continues at coordinate 264,945 of CAVXJP010000012.1, forward strand.
CCGCAGGGCCGGCTTCTGATCGCCGACAGTAAGTTCAATCGTATCCTCCGGGTGAACGCTGACGGCAGAGTTCATACCGTGGCCGGAACCGGCGTGGCGGACTCCGGCCCGGACGGGGGACTGGCGGTGAATACGCCGATTCGCTACCTGGGCGATATCCGCGTCGACCCGAACGGTGGCATCTGGTTTGACGAAGGCTTTCAGCTCCGCTACATCAATCCCAGCGGCGTGGTCTCCACGATCGACGGCTTCCAGTTCTTCGACGCGATCGACATTGATGGGCGAGGCACGTTGTATATCTCCGACCACGGCATTTCTACACTCGATACCGCCACGCCCCAGGCAAACCCGGTCGAGCTCCCGGATGGCGGCTTCTCCTACGGCAGCGTCAACGGCATCGCGGCGCAATCCGATGGCACGGTCTACTTGACCTCCTATAGCGGGTACATCTATCGCCGCAATCCGGATCAGACCGTCAGCATCGTGGCGGGAACCGGCGAATCCGGCTATAGCGGAAACGGATTGCCTGCGTTCGCGTCGCGGCTCAATAACCCGGACGGAATCGTGGTGGATGCCGCGGGCAATGTCATCTTCTCGGACGAGTACAGCCACCGCATTCGGATGATCAACCGGAGCGGTCAACTGGTCAACATCGCCGGTACCGGTGAGCGAGGGTTCTCCGGGGAGGGCGTCCTGGCTACCGAAGCGCAGATGGCCTACCCGGGGAGCCTTGCCATCAATAACGCTGGCGAGATCTACTTCGCCGACGGCAACGGACTGGTTCGCAAGCTCACCCCGGTCCGGCCGGTCATCCGCTCCGAGCTCGGCGTCACGAACGCGGCCAGCTATGAGGAGTCTTTTTCGCCCGGCTCCTTCCTTTCCATCTTTGGCGAGTTTTCCGGAGCCCAAACCGGAACCGCGCCGTCGTTCCCGCTTCCCACCAGCCTCAACAACGTGCGCGTCACGCTGAACGGACGGGACATGCCCCTCACCTATACCAGTGACGGACAGATCAACGCCATCATTCCCTATGAAACCGAGCTCGGCGCCGCGGCGCTGATCGTCTACGTCAACGGCGTCGCCAGCCTGCAACGCAACATCAACATCGAATCCGCCTCGCCCGGGATCCTTCAGTTCGGTGACCATCGCGCCGTCGCGGTCAACGTTGGGGGCGCCAACAACGGCCAGGTCAATACGGCTGCGACTCCGGTGGAACCCGGCGGCTACGTGGTGGTTTATCTGGTCGGGATGGGTGCGCCGGACACGCCTGTCGCCACGGGCGCCGCGGTTCCCGACACCCCGCTTCGCTCTCCGGTGACCGGACCCGTCACCGTCATGATCGGAGACCGCACTGTGTCCTATGACTTCCTGGGACTCACTCCTGGCTTCGCGGGGCTCGTGCAGCTGAATCTGCCGATCCCCGGCGACCTTGCGGACGGCGACTACAGCCTAAAAATCACCATCGGGAACCGCTCCAGCAATACGCCGGTGATCACGGTGAAGCGTTAGGAGGCTGTTGCAGAAGGATCGGGATGTGGGGCCATGCCCAGGGGCATGCCCGCCATATCGAAGTGCGTTTCCAGATTGCCGCGCCCCTCATGCGACCATCAGGAATGCGCCTCCAGCAATCCAACGCCGAGCAAATTGAGATTCTCGTAGACCAGGTGAGCCGGCAGCTGCAATCACTCCCCGAAGCTGATGCCCGCCGCGAGCCCGCACCCAACAAGTGGTCTATCGCCGAGATCCTCGGTCACCTGATTGACTCGGCTGCAAATAACCACCAGCGCTTCATCCGAGCCCAACAACTCGATTCCGTCGAACCCTACGTGGGTCCCGGCTACTTGCAGGATTCCTGGGTCGCGCTCAACGGGTACCACGAGGCCCCCTGGCCCGAACTCGTTGACCTGTGGCGCCTCTACAACCGTCACCTGGCGCGCGTCATCGCCCGCGTCCCGGACGATCAGCTTTCCACGGAGATGCGCGTCGGCTCCTATGAGCCGGCCACACTTGGGTTCGTCATTGAAGACTATCTGGCGCACATGCGGCATCACGTGGCGCAGATCCAGAAATTGATGAAGTAGCGCCGTCATCTGCGGGGTTCGCGGCACTCCCGAAAGGGCCTTCTTCCGAATCGTCCGCTTTGGGCTCCCGCGCCAGAGGAATGCGAATCGTGACCTCCAGACCATGCGGCTGCCGGTTCCGGCAACTCACCGTGCCGCCGCAGGTTTCAATGCCCGATTTCACGATCGCCAGCCCTAAGCCCATCCCTCCGAGCTTGCGGCTGCGCGACTGCTCCGGCCGGTAGAACGGCTCAAAGATCCGGTCCAGGTCAGCTTGCGGAATCCCCGGACCATGGTCGGCGATCACCAGAATCGCGGCACCCTCGAACACGTATCCGGTGATGTTCACCGGACCCGCGTCGCCCGCATACCGCAGCGCATTCCGAACGACGTTGCCCACGGAGCGCTTGAAATACGCCCGGTTCGCATCGATGATCAGCCCCGACGGGATGCTCATCGTGACCAGGCCTTCGGCGGGAGATTCGCGCGCGACGACTTGGCCCGCCGCGTCGGCGACATCGATCGGCTCCGCGGCGATCTCCCGCGGGCGCAGCGCTGCCTTGGAGAACTGCAGCAGCTCATTCACCAGGTCGGCAAGATGCTCCACTTCTTCCTGCAAATCCTGCACCGTCCTGCGAACCTGCTGCTGCGTGCGGACGCATTCAGGATCCTGCGTACTCACGATGTGCCCGGTTTTGTGCTCGACAATCGCCAGCGCCGTCTGGATGCGGGCGATGGGCGCGGATAGTTCGTGCGCGACGTCGCCCAGAAACCGCCTCTGCCCTCCGACGAAATCCGACAGCCGGTCCGCCATGCGATTGATCTGCTGGCCCAGGTGACCCAACTCATCGTTGCGCGCCGTGCTCACGCGGATTTCGAAGTTCCCGTCCGCCAGTTCCAGCGTCGCTGAATCCATGGTGCGAACAGACCGGGTCAACCGCCGCACGAACGGCGTCCAGCAGAGCAGGGAAGCCAGGATCACCGCCAGCGTACTGCCCAACACCATCCGGTAATCAAAAAACAGGTGGGAATTGAAGATGGTGTCGGTCTCCACCACCAGCATGCCTGGGCCGAGAGTCTGGGACCCCGGCTGACCAAGCGGCAGCCTCCCCCCAATCCAGTAACGCGTGGGATCCTCGGTTACCACCATAAATACGGGCGCCCCGGGGCCTTTTCCTTTCCTCTTGCCCTTGCCTTTTGGTCCGCCGTTCCCTTTCGCCTTGCCCTTACCTTTTCCTCTTCCATCGAATGCGGGACCCTGTCCGGCGGGAGGCGGTCCACCCCGCAGCGGTGGAGCATTGGGGAGTTCGCCTCGCGCGGCTGCTTCCATCCAGTCATCTAAATAAGCGTCCTTACCGCTTGGAGGAATGCGGAGTCCGGACGGATCGAATTTCGCGCGGACCCGCTCGGGCAACTCGGCCTCTTCCCCAGCGATGTAATGCCCATCGGGAGTCGACAGATAGAAGCGGGCTTCGTAGGTCTCTGCCATCCGGTCGACGATGGACTGCCACTCTCCAGCGGCGTGACCGCGAATTCCTGTTGCAGTTGCGCCATGATCGCCGGCATGCGGTCCGAAGCCGGGCCCAGCAGCATCGATTCCATCCCATTCCGCATCTGGAACCCGAAAACCGCCAGCACCAGCCCCGCCAGCAGCGCAAGATTCATCAGCGCCAGCAGCAGGATTTTGCTGCTCAGCGGAACCAGCGCGTTGCGCTTTCGCGGGACCGGATAGGTGGCTTGGGAATCGGCGGACAAAGGTTACCTCATCACATAGCCGGCGCCGCGAACGGTTTCGATGTATTGCGGGGATTTCGGGTCGTCGTTGAGCTTGCGCCGCACCGAGGCGATGTGGACGTCCACGGACCGGTCAAAAACGTCGAATTGCCGTCCGGCGACCTCATCCAGAAGCGTTTCGCGAGACTTCACCAGTCCGCGGCCTCGCGCCAGGGCGTGGACCAGGTCGAACTCCACTTTGGTCATGGGGATCAACTGGCCGGAAACGGTGACCTGGCGCGCTCCCGGATCGATTTCGAGATCCCCGATGCGGATCGGTTCCCGCGCGTCCGAAGGTATCGCGGCGTGCCCGGCCGCGGGCTGCCCGGCCTGTGAAGATTGCTGGACTTGCCCCTGCGACCGCCGCAGAATGGCGCGCAAGCGAGCCAGCAACTCGCGCGAGGAAAACGTCTTGGGAACGTAGTCATCGGCGCCCAGCTCCAGCCCCACGATGCGGTCGGCTTCCTCTCCACGGCCCGTCAGCATCAGCACCGGAACGTCGGACACCGCGCGCAAGCGCCGCAGCACCTCGCACCCATCCATCTCCGGGAGCATCAGATCGAGCATCACGGCGTCGAAACGGCCGCTGGTGGCCATCTCCAGGCCCTGTTTGCCGTCGGGCGCGGTTTCGACGGCGAATCCGTGCGCCTCGAAATATTCGGCGAGCAGCCGGGAAAGCTTCGCGTCGTCGTCGATGATCAGTAAGCCGGTCATGGCGCCATCCGTGTCATGGAAGAAGTTTCGGAAGAAGTTACCGCCGGAGAGGACAGCAGCCCCTTCTTCCATCGGCTTCTTCCATGACTCGCTTTAGCGGACCGAACCGTAGCGGCGGCTCTTCAATTTCGGGTGCAGTCGGGCGCCGTTCGTGTCGGCCTCCAGCACGCGATCCAGATAGTCCTCCGAACTCGGCCGATTCCGGGTGGGCCGTTCCAGAAAGTACAGTCCGGAGCCGACGGCGGCAAAAACGATGCCCGCCACCACCAGAAAGGGCGTCGGTCCCATCCCGGAAAGCGGGTTGTGCGGAGCGGGCACGGCTCCGAACATGGGCGCGGCGGCCAGCGGGGTGCTGAGGCCCAGGATCGCGCCAATGGCCGATCCGGTCACCAGAGAGAGGCGCCGCAGGGTGGCGGCCGTGCTTCGAATAATCAGTTTCATGCGTTCCTCCTTGAATCGCGTCTGGATCCAGAGTGCGGGAGCAACGAAAAGGCTTTATGAGGGCGGTGCGAGGGATTTGTAAAGTTTGCGTGAAGCGGGCGATTCGCCCCAATCCTCATTTGGGGACCATCTACGCAACCTCGAAATTCAATGGGGACGAAAGCCTGAAACTCCCTGATTCGATGAGGGGAGTGGGGCTTGGTGGTTGCGCAGACTGTCCCCACAGCGACAACTCAGGACAAGCTCCTAGCGCCCCAGCAGGAACACCCGCGAGTCAGTAGCGTCCAAAAGACGGTGGGAAACGGGTGGCGACCCGACCCAGCTTCTCGGAAGGTAGAAATCCGTCGTGGGATGGGAAGCGATCAGATCCTCGGCGTCCTGCCTTGAACCCAGGAGAATCACTGTTGCGATCGGGTCCTGCGAATCGAGGTCGTATTCGCGGAGGTGGGATAAAAGCGCCGGGCGCTCCTGCTCCAGATTCTGAAACTGCTCCAGGGACACGGTAACACCCATGTAGCGAAAATCGAGCGGATCATCGCCGGGTGGCGGGGCCGCGCCAACATAGCCATAGCGCAGGTGCGGAAGCGGTAGTAGAGCGGCGTAGAACTGATCGTCCGGTTCCAGAATGATTAGCTCACGATTCCGCTTTTGGGCGGCGTAGTCGTTCAGGGCTGCATAAGACGGATTGGCCAATTCCGGCGAGAAGGGCAGTCCCCATGGCTGCTGCGGGAACCATATTTTAACCAGCACCACGACGACGGCAACGACTAGGACCGCCCGAACCCAGCGCCGAGGAACCGCGAGCCCTACCAGAATGGCCAATGCGGGATAAATCGGGAGCAGGTACGACGCATTGCGGTAACGAAAGAAGAGCGCCACTCCGAGCGCGACCCCGATCCACATTGCGATTTCTCGCGGGATCTTGCGCCGTAACGCAATTCCCGCGGCGGTAGCTCCGATCAACAGAAATGGATCGAGCAGCAGCAGCCGGCGACCATAGAACATCAGATGGGATTCGCTGCTGGATTGCGCCGGGTCCGACAGGCCTTTCATGAAATGCTCGTGAAGGACGTACTCGGTCCAAAACCAGTTGGGATGAATCGTGAGCTGCGCCAGGTGCCACGGAGCCGATACCGCAAGGACGATGAACATGGCTTGGCCCAGTCGCCGAAGGGTCGGTCTCTCCTTGCCGAATAGATAGCCCGGTACGACGATCAGGATTGGTAGCAGTCCAGCCGCGGCCTTGGTCATAATCGCGGCGCCGCAAGCGATTCCAAAGATCCACAAGGAAGAGCGCCGGGTGAGCGCCGGATCATGGTGAACGCTGAACAGAGCGACCGACAAAGCCGCCAGGAGCAGCACATCGGTCATGGCAAGGCGGCTTAGGACGAAGAAGAGATGACTGGAGCAGAGCAGGATGGCCGTGAGCCAGCCACTTGCCCACGCCATTGGCCCGGAGGCCGCCGATGTAGCCACCCACGCGGCGGCGATTGTCACGGTAAGCGCGCCGGCGAGCAACGAGGGCAGCCGCAGAGCGAAGTTGGAGCGGCCGAGGCTCCGGACACTTGAGGCTGACAGCCAGTAGAGAAGCGGCGGCTTGTGCAACGCATAGCGCCCCATGAAGTAGGGCGTGACCCAATCGCCCTGCTCGGCCATGCGCAGTGTGGACGCGGCATAGACCGCTTCGTCCTGGGCCCCGATCCGACCCACCGGATCGGTCCACCCAGTGGCGATTTCTGCTTCGCCAGCATTCCAGGAGAGGAAGAGCAGACTGCCACCGAAGATCAGGATGAGCTGTCTGAGCGGCATCGGGAGCATTTTCTCACGGCAGTAACTCATTTGTCCCAGGTCGGCCGAGCGTGCAAATAAAAAGAGGCGGGCCGACTCGTCCGCTGAAGCTTCAGCGAAGGAGAAAGCCCGCCTCCCTAGGGAACGTTCTATACCGCTTAGTAGCGATAGTGATCCGGCTTGTAGGGACCGTCCACCGGCACGCCGAGGTACTCGGCCTGCTCTTCGGTCAACCGGGTCAACTTCACGCCGATCTTCTCCAAGTGCAGCCGCGCGACTTCCTCGTCCAGCTTCTTCGGCAGCGTGTACACGCCCGGCGAGTACTTGTCCTTGTTCTGCCACAGGTCGAGCTGCGCCAGGGTCTGGTTGGCGAAGCTGTTGGACATGACGAAGCTGGGGTGGCCGGTGGCGCAACCCAGGTTCACCAGGCGGCCTTCGGCCAGCATGAAGATCTGATGGCCGTCTTCGAACTCATACTTGTCGACCTGCGGCTTGATGTTGATCTTCTTGATCGAGGAGTCTTCGTTCAGCGGATCGACCTGAATTTCGTTGTCGAAGTGGCCGATGTTGCAGACGATCGCCTGATCCTTCATCTTCTTCATGTGCTCCAAGGTGATGATGTCCTTGTTGCCGGTGGTGGTGACATAGATGTCACCCTCGCCCAGGGTGTCCTCGACGGTGGTGACTTCATAGCCTTCCATGGCGGCCTGCAGCGCGTTGATCGGATCGATCTCGGTGACGATGACGCGAGCGCCGAAGCCGCGCAGCGACTGCGCCGAGCCCTTGCCCACATCGCCATATCCGCACACCACGGCGACCTTACCGGCCACCATCACATCGGTGGCGCGCTTGATGCCGTCAGCCAGCGATTCGCGGCAACCATACAGGTTGTCAAATTTCGACTTAGTGACCGAGTCATTCACGTTGATCGCCGGAACCAGCAGCGAGCCTTCCTGCTGCATCTTGTACAGCCGATGCACACCGGTGGTGGTCTCCTCCGAGACGCCCTTCCATTCCTTGGCCAAATCGTGCCACTTGGTCTTGTTCTCGGTGTTCACCTGCTTCAGCAGGCTCTTGATGACCCGCTCTTCCAGGCTCTTGGAATCGGAGTTCACCCACTCGGTGTGGCCGCGCTCCAGCTCATGCCCCTTGTGGATCAGCAGCGTCGCGTCGCCGCCATCGTCGACGATCATCTGCGGACCCAGCCCGCCGGGGAAGCTCAGGGCCTGGTAGGTGCACCACCAGTACTCTTCCAGCGTCTCGCCTTTCCAGGCAAACACCGGAACGCCGGCTTCGGCGATCGCGGCCGCGGCGTGATCCTGCGTCGAAAAGATGTTGCAGGACGCCCAGCGCACATCCGCGCCCAGTTCGACCAGCGTTTCAATCAGGACCGCGGTCTGAATGGTCATGTGCAGCGATCCGGTGATGCGCACACCCTTCAGCGGCTTCTCGGCGGCATGCTTCTTGCGGATCGACATCAGGCCGGGCATTTCCGACTCGGCGATCGTAATCTCTTTGCGGCCGAAATCGGCCAGCGACATGTCCGCCACTTTGTACTTCAGATCAGTGACGAGCGGGGATGCAGTGGTGCTCATAAATTGGACCTCGTTAGGAAATCTGCCGGGAATTCCCGGACGATGCGCCAAGTCCGGAACTGCCCTGCGGATCCTTGGCGGAACTCTTTTCTGACAAACAGAATCTCCGGCTTCAGCCCGAGCGGGCCGTGGTCCGGAGATACATATCGATAAATCTCGATACCTCGATATAATACCAGATGTCCCAGTCCGACGGATAGATCTTTTTTCGATGGCCATCTCTCTGAAATCGCTCCGCCTGCTGGCCGACCCCAGCCGTGCCCGCATCGTTTTGCTGCTGGAATCGGAGGAACTGTCGGTAGCCGAGCTGCAGGAGATCCTAGGGCTGGGACAAAGCACTCTATCGACGCACCTGTCGCAACTGAAGAGCGCGGGCATCGTGGCGGACCGGCGCACCGGCAAGAATATCTTCTACCGGCTCAAGGCGGGCGAGGCCGGGCTCAGTCCCGCAGTGCTGGACGTGCTGCGCGGAGCGGTGGCCGAGGTCCCTGAAGCCGAGCAGGATCCCGAGGCGCTGCGTCTGGCGTTGACCCGCCGTCGTGACAAGATGCGCGCCTATTTCGATGAGTTGGCCGGGAAGTTCGGACGAGCCTACGTCCCCGGGCGGAGCTGGCAGGGGCTGGCCGAAACGTTGCTGACGATGCTGCCTCCGCTGGTCATCGCGGATCTGGGGGCGGGCGAGGGTACGATTTCACAGCTCATGGCGCGGCGGGCCCGGCGAGTCATCTCGGTCGATAACTCGGAAAAGATGGTCGAGTTCGGCGCGGAGCTCGCGAAGAACCACGGCGTGGAGAATCTGGAATACCGGCTCGGCGACATTGAGCAGATTCCGATCGGCGATGAAGAGGTCGACGTCGCGTTCTTTTCCCAGAGCCTGCATCATGCGCGGCATCCCAAGGTCGCACTGGCCGAAGCCTTCAGGATCGTGAAGCCGGGCGGGCGCGTGCTGGTGCTGGATCTGCTGAAGCACGGCTTTGAGGAGGCGCGCGCGATGTACGCGGACCTGTGGCTGGGCTTCACGCAGGTCGAGTTGCAAAAACTGCTGCGCGAGGCGGGTTTCCGGAACATCTCGGTCGAGGTGGTGCATAAGGAGACCGAAGCTCCGCACTTTGAGACGGTGCTGGCGGTCGGTGAGAAGTGATGTGGCCCAAGCTGGGGAACTCGCCCCACGATATCCTAGAACAACATGCCCATTGAGTTTCGCAACGTCAAATTGGGAGATCTGGACGGCTTCAGCGCGGCGGCGCCGGCCGGGGCGATCATTGGCGTGATCGGAGAAAAGGGCTCCGGGGCAACCGAGTTAATTGAACTTGCCGGTGGGGCCGCCGAGCCTGAGTCCGGCACGGTCAATGCCTCCGGGGAACGCCGTCTGTTCCGTCTGGGGGATCGTCTTTCGCTGGCGCCGGCCGAAGTGTTGGCGCTGGATCATGCGCTCGCTGCGCAGGACGCTCTGGTTCGTGTGCGGGCGATCGTCGCGCTGGACCGGCTGCGCCGCAACGGGTCCACCATTTTTCTGGCGTCGCATGAGATGCAGCTGCTGGAGCAGGTATGCGACGAGGTCTGGTGGGTGCAGGACGGGCGCATCGCTTCCAAGGGAGATCCGCGCGAAACGCTGGACCGGTACCGGCGGCACATCGCAGCCGAGGTCCGCAAGTGGGGCGAGGACATCCCGCAGCGCCTGACGCCATCGATGCGGCGCGGCGATGGGCGCGCCGAGGTGCTCTCCATCGAAACGCTGGGCGCCGATGGATCGCCGACGATTGTCTGGAAAAGCGGCGAGATGGTGATGGTCCGGGCGACGGTGCGGTACCACGAGGCGGTGGAACGTCCGGTGCTCGGGATGCTGATCCGCACGCAAATCGGCTTTGAGGTTTACGGCACGAATACGGAACTGGAGAAGGTGGAGATCGGTCCGCGGCAGCCGGGCGATACGATCGTCGCGACCTTCTCTTTCCTGTGCGACCTGTGCCCGAATCCGTATACGTTGACGCTGGCGTCACATGACCCGGACGGCAGCTCGCATGATTGGCTGGAAGACGCCGTGGCGGTGACGGTCAGCGATGACCGCTATACGGCGGGGGTCGCTAACCTGCGCGCGAAAGTCACCGTCGAAGAGCAGCCCACCGAGTTTCCCCAGGAGTCCGCGGCGGGCTAACCGTCGCTGTGGTCCGCCGCTGTTACCCGCCGAAGTTCTGCAGGTCCGTCAGCATGCCTGCCGGGTCGCGCGGACTCATCATCAACGTGTAGCCTTTGGTGGTTGGCACGGTGACGACGTGTTCTTTGTCGGTCACAAAGACCAGCGCCTTGTCTCCATTCTTCAATCGGAACCAGCCGGAGCGGTAGCCAGGCAGCCCGACGCCGTTGGTGCGCCAGCGGAGGCCGAAGTCAGGATCGGTAGCCAAATCCTTGATGGAGGTTCGCCCGACCAACAGATCGCCCAGCGGGATCGTACGGCCATAGATGTCGCCGGTGATGGTGATGCCAGTATCAGTGACCGCGAAGGACACATGACGGGCCGAGTATAGAAGTCCGCCAATGAGCAGCAGCAGAGCGAGCAGGACCAGCGTCAGAATCGCGATGACGATCAGCGTGCTCGTGCTGGCCGGTGCGATCGGGAAGGTTTGGTTCATGGGGCGGGGCTCCTCGAATGCGTGATTGGGTGTGCCTAATAGAGTAGACGCAATTGTGGCGAGGGTGTTCCCGCTATAGAGCGGTAGGGAAAAAGTAGCGCCGGGCTTCCAAACCCGGCGAATGGGTCGCGGAGGCGCGGACCCGCACCACTTCGCGGGACATGGCCCCGCGCCACGATGGGTCTTCGACGGGTAACAAACTCTACTCGTCGCACATTGATTCGATTTGAATTCTGTTTTTGCTGACTTGCTGCGTTTGTTTAATTTAGGGGATCCCCTTGCGTGACGATTACCCGCATCCGCGCGGGCCGGACTAATTTAGCCTGCCACCAGGGGCAGGGCCGGATACTCGCTCCGGCGGGTCAGCGCAGTGCATTGGCGGTCGCGGGTTATTCGAAATGCCACGATTGACCTCTTGACCAAGCCGGCTTTCGCCGGGGGCCAGAGGAGGCTCCACCGGGCCGGATCCTCCTGCGCAGGAGCTCCCGACCTCTTTCGGTTTGTAGTGTGGGGGATGATGTGAAAATTCTGTCGTGTTTGCTTTCGCGAAGTGGTTGAGTTCGCGGAGGAAGAAAGTTTCTTTGAAGCGGAACTCCAAAAGGAGAGGCAGGCGGGAGATAGCAAGTTGCGCCGGGTTCTCCAACCCGGCGACCGGGTCGCGGACAGGAATGGGCGTTTATGATGCTGGTTTCAAAGGTGGCGCACGATGCGGTTCCAGAGGTCGGTGAGGCGTCCGACGTGCTGCTGCTTCTGTTGATCTTCCTTTTGGAGCTCCGCGCGGACCTCGGAGATGCCTTCCTCCAGCTCGCGAACCTCGCCCGTGCTCCGGTTCAAGGTGTGGCCTTCATAGGCATGCAGCGCGGTGACCGCGGCGTCCAGATCCTGTTGCGCATCCTCCACGTGGTCCTGCTTCAAATCCCACAGCGCGGCATTGAGGTTGTCGGCGGTCTCCCGTAAGGGGCGATCCAGCTCCACATCGTTGAAAACCACGGCGTTGAGTTGCACTTCGCGGAGCGCCGTATCGGCGTCCTGATCGTTGCCGTTTTCCAGATCCTTCCGTGCCCGCTGCAACTCCATGCGAGCCTTGCCGACATCCAGGGACACGCTGGTGAATTCGTCGGCGGAGAAGATTTCCGCCGTCATCGTCTGTCCCTTGGGCGTCTGTCCCTTGGGCGTCTGTCCCTTGGGCGTCTGCCCCTGTGGAACCTCCTTAGCGTCGCGCGCGGCCTGCAGCGGACCGTAGAGATCCACCTCGCCGTATTCGGTGGAGATCGGAACCAGGTCCGGCGGCAGCTCCTTGCTCTCGGTGCCGCTCGTTTGCCGCGGATTCATTCTCGAGGGTGACCCGATAGCGCGGCAGCATCTGCTCGACCTGCGCCAGTTCCTCCAGCGATTGCTGGACGTATTCCTTGGCGGCCGGAGGATCCTCTTCAAGCAGTGCGTCGCGAGCTTCATTGGTGCGCAGCAGCACGAGACCGGCATTGACGCGCAGATCGCGTTCTTCCAGCGGTGTGAGCGGTTGGGTTTCTTCTAGGTGGACTTCCGCCGCATCGGTCTTCTGGGATGGACTGCAACCGGCCGCCGAGAGCATGAGCGCGAGAAAACAAGCGATCGGGATCCATTGCGAACCCGGGACTGCCAGATGGGATTTCATTGTTCTGTCCTTCTCCGCGCCGCTCACGCCTAAGGGGGCCTGAGCGGTCCGGTTCTCGCCGCGGCCGACCTCTGAACACCCGCTCGATCAAAGCGGACGCGCACATCGGCTCAAGTCGATAGCGGCTCCTCACAGATCCAGGTCTGTGCCGAGTACGGTCGCCTCCGAAGAAGAGATGCTGGGGAAGGCGCTCCATTTCACGCCGCGAACCTGGGAAAAGGGTGCGGTGGCGCGGAGAAATCGCAGCCAAACCATCGAATTCCTGGCGAGTGGGGGGCCCAGCCTCCTTTCGTTCAAGATCTCTTCGCCTTCTTCCGGTTCGTGCCATCCGGCAGGGCTCAGCGGCACAAGCGAAGCGAAAGCGAAGAAGCAATCTTGATGAGGCGGCGCCCGAAATCACAGCGGTATGATCATAGAAGATGCGTTTCTTTGTCCCCTCTGTCCTTTTATTACTGCCGATTGTTCAGGGCGCCCAGCCGTGGCCCTTGCAGGCTCCGTTCACCGTGATGGATACGCTTTCCAATCTTGAGGATTACGGCGGAACGCCGGGATTCCATCACGGTCTGGATCTGCAAGTGCCGGCGGGCACCGAGGTCTTCGCTCCCTTGGGCGGCGAGATCACGATGGATTATTACTACCCGCGCGAAAAGAGTCCGTACACGTTTCGCGTGGTCATTGTTTCCCCGGATGGCCTGCGCTGGGAATTGCATCATGTGGATCCGGGCAGCATCACCGAAGAAGTTCAGGAACTGGTCGACAGCGGCGACATGATCACCGAAGGAATCCGGATCGGGCGGATCGCCGACGCCTCTTCGGTCGGGTTGCCGTCTCACCTCCATCTTGAGGTGATCGATCGCCAGGGCCAGTATCAGAATCCGTTGCGGTTTCTGCCGTCGCTCAACGACAATGTCGCGCCCACGATTCATGGCGTCTATATCATCCGGGCGAACAACAGCAAGACCGTGGCGCAGGAAGTGGACGGGAAGACGCGCGGCTCGGTGCCCCTCAACGGACAATACGAGCTGATCGTGGATGTGACCGACCAAATTCCGCCGGGAACCTGGGGCAACTCGCTCTACAGTCTGGAGGTCATGTTGAACGGGGCCCAGATCGACACGCTGTTATTCAACCGGCTGGCCGATCCGGACTACCTGAAGGGCGTCACCGACGTCTATCGCATCGATCCGTTCAACGATATGGACGGCAAGCAGGTCGCTAATCAGATTGAGTTGGGCAAGCCGCGCGAGTACCTGTTCCGAGTCCCGTTTACGGCTCCGCCAGACGTCGAAGACCTGCGCTTCCAGGTCAGTGCGTCGGACTTCGCGCGGAACCTGACCAGTGAGACGGTGACGCTGCCGGTGCACTAGGCCGGGTTGCCGAGATGATCCCGGGCGTGATCGAGCGCGCCCACGAAGTAAATCCCTTCCTTTTGCGGGGGAATCGCAAGCACGTCGCGGTCCCCCGACCTTCGTACTAGCCTCGGCTAAGGTTGGTTCCGCGAAGACCTAAGCATTCTCCCGGTCGCGATCCCGGGCAAAACCGTCGATGGTGGATGGAGAACCGAATTCAGGGTTAGGTCCATCCCCATGTCAGCTCCTCTCGCCGGAAAATTTCAAGATCACTACGAAGTCCTGGGGCTCACGCCCCGCGCCACGCTCGAGGAGATTCAACAGATCTGCCAACAGCTCATGGCCAAGTATGATCCGGTGATGGGCACCGAGCCCGATCTGGATCAATTTGAGAGCGTGAAACTGGCGCTCGAAGTCCTCTCTGATGCGGATCTGCGCGCGCAGTTCGACAAGCTCAAGGGGATCGAGGAGAAACCGCCCCAATTCACGGGCATGCCGTTTTTCGAGGGGCTGGGTGTGGACGCGCGGCTCCGCAGCGCGATGCTGTGTGTGCTATTCGATCGGCGCCGCAGCAATCCCGTCAAACCTACCCTGACGATGCGGCAGGTCGACCGGATCATTGATGCCGACACAGACGCGTTCATTCTGGCGGTGTGGTATCTGAAGCAGCGGGGCATGGTTACGGTGAACGACAAAAGTCACCTGGAGATCACCGTGAAGGGCATTGACGAATTGGAGGCGAATCCGCCGTCGCCGGAAGATGTGATGGGACTGATTCGGCCGGAAGGATTGGCCGGGTATGAGCCCCCAGAGCCCGAGGCGGAATTGCCGGAAGCGCAACGGACAGAAGCAGCCGAGGCGCAAGCCCAGGCGGAAGAAGCTTCGGGGGAAACATCCACGCTCGAAGCCGGAGAGCCGGCCGAAGAGGGGACCGAATCTGCCGCCGAGGGCCATGTGCCGGTCGAGGCGGGCCTGCAGGCGCTGGCCGGCGCTGTATCCCAGGATGCGGGTGCGAGTCCGTCGCCGGCCGCGAACGAACCGGAACCGGTCGCCGCCGCTGCGGGTAAACGCTTCCGCCTGTCTCGATCCGAGGAAATCCATACGACCCCGGACCAGGGTTCGGCGCAAACTCCCGCTACGAATCCTTGCCCCGAGATTCTTCCGCAGAACTCCGCCGAACCTGCTTCGAGTGGAGGCGAACCGGTGGCTTGGTCGGTGTCGACGCCCTTGCACGACGCGACGGAAGCCGCCCTATCGGACCCGACCCAGACCGTCGGAGGACGACTGCAGGGAATCTTGGGGCGGCCCCGCTTCCGCTAATGGCTCGCCGGCGCGAAGCCGGCGCCGTTCAAAATGTAAACGTGATCAGCAACTCAAGCATGTTCTGCCGGGTAGCCAGGTGGTTGTTCTGGAACGGCTGGCCGAACCACCGCGTGAAGCGGAGCTCGGGTGAGGAGCGGATTCCAAAGTCGTCGATGAGCTGGAATCCGATGCCCGCCGTGGCTCCGAACACGGTGCTCTTCTGGGGAACCCGCGGCGTGGTGTCGCAGCAAACCGAAGTATCCCGCGTCGCGTTCACAATGGAGGTTTGGATGCCCATGACGTGCCGCACCGATCCGCCAAAATCAACGAATATGCGGGAGCCACGGTCAAGATGATCCACGGTGTAGTAGCGGAACACGATCGGGACATCCACGAACCAGGCCTTGGTGGTTTCCTCGGTGCGGCGGAACTCGCGCTGATCGCCGGGGATGTTGGGATTGTCGGCGCCGATGGTCCGGTTGATGTCGATCCCGAAATGCGGGCGGCGCATGACCACCTGGGTGTTGATCGCCCAACGGTTCTTGAACGTGAACTGGAAGGTGCCGCCGAAGTCGCCTCGGCCGGAATGATTGGTGGTGTAGAACTCGTCGGACTCTAGCGGAGTGGTGGAGTCGACGAACAGCGTCTTGTTCGGAACCAGGGTCGGCAGGTACACGCCCACCAACGGGCCCGCCGAGAACTTACGGACGTAGCGGTAGTCCGTGGTGGTCACCGGCGGATTGTTTTGTGCGAACGCTCCGGTAACCGTGGCTGCGAGGATCGCAGAGAGAATCGCAAAGCGAATAGTCATGTGTCTTGGTTGTGCGGCTCAGGGCTTATGATAGCTCGGGCGGCGTTGATGCTTCCTTGTGAAACAGAGCCAGAACCGGGCGGGACGCGCCACCACGGGCGGGCTCCGGCCGGGGCCTGACTCCGACTCTGCTCATACTCTTGTACGCGATCCGGGGTGCCATCGGCAAGTTGGCCCGGCGTGGTTGCGGGGCGGCTGGCTCGCTGGAGTTGCACTCGGCGGGTGGCCCCGGTCCCGGACTGGGCTGGGGCCGGAATGTTAAATCGCAGTAAAGAAGGAAGAAAAGCGCAACCGGAGCGCCAACCTTGGGTTTCTAACAGGTAGAAAGAGACGCGAACGGACCGTTTGCGGAAAGGACCCAAGTTGATGCCACAAATACGCAATCTTCAATCGAAACTCGAGAATACGGACGCCGAGGAGCGGCTCGATCGCCGCGCCTGGCTCGCGCGCGTATTCGCCGTACCGGCCGTCGCGCTCGGCGCCGGAGTGCTGCTGACCCTGAGCGAAGGGGAAGCGGATGCCTATCAGCGCCCGGGAGGCCAAGGACAAGGTCGGGGGCCAGGACAGGGTCGGGGACCGGGCCAGGGAAACGGTCAAGGTCCGTTTGGCCAGGGCGGCCGGGGCAAGGGCGGAGGCAAAGGCAAGGGCGGAGGCAAAGGCAAGGGCGGCGGCCGCGGTAAGGGCGGAGGCAAAGGCAAGGGTGGCGGCAAGGGGAAAGGTCGAGGCCAGGGACCCGGCGGACAAGGGCAAGGTCAGAACTTCCCGACGCAAGGGAACTAGCTCGCGATTCCTGTTCGCCTGACAGTCAGGAAATGAGGGGCAGGTTGCGTGCCTGCCCTCCCGGCCATCAGAGGCCGTGAGCCTCCCGTAATTTATTCACTGGGGAGATTGGCGGCAAAACGAAACTCGGTGATGAGCTCAGCCACATACCAGTGTGCGGATTGGTCCATTGCTTTACCTTCCACTGTTGCCCTTCCTATCTCCGCCCGGTGCAAAACGGGTCCGTGATCTTTTTCCATTTTCCTCGCCGACCCGGATCGACGCAGCCGTAGCCGACTCAATCTGCGGGATTTCGTACCTACGACCAACCCTGCTGCATCTAACGAAGCGAAAGCGAGGTTCAGGAAATGAACAAGATGTTGCTGGCGAAAACGGTACTGGCGCTAGGGGCGCTGATGATGACCATGCCCCTCGCAGAGGCCCACGGTGGATTCCGGGGTGGTGGCGGGTTCGGCGGCGGCGGATTCCGGGGAGGCGGCTTCCGAGGTGGAGGTTTCCGGGGTGGCGGCCGAGCCGTCATCGTCGCTCCCTCGTTCGGCTACGGCTACGGATATCCGGGCTTCGGCCTGGGGTACGGCTACGGTCCGTATGGATACGGTTTTGGTCCTTACGGCTATGGCGGATATGGTTTCGGGTACAGCAACCCGCACCCGGATCAGGGCAAGCTGAAGATCAAGGTCGACAAGAAGGAAAAGAATGCCCAGGTCTTCCTGGACGGAGCCTTTGCCGGGAACGCCAAGGACATGAAGTCCACCTGGCTGAAGGAAGGCACCTACGATCTGGAAGTCCACGGCGTGAACGGAGCGACGTACTCCTCCCAGATCTACG
The DNA here is from genome assembly GCA_963762135.1 of Terriglobia bacterium. Taxonomy (GTDB): domain Bacteria; phylum Acidobacteriota; class Terriglobia; order Bryobacterales; family Bryobacteraceae; genus Palsa-187. The sequence continues at coordinate 282,670 of CAVXJP010000012.1, forward strand.
TGACGACCGGGAAGACGATCACGATCCAGCCCAACCTGGTCGGCGCAGATTTCCCGTCCTAAGACGAGAGCTCTAGCAGATGGCGAACGGCGGCGCCCGCGGGCAAATCCTGCTCGATGCGGCGCCGCCGTTCTGCGTCTGGAGGGAACTCAGAGAAAACTCCGTCTGTCGTGGATTCCGTAGTCCCACTCCCAACCTCGATCCGTCACCGCAGAACCGCCAGGAGATAGTCTGCGGGACCCTCCCAGTCCACATTCCCGGAACCACAACCGACATCCGCGGAAAAGCGGGGTGAACCGCCTAAACAGCCACGCAGGGATGAGTGACGCGATCGACTTCCTATGGAGTACGGGTGGATTCGATTGATCTTCCAGACTTACGACACTTTACTTGCCGACCATGTGCTTCGCATCTTTTTCGTTCTCGGTGCACCAGTATTCCATGATCTCCGTGCCCGGATTTATGCGATAAATGTAAGAAGTGCTCCACGGGCGCTCATATGCCTTCGGGTCCTCAATCGTCACGGTGAAGCGCAGCGTGTTCGCGTTCAGGCGCCGATACCGCTCCACCAAATGCAGTTGTTCGCTGTGCGGATGCCCGGACGAATCTAGCCAAGACTGTTCGTCATTGAATCCGGTCACATCGATCACCAGTTCCGGACCCTCGTAGCGTCCCACCGAATCGCCCATCCAAGTCCAGGCATCCGGATTGTGTTTGCGCCCATCCACAGGCACAATACGGAACGTGTGTGACCCGCCCTCATACAGGAAAATAACCTGATCGTCGGTCTGCACAATCTGCATCGGATACGGGACGCCCTGTGCACGCGGAAGCCCACTAGGCTTGCACTGCAGGTTCGGATCATCTTTCTGCAGATTCCCCGTGCGCTGCTCCCACAGGTTGCGGCCCCATTCTGTAAAGGGAACCTCTACGGTCTTCTCCGCATAGCGTCCATCGGCCATGTCCACAATCCAGCCGCTGTTCCAGACGCCGCGCAAATCCGGCACGCCCTCTTTGAGCCAAATCGTAGGCTCTTCCACGATCGGTGCCCGCCCTTTCCCTTTGCCCTTGAATTGCCCCGGACCTTGCGCCGGAAGCGACCACACCATGATCAAACCCAGCACAGCCGCTGCAAACGTAGCTATCCCTTGCTTACCCATTCAGATCTTCTCCTCGGACCATCTCTAATCCGCGCACCATGGTCCTCCGATCAGCAAGTCGATCTCGATGCACCGCCAATCCGCGCTCCAGGCGTTGAGTGAACCAGATGCTCTCTTCGATCGCGCTCCGCCGGTCACCGATCGTGAAGCGGCTGTCACCGTCATGCGCTGCAAGAAAAGGCGGAACCTTCGATCCAAAGGTTACCCTGCTACCGCCTGACACCGATCTCCTGGATGAGTTGGAGCAAACGCATGGTCGGCAGGTTCGGCGGTCCCGCCCCGGACCCAAGCGGGCGCAGCAAAATCGTTCAGCTTCAGATACTTCTGATGTTCGATCCGCGTCGGCAAGCTAGCCGAGTTCGGGAGTTGAGGTCTTTGACACCGATCTCCTCGATCTCCTCAATCCGCGTCGGCAAGCTAGCCGAGTTCGGGAGTTGAGGTCTTTGACACCGATCTCCTCAATCCCCCCGGATCTACGCTCACTTAGACGCATTAAAAATATCGTGAAGCATTTCCCCCTCAGGGTCATTCAACCGCGTCCGCTCTTCCCCTTTTTGGAAGTACAACTCAAACTCTCCCTTGGGCCCGAATCCTTCAACCGACCGGGTACCATCCAATATCGCCAAAACCCCGAATACTGCGTCATGGGCAACAAGTTTCATAATTTCGCGAAGGAATTCTTGTTCTGACGGTTCCAGTCGGTTGTAGTGTCGCGATAGTTCAACGAGTTCTAGGCTTGGCCGACGTCCCGGAGGGCTCTTAAGCAACTCTGCAACGGAATCAACAGCAGCTGTAGAGGCTTCACTCTTTATCACGTCTACAAACTCAGAAGGGGTCACTTTCGCATCTCCGAGAGATCCGAGAGATCCGAGAGACGAGAGATCGGTGTCAAAGACCTCAACTCCCGAATTGGGAGAAAAAGTCCGAGCAGCGTGCACTTCATTTCCATGCCCCGACCTCCCCGCGTCGTGATTCCCGGTCTCCCGCATCATGTTACCCAGCGCGGCAACTATCGGCAACAAGTCTTTTATCGAGAAGCGGATCGCAAGCTATATCTGCAGATGTTGCGGGAATACTCGCGACACTATGGCGTGGCCATCCAGGCCTATTGTCTGATGGGCAACCACGTCCATCTGATCGCCACGCCGCACGATGAGCGAGGCTTGGCCCGGCTGCTGCAGCGCCTGCATAGCGAGTATGCGCGCGCCCTGCACTGTCGGCTCCGGCGCGTAGGTCATTTATGGCAGGCACGTTACGGGTCCGTGGCGATGGATGAAGAACATTTATGGGCCGCGATGGTTTACGTGGAGCGGAATCCCTCCCGGGCGCGCTTGGTGGAAGAACCTTGGGAATGGCGGTGGTCGAGCGCTCGGGCCCACCTGGCAGACGAGGATGAAGGCTGGCTGGATCTGCTTCCCTGGCGCGAGCGGTTTACCCCGGAATCCTGGAAACGTTGCCTGCAGTTGGGGTTAGCCGATGCGATACTGGTCGAGCGGATCCGCGAGGCGACTCGGTTTGGTTGGCCGCTGGGCTCGGAGTCATTTCTGGATGAGTTGGAGCAAACGCATGGCCGGCAGGTTCGGCGGTCCCGCCCCGGACCCAAGTCGGCACGGCAAAGTCGTTCAGCTTCAGAGACTTCCGATGTTCGAGTCGCATCGGCAAGGTAGCCGAGTTCGGGAGTTGAGGTCTTTGACACCGATCTCCCTATCTCCCTAATTACATGGGATCGACGAATATTGCTATGTCCTCTAGCGCATCTTCTGCGATGCCGCCTACCTCGGAGTCCTGCTTGAGCAACTGAAGTTCGCGAACCACCGTTGGACTACATCTGCCATGAAGTCGAGCCAAATGCCCGATCGAAGTGATTGCAGCTCTCCGGATATCAAAATGAGAATCGCGAAGGGCTCTAACGCACGTCTGTTCTGCCCAGTGCCAATCCTCCTCATGCAGAGCCATTCTGAGAAGGGCCTCAGCTACCTCCGAAGGCTCATGCGCTTCAAGCTTTCGCTGTAATTCTTCTCGTGTAATTGGTGGAAGGTCTTGGTATTGCATCTTACTCTAGTTCAGGCAAAATCCGCCCTCGACGATCTGTGTACCCGGATTTTACTAAAGCGTTTCTCTGCTGATCCGTCAAATCTTTCCATGTTCTCACATGTCCATGGAATGTATTTCCATTTGTTTTGTCAAGTACAACAAATTCCCCATTTTCTCTATCAACGCCAACCCTTCTTGGACTTGTACCCTTTACTTGCACAGAGTTGTCTAGAGCAGATTGGCCATTCTTCGGTCCCCGACTCGATCTTCCGATGCTTTGATTTCCATGTTTTGGGCTAGCTTCAAATGTGAGACCTTCGCTTCCAGATTGCCCATCCGAGTTCCCGACGGAGAGGACCACACCGTTTCCGGAAAGGTTTCCGGCCGCGATCACTGCAGCATTGGCTCCTGCGACGGCCCTTGCTCCGGCGGCAACAGCTGCCACACAGCCGCCGCCAGCAGTAACTAAACAACCAGCCCCGCCGGCACCGGCCGCGAGAGTTCCGGTCAACGCCTCAACTCCACCTACAAAGGCAGCGGCTATGTCACCGATCCACTGCCCATTCTGAAAATCACTGTTACCTCTACCGCGACCAGCTCCTCCGAGATAATCAGAGGAAAGCGCATTTGCGAATCCAAGCGCATAATCTACAAAGTCCTCACCGTTCGGGTCGACATACAGTAGCGGATTGTTTCGGGTGTAGTGATATTTGTTCCAACTCTGAGGATCATAAAGGCGGCTCGGGAAGACCTTCGGGTCCGCACTGGTGAACCGTCCCTGAGCGGAGGCGAAGTATCTGGCCCCGAAGTAGTCCAGCCCGGTTTCACTATCTCGTTCTTTGCCGGTGAACTTGATGGACTCCCCGTCTTTGGGATTCGCCGGGCGGGCGCCGGCGTTGTAGGCCGGATAGTCGGTGGAGCGGCCGTTCATGCCAGGGGCAAAGCCCTCGCCGAAGGGGAAGTAGTCGAGGCGCTCCACGACGGCGCCCTGGGAATCGGTGATCAGGCGCGTCGAGCCCAGATGGTCCGCGGTGTAGTATTGCGTCCCGGAGACCGACGGGCCGTCGCCGAGTTGGCCCATTTCGCACTAAAGACGGGGCGCCGTAGACGTAGACGATCACCTTGGCGCCCGTGGTGCCGAAAAATCGGGGACAGACACCGTTTCCGCGCCTGCGAGAACTGATTCGCCTTGATCCTGAAGCGAAAACTAGTGTCAGTCCCCATTTTTCGCCCCTGGCTCGCGGTGGCCCAAACCCCCAGATCTCTCCGCTTCGGCGGACAGATCCGGAACCCTAAGATGCGTGCTCCTAAAGGGTCCCCTCAAAGTACGGTTTTCAAGAAACGGGGAAATCCGCTCCCTCGAATCGCCCCCAACCGCCCTGACGCGATTCTTGCCTGGCGGGCCGTATTCTGCCGGAATCGCCCCCGAGAAGTGCTCTACAATAGATGGAGCGAATCGCTTGCTGGAGGGGGTCGCCGGCCGAGGCCGGTTCATTCAGCTTGGCGGACGCGCGAATGCATGGCGCTCCTAGAGCGTTCCGGGATGTCATGGCGCGGCTCGTCACCGGGTAGCTGAAACCTGTTCTGGCGCCGAAGAGCGCTTCGCCCCGCCCATGGGATTTGCCGGGCGGGCAAGGAACGGGACGCTACTTTTCATGACTCACACTCGTACGCCGCACTACCGCCGCGCAGCCATGGGACTGTTTCTCGCCGCTGCGTTTTGTTCGCTGGCGGTGGCGCAAGCTCCGCAATACACGATCTCGACGTTCGCCGGAAACGGCACCAACGGTTATGACGGGGACGGCGGTCCGGCCATCGACGCCATTTTGGATTATCCGGTGGGCGTCGCGGTGGCGCCGGACGGAACGGTCTACATCGCCGACGCCTTCAACGCCCGCATCCGCAAGGTGGATCCGAGCGGGACGATCACGACGATCGCCGGAACCGGGGAACGGAATTATGACGGGGACGGCGGTCCGGCGGTGGATGCCAAGATCAGTTCGGCCTACGGCATCACGCTTGATCAGGACGGGAACATTTATTTCGCCGATGTGCTGATCAGTTCGGTTCGGAAGATCGATACTTCGGGCATCATCACTCGGGTCGCGGGCGTGGGCTTGCCCGGCTCGGGCGGCGACGGGGGGCCCGCCACGGGCGCCCCCCTGAATATGGCCATCGATGTGGCGATCTCGCCGGACGGACTGCTCTACATCGCCGATACCTTTAATAACGTGATTCGGATGGTGGACGCCGATGGCAACATGCAGACCATCGCCGGGGATGGGACCGCGCGCTTTGGCGGCGACGGCGGTCCGGCCGAGTACGCGCGCATCAATCATCCCGAGGGCATTGCGTTTGATTCGGCGGGCAACCTGTACATCGCCGATACGTTCAATAACCGGATCCGCAAGATCTCGGCGGGCGATCACATCATTTCGACGCTTGCCGGGCAGACCGACCCTGGATTTACCGGCGACGGCGGCCCGGCCGTGGATGCGATGCTGTCGAGTCCGCGCGGTATTGCAGTGGACGCGTCGGGCAACATCTATTTTACCGATAAGCTCAACGATCGTCTTCGGATGATCAGCGAAAGCGGCAACATTTATACGATCGCCGGGACGGGGCTGTTTGGCGAATCTGCGAGTGACGGGCTGGCGACCGATTCCAACCTTCGCTTCCCGTTCGGCGTGGATGTAGCGCCGGACGGACGCATTTTCCTGGTCGACGGTGATAACTCCGAGGTCAAGCTGCTGACCCCGGTTCCGACGATCCCAGCGGTGAGCGATGGAGGTGTGGTGACCTCGTCGGCGTTTGGCGCCTTTGACAGCGCGGCGCCGGGCGCCTGGCTGGAGCTTTATGGATCGAGCCTGGCGGCGCATACGCGCACCTGGTCGGAACTGGACTTTGCCGGCGGCAATGTTCCCCATTCGCTGGGCGGCACGCGCGTCGAAATCGACGGCAAGGAAGGCGTCCTGTCTTACGTCAGCGGCAATCAGGTGAACGTGCAGATTCCCGCCGATGTCGTTCCGGGCGAGCGGGAAATCGTGGTTTACAGCGCCGAAGGCGCCAGCACGCCCTACAAAATTCGGATTGATGACACCATGCCTGGGCTGCTGGCTCCCGCGGCGTTTAACGTCGATGGAGTGCCTTATGTGGTGGCTCTGGAGAGCGACGGGCAGACCTATGTCCTGCCGACGGGTACCGTCGAAGGCGTAACGTCCCGGCCCGCCCGGCCCGGCGAAACCATCACCTTCTACGGGACTGGTTTCGGCGCTGTGGCTCCTGGTACCGCGATGGATGGGGTGACCGAGCAGGAGAATTCGCTGATTCGATCCTTCGAGGTCTTCTTCGGCGATGCGGCAGGCACGGTGACCTACGCAGGACTGGCTCCGGGCAGCCTGGGGCTCTACCAGTTCAACGTGGTGGTGCCGGTGGCGCCTGCCGGCGACCAGGTTCCGGTGACCTTTAAGCTGGGCGGTGTGTCCGGCCAGCAGCAACTGTTCACGGCCATCGGTAATTAGCCGATCGGCACAGAAGTTCTCGGGGCGGTGTGCGATGTTCCAAACGCTGCCCGCCCCGGCTCTCTGAACATCCCCTGCAGACTTCCCCGAATATCCCCCGCTGCGGGGAAGCTCTTGTAAAGCCTGCGTTAAAACCCACTACTACGCGTACCGGATGCGCGGTTTGCTTCGTCTCAACGGTCAAGGGCGCTGAGCCCGAACGAACAATTCCCGGAAAGAGGAATGAGACGATGAATGCGCACAAAACAACTCGACAATTTGTACTGACCCGGAGCGAGCGCTGGCGCTACGGCAAGCTGATCGTTACGCTTGGCCTGGGCGTGGTGCTGGCCTTAACCGTGCTGGCGAACTCGGCCACGCAATTCGCGCGGCTGACTGAGTTTCAGCAACGGCTCGCCAACTCCCACACGGACTTTCCCCGCTTCGCCGGCAGCCAGGCGTTTTTGGAGCGGGTTTACACGAACCTGACGGTGAACGTCGCGGCCGGGCTGGCGCTGCTGGCCTGCCTGATTTTTGTCGCCGTGCGGTTCCGCTATCATTTGCGGGCCAAGCGCTGGGAGCAGCAGATGCACTTGGCTCGGCAGGTCCAGAGCGAACTGGCGCCGGCCGATGGCCTGAAGGTTCCGGAGATGGAAGCCGCCGCCGAGTTCGTCCCGGCCAGCGAGGTCGGCGGGGATCTCTACGATGTCTTTTCCCTGGGCGCGGGTCGCACCGGCTTTGCGCTGGGGGACGTCTCCGGCAAGGGCGTGCCCGCGGCGATGCTGATGGGCGTGCTGCACGGGGCCTTGCGGTCGAATCCGTGGCACCAGTCGGGCGCCGAACAGGAAGCGTTCGCCGGGCGGCTGAATGACCTGCTGCATGCGCGCACCCAGGACGCCCGCTTCGCGACCCTGTTCTTCGGTAGCTATGACGCGGTCCTAGGCCGCCTGGAATACATCAATGCCGGGCATTGTCCGGGGTTCGTGCTGCGCGCCGGGACCTCCGAGACGCAGCCGGTCGGCCTGGAGCCGCTGCATTCCACCGGTCCGGTGCTGGGGCTGCTGAAGCTGGCACGGTATGAGCAGGCGTCGGTGGATCTGAATCCCGGCGACGTGCTGGTGCTCTATTCCGACGGTCTGATCGAGGCCACCGATGCGAATGGCCAGGAGTTCGGCGAGGCTCGGCTGTGGGATGTGCTGTGGAACAATCGCGGGCAAGGCGCAAGCGAGGTCCGCGCGGCGATCCTGGACGCGTTGCGGCGCTTCACGGGGGGGCAGCCTGCCGACGACGATATGACACTGTTGGTCCTGGAAGCGCGTGGCGCGGCGGTTCCGGAGCGGGTCCCGGCGATCGCATCGCGGGCGATCCGAACACGTGAGCGAGCAAGGGCGCGCCGCGGCGGTTGGATCAAATGATCGGCAGCCGGTGGCGCTGGCCTAACTCAGTAAGAAAACCACTGAAGTAGTGACGGGTTTGCGACCCGTCGATCGAGTCGCCATGGGGGGCGAGGTTCACTCGTCGTCCGCCGTTCCGGCGCGCGATCCTCGAGGCGTTTGATCAAACAAGGGGCGGGCAGCGTACAGGCAGACTGGGAAGCTGAATGCTTCCCGCCGGGTGAACCCCTGCCCCCCGGCTACTGCGGGATCCCGCCGCTTTGATCCTGCTCCTTGACGTTCCCCGGTTTGGCGCCGTGCGCCTCCAGGTACTCGACCACGCTGGGCATGCGCAGTCGCTGCGCGGCATCGAGCGCCGTCCGGCCGTCGGTATTCTCGTAGTTGATGTCCGCGCCGGACGCGATGGCGAACTTCACGGCTTCGAGCGTCGCCGCTTCGGCTTCGTTGCGGTCCAGGCGAGCCCAGTTGCTGCCGTTGCCCATGCCGACCGCGGCCATCAGCGCCGTGGTGCTCTGGCGCACGCGCCGGAAGCCGCCCTTGCCGTCGAGCTCAATGTGCTCTCCGTGATGCACGAAGGTCGGATCCGCGCCGTGCTCCACCAGCATGCGCATGATGTTCGGCTCGTCCAAGTGTGCGGCGATCCAGTAGGGCGACGCCCCGACCATCTCCGGAGCGAAGTTGTAGTCGCGCGAGGTGCGGCGCTTCGGCGTCCAGGTCAGCAGGCGGGTGGTCGCGTCGGCGCCGTGATCCAGCAGCGCCCGAACCAGTTCCTCATCGCGGTGCATGATGGCGTTGTGAATCGCCGTGTAGCCCGGACCGGAAACGTTCGGGTCGGCGCCTTTGTCGAGCAGAAATTCGCAGAACTCGCGGTAGTCGGTGTGCGAGGCCATGGTCAGCGCGGTGACGCCCCAGGCATCGTGATCGTTGACATCCGCCCCGGCGGCGACCAGGATCTTCGCCGATTCCAGATCTCCTTCACGCGCGGCGAACATCATCGCCGAGTCACTCCCGTGCGGGATGTAGCGGTTGTATTCGGGATGCCCGTGCGGCGGAACGGCCATCATCTCGCTCCAGGAATCCGAGCGAATGTGGATGTCCGCGCCCGCGTCCACCAGTACCTTGGTGACCTCGGGATGCTTGTTCGCCGCGGCCCACATCAGCGCGGTTTGGCCGCGGGTGGCCTGATTGTTGAGCGTCGCGCCTCGCGTCGATCAATAGCTGCGCGACCTCGGGAAAGCCTCCGCGCGCGGCGGCCATCAGCGGCGTCTCGCCGGCGATCATCGCCAGGTTCGGATTGGCTCCTGCTTCGAGCAACTGCGCGGTAATCTCGTCGTTCCCATTGATCGCCGCGTTCCACAGCGCGGAAACTCCCAGGTCAGTCACCGCGTTCGGGTCCGCGCCGGCCTTGAGCAAATCCTCCACCGCGTCGGGCTGATTGTTGTAGGCCGCCCACATCAGCGCCGTGGAGCCGTCGCCGGTCGCGGCATTGACGTCCGCTCCGGACGCGAGCAGGCTGGCGAGCCCTTTCAGGTTGCTTTGCTTGGCGGCGAGCACAATCTCCGGCTCGCCCGCAGCGAACGCGGAAGCCGCGCACAAAGCCAGCACAAGCGCCAACGTGCCGATGCCGGAACGGGAAACGAGGTTCAACATAGGACGCGGTTCCTCTCTTAAACCGTCTCTTAAACCGTCAGGGGATCGATGTTCAGCGAGCCGGTGCTGCCGCCCACTCGCTCCAACGGATAGCCCATCTTTTCGCCCAGCGCCATCAGCAGGTTCGAAATCGGCGGATCGCCCGAGTATTTGATGTGCCGGCCGGTGTCGAGTTGCCCCGCGCCGCCACCCAGCAGCAGCAGCGGCAGATTGTTGCCGGCATGCGCGTTGCTGTTCGATAGGCCCGTGCCGTAGAGGATCATGATGTTGTCGAGCAGCGTGCCGTCGCCGTCCGGGGTGGCTTTCAGCTTGTCCAGATACTTGGAGAACAGCGTCGTGTGATAGGTGTTGATCTTCGACATCCGCTCAATCAGTTCCGGCACGTTGTTGTGGTGCGACAGCGGATGGTGCGCATCCGGCACGTCGATCTGCGGATAGGGGCGCGCGCTCTGTTCCTTGCTGATCATGAAGGTGATCACGCGCGTCAGGTCGCTCTGGAAGGCCAGGAGCTGCAGGTCCATCATCAGCTCCAGGTGATCTTCGAAGACCGGGGGCGCGCCCTGCGGCTGCGTCATCTCTGGCAGCTCCAGGTCACTCTGCTCTTCGGCTTTCTGGATGCGGCGCTCGATGTCGCGGACCGCTTCGGTGTACTCGTCGACCTTGGTGCGGTCGCGCGGCGCGAGGTCCATCTTCAGCTTTGCCAGCTTGCCGTTCACCGAATCCAGGATGCTGCGATGCTGCTCCAGCCGCGTCATCCGCGCGTTCGTATCGGTGCTGCCGGAATCGCCAAACAGCCGCTCAAAGACCGAGCGCGGATTCCATTCCATCGGCAGCGGCTGCGTCTCGCTGCGCCAGGAGATCGTATGCGTATAAACGCAACTCAGCACGCCGGTGCAGGCGCCCGCGTTATTCGGCGGGTCGATCGCCATCTCCAGCGATCCCAGCTGCGTTTCGTTCTCCAGGTGCCGGGCCAGCAGCTGATCGAGCGAGGTATCACAGATGATCTCGATCTCGTTGCGTCCGCCGCGCGGCGTGCCGGTCAGGAAGGAGCCCGAAGCGCCCGCGTGAATGTAGTTCCAGTTCGCCTTGATCCCGCTCAGGACCATCATCTGGTCCTTGTAGGCGGCCAGCGGCTCCAGAATCGGGGTGATTTCGAAGTCGCGGCCCTCGGTCTTGGGCGACCAATATTCCATCGCCATGCCGTTGGGCGTGTAGAAGGCCTGGAAGCGGCGCGTGCGCGGAGCCTGCGCCTTCATCACCGGCAGCATCGCGTCCAGGAACGGCAGCGCCAGGCTGGCTCCCATTCCGCGCAACATCGTGCGCCGCGGCATGGATTTGCTGAGAAACGTCATCTCGTTATCTCCTCTTTATTTGATGCCCTATCAAATAGCTCGGCTCCAACTTACTCGGCGCCTCCGGCGGAGGCGGGCAGCGGATCGGCCGTGCGCATCAGGAACGCCGGGCTCCCGACGACTCCGTGAATCAGCGCCGACCAGCGGTAGTCGTCCGCTGCGGCGTCGCGCACGATCTTGCGCACCGAAGGTTGGTCGTAATATTCCAGGCGGCGGCCCAGCGCGTAGGACATCAGCTTACCGGTCACCGTCTTGGGGAACTTGTCGGCGGGATTCAACAGCAGCTCGCGCAGGCCGGCGAAGCCGTGGATTTCCTGTCCGGTCGCGGTCACGCTGTCGGATTCCACCGGGCGGCCGACCTCGTCAAAGGTCCGCCAGCTACCCAATACATCGAAGTTCTCCAGCGCAAAGCCGACCGGATCGATAATCGCGTGGCAACTGTTGCAGGTCGGGTTCTTGCGATGCATCGCCAGCCGTTCCTTAATGGTCGCGGGCGCGGCGCCGGGCTTGTTCTCCTGCAGCGCCGGAACGCCCGGAGGCGGCGGCGGAGCCGGGGTCGCGAAAATGTTATCGAGCAGCCACTTGCCGCGCAGCACCGGCGAGGTCCGGTTGGGATACGACGTTGTGGCCAGCAGCGCGCCCTGCGAGAGCAGTCCGCCGCGCTGTTCGTGATTGTCCAGATGGACGCGCCGGAAGCGGCTGCCATAGATGCCGTCGATGCCGTAGTGCTGCGCCAGCCGCTCATTCATAAACGTGTAGTCGGCGTCGAGCAGGTCATGCACGCTGCGATCCTCTTCGATCGTGCTGGCGACGAACAGCTCGGTTTCCTTCTGGAAGCCCTGCATCAGGCTGAGGTCGTAGTTCGGATAGACGGCCGGATCGACCACTACTTCTTCCACGCGCCGCAGATTCAGCCACTGCGCGGCGAAGTCATTCACCAGCGCATCGACCGCGCGCGGATCGGCCATCATCCGGTCGACCTCGGCATGCAGCACTTCCGGATCGGTCAGGACACCCTGCTCGGCCAGGTCCAGCAGCCGGTCATCGGGAACCGAACTCCACAGGAAGAACGACAGCCGCGAGGCGACCTCAATATCGCTGAGCGCATAAATTCCCTGGACGCCTTCCGGATTCTTGTGAATCCGCAGCAGGAAATCGGGGTCCACCAGCATGCGTTCCAGCGCGAACTGGATGCCGGAGTCGAAACTGCCCCCATCGCGGCGGCCCTGCTGGAAGAACGGCATCAGCGCATCGACGTCTTCCTGGGTCACTGGGCGGCGATAGGCCCGCCGAGCCATTTGCGAAATGATCGACGCCGCGCAGGACGGCTCCTCGGCTTCGTTGGCCGGGTGGCAGGAGAAGATCCGCTCGCGGGACGGCGTATTGAGACCGGGCTCCACGTTGCCGTACGGCCCGCCGAGATCCACCGTCCCCACCAGCGCGTAATCCATATAAAGCTGATCGTTGCCGATCACGCGGCCGCGCTGCACCGGTTGCGGCAGACCTTCCGGGGCCCACATCTCGCGGACGAAGGTCACGCCCACCGTGTGCGGACCGGCCGAGGCGTCAAAGCGCACCTCCAGGCCGGCGTCGCCGGTCAGCTGCATGTATTCTTCCCATTCCACGGCGCCCGCGAAGCCCGGCTCACCGCCACCGGCGAAGCTTGCCGCCGCGGGACGTCCCGGAGCCTCACCTCCCACGCTGAAGCGCTTCACCAGCTTGCCATCCAGGCGGACGTCCAGCATTTGCGGCCAGCCCATGCCCTTGATGTAGTCCTGATACTGGCGCTGCAACTTGACGCGCACGAAGTACTCGCCGTCGGCCGGGAAAGTTGTAGTCGATCGCCATGCCGCCGCGGGTGCCGAACGGAAGCTCCTCGCTCTGGCGGCTGTCCTGCACTACGTGCAGGGGAATCTCATAGGTTTCGATGACGGGATTGTCGGGTGGCAGTCCGACGGCCAGGCGCGTGATCTGCCGCGAAACCGACAGGTAGCGCTCCAGATGCGCGGTGGAGATCGACAGCACATCGGCGAAGTTATCGAAGCTACCGTCGGCGGTCTCATCGCCCGGCAGCAGTGCGCGGACGTCGACATCTTCCAGATCCAGAATGTCGCGAATCGCGTTGTTGTACTCCATGCGATTCAGCCGATGCACCGCGCCGATGCGGCCCGGATCGGGCTCGGACAGCCATGCCGCGTCGAGCTTCTCAACCAGGCCGGAGGTCACTGCGTCATAAACTTGTTTGCCAGGTCGCGGGCTGCCGGCCGGGGGCATCGCACCCGCGCTCAGCTTGGTCACAACACGTTCCCAGACCTCGGGATGTTCAGCCGGCCGGGAGGCATCCAGGCCCTCCAGCGCCAGTCCGCCGACCTTGAGCCGCTGGCTATGACAGCCGACACAATATTGCTGCACGAAGGCATTCGGATCGGAGCCGTCCATCGTTGCCGCAGCGGTTGCCGCGCCGCCAGCCGGACCCTGCGCGCCCAGTTGCGTCCACGTGATGAATCCGCCCACTGCCGCCGTGCACACAATAAGAGGCGCGAAAGCGGCGCGTCGGCGGGCCGATTTCCCTGCCTGATTCCGTCTGGATGACCACATAGTCGGCTGTCCCTTCGGGGCATGATGCGCCCCGCTAGCTACAGGCCTCGCATCATTAACGAGTCCCGTGCCCGAGTATACAACTTGGCGCCGCCGGCATGAAGCCCCCCTTTCGCGGCGGACGCCCCCATTCCGACCTGTATTCTGAACCGTTTACCGGCTGAACGGGGGCGGGGAGACGGGGCTGGGAAGCGGTCCCGAGTCAGACGCTGATCACCGGGCAGGGCGAATGGCGAATGATCGAGTAAGCGTGCGAGCCCAGCCGCCCCAATCCGGGGATCGAGCCGCGCCCAATCACCACCAGGTCGGCACCCACCTCTGTGGCAACGCGCTCGACGGCTTTGTCCGGATCGCCTTCCTCAACCAGGATCTCGGCGGCCATGTGTTCTCCGTGAAGCAGATTCTTCAGGAGCTTCCCTTGGGCTTCGGCCTGCTTGGTGTGTGCGTCTTTAATGATCTGTTCATCCGGATCCGAGAGCTTCGGGAAGGCATGCACCAGCGTCAGCAATGAGCCGAACTCCTTGGCAAAATGCGCCGCCCAGTCGACGACATCGCGGCTGCCGGGCTTCAAATCCACCGCGCAGACCACCTGCAGCATCGGTCGCCACTCGATCAGCGCGTTCTCGGCGAGATGCGCGCCGGTCCAGACCGGACACTCGGCATCGTGCAGCACCTTCGCCGTCACCGACCCCAGCAGCAGTTGCCGGAACGCGCCGTAGCCGTGCGTCGCCATCAGGATCAGGTCCGCCCCGATCTCTTTCTGCAGCTCGACAATCTTGTCGGCCGGATCGCCTTTCAGCACATGGCAGGTGACCGGCAGGCCCTTCAGGTCGCTCTGGTCGAACTCCTGGAGATTCTTGAGCGCTTCCTTCTCCCGGGCATCCAGGGTTTCTTCCCATTCGACGGTGAAGCCTTCCGGGGTCGCGGCCCACATGGAGCTTGAGACGGCCGGATTCCACGGCAAGGTGTGCTGGATGACGTGCACCAGGTGGATTTCGGATTTGAAGTGCTTGGCGAGAGCCGAGGCGTAGCGGGCCGCGGCGATGGACGGCTCGGAGAAGTCCACGGGGACAACAATCTTTTTCATTTGCATGTCGATGTTTGCACTCTGCAACTGTTTCGCCACTTGCGCGGGGCGAAAAATGCCGCTCCTCTCGGGGAAAATGTGGAAAATCCCGCACCCACCGAAACGAACGATGCGCATCTCGGCTCCATTTGGCGGAGAGCATGAGCAATCTCGCCCATATCGGCTGCGCGGCTTGCCGCATGTTACCAGAAGTGGCTGGGAGCCGGTGCGAGATTTCTCTAAGCTTGCCCGGGACTTGAGCGAAGTCCCGTTTTCCCGGAATCCGGTTCGGCCATCGCCGTGCTGGAAACCGGGCGAGATACGGGTGCGGCAAACGCCGCCACGTGCCAAAAGTAGGGAGGTTACAAGCCATGGCAGATGCAAACAATGTGCCGATCCAACGCGTCAAGGCGCCCGAAGTGACCCGATTGCCGATCTTCGGGGAGATCCAAAAACGCATGCAGGAGATCGAGCGCCGCGCTTTCGAATTGTTCCAGCAGCGGGGCGGCGATGTCGGAAAAGATCTCGACGACTGGCTCCTGGCCGAGCGGGAAGTGAACGGTCTGGCCACCACGAAACTGGAAGAGACCGACGAGGCCTACAAACTTCAGGTATCGCTGCCGGAAATGGAGCCGTCCGAGGTGGAGGTCACCGCGACGCCGCACAGCATCATCCTGCACGCCGAACATCGCGAGGAAACTTCGTCGAAGCCCAACGGCAAGGGAAAGGCGAAGGAAGGCGAGTGGAGCCAGGTCAGCCAGACCTGTGTGTACCGCGAAGTGCCGCTGGCGGGCATCGATCCCGACCAGGTGACCGCGAAGCTCGAGGATGGAACGCTGCGGATCACGGCCAAAAAGGCGGCCGCGGCGGAACAACAGCGGCGCGTGATCGCCGTCGCCTAGCCAAAGGAGGGTGGGCTTCCGCCCGCGCGGCACTTCCGCGTCGCAAACAAAACGAGTGGCGCGGGGCCGTGCCCCGCGTTCCACACCCGCGTCGCAAACGAAACGAGTGGCGCGGGGCCGTGCCCCGCGTTCCACACCCGCGTCGTTAATTAGTTCAACTCCACTGTCACCGGATTGCGCAGTTCAAAGCTAAGCACGCTTTCCGCGTTGATTACCGCCGGATCACCGTGCGTCGCCAGGACCACGCCGGTTCCCGCTCCGCCACCGGCCGCCGCGCCGACCGCCGCGCCTTTTCCGCCACCGGCAATTGCTCCGATCGCAGCGCCGATGCCCGCGCCAATCCCGATCTTCTCAGCATCTTTCTTCTTGGTGGCCTTGGCCGCCCGTGTCACCGACCCGGTATCGATGTTCACCATACCGCCCGAGGTCTGGACCTCCGAGAGACGCAACGTCAGCGACGCCGTACCCTTCACGCGTCCGCCTTCATCGGACTCCACAACCAACCCGCGCGCCTCGGATCCGGCCGGAATCACCGTCTTGCCGTCGATCACCACGTCGTCGGCGATATTCGCGGCGAACTCTTCCCCACTCTGGGCGGATTTCGTCGACAGCGTCGACGCCGTGCGGATCTTCAACGCCGTCCCCGCCGGGATGGTCACTTCTACTTTCTTCGAGGACCAGGGCAGCGAGAACCCGCCACCGGAATCGGCCTTCGCCTCCGTCGTTGCGGCGTCGCCGTTCTGGTCGCCATTGGGATTGTTGGCTTCTGCTGTTGTGCCGCCGCACCCGGTCAGGGAAACGACCGCGGCCAGCGTGGCCGGCAGAATCAGTGAATACGTCCAATTGCGTTTCATCGTTTGTACTGCCTCCTTTTGGTGAAGAAGATAGAGGGGCCTCGTTCAGCGTTACGACAAAATCCGTCTTAGCGTCCCCTAAGAGAATTTGCTGATTGAGGTTAAACTGTTCATTTTACAGGGCTATTGCCAGATCAGCGGAGCCTGCATCCCGACGTCAAACAGTACGATTTCGGTGTCTGTACTAAAGCGGAAATCGAGGGAATCGACGTCGGTAATGCCCGCTCCATCGCCTTCCTTGAGCGTCAGCCCCGCGACTTCCACCTCGCCGTGTACGATCTGAACCCAGGCTCCATGGCCCGCCGCCACCGGATGCTGGGCCGTGTCGCCCGCGGCAAACAGACCCGCGTAGATCGAGGCGTCCGTGTTGATCGGCATGCTGCCATCGCGGCCGTCCGGCGAGACATATAAACGGAAGCGGCTCTGGCGCTCTTCCGGTGTGTACTTCAGTTGGTGATAGGCGAAGTCGGTGCCGCGCCGTTCCGGGATCACCCAAATTTGCAAGTTGTGCTCGACCTCGTCATGGATGTTCTCCTCCGAGTGCACCATGCCCCGCGCGCCCGCGCTGATCAATTGCATCTCGCCGGCGGTGACCCCGGCCGTGTGCCCGAAGCTGTCCTTGTGCGTCAGCACGCCCTTGCTGACATAGGTGACGATCTCGGCGTCGCGGTGCTGATGGGCGGGGAAGCCCGAGTGCGGCTGAATGTGATTCTCTACGATCACGCGCAGCGGGCCGAAGTGCATCCACTCCGGATCGTGATAGCCGGAGAAGGAGAAGGTCATATAGTTGTCGGTCCAGCCGAAGTCTTCAAAGCCGCGCTCATCGGAACGGCGCAGGCGAATCGTCGGCTTCTGGGTGGATGCGGGTGTCGACATGTTCTCCATTGTCCTATGTGAAAGCTATCGGGTCTCAGCCAACTCCTGCAGACGAGCGCACAGGCGATCTTCAGCCGTTGCTTCGCGGTCAAGAAATGGGGGGCTGAGGTTCACTCCGCGGGAACGGTTTGCCTTCCCAATCCGCGGGGAACAGATCGAGGTACGTGCGTCCTGAAGCGCACGCTGGCTGAACGCCGGCCCCCCACTCCGGGCTTGACTTCCCCTGCACCCCGGCAAACCATAGAGAACCATGCGCCTGCGTCCTTTCGCCCGCAACCTCTGCTCCGCCTGTTCCTGGCTGGAGCCCTGCTCGCGACCCCGATCTCCGCCCAGTTCCTGCCCGACCTCGACTTCGAGCCGCCGATCGACCATCCGGCGTTCGAAGAGGGCGCCGGTCCGCGCCTGGTGATCGACGAAGCCCATTCGAACTTTCACACCGCCGACGGGCTCTACCTGACCTTTGCCAATCTGATGCGGCGCGACGGCTACCGCGTCAGCAGCCTGCATGAGCCGTTTTCGGCCAAATCGCTCGCCGGGGTCGACATTCTCGTCATTGGCAACGCGCAGGGTCCGCAGTTCAAGGATCAGCTCTCCGGCGAGGCCAAGGACGACATCGCGCTCGCGGATCTCAATTCGTTTACCAAAGCCGAGGCGGCAGCGCTCGAGACCTGGGTGCGCCGGGGCGGATCGCTGATGCTGATCGCCGACCATGCCGACTGGCCCGCCGCGGCGTCGCGCCTGTGGGAGCCCTACGGCATCGAATGGAGCAACACCTGGGTCACCGACGGACCCGACGGCGCGCGCACCGGCAACCTGCTGTTCCGCAAATCCGATGGCACTCTCGCCGAGCATCCGGTGACCGAAGGCGTCGAACAGGTCGCGGACTTCGCGGGGTCGGCGCTGCGCGTTCCCGACGGCGATGTGGCGTTGCTGCACCTGAGTCCGCTGGCCACCGGGGTCCGCCGCCGCGGAGGCGACGCTCCGGTGGAAGACGTCGGCGGGTGGCTGCGCGGCGCGCTGCTGGAGCGTGGCCAGGGCCGCATCGCGGTGTTCGCCGAAGCCTCCATGTTCAGCGCCCAGGTGCGCGGCAAGGAGCGCTGGCCGATGGGCATGAACGCTCCCGAGGCAAAGGATAATGCGCAGTTCGCGCTGAACGTCGTGCGGTGGCTGGCTCGAGTGATCAAGTAGGGGGTATGGCGTTCCTTGGGGGGCCGAGGTTCACTCGGCGGGAAGGTTCACCTTCCCAATCCGCGAAGCGTCAACCCAGGCTCACAGGCGCTTCAATCGACCATTTCCCGAACTGTACCCAAAAGAAAATTTCAAAAATAACGTGCAACTCAATTGAATTGACTCACTTCCAGAAACAAACACGATGTTCCACGTGGAACACTCTGAAACGCGACCGTGAAAGGGAACCCCGAGCATAAGGAATGAGCTTCGACTCGCTTATGTCTGCTTCGCTGAGCTATGGAGTCCGAGCCCGCATCGCGGTTCTGTATCGATCGTCGCTTCCCGTGCGCTACGCTCGAAGGCGGACCATGAACGCCGCGCTTCCCGGATCCATCGCCGCCGCCGCTGCCGCCGCCTCCGGCCTGGCCTGGGCCGTGCGAGGCAAATCCGCGCGCATCTTCGGTGACTCGGTCTGGCGCGGCGACCCGAGCCGCCGGCAGATCGCCCTGACCTTCGATGACGGTCCGAGTGAGGCGACTCTGCGCGTGCTGGACCTGCTTGCCCAGCACAACCTACCCGCAACGTTCTTCATGGTCGGCGTGAATGTGCGGCGGTTTCCCGAGATCGCCCGTCAGGTCGCCCAAGCCGGGCATGAGATCGGCAATCATTCCGATACACACCCGTACCTGCATTTCAAGAGCGCTGCGTTCATGCGCAAGGAACTCGGCGCCGCGCAGGAAAGCATCCAGCAAGCCACCGGAATCACCCCCCACTGGTTTCGCGCGCCCTACGGGGTGCGCTGGTTCGGGCTCGGGGGCGTGCAGAAGGAGCTTGGCCTGACCGGAGCCATGTGGACCACCATTGCCCGCGATTGGACTCTCCCCGCCGATGCCGTCGCGCAGCGTTTGATAAAGAATGCCAAACCGGGCGCGATCTTCTGCCTGCACGACGGGCGCGTGCCGGAGCCGTCTCCGGATATCCGCGCCACCGTCGACGGGCTCGCCGCCGCGATTCCACAACTCCTCACCGAGGGTTACGAATTCGTTACCCTAAGCGACATATGCCGGAACCAGCCGAGTTGACCCAGGCCTTCATCGATCGCGTAACGGGCGTGATCGCAAAGACCCAACAGATTGACCCGGCGACGGTCACTATCGACAAGAGCTTCGAGGAACTGAAGATCGATTCGCTGGACGGCGTCAACATTCTGTTCGCGCTGGAAGGCGAGTTCGACCTCGACATCCCCGATGAAGACGCCAAATCCATCACCACGGTTCGCGGCATGTGCGAGGGCATCCATAAATTGGTGATCGCCAAAGAGGCCAGCGCGAACGAGTCCAAGACGAACGCGGCCGGCGGAGAATAACGAACCCCGTGCGCCGCGTCGCCATCACCGGAGCCGGAGTGGTTTCCCCGTTCGGGCACACCTTCGCGGATTTCTGGGCAGGAATCTCGGCGGGCCGCAGTGCGATCCGTCCGATGACGCTGGTCGACCCATCGCTGCTGCGCTTCCGCAATGCCGCCGAGGTCCCGGACTTCGACCCGCTCGCTTATTTCGATGCCCGGGAAGCCGCGCCGCTGGATCGCTTCGCGCAGATGGCGGCGGTCGCCGCGCGGGAAGCCGTGGCCCAATCCGGTTTGAGTTTTCAAGGCGACCTCGGCGCGCGGACCGCGATCGTCATGGGTACTGCTGGGGGCGGCAAAAACTCCGAGGACAGCGAGTTCCTCCAGCTCTACCGGAACTCCGCCACGCGCATCGCACCGTTCACTATCCCGCGTACAATGGCCAACGCCGGAGCCTCGCGCATCTCGTTCGAGTTCGGCATCACCGGACCGGTTTTCGCGGTGTCCACCGCCTGCTCGTCGGCGAATCACGCGATCGGGCAGGCGTTTCATATGGTCCGCGGCGGGCAGGCCGAGATTGCCTTGGCCGGGGGCAGCGAAGCGCCGTTCTCGCTCGGATTTTTGAAAGCCTGGGAGGCGATGCGAGTGGTCGCGCCGGATACCTGCCGACCGTTCTCCGCCGGACGCAAGGGGCTGATCCTGGGGGAAGGGGCGGGCGTGCTCGTGCTGGAACCGCTGGAAGCCGCCGAGGCCCGCGGCGCGCCGATCCTGGCCGAGCTGGCCGGCTTCGGCATGAGCTCCGATGCCGGGCACATCACCCAGCCCTCCGCCGATGGCGCCGCCCGAGCCATTCAGCTCGCGCTCCAGGATGGAAAGCTCGCACCCGACCAGATCGATTACATCAACGCCCACGGTACCGGCACGGCGATCAACGATCCCACCGAGGCCCAGGCGATCCGCAGCGTTTTTGGCGAGCACGTGCGCAAGTTGGCGGTCAGCTCCACCAAGTCGATGCACGGTCACGCGCTGGGCGCCGCCGGGGCCCTGGAAGCCGCCGCCACCATCGGAGCGCTGCGGGAGCAGCTTCTTCCGCCCACCGCAAACTTCCTCGCGCCTGACCCGCAAGTGGACCCGGACGGAACCCTCGACGTCGTGCCGAATCAGGCGAGAGCCGGGCAAGATCCAGGCCGCAATGTCTAACTCCTTTGCTTTCGGTGGGTTAAACGCGGTTCTTGTATTCCGCCACGCGGGAGAACCGGCCGTCTGAGCGGTTCTCAAACACGGGAGCCGACAAACCGAGGTACCAAGGGTACTAGTACCTATTTTGTTGAAAAAACATGACTTATCTCTTTGGATTGGGCTCGGCATCTGGCATTCTGGACAAGTACCGGACAGACCTGCCCGAGGGCCGCAGAAGCAGTGTGGGAGGGTGGCCTTCGGCAGGGAGTCCGGCGCCTTATCCGACCGCCGCGCGAGCCTTAGCCAATACTTCGTCCACCGTCTTCTGGTTTGCCTCCAGGGCGGCCTGGGTGGACGCTTCAAAGCGCATCACCAGCACCGGCTGCGTATTGGAGGCCCGCAGCAGACCCCATCCGTCGGCGAACTGCACCCGCGCCCCGTCGATATCGATCACCGGATGCGACTTGGTAAGCTCGGCGGCGACCTGCGCCACCACCTGGAACTTGATCTCGTCGGGGCAATCGACGCGGATCTCGGGCGTCGACACCATCTTTGGCAACCCCGCGAGTTGGGCCGATAGCGGCTTGCCGCTCTTGGAAACGATCTCCATCAGGCGGCACATCGCATATAGCGCGTCGTCGTAGCCGTAGTAGCGATCCTTGAAGAACATGTGGCCGGACATCTCGCCCGCCAACTCGGCCTTTTCCTGCTTCATCTTGGCCTTGATCAGCGAGTGCCCGGTCTTATACATGATGGGATTCCCGCCGAGCCGCTTCAGCTCGTCATACATCACCTGCGAGCACTTCACTTCGCTGATGAAGGTCGCGCCCGGTTTGCGCGTCAGGATCTCGCGGCCGTAAATCAGCATCAGCATGTCTCCGTAGACGACCTCGCCGTTCTCGTCCACCGCGCCAATGCGATCCGAGTCGCCGTCGAAGGCGATCCCCAGGTCGGCGCCCTGCTTGCGGACTTCCTCGGCCAGCTGTTTCAGGTTCGCGGGCACGGTCGGATCGGGGTGATGATTCGGGAAGTTGCCGTCCATCTCGAAAAACAGCGGCGTATAGTCGCAGTTCAGGTGATTCAGAAGCTGGGTCGCTACCGGACCCGCCGTGCCGTTTCCGGCATCCACCACCACTTTGACCTCACGCGGGAACTCGAACTGATCGGCAACGTCGTGGATGTAAGGCGGAATCACGTCCATGTATTGATGGGTGCCCTTGCCTTTGGCGAAGTCCTGCGCTTCGATCAGCCGGCGAATGTCCTGAATCGCTTCGCCGTGCAGCGAATCGGGTCCGCACATGGTCTTGAAGCCGTTGAAGTCGCCGGGATTGTGGCTGCCGGTGATCATCACCGCGCCGTCGGCTTCCAGGTGCACCGCCGAGTAGTAGAGCAGCGGGGTCGGCACCGTGCCGATGTCGGTGACCTCGCAGCCGGTGGCCATCAGTCCATCGCAGATGGCATCCCGCAGGCGCGGCGAACTCAGGCGGCAGTCCCGGCCGAGATTGATTCGTTTGCCGCTATGACGCTGTAAATACGTGCCCAGAGCGCGCCCCAGGTCGGTCACATCCTCCGAGCTCAGCTCGGTTTCCGCGATTCCCCGAATGTCGTACTCGCGAAAGATGGTTGGCTTCAGCATATCTTTGAAAGTAGCATTAGAAGAGCGGACCCCAAGGGTTCGGGGATCACGGTCCGGCGAGGAGCGTCCGGCGACCGGATTTTCCATCTTGCGGCCGCCAGGCTCCGTAGGCCTCCCGCCGGAACGTTCAGGCGATTTTAAGTTATCGATCAGGAGTCCACCCATGTTTTATTCCGTCAGCCATCTCACGCGATTCCGCTATGAAGCGCCGGTTCAGGAAAGCTTGATGGAGCTACGGATGCACCCGCGCACCGAAGGTTCGCAGCGTTGCATTTCCTTCAACGTGCAGACCTCGCCACGCACGCGCGTCCAGCAGTATCACGATTACCTGGGCAACAGCGTGCATCACTTCAATGTTCCGGCGCGCCACCTGGAGTTGCGGATCCTGACCGAGGCAGTGGTGGAACTCGATCCGCCGCCGGCGATTCCCGACGCTCTGGCGCCGGAGGCCTGGCAGCAACTGGATCAGGAGGTCGCGCAGGGCGACTTCATTGAGATGCTGCATCCCAGCCAGTTCGCCGCGCCGACCGAAGCGTTGCTCAGCCTGGTGGAGCCGCTGCGGGCCACCCGCCGCGCCGATCCGCTGACCTTCCTGCGTGAGCTCAACAGCGCCATCTACACGCACTTCGATTACACGCCGAAGCATACGCGCGTGGATTCGCCCATTGATGAGGCGATTGAGTCGCGGAAAGGCGTCTGTCAGGATTTCGCGCACATCATGACGGCGTTATGCCGCAACGCGAACATTCCATGCCGCTACGTCAGCGGGTATGTGCATCACCGGCGCGAGGACATTTCGCCGGAAGGCGCCACGCATGCCTGGGTGGAGGCACTGGTGCCGGGCTACGGCTGGGTCGGCTTTGATCCGACCAACAACGTGCTCGCCAGCGACCGCCATATCCGTACGGCGATCGGCCGCGACTACGCCGACGTGCCCCCGACCAAGGGGATCTTCAAAGGAGAGTCGGCCGGCCAGTTGACGGTGTCGGTGCGGGTAGCTCCAGCCGACGCGCCTCCGCAGCAGATCTCCGATGAGTTCACCCCGGCCACCGATGAATGGCAGCAGACCGCCATCGCCGCGGCGGAGAAGGCGGAACAGGAAGCCCAGCAGCAACAACAGCAACAGCAGCAACAGCAACAGTAGAGCGGCAACCAGTCGCGGTATCGCCCCTGACAGGTTGCGGGCCGGGCGACAATAGCTCCATGCGAGACGAGCCCGGCTGCGAACGAACTTCCACACGCCGCGAATGGGTGCATTGGGCGCTGACTGGCGCCGCGGCCTTGACCGTCTCGACCAATGGAATATCACTCATGGCAGAGTCGACCGAAGCAGACAAACACGCGGGGTTGCTGCTGGACCCCCTGTACAAAGATCACGAAACCGGCTACGGACATCCCGAACAGCCCGCCCGCTATGACGCGGTGACCACGGCGCTGACCGATTCAGGGTTGGCCGCGCGGATGTCGCCGATCGAGCCTCGCCTGGCGACTGAAGACGAACTCGCGCTGTGCCATTCGCGGCCCTACATCGCGCTGGTGGAGCGCGAGGTGAAGGCCGGCCGCCGCGATCTATCACGGGCGACGCGACCATGGGTCCGCATTCCTGGGATGTCTCCCGCAAGGCCGCCGGGGGCGTGATGAACGCCGTGGATGCCGTGATGCGTGGCGATATCGGGCAGGCGTTCTGCGCTGTGCGTCCTCCGGGACATCATGCGCGGCCGGCGCAGGGCATGGGCTTTTGCCTGTTCAACAACATTGCCTTGGGGCTCGGTATGCGCAGCGAGGTTCACGGCGCCGAACGCGTGTTGATCGCCGATTGGGACGTGCATCACGGCAACGGCACGCAGGACATTTTCTATGAGGACGGCTCGGTGATGTTCTTCAGCACGCACCAGTGGCCCTGGTATCCGGGAACGGGTCCGGCGAGCGAGACGCGGGGAAGGCGCGGGGGAGGGAATCACGATCAATCGGCCGTTTCCGGCGGGCGCCGGGCGTAAGGAGATCGTGGGGGTGTTCGACGAGGACCTGCGCGCGGCTGCCGACGAATTTCAGCCGGACCTGGTGATGATCTCGGCGGGCTTCGATTCGCGCGCCGGGGATCCGTTGGGCGGGTTCCTGCTGACCGATGAAGACTTCGCCGACCTGACGAAGATTGTTCAGGAGATCGCGGACAAACACGCGGGAGGCCGCATTGTGTCGGTCCTTGAAGGCGGCTATGCGCTGGACGGGCTGGCGAAGGCGGTCGCCGCGCACGTCGGGCAGCTGGTGGGGTAGCGTGGTCAGCAGTCTGGACAGGGGACGCCGGCGGAGCATGGCCCCGCCCCACTGCTACCCTTCCGTTTCTTCCTTCTTCTTCTCCAAAAACGCCTTCCGCGTTTCCAGAATCAACTTGCGCGCATCCGCCGGACCCCGCCATCCGTCGATGCGGGTCTGCTTGCCTTCCAGTTCCTTATAGATCGTGAAGAAGTGCTCGATCTCACGGCGCAGGTGCGGCCACACCTGATCCACGGTGTGGATCTGCTCATAGCGCGGACTGCGCTGTGGCACCGCCAGGATCTTCTGATCTCGCTCGGCGCTATCCACCAGATCCAATAGACCCAACGGCCGGACCTCAATCAGGCACCCCGGAAAACTGGGCTCGGACATCAGCACCAGCACGTCCAGCGGATCCCCGTCCTCGGCTAGTGTGCCGGGCACGAAGCCGTAATCGCCCGGGTAGTGCAGCGGCGAATAGAGCGGACGGTCCAGGCGAAACACGCCCAGCTCGCCGTCGTATTCGTACTTGTTCGAGGAGTTCTTGGGGATCTCGACGATCGCCCGGATCACCTCGGGGCTGCGTGGACCCGGGTCCAGATCATAAAGGTTTGGCATTGTGGATTGCTTTCAGTGTAAGGGGTCGGGAATGGAATCGGCCGAAGCGGGCCGGGACGGTAGCGTTTCCGGGGCGTGAGCCGGCACGGGATCGATACAATGGCGGCTTATGTCACAAACCAAGGAACTCGAGGGGCGCGTCGCCGTTATCACCGGCGCGAGCCGGGGACTCGGACGAGCCATGGCCATCGCGCTGGCCGAAGCCGGAGCCAAGGTCGTGCTCGCCGCCCGTGACCTCGAAAAGCTGCGGGAATCCGCCGCTCTGGTGAAGGAGGTTGGGGGCGAGGCTGTGGTCCATCAGATGGATGTAACTCGCGAAGACGAGGTCGCCGAGCTGGCTGCCGACGTTAAACACCGCTACGGCCGCGCCGACATCCTGATCAACAACGCCGGCATGAATCTGCGCAAACCGATCACCGACTTCACGCTCGAAGAATGGAATCGCGTGATGGACGCCAACCTCACCAGCGTCTTCCTGATGAGCCGCGCGTTCGTGCCGCTGATGAAGGGTCGGGGCTACGGGCGGATCATCAACATGTCGTCCATCATGAGCCACGTCTCGCTGCCGGAGCGGACCGCGTATTCGTCGGCCAAGGCGGGTCTGTTGGGCTTCACGCGCGCGCTGGCGCTGGAACTCGCGCCGGAGAAGATCTCGGTGGTCGGCATCAGTCCGGGCGTCTTTGATACGGAGATGAACCAGGCTGCCAGAAATGATCCTGCGAGATACGCGACGTTCACGGCTCGCATCGCGGCGGGGGAGTGGGGCAAGCCGGAGGACGTCGGTGCGCTGGCGCGGTATTTGTGCTCGGACGCGGCGGCGTACATCACGGGTCAGGATATTGTGATCGACGGTGGATGTATCGTGCAGTTCTAGAGTGAACGCGCATCCGTCAACGTTGATACAATGTAACTACGAGGTATCAACGTGGTCAAGAAGTTAACGCAGCACGGCAACAGTCTGGCTTTGGTCATCGACCGCCCGATTCTCGAACTGCTCAAGATGGACCGGGATACTGATCTTGAGGTCTCCACCGACGGCGACCGATTGATTATTTCGAGGGCTGACGCTGAAGCTCTTGCGCGCAAAAAGAAATTCGATGCCGCGCAGAGCAAGGCGCACAAGCGCTATTCGAGAGCCTTCAAGAAGCTGGCCGAGTAAGCTTTGGATCCTCATTTCTTGACAGTCGAGGAGGTCCTGGAGATCCATCGTCAGCAGGTCGAGCTCTACGGCGGAACCGGCGGCGTCCGAGATCTGGCGGGGTTGGAGTCCGCTGTAGCGACGCCAAGCGCAACCTTGTGGCGGAGAGTATTTACGTACCTCGATCCCCGCCATGGCTGCAGCGTATCTTTTCCATCTTTGCCAGAATCACCCGTTCCTGGATGGGAACAAAAGAACCGCCGCCAACGCTGCGATCACCTTTCTGTACATCAACGATTGGGATTTGACGCTGGACGAAAATCAGCTTGTTGATTTCGTTCTAGGGGTTGCCTCAAGTGAACTGGACAAGGCGGCTGTGACCGAGCGTATGCATACTGCCTGCGTAGCTGTTCGCTAACTCTGCTGCTCCGACGCCGCCCCTACTGCCGACGACACCTCTTCGGTGCCCGGCTTCACGGGCAGCGGCATCTTCTTCAGCCGAATCGCCATGAAGAACGCCAGCAGAGCCAGCATCGCGCTGCCGTAGAACGCCGGACCCCAGGAGCCGGTCGCCTCAAACACCGCCGCGGCCGAGCCACCCGCAATCAGCGCCGCGACGCCCTTGGTCGAGTAGAGGAAGCTGTAGTTCGAGCTCGCGTTCTTGGAGCCGAAGAAATCGGCCGAGGTCGACGGGAACAGCACGTACACTGGGCCCCAGGTGAAGAACACGAGCGCCATGGTGATGACGAACAGCGTCGATGACTGCGCCCCGATGGTCGTCACGCCGATCAACGCCAGCGCCTGGATGAAGAACGAAATCTGCATGGCCCCTTCGCGGCCCACCTTGTCCGATACCCAGCCCCAGAAGATGCGTCCACTGCCGTTGGCGATTGGGTTCAAGGTGAGCGAAACAGCCAGAGCGCCACTGGCAATGCCGAAGGTGCGAAGCGACCTGCGAGACCTGCGCCGTGGCCAGCAATCCGCCGATGCCCATCATCAGCATCATGGCGTAGAGCCAGTAAAAGTGCATCGAACGCAGCATCTCGGCCGAATTGAAGTCGTCCTTTTGCGTTCGTGTGTTCGGCTGCTTCGCCGCGCTGGCCGCCGGAGCCTTTGCCCGGCCGGCGCCGCCCAGGAACTGCGCCGCCACGATGATCAACAGACCCTGAATCAGACCCGTGTACAGGAACGCGTTGGAATAATCCTGCGTCCGCAGTACGTACCGCACCGGTTCCGCGTAGATCGCCGAGCCCGCGCCGAATCCAGCGGCGATGATGCCGGCGGCGAATCCGCGCCGGTCCGGGAACCACTTCAACGCCACGCCAATCGATCCGCAATAGACGATCGCCGCGCCCAAGCCGGCGAGCGCATAGAAGAAGTAGAGTGCCGGGAGCGAATCCACGTAGCCCAGTGCGGTCCACCCAATGCCGCACAAGATCCCCGCGACGGTCATCAACACGCGGGCGCCCCGGGAGTCAATCAGCCAGCCGGTCAGCGGCATGGCCCAGGTTTCGAGCGCAATGAAAATCGAGAACGCCCACTGCACCTCGGAAAGATTCCACCCATGCGCATCCTTCAACGGTTCGACAAACTGCGTCCAGGCGTATTGCAGGTTCGCGATCTGGATCATCGCGATGACCGCGGCGACCAGGCGGATCATTCGGCTCATGGGGACTCCTTGGCTTGGCTGACTGCCCGTTAACCGCTTGGCAGCAGACTCTACTTAGTTGTACTCGAAGGAGCCCTGAATTGCAGACTCCCTCGAACGGCTTACGGCGCGCCGCCGATCCCGCGGATCACTGCGATCCGGAATCTTCCGGCTAGCGCGCATCCCTTCCAGACGTTCTCACATCAGAGGCTACCTGCCAGGCGATCATTTCCGCCCCAAGCATTTGCCCAATTCCTTCTCTCCAACTTATTTCTCTAGCGACACGGCGCCCAGCAGCTTCGTTGTTGCATAAATGCTTTTCAGGTGCGGAGTCGGCACATCCATCTTTTCGCCGAGCTCCACCAGCGCTCCGGCCAGGCACTCCAGCTCCATCGGGCGGCCCAGCTCCAGATCCTGCAGCATCGACGTCTTATGCTCCCCGACCGCTTCGGCGCCCGCAATCCGCTGATCGATCGAGATCGGAACCGCCACGCCCAGCTTGCCGGCGATCGCCACGACCTCTTCCATAATGTTGGCGACCAGTTCGCGCGTGCCCGGATCCTGCGCGATCCGCACCAGCGTCGCACGCGTCAGCGCGCTGATGGGATTGAACGACGCATTCCCCATCAGCTTCACGAAAATCTCGGTCTTCAGGCGCTTGGTGACCGGGGCGCGGATGCCGCCTTTGACGAGTGCCTCGGCGATCTCCTTGACGCGGTCCGACCGCGACCCGTCCGGCTCTCCGATCGTCAGACGATTGCCTTCGATGTGGCGGATCACGCCCGGCTCAATAATATCCGTTGCGAAGTACGCGATCGAGCCGACCACGCAGCCCGGCGGAATTGCCTTGCCGATCACGCCGCCCGGGTCCACCGATTCCAGATGCCAGCCCGCAAACTCGCCGGTCTCATGTTCGAAGAACCACCACGGAATGCCGTTCTGCGTACTGACCACCGTCGTATGCTCGCCGATCAGCGGTGCAATCGATGGAGCGAGGCCCGTCAGTCCGTGCGCCTTGACGCCCAGGAAGATGACGTCAGGTTGGCCGGCCTCGGCCAGATCGCCGATCGCGCGCGGCTTCGCTTCGAACGTGTTCTCGGCCGCGTCTTCCTGATCCGGATTCTGCGGGATCACGCGGACGCCGTTTTCCTGCAGGGCCTTCAAATGCGGACCCCGCGCGAACAAGGTGACGTCCTCGCCGGCGCGAGCCAGACATGCGCCGATGTAGCCGCCAATGGCTCCGGCGCCTGCAATCAGAAATTTCATGGCTTGCGCTCGGAGCTCCCTTAGCCCGCGGCGACCATCGCCTTCGCCACGGCGCCGCGCTGGATCTTGCCGGTCGCGGTGCGCGGAATCTTCTCGACGATGAACAGCTTCTTGGGGCACTTGAAGTCGGCCAGGTGTTCCTTGCAGTAACTGATGATGTCGGACTCTTCGGCGGGCTCGGACAACACCACCGCCGCGGCGACCTCTTCGCCCCAGGTCTTGTGCGGCATCCCGAACGCTACCGCCTCGGCCACCGCCGGATGCGCCAGCAGCACCTCATCGATCTCGCGCGGAGCGATCTTCTCGCCGCCGCGATTGATCATCTCCTTCAGGCGTCCGGTCAGGAATAGGTAGCCTTCCGGATCCAGGTAGCCCTGGTCGCCGGTGCGGAACCAGCCGTTGGTATAAGACTTCTCGTTGGCTTCGGGATTGTTCTCGTAGCCGTCAACGACGTTAGGTCCTTTAATCACCACCTCGCCGCGCTCGCCCTGCGCCAGCAAGTTGCCGTCGTTGTCCATGATGCCGATCTCGATGCCGGTCGCCGGACCCACCGCGCCGCCTTTATGTGGGGCCGGGGGCAGGGGATTGGAGGCCATCTGATGCGATGCCTCGGTCATGCCATAGGCTTCCAGCACCGGCGCGCCAAAGGCTTCTTCCATCTGCGTCATCATCTCCGGCGGCAGCGAAGAGCTGCAGGAGCGGATGAAGCGGAGGTTCTCGGCGCCTTCCGGCTTCTGCTTGGCGGCGCGCGCCAGCAGCAGCGAATGGATCGTCGGCACCGCCGAATACCAGCTCACGCCGTAGTCACGAACCGTCCGCCAGAACGACATCGGATTGAACTTGGACGGAACCACCAACGTGCCGGCGGTCGACAGCGTCGAGATCGTCGAGGCCACCAGCCCGTGCACATGGAACAGCGGCATCACGCACAGGGCGACATCTTTATCGGTCAGGTTATAGGTCGCGGCGATGTTCTTCGCCGACGCCGCCAAGTTGCGATGCTTGATCGGCACGCGCTTCGGACGGCCGGTCGAGCCGCTGGTATGCAGCACCAGGGCCACGCCTTCCGGATCCGGCTGGGGCGCATTGGATTTGTCGCCCGCGGCCGCCCCCGCGATGGTCACCACGCCGTCATCGCTGGTCTCCAGGTTATAGGTCGGAACGCCGCGCTCCCCGGCCGCCGCGCGAGCCTCATCCATCCCCTCCGGCGGCAGCAGCAGGATCTTCGCCGAAGTGTCATCCAGATAGAAGTCGATCTCCTCTTTCCGATAGTTCGGATTCAGCGGGGCCGCGGTTCCCGCGTAGGACGCAGCCAGGAAGCTGACGATCGCCGGCAGTCCGTTGGTCACCACCGTGGCGACCCGGTCGCCCGGTCCAATCCCCAGCCCGGCAAGCGTCGCGGCCATCTGCTCCACCTGGTCGCGGAGCTGGCCGTAGGTCACTTTTGTATCGGTTTCGGGAAGAATGATGGCCGTGTTTCCGGCGGGTGCGCCGGCAAGCAGCCCGGCAAGAGTATTGGCTTCTGGCATAAGAATTCGTAGCTCGATTGTATGGATTCAACACGCCCCGGCGGCCCGGAATTCCTCCGGACCCGTCATTCCCATGACCCGCTCGGGCGCAATTCGCTAGGGTATCAGATTAGCGGGGCTACCTCGCCTGCCGCGGTGCCGGCGATTCGCACCCGTGTGCTGTACCTTCAGAACCGCGAGCCGTAGCGAGCGCAACGTACCGCCCACAATCCACATCACTCACCGCGTCAGCGCCACACTGGGTCTTCTTCCAAAAGAGCCACGAGCCTCTCTGCAGGTAAGCTGCACAGAAGAGCTGGAAGCTCCATAGGCGAACTGCCCAGAAGGGCCGGAGGCTCCTCCCCAAGAGAGCTGGATGCCCCTGCAGGTGAGCTGCCAAAAGGAGCCTTTGGCTCCCGTTGCTACACTAGGAACTTGAAGCAATACGACGCACGCAGACAGGCTATCGCGGAACAATTGCCGTCCCGAGAAGTGGACGCGATGCTGGTTACCGCGTCGGCGAATGTTCGTTATCTCACCGGCTATGCCGGCTCCAACGGCCTGGTGCTGATCACCCCGCACGAAGCCCACTTCTTCACCGACCCGCGCTACGCCACCGAAGCCGAAGAGACGATCGACTGCCGCGTCCACATCGCCAAGCGCAGCCTGATCGAAGCCGCCGCCGCGCTGATCAAGCGCAAGAGGCTGAAGCGCATCGGATTCGAGGAATCGAACCTGACGGTCGCCTACTTCCGCCATCTTGAGGACAGCTTCCCGTTGGGAACCGCCCTGCAGCCAGCCGGAGGCATGGTCGAGCAATTGCGGATGATCAAGTCCCACGACGAGATCGAGAAGATCCGCCACAGCGTGAACGTCAACTCGGAGGCCTACCGCCGCACCCTGCGACGCGTGAAGGTCGGCGCCACCGAACGCGATATCGCCGCCGAACTCGAGTTCCAGATGCATCGCCTGGGCGCCGAAAAGCCCGCCTTTGAGACGATCGTCGCCGCGGGCGCCCGCTCCGCCTTGCCGCATGCGACGCCCACCGGCCGGCGCGTCGAAGATAACGAGATTTTGTTGGTCGACATGGGCGCCACCGTTGACGGCTATACCAGCGACATGACGCGCGTCTCCCATATCGGCGTCCCGTCGAAACGCACCCGCGGCTACTACAACGCTGTGCTGGAGGCGCAGCTCGCCGGCGTGGATGCGATTCGTCCCGGCCTGCCCGCCTCGCGCGTCGACGCCCGCGTGCGCTCCGTGCTCAGGGGCCACGGGCTGGAGCGCTTCTTCGTGCATTCCACCGGCCATGGACTGGGGCTGGAAATCCACGAAGGTCCGCGCATCGGCAAACGGGATTCCACCAAGCTTGCGCCCGGGATGGTCATCACCGTCGAGCCGGGCATCTATATCGAAAACGTCGGCGGGATTCGCATCGAGGACACCGTGTTGGTCACCGATGCCGGCTGCGAAGTCTTGACGCCGACCAGTAAGGAATTGGTCGAGATTTAACCGGCCACCCGATCGATTCAGCTCTCCGCCGAGTTGAAACCTTTTTAGCGGAGTCGCCATCCGCTAACGATCCGCCGCCCCGCCCGGCGCAGGGCCGCGGTTGAGCCGAACCCGGAAACAATCTTGTAGAATCCTGGC
Organism: Terriglobia bacterium; assembly: GCA_963762135.1. GTDB lineage: Bacteria > Acidobacteriota > Terriglobia > Bryobacterales > Bryobacteraceae > Palsa-187. Next base: position 315,466 of record CAVXJP010000012.1, read on the forward strand.
AGGACCACGGGAGTTCTTTTTTAATGACCATCGAAGAAATCAAAGAGTTGCTGGAACTGTTCCATTCCTCCGGAGTCGGGGAGATGGAGGTCCAGCGTGGAGAGAATCGACTGCGGTTGACGCGCGCGGCGGCGCAGACCGTGATCCAGGCTGCTCCTGCTGCCATTCCGACGGCCCCCGGGGCAGCCGCGCCTGTTGCAGCGCAACCGGCCGCTGCCCAGCCGGCTTCCTCCGAGGCCTCCGAAGCAGCCCTGGAACACATTACCTCGCCGATCGTGGGGACCTTCTATGACAAACCGGCCCCCGACGATCCCCCCTTTGTGAAACCGGGTGACCGCGTCGAGCCCGGCCAGGTGGTTTGCATCATCGAATCGATGAAGCTGATGAACAAGATCGAATCGGAGATCGCGGGCACCGTGGTCGCGCGGCTGGTGGAGGACTCCAGCCCTGTCGAATACGGCCAGCCGTTGTTTTCCGTTCGCCCGGACTAGCTCCGGCGCAACGGAAACCGAGCTCAACGCCCATTCTGTTTGCCTATGTTTCGAAAAATTCTGATCGCCAATCGTGGCGAAATCGCCCTTCGTGTCATCGCGGCCGCCAAAGAACTGGGCGTGGAAACCGTCGCGGTCTACTCGGAAGCCGACCGCGACAGCCTGCACGTGCGCTACGCCGACGAGGCCATCTGTATCGGCCCGGCCAAAAGCTCGCGCAGCTATCTGGATATTCCCGCCGTGATCAGCGCGGCCGAAATCACCCACGCCGAAGCGATCCATCCCGGCTACGGATTTCTGTCGGAGAACCCCGAATTCGCTGAAGCCTGCGAGGCCAACGACCTCGTCTTCATCGGACCCACGCCGGAGGTCACCCGCCGCATGGGGCAGAAGCAGCTCGCGCGCGAGGCGATGCTGGCCGGCGGTGTGCCGATCCTGCCCGGCTCCAGCGGCATCCTCCGTAATACCAAGGAAGCCCTGGAGATCGCCGCTGAGGTCGGCTATCCGGTGATGATCAAGGCGTCGGCTGGCGGCGGCGGTCGCGGCATGCGCCTGGTGCGGAACGCCAAGGAACTGCCCGGCTTGATGAGCAACGCCCAGGCCGAGGCCGAGGCGGCCTTCTCCAACGGGGCCCTGTACCTCGAAAAGCTGGTCGAGGACCCGCGCCATATCGAGTTCCAGGTGCTCGGCGACGCCGAAGGCAACATCGCCGTGCTGGGCGAGCGGGAGTGCTCCATTCAGCGCCGTCACCAGAAGCTGATCGAGGAGTCACCCTCCCCGGCCGTGACGCCCGCTCTGCGCAAGCGAACCGCCGAAGCCCTGCGGACTGCCCTTGGCAGAATTGGCTACACCAATGCCGGAACCGTCGAGTTCCTGATGGACCGCGACGGCGAGCTCTACTTCATTGAGGTCAACGCGCGCATTCAGGTGGAACATCCGGTGACCGAGATGGTGACCGGCGTGGACCTGGTGCAGGCGCAGCTCCGAATCGCCGCCGGTGAGACGCTGGACAACCTCGTGCCCGAGCTCGACGTGCCGATCTCCGGGCACGCGATCGAGTGCCGTATCAATGCCGAGCATCCCAAGACCTTCGTCCCGTCGCCCGGAAATATCACGGAGCTAAGGCTGCCCGGCGGCCCCGGCGTTCGCGTCGATACCGGCATCGGGCAGGGAAGCGTCGTGCCGCCGTACTACGATTCCCTGGTCGCCAAGCTGATCGTCCATGCCCCGGATCGCGTCCAGGCCACCGCCCGAATGCGCCGCGCTCTGTCGATGTTCTCCATTGAAGGCATTCATACTTCGATCCCGTTACACCAACGGATCCTGGCGACGAAGGAATTTTCCGAAGCCGACCTCAGTACTAGCTTTCTCCAGCGCACCGGCATCGTTGCACCGGAGTAACAGCTGAATCACAGGCACGTCATATAAGTTCTTTAAAAGTAATGAGATGGATCTCTTCCCCGGATCGAAATCCAGGTTGCCGATAGTACTTCAGTCCTATTAAATACTCCAGTACTGAGTCCTTTCCTCTATGCTCTCGGCGGGATCGGTATAAGGTTACCTTAACTAGGAAATAGGTGAATTCTAGGGATCAATCGCTAGGGTGCACGGATTGGTCAGGGTACTAGAACTCCTTACCATCGAAGTTGGAGGAACAAGTACCCATGGAGAGCGCTACCACCACAGGCACCCAAGGCTCCGGAGAGAGCACCGAGTCGAAGAATGTCCGCATTGTCCTGGCGGATGACCACCCGATCGTTCGCGACGGCCTGAAGAAGCTTCTACTGCTCGAAGACGACTTTGAAGTCGTCGGCGAGGCCGGAGACGGACGCGAGGTGCTGGAACGGGTACAGGAGCTGGACCCGGATATTCTTCTGTTGGATCTCAGGATGCCCAACCTGGACGGTCTGTCGGCCTTGCAGGCCCTGCAGCAGACCAATAAGCGGACGCGCGTGATCGTGCTGACCGCCTCGGAAGACAAGAACGAATTCGTCAAGGCGATGAAGCTGGGTTGCAGCGGCATCGTCCTCAAGCAGACCGCGCCGGACCTGATCGTCAAATCCATTCGCAAGGTCCACGCCGGGGAGATCTGGCTGGATTCCCATACCACTGCCGCTGTCATGCGCCAGTTTTCCACAGGTATGGAGACCGGCGGTTCCGGTGGCCGCGGTGGCCGGGAACGCAATCCGTTGTCGGCCCGCGAACGCGAGATCGTCGCTCTGGTGGCCCAGGGCTACAAGAACAAGGAAATGGCCGAGAAGATGTTCATCAGTGAGCAGACGGTGAAAAATCACCTGCACAACATCTTCGACAAGCTGGGCGTCTCGGATCGCCTGGAGCTGGCCCTCTACGCGATTCACAAAGGGTTGCACCTGGCAGGCGAGCCGACCCAGAACCGACGCTAGACGGTATAGAACACTTACCCTACTCGTGCCTGGGTCTCACCTCTCATCCCTCTCTGGGAACAACGGGGGAGATCCAGGCATTACAACCCCCCGAAGGTTTCCGTAGCTAAGGCCGGTTCCTGGTCCTACGCTCAAACCCCTGTCAAGTAAATTTCGAAAGATCACTTTCGCCTCTTCACCGCCCCAAAACGGGGGGTCCATTTTCGCGTCTGAATGTTTCGACCTGCCCCCGCGGAGTCCGGCCGAGCCTCCTGACCTCCCCCTCGTATCTTCGCGATTCATCACTACTCCACGCCGCCGCTCCTCGATCTCCCCGCCCGGACCCGGTGCACTGCTTCCCCTGTGGAATTTTCAATTCAAAGGGAAATTGTTTCTAAAACATATTGGATCTTGAATGTCTTCATTCATAAGCCCCTCCAAAACCTCGTAGTACAGTACTTAGAAACGGCGGCCATCGGTACTAAATCGGATCGCCGGGTTGGAGGATACAAATTATGTCGGAAGGTACAGAATCTCCGTCGCGGAGGTTAGGAGGCAGGCAGGACGTCCTTCGCATCCTTGTCGCGGATGATCATCCGATCGTTCGGGACGGGCTTGTGCAGTTGCTCGAATTGGAGGACGACATCGAAGTGTGCGGCACCGCCAGCAACGGCAGAGAGTTGCTCGAAAAAGTGCCGCTATTAGGGCCGGACATTATCCTGCTCGATTTGAAGATGCCGGAACTCGACGGACTCAGCGCCATGAAGGTTCTCAAGCAGTCCGGCGGATCGGCCAAGGTCATCGTGTTGACGGTCTCCGACAACACCGATGAGTTCGTGCAAGCCATGAAACTCGGAGCCAGTGGCATCGTGCTGAAGCATTCGGCCCCAGAGATCATCGTGAAGGCAATCCGCCGGGTCCATGCCGGCGAGATTTGGCTCGATACCCAGACCACCGCAGCGGTGATGCATCAGTTCGCCAATGGAGGCGATGAGACAGATGCCGCCGTACCCGCGGGCCGCCGCCGAGCTCCGCTCTCGGCGCGCGAACGGGAAGTCGTTGCGCTTGTCGCGCAAGGCTTCAAGAACAAGGAGATGGCTGAGCGTATGTTCATCAGTGAACAGACGGTCAAAAATCACTTGCACAATGTCTTTGACAAGCTCGGCGTCTCGGACCGGCTGGAACTTGCCCTGTATGCGATCCACAACGGACTCAATCTGATTGTGGAAGCCTCGCCCAAGGGCCCCGGCTCCACTGCCGCTGGCAAGAAGTCCAAGAGCGCCTCATCGGCGTCGTAGCGTAAAACCAAATCCATAGGCATACACCCGGATCGTCGGCGACGGTCCGGGTGTTTTCATTTTGCCCGGGTGTATTCTCTTTGAGAGAGTGCCGGATCTGCTCGATCCCCCACGCAACGGGCCGATTCGGGGGCAGCTCGCCTTGGAACATCCTCTAGATCTCCAGAACTAGAGCTAGCTTGATCTCTTTCCAGTACTGCCATCGATTTTCGGTATTACTCCCTATTGAAAAAGGTTCTACAACTCCTTATTCTATAGAGGTATACGGTGGTACTAGGATCCTTCGTCGGAGGCAAAAAGAAGCGAGCCTTGCAGGAGGCGATCAGCGTCTGGGACCTCGGCCACCGACACGATCTGCCATCAAATCGGAGCAACCATACCATCATGTCCAAGAAGAATCCGAGCGGCCCGAAGCCGGCTCATATCGCGGCGTTCGGTGCCGCCTTATCTACTTTGGCGGTTGCCCCGCAAGCCCAGGCCGGTGCTATATCGCTCATCGCCGTACCCGGCTCGGTTGTTTTTAACTCTAATACCGACGTCAATCTCTTGACGTCCGGTAGTTTGTCCATCTTCAGCTTTCACCAATATAACGACAGCGTGGGGAAGACTCTCAGTTTTCTGGACGGGCCCATCATCTCCGCCAACGTGTCCACGATGCTCACATCTGGAATGTTCGTGGGTGCGGGACAATCCTGCGGACTTACTACTGGGACTTTTGGTGTGTGCTTCGGACCCGGCGCCAGTGGAACGCACACCTTCGGGTTTGAGAACTCCGGCGGGAATCTCGGATGGTTCCAACTCAACCTGGGTGGGACTGGTGGTCCGGTGACTTTCTTGGCCGGGGCCTATGAGACGACTCCCGGCGCGACAATCCATGTTGGGACGCTGTCCGGTGGGGAGACCGCGGTTCCGGAACCGACAGCAATGGGCCTCGGCGGGCTGGGTCTGCTCGCGCTCGGAGCCACCGAGATCCGGCGGCGTCGCAAAGCGCGGACGACCCAGGCGAAGGCGGAACAGGCAGCCTCCAATTAGACAAAACTCTGCATCCAGCAGGGAAGTTCGGAAGCAGCGTGACCGGGGATGGTTCTCGACCCTTCCACGCCCGGTCCGTTGCTTCGGGCTACGTCTAAATTTATAGACGAACTGACGCTTTGCCGCGATTCCCTGATAGTGGAAGTCATTTCTCCGCGACTTCCCAAGGCATTCCCCGAGATTCTCCAGAGCCTGGTTCAGTACGGAACTGAATTAGGCCAACTTATTTCGGTACTCCCCAATCTTGACAGGCGCGCGTATGCCACCTTAGTCTCTAGAGGCTCAGCGAAGGACGCGCGCGGTCATGGGGGGCGGCAGGCATCATAGCCCGTTGGCGGATGGTTGACGAAGCACCGGCGCGGCGAAGCACGGAGCGTTTAGACCGGATAGGAGAAATCCCCATGACGAAGAAGCGTTTAGGTCGGCCCGGGCCGGTTCATGTCGCGGCCTACGGCGCCGCCTTATCCACTTTGGCCCTTGCCCCGCAAGCCCACGCGAGTTCGATTACCGGCCTTACCTTCGATCCACAATCGGTTTCCTTTGGAACCCGCTATCACGGCAGCTTCGTGTCCTTTAAAACCGCCGGTGCGAATTCCCTGGTCTTCAGCGTGTTCCAGGTCAACGATACCCATAACGGGAAGGATGTCTGGACCCGGTCTATTTTGAGTTCGGCCGTCGGTTCGAGCTACCTGCTTCCGATTTCTCTTTCCCGCAACGCCCTAGCGTCGTCCTTGTTGTCGAAGGGGCTACATGCGCTAGACTTCTCGTCCTCCGCCTCTGGAACCGAGACGATCGCCTTCCTGAATAGAAACGGGAATCTCGGATGGTTTCAGATCAACCTGGGCGGAGCGGGCAATCCCGTCGTCTATCTCGCCGGCGGGTATAGCACCGTCGCAGGGGACCCGATCCACGTTGGGGCATCGTCCAGCGTGCCCGAGCCCTCTGCGATGGGCCTCGCCGGACTCGGGCTGCTCGCTCTCGGAGCCACCGAAATCCGGCGGCGTCGCAAAGCCCAGGCAAAATAAGCCGCGAAGTAAGTCTCTCCGCGATTGATTGCGGCCTGGTTCCTTCCAGAGAACACGGTCCGCTGCGCAGGCTCCTCTGGCAAGCCACCGCTAGTCGCATGCTGGCAATTCCATCCCCGCGCGGTCGTCAAGTTAACTTCCGTTTTGAGAATGGCTCTGCATAAGGACTAATATTGAAATCCGCTATCCAGATGTCGAATCAGAACGGCGTACTGTTCTCTTAATCTTCTCCAATGTCCAGAATTTTCCTGATTGAGGTGTAGTACGAGCTCGTCTGATTCTGCTTCATTTCAGTACCCATTATTCTTGACAGCCTACCCGTAAGCTTCTTAAGATATGCGCCATTGCACGAGACACGCGCTGTTCGCCGGGCATGGCAGACGGGGTGAACTGGAAATCGGCGGGTCATCGCGGTGTGGATACCGGCCACTAGTCTAGAAAGATGATGGGGACTCATCAGATGACGAAGAAGTATACGCGTCGGCCAAAGCCGGCTCATGTGGCGGCCTACGGCGCCGCTTTATCCACACTGGCCCTTGCGCCGCAGGCCCAGGCGAGCTCGATCGTTGCTCTCCACGCCTCCCCGAGTGCTTTGGCTTACTCCGGCGGAACGACCGTCAACCTTTTCACGTCCGGTAGCGCGAAGGTCTTCAGCTTCAGGCAGTTCAACGACACCGTTGGAAAGTCCCTCATTACCTCTATCTACAACACAGACACGGGGAGTACGCGTTTCGGCGGGCCGATCAAACTGATCTCTGTATCCAATTCCCTGACGGTCGGTGCGCTTAGTCTAGGAGCTTTCTGCGCCGGCGAAAACAGCACAGCGTACTATGGTGTATGTTTTGGACCCAGCGCCAGCGGGACGCAGACCTTTGGGTTTGAGAACTCCAGCGGGAATCTCGGATGGTTCCAGCTCAACCTGGGTGGGAATGGTGGTCCGGTGACTTTCTTGGCCGGGGCCTACAACACCGGCGTGGGTGACCCGATCCACGTTGGCGCAGGGGGCGGCTCCACTGTACCCGAACCCACAGCCATTGGTCTCGCCGGGCTTGGCCTGCTCGCGCTCGGCGCCACGGAAATCCGCCGGCGTCGGCGCAAAGGATAAGCCACACACGCCGGTCAGTAGTGGCCACCAGCATCTGTTCTTATCGGTATCCCGGAGCGTCTGGCGGCGTTCTGGGATTTTCTATTTTGCTACCTTGAAACGTCCTTGGGACATCCTTTATAGAGAAACGGATTCATGCCAGCAGCGAAGAAAGTGCTATTGATCGGGTGGGACGCCGCCGACTGGAAGATGATCCATCCGCTGATGGATCGCGGGCTGATGCCGAACGTGCAGCGCCTGGTGGAAGGCGGGGTGATGGCGAATCTGGCGACGCTTTCGCCGGTCTTCTCGCCCATGCTGTGGACCTCCATCGCCACCGGTAAGCGTCCGTTCAAACACGGAGTCCTGGGATTCAGCGAGCCCACGCCGGACGGCAAGAATGTGCAGCCGGTGACCAACCTCTCGCGCACCACCAAGGCCGTGTGGAACATCCTGAATCAGAACGGCAAGCGCTGCCATGTGATCGGCTGGTGGCCGAGCCATCCCGCCGAGCCCATCAACGGCGTGATGGTTTCCAATCACTACCAGCGTGCGCCCAAATCGAACGATCCGAAATGGACCATGGCGCCGGGCACGGTGCATCCGCCTGAGATGGCCGACGAACTTGCCCAGCTGCGCTTCCATCCGATGGAACTGGAACCTGAGCACGTGCTTCCGTTCGTGCCCCTAGGCGCCCGCATCGACCAAACCAAGGATCGTCGCCTGAGCATGCTAATGCAGGTGATTGCCGATTGCACGACCATCCAATCCTGCGCCACGCACCTGCTCGAGAACGAACCGTGGGATTTCGCCGCGGTCTACTTTGACGCCATCGATCACTTCGGTCATGGCTTCATGAAGTACCATCCGCCCAAGCAGGAGTTCGTCTCGCAGGAGGATTTCGAAATTTTCCAGAACGTGGTCTCGGCCGGCTACGTGTATCACGACATGATGCTGGGTCGCCTGCTGGAACTGGCCGGCGAAGACACGAACGTGATTCTGATGTCCGATCACGGATTTCATCCGGATCATTTGCGCCCCAGCGCGATTCCGCTGGAACCGGCGGGCCCGGCGGCCGAACACCGCGAGCTCGGCATCCTGGCGATGTACGGACCCAACATCAAAGCCGATGAATTGATCCACGGCGCCAACCTGCTGGACGTCGCGCCGACCATTTTGTCGATGTTCGGCCTGCCCACCGGCGAGGACATGGACGGCAAGCCCCTACGCCAGGCTTTCGTCCAGCCGCCGCCGATCGAAACGATCCCCAGTTGGGACGAGGTGCCCGGTGAAGACGGCCAGCATCCGGAAGGCCACCGGATGGACGCCAACCAGTCGCAGGAAATGATGGAGCAGATGGTCGCCCTCGGCTACATCGAGCGGCCTTCGGACAATCGCGAAGAGGCGGTCCGGACCACGCAACGCGAGCTCGACTACAACCTCGCGATGGCCTACATGGACGCCGGCCTGCATGGCGAAGCTGCTCCTCTGCTGGCCAAGATCTATCAGGCCTATCCGCTGGAATTCCGCTTTGGCATCCAATTGGCGATGTGCCTGCAAGCCTTGGGCATGACCGATGACCTGGCGGCGTTAATCGATGATCTCAATACGCGCTGGCGCCGGACCTCGGAACGCGCCAAGTTGCGGTTGGCGGAGATCGCCGGAGAAGCCCGGGAGCGTCGCAAGAAACGTCGCGAGGCTCGGAAGGCGGCGCCAGCCGCGGAGAAAGCCGATGCCCAGCAGGTGCCGGGCGAAAATGCTGAAGGCGAGAAGGAAGAGGAGAAAGACAACCGCGACCTCTTCAATGAAGCCGAGCGCCACGTGATTCGCAGCCTGCGCGCGATGGCTCGCGGCAATCCGGAAACGCTGGATTATCTCGCGAGCAACGTCGCCGTCGCCAACAAGGACCACGAAAAGGCGCTGGAACATCTGCGGAAGGTGAATCAAAAGGAGACGCGCAGTCTCGGGTTCCAGCTTCGCCTGGGCAATGCTTACCTGGAACTGCGCCAGCCTGAAGGGGCCGAGGCCTGTTTTCAACGCGTCCTAGAACTGGATCCGGAGAACGCCTACGCGCACGTTGGCATGGCGCGTGCGCACCTGCGACGCCGCAATAGCCGGAAGGCGCTGGAGTACGCTACCGGCGCAGTGGGGATCAAGTTTCAGATGCCGCCGGCGCACTACTTCCTGGGGCTCGCACGATACATGGAAGGTGATATCGACGGCGCGATTGAATCGCTGGAGCGTGCCATCGCCCAGAATCCGAACTTCGCCGAGGCCCACACGCGCCTGGCCCGGATTTATAAGAGTAAGCATCCCGACCAGGTGCAATTCAAGGTGCATCGCGAAACGGCGCGCCATATCCGCGACGAACGCCGGCGCGTCCGAAAATTGCGTGTGATTCCCGAGCTGCCGGACCTGAACGACGCCGAGATCGACGCCCATCTGCCGGAGCTCCCTACGCCGCCCGAGTCTAATTTGATCGCTCCGCTGATCACCGCGCCCAACAAGCAGCTCGCAGCCGCCAATGGTGCGCCGTTCGTGACGATCGTCTCGGGGCTGCCCCGCTCGGGCACGTCGATGCTGATGCAGATGCTGACCGCCGGAGGGCTGGAGGCGCTGGTCGACGAGACGCGCGAGGCCGATGAGAGCAATCCGCGCGGCTACTTTGAACTCGACAAGGTCAAGCGCATGGCCAACGATAATACCTGGCTCGATGAGGCGCGCGGCAAGGCGGTGAAAGTGGTGGCTCCGCTGATTCCGTTCCTGCCGCAGTCCTGCAAGTATCGTGTGGTGCTGCTGGAGCGCAACCTGGACGAGATCGTCGCTTCGCAAACTCGCATGCTGGAGCGGCTCGGCCGGACCGGCGCCAACCTCAATGCCACCCAGTTGCGCGAGGCGCTGACTCGCCAATGGGTCCTGGCCCAGCGCGTGCTGAAGGCGCACCAGGTCCCGGTGCTGGAGCTGGACTACGCGTCGGTGCTGGACGATCCTTCGGCCGCGGCTCAGCGCGTCTCTGAGTTCCTCGGCCTGGAGCTTGATCCGCAGGCGATGCGGCAGGCGGTGAAAGTCGGACCTCTATCGCGAGCGCGCGAATTAGCCCGGAAAGCATCCTCGGCCACCGGTTCCGTCGCATAAAAGACGCCCAAAATCCGCGTCCATTTGCGTCCATCCGCGGCTTGTGTCGCGCCCCGGTTACCAACTACGCGATTCCGGATTTCTCTATCGACGAGGTCATCATCGGAGTCAAAGCAGTGGATAACGAAGGCAACCAGAGCCTGGTATCCGTCTATCTGGAGCCGGTCTCCCGCGAGCGCGGCGACGTCCGCTGGGAGCCGGAAGAAGAGCAGACCTAGCCCGAGGCGCCAGCAGGTTCTGCACAGTAGGACTTCCATTTCCCGGCCGCTACGAAAGGGCCGCAGCGGCTAGCAGGCTCAGGAGTTGAGGTCCTTTGACGCTGATCCCCGACCCCGATCCTTCTGATCCTTTGCACCCGTATTTTGGTTGTTTTCGTGTATTCGTGGCCCCGTCTTTTCTATAGATCTCTTCAGGCAGACCATCAGTACTGGAACTCGATGTCGAGCCAATAGAACTAATAGCGACAAGGAGATGTGCGAGGACCGCGCTTGAGCCGATGGCGCCAGAACGAACTCCAACTCGCCGATGACTCTCCGTCGTCACATGACCGCTTGCGGTCAGTCTGTACCTGCAACATCGGTGTCTTTCGCGGCTTAAAAAGGCAGTGCTCTCCGCCGCTTCCACGTCTGGATGGCTTGGGCTATGGAAGTGCACCTCTATACTCGACCGGTCTTGAATAAGTTACCAGGAAATCAATCTTTAGTACTGGTATTGAGTACCTCTCGAAGATCGGAATTGTTTAGTCCAGGAGCATACAGATGAAACATTTCACACGAGCGATTCTGATCACAGGAATCGCTACGTTCATGATGGCTGCAAGCGCGAGCGCGGCCATTACCTTCAGCACCGACATAGATTCAGCGTTCGGAGGAGGCTCGAGTTTGAGCCAGGGCAACTCAACAGGCGAAGCTGCAACACTCACATTCATCCCCGCTGTGAATATCGCCACTGGCACGCCATCCAACGTCAATTTCGGCAACTTTACCTTGGTGTGCTCGCTTTGCACAACGCAAGCAATCGGAACGGGCTCCGCCTTTGATGCCTTCACGTTCAATCTCGTCATGACCGACGTAACCGATGGAGCTTCAGGGACCTTCGTGGGCACGTCGACGGGCGGGCTCGTGTACAGCGATGTTAGCCAAATCACCATCAATTGGGCTCCTCTGCAACTGGGACCAGGTAGCACTGGCGCCACCAGTGGCAGTTTCGGACCGACCAGCTTCAGCACCACTGTGTTCACGGGGATTGTTGCTCCGAATTCTGGTGCCGTTCCCGGTCAGTCGACCGTGCAGGGCTTCGTCGACTCATCGGCCGTTCCGGAGCCGTCAACCTACTTCCTGATGGGCATCGGCCTGATCGGGCTCGGTTTGGTACGTCGCAAGAGCGTGCGCCCGTAGTTCGACGCGGGCTGGCCAACACCTGGCCAGCCCTGTATTTTCTCACCGTTGTTGAAGTCAACAATAAACCGGCCCTCTGGTTGCAAAGCTCGGAAGGAATCGGACTTCAATGAAGGCAGGCGTTCCCGGGCGGCGGTACAGGCACACTCCTGGGGAAACACGTTCCTCTCGGCCCTGCTCCGAATAGAGCCGGTAATACTCTGGACGTGCTGAGGCTCTGGCCCGAAGCCGGTGGGACTTCCGGCTAATGCGGTCGTCATCTGTAAAACCACCGAGCCCGACGGGAGCGCAAAATCTTCCGGCAAGGTCATCGCTAACCATCCGGATCCCATATCGTCATCGGAGCAAAGCGGGAGTAAAGCAATGGATCAGGCGGACGGCTTGTCAGCAACCTTCGTTTCTGCGGAGCCTGGGAAGAGCATCTCCAGCCGGGCCACGCGGCTTCAGCAGTTACTCTTACGTTTCCCGAGGCCGATGCGGATGTTTGCGGGGCTAGCAAGAGTTGCGGGAAGCGTTGCCGATCTGTCCATCGGACCTCTCGCTCGGTCGATTGATAGGACGAGGCGGAGCGTCCTGAAAACAATGCCGCGCGAACTCGCTCTGGGCTGCGCGCTGATGCCCGCCTTAGGGTCATGCAGTCCACAATTCGCATGATCAAAGCTCCAGCGCAGTAGGGTGCATTTTAGCTAACGCGGCTTGAACATTGAGATTACTATTTCGCGATTCCCGGGTCTCGGGCGACTTGAGATCAATGTTGATTCCTCGTTCTCCGGTAGTCTCATTCTACTGCCTTGAAGTCGGGACAAGCTGTTCTATATCTTTCCTCGTCCGAAGTGAACGACGCGGGCTTCTTTCAGCAGCCTCTCATCTGCGCGCCAACACTTCAACTTACTGCTAGTCGAGTTCGCTGCTAAATTCCCTAAGGTCGTCAGCGAGGTATTATGAAGTCGGGCGTTCGCGAGCCAATACATCGGGGAAATACTCGGAGTTGAGCGGTATTCCCTTATCTGGCTAACGTGCCCCATCGAGTACGAGTCACGTCGGTAATCGGTTACCAATCACACCTCGAGGATTCCAGCCAAGTTTCTCTGGAGGTGACTACGACAGCCTTCAGTAAGGCAGTGGAGAACATGTCATCTCGAATATCTTCTTCATCGGCCGTCACGGATCCACTGAATCTCTCAGGAGCGAAGTATACGCTCATCTGACGTTCAAGCTTGGAAACCGTGCTTCCGGCAGTTGATACGGAGAAGTCTTTGACAGTCCAGATAACTGTTGCGAGGTTCACTCGGTGAATTGGCTGGCTTATTGAAAAGACCTCCCCGCCGTGGAAAACTGCGTTGGCTTGTTCTCACTGGCAGTGGCCGCCTCGGCAGCTACCCACTACCCCTGCGCCCTTCGCAACCCCGCTCCCCGACCCGTCGCCGGTGGCGGAGGCGGCGGCTCCGGCGCGACCTTCTTCGGTCGCGCGTCCAGCCGCGTCAGGATCAGACTCCTCTTTCACCTTCTTGAACTTCGGCGAATGGAGCTTCAGGCCCTGGCCCTCGGGCGACTCGGCGACCATATCATCGGTGATCTCGGCCGCCGTCGGCAGGTACTTCTGGAAGTACTTCTTGATGCGGTCCTGCACGATCCGCTGGCCGGATTGCAGCGCCAGATACAGCACCTGCTCGCCCGGAGCCCCCTGCAGCGTCTGATAGACAGCCGACGCCTTGGATAGCTTCGCCCCCTTCAGTGTGCGCTCCAGCTTCTTGGCCGCGGCCACCATCTTCTGTGTCGCGCCGGATTCGGTCCGCGTCAGCCGCGCGGACTTGATCACGTCCGCCTTCTCCTTCGGCGTCAGCTTCTCGAACAGCACGAACAGGAACAGCGGCAACAGGTCAGACCGGAAATCACAGTCGATCGGCGCCAGAGCGTAGGTCTTCTGCAGCTTGGCGAACCCCGGCAGATTCAGCTTCGGGCCGCTCAGCGCATCCGAATACAGCGGCCACAAGCCGGCTTCCTCCACCGCCTGCACCACGTCATGTGCATTGGCCTCGCACGCCATCGCGCGCAACTCCGCTCCCAGTGCGCCGGCGGAAATCTTCTTCAGCATCTCCGCTTCCACGGCGTTGTTCCATTGCATGGTGGTCCGCTCTTCGATCGCGAATCCCGTGCGGCCTTTGAAGCGCCTCACCCGCAGCAGCCGCACCGGCTCGTCATAGAACGAATAGTTATGGACCGTGCGCAGTTCGCGGCGCTCCACATCGCCGACCCCATTCGTCGGATCGATCAACAACCCCAGAGACGCCGGATTCAACGAAAGCGCGATGGCATTCAAAGTGAAGTCGCGGCTCTCCATATCTTCATGGATCGTCGCCGGGGTCACCTTGGGCTTCGCGCCCGTCTTGGCATAGGTCACCGACACCGTCATGGCGAGCTCCACCGTCACGCCATTCGGAAAGGTCACCATCGCCGCCTTCCGCTTTTGCTCGATCTCGGCGATCGGGCCGCGCCCACCAGCCTTCACCGTCGCGCCGAACTGCTTCTGCAGTTCCCGGGTCACCTTCAGCGGACTGGCTTCGGTGACGAAGTCCAGCTCGCGCACCGGGAACCCGCCCAGCACGTCGCGCATCGCTCCGCCGGCCAGGTAGAGGCTCACGCCCAGATTCGAGGCAACCGACTGCATCTGGTCCACCACCCGGTACTGCGCACCGGTCAGATGGCTTTCCAGCATGAACATGTAATCGCTCATTCCGTCTTCACTCCTCGTCAGGCTCTTGCTGCGCCTGCGCTGACTGCGTCCTTCTTCCGATCGTTCCTAAAATGCTTGCCGCCGCAGGCTCTTCTGCCACTGCGACGGGCTCGGGGGAGCTAGGCACGGGGGTGGTGGCGGTCGACGACACTCCGCAGCCGTTGGCGCGCCACATGGGTATAGACCTGTGTGGTGGAGATATCGGCATGCCCCAGCATCACCTGCACGCTGCGGAGATCCGCTCCGCCTTCCACCAGATGGGTCGCAAAACTGTGCCGCATCACGTGCGGCGTCAGATGATGAAAAATCCCGACCTGTTTGCCGTAGTTGCGCAGCCTCGCCCAGAACACCTGCCGGCACATCGGAGACGCGGGAGCGCTCTTCCGGCCGGTTACAAAGAGATACCGGCTGGCGCGGCCCTTCAGCAGGGTGGTGCGCGCGCCGGAAAGATAGGTATCCAGGGCTCGGGCCGCCGAGGCGCCGAACGGGACCACCCGCTGCTTATTCCCCTTACCCGTCACCCGGAGTACACCAATTTGGCGTTCCAGGGCGGAGAGGGGTAACTCGCAGAGTTCGGAGACCCGTAACCCGGTCGCGTAGAGCAACTCCAGCATCGCCCGGTCGCGAACCCCGGCGGGGGTATCGGCCGGAGGAGCCTGCAGCAAACGATCTACTTCCTCTTGATTCAAATACTTAGGAAGTGTTGACCACTGCTTGGGCGATGTCAGGAACTCCGCGGGATCTTGGGAGACGACACCTTCCCGAGCGAGAAAACGGTAGTAATTTCTTAGAGTTGCGACGTGCCGGGCGATCGAGCGGGCAGACAGGCCGTCTTTATATAAGGACTGGAGATAGGAGGCGAGATGCTCTGCGGTCGCGGAGCGGTCCGTCACCGGTAGAAACGCAGAAAAGCGTTCTAAATCAGCACGATACGATTGGATCGTGCGCGGCGCGAGTCCCTTCTCGACGCGGCAATAGTCCAAAAACGACCTTGCCTGGCCGGAAAGCGGCCTCGTCACAGGGGCCGACGTCGGCTGCATCGTGCTAATGATACAATACTTTCGAAGCGAATCGAAAGGGACTGCTCCAAATAGGACCCGCTAAGTGGCTGTAACCACCAATAAGAAGGTCCAGGTGGTCCGATTTGACCGGGCTCCCGTGGAAGGGTTCGTACAACTTCCCGAGGGCCTCGAAAACGGCCGATTGCAGTGGCTCACCGCCGAAGGCAGCCTCGGCGAATCCCCCATCAACGAAGTCAAGGCGATCTCTTTCATCCGCGACTTCGGCTCCGACGCCGAGTGGCATCCCAACCGCGTTTTCACCAGCCGTCCGAAGTCCGCGGGCCTGTGGCTCCGGCTCACCTTCCGCGACGGCGACGTCCTGGAAGGCATCCTGCCCAACAACCTGCTGCTGGTTGAGCCGCAGGGTTTCAGCGTCGTCCCCCCGAACCCGACCTTCCAAAGTCAGCACATTTTCGTACCCCGCGAGGCGCTCACGGGGGTAGAGGTGCTCGGCGTGATCGGCAGCCCGCTGCGCCGCCGGACCAAGAAGAAGAAAGCCTCGGACGACGAGCATCAACTGCAAATGTTCGATTGAGGGAGGGTGGGATCACCCAGTGTCGAGGGGCGATGTCCCGACCCAACCCGCCGAGCCGTCCTGAGTCAGCTTGAAAAGCTGACGCCCGCTAAATGCCAGCCCTCCTGGGCATGCCGCAGACGCCATCCACATTACGTCTCGATAAACGATAGACTTAGCGGATAAACAATGCCGCTTTCCCCAGGTGAGAAACTCGGTCCCTATGAGATCGTTGACGCGATCGGCGAGGGTGGAATGGGCGCAGTGTATCGGGCCCACGACACCCGCCTCGGGCGCGATGTGGCCATTAAGGTTTCCGAGCAACGTTTTGGCGAACGCTTCGAACGCGAAGCCCGCGTCATCTCCTCCTTAAATCATCCCAATATCTGCCATCTCTACGACGTCGGCGACAACTACCTGGTCATGGAGTTGGTTGAAGGGCAAACGCTGGCGGATCGCATTAAACAAGGCCCCATCCCCGCTGGAGGAATCCTTAGCCATCGCCCGCCAAATTACTGACGCACTCGAAGCTGCCCACGAAAAGGGCATCGTCCACCGCGACCTGAAGCCTGGCAACGTCATGATCAAAGACGACGGACCCTCTGGAAGTATGGTGAAGGTCCTCGACTTCGGGCTGGCGAAGGTCGCGCAGCGAGGCTCGGCCAGTGATGGTGGTGATCCAGAACTGTCCCCGACAATTTCGATGGCCGCGACCCAAGCCGGAGTCGTCCTCGGCACAGCAGCCTATATGTCCCCCGAGCAAGCGCGTGGCAAGGTTGTCGACAAACGCGCCGACATTTGGGCGTTCGGTGTCGTGCTATATGAAATGATCACCGGCCAGAAACTCTTCAAGGGCGAGGACCTCACCGAAACGCTCGCCTTCGTGGTCACCAAGGAACCCGACCTCAGCGCCGCACCGGTGGAGCTGCGCCCGCTGCTCGCCAAGTGCCTGGAGAAGGACCCCAAGAAGCGGCTGCGGGATATCAGTGGCATGGACGCGATGCTGGAGCTAGGCCGCGCGAACGCCCAGCATCAGGCCGAGGCCCGCGCGGCCGGGGAAATCCAACCCCCATCGAATCCGATCATGGCGCGCATTCCGTGGGCGCTGGCCGGGACCTTGCTGGCCGCGCTGATCGCGCTCGCCTGGGCTTGGTATCCCCGCGCGCCGCCGGCGCCGGCGGGCGTTGTGCGCTTCACGGTGGATCCGCCCAGCGGTGTGGATCTGAGTGTCTCCCAGCGAAATGCGTCCGCCTGGCAGATCGTTTCCCCCGACGGCCGCTACGTGGTTTTTGCCGGCAGAAGCGAAGGGAGGGAGCAGCTCTGGGTGCGGGCGCTGGGCTCACTTACCGCGCAGCGGCTCGACGGCACCGACGGAGCCATGCACCCGTTCTGGTCCCCGGATTCCCAGACCATCGCCTTTTTTGCGAATGGCTCGCTGAAGAAGATCCCCGTGTCTGGCGGATCGCCGCTGACGATTTGCGATGCTCCGAATGGAGGAGGAGGCACGTGGAACCAGGACGGCGTGATCGTCTTTGCCCCGGATTTCCCGAGCGGGACGTTCGATTCCGGCGCAGGAGCGTTGCCGCCGCATCAGGGCTGATCCGGTGCAACTGCCGGATCTCGCGGACCCGCGTGGTCAGCACAATCCCGAATTCCGGATGCCGGAACTCCATCTGCATCCCGCGCCCGATGAACCGCGGCTTGAGCATCGGCGTTCCCCACGTCGACCCGTGAAACTGGACTAGCAGCGGTTCCGGGCAGAACTTGGGGCTCCCGGAAATCAGCACCTTACCGTCTTCCCGGCTCTCGATCCCGTAGATCGTGTTGCGCGTCTGCACTTCGAGCAGCGTCCCCGGTGGGAGCCGGTCCAGCGACACGCCACCCTCGACCTCGGACTGAACAATCGCCCGAAGGATGCCGGTGTCGAAATAGTGTTTCTTCAACTCCACTTCTGACTCTGCTGCTTAGCTCGGCTTGGCAACTCAGCTTGGCAACTCGGCTTGGCAAGATAGATGCGGCCAACCGGCCCTTCGTTGCATTCCATGGAGTTCACTCCCGTAGCGAGGGAGTTCCGGGTCCGGTGGAGAGCATCGTCTGAGCGCCTTTCGCAAGCTACCGAAGTTGTTCTATATCGAAGGTAGCAAAACTACGGAACTTGCCCGGCTGAGGGGGGCTCATCGGGAGCAAAGCGGTTCAATCACATTGATGATGGTCTTCGGATCTCCTGAACGGTTTCTCTTTCCGATGGAGTGCGCACGGCTGCGTCAGATGCCCGTTTGAGCGCATGATCGTTGCCATCTTGCAGCTCTCATGTATGAGTATCGATGATAGTCGCAAGCAGATGGAGTTATCCAATGATGTGTATTCGTGGAGAAATCATGTCGTCTATTATCTGTCATGTGAATATGAATATATTTGAAGTCGTCACATCGCCGGCCTTGATGCACCCCAAGGTCTCGTGCGGACGCCTCCCTTTCATCGCCGAAAAAACCCTTAGATGCTGAGGTTTTTGCGAAGTTTTGCGGGGAGGTCGAGAGAGGCTGTCAGGCGCGCCGCTCATGCAGAGAGGAGGAAAATTAGTACGTGGAATTAGTTAATTAACAATTCATTCTGTTCCATTGTTGTGTTAACATCCCGTCAACGGTTTGATCGGGGATTTCATGAAGTTTGGAGTGCGTACGATTCTGCCCGTGCTTGCCGCGCTGGCAGTCTGGTCCTGCGCGGGCGTGTCTCAAGCACCTCCGCCGCTTCCTGCCGTATCGGCGGACCAGTTTGGTCCCGAAGTGCGCAAGGCCGTCGAAGAAGCCTACAGCCGGGCCGAAGCCGAACCTGAAAGTGGAGCCGCTTCGGGGAGGCTGGGCATGGTGCTCCACGCCCACGAACTGCTGGAGCCGGCGGCGCAAGCCTATGAGCGAGCCGTCATCCTGGATCCGGGTACCTTTAAGTGGCGCTACTATCTCGGTCTGATCCAGCACGATCTGGCTCAATTGAGCGAGTCCGCCGAGACCATCTCGTCTGCCGTGGAGCTTCGTCCGGACTATGCTCCAGCCCGGGTCAACCTGGGGCAGATCCTGCAGGAGCAGGGGCGCTTCGACGAGAGCGAGCGGGTTCTGAACGCCGTAGTGGAGATGGATCCGGAATCGGCGCGGGCACTGTATTTCCTGGGCAGGGTGCATGAATCGCAAGAGGATTTGGATGGCGCCGCGGGGTTCTATCAACAGGCCATCGCCGCATACCCGGGATACGGCGCAGCCTATTTCCGCCTGGCGGCAGTGCAGCAACGCCAGGGGAGCACGACGGAATCCACGGCCAACCTGGCGAACGCGGAGCGGTTAGGCACGGGTAGCTTCCCACGTGAGGATCCCGTGCTCGACGCGGCCCTGGCGCTGGAGGTGGGTCCGTCGAACCGGCTGCGGAAGGCGGGGGAAGCGATCTATCGCAGGGAGTGGGCGGAGGCTTCCGCCGCGCTTGATTCGATCCTGGAGCAGGATCCGCGGAACCTGGATGCCTTAATCGCCTATCTTCTAATGGGTTCGAAAGGTGCGGTGCCGCTCGAACAGATGCGGGACTATTTCAACCGGGCGCGCGCCCTCACGCCGGACAACCCGCAGATTTATGTGAACTATGGGACGGTGCTGGCCCGGAACGAACTCTACAGCGAGGCCATTCCGGTCCTTCAGCGGGCGATTGAACTGAATCCGGGTTCCGCCGAAGCGCACGCCCTGATGGGCTATATTCGCGAGGAACTCGACCGTCCGAAGCTGGCGATCGAGCAATACAAACGCGCGCTGGAGGCCCAGGATTCCTATCGGCCGGCTCGCCTGGCGCTGGGGCGGCTGCTGGTCAACGAGGGCCGGTACAAGGAAGCGATTCCGCGCTTGCGCCGCGCGCTGGAGGTGGAGGATTCCGATACCACCATGGTGATGCTGAGCCTGGCGCAGGCCTACCTCAAGACGGGCAACGTCGGGCGCGGGCAGGAGTACCTGCGGCACGCCCAGGCTCGGGTGAAGCGAACCGGTCCGCCGGAGCTGCTGGAAGGCATCGAAGGCGAACTGGCCCGGACGGGCGCGATCCCATAGTCGGGTCGGGGTTCACTGGGGGGCCGGGGTTCACCTGGCGGGAAGGTTCCACCTTCCCAATCCTCGAAGCGAAGTGCATCACGCAGCGCAGTTCTCCAAGTAGCGCCGGGAGCGCAGAGCGCTTTTCAGCCGTTGTGCCGATTCAAGAAAAGTAGCGCCGGGGCTCCAGGCCCAGCGAACGGAACCCCGACCGCGAGGAAGGCGCACTGAATCCCCGGCCCCCCTTAGTGGTTATCCCGCGTCACCACCGCCCCCCGGCACCCGCGCAGGAAGTCGAGATCCACGCCTTCATCCGCCTGCATCACATGTTGGATGTACATGCCCTGATAGCCGCTGGTGGCGACCGGTTCCGGCGCGACCCAGGCCGCCTTCCGCCGAGCCATCTCCGCATCGTCGATGCATAGCTCCAGCTTGCGGGCCGCGACGTCGAGCTCGATTTCATCGCCGGTCTCGACCAGCGCCAGCGGACCTCCGTCGGCGGCTTCCGGCGCGACGTGCAGCACGACGGTTCCGTACGCGGTGCCACTCATGCGGGCATCCGAGATGCGCACCATATCGGTGATGCCTTTCTCCAGCAGCTTGGGCGGAAGCGGCATGTTGCCGACCTCCGGCATGCCCGGATAGCCCTTGGGTCCGCAGCCCTGCAGCACCATCACCGAGTTTTCATCGACGTCGAGCTCGGGATCATTGATGCGCGCCCAGAAATCCTCCATGCTGCTGAAGACCACCGCCTTGCCGCGATGCTTCAGCAGGTGCGGCGACGCGGCGGACGGCTTGATCACGGCTCCCTTGGGCGCCAGGTTCCCGCGCAGCACCGCGGTCCCGGCCGATTCCTGCACCGGCTTGGCGACCGTATGGATCACCTCTTCGTTCCAGTTGGGCGACTCGGCGACGTTCTCGCCCATGGTCTTGCCGTTCACCGTGAGCGCGTCCTTATGAATCAGGTCGCCGAGCTCGCGAATCACGACCGGCAACCCGCCCGCGTAATAGAAGTCCTCCATCAGGTACTTGCCCGACGGCATCAGGTCCACCAGCAGCGGCAGCGACTGGCCGAGTTTGTCGAAATCGTCCAGCTTCAGCTCGACGCCGACGCGGCCCGCGATCGCCAGCATATGAATAATGAAGTTGGTCGACCCGCCGATCGCCGCGTTCACGCGGATGGCGTTCTCGAACGCCTCGCGCACCAGGATCTTTGAAATGCGCAGGTCCTCTTTGACCATCTCGACAATGCGGCGTCCGGCCTCATGCGCCAGTACGCGCCGCCGGGAATCCACCGCCGGAATCGCCGCGTTCTGCGGCAGCCCGAGCCCCAGCGATTCCACCATCGACGCCATCGTCGAGGCGGTGCCCATCGTCATACAATGACCAGCCGACCGAGCCATGCATTGTTCGGCTTCGAGGAAGACTTCGAGCTCCATCTTGCCCGCTCGGACGTCCTCGCTCATCTGCCAAACGCCGGTGCCTGAGCCGATGGTCTTGCCTTGGAAGCGGCCGTTCAGCATAGGGCCGCCGGAGACGACGATGGTCGGGAGGTCGCAACTGGCCGCGCCCATGATCAATGAGGGCGTCGTTTTGTCGCATCCACACAGCAGCACAACGCCATCCATCGGATTGGCGCGGATCGACTCCTCGACGTCCATGCTGGCCAGGTTGCGGAACAGCATCGAGGTGGGCTTCAGCAGCGTCTCGCCGAGCGACATCACCGGAAATTCCAGCGGGAAGCCACCCATTTCCCAGACGCCGCGTTTGACGCGCTCCGCGATTTCGCGCAGATGTGCGTTACATGGCGTAAGTTCCGAGTAGGTGTTGCAGATCCCGATGACCGGGCGGCCATCGAAAACGTCGGGCGGGAAGCCCTGATTCTTCATCCAGGAGCGGTGGACGAAGCCTTGCCGGTCCTTGGGGCCGAACCAGCCGGCCGAGCGTAGTTTTTTATCGGAGGAGTTGGAGTCGGACATTGGAAATATACGTTATGAAGCTCGAATGTAGCATAATCCGCTTCGCTGCCAGAGAGTCACATGGATGTGGATGAACTCGAATCCGGCGGAAATCCAGGCCGTATGCCGCAAGGCGGGGAGGAAGCTTGAAACTGGAAAAATGACGGACTGGCGGTGCTATCTTCTCTGAAAAACTTTAGCGTGTTCTTCGTAGGATGGCCCTAGAAGTGCTAATCTGATCGGTGGTATGAAACGTGACGCTGTTGGAATTTTAGTGTGCCTCGCCTTTTTGGGCGTCCTTGGTTATGTGGTTGACAGGATTGTGATCGGGGACCCGCAGAACCCCTTTTTGTACAACACGATCGAGGCGCAAAATGGCCTGCCGCTGTACAACGAGAATTGCGCGATGTGCCATGGCCCGAAGGCCGTCGGCGGCTCGGCGCCCGCGCTGAACTATGACGCGGTGTGGCGTTACGGCGTCTCGGATTGGGAGAAGTTCCAGAACGTCCGGCAGGGAATCACGGCCACCGATATGCCGTCGTTCAAGGACCTGACCGATGACGACATCTGGCTGATCCTGTCCTACGTCAACAACACCGACTACGTGATCGATCCGGCGGACGAAGCGGTGGATGAGTCCTCCGACGGCGCCACCGATGGAGCCGCGGAGGCGGGCGCCAGCGATGCGAGTCCGGCAGTGGAAGGGCACCAGTAGCCCACGTCCCTCGCGAGTTTGATTTCCTGAGCGCATCGGACTTCGGTCCGGTGCGCTTTTGGTTTTTCAGGAGCTTGTTCCGCGCAACGGCCTGGCGCGAGGCTTCGCCCCCGGGGACTCCCCTCCGTGCCGCTGAGGATGCTACTCTGCGACCATGCAGGTTTCCCGTTTCGTTTTCGCCGCCATGAGCGCGGCGGCGATGGTTCTTACGATGTCCTGGACGCTGCCGGCGCAGGATGGACCCGATCAGCAGACCAATCCGCTCGCCGGCGATGCGCGCGCCGTCAATCGGGGCCGGAAGCTGTTTGAGGACACCTGCCAGAGTTGTCACGGCGGCGGAGCCACCGGCGGACGCGCACCCGCGCTCAATACCGGCGAGTTCCGCAACGGGAGTTCCGACAGCGCACTCTACCGCTTCATTCGCACCGGCGGCAACGGCATGCCGAGCTTCTCCAGCCTCTCGCCCAACGAAACCTGGCAGGCGATCAGTTATCTCCGCAGCCTGAGCCCCACTCCGGTTTCCAGCGCCTATGATGGGCCTGGCGACCCAACCAACGGCGAGCGCATTTTTCTATCCGACTGCGTCGCCTGCCATCAGATCAACGCCGAGGGCGGCATCGTCGCTCCGGATCTGACCCAGGCAGCCCGCTTCGACGCCGCGCTGCTGCGCTCCAAGATTCTGGATCCGTCGACGAGGACGCGTCCTCGGGGCGCCGGGCCGTCGCATCTGCATGTGGTCACCAAAGACGGTCGTGAATACCGCGGTATCCAGCGCGCCGAGGACAGCTTCGCGCTGCAGATGACTGAGATTTCGAATCAGCATATGGGCTTCCTGAAGTCCGAGCTCGAGAGCTACGAAACGGTTCCCGAATCGCTGATGCCGGAGTACTACGACGAGCGGCTGACCGACGCCGAGGTCAACGACGTGGTGGCGTTTCTGAAGACGCAGACCGGCCGTGACTTCGCCAAGACCATTCAGGCGGAGATCCCCGGCGGGCCGAGCTTCGCGCGGCTCAATCACTCCGAACGCGAGCCGCAAAACTGGCTGAACTATTGGGGCTCTCTGGAAGGTGCGCACTATTCGGCGCTGGATCAGATTACCTCGGAAAACGTCGGCGCGCTGCAGGCCAAGTGGGCCAAACAGATTCGCGGCTCCTCGGCGTTGGAGTCGACGCCGCTGGTCTTTGACGGGATCATGTACACCTCCGGCCAGCCGGGCGAGGTGCTGGCGCTGGATGCCCGCACGGGACTGCAAATCTGGCGCTATTTCCGCGAACAGCCGGTGCGCAATCCGAACGAGATCAACCCGTTCAATCGCGGCGTGGCGATGCTCGGCAATCGCCTGTTCGTGGGGACGCTGGACGCGGCGCTGGTCGCGCTGGACGCGCGCACCGGGCAGAAGCTGTGGGAGCGCCAGGTCGCCGATACGATGCAGGGATTCAATCTGACGTCGGCTCCGCTGGTGGTGGGCGACAAGATCGTCACCGGCGTGGCGGGCGGGGAATTCGGGGCGCGCGGATTCGTCGAGGCCTACGATCCGGTGACGGGCAAGGCCCTGTGGCGCACCTACACGATACCTGCCGAAGGCGAGCCGGGCAACGACACCTGGAAAGGCGATAGCTGGAAGCGTGGCGGTGCGCCGACCTGGCTCACCGGGAGCTACGACCCTGAGCTCAAGCTGATCTATTGGGCGGTGGGGAATCCGGGTCCGGATTGGGATTGGCGCGTACGCGAAGGCGACAATCTGTATTCGTGCTCGGTGCTGGCGCTGGACGCCGAGACCGGCCAGATGCGCTGGTATTACCAGTTCACGCCGAACGATTCGCATGACTGGGATTCCACCGAGGATATGGTGCTGGTGGATCGCGAATGGCACGGCGAACCGCGCAAGCTCCTGCTGCATGCGGATCGGAACGGGTTCTTCTACGTGCTGGATCGCGAGACGGGCGAATTCCTGCAGGCCACGCCGTTCGTGCGCCAGAACTGGAATCAGGGCTTTGACGAGAACGGCCGGCCGATGGTGAACCCAGCGTCGTTTGCGTCGGAAGAAGGGGCGTTCGTGATGCCCTCGGTGATCGGCGGAACGAATTTCCAGGCTCCGTCCTACAGCGAGAAGACCGGCTGGTATTACGTGGAGGCCATCGACTTCGGGCAGAACTACGTGCTGGCTCCGGAGGAGTTTGAAGAAGGCGCACAGTACCTGGGCGGCGGGGCGCGGAGCATTCCCGGCGAGCCTGCGGTGGGCGCGATCAAGGCCATCGATCCGGAAACCGGCGATGTGATGTGGGAGTTCCCTCTCGCCCAGATGTCGTTCCGCGCGGGCGTGCTTGCCACCGGTGGCAACGTCGTGTTCGCGGGAACGGCCGAAGGCAACATGATCGCGTTGGATGCCAGCACGGGCCAGTTGTTGTGGCGCTTCCAGACCGGCGCATCGATCTTCGCCTCGCCGATGAGCTATGAAGCCGGGGGGCGGCAGTACGTGGCTCTGTCGGCGGGGAACGTGCTGTACTCGTTCGGGTTGCCAGAGTAGGTGCTTCGCACCCTTTGGGCAGGTCACCCGCAGTGGCCGGATCTCCGCATCCGTGACCCTTCGCGGGGCATGGCCCCGCGCCACGTGTGCCAATCGCGTCCTGTTCTTGGATTGTGATTTTAGCTCTTCGTTATGCTGTTCGTTTCCTTTAAGTTATTTTCGGGAGCGCTCCCTATCTGCTGTTTTAACCTGCTACAGCGCAGGGCCAATGTATTTAAGCTGCTATGACGCGCAGCCCGGCTAGTTTACCCTGCCACCAGGGGCAGCTCCCACGGACGTTATCCTGCCGCGGGCAGCAGCACCGGATCTCGCTCCGGCGGGCCAGCACAATACACACACCTACGCGACTTATCTAGAACGCCGCGATTCATCATTAAGACTCGGTGGAACCGGTTCTCTTATGCGTGAGCACCGGCCTCTTGTCCAGGAAAGTAGCAGGGGCTTGAGATTTTGGGTCCTGCGGTGAAACGCGAAGTGGTTGATTTGGTGGGGGAAGAAAATTATTTGGAAGCCGGAATTCAGGAGCCAGGAGCCAGGAGGTGGGTCGAAGCGGGGTTTGTGGCGCTGGCGCGGTGAGGTGGTGAGGGATGAGGGCGGGTGCGTTGGCGCGCGCTACCGCTTGCGCTTCTGATTGGTATGGGTCTGGGTTGCCCGCATGCTCACGCATGGCGGTTCCGACGGGTGGCGCATACATATAGACGGGTAGCGCCGGGGCTCCAGGCTCGGCGGATGGGTCACGGACAGGAATGTCCGCGCCACTGGTCCGTCCCATGAACGCTCGGCGTGAAGTTGTGCGTCCGTCAGTCACCGAGCCGGATTCGTATTCGACCGCGGCTCTCTAGACGACTTTGGTCTCATGATTCGCTTCCCGATGGCGATCGCGCACACCGCGATCAGCGAGCCGACGAAGGCCAATCCCATATCTTTCTGCGCATCGAACGGGTCTCCCTGCGCTCCCAGGAACTCCACGCCGAGCTGCGGAGAAACCAATTCAACGACCACCCATTCGGCGACTTCATAGAGTCCGCTGAGAGCCTTGATGATCAGCACCGGAATGGTCAGCGAAATCCACAGCGATGGATCGCCGGGGCGGGATTCCAGCGCGCGGATCTTCGCTCTACTCTGCCCGGGGCTCAGTGGATTGGCGATCCGCACGACGATTTCATATAGCGGCAGGGTCAGCATCAGTCCGAATAGAAAATGCACCATGCGGTCGTAATTGTTGCGGCTGGACTCGGCCCAAAACAGAATCTGTTTTCCCCAGGGCACATTGCTATAGCTGTACGACGATCCGTATTCGTGCAGGCAGAGGAAGACGAATAGCAACAGGTAGGAGGTATTGGAAAGCGGGATCCGGCGCCTCCAGATCAGCAGTGGTAGCATTGCTAGCGCGACCGCCAGATTTTCCAGCCACCAGTCCCGCAGCGCGAGCGACGTGTAGCCGGTGATGGCCATCACCAGCGGAACGAGAAAGATCAACACCCGGAGGAAGAGTGACATGGCAAGAAGGGGTCTGCAAAAAGAAGGAGGCGGATTGCTCCGCCTCCGATCACTGTTTGCTCAATATAAATAGTGAAGCGGTCTACTCGTCCGGCAGCGCGAAGACCCAGATCGCGTGGCCGCCCTCACCGGTGTTGATCTCCGGAGCCACCAGCCGTGGAACCAAACGCGGGCTGCCGCCGCCCTGTCCGGTGGTCACCGCGATGTACTGCTTGCCGTCCACCATGAACGTCGCCGGGAAGCCTTGCACCGAAGTCGCCAGTCGGGTCTTCCACAGCACGTTGCCGTTGTTGACGTCCACCGCCTTCAGCTCCCGGTCGAGGTCGCCGGCCAGCACCCAGCCGCCCGCCGTGCTCATGGTCGAAAGGAGCATCGAGGCGCGCTGATTCAGCGCCCACTTCTCTTCCAGCGTTCTGACGTCGAAGGCCGCCAGCTTGCCGATCGCACCGTCGGTGCCGGGCATTTCAAAGAACCGGCGACCGGCGCCACCGGCCGAGCCGCCACCGGCGACTTTCGGAATTTCCTGCGCATTGATATCGATGCAGGCCTGGACCAGCGGCGCGATGATCACGTTGGCCGGACGGTTGTAGCTCATCGCGGGCCAGTTGTGTCCACCCGCCGAGGAGGGGCAACCCTCGATCCATTCGCCGGCTTCCTGTTCGATGACGTCATTGCGGTAGTGCGGTTCACCGGTCACCGGATCGAAGGATTCCCAAACGTTCTGGAAGGTCATTTCCTTGTGGCCGATGTACTTGCCGGTTTCGCGGTCCAGCTTCCAGAGGATGCCGTCCTTGCCGGCGCTGAAGACATACTTGCCGCCCTGGTCGTCCACCAGGATGCGTTCAAACACGACGTCCAGATCAAACGTCTCGCCGGGCGCATGGGAGTAATACCATTTGAGCTTACCGGTGTTGACGTCCAGCGCGACGGTGCTGTT
Organism: Terriglobia bacterium; assembly: GCA_963762135.1. Taxonomy (GTDB): domain Bacteria; phylum Acidobacteriota; class Terriglobia; order Bryobacterales; family Bryobacteraceae; genus Palsa-187. Next base: position 343,319 of record CAVXJP010000012.1, read on the forward strand.
GGTGAACAGCGTGGCGCCGTTGCCCGAGCCGCGGCTGACGCGCATCCAGGGCTTGGACTGCGCCGTGCCCCAATAGGTCAGGTTGAGCTCCGGATCGTAGCTGCCGGTGATCCAGGTCTCGCCGCCCGCGCGGAACAGGTCCGGCAGACCGCCCCAGGTATCGCCGCCCGCTTCGCCTTCGAGGGCAATGGTCCGGAAGCGCCACAGGTTCTCGCCCGTGTTGGCGTCCCAGCCGCTGATGTTGCACTTGTCCTCGCTATAGGTGGAGCAGCCGCCCATGCCCTGAATGATGATGCCGTCGGCGGTCACCAGCGGACCGGAAGAAGTGCCGTGGTTGGTGTCGCCGCCGATGTTCGACTCCCACACCTTTTCGCCGTTGGCGCCGCGGAACGCCATCAGCTTGCCGTCCGAGGTCGCCAGGATGACCTTGTCGTCATAGAGCGAGATCCCGCGCATCGGCCGCGGCGTTGGCGTTGGTCCCGTAGCGATGCTCCCAGATCAGGTCGCCTGTGGCGGCGTTCAACGCCTGCAGGATGTTGCCGGTGTTGTTGAGGTACATGATCCCGTCATGGATCAGCGGCGAAGGTTGCTGGGTGCCGGTGTCATTCATGGCCCAGCTCCATACCAGGCGCAGGTTCTTGATATTGCCGCGATTGATTTGATTCAACTCGCTGTAGTTGTGGGCGGCGTAGTTTCCGCGCAGCATCAGCCAGTCCTCGGCGGGCGGATTCAGCAGTTCCTCGCGCGTCACGGGACGGTAGCCGGGTACGACGCCGGCGACGGTGATGCCCGCCGGTTCCTGCGGCACCGCCCTTGCCTTTGCCCTTACCGAAGCCGCCCTTGCCCTTGGCGTTGGCGTCCAGATTCGCGGGATTCTGTCCGTTGGCGATCGTGCCGATGGTCGTGGTGTTATTGGCGGCCAGCGTCCGGGTGCCCGGCGTGGAACCGTTGTAGCTCAAGATGTAGGCCGTCAGCGCGAGATAGTTCTCCGCGCTGAGTTGTCCGGCCCCGCCCGGAGGCATCAGCGTAGAGATGTACCCGTTCAACTGGCCCGCCGTACGCGCGCCCCAATTGGCCATGAACTGGGTGCCGGTCAGCGGCGGCGCATCGCCCGAGCCGGCAAGAGTCGGCATATGGCAGGCCGAGCAGGCCGACCCATAAAGGTCCTGGCCGACGAGCGCCTGTTGCTCAGTGAAAGGTCCGGCGGACTGTTGGCCGGTCAGCATGAACATCGCGCCCAGGCCGGCGACGGCCGTGGCGGCTACCAGAGCATTCTTTTTGAGATCGAACATGATCGTGTGGTCCTTCCTGATACTTCCTGCTTCCGGCTCGCGGCGCCGCTATTTGTGTAACCAGCCCCAGATGGTGCCGTCCTCGGCTTTCTGGGAGTCAACCTGAACGTATAGCCGCCCTTCCGCCAAGGCTTTTGCCTGGGCATCGGTCAGCGGGATCGTGCCCCAGAAGGTTCCGCTGGGCATCTTCATGACGTTCAGCAGCGCCACCGGTTCGCCGCGCATGCCGGGCAAATGACTTTCCATAAGAGAGACTTCGGTGGCATTGCTGGTGAAGCCGTGGAAGTTGCCACTGAGGGAGAGCTGATTGCCGGGATAGAGGTCGGCGCGGACGCGGCCTTCGCCGGTAAGGTTCGGTTCCCGTCCGTCGCGAGGCAGCGGGGCGAGCTTCACCTCATAGCGAGTCTTGCCGCTTTGCGCCATCAGAGGAGCCGCCAGCAGCGCTGTGAACGCCGCAATCAGCAGAATGGCGAGGGTCCGCCGGGCTTTTGGGCCGCGTGCGGAGGGAGTGGGATTCGGGTTCAATAGCATCGTTCACCTCGTCTGTTGCGCGCATCGAGATCGATGACCAGTAGTGATCCGTGACCGGTGAAGATACGCGCAGGGGCGGGACTCGGGCCGCGAAACTAGATCCACATTCACGCAGATCGGGGCCCGCTCACGCCGGGTGTCAGCATATCATAATCACCGCCCAGTAAGGGGGTTGGCGGGCCGCATTGGGGCGCGGAAGTTGGCCCGGCTTTGCGGCTTCGCCGCCCGCCCGACGTGCCCGCGCGATAAACTCACAAGATATGGACCTGAATGGAAAAACCGCGTTGGTGACCGGAGGCAGCTCCGGCATTGGAGAGGGCATCGCGAAGATGCTGGTGGAGGCGGGAGCGAAGGTCGCGATTACCGGCCGGAATCCGGAGCGGCTCGCCGCGGCGGCCAAACAACTGGGGGCGCACGCGATCCAGGCCGATGCCTCAAAAGAAGCCGACGCCGTGCGCACGATGCAGGAAGTCATTGGGAAGTTCGGGCATCTGGACATCCTGATCAATAACGCCGGGCTGGGCGTCTTCAAGCCGCTGGTCGAGATGAGCCTGGACGACATCAAGCGGGTGTTTGAGACCAACGTCTTCGGTGCGATGCTGATGGGCCGCGAGGCGGCCAGGCATTTCGTGGAGCGCAACGGCGGCCACATCGTGAATATTGGCTCGACGATCTCACATCGCGGGGCGCCGAACGGCACTGCCTATGGAGCCAGTAAGTTCGCGCTGCGCGGGATGACCGAATGCTGGCGCGCCGAGCTCCGCAAGAATAATGTCCGCGTGATGCTGGTGAATCCCAGCGAGGTGATCACCAACTTCGGCGAGGCGGCGGGTTTCGAGCAGGCCAAGGACAACCCGACCAAACTGGTGCCGGAAGACATCGCGCACGCGGTGAAGGCGGTCCTGGAGATGAACGATCGCGGATTCACCACCGAAGTGACGGTGTTCGCCACGAATCCCAAAGACTGACCCAGGGCGGAACAGAGACTGATGGATTCGGGCGTCGCGCCGCCGGCGGCTGGGAAGTTCTTCGGAGCCGGGACGAACTTCGAGGAAACTTTTCGCCGCCGGAAGGCGTATAAAACTATCAGTAGGTCCGGGGCGGAGCCGTGTGTGGGCGCGGGCTGCCCCGTGAGATCGTACATGCCGTGGACCCTGAGTCCCGGCAAGGCAGAAACCGGGCAAACGCAAGTGGAGGCTTCTATGAGTTCAACCCTTACACGCGTACTGTTGGCGGTGGGTCTGCTGGGATTGGTGGCGATTCCGTTCCTCGCCCAGCCGCCCGGAATGGCCGAGAGCAGGTCCTTCACTGGACTGCACGGTTAAGGTTATGAGCGATGCCCGGTTCTGCGAGGTCCGGGAAGAGCGCTATGAATCCAGCAGCCACTTTACGGTGGAAGGCGTACACAACGGCACGCTGGCCGTGCATGGTTGGGATCGGGATGAGGTCCTGGTGCGGGCGAGGGTGGAAACCGACGCCGGAACCGATGCGGAATCGGTGAGGCTAGCCGAGGAAGTGGAGACCATTATGGATCCCGCTCGGCTGCGCGTTCGCGGACCGGATTCCAGTTGGAGTTTCTGGCCATTTGGCGACGACCGCAGGTGGATGGTGAGCGTGGAACTGTATGTGCCGCATAAGTATGACGTCGATGTTTCCACGCACAATGGTGCGCTGACGATCACCGATCTTGAGGGCGATCTGCGATTTGGCACTCACAACGGCCGGGTGGAACTCGATCGCGTTGCCGGGCGCCTCCACGGGGCGACGCATAATGGCTCGCTCGAGGTAGAGGGGATCAAAGGCGCCGGCCGCACCGACCTTGACGTTTCGACGCATAACGGCCGGATCGAGGTTCGCGGCATTCAAGGGCGGCTGGAGGTTGCCACGCACAACGGCGGCGTGGAGCTGAAGGACGTGGCCGGGGATATTGAAGGCTCGACACACAACGGCCGGATTAAGGTGTCGCTGGCGGGCAACAGTTTTGCATCGCAAAGCGTGGACCTGCATTCTCACAACGGCGGCATTCGCGTGGCAATGCCGCAGAACTTTGAGGCGCACGTGGCGATGGAGACGCATAATGGCCACATGGACTCCGAGTTCCCTCCGGTTCCCGGCCGGTTCAGCGACTCAAAGATGGAATTCGATGTGGGCGGCGGCGGTCCGACGATTCGGCTCCAGACCCACAACGGCGGGATTGACCTCGAACGGCTGTAAAGGACCCCTTCCTCACGGTCGGGGTTCCGCATGTGGGGCGAGGTCCAGCTTGCGGAGGGCTTCAGTCCTCCCGTGGAAAATACGATGCAAGTTTCGATCGCCAAACGAGTGGATGGAGTGGGTGTGCTGCGGTGCGTCCGTGACGACGGCCAGGAAACCTGGCAGAAGCAGAGCGAGCGCCACGCGGTCCACTTTACGTATCACGACCTGACGCATTTCGCGGTGGAGACGACGCTCGGCTTTACGCGCGGGTTTTATGGACTAATCGCGTCGGGTTGGGATATTGCGGACACGACAGGCAAGGGAAGTCGAGGGCAACTGCCGCTGGAAGCCCGACACGTCGAGACGATCGTCGGTTTGTTCGATACCGAGCGCAGGACCTTCACGCAATTGAGCGCCGCGGACTTCAATGACTTCGTGCGCCTGCAGTGTGAAGCTCGTGGCGTGGAGCCCCCAAGGGAGTTGTCGGAGAAAGAGTTGACGGCCGTGCGCCAGCGCCGTGCCGAGTTGTTCCGTCAATGGGAGGTGGTTGCTCCCGGCGAGGAATTGGCACTAACGTTCGAGGTTGAGAGCGCCAGCGCCACCGGCTGAAACGGCGCGCTGTCGCGAGGCTCATACTGCACAGGAAGGGGAAGCTATGAATCCAACGCAAGGCAGTCACCCTCCGCCGCCCCCGCGTACCGCGGCCGGACCTCCGCCGATGCGCAACGATGCTGAGCAGCTCCGTTTGCTGGCGATGTTCCATTTCATCTACGCCGGGCTGATTGCGCTGTTCGGGTTGGTTGGTGCGGCATTTCTTGCCTTCGGAGTCTTCGCGGCGGCGAATGCTCGCCCGACCGCGCAAACCCCGAACCCCGAGGTGGCCGGCATCGTCGTGGCCGTGCTCGGCACGGTGGTAATGCTCTTCGTTTTCGGCGTTGCGTTCTTGAGCTACCTGACCGGGCGATTCCTCAAGCAGCGCCGTCACCGGACGTTCTGCATCGTAATGTCGGCGATCCACTGTGCATCGTTTCCGCTGGGCACGGCGCTGGGCGTGTTCACGATTATCGTGCTGGCTCGCGATTCCGTGGTCGCGATGTTCGAGCAATCCGAGCGCGCCGCGCAGATGCCTCCGCCGGGTGTGCCCCCGTTCCATTCCCCGTCGGGCGCCTGAGTCGTGGCGGCTACGGATTCGGATTCGATGTCTCGTCCGCCGGATTGGGTGCGGGCTTCCGGACCTGAATTCTCTGCTGCAGGGTTTCCTTCGCGGCGCGCGCCTGGTCCGCGGGACCTCCCTCGGGCTGCAACGCGAGATAGATATCGAACGCGCCCAGCGCTTCGGCCGACTTGCCCTGGTTAGCCAGCAAAAAGCCCAGGACGTAATACTACATGGGTTGCTTGTGTTCCGGATCGTCTGCGATCGCTGTACGGATACGTTCCTCGCCGGCCGCATAATGCTTGAGTTGGAGATTCGCCACCGCGCTGTAGTAGTACGCTCCGGGGAACGAATAAGGATCCAGCCGCAGGAGTGCTTCCGCTTGCTGCAGCAGATCCTCCATGTCATCGCGCTCGAAGGCGAGCTGGTAGAGATCCTCGTAAGGGTACTCGTAGCGTGGATCGGCTTCCACGGCCTTGAGGAACGCAGCCCGCGCTTCCTCCGGTTTCTCCATCTCCCGGTACGCCTTGCCGAGTTGGAGCCAGGCTTCGGCATAGCGGTCATACATCTTGACGGCTTCCAGGAAGAATTTTTCGGCGTTTTCCCAATGCTTGTGCTCCATCGAGTTCATGCCGTCTTCGAAGTTTTTGCGCGCTCCTTTCGGCGCCAGGCCCGAGGTCGCGCTGATCCTGTAGCCTTCGGTCTGCTCGGCCTTGTGCAGCGTAATCCGGACCACGTTCTTGGCCGACGTGAACATGGGATTGAATCTCGGCACCGCGGCAATGGAGGAGACATAGCCCGACAGGATAGCCCGCAACTGGCAGGTGATGGAGTTGAGCGTTGTCGTAACGTCGTCCGGACCCAACTCGCCGGGGTCGTTGATCAAGCCGACGCCCGGGAAGAAATATCCTTCGGCATTGGTGACGCCGATTTTGGTGGCGGCGCCGTCCATGCAAAATTCTTCGATCTCGGCAATCCTGGGTGGCGGGTCCCCATTCTCCATCGTGACCCGGATGCGCAGATACTGCGCGTGGCCAAGGCTGGCCGAGAGGCAAGCGATTGCAAGTAGGCGGAGCGCCGGGAACCGCGACGTCCGCTGGGATGGCATAAGCATTCCCCTCCTGCTTACGAAGTCATTTTTCGCGGTGTGAATCAGGATTCAAAACAATCCCTGACGAATTCCTGCCTAATTATATGCGCATTGGACGCGGCGGGACACCCGCCGGTTTCGCGAAGTCCGAACAGTCTCCCGGAAATGTCTCGCCGACCAGCGGAACCTTCCGCGGAGCGTTTAAGGATTTAGAGCGCCCGATTCAGCGGCGGCGCCCTGCGGGTTTTGGCGAGAGATGATGTCCTGGAGCTTCACGACCGCCGCCCGGGCCTGCGTCGCTGGACCTCCATCGGGGTCCAGTTCCAGGAACGATTCAAAGGAGTCCACGGCCTCCGGTAATCGGCCTGTGGAAGCCATCACGAAGCCCAGTACAAAAAACGACATGGGGTTCTTATTGCCCGGATCCATCTGGATGGCGACGCGGATGCGTTCCTCGCTGGCATCAAAATTCTTAAGTTGCAGATTGGCGACGGCGCTGTAATAGTAGGCCATCGGGAATTCATAGGGATTCAACCGCAGCAGCGTTTCGGTTTTATCCAGCAGATCGGGTATGTCGTCGCGATCAAAGGCGAGTTGATACAACCCCTCGTACGGGAAGACGTAGTTGGGATCGGCCGCGACGGCCTGGAGGAACGCTTCGTGCGCCTCTTTCGGTTTTTCGCGCTGCTGATAGACCCGGCCAAGTTGATACCAGGCCTCGGCATGGCGGTCAAAGATGTCGACCGCTTTCTTCAGCGATTTCTCGGCATCTTTCCAATCCTTGTGTTTCATCGCGTCGATGCCATCTTTAAATGCGTGGCGGGACGCTTCCGGCGCCAAGGCCGTGGTCGCACTGATGGACAATCCTTCGGTCTTTTGGAAGGGCCGCAGGATGATATAGCCGATGTCGGGGGGATCAAAATAGCGGCGGCCGGCCAGCGTCGCGGTGGACGAAATATAGCCCGGCAGGTTCGCCCGCAGTTCACAGTTCCAGAAACGGGTATCGGTGGGGGCCGCCGTGGGATCTTGCTGGGTCACGTGCAGGCCGTCCAAGCCGCTGAAGATACTGGCGCTGGCGTCGGAGACGATGCCGCGATTCACTCCCAGTTGCAGGCTGAAGCGCCCTTCCGAGTCGGTATAGCCTTCCTTGTGGGCGTCCGAGAGGGAGCAGAGGCGTTCGATGACCACGCGTTCCGGAGGCGGATCGCCGTTGGCCATCACCACCTGCCCGGTTACGTAGAGCGGCCGGTTGGGCATCAGGCTGGGATCGCCCTGGGGCGTCGTCGTCCCCGGGGTGTTGTTGCCGCCGCCGTTGGTGGGAAATCCGCCGCCCGAGCCGGCTCCACCGCCGCTACCTGGGGGAGTTCCTCCGCCGGTGCCGCCACCGGTGGGAGTGCCGCCGCCCGTGCCGCCGCCGCCGGAAGTTCCTCCACCTCCTCCCGTCTGTCCTTGGGCAAAGACAAGGCCAGCAGTGATCAGGAAAACTACCGGGAACGAGAGCGCCGGGAAAAACATCCGGTTGGAAGCCATCACGGGAACCTCCTATTTACAGCATTCCACGTCGGCGTGTGTCGAACGGGGCGGATTCCCACAAACCCGCCGGGATGGCCGATCAACACGGATGCAGCATCGAGCAGCTATCAGCCGAACCTAGCCCCATTATAATCCGGCCGCGCGCGGGAGACACCGGGTTCGGTGGGGAGATTTCCGTAGGCGGATGCACGCCCGGCTCTGGTATGATCGCGTTCGGATGGCGGTTGGGAGTCGCGGATTGAGGTCCATCGGCATGGGGTTGAGCAGGTCGGGAGTACGAGGCGGCGTCGCGGCCGGCGCGATGGCTGGTGTTGTGATAGCCGAGGTCGCGATGATGCTGTCCGGTTCGCTGGCGGCGCAGACGATCCCGGAGGCGGAGATTCGCGCGACGGTGGAGCGTGCGCTGCCGATGCTCGAAAGCTCGGCTTCGACGTTCGTCGCCGAACGAGCCTGTTTCTCCTGCCATCACAACGCGCTTCCAGTGCTGACGTTCCATTCGGCGCGGGCGCGGGGCTTCGCCATCAATAACGATATTCTGGCCGAAGTGGAGCGGCGCACGTTCCGGCCGCTGTCCGGCGAACGGGCGTTATCGGCGATCGTCGAGGCGACCGAACTCAGCGATCCGACCCCGAACGACAGCATGCTGCTGATGGCGGCGCATGCGGCCGGGGTCCCGCGGACTTTGGTCCCGGAGATTTTCGCCACGCGCCTGGCCAGCCTGGCAGCGCGACGGCTATTGGGCGACGTCGGATTTCCGCCCGCCGCACTCCTATAGTCTGTTCAAGTCGACGGCAACGGCGATCGGCGCGGTGCGGGCCTACATGCCGGAAGAACTCGCGGAGATGCGGGATCAGGTGACCGAACGGGGAATCCACTGGCTGATGCACACCCGTCCGCAATCCACCGAAGACGCGGCCTACCGCCTGATGGGGCTGGTTTGGGGAGGGGCGTCGAAGCAAGAGTTGGAGCAGGCGAGCGGTGATCTGGTCGCGATGCAGCTCTCCACGGGCGGCTGGCCGCAGACGCCACGCTATGCGGCCGATGCCTATTCCACCGGCGAGGCGCTGTTCGCGCTGGCACAGGCCGGGATGCCGGCCAGCGATGCGGCGTTTCAGCAGGGCGGGCGGTTCCTGATTTCTTCCCAGGCCGAGGATGGAACCTGGCACGTCCGCACGCGGATGGTTTCCCCGGCCGATATCAGTCCGCCGTACTTTGAAACCGGGTTCCCGTATGGGCATGATCAGGTGCTGTCCTATGCCGGAAGCGAGTGGGCGGTGCTGGGATTGCTGAACGCGATCGAACCGGAATCCTCGTCTGTGCAAGGGGCGGCGCCGCTGAAGGATGACGCGCCCGCGGCTTCTGCCGGACCTGCTTGGGTGCGCACGGCGTTGTTCGGCACGGCGGAAGAATTGGGGGCGCTGGTCCGGGGCGGGCTCGATCCGAATAGCAAAGTCGGGCAGGGAGCCACGGTCCTGATGCTGGCCGCCGGAGATCCCGTGCATGGAGCGGAGAAGGTTCGCGTGTTGCTGGATGCGGGCGCGGATCCCGCGGCGCGAGCCGACTCGGGCGTGGATGCGTTGACGGTGGCGGCATCGTATCGCGGCACCAAGGATATTTTAGAGAGGTTGCTTGAGGCCGGAGCGCCGGTGGGGCCGGGCGAGGATCAGCGTGCGGCGAATACGGCGCTGGGGCTCGCGGCGATGACCGGCGATGTGGACAACGTCCGCCTGCTGCTGGAGCACGGCGCGGATCCGAATCAGGCCGCCCGGAATTCCGGCGTCCCGCTGGCCTCGGCGATTACCTTCGGTTACGCGGAGGTCGCACAGGCGTTGATTGACGCGGGCGCGGATGCGTATCTCACCGAAGATACTGGCGTGAATTTGCTGCATTGGGCGGCGATCACGAACCGGGCCGAATTGATCCCGGTGCTGGTCGCGGCCGGGGTGCCGCTGAATGATTTCGACGACAACGGGTTCACGCCGGTGATGTATGCGGCGTCGGTGGATCACGGCGACACGCAAACCCTGCGCGCCCTGCTGGATGCCGGGGCGGATCCGGATGTGCCCACCGATGATGGGCTCACCGCCTTGCAACAGGCCGTGAAGCTGGGCCATGCGCAAATGGCCGACGTTTTGCGGCGTCACGAATCCAGACGTTAATTGCGGTCGGTGTTTGCACTCATTACGGCACGGTCCAGGTCCCGGCGAGCGCAAAGCCGGAACTTCCGCCGCCCGCCGTGGCTTCGGTGTAGAGATTCTTCGATCCACTGAAGGCAGCCTTGAACAGCACCTGTATCGAGACGGTCATCGTGTTGCCCGAGGTGTTCATCACCGCATAGCCGATGGCGCATTGGCTGTTCTGCAGCGCCGCCGACGACCCCAACGGCTTGGTGTTGAGCGTGGAGGCCGCATCGTCCCAGAGCCCGATGGTGACGTTGGCGCGATCATAAACCACCCAGCAGGAGCCTGTCGTCCCAGTGGGCTCGCCGGTGGTGATCAGCAGGGACTCCTCCGTCATGGTGTTGGTGGAGACGGGGGCATCGAACGTCACGTTGAAGGTCGGGAAGACGTCCGAGCCGGAGTTCGGCGTCAGCGAGTTCAGCGTGGGGACGTCGCCCGGCACGGTCCAGTCGCCGACATCAACCCAGCCGGAGTTGCCATAGGATTCCACCGCCAGCAGGTACGTGTTCATCTGGCCCGCGTAGCTCGGTTTGAGGTACAGCGACAGCGAGATGTCGATGGTGGATCCTCCGATCGTGACCGAGGAACTCGCGCCGTACAGGATGCACTGCGAGTTTTCCGCGACGACTCCGCTGCCCGGGGTAAGTGTGGTGGCGCCGCTCATGTTGTCGTAGAGCAGTGACAGGGTTCCCGTGGGGCGATCCCAGACAACGAGGCAGGAGTTGGCGCCGGCGAGTTGCGGGGCGATCAGCATCGCCGCCGCGCCCAGGAACGAAGAGCCGGAGTTGTCCGCGATGGTGAAGTCCATCGTGGTGGCATAGCCGGAGCCTGTTGCCGGGGACACGCCGCGCGCCTCGGGAAGTCCGCCGGCGAGCACCTCGTAGCTGCCGCGCAATGCCCAGCCAGTGTAGGCCGAGCCCCCGGCCGCCGCCATATACACGTTCTTCGATCCGCTGAATCCGGGCTGGAAGGTGACGTCGACCGTCACCAGCAGGTTGGATCCGTTGTCGGTCACCGAGGTCGCGCCGATCGAACACTGACTGTTGTAGAGCGTGCTGGTGGAGGAGGTCGGCTTTCCGTTCGAGCCCGACGCGTTGTCCCACAGCAGATAGACGCTGTCATAAGCCCGGTCCCAGACCACCGAGCACGCGCCCGCACTATTGGCCGAGCTACTGAACAGGAACGCCACCGTGTCGATGTATTGCGAACCGTTGACCTCCGAATAGGTGAATGTAAAGGTCCCCGAAGCGCCCGAGCCGGAGTTGGGAGATGCCGAGACCAGCTGGGGATTCACCGCCGGCGGGGGATCGTTCTTGCCCGGATCCGGCGCCGCCGCGTAGAGCGTGAGGATGGCGTTGATGTCGTCGGTTTGCAGGCTGGTGTGTAGCGAATAGTAGGCGTACATCACGGCGCTTGGGTCATCGGAATGGCCGAGCCCCAGCGAATGTCCCAGCTCATGTAGCGCGACGCTGTAAAGGTCGATATCGGAGCCGACCCTCCAGGTTTCGGCTTCGTCAAAGTGCACATCGCCGGCGATCGTCTCCGGGTTCGGCGGCGCCGGATAAAAAGCATGCGCCAGCACGCCTCCGGGTCCATCGAATGGGAAGCCGTCGCCGTGATCCCCGGAATAGAAGTTGAACGCCACCGTCCGGGTCGCGCTCTGGTTGGAGCCTTGCTGCCAGGTGAGGTCCGCGACGCGGGCCCATTCGTCTAGGGCGGCGGTGAGCTGCGTCTCCGTGGTGGTCGTGGACAAATCGGGGGTCAGTGTTCCGAAAACGTAGCCGATGGTCGCGGGATTCAAGCCCGCTCCGTCCCAGCCGTCGCCATAGGTGGCGATGTACTGGCCGGCGGAGGCTGTTTGCGGCTGGCTGGGGCCGGGATAGTAGGTCGTCGTATCGAGGTACGGGTGGGCAGGCGCGCCGGAGGCCAGCGCTTCCGATGCCGGGAAGATGTAGGCTACCGCGTCCTCGGTGGCGAGCTGCTCCAGTTGCGCCGGATCGGCGGGCGTCTGAATCATCAGACGTCCGGGTCCCAGGTCCGGGTTCTCGCGCAGCACGAAGTTGCGGGCCAGCAACAGGGCGCGGGCCTGGTTGAGGTCGACGTCCGGATGGAATTCGACAATCAGGTACGGCCAGTTGGGGTTGATTGACTTGCGCTGCGCGTCGCGCGGAGCGGGCGCGGGCCGCAGTCCGAACATCCGCCGCAGAGGATTGTCGGCGGCCGGATTGGAGCTCGCATCGGATGCGGGGTCGGAAGGGTTGGAAAAGATCAATGAGCTGAGCTTGCTTTCCGCCGGCAGCGGACTCGCGTAGAGGATGCCCAGGCCGGTGGCGTCGACGGATCCCGAGAGCGCGACGAGGAGCGCGTTGTCGGGGACATATTCGATCGGCGTGATGTTGCGGCTGGCGAGTTCTGCGCGCAGCGGCTCGTCCGGGATTGAGGCGAACTGGATGATCAGATGTCCGCGCCCGGGTCCGGCGGGCGAGTCGAGTTGCTGCAGAGGCTCGGGAACTTCGTCCGCGGTTCTGCCGTCCCTCCCTGCCGCATCGTTTGGTTGGGATCGACCCGATGCCTCGGGCAGAGGCGTTTTCAGGCGCAGCGGCGCAACTTGCCCCGCGAGAGGAGCCGCCGTGCAGCCGAGGAAGAACCATAGTCCGAGAGAAGTGAGTAACCCGTAGCGCACGAGTGGCTTATCGGTCGCGTTCGCCGGGGTTTGAGTGTCTGCTTAGGGCATTCGGCTCGGGGCGGGCAAGCGCGTCTCCGGCGCCAAAGCCGGCCCAAACTTATTTCATTTTGAGGAGGCCGCGCCAGCCGGTGGCGTGCGGCAACGGTTGCAGACGGCTCATCTCGGCGAAGCGTTCGGAGACCCAGAACAGGTTGGGATCCAGGTCATGGGCGGCCTTCAACACCCCGGGGAGCTTTTTGCGCGGCAGGATCGTGAACAGCAGCGACCGGTGGGAATCTTCCGGCCCAGCGGCGAATTGCGCGACAACCTTGCCATGCTGTTCGACCAATTGGACCAGCTTTTCGGCCTGATCGGAGATCATCCGTACCGCGACGCGTCCCAGGGCAAGCTTGCGTTCCAGTAGGATGCCGACGCCATTACCGGCCGCGAATCCACCGGCATAGGCAATGGGCAGTAGCGGATCTTCCTGAATGCGGAGAATGGTGCCGGAGACGGCAACGGTCCATAGCAGGACTTCAAAAAATCCCAGGATCACGGACAGGCCGACGCGCCCGTTCACTACGCTGACGGTGCGCATGGTGCCGATCGAAACGTCGCCGATGCGGAAGCAAAAAATCAGGATTGCGAGTTGCCAGACCGGAAGGTCGCTGATAAAGGCCATCGATTCACTAGCCTAGCAAGTGGCGCGGAAAGCCCATGTTTGGGCCCGTGCTCAAGCCCGGGTGAACGCGTTACGGTGGAGACATGGCTCATGCATTGTTGTTCTATGACGTGGTGGACGATTACATCGAGCGTCGCGCCGCGTATCGCGCTGAACATTTGGGACTGGTCAAAGCAGCCGACAGCCGCGGGGAGATCGTGCTGGGCGGAGCGCTGGCCGATCCGGCCGACGGCGTGGTCATCGTGTTTCGTGGCGACGACATGGCCGCCGCGGAGTCCGCCGCACGCGCCTTCGCCGAAGCAGATCCTTACGTCGCCAATGGACTGATCAAAGATTGGCGGGTGCGCCGCTGGATGACGGTGGTCGGGGATGGGGCGAGGATGCCTTAAAGGAGACAGGAGACAGGAGACAGGAGACAGAAGTCAGCGGAACCGCAGTGCGTGATCTGCAAAGGAGGGCTGGCGTTCAGTCGGCGTAAGCTTTGAAGCTTACTCTGCATGAGCGGGCGCTGCCAATAAGCCCGGAAAATAGTACCCCAGCGTCACAACCCGAGCCGTATAGTGCACATAAAATGCGGCCCACAGGCCGAGGTTGCCCCATGGCGTCAGCAGCCACCAGGCCACCAGGAAGATCGCCGTCGATAGCAGCATCGCGTTGCGCATCTGGCGCGAGAAGGTGGCGCCGATGAAGGTCCCGTCGAGCTGGAACGCCCACACGCCCACCACCGGAGCCCACACGGCCCAGGCCATGAACTCGCGCGCGGTAGAGCGCACCGAAGGATCCACTGAAAGCAGGTCAATGAAGGTGGGTCCGCCGACCCACAGAATCAGGCTGATCACGAGGGCGATGGCTCCAGCCCAGATGGTGGTCAGCCGAAATGCGCTCGCGAGCCGGTCACGATGGCGCGCGCCCAGTGCCTGCCCGACCAGGGTTTCCGCGGCAAACGCGAGCCCGTCCAGGAAGTACGCTGAAGTCGAGACGAACTGCATCAGCACGGCGTTGGCGGCCAGCACGACGTCGCCCTGTGATGCGCCCTGCGCCATGAACCAGACGAAGACGAAGATCAGCGAGAGGGTGCGGATCATGATGTCGGTGTTGACCGAGAGCGTGCGCTTCCATCCGGTCCCTTTCCTCGCGCCATTCAGGACATCCTGCCAACGCCACGTCCCGCCGAGCTTGCGCGAGTTGCGTCGCGGCGATCCACAGGCCGGCGATGGCGGCGACATACTCGGCGGTCAGCGTGCCAGCGGCGACGCCCGCAACGCCCCATCCCGCCCAGGTCACCAGCACCGCGTCCAGAACGACGTTGGTGAGATTCAGCAGAAGCTGCAGGCCGAGCCCGATGTCAGTCCTCCCCAGCCCGATCAGCCAGCCGAGCACGGCATAGTTGGCCAGGGTCGCCGGAGCCGCCCAAATGCGGATGTTGAAGTAGTCGCGCGCGGCGGCTTCCACCTGCGGACTGCCTTCGACCAGCCAGAAGGCGATCTCGCGAATCGGCCACTGCAGCGCGATCAGCGTCACGCCCGCGATGGCGGCGACGGTCAGCGCGCGTTCCAGGCCTGCGGAGAGCTCGGCACGGTCGCCCGCGCCCAGCGCCTGCGCGGTGAGTCCGGTGGTGCCCATGCGCAGGAAGCCGAAGGCCCAGAACAGCAGGCTGAAGATCACCGAGCCCATGGCGACCGCGCCGATCAGCGACGGGTCTGGGATCTGGCCGACGACGCCGGTGTCGACGATGCCGATCAGCGGGGTCGAGACATTCGACAGCATCACGGGGATCGCGATGCGGAGGACGTGCTGGTGCGTGAGTTGCGGGGTTAGCGAGGGTCGGTCGCTGGTGGAGCGGCTCGGCATGAGGAGGGAAATTCAGGATAACAGCGGACGGCAGTGCTAGCCGTATTTCGCTTCGCTACCATCGGCGTTGGAATGGGGTCAGGACCGTCGAATCGTACCCGAAAGAGTGGTCCCGCGCGCGACCGTATTAAACACCGTCCCGAATTTTTTCACATTTCCGTGCAGCAGTTCCAGCCGATGATCGGATTCGTCCGTATCAATCTGGATCTCGTAGGTGATTTCAGACATCAGCGGAGGCGCGTCCTGGCGAATGCCATGCAAGTGGATGTGCACGCGCCGGTATTCGAATTTGAGCATCGGGGTGACGCGCTCGATCCCCTTGATCATGCAAGCAGCGAGGGCCGCGAGCAGAAGCTCGGCCGGGTTGAAGGCATCCGAGCGGCCCGGCAACCCGGTGTCCAGGATGACCTCGGCCTGCTTGCATCGGGCGACGCTTCCGTGCTCGTCGACGCGCTCGACCTCTACGGTGTATTCCAACGGCTTTTGTTGTGTCATCGCTTCTCCCACTTAGATTCAATCACGGAAGCACATCGGTGCGAGCGACTCGGGATGCGGGCGGGGAATAGACTGCTTTCGCCAAACCAACGGGGCGAGCTGTCAAAAGCGATACTAAGTACATGAAGACGGATTCGGCAGAACGTTCCGAAGAGAAGAGTATGAACACGGGCTTCGACCTGCTCCTGCATTCCGCCACCAACAAATCGACGGCGTTCACCTTAGAGGAACGGGAACGCTATGGCTTGCGTGGGCTGCTTCCGGCGCACGTTAGCACTATGGAGGACCAGGTCGCCCGCGTGTTGGAGAGCATTCGCCGGAAGGGCTTCGACATTGAGCGCTATATCGCGCTGCGAGCCGTCCAGGACCGGAACGAGCGGCTGTTCTATCGCACGGTGATTGACCACATCGAGGAGCTGTTGCCGCTGGTCTACACGCCGACCGTTGGACAAGCCTGCAAGGAGTTCGCGCACATCTTTCGGCAGCCGCGGGGGTTCTACGTGACTCCGGACGACCGCGGGCAGATTCGCCGCATCCTCGATAACTGGCCGGAACCGGACGTGCGCGTGATCGTCATGACCGATGGCGAACGCATTCTCGGGTTGGGCGATCTGGGCGCGAACGGGATGGGAATTCCGATCGGCAAGCTGTCGTTGTACGTCGCGTGCGGGGGCATCGCGCCGGAGCACTGCCTTCCAATCATGTTCGACGTGGGGACGAACAACAAAGAATACCTGGCGGACCCGCTGTATCTGGGAGTTCCCAAGCCGCGCCTGGCCGGAGAAGCGTATGCCAGCCTGATGGACGAGTTGATCGAAGCCCTGGAAGACAAGTGGCCGCACGCGCTGATTCAGTTTGAAGACTTCCTGACGCCCAACGCTTACGGACTGCTCCGGCGCTATCGGGACCGTTTCCTGTGTTTCAACGACGATATTCAGGGGACCGCCGCGGTGGCGTTGGCCGGCCTGCATGCGTCCACTCGGATCTCCGGGCTGGAGTTCAAAGATCTGCGCATTGTGTTCCTGGGCGCGGGATCGGCGGCGACGGGCATCGCGGACCTGCTGGTGGAAGCCTTAGTGGGGGCGGGCCTCTCGCGCGAGGAAGCCTTGCGGCGGCTGTGGTTCGTGGATATTCATGGGCTGGTCGTTGCCTCGCGCCAGGATCTGATGGAGCACAATCTTCCCTACGCGCACGAAGCCGAGCCGATGGGGTTCTTGGAGGCGCTCGAGACGATCCGGCCGCACGTGCTGATTGGAGCCACCGGTGCTCCGGACACCTTTACGCGCGAAGTGATTGAGGCGATGACCGCGCTCCATGAACGTCCGGCGATTTTTGCGCTCTCCAATCCGACCTCGCGCGCCGAGTGCACCGCCGAGCAAGCCTATGGCTGGTCCAGTGGGCGGGCCATCTTCGCCAGCGGAAGCCCCTTTGAATCCGTGGACGTTGCGGGGCGCCGCTATTGGCCGGGGCAGGGCAACAATGTGTACATCTTCCCCGGCGTCGGCCTGGGAGCGGTGGCGTGCCAAGCCGGCCGCGTTTCCGAGCAGATGTTCCTGGCGGCGGCTCAGGCGCTCGCGTCCCAGGTGACCGACGCGCAGCTGGAACGAGGGAGCATTTATCCGTCGCTGTCGGAGATTCGCAACGTTTCGGCAAGCATCGCTCTCGCGGTCGCCGAGCAAGCCTATGCGGAGGGACACGCCCGGCTGCCTCGTCCGGATGACCTGAAGGCACACATTGACGCGTACTTTTATGAGCCTACCTATTGAGTAAGTTGGGGCTGAGCGGGGATGGGTCGCGGGTGGAGCGGCCCGGAATCGCAGCTTACCTGTTGCGGGGTTGTAATGGGTGGGTGTAGCGGTTTGGGTTGTGGTTAAGAGGATAGAGGTCGGGGCCCGCATGCTACCGCATGGCGGGTCTGTGGTGAGGGATTGAGGTCGGGGGCGTGTGTGTCGCAGGGATCGATAGACGTCGTCGCCCCGGTTTTCTCAAAGCACCTTGCCGAGGCGGTCCAGTACCGAAGCCTCGATCGGGACTACTGGGGCAGTTAGTGTGAACGGAGATGTACGTTGGAGCCCTCAGCGTGCCGGGAGCCGCGTCCATGTTATCAGGCTACTCGGTTGGGTGCGGGGCGCTCGGCGGCGATGGCCAATACAAGAGATGCTGGTGATCTCGCCCGATGTTCTGCCGGGGGGGCGTGGAGCCGGACCCAAGGTTCAAACGTTGGGTCCCGTTCCGCACGCGCTGGTTGCCGGGAGGCCGGCCGGAGGATTCGAACGGCCTGTTGGCTCGGTGGGCGCCCTCGTTCTTGGTGATGCGGTTCACATCCATGCTTTACAGGAGGGGACATGTCGGAGTACATGCCGTTGATGCAGGCGACCGCCTCGCCGAAGTTGCTGATCGGTATCACCTTCGAGCTGACTTCGTTTCCAAAAGTTTCGCTCCTAACTAACTGCCCAAATCCGCGTGTTTTGGGCTGTCATCACCAAATACCGCCCATCCCCGGTGAAGCTGACCGTTCCGCCAATGAGCAAAGGTTGCCGTTGGCTGTAGGGAATCTGCGCAAAAGGAAGCGTAGCGATCCGTTCCCCATCCAGAAGCCCGTAAACCTCGACCTCGACGTCTACTGCTCCACGCCCCAGGCGACGGTTCACAATGACGGCCAGCAAGCCACCATCTGGAGAGATCGCGATTCCGGCAAAATCGGGGCAAAATCGGTGTCAGACAGAACGTTTTCCAATTTTGCTGAGAGTTCGACGGCGATCTGACCACTATGCTCGTGCATGGCAAGAGTTCTTAGAGTCTGAGTACCCGAATGTGCTCACCACGTTACGCAACGAGGGAACGCTCGGCGCGACGTCTTCTACACCGCCGCGGACCGACAAGTATACCTAGGTCTATTAAAGCAGTATTCGGATCACTATGGACTACGGATTCTGGGGTACTGTCTGATGACCAATCATGTGCATCTGGTTGTGGTCCCGAGCCAGGCGGAATCGATGCCCCGGGCTATGCGCGAGGTAAACGGCAGCTATGCCCGATACCGTAACGCGATTGATCGAACTTCCGGCCACCTATGGCAGAACCGGTACTATTCCTGCGTGGTGGAGGAGGAGCGCCTGGGGGTTGTGATGCGCTACGTGGAGAGGAATCCCGTACGTGCCCACATGGTGCGTTCCGCCGAAGACTATGTTTGGAGTAGTGCGGTCACCCACTTAGGCGGACCCAACCCGCTCGGCCTGATTTCGATGAAGGAGTGGTCCGCACGCTGGAGCTTCGAGGAGTGGGCGCAGGTGATCCGTACCGGCGACGATCAGATCGCGGCCATTCGGGAGGCAACCCACACTGGCCGTCCGCTGGGTTCGGAAGCGTTCACCCACAGCCTCGAGCAGCGCCTATCCCGTAAGCTGACACGAGGTACTCCCGGCCGTCCCAAGCGCTCGACGGCGGCGGCGTGAGGTGGGAAATTAGAAAACGTTCTGTCTGACACCGATTTCCCCGATTTCCCCTTGATTTCTACCTATCACGTACGACACCGATTTCCCCCTCGTTTAGTGTCCCCATCGGGGATGGTGGAAACCCCTCGCCTTCAGGCGAAGAAGGGTGATCGAAGTTTCCGAAGGGAACGAGATATCCGCCTACTGAAGGTAGGCGGGTTTGGGTGGAAGCGGGCGCAATCCGTCGAATTCCATTCGACGCGCCCGCAGCAACCCCCCGGGCTTGAAGCCGGGGGTCGTTTAGTTGTCGTTCAATTCTTCGGGTCTAAATCTACTTAATGCACCCTCTTTTAGTCGTAAGGGCTGGTTGACCACACAGGATCGTGCGTCACTCACACCTTTGATCACGATTGCCCATTCGTTCAGCCCATTGAACCCAAAGCCATTGCCATGTCGAGCATCACCGACGCCTGACACCTTGAAACTCTCGGCACGGAGCAGCGTTCCACGGAACACACCACAAACCTCGGGCACCACTCTTCTTGGGTCGACCACCCTTAAGGCCGCGCGGTAAGCATCCTGGTAAAAAGCATCAGGACGATCAACATCAGCGAAAAGAACGGCCAGAACTCTGGAGGCTCCATCGCTGCAGGCCTCTTCGGCATTCATTGTCGTCGAGTGTGTGCCAAAGGCGATTACGCCCTTCAGCTGCACCTCTTGCCCAGCCAGGTCTCCGGGTGGATCACAAGGAGACAGCGGTTGACCCAGACTGAAGAGAGCACCCACCAAGATTAGGATTAGAATCGACATTGTTCCTCAAATCCGTCATTTTTCGCTTCCAGGGCATCGACCGGGGACCCATTGGAGTCAACGTCATACACAAAGTCTGAGCTTCCCTTGCGAAAAAGCCAGTTAAACGCATGGCCGAACTCGTGAATTAGCGTTAGAGCATTTTGTTCCACGTCCCATCGTTCCAAAAAATTAGGCCGGTAATCGCTCGGATTTATGGTTATGTCAACCGTCTTGAACCTCCCACCTCGCCCCGCTAGTTTTCTAAACACGGCGGTGTAGTTTGTTATTTCAGCGGTTTGCGCGGATCTATCCGTCGGCAATGACTTGAATTCAATCTTACCGTATCTACCTCCTTGGACGAGTGAATCAAGTACATCTGCCGGATTTACCATTGCAACGTGGAAGAGTTCAGCACGAGATTTCTCGTTGAGCATTCGTTTGGGTAAATTGAGAGCGGCGTCGATAAGCGCTGCATTGTGGAAGGTCGGAAGGCCACCGCCGCATACCCCGGAGACTGAGTAGACGGTTGGGTACCACCGCTATTGCAGTTCGCCTGCCACGAGATAAACGCTTGCTCCATTGCCATACCCGTCATTGGGAGTTCCTGTTGGAAGTTTTGCAGCGAGGGTACCATCAGTCCCCGGTCACAACTCCCGTAACATGTACAGCGACGAGACCAGAGGGATCGTAACTGTTGACCGGGTCCCCATTTGAATAGGAATATCGATTCCAACTCCCGGGATCGGACGGGACTCGCACTACCCATATCGGATCCGGCGTCATGAACCGCCCATCCCCCGGCTCGTGATAGCGATTCATCGCATAGTCGAGCCCGGTCTCGTCGTCGCGGTAATAGGTCCCGAACTTGACCTTGTCGTCCGAGGTGGCCGACGGGCGCTCCTGGCCGTAGGGGTAGTACTTGCCGATGGACCCGAGCCGGTCCGTGGTCACGTACTGGTTGCCTCGCTTGAGCAGCTTGCCGCCGAAGTAGATGTAGGTCTCCTGGCTGGTGGCCGTCAGCGTGCCGGAGTCGTCCATTTCATAGGCGACCAGCCGCTCGCCGGCGACGCCGTAGAAGGTGATCTCGTCCTTGGTCTGGGCGCCGGTCCCGGTGTCCCAGATCCCCTTCCAGACGCGCTTGTTGCCGGGAGGCTGGTCGGAGGATTCGAACTGGCTGTTGTCTCGGTGGGTGCCCTCGTTCTTGGTGATGCGGGTCACATCCATGCTTTAGATGAGGGGACATGTCGTCGTACATGCCGTTGGCGTAGGCGAGCGCCTTGCCGCTGTTGCCGCTGGCCTACCCCTTCAGCTCGGCCAAGAGTACGCGAGATCTCGTGCGTTGGAAGTAGCGTCGCTCAACAAGTTGAGGCAGCTCGGAAGAACATTAGAAAACGTTTTCGGACATCGATTTCGATTGATTTCGTCCTTTCCGCGACTTCCCCTGTGACCTTGCTGGAGATCTCGGTTAATTTACCTCCCACACTCGGGATCATATTATTCACCGAAACGTATCAAGTAGCGCCCATCCGGGGTGAAGTGAATACTATTGGATCCAAACATTGCCGCTAACGCATTCCGATCCGACGCTTCGCTGTGCACTACTCTTGTTAAGAACTCCCCTGTCGATACTCTGAATAGGTCGATGACCACTTCGGCCTTGCGCTCCCGAGACTATTTCAGAGCTGCCTACAGCCAGGACGACGCCATCGGGTGAAAGCGCGATTCCAGGATTCCCTCTGACCGGTATCGATCCGACCTTAGTACCGGTTCGTCCATCGTACAGCCCTACTTCAGACCGATCCGATTCTTTCTGGATTCTGGACTCCAGATTTACCGATGCAACCAAGCTACCGTCGGGAGTGGAGGAAAGGAAAAATGGAGCAAATTCGAATCGTTCTTCAATCGGCCGGACCCACTGTACCTTGAGGTCGTCCGTACTGCGGCAAACGAGCGAACCGCTGACGCCACAAAATACTTTCTGCCGATCTGCCGTGATATTAACGCTTGCAGTGGTCGCGCGATTAGAAGAGACTTCTGCAGTGTCGTAAGGGACTCGCAGGACTTCCTCGAATGACGGCAGCTGCAGCTTCAACAACGAAATCTTTTCCGGAGCAAACACCGCTGATTCGGTAGCTAGGAGATAATCATCGTAAAGAGCCCAGCAGACCGACACAACATCAGCCGACTTTTTATCTTCCGCGATTGCATGTTGCGACTCCTCAGCTAGAGACATGACAGCATAGCTATTTTCAAATGTAGCAACGTAACAGCGCTTGCTGTCTCGAAAGAAGCTCGCTATTTCAGGCCGATCATCGAACCTAACTGACACTAAACGAGTCCAGGTTCCGGACTCAATGATCAGAGCGGTCCTTCTTCCTAGGTACGGGCTGATGCAGAGCTTCTTGCTGTCGGGCGATACAGCAAGCAAATACATATCCTTAAAGTACTTGACCGGGGCGAGCTGCGGAACCCGCTCAGCCGCAAGTGACCATCGGGCAGCCCCCACGTGAGGGCAATGCCAGCGCCGCGCGGCAAGCCAGCTTTAGCCATGACCTTCTTGTCGGATAAGAGGCCGTCACGGACATTTCGAGACACCTATCCCCAGTTTCTGAGCTACCCAGCTGTAATTTGTATCAGAGTATGTCACGCTGTTCCAAATCACGTCAAGAGTATGCTGCAGCATGGATTGAACACCGGCATCAGGATTGTGGGGATCGATATCAATCGGAAAATCGGTGTCAGACAGAACGTTTTCCAATTTCGCTGAGAGTTCGACGGCGATCTGACCACTATGCTCGTGCATGGCAAGAGTTCTTAGAGTCTCAGTACCCGAATGTGCTCACCACGTTACGCAACGAGGGAACGCTCGGCGCGACGTCTTCTACACCGCCGCGGACCGACAAGTATACCTAGGTCTATTAAAGCAGTATTCCGATCACTATGGACTACGGATTCTGGGGTACTGTCTGATGACCAATCATGTGCATCTGGTCGTGGTCCCGAGCCAGGCGGAATCGATGCCCCGGGCTATGCGCGAGGTAAACGGCAGCTATGCCCGATACCGTAACGCGATTGATCGAACTTCCGGCCACCTATGGCAGAACCGGTACTATTCCTGCGTGGTGGAGGAGGAGCGCCTGGGGGTTGTGATGCGCTACGTGGAGAGGAATCCCGTACGTGCCCACATGGTGCGTTCCGCCGAAGACTATGTTTGGAGTAGTGCGGTCACCCACTTAGGCGGACCCAACCCGCTCGGCCTGATTTCGATGAAGGAGTGGTCCGCACGCTGGAGCTTCGAGGAGTGGGCGCAGGTGATCCGTACCGGCGACGATCAGATCGAGGCGATTCGGGAGGCAACCCACACCGGCCGTCCCCTGGGTTCGGAAACGTTCACCCACACCCTTGAGCACCGCCTATCCCGTAAGCTGACACGAGGTACTCCCGGCCGTCCCAAGCGCTCGACGGCGGCGGCGTGAGGTGGAAAATTAGAAAACGTTCTGTCTGACACCGATTTCCGACACCGATTTCCCACCGATTTCCCTTGACTTCTACCTATCATGGATGACACTGATTTCCATCGATTATTTGTACACCGCAACCACGTCAACCACCTTTTCAATGTAGAACTGCCCAGGAGCCGCTCCGGAGGGGCCAAACCCATCAGTAAGTATCTCCTTCGGAGAGCGTTTGAAGACGCGCGCTCGGAAATTAGCGTGTGTCTCCAGCCATCCCGTGCACGTCACTAGAATTCTGGTAGGTACCGATCCCGTTGGTGAATCCTCAACAGCACGTTCAATCATCCGATTTAGTTCGTGGACCGCCTCTACGAGATTCTCTCTGTTGACTTCGGGTGGGACATTTGACACGTCGACGCTGATGTGTAGAATCGGAGGCCACATATACCCATCTGATACCCAGGGTGTACCACAATCCGTCGCCTGGAGGTAAACACCATGCCCGGAAGAAACATACTCAGCTCGAATAGTAAGTCTCTCGTGTCTGTATTTGGGAATGTCTGACAAGACGTCGCAGAGATCAACCACTTCCGGATTCGAATCTTGACCTGTGCATAAGCTTGAGCATGCTACAGCCAGCACAAGAGCGACGCTACAGCACCTAATCCACATCATATGCAATTATCCGCCACAAAGTCCTGATTTTTCCCGCTCGTCACAGCTCCACCTTGCGTTGAGTCATCGCCTTTAATCAGAGTTGAGTCGGGGCCAAATAGGTCAGCGTAGGCGTGACCTAATTCATGCAGTATCGTCACAGCCCTCTGATCAACACTGTACTGGCTGTTGTAAAACGAGGCTGCGCTAGTATTAATCGTTATTATGACTCGGACTGGCCCGAGATTCTGAATCTGGCCGTTCGAGTTAATGCCATACCCGAACACTGGATCAGTTCCAGCGTTGACATATCCTTTCGTTCCGTTTTTGTAGGATACAATCGGAATATTGCTGTATTCGAATTCCCCGTACCCGCCCGGATTCCAGAGTGAGCGCAAAAGCGCCGTTGGTGTTGGCCCCTTGCCAGCAACGTTAAAGATGTTCGCACATTTAGGATTTTGCAGCATCTGCATCGCTCTCTGGACAGCCACAAGCGTATTCGCTTTCACAGTAGTTACGGGTAGGTCGCCCGACGTGTTGGTGGCTCCCCCCACAACAGTTTGTGTGTCCGCGCCACCACCTCCACCACCACCCTGACCACAAAAGTCATAGTAATATGCGGCGACAGGTGCGATCACCTCCTCGAACGGCGAGCATTGGCCTGATATTGGACCTAGCTCGGGAGCGGTGCCGCCGGTCGCGGTAACCGTGATGGAACCCCCACCGGCACCAGGGATCACTACCTGATCTTGGAGTCCCGCAACATCTATCCGGTTAATCGGGTCTCCCCGGGTGTACGCATACCGGTTCCAACTTCCTGGGTCTGCAGGTCCACCAGACGCGCTGTACGGGTCCGGGGTCATAAACCGCCCATCCCCCGGCTCATGGTACCGATTCATCGCATAGTCGAGCCCGGTCTCGTCGTCGCGGTAATACGTCCCGAACTTGACCTTGTCGTCCGAGGTGGCCGACGGGCGCTCCTGGCCGTAGGGGTAGTACTTGCCGACGGACCCGAGCCGGTCCGTGGTCACGTACTGGTTGCCTCGCTTGAGCAGCTTGCCGCCGAAGTAGATGTAAGTCTCCTGGCTGGTGGCCGTCAGCGTGCCGGAGCCGTCCATTTCATAGGCGACCAGACGCTCGCCGGCGACCCCGTAGAAGGTGATCTCGTCCTTGGTCTGGGCGCCGGTCCCGGTGTCCCAGGTCCCCTTCCAGACGCGCTGGTTGCCGGGAGGCGGCCGGAGGGTTCGAACGGCATGTTGGCTCGGTGGGTGCCCTCGTTCTTGGTGATGCGGGTCACATCCATGCTTTACACGAGGGGACATGTCGAAGTACATGCCGTTGGTGCAGGCGAGCGCCTCGCCGATGTTGCCGTTGGCCTACCACCTTGGCTCGGTTGGGAGTAGGCTAGATTTGGTGCTACTCCAAAGCGCCGCACTCAGCATGTTGCGTGTAGCTCGAAGAAAACTGAAAAAGTTCTGTGGAGTGCACCCCCAAACTGAGACAAGGAAAATAGGGACAGTTCTCGAAAGGAGAACGCATGTCCCAGAAGAAGAAGAAGCGGCGCGGGAGTATAGCGCCGAGTTCAAGTTGCAGGCCGTCCAGCGCGCCCTGGCCGGAGAACGGATCGCGGAGATCGCCGATGAGTTGGGGATCCCGCGCAAGCTGATCTACACGTGGAAAGATCGCTACGCCGAGCACGGCGAGGCGGGCCTGGCGCAGCCACGCGGCCGGCCGCGGAAGCCGGCCGAGCCACAACCGCAGCACGAACCCACCACCAACCGCGGCGAGTTGCTCGCAGCGCGTCGGCGCATCGCCGAGCTCGAACGTAAGGTCGGCCAGCAGGAGCTGGAGCTGGATTTTTTCGAACAAGTCTTGCAGCGCGTCACGGCTGTGCGCAAGACCATGAGCGAGAAGCCGTCTACGCCGGCATCCTCGATCACGTCGAAAAAGTCGCCGGACAAGAGCCGCTGAGCATCGAACGGATGTGCGCGCTGGCCGGCGTCAGCCGCGCGGGATTCTACCGGCATTGGCAAGCCTCGCGTCCCAGGCAAGCCGATACGGCGGTGCGCGATCAGGTGCAGCAAGTAGCGCTGGAGCATCGCTTCTACGGCTATCGGCGCGTGTGTCATGAGCTCAAGCGGCGCGGCATTGCGGTCAATGCAAAGCGCGTGCTGCGGCTGATGCGGGAGGATAATCTCCTGTGTTTACGCGGTCGCGGCTTCGTTCCGTTGACGACCGATGCTCGCCACACCTGGCGCAACTGGCCGAACCTGACGCGCGGATTGATCACGCAAACGATCAACGAGCTGTGGGTCGCTGACATTACTTATGTGCGGCTCAACGAAGAGTTCGTGTTCGTGGCCGTCGTGCTCGATGCGCATTCGCGGCGCGTGATTGGATGGCGCCTAGCTCGGCATCTGGGGGCGCACATGGCGATCGAAGCGCTGCAGATGGCGCTGGCCGAGCGGCGTCCGCAGCCCGGCATGATTCATCATTCCGATCGCGGCGTGCAGTATGCGTGCTCGGAGTATCTGACGTTGCTGGCCGAACACTCGATCCAGCCCAGCATGAGCCGTCCGGGCAATCCGTACGACAACGCCAAGGCGGAATCGTTTATGAAGACGCTGAAGCGTGAACAGGTCGAGGGCCATTGTTGGCGCGACCTGGATGCGCTGCGCGCGGACCTGGCCACGTTCTTCGAAGTCACCTACAATCGCCGGCGCCTGCACTCGGCGCTGGGCTATCAACCGCCCGCCGAGTTCGAGCTCGCCTGCGCGGCGCAACACGCTTCTCCAGGGACGCCTGGGGCAAGGGGCTGCCTCGCCCCAGACCCCACTCCCTGGCGTATCATCAATCCAAACCTGTCCCTAGTTTTTCTGTCTCACCAGAGGGGTGCAGTCCATCCGTCTGTCCCGGTTTTCTCGGTTTTCTCCCTCAAACCTGTCCCTAGTTCTTCCGTCTCACCGGAGGGGTGCACTCCAGGAGGCTGTCCCGGTTTTCCCGGTTGTGGGTATTTTGTGGGGTGGGGGTGGAGGAGGGGGCTTGTTTGTTTTTGGAAGGGGTTGATTTGGTGGGGGATGTTCACGGGGGAAGAGTGGGGAAAGTTCTACGGGCACCGATTCCCAATAACTGAATCCCATCGATTCGCAGATTTCCATCCGCAGTTGTCCTGTGACTAGATTTGGTAAACTTATGTGGCTTGAGACTTATGAGGGAGAGGTTCCGCGCGTCTTGTCATGAAAAGTGAGAGTATTATCCGCTCTTTCTTTAATTCTACATCGGTACGTGTGGTAATCAGTGTTTTGCCATTACTCAGTGGCGTCTTTCTCCTCGTTTTTCGTACTGAGATCACTGAGAGTTGGCCGGCCGGGGGGTGGCCCGATGACCCCGTTCGATTCGTACCAGCGGCATTCATTTACTGGCTGAGTCTTGTTTCCACTGCCGCGCTATTCCTCGGCAGAGATGTACTCAAAGCAAAATCCGAAGAAGAGTCTGCCGAGAACCAAAGTCGGTTGAGCGCCGAATTGCAGAGTGCGCTGGCTGAGGTGGCAGAATCTCAGCGCGAGCAACGAAAGGCAACCGAAACGCTTCCAGGGCCGACGTTTCGTGGCGAGTTCGCCCGAAAAGCTGACCGCCTTCAAGTCCACGTCGCTGTGGCGCTTTTCACTGACCCTACCGGTGACGAGTTGATAAACATGATCCGAGAATTAGTTAGTGATATCGCCAGCCTTGCTAGCACCTATGGCCCACATGACAATGGAGCATTATACCGGGCGCATGTTATGACCTACGTTACTGACCTCTCTGATGAATCGCTCGTCCGGCTTCGAATCCCTGATATCGAGAACGAAGGCTACCTGCTTCTTCGACCGGATTTGTCCGCCACGATGGAGCATGAAGCGACGGAGGAAGT
This sequence comes from Terriglobia bacterium, assembly GCA_963762135.1. Taxonomy (GTDB): domain Bacteria; phylum Acidobacteriota; class Terriglobia; order Bryobacterales; family Bryobacteraceae; genus Palsa-187. The sequence continues at coordinate 371,235 of CAVXJP010000012.1, forward strand.
GCCTGTTTTTGCTCTTCCGGTTCCCGCTAAGAATCAGATCGGAACGCCCACCCTCGGCTTCAATGTAATTCCAGGACCCCAGGTGGCGTTTGTTCTTGGCAGCTATGGGGGGATTCCTAATGTTTCAGAATTCAAGAGCGCAGCGAGGCGGACTAGCCCCGCGATCGTCCAAGCCCTTGAGGAATGGACTGTCTCAAATCCTTTCGAAGGAAGCTTTGTATCATTCCCTTTGGGCGCCCCTAAGGGAAAAAGTGAACGACAAAACGTTGGCGTCGTGACAATCTACACAGATATACCCAACGTTATCGGCGGTCGTGAGGAGCGATGGAATATTTTCGGGATGATGATGAGGCCGTTTTTTAACGGTGTAGCAACGCTCTTGAAGCGCTTGGAAGCACTTCAATCGGAGGACTCGTCGTCATAGCCCGGGACTGAAACGCTCCAGCCTCCTCCGCCATGATCCACATAAACGGGAGGCCTACGATTTCCCGGTTTAAGCGACTTTTTGTGTTCTTCGCGCCAAGCCACTATCGCTTCTGCTGGTGTAGGCAATCCCATTCGTCGCGCTAGCAGTGCTCTTTTGGTGCGCTGTATGGCAGCAGCTTTTTTGCTAATACGCGCTTTCGCAGCGCCACCATTGGCTGAACTCATCTTTTGAAAGCTTACCACAGAAAATTCATCGGCAGAGGGGCGTCGTTTGATTAGCGACATCTTCTTGTTCATTTCGATACTTCCATTTATTCAATACTTTAGATGCTTGCCCCATTGCTTCGGATTGAAGAATTCCTTCGTTCATAGGGACGCGGCCACAGTCTATAGCGTTTCCAACGTCCGAGAGATACAAGGCTCCTGCGAATCGTGAGTAAATTGCTGCAGATCAACGATATGCGAAGTTAGGTCGGCAAGAGCCTAGTTCGTGATCGCAAAGTGCGGTTCTCTGCGCGTCAGGACTACGCTATTGCGAGCGCGGGAAGAGCCGTGAGAAGACGGATGGATGCAATTCGGTGTCGAAGACCTCGACCCCCCCTAGGATCCCAACAGGCTGAACGGAGAGAAGGATCTCTGGTGCAGCCACACGCCGCCCGCTCGCAGACGGTACAATATTGCCCGCCGGGGCGCGGTGGGCTGGTCCTTCGCGTGATCACTAGAACTCGGCGGAAGGCAGGGAAATAAAAGACTTATGCTGACTGGCATACTCGCGTCCTTACCGACTTGCGTATTTCGAATCGGGCGTGGCTTTGGCAAACTTAATCTAGAGCCCGGAAACGGATTGCCAACCTTCCTGAGGCACTTCTTTCGGCGCGCGTCCGTTGCGGGGCTCGCGGAAACGATGTTCGGGAAACGCAGAATCGGAAACCCTGGCGGCTTAGCGCCAGAAGTCTACGTTCCAAAAAAGCTGGGGAAAAACCTGGGGACAGACAGCCCATTTCGCCTCGGCTGGCTGGTGGGTGGGACGGTTTCTCTGTCTTGCGAAAAAGGTGTCAGTCCCCGGTTTTTTTGGCAGTGGGTGTGAGGGGTCGGGGTTCCGAAAAACCTGGGGACAGACAGCCCATTTCGCCTCAGCTGACTGGTGGGTGGGACGGTTTCTCTGTCTTGCGAAAAAGGTGTCAGTCCCCGGTTTTTCCGTCGGGTTTGCCAGGGCGGTTCTGGTGGTGATCGTGGTTGGTGTGGCGGCTCCGGTGTTCGCGCAGTTTCCGGCGGAATCGACGCTGCCTCGGGATAAGCGGCCGGTGCGCCGGATCGCCGATGCGCCTACGGGGGAGACTCCGCGCAAGGCGGATGGGAGGCCGGATCTTTCGGCGTATTGGGGCTATGCGGGCTACACGTCCGATATTTTTCGGGATTATGACGTCGGCGCGGTGCCGATGACTGAACTCGCCGAGGGGCTGTTTCTAGAGCGGCAGGCGAACCAGGGAATCGAGGATCCGGAGGCCCGATGTCTGCCAACCGGCGTACCTCGGAGGTCGCCTTACCCCTCCCAGATCATTCAATTAGAGGACGAAGTCGTCATTCTGTTCGAAGGAAGCTCGCACAGCTATCGTCACATCTATATGAATGAGGAGCTGCCGCCGCGCGAGGAGTTGAACCCGCAGTGGTTCGGGCACTCGGTGGGGCATTGGGAAGATGATGAGCTGGTTGTAGAGACGACCGGGTTCAACGGGAAGACGTGGCTGGACCTGGCCGGGCACCCGACTTCGGATCAGCTGTTTGTGACCGAGCGGTATTCGCGGCCCGATTTCGGGCACCTGCGGCTGGAGATTACGATCGACGATCCGGTGATGTATACCGAGCCGGTGGAGGTGGTGCAGATGTATCCGCTGCTGGAGGGAAGGCTGCTGGAGTACGTCTGTCTGGAGAATGAAAAGGATGTTCCGCACCTGGAGTCGCTGCGGTGAGGATGGGCGGCTGCGGGGAGTATGGCGGGAGCCGTTCGGAAGCGGGATTGCACGGAGAGGCTTCGGTTTCCCGTTGGGACCTCTTCCGGGCGAGTGGGAAGTTTTGTAAGTCTTTGAAAGTTAAAACTAATTTGGCTTGGATGCATCTAATAAGCAGTGAATGCGATTGGGTGGTTAGGCGCTTGCCACGGGTTCTGGCGATTGGATGCCGGGACGGAATGGGCGAGAAGGCGCAATGTGGCTCGGGAAGAGTTCGTTCGGGCCGTTGGGAATACGCCACGGGCGGATCCGTAAACCTGCTGAGGACTCTGCCAAAGGGCCCTTTTCAGAACGGGACGCTTTGCTATAATGTCCTGTGGTGTGTATAAGTTATGCGGGTTTTAGCAGGTCGGATTTAGTGAGCTGGGAGTAAGTGATGCAAGAGGTTTCCAAGATGAAACGATTTCTGAATCGGTATTCGGTTTGGGGCACGGTTGCCGCCGCCGGACTGTTGTCGGTGGCATTTCTTGCGCAAGGGCAGGCTCCGGCCGCGAAACAGGATGCCGCGGCGGACGGCGGAGCGGCCGCTCGCCGGGCGTTTCTGGATCAATATTGCGTTGGCTGCCATAACCAGCGGGCGAAGCAGCTTGGGGTCGAGGCGGCGCGGCACATCACGCTGGATACGCTGGATGCCGACGATGTCGCCGCGGACGCCGAGGAGTGGGAAAAGGTCGTGCGCAAGGTGCGCGCCGGCATGATGCCGCCGAGCGGGATGCCGCGACCGGAACCGGCCAAGTTCGAGGCTTGGATCGAGTCTGTGGAAGGCGCGCTGGATACAGACGGTTACCGAAGAGCTGCCGCCTCCGGGAATTCATCGGCTAAACCGCAACGAGTATGCGAACGTGGTTCGCGACCTGCTGGCGCTGGATATCGATCCGGGGCTGTATTTGCCGTCGGATGATTCAACGCGCGGGTTCGATAACATTGCCGGCGCGCTGACGATTTCTCCGGCGCTGCTGGAAGGTTATGTGTCGGCGGCGGGCAAGATCAGCCGCCTGGCGGTGGGCAACATCACGACCGCGGTGCAGACCACGTATCGCGTTCCCGAGGACACCTCGCAGAACTATCACGTCGAAGGGATGCCGTTCGGCACCCGCGGCGGCCTACTGGTGGAGCATTTCTTCCCGGCCGATGCCGAGTATGCGATGAAGATCACTCCCATCAGCAAAGGCAACATGGGCAACAACAGCGCCTTCGGCGAGATCCCGGGCGAGCGTCTGCAGGTGATCGTCGACGGCGAGCTGATTCGCGAGTTCGATTGGGATAACGATAAGACGGGCGAAGAGCGCACCTTCGATCTGCGCTTCCCGATGAAAGCCGGGAAGCACATGGTCGCGGTGACCTTCACGCGACGGAACGTGGCGCCAGGCAGTGACCTGAATGAGCACTTCCTGCGCAGCACGCTGGAAACCGGCGGACTGCCCGGGTTCCGCTTCTATCCGCACGTTGGAAAATTCGTGATCGACGGGCCATATGACGCTCAGGGCGCGACCGATACCGAGCCTCGCCGCCGGCTGTTTGTGTGCACGCCGGCCAATCAAGCGGAAGAGGTCCCCTGCGCGCAGAAGATCATTAATCGGATGGCTCGGTTGGCGTTCCGCCGGCCGGTGACCGAGAAAGATACCGAGATGCTGATGGGCTTCTATCAGCAGGGCCGCAATGAGGGCACCTTCGATGACGGCATCGAGATGGCGCTGCGGCGCACGCTGGCCGATCCGGAATTCGTTTTCCGCAAGGAAGCTGAGCCGGCCAACCTGAAACCGGGCGAGCGGTACCGGATCTCTGATATGGAGCTGGCCTCGCGGCTGAGCTTCTTTATCTGGTCGTCGATTCCGGACGAGGCACTGCTGGAGGTCGCCGAGCAGGGCCGCCTGCATGAGCCGGATGTTCTGGAGGCGCAGGTGAAGCGTATGTTGGCGGATCCGAAGTCGACCGCGCTGGTGGATAACTTCGCCGGCCAATGGCTGGGGATGCGAGCGCTGAAAGCGCAGGTTCCGGTGGCGAATCTGTTCCCCAACTGGGACGATAATCTGCGCAACGCGATGTACACGGAAATGGAGATGTTCATCGCCAGCGTGATTCAGAACGATCTGCCGGTCACCGATCTGCTGGATGCCGACTACACGTTCGTCAATGAGCGGTTGGCCAAGCACTACGGAATTCCGAACGTTTATGGCAGCGCGTTCCGCCGGGTCGAGTTGGGCGACAAGTTCGATGAGCGCCGCGGACTGCTGGGCAAGGGGTCGCTGATGACGATCTCCTCGCAGCCGGGGCGCACGTCTCCGGTGCAGCGCGGCAAGACGGTGATGCAGACGTTCCTGGGTGTGGAGCCGCCGGCTCCGCCGCCGAACGTGGAAATCAATCTGCAGTCAGACGACGGCCGCGGCGGTACGCCGACGATGCGGCAGCAGATGGAGATGCACCGTTCGGTGGAACCCTGCGCGAGCTGCCACAAGATTATGGATCCGATTGGATTCGCGCTGGAGAATTTCGACGCGATCGGCTCGTGGCGGACGATGGACGCTGGGCAGCCGGTGGATCCGAGCGGCCAACTGGTCGACGGCACCAAGCTGAACGGGGTGAAAGAACTCCGCGAGGCGCTGGTGCGCTACTCTCCGCAGTTCGTGCGCGTGGCGGCGGAAAAGCTGCTGATCTACTCGCTGGGCCGCGGAACCGAATACTATGACATGCCTCTGGTGCGCAAGATCGTGCACCAAGCCGAACAAGACGATTACCGCTTCTCCGCGCTGGTCATGGGAGTTGTCAAGAGCGATGTGTTCCAGAAGAACGAAGTTCTTGAGAGCTCAGTGAATCGCGAGGGAGCGGAACTGGCCGCCCGTTAAACCCCAGTTCGGGCGCGCCCAAATGGATTAGAAGGAGAGCGAAACATGTTTATTACCAAGAAGCACATCTCACGGCGGACCTTGTTACGTGGCGCCGGGGTTACCCTCGCGCTCCCCTTGCTGGATTCGATGGTTCCAGCACAGACTCCGCTGAGCAAGACCGCGGCCGGCAGCGCGGCCGACGCGGTTTACCGGAATCTTTGTCCCGCACGGAGCTGCCCCGGGCTGGTGGATTCCGGAGGGCGCGACGCTGGACGCGGCGAATCTGCCGAGGATCATGGAGCCGCTGGCGCCGTTTGTGGATCAGACGGTGGTTCTGAGCGGGATGTGGGCCAAATCGGCCGAGCCGCCCGAGGGCGTCACCGGCGCCGACCACTGGGTTGCCGCCGCGTTCATGGCCGCCGAGAAGTGTAAGAAGGCGACGGGCGCCGATATCGAGAACGGCGTCACGATCGACCAGATCATCGCGAAGAAGATCGGCCAGGAGAACCTGATGCCGAGCTTGCAGCAGGCGATTGAGGATCCGGGCGCGAACTCATCGAACTGCGGCGAAGGTTATAGCTGCGCGTACACGAACTCGATCTCGTGGTCGTCGCGCACGACGCCGCTGCCGATGGAACTGAATCCGCAGGTGGTCTTTGAGCGGCTGTTCGGCGACGTGCAGGCCAAAACTCCCGAGGAGCGCCAGGCGCGCCGGGCACAGGATAAGTCGATTCTGGATTCGGTGCTGAACGGGTTGAACACTTTCAAGGTGGACCTGGGGGCGCACGATAAGCAGCGGCTCGACCAGTACACCGACAGCGTTCGCGAAATCGAGCGCCGTCTGGAGATCGCCTCGAAGTCGAGTGGTGAGATCAACGCCGAGGGCATTCCGGTTCCGGCCGGGGTCCCGGACTCGTTCGATGAGCACATTAAGCTGCAGTTTGACTTGCAGGCGCTGGCCTATGAAGCCGACATCACGCGGGTATCGTCAATGTTGTATGCGCGCGACCTGACCGGCCGCAGCTTCCCGGAATCGGGCACCACCAGCAGCTTCCATGGCGCTTCGCACCACGCCGAGAATCCGGACCGGATCGCGGACTACTCGCTGATCAACCGGTATCACGTGCAGTGCCTGGCCTACTTCCTGGACAAGCTGCGCAACACGCCGGACGGAGACGGCTCACTGCTGGATCACACCCTGGTGCTGTACGGGACGAACATGGGTAACTCCAACCAGCACATGCACTACGATGTGCCGCACATCCTGGCGGGTGGGGCGAATGGACAGCTCAAGGGCGGACGGCATCTGGCCTTCCCGGCCAAGACGGTCACCACGGGCAGCCTGATGCAAAGCGTCCTGTCGCTCTACGGGATCCAGGTGGAGAAGTTCGGCGACGGCGATGGTCTGCTGCCGGGGCTGGTCTAGCCGGCGTTCTGGTGAATGGGCGGAGAACTTTCCAGTATGGAAGTCACCGATGAGGAGAGTGGAATGCATAAGTTGAAGACAAACATACTCGCGGTTCTGGCCGTGATGGCCATCCCCGCACTCTATCTCACCACCTTGGGCGCGGCGAACAGCCCGGTCGCCGACGCAGCGATGCACGGTGATCCGGCGGCGGTGGCTCGGCTGATTGCGGCCGGCGAAGACGTCAACGCGCCGCAGACCGACGGCGCCACGGCGCTGCAGTGGGCCGCCTATCAGGACAATATGGATGTGGCGCGGGAGGTGCTCGACGCCGGCGCGGATGTTCATAAGAAGAACCGTAACGGTGTGGCGCCGATTCAACTCGCGGCCGAGCGCGGCAGCCCGCAGATGCTCACGCTGCTGCTGGACCACGGCGCCAACGTCAACGAGATCAATCCGAATGGCGAGACGCCGATTATGTATGCGGCGCGCAATGGCAACACTGAGGCAATTAAGGTGCTGCTGGATCGTGGCGCGCTGGTGAACGTCGCCGAATACGTGCGTGGCACGACTCCCTTGATGTGGGCCGCCGATCAGGCGCATCCGGAAGCGGTCCAGATGCTGATCAACGCCGGTGCGGACGTAACGGAAACTTCGAAGCTCGACACCAAGGGCGCGCGTGCGTATCTGGCGCCGTCGGTTGCCGCTCGGCTGCAGCAGGATAAGATCATCCGGGCGCGGCTGAAGGGCAAAGGCAAGGGAGATGGAGACTTCGATTTTAGCAACTTCGATTTCGGCGCCTTCGCCAAAGGCAAGGGTAAAGGTAAGGCCAAGGGCAAGGGCGGGGAGGACATCGTCAGCCAGTTGGATGCCGCGGCTCTGGCGGCTTCCTTCGGCGTTCTACGCGATACCGACGGCGGCGAATTAACGCCGCTGGTTTACGCCGCCAAGTCCAATTGCATCGAATGCGCGCAGATTCTGTTGGACGCCAACGCTCCGGTGAATCAGCAGACCAACTATGGTTGGACGCCGCTGCTGACGGCAACGCAGAACCGGCATTACAAGCTCGGCATGCTGTTGTTGGAGAATGGCGCCGATCCGAACATCCGCAACCATGGCGGCTGGTCGCCGCTGTATCTCGCGACCGACAACCGCAACATCGAGCAGGGCGACTATCCGGTGCCGCCGCCGGACATGGATCACCTGGAGTTTATCAAGGCATTGATCGATCATGGCGCGGACGTGAACATTCAGGTGTGCGGCACGAAATCGACGCAGGAGGAGTGCGTTGGCGATTCGACCGAGACGCGTACCAACTTCACCATGCAGTGGCTGGAGGAAGACGGTGCGACGCCGTTCCTGCGCGCGGCGCAATCCAGCGATGTGGAACTCATGAAGCTGCTGCTGGAGCACGGCGCGGATCCGAAGATCTACACGCGCTACAACGTGACGCCGCTGGCCGTGGCCGCCGGCATCGCGTGGGTGGAAGGCGTGACCTTTGAGTGGTCCGAGGCAGAGAACGTCGAAGCGGTAAAAATGCTGCTGGATCTGGGCATCGATCCCAACATACAGGATCGCGACGGACGCACCGCGTTACATGGGGCGGCGCATAAAGGCCGCAACGAGATCGTGCAAATGCTGGTGGACGCTGGCGGCGATCTTACGATCAATGACTTCGGCAGCCGCGACACGATCGCGCCGGAGCGCCGGGGCATTACCTGGTATCCGCTGCACTATGCACAGGGCTTGGTCCGCGTGGGCGTGCAGTCGGCGATTCCGCATCCGGAAACGGCCGCGCTGATCAAGAAGCTGATGGCGGAGAAGGGAATGGAGATTCCTCCGGATATCACCAACTCCATCTGCCTGACGGTCGCCAGCTGCGGATAGCCCCCGAAGCGATCGGATCCTGAAGACCCGAGGTTGGCTGGTTGGCTCCAGCGGCTTCGGGTCTTTTGTTATTCTGCTTGCCGTGTGTCGTGGTCGTGTGTCGTGTGCCGGGTCGCGGCGGCTCCGGTGCGCTATGATCAACGAAACGTCAGGGGCTTCCGGCGGGCGGGCGGTGCGCGAAGCCCGAAAGATGTTCTAACAAACCACGCATGATTGACTACGATCCGCATCATTGGCTGGACCATTTCTTTGATATCCAGGGCTCGCTGGTTAAGGAGATCGGTTTTCGCGTGGCGATTTGCGGCGCGTGGGCCGGGGCAGTGGTCGCCTTCGATCATTTCGTGGATCCGGTGGGCATGCCGGTGGCGCTGCATACGATCATGGGTCTGGCGCTGGGCCTGCTGCTGGTGTTCCGGACGAATTCCTCCTATGACCGTTTTTGGGAAGGCCGCAAGCTGTGGGGCGGGATCGTCAACGAAACGAGGAACCTGGTGCGCGGCGGGATCGCGCATTTTCCCCAGGATCGGGAACTGCTGGGCCGGCTGGTGATGTGGACGGCGGCGTACCCGTGGGCGGTGGCACATTCCCTTCGCAGTGAGTCCGGGCTCGGCGCGATGGAGGATATCGTTCCGGACGCGGAGCGCGAGGCGGCGATCGGTGCGCAGCATCCGCCGCTGCATGTCGCGCAGCACATGACGTCGTGCCTGGTGGAGGCGCGTGACAAGGGCTACATAAGCGATTTCGTGATGATGACGCTGGATCAGAACGTTCAGCTGCTGATCGACTATTTGGGCGGGTGCGAGCGGATCCGCAAGACGCCGCTGCCGTTCGCCTATGTGGTGCACCTGCGGCGCGCGCTGGTGCTGTATTGCTTTACGCTGCCGTTCGCCATCGTGGACCTGTTCGGCTGGTACGCCATCGGCAACACCATGCTGGTCGCCTTCGTCTTCTTCGGGATTGAGGAGATTGGCGTGGAGATCGAGGGTCCGTTCGGCTACGACGCCAATGACCTGCCGATGGAGGATATCAGCGCCACCATTCAACGCAACCTGTATGCGATGTCGGGGGTGAAGACCATGGCCAAGCGGATCTAGTGGGGGACTCGCAACGTTGCTGGGAACCTCGCCGGTTCGGTAGGCTTGGCTACAGGATCATCGCAAGCATCCCCTCTCAACTGTTTCACGGCAATCTCTTTCCGCCGAGAGTTTATTAGGATTCAAATTGGCACCGTGAGTATGCATCCGCCAAATTTCTCGGGCACACCCGCCGTGGAACGGAGCGGATATCCCGCGCTGATTGCGGCCTTTATTGTAGATGGGGCGTCAAAGCCGTCAGGAAGACGCGGTTCGTTCGTGCAGGTAGTTCAACAGGCCTGGCAGGTTGACGATGAACTCACGTGTGAAGTTTTCCTTTTCACTCCGGATACCAAACTCCTGCTCGATGCCGACGGCGAATTCGAGCGAGGCAACCGAGTCCAGGGGGACCAGGTCCTCCAGATTTTTGGTGGCTTGGAGTTCCTCCAGGGACGGGTTCGCTCCGAGCGTTTTGCGGATTACCTTTTCCAGGCGGGGCAGTAAATCGGATGGTTGTGAAATGAGTTTATTGAAGTTGGAGAGCGTCGCCCGTTTGGATCAATATATCCATCCGGTCCCAGAACTCCCACGGCTCCGGATGGGCCCGGATTTGCTGTTCCAGCGCGGCGAGGAACCGAGCGCGGTTGTGTTCTGCCGCCGGGAAGTTCTTCGCTCCGGACTGCAGCGAATGTCGAGCCCGGAATTCGATCTGGCAGCGCCGGTAGTCGGGAGAGCTGATCTACATGGGATCACGATTGCGCCGGTGGCCTCAGAGCAGCCACCAGCTTACTGCTCCGCCGGCCCATTGCGTGAAGCGAAGGAACGGAGTTTTGAAGATCCTCATGACCCAGCAGATGGGATAGCAGGAGGGCCAAGTCCCGGCTGGTGAGAATGGGGAGTAGTTCTAGCAGCGGAGCTTCGCCAGAGGATCCGGTGGCCTTAGAAAGGGACAAGGAGCGGTATGACCGCTCCTTGCAAATGTCCCACGTTGTCCGTGCCTGGTTATTTGCCTGCGCGCTTTTCCGAGATGGCCTCGCGAAGCATTTTTGCGGCGACCGGGAACTCCTTCTTGGAGTTCGCCATGAAGATGCCCTGCGTGATCATCAGTGGAGTCCAGCCCAGGCGATTCTTGGCTTCCGGATCGGCTCCGGCTTCGAGCATGTATTGGAGAATCGACGGTTGGTTGCAGATCACCGCTCCGTGAATGGCGGCCATGCCGTCCCAGCGCGGATCGCCGACGCCGAGGTTCAGTAGGTCATCCATGTTCTCGGGGTAGGTGAGCAGCGTGAACTCCGCACTGCCGATCATCGGATAGTCGCCGAGGTGGGTGTGCGCATTGACGTCGTTGCCGAGTTCGATCGCATATTTCACGGCTTCGAGGCGTTCGGCCTCCGGGACGCCGGTGGTCGGGCCGGGGGATTCGCCTTCGTAGTAGTCCAGGCAAGCGGCGGCCATCAGCGGCGTCACGCCGACCTCGGTGGTGAGGTTCGGGTCCGCGCCGTTTTCGGCCAGCAAGTGCATCATATTGATGTCGCCGTTACGGGCGGCCGAGTAGAACGGCGTCGCGCCGACCAGGCTCAGGTGATGACGGCCCAGATTGATATTCGGTGGATTGCGCGTCGTGCCCAGACCCTTGGTCATGGGCATTTCTTTCCAACCGATCCGCTTGTTGACATCGGCGCCGTGCTCAATCAATTTCCTGGCCAACGTGAGCCCGTTGATCTCGCCCATCGGCCGAGGCACGGGCACCGGCTCCTGTCCCAGCCCAGCGGCCTCCCATGAGGCACCCGGCTTGCGCATGAAAATCAACGAATGAAGCGCCGAGCCGCGAGCATCCTCGGCATTCGGATCCGCGCCGCGGTCCAGCAGCATCGAGGCCAGATCGTAATGCCCGTTCAGGATCGCGACGTTGAGCGCCGTGGTGCCGTCCGGGATCTTATCTTCAATATTCGCGCCCAGGTCGAGCAGCGTTTCGGTGGCTTCCATGCGATCGTTCAGCACGGCCAGCATCAGCGCGCTGTAGCCGCCGTCGGATGCCGCGTTCACGTTGGCGCCGAATTCGTGGAGGAGTTTCACGGCGTCGACGTTGCCCTTGCCGGCGGCCCACATCAGGGCGGTTTGGCCGTGCTCGGGTTCTTTCGCATGAACGTCGGCTCCGTTGCGCAGCAGCGCGCGCAGGGCACTGGTGGATCCGTTCAACGCAGCGGTCATCAGCGCGGTCTCGCCTTCGAGGGCAGTGGAGTTCGGATCCGCTCCGGCGTCGATCAGGGCCTGAATCACTTCCGCGTTGCCATGCAGCGCGGCCAAATGCAGCGGGGTGACATTAAATCGGGTGGCGGCGTTGACGTCGGCGCCGGCCGCGATCAGCTTCTTGGCGACGTCGGTCTGGCCGAGTTCGATGGCCCAATGCAGCGGTGTGGAGCCGTCCGCCTCAGTGGCGCTGATCTCCGAAGTTTCCCCGATGAGGCGGTCTACGGCCTCCCGGTTCCCATCGCGCAGTGCGTCGATGAGAGAAGGGGCAAATGCTAGAAGGTTGGGCGCGGAGGCGGCCAGCAAAATTGAAGCGGCAATCCATGTGCGACCAGGTCTGGAAATCATGTGTTTACTCCACTCAACGGCGTCGGGGGTGCGTTGCATTCACTTGCCAGCGTGTTTTTTCGCGATAGCCTCGCGGAGCATTTCGGCGGCGACGGGAAATTCCTTCTTGGAGTTCGCCATGAAGATGCCCTGGGTGATCATCAGCGGAGTCCAGCCCAGGCGATTCGCGGCTTCCGGATCGGCTCCGGCTTCGAGCAGATACTTGAGAATCGTGGGCTGATTGCAGATCACCGCACCGTGGATGGCAGCCATGCCGTCCCAGCGCGGATCGCCGACGCCGAGGTTCAGCAGGTCGTCCATGTTCTCCGGATAGGTGAGCAGGGTGAACTCGGCGCTGCCGATCATCGGATAGTCGCCGAGGTGGGTTTTTGCGTTGACGTCATTGCCGAGTTCGACGGCGTATTTCACCGCAGCGAGGCGTTCGGCCTCCGGGACCCCGGTGGTCGGGCCGGGGGACTCGCCTTCGTAGTAGTCCAGGCAGGTGGCGGCCATGAGCGGCGTCACGCCGACCTCAGTCTTGATATTCGGGTCCGCCCCGTGTTCCACCAGCAGGCGCATCATATTAATGTCGCCGTTACGGGCAGCGGAGTAGAACGGCGTTGCTCCGACCAGGCTGAGGTGATGGCGGCCCAGATTAATGTTCGGCGGATTGCGGGTCGTGCCCAGGCTCTTGGTCATGGGCATTTCCTTCCAGTCGATCCGTTTGTTGACGTCGGCGCCGTGGTCGATCAATCTCTTGGCCAATTCGAGCGCGCTGACCTCGCCGACCGGACGAGGCACGGGGACCGGCTCCGATCCGAGGGCGGCGGCTTCCCAGGACGAGCCCGGCTTGCGCATAAAGATGACCGAATGAAGCGCGGAGCCGCGGGCGTCCTTGGCGTTGGGATTCGCGCCGCGATCCAGCAGCATCGCAGCCAGATCGTAATGCCCGTTGAGGATCGCGATGTTCAGGGCGGTGGTGCCGTCCGGAATTGTGTCTTCGATGTTGGCGCCGAAGTCGAGAAGGGTTTGCGCGGCTTCGATGCGATCGTTCAGGACGGACAGCATCAGGGCGCTAAAGCCGCCGTCGGATTCCGCAGCGATATCAGCGCCGAATTCATGGAGAAGTTTGATGGCCTCAACGTTGCCTTTGCCGGAGGCCCACATCAGGGCGGTTTGTCCATGCTCGGGTTCCGGGGCGTGGACGTCGGCGCCGTTGCGCAGCAGAGCACGCAGGGCCTGGGTGGATCCGTTCAGCGCGGCGGTCATCAGCGCGGTCTCGCCTTCGAGCGCCGTGGAGTTCGGATCCGCTCCGGCGTCGATCAGCGCCTGAATCACTTCCGCGTTGCCGTGCAGCGCGGCCAGATGGAGCGGCGTGACGTTGAACCGGGTTGCGGCGCTGACGTCGGCACCGGCCGCAATCAGCTTCTTGGCGACGTCGGTCTGGCCGAGTTCAATGGCCCAATGGAGCGGTGTCGAGCCGTCGGCTTCCGTGGCGCTGATCTCCGAAGTTTCCCCAATCAGGCGATCCACTGCCTCGCGGTTTCCATCGCGTAGGGCGTCGATGAGAGAAGGGGCAAATGCTAGAAGGTTGGGCGCGGAGGCGGCCAGGAAAATCGCGGCGGCGATCCACGAGCGACGGGGTCCGGAAATCAGCTCTATCATCAAATTGTGCCTCGACTTTGTGTGCAGGGGGTGCGTTGCTTTCCTGGCAATATTTTATCATAATGACTACACATGTGCGATGTAGCTTCCAATCGGTGGCGGCGTAAGTCACCGTTCTCTTTATTACCCCGATGGAACTGGTTCATTCCTGGAGCAGTGCTGCTGCTCGGTGCGTTGGTGTTTTCCCCTAGTGGACGAACGCAAACGGCGGAGGTCACGCCCGCGACGAGTGCCGAACTCAGTGCGACCTTGAATCAATATTGCCTAGGATGCCATTCCGCCAAGGTCGCGACGGCCGGGATTGTACTGGATCCCTCCGAAGAGAACCTGACGCGCGCCAACCTCGCCGAGAAGGCCGAATTATGGGAGCGCGTCGTTCGGCAACTGAATGCGCAGACCATGCCCCCGCCAGCGATGCCTCGGCCCGCGTCCGAGGTCTATCACCAGATGGCGGCATTTTTGGAAGGCGAGTTGGATGCGGCGGCGGAGGCGAATCCAAATCCCGGAAATCTTCCCAAGCTGCATCGGCTGACACGGACCGAATATAAGAACGCGATCCGCGACCTGCTGGGACTCGATAACCTTCCGAAAGAACTGGATTATTCGTTGCTGTTACCCGCCGATAATGCATCGAGTGGGTTCGACAATTTGGCGGATTTGCTGTTCGTGTCGCCGACGATCATGGATCGGTACCTGGAAGCGGCGATGAAGATCAGCCGGCTGGCGGTGGGGGATCCGGAAGCGCCGGTGCTGGTGAACATCTACCGTACCGAGTTGCAGCAGCCGCAGGATTACCGCGGCGAGGACTTGCCGTTCGGGACACGCGGCGGTGTTTCGATTGAGGCATACTTCCCGATGGATGGTCAGTATGTATTTGATCTCGATATGGCGGGCTTCGCTCGAGAGGCCTATGACCTGGAGATCAGCGTGGACGGCGAACGCGCATACTACAAGGAATCGAAACCGGCCGGTCGTGGTGGATTCGGCCGTGGTGGAGGTCGTGGTGGATTCGGCCGTGGCCCAGCGGCGGCGCCGGAGCCGGAGATCCGAATCCCGATCACCGCGGGTCCGCACCGCATCGGCGTGACGTTCGCGCAGACCACCAACGCGTTTGCCGAATCGGTGTTGAAGCCGCGCAATCGCAGCCGGGGCGCTCTGCCCGCGCTGGACACCGTGACGGTCCGTGGGCCATATGATGTGACGGGCCGGGGAGACACGCCCAGCAGGCGCGCCATCTTTACCTGCTATCCGACGGCAGCCACCCAGGAGGAGGCTTGCGCGCACCAGATCGTGGCGCGGCTGACCAAGCTGGCCTACCGGCGTCCAGTGACCGACGATGATCTCGTCGAGATCATGGACTTTTATGAAGAGGGCCGCCAGGAGCGCGATTTCGACTTCGGTGTCCAGAGCGCGATCGAACGGTTGTTGGTGAGTCCGCAGTTCATGTATCGGATCGAGACGGATCCTCCGGGCGCGAAAGCGGGGACGATTTACCGCATCAGCGATCTGGAGTTCGCCTCCCGCCTCTCGTTCTTCCTGTGGAGCAGTTTGCCGGATGAGGAGTTGATTGATCTGGCTGCGAACGGCACCCTGCGCAATCCCGATGTGCTGCGCGGCCAGGTGAACCGGATGCTAGCCGATTCCCGGGCCGAGTCCCTGGTGGATAATTTTGCCGCGCAATGGCTGTTCCTGCGCGATGTGGCGCAGAAGGAACCCGATTTGTTCCTTTTCCAGAACTTTGATGAGAATTTGCGTCAGGCGTTTGAACACGAAACCGAGCTGTTTCTGCGCAGTATCCTGCTGGATCCGAATCGCAGCGTGCTGGATCTGTTGACGGCCAATCATACGTTTGTGAACGAGCGGCTGGCCGAACATTACGGGATCCCGAATATTTTGGGGAGCCGGTTCCAGCGTGTGGAGTGGCCCGAGGGGTCGCCGCGAGCGGGATTGTTGGGGCAGGGAAGCATCTTGCTGCTAACCTCTTATTCGACGCGGACCTCGCCGGTGTTGCGCGGTAAGTATATTCTGGAGAACCTGTTAGCGGCGCCACCGCCGCCGCCGCCGCCGAATGTTCCGTCCCTGAATACCGAAGGCGAGTCGGGTGAGCAACAATTGACGCTGCGCGAGGCGATGGTGCTGCACCGGGCCAATCCGGTCTGCGCGTCGTGCCATGCGCGGATGGATCCGATTGGATTCGCGATGGAGAATTTCGATGCGATCGGCCGTTGGCGCGATACCGACGGCGGCCAAGAGATTGATGTGGTCAGCAAGCTGCCAGATGGCACCGAAGTTGCAGGTATTGAAGGTGTAAGGCAGTTACTGCTGAAAGATCCGAAGCGATTCGCGGGAGCGGTCGCCGAAAAGTTAATGATGTACGCGACAGGACGTAACGTGCAGTATTATGATCAGCCGGCAATTCGCAAGATTATTCGCGATGCGGCGAAGGAAAACTACACGTTTGCGTCGCTGGTGTCCGGCGTGGTGAACAGCTCGCCGTTCCAGTTGCGCGCCGTCAGTGCTGCGGCTAATGGTAATGCAGCGGGCGGGGGGGAGTAACCCTTAGGCGTCTAAATTCGCTATTAAAAGATAGGAGTAGGCTATGACATTTCTCACCAAGAAAGCGCTACCGCGGCGCACGATGCTGAAGAGCATGGGAGCGACGCTGGCTCTGCCGTTTTTGGATGCGATGGTGCCGGCGATGTCGGCGCAGGTGAAGCGTTCCCCGCGTTTGGGGTTCGTGTACGCTTCGCACGGCGTGATTTTCGACCAGTGGAAGCCGCAGAAGGTCGGGAAAGGGTTTGAGCTGACGCCGAACCTGCTTCCGCTGCAGAAATTGGACGGCAAGTTCAACATCGTCACCGGGCTTTCGCACACTCAGGCCGACTCCCAAGGCGACGGTTCCGGGGATCATACACGCGCTTCGGCCGCCTGGCTGACTGGTGTGCATGCTTATGACCGGACGCGTCCGGGCGTCGAGGTGAAGCTGGCGACGACGGCCGACCAGATCGCCGCCGACGTAATCGGCGCCGATACGGTGATCCGTTCGCTGGAACTGACCGTGGATCAGGCCTCGCAGGGCTCCTGCGATTCGGGCGACTGCTTCTACGTCAACACGGTTTCCTGGCGGAACCCGACCACGCCGAACGTCACCGAGAACCATCCGCGCGTCGTCTTTGAACGGCTGTTCGGCGACGGCGGCAGCGGGGCGCAGCGGCTGGCGCGGGCTCGCCGCAAGGGCAGCATCCTGGATTCGATTTCGCGCGAGGCGAATCAGCTTTCGGCCAAGCTCGGCGGGAGCGATAAGACCAAGCTCAGCGAATATATGGATTCGGTGCGGGAGATCGAGACGCGCATTCAAGCCGCCGAGTCCCAGGGAACCAGCTTTGAAGTTGAAGTTCCGGATCGCCCGGTGGACATCCCGAGCAACTTCGTCGCCTATACGCACCTAATGATGGACATGCAGGTCCTCGCCTATCAGACCGAGATGACGCGGGTGACCAGCATGGTGCTGGCGCGGGAACTCAGCGGGAGAACCTATCCGCACATCGGTATTCCGGGGCAGCATCACCTGATCTCGCATCACCGCGACGATAAGGATCTGATGGCGCAGAAAGCGCGCATCGATACCCATCACGTGGAGCTGTTGGGCTACCTGCTGGAGAAGATGGATTCGATCCCGGACGGCGACGGTTCGCTGCTGGATAACAGCCTGATCCTGTACGGTTCGGGGATGGGCAACGGCAACCTGCACCGGCATTCGGATCTGCCTGTTTTGCTGGCCGGAAAGCTCGGCGGGACGTTCAAGACCGGCTATCACATGGATTATAAAATGGATACGCCGATGGCGAACCTGCTGGTGGCGATTCTGGATCGCGCCGGCGTGCCGATTGAGCAGTTGGGCGATTCCACGGGTCCGCTGCCGATGGAGGCGTTAGCCATTTAAGGGAACGGAGGCGCTGGTCGTTCAAAACAGCCGTTTTCGTTTCATGGGATGCGCTCGCCGTTTCAGGTGGTAGAGGTGCTGCATTTAGGGTAGCTGCTGTCTAGAGCAGCTACCGTTTAAGGCAATGGAAAGCGAGTAAAGATGGCCAATTCCAACGAGGAAGTTTCGCGCGGAGTGCGCATAAGGGAAGTTCAGAATCAAGACGCCAGGCCGGCGGGAACCACGCGGCGCAGGCTGCTGCAGAGCACCGCGATCGCGGCCGGTGCGGTGGCTGCTTCGCAGATGTTTCTGAAGCCGGAGGAAGGGCTCGCGCAGAACGGCAACGGTCCGGCTCCGGGCGAGGCGTGGAAGGTCCTTTATCCGAAGGGCTTCGAGAACCACAAGGTCCAGACTTCGGGCGGGGTGACGATCAATTGCGTCACTGGCGGTGATGGGCCTCCGCTGCTGATGTTCCATGGCGCGCCGCAATCGCTGGTAACCTGGCACATCATCGCTCCGGACCTCGCGAAAGAATATTCGCTGGTCATGTGCGACCTGCGCGGCTATGGCGACTCGGAGAAGCCGGAAGGCGCGGCGGATCATTCCACCTATTCCAAGCGCGTGATGGCGCAGGACGGCGTGGATGTGATGAAGCACTTCGGCTATGACGAGTTCCGCATGGTCGGGCACGATCGTGGCGGACGCGTGGGACGGCGCATGGCTCTGGATCATCCCGAGAAGATCCAGAAGCTCGCGGTGCTGGATATCGTGCCGGCACATTGGCTGTATTCGCATGTGACGCTCGATTTCGTGCGCGCGTATTCGCATTGGTTCACCTTCCTGCTGCCCAACGCCGAGACGACCAACGGTGGCCGCGGCGGAGCTCCGAAGGGCGCGCCCAAGGGCGGATTTAAAGGTGGCAAAGGCAAGGGCGGCGATCCGAATTCGCCGGCGGCGATCGTGCAAGCCGAGTATGCCCGGCACAATGCCAACCCGGCGATGCAACATGCGATGTACGAGGATTATCGCGCCTCGGCTTCCATCGACCTGATCAATGACAACGCCAATATCGCGATGGGTCATACGATCCAGTGCCCGGTGCAGACGTTGTGGGCCGCTAACGGGGCCATGGGCCGGATGTACGATGTGCTCGGCATCTGGAAGGAAGAAGCAGGCAACATCATCGGCAAGGGGTTGCCGGGGAACCACTCGCTGCAGGAGAGTGCTCCGGCGGAGACGCTCGCCGAATTGCAGGCGTTCCTGCGGGATTAACGGAGTATTTAAACTTGTCCTTCGCCCCGGGCCTCTGGCTCGGGGCTTTGGTTTTTAAGGCTCCTGGAGACTCGGGTGGCGGATCAGGACGACCCGAATCAGTAGGGCAATGCCAGGCGCCGCATCAGCCCTCGCACGATATCGGGTGACCCGGTAAACAGGCCCTCGGGTGGCTGGCGGTAGGACAGCATCTGCCGGTAAATGGGGTCGGCCTGATAGGTGTTGATGCCCCAGCCGGCCATGTACATCAGGCGCAGGTTGTCATCGCGGGTGATCTCGGCATCGGCGAACCAGGGGCCGAGGTCTTGCTTGCGTCCAGTGTAGGTGGAGAACAGGTCGGTTGCCGAGTAGAATCCGATCTCCTCCAATGAATCGAGGACGGGAGCATAGTCGGGACGGTCGAGCCGCGCCTGGACTTCATCGACGTTGATGGTCAACGGATCGGCCTGTCCCATGAAGACCATGTCGTAGCCTTCCCCGTTCCGCGTGTTGGCCCAGACGGTGGCGTTGGGAAAGACATCGAAGAACGTGGCGAGCTCGCTGCGCACGGTCTCGACGTCCGATTCGTAGAGCGGCACGTAGAGGGTAAAGAATCCGCCTGGATTCAGGTGCGCCTTCACGGCTTCAAAGTATTCCTTTGAGTAGAGCGCCGCCGTGCCTTTGGCGAAGACGTCCAGGGGATCGGAGGCGATGATGTCGAACTTCTGGGTGGTCGTCATCATGAAGTGGCGCGCATCGTCAAAGACGATGGTGGTCCGGGGATCCTTGGCGACCTCATAGTTCTGCTCGGCGAAGTAGCGCGTGGAGGCGGGCGGGATCTCCGGCTCGATTTCGCAGATGGTGATCTTCTCGATGCCCGGATAGCGGGTGAAGGTCCCGGCCGAGACGCCCGCTCCGAATCCGATGCCCAGCACCGACTTCGGGTCGGGATGCAGGATGCCAGGCAGGTGGCCCACCATTCGCTGCAGCGCCATGTCATAGGGCTCAGTGGTGGCCTCCACATGCCCGTTGACGTTGATGTAGACGGTCCCGTCCGGCCAGCGGGAGATCGCCACTGAGGAGTTGATGCCTTCGGCGGTGTACAGGATGTCGGACTTGCCCAGCGAAGTCGGCAACTGGCGGCCATAGGAGATGAACTCGCCAGTGACCGCGTCCAGGTTGCGGATGAAGAAGGTCGCCGCCGCGGCGAGCACCACCAGCAGGACGCCAATGGATTTCGATTGCTGGCGCGTGAGGTAGGGCAGCAGGCAGATCGCCGCGCTGAGGGCGGCCATCGCCAGCATGACGCGCTGTGCGTCCTGCGTGCCGAGCCAGGGGACGAGGATCAGGCTGACGCCCAGAGCTCCGGCTATGGAGCCGAGCGTGTTCGCCGCATAGATCGCGCCGACGGTACGGCCTGCGTCGGAATCATTGCGGATCTCCGCAAGCGCGGCGAGCGCCAGCGGGAAGCTTGCGCCCCAGAGGAGCGTTGGCGGCAGGATCGCCCAGAGGACGCGCGCCATATCGATCTGGAAGGTGAACACGGGGCTCGTGGCCAGGAACGGATTCACTGGCCAATAGGGCAGCGAATTGGCGATCATATAGGCCGACCAGAAGATCGCGCCGGTGAGCAGCACCTGCGACCAACCGAGCGCCATCCTTGGACGAACCGTGCGCGCCAGCCACGAGCCCGCTGTGCTGCCGATTCCCAAGCCGATCAGAAAGACTGCCAGGATGATGGAGAATACATACGTCGTCGAGCCGAGCAGCATGCCCAGCAGGCGCGTCCAGACGACCTCAGCGCCTAGGGCACTGGCTCCGGACAGGGCGATGGTCCAATAGATGGTGGTTGGGCCGAGTTTGGCGTCGGGGCGCAGGGCGTGGATGTCGGCGGACTGGTTCTGGTGTGCGTCGGTGTCGATGTCGACCATCATCGGGGTGCGTCCCGCGAGCAACAGGCTGACCGCCGCCACCAGGATATTGATCAGAATCGCGGCATAGGTGGCGATCGAAACGTTGTACAGCCGCAGCAGGTAGAACCCGGCGGCCAGACATCCGACCACCGCGCCGAGGGTGTTGGCCCCGTAGAGCAGGCCCCACCAGAACGGGCCAATCGCTTCTCCGGCGGCTCCGGAGCGGATCCAGCGGGCGGCGGCGGGCAGGGAAGCGCCCATCAGGATCGTTGGCGGCAGCAAGCAAATCCCGGCGAGCAGGGCTCGCAGGATCAGGCTGGGCATTCCGTAGCCGGCGGCGGCGATGTAGAGGCGATCCAGCAGGGGCATGCCCAGCAGCGCGAGCAGTCCGAAGATTGCGATCCCGACTTCGATATAGGCGTAGAGGCGGAGCGGGTGCAGGCCTCGGGTGGCTGCTGCGAAGGGCCGGCTGCCGACCACCATGCTGCCGATAGCCAGGCCTCCCATGAAGCTTGCCAGCAGGAACGCCATGGAGATCGTCGTCGAGCCCAGCGAAAGCTGCAGCATCTGATACCACACGACCTCATAGATCAGCGCGGCGCATCCGCTGCCCAGAAACAGGACGGGCAGAAGGGCGAGCCCGGCCGGCGTGCGGCGCTCGATTTGCTCGGGAATCGGGGTCGCGGAGGCGATAGTCGACATAGAATAACCGGAATCAGCGGAAAGCTGTCCGATCGATTATGTCACGGTATCGTCGCGCAAATTGTTAAGAGAACGCTAAGTTATTCCCGAACTTATTCGAAGTAGTAATCCGGCAAGCCGGACTTGGTTGCCTTGAGGATTTCCAGCGCCGCCTGGCGGCGATCCATCGGCAGGGAGGCGTAGCGCTCGGATTGATCCTCGCCGCTCAGGACCTCATAAATCCGCTGGTAGATCTTATCCTTGGCGCGCGCCGGAATGGTGTCGAATGCCGGATCGTAGATCATGTAGGACAGCGGATACTTGAACAGGCGCGTGCGGAGGTCAAAGTCGCGCAGGGAGCGTCCATGGCTATCCGCCGGGCCGCGCTTGGGGAACGTGTCGGTGAAAGTGGAGACGCCGGCGATGGGATCTTCCAGCTTGGCCTCGTCGGCGAACAGCATGTAGGCGACCACCTCTTCAATGCCGTGTTCGAACTGCTTGCGGGAGGGGCGGCGGACATCATCGATGTCGACATCCACCACGCGGCGCGCCTGCTCGGCGATGCCGGTGATCAGATTGGTCATCTGGGTCTGATGCTCCAGCGTCATCAGGGAGATCAGGTCGCTGGTGGGCTCCAGGTAGTGGTCGACGTCGAAGCGGCCCTTGAGCGAAGTGATGTTGGTGTTCGAGGACAGGTCCAGTTCATAAGGGCGGTACGGACTCGGCGCGAGGGCATTGCCGCGGTGCTTCATGTTGCCGTGCGTGCCGGTGACGTACCAGCCGCCCCAGCGCTCCTCAAACGGAGTGCGGTGATCGGTGACGTCGAACAGATCGCGGCCCAGGAAGAACGGACGCCCGTCGGGCTGGGTGAAGGCGCTGGCCACCGCGATGCCCTGCCCCCAGGGATTCATGGGGCTGTGGCACTGCGCGCACAATCCGAGGTCGCGCACGAAGCGCGGCTTGTCGGCGCGGGCTTGATTCAAGGTGTAATAAACGATGCCCTGCTCCGGATCGAGGGAGGTGAATTCAAAGACCTCTCCCTGGTCCACGGCGCCGACCTCCACGTTGTCGTTGTAATAGATCGCGCGCGGATGCTGCGGATTGATGTGGCTCTGCTGCAGGCTGGTTCGGGAAAATACCAGCGCCTGGGTATCGGTATTCACGTCCAGCAACTCCAGAACATCCGACAGATAGCCCCAACCGTCGTCGCGGTATTCGAGGTCGACCTTGCCGCTCTCGATCGCCCGGTTCAACTCGGTGACCGGATCGTGAAGGTCCGGCCAGGGATCATTCCCTTGGGCGGGGATCGGTATGCGCATTTGAGTGGGCGGTTGCGCCGAGGCGAGCCCATTCAGCGCCCACCAAGCGGCCACACCCAGCGTCAGACAGGACAGCGTTCGTAGGAAGGATCGCAACATAGCGTTATTCAGGCGCTTATTCAGCCTCTATCTAAACGTAGCATATAACATGCATGGTTTGTAGGCGCCAAGTGGCATACTGCATCCACTTTTTCCATTGTTTCTTATCTCTGGAAAGGGAAGCAACCGGAGTGCCACTTCATTTCAAATCGTCCGACGACGGTTCCCACACACCTGCAAACGGTCCGATCGTTCATTGCATCAGATTGCCATTTACTTCCCTGGGATGCGACACCGAAGTGGTGGCCCGTGAGTTGCACCGAGCCCGGTCAAGGTAGAATCACGGGGAGCACGTCATCGAGCGCTCACAATCGGGAACTCTCAGTGAACAGGATTGGGGAAAGGGATATTGATATGAAGCTGTTGGTAGCCATCGACGGATCGAAAGCCAGTGCGCACGTTCTGGAGCAGATCGCGGCGCGGCCATGGCCGGCCGGCTCCACCGCGGAGGTCCTCAGCGTTGTGGAGCCGTCGCATCTGTGGACCATGTCCGAGACGGAGGAGCAGATCGTTCAGCAGGCGCGCGAGATCACCGAACGGGCCGCCACGATGCTGGACGGCGATGCAGCCCCGGGGCTCAGAGCGCGGGCGGTGGTGATGCAGGGCGATCCGAAGTCGGTGATTGCCGATCGGGCCAAAACCGAGCAGGTGGACCTGGTTCTGGTCGGCTCCCATGGGGCTTCGGCGATTGAGCGATTCCTGGTGGGAAGCGTTGCCTCGGGCGTGGTGCGTCACGCGCCGTGCTCGGTGGAGATCGTGCGGGAGCGGGAAAGCGTGGCCCCTGGAGTTCGCAAGATTCTGCTGGCGACCGATTTATCACCGCTGTCCGAACATGCGGCGCAAGCGATCGCGGCGCGGCCCTGGGGCGGCGATGTCGCCGTTCGGGTCCTCAGCGTGGAAGAGTATACGATGCCCGCCGCGCAGATCCTGTTGGAGCCGTCGTTCGTCTTCACCGAGACGGAAAAGGAACTCCAGAAGCAAGCACTGGAACGGGCAGAAAATGCGGTCGCGGCCGCGGTGCAGATCCTGCAGCCCGTATTTGGCGATGTCTCCGAGCGGATCGCCGTGCCGCTGCGGCCAGCCAAGGAAGAGATCCTCGCCGAGGCCGAGGAATGGGGCGCGGACCTGATCGTGGTGGGCTCGCATGGCCGCGAGGGCGCTGATCTTGTGCTGTTGGGCAGTGTATCAGAGGCCGTGGCGACGCATGCCAAGTGCTCGGTGGAAGTGGTCCGCAAGCCATTGCCCTAATAAGCCAACCTGGGCGGTTTCGCCCAATATCGGATCGAGAGCGGGCGAGGTGGCTCAGATTGCGCCCGCCGTCCGGTTGGGATGATCGGGGGGCGGCGTGGTGGAACGCCAATTCGACCCGGTCGCTGAACCCAATCGCCGGAGATGGCAAGATGGTTTATGAATTGCTAAACATCCATTGCTAAATATCAGGGGATTGTTGGTGCCGGGGGGCATAAGGGGAATGGCATGAAGTGTAGGAATTCGTCCATTGCGCTGGTCTTGGCGCTCGGTCTGGTTTGGATCCCCGCGCACGCCGCCGATGCGGGCCGAGGGGAGAACGTCCTGGAAGAGCAGGGGTGCCTGGGGTGCCACACGGTGCGGGAAGAAGCCGCGGGGCACGAGATCCTGGAACCGGCCCCGGATCTGGCTGGCCGTCTAGTAGGTAAGTACACGCCGACCTCGCTCGCCAGCCTGGTGTGGAATCATTCGCCGGAGATGCTGGCCGAAGCCGAGGTGGGGATCGGAAAAGCTCCGAATGCCTCCGAGGAGGATTGGGCCGATCTATTTGCCTATCTGTATTCGTTGCAGCTCGACAACTTTGGCGGAGCGAATACGCGCCGGGGCCGCGAGCTCTTAGACGAAAAGAACTGCAGTTCCTGTCATGCGCTCCAGGGCCAATCCGAAGGGCCGGCTGTCTCGACTTGGCAAGCGGGCGATGCGGCGCATTTTGCCTATCAACTGTGGGCGCACACCCCGGCGATGGCGCGGGAAATCGCGGCCGATCGCGATACTTGGAAGCGGCTCAGCGGGCGCGACCTGAACGACATCCTGGCGGTGGCGCAAACCGTGCAGAATGACGTTCCGGATCGGACGTTCCTGCTGCCGCCTCCCGAAGAAGGGGCTGAGCTGTTCGCTGATAATTGTGCCGGATGTCATCGCGGCGCAAGGTCGCTGGCGTCGGAGTTGATGAACACCAGTTGGATGGATATCGTGGCGGCGATGTGGAATCACGCTCCGGACATGCCGCTGGGAACTAGCGCGCTGCCGACGCCCAGCGAAGAGGACTTCGCCAAGATCCTGTCCTACGTTTGGGAACTGCAATATCAGGGGCCACAGGGGTACATCTCGCGCGGCCAGCAAGTCTTCAATCGCAAGGGCTGCGTGAGTTGCCACTCCAATGCGCAGGGCCAGGCGGTGAATCCGCAGGGCGCACGCAAGCTGACCCCGTACGGCATGGCCGACCTGGGATGGGGCGCCGCCCGCCACATGCATGAAACGCTTTCTGATGAGGGCAAAGGCTGGCCCACCCTATCGACCAGCGAAATGCGGGACCTGATTGCCTACGTCAATACACTGCCGGCTCAGTAGCACGGTCACGACGAGCGAGAGCGGAGACGGAGCGTGGCGTAGATGAGGCAGGACATCGCGACGCCGAAGACCGCGGCGTCGATCTCGGTGATCTGCTCGTAGACCGCCTCGGGGAACAGGCGCAGTCCCCATCGGTCGCGAACATAAGGCAGCAAGCTGTAGATCAAGGTCAGTCCGGCCGCGCCCGCCATGGTCAAAAAGATGTCGCGCGTCTGGCGCGATGAACGCTCCGAGGTAAACACGCCCACGCACACCGGCAGGATCACGGCCGGAGCCCAGATCGTGTAGCTGAACAGCAGCAGGTCAATGATATCGGGCAGCAGCAATGCGACACCCACCGCGGTGAGGCCCAGCCCGACGGTGCAGGCTCGCGCCATCTTGAGCAGCCGCCCGTCGTCGCCGTCATGCCACCCGAGCTGGTGTTCAAACAGGTCCTTCACGAAGATCGCCGTCGCTGAGTTCAAGGCGGAATCGGCCGACGACATGACCGCCATCAGTAGTGCGCCGATCATCAGTCCGCCGATCAGCGGGTTGTTGAGTTGCTGTACAACCCGCGGCAGCGCTTCCTGCGGTTCGATGTCGGGGAAATGGATGCGGGCATAGAGGGCGATGAAGAACAGGATGGCCGGAAAGACGATCGCCAGAAAGATGCCGACTCCGGCGATCCCACGCTTGGTTTCCCGAATGTTCTTACCGACGCAGTACCGCGTCGCGTAGCCGGGCGCGAAGGTTTCGCCCAGCAGAAAGGCGAGGAACGTCGTGATCAGGAACAGCCATCCGTGGCCGCCCTCGGCGGCGAAGAATGCCGCCGGGACTTCGCTGGTGACGCGGCCCCAGGAACTCAGAAGGTCCGGCACGCAGGCGGCCAACGTGATCAGAAAGCCGCCGATCAGGATGATGAATTGATAGACGTCAGTAGTGATCACCGCCATCAGGCCGCCCGCGGTGGAATAGATCACTACCATCGTGCCGCCGATCAGGATTGCCCACTTCAGCATCTGCGATGCCGATGCTGCGTCCGGCGCGATCGCCGCCAGCACGGAGCCAAACGCCGCCATCTGCGCGGCCAAAATGAACACGGAGGCCAGCAGCGACAAAATCAGAATTAGCCCGCGCGGACCTTCGCCGAAGCGGTGTCCGAAGTATCCGGCGACGGTATAGAGTTCGGCATCGCGAAACTTTGGCGCGACAAAGAGTCCCGAAAAAATGAAGTGCAGATACCAGCCGAGCGAGACCAGCAGCATCAGCACGCCCCATTCGTAGGTCCGCCCGATGGCTCCGATGGAAGCTCCGCCGCCGATCACGGTCGCGCCCATGGTGCACGCCAGCGGAAACCAGCCGACGTTCCGGCCGGCCACCAGAAAATCGTCGGTATCGCCGACCTGCTTGACTTTGGAGACGCCCTTGAAGAAGACGAACCCCACGTAGGCGGCTATGATGCCCCACAGGATCCAGCGGTCGGTCAGGTCCATAAGCGGCCCTTCCGCGGGTGTAGTGTCCGCGCATGGGGGCTGGCCGCGATCGGTATGGATCGTGCCGGCAAGAAGACGACGGGGGCTGGGTCTCGGCCCAACAGGAGCCCCCCCATTAGAGAGGCGTGGTCCAGCGCTCGATGAGTGGTTTCAGCAAACCCCGCGGATCGAGGATCGCCAATTGCGCCGGTGCGCCGCGCAGTGCGTCGAGCCGCTGGCCAGCCAGGTGATAGCTGTTCAACCCGGCCCAGTGCTCTTTGATCCACTGATCGAACTGCGAAAATGCATACCAGCGCGACTCGTAGTCTGTATAGGTCTGGATATGGCCGCTGGCGATCGTCTCTTGAACGACATTGGGATCGCGCCGCAACTCGACCCCCGAGGCGACCGGCTTACCCTTGGCGTCCACGACATCGACCACGATCGTGGGGTCGCTAGAGTAGGCGCGTTTATAATGGCGCGGAATTTTCACGAACTGCTCACCGGTGTAGTCGGCGGGGGTCAACCAGCGTGGCTGGCCGCAAACGTCCATGGTGGATTCGTAATTCCCAAGCGCGAATGCTTTGACTGCTTCCTTGCGATAGCCGCTGATCATCGCGATGCCGCCGGCCTGTTCCACCGCGCGCCGCATGGACTGGAACAGGGAAGACGCACCCTCCGGACCCTGCATCACGCCGATACTGTTGCACACCGAAACCAGCACGGGCAGCGGTTCGGCCGCCATCGGCTGGAGGTCGAACGCCGAGCCCTGCTCCAACCCCAATCGATCGCCCAAGAGGGAACCTAATCCGCTATCCCGCAGCTTTTCGGTGGCGATGGCGATCATCTCGTTAGAGAAATCGAGCCCCTCGATCCGCTTCAGACGAGTGCCGAGCATCGGATCGAAGCCGTGCCGCGAGTTGCCCTGGCGCAGTGCGCGGATTCGTGCCGCGTCTTCTTTAGGCACTGTCGCATCTTCTGCGATCCGCAAGCCCATCCGTTGATGCATCCGCGCCGAGCCGCATCCGACGTCATACAGCTTGAAATCCACGCCGGCATCGGCGGCCAGAAACAACGCCATCCGATCCACCAGGTCCTCTTCGAACTCTTCATAGGCGATGACGTCCGGATGACCCCCGACGATTTGGCGCTCATAGGTTCGCGCGCAGCCGTCCCACACCTTTTGATCTCGCTGATAGGTCTCGGCGAGCGTGGCCGATCCGGTTCCACGATCTGACATGCAATCTCCTTGGTTTGTTTTATCGGGCCCACGAATGCTGCCGGGCTGCGTGCGAGCTTACCGGTTGACTCCGGTCAGCTCGTTCAGCCGCACCGATGCTGAATCGCTCAGGTGACGGCGGGCGAATTCGGGCAGCTCCGGCGTGAAGACTTTATCGATGTACTTACTCATCATCAGGCGTACCAGAGCCGAGTAATTGACCTTGAAGGTGATGAGGTCGCCGACTCGCAGGCCGCCGGTTTCCTCGCCGAGATTCACCACAGTGATGTCACTGCTGCCGCCGGCGATGCGATGCGACGGGTCAACCGGCGTCAGGCCGGTCAGATCGGTGTCGAGCTGCCCGACGTTCACCAAGGCGCGGTAGCCACGCTGTCCCGGCGTCGTTTCTTCCTGTTCGATCTCAGCCATGCGGGACACCGATGCCGTCTCGGCCAGCGGCACCAGCCCCTTTTCCTTGATCTCGGATATTTCGGCTTCCAGGGTGAAGACGTCGCCGCGCATATAGGGGAGCTGGCCGCCATTGATCAGGTCCGTACCCAGCAGCAGTGCCTCTCCGATGCGGAAATGGTTCACCGCTTCGGGCAACTGTCCGTTCAGCGTCAGCGGCAGCGTCGCCGTGGTGCCCGCCGAACAGAGGGGCAGCTTGTGGTCGAACTTCAGCTCCAGGAGCTCCCGGTAGAGGACCAACTGCATCAGTTGATCCACGGTGGGCACGGCTCCGGCCAGGCATCCCAGGTTTGCCCCAATGCCCAGCACATTGATGTGAGGCAGTTCAAAAACGTGTTCGTAGAACTTGACCAGCCCGCCGGGCAGGATCCCTTCGCGCAGGTCCCCGAGCTCCACCATAATGATGATGCCGTGCACGCGGTCCAGCTTGGCCGCCTCCGCGTTCAGCAACTCGATCGTCTCGATCTCCGAATTCAGGCTGACCTCGCTGCAGCGGACGACTTCATCGACCACGGACGGCAGCGGCCCGCGCAGATACCAGCGTTCCACGTCGGGGATCACATCCTTGGCCGTCTCGAGATTGCTGAGCCGGGAATCCCCAATGGCGGGGACGCCCATCACTCGCAAGGCTTGCAGCAGATCCTCATTCCCGCACAGCGCTTTGGTCACCGCGACCCATTTGGCGTCGTGCAGATCCATTAGCCGCTTAACAGCGGATACGTTGTGTTTAAGTGCGTCCAGATTGATGTTGATTCGGCTCATGTTTTGGTTCTCACTGACTGGGTGAATCGCATTTCGGCGTACATGGTTTCGAAACCGATGGCCTCATACAGCCCTTTGGCCGGATTGTCATACTCCACGTGAAGCTTGACGTCGCCGTCGGCCAACTCCAGCGCCCGCTTCACCAGGCGCTTGCCGGTCCCTTTGCCGCGTTGGTCCGGGGAAACCGCCACAAACAGCAATAAATTCGCCGGAATGTAGCCAGCCATGCCGGTGCGCAGCATTACGAGAGCGCCCACAGGCTCTTCTTGTTGTTCGGCAATCAGCACGAAACCTGTACCGCCATCCAGCTCGCGGAACGCATCGCGGAGTCCGCGCCGGATGTCGGCCACCGTATCTTGGTACGGTTTCAGGCTGTGATGCAGGAACTCGGCCAACTCGTCCCAAGTGGTGAAATTCGGGCACTGCTCCTCGGATCGCACCTCATGCAAGGTGATGGTGCTGGACGGCACTGCGGTCGATTTGGCGGAGTTCGTCATCATTTAGGAGTTGAGCGGGCTCTTTTGCGCACTCGGACCACAAGCACGCTCCGGGCACAAGAATCCCCAATTCTCCTGGGAAAAGGAGAAATCCGGGGCAACCGCTCTACGATATGGCTCGATTCGAATTTGCAAAACAGGGGCCAGGGCAGGCTCCGCCCACCGCTGGGATTTTGAACATCAGGCCAAAGGCATGTTCAGAGGAAAAGAATTCAGCAAAGCTGAACCTTAAAGGGAACAGAGGCCGATCGCCTAGAAGAGGAGCAAGTCATACGCAACAGCCATCCACCGCGCGATGCTTACGATTTATGTTAACTCCCGATAGTATAACAGGCCGGGATGGTGCGTCGCCGCGGCGGCATCGCTAGAATTGCAAAAATGCCTTAAAAAGTGGCTGTTTTGAAGGCTTAGCCGCGTCGGGTCGGCGTGGGAACGGGCTCGCCGAGCATGGCGAAGTCCGGACGCGGGGCGAACGGTTTGCGGGAGCTGGTCCGGCGCGGAGCCGGACGTTTGCGCGCCAAGTTCGATTTCCGTTGAGTTATAGACTTCGTCGCGGCCTTTCCCGGCTTTGCCACGGTCTTTCCCTGCTTCCCCACGGCGGGCGTTGCTTTTTTGCCGCCCGGGGCGACCTCGGGAAGCGCTTCCGGATCCCAGCCCGCAGGCCAGTCCCAGCCAGCCCAGCAGGCCGACAGGAAAAAGCGCCAAGGCGATCCGGAATTTGACGGTGGCTTCGACATCGTCTCGTTACATTCAGCTTGCCCCATCGGAGACGTTCGTACCATCGGGGTGGACGGAGGGTGTGGGAAAGATTCACACCCAGATCCTTCTAAGGTCGCATCGTAAGGCTCACGGTCAGGAATCTTAGTACTTTCGCCAGAATCGGCGAGGCGACCTAGCCATGGTAGGGGAATGGCCCTAATTTGGCGGACTCGGATTGGGTTGCTGCGGTTCGACGGGAAGCTCGCTGGGCGACTCCAGCTGTCGATTCGCTAGAGCAGTTCCGGAGCAGGCTCGGTTTTCTGCCCCGTTCCTGCGCACCCAAAGGAGGCCACCATGATGAACCCGATGCCCGTCCACTGAAGAGCACGGAGTTCCTCACCCAGGAAGATCAAGCCGGAAAGGGCGCCGATGGCCGGTTCGATGCTCATCAACACCGCGAAGGTATGCGCCGGGATGCGTTTTAGCGCGTACATTTCGAGCGAATACGGGAGCGCGCTGGACAGAATCGCGACCCCCATCGCCATCCCCGCCGCTTCCCACGACAGCAGGCTGCGCCCAGCAGAAACCACGCCCACCGGCAAAACGACCGCCGCGGCGACCAGCATCCCCAGTGCGACCCCCACGCCGCTATGCATCGCCGCGCCTACCGATTGGCCGAAGACAATGTAAAGCGCCCAGCAAGCGCCCGCTCCGAGGGCGAAGGCGACGCCGATGAGATCCAGATGCGCCGGCGTGCCGATAGGAAGCAGGAGAACCAAGCCGGCCACAGCGCAAGCAACCCACAGGAAATCGATGGCGCGCCGCGATCGGATCAGTGCCAGCGTGAGCGGGCCGCTAAATTCGAAGGCCACGGCAAGCCCCAGCGGAATGCGTTCCAAGGCGAGATAAAACAGCAGGTTCATGGTGCCCAGGGAGGCTCCATAGGTCAGAACGGAGATCCGCGCGGCTCGCCGTTCGGCGGGAGGAAGGGAGCCCATCGGTTTCCCGAAGGGCCGCCACACCAACAGAAGAATCGTCGCGGCGAAAAAGAGCCGCAGGGCGGTGGCTCCCGCGGCCCCGACCAGGGGAAACAGATGTTTGGCGAGCGCGGCTCCGCTTTGAATGGAAATCATCGCCACGACAATCGTGGCAATGGGAGCGAGGGTTCGCTTCATTTGCGTAGGGTAGCGGGGGAACTCAGACCTCGTCCTCCCCATGTTTAGGAATGGGGTTTCGGGAACAGTGTCCTGCGATATTGCCGTTGTCCTTGCAATGGCGTTCGCGCCACAGCCGGGAGCGACGTGCCCCGTGCGGCGGAAAGCCACTGCATTTGATCCCGCTTACAAACGGTCGATGATCGCGTTCAGCGTAGAACTCGGCCGCATCGCTGCGACACACTTCGCGTCATCGGGAAGGTAGTACCCGCCGATATCCACCGGTTTGCCCTGCGCCGCGAGCAACTCCCCGGTAATCTTCTCCTCGGCCGCCTCCAGCGCTGCGGCGACCGGAGCAAAACGCTGCTTGAGCTCCGCATCCTCGTCTTGGGTGGCGAGCGCCTTCGCCCACGCCAGCGCAAGATAGTATGTCGAGCCGCGGTTGTCGATCTCGTTCACCTTCTTCGACGGTTCGCGGGAATCTTCAAGGTACTGGCCGACGGCGATGTCCAGCGTTTTCGAAAGCACGGCTGCGCGCGGGTGTCCGCCTTTTGCCGCCATCATTTCGAGCGACGGTCCCAGCGCGCAGTACTCTCCAAGAGAATCCCAGCGCAGATGGCCTTCCTTCACAAATTGCTGCACGTGCTTGGGCGCCGAACCGCCAGCTCCGGTTTCAAACAGACTGCCGCCCTGAAGCAGGGGCACGATCGAGAGCATGCGGGCGCTGGTCCCCAGCTCGAGAATCGGGAATAGGTCCGTGAGATAGTCACGAAGCACGTTGCCGGTGACCGAGATGGTGTCCTCGCCGCGGCGAATGCGCTCGATCGAGAATTTGATTGCGTCCACGGGCGTCAGGATCTTGATGTCCAGGCCGGAGAGGTCGTGCTCGGCCAGATAGGTTTTCACCTTCTCAATGATCTGGGCATCGTGCCCGCGCTCCGGGTCGAGCCAGAACACCGCGGGTGTGCCGGTGGCCCGTGCCCGCGCGACGCCGAGCTTCACCCAGTCGCGGATGGGCTCGTCTTTCGTCTGGCAGGCGCGGAAGATATCGCCACCCTCGACGCCCTGCTCGAGCAGGACCTTGCCGGCGGCATCGACAATGCGAATCGTTCCGTTCGCGGGCGCCACAAACGTCTTGTCGTGCGAACCGTACTCTTCGGCCTTCTGCGCCATGAGCCCAACGTTGGCGACGCTCCCCATGGTCGCCGGATCGAACTGCCCGTTCTGCCTGCAGTCCTCGATCACGGCCTGATAAATGGTGGCGTAGCAGCGGTCCGGGATCACGGCAACCGTGTCTTGCAGTTGATCCTCTTTGTCCCACATCTTGCCGCCGTCACGAATCACTACGGGCATCGATGCGTCAATAATTACGTCGCTGGGAACATGCAGGTTGGTCCGGCCCGCGCGCGAATCCACCATCGCCAACCCAGGACGATTTTCGTAACAAGCCGCGATATCGGCTTCGATCTCCGCCTTCTTCTCGGCGGGAAGCTGGTCGAGTTTATTAAGCACGTCGGCCAGTCCGTTGTTCACGTTCGCGCCGATCTCGGCCAGCACACCGGCATGTTTCTCCAGCGCGTTGGCGAAAAACTCCGCCACACAGTGCCCGAACATGACCGGATCGGAGACCTTCATCATCGTGCACTTCAGATGCAGCGAGAACAGCGCGCGGTCCGCTTTTGCGGCGTCCATCTGCTCGGCATAGAAACTCCGCAGCGCCGCCACGTTCATCACCGCGCAGTCGATCACTTCGCCCTCGATCAGCGGGAGCTTCTGCTTCAGCACCTTCACCGCGCCGGCGGAATCCACGAACTCGATCCGTGCCTCGGTCGCGGCGCTCATCGTTACCGATGTCTCGCTGCCGAAGAAGTCCTTATCGGTCATGTGGGCGACGCGCGTCACCGAGCCAGACTCCGGCCACGGCTTCATCATCTTATGTGGATGCTTCCGCGCGAACGCTTTCACCGCCCCCGGAGCGCGCCGATCGGAATTGCCTTCGCGCAACACGGGATTCACAGCCGAGCCCAGCACCACGGCATACCGGGTCTGGATCGCACGCTCTTCATCCGTCGAAGGGGCATCCGGATAATCGGGAATGTCGTAGCCGTTCTGTTGCAGTTCCGCAATCGCGGCGCGGAGCTGCGGAATCGAAGCGCTAATGTTGGGCAGCTTGACGATGTTGGCGTCAGGAGTCTTCGCCAGTTCCCCCAGGCGCGTCAACTCGTCGGGAATCTTTTGGTCGTCGGTAAGGCGGTCCGGGAAATTGGCGAGAATCCGCCCGGCCAGCGAGATATCGGCCGTTTCGATCTCCACCCCGGTCCCTTTTGTGTACGCTCGCAGGATGGGCAGCAGGGCGTACGATGCCAGCGCCGGTGCCTCGTCGGTCTTGGTCCACGTAAGCTTCATAGATGTGAGTGTTTACAGAGACAACGCGGTCGCAAAAAGTGGCTGCAAACTGAATGCGTAGGATAACATGAGTCACCCGCCCCACCGCACGGCAAAGCGTTGATTCTCCATTGATTCCCTATGGATCCTCTCGGGCGGCTTGTGTTTCCACAGCCGGGGCGGGAGGACCCGGCGCTGCCACTGGCGGGCCGGGCGCCAGCATGGCGGCGCGCATCGTCGGTTATCCCTTCTCCGTTTCCGGTTTCAATGCGGTGGAATCCCGTTGTGGAATCGTAGATTAGTCGGCCAAACTCAGGGATCTGGACCACGTGGCGCACGATCAATTGTGAGAAAATCAGACCCACGGGAGGCGACCAGTGTCACGCTCGCTGATATTTACGTACACCGCACTTGCGCTATTGCTAGCGTTGCCCGTCCACGCCGACTCCGCCTTCGATGAGGTAGCGCGCGATGTCGACCGGACCGAGAGCGTCCGCGCAGTGAAGACGTTGCAGGCGAGCTACGCGCAGTATGCGCAGTACGGCCTGTGGAACGAGGTCGGCGCGCTGTTTTCCCCCGACGGCTACTTCATCTTTGACGGGCTGATTCAAAAGGAGCAGACTGCGAAGGGACCCGCCGCAATCTCCGACTTCCTGCGGACCCGCTACGGTGGCGGCCAGCAGGGCCTCACGGCAGGAAGCCTCTCGGATATGTTTATCGAGGCTCCGGTGGTGAACCTCTCTCTGGACGGGGAGAGCGCCAAGGCACGCTGGCAAACCATGATTTTCCATGGTCACGACAGCAAAGCACGGATTGAGGGCGGCATTTTCGAGAATGATTATGTGCGCGAAGGGGGAATATGGAAGATTTCCACCGCGCACTACTTTCCGCAGTACGACGGTCCTTATGAAGAGGGCTGGAGCAACTGGGGTGGTGGCGACCTGCCTCAGGTTCCCAAGCATTACGATACCGACATGGCCGGCACACCTATTCCGCCCCCGGCCGGCACCGCGCCCGCGAGCAAGGCGACGCTCACCGAACTGCAGAAACGTGTAGACACGCTGAATGACGAAGACCGCGTCCGTAATCTGCAATCGGCCTACGGTTACTATGCCGATCAAAAGATGTGGGATGACGTCGTGGACCTGTTTGCCGGCAGCGGTGTAGTGGAGATTGGGGGGCAGGGAATCTGGGAAGGTCCGAAGGGCGTTCGCCATTGGCTGCAGAGTATTGGTCCGGCCGGCCTTACGCACGGTCAGATTAATGATCGCGTGCAGCATGATGTGATTGTGACGATTGCCCCCGGCGGCAATGAGGCGTTCGCGCGTGGCATCGAACTCGGCATGCTCGGGGAAGCCGACGAAGAAAAGGGCTGGTGGGAAGTCGCGACCTTTTACAATCGCTTCGTGAAGGAAGACGGCGTTTGGAAGATCCGCGAGATGCGCCGCTTTCCGCAAGTGAAGAGCGACGTCTTCCTCGGCTGGGGCAAAAGCCGGATCATCGATCCGGTACCGAGTGGCACCAATGCGCCGGACTCCCCTGTTCCTGACGCGGACCTGGCCGAGCCGGGTCTTGCGATGCCCGCGTTTGCCACCGTCCACCCTGTTACCGGGAAACCCGTGAAGGCTGCAGGCAGCGCGAAGCTCGTGGCGGCGAGCGCTTTGACCGGTACGATCGCTCGAGGAGAATCGACTGCGGCCACGATCGATGAGGTGCGCCGGCGGCTCGCTCGCTCGGCTGCCTACGACGGGGCTGCCAACATTTCCGCGACCTACGGCTATTACCTCGATGATGGCGACAACCTTGGTTTTGCCAACACCATGGCGACGAAGGGTTTCAAAATGACGCCATTCCAGGGGTACAGTCTCGGACGCGCCAGCCTGATTGCTCTGCGTGTTCGGGGAAATCCACCGGAAACGCGAGGGAGCATTCCTTATCACTGGCTGATTCAGCCGGTCGTGCTAGTTTCTGACGATGGCCGGTCCGCGATTGGCCGTTTCCGTTTATTCCATCCCAACACCAGCAAGAGAGCCAACGCTGCCTCCATCGCCAACGGCATCTATCACAATCGCTATGTGCTGGAAGATGGCGTCTGGCGGCACTGGGAGATCACCCTCGACGAGACCTACGTTCGGTCGGCTGGGTGGAAAGAAGGCTCCTGGGCGACATCGAAGGATCCCGCTCCGCGGTCGCCAGCTCCTAAAGGCAAAGGTAAGGGAAAAGGAAAAGCGCAAGCCAAAGGCGGGCCGACCGTCGACATTCCGCTCGCCGCGCTGGGCAAGCGTGAGGAGCATTTCCTCGGCGGAACAGGGGAGACCCGGCAATGGCCCACTATCCTCCCCATGTGGTTCAGCTACACTAACCCGGTGAGTGGGCGTGTCCCTACGCTGTATCATCCTGAGTGCGTGCCGTGCGTGGTGAACCCTGACCTGAGCCTCAGCCGCAACGGCTATCAGGAGCCGCCCGATGCGCCGGAGGCGAACCAGTCGCGCTGATGCTGCGCAGCTTGTTTCCCTGGACGACGTCTTACTTAAAGGTTAGCCGCCCCGTGCGCTAAGCCTCTGGTTGAACCAAGACGCCTGACAAGAGGCCTGATTGCGGTGTATGAGAACGCGAGTGGAATCTGGCTAGACGCCATGAACCGTCCCAACTCCCTCGCGTCTATCTAATGTATGATGATGCGAGTTCGCACCTTATTGAGTTTCAGGAGAAAGTCCAGATGAGAGCCAAATTGTCCATGGTCCCGTTCGCCGTTGCTGCTCTGCTCGCGCTTGCTCTTTTAGTCCCGTCTGGCAGGATGGTGCCATCGGCCAGCGCACAGACGATCATCGTGCAGCCCGATAACGCGAAGGGAAAGGGCAAAGGGAAAGGTAAAGGCGGTTTCGGCGGT
Source organism: Terriglobia bacterium (assembly GCA_963762135.1). Taxonomy (GTDB): domain Bacteria; phylum Acidobacteriota; class Terriglobia; order Bryobacterales; family Bryobacteraceae; genus Palsa-187. The sequence continues at coordinate 408,410 of CAVXJP010000012.1, forward strand.
TTCGGCCGGGGCCGGTTTAACCAGCAGGCCGGGCCTCCTGAGGGAGTCGAGCCGCTGGAAATCGATCTGTTCAGCTCGAAGAATTTTTACCTGGACCGGGCCAATTGGCTCGACAAACGCTATTTCCGTTGCCATCCGCCGATGGATACGGGTGATTTCCGGCAGGTCCTGATCGGGGAGAATCCGCCGGAGCAGGCTCCCTGGGGCGACTGCGACAACGATATCGACCGGGCCACGATCGTCAGCCCGTATGAATATAAGACGGCCGAGGAGCACTATAACGCGCTGCTCGAAGCGGCCGAGGCCAAGGGTGGACCCACGCATTACGACAAGGCGACGGTCCCGGACTGGGACGGCTACTATCAGCCTTCAAATTCCGATGGCGCCAACTGGATGCAGGGACAGAGCCAGGTGCCGACCATCCTCTCCTTACTGACGCCGGAATATCAGAAGCGCTTCGTTCAGCAGACCTATCATGAGGCGGTGACCAACTCGCCGCAGTGGAATGCGTCGTTCTGCTATCCGGAAGGGCTCGTTCGCTGGTGGGTACGCGTGTCGCAGGCCAACCGGTTCCAGATGGTAGTAACGCCTTGGATGGTACAGACCGTCTCGGGTATCGCCGACAACTTCCTGCGCCAAGTGATGATCGACAAAAAGGAACACGTGCTCGAAGTTCCGCAGTGGTACGGCGAGACCATTGGTTTCTGGGATGACGATACGCTGGTCACTTGGACCGCCAACGTTCAAGGCTGGCAGCTTCACTCGATGTTTGAGTACAGCAATCAGATGGAAATCGTCGAAACCTGGAAGCCCCGCCTCGAGAACGGCGAATTCGTGGGCCTGAATCACGAGGCGATCTTCTATGATCCGGAAGCCTTCGTTGAGCCCGTGCACGCGACCTATGAATTTCAGCGGACCGCGACGCCGGAAACCGAGGGCGCCCGCTACATGTACGTCGAGTGCCTCAGCAACGTGAAGGACACCGACGGCCGCCCGACGCAGTTGACCAGCACCGATTCGCGCTTTGTGGATTACTACAACCGGCCCTGGGCCCAGGTCTGGGAGAAGTACTTCGAGGCCGACTGGGAAAAGCCCGACGATACCCTGCCGGAGGACGTCCTGGATTTCAATTTGTTCCAGTAGACGCGCGCCGCGGCGCGTCAGCTGAATATCCAGAAGACGCAGTGGTTTGCGCTAAAAATCCGGGTAGCTTGGAAGCTCAAAGCAATGGACTCTCTGGGTCGGGCCCCCATCTGGCATAGTTCGGGCAATCAATGAAGACTCGATTTCACTTGGAGGCCCGGTCAACGGAGTCGCGGTTACCTTGACTTGTGAAGACGGGCGTGTCTGCGGCTCGACGACGACCGATGAGCGGGGGCGCTTCGAGATCGGCGGACTGGCTCCCGGCCCGTATTGGATGGAGTTCCGCAAGACGGGCCAGTATGGCTGGGACGGTCCATGGAGCGTCTGGACTGGATTGAATTCGTTCAGTTCACGACATGGGCTCGCAGCATGCACTGATGGCGACTGCGGCATTCCCAATGAACTGAAAATAATATGTGAATGAAGTCTTCTGCATCCCCAGAATAAAGAAGCTTCCGATCCCGGTCACTGGCTATACTGGGAACCTTCCCGAAGGAGGAACCCAATGAGTTTTTTCCCGCACGCCATTCCCTGTGGATCGCCGCGCCTCTGGCCGTCCTATTGACCCTGGCCGCCTGCGGTGGCGGAGCCGAGGAGCAGGCCGTTGCCGAGCCCTGTGATCGCGACTGCCTCGACGGCATCATGGATGACTACCTGGCCGCGCTGGTCGCGCATGATCCTAAGGCTGTTCCGCTCGCCCCCAACGTGAAGTTTGTCGAGAACTCCGTTCGCGATGAAGCCCGGCGAAGGCCTGTGGCTGACCGCCACCGAAGTGCCGACCAACTTTAAGATTTCGGTTCCCGATCCGGTTTCGCACGAAGTAGGCATCATCGCCATGATGGAAGAGGACCGGTCGCTCGATCCCAACGTGCCCGCGCCGAAAGGAAAAGCCAAAGGGAAAGCAGGCGAGGAGACTGGTTCCGAGCCGATCGAAGTCGCCATACGCCTGGAACTCGATCCCGAAACCAACCAGATCGTCGAAGCCGAGCATATGATCGCCCGCAACCTGCGCGAGTCCAGCCTGGAGAATCTTCAGGAGCCGCGCGCGGTGTTTTTTGAGGAAGTCCCCGAAGACCAGCGTATGGATCGCGACGAGCTGCTGCGCATCGGCGCCACCTACTACGACGCGCTGGTCAACAACGACGGCAGCGCCGCGCCGTTCGCCGACGATTGCCTCCGCTTGGAAAACGGCATGCAGACGACGGGAAATCCGCCATCCGACGATCCGAATGCGAACAAGCTCGGCATGTTGGGCTGCGCCGCGCAGCTCGATGCGGGAATGTTCCAGTACATCACTCGTATCGATCCCCGCCGCGTTGAGATCGCCGATCCGGTTACTGGTCTGGTGATGGGCCTCTCCCATTTCCGCCATCCCATGGAGCAGACCGAATTTGAGATCAAGGGCGTCGAGGGCATGACCAAACAGACCATGAACTTCGATCCGTTCGACCTCCCCGCCACGCATATCTTTGTCGTCCGCGATGGCAGGATGCACGAGATCGAGGCGATGGGTTACATGCTCCCCTACAATTCGCCCACCGGATGGGAAGAAGAATAGGAGGGTGGGCGTTAGCAAGCGCGACGCATTTAGGCTCACCGTCAAATACTGACTGGTGCGGCGCGAGAAATCTCACTGAAGTATCTTTTAGGTCATGGAATCCCGGATGAGCTCCGTTTAGGCTTGAGTTTGTCAGGAGGAATCCACAAATGGGAATCACCAGAACAACACCTGTGTGGGCCGCGGCCCTTGCACTGCTGGCCTTCGCGGGCTCACTCGCCGCGCATCACTCGCTTGTTTCGGGCTTCGACCTCTCCACGCCGATCTGGATCAAAGGTAAAGTGGTTCGCTTCGAAGCCGTTAATCCGCACAGCCGGATCTACCTGGAGCAGACCGACGGGAACGGTGAAGTGCATCAATGGATCGCCGATGGGCCATCGCCGCTGCAGTTCCAGCGGAGAGGCTTCACTGACGACACCGTAAAGATCGACGACATGGTCGAGGTGTGCGGCTTTGAAAGCCTCAAGTCCCAGGATGCGCACCAAGCCGGGAAATTGGATTCTCCGGACTATAAACTGCCCGGCCGGTTCATGAACGGCACATTGCTGCTGCTTGCCGATAACCAGGAGGTCGTCCTGTCAAACTACGGGCAACTGCAGCGGTGTATGGACCGTGAAGGCAGATAGCTCCGGATTCATCCGTCGAAATCCTTGGGGGAACCGTCAGATCCGTGCGGTCAGGAATTTGACCGATGTACGATAGGGCTTTTAGGGTGCGTACATCCGGTCGAGAAGATCCTCGTGACAATCACTAGCAAAATGACCAGGATGATGGCGGTTTTGATGGTTTTGGTCGCCCTGCTTGTATCGGCCAAATCCCTGACTGCCCATCATTCCCTATTGAATTTCGATACGTCGGCGCCGATTTGGATCAAGGGAAAAGTGAACCGTTTCGAGGTCGTCAATCCCCACAGCAGAATCTATCTCGAGGAGAGCGAGGAGAGCGGCGATGCGCACCAATGGATCATCGACGGGCCTTCGCCACTCCATTTCAAGCGGATGGGCCTCGCCGGGGACAGCTTGAAGGTCGGCGATATTGTGAAAGTCTGCGGCTTTGAGAGCCGTGGTTCCCAACAAGCATTCCACCACGGAAAACTGAGTTCCAAGGCTTGGAAGCTTCCGGGGCGGTACATGAATGGGAATTTGCTGGTGTTGCCGGACGGGGAAAAGAAGGTCCTCTCCAACTACGGGGAACTCTATCAATGCCTCGGACCGGAGGACTGGGACCTGCTCAGGCAATAGCGTCCAAGGGGGCCGTCGTTCAGCCGGCGTGGGCCTTCAAACTCACGGACCTCGGGGCCGCTTTCTAGCGAGCGGGGTCTAATTCAACCCCCGCCTCCCATCGCCAGCCACACCTCCTGGCGCAGGACCATGCCCCGCGAAGCGTACGCCCATGACGATCGGTAAAACTTTCCATTGACGAGAAGTACTTTGCAATATAAAGTATTCTCATGAATGGCGAGTCTCCTTCTGTTTCCTCTCCGGCCCCGGCAAACGAGGCCGCCTCTCGGGCCCGGCCCTCCGCCGGGCCCCGCTCTATTGATGTTGGTTCTGTGGAGATCATCACCACGATTCCCGGTCCCCTGGCGAGCTCGCGCGCCTGGCGAGATCACTTCTGGACCAAGAATCGCAGGCATTGGCGGGTTGTGCAGGCCCAACAGGAACTTAACGGCGGCATCGCGCCAAACGACAGAGATGACGCGCCCGAACTCACGCCCGAGGAGCGAGATACGATCGCCGCATCGATCGCCCAATTCCAACTCGGCGAGGGCTCGCAAGGCAAGCGACTTCTGGACCGGGGCAGGGAATGGGGCAAGCTCGCCAGCGACCCCGACTTCATTACCGCGCTGGCCGAGTTCATCACCGAGGAACAGAAGCATAGCCACCTGCTGGGCGAGTTCATGGACCGCGCGGGCATCCCGCGCCTGCGGCGCCACTGGGTGGACGGCGTCTTCCGCCATCTTCGCGTGCTCGGGGAACTGGAGTGGGCGGTGACGGTCCTGGTGTCGGCCGAGGCGATCGCGATCCCCTATTACCGGGCGCTTCGAGACGCCACGAATTCGTCTCGCCTGCGCACGCTGTGCAATGAGATCCTGCGCGATGAATCCGAACACTTGATCTATCAGGGCCGCACGTTGGCGCTGGTTCGGGGGCCGGAGAAGTGGCTGCACTGGGTCGCGCATCGCGTCCTGATGGAAGGAACGTTGTACGTTGTCTGGGCCGAGCATGGTCGCGTGTTCCGCCGCGCGAGTTATACGTTCGCGCGCTTCCGCCGGGAGGCGCTGGAGGCGTTCGAGGTCCTGCGCTCGGTGAGTTCGATTTGCCACCATTCCTACCGGCTGGAGCGAAGCCCCGCGCTCCGCCAAGGCGCTGCTGCGTGACATTCCTGCGTGATCGGTTGGGGCTAAGCCGCGCGATGTCCGCGGATGGCCGTGGCAGACGCGTTTCATCGCGGACCCGGCGGGATATGCTGGTGGATTGACCCAACGGGCACAATTCTGGATTCTCGCGGCAGCGGCGGCGTTTCTGCTGCTCGGACCGATCCGACTGGGCGATTTAGCCGGCTACGACGACGCCGTTTACGCCCACATCACCAAGGGGATCGTTAAATCCGGCAACTGGCTCGACATCCGCAGCAATGACTATCCGGCGTTGGAACATCCGCCGGGCTTCGTTTGGCTCCAGGCGGTCTTTTTCTCCCTGTTCGGAGGGCTGACCAGCAATTGGGATTTCCTGGCCAAGCTCCCCTCGGCCGCCGCCGGCGTCGGCGTGGTGCTGCTGGTCTATTGGATCGCCTTTCGCATCACGGCCGATCGGACGCTCGCGCTGGTGGCGATGTTCATCATGCTGGCGACCCCGTACTTCATCAAGTACACCTCGCACGGGATGACCGATATCCCGTTCACGTTTTGGTTCGCCGCCGCGGTCGCGTTGTCGCTAAAAGCGGAGCCTCTGCGCACCGACACGCGCGGTTCCGTTGCATTCTCCGTCTTAAGCGCCGCGATGGCCGCCATGGCGCTGCTGACGCGCGGCGTGGTCGGGCTGGCGGTCCCAGCGACGCTACTAATCTGGCTCTGGCTCCCCGACAAATGGCGGGGCGGGCCGCGCCCCAATCGCGCGATCACCACCGTCCTGCTACTCGCATCCCTGATCCCCCTCACCCTCTGGTACGCCTACCAGGCGCAGCAGAACCCGGACCTGTTCTGGCAGGTGCAAACCGCTTTCCTCGCGGACAAGATCGGCGGCGAGGTTTCCGGCACATGGCGCCAATTCACCGGTGCCCCGGAATACCTTTGGATGTTGGTGCAATCCTACTGGCCCTGGCTGCCGTTCCTGGCCATCGGAACCTGGGGCGCGGCCCGAATCGTTTCCGCATCTTCTTTCGCATCTTCCGGCGAACCGGACCGCAAGCCCGGCCTCTCCCTCCTCTTAATATGGTCCGCCGTGATGTTCGTGGCCTGTTCGGTGGGCGGCAGCCGAGTGCTGCGATACCTGCTCCCCGCCTATCCCGCCTTTTCCATTTTGGCGGCGCTGGGGCTGGCCAGGCTGGTCGGCGAAACGAGACTCCGCCTCTACCTGCGCTATGCGATTCCCATGGGGTTGGTGGTGGCGATCGGCGTGGCGATTTTCCCGCCAGTCAGCTTGCACGCAGCCGAGATCCGGCCGATTGCGGTGGCCGCCACCGAGGTCGCCGCGCCGGAAGAGCGCATCGGATTCTGGGATGCCGGACAGCCGAGATTTGACGAAACCGCGCAGATTCAATGGTATGGCGACCGTGCACTGTGGATTCTGACCGATCCCGCCCAGTTCGACCAGGCCCTGGAGGAACGGTGGAGCTCGGTCTGGGTGGTCGACGAGGCGACCTATCAGGCTAAATTCTCCAGCATCCCCGACGCCCATGCAATCGCCCGCAGCGGCAATCTGGTGGTGGTAAAACTCGAGCGCGGCTGAGGCGCCTTCTGCCGTTTGGCCGCTTCCCTCGCTTTTCTCCGTATGCTATTGTTCTCAATGGAAATTTCGCCTCTACTGTGAGCGGGATTTCCACCCTGAGGGGTAACCCGGCTCGGCCGGAACCAGTCATTGTTATATGGAGCAGGACCGCCCAAGTATGCGTACCTTCAATCACCGTCTGATCTCACTGGCCGCGATCGCGATGACGGCCATTTCCCCAATGCTGTTTGCACAAGCGGAAAACGCCGCCGAACTGCCGGGCGGCACGTGGGCAAAGATTGCCGATCTGCCGAACTTCGTTGACGTCTGGGAAACCAGCCGCGGTCCGGGTGGCCCGGGGGGCCGGAACGCCCGCCCGATGCTGACGCCCGAATATCAAGCGATCGCCGACGCGTATCGCGAGGACCCGCCGGACGATTCCCCGGCCGCCAACTGCGTGCCTCCTGGCCTGCCCGGCGTGATGACGCAGCCCTATCCGATCGAATTTCTGTTCACCCCGGGCAAGGTGGTGATCGTTTCGGAGGCCTACATGCAGGTACGTCATATTTATACCGACGGCCGCCCGCATCCCGAGGATCCGGATCCCACCTACATGGGTCACTCGATCGGCCATTGGGAAGGCGACACGCTGGTGATCGATTCGGTCGGATTCGTCGACACCACGCCGCTGGCCGGCGCCGGAGTCCGGCACTCCAAAGATATGCATGTCGTGGAGCGGGTTTCTCTGGAAAACCCCGATCTGCTGAAGATCGAGACGACGATCACCGATCAGAAGGCTCTGGCCGAGCCGTATCACCGCACGGGCTATTATGCTCGCCACAGCGACTGGGACATTGCCGAGTACATCTGTGAAGATAACAACCGCAACTTCGTGACCCAGGAAGGCCAGGCCGGAATCGATTTGAGCTCGAACGAATAAGGCCCCAGAAGATACTACAGACAAGGAACGACCCAAGATGAAACTGTTCAAGATCCGTAAGACGATGCTGGCGATCGCCGCTACCCTTGTTGCGAGCGCAGTCCTGTTGGTTACGCCCGCAGCAGAGGCGCACCACTCGTTCACGATGTTCGATCAGACCAAGACGATCAGTCTGGAAGGCACGGTGACCCGCTTTGAGTGGACCAACCCGCATTCCTTCGTCTTTATGAACGTCGTCAATGACAAAGGCGAGACCGTGGAATGGGGCCTGGAAGGTATGAGCCCGAACTACCTGGGCCGCCGTGGCTGGAATCGCCACACCCTGGAGCCGGGCGATAAGATCACCGCCGTGACCAATCCGCTGAAGGACGGTACCCCGGGCGGCATCCTGTTGCGCTTCACCAAGGAGGACGGTAAAACCTTCGTCAACTTCGGTGGCGGTAATTACGGGGCCGAGAACGGCAAGGGTAAGGGCAAAGGCAAGGAGTAGTCGCCCTTCTGCCCGACGCATTCGCCCGCCGGATGCATTCGCCTGCCGGGACCTTTACGGGAACGACAGGTTCACATCTCAACAACGTCGAGGGACGCGCCGAGCGATATCGCCGTGTGCGTCCGCTTGTTTTTGCGCGTTTCTTCTGAGCATCCCGCGCTGTTCTTCGCTCCCTTTCGCACGAGCCTCTTCTTCTCGCGATACTCCTGAAACGACCAATCGAAGAATTCTTCGGTTTCTTTGTGACGTAACAGTACCCGGACCTATCTAGGATTTGTGAAGGTTTCTCAGGATCGGGTACTTTATTTTGCCTACGGCTCCAACATGCTGACCCGCAGGCTGGTCACACGGCTGGGCGAGGTGGACGTGGTCACCGTCGGCATTGCCTCCGGCTACCGCCTCACTTTTGACAAGCTGTCGAAAGATACCTCCGGCAAGTGCGACATCGAAGTCTCCCGAAGTTCCTCGGACTTGGTCTATGGTGTCGTGTATTCTTTCCCGATTCATCGCCTGCCGGTGCTGGATGAGCATGAGGGCGCCGGAGAGGGCTACCGCCGTGATCGATTCTATGTCTCGACTCCCGACGGCGAGTTGAAGACTGAGGTCTACCGCGCGATGTCCAAACGTCCCGGGCTGAAGCCGTTTGATTGGTATCTCCAGTTGGTGCAAGCCGGCGCGCTGGAGCACGGACTGCCGGAGGACTATATTCGGCGTCTGGCGGAGATTGAGACCCGGCCGGATCCGGACCGGGAACGATTCCAGGAACAGATGGCGCTGATCGAGAAGATCGAAGAGCGTTAGCCGCGGGTGACCGCTAGCCTCGTCCCGCCCATCGTCTTTCTCCAACTCGTCCCGCCGCCTCGTCCCTCTATGCTGGGAGAGACGGTCTGGACGCGAGCACCATGTGGTTTTGGATTTACTTCGCCATCTTCATCAGTGCCTCCATTGCGGGTACTCAGCAAGGGTTCGTGATGAAGCGGCATGCGGGCGTCGTGATCCTGGAGACGCTGGTGAACGCACTGGCCGGAGCCGGCATGCTGATCTACCAGCTCGATGAGCAGGTTCCGTTCGCGCAGAGCTGGTGGTGGCGGGTGTCGCCGGTGATTGCCATCGCGTTCATCGTCTTCGGAATCCTGGACGTGGGCTTCCTGCGGCGGAACCCCATCCCGGGGATCCCGGATGAAATGCAGCAACAGATCGAGACGTTCGGCTACTGGGTCGCGGCGTTCCTGTTGGGTCCGGCCGCGTACCTGAATCTGATGTTCGCCTACGGTTCGCGCTGAGTCGGCCTGATTTTCGACGCGTGCGTTCGATTGCTCGCCTTTGCCGGAACCAGCCGGTTTGGCCGATCCCGGGGGGACTCCGTTGAAATCTGCAGCCGGACTGGAGAGGAACAGTCGCACGGAGTCCCCGCAAAATGGAATCGAATGGCGCCTACTGACTTAGGCGAAGCACTTGCGAGGAAAGCGCAAGGAACGCCTGACTGAGCGAATTCGCGTCCGTTGAGTAAACCAACTGGCCTTTGGGCTGGCTGGGATAGTAAATACAGTTTGGATTCTGTGCACAGGGTGGATAGGCGGGGGTCTGATTGAAACTATCCCCGTTCGGATCATTGGCGATTCGCTGCAGGAGTGTCAGGTCGGGCGGCGCGTTCTGGTAGCCTCCCAATCCGATGACAAAGAAGCTAATGGGGAGGTTTCCGTTCGTGCGCGCCCGGTAGGCCGCATTGTCGGTGGCGTTAAAGGCGCCGTTGCGATAGTTAACCCACTTGTTATAAGTGGTGCCGCCGAAATTCAGATGGCCACCGGACATTTGGACCGGCTTATAGGCGTTGGCCGGATTCACCTGATTGCCAAAGATATCGGTGGCGGGGATCCAGGCAAAGTCGCTGATGTTTCCCATGTTGCCCTGCCCACCGCGGCCGCCCCGTCCACCGCTGCTGCTGAAGCCGCAGCCGGGAGTGTTACTGAATGGAACGTGGTTGCCGGTCAAGCCGTAGTTGTAGCCGCTGGCGTGCCAGGGCTCGCCCAGTGCGAGGAACTGCGCGCTGGTGTCGCCGGAGTACAGCACGCCGTAGGTGCCGGGTTGGATATCAGGCATGAAGCCGGTTCCACCGGTGTTCATGCTGTAGGTCGAGGTAATCCAGTCGCGTGGGGCATTGGCGGAATTCCAGCCGCCCGCGCCGACGGTGCGATTATTGCGGTCCTGGCATCCGCTGGCGTTGCTGAGGGCGGGGCGATTGCTGCTCGGGTCCCAGAAGTTCAGGGTCAGAGAGTTGGGCAGGCCGTCGGTTTCAAACAGGACCAGGTTCAACGCGCCGGGCAGGGCCATCTTATAAAGTTCGTTATAGGCAATCGACAGGGCCGAGGCGGTATTGGTGCCGCCCAAGCAGGAGATGGAGTCGATCTTACCCTGCGAGTTACCGAGGCTATTGGAATAGCCGAGCACGTTCTGGAAGTCCGTAGTCGGGGAGGAGTGCACATAGACACCGTCGGAGAAGGAGACCAGTCCGATACGGTCGCGTCCAGGCGCGAACTGTCCCGTGAAGAGTTTGGCGGCAGTCTTCATTTGTCCGCAAGCGTCTCCCGGCGCCAGATTCATGGAGCCGGAGCGGTCCAGCACGATCATCATCACGACGTCGCGGCGGCTGGCGTTGCCCATACTGGAGATAACCGTGGAATCGATATCGAACCATCGCATGAACCAGGTGGGAACATGGGTGGTCGCGGAAACGGTGACGTTGCGCAGGTTGGGATTGCCCGGATCGTCGAAGACCTGGACGGAACTGGAGTCCAGCATCGTATTGGTCGTCGCCCAATTGCCCTGCGGGAAGTTGGCGTAGAACCAGTTCACCGCGTTCTGCCGCGCGCTTGCGGCCTGTGCCTGCGTTGTTTGCCCCAGAGTCAAAGCCCGGGCCGCCGCCAGAGCGGCGCCATCCACGGCCGACTGCAGCCGCGTCTTCACCGCGTACATGTAGCCGACATCGATCGCGAGGCCCACGATGGGGATCAGAAATACCAGCGCGATCACTGAGAGAATCAGGACCACGCCACGTTCGTTCCGCTTTCCCTGCGGATTTGTTCGCATCATGCTTGCGCTCCTCTAGAAGAACCACCTGGCATAGAGTCCGCTTCCCTGCAGACTCCCCAAACTCAGGTCCGGTGATTGAAAATACGCCTCCACCACATACAGGATCTGGCCGTCTTTCAGCGGCGTCCGGCCCGCCGCCGAGGTCTGCCATAGGGCCTGCATCTCCCCTTGCGCCGGCGACGGCAGACGTGCACCGGCCGACAGCACCGGACTCTGCACAATCCCATGGCTGTTGCGGGGGGAGGTCGGCGCGCCCAATGAACTGGGCCGGTCACTATCCACACTGCCGTTCCCGAAGCGGATCCGTTGCGTGAAGACGAAGTTGTTCTTATTGGTGCAAGGTGCCGGAAACACCCCCTGGCAATTGGGCTCCTGATCGCCGCCCACCCACATCACCTGGCTGATGGTGATCAGGCCGCGGCCGCCCCCGCTGGTGTTCTCCGCCATGTTTCCATCAAATGCCGCTCCGATGTCCAGACCCATGCCGTTTGCCAGGCGTCGCGCAATGACCTGGAAATTGTAGGTGCTGAAATCGGCTCCGTGGATGTACATGCTGTCCAGATCCCGTGCCAGGTGGTTCACCTGAATGCTGCGAATCAGGCTCAGCCCCACCACGAACGTTCCCAGCAGCAAGGGGCAGAACAGCACCGCCGCGCAGGCGAACTCGAGAATCTGCTGTCCGCTCTGCCGCCTGCGCCGTCGCTCCAGCGCTGCGGTGTATTTCGTGCGGTTCATCGTGGCACCCCCGTTACACCCACCGGTAGCCCTCCGAGAATGTCGGCCGCGTAGACCGAAATGGTCAAGGGCTCAGTAGCCCAGAAGATCGAATCTCCAAAGATCACTCCACTAAGCGGCGCGAGCCAGCGGAAAGAGACATTCTGCACTGAGACCTCCACGACATTTCCGGGGGAATTTCCTCCACTTGCAATTGGAGTATTCGGGTCAGAAGGATTGTAATAATTAACGAAAATATGCGCTGGGTTATCCTCAGGTGAGACCAGCCCCAGCGAGTAATACTGCACCACCCGCTTGATGGAGGCATCCTGCCCGATCGATCCACCGTTTGGATCTGGATCGGTCTGGAACGTGATGGCGTAACGCACTCCTTCGCGCACGGCGTTCTGGAGTGTGCTCCAGCGGAAAATCATGAAGCCGCAGTCGGTCAGGCCGAAGATTAGGGCGAACGTCGGAAGGATGGTAAATACAACTTCCAACATGGAGTTACCGCGGCTTCTACGGTATCTTCCCGATGTCCCGCGTAGGGGAAACCCTCTATGCTTTCGCCTTGATTTTCTCGCTAGGATCTTCGATGTTTGCATTTCGTTCTTATCAGGCAATCGCCTAGTACGCGATGCCAGTACCTCCTCGTCCTCGGTACCATTTCGAGTGTCTCTGGGGGTATGCTATCGAAGCTGGGATACGGATACTATTGGCGAGTTAGGAAAAAATTGCCACATTGATACTGATGAAAAGCGGGAAACGTTCTTAGAGGCAAGAGAGCGATGTGGCTTAGTACGCTTAGGGTAAAACTGGATATTCTCAGAGAGCCGGTGGTAAGTCATATGCGGCTTCTAGCGCGCATGCTGCGATTAGGTCGCGACTGACCCCGCACGGTAGACTCACTTTCTTGGCCGGATGTGGCCGGCCTTGAGGAGCGGGTCCAGGCGTTCCCGACACGATCTACAGACGAAGAAGGCCGGTCCCCGTTTGGGAAGCCGGCCTTTAGATCGATCGTGGATTTTCGAGGGTGTGATTTGTAGGATCGCCGATTAGACCTGGACGAGGTTGACGCCCGGTTTTAGTTCCCCGGCCGCGCGCAGACGACGCATCTCCGCTTGCACCACCACCAGGCTCATCAGCATGCCCAGCGGATGCGCGCCGACTTTGACCAGCGGATGCGGCTCCAGCGAACGCAGCGCGTCAATATTTTCATTCAGCAGCGTCGGCACGAGCTTGGCCTGCTCATCGGGAACCCCGTACTCTTCCTTGGCGACCTTAATCGGATCGGCGAAGAAGCGCAGCCGCAGGTCCTTTTTAATGCGCAGCTCATAGAGGATCTTATTGAGCGCGAAATCCTTCGGGTGCGGATGCTTGTAAAATTCGAAGCCGCCCTGCTGGAACTCGTACGGATCCGGAATCTCACCGGTTGGAGGACCCTGCCGCTTGTTCGGCAGGTACCGCATCACCGCGTGGCCATGGTGCCAGGTGGGCTGATAGGTGATCAGCTCGCCGGGTGCTCCCTTATCCAGCGCGCCCCACATCGGATACCACGGCAGCATCTCCGTATTGCCGACCTCATCGAGCTGCTCGGAGGACAGCTCCAGCATCGGGTCGACGATGCCGCGCTCCAGGTTGGCGATGGCCCAGTAATCGAAATCATAGGCAGGCTGCGGATACTTCCAGGTGCCCGGATAGTGCGACATACCGCCGCTGGCGATGATCGCGACCTTCTCCGGCCGGCTCTCGACCACCTTGCGGATCGCCTGGCCCAGCGCGTAGCAGCGTTGCGGCGTGGGCAGCGGCGGCAGATAGGTATTCAGGAAGATGGGGACGACAGGGATGTCGCGATCTTCAATGATCCATTCGTAGACCGCGGCGAAGCTGTGCCCCAGCAGCGCGTCCTGCGAGTAGGACATATCGAATTCCATGCGCACCAGCTTGTCGAGCATGTCCTCGGCGAAGGGCAGGTGAACGGGAACCGCGTAATCCTTATTGGCGAAGTGCGCCTTCGAGACCTCCGGCGCGATGACGGCGAAGGTCGGCACCGAGGTCAGAAAGAAAGTCTCCAGATGGTCGCTGCCGATAATGATTACCAGGTCCGGCTTGGTCTCATCCAGATCTCGGCCGATCAGCCGCATGGCTTCGATGTCGGCTTCCAACTGCTCGGGGATCTCCGTCGGCGGCTTCACAAAGATCTGCGGAGCATGCACGGTGGCGGCGGCTTGTACAATTTCACCCATACTGAGGGCTCTCCTTTTCCAAATCGGGCAGCGCGAGGCGCATTACAGCGCGCCTCAGGGACAAACTATAGGGTAGCGCACGGGGTGGGAGGCGACGGCAGGGCGATACGTAAACACGCTCTTCGGCTTTTTCGCTTGGGGGTCGATCTACCAGCTCCCACTCTTTCCTCCAAACCACCACAGCAAACCGAGCGTAAACGTATCCTGGTGCTTAGACAGCGACCCCGGGGTGCTGGTCAGGAAGAACGGAGTATTCGAAAAGTCCCGCCGATACTCCACCTTGGCCTCGAAGCCCTCCGCGGGACGGAATCCCACAGTGGACGTAAACTCGTTCAGGTTCTGCGGGATGCCGCTGAACAGTCCGTTGTAATCGTTGAGCCGCGTATACCTTCGGGCGATGTAGAACTTCGGCGTCAGTTGGTAGCGAACGTAGGCTGCGCCCCCCATGACCCGCTGCGGAGCACTGGTGGTTTGCACGCGATTGAGTACCCAGGCGAATTCGGCCCCCACGGTCAGTTTGTCCGTGGCGTCCCAGAACGCATACGTATCGATCACATGAAACCGTCCACGAGGAACCGGCGACACCGGGGTGATCGACAGGCCCGGCTGTGACGCGATCGACGGCAATCCTGGATTCACAATCGGAACCACATCCCGCTGCTCCTGGCCGTTGTAGTAGTTGATCGTCCAGGTGACCTTTTTGTTCGGCGTGATGATCGCCTGCCCGAGTTGCGACTTGAAGTTGTTGAAGTCCTCGGTTTGATTGGCGCCATTCACCAGCCAATAGCCGAGACTCACCTTATCGTTGATTGCATACGTGGACCGCAGCCCCATGTGATAGAAGGGCAGGAACAGGAAGAAATAGCTGCGCGAATAGTTCATCTGGTCCTTCGTGTAGTTCCCCTCCGCGCCCAGCGAACTGGCCCACTTGCCGAAATCGACAGTCAGCCCCTTCCCGATCGGAAGCACATAGGTGCCATAGGCCTGATAAACGTTGCGATACACCTGCGGCCGAGGCTCATTCTGCAGCGAGCCCTGCAGCGTTTCCGTCGCCTGTCCATACATCAGGTCGAGCCGAAAGCCCCAGCGCCTGCCCGCGGCGAGGTCCGGAGCGCGCTCCACCACCATCCCGGTCTGGTTGATGCTGAAGTTGTTCGCGGTGACGTCGTAGGCTCGGAGCAGATTGACCCGGCCGATAGGGCGATTCGTATTCCAGGCGTAGTAGCCGTCGAAGAAGAAGTTGAGCGTCGTGTCCTTCAGCCACGCATTGGCTTTATCGACACTGCTGTCCTTGGGGGAATTGCCGGCATCGGCCGAGACGTTCGTCTGGTTCTCCTCGACTTTGTCCTCGAGCGCGTCAATCCTCTCTTCGAGTTCGTTGATCTTCTTGAGCAACTCTTCTTCCCGCTTGGTTTGCGGCGGATCGGCCTCCTGTGCGAGCAGGTTCGGAGACAAAAGGAGGATGGAGGTCGCCAGGGCGGCAAGGATTCGGAGCGTCATGGGTCCTTCTCCATTGTCCATGTATGACCGAAAGTGCCCGCAGGACGGATAGGGACAGGTCTGCCTCTGGTTCACCTGCGTTCTTCCTATGGTTGCGATAAAGTAGGACGCGCGAGCGACTTCGCCACAACCGGCAATGCGCGGCGTCCGTGTTCCCCGAGATAAATCGGCGCGCGCAAAAGCAGTGCCCAAAGGAGATCTCTATGCGGACCTTTCCAAAGACTTACGCCCTCGTGTTCCTCGCGTTGACGGCGGCGGGTGGCGCCCTCCACGCCCAGCAGCAGCCGCCCGTCATCAACGATGCGGTCCTGAAGAACGCCGGTACTCCCGCCGACGCCTACCCGGGCGACTGGCTGAGATACGGGAAGTCGCAGAGTGAGCAGCGCTACAGCCCGCTCAAACAGATCAATGCGTCGAATGTCAGCGGGCTCGGTCTGGAGTGGTCGTATGTGGCGGGGACCGGCGGCTATGGGCAGGAAGCCACGCCGCTGGTCTGGAACAACACGATCTATGGGATCACGTCCTGGAGCGTGGTCTTCGCCCTGGACGCTCGCACGGGTAAGGAACTTTGGCGATGGGATCCGCAGGTCAACCAACAGACCACGAAGGGCATTAACGCGGCTCGCGGACTGGCGCTGTATGAGGGGAAGATCATTTCTCCCAGCCTCGATGGGCGGCTGTTCGCGCTCGATGCTCTCACCGGGAGGCCGGTATGGGAGAGCCGCGTTGCCTACACGCAGGACAACTACTACATGACAATGGCTCCCCGGATCGCCGGCGGCAAGGTGATCATCGGGGTTTCGGGCGGCGACGGCGGTGAGAATCGCGGATTCTTCGATGCCTACGACGCAAGAACCGGACAGCGGTCCTGGAGATTCTATACGGTGCCTGGCGATCCGAGCCTGCCTTTCGAAAATGAAGCGATGCGCGAGGCCGCCAAGACCTGGGGCGGGGACTTCTACAAGCGGGGCGGCGGGGGCGCGGTCTGGGACGGATTCGCCTACGATCCGGAGGCCAACCTTGTTTATGTCGGTACCGGCAATGCCGAGCCGTGGGTGCAGAAGTTCCGCGGCGCGCAGGACGTCGACAACCTTTATACGTGCTCGATCTTGGCGGTCGACCTGACCACCGGGCAAGCTCAAATGGTATTTCCAGACGGTCCCGAATGACAACTGGGATTTCGACAGCGTCCAGCAGTTGATGTTGCTGGACCTCACCATCGATGGGCGTCCGCGCAAGGTGCTGACGCAGGCCTCCAAGAACGGATTCTTTTACGTGCTCGACCGGGCTTCCGGGCAGTCTGTCTCAGGCGCGCCGTTTGTGAAAGTGAACTGGGCGAAGGGTCTGGACGAGATCGGCCGTCCGATGGTGAATCCGGAAGCTTACTACGATACCGAACCGCTGGCCGTCTATCCGACCGGCGGCGGAGCTCACAACTGGGCGCCGATGTCCTACAATCCGAGCACCGGGCTGGTCTACATTCCCGCCTCCTATATGAGCTACACGTATCAGGCCGATGAAGAGTACAAACCGAATAGCTCAGGCACAACGCGGGCCAGCGGCACCCCGAAGCAGATTCAAGCGCCGTCGATTGGCCCCGAGGCTCCGGAAGGCGTTCGCGGCGGCTTGCAGGCCTGGGATCCGGTGACGCAAACGCTGGTGTGGCGTGCCGATGGCGGAGGCGGCATTGGCGGTGGAACCGTGACGACGGCCGGCAACCTGGTCTTCCATGTCATCCAGGATGGACGCCTGATGGCCTACAGCGCCGACAAGGGCGAGAAACTTCTTCGAGGTACCAACCGGCCGGACCGGAATGGCGCCGCCGATCACCTACGAAATCGACGGGAAACAGTACGTCGCTTTGCTGGGTGGCCAGGGGCGTCGTGACGCGAACCCCGCGGATGGCCCAGTGGAGAATGCGCCCACGCTATTCGTGTTTTCGCTCGACGGCTCGGCGCAGCTGCCGCAGTAAGCAACGGGAGGTGTCCATGCGACGTCGAAGCATGTTCGTCAGGCTGACGGGTCTGGCGTGGTTTGCCACTATCCCGGTCGCTGCCCAGATCACCAGCAATCCGCTCCCGGAGCCCATCCCACAGAGCGGCATTCGAATCGAAGTCCGCGACCTGGTGCGCCTGCCGGATACACGCACGCTGCGGCCTCCGGATCAGGACGCCGACGCGAAGAACTGGGCTCGCGTGAGCTACCTGCGCGACCTGCCCGACGGCCGCCGTTTCATCAATGACTCGCGCGGGATCCTGTATCTGCTCGACGACGAGGGCAAGCCGCAGGTGTACGCGAATTTCGCCGAGATGCTGCCGCACATGTATGCCGGACGTCTGGAGAGCGGGCTGATCGGCTTCGTATTCCACCCGGATTTCGCGGCCAACGGTCTGCTGTACACGGTGCACAGCGAAGTGGGGCCGGGGAATCCGGAACCGGTCGACTTCATCCCGATCGGCTATGGTCCGGATGATGTGACCTATCAGAACGTCATCACCGAGTGGCACGCGAACAACCCGGCGGCGGATCGCTTCGCGGGAACTCACCGTACGCTTCTGCGCGAGGCGCATGTGGTGGATACGCTCACGCATCCGATGGGCGCAGTGGAATTCAATCCCACCGCTCGGCCCGGGGATGAGGACTACGGTCTGCTCTACACCAGTGGCAGCGACCACGGCTTCAGCAATGGAGCCGGTCCGCACGGAAACGATCCGGCACAGACCCAGCGGCTCGACTCTATCATGACCGCGATCCTGCGCATCGATCCGCGGAGTCCCTCCGCGTCAGGCGGAGTGAAGGGGCTCGGGGACTACACCATCCCGATGTCCAATGTGTTCGCTGCCGACGACAATCCGAACACGCTCGGTGAGATCTATGCCTACGGCTTTCGCAATGCGCATCGGCTGTCGTGGGATGACGACGGGACCATGTTCGCCTCCGATATCGGCATGAGCCAGATCGAGGAGATCGACATCGTTCATAACGGAGGCAACTACGGCTGGATGCGGCGCGAGGCTTATTTCGAGAATGCCCGCGTGCGTGGCGGTAGCCTGAACAACGTGTATCCGCTGCCGGCTGAGGTTCTGGACGGATCCGTTCAGGATGGATTCCTATACCCGGTCGCGATCTACGATCATGACGAAGGCCGGGCCGTTACCGACGGCTTCGCTTATCACGGCGACATCGACATCCTGAAAGGCAAGTTCGTCTTCGGCGACATCCAAAGGGGACGCGTCTTCGTGGCGGATGTTGCGGCAATGAAAGCTGCCGATGACGGGATCCCCCGTACGGTGGCTCCGGTGAGCGAGATCCAATTGTATGTGCGCGGAGCCGATGGCGCTGAGCGCGACGTTACGTTCACGGAACTGGTGGAGGAGACCCTGGGTATGCCGGTGAACCGCGCTGATCTGCACATCAGCCACGGCCGCAACGGAGAACTGTTCCTCCACTCGCGCCAGGACGGGATGGTGCGGATGTTGGTCGACGGGGAGATGGCGGGCCGTTAACCTTCACGACCCACGCCATAGAAGTCCAAGCTATTCATCGACCCAGACAACGCCCAGGTCCTCAGCGACCTTGCGAAGTCCATTGAACTCCAGCGCGAGTTCGCCCGCCTTCAGCTTGGCGCGGTTGCGGGCTTCCTTTTCCAGGCGCTTGCGTCCGGATTCGACCACGCCTCCGGCATCCTCGCGACGCACGACGACCACGCCATCCACGTCGGCGACAATCACATCGCCCGGATAGACCGTCTCGCCTGCGCAAACCACCGGAATGTTGACCGAGCCCGGGGTCGCTTTCACCGTGCCGTGAGCGTGGATCGCCTTGGACCAGACGGGGAACTGCATCTCGGTGAGGTCGGCGACGTCGCGGCAACCGGCATCCAGAATCAGTCCGGCTACGCCGCGCGCCTGGAGCGAGGTCGCGATCAGCTCTCCGAACATGCCGTCGGTGGACTGGCTCTTGGTGGTCACCACCAGGACGTCACCCGGCTGGCACTGCTCCACTGCGCAATGAATCATCAGGTTGTCGCCGGCCTGGCAACTGACGGTGACCGCGGGTCCGGCGACCTTGGCCGAGTTATAGATCGGGCGCATGTAGGACGCCAGCAGGCCGATGCGGCCCTGGGCTTCGTGAACGGTGGCGACGCCCTGCTCGCCGAGCTCCTTGCAAAGCGGCGGCGTTGGCGCGTTGGATGTTGCGGACGACTTTGTGCTGCATGGCGTTGTTGGGATCCTCTGAGGTTGGGTGGAATCGAATCCACGAGTATATCAAGCGCGATCCGTGCGGCGATTTTGTGCCCTCTCGCGCGGCTGGACGGCCAATCCCCTTCGAAATCCTTGCTCTGCGGTATGGCGGGGAAAAAGACCTGCTGAATGGCACATTGTAATTTGTTAAGAAATCTTAACTTAGGGTTGACATTCTTAGCATTCGGGAGCATGATAGAGGCACTTTGAACGGGTGATCTCTCATGAACTGAGGGACTTAGGAGGGGACTATGAGCGACGATATGTTCGCGTTGCACACTTCGGACCTGTTAGACCTGCCTGTCGCGGCGCTCCTGGCCGAAAAGGACGTCACTCTGCACTGTGTGGAAGCTGATTCCAGCGTCCACCGCGCGATTTCCATCATGTCGGATGAGGAAGTCGGCTGCGTGATGGTGATGCACGGGGACAAGTTCGTAGGGACAGTCTCCGAACGTGACTATACACGCAAGGTGATTCTGAAAGGCCGGAGTTCGCTGGGGACGCGGACCCGGGAAATCATGACGCCGCCCGAGGCTATCGTTTCGCCGGAAGACAGTCTGGCGGACGGGATGCGATTGCTGCACGAACATCGTTTGCGCCACCTGCCTGTCGTCGACGGGGATCGGCTGGTCGGTGTGCTCTCGATGGGGGATCTGGTGCAACATCTGCTGCGGGCGCAGCAGCAGACCATCGTGGAACTGCAGGAAGCGATGTCCGGGAACTAATCCGATCAGCTTTTGATCGAAAGGTGATCGGCATCAGGGACTCGCGGCGCGCGGCGCGGGGCGCGTAAACGCCCCTCCTGCGGGCGAAATTTGCAGGTTCGTCCCCAGACGCTAATCCCTGTACACGTTAATCAAAGGTGCCGAAGCGGCGGCCTTTGCCGTGCTTGAGCGCCTCCTCATAGACAAAGGCCGCGGCGGCAACATCCTCCACGCCAATCCCCAACGACTTAAAGATCGTAATGCGGTTGGGATCGTAGCGCGCCTGTCCCTCGCCGAGGATACTTTTCACCTCGACCAAGGTTTCCCAGTGCTCCAGTGGGGTGTCGTTGGCCAGCAGCAGATCGCCGGCCTCAATCTTGGCCTGTTCCAGATCATCGACAACGATGAGTCCGGCCGAGTTAACGAGCTCTGCGGATAGTTCGCGACGATTCGGCGCGTTGGAGCCCATTGCGGCCACGAAGGCGCCTTTCTGCAGCCAGTCGGCCTCGAGCACCGGATCTTTACAGGAGGTTGCCGTGATGACGATCTGGGCGTTGTGAACCGCCGCTTCCGCCGAATTGACCGCCGTGCAGTCATATTTTTCCGCGAAATCCTTGGCGTGATCCGGATTCCGGCTCCAGACGCGGACGGCGATGTCGGCGCGAATCGCGCGGATCGCCTTCAGTTGCGCGGTGGCCTGGTAGCCGGAGCCGATCAGCCCGACCCAGCTGATATCCGGGTCCGCGAGCAGGTCTGCCACGAAGCCCGTCGCCGCGCCGGTGCGCACCAGACTCATGTAATTAGCTTCGATCTGGGCCAGAGGTTTGCCGGTCTCGGCGTCATAGAGCAGGACGAACATCTGATGAAGTCCGCCATGCTTCAGATTCGACGTGTAGATCTTGGTGCAGAAATACTTGCCCATCGAGCCTGCCATCTGATGCAGTACCGAGCCGGTAGGCAGGATCAAGCGCCGGCGGGACTGGTTCTGCGTGGCGCCCTCCCGGATGGCATGAAACGCCAGCCGCATTTGCTCGATGGCGTCGGCCATCGTGAATAGGTTTTGGACTTCCGATTCGGTGAGATAAAGCACTTGAGGCGATTGTAGCCGATTGGGGCTGCGTTTCGCGCCTTGTCTTGGCTTGATCGGTTGGAAAGGCCCAAGTCGGTTATTGAACACATTCAAAAACATGTTGACAGAGAAGCGGGGCACGTCCATACTCTAGTTGAACGCGTTCAAAAGATACTTCCTGAAAGGAGCGCAGTCCTCATGCTGATTGAGATTTCCTACGGCGCCTATTTAGCGCTGAGTCTTGCGGCGACCATCTGGGTCGCGAAAACATTACACGCCTCCGGTCGAGTGTTTCTTGTCCGAGCCTTTCATAATGACGAGACGCTGGCGGATTCGGTGAATCGGCTCCTCGTTGTGGGTTTTTATTTGATCAATATCGGGTATGTGGCGCGGGCGATGCAGACCGGTCAGGTACTGGAGAGCGCGAGAGACGCGATAGAACTCGTGGTTGGCAAAGTGGGCTTAATCCTGCTCGTACTCGGTGCGATGCACTTATTGAATCTCTTCGTATTCAATCACCTTCGGGTCCGTGGCCAAGAGCATGCGGCGCCACCGCCGCTGCCGCCAGATGCCCGCTATCGGGTTGTGGAATAGGGGGGTGCATGAAACGTCTCGATGTGATTTATGATCCGCGCTGCGGGTTGTGTTCGCGGGTGCGGGAATGGATGTTGAAGCAGCCGTCCTATGTGCCTCTGCGGTTCGTGCCCAGCGGCTCATCGCAAGCCCATCGCCAATTTCCAAAGGTCGCGGAGGGTGACCTTGCGGTGATCAGCGACACTGGCGAAGCGTGGCTGGGTGACAACGCCTTCGTGATCTGCTTGTGGGCGCTCAAAAAGTATCGGCGGTGGGCGCTGCGCCTGGCGCGTCCATCGATGCTGCCTTTCGCAAAAGGAGCGTTTCACGCGTTATCCGAGCAGCGGCTGAAGATTTCCGAACTCATGAAGTTCACCAGCGACGCGGAGCTTACCGACCGGCTCCGCTCGGAACAGGGGCCGACATGTCAGCTATGAACAAGTCGAACACGAAAAAGGGGGCGAAGAGCGAGGCGACCCGTACCCAAATCCTCGATGCCTCTCTGGAGCTGTTCCGCGAGCAAGGGTTCGAAGAAACCGCCATGCGGGAGATCGCCCGGAAGGCGGGCGTGGCGACCGGAGCCGCCTACTACTACTTCGCTTCGAAGGACGCGATCATCCTCGCCTTCTATCAGAAAGCGCAGCGGGAAATGGCGCCGGTGTTGGAGGCGATCCTGGAAGCGCCAGGCGACTTCGAGAAGAAGATCCGCGCAATCGTCCAGGTGAAGCTAGACTACTTCGAGCCGAGCAGGGGCCTGCTGGGAGCCTTGGCGAAACACGCGAACCCCTCGCATCCGCTTTCGCCCTTCAGCGCCGAGACCCGGGAGACGCGCGACGCCGATATGGAGTTCTTCGCCCAGGTGCTCGAGTCCGCCAAGATCTCGATTCCCAAGGACCTCCTTCCCTACATGCCACGCCTGCTGTGGATGTATCAGATGGGAATTATCTTCTATTGGATCCATGACCGGTCGCCGGGGCAGGGGAATACGAGCAACCTGATGGACAAGAGCCTGGATGTGGTTGTGCGGATGATCAAGCTTGCTGGTCTGCCGCTGACGCGCCCACTGCGGAGAAAAGTCATCGATCTGATCGAAGCGGTGATGGCATGAGGCGGGTCGTGCTTCCCGCCGGCTGAAGCCCACCCTCCTTGGATTCCGGACCTTTCCGCGGGATGCTGTACCCTTATGCCACCGAGACGCTGACCGAATAGATCGGCGGAAGCGTATCGGACAGCATCTCCCAGCGATCCCCGGCGTTTCGCGAATAGAATAGGATCCCGCCGGAGGTCCCGACGTAAACCCCCGCCGGATCCAACGAATCGGCGGTCATGGCTTCGCGGAAGACGTTCAGGTGCGCGCCCTTCTGCGGGAGTCCCTTGGTCAGCAGCTTCCAGGTCTTGCCTTTGTCGCGGCTGCGGGCGACGCGGAAGGCGCCATCCGGATTGCAGCGGAAGGCGGGCGATTCGATGGGGACCGTAAAGACCGTCTTGGGCTCGGCGGCGGGGAGCGCCATGCCGAATCCAAAGCGAGTCGGAAGGCCCTTGGAAATGTCGGTCCATTTGGGCGCGTCGAAGCTTGCCCGGTAAACCCCGCAGTGGTTCTGTTGATACAACGTTCCAGGTGCGCCTGGATGTTCCAGTAACTTGTGCACGCACTGGCCGACCTCGGGATATTTCTCCGGCGCGAAGTCGGCGAGGACGTTGCCGTTGAACGGCTCCCAGCTTTGGCCGCCATCGGTGGAGCGGAACGCGCCGGCAGCGGAAATCCCCACCACGATGTGATCCTTGGTGGGGCACTGGATGGAATGGATCGTCATGCCGCCCGCGCCGGGCATCCATTTTTCACGGGTCGGGTGGTTGTTGAGCGCACGAACCTCCTCCCACGTCTTGCCCCAGTCAGCCGAGCGGAACAGGCACCCGGGATCAACGCCTGCCCAGACGACGCCGGGATCGTCGGCATGGCCCGGTTCGATGTGCCAGATCCGAGCGACCGAAGTCTCGGGTAGGGACTGAATCGCCAGGCCCTCATCGGACTGTTCAAACGTGGCGCCGCCGTCGCGGCTGACATGCAGGTGCGGACCGAACCACGGACTATTCACTGCAGCGTAAACGATGTTGGGGTCGCGCGGATCGCGCACCACGTGATGGACTTCGGTGCCGGCGAACTGCAGTCCTTTATCCGTCCATTTCTTGCGCGATCGGGAGGTGAAGCAGAAGGCTCCTTTGCGCGTGCCGAGCCAGAGAGTGACGGTGCCCTTCGGTTCCTTGCGGTTGGCCATGATTAAGCATGTGTATCACGGATTGGGGGCGCTTCGCTGAAACACAAATGACAGGTTATGCAAACGCGGGATACTGGACTTCAAGGGAATCTCCATGCCAAATAGCACAGTGGTGTCCATCACGCTCGCCGAACTTGCACAGCGCCTGGGGTGCCGGTTGCACGAAGATGCGGACCCGGAGCATACGATCACCGGCGTGGCGGGGATGGAGTCCGCCGGGCCGAGCCAGATTACGTTCCTGGCGAATCCGAAGTACGCGCATAAGGTGAAGGACACGCGGGCCGGAGCGATCTTTGTCGCCCAGCCGCTCGAGGACCTTGGAACTCCGCAAGTGATTTCCGGCAATCCTTATTTGGATTTCGCCCGTGCGCTGGAGCTGTTCTATCAACCACCCAAGCCGAAGCCCGGCATCCATCCACAAGCGGCGATCGCCGAAAGTGCCAAGATCGGCGAGGCCGCCTCGATCGGGCCGTTCGCGGTGGTGGGTGAAAACGTGGTGATCGGCAAGAATGCCGTGATCCATCCGCATGTGGTGATCTATGAAGGCGCGGGGATCGGGGACGATTTCACCGCGCACGCGCACGCCTCGGTGCGGGAGTTCTGCCAGATCGGCGATCGCGTCACGCTGCAGAACGGCGTGGTAATCGGCGGCGACGGGTTCGGATTCGCCAAACGCGCCGACGGCACGCACGCCAAGATCGTGCAGAGCGGCGTCACCGTGATTGAAGATGACGTCGAGATCCAGACGCTGAGTTCGATTGACCGCGCCACGATGGGCGAGACGCGGGTGAAACGCGGAGCGCGGATCGACAGCCTGGTGCAGGTGGGCCATGCCTGCGTGGTCGGCGAGGACAATATCATTTGTGCGCAGACCGGGCTGGCCGGGTCCAGCATCCTGGAAAAGAACGTGCTGCTGGCCGGACAGGTTGGCGTGTCCGGACATCTGACCATCCATGACGACGCGGTGATCTATGCGCAGAGCGGCATCGGCGGCGATGTGGCGAAAGGCGCGGTGATGAGCGGATCGCCGGCCTTTGAAGCGCGCCAATGGCTGCGCGCGATTACCGGATTTCCGAAGCTGCCGGACCTGTTAAAGTCGGTAAGACAGCTCGAGCGGCGCGTGGCGGAACTCGAAGAGGCCTCGTCGACCGCGTCCTCCAAAGAGTAATCCTGGCAAAGAGTGAATCCTGGACGGAAATACTCCAGCCGCCCGTCTACCAATGGGCGCTCCCCCACCCGTCAGACCATTCTCCACAACGGAAAGTTCAGGTCCAAACCATCATGAGTAAGAAACGACCCAAAGGAAGACTCCCCCGCGCGTATCGCAATCGCGAGTTCATGGACACCGTGGACGCGCGCCCGATTCGCATTCTCAGCGAATATCTGCATCCGCTGTCGCATTTTCACAAGGAAAACATCCAGGACACGATTGTGTTCTTCGGATCGGCGCGGACGTTCGAAACCAGCGAACATGGCCGTTATTACACAGCAGCCAAGGAACTTTCCAGGAAGCTGACGCTGTGGTCCAACAGCCTGCACCAGAGCCATCGCCGCTTCGTGGTGTGTACGGGCGGCGGTCCCGGTATTATGGAGGCCGGCAACCGGGGCGCTCTTGAAGCCGGCGGCCAGACCATCGGGCTGAACATCAGTCTTCCGTTTGAGCAACGTCCCAATCCTTTCATCACGCCGGACCTCAGCTTTGAGTTCCATTACTTCTTCATGCGCAAGTTCTGGTTCGCGTATCTGGCCAAGGCGCTGGTGGTGTTTCCGGGCGGATTCGGCACCTTGGACGAACTCACTGAACTGCTGACGCTGATTCAGACCGAAAAACTGCTCAAGAATCTACCGATTGTGCTCTATGGTACGTCTTTCTGGAAAGAGATCATCAACTTCGATGCGCTGGTGAAGTACGGCATGATCTCCAAGGACGACCTCGATTTGTTTGTTTTTGTGGACGACGTGGATGAAGCCTTTGTCTACTTGCGGGATTCGTTGACGCGGCTCCATCTGGCCGAGTCGGTGGAAGCTCCAGATCTAGAGCATACTGAAGAATAGACGAAATTGTTCGTCTCGGGGCGGCGGTGCCGGAGCGAATCAAAAATACGCAGATCCTGAAAAGCACCCTGGTATGGCTGGGGTGGATCGGGCTGGGAGCCTTATTGTTCCTGGTGGGATGGCTGCTGGCCAACGTTGTCGTCCCCACCAGCGGCGTGGGGTTGCTGGTGCGCGCGGTCGTGCTGATCAGCGCGATCGTGGCGATGATCTGGGCCGTGCGCCGGTTCGGCGGAGCCTTGATCTGGCGGCTGCGCAATCGCCTGCTGATCACCTATCTCTTCATCGCCGTGGTGCCGTTAATTCTGGTGGCGGGGCTGGCCGCCATGGGCGCCTACCTTTTGATGTTGCAGCTCACGATCAACGTCGCCACCGATGAACTGGATCGCCGCGTGGCCGAGCTCAATGGTGTGACGGAAGCGTTAGCTGTGATGCCCTCGGCGCAACGTCCCGCGGCGCTGGAACGCTTAATCAGCCCGATGATGGAAGACCGCTTTCCTGGCCTGGAAGTGGTGATGCGCGATTCCGGACGCGACTACTGGTTTCCTGACCAGGGGCGTTTTGAGCGGCCCGCGGCGGATTGGCCGGACGTGGATGGCATCGTCGCTCGCAATGGCCGCTATTATCTCTGGAGCTACCGGCACACCGATTCGGGTGACATCACTCTGTGCGCGCCTTTGTCGCAATCTCTGCTGGATCGGCTTGCGCCGGATTTAGGCGCGGTGGACGTCGCCGCCTCCGCCGATGAACTTCGCCTCGCGCGGACCGAAGGCGCGTTGAATCCGAATACCAAGTCCTCGTTCTTTCTGGATACTCCGCTGCTGTGGTTCGCCACGGTGCCCGCGCTGGACTGGGACCATCCCGAAGCGGCGACCGGACAGGTGTTCCTGGCGGTCGGCACGCGTGTTTCCGCCGTTTGGGCCGCTGTCTTCAATCGGCAGGCGGACTTCGGGCAAGGGCTTCTGCTGATTGCCATGCTGGCTGGATTGGCGATCTTCCTGATGGTGGAACTGGCCTGCTGGGCTGTGGGTGTCGGCATGACGCGGAGCATCACTGGCGCGGTGGATCGCCTGTATATCGGTACGCAGAAGGTCATGCAGGGCGATTTCTCGCATCGTATCCACGTTTCCGGCAACGATCAGCTCTCCGATCTCGGCGTATCGTTCAATCGCATGACCGAGCACGTGGAACAGTTGCTGGCCGTGGCGCAGGAAAAGGAGCGTCTGCAGTCGGAAATCGAGATCGCGCACGAGGTCCAGAGTCTGCTGTTTCCGCGGCAGCTTCCGTCGACCTCGACCTTGCGCATGTCGGCGGTTTGTCATCCGGCGCGGATCGTCTCGGGGGACTATTACGATTTTGAGTCGATCCGTGACCGGCAAATTGCCATCGCGATCGGCGACGTCGCCGGGAAGGGAATCTCCGCCGCGCTGCTGATGGCTTCGGTGCAGAGTTCATTCCGGACCCAGTTGCAGAGCGCGGCGAAGTCAAATGAGATGGGGCCACTATCGGCGTCGACACTGGTCTCTCGGCTGAACGAGCACCTGTTCGCGAATACCTCCGCGGCCAAGTACGCGACCTTCTGCCTGGGGCTCTACAATGACGAGTCGAGCACCTTCTCCTACACCAACGCGGGACATCTGCCGCCGCTGCTGGTACGGAACGGCAAAGCGCAGAAGCTGGAGGTCAACGGCACCGTCGTCGGTGCGTTCTCCTTTGTACAATACAGCGAGAGCCATCTGGTGCTGGAGCCGGGCGACCTTCTGGTGGGCTTCACCGATGGCATCACCGAGCCGGAGAACGCCTTTGGCGAGATGTTTGGCGACCGCCGGTTGATCGATCTGCTGGAGCGTAACGCACACAAGGAAGACGAGCGCATCATCGAGATCATCCTGAACGAAGTCCGGGACTGGACCGGGGAGGGCGAACTGCAGGACGACATGACGCTACTGCTGGCACGTCGCGTTTAGCCGGTCGCCGCTTGCGTTATCGCTCCAGGAGTTCACGGTAAAACGCCTCGGTTTGCTGCACCATCGTGTTGATGGAAAACATCGCCGCGCGAGTTCGGCCTTTCGTTCCCATCGACGCGAGCGTCGCCGTGGGCAGGTTGGCCGCGCGTTGGATCGCCGATGCCAGTGCCGCCGCGTCGTCCGGCGGAACCAGCCAGCCGTTTGCGCCGGGCTCGACGATCTCCCGCAATCCTCCGAGGTCACTGGCGATCACCGGTACAGCGTATGCCAGCGCTTCGAGCGCGGCCAGGCCCCATGCCTCCGAGCGGGAAGGCATGATAAACAAGTCCAACGCGGAGTAGAACGTCGCGCGATCGGAAACGAAGCCGGGAAACTGGATCGTCGAAGGAGCATCGGCTTCCAGCTCTTCCCGTTCCGGCCCGTCACCGGCCAGCAGCCAGTGCGCCTGTGGCAGGGACGCCTTCAGGACCTGGGCCGCTTCCACGGCAATGTCCTGCCCTTTCTCCCTGGTGAATGCCCCCAGATGTCCGACGGCGAATTGATCCCTCGTGAGCGAGTATTTGACTCGGGCTCCCGCGCGTTCGTCCGGTGATGGAGCGCGGGGCGGAATTTCAATGCCGGTATGAATCACGCGAATTATTGATGCCGGGATACCACTATCGGTGAGCATCTGGCGGACCGCGTTTGAGACCGCGATGATGCCGTCACAGGTCTGCCCGTACTTCAGCCGGTGAATCAGCGGGTGCTTCGGTGCGAAGGCAACGTGCCGCGTGGTGACGCGCCGGACCTTGGCGCCCAGCGTGGCTCGGATGACGTCATTGTGGGCGCGTCCGCTGTGGCTATGGACGATATCGGCGTCGCGCGCAATCGTCTGCGCAACCGGAAAGCCTTTGGCCGCCGCGCGCCTGGCGAGTTCGCTTTCCTCCGGACACACGATGGTCTGCCGATGTCCACGCGTGGCGAGCCCCTGCGCCAGCGTGAGCAGGGACATCTGGCCGCCGCGCCAATCGGTCTCCGTGTCCACGTGAATGATCGAGAGCGGGTGCAGAACCTTAATCTATCACCCCACGTATTTGTCATTCACCCCAAAAGGACATAGAAAATATACCGAGGTGGTCGAGAAGAGGCTTATCGCCGGGACTCTCTGAGCCCTTTCTGCGCGAACGCCAGTGGCGAGCGTGCCTCGCTGGTTTTATTGGTTGTCGGTCTGCCCGGTCTGCAGCCGGTATCTTCCGGATTCGTCCGCGAAGAAACGGAAGATCCTTTGCTGCCCTCTACATTCCGGTAGCGCCAGAATTCGCGTCCTTCCGTCGGATGCTCTTCCATCTCATCCGGGGGACCATAACGGATGTAGGTTCGACCGCGATCACTGTTCCAACCGGGATCTCCCGCAGTGCCGAAACGGTCATTCGACCGGGCGATCCGCCGATAGTGCTCCTCGCGAAACTCGTTTTCGGTCGTCGCAGGCGTCGGATCCCTCCTGAGCCAGAATTGCTCAATGAACATCTGTCGCTCGTCATCGGTAGCGAGCTTCAAAAACGCGTTGCGTTCGTCACTGGTGATGATCCACGGGACCTCTTCGTCGAGCCAGCGAGCATACGGACTGTTCGGGGCCTGCCTCGCGCCAATCTGGGCAGCCGATTGAGTGGCTCCCGTTGGAGAGTTGGACTGTCTCTGCTGTGCAAGCAGAGGCGTCCCTGCCGGGAAACCCGCTAAGGGCGGAAGGAGATTCAGGAGCGCGCCAATGTCTGGTTCTGGATCAGGACTTGCTTTAGGCGCGGGCCGCGGAGTCGCGCCTTGGGGCGCTTTATCTTGCGCCGGACGCGGAGCCTTCGCCGGAGCCGGCTCAGCTCGTTGCACCGGCCGCGGTGCCGAAGCCGGTTCTGCTCGTTGCACAGGTCGTGGCTCACGCCGCGGAGCTTCGACCGTCACAGGGATCGGCGCCTTGCGCGGTGCAGCCGCAGGCGCTGGGGTAGCCGGCGTCGAGGGCCGCGCGGCTGCCTCTGACCGTTCCGATCCTTTGCCCAAACCCGGCCCGATGCCTGCGCCGATTCCATTTCCAATTCCATCACCCGGCGGTGGTGGCGGAGGCGGTGGTGGTGGTGGAGGTGGAGGCGGAGGAGGGGGTGGTGGCGCACTCGGGGCCGGTGGCTCTGGCGGAGAGGGAGGAGCGGGTGGTGCTGGGGGAGGTGGCGGCGGTGGAGGAGGTGGAGGAGGTGGAGGTGTTGCCTGCGCTTGCAGGTTCACCACGGGAGGCTCTGGGTCGAAGCCCATCAGGTGGCCGAAGTTATCCAAGTAATACTGGATAGCCTGATGTACCGTCCGCTGAATCGATTGATGAATCGATGTCACGGGCTCCGCCGTGGCGGGTGACTCCGAGTTTGCTTGCCAGGCGACCATCGCGCCGCTGCCCAACAGAAGCAGCACAGCCACAGGAACCAGGGACGACAGGAGTGGCGCCACCGGTGCGGCTGCGCGTGATCCCGCCAGCAGCCGTTCAATGCGTTGCCGGAGCTGTCCGCCGGTGGCCGCCAAGGCCGGCGTGGCGCGTTCGATGCGCAGCGACTCCACGGCCGTCAGCGCGCGAGCGAACCCAGGAGCGTCGCCGGTTACGCGGACCACCAGTTCATCGCAGCAGAGCTCGCGCTCGTTGCGGATCTCGCGGGAAAGCCACCACACAGCCGGGTGATAGAACAGCACGCCTTCCATGACGCTCTGCAGCAGGTTGACCAAATAGTCGTGACGCCGGATATGCGCGAGCTCATGCAGCAGCAGCGCCTCGACTTGGGCTCGCGGCAGACCCGCTAGTAGGCCCGCGGGAATCAGCACGACCGGCTTCAGAGAGCCGATCACCAGCGGAACCTCGGCTAACGCGGATTCCAGCAGCACCACCGGCCGCGATACGCCAAGCTTCCGGCCCAGTTGCGTCAGCCGGGTTTGCCAGCCAGGCGTCACACTGCACACGGCGCGTACGCGCAGCCGCCGAGCGGCGATCCATCCCAGCAGGCGATAGAACAGGACAGAGAGGGCTCCGATGGCCCACGCGGCCAGCCACAGGTTGACGGGTTTTTCGTCCAGCGCGGGGAAGGCCGGGCCACCCAGTGCCTGAACGCTCGGGAATCGCAGAAATAGGTCGTCCAGCGACAACGCCCCCAGTTCCGGATTCACCACTTTCCCGGGAAGGCTCGTCCAGAAGGTTGTGCCGAACGCGAACGCCATCAACAACATCGCCCCGCAGGCGACCCCGTAGCGGGCCTGGGCCGGGTGACGTCGCAACAGCCAGAGCGCCAACAGCGCCAACGCGCCAATCACTGCCCCTTGCCATAGGAAGTGGAGCAGGGCCGATGCGAGCGCGTCGGTTATGCCGGCCCAGTTCGGCGTGGAAAATATCGAGTCCAGGAAATTCATTCGTTGCCCTTTCTGCCCGGTATCTTTTTGGTGCGCGCTGGGCGGGAAGTCTCTCCCGCGGAATTCTCGAATTCGTCAAGCAGCTTGCGCAAATCGTCCAGTTCCTCTGGGGAGGTCTTCTTCGCGGAAAGCGCCCCCAACATGAGTTGCCGTGCGGACCCCTCAAAGGCACGGGTCAAGAGGTCCCCGGCCAGCAGCTGGCGCATTTGCTGCTTCTTCTGGGCCGGCCGGTAGATATGCGCGCGCTCGGATTCGTCACGCTTCACCAACCCTTTGCCGTCCATGATTTGCAGGAGTTTCAAAATGGTCGTGTATTGGGCCGAACGGCGCTTGGCGATGGTGTCATGCACCTGACGGACCGTGGAGGGCCCTCGGCTCCACAGCACCGTCAGGATCTCGAGTTCAGCGTCGGTGGGACGAGGCGGATTCATATCTACGAAGACTCTACTACGAAGATCATCGTAGTGCAAGTGAAAATATGAATTGGTCCTTCCCACCGGGCTTGACGCAACCGACAACAAAGGTTGTTAAACTTGACCCATGTTTCGCGGAAAACGCTGGGGTATCGCGATTATTCTCCTGGGATTTCTTCTGGCCGCCGGAGCGCAGGCCCAGGACAAATGGATCGAGATGCAGACGGACGACTTCCGGATCCTGTCCAGCACCAATGAACGCAACACCCGCCGCACGCTGCGCTTCTTCGAGCGTGTCCGCAACTTCTTTCTGCTGATGACCCATAGCTCGGTCCCCGATCCGGTTCCCGTCTATATCGTCCAGTTCAACAACAAGAAGGAATATGAGCCGTATGCGTTCAAAGTCTCGGCCGCCTATTACTCATCCGGCGCCAGCCGCGATTACATCGTCGTCAGTAAGCCGGACGACGACACGGCCCGTGCCGCGGTCCACGAGTATGTCCATCTGGTGGCGCGCCATGCCGGAACCACGTATCCGCTCTGGTTGAATGAGGGGATCGCGGAATTCTATTCGACGTTTCAAGAAATTGGCGACCAGGTGGTGGTCGGCGCGATCATCCCCGGCCGGATGCAGCGCCTCCTGTTGGATCCCTGGGTTCCTCTGCGCCAGATCCTGACTGCCGACCATGACTCACCGTTCTACAACGAGGACGACAAGGCGAGCCAGTTCTACAGCGAATCCTGGATCCTGGTGCATTTCCTTTCGGTCTCGGTGGAATACGGACCCAAGCAGCCGCAGTTGCTGGCAGCGTTGGCCAAGGGCGGCGATTCCATTGCCGTAATGGAGAAGCTCTATGGCAAATCGATTGAAGAGATCGAAAGCGACCTGCGGAACTACTTTCGGGACGTCGACGGCCTGAACCGGGCCCTGGTCTACGATGTGAAGCTCGGAGGTGTGAAGGGCGACTATGACAGCACCCCCGCCGATCCGTTCGATGTCGAGCTCGCCCTGGCTGATCTGACGCGCATTACTCGCGGACCGGACGCTGCGCAGGAACGGTTCGATGCTTTGTCCGAGCAATATCCGGATCGCTATGAGCCATGGACGGGGCTTGCCTATCTCTCCTTCTCACGTGGCCAAAACGGCGCCGGCGTGGAGATGCTCAACAAGGCGTTTGAGCTCGGTGATCGCAGCGAACGTACGCTGAGCGATTTCGGAAGAGCCGGCGCGAACCAATTCAACGATGCGGCCACGCGCGCCCTGCGCCTGTTGACCATTCAGCAGCCCAATAGCGTCGAATATAAAATTGACTTGGCGCGCACGCAGCTGATCGGTCGGGATAGTGCCGGCGCGTTGGGAACGCTGGGTAAGATTACGTCGGTTTCCGCCGAGCTTGCCCCGGAGCTGTTCTCGTTGGGGCTGGAAGCACAGTTGGCGGAGAAGAAGTATGACGACGCCCGGAACACGGCAAAGTCGATTCTCGATCTGTCGACCGCCAAGGAGAACCAGCGCGCCCGTGCGCAGTCGGTGATCAACGATCTCAACCGGCGGGATGCTGAAATTGCGCAGTATGAAAAAGACCGGGCCGCCTATGAAGCCGCGCAGGCCGCCTACCAGGCCGAGCTTGAACAGCGGCAGCAGACGCTCGACAATCTTGACCAGGGTGGGCGTCCCCAGTTACGACGTCGCGACCCAAGTGCTTCCGATGAGGCCGAAGTCGCCGACGCCCCGGGTAACGCCAGCGCCGACCAGGACATCATCGAGGCGACATTCAGCCTCTTCCGGCCAGTTTTCCGAACTCATCTGCAACGGCGCCCAGGCGACCCTTGTCCTGAACACGAACACCGGCCGCGAAGAATATCTGATCGAGGGCGGGGAATCGGTTCGCATCGCCGGCGAGGCCAACGCTCCCAAAAATCTTTCCTGCGGACGCCAGGCCGACGCACAGTTCGTCCGTGTCGAGTTCCGCCCGCCGCAGAATGTGGATGGCCCGCGCGTGTTGGTGAGTATCGATTTCGGTGCGGCTGAGTAAGGCCGGTCATTGGCCTGCCAGGGAGCGCGCGCGGCGGCTATATGACGATGCGATCCGCTCCGGCGTAAACATTGAAGCGTTGATCGCGCACGAAGCCGGCCAGCGTCATGCCGAAGCGCAGCGCGGTTTCGATCGCCAGCGACGACGGCGCGCCGACCGAGCAAAGCATCGGGATGCCGGCCATCAGCGCCTTCTGTACCAGCTCAAAACTCGCTCGGCTGCTCACCACCAGGATGCGGTCGTTGAGCGGCACGCGCCCATCGAGCAGCGCGCGCCCGATCAGCTTGTCGACCGCATTATGCCGTCCGATATCCTCGCGAACCAAGTCAATGTTGCCCTCGGCGTCGGCCAGGCCCGCCGCGTGCAAGCCGCCGGTCCGGTCAAACACCATCTGGCTGTTTCGCAGACGGTCGGGCAACTGGCGAATGACGTCCGCCGATACCTTGGGTGTGCCTCGATTGGGCGCGGTGCACCCAGCCGCGACCAGCGCATCCACCGACGCCTTGCCGCAAACCCCGCAGCTCGAAGTCAGATAAAAATTCCGCGTTTGACTGCTGACGTCCGCAGGCTGCGCCGCGGCGGCTTCCGGCGTCAGCGTGACTTCGACCGAGTTGTCGCCGGTGGCGATGTTGGCGATCGCCTCGCGCGACGGCAGGATACCCTCGGTGAACAGAAACCCGGTGACCAGTTCCTGATCGTTCCCGGGCGTGCGCATGGTGATCGCCAGGTCTACGCCGTTGAGCCGCATCTGCAACGGCTCCTCTACCGCGACCAGATCCTGATCCTGCGAGGCGGGCTGCTCCCGGTCGGCAACTAGGCGCTGGATCGGAACGGTGACGATGCTTTGCTTCATGAATACGAAAAGTGGTCGCGATGAGTCGGCGCGCCGTGCGCCAAACTCCCCGAAACTGGCTCGCCCTGAGTATAGCGTTTAGTAGGTGGGAGCTTGCGAGAAGCGGCTGAGCCTAGGCGCTCTTGCGCTCGCCGTCACGCGCCGAGAGTCCACCGAAACGGCGGTCACGGCCGTGGAACTCATCGATCGCCGCGGCCAGATCATCAGCGCTGAAATCAGGCCACAGGAGCGGGGAAAAGACGAACTCGGCGTAGGCGCATTCCCACAGTAGGAAGTCGCTGAGCCGTTGCTCGCCGCTGGTACGAATTAGCAAATCAACGTCGGGACCCAGGTGCGACGCCAGACTTTCTTCGGTCACCGTTTGCTGCGGATTTTGGAGCACACCGCGAGCGGCCTCCAGAATCGCGTGTCGCGCCGAATAGTCGATCGCGATGCGCAGCGTCAGATTCGGTCCGTCCTGGGTCTCCCGTTCGGCGCGGACAATCGTGTCCCGCAAGATGGGGTCCAGGCGATCGCGTCGGCCGATGACTTCCAGACGAATCCCGGCGTCCTTCAGATTGCGTGTTTCCCGATGAACGAACCGCCGCAGCAGCTTCATGAGCAGCGCGACTTCACTCAGGGGCCGGTTCCAGTTGTCGCCGGAAAACGCGTAGAGAGTCAGCGTGGTGATCCCCAGACTGGGCGCGGCTTCGACGATTTCCCGAACCGTGCGCGTTCCGGCGCGATGTCCGGCCGAGCGAGGCAGCCCACGGCTGGCCGCCCACCGGCCGTTGCCGTCCATTACGATCGCGACATGCAAACTCACCCGCGCTTGGCCTCCGCTTGGGCGTCGTCGCCGGCGGCTTCGTCAAAATGGCGAGTCGCTTCGAGCAACGCTTCCATGTGGTCCAGATACTTTTCGAATGCCTTGCGCCCGGCCCGGCTCAGCGCATATTCGGTTTTCGGCATCCGTCCCTCAAAGCTCTTCGAGCAGGTGATGTATCCGGCGTCCTCCAGCTTGCGGGCATGGACACTCAAGTTGCCATCGGACGTTCCGAGCAGTCGCTTTAGATCGTTGAAGGTAAGCGACTGGTTCACCGCCAGTGCGCTGACGATCTTCAGCCGGACCTTCTCATGGATCAGGCGGTCGAGATCCCCGACCGGCGTGGGGCGCAGATCGCCCCCGGACTCCACCGCTTTGGGTCCGCTCTCGGTGTCCCGTTTTTTTGCTGCGTTACTTCTTGCCACGGCTAACTCCTCATTGCCTCTTCTCTCGGTTGCTCCTCCGCGATCGATATTGCCGTCACGTGCGCGACCTTCTAGCCGCCATAGTCCCGCGCGATGATGGCTCCAAACAAAATGTGCAGACCGCCGAATCCGGCTCCCAGCGCGACGTCCGCCCACATCGGGTTCGCCGCTTGCGGCACCAGCCACAGGCTCACCGCGCCGGCGAATAAAAAACACGCGCCCATCACCGGAACCGGACGCACCGAAAACGCGCCGGCTGCCATCACGCCCGCTCCGTACAGCATCAGCCATACCCCGGGCAGCAGCCGATCCTGGCCGGATTCCCACAGAACCCAGGTCAGCACCCCGCCGGCGAACAGCGCCGGCAGAAAGCTCAGGCAGAACTTGCGTCCAGGAGCCGACAGGAACGGTTCTTCGGCCGCCAGCGACTTCCGCCACATCGCGATCAACCCGATGGAGATTGCTACGGCGCCTTCCATCAGCCAGATCAGGAACCAGTCCGGGCGAGCGGTCGCGTGCGAGGAAAATGCCGCCGCCACGATCGCGGTCACGCCCATCAGAACGCCGCCCCATCCCGGGACGCCGGTGAACGATCCGGCGCGCTCCATCGTTTCCCGAATCGTGCGCAGGTTGTCCAGCGCATGATGATGAATCGGAATCGGTTCCCGGCTTGCGCGCGGGCCCTCGTCATCCTCGCGCGGGCGCATCGGTTCCACGGACATACAGGCCCAGCGTAAACGGGGGAACGGTTCGTGTCAAGTACTTTGCGGAATAAAGATCAGAGCGGATGTCCCTTTTTTACATTCGCTTTCGCGCTCTGCAATCCAGTCCGGACCCCGTCCCAGATAAGGGATTGCTACCATAGTCACTGATTATGAAAGCCCTGCTGGAGGCACTTCGAGCCGACCCTGGTCCCCTCGCCCTGGCCCGGGCAATTGACCCCCAGCGCATTCCCGCCCACATCGCCATCATTATGGATGGAAATGGGCGTTGGGCGCGGCAGCGGAAACTTCCTCGCGTGGCGGGTCATAAGGCCGGCGTGGGATCGGTGCGCTCCACCGTGGAAACCTGCGCCAGCATGGGCATCGGGGCGCTGACGCTGTACGCCTTTTCGGTCGAAAACTGGAAGCGCCCGCGCGCCGAGGTCGAAACGTTGTGGCGCCTGCTGCGAGTCTATTTGGGCTCCGAGCTCGACCTGATGATGCGCAACGACATCCGTTTTGGAGCGTTCGGCCGGCTGGAGGAGTTGCCCGCATTCGTCCGTGGCGAACTCGACGACGTCATCCAAAAGACCTCCTCGAATCGAGGCATGCGGCTCAACCTGGCGATCAACTATGGCGGCCGCACCGAGATTGTCGATGCTGTGCGCCGGTTGGTCGAAGATGCGCGCCGTGGCGAAGTCGAGGTCACCGAGCAAGCGATCTCCGACCGTCTCTATACGGCAGGCGTGCCCGACCCGGATCTGCTGATCCGCACCTCCGGTGAGATGCGCGTCAGCAACTTCCTGCTGTGGCAGATCGCCTACGCCGAACTCTACGTCACCAACACCCTGTGGCCGGACTTTGACCGCGCCGAGCTGCTGCGCGCCATCCTGGACTATCAGAAGCGCGACCGCCGCTTTGGCGGGCTCGGCGAAGACGAAGCCCTGCTGCGGGAAGCGGCAGGCAGCGAAGACAGCCGAGTGAGCCAGGCTCGGGCGGCGACCCCCATCTCCCGCAATGATCCGCCCTCGGCCCGGCAAGGAGAAACGGCGGGCCTCCGCAGCCGATGAAGCGCATCGCGACCGCGGTGGTCCTGATCCCCATCGTTGTCTGGATCGTCCTGGCCGCTCCGCAGGCGGCGTTTCAGGCGCTCCTGGTCATCGTCGGACTGCTGGCGTTCCACGAATTTGACACCATCGCCGCCGCCAACGGCATTGAGCGATCCGGCTATCTCGGCATGGCAGCCGGCCTGGTTCTGCTGTTCGTCCCCGAGCCCGCGCTGCCGATGGTCGTCGTCCTGGCCATCGTCCTGATGTCGTGGATGCTGCGTGCCCGCGACCTCGCCAAGGCCATGGCCGGATCCGGCGTCGCGCTACTGGGCATCGTCTATATCTTCGGAGCTTGGCGCGCGGCCACCGCCATCCGCGAAGTCGACCCCAATTGGTTGATGATCGCGCTGCTGGTCAGTTGGGCGGGCGACACCGCCGCACTCTACGTGGGCCGGTCGATGGGCCGCCGGAAACTCGCGCCTCGCGTGAGCCCGAACAAGACCTGGGAAGGAACCATCGCCTCGGTGGCCGGCGCGATGCTGGCCGCGGTGATCTATGGAATCTTTCTGATCCCCTACGCCTCGTGGCTGCAGGTCGCCGCGATCGCCGGGGTAGCGAACATCGCCGGGCAATTGGGCGACCTCTGTGAATCAGCGTTCAAGCGCGGCGGAAATATGAAGGACAGCGGCACCACGCTTCCAGGCCACGGCGGCTGGCTGGACCGGATCGATTCGACCCTGTTCAGCGTCCCGGTCACCTACGTGCTGCTGCGCTGGATGCTCTAGGAAAATGGGAGACAGACACCGTTTTCGCATGGGTGAGGAATTGATCTAGCAGGTTGCTGAAAAACACTTTGACCCACAAGTTGAGGAAAGATGCAACGCGCATAAACGCGCTGCAAGCGATCGGCGCACTTAGGCTGATAGTTTCGCATCCCCCAAAATCCCGCTCTGCGGGCCTTCTGGAGAGTTTTTCAGCAACCTGCTAGAGTTGCTACGGAAGCGAAAACTAGCTGTCTGTCCCCATTTTTCTGTTAGCCGAGCAGGTGCTGCCAGACCATGGTCGTTAGAAAGAAACACGCGACGCCGGTGGCCGCCGCGCCAATGATCCCGATGATGCGGATCGGATTCAGCGACGGCGGATGTTTCCCCAGCGAACCTTCGCCGTGTTCCTTCTCCAACTGCTTGACGGTATCGTGCCAATGCTGCTCCGGGTGCAGAATCAGCTTGAACGACTTGACGCACAAGACCCCGGAGAACACGATCAATCCGATGATGACTAGAACTTCCATAAACTTCCCTCACGCCTTCTGAAGCGATGGTGTCGATTGGGGGACACGGTCTAGCGCCTAGTGCTCGTCCTGCAAGCCCGGCGCCGACCCTTCGCCCTTCTCGTCCTTGCTCAGATCCCCGGCCCGCACGACCTCTTTGCCGTCTTTCCCCATCTGAATCCCGTCGCCCACCAGCGCGAGCTCGGGAATCGTCACCGGCGTCCGTCCAGTGATGGCGATATCGCCGAACAGCGCCTTGGCAATCGCATACTCAGACGGCGGCGCCGAACTGTAGCTGTTCAGGTAGGCATCCACGTCCGCGAAACTCGAATACAGGTAAGGATCGTTGGTTCCCACCAGCACCACCGGCGTAGCGTCGTCGATCAACTGATAGAGGAAGTCGGCGACGTCGCCCAGGTCCGCGGTGATCGACGCAAACGAGGCAACCACCACGGCATCGCATTGCCCGGCTCCCCGGCGAATCGCATCCAGCGCGCCCAGCGGCATGGAGTTATCGATGGTCACCACGCGTCCGCGCCGATTGCGACGGCGGAACTCCCGAATCAGGCGCTGGCCTTGCTCGGAGATCCGCAGGCTGTTGATCGTGATCAAACAAACCCGATCGCGCGGCGACAGCGGCAGCACGCCGTTATCGTTCTTCAGCAGCGTGATCGCATGATCCGCCATCTCCTGCGCCCGCTCGGCGGCTTCCGGCGACTCCATATGATCGGCGATCCCGTTCAGATCCACCATCCGGTTTTCGATCAGCCCGAGTTCGGCCTTGGCTTCCAGAATCCGCAGCGCGCTTTCCTCGATGCGCTTCTCCGGGATCCGGCCGCTTTCGACGGCGTCCACCACCGCCTGAATCGCCGACTCCGGATCGTTGGGCATCAGCAGCACGTCCGCGCCGGCTTCCACGCTCCGTACCGACGCTTCATCGTCGGGAAACAGCAGCGTTAGCCCGCGCATGGTCATCGCGTCCGTCACGATGATCTTTTCAAATCCCAGGTCCTTGCGCAGCAAGTCAGTCAGGATCTCCGGAGCCACCGTCGCCGGCACGCCCGACGGAGCCAGTTGCGGCAACGCCATATGCGCCGTCATGATCGAATCCACCCCGGCCTGGATCGCCCGTCGGAACGGCACCAGCTCAATCTTGTCCAGCCGATCCCGCGTCGCCCCCAGCCGTGGCAACCCCAAATGGCTATCGACGCCCGTGTCGCCATGGCCGGGAAAATGCTTCGCCGTCACCATCACGTGATTCCCTGGATCCGAGTGAGCGCCTTCAATGAACGCCGCGACGTAATCCGCCACGCGCTCCGGCTCCTCGCCATAGGACCGCAAATTGATGATCGGGTTGTCGGGATTATTGTTGACGTCCGCCACCGGCGCGAAGATCCAGTGGACGCCCAGTGCCCGCGCCTCTCGAGCCGACACCAGCCCTTCATACCAGGCCGCCTCAATGTCGCCACCCGCCGCGATCGCCATCGAATGCGGAAACGCGGTGCCGCCGGTCACCCGCATCGACGCCGCCCGTTCGAAATCGGACGCCACCAGCAGCGGGGCCTTCGACATCTCCTGCATCTGGTTCAGGAACACCGCCATCGCGAACGGATTCGCGTTGCGCGCCGACCCGAATTCCACTGAGTTGTTGACGATCAGCCCGCCGATCTCCAGGTCCTCAATCCAGTGGCGATACTTTTCAAACTCTTCGGATTGCCGGCTATAGACATCGCCATTCGCCACGCCGATCACCATCTGCGCCACCCTCTGCCGAAGGTCCATCGCGCCGTACAGTCGTCGCGCCTCGGCTTCAATCGGGCTGAGCGTTCTGGGAAGGATCGTAACTTCGCCACTGGGTCCGGCGGCAGCGGCGGGATTGGGCTGTTGCGCCACCATGACGGTGACCGCGATCAGCATTGCCAGGGCGGGCAGAGCACGCCGAAGGATCATGCTTTCAGCATACCGCTACAAGCCCTCTGTTTGAATCAGGAAAGCTCTGAAGTGCGTTATGGGGTGGCGCTAAGGTGTCCCGTGCCCGTGCCCGTGTTCCTGATCGCCCTCAAGCTGCTCATCGAGTTCGGCCAGCATATGCTCGGCTTCATCCATCGTCACCAGACCTTCGTTGGTTGCGCGCACGATCACCGATTTCTCGGCCGTGGTCATCCGTTCCCGCGCCATCCGGAGCTCTTCATGCGTCACGTTGGGATCGTTGGCCTGAAACGCCGCCAGCGCGCTGGTCACCGTCGCGGTTTCCTCGTTGACGTCTTCGGCCAACTCCTGATGCACGCGCGGCGTGATCAAGTGGTCCGACAGCAGTTGATCCA
Source organism: Terriglobia bacterium (assembly GCA_963762135.1). Taxonomy (GTDB): domain Bacteria; phylum Acidobacteriota; class Terriglobia; order Bryobacterales; family Bryobacteraceae; genus Palsa-187. The sequence continues at coordinate 450,183 of CAVXJP010000012.1, forward strand.
GCTCAGTGCGCGCAGCGGTCAACGCCATCCGCCGGACCCTAAGCCGGTCATAGGCGGCCTCGCGCGACTGCTGCAGCCCGAGTTTCCGCAGCAGCGGCTTCATGGTCAGGCCCTGGATGACGATCGAAAACGTCACCACGCCAAAGGTCATCGCCAGAAGCTGCGCCCGGAACGGCACCCCGGCCGGAAGGCTCAGCGCCAACGCCATCGACACGCCCCCATGCAGCCCGCCCCAGACCAGAACATGCTGCCAGGGCAGGCTGATCGGATTGCCGAAACGATTGCTGATCGGCGTCAGCGAATAAACCGTCAGCACGCGGGCCAGCAGAACCATGGCGACGCCAGTCGCGATCGCTACCCACTGATCCCTCAGATCCGCGATATGCACCTCAATGCCGATCAGCAGGAACACCAGGGAGTTGATCACGAAGGCGAAGTACTCCCAGAAGGACCACAGCGCCACGCGCGTCCGCGGACTCATGCCCAGTCGGCGCGCCATACGATCCCACCATCACGCCCGCCAGCACCGTGGCGATAATACCGGAGACGCCCAACGACTCGGCCACAAGATACGAACCGTAGGCCACGATCGTCGTCAGCGTGATCTCGATCCGCGCATCGTCCACCTGCGCGGTCAGCTTGCTGGCCGCATAGCCGAACAGCAGCCCCAGTGCCGCGCCGCCCACCGACACGACGAAGAATTGCCGCACGCCATCGACCAGCGCCAGATCACCGCTCAGCACTCCGGCCAGCAGGATCTGGAACACCACCACCGCGGTGCCGTCGTTGAACAGGCTTTCGCCTTCGACGATCGTCGACAGCCGCTTGTGGACGCCCATGTCCTTAAATAGAGCCAGCACCGAAATCGGATCGGTCGCCGAGATCAGCGAGCCAAACAGCAGCGCCACCAGCAGCGGCATCCCCAGCGCCAAATTGATCGCATAGCCGGTGATCACCGTCGAGATCAGGATGCCCGCGATCGCCAGCAGCATGATCGGCCGGATGTTCTCCCTCAGGTGCCGGACATTAATATTGATCCCGGATTCAAACAGCAGCCCCGGTAGAAAGACGACGAAGATCACCTCCGGCGTCAGCACCTGCGCGTTCGGCCCCAGCATCTCGGTGATCGGCAGGTGGAACAGGTCGATCGCGAAGCCGCCAAAGATCAGCGCGATCGTATACGGAATGCGCAACCGGCTGGTCGCCAGCGCGATCAGCGACGCCGAGATCAGCAGCAGGACCAAAAATTCGACAATGTTGCTGGTTTCCATGAAGAAAAGAGAAGGGGAGACTGGTTACAAGAAAGTCTGGTTACAAGTATGTAGTGTCGCAGAATCGTACCGGAGTTCGGTCCCGGAGAGAGGCTAGGTCTGCTCCGGCAACCGCGCCGCCGCGATCTGCGCGATGTCCAGCAACTGCGGCGGATGTTCCGCGCTCGCCTTCAGCGCATCCCGCAACATCGAATTGCAGAACGGACACGCCGCCGCCACCACCGCCGCATCGGTCTTGATGAGCTCCGCCGCCCGATTGTGGCCCACCCGCTCGCCGGATTCCTCGCCCAGGAACGTCAGTCCGCCGCCGGCTCCACAACAGAAGCTACGCTCCCGCGTCCGCTGGGGTTCCACCAACTCACCGGACTTCCTGACGATCTCGCGGGGCTCGTCATACCGACCCCGATACCGGCCCAGATAACAGGGATCGTGATACACGATCGCGTCTTTCTCGTCCTCCGGCGCCTCCGGCAACCGTGCCGCATGCCGCGCCATGAACTCGCTGTGATGCTCAATCGGCGGAATCGCGTCCGGATCCTCGGCGTACTCTTTCCAATCGGTCGAGATCGTGCGCACGCAATGCGGACAAATCGAAACGATCTTCGCAACCTTCGCCTTCGCCAGCCCCGCCAGGCCTTCCTCAGCCAGTTGCCCGAACGCCAGATCGTTGCCCAGCCGCCTTGCCGGATCGCCCGTGCACTTCTCTTTCTTCAGTACCCCGAAGCTCGTACCCAGGTGGCGCATCACACGCGCGAAGTCCACGATGATCTCGCGGCCCTGCGGATCGTACGCCCCCATGCACCCCAGCCACAGACAATACTCCTGTGACCCATCGAAGATCGGGAACTGCTGCGCCTCGATGAACTTCGTCCGCTCGGCCGACGGCATCGCCAGCGCGTTTCCGTTGCGCTCCATCGCCCGGAACAGCTTCGACCCGTACTCGTTCATCCCATTCCCCCGTATTCGTCGCCCCGCGCCGCAGCCCCACGATCATCGGCAAATGCTGGATGCCCACCGGACACTGGAACTCGCACGCCCCGCAGGTGGTGCATTGGAACACGGCCTCCTGAGATAGATGTTCGCCCAGCAGTGGTTCGTCGGACCTCGGGCCCAACTCGCCTAAATAGCTCCGCATCCCCAAGGCGATTTGTTTCGGGTTCAGGACCTTGCCGGTGTTGAAGGCCGGGCAGTGTTCGGTGCAGCGGCCGCACTCGACGCAGGAGAAGGCTTGGAGGGCGGTGATCTGCGTCACATCACGTCCCGTAATCAGCCCGAAGTCGTCTTCATCGGCCTCTTCACCTTGCGCTGCTGACGCAGCGGGCTCATCGCGCGCATCCTTCGGCGGATTCATGACCGCCTCGTCGATCTCCTCCTCCTCGTCCAGATCGCTCTCGGCCAGCGGCGGGATATAGGCAAACGTCCCGTGCTTCTCCCAGATCGTGAACGGACTCAGGATCAGGTGCAGGTGCTTCGTCTGCGGTGCCAGCGGCAGAAATACCAGCAGCGCCGCGGTGTGGCTCCACCAGACGAGGCGCGAATCCCCTGCGAAAAACTGCACCAGGTAGGTCGCCATTAAAAGGAAGATCAGTCCGGCGATCACCCCGGACTCGGCCGAGACCTCCCCCAGCCACTTCGGACGCGTGACGAACCGCCGCACGAACAATCCGCTGATCGAGACCGCCACCGCGATCCCGAACAACGCTGCAAACCATCCGTAGAGCCGCCCCAATCCCGCCTCATAGGAAAACAGCGGAAACCCAAACCCGGTCGCGACGTGATTCAGCGTCACCAGGGCGAAGGCGCAGAATCCCCAGAACACGAATGCGTGCGCCAGCCCGGGCAGGGGACGCTGCCGGATCACCTTCGATTGCAGGAAAACTTCGGAAAACAGCCGGGCGGCGCGGACCCCTGCCGACCCCCTTGGCTCGGGCGGATCCGGTTTGGCGGCGCGGACGATCCGCATCACCCGCCATACGGGTAAAAAAAATCCGATCGTAGCTGCCACCAGCGCAAGAGCAAACAAGGCCATTTCGAGGCCGGAGGGAGTAAAACTACCGCCATGGAGAAAGTCAGGCATTGCCGTTTTGAGAGGCCAAATTCGGGGTACTGCCAGTCAGAAGCGCCCGCGGCGCTTCGCCCATTCAACTCCAAACTGTAACATGAGCAATCGGTTGCAGAGATTCTTCGCACGAAAATCCAAATTGCGACCAAACCGGTCGTAGATTGGTGTATAGTAGTACCGATGTCACCATTGGAGCCGGTTACCTGCAAAGCGCTAGCCACATTTTCCGATTTGCAGTCCGTTCCAAGGGATTGACATACAACGATAAAGGCTGGATACTAATTCCGAGATGCAAACGAGTGTCAATAAGGAAGCCCTCCTCCTGGAAGCGCTTTCCCCCATCGATCTGACCCAATTAAGCCGTGGAGAGACCGGGGTTTTGGATCGACTGGAGCTTCCTGCCGATGATGCTCGCCGCCTGATGGAAATGGGCTTCGTGCCCGGCCATGAGGTCACTGTCGCGCATTCGGCGCCCGGCGGAGATCCACAGGTGTTTCGCGTGGACGGTTCGGAAGTCGCCTTGCGCCGGGATACCGCGCGGCGCCTCTATTTGCGCTCCCGTTAGCCTCCAATCATATTTCGCAGTTCGCAGTATTAACGTATGGCCGATTGTCACCCCACCCCCGGAGGAGCCAGCCTCGCAACGGCGCCGCCCCCCGGTCCGGATACAGCCCGCCACATTGTCGCCCTCATCGGCCCGCCCAACGCGGGCAAATCCACGCTCTTTAACCGGCTCACCGGACTCCGCCAGAAAGTGGCGAATTTCCCCGGCGTCACCGTCGAGCATCACCTGGGAAAGGTCCGCATTAGCGGTAACCGCGAGGTCTACGCCATCGACCTTCCCGGCGTCTATAGCCTCGATCCGCGCACCGAAGACGAACGCGTCACCCATGACGTGCTGCTGGGCGAGATGCCCGGCCTGCCTCGTCCGGACGCGGTGTTGCTGGTGCTGGATTCCACCAATCTCGCCCGTCACCTGGTGCTCGCCGCCCCGGTGCTGAGCCTGGGACTGCCCACCCTGGTGGTCCTCAACATGGCCGACGATCTCAGCCGCCGCGGCGGGGAAGTCGACATCATGGCGCTGGCGGCGCAACTGGGCGCGCCGGTGGTTCTGGTCAGCGCGGCTCGCGGCCAGGGTCTGGAGCACGTCACCGAATTTCTTTCCGGCGCGACGCAGGTGGCAAGGCCTCCCATGCCGCGCGTCGAACTCCCGGTTCTGCAGGATATCCCCGCGTGCCGCCAATGGGCCGCCGGCATCGGCAGCCGCGGAGGCTACCGCGCTCCGGCCCCGCCCATCTGGACCCGCCGCCTCGACGGCGTCTTTCTCCATCCGATCGCCGGGCCCATCATCTTCGCGATGGTCGTGGTCGCCGTCTTCCAGGCGATCTTCTCCTGGGCGACCCCATTGATGGACGCTGTGGATGCAGCCGTCAGCGTTTCCGGCGACTGGGTCGGTTCCTTGATCGGCAATGAAATGCTTCGCTCGCTGGTCGTCGACGGGATCTTCGGCGGCGTCGGCGGCGTCATTATCTTCCTGCCGCAGATTCTTATTTCTCTTCCTGCTGATCGGGATCCTCGAAGACTCCGGCTACCTGGCCCGCGCGGCCCTCATCGCGGACCGCACCATGGCCAAGGCCGGGCTCCAGGGCAAGAGCTTCATCCCGCTGCTGAGCGCCTATGCCTGCGCGGTGCCCGCCATCATGGCGACCCGCACCATCGAAAGCAAACGCGACCGCATCGCCACGATCTTGATTGCGCCGTTCATGACCTGCTCGGCGCGCCTGCCGGTCTATACGCTAGTCATCGCGGCCTTCATTCCCGATACCCCGCTGCTGGGGAACCTGCTGGGGCTGCGCGCGGCGTCGTTACTGGGACTTTACGTGCTCGGGTTCGCGGCCGCGGTGGCCACCGCCCGCCTGTTGAAGTCCACCGTCCTCAAGAGCCACCAATCGGCGTTCATGCTGGAGATGCCGCCCTACCGCTGGCCGACCCTGCAAGGGCTGGCGCTGCGCCTGCTGGACCGCTCCAAGATCTTCCTGCGCCGCGCTGGAACCGTGATTCTGGCTGTGGCCATCAGCCTGTGGATCATGGCTTCGCTGCCGCTCGAAAACGGACAGCCGCCCGAGATCGCGGACTCGATCGCCGGCACCATCGGACGCACGGTCGAGCCGGTCATCAAGCCGCTCGGCTTCAATTGGAAGATCGGCGTCGGGCTGATCACGTCCCTGGCCGCGCGCGAAGTGATCGTCGGAACGCTCGGCACGATCTACAGCATCGAAGCCGACACCGATGAGATCGGCACCGGCCTGCAACAGGCCCTGCAAAGCGATCTGAGCCTCGGCGGCGCCATCGCGCTGCTGATCTTCTTCGCCTTCGCGATGCAATGCATCTCGACCACCGCCATCGTGCGGCGCGAAACCGGAGGCTGGCGATGGCCCATCATTCAATGGGCCTACATGACCGGCCTGGCCTACGTCTGCGCCTTTATCGCCAATCAGTCGATCACCTATTGGATGGGTTAGCGAACTGGGCGAACTCCCGCCCGTTCCCGCTCCCGTTCATTAGGAGAAGTGTGTCGATTTCCTCCGGAGTTCCCCCCCGGACCTCGGCCCCCATCCCCGATACAATGGGCTAGCGCATGAAGCGGACAGCCACCCTTTCCCACTACGACGAGCACGGCCAGGCCAGCATGGTCGACGTTTCCGCCAAGCCCATCACCAAACGCACCGCCGTCGCCCAGGCGTTCGTGAAAATCCGGCCCAGCGTGCTCAGCAAGCTCCCGCAAAATCCCAAGGGGAATCCGCTGGAGGTTGCGCGGATTGCCGGAATCGGTGCGGCAAAACGCACATCCGAACTGATTCCCATGTGCCATCCGCTGCTGCTTTCCCATGTGGATGTGACCGCCGAGATAAAGGCCAGTGGCGTGCTCATTACCTCTACAGTTAGCGTCACCGGACCGACGGGTGTGGAGATGGAAGCGCTGACGGCGGCCTCGGTGGCCGCGTTGACGGTGTACGACATGACGAAGGCGCTCGATAAGAGTATCGAGATACAGGACGTTTATCTGGTGCGCAAGACCGGCGGAAAATCGGGCGATTTCTCCCGCGCGGCGGCGAAGAAGCGGGCTGCGGAATAGGACGAAACAACGGACATCCATGCCGATTCAAACCGCCATCCTGACGATCAGTGACTCTGCCGTGGCCGGCACGCGCGAGGATGCCTCAGGTCCGGCGCTGGAGGCGCATGTCCTCAAGCTCGGCTGGGAGGTGGCCCGCAAGCATGTGCTGCCCGACGAGCGCGCCGAGATCGCCGCGCTGCTCCAACACCTGGCCGACACGGCCGAGGTCCACGTGATTCTGACCACCGGCGGCACCGGCTTGGCCCCGCGCGACGTGACTCCGGAGGCGGCCGCCGACGTCGCCGACCGTCATGTGCCGGGCTTCGGCGAGCAGATGCGCGCCGAGGGGCTCAAGAAGACCCGCATGTCGCCGCTGTCTCGCAGCGGAGCCTGGACCCGCCGTGGAACGCTGATTCTGTGCCTCCCCGGCTCCCCCAAGGGTGCGGTAGAGTCATTAGTGGCGGTCGAACATTTGGTTCCGCATGCCGTGGACCTGCTGGCGGGCCGGACCGCGCACAAACCCGCGTCGCTCTCCGGCGGCGAAAAGGCAACGAAAACCAACGGAAAGGCATCTACATAATAAGTATGAGGAAATCACCGTGGTTGTTGGCTGGTTTGGCGGTGCTGGTGGTAGCGGGCGGCGCCGGAGTGTTAATCGCGCAAACTCCGAAGCCGTTGGGATTGCCTCCCTCGCCGCTGGGCGCGGCCCCGGCCAAATCGACCCCGCAGCTCGGCGTGCCGGCTACGGCCGAGCCGACCGAGACGGTGGCGGAAATTTCCTCCGAGGGCGTCGATGTGCCGGTTCCCGAGCCTCCCGATGGCACCCTGCTGATGGACCTCGAGGACGACTTCACTCCGGACTTCGCCACCGCGGTCATTAATGTGATGACGCCGGTGACGGTGACCGATGAGAATGGCAACTTCGTCAGCGGTTTGGAGCCCTACGAATTTCAGTTGCTCGACGACGGCGTTCCGCAGGTGATTTCCCAGGACCTGGCCGCGCATCCGATCTCGCTGGTGGTCGCCATCCAGTCCACCGCGACCGCGCGCCAGATTCTACCCGCCGTCAAGCAGGTTGCCCCGTTGTTTGATTCGCTGGTCATCGGCGAAACCGGAGAAATGGCGGTCATCGCCTATGATCACCGGATCCAGAAGATGACCAACTTCACCTCCGATCCGAACCAGATCCGCGCCGCCTTTGACAAGATCAAGCCCGGCAGCCGCGACGGCCACCTGGACGACGCCGCCATGGAAGGCATCCTGATGCTGCGCAACCGCGGCTCGCAGCGCAAAAAGATTCTGCTGCTGATCGGCGAGACGCGCGACACCGGATCCCGCGTGACCCCGCGCGATGTGCTCACCATGGCCGAGTTCAACGACATCGAGATCTATTCGGTGAACATGAGCCACTGGCTGAACCAGTTCGCCAATCAAGCCGAGCCGAATCGCCCCAATCCGGTCCCGGTGGAAGGCCGCATGGCGTTACCCATGGGGAACCTTGAGACGCCCACCACCGTTCATCAGACCAACATGGGCAACTATACGCCCGTCTTCAATGAGATCTTTCAGGCGGTGAAAGGCTTGTTCGTCCCCAATCCGATGGAGGTTTACACCACCTACACCGGAGGACGCGAACACGGCTTCGTCTCGCTCAAAGGCCTGGAGGATTCGATCACCCAGATCGGCGAGGAGATCCACGGGCAGTACCTGCTAAGCTTTACGCCTACGAATCATAAGGGCGGCTACCACGAGCTCGAAGTGCGCGTGCTGACTTCACCAAATCTGAAGGTCCGTGCGCGGCGCGGCTACTGGATCGCCGGCCCCGATAACTCGGCTCCCCGGCCGGGCGCTCCCAGGTAGGTTTCCGCAACCCCGAGGCGCGGGGCCAAAGGGGGGCCGGGGTTCACCCGGCGGGAAGGTTCACCTTCCCAATCCGCGAAGTGTCCTCAGTCCTCGAACCCCAACCCACTTACCGCCCCGCCCAATACTCCGGCAGCCCCGACTTCGTCTCCCGCACAATCTCCACGATCGCCTTCCGCGTCGCGGCATCCAAGTGGGCATAGCGCTCGTCATCATCAGGAGCTTCGCCCGTATCCTCCCCAGAACCTGTCAGCACGTCCCACAGCCGACCGTAAATCGCCGCGCGCAGTTCACCCGGCAACGCATCGAAAGCTGGAGCATAGATCATGTAACTCAGCGGATACCGCATCAACCGAGTCTCCGCGTCAATCTCCCGCAACGTGCGCCCCTTCGAATCCACCGGACCCCGCTTCGCAAAATCCTCGCGAAACCCTGAAGTATCCTCCAGAGGAGCCGGCAGCGGAGCTTCCCCAGTGAACAGCATATAGTCCGCCACCTGTGCGGCTGCGTCCCTCATCATCTGCTCGAACTTCGCGTCCGATTCCTTGCCCTCTTGCACCCGCTCCAGCGCGACCCGAGCATCCCAGCCCGCCCTGACCAGCAGATTCATCATGTGCATCTGATGATCGAAGACCATCAGCGCGGCCGCGTCGCTATAGGGAGAAAGGTACCGCGAGGTATCGAACTTGCCTTCGAGCGTCTCCACGGAAATCGTCTCCGGCGTGATGATCGTCGACGGGTCGTCGCTGTTGAGATCGGAAAGCATCGCGTTGCCCAGATGCCGGAACTTGCCGGCCGCCGAGGCTGGCACGCCGGTCACATACCAGCCGCCCCAACGCCCGTCGAAGGCCGTGCGATGATCCGTGAAATCGCCGCCGTAGATTAGCAGCGGATCGCCCGCGTCGCTCACCACCTGCGTGCGCGACAGCATCCCCGAGACCCCCAGGTCCGCCTCATGGCAACCCAGGCAGTTGGTCTCGCGCGTGAACCGCGGCCGCCCCGGCGCCTGATCCAGTTGATAGAAAATGACGCCCTTGCGAGGATCCATGGACGCGATTTCGATGAAGCCGCCGTACATCCACGCCACCGCGACCTCATCGTTAAAGAAGATCGTGCGCGGATTGGCCGGCTCGATCAAGTCCCGCTGCAGGCTGGTTTTCGAGAACACGACCACCTGCGAGGACACATCAATCTCCAGCGCCTTGAGCAGAGACGCCAGGAACCCCGCGCGGCCCGCCCCTCCGCTGGCAAAGTCGAGCGATACCTCGCCCGCCGCGATCCTCTCCCGGAGCCGTGCGACCGGATCCTGCGTAGCGCCAAAATAATCGATCGACGGATCGTGGGGGTCCGGCGGCAGCGTGTCATAGAAGTACCCTGAGACGTCGGCAGAGTCGGCATGGACCAGCAGCGCGCCTGCGCCGCCCGCCAGGAGCAACGCGACGATAGCCCACAGACCGGAGTTTACTTGGCGGGAGAGGCGAACCATGAGAAAATCGCTGGCGCGGGTGCAACTCCTCCGGCCTCACGCGGTCCGGGACGCAAACACCGCTCCAGTGATTAAATTATGACATCGCCGACCGCCCCCACCCCGCAAGCCCCCGAGTTGACGTTCGCCTTCGAAGTCCGAGCCGCCATCGCCCAGCCGCTCGATCTGGGCATTACCTTGGCCGGACATCGCCGCGTCATCCCCATCACCGGAGGTGCCTTTGCCGGGACCGCTCCCGACGGCTCCGCGTTCTCCGGGCGCGTGGTTCCGGGCGGCGCCGATACGCAAATCGTCAACGCCGACGGCGGCGCGGATCTGGAAGCACGCTATGTTCTTGAGACGGAACAGGGAGGGCTGATCCACGTCCTGAACCGGGGCATCCGGCGCGGCGACCCCGCCGTGCTCGCCCGGCTCAATGCGGGGGAGAAAATCGACCCGGCGGCGATCTATTTCCGCTCGGCGGCCAGCTTTGAGACCAGCGCCCCGGAGGCGGCCTGGCTCACCCAGGCAATTTTTATCGGGACCGGGGAACGCTACCCAGATGGTGTGATAATCCGTTTCTTTATAGTGAGTTAGGTTGTATTTTGCGGCGGCCCGCTGGACCCACGTCTGGCCCCGGATTTCCCGGAAACCCCGGAAAGCATGTACTAGGGTAAAAACGCTCTATCCGGGCCCGAAGCACTGCGGTATGCTGGAGCTGGAGCGTTTCTGCCGTGCTCGTGAGCGGCTCTCTAAAATTGATCCAACAGTCAATCGTCAGGAACCTGACTCGAATTTCACGCTGGTGTGCAAGCTCCGGCAAGCGGCCCCCAAAGGGCTTACGGCCATGGAGAAGCCTAAAGGCGTTCGGAGGGTTCCACCCTGGTCTTTTCAGGGTCAATGACGGGAGCTAGGACGACACATGTGGTTGCGCTCCATTCTTCTTTTTTGAGGCGGGTCGTCCCGAGGGGCAGCTCTGGCCGCTGCCGCGCCATCGACGCCTCGCCGGAACCATCCGGATCGACCATCTCGTGACGAACCTTCTCTTCATCGGCGACATTTTCGCCTCGCCCGGCCGTAAGATCGTGGCCAAGTTCCTGCCGGAGATTGTCGAGCGGGAAAACATTCACCTGGTGGTCGCCAACGGCGAGAATTCCGCCGGAGGATTCGGTATCACCCCGCAGCTCGCCGACGAACTTTTCAGCTACGGGATCGATATCCTCACCAGCGGCAACCACATCTGGGACAAGCGCGAGATTTATCCCTACCTGGATCGCCAGGTCAAGCTCCTGCGTCCGGCCAATTATCCGGAGGAACTCCCGGGCGCCGGCATGGTGATCGCCCGTGGTTCGAATGGCGTGCCGGTAGCCGTGATGAATCTGCAGGGGCGCGCGCACATGCTGCCGATCGACTGCCCGTTCCACAAATTTGACGCGCTGGTGACGACGATCCCGGCCGAGGTCAAGGTCCGTCTGCTGGACTTTCACGCCGAGCTGACCAGCGAGAAGGTCGCCATGGGCTGGCACGTCGACGGTCGCGCGTCGGCGATGTTCGGCACACATACCCACGTCCCGACGGCCGATACGCGTATTCTGCCGGAAGGCACCGCCTACCAGACCGACGCCGGCATGACCGGACCCTATAGCGGCGTGATTGGCGTGGAAAAGGACATCATCCTGCGGCGCTTCCTGACGCAGATGCCGGTTCGCATGGAGGCGGCCCGCCATGGAGCGGAACTGCACGGGGTCGCGGTGACGGTGGATGAGGCAACCGGCAAGGCGACCAAGGTCAAGCGCATCGAGCGCGATTAGCCTCTTTGAGGAAGCCGGAGACAGGATAGGGGGCCGACGCTACCAGTCGAGCGGAGGTTCGACCTTCCCAATCCGCAGAAGCGCAGGTCTACCGCATAACTGGAACTGTCTCAAAATCGCGTCAACCCATGCGATTATTGAAAGGTCAGTTCCAGTTGCAAGCACGGATAGTTCCGACGTGGAACAACTGGCTCCGCTTCGTGGACTGTGCGCAGGTAAGACGCCCGCCGGGTGAACCCCGGCCCCCAACGGGAACCCCGGCCCCCCAATCGCACTGAAACCGCTTAGCTGTCCTGACGCCCCTTCAGACCATCCTCGGCGATCACCAGATCCTCGACCGGCTTTCCGCCGATCAGGTGCTCCTGAATGATGCGCTCGGCGTTCTTGGGCGTCACCGAGTGATACCAGGTCCCTTCCGGATACACCACCGCGACCGGACCCTTCTCGCAGATCCGCAGGCAATTCGCCTTGGTGCGGAACACGCACGGATCGTTGTGCGGCTTGGTCAGGCCCAGCTCATTCAGGCGGCCCTTCAGGTAGTCCCAGCTCTGGTTCGCGTCCTCGCGATCCGAGCATTTCGGCTTGCTCTGATCCGCGCACAGGAAAATGTGGCGGCTGAGGTTGCCGATCCCCAGGGAAGTGGCGATCTTGGTGAGCTTCTCTTGTTTCTTTTCGTTCATGTCGATTCTCGAACGCCCGCGCGTGGCGCCGCCTCGGTCTCCGCGGTCAGGATCCGCCGCAGGTAGTTGATCTGTCCGGAATGATAGCGAAGGTGCCCGTAGAGGTGGAACAGGAACAGCCGGTTGGTCATGACTTCGCCGTCCATCTCCCGCGTGCGTTCCAGGACCTCATCCGCGAGTTCCTCAATCTGCCGCGGCACATCGACCACGAGCGGCTCCAGCCGGTCCAGGATCTCCTCCACGCGATACCCCGAGCCCGAGAACTCATGTTCCCGGTCGCGATCATAAGGAACGCCCGCCATCTCTTTGCCGATGAACATGCGCAGGTTGCCTTCCAGGTGTAGCGCCAGGTTCCCGGCCGGATTCGTCACGCCCGGCGCGGCTCGCCACAACAGGTCCTCGTCGGGAAACTGGCGAATCTCGTTCACCAGGCGGCCGAGGTCACGCCCGAACAGCTCGGCGAGTTCGCGTTTCATTGCGTCCGAATTCGGCATGCGCCTCCAGAGCCTCGCCCGCTTAAATCGCGCTGAGCGCCTCCGCGATTTCGCTTTGCGGGATCGCGCCCTCTTTGATAACGCACCAATCGACGTCGGTGATATCCACCGTGGTCGGACCGCGTCCGATCGCGGCGCCGCCGTCCAGTACCAAATCCACGCGGCCGTCCATCACGCCGAAGACTTCGATGCCGCTGGTGCAGGTCGGCTGGCCCGACAGGTTCGCGCTGGTGGCGATCAGCGGCTGCCCCAGCTTCTCCATCAGCATGTTCGGAATCGCGCCCTCGGGCTGGCGCATCGCCAGGCGGCCCGTGCCTCCGGTAACCTTGAGCGGCACGCGCGAAGACGCCGGCACGATCATCGTCAGCAGACCCGGCCAGAACCGCCGCGCCAGGATGGTGAAGCGCGGTGTAATCTCCTTGGCCAGATCCTCCGCCATCACGACGTCGGTTACCAGCATCGGCAGCGCGCGGTTCGGTTCTCGCCCCTTGGCGTTAAAAATCCGTCCCACTGCGCGCAGGTTCAGCGGATCGCAGACCAGCGCATACAGCGCATTGGTCGGAATGGCGACGATCCCGCCCCTGCGGATCACGCCGGCGGCTCGATCAATCGTGTCTTTGGATGGGTTTTCAGGATCGGTTGCGATCAGGTCAGTAGCCACGAGTTCGGTTCAATTCCAATCTTTGACTTTAAGGCTCTTCGTCTTGCGACGTGGGTTTCGAGGTCCGGCGCCGCGCTCAGGCCGTGACCTCGCCGGTCACGCTGGCGGCAATCTCCAGCGCCGCCTCCAGGTTTTCGTCCGCGACCACGCGGAGGCCCTGGGCGACGCCGTCCAGAGACCGTGCGATTTCCCGCGCGATGGCCAGCCCTTCGTCCGCCACGGCCTTCTCTCTCGCCTTCGCCGTGGACTTCCCGCCGGCTGCCGCATTGAGCCGCTCCAGCAACGATTCCGGCAGCGGCAGTCCGACCTCGCCGGCCAGATAATCGGCCTCGCGCAGGCTCAGTACCGGATGTACGCTCACGATCAGCGGGATGCCCGCCGCCTTCTCGCCGAGCGCCTTGATCTTCGCCTCGAACTCCTTCACCGCATCCACCGAAAACACCGGCTGCGTAATGATATATTCGGCTCCGGCGTCGATCTTTCGCGCCAGCCGCTCCAGTTCATGATCCAGGTCGGCGGCGTAGGGATTCGCCGCAACGCCCAGCAGCAGCGTCGTCGCCGGCGGGTTCGGATTTCCGCCGATATCCTCACCGTGGTTCAACTGCCCGGCCACGCGTAGCAGTCCGATCGAATCGATCTCCGCCGCTCCGGGACCTTCGCCGGTCAAACACAGCACGTTATCGAGCCCCACCGCCTGCGCGCCCAGCAGATCGCTTTCGAGCGCCGTCAGCGTGCGGCCCCGGCACGGCACATAGAGAACCGTTTCAATCTTCGCCTTCGCCTGTACCACCAGGCAGGTCGCCGAGGTGCTCAGGCGTCCGCGCGCACGATAACCGGCCGCGAAACTGACTGCGTCGATCCCCGCCTTGGCGCACTGCTTGGCGGCGTTGACCTGATCGGCGGCCGAATGGCTGCGCGGCAACGGAAGCTCAATCAGCGTGACGAACTCGCCCGCCGCCAGTTTCTTGCCCAGCGCGCTCTTCTTTTCGATGGGTGTCGGCTGGACCGTCTCCGGCTCGGTCTCCGGAGCCGACTTGACCTTGGCGCGCGCGGGCAGCTCGGCCGGATCCAACTCATCGGCCATATCGACGACTCTGGTCAGGTGCTCGCCCGTGGTGCCGCAACATCCGCCGACGATGCTGGCGCCGGCTTCCAGCAGACGCTGCGCATATCGCGCGAAATAGTCCGGCGACACCGGATAGCCGCCCGAGCCGGGGATTCCCGCGCTGGGCATCGCGACCAGCGGCTTTTCCGTCACCGTGACCAGCTTTTCGATCGCGTCCAGCACCGAGCGCGGTCCGCTGGAACAATTCACGCCGATCAGATCCACCGGAAGCGCATCCAGCCGCCGTCCGATCGCCTCAATGGGCGTTCCATCCTGTAGCCGTCCGTCCTCCTCCAGGCTCACTTCGGCCGCAATCGCGATCTGATCTCCGGCGACCTTTCGCACCGCTGCGACCGCAGCCGCCAGCTCGGTCAGATCCTGGAACGTTTCGAGCAGGAACAGATCGACGCCTTCCAGCTGGAGCCCCGCCACCTGCTCGGCGAAGACTTCCTGGGCTTCTTCCTCCGTCATGGATCCGAACGGTTCGAGACGAACGCCGGTGGGTCCGATGACCCCGGCGACGAAGGCCGCGAGATCGTCCTCGGGAGTCGTCGTGGAGGCGTGAGTTCCGATCGCGGCCGCTCCAGCTTCCGCGTCGGTGCCGTTGCCCGCCTCGGGAGCCTTGGCCGCCCAGTGCCCGGGAGTCTCCTCCGTTGCCGCCGCGCGCGCCGCTTCCCGGGCGATCCGCACCCCGATCCGGTTGATCAGCTTCACCTGGTCGGCCAGCCCGTATTGCCGCAGCCGCAGGCGGTTGGCGCCGAAGGTGTTGGTGCCGATCAGCTGGACGCCCGCTTCCAGGAACTCGCGATGGACGTCGCGCACGATTGCCGCCCGGGAGAGGTTCATCTCCTCCAGGCATCGCGGCAGACCCCGGGACGTTAGGAACGGCCGGTTCGATGCGGGGCCTCCGCCCAGCCGCGCGAGCAGGGAAGTGCCCATGGCGCCGTCGGCGATCAGAGGATGTTCTTCCAGGGCGCGCCGGAATTCTACCGCTCGTGCGCTGGTTCGTGACTGCGTCTCTTCCGGAGACGCGTTCGGAATTGCTGCCATAAATTGAATCTGATTAGTTCGTTATTCTTGATCGCCCCGGCCGCGGCCCGCGGCTAGGAGCGAACTACTGCCAATTCGGGAACGGCTGCTTCGATGAGTCCCGTGCCTGCTCAATCAGGTCCGCGACACGTGAACGTCGGCGCAGTAACTGTTCCAGCAATGCTTCCAGCGCATCCTGCTCCGCTGCCGGGCTCGCCGCTCCACCGCTCCCGGAGCCTGCCGCAGTGGTCTGTTCAAACCACCGGGGCGGGATGCGTTTCACCGCCTGGTCCAGGACCTCTTCGGGAAAGTGCCGAATCCGTTCCAGCCATGGCTCAAACGCGTCCCAGCCGTGCACGTTCCCGTAGACTTGCGGCCGAAAATAGAGCCCTTGAATTGGAGAGTCCGCAAACCTCCAATGCGGTCCCTCAAATACATAACCATTGTCTATCATCTGGGCGGCGATTCCTAACCGGGGTTTTTCCTCGTGCTGCGGAGCTCCGGCGGCGGCCAGCCGTGCACGAAAGAAGATGGCCTGGCGGGAGTCCGCGTTTCCCAGCCATTTATCAAACGCCAGCGTCCCGATGAAGTCGGGCAGATTCGAGATGGAATTCAGGAGCGGGTCGGGGAGAAAGTCGTACACCACCGTGCGCGCCGGAGGACCGGGATACCGGGACCCAAAATGGGCTCCCGTTTCGGGACGGACCCGCTTTCGGCCGAGCATCATGCCCACTTCCGGTTCCTGTTCCAAAAAGGACTCGGTGACTTCGATCAGGGCGGCCGGCGGCGCGGCCAGGTCCAGGTAGTCCAGGATCACCGAGGAGATCCACTCATTGATGAGAATCCGCCGATGTTGCGGGTTATTGGCAAACTTGACGACCCAGGACTGGCCATCGGAGGCGCTGACCAGGTGAGCCTGGGCTCCTCCACGCATTTTGCGGACCAGTTGTTGCGCTTCGATCGGCATTGGATCCTATCTGCGGGGCGAGATGAGGCTGCCCGCTCATGCGGCTGATGCGGCGGACGAGGAACTCCAGCGCGCCGACGCAACCCGCCGTCTTCCCCGGATGGTTCCTTCTGGATGGTTCCTTCTAGATGATCACTGGATGATCACGACGGGATCAACCGTTGCAGGATCATCACCGGGTGATCCCCTGTCGAATTCTGACACGTTCCTGGGTGGGAACCGCGCGGCGGAACCGATCCGGGTGCGGTGTGGAACTGAGACCGGCAAGTGGCAAGGTCCGCGGGACTGTGGGATGAGAGTCCAAGGGGCGCGTTGGCAGTGCAAACATGCTCATGAGATCCTCCGTCAAATAGAGCGAGTCGTTTCGGACCGTAGGCTCACAATGGAACCCAATCCGGTCATGGAACGTTGGTTCGTTCAGCGACCAGGTTCTCTCCAGGAGATCACTCTGTAAGCTGGTGAAAATGTGCTGGTATATCTCCTGCGGTGCGACAGTGTTAAACGTTTTTGGGGTGCTGGCTACCCGCGATTGGGGTTGGCAAAAGGCGGGTTTCTGGGCGGAATCGGCGATCCGCTAGGAACATCCTTACCGGCGGACTGATGCGGGGCCAGATTAAACTCAGAGGGCATCCCCGGATCGGAGGGAAGCTTGGTCTTTCTCCAGGTTGGGGGAATCGAGTACCTTAGAGGTTATATGACGGACGAAAAAGAACCCACTGCGCGCCCCGGCGCCAGCAAAGAAGAAATCGCGCTCGATTTGATGCGCTTTGTCGCGACGACGACGGGACTCGGGAAATCCGCTGGCGGCGCCGGCTTCACCGGAGGCAGCACCAAGACGCCGGAGCAGCAGGTCGACGCCCTGCTGGAGCTCTACGGCCGGTGCAAGGAGGCCGTGGGCAAGGAATAGCCGCGACGTTGTTTCTGTTTGGGTTGCTTTTCGATCGGCGTCCTCCGACGCTGACATCCACCTTCCGGGCGGGTCTTTTTCCGAAGACCCGCGCCGTTCCCCTTCGACCTCGAATTGGCTGCGGTCCCCCCGCGGCTGGCCTAGGATCGTCGCATTCCCGCATCGGCTCGCCCCGATCCCGCTTCACTCATACCGCTTCCGCCTGGAACCTCTGCCTGAAAGCATGGATCGCGTGACCGCTTGAGTCCAGTGCACCTTTCTGCCTAAAGCGCACGGTTGCGGCTCCTCAGAATTCACCTATTCCTCTACCAAGACAGCGCTTTACAGGATCATCCGACAAGTTCTCTTCGAGAGAATCCCAGTCCTGAATGAACCAAGTTTCAGATCAAGAAATTGCCGAATCGGAAATGGTTCAAGACCGTTTCTCTTCGATACAGACACCAGTTTGGGTGGGGAATCCAGTATGCCAATAATCATGTTTCAGTCGCCGGAAGGTTGCCGCAAGGCGATGAAACCGCTCCTAGCGGTAGCCGGACTTTTTCTCTTGGCCGCGATGCCGGCCTGGGGTACGACCACTTATCAGAATGTCGCTGCGTCGAGTGGCACATTCAACACGGAAGCCGGAAATCAAGGGGTTGTGCTCGGCTCCTTAATGACCTTTGCCACGTTGGATCTAAATGACGTTGGGGGAACCGGAGTGAATTTTACTCCCCTGATTGGAACCGCGTCTTTGAGCGGAACGAGCATTCTCAACAGCTCGATCAGCTCCGGTTCCGGATTTCAGATTACGATCACGAATCCCGTCGCGGCATTCGGGTTTGAATTCACCAATAGTTCCACGTCGGGAATGCAGTACTGTATTCAGGTCGACGGTGGGTCGAGTTGCGCGGTCACGGACTATGTGAGCTCTCCACAAATCCCGTTTTTCGGATGGGTCTCGGATACGCCATTTACCGGAACGATCACTCTGACGAAGACGAATTTCACCGGGCAACTGCAGATCAACAATTTCCAGGTCGGCACCCTAGGCACGACGACGGAAGCTCCCGAGCCGGGCACGATGCTCCTGATGGGGGGATCTCTGATCCTGTTTCCTCTGCTATCTCGCCGCTACCGGCGTCGCCGGAGGTGACCTGTCACAACCTTCACTTTCTTCCTCGAAGCAAATCTCTTTGCTTCTCCCTCTGATAAAGCGGGCCTCCTAGCGGCCCGCTTTTTTTCCGTATTGCGGAACACCCCTGGCGTTTCCACGCGGGCCGAGGTTGCACCTGCGGAGCGCTTTTAGCGGTTTGCCGTCCCTGGCTTGTCGCCCCGGGGTTGTCTTCTAGGAGCTTGTTGAAGAACGCGAAAAATGGGGGACAGACACCGTTTTCGCACCTGTAAGTAATTGATTTCGCATTGCCCTCAAGGCGAAAACTAGCTGTCTGTCCCCATTTTTCATGGTTTGTTCGGCAATTTTCCCATCGCGGCCTGGTCCACGAACCAGAGGCACTCGGGTCCGGTAGCGAGCTGGGCGGGAATTTGCATCGGGTCGGCAGCGGGGGCGTCCGGACTGGAAAAAAGCCGGGAAAGCACACTCGCTTTCTCATCCCCCGGAGCCAGGACGCAGATGTGCCGCGCCGCCAACAGGACGCCGGGCAACAATGTGATTCTCCATTGCCGGAATTTCTCCGCCCAGACCGCTGCGGTGAGCCCACTCCGATCGGCGATCAACGGCTGTCCGGGGAACAGGCTGGCGGTGTGTCCATCCGGCCCCATCCCCAGATGAATCACGTCAAAGCGGGGCAATTGATCGTTCGGCAAATCAAATACCTGGCGAATCATGAGCGCGTATTCCAGGGCGGCGTCGGAGGGCGGAAGCTCCACGGGAACGCGATGGATGTTGCTCTCGGGAACCGCCGCGGGTTTCAGCCACAGCGCGTTCGCGAACCGATAGTTGGACTGCGGATCGTCGATCGGTACGTGCCGTTCGTCCACCCAGAAGATATGGATGTCGCTCCAGTCAAAGGGCGTCGTGGCGAAAAACGAGAACAAGGGTTTCGGCGATGAACCGCCGGAGATGGCCAGGGTCACCGGCTCCTTGCCGTGCTTGCTTCGGCGAGCCACCTCGAGAAACTGCAGAATCTGCTCACCGCAGCCGACCGCGGCGGTGTGGGCGTCCGGGTAGGGGCGAAGCTGACTCATGGGAACCCTAGAAGCCCAGCACGCGGGTGAACACCGGATCGGGACCCACGATGCTGAGTTCCTCGTGCACCAGCGACGCCTGTGCGCCATTGGGGAGAATGGCCCGGCTATCGATGGTCTGCCCGCCGATTTCTCCGTGCACAACGAGGCAGCGTTCCCGATGGTCGGTTTCCGAGCGAGGCGAGTATCGCACCTCAATCCAACTGTCTGTATCAGAGGCTCCCGCCCCATTTCCGGATGGATGAGCCGCGTCCGCAGCCTTATGAATTTTGAAGCGAATTTGGCGGACGCCGCTGGGTTCGTCGGAGCCGTCCTCCCGCTCCGGCAAACAGGCCAACGTAATCGGCACGTGAGGAAGACCGTGCGTCAGCCATCGTTTCAGGTACAGCGCGCAGGAGGTGGTCTCCTCGCCGGCGAACGTGACCTGAATCGCCGCCACCTCGTTGGTGGTCAAAGACGTGCGGTCAAACAGATTGGAGATCACTTCACGCCATCCGGTAAGGCGCGCCCAATGCAGGTCGGCCACGCGATAGCCGGATTTGACGAGCCTGCGGAGCCCCTCCAGCACCTGCTCGGGAACGGCCGCCCCCACGGTATCGAAGATGATTTTGCTTCCTGGATTCGCGAGGGTCAGATCAAACACCGGCTGATAGCGGCCGTCATAGATCGCGCCGAGGTCGCGGCACCACAGCACCACGGGCAAATCGGGGACCTGAAGCGGAACCAGGAAACGGGCCAGGCGGGTCATGTCTCCCGACAGACTGCTGATTTCGATGCCTTCGGAGCAGATCTGCTGGGAACTGCCTAACGGCTTCCAGCACTCGGAAAACACACGCGCGCTCAGTGCCGCGTCGTTGTCCTCCGGACCCCGTGTTTTGGGGCGAATGATGATCGCGCGGCTGGGATGCTGGCGCATGAGCAGCCCGACGGCTTCCCGCGCCAGGTCCGCATCCTGTCTCATTGAGCCGGTCTCTTCCTCACGGCTCATCACGATCAGCGTCAGAGCGCAGGCTCGCAGGACGCCTTCGGTGGAGACATCCGTGGAGGACTCCTTGCCGAGTTCCGCCCACAGCGTGTGGAGGTCCTTGAGAACCTGCTCCGGTTGTGCCTTCATATCCGCTCTAGCCATTGCGCCACCGATAACCCAGCCGCGCCACCATTTCATCCGCCTCCTGAGGCCCCCAGGTTCCCGGATCATACAGCGGGACGGGCTGCGTTGACGCGTCCCAATTTTCGAGGATCGGCTCGATCGCCGCCCAACTGGCTTCCACCATGTCCTGCCGCGTATACAGGGTCGTGTCTCCGAGCAGCGCGTCCATCAGCAGCGTTTCGTAGGCTGAGGGCGAACGCTCGCCGAAACTGGTGCCGTAGTTGAAGTCCATCGAAACCGGCCGCAGGCGCATGCTGCCTCCGCCGGTGTGGTTCAGGGCGCGCCCCGGTTCCTTGGAAGAAAACCGCAGTGAGATGCCTTCTTCCGGCTGGATGCGGAGGATCAGGAGATTCGGGCCGACACTGGCTTCACTGGTATCGAACAGGTGCAGCGGAGCGGATCGGAATTGAATGGCGATGTCGGTCACGCGCCGCGGCAGCTTTTTGCCGGTGCGGATCAGGAAGGGAACTCCGGCCCATCGCCAGTTTTCGACATAGAACGTCGTCGCGGCGAAGGTGGCCGTTTGGGCTTCCGGGCGCACGCCTTCTTCTTCCACGAAGCCGCGATATTGTCCGGCGACGGCAAACTGGGAAACTTCCTCCGGCTTCATCGTCCGAATCGAGCGCAGGAGCTTTGCGCGCTCATCGCGCACGGCGTTGGCTTCGAACACCGCGGACGGTTCCATCGCGATGGTGGCCATCACCTGCAGCAGATGGTTCTGCACCATGTCACGCAGCGCGCCGGTGTCCTGATAGTATCCGCCTCGGCCTTCGAGTCCGATCGATTCGGCCGCGGTGATCTGCACGTGCTCGATGTAGCGCCGGTTCCAAAGCGGCTCAAAAATCCCATTCCCGAATCGAAACGCCAGAATGTTCTGAACGGTTTCCTTTCCGAGATAATGGTCGATCCGGTAGGTGTCCTGTTCCGGGAAGACCGCTTCGACCTGCTGATTGAGCTCTTTTGAGCTGGCAAGATTGTGCCCGAACGGCTTTTCGATAATGATCCGGCGCCAGCCTTGTTCGGAGGCGCATTCGGGGCCCGCCAGCCCGTTTGCGCCGAGCTGCTGAACGACGTGGCCGTAAAATCGGGGAGCCACCGAGAGGTAAAACAAGACGTTCTGCTGGCCGACGGTTGCCACCTTCTTTGCGATCTCGCCATAGAGCGAGGAGTCGTTCATGTCGCCCGGGACATAGTAAAGATTCTTGGCGAAGCGATCCCACAGGGCCTGATCGAATGGTCCGTCGGCAAACTCCCGCAACGCGTCGCGCATGGTCTCGCGAAACTCGTCTTCGGTGTGCTCGGTGCGCGCGCTGCCAATGATGGCGAATTGGTCCGGCACGCGCCGCTTATAGGCCAGTTGGTAGAGCGACGGGATCAGCTTGCGGCGCGCCAGGTCCCCGGTGGCGCCGAAGATGACCATCGCGCAGGAGGGAGCTCTGCGTTCAAATCGGAGCGGGTCGGCAAATGGATTGGTGATGGGTTGCTCTTCAGTTACGGGCATAGGGCACGGATCGGCTCACTTTTTCTTCCGGTTTTCATGCTGCGTCGGATCTGACCTCGACGCGATCGTTCCGGCCGCCGCGTCGATACTGCCATCCGCCATTCCTCCTAAACGGTTCTTCAAGAGTGGGTTGACGGTCGGCTGCCGGAATATAAATGGAGAGTCTAGCGCTCTTCGAGGTGTTTCAGGCGCGCGTCGAGGACCTCTTCGACGCGATGAAGCTCGGATCGCCACATATCGCGCATGTCATCCAGACGTTGGTCGATGCCGCTGAACCGGCGATCGACGTCGCTAAAGCGGGCATCCATATGCGAGCGCAACTCGGCGATTCGCGCATTCGTGTCCCCTAAACGCGAGTTATTGATCAGGATTCCGATGAGAACGGCGACGACGGTTGGCGCCGAGGCCAGGGCGATGGTGAGGAACTGCGTGTCAGTCATGTCTAATGACCTAGTTCCAGCATAGCGCCGATTGTCTCAGGGATTTCTCTGGAGGGCCATTTGGCGAAGGCCGATTGCGGCGTGCGTGGTACGATGCAAACAACTTCGTCCCACCGTGGGCGTTGCCATTCCTTTCTCGATTCATGCCAGCTCAGAAACCTGTGTTAGCCGTTCTCGAAGACCTGTTCTTCACCGTCAAGATCAACGATGCCGCCAAGCGTGCCGGCCTGACGCCTCGATTTCTGAAAAGTGAAGTCGACGTGCTGCAACAGGCCAAGGACGGTGCGGCGTTGATCGTCGTCGATCTGACGTTCAAGGGCGTCGATCCGATCGCCCTGGTGCAGAAGCTGAAAGCCGATGAGGCCACCAGGAACATCGACGTCATCGGATACCTGCCGCACGTGGATGGCGAAGGTAAGCAGGCGGCGCAGGAGGCGGGCTACGACATGGTGCTGGCAAAGTCGGCGTTTTCCACTAATTTGCCCCAGTTGATGAAGCGCCACGCTTGAAGTTCCCCTAATGTGTCTTGGTTGGAGGGACGGGGTCGGCATCCCCGGTCGCCCGCCGGTAGTCCTGCAGGAGCTGTCTGGTGATCTTGGCCGCAACGTCCGCGCTTGCTCCCCGGAACTTCGCCCCCTGGGATTCCTGGGTTGTGGACCAGATCACGTCACCGTCGAGATTCACCAGCCGCACCGTGGCGAGCGCCTCATGCTTACGATCGTGAAGGTTGATGGATTCGTTATCCCCCAGAGTGACGTTGAAGGCGTTGCGGTTCGTCCCGCGTTGCGTCCCGGGCGTGGACACTGTCCCGGATGTCCTTAGATTCACGCCTTCGCCGGACTGGAACTGATCGGTATAAATAAGATCCTCGGCCGCGCCGCGCAGGAAGGCGTCCGCGCGCTCCTCGTTTTCGGTGATCACAAACAGGCCGGCGCCATGCAGACTGGCGATGATCAGATCCCGAATTTGGGCGGCGGTGGTGTCTCCCGTGAGTTGATCCACGTAGACCCGATGAACCTGCAAGAGCTGGCTCTGGACCGGCTCCTCATCGAATGCCTCCGCTGGCGAAGCGGAATTTACCAGGAAGCGAATCGGGGGGCTCGGCGCCAAAGGAGGGGGCTCTGCCGGCGAAGCCGGTGGCTCGTTCTCGGCCAGGATCCGGTCCGCAACGTCCGCCGCCGTCTGTCCGGCCGACGGCCTTGGGCACAGAAGCACGCCCGCCGCAAGGAGCAAAATCCTAGTTCGATTCGTTGGCTGGAACATTCGCAAGAGAACCTCCTTCGTCTTAATACGCCCCGGCTTTCCGCGCCTCCTGATCCTGATATTGGATCGTCAGCCCGGTGCGGGCTTCCAGGCCTACCAGCGCGGCGCGAATCTTGTTCTTGTCGACCTGAAACACCAGCGCCTGCTGTTCCCCTTGCCGGTCAATGTAGCCGATCGTCAGGTAGTGTTTGCGGGCCTTGCTCAGCATAAAAATTGGAGAGATCAGCAGAGCCATCGCGAGCCGGCGGTCGACCTGCTGACCGTACTCCAGCAGGTTGATTTGGTCATAGGGAATCCGGAGCATCTGGTCCTGGCGTCCGTAATAGGCCAGGTACTGGTCATCGCTCAAGTGAATGTCGCCTTCCTGGCCCGCTTTGAGTGTTGCGAGCGTTCCACCGACGTATTTCACCTCGGATTGGGCGCTTAACGGAGAAACGGTCCCCGCCAAAACGGAAACCATAATGGCAGCTCGGGTGCGCATGTAGAGTAGTCTCAGGACGGCACGGTTTGTCTCATTCAGAAACCCTAGGAAAAGCATGAGTTCCGATTCAGAATTTCCAGTGCCCCTATGGAACGTAGTATGGGTAATGGGAGGTATCTCCACCCAACTTGCGGAATACGTCTCGGGCCGCTTCGGTCGCCCGTTTTGCCGATTTGAGGAAGATGAGCACATTCAAAATGGACGCCTCCAAGCTGCAGCAGAAAGACCGGATTCCACAGCCATCCGA
Source organism: Terriglobia bacterium (assembly GCA_963762135.1). Taxonomy (GTDB): domain Bacteria; phylum Acidobacteriota; class Terriglobia; order Bryobacterales; family Bryobacteraceae; genus Palsa-187. The sequence goes on from CAVXJP010000012.1 coordinate 474,879, forward strand.
CGCGGAGTCGGCCGATGGCAGCGTCATTATCAGTCCGGACACCCGGCGCGCGAATCGCGTTCCGCCCAATCAGAGCCGGACGTTGAAGTGGCCGGTGCTGGATGCCTCCGGTGCGCCGCGCGTCGATCTCGACAAGTGGCGATTCTCGATGGAGGGGCTGGTGAATCGGCCGGTGAGCTGGAGTTGGGAGGAGTTCCAAAAACTGCCGCGGGTGAAGGTCTTCGCCGACTTCCATTGCGTTACGCGCTGGTCACGGCTGGGCAATGTGTGGGAAGGCGTGTCGACCAAGGAATTGTTGGAGCGCGCCGGCGGGGTAAAGGATCAGGCCCGGTTCGTGCTGGCATACGGCTATGACTACGGCTGGTCGACCAACCTGCCGCTGGAGGATTTTCTGGCCGAAGATGCACTGGTCGCCTTCACCCATGACGGCGAGCCGTTGAGCGCCGATCATGGCGGGCCGGCGCGGCTGATCATTCCGCAGCTCTATGCCTGGAAGAGCGCGAAGTGGGTCGCGGGGTTGGAGTTCCTTGCGGAGGATAAAGCCGGTTTCTGGGAAGAAGGCGGCTATCACATGCGCGGGGATCCGTGGACCGAGCAGCGGTTTCGGGGCCGGTAGGTTTCTATTCACTGGTGGAGCCACGGGAATTGTCTCGCCCAGTGGTCTCGATGGCGGGGCGTGGCCCCGCCCCACGAGAGGGTGGACCTCTCTCGCCGGTGATGATTTGCGACTGGAGCGGCTACTGATCCGCCTCCATGTACACCCGGCGGACGAACCCCGGGATCGCGCCGACGTTATTCCAATCCGCATTGGCAGCCCATTCCGGATAGTCGCGCTTGAACTCCTCGGTGAGCCGGTCGGAGGCCTTGTCCACGGCGACACCGTTGGACTTCATCGATAGGGCGCGGTTGCGCATATCGACGATGAACTCGCGGTCTTCGGCGACGATATCGCCGCTGGCGACGCGGCTGTGCGTCGGGATCACGGTTTGCGGATGCAGGCGTTCGATGTCATCCAGCAGGCGGATCCAGTTTTCGAGGCTCCCACCGGCGGCCGGCACCGACGGCACCACTTTGTTCTGCACGATGTCGCCGGAAATCAGCACGCTTTCGCCGGGCGCTTCGGCCAGAATCAACTGGTCGCCTTCGGTATGGCCGACCCCGAACCAGAACAGGCCGACGGTGACGCCGCCGAGGTCCAATTTGAGCTTGTCGTCATAGATGATGTCGACGGGCCGGAACTTGGCGCCTTCCAGCATCTTGGCCCACTCTTTGTTGAAGCCCTTGAACTGTTCGATCATGCCTTGGCCGTCGCGTTCCAACTCGTCCTGCTGGCGGCGGTTGCGGAGGATGATGGTGTCGTCAGGGAAGCCGGCGTCGCCCGCGGCGTGTTCGGGATGAAAGTGGGTGGTGGTGAGGAACAGCTTGGATCCGCTGCGAAAGGCGTTTGGCGACGCGTGCCACGGTGGCGCCTTGCTCCGGCCCAAGCCCGGTGTCAATGGCCAGCGTTCCGTAGTCGCCGACCACGAAGGCGATGTTGGGGAATCCACTGATCATATAAACGTGATCGGAAACCTTGGTCGTGTCCTCGCTGATGATTCCGGATTGCGTTTGCGCCGCCAGCGGCAGCGCCAGCACGAGCGTGAGTAGGCAAATAGTGCGCATGATCCTCTTAGGGTGCCACAGGTCGCGCCAGCGCACGAGGGCCGCATACAAAGGAATGGACGGGTTGGTTATAGTTGAAGGGCCTTCGGCCCAAGGCCTTCTCATTCAGAGGTTTCGATGACGGATTCGCAGGAACAACCGGACGGCGCCATCCGTGCGTCTACTTCAGGCGACAAACAAGCTGAGCCGCAAGAGGAGATGCAGCGCGCGCGGAGTCCTGGGATTCGCTGGCCGAGGACTGGCGCGTGCAGGTGGGCGATGCGGGGGACCGGAATCGTTTCCTGAACTCGGATCCGGTGCTATGGCGGCTGGCAGGCGAGGTCCGCGGGAAGCGCGTGCTGGATGCCGGTTGCGGCACCGGGTATCTGACGCGGCAACTGGCGGATCGCGGGGCCGATGTGGTGGGCGTCGATCTGTCGCCGCGCATGATTGAGGTTGCGTCCGAGCACAACCCGGAACTCGACTTGCGGGTCGACTCGATTTCGGAGCTTGCGACCTGCGAGGATCAGGAGTTTGACCTGCTCGTCTCGAACTACGTGTTGATGGACACGCCGGAGCTCGACGCGGCGGTCGGTTCGTTCTATCGCGTATTAAAGCAGGGTGGGTCGGCGGTCATCGTGTTCTCGCACCCGTGTTTTCCGGCCGGCCGTGCGACTCCCGGCAAGGGCGACGCGATCAGTTACCACTTCCCGCATTCCTACTTTGAACGGGCTCGCATGGTCGATCCGCCGTGGGGTCACTTCAAGGCGGAGTTCGTCTGGTATCACCGGCCGCTGGAAGATTACTTCCGGGCCTTCACCGGTGCGGGGTTCCTGGTCGCGGCGCTGGAAGAGCCCCACTTAACCGAGGACCGCTATCATCTGGCGGCGGACAAGAAGGAACAGCGCAAGCACGCGACGCGGTCCTATTCCATCGTGTTTCGATTGGTGCGGCCGGAGAATCGTTAGCGGGCTAGCCGGGGCGAGCCCGATCCTTCGCCGCTAAACCGGCCGGGCTTCGATGATGCTAACGGCGGACTGGGTCGGCGTGATCCGGTCGAGTTCCAGTCCCGCTGCGGCGAACAACTGCTTGTACTCAGCTTCGGTGCGCTCCATGCCGCCGGGGAAGCAAAGCATTCGCATATCCATGTCCTTGGCCGGCGACGGATCGTTGCCCTGCGGAACCAGCGGCTCAATCACCAGGAGTTTACCGCTTGACGGCAGCGCCGCGCGGGCGGCTCTCAGAATCCGGATCGAGGTTTCGTCGTCCCAGTCATGAATGATGTGGCGCATCACGATGGCGTCGGCGCCCTTCGGGACCGCTTGGAAGAAATCAACGTGCATCACCTGGCAGCGCGCATCAAGCGCGGCCGCGTGGAGGTTGGCCGCGCCGCGGTCGGCGACGTGCCCCAGGTCCATCAGGATTCCTTTCAGCTCTGGCGTCCTTTCCAGGATGGCGATCAGCAGCGAACCGTTGCCACCGCCGAGGTCCGCCAGGGTGCCGAGTTGCGAGAAGTCATAGGCATCGATGATGGCTTTGGTCTCGGTGCTGTGGATGGAGGACATCGATGCGTCGAACAACTCCGCCAGTCCCGGGTCGTCCGGCAGGTAGTCGAACAGCGGCTTGCCGAGGATCTTTTCCAGTGCGCTGCCGCTGGTCTGCAGGCAATGGTCGAACTCCGGCAGTGCACTGAACAGCCGCCGGAACATGCGCGCGGCGGGCCGGTAGGAATGGGGAGCGTCGGACCGAAGCACGGCAGCCAGCGGAGTCAGCTCGAATGCGCGATCGCCGGGCGCGGCGGTTTCGTCCCGGGTGACTTCCTTAAAGATGCCGTTGCTCGCCAGGAATCGCAGCGTACGGTAGAGGGCACGTTCATGGCATCCACAGGCGGCGGCGATGTCACGGACTTTTCGGGATTTCCCGGGTTCGATCTGATCGGCGATCCCGAGCTCGGCGATGCCCGCCACCGCGCGTGCCAAAATCGCGCCGATCGCGATCTTGTTCAACTGGGAATTCACTTGCATTCGATCTCCTGTTTGGGCGTGGAACCGCGAAAGTTTCACTCTAGCATTGGGCAAAACGGGTGCCGTCGCGCGGGCGGTCATCAGGCCGTCATTTCGGGAAAAGTGAGGGGTTTGCTCGTGGAATAGCTTTGCTACGCTGAGGATGGCAAGGAGGAACACCATGAATATTCTGGACGTCATCATGCAGGCGCAGGGCGGGGCAGCGGCCAAACAACTGGGACAAAATTTCGGGCTGGATTCCACGCAAACGCAATCCGCGCTGGGCGCGCTTTTGCCTTCGCTCGCCGGCGCCGTGAAGCAGAATGCGCAGTCGCCGGGTGGCATGGAAGCGTTGCTGGGCGCGCTGGCATCGGGCGGCCATCAACGTTATCTGGACGAGCCGGCGAGCTTGGGTTCCAGTCAGACGGTTAACGACGGGAACGCGATCCTGGGGCATCTGCTGGGGAGCAAGGATGTAAGCCGGAAGGTGGCGGCGCATGCGTCGGCGCAGAGCGGCATGGGCGAGGACATTCTCAAAAAGATGCTCCCGGTGGTGGCGGGTATGATGATGGCTGGTCTGAGTAAGCAGGCTTCCAGCCGGGGCGTGGGGCAGGGCGCGGGCGGGGGATTGCTGGGCGCGGCGGCCTCAATGCTCGGTCGTTCTGGGCTTGGTGGTTCGGGGCTGGGCGGTTCAGGCGTCGCATCGGATGGGGCGGGCGATCCCACCGGGCTGCTGGGAATGCTGACGCCGATGCTGGATCAGAATCACGACGGGTCCGCTATAGATGACGTGCTGCGGATGGCGTCCGGATTTTTGCGCAAATAGTGTGCGGATCGCTGTTTGAGGTGCTCCGCTCTGTGACGAAACGCCTGCAGAGCGGAGCTTGATCCATTCCTACTTCTTCAGAACAAAGGTGACCTTCAGGCTCACCCGGTATTCCTTAATCTTCCCGTCCTCCACCACGACGCTTTGGTCCTGGACCCATGCCGACTGAACATTCTCCAGTGTTTTACAGGCTCGTTTGATGCCGAGCTCGATGGCTTCTTCGAAGCTCTTGCTGGAACCGGCGATGATTTCCGTGACGCGTGCAACAGACATAACGTATTCCTCCTTGCCAGCCGATCGGGGCTGACCCTCAATCGTTAAATATCGCAGGAGCACGGAATTGAAGAGATGAGTGGCTGCGCACCCGCGAGGTTCCAGGTATATCGCACTTTGGGGGTTCGGGGTTGGCGTGGCGGATCGCAAGCGGAAGTGGCGCGGATTTTCTCGCCGCGGTTTCTGCGCCAGGCCTGGAGCCCCGACGCTGCGCGCAGCGGCTGAGAGTCGCCGGTGCGCTCTGGGGGCTTGATGCGGGAAGGTTGAGAACTGCTATTCCCAGCGCTTGAACAGCAGGCAGCCGTTGGTGCCGCCGAAGCCGAAGGAGTTCGACAGGGCGTAGTTGATCTCCATGGGGCGCGCGGTGTTGGGGATGTAATCGAGATCACAGCCCTCGTCCGGTTCCTGGAGGTTGATGGTGGCCGGGGCGATCTGGTCGCGCATGGCCATGACGGTGATGCCGGCTTCGAGTCCGCCGGCGCCGCCCAGCAGATGGCCGGTCATCGATTTGGTGGAGCTCACGGCCACCGATCGGGCGGCATCGCCCATCAGACGGTTAATGGCGATGGTTTCGATGCGGTCGCCGACCGGGGTCGAGGTGCCGTGGGCATTGATGTAGTCGATCTCAGAGGCCTGAATGCCGGCATCGCGCACGGCGTTGCGCATGACGCGGAACCCGCCGTCGCCGTCTTCCGAAGGCGAGGTGATGTGATAGGCGTCGCCCGACATGCCGTAGCCGACCATCTCGGCCAGGATCGGGGCGCCGCGCTTCTGCGCGCTTTCGAGCTCTTCGAGGATCAGGATGCCCGCGCCTTCGCCCATGACGAAGCCATCGCGTTGCTTATCCCAGGGACGGCTGGCGATCTGCGGCTCGTCATTGCGTTGCGAGAGCGCCCGCATGGCGGCAAATCCGCCCACGGCCATCGGGGTGACGGCCGCCTCGGTTCCGCCGCAGATCATGATGTCGGCGTCGCCGCGCTGGATGATCCGGAACGAGTCCCCGATCGCGTGCGCGCCGCTGGTGCAGGCCGTGGCGGTGGCCGAGTTGGGACCTTTCGCTCCGAAGCGAATCGAAACATGCCCGGCGGCGAGATTTACGATCGTCGCCGGAATGAAAAACGGGGAAATGCGCCCCGGACCTTTTTCCAGCAGGTTCTTATGCTCGCGTTCGATGATCTCGAAGGCCCCGATGCCGCTACCGATATAGACGCCGGCGTTTTCCGCGATCTCGGGGGTGATCTGGAGATTGGCGCTCTTCATCGCGAACTCGGCGGCCGCCAGCGCGAACTGGATGAACCGGCCGACCTTCTTCAATTCTTTCTTGTCGACGAATTGCAGCGGGTCGAAGTCCAGGATCTCGCCGGCGATCTGGCAATTGAACGCGGAGGCGTCAAAGGACTGGATCCTGCCAATACCGCACTTGCCCTCTTTGATGGCCTCCCAAACCGCTTCGGTTCCGGTGCCGACTGGCGCGAGCATTCCTACCCCCGTGACCACCACGCGGCGTTGCGGAATCATTTTTACGGATTGAGACATAGATCAGGCGAAGGCGATCCTTCGCAGGCAATTCCAGGTGTTCCGCGGTGTGGCGGGGATACGCCGGGGCGGAAAGAAAAAAGAAACGGACGGGGGCACGCGCCCCCCACAAATAAAGAACAGTTACTTCTTCTTGGCCGAGATGTAGTCGATGGCGTCCTTGACGGTCGCGATCTTCTCAGCATCTTCGTCGGGGATATCGAGGTCGAACTTTTCTTCAAAGGCCATGACCAGCTCAACGATATCCAACGAGTCTGCGCCAAGGTCATCTACGAAGCTGGCAGTGGGGTCCACCTGACCCTCGTCCACTCCCAGCTGCTCAACGATGATTTCCTTGACTGTTGCTTCAACGGACATGCATCCTCCAATGGATTCCTATTACAAACTGATTGATTCTACCGGGTGTTGGCCGAAGCCCGCAACAAGAGAACGCCCCTGGTTGCTGGTTCTGCTATGAAACCCAGTCACCTATTGTAGCCGTACTTTTGGGGAGGACTTGCGGTCGATAGGGGTTGGGAGAGCAAAAGTGGTCTGAAGCGCGCGCGGCGGGGATGCCGGGGGCACGCGCGGCGGGCGATAATGCAGGGGTGAGCGCACACCCCGAAAAGCTGCTGGAACACTTCCAAAACCCTAAAAACGCTGGGGTTTTAGATCCTCCAGGGGTGTCGGTGGAGGTGGAGAATCCGGCTTGCGGGGATCTGCTGCGGCTGAGCGCGCGGGTGGAGGAAGACCGGATTGCCGCGGTGCGTTATCAGGTGCGGGGGTGTACGGCGTCGATCGCGGCGGGCTCGGCGTTGACGGAAATCCTGGAGGGGCGTCCGGTGGCGGAGCTGCGGGAAATTTCTCGTGAGGAGCTCACCGGGAAGATCGATGTGGCGTTGGGTGGCTTGCCGCGGGCGTCAAAACACGCCGCGATTCTATGTGCGGACGGGCTCGCCGCGCTGCTGAAGAAGCTGTAAGGGCGTGGGGCGCGCGGGGCGGGGGAGCCGGTTCCTAACTGCTTGAATCTCTGCGATCTGGTGATCGGGTTGCGCGCACGGGAGCGGGTGACGCGGAACGGCTCCGGTGAGCTATGCTGATCAAAGTAAGGGGCTGGCGGACGCGCCTGCGGTGACGGCGAAAACCTGGAGGGCGCAGGGGTTTCGCGGGAAACGGGCGGAGCGTTCCGGCTCCGTAGGCTGCGACTCATGACCTCATTCGATTTCCGGCCGCGCACGCGCGTGGTCTTTGAAGAAGGCGGATTCAAACGCCTGGGCGAGATTGCCCGGGAATTGGGGGGCACGCGCTGCCTTCTGATTGCTGATCCCGGGATGGTGGAACAGGGCTACGCGGGCGAAGCGTTGCGCTCACTGAAGGCACGGCGGATGAAGGTCGAGGCGTTTCACGATTTCACTCCGAATCCGACCTCGGCGATGGTGGAGGCGGGGGCCGAAGTGGGGCGCCAGTTCGCCGGCGATGGCGGCACGCTGGATTTGATTGTGGCGCTGGGCGGCGGGAGCTCGCTGGATTGCGCCAAGGGGATCAACTTCGTGCTGTCCAATGGCGGGGCGATGCGCGACTACTGGGGCTACGGCAAGGCGAAGCAGCCGATGTTGCCGATGATGGCGATCCCCACGACGGCCGGTACGGGGAGCGAGGCGCAGTCCTACGCCACGATCACGGATGCGGAAACCGGAACCAAGATGGCGTGCGGCGACGCGAAGGCATCCTTTTTGGTGGCGCTGCTGGATCCCAAGTTGACCTTGTCGCAGCCGCACGAACTCACTGCCGCGGCGGGCTACGATGTGCTGGCGCATGCGCTGGAGACGCTGGTCACCACGCGCCATACGGAGTTGTCGGAGTGTTTTTCGCGTTCCTCGTGGCGCCTGATTAATGATGGCCTGGAGCGCGTGCTGTCCGATCCCAGTGATTTGGATGCGCGCGGCGAGGTCCTGCTGGGCGCCCACTTCGGCGGGCTGGCGATTGAGAATTCGAACCTCGGGGCGGCGCATGCGCTGGCGTATGCAATCACTGGGAATTTCGGGACGCCGCACGGGGTGGCGATCGCGCTGGTGCTGCGTCACGTGGTGGCGTGGAATGCGCAGAATGCGGCGGTGAAGGCTCGGTATGAGGAGCTGTTTCCGGCGGATCTGTTTGACCGGCTGCGGCGGTTGCAGGAAGTCGCGGGATTGCCGGCGTCGCTGCGGGATGCGGGCATCGGGGAAGAGGCGCTGGGACGGATTGCCGAGGATGCTTCGACGCAGTGGGTGGGAAAGTTCAATCCGCGGCCGTTTGAGAGCGGTAATGCGCTGGAGATTCTTGAGCAGGCGTATTGAGCCGCGTGGGTAGCGCCGGAGTTCCAATCCCGGCGAACGGGTCTGCGCCACTGGGGCCCGCGGTGCTGACGCAATCGGTGATGCGGGTTTGGGACGGGACGTTGGCGCGCGATACCGCTTGCGCTTCTGAAGGTGCGTCACTTTAGGTCGCGGATGTGGAGGTCCGCGCGACCGGGGGGCAAGACCCCGCCCCACGCAGGAGCGGCCAACTCATTTTCTCCGAAATTTTTCTCGTAACATAAGCCGCGTTTCAGGGTTCTTTAGAGGGAGCTTCCATGGATGTGAGCCCGCATGCGGGAACACGGGCTATTGGTCTGGGGCAGCTCGAACCGTAGTGAAGTCACACAGTTGAAATGTCAGATGGCGGGTTCACGGAACCTTCATCCGGCAAACCGCTATACTGGAATTTCGGCATGCGAATCTCGGTTGACGCCCACGCGATCGGCTGTCACCTTACGGGTAACGAAGTCTACATTCGGAACTTGCTGCGTGAGTTTGCAAGGTTGGATCAAGACGCGCAGCTGATCGCTTATATCTCGAAGCCTGGCGCGCCCCGGCAGGTTCCCGAGCGCATCCAGACCCGATGGGTTTCCGAAAACCCTTATAAACGGCTGGGCTGGGACATGCCGGGACACCTGAAGGCGGACCGCCCGGACCTGGTGCACGTGCAGTATACGGGTCCGCTGCGCAGTTCCACGCCGACGGTCGTAACCGTACATGACGTCAGTTATTTGGATTATCCGGAATATTTCACGCATTTTCGGGCAACCCAACTTAAGTGGACCGTGAAGCGGACATTGCGCAACGCGGCTTGCGTGCTGACGCCGAGCGAGTTTTCGCGGCGAGAAATTCTGCGGCACTATCCGATTGCCGACGATCGTGTGGTGGTGGTGCCGAACGCGGTTTCCTCACGCTTCCGGCCGGTGGATCGCGCCCAGGCCCAGGCGCGCATCTCCGAGCGGCATCAGATTCCGGGACCGTTTGTGCTGACGGTGGGCGATCTGCAGCCGCGCAAGAACCATATGGGTCTGCTGGCCGCCTTTGAAGAGATGATTCGGGCTCGGCCGGAGCTGCCGCATCAACTGGTGTTTGTCGGGAAAGAGACTTGGTATTCGCGAGTGCTGCATCAGGCCGTGGAGCGCTCCAGCGTTTCCGATCGCGTTCACTTCACCGGATTCGTGGAAGACGAAGAACTGGTGGATTTCTACGGCGCCTGCGACCTGTTCGTGTTTCCGTCGTTTTATGAAGGCTTCGGGTTGCCGATTCTGGAAGCGATGGCGTGCGGCCGCGCGGTGGCCTCTTCGGCGACCACGGCCATGCCGGAAGTGTCCGATTCGGCGGGGATCCTGTTCGATCCGACTTCGCGCGAGGAGATGACGCGGGCGATGATCGACGTTCTGGTGGATCCTGAGCTGCGCCGCCGTCTGGAACGGCTGGGTCAGCAGCGCGCCTCGATCTTCAGTTGGGAGGCGGCGGCATCGAAGACGCTGGACGTCTATTATCAAGTGGCGGGCAAGACTCGCAGCGCCGCGTCGGCCGGGAAACTGGCGGCTACGGCCCGGTCCACGTCCTGAGCCCCGGGGGTTCCATATGAAGGTTCACAGATTTCTTATCCATGATGTTTTCATGGGTTTTCTCATCCTATGTCTGCTGGCCGCGCCGATGTGCGCGGAGTCGTTGCATTATTCCCTGAACTTCGCCGGCGGCGTAAGTCTGGGCGACGCAACGGTCACGCAAAATCCGCTTCCGACCGAGCCGGCCGAGAAGCGTTCGGGGCGGGTGATGCTCGATGCCAGCCTTCCCGGATACATGATTCGCGACGAGTATCGTTCGACCTCCGATGGCGAATTCTGTTCCTCCGAGCTGGTCAAGTTGGTCAGCCGCGGCGCCAAGCAGACCAAGGAAACCGACACGATCGATCAGGAAACGCACCGAGTCACGCGTAAGACCGAGGACGGCGGCGAGAGCGATTACCGTGTGGCCACCTGCGCCAAGGATGCGATCGCGTATTTCGGTTATATCCGCGAGGAACTGTCCCACGGGCGGGTTCCGCCGGCGCAGGAAGTGATTCTGGGCGCGGCGTATCGCGTTGAGCTGGTCTACATCGGCAGCGAGATGGTTACCTACGGGGAGCGCGAAGTGGAGGCCGATAAGTTGGAGGCCCGGATCAAGGGTCCGGCGTCGGATTACACCGTCGAAATCCTGTTCAATCGCGACCGGCACCGCACACCGCTCCTGGCGCGCATGAAATTGCCCGTGGGCGATTTGACCGTGGAGCTGCAGCGCTAGTCCGCGGAAATGATGCGGATCGCGTTCTTCTCTCCTCTGCCGCCGGCTCGCAGCGGGATCGCCGACTATGCGGAAGCTCTGCTGAAGCCGCTGGGCGAGCGCGCCGAGGTCACCACGTTCACCGAATTGCCGGAGTCGTTTGACGCCGCGGAATTCGATGTTTGCCTCTATCAGCTCGGCAACAATCCGTATCACATCTTTGCCTACCAGGCGGCGCTGAAGCATCCGGGCGTGGTCGTGCTGCATGAGGCGAATCTGCATCACCTGATCGCCGACGCGACGATCAAAAACGGAGATTGGGACGGCTATCTGGCCGAGGTCGAGGCCGATGGCGGGGCGCGGGAGTTGAGCTACGTGCTGCGCTGGGTCCGGCCGCTGAAGCGCGGACCGAACTATGATTTGCCGCTGCTGAAGACGGTGCTTTCGCGGTCGCGCGGGGTGATCGTACATAGCGACGCGGTGGCGAAGGTGGCCGCCTCGCGCGGATATAAGGGTCCGCTGGCGAGGATCTGGCACGGGGCGTGGACGTTCCCGGAGGACGAGATCGCGCGGGACCGGGAGGCGTACCGGAAGAAGTTGGGCATCGGCGCGGAGGCTCCGCTATTTGGGATCTTCGGGTTCCTGAAGCCGTATAAACGCATTGCGGAGTCCTTGCGCGCGTTTAAGCGGCTGCTGGATCTGGTGCCGGAGGCTCGGCTGATTTTGGTGGGCGAAGCGCATCCGGATTTCCCGCTACAGCGGCTGGTGAGTTCGCTGGGGCTCAGCGGAGCGGTGCGGCATATCGACTATGCACCGATCGAAGATTTCAACGGATACCTGGCGGCTTGCGACGCGATCGTCAATCTGCGGCATCCGACGGTGGGCGAGACGTCGGGGACGCTGCTGCGCGGGCTTAGCATGGGCAAGCCGGTGCTGGTGTCCGACCTCGGCGCGTTTTCCGAGTATCCGGATGAGATCTGCCTGAAGACGCCGATCGATGCGAGCGAGGAAGAGCACATCTTCGAATATCTGCGTTTGCTGGCGACACGGCCGGAGGTGGGCGAGGCGCTGGGCCGGAATGCGCGGGAGTGGGTCCGCAGGAAATGCAACTGGGATCTGGTCGCCGAGCGGTACGTCGCGTTCCTGAATTCGGTGGTGTCGGGCAAGGCGGCGACCGGCGATGAAGCTCAGGTGGGCGCGACGGAAGAGCGACAAGACGCGGAGGGGGCTGCTGCCGTGGCCGCGGCGAATGTCGTAAATGCCGAAGCGTCGCTCGCGCAGCCAACGGCGGCGCCCTCATCAGTGTCCTCTGCACCGGCATCGACTGCCGCAGTCGCGGCGCACCGGGCCGAGATCCTGGATCGGGCGCAGGTGGCGATGGTGGATGGATCGATGGCGCAGGAGTTCGCCGCCGAGCCACTCAGTGAATTAGCCGAATACATCCTGACCTGGACGCGTCCGGAAGACGGCTCGCGCGGTTATGCCGAGACGCATCTGACGCGCCTGGAACATACGCTGGAGATCACGCCGCCGGGCGGTCCGGAGGATCGGATTCTCGAGATGGGCGCGTATTTGCAGATCACGCCGGCGCTGAAGACGAAGCTCGGCTATGGCGAGGTGCGGGGTTGTTATTACGGTCCGGCGGGGAAGGTGGATCACCGGGAGGCGACCTCAACGACGGGGGAGACGTTTGCCTGCGAGGTCGACCTGTTCGATGCCGAGAAAGATCCGTTCCCGTATCCGGATGAGCATTTCGCGACTGTGCTGTGCTGCGAGTTGATTGAGCACCTGCCCAACGATCCGGTGTTCATGATGCAGGAGATCAATCGGGTGCTGCGGCCGGGCGGGCATCTGGTGGTCACCACGCCGAACATCGCTTCGCTGCGCGCGCTACACGGGATCCTGCAGGGCTACCATCCGATGCTGTTCTCCGATTACATCCGGCCGAATCCGAAAGGCGAGGTGGATCCGCGGCATGCGCGCGAGTACGCGCCGAATGAACTGCACCGGCTGTTTGAGGATTGCGGGTTCGAAGTCACGTTGGTGGAGACCGGTGCGTTCCGCGAGGGGCCGAACGTCGCCTACCGGTGGGTGGAGCACCTGCTCGATCAATATTTACTGACGCAAGGCCATCGCGGCGAAGGGATCTACATTGTGGGGCGCAAGGTGGGTCCGGTGCGGGAACGGTATCCCAGTTGGCTGTACAGCTAGACTGTCGCGCCGGTAGCGGAATTGGCGGAAGCTGTGTGCGCCGCCGGAAACATTTGCTAGCTTGATGTAGGTATGCTGCGCCGAACGAATCTGCTGGGGTTGGCCGGGACGATGATGCTGGCCTTGGGGCTGTCCGCCTGTTCCCAGGAGCCCGAACCGCCCACCGAGAGCCCCATGCTTTACATCGGGACGTTCCCGGACGGAAATCCGCAGGGGGTTTACGCGTATCGTTTCGATCCGGAAACGGGGGTGCTGTCGGTTCCAGAGGTGGCGACCCCGACCGAGCAACCGTCTTTCCTGGCGCTGCATCCGAGCCATCAGGTGCTGTATGCGGTCAACGAGATCTCCGATTACCAAGACGACGAGTCCGGCGCGGTTTCAGCGTTCACGATCGACTATGAAACGGGGATCCTGACCGAACTCAACCAGGTATCGACGCACGGCGCCCAGCCGTGTTATTTGACGACGGATCGCAGTGGGCAATGGCTGTTTGTGGCGAATTACGCGGGCGGGAGCGTGGCGGTGTTTCCGATCGACGTGACCGGGGGGCTGGGCGAATCGACGCAACTGTTGCGGTATGTGGGTTCGGGGCGGGATCCGGAACGGCAGGCGAGTCCGCATCCGCACGCGGTGACGATTTCCGAGGACAACCGCTATTTGTATGTGTCGGACCTGGGCTTGGACCGGATCTACATTCACCGTTTTAATGTCGTCACCGGGCAGCTGCTTCCCAGCGATCCGGCGTTCGTCCAGACGGAGGCGGGGGCGGGTCCGCGACACCTGACGTTTGCTCCGGGCACGGATTCGTTTTACGGCATTAATGAGCTGAACAATACGGTGACGGTCTACGACATGGACCCGGCGACCGGCAGACTGACGGCGGTGCAGACGCTGTCGACGCTGGCGGAAGGGTTCACGGGAGAGAATACAGCGGCTGAGATTGCGGTGAGTTCGCAAGGGTTCGTCTATGCGTCGAACCGCGGCGAGGACAGCATCGCGATCTTTCGCCGGAATCCGGCGGATGGAAGACTGACACCGGCTGGGCGGGTGCCCTCGGGCGGGAAGACGCCGCGCAGTTTCGCGCTGAGTCCGGACGAGCGGTTCCTGTATGTGGTGAATCAGGAATCGAATTCGCTTACGACGTTCGCGGTGGGCGAGGATGGCGGGTTGACGCCGATCGGGACGCTGACGGATGTGACGAGTCCTTCGGCGGTCTTGTTTGCCGAGCCGCCGGTGCTCGAAGACGCGAGCGAATAAGGGCGCCGGTTGCGCGAGATGAGGTCCCGATTCCAGTTCCTGCTGTGGGTTGCGCTGCTGGGGCCGGGGCTCGTGGGCGCGCATGACCTGAGCGGTGACGTGACGGTGCAGGGCGTCGTCAAGGTGAATCCGGATTCCCTGGATTTCCTTCTGCGGGTTCCCATGAGCGCGTTGCCACAGGCGGGGTTCCCGTTAGTCGATGCCGGCGAAGAGGACGAAGGTCCGGCGGGCGCGGCGGGGATGGTCAGCCCCGAGGACCGGTCCGTTTTGTTGGACGTTGCCGCGGCCGGGCCGGCGATGCGCCGCGCGGTGGAGTCCTCGATCTTGGGCGACCTGAAGATCTACGAAGACGGGCGCCTACTGGAGAATCCGCAAGTGGTGGCGGTACGGGCGTCGCCATCGTCGGACCGGTCGCTGGGGACCTATGAATCGGCGTTGGCGCATGTGACGGCTGTGGCTCCGGATCCTGTGCCGATGCCACTCGCCGAGGCACAACTCGACGTGCTGTTGCGGTATCCAATCTCCTCGCCGGATGGCGAGTTTTCCTTTCAGCCGGGCTGGACTGGTTTGGGAAATCAGGTGGTGACGGTGCTGCGGTTCGTGCCGCCGTCGGGCGTGATGCGCGCGTTCGAATTTTTGGAGGATCCGGGCGTGGTGCGCCTCGATCCAAGCTGGTGGGAAGCGGCGCGGCGCTTCACAGTTCTGGGATTTGAGCACATCCTGGACGGGATCGATCACCTGTTGTTCCTGTTCTGCCTGGTGCTGCCGTTCCGAAAGTTCCGTTCGCTGTTATGGATGGTGACGGCGTTCACGGTGGCGCATTCGATCACGCTGATTGCCTCGGCATTCGGCTACGCGCCGCAGGCCGTGTGGTTCCCGCCGATGATTGAGACGGGGATCGCGGCGTCGATCGTGTATATGGCGCTCGAGAACGTCGTACAGGCATGGGATACATCGGATCTGCGGGAAACGGATCATCCGGCGCTGGCTAAGCGGCGCGCGGTGGTAACGTTCGGGTTCGGGCTGGTGCACGGGTTTGGATTTTCGTTCGTACTGCATGAGACGCTGCAGTTCGCCGGGGATCATCTGGTGAGCTCGCTGCTGGCGTTCAATTTCGGCGTGGAGCTGGGACAGTTGGCGGTGCTGGCGGTGCTGGTGCCGGTGTTCGCGCTGTTGTTCAAGTACGTGGTGAAGGAGCGAATCGGGATCATTGTGCTGTCGGCGCTGGCGGCACATACCGGCTGGCACTGGATGACGGAACGCTGGTCGGCGCTGAGTGAGATGGACGTGCCGTGGCCGGGCTTCGATCAGGCCGGGATTTCGTTGATCCTGCGGTTGGTGATCTTGGCGGTGGTGCTGGCGGGCGTATTGTGGCGGCTGCAGGGGGCCCGGCGGGTGGAGGAGTAGGGCAATTCGCTGTTTGATGACGGAGCGCGGATGCGGCTTGCGGATGGGGAGGCGGAGGCCTCCCGCCGGGTCGAACCCCGGCCCCCCACGTCAGCTGGTTGGTGTGGACTGGCACTGATTGTCGTCCACGGTATTCGCGGCCAAAGACACGCCGGGGCCGGCTTCGATGCAGTGCTGCGCCATGCCGAATCCGGTGATTTCGTTGTCGCGGATGGTGTTGTCTTCGGTCTGCTCCAGACGGGCGACACCGCGGCCGAGATAGATGCCGGAGCGCAGCAGTTCGGGCTCCTCGGGCAGATAGAGGCAGGTGGCATCGGTGGACGTCGCGCTGCAGGCGGCCAGGTTCAGATGGAGCAGATGGTTGCCGTCGATGGTGTTGCCGGAGCCCATGACGAAGACGCCTCCGTATTTCGCTCCGTCGATCGTGTTGCCCGAGATGACGATGCCATCGGAGTGCGTTTCAGGGTTGGTGTTATTCATCACGATACCGAAGTGGCCGGTGGGGTAGTCGCTGGCGGGTCCGCGATTGGTGCAGGTGTTGTCGCGCACTTCGCCGTCATGAAAACCGTCCAGGTCAAAACACTTGCCGTTGATTTCGCTGAAGGTGTTGTTGGCGTAGATGGTCTGGTCAACATCGCCGGCGGTGTCGATGGCCACCGGGATGCCGTCGTTTTCGATATCGACGACTTCGACCGGGTAGCCGATGTTCACGCCTTCGTTGAACTCGACGGTGACGTGTGTGGCGTGGCCGACTTGCAGGGCGTCGCGGCCGATCGTATCGAAACGGTTCTGCGCGAAGACGCCGTTGGCCAGGCGCGGCGAGGTGAACAGCGAATGGGTCCACAGGCCGTTGCCACGGATGTTGCGGAAGGTGGAGTCGCGAACGTCAAAGCCGGTGGAGCCCTCCTCGATCAGCACGCCGCCGCTGAGATTATTGCGTCCGGCCTCGTTCAGCGCGCCGGAATCCTCAATGCGTACGTCGTGAATGCCGATGGCCGAGGAGCGGCTGACCAGGATCGGGAAGTGGACGACGTTGCGAAACTCGGAGTCCGTGATTTCGAGGCCCTCGACCTGATCGGCCAGCAGTCCGTTCAGCGGATACCAGATACGGAAGGCATTTTCCGGCGGTGCGATGGGGAAGGGGCGGTCGAGCTTGGCGCGGTTGCCGTCGAAGACAAGGTCCCGGATGGTGATGTTCATCGCCTGTTCGATGACGAGCAAGGCTCGGCCTTCGAAGTCGTCAGCGGCTTTCAAGTTGGTTCCATTGCCGACAATCTCGAGGTCGTGCGCGCCGGCGGGGAGTTTGATTTCAGAGGAGATGGAGAATTCGCCAGGGGGCAGCGTGAGTGTCCCGGTGAGCGTGGATTCAAGTAGCGCGCGGGGATCGGGTTGGCTTGCGGAGGTGCACGCGACGCATGCCAGCAGCGCGATGGCAACCAGCGTCGTTGTGGCGCGACCAAGCAAAGTTCGCATCAAAGCTTCTTGCGGTAGATGACGTCCCAGGATCGAGGATCTTCGGGGGATTACATCCGGTTGACCCACTCGTCGAGCCAGCTCAGGAACTGCGAATACCACAGTAGTGCGTTCTGCGGCTTCTGGATCCAGTGGCCTTCGTCGGGAAAGACCAACAGGCGCGAGGGGACGTCGTGTTCCTGCAGCGCGGTGAACAATTGCAGGCCTTGCCCGAACGGGACGCGATAATCCTGCTCGCCGTGGATCACCAGCGTGGGCGTCTGGAAGTTTTCGACGAAATTGCTGGGTGACCATTTCGCGTAGAGGTCGGGGTTCTCCCACGGCATGCCGCCGAATTCCCATTTGACGAACCAGAGTTCCTCGGTTTCGCGGGCCATGCTGGGGAGGTCAAAGACGCCGGCGTGAGTGACAAAGGCACGGAAGCGATTGGTGTGGCCGAGCATCCAGTCGACCATGTAGCCGCCGTAGCTGCCGCCCGCGGCGACCATGCGATCCTCATCGACATAGGGCAGGAAGGCCATGTGATCGGTGACCGCCATCAGGTCCTGATAGGCCAGGCCGCCCCAATCCTGGGTGATCTCTTCGATGAACTGCTGCCCGTAGCCGGTGGAGCCGCGCGGATTCGGCATGGCGACGACGTAGCCGGCGGCGGCGAAGACCTGGGCGTTCCAGCGATAGCTCCAGGATTCGCCCCAGGCGCCCTGCGGTCCCCCGTGGATCAGCAGCAGCAGGGGATAGCGGCGGTTCTCGTCGAAGTTCGGCGGCCGGACGATGAAGGTCGCGATGGGCGTGCCGTCGGCGCTGGGCACCGAAATTTCTTCGAGCGGCGTCAGTTGCGTATTGGCCAGGATCTCGTCGTTCAGGTGCGTGAGCGCGACGGCCGGGCCCCCGCTGGAGGTGGCGCGGTAGAGCTCGGTGGGGCGCGATCCGCTGACCTCGGAATAGATCATCGTGCGGCCGTCTCGGGTGAACTGAACGTCGCTGACGCTGGCCGAACCGGAAATGATGTTGCGCGTGCCGCCGCCGGTGGCCTGGATCATCTGCAGGCCGGTGCGTCCCCGATCTTCCACCGTATAGAACAGGCGCGAGGAATCCGGCGACCAGGTGAATTCGCCGACCCAACGGTCGAGTTGGGCGGTCAGGTCACGGGTCTCGCCAGTGGTGCGGTTCAGGACCATCAGGCGAACGCGATCGCTTTCATAGCCGGCGCGTTCCTGGCTGGCGAAAGCGAGCGAGCGGCCATCGGGCGAATACTTGGGCCCGGCGTCGGCGCCTTCACCGGTGGTGATCTTCAGAATGTCGCCGCCGTCGGTGGAGACGACGTAGATATCGGAATTGGTGCTGGAGGCCGCGTCGCTATCGCGGTTCATCACAAAGGCGACTTCAAGGGAATCGGGCGAGACATCGTAGCCCAGGCCGCCGCCGAGCGAGAACGGCGGAACGTCCCAGCTTCCGGGAGTAAGATCGATCAGGCCGCCGCCGTCGGTGTTGATGATCATCAGGTGCTGGCGACGGTTGCCGCGCCATTCGTTCCAGTGGCGGTAGAGCAGCGTATCGTAGATGCGGGCCTGGATCTTACTGGACTCCTCCTCGCCGATCCGGCGCTGATTGCAGGCATCGTCGGCGCCGCATTCCGGATAGACCTGGGACGTAAACAGGAGCCGGGTGCCATCCGGAGTGGGAAGTACGCCGCCGGCCTCGGTGGCGAGGTTGGTGATCTGGCGGGCGTCGGATCCGTCCGGACTCATGGCCCAAATTTGCGAGCTGCCGCCCCGGTTCGAGATGAAATAGATGGTCCTGGAATCGGGCGACCAGCGTGGCGAACCGTTCTGTTCGCCGGCGAAGGTGATCTGGGTCGGGGTTCCGCCGGCGAGTGGGATGGTGTAGATCTGGGTCGGCTTGGTGTTACCCGGAACGTCGATGCGCTGGACGGTGAAGGCGACGGTGGCGCCGTCCAGCGAGAGGGTGGGTTCGGAGATGCGCGCGAGCCGCATCATGGTTTCGGCCGTGAAGGAGGCTTGCCCGTGGAGCGTCAGGCCGGAAGCCAGCAGGAGCAGGGCAGGAGCCAGCAGCCAAGATCGTATCGATGATCGCATCGATCGGGTCCGCATAGAATTCATTTTACTTGGATCGTGCTGTGATGCGAATTTTCTGTAGTTTAGAACACTGCCGGAGCGGGGACAGTGGTTCACCCGGCGCGCGCCTTTTGAGGCGCAGGGACCTCGAAGCAGAATCAAAGGTTCCACGTGGAACATCGTGCTTGCAACTGGAACTGATTCAATGCGCGCGAGTTGTGCGCGATTCTGGATCATTTTTTTCACGCAGGGGCAGGCCTCGCGGAGTGGGAAGGTAAAACCTTCCCGCCGGTCCAGATGCCTATTGCGTACGGCCCCCCAAGGCCATGTATTCCTTGAGCCAGGCGAGCGCTTCCGGCTCAGTAGAGAAGGCGCCGTCGGTTTGGGCTTCGTAGGCGGCCTGAGTGACGCGACCGATGTGCTTGCCGGGTTTGCCGCCGAAGTAGGGCAGCACGTGGCGGCCCTGAATCAGGGGCGGCTGCGGACCCTGATCGACCTGTTGGGCCAGCGCCATTTCGAGAATCCGCTGCGCGCCTTCGGGCCTTCCGGGAGGCATAGGCGGGCGGCCGGAGGCGTCGGCCTCGGTGAGCAGCACGAGCTCTTCGATGGTGGCCGGGGACAGGCGCAGCGCCAGGCGGCGGATGGCGCGCGCGGTCGGTTCGACGCCGATGTTGGCATGCGCCAGGTGATTTTCCACGAGCGGGACGACCTTGTCGATGATGGCTCGCTTGATGTGAATACGTTCCAGGAAACGGAGAGCCAGGGGACCTCCGGCGGCTTCGTGGCCCCAACTGGTCCAGCGCATCTGGCCGGCGCGCTCGCGGCGCAGGGTGGTTTCGGGTTTGGCGAAATCGTGCGAGAGGGCAGAGAAGAGCAGCACGGCGCGGTCGTCCCCTTCGAGATGCTCGCGGCGGGCGATGCGCGCGGCGGCGTCCAGGACGAACATGGTGTGGGTGCCGACGTCGCCTTCCGGGTGCCATTCGGGCTCCTGGGGTACGCCCGCGAGCGCCGCGATTTCGGGGAAGTGGATCTCCCAGCCGGTCTTCTGCAGGTAGGGTCCGATGCGGCCGGGGTGATCGGCCTTGGTGGCCCACTTCATGAATTCTTCGGCTACCCGCTCACCGGCGATGGTGGAGTACTGGTCGGCGATGGAGCGGCTGAGGTCGGCCGTGTCGGGGTCGATTTCGAGGTCAAAACGGGAGGCGAACTGCATCCCGCGCAGCACGCGCAAGGGGTCCTCGGCGAAGGCGGGACTGGTGGCGCGCAGGGTGCGCGATTCGAGGTCGCGGGCGCCTCCGAAGTAGTCGAGAAGCTCGCCGGTGGCCGGGTCGAAACCCATGGCGTTGATGGTGAAGTCGCGGCGGCTGGCGGCTTCCTTGGGATCGATCTCCGGATCGAAGCTGGTGTGGAAATCGCGGTGGTGGATGCCGAACTTGGAGTCCCGGCGGGGCACGGCGAAGTCGTATTGATGGATCACTGCTTTGTTCAGTGTGGCCGAGCCGTCGGACTGGTCCTGTTGAACGTGCAGTTTGACGACGCCGAAGTTCTTGCCGACCAGGTCGGCGTGGCCGTGGTGGGCGATGAGTCCGGTGAGGCGGTCGTAGGCGATGCCGTAGACTTCGATATCGAAGTCGGTTGGGGTGAGCCCGAGTAGGGCGTCGCGGACGGCTCCACCGACGATGATGGGGCGGGCTCCGGCGGCGCGCAGGTCGGCCACGATTTGGGTGATCAAGGCTGGGAGCGCGATCTGCATCGGGATACTTTCATCGTACGGGATGTGCTGGTGGAGACGGCAGGGGAGTCGCCGGTCGCCAGATGAGTGCTGGGTGAGAGCGGGAGTGGTGCTGCCGGTGCTGGGGCTCGAGCCGTGATTCGTGGATCGTGAGGCCGAGGCCTCACGCCGGATGAACTCCGGCCCCCTATTGGGCTTGGCCGCCTTCTTCGGAGGTGTAGTGCTGCAGGTCCTGCTCGCCTTCGACGCAGGCGTATTCGAGGTTCTCGAAGTCGGGATCCGGGTTGCGGAGGAAGTTGAAGCCGATAGTCATCGGACTGGGTGAAGGCGCCCGGATCCTCCAGCACGGCGCGGTACTCGATGGTGTTCTCGTCGATGGGCGTATAGCGTTCGACGACGTGCAACTGGTCGGTGTGGAAGTTGGCTTCCATATCAAACCAGGTGCGGTCATTGAGATTGGCCACATCGACGACCAGGGTGTCACCTTCCCAATGTCCGCGCGAGTCGCCTTCAAAGAGCTTGATGGCCGGATCGGGATGCTCGCCGGTCATGTAGATGATGCGGTAGGCGTGGAACGCTTCGTAGGAAAAGATGATCTGGTCATCGCCCTGCATAAGCTGGAACCCAAACGGAGTGTAGTGCTGCCGCGGCACACCGGAGAGGTAGCAGTGTGCCTGCGGATCCTCAAACAGGTGGTTTGCGTTCATGTCCTCGTAGTGCGCTTCGGCCCAGGGCTGATAGGGGATCTGGCCGCTTTCCGGTTCGAGCACGATGCCGGGGCCGGCGGGGATCTGGAAGGTCGCGACCGGGCGCGGCTCGATGTCGAACGCGGCGGTGGCGACGGAAACATTCCAGAAACCCTGGAAGTCGGGCTTGCCGTTGGCGAGGCGAGTGAACGGGCCGGCCGGCGGACGGTCGCTGGCATCCGTGTTCCGCAGACTGGTTTGGACCTCGGGCTCCTTGGCCTTGCCGTTCTGCGCTTTAGCGGGTGCTACGGCCAAGCCTACGGCGAGTGCGCCGATCAGGAAGCGATACTTGCCGGAAAAGGTCATCAGCCAGTTATTGGTTATTGCCCACCGCGGCGGCGCCGCCGTCCTCGACGGTGTAATGCTGCAGGTCCTGTTCGCCTTCGACGCAGGCGTATTCGAGCTGTTCGTACTCCGGATCCTGATTCCGCACCAGACCCATTTCAAGGATCATCGGTTCGGTGAGGATGCCGGGATCAATGACCACCGCGCGGTACTGGATCAGGTTCTCGTTGATCGGCGTGAAATATTCGGTGATGTGGGTGTCCGGACCGTGGAAGTTGCCGTCCATGTCATACCAGGTGCGGTCGCTGAGGTTCGCGACGTCTACCACCAGGGTGTTGCCGATCCACTTTCCGCGAGAGTCGCCTTCAAACAGCTTGATAGCCGGGTCGGGATGTTCGCCCGTCATATAAATGATGCGGTAGGCGTGGAAGGCCTCATACGCAATGATGATCTGATCGTCGCCTTGCATGAATTGCATGCCGAATGGCGTATACATCTGCCGCGGCACGCCGGACAGGAAGCAATGCGCCTGGGGATCGCTGGCCAGGTGGTTGTCATGGCGGTCCTGATACTCAGCCAGGCCTTCCGGCGTATAGGGAACCTTCTTATTAGTGGGCGCGAGGATGATGCCGGGCCCTTCGGGGATCTCAAAGCCGCCTTCAAACGGCTCGATATCCCAGGCAGCGGAAAACGTGTCGGTGTCCCAGTAGCCTTCGATGTCGGGGTTGCCGTCGGCGTTGAGGCTAAAGGGCCCGCCTTGCTTTGCTTCGGGCGAAGGTCCTAACTGAGCGGATGCGGTCAGCGTCAGGACGCCCAGGAAGGCCGCCGTGATCCCGATGAGATGCCTGGTCTGGTGTTTCATACGTGCCCGCCTACTCCGCGCCGCCGCCGAAGTTCCGGATGCCTTCGTCTTCCAGGTAAACATGACATTCGTATTCGAGCAACATGGCGTTGGGTTCCTGATCCCGGTACAGATTCATGCGAATCGTCCAAGGCTGGGAATAGACCTGCGGGTCTTCCAGGGTCGCTTCGTATTCGATTACGTTCTCGGAGACACGGGTGAGGCGCTCGACCACATGAAGCTCTTCGCTGTGGTAATCGCCGGCGGCGTCCAGCCAGGTATTGCCGTTGAAGTTGGCGCTATCGATCACGAGCGTGTCGCCGTCCCAATAGCCGCGGGCGTCTCCCATCCAGAAGAAGGCTTCGGCATAGTGGCCTTTGCCATCCATATAAACGGTTCGGGCGGTGTGCGCGAATTCCGAGGCAATGAAGATGTAGTTTTCGCTCTCGCTGATCTGGAACGGGTAGTGCATGTACATGATCCGCGGCACGCCCGGCAGGTAGCACTTTTCGACGGGATCCTCGGTGAGGCGAGCCTCATAGTTCCGGTCGCGTTGCGCCTGGGCTTCCGGAAGATAGGGGATCTTGCCGTTGGCCGGGTCCACGATCACCGACTGGCCGCCCCGCATCCGATAGGCGGCGTTATGGGCTTCCAGCCCAAAAGCGGCGGTATTGCGAGCCTGCCAGATACCTTCCAGGTCCGGCTGACCGTCACGCGTACGGGGCACGACATAATCTCCCTGGCCGAACAGACCTGTAGGAAGCAGGAACGCGGCCCCAAACGCGATGGCGAATGAGAGTCGAGTCAGTTTCAAAATTTTGGGGTCCTCGTGAAAGAGCTGGAGGGGTGGGGGCGGAGAATCGCCCGGCCACTCCTCCTGATTTGCTCTATGGTATCGCTTCAGGGTTTGGCGCGTGGATGGCCAAACCTACTTGTTTTGCGTTTCCTTTTTAATAGGTACGCGAGCCGGGGCGCCGGTGCCGGAAGAGCCGGCAAACATACGGCGGCCGTCGGGCAGTAGAACCGAGCGGGCGTTCATGGTGGAAGAACCGTCCTTGGCGCGGAACCCGTCGATGGTGACCACCGTGCCCGGTTCCAGGCTGGAGCGGGTCCAACCGCGGCGCATCAATCCGTTTGGAGGCGCCGTCTCGGCCTTCCAGGTCGTGACGGTCCCGTCCTCACCTTCCACATCCAAATAGACCCACGAGTGGGGATTCACCCAGTCGACGTGATTCACCTTCCCGGTGATGCTGATCGGGGCATCGGCGTCGTACTCGGCCGCGAAAGAGTGATGGGAAAATGCGGGTAGAGAGGATAACAGCAATCCTCCCAGCGCCAGATAGAATCGAAATGTCTTCATAACCGGGTCCTTCTCCCTCTAATACCATTAGACCGCAGCTGAACCCCAGAGGGGTACAGTGCTTCCGCGTGGGGACCTTCCATGCGATGAGCGGATGAAACGATAAGCCCCGCCTATTCCATCAGATGCCGAATGCGCACGAGCAGTTTCAGACTGCCCGGCACGGCCTTCGGGAAATTTGGGGGCCACCCGCGTTTATACCATGATTGAGGCCCGGCTCACCAAATTGTTCATCTAAATTTAAGATGAAGAAACCGTTGAGGTCTGATCGTCGGGTTCCGTTTGTAACGGAGCCACCGGCGTGAACAACTGGGCAATGATGGAGCGCAGCCAGCGGTTCGACGGATCCTGGGTATAGCGTTCGTGCCAGTGCTGTCCCACGACGTAGCCGGGGATCTCAAAGGGCAACTCCAGGACCTTGACGTTATGCGTATCGGCAAGGTAGAGCCCTAGCTGTTCGGGCACCATGGCGAGGTAGTCCGAGGAAGCGACCAGCGGCGCGACTCCCAGATAACTGGGAACGACCAGGCCGACGCGGCGCGTGACGCTTTCGCTGCCCAAGGCGCGGCCGACGAATTCATGTCCAGCGCCCTGCGCGGAACTGGCGACGTGCTCTTCGCGCGTGAACTGTTCCTTGGTCAGTGTCGCTCCAATGCGAGGGTGATCCCTGCGGGCCAGGCAGACGAAGCGTTCGCGGAATAGGCGCTGTTGGCAGAAGCCCGCGCCCATCGGTTCGACGGCGCCGATGGCCAGATCCACATCGCCGGATTCCAGATGACGCGCGGTCTGGTCGGAAATGCGCCCGAGCCGTATAGTGGCGTTGGGCGCGGCCTCCCGCAGCGCGATCATCAGGCGTGGCATCAGCGTTGCCTGCGTGATGTCGGTGGAATGGATGCGGAACTTGCGGTCGGTCGTTTCCGGGTCAAAGACCACGTGATGTCCGAGCGCAGTATGCAGCAATCCTTCCGCCTGTTGCAGGAGGCTGATGAGACCGGTCGCGTGTGGCGTCGGTTCCATGCCTGCCGATGTCCTGACGAAAAGCGGATCGTTAAAATGCCGGCGCAGCTTGGCCAGGCTCATGCTTACCGCGGATTGGCTCAGATTGAGATTCTCCGCGGTCTGCGACACGCTGCGAGTCCGGCTTAGTTCGCCGATGATCTCGAGCAGCCTCAGATCGATGTTTGTCACCCCGCACCTCTCTTCTGACCCCTAGGTCACGCGGTTGTGCTGCCCTCGGCGGGATCGATCCCTCGTTCGCGCTACACCAAATTCACCGTATGCGGGTGAATTTCCCCAATGGCGCGACGCCGGAATCATACCCTACGGCAGTTGGGAACCGGCATGGCCTCCCCAAAAGTCTGGCGATTAGAGTAGCACAAGAAACAAGCGGTGTGGAGTGTGGGGTTTGGGGGCCTGGAGGCACGAAGCTGCCCGGGATTGTTTCGGCGGGCGGGATGCCCTTTGAAATCCGCTCCTTAAAAGGTGGTGTGCGCTCTCCGGGGACCGGTGTTGGGTGCAGCTGGCTCGGGAGCGGTGTGAGGGGGGATAGGAAATAAAGGAAGGCGAAAAAACCGCCGTTCGGCACAGGCGGGGGGAGGGGTAGGGCGAAGAGCGGAGCTCGGGGTTCTTGGAAGCGCCGGGGGAAAGGGCAGGGCCTGGTCCGCAGACCATGCCCATGGCGGGAGGGCTCCGATCGGATCTCGGTGACCCGGTGCCTAGGGAGCCTTGGTGATGCGGGGGGCGAACGGGCTTTGCATCGAGCGGGGGCCACCGAACCCTGCCAGGGTCGACCGGGAAGGGCAGGGAGAGCTAACTGGGCGAGAGGCACACTGCGAGAATGCCGGGGAAGGTGCGTAAATTAGGAGAATGACGGGAGATATCCGCTGGGCAGGGCGCCGCGACTCCTGGGAGGGCGTCTCTGTCCGATCTGGTGGGCGCGGCCATACGCATCAATTATTAACCTTCAACCTCATCAATGAAAACATGAAGTTGATTCCAAAAGTAGTATGTACATTGATAGGGATGAAGCTGTTACATAGATATGACTCATCGGTTCACAGGAAGGTCTAAACGGATAGTACAAGTAAAATCAGTACTATAGTGTGAATTCCTAGGATGGATTGGCAGAGGTTGGCATCGGTCCGTGAGTTTGATGAGATTCCATCAATCAATTATAGTGATAGTTGATATATCAATAATCTTATCGACGGGGCCGAAGAATACAAGTATGCTTCTTGGTGGACTCGTGCAGGCAGTTGTCGATTTTCCAGGGGTTAACCGAGTCCAAATCTGGCTACGATGAGTGGCTCTCATCTTGAGGAGAGGTTTCATGAAAAAACTCTTGTGGTGGCCAAGTTTGCTACTGATCTCAGCAATCACGCTGTTGGGGCAGGCGAACTTGGGCTCTATCACCGGAACGATCACCGATCAAAGCGGCGCGGTTATCGCGGACGCCACGATCGAGATCATCAATCAGGATACCGGGGCATTGTTCACCGGCGGTCCTTCCGATACCGGTAACTTCGTTGTGGTGATGCCGGGCGGCACCTATCAGATGACGGTGACCGTTCCTGGCTTCCAAACCTTCGTTCTGCAGGACATTCGCGTTTTACCGGCGCAAGCGACGCGCCGCGACGTGGTGATGCAGGTCGGCGGTCAAAATGAATCGATTACGGTTGTGGACGAAGCGCCGCTTCTGAACACCGAATCGGGTGAGATGAACTATCGCGTGGAATCCAGCCGCGCTAACAATCTTCCAGTGCTGAACCTCCAGGGCGGAGCCTGGTATGGCGCCACTGCGATGGGAAACATTCGCAATCCGCTGGCGCCGCTGGTGATGCTGCCCGGTGTTCAGTTCAGCCAGGGCAACACGCTGGTGGTGAATGGTCTGCCGTCCAACTCGCAGACGATCACCATGGAAGGCCAGGACTCCACCGGCACGCTGTGGAAGGTCAACCAGACCGACTCGCAGGGTTCGATGGACGCGATCGAAGAGATGTCGGTGCAGACGTCGACCTTCTCGGCCGAATACGGCAAGGCGACCGGCGGTGTGATTAACTTCACCATGAAGTCGGGCACCAATGACTACCATGGGTCGGCATACGACTACATGGTGAACGAAGCGATGAACGCGGGGACTCCGTTCACCGACGCGTCGGTGGTGGATCCGGCGCGCGCGGGCCAGCACATCCGCAACAAGCAGCGTCGTCAGGATTACGGTTTCACCGGCGGTGGACCGATCAATATTCCGGGTTTGTACGACGGTCATGACCGTACGTTCTTCTTCTTCAGCTTTGAGCAGTATCGCGAAACGAAGGTGACGGCGAACTCGACCACCACGGTGCCGACCCAGGCTTACCGGGATGGCAACTTCGCCACGGCGAACTGCTTCTCCTGGAGCAACGCCAGCAATAGCTGCGCCTTCAACCCGACGATCCAGTACTCGGCCTCGGCCGGTGCGCTCGCCGGGCAGAATGCGGTCGATCCGCTGGGCAATCAGCTGACCTACGGCGGCGTCTACGATCCGTCCTCTGAGCAGATTGTGGACGGATTCCGCGTTCGTTCTCCGTTCGCGGACAACCTCATTCCCCTGAACCGGATGGATCCGGTGGCGCTGAAGATGCAGAGCCAGTTCCCGCTGCCGAACATTCCGGGCAACGTCACTAACAACTATCAGATTCCGGCGTTTGCCAACTACCAGCACACAACGATTCCGTCGATCAAGATCGATCACGTGATCAGCCCGACGATCAAGATTTCGGGGTACTGGGGTTACAACGGAGTTTACGCGCCGAACAACAACGGGTTCGCTCCTCAGCAGTTCCCGTGGACCAGTGCCCAGTCGCGGAATACGATTAACCACACGATCCGCCTGAACTACGACCAGACGCTGGCTCCGACGCTGTTGCTGCATCTTGGCATCGGCTACTTCCATACGCTGCAGCCGAACACGGCCACCAAGTATGATCAGACCCAGCTCGGGCTGCAGGGTTTCTACCAGACCGACATCTACCCGACCATCGCCGGTCTGAGTGGCAACACCGGCGGCATGGGGCAGAATCTTGGCGCCAGCTTCGACGCCCAGGCGTGGGAGCAGAAGCCGACGGCGAATGCCAACCTGACCTGGATCAAGGGCAACCACACGATCAAGATCGGTGGGGACCTGACGCTCATGGGCTATCCGACGCACAACCAGTGGCGCGCGAACGGAAACTTCACCTTTAGCTCCAACCAGACGGGGAACCCGTGGGAGAATCAGATTCCGCTGAATTATGGCAATCCGACCGGCTTTAACTATGCCAGCTTCCTGATGGGCAATCCCAACCAGTTGGCCATTTCACTGCCCACGCAGACCCGATTGGGCGGCCACGCCATGGACGGTTATATCCAGGACAGCTGGAAGGTCACGCCGAAGCTCACGATTGACTACGGTCTGCGGTACGACTTCCAGAACTACCTGCGGGAGCAGTATGGCCGTTACGGCATCGCCTCCTACACCACGATGAACCCGACCGTAGGGCGGCCGGGCGCGTTGGCGTACGAGGCCACCTGTGGCTGCCATCAGTCGTCGAACTATCCCTTGAGCTTCGGCCCGCGTTTGAGCGGCGCCTATCAGATCTCGGACAAGACCGTATTCCGCGCCGGCGCCGGCGTGACGTACGGTGTGTTGCAGACGCCGGCCGGCATCAACTTCTCGGTGGCCGACTTCTACACCTTCAATGCTCCGAGCTACGGCTCCTCGCCGCTGGTCGACGGCCTGAAGGCCGGCAACCCCTACGTGGCGGGCAATCCGTATGGATTCCCGGTCGTGACGTGGCCGAACTATGACGTCGGCAAGTACCCGACACAGACCGCTGACGGGCTGCCGCCGCTGTCTCCGTTCTCGATCCTGAATCCGGGCAGCCGTCCGGGCCGGACCCTGAACTGGAGCATCGGTGTCCAGCATGAAATCATGCGCAACCTGGTGGTGGAAGTCAGCTACGTGGGCAACCGCGGAGCCTGGTTCTACGCGCCGTTGCTGGATGAGATGAGCCGCAACAGCCTGGGTGGCGGCCGTCTGCAAAACCTGTTTGGCCTGAATCCAGCCAACCCGCGGACGCGACACTGTTGCGTTCGCCGATCGGTTCTCCGCAGGCCGCCGCGGCCGGCATTGCTCCGGCATACGCCGGGATGCCTTCCGGCCAGTTGGTGAACCAGCAGTTGGTTCCGATTCCGCAGTGGAACTCGGTCAACCCGTACCTGGGACCGCCGAACGGCAACACCTGGTATGACTCGATGCAGCTGCAGGTCACCAAGCGCTACTCCTACGGCTTGGATCTGACGGCGAACTTCACCTGGTCGAAGGGTCTGGTGAATGGCCTGTCGAACGACACCGACTTCTTCCTGCCGGGTCGTCCGCAGGTGATCGATCCGTTCAACCGCGCCAACAACAAGCAGCTGAATCAGCTGAACCCGCCGCTGAAGACGGTGATCTCGGGAACGTATACGACCCCGGGCTTCGCGGCTGATTCGACCGGGATGAAGGCTCTGTCCTGGCTGGTTCGGGATTGGCAGATCGGCGCCGTGCTGCAGTATCAGAGCGGCGTTCTGATGGGGGCGCCGCAGTCCAACAACCAACTGCGCCAGACCCTGCTGATGTCCAATGCCGCCTCGTTCACCGGCGCGTACTACAATCCGTGGAACCTGGTTCCGGGCCAGAGCTACTGGGCCAACGGGTTCGATCCGAACGGCAACTGGGACTTCAACAAGGCCGCAGTGCTGAACGGCAGTGCGTGGACCGATCTGGCCGCCGGCCAGTACGGTAATATCACCTACCAGAACAACTTCCGCTGGCGGCGGCAGCCGAACGAAGCGATGAGCTTCGGCCGGAACTTCCGCTTCGGACCGGAGGAAGCCTACAACTTCCAGCTGCGCGTCGAGTTCCAGAACATCTTTAACCGGACGTTCTACTCGATGCCGCAGATTGGTGCGGCGAATCCGCAAACTGCGGTCTCGGTCCGCCAGACGCCCTTTGGAACCGACTACTTTGCGGGCGGTTTCGGAACGGTTAGTACGAACAATGGAGGTGGCGCAACACCACGATCCGGTAGAATCGTGGCGCGTCTCACGTTCTAAGACAGCACCGCGCTGATTTACCTCAGCGCAAACTCATCCAAGAGGGGGCAGCCCAACCGGGCTGTCCCCTTTTTTTATTTGTATCGAGAGACGTCTGTCGAGGCGCCTCAGGGCGTCCTGTCGGCATTGTTGGTGATAGTAAGGGGGCTCCCCCGCCCAAACAGCCGCAACACGCGCGTTCTGGCCTCCCAAGGAGCTTGCTTGGAATCGGGAGGCCATTCCACCCGAGGCGGCACTCCCAGGTGAGTTCCTGAGGAGCAATTGCCGGCCACAAGCATGGGTTGCGGATCGATGCCTGAGAGGTTAATTTGTACAAATTTCCTCTGCTGTTTTCGGCTTTTCTACACACTGTAATTGTTCCATAGAATATGCCATATGGTCGGGTATGTTGAGGCTGCAAAACCGCACATTTATCTGCCATAACCTATTGATTCAATTAAGTATCACCATTATTAATATTCGCTATTTTTGAAATCCTGTGGACACGAAATTCTCAGCGGCATATACTTGGTCGGCTTTATTGGAGAGGTCTCGGGGTCAACGTACAGAGGCCGCTTGAAAACTAAAACGGGAGAGTTGCCATGAAGCACTTCACCTTCGCGGCAGCGGCGATACTTACATTTGTGGGTATCGCCGGTGTCGCTCATGCGCAAGTGTCCGTCAACGCCAATGTTCAGGGGACAGTCGCCGATCCGTCGGGCGCTGTTATTCCGGGGGCATCGGTAACGGCGACAAATGTCAACACCGGTATTGTCACGAATCGTCAAACGAACGCGACCGGTGATTACCAATTACAGGCTCTGCAGCCGGGGAACTACACCATCTCGGCTTCCTATCAGGGCTTTCAAACACAAACTTTTCAGAACGTTCAACTGAGCCAGGGCCAAGCGGTCCGGCTGAACTTCAACTTGAACCCGGCCACGGCCAACACCAGCGTCGAGGTGATTGCGGATGCTTCCACGATCATCGCGGAAACGTCGCCTTCGGTGGAAAACACGATTCAGGAGCGTAGCGTCCTGAATTTCCCCGTCCAAACCCGTAACGTGCTCGACCAGATCGGGACCACGCCTGGAGTTGTGGTTTCCGCCGGCGTTTTCGGCAATGCGTTGCCGCAGATGTCCGGTACGTCCGCTGGCGGGGTCAACACGACTCGCGACGGTCTGATCACCAACGACGGCCGGTACAACGCCTACAACGGCGTTTACTCGTCGGTGTTTACCAGCCCGGACATGGTGGAAGAAGTTCGCGTGTCGACCAACTCGATCGATGCTTCGGTCGGGCGCGGATCGGCGCAGGTTCAAATGCGCACCCGCGGCGGAACGAATGACTACCACGGCGCGCTGTTCTACACCAACAACAACTCCGCGCTGCAGTCGCGCGATTACTTTGCCGCTCTGCGCGGCGCCAAGCGCTCTTATGCAAACCGTAATCAGTATGGCGGCCGCATTGGTGGGTCGATCATCAAGAACAAGGCGTTCTTCTTCGTCCTCGTGGACAACCAGCGCTATCTGACCAAGCAGTTGGTCACCTCACAGGTGCTGACACCGCAGGCCCGGATGGGCGATTTCCGCTACCTGACGCAGGCCGACGGCACGATCCGCCGGAATGGCAACGCGCTTTCGGCTCCGAGTGCAAGGTCGGTGGATCTGCACGGTAACATCCTGACGGCCGATCCTGTTACCGGAAGTCCCCTTCAGTTGCAGTCCTTCAACGTTTTCAACAACGTGCAGGATCCGCTCCGCACGGGAATCGATTCGACCTGGGTCAGCTCCCAGTGGCTGCCGCGCATGCCGATGCCGAATGACTGGAGCGTGGGCGACGGTCTGAACACCGCCGGATACCGCTGGCTGCAGCCGCAGAACGGTTCCGACGGCGCCACGGGCGCGAGCCCCAACCCGAACCGCGATAACTTGACCACGCGTTTTGACTACCAGCTCAACGACGGCAACCGCCTGACCTACACCGGGACCCGCGAAGTCGACAAAGCCGTGACCAGTCAGACCGGTCTGGCCGCCTATCCGGGCGGTTATCAGGGGGCTCTGGTGCGTACGCCGAACTTCCAGACGGTCGCCTGGTCGTCGGCCATCTCTCCGACGATCCTCAGCGAGTTCCGTTTCGGCTATAAGCAAGACACCTGGATCGGCGTTTCGCCGTTCGACACCGGCTACAACTTCGGAAACGACCCGAACGCCGTCAACACCACCGCGACGCAAGCTCGCGCGAGCTACCCGCAGAACCAGGGTCAGTTCGTCTACGTCAATCCGAGCATCGCCAACCAGCTACTCGAATCTGAACATTTCGACGCCGCGCGCCACCTACAGCCCGCTGAAGCAAATGGCCGATACGATCAGCTTCAGCAAGGGATCGCATTCGTTCCAGACCGGCTTCCAGTTCAACTGGTTCAATTCGAAATCCGCGAATGCGGGCGGCCAGCAGACCACGCGTCCGTATGCGAACCTGGGCCAGAACAACATTGCGGTGCAGGGCATTTCGACCACCGCGTTCCCCGGATTGAGCACGTTCGACATCAGCACGGCGCAGAACCTGCTCGCCAACCTGGCCGGCAGTGTGGATAGCATCTATCAACAGGCCTTCGTGAATAGCCCGACCCAGCAGAATTGGTCGACCTATACTAACGGATTCCTGTATAACCGCAACTTCCATCAGAACGACTGGAACTTGTTCTTCAAAGACACCTGGAAGGTTACCCAGAACCTGACCCTGACCATGGGGTTGCGCTATGACAAGTACGGCACCCCGTACGAATCAAATGGTCTGGGTGGCCGCTACACGGGCGGTCCGGCCGGTCTGTTCGGCATCTCGGGCACCAGCTTCGCTAATGGCTGGATGTCGCCGGGCATCATGAACGGCTCGCCGACCGGCATTGAGTTCGTCGGTAAGGGTTCTCCGAATCCCGGCCAGACGATCTTCAATAACGACTGGAACAACATTGCTCCGTCGCTCGGCTTCAGCTACGACATGAACTCGTTCGGCCGGCCCACCGTCATCCGCGGCGGCTACGGCATCAACTACTCCGGTTCTCCGAACTTCCTGGGCTACTCCGGGAACCTCGGTGGCTTGCCGGGAACGACGCAGGTTCAGACCGCCAACTTCTCGCAAGGGAACTACCTGAACATCTCGGGCTTGAGCAACGCCGCCCTGCTGCCGTTGGTCCCCACGAACGCGCCGTTCACCACGCCGCAGGTGGGGGATCCCACCGGGCGTTCGGCGAACATTACCGGTTACAGCCAGAATTACCGGATCCCCTACATCCAGAGCTACAACCTCTCGATCACGCGCGAGCTGGCCGAGGGGCTGACGCTAGAAGTCGGCTGGGTGGGCAACAAAGCCACCAAGCTGTGGGATAACTTCCAGATCAATGACCCGAACGTCTATGAGACCGGGTTGCTGAGCGCCTTCAACACCACGGTGCCCAGGGCGGCAACGCCCAGTTGTTCAACCAGATGCTGTCCGGGATCTCTTTCCCGGGTGGCGTTGTGGGGCAGAACGGCTTCACCGGATCGGACGCGCTGCGCGGCTACTTCACCACCAACTCCTATCTGGCCAACGGCCAAGTGGGTGCACTGGGGAACTGGCTAAACTCCACCGCATCGTTCACCGGAGCGAATGGCGGTATTTTGGCCGCGAACGGATTCCCGGCGAACTACTTGGTGACCAATCCGCAGTTCGCCAGCGTCAACCTGTACGGCAACAACAACAACTCGACGTACAACTCGCTGCAGATGACGCTCAACCAGCGCTACAAGAACGGCTTTAGCTGGCAGTTCAGCTATGTGTACTCCAAGAACCTTGGCAACACTGGCATCCGCGATCCCCGCAACCGCAACCTCAGCAAGGGCATCCTGAGCATGAACCGTCCGCACATCCTGAAGTTCAACGGCGTGTGGGATCTTCCGTTCGGCCAGCAGGGTCAGATGTTCCGCAGCGCTCCGAAGTGGCTGGATCGCGTCATCGGCGGCTGGACTCTGTCGCCGGTGGTCCAGTGGACTTCCGGTTCGCCCATGAGCTTCAACTTCGGCACCAGCCCGTTCCTCCCGAACCAGGGGCTGGCGACTAACAACTACTACGAGCGACTCAACAATACCCCGAATCAGATGGGCGCGATTAACAACGGCAGCGTTGTGAAGGGTAGTGGGAATGTCACCTACTTTGGTCAGGAGTACAGTGTCCAAAAAATCAATTTCACTGGCTCTTCCGACCTGTCCGGCCGTGTCACCAATAACGTGGTGGTGGACAATAACGGCAACACCATCATGGGACCGCCGGCGGCGGGCACCATCGGCAACATGGCAATGAACAACATCACTGGCCCGGGTCAGTTGACCTTCAACACTTCGGTGAGCAAGAAGGTTTATCTGAACGAGTCGATGTACTTCACGCTGCGGGCCGATGTGATCAACGTGCTGAACAAGCCACAGTGGGGCAACCCCAACACGAATATCAATTCGGCGACGTTCGGCCAAATCACTTCGGCGGGCGGACAGCGCGCCGTGACGCTGAACGCTCGGTTTGATTTCTAATCGACCGTTCACTGATTTAGCAATTGTTCGGCCCCGGAGCAGCTTAACCGCTGCTTCGGGGCCGTTTTCTTTCTGGTCGGCGAATCCTCGTCCCGGAACACGGCGTGAAGAGGATCGTTTCCTGTCCCTAGCGGGCGTGATCCCGCCATTCCACATCGCCAAACGCGGGAACGGCGTCCGGGCTGGAGCATTCGGGCGGGAATCCAATCCCGTCGGGTGAGAATCCTATCAAGAGAGATGGGATGCCGTGCTGAATCAGGTTCACTATATTAGTGAGTGGGTTCATGAGTGCCCCAACCAGCGTGAGGCGTTTCTGGAGTAGCTTGAAGGTTCGACCCGTATTCGCCCCGGAGGTTTTCTCAGGGGTCGCTGGAGTTTCGCTGGCCCCGCATTTTCCGTGATTAGGCGCCCGTCGGAAGGCCTGTCGTGATATCACAGGCCACAAGGATCGAAGGCCTTTGTTTCTTCTGGTTGGATCTGGCATGGGGACTTCCGCGCTCCAGTTGAGCGCGGGACCTCTTGTGACACAGGGAGTGCAGGCCTTTGCGGACCCGCATAGGGAACCTTTCATCCTGCGTTTAGGGGCATTTGGCTAGACTGCGTATGAAAAGATGATAAGAGGGTACAAGTATCCGTGTTTTTCGACCGGGGCGGGCCCTCAGAGAAGCGGAATCGTGCAAATCGTTTGGGCACAACAACTTCGGTTTTGGGCGGGCGTGCTGACGCTGGCACGGCATCTACTGCTGAAATCGGGGCGGCAGAGTGGAGAGCCGAGTGGTGCCCGTTGAAGTCATTCGTGCCCGGCGCGGGGGGCAAATCCCGGAGGGGACAGCCGATCTGGCTGTTGGCGAGGTTTGGGTGGCATTGGACCGGCGATGGGAGAGAACTGATGTATAGAATGATCCGAAATCTGAAAACAACTCTGCTGGGGATGACCGCAGTGAGTGCCCTGGTGCTGTTGTCTGCGTGCACTGACCTCATGCCGGAGCCGGAGGCGACGCCCGATACCACTACGGTGATGCCTCCCGTGGCGTCGACCGCGGCTGACAACGAAGTGCGGATTTCCCCGGAAGCGCAGCAGGATGGCGGCATCGTCGTGGAGCAGATCAACGTAGAGGCCGTTCCGGAGACCGTCTCGGCCACTGCGCGGCTGACCACCGATGAGAATCGCACCTGGCGCGTGGGTTCTGTCGCGGAGGGGCGGATCGTGCGGGTCCAAGTGAATCCCGGTGATGCCGTGGTGCGGGATCAGCTGCTGGCCGAGATGCATAGCCATGACATCCACGAATCGCGCGCCGAATACGAGAAGGCGAAAGGCAATCTGGCCCGGGCCAAGGGTGTGGAAGAATTCAATCTGCGGCAGCGCGATCGCGCCCAGAGCCTGATGGAAGTGAAGGCCATTTCGCAACTGCGACTGGAGACCGCGGAAACCGATCTTCACAATGCCCAGATCGATGTTGAGAACGCGGAGGTCGAGGTGAACCGGACCCGCAGCCACTTGACCGAGGTCCTGGGGATTCCGGCCGATGCGCCGGAGGAGCGGAACGACGGAGAGGACAATGACCTGATTCCGATCAAGGCGCCCGCGGCCGGTACGGTGCTGACGCGCAACGTCACGCCAGGAACCGTGGTGATCCCCGCCGATGACATGTTTCTGATCAGCGATCTGAACCTCCTATGGGCCATCGCCGAGGTCAATGAAGAACACCTGGGGCAGTTGCGCATCGGCCAGCCGGTGTCGATTTCGGTGCGAGCCTATCCGGGCCGCACCTTCACCGGCCACATCAGCAGGCTGGGTGAGCAACTGGATCCGCAAACACGCACCATTCAGGTGCGGATTGATCTTCCGAACAAGGAAGGGCTGCTGAAGCCGGAGATGTATGCCGATGCCGAGCTGCAACTGGGTAAAGGGGCGCCTGCCCTGATGATCCCGGCCGAGGCGGTGCAGGACATTCGGGGACAGAGCTCGGTGTTCGTGCAAACCTCGCCCGAGACATTTGAGGTGCGCCCGGTACATTTGGGCAGAACCCTGGATGGCAACTACGAAGTACTGAGCGGGTTGGAGTCCGGGGAGACGATCGCGGTGGAGGCGACCTTCATTTTGAAGTCGGAGTCTCTCCGGGCGTCCCTTGAAGAGGAATAGGCAGCGGCCAAGGGCCAGGAGCAGGGAAGCCGACAGATGCGTAATCACGCCATATCGTTGAAAGAATTAGTGAGGATCGAAGGATGTTGAACCGCATCGTTGACTTTCATCTGGAACATCGGTGGCTGGTCATCATCGGCTTGACGGGCATTGTTGCAGCGGGGCTGTGGGCGATGCTGCGCATTCCGATCGATGCGTTTCCGGATCTGACCAACAACCAGGTGACGGTGATCACCGAGGCTCCGGGTATGGCGCCGGCCGAGGTGGAGCAACTGGTCAGCTATCCGATTGAGCTCGCCTTGATGGGAACGCCCGATACGCAGATCGTGCGGTCGATTTCCAAGTTCGGACTCAGCGTGGTCACGCTGGTTTTCGATGATTCGGTGGCGACGTACTTTGCGCGACAGTTAGTCAATGAGCGTGTGCAGCAGGTCCGTACCCAGCTGCCGACGGGGCTGGAGCCGACCCTCGGGCCGGTGGCCACCGCGTTCGGGGAAATCTATCAGTACACGGTGGAAGGCGAAGGCTATTCGCCGATGGAACTGAAGACGATTCAGGACTGGCAGATCAAGAATCAGTTGCGGACGATCCCCGGAGTGAACGAGGTCAACACCTGGGGCGGCGAAACCAAGCAGTATCGCATTGAGGTGAAGCCGGACCGCCTGCGGGCCTACGGCCTCAAGTTGCGGGATGTCTATGACCGGGTCCGCGAGAACAATAACAACTTCGGCGGCGGATTCATTGAGCACGCTTCTCAACAGTACACGGTGCGCGGGATC
>CAVXJP010000013.1:0-159911 GCA_963762135.1 Terriglobia bacterium
ATGAACCGACCATCCCCCGGCTCGTGGTAGCGATTCATCGCATAGTCGAGCCCGGTCTCCTCGTCTCGATAATACGTCCCGAACTTGACCTTGTCGTCCGAGGTGGCCGACGGGCGCTCCTGGCCGTAGGGGTAGTACTTGCCGATGGACCCGAGCCGGTCCGGGGTCACGTACTGGTTGCCCCGCTTGAGCAGCTTGCCGCCCCAACCGGAGTAGTGCCGATGTAGGTCTCCTGGCTGGTGGCCGTCAGCGTGCCGGAGTCGTCCCATTCTTCGGCCAGCGGCCAGCCGATATCCCGGCCGCTTCGGCTCGTTGCACATACTCGTGTGCGGTGCCCACGCCGATCGAGCAACTGCGGGCGATCTGCCGCAGACCAACCCCACGGCACATTTCAATCTGAGAACTTCTTTGATCTTGCGCACAGACAATCTCCTGGCTGGCAAGCTGGTCCTCCCTTTCCGGGGAGGCTGCCTGCCATTGTGTGTTGTCCAGCGCTACTACGCCCCTGTGGAAATTATGCCGGGCTCAAGCCGAACGCGGTTCCGGGATCGGCCCAAACCTGTTCGGCTTTATCCCGGAATCGGTGTTCGCCTTCACCCGGAACCCTGTTCGGGATCATCCCGGATTGCCGTTCGGAATCATCCCGGAATCCCGTTCCCCTTACCCCGGATTCCCCACCCTTTCCTTCGTCTGAAATCGTACTTCGTTTCGGACGGATGGAGGGGAGCACGTCATCATCCCCCTGCCCCCATCCACACGACCGCTCCATGTGATACGCTTGCTGAACTATGCGGCCCCTGCGAGGAGGCCTCAGATGTTCCGGGCTCCGGATAGACGCTCCACACAACGTGTGTGACACGGAAAGCCTAGGGTAAGGAGACCTTTATGAAATACCTACACTACGGATTGATCACGCTCTCGCTCATCGCATTGGCCACCATGCCGAACATGGTGAACGGCCAAGGCAAAGGTAAGGGTAAAGGGAAAGCCGCCCAGCCCCCGATGTCGTTCTTCATCACCAGCGTGGGCCTGGGCAACGGCGCCAATCTCGGCGGAATCGCCGGCGCGGACGCCCACTGCCAGGAGCTGGCGACAGCGGCTGGATCCACCGGCATGACCTGGCACGCCTTCCTGTCGACGCAAGTAATCGGCGGTGGCGGCGGAGGTCGCGGACAGGGCGGTCAGGGTGTCGTCGGCGGTAACGCGGAGAATCCCGGACGCGGCAAAGGTAAGGGCCGTCCGGTGGCGATCAATGCGCGCGACCGCATCGGCAGCGGTCCCTGGTACAACGCCAAAGGCCAGATGATCGCGGCGAACCTGGGTCAGCTGCTGGGCGACACCATCGAATACGGACGCCAGGGCAACTTCCTGAACAAGATCAGCGGCCTGGATGAAAAAGGCAACCTGCACAAAGGCTTTGGCGACCAGCCGAATCAGCACGATATTCTCACCGGTTCGCAGCTCAACGGCACTGCCTACAACGACAACATGGATCACACCTGCGAGAACTGGACGTCGACTTCGGCGGACGGCTCGGCGGAGGTCGGTCACTTTGATCGCCTGGGCGGCGGCACAGCCGGCCCGTCCTGGATCGCGGCGCATCCGAGCCGTGGCTGCAGCCAGGAGAACCTGGTCGCCACCGGCGGCGCGGGCTACTTCTATTGCTTCGCGGTCGTGGGTGACGAACGGTAGGACCTGAACCAAACCAGAAAAGTAAGAGGCCGGGGCGATGTCCCCGGCCCTTCGTATTTGTATTCGGCTGATTTTGGGCTGCTGACGCTTCCCGCGGTGAGGTTTCAGGAAGGCGCCGTTGCCCGCATACTATCGTATGGCGGTTCTGTTCGGACGGGTCGTGGGTCGAAGGACGCCTTCGCAGGATTCGCACCGTCGATCGCGCCAGCGCCGCAAGTCGCGCTTCAGCCCACGCCCTGACCGCCGACCGCTGCCCCCCGACGTCTATTTATGGCGCTGTCTCGGTCTGGATCGTGTAGCCGTGGTAGGCGATGCCGCTGCACACGACCTCGGACTCATGGCCGTGGCGCTTAAACACCGCCCGCACCAGTTCGCAGACCGATTCCTTGCCGCGCTCGTGGAACACCAGGATCGACGGACCCGCGCCACTCAGCGCGCACCCCAAGAGACCCGGCGCACGCAGCTCGCTGATTTCCTTCAGCCCCGGCACGAGCGCCTCGCGATACGGCTGGTGCATCCGATCCTCCAGAGCGGTCGGGAAGGCATCGGTGACCCCGGTCGCCAGTGCGACGATCAGCAGAGCGCTGCGCTGCACATTGAAAACCGCATCGGCCCTGGAATAGGTATCGGGGATGACGCGGCGCGCCTCTGCGGTCGGCAGCACAAAATCTGGCACCACCACCGCGAGCCCGTACCTCTCATTGAGGTCCATGCGGACTGCCCGCGCTTTCCCCTCGTGATCGATCGCCGAGGCCACGATCGCGCCTAGTACGCATGCGGCGACATTATCCGGATGCCCCTCGATCTGCGCCGCCTCGTCCAGGATGCGGTGCGGATCCCACTCCAGATCCAACATTTTGCTGGCGATCACTACGCCCGCCGTCAACGCCGCGGCGCTCGATCCGAGCCCCTTGCCGATCGGGATGTCATTGCGGATATCGAGATGAATCGGCGGCATCTGGCGGCCCACATCCGCGGCCACGCGCTCGGCCGTCTTCCAAATGAGATTGTCCGGGCCGGTCGAGATGGACTCGGAATCCCGGCCGCTGGCCGTGATTTCCAGTTTGTCGGCGGGGCGAAACCGGCACTCCAGATAGAGGTCCAGCCCCAGACCCAGGGCATCGAATCCGGGTCCCAAATTGGCGCTCGAGGCCGGAACCCGAACCTTGCTCACACTTTTTCCCATGTACGATCTACCGTAAACTCACCATTCTGGCACGGCGGAGGTCCCCGGCGACATACCGGAATGTGGTAAATAAGAATTCATGGAAGCTAGTTCTACAGCCTCGTCGCTCCCCCATCCGATATCCCTCCCTACCTGGAAGACCGCCGTCAGTCATGTGCTGGCCTTCTCGGTGGGGGCGTTCTTTCCTGCTCGCCGGGAATCTACAAGGCATTGAATCCGTATCAGTTTGTCACGCTGGCGACAGCGTTGCTCGTGGAAAATATGCAGTGGCTCGCCTCCTCGCTGGTGGGCGTCACCCTGCTCCTATCGATTTTTGAGACCACCGCCGGGGTTTTGCTGTTTATCCCCCGGTTCCGCCGCTGGGGCGCGCTGATCGCCGGGACCATGCTGCTGGGCTTCACCGCCTACTTCGCGGCCAACTACGCCGAGCTCAAGGGGTTGGACTGCAGTTGTTTCCCGGCCATCCAGTTGCCGTTCGGCATGACGCTGGACCTGCAGCGCGAGGTCGGGCCTGAGTTCTTCTACTCTGAGATCTTCGGGCTGGCCGCGGTTGTGCTCGCCGGTCTGTGGGCCAAACCGGCCACCGGCTTCAAGGCCGCGCTGCTGATCCTGGGCACCGTGGTGGTATTTTCTTCGGTCAGCGTCGGCACGGCATATGCGGCGCGCAACGGCGCGGTGATCGCTCCGGACTCGATTGAGGTCGACGGGCAGCCGTACTCGCTCCAATCCGGCAAGCAGTTCATCTTCTTCTTTGACCCATCCTGCATGCACTGTGACGCAGCTGCCCGTAGCATGGCTCCGCTGACCTTTGCCGATGGCGTCGACGTGATCGCCGTCCCGGTGACGCATCCGGAATGGGGACCCAGTTTCCTCGGCCCAGTGGACGAGCAAGGCACCGGCTTCGGCCGGGTCGCCAAGCTGTCGACCGACGCGGCGAAGCTCCGCGAAGTGTTCAAGTTCGAGTTCCCGCCGGCCGGCGTCTATATCGAAGACGGTGTCCAGAAAGGGGTCGTCCCGCACTTTGAGGACGGCGGCGACGAGCACATCGTCTGGATGCGCGAGCACGGCATCATCAAATAGCCCGTTTACCGAACTCCATCGAAGGCCGGACTCCTCGCGGGGTCCGGCTTTCTACTTTGGTGTCCAAGTAGCGCCGGGTTTGTTCCCCGACGAAGCCCTGGGGGCTGGCGTTCAGCCGGCGGGAAGTTTCAACTTCCAATCCCCGGAGCCCTTTCCCGCCTCGCGGCGCCTCAATCGTCTCACTTGGCCGACACCTGAGAATATGCGACAGTCTAAAACTATGCAAAATCCCACCGTGGTTGTCCTCATCCGCTTCAAGTCCTCCCTGCCGCTCGACGAAGTCAAACGCGTCGCTGAGGAACGTGCACCCCAGTTCCGCGCCCTCACTGGGCTGGTGCAGAAATACTATCTCTTCGATGAGGCCAAAGGCGAGTTCGGGGGCTTGTACCTGTGGGACTCGGTGGAAAGCTTCGACGCGTTTCGGGAATCGGACCTAAGGGCGACCATCGCCGCGGCCTACCATGTGCAGGGCGAGCCTCGCATCGAGGTCTACCAGAACGTCCTGACACTGCGCGAATAGCGGGCCGGCTCGGGTCCAAGCTTTTAGGCCAATGCCGCACCCAACCCGAACAGCACGCAATACAGCAGACCAAGTCCGGCGGCTCGCGGGGTCATGGGAACCAACTCCGCAAACGAATCGCGCGTATACACCGCGCGGACCAGCGCGGCCGCCAGCGGCGCGGTCAGCATCGGCAAAAAAATCCACGCACGATAATCCATCCCGAGCCAAAAGCACAACGGGGCCAGGTAGGCGAAGCCCACCAGAACGAGACACTCCCGGCGGCTCCAGTGCTTGCCAAACATCGTTGCGACCGTCCGTTTGCCTTTAATCAAATCGAATTCCCGGTCGCGGATGTCGTCAATGATCAGGATCGCGGTGGTCAGCGCGCCGACTGGAAGCCCGGCCAACAGGACGGATGCCGGCATCGCGGCGGGGAGCCACTCCCAGAATTGGAGGCCTCCATCCGCCATCGCAGGAGCGGCCTGCACATAGTAGCTGCCGGCCACCGAGACGATGCCGAAGAAGGTGAAAAACAGCGGGTCCGCCAGGCCGTGTTCCCCGAAGGTGAACGGTCCGGCCGAATAGATCCAACTGGCGGCAATGCTCAGCAGTCCGATGGCGATAACCGCGATGCCCGCCTCGGCCGCGAGCCAAACACCGGCCAGCAGGGCGACCCCATAGCAGGCGGCGATGGCGGCTCTGAGCCCGGTTAGCGTGAGGGCGCCGGTCCGCAGCGCCTCGACCAGTTGCGGGTGCTCGCCGTCATCGGGATGACGGACCAGGTTCTCATAGTTATCGGTGAACACGCCGCCCACCTGGATGAACCAGCCGGCCACCAGCGCCAGAGCCGCGCGCGAGAGATCGAATACACCGTCCCTGCTCGCCAGGCCCACTGCCACGACCACGGGAGCCAGTGCGGTCGGGAGTGTGTGCGTCGGATACAGCAGCATCCGAATCCACATTTCACGCCGGGTGAGAGCATGCTGTGGAGTCGTCATAGAGCCTAGCTTATGTCGACGGGCCTGGAGCCCCGTCGCTACGCGATCTGCTACTTCCCGACCATGTGGTTGGGATCGCGGTTGTTCTCCTCGCAGATGCTTTCGATCAGCTCGAAGTCCGGTTGGAGCGTCCAATCCATGTTGACGACCCAGGGCTCGGTGTAGGCTTTCGGATCTTCGATCGTGACTTCGATGTCCATGTGGCCGATCGACGGACGGGTGAAGCGCTCGATGACGCGCAGCGATTCGGTGCCCGGATGCCCGCGCATATCGAGCCAGGTGCGGCCGTTCTGGCCGATCGTCTCCACCACGAACGTATCGTCTTCCCAGTGGCCGATCGAGTAGCCCATCCAGGTCGGTTGCGGATCTTTGGGCAGCGGGCGTCCATCGGTGAAAACCTGGCGGTAGATGGTCCGGGACTCATAGAGGAAGATCGTGAGGTCCTCGGTCTGCACCAGCTTGAGCCCGTCCGGGATATTGTCCTTCTCCGGAATGCCAGAAGGCAGGCAGTAGGCGCCGGGGTGATTCACTCCATTGTTTTCGACGCGCTCATCAAGCACTTCCCGGCCCCACTCGGTGAGCGGCGGCCCGTCCTCCCCCAGGTCGGCGGCGATGTTCAGCAGGTGCTTCACCTGATCGGTGGGCATCCAGAAGCCCTGCAGATCGGGCTTGCCGTAGGAGGTGCGCAGCGGCGGCGCATCCATGTCGACTTTGCCGTCGGGCGTGCGCGGCAGGTCGGGACGGATGTAGAGGTCCCATTGCGCGGACGCGGGCGCGATCGTCACGATCAGTGCGGCGAGCGTGAGGCAGGCTCGGCCGCAAGTGCGGCTGGTACGTACAGTTTTGGCAAGAAAGCTGCGCATGAAGGTAGCTCCTGTCTTAGCTCCTGTTTGGGGGTGGCCTCGTACATCGTATCCCATTTGGGTGGGTTACGCCGGGTAGGCACGAACACGTAGCGCCGGGGCTCCAGGCCCGACGATCTTGCAAGAGTCGCTCTAACGAGCTGGATCAGTCAAACGGAGATCCAGAGTCACCGCCGCGCCCCGGCCCAGGGTCAGCTTCTCCCCGCGAGACGCCACCCGCTCAAGCGCGCCGGGCTGCAAAAGGGCTCCGAACCCCTCCTGCGGAACCGCAAACACGCGGTACTCGCCCGCGGGAATCCGCTGGAAGTTGTATCCGCCACCGGCGTCCACCTCAACGGAGGTTGTGCCCTCATCGACATCGATCGAG
This sequence comes from Terriglobia bacterium, assembly GCA_963762135.1. GTDB lineage: Bacteria > Acidobacteriota > Terriglobia > Bryobacterales > Bryobacteraceae > Palsa-187. The sequence continues at coordinate 6,689 of CAVXJP010000013.1, forward strand.
TTCGGCAGCGGCCAACTTGCGATCATCACCTCCGTTTCCGAGACGGTATTTCTTCGGTCGCGGACGACGCCGGCAAGCGAACCCGGCTGATCGTCCAGCGTGATCCGCAGTTCGCCGTCGCCATTCCAGTCGAATCGCGGTCCCAATAAGGGCGCCTCTTTGCCGTTGAGGTCAACCTCTTGCATCACGTGCGTGCTTCCCAACTGATCCAGCCACACGTGCAATCTCCCCGGAAATACGTTCGGCAGCACGAATCGGCCTTCCTCATCGGTCGGCGCGGCGAGCCACGTGTAGCTGCTCCGGTCCCGAACGGCCACCCTCACCTTGCCGGGCCATGGCGCGCTGCCTTCGGTCAGCAACAAACGCCCGGGCAGGTCCACGCCTCTGTGCGGGGTGATGGGGACCTCCAGATTGCGGTCGCCTACCGTAAAGTCCACCTCCGCCCGGCGGCGCAACCGGGGTTCGGCGTCGGAGGTGAGTTCCACGTGATAGCTGGAACCGGGAAGCATATCGAGCAGCAGGATGTCCTCGCCGCAGGAGACGTTCCCCACACTTTCGTTGGGTTCGGCGTCGTGGCCCAAACGCATGACGAAGGTTTCGTTCGGCTCGCATGGGGTTTCGTCGAAACGCAGCGCCACCCGGCGGAAGGTGATCTTGCGCAGCGGGACTTGGATGGACGGCGACGAGGACTTGAGCAGCGGGACCACGGTCGCTTTCGATACGCCACCCAGCGGATAGACCGGCCGGTAGCCTTCGTCGGTTTGCGCGGCTTGCTCCGCGGTGAACCCGGTAAGGAAACGATGAGGCCGCTCCCAGATCTCGGGCTCAATCCGCAGCCCCACCGGCACGATCAGCGGAAGCTCCAGGGCAAAGCGGCCGTCGGCGTCGGTCTTCACCGGTTCATACGTAAACAAGCCGAGGGGGTCCGCCATCTCGGGTAGCAGAGTGAGCAAGCGGGCCACGGCGCCTTCCACCGGATCGCCTGTGTCTGCATCGACGACGGTTCCGCTGATGGAGGCAAGACGCACGATTTGCATCTTGACGTCCGCGGTTGGCGCAACCGAGGTGAGCACCTGCTGGACATCGCTCCCTGGGTTGTCATAACCGGGTTTCGAATCCAAGGAAAAGTTATAGCGGCCCGCCTTGGGCGGAGCGAAGGTCACCACACCGTAGCCGTCGGTCACGAGCCGGGCATTGAAAGGCGCCTTTCCGCCTGACATTTCAAACACAGATACGGGGACGCCGGAGACCGGTTGGCCGGTGTCGCGGTCCACGACGGTAAGGTGGATTTGGAATTCAGGTGTGGGCTGCGCTCCGAGAAGGATTGCAATCAACAGAAGGAGCAGCGGAGTGAGCGCGCCGGGTCCGAGCGCTCTCGACGACCCGGAGGTCCGGTCGCCAGACATACTCATCGGTTTTGTCCGCATGGTATCGGTCACTGCGCGCGCTGCCTCCGTTTGCAGTACATGCCGCGCGACGTTCAATTTGAGGCTAACGGATGTGCCGATCCTGCGCAAACCGACCCCGCAGACTACGTCTGCCGGTTCTGTGGTGGCGGGTCGACCGTCAGATCGGGACGGATGTAGGGGTCCCACTGCGCGGACGCTGGGGCGACCGTCCCGATGAGGGCGGCGAGCGTGAGGCAGGCTCGGCTGAAAATAGTATTGGCAAGAAAGCTGCGCATTTCGGTAGTCGTACATCGTATCCCATTTGGGTGGGATACGCCGCACATATGTGGAAGGTAGCACCGGGGCTGCCATGTCGTGGCGCTTGACACTTTAGTCCTCTCGCGCAAGCGCGGCCGGTTGTAAGACAATTCACCCCGACCGTTCCTGCGTTCGCGTTATATGGCGCTAGCAGCTCCAGGTAGTCTGGACGCTCCGTGGAATGGGAAGCTGAACGCTCCCCGCCGGGTGAACCCCGGCCCCCCTGCCTAAAACTCGATCGAGTGCAGGACTTCCGACGGCCGCTTCTCAAACGCCATACAAAGTGACAGCAGGCTTTCGATGCTGGGGAGGTTCGCCCCGCGCTCGATGGCGCTGATCTGGGAGACGCTCAAGCCGGTCTGGCCGGCCAGGTCCTTGAGCGACCAGCCGCGCTCGACGCGCAGCATCTTGATGGCGTGGCCCAGCTTTTCCCGCAGGCGGTCCTGCGGGGTGTGGCTGAGTCCGAAGGCCTCCATCGCGTTCTTCAACACTTGCCGGAGCTGTGCCAGCGTGAAGGGCTTGGCCAGGTAGTCAAAGACCTTCAGTTTGAAGGTCGCGCGCATGTCCTCCAGCGACGGGTAGCCGGTGATGATGATGACGCACACACCGGGCCAGCGAGCCAGGAGCTGTTCCACCACCTTGTCGCCGGTGACGTCGCCCATCTTCATGTCGAGCAGGACAATATCGGGGATCTTCTGTTCGCAGCCCGCAAAGAAATCCGCCGCGTTGGCGAAGGTGCGGACGCGGTAAAGGCCCTCTTCCTGCAGAAAGTCTTCGAGATAGGTGCGGAAATCGAGGTCGTCGTCCAGGACCGCGATGTCAGCCGTTGGGATCGTCGGGGTAACAGGCATGGGCGCGTGAGGTTTCCCGAGGACTCCGGCGATGGGTCGCTACTCCTGCGCGGGCAACTGCGTGTCGGAATCGCGCCAGGCGCTGAGCTTCAGACGGCGGCACACCCAGCACAACCCTTCGGTCGAGTTGGGCGCGCACTCCTCGCCGCACACCTTGCAGGGAACCGGCTTACGGGCGCGGTCCGTCCGGGTCGCGGCCTTGGCCTGTTCGAGCAGTTCCTCTGGAACCACTGGCTCCTGGTCGGCGATGCGCTTCCGTTTCACAACTCCACTATAGCGGGATTGCAGCAGGGCCTCAACCTTCAGACGCGGCAGATGCATCAGAAGCTGGGGCTCCACGAGTCGAATCGAGTTTATCCGAGGTGAGGAGGACGAAGGGCAGGGTGGACTAGGCGCGAATCAGCTCCAACACGAAACCAGCGTCCAGCGAGCCCGAGCAGCGGGCGCAGCGTTGTCCGGAGACAACCTTGGGACGGCGTCCGGGAACCACCTGGGCGTCCACGGTCCTGGTGCACGTTGGGCATTGAACCTTTCCGCTCACCGGGGACACCGTGGCGGAGGGACGGGCAAAGCTTCCCCGTCCGGATGATGCAGATCGAATCACTGAAATATTTCCTCGCTCACCCGTACTATCGGTCCGGAGTTTGTACGGTGCTGATAGGATTTTCCCTAATCCAATACTCCCTGGAAGGCCATCGAAATTCGACGTTCGTAGTGGCCCGAAAAATGTTCCCTCGTTGGGTCTGCGATGGGCCTGAAATGGAGAGAAAACGGCCGCTCGGGCAAGGCCTCCGCGGTACCGAGGTGACGGCCTGCCGGCTAGGCGGAAGACCGCCCGGTACACGTGACTCACCGGGCGAATCCTGGTCGTTGATCTCGCCTGAGGACGGCGGGGGATGTAATTCGCGGAGGAGACTAACCGGCGACCAGTTCGAGGAACGCCTGGGCGGCGTGGCTCAGGGCCCGGCGAGCCGGGTAGACCAGCCGGATCGGACGCTCGACGCGCATCTCTTTGACGCGCACCTCGCGGAGCAGGCCGTGCCGGACCTCCTGCTGGACGCACATGCGCGGCAGGAAGGCGACGCCCTCATTCCGCTCCACCATCTTGCGGATCGATTCGATGGTCGGCATCTCCAAGTCGATGTTGAGCGGGACCTTGTGTTCGTGGAAGGTCCGGATGACCAGGTTGCGGTAAGGCGAGACGACGTTGTGGGCGATGAAGTTCTCCTCGCCCAGCTCGGTGATGGAGATCTCGTCGCGTTCGGCGAGCGGGTGTTCGGGGGCGACGATGAAGGCAAGGTGATCGGTGAAGATCACCTTGGAGATGATGCGATCGTCGGCTGGATCATAGGTGAGCAGGCCCAATTCCAGTTCCCCGTCAATGAGTTCGGCCGGAATGCGGCTCGAAAGGCTGCGGCGGACCTGCACGTGGATGCGCGGGTATTGGTCCCGGTAGTGTTCGATGTGTTCCAGCAGGTAGAGCGTGGAGCTTTCGTTGGCGCCGATGATCAGGCGGCCGGCGGACTTGTCGCGAAGCTCGCGGAGCGCGTTTTCGAGGTCATCTTGCAGGTGTTCGAATCGCCGGGCGTAGTCAAAGACGATCTCGCCGGCGTCGGTGAGCAGCAGGTCCTTGGCCGATCGGTCGATCAGCTTTTCCCCAAGCTCGCTTTCAAGACGTTGAATGGAAAGGGAAATCGCCGGTTGTGTGCGAAGCAGCTTCTCAGCGGCGCGGGAAAAGCTCTTCTCATTGGCCACGGTCAGGAAGACGCGCAGGGAATGGAGCTCCATAAGGAGAGTTTATCTCAACTCCTCATGAGATAAGAAGAACTTTGCGGCGAACGAGACTAGTGGACTTCCAGGGGCTCCACTGCGGCTAGACCCTCGCGGAGCATCAGGATGGCGTACGGTTGGTGGGCTTCCTTGCGATTGAAGAAAATCGCGTTGGTGTAGACGCCTTCAGCATCGCGGGGGAAGCTGGTAATGACCAGGGTGTAGGCCACGCGCTCGCGGGTGGGTACCGAATCCCTGTCCAAATTTGCAGACGGATGGTCTGAGGCTGCCGCCGCGCAGTTGGCGCATTCGATGGGGGTGGCCGGGACGCCGGCAGGCGGGCTGGTGACGATCTCCGCGTTCGCCATGGGTGAGTCGATCGGGAAGTCCGTGGAATCCAAGGTAATAAAACCGGTTGCAAGCCAGGGTGCGGTCGATTTTTGTTCGGCGTCGGCGGGTTCGATGCCCGAGCTACGGAAGAACGGCGTATGAAGGTTCGGTCCGAGGTCAAAGCCGATGAGCTCGAACGAGGACCGCGAGGCGGAGGCGTCCCGAGAAGTAACTTGGTCCCCATAACCGTCCCCATAACCGTCAATGATCAGCGTTGCCGCGGAGCAGCTGAGCGTACAAAGGATGAAGCTGGCGGCTAAAGGGATAAACTGGCGCGGGTTCACTGCAATGTCCTCCGAAAGGAGTGGATTCTTACGATGCCAAACCTTAGCAACAAGAGTACTAGATCTCAGGGTGGCGCCGCAAGTAGTGAAATTGCGGTAACGTGCTGCAATCAAGTCTGTTAATCAGTCCTATTCGACGCTCCGCACGCGCTCTGGAAAACCGAGTTTGAGGGTGCGCGGCGGGGGACGACTCCGTTTCGAGCCGCCAGGGCATAATATTGGCTTATGCGCACAGGCAGTACTATTGATTTGCTAAATCGAATCTTGCATGAGAATAATGGGGCTACCGTACCAACAACACGTACGGGACTCAAAGTGGAGGCATAACCAATGTCGGAACGCGTATACATTTTTGACACCACCTTGCGGGATGGGGAACAAAGCCCCGGCTGCAGCATGACGGTTGACGAGAAGCTGAAAATGGCGGCGAAGCTCGTGGAACTGGGTGTCGATATTCTGGAGGCGGGCTTTCCGATTGCCTCGGAGGGGGACGCCGAGGCCGTAAAGGCGGTGGCGAAGGAATTCCCGTGGATGAGCGTGGCTGCTCTGGCGCGCTCGAATCAGAAAGATGTGATGGCGGCGGTGAAGGCGCTGGAAGGGGCTCGCCGTCCGCGGATTCATACGTTCATCGCGACCAGCGATATTCATCTCCAGTACAAGTTGAAGAAATCCCGCCAGGAAGTTCTGGATGCGGCAGTTGCGGCGGTGCGGCTGGCTCGGGAGTACTGCGAGGATGTCGAGTTTTCGGCCGAGGACGCCACGCGCACCGATCCGGAGTATCTGGAGCAGGTCTCGCGCGCGGTGGTCGAAGCCGGAGCGCGGACGGTGAACCTGCCCGATACGGTGGGGTTTTCGGTACCCGAGGAATACGGCAAACTGATCGGGCGGATCGCCAAGGCGCTGGGCGATTCAGCGGTAGTGAGCGTGCATTGCCACGATGACCTGGGCTTGGCGGTCGCGAACTCGATCGCGGCGGTGCAGGACGGGGCGCGGCAGATCGAGTGCACCATCAACGGGATCGGCGAGCGGGCGGGGAACGCGGCGCTCGAAGAGTGCGTGATGATCTTCAACACGCGCAAGGATTACTATCCGTACGAGACCAAGATCGTCACCGAACATCTGTATCCGGCCAGCCAGATGCTGAGCTCGCTGATCAGCTTCGGGCCGCAACCGAATAAGTCCATTGTCGGCGACAACGCCTTTGCCCACGAGGCGGGCATCCATCAGGACGGGTACCTGAAGCATCGTACGACGTACGAAATCATGGACCCCAAGAGCGTCGGTGTGCCAGAATCGAAGCTGGTCCTGGGCAAGCACAGCGGCCGCCACGCGTTGGCGCAACGCTGCCAGGATCTGGGCTATCCGCTGACGAAAGATCAGCTCGACGTCTTCTACGACCGCTTCATTGAAAGCTGTGATCGCAAGAAGGGCCTCATGAACGATGAGATTGAGGCGCTGGCGAAAGAAGTGATCGAGTCGATCAAGGCGGCGAGCGTTCAGTAAAGCTTTCAACAAGATTCAGGCGACAACACATCAAGAACATGAACTTAAAAATCCTGATCCTTCCCGGCGACGGGATTGGAGTCGAAGTCACGCGTGCGGCCCGGGTGGTCCTGGACGCGGTCGCGAAGAAGTTCGGACATACGCTGGAGCTGAGCGAAGGGTTGCTCGGGGCCGAGGCGATCAAGCAGACCGGCGGTCCGCTGCCGGACGCCACCAAGGAACTGGCGCTGAAGGCCGATGCCACGCTGATGGGCGCGGTGGGTCTGCCGGAGTACGACAACGTGGCTCCGGATAAACGGCCGGAAAAGGGGTTGCTGGGCCTCCGGAAGCTGCTGGGCGTCTACGCCAATCTGCGTCCGGTGCTGACGTTCCCGGAGCTGATCGACTCCTCGCCGCTGAAGAACCACATCGTGGATGGCACGGACATGATCATCGTCCGTGAGCTGACCGGCGGTCTTTATTATGGAGAGCCGCGCGGGGTGGAAGCGGATCGTGGCTACAACACGATGTCCTACACGCGCGAGGAAGTGGATCGCGTGACGCGCACGGCGTTCGAGCTTGCGAAGAACCGGCGCCGGAAGGTGACCAGCGTGGATAAGTCCAATGTGCTGGAGGTTTCCCAGTTCTGGCGGCAAGTTGTGGTTGAGGTCGCCAAGGACTATCCGGACATCGCAACTGGAGCACATGTATGTGGATAACGCCGCGATGCAGATGGTGCTGCGGCCAACCCAGTTCGATGTGATGGTGACCGAGAACACGTTCGGCGATATTCTGAGCGACGTCGGCGGGATTCTGGCCGGGTCGATTGGGATGCTGCCGTCGGCGAGCCTGGGTGCGGACAAGGGTTTGTATGAGCCGGTGCACGGCTCGGCTCCGGATATCGCGGGGCAGAACAAGGCGAATCCGCTGGGTGCCATCGGGTCGGTCGCGGCGATGCTGGAATACAGTTTCAAGCTGATCGACGAAGCCAAGGCGGTGAATGCCGCGATCGGCAAGGTGCTGTCGTCGGGATATGTGACGGCGGATCTGCGTCCGAAGGGGACTCCGGCGACGACCGATGAGGTCGGGGCAGCGGTGGCGGCGGCGATCTAAGTCGCAAAGCGACGTTTTTCGGCCCTCACGGGCCGCGGTTAGAAAAGCAGCAAGAGAAAACCATGGCACAACAAACGGGTCAACCCCGCACGATTATCGAGAAGATCTGGGACAGCCACGTCGTCACCCAGCAGCCGGGAGCGCCGGCGCTGCTCTATATTGACCTGCACTTGTTGCATGAGGTGACCTCGCCGCAAGCCTTTCAGGAGTTGCGCGACCGCGGGCTGAAGGTCCGGCGCCCGGATCTGTCGATTGCGACGATGGACCATTCGACGCCGACCACGCCGCGCGACATTCCCATGCTCGACATGGAAGGGAAGAAGCAGCTCGACCAGATGGTGGCGAACTGCAAGGAGTTCGGCATCCGGCTGTATACGCTGGACAGCGACCGGCAGGGCATCGTGCACGTGATGGGTCCCGAGCAGGGGCTGACGCAGCCGGGTATGACGATTGTATGCGGAGACTCGCACACGGCGACGCACGGGGCTTTTGGTGCATTGGCGTTCGGCATCGGCACCAGCCAGGTGGGGCATGTGCTCGCGACCCAGTGCCTGCTGCAGAATCCCTCGGAGAGCTACGAGATCCGCGTCGATGGGCAACTGAAGCCGGGTGTTTCGGCCAAGGACATCATTCTGGCGATCATCGCGAAGATCGGCATCGGCGGCGGCACGGGCTGCGTGTTTGAGTACACGGGGTCGGCGATCCAGGCGCTGTCGATGGAAGAGCGCATGACGATCTGCAATATGTCCATCGAAGGTGGGGCTCGGGCGGGGCTCGTCGCTCCTGATGACACAACCTATAACTATCTGGCCGGGCGGACGTTCGCTCCGAAGGGCGCCGATTGGGATGCCGCGGTGGAGCGCTGGAAGCAGTTGCCGACCGATCCGGGGGCGACGTATTCGCGTCAGTTGTTCCTGGATGCGGCCGAGCTCGAACCGATGGTGACGTTTGGGACGAATCCGGGCATGGGGATTCCGGTGACCGGTATGATCCCGAATCCGGCGGATATGTCGGATGCGTTGGAGCGGTCGAATCTGGAAAAGGCGCTGAAGTACATGGCGCTGGAGCCGGGCAAGCCGATCGCGGGTCAGCCGATCGATGTGGTGTTCATTGGGAGCTGCACGAATTCGCGGATCGAGGATCTGCGGGCGGCGGCGTCGATCATGAAGGGACATAAGGTGGATCCGAGGCTGCGGGTCCTGGTGGTGCCGGGTTCGCAGCAGGTCAAAAAGCAGGCCGAGGCGGAGGGGCTCGACAAGATCTTCCGCGAGGCCGGGGCGGACTTCCGCGAGGCGGGCTGCTCGATGTGCCTGGCGATGAACGGCGATCAACTGGAGCCGGGGCAGTACAGTGTTTCGACCAGCAACCGGAACTTTGAGGGTCGGCAGGGCAAGGGAGGCCGGACGTTCCTGGCGAGTCCGTTGACCGCGGCGGCATCGGCGCTGACGGGTAAGGTCACCGATGTGCGGAGCCTCAATAACTAAGTTTGTGGCGCGGGGCCGTGCCCCGCGGAGATGGCGGCGCATGGCGCCGCCCCACGCGTAGCTTGGAACGTGAAGATTTGTGTAGCGCGGGGCCGTGCCCCGCGAAGATGGCGGCGCATGGCGCCGCCCCACCGAAGGAAGGTCACCGAAGCACTATGGCGAAATTTGAAACGTTGAAGAGTAAGACGGTCGTTCTCCCGATCGACAATGTGGACACCGACCAGATCATCCCGGCTCGGTACCTGAAGGGAACTTCAAAGGTCGGGATGGGGGACGGGCTGTTCCGCGATTGGCGGTTCAATTCCGACGGCACGCCGAAGGAAGACTTCGTGCTGAACAAGCCGGAGTCGGAGGGTTGCCAGATTCTGGTGGCCGGCGACAACTTCGGCTGCGGATCGAGCCGCGAGCATGCTCCGTGGGCCCTGACGCAGTACGGCTTCCGCGCGGTGATCTCGACCAGCTTCGCCGACATCTTCAAGGGCAATTCGCTGAAGAACGGGCTGCTGCCGATCGTGGTGCCAGAGGATGTCCATGAGTACCTGCTGGCGAACCCGGGCATCGAGCTCGAAGTGGATCTGGCGAACCGGACGCTGATCCTGCCGGACGGGCGGAAGGTCGAGTTCCCGATCGATCCGTTCATGCAGCAGTGCATGCTGGACGGGGTCGATGAGATGGGCTACATGCTGAAACAGGACGCGGCGATCCAGGCGTTTGAGGCGCAGCGGGTGGGGTCGGTGAATACTCTGCAATAAAGCTTCGGCCTGGTTATTGTTGATCGTCCAAGTTTCTACAGGACGGTCCGATTGTGAAGCGGGGGGGCTCTTCTAGGCCGCGCACAACTGGCTTTACAATGCCTGTGCGCTAAGAGCCCTCCGCAAGCTGAACCTCGCCCCATCTTGCAGCGTGCATGCTGGACTGGCGGTAGGCTCAATCGGAAATCGGGTGAATTGTGGGGAACAGAGTTTATCGGCTAACCGGCCGGTAACACAGCGCTGAGGGACGGGGTACCCCGTCCCTTTTGCGTTTGTCGCTTGGGATAGGAGGGCGAGGTTTGAGACCGGGCCGCGGACCGCTCTGGATGGCGGACGCATGGGAGGCCGAGGCCTCCCGCCGGCCCCCTGAGCCGCCTGGCCCCATTTGGGAATCCAATCCCCCTCTGCGTGGCTCTTTTCTTCAGGATCGCACGTCCCTATTTCCCTGCGACTTAGGGCCGCTCCCGGGCATCACAGTAAGCGCGGGAAACGGGAATCACCCAAATGTTGACAGGGATTAGGGACAATTCTACAATCGAGAGGTACATCGGACATTCAATGGCGGAAGACTTCCTCACGCCGGCCCAGGTGCGGCCTGCCTCCACTTTGCTGGAACAGATTGGTAACACGCCACTTTTGAGGCTGGCCAAGCTCGATTCCGAGTTTCCCGACGTTGAAATCTACGCCAAGGCGGAGTTCTTCAACCCCGGTGGATCGGTGAAGGATCGCGCGGCGCGGAACATGATCCTGACCGGGATCCGGGAAGGGAAGTTTACCAAGGACAAGGTCCTGCTGGACTCGACCAGCGGCAATACGGGGATCGCGTATGCGATGATCTGCTCGCTGCTGGGATATAAGGTCAAGCTCGTGATGCCGGACAGCGCCTCACAGGAGCGCAAGCGGATCCTCAAGAACTACGGCGCCGAGGTCGTGTTTTCGCCGGGGGATGAGGGGTCGGACGGGGCGATCCGGCTGTGCCAGGAGATTTATGATACCGGCCGGGATCAGTATTTCTTTCCGGATCAGTATTCGAATCCGTGCAACCCGGCGGCGCACTATCATTCGACCGCGGTCGAGATCATGACGCAGACCGAGGGCCGGCTGACGCACTTCATCGCCTGCATGGGAACATCGGGGACGTTTTGCGGCAACACGCGGCGGATCAAGAAAGACATGCCGCATGTGCAGTGCATCTCGGCGCAGCCATCGACCGGGTTTCATGGTCTGGAAGGGCTGAAGCACATGCCGACGGCGATCGTGCCGAAGATTTACGACGAGTCGCTGGCGGACGATAATATCTGGCTGGAAACCGAGGATGCGTATGCGATGACTCGGTGGCTGGGCCGGAATGAGGGTTTGCTGGTCGGGATGAGCTCGGGCGCGAATGTCTGGGCGGCGCAGAAGATCGCGAAGCAGTTGACCGAGGAAGGGAAGCCGGGGGTGATCGTCACCGTGCTGTGTGACGGGGCGACCAAGTACTTGAGCCTGCCTTTCTGGGATGAAGAAGACTGACGTCCTTGGTGGAAAGGGAAAACCATGGAAAGGGAAAACCTGGGACAGACACCGTTTTCCCCGAGCGACGGCTTGAGAACACAGTTGGAGATTGAGGAAGGAAAACTAGTGTCAGTCCCGGTTTTCCTGTCGGGCGATGCCCGCCGCTGGCACGCGGACGCGGAGGTCCGCGCCACTTGGAATATTTGTGAATGATTGAAGTGAACAAGGAAGCATGGGCGACGATGGTGGCTCATGCGGAGAAGACATTCCCGGACGAATGTTGCGGGGCAATGATCGGCACCATTGATGGTGAGAAGAAGGTCGTGACGTTGGCGACGCCGATCGAGAATACGTTTGAAGGCGCGAAAGAGCATCGGTACGAGATTCGCCCCGAGGATCTGCTGGCGGCGGAGAAAGCCGCGCGGGCCGCGGGCAAGGATCTGATCGGAATCTTCCATTCGCATCCGGATCACGATGCGTATTTTTCCGAGACCGATTTGAAGAATTCCTGCCCCTGGTATTCGTTCATCGTATTATCTGTCAAACAGGGAAAGTTCGACCACGCGGCAAGTTTCTTGCCAAATGCCGAACAAACCGAAGCTGAGAAGGAAGAACTGATATGGCCAAAGTCCTAATCCCTACGCCGCTGCGTCAATTCGCGGGCAAGAACGATGCGGTGGAGCTGACCGGCTCCTCTGTAAAGGAAGTGCTCGACGGGTTGACGGCACAATTTCCGGATCTCAAGAAGCAGTTGTTCAACGATGAAGGCAAGCTGCGCAGTTTTGTCAACGTCTACCTGAATGACGAGGATATCCGGTACTTGGAAAAAGACGCTACGAAGGTATCCGACGGCGACACGCTGTCGATCGTACCGAGCATTGCAGGCGGGACGGCTGAAGCCCCGCCTGCCTCGCTTTCCAAGGAAGAAATCCAGCGGTATTCGCGGCATTTGATCATGCCGGAAGTCGGGATGGAAGGTCAGATCAAACTCAAGAACGCCAGTGTGCTGCTTGTGGGCACGGGCGGCTTGGGCGCTCCGCTCGGGATGTATCTGGCGGCCGCCGGCGTGGGGCGGATCGGACTCGTGGATTACGACGTGGTGGACGCGTCGAACCTGCATCGGCAGGTGATTCACGGGACCAAGGACGTGGGCCGCAAGAAGCTGGACTCGGCCGAGGATTCGATTAACGACATCAATCCGAATGTTCGGGTGGATCGCTACGACGTTCTGCTGACCAGCGAAAACGCGATGGAGATCTGCAAGCCGTACGATCTGATCATCGACGGCACCGATAACTTCCCGACGCGGTATCTGGTGAACGATGTCTGCGTGCTACAGGGCAAGCCGAACGTCTATGGCTCGATTTTCCGGTTCGAAGGTCAGGCGACGGTATTCGGGTATGAGGGCGGTCCGTGCTACCGGTGCCTGTATCCGGAGCCGCCTCCTCCGGGCCTGGTTCCGAGCTGCGCCGAGGGTGGCGTGCTGGGCATTCTCCCGGGCGTGATCGGGCTGATTCAGGCGACCGAAGCGGTGAAATTGATCCTGGGGGTCGGCGAGCCGTTGAACGGACGCCTGCTGCTGTACGATGCCCTGGGCATGCGGTTCCGCGAGTTGAAGCTGCGCAAGAATCCGGAGTGCCCGGTGTGCGGCGACAATCCGACGGTAACCGAGCTGATCGACTACGTCGAGTTCTGCGGGTTGCCGCAGGCCGAAGGTCCGGCGGCCGTAGAAGTCAACGAAGGCGACATCGATCCGGTGGAAGTGAAGAAGCTGCTGGATAAGGGCGAGGACTTCGAGTTGATCGACGTCCGCGAGCAGCATGAGTATCTGATCTGCTCGATCCCGACGGCCAAGCTGATTCCTCTGGGCGAGGTTTCGAAGCGCTCTGAGGAGATCAATCGAGACAAGCTGGTGGTGATGCACTGCAAGATGGGCGGCCGGAGCGCGAAGGCGGTGGCTCAACTGAAGGAGCTCGGTTTCCAGCGGGTGCGGAACATGGCCGGTGGGATTTTGGCGTGGTCGGATAAGGTGGATCCGAACGTGCCGAAGTATTGATCAAGGACTCAGGAGACTGGAGTCAGGAGACAGAATGGGCCGCCCTTCGGGGCGGCCTTTTTCAGTTTGGGCGGAAGGAGCATTCGCGCTGTGGACTAGAGTCGTCTGATTGCAAGTTGCTTCCGGATTTCGAGCGACCAGGGTTCTCTTTGATCATCGTTGTGCCGAGCGACGGAGACTTGCGCCCGTTTTGGCAGGATTTTCTTAGACTAAGATCCGTGAACGGAACCACCGCGTCGTCTGAGCTTGCAGCCAGCAGCTTCCAAGATCTCGCGAATCAGGTCACGTGCGACCTCAACTCTCGGACGCCTGATTTGCTTCGGTTAGGATTTCTGTCGGAGAAGCGATGGCTCCGGAATCTTCCATCATCAATCGGTAGGCGTCCTGAATGTTGGCTTCCAGGTCCGCGAGGGTCTCGCCCTGACTGAAAACGCCGGGGACCTCTTTGAGCCTGCCGACGGACCAGCCTTCGTCCAGCCAGTATTCCAGCGTGAACTGACGTTTCATAGTTCAAGGATAGAGTTTCCCGCAGGGCGCAAGAATCGGGTGTTCAAGGCATGGCAGTACTGAAGGGCTGCTGGGGGAGGGGGGCGCGTGGGAGGCGGAATGTCCCGCTCTCTATCTCGGTCGCGGTTCTGTGATGACGGGGCTGGAGCGGCCGGGGGAAGGATCGTGCTGCGGTGGGCGGGTTCGTTGCGCATGCTGGCGCATGGCGGTTCTGAAGTGGGGTTGCACGTGATGGGTGGTTCGGGCGTCTGTACTCCTACGGGCAAAGATATTACGATGCCAGTAGAGAGTATTATGAAACGGATCATTGGTCTTCCGGCATTTGCGGTCCTCTTATTTCCTGCGACAACCACTCTGCTTCTGGCGCAGCAAGGCGCGCCTCCACCGGATCAGCCGGCTACTCCCGCGCCGCAACGGCAGACGGGTCCTTCCCTGGAGCAACGGACGCTGGATGGAATCCTCAAGGAGCTCCAGGATCTGCGGCAGACGATGGAGAAGAGCCTGGCGCTGAACGCGCGGATTCAGCTGATCGTTGAGCGGATCGGGTTGCAGGAGCAGCGGGTGGCTGCGGCGGCGCGGGCGCTGAGTCAGGTGCAGGTGGAACTCGCGCAGGAGAAGCAGCTGCGCGCGGCGATGCGGGTTCGCGCCAAAGACCTCCAGCAGCAATGGGAGACGACGGGCGGTACGGAGGAGCGGCGGCAGCTCGCCAAGCAGCGGGATGAGGCGCAACAGCGCGCCGACAATGAATTGATCCAGCAAGGGATCCAACAGCGGGTGGATAACGCCACCGCGCAGCTCCAAAGCGAAGAGGATCGGCTGACCGCGGTTCGCGAACGAATGGATGCGTTGTCGAAGGCGGTTGACGATCTGGATCGGTAGGGGCTTCCGGTCGCGGCCACGGCTCGGTCGGCCAGAGTGAGCGAACACCATTCGGACGCAGGGAGCGACTTTGGTTCTCTGCGTGCATAAGTCGATCCTTGATCTACCCCTGAATCATGAGTCAGCCCACGTCTGTGTCCCCAGAAACGTGCGATGTCCGCACGGTCCGCCGATTTCATCCGGCAGACTGCGCGATACCGCGCAAGATCGCTTCGCCAAGTGGCCCCGTCGATCCCGCCGAAAGACCCCAAGCCTCTACCGGAAGCTTCGATTCCGAGATTGATAAACTTGGCGATGATCCCAGGAACGTGCAAGAGCGCGCGTGTGGTGGGCGCTGTTGCCGTTTCCAGGGGTTAATTCTATCTCCAATGTTGAATATTTCTGAAAAACGCCGGACTGCGCCGGCTGGTTTTGGTGGACGCCGTCCAGAATTTTCGCAGCGTCCGGGCGTGGACGCCGCCGGGAGAGCCCATTTCCGGAGTGCCGGTTGGATCGGATTGGCGCTTGTTCTCCTGTCCGCGGTTTGGCTGCCGGTTCCGGTTGCCGCGCAAGCTCACACGGCGGCGGTGGTCGGCACGGTTGTGGATGAGCAGAACCAACCCATTCCGGGCGCGAAGGTTGAAGTGCGGAATACGTTCACCGGATACACGAATCAAGTGGAATCGGACGCCACGGGGAATTTTCGCCTGGACGGTTTGGCGCCGGACATGTATCAGATTGCGGCGGAGGCTCCCGGATTCAGTCCGAAGGAGCAGCCGCTGGAGATTTCCGGGCCGACGCCGGTGAGCATCCAGATTGACCTGGGCATCGCACCGGTGTCGATTTCGGTGGAGGTGACTGCACAGGCTCCGTTGCTCGATACCACGCCGGCGGACCATGTGGATGTCGAGGGCAGCCTACTTTCGAAACTCCCGATGTTCGAGCCGGGCACCGGGCTGAGCAATGCGATCGTGAATTCCACCGGCGGGGTCGCCGCCGACGCCAACGGGTTCTTCCATCCGATGGGGGACCATGCGCAAGTCAGCTTTGTGATCGACGGCCAGGCGATCACCGATCAGCAGAACAAATCGTTTTCGACGCAGATGCTGCCGACCAACGCAATTCAGCAGATGCAACTGGTGACCGGGGCTCCGGGGGCGCAGTTCGGCGATAAGTCGAGCCTGGTGGTGAATGCGACGACGAAGTCGGGATTGAATCAACGCCCCAACGGCGATGTGCAGTTGGTCGGCGGTTCGTTCGGGACGTGGGCGGAAAACGCCACCTTGGGCGCGGGCAACAACAAGTTTGGCAACTTCCTGACGGCGAATACAATGCGGACCGGGCGATTTCTGGACACGCCGCAATTCCGGCCGTATCACGCGATCGGCAATAACATTACGTTGTTCGATCATGCGGACTATCAGCGCAGCGACGTTGATTCTTTCCATTTGAATTTGGGCATGGCGCGGAACTGGATGCAGGTCCCCAACAGTCTGGATCAACTGGCACAGGATCAGAAGCAGCGGGTACTGAGCTTCAACGTCGCACCGAGTTATCAGCACGTGACCGGGGCGGCCACGCTGATCAATGTGAATAGTTGGGGGCGGCGAGATCAGGTCAACTACTATCCCAGCCAGAATGTATTCAATGACACGCCGGTGAGCACGACCCAGTTGCGGTTTTTGACCAACTACGGCGCCAAAGTGGATGTGTCGACGGCGCACCGCTTTCATACGGTTCGCTACGGGGTACAGATTCAGCGGACGGACCTGGCGGAGAACTTCACGGTCGGGGTGACGAATCCGGGGTTTAATCCGGTCTGCCTTGGGACCGATGGTACGCCTGTGACAGGTTCGGCGGTGACCACTCCGACCGACTGCAGTTCGGCTAATCCCTCGTATACGCCAAACCCGAACTTCCAGCCAGGGCTATTGCCGTACGATTTGACTCGCGGCGGCACCCCGTTCCGTTTCCGGGGCGCGAACGGCATCAATCAGTACTCGTTCTACGTCAGTGATTCGATCATTTGGAAAAACTGGACCATCGACGCCGGCCTGCGGGACGATCAATACAACGGTCTGGTGGATCAGAACGGATTGCAGCCGCGCGTCGGCGCGTCGTATCTGGTCAGCAAAACGGGGACGGTGCTGCGCGCGGCCTACTCGCGGACGTTTGAAACGCCGTTCAATGAAAACCTGTTGCTTTCGAGCAGCACCGGTTCGGGCGGGCTGAGGCTGTTCGGCGATAGCAAGGTGGTGCCGATTAAGCCTGGCCACCGGAACCAATACAATCTGGGGTTTCAGCAGAACATCGCGCAGAAGGTGGTGATCGACGCTGAGTATTTCTGGAAATATACGACCAACGCCTATGACTTTGACGTTGTCTTCAACAGTCCGATCGCGTTTCCGATTTCGTGGCGGCAATCCAAGCTGGACGGGTTTACCGGGCGCGTCAGCACGGTGAATTTGCACGGCTTCCTGGCGTATTACACGTTCGGACATACGCGGGCGCGCTACTTCCCGCCCGAGGATGGCGGACTGCTGCTGCGGACGACGTCGTCGGTGAATACGGTGTTCCGTATCGATCATGACCAGGCGTTCCAGCACACCTTCAACCTGCGCTATCAGCGGGGCACGGACGGTCCGTGGATCACCTGGATCTGGCGTTTTGATAGTGGTCTGGTGACGACGGGCGTTCCCGACACCGGGGCTGCGCTGGGCCTGACGGCGGCTCAGCAGGTGACGATCGGCCTGAGTTGCGACGGCACCCCGGCCACGTTCTCTACTCCCATTCGCGACTGTTCGGGAAAAGTGAATTCCGTGCTGCTGAATTTGCCCACGCCGCAGACGGAGAATGCGGATCACAACGTGGCGCGAGTGCGTCCCCGGAATCTGTTCGATGTCGCCTTCGGCACGGATAATCTGTTCGGGAACGAAGTTCACAAGATTAACCTGAAGGTGACGATCACCAATCTGACGAACAAGGTCGCCGTCTATAACTTCCTGTCGACCTTCAGCGGCACGCACTTTGTCTCGCCGCGGGCGGTGCAGGTCGCGATGGGTTACAACTTCTAGTCGATTTCGGTAGTGCTGGCGCGGATGAGGTATGGGTTGGATTATTTCCCCGCGCCGGCGGTGAGTCCGGCGACGATGTGCCGTTGAAAGGCCACCACGAAGACGGCCAGCGGGAGGGAGCTCACCATGACGGCGGCCGCCAGCAACCCCCAGGGGATCTCTTCGGAAGTGGAGCCGCCGATGGTCGCGACGCCGACAGTGACGGTCCGCGCGGCCTCGGCTTGCAGGAAGGTCAGGGCGAGCATGAACTCGTTCCACGCGAAGATGAATGCGAGAATTCCCGTGGTGACCAGTGCAGGGATCGAAACCGGCAGGATGATGCGCCAAAGAGTTTCAAAGCGCGACATGCCGTCGACCGCCGCGGCTTCTTCGAGCTCATAGGGAATCTGTGAGAAGTAGTGCGTCAGCAGCCAGACCGAAAACGGCAGGTTGAGCGCGGCGTAGGGAAGGATCAGACTCCAGGGATTGTTGACCAGTCCCGCGGCGCGCACCATTTCATAGAGCGGGAACAGAAAGGTGATCGGCGGGAAGAAGGCGACGCCCAGCAAGGTGGAGGTCGCCATGCGCCGGAAGCGCGGGGCCGACCGCGCCAGCCCGTACGACGCCAAGGTGGCGACGCCAACACAGAGCAGGCTGGCCAGCGTCGCGATGACGAAACTGTTCAGGTAGTAGCGTCCGAAGGGGCGCCGAATCAGCAGTTCCTCATAGTTGGCGAGCGTCGGAAGGTGGGGCCACCAGGTGGGCGGCTGCATCAGGATCTCTTCGGTGCCCTTGAGCGAGGTGATGCCGTGCCAGACCAGGGGCGCGAGCGCGATCAGGCAGCCGATCGCGAGCAACAGCCCCGGCAGGATGTTGCGCGGCTTCACTTACGCGTTCCTCCGCTTCAGTAGCAGCTGATAGAGCAGGAAGGCAAGCAGGCTGAGGATCATCACCAGCGCCACGGCTTGCGTCGAGCCGTAGCCGAAGTCGAGATAGCGCATGTAGGTCTGGTAGGAGTAAACGGAGACGGTTTCGGTCGAACCGGCCGGGCCGCCGCTGGTCATCACCCACACCAGGTCAAAGATCGCGAACGCCTGAATCAGGCGAAACACCAGCACGATGAAGGCGAACGGCGCGATCTCCGGCCAGGTGACGTAGCGGAACTTGGCCCAGGGTCCGCCGCCGTCGATGTCCATGGCTTCGTAGAGTTCGCCCGGGATATTCTGCAGCGAGGCCAGCAAAACGATAAAGACGAACGGCGTGGTTTTCCAGACGTCGGCCAGGATGATGGACAGGCGCGCCATGGCCGGGGTCGCGAGCCATGCGATGGGCTGATGGATGATGCCGATGCGCTGCAGCAGGTCATTCAAGATGCCGTATTGGTCATTGAAGATCCAACCCCACAGTACGGCGATGATGGCGGTAGGCAGGATCCAGGGGGTGAGCAGAATGGTGCGAACCGCGGCGCGGCCGAAACGGACGCGCTCGGCGGCCAGGGCCAGCAGGAGTCCAATGCCGAATTCGAGCGCCACGGAAACAATAGAGAACGCGGTGGTGATCAGGACGGCGTTGTGGAAGCGGGTATCGCCCGCCAGGCGCGCATAGTTCGCCAGTCCGATGAAATCGGCCGAGAATCCGTTGGCGAGGCTGTACTGTTCAAAGCTCAGCAGGAGGGTCCGCAGGATGGGATAGATCACCACCAGTCCCAGCAGCAGGATCGCGGGCCCGTAGAGCCAGATCGAGGCTGTGCCGTCGCGCCGCATCATTGTCGGGCAAGGGGGCTCCCGGTCGGGCGAGGGCTCCCGTACGCTGCTCCGCGGTGAGCGGCGGACCCAGCAAGGCGCGGGTCTCGCGGGCGGTTTCGCGCATCGCGGTTTCGGGATCCACTTCGCCTACCAGGGCCGCGCTGAGCCAGTACTGCAGGATGTCGGATGCGGCGGCGTATTCGGGGATCATCGGGCGGGGGCGGGCATCTTCCAGGATCGGCAGGAACTGCGGCGGGATCAGATTGCGCCGAGCCGGGATGCGTCCGCGACGTTCCTGCAGCAAGCGCTGGTTTTCTTCGTTGGTCGCGAACGCGATGAATTGCCAGGCGCGGTCCGGATCCGCGGTGAACGCCGAGATCGCAAAGCCGGTTCCTCCGAGCGTCGCGTAGCTGGACTGGCCGGGAGCGTGCACCATGGGCGCCACGGCAATCTCATCGCGGATGGCGGTGTCCGATTGCTTGGCGAGTTGCCAGACGTAGGTCCAGTTGCGCAGGAACGCGGCATTGTTAGTAAAGAAGATGGCACGCGATTCCTCTTCGGTATAGGTCGTGACGGCGGGCGGGGAAATTGTGCCGATGGTGCGCTTCAGGAACTCGATGGCTTGGATCGAAGCCGGCTCATCAATGCGGACCTCGCGCGTGTCGGAATCGATCCAATCGCCGCCGTAGCCCCACAGGACTTCCAGAAAATCGCAAACCAAGCCTTCGTATTGCTTGCCCTGCCAGACAAAGCCCCAGGGAATCTGGTCTTGCGCGGTGACGGTTGCGGCGATGCGATCGAGGTCGTCAAAGGTCTGCGGCGGCTCCTCAATCAGGTCGGCGCGATAGTAGAGCATGCCGGCGTCGGGAGAGACGGGCAGGCGATAGAGTTTGCCTTGATAGGTGCCGGCGGTGAAGTCGGCGGGCAGCATGTTGGCACGCTGGTCTTGGGTGATGCGATCGGTGAGGTCGGCGAGCCAACCCGCGGCCGCGAACTTGGGGATCCAGATGGTGTCGGCGTAGACGATGTCGTAAGCCGACTCGCCGCCCAGGAACGCCGTCGCGTACATATCCTCGCGCGTGCCGGTTTCCGGCGGTCCCTGCACCATCTCAATCGGCCGCCCCGGAAACTGGCGATTGAAGCGACTGGTGATATCGGCCCACACGCCGCTGCTGTCCGGCTCCATCAGAAAGCGCAGCGCTTCCCGGTTGCTGGAGGAGTTCCCAGCGAAGCTATACGCCAGCAGGAGCGCCAGACCGGCTAAGGCGAAGATTTGCGCCGCTCGCTTCATGTTCTTTTTCGGTTTTTCCTCCACGGGGTACCGCGAATAAATGGATGTTCTCCGGGGCGATCCGCAGGGACACCTCGCCTGTTGGCCGCTCCCGCGTGGTTGCAGTGAGCAGGACCTCGGCTGTTTCGGTTCGAATGTTGAGGCCCACCAGATACTGCGCGCCCAGATGCTCCACCCACCGGACCGACGCGTTCACTCCATCGGAATCCGGGGGCGCGAGCGCCAGGTCCTCCGGCCGGAGTCCGACTGTTACGGGGCCAGAGATTTCCGTACCGGTGGCAAGGCTCGCGCCACCCAGGGGAAATGTACCGCGGGACAGCGTCGCGGCGATGAAGTTCATCGAAGGCGATCCGATGAACGAAGCGACGAATTGATTGGCGGGTTGGCGATAAACCTCTTCGGGCGTGCCGGTCTGCTGGATGCGGCCTTTATTCAGGATCACGACGCGGTCGGCCAGCGTCATGGCCTCAATCTGATCGTGCGTGACATAGATGACGGTTGCTGATACGGTTCGAAACAGTTCTTTGAGCTCATGCCGGACGCGTTCCCGCAGCGCAGCGTCGAGGTTTGAGAGGGGCTCGTCCAGGAGGAATGCGTGAGGGTCGCGAATCAGGGCCCGCCCCACGGCGACGCGCTGCCTCTGACCTCCGCTGAGTTGGCCCGGTTTCTTTTGCAGGATCTCTTCGATCTCGAGCGTCTGCGCCATCTTGTGGACGCGCTGGTTGATCTCGTCCCGGCCGGCCTTGCGGAGTTCCAGATTCAGCGCCAGGTTCTCATAGCAGGTCATATGCGGATAGAGCGCATAGGATTGGAACACCATCGCAACGTTCCGCTCGCGGGCGGGCAGGGAAGTGACCGGTTTCCCATCCATTAAGACCTCGCCCGAGGTCGGCGTTTCGAGGCCGGCAATAATCCGCAGCAGCGTCGATTTGCCGCAACCCGACGGCCCCACCACGGTAACGACCTCGCCGTCGCGGAACTTACAGGAGACGTTGTCCAGGGCCAGAGTACGCATGTCATCCGGACCGGCTTGCGCGCCGTGCGCAAATCGTTTCGAGACATCCTGGATCTGGATCGCCGCCATGGTCAGGGTAGAAGCTTGAAGGAATCCCTCAATGGTAACGCAGGGGTCACCTGGATACGGTCGCGATTCAATCTGCTTGAAAGCGGGCCTTCATGCGAAGGAAGGCGCCTTCGTCGTAGCGGAAACTCACAGTCGCGACGGCGGTGGTGAGGACGGTGGTGACGAGGAATCCAACCAACCCGCGTGCATCCCAGGGAAGCACCCCCCGGACTGCGAGCGTCGTCATGGCCGCATAAAACAGTCCATGGAACAGGTACATCCCATAGTTGACTTGTCCGATGCGCGCGATCCACCCGAGTCGCAGGAACGGGGCCAGCCAGTGATCTTCGCGAATGACACCGGACACGACCAGGAGCGAAAGCAGAAATTCGATTAGAACTCCTGGAGCGGGCAACCACTCAAGGCTCGCGATCGAAGCAAGCAGGGTAACCAGGGGCATCCAGCGCCAGCCCACGATGGGCCAACGGAACCGAAACCCACGGGGCGAATGCAGAAGGATCGCCGCCAGGCTTCCCCAGCAGATCGCCCTGGGGACGTTGTCGAGGATGGTGAGCGGCAACGATCCCCCGGGCGATGTCCGGGCAAACAAGTGCCGTCATAGGATGACGGCCAGAACGATCCCCTGGGTCGCGGCCATCAGAGACATCCGCGTAGAGCGGACCACCCAAGGCCAGGTGGATAGAACTGCGCCTCGGCGGCCAGGGACCAGGCGAAGGCGAAGGTCCCTTGTGGCCCGACGAACCAGTTTGAGGTGTAGGTCAGGAAGTACGGGACATTGTCAAAAAACTCATGGGCCGGCTTGGACCCCCGTGCCGTGATCCAAGTCATCGCGATCTAGATGCCCAACATTGTGTAATAGATCGGGAAGATCCGAAGCGACCGCCGGGCATAGAATTTCCCCATGGCGATCGTGCCGTTCCGCGATCGTTCCCGCAGCAGGAGCGTCGTGATCAGGAATCCACTGATGGCAAAGAACAGGCGCACGCCATAGTAGGCGCGGCCCGCCGAGGCCCGTCATTTCGAGTCCCGGTCCGTGATACCAGATCACGGCAAGGATGCTCAGACAGCGGAGTCCGTCGAGGCTACCGAATCGGCGCACGGACTGGAACGCTTCGTAAGCGGCTGTGGCGTTGGGCGTGGTCACGCGAATGGGAGATCCGTTCGTGTCGCGGATAAGTGATCCGTTTGGTTCAAAGATGGGCAATCCGTTAATTTTAATCTCGATTGTTCCTGGCCATCTTTCGCGCGGGAAATCGAGAAGTTACCCGGGCTGGCCTGCCACGGATTTTAACGGCGAAGAGGCCCTGAAACCATAGCTTTACACCAAATGTCCTTTCTGGCATACTATCCCCCGTATTTGGAGACCACCTAGCTGAGCCTCGGTTGTTCCGCCATTCGGTCTGCCCCGGTTGCCGCCGTCGTCAACTCGATGCCTCCATTGCAGATAGGAGCGTTAGCTAGTGAAGAAACTGTTCGTGGGCAACTTGCCCTATGCGGTCAATGAAAGTGATCTGGAATCTTTCTTTGGAGAAGCTGGTGTGGCGGTGGATTCGGTGACGGTGATGCGGGACCGGTTTACTGGCCAGGCGCGTGGGTTCGGTTTCGTCGAGATTAATGATGACGATGCCGCGATGCGGGCGATCGAAGGTTGCGACGGCAAGGAACTGATGGGCCGTCCTGTGAAGGTGAACGAAGCGCGGCCGATGGTGCCTCGGGATCGGCCCCCGAGATACTGACGCGATCCTTTCCCTTGTTTTCTGAATGCTTCCGGTGCGGTCCTGGTTTGTCTGGTGCTCGGGCCGCGCCGCGAAGCGGCGGTAACAGAAGATAAGCCCTTATTTATCAGATGACTCCCCGCTGCCAGCGTTGCCCGCGGGCACGCTTCCGGTGAGGTGTGGGCACTGCCGAGTTCGGTGCGGCTAGTACTTTCCTGGCACGTGACCTAAAGATGATGAAGCTCCCTTCCGATCTGTACACCGGAGAGGAATTTCATGCGTTTTTCCAAACTTTTAACCCTGGCAACCCTGACCTGCGGCCTGGCACTGGCGGCGGATCCGATTACGGTGAACTACCTGGATGGTAATATGCCGAATCTGGCGCCGGCCAGTTGGGCGACGATCCAGTTCGATAGCGACGAAGCGATCGACTTCAATACCGGTACCGAAACGGTGGCGATCCCCTATTCGGCGATCACGACCGTTCTCCAGGGAAAGGTTCGCTCCTTCAGCTCGAGCGACGAACCCTACTACAAGGTATGGCACCTGCATGAGCATCTGTTTGATCGTAAGATCGTGCAGCAGATCGACTTGAAGTACGAGGACGAAACCGGCGAACCGCAGACGCTCAGCATGGAGCTGGATCGCAAAGATGCCAAGGCTCTGGTGGCGCAGGTCGTCAAGCAGACCAGTCCTTATGAGCTTCTTCGCCGTCAGCGGGACTGGTGGGGAGATTCCATCTGGAAGACGAAGCGGAACGCCGCGCAGTGGGAGAGCAAACCCAAGCTCACCACCCGGGATTAGCGCGCGAGTCAAAGCTTCCTGACTACTCGGACGCCTTCGGCTCCCGAGGCAAGAAAAGGACAGTTTGTTGGAGATGTAGGTGGCCGGTGTCAGCGATGGCGCCGATCGGAGGAACCTGCATCTCCAACAAGCTGTCCTTTTTTGTTGATGGAACCGTTGAGGTTGCCTCCAGGGCGGCGACTGATTCCGACTGCTGCGCGCCATTAGACAGCCGCTCGCGCATGGCGGTTCCCATGGGTGGCGGACAAGGGCGAGGAGGAGCGCCAGGCTTTCAAGCCCGGCGTATGGAACGCGGACAGGAATGTCCGCGCCACTTGGGGGGC
This sequence comes from Terriglobia bacterium, assembly GCA_963762135.1. Classification (GTDB taxonomy): domain Bacteria; phylum Acidobacteriota; class Terriglobia; order Bryobacterales; family Bryobacteraceae; genus Palsa-187. The sequence goes on from CAVXJP010000013.1 coordinate 31,451, forward strand.
GGTTGGAGCGGCACTCCTTGCACTCCTCGCGGAACCGCTCTGCGATAGCGTGCGATCGGGTCGCACTCAGAAGCGCTTTCGGTCAGTACAACGCAGGAACTCCAGTAGGAAAGCCCGCTCCCGATGTGCGGCTACATCATGAGGAGCGGGCCGGTTTGGATGCCGTGGCCACGAGACGTCTGGTGGTCGAGGATGGCGTCTGCAAGGCGTTGCGCCTGGCCCCGGCAGTCCAAGCTTGTTCGGAGGCTACCGCGATGCCACCACCTTGACCTTCGGCTCGGACAGATAGCCCCGGATCATATCGTCCTCAATGTCATTGACGACGAACTCATAGGGCTGCACTGCCGGCGGCACGATGAACTGCACCGGCTCATTGACGGTGCGGTCCTTCTTCTCGACACGCTTGTCATCGACGATCACTTCAATCGTGTATTGATTGTGCTTGACGTTGGTCTTCTTCAAGCGAACGTAAAGGTCGCCGACGCGCGCGGTCTCATCGGACTTCACCAGTTGAAACTCGATATACTCCCGCTCGCCCAGCGCCTTGAGCGCCGCGAGCTGCCGCGCGTTGGTGGCGATCCGTCCGCTTTGCACGCCCAGGTCGCCTTTGGTCGATTGCAGCTCCGCGATGGTGAGCGTCAGGTCGCCTTGCGTGGAATCCGCCAAATTCCGCACGTCACTCAGTTTCGAGGAAACCTCCCCGATGCGCTGATCGGTGGACTCCCGAAGCCCATTCACCTCGCCAGACACTTGATCGACCTTGCCGGTCATCTGCTGCGCCTGTTCCTTCTGGAGCTGCTCCACCTGAGCGGTTAACTCCTCGGCGTGGCGAGCCGCTTCCTTCCGAGCTTGCCCGGCCAACCGTTCTGCTTCCTCGCGGGTGGCCTCCAGCTCCTTCCGCAGATCCTCCACTTGGGTAGCGGATGCTTCCGGGGCGGCGGGGGCGGTCTCTTCTTCGTTGGCCTGCGCATAGACCACCGAGATCTGCGATTCCAGCAATTCCTGGGTGGCGTTCAGTTCCGCCTCCAGAGAGTTCATGCGGTAGAAGCCATAGATGGTGGTGCCCATGAGAAAGACGACCGCGCCCGCGAGAAGAGATGTGCCGGTGACCCCGCCATAGCGTTTGTCGAGGTTTGCGGATTCGTGCATGGGATTGCTCCTGACCGTTGCGCCAAGTATTGCCGGGCAGGATTGGGGAGCCCGAACTTGTCGCTAAGCAATCGATCCAATCGGCGGGCCAACGAGGAAGCATTAGAGCGGCGCCAGATTTCCTGAAGAGCAGGCAAATAGTTTTATTTTGTGTAAATTACAGTGTTCAGTCGAACCCCTTAGCCCTCTGCGTCCCCGGGCTTAGTACTTCGACAAAGATCGTTCTGTTTCCCGCGAAGGTAACTTCTCTGATTGCTATCCTTAGCGGTGATGCACTGTCTGGGCGGCCGCGTCCTAAAACCGGAACTCTTAGATACGTTGCCGCCGGAGGAGGCAAGGGCGAGCCTAAATGACCTAGTGCGGCTTAATGCCCGCTGGGGCGGATTGTCCACGCTGCGAAAATTGATGCGGCAGGAGGCGCCCGGCGCGAACGAGGAGTTTTCTTTTCTCGATGTCGGCGCAGCATCCGGCGATATGGGCGCGGAGGTTCGCCGGCTCTACCCCCGGTCGCGCGTGACCTCGCTCGACTATCTGCCCACGCATCTGCGCAGCGGGGCCGACGCATTTTCGAACGCGGTCGCGGGCGACGCCTTCGCGCTACCGGTGAAGGACGCAAGCTTCGACTTTGTGTTCTGTTCGCTGTTTCTGCATCACTTCACGAATGAACAGATCGTGGACCTGCTGCGCGGCTTTCGGCGAGCCGCTCGTCGCGCGGTGCTGGTGATTGATCTGGAGCGGCACCCGGCCTCGTATTACTTCATGGCGTGGACACGGCCGCTGTTCGGTTGGGATCCGGTGACCGTGCACGACGGCGCGATCTCGGTGGAGGCAGGATTCAAGACCGGGGAGCTCGCCGGACTTGCTGAACGTGCCGGGTTGCGCGAGGTTCGGGCGAAAGCCTATTGGCCGGCGTTCCGAATTGCGTTGCGCGGCAGCGTCTGATGACTGAGTGCCGGTAACGCTTCGTGTAAAGTCCGCGCGGCGTTAGGCATTAGGCATCACTCTACGGCGCGCAGTCCGCTCTGCGCCTTCCCGATCCACGGGCGAGCCTTGGCATGCAGATGCCGCGGAGCCGTATTTCCCGCATCAATGGCGGCCTTGAAGGCGCTCGTCGCTTCTCCCATTCGACCGGCCTGCCGGAGCGCTTCGCCATACCAATATTGGCCTTCGGGATCGTAGGCGTGACGCGTCGTGTACTTCTCCAGATCGGCCACCGCGGACTGGACATATCCCAGCGCCAGCTTGGTCGCCCCAAGATCGCGCCAGACTTCGCTGGAAGAATGTTTGTCATCGAGTTCGGCGACGCGCTCAAAGTGCTTCCGCGCGTCCTCATACTGCTCCCGCGCGAACTCAATCCGCCCGAGCTGGTAAATCGGATCCGGGTCTTCCGGATCGATCTCGATGGCTTTCTCGAAGCGTTCCTTGGCTTCGGAGTAATTGCGGCGCTCCTGATAAATCAGCCCGAGCTGATAGTGCGCATCGGCATCTTGCGGATTCAGCGTCGCGGCCTCCAGGTTCTGTTGGAAGCGCTGCCGGGATCGCAACCCGCCGGTGAAGCTGGAAAAGTCCGGGCGCCACAGCATCCAGATCCAGATCAACAGGAACGGCGAGTATAGAAGCCCTCTTCCGGGGAACACCGCCCAGGCCGCTTGTCCGCCGATCATGGCGATCACCGCGCCGATCACGATGAACGCCGCACGTCCTATCGATGCTCCCGAAGTGGATCGCACCGCGCCTCCGGCCAGCACAAGGAACACGATTTCCCCAGCGATGCGGCCCGTCTGTACCAGGTCCGGACGTCCCGCGAAAACAGCGATCGCGATCCCCACGACGCCGAACAGCAGGAACGCCGCTCCCCAGGCCATCAGGTCACAGACCAGCAGCGGCATGAAGTCCCGGCGAAGGATCACGCCGATGCTGCCCAGGCCCTCGCTGATCGCGCTGATGGCGATACAGGCTGGAACGAACAGCAGGGCCATGGGGATCAAACCCTCGATCACGTTCCCGAGCGACAGCGCGTCCGGAGACTGGTAGAACGGGCTCGCCACCACGCCCGGCGGCAGGGGAGGTGCTGCCAGCGAGCGCGCCAGCGCCATGAGAAAGTTCCCGGCCAGCGCCGCGAAGATCGCGAAGCCGAGGCTCCCACGGTCCAGGATGTGGCTGAAGGCCGCCATCGGCCGGACGTAAATCAGCCCAAGATTCTGAAGATGTTTGTCCAAGGGATTCTTATGATTCTATCCGGACGAGCGGGTCCGTTGCAGATCGTCGGGATGTTCGACGGTCACCGTATGGTTGCTACCCTCCCAGGAGTCGCTGGCTTCCCAGTGGAAGGTGAACTCGACGCGCCCACCCACCGGGATCCCCTTCGTGTCCAAATCAGCGACATACACGCCCAGCCCGCGGTCGATTGCCCGCGTCTTCATAGTCGAGGCCCAGTCGTCCGGAGTCCACACGACCATCGCGTCCTCGGAAAGCTCAATGCGCAGCGTGCTGCCTTGCGGCATCGCCCGGCATTGGATCGTCGGCCGCCACAGTGTGAACGGCGTCTCCGGTGGCGTCTGCTGCACGTATCGCGACGCCGTTTGCGGAGGCATATCGAAGATTTGGCCTTCGGCGATCGAACGAATCAACTTGACGTATTCGGCGTGCGCCCAAACCAGCGGCATCGCTGAACCCGCGGGATGCCCATTGAACAGCTCGCGTTCCGCGATGTCGCCGGCATCCCAGGTCTGCTCCGGGAACAACCCTCCGGTGCCGGCCTGCGCCTCCATCGTCTGCATCAGGTGCAGCGCGGTGTCCCGATTTCCCGCGGCCAGTTCGTAATGCGCCCGCTCTCCGGCCAGCAGCGGCCAACCGCGCCCGATCCCGCTGCCGTCGAAAGGCGAGCCGTCGGCGTGCTCTCCATACCCGTCGCCGTTATAGCGATACCAGACCGGTCCGGTGCGCGTGTCCTTCTTCAGGATGCGATCAATGACCGCGACCGTGTTTCGCATCTTCGGATCGTTGGCGTCGCGCAAACCGAACCGCACCAACGCCAACGCATCCGGACTGATGACGTGTGTGACCGGCTGGTCATCCTTGCCGCCGCGGTTCTTGATCTGGATGACGGCGCGCTTGGTCGGGCAATGCTCGGGCGTATCCTTGGGCACGATCCGAACGTAGTAGCCGTCGACGCCGGCCTGTTCACACAGGTCCGTTCCCGTAGCGTAGGTCCAGCGTTCGACGTTGGCGTTCCAAAGATCCGCGGTCTCGCGCAGATAGGTGGCGATGTCGGGTTCGTTTGCCTCGTCGGCGATGTCGGCGGCGGCCAGCAGAGCGGCAATCGCCACGGCCAGCGAGAACGGAGAGAACCCGCCGTCTTCCTCCCAACGATCCTGATCAGTGGCGGGCCCATGGGAAATCAAGAAGGACGCCGCGGAGCGCACCATCGGCCATAAGGGGGCTCCGTTCCAACCCTCGGTTCGAATGACGGTCGCAGCCAGCAGGACCGGAAAGCCGACCTCATCCAATTGGATCCCATGCCAATACGGCTCGCCGTTCAGCCACATGTTTTGCGGCCAATGACCGTCGGCCTCCTGCGTGCAAATCAGGTAGTGCAGCGTCTGGCGCGCATTCTCCGCATCTCCGGCCGCCAGGGAAGCGATCGCCGTTTCCACCAGATCGCGCGGCCACACCAGGTGATAGCCGCCAAGATCATCGTCCCCTTTGCTGAAGCCCCAGGGGATTGACATACTGGCGATCATCGCGCCCGGAAACTGCATATCCTCGTGGGTCCGCAGCACGGCGACGCTTTCGCGGTAGTATCGCGCCGGCACGGACTTCTCCAGGGGCCGGAGCAGATTCTGGAAGTCCCGCCATTGCCGGACATACTCCTCCAGTACCGCGTCGAAGTCCTCGGTCAGCGACGCCAGGGCAACCTGCGCGGCCTCCTGTGGCGACCGCCCGAAACCAATCGCGATCACGCAGGAGCCGCTCTCGTCGAGCGTCAGCTCCCCGGTCAGCGCGACGTTCCCATCCGGGGCGCTCTGATACGTGCTGGTCATGCGCCCGTGCCTGGAGATATCCTGCCAGCCGTCGCTGAATCCCACGTAGCCGGCGCTCATGCGGGGAAATCCGCCCGTCGCCAGCATGGCGAGCACCGTCTCCCGGCCTTCGGCGTACAACACATCGTGGCCTTTGTATTGATCGCACCAGGCTGAGTTCCCCCAGCCTCGATTGTTCAAGTGCGGAGCCAGCAGGGCATACAGCGTAAACGGTCCCGGTCCGGCCGGCGACGGATTCGGGTTCCCCTTCAACTGAACCTTATGCAGCAGGGCGTCGCGCCGGGGGTCCGCCAGAATCGTCTTGACGGTCGTGTAGTGGCCCTTGTGGCAGGTATTCTCGATCTTGAAGGCGGGCACGCCCGGCTCCACCATGCGGATCTTGCTATGGGTGTGGCGTTTTTCCTCGGAAAAGAATCCGTGCGGGTCGCCCACCAGCAGGCCGAAATCGCGGATGTTGGCCTGATCCAGACGCGGATAATAGACTTCATTCACAATTCCATGGGAGAGGGCGAACCAGATACGGCTGCGCCCGCTGACCGCCGCTCCCACTCCTTCCTTCGCGCTGGAGGTCCAGCGGGGCGGGATTCCAGGCGCTCCCCAAGCTATTTCACCGTTAAAGTCCATATATAAGTGGATGTTCGGGAGGCGGACTCGTATCACCGCGGCCCCTCTGCAACCATGCTACCGCCCGCCTTCGCCCTGCCTTCCAGCCCCGTGCCCTGGGTCCCCCGTTGGGTGGTGACCGGTTCGCCATCGCGGGCACCCTATGGAAGTGGCTCTCCCATAGGCGTTTCTGCGACGAAACCTCGCCATATGCATCTAAAAGTTAGCCTCCAGTCTGAGCTATAATTTCGACTGGAAGTCTATATTCCCGCTAGGAGGACAATGAGCAGAGAAGACAATATCGAAGTGACTGGAACCGTGATTGAAAAGTTCCCGGCCGGTCAGTTTAGTGTGCAATTGGATCAAGACCGCATGGTGCTGGCGCATTTGGCCGGAAAGCTGCGCCGCAATCGAATTCGTGTGCTCGCGGGCGACCGCGTCACGCTGGAAATGTCGCCCTACGACCTGACGAAGGGCCGCATCACCTACCGACATAAGTAATCCCGCCGCATGGAGCGACGGCGTGAGCCGCCCAGCTCCTAGAGTTCCATGAATCCTTAGTGCCTCGCGTACTCTTCGTATTTGGTACCCGGCCGGAGGCGATCAAGCTGGCTCCGGTCATTGGCGCGATGCGTGAGCTTCCTGATACCGAAGTTCGCGTCGCCGTCACGGCGCAGCATCGCGAGATGCTGGACCAGGTTCTGGAGGCGTTCCGCGTCCGCACGGACTACGACCTCGACCTGATGCGTCCGGGGCAAAGCCTGCTGGCGACCGCATCGCGAATCCTGTCAAGCCTGGAGCCCATCCTGGTCGCCGAACGGCCTGATTGGGTGCTGGTGCAGGGCGATACCACCACCACCTTCTGCGGGGCCTTCGCAGCGTTCTCCCAACACATCCGGGTCGCGCATGTGGAGGCCGGCCTGCGCACGGGCGACCCCCAGCAACCCTTTCCCGAAGAGATGAATCGCGTGCTGGTGGGACGGTTGGCGGATGTCCATTTCGCCCCTACGCCGCGCGCCGCCGAAAACCTCCGAGCCGAGCGCGTGCCGGAGGATCGTATCCACATCACCGGCAACACCGGCATTGACGCGGTCCTGCAAATCCGCGAAGCGCTCGAAAGCGGCCGCCTGGCGGGCGGGGAACTCCCCCCGGCCGATCCCGAGCGCAAACGCATCGTGGTCACCGCGCATCGCCGCGAGAGCTTTGGCGAACCGATGATCCGCATCGCACAGGCGATCGCCCGGCTAGCCCGCCGCCCCGATGTCGACGTCGTGTTCCCGGTCCACCTGAACCCTCAGGTTCGCCAGCCGGTTCACGAGATCCTCGGCGCGATTCCCAACGTCCACCTGATCGATCCGCTTTCCTACGTTCCATTTGTTGATCTCATGCGGCAGGCGTATCTGCTACTAACGGACTCCGGCGGCATTCAGGAGGAGGCTCCGTCGTTGGGCGTCCCGGTTCTGGTGCTGCGCGAGAAGACCGAACGTCCGGAGGCGGTGGAGGCCGGCACGGCCGAACTGGTGGGTGCCGATCCGGACAAAATCGAAGCGCGTTGCGCCGCGCTTCTGGATGATCCCGGCGAGCATCAACGGCGTTCCCGGATCCATAATCCGTTCGGCGACGGTCGGGCCTCGGCGCGGATCGCCGAATTTCTTCGTCGCTCCATCTAAGATCCATCCTGGCCTCTTAAAATCGATCCAGGTCATCGCCTCTTACATGTTGGGTAAAGCTACTGTTTCCATCAGTTAGCGCTTGCGTCCGAATCCGGGAGGTTGTCCCGCGTTGAATAATTCCCGTCGAAGGGAGGCGCCAATCGTGCCCAACCAACCTATCCCGATCCGGGGGCCGCGACCGAGAAGAGGTTCGGTCAACGAGTTTGCCGGGGACCGCAAAGGGAATCGTGCGCCGGACCTATTGGACGAACTGAAATCCCGCTTGGTCGGCCAGGTTCATGCGGTGGAACAGATTGTTCCCTACGTGCGCATGCATCGCGCGGGCCTTGCGCCGGAAGGACGGCCCGTGGGAGTGTTCCTCTTATTAGGACCGACCGGGATCGGGAAAACCAAAACCGTGGAAGCGCTTGCCGACGCGCTTCACGGCAGCGAGCGGCAGATGTTGCGGATCGACTGCGGGGAGTTTCAGATGGAACATGAGGTCGCAAAGCTGATTGGCGCGCCTCCGGGATATCTGGGGCACCGAGAGACACAGCCCATCGTGACCCAGCAACGGCTGAACGCCGTGACCAGCGAGAATTCCAACCTGTCGCTCGTATTGTTTGACGAGATCGAGAAGGCGGCGCCCAGCATGACACGCCTGCTGCTCAGCGTCCTGGACAAGGCCGTGCTTCGATTGGGCGACAACACGCAAGTGAACTTTGAGCGGTCCATGATCTTCCTCAGCAGCAACCTTGGCGCCGAAGCCATGCGCAAGTTGCTGGCTCCGGACTTCGGCTTTGAAGCCCTGTCCGGCGGCGCTGCGAACGAGGAACCGGCGACGGGCGCGGTGCCGCTGAAACGTTTGGAGAAGGTGGCCCGGAATGCCGTCCGGCGGAGATTCGCTCCGGAGTTTGTCAATCGCATCGACGCGGTGATCACGTACCAGCCGCTGGATTGCGATGCGATGCGGCGCATTCTGGACCAGCAGCTCCACCGCCTGCAGGTGCATATTCGAGATCGTCTGGAAAACGAATCCTTCGAGTTGGAACTGGATGGTTCGGCTCGGGAGTTCCTGCTGGATCGTGGAACCAGCCGCGAGTACGGCGCGCGGGAACTGAAGAGAACCATCCTCCGGCAACTCACCCAGCCATTGGCAGAGGTGGTTGAGGGCGGCGAAATCGCGCCGGGCAGTCTGGTGCGCGTCAGCTACGATCCCAAGCAGGACCGCCTGAGATTTAAGATCGTCCGGTACGCGGAGGACAGCATTGACACATTCTTCGGGGTCGACCGCTGACGGGAGACAGGAAAGAGGAATGGATCGGCTACCGGCGGCCTACGCCGGGAGCTCCTCCGGCTCCGGAGCGAGCCGGGGCTCCGCCACCGCCGCCACCCGCGGCCGGGGCCGCGCCGCCACCACTGGCGGCTCCAATGCTCATGCCACCTCCGCCACCGATCCCAAAGCCGGCGCCGCCAACGCCGATGCTGGCGCCTCCGCCTCCAAGGCCCATGGTCGGGAAGGATGGAGTGGAGAAGACCACCTGCGGGCGCATGGCGATGCGAATCGCCTGCTGGCTGAAGAGCGTCAACCCGAACGGAGAATTCGTGTAGCCGGCGCCCGGCACGTAGGTGAAGCCTCCGTAGTAGGGGTTAAACATCCAACCGATGTTATTGAGCGCGTTGAAAGCGAACGGGTTCAGTGAGGAAAGCAACGAAGTGCTTCCGAATGAGCTGGGATAGCGGCTATCGGCCAGGCGAGCCGAGGAAACATTGGCTCGCGCGATCACCCGGGCGCGGCGCACGCTCCAGCGATACAGCGCGTCGGTCTCGTCGCGATCGAACTTTTCCGGGCTATCCAGTTTGGCCAGGGTCATCGTCGGCGTAAAGACCTGCTCGCGGCCTTTCTTTATCTTCATGGGATCCGCGTCCAGCTCCGCGCCGGCCACCCAGGCTTCCCCGGAGTAGACGCGCAGGCGGGGAACTTCGCCCGCCGAAAAATGATACAGGCCGTTCTTATGCAGCTGGATCTTCTGGCCGCCGAAATTCACCCGGACCGAATTGTCATTCAGCAGATCGTCGACTTCGATCAGCACGGTTCCAGTCAGCACGGAGAGGCGCGTATCGGTGAGATCGGACGCGTCCAGCCGGAAGGAGCTATCCTCGGACATGCGCAGGAAGGTACCGGCGTTGAGCAGCACTTCCGCGAGCCCGGCCTCGGTGCGCAACACCTGCCCGTCATCCATTTGCGGAAACCGATTGCGTTCCGGCTCGAGCGGGGCATCATCGAGCAGAACGGCGCCTTGCTCGAAGTTGATCATGCCCGCACGGGCGGAAACTGCCTGCTGGGCCATGGCCGGAACTGCCAGCGCAATGCAGACAACGGTCGCCCAGGCGAATCGTGATAGGTAACCAGATTTCACCAGTACCTCCGTCTCCATCATACCGATTCCGCGGCTGCCAGGTGCAGGCTTGGTTCCTGCGGGTACTTCCGGAGTGGTTCTGTGCCGTAAATCCCGTACGTGAGAGGCACACGAGAAAGGCCGGACCGCTTTTCCGCGGCCCGGCCAGTCAAGGTTCTCGAGGGAGTGGGCTATTGCGGCGGTTGCTGCTTTGGCTCCACGGGAAGTTGCACGCGATTACTTTGCGCTCCATTCACGTTCAAATAGAGTTCGGCCATTCCTGCGGGGACATCATTGGTGATGACCACCTTGATGGATGCCGTCCCAATCATTCCGTCCGCGGTGCCCGCATAATCCGGATCCAGATTCACCGGAGGCGGAACCGAATCCTGTTCGAGAGCCGCAGCCGCATCCTTCGTCAATTCCGTGACGACGGAAACCGGATCGGCCACCAGCCGGTACTCAGGCGAGGGAAGCAGGAAGCCATCGAAGACCGGAGCCCCATCCCACGGACCTAAGCCTGTGCCGAAGAATTGAATCGTCTCGCCGCGCCGCGCCGGATTGTCGACCGTCACTACCGTGCCGTCTTCGTGGATCGCCGCGACCAGAGGAATCCCGCCGTCGGTCATGTTGTAGAAGACGCCGGGAGCATCCCGCCTCACCTGGAACTCCGCGCTGATGGGATCCTGACCCTTCGTGTAGATCGTAAGCGTATGCTTGCCATCGGTGACCGTGGACAGCAGTTGCGCATTGATCTGGTCGGGGGAAATGAAGATGAGCGGCAGCAGACCGCCGTTGTCGACCGCGACATAGGTATCCCCGATCGCCTGTGCCAGCGGATTGCTCGGACCGAGCTTGAATTCTTTCGTCATCTTCTTTCCGAAGATCGTGATGATCGAGCCTGGCGCCACGGTTCCGTCCGGTGTTTCCCCGGCGGCGTTGCGGATGCCGGCCGGATAGATTACCGGGACTTCCTCAAAGTAGGCGACCAGATGATGAGGCGCGTTCATGGTGACGGCCAGGGTTTTGCCGGTGCCGTTTCCGTCACCGCCCCAGGCCTGGAACTTGAAGCCGTCCTTCTCATTCACCGTGACGCTCACTGCCGTGCCTTCGATATAGAAGCCATCCGGCGAGGTCGGACTGAAGGTGAACGTCGTTGCATCGGAGGGGTCCGCCTGCACCGTCAGCAGGTACGCCCCTCGATAGTGCGCATGCAGGTTCTGCACGTTGCTATCGAAGGTGATCGATTGGGTCAGCTTGCTGTCGCGATCCACCCAACCGAAGAAGTCGTAGCGGGCCGCATCGGACTGCGTCACTTTGTCCGGCGTGGTCACGCTGAGCGTCGCTCCCGGCTCCCGATTGAAGGTGCACGGCGTGACACAGGTGGTGCCGTCAACCTGCATCGTGATGCCGCTCGGCGTGCTGGTCAACTGGACCTGCCCCAGGAGCTTGTAGTTTGCGGTTACGGCAAAGCCCGGCGATCCGGCCGAAACCACGACCTCATGTTCCGGCGCTCCGCCATCGGACCAACTCACGAACTCCCAGACGCGGCCTTTCGAATCGGTCAGTTGATTGGGTGCGGAGACCGTATGTGGCTGTCCCACGCCCCAGATGAAATTCTGCCCTGGACCGGGCCAGTTATTGCGCCCATCCACAAAGACATTCAATTCGGAAACATTGGTAATGACGCTGGCATACACGCCTCGGACAAAGTTCGCGGTCACCACGTCAATCTGATTGATGTCGGTTCCGGCGGTGTAGACGCTGTTCTGACCCAGGCCGTTGTCGAAGCCGTTGAAGATCCAATAATTGCCCTGGGAGTCCATCTGCGATTCCGGCGCGGCCAAATGATGCTGCGAGCCGGGCACAAAGTCATAGGTGCCTAGGCACAACGGCATGAAGCCAAGCGGCGGATTGGCGGGGAGCCGGGTATAGTCCGGCGTGCATGCCGCATCGGTGTAGTCGAAGAACTTCCGGATCGGCGGCGCCGGCGGTGTGGCGATAATGGCCCGGTCCACCACGATCTTCAACCCCAATGGATTGGAGCTGAACTGCACGCGCTTGGCACGGGTAAACAGCGGTTTCAAGGTTGTGCTGGCAACGATGTTGATCTTCGTCGAATACAGATCCGGAGGACCGTGGCTATCGAAATACCAGCCTTGAAACACCCACCCGATGTAGGCTAAGGCACTTAAGTCATGTTCGCCGCCCGCGAGCCAGATTTCGTGGTTCGTCCGGTCATAACAGACCTGATCAATGAATACGACGCCCATCCGCGTAAAGTCCTGCGGCGGGTCCTGAGGACTTCCGGCGCAGGAATCGGCGACGGCGTTGTCCGGCAGGTTCGGCAGAAAATCCAGGTACACCAGGTGTTCGAGCGTGACCGTCCCAATGATCGCGCTGAGGTCCGGCTCCACGAAGAACTCGACGATGGGTCCACCCGAGTTCACGTTCGGCACGGACGCTCCATTCGGACCGCTGACGACCCAGCCGCTGAAGCTGAAGCGCGCAACGTGCCCATCGGAGAACTGGTAGGCCGTGACCTGGTCATGTTCATCCAGGCTGTAGAGGAACTGAACCACGTGGCGGCTCCCCAGCGGCCAGATGAAATTCTGCATCGACTGGTACACTTGGCCATCGACTTTGAAGCGGACGCCATCCCGGTTCAGACCCACTCTTACGCTGTAATCAGAGTCCGCCCATGCGGCGGCGGCGGTTGTCAAGGCCAATAGAATCAGTATGATAGATCGTCTCATGCTGTAGCGTCCGTCCTCCTGCCCATCCACGGCATACTCCTCTGGCGTCCACTGCCCACATCGCTGCCACTAGGACTGCCGTAGATAAGGTCCCAAGGGTTAATCGGCCCCACAGATAGGAAGCTTTAGCGGCTCCGCACTACGATTGTTCCCCGAGGGCGTCTTGGCGAACGGCCGCCGGCGTCGGTCCCGATCCCGGGAGGAGCCGCGAACCACCGGGGCGCGACCGTCCCCGGTCTGTGGCACACTGGAGTCGGATGGAAACGGCGACATTAATTATTGGTTTTGTTTTAGCCCTGCTGCTCGGTGGAGTCCTCACCGTCCTCTGGACGCGCTCCCGGCAGGCGGCGGATCAGGCTCGGGAGGCCGCCGAATCGGCCCGCCCCCTTGCCGCGACCCTGGAACGGATCGAGGGACAGATGCGCCAGTTCGAAGCCCACCGGCAGCGGATGCTGGGCGGGATCGAAAATCAGCTCTCGACATTAAGTAAAGATACGATCGCCCTGAACCAGGCTCTGCGCGGACCCAACTCGCGCGGCCGCTGGGGTGAGCTGACGCTGCGCCGCGTCGCCGAGTTGGCCGGCATGGCTCCGCACTGCGACTTCTATGAACAGGCCACCAACCTCCAGGGTGGGGGGCGGGAAGACGACCGCCGCCGTCCCGACATGGTGGTGCAACTTCCTGGCGAGCGCATGTTGCCGGTGGATGCCAAGGCTCCGCTGTCCGGGTATCTCGAATCGGAGGCCGCCGCGGATGCCAACGCCCGGACCCTGGCCCTCGACCGCCATGCGCAGCAGATCTGGCGGCATGTGCAGTCGCTAGCCACCCGCGAGTATTGGTCCCAGTTTCCGGCGGCGCCGGAGATGGTGATCCTGTTCCTGCCGGGTGAACATTTTCTATCTGCCGCCCTGGAGCGCCGGCCGGAGATGCTGGATGATGCGCTGGCGAAGAAGGTTCTGATCGCCACGCCGGTGACCCTGGTCAGTGTGTTGAAAGGTGTTTCCTATGGGTGGCGTCAGGAGAAGCTCGCCAAGAACGCCGAGGAGTTGCGGCAGATCGCCGGCGAGTTCCACGAGCGCGTGCGCGTGTTTGGTGATGCCTACGCCGATGCCGGACGACATCTGGCGCGAGCCGTCTCTTCGTATAACAAGTCCGCGGCGTCCTGGGATGCGCGGCTGTTGCCGTCACTGGGACGGATGCGGGAGCTCGGGGCGGCCGGCAGCGCCCGGACCCCGGAACCTCCACGGATCGACACAGCGGTGCGGCCTCCGCGGCAACTCGAACTCGACGAGAAGGAACCGTCGCCGGAGGACACGCGAGCCCGGCGCGCGGCCGGTGGTCCGCAGATCGTCTGAGGACAGCGCGACCGTATGATGGAAGTAGAATGATCCGGAGCCGGTCCTGATGCGCGCTGGGTTCCTCGTCGCGCGCTACTCGAAACAATTCGTCCCTTTGGACATCCCCTCTCCCGCCAGGCGAGTCCTGCAAAGGAGCCCGTTATGATGCGCTCGTTCTTCTTGTGGCTGTCCCGTAACCCGGCCTTGCGGCGCTGGGTGGTGACGCACGACACCTTCGATGCGGTGACGCGCCGATTTGTCGCCGGGGAAACCGAGCAGCAGGTACTGGACGCTTGTGACGCGCTGTGGGCCGAGGGCTACCGCTCCACGCTGGATCACCTGGGCGAGAACACCAACACGATCGAGGATGCCAACGCGGCGTGCGACATCTACATCCACATGATGGAGGAGATCGTTGCGCGCAAGCTCCCCAGCACGGTGGCGATCAAGCTGACGCAGTTCGGACTCGACATTTCCGAAGAGGCGTGTCTGGCGAATGTCCACCGCCTGGTGAAAATGGCGAGTGAAACGAGTTCCCGTGTCGAGATCGACATGGAGAAAAGCAGCTACACCGACCGCACGGTCGCACTCGCCGAGCGGGCCAGCCGGGAATGTGGGTGCGTCCGCGTCGCCATCCAGGCCTATTTGTATCGCAGCGCCGACGACATTAGACGCCTGAACAAAGCTTGTACGCCGGTGCGTCTGTGCAAGGGCGCGTACCAGGAGCCGGAAGAGGTCGCGTTCCCCAAAAAGGCGGACGTGGATCGCAACTACGTCGAGCTGATGAAGCTACTGTTCGATGCGGGGACCTATCCGGCCATCGCTTCCCATGATCCGGCGATCATCGACGAGGCGCTGCGCTACGTGAATCATCGTGGCATTGGGAAGAGCGAATTTGAGTTCCAGATGCTCTATGGCATCGGCCGCCCGTTGCAGAAGCGATTGATGGAGGAAGGCTATCGCGTGCGGATCTACGTGCCGTATGGCGAGGAATGGTTCCCTTACTTCATGCGGCGGCTGGCCGAGCGCCCGGCCAACGTCTGGTTCGTGGCCCGGAGCCTGTTCCGGTAGGGGCTCTCTAGAAGTCAGACGAGTTCGCGACCGAACTCCAACCGATTAGAGCAGGGGGCTAGTGGTGGTTTGGACGGTCGGCCGTGTGCGTTGCGCTCCTTGCCGGTCGCGATTCTGACGGGAGCTAAGGCGCCGGACGCACCAGCGCCCGCTCCTGCTTGGAGACGCCGAGTTCCCAGCATTCATCGCAGAGCGTTGTCTTGGAGCAATGGCTTTTCCAGCATTCCACGGTGCCGAACTGGTGGAAGAACAGCCGCGTGACATGGTCCGTGCTGCGACCCTTCAGCAGCAAAAGATCCCCGGCGCGCAATTCGTCCCGCAGGAAATCCGCTGCTTGGCGTAATGTCTGGAAGCAATGGACCGCCTCGGGCGCCATGCCGTCTTCGATCGCCCGGCGTTGGGCAAAGGGCGCTAAGCGTCCGATAAAGACGGCCATGTCCGCGCCGTTCGCGGCGGCCGCCGCAATGTGCCGCATCCTGCGGCTACTGTTGTTGCCGGCGTCGCTGAGGTCGGTGATCGCCAGAATGCGGCGCCGCGCGCGAGCTTGTGCCAAAACGCGAAATGCGGCGTCGGAACCATCGATGGTGGATTGATAATCGTCGCGAAGCACGATGGCTCCGTTCGGGAGCGCCATCGGCTGCAGGCGCGCGCGAAACGGTTCCACGGTCGAGATCGCTTCGGCTGCCGCCCGCGGCGGGATCCCAACCTGACGCCCCACCGCCAATGCGGCGAGCACCGATGGCAGCCAATGCTCGCCCACCAAGCGGGTCCGCACCGGAACCTGCTCCCCTCCGGCGATCGCATCGAACTGGAGCCGTTGGGGCCAGTTGCTGGTGACATTGGCGGCCCGCAGCGCGCAGGCGTCGCTCGTACCAAACAGGGAACCGCGGCCGGGCAGCTTTTCCGCCATCGCCGCCACCAGTGGATCGTCCCCATTTAGCAGCCCGATCCCTCGCGGCGACAGATGATCGAACAGCTTGCTTTTTTCCCGAGCCGTGTCCTCCAGGGTTGGATAGATGTCGGTGTGTGTTCTCGCGAGCGTCAGCATCACTCCGATATCCGGCCGCAACAAGCGGGAGGTTCGTTGCATCACGCCGAGCGGCACTCCGGAGGTCTCAATCACCGCGAACCGATGCCAGGGGCGGATACGCAGGACATTTAACGGAATGAGAATGCCTCCATTTTGGTTCGCGATGGTTCGGTAGGTACGGCCCCGCTGGGCAAGCACCGCGGCGATCAGTTCCTTCGTCGTGGTCTTGCCTACGCTGCCCGCCACGGCGACGATCGTGGTTCGGAACAGGAGGCGCCTCCACAAAAATGCCGCCCAATAGAGCACCGTCGGGACCCGCATCAGGATCGGGCCGATGATGGCCTGGCGCAGCCATAGACTGCGCCGGCTGGTGGGCATACCGGGGTCGGTCATGTTGGGAGCTCACTTCGCCCACTGGCGCCGACGCCGGGCTCTGATCGGACTCCGGAAGGTTTGAACAGCGGGATCGGTTCCAATATCCGGGTAAGTTGATCGGTTTGCCGGCCACGCAGCAGGATCAGGTCGCCCGCGCGCGTCTGCTGCTCCAGAAACGCGGTGGCCTCCGGGAGCAGTTCAAACCCAAGCGCGGTCTCCTCGGACATCCCCTCCTCAATGGCGCGCCGAGCCCCATAGGCAGCCTTCTCTCCCACGAACACGCAGACGTCGCAGACCTCGGCGGCCAGGTGCGCGATGTACTTGCGCCGGTCCCGATAGTTGCCGGGCAAATCCACGACGTCGCTAATCATCAGGATGCGGCGTCCGCCCGTGTAGTCGCGCAGAATGTCCAGGGCAACCGTCAGGCTGTCGATTGACCCGTTGTATTCATCGCGCAGCACGATCGCCCCGGAGGGAAGCTCCACGGGCTCCAGGCGCGCCGGAAAGGGTGGAAGCGTTGCCAGCGGCTGGGTCGCTTTCGCCAGCGGAATGCCCATCTGATGCGCGGCGGCGAGCGCGGCCAGCATCGAAGACATCCAGTGCTTCCCCACGAGCTGCGTCTGTACGTGCGCCGATTCTTTCCCGTCCGCTGGACCCAAAGCGTGATGCGCGGTGAACGAGAATCGTTCCGGCCACCGCGACGTTGCGTTATCGCCCCAGTAATCGTTCTCCGGCGACGCTCCAAACCAGCAAATTGGCTCCCTTCAGCTTTTCGGCCAAACGCACCGTATGTGGACAATCCGCATTCAGGATCGCCAGCCCGCCGCGCGACATGCCCATGAGCATCTTGCCCTTTTCCTCGGCGGTCTTTTCCAGGCTTCCGAAACCGCGGCTATGATTTTGCTTCACCCCAAGAAAAACCACCATATCCGGTTTCAGCAGGAACGCCGAGCGCCACATCAGGCCGGGTTCTACAATGCCGACCTCGGCCAGCGCATACCGATGCCAGGGGCGGGCGCGCAGGATCGTACGAGGCAACTCATAGCGCGCGCCGATGTTTCCCGTGGATTGGACGCCCGGAAGCGATGCAGAGAGAATGGCGCCGAGCGCTTCTTTTGTGGTGGTCTTGCCGACGCTCCCGACCACCGCAATGAAGGTCGTGCGAAATAGCATCCGCCGCCAGAAAAACGCGAGCCCGATGACCAGAAGATTGGCGGCAAACCAGGGCCAGTAGCGAAGGGGACGGCGGCGCGGAGGCGTTCGCTGGACCCGGTCAATGACGGGATCCATTCTTTCGCGCATCTTGCCAACCTCGTGCATGTGGCCCCCCTCGCGCATCTTGCCACCTAAGATAACAAGAGATCACGAGCCTGTTTACACTGCGTGGCGCGGGGCCACGCGCCGCGAAATCTGCGATGCGAGGTCGAAACGTTGCGCGTGGGCGGACAAACGAGGGACAGATACTGTTTTCGCGCGCGGCTTGTCTGTTGTGTTCCTCTTACGGGGCGAAAACTAGCGGTCTGTCTCCATTTGGCGCTTATTCATTTCTTCTCGGAGTCTTCCACCATGCGGCGCACCCGGTCTAGCTCGTCGCGCAGGCGCCGGTCGCGCATGGCCAGGGAGACGACATACGCCGTCACGATGACCCAGACTGCGCCCAGGCCGTAAAGAACGAAGGAAAACTCGCGTGCATCCATGAAGCAGTAAATGAATCCTTTTGTAAAAAGCGTTTAGTGACTGTGCGCCAGCCGCCGCAGAGAATCGATCTCGCGCGAGACCTCTTCCTGCCGCATGCGCACCAGGGCGATCGCCGCGCCCAGGCAGACCAGCGCCAGCCAATTCCAGTAGATGGGCGCCTCCAGGCCCGCGCTCATGCCGCCACCGCTGCGCATGCTGAGCACCGGAGCCGGATGCTGAGTACGATACCACTCGATCGACTTATAAACGATGGCGACGTTGACGCAGCCCAGGACCGAAAGCACGGCCGATAGCCGCGCGCGCTGGGTCGGCTCAGAGATGGCGCGGCGCAGCATGATATAGCCGAAGTACATCAGAACGCAGGTCAGCATGCTGGTCAGACGAGCGTCCCAGGTCCACCAAATGCCCCAGGCGTAACGCGCCCAGATCATGCCGCTGATCAGGTTGGCGCAGGCGAACACCAGCGCGACTTCGGTGATTCCGGCGGCAAAGGCGTCATAGCGCAGGTCGCCGCTCGAGAGATAGTACAGGCTGGCGATCAACGCGAGAAAGAACCCGGTGAAGGCGGTGAAGGCCGCGGGCACATGGAAGTAGATGATCTTATATGCCCCCACGTTGGTGACCTGCGGCGGCAGGTTCACGATCGTGTAGACGTTCCAGGCGATCAGCACGGCGGCGATCGCGGCCAGAAGATAAATTACTTTTTCTCGCATGGTTTCTCTGTCTCCTTAACGGACGTTCCCATGGCCGGAGTCAGCCCACCAGAACAACATCTATAAATACCACGGCGA
This sequence comes from Terriglobia bacterium, assembly GCA_963762135.1. GTDB lineage: Bacteria > Acidobacteriota > Terriglobia > Bryobacterales > Bryobacteraceae > Palsa-187. The sequence continues at coordinate 50,355 of CAVXJP010000013.1, forward strand.
GCGCGGTGAAGATGATGTCGAAGGCGACCAGGACCTGAATCCAGATGTAGTTGTCGCCGAACGCGGACTCTCCTGTAAGCACGGCGGTGGTCACCGTCATCGCCGACATTAGCGCCGGAATCAGGAACGGATAGACCAGCACGGGCAGCATGACCTCGCGCATTTCGAGGTTCACTGTGAGCGCGCTGAACAGGGTCCCGATGATGGTCATCGCCCAGGTCGCTAACACCATGACGCCGAAGATCGGCCAAAACTTTCCGGCATCGATCGAGATGTCGTAGAAGATGGCGAAGATCGCCAGCGAGATGAGCTCCACCGACGACCAGTAGAAAGAAGTTCGCGAGCGACTTGCCCAGGAACAACGCGCCCGACGGCGCCGGCGAGGCGATCAGCGCATCCAGACAGTCGTTCTGTAGCTCTCGGGCGAAGCTCCGGTTCAGCACCAGGGCTCCGGCGAAGGCATAGACCATCCACAGCAGACCGCCGCCGAAGGCCTGCAGCTCCGGCGCGGTGGGATCGAAGGCGAAGCTGAACAGCAGCAGGATCGAGACGGAAAACGCCAGCGAGGCGTTCAGAGCCTCTTTGGTGCGCAGCTCCGCACGGAGATCCTTCATCGCGATGGTCCAGGTTTGTTTGAGGTACATCACGGCTTGGCTTGCTCCGAAAAATAAGGACAGACAGCCGTTTTCGCCGCAGGAACGATGCTCGCCGCCGGCCGGATGGAGGAATGGATGGAGGCCGCGACTGAAGATAGAATGGGGAGCGAAAATGGTGTCTGTCCCCAATTTTTCGTCTCCATCGTTCTAGTTCTCCCCATACGTCCGGTACAGCCAGCCCGTGTCTTCCAGCATTTCGTCGGCCCGTTCGCCGTGATGTTTAATCTTGCCGCGCTCCAGCAGCGCGACGTGCGAGGAGAGCTCCAATGCCTCGCGCAGCTGATGCGTCGACATGATGATGGTCCGGCCGCGATGGCGCATGTCGTTCAACAGCGACTGCAACACTGCGATTGCCCGGTCGTCGAGCGAGGTAAACGGCTCGTCGAGTAAAAGCACTTCGGGATCGTGCAGCAGCGCGCGCCCGATGGCCAACCGCTGACGCATGCCTCGGGAAAACTCACGAGCCAACCCGTCGCGGACGCGCCCCAATCCCACACGCTCCAGCATCGCATCGGCCTTCCCGCGCGCATCAGCGAGCCCATAAAGGTTCCCGAACATGGTCAGGTTCTCGATGGCCGACAGCTCATCGTAAACGGCGATCGAATGGCCCAGCACGCCGATCCTGCGTCGGGTCGCGTCATGCCGCGTATCCTCGCCGTGAATCTTGACGATACCTTCCGAGGGATGCAGCAGACCGGCCAGGATCCGCAGGAGAGTCGTCTTACCCGCGCCGTTGCGGCCCAGCAGAGCCATCACGGTTCCGGGCGCGACGGTGAGATCCACGCCTTTGAGAGCAGGGAAGTCGCCGTAATATTTGTAGACGCCCTGGACCTCGAGCGCCGGCGTCATCCTTCTCCCCGGGCGCCGCCGCCGGAATCGTGGGGTGCCGAATGCGTCGCCGCCGAAACTGGATTCGGTCCGCCTCGGCGATACAGCAGGAACCCGCCGAGCGCCAGGATCAACAGTCCCATGCTCAGCACCACCCACACGCCGGCGATGTCGCCGAAGGGGGTCGGTACTTCGCGGGAGTAGATGCGCGGAGGGGCCTCCTCGCAGCACTTGGGAGCGCCTTCGCTCTCCAGCGTCAGTGCGCCGATGCCTTCAAACGCGACCGTGATCTGCTCGGCATTGGAGTTGTATACGCGCGCCTGCGTGGACGGTTCGACGCCGATTTCCTGGACATCCTCGCCAACCAGCATGACGTTGGCCGGCGTGATCAGCCGCGTCGGGGTGGTCGCCGTACGCAGCGAGAACATCTCCGATGGAGGCAACTGATACTTGAGGTCAAAACGCGTTTCGCCGGGCTTGATCGGATAGTCGACTGTATAGCGTCCGCCGCCGGCCGCAACCAACGGACGCTGGATCGGCACGCCGGTGGAATCCACGGTGACCCGCAGCGCACCCGCGTCCAGGTCTGTATTCTCGGGCAAATAAAGCGACAGCGCGCCTTCGCCCTCGGGCTGATAAGTAAACTTGGTGGGATTCTCGAGGAAGAATGTTTCGGAGACCGAGAGCTCGGTCAAGGTCGGCTCCAGCAGCACCAGGTGCTGCGTGGTGAGCTCGGTCGGCTTGACCGGAACGGCTTCGTAAACGGTGATCTCAAGACCGGTGGTCGAGGATCCCGGGGGCAAGGGCGTCGTATAAGTGACGTTGCGGTAGACGGTTTGCACCAGCGCGACCCCGGTGGGCGTCGCGTCGATTTCGAAGGCCCCGTTCGCGCCGCTGGTCGCCGTGCCGATCTGCTGCATGCCGCCCGCGCCGGGCTGCACCAGGTTCACGGTCACGCCCGCCTGACGTTCGCCGGTGGAAGCGTTGGTGACATTGCCCTGCACGATGGCCCAGGCCGGGCTTGCGGCACTGACGGCCAGCAGGATCGCGGCAAGCAACGTTCGTTGCGGCGTCTTTTTCAGCATGTCAGGCCGCCCCTCCCTGGCTCGCGTTTTGGACGATCTCTTTCCCGCAGGAGCCACAGAATTTCATGGCACTGGGGAAGTGGGCGCCACAGTGCGGGCAGGTGACGCCTTCCGCGTCGGCACTTGTCTCTGCGCTAGCGTCAGCGGCCTCGACGGTCTCGGGAACTGCCTCAGCGCCGGCTTCGCTGGCGGCCACGGCCGCCGGAGCTTCATCCTCAGCCTCTTCGACTTCACCCATCTCCACATCATCAGCCACCGGATCTGCGACAGGTGCGGGCGCGTCCCCGGTGATGCGTTCCATCTCGGCGAGCACCCCGGCGAGCTCCTTCTGCAATCCGAGCTTGGTCTGCTGATAGTCCTCGTCAGACAACTTGCCGACGCGGTACTCGAACTGCAAATCGCGCAGGTTCTCATAGATCGCCGCGCGGCGATCCTCCAGGTGTTGAGTCGGACTGACCGTCTCGGATTCCCGGTAGTCGGCGGCGCGCACCGACAGCGTAAACAGCACCGTCACGGCAATCAGCAGGACGGCGGAGACCAGCAAGAGCATGAATCGTTGAAGGCCCTTTCTAGTCCAGGTCTTCCATGTTCTTGTCGATCTGTTTTTGGAAGCGGGCCAGGTCGGCATCACTTCCCGGCGCGACCACCGGCGCCGGCTTCAAGTGGGTGTAGCGCTTGATCACGAACGCCACCAGCACCAGGCCCAGCGCCAGCGCGATGTAGGGAGCCGCGAAGCCACCCAACCCGGGACGCTGCGCCAGCACCGATTCGCCGTATTCCTCGGCGTACAGGTCCAGGATCTGCTGCTCGGTCAGCCCGTCCTTCAGCATCGCCGAGATCTTGATCTTGTTTTCCCGGCAGATGCCGCAGACCCCGCTCGGCGGCATGACGCAGGCCATATCCAGGTTGCAGCCGCAGTTGCACAGGAGCTTAGAGGCGATGTTCACCACCTCCGGCCGTTCGTACTCATTGGCATTCTGCGCCGAGGCGACCCCGGAGCCGGCCAGCAGCAGAACCGCGGCCAACATCGTCACAGGCAGCTTAATTTCGAATCGCTTTTTGAGCAGTCTCATGTTTCTTCCCCGCCACGCCCACGACTTCGGTCCGTGGGAACACCAGCCTCTGTTTACTGGGAACCAGGCAAATAAAGGTTCCGCCCAGCACCACCAGAAATCCAATCCAGATCCAACTTACGAGCGGAAAGACGTAGGCTTGCAGCACCACGTTATCGCCTTCGCCGAAGCCCGCGAAGTTGGCGTAAAAATCCTCGTCCAGCCGGCGCCGCAGCGCGACGTCGGTGGTCTGCGTCTGTGACGCGATATAGAACCGGCGCTCGGCATACATCGTGTCGATCTGCTTTCCGCCACTCGAAAGCAATAGCCGCAGCTTGTCGTACTGATAGTTGTCGTTGTTGCCGGTCTCGTAGTCGTCGACCTTCACCTGATACGGTCCGATGTCGAAGGATCCACCCACTGGCACTTCCACGGTCAGGTCCTGATTGAACGCCGCGCCGCTATAGCCGATGAACATGATCACGATGCCGACGTGCACCCAGTAGCCGCCGTAGCGCCGCGTGTTGCGATGCGTCAGTTCAACCATCGACATCAGGTAATTCGAGCCGCTCTTGCGTCGGATCGCGCTCGCGCCTTTGACGAATTCCATTCCCACCGAAACCAGCACGAAGGTGCACAGGCCGAAGCTCATCAGCGCGTAGGGTTGCCGCATCCCGAGAGCCATCAGAAGGATCGCAACCGCGACCCCGGCGATGATCGGCCAACGGAAGGCGCGCCGCAGCGATTCCCAACTGCTGCGCCGCCAGGCGATCAGCGGACCCACGCCGGTCAGCAGCAGCAGTGCCAGGCCGATCGGAATGTTGACGCGGTTAAAGAATGGCTGATCCACGCTGATCTTTTCGCCCATCACCGCTTCGGTGATCACCGGGAACAGCGTGCCCCACAGGATCGCGAAGCAAGAGGCCAGCAGGATCAGGTTGTTGAACATGAAGCTGGACTCGCGCGACAGCACGCTCTCCATCGTCGATTCGCTCTTGAGGAAGTCCAGCCGGTTCAGGATCAGGTACACGGTTCCGGCGATGCCGATCGCCAGGAACGTCACGAAATATTGTCCGATGGTGCCCTCTGCGAAGGCGTGCACCGATTGCACGATGCCGCTACGGGTCAGGAACGTGCCGAACACGCACAGGAAGAAGGTGGCCGAAACCAGCACCATGTTCCAGACCTTCATCATGCCTTTCTTCTCCTGCATCATCACGGAATGCAGGAAGGCGGTCGCCGTGATCCAGGGCAGCAGGGACGCGTTCTCCACCGGATCCCAGGCCCAGTAGCCGCCCCAGCCGAGCACCGCGTAGGCCCAGGCCTGTCCGAGCACGATGCCGCAGCTCTGGAACAGCCAGGTGACCAGCGTCCAGCGGCGCGTCGTGTGGATCCAGGCCTCGCCCGGTTGCCGTGTAATCAGCGAGCCCATGGCGAAAGCGAACGGCACCACGAATCCGACGTAGCCGAGATACAGCAGCGGCGGATGGATCACCATCGTCCAGTACTGGAGCAGGGGATTGAGGCCCTGGCCGTCGTTGAGGTCAATGACGCCGCCGGCATCGGAGACCAGCATCTGGAACGGGCTCGCGACCCAGGTGTTCAGGAGCAGGAAGAAAACTTGTGTCGCCATCAGAATGCTGATGACGTAGGGCATCATCTCGCGGAACTTACGGCGGTTCTGCCAGACGACCACGGCCGAATAGGTGGCCAGGATCCAGCTCCAGAACAGCAGCGAACCCTCCATGCCGCCCCACCAGGCCGCGAACTTGTACTGCAGCGGCATGTCGAGGTTGCTGGTGGCCCAAACATAGGCCATGCGGTAGTCGCCCTTGATGATCGAATAGAGCAGGAGCCCGGCGCCGGTGGTCAGGCAGACCCACATCGAATAGACGGAGCGCTCGGCGCTGAGGATGAGGAAAGGCCGCCGGAACCACTTGCCGATCAGCGAACCGACCAACGCATAGACGGCAAAACAAAAGGCGAGGAGGATGGCAAGAGCGCCCAGATTTTCCATATGAGTTCCTAACCGGGCCGCGAGCCGACCGCCCACTTGCCCGATGCGCCGTGCCTTGGCCAAGGCCGCGCCTTGGTTCCGACCCGCTTCAGTTCCGGCAAAACCAAAGGCGGTGGATGAATCAGCCGATGGGCCCGAAGGCTGCTCGGACCGTTAGCCGCGAGTGACCGCGCCTTCCGGCTTGGCTTCGTACTTGGAGGCGCACTTGGCTTGAATCTTGGTGGCATGGAAGACGCCGCTAGCATCCAGCGTCCCGTCCGCTAAGGCCTGCGCACCGTTCTTGAAGGTATCGGGCAGCGGATCGGTGCCGTCATAGACGATATCCAGCATGACCGCGTCCTTCATCTCTTCTTGCTGCATGATGGTGAAGCGGACGTGATTGCCGTCCCGAACGATCGAGTCCTCGACGATGTCTCCGCCGACCCGGAGCCGTTTATTGACGCCGTCGGCGCCCATCGCCTTGAGCTCGCCGATCTCTTTGTAGTAAGTGGCGGTCTGCTCGATACCACCTGCCGCCAGCCATCCCAGCGTGCCCAGGATCACCGTGGTCAGAATTCCGAATTTCAGATTCTTATTCATGGTTGCTTGCTCCGTCCGCGGTACCGCTCTACCTTCTTCTAGTATAACGCTTTAGTATAGCCTGTTCCGTCTGCCAAGGGGCAGGGGCACCCCTCCCGGAGGCCCATCGGTTTTTAGATGAGCCCGGTGGAGGATGCGTTTCGGGAAGATTTTGGACCTCCCCGGCCCTCGCCACATGTTCCAGCCCGGGGGCCAATTAATTCACCGCCGGCGCGCTGCCCTGATGGCACAGCAGGCAGGCGGCTTCCATCGCCCCTTGTTCGGTCCAGGCGACCGCAAAATTCTGCCCGGCCAGCGACCAGGAGGTTACCCGCGCCGCCCGGTCGGCGACTTCGGCGGCCTGGTGCATGGGATACACGGGGTTCGCGCTGGGATCGTTCGCCACAATGAGGCTCGCGCCCTGATCCCCTACCCGGTAAGAGATCTCAGCGATCTTGGCTCCCGATACGGTCGGCGAGGGAACCGCATTGGCTCCCAGCAGTCGAACCATGTCGTTGTGCTGCGGCGGGAGCGGGACGTCCACGCCCGTTTCCTCGATCAGCCAGCGCCGAATGGCTTCGGCATCCGAGCTTTGAAAGTCCAGTTGTTCGGGCCTGTACTCCAGGGCCGATGTTGCAATCGTTTCTAGGGTTTGCGTCTGGTGGAGCGCGAAATATCCACCCACGGCGACCAACAACGCCGCCGCCACGGCCAGCACCGGCCCCAAGCGGAATAACGGCAGGCCAGCCTCGGCGTCCGAGGTCCGGACCTGGTTCCGAGCCATCCTTTGCCGCACTTGGCCCCACAGCGCTTCCGGAGCCTGTTGCCGGGCTAAATGGGTTCGCAGTCCGGCTTGGAGTTCGGCGGGCGGGGCGAAATCGGCCCCCGGGGGACTGTCCGCGCGGTGTCCCGAATTGTGATTCCCTTGCTTCATAACTTCCCTTATGTTTGCGTCTCTCATCGGCTGTGGCCTGCCTGGTGTGCGCCAGCCTGTCCAGCCTTCGTCTTTCGATGTCCCGGGTCTCTAAGTGGACTCCTGAATTAATCCGTTACCTGGGGCCCGCCATCTTGGGCCCTCTACCTTTGGACGCCACTGGTACCCGTTTCCATCCCTGCCTCTTCTGCCATCCGGCGTAGTTTCCGTTCCAAGGTCTTGTGGGCCCGGTTCAACCGCGAGGCGACGGTTCCCGGCGAGCAATCCAAAACCTCGGCAATTTCATCATAAGAAAGGCCTTCCGTGTAGCGGAGGACCACGACCATACGCTGTTGCGCGGGGAGCTTGGCCACCGCGTCCTGCACCAGTTCGGCCTGTTCGGCAGCGAGCAGACCCTCCAGCGCCCCGGATTGCGGCGCGCGAAACTGGTCAAAGGTTTCGATCAGCGTGGGCAACAGCCGGCGCGTTCGCCGGTGATGATCCATGCAGGCGTTTACAACTGCCCGATAGAGCCAACTGTCGAAGCTGGACTCCCCGCGGAATTGCCCAATCCGCGAAAACAGTTTCAGAAACGTGTCTTGAGCGATATCCGCGGCCGTGGCGGCATCGCCGGAAAAGCGCAGGGCGACGGAATAGACTTTGTCCTTATGCGCCTCGTAGAGCTGGCGAAACGCATCCTGGTCGCCATCTTGGGCGCCTGCGATCACGTCTTCCATCGCGTGAGCTTCCGTTTGTGAAGTTGCGTCCTTCACTGCCACCGGTTCTCTACCTGCTACTATCATCGCGTATTCCTGACGGAACGGCTTCCCCAAAGACGCCGGAGGGTTGCATTTTCTTTCACTTTTGTTGTGGCGCGCCCCGGCGAAAGCGCGCGAGAAGAATCCTCCAATTTTGATACTCTTCTGTTAGATGCCTGAATCACCCATCCTGGTAATCGCGTTGGCCTCAGCGCCGATCATGATCACCGTGCTGGTCGGCATCCTGGTGAACAACGCCCGGATGAGTGATTTGCGTTCTGATTTGACAGCCCGAATCGATGATCTCCGGGCTCACGTCGACGTGCGCTTCACGCACGTCGATCATCGCTTCGACGAGATGCGCGCCTCCTGGACCTCCGAACTGCGCCGCGTCGAAGAAGTGCTCGATGCGCGCCTGAAGCACCTCGAAGAACGCTAAGCTGCCACCATCCCGCTAGGCTACCGCCATCAATGGTTCCGGAGCGGGTTCTGGAGCGTCCGACGAATTCCCGGGAGAGCATCTGAGAGGAATCTTCCGATTTTGATACTCTTTTGCTAGATGCCCGAGTCTCCTATCCTGGCAATGGCGCTGGCCACGGCGCCTATTATGATCACCGTGCTGGTCGGCATACTGGTGAATAACGCAAGGATGACCGATCTGCGCAATCACGTCGATACGCGCTTTGACGAAATGCGCTCCTCCTGGACCTCTGAGCTCCGCCGCGTCGAAGAAGTACTCGATGCGCGCCTGAAACACCTCGAAGAACGCTAAGCTGCCACCATCCCGGCGGAACCATCCCGCCCGATTCGGCAGCCCAAATCCGTCCGAAGGCCGTTTTCCCGAAACCCCGCGTTTCCGCCGCCCATCCCAAATGACGGGCCCACCGTCAGCCAGACCGAAACGAAGCGACATCGGCCCGCGGGAGGTAGACAATGCGAAGACTCCTGGCTATCACGATCACCCTGCTGGCGCTTTCCGCAACTCTGCTGGCCGGGCATGGCGGCGGCCATGGAAGAGGGCACCTGAGAGGGCACGGCCGAGGAAATGCGCGAGCGAACGGCTGGCATGGCCGCCGGGCCCCGGCTGTCGTCGTTGCCCCAGGACTCTATGGCCCGGCCTATTCAGGCGGGCATGGCGGCTACGTGCTGCCCCAACGCGACCTGGTCGTGGTGGGCCAGTATTATCGGAATGCCTATTCGCAGGGGCTGAACCTGCCTCCGGGTCTGGCCAAAAAATACGCCCGTGGCGGCGCGCTTCCTCCGGGCTGGCAGCGCAAGATGCGCCCGCTTCCGGGAGCCTACCAGCGCCGTCTGGGACCGCTGCCCGGAGCCTACCGGCGAGGCCTACTGAACGGGATCTACGTGGTTTATGACCCGGTCCGCGGCTTGATTATCGACGCCACCACGGCCATCGGCTTCTGAGCCCGGGGGAACTCCGGCCAGGGAGGGCGAAAATCAGCCCTCTCGGCCCGTTTCATCTTCCTGAAATTTCTACCGCCAACCCTCCCGACAGGAGTTGCCTCGCCCACGGCCAAAACGGTACCTTGGTTGGTAAGGCAACCAACCTAAATGCTAAGACCAAAAACTGAAGCTCCTGATGATCTGAATCCGCAGGAGACCGCTGAATGGTTAGAGGCGTTCGATGAAGTGATTGACGCCACCGGGCCTGACCGGGCCACGTACCTGATCGAGCGGTTAATGGAGCGCGCCGACCACCTTGGCGTCAACATCCCCCTGCGCTGGAATACTCCTTATCTGAATACGATCCCTCCCGAGGAGGAACGCTCTTATCCCGGCGACCGCGCCATCGAACGCAAGATCAAGTCGATGATCCGCTGGAACGCCACCGCCATGGTCGTGCGAGCCAATAAATATGACGATGCCATCGGCGGCCACCTTTCCACCTACGCCTCCCAGGCGACCATCATGGAGGTCGCCTTCAATCACTTCTTCCGCGGCTCCTATACCGGTCCGAACGGGGAGAAGCTGCCGGGCGACTTTGTTTACTTCCAGGGACATGCCTCTCCCGGCATGTATGCCCGCGCTTATCTGGAAGGCCGGCTCGATGATGAGCATCTGAAGAATTTCCGCCATGAGCTGCGCGACCATCCGGGGCTTTCCTCCTATCCGCACCCCTGGCTGATGCCGAGCTTCTGGCAGTTCCCCACGGTCTCGATGGGCCTGGGGCCGATCGGCGCCATTTATCAGGCGCGCTTCATGCGCTACATGGAGAACCGGGGCCTGACGCCGGCGACCGGACGGAGAGTCTGGGCGTTCCTGGGCGACGGCGAAACCGATGAGCCGGAATCGCTGGGCGCGCTAACGCTGGCCTCGCGCGAAAAGCTCGAGAACCTGACCTTCGTGGTCAACTGCAACCTGCAGCGCCTGGACGGTCCGGTCCGCGGCAACGGCCACATCATTCAGGAACTGGAATCCTCGTTCCTGGGCGCCGGCTGGAACGTGATCAAGGTGGTCTGGGGCGAGGGCTGGGACGATCTGCTGGCTCGCGACTCCTCGGGGCTCCTGATCAAGCGCATGCACGAGTGCGTGGACGGCGAATATCAGGCCTTCCGCGCCTTCGACGGCGCCTACCTCCGCAAGGAGTTTTTCGGCAAGTATCCCGAACTGCTCAAACTCGTCGAGCACATGAGCGACGACGAGCTGTGGAAGCTGCGCCGCGGCGGATTGGATCCGCTGAAGATGTACAACGCCTACTATCGGGCCACGACCCTGGCGAACGGCAAGCCGACGGTCATCCTGGCCAAGACGGTGAAGGGCTACGGTCTGGGCGAGGCCGCCGAAGGCCGCAACACGGCGCACAACACCAAGAAGCTGGGCGCCGATTCGTTGATCCAGATCCGCGACCGGTTCCAGTTGCCGCTGACCGATGAGCAGGTCAACAACCTGGAGTTCCTGCGTCCCTCGGAGGACTCGGAAGAAATGAAGTACCTGCGGGCGCGGGCCGATGCGCAGGGCGGCTATGTGCCGTCGCGCGAGGTCAAGCCGATCACGATCAAGGCCCCGCCGCTGGATATCTTCAAGAACACGCTGGAAGGTTCCCGTGGACGCGAAGCCTCCACCACGGCCGCCTTCGTGAACGTGCTGAAAGCGGTGCTGAAGTCCGACATCGGCCAGTACTGTGTGCCGATCGTGCCGGACGAAGCGCGCACCTTCGGTATGGAATCGTTGTTCCGCGAGCGGGGCATCTACGCCAGCCAGGGCCAGCAGTACAAACCGGTCGACTCGGCCATGCTGCTGTACTACAAGGAAGCCAAGGACGGCCAGATCCTGGAGGAAGGCATCACGGAAGCCGGATCGATGGCCTCCTGCATCGCCGCCGGTACGGCCTACGCCAACTACGGCGTGCCGATGATTCCGTTCTTCATTTACTACTCGATGTTCGGGTTCCAGCGTGTGGGCGACCTCATCTGGGCCTACGCCGACTCGCGCGGCAAGGGCTTCCTGCTGGGCGGCACCGCCGGACGCTCCACGTTGCTGGGCGAAGGCCTGCAGCACCAGGACGGCCACAGCCCGGTCACGGCCTCCACCGTGCCGACCTCCCGTATCTACGATCCGGCCTACGCCTATGAGCTGGCGGTGATCGTGCGAGACGGCATCAAGCGGATGTATGAGGAGATGGAAGACCGCTTCTACTACATCACCGTCTACAACGAAAACTATGCCCAGCCGGCCATGCCGGAAATCGAGGGTCTCGAGGAAGGCATCCTGAAGGGCATCTACAAGTACCAGGGCGTGGCCAACCCGGCCGCGCAACTGTTCGGCTCCGGTCCGATCCTGAACGAAGCCCTGAAGGCGCAGGAGATCCTGAAGGAGAAGTACGGGGTCGAGACCAACGTCTGGTCAGTCACCAGCTACAACGAGCTGCGGCGCGACGCGCTGGAGGTCGAACGCTGGAACCGGCTGAATCCCAACGAAGCGCCTCGTACCACCCACATCAATCAGGTGATGGACAACGAGGAAGGTCCGATCATTGCCTCCAGTGATTACATGAAGGCCGTGCCGGATCAGCTCTCGCCCTGGCTGCTGGGCCGGCTGACTTCGCTGGGAACCGACGGCTTCGGCCGCAGCGAAAACCGCGCGCATTTGCGGAAGTTCTTCGAAATTTCTGCCGAGGCGATCGTCCAGGCTACGCTGTCGGCTCTGGCTCGGGAAGGGAAGTTCGATGCCGCGAAGGCGGCCGCCGCGGTCACCGAGCTCGGGTTCGATCCGAACTCGGCGGATCCGGTCGGGCTGTAATCGGGCGGGTCAATAGCAGTTACGTGGGGCGGGCCTTCGGGTCCGCCCTTTTTAATTTCGTAGGGGATGGAAACCTCGGTCGGGAGCGCCCGTGGAAAATGATAAAGATCAACAAAAACGCGCTGCCGCCGAGGCCGCCTGTGAGTTCGTCGAAGACGGGATGGTGGTTGGAATCGGCACCGGAACGACGGCGGCGTTTGTCGTCAAGCGCCTCGGGGAACTGGTGCAGAACGGTCTTCGGGTGACCGGGGTCCCGACCTCGGAGGCTACGGCGGGGATGGCTCGTGCGTTGGGAATCCGGCTGGGGTCGCTGAATGAGGTCGATCATATCGACCTGACCATCGACGGAGCCGATGAAGTCGACCGATCGACGCTGAACCTGATCAAAGGGCGGGGCGGGGCGCTGCTGCGGGAGAAGATGGTCGCCTTTGCCAGCGATCGGATGCTGGTGGTTGTCGATGAGTCGAAGATCGTGGACCGGCTGGGATCGCACTTTCCAGTGCCGGTGGAGGTGGTTCAATTCGGCTGGCGCATGGTGGCCAACCGGATCGTGGCCCAATTTCCGTCGCCTGAGGGAACGCCAGTCCTGCGGGCTGGCGAGGACGGGAATCCTTACGTGACCGATGAGGGGCATTATCTGCTGGACTGCCCGTTCGGGGAGATCGAGGATCCCGAGAAGCTGTCGTCCGGTTTGAAGGCGATTCCCGGGGTCGTGGAGCATGGGTTGTTTCTGGGTTTGGCAAAGAAGGTGTTTGTGGGGTCGGAGGGCGGAGTGTGGACGTTGCCGGGGAGGTAATCAATAAATGGCCAACCACCCCTTCTGCGACCCGTCGCAATCCTCGCTTGCATACAATGGGAAATCATGAAGTACACCCTTTTTGCCTCCCTTGTTCTGATTTCCAGTGTGGCCCTCGCGCAAACCAAACCCGAAGGCCCGCACCTGAGCAACCTCAAGCAGCTCACCCACGGAGGGCAGAACGCCGAGGCCTACTGGTCGCCCGATGGGTCGAAGCTCATCTTCCAATCCACGCGCGACGGCCATGACTGCGATCAGATCTACATCATGAATGCCGACGGCTCGGGCCAGCACATGGTCTCGACGGGTGAGGGCGTCACCACCTGCGCCTACTTCCTGCCCGATGGCGACCAGTTCGTCTATGCCTCGACGCACGAAGCCGGGCCGTCCTGCCCCGCGCCGGCCGACCGCAGCAAGGGCTATGTCTGGGCTGTTTATCCGGGATTCGACATCTATCTGGCCGACGCCTCCACCGGCAAGATCGAAAAGAAGCTCACCGACACGCCGCGTTACGATGCCGAAGCCACGGTGAACTTCGAGGACGAAAAGATCGTCTATACCTCGCTCAGCTCCGGCGACCTCGAACTGTGGAGCATGAACCTGGATGGCACCGATAAGAAGCAGCTCACGAAGTCGGAGGGCTATGACGGCGGGGCGGTCTTCTCGCGCGATGGGTCCAAGATCGTCTGGCGCGCGCACCGGCCCAAGACCGAGCAGGCGCGCAAGGACGCGGCCGGCCTCCTTGCCGATGACCTCACCGCGCCCATGAAGATGGAGCTGTTCGTCGCCGACGCCGACGGCTCCCATGAAAAACAGATCACCGACTTCGGCTGCGCCAGCTTCGCGCCGACCTTCACGCCCGACGGCAAAAAGATCCTGTTCGCCTCCAATCGGCACGCCTGCGATACGCGCGATTTTGAGTTGTACCTGATCAACACCGACGGCACGGGCCTTGCACAAGTCACCAGCTTCGGCGGCTTCACTTCGTTCCCGGAGTTCTCGCCCGACGGCAAGACGCTGGCGTTCGAGAGCGACTATCAGTCCACCGGCAACTATGAGTTCAACGTCTTCACCGCGGACTGGAAAAACTAGTGGGATGTTCCTGAGTAACGGGTAGCGTCGCGCGTTCGGCCCTTTTTGTGCGGGACCCCCATAGCGTCAACGAGTGTATTGTCGTGATTCCTTAACGCGTAATTTCGCGTCTTTTGCTCAGCCGGGATCGCAGAAACCGGATCGAATAAAGGATCGGAGTCGGAAGGGTAAACGGTCCTCGCGCCGCCAGCAATCGAGCCTAGGCCTGCCCCCGCTGCGCCAGGATCTCCAAGTCCGGGGCCTCGGAAAACACCTTTTGAACCGCTTCGGACCCGGCATGGTCCGCCGTGAATTGCTTGAAGGCGGAGACGAACCGCACGGCTTTGGCTTCGGAGAAGCCCACCTTGGAAATGGCCGTCAGAAAAGCTACGTCGCCGCTGGTACCGCCGGCCCAGCCACGGACCCAGCCCCAGGCGCCAGGGACACCGTGCTGATTCTTCTTCACTGCTTCCGCCATTTGCGCGTGGAGGAAGGTTTCTCCTCCAGGGATCGCCCGAAGCAAGACGGCGAAGTCCTTCTCCGCCGACTGTTCTCGCAGTGCTTCCAAGAGGCCGGCCGTTGCAGCGCGTGTGCTTTCTTCTGCCACCTCCAGTTCGCCAGAAATTGCTTCGACGAAGTGTTGCATCGATTCCATATATGTCACCTACCGTCACGGCGTCCGCGCTCTGGCTCGTTTCCTTCTCTGCTCACCGTTGCAAATCCAGAAACGTATCAGGAACTTCGGTCCCTATTATACGCGCCGTTGTTTGTGGTGCACACTTTCTCCTTTTCTTTCTCCGGATCCGTTTCGCGCTTGTGAATCGCGCGCCTTCTGCACGTGTGGGCGGTTTGCGCGAGAATCAGAGAATGAAGAAGTGGATACCCTGTACCTTAATCGTTGCGTCCTTGCCGCTGGCGGCGGGCGTCCGGCTCCAGATGGAGAATACGGACCTCGGCGATAACACCACAACCAAAACGGAAATCCTGATCGATGCGAATCGACTCCGCGTGAACATGCCGGACAACTCGATCATGTTCGTCAACGAGAACGGCGGGAAGATCCTGGCCCTCGACAAGGATCGTAATGAAGTTCGCGTGATCGACAAGGCGACCATGGATCGCGTGGCGAATCAGCTGAATGGCGCCATGGCGCAGCTCCAGGAACAGTTAGCCAAGATGCCCCCGGAACAGCGCGCCATGATGGAGCGCATGATGAAGGGCAAGATGAAAGGCCTGCTGCCGGGAGCCGGCGCGGGGCCAGCTCCGGTGCAAACTGAGTACGCCAAGACGGGGACCTCCACGGTGAACGGATTCTCCTGCACCAACTATCAGGGCACCCGCCAGGGCCAGGTCGTCGCCGACGTCTGCGCTGCCGATCCAGCGAGCATCAATCTGAGCACGGGCCAGTTCGGCGTATTCGAGGACATGCGGAATTTTGTGAGAAGCCTGACCGATGCGCTGGCGAACTCTCCCATGGGCGCGATGGCCGGGGCGCTATCCAACCCGATCGCCGACCAGGGATTTACGGGCTTCCCGGTGGAACGCTACGACTACGAAGACGGCAAGCGCGTGCGCCGTGATGCGGTGACCTCGGCCGATGAAGTCAGCTTCAGCGATGCCGACTTCTCCTTCGGCAACGCGAAACAGGTGGATATGATTCCGCCGGGCGCTTTCGGGGGCCAGTAGTCGCCGAGAATCAATCTGCGGCGAGCGCGTCCGTCCGGCTCAGGCCAGCACGGGCAGCTCGCCGTTTTGCGTTTCGTTCATCCGCTTGAGCTGTCCGCACGCGGCATAGACGTCGAGCCCGCGCGGCTTGCGCACAAAGCATGGCATGGACCGGCAGACGATCTCATGGAACGCGTTGACGCGCTCCGGATCGGGCGTCTCATAGGGGATGCCGGGACCGGGATTCAGTGCGATCAGGTTGACCTTGGCCTTCAGATTCGCCAGCAACCGCACCACGCGCCGAGCGTCTTCGTCGGTGTCGTTAACGCCCTTCAGCATGACGTACTCGAAGGTGATCGACTCGCGCGGCTTCAGCGGATAGGTGCGGCAGGCTTCGATCAGATCGTTCAGGTGCCACTTGCGCGTGACCGGCATGATCTCGCGGCGCTGTTCTTCCGTCGATGCGTTGAGCGAGATTGCCAGCCGCGGCCGGATCTCGGCTTGGGCGAATTCTTCAAACTTGTTGAGGATGCCGGAGGTCGAGACGGTGATGCGGCGCGGCGCGATGGACGGTCCGCGCTGGTCGCACAGCAGCCGCACCGCCTTCAGGACGCTCGGAAGGTTGAGGAATGGCTCGCCCTGGCCCATGAAGACCAGGTTCAGGCGGTCCGATTCGGGCTCCAGGTTCCGGTCGGCGGCGACCTTCAGCACCTGCCCCACAATCTCGCCAGCGGTCAGGTTGCGTTCCAGGCCGAGCAGTGCGGTGAGGCAAAACTTGCAGTCCACCGGGCAGCCGACCTGCGTCGAAATACAAATGGTCGAGCGGTCGCCTTCGGGCATCCAAACGGCTTCCACCGTCTTGCCGTCGTCCAGCCGGAACAGGTACCGCCGCGTGCCGTCGGTGGACGTATAGACCTGATCGATCTCGGGCAATCCGACGCGAAGCTGTCCGCGCAGCTCCTTGGGCAGGTTTGATACAGAGCTCAGGTCCGCGGCGCGATGCCGATAGACGGCGTCATAAATCTGCTGCGCCCGGAACTTAGGTTGGGACGGGCCCAGCGCGGCTTGGAGCTCGTCCAGGTCCATCCCCACTATGGGTCCGATTTCGGTCTTGGGTGTCGCGGATTCCATGACGATCTTTAGGGGTACTCAGACGAGTCCCTCTATTTAGCTTACCTGTGGCCGGAGATGGGGCGAGGTTGAGCTTGCGGAGGGCTTCAGTCCTCCCGTCCACATTCGCAAGAGTTCGCTGGGGATGAAAGTAGCGCCGGGGCTCCAGGCTCGGCGAAGGAACTACTTCTTCTGTTCCTTGATCCGCCGGATAATGTGGATCTTGTTCAGCATGATCGGACGTGCCGGCTTATCGTTCTTATCCACGATCACGCGGCTGATGCGCTCTACTACATCCATCCCATCGAGCACCTGGCCAAAGATCGTGTAGAGGCCGTTCATTTTCTCGTTCTTGGTCTCGGTGATGAAGAACTGGCAGCCCGCGGTCCCCGGACCGCCCAGGTTTGCCATCGCCAACCGGCCCGCTTTGTTGAACTTCAGGTCCGGCCGAATCTCGTCCTGTACCGTGAAGCCGCAGTTGTGGTTTCCTCTTCCGGTAGGGTCGCCCGATTGAATCATGAAGAATGGAACCACGCGGTGGAAGGTGATGTTTTCATACAGCGGACGGGTGACGAACTCGCCGCTCTTCGGGTCGCGCCAGGGACGCCGTCCGGTGGCAAGTTGCGCAAAATTCAGCGTGTTGATCGGCACCCGCTCCTCGAAAAGCTCCGCTACGATGAAGCCGTAATAAGTATCGAAGACCGCGTAGAGTCCCGGATCGTACTTGTCCATGTTCGGAAACACCAGTTCCTGGCCTTCCCGGTTGGCGTGCTCGCCCACGGGGTGGAACTCGGTGGCGAGGGCGGGTGGCTCTCCCTGGGACTGCGCGCTCGCGATCCCGAGGCTCCAAAGAAATAGGCCCAGCGCGATCTTTGCCGATCGCCCGATGACCAATCGTTTCAGCGTTCGGAGCCGGTGTGCGGGCAGGGAATTGATGCGGCGCCGACAGAGTGCAACAAACATACCTCCCTCAGTCTACTGGGTTTGATCCGGTCGGGCATTCTCGACTTCAACAGGTAATAAACCCGTCGCTACTTCCGGCCGAGCCGGGGTTTCCAGTCGCTCGTCCGTGCCGCGCCGAATAAGGATCGCCAACTTCCACGTGGGGCGGCGCCATGCCCCGCCAAAGGAATCAATATGGATCCAACAGGTCCCGCGCGAGGCCGACGCAATCCCGCCGAATGGTACGCTAAAAATGCACCGTGTTCCCGCAACTCTTCCACTTCGGCGACTTCTATCTTCCGACCTACGGCGTCCTGGTCGCGCTCGGTTTCCTGGCCGGACTTTCGGTCACCGTGCGGCTGGGCAAACGTAAGGGCTACAACCCGGAGCAGATCACGAACCTGGCGGTTTATGTCGCCCTGAGCGGCATGCTGGGCGCCAAGATCCTGATGATTCTGTTCGACTGGGATATCTATATGGCGAACCCCGGCCGGATCTTTTCCATGGCCACGCTGCAGGCTGCCGGAGTCTTTCAGGGCGGGCTGATCCTGGCGCTGGTCACCGCGATCCTCTACATGCGGACACAGAAGCTCCCCATCCTTGGAACTTCGGACGCCTTCGCGCCGGGGCTCGCGTTGGGCCACGCTATCGGACGGCTCGGATGCTTCGCTGCCGGATGCTGCTGGGGCACCGAATGCGACCTCCCCTGGGCGGTGACCTTCAGCAACCCGGAGGCCTCGCGGCTCACCGGCGTCCCGCTGGACACCGCGCTCCATCCCGCGCAACTCTATGAATCCGGAACGGAACTGATCCTGTTCGCGTTCCTTTATCAGCGCTTTGGGAAGACCCACGCACCCGGGCAAATCATCGGCCTGTACCTGGTGCTGAGCTCCATCGCTCGCTTCATCATTGAGTTCTATCGCAACCACGAGCAGGCGCTCCCGTTCGGCATGCCCTTCTCGCTCACCCAGTGGATCTCGATTGTCCTGGGCGTCGTGGGAGCGATTCTATTGGTCCGCATCCGCCGCACCGGCCACGTCCCGGCCCCCGCACACTAGACAAACTCCACGTAGTAGCGCCGGGGCTCCGTCTGCACGAGATTCTGGCTCCTGAATTCTAGCTTCTATTCCCTATTGCATCCGCCCCAAACTGCCGTTCTAGAAGGTAGGGATTTCTGCGATCTCCCGCTCCACCTCCATGACCCGGCGCAAACAGGAAAAAGGCTTTGTTTTGATAGCGATGAGCGTGACGCTCGTGCTGCTGATGGGCATGATCGGGCTGGCGTTCGACCTCGGACGGGTCTATATCGCACGCAACGAGGCGCAGGTTTTCACGGATGCCGCCTCGATGGCCGCCGCAAAAGAACTGGACGGCAGCGCGGCAGGGCTCCAGCGAGCCCGCGACGCGGTCGCCAAGCTCCCCAATCGCTGGAATCTGGGTACCGAGGATTTCTCCGGCGTCGTAGTTGAGTTTGCGTCTGGGATTGGTCCCGAAGCCCGCTGGGAACGCGCGCCCCGCTCGGCTGCCGAGATCACGTACGCCCGTGTCACCGCGCCGGAAAACAATCTCTCGATGACGTTCCTGCGCGCGGTGGGTAGTCCGGAATCAATTACCATTCCGGCTCGCAGCGTCGCCGCAGTCAAACCCGTGAGGCTCGTCCAATGAGGTTCGGGGTGAATCGTAACGGGCACCAACGCGGTCACGCCGTTCTGGAGCTAGCCCTGTCGGCGGGGCTGATGCTCGCGTGCCTGGCCGGGACCTTCCAGTTCGGCTATACCTTCTACATCTATAACCAGCTCGTCACCGCGGTCGGCAATGGCGCGCGCTATGCTGCTCAGCGGACCTATCGCGCCGCGACCCCGCAAGATGTCGAAAAGGGACTGCGTGCGATCCGCAACATGGTGGTCTACGGCGAGTCGCTGCCGTCCGGCGACGCCCAGCCCGTCGTCTCCGGACTGACCATTGATAACGTTCATGCCCAATGGGTGCGATCCGGTGTGGGCGAGCCCGACGCCGTCCGCGTCTCGGTCGAGGATTTCCCGGTCGACGCCGTGTTTGCCAGCTACACCTTCACCGGCCGCCCGAGCGTCGAGTTTCCCTACGTCGGCCGCTACGCGCCCTCGGAGACCGAGCCGTGATGCGCGCTACGAAACAACGCGGTCAATCGCTGATTGAAGCCTCCCTGGTCTTGCTCGTCTTCATGACCCTCCTGGTCGGCATTATGGACCTCTCGCAGGTCGTCTTCGCCCATCAGGCGCTCAACGAACGCGTCCGTTCTGCCGTCCGTTGGGGATCGGTGCATGGGTGGGAGGGCCCTGAAGCCATCGCCAACCTCGTGCTCTACGATCAGCCGCAGGCGCCGGCCCGCGCCACGGAAGGATTTCTGGGACTCAAGCGTGAGAACATCGAAGTCCTGCACCGTGTACCCAACAAGCTCCAGCCCGACGATGACACGTTGACGGTAACCATCGTCAACTTTGAGATGCCGACCTTCACGCCCGGATTCGGCGGGGTCCTAACCAGCGCCCGTCCGGTGAGTTTCACGGCTCCCTTATCTCGTCAGCCCGACAATCCGGAGACTGCTGCGGCGGTCACCGCAAGCGCCCGCTAGCCGAGCCCGCAGCTGCGCACGACGACCGCGAAAATCTCTTTCGCGCCGATCCCGGCCTCAGCTACACTCAAAGCGAGGAACCATCCAACAACCCGTATGCCTGCCGCGTCCGGCTCCCTTGCCGCTCTTGCTCTTGAGGTCGAACAGATTCATGCCGCCGCGGATCATGCGGTGGAGCATTACGCCTCCCAAACCGGCCTCCGCTGCCCAGCCACCTGCGGAGCCTGTTGCCACTCACCGGAAATCGAAGTCACCGTGCTGGACGCACTTCCGCTGGCCTGGTCGATCCTGCATGATGGCGGCATCACGGATCCGCAGCATTCTTTCGGCAATGAACCGCAAAATGCAGCGGAGCTGATGCTGGAGGCGATCGCCCAGCAGGAAGGACCCGGGTGCCCGATCTTTATCGATCAGAGGTCCGGCCCGGCGGGCGAAAAGTGGGGACGATGCTCGCGCTACGCCAAGCGCCCTTCGTTCTGCCGTCTCTATGGATTCGCGGGTTGGACCAACAAGCACGGGGTGGCAACTCTCGCCATGTGCCGCACGCAAAAGGATCTTGGCGTGCAGGTGGATCCCGAGGTTAAGCCGCCGCTGTTTACCGAATTCAGCCACTGCTTGCAGGCCCTGCACCCGGACCTCGGTGCACGCCGCCTGCCCATTCATCTTGCGATCAAGGAAGCGCTGGAAAAGGTCCTCCTGGTGGACCGTCTCATGCGCGACAGCGAACCGACGCCGACCGAATGGGACACGCCGCCCGCCACGATGGAATCGCCGCGAAAGGTCCCCGGTGAGGACGGTGGCGAACTGCCGGTCTAGCCGCCAGGTGGGAGGGGTCATGCCCCGCCGACGCTGGAGTAGCGGTTACCCAACCGCCGGAGCTTCCTCCATCGCCTTCCACGCATCGATCCCGCCCGTCAGATTCGCGATGTTCTCAAAGCCCGCGCGCCGTAGGATACTCGTGGCCACCGAGCTGCGATAGCCGCCCTTGCAGTGGACCACCAGCAGCGTATCATCGCCGATACCGTCCTGCCGCAATTCCTCCACGCGATCGGTGAGCTGTCCCAGCGGAATCCGCAGTGAACCCTTCATCGCATCCGCTGCGACCTCGCCCGGCTCGCGTACATCCAGCACCGCGACCTTGTCCGGCTCGGCGGCTTTTAGCTCGGCGAACTCCTGCACGGTGATTTGCGGAATGTACTCCAGCCTGAAGCCGCCGTGGATCCAGCCCGTGATCCCGTCCTCCAGATACGCATCCACTTTCTCTATGCCCACGCGTGCCAGCCGCATCTGGGATTCCCGTAGTTGATCGGCGTCCTCGCCCACGAGAATAATTTGCTTGTCCAGGCCCAGCATCCGTGCCGCCCAGGAAGCGAACTGCCCCGACAGCGCGATATGCACCGACCCCGGAACATGCGCCACCGCGAACTGCATCGCCGGACGCGTATCGAGCACGATGGCCCCTTGCTCCTGCATCCAGTGCACTGCCGGAGCCTTCACCGGTGTCGGATACGGAAGGTCCCGCATCTTCGGCGCGCCCTGCCGATTGAGTTCCACCTCGCGGCCGAAGTATTCCGGACGTGGCGGCAACTCATCGGTTAATAGAGAAATGAACTCTTCGCGGCTCTTGGCCTGTAGCGCGTAATTGGTCCGCTTCTGGAGCCCAATCGTCGACGACCGCTCCGACCCGAGTTGCTTGCCACACAGTGACCCCGCGCCATGGGCAGGGAAGACCTCGGTCTCATCCGGCAGCTTCAGCAGCTTGTCATGCAGGCTGTCATACAGCATCGATGCGAGCTGCTCCGGCGTATAATCGCCCGAAAGATCCGGACGCCCGACGTCGCCGACAAATAACGTATCTCCGGTGAACACCGCGCGCGGCTTTTCCGTAGCGTCGAGATCGGTGAGCACGACGGAAACGCTCTCGATCGTGTGGCCCGGCGTTGCCAGGAACTCCATCCGGCAGCGGCCGAACTCGATCACGTCCCCATCGCCGACTTCCTTATGGGGAAATTTCGCCTCGGCGCCCTTGCCCAGATAGATCGTCGCTCCGGTCCGCTCGGCGAGCTCATGATGCCCCGACACGAAATCCGCATGCAGGTGCGTCTCAATGATGTGCTCGATCTTCACGTCGGCTTTCTCGGCGGCCTCCAGATAGATCTCCACATCGCGCTGCGGATCGATCACCGCGGCCACGCCGCCCGAGCTCACCAGGTAAGACGCATGCGCCAGGCAGCCGAGATAAAAGTTCTGAATTTCCACGCCAGCCATTATGTAGTCCCTGCCGCTAGTGTATGCGACGAGAGGAGCCCCCGCGGCGGCGGGGAATGCAATTCAGATATCCTGTTAACTTGGCTACCGTAAAACCATTCCAGGCATTCCGCTACACCGAACAAGCAGGCGACCCGGCCGCGCTCGTGACGCAGCCCTACGATAAGATCTCGCCCGAGATGCGCGAGCACTATCTCGCCGCCAGTCCCTACAACCTGGTGCGCATCCTGCTCGGCGAGTCCCAGGACTCAGACAGCGAACAGGACAACGTCTATACACGCGCGACCGCATACCTCAACGACTGGATCCGTGACGGCATCCTCGCGCAGGATCCCGAAGCCGGCTTCTACGTCTACTCGCAGGAGTTCGACGTGCCGGATTCGGGTGAGCGGGTCACGCGCCAGGGCTTCATCGGAATCACCAAGGTGGAAGATTACGACGCCAATGTCGTCTATCGCCATGAGCAGACGCTCAGCGGTCCCAAGCGCGATCGGCTGGAACTGCTGCGGCACACGCGCGCCCACTTCGGCCAGATCTTCATGCTCTATCCCGATCCCGAGTACACCGTGGATCTCATCCTCCGGAAAGCGTCCTCAGGAAATCCGGTCTTCGAGCTGGCCGACGAATACAGCGTCTATCACCGCCTGTGGCCGGTCACCGATCCGGCCGAGGTCGAAGCAATTCAGAGCGCCATGGAAGATAAGCGCCTGCTGATCGCCGACGGCCATCATCGCTATGAGACGGCGCTCGCCTACGCGCACGAGAATCCGGAGGACCCCGCCGCGCAATACGTCATGATGACGATGGTCAACATGCACTCCACCGGGCTCAAGATCCTGCCGACGCATCGCGTGTTGCGCAACCTTCCTGACTTCGATCCGGCGCCGTTGCTCGACGAGGCGCGCAAGCTGGGCTCGCTGGAAGAACTGAAACAGGAGCTGGCCTCTCCGGTCCGCCATCAGGTCCGCTTCGGCATCGTCGTTCCGGACGGCGTCTACCTGCTGGAGCGTCCGCGCCGCAACGGCGAACTGGACGTCCCCGTGCTGCACAGTGAAGTGCTCGAAGGACGGCTGGGCATCACCCAGGACCAGGTCCGCGAGCAAAGCTTCATCAGCTATATCCGCGGCGCCGAGAACGCCGCTGCTGAGGTCTTTGAGCGCGGTGCGCAAGCCGCCTTCATCGTGGAGCCGACGCCCATTGAGGACATGGCCCGCATCGCATTTGCCCGCGGCGTGATGCCGCAGAAGTCCACCGACTTCTATCCCAAACTGCTCAGCGGCATCGCAATCTACAAGCTGTAGAACGCGCGCGTGGGGCGAGGTTCAGCTTGCGGAGGGCTTTAGTCCTCCCGCGCAAGATGCGTGGATGGGAGAAACGATTCGGGTCCACCGTTACTCACTGCGGGCGCTGCATCACCAGATCCCGGATTCCCAGTGTCCACTCCAGCGGAATCGATTTCGGGATGAAGCATTCCTTATCGTCACAGGCCTGATACCGGAGCGTCCCCTTGATGGTCACCGACTTCTTCCCCTGCAGGCGCGTGAACGCGTCCAGCCCACCGGTGAGCGTCGCTTCCTGCAGCAGCCGGAACTCTTTCTGGAACACCGGCACGCGCTCATTGAGCGGCACGAAGGTATAGATCTCCGACACCGGATACTCCAGTGTGCCGAACGTGATGTCCGGATTTTCCTCCAAGCGGAGCTCCATCACCCGGTAGCCGTTCTTCTCCGCGCCCGGCGCATACACATGGATGTGTTCGGCGGGATCGACGTCCAGCACCAGCGAAAACTTGTGACCCATCGCGACCTGGGAGTTGCTCGCATAGCTGGTCACCGTCAGGTGCTCGGCTTCGACTTTGGTGGCGTTCACCGCCGCGCCCGTATCCGCGCCCAGCTTCAGCAGAATGCTCGACACCGTGTTGCGGTCGATATAGGAATCCTCAAAGAACCGCGACGTCACCACGCCGCGCGAATCCAGCATCAGGTTGCCGGGGAACGCAATCCCTACATAGTTCTCACGCGGACCCATCACCGAAACGTAGGTATCACGTCCTTCGCCACCTCCGGGTTGTTCTTCGCATCGGCGATCGCCTCGGCCGGTACCGGGTTCAGCAGCCCGAACCGCTCAATCACCTTGGAGCCGACATCGGACAGCATCGTATATTTGATGCCGTGCTGTTTGGCGAAAGCGGCCAGCACCTGGGGCGGATCGTAGCTGATGGTCGCCACGCCGTAACCTTCGCGCTTGAGCTCATCGAATTGCTCGTTCAGCTCCACCAATTGCGTTTTGCAGTACGGGCACCAATCGGCCGACCGCACAAACACCAGCATCGCGCCCTTCGGCCCCAGGATCGACTGCCGCGTCCACTGCTTGCCGTTCTGATCGGGCAGGCGAAAATCCGGCACCTGCTCGCCCACCTGCGGACCGCGTTTGGAAAGATCGATCTTCTCTCGCTGCTGCGCCATTGCGGCGGAAGCGGCGAGCGTTACAGACAGAAGGACAGTGGCCAGGAGTCGCATAGATATTAGTCTATTCGCTGTTCGCGTCCGTCGGGTTACGGGAAGCTTCTGTCCACTGGATCCCGCAGTTGCGCTATAAATATGGGAAGAAGCCGTGCGCCGATTCCTATCAGTCTTGTTCGCCTTGGCGGGAATGTTTTCCCTGGCGCAGGGAAGCGTCTTCGGCGCTTTCCTATTGGTCCTTTTCAGTCTTTCGACCGGTGGCGACTCGATCTCGGGGCCACGATTCTAGGCGGCGTCACCGCGCCCTCTCCGGTACTGCCCAAAAGGGCGTTTAACCCTTACAGGCCGCCACCGGACCCACCAGCGACCGCAGCAGCGTCGCCAGCTTGCCCTTCACCCGCTCGCCCGTCTCCAGGACCTCCTGATGACTCAGCTTCTCGCGCGTCACGCCCGCCGCCATGTTGGACACCATGGAGATCCCCAGTACCCGCATCCCCAGGTGATTCGCCGCGATCACTTCCAGCACCGTCGACATCCCCACCAGATCCGCGCCGATCGTCCGCAGATAGCGAATCTCGGCCGGCGTCTCAAAGCTCGGCCCGGCGAGGCCCGCATAGATTCCGTCGCGCCAGTCCGATCCCAAGCTGCGCGCCCACCGTCCGCGCCACCATGCGCAGCCCCTGTGAATACGCGTCGCTCATATCGGGGAATCGCGGACCCAGCTCGCCTCCGTCCGGCCCTACCGGGTTCGGACCGATCAATGGATTCGTTCCGGTGAGGTTGATGTGATCGTTGATCAACACCAGTTCGCCGGGCTCCAGGTTCAGATTTACGCCGCCCGCCGCGTTGGTCAGGATCAGTCGCGTAACGCCGCGCCGATGCAATTCGCGCACGCCGAAGACCACCTCTTGCGCGGTGTAGCCTTCATACAGATGACACCGCCCGGCCATCACCACGACTTCGCGGCCCGCGATGCGTCCTTCGATCAACTGACCTGCGTGCCCCTCGATTGCCGTTGCCTTCGCCGCCGGCCAGCCCGGAATCTCCGCATAGAGGGTTACCCGCGCGCCTTCCACCGATTCGGCAAACCCGCCCAGGCCGCTCCCCAAAATGATCCCGACTTTTTTCTGGTCCCCGCCCATCTTGTCCCGGCTCCTACCCGCTATAGCAACATCCCGGCGATGGCCGCAGTCATGTAATTCGCCAGCGAACCGGCGACCACTGACATCAATCCTAACCGCGCTACGTCCGATTTTCGAGACGGCGCCAGCCCCCCGATCGCTCCAATCAGCATCGCGATTGATGCCAGATTCGCGAAGCCGCAGAGCGCATAGGTCGCGATGGTGAATGATCGCGGCGCCAGCGTTTGCGCCACCTCGCCGAGCTCCGAATACGCGACGAATTCATTCAGGATGAATCTCGTTCCCAGCAGGTTGCCGACCGTCGTCGCATCGTCCCAGGTTACGCCCAGCAGCCAGGCCAGTGGCGCGAAAATGCGGCCCAGGATCGACTGCAGCGAAAGCCCTTCATGAATTCCGCCGAGGATACCGTTGATCAACGCGATCAGACCGATGAACGCAATCAGCATGGCGCCGACATTCAGCGCCAGCATCAGTCCGTCACTGGCCCCACGCGCGGCGGCGTCAATCACGTTGACCGAGTCCGACTTCACATCAATCTTCACTTCACCGGCGGTCTCCGGCTGGCCAGTCTCCGGATAAAACATCTTGGCGAGCATCAATGCCGCCGGCGAAGTCATGAAGACGGCGGTCAACAGATGCCGCAACTCCACGCCCGCGAGCAAAACGTAGGCGGCCATCACGGCGCCGGAGATCCCTGCCATGCCGGTGGTCATCACCGCGAACAACTCGCTCTGTGTCAGACGTTCGATAAACGGACGGATGGTCAGCGGCGTTTCGGTGTGGCCCATGAAGATGCTGGCGGCCGCGGCGGTCGTTTCCGCGCCGCTGGTCTTGAGCGCCTTCTGCATGGCGATCGCCATGCCGCGCACGAACAGTTGCATGATCCCGAGGTAATAGAGGATCGAAAATAACGACGCGGTAAAGATAATGATCGGCAGGACCTGAAAGGCGAACACCACACCGAAGGTTTCGCTCTGCCGTCCCAGCAGGTCGCCGAAGACGAACGCGCTACCCTCAGCCGCGTATCCGAGCAGGGAATTGATGTGGTCGCTGAGCCACTCAAACCCGATCGAGGCGGGTGTCTTCAGCACCAGGAATGCGAAGCCGAACTGTAGCCCCAGCCCCCACAGCACCACACGAGGTTGGATTGCTTTGCGATTGTTGGAGAACAGGTAGGCGGCGCCGACGATGGCAGCGAGTCCGAGAAGTCCGGTGAAGCGCTCCATCGTGAGTGGTCGGCGTTTTTGAAGGGCCGTCCGCGGCTCCGGTCCGCGGTCAGCCCTGTTCGATCTTCCTATCTCGCGCCGTTAACCGACGACTTCGAGAATCAGCGCCCGTTAATCCGGAGCGTTATTAGAGATGCGGAACGCGTCTTCCACCATCTCAGCGGCTTCTTCCACGCGATCTTCGCTGGTGTGATAGAGGCGGCACAGCACGCTGCCCGCATCGATCTTCTGGCCGACTTTCACTTCCAGAATCACGCCGACCGCCGGATCGATCTCAGCGCCCAGCATCTCGCGGCCGCCGCCGATCATCGTCGCGGCTAGTCCGATCTCGGCCGCGTCGATCGCCGAAATATAGCCGGAGCGTGGCGACAGGATCTCGCGTGCGCCGGTTGCATTGGGCAACAATTCGAAGCGGTCCAGAACCGATGGTTCGCCGCCCTGCGCCTGAATCACTTCCTTCAGCTTGCGGAACCCGGAGCCGTCCAGCAGCCGGGCCTGCGCCATCTCCCGCGCTTCTTCCAGCGACCCCGCAACTTTTCCGAGATGGATGATCCGCGCGGCCAGTTCGAGCGAAAGCTCGGTCAGATCCGCCGGACCCACGTTCTGCAAGGTCTGCGAAACTTCCATTACTTCCAAGCGCGTTGCCGATCGCGAATCCCAACGGCTGATTCATCGAGGTGATCAACGCCTGGACCTTGATATCCATACGGCGTCCGGTGGTCACCATCGACTGCGCCAGCCGGCGCGCGTCCACCTGGGTTTTCATGTGCGCGCCCAGGCCGACCTTCACGTCCAGCACCAGGGCTTGTACGCCTTCCGATGCCTTACGCGCCATAATCGACGACGCCATCAGCGGAGCTGATTCCACCGAGCCCGCGGCAACACGCAGCGAGAACAGGCGCGCATCGCCCGGAGCCAACTGTTCCGGCTGTTGCATGAACGCCAGCTTGTGCTCGGCCAGTTGCGCGACGAACTCTTCTTCGGTGAGGTTCGTTCGCAGCCCCGGGATCGATTCGAGCTTATCGAGCGTGCCCCCGATATGATCCCTTCCGCGTCCCGGTACCATAGGGACGACCGCGCCCGCGGCAGCCGCAAGCGGTGCGGCGATTAAAGATGTCTTGTCCCCCACGCCACCGGTGGAGTGCTTGGACACCTTGACGCCCTCAATGCTGGAGAGGTCCATCCGGCTACCGGAGGCAAGCAGACGCGCCGTCAGCGCATCCACCTCCTGGTCGTCCATCCCAGAGAAGTAGATCGCCATCAGCATCGCCGACATCTGGTAGTCCGGCAAATCACCACTGGAGTAGGCGTCGATGAGGAGGTTAATTTCCTCGGCGGATAGCTCCTCGCCATCACGCTTGCGCTGGATCAAATCGACAGTTCGCATTCAGAAATGAGCGTACCATCATGCCTCTAGGAAAGTAAAGAAGGCAAAGGAATTATCCACAAATGAAGATTGCGATCCGGCGGCCTTTCTCACCCCGTTTCGCGGAGGATCCCGGCCCCCCTGCGCACGTAGTCCAATCCGCTGATCGTGGTCAGCAATACGGTGGCCCATCTCAGGACTTCTCCTGTGACTGCTCCCAGGCCGAGATCCAGCAGCTCGGCCAGCGCCGCAATTGTCACCAAAATGTAGAGGATTTGGACCGTTGTGCTCCACTTTCCCCATTGGGAAGGCGGGAATGCGGGCAGTTTCTTCATGCGCGACTTGAAGATCGCCGCGATGGTCAGCGCTCCGGCCAGAATCAGGAGGTCCCGGCCCAGCACCAGCCCGGCCAGCCACAGGGGGATATCGGACCGCAGCGCCAGCACGAGAAACGCGCCACTAAGCAGGAGTTTGTCGCCGATCGGGTCGAGCTGCGCCCCGAGTTTCGACTCCGCCCCGAGCCTCCGCGCTAAGTACCCGTCGATTCCATCACTTACGCCCGCAATGGCGAACCAGACCAGGGCCGTCCCGAACTTCCCGGTCCACAACAGATAAAGGATATAGGGCGCCAGGACGATCCGTGCCGCGCTGACGATGTTGGGCAGGTGACGCACCGCGCCATTATCGCGCAAAACGGGTTCAGGGCACGGAAATTGCTTGACAGATCCCTGAACCAGCCATAGCCTGTCTATGCAACGATCTTCTAGGGAGGTCCCGTTGGAACATCAAGAACCCACCAAACGCCGGCCCGACCTTGTCCCCGGCACCCTGGAGATGCTGATCCTGCAGACGCTGACCGGTGGGGCGCGGCACGGCTACGGCATCGCCCAGCGGATCTTTTCGAACTCGGACAACGTGCTGCGGGTGGAGGAAGGGTCACTCTATCCGGCACTGCAGCGGCTGCTTATGAAGGGGTGGGTCGAGGCCAAGTGGTCGAAGACCGAAACCAATCGCCGGGCGAGATTTTATGAGTTGACCGATGCGGGGCGGCGTCAACTGGGGCAGGAGATCGCCGAGTTCCGGCGCATGACCCAGGCCATCGAACGCGTGCTGAATCCGGAGCCGGCAGAGGGTTGATGCCATGAGGGATTCCAACATTACAATCCTGTGGCGGCGCGTCGCGGCGTTCTTCGGACGGCGGCGAATGGAGCAGGACCTGGCCGATGAGCTCGCATTCCACGAAGAGATGACGCGCGAAGCGCTCGAACGTCAGGGCAACGGCCATGCAGCGAGCGATGCGCGAAGGGTCGTCGGCAATTCGCTGGTGTGGCGTGAGCGGGCTCGCGATGCCTGGGGGCTCGGCGTGCTGGATGAGATCGTCCGCGATGTTCGGTACGCGCTGCGCGGGTTGCGCCGGAGTCCGGGCTTCGCGGTGACCGCGATTCTGACGCTGGCGCTCGGGATTGGTGCGGATACGGTGATGTTCAGCGTCTCCGATGCGGCGATCTTCCGTCCGCCGCCGTTTGAAGATCCCGAGAGTCTCTATGTTGTCTTGGGAGCTCAGGAAGGTTCGGATCAGAGAGCGTACTTTATCGTTTCGGAAACCTACGAGGCCCTGGCGTCGCTTCCGCGAATTGCGGACGTCGCCGCCAGCCTGAGCGCCGGATTTGATATCGGCGCGAAACCGTATCCCGAAAAGTTAGCCGGGGAGCGCGTCACCAGCAATTACTTCGAGACGGTGGGCGTCAAACCGCTGCTCGGCCGTGGATTCACAGCCGAGGAGGAGCGCCGCAACGATCCGGTGATTCTGATCAGTGAGCGACTGTGGACGTCGCGCTACGGGGCCGACCCGGACATCGTTGGTAAATCGATTTCCGTCTCCCTGAATCGAGTGGACGACGATGGATCTAGGCCGAGTATGACGGTAATTGGTGTGATGTCACGCTCGATCCAACGCGCGGGCATGGGGCCACGCGACTTTTGGATCCCGCTCCAGATGGATCAGGAAGCGATTGCACGCGGCCTGATGGTGGCAGCCCGACTTAAGCCTGGGGTAAGTTCGGAGGTGGCGCAAACCGCGATGCAGGCCGCGGTGAAGGGTACCGAGGTGGGGCATTTCAGTCGTACCGGCGAAGTAGTGCCCGCGACTGTGCTCCTTGAGTCCTGGTCTGAGCAAGATACAAGTACATACGCTGAACAATTCGCGTACATCGGCTGGGCCATGGGACTGGTGCTGTTGATCGCCTGCGCCGGAGTGGCCAACTTGATGCTGGCCCGCGGCGTGGAGCGCTCCAAAGAGTTCGCCGTGCGCGCGGCGATCGGTGCGGGGCGGCGCCGCCTGTTCTCGCAACTGATGATCGAGAGCCTGACGTTGTCATTCTGCGGTGCGGCTCTCGGCGCGGTCTTCGCATACTCGGGTACGAATCTTTTGCAGGGCGAGTTGCCGGAGGATCTGGCTCGGCGCGGCGTGGAAGCGGCCGACTGGCGAACGTTTGCGTTCATCGCCGGGTGTCGCGACGCTCTGCAGTTTGGTGTTCGGTTTGCTCCCGGCGTGGAAGAGTTCCGGCACGAAGGGACACGCAATGCTCACGCGCGAGCACGGGGGCGGACGCAGCCGGATGCATTGGCGGAGCCTGTTGATAACCGGCGAGATCGCGATCGCGCTGGTGCTGATGGTCGGTGGAGCCTTAATGCTGCAAAGCTACCTGCGCCTGATTTGGCAGGACTTGGGCTTTGAGCATGTGGATTTGCTCACCACCGGGACCGCCATACCTTATGAAATCTCCCGCGATCCGCAGACCCGGACTGCGATGGACCAGGAAATCGAGCGTTCCTTGGAGGCAATCCCAGGGATCGCGTCGGTGGGCTTGGCCGATATGCGTCCGATAGGCTTCGGGTCGATGAACAGCTTTGCGATTCCCGACACTGGAACGGAGAAAATCCCCACCACTCTGGCTGGAGTCTCTGACTCGTACTTCGAGGCGATGGGATATCATCTCCTCGCCGGTCGCTGGTTTCAGCCAAGTGATCATGGAAGAAATGTCACCATCATTTCCGAAAGGCTTGCGAAGCAGGGCTGGCCGGGCGAGAGTGCGGTGGGTCGGCGAGTGGAGCTTAGTGGAAGCGGACTCAAAAAAGAAGTTTTGGAAGTTGTCGGCGTCGCTCATGACACCGTGGGCATGTTCCTGGAGCGCCCTCCGCAGGGACAAATGTACGTTCCCCGTTCCCGCAATGTAAGTACAAATGGCCTTCAACTCCTGATCCGCGTTGAGCCGGGAGCCGACCGCGCCGCGCTCGGTCCGGCGATCCGCAAAACATTGGCGGACATCGACCCGCGCCTATCAGTCAGCGGGATCACCTCCATGCGCGACGTGATCCGCCAGCGAACCGAGCAGCCTCGCTTCTATACGATGGCGGTGACTTTGTTTGGAAGCCTGGGGCTATTGCTGACGATCAGCTCGGTGGTGGGCGTGGTCGCGTTTCTGGTGCGTGCACGAACGTATGAATTCGGTGTGCGGATGGCGCTGGGCGCGACGGCCCGCGACGTGATGCGGTCGATCTTGAAATACGGCGGGAAATTGGCCGTCGTCGGCATTACGATTGGGTTGATGGGAGCGGTCGCGGCGGTGCGGCTGATCGCGAGCATGCTCTATCAGGTGGACCCACTGGATCCGTGGACGATGGTGCTGGCTCCGGTGGGGTTGCTGCTGTGCGTGCTGGCGGCGTGTTACGTGCCGGCTCGGCGGGCGATGCGGATTGATCCAGGGCAGGCGCTGCGGAGTGAGTAGATCGCGCACAGGCTGCCCCCTGCCTTTAGCAAAGCGAGCGTGAAGGAGCTTGTTGAAGAACGCGAAAACTGGGGGACAGAACACCGTTTTCGCATCTGTAAGTAATTGAATTCGCGCTGCCTTCGATACGAAAACTAGATGTCTTTCCCCATTTTTCACCGCGCCATCGGGAATCCGATGCCGGTGACCACGATGCCGAGGTCGCGTTCATCACCCGGAGCCCGATAGGTTGCATCGGTGGTGAGGGTCACGGTAACCGGGTCGGGGCCGGGGTTCAACATTCCGGAAAGCATGTACGCCCCGGGAGCATCGAACGTTTGCGATGCGACGATCGCGCCGTTGGCGGTGAGTGTCACGGTTCGCGCGGGCGTGTCCGGCGAGATATAAATGTTCGCGCTGAGGGTCCAGCCGCCAGGCGGGGGTTCGGCGCCATCGGCGGCGGGCGACTTCAGCACGAGCACCGCTTGGCGCCCCATCCAACCGTCGGGATAGAGTCCGCTGACGATTTGCTCCTGGACTTCGTTTTGCGTTTGCGGATCGTTGGGCGTGAGGTAACTGAGCTGCGGATCGCGCTCGGTGACGATGTCGGCGGTAATGCGATCGACCGGGCCGCGCCCCAGACGGAACGGGAGCAATCCTTTGGCCGCCGAAGAATAACCCGAGCCGCCCTCGATCGAGATCAAGCGGATGGGGATCCGCGGGGAGATATCGGCCAGCCGCAGTTGGGTCCGTGGCACGTTGATATTGGTTGCGGGCAACAGTTCGCTGGTGACGATCAGGTCACCGGGTTGGAAGGCCTGGTCGCGCAGCACGGGCAGCGCGCCTTCGCGTTCCAGGTAGTAGCGCAGGCCGAACTCGGCGTTGGCCCAGATGCGGCGGGGTCCGTGGTCGCCGAGGCCCGCTTCGCGAACGATGTATTGCGCCAAGTCGCGCGTTTCGTTCCAGTCTTCGTAGTTGGCTCCGGCCATGGCGAGCGATAGCACGAGTTGGGTGACGAAGCCGGTGACGAGCAGGACCGGGCCGGCTCGGCGGCTGACCAGGATTGCGGTGGGTGCGGCCAGCGGCAGCAGGTAGCGCGCGGAGCCGGCGAAGAAGATCACCAGCGCGCCGGCAAAAAAGACCAGGAACCAGACGCCCAGGATGTCCCACTCGAGCGTATCCTCTACGACGAAGGCGAGCCGCAGCAAGCCGATGCCGACCGATACCCAGAACAGCGGATTTGGATCGTAGATCGCGGCGGCGATGCAACCGAGGATTCCCAGTGCAATCGGGATGCGCGAGACCTTACGCGGAACGGTGAAGGCTGCGAAGACCAGCAACGGGGAGACAATCCAGGCCGAGTGCACCAATAAGGCCACGGCATTGCGCAGCTTGGCGGTGGCGACCTGCAGCGGGTCAAGATACTGGGCGAGTGTGGTGGCCGGGAGTACGCCTCCGGTGAGCGCTTCCCAGGCCTGCCAGGCGATGATCGCGAAGATGGGCGCGGTGATGGCAAGCCAGCCGGGGAACCAATTGCGCCGCTGGCGGAAGACGTAGAAACCCTGGATCGGGACCAGGAAGATCGCCTGATAGGCGGTGAGCGCGGCGAGGGCCGAGGCTAGCGCCGATGCCGTGAGCCAGAGCCCGGACTTGCGGTCGACAGCCGGGATGAACCAGGCCATCGATGCCATCCAGAAGGCGAGGAAGGGCAGGTCGGCTTCGAAGGAGGTCCCGTTAATGACGAACGGCGGAACCGCTATGAACAGCAGTGTCGCTATGAGTGGGCGCGGAGTGAATCGCTGCGCGAGCGACAGCATGCTCAGTGCGGCCAGCAGGCTGAACGAAATATACGCGGCGTGGAACCAGGCTTCGCGGACGTCGCCGAACAGCCAGATCAGCAGTCCGAGAATCCACGAATTCATGGGGCCGTGCGGATGGCCGCGCATGTCGACCTCGGCGCCTTGAAACGCGTAGGTGGTGTCGAGCGGATGCAGCGGATCGATTTGGGCGTGCATCGCGCCGTAGAGATAGTAAACGTCGTCACCCTGGACGGCCTGGTCAAGAAAGGGAACGCGGATCAGGATCACTAGTGCGATTACGATCAGCACGTTTCGCCAGTGGATCGGGTTCGAATTGGACGGGGTCGTGGCCACGGCGGCGTTGCGGGGAGTCTGCGGCGCCCTCGCAGGCAAACCTCAATCTACAATGCGGCGGCGGGAGAGACAAGTTTTGAGATGGGAACACGGACCCCGTCGGCGGGCGGGGTCCGGATCGATCGCTTCTGGGGCAGCGGGCGCGGCTACCACTGCGCGGGAACGCCGGGTTCCAGCGTCCAGACCTCGGTGCCGGGCAGGTCGCGAATCAGCTCGGTGAGCTGGTGCGGAGTTCCGGTGAGCGGAGGGAACGTTCCGAAGTGCACGGGCACGATGCGGCGCGCGTTCAACATGCGGCAGGCCAGCGCGGCTTCCCGGGGACCCATGGTGTAGAGGTCGCCGATCGGCAGGAACACGAGTTCGGGGTGATACAGGCGCTCGATCAGCTGCATGTCGGAGAAGACGTTGGTGTCGCCGGCGCAATAGACGACGCGGCGGTCGGGGAGGCGTACGACGTAGCCGGCTGCCTCGCCGCCATAGATGATCTCTTGGGTGTCCGGGTCGGTGATGCCGCAGCTATGGACGGCGTGGGTCATGGTGACGGAGACTCCGTCGAGCTGAACCGTTCCGCCTTTGTTCATCCCGATGGTGTTCTTGACGCCCTTGGATTCCAGCCAGCGCGCGGTTTCGAAAATCGCGACGACCTTGGGCTGGAACTTCTTGGCGACCGGCAGCACGTCGTGGATATGGTCGAAGTGGCCGTGCGTCACCAGGATCAGATCGACGCGGTCGAAGCTGTGTCCCTTGGGGAATGCCGGATTGCCGTCGATCCACGGATCCACGAGGATGACCTCGCCCGTACTGACGCGCATTTGATATGTGCCGTGTCCTAACCAGGTGATCTGAACCATACGGATCATTCTATCGAGCCTGCGCTGGCGGATTCCATCCACCCGGCATTCGCTCCCCGCAGGTGGGCGCCGACCGGCGCCGGGGCCGGCCCCGCTCTCGCCCACATTTTTCTTCACGGGAGATATGATCAAAATGTTGCCAGTTTCCGGTCAATATGGTGAGTTCCCGCGAAGAAAGGTAGAAAACGACCAATGTTGAAAAGGAATGGGTGGCTGTTTTTCTTTGCTCTTCCGCTGGCCGCGCTTCCCCAGCCACAGGAAAGCCAGCCGACTGCCACGTTCGATCAATTGGAAATTGTGATTGACGTTCAACCCGACGGCCAATTAATGGAGACACGCCGCGGAACGTTTCACCTGAATACGGACGAGCTGCGCATTCTCCAAAGTCTTTCGATACCTAACCTGGATGGTTCCCGGGCGGCAAGCCTCGATTTGGTGTTGCTTCGAAACGGTCAATCGATTCCGGTGGAGGCGCCGGAGCCGGAAGCGAACGAGAGGTTCTACACCTGGAGGATTCCGCAGGCCGAATTGGGAGACGTGCTTCAATTCGCCACCCGGCAACGGATCGATTTTCGTGAGAACCCGGGCGGAGGCTGGTGGCTTCAATATACTCCCGAGTTCATTTGGCCTGTGAATGAGGGCTCGGTGACGTTGCGGCTGCCGGAGGGATTTACCGGTTCGGTTGATTCTTTACAGCCGACGAATTCCGGCAGCGGCTTTGAGTGGAATTTGAGCGGAGCCCGGCGGGATGCTTCCGGAGACACGCTGTTCGTGGTTTCGAGTTTCGCCGACTGGGGAGCGCTTTCAGGATGGACGTTATCGCAATGCGAGGCCGGGCCGGATGCGCGGATCGACGAATTTGCAAACGCGGGAGGTCCCACCGAGATCGCGATGGCGGTGAAAGATGCGTTGATGCTGGATGAGGGCGCGGCGGTTGCCTGCCGTGATATTTCCGAGGTGCTGGATTCCGGAGAAGCCACTGACGCGGAGGCTGCGATGGTGCTCGCCGCGGCACTGGATGCGGCGGGACATTCCACGACGCGCTACCTGGTAACGCCGTATGAATTTCGTGATGCGCCGAATCCGGTGATTTTTGACCGCTTGTTCGTCCGCATTACCTCTGGTTCCGGTAAGGATTGGTTTGATCCGCTCATGCCACAGTTAGAAGGCGCGGTTTGGCCGGAGACGGGCAGCGAAGCTGCGCTGCCCTTACAGACTGCCGGCGCGAGTTGGATCGCGCCATTGTTTGCCGACCCCAATATTCGCGTCGGCGAGGATGGTCTGGACATGGAGGTCACTGCGGAAGTCTCGCAGTTCGGGGAGATGAACGCCCGGGCGACGGTGACCAATCTCCGCGAGAGTTATGTGTTCCTCGACCAGGTGATGGAGAAGGGGCGGCTGCTGGAACCGGACACGATGGTGAACGAGGGGTCCCATATCGGTCCCATTGTGTCCAATCTGGTGTTCCGGGATGCCGATTTCCTGTTGCCGCTGGAGCGCGCCAGGAAAGTTCGTATGCAGGCGACGCCGCTGGCGCAGTCGCCGGTGCGGTTATCCGACGGCGGCGTGTTCATTGGCATGCCCGGCGTCTACCGGGAGCACATGGATCTAGAGCTACCCCCCGGCCGGCGCGATCCCGATCCGGTGCATTTGTCCTGGGAGGCAAGCTTCGGCAACTATCAATCCGATGCGGACGTGGTGGACGGCCATCTGATCGTCAACCGCGTGTTGAAGCTGAACACTTGGTATGTGCCGCGCGAGGAAGCAAATGTCGCGCGGAGGGACCTGTCGCAAGTGACGACGGATCAGGAGCGGGAGTTCGTTTTTCAGAGACAAGTTCCTGTGGATTGGCCGGCGTGGGTGGAATCGGTGGCGCCGGAGGAGTTGACGAAGCTGGGAACCTCGGCGATGACGCAAGGGGAATTCGAGGCCGCGATTCTTCTGCTCCAGCGCGCCGTGGAGCTAAACCCGAACGATTCGGAAGCATGGGGCTCGTTGGGGTTCTCCTTGGAGGAAGTGAACCGGGAATATGAAGCCAAAGATGCGCTCGAACGCGCAGCCAGGGTGGATCCGAAATCCAGGTTCTATCTCACCTATGTGACCCACGCTCTCATGCTGAAGGATGGCGAGAAGGTTTTGGCCGATGCCCAAGCGCGGGCGGAACGGGATCCCGAGGACCAGACGGCCTGGTCGGCGATATCGTCCTCGGCGCAGGCCCTAGGCCGGTGGGATCTGGCCGAGGAAGCCTTGGTCCGGCAAATGCCGCTGGCGAACCAAGCTCGGCGGAATACGCTCGAGATTGGCTTGACGTATGTGCGGGCATGCCAGGGAACGCTGGCCGATCCAGAAGAAACGCTACGGAATACGATGGGTCCGCCGAATGCGGCCATGCTGATTGTGGTGGTCGACGCACTGACCAAGTGCGACAAGTATCCATTGCTGACGGGCCAATTCTGTGAGCAACTGCTGAGAGGCATGAATCCATATGCCGCCGCAACGCTGACGGATCCGCATCGCCTCATGGGGTTTCAAATGAGCGAGGTAATGGAGTACACGATCTGCGGACGAAGGGATGTTTGGGCCGGGGATGTTGACCGTGGACTGGAGCGTCTCTACGCGGCGACCCGGCTTTCGACGAGTGCCGATCCGATGCGTGCGGTCGCGCAATCGTTCTGGGAGAACGGACGTTCCGAGCAAGCGGTCCAGTTATGGGCGGAAGCATTCGCCTATGATCCAGACATCCTGCCGACCGTGCCGGAGGAGGTGCGAGGTGCGGTTCGCGATGCAAAGCCCCCAATTGTCTTTCCGCTATGGACACGGGTGGGCGGACATCCGCTGGGGTTGGACGAATTGGTGCAAGAGGGAGATGAATGGTTCTTTCTGGCTCGTGCCGATGAAGACGGCGTTGTGGCGCGTCTGTTCGATGTGAATGCGATCCCCCAGCCCGAGATCACGGCAGCACTGGAAGGCATGCTGGTGCCCGAGGTCGTCGTCGATGGACGTGGCATCCCGAATGTAGAGGTTCTGCGCGTGCGGCGCGTCGGAGGGGACGTGGAGTTGGATCGTTCCACCAGTGCCCAGGCATTCGCGACGGTCAGTGCTATGCAGCGCGCCCTGGATGGACCTGTTGCGACCGCCGTGCCGTCGGGAATTCCAATTCAATAAGCGTAAGATTCGCTAGTGCGAAGTGTCGAGCCGCGCGGCGCGGGATGCCGAACGGTAGACCAGCCACACCACCAAGGCCGAGATCGCGAACGTTAGCCAGCCACTATCGAGCAGCGCGATCGGGTAGGTGCGATTGGTCAAATAGATCAGCAGGGCGATGAGGATTCCGGCGATCGCTTCGCCCGCGATCAGTCCGGAGCCGATGAGGATGCCTTGGTTGTTGGCCGCTTCGCCTTTGCGACTTAGCAGCAGGTGAAGGATCCCGCCGATGAAGATTGGGACGCTGAGGCCGAGCGGGAGGTAGATCCCGACGGCGACCGGCATCACGTGGGCGCGAAAGTTGATCTTGCTGCGAACCAGGAAAGCATCAAGGCCCAGGAGGGCGATGCCGATGCCGGCCCCGATGAAAACCATGTTCCAGGGCATCTCGCCTTCGCCGAATAGAGCTTGGGCGATATTGGCGAACAGGGTGGCTTGCGGAGCGCGCAACGATTGCTCGCCGCCGGTGCCGATGCCGTAGGCGTGATGGAGCAGGGTTAGCACGGGGGCGATGACGAAGGTCGGGATGGCGACGCCGATCAACTGGGCGGCCTGTTGCCGCCAGGGGGTCGCGCCAACGAGGAATCCGGTTTTGAGGTCCTGGGAAGTGTCGCCGGCGGTGGCCGCGGCGCAACAGACCACGCCCGCCACACCCAGCGCGCCGAGCACGCCCTGGGCTCCGGTCATGCCGAGCAGCAGGAGAATACCGGCGGAGAAAAGCAGGGCACAGATGGTCATGCCAGAGATCGGATTGTTGGAACTGCCCACGAGGCCGACGATGTAGCTGGAGACGGCGACAAAAAAGAACGATGCGATGACCATGATCAGGCCGCTGGTGATAGCGACCGATAGGTCCTCGATGAGGTACCAATAGAGTCCGATGGTGGTTACGGCGCAGGCGGCCAGAATGGCGAGAATGACTGGCTTGCCGAGGTCCTGGTCGGTGCGTTCGACGATGCCGCCGAGCGTTTTATTTCCGCCGAGGGCCTCACGGACGCCCTTCACCATTCCTTTGCGGATGCCCCACATCGAACTGAGTCCGCCGATGATCATCGCGCCGACGCCCATGTAGCGAATCTGGTCTTCCCAGGCTGCCCAGGCGGCATCGATCGGGGAGAGGCCGTCGGGAATGGGCGCGGCGAGGTAGTAGAGAGGGATGCCGATGAGCCAACCGATCAGGCCTCCGGCGAAGACCTGTGCGCCGACCTCGAATCCGACGATGACGCCAACGCCGAGCAGGGCCACGGAGATATCGCAGCCGAAGGGGATCACGGTGCGGCCGACGGCGACGGCTCCTTCGAGCGTGGGGCGGAGGAAGAGATCAGTCCGCTGGCGGCTTTGAAGAGGAGGCCTCCGCCGAGGGAGAGAAAGATGGCTTTGAGTCCGGTACCACCGCTTTGTCCCGCGCCCAGGACTTTGGCACAGGCGACACCCTCGGGATAAATAAGGTCCTTGTCTTCAACGATGAGCGTTCGGCGCAGGGGGATCATGAACAGCACGCCTAGCACGCCGCCGAGCAGGCCGATCAGCGTAACTTTCCAGAAGTCGAAGTCGACCCAGGCTCCGGCGATCACCAGCGCGGGAACAGTGAAGATGACACCGGCGGCGATGGATTCGCCCGCGGAGGCCATGGTCTGAACGATGTTGTTTTCGAGGATCGTGCCGCGCTTGAGAATCCCGCGCAGGATCCCCATCGAGACGATGGCGGCTGGGATCGAAGCCGAGACAGTCATCCCGGCGTAGAGGCCGAGGTACGTGTTGGCGGCGGTCATGACCATCCCGATGAGGGTCCCGAGAATGATGGCTCGGATGGAGAGTTCGGGGATGGATGGGGTCGGTTGAGGTGCGGCCATCATTTATTGTAGGGTGCTACGCACCCTTCGGGCGGGGAGCTCCGCGCCTATTGGGCAGCTCACCTGTAGTGGCGCGGACATTCCTGTCCGCGACTTGTACGCCGGGCCTGGAGCCCCGGCGCTACCTGGATTGATCGCGCACAACGGCTGTAATCTCTGCCTCTTCGCGGGGCATGGCCCCGCGCCACGTGGGTTGTCGGCCAAGCGAGCGGTTCCGTTTGCCCGCTTGCTGGACGCGCGCGGTTCTGTGTGTCGTCGTTGTTTCTTCTGCGTCTCGTTTCCTTTGTGTAAGTGGTTTCGGGAGCGCTCCCTATCTGCGGTTTAGCCTGCTACAGCGCAGGGCCAATGAATTATGCTGCGATGACGCGCAGCCCGGCTGATTTACCCTGCCACCGAGGACAGCTCCCACGGACTTTAACCTGCCGCGGGCAGCAGCACCGGATACTTGCTCCGGCGGGCCAGCATAGCGCGCAGACCGCCGCGGCTTACTCGAGTCGCCGCGATTTGCCCCATGAGCTCGGATGCCGGCGCCGGTAAGCACCAAGCAGAGCCTTGCTCAGAGGAGGCTCGGTCGGGCTGGGTTCTCCTATGCGGGAGCACCCAACCTCCATGGCGTGCAAGGTAGCAGGGGGTGGTGCGGGTGGGTCCTGGAGTGAAACGCGATGTGGTTGAGGGGGAGGGGGATGGCTTCAGGGGAAAAGTCGTTAGTCGCACCTTGCTTACTGGCGCCGCTGAAGCGCCG
This sequence comes from Terriglobia bacterium, assembly GCA_963762135.1. Classification (GTDB taxonomy): domain Bacteria; phylum Acidobacteriota; class Terriglobia; order Bryobacterales; family Bryobacteraceae; genus Palsa-187. The sequence continues at coordinate 91,708 of CAVXJP010000013.1, forward strand.
CGCGGGCTAAAGCCCACCCTCCTTTGTTTGATCGAACACAACGGCTGTCGGACGCCTCTGCGCTTCGTTTGGGGTTGTGGCGCTGGCGCGAGGAGTGGTGTGGATTGCGGGCGGGGCCGCAGACTATCGTCTGGCGGTTCTGCGGTGACAGATGGTGGTTGCTTGCAGGGATGGCGTTGCAGTCCGCCGGTGCTGCCCGGGAGAGCTGACTGCTGCCCAGCCTGAGCCCTCCGGAAGCGGAACCTTGCCCCACTCTGGCTGTGTGGTGACAGATGGTGGTTGCTTGCAGGGATGGGGTTGCAGTCCGCGGGTGCTGCCCGGGAGGGCTGACTGCTGCGCAGCCTGAGCCCTCCGGAAGCTAAACCTCGCCCCACATGGGGTCGCGGATAGGAGATCCGCGCCACTTGGGTTGAGCACTCGCTTAGGTCGGGCGGATGAGCTCGAAGGTGTCCTGGGTGCGGCAGTAGACCGGGCCCGCCATGCGGCCGATTGGACGGAGCTGCTTGGTGTCGACTTCACAGATGTCGTTGATCATCGAATCGAGGACGTGGTAGCGGATGACCTCGCCCATGACCAGCGTGCCGCCCAGGAACTTCTTGGAAACCTCGACGGTGTCGTGCAGCTTGCACTCCATCGAGAAGCGCGATTCGCCGAGGCGGGGAGCTTTCACCAGGTCGCTGGGGACGGGCGTGAGTCCGGCGATTTCGAATTCGTCGGCTTCCGGAGGGTAGGGCCCGGAGGTGACGTTCATCTTCTCGACGAAGTCCTCGCTGACGATGTTGACGACGAACTCCTTGACGGCAAGGATGTTGCGCAGGGTGTCCTTTTGAGGGCGCTCGCCACCCTGGATCATGGGGCAGAAGCAGATGACGGGCGGGTCGGCGCTGATGACGGTGAAGAAGCTGAAGGGCGCCAGGTTGCGGATGCCGTCTGCGCTCACGGTGGACACGAATGCGATGGGTCGGGGCAGAATGGCTCCGGAGAGAAGCCGGTAGTTGTCCATGCCGTCCTTGGTTGCCGGGTCGATTACCATCTCCGCATTATACGGGTCAGGGGTTGGGGGCTTCCGGGATGGTGGGGATCTGTTTCGCGGATGGGTGATCCGCTAATGCAGGATGGACGGTTCTGCTCTCTCTACGGTTGGCGTTCGGCGCGGGCGATTTGATGCCGGGTTGAAGAGTAGCGTTGCAAGGGACGGTTTGTGCCAGGGAGGGCTAAACCCCTAAACCCCTCCGCAAGCTGAAGCTCGCCCCACGGTGGGGCCGGTGGGCGCTTTGTTTTCCGGGGCCGCGGCGGGATACTCAAAGAGGCTGGACGACGGCCTGCCGCGTTGCGGTATGATCCATTGTCAGCCTGGACTGGCGCGGTATTCGACCCCCGAGTGGCGTGCGCGAGTTCGCAACATTGATGGAGTCCCATGTCGACTGATCTTGAAAATTCACAGGGCGATGCGCGCGGCTCGGGTAGCTGGTTGCGGCGTCCGCAGAACAAGTGGCTACGGCGGGCGCTGTTTCAGATTCATCTGTGGAGCGGACTGGGGATCGGGCTGTATGTGCTGGCGATCAGCATCAGCGGCAGCGCGATCGTCTTTCGCAACGAGATCTATGATTGGGCCGATACCGGACCGAAAACAGTGGAGGTCCGCGGCGAGCCGCTGTCGGCCGATGCGCTGAAGGCCAAGGTTCGCGAGGCGTATCCCGGAAATTCGATCAGTTTTGTTTGGCCAGGGAAGGACGAGAGCTACGCGACCGAAGTCTGGATGGATGACGATGGCTCGCGGGTGCAGCGGCTATTTGATCCTTATACAGGGGAGGACATCGGGCCGTCGGTGCCGTATGCAATCCAGTGGGTGAGCTGGTTCTTTGATCTCCACACGGTGCTGCTGACAGGCGAGACGGGCGAGTTCTGGAATGGGGTCGGCGCGATTCTGCTGACGCTGCTGACTATAACCGGCGGGGTTGTATGGTGGCCGGGGATCGCGCAGTGGAAGCGGAACCTGATCGTGAATCCGAAGTCGGGGTGGAAGCGGATCAATTGGGACCTGCATAGCGCGGTGGGGTTCTGGAGCTTTGGGCTGGTGTTCATGTGGGCGGTTACCGGCATTTTCTTGATCTGGCCGTCTCCGTTTCAGCAGACCGTCAACTATTTCTCTCCGCTGATTCAGTACCGGCTGGACTTGCCGTCGGAAGAAGAGGTGGGCGAGGCCAGTGGAGGGCTGGGGGGCGTGTTCGCGCAGCCGGCTTCATCAGAGGGCGCGGTGGTCACCGATGCAAATCCCGGCATTGACGAAGAAGGGCGCGAGGAGTTCGTGGGATTTGGCGAACTCGAGTCCGACGCGCCGGCGGAGCCCGAAAGCGGGATCATTCGCTTGGATAGCGGGTACGGTCCGGTGCCGGGAGAGGCCAAGGGGAAAGGCGGACGTCGCCAGATGCGCCGCAGCGCCGGGGACATTTTCCTGCGGTGGTTCTACTATCTGCACTTCGGCAACTTCATGGGATGGAAGGTGAAGGCGCTGTGGGTGGTGCTGGGACTGATCCCGTCCATGCTGTTCGTCACCGGGCTGATCATGTGGTGGAACCGGGTGATTACGCCGAAGCTGACCAGCCGGCGACGGGCGAAATCGTAAGAAAGGACATTACAGGATGGGACAGCCGGACCAGGCGCTGAACCAGGCGTTGGAGACCGCGTTTGAGATGGCGGCGTCGAACGTCCGCTTCGGGCCGGGCGTTACGCGTGAGATCGGGATGGATCTGGCCGAGCTGGGCGCGCGGAAGGTCCTGGTGTTAACCGATCCGGTGCTGCGGGAGCTGCAGCCGGTCCAGACAGTCCTTGCGTCGCTGGACGAGAACGGGATCGAGGCGACGCTCTACGATCAGGTCCGCGTGGAACCCACCGATGAATCCTTTCAGCATGCGATCGCGTTCGCCAAGCAGGACGAATACGAGGCGTATGTGGCGGTGGGCGGGGGCTCGACGATCGATACGGCCAAGGCCGTCAATCTTTATGTAACGTATCCGCCCGAGGCGTTTCTGGATTATGTGAATCCGCCGATTGGGAAGGGGCTGCCGGTGCCGGGTCCGCTGAAGCCGTTGTTTGCGATCCCGACGACGGCGGGCACAGGATCCGAGACGACCGGGGTCAGCATTTTCGATCTGACGTCGATGCGGGCGAAGACAGGGATTGCGCACCGGCGCTTGAAGCCAACCCTGGGGCTGCTGGATCCGTGGAATACGCGGACGATGCCGGCGGCGGTGGCGGCGTCGACGGGACTGGATATTTTGAGTCACGCGATTGAGTCCTACACGGCGCTTCCGTATGCGATGCGTCCCGCGCCTCCGAAGCCGCTGTTGCGTCCGGCGTACCAGGGGTCCAATCCGATTAGCGATGTGTGGTCCTTGCAGGCGCTGCGCATGGTGGACCGGTTCCTGGTGCGGGCGGTGGAGCATCCGGAGGATGACGAGGCTCGGGGGCAGATGATTTTGGCGGCGTCGTATGCGGGCGTCGGGTTCGGGAACGCCGGGGTGCATTTGCCGCACGGCATGTCGTATCCGGTGTCGGGCAATGTGAAGCGATATCGGGCTCCGGGCTATGTTGGCGAAGAGCCGCTGGTGCCGCATGGATTCTCGGTGATTTTGAATGCGCCGTCGGTGTTTCGGTATACCGCTTCCTCTTCGCCGGAGCGGCATTTGAAGGCCGCCGAGGCGTTGGGCGTGGACGTTTCGCGTGCCAACATGGAGGATGCCGGGGAGATTCTGGCCGACCGGATCACGTGGTTCATGCAGCGGCTGAAGACGCCGAATGGGTTGCGGGAGGTCGGCTATGGGAGCGAGGATATTCCGGCTCTGGTGGAGGGGACGCTGCCGCAGCATCGGGTGACGAAGCTCGCGCCGAGGCCGGCCGAGGCCGATCAACTGGCGGGGTTGTTTGAGAATGCGATGGTCGCCTGGTAGGAGTTGGGGGAAGAAAAGGCACAGGCGGGCTGGGACGAGAGATTCTGGAAAGCGGATTTTAAAGTATGGCGAGCCAACTATCGGTGAAAGGTGTTTCCTACTACGTGAACGGCGCGTGGGAGAAACCGGTGGATCGTGAGACGACGGTGGTCCGGAATCCGGCCAATGGAGAGGCATTGGCGGAGGTTCCGCTGGCGACCGAATCCGATGTGGACCGCGCGGTTCGCACGGCGCATGCGGCGTTCCTGAAGTGGCGCGATGTGCCCGTGGTGGATCGGGTGCAGGTGCTGTACCGGTACAAGCAGTTGCTGGAGGAAAACAGCGACGATCTGGCGGGCATCCTGACCAGCGAGAACGGCAAGACGCGGCCGGATGCGAAGGCGGAAGTGCGGCGGGCGATTCAGATGGTGGAGGTCGCCTGCGGGATGCCTTCGCTGATGATGGGCGACTCGCTGAACGACGTCGCGGCCGGCATCGATTGTCATACGATCCGGCAACCGATCGGCGTTTGCGTCGGCATTACGCCGTTCAATTTCCCGGCGATGGTTCCGATGTGGATGGAGCCATTCGCGATCGCCTGCGGGAACAGTTTCATCCTGAAGCCGTCCGAGAAGGTGCCGCTAACGCCGAGTTTCGCCATCGACTTGCTGCATGAGGCGGGGCTGCCGCCGGGCGTACTGAATCTGATTCATGGGGATAAGACGGCGGTGGATGCGCTGCTGCATCATCCGCAGGTGGCGGCGATTTCGTTTGTCGGCTCCACGCCGGTGGCCAAGGTGATTTATGCGACGGCGGCGCGGGAAGGGCAAGCGCGTCCAGGCGCTGGGAGGGGCGAAGAATCATCTGGTGGTGATGCCCGACGCGAATCTGCCAAAGACGGTGGATGCAATCCTGGGGTCGGCTTTCGGGGCCGCGGGGGAGCGTTGCCTGGCCGGGAGCGTGCTGGTTCCGGTAGGCAAGGTCGCCGAACCGCTGCTGAAGTTATTGGTCGAGAAGACCAAGGCGATGAAGGTCGGCGATGGGTCCGAGGACGGGACGGACATGGGTCCGGTGATCACGAAGGAGCACGCCGAGAAGATCAAGAACTACATTCATCGCGGGGTGTCGCAAGGGGCGATTGCTCTGGTGGACGGCCGCGAAACCAAAGTTGAGGGTGACGGGTTTTTCGTGGGTCCGACGATTTTGGACAAGGTGTCGTCGGAGATGACGGTCGCTTGTGATGAGATCTTTGGGCCGGTGTTGTCGGTGGTCCGGGTGAACTCGCTGGATGACGCGATCGCGCTGGTGAACTCGTCGGAGTTTGGGAATTCGTCGTCGATCTTTACGGCCAGCGGTGAGGCGGCGCGCGAATACTCGGCGCAGGTGGAAGCCGGGATGGTGGGCGTCAATGTGGGCGTCGCGGCTCCGATGGCGTTCTTCCCGTTCGCTGGATGGAAGAATTCGTTCTTCGGCGATCTGCATGCCCACGGCAAGGATGCGGTGAACTTCTACACCGAGCAAAAAGTGATCATGAGCCGCTGGCACTAGGGTGGCGATGCAAGCGGCGACTTAGTAGGCTCCGCGAGCCAGCAACACGGCGGTCACGGTCCGGGCGAGGATATAGAGGTCCAGCCAAGGGGACCAGTTGCGGATATAAAAGGTGTCCATGGCGCGGAGAACTTCGGTGTCGCCGTCGGCGCGCGAGGAGACCTGCCACAGTCCGGTGAGCCCGGGAAGCACCTGCGTGCGGAGTTGGCGGAAGGCGCCGTCGAAGCCGCTCAGGTGGTAGTCGGGCAAGGGGCGCGGACCTACCAGACTCATCTCGCCGCGCAGGACACTCCATAGCTGCGGGAAGCTCATCGAGACTCGTGCGGCGCAGCAGTGGCCCGATGAAGGAGATCACGCGCGGGTCGCGGGGAAGCTTGAAGTGACGCTTCCAATGCTGCTGGTCCTCCGGATGCGTTTCAAACCACTCTTCCAGGATTCGTTCGCCATCGGTGTGCATCGTGCGAAGCTTCCACACCGGGATGCGGGCGCCGTCGATCCCTTCGCGCATCTGGCGATAGAAGATCGGGCCGGGGCTCAACAGCTTGATGCATGCTCCGGCGAGCGCCATGATCGGCAGGCTGAGGAGGAACAGGGGAAGCGCGACAACCTGATCCATCGCGGATTTCAGGATGTGGTTGTGGCGCAGCAACAGGTTCTTCTTGATCTCAAAGCCGAGCGTGCCGCCGAGGTCGCGCGCCTGAACCCACAGGCTGGCGACGCCCGCCAAATCCGGGACGACGATGACGCGCGGGAAGTGGAGGCGTTGCAGGATCGCGTCGAGTCCGGCGGTGCGGCGCTGTTGGTCATCGAGGTCGGCCAGGCAGACGATGGCGGCGTCGGCGGAATCGATGAGCGAGGGGCCGACGTGGTTCAGGTCGAGTAGGGGCAGTTCGTCCAGGGCACGAGCGGATGCTGGGGCGGTGATTGCTCCGGAATGGAGGAAGCCGACCGGGATGAGTCCGTGCTGCGGCTCGGCGAGGAGCGTGCGGGCAATGTCGCGGCCCTGCTTGCCGGCGCCGGCAATCCACACACGGATGCCCCAACGGTTGAGGTGAATCAACCATCGGCGGGTGAACATTTCGAGCAGCGGCGGCAGGATCAGCGCGAACACCAGCGTTGCGAGCAGGACGCCGCGCGACAGGATGCCGCGTTCGACCAGGTAATCCCATGCCATGAGTCCGCCGAAGACAAAGAAGGTCGCCAGGGTGCGGCGGCGGAGCCGTTCCACCGGTCCGAGCAGATATCCGGGATAGAGCCCGAGCTGGTAGTAAATCAGGGGCAGCAGCAGGATGCCCGCGGCGACGCCCAGGAATTGGTTGACGCCAATGCTGGCGGTGAAAAAGTCGCCAAGCAGGCTGCGGACGCCGAGGCCGAGCGCGAAGGACAGCTCCAGCGCGAGGATGTCGCTGAGGAAGATCGCGGCGGGGGCGAGGTTCACGCTGGTGGAACCAGCCAGGGCGAGGGCGGGTTTTGCAGCGGTACTCATTGGCGCGACGGAGCGGGTCGGCTTTCGTAAAGTTGTTTCAACGCCAGTACGACGAACCTGGGGTTGTGCTTCAGGTACCTGCGCCAAAGTCGGCGAGGTTCGCTGGCAAGGCGGAACAGCCATTCCAGTCCCGCACCCATCATCCAGCGGGGGGCCTGTGGCTTCGCGCCGGCGAGAAAGTCGAAAGCGGCTCCCACGCCGAGCAGCACAGCAGGAATCCGCGAGGAAACCTGATGCATCCAGATATCCTGCTTGGGGCTGCCGAGGCCGACGAACACAATCCGCGCGCCGCTGGCGCAAATGGATGCGATGGTGCGATCTGTTTCTTCTTGCGTCGGGGGGCGGAAAGGCGGCGCTTCCCGATAAGCGATTCGGAGTGACGGAAGGCGTTGTTCCACGCGGGCGACGAGCGAGGAAAGCACCGGGTCGGTTCCCCCATAGAAGCCGACGGGGATGGCCTGTTTCGCGGCAGCTTGGAGCAGCATCGGCGTGAGGTCGGGACCGTAGACCCGGCTCGCGTGCCCGGCTCCCAGGGCCTTCAGCATCCATACGAGCGGCATGCCATCGGCGGTAACGATCGCGGCATCTTCCAGCGCGTGATGGAAGGAAGGGGAGTCCCAGGCTTCCATAACCTGGTTGACGGTGGCCAGGCAGATGTAGCGCGATTCACCATGATGAGCCCATTGGGTGGCGCGTGCGATGACGTCGCGATAACTGGTGACCTCCACGCGGGTCCCCAGGATGCGCCGGTGCTGGATGCCCGGAATGATGGATGGGTGCGCCATCAGTTAGACAGGATCCCCTGCCGTGCCTTGGCTGGCGAAATGCATCGCGCCTGCGCCGCTGGGAATGTTCGATGGCCTCCCGATAGATTTCGATCAGCATCTTGTAGTTTTGTTCGGCGGTGTATTTGGTCACGAAACTCGTGGCGAGCGTTGTCACGCATGGCTCGTATGGCTTCAGGGTGTTCGAAGGCCCAGCGGACCTGCCGGGCCAAGTCTTGCGGATCGCCGGGTTGGAACAGGAGGCCGGTCTCGCGGTGCTTCACGAACTCCGGCATCGAGCCGAGCTTGGAGGCAATTACGGAGTTCCGCAGGCAAAGCGCTTCGATGATGGTAATTGGGGCAGCATTCGTACCAGGTGGACGGAACGATTAGAATCGTTGCGTTCTGCATCAGGCGAATCACACTTTCTCGGGACTGCCATCCGAGGAAGTCTAGATCCTTCAGGCCACGTCACCGCGTCTTCGAGCGGGCCGCTTCCGGCCACTTTGAGGGGTAGGTCAACGCCCAGTCGTTCCACGACTTGGCTAATGTGTGAAGTCCCTTTTCTTCGGATAAGCGGCCTGCGAACAGGGCATAACCTCCTTGCCCGGCGCCGGGACTGGGGGGATCAGAAAGGAAATTGGGTTTTACGACGATCCGCTCAGCCGGGAGACCCGCCGCTATGAACTTTTGTCGAGCGAACTTGCTGAGTGCGATATACAAGTCCACGACGTTGCGGTACGTTCCGATCGAGTGATGGATCTGCAGCATCGAAGCAACGGCTGAGGTCGCAGCACGACTCCCGCGATAGCAACGGTGCCGAATCGCCGGCATGTAGGAGCCCTGTTGTAGGCACTCCTCGCAGGGCGAGCCCCGGCGAGCAAGACGTCGCGCCCGGGCAGATGAGCCGATAGTTGTGGAGGGTCTGGACGACCGCCGCACCTGCGTCGCGCGCGGCATAGTAGGCAGCGGGAGACAGGATTGGAAAGGTGTTGTGGAAGTGCGCGACTTCGGCGTCCATCGCTCGGAACTCCTCGGCGAGCTCACGACGAGCGGCGGCGTTCCAGATCGTCTGGACGCCAGCTCTCAGCTGATCCGTTGCCAATCGCATCATTGTGCCGGGTGATCTGCGCGACCCGGTGACCGTGATTTCGCAGCATCGCGGACTCCTGACGGAAGACCTGATCCTCGCCGCCAGGTCGCTGGTAGTAGTTATGGAGACACAAGACCGCAGGCGATGCGGCCCTATCTCCGCCAGCTATAGTGCTATCGAGTTCGAAGTGCGCCGCAGATTGCATTTTTCCCGTCCTGCTGTATTGCAAACCATTTGTCTGTGGTTGGTAATCTCCGAAGTTCTGTGAATGCTGTATTGTTTTGAATGTCGTCCGAAAGCAATGCACCAGCCGGACGCAAGTGTTGAAGGGCTAGCCGGAACTCCCAGGACATGTGCGAGTAAGTGTGGAGACTGTCATGAAGAAAGACGTCTATCTCGCCAAGTTCCTGTAGGAGATCAGGCAAAATAGTTCGTGCGGCTCCGACACGGAGTTCCCAGCGACTTCTGAGATCTGGTGGGATCAGGTATCCGACGTAGTTGTCGCAGCTTGCGGCCAAGGGAGGAAGGTCTATGCTGTAGAGCTTCCCGTGTCCGTTCTCAGCCAGCGCTTGAAGAATATAGGCGGATGTCACGCCGTATGCGACACCGGTTTCGACAACCACACTCGGCCTGAGGGCTTTACAAGTTGTGTAACAGAGTCGACCGAGAGTTTGCGTCCCATTGTGTTCGACTGCAAAGGGAAGGGATTCCAATGTCGATTGCCGGCGAAGTATAGAATCTTCAATCCCATTGCAAAACTCACCCTTTGGGAATCCGTCCAGAAAGGTGCTGATCACATCGTCAAGGGCATGCGGTGAAATAGAAGTGTTCGATTGTGCACGACGGAAACTGCGGTCGTGCCAATTCTCAAGCTTGTGGCGCACTCGGTCGGGAAGTTCCCGTGGGCGACCTAGCAAATGGCTTAGCTTATTCATTGCGCACCAACTTCTGCCGGCGGAAGATGGAACGCTGAGAATCTTCCGATCTCGTCTGTTGTCGATACAACATGTGTGCTCCCCATCCAAGCCCGATTAGGCACCAGTAGGGAATTCCCGCCATGGGCCCTTCTAGAAATACGTCGAATCCAGCTGCGACCATGAATGCTAGCCAGTAAGCGAGAATCCAGGCGAAAACGCCTACCCAATGGGCATGGTCCAAAGAGCGAGCGCGGAGGTAGGAGCGGAAGAGACCGCCCGCCCAGACCGCTTGTAGAAGCACCCACAGGAAGAACCCGGGCACACCAGATCGCGCCATGATGGCCAAGTGGGAGTTGTGAGGACTTCGGAGGGGTTCCTGTTCGTACCCACCTGAAACCCATCGCTGTCGGCAAGATTTATGCCGTAACCTTTGCCCATCCAGAAATACGGCCCTGTTACCGTGTAGTCAACGATTTTGCTCCACCACTCCAGACGCCAACGCTTGGTTCCTTCGAGGTCGCTGCGGGAACTCCTCCCGATCACGCTTTGTACGCTTTCGGTTAACTGCTGTACGGAGAATTCGCGGACCCTTCCGGGAATGGGAAGTCTAACGTCGAATGTCGCCATCGCTGTTACGATCAGTGCGGTTGCGGCAATAAGCAGGACTACCCTCGTTGGCCGGGGGCGCAGTATCACTGCGAAACCCGCCGCGGCCACGAACGCCAATAGCCCACTTCGTACGTTCATCGCGAGAATCGCGTCGACGAGTATAAGTGGAACCCATGTCAGACGTGCTGACCCCAGTCCTTGGAGTGTGATTGCGAGAATTCCCGCCAAGTGCACACAAAATTCGTCGCCTTTGATGAGAGGTACGGTGACTGTTGTGCCCGGCCAATATGGAAGCCAATCTTTGAAGTAGAGCGTCGATAGCCATAGCACCGGGCCCAGGATGAGAAATGTTTTCGCGAAACGTATGTAACGAATAACGACGGCGTGATGCAGGAATCCGGGCAGCCGAAGTACTAGCGCTGCCACAATCCAGGCGAACGAAGCATACCCCCAGATGACACCATCCCGCAGGGCGTCCATTCCATAGGTGTCGACAAAGGGGACGGTGCGAATGGCCTGCCATGCGACAAAGGCCATGAAGATGACACCAATTGGACTGAGGCATAGGGAGAACATTCTCTGGGAGAACGGGAGTGTCAAAAGCCCCACCAGCAGAAGTATTTCTCCCACATAAAGGGGAGGCCAGCCAAAATAGGCGAATCCTTTGCCGAGGAAGGCGTAGAGTGCCAGACACACACCGAGGATGGCCATGAAGCCACGCAGCAACCAGGGCCACTGCTGCAGTTTTCGCTGCGCCCTTTCAGCGGTGTTGTCCCGCTCGGCGACGGGAATGCGAGCGGGCGATGCGGTTGGGACTAGCATATGCTCAGTGTTCGATAGGCGATTAGTGCCTTGGTCAACGGGCCGAATCTTTCCCGATGGATCTGGGCATCAGGAAATAATCGTTGAAACTCCATCGCCGTTAGTAGCTTGATGGAAGCGACTTCCTCCCGGGCCTTTTGGAGATCGGGTTCCCGATCAATCCAACCCAGATTGGCTTGGCAGTGCATCCATGTGCGGAGAGACTCGGGAAAGAACTGCCAGAAGGGCACAAGAAAATGTGGTTCCAAGGGAAAAAAATAGTTCGGGGTCTGGACAAAGTATCCCGTCGCAACCCGCCGGATCTCACTCGCCATTGCAGCCTGGTCCTCGATGGTGCCCGCGTGCTCGATGGTTGAGTTGGAAAAGCAAACGTCAAAGGTGCGATCTGGGAATTCCCACAGATTTCGTCCGTCCCCTGTGTGTTGAACGACCCTCTCGCTGATGGTGTCGTTCGGGGGGTCCAAATTCACCACGGTTACCGAACTATCTGGCGGTAGCCGGTCAAGATGCGGAGCCCAGAACGCGGGGGTACCGCCGAGGTCAAGAATCGACAACGGGACATCACGAGAGAACAATCGAAAAAACAGGTTGACTCTCCGATGACGAAACCCGGAAGCCATCGAGTCAGGATTTGTATTGTCGGCTGCGTGAAAGAACATCGCTCACCCTGCCTTCCGCTGCTCGTAATACTTGCTGTAGTGGCCGTAGTAGTAGTAGTAACCGGCGCTGACTTCCCGGTGGACCTCATTCAGCACGACGCCGACCAGGTTGGCGCGCAGGCGGTTCAGGGTCGTGATGACGGTGCTGAGGGCCTTACGCGAAGTGTCTCCGGCTCGGGCGACGACGATGACGCCGTCGGCGGCGGTGGCCATCTGGAGCGGCTCGGCGAAGCCTAGTAGCGGCGGCGCGTCGAGCACCACCAGATCGTACTCCTGGGTCGCCTCCTCCATGATTTCGGCGAGCCCCATGCCAATGAGGTCCGAGGCTCGGCGGGTGGAAGGGCCGGCGGGCAGGACGTCCAGGCCGGAGTGCCCGTCGATGTGGATCACCGCTTCGCGCCAGGTGAGCCGTTGCATCAGGACGTCGGACAGGCCGACGCTGTTGGGCACCTGATAAAGCCGGTGGACGCTGGGGCGGCGCAGGTCGCCATCGATGAGCAACGTGCGTTTGTGCTGGCCGGCGTGGGTCGCGGCGAGGTGCGCGGCGACGGTCGATTTTCCTTCCGAGGGCGATGCGCTGGTCAGCAGAACGCTGCGGAGTCGGCGGTCGAAGTCGGTGAGCAGGATCGAGTTGCGCAGCGTGCGAATTGCCTCTTCATAGTTCGACAGCGCCTGGTTGGCCTGTTCTTCCGGCCGCAGGAGCACTTTCGTTTGCGGACCGCCGCCTGCTGCCGCAGCGACCGGCGACTTTGGAACCGCTGCGATCCCGGCTGATGCGACCGTAGCCTTCAGATTTTCGACCGCCGCGATCGGGCTCAGGTGCCGCTTCCAATCCTTGACCGCGGGCAGGGAACCGATGACGTCGGTGTTCATGAGGCGCGTCACCTGGTCGGGATCGCGGACCGTATTGTCGAGCACGTCGTTAAGAATCGCCGCGCCGATGGCCACGAAAGCGGCAATCAGGAAGGCCAGCAGCGCGTTCAGCCAGATGCGCGGAAAGACGGGCTTCAGTCCGGGACGGGCCGGGTCGGCCACGCGGATGGAACTGTTCTGGAAGCTGGCGTTGATGCCGGCTTCCTTGATGCGCCGAACGAGCTCCTCATAGAGTTCCTTGTCGCCGTCGGCTTCGCGCTTGAGCGTCTGATATTCGAACGATCGCGCGTTGAGGTTGTCGAATTCGGTTTTGGTCTCCGATAGGGCGGCGCCCAGCATCTCTTCGCGACTCAACGCCTGGCGATATTCGGCCTCGGCACGTTCGGTGACATTCGCGCGCGCTTCCTTCAATTGGTTCTCGAGTTCGGACAGACGCGTCTGGGCCTTACGAAATTGCGGGTGGTTCGCGCCATAGACGCCGCGGACCTCGGCGAACTGCTGCCGCGCGGCGTTGAGGTCTTCGCTCAGTTGCAGTAAGGATTCGCCCTGCGTGGAGGCCTGAGCGGCGGCGAGGCTCCCGCTGGTCACCGAATTGTAGGCCGCTTCCTTGGCGACCCGATCGCCTTGCGCTTCGGTGTAGTCGGTGTTCAATTCCAGCAACCGTGCGGTCAGGATGTTGGTCTTCTCTTCCGGATTGATGACGTTCAGCTCGCGTTCAAAGCGCGTCAGGGCTTCGCTGGAAGTCTCCATCTTGGCGCGGAGCTCCTCCAGTTGGCGCTCCATGAAATGGCTCAGGCCGGCTGTGGCGTCGTAGCGAATCTGGTAGGAGTGCGCGAGGTAACTTTCCGCGATCGCGTTGGCGACATCGGCTGCAAGCTGCCGGTTTTTGGAGCGGTAGCCGATGCGAAGGATGTAGGTATTTGGGGACCGGTCGACGCTCAGGGGTTTCAGGATCACGGGAGCTTCGCGGCTGATGGAGGAATCGTCGACTGCTTCTTCGAGGGCATCGGGCTCGACTTCGCGGAGGTGAAAGCGATCGACCACCGGGCGCAGTACGGAGTCGGATTGGATGAGCTGAATTTGCGTCGCCAGGAACTGGTCGGCATCATTATTGGAGGTTTGTACGGCCTCGTCGCCGAGCACGCCGGTAGGCAAGCGGCGGTCGATGTCGATGGTGACGGTCGATTCGTAGATCGGAGTCAGGCGCAAGGAAACGATGATGGTGGCCAGCACCGCGACGATGACGAAGGCCAGCATCTTCCATCCCTGGCGGCGCAGGATCCAGAGGTAATGGCTGAGCGGCAGATGAGAGCTGGCTGCTTCAAACTCGGCGTCCAGGATCGTCGGTTGCTGGTAGGCGCTCGGCATGCCCAGATAGGGGGAGAGCGTCGAATCGATCGAACGCGCCGGCGGTTTGCGGAACGCCAGGTTCTTGTAGTCGAAGCCGTCGTTGTTGTTCTGACTCACAAAATCCTCTGAAGGTTGCTTAGGTTAACGCCGCCAGATCAGAACACCGGAGGCGGTGGATACGCCGAAGTTGGCGATCCGGTCGAGAACGGTCATCGTCGTGCGGCGCGCCGAATTGTCCGGTACGTAGAAAATGTCTTCCGGTTGAAGCTGCAGGTCCGGGGCTTCGCGCTTCATGATCTTCTTGAGCTCCACCGGAATCTGTTGGGCGTCCGGGCTGCCACTGCCGCGAACGATATAGGCGATGTTTTCGGCAAACGGCGCGAGGCCTTCGCTCAAGGCCACCAGTTGAAGCACGGTGTAGTCACTTTCGCCGCGGACTGGAAAAGCACCCGGTTTCTGCACGTTGCCGACGACAAAGATCTGCTTCGCCTTGGGAATGATGATCTCCTCACCGCCTTGCAGTGCGATGTTCAACGATGGGTCGCCTTCATCCAACAATTGCCGGACCGGGATCTTGCGGACCTCCTGCCGCGACTCGGGCGGGGAAGAGCCGATGTCTGTGCCCGCTGGGGAAGTCGTTCGAGTGACCAGGATCTCCGGGCCCGCATCTTCAGAAAGGCCTTCGGCGCGTGCCAGGGCGTCCAGCAACGTGACGGCTCCCTCCACCTGGAAATTCACTGGCTTCTTAACCGCGCCAATCACAGCGACCGGCCGGCTGGCGTATTCCACAACCGTGACCTTGACGATGGGCTCCACCAGAATCTCGCCGGTCTTGAGCGCGCCGGCGATGGTCGATTCCAGCTCCCGCGCGTATTTACCGCTGGCGGGGATCCCATCCTGAAGCAGCGGCAGGTGGATCTCCCCGGTCGGCTCGACGCGGATGGTCCGCGTGAGCTCGGGTGCGTCGTAGACCGAGACCGCGATCAGATCGTCGGCGCCGAGGCGCTGCGAAGGCAGGTTGGCGTCGCCCACTTCCTGCATCTCTGATCGCGGAGCCTGCGCGGCGAGCTGCAGTGCGGTCAGCACGAGGCCGGCCACGAGGAGCACAAAGCTCACTTGCACCCGTCGAGTGGACGATGAATTGCCGCGCGGATTCCCCCGCGACTTCCCCATGGGCGCGGGGCTACCCATGGTCCTATCCATGATCGGTGCCTCGCATCTCATTACCGCGGAGAACGGGACTCCCGACCGTCGCGGCGGATTTGCGTGGCTGTCCGCTACCGAGGACCATCTGGGTCAGGTGGTCGACTGCGGATTGAATCTGATCCAGGCGCTGCTCGAGTCCATCGAGGGCGGGAGGATCCAGAGAGATGCCGTCTCCCGGCACCGACTTCTGCGCGTCCGAAACGTGCTGGCCCAGAATGCGCGATCGTGCAAAGTCAGAAATGCTACGCGCCTGTCCCGCCTCGCAGGCCTGCTGCAGATAGTCATACTCGTCCTCGGTGAGCCGGAACAATACGACTCGATTGCGGGGCTTGGTAATCGCCATGTGTGAAGAACCACCTGTTCCCGGGGGAGTGGCCGGTTAACGCGCACCGGTCCGATCGGGGGAGATCCATCGGGGGAGAACGACCTGTCCTTGGGGGGAGGAACTGCCGGGGGAGCTGAACCAAACTTGACTATGCGGGCTGCCGGATCGCTGCTGGGGGAGTGTTGCGCGCCGGACGGCAACCAATCGGGGGAACGCTATTCAGTGTAGTCGTTTCGTATACAGAGTCAAGAGGTTTTCTGTCGGCTACAATGATCGCTCGGTCCAAGTCCATGCTGTTGTTCGCCATTCTCGGGTTCGGAATTTTGACGTTGTGGGTTCCCAGCCGCTGGACGCTGACGATTTTCGAACTCGCGATCCTGGTTCTGACCGCCGTTCGGGTGCTCCGATGGATGCAGGCCTGGATGCGAGGCACAGGCCAAGGCCGGAGTTTCGGGCGGCTGCGGTGGTTTGTGCCGGGATTGATGATCGCGGCGACGGCCTGGATCGGAGTCCAAATCCTGGCGGGCTGGACGGTGGACCCGCAGCGCACCGAGGAGCAATGGCTGCACTGGGTTGTTTACACCTGCGTGGTCGTCCTGGCCACCGGGGTCGGGGCGGACGAGCGGGCATCCGGGAGAGTGGACCGGTTCGGGCTCGGACGGATCACCGAGTCGGTGGTCTGGTTCTCGACCGGGCTGGCCGTGCTGGCGATTCTGACGGTGATTTCCTCGCCTGTGGGAGTGGTCTGGTGGTGGGTCGATGTGGGCAGCGATCAACTGACGCTGGGTCCTTTCGTCTATCGAAATCAGTATGCGGCATTTGTTGAGGTATGTCTCGCCATCACATTGATAAAAATCTGTTTACATGGTTCCAAATGGCGCTATGTGGCGGCCTCCGGGATCCTGTTTGCCTCGGTGGTGGCGAGCGGCTCCCGCGGAGGAACCCTTCTGTGCCTGGGGGAACTGGTGCTGATTCCCGCGATCCTGGTCCGGCGCGGCGCTCTTCCGCTCCGGAATTGGATCCAGGGTGCCGCGATCTCAATCGGAAGTGCGGCGCTGGCCACGTGGGTGGTGGGGTGGGATTTTCTGGTATCCCGGCTGGAACAAGCGAATCCCTATGCCGAGAGGGCGAACCTTCTGCGGTCCAGCATCGAGATGATCCGCGAACGGCCATGGCACGGGTTCGGGTTAGGAACCTGGGCGGAGGTTTATCCTGGCTTTGCGCTCTATGACGCCGGCCGCTACGTGAATCAGGCCCATAATGACTGGGCCCAGTGGACAGCTGAAGGTGGCATGCTATTTGGATGCATCGTTTTGGCAGTATTTCTTTGGTTGATGCCTCAAGTCTTCGCCTCGGTGTGGGGCCTGGGTCTGTGGGTGATGTGCGTTCATGCGTTCTTCGACTATCCGATGCATCAGCGCCCCGCGCTCGCCTGTTTTTTCTTCGCCATGGTGGGATATCTCAACGGGGCAGTTGAGAGACCCAGCCGACTCTGGGGTGTGCGAGATCGGCAAAACAAGGTCGGTTGACGCCCACCGTTCCCCGAAAAACCACGTGGACGGAGGGGCATAGTGAGGAGTAGGCCTAACCCCAATGCGGGTAGCTAGAGTAAGAGTAATCTTGCGGCATGCTCAGGGAAACCCGCTCATTTTAAGGCACTTGCCGGACATCTATTGCTAATCCTTTCCCTCCGCTCTGTCGAAAAGAACCCTAGAGAGGGTTAGTAGAACGGAGTTTGGTGTCTATGAAGGATCTTGCACGTATCTTTGGGCGGAGTGTGCAGATTATTGTGTTCCTGCTGGCCACCGCGGCAACGGCCCCTGGCCAGATCGCGGACGGGAACATTGTGGGAGGCGTTTTTGACCAGACCGGCGCGGCGGTGAAAGGTGCGCGGGTTGAGGTGGAAAATGATGCAACGGGCGTGGTGGACACGGTCACCTCTGATGAGGGCGGCTTCTACCGGGTCGACAACCTGTTGGTGGGGGAGTACACCATTCGGGTGGAAGCGGACGGGTTCACGTCTGCGCGGTTGCGGAACGTCGAGGTTCGTCTCAGCAAGACGACCACGGCGAACTTTACGATGTCACCCGGTCAGGTGACCTTCGCGGTGGATGTAACGACGTCGGCCATGCTGGTCGACGCGGCGAACTATGAAATCGCCAATACCTATGGCACACGAATGGCTGCCGATCTGCCGGCTGCGGCAAATCCGGATGGCGGATACCTGAATCTTGCGCTGTTGAGCGCCGGCGTGGCCAGTTCCGGCGGCGTGGGTGATGGGACCGGTCCGTCGGTGGGCGGTCAGCGTCCGCGGAACAACAACTACACCATTGAAGGTACGGACAATAACCGCAAAGATGTCACCGGTCCAGTGGTGAACCTTCCGAATGATGCCGTCGCCGAGTTCACGGTCCTGCAGAACCAGTTCAGCGCGGAGTTCGGGCATTCCTCCGGCGGGCAGTTCAACACGGTCATCCGTAGTGGGACCAACGATTTCCACGGAAGAGTTTATGAGTATTTCCGGAATCGGAACCTGAATGCACAAGACGAGATCTTCAAGCGCCAGGGCATCAGTCAGCGTCCGCGCTATGACAGCAACCTGATCGGCGCCAGCCTGGGTGGACCGGTTGTTCACAACAAGTTGTTCTTTTTCGGCAACATGGACTACAACCCGAACGGGTACGCCTCCTCGCCGGTCTCGCGGATCACCGCGCCCACCGAGGCCGGCTACCAGACTTTAGCCGGGATGAGCGGTATCTCGCAGAACAACTTGTCAGCGCTTCGGCAATACCTGAACCCGGCCCCGGCGCAGACCGGCAGCGAGACGGCGACGGTGAACGGGGTCACGATTCCGCTGGGGATAGTTCCGGTTGTGGCGCCGGCGTACGTAAACAATCAGCGCGGCATGGCTTCGGTGGACTATACGATCTCGGACAACGACCAACTCCGGGGCCGTTATGTGATCAACCGAACGCGGGGTATCGACACGCAGGCCCAGCTTCCCTCGTTCTATGCGCCACGTCCGATTAACGGGCACGTCGCCTCGATTTCCGAATTTCACACCTTCTCGGCAAACCTTGTGAACGAAGTTCGCATGGCCTTCAACCGTTATAACGATTCCCAGGTCGTCCCGAACGTCTCCTTTCCGGGGTTGGGCATGTTTCCGAATGTTGTCATCCAAGGTGACCTGGGGTTACAGTTCGGCCCGAACCCCAATACCCCACAGGCGGTGACGCAGAACACATATCAATTGGTCGACAATCTGACCTGGAACGTGGGGAACCACGACTTCAAGTTTGGTTTCGACGGGCGGAATATCATTTCTTCGATCGATTCGGTTTCCGCTGTTCGTGGCAACTACCAATACTCCACGCTCCAGCGATATCTGAACGATCTCACCCCCGATGTTTTAGCCGAGCGTGGCGTGGGGAGCCTGCCCTATCACGGTAACGCCAACGCCTTCTACCTATACGCCAACGACAACTGGAAAGCGACCCGCAGTTTGACGATCAACCTGGGCGTGCGCTGGGAATACAACGGTGTTTCCAAGTCGATGAAGGAATTCGCGCTGAACAGTATCGCCAACGTCCCGGGTGTGTTGACCTTCCAGGCTCCTAAGCCGCAGATGAAGAACTTCGCACCGCGGGTCGGCTTTGCCTGGGCTCCGGGCAACGGCCGCACCACAATCCGGAGTGGATTCGGCATGGCCTACGATCAGATCTTTGACAACATCGGGCGGAATGTGCGTCCGCCGCAGTCCAATTCGACCATCATCGGCACAACCAACGACCAGGGGAACTATCTGGCCAACGGGGGAATCTCGGGCGTTGCCACACCGCCAACGCTGGATGCGGCGACCGCGCGCGCCTGGACCACGGGTTGGTTGCCAAATCAGAAACTGGCCTACGCGATGAATTGGAATTTTGGCATCCAACATCAGTTCGGGAACGACTATGTCTTGGATGTCCGCTATCTGGGAACGCGGGGCGTTCACCTGCTGGCGCAAACTCGCCTGAATACGCAATCCATTGTGACTCCGACGAATTCGTTGCCGACCTACTTTGCGGCTCCCAGTCAGACGCAGCTCGATGCCCTGACGCTCACCAACTATGACCTGTTTGGGCAAGCCTTCGCGCAGGGCAATCCGCTGGCGCAGTATGGCTTCAGCAACATCATCACCTCGTATGTGCCGCGCGGAAACTCGTTCTACAACGGGCTTGCGGTGGACTTCCGGAAACGTTTTTCAAGCAACCTGATGTTGCAGACCTCCTATACCTGGAGCCACCTGCTGGACGACAGCACCGCGGAGATCAACACGACCGCACTTTCCCCGCGCCGCCCGCAGAACTTTTCCGACATGCGCTCGGAGTGGGGCACGTCGGCTCTGGACCGCCGCCATCGGCTTACGGTCACGACCATGTATGACACGCCGTGGTTCCGCGGCAGCAATAACTGGGTGCTTCGCAATCTGGTGGGGAATTATAATCTCTCGGGCACCTATACGTTCGAATCCCCTCAATACGTTACCCCCCAGAGTCCTTTGGACGCGAACTTGAATTTCGATGACCAGACGGACCGAACGATTGTGAATCCCAACGGCGTTCCGGGCACCGCGACCGGAGTAACGCCTCTGACCAACTCCGATGGGAATGTGGTGGCTTATCTGGCCAATAATCCGAATGCCCAGTATGTCGCGGCCGGCTATGGCGCCTACGCCACCGGTGGGCGTAATACGCTTCGTACGAACCCAATCAATAACTTTGATCTGAGCGTCATGAAGGTTCTCCCGGTCGGGGAGAGCAAGCGCGTGGAAATCCGTGCTGACTTCTTCAATGCACTGAACCACGCTCAGTTTGTGCCAGGACGGATCAATAGCATCAATGCGACGCAGAACTTCAATCGTTCGGCCTTGCTGGCGGGGAACTCTCTTTTTGGTCAGTGGAATCAAGTTTACCCGAGCAATGCCCGTGTGGTTCAGCTGGTAGCTAAGTTTGTCTTTTAATTCCCCTGGATCCCCTATCAGTCCGGCAAGCCGTAAGGCCGCCCGGAGATTGGGCGGAACGTATGCGGAGAAGGACCTCGCTTCGCGCGGTGGACGCGCGATGGAGTGGATAGGTACGTTCCATCTTCCGGTCTCGGGCGCGTGCGTTACCCTCGAAGCATGGCCTGTCTTCGTTCCGTGAGGATCCTGAGTGGCGCGCTGTTAGTTGCAGTGCTGTGCCTCACCGCGTGTGGTGGTTCGTCCCAGGAGACCGCCGCGAACTCCAAGGACTACTTCAATGACCCGGTAAAGGAGTATCCGCTAGAGGGAGAAATCATCAGCATCGATCGCGATAACAACATCGCGAAAATTCGCCACCAAGCCATCGGCGACTGGATGGGCGCCATGACGATGGATTTCCCGGTTAAGGACGCGGCGGAACTGGATGCCTTGAAGGAAGGTGAACCGGTCCGGGGCACGGTCTATGTGCAGGGCATTGAATATTGGGTCGGCAATCTGTCCAAGGCTCCCGCCGGCAGCGGAACCGCAGGCGCACCCACCGATGCCGGCAAGATGGACGGAATGAATCACGAACAGATGAATATGGACGATCACGAGGGGATGCACTAACGCCCTCGCCCGGCCGACCACCGCTCGGCTTCAAAACGAATTGTCGCCGGACGTTCTCCCATCAGCGGCTCTCCGCAGCGGCGAAATCTCACGACAGTCGCGCCTCCTGAAAGCGAATCTCGTTCATCGAACCGAAACATCTGACGGTCGTTCTGTTTCAACGAGTGCATGGTACTCTAGGAGTTTCGGTCAGAAAGTGCGCCAACACGTTTCGCTTTCGCAGCTTGAGGAGATTGTATGCCCTCCCAAGTAAGCGAGGCGTTCGTGCTTCGAACCTACGCGTTTCGGGAGGCGGATTTGATTGTGAGCTGCCTCACGCGTGATCAGGGTAAACTGCGCGGGGTTGCCAAGCGCGCCAGGCGGCCGAAGAGTGCATTTGGAGCAGGACTGGAGCGACTCTCCTATATTCGTTTGTCGTACTACCAACGCGAGAATGCGGAGCTTGCCAGTCTATCGGGTTGTGAATTGATTACGTCGGTGTTCTCTTTACAAAACGACTACGAACGGTCATTGGCCCTGGACTTCCTCGCCGAGGTTTCCGAGCAATTGCTACCTCCTCACGAGGCCAACGAAAAGTTCTTTCGGCTGCTGATCGCGACGTTGGACTATCTTCGCGCGGGCGGGGCGACCTGGACTGCCGTGGATTACTTCACGTTGTGGGCGGTCCGCCTCAGCGGCGTGCTGCCCGAGTTCCGCGTCAGCACCGAGACTGCCGACATCGCCGAAGAGATCTTCCGAACCCCGCTGTCGAAGCTGACGCCCCGTGTGTGGGACAAATCGACACTCAGCGACCTACGAAAACAGCTCATCCGTTCGATCGAACAACACGTGGAACGGCGTTTGTTGACCGTGCGCATGCTGGAGGCGCAATAGAGGGCGCGGCATCCGCTCAGTTCCCAAGTCATTTCCACGTTCGTTATCACTTCCACATGGACTCCTTCCAAGAAACGGTTTTCAAGCTCAAGCGGTACTGGTCGGACCGCGGAGCCATTATTCAAGAGCCCTACGACATTGAGGTCGGCGCGGGTACGATGTCGCCGGAGACCTTTCTGCGCGTGCTGGGCCCCAAGCCGTACCGGGTCGCGTACGTGCAGCCTTCGCGCCGGCCGGCGGATGGCCGCTACGGGGAAAATCCCAATCGGCTGTACAAGCACCAACAGCTTCAGTTGATCCTGAAGCCCAGCCCGGACGACGTAATCGATCAGTATCTGGGAAGCCTCGAAGCCATTGGCATTGACCTCACCAAGCACGATCTGAAACTCGAAGAGGATAACTGGGAGGCGCCGACGCTGGGCGCCTGGGGCGTGGGCTGGCAGGTGATGCTGGACGGCCTGGAGATCACGCAGTTCACCTATTTCCAACAGTGCGGCGGCATTGACCTGGAACTGGTGCCGGCCGAGCTGACCTACGGACTGGAACGCATCGTCGCGTTTCTGCAGAACGTCGATAGCGTCTATGACATTGAGTGGGCGCCGGGCGTGAAGTATGCCGACGTTCGGCTTGCCGATGAACAGCAGCTCTCGGTTTACAACTTTGAGAAGGCCAATGTGGATCGCCTATGGCGTCTCTTGTCCGAACACGAAGCCGAATGCAAGGAACTCATGGCTGGCTTTGAGGATGCGGAAGACAAGTCCCGCTTTCCGGTGTTGGGCGCTTACGAGCAGGTGCTGAAGTGCTCGCATCTATTTAATCTTCTGGATGCGCGCGGCGCGATTTCGGTCACCGAGCGTGTGGGCGTCATTAAACGAGTTCGTGATCTTGCCGTGGGAACCGCCAAGCTGTGGGTCGAGCAACAGACGGCATTACCAGGTGGGTCTGCCGAAACGGAGGCCGCGCAATGAGCCTCGACTTCCTACTCGAAATCGGCACCGAGGAGATCCCCGATTGGATGATCCCCTCCGCCCTAGATCAGCTCGCCAAGCTCGATCTGTTCGGCGCAACGCCCACCGTGGACGCGACGCCTCGGCGGCTGGTCGTTCGGGCATCGGGTCTTCCGGAACGCACGCCGGATACCGAACAGATCATCAAAGGACCGCCGCTGAAGGCGGGGGAAAAGGCTGCGGCCGGGTTCGCGAAGAAGCAGGGCGTCGAGCTGAGTGACCTTCGCGAGACGGAAAACTACTACGAACTTGTCAAGAAGGTGTCGGGCCGCCCGGTGCGCGATCTCCTGGCCGAATCATTGCCGGGTGCGATCCTCGGCATCCAATGGCCCAAGACGATGTATTGGACCGGCGGCAAAAACGGACCGCGCTTCATCCGCCCAATCCGCTGGGTGGTTGCGATGCTTGGCGATCAGGTGATTCCGTTTGAAGTCGCCGGGATCGCGGCGGGCAACGTCACGCGCGGACATCGGCAGTTGGGCGCGGCCGAAATCCCGGTGACGCCGGAGACCTTCGAGACCGAGCTGCGGAAGAATTTTGTCATCCTCTCCGCCGACGAACGCCGTAACAAGATCAAGGACGAAGCCGGGAATCTGGACGCGAAGATCGATCCGACGCTGCTCGAAGTCTTGACCTATTTGACCGAGTATCCGACCGCGATCCGTGGCGATTTCGGCGAGAGCTATCTGGAACTGCCGGGCGAAGTCCTCACCGAGGTCATGCGCTTCCATCAGAAGTATTTTTCGGTGGAAGCCGAGCCCGGAAAGCTGGCGCCGCACTTCGTCGCGGTCATGAACACAAGCGGCGATCCGGACGGGCTGGTAAGAGCCGGAAACGAGCGGGTCCTCAAGGCACGATTCAACGACGCGCGTTTCTTCTGGGACGTCGATCAACAGAGGCCGCTTGCCGACCGTGTGGAAGATCTCGAAAAGGTGACCTTCCAGCATAAGCTGGGGAGTTATAAAGCTAAGGCCGACCGGATTGTCGAACTGGTCCAGGAACTCGGTGGGCATGCCGATGCGCAGCGTGCCGCACTGCTCTGCAAGTGCGACCTCACTACCGACATGGTCAAAGAATTCACCGACCTCCAGGGCATTGTCGGCGGATTGTATGCGCGGCATCAAGGCGAGCCGGAAGCGGTGGCCCGTGCGATTTACGAACATTATCAGCCGCGGAGCATGGAGGACGCGATTCCATCGACGTCCGAAGGCCAGATCGTGGCGCTGGCCGACAAGCTGGATACGCTGCGCGGTTGCTTCCGCGTTGGTCTGATTCCCAGCGGCTCCAAAGACCCCTTTGCTCTGCGCCGTGCCGCGCAAGGCGTGGTCAAGATTTTGGTTGAGGCTGCGCTCGACTACAAGCTCGACGACTTGGTGGAAGGTGAGTTGAAGTCGTTCATGCTGGATCGCATCCAGCATTACTTCCGCGAAATTCGCGGCTACAAATACGACGAGGTCAATGCGGTGCTGGCCTCCGGCGTGACCACGCTCGCCGACGTCGAAGCCCGCCTCGCGGCGCTCGCGGAAGTCCGGCCCACAGAGAACTTCGAACCGCTTGCGGCGAGCTTCAAGCGCATCGCAAACATCCTCAAGCAGGCCGAGTTCACACCATCGAAACCCGTGGATACGTCGTTGCTTGAAGCCGGCCCAGAGCAGGCGTTGGCTGACGCCTTCGCTAAGCTAAGAGGGTCGATCGAAGGGGCAGGGTATAGAGACGCGCTGGCGGCGGTCGCCACGCTGCGTCCGCAGGTCGATACGTTTTTTGATCACGTGCTGGTGAACGCGAAAGACGAACAAGTCCGCGCTAACCGGCTCACATTGTTACACCAAATCCTAACCGAGTTTTCTACAATCGCTGATTTTTCCGAGATCGTCACGTCAGGAGACCAGAAATGAAAAACTACGTATACAGTTTTGGCGGCGGTACCGCCGACGGCAACGGCACCATGAAAGAGGTGCTGGGCGGAAAGGGCGCCGGTCTGGCGGAGATGTCTCGCGCCGGTGTTCCGGTGCCTCCCGGCTTTACCATCTCCACCGAAGTTTGCAACATCTTCTTTAAGAACGGCAACAAGGTTCCCGAGGAGATTAACAACCAGGTTCTAAAGGCCCTCAAGAAGCTGGAGAAGGCCATGGGCAAGAAGCTGGGCGATGCGAAGAACCCGCTGCTGGTGAGCGTTCGCTCCGGCGCCAAGTTCTCCATGCCCGGCATGATGAACACCATCTTGAACCTGGGCCTCAACGATGAAACGGTGGAAGGGCTCGCCAAGCTGAGCAACAATCCTCGCTTTGCCTATGACAGCTATCGCCGCTTTATTCAGATGTTCGGCGAAGTGGCGCAGGGCATCGATATGGAGAAGTTCGACCATATCTTTGATTCGCGGAAGAAAAAGGCTCGCGTGAAGTTGGACACCCAGCTTTCGGCCGACGACCTCAAAGCGATCATCGAGGACTATAAGAAGCTGGTCCAAAAGGAGACCAAGAAGCCGTTCCCGCAGGATGCGCAACAACAGTTGGTGATGGCTCGCGATGCGGTGTTCGGATCCTGGTGGAATCCCAAGGCGGCCTACTACCGCAAGATGGAAAAGATCCCCGACGAGATCGGGACGGCGGCCAACATTCAGGCCATGGTGTTCGGCAACATGGGCGACGATTCGGCCACCGGTGTCGGCTTCACCCGTAACCCGCTGACCGGCGAAAAAGAGTTCTGGGGCGAGTTCCTGGTCAATGCGCAGGGCGAGGACGTGGTGGCGGGTATCCGCACGCCGGAGCCCATGTCTGATCTGAAGGAACTGATGCCCGCCGCCTACAAGGAACTGCATCAGATCACCGAGAGCCTTGAGAAGCATTACAAGGACATGCAGGACTTTGAGTTCACCATTGAGCAGGGCACGCTCTACATGCTGCAGACCCGGAACGGCAAACGCACCGGTCCGGCCGCGGTTCGCATCGCTGTGGAACTGGTGAAAGAACGGCTGATTACGCAGCGCGAAGCCGTGATGCGCGTCCAGCCGAACCAGCTCGATCAGTTGCTGCATCCGGTCTTCGATCCGAAGTCGCTTCCGGAACTTGACGCAGCTTGCCGAAGGCATCGCCGCCAGCCCGGGCGCCGCGGTGGGTCGCATTGCTTTCACCGCGGATGACGCCGTGGAGATGGCGGCAGAAGAGTCCCGTGATCCTGGTGCGCAAGGAAACCACGCCGGACGACATTCATGGCATGGACGTTTCCAAAGGTATTCTCACCGCTGTTGGCGGCAAGTCCTCTCACGCCGCGGTTGTGGCGCGCGGCATGGGACGCCCCTGCATCGTCGGCGCCGGCTCGCTCTCGATTGACTACAACGGCAAGAAGGCATCGGTCCGGACCGCTAGCGGCACGGTGACCGTAAAGGAAGGTGATTGGATCTCGATTGACGGCACCACCGCCAAGGTCTACCTGCGGTCAGGCCGTCACCAATGATCCGGATCCGAACTCGTCCTACTTCGGCCAGCTCATGCAGTGGGCCGACAAGTTCCGTGGCAAGTTCGGCGTGCGCGCCAACGCGGACATCCCGCGTGACGCGAAGGTCGCTCGCCTGTTCGGCGCCGAAGGCATCGGCCTGTGCCGCACCGAGCACATGTTCTTCGCCGAGGAGCGCATTCCGCACATGCAGGCCATGATTCTGGCCCGCGACGAGAAGAACCGCAAGAAGGCGCTGGCGAAGCTGCTGCCGATGCAGCGCCGCGACTTTGCCGGCCTGTTCAAGGCGATGGACGGCTACCCGGTGGTGATCCGCCTGCTGGATCCGCCGCTGCATGAGTTCCTGCCGAAGCGCGAAGACCTGATGGTGGACAATGCGCTGTTCCCGCATGCCAACGCAGCGATGAAGCGTGAGATGTCGGAGAAGTACAGCATCCCGGTGGCGGAGCTGAAAACAAAGCTTCCGGAACTGCTGGAGCGCGTCGAGGAACTGCACGAATTCAACCCGATGCTGGGACATCGCGGCTGCCGCTTGGGGATCACCTATCCGGAGATCACCGAAATGCAGGCCCGCGCCATTATCGAAGCCGCCGTGCAGGTATCCAAGCAAGGCGTCAAGGTCATTCCGGAGATCATGATTCCGCTGGTAGGAAGCGCCGGCGAGTTGGCGAATCAGAAGGAGATCGTTGACCGCGTCGCCAAGGAAGTCCTGAAGAAAGCCGGGATGCCGCGTATGAAGTACCTGGTCGGCACGATGATCGAGATCCCGCGTGCGGCGATCACCGCCGATGAGGTTGCCGAATACGCCGAGTTCTTCAGCTTCGGCACCAATGACCTCACCCAGACCACCATGGGCCTGTCTCGCGACGACTACACGAAGTTCTCCGGCCTTTATGAGACCGCGAAGATTTTCAAGGATGATCCGTTCGCTTCGATCGACCAGGACGGCGTCGGCAAGATGATCGAGATCGGCATCGGTCTCGGCCGCAAGACGCGCCCGGATCTGGAGATCGGCATCTGCGGCGAACATGGCGGAGACCCGGCCTCGGTCGAGTTCTGCTACAACGTCGGCATGGACTATGTGTCCTGCTCGCCGTACCGCATTCCCATCGCCCGCCTGGCTGCGGCGCAAGCTGCACTCGCCAAGGAGATGGACGAAACCGAGCGCACCCGCACCAAGTAAGCGGTGCTCTGCAAAAACGAATCGGCCGTCGAGTCTCGCGATCATCGCGGAACTCGGCGGCCTTTTTTATGCGGGAAAGAGTTATTCTACGGGGCGCAGCTGACTCGCCGCGTCGCGATATTGTGCGGCGGCGGGCAGGGTAGCGTTCCACTCCGGAGCCTGATTGGAATTGGCCAATCGCCAGACCGCTAGCGCGACACCACGATCCACGGCCGCCATGTTTTCGAAATCGATCTTGTCGGCGTGGTCCGATGGCTTGTGATAGTCGGGGAACAGATACCCGACGCTGATCGTGTGAGCGGGAATGCCGGCCAACGCCAGGGAGCGGTTGTCGCTTTGATTGAAGAACGGATCGCTGTACTGTTCGTTCTTAACGATCGTGATGCCCGCATCGCGCGAGGCGGAAACGATCGTATCGGTGAGCGAGGAAAAATCAAACCCGGTGACATTCGCCGTCCGCTCCAGCAGTCCGCCGTCCATATCGGTGCGGCCCATGTGCTCCAGGTTGATCTCCGCCACCGTATTCTTCAAAGGCACGATCGGATGCTCGCCGTAATAGCGCGATCCCAGCAGGCCCTTCTCCTCGCCGAAAAATAGCAGGAACAGAATGCTGCGCCGCGGAGCCTTCTTCAAGCTGGTCAACGCATGGGCGATCTCCATCACGCTGGATGTCCCGCTGGCATCGTCATTCGCGCCATTGAAGATCCGGTCCGGCCCATCCCCAGCGATGCCCACATGATCGTAGTGGGCCGAAACGATGACGTAGCTGTCGCGCAACGCCGGATCGGAACCGCGCAGGATCCCGGCGACATTCCGCATAAAATCCGGAGCCCCCGCATCCACTGCCGCTTGTAAACGGGCCCCCTGCCGGCCGAGTTCGGCGATCGTCACCGTCTGAAAATAGCTGTCGCCGATCGCCGGTTCCAGTCCAAGTTCGGCAAAGTAGGAAGCAATGTAGTCGGCCGCGGTGTTCAATCCCGCCGACGGAGTCCCGCGTCCTTCGAGTTCATCGGATGCCAGGAAGGTAAGATTTTTGCGAAGTGAGTCCACCGAGACGTTTTGGACGATCGCCTGGCTGGTCGCATCGAGAGGGTTGGCCGCCGGTGCGGGCCCGGATGGGGGAAAGGTTTGCGCAAAACCGGCCGCCGACAACAGTAACCCCGCCGCCGGGAGCCAGAAACGCCGAAACGTCAATCGTTGTCGTTGTACTCTTCCAGCCATAGCATCTGGATCCGCTCCAGCTTCGCCTCATTCGACTTCATTGGATCATCGTCGAACGAATCGAGCTCGGTGATCCATTTGTGGAGATCGGTGAACCGGATGTAGGTCGGGTCCTGATCCGGATAGGTTTCGGCCAACTCCAGCGCGATGTCCTCGAGATCGTCCCAAGTCAGTTTCGCCATGTCCAATTGTCCGCCCTAGTCGACCTTCGAACCCTTTAACGCTTTGCCCACTGCGTCATTCATAATTGCTTCGGCCAGATCGATGGTTGCTTTATCAACCCCATCGATCTTATCGCGAATCACCAGGTGGTCGTCGCTGTTATAGGCCAGGAGCAATTCCTCGACTGCCCGGTCGATCGCTTCCTTGGCCTCATCGGAGAGCCGTTGATAGGCCTCCTGCTCCCGAGCTTTCTCGGTCGCTCCCAGTACCGCGTCGGCTTCGACACGCGCCTCGCGCACCTGCCGCTCGCGAATATCCTCCTGGGCCTTGTCATAGGACTCGAGGATCATCGCTTCGACCTGTTCATCGGTCAAGCCATATGACGGCTTGATTTCGACCGACTGTTCGCGACCACCGCGCAGATCCTTGGCCGTGACATTCAGGATCCCGTTGGCGTCGATCAGGAACTTCACTTCGATGCGCGCCATCCCCGCTGGCTGCGGCGGAATGTTCTTTAGGTCAAACCGGGCCAGGCTACGGCAATCCTTTACCAACTCGCGCTCGCCCTGCACCACATGGATCAGAACGTTGGTTTGCCCATCGACCGACGTCGTGAACAGCTCGGTTTCCGAGGCCGGGATCGTCGAATTGCGGTGGATCAGCTTCGACACCACGCCGCCCATCATTTCGATGCCGAGGGATAGCGGCGTAACGTCCAGCAGAAGCTTGTCTTCCACGTGGCCGCTCAGAATGCCCGCCTGAACAGCGGCGCCCAGTGCGACCACTTCATCCGGATTCAGCTCCGTGTGAGGCCGCGTCTTGAAGAGTTTCTCGACCGCGGATCGGACCAGCGGAATGCGCGTCGAGCCGCCCACCAGCACGACCTCGTCAATCTCTTCCACCGACACGCCGGCGTCCTTGATACAGGCCCGGCACGGAGCCAGCGTCCGCTCGACAATCGACTCAATCAGTTTGTCGAAGACATCCAACGTGATCTGCCGCTGGTACTTCTTGCCCTTGTACTCCAGGTCGATCGAAGCGGCTGGCGCAAACGAAAGCGCTTCCTTTGCCGCGATCACCGCGCGTCGCAGCAATTGCACTGCATCCGCCTGATGCGAGATATCCTCGCCCCACTCCGACTGCACATCTTCCAGCGCCACCCGCAACAGGATGTTGTCGATATCGTCGCCGCCCAGATGCGTATCGCCCGCCGTCGCCAGGACCTCGAAGATCCCGTCATGCAGCTTCAGGATGGAAATATCAAACGTACCGCCGCCGAAATCGTAAACCGCGATCAGCCCTTCGTTGCGCTTGTCCAGCCCATAGGCCAGTGCCGCCGCCGTCGGTTCGTTCACCAGTCGCAGGACCTCCAGTCCCGCAATCCGGCCCGCATCCTTGGTCGCTTGACGCTGCGCATCGTTGAAGTACGCGGGCACGGTGATCACCGCTTCGGCCACCGGAGCCCCCAACGCAGCCTCGGCATCCTCCTTGAGCTTGCGCAGGATGTGTGCCGAAACCTCGGGCGGGGTCATGATCTTGCCGCCGGCTTCCAGTTGAATCACCGACTCACTGCCCGCGGCGATACGGAAGGGAAACAGCTTCAGCTCATCCTGAATATCATGGACCGAGCGGCCCATCAATCGCTTGACCGAATAAATCGCGCGCTCGGGATGCACCACCAGCATGTCGCGAGCCTCGGCGCCGGCCACCACCTCGCCGTCTTCCTTCACACCCACGACACTGGGAACGATTTCGTCCAAAAGCCGCGGACCGGTCAGGTCCATCACGGAAACCAGACTATTGGTGGTGCCGAGATCGATTCCGACGATCTTGGACTTCGTCTCCTTGCCAAAATCAATTTGCAGCGTCGACATGCAATTCCTTTTCTACTTCGCGCACCAGGTTGCCCACATAACGCCGCCGGTTGAGGGTGGCCTGAATCTGTTGCAGAACCGCCGGCCGTTCGGCCTCCGATGCCGCGTCATGGCTGGCGAACAAGGACCCCAGCGCCTCACCGGTTTCCGCCAGCATCCCGGCGAACTTCCCATGCGCGGCTTCCAACTCGCTCCGCGCCGATTTATCGCCGCTGCGCAGTTCCTCCAGCGCCATGTTCAGATCGAAGACCTCTTCCAACAACTCCGGAGGAACGTCTTTCGAAATTTCCAGCCCGCGCTGGGCCAGAAAGTACTCGGCCCGCTTAGCCGGGTCGCGCAAGGTCCGAAAGGCGTCGTTCAGCACGGCGGTCATCTCCAGCGCCTCGGCTTGCTCGGCGGCGGAAGCCCGCGTGAACCGGTCTGGATGCCATTTGCGGCTGGCGGCGTAAAAACGCTTCTGCAGGTCCCCGGCGTCTAGGGTGAGCGAAGGTTTTAACTCTAGCGCCTGGTAATACCGCATCGCGAAGACGAGTTAGGCCGCGAACGACGTGCCGCAGCCGCAGCTCTTCTTGGCGTTGGGATTTTCAAAGACGAAGCCGGAATGGATGATTGAGTCCTTCCAGTCGAGCGTCATGCCGTTCAAGAACACCAGGCTCTTGGGATCGATATAGACCTCGACGTCGTCGAACTTCAGGATCTTATCGGTAGGACGCGGCTTCGGATCAAACTTGAACTGGTAGCTCAGCCCCGAGCAACCGCCGCCCAGTACGCCTAGCCGCAATCCGCCCTGTACGCCTTCGCGCTGAAAGGCGACGCGGATCTTCTCCACCGCTTTGGGCGTCACGATTACCGTCGGCTCAGCCGAGACTTCGGTCGCCGGATTCTGCTGTTCCGTGGTTTCGGTCACACTCATCTCGTCCCTGGCCCCGTCTTACTTGTCCGATTTCTTCTTGTAGTCTTCAATCGCGGCCTTGATCGCATCCTCGGCCAGCACCGAGCAATGGATCTTCACCGGCGGCAGGCTCAATTCATTGACGATGTCGGTGTTCTTGATCGCCAGCGCCTCGTCGATCGTCTTGCCGTGCAGCCACTCGGTCGCCAGCGAGGAACTCGCGATTGCGCTGCCGCAGCCGAACGTCTTGAACTTCGCGTCTTCGATGACCCCCGACTCCGGATTCACCTTCACCTGCAGCTTCATCACGTCGCCGCATTCAGGAGCGCCCACCATTCCGGTACCGACGTTCGGGTCGGTCTTATCCAGCGCGCCCACGTTCCGTGGGTTGTTGTAATGATCGAGTACCTTCTCGGAATACGCCATGTTGTTGTCCTTTTAACCTTCCAAAATCCTTGTGTTGCAAACGAACCGGTGCCGCGGTTAATCCACCGTCCACTGCACCTGGCTCAGATCGATGCCTTCTTTGTGCATCTCATAAAGCGGCGAAAGTTCGCGCAGCTTCTGCACGACTTCGATGACCTTGCCCGCCACATAATCCACCTCTTCCTCGGTGTTGAACCGTCCGAGTCCGAAGCGAATCGAGGAGTGCGCAAGGTCATCGCCCGCGCCCAGCGCCTTCAGTACGTAGCTCGGTTCCAGGGTTGCCGACGTGCAAGCCGAACCGCTCGAAACCGCGATATCGTTGATGCCCATCAGCAGCGACTCGCCTTCGACGAACGCGAAGCTGATGTTCAGGTTGTTCGGCAGGCGATGCTCCATCGTGCCGTTGATATAAACTTCGTCCAGCGCCGCCAGCAGCCGATCCTTCAGCTTGTCGCGCAGGTAGCTCAGCCGTTTGGTTTCCTCGGCCATCTCGGCTTCGCACAGAGCGCAGGCCTCGCCCAGCCCGACGATGCCCGGGACATTCAGCGTTCCCGAACGCATGCCGCGCTCATGGCCGCCGCCGTCAATCTGCGCCGTCAGCTTCACGCGCGGGCTCTTGCGCCGAACATACAGCGCGCCGACGCCCTTCGGTCCGTACATCTTATGCGCGCTGATCGACATCAGGTCGATGTCCTGCTCGATCACATTGACCGGAACCTTACCCACCGCCTGCGTGGCGTCGGTGTGGAACAGGACGCCCTTCTCGTGGCACAGCGCGCCGATCTCGGCAACCGGTTGCAGCACGCCGATCTCATTGTTGGCCGCCATGATGCTCACCAGTAGCGTGCGATCCGTGATCGCATCCTTCAGCCGCTGCATATCGATCAAGCCATCGGCCTGCACCGGAAGATAGGTGACTTTGAAGCCATCTTTTTCCAGGCGCTTGCAGGTATCCAGCACCGCCTTGTGCTCGGTGGCCGCCGTAATGATGTGATCGCCCTTTTCGGCGTACATCTGCGCGACGCCCTTGATCGCCAGGTTATTGGACTCGGTGGCGCCGCTGGTGAACACGATCTCTTTCGAATTGGCGCCGATCAGCGACGCGATCTGTTTGCGCGCCTTGTCCACCGCATCCTCGGCCTGCCAACCAAACGAGTGGTTGCGGCTGGCTGCATTGCCGAACAGTTCCGTGAAATAAGGACGCATGGCCTCGAACACGCGCGGGTCAACCGGCGTTGTGGCCTGATAGTCCATGTAAATAGGAAATTTCATTGCTTTGTTGTCACCGTATCTGGAGTCGTCGCGGCGGGCTTACTCGGTTGGATGCTGGAAACCAGACCCGGGATCGCCGGAATGTCCATCTCATCCGAGGACAGGTCCGCGATCGTAATGCTCTTCAGCAGCCGCAAAATTCCTTCATGTACCTTGCGCAGCGGTTCACGGAGCGGACAGTAGTCGCTCTGATCGCACTCCATCTGATTGGTATGCTCGGTGAAACACTGCGTCAGGATGATCGGACCGTCAATCGCCCGGATCACTTCCAAGGTGCTGATCTCCTCGGGATCGCGCGAAAGCCGGTATCCGCCACTCGCGCCTTGCTCGGAAATCAGCAACCCGCTCCGCACCAGGCTCTGCAGGACCTTCGACAGCAGCGGCAGGGGAATCCGGTACGTATCGGCGATGTCCTTGGCCGAAGCGGTCCCTTCCCGGGTCGCCAGGTGGCGCAGGGCGATCAGCCCATAATCCGCTTTTTTTGTTAGTTTTAACATCGCTTGGGTCGCTGTCTTCGGGACCTTCTTGAGGATGTTCCGACGGCCATTTCAGGGCCATTCCGAAGCATGTGGGACTATTCCGGTCCCAGATCTAGAGTAGCAATCCCGACCAAAACTGTCAACTTTCCCTAAGTAGTTGCATCCATTATATTACTGGTATCATCGAAGCAATCGTCGGCGGCCCTTCGCCCGTTCTTTTTTGTCATCCCTTGGCCGCTCATTGCGTTAGTATGGAGGAGGCCATGAGTCATTCTGGAAAGCCCAGTGGTCGTAAACGCGTCCGGGTCCCCGATTTCGTCGCCAAGAAGCAGCTCGGCGAGAAGATTTCCGTTCTCACCGCCTACGACGCCACTATGGCCCGGCTGATTGACCGCGGCGGCGTCGATGCCATCCTGGTGGGCGATTCCCTGGGCAACGTCATTATGGGATGCGAGAACACCATCCCGGTGACGCTCGACATTATGATCCACCACACCCGCGCGGTCCGGAACGGAACCACGCCGCGCCCTGGTCATCGCCGACATGCCGTTCCTGACCTACCAGACCGGGGTAGACGAAGCCGTTCGCAATGCCGGTCGTCTGGTTCAGGAAGGCGGAGCCGAGGCGGTCAAGGTCGAAGGTGGCCGCGAAGTCGCCGACGTCGTCTCCCGCCTCACCAGCATCGGTATCCCGGTGATGGGCCACCTGGGCGTCACCCCCCAGTCGATCCATAAGCTGGGCGGGCACCGCAAGCTCAAAGGAGCCGCGGTCGTCAATCTCCTCGATCAGGCCAAAGCGCTGGAAGACGCCGGAGCTTTCGGCATCGTTCTGGAGGCGATCCCCTCCGCCACCGCTCTCCAGATCACCGAACATCTCAGCATCCCGACCATCGGCATCGGGGCCGGTCCGGATTGCGATGGTCAGGTGCTGGTCAGCTATGACCTTCTGGGCCTGTTCGACGAGTTCGTCCCGTCCTTCGTCAAACGCTACGCCGAGCTCGGTACCGCAGTCCAGCAGGCCGTCAGCTCCTATGTCGCCGAGGTCCAGGACGGGCGCTTCCCGACGACTCCCGCGTCCGCCAAGCCATCGCCAGTCAAACTGGCCGAATAAACTCTGTCCTTGAATCGATGAACATCGCGCATCTGGAAACTATCGCGGCTGCACGCGCCGCCGTCGCCGAGGCTCGCGCCAAAAAACAATCCATTGGTGTTGTGCCGACCATGGGAGCCCTGCACGAAGGTCACGGCGCCCTGATTCGCAAGGCCTGCCTGGACGACGATTTCGTCATCGTCACGGTCTTCGTGAACCCGACCCAATTCGATCGCAAAGAGGACCTGGACCGCTACCCGCGAACGCTCGACACCGACATGGCCTATGCCGCGCAACTCGGCGCGCATGCCGTGTTCGCTCCCTCCAGCGGCGAGATCTATCTGCCCGGCGCGGCGACCACCGTGAAAGTCTCCGGGCTCTCGGAGCGCGTCGAAGGGCATTACCGTCCCGGACACTTTGACGGCGTTGCCACCATCGTCGCCAAGCTGCTGAATATCGTCCAGGCCGATCACGTCTACTTTGGCGAAAAGGACGCACAACAGCTCGCCCTGATCGGGCGCATGGTCACCGATCTCAACATTCCGGTCGAAATCGTGCCCGTGCCGACGGTTCGTGAGCCGGACGGCCTCGCGCTCAGCTCGCGCAACCGGCTGTTGACCCCTGAGGATCGCCCCATCGCGCCCGTGCTCTACCGAGCGCTGCGGGCCGCCGAAACGGCGATCGAAAACGGCGCCTTCACCGCGCAGGAGGTCCGCGCTCCGGCGCTGATGGTCCTGGCCGATGTGCC
Organism: Terriglobia bacterium; assembly: GCA_963762135.1. Taxonomy (GTDB): domain Bacteria; phylum Acidobacteriota; class Terriglobia; order Bryobacterales; family Bryobacteraceae; genus Palsa-187. The sequence continues at coordinate 127,579 of CAVXJP010000013.1, forward strand.
CCAACTGAGGCTCGAATACCTGGAAATCGTCAACCCGGCGACCATGGAGCCGGTCGATCACATCCACGGCGCGGTCCGCATCGTCACCGCGGCCTGGCTCGGCAAGGTCCGCCTGATCGACAACGTCCTCTGCCACGCCCCCGTCCGGTTAGATCGCTAACGGGGACCACGCCAGCCGCACCAGAAGGAGCTGGAGTGCACAGGCGCCGTTCAGCACCTCCATTGGTCGCGGACATTTTTGTCCGCGACCCATCGCACCGCGATCGCGACGTGGGGCGAGGTTCAGCTTGCGGAGGGCCATTCGCCCTCCTGCTCAGTACCGGACTGACGCCAGATCAACGCCGCTCTCCACATCGAGCCGTCAGCCCCTATTCCGCGATCCCGCACCACCACCTTCCTCAACCCACCACCGCGATAGAATGGGTCCGGCTGCGCTCAACGGTGCAAGCCCGTAGCCCACAGCTTGATTAGGAGGTCCACCTTTATGCGATTTCTCGGGATTCTCGCGGCAGCGCTGGCCGTGATCGGCGGCGTGGTGTTCCTCGTGTACCACGAAAACCAGGAGTCGCTGGTCAACCTTGAAGGCGAGATCCTCAAGGTCCGCACCTACGAGCTCAATCCCAACGCCACCATCCTCATCGCTGACTTCCGCGTCCACAATCCCGACCAGGTGCCGTTCGTGGTGGATACCGTGCAACTGGACATGGAAACCGAAGACGGCATGCGCGTAGAAGGCCGGATGCTCAACGGACGCGACATCGACAACATGTTCGGTTACGAGAAGCTCGCCGGTCCCAAATACAATGAGCCGTTGCTGATGCAGGATAGCGTGCCCGCCGGCGAGGCCGTCGATCGCATGGCCGCCGCGCGCATCGATCTCCCTGAGCAGGAGGTGGTGCGCCACCGCAATCTGTTCCTCACCATCGAAGAGGTGGACGGCCTGGTTTCGGTGATCACCGAAAAACCGGCCACCGATGACGAGATCAAGGACGCTGACGAGCAACCAGCTGCCCCCGAATAACGCCGATCCCCCGCTTTCCTTGGCGCGATGCGGCCGAATCCGGCACAATGGTGGCCGAATCCGGCACAATGATGGATGTGGGGTTCAACAGGAGCAGCGCCGAGTGCGACCCGCGCCCGCAGCCCCGGACCTTCAGCATTTCAACAGACAACTTATGATGATCACCACGCAGGTCACCGACATTGCGCGCGGCGTTCCCGGGCCGCGCATTCCCGTGGAGCTCGATGTCTTTATCAGCGGGCAAGGCTGGCGCGAGGTCGGCCATGGTATCACCACCATGGATGGCGTGATCGAGGATTTCGGCGAGCCCGCCGTGCCCGGTGTCTACCGCCTCAGCTTTGACGTCGGATCCTATAATCCGAACGCGTTTTTCCCCTCCATCACCGTGACCTTCGAGGTCCGCGACCCCGAGGAGAAATTTCACATCCCGCTCTTCCTTAGCGACTTCGGTTACTCCACCTGCCGCGATGCCGCAGGCGCGGCGCGAGCCCAGCGCTAACCGGCCTCTCAGCATGACGCTGCAGATCAAAGTGATCCCGCGCGCGCCCAAAACCGAGCTCGCCGGCACCATGGCCGACGGGACGCTGAAGGTCCGCATCGCCGCCCCTCCGGATCAGGGCAAAGCCAACGCCGAGCTCATCCGCTTCCTGGCTTCCCACTACAAGGTGCCCGAATCCGACATCAAGATCCTCAGCGGCCAGACCTCCACCCGAAAGCTGGTTCGCATCGGCGGGTGAAGGGACGGCGATATCGGTTTTCGTTACATCGAAATTTGTAACTATTGCCGGAAATCACCCGTAACAAAGCTCAGCGACGATGTATCCACCGGGCATGAGATCTATCATTCTCGTGCTGATAACTTCGATGCTGGGAGCTTTGCTTCCCTTACACGCACAGGACCTTCCGAACAATGAAATCGCGCTGCAGTTCGGCGGAGTGGTCGGACAGGGACGATTCTTCACTTCGGATGCGTTGCCCGGACGAACTCTGTCAGAAGACGGCGGCCTCGCCGGGGGATTCGCCTACAATCACCGCATGGTGGGCGGCGGAAGAGCGTCCCTCTATTTCCACTTACCTTTTTTCGCTTTTCAGAATCGATTTCCTGCAACCTCGATTTTCGGGAATACCATAAGCGGCAACTCCAGTTGGACGGGGTTTGTAACGCCAGGGGTCATGCTTCGTTTTTTCGAATCGCACCCGATCCAGCCCTATGTTTTCGCCGGCGTGGGCTATGCGCGAGTCGCCCAGCTGGTTCCGGACCAAGGCCTGAATAGCGTCCAATTCAACAACAACGGAACCTGGGGCGTAAGCTCTGGTGGTGGACTGGACATTATGTTCACGCGGCATTTTGGCGTGCGTGGGGAGGGCCGAGCCCTGACTACCGGCAGCTCCAGCGTGATCGTTCCCGGTTTGACGCTGAGTGATTCGAATACACGATTCGCCGCCACGGGTGGTCTCGTATTTCGCTGGTAAGGGTTGCCTGCTTCCCATCGGAGGAGGGTCCTTCCTCGGGCCATTACCGATCAGTGCGCGGTGCCATCAACCTGGCGCTTGCGCGATCTGTCGCCGGAGGAGAGGAGGTTCATGGAGTGTGCATCGAAGCACAGTCACTCGCGAGCCAGTGGAGAATGGAATCCATGAGCGACGCATTTCCTCGGGTGGAAATCGAATACTGCACCCAATGCCGCTGGCTGCTCCGCGCCGGCTGGACCGCGCAGGAGCTACTCACCACCTTTGTCGACGAACTCGGGGAGGTCGCCCTGCGTCCCGGCACCGGCGGCGTCTTCATCGTCCGTCTGCAGCTCACCCAACGCGCCGAGTCCATCGAAATCTTCTCCCGTGCCGCCGAAGGCCGCTTCCCCGAGATGAAAGAACTCAAGCAGCGCATCCGTGACCACGTTTCCCCCGACCGCGACCTGGGCCATTCGGACGTCAAGACGTAGCCGCCACGGCAACTGCATCCCACATTCCACGTTTCCACTGCGTCCCCTCAAACTCCGGCTGTTACCCTGGAGGCCATGGCCTCGACTCCCCACGGCGACCGCCCTGCAAACCGCCTCGCCGGCGAAAAAAGCCCGTATCTTCTCCAACACGCCCACAATCCCGTGGACTGGTATCCCTGGGGCGAGGAAGCGATCGCCAAGGCCAAGGCCGAAGACAAACCGATCTTTCTTTCCATCGGCTACTCGACCTGCCACTGGTGCCACGTCATGGAGCGCGAATCCTTCGAGGACGCCGCTGTCGCCGAGGTCCTGAATCGTGATTTCGTGCCCATCAAGCTCGACCGCGAAGAGCGCCCCGACCTCGATCGCATCTACATGCTGTTCGTGCAGGCCTCCACCGGTTCCGGCGGCTGGCCCATGTCGGTGTGGATGACGCCCGAGCTCAAACCCTTCTTCGGCGGCACCTATTTCCCGCCCGACAATCGCTACGGCCGGCCCGGCTTCAAGGCAATCCTGGAACGCCTGGCCGAGATCTGGAAGAATGAGCGCCAGCGCCTGGAAGACTCCAGTGCGCAGGTGGTCGAGCAACTCAAAGGCTACGGCACCATCGGTCCCAACAGCGGCGAAAGCTCCGGGGAATCCGCGACGCAAGACGCGCTCGACCGCGCCTTCTACGCCTTCCGCCGCATGTACGACGCCAAGCTCGGCGGATTCGGTCAGGCGCCCAAGTTCCCGCGCCCGACCGTACACAATTTTCTGCTCCGCTATTGGGCGGCGAGCGATGAAGAGGAAGCGCGCGACATGGTCGTCGCGACGCTCGACGCCATGGCCCGGGGCGGCATGCGCGATCAGCTCGGCGGCGGATTCCATCGCTATTCGGTGGATGAAAACTGGTTCGTGCCGCACTTTGAAAAGATGCTGTACGATCAGGCGCAACTGGCGATCTCCTATCTCGAGGCCTATCAGGCGGCGCACGCCACCGATCCCGCTGCCGGCCGCCACGCCGACGTCGCCCGCGACATCTTCCGCTACGTGCTTCGCGACCTCACGCATCCCGAGGGCGGATTCTATTCCGCCGAGGACGCCGACAGTGCCGCCGATCCGGCCAAGCCCAACGAGAAGGGCGAGGGTGCGTTCTACATCTGGAGCCACGCCGAACTGGTTGACTTTCTGGGCGCCGATGACGCCGCGATCTTCTCCAAACGCTTCGGCGTCGACCCCGGCGGCAACGTAATGCAAGATCCGCACCAGGAGTTTAGCGGTCGCAACATCCTGTTCCAGGCCGCCCCCATCGAACCCGGCACCGAAGAAGCCATCGCCCGTTCCATCGGCAAGCTGATGCAGGCGCGCGAATCGCGTCCCCGGCCGCACCTCGATGACAAGGTCCTCACCGGCTGGAACGCGCAAATGATCTCGGCCTTTGCCAAGGGCGCGCAGATCCTGGACGACCACACCTATGAAACCGCCGCGCGCGCGGCTCGCGACTTTCTCTTCAAGCATCTATGGCGCGACGGCGTTCTACTGCGCCGCTTCCGCGATGGAGAATCCGGCATCGAAGCGTTTCTCGATGACTACGGCCTCATGATCAACGCGCTGGTCGACCTCTATGAGACCAGCTTCGATCCCGCCGACCTCGAATGGGCGGGCGAGCTTGCCACCCAGGCCATCGCACGCTTTGAGGACAAAGAAGCCGGCGGATTCTTCAGCACCGCCGACGGGCAATCCGATCTCGTGTTGCGCCTCAAAGATGACTACGACGGCGCCGAACCATCCGGCAACTCGACCCTCACCTATGCTCTGATGCGTCTCGGCCGGATCACCTCGCGCGACGAATTCACCCAAGCCGCCGAACGCGCGCTCAAAGCCTTCGCCTCGCGCATTCAGGAGGCCGGCCCCGGGCTCCCTCAGATGCTGTGTGCGCAGCTTCTGGCGATCCGCCCTCCCCAGGAGATTGTCCTGGCCGGCGGCCACGCCGAACTCACCGAGTTCCTCCGCCGGATCCGCTCCCGATTCCTCCCCGATGCTTCGGTGCTGCTCGCCGATCAGGCCCCCCAGCCGATGCCTCCGGTCGATGGCAAACCGACCGTCTACGTCTGCCAGAACTACGCCTGCCAGTTGCCCGCAACCACACCCGAGGACCTCGAAGCACGCCTCGACGAGGCAGGGAAGTAAGAAACCCGGGCAGCGCGGGATCCAACCGAACCGCCCTGGGTGAGCATGCGGAACGCACCCGACCGCAAGCTCCAGCGCTCACTGCGCCAGCACCTCCAACTCAAGTGGCGCGGATCCCCACATCCGCGACCATCGCCCCGGACGCGCCAATACATCGGATTTCTGCGGACAAACCTCGGCCCGGCCACTACAATGGTTCCTATGGAAAGAGTGGGAGCGGTTACGCTTCAAGGGAATCCGTTGACCCTGGTGGGTCCGGAATTGAAAGTTGGAGACAAGGCGCCGGATTTTTCGGCCGTGGATGACGCGTTGCAGCCGGTATCGTTGGCCTCGACCGGCAACGGCGTGCGGATTTTCAGCGTCGTGCCGTCGCTCGATACGCCGGTTTGCGACGCCCAAACCAAGCGCTTCAACGATGAACTGGCCAAGCTCAACGGCGTGGCGGTCTACAGCTTTAGCATGGACCTGCCGTTCGCGCAGAAGCGCTGGTGCGACGCCTTCGGCGTGGATCATGTGAAGATGATTTCCGATCATCGCGACGGCTCGTTCGGCGCGGCCTACGGAGTCCTGATCAAGGATCTCCGGATTTTGAGCCGCGCGATCTTTGTCGTTGACGCTGGCGGAACACTGCGGCATATCGAATATGTGCCGGAGGTGGCCGGACATCCGAATTACGAAGCTGCCCTGGCTGCGGCGCGAGCCGCGGTAGTTTAAACGATAACGCCGGCGCGAGCCGCGGTGGTGTAAGCAAGGCAAGCTGGCGCGGCTGAATCGCATGACGCCTTGCGGAGCTGCCTCGGCCTGAACTGGTGGGCGCTGGTTTGGCTCGGGGCGAGCAAGCAAGGCAAATTCGGGAAGGAGTCACACTCGAAATTATGGCGAGTCCGATGTTTGAGACTTGGGGCGGGGAACAAAGCCCAATCACGATCGAATATTCGTTGGTGGTGATTGAGGAGATTCGCCATGAAGTCAGCGTGGGCCTGCAGAAATTCGCGCGCGGCGGCATCGAAGTGGGTGGAATCCTGTATGGCACGCGCGAGGGCCGCACCATTCGCATCAAGGCCGCGCGCCCGATCCATTGCGAACATAAGCGCGGACCGTCGTTCGTGCTGTCCGAGACTGACCAGGAGCGGCTGCAAGCGCAAATCCGCGAGGATGCCTCCGACCCCAGTCTGGAAGGCTTGATCTCCGTCGGCTGGTATGTTTCGCATACCCGCGGCGACCTCTCATTGACCGAAGGGGATCAGCAGCTCTACAAACAGCATTTCAACGATCCCTGGCAATGTACCTTGGTCGTGCGGCCGGGCCGCGGCGGAACCATGCGTGCGGCCTTCTTCGTCTGGGAAGCGGACATGACCGTGAACGCGGAAAAGAGCTACAAGGAATTCCAGTTCCCGGACCGACTGGCCGGCGTTCTGGACCGGGGACCGCGCCCTGACCGCGAGCCTCGGGAACGCACCGGATTCCGCGCCGGACCGCGCTTGGATCCCTCGCGTGCGACGGAACAACCCGCCCCCCCGCAGGCGCCCGCGTCACCAACGGGCCAAACTCCCATCGAGTTCGGCGCATCGATCTTTGGTCAGGCCGGCTCGTCGTCTCGTCCGGAACCGGCCATGCACGACGAGGTCGAAGTCGATTATCCGGGACAGCAGGAAGGCTATCACGAAGGTTCCAAAACGCCCTGGGTGCTGGCTGTTCTGGTCGTGCTCATCGCGCTCGCTGGAGTGGGTTGGTATGTCTACCTTCGCGAGCCGGCCGCGCCCCTCGCGCCGATTGACCTGGCCGTCATCGAGCGCGATGGCGTGCTTGACATCGGATGGGATACCAACTCGCCGATGGTGCAGTCCGCCGTGGGCGGGGCATTGGAGATCGTCGATGGCGATCAGATCCAGAACGTCGACCTGTCGGTCGGCCAGATCCAGCAGGGCGACTACCCCTATACCCGGCAAACTGGCAATGTCCAGGTGCGGCTCAAGCTGCTCGATAACAACGGTGTCGTCTCAGAGGAACTCAGTCGCTTCCTGGGCCGTCCTCCGCAAGCTCAGGTGGCCAACGAGGAACTGCAGACGCTCCAAACGGAGCGCGATGAACTCCAGGCGGAGGTCAACCGGCTCCGCAGCCAGAGCGCCGCGCAACAGCAGGAGATCCAGCGCCTGGAACGCACGCTGCAGATCCTGCAAACCCGCTTGGGAATCGTCGAAGGGCAATAAGCGGAAATATTCCTGCGGAGACTGTTTTCCTGCGATAAATGCGCCTCCGGCTGCGCCCGATAACGACCTGATTGTCCCCTGTATCTGCTCTTCTCCCAGGAGGGCGGCAGCCATGGAATCTCGCCGCTGACCCGCCCGGAGCCGGGCTATCCTCGCCAACTGCGCGTCCCAGAGATTTGCGAACGATTTCCTGCTTACTCCATTACGATTTACATCAAGAGCCATAGAAATCCCCCGCCTATTCCTTTAGTGCAAAACAGTTGCAACCGCGGCGTAAGTCAGGCAGGATAGGGCTCAGTGCAAAAACTCTCGGGAACTCGGCTGTGGGTGATTCTCCCAGTCTATGGCAACTGGGAGGATACCAGGGAATGTCTGCGCGCGCTGGGACATCAGACGTCCGCGGCCTTCCGCGTGCTCATCGCCGACGACGGGTCTCGGACGCCGCTCCCCGCCGGTCTCCGCGATGGGAGCTTCGTCGACTACGTCCGCTGGGAGAATAGCGGCTTCGCCAGAAACTGCAATCGGGCCGCGAGCTACGCCATCGACCGCGGCGCAACCCATCTCCTCTTTCTGAACAGCGACACCTCTTTCGGACCAAGATTCGTGGAGCAGTGGCTGGAGGCGATGGCGGAAGTTCCGGACGCCATTCTCAGCCCTCTGATTTACTGGTTTGATAAACGCTCAAAGATTTGGTTTTCTGGCGGGAAATTCACGATTTGGGTTCCGTTTGTTCGGCTACGGAGACTGTTTCAGGAAACCACGGCAGTGGACATCGTGACCGCGTGCGCCTTACTGGTTCCGGCGCCCGCATGGCGGCAATTGAACGGGTTTGATCCAACCTATGTGACTTACTATGAGGACTTCGACTTTGCGCTTCGAGCCAAGGCCAACGGTATCCCCATCTATGTGATTCCCAAACCCGGCCTGCGCGTCTGGCACAAGGCGTCACGATCCTTTCGCGACTCCCCCAGCTGGGTACGGCACTATCGCATGCTCACCTCATCCTTGATTTTTATTCGCAAGCATTACAAAGGTCCGCGCAAGTGGATTTGTATGGCATTGAAAGGCGCTCACCTGGCTGCGACGATCGTGTGGGTTCTGCCGGAGGTGCCGCACGCCCGGAGGTTGTGGCAAGCCATCACCGAAGGAATTTCCGTCTAAAGCGACGCGTTCCTTCGGTATGAGCCCAACCACGCCAGCCCTCGGATCCGCGCCCCGAAAACCGTTGGTGTTGGCGCTGCCCGCGATACTTCTGACGCTCCTCGTCCTGCTCCCCTTTCTGAACAAAGCGTTTACGATTGACGATACTTTGCTGTTGCTGGAGGCGCGGCAGATCCTGCAGGACCCACTGCGGCCCGGATCCTTCGACGTGGTCTGGGACCTGGAAGCGCCCGTGCATGCCTCCGACGCCGTGCTCATCACCGGTCCGGTGGGGGGCTATCTGCTGGCGCCGGCCGTCGCGCTCGGGGGCTCCGAGCCGGTCGCGCATTTGGTCTGGATCCTGTTGCTGGGTTGCGCCGCCATCGCCACGGCGTCGCTGGCTCGGCGATTGGGCTATTCAGATCCGGAAAGCGCGTTGGCCGCCGTGCTTTTGGTCTCCGCGCCGGCAGTGCTGGGCATGGCCGGCACAAATATGCCCGACGTTCCAGCCATGGCGTTCGGGGTCATGGCGGTCGAACGATTCCTCGCCTGGCGGAGCGCCCATAAACTGCATCAGGCTGCCGCGGCGTCCATCCTCTTTACTCTGGCGATGCTGTCGCGCGGACAGCTTTTGCTTTTGTTGCCTGTGGTCGCCGTGGTTCCGCTACTGGAGCGCTGGGCGCCCTCGCCGGGCAGCCCGCAACCGCGCGCCGCGCGCCTCTGGTGGATTCCTTTGCTCGGGGCCCTGCTCTGTGTCGCCGTGGTGCAGTGGCTGGTCTTAGAATCCGGCGCGGCCGAACCGGAACAGGTAGGAGCGATGCGATCGCTGACCAACTGGCGCCAGGTTCCCGGACATCTGATCTCATTTGCCGGCCATTGGGTGCTGGTGTTCCCGCTGGGGATCGGGTGGCTGCTGGTCGAGGGGCGCAGACTGCGCTGGTGGCTAGCCGCGGCGACCCTGGTGGCGCTCGTGGCGCCCCTTCCTCAGTCCGCCCCGCGCTGGACCGCGCCCGTCGCCGCGCTGGGAGGACTGGTCATCCTCGACATCCTGGCCGAATGCCTGCGCCGCCGCGACTCGATGCGGCTATCGCTCGGCCTCTGGCTGCTGCTTGGATTGGCGACCGTGCCCTACCTTCACCATCCGGCGAAATATTCGGTTCCCGCCGCCCCTGCCGCCGCCTTGCTGCTGGCTCCGGAAATTATGCGGAGCGGCCGCCGCTACCGCATCGGGGTCAGCGCGGTTTGCATCGGCGCCGGCGTGACCCTCGGAGTCCTGATCCTGCGCGCCGACGCCGCACTCGCTGGAATCGGCCGTCAGGCGGCAACCGAGTTCATTCGCCCCGCCGTGGACGCGGGAACCAACGTATGGTTCACCGGCCACTGGGGATTCCAGTGGTATGCGCAGCAGAGCGGCGCTCGTCCGGTGACCCGCACTGGTGCAGCCCCGCAGCCCGGAGACCTGATCGTCTCCAGTACGATCGACCAATCCTTCGCGCTGGACTACGTGCCGCGCCGCCGGCTGGAACGCGCCCTGGTCTTCGACAACCCCGGCGGCCGCGTCATGAGCCGGCCGATCAGGCTGGCTTCTTTTCTGACCGGTGGGGCCATCTGCCGTGGGCCTGGGGGACGGGAGAGATCAATCGCATAGAGCTGTGGCGCGTCGAGTAGTGCGCCGCGGGCCGTCTCGCTTGCGATCATGGCGACGCGACCACGAACTCCAGGCGGGCGGGTTTCTTCCAGCAGCGCTCGTCGAAGGCCCCGTCCTCCCTGGCTCTAGGGCGAGACGTTACCGGCTCCGCGCCGACCGCGCATCCCGTTCCGTCCGAGCCGTGCGCTGCGTCGCGGCCCGGTCAAAGACCTTGTTCGCGACCTGCTCGGCCGCCAGATCCGGGATCGTCATCGAAAAGGCCACCGTGGAACCTTCGGCGGTGAACGTAGCCGACCCCACGATGTCATTGAAGTACGGCGGCGGATTCTGCGGCTGCGCCAGCGACTTGAAGAACGTCAGCACGTCGGCCATCGCCTGGGCGTCCTCGGCCGAGCGGATATCGGCGACCCCGCTCACCAGAATGTCCGTATCGGTGAAGTTCGCGCCGCCGGCCACGCCGTTCACCGCGGTGAATAGATTCTGCAGCGCCTGGATCTGCTGCGGAGCGTTCGCCGGAAGTTGATGTCCGAAGGCTTCCTTCAGCGCATCCGGACCCACCGATACCGCCCATGCCTGATTGCTCTGGCTCACCGTCGCAACCTTGTCGAGCAAAGCCGACGTCCCCGGCGTATTCGCGATCCACCGGTCAATCGCCGCCTGAACATCGGTCGGCGTCCCGGCCACCGCCACCGACGCGCTCAAAAACGCAAATGCCGGCTGCGGATGCTCTTCGGTCGTCTCTGTGGCTTCATCGGTCGACGGATTCGCTGGATTCCCGCGGCCCCGCCGGCAGCGTCACAATATCGATCCCCTTATAGCTGGTCACCTGCGCGTTCCCGAGCTTGGCCAGATTCTCGATCTGGCTCGGCTGGAAGTTGCCTTCCACCACCAGCAGCGCACTTTGCTTGCCGGCGCTGGCCGCTACGATCTCGGTCAGGTCCGTGCGCGGATCGAATCCGGTCAACTGGGCCAACTTGTCCAGTCCCTGCATGGAGCTCATCTTGATCACCAGTTGCTGCCCGAATGCCGAAGCCGCCGCGTCCTGCACCTGGAGGCCGGAAATCGCCACGGCGTCAGGCATCACCAAGTTGAGCAGCTCGGGATTCGCCGCGGCCTGAACTCCTGGCGTCGTCGCCAGTGCGGTCGCCACCAACCAGGCGGCCAGCGGTAGGAAGGTCTTTGGCTTCGTAGTGTCCCTAGTCAGGGTTTGGTTCAAGCTTTTGCCAGTCGGGCGCATAGGCTCCTCTTTCGTGACGTGAATCGCGTTCTAATTTCTCTACACCGCTCTTTGACGGCTCTCTCTATAGGGTACCGCCGGGAGGGGCGGTGCGGAAGAACTCAGCAAAGTTGCCGTGCGTCTAAGAACTCCTACGGAGGCGGACCGGCAAGGGTTCCCGCGGATCCGGAATTTCTTCTCCGTCGCCATCCGTCAGGCGAAGGAACGGCGTGGCTCGCCGGGTGCGCCAGTCCCGGATCCCTGCTGAAAAGCAGCCGACACTTACGGACAACCCCCCAAGAATGTTACGATTCGGAGTGCAACAGGTGAAACTGCTTCTGGTTTAGACACATCTTCATAGGAACATGAAAAAACTAGCGATCCTCCTTTTTCTAGCGTGCGCAAGCACGGCATCCGCACAATACGCTGAATTCTGGTTCAACTACGGAAGGTCGACGATCAACAACGGCTCGCTCGGCACCCCGCAGCAGTTCGGAGGGAGTCCAGATGACCTCAAGCTGACCAATGGGTACCGCTTCCGTCTGACGATGGGCATCAATAACGACGGCTATTTCGGGCATGAGGTCCACTATGCCTATAACCGATCGCAACTGGAACAGCGACTGACGGATACCTCCGGCCAGACGACGACCCACAGGCAGGGTATGGGAATCCACCAGGGCGGCTACAATTTTCTGCTCTACGGCACTCGCGAAGGCACCCGAATACGGCCCTTTGTCACCGGCGGTGTGCTGTTCGCGAACTTTGTTTTGCCCGGATCGTCAGCCCTCCAGGGCGGAGGGAAAACCAAGTACGGATTTAGCTACGGCGCCGGCGTGAAATATCGAGTCTCGGGTAAGTGGGCGGTCCGATTCGACATACGACAGATCGCCACCGGGAAACCCTACGGCCAATACTTCGCCCTCCAGTCCGGCTGGTTCAAGCAAACCGCGATTACCGGCGGCTTCGGCGTCGTGTTTTAGAACGGCCGGCGCCTGTGGCGCTGTATTTTAGAATAGATGGTGGAGGCGCCCCCTTGGGGGAGCGCCCACCGCTCGAATCTGCTAATGTCTAAATGCTTTTCTCGCTTGGATATTGGCCGGATCTCCGGGCGAAACGCATGGAGTGAGAAACTGCGGAATGGTTGGATTGCTCGGCTCGGTTCACTCATGCAGGTCTTCTAGGGGGATCGTGCGCCTATTCACCGGAATGGGCGCCGAATCCCCGATTCCGTTATTGCTCTGTTCGTTCCTTTTGGCCTCGCTGTTCCTCGCGCCGCCGGCACAAGCGCTGGAAAAAGACCGCGATCTCACCCAATACACACACCGCATCTGGCAGACCCAGCAAGGCCTGCCCACCGGTTCCACCTACACCGTCTTTCAATCCGCGGACCGCTATCTGTGGATCGGCGCGCGAGTTGGCCTGGCCCGCTTCGATGGCGTCCGCTTTACCCCGCTGAATGAGATCTATCCGGAGGCTCCCGGCAACCTGTGGGTGCGTGCCGCCCTGGAGGATTCGAAAGGCCGGATGTGGATCGGCACCAACAATGACGGCGTCTACCAGGTGGACGACACCGGAACCAAGCACTTCGGCGTCGACGAAGGCTTTCCCACGAATTTGGCCCAGTGCCTGGCGGAAGACCCCGAGGGACGCATCTGGGCCTGCACGGAAACCGGCATCGCCCGCATCGACCCGGAGACCGGCAAAATCGATTCCTGGAGCACGGATGGCGGGCTCGCCGCGAGAGCCTCCCGAGCCATTTGCTTCGATCCCGAGGGAACCTTGTGGGTCGGCGGAGATACACCCAACTTGAATTTCTTCAACGGTGAGCGGTTCGAGTTCTTCGCTTTGCACGGGCTCCCCCCCGAGGCTTCGGTCCGCTCGATGTTGTGTGGTCCGGATATGGTCTGGATCGGCACCACCCACGGTTTGGTCGCCTTGCGCGACGGCGAGCAAACCCTCTATACGGCCAAGGATGGCATGGTCGACAACTTCATTTTTTCCCTGGCGCGTGGTGCTGATGAGACATTGTGGATCGGTACAAGGAGCGGCTTCGGCCGGCTCCGGGAGGGCCAGTTCGATTCCTTCTATCCCCAAAACGGACTTTCGCAGGGAACCGCGCTCACCGTCTACGAAGACCATGAAGGGAGCTTGTGGGTCGGGACCAAACGCGGCCTGAATCAATTCGTCAATGGCGGTCCGGTGCCTTATACCACCACCGAGGGTCTGCCCAGTAATGAAGCCGGACCCGTCCTCCAGGACTCGAACGGCATCATGTGGACCGGTACCCTCGACGCCGGCCTGGCGCGCTTTGACGGAAAGCAATTTACCACGCTGACCACCGCCGACGGACTTCCTTCCAACGGAATCTACGCGCTCGCCGAGGCCTCCGGATCCCTTTGGGTCGGAACCCGGGATGGATTGGCCCGCGTGACACGGGGGCGCGTCCAGCGGACCTATCGCGAAGCCGACGGACTCCCCTCCCGTGACATCCGCATGCTGTTCCGGGATCGCGACGGCGTCTTATGGGCGGGCACGGCCGCGGGCGTGGCTTCATTCCGCGGAGGCCATTTTGTGACCGACAATCGCGCCCCCCGAATGGCGATTCGCGCCATTGGTCAGGATCGCGACGGACGGCTTCTGGTCGCTCTCGATGAAGGCTTGATGATCGAGCCGGAACCCGGCAGTCCGCATCCCTTCGAACCGATCACCGCCGATGGCGTCTACCTGCGGAATACGAACGTGTTCCATCTCGATCCCGACGGACTGCTGTGGGTCGGCCTGAATGGCGCCGGACTGCGCTTGATCGAGAACGGACGCATCTACGCGTTCTCGGAAAGTGACGGCCTCTATGACGGTGAGATCTACGGTATCGCCAGCGACGATCAGGGCCGTCTGTGGATGACCTGCAGCCGCGGAATCTTTGCCGTGAACCGCGAAGAGTTGCGGCGCTATGCCGTCGGCGAATTGGACCGCTTTCAGAATCAGGCGTACACACCCATTGAGGCATTACGTGTCATCGAGAGCCGCGCCGGAGTCCATCCCGCGATGTGGCAGATCGACGACGGCCGTATGTGGCTCTCCACCATTCGCGGCTTCATCGTGTTCGATCCCGCCGCGCGGCAGCAGACGATCCCCCCTCCGGCCGTGATCGAAAATCCCATCGTGGATGGCCAAAGCCAGTTGCCCGGAGCGATCGTTGACCTCCCCGCCGGCCCCAAGAATCTGCAGTTCAACTTCTCCGGCCTGAGCTATGTCGCCCCGGAACGCATCGTGTTCCGCTACAAGATGGAAGGCTATGACGACGACTGGATCTTCGCCGCCCGCCGCCGTGAGGCCTTCTACACGAATCTCCCGCCGGGGCAATATACGTTCCGGGTCCTGGCCTGCAGCGCGGTTCGCCTTTGCAGTGAGCCGGCCGCCGCAATGAGTTTTGCCCTGGCTCCCGCGATCTATCAGCGCGCCTGGTTCTGGCCGCTGATGCTGTTGCTGGCCGCGGCCATCGCCTGGGGCGGCTATCAGCTCCACATCCGGCAACTCCGCCAGCGCTATGACCTGATCCTGTCCGAACGCAGCCGTATCGCCCGCGAACTGCATGACACCCTCATCCAGGGATTCTCCGGCATCACCATGGCGCTGCAGGGATTTTCGCATCAGTTGACGCGCGATTCCGACAAGGAGATGCTGAGCGAGATCATCTCCGACGCCGCCACCTGCCTGCGTGAAACACGCCAATCGGTGGCCGGCCTGCGCGCGGTGAAGGGAAGCGATTCCGGACTCGCGGCCTCCATTCGCGAAGCCGCGCGCGAGATCACCGAGACCAAGGGAATCCATCTCGATTTGAAGATTGATCCCAACATCGGCACCCTGCCAGCCGACGTGGAATACAATTTAATGCGGATCGCCAGTGAGGCGATTGGCAATGCGGTGAAGCATGCAACGGCCAGCACGATTGGTGTAACGTTGCGTTCCGGACGCGATGGGCTGCATCTGGAAGTGACCGATGACGGCGTGGGTTTGCCCAACGGGCGAGTGGCTCCCGGACAGGGGCACTACGGCGTCATCGGCATGAAGGAACGCGCCACGCAAATCGGAGCGGAGTTTAATCTAGAGAATCGTCCCAAAGGTGGGACAGCGGTTTCCGTGTTTCTGCCCGCGGACCGCAGTGTGGAGGTAGTCAGGTGAGCGAGTCTTCGACGGTGCGCATCATGTGCGTGGATGATCATCCATTGGTGCGCAAGGGCGTCGCGGCCATTATCAACGGGGAGCCGGACATGGAACTGGTGGGCGAGGCCAGCAACGGCGCCGAGGCCGTAACCCGCTACGCCGAGCTAAAGCCCGACATTCTCTTAATGGACCTGCGTATGCCGCAAATGGATGGCGTGGAGGCGACCCGCAGGATCCGCGAGCTCGATCCCAACGCGAAGATCATCGCGCTGACCAGCTACGACGGCGACCAGGATATCTATCGCGCCATCGAAGCCGGCATCCGCGGCTACATCTTGAAGGAAATGGTGCATACCAAGGTGGTGGACGCGATTCGCACGGTCTACTCCGGCAAGCGCCTGATCCCGGCCGAGGTCGCCGAACGCCTCAGCGAATACTTCCCCCAGGTGGCTTTGACGCCGCGCGAGGTGGAAGTGCTCAGCTACGTGGCCAAGGGGATGGCGAACAAGGAGATCGCGCATCAGCTCGGCACCGCCGCCGGCACCATCAAGATGCACGTGCAGAATATCCTGGCCAAGCTCGGCGCCTCGGACCGCACCCACGCCGTCACCATCGCCATCGAGCGCGGCATTCTGCATATCTAGGTAGTGGCGGGTTTGTTAGGGGGGCCGGCGTTGAGCCGGCGGGAAGCCTTCGGCTTCCCGGTCGTCCCCTATCCAAACTCTGCACCAGTGGCGAGCAACGTCGCCGGCGTCGTCCTCCGCGAGCCGCCTCTGCCACATCTCCCTTCCGTCGCCGAAGCCCACCAGTCCTACAACGTCACCAACCGAGCCGACGGCATGATCTATCACGATGCGCTCTGCCGAGCCGCCTCTGCCCTCGGCCTCGATGTCGAATGGAGCCCCCGCTGCAAGGAAACCGCCCTCGCCGCCCAGGTCCTCGGAGTCACCCAGGAGCGCCTCGAAAGCTGGCTCACCGACCTCCGCGAAACCATGGGACCGCCCTGGCAGAAAGACCACCGGGAATCGACCGCCCGGGCAATCGTGGGGCTGGGGAAGTTGACGAAGCTCGTGCTGACGACCGTCTAATTCGGGGACAGTCAACGCAATCGCTCATCTGTAGATGGGAGTTCGTCCGCGCTATCCCCAAATTGCAGCAGCTAGGTGAGCTGCATCCACCTCACCCCTGTTCCTGCCCCCGATGCTCCGCAACATACCACTGGTTCCCCCAGCGATCCTTGAACGCCGCCGTATAATCCCCATACGGAGCCACCCCCGGAGCCTGCACCGATTCCGCCCCCGCCTCGAGCCCCTGCTGATACGCCCGATCCACACTGCCCACATACACATAGAACATCGTCGGCATCGGCGAGCTCCCCGGTCCCGGATCGCCAAACTCCAGCACCGAATCCCCCACGCGCATCTTGCCGTGAGCCACGCCGCGTCCTTCTTTCTCATGCACGACGATCTCCTCCGCGCCGAAGGCGTTCTTCATGAAGCTCAGGAACTCGGCGCCCCCTCCGGATGCAGGTACGGCGTGACGTCCCCCATCTCCGGCGTGCGAATCTTCGAGCTCTCCCGTTCCGCGATGTACCAATGAATCCCCGCCGGATCCACGATCCCGCCGAAATACTCGCCGTACTCGGTTTGCGTAATCGGATACGACGAGGTCGCCCCCGCCGCGAGCGCCGCTTCGTAAACCGGCTCCACCTTTTCGACATAAAGGTGCAGAGCGCTGGGTGTATCTTCCGGAACGGGCCCTCCCATCATCAGCGCCGAGTCGCCGATGCGGAACATCGAATGGATCCCGCCACGCGGCGTCGTTTCCCGTGCCATCGTCTCCGCGCCGAATGCCTTCGTATAGAACTCCAGCATCCGGTCGACATCCTTCACCAGTAGATACGGCGTAATATTCCGGAATCCCGTGGGAATCTTCGCAGTCGTCATGTTGCTCCGTGTTTCGAGTTGCGTAGTTGTCATGTTCAGCGTCCTTTCCATCTGTGCCATCAGTTGTTCTCGCAAGTGGCGCTGGAAGCCCGGCGTGGGCATCCGGCCGAGCACCTGCTCCAAAGTGGGCTTCTCATTCGTGGGCCGGCGGGTTTCGTTGTTGCTCATCGGCGGCCCTCCCACGCGGCGCGCAACGTCTCCATCGCGCGCAGTTGTAATTGCTTCACGGCGCCCTCGGACCGCCCTAATTCCGCCGCCGTCTCGCGGATGCTCTTCTGATCCACGAAGCGCAGCTCGATCACATGACGCTGCGCATCCGGCAACCGCTCCACCAGTTGAAACACCGCGACGTAGCGCTCCAGATCGTCATCCGCCTGCCCCCAACTCTCCGGATCCGGATCCAACTCGTCCCGCCCCGGCAGCCGACCCTCCCGAGCCTGCTTCCGCCAGGAATCATGAACCGCGATTCGCCGCGATCTTCAGCAGCCACCCCGCGAACGGTACGCCGCTCCACTCGAATTTCCCCAGGTTCGCCAGCGCGTCATGGAACACCTGCGCGGTCAGGTCCTCGGCGCGTTGCGCATCGCCCACCCGCCGCACGATGTAGGCGTAGACGCGGTGAAAGTTCGCATCGTAGAGCTGGGCGAAGGCCGCCGGGTCTCGCTGGGCCGCTTCGATCAGCCCGCGCTCGGTCTCGGTGTTGGATTGTGTTTTGCCCGTTGCCATGTGGGGGCCGCGCGTGTCTATAAAGAGTAACTGCGGCGAAGTCCGAAAGGTCACGCCGGTTCAGGAATTCTCCTGGGAAGGATCTGGCGGGGCGTCGCGGATTTACCAAATTCTGCCTTTGTTGCTATGGTTTGCGGAGCAATTGAGGTGGGGAGAAGTTTTGTCGTATTATGCTATTCGGCATAGCTTTGGTGGAGCCGTTTTGGGGTGGTGTTCATTTGGCGTAGATCCCATAGTAGGAACGTGGCTAGCTTTATGATTACGCCCTCCGAGGATGGGGCAACGCTTCATTTGGTGGGGAAGATGACCGTCGCCTCGCTCGGAGAAGTTCGCCGGGCCATTAGCATCGCCGAACAGTCCGGCAATTCGGTCATCCTGGACCTGGGAGAGCTGACGCTGGTGGATCGCCACAGTGTCGAATTCCTGGCCGAACGCGCCAGCGAAGGAGTCACTCTGGTCGCTTGCCCCACGTATCTGTTGCGCTGGATTGCGCCGGGCGTGAACGGCAACGGTCACCGCCTCCCGGCGGCCTAACGCGCCGCTTGCTGCACGGAACGCAAGCGTTCCCTCCTGCGATAATCGTGTCCCGCGAAGGTGCGGGATACTGTTGAGATGCCCGATCGCCAGTCACTGCTGAACCAGCTCGCGGCTTACCAAGCTTTCGACGACACCGAAGAGGAAATGCGCACGCGCATGCACAACTTCGTCGCCGAGCACGCCGATTGTTTCTCCAGGGAACTGGAAACCGGACACATTACCGCGTCCTGTTGGGTGGTGAATCCCGATCGGTCCCACGCGCTGCTGGCGTTTCATGGCAAGCTCGACCGGTGGCTGCAGATGGGCGGCCACGTGGAAGACGATCCGACGCTGCTCGAATCAGCCATGCGCGAACTCGAGGAGGAGTCCGGCCTTCCGGAATATGCAGTCCTCCGGGAATCGATCTTCGACCTCGACATCCACCCCATCCCCGAACGTCCCGCCAAGGCCGGCCGTCCCGCCGAGCCAGCCCATTTCCACTACGACGTCCGCTTCCTGGTCGAAGCCGATCCCACGCATCCCCTGACGCTCAGCCCCGAATCGCGCGAACTCGCCTGGGTTGAACTCGAGCGCGTCACCGACCGCAACGACGAGGAGTCGATGATCCGCATGGTGGCGAAAACCCGCAAGCTGTAGCAAAAACTTGGGACAGGCATCTAGTTTTCTCCCGCTGTGATTCCTCTAAGTAGTATTGCAAGTAGAGAAAACGGTGCCTGTCCCTGTTTTTGAAAGCTGTAAACGCGTCCGCGATTCCCCAGAACGACGATCCGCCCGTGGGGTGGGGATGCTCCGCCATCCTTCGCTGCCCCCTTCAGAACCGCCATCCGTTAGGATGCGGCAACGTATCCGTCCGCGGACCACACCATCGACCCCGTGAGCACCTCCACCCCAAGTGGCGCGGACCTCCGCGTCCGCGACCCATCCGCCGGGCTTGGAAGCCCGGCGCTACCCCGACTGGATCGCGCGCAACGTTTTACCAGCCAGGAAGATGCCCTCGACAAGCTGTTCCTGAAGATGTTCCAACTGGAGCGGCGCGTGCCGGTCCGCTCGAGCCCCTTGGTACCATCGGAGGTAATGCATCCACAAGGTCCCCCACCCGTCACTGAGATTCCTGGAGTCGCCAATATCATCGCGATTGGCTCTGGGAAAGGCGGCGTCGGCAAGACCACCGTTTCGGTGAACCTGGCGCTCGCGCTGGCCAAACTCGGCAAGAAGGTGGGACTCCTCGACGCCGACGTCTACGGACCCAATGTCCCCACCATGCTCGGCGCGACCGAGACCCCGACCGGCCATGCCGACCGCATCCGTCCCATTGAAAAGCTCGGGATCCGGATGATGTCGATCGGGCTGCTGAAGCCGGGCGACGACCCGCTGGTCTGGCGCGGACCCATGCTGCACAACGTCATCCAGCAGTTCCTGCGCAACGTCGAGTGGGGCGAGCTGGATTACCTGCTGATCGACCTGCCGCCGGGTACAGGCGACGTCGCGCTTTCCCTGGTGCAGACCACCAAGCTCGCCGGAGCCATCGTCGTTTCCACGCCCTCGAACGTCTCGCTCGAAGACGCCCGCAAGGCCGTGAACATGTTCCGCAAGGTGAACGTGCCGATCCTCGGACTGGTCGAAAACATGAGCTACCTGATAGCGCCGGATGGCAGCAAAATCGACGTGTTCGGACAGGGCGGCGGCAAGCGCACCACCGAAGCGATGCACATCCCGTTCCTGGGCGAGCTGGCCCTCGATCCCGAGGTCCGCGTCGGCGGCGACTCCGGCGATCCGGTGACCGCGCGCGAAGCCGACAATCCGCACGCAAAGCCGTTTTTGGAGCTCGCCATGCGGGTCGACGAGGCCGCCGGGAAGCTCGAGAAGTCGGGCCCGAAAATCACCATCGAGGACTGATGCGACACCAGCCAAGCGCACCGGGTGTGGTTCGGCCGTCGTGCGCGATCTGGAAAAGTAGCGCTGGGTCTCCAGGCCCGGCGATGTAAGGGATGTAAGGATGGATCAGCGCTTCACAAACAGCAGTGCCTGATCGTCTTCTTCTATCAGCTTCCAGGTCTTATCGGAACGGAAGTTTTCCGAGAACGGTTCATCCGCCGGCACCAGCGCCGTTGAGACATCGTACTGATCCAGGACCTTCTCCCAGCCCGGCAATCCACTAATCACGGCGATATACGGATCCCCGACCTCGGCGCGATAGAAGTCGCTGCGCCCGTCAATGAAAACCTTCTGCTCGGGATAGTTTTGGTAGAGCAGGTAATCGCCCCACTGGTCAGTTGTGAAAACCCGCTCTGAGGCCAACTCGGCACGGTGCCGGGCCACCATCTGTTGCGGGAACATGTCTCCCGAAAGGTCCGTCGGGAAAGTGGAGGAGAACAGGAACACTCCCGCGGCGATCACGCCCGCCCAGATGCTGACCGGTTGTAGCCGCTCGGTGGTGCTTGCGGCCAACCCCGAGATCACCTCGGCGACCGAACCCTTGCCTCGACTCGCGGCCAGACGGGTCAGCAGGTGTGAAGCCTCCGCCGCGAGCATTGGCGTCAAAACAATCACAAACAGCGGCACATGGCGCACCGAGGTCAGCGCCCCCGCGCCAAACGCCCCCAGCATCATCGCGTCGGTCCATTCACGCCGGCGAAGCCGCAGCACGACGATTACCGCCGCCAAGGCCAGGAACGCCGCAAAGTAATACATCGGCTCGGAGTTGAACCGCGGCGGAGCATACTCATCCACGTGCAGCCGGGTCCACGGATCGTTCAGGAAATCGAGGATATGGACGTAGAGCGCGGCGCCGTTGGGATTCAAAAACGTAACCGCCGTCGAGGCAGCCAGCACGCCCGAATACCGCCATACCTGTGTCCATGAAGCGGGAGAAGAAGCGGGAGAGGGAGACGCCGGCGAATCGCGCCTTCCCCACAGCACCGCCATCGCCGTACCTAAGGCCGCGACGCCGATCGCCGCCAACCCAACCGGAAAGCCCGAATGCAGATTCGCCCACAGCCACATCAGCGGAACCAGTGACCACAATATCCAAGGCCGATGCGCGCCCCCTTCCGGCGACATCCGCTCGCGGCTCAGCACATAGGTGGTCATCGCCAGGAACAGCAGCGTAAAGATGTGCGGCCGGGCGTGAAAGTGAATCGTCATCACGTTGCCGGCAAACAGCACCGTCAGGATCCCCAGCAGTCCGTTGGAGCCGCGCAGCAGGGCATGCCGCAACATGACCAGGAACGTCGAACAGATCACCATCGCCGAGACAAACACGATGCCCTTCATCCCCACCCAGGAGTCGAGCAGCGCATACAGCACCCCGGTCAGCCACTGAAACGCGAAGAATCGGTCGCCGGCCCGGGTGAAGGAAAAGGGGTCGTCCACCGGGACCGTTCCGTGGTCTAGAATCCACCGGCCGATTACCGTGTGCAGGCCCGTGTCCCCGTCCTTGACCAGCGCGGCCCATCCCTCGGAGGTCGACAGGAAGCAGACAAAGATGACGGCGAGAAAGAAGAAGTCGGTCAGCGAAGGTTTCCACCGGCTGGAAGGAGAAGCCGCAGCGGCAGTGCCGGTGGCGCGTTCCGGGGACGCGAATCCCGTGGCTGGCGCATCGGACGCGGCGAGCGAAGTAGGGGATTGTGACATAGGCGCCTGACAAACCTTGCCGGAACAGATCCCGGATGCCTCCCCGCTGACGAAATGCTGCCTCAGGGCGCAGGACGGGCGGACCGGAAATGCTTTCCTGTAAGGAAGATCGGCCCCTGGGTCGGATGGCTTTAGGTGCGGAAATTTCGAGGCCGGTTGCGGCGGGAGTGGAGATGAAGCTTCGCGGATTGGGAAGGTAAACCTTCCTGCCGGCTGAACGCCGGCCCCCCTTTAATCCAGCGGGATTTCGAAGTAGAAATACGCCTGCTTGGTCGCCGCGTCGCGCAGCCCCGAAAGATACAGCTCTGAGCCGCGCAGGTCCTGTGCCTGGAAATACACAAACCCGTAGGCCTGCTCGCCCGGCGGGATCAGCTTGATGGACCAGGATCGCCCGTCGATCTCCTCGACGTTCAGCGGGCCATTCTTATTTCGGCGCGGCAGCGGGATCCCGAGCGGATTGGGCCCCTGCGGACCCGGGACCTTCTGGATCCCCTGGAAGACCTGGACGTCCTTGGCCGGTGTCGGATCGACGTGCTGGTCTTCCTTGGTGACGAACTGCGTTTCGAGCTCCACGCTCAGCACCTTTCCGGTGTCGTTCTTGATCACCACCAGGATCGGGAGAATGCCATAATCGTAAGGCCGCGCCTTATCGAAGGCGGCTTTCTGGTCGGCTTGCGTGGTATACGGCACCGCGGCGACCGTGATCTTTTCCAGGGTCTGGTGGTTGGGGTACTCCTCGGCCGGCCGGACCGCAAAACCATCACCCTTGTCCAAAGCCCAGAGCGCCGAAGCGGTCAACAACAATACGATCGCGGTTCGTCTCATCTTTGCCCTTTACCAGCTTATCCAGATTGTGCTCGCGCCGCTGGCCGGATTGTATCTGGCCTACCGGGTAGCGCGGAATTCCCGGTATCTGCACGGGCTCGGCGAACGGTTGGGGATGCTGCCGGCCCACATAGAGGGGACGGGGCCGGAGACGGTGTGGTTTCACGCGGTTTCAGTGGGCGAGGTGCTGTCGGCCGCCCGTCTGATCGCCGAACTGCGGCGGCTGCGTCCCGAAGTCGAGGTGTTCCTCTCGACCGCGACGCTGGCCGGGCGCGAAACAGCCGAGCAGCGATTGGGGCAAGTCGCCGACGGGATATTTTTCGCTCCGCTGGACTACAAATCGGCGGTGCGGCGCGTGCTGCGACGGCTGAGGCCGTCGGCGGTGGTGGTGCTCGAAACCGAGATCTGGCCGAACCTCTATCGCGAAGCCAAACGCAGCGGCGCGTCGCTGCTGATGGTGAACGCGCGGATCTCCGATGAGGCGTTGCCGAAGTACCGGAATTGGCGGTCTCTGTTCCAATACGTGCTCGCGCTGGCCGGACCGGATTCTGGTGCAAAGCGACCAGGATCGCGAGCGGTATGCATCGGCCGGAGCTCCGCGCGGACGTGATCGAGTGCCTCGGAAACCTGAAGTACGACTTGACCCCGCCGGGAAAGCTGTCGCCGGAGCTTTCGAAGTTTTTCGACTCCCTTGAAAAGTGCCAGGTCTGGGTGGCGGCGAGCACGATGGCGCCGGCGGCGGACGGCGATCCGGATGAAGACGAGACGGTGATTCAGGCGTTTCAGTCACTGGCGGAGGAGCATCCCGATCTGCTGCTGGTGCTGGCGCCCAGGCATCCGGAACGGTTCGATGCGGTCGCGGCAAAGCTCGGCAAGACGGGCGTGCGGTATGCTCGACGCTCCGAGCTCTCCTCGTCGGGCGCCGAACAAGAGAGCCGGAGGCTCCCCGGGGTGCTGTTGCTGGACACCATCGGCGAGCTCGCGGCGGTCTTCGAACGGGCCGACGTTGTCTTCATGGGCGGGACGCTGGTTTCGCGTGGCGGGCACAACATCCTGGAGCCGGCGTACTTCGGCAAACCGGTGATCGTGGGTCCGCACATGGAAAACTTCGCCGAAATCGCGGCGGCGTTTCGCTGCCCAGGACGCGCTGGTGGGGATCGGCGGCGCCGGGGAACTGCGCGAGGCCGTAGGCTCGGCTGCTGCGCGATAGAGAAGATGCCCAGGAAGATCGGAGCAAGCGGGCGCAGAAGATCATTGAGGCCAATCGCGGCGTGGTCGGGAAGGTCGCCGCGGCGGTGGTGGACGCGATGGAGGACGCGGTTCCGGCTCCGCTGGCGCCGCTGCCGCAGCGCGTGATCCTGGGTCCGCTGACCTGGCTGTGGGCGATGGGGCATCGGATGAATGTGGCGCGCGGGCTGCGCATCCAGCGACGCCTGGGAACCCCGGTGATCAGCATCGGCGGGATCAGCATGGGCGGAGCGGGGAAGTCGCCGATGGTGGCCTATCTTGCGGCGAAACTCCGCGAGGCCGGGCGCGAGCCGGCCATCCTGACGCGTGGATACCGGAAGAAATCCAGCAAGCCGGTGGTGATCGTGCCGCGTGGCGCGTCGGTGGACGTCGCGGAGACCGGCGATGAGGCGCAGGTGTATGTGCGCCAAGGGGCGGCGCACGTGGGCGTCGGCGGGGAGCGGTATGACGTCGGCCGGTTGATGGAACAGGAGCTCGCGCCGGACGTGTTTCTGCTCGACGACGGGTTCCAGCACGTGCGGCTGGCTCGGGACGAGGACATCGTTTTGATTGACGCGCAGAACCCGCTCGGCGGCGGACTGTTTCCACTGGGCCGGCGCCGGGAGCCACTGGAAGGGCTGGCGCGGGCATCGATGGTGATCCTGACGCGACTGGCTCCGGGGCAACAGGCGCGCGGACTGGAAGAGCTGGTCCACCGGTACAATCCGGCGGTACCCGTGTTCCGGTCGCGGGTGGTGCCGCTGGAGTGGGTCAATGCGAGCTCGGGGGAATCGTTCCCGGTGCCTCCCGAAGATCCGATGCATGCCGCGCCGTTTCAGTCCGGGTTCGCGTTTTGCGGGCTCGGCTCCCCGCGAAGCTTCTGGCGCAGTCTGCGCGGGTTTGAGGCCCGAGGACTGAAGATTCTGGGTCGGGAGGCGTTCCCGGATCATCATGCTTATGGTGCCGAGGAGTTGCAGGGGCTCGGGCAGTCGGCCCGCGGCGCCGGGGCCGACGCGCTGCTTACCACCGAGAAAGATGTCATGAATTTTCCCGCCGGATGGAAGACGGGAGGCGCGGTTCCCGTGTACTATCTGAAGATCGGGATTGTCATCGAAATGGAACAGGAATTGTTCCGGCGAATCCTGGCGGTGGCCGGGCGGATCCATCCGTTTGGCGGAGTCCGGGAGCAACCCGGCAGTTAGAAACGTTGATGTTCCATCTCAAATTCAGTGGGGATCCGGGAAGGCTGGCCCAGCGTGCTCGATTCCGGAGGAGCGCGCGATGAAGCGTGCGATTTTCGGTGGGACCTTCGATCCGATTCATAAAGCCCATCTGGTGATCGCGCGCGAGGCGGCGGACCGCTTCGCCCTGGATCAGGTGCTGTTCATTCCGGCGGCGAATCCTCCGCATAAGAAGGCGGCGACGCCCTATGAGCATCGCTACCGGATGGTGGAGCTCGCCTGCCAGGAAGATCCGCGCTTTGTGCCGTCGCGGCTCGAAGAGGGCAACCAAACGAGCTATTCCGTTCATACGATCGAGCGCGTGGCGGCCGAGGGCGGCGATGTGTATTTCGTGATTGGCGCCGATGCGTTTGCCGAGATCGAGAGCTGGTACCGCTGGCAGGACGTCGTCCGCGGGGCCGAGTTTATCGTCGTGACGCGCCCGGGGCATCAGTATCAGAGTCCTCCAGGGGCGCGGGTGCATCGGCTGGAGACCGTGGCGATGCCGGTATCGAGTTCTGAGATACGGGATGCGCTGGCGCGCCGGGATCGGCGGGACGGCGCGATCGAAGAATTGCCGGAGGCGGTGGCGAAGTACATCCGCAAGCACGGGCTGTATCAGGAGCGCCGCGCTTCGGCGTCCTGAGGGCCTCCGTGCGTCAGACGCAGATTGGAGATCCGCTCCCCTTGGGGGGCTGACGCGTTGGGTGGTGCGAATCGCGGCCGGATGCGTTGGCGCGCTATACCGCTTGCGCTTCTGAAGGGCAGTGACGAGCGTACAGGCGATGTTCCGCCGTTGTGCGCGGTTCAAAGAAGTAGCGCCGGGGCTCCAGGCCCGGCGAATCCGTCGCGGATACGGAGATCCGCGCCACTCAGGCGGCTGCTACCTTGGAGGATCGCGAGGCGACGCGTGAAGCAAGGCAAGCACAAGGCCGATTCCCCCGGAGTTCGCTACCCGCCGCCGGTGCTCTACGTGACCGGCTTCCTGATCGGGTACGGATTGACGCTCCTGGTTCCGCTGGGCGCGTGGCCCGCGTTATTGCCGCGGGCGGTCGGAGCCTCGCTGGCGGCGCTCGGAGTCCTGATCGCATTTTGGGCGATCGCGTTGTTCTGGCTGAACCGGACCGCGGTATTCCCCCACAAGCCCGCATCGACGCTCATCTCACGGCGCGGACCGTACCGATTCACGCGCAATCCGATGTATCTGTCCTTGTCGCTGGCCTACCTCGGCGTAGCGATCTTTGTGCGGACCGGATGGGCGATCCTGCTGTTGCCGCTGGTGCTGGCGGCGGTGACGCGGATGGTGATCGCGCGCGAGGAGGCGTATCTGGAGCGGCGATTCGGCGACGAATACCTAAGCTACAAGAAACACGTCCGGCGCTGGGTCTGAGGGGCCTTTGGCCCTACCCGAGCCCCTTACTTTGCGGGTTTCACAGGCTTCGGGGGCGTCACCGGGTCGATGCGCGAAGGAGGATCCCCCGGACGGCGCAACGTCGGAGGCTTGCGGCCGCTGTCCGCCGGTTGATCGGGGAAGTTCTTCTCGCGGAGCGCCTGCGCGGGAGCCTTTTCTCCATCCTGCAGCGCCTCCGCGGGTGCATCGAGCGCCTTGCGAGCCTTCCGCCGTTCCTTCTCTTGAGCCAGCAGTTCGGACGCGCGAGCCCCGAGATCGTCCTCCGATACTTCGATCGAATCCTCGGTGGTGTAAATCGCCTCGTCCAGCACAAACTCGTAGCGGGAAAGATCGTCGGGATCGGCTTCCTTGATTGCCCGTAACTGGTCCAGCAACTCGCTCTCGCCGACCACCGTGGCGGCCATTCCCTCGCTGATATCGACCTGCCGCAACAGGGCATCTTCGGCGACCGTGTCCATCGCGACGATGATGCGCTGGTAGTCTTCTAACAAGTCATGCACCACGCCGCTGCGGCCGGGACGATCCTCGGCCAGCAACTGTCCGAGCTGCTTCATCCGGTCCTGCGCGAACAACAGGTACGTTTGCAGGCGCAGGTTGGGCTCCTGCGCTTCGCGGATCTGATCGACTTCCACGACAGTGAGAAAATCCCGCTCCTGGGCCGCCAGCGTGCCGGCCAGAAGCAACGAAACCGGAATGAGATAACGCAATCGCATGGTGTACAGGAGGACTCCTAATTTCCCGTCATGATGCCCACCACGAGGTCCTCATTGACTTGTCTGACCGTGGAGATGACCGGGTCAATCACCGGAAAATCCACGGCGCTCATCGAAGACCGTAGACTCTGCAGGCGAAGCAGCAGCTTGCGGGTTTCCTTTTCGGCGCGTTTGAAATACTTGGAATGTTTGCGGGGATCCTTGCCCGTATCCTGCAGCGACTGGTAACTCAGTTCGACCGCGGCGGTGACGTCGCCCATAGCCGACTGGGTCTCGTCCCAGCGACCTTCTTTATACGCATCGCGAGCCTCATCCAGCGCGCTATTGGCGTACTCCAGTGCCCGGTCACTGCGCTTTTCCAGGTTCGTCTCTTCTTCGATCGCACTCATGTCCAGCCCGGGCGCGTTCATGGCGAGCATGAGCGAGAGCGTGGTACAGATCGCAATCTTCATTTTGACTCCTCCTGGGGGACTTTTACATTTGATGCATTCGCGCTGCGTTTCGTTGCGTCTCCGGGGCGCCTACGGCTTCCTTTTCAGGATCTGAATCCGCTGCCGGGCCTGAAATTCCTGGTCGGGAGACTCATTTTGGCTCAACGATAAGAACTTTTCATAATCATCGACCGCCTCTTCGTCCTCCTGCAACCGGTCATGCGCGACGGCGCGGAAAAAGTAGTGGCCGGGCTTGGCCTTGCCCATCGCATCCAACCGGTTGTAGGCGTCCACGGCGTCGAGATATTTTTCTTCGAGCATCAGCATGTTGCCGAGTTCACCCCAGGCGTCGCCGTTTTCCGGATCGAGCACGGTGATCTTGCGAAACTCATTGGAGGCGAGTGGGAACTGACGCTGATCGCGGTAAAGCTGGGCATTGAGCAGCCGCAGCGAGACGTCGTCGGGGATTTCCGCCAGCACCGCCTGGACCTGTTTCTGGGCGTCCACTAGCCGGCCCAGATCCAGATACGCCTGGGCCAGCCCCATGCGATTGCCGCGTGTCGGATCCTCGGCGACGGCGGCTTCGAGAGCTTCGGCGGCTTGTTCGGCTTCGCCGAGCTGGAGCGCGAGCGCGCCGGCGTGCTCGGTGGCGCCGATGTTGTCCGGGAACTCGCGATAGATGCGCAGCGCCTCGGCCGGCCGCTCATACTTTTCGTAGCCCTGGGCGAGCTCCAGCAGCGTGGACTGCAATTCCGGATCGAGCTCGACCGCGGCGCGGTAATGCGGCTCCGCCTCGTCGACCATGCCTTGCCGCAGCAGCGATCGGGCGTAGCCGAACTCGGCGGGAGCGGCGCCGATGTTTTGTGCCGCCGCGATGGCGAGCGCGGCCTTGAAGGTGGTTTCGGCCTCGGCGTTCTGCCCGGTTTCGAGCAGGGATTCGGCCAGGAAATAGGTGGGGCGGAAATCCTCGGGGTGCTGCTCGGCGGCGGCTTGCAGAATCGGCACGGCTCCGGCGGGGTCGCCTGCGCGGAGCAGAGACTGTCCCAGATTGATCTTGGCTTCAAAGATGTCGGGCCGTTCTTTGAGAACGGCTTCATAGTGGGGGATCGCGTCGGTGTCCTGGCCGAGCATGCTGTAGGCCAGGGCGAGGTTGAAGTGCGCGTCGATGTCCTCGTCGTCCTGCGCGAGGATCGTGTTGTAGATCTTGACGGCGTCGGCGAAGCGGTTCTCGCTGAGGGCTTTTTCCCCGTCGCGGTGCTGCGCCTGGATCGCGGCCTGGTTGGTGTCGATCTCGGAGGCGGGCTGGTTGGTGGGCAGCGTGCCGACCTCGCCGGTTTGCGCGCACAGGAGCGGGGTTAGGAGGGGCAGGAGCGTGGCGACAGCGAGCAATGGCAGGAATCTCATGCGCTGATATTTAGTCTAACGGTTTGGGGACCTGGGGACGAGAGGGGCGGGTGAACCATGGCGGAAAGGTAGCGCCGGGGTTCCAGGCCCGGCGGGGCCCTGTGCAAACGTGGACGGGACGTCCAGTCCGGCCGGAATCCAGTCAAAGATGTTCGTATTGGATCGCAAGAACGGGATCCTGACGAACCTCAATGACGATCCTGAGCCTGTACACAATGTGTTCCACAAGAAAAGCGAGGAGGGAAAGCCAAGCGAGTAAAAGTCGAATCCGATGATTGTGTCACCGGCTGTTTCCGGCTGGTTTGAATCCGTGGGTCGCGTAGATTTCCTGCGCGGCCGGTGAACCAAGGAATGCGAGCCAAGCGGCGGCCGCCTGGCGGTGCGGTGCGTTGCTCAGCATCGCTGCGGCGTAGGTGGCGGTGACGTTTTGCGCCGCGGGAATGAGAACGCCTTCCAGAGGGTTGCCGATCCGCTGCTGGAAGGCGACCTCGGATGCCCAGGTAACGCCCGCGTCGGATTGCCCGCTGAGGATTCGCATCGGCGTCTGCCGGTGGTGGATTTGGGTCAGGAGCGTCAGGCCAAGGGCCGTTTTCTGCTGCATTACCCGGTTGACCAGCTCCATGCCACCGGCTTTTTCGAGCGCTGCTGCGATTTGGCGGGCCACACCCTCCCACTCTGGATTGGGCATGGAGAGGCGGACGTTCTCTTCCGCAAGATCGCTGAGAGAGCGGATGTTCAAAGGATTTCCTTTCCGAACCATGATCTCGAGATCGTTAGTGGCGTAGGCAACGGGCGGATCGACGATCTGTTCCCTCTCCATTTCCCGGACGGTGTTCAACCCCGCCTCGAACACATCGGGATGTACCTGAAGCGTGAGGTTTCCCAGGGTGATCGTGCCGTTGGCGTCGAGTTGCCTGCGGAGGATCCCGGGCGGGAGCGTTTCATAGAAGATCCGGCCCTGGAGGTCCGGATGCCCGGCTTCGAACGCTCGGATTAAATCGGGCATCACCATAAATTGGTTGCCCGCGATGAAGAGCACCAACAGGGCCTGATTCGGGTTGCCGTGGAGATCGGGCACATTATTGACGTCCGGTACTTGGAACTCGTAGCCCTTATCTGCATCTGCTGCGGGATCGTTCGCGCCACGGCTCCATGGCGGGAAGGTTCCGGGCTGTGCGCTCAGCGTGGCCGCGGCGGATAGAGCTAGAAGCGGGAGCAGTTTCATACGGAGATGCCAGCATACTAAAGCCCACGCTGGTTTGCCGAATCGCGCTTGGACGCAGTGGAATTGAAAGTCGAGAGGTAGTTCGTGGAGTGGGAAGGTGAAGCCTTCCCCCCGGCTGAACGCCGGCCCCCCGTGCGGACGCAGTTGTGGCGTTTGCTGTGGAAGTAGCGACGCTGAAGCGCCGCGCGGGCTCAAGCCCGCCCTCCCTTGGGCGCAATTGTTCTGTAGGTTGTGGACGGCTGCCTGCTTCGCCAAGGCTTCGCTGCAAAACGGAGCCTTTCAGCCCTTTGCTCCACCTGCAAGGCTCCCTTCGGTCGCTGGAATGTTAAATCGCAGCAACGAAGGAAGAAATCCGAAACCGGACGAGCTGGATCAGGTCTCTAAAAGGTAGGAGACGTGAACGGACGGTCTGCGCAAAGGAGTTCAGTCGATGCCTGAGAGACGCAATCTTCAATCGAAACCCAAGGATATGGATATGGATACGGACAAGGGGGAGCGAATGGATCGGCGCGCATGGCTCAAGCGCGTATTCGCCGCACCGGCCGTTGCGCTCGGCGCCGGAGTGCTGCTGACCCTGACTGAAGGGGAAGCCAGCGCCTATATTCATCCGGGTGGCGGGCAAGCACAAAGTCGGCGCCAGGCCCCGTCTCAGGAACACAACGGTCAAGGTCGGGGACCTAATGGTCAAGCGCCCTATGGCGGCCAAGGACCGTACGGAGGTCAAGGACCCTACGGAGGTCAGGGACCCTATGGCGGCCAAGGACCGTACGGAGGTCAAGGACCGTATGGAGGCCAGGGACCGTCCGGTGGGGGCGTGGGCAGACGTGGAGGCATCGGTGGCGGTGGCTGGGGTGGAGGCATCGGCGTGGGCGGTGGCATGGGCCGAGGTGGTGGCATAGGTGGCGGAATGGGCCGCGGGGGACGCCGGCGCTAGGATTTTTGGACACACGTATTCTGTAGGTTGTGGACGGCTGGAGAAGAACGCCACTTTGGGTCCGAACTCTCCAGCCGCCGGTGTATTGAGCTGCTGCTAAGGGATTACACGAACGGCGCGATGCCTGGCCCTCGGTCCTTTGGGCGACAGAAACTGCCACCCGCCGGACGTTCGAACCAAACGCCACGCCGTCCATGCCTTGGAACGCGGTCAAACTCACGCCATCCCACCTTTTTGCTTGCGTCCCCGACGATCTATCGGGGATGACCGGACAGTCTTTCCCGCCGACCGCTCTCTGAACGACCCTGTCCCCCGCTTTCGAGGCCTGTCGGGGTCTTTCCGAAACGTTTCTTTCTGGAGACGTGCCGCAAAACGGAGCCTGCGGCCCTTTGCGGCACTTGTGCCCCGTCGACGTCATGCTACGAGCTGACGCCGCAAGCCGGTAATGAGCTCCGGGGGTTCAGTAACACCCTAATACAACTGGTTTCGCCACATAAAAACGCGCCACAAGCGGAGCCTTGCGGCCCTTTGCGACACGTCTATCCCGGCCGGGAATAAACAGCAACGATTCCGTGGGCATTGTG
>CAVXJP010000014.1:0-168725 GCA_963762135.1 Terriglobia bacterium
TGAGTGGGGTTGGAGGAGGGGGCTTGTTTGTTTTTAGAAGTTATTGATTTGGTGGAGGTTGGGTGCGTCAGGAAATTAGGGAATGTTCCGTCTGGCACCGGTTTCGGCACCGGTTTCTCGTGGCACCGGTTTCTTACAATGATGGTTGCTATGATGGTCAGCCAGCGAGCCTTTTTTGAGAGGAACTAAAATCATGCGAACCAACCGACGACTCCTCCCTGCAGCAATGCTCTTGAACCTCGGCGCGGCAGTGATCCTGGCCGCAGCATTAGCATTCGGACCGGGACTTACCCCGCTCCAGGCGCATCACGGAACCGCGACTTCCTACGATCAAACCAGGACGGTGACCGTTGAGGGCACCGTGACTGAATTCATCTTTCGGAATCCGCACTCGGCACTGTTCGTGGATGTGGTGGATGCTGACGGCAAACATGTCGAGTGGGCGATTGAAATGTTCAGCCCCGGACTGCTGTCGAAACAAGGCTATCGCCGCGATACGTTCAAGCCCGGCGACAAGGTCACGGTAGAGGCCAACCCGTCATTGGTGGGCGAGCCGGCGGGCGAGTGCCTGGGATGCGCCATCACCATCAACGGCAAGGCCCCGGTGGCCGCACGCGGTAAAGGAAAAGGCAAATAGGAGCCGTTATGACCACCAACATCGTAACGCCAATAACCAGTGCACTGCGGTTCCATCGCTTCGCAGCCTTGTTTTTACTGGCAGGATCTCTCCCTTTGGCCGCGCAACAGATGTCGGACTTCGTGGGTTTCTGGTCCCCGGCCCGTGGCGGCGGGGGCGCCCGCGGCAGAGGCGCTGACATGACGGAGTGGGGCTCGGTTGAGCTGCCCCTGACCGAAGAAGGGCGTGCACAATTGGAGGCCAACCTTCCGGGCAAGGGTCCGCGCGCGGTTCCACCGGCCTTGGGCAATGACCTGGTGGGTGGCGCCAATCCCCCGGGGCTGTATCGAACGCTGGTTTACAACCGGCCGTTTGAAATCCTGGCCAGCAATGGCAAGTTGGTTCAGATTTTTGAGTGGGGCAAGACCTGGCGCTATATCTGGACCGATGGCCGCGAGGCTCCTGAGGAGCTGATCGCCGGTCCTTATTGGTATGGCTATTCCACCGCCAAATGGGACGGCGACACATTAGTTGTCACCACCATGGGGCTCGATGAGCGCGCGTGGATGGATGAGTGGGGCACACCCTATAGCTCGGAAGCCCGCTTTGAGGAGCGCTGGAAGCGTGTCGAAGGCGACCGGCTGGAACTGGTGATCACCGTGCACGATCCGGTGTATTACACCGAGCCCTGGACCACCGATCCGCGCTACTTCGCCCTGGACCCTAAAGGGGAACTTGATGAGATGATCTTTGCGCCCGTGGACGAGGAGATTTTCAATCGTCGCGTGCGGGATCCGGCGGCAGGGGTTTATGAGGGAGACAAAAAATAGATCCCCGTCTATCTGAGCTCAGCACAAATGACAAAGCGGGAGATCGCCCGGCTGCAAACGTCCGAGTGTCTCCCGCTTTCATTCGTTATCTGTTTTTGGGGACGGAGCGATCCAAGATATACCTGTCGATGATATACCTGTCGATGATATGCCTGTCGGTGCGTGTAGAAAACCTCCCGCCGCGCATCGCCTCGCTGCGTAACGTGATGAGCACATTCGGGTACCGAGATCCGCTGTAGCCTCGCCATGTGCAAAGCTGGTGGTCAGAACAAGATGTTTTCACTCCGGAAATTAGAAAACGTTCTGTCTGACACCGATTTTCCCCGACACCGATTTCCCCCCCGATTTCCCCGGCACCGGTTTCGCAAGGGCGAAGATAGACGTAGAATCACTGCGGACTATTTGATCGTGTTAACGGATGGGATCCCCTCGAGTGCACTCGACATCCAGGCACCACTGGTGGAGCAACTGTTGTGCTTGCTTATCGAGTAGGGCCTCGCCAAGGACTCGCGAGATGTCCTTGCGTTTGTGAGTCCTTACAAGCTGCAGCCAGATAACGCAACTTAGTCTCGCGTATTCCATAACCCGTGCATGGATTTCTTTGAGGTTTGAGATCCTTGATACTACCGAGCCATGAACATACTTACTTCGAATGGAGTACGCTTTCTTGAGATCTGTCTCCACTCTAAGGAAAGACCACCCAAAGGGTCTGAGGAGCGCGGCAGTGCGAAGCATTAGTCTGTACGACAGTTCCGTGTGCGGATTGTCTTCTAGGAACAAAGCCTCAAGACAAGCAACTGACCAGGCAATCGAGCCTTCCATTGGAACTCGGGCGGTTAGTGCTTCTGCATACCAGTTGAGTGCTGTCGACAGGAAGTCGGGTTTACGCTGGGGAACTCGAAGAGACTTGGAATGATCGGTTGAATGTTTTCGAGAAATCGTTTTAATGGCCTCGCGTCTGAGGGGGTCAATAAATAGCTCGAATGGCCGCTGCCGCGCCCAGGCTGACTGTGGGAGCCACCCATCATCATCAGAAGTGTTTCGGTTCGTGAGTCGTAACGGGGTGCGGAAATCGATCCGACGCGAAAGAGGCGAAGTGCAGAGACGAGGCGATCTACGTCGGCCTGGTATTCTACAGGTTGACTAACG
Organism: Terriglobia bacterium; assembly: GCA_963762135.1. GTDB lineage: Bacteria > Acidobacteriota > Terriglobia > Bryobacterales > Bryobacteraceae > Palsa-187. Next base: position 2,596 of record CAVXJP010000014.1, read on the forward strand.
GTGATTGAATAGTCTGCTAGACAGGAAAAATGTATTTGTGTCCTGAATGCGTGTGCAAAATAGATTTCTTGGACGCGAATCTTCTCCGAGAGATCTTCCCGTGTAGGCCGCTTAAATGCCAAAGTATCAGAGATGGCGAGGGAATCTACGCTAAGTGAGATTCCCGTCAGATAGATTCTGACGTTGAAGCGCCAAGGCCCCCCAGAAATGTCCCGCACTGCAGTTTCTCAGTAAGACGATGCTCGTCGATCACACCATGGACAGCATACGAATGGGAGGCCTGCCACAACAAGTTCTTTAGAGCCCCCTCATGACCCGGAATTATGCGAAGGAGTTTTTGGTACTCCTCTGAGGTTTTTAGTTCGGTAGTGAAGCTTTCTAAATCGCGCCACTCCCACTCGTTCTCATCCACCTCTCGCGTTGGAAAATCGTTGAAAAGTGTTAAGTCTCCGTATTGGAGGCTATAGTCCGGACGGATGATATACCGTTGCTTCTCGATCCTCAGTCGGCCAGAATACTTGAGCCGGGTCACCCCCTCCCGAATGTTTTGCAGAAGGTGACGCAGATTATTGCTCAGTTCAGATATTTCGACTTCCTTCACAGCCATGAGTGTTGCACATCTTGATAGCTTCGCTGTCGTTAGGTGTTGTACAAGTTGTGGGACTGCGATCCGCTCTCGCGGGGGAAAGAAATATCCGTCGCTATCTGGTTGCAGAGACCTGGCGGCTTAGACGCCTTGTGACTACCGCTTGAGTTCTTCGGCGAGGAATTGGCCGGTGTAGGACCCCTTGACCTTCGCGATCTCCTCGGGGGTGCCGACCGCCACAACTTTGCCGCCGCCGGAGCCGCCTTCCGGGCCGAGGTCGATGACCCAGTCGGCGCGGCGGATGATTTCCATGTTGTGCTCGATGATGACGATGGAGCCGCCGGCGCGGAGGAGCTGCTCGAACGAGTCGAGGAGCTTGGAGATGTCGTCGAAGTGGAGTCCGGTGGTGGGCTCGTCGAAGATGTAGAGGGTGCCTTCGGAGGTCGGATTGGCACAGGTGCGAGGCGAGCTTGACGCGTTGCGCTTCGCCGCCCGATAGCGTGGTCGCCGATTGGCCCAGGCGCAGGTAGCCGAGTCCGACGTCGGCCAGGACCTTCAGGCGGTTGGCGAGGCGCGGGGTGGCGGAGAAGAACGAGATCGCCTCATGCACGGTGAGCTGCAGGACCTCGTGAATGTTGAGCGTTTTGTATTTGACCTGCAGGACGCTGGGTTTGTAGCGCGTGCCGTGGCAGTCCTCGCAGGTGAGCTCGACGTCGGCCAGGAACTGCATTTCGACGGTGACGCGGCCGTCGCCCTGGCAGGTTTCGCAGCGTCCGCCGGCGATGTTGAAGGAGAAGTGACCGGCGGTGTAGCCGCGGCGGTCGGCCTCGGGCGTGGAGGCGAACAGCTCGCGGATCATGTCGAAGGCCTTGATGTAGGTCACCGGATTGGAGCGCGGGGTGCGTCCGATGGGGGACTGGTCGACCAGGACGACTTGCTTGACGAGCTCGGCTTTCTGGACCTCGCGGACGGTGAGCTTTTCGGGCGGGATGCCCCATTCCTCGGGGTCCGAGCTGGCGGTCGAGGAGAGCGCGGATTGTTCGATGCGCTTCTGCAGCGTGTTGTAGACGACTTCGTGGACGAGGGTCGTTTTGCCGGAGCCGGAGACGCCGGTGACCGCGACCATCATGTCCAGGGGGATCTCGACGTCGACGCCCTTGAGGTTGTGCGCCTGGGCTCCGAGGAATTTCAGGATGCGGCGTTTGTTCGGCGTGCGGCGGTTTTTCAGGTATGAGGTCTTGAGGTCGCCGCGGAGGTATTTGGCGGTAAGGGACTGGTTGTCCTTGGAGACGAGGTCCGGGTAGGAGCCTTCGAAGATGAGCTTGCCCCCGAGCTCGCCCGCGCCGGGGCCGAGGTCGACGATGTGGTCGGCGGCCTTCATGACGTCGGGGTCGTGTTCGACGACGATGATGGTGTTGCCGAGGTCGCGCAGCTCGTGCAGGATGCCGACTAGGCGGGCGGTGTCGCGGCTGTGGAGTCCGATGGACGGCTCGTCGAGGACGTAGGCGGCTCCGACGAGTTGGGATCCGAGGCAGGTGGCGAGTTGGATGCGCTGGGCTTCGCCGCCGGAGAGGGTCGCGGCCTGGCGATCGAGGGTCAGGTATTCGAGGCCGACGTTGTTGAGGAACTTGAGGCGCTGCTGGACCTCGACCAGGATCTTTTCGGCGATCGAAGTTTCTTCGGGCGTGAGCTCCAGGGTGTCGAAGAACTGGCGGGCCTCGCCGATGTTCATCTTGACGGCCTGGCCGATGGTCTTGCCGCCGACGCGGATCCACGAGGGCTTCCTGGCGCAGGCGGGAGCCGCCGCAATCCGGGCAGAGCGTGTAGCCACGGTAGCGACTGAGGAACACGCGCACGTGGACCTTGTACTTTTTCTTTTCGACTTCGCGGAAGAAGCGGTGGACGTGTCCGTATAGGACCTTGAGCTCGTCTTCGTCGAGCTGGCCGACGGGGACGGTCATCCGCATCTTGGGTTGACCATTGGGGGGCTTGGTGTCGGCGCGGAACTCGGAGAGGTACCACTTGTATTGCGGCTTCATCCAGGGATCGACGGCGCCCTGATTGACCGAGAGGGCTCGGTTGGGGATCACCAGATCCATGTCGTAGTCGATGGTGTTGCCGAAGCCCTGGCAGCGCTTGCAGGCTCCATAGGGACTGTTGAAGCTGAACAGGCTGGGTTCGGGGGCGACGAACTCGCGGCCGCACTGGCGGCAGGAGAATTGTTCGGAGAATTTCAGTGGCTCGCCGCCGGAGGCTGGGTCAGCGCCCGCGGCCGGTTCAAAGATGGCTTCGCCGGCTTCGCGGTAACAGGCTTCGAGCGAATCGACGATGCGCTGATGGAGACCTTCGCGGATCACGATGCGGTCGGCCAGGACGTAGACCGGCTGGGTGAAATCGATCTCGAGGATCGATTCGGGGGTGGAGAATTCGTAGACTTCGCCGTTTTGATAGAGCCGGGTGAAGCCTGAGGCGCGGAGGTCGAGGAGGCGCTCGCGGTAAGCCTCGGCGGCCTCGTCTCTATCTAGAGTCGCGGTGGCAGTCGCGGTCTCGGTTTTGGCGGCTGATTTTTTCGTCGCGCGCTTCTTGCGGGCGGTTTTCTTGAGCAGGGGTTTCGGTTCCGCGGGCGGATCTTGGCCGAGTCGCGGGAGCTTCACCGGAAACAGGACATACCAGCGCGAGCCGGGCTCCTGGAGGAGCATCCTGGCGGCGACCTGGTCAACCGAATCGCGTTGGACATGGATGCCGCAGTCGGGGCAATACGGTGCGTCCGGCGCGGGCCCAGAGCAGGCGGAGGAAGTCGTAGAGTTCGGTTGCGGTGGCGACGGTGGAGCGCGGATTCCGCGTGGTGTTCTTCTGCTTGATGGCGATGGGTGGAGCGATGCCGTCGATGTCCTCGACGTCGGGCCGTTCCATGCGTTCGAGGAACTGGCGGGCGTAGGCCGAGAGCGATTCGACGTAGCGGCGCTGGCCCTCGGCATAGATGGTATCGAAAGCGAGCGAGGATTTCCCCGAGCCCGAGACGCCGGTAACGACCGTGAGCTGGTCGTGCGGAATGTCGAGCGAGACGCCTTTCAGATTGTGGACGCGTGCGCCACGAATGCGGATGGAATCGTTCAACGGGGTCGCTTACTCAAGATGTTCTGGGAGAACAGAGTTCTCCACTAGTATAAGAGATTGGATTTCACCGGCCTCCGAGACTATTCCACGATTCGGCGCAAGTTGCTGCGCTGGTACCGCGCGTCGGCTCGGGATCTGCCGTGGCGGCGGACGAGCGACCCATATCGGATCTGGATTTCCGAGATCATGCTGCAGCAGACGCGGGTGGCGGCGGTGATCCCGTATTACGAACGTTTTCTGGAGCGGTTTCCGGGGGTTGCGGATTTGGCGTCGGCTCCGGAAGAAGAGGTGCTGAAGGCGTGGGCGGGGCTCGGGTATTATTCGCGGGCACGGAATCTGCAGAAGGCAGCGCAGGAGGTCGTGCGGCTGGGGACGTTCCCGCGGGATTATGACGGGCTGCGGGCTCTGCCAGGGATAGGCGACTACACGGCGTCGGCGGTGGCGAGCATCGCTTTTGGGCATCCGCACGCGGCGGTGGACGGCAACGTTCGGAGCGTGGTGATGCGTCTGGCGGCCAGCGCGGAGGTGGATGTCGGCGAGGAAGCTGGGAATTTATTGAGCCGTCGGGACCCCGGATCCTTCAACCAGGCCATGATGGAACTGGGGGCGACGGTGTGCACGCCGCGCCAGCCCGACTGCCCGGCCTGTCCGCTGAAACAGAACTGTAACGCCTTTGTATCCAATACGATACAAGACTTTCCCCCACCAAAATCGAAGCCCCAAATCGAGCAAAAACGTCGTACGCTGGTAGTCATCACACGGAGGAGGTCCGATGATTCCGGACGCGAATGGTTGCTGGTACCGAGTCCCAGAGTCGCAGGATTTTGGGAGCTTCCCGAGCCGTTTTCGGGGACGCGCCTTGGCCCCACAATCGCGACGTTCCGCCATGCGATCACCAATAGCCAATACACCTTTGAAGTTTGCGAGGCGAAGCTCGCCAAAAGGATAGAGATGCCCGCCGGCAGCCGCTGGTGGGGAGAGGAACAGTTGGAACAAATTCCGCTGAGTACCGCATCAAAAAAGGCTCTGCGTGGTTTAACAGATCAAACGTAACGGATTGATCGGGTGGGGCCGCCGTTCTGGGTGGACGGCGTGCAACGAAAGGGGATTTTCCATGAAGAAAACTGTATGGGGATACGTGTGTCTTGTGGTCCTGATGCCGCTGACACTCAGTGCAAGTGCCTCCGGACCGGAGGCGAGGAGTACGGGGGGTCCAGGTGATAAACCAAGCGCATGCGCTTCGGTGGGTGTCACGCGACGAATAATCAGGATGCGCCGATCAATGTGGCCGGCGGCTCCGCGAATGCGACGTTCTCAACGGGCGGTGTATACAGTCCGGGCCAGTCGGTCTCGATTACCGTATCGGTAACCGATCCACAACATAGCTGGGCGGGCTTCCAGATGACGGCTCGTCCGGAGAGCGATTTGGCGAATGGAACGGTCGGGCATTTCCGAAAGGGCCCTGGGCAACTGATCATCTGCTCGAATAATTCCCTGCGGTTCACCGATAGCTGCCTGCCCAGCGGACCGATTGAATTCATCGAACACTCCGAACCGAGCCAGGGGAACTGGACGTTTACCTGGACGGCTCCGGATACCGATGTCGGTCCGATCCATTTCTATTTGGCGGGAAACGCGGTGAACAACGACGGGGAAGCCGACACCGGGGATCACGTTTATACGAACGCGTTCGTGTTGCAGCCGGCTCCGCCGGTTTGCAACGACCAGACGCCGACCATCAGCGCGGCGATCGTCGCCAGTGGGTTTGGGGGAAGCACAACGATCTCGGCCGGAAACTGGATTGAGATCTATGGGCAGAATTTATCAGTGAATCCGTTCCGGGATTGGACGGGTTCGGATTTCAACAATAACGTCGCGCCGACCTCGCTGGAGGGCGTCACTGTAAAGATCAACAATAAGGACGCGTTTGTGCGGTTTGTCAGTCCGGGGCAGGTGAACGTCTTTTCGCCGGATGACGATGCGACCGGGCCGGTGGAGGTCGAGGTGACCAACTGTGCGGGCAGTAGCGCTCCGTTCACTGCGCAGAAGGCGGCGTTGTCTCCGGGGATCATGGCTACGGGTACCCATACGCCGAGGAAGGTCATGGCGTTCGACCCGAACTCTCTCACTGGTCTGGACCAGGTGCAGTCCGGGTCGATGATTGTGCTGTTCGGGGTTGGGTTCGGCCCCACTGATCCGGGATTTGCGGCGGGGACCGCCGTGGATGGGCAGAACCACGTCACCGGGAACTTGAAGATCGCCATTGGCGGGGTTGAAGTGCCACAGAGCGATATCACCTATGCGGGACTGTTGCCGTCCTTCGTCGGCCTGTATCAGTTCAACGTGAAGGTGCCGAACCTGCCGGCGGGGTCCCAGGCGGTCACGGTGACGATTGACGGGGTTGCCGTCCCGGGTCCGCTGACGATACAGCTGGCGGGGTCGAGTTAAACACCGCGTTTGTCGCCCCACAGGTCGATGTGAAGGCGCGGGCTGTAGCGGTGGCCGGTACGCTTGCAGAGTTCGGCGAGCCACCGTCCGCGCTCGCGCATCGCGTCCTCGGTGCAGCCTTCGGGCATGAGCTGGACCTTGCCCGGGTCGGCGTGCACGGCGTCGATGATGTGGCGGACCTCGTCGAGGTCGGACTCATCGGAGACCACGAACTTGAGCTGGTAGTCGTAGCGGCTCATCAGGGCTTTGAGGATGTCGGGCTGGTAGCGCAGGCGCTCATGTTGCGCGGCCCAGCGGCCCCCGTCGCGCTCGGTTGGCGTGGAGTGCGCGAGCTTGGGGCTGATACTCATCAGGTCGCAGACCACGGGTTGATCGACGGTCCCGGCGGTTTCGATGGTGATGTGATACGCCTCGTCGTGGAGACGCGTGGTGAGGTCCACGATGGGCGGGAAGAGCATGGGTTCGCCGCCGGTGAGAACGACGTGCCGCGCGGGAGTTTCCTTCACCGCGTCGACGATCTGCTCGATGGTCATCGCGACGCCTTCGGGCTCCCAGGACGTATACGGCGTATCGCACCAGGTACAGCGCAGGTTGCAGCCCGAGACGCGAACGAAAACGCTGGGGACGCCGGTGAGCGCGCCTTCTCCTTGCAGCGAGTAGAAGATTTCGGCGATCTTTAGCGGGGCGGTGGTCGCGGCGCTCATCCCTTTATTGTCTTGCATGGCGAGTCGGGGCTGCGTATTGAGGTCGTGTACGTTGGCGCTTGCTACCGCGCGCGCTTCTGAATCTGCGGTGGAGCTGCTGGCGCCGAGTACGATGTGAGTTGACGACGGTCCCGCATGCTATCGCATGGCGGTTCTGTGCTCGCGAGTCGAGGTCGGGAGCGGGAATTGCGTTGCACGGGGCGGCTACCGGAGCTCTCCGCCGCTGGAACCTCGCCGACCCATTCAGGCGCGGGTTTGGTAGGGCAGGGGATCTTCAAGGCCTGCTTCGCGAAAGCCTTTGAGACGCAGGAGGCAGGAGTCGCATTCCCCGCACGGGCGGCCTTCGGCATCGGGATCGTAACAGCTATGGGTCGCGGAAAAGTCGACGCCGACCTCGCTGGCGAGCTTCACGATCCCCGCTTTGTCGAGCGACGAAAGCGGCGTATGAATCCTGAGCCTGGTGATCCCTTCCACGCCGGCCTTGGTCGCCAGGTTGGCCATTTGTTCGAAGGCGGCGATGAACTCCGGGCGGCAGTCCGGGTAGCCGGAATAATCGATCGCGTTGACGCCGATGAAGATGTCCGAGGCTTCGAGCACCTCCGCCCAGGCCATCGCATAGGACAGGAAAATTGTGTTGCGCGCCGGGACGTAAGTGATGGGGATGCCGGTATCGAGCTCGTCGGCGGAGGCGTGCTTGGGGACGTCGATCTCATCGGTGAGCGCGCTGCCGCCGAAGATTCGCAGGTCGACGGTGGCGACCTTATGATCGGTGGCGCGGAAGTGACGGGCGACGAGCTCGGCCGCGGCAAGTTCCACGCGATGCCGCTGGCCATAGTCGAACGAGAGGGCGTAGCATTCGTAGCCGTCCCGTTTGGCGACCCCCAGACAAGTGGCCGAATCCAGGCCTCCGCTCAATAGACATACCGCCTTCATCGTGAGCTTTCATTCTAAACGGCGCGCAGCCCCACAGCGCTTTTTGTCGAGTTGGAGCGAATTTTTCCGAGCCTGGGGCCGCTGGTAGAATCGGGAATTGCCACGCGTCTTCGCATCGCCGGATCCAACCCGCGCCGGAGCGCAATGGACCCAATTGTACTTCGGCACAGGCTTCACGGCGTTCGGGGTTTTATTACTGGAGCGCGCGCTGGAGCGGCTGCTCGCGGTGGTCTTCGCGCCGGAGTTCGCCTGGGCAGTGATGCTGTTCGCGCTGCTGGGACTGGCCGTGGGCGGCTGGTTCTCGCATGCGATCACGCGGCGCTCTGGAAATGTCTCGGTCGAGCTCGGACGGCTGACCTTCCTGAACCAGATTGTGATCGTGCTGCTGCTTTGGTTCCTGACCTCGCGCCATGGATGGCCCGGGGTGAACACGTTTGTCGTTGTGGGGCTCGCGTGCGGCGTGCCGTTCTTTTTTGCGGGGACGGTGCTGGCGGCGGCCTCGTCCGAGGCGGTGGGACGGATTCATCGCACGTACGCCTACCTGCTTTCCTTCGCGGCCGTACCGTGCCTGTTGCTGGTGCCGTTCTTCCGCTTAATCGGCGGACCCAACACGGTGCTGACGGCGGCGGTGGTGTTCGGCATCGCGTCGGCGATCTGGTTTAATCGGGGCGGGGACGGGAACCTGCGCGCCTCTGGCTGCGTTGGTGGCGCTGATGCTGGTCGCATTGATCGGGATTAACGGCGTGAATCATATTTTTGATACGCACTGGTCGTTGGATGAGGCGATTGGGGCGGAGCGGTTCGAGCGGTGGAACAGTTACTCGCGGATTGGGTTGCGGGCGGACGAGCCGGTGGTCACCTGGGACGGGATGCCATACGAGTACACCGAGCTCGGGGATGGTGCGCTGCTGGCGGAATATGCGGCTATGAAGTTGCGTCCTGGGGGCGATGTGCTGGTGATGGGCGGGCTGCCGGGAGTGATGGCCGCGGCACGAACGGGGGCTCGTTCGATCACAGTGGTGGAGCGGAATCCGACCGTGAGCCGCCGTATTCTTGATGAGAACGACGATTGGCTCGGGGTGGAGCAGGCCGCGGCGATTGATGCCGGGGTGGAGATCGAAGTCGTGACGCGAAATGAGCGCGTGTTTCTCGCCGAGGCGGCCGGGCAACGCGAGTTCGACATAATTCAGATTTCGCTGCCCCTGGGTCCCGCGCTGGCGCCCGAGAAGAAGGGCTTGCTGACAGTGGAAGGATTGGCGGCGGCGTTCGGGCGCCTGAAGCCGGGAGGCGTTCTTTCGCTGACGTTTCCCGCCCAGACCCTTGGGACGCTGGAGATCGCGGCGGCCGCGCAGAAGGTGGGGGAAGCTCCAGCGGCCGGGTTTTGTATCTGTGGGATATCAACCGGCTGGACGAGCGGCGCGACACGTTGCTCCTGTCCGGAAGCGACTGGATTCCGCCTCTGGAAGCGCTGGGGTTTGCTCCCGCGCTCTTGCCGCGTATTGTGCCGCGGTCGGAGGCGCCGACTGATGAGCGTCCATATTCCGCGTATCTGTTTCCGGCCGAGGAGATGATGACGCGAATCGTGACGCGCTCGGGAAAGCGTCCGACGCTCGTGCGCGAGTACGGGATGCATCTGTTGTTTGCTCCGGGGGCGGTGATTCTGCTGGTGGGGATGGTGGGATCGGCGTGGCTGATGTTGCGGCGAAGGGCGTGCGCGAAGGCTGCCGAGCGAGGCGGATGGAACGAGTTGGTCTGGATGACGGCGTGCGGGGTGGGTGCGGGTCTGGCGATGGCATCGCTGCTTGCGCGTTGGGGACCGCTGGTGCGCAACCCGACCTACCTGCTCACCGTGGCGCTGTGCCTGTTCCTGCTGAGCGCGAGTCTGGCGGCGATGCGCGCGGATGTTCTGCTGTCGCGCGGACGCATCGTGCCGGTGGTGCTCGCGGTGGTGGGAGCCGCGGTTCTGGGGTGGGGTGGAAGCGGGGTGGCGGCGGACCTGATCCTGCGCGCGGGGGCGAATTCGGCGGTATCCGGGATCCTGGTGCTTACGGCGCTGGTGATCCCCGGCGGCGCGGCGCTAGGGCTGGCGATCCCGTCGGCGATGGGGCACGTTCGGGACTCGGAGATCGCCGGTCCGGTATGGTCGACGTTCGCGGCAGCGGCGGTAACTGGCATGACGCTGTCGCTGCCTGTATCGATGGCGCTTGGGTTGACGATGACGATCTGGATCGCGGCAGTCCTGTTGGGCGCGGCGCTTACGGCACAAGCGCTGGGCTGGGTGCTGGCCCATCCCGCGACGGCGGTTTCGTAGGCGCGGGAACCGCGTGCGGACCGGGCGGAATTTCGCGAAACACGTCACTCTGGAATGCTTCGCGGATAATTTCGCCGGGGAGATCCGGTTCCGGGCGTCCCATCAGATTGAGAACCGTGGGCAGAACGCTCAGCAGGTCGTAGGGCGTCTCGACGGTCACGCCGTGCGCGAGCGGGGTGTCTTCGCCGCCGGCCATCATCAGAACGCCGCGCGTCGACGGGCGCAGGAACGATCCATGATTGCCGCCCGGATTGAAGCCGCGCACGTTGAAGTTCCAGTGATCGTTGGCGATGACCAGCAGGTCGGTGCGGCGAAGCCGGGTCTTGCGTTCCAGGAAGCGGTCCAAAAGGTCCTGGCTTGCGGCGGAATCCGGAGCGAATCCGGGTGCGGTTGGAGCGGCGTCGGGCGCGTCTTCGAGCAGTTGTGCTGCGAGGCTGACGATTCCATTGGAGTAGCGCGTTTCATGAACGGCATTCAGCCATTCGCGCTCCGTGTGCCATTCGGAGAGCCAGGCGACGGTCTGGTGAAACGCGGGATCCTCGGCGATGTGCAGCGGGAGACCAGGTTCGTAATCGCCGAGCTCAAATTGAACGGCCTCATCGGGCTGTTGATGGAGCGCTTTCACCGGCACATAGCGCAGTTCGCGTTGGCCGCGCGCATTCCACCGGGCCAGGATCAGGGCCTGGCGTTGCTCGCCGGCGCGCAACCAGACCGCGCCGCCGGAAGGCAGCAGTTCCCCCGGGTGGAACTGTAGCCAAGCAGACCGCAAATCTGAGTTCGGGATGCGCATCGCAACGAAGTCCACTGGGCGGCGTCCGAGTTCGGGTTGAACCACGTTCTTGACCTGGATCGCCTCCAAAGCATCGAAGTAGTTCATGCGCGTGAAGCTGCGCTCCCAGTCGAGCTCGGCATCCCGCGGGTCCTTCGTCTCGCCTTCTTTGACGACATCATTGGCGAGATCGTGGACGACATCTTTCACGATGAGGCCATCTGGGCCGAGGCCAGTGACGTAGTTCTCGAGGTCGGCCAGCGTGTTCAGCGGACCCAGGGAGCGCGCTGGCAGCAGATCCTCGATTTTGTAGTTGCCGGGGTCGAAGTCGGCCGGCGTCAGGGCAAGCAGGCGGCGCATGGTTTCGAGATAGCGGGTATATTCGGCGTGCTGATCGCGCCAGGTTTCCTCCTGATGCTGGCTCCGGCGAACGATGCGATTGGCTCCATGGGCGTAGTCCTCGTTGGTGAAGCGCTCCGGGAGCGTGGCGTTCGTTTTGGCGAGTGCATCGATGCGGCGCTGCAGTTCATCGAGCTCGGCCTGGAGTTCGTTCAGGTCGCGGGTCCAGGAAGCGCGCACGCGATCGAGAAGTTCGAACAGGGCATTCAGCGCGGCGCGGCGTGTGGTGCCCGAAGCGCGGCCGGGTTGGAGCTGTTCCAGCAGCAGGTGAACGACGTTGAAGGTGTTGTTGCGCAGACCAATGCTGGCGCGTTCGTTGCCGTCCAGGTCCAGCATGACGGTCGGATACTTTTCGCTATCGGCGGCGTACGGACTCTGGTTGCTGGGCGTGACGACGGCGGCGACCAGCGGATCGAGGCCCTTCAGGGTGAACTCGGTGAGCGGGTGGCGATTGGTCAACACATGGTGCCGTCCACCGGCGGCGCCGCGGAACCAGTCCACGAAGCTGAAGCCCTGACTATAGATGTCCGGCGAGGTGTTCATGCCATGATCGGAGACCAGCACCAGCGCGGTTTTCGAGGCCAGCGGCGTGGATTGGACCACGGTCCAGATGCGGCCGATCAGCGCGTCGAGCTCGTCAAGGACGTGCCGCTGGGAGACCGGATCGCGCACCAGATGCGAGACGTGATCGAACTCGGTGACGTAGTAGTCCAGGTACTTCACGTTGGGGTCGGCCAGGCGCGCCAGGAAATCCGCTTCGGCCTGATCGTGGAAGTCGCCGATCATCGAAAGGCCGATGGAGAATTCGTCCAGCAGCTCCCGTGGGCCGCGCGAGGCGATGGTGCGCGTGAGCGTCGACTGGAGCGTCGACCAATTCACACCGCGCTGCAGGAGTTGGAATCCCTGCTGACGTTGTTCAAACGGAAAGCGGTCCAGCAGCAGCGGGATGTTGTATTCGTCCAGCAGCTCGACGCCGGGCATGTCGACGCGGGAGGAGGCCGCGTAGCCTAGATAAAAGGGAAAGAAATTGAGGTAATCGTAAGGCCGCAGCGTGTAGCGGTCGTATTCGACGTTACCGCGAATCAGCATCGGCTTGCCGGTGTCGATCTGGCTCCAGCCAGTGGTGGAAAGGCTGACGCCGCGCGCATAAAAGTTCTTGACCCAGACGCCTTGCCGCAGAAACAGCGACCGGATCCAAGGAAAACGGTCCTGCTCGGACCCCGTCAGGTATGGCTCAAGGATGTGCTCGGGCAGGCCGTCGACCTTCAACATCACCAAGCGCTCGACTGGGCGTTCCACGGGGGATGCGTCGTCCGGGGACGCTGGTTGCGCAAGGAGCGGCGCCGCGGCAAAGACGGTTGTGGCGATAACTGCGGTGACCAGGATCCATGCCAGGGACGCTGCGCCCCGAGCCCCGCGCGCCAACGATGCTCGAAAGCAGAATCGATGCGCCGATCTATTCGCCGAGCGCATCAGTGGCATTGTTGAAGGCATTGTTGAGATGGTCCAGGACCTTGAGGCAGAGCATTCGGGTTTCCGCGTCGTTAGTCTGGAGCAGGATCTTCTGGACCATCTTTTCCACCGTGGTCGTGGAGCGCTCGGTGATGCCGGTGGCGACCAGGGCGTCGAGCGAACGGTTGATCTCCTCGCGCTGCCAGGGGGCGAGTTCGAAGTTGGCCACTTGCTGGTCGGTCCCGATATTGGCGTCCAGTGCCAGGATCTCGTCGGTGACCGATTCGAGCATGCGTAGCTCGTGGTCGGCGCGGCGGTGGCGGTCAAGCTGTGCGAGCATTTTGCCGTTCTCGCGCTGAGGCTCATGGTGGCGATAGATCCCGAGCGTGGTCCATTGCGCGAACTTGAGTCCGGCACGCGTCAGCGGCTTGTGATTGTAAGCGCGCATTTCCGCCTCGCGGTCGGCCGCGAGCTTGCTCGCCAGTCCGTCCGGATCGGAGGCGTAGCGCATTAATGCCGCGTACTGGCGGCGGGCGATCCCAGTCTCGTCTTCGACGTTGTCTTCCAGCGGATTGACGGCGAGCTTGTCCAGCCAACGCATGAGCTCGGAATGGAGCTCGGGGTCAAGGTCTCTATCGAGCGAAAGCCAGCGGCGGGCTTGCGAATACGCGTCCAGGCGGGCGTTGCGATTGGTCGGCACGCCTCGGCGCGCCTGGAAAAAGTTCCACGCCCAGGAGCCCGCCAGATACGGCCAGTTGCCCCAGCGCGTGACGCCCAGAATGCCGGTGACGACGTCGCGCGAGGCATGGCTGATCATTTCGCGGCGTTTCGGGGAGAGTGAATCCCGGAAATCCACCAGCAGCAGCGGCACCTTGGGATAGTCGAGACTATACAGCCCCAGCGGAATCAATTCCCGTGATGTGCCGCCTTCGACGGGCTGCTCCACCGGGCGGCCGTCGGGATCGAAGTAGCGAACTTCGCTGTAGCCGTCCCAGTTCAGGATGCGGTTGTCGCCGTAGGGGTTGGCGATGTCGAGAAAGCGGTCATTCCAGGCAACCGCATCGTCGGCTTCTTCGCGGGCGACCCACAGCAAGGCGTGCGTTGCGGCGATGCCCATGCCCATCGGGTCGAAGTAGAGGCTGTTGGCTTCGGCGCGCTGGCGCAGCAGCTCCCAGTTGTGGCCGCGGGCCTGATCGGAGGACTGGCGTTGGTTGAAGTAGGCGTCGGGGAGGCTCTCCGGCGTGACCAGTCCGCCGAGGGTTTTTCCGGCCAGCATCAGGCGCGCCTGGAGTTCGCAGCATCTCGGGCTCGCTCAGGATCTGCCCGGCCTCGGGCGAATTTTCGAGCTCGGAGAGTAGCGCGAGCCCTTCCACCAGATGCACGCGCCGCTGGTCGGCCAAGTTGATGCGATAGCGGCGGGTCGCCGAGCGGATCAGCGCGCCGTTGGAATCGATGGCGAGCACCTGGGTGAGGGATGCGCCCAGCGAGGTCCAGACGGTTTTGCTGGTGTGGGCGAGATCCAGCACCGGGCTCGGCGTGGCATCGGCGTTATGGCCGAGATTGGGACTGAAATAGAAGAAGGGGATCGCTGCCGCGACGCGCTTGAAGACGCTGGGATGCGCCGAGGTCAGCACCCAAACGTAGCGCAGGCGGTCATTCTTCGGGTCGTTATCGCCGAGCGTGTCGCGAAGGATCGAGACCAGCGGGACGTCGCTGGTTTCCGCGGCGTCGCGCAAGTCTTCTCTGGCTGGGGAGCCCGTCGATTTGCTGGAATCCGGCGCAGGGGCGTTCGGCGGGCCGGCGCTCGGCGGAGGCGCGAAGATGGTGAGGATCTCGGCTCCGCTGCCGACCGGTTGGACCTCGATCCGCAGGCCTGCGGCCCCCCGGTCCACTGCGGCGCTCTCCTCGGTGCCCGCGCGGTCATTTGCTGCAAGTCCTGACCCCGCAATGGAGAAACCGGCGATGAAGACAATCAGTCGGTGCATAGGAAGCGATACACTGCGCCGCGGTTTTCGAGTTAATGATATCAATCGACCGGGGTCCGTTTCCTGGATGAAGGATGCGACGCGGGGCTTCTCCGTTTGGTTGCGTTTTCTTCGCGGACCCGGATTACCCGCATCGGGGGGCACAGGAGTGCCCGCAAAGAAGTTCCCCCGCACCCCCTTCTAAGGTCTTTCCTGTATACAACCTATACCCGATACTAGGCCTCGTTATGTCGGAGTACAGATTTTCCCTTATCCCCTCTGTGCAGAGTGGGGAACCAACGCCGGAAAGCTGCATGGAAGATGGTCTCGGTTGCGAGGAGTGCGTGGCGGCCAGCGGGCGCGCGTTGGCCCAGGTTTGTTACGGGCTTCGCGGAACCACGCTGGGGCAATTGTTCACCCAGATGTACCCGGGGAGCGCCTGCGCCCGGATGCATTTGACGTTCAAGGCCGCCTATCGCGAGGCCTCGCAGGAACGGGTGCACCCCAAGCTGGACGACCTCGCGGCGGCGGTGGAAAACGCTGCGGTGGAAATCCCCGAGGTCGAGATGTTGGTCGAGATGGACGAAGATCCCGGCTTCACGCGCGTCGACCTATCCGGACCGGAGCGTCGTTCATCTGTACCAGCCACACGGCCTCGGGCGATGGCGGCCTACGCCTGATCTGGTTGGGCCTCGCCTGACCTAAGAAGGCATGTGCCGGCAAACGGAGGAGTTAGCAACAGCGGCCCTGGCGCGATTTGCCTTCGAGGCGTGCGTCCTGGAACTTGCGCCACTGCTCAGGAGAGTCGGTGGCTCGATGCGCGGCCAGGTGTCGGCGATAAGCGTTCTGATCCGACAGCTCGTCGAGGATTCCGCGCAGATTCGCCCAGACTTCCCGGAGCGATGCGCGGACGGATCGTATCGCGAGCTCAGCCATTGGCGGACCCCTCGGCGAGCTGGGTCGCCACGAACGGCGTTTCGGTCGATTTGGCCTCGCGCGTTCCGCGCAGTATCCCCACCCACACCCGGATCGAATCGATCAGGATCACCGCCACCAGCACCAGGAACAATCCCGTGACGGCCGCGTCGAGCCGGGCGTTGAAGACCAAGGTCACGGTGTCGGCCACTCTGCGGTCCGGCGGCGAGCTGGTTGGCCTGGGCCAGGAATCCGAGGGCGGGTAGCGGCGAGAAGATCTTTTCCCATCCGGCGGCGAAGCAGACGACCACCAGCCAGGCCAGCGGCATGCAGGTGACCCACATGTATTTCGCTCCGTGCATTTTCACCAGGATCGTAGTGCGCGACGCACAGGGCGATGGCGGCCAGCAGCTGATTCGCGATGCCGAACAGCGGCCATAGGGAATTGATGCCGCCCAGCGGATCGATCACGCCCTGGTAAAGGAAATAGCCCCATCCGAAGACGACGGCCGCACTGGTGACCAGCATGCCGGGAACCCAGTTGGTCTGGCCCCATTTGGGCGAGACGTGGCCGAGCAGGTCCTGCAGCATGAAGCGTCCGACGCGGGTACCGGCATCGAGCGTGGTCAGAATGAAGAGCGCTTCGAACATGATGGCGAAGTGATACCAGAAGGCGAGCAGCGCCCGGCCGCCTCCGGATTCGACGAAGATCTGCGCCATGCCCAGGGCAAGCGAGGGGGCTCCCCCGGTGCGGCTGAGCAGGGTTTGTTCGCCGACGTCCGCCGCCAGTTGGTTCATCTCGGCGACGGTGACCGGAAAGCCCCAGTTGGTGATGGTCTGGATCGCGTCGGCGGGCGCGGCGCCGACCACGCCGGCCGGGGAGTTGACGGCGAAGAACACGCCCGGAGCCAGGGAGGCCGCGGCCACCAGGGCCATGATCGCGACGAAGCTTTCGAGCAGCATCGAACCGTAGCCGACGCTTTGTATATGGCGTTCGCGGGCCAGCAGCTTGGGCGTGGTCCCGGAACTGATCAGCGCATGGAAGCCGGAGACCGCGCCGCAGGCGATGGTGATGAAGCAGAACGGGAAGATCTTGCCGGCGAAGATCGGGCCGGTGCCGTCGATGAAGCGGGTCAGCGGTGGCATCTGGAGCTCGGGGCGCATCAATACGATGCCAAGGCCGAGCATGATGACCACGCCGAGCTTGACGAAGGTGGACAGGTAGTCGCGCGGGGCCAGCAGCATCCAGACGGGAAGGGAACTGGCCGCGAATCCGTAAACAATGAGGGCGAAGGCCAGCGCGAGTCCGGAGTAGGTGAACAGCGGCGCCCAGGTGGCTGATTCGGCAACGGCCTGCCCTCCGAAGATCGCGGCGATGATCAGCACGATGCCGATGGCCGATGCTTCGAGGACTTTCCCAGGCCGCCAGAAGCGCAGATAGAAACCCATCAGGACGGCGATGGGGATGGTTGCGAAGATGGTGAAGGCGCCCCACGGGGAATCGCGCAACGCGTTGACCACGACCAGTCCGATGACGGCCAGCAGGATGACCATGATCAGCAGCACGGTGATCATGGCCGTGAAGCCGCCGACCTTGCCGATTTCCTCACGGGCCATCTGTCCCAGCGATTTGCCGTTGCGCCGCACCGAGCAGAACAGCACCACGAAATCCTGCACCGCGCCGCCCAGCACGCATCCGATCACGATCCACAGAAACCCGGGCAGGTAGCCGAATTGGGCTGCCAGCGTGGGTCCGACCAGGGGGCCGGGTCCGGCGATCGCGGCGAAGTGATGACCAAAGACAATCCATTTATTGGTGGGCTCGAAATCGTGCCCGTCGCGGAGCCGTTCGGCGGGCGTGGCGCGGCGGTCGTCGAGCGCCATCACCTTGGCGGCGATGAATCCGGCGTAGAAGCGGTATCCAATCAGGTAGGTACAAACCGCCGCGATCACGATCCAACTGGAGTTCACCGGCTCACCCTGGCTGGTGGCCACGGCGGCCATCGCATAGGCGGCCATGAGCGCAATCGCTCCCCAGAGCATCCGTCCGAGCAGGCTGGGTTTGGTCGTGGGCGGTTCGGGACTGCGGTCGGCGGGTGTGGTGGCTGGTGTCGTAGTTGGTGTCATGACGTAATGTTGTCCAACGCCGGTCCCGACGCGCTTCAACGCGGATTCCGGCGGCACGGTAGCGCGGATTTCCAGCGCGGGCACTGGCGCCGTCTCAATGGGATTGCTTCCGGCTAACTGACAAGAATACCTGAAACTACCTGCGGATGCGGCTCCTCTCCCGACTACATCCCTCTAAACCGGTCTACCCCTGTAGAATCCCCCTCAAATTGCTATCCCCCGTACCGATAAGGGTATTCGAGGGTTCCAACTTGGGGATTAAACCAAGGGGAATTAAACCAAGGGGGATCAGACCCGGGGGATCAAACCCGGGGACCAAACCCGGAGGCCGAGGGAGAATCCGTTCAGAAGATGCCACACACCATGCAAACCCGGCTCCGAGCGGTGGTGGTCAGTCCGGATCCGGAACTCCGCCACGAGTTTCGCGACGCTCTGGCGCCGTTTTCCAATGCCGTGGAACTGCTGGCCGAGTTGTCGGAATATCCGACCCAGTTGCAACTCGCCCGTTTGCTGCGCGTGCACTGTCCGCATCTGCTGTTTGTGGAGCTCAACCACATCCAGGAGGCAGAGCTTTTGATCGCCTGTCTGCTGCGGGAGGCACAGCAAATGCCGGTGGTCGGGCTAGGCGGGAGGGACGGACAAGTGGATCTTGACCTGTTGCGCGAGGCGATGCATCTCGGAGTGCATGATTTTCTCCTTCGGCCGTTTCAAGGCGAGGCGGTGGCCGTGTGTCTGGAGTCCGTGCGGCAGAAGTTGGAAGATGCCCCCACGGCCCTGCACTTCACCGATCATCTTTATTCGTTTTTGCCCGCGCGACCCGGGGTCGGAGCGACTACGCTGGCAGTGAATACCGCCGCGGCGTTCCAGCGAAAAGGGGCCCCGGTTCTGCTGGTGGATCTGGATCTCTGCAGCGGACTGGTGCGTTTCCTGCTGCAGTTGGGGCGGCCGCACTCGGTGACCGACGCGGTGCTGTATGCCAGCGACCTGGATCCGGAGATGTGGGAGCGGCTGGTGGATCGGTCCCAGCCCATTGATATTCTTCATTCCGGAAGGTCAAATCCACAGGCACAAATCCACGCCGGGCAGCTAGAAGCGCTCATTGACTATGCGCGACGCCATTATGGCGCAATGTGCTTTGACCTTTCCGGGAATTTCGAAGCATATTCGATTCAGGTTTTAGAAGACTCGAAACATATTTTCCTGGTGACGGTTCCCGAGCCAGCGTCCCTGCAGTTGGCAAGAGAGAAGCTGGCATATCTGGAAAGCATGGGACTACGGTCTCGCGTGAAGGTGCTGGTCAACCGGGCCGGGCAACAATTGGGGGTCGATTTGGAATCGATTCCTGAAGTGCTTGAAACACCAGTGTTCTACACGTTTCAAAATGATTACGCGGCGATCCACCACGCGGTCGAGCGCGGCGAATTTATCCCGCGCGGCTCATTGCTGGGCGCCGATTGCGACCGCTTTGCAACCAAGCTCCTCACGGCCCCGACGGCAGGATGGTCCGCCGACCGGGCGGGCAACCTGGAGAAATCCACCTCAGAAAAGGAGTCGAAGACGACAGTTCCAGCCTGATCGTACCGGGCCATTGTTGGGTCAAGTAGATCAAGTCTAAGAGGCTTTCCTAAGGCGAAGTCAGTATGCGTGTCTCGTCATTCACTAGGAAAAACTGATTGTGAGTATCACATCCAAGAGATAGCATAGAAGCAATGCACGGGACCGTCTCCGGCAGAAACCGAACGAAATGCGAAGCATCATCATATGTCCGGACCATTCCATGGCCGCCCACCTGGAGGAAGCTCTGCGAGAGTTTCCGGAAGTGCCGGTGTTGCGGACCGTGCCCGCCTATCCCGACCGCGAGGAACTGCATTCGATGCTGAAATCCTACGGGCCGGATCTTCTCTTTGTTAGCTTTGAAGATTCCACGCGGGCGCTGGGATTGGTGCGGCTTGTAGAGCATGAGGCCAGCGGCGTCCGGGTGATCGGGATCCACTCCCGGCTGGACTCCAGGCTGTTGCGGGAGGGCATGCGGGTCGGGGTTCGCGAGTTTCTGGTGGAGCCATTTGAGCGCGGCGCACTGAGCGAGGCCTGTGGAAATGTTCGCGCGATGCTGGAGGAAAAACCGGTCAGCTACATCACCACCGACCGGGTCTTTGCCTTTCTGCCGGCCAAGGCGGGCGTGGGCGCTTCGACGATCGGCGTCAATGTGATGTACCAGATGGCGCGTCTGCTGCCCGATCAGAAGCGGCGCCAGACGGTCTTCGTCGACCTGGATATGAACTCCGGGATGCAGCGGTTTCTGCTGGGACTGGATCATCGTCGAACGCTCGCCGAGGCGATCGCCAAATTGGATGAGATCGACCAGGAAAGCTGGCCGCAGCAGGTGAGCCAGGTGGATCAACTCGATGTGCTGCACGCTGGCCCGGTCAATCCGAACATCCGCATTCAGCCCGAACAAGTGGTGCGGCTGTCCGAGTTCCTGGAGCGGAACTACACCGTGGTGGGATTTGATCTGTCTGGGAACCTGGAGCGCTATTCGCAAGCCGTGATGGAGCGGGCGCGGAGGATCCTGCTGGTCTGCACACCGGAGATTCCCTCGCTGTATCTGGCCAAAAGCAAGATTGAATTTCTGAGAAACACGGGACTGGACCGGAATGTCCAACTGGTGCTGAACCGGATGCCCAAGCACCCGGTGATTCCCGCATCGGAAGTGGAGGAGATCGTCGGGCTCCCGGTGATGTTCACGATTGCCAACGACTACTATGAGGTGAGCCAGGCGGTGGAAGACGGCCGTTTGCTCCAGCCGGAGGGACGCATCGGCGGCCAGTGCCGCGAGCTGGCCCAGATCTTGCTGGATACGCCGGTGGAAGCGCCGCAGAAAAAGAACCGGTTTCTGGAGTATTTCTCGGTGGGGCCACAGCAACAGGACTTGGTCCCCTGGAAGGATTGAGGCCGCCGGACAAGCCAGCAGCCCGAAGAGCAGGGGAAGCGTTAGTGTCAAATCTCCCACAGGACGACCGCCACGTGCTACGAGCCATTCTTATTACCGAAAGCCCGGAGGAGGGCGACGCTCTTGAAGCGGCGCTGACCGACCGGCCGGTGCCGGTGTTGGTGCAGGCCAAGATGGAACGATTGCCCGGGTCCGATGTTCTGGAGCGAGTGCTGCGACGCTGCAAACCGGATGTCGCCTTCGTGAGCTTCGCCTCCGAGGGGAGGGGTGTGGCGATTACCCGTCACCTGGAGGCCCAGAATGTGGGACTGGCCATCGTCGCGGTGCATGCCTCCCCGGCGCCGGATGAGCAGGGGCAAGCTTCCCAGCACGCGATTATGGCAGGGGTCCGGGCCGGCGCGAAGGAGTTTTTGGTTGCGCCGTTTCCTGACGTGGACCAGGTGCTGGAGCGCGTCGCCCAGCGGGTATCGGCGCATCCGCCCGTCTACCCGACGTTCCAGCCCATCTATTCGTTTTTGCCGGCCAAGCCCGGCGTTGGCGCGAGTACGCTGGCCGTCAATCTGGCGGCGGCGTTGGCCAAGCTCTCGGCCGACGGACCGGTGCTGCTGGGAGACCTCGACTTGAACTCCGGGATGTTGCGCTTTCTGCTGGGGCTGCGCAACAGTTTTTCGGTGACCGAGGCGCTGGAGCATGACAACATTGGCGACGAGGGCCTGTGGCCGCATCTGGTGAGCCGCTGTGGAGAGAAGCTGGACGTGCTGCACTCCGGCGAGGTGAATCCCAACGTCTTTATCGACCCGTCCAAGGTCGACCGGCTGCTGGATTACGTGGAGCGGTCGTATGTGGCCACGTGCCTGGATCTTTCCGCCAATCTGGAGCAGTACGCACTGGCGGTGCTGGAGCGCTCGCGGCGCATCTTCCTGGTGACCACAACCGAGAAATGGGCGCTACGCGCCGCCCAGGAAAAGGCCGAGTTCCTGCGCGGCGCCGGACTTGCCTCGCGGGTTCAGGTGCTGCTGAACCGGGCGGGGGCAGCCCCGGTCATGGATATCAGCCAAGTTGAAGAAACTGTTGGGTTTCCGGTGGCGCACTCGTTCGCCAACGACTACTCTGGTGTCAACCAGGCGATTGAGCAGGGCCGTGCTCTCCCGGACACGACTCCCTTTGGCCAGCAGTGCCGGGAATTCGCTGGCGAGTTGCTGAACATCAAGCTGGAAGAGAAGCCGCCGGTGAAGCACGGGCTGCTTGGATTTCTTGGGTCCCGGCTGTGGAGTAAAGAGGTCGCCCAGGAGGCTGATTCCACGGTGGCCGCGAACGAGGCGCAGGACGCAAATGACGCGAAGGATCGGGGCCAGCCGGTTTCTCGCTAGCGCCTCCCGGGTGGCCAGTCCTCCTTTAGGAACTCCCCGTAAACCGTTGTAAAGGAAGTCCTTATAGGACTGCTCCCAGCTGGAGGATATCCGGGCTCCCACCGGTGCGGCAGCCGGGATCCACAAATGGGGGCACCGGGCCAGGAGCGATGAGTGGTGCCGGATTCGCAAAAAGTTCCAAAAACCTAAGGTCTCTCCATCCGGCACCTAGGGTGAGTCCCTGACGGCTCTGAACGGTAAACTCTTGTAAAGTGGAGGCATGTTCCACTGGCTCTGCCCGGAGTGTGGCCATGAGATCGCGCCCGGCGCGGCGGAATGCCCGCGCTGCGAGCCCCCGCAAGGCGGCGACCAACCGAATCCATCCGAGCAGACCGCAGAACTCTGCACCGGGGCAACCCGAGGCGGGTTCGGGAGATGATGCAGGCCAGGGATTTGCCGAGAACGGTGACCGTCACGGGTCCCCGGTGGTGGCATCGGGTTCCCCCGCCGACACCCCAATCCAGCAGCACACCGAGGAAGCAGCGGAGCCGGAATGGGAACTGGTTCCGGCCGGTGATCCGGATTCCGGGGAAGTGGCGGCTAGCGGCGGGCGGTCGGAACGCGGGGGTACCTCGGCCTCCGAAAGCGGTTCGGAACTGGGACCGGGACGCAGACCGAGGCGGGTTCCACCGGAACGCAGACGGGCGAGTGAGCAGAATATGTCTGGTTTGCAGGCAAAGTCTCCGAGTTGGCAACAGGGCTGGCAGCAGGGCGGCGTGCAGACGCCTGGCGCAACCGCGAAACGAGTCTGGAAGGCTGGCGTCGGCTATGTCGATGTCTCCCAGGCAGAGGCAGGCTCGAATGCTGGAAATGGTCTGTCCAAGAATTTGTTAGCCCGGCCGGGCCGTGCGCCCAGACGGTCGCCTCGGGAGGAATCCTCGCGGCCGGAGCGCGCCGCGCAGCCGGTCGAGCCAATCGCGGCCCAGCCAGTTGTGGAACTGGGCGCCGAATTGAGGGACGGGCGTACCGAACTGCCGAAGCCCGGGTTAGCGTCGCCGGTTTCGCTGAGCTCGCGAACGCCTGTTCGGCGTCCTCATCCGGCCTCGCGTATCGACGCACCGGAGCCGGTACTGCCCGAGCCCACCGCTCCGCAGCCACCCGCCATGGACCAGGCGATTCAGGGATTCGCCCGCAGCGTGTCTCCCATAGAGGCTCCCACGCCTATGCGGAACGCCGCTGACGACGCCTCGCAGGATCTTCGGCAACAGGAAGCGCGGGATCAGAATCCGCGGGATATGGCTGCGTTGGCGGCCGCGGTGGAGGATCGTGCCGAACCCGCCGCTGAGCCCACCCTTGCACCAATCCCTGATACGGACACGGACCAGGAAGCGTCCACCACCGAAGTCGCCGCACCGACCACCTCAACGCAACCGCCCGCACCTATTGAACTTTCTGCGGCTGAACTCTCCGCGGCGCCTGACCTAGCCACAGCGCCTGAACCCGCTAGCCCCGTCAAACCAGCCGTAGCGCCTGAAGCGGTGCCAGGGCGGACCCGCCGCAAAGGCGAGTTGGAGCCCATTGAGCGGCTGGTGGCCACGATCCCGGTGCCCATGCGCCCGGTGGATTCGCCGCCTGGACCCCTCTACGGTCTGGCCAGCGTGGCGGCTCACATTCCGGCTCCGGTGACGCTGCTGCGTCAGCCCGAGATGCGACTTCGTGGCGAGGCGGGCGTCATCGGCGCGATCGGCAACAAATTGCTGGAGGATCCGTGCCTACGGCCGCCCGAACCCGAGCCCGGGAATCTGATTTCGCGGTCCGCACTGCGGGCGGTGGCTCCGTGCCTGGCGGCGGAAGGCAAAACGATCGAGGCCGGCCTGGATACGTTACCGGTGCTCCGGGTGATCGGTGGTGAGCCGCCCGCGCCCGACTCCGGACCCGAAGTGTTGCGCAAGGTCGCGCAGTGGTTGGCGAAGGATGTGGCACCGGCGCCGCCTCCCGAACTCAGTGCTGAACTGGTCGCCGCCGACGAGATCCAGCCTCTGATGGGGCCGGTCCTGCCGGTGGAGTTGGCGTCGCTGGAAGGCGCGGGGATGTCCTCGGTGCTGCAGGAGCTGTCTCCTTCGCGGGAGGAACCGAAGGGTTCTCCGAAACTGAACGGAATGGTGATGGTGGCGGTGACCGTGGTTTGCCTGGGATTGTCGGCGCTGGTATTCGGCAGCCGCGGAGGTTCCGAGCCCGCGCCCGTATCGCCGCCGCAACAGGAGTTGGTCGCGGCCGAAGTTCCTCCTCCGCCTCCTTCGGCAGCCGATGAACCGGCGCCCCCGGTGGAGGTCACCGGATTCCGGCTGATTCCGGGCGAGAACGGAAAGGCGGAGATTCATTACCTGGTTGTAAATCACAACGGGGAAGCGATTGATCCGGTCACGGTGAACGTGACGTTGTCGTCGGACCGGGTGACGATTCCAGTGGCCGAATTTTCCTTCAAGGCTCCGGCCCTGGGTCCGTACGAATCGCGGGAGATGGTCAGCCCGGTGGAAGGGCTCAGCGACGAGATCGATATGAGCGTGTGGCGGAACTTGGACGCCAAGGTGCGGTTGGCCGATCCGGGCGGTCCTGCGAAATAGCTTCCCATCCGCTCCAATCCCGGCCTGTGGAATGCCGGTGAACTTTAGCCGGGAACACGCAAGGATTTCTTCAGATGCTGCTGTCCGGCAGCGCCTTTTTCATGTCCGGAGCCCGCCCACTGGTCGAGCTACAATAGTCAAACGCGCGAACATCGCATGTCGAGCCGCCGGCGAGGCACTCGGATCCCCAGACGTTCGATCCAACCCCCGGCGCGGCTATGGCGGAAGGGAATCAAGAGTTTTCAAATGAGCACAGAGTATCATCGCGAAGGCCAATGGTGGGTGAGCCCTTACAACGTCATCCCCGAAGTCCAGAACACGTTTCAATTGCCGGAGAAGGTGGAGATTCACGACGCTACGTTGCGCGACGGCGAGCAGACGCCCGGCGTCGTGATGACGGTGGAAGACAAGATTGAGCTGGCCACCAAGCTCTCTGAGGTCGGCGTCGAGCGCATTGAAGCCGGCATGCCGGCCGTTTCGCCGCAGGACTTTGAGGCGATCAAGAAGATTACCAAGCTCGGGTTGAAGTCGAAGATTTATACCTTCGCCCGCGCCATCAATGCCGATATCGATAAAGCGATCGAGTGTGGCGCGCATGGCGTGATTCTGGAAGTGCCGATCGGCTATCCCAAGCTAACCATGCAGTTCGGCTGGACCTGGGAAGACGTGCTGCGCAAGAGCGCCGATGTGATCGCCTACGCGAAGAAGGAAGGCCTGCATGTGGTGTTCTTCCCCTATGACACGACGCGCGCCAGGCCGGAGGATCTTGAAAACCTGCTGACGCGCATCATGGAACATGCTCCGCCGGATGCGGTGGGCGTGGTGGATACGATGGGCTGCGTGCTTCCCGAAGCGATGAAGTACTTGGTTCGCTGGGTGAAGAAGCTGACGGGTCTGCCGGTGGAATGCCATACGCACAACGATTTCGGCATGGCGGTGGCGACCGAGCTGGCAGGCGTTGAGGCCGGTGCAAGCTGCGTGCATAGCTGTGCGAATGGGCTCGGCGAGCGCACGGGGAATGCCGCGCTGGAAGAGCTGATCACCTGCCTGCACGTGCTCTACGGCTACGACAAGCAGTACGATCTGGCCAAGCTCCCCGAGTTGGGCGAGATGGCCGCGCGCATCAGTGGCGTGCCGATCGCGGTGAACAAGCCGATCCTGGGCGCGCGCAACTTTACGCGTGAGTCGGGCATTGGCGTGAACCTGGTGGTGGAGAAACCGCTGGCAATGTTCGGCACGCATCCGGCGCTGACCGGCCGTCAGGGCGAGGTCGTGCTGGGCAAGAAGAGCGGCAAGGCGTCCATCACTTATAACCTCGACAAGATGGGTATCACCGACTACGACGACGAAGCGGTGGCCGAAATGCTTACCCAGGTGAAGCAGTTGGGCATCGACAAGCGTGGTTTGCTTACCGAAGAGGAGTTCCGCGGGATCGCGGACGGCGTGCTGGCGACGAAGTAGTCGCGGCTGCTTGAGAAGATGGCGGGGCGTGGCCCCGCCCCACATATAACAGGCGACAAATTATCTTGAAGTAGCGCGGCCGGGCCTGATCGCTCTGGCCGCGTTTTTCTTTAGGCATTCTGTTTCGGACAAGTTCCTTGAGTAAAATCACACTGACTTTTGACAACGGGCCGACGCCGGAAGTGACGGCGGAGGTGCTCGACATCCTGGCGGCGCGCGGGATCAAGACGACGTTTTATGTGCGTGGCAAGCGGCTGGCGGATCCGGGCGGCATGGATATCGCGCGGCGGGCGCTGGACGAGGGCCACTGGATCGGCAACCACACCTGGTTTCATGAGACGCCGCTGGGGAAACAGCCGGCGGAACTCGCCTTGAGTGAGGTGGTGCGGACGACCGAACAACTCGCGTTGCTGCCGCCGCCGAGCAAGCTGTTTCGGCCGATGGGGAGCGGGGTGATCGGTCCGCACCTGATGCAGAGGGTCGTGATCGAGCATCTGATCGCCGAGCGGTACACGTGCGTGCTGTGGGACTCGGTGCCGGGGGATTTTCGCGATCCGCATGGCTGGATGCCGCGCGGGCTGGCGGATATTCGGAACGCAAAGATCGATCACGAGGATTGGTCAGAAGACGAGTGGCTGGTGCAGGTGCTGCATGACATCCCGACCGGGGCGATGGCGCATCTGCCGGCGTATCTGGATGAGTTGCTGGAGGAGGGGCACAGCTTTGTGCAGGAGTATCCGGGGCACGTGACGCCGGTGGTGGGTGGGAAGATCGTCGCGTCGCTGGAGCCGTACTGTGTGGATTGCGGGCGGGAGCTGGAGCCGTAGAGGGCGTCGATTCTCGACATAGCTCGATCATTGGGTACGACGGGCCTGGAGACCCGTCGTAGGTGCGTGCTCGCTTGTGCTGGAGCACGCTTCGAAGGTGTGTCTGAAGGCATATTAATTGCCGACGTCCCAGGATTGGATGTAGAGAGAATCCATCGGGGGAGCCAGGGCGGGAGCCGCGATCGCGCCCGGGTCGGGAGGTTCTGCAGGATGGGTTGCAGGGTCGCGGGGGAGCCATCAATGGGGTGATCCGGCAGTTTCAAGCCGAGGATCGCGGCAAGCGCCGGGTAGAGGTCGATGTTGTCGAAGGGCTTGATTTCCGCGCCGCGAGGCGAAGTTGGGACCCTCGGCATAGAAGATCGAGAGCATTTCGGGGAGCACGTCGGAATCAAACCCGTGGTCGCCCGCAAACTGCACCTCGAGCGCGGCGGGATCCTCTCCCGTGCTGAGCATCCGCAGCGCAACCGGCTCGTTCGCGATCACGACGATGTCGCCGATCCGTTCGCTGTCGCGATAGAGCAAGGTCGCGGGAATCTCCTCGCGGCGGTAAACCTGAAATCGTGCGGTTCCGTCGTGGCTGGCGGCATCGGCGGCCTGGCGCTGTTTGAGCCGGCGGTAGGCTCGCTCCACTTGTTCGGAGGTATCTCCGTAGAGCATCACCTGGGAGCCGCTGTCCGGCCAAATTCGCATCCCCTCGAACTCACGCTTTTGGCCCAATACGACGTTTTCCTCAATGCCGATCATGCCGTGGTCGGAGACGACGATCAGGTTTACGGGAAGACCCGTGGCGGCGAGTCGCTGGCGAAGGTCCCCGATCAGTACGTCGAGATAGGCGACCGCATCGCGCGTTTCCGGCGCTTCCGGGCCGAAGCGATGTCCCGCGCTGTCGGCATCGGAGAAATAGAGCGCGATCATATGGGGCCGTTGGGCGGGCGGCAGCGCGAGCCAATCGAGCACCTGGGCGACGCGTTGTTCGTTGGGAACCTCGCCATCGTAGGGAAGAGAGTGGGTTGGCTGGACGCCGTGAATTTCGGCGGTTCCGGCGGGCCAAAAGTAGGTTGCGGCGGGGACGCCTTGCTGCTCGGCGAGGGTCCAGATCGGGGTGCCGCGATGCCAGCGGACTTGGCGGGCTCCATCCATGTTCCAGCGATAGCCGGAGGGATCGTAAAAGCGATTCTCGACGATGCCGTTGTGCACGGGTAGCATGCCGGTGGCCATGGCGTAGTGGCTGGGGTAGGTGAGGGAAGGGAAGATGGGACGCATGGCCTCGGCCTTGACGCCCGCGGCGCCGATCGCCTCGATGTTCGGCGCGCCATGCAGCTCGGCATAGTCGTAGCGGAACCCATCCAGGGCCACTAGGACGACGTAGGGCCGCTCGGGGTCAGCTTGACCGGCAGATAGCGCCGGCAGCAGCAGACTCAGAAGAAATACGCATCTCCACACCACACTATGGAATCGTCAGTGCGGCGGAAATCGTTTAGGTTGCCCCCGCCGCAAATCGAAATCCGGATGCGGCGAGGGCGGCAGAACGGGTTTATTCCGCGAAATACAGCATGGCGCCGGAGGGGGTCATGACTCCCTGATACTCGGCGATCACTTCAACTGGTCCGGACAAGCCCGGTGGAGGCTCGACGTTGAACTGGTAGAGTCCCGGCGCGATCACGCCGGCGAAGGTCACGGTTCCCGCGACCCCGCCGAATTTGACTACGGGAAGCTGAGGAAGAGCACCAGTTTGCACCGCGGAGCCCTCGGTCAGGGCCGCGCCGGGCTGGCCGAATCCGTTGGCGTAGAGCACGATGGTTTCTCCTTGGGCAATGCCGGTGGTGTAGCCGGGAAACAGGTCGGCTGGCCCGATCAGCGACCCGTCCAGGTGGGTAGCCGCGATGTTGCCGCTACCAATCTGGAAGAAGGCGGGCGCCAAGTCGGCGAACTGCGCCATGAAGGGATCGCTGGAGCCTTCCGGCGTGGTTACGATAATTTCGACCTGGCCGGTGGCCGGCATTAGTCCAGTGAGGACGTTCACCTGATTGCGGCTGACAAAGTAGGTATAGGATGGCTGCCCGTTCACGGTGACGGAAACATCGGAAAGGCGAGTCGGCATCATGCCCTGAGCGAACTCCGGTTCATTGGACCAGGTGACGCCAGCATCCGGAAGCGATGCCGGCGCGAGGTTGCTCCCTTTAATCTCGATCCAGGTGTTGGCGGCGATCGTCGCGCCGCCTCCAGCAGCGTTGACTGAACTGACCAGGGGCATATTGCCCGCCAGTTTTACGGTTGCCGAGACGGCGTGCTGGCGGCCCGCGGTATTGGTAACCCGCAGGGTGATCGAGTTCTCCATGGCCGTGAGGTCATAGTTCAGCGAAGAGGTCGTGCCGATCACCTCGCCGTTGACGCGCCATTCGTAGGCCTTGATCGAACCCGCGCCCGCCATGCTGGAGCGGCCGTCGAGCATGACGGTCGCGGGACCGGCGGTGGGGAGCACCAGGGTCCCGAAACTGGCGATCGGCTGGGTACCGGCAATATCACTGGAGATCTCGATCTCGGCCTGCGGCACCTCGGGCGGATGCAGGAATTGGCTGGTGAGACTGCCGGAGGGGAACGGTGGGTCGCTTTCGATCGAACGAGCCACCGCGACGATCGAGCCTATCAGCGGATCCTTGTTTGTCGGGGTGTAGTTCATGAACAGGGTGGCAGTATATCCGTCTGTGCTGGCCGTTCCCACGAGGATTCCAAATTTGTCGCCATACCAATACCAGTAAAAGCCGTTCCCATAGGTTGGAACGTAACGAACCGAGGTGGTAATGGGGGAATTGAGAATGCCCGGTCCGTATCCGGACAGGGAGGCGATGATTCGGCAGTAATCCACGCTGCTGATGGCCCAGACATCTTTCATCGTTTCCCAGGGGATGGCGCCGTATGGCGCGGGTACCATGGCCGGTCCATCGTCGAAGATCGATGGCACCAGGTCCGTTGATTCGGTGTAATAACGGACCTCGCGCGGGGGCTGGTCTTTCCGGAAGGTCCGTGCCGGCACCGGCGTGGTGATACCCAGCGGCTGGAAGATCTGAGCACGGACGTACTCTTCGTAGCTCATGCCGGAGACATGTTCGATCACCGCTGCCAGGACACACATCTCGGTAATGGAATCCACCTGAGTGGAGCCTGGACTGGCGGCGAGTTTCTTGCCCCGAATCACGCGAATCATCTCCTCGCACGAAATGGGCGAGGGCAGACCCGCATCCTGGGAATACTGGCGGACCAAGTCCCTAAAATAGAAATTATTCTCGGGAACGCCGAGCCCGGAAGTGCCCTCCAGCAGGTGGCGAATCGTGATGCTCGCCAGGCGGGGATCCTCGGTGGCGCCATCCAGGGGGGGCAGGTCGCTCAGTAGTGGGAACACCTGGGTGCCCATGCTTAAGGTTCCCTGTTCGATTAGCCGGAGCGTCGCCGCGCTGGTAATGATGGTGTCCAGGTAGGGAATGCGGAACAAGGCGTCCGGCTGCATCTCAACCTGGCCCTCCCGGTCCGCCCATCCGTAGCCTTTGGCCAGTACGATTCGATCGCCCTGCATCAGGGTGAGCGTCGCGCCGGGCACGCCGTACTGATTCATCAAATTCAGCACCTGCTGACTGTATTGGTTCAGCCCGGAAAGTTCCTGGCCATTAACCGGAATCGTTTGGGCTTGTCCATGCACCAACGATCCAACCAGGAAAAAAATGAACGAAAGAACTCTTCCCACTCCACCACCTCCGACGCAAAATTATGCGTTCCCATATCTTATTGGATTGGACCCGAGGTTTCAAATCCGGGGGGGCGAAAAAGGCGGAAATCACGAAAAACATCGCTGGATTTCGATACCGCTACACCCTGCTTGCCTACCTCCGCCGACCCGCTGGTATACTATTTTGAACCCCGCGACATGCGAATCCCGTTGGTGCGGAGCCGGAACGCTTCGTGCGACCGCTTGTCGGAGTGTTATGCCTGGAACGCGCTGGGAGCACGGAGGGGCCAGGATCAGGAGACGGAATCACAATGAGTGACGCACTCAGTGGAGCTGAGTTCAAACAACAACTGCGCGAAGGCCGCCCCAAGTTAGGGCTGTTTGTGAATTCGCACAGTCCGACGGTGGCCGAACAGCTTGCCCATAGCGGCTATGACTGGCTGTTGGTGGACACCCAGCACGGACCGATGAACTATGAGCGGCTGTCGACCATGCTGGCCGCGATCGCGCACGGTGGAGCCAATAGCCTGGTCCGAGTGGCCGGCTATAACGATCGGGCCGGAATTCAACAGTCTCTGGATTTGGGCGCGACCGGCGTGCTGGTTCCCTACATCAACAATGCCGACGAGGCTCGGCAGGCGGTGAGCTGCTGCAAGTATCCGATGGCCGGCACGCGGTCAGTCTATTTCCCGCAGCGCAGCATGAACAAGAAGGGACTGCTGGGTTACGCCGGAGCGGCGAACGAGAATACCGTGGTCGCGCTGCAGGTGGAAACGGCCGATTGCATCGAAAATATTGAGGAGATCGCGGCGGTGCCGGGCGTCGACCTGCTGTTTCTGGGGCAGAACGACCTGTGCATGTCGATGGGACTGTATGAGAAGTACGAGTTCCCGGATATGTACTTCTCCGATGAGCTGAAGGCCGCCACCGACAAGCTGATTGCCGCGGCGAACAAGAATAACGTGATCCTGGGCTTGTTCCTGTTCGGCACCACGCGGGTCGGCGAGTTCCTGGATAAAGGCTTCCCGCTCATTAGTTTAGGGAATGATCTTCACCACATCCTGACGCAGGCCACCGCCTACGTGAAGGATGTTGAAGAGGTCTCGAAGGAAAAAGGCAAGCACTGGACGCGACGCGACACCGCGCTCATGTAATCATTAAAGTAGGAATCGGGGAGGCTGCGCCGCTCCGCTGGAGCGCGCAGCTTCTTCATTTTTGCGCCGGTAGCCGCCTGGGCGGCCACGATCCGGCCTATATGCACAAAGAACTTCTTTCCATGCAACTGATTGACGCAATGAGCCGCATTGGCGGCGAATCCTCGTTTGTGGTTCTGGCCAAAGCCAAGGAGCTGGAGCGCCAGGGCAAGGACATCATCCACCTGCAGATCGGCGAGCCCGATTTCCCAACCCCGGCCAACATCGTCGAGGCCGGGCGTCAGGCGCTGGCCGACGGTAAGACCAAGTACGGTCCCACGCAGGGCCTGCTGGAGTTCCGCGAGTCGATCGCCCGCTATGTTTCGCGTACGCGCGGCATCGAGGTCGGGCCCGAGCGGGTCTGCGTCGTCCCGGGCGCCAAGCCGATCATGTATTACGCCATGATCGCGCTGCTGAATGCGGGCGACGAGGTCGATTTACACGCCGCCGGCTTTCCCGATCTACGAGTCGATGGCGAACTTCCTGGGCGCGAAGAAGGTTCCGGTGCAACTGCGCGAGGAACTGAACTTCAGCCTGGATATGGACGAGTTCGAATCGAAGCTCACCGATAAGACCAAGATGGTCATCATCAACTCGCCGCAGAATCCGACCGGGGGCATCATCCCCAAGAAGGACATCGAGCGGATGGTGGAGCTGATTCGCGACCGCGACCTGATCCTGCTGAGCGATGAGATCTACTCGCGCATCATTTTCGACGGGACGCCGACCTCGCCGGCCAGCTATCCGGGGATGCTGGATAAGACCATCATCCTGGACGGGTTCTCAAAGACCTATTCGATGACTGGTTGGCGGCTGGGCTACGGCGTGATGCCGGAGTTCCTGGTGAAGGCCACGGTCGACCTGATGGGCAACTCCAACTCCTGTACGGCGACGTTTACGCAGATCGCCGGCATCGAGGCGCTGGAGGGTCCGCAGGACAGCGTGGACACCATGGTCGCCGAGTTCAAGAAGCGGCGCGACGTGATCGTCAAGGGGCTGAACGAGATCCCGGGCTTCCGCTGCACCAAGCCCGCGGGCGCGTTCTATGCGTTCCCGAACATCACGGAGACGGGGATTCCTTCGAAGGAACTCGCCGAGCTGATCCTGAACGAAGCGGGCGTGGCCTGCCTGGACGGTGCTGGATTCGGCGCCGAAGGCAAGGGCTACCTGCGCTTCAGCTACGCCAACTCGCTGGCCAACATCGAAGAGGCGCTGCGGCGGATCATGAAGCTGTCGGCTCGGTGGGCGAAGTAGGAACCGTCAGTGGTTAACAATGGGCCGGGCCTGCAGGCTCGGCCTTTTCATTTTGGATTCTGAATCCCGTCAAGGGGTGTTCCGAGGGGCCGTCGATGAACCGGGCGAAGATCCACCGTATAATCTGGAGACGAGGTCAACCACTGATGCCACGCTTCGCATTCGCCATTCTCACCACGCTGCTGCTCTTCTCCGGTGCGACGTTCGCCCAGGAGGCGTCCGGATCCGGCGCCGGGGACATCCCGCGGCTTCCCAGCGGCAAGCCCGACCTGAGCGGCTTCTGGAACATTCCCTACACGCCGAATCTGGCCAGGGACACCCCGGAGGAAGACATTCCGTATACCGACCTCGGGCGGCGGCTGTTTCTGGAGCATGACTCGAAGGACGATCCGACCTCGCTGTGCTGGTATCCGGGTGTGCCGCGCATCATGCAGTCGCCGTATCCGGTGCAGTTCATCCAGACCGATGATTACCTGGTGATGGCATTCGAGTACGACTGGCTGCATCGCGTGATTCCGATCGGGAAGCCGCATCCGGAGAACATCCAGCCGACGTTCCTGGGCGATTCGGTGGCGCATTGGGAAGGCGACACGCTGGTGGTGGAGACGATCGGGCTGAACGATAAGACGTGGCTCGATACGGCGGGGCATCAGCACTCGGACCAGCTCCAGGTGATTGAGCGGTTCACGCGCGTGAACGATGAGAAGGGCGCCCGCATCGTGATGAACTACGACATCATTGATCCGGTGATGTACAAAGAGCCGTGGAACCTGGAGCGTCCGTTGACTCCGCTGGAGGGCGGCTACGGGCTGCCGATGCTGATTGAGTACGTCTGCACGGAGAACAACAAGGACGTCGAGCATCTGCGGAGCTTCAAACCCGCCGAGGAACGACTCAACGATAACCAGCGCGTTCGCCCCATTCAATAAACCCAGAGGAGTTGCATAACCCGTACGTCTGGGATCTCCGTTCGCAGTCTATCTCAGCGCGTGAACGGGCGCCGGGGACCCTTCCCCTTCGGACCCGGTCCGCGGCCGGGGTCCACGCCGAACATCAGTACATGGCCGTCGGGGAACTTAACGGTCGTGGCGTGCGCCATCGGATCCCCGCTGCGAGCCTGCCAGCCGCGAATCGTGACCTCATCGCCAGGTTGCAGGGTGTCCTTCTCCCAGCCGTTATTGGCCAGGAACCTCGGCGGATAACCCTCCAGCTTCCAGCGGACCGTCTCCCCGGCGGGGTCTACTACGTCCAGATAGATGTAGCTGTGCGGATTGATCCAGTCGACTTTGGCGACAACGCCGTTCAACGTCACAGCCTGGGTTTGGTCATATTCGGCGGCGAGCGAATGGTGCGCGCTGAGGGGCTCCGGGGTAATCACCGCAAGGAAGGCGATTACGGCGATGGTGGCGAAGGTCGATATCGTGGTGTCCATGTCAATCTCCTGTCTCTGACTGGATGAACCCGAGGAGGAGGGGTTTGGTTGCTGTTTAGGCGGGGAGTTTAACGATCGTTAACTGAGCGTGAAAGCTCAGGCAGGCGGGGGCGGAACCACATGGCGAGGATAGACGTCGGCGAGTGGAGCGGTTTACGCTTCGCGGATTACGTGCCTGAAGGCACGCGCCGCGTGAATCGCGGACCCCGGAAAACACCGGCCACACAGCTACCAAGCCTTCCAGATCAGCACGGCGAGCCCCACCAGGAATCCGATTCCGGCTTCGTACTCCCGGTTGTGCAGGTATTGCGACCAGCGGAACGGTTCAGTGCTGCCGATAAAGGTCGCGGCGCGGCCGGGGCGGGGAAGCAGCTTCGGGACACGTTGTTTGTATGCCTTGAAGCCGGGGAAAAGGTCAGCGAGGTGCTGCTCTTCGAGCTCGACTACAGGAAGATAAACCAACAGGAACACCGCGGCGAAGATCACGCCGAGTTCCCAGCGCCGGCGCGGCGATGACGACACCCGCCGCCACCGTCAGCGTCCCGACATAGAGCGGATTGCGAATATAGGCGAACGGGCCGCTAGTGGTCAGTTGCAGATTCTTGCGCAAGTGCCCGGCGGCCCACGCGCGCAGCGCCAGTCCGAGCAGGCAAACCGGGATTCCCCATGCGAGCGATTCCCAGGTGGGGTCGGAGAACCACAGGAAGGAGGCGACCAGCAGGAATCCGCTCGGGACGCGGAGCTTCGCCACCAGATCGGCGTAGGTTTTGTTGAAATTGGCCTCGCGCTGTCATCCTTGTCCGTCTTCCTTACCGCGTCCGGGTTCCTTGCCACCCTCCTCCGCCGAGCCCGCCAGCGCTCCGCGCAGAGCGGCGACCACCTGTTCCGGGGAAATCGCCCGCATGCTGGCGGCGATCTCCGGATCGCGTTTGTAGCTGGTTACGGCGCCGGCATGCCGGAGCACCCGCAGCGATCCGCCATAGGGCCCATGCGTCTGCGGATCGGTAGGACCGAAGATCGCCACGCCCGGTTTTCCCAGCGCCGCCGCGAGATGCATCGGCCCGCTATCGACCCCGATGACGGCGGTCGCCCGGCGCGTGGCGTCGATCAACCCGCCGATTCCCGAGAGATGCACTTCGGCCCCCTGGATCGCGCGGAGTTCCGTCTCTTTCCCCGGAGGCCCGTTCACGACCAACGGCATCCCGAACTCGCGTGAGATGGCTTTGGCCAGCGCCGCCCAGGACTCCGCCGGCCACTGCTTCGAACCCCAGCCCGCTAGCGGACAGGCCAGCACAAACCGGCCCTCGGGCAAATTCCCTTCCGGCGTGCCTTGGGGGATGGCAAAGGTCCGCCTGGGATTGGTCGCCCCGGCGGCCAACGCCACAGCCAGATATTGAAGCACCCTGTGCGGGGTGGGCTCGCCTGGGGTCGTTGTCGTTACGCGCGTCGAATAGAAGATGCACGCCAACGGTTCGCGAGCCTCTGACCGCGCCAGCCCAACGACCTTCTCCGCCTTTGCCGAGGCCGCGACGATCGCCGACTGGATCAGCCCTTGCAGGTCCACCGCGATATCGAAGCCTTCGTTGCGAAGCTTCCGCCACAGCTGGCCGATGCCTTCGCGGGTGCGAGTGAACGGGATCACCTCATCGACGGAGGGATTGCCCTCCAGCAGTGGCGCCCACTGCGGCTTGATCACCCAGCTCAGATGGCTATGCGGGAATGAATGCTTCAAAGAGGCCACTGCGGGCAGGCAATGAATCACATCCCCCATCGAACCGAGCCGAACCACCAGTATTCGCACGATTAGCCGCCCTGTGCCGGCGTACACCGGTATCGGAGTGAATGTGGTGTGTTCACGGCCATGCAACTTGTTGACAACATCTTCCTCAATGGGAGAAACCGGTGTGGGCTTACTCAGAAAATGGTCTAGTTCGCAGCCTGCCTGGCATGCACATGTGCGACCAGCTTCTGCCGCCGGAGTTCGTCCTCCTGCTCGAGCCGGACGTTCGGCGTCAGGGCAGGGGAGCCGCCCATCGTGACATTGGCCACGACGACGTAGTCCACAACCGAGAGTCCGGCCAGCAGTTCGGCACGTGCCTGGGCCGGTAGGATCAGGTCCTCGGGGTCGGTGACGATGACGATGAGCGTTTGGGCGTCGCCTTTTAATTCGGCGAGCCGTTCGGCATGCTCGGCGGTGACAGGGTCAAAGCATCCGGTGATGACGGTCGCGCCGCCCTGGGCAGCGACCTTCGCGGCCTGTTCGCCGGAAATGATTTTTGTACGAGTGTCCACGGTTTTGTTTCTATCTCGGCACACCGCGCCGGGCAACTTTCTATTGGACCACACGCTGATGTGGGGCAAGCTCCTTAGCTTGCGCGAGGCTCCTCAGCCTCGCTGTGCTTCGGAGTGCAAAATTTCGAACGCCGTCTCCACCACCCGGTCCGCGCCGATGTGGGGCGAGGTTCAGCTTGCGGAGGGCTTCAGTGTTCATTGCCAGGAGATACTTTACACATTCGGACAGGACATCGTTAACACTTTTAGATGCCCTGGAAAGCGACGAGTGTGGTGGAAGAGCGGATCAAGTTCGTGGTGGCGGCGAGCCGAGGGGAACCGATCACCGGGCTATGCCGCGAGTTCGGGATCAGTCGGCCGACCGGCTATAAGTGGATCGAGCGCCACAAGGCTGGCGGGCTGACGCAGTTGGAGGACCGCAGTCGGCGGCCGCGCCGCTCGCCGCAACGCACGCCGGCGAAGATCGAACAAGCCGTCTGTGAGTTGCGCCAGCGCTACCCGGATTGGGGCGCGCCGAAGCTGGTGCGGATCTTTTCCCAGCAACATCCCGAGCTCAGGACACTGTCCGAGCGCACCGTGCATCGCATTCTCGAGCGGCACGGTCTGATTACGGAAACTCGCTCCAGCCCAGCGTTACAGCGATTTGAACGGTCCGAACCGAACGAGCTGTTACAGATGGATTTCAAAGGGCCGCAGGGATTCAACACGGGCAGCCCAGTGGGTCCGCTGTCGATTTTGGATGATCATAGCCGCTACTTGTTATGCCTGGAGCATGTGGGCTCGACGCGCGCGGCCGGCGTGCAACGTGCGTTGGAGAAAACCTTCACGCGCTACGGATTGCCGCGGCAGATCCTGGTCGATCACGGTACGCCGTGGTGGGCTGGCGGCTCGCCGTGGGGCTTGACCGAGCTGCGCGTGTGGATCCTGCGGCAAGGCGTGGAGCTGATCTATAGCGGCCTGCGGCATCCGCAAACGCAGGGCAAAGTCGAGCGCATGCATGGCGCGCTGCAGCGCGCGATTCGCCAGCGCAAGGGTGATCCGGAAGATCAAGCCTGGCTGGATGCGTTTCGCGATGAGTACAACCATGTGCGTCCGCACGCGGGCATCGGGATGCAAACGCCGGCTTCGCGATGGCGCCCCAGCCCACGCTGTTATCCGCAGGAACTGCCGCCGTTCGTCTATCCGGCCAGCGTCGAACTCGTGCGCCTGGGCCAGCGCGGCCGCCTGCGCTGGAACCATCGCGACTGGCGCATCAGCGAAGCGCTGTCCGGCCTGGAGGTCGGCGTCGAGCGCATCGGCGAGCGAGCCGTGGTGTGGTTCCGTTCGACCCCGCTGCGCGAACTCGATCTGCAGACCGGCGCCAATCGACCCTTGCCGCTCCCGTTCCCCAGCTCGCTTTCGCGCTGAGTTCCAAGCGGGTCAATCCAGCACTGGCAGGGCGGGGCTCAATCGCTGCCCCTTCCCTGCACCCTTCCCCGCTTTGCCTCGCAAAGTGTAAACCATGTCCTGGCAATGGGTGTAAACCATGTCGTGGCGCTTGACACTTCAGTCCTCCCGCTCACAGGCCCACTAATTCCAGCGATCTTCGAGGATCTTCTACGCCTCCTCGGAGCTCAGAATCTCGAACGCTGTCTCGACAACGCGATCGGACGTTACCCGCGTCATGCAGCGGTGATCGATCGGGCATTCGCGCTTCAAGCATGGGGCGCAATCCACCTGCTCGCGAATCACCCGCGCCAGCGGACCCGTCGGGCCGGTCGTCACATGATTGGTCGCGCCAAAGACCGCCACCGTCGGCAGCCCCAGCGCAGAGGCCACGTGCATCGCCCCCGAGTCATTGGTCAGGTAGACGCGGCAGGCCGCCGCTATCTCGATGTATTCGCCGAGGCCGGTCTCACCCGCGAAGTTGTGTGCCGGGACGGAGATCCGATCGACCACGGACTGGCACAGTTCACGCTCGGAGGCCGAGCCGAAGACCGCGACGGTTGCGCCCAATTCCTTTGCGATCCGGTCCGCCGACTCAGCGAAACGCTCCGGGAGCCAGCGCTTCGCCGTCCCGTAGGCAGCCCCGGGCGAGACACCGATCACGATCTCCCCGAGCCCGTGTTTGGCGAAATGCTCCAGGCCCACGGCGCGAGCCTCGGCCGCGCCATCCAGGCGAATGCGGTCGCTTTCCGGCAGGGCGTCCAGGATCCCGGCTCGGCGCAGGAGTTCCAGATAGTAAAAGCGCTCATGAATCGGGATCTCGCCGGGCCCATTGCCGACCTTGGGGACCTGGATCGCCTGGGTCAGCATGAGGCTGCGCCCATCCCGGGCATAGCCGATGCGCACCGGGATCCGGGCGGCGTAGGCCACCAGGGCAGCCTCAAAGGCGTTCTGCAGCAGGATCGCCATGTCGAATCCGCGCGCCGCGAGCCCACGGCCCACCGCCCACTTTTCGCCCAGCGTCTTTGGCGAATAGGGGATGAGTTCGTCGCAGAACGGCTCGCGCTGATAGAGCCCCGCGACCCACGGTTTGGCCAGGATCGCGATGTGGGCGGCCGGATAGCGCTCCCGGAGCGCCCGCAACGCGGGCAGCGACATTACCGCATCACCGACCCAGTTGGTCGCGCGAACCAGGATTTTTTGAGGATCGTTCACCAGATCTCAGTGTAGAGGAGCGCTCTCGCCCGGCCGACGTGGGGCGAGGTTCAGCTTGCGGAGGGCTTCAGTGTTCCCGCGCAACTCAGGACCGTGGCCAAGGGTCTTTCGACGGTCCTCAATCCGTCAGTCCAAGTTCCCTCCGGACTACATATCCCCGCCGCACCCCTCGACCCCCTTAAAATGCTCCACCACCGGGAACGGATCATAGAAATGATGCAGGAGCCGCTTCCACTCCAGATACTCCAGCGACTGCCGAAACCCCTCCACGTGATCCTCCAGGCGCTCCCACCGAACCAGTAGCAGATACCGGTTCGGTTTCTCCACCGACCGCAGCAGCTCATGGGAGAGATACCCCGGCATCGAGGCAATGATCTTCTGGGCCTCACCGAACGCCGCTTCGAACGGCTGCTCCTGGCCGGGGCGAACATCCAGCGGAGCCATTTCCAGAATCCCGTGTTCCATCGAATCGATCTTAACGCTGAAAGTGCGGCAAGCGAATTCTCCCCGATGAGCGCATCGGTAGGCTATTGTTGGACTGTGAGGAGTCCCATGAGCCGAATCCTTGCCATTCTGTTGCTGGCTGCGCCTGTCGCGCTGTTCGCACAGCCCCGAGGTCCATCAGGGGACGTACCCCGTGTTGTTGCTGTGGATGTCGACGGCGTGATCCATCCGATCACCACCGAGATCATCGGAAACGCGATCGAACAGGCCAAGGAGGAGGGAGCATCGGCCGTCCTGCTGCGACTCAACACGCCGGGCGGGTTGCTGGACGCGACGCGCCAAATCAACGAGTCGATCGTCTCCTCGCCTGTCCCGGTCATCGCCTACGTAGAACCCTCGGGCGGACGCGCCGCCTCGGCCGGGTTCTTTATCCTCGAAGCCGCGGATGTCGCCGCCATGGCTCCTGGAACCAACACGGGAGCCGCTTCGCCCGTACTCTTGAGCGGAGAGATGGACGACACCATGCGTGCCAAGGTCGAGAACGACACTTCGGCGTGGCTCCGGACGACGGTCGAAAAGCGCCACCGCAACGTCCGAACTCGCCATCGAGACGATCACGGAAGCCAAGGCGTTTACCGAGCAGGAGGCGCTCGATGATAATCTCATCGACCTGATCGTTCCCAGCGAAGCTCTCTTGTTCGAAGAGCTGAACAACAAGCCGATTCTTCGCTTCAATGGAACCTACGATGAGGTGGCGCTGGCCGGAGCGGTGGTTGAGCCGTATGAGATGAGCCTTCGCGAAACGGTGATGAGCTCGATCGCGGACCCCAATATCGGCTTCGTTCTACTGATTGCGGGCGCTCTTGGCCTGTATATCGAATTCAACGCTCCCGGCCTGATTGTTCCAGGCGTTGCGGGCGGTATCTTGTTGCTTTTAGGACTCTCATCCTTATCTGTATTACCCATTAGCTGGGTAGGCGTATCCCTGCTCATATTAGGGTTAGTACTGTTCGGACTTGAGGCTCATTTTACGAGCGGAATCCTGGGCGTGGGAGGAGCCGTTTCGATGGTCCTTGGAGCGGTACTCTTAGTCAACGGACCACCTTCCTTGCAGATTCATCTTAGTACCGCGCTGGCGGTTGTGATCCCATTTGCCATGATTACGATCTTCCTGCTGACGATCGTGATGAAGGCGCAGGTAAATAAAGCAATCACAGGCATGAAAGGGATGTTAGGCGAGGTTGGCGAGGCGCGCACCGAACTTTCGCCGGTGGGGAAAATCTTCATTCACGGTGAGTATTGGAACGCCGAATCCAGCGTCCCGGTCTCCCCGGGTACTAAGGTTCGGGTGGTGTCTTCTGAAGGACTGACCCTCCATGTAGAGCCTATCAACACTGGTACTTCCTAAAGAAATGTCCTTCTATCGGGAGTGTTTGGCGGGGCCGATCAACAGGTCATGTACGGGATCGATTCCCTTTTGACCGAGATGGGCACTGGAGCCACCTTCAGTAATGGACTGGTTGTGCTCGCCTCCACGATCGCGCTGGGAGCGCTGAGCTGCAGTTTCGTTTATCTTTACCGGTTGCTGCGCGCGGTGGAGCACGTCGCGGTTCGGCTTGTATCCCCGTCGGGGTCTCAGAGCAGCGCCGGGGACGCAGAACGTTCCCGGCCTGGTTTTGAACCTGAGCCCCTTCCGTTTGATCCTTCCGGACTCCCGTTCGAGGTCGCGGATGCGGCCATGGGCGGTTCGTGCTTCGCGCCTTTCGAGGCCGACTTCATGGAGACCAGCGGTGCAAACTGCACCGAAGGATCTAGTGCGGAATTCGATGCCGAATTCGACGCGGTGTTTGACGCGGAGTTTGGTGACGAC
This sequence comes from Terriglobia bacterium, assembly GCA_963762135.1. Classification (GTDB taxonomy): domain Bacteria; phylum Acidobacteriota; class Terriglobia; order Bryobacterales; family Bryobacteraceae; genus Palsa-187. The sequence continues at coordinate 44,378 of CAVXJP010000014.1, forward strand.
GCGGCCCCCCCTGCCGCTCCGGTCCGCGAGGGTGAGGTCCTATTTGAAGACGACGCTGCGGATGTCGAACAGGAGATGGGGATCCTGCGTCAGGGAGTGTTGACGATCAACTTCGTTCAAATGAGCCGGCAGTTTCAGTCCAAGGCGCAGGAAAGCGTGATTGAGCCGACGCTGGAACAAGTGGCTTACGGCGACGGGCCGTTGGCGAAATTCCGGGTCCATGAGATCGAAGTAGAACCGACGCTCGATCAGGCTGACGCTGAAGAGGTTTCTGAAGAGAACTCAGATTTGCCGAGGTCCGGATCCGGCAACTTCTACCTGATGGAGCACATGGCCGTCCTATCGACCCAGTTTGACGACCTGCGCCGGATCGTCTCGGTGACCGAGGTTTCCCCGCAACCCGGCTCTAATGTGGAAATGGCCGGGGAAGAGGCAGTCGCCGACAAACTACGCCGTCTGGAGCGGATCGAAGAGGCGTCGATCGAGATGGCGGCCTTCTCCCAAGCAGCCGGTGCGCTTGGTGCGCAGATCGACCTTCTGCAGCTTGAGTGCGGAGAAGACGACCCGAAGTTAGCTCCCCGCTACCTGCGATTGGCCGAGCTGCATCTGGCTCTGGGTAAGCCGGAGCAGGCCGAACGTTGCCAGTTGCGCGCTCTGGAGGTTCAGGGAAAGGCGGCGCCTGCCACGTCATCCTCCGATGTGCCGACCAGGGCGATCGAGGACCCGCTGACTGACGTCGAAATTCAGGAATTTTCCGCATCCATGGGTTCCCTTGGCCAACACCTCTGGAACCTTTCCCCAACCGATGTCGAGCCGAGCGAACAGGCTCGCCAGCATCCGCCGAGGCCGTAACCGCCAAGGTCGCAACGTGGAGGTGGAGACGATGGATTCGAGTTTTGGAGGACTGCAGGAGCTTAGCGACCGCGCCGGCGCCGCCCTCGTGTCTGGCCGCACCGAAGAGGCTGTTGAGCTATCCCAACAGGTTCTCGAATGGATGGACGTGCTCGACGACGCTTCTCCTTCGCTGGCCCCGCTGAACCACTATCGGCTATCGGTGGTCTGGAGCCGGCTAGGTGACCTGGAAGGCGCGATCGTGCATGGCGGTGAAGCGTTCTCGATGATCGATCACACGCCGAACCGGTCGTTACGCCTGAAAATCCTCGACAATCTCGCCGACCTTTCGATTCGAGTCGGCCACCACCGCCGCGCGATTGCAGCTTTGGAGACCGCGATCGCGCTGGGCGAGGAGACCGGTGCGGACTGGATCGAACAGACGACTCGGCTCTGCCGCATCGCCGAGACCTATCTGCAGACCGGCCTTCCGCGGCATGCCGCCTCCGCCCTCACTACCTGTACGCATCTGGCCGAGGGAGCCCTGGGTGGCGATGCGCTGCAACTTGCTTATATCTGTCTGCTGCACTGCCGGGCGCAGGTCGAGTCCGGCGGGTGGGAGGATGCGCTGCGGCTCGGCACGCGCGCCCACGATCTGAACTCGACGGGAGAGGCCTTGCCGGAAGACTGCGAGGCTGAACTGGAATCGCTGCTCGGGGGTGCGTATCTCGGTCTGGGGAAACTGGAAGAGGCCCGGTGGCACTTTGAGGTGGCGCTGGAGAAAACGCGTCGCGAACCCGAGGTAGCCCCGGAGGAAATTGCCGTGGCCTTGGCGAGGCTGGCCGAATGCCGCATCGAGGCAGGTGCGTTGGACGTGGGTGAAGCGACGTTATCGGAAGCCGTCGACTTGTTGGAAACAGACCTGCCAGAACCGGAGCCCTATACCGACGTCGTGGTGCTAATGCGGCGCGCAGCCAGGCGTGCCGAGGTATGGATGGCCTATGCCCGACTGGCGGAGGCGCAGCAGGACATTGACAAGGCTTTGGAAGCTCTGCGACTGGCCAAGGCGTCGATGCATATCACCCCAGTGCCGAACCTGCGAAACGCAACGAAACTATTCAACAGGGAAGCGCGGCTCCACCGGAGTAAAGGCGATTTGGAGGCGGCCGCGATGCGGGAAGCACAGGCGCGTCAAGTCGAGTCGATTCTGGCCCAGGTGCCGCTGCCGCGTGAGCTGACCGATCTTCGGGCCTTGGATCAGATTGAAGTTGAAGAAGACGTCGTAGAAGTTGGGAAACAGAGATTGGCGTGAGAGAGAGTGGAGGGGCGCGGAACGCGCCCCTCGATGATTTAAGAACTAGAGTAGTTCAGAGGTCGCAAAGAAGAACGGAATTTCCTGCGCCGCCGTTTCCGGGGCGTCGGAGCCATGCACCGCGTTCCGCTCAATGTTGGTGGCGAACTTCTTGCGGATCGTGCCTTCTTCGGCGTTTTCCGGATTGGTCGCGCCCATGGTCGCCCGCCACTTCTTGATCGCATCGGCCGCTTCCAGCACCAGCACCACCACCGGACCTTCGGTCATGAACGTGACCAGATCGTTGTAAAACGGGCGCTCCTTGTGAACGGCGTAGAAGTTCTGCGCTTCCACCGTGCTGAGCCGCTTCATCTTCATGCCCACGATGGTGAAGCCGGCCTTCTGAATCATGGCGAGAATCTCGCCGCTGTTGCCCGCCGCGACGGCGTCGGGTTTAATAATCGCAAATGTACGTTCCATGCAGTTGTTCCTTGTGAAATGAATTAAAATTTCGCGGCTACAGCTTGGCCTGAATGCGTTCGCCGATCTCGGCGGGCGATTCGCACACATCAATGCCGGCCGCCTTCATCGCGGCGATCTTGTCTTCCGCCTTGCCGCTACCGCCGGAAATAATCGCGCCCGCGTGGCCCATGCGCCGGCCCGGAGGCGCCGTCTGTCCGGCAATGAACCCGACCACCGGCTTCTTCACGTTTGCCTTGATGAACGCCGCGGCCGTCTCTTCCGCATTCCCGCCGATCTCGCCGATCATCACGATCGCATGCGTGTCCGGGTCGTTGTTGAACAGCGTGATCGCGTCGATGAAGTTGGTCCCGATGATCGGATCACCGCCGATCCCGATACAGGTCGACTGTCCGATTCCCAGCGCCGTCAACTGGCCCACCGCTTCATAGGTCAGCGTGCCGGAGCGTGAAACCACCCCTACGTGGCCTTCCTTATGAATGTGGCCCGGCATGATGCCGATCTTGCATTGTCCCGGCGAGATCACGCCCGGGCAATTCGGCCCCACCAGCCGCGTCTTCGGATGATCCTTCAGGTAGGCCCATGCGCGAACCATGTCGCGCTGCGGAATACCCTCGGTGATGCAGACCGCCAACGGCAGTTCCGCGTCGGCCGCTTCCATGATCGCGTCGGCGGCGAACGGAGGCGGCACGAAGATCACCGAAGCGTTGGCTCCGGTGGCTTTCACAGCCTGCTCCACCGTATCGAACACCGGACGATCCAGATGCGTCTGTCCGCCCTTGCCCGGCGTGACCCCACCGACCACGTTGGTTCCGTACGCAATCGCCTGCTCGGCGTGGAATGTGCCTTCCTTGCCCGTGAATCCCTGGACAATCAGGCGCGTTTCTTTGTTTACCAGTACGCTCATTGTTTTCGCTCCCGCGCCTTATACTCCGGCCTGTTTGGCCAGTGCCACCACTTTCTCCGCCGCATCGCGCATGTCGTCAGCCACGGTGAAATCCAGTCCCGAAACTTTCAGGATCTTGCGGCCTTCCTCGACGTTGGTCCCTTCCATGCGAACCACGATGGGAACCTTGACGTCCAGCTCACGAGCCGCCGCCACGACGCCCGTAGCCAGCCGATCGCAACGCAGGATGCCGCCAAATATGTTGATCAACACGGCCTTCACGGCTTTATCGGAAAGCAGGATGCGGAAGGCGTTGCGAATCTGTTCCTCGTTTGCGCCGCCGCCGACGTCCAGGAAGTTGGCTGGCGAGCCACCCGCGAACTTCACGATGTCCATGGTCGCCATCGCCAGTCCCGCGCCGTTCACCATGCAGGCCACGTTGCCATCCAGTTTGATGTAATTTAAGCCAAACTTGGACGCCTCGACTTCCAGCGGATCTTCTTCGTTCAGATCCCGCAGTTCGGCCAGATCCTTGTGGCGGAACATCGCGTTGTCGTCCAGGTTGAACTTGGCGTCCAGAGCGTAGACGTCGCCATCTTTAGTCAGGATGAACGGATTGATCTCGGTTAGCGTGCCGTCGAACTCCTCACTCGCCTTGGCCAGCGCCAGGATCGCCTTGGCTGCCTTGCCTACCGACGCCGCCGGAATCCCGATCCCGAACGCCAGCTTGCGCGCCTGGAACGGACTCAGCCCGAGCCCCGGATCAATCGTTTCCTTCAAGATCTTTTCCGGCGTGTTGGCGGCGACCTCTTCGATCTCCATGCCGCCTTCTGACGACGCCATGAACACGTTCTTGCCAATCGCCCGGTCTAGCACGATTCCCAGATAGTATTCGTGTTCAATTGGCAGCGTCTCTTCGACCAGCAGCCGCCGTACCAGGCGTCCTTCCGGTCCGGTCTGATGCGTGACCAGCGTCATGCCCAGGATTTCGTTCGCGTATTCCCGAGCTTGCTCGCGGCCGCCCAGCGCGACCTTCACGCCGCCGCCTTTGCCGCGGCCTCCGGCATGGATCTGCGCCTTAACGACAACGCCTCCACCCAGGTTCTTGGCGACTTCCTCAGCCGCCTCGACGCTTTCCACCATCTCGCCCCGGGGAACCGGAACGCCGTGGCGAGCCAATAGCGCCTTGGCTTGGTATTCGTGAATCTTCATGTGAGTATTTGAATTTTAAGGAATGATTCCGACGGTTGTTATGTCACGGGAGACGAGCCTCGGCGTGCTTGAGCCGCACACCACGCTCATGTTCCCAAGTATCCTGCCAGATGAATCCACGTCCGGGAGAAACGGCCTGCTTACCCCTCCGAGGTGCGGCGCAAACAGACCGGATCCGGACCTAGTGTTAAGCTGGAAACCCCAGGATAACATGAGCTTTCTTGCCTTCCTGCACCGCGCTGTGGAGCGCGAAGACCTGTCGTTTGATCAGGCACGTGCGGCAATGTCCGCATTGCTCGAGGGCGGCGCAACCCCGGCGCTGACTGCCGCGTTTTTGGTCGCTCTGCGGATGAAAGGCGAGACGGCCGAGGAACTCGCGGGCTTTGCCAGCGCCATGCGGGAGCACATGATCCCGGTCGAACTCAGCACCTGGAAATCGGGGCCTGAAGCGACAAGCGGAAGGTCCGGAATCCATGTGGTGGACTCGTGCGGGACCGGCGGCGATTCCTCCGGCACGTTCAATATCTCCACCACCGCCGCCTTCGTCATGGCCGGCGCCGGCGCCATCGTCGCCAAGCATGGCAACCGTTCTGTTTCCAGCACCACTGGCAGCGCCGACGTCCTTGAAGCCCTGGGCGTGTCCGTGACCGCGACCGCCGAAGAAGCAGCCCAGCGCCTGCAGGACATCGGCATCGCGTTCCTGTTCGCTCCGGCTTTTCATCCGGCCATGAAGCATGTGCAACCTGTGAGGCGTGAACTCAAGATCCGAACGGTCTTCAATCTCCTCGGACCGCTGGCTAATCCCGCCCGAGCCCAGGCGCAAGTGATCGGAGTCCCTTCCATGACCGCCGCCAAGCTCATGGCCGATGCGCTGGCCAGGCTCGGCGCCCATCGGGTTTTCGTGGTGCATGGCTCCGCCGGCGATTCGAACGTTCCCGGCGCTCCGACCGGCGTCGATGAGATCAGCATCTCCGGACCCACCGAGGTCCTGGAAGTCCGCGGCAACAAGGTGACGCCCCATGTCTGGCGTCCGGCGATGTTCGGCGTGGGCGAAGCGCCCATCGAAGCCTTGGCCGGGGGGGACGCGCAACGTGAATGCGCAGATCGCGCTGCGGATCCTGATGGGGGAGAAAGGTCCGTGCCGCGACATCGTGGTGGTCAACGCCGCCGCGGGACTGGTCGCCTGTGGGCTCGCCCGCGACCTTCAATCCGGAGCCCAGCTCGCCGCCCAGTCGATCGATTCCGGGCGCCGCGCGGCAGAAGCTCGAACAACTGCGGCTGGCGAGCCCCGCCGGTGGCCCGCTGGATCACCGCCCGATCGTCTAGCTAAGTCCCGGGCAGTTTCCGTCTGGGGGCCGGGGTTCACCCGGGGGGGGGGCAACCTCCCCTTGGTCCGCGACTCCCAATCGCGATCACCCCAGCCGTCCCGCAATCCTCTATACTCTCTGCGAGGTTCGCGACCAGAAATTAGGTAGCGCCGGGTTTCCAACTCGGTGTATAGTTCGCGGATCCGGAGATCCGTGCCCCTTGGGCAGGTGACGTTATCGAGGGTCAATACGGCTCTCGAAAGGGAACGGACAACTCGATGATGTGGGGGATCAGGCCAGTCCGCGATGGGGGGGGCAGTGCTACTGCTGCCGGCCGAGCGCCAGCAACGCCTCAGCGAGCTGGTTCACTACCTGCTCCTCGGTGTCGCGACTCTTCACCGTGCGGGGCAGGGAAGAAAGCTCCAGGTGGACCAGTTCATGCACCAGCGTGAACTCCAGGTCGGCCAGAACCTCATCGAATGGCAAGCTGTAATCGGCCGGATCCAGGACTTCGATATGCGCGGTCATCTCGTCCTTGTCCCAGTGGATTCCGCCCAGCGTACGCTTCTTTAGCTCGTTCTTGCGGAGCAACTCCACCGTTACGGTCCACTCGTCGAGCTTGAGCTGCTGCAGCCAAGTTACCAGCTTCGCGTTCAGGAATTTTTCCGCCGTGGTGCGCCGCTCTTCGAGGCTCAGCTCGGGGCGAATTTCCAGCGCCGGGTTTGTGGCGCAGGCGCCCAGGTCCGCTTTGGCAGGGGAGCACAGATCGGAGGGAACGTTCGGTTCCGGCCGGAAGGCTTCCGGCGGAGGGGATCCAGCGAATGCGGTTGCCAATCCGCACAACATCAGAGCCGCCAGCGCGATGGCGCGAAAGCAGACCTCGGAGCCGTTGTGACGAAAGGCGTCCACAAACCGAGTATAGGGGTGGCCGCCCGGCACGACAAATCGAAAGGTTTAATGCCCCCGATAAGCATTTCTTTTGGGTGTATCATATTGATTGTGCGTGGCTTACGGGCAAGACGCCGCCGCCTCGGTTCCGAGCGTGCTCCCTTCGGCGTTTCATCCTGTCGACAGGCACTCCGAAAATCCCCCAAATCTTTGGCGGTCAAAGTGCACATCTTGCGACTGGAAGATGCAATGCGACATCGGTATATAATAGAGATGCAAAATCAGGTGGGCGAGGGACGTTAGGATGCCCTGGATCAACACACAGCCGCAAGTGCTCTTGGTAGCCCTGGTAGGAGTATTGTTGGTCGGCGGTGTTTTCTGTCCCATGGGTGTGGACGTGGCAGATGCGGCCGTCATGCCGTTCTCGGAATCCGGAGATTCGCTGCCTAGCGAACCGGAGGCCACAGGCTCGCCATTCGCCTTTATTTCCTCTGTTTTTGCACACCTAAGCGCTCCCACGATGACCCCGGTGGTCTTCCCGGTCGCCCTTACCCCCGCCATGATTCTCTGGAATCGCTACGCCGCGCCCAGCGAAAAGGTGGGGCCTGCCGACCCGCAAAAAGCTCCCCCCGGGCCGCATCGTGCGTTGTTCCTACGCACACACGCATTCCTCATCTAGTCCACCTCCCGTTCCAGGAGCGCATTCCTATGCAGTTTTGCGGTGAGGCGCCCCGTCCGCGGCTCCCTGCTTGTGAAGCAAATTTCCAAGTCAGAATTTCCCATGAAGGAGAAAACGTAATGATTTCGATTCCTAAGACGATCCTGTTAGTTGGCGCCTTGTCTCTTGGCGCGAGCGGGCTGTTTGCCTCGCCGGCCGGCAACAATTGGATCAATCATCAGTACCGGGCCAAGCTGGGACGGAATGACCCGACGGTCGAGGCTCAGATCCAGGCGCAGCAGGCCAATTCTGCCTATCGCGCCGCTCCAGCTCAAATCCACAAGGTGGACTATCTGAAGCAGGATTTCCGCGAGAAGCTCGGGCGAACGGTGTATCCTCCTGAAACGGCGCGTCAAAGGGCAGCCGAGGCCAACTCCGCCTACCGCCAAGCACCGAAGCAGAGCCTGCAGCAGACCCCTCAGCAGTATGAACACAACTATTTGAGGGAGAAGCGCGGCATCACCCGCTAAAGAATCCGGCGCCGGTCACGATCCCTCTGGATCCACGAGACCGGCGCCATTTCTGTTTCTGGCCCCCTCGTGCGATGTGGGTGCGTTTCAGCTGCGAGGCGACCTTCAGAGCTTTGCGCGGTTCATGGGCTCATGCGTGCCCGCGCACGATGGACTGCAAATCGCCTGTGCGCTCGGGACCGTCCGCAGGCTCCTTCCCCCGGGACCTCTCCCCAAAACATCCCGCCCGGGGAATGTTTCCTCCTCGTCGTTCAAATCCCGTGACAATCTTGCTATGGACCGTACCAGGGCTGTGCTATCCTGGATCGAATACAAAGTAACGATTAAGACAAGAGCAGGAGTATCGATTTTCGAATGGCATTGGCGGGACAAGCAAAGCAGAACGTGATCCAGGAATTCCAGGTCCACAAGACCGACACAGGATCATCGGAAGTGCAGGTCGCAATTCTGACCCGGCGCATCGCCGAGTTGACCGAGCATTTCAAGACCCATAAGCATGACCATCATTCCCGTCGCGGATTGCTGCAGTTGGTAGCACGCCGCCGCCGGTTGCTGGATTACCTGCGAGGCCGTAGCCCGGAGCGCTACAAGACTCTCATCACTTCTTTGGGCATCCGTCGCTAACCGGGTACGCCGGGTGCAAGGTCCGGCGTTTCAAGAAAACCTGATACTTGAGGTCGTCCCCCGGTGGGGCGGCAACGGTTCCTTTTTGGGAACCCCATCCCTGACATCTCCTCTTAGTCGCTGCGAAGACAGAGCGATAAAGGAAGATTCCAATAATGTTACATTCCGTTGACGTGGACCTCGGTGAAGGCCGGGTCATCACGTTTGAATCCGGAAAGATGGCCAAGCAGGCCAACGGTTCGGTGATTGTCCGTTCCGGTGATTCCGCGGTGCTGGTCACCGCATGTACGGCCAATCAGCCCCGAACCGGAATCAGTTTTTTCCCCCTCACGGTGGACTACCGTGAATACACCTATTCTGCCGGGCGTTTCCCCGGCGGATTCATCAAGCGCGAAGGACGGCCTTCGGAGAAGGAAGTCCTCACCTGCCGCATGATTGACCGGCCCATCCGGCCGCTGTTCCCCGAAGGGTATTCTCATGAAACGCAGGTGATCGGCATGGTGTTCTCCGCCGATCCTGTTTCGGATCCCTCCGTTCTTGCGATCGCGGGCGCCGGGTGCGCCCTGGCCATCTCCGACATTCCGTTTCATCACGTCATGGGCGGTGTGCGGGTTGGGATGCTGGACGGCAAGCTGATCGCCAATCCCACCTACGAGGAAACCAAGGCTTCCAAGGTGAACATCATCGTTGCCGGCACTGAAGAGGGCATCGTGATGGTGGAAGCGGGCGCCAGCCAGGCCACCGAAGCCGAGGTTCAGGCCGCGCTTGAGTTTGGGCATGATTGCTGCAAAAAAATCGCCGCTGGCATCCGCGAGCTGATGAGGAAGTGCGGCAAGGCCAAGAAGGCATTTACTTCGCCGGCCATCAACGAGGATCTTTACAAGAAGATCAAGGCGAGTTCGGAAGCCGACCTCAAGGACGCGCTCAACACCGAAAAGCATCCCAAGCTCGAGAGCTATCAGTTGGTCGACGACGCCAAGAAAAAAGCGATCGAAGCGCTGACGGAAGAAGAGCAGGCCGAGGCAGGGAAGTTGTTTGACCGGCTGAAGGAATCCATCTTCCGCGAGGAGATGCTCAAGGAGAAACGCCGTCCCGATGGCCGCAAGTTTGACGAGATCCGCGACATCGACGTCGAAGTCAGCGTCATGCCCCGGACCCACGGTTCGGCGCTGTTCACGCGCGGCGAGACCCAGGCGCTGGTCACCTCCACGCTGGGTACCAAGGACGACGAGCAGCGCATCGAGCTGCTGGACTCCTCGGTGACCTCGAAGCGCTTCATGTTGCACTACAACTTCCCGCCGTTCAGCGTTGGTGAAGTTGGGTTTATGCGCGGAGCCGGACGCCGCGAAATCGGCCATGGCGCCCTTGCCGAGCGCGCCCTGCTGCCGGTGGTTCCCGAGGACGCCGATTTCCCCTACACCATGCGTCTGGTGAGCGACATTCTGGAGTCGAACGGTTCCAGCTCGATGGCTTCGGTTTGCGGCGGCTCGCTGGCGCTTATGGATGCCGGTGTTCCGCTGGTGTCTCCTGTGGCGGGTATCGCCATGGGCCTGGTGACTGAGGGCGACGACTACGCCATCCTGACCGACATCGCCGGCGCCGAAGATCACTACGGTGACATGGACTTCAAGGTCGCCGGAACCAGCCAGGGCATCACCGCTCTGCAGATGGACATCAAGGTCCCGACCATCACGCCCGCCATCATGAAAGAGGCACTGGAGCAGGCCCGCCGGGCGCGCCTGTTCATCCTCGAAAAGATGAACGCGGTGATTGCCGAGGGCCGCAAGGAGATGTCGCCGCACGCTCCGCGCATCTTCCAGTTGACCATCCCCACAGACAAGATCCGCGACCTGATCGGACCGGGCGGCAAGATGATCCGCTCGATCGTCGAGGAGACCGGGTGCAAGATCGACGTCGAGGACGATGGCACCGTGAAGGTGTACTCCACCGACGGCACCGCCGCCGACAGGTGCATCCAGCGCATCGAAGAGATCTGTGCGGTGGCCGAGCCCGGCAAGACGTATCTGGGCAAGGTGGTCCGCATTGTCGACTTCGGCGCGTTCGTCGAAATCTTCCCGGGTACTGACGGTCTCTTGCATATCTCCGAGATCGCCGAGAACCGCATCAAGGAAGTCCGTGACGAGCTCAACGAAGGCGACCAGATCCTGGTGAAGGTGCTCGCCATCGAGGGCAACAAGATTAAGTTGTCCCGCAGGGCCGTGTTGAAAGAGCAACGCGATAAACTCAAGGGCGAGTCCGGTGGCGGCAGCGACAAGGATGAGGACGGGGATGCCGATAAAGGTGGTTCCCACGCCAAGTCCGACGACGATGACCGCAAGAACTCCCGCAGTAGCCGCAATCGTCGCCGCCGCAGCGGTGGAGGAGAACGTGGCGAGGGAGATCGCGGTGGAGATCGGGACAAGGCAGACGCCCCTAAGGCCAAGGGCGAATCTTCGGAAGAAGAATAGGGTCCAATAGATGCTGTGGCGCGGGGCTTTGCCCCGTCGTCACGGCAGTATTTGGGCGACGCCCACGCGCCGCCAACGGTTTCGAATCCGCAAGGTCCGCAGCCTCAAACAGTTCGCGTGTTTGCATCTCGAAAGCTCGCAACGATCCGCTCAACTGTAACGGGGGTGCGCCCCATGGGCGTCCTGCTCGCCGCGAGCTTTTTCTTTTCTCTCCTCCTGCCGTCCGCCTTCGCCCAAGTCGATGAGCTGCACTGGAAGCTGCATCCGGTGGACGAATCCGACCGCGATCCCGGGTTTGCCGCTTTTCTGAAGGGCTTCGGGAAGTTCATCGAATCCCGTGACCGGGAAGCGCTCCTCGAAGTCATCTCGACCGACATCAAGAACGGTTTCGGCGGCGAGGACGGTTACGATCAGTTTGTCGCAATGTGGGACCTCGAGACCGAAGACAGCGCCCAGACCAGCCAGGTCTGGGACGTGCTCACCAAGCTGTTGAAGCTCGGCGGGAAGTGGTCCGGCCCCCCCGGCGCTGGTTCCGAATACTGCATCCCTTATCTTTTCTCGGCCTTCCCGGTCGAACTCGATCCGTTCACCTATACGGTCGTCACAGGAGACTCGGTCCGCATGCGCCGCAACCCTAGCCGCGGGTCCGCGACCGTTACATCGCTCTCCTGGGACATCGTAACCGTGATGGCCGTCAACGGCGACTGGACGCAGGTCCGTACGCATAACGGCAAGATCGGGTTCGTCTACTCCGATTACGTCCATGGTCCGGTCGACTACCGCGCGTGCTTCACCCATGCGGCCGACGGCTGGAAGATGTCGATGCTGCTGTCAGGGGACTAGACATTCCTGCGCCGTCCCGATAATATTCGCCGATGACTCCACCCAAAGCCGCAGGACGCGTCTTTATCGCCACCAGCCTCGACGGCTATATCGCCCGCTCCAACGATGCGCTCGATTGGCTGGACCCCTACGAAGCCGACGGCTACGAGGAGTTCGTGGCGAACATCGATGCCTTCGTCCTGGGCAGTAGGACCTTCAACGTCGTCCTCGGGTTTGGCGGCGAATGGCACTTCCAAAAACCGGTCGTCGTGATGAGCCAGTCCCTCACCTCTGCCGACATTCCGGAGCCCTTGTCCAATCGAGAAAAGGGTAAAGTCGAGCTCTCCTCACTCGAGCCACGTGCTTTCCTGGAACACGCCGCCGAGCGCGGCTGGAAACGCGTCTACGTCGATGGCGGTCGTTTGATCCAATCCTTCCTCCGCGCTGGCCTGATCGAAGAGATGACGATCTCCCGGATGCCCATCCTGCTCGGTGACGGCATCCCTCTCTTCGGCGATTTGGAGAGCGACGTCAAGCTCGAACTGGTGGGGTCGAAGACGTTTCCCTCGGGGGTGGTACAAACGCGCTACAAGGTTCTGACCACCTAACGGAACCCTGACCGTCAGGGAGGGGCCTCCTCTTCGCAGGACGCTTTCTTAAAATAGCGGACAACTCAAATGAATTGATTCACTTCCAGAAACAAACGCGATGTTCCACGTGGAACAGTCATCGCATTCATGCGACGCAGGGCGGATTCCGTCGCGTCCTGATCGCCCAAGAAACGCTCCAGCGAACCCAGACTGTGAAGGAGGTGCCAAGCGCTCCTGAGCGATAAGCGATCATAGAGACTATGAAACTTGGAATCACCGGAGCAGGCGGGCAACTCGGAGGCCTGCTCACCAACTACGCACTCAAGAACGCAGCCGCGTCGGACGTCGTACTGATTACTCGCAATCCCGATAAGCTCGCGGCCAACAAGGCCGAGGCCCGCGCCGGAGACTTCAATGATCCCGCCGGGCTCGCCGAAGCCTTCAAAGGCATCGACAAACTCGTGATGATCCCCACCGGGGACCTGACGCCGGGCGTCCGAACCAAACAGCAGGGTGACGCGATCGCCGCCGCCGTCAAGGCGGGCGTGAAGCACATCATCTATATTTCGACCGTCAGCCCCCGACCCTCCGACAACGTGCTGTTTGATTCGCACTTCCGCACCGAACAGAACCTCATCGCCTCGGGCGCGAAGTGGACCATCCTACGCATGGGCGTCTACACGGATTCGCTCATGGGTGGCGTGCAGGGAGCCGTCGCGTCCGGAGCCTATGCGGCCATCGAAGGCGCGCCCGCGGCCTACTGCACGCGCGACGACATTGCCGCCGCTGCTGCCGGCATCCTTACCAGTGAAGGGCATGAAGGCATCACCTATCACGCCACCGGGCCGGCCTCCATCGACCAGGCTGCCGTTGCCGCCGCTGTCGCAAAGGCCGCCGGTAAAGAAATCAAGCTGACCCCGATCACCGAGGACGACCAGCGCAAGACGCTCGCATCCATGGGGCTCCCGCCCGCTCTGGTCGACGGCATCGTCGGATTCGGCCGCGGCCTGCGCTCCGGCGCGTTTGACCTCGTGACGCACGACGTCGAGCGCCTCTCCGGACGTCCGGCGACGTCGGTGGAGGAGTTCCTCAAGAAGGCGCTGGCATAGGGAGCCGATCCAGCATCATTGAACGGGTGGAGTTCTGCAGGAGCTCCGCCCGCCCCTCTGGCTATCCCGTGGGTTATCCTAGGCGTCGCGCCGTTAATTGCGCCTGTGTGAACGTTATGAAGCCTCTTGCACTCCTCGCCGTACTCGCCGCAACTCTCTCCGCCCAGGTCCTCCGCACCGAGCCCTATAACCTCGTCCGCCTGGATCCGCGCCTGGATGACATCATTGATCAGGACTCGCCACTGGAGGTCCTGGGCGAGCACTTCGGCCTCACCGAAGGCCCCGTGTGGATCGACGATGCGAACGGCGGCTACCTGATCTTCAGCGACTGCGCCGCGAACGTTATCTATAGGTGGCAGCCATTCGAACCGCTTTCCGTCTACCTGGAAAAGAGCGGATTCACCGGCGAAAGCACCTTGAACGCCGGACAGCAGACCATCTCGGGTCGGCTGGCGATCTTGCTGGTCGGCTCCAATGGACTGGCGCTCGATCCCGAGCGTCGCCTGATCATCACCGCCATGGCCGACCGCACCCTGGTCCGCCTGGAGAAAGACGGCACGCGCACGCTGCTGGCCGATCGCTACGAAGGCAAGCGCTTCAGTGGACCCAATGACGTGGTCGTCAAGTCCGATGGCGCGATCTATTTCACCGATAGCATCAACGGTCTGCGCGGTGGCGGCGAGAGTCCGGATCGCGAACTTCCCTACAACGGATTTTATCTGCTCAAAGACGGCAAGCTGACGCTCCTCGGCGGCGATCGGGATAACCCGAGCGACTGGCCCAACGGGATCGCGCTTTCACCGGATGAGAAGACGCTCTACGTCACCGCCGGGTTCGGCAAGACGCTGGCGTACGATGTTCTCGATGACGACACCGTCGCAAATCCGCGCGTGTTCATCGAAGCGGGCAACGACGGCATCAAGACCGACAACGATGGCAACGTCTATCAGGTGAACGCCCGGGGGCAGGGAGAAGTGCTGATCACCGCGCCGGACGGTACAAGACTGGGAACAATCGAGCTTCCGCAGATCGGCGGCGAGCCCCGGCCGCGCATCTGTGCCTCGAACGTTGCATTCGGCGACTCCGATGGCAAGACACTATACATCACCTCCTGCACGCATCTGTTCCGGGTGCGGCTGAAGAAGTCGGGCAAGCGGGAGTAACGATGATCCCGCAGGGCATGGCCCCGCGCCACATCACGTGCCGCTGGCGGGAGAGGGATCGATCCGTAGTCTGTGCCTGCGCGGGAGGGGGAATCAGCCTCCGCAAGTTAAACCTTGCCCACGTATTCTTGCCCCACATAAAAAGCGCGCCCCGCTTGAGGCGCGCTTATGGATGAAGCTAGAGGAAGGGATTAGGCCTTGCCCTTACCTTTCCCTTTTCCCTTACCTTTGCCGTTGTTCGGTCCCGGTGTGCGGGGATCGCCGTCCGGATACGCGGATAGCGTGTGCACGTAGCGCAGCTTGCCGTTGTTCAACCGGAAGGTGTGGGTATCCGGAAGTCCGTTCACGCCGAAGGTGCAGAAGATCGTGATTGTTCCCTTGGCCTCATCCACGAGCCAGTGCCGAGCCGTGATGTTCACACCGGCGGGGACGCCCACCGTGCAGCTATCATTCGGCTCGCCTTTCCCTGTATGCATTCCGCCCTCGGTGCGGTTGCAAGGCTCACCCCACGGTACCGGATCCAGATTCTGCTCCAGGAAGGCATCCAGATACGCGTTACCTGCCTGAACCAAGGCATCGCGTGAGGTGCGCTGCCCCTCGGGGATGATGCCCCAATCCTCGTCCGGCGACCACTTCAGATAGTTGTCGGCATTGAACAGCCAGTCGCCGGTGTTGGTGACCAGCGATTCGATCTCGACGATCTTATCTTTGTTCACGCGCAGCCGCGTGCCGATCACGTGCGGATTGGCCGGGTCGGTGACGATCATCTCGGTGAAGGTCTGGCAGGTGGTCGTGTCGACCATGTTGCGATGGAAATCGATCTTCAGCGCTTTCTTGAGTACGCCTTCGCCGATCCCCATCAGCTTGAAGTTCTCGATATAGCCCAAGCCTTGCGCCAGTGGCAGTTTAGACGTGTCGCCCGAGCCCTGCGCGGCCACCAGCATCTCTGCCGCAGCTTCCAGGCCAGAGCGCGTGCACGAGATTTGCGCATAACCCGCCGTCGGCGCCAACAGCACGGCGGCGGCCGCCAGCCATCGATATAAATTACGATTCATGAAATCCTCCTCATTCCTATGTCTGGACGTTCTGGAAGCTTGGCAGGTGACTCAACGTCCGAATTTCCTGCGTATGCTGATCTGCATCAGCGTACCCTGAATTTGCTCTTATCCGGCGGTGTGACGGCCTTTTCCGCAGGCCGGTTAAGTTGCGGAATCCAGTCATACGGGACGCGGTAGGCGCGATAAACCGAGTTGGTTCCGCGTCCGGTGAATTCCGGATAGATATATTCCCAAACAATGTCACCATCCTTGTTCACCTCGAAGATTCGGCCATCCGGACCTTCGGTTATCAACGTATTCCCGTTCGCCAAACGCTGCGCTCCGCTGATGTTGGTCGCGAAGAAGTTCGGCGCATTGTAGGACCACACCAGTTCCAGCGTCGTCGGATTGATCTCCAGAACACGCGAGGTCGGGCGGGCGAAAATATTGGACCCCTTCGGCGCGTTGGGCGTGGGCGCCCCGTATCCGCTGGCGCCGCCGTTATCGAAGATCATGATGTTGCCTGCGCCAGGGAGCCCTTGCGGAATCATATGTGCGTTGTGCTGCCCGATGATCTGACGGATCTTCCGCATTTCTTCCGAAGCCCGGAAATCCGGACCGATCTGCCACACAATCTTCCCGTCACGCGCAACAATCGCCACCAGCGAAGCATTGCGGCTGCTGATGATGACGTTCTCGGGATTGAAGCGCTCGTCACCTTCCTGATACCAGTGATTCGGACCCACATAGGTCGCCGAGTTGACGTGCAGCCAATCGAAATTAGCGCGAGCCCCGGCGGCCTCCGCGATGGCCTCCCGCGCGGCGTCGTCAAACTGCATCTCGCCGATGTGGTCGCCGGCCACCCATTCCCACAAAACCTTCCCGTCTTCAGAAATCTCGATCAGACGGTCATCCTGAACGGATTTTTCAGGGGTAACGCTCGGCTGTGGGTGGTCGATGTGCGTGAGGATCAATGTCTTGGGACCCACCAGATCAGGCCGGACATTCGGCGAATAATAGCCTGCCGGGAAATCGGCGCGCTGCCAGTCGTGATGCTGGCGCAGTGCCCAGATCGTCTCGCTGTCCTGGGTCTCGATTTGTAAATTATGATCGAACTTCCATAGCTCCTTGCCGTCAAAGCCCCGTTCGACCAGCCCCAGCGACTCCTGGCGACCCGGCCGCGAGCCCACCGCGCCGATGACGACGCCTCCCGGCAGGACGCGGATCGGACCTCCGGCCGAGTTTACATAGCCGTCCCAGGTCTTGACGACGTTGCCGTTCATGTCGATGACGATCGCGGCGCCTGCGCCCAAAGGAGTGAGAACAGTGAAGCCGTTCCAGGCGCGATCAGGCTCATAGGTGGTGACGCCGGTGGGGTAGACGGTGGGCGCGGCCAGCACGATCGCCGCGGCGACCGCGCTCAGGACAACGGCGCGCATCCAGTTCCCGATCTGGTGTCCGACTGGATGTCCAGCTTGTATTGGGTCAGTGTGTTTCATCGTGTGTTGTCTCGGCGGAATCCGCGGTATGTGCCAAATGGAGGTGCGGAACCGCAGATGACATCATACGAGGCTGCAGGGCTCGGCGCAATGGCGGCCAAATGCGTCGGGAGGGACGCGTTGGCCCACTCGAAGAGCGTTTTCATTCCGTCGGCCGGGAAGCTAACCGTGCGACCGCGAGAACCTTGGGAAGAAGCGTCCCGTGCGGGCCTTGTAGACGGCGTAATCGGCGGATAGCGCGCTGCGTGCGAACTTGCGCTCCTCGAATCGGGCGACCTGCTGATAATAGAAGAACATCACCACAATGGTCGCGGCGGTCACCGCCGTGGGGAAGGCCATCAGCGCAGCGACGAGACCGATCCAATAGCTGAGATAGAACGGATTGCGCAGATAGGCGAACGGTCCGCTGGTATGGAGGAACCGGGGCGTGTCGCTGGACATTGCATAAGAGAAGAACTTCCCCCGGATGGACCAGCGGGCCCATTCATAAAGACCGAGAGATACGCCCAACAGGAGCAACCCCATGATCGCGCCAAACGGCACGAGTTCGACCCGCAGGCTGCGCATATAAACGACCCAATAGGAAACGCCGGGAACCATTCCCAGGATGCGCAGGTAGCCTCTGGCGGGCCGAAATGCGATCATCGCGGCGAAGGCGTGCCATCCGTAGACGATCGCCATGCTCCAGTACATTGCCTGCGCCAGGGGTTCGTGGATAGTGGTGGTGGGGATATTCATGCCGCTATCGGGCTTCATAGGGGATTACGCAGTCCGGGGCGGATCAGTTCCGTCAATAAAAGGGGGTCCCATTGCCATAGAATGAAAGCGCATCGATATTGCGACCCGCGCTCTGGCCCAAATGACGCCACCGAATTCCAATCCGCCGGATCCGAAATCCCGTGGCGGGCGAGGTTTGCCTGTCGGGAATGGGGCCTCCGATCCGCAGCAACAGGCCGACCGTTTGCGTGTTTTTCAAGAGGAGCTCACCGAAGCGGAGCGGGCTGGCGCCTTCGAACTGAGCAGTGAGCAGCGGGATAGGGTCCACGCCTACATCGCGGGCCGAATGACGGAATTGGCCGCGGCGCATGATGTCGACACCACGGCGGGTCAGAGTCAGGTGTCGCTGGGGATGAAGCTGGCCTCGGCGCTGGGAGGGCTCGCGCTGTGTGCAGCCGTGGTTTTGTTCTTCCAACGTTTCCTCGGCTACTGGCCGACGCCGGTGCAGGTGATCGTGCTCGCGGCGCTGCCGATCGCTTTGACCTTGCTCGCCGAATGGACCGCGCATCGCGAACGCACGCTGTATTACACGTCCTTGATCAGCCTGGTGGCGTTCGCTGCGTTCGTCACCAATATCGCGGTGCTGGGAGCGACCTTCAACATGGCGCCGACACCCAATGCGTTGCTGGCGTGGGGAGCCTTTGGAGTGGCGTTGGCCTACCATTTCGGATTGCGCCTGGTGCTGGCAGCCGCGATCAGCAGTTTGTTGGCCTGGGTCGTCGCGGGGATCGACTACTGGCGCGGGTGGTGGTGGCTGGACTTTGACCAAAAGCCCGAGGACCTGATGCTGGCCGGGGTGGCCTGTTTCTTCCTCCCCATGGCGATTCGCCACAGCCGGCGCTACGAGTTTCCGGCCGTGTTTCGAATGATGGGGATGCTGGCGGCGTTCCTGCCGATGCTCTTTCTGGCCGGGACCGGAGAGAGCCGGTACCTCGATTGGACCAGGGAAGACGTCCAGTTCTTCTATCAAGTGCTTGGAATGGCGGCGACGGTCGGGGTGATTTGGCTGGGAGTCCTGCGTGGATGGTCGGGAGCCGTGAACACGGGGACCGCGTTTTTCCTGTTATTTCTCTTGTTCCGTCTGGTGGACTGGTTGTGGGACTGGATGCCGTCCTACGTCTTTTTCCTTTTGATTGGCGGTGTGGCCATCGCGCTGGTGGCAGTGTTTAAACGGCTTCGTTCGAGGATGCGGGAGCGGGAATCGAGTCCGCCGCTGGAGGGAAGTGAGGCTGCCGGATGACCCGTTTCCTTGGTCGCAACCCTTTGCTGTTCATCGCACTGGTGCTGATTCTGATTGTGAACGGGATACTCCTGGTGCATGTTCAACGCAATCGCTCGGGGACGCCGGACGCGGAGATGGAGCTGACGGCGAGGGAACTCTCCTACTACGGTACCCGAACCGACGACAGTTCCATGATGCTGCAGGTGATGTGGCAAAACACGGCTCCGCAGTATGTCTATTTAGGCAGCGACCGTCCGACGGACTGGTTTGACCTCGACAAATTAAATGAGCTGGGGTTCGATACCAGCATCCCAGCCACCGGTCCCGAGGCGCGCAGATATTACGAGCGGCAGCAGGCGCGCCCGATTTACGTGGTGTTGGAATACGACGGGCCCAGCTTCCAGGACTGGCTGGTTCAGCGTCAGGCACAGCAGTTGGAGCAATTGAACAGTGCGAGTTTTGGGGGCAATGAGTCGACGCGGCTCAATATGGTGGCGCAGTTCGAGCGGGAGCTCTCCACCGCGAGCCGACTGGTGTCGATCGACGTCGGCCTCGATCCGGACGAGCTGAGACGCAGTTATCCGGATCGTAACCAGGTGCTGATCTGGCCGGCGCTGGCCAAGGCGGTGGTGGATGGACCGGGCACGGACCGTCCCACCATTGTTCGCGGCGCGATCACCCAACTCACGATTCAGAACATCAACGTCCCGGCCGAGTTCCGCACTCAGTTCGGCCCGGATCAGACGCTGGCAAGCTGGCGGCCCAACGGGGATCCGCCGCCGTATAGCGTGATGCTGCGGATGGGATCGCTACTGGAGCCGTGGGTGGTCTCCGTGCGGCCCACCGAATAACGCCCCAGCCTTGCTTGCGGCCGCCTATTTGCGCCGGGCTCGCAAGGCGGCCAGGACCCCGGGCACCTTGGTGAGTTGGCTTTCAAGGCCCCGGGTAGCCATCATCGTCATCTCTGCGCTGTGGTATGGCTCGAGGGTGACCACCATGCGGACGTTTTTCCCTTCGGGGAAGAACTCGACGTGCATGTGGTGCTCGTAAGATCCGACCCCGGGTATGAAATCGATCATGTGGCGGAGCGTCAGCTTGTTGGGCGGATCAATCTCGGTGAAGACCCCATTGGTTGCGTGCGAGTTCGGCCGGCCGGCTTGCTTCATATAAGCCACCTGCTCGGCGCCCACGGCGATCATGTCGTAGGACAGTTTGCCGCCCACGCGCGGGTCCATTTCATGGACATCCACGCGAAAACCTTCCGGTCCCCACCAGGATTCGAACCCGTCCTTAGTGGTCCACAGGTCCCAGAGGTCCTGGACGTCGGCTTCCCAGGTGCGTTCGACCACTACCGGCTGTCTCGCCGTCTGTGCGCTGTTATTCGTCATGTTGTTCTTCGGGTCCTTTCCGTGGGGCGCGAGTCACAGAGCTTGCGGCGCGCGTTTTCCGTTTGTTTTCCGTTTGTTTCGCTTTCAGAGCATCGCCGAAGCGGCCGAGCCGTGCCTGCCAGAGATGGTGATACTGGGCGAGCCAGCCTTCCATTTCGCGGAACGGTTCGGGGCGCAGGGAATAGAGCCGTCGCTGGCCATCCGGGCGCATTTGGACAAAACCCGCCTCGTGCAGGATGCGCAAATGCCGGGAGACGCCGGACTGATGGATGTGGAGTTTCCGGACGACGTCGTTAACCTGCTGCTCACCCGTACCCAGGGCCTCCAGGATTCGCCGGCGAGCCGGATCGGCGATGGTCTGGAACGCATCGAGTTGCATGGATGTGTATATGTATATCAGCGCATATCTGGTTCGTCAAGAAGAATCTCATTGCGTTGCGGGCCGAGGCCGAAACTCGGGGCAAAGAAGGGGATAACTCGGTTGTTTGGCGTGGAGTTTAGAGTTCTCGTGAAAAAATCCGGCCTAATTGAATTTCAGGAAGACACCTAGACGTACTAAGGTGTCCGTCGTAGGTTTGGTGCGTCGGGTACCATCCGGAGTCCCGGAAAGTCCGGCTAAGCCTATGAGTTCTAGTAGCTTCTCGCCCAGGATGACGATGACGACCGTCCTACACGGTACCGAGTAGAAAAATTTTCCGCGGTACGATCGTCTATCGCGGACAGTCCCATCCTCCTATTTGCGGTTGTCGGTTGAGAGGCGAAGGTGGATTGCAACAGGAGCAACCACCGTGAAACTTCAAACATCAGCCCGTACGACGCAGCAGCAAAAATCGTGGATTTGTCGTGATCTACTTCGCCGTGATCGCCAGTGTCCTTTTCGGCATTGCGGGTCTGGCGATGGATGCCGGCCGGATGTACTTCAAGAAGCGCATTCTGCAGGCGGCGGCAGATTCCGGCGCGATCGCCGGTGCGATGGAGGTGAATCGCGGGGTGACCCAGTATGTCGACCACCTCGGCGGTGTACGACGCCAAATTGAACGGCGCTCAGGAGAATGACATTACCGTCAACTGGCCGCCCAGCGCCGATGCGGGGATCTACTCCGGCAACCCTTTGTTTGTGGAAGTGGAGATTGTAGAGCAGGTGCCGACCTACCTGCTGCGTATCGTGGGACCGGAATATGGCACGGTAAAGGTCCGCGCGGTGGCCGGCGGCGTCCAAGCCAACGATTTCTGCATGCTGGCGCTGAACCGAACCCAGCCCGCGTCAATCTGGGTCCACGGGACCAACGATCTGAACCTAGGCTGCGGAATGATGGCGAACTCCACCAACAATCACGGCTTCCGCACGTCGGGCGACATTTCGATCAACGCCGATTTTCTGGGCGTCACCGGAGGAGATATCCAGAACGGCACCAGCGGTTCGGTCAATCCTACGGTGCAGGAGATGGTTCCACCGGTGCCGGATCCCTATGCCAATAGCATCCCGGAACCGGATTATTCCAGCTGGCCGGATGGCGTCTTTAACTCGACGACGAATACCTATGAGTGCCCGGGTGGGGCATGCGTGTGGCGTAGCGCGGTGACGATCAACGGTGGTAACGTGACATTCGCGCCCGGCATTCATGTTTTCGCGAATCGGTTGCGGATCAACGGTGGCAACGTGATCGCCAACGGAGTGACGTTCTATAGCCCCAATGGAAACTTGACCTTTGGCGGCAGCTCGACGCTGACGATTACGCCGCAGACCTCGGGACCCTACCAGGGGATCTCAATGTATGTTTCCCGGAACGCACCCCCGGGACGAATCGAACTCGGGCAGGGCGGAGCGACTCTGAATTTCCGTGGCGCGTTTTACATGCCCACACAGGAGCTGCGGTTCGCGGGCAATCCCGTTGGATCGAGCCCGTGGGCGATTCTGGTCTCGGACACGATGGAATACGCAGGTACGACGACGGTGAATCTGGCGTACCCGCCGTCGAATGAAGCACCGGTGCACTATCGAGTGACGCTGGTGATGTAGTTGGTATAGCTCAGACTCGGAGGACGGCCGGAGGGGGGATATCCTCTCTCCGGCCGATTTTTTTTGTAATGGTCCCAGCCATGAGCTTATCCATCAGATAGGCAGATCGAGCGGGAGGATAGAGCCGGAGCCGGAACGCCCTCAACCCCGGAAATGCAACCTTCCATGCGGTTCCTCCCCGAGCTTTACTATGCTAATGTATTGATCCTAAAGGCGAAAGAAGTAACCGCCTCCGAAGCCCAAGGCGGCGAACCCTTTTCGGGACATTTTGCATCTAGAATGATGAGGCAAGAATGGTGAGTTCCTCTGGAGTTCTAGTAGATCTCAGCACGGTGGTGCCCGGGTCTTTGATCGATGTAGAGACGAAGTCTCGTCACTATGTGATCGAATGCCTGGGCGGCAATGTCGGTCCGGATCTCGGGTCATCCGAAGTATTGTCCCGAGCCGGTGGAAGCTCAGATTCCCGGATCGATCAACCGGGCCGGCATTCTGGAAGCCGGGCTGATCGGGCAGGGAAATCGCGTGATGTTCCGGCTGGCCGATCAACGTCCCGTCACGACCTCCCGTGTGATCCGGGTTAGCGTACAGCGTCCGGAAGGCGCGGGTCCGGAAGAGGAAGAAACCCGAGTCGTCCCCCCGGGTTCCTCGCCCAGCATTCACTAGGCATGCGCTAGGTTTGGATCGCGGATGCCTCCGCGAGAATTTATCCCGGCACATCAATTCCCCTCCACCGGCACGCGCCGCCGCAGCTCATCGAAGAGGTTCTGGAGGAACACAACTTGATGCTGCGGCTCGGGGGCGGCCTGCGGTTCGTCAGATCTCACGGGCACGGTGATCAACGCGCGGCCGTCGGAGGCCATGCCCCAGAGAGAGGCGCCGGTCAGGTTTCCGTCCAGCGTCGCCCAGACTCGAGGGCGGTCGGCGACGAAGTTGTCGCCGTTCACGCGGTAGTTCGCAGCCATGATCCTTCCGTCGGCCAGAAAGAACAGTTCGTCGCTATTGCGCGACCAGAATGGGTAGATGCCGCCGTCGGTGGAGACTGGGAATTTCGCACCCTGTCCAGAGGCCAGCGGGGGAAAGGCGCGGACGGAGATTTCATCTCGTCCCGAATCGGTGGACGCATAGGCGAGCCAGCGCCCGTCGGGCGAGAAACTCGGGAGCCCTTCACCGAACTGCGTTGCTAGAAACTCCTCAGGATTGCCAGCTAGGAGCCGATCTCCCTCGACCGTCAGTGGAGCAGTCCAAATATCAGGAAGATTTACAATCTGTTCGAACGCCACTCTGCCGCCATCGGGAGAAAACGAGTATGGCTGGACAGGCCCCGACACTTCCAGCAACCGCTGGGGCTGCCCCGCGCCATCCGCGCGCGCCCAGATGAGTGAGTTTTCCGAGCCGAAGACGACGAAGCGGCCATCCGGGCTCCAGATGGGCCGACTGTACATTCCGTTTTCGAAGGTCAGCGGGCTGAATCCGCCGCGCTGGATATCGTAGACTTCGATTCGGCCCATTGCCGGCCCATTGCCGACTCGCATCACCAAGCGCTGTTCATCCGGCGAAAGTCGAGGCTGAGCATAGGCGCCAGGGGTACTGATGATCGCTTCCCGGTTTCCCGCCACATCCAGCCACTCCACCGTGCTCATCGCGCCCGCACCGGTGCCCGGCCCGGAGCCGCTGCGATAGACCAATGTCCCGTTGCTCGAAAAGGCGAGCGAGGCCTGGCCGCGGGGGTCGGATCCTACACCTTCGAAAAGCGGGATTGCGGAGCCGCGAGTTTCCAGGCGCTCGGCATCGAACGGGACCGCGAACAGCGTTCTGTCCTTCAGGTAAATTAGGTGGCCGCTGGGGAGATACCGCCCGGTTTTCCCGCCCGGAACGATGGTCTTGCGTTCCCCGCTGTCCATCGAAACGACATCGATGCTGGCCGGCTGACCGAAGGCCTGGGTCAAAGTGAATAGCACCGTCCGGCCGCCGGGTAGAACCTGAGGAGCGGTGTAGGAGAGCTGTCCAGCAGCCAGCGGCGTCATAAGTTCGCTTTCACCACCGCCATCGGGAACCCGCCAAAGGCCGTTCGCCGAAACGCCATAGACGATGTAGCCATCCTCACTCCAACTGGCTCCGGAGAACCGCCCTTCGGGTACTGGCGCCAAGTTGATCGCCGTTCCGCCCTGGACTGAGATCTTCTTCAACTGCCCCGCAACCGGGTCGCCGAAGCCGATCCATTCGCCGTCGGGGGAGAAGAAAGGAAGACTTGCGCCATCCGAGCCCTGGAGGACGATGGCTGTCTCCTGATCCAGGCGGCGGGTGTAAAGCTGGGGCGGGCCACCTGCGATGGGAGTAGCCACATAGGCGATCCTGGTTCCGTCCGGAGAGAAAATGACGTTGTTCGCGGCAGGGCCCAGGTCGATGTCGCCGAGGTTGACCTCGAGGCGTACGAGCGGGCGGTCCTCGGGTTGGGCGGAGCGCCACGGCGACCAGAACCCGATGCCAGCGATCACGATTGCGGTTGCAGCAACGGCCGGCCACAGCCACATCGGCCCGCCTCCCGATGAGGGGCGAGCTTCCGCTTGTAGCTGGCTTTGAGCGAGTCCCGCATCGAGTAGCGCTTTCCAATCACCGATGTCCCGCAATCGCTGGGATGGATTCTTCTCCAGACATTTCTCGAGCAAGGGACGAAGCTGGTCAGGGATTTGTGAAAGGTCGGGCTTTTCTTTCACCACGGACGCGAGCGTCTCCGTCAGGTCCTCGCCTTTGAACAGCTTCTGGCCGGTGACCATTTCATACAGCACCACCCCGAAGGACCAGATGTCCGCTCGCTTGTCGACCGGTTTGCCGCGGGCCTGTTCGGGCGACATGTAGGCGGCGGTTCCGAGGATGACGCCGGCCTGGGTCGCGGCCATCGAGATAGTGGGGGAAAGCTCAGGATTGTCGTTATCACTTGATGACCTGGATGTCGGCGCTACCTTGGCCAGCCCAAAGTCGAGCACCTTCACCGAGCCGTCTTCTTTGACGATCACGTTGCCGGGCTTCAGGTCGCGGTGGACGATCCCCTTTTCATGCGCGGCTTCGAGCGCATCCGCAATCTGGCGGGCGATATTGAGCGACTCTTCTAGCGGGATCGCGCCTTCTTTGATGCGCTCGGCTAGAGTCGGGCCCTCGACCAACTCCATGACGAGATAGTTCGGCCCGACGTCGAACAGCGTGCAGATATTCGGATGGTTGAGCGCGGCGATGGCTCGGGCTTCGCGTTCGAAGCGTTCCCCGAAGCGCTGCTCGGAAACCTTAACCGCCACGTCGCGGCCGACACGGGAATCGCGGGCGCGATACACCTCGCCCATGCCGCCCTTGCCGATCGCCTCGACGATTTCATACGGCCCGAGTTTGTCGCCCGCGGATAGCGCCATAGTTATCCGTCAAGTCTATCGCTTATTGGGAGGGCTAAGTTGTTGGTGCTGCTCGAAAAATGGGAGGCAGATACCGTATTCGCGCGGGAATCGTCGTGAATACTCACGTCCCCGGGCCGACAACGGGCGGTCTGTCCCATTGGGGCGCATCAAAGGCGAATCTATTCCGGCTCGTAGGGGAACTTGCGAATGGACTTCACGCACTCCCAGACGGCATCCTCCGAGGTTGCACCCCAGCCGCAAGGCGTATAGGCGGCCGAGCGCTGATTAACCTCTTTATCCGCCTGAGCGAAGAAGGGCATCGCGGGGTCGGGCGGACTGATATATTCGCGAACGGCCACGACAAACTCAATCTGCTGATCGCCTTGCCGTTTTTTGATCCCGTAGTATTGGAGCCGGCAGAATTGCTCTTCCGGGTCAGTCTCAACGAATTGCCAATCGTTCATCACGTGTGATTCTACCCGAACCGGGGGCGGGTCTGGAGAGGCGCTCCCATTGTGAGCCCTGGAAGGTCGTGTTTCGCCATCTGGCAGGCATGCGATTGTGCGTTCAATCAGTTAAGATGTTGACGCTTTGCCCGCCTCGTGCGCGATACACGGAGGTTGTCCCAACTTGCATTGGGCTGACGGCGGGCCATGTCCAGGTCGACAGATCGATAGATCGAGGTAGGCACGTCGAGGTAAACCAATGGCGAAGACTCCGAAGAACCCCAAAAGTAATGCGACAGGCGTCAACCGGCGCGGATTCCTGAAGGGAGCGGCTGCGGGCGCGGCGGGAGCTACGGCGCTGGTCAGTGGTGTCGAGCAGTCGCGGGCTCAGGGCCCGGCTCGGGGCGGGGCAGGAGCGGTTCCGGCTCCCAACCAGCAGCAGGTGGACCGCGACGCCGGTAATGCGCGTCCACCCGCCACCGCGGAACGCGCCGTAAAGCGCGCCGGCTCGGACCTAATGGTTCAGGTGCTGAAGGACCTCGGCATTGAATATGTCGCCTCGAACCCGGGTTCGAGCTTTGAAGGGTTGCAGGAATCGGTGGTCAACTACGGGAATCCGCCGAACCAGATGCCGGAGTTCATCACCGCGCTGCACGAAGAAAGCGCGGTCGATATGGCCAACGGTTACGGCAAAGCCGAGGGGAAGCCGATGTGCGCGATGCTGCATGGCACCATCGGATTGCAGCACGCCTCCATGGCGATCTATCAGGCGTTCTACGCGGGGACGCCGATGCTGATGATCGCCGGGCGCGATGACGGATTTATTCAGGCGCACACGGCCACGGACATGGCTGGCTTCGTGCGGAGCATCACCAAGTGGGACGCGCAGCCGACCTCGCTCGAAGGTACGCTGACCGCGATCCAGGAGGCCTATCGCCAGGCGATCACTCCACCGACCGCACCCACGTTGGTGGTGGTCGATATGGAATGGCAGAAGGCCGAAGCCGGGGATATGAAGATCCCGGCCTATAAGCCGCCGACGATTTCGGGCATCGACAACTCGACGGCCCGGGAGATCGCACGGGGACTGCTCGCCGCGAATAATCCACGGATCAACGTCGGGCAGTTGCGGACGCATGAAGGCGTCGACCTTGCGGTGGAACTGGCCGAGCTTGTGGGCGCATCGACCAGCACCAGCGCCACCCGCGGCCCGAGAAGTTTTCCGCAACGGCATCCGCTGTGCGGACCCGGCGCGAGCACCGACTACGACTACGTTCTCGGACTGGAGTCGAATGCACCGGACGTTGCCCTGGTCGGTCCGGACATAGCGTCGCTAACGGCCAAGCGCGACGTCACCGGCATCGGTTGGGGCGGATTGCGCGCCGGGGGCGGTGGCGGATTTGGAGGAGGATTCGGAAAAGGGAAGGGCAAAGGTCGCCCCAACGCCGAGCCGATGGAGATCGATGCTGTTGCCAGCCTGCCGGCGATCATCGCCGAAGTTACCAGCCAGATCACGCCGGATCAGCTTCGCCGCATTGATGAGCGGAAGGCTCGTCACGCGACGGCGAATCAGGCGGCGTACATGGCGGCGTTGGAGCAGGCACTGCAGGACAAACGGATCGGCTGGGATGCGTCGCCGGTCAGCACCGCTCGTATCTATGCAGAGCTGTGGCCGCTCATCATGGAAGAAGACTGGTGCCTGGCCTCGCCGAGCAATTTCTCCGGCGGACATCACGTGCAGCTCTGGTCGCATAACAAGCCGTACAGCTATCTGGGCGGGCAGGGCGCTGGAGGCATGGGCTATGGTGCGGGCGCGTCGGGTGGCGCGGCGCTGGCGGCCAAGGCTCGCGGACGCATTGTGGTCAATGTCCAGACCGACGGCGATATGAACTACACGCCGGGCGTGTTGTGGACCGCGGCGCATCACAAGCTGCCTTTGTTGACCGTCATGCACAACAATCGCGCCTGGCATCAGGAGCTCATGTTCCTGGAATACATGGCGGGCGTGCGTGGACGCGGGACCGATCGCGGACACATCGGCACCAGCCTCCGCGATCCGTTCATCGACTATACAAAGATGGCGGCGGCGTACGGGATGGCGGGTGAGGGTCCAATCGAGGATCCGAATCAGTTGCAAGCAGCGTTGCGGCGCGGCGTGCAGTCGGTGAAGCGCGGCGAGCCGTACATGATCGATGTCGTGACGCAGCCGCGGTAGGGAATCGGCGAGAGACGAAGCATGGAGATGAAGACGATGTACACGAAGATGATCCCCTTGGCCGCCGCTGTGACGCTTGTGTTTTTACTGGTTCCCGCGGACTCCTCCGCGCAGGGCCGCACCGGGAAGGGAAAGGCCAAAGCGGACTCGAAGCAGGCTCAATTCGGTCCGGTGACGGGCAATGTCGCACACGGCCGCGAACTGTTCTACGCTCACTCCTGCTACGGATGCCACGGCTACAACGGCGAAACCGGAGCCCGCGATTTGGTGGGCACCAACAGCGCGATTCTCGCCAACGAACAGGCCTTCATCTCTTTTCTGCGGCTACGGGCCGATGTCGCGCCGCTGCTGCCGTCCTCGCGCATGCCGAACTATCCGGAAAACTCGCTGAGCGACGCCGACGCCAAGGATGTTTACGCCTACATCCGCTCCTTCCGCTTGGATGCGCCGGACGTGAAGGACATCCCGACTTTGGAAAAGATCCTGGAGTCGGCCAAGCAGCCCTATGACGGGCAGTAGGGGAAGCGCTTTCCGATATCGATCCACCTACTGATCGGCGCGCCGCGCCCATGCGTAGTGACGCCGCGAACTTCTCCGAATAGCACCATTTTGTGTGGCAAATCGTCACATGCGACAATTTGCCGCATCTATTGAGCGAGTTCTCTTCGTATGCTGATGGTTTCTATGTTGAAATCATTCGCGGTTCTATCCCTTCTTTCTATTTGCGGCACAACCGCATTCGCCCAACAGCGCTGGACCAGCAGCCGTCCGGACGGCCACGCTCCGATCGGTGTGATGGGCGATCATACCCACGAAAAGGGCGAGCTGATGCTCTCCTACCGCTGGATGTACATGGATATGAGCGGGAATCGCGTGGGGACCGATAGCGTCTCCGACAGCAGCGTTGTTTCGCCATCGGGCTACAACTTCCTGATCACGCCGACGCAGATGCCCATGCAGATGCACATGTTCGGGGCCATGTACGCCGTCTCCAACCGCCTCACCCTGATGGGGATGACATCGCTCCTCAGTAGCACGATGGACCTCAAAACGCGGCCCGGTGGAGCGTTTTCCTCACAGTCGACGGGGATGGGTGATACGCAACTGACCGGATTGCTGGTCCTTGCCGATGGACATCGACAGAAGATCCACGCCAACCTTGGGATCAGTCTCCCCACCGGTTCGATCACGCAGCAGGGCGTCACGCCGATGTCGGCTCCGAACAGGACGCGGTTGCCGTATCCGATGCAGCTCGGTTCGGGCACGGTGGATCTGCTGCCGGGAATCACGTATCTGGCGCAGAGCGACAATTGGTCCGGCGGCGGGCAGGTTCGCGCCACGCTTCGCACCGGAACTAACAGCGCCAGCTACCGTCTGGGGAACCAGCTGATGGCGACCGGCTGGCTGTCGCGCAAGCTCAACGATTGGGTGAGCGCATCGTTCCGCGTGACCTCGAACAACTGGGGCAATATCCACGGAGCCGATCCCTCGTTTGCCGGCGCTGTGATGATGCGCATGGTGCCCACTGCGTTTCCCAATCTTCGCGGCGGCAATCGCGTGGATATCGGCGGAGGCATCAATACCTATATCCGGCGGATTCGTCCGGGCCAGTTGCGCCTTGCCGTGGAAGTCTCGCACCCGGTTTATCAGCGGCTCGACGGTCCTCAATTGCAGACCGGATGGCAAGCGGTGATCGGCACGCAGTTCCTGTTCTGAGGCCTGCGCGGTTCAAACCGCCGGCGGATACTTGGCAAGCTTGCGCTGCAATGAGCGGCGATGCAGTCCAAGAAGCTTGGCGGCCTGGCTGATGTTCCCATCACAATCGGCCAGTACGCGTTGGATGTGCTCCCATTCGACGCGCGCCAAGCTCGGGACCGTGGTCGGCTCCGTGTCGCTGAGACCGAGGTCCGCCGAATCCCCGCCGTTCACGGCGCGCTCATAAGCCTGGATGATCTGATCGGCGTCGGCGGGTTTGCCGAGGTAGTGATCCGCCCCGAGCTTGGTCGCCGCCAGCGCCGTTGCGATGCTTCCGTAGCCGGTCAGCATGAGGATGCAGGTGGTGTCATCAAGGGCGCGCAAACCTTTGATGATCTCCAGGCCCCCGACGCCAGGAAGCCGCAGATCGACAACGGCGAGATCAGGGCTGAGTTGCGTGGCCGCCTCCAGCGCCGAGCCGGCATCGTGCGCCGTGCGCACTTCCCAGCCGCGGGACTCCAGCGCGCGAGCCAGTCGGGTGCGAAAGACCTCATCGTCGTCTACGAGGAGTGCGGCGCGCCGGTCGGTGGGCATCGTCATTGTTTCACCACGCGTTTCACCGCGCTTGGGTTCGCCCCGCGTTGGTTCACTGCGCTTTCGGACAAAGACTGTTTCGGCGAAAGGTTCACCGGAAGTTGCAGCGTCGCCGTGGTGCCTTGCCCGGGCCGAGAGGTGAACGCAAGCGAGCCGTCGATGCGGTCCGCAAGCGTCTGCATGAGGAAGACGCCGAGTCCCATGCCTTTCCCCGGCTCTTTTGTTGTGAAGAAGGGCTCGCCAATGTGGCGCAACGTGTCGGTCGACATCCCGGTACCCTGATCGATCACCGATAGGTGGAGCTGGCCGCTTGCGGGGTTGAGTTCCGCGGAAATCGTGACCGGACAGTTTTCTGGACTCGAGTCAGCGGGGCTGGCGTCGGCGGCGTTCTTCACCAGCCCGATCACCGCTTGCTGAAAGGCTCGGGGAGGAACGAAGATGCGCGCGGCGCCAACCTCGGGGGAGACCTGCGTCTGGACTGTGCAAAAGGCCAGGGACTTTCCCGCGACCGCGTCGATGATTTCCGAGACCTGCCGCCACTCCGGCGCCTCTCCCATCGGTTCGGCGCCCTGGGCGCTCATGCGGGAAAGGATTTCCCGGCAGCGCTCCACCTCGGTTCGGATCAACTGGCTGTCTTCTCGCAAGGTCGATACGGGAATTTCGCCACTGCCCGAAGCCCCCTGAGATGCTTGTGTCGCGCGTTCCAGTTCCCGGGCGACCACGGCGATCGTCGCCAGCGGCGTAGCGAGCTCATGCGCGGCTCCGGCAGCTAGCGTCACCAGCGACGCCAGGCGATCCTTCTTCGCGAGCTCCGCCTGCATGCGGATCAGGGATTCCTCACGTTCCCGCAACAGCTCGGAGATCTTGCCCGCGAACATCGCCACCAGAAACGCCGCGACTCCGAAGCCGATCCACATGCCCATCAGATGAAGATTGGCGCCGCCGCCCATGACGTGCATTTCGAGTTGCGGAATCGGGCGATAAACCCAGAACAGTAGAGCGAAGCAGAGCGTCGCCAGCGCCCCCAGGCCCCAGGTCTGGCGCTTGGTCAGGATCGTCGCCGAAAGCGTGATCGAGACCAGATACAGCAGGCTGAAGGGATTATTTGGCCCTCCGCTTAGCATCAGCGCGGCGGTCAGGCACAGCGTGTCGAGGACAAACATTCGTCCGAGTACCCGCGAGGCTCCGACGCGTTCCGGCTCGGATTGAGCGCTCCATCGGGCTAGCCAGGCATTACTCAGCAGCGTGAGACCGGGCAGCAGCAGGATCCACTGGAGCGGCAGATCGATGCCGAGCAGCATGTCCACAGCCAGGATGGTCGCGATCTCGCCGATGGCCAGGGCATAGCGCAGCCGCACGATCCACGGGAGCGCGATCCGGGGCGCAACTTCAGGATTGCTCGCGGCCTGACTGGAACGAAAGGTGGGCACTTCTCTATTTCTATGCTATCGAGTACGCCGTGCCGAGTCATCGGGCGAGGCCGTTTCCAGATGCGGCAATTTGACGCAGGCGGGATCCGCCTAGCGCCGCTGGGGTGGCCACGGATCAGAGTGGATGCTCGTCGCGTTTGTGGCGGCCACGGCCAGCCTTTATGAGCCTACGACACCAGCGCTTCGGCTACCCGTCCCGCGAGTTTGTCGAAGCTCAGGACTTCGTAGAGGCTCGGGTCGGACATGATCTTGTGGACCATGGCAAAGTGCATCGCGTGCCCGGCCTTCTCGGCGATCACGTGACCCAGGAGCGGTTTGCCCAGCAGCGCCAGGTCGCCGATCAGGTCGAGGGCTTTGTGGCGGCACGGTTCGTCGGGATAGCGCAGGCCGCCTGGGTTCAGCACTTGATCGCCGTCGAAGCAGACGGCGTTTTCGAGCGACGCGCCGCGGATCAGTCCCATATCGCGCATCGCTTCGAGCTCATGCTGAAAGCCGAAGGTCCGCGCCGCGGAAAGTTCGGCGGCATAGCGATCGGGGGTGACGTCCATCTCCAGGAGCTGACGGCCGACCAGCGCGTGCGGGAAGTAGACGTCGCAGGTGAGTTGGAACCGGTCCGAGGGGATGATCGTGATACGCTTGCCTTCGTTGCCTTCGCTCGCCTTGCCTTCGACCGTGAGCGTGCGCTTGATGCGAAGGTAACGGCGGCGGCGGCGATGCTGCTTCACTCCGGCCGACTTGAGGAGCTCGACGAACGGCATTCCGCTGCCGTCCAGGATCGGGACTTCCAGGTTGTCGATCTCGATAGTGGCGTTATCGACGCCCATCGCGTAGAAGACGCTGAGCAGGTGTTCGGTGGTGGAGAGCAGGACGCCTTGCCGCATCAGGCTGGTCGCGTAGCTGACCTTCTGGACGTAGCGCCAACTGGCGGGGATCTCGAACCCGTCCAGGTCCGTTCGGCGGAAGACAATGCCGGTGCCGGCCGGGGCGGGCAGAATCTTCATGTTGACCGGTACCCCGGAGTGGAGACCTACACCAGAGGTTTCTACCGGTCGCTGTAAGGTGGTTTCAAATCGCATTCAGGAAAGATGTTCCTTTTCGAGTACCCCGAGCCCGGATATGACTATGCGTTGCTGCCGATTGTAGCAATTCGAATCTACTCGCGTAAAGCCCTGAAATGAAAAGACTTGGTAAAATCTTAGATGTGTCATTTGCGACACACTCCGGCATATGCCTGTGTCGGTTTAACAACGTTTTGCGTGGTACTCAACTCCTGAACAGCTATGAATGTAGTACCAGTGCGTACTAGAACGTTTTAGGACGAAAATTCCAGAGTCCAGATAGGCAGGAATTCCCATATCCATGCCCCGATCCGCGCCCTGGGAGGATACTATAAGGAACGTGCCGCGCCTGTTTTTGATCGACTCATTTGGATTCATTTTCCGTGCCTATCATGCCCGGGCGCGGTCGGGAGGCGCGCCGATGCGCACCGCCGCCGGGATCTCCACTGAGGCCGTCTACATTTTCCACAACATGGTGCGGCGGCTGATTACCCAGTACCAGCCGGAGTACCTCACGGCGGTTTTCGAGAGCGAGGGGCCGACATTTCGGGACGCGGTTTTCGAGGCATACAAGGCCAATCGGACCGAGACGCCTCCGGATTTGCTAACGCAGATCCCCTATATCCGCAAGACATTAGATGCAATGTCCATTCCAGTACTTGAAAGTTCTGGCTACGAGGCGGATGACGTGATCGGGACGCTGGCTCGGCGGGCGGTGGACGAGGGCATGGAGGTGGTGATCGTCTCCTCGGACAAGGACATGCTGCAACTGGTCAACAGCCACGTCAAAATGCTGAATCCGATGAAGAATGATCAGTGGTATGACGCGGACGAGACCGAGAAGTTCCTCGGGGTCCGGCCGGAGCAGGTGATTGATCTGTTGGCACTTAAGGGCGATACGGTGGACAATATCCCGGGGGCTCCGGGGATCGGGGACAAGGGCGCGAAGGACCTGATTGCGACCTATGGGTCGGTGGAAGGCGCGATGGAGCACGCCGAGGAGGTCCAGCGGAAAACCTATCGGGAGAGCCTGCAGAATAACCGTGACAAGATCCTGATGAGTAAGGAGCTGGCGACCATCCATTGCGATGTTCCCCTGGAAGTAAACCTCAATGAATTAGTGCTGAAGGAACCGAATACGGATGCATTACGTGAGCTTTACCGGGAGCTCGAATTCACTAGTCTACTGCGGGAGCTGGGTCCGTCGCGCCAGGCTCCGGCGAAGCGGGATTACCAGGAGTTGGGTTCCATGGAGGAGCTAGCCAAATGGATTGCGGGGTTACCGACCTCGCCCGGTAAAGACCCGCAAGTGGCTGTTGCTGTTGGAGATGCGGAGGGGGATCTCATTGAAACCCCGGCGACAGTCGCGGTGTGCGCCGAAGAAGGGGTGGTCCGGTACGCACCCGCGTCGGTACTGCCACCGGGGATCACCGTATGTCACGACCTGAAGCGGATGACGCACCGGTTCGGCGCCGAGGCTGTGGCAGGATTGCAACAGGACGTGATGCTGGAGGCGTTCCTGCTGGCCGCGGATCCGTCCGGAACGGGGCTCGATACGCTGACCGAGCGGAAACTGGAGCGGGCGTGGAATCCGGATCCGGCGGCGCAGGCCGATGCCGTCTTTGCGCTGCATGAGCTGCTGAGCGGTCAGGTGTCCGAGGCCGGGCTGGGGGAGCTCTATTCGAAGATCGACATCCCGATGGCGCGCATCCTGGGCGAGATGGAATTGACCGGGATCCGCGTGGACCACGAGCAGCTCGGGCGGATGAGCGCGCGGATGGAGGAGGAGATCGAGCGGCTGTCGGCGGCGATCTTCGAGGCGGCGGGCAAGCCGTTCAACATCAATTCGCCGCAGCAGTTGGGCAAGGTCCTGTTTGAGGAGATGGGGCTGCCGGTGGTGTCGCGAACCGGGAAGGGAAAGGCGCCGTCGACCTCGGCCGAAGTGTTGGAGGAGCTTTCCTCCGAGCACGACATCGCCGGGCTGGTGCTGGAGTATCGGCAGCTCACCAAGCTTAAGGGAACCTACGCGGATGCGCTGCCGGCCTTGATCCATGAAGATACCGGGCGCGTCCACACGACCTTCAATCAATGCGGAGCGGCGACGGGCCGGCTTTCGAGCCACGATCCAAATCTGCAGAACATTCCGGTACGGACCGAACTGGGTCGAGAGATCCGGGCGGCATTCGTGCCGCGCGAGGGCTACACGCTGGTGGTCGCCGATTATTCGCAGATCGAGCTCCGGCTGCTGGCGCACATGTCGGCCGATCCGGTGCTGGTCGAGGCCTTCCGCAACGGCGAGGACATCCACACGCGCACGGCGGCCGAGGTGCTGGGCGTGCCGCCGCTGATGATCACCCCGGACCAGCGCCGCGGCGCCAAGGCCGTGAATTTCGGGATCGTCTATGGGCAGACAGCGTTCGGGCTAGCCAAACAGTTGGGGATCGCGCGGGGCGAGGCACAGAAGTATATCGACGCCTATTTTGCGCGCTACTCCGGCGTGCGCAAGTTCATCGATAAGACGATCGCGGCGGTGCGGAAGTCGGGCGTGTCGGTGAATCTGTATGGGCGCCAGCGGCCGATTCCGGACATGAACTCGCGCAATCCGAATGCTCGTGGATTCGCCGAGCGCACGGCGGTCAACACGCCGCTCCAGGGCACAGCCGCGGATATGATCAAGGACGCGATGATCCGGATCCACGCCAAGCTCCAAGGCAAGCAGAGCAGGATGCTGCTGCAGGTTCACGATGAGCTGGTATTCGAAGCTCCGCCGGAGGAACTCGACTGGCTCAAGGGGATGGTGAAGGACGAGATGGAGTCGGTTCAGCCGGGCGGGGCAAAGCTCCTGGTGCCGCTGGTGGTGGATGTCGGGACAGGGGAGAACTGGCGGGACGCGAAGTAAGAGCCAACTGACGCGATCTCTATCTCGTTGCTTCAATGAGTCGGCGAAGAAACTCCTTTGCTTTGGTATCTACTCGTGCTGAGATCTCACCAGCAAAGTACCTGGTAGCTGCGTTATCAAGTCGAATCCATTGTTCCAGGGCGGGAACACATTCGGTAACAATCCTCTGGCGGACTCTGTCCCGCTGAGTTGGGTTCCGTCCCCTGCGTCAAGTGCCGGTTCCTGGTCCGCTGCAATTCCGTACGGAACGACCTGACATTGAGCCTCCGTTGGTTTTTCGAGGGTTCCAAGCGCACGGATGTAGATACCTCCGTGCAAGTAATATTGGGGAGCCCACTGGGAGGCTTGCAGGATGATGGCATCTATAACTTCGTCGTTGTATCGGTACCATCGTCGGCGAGTTTTCTTGAATCCCAATGCTTTAGGGCGGGACCGATAGCCCTCTCCAATTCCGCGCCGAACTCCTGGCCAATCGTCGAAGCCGCCATCATCCACCGATCATTGCGTCGAACGCCCGGTAGAGCAGGGCGGCGGCGAGCAGCAGGCTCCAGACGGCGGGGCGCCGGCCATGTTGCTGACCTCTTTGTTGCGCCAGATCTGCCATTGCAGGCCGAGGAGAATCGCGGCTCCGGAGAGCGCGGCAGGGATCACGATGTACGGAGCTCGGGCGACGGCGGCGACGATGAACATGAAGACGATCAGGAACGAAATGACCACCGAGCGGCGTTGTTCGCGCAGCGCAGGGTTGGTGCGGGCGGCATCCGGACCGGTGCGGATCGCACTCTCGGGAACCCATTGCTCCACCGCCGCGACAAGCTGATTTTGATGCGCCAGCTCCGGGGAAAGATTGGTCCACTGATGCTGCTTCTGGCCGATCACTGAGACGGTTCCGTTGGGTAGATAGCGCAGCTCGACAACTTCGTCACGCGGGATGGTGGACTCGACCATGGGGCTGCGAAAGATCAGGGCGTCCTCGGTCAGTTCGACCTCGGTGACGTCGAGCATCTTGCGGGCCTTGCGGCGGCCCAGCAGAACCGCACCCACAACCAGCAGGATCGTGATGGGCGCGTACAGCCATAGCATGCGCGTGCCGCTGATGCTGATCGGAACGGCCATGCTGCCGACCACCAGGGTCGTCAGCAGGATGACCCACGGACGGAGCTGCTTTTTGAGCAAACGCTGCTTGCCTTCCTCGCTGTAGCCGAAGACGGTCATCTATGGCGAAGTCTAGCAGGTCTTTTGAGGAGTCAGGAGACGGGAGTCGGGAGACAGGAGAACGGTGGAAGAACGAGTCGGCGGGGAACAAACCCGTCGCTACTCTGGCGGACTACTTGCGCAACACCTGAATGCGATCCCCGGCGGCCCAGGACTCCCGCTCGGGATCGGTGACCAGGTAGGCGTTCGCGCGAGCC
Organism: Terriglobia bacterium; assembly: GCA_963762135.1. Lineage (GTDB taxonomy): Bacteria > Acidobacteriota > Terriglobia > Bryobacterales > Bryobacteraceae > Palsa-187. Next base: position 82,312 of record CAVXJP010000014.1, read on the forward strand.
TGCGCGCCTATGTCGCCAGAGCCTTTCCATCCGGCGGGCGCGACGCTGGAGCCGTCCTCAGCCAGGATCGCGGGCAGGAATCGGGTCAAGCCCGGCTTCTGGCGGAAGTCGGTGGAGAGGCAGGTTTCAAGGAACGGCAGGGGAGCGCTGTCGGCGCCGCTGAGGAGCTCGATTGCCGCGCGGCCGAAGATTTCCAGCGTGACCATGGTCGATGCCGGATTGCCGGGGAGTCCGAAAAAGAGCGTCCGCGCGTCGTGAGATCCCGGGCTTCGTCGCCGAGCCGAACACCAGCGGCTGGCCGGGCTGGATCTTGACTCGATCGAAGAAGAACTCCGCTCCGAAGTCCGCCAGGACGCGCTCGACGATGTCGTATTTGCCGGCCGAGACGCCTCCGGAAAGCAGCAGGAGATCGAAGTCGGCGAGACCCGCGCGCGACCTGTGCATGCGTCGACTCCCAGTTGTCGCGGGCGATCGGAAGAATCGTCGGGTCGCCGCCGGCCCGCGCCGCCTGCACAGCCATCGACCAAGCGTTGGAGTTGCGAATTTGATACGACTCCGGGGTCTGGCCGACTTCAACAATTTCGTCGCCGGTCGGCAGGATCGCGATACGAGGCTTCGCATAGACGGTGACCGATTCGCGGCCGGTCATGGCAAGCAAGGCGATGTCGGCGTGGCCCAGCCGCTTTCCGGGTTCGAGCTCGACCGATCCGGCAGCGGCCTCTATCCCACGCGGATTGAAGTTGTCGCCCGGCGAGTGCGTCCGCTCGGTGCGAATGCGATTGCCGTCCAGACGCTCGACGTGCTCAACCATGAGAACCGCGTCGGCGCCTTCGGGGAGCGCGGCCCCAGTCATGATTTCCACCGCTTGGCCCGGACCCACCGGCGGACCTTGATAGTTTTCGCCGGCGCGAACTTCGCCGATGACTTGAAGCTCTCCCGGAAGGTCGGCCGCACGCACGGCGAATCCGTCGCGAGCAGAGCGCGGGAAGGGTGGATAGTCGCGGTCGGCGGTGATGGGCTCGGCCAGGATGCGTCCGTCGGCCTGGAGCGCGGGAAGCCGTTCGGTGGCGGGCGTCGATCGATGCGCGGAGACTTCGCGAAGGACGGTTTCTCGGGCTTCGTGGAACGTCAGGGTCATGGGTCGGGGATCGGCCTTCCATTGTCGCAAACGTGCCCCGGCGGGTGTCGAAAACATGCCGCGGCGGGAAACACTCGGGCAGATTTCGGGTCCCGTTAGTTTAGGGTGTGATCGGGCGGAGAAGTCTGGTACACTGTAGCGCATGTTTATTCATAGATAAGAATAAACATACAATATGCACCCGCAACGCAAACAGAGACTCGCTTCAGTGGAAACTACGATGACCAGTTCCATCTCCAGACGGACCCCGGAGCAGGCCGCTTCGGCACGCCGTACGCAGCACTTTACCCATGACCTGGATTTTACCCGGGAGCAGTTGCTGCGCGTACTGGAACTGGCCGTCGCCATCAAATCCGAGCCGGAGCGGTTCACCACAACGTTGCACGATCAGTATCTGACGTTGCTGTTCGAGAAACCGTCGCTGCGGACGCGGCTGACCTTTGAGCTCGCCATGAAGCAGTTGGGCGGAGACTCAGTGTCGGTGATCGGACCCATCGGCGGCCGGGAGCCGGTGAAGGATGTGGCGCGGAACTTGGATCGTTGGACGCAGGGGATCGTGGCTCGTGTGTTCCACCAGGAGACGATCGAGGAACTGACGCAATGGACGGGCATCCCGGTGGTCAATGCGTTGAGCGATGCCTTTCATCCATGTCAGGCGCTGGCCGATGCGCAGACGCTGCATGAGCATTTCGGACGTTGGGAAGGCTTGACGGTGACCTACGTCGGCGATGGGAACAACGTGGCTCACTCGCTGATGCTGACGCTGACCAGGCTCGGGGTGAAGGTGCGGATCGCGTCGCCAAAGGGCTATGAGCCGAAGACGGACGTGCTACAACAGGCTCGCGAGTTCGGGGAAGTCTCGGTGAGCAACGATCCGGTTGCGGCGGTTGTGGGCGCCGATGCCGTCTACACGGACGTCTGGGCGAGCATGGGGCAAGAGCAGGAAGCCGACGTGCGGCGTCAGATCTTCCTTCCATTCCAGGTGAATGAGAGGTTGATGGAGCACGCCGGACCGAATGCTGTCTTCATGCATTGCCTGCCGGCGCATCGCGGCGAAGAAGTGACCGATAGGCGTGATCGAATCTTCGCGCTCGCTGGCCTTCGATCAGGCCGAAAATCGCCTGCACGCGCAGAAGGCCCTACTGGTCGAACTGCTGGGGTAGGCACGACGGCGGCAGCCGCGTGATTTGATTTCAAGAGGGAAGGAATTCGTATAAGAGATCTATGTCGACTTTTAAGAAAGTAGCGCTGGCGTATTCAGGAGGATTGGATACGTCGATCATCATTCCGTGGTTGAAGGAAAACTACGGCTGCGAGGTTGTCGCCGTATGTGGCGATGTCGGCCAGGGCGGCGATGAGTTGACCGGCTTGGAGAAGAAGGCGCTGGCGACCGGCGCGCTCGGAGTGCCACGTCGCGGATCTCCGCGAAGAGTTCGTCTCCGAATACATCTGGCGCATGCTGCGCAGCGGTAGTGAATACGAGCACAAGTATCTGCTGGGGACCTCGATCGCGCGCCCGTTGCTGGCGAAAAAGCAGGTGGAGGTCGCGCTGGAGACCGGCTGCGATGCGCTGGCCCACGGTTGCACGGGCAAGGGCAATGATCAGGTCCGGTTTGAGCTGACCTATAAGGCGCTGGCTCCGCATCTGCCGGTGATCGCGCCGTGGCGCGAGTGGGATATCGTCTCGCGCGAAGATGCCATCGAGTACGCGAAGCAGCACGACGTACCGATCGCGCAGACCACGGCCAAGATCTACAGCCGCGATCGCAATGTGTGGCACATCTCGCATGAAGGCGGTGCACTGGAGGATCCGGCGAATGCGGCTCCGGACGACATCTGGATGCTGACGACTGATCCGCGCCAGGCCCCCGATTCGCCCGAGGACGTGACGATTGGCTTTGAGGCCGGGACGCCCAAGACCGTGAACGGCGAGTCGTTGTCGGCGCTGGGCATCGTGGAGAAGCTGAACCAGATCGGCGGCATGCACGGAGTCGGCCGGATCGATATGGTGGAGAACCGGTTCGTCGGCATGAAGTCGCGCGGCTGCTATGAGACGCCGGGCGGAACGCTGCTGATGATCGCGTTCCGCGAACTGGAATCCCTGACGCTCGACAAATCGATGTCGCATTACAAGGAGAAGCTCGGACTGGACTACGCCGAGCTGGTCTATAACGGCCTCTGGTTCACGCCGCTGCGGGAATCGCTGGATGCGTTCTTCACCGCGGCGAGCCAGTACACCACCGGAGAAGTGACGCTGCGCCTCTATAAGGGGAACGTTCAGCCGGTAAGCCGCGTCTCTCCGTACTCGCTGTATTCGCACGAAATCGCCAGCTTCACGATGGGCGCCGAGTATGACCAGAAAGACGCTCGCGGTTTCATCAACCTGATCGGTCTGCCGATTCAGGTGCGTGCAGCAGCGCTCCAGAAGGCTGGGGAGAAAGCATGAAGCTGTGGGGCGGGCGGTTCGCGGAAGGCTCAAGCGAAGTCTTTGAGCGCTTCTCCGGATCGCTCCACTTTGACCGAAAGCTGATCGATGCCGATATTCGGGGATCGAAGGCGTTCGCCCGGGCTCTGAACCGGGTCGGGAATTCTGAGTGAAGCCGAGTTGGGTGATCTGCTCACCGCGTTCGATAAGATCGCCGAGCAATCCGCCGATCCGGCGTTTTTTGAGGGCGCGACCGACGAAGACGTCCACACGCTGGTGATCCGCAAGCTGAAGGAGATCGCCGGCGGAGTCGCGGATAAGATCCACACTGGACGGAGCCGCAATGAACAGGTGTCGCTGGATACGCGGCTGTGGCTGCGCGGGGAGATCGATACGGCATGCGGGCATCTGCGCGGTCTGCTCGGTGCGCTGCTCGATTGCGCCGGGCGCTATCCCGGATGCGGTGATTCCCGGCTATACGCATTTGAAGCGGGCGCAAGCGGTCCTGTGGCCGCACTATCTGCTCGCGTATTTCGAGATGTTCAGCCGCGACTATGAACGGCTGCAACAGGCGCGAGCTCGCGTGAACGTGATGCCGCTGGGGAGCGGGGCACTGGCGGGTTCCGGGTTTCCGTTTGATCGAGAGGCGATCGCTGCCGAACTGGAGTTTGATCGCGTCACTAACAACAGCATGGATGTCTCGGCGGATCGCGACTTCGCGCTGGACTTTCTCTACGCCGCTTCGACCACGATGCTGCACCTGAGCCGGATCTCTGAAGACTGGATCCTCTATTCCAGCGAGGAGTTCGGATGGCTGGAGCTCGGCGATGGGGTGACCAGTGGATCCTCGCTGATGCCGCAGAAGAAGAATCCGGATTCGTTGGAACTGATTCGCGGCAAAACAGGCCGCGTGTTCGGTGACTTCAGTTCCCTGTTCGTCACGGCCAAGGGTCTGCCGATGACCTACAATCGCGATCTTCAGGAAGACAAGGAACCGCTGTTCGACGCAGCGTATCAGTTGTCGGGCTGCCTGGAGATGATGAAGGTCGTGGTCGACACCGCGAAGCTGAATCCAGGGCGTCCGGCGGCGGCGGCCGAGGAAAGCTGGGCGGTCGCGACCGACTTCGCCGAGGCTCTGTCTCGCAACGGCGTGCCGTTCCATTCGGCGCATCAGATCGTGGGACGCCTGGTGCTGGAAAGCGTCAAGCAGAGCAAGAAGCCCAGCGACTGGACCGCCGAGGAGCTGACGGCGTTCGCGCCCGAATTCACCGCCGAGATGGTGCGGCTCCTTCATCCGGCCGAAGGCATGAAGACACGCGAGATTCGCGGCGGCACTGGGCCCAAGACGGTGAAAGCCGCACTCCAGGCCGCGGCGCAACGCCTTGAGGAGTTGGACGGCTGAGCCGTTAGCCGGAGCTAGCCCAGATCCAACCCAGACCGAACATGGACCGATGAATAAGAGCTATCGCCAAGGCCAGATCCTGAAGCTGATCGACGCGGGTCCGATCGCGACGCAGCAGGAGTTGGCCTCGGCGCTGGCCAAGCGGGGTGTGCGGACCACGCAGGTCACTTTGTCGCGTGACCTTCGGGAGCTGGGCCTCGTCAAAACTCCAGAGGGCTATGCGCGCCCCGGAGCCATTCAGGGTCCGCTGCCGGGACGTGATGTCGCCAGCGTGGCTCGCGAGATTCTGCGCGATGTCCGCGTGGCGCAAAATCAACTGGTGTTGAATACGCCGCCCGCCTATGCGAATTCGCTCGCTTCGGCGCTGGATCAATCCGGCTGGCCGGAGGTGGTGGGAACGATCGCCGGCGATGACACGGTGCTGGTGATTACGCCAGACGCCTCCACGGCCAACCGGCTGAAGCGAAAATTACTTGACCTGATAGGGTAGAGAGACGAAATTTCCCCATCTGCCACCTTCCTCCTGCCCATGAACCTCCGATTCCCGATCACCATCTTCCTCAGCGCGTTCCTGCTGTTCCAGGTTCAGCCGATGATGGGCCGCTATGTTCTGCCGTGGTTCGGCGGAACTCCGGCGGTTTGGAGCGTCTGCCTGCTGTTTTTTCAGTTCATTCTTCTGGGCGGGTATGCTTATGCGCACTGGGTCGGATCGATGCGGAGCCTTCGCAAGCAGGCGGTCATTCATATCGGGTTGCTGACCGCGTCCTTACTTCTCCTGCCGATCATGCCGAACCCGGAGATCTGGAAGCCGGATTCGGCTGATAACCCGTCGGGACGCATTCTCCTGCTGTTGGTGGTTTGCATCGGCGGACCGTATTTCCTGCTTTCAGCCACCACGCCGCTGCTGCAACGGTGGTTTCATCTGACGCATCCCGGGCGATCGCATTGGCGGCTCTACGCGCTGTCAAACTTCGGATCGTTCCTGGCGCTGTTCAGCTATCCCTTCCTGTTGGAGCCGTATCTGACGCTTGGCACGCAAGGCTGGACGTGGACCGCCGCCTACATCGTTTTCGCGGGATTATGCGCATGGACGGCATGGCACATGCGTTCCTGGGCGGGGGAGGCCGGGGAACTGGAAGGTATCGAAGCCATGCCTTCGACCCCTGTCGGAGTTGAATCAGCACACTCCGAACATCACGTGACCGCCACCGTGGATGTGTCACTTTCGACGGAACCGGATCGTCGGCCGAGCGCAGGGATCATCGGATTCTGGCTCGCTCTGGCGGCCACGGCATCGGCGTTGCTGATGGCGACCACAAACCTGATCTCGCAGGACATCGCCGTGGCCCCGTTCTTGTGGGTGCTGCCGCTGTCGGTTTATCTGCTGACCTTCATCCTGACGTTTGACAGTGAACGCTGGTATCGGCGGACCTTATTCGCCGTCGCTATGGGAATCATGGGTCCCGTGGCGGTGGCGGTGCTGGGCGCCAACATCGGGATCAACGTCTTGGTCCAGTTGGCGGTTTATATCGTCACGCTCTTTGTCGCCTGCATGCTGTGTCACGGCGAGCTGGCGCTCTCACGGCCGAATCCGAAACATCTCACGATGTTCTACCTGTGCGTTTCCGGCGGTGGCGTCCTGGGTGGCGTCTTCGTCGCGCTGCTGGCGCCGAGCATTTTCGTCGAGCTAACCGAATATCCGATCTCCCTGTTCTTAGCGGGCGCGTTGGCGCTGACCGGTTGGTTCCGCACCGGAGCATTAAGCCAATGGAAGTGGGGCAGCATCGCCGTGCGCGTGCCGATCATGGCGTTGATGATCGGAGCAATCACCTCGATTTACTCCATCGGGATCGGAACCAGTTTTCAGAGGCGAGATCGCGAGGTACCGCAACTTCTATGGCATGATGCTGGTCTCCGAGCACGAAGACGACTTTGACCGTCCCTACCGGCAGCTTTCTCACGGCCGCATCAAACATGGCTCGCAGTACCTGGAAGGAAAGCTGCATGACCAGCCGGTATCGTATTACGGTCCGCATAGCGGCATGGCGCTGCTGATGAACGCGCTCGGCAATCGGCCGAAGCGGATGGCCGTGGTGGGCTTGGGAACCGGCACGATGGCCGCCTGGGGACACACCGGCGATGAGGTGCAGTTCTACGAGATCAATCCACAGGTGGAGGAAGTCGCGCGGAAGTGGTTCACCTATCTGGAAGACTCTCCGGCAAAGGTCGGGGTGACATTGGGCGACGCGCGCGTGCAGATGGAGCGCGAACTGGCGGAAGGCCAGTCAGAGGATTATGACGTCATCGTTGTGGATGCGTTTTCGAGCGACGCCATCCCGATCCATCTATTGACCGCCGAGTGCGCCGAGATCTATAAGCAGCGCCTGAAGCCGGGCGGGATGCTGATGATCCACATCTCGAACCGGACGTTGGAACTGGATTCGGTGGTTCGGGGGATCGCCGAGCACCTTGGGTGGCAGGCGCGGCACCTGCTGTCGAGTGGCGATCGCGAAACCGGAGAGGACATCTCACGCTGGGTTCTGATCACCAGCGATACGGGATTCCTCGAACGGAGCGGCATCGATCGTATGGCCTCGGGTTGGACAGCCGCGCCGCCGCTGCTGTGGAAGGACGACTTCGCCAGCCTGTGGCACGTCATCCGCTGGAAATCGGCGATGTTCACCGCCGAGTAACTACCGCTTCCACAAGGCCCGGTCGAGCGCTTCGCAAAAGTAGTAATCGCCCCACATCGACGACTCATCGACGCCCAAGCCGCGGTTGACATGATAGACGCCGCCGCGCAGAATGCCTTCCCATTCACGATCCTCGCGCACCACCCATTTCTGGCAAAGGTTGTTCAGAATGTGCACGGCCGTCGACCAATACAAATGTCCCTTGAGCGGATCAGGAACCACGCGGCATAGGCGCAACAGACCGGAGGCGCAGATCGCGGCTGCGGAAGTATCCACCAAGGTCCGATTTTCCGGAGGCGCATCAAAGTCCCATGGCGCGATGCCATCGGCCGGGGAATGGCGGATGTAGTAATCGGCGCAAGCCTCGGCTGTACCCAGGAAGTGTGGATTCAGGCTGTATTCGTAGCAGGTGGTGAATCCGTAGAGCGCCCAGGCGAGGCCACGAGACCAGCACGAATCGCCGCGATAACCCTGATGCGTGGTTTGCTGCAGGAACTCGCCGGTGTCGGTGTCAAATATGCCCTCCTGCGCCACCGAGCCATCGCCGCGCACCAAGTGGCGTCGCGTCGTATGGGCGTGCCGGTTAGCGATGTCATACAGCCGCCGGTCATTGGTCTCGCGAGCCGCGAAATAGATCACGCCCAGGTTCATGATGATGTCGATGAACAAGGACTCCGGCGCGACGAACGAACGCAGATAGCGTCCATTTTCCCGATAGCGCAGCGCCATCGTTTTGCCCGCCTCAATCAGGACCTCCCGATGGCCGGGATCGTGATCCAGCATCCACCAACGGTAGTAGGTCGAATGAAAAATGAAGCCCAGTCCGTGGACGTCACGATCCCGCTTGCGTGGTTCGAGCGGCGTTGTATAGCGGATTGCCTGCTCGCGCCAGAAGTTGGCGTCGGTCGATTCCGGCTCGGCCCGGCGGGCAAAGATCCACATCATCCCGGGCAAAAATCCGTCGCACCATTGGCTCCAGGCTTGCCCCTCATGGCGCCACTTCCCGTTCTGTGTGTAGAGGGGATAGTAGTCCGGATCGCGCTCAATTAGCTTCCGAACCTGCTTCTGCGCATAGAAGGTCGTCTGCTGAAACAGGTCCGTCGTGTCGTTGGATAGATGGATCACTTTGGTTCAAACGGCTTTCTTCTCGCTGCGCGCCTTGAGCTGCGTCGTCGGCCAGGAACGAGAGGCGGCGCGGGCGCACACGGGATTCATGTAATGTTCTCGAAGCGGGCAGGCGGTGTACGTCCACCGGCGGAAAGCTCCCGGAACAACGTCCTCGCGGCCACCGCAATCGGAAAGGAGCAGGAGCCAGCAACCTACCTACTCGAAACCAAGCGTAACACGGCCACCGGCGCAAGAAGGGCAGCTCCAATCAATAGGTCTTCCATACCGTCAAAAGTCCCCGCAGGTACGCTGGAGCAGGCTTTGCAAGCCGAATCACCAACTCGCCGCTTAGGTTCGGAGGCAGTTGCAGCGGCTGCTGCGCCGGCAGAGCGAGCCGGTCCGGGAACGGCACATTGAACAAACGTGTCCGGATGCCAGCGTGTCCGCCGTTCCAACTGATGTCGGTAAACCGCATTTCAAGGGCATAAAACGTTGCATATCGTTCAAGCCGAACGATGCGCCCGTTTGCCGTGGCGTCCTTGGGGATTAGCTCCTCGCCATTCACGCGCACCGCGCGGTTGATCTTACCGGTGACGATCCCGCCGACCGCGTTGGTTTCCAAATCGTCGACAGCGAGTTCGGAATCCAGCACGATCTCCAAATCGGTGTTCGATGGCAACATCACTTCGCGGACCTGCTGCGCTTCCTGAGCCTCCAGTTCGGAGGGATCCAAAAAACTGATGGTGCTTTCCCCTTGGAATTTGCGGCACTTCGCAAATTGCACCTGGTTGCGCGATTTTCCCCCGGGCCCCGCGGTAGTGAGCACGTTGGCCACCGGCAAAAGGAACCGATCATCCCCGATCTGGACGCGGCCGTAGTCCACCTCATCGGCGGCGCTTTTGATTCGAAATTCCTTCGGGAGCTGCGTGAGTTCCAGCTCAATCCGGCGCAGGTCCAGCGTATTCGGATCGGCGTAGATCGCTCCCTTGAAGCCCACGTTGGTGGTCACCCCACCGTCCGACATCGTGAACATCTTCCGATCGCGGTCCACGCTGAAGTCGTATTTCAGGAATTGCTCATCATCCTTGGAGCCGTCCAGCTTCTTGAGCCCACGCGGCTTCATCTCAGGCCGGTCGTCACGCAGGAACAGGAGTTTGGCATACAGCCCAAATGCGCCGCTGCCATAGGTGCCGCCGGTGATCAGCTTGCGCAGGTCCGCATCCTGAAATTCACTGGACTCCGGGCAGCGCAAAGATTTCCTGATCATCAATCAGTGCGACTTCCAGCCGCAGGACATCCTCAATCACGTTTCCCCCGGATGGGTCGGATCGCGTGCGCCGAGCCGTTTCGGTGCAGGTGTAGTTGGGGAGCCGCTCCAGGTTGTCCCGCATGCGCGCTGTGATCTCCTGGATGCGCTCGGGCTCGGTGGTCGGGACCGGAGAAACCGGTTGAGCCTGGACGACGCCGGTCCACGCCGCGCATACCAGCGTGGCGAGCAGGAGAGGCCTGCCCAACGTCCGAGCCAAACTTGGACTCAGTATCATGACTCACCAATCACGACCACAATCCATCGCCAATCTCACGGCTAAAACGTTTTCCAATAAGTCAGAATTTCCCGAATCGACTTTGCCGCCAGCGGTGGAATCAGAATGACCGATACTTGCTGTACCACGCCAGAATCCTCGATCTGAACTGTCGCCAGGCCCATCCTTCTCAGAGGGTCGCGCTCAGCCTCCGCGGCGGGGAGGCGCTCGATGTAGCCATCCATCTTCGCGTGCTTGCTCTTCCAGTCGATATCCGTGACGCGAAGACTCAACCCATACAGATAGGGATTGCGATCCATCGCGACCACGCGGGCGGAGACCTTCGCGCCTTTGGGGATGAGTTCTTTTCCGTCCACTTTAACCGCGTCGCTGAGCTTGCCGGTCACCAGGTCTCCCAGTTCCATCTTGTCGGGCGTACGCTGGAAATCCAGCACCATGTGCACGCTGGTATCGGGGGGAATCGCCACCTCCTGGATCGCATCCGGTTCGGTGCCGGAAACCGTGGACCCTGGTGATGCGGCAGAGGAGACAGCCGGGCCCCGCGGGGTGTCAGAGAGCGTTCTCCAATAGATGTGGATCTTTCCAATCGACTTCTTACCCTGCCGTGGAAGCACCATAAACAATTGCGGTGCGCCAGAACCCGTGTCCTTCCGGGTGACCACCTTCACGTATTGCGCGCCAAAACCGGGGTCCTCCAGGGAGACCAATTTCACGCCGCGGTCGCGCGCACCCTCCTCGGCCGGAGGGCGTTCAAGGTAGCCGTTCACACTCGCGTGCTTGCCCTTCCACTCCACATCCGTGACGCGAAGCCCCAACACATACACATCGGGCATGCGATCCATGCGGACTACCCGGGCGGAGACCTTCGCGCCTTTCGGGATGAGTTCTTTTCCGTCCACGTGGACCCGGTCGTTGAGCTTACCGGTCACCAGATCACCCACGGCCACCGCGTCAGGCTTGCCCTTGATATCCATCACGATCTGCATACTGGTATCGGGCGGAATCGCCACCTCCTGGATCACCTCCCGTTTGGTGTCCTCCAGCGGCACCGGATCTCCAAAGCTGATGGTACTCTGGCCCTCGAATCTGCGACACTTCTCAAAACGAACGCGGTTCTGGGATTTGCCCCCCGGATTCTGCAGGGTGAGCCGGTTGAAGCCGGGCAGCAGAAACTGTTCTTCGCCAAACGGAACACGTTCGTACAAGACCTCGTCGCTAGCCTTCTTTAGAGCAAACTGCGGCGGAATGTCCGTGAAATGAACAACCAGCCGGCGCAGATCGAGCGTGTCCGGATCGACATAAATGGAACCCTCAAATCCCACAGTGGCGCTATCAGGACCCTCGGTCAGCTTGAACTCGTTCTCGCTTGGAAGCACGGTGAAGTCATACCGGATCAACACGGAGCCCAAATCAGAAAGGTTTACGCGCCGTAACTCGGGCCGATTCTCATTGAGAAACAGAATCTTGGTATAGAGCCCAAACGCGCCTGTGCCGAAGGCCCCACTGGCGACCAGGTCATCCAGTCCGGAGTCCCGGAATTTGGTGGTTCCGGGCCAGGCAAAGAGCTCGTCGTCACCAATCAGCGCGACCTCCAGACGCACCGTATTCTCCTGCTGGATTTCTCCGTCCGGCGATGTTGTCGTGCGTTCGATCGTCTCGGTGCAGGTGTAGTTGGGAAGCCGCTGGACGTTGTCGCGCATGTGGGCCGTGATCTGCTGCACCAGTTCGGCCTCGGAAACCTCGCCCCGTTGAATGTCAGAGAAGGTTCGCCAATAGGTAAGGATTTTTGGTATACCCGGACCCTCCCGGTTAATCCAGATGAGCGATGGTTGCTCGCCAGGGCCCGAGATCAAATCCATGGGGCCGCGGGCGCGTGCCTTCGGAAGGCGCTCAATGTAGCCGTCCATACTTCGCGTGCTTGCCCTTCCAATCAATGTCCGTGACGCGAAGCCCCAACACATAGAAGTTGGGGTTTCGGTCCATCCGGAGCACTCGGCCGGTGACCTTGGCGCCTTTGGGGATGAGTTCTCTACCGTCCACTTGAACGCTGTCGCTGACCTGCCCCGTTATGAGGTCGCCCACCGCGACATTGTTGGGCTTGTGCAGCGGGTCCATCATGATGTGCACGCTGGTTTTGTCAGGAATCGTCACCTCCTGGATCACCTCCTGTTTGGTGTCCTCCGGTAGCGCAGGATCTCCAAAGCTGATGGTGCTTTGGCCCTCGAATCTGTGGCACTTCTCGAAACGAACGCGATTCTGGGATTTCTCCCTCGGGTTCTCGGTGGTGAGCCGATTGGAGACGGGCAGCAGAAACTGCTCCTCGCCAAACGGAACGCGATCGTAATTGACCTGGTCGCTTGCCTTGTTTAGAGCAAACTGCGGCGGAATTTCCGTCAGATTCACAACCATCCGGCGCAGATCGAGCGTTTCCGGATCGACATAGATGGAGCCCTCAAAGCCCACGATGGCGCTGAGCGGGCCCTCATTGATACGAAACTCGTTCTTGCTCCGGGGGACCGTGAAGTCATACTGGATCAACCCGTCGCCACGGTCCAAATCGTTAAGGTTCACGCGGCCTCGCGGCCGTAGTTCGGGCCGATTCTGGTTGAGAAATACAATCTTGGTATAGAGCCCGAAGGCGCCGTTGCCGTAGGTTCCTCCTCCGACCAGATTGGTGAGGTTCGTGTCCAGAAACTCGGTGGAATCCGGCCAAGCGAAAATCTCCTCGCCGTCGATCAGCGCGACCTCCAGACGCAGCGTATCCTGCAGTACGGGTTTACCATCAGGAGCCCTGCGGGTGCGTTCGATCGTCTCGGTGCACGTGTAGTTCGGAAGCCGCTGGAGGTTACTGCGCATCCGGGCGATGATCCGGCCCACCAGCCCGGAGTTGGAAGCGGGTACCCCCTCTGACGCAGTGATTGTTGACGTGGTGGGTGCGGTAGGGGAAGGGGACGTCGGTACAGCCTGTCCCCATCCGGTCCCGGGGAGAGTCATGCATGTGAGGGAAAAAGTGAGCAGGAGCCTGCTCAACTCGCCAGCGGAATGCAGATTCATTATCATCGACCGGACATACCCTGGAAACTCTATAAAATCACAAATAATTCACGGTTGCCACGCCTAGTATGTCCTCCAGTAGGTCAGGATATTCTTCACGGAGGTCGGACCCTTCCGCGGGAGCATGATCGCCTTCTGCTTCCGAGCTCCCGGGCGAGGTGGATCCGGCTCCACGGTGGCCAACATCATGGGATCGGTGGCGGGAAAGGGAAGATCTGGCGCGGGCAGGCGATCCAGGTACGCGTCCATGTGCGCGTGGCCGCCGTCCCAATGGATGTCGGTGAGGAGAATCCCAACCGCATAGCCCCGCTGCAACCGGTCCAAACGGATTACCCGTCCCGAAACCGTGGCGCCCTTGGGGATCAGTTCTTCGCCATCTACCTTGACCCGGTCCCGAAGCGTGCCGGTAACCGCATCGCCCACCGCGGTCTCCTCCATCTCGATCTGTGTATTCACGACGATGTGAAGTTCGGTGTCCGACGGGATGGTGACTTCCTTGATCACCTTCTCCTCGGCGGCCAACAAATCGACCGGGTCCTCAAAGCTGATCACACTCTGGCCCTGGAATTTGTGGCAGTTGGTGAAGCGCACCCGATTCTGATTTTGGGCCGAAGGCGTCACCATCGTCAGCAGGTTGCCGGAGGGCAGCAGGAACGATTCCGGTCCAATCTCCACGCGCTGATAGTCCACCCGGTCCGAGGCCGCCAGTAACCGCAGGACGGGCGGGATCTCCTGCGCCATGATCTCAATGCGGCGCAGATCCAGCGTCTCCGGATCCACGTAAATCAAGCCCTTGAAGCCCACTATGTCCCGCGTCCCGTTGACAGCCATGCGATAACGGCTCTCGTTGCGTGGAACGTCAAAGTTGTACTTGAGGACCTGTTCGCCATTCAGGTCCACGCTTCCCTGCGGCACGAACTCCGGACCACCACCATAGAACAGCATCTCGGCATACAGGCCAAACGCCCCGTTACCGTAGGTCCCGCTCCCGATCAGATTCTTGAGCTCGGTGTCCAGGAATTCCGACGACCCCGGCCAGGCAAAGATCTCCTGACCGTCGATCAACCCCACCTCCAGACGCAGGGTGTCTTCGAGCACGGTCACCCCATCCGGCGCCTTGCGCGTTCGCTCAATCGTCTCGGTGCAGGTGTAGTTGGGCAGGCGCACCAGGTTCAGGCGCATCTTTTCGGTGATCTGTTCGATGCGTTTTTGCTCCGGAGTCAGGGCAGGGGAGACGTCGGGTCGCGGATCTCCGCTCGCGGCGCGTTCGTCCACCGGAGCCCGGTCTATCGCCGGCGGCTGCGGACCAGCCAGCAGCGACAGGGACAGCCCCGATATCCCAATCAGGACCGCCGCGACTGCGCATGTAGTCTTCCGAGACATCCCGTGTGCCTGTATCAGTATAAATACCAGGATGTTTCTGCGAAAGTCCCCCCGATGCTTTCGATGGCCGGTCCAAGGGTGGTACGATTTGAGCCGATGGCAACGAAGATTACGATCAACAATAATGGCTCGATTCGGATCGAAGGCGAGTTCGAGATAGTGGATGCACAGGGGGCGGCATTCGATGTCGCCGGGCGAACGGTAATCGGTTTATGCCGCTGCGGGCATTCCGCGAACAAACCGTTTTGTGACGGGAGTCACCGTCGCGAAGGATTCGAGTCGGTCTGTCCGGCCCGGGCCTTGCCGCCGCCGAAGCCCACAGCATAAGGGAAGGGGCGCCCTGCGACGATCTCCGTAGGGCGCCACCAGAAGCCGATCTATTTCTTCTTGCGCGGGCTTTTCTTCTGCGCGATCTCCTTCGCCGGGGTCTTGGCGGCGGTCCGCTTCGCTGTAGGACGTTTGGCCGCCTTTTTGGCAGCCTGCTTCTTCGCGGCGACCTTCCGTGCTGGTTTGACGGGACCTTTCGCCACCACCTTCTTCTTCAAGGCAACCTTCTTGACAAGCTTGCGCGCGACCGTCTTGGCCGCGGTCTTCTTCGCTGCGGCCTTCGCCACCGTCTTCTTCACTGCTTTCTTGACGGACTTCTTCGCGGCGGTCTTCTTTGCGGGCTTGTCATTCTTCGATTCACTCTTTGATGCGGACCGGACCGAACCTGCCTTTTGTGCCGGTTTCCGGGCCGACTTGGACTCGCGGACGGCCACTTGCTTCACTGGGGCAGGTGCGGGCTTCGGCGCCGTGGGCGCTACGGCCGGGGGTTTCTCAGGAGCCTCCGACGGCAGAACGTGGGCGTGATGCGTAATGGGGATGGAAGCCGGAGCGGTTCCGTCGTCCGATGCAGGCTCGTCTTCCTCGCGTTCGTCGCCGTCGATCTCGGAGTTCGGGTTGTCCAGGACAACGGGCGTGGAAAACGATGAGGTCTGGCGTTGCTGCCGGAACTCTTCCTCGAACTCCTCGTCTTCCTCGGCGTAGTCACCGATATCTTCGTTCAGCAGGCCGAGATCTTCGTCGTACTCGTCCAGCAGGTCATCCATGCCTCCGTCGCCAGAAGCACGATACTCAAGCATTTGAACGGGCCTCCATAAGAGAGGTTTGTCGGGTTCAGCTCCGCCACGCTGTACTGCCAACTTCGCGAGGACTTCCTGCGGCCGAACCTTGGAAACAGAACCTTAGCATACCGTGTTTCCCGCAGAAGGCAAGTCTTGCCGATAAAAAGCCGCAATCAATTGATAACAAAGGGCCATACGCGCCAACCGAGACGGGCCTTCGGGCCCAGTACCGATGTCTCAGGTGGATGACAATCGGCAATTTGCAAGGGAGAGGATGCCGCCGCGCTCGCGCGGAGGAAGTAGCGCTAGTACGCGACCGGAATCGCCGCCCACTCACCCGGCGGCGGCAGCGCGCCATGATTGGCCGACAGGATCTTGCTTTCGATGGTGTCGTACTGCTCGGCCAGGTCCTCCACGCGGTCATCGGCGTACATCCGATGAATCTGCCACATTGTCCGCTTGGCCGGCGGAATCACGGCGAACGCGGTCTCGATCTCTTCGCGCGTCCCTTCCGGAATCCGCAACAGATAGCCTTCCGGCGCGACTTCTTCCAGCAGGGCCGGGTTAAGCTCGGTCAGCGCCCACACCGGCTGTCCCAGCGCGGCGGCAATCAAGCCGATGTGCACGGGCGCCTGCAACTCCAGGGTTTCGTAGCGCACCGGAGGATCCATCTCGGTATCGCCCAATCCGTAGGCCTCCGGATCGCGGAAGATGATCGCCATGGCCAGCACCTGCGGAACGTAGTTCGCGGTCTGGTGCGGGATCGCCTCGAGGCGGCGCAGGTCCCAGAAGTCGGCATAGCCGGAATTGAAGATGGCCCGGTCGACGCACCCCATGCCGCAGTTGTAGGCCGCCATCGCCAGATACCAATCGCCATAATGCGCGTAAAGGCTGCGCAGAACCGATGCGGCCGCGCGCGTGGCAAGTTCCGGGTCGTGGCGCGGATCCATCTCATCGGTCCGGTCCAGCCCGTTCTCGCGGCCCGCGGCGCGAGAGAACTGCCACAGCCCGACACAGCAGCGACCCTCCGATACCGCGTTCGGACTGAACTTGGATTCGATCTGCGCCATGTAAATCAGCTCCGGCGGAAGGCCGAATTCGGCAAAGGTCTTGAGGATCATGTCGCGATAGCGCCCCGATCGCGCCAGCCCGGTCCGCAGGACCTTGCGCCCCTCGCCCGCCGAAAAGAAGCTGATGTATTCGGCGACCGCATCGTTCAACTCGATCGGCAGCGTGCCGAGCCCCGCGCGAATCTCCTGCTCCATCGGGGTGTCCAGTTCCGGATCCATGGGGAAGGTGCGCAGCACAACGGGCGTCCATGTGTCGGCTCCTTCAGCCGATGCCAATTGCGCAAGGTCGGCTTCGATCCGGGTGGCGCGCGCGACGATCTGATTCAGCGCTTCCGATCGCTCCCGGGCGTCGGCGGCATCGGTAGGCGGGTCGGTATCCAGCACGGTCGCCACGGCGAGATCCAGATTCTTTCGCACGCCGGCGGCATCGTGATCCTCCAGAGCCCACCCGGCGTTCTCCAGGTAGCCGTTGGCCCAGGCGACCGCCTGACTGGTCGCGGTCGGCTCGGGCAACGTGGGGATCTCGGAGGTCGTGGCCGGAGGATGGGGATTCGGCGCGGGGGGGGCAACCGCGATCTCGGGAGCCTCGGCAATCGGGGCGGCGGGGGCGGGCCGTGCGGGAGGCGGCGCCGCTGCGCGCGGACCCTGCACCTGTCTGGCACAGCCGGACAACAGCACTAGCAGGCAACCCAGAGCCAGAGGAGTCCGGCGAACACGACTGCGCCTTCGCAAGTGCATTGTCTTGGGAGTATGGATCAGGAGTTGCGGCACCAGGATGTCAACCACGCCTGACTACGCTTGAAGTGTAACAAAGTCAAAGAGTATCGAACTCCGTACCCGTAAGAATCCCGGCGAAACAACGTAAGGCAACGTGAATCTCTTAATGCTGAGCGGCTGTCCGATGTGGCTTCGCCGCTCGCTCCGCTAAGATGGAAATACTTATGCCACCTCGGCCTACCCGGGAAAGGGAAATCCAACGGCTCGTTCTCCCCAACGGAGTCCGTGTGATCACCGAGCACATGCCCTCGGTACGGAGCGTGTCCCTCGGCCTGTGGGTGGGCACCGGATCACGCGAGGAAACCCCGCAGCAATCCGGAATTTCCCACTTCATTGAACACATGGTGTTCAAGGGAACCAACCGCCGCTCCGCCGAACAGATCGCCCGGGAGATGGATTCCCTGGGCGGTGGACTCGATGCGTTCACCTCCAAGGAAATCGTCAGCTTCAACGTGAAGGTCCTGGATGAGCACTTGCCGCCGGCCTTCGACATCGTTTGCGACATGGTGCGGAATCCGCTGTTCGCCAACGAAGAAATCGAGAAGGAAAAAGGCGTCATTCTCGAAGAGTTGAAGATGGAGGTCGATAACCCCGAGTACCAGATCCATGAAATGTTCGCGCGGCGTTTCTGGAAAGGCCATGCGCTCGGCCAGTCGATCCTCGGCACGCGCCATACGATCCGCAGCTTTGATCGTGCGGCGATTTCACGCTATTACCGCAGCTTTTACCGGCCTTCCAATCTGTTGGTCACCGCCGCTGGCAGCCTGCGCCATCATGAGCTCGCTGAGATGACGGCTCAACATCTGGGGGATCTGAAACCGCGAGCCTTCCGCCCCAAGCCCTCCATTCCTACCCCGCATGCTCCTTTGCTGGTGCGCGACCGGCCGAACCTCGAACAGGTTCACGTGTATGTTGGCGTTCCGGCGATTCCCATGTCTCACAAGGATCGCTTTGCGTTCTATGTGCTGAACAACATTCTGGGCGGCGGCATGAGTTCACGCCTATTCCAGAACATTCGCGAGAGGCTTGGCCTCGCCTATGCCGTCTATTCCGAACTGTCGCTGTACCGCGATGCCGGATGCATGTTGATCTACGCGGGCACCGCGTCGAAGTGGGCCAAGAAGGTGATTCATCTGATCGTGGCCGAATTGGATCGCATCGCTTCGGAACGGGTCGACGAGGACGAATTGCAGCGCAGCAAGGATCACTTGAAAGGGTCCATCGTTTTGGGCCTGGAGAGCACCTCCAGCCGCATGGCGAACCTCGCGCGCCAGGAAACCTACCTGACGCAATTCATGTCGTTGGATGAAATGATCGAGCGCGTGGAAGCGGTAACCGCCGATCAGGTCCAATCCCTTGCGCAGCAGTTCTTCGATCCCAAGTCCACGGCCGTGGCGATGCTGGGGCCGCTGGGGGGCATCAAGTTGACCCGGCGGGATGTGCGGGCGAATTGATCGATGCCGGTCGGCGATCGAAGGCGCGGATTCCGCGCTCCGGGAACGGAACTTTCTTTACGGGTTTTGCGTATTCTCTGGACAGACGTGCTTTTTCGCGCCTTCCTCATCACAACGTTTCTGGTTCCCTCGGCCTTCGGGCTTGATGTTTCCACGCTGAAACCAGAAGGCTACGTCAACGACTTCGCGAACGTGATCGGCGAGGCGCAGCGCAGCGAGCTCACCACCTACCTGGGCAATGTCGAGCAATCTACCGGCGTCCAAATGGCGGTCGTCACGATTCCATCGCTGGAAGGCGACGAGATTCGGGATTTCGGCATTCGGCTGATGGAAGCCTGGGGCGTCGGGAAGCAGAACGACGAAGGCCTCGCGGTGATTCTGTCCGTCGAGGACCGCGACTATGATGTCGAGGTCGGCTATGGGCTGGAGCCCATCATCACCGACGGGCTGGCGGGCCGTGTAATGCGCGGTGTCCAGCCGATCCTGCGACAGGGCAACTATGGCGGCGCACTGCTGGCCGCCGTGCAGCAATTCGGCGGAGTGATCGCCCAGGACAAGGGCGTGACGATCGAGGGACAGCCGCCCGTGCGCGTGTCCCAGCGAGGTGGAGGCGCAACCCTTGGGGGCTTGATCGTCACGGCGATCATGATCCTGTTCCTGATCAGCGCCTTTGGGGGAAGTGGCGGCGGACGCGGCGGCCCCCGTGGCGGACGAAGATCGCGCGGAGGCGATATCGCGACAGCCATGATCCTGGGTTCGATGCTGGGTGGCCGGCGTCCCCGCGGGAACTGGGGTGGCGGTGGTTTCGGCGGAGCCGGTGGCTTCGGCGGCGGTGGTGGAGGAGGCGGCTTTGGCGGATTTGGGGGAGGCGGCTTCGGCGGCGGTGGCGCTTCCGGAGGCTGGTAGGAATTGGGGACACCTGCACATGAAACCGTTAGAACAGATTGTCGAGAAGCTGCAGGACGCCTTCGGCTCCGCGCTGGTGAGCGTGATCTTGTATGGGTCCGCGGCTTCGGAAGATGGGACCGATCGCTTCTCGGACTTCAATATCTTTTGTGTGCTGAAACAACTGACGCCAAATGAACTGGAGCAGTCCGAGCCGGTGTTGCATTGGTGGCAGGAGCAGGGAAATCCCTCGCCGCTGCTGATGAGCGAAGCCGAAGTTTCCCGCTCGGCCGATAGTTTCCCGATCGAGTTTCGCGACATGCAACAGCGCCGCCGCGTGCTCTACGGCGTCGATGTCATCGCGGAAATGACGGTGCCGGATACGCATTACCGGGCCCACGTGGAACATGAGCTGCGTGTGAACCTGTTGCGGCTGCGTCAGCGGGGGGCCGGGATGCTGTCGGCGCCCGAGAACCTTTTACGGTTATGCGCCGACTCTGTAACGACGTTCTGCGCCTTGGCTCGCCATGCGTTGACGCTGGCCGGCATCGACCCTGCGCCGAAGCGGCGCGGCGTACTGGCGCAGTTGCATGACCAATGTCATCTGGATGTCGAAGTGCTCGCGCTAATGCTCGACATTCGGGAAGAAACTTCGCCTGAGTTGCCGGATCGATTCGCCACGCCGCGCCTCATCTTTGCCGAGTACCTGTTGGCCGTCGGCCGGCTGATCGATTTCGTCGACCGTCTGCATGACGGCCGGGAGCAATCCTAGCGGGGCGTTCGCTGGGTTATAAGTGAAGAAGACTTCGCGGACAGCGGATCCGCGAGAAGGAAGGAATCCGAGATGAAAGGTTTGTTGATTGGTGTAGGAGTGCTGGTGCTGATCGGCTTCGCAGTGGGCGGAACGCTGATCAATGCGCGGAACCAACTGGTCACCGAGCGGGAGGCGGCCACCGCGGCCTACCAGCAGGTGGACGTCGACCTCCAGCGCCGGCTGGACTTGATTCCCAATCTGGTGAATACCGTGAAGGGGTTCGCCAAGCAGGAACAGACCGTGATCAAGTCAGTGACGGACGCGCGCGCCGCCATGATGGGCGCACGCACGCCGAATGATCGCATTGCCGCGAATCAACAGCTCGATACCGCGTTGGGACGGCTGTTCGTCGTCGTCGAGAACTATCCGGAATTGAAGTCCAACGAAAACTTCCTCAGCTTGCAGGATGAGTTGGCCGGTACGGAAAACCGCATCGCCGTCGATCGCCGGCGCTATAACGAGGCCCTGCGGAGCTATAACACCGACCTGCAATTGTTTCCCAACAACATCGCGGCCTCCTTGTTCGGCTTTACACGAGATGAGGCGTATTTCACAGCGGACCAGGCGGCGCAGCAGCCGCCCGAGGTGTCCTTCGAGTAATCCTGCGGGCGAGGTTCGGCTTTCGGAGGGCGTTTCGCCCTCCGAAAGCTCCCCGCCCGCTGCAACGCAAGCTCTCCTCGCAACCTCCGCACGTCAGCTAAAGAACTGCGAACTTGTGCGGTGCGGGGCCATTCCCCGCATGCCCACTATCGCCTCCGCAAAACGTACACGTCGTCACGCAGGATGCGATCCATCGTGATCTCCACCATCACCGTCTGATGCGGCACGAGCACCGTATCCACCCGCGCGAGGCTAGACCGGAACTCAGCCGCCTGGTAGCGAACCGGGCCACGATCCGGGCGGGGAATCAGCCGGAATCCAAGTTCATTCGCCCTCTGCATCGCTTCGTAGTTGAGGAAGTAGGTCAGCCGAGACGGCGCGCGCTGATTCCGCTGCCGGTCCAAGCAAAAACCGCTGGGCAGGGAATCGGGACTGTAGCGCTTCCCCGACGTCAGCAGCAGATCGTAATCCTCCACCGGATTGCCGCCGGTATCGACCAGCCGGAACACCAGCATCGAACATGGCTCGGTGGCATGAGCCGACGCCTCACCGAGCTTCGCCGACAACTCCGCATAACCGGCTTCGCTCGCGACCTCCAGGCACTCCCTGACGCGCTTCGCCACCGGGTTACGGTGGACGTTCTTCGGTGTGATGCCGGCCAGAATGCCGTGCCGCGACCCGGTGTGCGAGATCCCCGGCAGAATTCCGAACGCTGACGGCCGGCTGCGGCGATGCTCCAGAGGCTCCAGCACGCCCCCGGCCTGCCGCAATCGCAGCATCGAGTAGTTCAGATTCGCCGACGCCGCCCTCACCACGCCGTCACCACCCACCTCGCCGGTGTAGCTGTTCAGGTGATCGTAGAACTTCGGGTCATGCGCGCCGCCCGCCAGCACGAACAGGAAGACCCCCTCTTCGACCCACTCAAAATCCAGTTCCGCCTCATTCAATCGCCAACTGGCGCGACTGCCGAGCTCCAACCAATCCAGGATGCGCTCGCCGGGCTCCATGCCGCGCGCCCAGAACGCCATCCGAGACAGCCGTCCGCGGCCGAGCTGCGCCAACGCTGATCCGTGGTTCGGCGGCGCCAACATCACCAGGTGCGACAACCACCGCCGCGCATGCTCATAGTGGTGGAGCCATTCCCGCATCACCGGGCCCCCGGTCGAGTGCGTCACGGCCGCGAATTCCTTTTCAGGAAACCTGTCCAGCCGAGCCCGTTCGAAGGCGCGCACCAGATCCCCCATCGTGACCACATCGGAATAGGAAATGTAGTCCGAGAGCCAGATTTCGGTGGTTTCCAGGTCCGACTGCTCAGCCAGCCACCCGGGAAGGGCGCCATAGTCGGCGCCGCGAACACTCCATCCATGAACAAAGACAACCAACATCGGCCCGACCATAGGAGCCGCGGGTGCGCCGGGCCCCCGCCTGAGACCCGATGTTGCTCGAAAAAGGGAAGTTGCGTACGCGCCAGATTGGGTGACGCGCGGATTCACCAGACCGAACAACGGCCCGTCGTACAATGGTCGGTTTCATGGCTTCCTCTTCATCCCATCCGTACGACGCCATTCTGTTCGACTTCGACGGCGTGCTAGCCGACACCGAGCATCATCATCACCAGAGCTGGAACCGTACGCTCGAACCCTTTGGGATTCAATACTCTTGGGAGGATTATTTAAAGCAGTGTGTCGGGGTTGCCGATCCAGTGGTCGCCGCGCGCCTGCAGCTACCCGATCCCGACAAGATCGTCGCTCAGAAACAGGCCCATCTTCGAGCAGCGCTTGAACAGCATCCGCCTTTTCTTCAACCTACGCTTGAGCTGGTGCGCGAACTGAGCATAATCAACACGATCGCGGTGGTTTCCTCGAGCTTTCACCGGGAAATTGAGCCGCCCCTGGAACGCGCCGGCATCCGGTCCTGCTTTGCCGATGTGATCGCAGGCGACGACGTGGAACGGCTGAAACCGGCGCCCGATCCGTATTTGCTGGCGGCGAAACGGCTGAATCTTCGAAATCCATTGGTTATCGAGGATTCTGATTCGGGGGTGGCGGCGGGAGAAGCGGCGGGCTTCGAAGTCCTGCGGGTGACCGTTGACCGGATGCCCGAACAGGTCAGGGAACTCCTGGGCCTCCCAACGGGTGCATAACCCCTGCGATTCCTTTCGGTTACAGCTTTTCCAGGACGTAGGTCACCTGACCCACCAGAGGCGGACACAGCCGGGTGATCAGGAAGTAGATCGACGGCGCATAACGCGAAAGAAACCGGCCAATGGGCGGCAGCAGTGCGCCTTGGGTCCGGCGAACCAGCCGGGTTTTCTCGCCGACGCCGAAAAGCTCCCGGACGCGCTTCCGCGAAACCGCCCGATATCCCGCGAACCCGAAGCTGTAACGCCAATCGGTGAGCATCAGGAAGCCCCCAGGGCGCGTCACGCGCACCATTTCCGCGGCGATCCTGCTGGCCAGCGCCTCGTCGGTAAGCTGAATGAACATCGTCGATTCGGTGACCAAATCGAAAGCGCCGTCGGCAAACTCCATCGACTGAGCGTCACCCACGGCGAGGTCCAGGCCTGGAAAGCGCCGCCGACCAAGCTCGATGCGGTCCGCCAGCAGATCAATGCCGTGAAACTGGGCGGGCTCCAACCCGAAGGTCGCCAATTGGAGGAGGCTAAATCCGGCGCCGCACCCGACATCGAGAATCTGCCAGTCCTTAGCCACCGGGACCCCGCGCAGCGCCTCCACCACCGATTTCTGGAACGCCAGATTCTGGAACAGCACCCCCGGGTTCCGCAGCGGATCGCTGCGGTCATCGCCCTTGGACTCGTAATAGCGCTGGTACCATTCCGAAGTTTCCTGCTCAGGGGTTTGTCGCTCAACCGCGGAGCCACCCGCCGGCGGAGCAACCGAACTGGCGAACTGCCTCCAACCGCCCAACAGCGTCCCGTCCGCGACCCCGGGAGTGTTCCACGCCACGCCGGGACTTCGAAAGTATTCAATCGGGTCTGGAAAACGATCACGGCCGCTGAGCGTGGGCATCCTATATCAGAAGTGGGGAGTCGCGGGTGATCCTCTCACCGGGACCACCCAAAACCGCACGGGGCCCGACCTGTACTATAGTTCCGATAACGTATATTATGTCGTGGTTAGGGGTAGTGGGTCAGTTTGCCTGCAACTAGCCTGCGATTGCTGGAAATCAGTTCCGCGCCGAAATGGGTGACAGTGTGACTTCGAGGTGGACCGCCCCGGAGAGCGTGATCCGTGAGTTCGCCAAGATTTCTTGCCGTCGACCTGGATGCGTTCCACATACAACGGCTCGCCTCCACGCGTCTCGGCGATCAAATCGTAAGCGCCGGTGGTCACGCCCTTCATGACAAAGCGTCCATTGGCGTCCACCCGTGCGCTGGCAATGCCGATCAACGGTGAACCGACCCGGTGAAGCGCAACGGTCGCGGGCAGCCTCGCCTGCCTACCCTCTCCAAGAACGACAACTTTCCCCGTAAGATTGAATCCCGGGTCGGCACTGAGAACGAGCCCGGTGAGATCCCGATCCGCGATGGTGACTTCGTGCTCGGTAGAGACTGCATTGGCCGTCACCAGGACCAGATACTCCCCGGACGGCAGCGCCGGCATTTGAAATTGACCGTGCTCATCCACTTGTTTGGCCATCTGGTAGTGATGGAAATCGATGAATCCTCCCATCAGCGGATACCAGGTCATGGTCGTCTGATTGGGGGGACTGCCCGTGGTTGGGTCGAGGATCGTTCCGGCCACCCGAAAGACGGGGCCGCCGCGTAACCGGATTTCAACGCCTCGCCTATAGGCGCCCGAGGCGAGCTCTATCGGTGTGGCATCCCCGGGATTGTCCGCGCGGGGATAAAACGTCGGCAGATCGTGTTGCTGCGGGACCGGATCGCCTGGCACGCGCACGGGTTGCCGGAGCCCTGTCCATAGCGCCGGGTCCTCGGCCAGCAGGTAGTAATTCCCTGCCGCCATCCCGCCAATCGAAAATTGCCCGTCTGTCCCGGTGGAGATGTCGCGCGCCTTGGGCGTCAGAGTCCGCGTGCCGTCCGGCGCATCCTTCCACTGGAGCGCGCTGACCAGCGCTCCGGGGACCGGCTGCCCATCGGCATCCAGGACCTGGCCGGAGATGATCGCTTGCCGCACCATCCGGACGTTGATCTTCGGCGAGTCGCCGGCTGGGCCGACGCGAATGTCCGTCTCAGCGGTCTCCGGATCCTGGTAGGTTTGTGTGAGATACCCGTTGCGCTGGATATGCAACGTATACCTGCCAGGCGAGAGCCGCTCGAAGCGGAAGCGTCCCTCGTCCCCGGACTGTGCAGCGTAGGTCGTCGCACCGGGTCCGTTGAACTGCAGCTCCAACTCCGCGCCAGCTAGAGCGGCTCCGTCGGCGTCGAGGATTTGGCCTGCGAGCGAGCCTGAGGGCGCGGTCGGCTGCGCCGCCAACTTCGCCCAAAACGGAAAAGTCAAAACCGAAACCAGAAGCAGTGCGCCTGCCAATCGAACTGAACCCATGGATCCTCCTCGTTGTCTTAACGGTCCGTCAATGGGCAGTCTTCAGTACATTCTAAACGCCAGCTTACATCACTCCCGAATCACAGAATTATTCTTGGATGTGCCGGCCGGAAAACGGTATGGCGTCGTCAGTCCAGTTCACCATGGTGACGCGCAGAGTGTCATTGTCCAGTTGGGCGGTGACATCGAACTCGGGATGGTCCAAGGCGCCGCAGGTACAGTGATTCTTCCCTGTCAGGTGAAACCGTGCGGTATTGCCCTGTACCGAGCCATTGGTGACTGTGGCGGGACCGGGCCAGGAGCAGAGGTCGGCCATGCCCGTGAGCTGGCCGGTCTTCGATACGTTGAGGTCGAAAACGGCGTTGTAGTCGGTCGAGCACGATCCCCAAATCATGGGGTTGTCATGCGGTTCAAAGGTCAGTCCCCAGCGGCCCTGGAATGTTGGCGTCGCGGGTTGCGCCGATAGCGCGCCTGCCACGAGCACCGCCAGCATCGCGAGCCATGCGTGGAACGTGCGGGAGTTCTTCTGAGGAAAGAATCGCATCGCCATCTCCTGCCTGTAATTAAGCAGAAATCGCGAGGAAAAGAAAGCCCTTACCGGCGCGGTTTGGGGGCCGGGAGTTCCACGTTGGCGGTCCGATGGTCGGGCGAGAAGGTGACCGGTTCGCAGTCCTTTTCGGCCGCGCGGGCGATGTCGGGATTTTCCAGAAGGGACCGAAGCTCGGTGCGCGGCTCGGTCCAGGCGCAGACTAGGAAGTCGCCGAAGCCGACGGGTTTCGCCTCAAAGGACCCGTCCTCCCGAACATTCGCAGATTGCATCATGCCCAGGTCCATCCCCGCATTAAGGTCGGATGGGGCCTCCGTCACGCTGACTGCACTTGCTTTTGGATCCCGGGCGTCGACCGGCATTGCCACATGCCCCCGCACGGTTGCGCCCTCCCCGACCGTGAGCACCAGAGTTTGCCCTGCCAATCCATCGAATTCAAACAGGTACCCCAAGGTCTTCTTAGAACCCAGGCGGACTTGTTCGACGATGGAGGGATCATTGCGACTCGCCAGTACAGCGCGATAGCGGCCGGGCGCGAATTGTTTGAGCTCGAAGGTGGCAGTTCCGGTTTCCGCATCGATCTTCGGAGGAGGCGCCAAGGTTGTGACCGGTCCGGAATCGGTAAGGCCGCTCATCATGACAAGCCCCGCGGGTGGATTGAAACCACCCTCCTGTTCGATACGGCCCGGGAGCGTGACCCCTGGTGTCACCGCGACGGAAAGGTCCTCCAGGTCATGATCGGTGACCTGGACCGGGAACGGCGACCCTGCGGGAATCGCTGGAAGCACCCACACAGTGAGTGCATAGAATCCTGGCGGGACATGCGAGATCGTGAAGGTTCCGTCGGGGTTCAGCGGTCCCGCCGGAACGGCATTCAACATGCTCTGCACGTCGAACATCTGCGATTCCGTACTTCCCCGCCCCTTGGTTTCGACCAGTCGGACTGTCGCATTCGCTTGCACTTCCACGCCGGTTACGCGGCCGCTGACCGTGTAGAACTCCCCCGGCAGCAAACGAACCCGCAGACCGGAGACCGTCGCTCCGGTGGCGGCTCGAATGGGTGCGGCGGCACTAAAATCCGCGGTATTTGGATAATAGGCGTCGCGCAGGGGAAGCTCCGCGGGGAGGGCGCGTCCGCCTTTTGGGTTGGCCCGGGCGGCCGAGGCGCGGATGTAATAGGTGTCCGGCGGAACGGTGAAACGAAAGTGGCCGTCCTCGTCGGTTGCGCTGGGTGAGCCCTGCGCAATGATGGTGCCGGGTCGAAGCGTATGCAGCAATACGACAGCCACGCCCGGAAGCGGGTTCCCTTCCGGGTCCTCGACGAGGCCTTCGATCACCACACCGGGCTGGAGGGTGATCGTGAGCGGCTCCGGGCGCTCGCCAGCGGTGAGCTTGACTGAGAAGACGAGGCGCGACACATACCCGGGTTTACCCGCCCGAACGGAGTATTGTCCAGGGGACAAGCCGGGGATTCTGAATTCCCCGTTCGGAGCGCTGGTTGCGGTGGTTTTGCCGACGCGAATTTCGACGTCGCCCAATGGCTGCTCGCCGGCTGTGCGGACGAAGCCGGTGAGCTCGATCGAGCCTTGGGGGTCGGCGGGAGCGGGCTGCGCCTGGCCAGTTCCTGCCGCCATACATCCCAGCAGGGCGAAGAACAGAAGTGCGCCGTGCGTGCGATGCATGGTTGGGTTTCGGTAGGTTCTCCATTGCCCCATGCGCCTCATTTAAACCGAAAGTCTCCCAAAAAGAAAGGCCCCTTTCTTAGAAAGGAGCCCTTTGTTTGGATGAATTATTGTATGTATCGTCGATCATCGCCTCTGGGGACGCGGTGCGAAGCGGTTTAGCGCCGGCCTCCGCCGGGTCGGGCCATGCCGCCCCCGCCTCCTCCTCCGCCGGGTCGAGCTCCGCCGCCACCGGGCCGTCCGCCACCACCCATATTTATCGCCCCACCGCCGCCTCCTCCGCTGGGACGCATTGCGCCTCCACCACCGGGTCGAGCTCCGCCACCACCACCCATCGGTATGGAAGGTTTCATCGCGCCGAACCCGCCGCTGTTCCCTGAAGGTCGCGCCATCCCCCCGCCTCCGCCAAAGCCGCCGCCCGAAACCGGAGACCGGCCCATCGACGGCCGCGTGGCGCGGTTCGCCGATGGGACCGGGATCGACATCTGAGGCGAGGGCGCGGGCGACCGGCTAACCCCACGCGAGGTCCCGCCCGGGAACCCTCTCGGCGCGGAAGACATGGAAGGAATAGACGGCTGTGCGGTCCGCGCATTGCGACCGGCCGTACCGTTCACGTTGCCGCCACGGGGAATCGCGGTCGAGAATCCCCCACCGCCGAACCCGCCGTTCGAACTCGACGCACCGAATCCGGAGTTCGCTCCGTTCCGGCTCGAGGAGCGCACCGAGCGGGAATTCCCCCAAGGGATTGGACCCGAACTGAAGTTGCCAAAGCCCGAGCTGGAATTTCCGCTGGAAGTCCCCGCCCCGGGCCGCGCCGCAGTTGATGTGCCCGCACTCGTGTTGCCGCCGAAACGTCGCCAGCCCGGACTTCTTGCCGTGGAGGGCAGCGCCGCCGAGCTGCTAGCCGGACGGGAGCCGGAACTCGCGCCCGGGCGGCCGCCAGAGGATCTATTGCCAGAGGAAGATGCGCCAGACGGCTGCTGTGACGGAGCTGCTCCGGCTCCGCTGGCCGCACTGCGGCCACCGTTTGCACCCGCTGTTCGGCCCGATCGGGATGCCGTGGCTCCGGAACTCCCGTTAGAGGGCCCTTGCCCACGGATCACTTGCGGCATGTTTCCGCCGGTGCTGCTCCCGCTCGTGGTATTTCCGTTGAAGCGACGCCAACCGCCGGTGGACGACGCGGATCCCGTTGTGGACCGATCTGTTCGCGAGACCGCCGCGCGATCCGTTCCACTCCGCGTTGCGGCAGTGTTGGAACGGGTTGCCGCTGCCGGCCGAGCCGTGCGCGATGCTGCCGAACGACCCGCGGTCGCCTGCGGATTGGAAGCAGCGTTCGAAGGTCCGCCGACCGCCGCGTTGCGCCCGGCCGAGCTTCCGTTTGCCGTTCCGGCCGCTGCCGCTCGTGACGAACGGGCTCGGGTATCAGCCGGCCCATTCTGGATCACCGGTTGGTTGGTGGCCCGAGCCACGCCCTGGGTTCGCGTCGAACGCGCGGGGCTGGTCGCGAAACTCTGCTGACGACGATTGGACCGTTCCACCGTGGCCAATTGCTGCGGGCTCACCGTACGATCAGTGAACCGTCGCCCGCTGGCGCTGGAGGGAACCGGAATCCCGCCGCGCAGCGCCCCGGCCTGCTGCAGATCCTTATTTGACGCCGTCACATAGTTGGAACGGTTCGTGGCGCGGCGTCCGAACTGATCGATGCCCACGCCCGTCACCCCGTTGCGTCCATTGATGAACTTGGCGTTCTGGTAGTTGTTGATGATATTGGTGTTGTTGACGACCGTGATGTTATTCACCGTCGTGTTGCGGTAATTGTTGCGGAAACCCCGTCCGTACCAAGGCCGGTAGACTTCATACGGGGCCAGCGGCACCCATCCCAGGTTGCCGTACCCGAATCCACCGTAGCCCAGTCCGCCAAAGCCTACGCCGACACCGAATCCGGTATTGAATCCAATCCCGGAGCCCCAGCCGAAGAACGACACCAGTGCCGGACTCCACTGGTAGCTCGCACCGATCGCGCCCGGATACCAGGCCCAGCCCCACTGGCTGCGATACCAACTCCCGTAATGATACGGTGCCCAGCCCCAGGGATCTCCGCTGATCCAGGTCCAGCCGTAATAGTTGAGGTAGCTCCAGCGGCCCACCCGGTACGGAGCCCATCCAGTCGCTACCCTGGGAACCCACACGTAGCCGTAGGGCGAGCTATACATCCAATTTCCATAGCCGGAAAGCGAACGCGCGCCATAGATCGAGTTACTCACATACTGGTAGCTATCGGAGCGGTTCAGGTCATCGTCGCGCTGCTGATTCCAGCGATCCCAGGTATCCTGAGGGATCTCGGCAACGATCTGGTATTCCGGATTAGCCGCCGTCCCGCGCGCGACCATGGTTTTGTTCTCTCCCAGGATCTCCGAGCCCACCGGCGTGAAGATCTCCGCCTCGCCCGTGCGCACCGTAATCTGGGTTTCCCCATCCGGACGAACCTCGACCCGGTAGCTTCCCTGCTGCAGCGGACGCACCGAAACCGTGGGGGTCGAAATCTCCACCGTCGCCTCGCTGTTCGGCATCACTTTGAAGGTGGTCACGCCGGAGGCAACCTGAACGATGTAGTCCCGGTCCGCCAACAGCTCCAGCCGAACCTCGCTCGACGGAGCGATGCGAATCATGTTGGCCCAATCAAACTCAATCTCGGCGCGAGACCCCGGCGAGGTGAACAGATGATCGGATTCCACCAGGGGCGCGTTCAGTTCCGCGGCGACGACCTCCCCGGAATCGCCACGTTGCACCGACACTTCCCCGCTCACCAGGCTGATGCGCGCGACCCCGGGCTCGTCGGCTCCATCGGACTGCCCGGCTCCGTTGGGCGACACCGTTTGCCCAAACCCCGGCATCACTACCAGCAGCAGTCCCAGCGCCATGGTTCCCAATTGCCGATTTGGAAACCATTTCGGAAACCCGTTCCGCAACCCTCTCGGCGACGGAACTGGAAACCTTCGGTCCCCTTCTTTCCTCATTCGCTGTTTATGACCGAATACATTCCACAGCATGGGTCAACCTCACCTTCGTCTCGTTAGACGCCAGTAAACCGGCAGGGGGTACAGGAAGTTGCTAATTCCAATACAGAACGGCATTGCCAGAGGGTGCAGCAATCAGTTCGCCAAACCCGCATTTTAAACTCCCCATTCGCGACGCTCCACCCCCTCCTGATCCTCCGGCCGCAACTCTTATCGGCCATCCATCGGGATTCAGAGGCATGCGCCCTACGAGGCTGTAAGAACTTTAAAGCAGGATGCTGAATTTGCCGATAGGAAACTCAAGTGAAACACTTAGTTCTTTGGTTCCATCTTTAGCCTGAACTGAGGGGCCTTGCCTGGGGGGATCCATGCCGTCCTGCCCCGGGAGCCGAGCCCCGTTCAGGTGGGCGCCCTCGACTGCACGCCCATTCCAGTTCCACGATGGATATGGCAGTATATAGGAAAGCTGGAACCAGACCACGACGACGGGAATCTACTCTATATGAGGTACTGGGGCTATTTGGCAGCAAAACTGTTCGGTGCCGCGCTGGTGCTGTGGGTCCTGCGCGCAGCGATGCTCACGGTCATGCCTCCCCCCGGCCCCGAACTGACCGACCCGGTCGACCGTGCCCTCTCGGAAAATCAACTCGGCCGCACGGCCTTACAGATGCTCTACTTCCTGATCTCCTGCGGCCTGCTGTGGCTGGTGGTCTGGGATCAGAAATACCGCTGCCGAACTTGCCTTCGCCGCGTCATGATGCCCATCACCAAGGGTTCCTGGACCCACGTGCTATTGGGTCCACCCAGAACCGAGTATATCTGTCCGTACGGACACGGTACCCTGAAAGTGGAAGAATTGCAGATTTCCGGACACCAGGAACCGGCCTGGACGCCGCATCAGGACATCTGGGAAGAGTTGATGTCGCTGGAAAAGGCAGGCAAGGAAGAATAGGGCACCGACGCGTAGTTGTTTTCCCGGTTCCATCACAGGTAAGCTGGAGTGACGGCTGTGGAGAGGCTGGCTCGAAAGCCGCTCCCCGTCAGGAACATACAATGCATCCGCCACTTGTGGCATCGCGCACGTTGCTTCAGGAAAGCGCCCGTCGCTCGCTTCAGAAAAAGGACCCCCGTGGCATCTAAGGTACCCATCCCACAGCATTCCTGGCTGGCGCGCTTTGTGCGCAGCCCGTGGGGTAAGTCCCTGCTGGGACTCGTGCTGGCGACCGGCGTGGTCGGCGGCAGTGTTTTTCTCCATTACTACTTCAAATACGCCGAGATGATCCGGCCCAAGCTCGAGGCCGGAGCCTTCGCCGACATGTCGGTGATGTACGCCGCGCCCAAGCCGGTTTCCACCGGCGAGCCGGTCGAGCTCAGCGAGATGGCCTCCTATCTTCGCCAGGCCGGCTATTCGGAAGACTCCAACCGCAGCCGCGTCGGTTGGTTCCGCATTCGGGAAGACGCAATTGAGATCAATCCCGGTCCGGACGCCTATGACTCCGAGGGCGCGGTCATCAAGGTCGCGAACGGGAAGATCACGCAGATCATCTCGACCCACGATCGCAGCGAGCGGAATCAATACCTGCTCGAGCCCGAGCCCATCAGCAACCTGTTCGGTGAGCAGCGCGAAAAGCGCCGCATCGTTCGCTTTGACGAGATCCCGAAATTCATGGTGAATGCGGCGCTGGCGGCCGAGGACAAGAATTTCTTTTCCCACTCCGGCTTTGATCCGGTGGGAATCCTGCGCGCGGCCTACCGATCGCTGACCGGCGAACGGCTGGAAGGCGCCTCGACCATCACGATGCAGGTAGCCCGCAATCTGTGGCTCGGCGATGAGCGCGGCTGGAAGCGCAAGATTCCGGAAAGCTTCATTACGCTGCACCTGGAGCGCGAGCTCACCAAGGAGCAGATCTTCGAGTATTACGCCAATTCGATCTACGTCGGCAATCAGGGGAGCTTCGCCGTGCACGGCTTTGCGCAAGGCGCGCAGGCCTACTTCGGCAAGGACCTGCGGCAGATTACCCTGCCTGAAGCGGCGCTGTTGGCTGGCCTGCCCCAAGGCCCCGGCATCTACGATCCGTTTATCCATCCGGACAACGCGATCGCGCGGCGCAACATCGTGCTGCGCGCGATGTACAACAACGAATTCATTACCGAAGAACAGCTGAACGAAGCGGTGGAGGCTCCGCTGGAGGTGACGCGCACGGGCGTCGAGACCTCTGACGCTCCCTTCTTTGTGGATCTGGTGGCGTCCACACTCCGCGACGATGAACCCTTCGAGGACTTTGATGTTCAGAATCGTCCGCATCGCGTCTACACCACGCTGGATCTCGAACTGCAGCGCGATCTGGTGGAGGCCGTGCGCGTTGGCATTCCGGAAACCGATGAGCGTTGGAAGAAGCTGGATAAGAACTACGGCGAAGGCGACTTCCCTCTTGCGCAGGTCGCCGCGGTCGTGATTGATACGCAGACCGGCGAGGTCAAGGCGATGGTTGGCGGACGGCGCTATGGCCGCAGCCAGTTGAATCGCGCGGTGGCCAAACGGCAGCCGGGATCGTCCTTCAAGCCCTTTGTTTATGCGGCGGCGATGAATACAGCGCTGGATCCCGAGGCTCGGCAGTACATGACGCCGGCCACCACGGTGATGGATGAGCCAACCACGTTTTGGTACGACGACAAACCCTACGAGCCCAAGAATCACGGCGATCATTACACCGACGGACCAATCACCCTGCGCGACGCACTGGCGCATTCCTATAATGTCCCGGCCGTGAAGGTCGCCGAGATGGTGGGCTATGAAAAGGTGGTCGAACTGGCCGATGCGGTGGGACTCCATGGCGTCGAGCCAACCCCGTCACTGGCGCTGGGATCCTATGAGGTCACGCCGCTCGACATCGCCGGCGCCTATACCGTGTTCCCGAACATGGGCGAACGCGTCGAGACCAGCTTCATCCGCAGCATTCGCGAGACCACCCAAGGCCACGAGGTCTATCATTCCAAGCCCGATCGCGAACTAGTGCTGGATCCGCGCGTCGCCTATCTGGTCGAGAACATGCTCGAAGAAGTGCTGCGCAGCGGCACCGGCGTTCAGGTGCGCAGCCGCGGATTTTATTTCCGGCCGGCGGCAAAACCGGAACCTCCTTCGACGGTTGGTTTGCCGGCTTCACTTCGCGGCTGATCACGGTGGTGTGGGTCGGTTTTGACGATAACCGCGACTTTCGCCTCGAAGGCGCGCACAGCGCTCTGCCGATCTGGACCGAGTTCATGAAGCGCGCCCACGATCACTACCAATACTCGCGAGTTCGGCGCTTTGAACCGCCCGAGGGCATCACCGCCGTGCAGATCGATTCCGATACAGGCGAACTCGCCACCAGTAGCTGCGTGAACGTCCGCACTGAAGTCTTTATCACCGGCACCCAGCCGCAGCAGATGTGCCGTCTGCATGGCCATGGGGGAACGTTCCTGTCCTCCTGGGATGACGAGCCAGTGGCGTCAGAATTCCCGCGTCCGGTTTCGGTGAACCGTCCCCGGCCGGCACCGGCCCCGCAAGCCAAGGCCGGCGACAGCATTCCGGTGAATCCGCAGCAGGCCAAGCCCGAAGAGCGCAAGAGCTTCCTGGGCCGGCTGGCAGACCTGTTTAAATAGCCACGGCCCGTTTCAGGCCGATCCGTTTCTCACCGGACTGATCTGCGTTCGGCGCGCCCCCCTATCCTCCCGCCAGCCGGTGAAGTAAACTATGGAAGATAAGGAGGTGGTCATGTTGATCTCTGCTATGACGCTGCTCCTTTCAGCAGTAGCATTCCAAGTTCAGGCTGGGCCCCAGACCGATCCGGTGTCGCCCGCCGTCGTTGATCCGGAGCAGCAGGCGAAGCTCGAATTCGTCATGCGTTCCCCCCGGGACATCGCGGCGTCGAATCCCAATCTCACCAATCTCATGCGCGGCGACATCATGATGGCGCGCAAGATGTACCGGGAGGCGATCGACTTCTATAAGCTCGAAGCGGACACCGACGCCTTCATGGCCAACAAAACCGGTATGGCCTATCACCAATTGGGTGATCTCCGGAGTGCGCTGAAGTATTACAACAAGGCGTTGAAGATCAACAAATACTACACAGACGCGCTGAACAATCGCGGCGCGGTCAATCACGCCAAGAAGTACTACTACCGCGCCCAACAGGACTACGAGAGTGCGCTGGGCATCGATCCGCTCTCATCCACCACCTGGATGAACCTCGGCACCACCTACTTCGAGCAGGAAAATTACCAGCAGGCCTTCATCTGCTATATCAACGCGCTACGCCTGGATCCGCAGGTATTTGAGCGCCGCGGCTCCGGTGGCGTCAAGGTCCAGGAGCGCAGCGTCGAAGAGAAGGCACTCTTTTACTACATGCTGGCCAAGACCTACGCGCGAGCCGGAATCGCCGATGCGGCCCTGCGCTACATCCGCTTCGCTCTCGAAAATGAATTCCAAGACCCGGAGCTGTTTCTCAAAGAGGACGAATTCGCCTTCCTCGCCGAAAACGAAGAGTTTCAGACGCTGATGAACAGCTATCTCACGCCCGCGCCGGCAGCCCCGGAAGGATAGCCTACCTCTGACTCCCACGATCCACGCTGCCATCCAGCCTCGCTCCAGGGGACTGAGAATGTCGGGAAAACTGATTCTTCTGCTCGGCTGCCTTTTGGCGGCCTCTTGTGGGTCCGGAGACCCGGTCAGCGCAGGCGGATTGCGCCGGCTCGCCATCCTGCCGGTGGAGAACCTGACCGGAGATCCGTCTCTGGACTGGATTGGTGATGCGGTCCCGCTGGTGCTCGAATCCGAGCTCCGGGGAACGCCCAACGTCATCGGCCGAGCCCGGTCGGTCAGCGAATCCTACGGGATGCGCCCCGATCTTCTGTTGCACAGCTACTTCGAACGGCGGTCCGGGGATCTGTATTTCTCCTTTCAACTGGAGGACACCCACAATCACAAGATCAGCGGCCAGTTCAACAAAGCGGGAAATCCCCTGCCCGTGCTCGGCGAAGCCGGCGCCTGGATCGACGGCGATGCCCGTCCGTTTTCGACGCAGGACCCGGGGGCATTTGAGGCCTGGGCGCACGGAGATTACGCCGCCGCCGCAGATCTGGATCCCGGCTTTTCCACCGCCTGGCTAGACCTGATTCGCATTCAGCTCCAAACCCGCCAGCTGGAGGCCGCCCGGTTCAGTGTGGACACCGCCCTGGAGCAACAATTCCCTTCGGAAATCGATCGTCTGGAGCTGGAGCGCTACGACGCGGCCCTCCGCGGCGACCATCAAGGCGAATTTGACGCCCTCAGCAAGCTCGCCGATGCAATTCCCCAGGACCTGAACCTGCTCTCGCAGGTGGCCGAAGCGGCCATGGCCACGCACCACGCGGCGCGTTCGGCGGAACTCTATGAGCGGCTGGTCCAACTGGATCCCAACCAGCCGGCGTTCCTCAATCAGCTCGGCTATGCGCGGTTTCTCGCGGGAGATCTCGCCGGAGCCCGGCAGGCCCTGGACCTCTACGGCGAGAGCCCGCAGAATCACGGCAACGCGCTCGACTCTCAGGGGGAGGTGCTGTTCATGGCCGGCCACTTCGACCAGGCCGAGCAGTATTTCGTGGACGCCAATACGGAAAATCCGAATCTGATCGACGGCGCGACGCTCGAGAAGGCTGCCTTTGCCCGCTGGCTGGGCGGGGATCCCACCGGCGCGGACGAATTATTCAATCAATATGCCGCAGGCCGAGCGATTGTCGGCGATCCGAGCACGCCCCTGCGCCAGGCATCCTGGCTCTATTTCACCGGACGGGAAGACCAGGCGGTTGAACAACTGCAGGCCGTGCTGGAGGGCGCCCCCAGCGGGCAGCAACAAGCCGCGGTTGCCGCGGCGGCCGAGCAGCAACTGGCGCTGTGGAGCAATCCCGACGCTGTTCTCACGCAACCCATCGACGCAGTGGAGCGGGCCTATCAGCAGAGTCCGCCCTTCGCCGACGGATTGTTCCGAATCCTTCTGGCGGAAGCGGCCCTCGAC
Source organism: Terriglobia bacterium (assembly GCA_963762135.1). GTDB lineage: Bacteria > Acidobacteriota > Terriglobia > Bryobacterales > Bryobacteraceae > Palsa-187. The sequence continues at coordinate 119,568 of CAVXJP010000014.1, forward strand.
GAAGGAAACAAGGAACGTGCGGAGGAACTGATGAGCCGTTGGCCCCTGCCGAACGCAGGCGATCTCCGGCTCGAAGCACTCACCTTCCGGCGTTTTATCGCACTACGCGAGCGACTGGCCCTGGAATAGGGCAGCCCGAAGTCCCAGGAGAGGCATTGCTCTGTCCGGGACGGTACTGCAAAGCGCTCCAAGCGGTCCACTTATCACCGGGCCGCAAGGCATACCGTACAAACAAAACCTGCCGACAAGAACAAGAGGGGAGAGGCACGCGGCCTCTCCCCTCCTTGGTTTTTTTGTGATGAGCTTGGCTTAGTTGGTGCTGCCTTGGTTGGCGGCGTTGGTCATCACGGAGTTGATCTTCGAGAAGATGGTGCTGATCGACTGAGCGACCTGCGGCATGATGGCGCCAGCGGCGACGGCCACAAAGCCAGCCATCAGAGCATATTCGATGAGGTCCTGGCCCTTCTCATCCTTCCAAATCTTCAGCTGCAGAAGCAGATTGTTCATGTTAAATTCCTCTCTCTTTTCTCTTTGGTACGTTGGTTGTGAAGCGGCTGTCTCCGCCACCCACTACGAAACTATCATCGGCAGTTTTGGCGAGAAATTAGAGGAATGCCTAGGTCAGGGACTTAAAACCTCTCAGATACGGGGCTACCTGCGAGCCAGCCACCTTAGTACGTTGGGCCTCAGGGTCCTATTCTGGCCCCATCAGCCCATTTTGATCCCTTGTTTACAATCTGTTACGGGTAGTAGTAAGATCCCGGACCAGGTATAGAGCTCCCTGGAATATCTAGGTCCCTCACGCGGTGGCGGATAGAAAATTCTGCTTGGAGTGGCCCTCCTGTCGAATTTTTATTCTGCCGCGACCTGTTTCGGGGGCCCCTTGCCCCGCGACAGCGTGCAAACGGGCCGCCTTCCGGGCCCCTGCAGTCCGATCGAGAAGGGCTCACGGGCCAGCGGCTTTGCGCTGGATCCACCTATTCTTGTCTGGTCGCGTCGGCAGCCTGGACCACAAAGCCGGTATATGGACCCGCGAGCGATTCGAGCCGCGCCGACGCTCACCAAGATCGCCCAGGGGGACGCCAACAGTAGAAACACGTGGCCTATAAATAGATGGACACACGCCAACTTCCAGCCCGCCGGAATCGACGCGATACCTGACTTCCACCCTCAGCGGGAATGAGACGGGAAGAGCCGGAAACTCAGGGAGTGGGAGAAAAATGACTACCGAACCGCACGGGGAGCAATTCGGGAACACCAATTCGGAGACACCAGGGATGCGTGCGGGGTAGCAGGAAGTCAGGGCAGCGCTGCTGACGTCCGAACCTTGCCGGGCAGGTTCCCGATCCCCGAAAAGCTACACCTGACCGGAAAGCCAAATCAGCAGCGCCACATCATCTTATTCAAAACATTCGAACAACATCGAAGGATTTGAAGGAACCTTTCGGCGCCACAACGTCGGGTTCACCGCGCCCAAGGAGTTTCGGTCGCACGCTCATTGCCGCCTGTCGATACCACCACACTACGCAACCAGTGGATCGTAAGCAGAAGTCACCGCTTCTCCGAATGCCTCGTTTTGGGCGCGGATCGATACCGCTGAGATTAGCCCTGGTTGGCCGCGTTCGTCATCACCGAGTTGATCTTCGAGAAGATGGTGCTGATCGACTGCGCGACCTGCGGCATAATGGCGCCGGCGGCGACGGCCACGAAGCCCGCCATCAGAGCATATTCGATGAGGTCCTGGCCTTGCTCATCTTTCCAAATCTTCAGCTGCAGAAGCAGATTGTTCATGTAAAATTTCTCTCTCTTTTCTCTTCTTGATTCGTTGGTTTGGAGCGGCTGTATCCACCGCCCAGTACGAAACTATCAATGTCCTTCGGAGCGAGAAATGAGAGGATCTTCTCGGTCGGCAATGTAAAACCTCTCAGCGGGTGGACTACCTCCACGCGGCAGAGGCCTTAGTATCTTGAGCGTTGACGGTCTATCCGTCGTTATTCCTACCAGTTACAAAGGGCTTTTGAATCACTCTGACGTAAAGTCTCCTAGGGGATCTTAGGATCACGCTCGTGTGACCGATAGAAGGGTATGACGGCACGAGCTACTTTTCTCGCATGTTTCGCGCTACTGATTTCCGTAGCGCCAGCACTGCTCCACGCAGATTCGGTGATTAAAGCGGACGGCGCTCGCCTGGTCACCAGTTGCGGCCGGCGCGCCGAGCTCGTCGAGCCATTGCCCGCGGGAACGCCCCTCACCATCCGATCCTCCATGGCGGGTCAGGGCGAGACCTGCTATCGGGTCACCGTCAAACTCGACGACGGACGCACGCTGCAGGGATACGTATCCGCATCCGCCATTGAGGACCTGGAAGCGTTTGAACAGGCGCGCCGGGACGCCGGACGGATTGGGCGGGCGGCCGCCCCCTCGCCATCGGCCAGCAACGCGGATTCCCTGGTGGTGGATCCGTCCCTGGCGCAAACGGCAAATCCGGACCTCCCGATCGCGAAACCACTGCAAGCCCTTTTGGATCAGGCCACCACCCTGATCGGCCAGGGGCAACCAGGCCGGGCGCTGGAGCTCCTGGAGCAGGAAATCGCCCAGACGCCATCGCTGGAGAAGCCTCATCCGGCCTTGCTGACGCTCGCCGGAGTCGCCGCCTGGCGCGCGGATCGCTCCAAACAGGCCCTCCACTATTGGGATCAGTCTCTCGAGCAGGAGCCCGACCCGCAGCTCACGCGGCTTGCCGCTGAGGTTCGCCGCGAAATGGAAGCCGACGAAAGCAATCAGGTATTGGTCGGCGGCCGAGTGACATTGCGCTACGAAGGCACCAACATATCCTCGGAGACAGCCCATGCGATGCTGCGGATCGTCGAGCGGGAAGTCGCCAAGGTTTCCGGTCAGCTCGGCTGCAACAGCCGCGAGCGCATCGTCGCTGTCGCCCAGAGCCGCGAGGCCTACATGGCCACCACCAACGCCCCGGAATGGAGCGGAGGCCGCTACGACGGCCGTGCGATCCGCGTCCCGGTGCTCGACCAAGGCGACGATCTCGACGCCCAGACCCGCGAGACGCTGGAGCACGAGACGGTCCACGCCTGCCTGCGCCTGCTCGGCAATTGGCCGCACTGGTTTGACGAAGGGCTCGCGCAGTATCTCTCCGGCCGTCGCTCCTCCCCGCAGGCCAAAGAGGGGATCTCCGCGCTGGCGAAGGCCGGCAAACTCCCTTCCCTGAACCAACTGGCTGGCGGCTGGGGTGGATTCGACACCCAGACGGCCAACGTCGCCTATGCCATCGGACTCCGCGCCATCGAGATTTTTGAGACCGATGTCAGCTATGATCTGCGGAACCTGATGCGGCATCCCGATCAGCTCCCCCGCATCACCGCCGAACTCGATAAAAAGCTGCACGACTAGCCGGGCCCGGCGCTCCCCGCACATACCCTCCGCAGACCTCCGCCTTCGACAATTCGTCGAAACTGCCCCATGTAAGTTATACTGCGATAAGATACTTTTCATTCATGGCATCGGATCGTCCTCCAGAGTCGTCTCCTGCCACCGCAGATCCGGCGGGCGCCACAACCGGCACGCCAACCGCCCTCCTGAACTCCAGTAGTGTGTGGCTCGCCGAAGACGGCACACCCGAACAGCTTCTGGAGCTCTGGCGCGCCTACCGCTCCGAATATTTCCGGTATCACCAGGAACTCCTGAAGCGCTATGCCCAGTCCTGGAAGACGCTGGAAACACTGCTCGATCGGGCCGCCGAGCTGTACCGCACCCTGACCCCGGAATCCTCGCCGACCTCCAGCCTCGAATCGCTGGAACGCCTGTGGCGCGAACAGACACGCGATCTGCTCCTGGTCCCCACCGAGCGGATCCAACAGGCCCGCCCCGTATTCCAAGCCGTCTCGGCCGTGCAGGACTTCGATCGCCAGATGGAGGACCTGGCCCGCCGGACACCGCAAACGGTCGAGATCACCAACCAGCTACTGATCGCCATGGCCGGTTCCCCGGCGGACCGATCTTTCCGCGCCCGCCTGCGCCGGGTCCGCGGCGGACATAAGCTCCAGCTCCCCCTGCGCCAGCTCATGCGATCGCATTGGGCGCTGGAAAGCCAGGAGCGCCTCCTCGCCGACGGTGACCTCCAACTGATCCTGGCCCAGGCGGTGGTGCATCTGCTGGTTCCCTGGCAGGCATGGCGGCGCCAGACCTTATCCGCCGTCACTTGGTCGCGGCCCGAAACCGAGATCTTCGCTTCCGAGCGCGAATGGTGGCGTCAGCGCGCCAACGAACTTGCCCGCGGCGCCCGCCAGGCCCTGGAATCCTGCGCGGTCATCACCCTGCGGGCCCCATCCGAGCTCACCCGTTCCCTGATCCGCGCGCGCCAAGCCAAGCCGAAACGGGTCGAAGCCGCCCGGCACCAGCGCAGCGAGGCCTTGCGATACTGGGCGAGACAGCAACGGGCTGTCGAGTCCCTAATCCACCTGGAACTCGAAGTGGTGGATCTGGCCAGCGCCGCCACCGACGAGATCCGTCGCAGCCTGGATTGGCTTACAGAAGAGAACAACGGGCTCTATCAGGAGCTCCATTCCGTGATCGAGTGGCTGCGGGGCACCACCTCACGCGGGGATGGAAATGAGCTGGCCGCCTTCCCTGCTCCGCAGGCTAACCTGGTGACCGCCGAGGATCGTGCCTCGGACCTCCATCGCCGCATCCAGGAACAGGCCGTCGCCCACCTTCCGAATAGCCTGGAGTTGCTCCAGCCGAGCAGTTCCCTGCCCCCGGTCCACGCCCCCTGGCGACAGGTCGAGCCGGTGAAGGTGTTTCGCGGATTCCTCGACAGCAACGGGATAAATGCGGCCCGCGAAGGTTTCCGCGAAGCCGAAGCCGCACACCAGCCGATCGTCGCCGAGATCGAGCGCGCCCGCGAAGTGGTTTCCTATGGTCTGGAAGAAGCCAACCGGCAGAGGCAGGCCGAAGCGCAACCGAAACCCGAGGCCGCCCCGGCTCCGCAGCCCGGTGAGGTTCCTCCGCCAAAGCCCGAAGAGGCGAAGGAAACTCCCGAAGAGATCGCGGTCGAGGCGGCTAGGAACGCGCTGGCCCTACTCGAACACCGCGAACAGTCCCGCGTCGATACCGGTCCGGTCGCCGAGCGGCATCTGTGCCAGGCCCTGGCGTTAACCCTGCTCGATACCGAAATCGCGGTCGAGCGTAGTTGGCTCGGCCTGTGGGCGCATGTCACCCGCCAGACCACCAGCCGCGCTCTCAGTGACCTGGCGCACCTCGGAATGCTGGCCTCCCGCGACGGATTGCAGATCGGCGCGCACCACCTCCGGGATGGATATGAATGGCTGCTGGTGACTACCGGATGGAAGGCGCCGCCGCCGGCTCCCCGCCAGCCCGTCGAAAACATCCTGCAGTTGCGGAATGTCCTCGAACTTGAACTTGACTCCCGCAACCTGCCCGCGATCTACAACCGCCTGTTTCGGCTGGACCCGGTGGAGGATCCGCGCTTCCTGGTGGGCCGCGAACTGGAGATGTCCGGCCTCGCCGACGCCAAGACGCGCTGGCAGGGCGGCGCCGCCGTGGCGGTCATGCTGGTCGGCTCGCGCGGCAGCGGCAAAACGTCTCTCCTGAACTGCGCCGCACAGCGCGTGTTCACCGACGTCCCGGTCGTCACCGGATCGTTCACCAAACGTCTGGGAACCGCCGCCGATGTACAGACCTTTCTGCGCGAGATGTTCGGGCTCCCCGAAGAACTCAACGTCGTCGAAGAGCTCAACCGCCAGCGACGCGTTATCTTCCTTGAAGAATTCGAACGAACCTTCCTGCGCCAGGTCGGCGGGTTCTCCGCGCTCAATGAATTCCTGCGCATCCTGGACGCCACCGCCCAGAACAACCTCTGGATCGTGAGCATGAACCACGCCGCTTTCCAGTTCCTCAAGGCAACGACGCGCATTTCTGAATGTTTTTCCACTCGGATCAATGCTGCTTCGGTCAACCCGGAGGCGCTCAAGCAGGCGATCATGCAGCGCCATAATCTATCCGGCTTCCGGCTGCATTTTGAACCGTCGCCGCGCAGTACGCACTACCTCGCTCGCATGCGCCAATTGCTTGGCGTCGTGGAGAATCGCGAACAGCACTTCTTTAATTCGCTCTACGATCAGGCCGAAGGCAATTTCCGCTCCGCTTTCGAGCTGTGGCGGGATTCGATCGAGCGCGTCGAAGGCGGCGTGGTTTTCACCCACCAGCCGTTGCATCCCGACTACCGGCCTCTGATGCGGGAGCTCACGGTGGAAGATAATTTCATCTTGCAGGCCATCATGCAGCACGGCAGCCTCACTACCAATGAGCTTGCCGCCGTTCTGCGCTTGGAACAAGACCGGGCCTGGCGGCGGCTGCGCCGCATGCAGGACCTTGAGATCCTGGAGCCGGAGCCGAAGCGGCCCGGCTATCGTGTACGGCCGCAGGCAACCCGCTTCGTGCGCGAAACGCTCTACGCTAGCAACCTGCTGGCCGGAGGGAAATCCTAATGGCGCCTTTTGCATTCTGGTTCCAAAACCCCATTAGCGATGCCGCGAATTCCGCTCAGTCGACGATGGAGCAGGTCGCGGAGAACGTCCCCTCGATCTTCGACAGCCTGACCCTTGGCAAAATCGCGCTCGTCACCATGATTCTGGTGGGGACTTGGCTAGTGATCCGCTACACCGATCAACTGCTGCGTTTGCTCGGCGAACGCACCCCGCGTGCCCGTTTTGCGATTCGCTGGATTGAGCCGCTGATGCGTATCAGTCTGTGGTTCCTGGCGGTCTTCTTTGCTTTCGAATTGATGGCGCCCTCACAGGAAACGTTCATCGCCGGCCTCAGTTCGATGGCCATCGCGATCGGCCTCGGCGCGCAGGACCTGATCAAGAACCTCATCGGCGGACTGGTGGTGCTGGCCGATCGCCCCTATCAACTCGGCGACCGCGTGAAGATCGGCGACGCCTATGGCGAAATCGACCACATCGGCTTGCGCAGCACCAAACTCACTACGCCCGAAGATACGCGCGTCACCATCCCTAACGCCAACATCCTCACCGATGAGGTCTTCAACGCCAACTCCGGCGTGCCGGATTGCCAGGTGGTCACAGACATCTTTCTTCCGGTCCAGACGGACCCGCGCCGCGCCACGGCCATCGGCTACGAGGCGGCCTATACCTGCCCTTACCTGCACCTCGCAAAACCCGTCGTCGTGCTGGTGTCCAGTCAATTTGACCGGCGTCCATACATGCGCCTGCGCGTAAAGGCCTACGTCCACGATCATCGCCATGAACCGCGCATGATGAGCGACATCACCGCCCGCGCCATGGAGGAGTTCCAGCGCCAGGAGATCATCGTCGCCGGCGATAGCGCCTGACGTGGTCTTGTGCGGGCGAACTTCCTTCCCACAACAAACCAAGCACCGACAACGGCTCCCGATATACACTAAAGGCTTCGCGTTGTTCCGGCGCATGCCGGATTCGCTGGATCAGCGCTCCCGATGGCAGCCATGGCGAGCCTATGCCACATCCTCCCCGTGCGAGGCCGTCAATTCGCCGCTAACTCTTGGAGGTCACGATGAAAAAAGAAACGTTGCTGTCCCGCCGCGACGCGGCCCTGTCGATCCCCGCGTTCCTGCTGCTGTCCGCCTGCAGTTCCGCGCCCACCGAGGAAGCCTCGAACGAAGGCGCCGAGCAGATGCCCGCGGCCGGAGGCGAATGGGTCACTCTCTTTGACGCCGCCAATCCCAGCCTGGAGGATTGGAACATCCTGGGTGACGCCGACTGGCAAATTGCCGACGATGGTTCAGTGGAGGCCACCGGCGACAAGCTCGGCTTCCTGGTATCCAAGCAGGACTACACCGACTTCGAGCTCCACGTCGAATTCTGGGCTGACGAACCGGCCAACAGTGGCGTCTTCCTACGCTGCTCCAGCCGAGAGATGATTAACCAGGACAACGCCTACGAAGTGAACATCTTCGATCAGCGCCCGGACCAGTCCTACGCGACCGCGGCCATCGTCGGCGTCGCTTCGCCCTCGCAGCAGATGCTGGCGGCCAACCAGTGGAACATGTTTGACATCACCATCGTCGGCAACCACATCACGGTCAATATGAACGGCGTCCAGACCGTCGACGTCAATCATGACGGCTGGAAGACGGGCCCCATCGCCCTGCAGCACGGCGCCGGCACGATTAAGTTCCGCAAGGTGGAGATCCGGCAGATCTAATTGTCGACCGGGGTTCCCACGACACCCGCTCGACCGAATCGCTTGCGTGAGCATACCGCCCGAACAGGAGATCATCGCGCCGCCCCACCGAAGGTGGGCGGTCCTCGCCGGCCCCGCGCTGGCCCTGATCGTCTATTTTCTCCTGCCGGAGCTTTATATCGATATCCAGGGCGGCCAGCAGACCTTTTCCCACGCTGGCCGCGCCACCACCGCCATCGCCGTTTGGATGGCCGTCTGGTGGCTCACCGAAGCGATCTCCATTTACGCCACCGCGCTGGTCCCGCTCGCTGCCTTCCCCATGACCGGCGCGGCCTCCATCGCCGAGGCCTCCGCCCCCTACGCCAACAACATCATCTTTCTATTCATGGGCGGATTCTTTATGGCGCTCGCCATGCAACGTTGGAACCTGCATCGCCGCATCGCGCTGATCGCGCTCAGCATGGTGGGTGAGCTCCCCTCGCACATGATCGGCGGTTTTATGGTCGTCGCCGCCATTCTCAGCATGTGGGTTTCGAATACCGCCACCGCGGTCATGATGCTGCCCGTCGCGCTCAGCGTCATCGAATTGGTCGACGCCAAAGCCCATGACAGTTGGACGGACCTTTCACGCAACAACTTCGCCATCGCCTTGCTGCTCGGCATCGCCTACAGTTGCTCGGTCGGCGGCATGGTGACGCCGATCGGCACTCCGCCGAATCTGTTCCTGGTCTCCTTCGCCGACGAAACGCTCGGCATTGAGGTCTCCTTCATTCGCTGGATGATGATGGGCATCCCGTTGGCGATCGTCTTCATGCCAATCATCTGGTGGCTGCTGACCGCGCGTCTGCACCCGGTCCCCGCAACTCCTATCGAAGGCGGTCGCGAGATGGTCCGCCGCGAGCTTCAGAAGCTCGGATCGCTCTCCACCGGCGAGCGCACCGTCTTTATCGTCTTCTGCACCGCCTGCCTGAGCTGGGTCTTTCGTCCGCTCCTGTCGAGCATCGAGATCGCCGGCATCACGCCGCTCGCCGGACTCAGCGACGCGGGCATCGCCATGATCGCCGCCATGCTGTTATTCGCCATCCCGGTCGACAAGTCGAAAATGACCCTCGATTGGGACACCGCTGTAAAACTCCCTTGGGGCATCCTGCTGCTGTTCGGCGGCGGGCTGAGCCTTGCTGGAGCCATCGCCTCCAACGGAGTCTCGGAATGGCTCGGGGCCCAAAGCGCCTCGCTCAACGGCCTGCCCAGTGTCCTGATGGTTGCCGCGGTCGTCACCGGCATGGTCTTCCTCACCGAGCTCACCAGCAACACCGCATCGGCCGCCGCCCTCATCCCGATCCTCGCCGCCATCGCCCCCGGCCTCGGCATCGAGCCCCTGGTGCTCGCCCTCCCGGCGACTTTTGCTTCCTGTTGCGCCTTCATGCTGCCAGTCGCCACGCCTCCCAACGCCGTCGTCTTCGGATCCGGACGCGTTGGCATGAAGGAGATGGCTCACGCCGGCCTGTGGCTCAACTTCATCTCGATTATCCTGATTACGATCCTGACCTTCGTGCTGGCACGTCCGCTGCTCGCCGGACTGGAGTAAAAGACGCAGCGTCATCAAGCGCCGCAAGATGATACGCTCAAAACTTCAGAGCGAGTCCCGAACCGATGCCGAACCAACAGACCCGGCGCGACGCATTAAAGCACCTGGCAGCTTTTATTGCCGCATCGCCCTTGCTGCGAGCCCAGCAGGACCCGTTCCATCCCCACCCGCGCGTCCCCGGTCTGTTTGAGCTCGACACCAGCTTCGATTTCGAGCCGGTCGCCCACGACAAAATCATCCGCTCCGCCTACGACTACAGTTCCTATGGCGCGGGCGGTGAATTCACCCTGCGGCGCAACCGCGAAGCCTTTGACTGGGTTGAGGTCATCGCCCAAACTCCAACGACCAACGCCCTCGATACCTCGACCGCACTTTATGGCCAGGCGATGAACTACCCGATCATGGTCGCGCCCACCGCCTATCAGGGACAGCTCCACGAGGACGCCGAGAACGCCACGCATCAGGGAGCCGCCGCCGCGTCGAACACCACCATGGTTTTGTCCAACAACGCGACGAAATCGTTTCCGGAGGTTGCGGCCGCCGCTGGCAGTCCCATGTGGTTTCAGCTCTATCCGCGGCAGGACATCGCTTCCAACCGCGAGTTGCTTGAGACAGTCCAGAACGCGGGTGCGCAAGCCATTGTCGTCACCGTCGATCAACAGGCCTCGATCTATGAGCGCCAGCTCCATGACCGCAACCTCACCGCGATCCAGCGTCCACCGGGCCAGGAGGTCGGACGCCGCGCCTTCAACCCCGCCAACCCGTACCGCCTGCCGACCAACCGGCTCTGGTACAGCTGGAAAATGTTCGACCAGCTTCGCGAAATGATCCGCGTGCCGATCCTGGCCAAGGGTATCCTCACCGCCGAAGACGCCGCGCTCTGCGTCGACCACGGACTCGATGGGATCTATGTCTCGAACCACGGCGGACGCTCGCTCGACTATGAATCCTCGACGCTCGAAGCGCTGCCCGAAATCGCAGACGCGGTTGGCGGCCGCATCCCGATCATCTTCGACAGCGGCATCCGCCGCGGCTCGGATGTGCTTAAGGCTCTCGCCCTCGGCGCGAACGCGGTCGCCGTCGGTCGCGTGATCCGTTGGGGCGTCGCCGCCTATGGAGCCCAAGGCGTCCAGCGCGTTCTCGAAATCCTGCAAGCCGAACTTCGCCAAGCCATGGCCTACGCCGGCGTTTCGAGCCTCGCCGCGATCAACCGCGACATCGCCCGGGTGGAGATCCCGTAACCAATGAAGAGGAGAGTCGCCGCATGAAACCCTCTTCATTCCCGCCGAACGGACTGCCCCAGGTACGCCGAGCCGCGCAAGCCCAACTCGCCCCGGCCGCCGACCTCGTCAACACCTTTGAATTCGAGGAAGCCGCCCGCCAAGTGCTGCCGCCCCCGGTCTTCGCCGCTGTCGACGACCCCGAGGCCCGGCCCGACGGACGCCGCGACCCATCAAATCCCTTCGAGCGGCTCACCTTCCGCCCCCGTCTGGTTGTCGACGTCCGCAATATGGACCTCCGCCTGGACCTCCTTGGCGCATCCCATCTCGCGCCCATCATCGTCGGACCGGAGCCGCAGCACGGACGCTTTCATCCCCAGGGCGAGCTCGCCACCGCCGCCGGGGCCAAAGGCGCCCATACGGTGATGACCGTTCACCAGCACTCCACCATGCCGCTGGCCGAGATCGCCGGGGCGATCGACGGACCCTTCTATTTCGCGATCGACGACGATACTGATCCCGCCACCGCTCGCACCATCGTTGCTGACGCCGCAGACCGCGGAGCCACTGCAGTGATCATCCGCATCGGCTCGGGCGACTGGGACAGCTTCGGCCGACTCCGCGACGCGGCTCGCATCCCGGTCGCCGCTCATGGCATCCTCACTTCCGAAGATGCCCAGGAAGCCCTGAACCGTCAGGCCGACGCGCTGGTGGTCGCACGCCCCCAGCGTCCGGCACCCCCGGATAGCTTGCATCCGCTGCTGGCGCTGGAACAAGTCGTCGAAGCCGCGAATGGCATCCCGATTCTCTACGAAGGTGGCATCCGCCGCGGTGGCGATGCGGTAAAAGCTTTGGCGTTGGGTGCCCGCGCCGTGTTCATAACGCGCCCCGCGCTGTGGGCGATCTCCGCGTATGGCGACGATGGCCTCTGGAGCATGCTCGAAATGCTGCAAACCCACATGGCCGGCGACATGGCGATGTGCGGCAAGCCCAACCTCTCGGCCCTCGATCGAAACCTCGTCCGTTGGCATCGAGCCTAGAATAGAAGGTAGGCCCCGTGGTGGCGGCCTCCGAGCCCCCCAGTGAAACTAACGCTTCATTCCGATTTTTCTTTGCGCGTATTGCTGTACCTGGCGCACTCCCCGGACCGCTTGGTCGGGACCGAGGAAATCGCCAATGCCTATGGCATCTCCAAGCATCACCTGGTGCGCGTCATGCAGACCTTGTCGGAATCCGGCTTCATCCAGGTGAAGACGGGGCGCTCCGGCGGAGCCAAACTCGGCAGGGATCCCCAGGACATCAATCTCGGCGAAGTCGTGCGCCACACTGAACAAAGCTTCCGCATGGTGGAGTGCTTCGACCTGAAAACCAACACCTGCCCCATCGTCAGCATCTGTGGCCTGCACTCCAAGCTCGGCGAGGCACTGGAAGCGTTCCTGGCGGTCCTGGACCGGTTCACGCTCGCCGACGTCACCCCGCCCGGCGACCGCGACCAGTTCTTCCAGATCATGGGCGCCAAGACCTCGTAGCAACGCCCGTGAGGGAAGCGACGGTCGGATTGAGCAGTCCCTTCAGAATCGCGACTGATAGGAGCGCAACGCAGCCGGCCGTAATTCACACCGCGCCCCTCGTCAGCGTCCTCACCACGGAACTCCGCGCGTGAGTAAGCGGGCATCATGGGTACGAATGCACCACCGCCGCTGCAGCGTGACCTGCGAAAAGGCGCCGGTGAGATGGCAAAAAGGCCCGGAGCGCCCTAGCGGACGATGTTCAGTTTCACAGTGAAGTTTAGTGTCTTCGGAGCCAGACACTCGCGATCGTTACACGCCTGATACCGCAACTTGCCATTGATCGCCGACGGACCCGGCATCGCATCGGACGGCACTTTAAACTCCGTGCTGATCTTGAACGGCTCGGTAAACACCGAAAGCGGCGTCGGGGAGAAACTGTATTCCTCCAGATGCGGCTCCGGGAAGCTGATAAGCGAAGGCTTCAGCGCGCCGTCCTCCTGCCATTGCAGCCGCAGCGGAATCAGATATTCATCGGACGGCGTATTGCTGTTGACGTGATAACCCCGCTGGATCTCCACCGGCACGTCAACCTTCAGCGTTGAGCCCACCTTCGCCTCAATCACCGGCATCGTTGTGACCGACAACACATGCCCCTGCGCCTCGGCCTCCGGACTGTTCAGGAACAAGCCGCAGGCAACCAACGAAACCAGCCCGCCCGCCGTCGCCAGGAACTTCAACGTCCGCACTACAGCAACTCCTCGATCTCGCGCTCGTAGCTTTCGCGGCTCACCAGCCCGGTATGAATGGACGCGATCTTTCCATTGCGGTCGATGATGAACGTCGTCGGCAACGAGGAGATCCCGCCGTACAACTGCGCCATCGACTCAGTTCCGATCACAATCCGGTAATCGATCTCGGGATGGTCGCCCAAGTACGGCTTCACCTGATCCCAACCCTCGTCGTCCAGCGAAACACCGACCACCGAGAAACCCTGATCCTTATAGGTCTTCTCAAACTCGGCGAACCACGGCATCTCCGTCCGGCACGGACCGCACCAGGTGGCCCAATAATTCAGCACCACCACCTGACCCTTCAGGTCCTCCAGGGTCACCGCATCCCCGTTCTGATCAACCAGCTCAAAGGTCGGGGCGGCCGCCCGCTCTTCGGCAGGTTTCATGGAGTAGTCATCCAGCTCATCAACGCCAGAGTCGACCGCGGCTGTGGCGTCACTCCCCTGATCCGCGACTTCCGGCGAGCCTCCACAGGCCGTCAATCCGGCAAACAGCAAGGCCGCCACCGCGGCGGAAGAAATCACTTGAAATGTGCGGCTCGAAGAGAAACCGGAGAACGCGGATTGGTGCATGTCTTTAGTCTATACCCGTTAAGGCACATTGCCTTTCCTTTGTTGGATTTCGCCCATCAGATCACCACTGGGCGGCCGTCGCCGGGACTGATCTGTTGTTCGAACCATCTGCGCCGCCGGTTACGATCCCGCGCCCCCAGAGTAACCTCCGGATGCCCATCCGCGACTTCCGCATAGATCCACGCCGCCGTATCGCAAAAACTTTCCGCCGCGTAGCTTCGCCAGCCGCGCGTCCGACCCTGCCGATCCTCCGGCGTCAGCAACTGTTTCCGCCATTCGGCGCTGTAGCCCAGTTCCCCCGAGTGACGCTTCCCCTCGAACTCCGCCGAAAGAACCCCTTCCCAGGCGATGCGTCTCGGATTGCCCAACCGGACCCATACGAAGTGAAACAGCTCATGAATCAGGATGCGGCAGAACTCGTCCGGATCTTCCGCCAACGAATGGTACAGCAGGATGCGCCGGCCTGGAATCGAACTCGACGCCCAAGCTTCCCCGCCCACCGGATGGCCCGGGATATCGCCCACCATCCGGACCTCGATCGGACGCCCCACAAGCACCGGCAACAAACGGGGCGTGATCATCAAACGCCGCACGCCGGACGACCCATCCCGCCCCATGCGACACGCACCTTACTGAATGGCCTGGACAGGGTTCATGAAGGTGGATTGGTCCTTGATGTTGGTCTCGAACCTTTGGCGAAGCTCGTCCAGATACTGCACCAGGTGCTCCTGTCGAATCGCCTGCGCAATCTCCGGGCGGACGTCCCGCAGGGCCTTCGAATCCAGGTTGATCACCTGCACGACATAAAACCCGGTGGACAGCCGAATCGGGTCGCTGATTTCGCCCTGCTCCAGACTCAGCACCGCGTTCTTGAATTCCTTCGGCAGGCCGCTGCTGACCACGCTGACCTTTTGCCCGAACTCGCCGCCTTTTTCCTTGCTCATCTGGTCGTCGGAATACATGGCCGCCAATTCTGCGAAATCCGCGCCGCCACGCAATTGATTCACGATGTCGCGAGCCAGCTCCAGCGCGTCTGCTTCAGAACGCCCGGTCTGCGCCCGCCCGAAAGCGCGCAACGCCTGTTCCTGCAGATCCTCCGCACTGGTCCCGGTCTTGGCCACCTCCGGCTGGAACCGGAGGAAAATAGCCTTAATCTCAGCCTCGGTGTAATCGGCCTTGTGCGCGTCGTAGTATTCCTGGATCATCTCGTTCGAAACCGGATACGCATTCTGCTCGTAGTTGATCATCGCGCCGGCCAGCGCCGCCATCCGCTCGGCTTCGAGTTGCTCCTTCAGCGGACTCATCTGATCCAGCTTCTCTTCTTCCCCGCGCTTGCCCAAATATTGCGAGATGTACCAATCGCTGATGGCCGCCTTGGGAGCGGTCTGCCACTGCTGCAACAACTGCGGCGGCGCACTCGCCAGGACCTTCTTCCACTCGCCCAGCGTCACATCACGCCCGTCCACCGTCGCGATGACCTTGGAATCATCGGACGCCTCCCGCGAAGGGTTGAACTGCGCCCAACCCAGGGAAGCCACAGCAATGAACAGCATCAACAGGGAACATTTCTTGATCAACATGTTTTGTACTTTCCGCGCAAAGGTCCGCCCCACCAGATGTCAGTACGGAACAAATTCAATCTACCATGCCCGTGCCCGCCATTAAAGCGGTTGCGGCGCGCGCCAGCGGAGCTTTTGCGTATGTCTCCGCCATATTCTCAATGACGCAAAACCCCGCCTTTGGTTAGCCGCATGGCGTTGTGGGAGGGATCTCCCGCTCCGCGTCCCTGCTGCCGCGCTTGGAAGTCCGGCACGGCTTCCCCGCTTCCGATCTAACCGGCTGTGCGCGATTTCCATAGACCGCGTGCGCTATATTAACGTCGTGTTGCGGACCACCCCACGCTTTATGAAGCTCCGCTTTCTCGCCACCGGACTTTGTATTCTCTTCGCCGGATGCAGTTCCGCGCCCGACTCCTATCCGGTCCCCGAGCAAATCGCCGTCCAGCCCCCGTTCCGCCCCTATCGCGTCTCCCGGATCGTCGAAATGGGACCCGAGGGCGCGGAGCGCTATATCGTCGCCGACATCCAGGGTTCCTCGGGCGCATGGCGCTGGACCGGACGCCGCCCCACCGTCAAGGTGGGCGTACGCTCCAACCAGAATCTGCAATTCCAAATCGACTTCGCCGTGGCCGGCGCGACCTTTAACGACACTGGCCCGGTTCACGTCACGTTTTGGGTGAACGATCACCAAATCGGCGAACAGCAGTTTGACCAACCGGGAGAAGGCCACTTCACCGCTCCCGTGCCCCAGGATTGGGTTGCGCCGGACTCCGACGTCACGCTTTCCGCCGAAGTCGACAAGGTCTGGGTCGCGCCCTCCGACGGCGTCGAACTCGGACTGATCCTGACTCGCATGGGGCTCGTCCAGACGGAAGTTCCTCCCGAGGATTCGGCCGGTTCTGACTCCCCTGAAGACACTCCCCAGGCATGACCTTCACCGGATTACTGCAGATCGTGTCGGCGCTGGCCGGGGCGGGTCTCACCGCGGCGGCCTGCTACGCGCTGGGCGCGATCCTGCTGAACCGCGTCGCCACGCATCGAGAAGGCTCGGACGCTTCCGCCGCCTCCACATGGGGCGGAGCCATGCGCGGCCTGCACCGCTATGAGCGCATCCCACTGGCCTTTGTCGTGGGAGCGGCTTGCCTCCACCTGATTGTCTTCCTGATTCTAATCCTGCAACTCGGCTACTGGCCGCTTCTAACCGCCGTGCTGCTCGCCGCCATCGGCGCGGCCTGGAAAACCGGATCCTGGCGACCCACCGGACCTGCCGCGGGCCTCGACGCCCAGGCGCTCGACCGATCCCTTCGCATCCTGCTTGGCCTCGCCGGCGGAGCCTTCTTCGTCGTCTACTTCATCTACGCGCTCGCGCCCGAGCACAGCCCCGACGGAGCCACTTACCATCTCGGCTTCGTCGCCCGCTACCTGCGCGACCGCGGTTTTGAGCCCGTCTATACGAACCTCTACGCGATGCTCGGCCAGGGCATGGAGATGCTCTTCGTTCCGGCCTTCGCCATTGGACGCCACCCGGCCGCGGCCCTGGTGCAGCTCTGTTTCTCGGTGGCCACCGCGTGGATGATCCTCAATTTCGGACGCCGCCTGGGCCGTCCCTGGGCAGGCGGAGCCGCCGCCATGCTGACCTTCCTCAGCCCCGTGTTCGGCCGGACCTCCTCGATCGCCTATGTCGACACCGGAACGGCAGCCGTTGTTTTCGGCGCGTTCTACTTCCTGGAACTCTGGCGGGAGCAACGACGCAACGCCCTGTTGATTCCCGCGGGTTTGCTGTGCGGCTATGCCTATGCGTCGAAATACACCGCGGGGGCGATAGGGCTCTATGCAGTCCTGCTCGTCGCCTATACGCTCTGGAACGATCGCCGCGAGCCGCGCGGTACGGCTGCGTTGCTCCGCCCCCTGCTTCTGCTCACCGGTTGCGCCGTCGTGATGGCCGGACCCTGGATCCTCAAGGACGCCATCCTTTATGACAATCCCATCGCCCCGCTCGGGACGGCGTTTTTCCCCAACCACTACATTCACCGGAGCTTTGAAATCACCTACGCCGAGGGGCTCAGCCGCTACGGCGTCGAGAACAAATGGGAGCTGCCGATCGAAGTCACTTTCCGCGGCGAGAAAACGCAAGGCATTATCGGACCTATCTTCCTGCTACTGCCGCTCGCACTGTTCGGACTCCGCAGCGCGGCGCTGGGCGGCGTCATCGGACGCCTGCTCTTGGCCGCGATCCCCGTCTTCCTGCCCTACTTCGCCAACGTCGGCACACGCTTCCTGATCCCCTCGCTGCCGTTCTTTTCCCTGGCCATCGCCCTGACTCTGGCACGCCACCGCGCCTTGCTCACCGCACTGATCATCGTCCACGCCATCCTGAGCTGGCCCATCACGATGCCCCTGTTCGCCGGCAAGTACGCCTGGCGCATCGATGAGATCCCCTATCGCGCCGCGTTCCGCATCACGCCGCCGGACGAATATCTCTCGCAACGCAGCGAAGCCTACCAGGCCGCGAAGATGCTCGACGGCTGGGTCCCGCCCGGCAAACCTGTCTTCGGAGTCAACGGCGCGGCCGACGCCTACACGCGCGTCGAGGTGATGGTCAGCTTCCAGGCCGCCGAAAACGAAATCATCAGCGACCTGTTCAACATGGGCTGGATCGAGGGCAATCAGCCCATGCGCCTGCACCATTTCGAGTTCCCCGAGCGCCCCGTGCGCCGCCTGCGCATCGTCCAGACCGGCGACCCCGGCTTCCCCCAACAATGGGACCTTCATGAGATCAATCTTTCCCATGGCGGCGAGCCGCTCCAGCGCGGGCCCGACTGGCGCATTAAATCCTCCGTGAATCCCTGGGACGTGCAGTTCGCCTTTGATGGCTCCCCGGTGACCCGCTGGCGCTCCTGGCAGGCCCCTGAACCCGGTGACTACATTGAAGTCGACCTCGGCTCCGAGCAGCCACTCGATCAGGTGGATCTGCTGGTCTCGCACGAATCGCCCGGCGTAGCCGAACGCATCGAGGTCCAAACGGCCAACGGCGAATGGGTCAACGTCGATGACCAATTGGAGGAGGTGGAGATCGACCCGCCGCCCTCGTTGCGCCGCGACATCACCTACGCCATGCACACGCGCGGCGTCGATTACCTGTTGCTCCGCGACACGGACTTCGGCGCGGTGGATGTCCTGGACGATCCGGAAGCCTGGGGCCTGGTGGAAATCGCCAGCATCGGCGAAACCCACCTGTTCCATTCGATCTTCGATGAGCAGTCCGCCGGAGAACGGCGAAGGTTCGTCGTCAGCAGATTCCCCCTCAGAGGGCGCACCGTGACGGACCGCTACTTCCTGGGCATCGACGGCGGCCAATCGTCTACCATCGCGATGATCGGGAATGCATCCGGGCGCGTGATCGGCACGGGCGTGGCCGGACCCTGCAATCACGTCGGAGCTTCCGAGCGGCGGGCGAAGTTCTTCTCCGCCGTCGGCGAAAGTGTCCGGCAAGCCGTGCGCCAAGCGGCGATCCCCACCGACACGCGTTTCGCGGCGGTCTGCGCAGGCTTCAGCGGCGGCTCGGAAGATAAGGACGCCCTCACCCGCGAGCTCATCCCCGCCGACGCCTACCGGATCACCCACGACGCCCACATTGCGCTTACCGGAGCCACGGCCGGCGGACCGGGCATTATCGTCATCGCCGGAACCGGATCGATCGTTTACGGACGCAATGCCGATGGCAAGATCGCTCGCGCGGGTGGCTGGGGTTACCTGTTCGGCGATGGAGGCGGCGCGTTTGATCTCGTTCGGCAGGCCCTCCGCGCTGTGCTCCAACATCACGAGGGCTGGGGACCGGAGACCTCGCTCACGTCCGCACTACTCGACGCCACCGGAACAAACGACCCAAATCAGCTCCTCCACGCGTTCTATATCGACGCCTGGCCCCGCGAACGTATCGCGACCCTCGCGCCGTCGGTCTGCGAAGCCGCGACCGGCGGCGATCCCGTCGCTCGGGAAATTCTCAAGCGCGCAGCCCAGGACTTGATGCGGCTGGTCAACGCCGTCCGCGCCCAACTCTTCCCGGATCATGCACCGGTCAGCGTCCACCCGATCGGCGGCGTCTTCCAATGCCCGCATCTGAAGTCCACATTCGCGAGCCTCGCGCCCTCCGGCGTTACGATTGCCCCGCCCCGCCACGATCCGGCCCGGGGAGCCCTTCTCGAAGCCTACCGGCTGGCCGGCCTTCGTCCCGAACTTCGCTGACGTGGGGCAAGCTCCTTCAGCCACCGGGGGCCGAGGTTCACTCGGCGGGCGGCTTCAGCCCGGGCGAGCATTCAAGCTCGCCTAAAAAGATCTGCTACACTCGCGGCTGAATCCCATCCCGATTCGAGGAACCCGCAAACCAGACCATGGACGCCGCCGACCCAGAAGAAACTCGCCGACTACCTGGAATCCCAACGCGTCTACATGCAGGAGGCTGTCGCCGGAATCAGCGACGAGCACGCCGCCACCAAGCCCGCGCCCAACCGCTGGAGCGTGCTCGAAACCCTGGAACACGTCACCACCGTCGAATACCGCTTCCAGGGCTGGATCCACGACGCCAAGCCGATCGACGCCAACTACGACCCCTCCAAGATCGATTCCCTCATCACCCAGATGGGCGACCGCGAAACCAGGCGCGAAGCTCCTGAGCCGGTCCATCCGCAGGGCAAATACAAAGCCATTCAGGAGGCCCTCAGCGAATTCAATACCGCCCGCGACAAGACGCTCGAACTGGTGGCTGCGCGCGGCACATCGCTCGACGCGCTGCAGACCCATCACCGCTTCTTCGGCGACCTGACCGGGGTCGAGGTCCTGCACCTGCTTGCCGCGCACGGCTCGCGCCATGCCGATCAGATTCGGGAAACCCGCGCTACCCTGGCCGGCTGATCCAACCCCACGGAACCTTCCCTCGCCGTTCTCCGTACCGTCAAGAGAACCATGCGCTGGGTCAAAATCATTTGGACGTCCATCGTCGTGGGCGGCGCAATGGTATGGACGCTGATCCTGTTCGGCGCGTTTAGCCAGGAACCAGCCGACCTGACCGACATCGCTCGGGGTTTCATCATCGCTGCCGCCACGCACTGGTTATCCGGCGTCGCGATCATTGTCCTGGCCGGCGCTTATAAGCCGTCGTTTCCCCCGAGTTGGCACCGACTCTGGCGCGCGGAGCGTGACGGCCGCATCTATGAACGACTCGGCGTTCGGCGATACCGAAACTGGTGGCTCGCCAGCCCGTTTCCACGTTCTGCGCCCCCGCCCCGGATCACCGGCAAGGCTTCGCTCGCCTCGTTGGACACGTACATGCGCGGCGCCGAGTTCGGCCACGCGATGCTCCTGATGATCAGCCTGCCGGTCATCGGCTGGCTGGTCGTCGAACAGGAGTGGCCCATCGCCATTTGGATGGCGATCATCAACATTCCCTGGAACATTTATCCCGTCCTGCTCCAGCGCTACAACCGGGGCCGGCTCGCCCGAATCGAGCACCGGATCACGCTCTCTAACGTTGCGGCCGCGCTGAGTACCGCTCAGGCAGACGGTGAAGCGGACCGCCTTGCCAAGGCACGGAACAGATTGTAGGAAGAGGTCGCCCACAGGATCGCGCCGACCCCGAAACAGACGTAGATGATCCGTTGGTCACCCTGAAACAGAACCCATGAGAAAACGCACCAAAGCGTGATGCCGATTCCGGTGAGGTAATAGACCGGCGCTTGAAAGATCCTGGCGAGCGGCAGGAAGTGCAGCCCGACGATGAGACCGATCCACACCGGCAAGGCGTCCAGCCGCCCCGTCGTTTGCGCCACGAAGCCTCCACCCGCGATGCCTGCGGCCTCCAGGATCGTAATGGTCAAGAAGTCTCCGGGACCGTGCAGGGGAGGAGGAACTTTTGCTTCGCGCAAGTCTGCTGCGTCCGCTTATGATGCAGTACCCGCTACACACGAGCAAAAAGCTCGCCGCAAGAGCGAATAGAGTCACCGCGGGCATCGTAAAGGCGCGCGCCACACTCAGTCCCCAGGCTAGCCAGACTCCTCCCGCCAGCGCTCCCACGAGGGCACCCCGGCCTGCATCCCGTGTCGCTCGCGCGAGGTCGGAAGGATCCACTTTGGTGCTTTCCTGCCCATACATGACCGTTTTGCTTCATTTTACGCACGATTCCCCACAAATGACCCTGCGCAACCTCCCGAAGGGACCAACCCTCGTTTCCGGGCCGCCACTCGTCATCCCCGGATTGGACGCGCCACCGCGCATCGATTCCTCTCCTTGCGCTACACTGATCCTGTCCAAGGATTTCGTCCGTGAAACTCCATAAACACTAGCTCTCCGGCAGGCAGTCCGTTTGCCCGTCTGATCAGAGCATCCCCCCGGAACCCGAGCGCGCCTCGCGCTCCCGTACATTTCCACCGACCCTGGAGTTTCCATATGAATCCGGAAGAAATCACACCACTGGAGTCCGAGCCGCAACCGGCCGACGCCTCGGGACAGGCGTCCGGCAATGTCGGGTCAACCGGGGCAGCCGCGATTGCCGAGGCAGCCGACATCGCCGCCAATCCCGACGGCGCCAATCCGGATGACAACTGGAACGGCTGGATCCCCGCCATTCGCGATGCCATCCGCGGCGTCCCGCATGACTACACCACGGGCAACCTGAACCGGGCGATCTTCCTGCTCGCGGTGCCGATGGTGCTGGAAATGTGCATGGAGTCGCTGTTCGGGCTGGTCGACGTATTCTGGGTGGCGCGGCTCGGCGCGGACGCCATCACCACGGTCGGGCTTACCGAAACCGCGCTCACCCTGGTCTTTGTCATCGCCATCGGGCTCAGCGTCGGCGCCACGGCGATCGTCGCCCGGCGCGTCGGCGAAAAGGACCATCACGGAGCCGGCGAAGCCGCGACGCAGGCCATCATCATGGGGCTGGTGATCTCGGCCTTCGTCGCCGGCATCGGGTTCCTGTTCGCGCCGGACCTGCTGCGCATCCTGGGCGGATCGCCCAGCGTCGTGCTGGTCGGCACCAGCTATACGCGGATCACTCTCGGCGGCAGCGCGACAGTCTTTCTGCTGTTCCTGCTCAACGCCGTCTTTCGCGGAGCTGGAGACGCGGCAGTCGCCATGCGCGTGCTGTGGGTCGCCAATCTGGTCAACATCGTCATCAACCCGTTCCTGATCTTCGGCTGGGGACCCTTCCCGGAGCTGGGCGTCACCGGTTCGGCCGTGGGAACGACGATCGGGCGCGGATCCGGCGTCCTGCTGCAGCTCTGGATCCTGACGCAGGGACGCAGCAGCATCACGCTCGGCCTGCGCCACCTCAAGGCCAACGCCGAGGTAATGGCGCGGATGTTGCGGCTCTCGCTCACCGCGATGTTCCAATATCTGGTGCAGATGGCATCCTGGATCGCCGTCGTACGCCTGATCGCGACGGTATCCACGGCCGCGGTCGCCGCCAATACGCTGGCGATCAAGATTATCCTGTTCGCCATCCTGCCGAGCTGGGGGCTTTCGAACGCCGCCGCCACTCTCGTCGGCCAGAGCCTGGGCGCCAAGCATCCGGACCGCGCCGAACAGGCCGTCCGCCGCACCATCTGGTTCAATGTCGCCTTCATGGGCGTCACCGGTATTTTCTTCATCGTGTTCGCCCGGCCGATCATTGGCGTGTTCACCTCCGAGACCGAAGTGATGCCAATCGCCGTCACCGGCCTGCGGCTTCTCGCGTTCGGCAACCTATCCTATGCCTCGGGTATGGTGCTGACGGCTGCATTCAACGGCGCGGGCGATACGACGACGCCCACCGTGCTCAACCTGATTTCTTTCTGGGCGTTCCAGATCCCGCTGGCGTATTTCCTGGTGTTTCAAGCCGGCCTCGGACCGATGGGCGCCTGGAGCGCGGTGCTCGCCGGCGATACGTTGCTCGCAATTCTCGCCTGGATCGTCTTCCGCCGCGGCACATGGAAGACGACCGAAGTGTAACCCCGCAGGTTTGGTGACCTGACAACGGGTAGTGCTACTAGGAGTTTGTTGAAAAACTCCTCCGAGCCCCTGAATGCTGGAATTCCAGGGGATGCAAAACCCCTATCGAGGGCTTTCCGATTGCATACAGCGCGTTTCTGGCGCTTGCGTTTTTCCGCCTCATGTGGGACGAATCGATTTTCAACAAGCTCCTAGCGGTGTAGATTGTGCGGGAGGACTCTTTTCTTAATCGCGCGCAACGGCTGAAAAGCGCTGCGCGCGAGGAGCCCTCCGAAAGCTGAACTGTCAAGCGCCACGACATGGTTGACAACGTCAGACGATCCAACTTGGTCGACCACTAGCGGCCTACTCTATCCGCTCGCCGGGACGTCCTCGCCCGAGCTGGCTTCGTCAATGTAGGTCTCGATCAGCTGAATCAGCGAGATCGCCTGCACTGTGTCCAGATGCCGGCCAAAGAATCGCGGATAACCAAACTCCGCCTGATCCTCGAATCGAATCGCGCCGTCAAACCATATAGCCCTGGCCGGCACGAGCGCCGGATTCTTCATCTCCTTGTACTTGTAGATCGAAACCCGCGCGTACGGCGCCATCCCGACACGGTAGTACAGTTCGTCTTTCCGAAATTCGAAGATCTCGCCACCGAGCATCGTCCGAAACGCGAACATCGCCATCATGACACCAAGACCAACCAGGAAAAGTAGTCCAGAGAACCTGAGGAATGCTGTATGGCAGAGGTACCCGGAATGGGGTAATCAGACCAAAGCCGACAAATCCCAGAAAGCCATTGCGAAGATTCGCGTCACCCACATCGGTTTCACCTCGATCCGGCGAACCCCATCGGTTTCGGTCATGTGGATCCGCCCGTCGTCCAGCAGCCCGGCAACGGAGCCGCCTGCCTGCCCCGCTGGCGTTTGCTGGGGAGGCTTGCTGAGCCGATAGAGCGAGTACCCGAACAGGAATTGAAACGCCGCCGTGCCCAGGGACGCCGCACCCAGCGATCGCGCCATCTGCACTACACCCGCAAGGACCATCACGATGGCGCCAAATCTCAAGAATTTCTGTTTACCCGTCATGAGCCGTGCGTAGTGTAGTGCATTAGCTCTGGGTCGCGTTTTAAGCGAATTTCCAGCGGCACTTCATTCTGGATCCTGGCTCCTGGCCTGGCTTCTTCCCCGAAACCCGACCCCTTACATCATTCTTCCCGCAAAATCTCCAGCGGCTTCTGCCCCAAAATCCGATAGCTTGCCAGCCACCCCGAGCCGTTCGCCAACACCGCCGACAGCACCACGGCGATCCCCACCGCCTGCCAATCGATGTAGGTTTCCCCGTCCAGCAGTTGCGTCAGGATAACGTTCGAGAACGCCGTCGCCAGCAGCGCGCCGAGCAGGCCCGCCACCGCCCCCAACGTCAGAAACTCGACCGAGAAGATCCGGCTGACGTGCTTGCGCGTCGCGCCGATGGTCTTCAGGATCACAACCTCGCGCATGCGCCGGAAGCGCGTGCCGGCGACGCTCGCGGCCAGGATAATCGCCCCGGCCAGGATCGCGAACGCCGACAGGAAGCGGATCACCAGCGCCACCTGATCGACCACCTGTTGCACGATCTCCAGCGCGTCGGCGATGTTCACCACTGTGATCGTCGGGTAGGTCTTGTATATCAGACGCTGCAGCTTGCCCACAGCCGACGGCTGCATGCGCACGCCGCCATAGAACACGGCCGGATAGCCCTTCAGCGTCGGCTCGCTGAAGACGAACGCCGAGGTCGGGCTGGAGCGGAACGACTGCAACTCATGGAAGGCGACCACGGTTGCCTCCAGACGCCGGCTCGCAATCTCGAACTCCAGTTTAGAGCCGATGTGCAGGTCGAGGTTCCGCGCCGCATCGGAGTCCACCGACAGGACCGGCTCGGTGGAATTCGGATCCCACCACTGGCCTTCCATGACTTCGATGTCCTTGGGCAGCTCGTTTTCCCAGGTGACGTTGCGCGCCCGCAGATAGCGCCGCGCATCGCCGCGCTCGGCCATATCCGCGAGCGGCGTCCCATCCACTGACACCAGGCGCGCCGAGACGGAGGGCCCAAGCTGCGGCGGCTCCAGCAGACCTTCCTGTGCATTAATCAGATCCCTGACCGGCTCAGCCTGGTCCGGCGTCACGCCGATCAGGAAGACGTTCGGCGCATCGGGCGGCGCCGAGCCAATAATCTCTCCGACGATTGAGGTCTGCACCAGGTAAACCGTCAACGTGAACATCACGCCGAGCCCCATCGCCACCAGGATCGCCTGCGACTGGTTGCCCTGCCGATACAGGTTCGCGAAACCCTGACGCGCCAGCGTCGGCAACCGCACCGGCGAATTCTTCACCAGGCCTCGCAGGAATCTCAGCAGCACCCACGCCACCGCACCGAGCGCAATCAGCGCAACCACCAACCCTCCCGCAAAGTAGCCGCCCACGCGCGCCGACCCCGCCAGCCATGCCGCAATCAACGCCAGTCCCAGCACGATTCCGCCGCCGAAGATGATCGCTCCACGCGATTCCTCCAAGCGCTGCTTGAACGGTTGCTTGGCCTCCGGCATATCGCGGCGCAGGATCATCGCCGGCTTGATTTTGCGGATCGCCATCAGCGGCGGCATGGTGAATAGCAATGTGGTGAGAACACCGACCAGAATGCCTTGCACCGCCGCATCCAAATGCCAGCCGACCTCGGCGTTGATTTCGAAGATCTGGGAAATCAGCGACGGGAAGGCCTCTTCGATGACGCGCCCCACGATCACGCCCGTGACGCCGCCCGCGAGGCCCAGCAGCGCTGTCTGGATTGCATAGATCCGGATGATCTCGCCCGAGGTGCCGCCGATCGACTTCATCACCGCGATGTTGTCCATCTTCTGCTGCACATGCGAGTACATGGCCATCGCCACGCCGATTGCGCCGACGATCAATGCGATGAGGCTTACCAGGCTGAGGAAGGTCGTGGCTCGATCCAGGCCCCGGCTGATCAACGGATGGGCTTCGCTGGAATCGGCGATCAGCGCGCCGGGCAAGGCTTCCTCCAGCGCCTCGCGGGTGTCGGCGACCGACGGCCCGCCCGGTTCGATCTTGAAGAGATAGCGCTGCGCCGCCTGGCTGCCGATCCCCATCAACCCGGTGCGCTCAAACCCTTCGCGCGAGATCATCATGCGCAGCCCGACGTTCAGGCTTCCCGACATGCGATCCGGCTCAGTGCGCACGACAGCCGCCATGCGGAACTCGTCGCTCCCCAAGCGAATCTTGTCCCCAACCTTGACGCCCAGCCGGATGAAGACATCCTCGGCCGCGATCACCGAATCGGGCTGCAGCGCCTCCTCCGGCGTCATCGCCGGATCCAGCACCAGGTCTCCGTAATAGGGATATTTGTTGGGCTCGACCGCCTTGATCGAAACCAGCACCGGCGGCACATTCGGATCGTCAATCAAGTTGCCGCTCTCGTCGGCGGGAGCCGCCATGGTGACGGTTTCCGTAATGATGCTGCGATCCACGCCGCGTGCCGCGAGCGCATCCAACATCACGAGCTGGTCATCGCTGGGAACCGAGAACTGCCGCGCGGTGAGGTCGGCCGCCATGATCGACTTGGCTTCCGAGTTCAACATCGTGCCGACCGATTCGCTGAATCCGCGCACGCCGGAAAGCGCGCCGACGCCCATCGCCACAGCGAGGACCACGAAGATAAATTTGGTCAACGACGAGCGGGTCTCGCGCCAGGCAATCCGCGCCGCGGTTCTTAGCGATAGCCTCATGAGGAAGACGACTCCGTCGATGGGCTGACTTCCGCGGACTCCGTCCCGGCGCCGTTGCGCAGTTCATCGTCGATGATCTTGCCGTCGCGCAGAGTAATGATGCGATCGGCCCGCTCGGCCAGCGCCGGATCGTGCGTCACCATTACCAGCGTCGTGCCCTCGCGTTGATTCAGAGTTAGCAAAAGATCCAGCACGTGCGCGCCGTTCACCGAATCGAGATTGCCGGTCGGCTCGTCGGCCATCAGCATGGGCGGTTTCACCATGAACGCGCGGGCCAGCGCGACCCGTTGCTGTTCACCGCCCGATAACTGCACCGGATAGTGATCCATGCGATCTTCCAGGCCGACACTCTTCAGCAAATCCCGCGCGCGGCTGAGCCCCGAAGCGACATCCCCGCCACCGAGCTCAAACGGCAGCAGGACATTCTCTTCCGCCGTCAATGTAGGGATGAGCTGATAGCTCTGGAACACGAAGCCGAGCTTCTGCCCGCGCACCAGCGCCAGTTCATCTTCACCGAGGTCGGTGATATCGACGCCATCGATCACGATCCGTCCGGTGGTTGGGTTGTCCAGGCCGGCCAGCAGTCCGAGCAACGTTGACTTCCCGCTGCCCGAGGCGCCCATAATCGCCACGAACTGCCCCTTGGGGACTTCCAGGTCCACACCGCGGAGAATCTCCACACGGTGCGATCCCGTATCGATGGTCTTGGTCAGGTTCCGCGCTTCCAGTATCGCCACTTCTATCCATTATGCTGGTTTTAGTGAAACGTTACGGTTTCTTGACCATTTCTGCCCTCTTGCTGCTGCTCACCGGCGCCTGTTCCTCCAGCGATTCCCTGGAGACGGCCGGGCTTCCGGAAGAGGCCCCCGACACACCGGCGGAACCGGCGCGTTTCGTCACCACCTCACCGGTGGCGCCGGACGATCAGCGCCCGATCCTGGTGATCTTTGGTGATAGCCTGAGCGCGGGCTATGGGCTCGACCCAGGGCTCTCCTATCCGGACGACCTGCAGGAATTATTCGACGAGCGCGGCATCCACTGGCGCATCGTGAATCTTTCGGTGAGCGGCGATACGACCGCCGGCGGCGTGGCGCGCGTCGGTTCGGCGCTGGGGGTGGATCCCGATTACGTGATCGTCGAACTCGGCGGCAACGACGGACTCCGCGGGATCCCGATCAGTGCGACGCGCGACAACCTCGCCAAAATGATCGAAGCGTTCCAGGAGGCCGGGGCTCGCGTCATGCTGGCGGGGATGACTCTGCCGCCGAACTACGGGCCCGATTACATCGCCGACTTTGAAGCGACCTACAAGGACCTCTCCGCGCAGTATGGCACCGCGCTGATCCCGTTCCTGCTCGCGGATATGGTCACCGAGGATTTGCAGTACTTCCAGAACGATCACATCCATCCGACGGCCGACGGCGCGGAGATTGTCGCGGAAACCGTCTACCAGGCGGTCACGCCGGAACTCCAAAAGCAGGAAGTCCAGTAAACAAACGAAAGCGCCGCCCCCCCACCCCGGAGCTCACGACCTATCAGCAGCGCTACGCAACACGGAACAGTTCGCGCTTACCGGTCATCCACAGTTCGGTATAGCCTTTGCGCAATTCCTGGACTTCCGGGTCACTCATCGCACGCGCCAGGAACTCCTCGAGTTCGGCTAGCGACTCGACGTCATGCTCCAGGATCACCTGGTTAAAATCGCCGGTGACGTCGGTCATCACGCGCAGGTTCTTCATTTTCGCGGCGGCTCCAAACTCTTTGGCTCGCGCGGCCAGCGTCCCGGCCATCCCGGGTTTGGCGTTGAATGTGGTTCTTACGACAATCATGAATACTCGCTCCTTCGCCGGACATCATACGATAAAGGCTGCGGTTGTTGTGACTGCCCATCGAAGGTCCGCCGCGCGACTCCGAGACGCCCGCCGTGCCCCGGAAACCTTTTGTTTCCACACACCGCCTTATAATAGGTACGGAATGGACCTCTACAACGAGATCGTCCGACTTCGCAAGGTCGGCCAGAAGTGCGCCCTGGCGACCATCGTCCAGGTCAACGGCTCCATCCCGAGCTTTGAAAGCGCCAAGATGCTGGTGCGCGAGGACGGATCCATCATGGGCACCGTCGGCGGCGGGTGCGTTGAAGGCGACGTGTGGACCGCGGCCCGCGAGGTCATCGAAACCGAGAAGCCCCAACACCTGAATTTTTCGCTGTCCCAGGACGCGGCCTACGATGAGGGGCTCATCTGCGGCGGCCAGCTCAACATCTTCGTGGAACCTATCATTCCTCAGCCCGTGGCGTTCATCTTCGGCGGCGGCCACGTCTCCAAAGGGATTTCCAAAGCCGCCACGATGGCCGGATTCCAAACCGTCATCATCGATGATCGCGAAGCGTTCGCTAACCAGGAACGCTTCCCGGAAGCCGAAGCCACCTTCGCCGACGAATACGAGAAGGTATTTCCGCGGCTTGAAGTGAACTCGTCCAGCTACCTGGTGATCGTGACGCGCGGCCATCGCGACGATATGCGCGTGCTGCGCTGGGCGGTGACCTCGCCGGCGAAGTACATCGCCATGATCGGCTCCAAGCGCAAGACGATTTCGGTGGTCAAGGAACTGGAAAAGGAAGGCATCCCGCGCGACGCCTTCGACAACAAGGTCTTCGCGCCCATGGGACTCGAGATCGGCGCCGAGACGCCGGAAGAGATCGCCATTTCCGTGGTCGCCGAGATGATCGCGGCGCGGCGAGCCCCGGAGAGCGACTGGCGTCAACTTTCCAAATCCATCTTCGCCCACGAACGCTACAAGGCATTACTGAAGTGAACCAAGTGGGCACGAGCTCGCGCCCGACACCGACCGATCCCCGCATCGCCGGTATCATTCTCGCGGCCGGCCGCTCCTCCCGCATGGGATCGCCGAAAGCCCTGCTGACCTATGACGGCGAGACGTTTCTAGCCCGCCTGGTCCGCATTCTTTCCACGGTCTGCGATCCAGTGATCGTCGTGCTCGGGCATCACGCCGAGGCTTTGCGCGCGCATGTTCCGCCACCCGCGAAGGCTGTGGTCAATCCGGATCCGGATCGTGGACAGTTAAGCTCGCTGCAAACGGCGCTCAACGCCCTTCCGGAAAATGCCGCGGGGTTTGCGTTTATTCCCGTCGATTGCCCCGCAGTGTCCTTGGATACCGTCCACCAGCTCGCCCGAACCTTTCTCGCGCGCGACCCGGAAACCCAATTCGTGATTCCTCGCGGGCCGCACGGAAAGAAAAAAGTCGCCCGTGGTCATCCGGTCTTCGCCTCGCCCGCGATCGCGCGGGAAATGCTCTCGCTCAAGCCTACCGACGAGGCGCGTACGATCGTCCACGCGCACGTGCCCGAGACGCAATATGTCGACGTAACCGACCCCGGCATCTTCACCGACATCGACACGCCCGAAGCATACAAGGCTCTCACCAAGTCCTAGCCATGGCCGACCCCACCACCACCCACGAGGCGCCGGACCTGGAGCAGTCAAAACCCGAACAGCGCAAAGGGCTCGACAAATGGGTCGTCGCACGCCGCATCATCCAGGGCTTGCTCCTGTTGGCGATCCTGGCCGCCGCGCTGCCGTTTCTTCCCACCGGCTTGTTCCGCGCCCGCGTCGAACAGACCCTCGAAGCCGGCTTGCAGCGCCCGGTCGAAGTCGGCGACGTCCGCCTCACCCTGTTCCCGTCCGGCCCCTTTCCCGGCCCCGGGTTCACCATCGAAGACGTCACCATCCATGAGGACCCGCGCGCCGGCATCGAACCGTTCGCCTACGTCTACCAGCTCGGCGCGACCATTGATCCCTGGAGCCTGATCCGCGGCCAGTTCCGCTTTTCGAGCCTCAATCTTCAGAACGCCAGCGTGAATCTGGTGAAGACCGCGGCCGGGCCATGGAACTTCCAGATGTTGCTCGACGCGGTTCACGCCGAAGGCACGCCCGTGCCGACCATTCGCCTGCGCGGAGGCCGCGTGAACTTCAAGTTCGGCGCCGTCAAGACTCCCTTCTTCTTCAATGACGCCGACCTCGACGTCGGGGCGCAGGGCGACGGCCTGGAAATTCGCTTTAGCGGCGACCCCACCCGCTCGGACCACACCGCCCACGACTTCGGCCGTTTCTTTGTACGCGGGACCACGGCTCCGGATCCCGGCGCGGCCGGCCTCCAGCAACTCGACCTGATCGTCGAGCTGCAACAAAGCTCGCTGGAGGAATCCCTCCGCCTCATGGACCCGCTCGGTTTCGGCGTGCATGGCTTGATTGAACTTGACGCCCGACTCACCGGACCGATGGATCATGTCCAGGTCAAGGGCACGCTCGCAGTCAATGACATTCACCGTTCCGATGTCCTGCCCATCGGGCCCAGCGGTTGGACGCTTCCCTACTCCGGTACCTTGGACATCCTCAACGAGCGGCTGGATTTGCTTAGCGAAGGCATTCCGGGCGATGATCCGGTGGTGGTGGGCCTGCGCGCCAGGGACGTGCTTACCAGCCCGGTTTGGGACGCGGGAGTGGAGTTTGCCGCGATCCCGCTGAAGTCGCTCCTGGAGATCAGCAGCCATATGGGGTATGAACTTCCTGCCGAGCTCGACGCCGAAGGCTTCCTGTTCGGGACCGCCGTCTATACGAACGCCAGCGGACTCGCAGGGCAACTCACTGTCAGCGATGCTTCGGTCACGCTGCCCGACCAGGAGCCGCTGCACGCCGCCAAAGCCGACTTCGATATCGCCGACGGCCTAGTCACCATGCAACCCGCCGAGATCACCATCGGAGAAAATCAAAGCGCGCAACTGCAGGGTGTTTATGATGCGGCGACCCACGCGCTGGATATGCGCATTGATACGCCCGGCCTCAGCGTCGCGGCCATGCGTTCCTTTGGGCTGGCCGAGCTGCCGGTGATCGAACAGACTCCGCGCGGCACCTGGACCGGATGGGCTCGCTACTCCGGAGGGGATCTTGAATCGAACGGAGCCTGGACGGGCACTTCCACCCTGCAGAATGCCAGCATCCAGATCCAGGGTCTGTCTGAACCGGTGGAGATCAAAACAGCGCGCGTCCGTCTGAACGGACCCAAAATCGAAATCGATCGCGTCACCGCGTCGGTGGGCCCGGTGCCGATCACCGGCTCCTACTCGTTTCACCCCGGCGCGGCGGTGCCGCACACCTTCGCCTTGACCATCCCGCAAGCCGAAGCGGCCGACCTTCGCCGGCTCCTCACACCGACCATGGTTCGCGACCGCAGCTTTCTCTCGCGCACCTTCCGCCTCGGCGACGCGACTCCTCCCGCATGGTTGCGCCAGCGCCGCGCCACCGGCCAGGTCGCGATCGATACGCTCACCGTCAATACCGTGCCGATCACCAACCTGCGCTTCGATTTAGACTGGAACGGCGCCGAGGTCACGTTTGAAAATCTTGCCGGGCGAATCGAGGCGACGCGTATCGCGGGCAAACTATCCGCCAATCTGGAAGGTCCGCTTCCCGCGCTGCAATTCGATGGTGATTGGAATGGGCTCCCGTTCGCCGGGGGAACGCTGAACCTCACTACCTCGGCCAGCGCCACCGGCTTTGATCTAGCTTTTCTTACATCGCTGCGGGCGACCGGTATGCTGGAAGCTCGCAACATCGCACTGCAACCGGTTGACGCGCCAACGGAAGCCAAGGACGCCCCCAACAAGAAAGACAGCGAAGTCTCGCCTGTGCGCTTTCGCTCCCTGACTGGGACTTATACGATCAACAACAGCTCGGTCCCGCCCTCGTGGAAGGTCACGGACGTCGAGGCGGTCCGTAACGGGGTGATGTCTCAGGGTTCGGGAACCATGACCAACGGTGTGCTTTCTCTCGAACTCGCCGGCCCAGAAGAAACTACCGTTCGCTATGCAGCACCGTTGCCCTCTCTAGCCGTGACCATCGCCGAAGAATGAGAACAGCTCATCCCCCAAAGCCCGCCGCTTCGGGAAGAACTCTTGCCCTGATTCTATTGAAGCAATTCCTGCAGCGTCTCCCCGGCGACCCGAAGTTGCTCGGGGCTTCCCCAAACCAGGATCGCCGGTGGGGCCACCAGACTAAACGCATTCGCTCCCGTCACAGACCTAACTGTTGCGCCATCACGTTGAGACGCTGGTCCGCAGTCGTTGGTGAGAGATGAAAGACCCTGACGCGCTGCCCTGACGTTGCAAGGCACGTTCATGGTTGGCGTCGGAATCAGGGTCCAACACATCGCGAACGATCCATTCGGCCACATCCGCGACGGGGGCGTCACCCCGCATAACCACGGCATAGCGGTTCAGATCTGTCGGGATTTCCGTGATGCCGTACATGACCCGCATTCCGCTTATCCGGCCGGCCATATTGGCAAGATTCTCGAAAGCGTGTCGGTCGCCGGTTCGGCGGCGAAGATAATCCGGACAATCTCGTTCGCTCCGGGTCTGCCCCGCTCCGGCTCCTCCGGCACAGGACCCGGCCTTCCAGGGAGAGCAGACGGAAACTGGCGCATCACAATCTCACCGGCATCGCCCGCCGGGGCCGCGAACTCATTGGTGAACCATTCGACCAGTTCGACCTCCTCGGGGCGGCCACGCACGGCAAGCGTCCCGCTCTCGTCGTCCCGTAGCGGCCGCTGAGATCCGCGATACCGGTGACCTGATTCACGATGCCTCGTCCGTCGCGCAACCCCAACGGTCCTTCCAAATGGATGATCTTTCCAAACGGCAGCTGATCGGCCGGCTGCGCGGTCATCAGCGCGGTGGCCGCGAAAAACAACACCAGGCATCTCTGCATATGCATGGGTTTCTCCTGTGTCTGCTCGCTGTCCTCTACGAAGGCCGGCACGATTTGCTACTTCCTGCCTTGCACCGGTCCTTTTGCCACAAAGGACGTCCTGATTTGCCGAAATGGGTACAGGGGAAATGGGTTGTGATTTTCTGAGGAAATCGGAGTTTCGGCCGGATGGATTGTGGCGTTGGGGCAAAGGGGTAGATAAGGAAGGACGAATCCGTTGGCGCTCCCTACAGGCCGCGCTTCCAAAGGGAGGCGGGGTACGCTGTCACTGCAGGCGAACTACTCAAGAGAAGGGGAGCCCTGCGGCAGGGAGCTGCACAAGAGGCGCTTTGCCCCTAGAAAGGAAGGTCTCGTTTCGCTGTCGACAGCATCACCGACTGCGACAAATAGCGGCTCGGGTTCACTGGACTTCCGCCCTGGCGCACCTCAAAATGCAGATGCGGCGCGGTGACGTGCCCGGAGGCGCCCGACAATCCGATCACCTGGCCCCGGCGAATCTCCTCGCCTGGGATAACCTCGAACTTGGACAGATGCGCATAGCGCGTGGTCATGCCGTTGCCGTGGTCGATCACCACCAGCCGACCGTACTTGCCGGAGAATTCGGCGCGGAAGACGATGCCGTCGGCGGCCGCATGCACCTGCGTCCCCTTCTCGGCAGTGATATCGAGCCCCGCGTGGAAACCGCCGCCCTCACTCGAGAACGGATCCTGCCGGTCGCCGAACCGCGAGGTCACCCGGCCGTTCACCGGCCATAGGCTCGGGACCGTGTTCTGCTGCCAGGTGCGCGGATAGTTGCGCTGGTACCGCGAGAAGCTCGCCGACTTCAGGAAATTATATTCTTCGATGGACTCGGTGTAGGACGGGATCAACTCCATCTCCACATCCAGCGGAGCCCCCGCTTCACCGCTCAACCCCAGAGCCGCGCTCACCTCGCTGGCCATCATCTGCAGCGAGGCCAACTGCGCGTCCTTCTGATTGTTGTCCTTGAGCAGCGCCTGATACTGGCCCCGAAGTGTATCCACCTCTTCTGCCAGTTGGTCGTACTTGGCGACCTTCCACGCCATGTTCGCATAACTGGAGACCACGCCCATCAGCGACATCACGACCAGCCCGGCCAGGCCCATGCCAACATACAGTGCGCGGTGGGACACATGCAGACGGCGCAAGCGCCCATGAAAGGAATGCGCCAGGTCCACCACGAAATAATGTTTCTTCATGCAGCTCCTGTTACTGTTCTCTGACGGGGCAACGGCGGAAACGCACCGTACCAATGCCTCGTACCGTCAGAACTTCTCGGGGACTTGCGCTTCGAGCGGCAAGCATCCCCGCCAGCTTAGGCGATGTCACCCAGGGACTCGGATCCTCGCATCGAACTACCCCGGCTTCCCTCGAACCGATGCGCTCTCTGCTCCATCGGCCTTTGCATTTCACCGACGCCATCCGCTCATCCTCGAAACCTGCGGGTACAACTCGACTTACACTCGAAAACGCAAGCATAGCGAACCCCTGACGGCAGTGTCAAACGCCCTCCTGCCCACCCCCCGGGCGCAAGAGGAGGCCGTCGATTCCAGTCCACGTATGCTGCGCCAAGCCATCCGCCTCAGGGTGCATTCGGATACGAAGGGAAACCAATCCGTTCCTCTCAAAAACCGAAAACAGGTACGCCCGTCAAGAGCTCCCTAAACCATCCATAAGTCTCATCTCATCAGCGGAATGAAAGAAACTCTGGAGGTATCACTTCATGGGACTACTCCATCGGATCTTTCTTAGATCAAAATGTCCCAACGGGCCGAAAACAGAAACACCCCAGCCGGCCCTAAGTCCGGCTGGGGCGCCTATATTCCGACGGTCGGCAGAACGCCGAGCCGCTTGAGATGTTCGCGAACTCGCGAAGGGCAGCCTACTGGAAGTATCCGGCCGCGAGTTCCGGCTTGTGCTCGAGCGCCTGCTTCCAGCAACTCCGAGCCTCGTCCACCTCGCCCTTGGTCTTCAGCGCGTGGCCCAAATTCAGCAGCGCCTCGGCGAAGTCCGGACGCTCGGTCAATGCTTCCTGGTAGAGCTTGATCGCGTCTTCCAGGTTGCCCGCCTTCTGCAGCAACAGACCGGTGTTGTAGAACAGCTCCGGAGTGCGCTCACCGGATTCAATCAGCTTAGCCTGCAGATCCAGCGCGTTATCCAGATCTTCCTGCTGGACGGCCAACGCGGCCAATCCGCGCAGTGCGTCGATCGAATCGCCGTCGGCTTCGAGCACCGCCCGGAACGCCTTGGAGGCCTCGTCAAGATTGTTAAGCTTCCACTGCGCCAGTCCCAAATTGAGCTGCGCTTCCGGCCACGGACTGCGCTTGGCCAGGCAGGTCTGGAAGGCGTCCGCTGCGGCGCGATTGTCGCCGCGCTGCAGCCGCAGGTAGCCCAAACGGAACCAGGCATCCTCCCAATCGGGATTGCGGGCCACCAACTTCTCGTACAGCTTTTCGGCGCCTTCCCAATCCTGCTGCTCCTCGAGCACGCTCGCCAGGTTGTAGATCACGTCACCAAGATCCGGAGAAATCTTCAGCGCGGCCTCATAGGACTCGCGCGCAGAAACCAAATCCTTCAGCTCCTGCTGCACGATTCCCAGATTCACATAGGCCTGCTTGGCGTCGGGGCGCACCCGCACTGCCTCGCGATAGGCCTTGGCCGCCTCTTCCAGCTTGCCCGACTTCTGCATCGCCACGCCCAGATTAAACCAACGCTCGAAGTGATCCGGCGTAAACTCAACTAATTTTTGGCAATAGCGACCCGCCGCCTCAAAGTCGCCGGCATTGAACGCGCAGGTGGCCAAGCCTTCCAGCGCTGCCTGCGAATGCGGGCGAATCTCCAGCAGACGCTCGGCGTGCTTCATGATCGAGTCATAGTCCTTGCGGGCCATGCCGATCGTGATGAGGTTCACCAGGCACTCTTCCGACTGCGGATTCTTTTCCAGGATTCCGGTGTAGAGGTTGGTCGCCTCGTCGAACTTCCACAGCAGTTGCAGCGAAACCGCCTTGCCGAACTGCGCGGTTTCATGTTCGGGCTGCGAGCTCAGCACCGCGTCAAAACACTTGATGGCCGGTTCGGGCTTCTCCTGACGCAATAGGCAGATGCCTAGCCCCAGATTCGCCTCCAGGCGCGAAGGATCCTGCCGCAGCGACTTTTCAAAGTGCTGTGCCGCCTGCTCCCACTCGCCCTGCTTCTCATAGCAGATGCCGAGGTTGAATTCGGCGGTGCTATGTTCCGGCGCCATGGCCAACAGCTGGGTGTAGGCTTCGGTCGCCTCCTCATAACGGCCCAACTCGAACAGCACGTGTCCCTTGGCTGCCCAAACTTCCGCGCCGCGCTCGCCGCTTTCAATCGCGGCGTCCAGCTCCGCCAGCGCCTCTTCGCGATTCCCCTCCAGGTGCAGCGAAACCGCCTTGGCCAGCCGGGGCTGCACGCTGCTTTCCGGCTTCGTTGCGTCTGTCTTATTGCTCATATTGGTTTTACTCCGTTCGATCAATAGCTACCAGCCACTTCGGCACCCGCCGCCGAGGACGGATTATAAGGCGCCAGGTAGGCACAAAGCCGGCCCAGCATGTCGTATTGGTGAGTCAACTGTATCCACCGAACCCGGCTCTCCTCACCGCGTCCGGTATAAAACCCGACGCCCCCCCGGTCCAGACGGGGATCTTCCCAGGTGTCCACCACCTGATCCTGAACCGCCAACGTGAAGTTGTCCCCTTTGATATCCATCCGGACCCGGTAGAGGGTGTCCGCACGGGCATCGATCGGCACCCGGGTGTCCACGCGATCCATCGCCACGCCGTCAATCACCGCATAGCGAGTCACAAAGATAATCGGCAGCGCGCCGCCTTCCCTTTGGGTCAGCTTCACCACGTAGTAGTTGCGGAAGTCCTTGGCCCGCACCACCCAGCTCAACGCACCCTGGTCGATCATTCCCAGAAACTGCATCTGGTAATCCACCAGGTTCATGGAGGGGGCGTAGAGCGCCAGCGGACCCGGCTTCACAAACCCGGTCTGGTCAAACGACCAGTGCGTGGTGGCTCCTCCGCGGCTGATCCATTGATCCAGCCCCTGGCGGAAATCCTCTTCCAGCGCGACCCCGGCCCGCCCAGCGATCGCGGCCCGCACCTCGGTCCAACTGTTATCGAACCAGCCCTTCACGTCGGCCGTCACGCCGCTCGAAGTATCCGGCGCCGAAACACTGATCTTCGGCAGCGACGGGTGGAACACCAGCGCGAGCAGCGCGGGAATCACCAGCAGCAGGATCTTCAGATCCCGCGGCGCATGCGTCCAGAATCCCTTGACGCCGCCCAACATGCCACCGGGCCCCGTCGGCTTGCGTTTCTTCCGGTTGGCTCCGGATCCGCCGCCTGGCGTGCGCGGAGGCGGTCCCATCATCCGGTCCATCCCGCTGCCCGGCGAGGTCGTCTTGAACGGCTCCGGCTCCAGGCGAACCTTGGGGAATAGAATCGTTCCGGTCAGCGGCACCGTCATCGGTGCCCTCGGCCCAGCGGCTTTGGACGCGGTACACTCGACCTCCAGCGCGCACAGGGAGTCGTTCAACTGCCACAGATCGCGCTGCGAACCCACCGCAGGCGTCATCTCCAGATCCGCCCAGATCAGCAGTTCCTCGGTCTCGATCGGGCTCACCTCAGTCGCCACACGCCGGGCGCGCAGGGCGGGCACGGCGGCCGGTCCCGGCAGAGGCATCACGCTCGCCCAAGCCGGCTCCTCGTCTTCCTCTTGTTCGAACTCTTCTTCAAGCTGGGGAACGGGTACGGCTTCCGGCTCCACCTCGTGCACCGGCAGTCCTGCTTCCCGCTCGAAGGAAACCGGTTCGGCCTGATCGCCCTCGTCGGCCTCGGCTGCCTGGCCTGGTTCCGAATCCCGAGGTTCGGCAGCCAGCAGCGCGGCCAGCCTCGCCAGCGACGGCTCCCACTCGGCAACCTCTTCTTCCACAGCTTCTGGCTCAGCGGCGTCGTGTTCAAGCGATTCTTCCGCGACGGCCTCGTCGTCGGTACCGGCTGCGGCGACGGCTTCCGTCTCCACTGCTTCCAGCGGCGCAGCCTCGGCGAGAACCGGCTCAGCCAGCTCCTCGTCTGCTTGATCGACGTCAACTAGATCGATCTCAGGCTCGGCCTTGACGGGTTGGATGTCGGCACGCTCGGCGTGGACGTCGCCCTGCTTGATGTTGACTGGTTTGGCCTCCGCGCGCGTCTCGGCGAGGCTCTCGGAGGGGAACGGTTCGGACGCGGCAATGGGAGCCGGTTTCGAATCCGCGTCCGCCGCCGATACCGGCGCAGCAGGCTTCTTCTCCGACCGAGTGTCGTGCTTCGGCGCCCTGGAACCGAATAGTTCTTCGGAAATCCAGATGCCGCTGATCGGCTTCTTCGACTCAGACGGCAGCTCCTGTGCCGCCGGTTCAGCGAGTTGTTCGGCGGCCTGCGTCTCCCCGGCAACCGTTTCCGACTGGGCAACGGGTTTTTCCGGAGCCTCGGCCACCGGTTCGGGCACGAGCGCTTCCGGTTCGATGGCCGGCACGGCCTCCAACCCAGACTCGGCCACAGGCGCCACGGCTTCGACCGGAGCGCCGGCTTGGGCCTCCGCTGCCACCACATTCTGAGCCGCGGATTCGTCCTGGGCGGCCTGTTGGGCCAGACGCGTCAGCTCCTCGATATACTCCGCGCTGAGGACATCCGGGCGGGCGGTTTCGAGGTCCACCGGCTCGGGCCGCGCGGGGCTCAACTGACTCGCTGCAAACTCCAACGCGGGCTGGTGCGGCAGCCCTGCTCCCACATCCTGCGACTCGGGACCCGCCAAGCGTTGGGCGTCGTCCACCATGGGCAGCCGGAGTTCACCGGCGGTCGCCGGCGGCTGCAGCGCGACATCACCCCAAAGAACGCCCGACGAAACTTGCTGATCCTGTCCGCCAAAGGCCGCCGGTTCGGCAGCCACGGGTTTCGGGGTCGCGGGCGGGAGAACGCCATACGGACCCTCGGGCTCAACCTGCGGCAACAGCTCCGCCATCCGGCTCGCCTCCGGACCGGTGTAGAACACGGAAATCGGTTCTTCCGGCTCGGGTTCCGGACGCGACGGAGCATCGGCCGCCTGCATCAGACGATCCAGCGGCGAAGCGGCTACCGGTTCCTCCTGCGGCTCCGGCTCGGGCGTCGGCGGCTCGACATCCCGGTGTTGGCCCAGATCCCGTGAAAGCCCGGAATCCTGAACACCCAGCCGATCCAGCAAGCTCTCGGTGAAATCATTCCTGGAAGGCTCCGGTTCCGGACGCGGCTGCTTCGGCATGAAGTGCCGCATCACCGACGGATCCGGCTTCGGAGGAGCGCTCAGGTTCTCTGGAGCCAGATCGTCCAGATCGAGATCCTTCGAAGAAAACTTGTCAAGTGCCGCCGTATCCCGCAGAAACTGATCCAGTTCGGAAAGCTCTTCCTCGGCGGCGGAAGGAGCGGGAGGTTGGGACGGCTGCGCCAGCGGCCGGGGCGGCGCCAGTCGCTCCTCCTCGGTATACATCGTCTCGCCACTCAGTTTTTCCCAACTGGGGCGGAAATCAGATGGATTCTCCGGATCGTACGGCGCACCCTCCGAGCCCGGCTTTGCGGGCTTGTGGCGCTTCTGCTCCTGGGTTTCCCCGCCAGAGTTCGCAATCCCGCCAATCGTATTCCTGGCCGTAGGCGTGGGCGCCGGAGGAATACTGAGCGGACCCAGAATCGACTCCACATCCTCAGGCGGCTTATAGGCTTGCAGTGAATCGTGCGTCTGATGCAGCCGTTCAATGGCAAGTTCCTGCTGCTCATTACGATAGGTCTGCTCATGCGCGGACGAACAGAACTGGCTGTTTTTTAGCCTCTGCAGCAGAGGGATCTTTCCATTACAGTACAGACAACGAGTATCGGAAGACCGTGGCATCCTACCGTATAGAACGGTTGTTTTAGGGAAAACTCTAGTTAGGGAAACACCTTAATTCCCACCCTGGGAAGATGCCCCCGTACTAAGGTATTACCGCAGGGTGTTCAGGTAAGCGAAAGGCCTCGCTACACTTACGCGTCAACTGCGAGATTTTCGCCGACTCGACGTCCTTTTCGAGCGTCCTATTTATAGGGAGATCAGTCGGCCGCGACCCCGCTGCTTCCTCGGGAGCCCCGTCTGGACCCAGGCTCCCGGCTTCTGGATTCTGAGGCTGAGTCAGACTCCCCAGCAGTAGTCTTCCACCGCATGATCGACGCCGGAATCGTCCTCGGTGAGCCGCATCAGTTCCAGGCGCAGCGCATCGGTGAGCGCGAACCAGCTCGCCTCGACGACGTTCTCGGAAATCCCGACCGTCGCCCAGCTCTTGCGGTGATCGGACCACTCGACCAGCACGCGCACGCGCGCCGCCGTGCCCTTCTTGTTGTCCAGCACGCGGACCTTGTAGTCGGTGAGCCGGACATTCTTAATGTCTGGGTACAGCGTCGCCAGGCACTGGCGCAGCGCCAGATCCAGCGCGTTCACCGGACCGTTGCCGTGCGCGGTGGCCGAATGCACCCCATCGTGCGCCTTCAGCGTGACGGTGGCGTTGGAGCCGGCCTGCGAAGTGGTGGTCTGGTAGCTGACAATTTCGAACAGCTTGGCGTCCGGACGCAGCGCCTGCCGCACGACCAACTCGAAAGTCCCTTCGGCCGCCTCCAGGTCGAAGCCGTCATGCTCCATCTGCTTAATCTTCTCAAGCAGCTCCCGCCGGGCCTCATCATCCAGCCGGTCTTCGAGGCCGTGCTGCTTCAGCTTATAAAGGACGTTGCTCTTGCCGGATAGGTCGCTCAGCAGCACGCGCTGCCGGTTGCCGACCGTCGACGGATCCACATGCTCGTAGGTCGTCGAATCCTTTAACACCGCGCTGACATGTACGCCGCCCTTGTGGGCAAACGCGCTCGGGCCGACGTAGGCCTGCCCGGTCGCCATCGTCAGGTTCGCCAGCTCGGCGATGTAGCGCGCCGTCGAAGTGAGCTGCTTCAACTTGTCCTTACCGATGGTGGTGTGTTCGGTCTTGAGCTCCAGGTTGGCGATGACGGTCGTCAGGTTCGCATTGCCGCAGCGCTCGCCGTAGCCGTTGGCAGTGCCCTGCACGTGCGCGAAGCCTACCTCGATCGCCGCCATCGCATTGGCCACCGCCAGCCCGGAATCGTTGTGGGTATGGATCCCCAGGATCCCGTCGAAATTCTTGCGGACGTCGGCGCAGATCTCGGCCAGCTTCGGCGTCATCATCCCGCCGTTGGTATCGCACAGACACAGCGTATCGGCGCCGGCTTTCTTGGCGGCCTCCAGCGTGCGCATCGCAAAGTCGCGATTGGCCAGGTAGCCGTCAAAGAAATGCTCAGCGTCGTAGACCACCTCGCGGCCGTGATCCTTCAGGTACCGGACCGTGTCGGTGATGATCTCCAGGTTTTTTTCTTCGCTGATGTTCAGCGCGCGGTGCACGTGCAGATCCCAACTCTTACCGAAGATCGTCACCACCGGCGTTTCAGCGGCGAGCAGCGCATTCACCGACTTGTCTTTCTCCACCGGATTCCGGGCAAAACGCGTCGCCCCGAACGCCGTCAGCCGGGCATGCTCGAACTTCACGCCCTTGGCCGCTTCGAAAAACTCTTTATCCTTAGGATTGGACCCCGGCCAGCCGCCCTCAATGTAATCGATACCGAGCTCATCCAGCTTTTGCGCGACCAGGAGCTTATCCTCGGCCGTGAAGCTGACGGCTTCGCCCTGCGTGCCGTCGCGAAGAGTGGTATCGAAGGTGAATACTCGCATGGGATCCTACTTTTCTTTCCAAACTATCGAGCGCCGGGAGGGGTGGTTCCCGCCCCGGCGCTGCTAGGACCGTGCGCGCGATTACGCGTCGGCCGTTTTCTTTTTCAAGAAGGTCATCATCTTGCGCAGCTCCGCGCCGACCTTCTCAATTTGCTGATCTTCCTGGGCCTTCCGCATCGCCAGGAACTTATGGCGACCGGACTTGTTCTCTTCCATCCACTCCCGCGCAAACTCGCCCGACTGGATCTCGCCCAAAATCTTCTTCATCTCGGCGCGCGTCTGATCGGTGATCACGCGCGGCCCGCGGGTGTAGTCGCCGTACTCAGCCGTGTCGGACACCGAGTACCGCATGTAGGTCAGACCGCCCTCATAAATCAGATCGACAATCAGCTTCACTTCGTGTAGGCACTCGAAGTAGGCCATCTCGGGCGCGTAGCCGGCGTCGACCAGGGTCTGGAACCCGCTGCGGATCAGCTCACTGACGCCGCCGCACAGCACCGCCTGCTCCCCAAAGAGATCGGTCTCGGTCTCTTCCTTGAAGCTGGTCTCCAGAATCCCGGCGCGCAGGCAGCCGATCCCGTAACCATAGGCCAGCGCCTGCTTCAGCGCATTGCCCGACTTATCCTGATGAATCGCCACCAGGCCGGGAACGCCCTGCCCCTCGGTGAAGACTTCACGCACGCGATGCCCCGGAGCCTTCGGCGCAATCATCGTCACGTCGATGTTGTCGGCCGGCTTGATGAATCCGAAATGGATGTTGAAGCCGTGCGCGAACATCAGCGTGTCGCCCGCGTCCAGGTTCGGCGCCATCTCATTGGTGTACAGCTCGCCCTGAATGTGATCCGGCAC
Source organism: Terriglobia bacterium (assembly GCA_963762135.1). Classification (GTDB taxonomy): domain Bacteria; phylum Acidobacteriota; class Terriglobia; order Bryobacterales; family Bryobacteraceae; genus Palsa-187. Next base: position 163,229 of record CAVXJP010000014.1, read on the forward strand.
CAGCACCATGATGACCTGGGCTGCCTTGGTCGCATCCGCCACCGACATCACCTTCAGCCCTTCGGCCTCGGCCTTGGCCTTGCTCTTCGAGCCTTCTCCCAGTCCGACTACGACGCTGACGCCCGAATCCCGCAGATTCAAGGCGTGCGCGTGTCCCTGGCTGCCGTAGCCAATAATGGCAACCGTCTTTCCATTCAGCAGCGAGAGATCGCCGTCCTGTTCGTAATAGCGCGTAATCATTTATGTAAGTTCAACTCCGTGGTCTGTATTGTTCAACGTTCGTGGTTGTTAGCCAACCGATCTTTTTTCATTCCGCGACGCCTTCCGTCCTTCGTCAGGCGTCCTTATATAGGCGTCCGGGATTTAAGCGTCCGAGCGAACCGTCTCTTCATCGCCCGCCGACCCATCGTCCAGATGCTCCGGACTCACCGGCGGCGCCAGCTTCAGTTTCTTCGGCTCCATCGAAACTGCGACCATCCCGGACCGCGTCACTTCGATCTCGCCGTAGCGTTCAATGACCCGAATAAAGGAGTCCAGCCGCTCCGGATCTCCGGTCGCCTCCAGCGCGAACCCGTCCACCGAGCTCTCTACCGCCCGCGCGCCAAAGATCTCGGCTTCCTTTAATATGGGTCCGCGTGCCTCCTGCGGAGCTTTCACTCTTACCAGCACCAGCTCCCGCCGCACCGCCGGCGCATCCGTTAAATCAGTGGCCTGCAGGACGTTGACCAGCTTGTTGATCTGCTTGATCACCTGCGAGCGAACCGACGGGTTCACGTCGACGACAATGCTCATCCGGCTCAGCCCCGGATCCAGCGCCGGAGCCACCGTGAGGCTCTCGATATTGTAGCCCCGCGCCGACAGCACGCCGGTGACCCGCAGCAGCGCGCCGGGCTTGTTTTCCACCAGAATTGAAATCACTTGAAGCATCTTTTTGTTGTCCTCGATCTCGGCGTCCACCAAGCCTAAGCTCCCACCGGCGTCGGCGGAGCCAGAACCATTTCATTGATCGCGCCGCCGGCCGGCACCATCGGATACACGTTCTCAAACGGCGTCACCCGGACGTTCAGCAGATACGGACCCGGCTCATTCACCGCCATTTCCAGCGCCGCGCGCAGCTCGGACGGCTTCTCCACCGTGGAGCCGCGGAACCCGTAGGCCCCCGCCAGCTTCTCCGGATCCGGGAAGCCATCCAGTTGCACCGCGCTCAGCCGGTTGTTGTAGAACAGCGTCTGCCACTGCCGCACCATGCCCAGGAAGCCGTTGTTCATCACGATGATCTTCACCGGCAGGGCATGATTGGCGATGGTCGCCAGCTCCGGAATCGACATCTGGAAGCCGCCGTCGCCCACCAGCGCGAACACCAGCTTGTCGGGCCGCGCGAACTGCGCGCCGATCGCCGCCGGCAACCCAAAGCCCATCGAGCCCAGGCCGCCCGAATTGAGCCACAGCCGCGGATGATTGAAGCGCAGGAGCTGCGCGCCCCACATCTGATGCTGCCCGACGTCGGAAGCCACGATCGCTTCCCCGCCCGACAGCCGGTCGATCTCCGACACCAGATGCTGCGGCTTGATCTCTTCGCTCGAAATCTCCGGTTCCAGGGGATGCTCTTCCTTCCAGGCGCGAACCTGGGAGCGCCAGGCCGCGCGCGTCCCGGAATTGGCGGCCTGCATCTCGCCCTTGAGTTCCTCAATGTTCTGGAGCATCTTCTCCAGCACGATCTTCACGTCGCCGACGATCGGAATATCCGCCGCGCGGTTCTTCGAGATCTCGGCCGGATCGATGTCCACGTGGATCACGCGCGCATGCGGCGCGAAGGCCTTCAGCCGGCCGGTGACACGATCGTCAAAGCGCGTGCCCAGCGCGATGATCAGATCGGTTTCGGTCAGCGCCATGTTGGCGGCGTAGCTGCCGTGCATGCCCGGCATCGAAATGTAGTTCGGATGGCCCGACGGCATCGCGCCCAGCGCCATCAGCGTGGTCACCACCGGGATGTCCACCGTCTCGGCCAGCTTCTGCAGCTCGCTTGAGGCGCCCGATGCCAGAATGCCGCCGCCGGCGTACACAATCGGACGCTCGGATTCCCAGATCATCTGGGCGGCGCGCCGGATCTGCCCCGCATGACCCTCGGTCGACAGCTTGTAGCCCGGCAGGTGAATCTCGGAAACCGGCTTATAGTGCCCCTGCGCCTGGAAGACGTCCTTCGGGATATCCACCAGCACCGGCCCGGGACGCCCGGTCGAGGCCAGATGGAACGCCTCATGGATCGCCTGCGGCAGTTCATTCACGCTCTTGACCATGTAGTTGTGCTTGGTGCACGGCCGCGTGATGCCGAACGTATCGGCTTCCTGGAACGCATCGGAGCCGATCAGCGACGAGGTCACCTGGCCGGTGATCGCCACGATCGGAATCGAGTCCATCATCGCGTCCACCAGCGACGTAATCAGGTTCGTCGCCCCCGGACCCGAGGTCGCGCAGCACACGCCCACTTTTCCCGTCGCCCGCGCATAGCCCTGGGCCGCGAATCCCGCATTCTGCTCATGCCGCACCAGCACGTGCTTGATCGAGTGATCGTACAGCGCGTCATACAGCGGCAGCGTCACGCCGCCCGGATACCCGAAGAAGATCTCGACCTTCTCGCGCAGCAAGCACTCCAGCACAATCTCGGCGCCCGTCATCAATTTTCCGTCTGACATATCGTTCCTCGAATTTCCTTACGTGGCGCGGGGCCATGCCCCGCGTAACTCTACTTGCCTAAACCCGTGTGGCGCGGCGCCATGCGCCGCGTACTACCCATTCCTACCTGCCGCGCGAGCCATCCCGCGCAGACCGCATCTTCTATTCTCCGCTACCCGGCGGACCATCTCCGCCCGGGGTCCTGCTAAATCCTTATTAAATTAACTCTGGTGGCGCCACGCCGACCTTCCGCTCCACCAAACCACTATCCAACCCCACCGACTTGGGCTACGGAGCCACGGCGAAGTAGGCACCGCGACCGGTAGAGAGCGGGCTACCGCACCTCCGCACCAACCCCGCGAAAATGGGGACTGACATCTGGTTTTTGCCTTACCTCAACCAGGGGACCTACATCCAACCCGCGAAAACGGTGTCTGTCCCCGAGTTTCGCCTCGTCACGTACGCACCCCAAAAACAAAAAAGCCACTGGGCCGGGGATCGCTTACCCCGCCAGTGGCCAAGATCTTTTCGTTTCGATCGGGCCGTTCAGGCGGGGCCGGTAATGACTACCGGTACGAGTACTACGCGCCGAACGATGCCCATCAGAGAAATGATAGCAGCAGACGCACCCGTGCCGCTAAGAAGGAGAGCCTGGTTGGGGTCCTGGAAGCGCATGGATACGTCTCGTCTGAACTAGCGTACTAGCTAAGCGGGGTAAATGCAATAGGCACCGAGCATTAGAAATTGTAATGGGGGCATTGCGGCGGGCAGGACCAACGTGTCCTCAACCCTCTGTCCTGCCTCGACCTGCTTCAGCGCTCCAATAATCCGCGCTTCCGCGTGCCGACCCTTGCTCATCTCACTTCCCTTTTCCTTCGTCTGAAATCGTACTCCGTTTCGGACGGTTTGCGGGGCTCAGGTCAGGTTCAGTAACACCCTAATACAACTGGTTTCGCCAAAATTCCTGGCCAGGAATAGGTATCGACGATTCCGGGGGCATTGGGTTGCGGGAGGGGGCTCGGGTGATTTGGGAAGTGGTTGAAGGCGGGGGAGTTGTACCCAGCGAAAATCGTGGATTACCACTTTCGGTTGCTCCGGATGACGCGAGAGGTTGTGTTGGGTCGGCTCCGTGGGTGCTCGGGAGTGTGGGGTGGTGGAAGGAAATCTGAGAAAGTCCCGTCTGTCCCGGTTTCCTCTCGGGAGTTGGAATCGGTACGCGTATACGCGGGGTGACCCGATTAACCGATCTGATCCTTCGGGCCTGATTGATTGCAACGCAGGCAACCGCTTTTCCATTACCGTATGTGGTCATCCCGGGTCACTTGATGTATACGCAGTCGAAGCGTTCCTGAATGGCGTCTTTGGGCCACCAACCGATATACCTATTGGAGTCCTTGAGGGGATGGATGATGACACTTTGTGCCAATTGGGTTTCTCAGAGGCCTGCTCCTTTCAGCCGCAGGGTGGCGGGGGCGGCGGCGGTAGTACCGTGCCGTTCAATCTTGAGAATGCTGTGGAGGACTCGAGACAGCGCGTCGAGAAGCTCCTTTCTACGCAAGATTGTGCGTCCGCGATTGGAGCGCCCAGCATCGAGGCTGCACAACAACGTGTGAATAGCATTCATGTAAGGTTCAGCGAGTCACCACTAACGTTTAGCGAGAGTGGAGAAGGTGAGGGCTGGCTTGCAGAGTACTCCCGAGTGGGTGGTGGATTCATGAGGTTGCAACGGGCTATTACATTCAATACTGCAGTGAACTGGCAGGACCCTGCATCGACTGTGGCAGTTGGTGGAGCAAGCATGAATGTGCTGGGTGGTCTATCCGCCGAAGTTAAGGCTGGGTCGATGACGGCGTCGCAGTTCATGGACTTGATTTTTCTGCACGAACTCGCGCATAGCTTCGGCGGGGATCACCTCCGAAGTGGGTCTTCAACCACAAGCGCCCCAACTCAAGCAGAATATAATTCAACAATATGGGTAAACTGTTTTTAATTCTAGCTATTCTTCTTGCCGGTCAACTCCATGCGCAAGCGAGTTATTGCTCTCTTGACGTCGTGATCGTGAACCCCGACAATCAGGAGGTTTTGGAGGGCAGAGTAAGAGTGGACGTACCAGGAAGAACGATTCAGGCGGAGTACCAGCGTGGAGGTGTGAGTTTTTGTGACCTTGGTTTTGGGCCAGCTACGCTTACTGTTGGTTCCGGATGCGATGAAGTGCAGGTGAGATACATCCCACTACATTGGGGAAAGACCACCACTCTGAGGGTCACGTACGATCGCAAACCTTGTTTGATAGAGACTCTTCCACTCCCTCGATGCGAGGTCCTCTATCAATTCAGAAATAGCGAAGGGGCATGGGTACCGGGGGTTTCGGTGAATATCCGGCCACAGTACCCCTTTCGGCTTGACAAGAGTGATGCTTATGGCAGGGTACGAATCTTTGTCGACCTAGATTCCACTGTCGAAGTGACAGCTACACGTGAGGGATACGATCAAAAATCGTTCGAGTTCAGATGTACTCGCGACAGCTTCGTATACCAGCAGTTCATCAATCTAACTCAAGCTGAGTAATTCTCCTGGGGAAATCGGTGTAAAAACGGGGAAACCGGGAGGGACCCAAAATCGGGGAAACCGGGACAGACGGGACTTTCTCAGTTTTTCTTCCACACTCCTACCATTCCCCGCACTCGCCGAGCCGCCCCACCACAACCACTCGCGTCATCCGTCGCAACCCACAGTGGTAGTCCCACGATTTTCTTTGGGTACAACTCCACTGCCCTCAACCACTTCCCAAAACAAACACATCCCCCGCAAACCACTCCATGCA
>CAVXJP010000015.1:0-30551 GCA_963762135.1 Terriglobia bacterium
AGCGGCTTCTTCTTGCTGAGCGCTTTCATCTCATGCAGAATTTCATCGGACGCCACCGCATCGCCGCCCGGGGAATCCACACGCAGGATCACACCGGAGATCCGGTCATCGTCGCGAATTTCGCGCAGAATGCGCGTCATCCCCTTGGAAGTGATCGCCACTTCCGAAAGCGAGGTTTGGGAACCGGAGGGCAGAATCTCGCCATCCGCGGTCACCACGGCGATCCACTTGCCGGCGGGCGACTCATTATTCAGATTCGCCAGATAGGTCGACGCGGAGGTGCGCTTTCAGGTCAATATCTTTGTCGATCCCCGCCGCGGTCTTCACCTGATCATAGAAATCGTCTCTGAAGAGAAGCCCATCCACTAGCCCCTTGGCCAGCGCATTCTGGGCGACAAACGGCCCCTCGTTCACCAGCTCCAACACCTGCTCCCGAGTCGATCCGCGCCCACTGGCGATGACATCCACCAGGTTGCCGTAGAACTGATCCAGCGTCTCGTTCAGGACCTCCAGCGTCGTCTCCGATGGGCCGGTCTTGGTGTACTGATCCGGGGCGTCCTTATATTTGCCCAGTGCCTCGAACTGCATCTCGACACCGATCTTGTCCAGCAGCCCCTTCAGATACATCAGCTCGGCGCGCAGCCCTTCACATCGAGCCAATCCTGCGGCCCCATATAAATCTTGTCCACCACCGAAACCACGTAGTACTCGCGCGAGGTCGCCCCGGACAGGTAAGCGTATACGGGCTTCCCGGACCGGGTCTTGAACCGCTCGATCTCGGAGCGAAGCTCCTCCATCTTCGCCCAGCCCGCGCTCAATCCACTGGCGTCCAGCACCAGCGCCTCGATCCGGGCGTCGGTGGCCGCCGAATCGAGCACCCGGTAGATTTCAAGCACCGTCATGCCGCCGGATTCCGCAATATAGGGGATGGAGACTTCGACGGTGGCCTGCTCCGGCACCGGTCCGGACAACGGCAGGACCAGCACGGAATTGTCGGCGATCTCCCCCGGCCCCCAACCCTGGCCGATCGCCAGCACCAAGGCCGCCCCGATCACGAAGAAAACAAGACCGACGAAGACGATCCCCAGGACAAACCAAGACAAATTGCTTCATCCATTCGCTCCTGCCGATGGCGTGGCGCGTGCACGCCGCGGGGAAATTCCTCCGCACTATTCACCATACGAGAGTTTGCCCAGCGGCTGGCGTTTCCCGGAAGGGATCTCCCGCAATGACCGGCTCTCCACCAACGTCGACGTCCCAGAAAGAAAAAAGGCCGCGGAACTCCTGAGACCTTGCTCAGGATCCGCGGCTTCAGAATAACAACTCGCAGAAGGTGAACTACACGAGGTTGGGAATCTTGATGATCTTTTTCTGGATGGCGTACTGGACCAGTTGGGCCTTGTTGTGGATGTCCAGCTTGCGCATCAGATTAAACTTGTGGGCCTCAACGGTCTTGACGCTGAGGTTCAGGTCGGAGGCGATTTCCTTCACCGAATTGCCTTCGGCCAGCATCTTGAGCACTTCGCGCTCGCGCGTGGTCAGCGTGGCAAACCGAGGCAGGCGATTGGCGGACTTGATCCGGCTGCGGAAGTCATCCACCAGTTGGGACAACATGCGCGGGCTGAGGTAGCTGCCACCGCGGCAGACATCGCGCACCGCCGCCACCAGTTGCTGGCTGGGGCTATCTTTCAGCACGTACCCGCCAGCGCCGACTTCCATGCCTTCCACCAGATAGTCCTCATCGTCATACATGGTGAGGAACAGGACCTTGGTCTCCGGCCGATTTTTCTTGATCTGACGGGTCGCCTCAAAGCTGCTGAGCCCCGGCATGCCGATATCCATCAGCACCACATCCGGGCGAACTTCCGCGGCCTTGTCCACCGCGTCTCCGCCGTTGGATGCTTCGCCAACAACCTCCATGTCCGCTTCCGCTGAGATCAAGGTACGGATCCCCTGCCGAAACAGTGTGTGGTCGTCCGCTAACATGATTCGAATTTTCGCCATAATTGTGGTTCCCTACTTCGTCGGTTTGCCCTTCTATTTCGCTATCGGCAATTCTATGGAAATCTTTGTACCCTTTCTTAGTACCCCGGGCTTACGACGGCTCCCTGAGGCACTTTTTTTGCCGACGGGTCTCAATTTTTTGGTGGGACGGGCTGGCTGGCTTTCGACTTGAAAGCTCCCTCCGAGCAATGCCACCCGCTCCCGCATTCCAGACAGGCCAAACGACTCTCGTTTGGCAAAGGCGTCCTCGATACAGAATCCGACGCCGTTGTCTTGTACGATGAGCTTCAACCAACCATCGGCCGATTCCAGGGAAACATTTACCTTGGTCGCCTGCGAGTGCTTGCCGATGTTGTTAAAGCATTCCTGTACAAGGCGATAGGAGATGGTCTCGGTCTGCTGCGGCAGCGGGTGCTCCAGCCGGCCGATCTTCAATTCCACCTCGCAGTTGGGCTGCACGCGCTGGAACCGGTTGATCAGCGCCTTGAGCGCCGCCCCCAATCCGAGCTGCTCCAGCACCGCCGGACTCAGCGCGGCAATCAGACGCCGCATCTCCAGGATGGTGCGCTCGGTCAGGTCCCGAGCCTCCATCAGCTTGGCCTTGTACTCGCCCTCGGATTCCGGCAGGGACTGCTCGATCATCTCTAACTGCAAGCGAATACAGAGCAAGCTCTGCCCGGCTTCGTCGTGCAGTTCCCGGCTGATGCGCCGCCGTTCGATCTCCTCGACGTGCAGCATATGCTCGGCCAGACCGCGCACCTGCTCTTCCCGATGCGCCAGATCTTCCATCAACCGAGCCTTCTCAGCGGCCAGGAGACAACGCTCGGCGGCCGCGGCCAGCAATTCCTGCTCGCGCGGCAGCCACTCGTAAACTCTTGAAAAACCGAACTGCATCACGCCGGCCGTACGGCCGTCCGCAGTTAAAGGAATGGACCAGCAGGACTTGAACTGGTGGTACCATCCTGGGTCCAGCAGCACGCCGGACGACTTGGCGTTGCCATTCAACTGGCGGGGACGCGCCAGTTTCTTGATCAGGCCGGTTTTATTCGGCACCGCCAGCATCTTTGAATCCGGGGGATCCGGCAGCCCGGCCTTTAGTACCCACTCCGAGCTGGCCTCGTCCAGCAGGTACAGGCGACCGGCATCGGCACCGCAAACATGGACCAGCGATTCCAGGAATCGCCCGACTAGCTCCTCCAGGTTCTGCGATTCCAGCTCGATCCGGGAAAGTTCGTAGAAGGCGCGAGTTTCCGCTTCGCGAACCTGATAGTAGGCATTGTTCAGCGTCAGCACGACGCAGAAATGCAACTGGTCGCGGACCCACTGAAAATTCGACGCCGCACCCGGAAATTTCTGTAGGAGTGGGGCCAGCAGACGGTCATATTCCTGCAGCGCTTCGAGAATCGCGCTCGGGGGCAGGTTCAGCTTCGCCAGCCGCCGGCCGGAATATTCCACCTGCTCAATAAAGCGCAGCGCGGGAAGGTTCTGCGCGAGGATCCGCGCGGCCCCTCCGGGCGTAATCGCCGCCAGGGCGACCCGCTGTTTGGGCTCGAATCCCAGCTTTTTCAAGCGCTGCAGGAACCGCCGCTCAATGCTGTCAATATGCGGTTCCAGCAACTGCGCCATGCGCTGCAGATGCACCCGCAACTGGTCACTTAGGACGTCGGCGGCATCCGCCAGCTCAGGGGAAAGTTGCGCGGCTTGCACGATCTCTAAGATCGGCGCGCTAGGGTGTTCTCTTTAGAACAAGTTAGGGTGAGCTTGGGAATTCCGGCCGCAAAACAGCGCTTCACCCGGGACCGGAAGGTCCCCTTCCCCGCTTCAAGACGACAGCCTAAGACGAACTACATCTTCAACTTCAGGTAGGCTTCCGCCACGGCCCAATCGCCTTCCGGCGTGCCGGAGCAGCGGGCTTCATAAATAAAATAAGCCAGTTCGGCGATCTCGGCTTCGGTGGGCATTTGCGGCTCCACCACCCGTTTGGTGGCTTTGCGGTGACGCGAGGTGGTTTTCGGTGCAGCAGCGGGCGCCGCGGTTGCAGCCGGCGCGGTCCGCTTCCCGGGCTTCGCCGCCGGACGATCCTCGGACTCGATCTTTTTTTCCGTCGTTTTTTTTGCCATGATTGCGATTCTCCAGATGCACTTGTCGTGCATGTTTCTCAGCGGTGACTGGTCGCGAGCGCCACGGCGAGGGGCCGCGAACAGCGAAAGGAAAGAATGACGGCGGGGTATTCTTTCGGGGCGGCAACGCCCCACTTTCTTCAACAGTACTCATAGAACTCTGGAATGTCTAGTAACAATTGCGGGAAATCTTGGGACCAGTCCGGTGAGCCGTTCGTCCTCCTTGATCTTGCGCGGAAAACGACGTTTGTGGAGCTTGCGCTCCCGGTTATGGGGACTAATGAAGTCCATTGGCGCGCGCTACCGCTCGCGCTTCTGCATTGGCTGGCGCTCCGGGTGATGGGAACTGAGGAGGAGTCCGTTGCGACTGCTATCGCGCGCGCGGCTCTGACTTTAGGTGTGCCGGCGCTCCCGAGGGTCAGGGAGGTGCTCCGGGAAAGTGCGGCCAAAGGACCACCTCAGCTGATACCGCAAAGTGCCCGGACTGCCCAAAGGCAGGTATGGCCTTTAGCGGCTACCTTATTTGTTCCGAACGCGTTATGATGTCTAAGTTTGTTTTCCGCAGGCGAGGGGAAGCAGCTAACCCATGACGATTGGCATCCGTTTCGCCGGGCTGAAAATGCGAGCCAAGCGGGAAGGCCGACCAGGAACGCTAGCACCATGACCAACCTTACTGATCCACGTGAAATCATCGACAAATCCCCGATGACGGCGATGCAGATCGTTGTCGTCGTCATCACAGTGCTATTGAATGGTTTGGACGGCTTCGACGTCGCCTCCATCGCCTTTGCCTCGCCGGGCATCTCCGCCGACTGGGGGGTCGCGCGCACCGCGCTGGGGATCGTCCTCTCGATGGAGCTGTTAGGCATGGGCTTCGGCGCCTTGATCTTTGGCGGGTTCGCCGATAAACGGGGACGGCGTCCGACGTTGCTGGTCTGTCTGGCGATCATGGCGATTGGGATGTTCGGCGCGACCCGCGCCGCCGACGCCTTCCAACTTTCCCTATGGCGTGTCTTCACCGGTCTGGGGATCGGCGGCATGCTGACCGCCACGAACGCGGTGGTGGCCGAATTCAGCAGCAAGAGGTGGCGCAGCCTCAGCGTTTCCATGATGGTCATCGGGTATCCGCTATTTGCCGGCATCGGAGGCCTGTATGCCGCGACGTTCCTGAATGACGCCTGGCGGCCCGTGTTCTATATCGGCGCCACAGCGAGCGCCATCATGCTGCCGGTGGTGTATTTCCTGGTTCCGGAATCGGTTCACTGGCTGGCGCGCAAGCAGCCGGCCGGGGCACTGACCGCCGTGAATGCCTCGCTCACCAAGATGGGCCAAAGCACGGTGACTGAGCTCCCGCACATTGAGGACAGCGAGAGCAAGAAGTCGCTGAGCGATATCTTCTCGCCCGCCCTGCTGGCGACCACCCTCATCGTCACCTCGGCCTTCTTCCTCCACGTGATGACGTTCTACTTCCTGCTGAAGTGGACCCCGAAGATCGTGTCCGACATGGCCTTTAATCCCGCCGAAGCCGGCAACGTTCTGACCATGGCGAATTTTGGAGGCGCTGTGGGTGGCGCGCTGTTCGGTGTTCTGACGGCACGCATCGGCCTGAAGCCGCTGACCATCGCGATCCTGGCGCTGAACGGTGTCGCGATCATGGCGTTCGGACGCTCCCCGCAAGACCTCGGTATGCTGACCACGCTGGCGGTCATCGCGGGCTTCTTCGGCAACGCCGGTATGTCCGGACTGTACGCGCTGGTCGCCTGGGCCTTCCCGACCCACGCCCGCGCCATGGGAACCGGATTCGTCATCGGCATGGGCCGCGGCGGTGCGTTCCTTTCCCCGATCATCGCCGGCTTCCTGCTGGATAGCGGCCTGTCCCTCCCATCCTTGGGCATGGTGATGGGATCGGGTTCCCTGCTGGGAGCCGTGATCCTGCTGTTCCTGAAGGCCGGGAACGAACTGCAGACGCAGCGGAGACAGCGCGAGGCCGAAATGGAGCCGTCGGCTGCGCATTAGCCTTTCTTGAACTAATACCGGATGTCCGTTCCCGACGGGGAAATCGCACACGTCAGCGATACCGCCTTGATGGTGGCGGCCTGTCGTGCGCATGAAACCGGGCTGGAGGATGCGTTCATACGCGATCCCTTCGCGGCCCGGTTGGCCGGTGAGCGAGGGCTCGCCATTCTTGAAGCGTGGCCGCACGGGGAGCGCTCCCGCCTGGCCATCGCCATGCGCACCCGGTTTATCGATGAGTTGCTGCTGGAGGCGCTGGCGGCGCACCCGATTTCGACCGTGCTGAGCCTGGGATGCGGGCTCGACACGCGGCCATGGCGGCTGGAGCTTCCCCCCGAGCTGCGCTGGATCGAAGTCGACTTCGCGGACCTGCTCGACTACAAGGACCGGGTAATGTCCGGGGAGACACCCCGCTGCCGGCGCGAGCGGCTCGCCGCGGATATCAACGATCCCGCCGGGCGAAGAGCGCTGTGGCAGGCGGCCGGGTCGGCGACCGCGCTGATGATCACCGAAGGGCTCCTGCTGTACCTTCCTGAGGCGACCGTCGAGGATCTCGCCACCGAGGCCCGGGAGCAATGCGGCGCGGCCTATTGGATCAGCGACATCATGAGTAGCGCGTTTCGCCCGGAAGGCGCGCAGTCGGTGCAGCGCGTACAGGCGTCTGATTCCCTGAACGGCGAGCAGATTCTCGATGTGCTGCGGAACCGCGGGTGGACGAGTTCCGCGCTGCGCAGCTACATCACCGATGCCGGATTCGCGCGGGAACGGATGAGCCGGATGATGGGCGGCGCTGCATTGCCTCCGACGCCGGATGCCACCGACGATCCGACGGGCGTGCACCTGTTCGAGGCAGGCTGACAACGAGTGGCTCGGGGTTTGTATTTTTCTGTTTCGGACAAACGTCGTGCGCGAAATTTGCGCGCCACCTGCCATAATGAGGGCATGTCGCCCCGCGCTGCTCTCCTGTTCCTCGCGCTGGCTGCCGGATTAGTGCTGGCTGTCGAAACGACCCTGGCGCAGACCCAGATGTATGTCCCCTACGCCGAGCCGATCCCGGACGAAGGCGAGTTCCATTTCATCCGCATGGAATACCAGGACGGCGGTGGAGGCGGGTTCTTCGGGCGTCGCGGCCGCTTCGGCGGGCGAGGCTGGTGGGCGCAGGACTGGCCCGAGGCGGACGTTCATTTTGAGGTTGGGCTGCGGCGGCTGACGCGCATCGACGTCGGCAAAGAGGATCACATGAGCATCCTCGATGAGCGCGTATTCGACTATCCCTACCTTTACGCGACCCAGACCGGCTACTGGGATCTGAGCGATGAGGAAACCGATCGTTTACGCGACTACCTGCTGCGCGGCGGGTTCCTGGTCACCGATGATTTCCATGGGCCGGATGAGTGGGCGGTGTTTGAGGAGTCAATGACGCGGACATTTCCGGGGCGGCCGATCGAGGAGCTGGACAACTCGACGCATCCGATGATGCACGTGCACTATGACATCAATGAGCGCACCTTCATCCCGGGGTTGCGGCATCTGTATCGCGGCCCGGGCGGCCAGACGATCGCGCGGCCGGAGTACACGCCTCCGCACTGGCGTGCGATCCATGATGAGGACGGCCACATGGTGGTCGCGATCAACTTCAATATGGACGTCGGGGATGCGTGGGAGCATGCGGATTGGCCGGAATATCCGGAAGAGATGACTCGGCTGGCGTATTACTTCGGCATTAACTACATCATCTACACGATGACGCACTAGGTGCGCCGCACCTTTTTGGGCAGCTCACCTGCAGCGGCGCTGTGCACGAGAGTAGTGACAGGTTTGCTATCCGTAAGCCGGGGATCGATCCGGGGGGCCGAGGTTCACTCGGCGGGAAGCCTTGAGTGTTCATTGCCAGGACATACTTTACACATTCGGACAGGACATCGTTAACACTTTTAGATGCCCTTGAAAGCGACGAGTGTGGTGGATAGCGAGCGGGACCACGAGAACTCCCCGAACAAACAGGGCCATTACTGAGCGGGAGGGTGAATCGCCCCTCGCCACCTGACGCCGCAAGTCGGCAATAAACGGGTGAGGGCTCGGGTGATTTGGGAAGTGGTTGATTTGGTGGGGGATGGGCGCGATTGAAAATTGGGGGAATTGTCCCGGTTTCCCCCTAACCGAGTGAATCGAAGCTGAGCGGTTCTCGCCCGTCGTCAAGGAATCGCTTGAGGAGGTGAATTCTAAATGCGTCCTTCACGTTCTTGGTCGGCGATTCGTACGGAGCAACAATCGATCCAGAGCGATTGCACCAGATTTCACTATGAGCATAGCAGTGGTCTTCGGGAGTGTGTTTCGGTCGAAATGAATAGGATCGCCCCGTAACCTCGCAGACCAGCGAATCGGGCACATCGCTTACTAAAATCGTCAAAACAACGCAGTCGTCGCGTCGCATGCCATTGCAGCAATCTGGCTCTAGGACATCTTGTGGTTCACTATATTTGCCGCGATTGACGGAGTGCCCACTATCGTCCCTAAACTGTAAACCGGAAAGGGGAGTCGGCCTACCGAGCACAAGATCCTTTTCTTTGTAACGGCGGAAGAGCTTTTCGGAGGGGTGAAAGTCCTGGTCTTCAGGTTTGGCGCCTCTGTGAACTCTCGTCCGGTACTCCTCACCGTCGGGACTATAGGTGGGCACGGATACGGTTCCAAGCCTCCAGAAGTTGATCGTCCTTTAAGTTATCCATCGTCCAGACTTCGGGGTCTTTGGACTTTGAGTAGGCCACACAATGGATAGTCCCATCATTCAGCAGTTCGATATGACCATAACCCTCGGAACCCGCGAAGCAGATGCCAGCACCACCATCGGAAGATGGTCTCACTGCAGTAGGCCGGATCGAGAGCGCTTCTAATTTGTCAATTGCAGATTTCACCAATGAAATCACTTCAGCGGTTGGGGGAGCTGAGCCTTCCTCGTCCCAATCATGGCGGAGCGTGCTGAGATCACTGACCTCGTCTGCCAAACGATCAAACGGATCACGCTTCTTCGCGGGTTCATCTTGTAGTGGACGCAGCCAAGACGCGTAGCGTAGTCGTCCGTGGATAATGATATCCCGAATGCCCCTTAAATCCGAAGGTTCATAACGCATCCGTGACGTTCTTCTTGCTCGGCTCCACTCGCTTGTTTTGTATGCTGTTTTCCCAAATTGACAGGCTGGCAACATGATTTTGATGGATTCCTAAGAAGAGAGATCGGCCAACTGCGCCCGTTTCATCACCTCGGTCAGGCTCTTATGCTTTCGCTGCGCTCTCTGCAGTACCTTGATTAAGTCGCCCAAATCATCTCCGGACATCCCCACATATAGCTCGCGATGGTCCAGCATCGTCCCATGATGATATTCGAGCTTCAAAACGTGGGTAATTACAGCCGCTTGTGGGGGCGTTTCAGGCTCTGTTTGCGGCCAGATCGGCCGAAGGTCGGTCAGCACTCTTGCGGTGCAGTACAGGTCTGGATATTCCGAACGTAAGTTAAAGGCCTTCACGACGGCTGTCAAGGATCCGATCCCGAGAATCCGTTCAAGACGCTGCTGGAGCCGCTTCACGTCGGCAGGCTTGGCATCGATTTCCGAGAGTCCCGGGTACGCGGCGACGATGTCCTTTATGAACCTGTCGAGGCGGCGCTCTGCCTGGGCCCGCACAAGGTACATAGCGACTATCGCATCTATGATCGGTGTCAGTCTTTCGATCGAGATGGGAACAGAGTTCGCGATGGATTTGGCGATCGCGGAAGCACTCGATGAGGGCACAGGCTGGGCCGACAGAGTCGCCTCAAGTTTATCCACGGCGTCATCTGGCAACGATGCAAAATCCTTCAAGGCAGGGTGATAGCGGTCAGGGATCGTGAGGGAAGGCATTTCAATGCTTTAAGCACGGAATTCTATCACACGGGTTGCCACCACCGTGCCGGTCGCGAATAAACCGTAGCCAGAGCTTCTTTGAGGATAGCATGCAGTTCATCCCAATCAGGATCTCCCACGATCTCCCTAGAAATCGAGTCAACTACCGGCCTCTATTCCATTTTTCCTGCTGTCGCTTACAAAGGGCATCGCTGGGTTCGGGGGCCCTGGGGGGCACCCCCAGTCGTTGACGGTATTCGCATTGAGCGTCTCACCACTGACGCCCCCCCGCCATGCTAGCCTCATAACTTCACCATGTCGTCGTCCGCATCTCCCCCGGGAACGCCCCCAGCCGAGCCAAACGCCAAGCCGAAAGACCTTCCGAAAGTCGCCGTCGTCGGGGTCGGGTCGTTCGGGAAAAATCATCTCCGGGTGATTCATGAATCGGAAGTCGCCGAGCTGGCGGGGCTGCTCGATACCGACGCGGCCCGTGCGGCCGAGCTCAGCGCGCAGTACGAATGCCCGAGCTTCGCCTCTCTTGAAGAGCTCGCCGGGGCCGCCGACGCCGCCGTGGTCGCGACGCCCTCCAGCACGCATGCCGACATCGGATGCAAGCTGATGGAACTCGGCTGTGACGTGCTGGTGGAGAAACCGATCGCTGAAAGCGCCGCCTCCGGGCAACGGCTGATCGATACGGCGAAGCGCACCGGGCGGATCCTGCAGGTCGGCCATCTGGAGCGCTTCAATCCGGGGGTCATCGCCCTCACGAAGGCCATCACCCACCCGCTGTTTTTCGAGATCCACCGGATGAGCCAGTTTTCGCCGCGCTCGCTCGATGTCGACGTCATTCTAGACTTGATGATCCACGACATCGATATCGTCCTGGCGCTGACTGGCCAGATGCCGGTTGAAATCCGCGCGGCCGGGGTCCATATTCTGTCCGGGAAGGTCGATATTGCGAATGTGCGGATGCAGTTCGCCGATGGGTGCGTGGCGAACCTGACGGCCTCGCGGGTCTCGACCGAGCGGATTCGGAAATTGCGGCTATTTCAACCGAAAGAATACATTTCCTTGGACTACGGCAAGCGGGAAGGCGTGCGGTTCACGGTCGGGGAGAATCGCAGTATCGGTTTTGCCCGTCTGACATCTAACAATCAGGAGCCGCTGAAGCTCGAACTGGAGGATTTTTTCCGCTCTGTAACCGAACGGTCATCCCCCCTCGTGACAGGCGAAGATGGGCTGAAGGCCCTACAGGTCGCCGAGGATATTCTTGATAAGATTGATGAACATTCAGCCTTAGTTTCGCGGGCGCTCGATGTCGGTGGCGAATCCTAGTGACGATACCGCCCGGCTGAGTTCGCTGCTGGAGTGGCGAGAGCCGGTAAGCTCGGGGAGAGTTGCGCGGGCAGTGACCATTTCGGTCGGCGTCCACGTGCTGGCGTTTATCATCTTTGTTATCACTCCGGAACGCGACGTCAGCGAGTACCGGCCTTTCCTCATTTCCCATATCCAGGAGTCGACGAAGCTTTACCTGCCGCCGGATGTGCTCGATCAGAAGCTCACCCAGCGCGATGAGAACAAAGACAAAGTCCGCCAGGAGTTGAATATCCAAAGCGCGCTTCCGGCAGCGCCGTCGGCTCCGGAGATCCGCGATTTCCGCCCCCCGGCTCCCAAGGGACGCGTGGGACCGGCGCCGGTGGCGGTGACGCCGATCGAGGACGCTCCTAAGCTGGATATTCAAGATGCACAAGGGGTTGCCGAAATCGCGGGGATTCCGCGCCTGCCCGAGATCGCGCCCCCCAAGGTCGTGATGGAGGACGTTTCGCCCACCCGCGAGGTTCCCGGGGAAGGCTCCCGCCTGGCGGCTCCGCGGCAAAGTGTGGAGCAGACCCTCACCAACATACGTCCCGGAGGCGGTGGGGGCGGCGGTTCCCCGAATACCGGATCCAACCAGAGCCCGTCCTCGGCGTCGGACATGCAGCTGCTTACCGACCCGCAGGGCGTGGACTTCAAGCCGTATCTGATTGATGTCCTCGCGAAAGTGCGGAGGAATTGGTTCTCGGTGGTGCCCGAGGACGCCCGCCGCGGCCGCCCCGGTGCGGTGACAGTAGAATTCAGCATCGCCCGCGACGGATCCGTACCCAAGGTCGTGATCGCCCGCCCGTCGGGCATCCAGGCCTACAACCTGCACTCGGTCGGGTCCATCAGTGCCTCGGAACCCTTCCCCCGCCTGCCCTCCGATTTTAAGGGCAATGAAATCCGCCTGAAGCTCGCCTTCACTTATAATCTTCCGGATGGGAAATAGCCGCCCAGAGGAAATGATGGACGAACCGTTGGACGAGGCGGAAGAGACCATCTCCGCGGAGTCCACGGATCGCCGGCTTTATCGGGCCCTGGCAATGTACATAGTACTAGGGGCGCTGGCGTACTGGCGGCTGGATGGCGAGCTTCTGTGGTTCATTCTTTTCCTGCTGGCGGTCCTCGCAATCAAGACGTATCTCGTGGTTGTACAACGACGAATGGACTAAGAGTTCAGACTTGAATTCCTCGGACGCTTATTAGGGCCTCCTAGGGTAATCGTCCGAGATACTCCTTTCGCGCAAAACCTTACCCTCTTTATTACGGACCTGTTCTAAGGTACTCGGCCATACCCATTCGGGATGGTTGTTTCAGACCGGAAAGGATCCGTTGATGGCGTGTTCCGTTTTGGGAACGGCAATGTCCAGGGCGGGAAACACGCAGGATATCGAGCATGAAGCCTCCACGTGGCAGGCCGAAGTAAGTCGTTGATCAGGCTGTGGTTACAAGCTAGGCCTGAGAGGATTCCAGGTTGCGATCCCGAGGAATTCACCGACGGCGGGCTTATGGTCCAGAGCGTGCTCCCTTCACTGCGTACCGGGTCATGATCGTGGCGCAAAACAGGCGCCCGGCAAAGCCAGAACCCGGGGAAGTAGAGAGCAAAGGGACGCCACTGGAGTCCGATCCAGGGCAGCGAGGAATTGAGGAGAGAGTGTCAGGAATGCCGATCCGAATGAAGGTTAATATAGCGAAGCGGGGGCGGGCCGCCGCCAGTGCAGGAGCAGCGGTCGCTGTGCAGGAAGCGCCGCCGCCCATCCGACTGAATCGAAAAGCATCCATAAAGCCGGTGGGGCGCAGCACGACGCTGCGGTCTGACGGCAAGACGGAGCCAACCAAGACGGCATCCTCCGAAGAGGTCGCCAAGCGCGAACTGCGGGACCGGGTCGTGCTGGAACACCTGCCCCTGGTGAAAGCGATCGCCGTTCGTGTGCACGAAAATCTCCCGGTGCACGTGGAAGTGGACGATCTGGTGCATGCCGGAATCCTGGGCCTGTTCGATGCGGCGTCTAAATATGACCCGGAAAAGCAGGTCGCCTTCTCCAGCTATGCCAAGCATCGCATCAAGGGCGCGATTCTGGACAGCCTCCGGCAACTGGACTGGGCCTCGCGCGATATGCGCCGCCGCCACAAGCAAGTGGAAGCCGCCACGCGCGATCTGGCCGTCGAACTCAAACGCAATCCCACCGAGGAAGAAGTCGCCAAACGCCTGGGAATGGACGTCAACCGCTGGCGCACGATGATGCTGGACCTCCGCAACGTGGGCCTGATCTCGGCCTCCACGCGCGGCAACGAAGGCGACGACCTCCCCGCCCCCGATTTTCCCGGGAAACCGGAAACGCAGCCCGATTCGATGTGCGCCCATGAGCAACTGCGCGACGTGTTGGGCATCGCGATGAAGACCTTGCCGGAACGGTATCAGAAAGTCGTTGTTCTCTATTACACCAATGAGATGACGATGAAAGAGATTGGCGGCATCCTGGGAATCAACGAAAGCCGGGTTTCCCAGATCCATAAGTCCGCGCTCGAGAAGATGGCCTCGGCCCTGGAATCGGCCGGCATCCACTCGATGGAAGCGTTTTAAGCGTACCCTCCCCCCCAGAGGAAAGAAGTCAGGCGAAATCAGTCAACCTTCCGAACCATTTGAAATCCCTGGCCGCGATGCCGGGGATTTTTTTCTTTAGTCGGCCCTCTCCGATGCGGGTTTATCTCCGTCTCGCCCGGGTTCCAGTAGACTGGAGACTAGTTTGCCTGACGAGCCCATATTTTACTCAGTTGTCGTGCCGATGCTCAATGAGCAGCGCTGGATCGGGCTGTTCCTGGAGGCGATGCGGGCGCAGACGCTGCCCCCGGAACGTTTCGAGCTGATCATTGTGGATAACGGCTCCTCGGACGATTCGGTTCGGATCGTTGAGCGGGATGGACAGGCAAAACTGCTCACCGAGTCCCGGCAAGATCCGTATCTGGCCCGGAATCGGGGAATCGCTGAGGCTAAGGGCGCCTATATCGTATTTTTCGACGCGGATTGCCTGCCGGCCCGCGATTGCCTGGAACAGTTCGACCGGCATCTGGCGGCGACTGGCGACCGGGTCGCGATCGGCTATCTGGCGATCGCCCCCGCGAATTCCGTTCTGTTGCGGCGGCACGAGGACTACTATGACGCCAAACTCCGCTATCTGCTGGCGCGGCGCGAGTTGAAGCGCTTTTATTTCGGGCATGGCGGCAATATGGTTGTCGCGCGAGCGGTGTTCGACCAGGTGGGAGGCTTCCTACCGATGCCAGTGGTCGGGGATACCGAGATCCTCCACCGGCTCCTGGAAAAAGTCCCCGACGCCGGGATCGGCTATGTGCCTGGGGCTCGGGTGCGCCACGCCGAGATTGAGAGCTTCGCCGATTACCGGCGTAAGCTCACCGAATCCGGAGAATATTCCAGAATCTGCCAGGAGGTCAGCACCTATGAAGTCTTGCCGGCCATCCTGAATGTGAAGATCTTTCTATTTTGCATTCGGCACTTTCGATATGGACCGTGGCGAATCGTGACTGGGGTGCTGGCGCTGAGCCTGGGATGGCTTTCGTTCGCGCAAGGCCACCGTGAAACGCGCCAAGACCCACCCAACACGCCCACCCCTAACAATCTGGGCGACTCCCTCTAGGCTGGCGTGAGGCTTTCGCTCAGTCGCTGCCTCAGGATTTCCGGACTGTGATGCGTGCGCACCCAGCGATGGGCGGAATCCGCGATGGCGGCCGCTTTTCGAGGGTCGCGGAAAAAATTGAGGCAGCATTCGGCGAATTCATCCACTGTGTCAGCGAGCAGCAAATGCTCCCCGGCAACCGTGTCCAGCCCCTCGGCTCCCTGTGCCGTCGCAACCACGGGACGCCGATAGGAGAATGCTTCCAGGATCTTGATGCGGGTTCCCCCGCCGGCGCGTAGCGGAGCCACCACCACCTGAGCTTGTTGATAGAGCGGCGCCAGATCTTCGGCATAGCCGACCCAATCCACTCCGGCATCGGCATATTGCTCTTTGATCCTGGCCGGCCCCAGTCCCGCAACCAGAAAGCGTATCTTGGACCGGCTTAACCGGCGCAGCTCGGGCAAGACCTGTTTAGCAAACCAGAGCACTGCGTCTTGATTCGGATAATAATGCTGATTCCCCACAAACAACACCGTCCAAGGCTCCGCGGGGGCTGGAGCCAAGTCCCGTTCAGGCAAGGAGATGCAGTTTGGGAGCACGCTCCAGGCAAGTTCAGGATACTCGGTCTGCAAAGTTTGCCCCTCCTTTGCCGACGAGACGAAAATGTGGTTGAACAGAGGAAGGTTTCGCTCTTCCGCGCGTTGATAAAACTGCCTCTCCCACGCAAATAACTGTGTTTGCCCGCGGTCTCCCGTAAGCCGCGCAAGGTCCGCGAGGCGCTGCCGGACGGTCACCTCGCTTTCGTCCAGGTCCAGCTGACACGGCACCTTTCCCAGGAATGGAGCCGCATAGGGGACTGCCTTGAGGCGAAACACGTGAACCCGATCGAAAGATTCCTTCACCCATGGTTCGTGGAATGCCTCTCGGAGGTCCCGGTCCCGCGGCCAGTCCAGAGGCGCCGGATACAGCCGCGGGTACAGCCACGGATACACACCCGGAAACCAATTGTGGACAACACGTTGGCAGCGGCCCAAAACCGGAGGCTGGCGCTGCAGCACCACGCTGGTGACATGGAAATAGCAGCTCAGCGCGGCACGGGTGCGCCAGGCACGCATCGCCAAACCCGTCTGGGTCGGGCATGGCTCGACCGGGGTAAGGAATAGGAGCCTGGGTTTCGGTGGCGCCGCAGTGAGGGTACCGCTCATGGGTGGGTCTAACCCGATTATAGAGTCCTGCAATCCTCCCGTCGGCCGATTCGCCAGGAACCGATCGGCGCGAGCCTGCGTACAAGATGAGTGAGGGCGGGCGAGCTGTGCCCGGCCCAGCCAAGGGAGGGACAAATGTTTTGTACGCAATGCGGCAAGGAACTGCCCGGCTCGGTGAATTTCTGTTCCCAGTGCGGACAGGAGACGCCGGAGAGCCTCGGACGGAGAGCCCGGGCGCGCAGGAAACTGTACCGGTCGCGCTATGACCGTAAGATCTCGGGCATCTGCGGCGGGCTGGCCGACTACCTGAATAGCGACCCGACCCTGATCCGGGTACTAGCGGTCGCCTCGTTCCTGTTCAGCGGCGGCCTGACACTGATTCTTTACCTGATCGCCTGGGCGATCATCGAGGAGGAGCCCGTAATGCTAGGCTCGGCGCCGCAGCAACAGGAGTCACATTAGCTCAGCCGACCCTCAGTTGGCAGGCTCAATCTTGAGCAGCGCGCCGTCCTCTTCGTCGGTCAGCACATAGAGCAGTCCGTTGGGGCCCTGTTCGACCTCGCGGATCCGCTGGCGAAGCTCGCTCAGAAGAGCCTCGCGGCGCAACTCCTGCATCTCGGCATTGAACAGGATTCGCTCCAGGTGACCGGTTCCAGGGATCTCACCGGTGCGCATGCCGCCCACAAACACGTCGCCGGTCCATTTCGGTAGTGCGTCGCCGGTGTAGAAGGTTAGGCCGGAAACCGCGATCGCGGGCATCCAGAACACCACCGGAGCCTCGAACCCGTCGTGTCCCGGAGGCGAGTTCTGCCAGGGCCCCTGATAGGTCCGGCCATAGCTGACCACCGGCCAGCCGTAGTTCGCCCCGGCCTTCAGAATATTGATCTCGTCGCCGCCGTTGGGTCCATTTTCGCTGGTCCACATCTCGCCGGTCACCGGATGCATCGCCAGCCCGAGCTGATTCCGATGCCCCAGCGTGAAGATCTCCGGACGCGCGCCTGGCTGGCCGACAAACGGATTGTCGCCGGGGACCGACCCATCGTCGTTCAGCCGCAGAACCTTCCCGCCCAGGTTGTCGAGCGTTTGGGGATCGTCGCCTGCGCCGCTGGTGGTGGTCAGGTAAAGCTTGCCGTCGCGATCAAAGGCAATGCGTGAGGTGCCTGGCTTGCCGGTGGTGAAGATGTCTTCCATATCGACGAACTTCTCACCATCCCAGCGGCCCCGCGCCAGGGTCAGGATCCGGTCCGTGGCCTCTCGGCCCGGCTTGTTGTAGGTCAGATAGATCAGGTGGTTGCTCGCGAAGTCCGGATGCAGCGCCAGGTCCATGTAGCCGTGCGTCGCTCCGGGCAGGCCGGACTGGCCCTCGCCATAGCCTGTGGGCGCGCCTTCGACCGGATTCGGATCGAGCTTCCCGTTGGGCAGAATGCGCCGGATATGCGCGGTTCGTTCCGTGATCAGGATGCTGCCGTCGGGAAGGAATTGCATCGACCAGGGATAGTTGAGCCCGGTGGCCACGGCGCTGACGCGGATGCGCATGCCCTCGCCGGTGTCGAATTCCAGCGGTAACTTGGGCAGCGGCTTGCCTTCCAATCCGGAGGGAGCCACCGGGATGCCGTTATTGAAGGGAATGTCGCGATGTTGGGCGATGGCGGGCGCGGCGAGGAGCGCGAGGGCTCCCAAGGAGGCGCAAGTGCTAAGGACGAACCGGAGTTTCATAGGCGAATTCGATCCTAGCGAGGCTCGGGAGGTGTGTCAATCGCGGGAGATGGTAGCGCCCGGCTTCCAAGCCCGGCGTATGGGTCGCGGGGCGGGGCCCCGCGCCACGCGTATCGCGGAACTCCCAGCGGATTTTCTTCAGAACCGCGAGCAGTAGCGCAGCGCTGCGATCCCGTCCTACGTACAGAGCCCACGATGCGCCGACAGAACTCGCGGAGAACTTGCCGACGAGTAACAAACCCGTAACTACTTGTGCTGGTCGCTACTTGTGCTGTTGGATGGCTACAACTCGTCCCAGCCGGGCGGCAAAGGCGCGGGGTCGTGCCCGGCTCCGGCGAGCGTGGGCCGGTGTTTGCGCATCCGGCGGAGCATGAAGATCAGGAAGCTCAATCCAACGATCAAAGTAGCGGGAGGTGTCCAGAATAGCCAGATGCGTTCGGCGCCTTCCGGCAACGAGAGAATCCGTTTGCCATACTCGGCGACAAAAACGGCTTTGATTTCTTCATTTGAGCGGCCCTCCCCGACCATCTGATCGATGCGGGTTCTCAGATTCGCTGCCTCGGCCGAGTCATGGACCGCCAGATTCTCCCGCCAGCAGCAAGGGGAGATAAACGATTTGTAGAGTTCCTGGCGACGCGCATCCTCATCCCCGCCCTTCGCGTTCGCCGCAGGGGCCGAAAGCAGCAATGCGGCCAGCAACACCAAAAAGACGCGCCCAATCCAGCCTCGTCGAACTGCAATTTGGGAATCGAACATCCGCGTAACCTCTCTTATGTATTAGAGAGACGCAAGGGCCAAAAGGATTCTTCGGTCAAACCGGGGCGTACGCCACCGGTTCCGTCACGCAAAGTAGCCGACCCAGCTGAGATATCCGCCTGCCAGCAAGGTCACCACGCAAACGACGTTCAGAAATCCGGCCTGGCCCAGCATTTGCGCTTTCCGGACCACCAGCCGGGGAAACAGAATGAGCGCGCCGGCCTTCAGCATCATGCCCCACGCCATCACCTGGAACAGGATCCCAGCGGCGGTGGAACTGTCCGCGCCGGCCGTCACCAGCAAGGCTCCGGCGGCAAAGAGCGCGACCGGGATCATGGAAAACGAGACGGTGGAGACCTCCTGATCCAGCCCCCTGAGCATCGCCTGGAAATGCGGCCGATCCACGATCAGGGAGAGACCCCGCAGAACCAGCAACGGTCCGAGCACCTTGGCGAGAACAAGCGTGACAGTCATGGCGGAATCGATGGTATGTCCGGCGGCCAAGCATGTCAACGCATTGGGCGCGGGCGCGCACGGGGATCCAGAGATCACTTGGCTGCGGGGGCAATGCGCGGGAGGAGGGAGAAACTCGCGACCTCAGCCGAAGCCGGGATCGCGAGTTATTTAGAGAGAGAAGATTTAGCCTTTAACTTCGACGAAGTTGAATTGTACGATGACCTTCCCGATCCGGGGTTTCCCGAACGCGGTGGCCGGCTCATAGCTGGTCAGGTAAAGTTGATTCTCCAGGCTGCGCAGCTCGGCGGTGGTCAGCATGTCTTTTCCATCGACCACCTCATAGCCCATGAAGCGGCCATTCTGATCGACAGTGACGTTGACGACGATATTCTGCGATGCTCCGCCAAAGGGCGCCATGTGGCCTTTCACGGCGGCCTCAGTGGTCAGCATCGTCGGTGGATCGAACAGATCATTGGCCTGCGCCGCAACCACGGGATAGGTTGGCACCACCCAGGCAGCAAACAGCACCATCGCGGAGGTCACGCCGCTGGCGAATGGCACCGCCAACGGTCGCATCAGGTTTTGAATCGTTAACTGCAAGCGATCCCGCCAGGTTTTCAGAAGATCCTGCCAGGTTCTCCGCTGCGCGGTGCGCGCACGCTCGCGAGATGCCAAGACACGGAGAGAGGTCGACAGGCCCGGGGGAGGAGTCGCGGTCGGGACGTGCCGTAACGCGCGGGTCACGTGCCGCGTGTCACGACGTAAGGGATTGTGTCGTAATGCCCAGCTCATACAACATCACTTCCTTGCGGATGCGGGTGCAGAGACCACCCATCCGAGTGCGAGGGTTCCATTCGCCGCGCCACTTCATCGCGCAGCGACTCTCTGCCCCTTAGAATGCGGGACTTCACCGTCCCCAATGAGATCTCGAGAATCTCAGAAATCTCTTCATAACTGAGACCCTCCAACTCACGCAAAACCAAAACCGCGCGTTGGTGCGGACTGAGCGCCTTAAGGGAGTCCTCAATCAACTGCTGAACTTCACGGTCCAGCGTAATTTGAAACGGGTCATTGGTCGGATCTTCCAGCCGGTCTCCGATACTGGGGAGATCGGGGGCCATCGGCTCCAGACGAACTTCCTGGGAGCGATGGCGTCCGAACCAACGGTGATGGTTCCGGGCTTCGTTCACCGCGATCCGGTAAATCCAGGTCTTGAGAGAACTGTCGCCGCGGAACTGCTCAATGTTACGGAAAACTTTCAGGAAAACTTCCTGGACGACGTCCGGGGCATCGGACGGGTCATCCATCAGGCGATGAATCACGCCAAAGACGGGGTGCTCAAAGCGCTCCAGGAGGGCCTCATAGGCCGCTTCCTCCCCGCTCCGCAGTCCCTCGGCCAGGAGGTGATCTTCGAGTGTCGCGGCCGGTGGGGCCGCGCGGTCGAGGTTAATACTGAAAGTCGTATCAGCCACAGTCCGTCTCCACTATAACTCGTTCTGATCGTTCACGTTCGCCCTGCCGTTACTGTTATTTGGACACCGCCAAATGGCAGATGGTTCCACGGGCCGGGAAAATACCGCCTATCCCATTGATAACAGGAAGGTTGAATCTCATCGTCCAGGAGCGGGTGCGCGAAACGGGGCGCGGCGAACGTTCCGAAGAAGCTATCTTAGCGCATGCGCATTCCGGCTATGCGTCCATGCCGCGCTGCCACAGCGCGCACAGCGCCGTATTGTAGAGCGCCAGGGCCGTCGTGATCTGCCCCAGGTGATTGTCGTGCGTCGAGATGAAGGAACATCTTTCGACCACATCCGGGTGCAGATTCCCCTCCGAGGAGCAGTCGATCACCACCGCCCCGGGCTTGATGTCGCGCACCAGATCCTCTTCGCAGCTCGCCGGGAACGCGGTGACCACGATATCGGCGATGTCGAGCAGGCGCTTCCGGTCCTCGGGAGGCGTTTGCCGGTGCACCATCACCGCCGTCGCCCCGATGCGCATCAACATGCTCTGCAGGGGGATACCGATGCGGGGCGAGCTGTTGAAAATGACGGCCGTGGGCCCTTCATGTCTAATATCCTGCGGGAACATCCTGCGGATCGTCTCATTTCGGTTCAGCAGGGTGAGCACCGCGCGCGCGGTACACGGCACCACGCCCTCGTACTTCTTTTCCTCGTCGACGGTCTTGATGTTGAGCGCCATGCGGCCGGTGTTCTCGACCGTCAGCCCCTCAATGTCCTTTTCCGGGCGCACATGCCGCAGGAAGTAGTCCTCGGTCTTATCGAACGGAGTGGGGAAGAAGACAAAGGTTCCGAAGATTTTCTCGTGGACCTGGGCTCCCATCAGCAGCAGCTCCAGTACGTCGGCGCTAGCGGCTTCTTCAATGCGAAAATCCAGACCGTGCTGCCCGAACTTCTTGCCCATGTACTTGGCATAGCGGCGGCTGCCCGGATCGACCTTGCCCGGCAGGCATGGCAGGAACGCAGCCACGCGAATCTTCTCCCGATCGAGCCCGGTCCGCTCTACGTGGCTGAGCTTGCGGTCGGCCAGCATGAAGGTTTCGTTGGCGGCTGCCACGCAGTTGAGAACCTTCTCCTGGGGAAGGTTCTTGGTCCAGTTCATCTCGGGGCAGAAGTGGGCGTGCGCCGCGGCCGCGCCGGTCGGGGGGAGTTTTGCAGTGCTCATGTCCAAACTTCGATTATGAACCACTCGTATTTGCAGGCTGTCCGGAGGTCGGTGGGAGGCGCATGACCTTTTGCGGCGGCCAGGGGAGATTCACGGCGTTGGAAGGCTGCGTTGGCGCTCGGCGTAGAGTGCTGCTTGACTTTTCGCACAGTCGCTACCGGCCTCCGCCTGAGCTGCGGGCTGGCAAGCCGGTCGCGCTGCTGAATCCGCTGCGTGGTCGGTCCATCCAGCGGGCGGGCGGCGGCATCCTACAATAGGTACGATTTGGCGAAGTTCTTCAAACGACTCCGGCTGACGCTGGAGATGATCAAGTTCGAGCACTCGGTGTTCGCGCTGCCGTTCGCGCTGACCGGAGCCCTGCTCGCCTGGCGCGACATGGGATTCCCGGGCGAAGCGCTGGCGTGGAAGCTGGCGTGGATCGTGGTCGCGATGGTCGCCGCGCGCTCGGTGGCGATGTCGTTCAACCGGCTGCTGGATGCCGCCATCGACGCCGCGAATCCGCGCACCCAGAACCGGCACATCCCGGCCGGGCTGCTCTCGAAGCGCTTCACGTGGGGGTTCCTGGTCGTGTGGGCGCTCGTGTTCCTCGTAGCCGCGGGCATGCTGAACCAGCTCTGCCTGCAACTGGCTCCGCTGGCGCTGGCGATCGTCATGGGCTATTCCTACTGCAAGCGCTTCACCTCGCTGGCGCACGTCGTTCTGGGATTTTCGCTGGGGATCGCTCCGGCGGCGGCATGGATCGCGATGGAGGGGACGCTCGATCCGCGCATCCTGTGGCTGACCGCCGCGGTCACCCTGTGGACCGCGGGCTTCGACATCATCTACGCCTGCCAGGACTACGCCTACGACATCCACGCCGGCCTGCATAGCATTCCGAAACGGTTCGGCATCGCGGGCGCACTGTGGATCTCGCGCGTGCTGCACCTGGGGATGCTGGCCAGCCTGATCTTCCTCGTCCAGAGCTTTCAGCTTGGGACACTGGCGATCGCCGGGATCGTGGCCGTCGCGGGACTGCTCGCCTGGGAGCATCGCCTGGTCCGCGCCGACGACCTTTCCCGCATCGACGCCGCGTTTTTCACTATGAACGGCTATGTGAGCGTGGTGTTCTTCCTGTTCTGGGCGGGCGATATCTTTCTGCGGTAGCTACAGCTCCGCGACACCGGCCGAGGGGCGGAATGTTACAGATCTTCTGCGCGAGGACATCGACTCCAGGCCCGCTGGCCAAGGGTCACGCTATAGTAGAAAAAGATTCTCGAAGGTCCCTTTTGGTCCGCCTCGCCGCGGACGTCCCTCGCGAAAACGTCAAGTGGCTGGGTCGCGGACCCTCCCTTCCCAAATAGTTTTTGTTGCATGATTTCGATTAATAACGTTTCCATGCGCTACGGCGCTCGCGTCCTGTTTGAGGACGTCAACACCACCTTTCAGACTGGCCGCCGCTATGCGATCACCGGTCCCAATGGCGCCGGCAAATCCACGCTGATGAAGATCCTGACCGGCGAACTCGACCCCACCAAGGGCGACATCACCCGGCCGGAGAAGTTCGGCGTGCTGAGCCAGGACCAGTTTGCCTTCGACCAGTACACGGTGCTGGATACGGTGATCCAGGGCAACAAGGCATTGTGGGCGGCGCTGCAGGAGCGCGAAGCGTTATACGAAAAAGATCCCAACGAGCTGACCGACGATGACGGCATGCGATTGGGCGAACTCGAAGGGATCGTCGGCGACGAGGGCGGCTATACGGCCGAAACCGACGCCGCGATTCTGCTGGACGGCCTGGATATCCCCGAACAGCTTCACGAGAAGAAGATGAGCGAGCTGCAGGGCGGCCAGAAGGTCCGCGTGCTGCTGGCCCAGGCGCTGTTCGGCGAGCCGGTCGCGCTGCTGCTCGACGAGCCCACCAACAACTTGGACTTGGACTCGGTCCACTGGCTGCAGGATTATCTGAAGAGTTACAACGGCTGCTTGATCGTGATCTCGCACGATCGTCACTTCCTGAACGAAGTCTGCACGCACATCGCCGACATCGACTATCAGACGGTGATCACCTACACCGGCGGCTATGACGACATGGTGCTACAGAAGACCAAGATTCGTCACGCGGTGGAAGCGACACAAGCCCAGCGCGAAAAGAAGATTGCGCAGTTGCAGGAGTTCATCTCGAAGTTCGCCGCCGGTACGCGTTCGTCCCAGGTGGCCTCGCGCAAGAAAGAGGTCGAGAAGCTCAAGACGAATGAGCTGGCGCGGTCCAACATTCAGCGACCTTACATTCACTTCCCGATGGCGCGTCCTTCCGGCCGTCATCCGGTGGGATGCGAAGGGCTGACCAAGATCTATCCCGCTTCTGCGGCAACCGCCGAACACGCCGCCAATGAATCCGACCTGACGGTGATCAAAGACTTCTCCGCTGCCGTGAGCCGTGGCGAGAAGGTCGCGCTCATCGGCCGGAACGGCGCGGGTAAAACGACGCTTCTGAAGTCGCTGGTGAAGAATGCTCCGGGACTGATCCCCGATTCGGACAAGGCATTTCCGCTGGATGCGGGCGAAGTGAAGTGGGGCCATGAAGTGGAGGTCGGGTACTTCGCGCAGGATCATACCGGCGCGTTTCCTCCGGGAATGAAGCTGCTCGAATGGCTGCACCAGTTCAAGCCGGACGCCCATCAACAGGACCTGCGCGGCTTGCTTGGCCAGATGCTGTTCAGCGGCGATGACGTCCACAAGAAGACCGATGCGTTGTCTGGTGGCGAGGCCGCCCGCATGATGTTCTGCAAGCTGATGCTGCAGCAGCCGAACGTCCTGGTGCTGGACGAGCCCACCAACCACCTGGACCTGGAATCGATCAACGCGCTGAATATCGCGCTGCAGAAGTACGAAGGCACGCTCCTGCTGGTCACGCACGATCACGACGTGATCGATGAGGTCGCCTCACGCATCTGGAATCTGAAGGTCGACCGGGAAACCGGCGAGCGTAGCATCGAGGACTTCAAGGGTCCGTACGAGGATTTCCAGGCGCACCAGGCCTCGCAAGGCGTCCCGGTCTAAGCCCTTCTCGGGGCGGCTCCACCGCTCTTGAGCGCCTCACGCGCAGAAGGGTAACCAACAAAAGGAATCTCCTGTAGCGGAGCAAATACGCCTTTGGCGTCTTAGAACTTCTCGAGCTCTGTAATCAGCGCATCGAGACCGTTCTTGCGGTAGATCTGCATCAGGCGCTGTTCCTCCGGGGACGGCGGAACCACCTCCTGCAGCCGCGGCAGCGCGAGCGCGCTGCGATTCGGGATCCACAGGCTTCCATCGTCGAACTCGACGCTGGAAATGTAGCCGGCCATCGACGCGCCATCGGTCGCGATCGGCTTGTTAAACCGCAGCTCGGCTTCTTCGCGAACCTGCCCGTCCTGTTGCGGCGCCAGCTTCAGATCCGCCGGCATCGACGCCGCCAGGAAGTCATCCCCTTCGGCGTTCTTCATGATCCAGCCGATCTCCAGATGATTCACCGCGCGCCCGGACCGATTGCGGACGCGGAACCTCGGCGCGCTTGCCTGCCGGTCCGACACCATCGCGGTCCCATCCAGCGGCTCCACCGGAGAATTCGGAATCTCGACAAAGGTGAACTTCACTTCATGGCCCGGCTCGGCGTTCGTCGCGCGGCCCCGAGCCATGCGAACGCCCATCCTGGCTCCCGGACGATTCTGCTGGCGAGACAATCCGGCCAGCATCTCCCGACCCAGCGCTTCGGCGCCTTGCGACGCCAGCACGCCCTTGAAGTAATCGCGATCCCGGCGGGCCTGCAACTCCCAGGTGGTCATGCTGCGCTGCGAGTTCAGCGTATCCGGCCCATAAAAACTCAAATCGTCGAACAGGACGCCGTCCAGCTTCACCTCGACGCTGGGCGCTTCGGCATTGGCCGCCAGCGGACGCAGCAACGGCATATCGATGCGAACCGAGAAGGCTTCGCCCGGCGCGACGTTCAGGCTCGGCACCGAGACCGACCCCTTGCCGCCCGGCGTCACCTGCTGCGCATAGACCGCCAGCGTGATTCCGCGGATCTTCTTTTGCGTCGAGTTGCGCAACGACAGCGATGCGCGGACGTCGACAAGCGATGCTCCGCCGCGCGTGGTGGTCGACGAGTTCCCGAAGTCCGCCGAGAGCAGGCCCACGGGCGAGTCCTTCGGCAGATCAATCTTGTGTTGCACGGTTTGCGCCGCGACCGGCATCCATGCCGCTTGCGCCAACATCAGCGCAACAGCGGCAACAACGGCCTTATGTGGGGCGGGGCCATGCCCCGCCAATGCCGCAATATCGATTTGTTGCCCGGTATTGCATTCCCTACCTACTGCACGTGCACGGTGGCGATGGTGACCTGGAACGTGTCGTCATCCACGTACGTTCCGCTCACCGATTCCGACAGACTCACTTCCGTCGTCACCTGCTCGGCTCCATCCTGACGCATTCCCCAACTCGCCCCGTTCTCGTGCAACTCAATATTGCCGTCGGAGGCCTCCAGGATCGGACCGGTCTCTTCGATCGGCGTGGAAGATCCGAAGACCGCCGTCGCGACGCGCGCCAAGCGGTCCGCGTCGCCTTGCGGGAAATTCACCCACCAGGCCGAGCCCAGCAGCAACACGGCTCCGGCCGCAACCGCCGCCGGACGCCATACCGGAGTCCACCAGTTGCCCGCGTCTCTGCTATTCCCCGCGGCGTGCGCCGTACCCTCGCGAGGCGTGACGCATTCACCGGCTTCCAGGCCCAGGTGAATGTTCGCCGTCATCTCCGCCGACAACCGGTCCCAATCGATTCCTTCGGGTAAGTCTTCGCGCGACCCGGCGAGTTCCGAACGATCCTCGCGATACTCGGCCACCACCGCGCGGCAATCGGCGCACCGGTTCACATGGAGCCCGGTTTTCACCCGTTCCCAAAAGGCAAGGTCGCCGGTGGCGAACAACGCCAGGCTGGCCTCTTCGGGATGTTTTGCGTAGGTCATGGCAGAGAACCTGTTGGTTAGTACTTCTTGCGTTCCATGTAGCGTCTTAATTTAACGCGTGCGTTGGCGATGTGCGACCGTACCGTGGCCTTCGAACAGTTCATCCGCTCGGCGACCTCTTCGGCAGGCAGGTCTTCCACATCGCGCAGGACCAGGGCCGTCCGCTCCCGTTCCGTTAAAATCTCCAGACCCGCTTCCAGTTGGGTCCGATGCTCGCCGCGCAGCACCGTCTGTTCCGGACTTTCATCTCGCGAGCGCAGCGCCGGCGCCGGCATCTCATCGAGCTCGGTGAAATTCACCCGGCCCGAGCGCCGCAGAAAGTCGATCGCCGTGTTGCTGGCGATCCGCGACAACCAGTGCGCGGCCTTATCCAAATCTTTCAATTGATCCTGACGCTGCAGTGCCTTGATGAAGGCTTCCTGGGTCAGATCCTGAGCGTCATCCACGTTGCGAACAATGCGGTAGATGAGCAAGAACACGCGCCGCATGTTCTCGGCCACAAAACGGCTCTGCGCTTCGGAGGAAAGCGCCGCGGCATCAAAATGTGCCGATCCGGGAAGTTCGTTCATAACCCGCTCTCGATTCGATAGCTGTATTGTCGTCATCCCGGTTCGAGAGGGAAACCCCTCCTCCACAAGAGATGACGCGGGAACCAGCTCAGGCGTGCAATCCAATTCCGTCCAACGATGACGCCTATTTATGCAAAACGTCGTGCGGCGCGGAAACTTGGTACTTTCCCTTAACTGGTCCTACTGCTTCTATCGGTCGGCCTCGGCGCACCGTTCAGGCTATCCTAATGATATATGAGACCCGTCGCGGTTGTGGGGATTGGAAAAACCGCCTTTGGAGCCTTTCCGGATCGCGATCTAAAGTCGCTGGCGGTGGAGGCGGGTCGGAAGTGTATCGCCGACGCGGCTGTAAGTCCTTCAAAAATAGACGCATTCCACCTCGGGAATTTTGCGGGGCCGTCGTTTGTCGGGCAGAGCCACCTGGCTCCCTATATTGGATCGGAACTCGGGCTCACCGGGGCTCCTTCCACCCGATTCGAGGCGGCGTGCGCTTCCTCGGGCTCGGCGTTTTTCCACGGAGTCGCTGCCGTGGCAGCCGGGATCCATGACCTCGTCCTGGTGGTGGGTGTGGAAAAGATGACCTCGCAGACCACCGAGCGGGTCACGGAAATCCTTGCCTGCGCGGGAGATATGGGCGGCGAGGGGATGGTCGGCGCGACCTTCCCGGCGCTGTTCGCCATGATCGCGCGACGCCACATGTACCAATTCGGGACGACGCGCGAGCAACTCGCCGCGGTGGCGGTGAAAAATCATGCCAACGGGGCGAAAAATCCGCTGGCGCACATGCACAAGGTCATCGACATCGAAAAGGCGCTGGCCGGCAAGCCGATCGCCGATCCTCTGACGGTCTACGATTGCTCGCTGGTCAGTGACGGAGCGGCCGCGGCACTGATCGCTCCGCTGGACCGGATCGCGGAATTTCCGAAGCAGCCGGTGAAGGTCCTGGGCATCGCGCAGACCTCGGATTACGTCGCGCTCGATGCTAAGCCGGACATCACCACGTTCCCCGCCGTGGTCAGCGCCGGCAAGAAGGCCTATAAGATGGCGGGCGTCGGCGCGGTCAACATCCAGTTCGCCGAGCTCCACGATTGCTTCACCATCGCCGAGATCATCGCGACGGAGGACCTGGGATTCACCTCGCGCGGCAACGGAGGACCCGTATGCGGCCGAGGGGCACACGACGCTAAGCGGAGAACGTCCGGTGAATGCCAGCGGCGGGCTAAAGGCCAAGGGGCATCCGGTGGGCGCGACCGGGGTCGGGCAGATTTGCGACGTCGTGCTGCAGATTCGCGGCGATGCGGGAGAAGTGCAGCTCGCGCGGAATGAGCTCGGGTTGGCGCAGAACCTGGGTGGCTCGGGCGCGACGGCGGTGGTCACGATCCTTGGCAAGGGATAAAGAATGGCGGACGAGAAAACAGCAGTCGTTTATACGGAAACCGTCGTGCATGCCGCGCCGGTGCAGTTCGCCGCCGAGGCTCCGTATCAGATCGCGATCATCGAATTTGAGGACGGACATCGGCAGACAGTGCGGATTGAAGGCGAGCGGGTCGCGATTGAGGACCAGGTGACGTTCGCCGAAGAGCGGCGCGGCATTCCGTTTTATCGGAAGGTGTAGGGTCGGCTGCAATGGGGGGGCCGGGGTTCACCCGGCGGGAAGGTTTACCTTCCCGATCCGCGAGGCGTAGTTCGGCGCGATCGAAGGTTTGTGGAACGAGGTCGTGTTCGTTGCGCATGCTCACGCATGGCGGTTCTGAAGGGTGCTCCGCACCGTCCGGCAGCTCCCCGGCAGCGGCCTTGTTGACAACCCTGGCTTCCCCGCTCTCTACCGAGTCTGTGTGAAAACGGTAACATTTCGGCTCCTGGAAACGCAGAATAAAAGGTGAGCCGATTCATTCCCTACAACCCGGATCAAGCGATGCTGCTGCCGCCGAGCGTGCGGGAGGAGTTGGGCGAAGAGCACTTGGCG
The DNA here is from genome assembly GCA_963762135.1 of Terriglobia bacterium. Classification (GTDB taxonomy): domain Bacteria; phylum Acidobacteriota; class Terriglobia; order Bryobacterales; family Bryobacteraceae; genus Palsa-187. Next base: position 29,326 of record CAVXJP010000015.1, read on the forward strand.
GTGTTTTTGCATGAGCTGGTGGAGAAGCTGGATCTGGGCGAGTTCGAAGGGGGCTACCAGGAGGAAGGTCGGCCGGCGTATCCACCGCAGTTGCAGCTGAAAGTATGGCTGTATGCGTATGCGCTGGGGCTGACCTCGTCGCGGCGGATTGAGCAGCGTCTCCATGAAGATCTTGGGTTCCGGTTCTTGGCCGGCGGGCACAAGCCGGATCACTGGACCTTGAACGAGTTCCGCAAAAAGCATCCCACGGGGATCAACGATGTCTTCACGCAAGTGCTGGAAGCCGCGCGGGAGTTGGGTTTGGCGCAACTGGGGCGGGTGGCGATCGACTCGACGCGCATCGAAGCCAATGCGTCGCCGAACCGCGCCGACAGCATCCGGCGGTTGCGCGCCGAACGCGCCAGGCTGCGGCGCAACATTCGGCGCTGGCAACAGGACTGCAATCGCGACGATGAAGAACCGTCGGGCGGGACGGCCGAAGCGCCGGCGGAATGGCGCAAGCGCTTGGAGGAGATCCCGCGGCAACTGGAACAACTTCGCAAGTCGGGACAGCACCGGGGTTCGCGCACGGACCCGGAAAGCCGCTATTTACGCACCGCCGGTGGATTTTGCCTGGGCTACACCGGCGAGCTGGCGGTCTCCGATGATCACTTTATCGTGGCGCAGCGCGTGCATCAGGCGCCGCATGACACCGCCTCGTTGGAGCCGATGACGCGCGCCGTGCGGCAACGTTGTGGCTCGCCACCGGAGCGCGTGTTGGCCGATAGCGGTTACTATGCGATGCCGCAGATCCTGGCGGTCGAGCAGCAAGGCATTGAAGTGTTGGTTCCGGATAAGTTGATGGCGCGCGAGATTGCGGGCGGCCAGTTCGCTCCGGAGATGAACGAAAGACAACAGCGGCGCACGCCCGGGCTCAAGCAACTGCGCGAGCGCCTGCGCGATCCACCACGCGCGCTTGTTATGCGCGTCGCAAGGCGCTGGTTGAGCCGGTCTTCGGAGTCCTAAAACACCAAAGGGGAATGCGGAAGTTTCGCTGCCGCAGCCTCCATCGAGTCGAAACCGAGTGGACTTTGTCCACCACCGCATTTAACATCACCCGCCTGTTCCGCCTTCGCGCCGCCGGCTGACCCGCGACCACCCCGTTACGGCCCAGTTTTTCCCCACTTTCCCGCTTACCGCAGTGCCCATCCTTCCGGCCGGCTCGGTTGTCACACAGACTCTATCGG
>CAVXJP010000016.1:0-278392 GCA_963762135.1 Terriglobia bacterium
TCTACCGGAGGCACGCAGGGAACACCTCGCGAGGGAAGAATCTAAAGTCACACCTTATGGTGATGAAGCCGCGGATGGATCGCATTCGCTCGGGTGTGCTGCGCGCTGAGGAACCGCGGAAATTTGAGTTCCGGGACTATATTGGGAACATTGAGGGAGCAAGCCGATGGACGAACTGGTCAGCGTCATAATCCCAGCCCACAACAGTCAACCGTATATCCAGGCGGCTATCGATAGCATTCTTGAACAGAGTTACCGACCGCTGGAACTTATCGTTGTAGACGACGGGTCCACTGATTCCACGCCGGAGATTGTGAGCGCCTATGGTTCGGAGGTCCGGCTCATTCGGCAGCCTCAGCAAGGACATGCGGCCGCGCGGAATGCTGGGATTCGTGCCGCGCGAGGAGCGTTCCTTGCGTTCCTGGATTACGACGATCTCTGGAGCAAGGATAAGCTCAAGCTTCAGTTGGCTTGTTTCAAGCGAAGACCGAAGCTGGATTTAGTATTCGGGCACATCCAAAATTTCTTTACCCCTGAAATGTCGGAAGCCGAGCGTCAGCGCATCACAGTTCCGTTGGACCCGCTGCCGGGCTTGCTGCAAGGGGCCATGCTGGCTCGGCGGCCGTCGTTTGACCGGGTGGGCATGTTTGACGAAACGCGTGGGATGGGAGATTTTTTGGATTGGTATGGCCGGGCAATGCTCGCCGGGATGAAGTCTGAGATGTTACCGGAAACAGTGGTCTACCGGCGCATCCACGACAACAATTATCAGCGAATCCACAAGCATCAGCGGCGGCAAATCTTGCAAGCATTGAAGGACCTGATGGATCGCAGACGCGCTCAATCCTGCTAATCTTTTCGATGTGGCAGCGGGCGGGCTATGGGTTGAAAAGGCGGAGGACTCAGAGTGGCACTGGTCATGCTAGCCCTCAACGGAAAGGGACTTGGACACCTGATCCGCACCGTCATCGTCAGCAAGTCGCTGGCTTCGGTGGGCGAGCGCGCTGAGATCTTTTCGGAAGGGAAGTATCATCCCTCCGGATTGGAACACTTTCCGGTACACCAGGTTCCTTCTTTGTGGGCGTCCTCCGAGGAGGTCCGCCGGCGCGTGGCCGCGCAATTGACCGCTGCGGCAGCTAAATCAGAGCCAGCAGTGGTCGTAGAGGACACGCATCCAAACCCGATTCTCCTTCCCACCCGGATTCGCCGGGTCCTCCTGGTCCGGCCCACCTCTTTCGAGTATTTGGCGGGCTTGAACGAACGTTACGGATCCGTCTATTGCGCTTTCCTGCTCTGCGACTCCCCCGGATCGCCGACATGGCCATACACCGAAGACCAGACCCGGCAGGTGAAGGGTTGGGATCGGTGGCACATCGTCGGTCCGATCTACCGCACGCCAACGGAAGAGGAAGTCTGTAGCGTGCAGGAACGCTATCGCCTTAGCGCGGATTCCTCGGTCTGCGTGTTCTCGATGGGGGGCGGCGGTGTTGACGTCAAAGACGCGCAGGGGTACGACATCGTTCGTTTCCTCAGGCTGGCTTTGGAAGTCGCCCAGATAATCCAGGCAGCAGACTTGAAAGCGCGACTGCTGTTTGTGAAAGGCCCCTATTTCCCAAGACGCATCCCGGTCCCCCAGCTATTCGAAGTCGTTCAGGACGACGTGCAAATGCCAGCACTGCTTAAAGCCGCCCGGGGAGCGGTGATCCGAGCAGGCTTCAACTCCACTTGGGAGTGCCTCGCCGGAGCGACTCCATTTCTCCCGCTAATCGGCACGACCTACAAAGAGCCCCTCGAAGAACGGATTGGGCGGCTAACCGCGATGGGGCTGGTCCCGGCAACTCCGGAGCAATTTTGGAACGATACGGAATGGCGGGCCGGCTACCGCCGCATCGCGAGCGACATCGTGACTTGGCTTCCAGGTACTCCCGATGCGAGCTATCTAAAGCATCTAATTCTGGGAGGGTAGCCTGCTCACTGGGAAAGCTGAGTCCGCGCGGCGGGTGGGCTTCGGCAAGGCTGGCTCGGAGCCTCGCCGATTCAGTGGGTGGCTCACGCGGCGGTTATTCTTGGGAGAAGTAGACGATGCGCAATGAGCCCGCACTTTCCGTTCTGATTCCCTGGTTCAACCGGGAAGAGATCCGTTGGACACTGGCGGCAAATCTGCCGGCGTTCATACAAAGCGGCGCGGAGGTTTTGGTCATCAATTGTGGCGGAGACCCCGGCCGGCTCCGTGACCTGATTCGGGCCTCGGAGGTGCGAGGAGTGCGCCAAGTTGATCTTGCCGCGCCGCGGTTCAACAAGTGCGCGACGTTGAATGTCGGCCTCTCGCGCGCCGCAGCTGACACAGTGTTCATCCTAGATGCCGACGTCGTCCTCCTGGACGACACTCTTAAGGAAGGACAAGCTGTTGTCCAGGGCGAGGCGTTTGTAACGGTCGAATGGGTCTTCGAGACCGAGTCCCGCAAGCACCGCCCGGACCTAGTGGGGAACGTCACGGCGACCCTGGTGAACACCGCCACAGTGGAATTCGCATTTCGCAATGGCACGCGATTCAGCCACCAGATTAACCGGCAGAATTTGTTCGATAGGATGCGGGCCGGTCCGGGCCTGCTGATGGCGCGAAAACAAGATCTGCTGGACATCCACGGATACAACGCGGAGTTTCACTCCTGGGGCTGGGAGGATGATGATGTTCTCGTTAGGCTGCAATACATGCTTGGGTGCCAGCGGGTTCAGTTGGGCCGGGCGCTGCACTTGACCCACGGTGACGACGCCCGCGCGGCGGCGGGCTCCCGGACAAAGTCTGGCCAGTATAACTTTGTCAAGGCGTGCCGCAAATACAATCAAGGTTCGTTTCTGGGAACCTACCAGGAGGATGTGAAAACACTGGCGGACAGCATCAAAGAGTCTGTCGTCAACGCTGTCCCAGAACAGCCGCGGAAAGCAATTAGCAAGAATCTTACGGACAGCCGGCCACCCACATCATTCGCGCCGGACCACTGCAGCGGAGCTGGAAGCAACCCGGAAGAGGGCGCATCTGCACCTGCTCCAAAGTTGGGGGAGTTGTTACTGGAAGCCACGTTGTTCAAGTTATCCACCAAGGCCACGAAAGTGCTTTACGTTGGTGTCCGGGACACTCGGCTGGCCAGCAGAGTCGCGCCGTGGTACGGACAGATCACCGGGGTCGTGAATCAGCGGGTCGACCTCGCTTTGGCTGCGTTGCCGGAAACCGGCAACTTCAGCACACTGGCCTGCGACACCTATCGGGAAGGCTTTGGCCGCAATCTGCCCTATCCCCGCTACGACATCATTGTTGACGGCAAGATCGGAAGGTATAGCTGCTGCCAGGGGCACTGGGTGGCGGCGATGGAGAACTACGCTCGGGTCCTGGCTGTTGGCGGATGCTTATTGACACTGGAGCCAGGCGTGGACACTTCCCGGACCGGGAGCACTGGCAGGTTGGGGAAGGCGAACTTGAAGCTTGGGCTGAGCAGCGCCACTGGATCGTCCGGAAAACTGGGCATGGGGTCTGTACACTGGCGAGATCGGTGTCTCACAACGACTAAACTCATGGGGCTTCGAACCGCAGTTGCGGAGATTCTGTTGGCAGACCTGGTGACTGCTTGCCGAGCTGCAGCTTGGTTGACTGATTCCTCCGGCTGGCCTCACGCGATTCTGCTGGCCCGGCAATGGCGGGTAGTCCCCAATTTGCACGAGCGTGTGTAGCAGATCGGCGCCAGGCTCCCGTCGGCCGACCTGACCATCCTCCGCAAGGAGCTCCTGCACGACTATAGTCAGTCCGCATTCCGCGCCTTGGTTGGTATTCAGGCAGCCATCGCGCTGGAGGAGGAAGGAATTTCGGTGGCGGCCTTCAAGGGCGCGGCCTCCATGGCTTATCTGTATGGTGGTCCGAAATACCGGACCTCTCAGGACGTCGACCTTTTGATCCCACCCAAGGACTTGGCAGCCGCGCTGAGACGGCTAGAGGCCCTGGGTTTCCAGAAAGAATGGTCCGAGCCGCTGGCCGACTATCTGCAATTCATTGAGGATAGCCCGGGGTTCGCCGGAAACCGGGCTGCCATGCTCTACGGACCGAAGGGTGGGGAGATTGACTTGCATTGGCAGCTCCGAGGTTCGGGCCTCGAGACGGAGACAGTTTTGTGCCGTCTTCAGCGCATAGAACTGATGGGAGCCTCAATTCCGGTCGCCGATCCGGCGGATTGTTTTCTGTTGACCATGCATCACCTCATCCGTGAAAATCTGTCGATTGAAATCGGGATACGCGACCTGCTGGATCTGCAACGTTGGTGTGAGCATTTTGAGCAGGCGGACCGAATTGATTTGGTGCTGAAGTAGGCATCGGACTGTGGGACGATCACGTCTACTCTCGCGGTATTGAACATTTTGGCTGGTTATGACCAAGGGTCGGCGGCGGCCCATGCCGCACGTCGGCTGGAACAGCGCTGTACTTTCTCCCAACAGCAATCCGCCGCGCGTCTTACCGAGTTATTCCATTATCAGTTGCGGCAAGGAGCCTTAAACAAGGACGTATTTCACTTGGTACATCTCCGACCGTGGAGGCCGGTGCTGCGGGGATTGTTGACCACCAGGATGAGTTACCGGCAGACGATGCTCGGTATGGAGCGACGCCGAGGTGGCGAGATCCCACTGCCCGGCGGATCGTCCAGATCGCACAGTCGTTGCCCGGATTTCGGGGGCTTAAGCTTGCGCGGGAGTTAGCCCGAATCAACTATAGAAGCGATTGAAGGTCCTTCCGAGTTCTGGGGAGACTGCTAGGGACTCAGCCGTGGTTCCAGCGAGACCGGACGTTGAGCGAATCGTATGTCGTACTCTGTAGCAAGCGGTTCTTAATTGGGGACGTTACAGACCGCCTAGAATTTCCTCTGTAGCCTCCCTCAGGTCTTTTCCGATGCCGGCGGCAACCCACCAAGAGCAAGAGCACTTCTTTGAGCAAGTCCTCAAAGGGTTTGGCTCGGCACTGGTCCGTACGGGAGAAGTGCTCCGGGACTTTGAACTGGCTGGCGTCCATTTGCGCTTGCGGTTTGCCGGCGAGGCGTTGGTTTCCGCTTTGACCAACGGGCTAGCATGCCCGGTTTCCCCAGTCCCCCCCGTCTTCTGCTCCAACCAGCGGCCTTGCGAAATTTGTATCTGGGATTCGGAAAGCACTGGAGTGGAGCCGGCTTCCCCGCCGCGGCACCGCTGGGACTTCACTGGGCGAGGATCCATTTGGGGCTTTCACGACGCGCAATACAAGTCAGCCTTCAGTTGGGCGGAAGGGTCGGTCAGCGTAATGGACTCCAATACCCGGCAGGCCGTATATTGGCTTCCCTCCCACCGAAGCTTGCCTCTTTGGCTGATGGCGGCGCCGCTTCGAACGATTTTGCACTGGTGCATGGATCTGAATGGCCGGCAGTTGGTGCATGGGGCAGCAGTGGGTCATGGCGGGCGCGGCGTTTTGATGCCGGGTCGGGGAGGCGCGGGGAAATCGTCCACTGCGCTGGCATGCCTGGAAAACGGGCTTGATTTTGTCGCGGACGATTACCTCGCCCTGGTGCTCGATCCGGAGCCGCGCGCATTTCCGCTCTATGCGACGGCCAAGCTAGACCCGCGAAGTCTGGACCTGTATCCCCGTCTCAGCACGGGTTGCCGAATCCTGACGGAGCCGGGCTTCAACAAAGCGGTCCTATTCCTTAACGACAGCTATACCGATCAGCTGCCCTCTAGTCTGCCCATTGGACAAATCCTGCAACCGAGCATCACCAATTCACCAGTGACGGAGGTGGATCGCCTTGAGCCGCGCGAAGCCCTGAAGGCACTCGCCGCGGAGACGTTGGTGCACCTCCCACACTCCGGTGCCCGGACAGCCGAGTTTCTGGAGCGCGTATCCAGCACAGTGCCTTGCGCCAAGCTGCGACTCGGCACGGTGCGGTCCGAGATTCCCCGCGTAGTTCGCGCTGCGATCGCCGCGCCACCGGCAGTACCATCATCGGAATCGCCGAGGGCGGACAGTCGGCCCTACGTCTCGCTCATCGTGCACTATTCAGAGCCGGATCCCGGCGAGTTGGAAGAGCTCGCTTTGGCAATCGAAGCGGATCGTTATCCCCGGACGGAACTAGTCGTGACTGTCTGCGGCGCCGGTCCGGAGTTTGTCGAGCAGGCTTCCTACCTCCCAGGCCTGGTGCGCGTTCTGCAGTTTGAGGATCATGTTTGGACTGCATTTGCCTGGAACCGGGCGATTCGTGAGAGTTTCGCGGATTGGCTCTTCTTTCTGGAGCCGGGCGATCGGTTGGTCGAAGGAGCGTTGGATGCGTTAGTGCAATCCGCCCGGCAGAAGCCCGCTTCGGCGTGGATCCGGGGCCAGTGTAGCGAGTCCCCAGATGGGCCGTTGCGAGGAGCCCTGGTCAAGAAAGGTGCTTTTCTGGAATGCGGCTTGTTCAACCTGCGATTCGTTGGGCGAGAGCAACAGGAATGGGTTGCACGGGCAAAGCGCGCGGAACTGATCGGGCGCGACACTCTGATGCAAAGCCTGTATAGGCCATCAGCTGGCGCGTCCGGCGATACCTTCGGCAACACGGCTTCCCGCGTGATGAGGACATGGAAGGACGTTCGCCCGGATACTCCTGAATCAGTTTGAAACCCCACCCGTACAATCCGTTGATTTCGGCGATTCTAGAACCGGAACTAGAAGCTGAGGAAGCGTGGCGCAAGTGGCGTGCGGACGCGGATCTGGAGAACCTGGATGAGGATTCCATTTCGCTTCTGCCGGGCTTGGCGGCACGTCTGCCTCACTGGACAGTTGATCCCCGGCGCGGCGTGTTGTTGGGGATCTGTCGAAGGGCCTGGAACCACAATCAGATCCAGAATAGGCTGTGGGCCGACGCGATCCGAATTCTCAATACCGGAGGCATCCAGCGCTTAGCTCTGATCGGCCCGGTTTCCTGGAGTACCGAGTATTGGCCAGAGGGGTCCATCCGTCCGGTTGGGAGGGTCGATCTACTGGTGGAGCCCGGCCAGTTGGAGATTGCTCTTCGTGTCCTTATCGAAGCGGTCTGGTCCACGATCGGCCCCTTGCCGAACGCGGCTAAAGGGCCACTCCCCGCATCCCCTTCATCCAGTCTTCGTAAGCTGCAGTGATTCGAGGATCGGGCTTCCTTCCCCTCGGCTTCGGGGGAAGCAGTTCCCTTCTCAGGAGATTCACCAGGCGCTGCACTGGCCGCCACAGCCTGGCATTACGCAACGCTGACGTCGCCCGCACATGTCCTCTAGAACCAAAGCGCCGTATGAGATCGCGGTAAGCCTCTACCGCTACACTAGTCCTAATGAACATCGACAGTATGCTTGCTGAAATAAAGACGGAACTGGACAACCTAACGGTAGCGATCCAAACGCTGGAGCGCCTAGCCTATAGCACCGGCAAACGACGCGGACGCCCGCCCGCCGCCGTCAGTGAGTCCCGGACGACTACACGCAAGAAGCGCAAACCGATGAGTGCCGCGACGCGGGCAAAGATGGCTGAAGCCCAGAAGGCAAGATGGGCCGCAAAAAAGAAAGGTTAGGCCAGTGCCATTTCGGGTGTCGGTTTGGCACAAGTCCTTCGACTATTTCGCATCACGCGCCGGTTGAGCCCACGGTATGACTACCTACGCTATTGAGCGCAGATGTCGGTGATCTTCGTTCGATATTCCAGAACCTACCGAATGACCGACCCGTTCTGTCGGGCCACCGAGTGCCACGGGGAATGGATACGGATGGGCGAATCGGACATCCATGGATTTCGATCACCTCCAAATGGGAGGAATGGAGGTATTTGTACGATACGGACGACAAGCCTATCAATTCGTAATCAGCAGGCTCGCGGGAATTGCCGGTGCCCGCAAGAGAGAAGACTCTCGTTTGTGTCAAATTTATGCCACAGAAACGCTGAACTGGACGAATCAGCAGAACCTGCAGCACCCAAAACCAACAACTTACGCAACGTGGGACCAGGAACCGATTCCAACTTTCCTCATCTCTGAAGAGAACCCAAATCAACGGCTGCTCCACCCCACCCCACCCCAGCTCAATTGATCGATTCCCGCACTCGGCTGGCGTGGGAATAGCAGCGTGGAGACGGCTGTTTTCGTGCGTCCACGTCGCCCAGAATCAACGTTTCTTAGAGAATCAGGGCGTATCACGCCAACTTGCTGACCTCCAGGAACTTAAAGCCATTTCGAAAACCATGCTACGCACGTATAGATTAATTAATTAATCTACTTTATAGATTGGCGAACGCAGTTTGGCGATCCGATCTGCCAGGGTCGCGACGGAACTGGCTCCGGAAACACGGATGTGAAGGCCCCGCATACACGGGGGCACCAGGGTGGGCCGGGCCCTAGAAGCCCGCAGACCCGATCGTCCGTGCGCTCCCGATGGTCCTCCCTCGAGTGTTTACCGCCGGATAGCCTCTGGAGACCGGCGACAGACCGCCTGCCAAAAACCCCTGAGCGACTCGTGGCGGCTTGCAGGGGCCCGTCCGGAGGTAACCACGGAGGCGATGGCCGGAGGGCGGTAGGGGCTTGCCAAAATCCTGTTTTGGCGCATTGGCCACCTACTCGCCAAATTTCGGCAAAAGATGGCGTATGAGGCCCGGTGGCGCCCCTGAATTCTCCTGAGGATTTCTTTCGGGCTTTCTTCTGGGGTGCGGAGTGATCTTCGCAGCGGACGTCTTCCGGAAATCTGCTGAGGTGAGTATGAGAGGTTTCCGTAGACAGATTGACGCTGTGCACTGAGGCTGGAAGCGGCGATATGGGTGTGATGGCCGCCTGATCGGCGAGTGTATCCGGCAATTCGATCGGATCAGGAGGGGCTGGAGTCTTCTTGGTGACCAGCCCCTAACGCTATCTCGGCTACGATTTCAGCGCTCCCCCTGTAGGAGCTGTTCTGAAATCTTGCCCCTAACTTCGGTGAGATTCCTGATAGAAGCTCACCCACTTCCCGACGTGGCTATTTCGCCAAACTGCCTTTTCCGTAGTACTCGCTGGACCTGCATGGCGTTCGTATTGCTTAACCCTTTCCCCGACATCGGAGCCTGCCCACCTTTGATCCTCGCTGCCAGCGCCTCTCGGGATGCTGTGATGATTCAAGGCGTCCGCAACTTTGTTCCGCGCACTACCCCCGGACCTTTCACGGAGGAACCAATATCCGGCGAATATACGCTCGGAAAGGTCATCGGAGAGCCTCGGCCCCCTGGGCCTCGCGTGACGGCAAGATGCTTGCCTCGCAGCTGTGTCGCAGGTTTTGTCGATTCGGGCGGAGATGCCGTTCTGACTGCATTGACAGCGGATTTGACATCGTGATTGGCTAAGTGGGTATTCGCGAATCGGTTGAGAAACTCGACCACCAGTGCCGTCCGTGCCAAAGGGATCTCGGCGGACTGGAAGGCTTGTTTCCAGATGGCTTGCGAGAGTTGGCGTAGCTGTTTGCGCTGATCGCCGCGATAGTTGTAGGCCAACTCGTCCAGGTAGCGGGCAACCGCCGCAGACTCGCGCAGCTTCATCTCCGGAGGCTTATGCGCGACGGTGGTGAACAAAAACTTCAGAAAATCATCTGGCGACGGGGGTATCGAGGGCACAAAAATACCTTCTCATACTCCTATGTGGAATTCGGAACAAATTATACTCTGGGGCTGCTTTGTTCCGACTCGTCCAATTCGATTGTGATACGCTGCCTGTCGAGCAAATCTCTGAGCGAGCCATCACCGCAAGGAGGCGGTTATGAACGAATGGCTCGAAGAAGATATCAGAAACCCACGCCCAAAAAACGGGGCAAGCAATGGGTCATCCTCGTCCGGGAGGACCAGGCAGGTAATGGGCAGAACAAACGAAAACGACAGGTTAAACGAGTTCCTCTTGGGCCGGCCAGCCTCACCAAGGCAGAGGCCGAACGGCTTCGCGACGATTACCTCGCCGCGATCAATCAGCCAGCAACCGGCATCGGAGGCGCAATCCTGTTCCGAGACTTCGCCCGAGTCTATGAACGCGATGTTCTTTCCACCCTCAGCGCGACCACGCGAAAACGGAGCAAGAGCGTGCTGAAGGTGCATCTCATCGAGGAGTTCGGGGACCTGATGTTACGAGAAATCACATTGGAGCGTACCCAGCAGTATTTTGGCCGCCTGCAATGTGGAACCCTCGGCCCGGAGAGCCTCGACAAGGTGAAGGACGTGCTGTCCTCGGTGTTACGCACGGCTGTGGACTATGGACGGCTCTGTTCCAATCCAGCAGAGAAGATTCGATTGAAGAAGCGGAGGCGCATCCAGCCCAAGCCGTTTCTGCGGATCCATGAGTTCCATGCTCTGCTGGAGGCGCTGGAAGAGCCATACGCCACGATGGTTTATGTGGCGGGGTTCACGGGCTTGCGGGTCAGCGAACTCGCCGCCCTGAAGTGGCGCAACCTTGGCGCGGATTCGATAACCGTCGAAGAGCGCTATAGCCGGGGAGACTGGGACGAACCGAAATCGGCATCGAGTAAGGCAGCGATCTCGGTGGACAACCACGTGCTTCAGCGGATGGAGGCTCTCAAATCCAAGGAAGTCTGCATTCCAGCCGGACGGGCAACGCGACGGTACCCCGTCGTCAAGTCTGCAGGTCCCGATGATCTGGTGTTCCAATCCGTAACCACGGGTGCGCCGATCACCGACAACTGGGTGCTTTCCCGGAAGATCAAGCCGGCGGCTCGTAAACTGGGCATCGGTTGGGTCAACTGGCAAGTGCTCCGGCGCTCCTGCGCGACATGGCTCCAACAAGCAGGAGTGGACGTCAAGGACGCGCAGGGGATCCTGCGGCACAGCCGGGCATCAACGACGCAGGACATCTACCAGCAGGTGGTCCCAGAGTCGCAGCGCCATGCAGTGACGCGCCTCAGCGCGTTTATGCAACAGTCAGCAGCAGTGCAGTGAAGAACCCATGATGCATGTTTTGGGTAGGGAAACGGTCTGCAACGGGTCGCCGAAGTGCAACCAATTGCAACCATCTCGGATTTTTGAGGCTTGTAAGTTATTGAAAAATGGTGGCCAGGGACGGAATCGAACCGCCGACGCCGGCCTTTTCAGGGCCGCGCTCTACCAACTGAGCTACCTGGCCAAACTCTCAGGTAGGAACCTATAATTTTATCACGCCCCGATGCGGGCTCGTGAAGAAATTCGGCAGATTTCCGAACGAATCGCGTGCTCGCCCGCGGTTCCCTGCGCATCGGGCCAGCGCGTCACTTCCCGATGCAAAACGTAGAAAAGATCCGGTTCAGGATATCCTCCGCAGTGGTCGCGCCGGTGACCGCATCAATCGGACGAAGCGCGGCGTACAGATCGAGTAAAAGCATCTCATGCGGGATTCCCATGGCCGCTGCCGAGGCCGCGTGCCGCAGCGCCTCCTCGGATTCGCGCAACAGCTGCTCATGCCGGACGCTGGTAATGAAACCGCCACTGGCCTCCCAATCCCCGGCCGGAGCGGCCAGATTCAGGATCGCCTCGCGCAGTTCCGTAATGCCCGATCCCGTTAACGCGGAAACCGCAATCGCATCCGACTCGGGCAGGGAATCACCGGCGTCTTTTGCCAGGTCGCACTTATTCGCAACGACCAACGACTTCCCCTGACCACTCGCGGTCTCGATTAGTTCCGCGTCCTCGCCGGTCAACGCCCCCGACCCGTCCAGGACCACCAGCGTCAGATCGGCATCGGCCATCGCCTGTCGGCTTCGTTCGATCCCCAGCGATTCCACCTCATCGGACGCATCGCGAATGCCCGCCGTATCCACCAGCCGCACCGGCAATCCGCCGATCGCGGCCGTCTCGGACACCGTGTCCCGCGTCGTTCCGGCGATCTCGGTGACGATCGCGCGGTCCTGTTCCAGCAGCCGATTGAACAGGCTGCTTTTGCCGACGTTCGGCCGTCCGACGATCGCCAGCGTGAACCCTTCGTGCACCAGCTTGCCGTAGGCAAAGCTCGCCGCCAATTGCGCGACCCCGTCAATCACCGCCTCCAGCCGCCGCAGGATCTCTTCGGTCGGCGCGACATCCACGTCGTCCTCGGCGAAATCGATCCCCGCTTCGAGCAGCGCAATCAGCTCCAGCAGTTGATCCTTCAGCGGCTTCAACCGCCGCGAAACCGACCCTTCGGCCTGCTGCGCCGCCACCCGAGCCTGATACAACGTCGTTGCATCAATCAAGTCCCGGATCGCTTCGGCTTGCGGCAAATCCACCCGCCCGTTCAGATACCCGCGCAGAGTAAATTCGCCCGGTTCGGCCAACCGAGCTCCAGCTTTGCAAGCTTGCTGCAACGCATGACGCAGCACCACGGGCGAGCCATGGCACGCGATCTCCACAACATCTTCCGCTGTGTAAGATCGCGGCGCGGCGTAATAGGTGACCACCACCTGATCCACCACTTCGCCGCCGGCATCCAGCAGATGCGCCAGCACCGACGTCCAACTCTTCAATGCGATATTGGGGGAAAAACGAAGAATCCTGCCGGCGACCGCTACCGCATCCGGCCCGGAGATTCGCAAAATGCCGATGCCGCCGCGACCGGGCGGAGTGGCTACCGCGGTGATGGTATCGCCTACTTGCATGGCGAGAGGAAAGCGTGGAAACTAGCGGCGCGGACCGCGGCGATCCCGATCCCGATCCCGTCCGCCCCGGCCTCTGGGGGCCCCGGGTCCTCCCCGCCTGCCGCCGCGATCGGAATCCCGTTCAGGACGCGGACGCGGGGGACGGACCGGCTCCGGCAACACTTTGGTATCGGCCGTGACGATCACCACCTGACGAATCGGACCTTCGCCGACGCTCTCGCTCCGGACCTCCGGGACATCCCGCAGCGACAGATGGATAATACGCCGTTCGCGGCTATTCATCGGGCTGAAGTGGAAGGGACGGCCGCTTTTGATGACCTGCTCGGCGGCGGCCTGCGCACTCATGCGAAGCTCTTCGACGCGCATCACCCGGCGATCGTTGGCGTCAAAGCACAGGCGCGTATGCTCGTCGGGCGCCATGCCCAGCGACTCCATCGTCAGATGCTCCAGCGCTAGCAGCACTTCGGCTTTGTTAGCCAGGAGCAATTCGACATCCGGGCCTTCAAAACGAATCATGAAGTCCGGATTTTCGAAATCGGGGTGCGGCGTCTCGCCTTCGCTGATGGTATAGGTGACGTCCAGGTCAGCGGCGTCGAGAACCATATCGAGGAAGTCCTCGATTCCTTGCTCGGCGTCTTCCCGCCGGTATCGCTTTGCTGGCACCGTCTAGCCTATCCTTTATTTCTTCTTTTTCTTCTTCGAAGGCGGGATCACTTCAACCTTCGGGAGCGGCGGATAAACCTTATTCAGAACCGCTTGCTGCCCAATCCCGATCACGTTGCTGGTTAACCAGTATAGTACCAGCCCCGCGGATTGATAGTAGAACATGAAGCCGAACACCAGCGGCATGAACATCATGGACTTTTGCATGCTCGGGTCCATACCCGCTTGCGGGGTCATCTTCTGCGAGAGAAACTGCGTAATCACCAGCAATACCGGCAGGGCGCGAATCGCCAGGTTCTCCGGCTGGGAGAGATCGCCGACCCACAGCCACCCGGCATGGCGCAACTCGATGGCGACGCCCAGCACCGTGTAAAAGGCCAGGAACACCGGCATCTGCATTAGCATCGGGACGCAACCGCCCGTCATGCTGACCCCGTGCGCCTCCTGCAGCGCCTGCATCTCCTCGCGCTGATTAGCCCGCTTGGGATCGTTCATCGGCAGGCCTTTGTACTTTTCGGTGATGGCGTTCATCAGCGGCTGGATCGAAGCCATCTTACGTTGGGACTTGATTGCCGATACGCGCAGCGGCGTCAGCACCAGGTTTACCAGGAACGTCACCGCCACAATCGCCCAGCCGTAGCTATGCGTGATGCTGTCGGTCAGCACCAGCAGGAAGAACATCGGCTTGGCCAGGAACCCGAAGAAGCCCCAATTGATCAGGTCGTCCAGGCGGGGATCGACGGACGCCAGAATGTCGCGATCCTTGGGGCCGATAAAGAAGTGCAGCTGATTATTCGCCGAGCCGCCAACAGCGACGCCCACGCGCTCGGCGTCTTCGTCGTCATCGGTGGGGAGCGGATCAGCCAGCGTCTCGAAGTCCAGCGTGCTTCCGCTGTCTTCATTCTTTAGCGCGACGGCGGAAAAGTACTTGTCTTCAATGCCCGCGAAACCGAAGTTGCCGGTGATGGTGACCGGAGGCTCATCAGCGTCGCCGGCGCTGGTTTTCTCCAAGCCGCCTTCGTAATAAACACCCTGCTCCGCGGCCGCCGGACTGGCCACGGTGTTGTCACCGAACCCGCCGCGCCAAGTCAGCAGATGGGGAATGCCGATGCCGTTTACCGTCACCCGGGAGCTGACATCCACCAGATAGGCATCCGTCTCAAAGCGGAAGATCTTCTCGATCTGCGTGCCGCGCGCCGAAAACTGGAAACGGACGCCGTCGGCGGTCCGGATCATGCTGAGCAGGACCGTGTTCGGGTCGATCTCGGGCGTCTGGTCCGGAAAGATCATGGAGAACGGCGCCGGGATGGCCTTGCCGCCCGGCAGCTCCTGCGCGCCCGGATTCACCAGATCCAGCGGATTGCCTTCGCCGTCGGTGTAGTCCTTCAGGATCCAGTGCAACACCATGCCGCCGCGATTGGAAAACTCAACCTGGTAGCGGTCGGTTTCCACCGTGAGCGTTTCCTGCTCGGAGGCCTGCACCGGCTGGATGGTCTCTTCTTCCGCCGTCGGCTCGGCGTTGGCGGTCTCATCCGCGGCGCCCAAGTCGAGCTGCGGCTGTTCGGTGGTGGCTTCGGCCGTCTGCTCGGCGGCCGTTTCTTCCGCCGGAGGCGGGGTCGGGCTGAAATAGGACATGACCAGGAACATCAGGCCGGTCAGCACGACTGCCAGCATCAGCCGCTGTTCCATAGTGAGTTCTTTCATGCCAGTTGTTCTTTCGTCATGCGAGCAATATCAGCGAGGGGAATTCCCTCCACTGCCAAAGTTGGCCGGTGCCCGGTCAGCGGACCGGGTCGAATCCTCCCTGACAGAACGGCTGGCAGCGCGCAAGCCGTTTGAGTCCCATCCAAGCGCCACGCAGCACGCCGTACTTGGCGATCGCCTCCATCGTGTATTCCGAACAGGTGGGGCGAAACCGGCAGGCGGGGGGCAGTAACGGGGAAATCCATCCTTTATACAAGCGCAGCAATCCGATGGCGACGTTCCGCGCGAATTGCACTGCGGCGCCTCTAGGGGAGCTACGAGTCTCAGCTGTCATTGGTTCCCGCATCGCCGAATCACTTTCTCCAATGCGGCTTCCAGTTCGGCGAACCCGGCGTCCATCGCGCTGCGCCGCGGGTTAAGGACGATGTCCCAACGCGGGTCCAACTCGTGGCGATGCAGGCGGAACGCTTCGCGAAGCCTCCGCTTGATCCGGTTCCGGACCGTGGCTTTGCCGACCGCGCGGGGCACAGTAAGCCCCAGGCGCGGACCTTCCCTAGGGGCACCGACCGGATCGGAGTCCGGGCGCGCCCAGCAGAAGGCGACAAAAAATGGACTGGAGATGCGGACGCCGTTGTCATAGACTTTCCGGAAATCGGCGGACCGCAGGATTCGGCACGCCGAAGGGAATGTGCGCGGACCGTCCGAAGAAGGGTTAGCCTCTGGCGTTCCGAACAGCTCTTTCGTCACTGACGGTCAACTTATGACGGCCACGTGCGCGGCGGCGCGCCAGCACCCGACGGCCGCTGGGCGTCTCCATGCGGGAGCGAAACCCGTGCTTTTTCGCACGCTTGCGGTTGTTGGGCTGAAATGTACGTTTTGGCATTTCTTAACTTCCGTTCAGGTGTCGCCCGGGCGGCCGAATCGGCGCCTCAAAAACACGGACACACCTCTCGTATTTGTTCGATGCGAGGATCGAATCACAGTATAGCAGAGCCCGGCGGCGCGGGGAACTGCGGGGAACGAACCTCTAGAGCTGGAGTTCCCCGTTCAAGACCATATCCGACAGCCGGAATTCGGCGGCGCGATAGGGTCCGGAGACGCCGGGCACGTACAGCTCAAACTTCGCCTTCTCGTTTTTCAGGCTGTCGGGAAGATTGTCCAACTTCAGCTTGCTCAGATCCTTCGGGAAGGCGAGCCGCAGGAACGGGTCGCCGTCGGAGGGAGGAAAATAGCCCGTGATCTGGACCTTTCGCCCCGCCAGCCGCATGATGCACTCCTTTTCCATCTCATCGAGCTCATCGGCGTTGTAGTACGCTTTCTGATCCGAGATACGGATGGCCAGGATCACGTGGGTCGGGCCGAATTCCTCCACCCACTGCTGATACTCCTCGGCGTATGGGTCAAACTCGGGCTCGCGGGTGGTGCGGGCCTCCTTTCGGCGCTGGATTTCCCGCTCGGCTTCCTGAATTGGACTGGCGGTGGCGATGTAGGTTTGCGCCGCGGGAAACTCCCCCACCGGAGCCAGCATCATCATGGCCCAGGGCGAGTCCGTCGTCAGGGTCTGGATTTCTGCATCGGTCCACTCCTTGGGAGTCTCCGTGACCCAGAACGGATCGGCGAATAGCCACAGCAGGAGCGTTGCGGTAGTGACGAGTTTCACGAGTCTGTTCTATCTTAACGGGCAGAGAACCTCCTCGCCAGCCCTGGCCCTTCAGAACCGCGGCCGCCATGTGGGGCGAGGTTCAGCTTGCGGAGGGTTCAGACTGCGAAAGCAGTCAGCCCTCCCGTTCCCAAGCGGTCGAATGCAAAACCAGCCGTTCTCCCGTTCACCACCCGTCACCACAGAACCGCCATGCGGTAGCATGCGGGCCGGATGCTTAGCCGCGCCGTTCACAAACCAACCGCTGCAAAACCAGCCGTTCTCCCATTCACCACCCGTCACCACAGAACCGCCATGCGGTAGCATGCGGGCAATCGATCCCACACAACAACAATCACCAACTGCGTCAGCGCCACCAACCCACCCACTTCAGAAGCGCAAGCGGTAGCGCGCGCCAACGTCCCCGCCCACAAACCACCGCCGTTCCACGCCGCGGCGCCACGCCCCCCGCGATCTTCCCTGACTGACGTCTCACGTCGAACCGCTGACGTCTTTCTCCCGTTCCCTCAAACACATCCAGAAACAAAGAAGGTGCGGTTCCCCCACCGGCCCCGCAAACTACCTACTCGCAAGAGGTCAGTCACTCCCGCACAGGAGATTCTGGCCCGGTGGAGCCTCCTCTGGCCCTCGGCGAAAGCCAACAGGCCAAGAGGTCAATCGTGGCAATTCGAATAACCCGCGACCGCCAACACACTGTGCTAGCCCGCCGGAGTGAGTATCCGGTGCTGCCGCCCGCGGCAGGATAAAACTCGTGGGAGCTGCCCTCGGTGGCAGGGTAAACAAAGCCGGCTGGTGCTGATGACAGTAGATGTCGGCCCTGCGCTGAGCAGGTTAAAAAGCAGCTAGGGAGCGCTCCCGAAACCACTTACACAAAGGAAACGAGACGCAGAAGAGACAACGACGACAAACAGAACCGGGCTCGTAAGCATGGCCGCAAACGGAACCCCGCGCGTAAGCAAGGGACCAACGGAACCGCTCGCTTAGCCGACAACCCACGTGGCGCGGGGCCATGCCCCGCGAAATCGGCGACGACAGATTTGTTCCCAGTCGAGCGCACAGGCGATCTTCAGCCGTTGTGCGCGATCCAAAGGATGGGTAGCGCCGCGTCTCCAGGCCCGGCGAAGGAAACGCAGACCGGAACTGCGCCACTTGGTAACTACCGGAACAGCTCACAGAGCCCGTCCACCCCGATGTTGCCGCCCGACAGCATCAACCCGACCCGTTTCGCACTCGGCGGGAGCTTGCCGAACAGCGCCGCCGCGGCGGTCGCCGCTCCGCTGGGCTCGACCACGATCTTCAGCCGTTCGAAGAGGAACTTCACCGCGCGGCGGATCTCGTCATCGCTGACCAGAATCACTTCGTCCAAATTCCGCTGCAGGATGGGGAACGTGTGCTTGCCCGGGACGGTGATCCGCAGGCCGTCGGCAATCGTGTCGGTGGGCGGGATCTCCACCGGCCGGCCCTGCTGCAGCGACAGAAAGTAATCGTTGCCCGTTTCCGGTTCCACGCCGATGACGTGGATGTCCGGGTTCAGATGCTTGGCGGCGATCGAACACCCCGAAGCGAGACCGCCTCCACCGATCTGCACGACCAAGGTGTCGAGATCCGGCATCTCGCGCAGGAACTCCAGCCCCGCCGTTCCCTGACCCGCGATGATCCACGGATGATCGAACGGCGGCACCAGCGTCGCGCCGGTCTCTTCAGCGATCCGCGCCCCAATCGCCGCGCGGTCTTCCTTGTGGCGATCGTAAGACACAATGCGTGCACCTTGCGCCTTGGTCGCCTCCAGCTTGAAGGGCGGGGCATCGGTCGGCATCACGATCGTCGCCTTGAGCCCCAATTCATGCGCGGCCCATGCGACCGCCTGCGCATGATTGCCCGAGGAGAACGCGACGACCCCACGCGGCCGGTCCTTTTCTGGAATCGACAGCAGGAAGTTGGTCGCGCCGCGGATCTTGAACGCGCCCGAGGTCTGGAAGTTTTCGCACTTGAAGAACGCCTCGATCGCCCCTCCCGAGGCCTTTGCGGCGCTGGCCTCGTGATTGAAGCTGCGCGAGCTCATCACCGGCGTCTTCTTGGCGATGCGGTAAACGCGCCCGGCGGCTGCTTCAATGGCGGCGAACGTCACCTCCCCGAACGGCTGCGGTTCGTTAGTATCCGGCACGTTTATCCACCACGAACTTGAGCTCTTCGCCCGCCTGGAAGCGGCGCAGATTTTCGAGGAAGCAGTCCACCGCGGGTTGCACGAAGTCCGCGACGCGGTCGGCGGTGTGCGGCGAAAGCAGCACGTTCTCCAGCCCATAAAAAGGATGGCCGTCGGGCAGAGGTTCCTTGACGAAGACGTCCAGCGCCGCGCCCTTGATCTTCCCGGTTTCCAGCGCTTCGATCAGTGGACCTTCGTCCACCACTGCCCCGCGTCCGACGTTGATCAGCACCGCGCTCGGCTTCATCGCCGCGATCTGCGCGGGGCCCACCATGCCGCGGGTCTGGTCAGTCAGCGGAGCCGCGCACATCACATAATCACTGGCGGCGATCAAGTCCTGGATCTGCTCGAGCCCGAACGCCTGGTCCACGATCGTGTCGCCCTGGAACCGTTCCGGATGCCGCCGCAGAGCCAGAATGCGGACGCCCAACGGCTTGGCCCGTTCAGCCGCCGCTTTCCCGATCTCGCCGTAGCCGATGATGCCCAGCGTTTTGCCGTGCACTTCTTCGGTGTTGAAACCCTGGTAGACGCCTTCCTGCTGCTGGCGGATCATGCGGCGGAAATCGTAGGAGAAGTAGATCATTGCGCCGACGGTCCACTCGCCGAGCGAACGCGCGAACGCGCCGCGTCCATTGGTGAGCGGAATCGGGCTGGCGATCATCTCCGGGGTCAGGAGCTTTTCGACGCCGGTCCACAGGGAATGAAACCAGCGAACGCTGCTCCCGTCTTTGCCCCCATGCACGACGGCGGCCTGCATCATCGCGGGAACGAATCCGGCGGCAAGCACGGCGTCGGCCTCAGACGCCTTTGCCGCGACCTCGGCTTCGCTGGTCACCACGGTGGCGGCGACCGAATCGCCCAGCGCGTCCAGCATCCCGGGCAGCCAATCGGTATTCGGGTCGGCGAGGACGAGTAGTTTCACCCGTCCCTTCCCCTGTGAGTTTGAGGGTCCGGAAGACATATTCTGTTCAGCATAACGCGCGCCGAAAGCGGGCCGAGCCGTTTGGGATCATGCCACACTGTATACGTGCCCAAACGTTGCAGCTGTGGAACAGTGCTGGTGGAAGGCGCCCGTTTTTGCCACATGTGCGGCGCGCCACAGCGTCGCGAAGACCAGGCTTTGGCTGCCGAGGATACCTCGGGGCCTCCCCTGCAGGGCGTTCCCGACGCGATCAACCATCCGCCGACACGGATCAAAATTGAGCCGATCCCGGTGCAGGAGATCCACACCACCAAGGCTCCGGTGAGCTTGAACAATCCGCTGGTGGTGCGCTCAGCCGCGGCGGCCGCCAGTCTCGCGGTACTGGGGAGCGCGGTGGTATCGCTGACGGGGATTCCCATGTTGCCGTTGCTGGTCTACATCGGAGCGGGCTATTACACGGTGTGGCTGTATGTGCGGGCGACCGGGCAACGGCTGGAGCCGGGCAAGGGAACACTGCTGGGCTGGATCTGCGGCGCGTTTGTCTCACTGATTCAACTGATCGTGATGACGATCATGTTCGTGGTGGAATCGCCAGCCGACGTGCTCCAGGAGTTCAAGACGCAGATGCAGGAAGTGATGAAGGCCTACCCGGATCAAACGCCCGAGATGACCCAGGCGCTGGACTTCCTGACGAGTCCCACGGGGATGACCATCGTGATCGTCGCCTCTTTGATCCTGATGACCCTACCGCCGGCTCTGGGCGGGTTCATCGGAGCCCGTTCGGTCGGGCGCCGTTGAGGCGTCGTTTTCCCCCGCGACCGTGCGCGGATACGGCGGGCTGATCTTCTTGGTCGCTCTCCGCACCAGCGCGATTCCGGCAAAGATGATCAGCATGGCGGCGAGCTCGCGCGGGCCCACATGCTCGGCATAGATCAGCCAGCCCAGCGTCACCGCGACCACTGGATTCACGTACGTATAGACGGAAACCACCGCCAGCGGTAGCCGGTTCAGTGCCGTCATATAGGATCCGTAGCCGACGATGCCGCCGAAGATCGCCAGATACAGGATGCCGTACATCCCGTGGGCATCGAAGACGGGGCGTCGCGGTTCGAAGAAGCTGGCGATGCCGAAGACCACCGCCGTCGCCGCCTGCTGCACACCTGCTCCGACGAACGGATGGACTTTATTCTTGGGATCGCGTTGCCGATTGCGATGAAGAATCGAGCCGGCGGACCAGCTTGCGCCGGTGGTCTGCAGAACCAGAAATCCAAGCAACAGGCCCCCGCCCGCCATGACCGATCCTTCGGCGAAGACCTCGCTGACCGATGGAGCTACCAGTAGTAGGACGCCGCAAAATCCAACCACGAGGCCGAAGACCGTGGGCCCGTGGAGGCGTTCGCCGCCGGGCAGCAGCGCATCGATACCGACATACCAGAACGGCGAAGTGGTGACGAACAGCGAGGCGATCCCGGTGGGGATCCACTGCTCGGCGACCGATACGCCCAGGTTCCCCAGTCCGATGATCATCACGCCGAGAGCGGCGGTGATCCACAGGTTGCGCCCGCGTGGCAGCGGGGTGCGGGTGAGGCGCGCGGCGGTGAGGATGATGCTGGCGGAAAGGGCGTTTCGCAAGGCGACCAGCGTCACCGGACCGAAGGAATCCAGGGCAACGCGGAAGGCGATATAGGTGGTCCCCCAGAAGAAGCAGACACAAACCAGCGCCAGGTAAGCCGTGAATAAAGGGTGGTTCCGCAACGCTATTCCGGTGCCGCGATACTATGTTAGCTTGATTCTCACGCTGACCATCAATCCGGCCATTGACCGGACCTATACCGCCGACAAGCTGGCGTTCGAAGATCGCGGCTATATTCTGGACCAGACCGAGGTCGCTGGAGGGCGCGGTTTGAACGCCTCCCAGGTGATCCAGGCGCTGGGCGGGGAGACGCTCGCGCTGCTAACGCTCGGCGGCGAAGTGGGCGAACGCATCGAGGCGTCGCTGCAGGAATTGGCCATTCCATTCGAGGCGGTTCGCACCAAAGCCGAAAGCCGGGAGAACATGACGATCTCCGGGCAGCAGGGGCTCACCGTCAAGCTGAACGAGAAGGGCGAGCCGCTGACAGGGGATGAGGTCGAAGGAGTTCGGCAGCTTGTCCAGCAGCACGTGCGCGAGGCCAAATGGCTGATGATCTGCGGATCGACCCAGCCGGGCGTGCCTCCGATGTTCTACGCCGAACTGGTGAAGATCGCGCAAGAGGCGGGCGTCAAGGTTCTGGTCGATACCGACGAGGAAGATCTGCTGCATGCGATGGAGGTCCGGCCGACCGCGGTCGCGCCGAACCACAACGAAGCTGAGCGGCTGCTGGGTCGCGCGATCCTGACCCGGACACAGAGCCTGGAGGCGGTCAAGAAGCTGCAGGCCATGGGTCCGGAGATGGTGTGTCTGTCGCTGGGGAGCCGGGGCGCGCTGGGCTGCACCAAGGATCAACTGATCGAAGCGGTTCCTCCGCGCGTGGAAGCGCTATGCCCGATCGGCGCGGGCGATGCGTTGGCGGCGGCATTCGTGTGGGCGATGGAGCAGGGCAGCTCGTTCGAGGACGCGGTCCGTTGGGGCGTCGCGGCGGGTACGGCCAGCGCGATGCTTCCGGGTACCAACTTCCCGCAGAACCGCAAGCAGATCGAGGACGTGTATAAAAATGTCCAGGTCCGCACGGTGAGCTAACTCAGCCGTGGGGCGAGGTTCAGCTTGCGGAGGGCTTTAGGCCTACCGCGCAGTCCCCCCGTCGTTGCGATGCTAAACCTGCGCCCGTCATTGAACGATCACCTTCAGAGCCGCAACCGAAGGAAGCGCAACGTGAACGTCCTCCGCTCCGCGCCGTTGCAAGCACGCAGCGTTGACCACCCATCGTAAACTTGAGGGCTTACGTCGGCGAAGTGAGACAATGCCGCTACACGTAAGGTGTCCAAAAGGTGCTTTGCACCTACTCCGCCGGGCCGAACGCGAGCAGCACGTTCCCGAAATCCCCGCCGCCGACCCCATAGCCGGAGCCGATGTACAGCATCCCATCCACGATCACCGGACCCACCGAGCTGATCGCGCCGCCGTTGGCGCCTTCCACCTTGTTGACGGTGTCGAAGTCGCGCGCGGTGTTGAACTCCCACAGCGTTGAGCCGTCCACGGTCGACAGCGCATGCAGCACGCCGTCGGTGCCGCCGACGAACACTACGCCGGGGATCACTGTCGAAACCGCGTTATTGCCCGCGCGGGTGCCCTCGGGATTGATCGGCGCATACCAGGCTTTCTCGCCGGTGGCCATATCGACCGCCGCCATGCCGCCTCCGCCGAGCCCGTAGTACGCCTTCTCATGGTCGGCCGAACCGCCCCACACGATGCCGCCGCGCGCGCCTTCCGGATTCGCGTTGATGCGCCACAGCTCCGCGCCGTTGTTGTCCGGATCCAGCGCGAAGATGTCGCCCTGCTTGGTGCCGTTCAGCAGGACGCGCCGCCCGTCGGGCAGGCTGCGCAGGATCGGCGAGTTGCCGATGTCGGCGTCGGGACCCATCGGATCGGGACACTGCTCGGTCTTGTTCGGCCCGAAGCAGCCGCCCATGAAGGCATCGTCAGGGCGTCGCCTGATAGACCCACTTCACTTCGCCGGTATCGAGGTCCAGCGCCATGATCGCGTCGCCGGTCGGCTGGGCGGGGAAGGTCTCCGTGTCGCCGGTGCCGAAGTAGACGGCGTGCTGAATCGGATCGATGGTCGGCGAGTTCCACACCGAGCCTCCGGCGGGCGCATAGAGCTGCGTTCCGGCGCGATTCTTGATGGTCGGCTTGGGCTCGTCCATCACAAAGGTTTTCCAGAGCTGCTCGCCCGAGTTGGCATCCAGCGCGACGACGCTCCCGCGCGAGGTGCAGCATTCATAATCCTCGTGGCCGCTCTGCCACTCTTCCGAAGACGACACCGGCACATAGAGGACGCCTTCATACAGCTTCGGCGCGGCCGTGATGCGAGCCAGGAAGAAATCCTGGACCTTGCGCCGCCACAGCAGATGGCCGTCCTGCGCATCCAGCGCGTAAACATTCGACTTGGCGTCGCCAAAGAAGACTGCGTAGCGGGTGTCGCCGTTGCCGGTCACCGGTCCGATGCTCAGCGCCGGACGCACCGTCACGCCGGTCTCGTAGCCCCAGTAATGGCAGCCGGTCTTGGCGTCCAGCGAATAGATCCAGCCGGTGTCGGTGCCGATGAAGACGCGTCCCGACGCAACTGCGGGCGTGCCATAGGCGCTGATGCCCAGCGGGAATCCGAAGGCCCACTTGAGTTCGAGACTCGGGACCTCGGCGGCGGTGATGCCGGCCTCTTCGGTGCGCTGATAGCGCGTGTTCGCCATATCGCCCCAGCCCGACCAATACGGCCCGGCGTAGGGATCGCTCATCGGCGGATTCGACGGGCAGGCGTTGGGGAAGTTCGCCGGATTGCCGGCCTCGGCCGAGCCAAGCTGCCGGTAGCCGCCCATGAACTCGGCCAGGCGCCGCTTCTGCGGATCGGTGAGCCCTTCGCCATGCTCCGGCCGGCTGGGATTTTCGAAGATCGCGTAAATTTCCTCGGGCGTCATCTGGCGGATCATGCGCGCCGAGGGGTACTCGGTGGACTGCTCGGTGTGGCAGCCCATGCACCCGGTCTGGAAATAGGTGAGCCCGGTCTCCATGCCGATCGGACCTCCCGGACCCTTGCCTTTTCCCTTGGCGAAGGCGCCCTTGCCTTTGCCTTTACCGGCAATCCCGGGATCCTGGGCGTGCACGCCGCTGGTCCAGGTCAGGAACGCCGCCAGCAGCAGGGCAGCGATGGTCGTGGCGAGAGAGAGGTTCCGCTTCATATCAGGGTCACGATATCACAGCGGAGAGGCCACCAGAGCGTGAAGCTCGACGCTACACTTTAACTATGGAAGTCCATCTGAAGCCGGAGACGGAGGCCGAATTGGCTGAGCTTGCGCGTCGCACACAACGCGGGACGGATGAGCTGATGGAAGAAGCGATTCAGAATCTGGTCGCATACAACAAATGGTTCGCCGAGAAGGTCGCCGAGGGCCTTGCCGACGTCGAAGCGGGACGGACTGTTTCTCACGAAAAAGTTCGGGAGTGGCTCGAGAAGCGGGAACGCCGATGAAATGTTCATCGACTGGGCCGAGCACGCTCTGAGCGATCTTGAAGAAATTTCTGAGCACATCGAACAGGACCGAAGCATCGAAGCGGCAAACCGTATCTCACGAAGAATTGTCGAAAGCGTCGATGCTCTCGAAAGAATGCCGCGCATTGGGCGGCTGGGACGTTCCGGGAATACCCGGGAACTTGTCGTTACCGGTTCACCTTACGTGGTCGTCTATCAAATATTCGATGATCGACTGCTGATCCTGCGTGTTCTTCATGGCGCGCAGCGGTGGCCGGAGATCCAATGACCTATACCGTGATCTACGAACATGGCCCAGAGGGGTGGGGCGCTTACGTCCCGGACCTCCCGGGCGTCATCAGCGTGGGCGACTCCAAAGAAGAAGTGGAGCAGCTCATCCGGGAAGCCGTGGCATTCCATATTGAAGGTCTTCGAGATGAGGGGCTGCCGATTCCTGCGCCGACGAGCTCCGCAGGTGTGCTGACCGTCGATCCGGCTGCCTAAGCGCTACCCCATACACCGCGTCAAAAACGCCTTTGCCGCCGCGAGTTCTTCCGGACTCACCACGTGCTGACGGCCTTTATAGATATGCAGCTCGACGTTAGCGCCGAGCTTGGTCAGCACGTCGGCGGTCTCGCGCGTACGCTCCTCCGAGATCCATTCATCGACATCGCTGCCGGTAAGGAACACGTTGAGCCCTTTCAGCGAGCCTCGGCCGGCCGGCTTCCATTCGGTGCCCGGACGCTCCGATCAGGCCGCCGGTGAAGACCACCAGCGCGGCGACCGACGCCGGGTGGCGCATGGCGTATTCGAGCGCGATGCAGGCTCCCTGCGAAAAGCCAACCAGGAAGAGCTGATTCGGACCCAGGCGGCCGAATTCGCCGGCATCCAGCACGAGCCAATGCGTGCGTTCGACCGAGCGCGTCAGGTCTGGTTCGTTGTCTTCCACCGGCTCCAGGAAGCGGCCCGGATACCACAGCCCTTCGTCGGCGTAGGGCGCGATCCAGCGGATCCCCAGATGGCGGTCGGCGCCGAAGTCGAGCCCGTGGGTGAGGTCCAGCATCTCCTGCTTGGTGCGGGATCGGCCATGCAGCAGGATACCGGCCCGCTCGGCTACGCCCTTCGCCGCGCCCTCTTCGCGTAGCCGCACGACCGGCGGCGTGGGAGGCGGAAGGTCGAGCCTTGGATCCCGCTTCGGGTCTGTCGTGGAGTCTTGTGTCGGTTCCTGATCTGCCAAACTTGCTTCCCCGATCTAGTTACTTTTCATGGTACCGCTCGGTATTTTTGCCGAGCCCAGACGCCTGACTGAATCTGGATTTTCCGCCGATGGTTAGGGATAGCGCGTCCCCTGACCGTGCTTCCGTTGCTGCATGCAGGATGCGCCAACCGGTTCCGGTCAAGGTGGAGCCATTACCTGGAAATGAGTTCGATGTCGGATATCGCCTCCCGCAAGCGGATCACGCGGGCACATTTCGGCGCTGTTTCTTGTGTCTTGCTGACCACAAGCCTGGCCCTGGCTGGTCCGGAGGGCTGGGGTTGGTGGTGGAAGGAGACCGTCGCGGCCGGGCTCTTTATGGGGTGGCTCTATCTGATTCGGCGACGCATGGTGGATGCCGGACTGGGGTGGATCCTCTTTGGCGCGAACGTCGCTCTGCTTTTGGTGATGACCGGGATGTGTTTCTACCTGCTGCCCCTGCCGTCATCGGTGGCGGCGACGTTTACTTGTATTTTCCTACTGGAGGTTCCCTTGGTATTGTTTCGGGGGAAGTCCGGCAGGGATGATTCGGGAGACTGGGGCGGGGAATTCGGCGCGGGGTCCCAGGACTGAAAGAACAGATGCCTGGGGGTGGCCCCTGGGATGCCATCGCAAGAGGCCCCAAACGACGGACGGGCCCCGTCAGGGGCCCAGCCGCGCACGATTTTCGATCTTTCGCCGTGAACTACCAGCGGTTCTGACGGCTTCCGCCGCGATCGTTCAGGGGACGATCGGGACGCGGACGGGCTTCGTTCACATTCAGCGCGCGACCGTCCAGTTCTCTTCCGTTCAGGCCATCCATTGCCTTGATCGCCTCGGACTTATTCAACATCTCCACGAAGGCAAAGCCCCGCGGCTGGCCGGTATCCCGATCGGTGACAACGCTGACGCGATCCACTTCTCCGTATTCACTAAACAGCGAACGGATCACATCCTCGGTCGAGCTGAAGCTCAGATTTCCCACAAATATATTGGTCATGTACTTTCTCTTTCTGCAGTCGCAGAGTAGTGAATCGGAAGGTGGGAATCGGACGAGGGGCAGGAAGGCCAGCCGTGGCGAAGGACACCAAAGATTTACGAACCTTGGAACTACAGATTAACTGTACACTACTTCTTCGCCAAAAGATACCGGAAGGAGTACGCTTCGACCCGGGGGGTCAGCACATGCAGTATTCGTGCAGCTCTCCGCGCCGGTTGATGCTGTAGCGGCATTTGGTGACCACATGGCCGTTGGTGCGAAGGCAGGCATCCACTTGCAGCATCAGGAGAGGGTCGGCTTCCAGAGCCTGACGCTTGGCCTGCTCCTTTGCTTCGGGAAGATCCGCGCAGCGCAGCTCGGGGGAGTAGGATTTGGGGCTGTGCTTGTGCATCTCCATCGCGCGTACGAAAAACTCCATGTTTTCCTCCTTCGCAAGTTCAACGGATCCCCCGGCTGGGCGTTTTCGATTAGTTCATAACGGCGAATGGACTGGATGTGTCCGCGGGCGCCTGAAGATCCGGCATGGGCTTCGCCTGGAACAGGCTCCGGCAAGGCTTGGCGAGCCAGCGAGCCCAACGATTCGCGGTCCTGCGCCGGGCGCTGTCGGTGGAGATCCCGGTTTTGGCGTACATCTGCCGGTAGAGCTTTGAAATAAACAGGAACGCGAGCCGTCCTTTCAGGGACTTCACGCAGTTGGAACGCTTCCAAATCGCGCCGAGGCTATAAAACCGGTCCCAAACGGCTTGGGTCCGTTCCGCAATTTCCTCCGAGCTCATGGTCGGATGCGGCGTGAACATCTTGGGCCGTACTTCGGCCGGGATCAGCCAATAGCGCGTCAGGGGAATGCCGCCCACCGTTTCCGGATTCTCTCCCTGCTTCTTTTCCCAGCGTTCGAAATCGACGGTGCCCGGGAAGGGCGTCATCATGACGAACTGCGCGAAGGTGATGTCTGCGATCTCCGCCAGCTTGGCCGTCGCGACGAACGTGTCTTCCCGATCGGTCGGCAATCCGAAGATGAAGGAGCCGAGCACATGAACGCCGTGATCCTTGAACGTCTTGAGGCGCGCGGCCAGATCGTCTCCGGAAAGATTGAAGTCCTTGAAAACGGCCTTCAGTCCTGCTTCGGTAACCGCTTCCACGCCGACCAACGCGCCCTTGATGTTGGCCTTCCTCATGGCGTCCAGGAACTCGGCATCTTCGGCGGCCTCCATGGTGATTTGGGTAAAAAACACCATGTCGGAAGGGAGCTCGGCGAGTTGGCGCATGAGTTCGAAGCGCTCGGCGCGAAGGCTTTTCAGCTGGGCGACCCGTTCCGGATTGTTCTGACGCTCGGCAAGCTTGATGTCGGTGAGCGTGACCGGATAGAAGTTGTCGTCGGCCAGCGCGATGAACCGGTAGCCCATTCGGCGCAGATCGACGATCTCCTGGATCACGGGCGCGGCAGCGCGCTGCCGCGGCACCTGGCCGTCCGTCCGCCACACCGAGCAGAACGAGCAATGCTTGGGGCATCCGCGCAGGGTCTGCACCGAAGCCCACATGTAGCTGCCCGGCGGAAGCAGGTCCCAACGTGCCCGCAGGAACTCACTGCCGGCAATCCGTCCGCCGTCGATGATTTTTTCTGAGGTCCCAGTGCCAAATTGCCGAAGCACCTGGGCCCATGCCGCGTCCCCATCGCCTTTGACCACAACGTCGGCGGCTCCTAAATCGAGCGCCTCCTCCGGGAATAGCGTGGCGTGAATTCCCCCGTAGACGACCCGGGCGCCCTTTTCCCGCGCCAGCCGCCCGATCTGGTATCCGCGCAGGGCATTGCCCGTGTGGATGCCGATGCCCACGATATCCCCGGGTTTCAAGGCTTGCGGATCAAAGGCCTCGAGCGTTTCATCGTGAATGATGGGCGCACCAAACTCTTCGGGCGTCGCCGCGGCCAGCACATAAAGCCAGCGCGGCGTAATCACCCCAATGCCAAAGGCAATATCGCTTGGGTTAACTAGGTGAACTCGCATAACGTCCTTCCTCGGCGAGTGCCGGAGCGTTGACTTCAAAGAGAAATCTGGCGTGCGACTTTCCTGAATGCGTAACGCTCCGCAATGGTAACACGTGGGCCGCTCGTCGCCGCGAACACAGGTCAGGCGGGGACGAAGATGGGGGGCGCGTTGGAGAGATCGGGGTCGCCGATGCGGAGATCCGCGCCACATTTTGGGGATCGCTCACAACGGCTGCCAATGCCGACAGGGACCAAATCCTTGGCGACTTATGGATTCGGAGCCGGAAGTGGCAACAAAACGAAAAACCCCGGGAGCACGCAGGCTCCCGGGGCGATTTGCGGATCCGTGATCCGGGACTATTCTTTGTCGGACTTGATGAAGTCGGCCTTGCGATGGGACGCCATCGGAGGAACGTCATCCGACATTGCGACCTTATCCACCTTCTCCGCCTCGACCTTGTCCTTCGGAAGGTTGCCTTCGGGAACCTGAATCGGCTCCAGCATGGCCACGATCTCTTCGCGCTTCTCCTCGAACCAGGGCGGCAGCAGCAGGTGCGTGCCGAGCTCATTGATCCCCTCGTCGCGGGCGAAGGCGCCGGGCGCGGTGGCGGCGCATTCCACCAGGATTCCTCCCGGGCAACGGCAGTAGATCGAGTGGAAGTAGTTGCGGTCCTTGATCTCTGAGCAGTCCGTGTAGCCGAGCTCGTTGTAGTAGTCGTGCTGTTGCTGCAACTCCTCGTCGTCGGCGAGTTCCAGCGCCAGATGGTGCGCGGTGCCGGCGCCGAAGGTCCAGCTTCCGCTGGGGCGCTCCGGTTCATGCACCAGCGTCACGGTGCGGGCCGGGCCGCCGCCGTTGACCTCGAAGCGGTGGAAGCGGCCTTCCTCGCCGGTTTTCTTGAAGCCCAGCGCCTCGACAAAAAAGCGTTCGGTTTCCGCAATCTCACGCACCGACATCACCGGACCATGGAAGCCGCGCATTCCGGTATCGTTCTTAATCTCGTCGGTGGTCCAGGGCTTGCGTGCGTCGCTCTTTTCCTCGATCACTTCGATTTGCAGACCGGAGGGATGGTCAAAGCGCAGGAATTTCTGGCCGAAGCGTTCCTGGACGCCTTCATGGCGCACATTGTGGCGCTCCACATGCTCTTCCCAGAAGGTAATCGTGTCCTTGGGAATGCTGTAGGCCGTGGACTGGATCTGGCCCGAGCCCGGACGCCCTTTCACGCGGTTGTAGGGGAAGGTGGTGTACACCGAGCCCGGCTCGCAGTCCGCGTTGGCGTAATACAGATGGTAGTGTGCATAGCGGCCGTCAAACAGAATGGTCTGTTTGATCATGCGCTGACCGCACACCTGGGTCATGAAATCAATGTCTTCTTGGGCGCCTCCGGCGCAGACGGTGATGTGGTGGATTCCTTGGATCTGTGGCATGGTCCGTCAACCTCCGCCGGGGATTATAGCAGAGAAGTTCGGGACCAAATCGGTCGGATTGAGGGGGGCTAGGGTGTTTCCCGCCGGTGGATTACGTTTCGGCGCATGTGGCCTAATGCGCGTGGAGGGGAGGCCGATAAGCCACATGAGAGAGTTTACGGTGCCCAGGCCCGATGGAGGTGAGCAATCGGCTCCTCCGAAGGCCAGTCCCTGCCCAGACTCCCTCAAAAAAACCGGACGGATAGGACGAAGCGGATGGAGTCCATCATAACGCTGGTGTATGCAAGTTCGGCGGCGACTCTGCTGGATCGGGAGCAACTGCTGGAACTGATGGCAAAAGCACGCCAGAATAATGCGGAACACAATATCACTGGAATGCTGTTGTACAAAGACGGGAACTTTTTGCAGGTGCTGGAAGGACCCAAAGACGAGGTGGAGCGCACGTTTCACCGTATTCGCCGGGACCGGCGCCATCAGGATGTCCTGGTGCTGCTCGAAGAGGAACGGACCCACCGGACCTTCCCGGACTGGTCCATGGCGTTTTACGACCTCGAGCTCACGGAGGGCCGGAGGCAGTTGGAGAAAGTTCCCGGATTCAGCACGTTCCTGCATGAGCCGCTAAGTCCCGAGTACTTTGGATCTCACCCATCTTCGGCGCAGAGGCTGATTGCCTCGTTTCATCAGAATATGTAGAGAGCCGTCCTTTCCTTCCGTCGGCCCTGCTGGCGTGCGGGCATTCGTCAGCAACATCCGTCGAGATTGGATAAACTTAGCTCCACTCTTCAAATGGCACTCTCCGCGGGCGATAGGCTCGGACCCTACGAAATCCTCGAGCCCATCGGCAAGGGCGGCATGGGCGAAGTGTATCGCGCCCACGACGAGCGGCTGCGGCGGGACGTCGCCATCAAGACCTCGGCGGAACAGTTCTCGGATCGGTTCACGCGCGAAGCCCGGGCCATCGCGTCGCTGAACCATACCAACGTTTGCCATCTGTATGATGTCGGACCGAACTACCTGGTCATGGAACTGGTCGAGGGCGAGGACCTGACCGGCCCAATGTCCTTCGACGATGCGCTGCCGGTCATTCAACAATTAATTGACGGCATCGAAGCGGCACACGAGAAGAACATCGTCCATCGCGACGTCAAGCCGGCCAACATCAAGATCACTCCGGATGGCGTCGTGAAGATCCTCGACTTCGGGCTGGCGAAGGCGATGGAGGCTCCCAACTCAGCGGAAGCCGACCCCACCAACTCGCCCACCTTGACCATGGGCGCGACCCAAGCCGGGACGATCCTGGGCACGGCGGCCTACATGTCGCCGGAGCAGGCCAAGGGCAAGACAGCCGACAAACGCTCCGACATCTGGTCCTTCGGCGTGATCGTCTCCGAACTGCTGACCGGCCAGCGCATGTTCACCGGCGAATCGGCGGTAGAGATCCTGGGCAGCGTGCTGAATCGCGAGCCTGATCTTTCCGTCGCGCCGCCCAGGGTGCAAAGGTCGCTGTGGTTCCCCTTGGGGAGGGTGGAGTTGGGTATGGCCCGGCAGACCGGCCGGGTACAGGAGAATCGCATCGAGGTGTGGAACCCGGAAGACGACGACAGGACGACCGTGGGTCAGGGTGGCACCAATGCAAATTTCATTCCTGCGTCCACTTCTATTTCGGGGGGAGCGCCGCGGGGTCATCTCATCTACAACAATGAGTCCACACTGTTCGCCGTGCCGTTCGACCTGGAGAAACTCGAAACGCTCGGGGGCGCCGGTCCCGATCCTGAATGACGTCGCATTTCAGGCGCTCTCCGGTGTGGGCTTATTTTCCGTATCGGACACGGGGACGCTGATCTACCGCAGGACGCCTGGAGCTCAGTTGTCCCGGTTGGAGTGGGTGGGTCCCGGAACCAGGGAGCCCGTAGGCTCGGAGCCCGATACCTACGCCGGCACGCTGGCGCTTTCCCCGGATGGCACGCGGGTGGCCCTGGGCGTCGGAACTCGGGCGAACGTCGACCTCTGGATTTATGACCTGACGCGGGACTCGATGACGCGGATCTCGCGCAATCCGGGAACGCTTCCGTCGCCTACCTGGAGTCCGGATGGCCGGGACATCTTCTTCGGCGGCCTGACCGGCATCATGCAGGCGTCGCCCGATGGTTCCAGTCCACCACGAGTTTTCCTGGAGAGTGAGGAGTTTTTGAACCCGACCTCCTTCACCGCCGATGGCAGGTTCCTGAGTATTATGCCAGTCACGGATCGCCGCATCGGGGTTGTCCCCGTGGACCATCAGAATGGCCAATGGAAAGGCCGGAGATCCACAGTTCCAGCCGGTCAGCCCAGGACTCAACTACCCCGCCTTTTCGCCGGACGGCAAGTGGCTGGCGTATACTTCCCCGGAATCGGGCACGAGGGAAGTCTACGTCCGGCCCGCACCTGATTCTGACGGCGCCACTTCCAATGGAAGATGGCAGATCTCGAACAATGGCGGCGATCTGCCGCATTGGTCGCGCGATGGTCGCACGCTGGTGTATCAGGCCGGTGAATCGCCTGATGACCGTCGACTACACGGCGCAGGGAGACACCTTCGTTCCCGGGACGCCGCACGTGTGGATCGACAACTTCCCAACGCCGAGCAGTGGGACCTGTCTCCCGACGGCAAGCGCGTGATCGCCCTGATGCCGGTGGAAGCCGAGCGGGCTCCGCAGGCGGATCACGATAGTGAGCCCGGCTGGTGAACGCTTCCGGTCGCCTTTGCGCCCGCTCCCTAGCCGCGCGTATAGGGCGGCATCGGCGGCCGTGGCGGAGTCCCCACCGGCGGCGTTTCCACCGTCGGCGGCGCCTCCGGACCGGCGGTCTTCTTGATCACCGTCATCGCGGAGGCGATCATCGACCCCATATCGGTCAGGTTGCCCGGCAGGATCAACGTATTGTTGGTCCGCGCCAGGTTGCCGAATTCGCCGACGTACTGCTCGGCGACTCGGAGCTGCACCGCTTCGAGGCCTCCCGGAGTCCCGATCGCGGCGGCCACCTGCCGGATGCCTCCCGCGGTCGCTTCGGCGACGGCCAGAATCGCGGCGGCCTCGCCTTCGGCTTCGTTGATCTGCCGCTGCTTGGTCGCCTCGGACTCCTTGATCACCTGCTGCTTCCGGCCCTCGGCGTTGTTGATGGCGGCGTCGCGGGCGCCTTCCGAGGTCAGAATGACGGCGCGTTTCTCGCGCTCGGCACGCATCTGCTTCTCCATCGCGCTGAGGACGTCGGTCGGCGGATTGATGTTCTTGATCTCATACCGCAGAACTTTCACGCCCCAGCTTTCGGTGGCTTTATCCAGTTCGCTGACGACCGAGATATTGATGTGCGTCCGCTCCTCAAAGGTCCGGTCGAGCTCGATTTTGCCCACCTCGCTACGCAGCGTGGTTTGCGCGAGCTGCGAGATCGCGAACCCGTAGTTGTGGATCCCGTAGGAGGCCCGCTCGGCGTCCAGAACCTTCAGATACAGCACGCCGTCGATGCCCACCTGCACGTTATCCCGGGTGATGCAGATTTGCTCGGGAATATCGATTGCGATTTCCTTCAGGCTGTGGCGATAGCGGATCGTGTCCATGAACGGAATCAGAGTATGAAACCCCGCCTGCAACGTGCCGTTGTATTTGCCCAGCCGTTCCACTACATACGCGCTCTGCTGCGGAACCACCACCACGGTCTTTGCCAGCACGACCAACAGCAGCAGTGCCAGGGCAATGGTGACAATCAACATGAAATCCATACGATCCTCCTTTGTTCCCTACGCCGGCGGGTGAGGCTGCCGGCGGCGCGGGAACGCCCGCGCTCGCTCCTAAAAAACTCATTCGGAAAATGGGACAGACACCGTTTTCGCGCATGTAAGTAATGGTTTTCGCAGTGCCCTCTATGCGAAAACTAGCTGCCTGTCCCCATTTTTCTGCGGAGCTGGGGTTACCCTTGGAGCTCCAGCAATAGGCCGTCGACGCGCGAGACCTTGCAGCGCTGTCCGGCCCGGATGACGGTATTGCCCACATTGCGCGCATTCCAGGCCGTGCCGCGCAACTCAGCCTGTCCGATCTCCTGGACGCCCATTTCGCCCATCGCCACCGCGATCTGACCCACCAGCGAGTCGATCTCATGGTCGGCGACAACGGTCTGACTGCGCCGCGCGAGCGGTTTTCGGAACAGCGCCAGGCAGAGCGCCGAGATCCCGGTGAACAGCAACCACGCCATCCATCCCGGTCCGGCGATGCCCAGTCCGCTCAGCACGCCCACCGCGATCGCGCCCACACCAAAGAAGAAGATGTAAAACCCGCTGGGCGAGAGCAGTTCCAAGGCCAACAGCGCAAAGCCGAGCAGAAGCCAAATCCACCATGCGAGAGCCATTCTTTATCTCCTTCGAATAAATCGTCCATTTTCCG
The DNA here is from genome assembly GCA_963762135.1 of Terriglobia bacterium. GTDB lineage: Bacteria > Acidobacteriota > Terriglobia > Bryobacterales > Bryobacteraceae > Palsa-187. The sequence continues at coordinate 34,994 of CAVXJP010000016.1, forward strand.
GAAACACTTAGTTCGGATTAGGGTACACGACCCAGCTCCTGGAGAGGACCCAGGGTCGCGGACGCACTCCGGGCGTACCGGTTCCGCGCGGGATCCTCCAAAACCCAGATGGAACAGGCTCCACCGGGCAAATCATTCGGCAACAAGTTCTGAACGGCTCCCAGCCTTGATTGGGCGGGTCGGGTGGCCGAGCGGCCACGGATTCTCCGAGTGCTGCCGGCGGCAGCGGGTGCCGTTGAGGAGTGTTTGTTCTACATGCCAGTTAACAAGAATTACGAAATTGGCGAAGCGGGGGTTCAAAAAATCGTATCGGCCGGGGCGCTCTGCCATAGGAAATAGAGGCTGTGTGCAAGCGTATGCCGATGGGGGGACCGGGCGGCGCCGGCGGACGGGGCCTCGCAAGGAGGGGGCGCGATGGCGTAGTCTTTGATCGGAGGGCCGGACGGGACCCACCCGCTCCGTGATATATTGATCGGCTACCGCAATGGCGCAACGCAGCATCTTTCCAAAAATTTGCATCGCGCTGGGATTCCACGAAATGGATTCCCTGATCTCGCACGCGCGGGCCGAATATAAGTCCGGGGAACGGTTCCTGGAGTTTCGCCTCGATTATTTAACGCACCCGGAGGACGGAGTCAAGGCAATCAAGCGATTCCTGGCTCGCTACCCGGACTGCTACCTGCTGGCGACCTGCCGCCGGAAGCAGAATCAGGGCCGGTTTGTGGGCAGCGTGGATGAGCAGGTCCAGATTCTGGAGGATGCGGTCGAGGCCGGCGCGCATGCCGTCGATCTCGAGATCGAGAGCGCGGAGAACTGCGAGGATAAGCTCGCCAAACTGCGTTCGTCGACCTACGTGCTGCTCTCCTATCACAATTTTGGCGGGACGCCGCCGCGTTTGGACGCCGTCCTGAAGCGCATGACGCGGATTCCGGCGCACGGCTACAAGGTCGTCACCACGGCGCGGAAGCCTTCGGATAATTCACGTGTGCTGAATCTGGCGCGGAAGAATCCCAAGGTCCCCACCGTGGTGCTGGCGATGGGCGAGACCGGATTCCCCACGCGCGTTCTGTCCACCGCATTCGGCGGGATGTATTCGTATGCCGCGCCGAATATGTGGCAGGGGACGGCCTCGGGTCAGGTGAGTGCGCAGAAGCTGAGGGGGTTGTACCGGGTCGGCAAGTTCTCCAAAGACGCCAAGATTTACGGCGTGATCGGCGATCCGGTGGGGCATTCCATCTCGCCGGTGGTGCATAACCGGGGATTCCAAGCCAAGCGCATCAACGCGACCTATTTACCGTTCCTAGTGCATCCGGGCCAGTTGAAGGACTTCTTCACCATGGCCAAGGATCTGCCGCTGGCCGGCTTCAGCGTGACGATCCCCCATAAGCAGAAAATCTTGCGGTATCTGGATCATATTGATCCGGTGGCCAAGCGGATCGGCGCGGTGAATACGGTGTGGAAGGCGGCCGGCCGGTGGCGCGGCACCAATACCGACGCGCCGGGCGTCACGGTTCCGCTGAAGAAGCATTTGAAGCTAAATAAATCGCGGATTCTGGTGGTCGGCAACGGCGGGGCGGCTCGCAGTGCGCTGTTCGCGCTGGCCGACGAGGGCGCCGAGCTCGCGGTGACGGGCCGCAATATCGACCGGGTTCGCGCGCTGGCGACGGCCTGTGGCGCCGAACCGATGAGCCGCGAACAGGCCGCCAAGGAGACCTTCGACGGGCTGGTGCATGCGACTCCGCTGGGCATGAATCCCGGGGCGGATCAATGCTTCTTCAAGGACCGCATTCCGGCCGAGCTGGTGCTCGACATGGTCTATACGCCGATGGAAACCGAGATGATCCGGCGGGCCAAGGCGCAAAAGGCCGAGATCATCTACGGGTTGGAAATGTTCATCGAGCAGGCGGCGCGCCAGTTCGAGATCTGGACCGAACAGCGTCCGCCGCGCGCGGTGATGCATAAGGCGGCGCTGGAGGCACTGGAAGAGCGCAACGGCGCGACTCCGAGCTCGAAGAAGAAGTAATCCTCAGCCCCCCACCCCGACTGGCCCCTATAATGAGCGTATGAAGCTCTCCCGACGAAAACTGGCCACGTCGGTGACCCGGCGCAAGCTGGCGAAATCCATGCTTGGGGCGGCGCTGGCAACCACGGCAACCCAGCAGTTGGCCGCGCAGTCGCCCACCAACGCCGAGCAAATCCCTGCGAATCAAGGCCCAGGCGCGAGCCCCAATGCGGGCGCCAACGCAAATCCGAACGCGAGCGCTCCCGCCGATCCCCTGCTTGAGGCAGCGCTGCAAGAGCAACGCGCCATGCGGCAGGCGATGGATGAGATCGAGATGCCGATGACGACGCAGCCCGCCGTCCACTTCCGGCCGCGCACGTAAGGACGCGAATCCGTCATTTATCACTCCTATGGCCGACGTTCCCAGCGATATCTTTTTTGCCACGATCGAAGAGATCCACGCGCATCTTCTGGCGAAGGATTTCTCCTGCCGCGATCTGACGCGCGCCTTCTGTGACCGGTTTGAGACGCTGGGTCCGCGCTACAACGCGGTGGCGCTGTCGCTGCGCGAGCAGGCGCTGCGCAAGGCCGGCGACGTTGACGACGATCTGAAGCGCGATCGCACCCGCGGTCCGCTGCAGGGCATCCCCTACGCCGTGAAGGATCTGCTAGCGGTGGAACAAAACCCGACCACCTGGGGCGCGCCGCCGTTCGCCGCACAGGTGTTCGACGAAAACGCCAAGGTGGTGGATGACCTCAACGGGACCGGCGCGATTCTGATCGGCAAGCTATCGATGGTGGAACTCGCCGGGGGCGGAGGCTATGTCTCGGCGTCGGCTTCGCTGCAGGGGCCGGGACGCAATCCGTGGGACCGTGATCGCTGGTCGGGCGGATCCTCGAGCGGGTGTGGCTCGGCGGTCGCGGCCGGATTGGCGACCTTTGCGATCGGCTCCGAGACGTCGGGTTCGATCCTGACGCCCAGCGCGTATTGCGGGGTCACCGGACTGCGGCCGACCTTCGGAAGAATCAGCCGGCGCGGGGCGATGACGCTTTCGTGGACCCTGGATAAGCTCGGGCCGATGTGCCGCACGGCGGTGGATTGCGCTCTGGTGCTGCATGAGATCGCGGGTGATGATGCCAGCGGCGATGCCGACACCACCGATGGCCGGTATTTCTATACGCCGCAGTTCGATCGCGAGCCGCGTGAGATCACCATCGGCTATGCTCCGGTGGATTTCGACGAATGGGCCGATCCGGAGGCGCGGGACGCATTCCGGATGGCGCTGGATACGATCCGCGATCAGGGTTTTCAGTTGAAAGAGGTCGCGCTGCCGAACTTCCCGTACGGGGCGATGCTCGAGGCGGTGCTCGCCGGCGAGTGCGGATCGATCTTCGAGGACTTCATTCGCAGCGGCGAAGTGGATGGATTGCGGGATCCGGAGCAGATCGCCGGGCTCAAGGCGTACCTGGAGCTTCCTTCCCTCGATTACCTGAAGGCGCAGCGGCTGCGGACGATGGCGCAGGACGCGCTGCGGTCCATGATGTTCGACGTGCAGGTGTTCCTGGCGCCGACCCGGTATTCGGTGGCTCCGCCGCTCGACCAGCGCCTGGGTGCGGGACTGGGCAGACCTATGCCGGCGGACCCGGGGATGTCGTCATTGATTCCGGCGGGCAATCTGGCCGGGCTCCCGGCGCTGTCGGTACCGTGTGGGTTTGCCGAGGGGTTGCCGTTGGGCTTGCAGATTGTCGGCCGGGCGAACTGGGAGAATCAGATTATCCAGATCGGCAAGGCGTATCAGGAGGTCACCGATTGGCATCGGATGCAGCCGCCGGATTCAGCCGTTTAGTAGCGACGGGTTTGTTACCCGTCGGGTTGCGAGCTTGAAAGTTCGCGCGGGGCATGGCCCCGCCCCACATAGATTCCGACTACCGATCGAAGACGACCACCGCCGAGACAACCGTCCGGTCGGCGACCGCCTGAAACGCTTCGACGGCCTGCTCCAGCGGGTAGGTGCGACCCACTAGGCTCGCGGCGTCGAACTTGCCCGTCTCGATGAGTTCGACGAAGCGGGGCAGGTCGCGCATCATGTTCAGTCCGCCCTGCTGACCGGCGTGCGTCGTCTTGCCGCCGATGCAGAACTGCGACGCCGGGAAGGAAACCTCGCCGCGTTGCCCGATCCCGTGCAGCACAATGTGCCCGCCGAGCCGCGCCATCTCCCAAGTCTGGCGAATCGGCAGGATGCCATTGGGGTCGGGGCCCTGGACTTCCTTGGGCACGAACTGATCGCCGCCGACCGCTTCGATCGCGACGTCCGGACCGGCTGAGGTCGGCAGCATCCCGCCGGCATAGAGGCGATCCGTCTTCGCGGCGCAGAGTTCCCGGATGCGATTCGACCAGCCCGTCCTGTCGCCCTTCGCGCGTGAACTGGTTCGGATCGAGCGTCATCGTTGCCCCGACCTTCATCGCGAGTTCGCGCCGGTAGGCGATCGGCTCCACCGCGATGATCTGGTCCGCGTTCATCACTCGTGCACCCTGCACCGCCGCCAATCCCAGCGGACCGCAACCCATCACTACGACGTTATCGCCCGGCTCGACGCGCGTCAGATTCTGACAAGCGGCCAAGCCCGTGCCGCTGGTGTCGGCGAGCATCGCCAGTTGCGGAGCCGGAAGGTCAGTGAACACCGGACAGGTGTATTCCTCGGCCACCACCATCAGTTCGCTGATGCCGCCCAGGGCGGACATGGGCTGCACCGGCGTTCCGTCGGCGCGATCGGCAATCGGATGGACGTCGGCTCCGCGCAGGAACTGGCAATGATCGCTGCGTCCGCGCAGGCATTGGTAACAGACGCCGCATTGCGGGGACCCCGCCACGATCACCCGGTCGCCGACCTCGGCGCGTTCCACCTTCGAGCCGACTTCGATGACGCGCCCCATGCCGCTGTGGTTCATGATCGTCGCCTGCCGGTAGTCGCGGTTGCCCAATGCGAACGGCGTGATCGAATAGCACGCCATGGAGGCTTCGGTCTGGACCAGGACTTCGCGCGGACCGATCGGACGGAGGGTCAACTCCTCGACCGCGACGCCGGTCCCATAGCGGACCAGTGCCTTGAAGCGGCGGCCCGCGTTCGCCGAACGGGTTACCTGGGGCTGCGCCTGGGCCGTTCGGATTTGTGCGGCGATTCCCGCGGCGGCGGCTCCCTTGAGCCAGTTGCGTCGACTGGACGAGCCGGATGCTGGGGGCTGTTCGGGCGCGGGCGAGGTTGGAGATTTCTCGGGCTTGGTGGGCTGAGGCATGGGAAAACCTGCCCGGTAGGATATCCGATGCGCTAGTTCACGACAAGGCTCGCGATGCGTTTTAGGGGAGCCAACTAATTGATCTTCTCCGGGGGAGTCTTATCGGAGGCCTCCAGATGGAGGCTGGCGGCGCGCAGGCAATAGATGCAGATGGATTTCTCCGGCGCATTGGGAGGCGTGATCAGCTTGCGCCCGTCGGCCTCGCCTTTGCCGCAGAAGGCGCACACGCGTTTGGATTCGGTTTGTTTTGCCACGTTGGATCCCGGCGGCGTTCCCGGTAGCCGATTGGAGCGAATTGTCGACCTCTTTACCTATAGCGCAGCTCCGGGGGTGGATCGAACATCCAAGCTTGCGCGCGCTGTTGCCGCTGGCGCGGTTGGTGCTTTGGGGTCAGTGCCGGGTACGTTGCCGCATGCTACCGCATGGCGGTTCTGAAGGGTGCTTCCGGCTCCTCTGAATTCCTTCAAATTCCTTTGGTGGCGCCGGCGTCCATGTCGATCAGCGAGCCGTGCATCATGCGGCCTTCGGGTCCGGCGATGAAGGCGACCAGAGCGGCGATGTCGGCAGGCTCTCCGATGCGGGTCACGTTGAGTTTCCGGATGAACGCGGCGTCGGCTTCGTCGGGCGCGATCCCTTCGGCTTTCATCAGGCGCTGGCGGCGGACTTCGAAGCGGTCCGTGCGGATGGTGCCGGGGTTGATCAGGTTGACCTGCACGCCGTCGCGAATGCCGAGCTCGGCCACCGATTTCGTAAAGGCCAGTAGCGCGGCGTTGACCGAGCCCCCGCAGACGAACTCCGCGCCGGGGGTCCATCCGCCCACGCCACCGATCATGATCACCGAGCCCGTGCGGGCCTTCAAGTGAGGCCAGGCGGTGCGGGTGATGCGCGCGGTGCCGAAGAACTTGAGCGCGAACCCGTCCTGGAAGGTTTCCTCGTCGAGTTCCAGAAGGTCGCCGCGCTGGGTCGCGCCGGCGTTGTTGATCAGCAGGTCAATGCCGCCGAACTCCTGGAGCGCGAAGTCGATCAGGGCTTGCGCGGCGGCGGGCTGGCGGAGATCGAGAGCGATGGTGCGGGCTTCACCACCCGCGGCGCGAATGGCTTCGGCAACCGTGTTGAGGTCGGCTTCGGTGCGCGAAGACAGCACGACGCGCGCGCCGTCGGCGGCCAGCCGCTCCGCGATGCCTCGGCCGATGCCTTTGCCGGATCCGGTGACGATCGCGACGTTTCCATTGAACTGCTTTTCAGACATAGAAGTAGGTTTCTTTCGGGAGTCCTCCGCGGTGGTATGGAAGTTCCAGGCACCCGCCCGCGCAGGTTCCCATATGATATCGCTCGCCTTGGGCGCCCAGTGGGGTTGGAAAAGAACTAAGCAAATAACTGAAAACGAACGAGTCAAAAAAATAGCAAATCGAACTGGAAAACTAAAGTCGATGTCTCGGAATCCCGATTTATAGCCCATATGGCCCTCGAACCGAGCACATCAACGCCGCGTGAGAAATCAGCGGCTAAGTCCAAGTGGATCTTTAGCAAGAAGGAAGTAAGCTTTATGGCGATCCCTCTCCTGGCTGTCGCCTCGCTGCACATTACGATGGCGCCTTGGTTTGCCGGCGTGAAGCTGATCGGAGGGGCCGGCGCCTGCCCGCTGGATCGTGCCATGGACGCTCAGGATCACGTCTGGGCGCGGGAAAAGCTACGGCTGGAGATCCAAGGACAGAGCGACATTCTGCAGTACGACAAGAGTGCGGAATTGATTCTCTGGAAGACTCCCCATGGCGAGTTTTGGTCTCCGGTAAAGGTGGATATTCCTTTCCTGCTGGCCGAGCAAATAACTTTGTTCTACGGAGACGAAAAAACGGGCGTACACGAAGGCGATGTCGTTATCGACGCAGGGGCCAATGTCGGCGCATTTGTCTGGAAGGCGCTTAAGGACGGCGCTGCCCTCGTAGTGGCCGTGGAACCCACCAAGCCTAACGTGGAGAGCCTGAGACGAAATTTCGCCAAAGAGATTGAGGAGGGGCGCGTCATCGTCTATCCGAAGGGCGTCTGGGAAAAGGACGATCAACTGACCTTCAATACCTTCGAAAACTCCGCGCTGAATTCCATCATGATGGACAAACGTTGGGAGGAGCCGGACACGACTCCCACCACTGTCACCATCGACGTGACCACTGTGGATCACATCGTTGCCGACCTGGGTCTGGAGAAAGTGGACTTCATCAAGATGGACATTGAGGGGGCCGAGCGCAATGCTTTGCAGGGAGCCCGCCGCACTTTGACGACCATGAAGCCCCGGATGGCGATCGCCACCGAGAATCTTCCCGACGATCCGGTCGTTCTGCCCGCGCTGATCGCCGAGATCCAGCCTGCCTACCGGATCGAGTGCGGCCTCTGTTCGCCGCGGTCGCTGTTCGAGGTCGCGCCCGACGTCTTCTACTTTGAATAGACTCCAATTCCCTACATCCAGCGCCTCTCTTTGACTGCGGCGGCCACGCGACACCTCGCTGCCTGACTTACGCCATGGGAGGTGACCTACGCCCGCTGAACTGCTTTTCAGACATAGAGATAGAGCCCTTTCGGGAGTCTGCCGCGGCGGGGTGCGCGAGCTTCGCCAACCCGTCCACGCAGGATTCCATAGGATATCGCCCGGCTCGGGGGGCGGCGGTTGCGGCGAAGTACTAAAGTCGGTGTCGCGGAATCCCGATCTAAGATCGTATGGCAACAGAACCGAACACTCCAGGTGCGCAGGGGCAACCGGCGAAGAAGCGCAAAGGGATCTTCAGCAAGAAGGAGTTGAGCTTCATGGCGATCCCGCTGCTGGCGGTCGCCTCGCTGCATTACTCCATGGTGCCCTGGTTTGCCGGGGTGAAGCTGCTGGGCCTGGCCGGCGCTTGTCCCATGGAGCAAGCTATGACCTCTCAGGATCACATCTGGGAGCGGGATCGGCTGATGGAGAAGATCAACTCCGAGAGCGACATCGTTGATGTCGATAAGGAAGCCGGGCTAGTGCTTTGGAAGACGCCGCAAGGAGACTTCTGGTCGCCGGTCGATACGAATGTTCCGTTCCTGCTGGCCGAACAGATCCTCGGATTTTATGGCGACCAGAATTCCGGGGTGCACAAAGGCGATGTCGTCATCGATGCGGGCGCCAACATCGGAACCTTCGTCTGGACGGCGTTGCATGCCGGCGCGTCGCTGGTGGTTGCCGTCGAGCCATCCGAACGCAACATCGAGAGCTTGAACCGGAACTTCGCCAAGGAAATCGCCGAAGGCCGGGTGATTGTTTATCCCAAGGGAGTTTGGGATAAAGAAGAGCAGCTGACGTTCAACACCTTTGAGAACTCCGCGCTGGATTCGATCGTGATGGACACGCGCTCAGAAGATAGCGGAGTGGCATCGACCACGGTCACCATCGACGTGACCACGATGGATCAGATTGTCGCGGAGCTGGGGCTGGAAAAGGTCGACTTCGTCAAGATGGATATCGAAGGCGCCGAACGGAACGCATTGGCCGGCGGCCGGAAAACTCTGCAGGAATGGAAGCCGCGGATGGCGATCGCCACCGAGAACCTTCCTGACGATCCGGAGGTCCTGCCCGAGTTGATCGCCGAGATCGAGCCTGCCTATAGGGTCGAGTGCGGCATCTGTTCGCCGCGGTCATTGTTTGAAGTCGCGCCCGACGTTTTCTACTTTCAGTAAACCAGTTTCAATAAACCAGGATTCCCTCCGCTTGGCGGCTCATTGACGGAAACAGGCCGTGCTGAACTTCGCGGCCCGGCTCCCGGCTCGAAATCGGCAGGTTGACTTGCTCTTGAGATTCGCTAAGTCTTAAGAGATGAAACTCGCACTGAGCTTGGCAGCCTTGTTGCTGATGATGGCCTGTACGTCGGCGCCGGTGGAAGTGGCCGAGAAGGAGCCGACGCCGCCTCCGCAGCCCATCACCGGACGGCAAGCCCTTCAATTGACGTTCGTCACCGCGCGTGGCTGGGCGGCGGACGCCGAGCCGGTCCGGATCCGGAACTATAACCTGCAGGACGTTCCGTCGGGGGACGGGAAGGCGGGCGCCTGGGAGGTGACCTACGCCTCGGCTTCGATGCGGGCGGTGCGTTCGTTCACGTGGTCAGCAGTGGAAGCGCAGGGATTGAAGAAGGGCTCCTGGGGAGGTTCGCAGGGTTCGTGGACGCCGGGCGGCTCGCGCGACATCCCGTTCCAGCCCGCCGTGCTGGGAGTGGACACGCCGGATGTGCTGAAGGTCGCGTTGGAACATGCCAAAAGCTACCTGGAGAGCGAGGGCGAGAAGCCGCAGATGACTTTCTTGCTGGAGCAGTCCCCGCGCCATCCACAGCTGAGCTGGCGCGCGATGTGGGGCGATTCGCCGAGCAAGGCACAGTATTCGGTGTATGTGGATGCGGCGAACGGCGAGTTTTTGGGGCTTTGAGCGCGAGGCTAGCGAAGCGACTTCACTTGTTGGATCTGCCGAAGTACGGATGGTGGGAAGTCAACCAGGGCGAAGTGCCGCTTGTGAAATAGGTAATCCTCACCGGATTCATCAACCAGCCGAAGCATGTCTTGCTCCGCCGCGGTCTTGTCCGGAATGAGACGATAGACCTTACCTGCGATCAGGGAGGCTTCGTAGCCCTCGTTGTCGACGCAGATCGCGAATTGTTTGTCGATAACTTTCATTCTCAGTCCAGGAAGCGCTTTATCTTGAATTCGCGTTTCCCAATACCATGGGCTTGATACCAGTGTAGCTCTGCCCGGCGAAGAGATCCGTCAAGGAGGCGGATCGTCGCAATGCGCTTACATTTACGCCATTGGCCCTTTCCATAGAGCTTCCATAGGCGCCTTCGAATTCGGAGAGATGTGCCGCGCGCAATCGTCTCCGATCGCACAAGCTTACCAACGAGTTCGAAATCCATCCCCTGACGGCAGAGGCCGATCGGGGTCGAAACTCTCAAGAATTGTTCACAGAGAGCGAACCATTAGAGCTTCTTGGTCCGCTTGATGGTGATCACCGGGATCAGCTGGCTGGAGGAATCGTCCTCGCGGCGGCGCTGCTGGGCGGCGCGCTGCGCCATTTCGTCGTTCAGGCTGGAGACGAACGTTTCGATCTGGCGCTGCATCACGCCCATCTTCTCGCGCATGTTGAGGATGATTTCCACGCCCGCCAGGTTCACCCCGAGCTCGCGCGTCAGCTGCAGAATCACTTCCAGCCGCTCCAGGTCCTGTTCGGTGTAGAGCCGCGTGTTGCCTTCGCTGCGGGACGGGGTGAGCAGGCCTTCGCGCTCGTACATGCGCAAGGTCTGCGGATGGACTTGATACTGCTCGGCGACGGCGGAGATCATATATCCGGCTTTGCGTCGTTTTGCCATCGTTATGCCTTTGCCGTTTCCTTGTTCCAGATGTCCTGTTCAAGGAGCTTGGCGCGCGGATCCTCGGGCTGCAGCTCGGCGTATTGCTTCAGCAGGTCGCGCACGCGCTCATCGCGGACATCGGGAGCTTCCACCTCCACCTCGACGATTTGATCCCCGCGCTGCTTGGTGCGTGAATTCATGACGCCTTTTTCCCGCAGGCGGAACTTCTGTCCGTTCTTGGTGCCTTGCGGGATCTTGAGCAGGGCGCGGCCGTCGATGGTGGGCACCTCGATCTTGGTGCCCAGGCCGGCCTCGTCGATGCGGATCGGCAGAGTGATGTGAATGTTGTCGCCGTCGCGCTTGAAGAACGGATGCTCTTCGACGCGCAGCGTAATATAGAGGTCGCCCGGGGGCGCGCCGAAGGTTCCGGCGTTGCCTTTCCCGGCGACGCGGAGCCGCGAGCCCTGTTGGGCGCCGGCGGGGATTCGCACCTCGACCGTTTCGGTCTTGCTGATCAGGCCGTCGCCCTGGCAGGCGGCACACTTATTCTTGAGCCGGCCCTGGCCCTGGCAGCGCGGGCAGGTGAGGCTGAAGCGCATCGCGCCGGCCACCTGGGTGACGTTACCGGAGCCGTTACATTCCGGACAGACCGTGTTGGCGCCGCTTTGCGGCGCCGGTGCCGCTACAAACCGTGCAGCTTTCGCGCCGCGAGACGGTAAGCTTCACCTGGGTGCCTTGAATAGCCTGCCAGAAATCGATGTTCAGCCCGTATTCAAGGTCCGTGCCTTTTTGCGGAGCCGGATTTGCCGCGCCGCCCTTTCCGCCGAACCACTGGCTGAAGATGTCGTGAAATTCGCTGGAGTCGACGTTCGGTTCCGGGCCGCGACGGCGTCCTCCGGGCCCACCGGGTCCGCCCGCGCCGCGGGCTCCGCGCGTGAACATGTCACTGAAATCGAAGCCGCCGAAGCCCATGCCGGGACCGCCCTCGGCGCCTCCGCCGGGCGGCATGCCGGATTCGGAATAGAACCCGACCTGATCATACATCTGGCGTTTTTTCGGATCACTCAGGATGGAGTAGGCTTCCTGGACCTCTTTGAAGCGGTCCTCGGCGGCCTTGTCGCCCGGATTGACGTCCGGGTGATGTTTGCGCGCCAGCCGGCGATAGGCCTTGCGGATCTCCTCCGCGCTGGCATCGCGTTTGACCCCTAATGTTTCGTAATGATCCATTACTCTTAGCGCGCAGCGGTCAGCGGCCAGATCGCTGAGGCGTCGAGGCTCCATTCCGCGGATCACCGCCTGGCGCACCACTACCTCTCGTGGGGCGTGGCCACTGTCGCCTGCCGTCTGACCGCTGTGCTCCGCTCCGTATCCTGTGGACCGGCCGCCTGCCGGCCGACGCGCTTACTTCTTGTCGTCTACGTCGACAAATTCGGCGTCGACGACATCGTCCTTCTTCTCGCCTTCGCCGGCTTCTCCGGTTGTGGTTCCACCGGTTCCGCCAGCGCCGCCGGCTCCATCGCCGCCCGGAGCAGAGGACTTGTACATCGCCTCGGCCAGTTTGTGGCTGGCCTGGGTCAGCGCGTCGACCGCCTTGTTGATGTCCTCAACGCTGCCGGCCTTGATCTTCGCCTTGGTGTTCTCGAGAGCCTCTTCGACGGCCTTGGCGTCTTCCTCGCTGACCTTGTCGCGATGCTCGCTGAGCATCTTCTCGACCTGGTAGACCATGGAGTCGGCCCGGTTGCGCGCCTCGATCTCGTCCTTGCGCTTCTGATCCTCGCCGGAGTGCGATTCGGCGTCCTTGGCCATCTTGTCGACCTCTTCCTTGCTCAAGCCGGAAGACGACGTGATGGTGATCTTCTGTTCGTTGTTGGTGGCCTTGTCGGTCGCCGTGACGTTCAGAATGCCGTTGGCGTCGATGTCGAAGGTCACCTCGACCTGCGGCACCCCGCGCGGAGCCGGCGGAATCCCGACCAACTGGAACACGCCCAGCAGGCGGTTGTCGGTGGCCATGGCGCGCTCGCCCTGGAACACCTTGATCTCCACCGAGGTCTGGTTGTCGGCCGCGGTCGAGAAGACCTCGCTCTTGCGGGTCGGAATCGTGGTGTTGCGGTCGATCAGCTTGGTGAACACGCCACCCAGCGTCTCGATGCCCAGCGACAGCGGCGTCACGTCGAGCAGCAGCACGTCCTTCACTTCGCCGCCCAGCACGCCGCCCTGGACCGCGGCGCCGATGGCGACCACTTCGTCCGGGTTCACGCGAACGGTTCGGCTCCTTGCCGAACAGGTTCTGCACCACCTGCTGCACCTTCGGGATACGCGTCGAGCCGCCCACCAGAACCACTTCGTCGATCTGGGAGGGCTGCAGGCCGGCATCGGCCAGCGCCTTTTTGCACGGCTCAATGGTGCCTTCGATGATGTCGGCGACCATCTGCTCAAAGCGCGCCCGGGTCAGCTTCACGGTCAAGTGCTTGGGACCGGAAGCATCGGCGGTCAGGAAGGGCAGATTGATCTCGGTTTCGAGCAGCGTCGAAAGCTCAATCTTGGCCTTCTCGGAGGCTTCCTTCAGCCGCTGCAGCGCCATCTGGTCTTTCGAGACGTCGATGCCCTGGTCCTTCTTGAACTCGGCGATCAGCCACTCGATGATCTTCTGGTCGACGTTGTCGCCACCCAGGTGGGTGTCGCCGTTGGTGGACTTCACTTCCACCACGCCGTCGCCGACTTCAAGGATCGAAATGTCGAACGTGCCGCCGCCGAAGTCATAGACGGCGATGGTTTCGTTTTCCTTGCGGTCCAGGCCATAGGCGAGCGCGGCCGCGGTGGGCTCATTGATGATGCGCATCACTTCGAGGCCCGCCACCTGGCCGGCGTCCTTGGTCGCCTGGCGCTGGGAGTCGTTAAAGTAGGCCGGAACGGTGATGACGGCCTTGGTGACCTTCTCGCCCAGGTAGGCTTCGGCGGCTTCTTTCAGCTTGCCGAGCACCATGGCTGAGATCTCCGGCGGCGAATACTTCTTGTCGACGATCGCCACGCGGGCGTCGCCGTTGTCGCCTTTCACGATCTTGTAGGGAACCAGCTTGCACTCCTGCTCGACTTCATCGAAACGGCGTCCCATGAAGCGCTTAATGGAGTAGATGGTGTTTTCCGGATTGGTCACTGCCTGACGCTTGGCCACCTGACCCACCAGGCGCTCGCCACTTTTCGCGAAACCCACCACCGACGGCGTTGTCCGGCCGCCTTCCTGGTTGGGGATCACGACGGGCTGGCCACCCTCCATCACGGCCACCACGGAGTTGGTGGTGCCGAGGTCGATCCCGATAATCTTACTCATAAGTCTTTCTCTCTCCTCCGTTTAGATGTTTCTCTCGGATTTCCGAAGGGGTTTAGGGGCGGAACGGTGGCCGCCTCAATTCCTGAGCTTCGTTTTAGCCTAACTGCCATTATGTGATCTTAGTCGATCCGTTGTCAAGTTCTGTTGCGCATCCCAACGCGACAAAATTTTATAAGCAACTCGCATTCCCTTCCGGGATGGATTTCCTAACTGAATGCAATACAATGGGTTAGTTGTTCTAAAGGAGCCTGTGATGCCACGTTTCGACGCGAATCTTTCTACCCTCTACCAAGAATTTCCCTTATCGGAGCGTTTTGGCGCTGCCAGGAGGAATGGGTTCGAGGCGGTGGAGATCCTGTTTCCGTATGAGACGCCCGCCGGGGACCTGGCGGGGCTGCTGGAGCGAGAATCAGCTCGAATGCGTGCTGATCAATGCTCCGCCGGGAAGTTGGGAGGCGGGGGAGCGCGGAATCGCCTGTCTGCCGGGCCGCCGGAAAGGAGTTCATGGCGACGATCAGCGACGGGCTGGAGTATTGTGATGCGCTGGGGGTCGGACGGTTGCATGTGCTGGCGGGGCTTCTCACTGCAGATCACGATCGGGCGGCCTGCCGGGACATCTATATCGAGAATCTGCGGATGGCGTGCCGGAGAGCGGCGTCGCAGGGCGTCGACATCCTGATCGAGCCGATCAATCCGCGGGACTTCCCGGGGTACTTTCTCAACACGCAGGCCGATGCGGCAGCGATACAGGACGAGGTCGGGGAGCCGAACCTCAAGATGCAGATGGACCTGTATCACATGCAGATCGTGGAGGGGGATCTGGAGATGAAGCTGCGCCGGTATATCGACCGGTGCGGACACATCCAGATTGCGGGTCCGCCGAAGCGGCAGGAGCCGGATCGGGGCGAGGTGAACTATCCGTATCTGTTCGGGGTCCTGGATGAGCTGGGGTATGAGGGATGGGTCGGGTGTGAGTATCGTCCGGCGGCGGGGACCGAGGAAGGGCTCGGGTGGCTGCGGGAATATCAAGGAGACAGGAGTTAGGAGACGGGCGCCATAGTCAACGAAGGCAGCATTACTTGATTCGTTTCAGCTCTCCTTCGGGAGTGGTGTACCATCCCCCGGGGACTTGCGGATTCCAGTCTTCTAACGCATCTAAAAGCTCTTCGTGGGCCTTCGTTGTTCGACTCACCACGTCCACATATTGATCGTGACTTACGAACACAAAATGATCCCGGTTCTCCGGCACCATATACGCATCCCAACCGAAGAGTAAAGGGATGATGAAATAGGCCTGCATTTCAATGAGTTCAGACGGCTTGAAAAGGTGGCCTGGACGCCTCTCTACCGAGTCGGTTTCTCCGCTCGAAGAGCGTAGTCGCTGAATAATGGTTTCTCCTACCGGATCCGAAAGATCGCCCCAGATCCGACTGTCCTTGATCCAAAACAGGGCTCCATCGAAGATAATTTTCTCCCAATCCCACGCTAGAGGCAGAGCCCGAGCAAGAGCAATTACCGCCGTGGGCTTCTCCTCCAGAGAGATCGACAAGCGATGGGAGCTCTCCTGGAAGTCAAGATGGCCCCGCTCGTCGAAGATCAAACTGCGATCCTGGCACCACGCGCCGATTTCATTTTTGGTCAATGTCTTCATGCATCACCGTCCTCTTAGAGGGTAGGAGAATAGCGCCGGGTTTCCAAAGCCCGGCGGATGGGTCACCGATGCGGAGATCCGCGCCAGTTGGGCCTGCGGTGCTGGCGCGGCCCGGTGATGCGAGCAAAGAGGTGGGGTGCGTTGCGCTCCCTGTCGGTCGCGGTTCTGAAGGGAACTGAGCGCTCATGAGGTTTCCCTCTGATTCCCAACTTGTGTCTGGCTCCGGGGAGTGACGCTGAAGGCGTCACGCCGGCTGCCGCCTTAGCGTAAAGCTTCGGTGCCCGAGAAAAGCCAGCTCTCTTGATAGGGTGTGGGCGGAAGGACGCCCGCAACCGGACACAACTCCTGGCGAGCTATTCCAACCACCCACATATGTCTATCGGCCAAATACCCCGTGAAATGTAGTAGGTTTTACTCCTGATTGGGTCGTAGGGTAAAGAAACGAGGGCGGGAAATTACCACAAATTGTAGTAGCCGTCGCGTTCGGCGAGCTCCAGGGGCAGGCCGAACAGGGCTGACAAACGCTTCTCTTCGAGCATTTCCTGTTTGGATCCGTCGGCCAGGACCGAGCCGTTTTCCATCAAAATGACGCGGTCGATTTCCGGGATCAGGTCCGATAAGTGGTGGGTGACCATTACGATTCCGGTGCCCTGATCGGCTAGCGTACGCAGGGTGTTGCGGAGTTCGTGTTGGGCGAACAGGTCGAGGGCGGTGGAGGGTTCATCGAGGATCAGCGCGCGGGGCTCGTGGACCAGGGCGCGGGCGAGCAGGACGCGCCGGGCCTCGCCGGAGGACATCTCTTCGGTGAAGCGGTCGCGAAGGTGGGAGACCTCCATGCGTTCGAGGGCGGCGTCGGCACGGTCCCACATTTCCGCGCTGACCTGCTGGTGCGGCCAGATCACCGATGGAGGAGAAGAATCCGGAGACGGCGATTTCGCGGCCGGTGGCCTCGCGGGTGCACATGGTCATCAGGTCGCTGGAGACGATGCCGAGCATCTTCCGGAGCTCGACCACGTTCCAGGCTTCGCGGCCCATGATCCTGACCCAGGAGCCTTCGCGCAGCAGGGGATAGCATTCGCGGGTGATCACCTTGATGAGGGTGGATTTGCCGCAGCCGTTGGGTCCGAGGATGGCGATGTGCTCGCCGACGCCGATGCGGAGGGAGACGTGGTGCAGGGCGACGTGGGAGCCGCGCTGGACGGTGATGTTGTGGAACTCGATCAGAGGAGCGGGGTCGGTGCTCATAGGGAATCCTCTATCTTACTCGGCGGAAGAATTCAGAAGTCAGAACACAGAATGCAGAATTGGAATCCCGGGGTGGGAAACCAGCATCCAGAGGTCAGGGAGTCAGGAGTCAGAATCGATGCCGGAAGTCACAAGTGCGTGAATGTGAAAGGCAGAAACAAGACGCTGGAGAGCCGCGTCTCCGTTAAAATTAGAGAGCCGGGCCGATAGGTGCGGGGCACAGTTGGCCGGGCAGCGTGTCGGATCAAAATGACGGGATTGCGCAGGAAGTTCAGGTTGCAGGGTGGAGGCGATCTGCCGCGGGGCGGGGAATGCACGCGCCTTGGCCTGTTTCGTGTCTCAGTCTCCTATTTGGGCGCGTCTGCCCCAGTGCCTGATGGTGGCGCTCTGGTTCCTGTTGATTCCCGCCTGGCTTGCCGCGCAGGCGACGCCCCCGCCATCCTCACGGACCGGCCATCAACGCGTTCCGCGGCGAGCTCGCCAGCCCGCGCAGACGCGACTCGACGCTCTCGGAGCAACCGCGAATTCCCCGGAACCCCACGAGACACCGGCCAAGATACGATTCGGGGCACGGTGCGGGACACCTCCGGGTCGGCGGTGGCCGGGGCGGTCGTCACCTTGGCATCTGACGCATCCGGCGGCGCCAATGTGGCCAGCTCAACTGAGGCAACCCAGCGGACGGCCATCACCGACGCTGCGGGATCGTTCCACTTTGCCTTCGGTGGAACCCGGAAGCTATACCCTCCGCATCACCGCCAGCGGATTCACGCCCTGGGAAGAGTCCGCCACCGTTGCCGCCGCCGGGGAGCCTCTGCCGGCGTTCGCCGCCGTCCTCGAAGTGGCGCCGCTGGTTTCTTCGATCGAGGTCGGGCTGACGCAAAAGGAGCGCGCCGTCGAGCAGCTGAAGGCCGAGGAAAAGCAGAAACTGTTGGGCGTATTTCCGAATTACTTTGTGACGTATGAGCCGAATGCCGCTCCCTTGAACGCCGCGCAGAAGTTCGATTTGGGGCTCAAGACCATGACCAACCCGATGGTGTTCGTGAGCGCGGGAATCGCTGCCGGAGTCCAGCAGGGCGGAATACGTATCCGGGCTTCGGCCAGGGCACGGAGGGCTACGCCAAGCGCCTGGGGGCCCAATACGCCGAGAGGCTTGAGCGCGGTCTTTATCGGCCATATCGTCACCCACGCCCTGCTGCATCAGGATCCCCGCTACTTCTACAAGCACGGCGGCAGCAGGACGTCGCGGGTGCTCTATGCCATCGGCACCGCTTTCCTGAGCAAGGGCGATAACGGCCATTGGCAATTCGACTATTCCGACGTGCTGGGCGGGCTGGCCGCCACCGAGCTCTCGACGTTGTGGTATCCGCCGAACACGAATACCAGAACGCGGCTCGCGCGGAATCTGCTGTTCGGTTTTGCGGGCCGAGCGGGGAATCACCTGATGCAGCAGTTTGTGCTTCGCAAGCTGACCAGTAATGTGCCCGCATCTGCCGGCCAGCCTGCAGGTCCGGTGCTGCGCGAAGGGACGCCACTGTCTTTGATCTCGGTGCAGGACTTGAGCGCCAAGGCCCCCAAAGATTCCGGACCCATCACCTTCGCTCTGGCCGCCGATCTCAACGTCGACGAGACCACGGTGGTGAAGGCCGGCACGGAAGCTCGGGGCCACGTGCGCTACTTGCGCGGACCCGGCGGGGCCGTTCAGTTGGAGCTGGAGGGCATGCGTTTGAAGGTCGGCAAAATCGAGGTTCCATTGAGAATCACGTCGGCGCCGAAAGGAGATGCTCCCATGCAGTCTCACCCGGTGGAGAATTCGGGCCGAATCGCCGTCACGCTGTACGTCGCCAAGAGCGTCGAGTTCCCGGCACAGCGCTGAGCCGCCGGACTTGGCGGGAATCCGATAAACAAATTCGCGGATTGCGAGCTTGAAAGCCCGCGCCGCGTGAACCCCGGCCCCCCGGGCTTTGGATTTAATTCAGGCCGTTTTCGCGGAGGAATTCGGCGGCGACTTCGCCGGGCTCGCGCTCATCGATGTCGACGGCGGCGTTCATGGCCCGCATCTTCTCCAGGGTGACTTTTCCCGTGAGCTCATCAATGACGGCCTCCATGCCGGGATGCATATCGAAGGCTTCCTGGCGCGTCACCACGACGGCCTGCATGGGCGGCATAACGACTTTGTCGTCGGCGAGCTCGCGCCATTTGTCCTGGAGCAGCCAGCCGGAGCTGGTGGGCGCGACCACCATGGTGAACTGATTGGCCTCCATGAATGGGAACAGGTCCGTCAGTTCGACGGCCCGGGTGGCGGCGCTGAGCGGGAGGCGGTAATCGTTGAGCCGCCGGAGTCCAATGTCGCTGGTCTGAAAGGCGCGGCTGACGCCCAAGGACCAGCCCGGCTCCCACTCCGCCGCTTCGCTGAGGGTATAGATGGGGGCCTCGAAGGAGTCCGGGATAATGGCTTCATAGCGCGCGTCGAATCCCAACGGATCACTGACGGCCATCTGTGAGAGACGGCGCATTTCTCCGCGCGCGCGTTGCAGGGTGATGTCGGTGTCCGAGCCAGGCTGCTCTTCGAGGATTTCGCTCACAATTTGCGAGGTGTAATCGGTAAACAGGGACAGCTCGCGGGTTTGCATGGCGCCGAACAGGGTGCGGGTGGTGCCCATCGCCAGGCGTTTTTCCACTGGCGCCGACATGCGGTTCTCCAGATGTTGGGCGACAATTTCTCCCAGGATCTGCTGTTCGGTCGTGTTGCCGGTTCCCACCACGATCGGCTCCGTGCTGCTGCAGGCGGCGAGCCAAATCGCTCCGATCAGAACGCAAACGGTGCGCAAATTCATGTTGCCAATTAGCATACCGCGAGGGGGCGGGGGGCGAGCAAGCCCATCTGCGAGGATGGTAGTGGAGTCAAGAGCTTCCGGCGAGGGATCAGACCGAGAGAAACCGAGGCAGGCAGTCGCCGTGGGGGGCGGCGAATTGGTATTCTCTTGGGAAACAGGTCCTCGTGCGATCCGGCTCCCTGCAGGAGAACCTGAACCTAATGTCCTTTCACATTCACCCCCTACAAGAATTTCTCGTGCGTCCGGCGTTGCCCGCCGAATTGGAGCGGTTACCCGAACTCGGGTTGAACCTGATGTGGAGTTGGAACAACCAGGTGCGCGCGGTGTTCCGGCGGCTGGATTCGAATGCGTGGCGCTCGACGAACCACAATCCGGTGGTGATGCTGGGGCAGCTTCCGCAGGAGACGCTGGAGAAGGCCGCCAAGGATCCGCGCTATCTGGCGATCTACCGGCGCGCCTGTGAAATCCACGATGCGTACCTGTCGGCAACGCCAGTGGAGCCTTCCGATTTCCTGGTCGCGTATTTCTCGATGGAGTACGGCCTGATTGACTGCATGCCGATCTATTCGGGCGGCCTGGGCATACTCAGCGGCGATCATCTGAAAGCCGCCAGCGATATGAACCTTCCGCTGGTGGGCTTGGGGCTGCTGTATCAGCGCGGCTTCATGCGTCAGCATTTCGACGCCGATGGGTGGCAGCAGGAACACACCCCGACCAATGACTTCTATTCGTTGCCGATCAGTCCGGTGAAGAAGCCGGACGGAAGCGATCTGGTGGTGGATGTGCAGGTCGGTCACCGGACGCTGTTTCTGAAGGTCTGGAGAGTTGATGTCGGGCGGGTGAAGTTGTACCTGATGGACTCCAACATCCCGGAGAATGCCGATCCCTTGTTCCGCGAGATCACCAGCCAGTTGTACTCGGGCGGGCATCAGCGGCGCGTGGCGCAGGAGATTGCGCTGGGCATCGGCGGGCTGCGGGTGCTAAAAGCGCTCGAACTGAAGCCCAGCGTGTATCACATGAATGAGGGGCACTCGGCGTTCCTGTCGATTGAGCGGATCCGCGTGCTGATGCAGGAGCAGGGGCTTTCCTTCGACGAGGCGCTGGAGGCGTCGCGAAAGAACAACCTGTTCACGACGCATACGCCGGTGCCGGCCGGCATCGATCTGTTCGACGGCAATCTGGTGCGCGAGTACCTGGAGCCGTACTGCCAGCAGAACAACATTCCCTTTGACCGGCTTCTGGCGCTGGGGCGCCGGGATGGCAATGACCATGCCGAGCCGTTTTCGATGGCGGTAACGGCGATTACGGCTTCGTCGTATCGCAACGGCGTGAGCAAGCTGCACGGCATCGTATCGCAGCATATGTGGGATGCGCTGTGGCCGGAGCTGCCGCCCGCGGAAGTTCCGATCTCGGCGGTGACCAATGGCGTGCATCTGCCGACCTGGGTTAATGGCGATCTGGCGAATATCTACGACCAGTATCTGGAACCGGAATGGCGCGATGGCGCCAGCGCGGAGCGGGCCTGGGATCAAATTGACGACATTCCGGACGCCGAGCTGTGGGAGGCGCATCGCCGCCGCAAACGCCGCATGATCACGTTCCTGCGGAAGCGCGCGGCCGCGGCCGCCGCGGCTCGGAACGCACCGGTGAGCGAGGTCAAGCAACTCAGCGAGGTGCTGGATCAGGATACGTTGACGATCGGCTTTGCGCGGCGCTTTGCGACCTACAAACGAGCGACGCTGCTGTTCCGGGATATTGACCGGCTAAAGAAGATCCTGACCGATCCGCGCCGGCCGGTGCAGATCGTCATCTCAGGGAAGGCGCATCCGCAGGATGTACCCGGCAAGAAACTGATCCAGCAGATCATTCAGTACGCGCGGGATCCGGAAATCAGCAACCGGGTCCTGTTTGTCGAGGACTATGGGATTCAGGTGGCGCGGGAACTGTTCGGCGGAGTGGATATCTGGCTGAATACGCCGCGGCGCGGCGAAGAAGCCTGTGGTACCAGTGGCATGAAGGCAGGCATGAACGGTGTGCTGAACCTGAGCATTTTGGACGGCTGGTTCGATGAGGCCGAGGATCATGCCGGCGGCTGGGCCATCGGCGACCGGCAGCCGTATCGTCCGGAACTGGATGAATCCGACGCGGCGAGCATTTATTCGCTGCTGGAGCATGAAATCGTTCCGCTGTATTACGAGGATCGCGAGCATGGGTTGCCCGCGGGGTGGATGAAACGCGTGAAGCGATCCCTGCAATTGGTGAGTGAGAACTTTGACTGCCAACGCATGATCGATGAGTACAAGACCACCATGTATGAGCCGGCGCACCAGGCCTATCGGGCGATCTCTGACGCCCAATTCGAGCCGGCGCGAGAGCGGGTGGCCTGGAACCGGAAAGTCGTCGACGCGTGGCCGCGCGTCGAGATCCTGAGCCACAAAATGGAAAAGGACCTGGTGCTGTCGGGATCAGAGGTGAAGGTATCGGCCGAGGTGCAACTGGCCGGACTGGAGCCTTCCGATGTGAAGGTGGAAGCGGTGATCGGGCACGTGGGTTCGACCGGAGATCTGGATCGAACCCACGTGGTGGATCTGAAAGTCGCGAAGTCCAGCGGTTCGATTCACTGGTTCGAGAAGTCGATTGTGCCGCGGTCCACGGGACGTCTGGGGCTGGCACTGCGCATCAGTTCCAATCATTTTACGGATCCTATGACGCGTCCTATCAACACTTTGATGAAATGGGCGCGGTAAGCCGCGCGGGACTTTGATGAAATGGCGCGATAGGGCGCGCGGGCTCGGGGTACGCTAAAGTTGCGATTCGGCCCAGCCGATTGGAAAAAACAGAAACGAGAAAATTTGCTGGATTCTCGTGGCGGTTTGTGGTACACAATGGTTTAGGCGCTCACGCGCATCCGGCGGGACATAAATTACTATCGTCTTAGCCTGCTTCCCTCTCTGCAACCTCTTAAAAATGGTTCTCTGTGGGTTTCTACCAGGCGTGTGGGCTTCGAAGATCCGTTCCAGCAACCTCACCCGCCCTGTCGGCGAGTCAGGTCTCATGATCTACATGCAATACCCTCACCCAGGGACCCTTAGAACATGAGTTAGAACAAACGTTTACCAAAGGAGCATTCCACGCAGGAATCATGGAAGGCGACCGTAAATACAAACAGCGCGGCTATCAGGACTCCGGTCCGCGCGACCAAAATGGTGGGCATCAGGGGGATCGACCTCGTGGGCAAGGTCCTCGGCCTCCGCTGGATGTCACCGGACCCCGGCTTCCGCGGATGGTGCAGGCAGTCGCGGCATCGCGATGCTATAACTGCTCCACCGCGCTGCCTCCCGGCACCGATTTTACTGGGGCCTGTCCCAAATGTGGCGCCGAACTGCACTGCTGTAAACAGTGCACCTACTTTGAACCGTCCACCCGTTTTCAATGCCGCAAACCGATCAAGGTGCGGATTTCCCCGAAAGACAAAGCCAACGATTGCGAGTTGTTCCAGCCTCGGGTGACGGTGGCTCGGGATTCGGCGCAGCCGCAGACGACGCAGAGTGTGGTGACGCGCAATATTCCGTCGCCGCGAAACGTCGACGATGCGCGGGCGGCATTCGACAGTCTGTTTAAGAACTCCGATTAACAGGCGCTTTTTGTTGCGGGCTCCCGGGCGTGGTGGCCAGGGCGTAGGCGCCCCACAGGACGCTGTCGTCGCCCAGGGCCGCGGGCGTCACGTGGACGCGCGCTCCGGACCAGTCCGTCATCTGTTCGCGCAAGGCGCGGTTGACGCGCGAGAACAATCGTTCGCCGGTTTTGGCGATTCCTCCCCCGATCACCACCACAACTGGATTGAGCAGCATCAGCACGGGCTTCAGTCCGCGCGCGACGCGGGTCGCGTAGGCATCGAGAAACGTGTCGTCCGCGAGCAGTTCCGCCGCCGGACGTCCGTGGTCCCTCTCCAGCCACATTCCTGAACACATCCGTTCAAAGCAGCCGCGCGCGCCGCACAGGCATTCCGGTCCGTTGGGATCGAGTGGGATGTGTCCCAGCTCGCCGGCCCAACTGTCGGCGCCGCGATAGACCTCGCCGTCTTGGAGTACCAATCCACCGCCAATCCCGGTGGATAGCGTGACGTAGAACATCGGAAGGGCGGGGCTGCCGTGGTTGTGGTTGGGGCTAGCTGCGCCGAAGCGAGCCTCCCCGAGCGCTCCGGCGTTGGCGTCGTTGTCGATCACGATCGTGCCGACGTTGCGAAGCGCGGGCAACCGGCGGAGCCAGCCAGCGAAGTCGAATCCCTGCCAGCCGGGGGCGTGGGTCGAAAGCGCGATGCGCTGGGCGGGGAAATCGACCGGGCCGCCGAAGCTGATGCCGATGCGGTCGGGCGGAGCGAGGTCCGGAAGCGGAGTCGAGCAAAGAGGGGATTGCGGCGGCCAGTGTGGTCGGTCATCCATTCGCGGCCTCCCTCGCGCTCGGTCGTTTGGCGCAGGGCTTGACCAGACGAGGGGTGGGGTTGCCGGTGTCGTCGTGGGTATCTTGGAACAGGGCGAGAGTGAACTTGGTGCCGCCGATGTCGATTGCGAGGGTTGTCATCGGGATGGGGTAATGCGGAAGCTATGATAGCTCGGCGAAGGGGGGGCGGCGTTCAGTCGGCTCGGCGGGCTGACGAGTAGATGTGGTGAGTGGGTTTTGCTCTGGCGGGGCCGATACTGAGCGGGAGGGCGGACCGCCCTCCGCAAGCTGAACCTCGCCCCACGTCCGATACGAGGCTGAATGCCTGGCGCGGGCTGAAGCCCACCCTCCTTCGCAAGATCGCGCACAACAGAGGATGCTGGAGCCGGGACGAGTGCGAGCTTGAAAGCTCGCGCCGGGTGAACCCCGCCCAGCCCATCGAAACCCGGCCCCCATTGAAACCCACCCTCCTTCGTTTAGGAGGCCGCGGCGCTGGTCCCGAACAGGAGCGACACAAGCTCGTCGTGCTCCAGGAAGTTGGGGACGATGTAGTCGGCGCCGACCTTGATCAGCCGTTCGCGCTTCCAGTCGTCAATCTCGACGCATTCCGGTTCGGTCGAGGCGATGCCGACGGCCGTGCCGCCCACCAGCTTGACCTCCTCGATCTCGACGTAGCCGTCGCCAAAGCCGAGGATGTCCTCGCCTTTGACGTCGCTATCGGAGATGATGCGCTGCACCAGGATTTTCTTCGAGAAGCTCTGGTAGTCGTCGCGGGCGCCATAGACGCCGCCGTTGAAGTATTTCGCGACGTCCAGAAGCTCGGCTTCCTTTTTGACGAAGACTTCGTCGGTGCCGCTGGCCAGATACATCGTCAGCCCGCGCGCCGAGAGGGCTTCCAGCAGGCCGCGAACGCCGGGGACCAGATAATCGGCGGGCTGCGCCTTGCCGGATTCGAGCTCCGCGACGCGGCCGCTGATTTTCTCCCACAGCCGGTCCAGATATTCGTGCTTGTACTGGAGCGCTTCCTTGGGGCTGCCGCCGCGCTTTTCGAGCTCCTCGACGTAGGCCATCATCTGGTAGATGGTTTCCTTGCCGGTAAGCCGCCAGACGTAGTCCTGGACCACCTGGGTGAGTTGCTCTTCGGATTCGCCGGAATTGAGCTCCAGCAGGCCCTCCACCATCATGGGGACCATCACGTCGACCCATCCGGTGCGGATTAGCGATAGCGTGCCGTCGAAGTCGAACACGGCCACGCGCGCTCCGGGCGCGGCGGCGGCCTGTTCGGCGTTGGGCCGAATCTTTTCAATCATCAGGATTCAGGATCTCCTTACTTACGATGCTTCCCGGGCGCGGGGAACGCCGCGAACCGTCCCGGGACCTGGATGCGCCCAATCGGCTCAAGCAACGCCTCACGCGGCAGATACGGGCGGCGCCCAGAATGTCTTCAGAAATGGCTCAGGCCCAGTATTCCCATCGTCCGGCCACCACGACGTAAAGACTCAGACAGAGGTTGGTGACTCCGTGCGCGACGATCAGGTCTCCCAGGCTTTTGGTGCGAATCATCCACCAGTTGTACAGGATACCAGCGGCCAGGCCGACGTCCCAAAACGGGCCGTGTTCGGAGGCGAACAGCACGGCGACGATCCAGAAGGCCTGGGGGGCGTAGGCGCCGAGCGGGACCTTCTCAAACTCGGGTTTGATGAGCCAGCGCAGCAGCCAGCCGCGCCAGAACAGCTCCTCGAGAATGGGGACGAGGAGGGCGGCGCGCACGATGCGGAGGATCAGGATCAGCCAGTTGGAACGTTCCTGTTCCGGGAATCCGGAGTTCACCTGGCCGAGGAAATCGTTGGAGAACAGCCAGTGGCCGTGGTAGCCGGGGAACAGCAGATCCGGGCCGATCCAGATGAGAAAGACCAGCACGCCGAGGCCGACGGTTCCGGCCCAGTTGCGCACGGCCTGCTCTTTGAGAACGGAGCGCGAGAAAAACCAGATGGCCGCCGCGGTGGCCGCGGCCCAGAGCACCTGCACGCCCCATGCCGGCAAGGGCAGCGATGAGCGCAGGGCGAGGAATCCGAGGAAGACCGCGAAGGGTCCGATATAGCGGAGCGTTTGCAAGAAACTGGGCTACCTGGACCGTTCGCGTCTTTTTCTGAAATCCCCAGGCTGAATCTAGAGGCTCCCGAGCAGGGACTTGATGGCCGTTTCGTCGTCCTTCGAAGGCTGATACTGCAGTGCGGCTTCGAGTTCGCGGCGGGCGCCCGGCTTGTCGCCCTTCTGATCCAGAGCCATGCCGTAGTGATAGCGATACATGGGGTTCTGCGGATCGGCTTTGACCAGGTCACTGAAGATGCGCACGGCGTCCTCGGTGAGGCTCTTCTTGATGAAGATCCAGCCCAGGGTGTCCTTGATCTCCAGATTGTTGGGCGCGGCCTGGGTGGCCCGTTGCGCCATGGACAGGGCACGATCGAGATCGCTGCCGGTCTGCGCCTTGATGAAGGCGAGGTTGTTCAGGGCGACCGGGTTTTCCGGGGCGATGCGCAGGACCTGCTCATAGATCGGCTCGGCTTGTGGAGCGCGGCCGGTGCTGTCGAGCAGCAATCCGAGTTGCAGCAGCGGAGCGGGGTCGTTCGGAGCGGCTTCGGCCGAGCGCTGGAAGTATTCTTCGGCGTTGTTGAGATCGCCTTTGCGGCGATAGGTCTCGGCCAGGCGGAACAGGACGGCGGCGGCGTTGGGGTCGCGGTCCAGGACCTCCCGATACAGTCCGATCGCATCGTCGTAATTTTCGGTCCGGACCAGCAGGTTCGCGAGGCCTTCCTTGAGGTCGCGGCGATCCGGCTCGGCTTGGACGGCGTCCCGCATTTCCTCCACGGCCTCATTCATGCGTCCGCGCGCGGCCATGGTTTCCACCACGCCCACCAGTCCGCGGAACTCCTCGGGAGTTTCATCGTGCAGTTCACCGAAGATCTGCGAGGCGCGCTCGTAGTCCTTGTCCTGGTAGGCCAGCAGGCCGACCTGGTAGCGGGCGTCGGGATTCTGGGGGAAATTCTTGATGATGTAGGTCAGCTCCTCCCGGGCGCGCTCCCGCTCGTCGAGGCTGAGCAGCGCGGTGGAACGGGACAGATGCGCGGAGATGTTGTTGGGATCCAGGGCGATCACTTGTTCCGCGGCCTGGAGAGCCTTGGCAAAGTCGCGCTGGACCAGATACAGCCGGGCCAGCAGGACACGCGCCTGCACAAAGTCCGGGCGCAGAGAGACGGCCTTTTCCAGGGCCAGCGTCGCCTGCGAGAGGTTGCCCTGAGCCAGCAGCGCGCGGCCCAGATTGAACTGCAGGACGTGGTTGTCCTGATCGGCGGACACCAGCGATTGGAGCTCATTGACGGCGAGTTTGACCTCATCCTCGTTGCCGGTGGTCAGGCGCAGCGCGGCGCGCATGGCTTGCGCGTCGGTGTCATTGGGATCCTCCTCCAGCACCTTGGTCAGCATGCGGTTCGCTTCCGCGTTGCGGTTGGTGGAGGCGTACAGTTCCACCAGTCGCTTCTGATAGAGAGTCTGGTCGGCGGGGGAGGCCTCCACGCCAGCTTCGTATTCCTTTTCGGCGCGATCGAAGTCCCGCAGGCGGGTCATGAAGAAGTCGCCGGCCAGCAGATGGCCGTTCAGATACCGGCCGCTGTCGGCCAGTTCCTGGACCGCTTCATCCAGTCCGGCGGTATTCTTGGTCGCGAATTGATGCGCGGCGAGTTGGATCATGTAGTCGCCGTTTTTTTGGTTGTTGTCGACCTTGCTGCGGAGCAGCGCGCTTGCGTCGTCGACCCGGTTTTCCTGCATATACAGTGCGTAGAGCAGGTCATAGGCGGCGGCATATTCCGGATTGGATTCGATCACGCGGTGGGCAACCTGTTCGGCTTCGTCGAGACGGTTTGCGCGCACCAGCGCCTGGAAGTAGGAAATGCCTAGCCCCGGCTGTCCCGGCTTGGCTTGTTCGGCGGCTTCGAGCTGTTGAATCGCGACCTCCGGCTCGGCCTCGATCAGGGCTAATTGACCCAACAGGCGGTGCCCGTCGTATTGGAACCCATCCATGGCGGTGAGTTTCTCCGCATAACTGCGGACCTCGTTCCGGGCTTCCTCGGTTTCCGGAATGGCGCCTTCCCGCGCCAGGGCCAGGATGTAGATGTCCGAAATCTTGACCATGGCGTCCGCGTTGTTCGGTTCCTGGTCAATGGCACGGCGCAGATTCTCCACCGCGTCGCCCAGGGCGCCCAGTTCGATGGCGGTCAAGCCCAGGTGGTAGTACGCATCCGCGTACAGGCGGTCCTTCTGCAGGGCGCGCCGGTACATGATCGACGCTTCCTTGTACTTTCCTAGGTCGAAGAATTTATTGCCGTTCTCGGTATAACGCTTGGCCTGCTCTGTCGGGTCTCCACCGCAGGAGACGAGCAACAGGATGGCCGGCAAAAGCAGGAGCCAGAACTTCGTGGGTCGCATGTATCTACTTCACCATAAAGACCCGGGTCGTGCAATGGTCCCGGGGGTCCACCCACACCGGCCCAAAAGTGAGTGGGACAGTAGTTCTAAGGTTGCAGTGGCGGCTCCGGGAGAAGCTTCTAGGCTGTTGAAACAGAGTTACTTGTCGTAAATCACCCGGGTGCCGCAGATGTAGTCATGAAGGGCTCTCTTTTGGGAGTCGAAGCCAGCCATGATGTAGCCGATCATCAAGGTGAAGGCGCTGAGGTACATGGCGAAATAGCGGCCGATGGCCAGGCCTACCGAGATGGGCCCGCCCTCGGCGGTGACGACCTTCAGTCCGAGCGCCATCTTGCCGGGGGTCGCGCCGCGCGTTGACAGGAAATAGGCCTCGTAGGCCACCGAGAGCGCGATGCTGATGGGAATAGTGGCCAGCAGGGTTGCAATACCCATCGCATTGTCGCCGCCGGGGCCGGCGCTCAGTCCGAAAATGACGCTTATCGGCAGGATGATGATCGCCCGCGCGATGCCCAGGACGATCGAGTCAATGATGCGCGCCAGGAAGCGGATCCAGAAGCCGCCGTAGCGCCAAGCGGTGGTTCCAGTGGCATAGGTCGCCATACCGGCGCTCATCCCGGCCAGATAGGCGGGCTTGCAGTTCGGACAGATGGAAGCGGCGCCGTAGATTTCCAATTGTTCGGCGGGGTAGGCGCGGCCGCATTGGGAACAGAAGCGGGTCGCGCCGGATGTCCCTGGGGATGAAGAAGGGCCGGGAGCAGCGGTTGCGCCGGCTGGGCTGGCTCCGCCGAAGGCCGCTCCCGGGGGCGGGGGCGGAGTTCCCGCGGACGCGGTGGCATGGATCTGGCTGTAGGGGATCCAATTCGCCATCCCTTCCTTCCAGACCAAGGTGTCCGGGCCGATGACGCCCTGCCGGACCAAGTCTTCAAAGATGCCGTCCTCCACCGGACCGCTCTGCTGACCTTGATTTGCGTAGTACCAACTCACTTGGACCGCGCCTCCCTTCCCGAATAGGCTGTGTCGTTTTGGATCACGCAATAGAGATCACGCAATCGGCGCACGAAAAGTTCCCTGTTTTCGCAAATTTGCCGTAGGGATAGTTTACTCTCTTTCGCCCGGTCTTCAAGGCAGGGGAGGCGGGGAGCAGCCGGACAGGTGAGACAGAAAAAGCCCGAAAGCGGACCAGGCAGGGTCCGCTTTCGGGCTTGGGGTTCTTCGATGCCGGCCGGTTACGGCGCGACGGTCAGGTGTGCGCGGCGATTCTGCTGCCAGCAGGACTCGGTCTGATCCGCGCACTGAGGACGCTCTTCGCCGTAGCTCAGGATTTCGAGCTGGGCGTTGGGGATTCCCAGGCCGGACAGGAATTCGCGGGCTGCCTGCGCACGGCGGTCGCCCAGCGCAAGGTTGTATTCCGAGGATCCGCGCTCGTCGGCGTGGCCTTCGATCAGGATCTTCTCGGAAGGATACTCGGCCATGATGCTGCGGATGACCGCAACGTTTTCGCGCAGCACGGCGCTGGCGTCGTTGCGGATTTCCGCCTTGTCATAGTCAAACAGGGCGTCGGAAAGCTGGTTGAGCAGGTCATTCAGCTCCACACGGACCTCTTCCGGCATCCGTTTGGGAGCCGCGGCTGGTTTCGCCGCGGGCGCGGGTTTGGCCTGCGCGACCTGCTTTGGCGCCGGCGGCGGGGCAGGCTTCGGAGCGGCCGCGACCGGGGTGTTATCCGGCGGAGGCGGATTGTCCGCAACGACCTTCTTGCCGCAGGCCATGGCCAGCAGGCTGATTCCCGTTACAAGTACGATGTCTCTGATTTGCTTCCTCATTGCGTGCTCTCTTCTGGCCTCCTCTGGAGCCACCTTAGCGAACCGTGATGGCCTGGTTTCGTTGGGGATCGACGCCTCCAGGTTAATCCGTTCGCGTTCGTCTTTATCTTTGCTCCCATTAACTTCCGGCGCGCCGCTTCACCTACAGCGCAACCGGATTGTTCCGGGTCCCCACCGGGCTTCCATCGTTCAGACGTAGCGCGAAACCAGTTCCGTACAGATCGTGCAAAATTTTTCGCGCCCGATCCGGCTCTATTGTACTCATCTTGCTTCGTGTTTGCACGTCTGCTGTCAGAAGCGCCGCCGAACGAGGGCGAAAACATGTGCGCTGGAGGTTGTGGAACCACTGGGCCACGTTGTTGCTTGTTTTAGATGATCCTTCTTTGCTACTGAGCGTTGCTGCCGAATCTTTGCGACTTGTTCTTGGCTATTTGTCTTCGCTATTTCTCTTCGCTATTTGTCTACGACGGCCAGGACGTATGGGCCTTCCGGTACCAGCCCGATGCGGCTTTCCTCGGGGAGCCCTTCGAGGAAGTCGGCGACGGCTTGCTTCGGATCGTGGAAGCCGGGTCCCCAAAGTCCGCCGAGCAGGTCCGCGGAAACGCCGGGTACGCAGTAGGAGACGCGAGCCTTGCGCGTCGCCAGCGCCAGCTTTTCGAGCTGCCACTGATCCACGGTGACCGGCACGCCTTCGATCGCCGTCATGAAGCCTTCGTCGGTCGGGTATTGCCGCACCATCTTGGTGAACTCCTCCGAGCCGACGCCCTGATCGCAGGAGCCGAAGACCAGGATGCGTCCGCCTTCCTTCACGTATTGCGAGGCGGCGGTGACGCCCTTGAGCGTTTGATAGTAGGTGAGGTCCAGCGGATAGCCGGCGCCGGTGGTGATGACCGCGTCGAAAGGTTCGCGCAGGCGGCGCATGGTGGCTCGGGAGACCCATTGGACGCCGGCGCGGTGCGCGTCTTCGGCGGCTCCGGCAAAGACCGCAGCGATTTCCCGATTGCGGGTCAGCGAAACATCGACGATGAAGTCGTGGCGCGCCATGCGGGCGATTTCCAGCAGCTCGGCGTGCAGGGGATTCTCGTCGATGGAGGCTTCGCGGGCGCGCGCATCGCGCATGAATCGCGAGCTATGAATTTCCTTGATGGTCGCTTCGCCGGCCAGGCCCGGGGCGACCAGCTTGCGTCCGCCGGAGAAGCCGAGCATCAGGTGCGGCTCAATGAAGCCCAGCGACATGTGCAGGTCCGCGCTCATGAAGCGTTCGTCTATGAAGACGGGGGTACCGGACTGGGTGGCGCCGAGCTCGCGGTGCGCGGCAAGATCGCGCGCGTAGTGATTCAGCACCGTGTACTTTTCGGCGATCTCCGGGCTGACGATCTGGCGGATCTCGGCGTCGGTGGCCGGGCGGTGCAGGCCGGTGGCGATCAGGATGCGGATGCCTTCGCGCGGCACGCCGGCTTCTTCCAGACGACGCAGGACCGGAGGAAGCACGATAGGATTCGGCGCGGGGCGGGTGATATCGCAGACGGAGATCGCCGCGGATTGCTTTCCCTTGGCGAGCACCGAAAGCGGCGGGCCGGCGACCGGGTCATTCAGGGCGGATTCCACCGCGGCGGTTGGGTCGGGAACAGCCTCCAGTGTGGGCGATTCCAGTACTTCGTAGTCGTGATGATCCGGCAGCTCGATTTCCAGGCCGTCACGGCCGAACGCCAACCCTATGCGCATGGACAAACTCAATGTAGCATTGCGCGGGTGGAACGGGCGAACTCTTTTGCCGGTGGATTCGCTGGGCGGTGAGGCGCGCGGGCCGGGCAGGCGGCGTGGGGGATGGCGTGGGTCACGATGTGCCCCTGCGCCAGAGCTCGGAACTCAGCAGCCCGAACAGCGAGGATCGTTGCCGCTCCAGACGGAACCCGGCGGCGCAGAGGATTGGGTGATGGTCGGTGAGGCGCTGGACGCGGAGTCCGGTGGCGAGACGGAAAAACGCATACATGACGCGAATCAGCGCGCAGGCCGGAATTGTAAGCAAGCCGGAAGGGACGCGGAACTCGGTGATGATCCACCTTGCTTCGGGCTGGGCGACTGAGCGGACGCGTTGGGCCAGTTGCGCGATGCCGTCGGCATCGAAGCAGTCAAGCAGGAAATGCGTGGCGACGAGATCGTGATTCTCTCCCAATGGCGCGGTGAGGGCGTCACCCTGGCGATAGGTTACGCGATCGGTTCCGGCGCGCTGGCTGGCTTGGGCTTGGCGGAGCATGCCTTCGCTGAGGTCGAGGTATTCGGCATGGAGGTTTGGATTCGCCTGGAGCAGCGCTTCGAGAAATCGGCCGTCGCCGTCGCCCAGAACCAGCGCACTGCGGGTGTCAAGAATTTCGGGGAGCATCGCTGTGCGGGCACGATCCAGGGCTCGGCCAAAGACGACGCGTTCGATGGCGGCGTACCAGCGCGCGAGCCGGTCACAGTTCATGCCATTGCAATTATGGGCGGTCGGTGCGCTCGTCGATCCTTTGGTGGAAAAGTGGGGGACAGACACCGTTTTCGCACCTGTATGTAATTGTTTTCGCATTACCCTCGAGGCGAAAACTAGCTGTCTGTCCCCATTTTTCAACACTCTTTTAAAAGCACCAGGGGAAGACCAGCAATGGAGTCAGCAGGACTGCGTCGGCCAGGACGCGCTTGGCGTCGTTCGTCCACGGACTCGATGCGGCGCCCGGGGTACGGACGGAAAAGGCAATGTCCAGAAGCAGAAGGCCGAGCGCGCTTGCGGTCGCGGCGAGGCCCAGCAGCGGATGCGCGTGACGCAAGGCCAGCGCGGCGGTTCCGGCAACGCCCGCGGCGGCGAGCAGCACGGGGAGGCGGATTTCGCGGCCGGCTTCCCAATCTTCGATCGCGGCACAGTTCAGCCAGCACAGGATGGCGAAGACGGCGACGGCGGCGAGGTCGGCAAGGCCGGTGACTCGCGACCAGATGGTCAGCGAGGTCCCCAGTCCGAAGACGGTGGCGACGGCGGCTTCCTTGGATCCGGCCCAGCGCAGGATTTTCGGGAAGCGGTGTACGGCGAGCAGATAGGCAGCGACGACGGCGGTCAGCCAGAGCCCGTGGCGCAGGATGTCGGCAGGCAAGGCAGTGAAGGCGAGGCAGGCCCCGGTGACTCCGGCGGCGGTCCAGATTCCGGCCATCCAATAGGCGTGCCGGCTCCAGTGGCGGTGATAGAAACGGTGGCGGCGTTGAGAGAGCTGGCCGCGCCAAGCGTCCAGGGTGCGGTCGGCCGAATAGATCAGCCAGACGGCGAGCGCGAGCAGGATCGGCGCGATGGTGGCTGCTTCAGTTGCTTGCGCAGATCCCGGCGTGCGAAAGCTGGCGAAGAAGAGAACATTCCAGAGGACGGCGACGATAGGGGCATCCAGGCTCAGCAGGTTGGGCCATAGCCATAGGGGAACCGGTGGCGTGGCGCGGCGGGGGGAGGTCCGAGCGGAAGTCCGGGCGGAGGTCCGAGGCGAGATTTGGACGGAGGTCTGGGGCGCGGCGCGTTCGGGAATCGTGTTCTGGCCCGGGGTGGGGGCGGCAGAGCGAGCCCGCTCGGCTGTTCTGAAAGCTGCCATCTAGTTGTGGATGCGGGTCAATCGGGAGGGCGCGCGGCGCGTCCTAAAACTTCATTTTCGCATGGGCGGAATGGGTGGATTTATGGCGGCGCATGGCGCCGCCCCACCTGGACGGAAGCTGCCACAGACGCGTGGCATCGACCTGCGTGGAACTCCATCGCTGTGGCGCGGGGCCATGCCTCGCGTTATTCGATCTCAACCACCGTGCGGCCGCGGACCTGGCCGTGGACGATGCGTTCTCCCCACTCGATGACGTCGTCCAGCGGGATCGTCTGGACCATCGGCTCCAGCAGGCTCAGGTCGAGGTCGGCGGACAGGTTCTGCCAGATCTTGAGGCGCTCTTTCTTGGTGGCCTTGGGGGAATCGATGCCGATCAGGTTCACTCCGCGAAGGATGAAGGGGAACACGGTGGTGTTGAGCTCAGATCCGCCGGCGAGGCCGCAGGAGGCGACCGATCCGCGCGCCTGAAGCGTCCGCAGAACGGTGGCTAGAGTATCGCCGCCGACGGTATCGATCGCCGCCGCCCAGCGCTCCGACTCGAGGGGGCGTTTGGGGGGCTCGAGGAGCTGGGCTCGGTCGACGATTTGGTCGGCGCCCAGGCGTTTCAGGTACTCCGCGTTTTCCGGGCGTCCGGTGGCCGCGGCGACCTGGTAGCCGTTCTTGGCCAGGATCGCCACGGCGATGGATCCCACGCCGCCGCTGGCTCCGGTGACCAGCACGGGGCGATCGGCCGGCTTCTCCAGCCCGAGTGCCTCCAGCGCGAGCAGGGACTGCATCGCGGTAAACCCGGCGGTGCCGATCGCCATGGATTGGGCGAGCGTCATGCCCTTCGGCAACGGCACGATGTATTGCGCATCCAGGCGAGCCAGGTCTGCGTAGCCGCCCCACATCGTTTCGCCGGTGCCGCAGCCGGTGACCACCACGGGATCACCCGGGCGGAACTCCGCCGCGGACGATTCCTCAACGGTTCCAGCGAAGTCGATGCCGGGGATCATGGGATATTTACGGACCACGCCGGGGCGGCCGGTGACGGCTAAGCCGTCTTTGTAATTCAAGGTGGAGCAGGCGATGCGGATCAGGACCTGACCCGGTGGAAGCTGTTCGCGGTCCAGGTCCGTGAACGCGACGTGGACCTCCCGGGGATTCGAATCGCTGGCTTGGGTAACGAGAAGGGCACGGAATGTCGCCATAGCAGGTATCATAAGTCCTCTTGCTGGCTGTGCCTCGGTTTCCTCGGCGGTGGAACCCTTTGTTCGGACTTCCGGCGGAGACGGCGAATTCATCGAACCACAGCCGAGCCAACACAGCGGAATCAATACAGCCGACCCACAACAGCTATGTCCGAGCACGCACTATCCATTCCCCAACCGCGGATCGCGGAAACGCAGTCCGCATTGCGGCCCTATCTGCCGGTCTTGTTACTGCTATTTGTCGGTAGTGGGGCGGCGGCGTTGATCTATGAGATCGTCTGGTTCCAGCTCCTGCAGTTGGCGATCGGATCGTCAGCGGTTTCGCTCGGCGCGCTGCTGGGGACCTTCATGGGCGGTATGTGCCTGGGAAGTCTGCTGCTGCCGCGCTACGTCTCGGTGAAACACCATCCGCTGAAGATCTACGGGTGGATTGAACTCGGGATTGGGGTGTGCGGGCTGCTGTTGCTGCTGGCGATTCCGTTTGTCGACGAATTCTACGCAGCGATCGCCCGATTCGGGTTCACGGGCGTGTTTACCCGCGCGATTGTGGCGGCGCTGTTCCTGCTGGCTCCGACGTTGCTGATGGGAGCTTCGCTGCCGGCGATCGCCCGCTGGATCTCGACGTCGAACGAGGGCGTCTCCTGGCTGGGGTTCTTCTATGGCGGCAACATCGCCGGGGCGGTGTTCGGGTGCCTCCTGGCCGGCTTCTATCTGCTGCGCGTGCATGACATGGCGTATGCGACCTACGTTGCCGTGGCGATCAATGCCGGGGTCGGGGCGATCGCGCTGTTGCTGGCCGGGCGCGCGCCGTATACGGCCGCGGAGGCGGGTCCGGAAGAAGCAGTTCAGCGAACTCCGGGCGCCAGGTTGATCTATGCGGCGATCGCGATTTCCGGGATGAGCGCGTTGGGCGCCGAAGTCGTCTGGACGCGCGTACTGGCGATGCTGATGGGCGCGACGGTCTATACGTTCTCGATCATTCTGGCCGTGTTTTTGATCGGGTTGGGCGTGGGCAGCAGCGCGGGGTCATTCCTGACGCGCTCCGGGGTGCGGGCGGCGAATGCGCTCGCCTGGACGCAGATGCTGGCGGCGATCTCGATCGGTTGGACGGCCTGGACGCTGTCCTATTGGCTGCCCAACTGGCCGGTGGATCCGGCGCTGGCGTCCAGTCCGTGGTTCAACTTTCAAATAGATCTGGTGCGGACGTTCTGGACGGTGCTGCCTCCGGCGCTGATGTGGGGCGCGAGCTTTCCGCTGGCGATGGCGGCGGCCGCGGCTCCGGGACAGGATCCGGGACGGCTGGCCGGCGAGACCTACGCGGCGAATACGGTGGGCGCGATCCTGGGCGCGGTGCTGTTCAGCATCGTGCTGGTGCCGTGGTTCGGGACGCAGGGCTCCGAACGCATCCTGATGATCCTGGCGATGCTGGCGGCGCTGTTGGCGGCCTATGGTGGGCTGAAGTCGGCGCAGAAGATCACGCTGACGTCGGTGGGGCTGATCGCGACCGCGGTGCTGGTGGTGCTGATCGCGCGCGGGCTCGGCGAGGTTCCCTGGCTGGCGCTGGCCTATGGGCGCCGGACGGTGACAATTACCGATCCAGGCGAGCCGCTGTACGTCGGGGAAGGAATGAACTCGTCGATTGTGATCTCCGAGCTCCCGGCCGGGCAGCGGTATTTCCACGTGAGCGGGAAAGTGGAGGCCTCCACGGAGCCGTTCGATATGCGCCTGCAACGCATGCTGGGGCATATTTCAGCGCTGGCGAATCCGGATCCGAAGTCGGTGCTGATCGTAGGGTTTGGGGCGGGGGTGACGGCGGGTTCGTTCACCACCTATGACGATATTGAGCACATCGTGATTTGTGAGTTGGAGCCGTTGATTCCGCCCGCGGCGACCGAGTATTTCAAGGCCGAGAATTACGACGTGCTGCATGATCCGCGCACCGAGATCCATTACGACGACGCCCGGCACTTTGTGCTGACCACACAGGAGAAGTTCGATGTGATCACGTCGGATCCGATTCATCCGTGGGTGAAGGGCGCGGCGACCCTG
This sequence comes from Terriglobia bacterium, assembly GCA_963762135.1. GTDB lineage: Bacteria > Acidobacteriota > Terriglobia > Bryobacterales > Bryobacteraceae > Palsa-187. The sequence continues at coordinate 72,283 of CAVXJP010000016.1, forward strand.
TACTCGAAAGAGTATTTTGAGCTGGCCAAGCAGCATCTGAATCCGGGGGGCGTCATTACCCAGTGGGTGCCGCTGTATGAGAGCGATCTGGAGACGGTGAAAAGTGAGATCGCGACGTTCTTTGAGGTTTTTCCCAACGGGACGATTTGGGCGAACAACATCGACGGGCAGGGCTATGACGTCGTGCTGATGGGGCAGGCCGATCCGGCGCCGTTCGACATGGATGCGATTCAGGCTCGGCTGGATGCGAATCCGAAGGCGAAGGAATCGCTGCAGTATGTAGGGATCGGCTCGGCGGCGGCGTTGTTCAGCAACTATGCGGGTCGGGCGAAGGATTTAAAGCCGTGGCTCGAAGATGCGCAGATCAACAGGGATATCAACCTGCGGCTGCAGTATCTGGCGGGGATGGGCGTGAATTTTCAGAATGCTCCGTTCATCATGAGCGAGATTCTGCAATATGAGCAGTATCCCGAGGGGTTGTTTACGGGCTCGGAGGAGACGCTGCGGGAGTTGCGGCGGAGGATCCGGTAGGGCGATACAGCGGAATGGAACCCTGATCGTGAGGGAGGGCTGAGTCGCCCGCATGCTCACGCATGGCGGTTCCGTGAGACGCTGCGGCAGTGCGGAGCCGGGACGTATGCGAGCTTGAAAGCTCGCGCCGGCTGAACGCCGGCCCCCTTTAGAAAATCAGGCTCATGCAGGTGACGCCGGCTTCGGCTTTGATGAGTTCCGAGGTATCCACGGTCTGGACGTTCAGCCCCGCGGCTTCGAGGCGGGCTCGCGTGCGGGGATACGAGGACGGCATCAGGATCGTGTCGCCGATGCGGAGAACATTGGCTGCGTGCGGCTCAGTAGGATCGACGTCGAGGATTTCGAGTCCGCAAAGTCCGTCGGTATCGATCCAGTCGCGGTTTGCCAGCATGGTGGGCTTGGCGTCGCCCTCTCCTGAACCGACCTCCCCTAAGTAGCAGCAAGCGCTCTTAAGATGCAGGCAGCCGCGGACCTCGACCGGTGTGACCCAGTAGCCATAGGGCTCCAGGAGCCGGGCGAGCTGCTGAATGCCCAAATAGTTGGTGCGCTTGGAGAGTCCGACGTAGAGCGTCTTCCGGCCGCCGGCATCAATGTTCGTATCCATCTTCGTGTCCATGTTCGTATCAATCCGCATGACGTCGCCGCCTTCGAGCGTGGCGGGCTCGGTGATGCGAAGAATTTCCCGGTGTGGGGCGATGGCCTCGGCCAGGGATTCGGATTCAGCGCGGCGGGAGACGGCTCCCATGCGGGTCATGACGGCGACCCCGTCCAGGACCAGCGCGGGGTCCTCCACGAAGACACAATCGGGGGCGGTTTCGATCGCGGGGAGCGTAGTGACCTCCAGCCCGAGACGGGAAAGGGCCGCGCAATACGATGTGTGCTGGCGGCGAGCGAGGTCGACGTCGATCGGCTGGCGCTGCTGGAAGGAGAGTTCGCAGTCGGCGAGTGCGGGGCTGACGGCTCGGGTGAGGGCGCGGGGCATGGCTTTGTTTCAGGATAGTGCGGGTTGCGGGGCGCAGCTGAGGGTTAGATCGTTCGCGGCGCATGGCACCGCGCCACAGGGAAGGGGATCGGTCTCAGCTTCGCGGATTGGGAAGCTGGAACGCTTCCCGCTGGCTGCCACCTACGCAAAAGCTTCGGCGCCCAAGGAACGCCGGCCCCCTATGGGCCAAGAGGTCCGAAGGACCCTTGCGCTCGTGGAATCTATGACATAGGCTGTAGAAGGCCGAAATCCGAACGGAGGCTGGGCGAAATTCGTCCACACGGATCGCGACCCGAATCTAAGCAGGTTGAACCGAGTGAGTTTTTCCCCCTTCCTTAAAATCAGTGCGACCGTTGCCGCTGGAATCATCCTGGCCGGCAGCTGCCTATTTCGGTGTGCCGACGTTGCTCGCGCAGGACGCTACGGGTTCGAGCTCCAAGGCCGGTCCGCATGAGGCGATGGTCAACCAATACTGCATGGGCTGCCATAACGAGCGGGTGCGGCGGGCCGACCTGGTGCTGGATCCGGCGACGCTGGCCAATCCGGAGGCGGCCGGCGAGACCTGGGAAAAGGTCGTCCGTAAGCTGCGTGCCGGGGCGATGCCGCCGCAAGGAATGCCGCGACCGGATGCGGCCGCGATGGACGGGTTCCTGACCTATCTGGAAGGCTCGCTGGATGCCGCGGCTGAGGCGCAGGTGGATCCGGGGCGCGCGACGGTGCATCGGTTGAATCGGTCCGAGTATGAGAACTCGGTGCGGGATCTGCTGGCACTGGACGTCGATGCCGCCGAGCTTCTGCCGCCGGACGACGAGAGTTACGGGTTCGATAACAACGCCGATGTTTTGGGCGTTTCGCCGGCGCTGTTGGAGCAGTATGTGAGCGCTTCGGCGAAGGTGGCTCGGCTGGCGGTGGGCGATCCCAATATTCTTCCCAAGGCGACGACCTATAAGACGCGACCCGACCTTTCGCAGACCGATCGCGTGCGCGGGTTGCCGTTGGGAACGCGCGGCGGGTTGGTGGAGAAACACAATTTTCCGCTGGATGGCGAGTACGAGTTCAGCATCGAGTTGGCGACCAATACCGCCGAGATCCTGCGCGGCCTCGAACAGGAGCACGAGATCGAGATTCTGATCGACAACGCGCGGATCTTTATCACGAAGATCGGCGGCCCGGAAGATACCAAGGCGATGGAGAAGAATCCGATCGTCACGCGCCAGGAGATTCGCGACCGGCTGACGGTGCGCGTACCGATTACGGCGGGTCCGCATCATGTGGGCGCGACGTTCGTGAAGAAGAACTCGGCTTACGAGGACTACATCCTGCAGCCGTTCCTGCGCACGACGCTGGATCCGGTGAATGAGGCGGGGCTGCCGCATATTGAGTCGATGACGATCGCCGGTCCGTTCAGCATTGAGGGTCCGGGCGAGACGCCGAGCCGCTCGAAGATATTTACGTGCCGTCCGGGGGAAGGGGTCGATGAGGTGGCCTGCGCGCGGAAGATTCTTGCGGGCCTGGCTCGCCAGGCCTATCGCCGGCCGGTGACCGACGCTGACATGGAGCCGCTGCTGAGCTTCTATCAGGCCAGCCGGAATCGTGGCAATGGCTTCGATCAGGGCGTTGAGAGCGCGATTCGGCTGATCCTTTCGAATCCGCAGTTCATTTTCCGCTTTGAGCCGGAGCCGGCTGATGTGGCTCCGGGCGGCGTGTACCCGGTCAGCGATGTCGAACTGGCCTCGCGGCTGTCTTACTTCCTGTGGAGCAGCATCCCGGATGAGCCATTGCTCGCGCTCGCCGAGCAGGGCAAGCTGCGCGACAAGGCGGTGCTGGAGCAGCAGATTCGCAGGATGCTGGCCGATCCGAAGGCCGATGCGCTGGTGGATAATTTCGCCGCGCAGTGGCTGTTCCTGCGGAACATGAAGGGCACCTTCCCGGATCCGCAGGCCTTCCCGAATTTCGATGACAACCTGCGCCAGGATCTGGAAACCGAGACCAAGCTGTTCGTCGACAGCATCTTCCGCGATGACCGCAGCGTGTTGGATCTGCTGCGCGCCGACTATACGTTTATGAATGAGCGCGTGGCTCGGCACTATGGCGTCAACGGCGTCTATGGCAACCGGTTCCGGCGCGTGAAGCTGGAAGATCCCAATCGGTATGGATTGCTGGGCCAGGCGAGCATTCTTTCGGTGACCTCCCATACGACGCGGACCTCGCCGGTGTTGCGCGGCAAGTGGATTCTGTCGAACCTGCTGGGTACGCCGCCGCCGCCCGCCGCCGCCCGATGTCCCGGCGCTGGCCGAGAACGGGGAAGGCGGAGCGCCGTCGTCGGTGCGCGAGCGCATGGAGTTGCATCGCGCCAATCCGCCCTGTTCGAGCTGCCATAGCGTGATGGATCCGCTGGGATTCGCGCTGGAGAATTTCGATGCCGTGGGCCGCTGGCGGACGCTGGATTCCGGTCAGCCGATCGATTCCTCGGGCACGCTGGTGGATGGGTCGAAGGTGGACGGTCCGGTGGCGATGCGCGAAGCGTTGCTGAATCGGCCGGAAGTGTTCCTGCGGAACTTCACCGAGAAGCTGATGACCTACGGGCTGGGCCGCGGCCTGGATTGGAAGGACATGCCGGCGGTGCGGAAGGTCGTGGATGATGCCGAGCGGAATCAATACCGGTTCGCGGCGATCGTCCAGGGGATTGTGGAAAGCGTTCCGTTCCAGATGAAGAAGAAATCGGACGCGGTTTCGGGAGCGGGCGAAGCGGGCCAACTGGCGGCGCGATAGAGGCGGCCGGATTGGCAGATAGGTTTTGAAGTCGGAGTGACGAGAGCGAAAGGTCCTGGTATGAGTTTCGTTACGAAAAAGCACATTGAGCGGCGCGCGTTCCTGCGCGGAGCCGGTACGGCGCTGGCGTTGCCTTTCCTGGATGCGATGGTGCCCGCGTTGACGGCGCAATCCAAGACGGCGGCGGCGGGTACGCAGCGCGCGGGATTCATCTATTTCCCGCACGGCGCGATCATGAAGCAATGGACGCCGGCCACCGAAGGCGCCGGATTTGAGCTCTCGCGAGTCCTCCAGCCGCTGGCCGCCAACAAGGACAGGCTCGTGGTGCTGACCAATCTGGCGCACCATCAGGCCGATTCCCTGGGCGACGGCGCCGCCGATCACGCGCGCGCCGGATCGACGTTCCTGAACGGCGTGCATCCGAAGCGGACCGAAGGCGAGGACGTCCGTGCCGGTACGACGATCGATCAGTTGGCCGCGCAGGCGATCGGACAGACCACGCGGTATCCGTCGATTGAGATTGCCACCGAAGACATGACGCGGCTGGTGGGCGCGTGCGACGTCGGCTATAGCTGCACGTATATGAATACGATCTCCTGGGCGTCGCCGACCACGCCGCTGCCGATGGAAATCAATCCGCGAGTGATCTTCGAACGCCTGTTTGGCGATAGCGCTTCTCCGAAGCTGCGCGCCGAGCGCCTGGCCGAAGACCGCAGCATCCTGGACCAGATCAGCCACCTGGTGCCGACGCTGAAGCAGGATCTGGGTACGCGCGACCAGGCTCGCATGGACGACTATCTCGACAACATTCGCGAGATTGAGCGGCGCCTCCAGATCGCCGAGCAACAGGGCGGGTTCGATCTGCCGACCCCGGACGCTCCGGTAGGTGTGCCGGATACCTTCGACGAGCACGTCACGCTGATGTATGACCTGATGGCGCTCGCCTTCCAGGGCGACGTCACGCGGGTGTTCGCGTTCATGATGGCGCGCGAGCTCAGCCAGCGCAGCTATCCGCAGATCGGTGTGCCGGAGCCGCACCATTCGGTTTCCCACCACATGGATAATCCGGAGAAGATCGAGAAGCTGGTGAAGATCCAGATCCATTACATGGAGCTGTTCAACCACTTCCTGGACAAGCTCCGCGCGACCGAAGACGGCGACGGCAACCTGCTGGATCATTCGATGATCCTGGCGGGAAGCTGCCTGTCGAACAGCAACGTTCACGATCACGATCCGCTGCCGGTGCTGCTGGCGGGCGGGGCGTGCGGCAAACTTGAGGGCGATCGCCATCTGAAGTATGCGCCGCAGACGCCGATGGCGAACCTGCTGCTGAGCTCGCTGCATAAGCTCGACATCGACATGGATGAGGTCGGGGACAGCACCGGGCCGCTGACGGATCTATAGGAGCGCGAGGTCGTATGAAGCGATTCTGTTTTGCAGCAATATGTGTCTCGCGCTGGGCGCGACGGCGTGGGCGGCAAAGAACGACAGCTCGACGGCATTGGCCGATGCGGCGTCGTTTGAGGAGTTCGATACGGTCCGGCAGATGGTCGCCGACGGGGCGGATGTCAACACGCCGCAGGTGGACGGAACCACGGCGTTGCACTGGGCCGCGCACTTCGACAATCTGGATCTGGTGAAGGCGCTGCTGGCTGCCGGCGCCAATCCCGAGGTTTCGAATCGCTATGGCATCACGCCGCTGGCCGAGGCCGCGACGAATGGTGATGCGGAGATGATCGGTGTGCTGCTCGAAGCCGGAGCCGATCCGAACCGGCCGCATACCGAAGGTGAGACGCCGCTGATGACCGCGGCTCGGACGGGCAAGCGGGAAGCGATCCAGGTGTTGCTGGATCACGGCGCGGACGTCAACATGGCTGAGGAGTGGCGCGGGCAGACCGCGCTGATGTGGGCCGCCGCCGAAGGGCACACCCAGGCGATTCGCATGTTGCTGGATGCCGGGGCACGGATCAATCAGAAGTCGAAGGCGTTCGACTTCACCGGACTGCGTCCGAAGCCGGGGTCGGTGGGGATGAACTTCCCGCGCGGCGGATTCACGGCGCTGTTGTTCGCGGCTCGCCAGGGTCAGATGGATGCGGTGAAGACGCTGGTGGCCGAAGGCGCGAACCTGAATCTGGCGGATCCGGACGGAACCACTCCGCTGTTGATCTCGGTGATTAACTATCATTACGACGTCGCCGGATATTTGCTCGAAGCGGGCGCGGATCCGAACGCCGCGGATTCGATGGGCCGGACGCCGCTGTATGCGGCGGTGGATATGCGCAATATGGATGTCACGACGCGTCCGTCACCGTATCTCGAAGAGAAGCTGGATCCGATGGCGCTGGCCAAGCTGCTGCTGGAAGCCGGGGCGAGCCCCGATGCCTCGCTCATCAAGGTGATTCCGCCGCGCGGCGTGCTGGATGGCGCGGATTCTTCAATGGGGGCGGGGTCGACTCCGTTCCTGCGGGCGGCACGATCTTCCGACCTTCCGATGATGCAGTTGCTGGTCGAGCATGGGGCGAATCCCCGGGCGGCGACGCAACAGGGCGTCAATGGCCTGATGCTGGCAGCCGGGCATGCCTGGCGCGATGGCAAGACGGTGGGGAATCCCGAGGATTCCGTGAAAGCGGTGCGCTGGTTCGTGGAGCAGGGAATCGATGTGAACGCCCAGACGACCAACCAGGATCGGGCGATCCACGGCGCGGCGCAGCGCGGCAACGAAGACGTGATTCAGACGCTGGCCGACCTCGGCGCGGAGATCAATCCCATTGACAGCAAGGGGCGCACGCCGATCGACGTCGCCATGGGAATCGGCGCGGGCACGGGCGGCGTGAAAGCTCCGCTGCTGGATGCGGTGGCGAAGCTGAAGAGCCTGGGCGGTGTGTCGGGGCAGACGGACGACGCGGCCCTGGAGCCGTACATTCCCGCGATCAAGTCCGCCAACTAGCTCGGCGCAAACGGCTGAACCCGACCCGCTGAACCACCCTCGGCACAACTCCGAAACGTTTCCCCGGGGTTGCTGCGTCTATTGAGCAGGTCCGCCGTTTCCAGGACGCGATTGGCGAGCCCGGAGCGGTGTACTCTCAAAGAAAGGAGATCCGCCTGGGCCGCGGAGTTTCTCGGGCTGTGGGCGGTTTCCTGCATAGGCGGTCGATGTCGTTGATTGCGCAAATTCGGTTGGTGGCTTCGGTGCTGGCTTTCACGGCGCTGGGGAGCAGTTTTGCGTTCGCGGGTCCGGCGGAAGTCCTGGTCGAGAACGCCGATACCAAACTCAAGCTCATTAAGGAAGAGCAGGCCCGGCCGGGGTCGCACATCGTGTTCCCGCTGGACGAGATCCGCGCCTGGTCCGAGGCCGAGGCGCCGGAGGGCATCACCGATCCGAAGGTGATCCTGAAGCCCGGCGGCAAGGTGGAACTGCACGGCATGGTCGATTTTCTGGCGGTCGCCGGGGACAATGAATCGGTTGCGAAGAGTCTGTTCGCGCCGTTGCTGCGCGGCAACCGCCCGATGGACATCTTCGCGCACGTGGATTCGGCGCCCGGCTTCGTCATCGTGGCGGTGGATGAGGTGCGGCTGTCGGGCGTCGCGCTGTCCCCGACGCTGCTCGATTTCCTGATCAAGACGTTTCTGCAGCCCAAGTATCCGAAGGTCCGTTTCGATGAGCCCATGGCGCTCGAATACGGCATGGACCGGCTGGATGTGGAGCCGGCCGGCGTCACCGTGTTTATGAAAGGCGCCGAATAGCTCGTGGCGCCGTTTTTCGTGATGCTGGGCGTGTGGGCGCTCGCGCGCGGGATCGGGCTCTGGGCCGGGGTCGGCGGATTGGATGAGTGGTCCGGGAGCGCTCGGATCGCGCTTGCGGTCACCTTCCTGATGACCGGCATCATGCATTTCACCCGGATGCGGCAGGACTTCGCTCGCATGGTTCCCCGGATGTTCGTCGAGCCGATGGCGATCGTCTATTTCACTGGACTGTGCGAGATCCTGGGAGCGGTCGGGATCCTGGTTCCGGGTACGCGTCGCGTCGCGGGGATTTGCCTCGCGATCCTTTTGGTCGTGCTGTTGCCGGGAAATATTCGCGCGGCTCGGCAAGGGGTACGGTTGGGTGGGCGGGCTCCGACGCCGCTGACGCAGCGGGTCTTGATGCAGGTGGTGCTGGTCGTGGTGGTGCTGTGGGCGACGAGATAGCAAGGAGACAGGAGGACAGGAGTTTGGAAACAGGAGTCGCGGGGCACGGCCCTGCGCCACATCAGGGTCTTGAACGCGCCTGACCGTCTCTCCATTACTCCCCGCCGACCACCGCTGTAGCCGTCTCGAACCAATATCTCGGCAGGCCATCCTTAGTGTCCCGCAGGATTTCGAGCACATTCTTCCGATCTTGCGCCGTCAGGCGCTGGAACGTCTCGCTCTGATCCGCGCCGCTCAGCACCTCATAGAGACGCTGGTAGATGCGATCGAGGACCGGCGCCGGTAGCGCGTTGAACGGCTCGCTGTAGACCATGTAGCTGAGCGGATATTTGAAGATCCGCGTTTCGAGATCGAAGTCGCGCAGGGAGCGACCCTTGGCATCGCGCGGACCCCGTTCCGGGAACGTTTTGCTGAAGGTGGAGACGCCCTCGATCGGGCTTAGGATCTTGGCTTCATCGGCGAACGTCATGTAGGTCACCAGGTTCTCGATGTCCTGATCGATGCGGGCGGCCATGGCTTTGTCGGCCTCGGGATCCTTGCCCAGGTCGGCTTCATAGATCCGCTGCTCCCAGCCGACGCGTGTAATCAGGTTCGACATCCGGGTCTGGTGCTCCAGCACCATCAGCGCGACCAGGTCACTGGTGGGTTGCAGATATTCGTCGATGTAGAACTTCTTGCTGAGGTCGGTCTGATTCTGGGTGTTGCGGCTTTCCAGGTCACCGGGATTCTGGCGATCGCGCGCCACCGCGTTGCCGCGATGCATCATGCCGCCATGCGTGCCGGTGACGTACCAGCCGCCCCAGCGATCCTGGAACCGCGTCCGATGATCGGTGACCGGCATGCCGAGCCGCGCGTAAGGCATCCCGGTCGCGTCCGGATAAACAGAGGCCACCATGATGCCGGGAACGCCGGAGGTCGCCGGGCCGTGATGGCACTGCAGGCAGACGTCGCGGCGATCGAGAGACAAGGTCTTCGGATCGCGCTTCACGTTGTCGAAGGTATAGAAGATGAATCCCTGGCGCGGATCGAAGGCCGCGAACTCCAGCGTGTCGCTGTCGTGGACGTAGCCGACCGCCATGTCATCGGAGAAGTAGAGCGCGCGAGGCTCGCGCGGGCTGATACGCACCGCCTGGAAGCTCGTCTTGGAGAAGACCATCACCTGGGAGTCCGGGTTCACGTTCAGTGCCTTCAGCACGCTGGGGAGGTAGCCGAGCCCGTTCTCCTGGTACTCCAGCGTCACCTCTCCGGAGGCCAACTTCCTATTGAGGCGCGCGGCGGGATCATCGGTCTCCAGGTCGAAGTAGGAGATCGCCGGGTGTTCGCTGGGGACCAGGGTGTTGACCTCGGTCACGGCCGCCTGATCGGCCAAAAGGACTCCGCCCGCCCAAAGGACCAGAGCGCCGAGCGCATGCCATCGGTGGCGATAGATGAAGTTGATCATTACGGGGATCCTCTCTCCGCTAAATAGTATGCATGTGGAATGCCACGTTTAGGACTGCCATCCGGCCGATTTTCTTCCCATTTCTGCGGGGGCGACGGGCGGAATGACCCGGCGCTCGGGTCCCCTGCGGGATATCGCCCAGCCGACTCCGGGAATCGGCCGATTTAAGCCCACACGGGAGCTAAGCCACGCAATCCATACGCCGATCCGCATTTGCGCTGGAGCCCCGGATGCGGGAAGCTTTAACGTGAGGAGATTTTGCGCATGTTCCGCAGCAACTTGATGTTAGGGCTCCGTAGCCGTTTTGGACATCTGGCGATGGCCGCCGCCGTGGCCGGCCTGGGGAGTCTCGCCTCGGCGCAGGTTCAGAACTTCAAGCCGGTGACTGAGCAAGAACTGGAAAATCCGGATCCGGCCGACTGGCTGATGTTCAGCCGGACCTACGACGCCCAGCGCTACAGTCCGCTGAATCAGATCAATAAGGAGAACGTCGGGGACCTGGCGCTGGCGTGGTCGCGCGGGCTGACCACCGGTGCGACCGAGACGGTGCCGATCGTGCATGACGGCGTGATCTATATGATCGTGCCGCCGGCCAACGTCGTGGCGCTGGACGGGACCACCGGCGATCTGCTGTGGGAATACAAGAACAACGCTCGCGGCGGGACGCGCAGCAAGTCGCTGGCGATCTACGGCGACATCATTGCCTACACGGCGCCGGAATCGAAGGTGATCGGCCTGGACGCGACGACGGGCGAGGTCCGCTGGGAAGTGGCCACCGACGGCCGCGGTCATTCCTCGGGTCCGATCATTGCCGAGGGCAAGGTAATCTCCGGCGGCTCCTGCAGCGGCAATCGTGATGCCTGCTACATCGCCGCGCATGACGCGATGACGGGCGAGGAAGTATGGCGCTTCTATACGACGCCCGCGGTCGGCGAGCCCGGCGATGAAAGCTGGAACGGGGCCGATGTGAAGAATCGCCAGGCGTCCACCTGGGGCATGCCGGGAGCTTATGATGTCGCGCAGAAGAAGCTGATCTGGGGCATCGCGAATCCGATGCCGGATAACCGGATGCAGCGGCACGGCACCGCGGACGGAACGGGACGCACGACGCCGGCCGATCTTTACAGCAACTCGACCGTGGCGATCGACGTCGAGACGGGCAAGCTGGATTGGTATTACCAGCATCTGCCGGGCGACGATTGGGACATGGATCAGACCAATGAGCGGACCCTGGCTCGGGTGCCGTTCAATCCCGATCCGAAGTACGTGAAGTGGATCAACCCGACCGTGGAGCGCGGGTCGATGCACAACATCTCGGCGAACATCGGCGAGGGCGGCGGCCTGACGGTGCTGGATCGCGACACGGGCCAGTTCCTGTGGGCGACGCCGTTCCCGTTCGATACGCCGAACTTCAACATCGCCGACATCGAGCCGACCACCGGCCAGGCGACCATCAACTGGGATCAGGTGGCCAAGGGTCCGGGCGAAACGCACATCATCTGCTTCTGGAACACCAAGAGCTATTGGCCGGCGGCGTATTCGCCGGAGACGATGTCTCTCTACACGTCGTATATCGACAACTGCCGGCAGGTGACCTCGCCGAAGGAAGGCGAGCGGTACGGCGCGTGGAGCGTGATCCCGCGTCCGGGCGGCAATCCGGAAGAACTGACCGGGATGGCGAAGATCAATCTGTCGACGGGCGAGACACTGTTCTTCGACAAGGGCCGCGCGCCGAGCAATGGCGCATCGCTGGCGACTGCCGGCGGCCTGGTGTTCCACGGCGACATGTCGCGGCGCTTCAAGGCGTTCGACGCCGAGACCGGCAAGGAACTGTGGCACACGATCCTGGGCGGCAACGTGTCGGTCTCGACCATCACCTACGCGGTGAACGGCAAGCAGTACGTCGCGGTGCTGACCGGTGACAATCCGAAGGTGCCGGAGCTGTCGCAGGAAGTCCCGGAACTGCGGACGCCGTCGCACAACGAGATCTACGTGTTCGCGTTGCCGGAATAGGCGCCAAAGGCGCTTTTGGCGGGCTCACGCCCGAGCGGTGTGTACTGCTGTGCAGGATCAAATGAAGGGGCGGCCTGCGGGTCGCCTCTTTTACGCAGGAGGGCTGGCTTTAGCCGGCTTGAGCTTTCAAGCTCACTCTGGACGGGATGGGGCGTGATGCGTTCAGACATGCGGCGCTGCCCAAACGGTGTGCGTTTTGGTGGACTGGGAAGCTGAACGCTTCCCGCCGAGAGAACCTCGGCCCCTCGTACTCGACCGGATAGCCCTGCCACAGATACTCCAGCGCCTCCGCGAGCGTCTGCTGCTTCACCGCACGATCCCCGTGCCCGGCATTGCGAGCAAAAACGAACTGGTAATCGTATCCCTTCGCCGCGAGCGCCTTGGCGAACTCCTCACTGGCGACCACCCAGTCATGCATGCCGTCGCGCATCACGTTGGGGTTGAACAGGTCGCGGTCGCCGACCATCATCCACACGCGGATATCCTTCTTCGGGCTGCCCGGAATGATGGTCGTGTGATAGCCCCACGCCCCTTCCGGCGTCTCCGGATTCCACGGGTATTGCTGATTGATCCACGTGCCGGAGTAGGCCAGCACGCGATGGTAGAGATCGTTGCGATACCACGCCATGGTGAAGGCGGCCGCGCCTCCGGAACTGGTGCCCATGGTGGCGCGCCCGTCGGGATCGTCAGTGAACTTGACGTTGTACTGCGAGGCGACCCGCGGCAGAACTTCGGTCTCGATGAACTCGGTGTAGACGGGCGAGAGCGTGTCGTATTCCAGGCCCCGCTCACTGCCCTGAGCGTCGCCGCTGCCGTTGGCGATCGAAACCGCGACCATCGGCGGCACCTGCTTCTCCGCAATCAGGCTGTCGAGCACGGTGAACAGCAGCCGGTCCGGTCCGTCCGCGCCGACGATGAACGGGATCTCCGTGCCGGGCTGGTAGCCGGCCGGAATGTAGACCGCGACTTCGCGCGTGTAAGGAGCCGGATGACTGGTGGTGACGATCAGCTTCGCCGGGTTGCTGGGATCCGGCGTGCCGAACGTGCCCCGGTCGCGCGCGATGCCGGGATAGATCTTACTGTCCTCGCTGCGCATGGTGAACGTATGCACCGCGCCGTGAGGGATGTCGGTGCGCTCCACCGCTTCCGGCGAAGGCTCATGCGTCGGCCCAATGATGAAGTTCCCGTTCTCCGTCGGCGAGGGCAGGGAACCATCCGCGAGCTCGGTTGCCTCGACGTAGCCGGGCGTATGCGGATCGCGCGTAGGCGGTGTGGGCCGCTGCGCCAGTAACGCGGTTGTGGCCAGGGTCGCGAGCAAGGCTCCGGGAATCAGTCGGCGATGGGTTGGGGACATACGCGGGCTCCTTGAGGTCGTTGTAACAGACGATCATATCCCGAACCGCCCGTCTTTGCTCATTTTGGGCTGTGCTCATGCGATGATCCTTACTGTGAGCGAACGCCTCCCCTATCGCGCGACCATCCACGCGGTGGCCTACGAGAAGATCACGCGGCTGCCGGTGCGCGTCGTGCTGGAGAATATCCGGAGCCTGTACAACGTCGGGTCGTTCTTCCGTACCGGCGACGCCGCGGGAATCGAGGCGCTGGAGCTCTGTGGCTGCACCGGGTATCCGCCGAAGAACGGGATTTCGAAGACGGCGCTGGGCGCGGAGGAAACGGTCGAGTGGGCGCATACCTGGGAAACCGTCGCAAGGGTTCGCGAGCTGCAAAACGCCGGTTATGAGATCGCCGCGGTGGAGACCAGCGTGCGCTCGGTGGATTTGTATGATTGGACGCCGCGATTCCCGGTGTGCCTGTTGTTCGGCAGCGAAGTGGACGGCCTCGGCCAGGAGCTGGAGGAACTCGCCGACACGCACGTGCGGATCCCGATGCTCGGGATGAAGCACTCGCTGAACGTCGCGACGGCGGGCGGCGTAGTGCTGTTTGAGCTGCTCCGGAAGTATCGGGCGCTGCTCGATCAGTAGGTCGCGTCGGTCAAAGTTCACTGCGGCTCGAACATCAGCAACACGTTCCCGCCTTCGCCCCGCTTCACCCCGATGTAGCCCGACGGCACGAACAACTGCTTGCCAGCCACCACCGGACCCGCCGCGCCCATCGATCCGCCCTTGGCCTCGACGCCATTCACGGTCTCGAACGTCTTGGCCGTATTGAACTCCCACAGGACCTCGCCGGTTTCGACCGACAATGCGCGCAGCATCCCATCCCAGCCGCCGGAGAAGACCACGCCAGGAACCGCCGTCAGCGGACCTTCGTGCCCGGGATGCGACTCCATGCCCGCCGCCGGCTCGATTTCGTTGAGCCACAGGCGCTCGCCATCGTCCAGCCGAACCGCGCCGATGCCCCCCGGCCCCAGTCCGAAGTAGGCTTTCGAATGATCCGCCGCGCCGCCCCAAACGATCTTGCCGCCGAAGGCCGTCGTGTCTTCCACCAGCGGCGTCCGCCATAGGACCTCGCCGGTATCGGGATTGTGCGCCCAAACATTGCCGCTCTTCTGGCCGGCCACCAGGAACTGCTCCCCATCCAGGCTGGTCACCAGCATCGGCGGCGAGCCGAAATCATGGTCTGGACCGCAATCCTCCGGAGCGTTGGGCCGCATGCAGGATGAAACCCAGATATCATCTTTGGTCTCCTGTTTGGTCCACAGGATCGCGCCCGTGGCAAGGTCCATCGCGATGACCGCGTCGGTGCCGACGTCGGCGGGCGCGCTGTAAGCATCGCCGGTGCCGACGAAGATGCGCTGCCCGATCGAGTCAATCGTGGGCGCGCTCCAGATCGCTCCGCCGGAGGGACCGAAGGAATGTTCCCCGGTGGACTTCGGTTCGGTTTGGATCGTGTAGGTCTTCCAGATGAGATCCCCGGTGGTGGCGTCCAGCGCGACCACGCTGCCGCGGAAGGTGCAGCACGCGTAGTCCGGATTCGCTCCCGCGCCTTCTTCGCCGGAGGCCACGGGAACAATCAGGCGATCCCGCCGCGCGCCCTGCCCGTTGACCTGCGCGAACTGCGGGGCTCCTGTGATCCGCGCCGATGGATGCGGATCCACCTCGACCTTCCACTTCAGCTTGCCTGTCACCGCGTCCAGCGCATACGCCTGCGCGCCAAGGTCACCCACAAACACCGTCCACGCATCGCCGATTTCGGCCAGGACGGGTGCGGTTCTCACGCCGGCGTCGGCCTTGAACATCCAATAGGTGCAGCCGGTCTCGGCGTCCAGCGAATAGACTTCGCCGGTATCCACGCCGATGTAGACGCGGCCACCGAAGACCGACGGCTGCCCGATCACCGAGCGCGCCTCGGGAAATCCGAATGCCCACTTGAGTTGCAGTTCGTCAAGGTCGTCCAGGCGGATGCCGTTCTCGCTATCGGCGAAACGCGTGTTGGACGGATTGCCTCCCCAGCCGTTCCACGCCGAGCCATTCAGCGGATTGAAGGTTTGATCCGAACAGGTCTGCGCCGCCAGGGGCAACGCCAGCGCTAGAACCAGGAGAACAGGAGCGAATTGTGACAGGAAGCGTTTCATGGAACCCTCGACCAAGTTTCAGTGATGGAAGTTTCGTAAAGACCTAGCCTACCTGAACTGCGCGCATCGCCATGGATCCGCCCGAGATGCCCTCGATCGGGAAGGTCAACGAATCCTCCGCGGTAGTGGTGCCGAGCACGTAAAGCAGCGGCAGATAATGATCCGGCGTCGGCACCGAAAGCGCCGCCTCGCGACCCAAGCGATCGTAATGCACGACGCTGCTGAAGTCGCGACCCAGAATCAGTTCCTTGACGCGTTCGTCGAACGTCGCGGCCCATTCGTACGGCGGGACGTCCATGTTCCGGTCAAACCGCATCAGGTTGTGGACCAGGTTGCCGCTGCCGACGATCAGAATGTTCTCCTCGCGCAGCGCGGCGAGCCTGCGGCCAATCTCGTAATGATGCTCGGGCGGACGCCGCAGATCGATGCTCAGGACCACGACCGGCACGTCCGCTTTCGGATAAAGGTGCCGCAGGACGGTCCAGGTGCCGTGGTCATAGCCCCAACGTTCGGTGAAATCCACCTGCAGCGGAGTCAGCATTCCGCCGATGCGCCGCGCCAGTTCGGGGTCGCCGGGCGCGGGGTATTGAATGTCGTACAGTTCCTGGGGGAACCCGCCGAAATCGTGGATCGTACGCGGGGCGGTGCTGACCAGGACCTCTGTGCTCGGGACGAAATAATGCGCCGAGATGCAGACGATCGCCTTCGGTTTGGGCAGCGTTTTCCCCAATTCCGCCCATGCCTGCGTATAGCGATTGCTGGAGATGGTGAGCATCGGGGATCCGTGGCCGAAGAAGATCGCCGGTGTAAGCGCCATAGCTCCCCATAGTGTAACGTCGATGCGCGCGGTCTTCGCCCCAGTCGAAACACGCAGCGCTCAAGCCGATCGCCCAGATCTGTTATAAACAGTCAGTACGCTTCCCGAGCGCCCGACAGCCGGGAAAGCCCCGGAGATCAACTCAATGAGACGTCCTTCCATCCTGATACCCCGCAACATTTCCTTGAAGACGACCCTGTTGGCCGTCCCAGTTTTGATGTATGCCGTCATGTGCGCCGTCCCCGCCTCCGCGCAGATGCTGGCCGGAGAGCGAGAGGCCAAGATTTCCGCGATCCCCGGCGTCATTTCCGGCGAATGCCCAATGGGAGCTCATCTGGGCCGATTTCTACACTGCCGATGGAATCGCGGGGGTTCCCGCGGACGGTAGCGTGATGTTCGCGCAGGAGCAGACCGACAAAATCATCAAGCTGGCCGGCGACGGCAAGCAGTACACGGTGGCCTCGGCCGACGCCCCCGGCGCGGTTTCGATGGATACGCAGGGACATATCTACACCGTGGAGCGCGGCTGTACCGAGCCTATGAACGATGAGCTTGCTGGATGCAATCGGCTGACCCGCGTATCGCAGGTTCTGCCGGAATATAAGGTCCTGGCCGACAGCTTCAACGACGGCCGCAGCCTGGGGCGGGTGAACGACCTGATCGCCGATGGCAAGGGCGGCGCCTACTTCACCCAGCGCGGTTTGTACTATGCGAACCCCAACGGGAAAGTGGACGTGGTTGCTGAAGACGGACTGTTCTCGAACGGCGTCATGATGAACAAGGCGGGCACCCGGGTTTACGTCACCAACAATACCGAGGTCCTGGTGTTCGACGTGAATAAAGACGGCAGCACCAAGAACCGGCGCGTATTCGCTTCGCTGAACGGCGACAACGGCGGCGACGGCATGGCCATCGACAACGAAGACCGGTTGTACGTCACAGGCGCTGAGGGCGTGCACGTGATCGGCGCCGACGGCAAGCACCTCGGCGTGATCCCGACCAAGCGCCGTGCGATTACCCTCGCCTTCTCGGGCCCCGATAAGAAGTACCTGTACGTTCCGCAGATGGGTGCGGTGGGTCCGGACGGCAAAGCCTGGGAGACCCCGGAGGGGATCCGCAATACGGCCATGACAATCTACCGGATTCCGATGGAAGCGCAGGGCTTCCTGGGTCGGCCGAAATAGAGGTGCGCTGGCGCGGCCAAACCGGGCCGCCCACTATGACTTCCTCCGGATCTCGCCGGACGCTTCCGATTGCGACTGCGATTGCGGAGAACTACATCACCCCGTTGATGGTGATGTTGGCGTCGCTCCAGGATCATCTGTCCTCCGGCGTTGACCTGCAACTCTATCTGCTTCATCCAGGGATTGCAGATGCCTGGATTGGCCGTCTCGAAGAGTTTGTCCGGCTGAGTCCTATCCTGATCGACGCCGCTGCCGCCTCTAGGATCCCCTATGATCGGCGCTTCCCTCGCGAAGCGGCGTATCCCTTATTGCTGGATGCTGTCCTTCCGCCGGATCTGGAACAGGTCCTGTTCTTAGACGCAGACCTTCTTGTTCTCGCCGATATCGCCGATCTTTGGGAAGAATCGCAAGGGCCGGAAACGATTGCTGCGGTCCCGGACCTCGCGATCCCCCAATGCGGCTCCAATCGAGGAGTCAAACAGCGGAAGCGGTTTGGTGTTCCAGATCAAGCCGCCTACTTTAACGCGGGAGTGATGCGGATCAATCTGCGCCGGTGGCGTCAGAACGGGGTTACGGAGAAAGCATTCGCTTATCTTGCGGCCAACTCGGGAGAAACGGATTTTCTGCATCAGGAAGCCCTGAATGCCGTTCTCTGGGACGACTGGAAGCCGCTCAATCCACGGTGGAATCTGGTGGCGAGCCTGACCGGCCGTCCGTATGCGCCGACTGGCTTTCGGACCCCACCAGAAACCGGGCTGATCCATTTCGCCGGCCATTTCAAGCCCTGGCGAATTCGGACTGCCAGTCCGTTCGATGCGCGCTACCTTCAGTATCTGGATCGCTTGGCGAATCGCCTGCCCCCTCTGCCCGCACCTACGCTTCGGGAGCGCCTCTTAGAGGTCTATGATGGGCGTGTGAGGGATTTCCTGTATCCCGGGGAGCGGCTGCTGTGGAATCGCGGAATCGTATGAAGCCAAGAATTTCAGTGCTTATCCCGGCAATGCGAGGGTATCGCTCCGTGCTGGCAGCGGTGGATGCATGGGAGGCGCAGACGCGCCGGGATGCGATCGAAATCCTGGTGCTCGCTCCGGATTCGGAAGGCGCCGATGCGTTGCCGTCTGGACAGCGCGTGGTCGAAACCGGCGACGCGTTTCTGCATCAAATGCGCGCGGCAGGAGTGCGGGCCGCGGCTGCTGACCATGTCATGATCGCTGAGGATCATTGCCTGCCCGATCCGAATTGGACCGAAGTCATGCTGCCGCGCGTGGCGGAAGGTTGGGATGGGCTCGGAGGCGCGCTGCGTTCCGGCGATCCTTCTTCTGCCGGTGTGCAGGCCCCGTTCCTGCTCGGCTATGGGCAGTGGATCCTTCCAAGGACCGGCCCCACTCATATCCTTCCCGGCCACAACACCATCTGGCGGAAAGATCTCCTGCTGAGCCGCGGCGAGAAACTCGAAACCGAACTCCTGATCATGACTTTTTTTGTGCAACGGATGCACAAATCCGGGAGACGGCTTTTCGTGGATCGCGAGGCGGTGATGCGGCATTTCGATCCAACCGGGGTGTTCGCGGAATTGCGCATTCTGGCTTCCGGCGGGCTTGGATTCGGCGCCGTACGTACGCAGAGGTGGAATCCCTTCCTGAAGCTGTTGTACTTTGGCGCGGCTCCACTGATTGGCGGCATGCACTGGAGGCGCGCACTCCTGCAGCATCTTCGAACTCGTGGCGCAAGCGGATTGGATGATGTCAGCCTGCTGCATGCGATTCCGCTGGCACTGGCTTGGGGATGTGGAGAGTCCCTGGGCGCTGCTTTGGGAATCAGGAATGTTACGCCACACCTGTGGCGCTCGGAGATCAAGCCGCCAACACGCGAGCGCGTCGCGGCGGCCAGGCAGGATGCAGAACTAGTGCGTCATTGCGTAAATGACGTAATTGGCGCCGATGCGGAGCCCTAGCGCGGAATACATTTCCGGATAGCTGGGATCGTCGGCGAACTCCCAGGAATCGCCCACATCGGAGTTGAAGGTGATCGCCACCACTACGCGGCCTTCGTCGTCGTAGATCGCGCGCCAGTAGGGAACCGTGCCGCCATCGCGGCTCATTGCGCCCCGCCGGGTGGCCCATTCGCCGGGAATCTGGAAGCGTTCCTCCAGGTCGAATACCGTGTGGAAGATCTTCTCGTCATCGCCGAGCTCCAGGATGGGATGGTCCGGGTAGATCTTATTCATGCCGTCCATGAAGCCTTCCCACTCGTACTCGCCCCAGAAGTTATCCGCCATCAGAAAGCCGCCCCGGTCCAGGAATTCGCGGACCCGGGCCGCCTGCTCATCGGTGAGGTCCCAATTGCCCGGCAGGTCGACGTACATCCACGGCCAGTTGAAGATGTCGGTATCATCATCAGGATTGACCGGCTGCTCCACCGAACGGACGTCAATGCGCGTTAGCCGCTCCAGCGTGACGATGACGTGCCGGTCGGCGCGCGGATAGTCCACCGTCCATCCGGTGCGGCCCTCCCGCCAGTCGGCGCCCCAGCGCTCAAAGCGGGCATACGGCGAGGACGGATACATCAGCCGGCCGAAGACCAGTTCGGCCGGGACATCCCAATCCTCGGGCACGGGAACGTTGTCGTAGGGCTCCAGGCTCGGGAACACGCGGAACGGCATCTGGAAGGCGTAGGCGGTGATCGCGCCCACGAACAAGATCCAGGTAAGAAGACGCCGGGTCATGCTGGCCTACTTCCAGGCTAGCTCATAGCCGCGGCGCCGCTGTATGGCGGAGCGAATCAGGGTCTGCTTTCGATCAATGCTCGGGCAGTTCCGCATCGCCGTCCAGCGTGAACGTATACATGCGACCCTTGCCGCCGCGACCCGCCAAAATCGAGATGTATTGTTTGCCGTCCAACATGTAGGTCACCGGATTGGAGAAGCTCGGCTCGACCTCGACGCTCCACAGTTCCTTGCCGTCGTCGGCGCTGTAGGCGATGAAACGGCCCTCGGCGCTGCCAAAGAACACGAGGTTCCCCGCGGTCGCGACCGTGCCGCCCGAAAAGCCCTGGCTATTGGTGACACGCCAACGTTCCGATTGCGTGACCGGATCCCACGCGACTAGAAATCCGCCGAGCTGCGTCGTCGATGACTTGGTCGGAAGCGGCGGCGGCGCCTCGCCGGGAATCCCGATGCGGCCCGTATTGAAGCGGCCGACCTGATACTGGTAGTTCTTCTGCAGCTCGTAATAGCCGCGCGTTTGCTGTCCCGGGATATAGACCAGGCCCGTCTCCGGATTCCAGCTCATCGCCTGCCAGTTGTGCGCGCCCGCCGGGACCCGGCTGCAGCCACACGCCGTCGGTTCCGTAGCGAGCCTCCGGCGTCTCCATCGGACGTCCGGTCTTCCTGTCGATCCCCGTCGCCCAGGTCACTTCCGCATAGTTATCCGCCGAGATCAGCTCGCCGGTGATCCGATCCAGCACATAGAAGAATCCGTTCTTCGGCGCCTGCATGATCACCTTACGTTCACGGCCATCGATCGTCAGGTCAGCGAGCATCAGCGGCTGCGTCGCCGTATAGTCCCAGCTCTCGCCCGGCACCACCTGATAATGCCAGACATACTCGCCGGTATCGGGGCGCAACGCCAGAATCGATGAGAGGAACAGATTGTCTCCTCCACCCGGGCTCCGCAGATCGCGATTCCACGGCGAGCCGTTGCCCGTGCCGATATACAGCAGGTCCGCGTCCGGATCGTAGGCCATCCCGTCCCACACGGTTCCGCCGCCGCCGTACTTCCACCAAGGACCCGTCCAGGTCTTGGCGGCCTCGGCCATCTGCTCATTTTCAAACGGCAGCGAAGGGTCGCCCGGAACCGTATAGAAACGCCACGCGAGCTCCCCCGTGTCCGCATCGTAAGCCGAGACATAGCCGCGCACACCGAACTCCGCGCCGCTGACCCCGACGATCACTTTCCCTTTGACGACCCGCACCGCGCCGGTGATGCTGTAATCGTCTTCCGGATTGGTCGTGTCGACACGCCAGATCATCTCGCCGGTGTCGGCATCCAGCGCGGCCAGCGTGCCGTCGAGCAAACTCGCGTAGATCTTGCCTTCATACAGCGCGACGCCACGATTCACCGGTCCGCAACAGACGCTCGGCCCGGTGCGAACGCGCACGCCCTTTTCGTTGGTTGTGAAGTTCTGGCGCGGAATCTCCGGATCCCAGCGCCACTTGAACTCGCCCGTCTTCGCATCCAGCGCATAGAGCACGTCCCAGGTCAGCGCGCCATAGATCGTGCCGGCGGCAGATCAGCGGCGAGCCTTCCAGCGCCCCCGGCGCCGAATTTGTATCCCAATACCAGGCCAGCCCCAGCCGCCCGACGTTCCCCTCATTGATCTGATCCAGCGGACTGTAATGCGTCTCGGCGTAGTCGCGTCCATAGCTAACCCAGTCCGCGGCGGGTGGATTGGTGAGCGTGGCTTCGTCCACCTGTGCGAAGGCATTCGCGGCGAGGAACAATCCCGCCAACAGGACAGCGGCGGACTTCTTAGCAGCAGGGCTTGGCTCGGGAAAACGGATTCGAGGCATCTTTGTCATTATGAAGCCATCGCGGGCGCAGTGAGACATCCGCTGGAAGAGACCGATTATGATATCCTGCCGCCTGCTGGCGCTTCTCTCTTTGTTGCAATGGGTGCCCGGCAAAGAGGATGCATATGAAGACTCGGGCGATTTTCTCCGCGATATTTTGCATGGCAGCCGCCGCTTGCGGCGTGGCGCTTTTGGTCGCGCAACAGCCGCAGGCCGGACCCTACACGCAGGATCAGGCCGTCTCGGGCTACGAGGCTTATCAGGCCAATTGCATGGCTTGCCATGGCGCCGACCTCAGCGGCGGGCAAGGTCCGGCGCTCGCGGGTCCCGCGTTTATGCAGCAATGGGGCGACCGGCAGGTCAGCGCGTTGGTGAACTATCTGCAAGTCAACATGCCTCCCGGCGGAGCGAACCTGCCCACCGACGCCTATGTGAACCTGGTCGCCTACATCCTCGACGCGAATGGCGCGCGGGCAGGGAACTCGGTGATGACGCAGGTCTCGAGCACCGTGCTGAGCGCGGTGGCTCCGGGCGAGCGCGCAGCATATCTCGTCGCCGGAGGCCGTCCCGCCGGGCAAGCCAGAGGCAGTGGGAAGGGCGGTTCGAATGAACCGGAGGGCATCACCGTCGCAGGGGTCGTCGAAGGCTTCGTTCCGGTCACCGATGAGATGCTCCTCAATCCCGACCCGGCCAACTGGATGATGATCCGCCGCGACTACAACGCGAGCTCCTTCAGTCCGCTTGACCAGGTCACGACAGACAATGTCGACGAGTTGCAGCTCGCCTGGAGTTGGGCACTCGAGGACGTTAACGTCTTGGGCAACGCGCCCGCGCCGATCGAATACAACGGCGTGCTGTACGTCAACAACGGCGGCGAAGTTCTGCAGGCCCTCGACGCCACTACCGGCGAGCTCATCTGGGAGAATCGCTACGGCACCAACGCCAACGCCGCCGCGCAACGCGGCATCGCGATCTACGGCGACAAGATCTTCCTCTCGACATCCGACGCGCACCTGATGGCGTTCGACGCCCGCACCGGGAAAGTTGCCTGGAATACGACTATGGGCGATCGCTCCGAAGGCGGTTACGGTAGCACCGCGGGTCCGCTACCGGTGAAGGGGAAGCTGCTGCAGACGCTCGGCTTCTGCGGCACCTATCGCACCGAGAAGTGTTTCGTCAGCGCCTATGACGCCGACACGGGTAAAGAAGAGTGGCGCTTCACGACCATCGCGCTCGAAGGCGAGCCCGGCGGCGACACGTGGGGCGGACTGCCGAATCTACAACGGGTCGGCGCGGAGAGCTGGGCCACGCCGAGCTACGATCCCGACCTCAACCTCACTTACTGGGGTACCGCGCAGGCCAAGCCCTGGATGCGCGCCAGCCGCGGCTCCGGCAACGGGGCGACCCTATGGGCGAACTCCACGCTGGCGCTCAATCCCGACACCGGCAAGATGGACTGGTATTACAGCCACGCGCCCGGCGAATCGCTGGACCTCGACGAAGCCTTCGAGCGCGTGCTGGTCAACGATCAGGGCCGCAATCTGGTCTTCAGCGCCGGCAAGCCCGGCATCCTGTGGAAGCTGGACCGCCGCACCGGCCAGCACCTGGGCCACAAGGAAATGGTCTTCCAGAACGTCTATGATTCCTTCGATCCCGAGACCGGCGAGCCCCACTATCGCAACGACATCATCGAGGCGCAGATCGGCGAATGGGTGCAGAGCTGCCCCTCCACCGAAGGCGGCAAGAACTGGCCCACGATGTCCTACTATCAGCCGGGCAACCGACTGATCGTGCCGCTCAGCCAGTCCTGCATGGAGTTCAACGCGCAGGAGGTCGACAAGACTCGGGGAGCCGGAGCCGGCGGCGGCGCGCGAGCCCGCTATTTCGAGATGCCGGGAACCGACGGCAAGGTCGGCAAGCTTGGCGGCCTATGACGTCCGCACGATGGAAGAGCTGTGGAGCTACGAACAGCGCGCTCCGTTCCTCACCGGCGTGATCTCCACTGCCGGCGGCGTGGTCTTTGCGGGCGATTTGAATCGCATGTTCCGCGCCTTCGATGCCGCCACCGGCGAGATCCTTTGGGAGACGCGCCTTCCTGCCTCGGTGCAGGGCCTGCCGCTGACCTATGGCGTCGACGGCCGCCAGTATGTCGCGGTGACCACCAGCAACGGCGGCGGCAGTCCGCGCAACGTGCCTCGCCTGATCACGCCCGATATCCACAGCCCGGCGACCGGAAACGCGCTGTACGTCTTCGCGCTCCCCAAAAGAAATTAGGGTGCTTACGGGGGGCCGGCGTTCAGCCGGCGGGAAGGTTCACCTTCCCAATCCTCGAAGCGTCCACCGGCGCAGAGAGCATAAAAGGCCCAGGCTTATTCACCCGTCGACGGCGGCCGAGGAAATTCAGTTCCTTTCGTCTGTATAATGATCGGGACCCAACGCCACCCAGGGGCAGGGAAGCGGAGAGACGCCATGAAACTGCGGACAATTCTAATCGCGGCCATCGTATGTTTACCCGCCGCCCTGGCGCAAAACGCCGACGACTACCGAGGCGGCTGGAAAACCGAGGTCGACGGGCTCCCGCGCACCTATGAGTTCTCCATCCGCGGCGACACCGTTCGTGGCATCTATTGCACCTGGTGCGCCGACGCCACCACGCTCGCCTTTGTCGACGGTAAGCTCGGCCCGAGTGGACTTTCCTTCACCGTCACCCACGTCGATAACGACGGCAAAACGACCTTCACCGACAAAGGCACGGCCCGTTTTGTGAAACCGAATCTGATCGTCACCGGCACGCTGGGCGGTCCCAACGGCGGCGACTTCGAATGGACCATGAGGAAGGATCCGCGCGGACCGGACCCGCTCCCGATCCCCATTGTCATGCTGCCCCCGGGGCGCGAAATCCCGGTGCTGGGTCGCGGCGGTGCCGGGGCGGGAGCCGCCAAGGGGAAAGGCAAAGCCAAAGGCGCCCGGCCGGACCTCCTCCAGTGCAGGCCGAGGCCGCGCCTATGTTCCGCCCGGGCCCTGGCTCCAAATCACACCGGATGTCGTTGCCGGATCCTGGCTCGGGTTCTCGATGGGCGTCGACAAGCAGTACTTCATCATCAAGAAGGTCGGCGACAGGCTCCGCGGGATGGTCTGCGGACGCTGCGACAACCCCTATACGATGGCGGCGCTCGACGACTTCGAGATCGACGGCGAGATCCTGCGTTTCAACATCCTGCATGAGGATTGGGGCGACTACTCGATTCCATTCGACAAACACGTGACCGCCTGGGTCTCCGGCAATGAGATGCGCATCGTGACCACGCAGGAGAACCTGCCGCCCGAGCTCGCGAGCCGTCCGCGCACCATCGATCCGCTTAACGCAACCTCGCTGATCGGCCCCATTCCGCACGAGGCGACTACGCTGAATCACTGGAAGTAGCGAGCCTACGCAAGGGTCGCGTCCCTTCTTGTGAGGGGAAGACTTGCCGGAGAGCGCCACCGGTGGGTTTACGGCGGCGTCCGAAATCGCGATACTCCCGGCGACCCGGTCGCGCATCCACGCTGCCCGTGATCCTCTTGGGATTCTTACAATGAAGCGGAAGGGCCTTGACCGCAAGGAGTCCCTCTGCGAAGCTGATAGACCGTGAAGGAAGGTCATGCCAATCGAGAACCCTTTGAATGAGTGGGGCTTTGCGTTCCCGGTTCTGGAGTACATTCACCTCTTGGGTATGATTTGCGCGCTCGGAATCGCTGCCGTGATGAACCTTCGCCTGCTCGACGTGGGAATGGAAAGCAGTCCAGCGAGGTTCTGGCGTGAATCCTGGCTTCTGACGCTGATCGGACTGACGGTGGCGATCACCTCTGGATTGCTGCTTTTTACGATTGCCCCCGACGAGTATTATTCGAATCCGGTCTTTCAATACAAGATGGTGTTGCTTGTGGCTGCCGTCGCGTTTTACTACACGATGGTGCGCGGGGCGGCCGTTCGCGATAAGAAATCGCCCATCATCGCGGTGATATCGCTGGCATTGTACGCGCTCGTGCCGCTGAGCGGGATCTTCCTGGGATACGAGTGACGATTGCCATGTTCGCCTCGCTCTTAGAACGAATCGAAGGGATTGGGCTTTTCTCCCAAATACGGGACTCGGCGTATGCCTATCCCGTTCTTCTGTGGCTGCACCTTTTAGCTCTCCTGGTGTGGGCCGGAATGATCCTCCTGACGGATCTGCGTTTGCTCGGCTTCTGGTCGGGACGGGATTCGGTGGCGGACGTGTTCGCGGGATTTCGCCGGTCCAAGCGCGTTAGTTTCCTATTGGCGGCGCTTTGTGGCGTCCTGCTGTTCGGAGCCAAGGCCGGTCAATACACCTTTAATCCCTGGTTCTGGATCAAGATGCTGCTGCTTGCCTTGCTTGCCGTGAACTATCGGATCTTCCGCCGGAGCTTGGGCATTTCCGCGGATCCATCTGTCCCGAACCGGTGGGGCGGGATGAGGTTCGCCGGGGGCTTGTCTCTGTTGCTCGTGACGGGCGCAGTCTTCGCCGCGCGCGGTCCGGCCACCATTAAAGAGCTCATGCACGCCATGGTTGATCCCAGCGCCGAAGCCCTGTTCGATTCCATCCAGTACATCTCCGATGAGCAGGGTATCCGGGATATCGTTCCGCGAACCGACCAGGATTGGGAGCGGGTCCGGGCGCGCGCCCAGGTCCTGGTGAACGCGCCGGATCTATTGAGCACTCCGGGTCGAAGGGTTGCGCGGCCCAGGGACCGGGCTGTCACTCCCGAGGTGGAAAACGAAACCGAGGAGATGCAAAAGTTGATCACCACCAAGCGCTCGGATTTTACGCTTCGCGCCGAAAAGCTCCGGGAAGCGGCCACCAAGGCGCTGCGCGCCGCGGAAGCCAAGGATGTCGACACCCTCTTCATCTCGCTCAATGACATCGACCTGGCATGTGAAGGTTGCCATGTGCGCTACTGGTATCCCAAGGATAAGAGAGCTGTTGAGGCCGCGCGTGAAGTCGGGATTCTCGAGTGAGTGCGTTTCGGTCGTTCTACGCGATCGCGCCGGCGGCCCATTGCCGCCAACTGGGTTAGGTCCTATAATGCCTTCCCAGCACGGGTGTTTCCGCGTTGATCCGGGCGGCGCTACAAGTCGCCGGAGCCGCCGCGTAACCCGAGCCTGGGGCAAAGTTTTGATGAAGCAACAAAAATTCGCAACACAGGTGATTCTGACCGGGATGTTCCTGCTGGCGCCGGGCCTTTGCCTCGCGCAGGGCTCCGCGCAGAAAATGACGTCGTTTGACGATCTCCCCGATTGGTCCGGCATCTGGGCCATGCAGGGCGGAACGATCTTCGACAAGGCGACCCAGACCGGGCAAGGCGGATCGCTGACGCATGGGGTCCGCGAGCATCCTCCCTATAACAAGGAATGGGAGGCGAAGTACGAGGAGCATCTGGCGCTGCGCGATGCCGACCGCTACCCGGATCCCCAAAGCGTCTGCGGCATTCCGGTCGGATTCCCGCGCATCTTCAACCTGCCCGACGGGTATGAGTTCGTGGTTCGTCCCGACGTGTTCTACATCATTGCCGAGAACGGTGGCAACACCATGCGCGTCTATACCGACGGCCGGCCGCTGCCCAAGCGCGAAGACACTTGGGGCACCTACACTGGGGTGTCGGTGGGCCATTGGGAGGGCGACACGCTGGTCTTTGAAACGATCGGCCTAAAGGGCGACCGCGATAACGACGCGGTGCTTGACCGTACCGGGCTGGTCCTCAGCGACCAGGTCAAGATCACCACGCGTATGCGCAAGACCAGCGAGGACATGCTGGAGGCTCGCATGACGATCGAGGATCCCAAGGCGATGACCGCGCCCTGGGAGGTCGTAAAGACGTTCCGCAGGAACCCGACACCCGGACAGTTCCTGTATGACTATGGCTGCGCCGAGAATCAGCGCAACCCGGTGGATCCGGATACGGGCAAGACCCTGACGATCGGCCCCAACGGAGAGGTTTATCAATAGGCGGTGAGCCGCGTCGCGACGGCGAGCAGAGTTCCGGGCGCTTTTTATAGGAGAGCGCCGCTTGCTGTTTTTTAGGAGAATGCTATGAATCGTGCGAAACAGCTTCTTGGGAGCCTCGCCTTGGCGGCCATGGCTCTCGCCTGCGTCTTTGTTGCGGCGCCCGCCGCCCAGGCGCATCACTCCGGCGCCGGCTTCGGCACGGATGTCATCGAAGTGACCGGAGTGGTTAAGGAGTTCCAGTTCACCAACCCGCATTCCTGGCTCCAGTTGAACGTCAAAGGTGAGGACGGCAAGACCGTCGAATGGTCCATCGAGTGGGGCAGCCCGAATCAACTGGGCCGCTCTGGCGTTCGCCCGTCGACCTTCCCGCCGGGAGCCAAGGCAACCGTCAAAATCCGTCCGATGACCAACGGCTCGCCCGTGGCGGCCTTCGTCGGCGCGAAGATGGCGGACGGAACGGTGGTGGGTCGTTGGGAGTAGCGGCGCGAACCTGATTGAAATTGTAGTCCTCTGATGTCCACGGCGCCGGGCGGCAACGCCCGGCGTTCGTCTTTTGGCCAACGACCACTTTCGGTGAGATCCGCATATGCATTCGAATTCCGCTCTTTGCGACCGATGAGCATGGCAGGAGTAATCATGACAGCTATCAGTAGCACCAGCACTCTTAACGCCTTACAGGCCTATCAACCGCAACAAACGACGCCTCAGCCGAAAGGCCAGCAGAGCCAAATCCGCCAGGATTCGGTTCAACTGAGCCAGGCGGCACAAGCCGCTCTCGGCGGGGACGCCGATCACGACGGCGACAGTCACTAGGGATCGTACGATCCCTAGTGGACAGTGGATCCCGGGGTCTGGTTTCCCTGCTCCCCAATGCAATCATCACCGTAAGGCTCCGGGTGTCCACTTTCGTTTTCTCCAGAGGTATCCCTAGTTTTATCAATCTGTTAACTGGATTTCCCTGGCGAAGGCGAGGGGCGATTCGGTGATCTACAGACTGTCCCCGACTTGAAATTCGAGACGCGTGTTCTGTTCGACCCGAGTCTCATCTCGGCGGCTCATTGAACCCCCGCCCGCTCAGGATCATGGGCACGCACTTTTCCGCCCGCGCGGCTCTGGTTTTTGCCTGCTTCGCGGAGGAGATGTGGAAGGTGTATGATCTCCTCCGGCCTGGGGTGAGCGTCGCGAATGCCGACCGGAGACCCGCGTCGTCATCCAGCTTCTTCTGTAACTCCTCGGGAATTGGGTGCTCAGAAGGTTTCTTGCGCTGAACTTTCTTCCCGGACTTTTCCAATTCGACGGCTTCGTGGAGGTAGGCCTTCAAGGCCGATCGCACGGCCGTGACCTCCCGAACCGAGGTGAATTTGATCCATCGCCCGGCCTGCGTATGCTCTCCAATCCTGTCGAGAATCCGCTTCGGATCTTCGAGCAGCGCGCCCTTGAAGAATGAGAACGCGCACGACTCCTTGAGCGGGATCACGATCGCCACGTTCTTCGTCAGAAAGGTGAAGCATGGCTTGCCCCACTTGGTTTCTTCGGTCAGGCCGCAGCCGAGCGCGATCTGGCGCAGCGCGTCGGTTTCCTTCTGCCACTTCTCTGCATAGGGAACTTTCATAGTTCCAGGCCTTATCTAAGCTCCTTCTCGAGGATTACTGAATTCATTCAATTCTGCCAGACAATTTAGGGGACAGGCTACGTAACCACTTGAAGGACTCGATAGGATCGTCCTGAATGAAAGCGACGAGTAGAGACAGGTGTTCTGTAGGTTGTGGACGGACCTGAAAGTCGGGAGAGACTTCTTGGATTGGGAAGGTGCAACCTTCCCGCCGGGTGAACCCCGGCCCCCCGCCGCCGGCCTCCGTGCAGATGGAGTTGTGGACGGCTGGTGAGACTCGTGGATTCTAGAATCCACGCCACCCTATTTAAGGTGGGCTCACCAGCCGACAGTGCATTGAACTGCCGCTAAAGGCACGATTGAGGCGCCGCGAAACGCGGCAAAGAGCTCCGGGAGTTCGGTAACACCGAATACAACAGTTTCGTTGGATAGCTGGCCAGTCAAAAAATTAACGATTCCGTCGGCATTGTGAGGGGAGGGGTTGTGGAGTTGGGCTCGGGTGATTCGGGAAGCGGTTGATTCGGTTGGGGCTGTGCGCGATCGAAAATTGGGGAATGTTCCGGACTCTGTCGGAGATAAATCTTTGTATCTTATTGATTCCAGGCTCGCGAAAATGTATCTCCGACGGACTCGGTCTTTGACACCCATCTTTCCTGACACCCATCTCTCGTTTTTGGTAGTGGTAGTGGTGGTGGCCGGTACTACGTCCACAATCGATGGGAACCCGGCGGCGGCGCTGGAATTGGACCAGCACCATCGTTACAATTCTCCTGATAGCCCATCTATGAGTGTGATCTCTCCGGGCGAAGCTCTAGCCTGCTTGTCCCAGAGGGATAGCGATCTAATCGATGTAGCACTCTTGTTCCGCTGATCTCAGCGAAACGGATTCCGCTGGAAAGGGGCGAGCATGATGCCCATTGAGAAGTATTCTAACCAGCAACAACGAGGAATTCTATGCACATGATCGCGGATCTAAAGGCCTTCTACGCCAGCGGCCGCAACGGCAGATGGATCATCTGGGGATCTGTGGGGCTGGCCGCGGCACTGGTGGCGATCTTTATCGCGTTGAATACGCTCACGCGCCAAATTGATCCTTACGTTCGTGCGCAGACCATCGCTTATTTGCAGGATAGATTCAATAGCGACGTGGAGGTTGGGTCGTTGAAAGTGGGCGTCCCACTCAGCGCATTGCTCAGTTTCATTCCAGGGATGCCCGCATCGCTGGTGACAGTGGAAGGCAGCGACATAGAGCTAAGTCTGAAGGGCAGCCGTAGTGTCAAGCCTCTCCTGGTCCTTCCGCATTTCACGGCAAGTGCGGATCTGGGAACACTCCTGGACCGTCCCGCACTGTGAGCCACGTCGTCTTAGACGGGCTGGAAATCAATATCCCGCCCAAGGTCCAGCGTCCCGGTGATGGGCCTCCAGCCGAGAGGGATGAAACCGATCGAGCCGCAACCCAACGGCGCAGATAACGAGAGCGATGTAATCGTCGAAGACGTGGAAATCCATGACGCGATTCTGAGAATCTGGCCCAGGGAGTTGGGCAAGGAGCCTTTAGAATTCGAACTGCGCGAGATCCATCTGGTCTCGGTTGGCCGCAATGTAGCTATGCACTATCAAACCGTGATGACGAACGCCAAACCTCCTGGCGAAATTACCAGTAACGGTACATTTGGCCCTTGGGTGAGCGGGGATCCCGGCGACACGCCTCTTGGCGGGACGTACCTTTTTTGAAGACGCAGACTTGGGGGTCTTTAAAGGAATCGCGGGAATCTTGCAGTCGACCGGCGAATTCGAGGGCACGCTCAACAAGATAGTGGCTCGAGGTGAGGCCCGCATTCCTGATTTTCGGCTGACAATGGCTGGGAATCCAGTGCCCCTCACTGCAGAGTTTGAGGTTCTGGTGGATGGAACCAACGGCAACACAGAACTCCAGCCCGTAAGAGCGAAGCTCGGGGAAACCGATATTCTAACTTCCGGTATCATCGTGAAAAAGGATGGTGAAACTCGCAAGACCATCGAACTGGATGCGTCCATTGAAGCCGGCCGATTGCGAGATGTGTTGCTTCTGGCCATGAAGGGCGAGCCGATGATGCATGGAACGTTGCAGCTGGAAACAAAGATCTTGATTCCACCTCTGAATGAGAAAGTGAAAGAGAAGCTGATTTTGGAGGGAGACTTTGAGATCACGAACGGCATTTTTCTTCAATCCAAAGTCCAGAAGAAAATCGATGGACTCAGCCGGCGCGGGCAGGGTGAGCCGGACAACCGAGCAATCGATGAGATTGTGAATCGCATGTCAGGATCCTTTGCCATGAAGGGAGGAACGATTGCGTTTCCTACTCTGGCCTTTGCCATTGTCGGCGCCGCCGTTAACATCGGCGGCAACTACGACATGCTCCAGGGTCAGATGGACTTCCATGGAGCGCTGTTGCTTGACGCCAAGGTCTCGGAGACGGTGACGGGCTGGAAACATTGGCTGTTGAAGCCCGTGGATCCATTTTTTTCCAAGCGCGATGCCGGAACATTCCTGCATATCAAGGTCACCGGCGATAGCGGCGATCCGCAGTTCGGCCTGGACCCAGGGGGCACCAGTCCTGATGAGGAAGCTGAACAGGCTGCGGAAGACCGGGACACGCTTCGGTGACGTCTTTTGTTCCCTCCATGTCCCAACTCAATTCTGCCCAGGATCTCCTTTGACCCCGATCTCCGGCCCCAAAACTGAGCGACACTCAGGACGCGAAGTTATTCTAAACATTGAGGCTACACGTTCGGGGACGGGGTTAGCCAGCGGGCGGGAAAGGGAGTGGAGAGGAGGAATCTGGCTCCCCGCGAGCGACACTTCCACAAACAAGAATTGGGTCACGCGAACAGAGAATTCGTAACCTGCTGGATTGAAGACCACCTCGGTAAAATCGGCGGTGTCAGAAAGGCGCCTTGTCTGGCCCGGCGATGCTCTGTTTCGATGTCGCTCTCGGCAGCCCAAGTGCTTAGCTTGCCGATGTGCAACCAGAGACCCGTAGTGCGAGGTGAGGCGTCCCACCCAACGCGCATCGTCGGTTTGGGTCAACGGGAAGAGATCTACGACGGCTTGGGAATAGCTGTTCGGGAGTACGCACCCGCGCATCGGCAGCGCGTACCACGGCAGGGCGTACCGGCAGTGCGCATGATTTGACATTTCTCGCGCCGTATGATGCCGTATGATAACGTACCGTTGGTTAAGCGGCCGAGCCCAAGAGTGCCGCCTCCTGCGAGTACGTCGTGTACCCACAGGAGGCGGCTCTCTTGTTGCTCTTAGATCAGTCCGCCAGCAGGAAAGGAGCCGTACCATGTTGAGACGTCCTCTGCGACGCAGAGACTTTCTGAAGGCAATCCCCGCCTTCTCGGCCTTGTCCCTATTGGGAGCTTCACGGGCGAAGATCACTGACATCCGCCTCCGTTCACTCAAGCTCCTTCGCGAGGTCGGAACCTATCCCGACTGGGTCGGAGGCACGCGTTTCTCTCGCATCGGTGGGGGAGGCATCACCGAGATTCATACCGACCAAGGCGTGACGGGCATCGGTCCGGACATCGATCCGGCTCAGCTCGGGCGCATGAAAGCCATGTTGGTTGGCGCTGACCCGTTCGACATGGAAGCGCACGCCGAGCGCCTGTCCGGCGGACCAAGTTCGGGACTTCGCGGTCCGGCGAGCGTCGAGATCGCCTTATGGGACCTCGTCGGAAAGCTGACGAATCAGCCTTTATACAAGTTATGGGGCGGAGGCAAGGAGAAGGTGCCTCCCTACTCCAGCATGCTCAGTCTCGGCACACCGGAGGAACGCGCGGACAAGGCCGTTCAACTGAAGGAGGCAGGTTGGCAGGCGGTCAAATGGCGCTGTTCCTTTCCTACGCTAAAGGACGACATCCGGTTGGTCGAGTTAACGCGCAAGGCTGTCGGGGACGACTGGGTGATCACGGCCGATGGCAACAAGGCAGGTCTCCGCATGGGAGCGACACGGGGTGTCTTTTGGGAATTTGCCCGCGCCGCGCAAACCGCAAAGGAGTATCAGCGGATGAACGTCTACTTTCTCGAGGAACCGCTTCCACGCTACGACTTCGATCACATCGCGGAATTGAACCGCATGTCCGATATGATGATCGTCGGCGGAGAAGGCAATCGCGGACTGCACGAGTTCCGGTGGTTGCTCGAGAAAGGCTGCTACGACCTGGTGCAGCCCGAAATCATGACCGTCGGTCCCTCGCAAATGATGAAGACCGCGGTCATCGCGGAATCCATGAACAAGATGATCATCCCGCATGTTGGTGACATGCGCCTGGGCACCATCTGCAATCTGCACCTGATCGCCACCTGGCGGAACTCTCCCTATATCGAGATCTTTAATGAGATCCCAGTCGGCGATTACACCTATCCATTTTCGATCTTCGAGGAACCACCCGTGCTCGACAAGCAAGGCTTTTTCCAGGTGCCGCAAGGCCCCGGTCTGGGCATGACCATCAAGAAGGAATTCCTGGAAGACGCATAGCATAACTCGAAATGGATCCTCGTGGAGGGCGCTTGGACGGGAGAATCGCAGGAGGGACCTAAGCTGTTGAATTAATTGGCTCCCCGAGCGCGACACTTCCACAAACAGAAATCGGAGGGCGCGAACGGAGAGTCGGTAAGCTACTGATGTTAGGACCACGTCAGTAAATTCAGCAGCCCCAAATGAGACACTCCCCGCGTGGGGGGTGCTCTGTTTCTATGTTGCTCTCGGCCGCCCGAGTGTTCACCTTCAAACTCGAGGCTCGGATTCCCTTTTCAAAAGTTCGGCAACCAGGAGAGCGTGATCAGTCCACATCTAACGCTGTCCGGACGTACCGAATTTAGCGCCCTCCGGCGTGCGCCGCCAGGTGAAGTACTCGTCCAGAACCTTCATCGACGCAAGGCTGGGCACGGGTCCGACATAGGCGGTCTGGGAAAAATACATGGATTGTGGATCGCGATCGTTGTAGGCGGGCCATGCCGGGACGCCCGGGCCGTTGGGATCGCCCTTCTTCGCGAAGTTCGTCCAGTAGACCGCCATCGTCTCTGAGATGGCCTTGTCCGGCTCCGTAGCATTCGCGGGCAGATGCTGGAATACATATTGAATCTCAGAGCCATGAGTGGAGCCTCGTCCGGCCTGCGGAGAATCTGCCGGATAGTCAGGATGCTGATCGAAGTAGTAGAGGTAGGCCTTGCCCTTGCCCTGCTTGGCTTGCAGGCGAGCCCAGCTCCAGGTGGCCCAGCCAAAGGCGGCATCGCGAGTTAGATCACGAGCAGTTTTGGAGACTTTGTCCGGATCCGTCGGGTACGCTGCCAGCAGACGGTCGGCGTAGGGTCCGTAGCGTTGGCGTGTTGCCTGGCGGTAGGCGTCCGGTGTTGCCGGAACTCCAAAGCTGAGACCTTCGTCGGAGTTATAGCCGACCAGGACCGGCGTGTCATTGAAGCGCTTGGCCTCATACATCTTGTACTGGTCATCGGGAAGCACATGGCCATCGATGACTGGCCAAGTGATCCCTTCGCTGCCTGCGGCAGCGGATACAACGTCTTCGACACGGAGCTTGCGCAGATCGGCGACGGATGCCGCGCCCGCTTTGGCCGCGAACTCCTGACCAAGCCGCTCGGCGTCCTTCAGGAGGAGCATGTTTTCACCGGGCAGCGCGGGGAGGCTGGGCGGCCCGAAGGATCCGCCGCTTTCCGAGATGGCGCCATGGAACAATCCCTTGGCCGAAGGAGAAGCGGACAACATGCTGACCGCAATCCCTCCGGCCGATTCGCCGAAGATCGTGACCTTCCCCGGATCGCCCCCAAAGGCCGCGATGTTCTTCTTCACCCATTCGAGGCCAGCGATCAGGTCCAGCACGCCGTAGTTCCCAGAGACGTGATCCTTTGATTCGGCCGACAAACCGGGGTGCGCCAGGTAGCCCAAAGGGCCCACGCGGTAGGCGACGCTGACCACAATCACGCCCTTGCTGGCCAACCGTTCTCCGGTGGTGAGCGCGCCGGCGGTGGAGCCGCCCACAAAGCCTCCTCCATAGATCCACACCATCACTGGCAAGCGGTCATTGGCGGACTTCGCGGGAGTCCAAACGTTGAGATAGAGGCAGTCTTCGCTGCTGCCGCCGCCCTGTTTGGCTTTGGCCTTGGCCTTCGCCTTCGTAGGAGCCGGGCCTTTCCCTTTCGCGGCACCCTGGCTCCGAATGCCGGAGGGCGATCCGCCGCCAGTGCAAGCGGGGGCGAAGGCGTTGGCCGTCTTGACGCCGCTCCACTTCGCGGCAGGCTGCGGAGCCCGCCAGCGCAGGTCGCCCACCGGGGGCGCGGCAAACGGAATCCCGCGATAAACGGCCAGGCCGTCCTGGGTGGTTCCTTCCACTTGCCCCGTCTCAATGGTGACCGCGCCGAACGCGACGGAGCAACACAGCAGGCCAGTTAGCATGGCCCCCAGGGCGCGCAGCTTCGCGCTTTCGTATGTGGCAGGGTATCTCATTGCATGGATCTCCTTCGTTTGACTTAAGCGGTTCCCGATTCTACAGGCCCTGGAGACGCATTTCTGCATCACTTCAGTTTCACGCCCATGCGATCCATGAGAGAAAGGAACAGGCTCGACATGCGGCGATTCTCGTTGCCTGCCTCCTGGTAGTTCAGGGTGCAGCCCGTTGCCGGCCTCCAAGGTAGTTCAGGGTGCGGCCCGTTGCAAGCGTCCCGCCCAGGCCAGCGGCCAGAACCAGCGGCAGCCGCGAGAACTGCCCGGGAAAGAGGGACCAGGAAGGAATTGGCTCCTCAGGTAGGACTCGAACCTACAACCCTTCGGTTAACAGCCGAATGCTCTACCATTGAGCTACTGAGGAGCAACGAACAACCTTTCCAATATAACACTGCTCGATCCGGGAATCAGCTACTTTTCGGCCACCCTGCTCCAAAATGCCGACCCTGCGCTAAAATGGTGACTGGTCAGCCGCTTGCCCGCCTTTTGCTCCCGCTGAGACCGCCTTCTTCGGCCGACGTGCGCGGGAAAGCAGATGCGGACGGTAGCCCGGGCCGGTAGCCAGCGGAATTCGGCCAGACCGGCCGACGAGCGACCTTAAGAATCATGTTCGAGAACCTCAGCGAAAAACTCCAACGGACGTTCAAGAACCTCCGCGGCGAGGGGAAACTCACGCCCGAGAACATGGACGCGGCGCTCAAAGAGATCCGCATGGCGCTGCTCGAGGCCGACGTCCATTTCAAGGTCGCCAAGGAGTTCATCGCCGCGGTTCGCGAAAAGGCCATGGGCGAGGAGGTCCTCACCGCCCTTTCGCCCGCCCAGCAGGTCACCAAGATCGTCCGCGACGAGATGGTCAAGATGCTGGGGCAGCATCAGAGCCGCCTTCGCACCGCCAACGAACCGCCGACGGTCTACATGATCGTGGGCCTGCAGGGCTCCGGTAAAACGACCTCCACGGGCAAGCTCGCGCGCCTGCTGGCCAAGGAAGGCAAGCGGCCGATGATGGTCTCGGTTGACGTCTATCGTCCCGCGGCCCGCAAGCAGTTGAGCGTGCTCGGCAAGGACCTCAAGATCCCGGTCTACGAAGGCGAGCCCGATGGCAAGCCGCTGGATCTGGTCCGCGGCGCCCGCAAGGAAGCGGTGCAAGCCGGCTGCGACGTCCTGATGGTCGATACCGCGGGCCGCCTGCACATCGACGACGAGCTGATGGAGGAGCTGTCGGCGCTCAAGGAGCAGCTCCAGCCCACCGAAATCCTGTTTGTCGCCGACGCCATGACCGGCCAGGACGCCGTGAAGTCCGCCGATGAGTTCCACAAGCGGCTCGGGATCACCGGCATCATTTTGACCAAGATGGACGGCGATGCCCGCGGCGGCGCGGCGCTGTCGATTCGCGCGGTCACCGGCCAGCCGCTGAAGTATATCGGCGTCGGCGAAAAGCTCGACGCGATGGAGCCGTTCCATCCCGATCGCGTGGCGCAACGCATCCTGGGCATGGGCGACGTGCTCAGCCTGATTGAAAAGGTCGAGCAGACCATCGATAAAAAAGAAGCCGAGAAGATGCAGCGCAAGCTGCTGGACAATGAGTTCTCGCTCGGCGACTTCCGCGACCAGATGAAGCAGGTCCGGAAGCTGGGCTCGCTGGATTCGATCCTCGGCATGATGCCCAAGATGGGGCCGCTGAAGGATCTGAAGAACGCCAAGGTCGACGAGAAGGAGATCACCCGCCTGGTGGCCATCGTCGACTCGATGACCGAAAAAGAGCGCAACAACCATATGCTGATCAACGGGGCGCGTCGCCGCCGGATCGCCAAAGGCTCCGGGACGTCGGTGCAGGAAGTGAATCAGCTTCTGAAGCAGTACGCGCAGACGCGCAAGATGATGAAACAATTGACTGGCGGAGGCGGCGGGAAGCTCGCCAAGCGCCTGGCGAAGCTCGGGCTGGGTGGTCCGGGCGGCGGATTCCCGGGGTTCCCCGGCTCGTAGCGGGTTCCCAGGAAGAGTCCCCAATTTCCGGTTCGGCCAGTGGCGGAACCGCCCCCAATGACGTATCCTGAAAAATGCGTCTTAAAGAGCAAGATTCGAGTTCGTAGGAGTTACAAACAACAAGATGTTGATGATTCGTTTAACGCGGGTGGGCACCAAGAAGAAGCCGACCTATCGCGTGGTGGTGATTGAGAAAGAGCGCGCTCGCGACAGCCGGGCCGTGGAAATCGTTGGCCATTACAACCCGGTGTCGAAGCCCAAGGTCGTGAGCCTGAAGCATGAGCGCATTGCCTACTGGATGAAGAACGGCGCGCAGCCGTCCGACACGGTCGCCCGTTTGATGAAGGCGAACCCCGCCGCGGAAGCCGAACCCAGCGCGGCCTAGCCTGCTCCTACCCTGTTCGGCACCTGATTTTCGCAAGCCTCATTTGCAAGCAAAGATTGGCGTGAACGGGCCGGTTTCCGGCCCTGTCAGCCCCTTGTGCCTCGACGCAGGCGTTACGATTTCCTCCGAAAAGTAACGTAGTCTGGACGTTTGCCGTCCAGCATAGCCGACAGGGTGCTAGAATCGATCCAACAGGAGGGTGATCGTCGGGTGAAGGAACTAGTTACGGATATCGCCAAGGCGCTGGTGGATACTCCCGAAGAGGTTTCCGTGCGCGAAGTGGAAGGTGAACAGGTGACCGTGCTGGAGTTGCGCGTGGCCCCGTCCGACCTTGGCAAGGTGATTGGCAAGCAGGGCCGTACGGCGCGTTCGATTCGGACGTTGCTGGGCGCGGCCGGCATGAAGCTCAATCGCCGCTTTACGCTCGAGATCCTTGAGTAGTGACGGAGTAAGCCCCCGGCCGCCATCGGCCAGGAATCATGAATCTGCCCGCGCGACGCGGCCCTTCGGCCAATCCGCGCGCTGAGCCGTCCCCATGCAGCAGGAGCACGCTCCCATCGACCCGCGGGACTCTGACTCGCCGCAGCCCCGCGAACAGGATTTTAGCGAGTGGATCGAGATCGGCCACTTGCTGCGCGCGCGCGGCCGCATCGGCGAGTTGACTGGCCGTCTTCGATGCCTCCCGGCCCGACCGAGCTGATGAGCTTCACCGGGTGCTGCTACGCTCGGGCGAGCAGCAGATCCTGATCGACGTCGAGAACGTCTGGTACCACGACGGGCGTCCGATTCTGAAATTTTCCGGCATTGATTCTATCTCCGACGCCGAGCCCTGGGCCGGCGCCTCCATCTGGATTCCCGCCACCGAGCGTGTCGCGCTCGAGGAGGGCGAATATTTCCATGAGGACCTGGTGGGGTGTCGTTTCGAGATCGGTCCGCCGGGGGAGGGGAATGTCGAAGATGCGGTGGACGTCGGCATGGTGGAAGCCGTGGAGGATCACGGAGGTCCCGCGCTGCTGCGCGTGAAGCTCACGCGCGACTACGAGGGCGCCAAGGCCGGCAAGGACGTTCTGATTCCGTTCCGCCACGAGATCTGCCACGATATTGACATCGCCCGAAAGCGGATCCGCGCCGACATTCCCGACGGCCTGCTGGATCTCTAGGGTGTATATATATATAAAAAATGGGGGACAGACACCGTTTTCGCGCCGGCGAGGAATGGATCCGGCGTTGCTCCGGGGGCGAAAACTAGCTGTCTGTCCCCATTTTTGAACAAGCTCTAGCGCGCCCGCGCGGAGCATCCCAAGCGCGATGACCTTTCACATCCTCACCATCTTTCCGGAATTCTTTCGCGGACCGTTCGAGTTCGGCGTCGTCGAGCGCGCTTGCCGCGCCGGCATCCTGAAAAT
Source organism: Terriglobia bacterium (assembly GCA_963762135.1). GTDB lineage: Bacteria > Acidobacteriota > Terriglobia > Bryobacterales > Bryobacteraceae > Palsa-187. The sequence goes on from CAVXJP010000016.1 coordinate 112,210, forward strand.
CGAAATCCACGACCTGCGCACCTGGACGCATGACCGCCACCGCAGCGTGGACGACCGTCCGTTCGGCGGCGGCGAGGGGATGGTCCTCAAGGCGCAACCCGTGTTCGAAGCCGTGGAGGCGATCTTCCCGGGGAGGGAAAAGGGCGACCCGCGCCGCCAGGTGATCCTGCTCTCGGCGCAAGGCACGAAATTCGATCAGGCCTGTGCGCGGGAACTCGCCGCGCCCGATCCCGGAGATGCCCCGGAGGGAGCTTCCGAAGTCTCCCCGCGCGAGCTGCTGCTGATCTGTGGCCGCTACGAGGGCGTGGATGAGCGCGTCGCCGAATTCCTGGCCGACCGCGAGCTTTCGATTGGCGACTACGTCCTCAGCGGAGGCGAACTGGCCGCGGCGGTGATCGTCGACGCCGTGGCTCGGCTGCAGGAAGGCGTGCTGGGGAATCGCGATTCGGCGGTCCACGAATCGTTCACCGAGGAGGGCTTGCTCGACTGCCCGCAATACACCCGCCCGGAGGAGTTCCGGGGCATGAAGGTCCCCGAGGTCCTGCTGGGCGGCCACCACGCCGAGATCCAGGCCTGGCGCCGGACCGCCGCGGAGGAGAAGACGCGCCGGAATCGGCCGGATTTGCTGGGGTTGAATTTGCCCCCCGAGAAGTAAGCCTTCTGCCTAACGTACCGTCCAATAGGTTCCATCCGATTGCATGAGCCTCATGAGGGCGTCCATTTTTCCCTCTGATTCCAGGACCTCAACACTGAACATCGGCGGCCCAATTGGATGCTCAAAATTTGGCAACAGTAGTCCAAAGCCATCAAGGGGCCTGCCTACCATATCCTCGGAAAGTGCACCGAGTATGACCCGATTCTCCCACCCCTCGTCCCCCAGAGTGAGTGTTGACCGGCCATCGGGCCCACTGCTCAGAGACGCGAGAACGCGGGCGTAGTCTTGACCATAAAAAGTCAGATACCGCGTATTCTCGTCCGGCTGTGTTCCGATCTCCACGGCAGGCTGTTTTTCAGAATCGAGAAATACCAAAGAAACCCGATTGCCCTCCGTCCCAAGTCTGGCAAGAGGATTGCCGGCGTCATCAATGAGCACAATTTCCTTGGCTTCCAGCTTATTGAACGACCCATCCGGAGCAGTTACATTTTGGCCCGCTACGACCCAAGTGCCCAGCACGATTCCAAGGGCGATAGAGAATGATGTGAACAAGAATTGCTTCATAGAGCCTCCCTACAATCGTTTGCGATCCGCGCAAGTCAACCAGTGGTGTCAAAAGACCAGCCAGAGGTCTTGACACCGTTAGAGTGAATAGGTTTCGCTGATAGTTTACCGGGGCCGAGGCTCACTCAGTGGAGAGAAGGGACGTCCAGATCCGGTCGGCACCTATGGATTGTACTCAAGAGCTGGTCAATGTCGCCCCGTTCGAAATGCCGCAAGGAAATATCGACCCGGGCGTTTGGATCGCCCTTGCGCCCATAGATCGCGATTCGCCTGAAAGGCCTCGATTGCGCGGCCACTTCTTGAGCCGACGAGACCTCGCTCCTGACGCTCGTAATTTCACAAAACGTACGCGCCGCTCCGGCCCTCCGCGCGCACGCATCACGACGCTTTCCTTGTCCCAGAACACCGGAGGAGTTCCGCGGCAGGAAGGTCCCCGAGGTCCTGCTGGGCGGGCACCATGCGGAGATCCAGGCCTGGCGCCGCACCGCCGCGGAGGAGAAGACTCGCCGGAATCGGCCGGACCTGCTGCCGGGGGATCGGGCCACAGATGCGACCCCTGAGGGGTGAACTCATTGGTTGAGCAGGAGCGGGAGCCGTGTCGGCAAGACGGTTTCAGGCGCTACGCACCGCCAATTGTCCGACTAGCTAACTTGCCAAATACGCGTGTTTTGGCCCGTCATCACCAAATACCGCCCATCCCCAGTGAAACGGACTATACCGCCAAGCAGCAGGAATTGGTCTTCGCTGTAGGGAATTCGCGCAAAAGGAAGGGAAGCGATGCGTTCCCCATCCAGGAGCTTGTAAACTTCTACCTCGACGTCGACGGCTCCACGTTCCCGCGGACGATTCACAATGACAGCCAGCAAGCCACCGTCTGGAGAGATCGCGATTCCATTAATACCACTGACAGGCAGCCGCGCCAGTTCTTCCCCATCGTTTCCAGAGTAAATGGCTATAAAGGAAGTCTTATGCTCGGAGCTCCGCGTATCGTCGGCGATCGCGGCGGCGATGAATTGGCCTTCGCGGGAGATACCCATTTGGGGTATCTTAAGACCCGTTTCAAGTGGTCTCGCCCACACGGTACTGAGATCATCCAGACCGACAATCGTGATCTGGCCATTGATTAAGAGACCGCCAACGTTCCTATCCGGAGACAATGCGATTTCCCAATCTGCCTCGTGGTGAGGGGGGAAGGCACGGCTGAGTAGTTCTTTAAAGCCGGGAAACTCCAGTAAAACGAGACGATCTACATGGCGATTCGTTCGTTGAACCAGAAGAAGCGTCGCACCATGGAGTGAGAAGAGTGCCTCGCGAGGTCCAGGGGGTAGGGAGTAAGGACGTGTGTCTTCGGTCCTCGCCCCGGATTCTAAATTCACAGCGACAAACCGCTGCACTTTTGTCTTGGAATGGGAGGGAACTCCTTGAGCAACTCACGCCCATCCTCAAAGAACTGAACTCGACCTACTCTTGAACCGAAAGTTCACGGTAAACAGCGTGCGCCACGTACCAGCTTCGACGACACGCAAGGGATAGCCCTTCCGGCTCCATTCTTCGAGGCAAAGCTTTGTGCCATCCGGTGAAATCGCCTTCACCGTCATCTCCGAAAATTCTTGCACTAGTTCGAAGGCCAACGATCCCTTGGTTTCTTGGGCGAAGAGACACCTGGTGGAAAAGACCGTCGCCGCCGCGAGGCTGGACCGCAGCGCGCGTCTTCTTGTAATTGTGCGCTTCATGGTCTCAATCGCACGCGTACGTAGTGTCCGTTCCCATGGAGTTCGGCGGTCAGGCTAACGGTGTCAAAAGACCAGTGCCGAAAGGAAACGCAAAAATGCGCCCCCTAGGGACTCAGTTGCTTGTTTCCCCAGTCTCCCAGCCGAACTCAGCGGACGTTAACATCGCTGAACACCACCGGAGCCGCACTGTAATCCTCCAGCGCCAGGGCCGAGGCGGATTCTTCGAACGCGACCGGGGCCGGGGTGGACGCCTTCCCCTCGCCCTTCCCGTTGAGCCGGAATTCGAGCAGGGAGAAATCATACGGCATCCCGTTCGGCGAGTTTGAAGGAGTGAACTCATGCGGCGTGGTCCCCAGGCGGCGGTTGGTGATCAGGATCACGCGCTGTCCTCCGTCCAATTGAACGGCGTATTTGATCGCGTATCCGACCGGATCCGAGGACGGCCAGACGTAACCTAGGGTTGGCGCGCTGGCGAGCGCTGCGCCCAGCGAATTCGCCGGCGATGCGGGGGCAGCAGGACCGCCGGGGCCCCCCTTACCTTTGCCCTTGCCTCGTCCACCTCCTCCAAAGCCTCCTGCGGGACCTTTTGCCGCGCCTCCTCCGAAGCCCTTGGCCGCACCGGCTCCATTGCCTCCGCCGGGAGCTCCTGCCGGGCCTTTGCCCTTGCCCTTTCCCTTGCCGTTCTTCAGACTCGCCACAATGGCATCCAGGTCCGACACTTTCACGTTCAGAAAGCCCGCCAGGTCCTCGGCGCTCACGCCGACGGCGGCCGCCAAATCCTCGGCATTATTCACGTTTGTCGTGTCCACGTAGCTCGCTAACGCAGCCGCCTGGGCCCCCAGATCAGGACCGCCTCCCCCCACCGCGGTAGGCATGGTCCATGCCGAGTTGAGCTTATCGCGCTCGGCGTCGGTGGACCAGCGCAGCAAGGCAACCTTGACGTTGCCTTGGGCCTCGGCGTCCGGCGAACCAGATGGTTCAGTGAGGGTGGCGGTCAACTCCAGGGCTCGCTCACCGCTGGAAGTCTGTGCCGTCGCCATAATGGATGCCGCGGCGACCGCCGCTGCCGCTAGCACGACGGCCCGGGAAAAACGCCGGGGTCTTTCGCTCTTGGTGTTGTGCTGAAACATGTTTACTAGTCCTTAGCGTAGTATCGCGCTTGGTGAAAACCGGGTCAACGACGCCCGCCCGCGGATGGTAGCGCTTACTATTTGCTCAAAAGCGAATAACTACCAAGTCCCCGTCTGAATTGCTAGCGCTCGGCTGCAATACACGACTCACCAGACGGTCCTGATAGATCGCAACAATCGTGGGCTCCCCTTCGGGTGGCAGATCGATCGTTACTCTTCCGTTCGCGCCGGTCCGGTACCATCTTCCATATTGAGCCGCCCCATCCCGAACAAAAATCTGAACAGATGCGAGCGGCCGTCCTTCCAGGTCTAGCACCTCCACTTGGCGATGCTCTATGGGGCCTATGGTTACGCCGTTCCCGGTCGTCGGCACAACCTTCAGCGTTAGCTTCAGATCAATCGGGTCGCTGGCCACTATGAATTCCTGGACGGTCGTTTGACAGATGCCATAGGGGCACGTGGCGATCAGCTGATACAGCCCCGGAGAAAGCTCGTGCGTCGGGACGGCGCCGCTCCGATCCGTTAGCGCCCTAAAGTTCTCTCTTCCGCTGTCAAGGGACCTCACAACTATCAGGACATCCGGAAAGTCCGCCCCTGTCTCGTCAAGAGTCACAACGCGAAAAGAAGCAGCCTGGGCGGCAAGCGCGTATATGAGGCCAAGCAGGATCGAAGTATAAATATGCCTCGCACGAATCATGGTCAAGTTCCTGGGGAACGGGCCAAGCATACTTCCCGTTGTCGGGCCGTGTCCACCAGCGGGCGTTGCCCGCAGAGGGTGAGTTAATCGGTGAGCACGGGCGGGAAGCGGTCAAAAGGACTGCCTCAGCCCGCCCGGCTATCTCCCACTGAGCGCGCGCATCGCCTGCTCCGCGAACGCCCGGATGTCGGGCTCCTGGGCTCGCGCGGCGACGGATAAATGTTGCATCGCCCGGGCGAGTTCGCCTTGTTGCGCCAGTAGCGTTCCCAGTTCCGCATGCGCCCGCATGTCGGTGGGCTGCAACCGAACGGCCTCAGACAACTGTTCCGTCGCGCCGGCGACATCGCCTTTCCCCGCCAGCAACGAGCCCCACATGTGGTGCGCGTCTCCCGAGTTGGGATCGCTTTCGAGCGCCAGTTTGACTTGTCTCTCCGCCTCCGTCAGACGGTTCGAATCCACCAGGACATTCGCATAGACGACCCTGGCCTCGGCGTAGTCGGGCTTGTATCGCAGCGCTTGCTCCAGTTGCGCGCGTGCCTCTTGCAGCTGGCTCTGTGAGGCGAGCACCTTGGCCAGCGTCACGCGCCACTCCGCCACGCCCGGTTGGATGCGAATCGCTTCCCGGAATTCTTTTTCGGCTCCCGCCTGGTCTCCAGTGCCCCACAAGACCAGGCCGAGATTGTTGTGCAATTCCGGTACCTCGGGATCAAGGTCGAGCGCTTTCACCAGCGCCGCTTGTGCTTCGTCGGCTTTATCCTGCTGCCACAAGGTCCACCCGAGCCGGCCCCAAGCCCGAAAATCGTCCGGTTCCAGCTCGAGGGCGCGCCGCAGTTTCGCTTCTGCTTCCGTCCATCGTCCGGCTGCCATCAGCGCGTCGCCCCATGCGGTCAGGCGGGGCGCCGACTGAGGATCGCGCTTGGCCGCCTCTTCAAAAAATTGGATCGCCGACGCTGTATTTCCATCCGCAAGGTAGCCCTGCGCCAATTCCGCATAATACCCGGGTTCGTTTGGCTGATACTTTTGGATCAGAGCCGCCAACTCCGGTAGACCCTCGGCCAGGTTGCTCTGTTCGCGGACTTGCGCCACGGCGATGGTGAGTTCGTTGTCCGCATTGGAAGCGAGTTCGCGCGGATAGTAGGGTACGACTTCTCCCCGGTAGGAATCATCCGCCGTTTCAGCCCGTTCGCTTTTCTTCGCCAGCAAGTCTCCCGACGGCGCGCGCTTCGCAATCAGATGGTCTGTCATCACGGCATGGACCACGTCGTCGGTCCGGCGTTTGGGCATATGGCAACTGACGCAGTCCGCTGATGCGTTGTGGGGACCTGTGGCGGCAGCCTGCACAAATGACTCGTGGCAGTTCAAACAAACCCCGTTGTAGTGAGTGGTTGCCGCCTCCCCCCGGGGAACGTCATGAGGATTGTGGCACGTCGTGCAGCCCAGCTTCCCCTCGCTCTGCAGAAAGCATTGCGATGCGAGGAACCGGTAGGCGCCCTGGGCGATCTCAAAATTCTCCAGGTTTCCCTGCTCGCGGTCGAACGCCACCAGGTAGTTCGCCAACGGTTGCCCCGGCACATAGGAGAACGGGATCCGATCGAGCCGAACCACCTCGGCCGGCAGCTTCTGATTGGATGTCTCCAGGTGACATTGCAGGCAGACCTCCATCGACCTTTCCGGATCCAATTTGCCCGGATTCACGATCGCGGCGCGAATCGTTTCCAGCGCGTCCCCGGTGGATGCAGCGTCGACATGATTCTGGCCGGGTCCATGGCAACGCTGGCAATCGATGCCCTCAGGCAAGGGGAGAGCGTACTTCGATTCCGTCATGTCCCGGTCCTTCCCATTCGGAATCTGGGGATAACCGTTGTGGCAGAACATGCACCCGTAATAGACGGGGCGCACCGATCCCGGGTAGTCCGGACGATCGTAACCCGGGTTCATCGCCCAGGAGCCGCCCTTTTCCGCATACCAGGCGAGCGGCAACTGCTGCAAGGTGTTCGACTCGGTCAGATGCAGGTACGTTCGCGAGTGGTTACCGGAGCCGACCACATAGTCCACGCTCTTCTCGTCTACGTTGGTCTGCTTGCCGTCGGGTCCTACCTGCCAACGGCGCTGAAACAACTTGCCGTCCCGCTCGAGCATCGCAAAGTAACTGTCCGAAGCGGCGTGCTGGTAGGTCTTGCCGGGAGTCGGGTCGTCAACCCCCTTGGGGCCTCCGACGCGGTGGAACGCCCGTCCCATGCCGGTCTTTGCGTAGCTAGCCGCGATGTTCGGGTGGCACCGTGCGCAGGCCGCAGGATCGGCATAGGCACTCGCCGGCTGAGAAGAGGCATTTCCGGCCGTGGCGGGCGACTGGGAATTCCACCAGTGAACGGTGCCGAACAATCCAACAACGAACGTGCAAAGCAAACCAGCTATCAGCAAGTTAGATGATTTTGGCATCTTCTTGAGGGGTTGGAATGGCAAGGATATTCCCTTTGGCCTTTGTGCTAAGCCACTTAGGACTCCACACCGAAACTTTACTCTACCCCATCTCCACTGGTTTTTCTAGGAACAAAGATTCTGCTCGTTCAGGAGGTATGATATCAATCGAAAAGCGCCTGATCCGAGGGGTTTCCACGTGGGGAAATTGGGACCCGGGGGGAGCGCCAGACGGGGATAGAGGCCCGGCGAGTGGTGTCCCAGGGTGCCGCCAGGGTGTAACCCCCAAGGTGTCAAAGACTTCTGGCACCGAAGGGAAACCTGGGGGAAGCTGGAGAAAGAGTTTACCCGTTTTTCCTGCCACCCGCTAACCCCGATTCGCGTGCCGCCTCTTCCCTGGATGCCCCAAGTCTGCTAAAGTGATACATTGCGGCTCATGACGACGCCCTATTTGCGTCTGCGGAGCGCGTAAAGATCTTTTGCAAGGACCAAGAAAGTCATGATCCACCCAGCGCTGGCTAAAGTTGCTGAAAAGAATAAGCGTACCGACCATCCGGAACTCCGCGTCGGCGACCAGATCAAAGTTCACGTGAAGATTCGTGAAGGTGAGAAGGAGCGCCTGCAGGTGTTTGAAGGTACTCTCATCGCCCGGAACAATTCCGGAATGAGCGAGACCATCACGGTTCGTAAGGTGAGCTTCGGGCAGGGTGTCGAACGCATCTTCCCGCTCCATGCGCCCGTGGTTGACCACATTGAAGTGGTGCGCAGCGGTCAAGTCCGCCGCGCGAAACTGTACTACCTGAGGGGTTTGCGCGGTAAGGCTGCCCGTCTTCGGGAGCGCACGCGCGGAACCGGCACGGCCGGCTAAACCCGTTACTACGGCTACCCGTACCTTGGGTCGCCACTGTTCGTTTGCGAGGAACCGTCCGGCTGCATACCGGCGGTTCGTTTTTTTCGCAAACCCGATGCAACTCCGGCGAGCCACGGTTGGCTTCCCCGGGTCTCAATTTTCAGGATGCCTCACAGCCGCCAAGAGCGCGCGCTCCGGCGCGCCGGTCATCTTGCTATCGCCGGTGTAGATGAAGCCGGGCGGGGCGCGCTGTTCGGACCGGTCTACGCCGCGGCCGTCATTTTGGATCCCGAGCGCCAGATTCGCGGGCTGGACGATAGCAAGCAACTCACTCCGGAGCGTCGCGAAGTCCTGGCGGAGCGTATCCGTGAGCGAGCCGTGGCCTGGGGCGTGGGCGCCGCCGACGCCTACGAAATCGATCATTGGAACATCCTGGAAGCCTCCCGGCTGGCCATGCGCCGGGCGGTGCAGGCTCTGGCGACCGCTCCGAATTTCCTGCTCGTGGACGCTATCCGTATCGAACTCCCGATCCCGCAAAAAGCTCTGATCCACGGCGACAGCATCAGCTTTTCGATCGCCGCCGCCTCCATTCTGGCCAAGGTTGCGCGTGACGAAACCATCCGCGCCTGGGACCCGGTCTTCCCGGAGTACGGACTGAAACGCCACAAAGGTTACTACTGTAAGCCCCACATCGAGGCGATCCGCCGCTTCGGCCCCACCTCCCTCCATCGCCACAGTTTCTCCCCGGTTCGGGACGCCCTCCTCGCCGAGCCCTGGACGGGATATCCGATCTCTCAGCAAAGCGAGCCGTTCCCATGCCGCTAGACGGGGATGCCCCACGCCCCGCCTCCAGTTGGCGGATCCGCGTCTGGCAGGTGCTGATCGCCGTCTTCGTCTTTGAGATCGGCCTGGTGCTGATCATCCTCCCCTGGCGGGACATGTGGTACCTTAACTACTTTCGCCAATCATTCTCCTTTCTGGAATACGTCTGGGACCGGAACTACTTTCGCGGCGCCATTAGTACCCTGGGTGCGGTGAATATCTACATCGCCTTTCAGGAACTACTGCGTGCCTTCCGCAGGTCCTGAGCTGCATCTTCAATTTCCGCAGTAGTTTAACGGTCTAATCCTCCCTCGCCTCCTTTTCTTCCCTTTACGGCACTACTACCGGAATAGGGGAAATCCTACGCGACCTTAAGTTGCATTTCCTGTACTATAATAAGTGCTTAATCTTAGTACCTTGAGGCAGATGGTCTCACTGCCGCCAAGGAGGGAATCTTAAAGGAGTGACCGAGAAATGACTAAGTCTCGCGGAGTAACTACAGTCTGTGCTACACTTTGCACGTTAGCGCTGCTGGCGCTTGTGGTTAGCGCCGCTTATGGAATTGGACCTGTTGCACAAAGCCCCTGGCCCTGGCCGCAGCCCGATAACGGCGGCAACCTTGTTGCGCAGAGCCCCTGGCCCTGGCCGCAGCCCGACAACGGCGGGAACCTTGTTGCACAGAGCCCCTGGCCCTGGCCGCAGCCCGACAACGGCGGGAACCTTCTCGCGCAGAGCCCCTGGCCCTGGCCGCAGCCCGACAACGGCGGGAACCTTCTCGCGCAGAGCCCCTGGCCCTGGCCGCAGCCCGACAACGGCGGGAACCTTCTCGCGCAGAGCCCCTGGCCCTGGCCGCAGCCCGATAACGGCGGGAACCTCATTAGCGCCTAGCGCCGACGGACGCCGACGCCATAAAGTATCAAAATTGACCCTGAGGGTTGGCCGCCGTGCTTGATGTGCCGGTCATCCTCGGATACGTGGGGAGCGCCCTTGAGGCGCTCCTTTTAGTGCTTCTCCTGCGGGGCCCGATCCGCACCTATCTCCCCCTCTTTCTCTACGTAGCAACACTCTTCGCGACGTCCCTGGCCGAGGGCTGGATCCTGGCCACCCAAGGACTTCGAAGCGACGCCTATTTCGAAATCTTCTTCGCCGGCGAGTTCCTGACAGGGACCATGCTGTTCCTGATGCTGGTCACCCTGACGCATCGCGCCGCTGCCGGCAACCCCGCCCTTTCCACCATCACCCGATTCCAATACGCGGTCATCGCCGTGGTCTACGTACTTCCCTTTGTATTGTTCGACGGGAATCCGTTCACTTCGATGAACTGGAACGCACGCGCGGTGCAGTTGATGACGTTCGGCGGGGCGGTGGTGGCGCTTGGCCTCTGGACCGCAGTGCTTCTCGCCCCCCGACGGGACCGCCAGTTCCTGTTGGTGGTGGCCGGTCTGGGCGCTTCGTTCGCTGGGACCGCGATCAGCCTGGGAATCGGTACGCTCGCCCCTGAAAGTGAGTTTGCGGCGGCGTTCGCCAACTATGCACGCCAGTTGTGCTCTGTCGGCGAGTTTGTCCTCTGGTGCTGGGCATTCTGGTCAAAGAAGTTCATCCCATCGGAGGGCGCCCCGTCTTCGGCCCCGGCTGATTCCTGAACCTTCCGGGACGCCCGCCGCTATTGGTTCCGATGCCGGATGCTGATTCCCAGTTCTCGCAGTTGCCGATCGGTGGCGTCGCTGGGCGCTTCGCACATCAAATCGGTCGCCTTGGCGGTCTTGGGGAAGGGAATCACGTCGCGAATCGAGCTTTCCCCAGCCAGCAACATCACCAGACGGTCCAGACCCAGCGCAATACCGCCGTGCGGCGGCGCACCGTACTCCAGCGCCTCCAGCAGGAAGCCGAACCGCTCGCGAGCCTTCTCCGGCGTGAAGCCCAGCGCCTCGAAGACCTTCGCCTGTACGTCCTGGCGATGAATTCTGATCGACCCCGAACCCAGTTCGACGCCATTCAGCACGAGATCATAGGCCTTGGAGCGGCACGCGCCCGGATCAGTGTTGAGCTTCTCCATATCCTCGTCCACCACTGAGGTAAACGGATGGTGCGATGCGTTCCAGCGATCCTCCTCTTCGTCCCATTCGAACATCGGGAAATCCAGGACCCACAGGAATTTCAGGTTCTTGCTGTCCAGCAAGCCGTGGCGGTCCGCATAACGCCGCGCGGCTTCATTGCGCAGCACGCCGCAAGCCCCCAGGACCGTGAATTCGGCGCGGCGGGCAGGGATCTCCCCGCCCCAGCTGGCCAGCAGCATCAGATCGTCTTCTTCGTAGCCGATGCGCTCTCGCACAATCTTCATCTGCTCGGGAAAGTCGCGATCCAGGCGCTTCATATCGTCGAAGACACGCAGCTCACGCTCTTTTCCGAACGCCTTCAGGTCGTCGCGCTCCTTGCGCGACAGCGGCCCGACCTTGGGAATCCGCATCGCCACCAGCGGCAGTCCTTCCGGCGTCAGCCCTTCTCCCACGAACAGATCATCAACGGCGTGGAAGCGCGGCAGGCGCAGGTCCGGCTTATCGGAGCCGTAGCCGCGCATCGCCTCGGCCCAGGTCAGCCGCGGGAACGGCGGCGTGAGCTCGACCCCGGCGATCGCCGACGCGGCCACAATGATCGGCTCCACCATGTCGAAGATCTGCTCTTCCTGCGGGAACGCCATTTCGATGTCGAGCTGGGTGAACTCCGGCTGGCGATCCGCGCGCAGATCCTCATCGCGGAAGCAACGCACGATCTGGAAATACTTGTCGAAGCCGGAGACCATCAGCAACTGCTTGAAGATCTGCGGCGACTGCGGCAACGCGTAGAACTGCCCCGGGCTGAGACGGCTCGGGACCAGGTAATCGCGCGCGCCTTCCGGCGTCGACCGCGTCATGAACGGGGTTTCGATCTCCAGGAACCCGTTGTTGGTCATTGTCTCGCGGATCGCGAACGCCACCTTCGAGCGCAGGATGATGTTGCGCTGCATCTGCGGCCGGCGCAGATCCACGTAGCGGTACTTGAGGCGCACTTCCTCTTTGACGTCCACCTCATCGTCCAGCGGGAACGGAGGCGTGCGCGCGGTATTCAGGATGTGCAGCTTTTCGGCGACCACATCGACCTCGCCGGTGGGCAGCGCGGGATTGATGTTTTCCGGCGTGCGCAGCTCGACGCGGCCCTCCACGGCCAGCACATATTCGGCGGACAGATGCTCGGCCCTGGCATGCACCGCGGCGTCTTCCTCGGCGCGGAACACCACCTGCGTCACGCCCGCGCGGTCGCGGAGATGGATGAAGATCACGCCGCCCAGATCGCGCCGGCGATGGGTCCAGCCCATCAGCACAACCTTCTTGCCGGCATCGGAGGCGCGCAGCTCGCCGTTGTTATTGGTGCGGCGAAGATCGCCCAGAAAATCGAGAGGTACCTGTTCCATAAGGATGTTTTGTGTGAGTCTAACCCGTGTGAGTTTAGGGATGTTGGCGGCGCTGAGCGCCTGATCTTCCCAGCGCGGAGCGCTTAATCTTCCCAGCGCGGAGCGCTTAATCTTCTATGATCGCCTATGATTCCGCGACTTTGCTTGTCGTTGGGGTTCTGCCGGGCTAGGCCCGGTTGCGATTCGGCTCTCCGTTTTGGAGACCACCGTTAAGGATGTGCCCGGCCAGCTCATCGCGCCGGAGCTGCACCTGTTCGCCGGTCGCCATCTCTTTCAGCGAATAGTTCCCCGAGGCGACCTCATCTTCCCCGACAATCAGCGCAAACCGCGCGCCCGTACGATTGGCGACGTCCAGCGTCCGCTTCAGCTTCTTATCCACGGAGCGCTCCACGCTGATGCCCGCGGCGCGAAGCTCGGCGGCCAGTTCCCCGGCATGCGCCTCGGCGGCGGCGCCCATCGGCGCCAGCATCACGTCCACCGGCGATTTATACTTTTCCGGATCCGCCTCGGTCAGGCTCAGAATCAGCCGATCCTCGCCAATCGAAAATCCAATCCCCGGCGCGGCGACTTTCGAACCGATCGCCTCGGCCAGCCCGTCGTAGCGGCCACCGCCCAGCACCGAATTCTGCGCGCCCAGCGCCCCATGCGTGATCTCGAAGGTCGTGCGCATGTAGTAGTCGAGCCCGCGCACCAGACGCGGCCGGACCTCGTAGGAAATCCCGCGCCCGTCCAAGTGCCCGCGAACGGCGGTGAAGTGCTCGGCGCACTCGGGGCATAGGTGATCCAGGATCGACGGCAGCGCATCAATGATCGGCTGGTCGGCGGGGACCTTGCAATCCAGCACCCGCAGCGGATTCGTCGTCGCGCGGCGCTGGCAATCCTCGCACATCGACGAGGCGACCTCGGCGAGCTTCTCGCGCAGCATCGCCAGAAATTGCGGACGGCACTTCTTGCAGCCCACCGAGTTCACGATCAATTCGAAACCGGTCAGCCCGACGCGCTTCAGGAGCTCGACCACCATCTCGATCACTTCGGCGTCCACCACGGGCGACTCCGACCCGATCGCCTCGGCGCCGATCTGGTAGAACTGGCGGTAACGGCCCTTCTGCGGACGCTCGCGGCGAAACATCGGGCCGATGTAGTAGAGCTTGGTCAGCCCAGGTGACTGGTCCAGCCGGTGCTCGATGTAGGCGCGCATCACCGACGCGGTCGCCTCCGGACGCAGCGTCAAGGAGGAATCATCGCGGTCGGTGAAGGTGTACATCTCCTTACCGACGATATCGGTGTCCTCGCCCACGCCGCGCGCAAACAGCGAGGTTGTCTCGAAAATCGGCGTGCGGATCTCGCGGTAATTAAAGGTGCGGAACACTTCGCGCGCAACCTCCTCGACCGCGTTCCAGGCCGCCGAGTCAGGAGGCAGAATGTCGCGAGTGCCCTTGATGGCCCGGATCATTACGTTTCTAGGTCTTCGCTATGCTGAAGCCCGCGAGCTCAACTGCAGGGAGCGTTCGCGGAAACGGAAACCGCCTGCTTAAAAACCGGCGATCTTCGCTTCTGGCCGAGGCGCCGAACGCGCCGGGCCGGTGCAGCGCAGCTTACTGACGCTCTTTTCGTTCCTTCAGGTATTCTTGGGAGCGGTCGGCGTAGGCGCGGGCGTTCTTCAGAAAACGATACTTTTCATTTTCGGTGAGCTCGCGGACCTTCTTCGCGGGAGTGCCCATCACCAACGTGCCTTCATCGATCACCGTGCCCTCGGGAACCAGGGCTCCGGCGGCGACCACCGCTCGCGGGCCGATTTTCGCGCCCGAAAGCACGATCGCGCCAATCCCGATCAACGCATGATCCCCGACTTCGCAGCCGTGGACCACGGCCGCATGCCCGATCGTGACGTCATCGCCCACAATCGTCGGATACTTCTCGTCGGTGTGGAGCACCGCGCCTTCCTGGACGTTGCTGCCCGCGCCGATCGTAATCGGTTCAATGTCGCCACGCAGCACCGCGCCGGGCCAGATGCTGGATCGGGGTCCAACTTTCACCTTACCGATCACCACGGCGGCGTCATCCACGTACGCCTCGGCGTCGATTTCGGGCTCAATGCCCTGAAACTTGCGAATCATAGCGTAAAAGCTTCCCTCCCGGGCTCCTGCCCGTCCACTAGGTAGGACAACTTCTCATGCTAGCAGACCCGCGCCTCTCCCCAAGCGATTTCAGGGCTTAATGGTTTGGTCCGCCACCCTTCCTCACCGTGTCGAACAGGACCTGCGGTCCGTCGACCGAGGTGTCCTTGAATCGGGGAGTCGCCGTGGAGTCGTTCACGGAGGAGAACGCCGGGGCAAAGGTCGCCTCGACGCTCACCTGAACCGTCGCGTTTCCGGGCAGTTGCTTGCCGTGATGGACCAGTTCCACCGGGATATCCGCCGCTTCGAGGGAAAACGGATCGGCATACAGGACTTCGTAGATCGCGTAGCTAGAAGCCAGCGCACTGACCTGGGCATTGGGTGTGATGCTCCCGCGCGCCGCCGAATCCGTCTCCCGCAGCACCATGACTCCGGTCGTCTGCGTGCCCCTGGTCAAATAAACCACGGTCGGCAGGGACATCGGGTACTTCGGATTGGTCCCCGTGAATTTGAGCTGAATTTGCGTGCCGGCGTCAGCGACACCCGCCTGGCTGAGGTTGTGGCTATTGGTGAGCGGTCCGCCGTTGTCCTGGACTGGAATGGTGCCAATGCTCTGGGGCGGATTCGGCGACGGAGGCCGATTATCCCCGTTGTTCTGCCACTGGAACCCGCTTTCGGTGTGGTAGATCGCTCCCGGGACGTTTTGTGCGACATCGGCGGGGTCTCCCAGGTTCCCGTTGTAGCTGTAGGAATACGAGGACGATACATAGTCAGCAAGCGCCGGAGTGCCGAGGTGATCGCCCGTATAGGCGGAGGCGTTCCGCGCCTTGAAGGAGTCATTGAAACCCTCCTCGATGTGGACCGAGGAGGACGTCGCCCGGTTGACGCCCGGCGAGGGTACCGAGTGCCGCAGGCCGGTTTGGACAAATGCGACAATCTGCTGCTGATTGTTGATCGTAATGAGAGAATCGCCCGCGCCCAACGTGATATAAAACGACACCTGGGCCGTCGTGTATGGGGCTGAGAGCGTAGTGGGGGTTACGCGCAAGTTGGTTAGGCGGATAATCCGAAACCCATTCGGACCTGGGGGGTCCAAGGCAAACTGAAACTGCGTGACGCTCGGTCCCACCGATTCTCCCTGAAAAACGTTGGGGCGACTGCAATGGGCCTTGTCGATATTCAGGGCATACGGGCCGCCGATGTTGCAGACAGGATCGCCAGTTGTATTGGGGTTGCCATCATAGGTTTCCGATGGGTCCCCGGTGCTCCAAGCATCGCAAATGGTTCCATTGGGATGGCCGCAGTTCAGCACCGGCCGGTCCGGATGCCCTGCACTGTTTGGCTCGTCCACGATGAGCAGGGCCTCCGTTTCGCCGCCCGTTGGGTCGAGAGTTCGGCTGGTGATGAAGGTCGGATAAGACGTTGATAGGACTGATAAATACGCCCAAGGGACAGCTTGTCCTGCCGGTGTCGGGGTCCCTCCCGTACAAGCTAGAAGGAAGTCGCCGACCAGTTCGGTATCTCCTTCGAACCGAACGATCGGCGGAGTTCCCGCGTTGGCCTGGCAAATCATCCCATCAAACGACTGCGCCTGCGCACTCGGTGCGAACGCGGCGGCCAGGCAGACGAAAAGTAGTAGTGCGATTTTACGCGACAAAAGTAGTTCCCCCAAACGTTGTGATGAATAGTCTGAATGCAGATTTCTGAAGTAAAGACCGTAAATTGTCTACTTTATTTTCGAATCTGTCAAGATAAACTCGATTCTGGCGGTACCAGCCCCGTGAAACTTTGGTTCCACTGACGGCGCCGGCGATTTCCTCTATCCTGGTGGCATGGGCGCTCGTGCATCCCGGCTGGCTCGGACGTTCGCGGCCCGGATTGTGGCTGTGACCCTGGCATTCTCCTGCCTGACCCCCGCCGCCCGCGCCGATGACCGCACCCAGCGGCTCGTCGAGCGGTTGCAGGAAGAGGCCTACGCGTTTGGGCAGATCGCCACCGAAGTGATCGGCGTCGAGCACCTGCACCAGCGCGCGCAGAAGCCGCCCAGCCGCTTTCGCCTGCGCATCAAAGTAGGCACCGGACCGGCATGGCAGGAACGCGATATTACCTCCGAGTACAGCTTTACCCGCTACGCCGACGGCGCCCTGCACGAACTCCGCCAGGTTCGAAGCGTCGACGGCAAGGCCGTCAAGCGCGGCATGAGCACCGAAGAGCTCGCCGAACTGGTTCTCGCTGACGACGATGACCGCAAACTTGAGCTGCTCAAGCAGTTCGAAGATTACGGGTTGGTGGGCGCAGCCAATGACTTTGGCCAACTGTTGCTGCTGTTTTCCCCCGGCAACATCGAACAGTACGAATTCAGCCACATTCGTACGGATTTAATCGATGGCGCCCGGGCGGAAGTCTTCAGCTACAAGCAGATTGACGGCGACGATAGCGTGACCGTCGTCGATGCCCGCCACAAAAAAGTCCAGGAGTTTGAACTGGAAGGATTTATCTGGGTTACCCAGGCAGACTACACGCCTCTCCAAATCAGCATTGACGTTCGCCAGAACGCCTTCGACAAGCTGGAACGGGAAGACCGGATCCGCCAGCGGGCCACCGTGGCCTATAAGATGTCGCCCTACGGCGCGCTGCTTCCCGCCAGCACCGACCATCGCGACTTCCGCGGCAGCACTCTGGTCGCCGAGAACCACTTCACCTATACCGACTTCAAGAAGTTCGGCGCCTCCAGTGAAATCAACTTCAAAGTCGAGGAAGGCAGCGCAGACCCGAGTGAGGACGGTGACGCATCCGATCCTGCGCAAAATCCTCCGGACGCTCCGCCGGCCAAGCCGTAACGGTGCGCTCGGCCACCGCTGCGGCGCATCCTCCTCAAGCCTCAGTACGAGCGTAAGCCTCGGTACAGGCCAGGCGATACACTAAACACCGATGCCGCTCAGAATCGTCTACCTGCATGGATTCGCCTCCAGTCCCCAGTCCGGAAAGGCGCAATATTTTAAGGAAAAATTCTCCGGCTACAGCATTCCGGTGGAGATCCCCCAACTGGACGAAGGGAATTTCGAGGCGCTGACCATCACCAGCCAGCTCGGCGTGGTGGATCGCGCCGTCGGCGACCAGCCCGCCGTGCTGATGGGGTCCAGCCTGGGCGGCTATCTCTCGGCGCTCTACGCGGCCCGGCACCCGGAAAGCGTCGAACGCGTGATCCTGATGGCCCCCGCCTTCCGCTTCCCCAGCATGTGGCGCCGCCGCTACACGGCCCTGGAGATCAAGGAATGGAAACGCACGGGGGTGGCCCCGGTGTTCCACTATGGCTACGGTGCCGAAAAGATGCTCGGCTACCAATTTCTGGAGGACTCCCAGCTGTACGAACAGGAGCCCGAGTTCCACCAACCGGCGCTCATCTTCCACGGGACCGAAGACGACGTCGTGCCAGCCGAGTTTTCCCGTCACTTCGCCGCCGCCCACGACAACGCGGAGTTACACTTAATGCAATCAGGTCATGAACTTAAAGATGTCCTGGAGCCGATGTGGGCGCTCACGCGGCGATTCCTCGGCCTTCCCTGAAGGAGGACGGATCTTTGCCCTATCCCCGCTTCATGGGGCCTTGCGGATGGGCTGCGCAGGGGGCTGTCACATTGTCCTTAATATGTTAGACTGCGATTGAAAGTAGGTGGAAAAAGAGCGACCGTATAGGGTTGTGAAACGTCAAACTTAACAAGGGCGTCCTAAGTAGTACGTGACCCTGAAACGGTTTGCCGGGAAGTGGTGTGAAGCGGCTGGACGGCAGACCGAAATCGCTGGAGAGTAAAGCGTGGCAGATCAACAAGTTCCTGAAAACACGCCAGATAAGCCGGAAGAGGTAAGTGCCCCTGCGGCTGCGGCTTCGTCGGACCGTGTGACGGAACCGTCCGCGTCGATACAGGAACGCCTAGCCGAGCTGGAGCGCCAGCGCGCCCAACTTCTTAGACAGGAACGCCTGGACGAGTTGGAGCGCCAGCGCGCCCAACTTCTGGAAGAGGCGCGGCAGGAAGAGGCGCGGCAGGCGTCTGCGACTCCCGCCGTAGCGGCCTCCGCCGCGACCCCTACTTCCCCTGTGGCCCCTACTTCCCCGACGGCCCCTGCCGGATCGACGTCCCCCGCGGCCTCTGCCGTGCCGACTTCCTCCGAGACGCCTGCCGTATCGACGTCCCCAGCGGCGCCTGAGGAAGAAGAGGACAACCTTTCGCACCTGCTGCATGAGCGGCCGTCCTGGATCAGCCAGTTTGTGGGCAACATCCGCGACCTGATCCATCCTCCAAAGATTGAGATGCCGGAGGGGATTACGTCCAAACCGCTGGACGCCTCCGACGAGTTTTCGTCCCATCTGCTGCGGGAGGCGCCGCCCTGGCACAAGCAATTCGTCCAGAACGTCAAAGAGTTTTTCAATCCGCCCAAGATGGCCCCGCTGGAAGGCATCACCTCCAAGCCGGCCGAAGGGGGCGATGAGCTTTCCTCGCACCTGCTGCATGAGGCGCCGCCCTGGCACAAACAGTTCCTGCAGAACCTGAAGGAACTGGTGAAGCCCGAAAAGCTGGCGCCGCTGGAGGGCATCACCTCCAAGCCGATCGAGGTCAAAAAGGAAAGCGGCCTGTATGCCGGCAACGAATGGAAGGCCGGACTGATTTCGGCCTCCATTAACATCGGCGTGATCCTGCTGCTGTTGTTCGTCGGCACCAGTCAGGTGGTTCAGGACAAGGTCAAGGAAACAGTCACGTTGATTGCACCGAACCTGCGTCCGCCTCCGCCTCCATCGGCTCCGGCGAAGCAGACCGCGGGTGGTGGTGGCGGTGGCAACCGTTCGCCGATCGAAGCGAGCAAGGGTAAACTGCCGAAGCAGGCGCCCAAGCAGTTCACGCCGCCGCGCGTCGATCGCATGGAGAATCCCAAGCTGCCAATGGCCCCGACCATCGCGCCGACCGGCCCTGTCCCCGATATCAAGGCGGACAACTACGGCGACCCGCTGGCTGGCATCGGAATCCCGTCCAATGGCACCGGCATCGGCGGCAGTATCGGCGAAGGCATCGGACCGGGCGTCGGTCCGGGCAGTGGCGGTGGATTCGGCGGCGGCGCCTATCGCATCGGCGGCGGCGTCAGCGCTCCAACCGTGATCTATCAGGTCGAACCGGAATACTCCGAAGAGGCCCGCAAAGCCAAGTACGCCGGCAAGGTCATGCTGTCGATCGTGGTTGACGAAGAAGGCCTGCCACAAAACATTCGCGTCGTGCGGAAGCTCGGACTCGGGCTCGACGAGAAGGCCATCGAAGCGGTGCAGAAGTGGCGCTTCAACCCCGGCATGAAGGATGGCAAAGCCGTCCCGGTGCAGGCGACCATCGAGGTCACCTTCCGTCTGCTCTAAAGATCTCTCTCTGTAACTTCGTTTGCTAAAAGGGCGGCCTGGAAATCCAGGTCGCCTTTTTTGTTGTCTGGGGTCCATTCTGACACCCAGCGGCCGCCTTTCCCCAGCTTTCGAAAGGTGGCATATTGAGGACATGATGCCCGGCCGAGTGCAATCCCACAGCGGTGGTTTCCGGCGCACGAGCTGGCCAACGGTGATTTCCCGCGCCGAGCCTGAGTATCCCGAAGAAGCCCTCCGTGCGAAGCTTGCTGGAAAGGTCCGGCTGGCGATCGTGGTGAATAAGGAAGGCCTGCCGCAAGACATCCGTGTCGTGCGGGGCCTGGGGCTCGGGCTAGACGAGGCGGCCGTCGAAGCGGTCGGGAAATGGCGCTTCAACCCCGCCACCAGGGATGGCGAACCGATCGCAGTGCGGGCGACCGTCCTGGTGATGTTCCCGCCTCCCCGGCGTCGCACTCACACGGACCGCCAAGCCCGGCCGTCTTGAGAGATCGCTACCCGGAAGACCTCGAAGCCCTTGCAGGTAAGCTGCGCAAGCACGCTGGAGGCTCCTGCAGGTAAGCGATCCAGAAGAGCCGCAGGCTCCCTCCTTTAGAAGAAACTGCGAACCTGCCATACTGGGTACCGTGCCTGACCGAGCCCAGACCGTACGGCCCAAGCTCGCCATCGCCGTCATCGTCGTTCTGCTGCTGATCATCTTCAGCAGCACCATCGCCAACCTGATCCTCGATTACATGTGGTGGGGCGAGATGGAGCAGACCGGTACCTGGGCCCGCATGTGGGGCTATCAGCTGGTTCCGGGCATCCTGCAATGGCTGATCCTGTTCCTGGTGATCTGGATCGCCCACGCGCGCGGACTCAAGTACGCCGGCACCGGCCTTCGCCAGAACCCGACCTACGCCAAACTCGCCACAGCCGGAGCCATTGTCCTGGCTGTCGTCGTCTCGGCCGCATCCGTCGACGGATGGCTCGTGGCGCGCTTCCTCGGAGGCAGCGGCGTCGAGTCCACCTGGCAGGATCCGGTCTTCGGCGAATCCCTCAGCTTCTATTTCTTTGAGTTGCCCTTCTATCGCGGCCTGGCGATCTACCTCGCCGCGTGCGCGGCCATCGGGGGGGTAGTCTATTACGCGACCGCGCGCGCCTGGCAGTTGAAGATCCGCTTCCCCGAACTGTGGGAAGCAGGCCGCGTCGAGTTTGAAGATATTCGTCGCCTGGGCCGCCTCGAAACCGGCATGTTTAAAGGCTTGGTCGGGCTGTTCCTGATCGGGCTCGCGGTGAACTTTTGGCTGGGCCGCTATTCGATGCTCTTCTCCGATCATGGCGAACTGATGGTCGGCATCGACTATGTCCAGCAGAACGTCGGCCTGCCGCTGCAGTACCTCAAGGTCGGCGCATCCGTGCTTGCCGCGATCTTCATCTTCTTCGGACGCCGCCGGGAGGCGATCGCCTGCGCCATTGTGCTGGTCGCCGACGTCGTTGTGCCGCCCATGGTGAGCTCGCTCTACGTTCGCCCGAATGAAATCGCTCTGGAGCGCCCCTATCTGGAACGCCACATTGAAGCGACGCGGCATTCGTTCGGCCTCAACGAAAACGCGCGCGAGATCGCCTTTGACGCGCACAAGGAAGCGCCCATCGACTTCGATCGCAACGCGGTCATGCTCGATAATGTCCGCCTGTGGGAGTGGGGAGCCTTCCACGATACGCTCAGCCAAAGCCAGCCGCTGCGTCCCTATGCCTACGCCGATACCGACGTGGACCGTTATGAGATCGACGGCCAGATGCGGCAGGTGCTGCTCGCGCCACGCGAACTGGATCTGGGCCAGCTCGGCCAGACGCAATCCCGCTGGGTGATTGCCAACACGATCTATACCCACGGCTACGGGCTGGTCCTGGCCGAGGCGAATCGCATTACGTCCAACGGATCTCCTGAGTTGCTGGTCCGCAATGCCCCGGTTGAGGTGCTGACGCCGTCGCTCAAGGTCACCCGCCCGGAGATCTATTACGGGGAGTCTTCACGCGATCCGGTTTTTGTCCGCACCAGTCAGCCTGAGTTTAACTTCCCCGCTGGTTCGGAAAACGTGAACACGCGTTATGAAGGTGTGGGCGGTTTTCCCATCGCATCGATGCCCTTGCGCGTGGTGGCCTCGCTCGCGCGCGGCGACTGGAATATCTTCCTCTCCGACGCCCTCACCGGCGAGAGCCGCATGATGGTCAACCGCCGCGTGCAGACCCGCCTGGCGACGCTCGCGCCATTCCTGGAGTGGGACAGCGATCCTTACCTGGTGATCGCCGACGACGGCCGCCTGGTATGGATCGTGGACGGTTATACCGCCGGCGACAATCATCCCTATGCGCGCAGCTTAAGCACCGGCATCGGCCGCTTCAATTACATCCGCAATTCCGTGAAGGCGACCGTCGACGCCTATGACGGCACCGTCCATCTCTACATCTTTGACGAAGAAGATCCGCTGATTCGGGCCTACGATCAATTGTTCCCGGGTCTGCTCCAGCCACGGTCCGCGATGCCGGACGACCTCCGTGCCCACACCCGCGCTCCCGAGTTCCTGTTCCGTGCCCAGGCCGAGATCTACCGCACCTATCACATGCGGAACCCCGAATCGTTCTACAATCGCGCCGACCTGTGGGATCTGGCGACCTTCAGTGGCGGGCAGAACGTCTCGCCCGTAACGGTGGAGCCAACCTTCCTGATCGCCACCCTGCCCGGCGAAACCGAACCCGAGTTCCTGCTCACGATTCCGTTCACGCCGCGCGCGAAACAGAACCTCATCGGCTTGATGGTGGCGCGTTGTGACGACGATCATCTCGGCGAAGTGGTCTTCCTGCAGCTTCCCAAGCAGGAGATCATTCCTGGTCCGCTCCAGATCGAGGCGCTGATCAATCAGGACGACACGATCTCCAAGGACCTCTCCCTCTGGAATCAGCAGGGGTCGAACGTTTTGCGCGGTCAGATCCTGGCGCTGCCCACCGACAATACGTTCCTGTTCGTCGCGCCGATCTACATCCAGGCGGCGCAGGCTCGCATGCCGCAACTGGAGAAGGTTGTGCTCGCGGCGGGCAACGATCTGGTTTACGCCGATACGTACGGTCAGGCGCTGCGCGAGCTGGCTCGGCGGCAGGGAGCCTCCTTGCCGTCGACGATTCTGGAGGGCCGCCCCACGGTCCTGACAAGGGAGGGTGGGACCAGTGCGCCTGAAAACGGGGAACCCGCGGCAGGAGCAACGACATCCGGCCCCGTGACCACCACCCGACCCGCCGGCCCCGATCCCCGCATCAATGAGATCCGCGACCACTTGGACCGCTACCGCTCCCTCGCCGCCGAGGGCCGCTGGTCGGAAGCCGGCCAGGAGCTGGAAGCCATCGATAACTTAGTTCAGTAGGGTCCCGACAGCGATCGAAAAATCGCCTCATGGACCTCTCCCGCGTTACCATGAAAGGTGATGGGTGCTGCGCATCCCCACAGGCGCGATCGGGAAGATCACACTGGCCACCCCAGCCACTCCAGCGGCCATTCCCACAGCCACACTCACGACGACCACAATCACAATCATGGGTGGGGCGACCTCTTGCACCACCACCACACGCCCAAAGCGACCGGCAAGGTCCTGATCTGGTCGTTGATCGTCACCATCATATTTGTCGCAGCCGAGGCCGTCGCCGGCTGGATGTCCAATTCGCTGGCGCTGCTCTCCGATGCCGGCCATAATTTCACCGACGCGTTCGGACTCGTGCTCGCGGCGTTCGCCTTCGCCCTGGAGTCAAAGCCCGGCGATCAGAGCAAGACCTTCGGCTACCAGCGCTCCGGTGTGCTCGCGGCCTTCGTGAACGCGCTGATGTTAGTCGGCTTTTCGGGCTACCTGCTGTGGGAGAGCTATCTCCACCTGATCCACCCCGAGCCGGTGGAGGAAATGACGATGCTGGTGGTCGCGGCGATCGGCATCGTCGTGAACCTGGGGATCGCCTGGGGACTTGGTGGCCACGGTGAGGACCTGAATATCCGCGCCGCGTTCCTGCACCAGATTGGCGACGCGCTCAGTTGCGTCGCGATCATCATCGGCGCTCTGGTGATCCGCTACACGGGCTGGATGGCGATCGACCCGATCCTGTCCATCCTGATCGCCCTCATTATTATTTGGACCGCCTGGGACATCTTCCACGATTCCTTGAATATCCTGCTGGAGGGGCTCCCCAAGGGGCTCGAACTGGCGACGGTTACCGAGGCGATGCTGGAGGTCCCCGGCGCCGAAGAGGTCCATGACCTGCACATCTGGAGCCTCGGATCCAGAGACCACGCCCTGAGCTGCCATGTGGTGATCGCCGACATGCCGCCTTCGGAGAGCGAGTCTATCCTCAATAACCTCAATAAGATACTAGAGAAGCGTTTCGGTATCTCGCACACCACCATCCAGTTCGAGCACCGCCGCTGCGAGGTGGGCGACTCCTGCTCGGATGGTTCCGCCGTCGAACTTCAGACCCGCCACACGCACTAGCGGTTCAAGCCGGGCGCCATACAGCGAGACACCCCGCCCCGCCCCCAAGAATGGAACGCCAGTTGCCTAACCCTCCAGGTACTTGCGTGTCTTTAGCGGGTATGGACTTTCCCCAGGTCCGCTAAGTTCGCTACGGTATACTATTTAGATTCCGCGTCTCGCTTTTCCCAGCATGTCCAAGAACTGTGCCCTTTTCTCACTCTGTGTGTGGCTGAGCGCCTCTGTTTGCGCCCTGCCGACCTATGCCGCCGAATTCCTGACCGGTCAGGGAGCTCGTCTCGTCATCGGTCAGTCCACGTTCACCACACAGGAATTCGGAGCTTCCGATACGCTGCTTGGCGGTGTCGGCGGGTTGGCCTATGCAAATGGAAAATTGTGGATTGCCGGCGCCAACCGGATTGGACTGACTCCGCTGAATCATCGCGTCCTGATGATGGATGTCACGAGCTTTCCCCAACCCTTGGATGAAATCCCTCCCGATAGCGGCCGCTGCCCGGTGTGCGTCGGAAAAGCGACCCTGGTTTTGGGCCAGACGACCTTTGATTCGGCCGACTTTACGGTTGGCGACATCCAAGCCGACACCTTCCGCCTGCCGACCGCCGTGGCAACCGATGGCACGCATCTTGCGGTCGCCGATACGCAGAACAATCGGGTGCTGCTGTGGAACTCGATGCCGACGGAAAGCGGCCAGCCTGCCGATGTCGTCGTCGGCCAGCCGGATTTTCAAACTGTAAAGACCGTAGTCGTCGATGAGCGCAGCCTGCGCGCGCCGCAGGGCGTCTGGCTTCAGGACGGCCGGCTTTATGTCGCCGACACCCAGAACCATCGCGTGATGGTGTGGAACTCGATTCCGACCCAGAATGAACAACCCGCAGATTTCGTTCTGGGCCAGCCCAACTTCTACGTCGCGCCGGAGCCGGATCTGACCAAGGCCAAGATTGACGCGGCGCAGGACTCGCTGTTGAATCCGGTTTCGGTCACCTCTGACGGCTCGCGGGTGTTCGTTGCAGATCTTGGCCACAATCGCATCATGGTCTGGAACCACATCCCCACGCAGACCCAGGAACCCGCGGACGTGGTCATCGGCCAGCCTGACTTCACCTCGGCCATTTCCAACTACGTCTCGGCACTCTGTGCGCCCCTGGATCTGAATCGCGACAATATCCCCGATACGGACGCCAACGGGAATCTCCTTTATCCGCCTCGCTGCGCCGGTACGCTGGATTTTCCGCGCTTCGCGCTTTCCGACGGCCAGCGCCTGTTTGTCGCCGACGGCGGCAATGACCGCGTGTTGATCTTCAATCAGATCCCGACCGAAAGTGGCGCCACGCCCGACACGATCCTGGGGCAGCCGGACGAGTTTGCCAGCGTGGTCACCAGCACGACCCGCACCGTGCTCACGCCGCTGCTGAAACAATCGGCTGCCGATGTGGTGCCGACACCCACCGCGCTCGCCTGGGACGGCACGAATCTCTATGTCACCGACGCCAGCAACCGGCGCGTAATGGTCTTTACTCCCGGCGAGCCGCTGCTCCCGATTAACGCCATCCGCAACTCCGCCAGTCGCGACATCTTTGCGCTCGGTTCGCTCGGCATCGCTTTGGGTTACAGCTACGACGCACTGGGCCAGCCGAAGCAAAATTCCATGCAAGACGGCGATACGATCACTTTGACCGTCGGCGACCAGACCTACACATACACCACGGCCAAAACCGATACGGTCGAACTCATCATGCAGACCCTGGCCGACGATATCAACGCCAACGGGGGCAATCCCAAAGCGCTGGCAAAATACGAGCCGTCGTTGGGCGTGATCAAACTGAAGGCCCGCGTGGGCGGCATCGCCGGGAACGACATCACCATTGCCGCGGTCATCACTCCCACCACCGGCGCCAAGATTATTGCCGGAGCCAGCGGCCAGTTCCTGAAGGGTGGCGGGGACGCCACCGTCATTGCCCCCGGCACGCTGATCACCATGCACGCCGCGGATCTGCAAACCCTGGCGAATAGTGCGGTTGCCGCGGACCTCAACGCCGATGTGCTGCCGCTGGATATGGGTGACGTGCAGCTTTACGTCGACGGCATCCGTTCTCCGCTTTTATTTGTTTCTCCCGATCAGGTCAACGCGCAGATGCCGTTTGAAGTTCTCGGATCGAACAACGTCAGCCTGTATCTTCGCATCGTGCGGCCGGATGGAACGGTCATTGCGTCCACGCCCATCGCCGTGCCCATCGATCATCAGAATCCCGGGATCTTCGCCGCCGACGGACCCGAACCCCGGCCGGTCATCGCTTATCACTACTCCAGTCGCGCCGTCGGTCTGATCACCATTCAGAGCTTCGTGGAGGAGGGGGATATCGCGAACATCACGGTCGCGACGAAAACCTATAGTTATCGCGTGCACGCCGACGATACACTTACCTCGATTCGTGACGCTCTGGTCCAATTGATCAATTCGGATCCCGATGCGCTAGTGACTGCCCAGCGGGCCAGCAGCCGTGTGGGACTCGCGAATCGTATCGTTTTGCTCTCGAAGATTCCCGGCCCCGCCGGAGAGAACATTCCCTACTCCGCTGTGGCGGACCCTGGTGATGACGGCTCCGTCCAACTTGCCATGTTCGTGAATACGGACAAGCTCTGTTGTTCCAACGTCGAAAACGCACCTGTCACCGAATTGAATCCGGCCGCACCTGGGGAAATGATCTACATCTTCGGGACCGGGCTCGGCCCCGTTGATCCGCAGACGGCCTCCGACGCGGCGCAGACCGGCCACAAATACAAAGGTCCGGTGATCAACTCTCCGCAGGCTTTGGTCGACTCCACGGTCGGCGGCGCCACGGCGGAATTCGTGCTCACTGGCCTGGAAGTCGGGGCGCATGGCATCTACAAAATCATTTTGCAGTTGAGCCCCTCCACCAACGTCGTGAATAACTCGGCGCAAATGACGATCTCGCAGGATATCTATACCAGCAACATCGTCGAGATGCCGATGCAAGATCCGATCCAGTCCAACTACAGCAAGTAACCGAAGCGCATGGGGCGAGGTTCAGCTTGCGGAGGGCTTTCGTCTTCCCCGCGCCATGGTGGCAAACCGCAGAGCGCCACGCAAGCTACATGCACAGCTAGCGCGCCTGCATGGGGAAGGCGCGATGTTCCAAGATCCCGCTGTGAGCCGAGCTTTGCTGGAACTCGCGGGACCTTACTCGGCGGCCAACTCGGCCTTGCGCTCCTCGACCGCTTTCCGCAGCTCATCGCTCAGCTCTGGAACCTCCCGCGCCAACAGGTCGCGCGCCTCCTGAGAATCCTGCCCGGCGGCGAGCTCCAGCCACGCAACCGCCTCGGCCAGATCCTTGTCCCGCCGCTTTTCTTTGTGCAGCAGGCTGCGTCCCGCCCCGAGCTGGCAGAGCATCGTCGCCGAGCCGCACATTTGGTAATACTTCACCGCATCGTCGGTGTCCTCGTCGAAACCGTTAGAACCGTCTTCATAGGACCGTCCGAGGAAATACTGCGCGTCGACGTCATCGTGGTCCTTCGCCGCTCGTTCTGCGAGTTTCCTGCCTTTCTTGAAGTCCTGTTTGGTCCCTGCACCGGAAAGATACATCTGCGCGGCACGAAGGAGCGCGCTCGCCTCGTCGTCCTCCGCAGCCTTCAGAGTCCATTGGTTCGCCTCTTCCGGGGTGCCCTGAGCCGTTCCCTTCCGGATTAAGTCGGCGTAGGTGACCATCGCCGGCCCATAGCCTTCCTCAGCGAGTTGGCGTATCGAGTCGACGTTCTTTTCGAGATCTTCGCCATTCTGAATCCCCTCTTTCGCGAAGTTGTAGGTGGAGCGCCTCCTCTCCTTAATGGCATTCAGAAAGGACCTGCCGGAGGCGCGAAATGTAACCTGAACTGTGGCGCGCACCTTCACGGGCTTGCCGTCCTTGCGCCCCGGTGAGAACTCCCACTGTTTAACGGCCTCAACGGCCCGTTCGTCCAGTCCATAGCCGAGAGGACTGACGACTTCGATGTTCGTCGCCTTGCCGGATTCATCCACAATGATGGACAATCCCACCATTCCCTGTACCCCGGCTTCCCGCGCTTCATACGAGTAGCCCGGCTTAACCATACGAGTTGCGTCCAGGCCCTCAACATCCGACGGTGAGTAGATGTCGGGCTGGGAAGAGTCAGACGAGATGTCGTCCGCTGTCGGTTGTTGTTTTGCGCTACCCGATCCCTCTTCTGACACCTGTTGGGCGCACACCAATAGCTGAGTGAGAAGAACAAACGCAAGGAACCGGCGCATACGAGAAATATATTACCGGCTTTGGTGGAAGATTTCCGACGGAAATCCGGATCGATGAAAGGGGAAAGCGTAGCTATCTGGTTTTTATTCCGCCTGCGCCAAATCGTACGGCTTATATCCCGCTTTTCGCAACACCTCCCGAGCCCGCTCCGCCGAATCGTCCGTGCAGTAGAAGAACGCGCCGATCCGCTCGGTGCGGAAGATGATCCCACCGATGTAATGATCCGGCTCGACCAGGTAATCGACGCCCGCCTCGGTAAACAGCTCCTCGATCTGCTTGGCATGCCGGAGCTTCTTGGCGATAAACAGCAGGGGCAGGTCCTGATCGTCAAAAAAATCGGGTTCGCGGCGCATGGATATATAAGTGGAAGCCGAGCTCGACATCGGCCCGGCTCCGGAGGAATCCCTAAATTCGAAACCTCTAGCCGGCGACCCGCGCCTTCCAGGTATCGTAGGCCTCCTGACCGGCGTTCTTGATGATCCAGTCGCGTTGCAGCAGGGCGCCCCTCTCCAGGTTCGACAGATAGGTCGGATCTTTGTAGGCCGCGCGGGCCTCCTCCAGGATCGGCTCGACGCGCAGGTAGGCCAGCAACATCTCGCGGTTGCTCTGGAAGAACAGGTCGGCGCTCAGCACGTCGTTATTGATGAAGGACGCGACCATGTCCCAGTAGCTGGTGAACTGGCGGAAGTAGGCGTTGGGTTCGGAGCCCATCGGCGCCAGCGCCTGTAGCTCGGCCATGGTCTTGGCCCGGAAGTTGCCGAAGAACCAGTTCCGCGCATCGCGCATCTTGGCTTCCCGTCGCATGTCATACAGGCGGAGGATGAGGTTTGCGTCATCGTAGGTAGCAACAGACATAAACTTCAGAGTATCAGGAGCGCACAGGCGGTTTTCAGCCGTTGTGCGTCGTGGTGAGTTTGGCCGTCTTCCACGGTATGCGTTCCCCGGAAGCCATTCAGAGCCTGCTTCGTTCCCGGGAAAGCGATCCCACCTGAGATTTCTCCCCGCCCGCCGACACCATTCCCTTAGGAACCCCTTAGGAACTATGTCCGCGCCCCAGCTCCAGCCCGAAGCTCCCGACGAGGAGGCAACCGCGCCCGCTCTCGAACCCGCCATTGAGGAAGACGAGCTCATCCATTGGCTCGCCCTGCGCGTCACGCCCGGACTCGGACCCATCGGCGCGGTCAAACTCATTCGTAAATTCGGCTCGCCGCAAGCGATTTTCCAAGCGAACAAAGAGGATCTCGAGCGCGCGGGGATCCCGGCAGGGACCGCGGCCAGCGTCTCCAGCGGTTGCGCCTTCGACGATGCGGTCACGCAGCACCAGAAGCTGACCGAGGCCGGGGCGCATCTCATCCCAATCACCCACGCCGCCTACCCTGCGCTCCTGAAGGAAATTCCCGACCCGCCGCCCGTCCTATTCGCCCGCGGCAACATTGGCCTCCTGCATCGCCTCTCCATTGCGGTCGTCGGGACGCGCCGACCCACCGCCTATGGGAAAGCTGCTGCGGCTCGCCTGGCCCAGGATCTTGCCGACGCCGGACTGGTGATCGCCAGCGGTATGGCGCGCGGGATTGACACTTCCGCCCACCGGGCCGCCCTGGAGGCCACTGGCGACACGATCGCGGTTTTCGGCTGCGGCGTCGACGAACTCTACCCAGTCGAGAATCGCAAACTCGCCGAGGAAATCGCCGAGCGCGGTCTGGTTCTTTCGGACTTTCCCATGGGAACGCCGCCCTACCCACAGCATTTCCCGATGCGGAACCGGATCGTCAGCGGCCTCAGCGTCGGCGTCCTGGTGATCGAGGGCGGCGAGTATTCCGGTTCCGCCATCACCGCCCGTATCGCCGCCGAGCAGGGACGCGCCGTGTTCGCGGTGCCGGGCAACATCACCTCGCGGCAAAGCTGGGGACCAAACCTCCTTATTAAGCAGGGTGCCAAACTGGTCCAGGAGTGGAACGACGTCATCGCCGAGCTCGAGCCCGCCGATCGCCGGCGCCTCGTGGCCGAGTCCAGTGGGCAGCTGACGCTCGATTCCCAGACTCCGGAACGTGGCAAAGATGACGGTTCCGACAATTCGGCGAAAGAATCGATAACCCCTGTGGCTGGTGAGATTTTGGCCGCGATTCCGCCTGACCAGCCCGTCGCCCTCGACCAGCTGGTTGAATCCAAGCCGCATATTGGGGCATCGGAGGTGATGTCGGTGCTGTTTGACCTGGAGCTGAGAGGGCTGATCCGCCAGCTCCCCGGAAAGTACTTCGTCAAGGTTTGGCAGCGCTAGGCGCCCGCCGCCGATTCGGCCTGGTTTTTTCGAGGCGCTCACGCCCACCCGATTTAGGCTGTGGTTGCACCCCGGGCGTGGCATGGTAAGATTCGGTTGTTTGCGGGCGTCCGGAGCCCGGCAGGGGATTGCGTCACCCGATTTCCCGGTGGGAACCTGGCTGGCAAAACCGGCTGCCGCTCGTTTTGCGGACATTCCTGACCGGCTCCCGCATCATTTATAGGAAGGTAAGACGGAAGTTTATGGCAAAGAACCTCGTCATCGTCGAATCGCCGGCGAAGGCGAAAACGATCGCTAAATACCTGGGCAAGGACTATACCGTGAAGGCCTCGCTCGGCCACGTCAAGGACCTCCCAAAGAAGGACCTCGCGGTGGACGTCGACAATGACTTCCGCCCGGTCTATGAGGTGATCGAGGGCAAAAAGAAGCTGATTGGTGAGCTCAAGTCGGCCGCCAAGAAGGCTGACGCCATCTACCTGGCCGCTGACCCGGATCGCGAAGGCGAGGCCATTTGCTACCACCTGCAGGAGGAACTGCAGGATAAAAAGCGCACCGATCTGCAGGTCTACCGGGTGATGTTCAATGAAATCACCAAAAGCGCGATCAAAAAGGCGTTTGAGAAGCCCCAATCGGTAAATCTGCACCTGGTGGACGCCCAGCAGGCGCGCCGCGTGCTGGACCGGCTGGTCGGCTACAAAATCTCCCCGCTGCTGTGGGACAAGGTCCGCCGCGGACTTTCCGCCGGCCGCGTGCAAACCGTCGCGCTGCGGCTGATCGTGGAGCGGGAACGCGAAATCCAGGCTTTCATCGCCCGGGAATACTGGACTATTGACCTCCACCTGAAGGCGCAGAAGCCTCCGGTCCTGAAGACCCGGCTGGCCAAGAAAGACGGTAAGAACGTCGAGATTCCCGACGAGGCCACTTCCCAGACCATCCTCAACGCCCTGACGGACGCTGTATATAAGGTAGGGGCGGTCAAGCGGCGCGAAAAGCGCCGGAACCCGGTTCCTCCTTTTATTACTTCCACTTTGCAGCAGGAAGCGGCCCGGAAGCTACGTTTTTCGGTGAAGCGGACCATGGTGCTCGCCCAGCGCCTCTATGAAGGTATTGAGCTGAGTAAGGAAGAAGGTCCGGTCGGCCTGATCAC
The DNA here is from genome assembly GCA_963762135.1 of Terriglobia bacterium. GTDB lineage: Bacteria > Acidobacteriota > Terriglobia > Bryobacterales > Bryobacteraceae > Palsa-187. The sequence continues at coordinate 144,255 of CAVXJP010000016.1, forward strand.
CTATATGCGTACCGATTCGACCCGCGTCTCCAATGACGCGCTGGACGAGGTGCGCGAGATGGTCGGTAAACGCTACGGAACCGACTATCTACCTGAAACACCAAATATTTACAAGAGCAAGAAGGCCGCCCAGGACGCTCACGAAGCCATCCGCCCGAGCTCGTCGATGCGCGACCCGGAGTCTCTCGAAAAGTTCCTCGCCGAGGATGAGTTGAAGCTCTACCGCCTGATCTGGCGACGCTTCGTTGCCTCCCAGATGGCGCCCGCGGTTTTCGATCAGACCACCGTGGAAGTCGGCGCGACGGGCAAGGACGGAGCCGAGTACCTGTTCCGCGCCACCGGCAGCGTCCCGAAGTTCGACGGCTTCCTCAAGATCTACGAGGAAGGCAAGGATCAGAAGGATTCCGAGGACGACGAGCTCAAGAACAAGCTTCCGGCGGTCGAGGAAGGCGAAGAGCTTGGCTTCAAGGAAATCCTTCCGGAACAGCACTTTACCGAGCCTCCTCCGCGCTTCACCGAAGCCACGCTGGTCAAGGAGCTGGAAGCCGACGGCGTTGGCCGGCCCTCCACCTATGCCTCGATCCTGTCGACGATTCAGGATCGCGAATACGTTCGCAAGGATGGCGGCAAGTTCGCCCCTACCGAGCTCGGCACGGTGGTGACCGACCTGCTGCTGGAGAGCTTCGACGACCTGTTCGACGTCCGCTATACCGCTCGCATGGAGACCGAGCTCGACTCCATCGGCGAAGGCAAGATGGACTGGCGGCTCGCCATGGGCGAGTTCTACGACCGCTTCCAGAAGGACCTGCAACACGCCGCCGAGCACATGACCGACATCAAGCGGATGGAGCGCCCGACTGACTTCATCTGCGAGAAGTGCGGCAAGCCGATGGTCATCAAGTGGGGCCGTCATGGCAGCTTCATCGCCTGCACCGGCTATCCGGAGTGCACCAATACGCGCGAACCGGAGGTTCAGGGCGTGGGCGGCGAAGGCATGACCGAGCAGGACGCCACCGAGTACTGCGACAACTGCGGCCGTTCCATGGTGCTGAAAAAAGGGCGCTTTGGGCAGTTCCTGGCCTGCTCCGGCTATCCCGATTGCAAGACCACCAAGCAGCTCGGTGCCGCGCAGAAGCCACAAGACGTGCCGCTGGACGAGAAATGTCCCAAGTGCAGCAACCAACTGGTCCGCAAATACGGCCGGTATGGCGAGTTCGTCGCCTGCAGCGACTATCCCAACTGCAAGTTCGTCAAACAGAAGACGATTGGCGTAAAATGCCCGAACTGCTCCGAGGGTGAGGTCGTCGAGCGCCGCTCCAAACGCGGCAAAACCTTCTACGGCTGCAACCGCTATCCCGAGTGCGATTTCGTCGCCTGGGGCAAGCCGATCGCCGAAAAGTGCCCCGAGTGCGGCAGCAGCTACCTGATTGAGAAGTACCTCAAGTCCGGGCCCATGGCGCAATGTCCGAACTCCGAGTGCAAGTACAAACGGCCCCTGCAGGTGGAGGGATCCGACGAAACGACCGCCGAAACCGTGGAGGCGAAATAGCTCGCGGCATCCGGCAGGCCTTTCTCCCCAATCGGTGAAGCCGCCCGCTCCGCGCGTCTCAATCTGGTATGGCGAAGTCATCCCGCAAAGCAGGAGCCTCGGGGGGAACCCGCTTGGGCGCGACCGGCGCCGGTGCGAAGAATGCGCCGGAGTCGGCGGCCGCCGGTGGACCTCCCGACTACGGACTGGATTATCCTAAGCGCGTGAGCGCGATGTTCGTCCGGGCCGGGTGGACGCTCGCTTTCGCGCTGGTCATCATCTTTATAAACCTGTCCGAGTATCCTGGCCCGGCCTTGCGGATGGGGGGCGCGATCGTTCTGATCGCTGCTGTGTTCGTCGGCCTCGCGTTCTACATGAAGTGGTCCTCCACTGCCGGCAAGCTCCAATTGCGGGACCAACTTCTCGATCAGCTCACCCTGAACGGCGATGAGAAGGTCCTGGATGTCGGCTGCGGCCGGGGACTGATGTCGATCCCCATCGCCAAGCAGCTTGATTCCGGGAAAGTCACCGCCGTCGACGTTTGGGATCCGCAACGCCTCTCCGGCAATTCTCCGGACGCGATTCGCGACAACGCCCAGAGTGAGCAGGTCGCCGGGAAACTGCGCATTGAGCGCGGCGACCCTACCAATCTTGGCTATGCGAACGACAGTTTCGATGCCATCGTCGCGGTCGGCGCATTACAGGACCTTCCCGACGCTCCGTTGCGTATCAAAGCCCTCGACGAGCTGTGCCGCGTGCTCAAGCCCGGCGGAAAGCTCCTTCTGTATGACCGCTACGCGACGCTTGAGTATGCCGATGAATTGCGCAAGCTCGGCGTCCAGTCCGTGGTACCCGGCAACCGGATGTTTCTGTTCGCCGTCCCCGCCCAGGTCCTGATCGCCAGCAAGTAGCCTCCCGGCCGTGGCTGGCGGTTGCTCTCGCGGCGATTGCCCCTCCTTTTCCGTCCCTTCCTCTGCGCAGTATCCCTCCTGAACGTTTCTTCACCACGATCTCTTCCGGTCGCTTTGATCTGGGGCCACAGCCACGCAGAAAAGTGTGGATAGGCGATTCGTCCCTCAGGCGGATGACGGAAAGAGTAGCTCCTTCCTATAACTGGGGTTCCATCCATCGATAGTCCTTTTTAGTCGATTCGTCGAATCGAAATTCCGGAACCCATTGGCTCCCCGCTCGAGCCTTGTTTGTAGATCTACTTGTGGAATAACAATTTACAGGCTCTTCTTTGCTGGACTGCCGCGCTGTATCCGATAGTACGAATCGTCTAGCACTAGTATTAATCCACCCAGTCGTCGATTGGCCCTGTCATTCGCGTACTGCAACTCTTCACTAGGCTGGGGTACGCCAGAACCATTGGTTCATCAGCTTTGTCCGGATAACCTAACTCTTCAAGTTCCGCCACTGGAGGTCTGTACGGGGAGAAGCGGAGCTTTGAGAAGAGAGAGACTCAAATGAAGAAAATTATTTTGACAGCGTTCCTCGCTGCAGCCATCGCGATTCCCGCTTCGGCGGCGACCATGTTCGCAGTGAACACACAGTTCAGGTCGCAGATTGCCACGGGAGACGGAATCACCCCAACATGAGCCCCATCGTCGCTCATGTCAACGTTGACCGGATCGGAGACATCCGTCGCCTTCTCGAGTGGGGGAACCTTCGAGGTTGCGGGCTGTAATATTGCTGCCCTTTGCGGAACCGCGGGACCGCCTCCTGACACGGTGACTTCGAACTCTGGTGTCTTCGATTCGTCGAGTGTGTTTACCTGGGACGGCGGCAATATGAGTTACGCCGTAAGCACCTGGGTTCTGCAGGGCCGTGGCAGTGGCCAGTTTAGTATCCTGACCACTGGCATCTATTCGTCCACGACGCGAGCACCTACGCTCCAACGCCGGGCGTGTTGAATTTCCAGTTTGGAACGCCTTTGACTTCGTCTGGTTATTACTCCTTCATGGCCACTGGTGCGAGTACTCCTACCCCAGAGCCGGCTACGATGGGTTTGGTTGGATTGGGACTGGCCGCGGTTGGTGTCTATACCCGCCGTCGCCGGAAGGCTTAGTCCGAACCGCGCCGTTCCACGAAAGTTTTGATGATTCACGGGTTCGCCCTTGCCGGGCGAGCCCGTTTGTCGTTTTATGGCCCCTTTTCAGGCCCGTGCTGGGAGGATGCAACTCACCCGCCCGCACGGAAGGGGCTTGAACAGGGAAGAAGCCTGGCCTGTTTAAGAGCCGAATCCCCTCCCCAAATGAAATCTCCCGAACCTTCCTCCCGAACGGGGCGGGTTTCCTAATCGAGTCCTACTCCCCGCGGGCCTCGTGCGGGATCCGGAGGAACAGTCGGAGAATCCCTCCATCCTTTTCTAAGGACTGCGTTTGAGCACATCGAGCCATCCCCAAAAAACTTGCTTAGCCACGGAACTTTTCTGTGAGGGCGGGGTACTGTGACCTAACCCCGGTCGGGTGCTAGCTCGTTTTTCCAGCAGTCCTGGTACGATTCCGCGTTTCCATCGCGTGCCGTCATAGGGAAGACTTCCTCTTCGTTTTCGCAGTCCTATTTTTAAGTTACTGATAGGACGAGGGAAAGAGAATTCCGCAGAGCTAACGCCGAAGCTGAATGGCGTAGGCAGTCCTATAAACTACCAGACGCCTTCGAGGAGCTTTCTCTCGCAGCCTCCTAGGGATCGAACGCGTCTGCCCACCCGCCTAGTAGTCACGTTCTATTGGTGCGTTCACCCGGGACACCTAATGTTCTTTTAGCGCCGGAAGCTAGGTCTATCTCCTAAGCGAAACGGCGCAGCAATTGGAGGAGAACAGTTATGAAGAAAATTCTATTCGGTTTTGCAATCGCGGCTCTGATGAGTGTATCCGCCGTTGCTGCACCGATCGACTTGACCGTGGTTGGAACCGGCAGCTCCACCTTTTCCTATGGGTGGGGAAGTGGTTCCTCGACCGTTACTTTGAACGGTTCGCCGTTCAGCCTTTCCTGCATCGGAGGCGATTCCGGACTTTGCGGGGCGAGTGCCACCTTTACAACCGGTCCGGATCTCAGCGCGAGCACCGCGGAATCCTTTACGTTCGGTCCGACTCTCACGTTCACAACCGATTCCAGCGACGCCTGGACCGTCTCGCAATTCATTAGCGGTCCCAACTACATTGCGACCTTCGCCGTTAACGGCGTTTTCTCGACCGGCGGCGCGGGTGGCTTCACCGATACGGTTGGGCACTTCATCTTTACCGCCCAATCGACGAGCCCGATCGACGACAAGAGCCCTGTCACTTGGTCTGCTCAGGGCACCACCGTTCCCGAACCGGGTTCGATGGCACTGCTGGGCATGGGCCTAGTTGGTCTTGGCGTGATGGCTCGCCGTCGCCGTAACAGCTAACCCCGAACCTTCCCAAATCAGAAGGATCGGTAACTACGTCCTCCAGGAGTTGGGCTCGCTCTAGCGAGCGAGCCCAGGCTCTTCCGGAGGGCGTTCTGTTTTTAGAGGGATGCTGGCGGATGGATCTCGATGAAGCTCCTGTGGGGGAACTTCCAACAGTTTCCGCCCGGTGGCATCCTAACCGTCCCAGGTTCAAGTCCCAGAGTCATACAGAAGAAGTTCTGGGAAAGCTTATGCTCCTGCGCGGGTACCTTCGTAGATAGTTCCTCACGAAAGTACTATCGCGGAAAATTCCGCTGCTCGGACAAGCGCACCCAACCGACGTATCTTCAAGTATTTGTCGGTTCTTCGTCCCCCATTCCCTCGGTTAGTACCCCCGATCCGGCGGATCCCGTGTTCCGCTGCCGACTTCCTCGACTCGCGAAAACGCCGTACCGTCACTCCTAGCGAAGTGTTCCTATTGGCCGGTGCGTATCCACCTTTTAGCTTTGAGATGGCCCCGGGCGGTTCGAAAAGCCGGGGACTTTGCATCTTCGGAGGATATGCACGATGAAACGTGTGCTGACATTATTTCTTTCAATTGCGGCACTGGGCCTGGTGGCCAGTGCCGCAACGATCAAATTCGAATCCCAGATCGGATTCGCCCCCGCCTCGGGTGTGGCTGTGAATGCTCCAGGGAGTTCCAGCATCCTGGATATTGGGTTTGATCCCAATGCGGGCCTGCCGGGTACGACAACCTCGCTGACGCCAGGCTTCGGGAACTGGCAATTCTTCTATTTGGGTGATCTGTACCTGAATGAACACGACGTCACGTCCAGTGAAACCGACAATCTTGGACTGGGCATCACGTTTAACATCTCCGTGAACGGAGAGAGCAAGGTCTTCACTATCAATTCCACTTCGATGACGGCCAGCGCAGTACACGACACGGCCAAGATTTACTATCCTGGTGCGTTTCCGCAGACCCCGGGCGTCAACATCTTCAACTATGCGAACGGCGCGAGCTTGGAAGTGGTGATCTACGACGGGAATTCCATCTACACCGGCAACAGCCTGGAGCTTGAAAAGCTCTCTAACTTGATCTGTGGCAACGATGGCAAGGAAACCTTCTACGCCAAGGTGTGGCTGCAGAACGAGCCCAGCCAGGTTCCGGAGCCGAGTTCCATGGCCTTGTTCGGGCTTGGCTTTTTGGGGATCGGTTTGGTTGCGCGCCGGCGCACACGCGGCTAGTTCTCCGTCGCGTCCCGGTGGCGGTTCGGGAGACAGGCGCCTCTGTCTCCCGGCGCCCTCTTTCGGAGCTCGAGGGCCTGGATCGCTTGCAGGCCAAGCCGCGGGGGAGTCACGAGGGTCCCGTTTTCTGCCGTGAAGGAATCCGGTTCGCCGGGATACGCCAAGGCGCCCCGCTAGCGTCTCGCCAGCAGCGCCAGCGCTTGTTGCCGAAGCGGAGGAGCCGAGCTCGTGTTCGGGAACTCCGCATCCCGCCATCCGGTCCCCTGAAACCCAAGAGTCGGGCCCAACTGTAGCCGCAGGGGCGATTGCCCACGCCGTGCCTCCACGCGAGCGCCCGATAAGCCTCCGGTGACACGATAGCCCGCTTCGCCCCCCGACTCGCGGATAACGGCGTCCAGGGGCCATTCCTCGGCTTCCGGACAGTGCTGATAGAGCCGAAGGCCTCCACCGCGAAGCAGCACGGCCGTCACGGACGTCTCGGGCTGTCCCATCTGCTGTGCCGCGTCCATCAGATCCTCAGCCGTGGCTTCCAGTTGATCCGCGAAGGTCGGTAGCGTTCCCGAACACAACTTCCTTATCGGTTTGCGGTCCGCACGTTTGAGCCGGGTGACGGGCCCCCACGACCCGGTCGGCAAGCCGCGCGATCCCCGCGGGATAATAGTTCCAGCATGGGATTCGCGCTGTGGATCGATGAAACCGACGGGGTCGCCTGGGCCCAGGGGACCCACGAATACCGTCCCATGGGAACGGCCGTCATCGCGGTCACCGACCAGTTCCGCCATCGCGACTTCCGCAGTCCGCGTAGACGCCCCCGGCGCCTCTATCGCGGCTTCGCCGGCTTCTTTGGATCTTTGGAAGAAGTCAACGTCGGCTTGCGCGAACGCGAGCGCTTCAAGTTGCGCACCACCCCGGCGCACTTGCTGTAAGCCCCTCGGTTGCCCTCGGCGAATACGGAGCCGCCATGCGTGAGCATGCGGGCGATTGACCTTGGCGGTGCCTGCCCCCTCCTTTACAGTCGGGGTTCTGTTTTACTGCTCCCGCCCCAGCGCCCGCAGAAATGCCGCCGCCTTGTGACCGCTCTCCTCGAACTCCGCCGCCGGATCCGAATCCGCCGTGATGCCGCAGCCCGCGTAATACCGCACGATGCCATCGGTCACGAACGCCGTCCGGATCGCCACCGACATCTCCATCCTCTTGTTCTGAGACGCCCCGGCTTCGCTCTCACCCAGCGACATCCAGCCGATGGCGCCCATGCAAGGTCCGCGGAGCTGTTTCTCTTCGCGCAATGCCACGCGGATTGCCTCAATCTTCGGCGCCCCGCTGATCGACGCCGCCGGGAAGGAGGCGCGCAGCAGGTCCACCAGCGACGCATCATTGCGCAGATGCCCCCGAACCACCGAGAAACTGTGATGCACGGTCGGTAGCGACATCAGGCTCCGCATGCGCCTCGACGCGAATCGAACCGATCTCGGAGACGCGTCCCAGGTCATTGCGCGATACGTCCACAATCATGGCGAGCTCGGCACGATCTTTCTCGCTCCCCGCCAGTTCCTGGTACAGCGCGTCATCCTCGGCCTTGGTCTTCCCGCGCGGACGCGTGCCCTTGATCGGTTCGGTTTCGGCTACCCGGCCCTTCACCCGCAGATACACCTCCGGGCTGATCGACAGCAGTGCCTGCCCGGAATCCGCATCGCCAACGCGCAGGAACGCCTCATAGGCGGCCGGACTGGCCCCGCGCAGCGCACGAAACAGGTCCCATTCCTGTCCCGGGTCCAGCTTCGTCTCGATCTTGCGGCAGATGTTGGTCTGAAAGATATCGCCTGCGTAGATGGTGCGCACCGTATTGGCGACCGCCTGCTGGAACCCCTCCTGATCCGGACGGCTCCGAATCTCGCCGGAGCGGCTGACCACGGGATCGGCCACGACCAGACCGGCGGCTCGTTTCAGCACCTCCCGCGCGCAGCCCTCGTTCCAGGTAGGTAGGCTGGACCTCGCGCCAGGCGTCGGTCGCCGTCAGTGTCCAACCCTGCACGCTCCGTCGCACCAGCCGTTGTCCTCTGCATCCCGTGTGAGCCCTCTTGTGAGCCATGACTCGTACAGACCAAACCAGAACTGCGGAAAGTCGAATTCCGATGGCGGCAGCGGTCCGACGTCCTCCAACTCCGCGGCCAAATCATAGGACAGGTATCCGGCGAGCACCGCCCCGGATGAGCCGCCCCACGTTTGCAGAATCGCTTCCAGAATCTCGAAAGCGGGCGCTTCCAGGATCTCCTCGCCACCCGGACCTCGCACGGCCGCGCGCCTATCTGCATAGCGCACCGTCACTAGAGGCTCGGCGAACAATGATGGGCCACCGGGCCCGGCGTGGAGGTAGGCGAAGCCCGGACGCTCATGGAGCTGTTGCGCGACCTGCGCCACCGAGGCCGTTCCCGCAACCGGAGTTCGCATCGCCGAGGCTCCTTGCGCGGGAGCGGGCAACACCCGGAGCAATTGCCGCTGAAGCTCGGCTTGCCGCTCCGGCGAGATCCGGTCAGTCCACATGGCTGCCGATACGCGGCTCGTCGCGAATCTGCGACGCCAGGAAGTTTTCGAAAATTTGTTTGCTCGGATGAGTCAGGAACGACTCCGGATGGAACAGCAGACCCTCCACCGGTTGCCCCTTGATGCGGCAACCCATGATCACGCTGCCCGGCTGCGATCGCGGCTTCTCCGATCGGCGGAAGCCGAGGTTCGGTGGATCGCGGTGATCTCAAGCGTACCGGGAACTGTCTGCGGGTCGACGATCAGCGAATGATACCGTCCGCCGGCAAAGGGATTGGGCACGCCGTGCAGCAATCCCGTCCCGTCGTGATAGATCGGGAAGGCTTTGCCGTGCACCGGACGTCCTGACGGAACCACCCGCGCGCCAGCCACCGTTGCGATCACCTGCATGCCCAGGCACACCCCCAGGATCGGGATCTGCTGTCCGAAGGCGCGCACGACGTCGGGACAGATGCCAGCCTGGTCGGGTCCAAACGGACCGGGGGACAGCAGGATGCCGTCGGGGTCCTGCGCCTCAATCTCGCCCAGCGTGATGCGATCGGACCGGTGCACCGTGCAGCGGCCCCCCACCGCCTCCAGCGCATGCACCAGATTCCAGGTGAAGGAATCGTAGTTATCGAGAACCAGGACGCGCATGGGCAATAAGAAGGTTTCCGGACACCGCCGCCGGACCGCTCGCCGGGGATCGTACCTGTTATTTTAGCCGCCGAAGCCGAGCCCCTAAAAACAAGAACGCGAGAGCCGAAGCCCTCGCGTTCCAGAAACAACAGGTTCGTCGGCGACGAAGCTTACTTCTCGCCGCGCCAACCCGTGGCGTACTCTTCGCGAGCCACCTTCGAGTAAGGCACCGGACTGACGATCGCGCGGATTTCCAGCTGCTTGTGACGCTCCACCGTCGTCTTCTCGGAACCGCCGTTCTCCTCACCCCAGGTCAGGATCACTTCGTTACCGATCTTGACGTCCGGATCGACCGTGCCCAGCGAGAGCATGGCGCGCTCGTTGTAGCTATAGCCGGCGAACATCGAGTACCCGACCAACTGGCCGTTGACGGTCAGCTTGTCATAGGAAGCCGAAGTGTAGTTGGTGAGCGGCCAGTCGATGAACTTGTAGGCGACTTCGCCCGGTTCCATCATGCTGCGCCACACCTTCGCCACGTCGTCGGCGTTCCAGTGCAGGGTGACCTTCTCGCGATGCGGCTTGTCGGCGATCTTCTCCAACGCTTCGCGGCCGATGAAGTCATGATCGAACTTCACGAACGGACCGTAGCCCAGCTCGTACGGCGTCATGTAGTAGTCTTCGATGTTGTCCGAGTAGAAGCTGCCGCCCAGCGAGCCGGAGGCCTCATAGGAGGTGTCCTTCAGCCACTCGCGATAGCCCTTCACACGGTCATCGGTGTAGATGGCGGGTAGCGGCGAGGGGATCCAGCCCGACTCCAGCGTGTTCGACGGATAGGCGCGGGAGCCGACCAGATGCAGGTCGAATTCCTTGCCAGCCTCGGCGATCACGTTGCGGACTTCTTCGCCTTCCTCATACGGTCCCCAGATTTCCAGACCCGGCGCGCCCGCCATGCCATGACGCAGGCAGCGAACCGTGCGGCCACCAATCTTGATGGTGTCCATGTGGAAGAACTTGACCTTCTCCTTCGGTCCGCCGTTCAGCTTTTCGATCAGGTCCCACGCCTTGGGTCCCTGGATCTGATAGCGGTAGGAGATGCGCTTCACCGGCTTGCCCATCGGGCGGCCCGGCGAACGGTCATCATAGATGACCTCGACGTCCCAATCACCGGTCTCGGCGTGGTACTGAATCCAGTTGGCGGCGGGAGCGCGGCCGACGTAGACCACTTCGTTCTCGGCCATGTGGAACAGAATGCCGTCGCCGATCACGTGACCGGACGGGGTGCAGGGCACGAACTGCTTGGCGCGGTCGACCTGGAAATTCTTGAAGCTGTTGATGGTCAGATAGGAGACCAGCTTTACGGCGTCGGGTCCCTTGATGTAGACGTCCACCATATGGTGCGACTGATCGAACAGCACGCAGGAATCGCGCCATGCGCGTTGCTCATCGCGCCAGTTGGAAAACTCTGACGGGACGACCGGGTAGATGTAAGCTCCGATCTTCGAATTGCGGAGCATCGATGCAATGTTGCCGCTTTTCTGCAACAAAGCTTCTAGGCTTTGACTCATTGAGATGACTATCCTCCTACTATTGGCAAACCCCTAATCTTAGCGCGGGTATCCTGCCTGCGGCAACGCTGAGAGCGGGGCTGTCGGACCCTCAGCAAACCTAGTTTTCACCCGGTGAGTGGTGTGCGCGCTGCGGGTTGGCGACCCCGTTACGGCACCAATCCTGGCTGCGAACACCAATGAAAAGAATACCATGGTTGGATCTGCACCCGGCGTAAGAACACAGTCTCCAGGGGCCGTGGAGGGGCGTCAGAAGCCGAAGTGGCGCGGATCTCCGTATCCGCGTCTCAGAGCCGGGTTGCGAGACCCGGCCCGGCCTCATGCGGTGTTGATTGCCCCGGTGAAGTATCGCCGTCCGTGCAGGCCCAGGTTCAGAATTGTCCTCCGGGCCCCAGACAAACTTATGTAAGATAGAGACTTCTCGCCGCCCACACGCTGACAGCGATCCCCTCCGCTATGGCCGACATGGAATCTCAACTTCCCGACTTTCAACTGTTGGAGACCATGCGAACCTCCTCCGGCGTCGTCGACCTGCTGGAGCGGCATCTGGACCGGCTCACCGAGGCCGCGCGCCACTTCGGGTTCGCCTGCGATCGGGACCGCATCCGCGAAGATCTCCTGCGCGAGGCGGGGGAGGGGACGCGAAGACTCGATTCTGCGTCTGCTGGTCAGCCGCGACGGGACGTTCAAGGTCCAGGTCAAGCCGCTTGGCGCGGCGACCGTCGTCAAGCGTGTGGTGCTGTCCCCGCACCGGGTCCGTTCCGAGGACGAGTTCCTGTCTCACAAGACGACCGCTCGTCAGGTATACGCGCAGGCCCGCGAAGGGCTCCCCGCCGACGCCGATGCTCTGCTGGTGAATGAGCGCGGCGAGGTCACTGAGACCACCATCGCCAATGTCGCGATTGAGCGCGAAGGTGTTTGGGTCACGCCGCCGGTGGCGTGCGGACTGCTGGCCGGAACCATGCGCGCGGAGCTGCTCGAACGGGGCGAGGTCCTCGAGAGGGTGATTTCCGTGGGCGACCTGCGCCCGGGGATGATCGTGCGGTGCTTCAATTCGGTCCGCGGAGTCTACGAAGTGCCGCTGGAAATGTAACCGGCAGCAGCTAGCGGCACCCTTCAGAACCGCGCGCGATAGCAAGCGCAACGTAGCCGACCTCGATCCTCGCCGCAGGGGTGTCACGAGCGTTGCGTGCCAACAAAAGGAGAACGGGCCTTGATCCGGCGTTAGGTGGTGAATTGGGGGACGGCTGCGTTGCGATCCCTGCTGGTCGCGGTGCCGAAGGCCGGCCGCGAAACTCAGTTGCCGCCCGCCACGCCCGCCGGCCGCGCCGCCAGCCGAAATGAGAAGTCCATCTCGTCCTTGGTGCCCACGATCCCAAAGAACTTGCTGGGCGGCTTGATCCCGTGATTGGTCAGCTTCACGACCGCTTTGCCGGTGAACGTCAGGGTTCCATTCGCAGCGGGAGCCAGCACGACCTCCACCGTCACCGGTGCCGACCGATCCCGAATCGTCAGTTTCCCCTGGACCTGGTATCGATCCCCGCCCTGGGAACGAATCGAGGACGAGACAAACCGCATCTCGGGATACTTCGCGACCTCGAGCACCTTGTCCCGAGCCTCCGCAATCACATCCTCCCGGTCGCCTTCACTCAGCCAGTCATCGGTCAACTCGAACGAATCCGTGGGGATGGTTAGTGCGATGCGCGAAGCCTCCGGATGTTCCGCGTCATAGGTCAACTCACCCGAGAACTGGGGAAACAGGAACGTATGCACCTTGCCGCGATAGAGTCCGGTCTTATAGACCAGCAGCTTCATCTCGGAGCCGGTGTCGCTTCCCCGTTGCTGCTTGACTGGATGGAGTATATCATCGGCTCGGCTGCGCTCAGCCGGTGCACCAATAAGAAGATGCTTTGCGCCAGGAAAACGCTCGCGATCGGAAGTTGCCGCATGGCCCTACCTACAGACTTTACGCCCACGAGAGGAGAGTCGTTGGAGTGCCGCGAATCCCCCGGGATCCCGTAGGGCGTGCGGTGAGTGGTGCGGGACCATGCCCCGCGAGTTTTGCCTTGAGACGGAAGAGCGGGGGAAATTCGTTTGTCCAACGACTACCTGAACATGCGACATACTTCTCTCGCACCGGGCCTGTGGGCGGTTCCGGTGCTGGCGATGGCGCTGCTGGCCAATCCTATCTACGCACAGAAGCACGAGCTCGGTTTCACTATGGGCACGCTACTCAGTCAGGACCGCGGCTCCGGAACGAATGCTCTCAAGCTGGGAAGCGGGATCGGGCTGCAGGTCAACTATGGCTATCGTTTCTGGACCAACGACGCCGTGGCGCTCTACGCCGAAATCCACGGACTGGCCAACGGGCAGCGCAAGATTCAGTCGGCGAATCCCGCCGCGACCCGCGACCTCGCCACGCTCTACGTGACTCCCGGCATCCGCGTGAAGTTCGCGCCAAACGCCCGGATCGCGCCGTACTTCGCCGTCGGCGGAGGCTATGCGCTCTATGAGCAGAGCTTCTTTCGCGTGGATGACACCGATAACCAGGCGCCCCGCTTCCTGCATCGCGGAGCGTTCCAGTTCGGTGGCGGCGTGGACGTCAAAGTGTGGGATTGGCTGGCCCTGCGCGGCGAGGTTCGTGATTTCTATTCCGGCAGCCCGGCGTACAATCTCCCGATCGGAGGAGGCCAGCACAATGTCATGGCCGGGGGAGGCTTTGTGCTCCGGTGGGGCGACTAGCGTCCATTGCCCCACCTCTCATCGGAGCCTGGCGATGGGCCAGGCAGAACTCGTGCAGATGGCAGAACTATTTCGAATCCGCTTCCGATTCTCTCCTTTTCGCTTCGTTCAGTCGCTCCTGTGAAAGTGGGCGGCAGCACCACTTACAGTGATCCGGCATATCATTGCCGCAATCGCAGAGTTCCCAATCGTCGCATTTGCAATATTCAATGTCTTCTTCCAATGGCCCCCTATCGGCCGATTCTGTCAAACTATCTCACCCCGCTTTCTTCCCGAGCCGCCAGAAACTCATCGCCTGGTTGCCAAGTCGGCATCGCTTCCTGATTGGCGACGTCGATTCCAATTAACATCCCGAACTCGGCGTACTGCACCATGCCGGCAAAGTCCCACGACTCGTCATACTCGTCCGACGGCTGATGATACTGCTTGTCATTGAATTCCTTGATGATGCGCAAGCCTTCGCCGCCCGGCTTGCCCAGCAGTTCATCGCCGTTATCCACCGAGAACGACGGAATCCCCACGCGCGCGAACGAAAAATGATCCGAGCGGTAATAGGTTCCCGCCTCCGGCCGCGGATCCGGACTGATGGACATCCCCATCCGCTCCGCCGCGTTCTGCACGATGCCGTAGATGGTTGTCCGCTCGGCCCCGTTCACCGTGACGTTGGAAGCCCGTCCGAACGGCATGAACATATCGAAGTTCAGTCCCGCCGCGATGCGCGATGCCGGAATCGGCGGATTTTGTCCGAAATAATAGGACCCGCGCAGACCCTGCTCCTCGGCGGCCGCGGCGAGGAAGATCGCCGACCGGCGCGGTTTCTCCGGCAGGTTCGCCCAGGCACGCGCCATCTCCAGAATCATGCCGATCCCGGTGGCGTTGTCGGCCGCGCCGTTGTAGATCGAATCGCCGTCCACCGCCTCGCCGATGCCCAGATGATCCCAATGCCCGCTGAAGACCACGGCCTGATCGGCCAGCGCCGGATCGGACCCCGGAACGCGAGCCACCACGTTGCGTGTATTCACCGTGCGGACCACGGCCGGCATGTTGCCTTTGAACGACAGCGGCAACTCGCGGGCGTGGAAGTCGCGTGAATCGGCCGCGGCCAGCATCTGTTCGGCCGTCATTCCGATCATTGAACCGATGCGGTCACCGACGGCCTCGGTCACCCACCCGGCAAACATCAGCGCGGGCTGACCCGGTTCCAGCGCGACCTGCTGCTCCTCGGAGCCCCAGCCGCTACGCACCACCTCCCAGCCATAGCTGGCGGTCGGTTCGGTATGGATGATCAGCGCCGCGATGGCTCCCTGGCGCGTGGCTTCCTCAAATTTATAGGTCCAGCGGCCGTAGTAGGTGAGCGCGGGGCCGGTGAAGAAATTGGGATCGTCGGAGGCCGGGTCGGAGGTGAACATCACCACGACCTTGTTTTTCACGTCGACGCCCTCATAATCGTTCCAGTTGTATTCCGGCGCCACGATCCCGTGCCCCACAAACACCGCCGGAGCCTCGAACATCGCGTCGGGAATCTGCCGCTGCGTCACGCCCGCAAAATCATTCAGCCAATCCAGCGGGAACGGCGAGCCGGAATCGGGAAGCACCGTCAGCGTCGAGCGTGGTTGCGGCTCCACGCCCACCAGTTGGAAATCCTGGAAATAAGTGCCGTCGTCGCCGAACGGCTCGGCTCCGTCGACCGCGAACTGGCTGGCGATGTACTCGGTGGTGAGCTTGCCGCCCCGCGAGCCCGGTGCGCGCCCCTCCAGCAAATCACTCGATAGAAACTTCACGTGCGCGCGGATCCGCTCCCCGGAGATCTCCGGGACCTGGGCATTGGCCTGGGACCCGTTTTGGCTCGTGCAGGCCGCCAGCAACACCAACGGCAAAACCCATAGCGATGAACGCGACATTCGTTAGCTCCTCTCTTTAAATAGGATATGGATTCTGGATCGGGCGACTGTTTCGGCGGCCTGCCTTGACCATACGTGACGTGATACGACGCGGTCGCGACATGGCGAGTGGCGCCCCCGAGCCCGGCTATTGCCCGAGACCCTTCCTGATTTCAGACTCGCGAATCTGGCAGGCCAGGCAGAGCGTCCGTCCGCCCTGCTGGGTCATCAGCTTGGACATCGACGGGATCGGCTGCCCGCACCCGGCGCAGGTTCGTTTTTCTCCACTGCTTTGGATTCCTTGCGCCTCGCCCGATGCCATCGTTCGCGTGCCTCCCTTGAACTTCCAGTATCGCGGAGTTCGAGCCAATGGTAAACTCGGGAGTGTTCGGGCCGTGGCGCAGTCTGGTAGCGTGCTTGCTTGGGGTGCAAGAGGTCGCGAGTTCAAATCTCGCCGGCCCGACCAATTCTTCCCTTTTTCCCGCTTTCCCTGGGAGTGATCTCCAGATACGATCGACTGGCGGCTGGACGATTGCTCGTTCTACATAGACCAGCCATAATGTTTTATAGAGGGTGCCTTGCCGACGTCCGCATTTAACACGAGCGATCCGCGTCTGCAGCCTGCGTACACGGTTGCTGAGGCTGCACAATACCTTCGAATGCCGCCGGCTACCCTCCGTAGCTGGGTAGCTGGACGTTCCTATCCGGTCGCTGCCGGTGGAACGGGGCACTTCGCGCCGCTCATCCGTTTGGATGATCCTAACAGACAATATCTTTCCTTTATCAACCTGGTGGAAGCCCACGTACTCGCCGCAATGAGGAGACGCCACGGCGTCAAACTCCCCAAAGTTCGCCAGGCGCTGAACTATGTTCAGCGACAATTTCACAAGGATCGTCCTTTAATAGAAGAGTCCTTTCAAACCAACGGACTTGACCTTTTCATCGAACGTTACGGACAGATGATCAACGCCTCCCGCGAGGGCCAGGAAGCCATGCGCGAGGTCATGAAAGCTTATCTGCAGCGAATCGACCGTGACGCGAAGGGGTTACCGGTAAAGCTGTATCCGTTCACCCGCAAGACCGATACTCCTCTGGTCGCGAAAGATAATCCCAGAGATGTCGTTATTGATCCCGCAGTCTCCTACGGCCAGCCGGTGATTTCAGGAACGGGAATCCCGGTCAATGAAATCTATGAGCGGTACCGCGCCGGGGATTCTATTAAACAACTATCGAAGGACTTCCGGCTAAAGGACAGTGCGATCGAAGAAGCCATCCGATGCGAAGCCGCCTGACGGCAGCATCATCTTTCTCGATAGATCGTTGGGCGTCGAGCCTATCCGGTCCTGCTTGATCGAAGCCGGTTTGACGGTCGAAATTCACGACGATCATTTCAAGCCGGACGAAGAGGATCGCAGATGGTTGACCGAAGTCGGGAAACGGAACTGGATCGTTCTGACGAAAGACCAGCGCCTGCGCTATCGGCCACTTGAGATTGCTGCTCTCAAAGCGAGTGGGGCCAGAGTGTTTATCCTCGTCGCGGGCAATTTGCGCGGAAGTGAGATCGCCAGTGTTTTCGTTGCTGCGATACCGGGTATGTCCCGCATCCTCCACCATCACGCAGGTCCATTTGTTGCGAGAATTGCCAGTACCAGTCAAGTGAAGATTGTGCAATTGTGAGCCAGCGGGCATTGCCTATAAGCGTTCAGCTTTGCCGTTCGATGGGGCGGCGCACTTGCAGGCTACTTCACAATGGGCGCCCCGCAGATCCGCGAGACTTTGTGGGGGAAACCTATCTCATCTATGGAGGCGGGAAGCCCCACCGACTTGAGATCGAGGACCTGAATCGGCTGGGGTATCAGAAGGGTGGCAACGACGGCGATCCAGCGCCAAGCCTCGGCCTTTCCGGCGGCCTTATCCCTGGTCCGAGCCGCCGCGGGAAGAATCGATCTGCATCCTTCCGGGTTTGACCGAATCTGACGCCCGCAGGCTGCTCTCCACAATCCGGAGCGATTCCCATACCTGGTATGACCGATCCACGTTTGACCGATCCACGGAACCTCCCCGGCCCCGCCCTCGTAACTCGATACAAGGAGGAACTTTTGATCACAACAACCACCCCTTCGATCGAAGGCCAAAAGATCACCGCATATCTGGGGATCGTCACCGGAGAGGCCATCATGGGCGCGAACGTTTTCAAGGACCTGTTCGCCGGGATTCGCGATATCGTCGGTGGGCGCTCGGCGACCTATGAGCGGGAGCTGCAGAGGGCTCGGGACATCGCGCTGGCGGAGATTCAGCAGCGTGCGCAGATGCTGGGCGCCAATGCCGTGGTCGGCGTGGATCTCGATTACGAGGTCCTGGGCGCGGGCAACGGAATGCTGATGGTTTCGGCCAGCGGCACGGCGGTGATCGCCACGGCAAACTCCGGGCCGAATTCCTAGCGATCCGGGGCGAACCCGGGAGGAAGGGATGGGCTGGATAGGGGCATTCGCCTACCCGTCCTAAAGCTATGGGCGGGCGCTCGGGGGAGTGGTAAGGTGGAGTCGTGAGTCTTCGCGGGTCTCTCCCCGGCGTATAACTTAGCCCATTGAGAAACAGGGTACCTTTTTGGAATCGCACCCTCATGCCGCGGAGCCCAGCACCCGAAAAGGCTGGTAGAGAAGGGAATTTTCATGCCTCCAATTACGGTTACCCCGACACAAGTGGAGCTGGTCGAAGCCGGGCCAGACGACGCGCTGGGGGATCGATCGCAGCGGGTTCGAATTTACCTGGAAACGCGCCGCACTGAGCTTCCCCAGTGGCAGCACTGGGTTCGCAACGGAGAGCTGGAGCGGTTGTTGGTGGTTGCGCAGGCGATGCGCCACCACGCGACCACTCTGGAGCTTCCGGGCCTGGAACCCCTGGGAAATGACCTGTACATCGCCGCCAAGAGCGGCAATGTGCGGGAGGTGGCGCTCCAGTTGTCCATCCTGGAGAACTACTTCAATCGGTCCGGAAGACTTGCAACTGCAAGGCGAATAGCCGGGCGGGTATGACCCCGCCCCTTACCGGTGCGGCTCGGAAACCCAAGTGGGGCGGACATTCCTTAGCAACCACTCGGGGCGTCAGCACTCGTAATCCAAGTGGCGCGGATCTCCGCATCCGCGACCCATTCGGCGGGGCCTGGCGGCGCCCCACCTCGGGACAGCGCCTACCGCAATACCGGGAGCTGATTCGGATCCTGCGGCGCCGGGGCCGGCTTGCCGTTCCACATCTTGCCGATCTTGATGGACCCTCTAAAGATCGCGCCTACCGGAATTACCCCGCCGAGCTTATGATCCGCGATCGCCGCCAGTCCGATGGAGGCGATACATCCGCACTGGCTGCAGTCCGGGTTACCGCCGAGCTGGCACGGCTTCACCTTGGTTTTCAGATCCGCCGAGATCGTCTCGGTCGTCAGCGCGAAGACGCAATCTTCAGGTGCATGTGGAGGTTTGTCGAACTGCTTTATTAATCCTTCCGGCATGTCCAGCTTGGGGAACTCGCGGCGGTATTCCAGCGCCTCTTGCATGAAGCGGCGGCGCTCTTCGGGCGTCAGGATTTCTTCCATCTCATCGCCGATCTGCGGGGTGAAGATGCTGAACCAGACCTTGCGGATCTCCTCGCGAGGGGTCCAGAATTCCAGGAACTCGCGCAGGTAGCCGGGGCGCTTCATCATCTGCCCCGTAACGGTGCAGTGGACGGTGATGCTCTGGCCCTGAATATTCTTCAGGATGCGGTCATAGGTGGCGGGCTTGCGGCGGACGTCATGTTCGGGCTGGAGGCCGTCGATGCTCACCACCAGGTTCAGTTTGGGGATATCGCGCCAGTGCTCGGCGATCGGACGGAAGGCGCTGGTGACCACCTGGACATGCACGCCCCGCTCGACCATCGCCGAGAGGATGCGATCCATTTCCCGGTAGCGGACCAGGGGGTCCCCGCCGACGATGGATAGGTGCATGGGGCGGTATTGATCAACCACTTCGATCACGCGCCGGACCAACTCGTCACCCTTGAAGTCGCTGAGGGTGCGGAGCGTCACATCGCCCCCCAGATGCCCGTCTTCGTAGGCGTAACAGCCGGGACAGCGCAGTGGGCATTCCCGGGTGATCTCGATCGATAGGGAGGGCGGCTTGCCTTGGAGAATTCTGCCCCAGGCCCCGATTAACTCGCTCGTCTTCACTGATGATCCCTTTTGCGTAGCTGCCTCGAGAGCTCTGGGTCTTCCCAGTCCCGAGCTTCCTCCGGAAAGAGCGCTTGGCCCGGCCGCGGAGGTCCTTCCGATTTATGCAACTGCTGATTCGGAGATCTACACCAAAAAGTGCCACGGGTTGGTGTTAGTCCCGAGGCCCCTGCGCGAAAATCTGCGGAGCTGAAACCTTGGATGCCCATGAAACAAAATTGTTTCACTCGTTTTTGTAGTAAATCACGACCGGGCCACCGAGGGCAATCCGTCCACGCTTCCGGGCCAAAACTCGGGCCCAAAAAGGGTAGGGGGAGCATCGCCGCCCTCGGCTCTGCTCCCCCATGGAATATGGAATTTTCGCCTGCCCGAAAGACGGGCGAGTCGCTGGAAAAATGGGATGGACTACCGGTCCTCGTCCTGCAGCATCACCTCGCCGCCGTCGGGCAGGATCCGCGCCATCAGAGCCGCGTCCATCGGCTCATCCATGAAATCGACGGGCTCGCCCATTTCGGGACCGTTGCCGTCGTTGCCGGATCTCTTCTCCAGCTTCCGTGTTAATTTTTCCTCGCGCTTTTCCTTGCGCTTCAGTTCTTTTTGCCGTTTCTGGAACGACATGGGCCCGCGTCCGGCCATGGCACACCTCCTCGCGCCTCCGCAGCCGTGCGGAAGCGACAGTTAGAATTACAGATTGCGGCTGGGAACCGCTAAAAACAGACGATCTTTCCCGGACAGCCCCGGCTCGCCGGAGCGAACGCCGGACGGAACCCATAACGTAACCCTTGCGCCGGTTCCGCGCCGATCACGGAGCCGAATCGCATGCGAAACGCTGAATTGTGAACTGAGAGCCGCATCCGTTTCCGGAACGCAGCCTGCCAAAGGCGAAACCCGTGGGGCAAGTGCTGGAACGTCGGGTTGGGCTCGCTCGGAAAGGATTAGTCTGCTCTTTTCTGCGCGTGGCGCCCTGAAAGTACCTACGGATAAGGTGGTTCGGGCACGCTACGCGCACTACCAGGGTAGCGAACAGACAGCGAGAGTGCAAGTCTCCTCCCCGGGCAGGGTTCCTCATCTGATTTATTTTCTGCTATTTAGCATTTTCGCGCGAGGTGTGAATCCTCACGCTTCGGAGCTTCCGAGCAGTGGATAACCCTCCGAGCGGGCTACGTAGGTGGCCGCGGTGATATCGCCGATCACATTTAAAGTCGTACGGCACATATCTAAGACGCGATCCACGCCGAGGATGATCGCGATCAGCGACGGATTCACGCCGATGGTCGCTAACACCACAACAATAAAGGGGATGGATCCGGACGGCACGCCCGCGGTGCCGATCCCGCCCAGGATCGCCATATAGGCCACCAGGACCTGCTGGCCGAGCGTCAGGTCCACGCCGGCGAGCTGCGCCAGAAACAGCACCGTGACGCCTTCATAGAGCGCCGTGCCATTCTGATTCGCCGTGGCGCCGACGGTCAGCACGAAGCTGTTGATCTGCTTCGGCACCCCGAGGTTCATGGCCGTGACCTGCAGCGCGGTGGGCAGCGTGGCGTTCGAGGACGAGGTCGCGAAGGCGGTCAGCGCGACGGTCTTGGTCCGGCGGAAGAACTCCATCGGCGAGATCCGCGAGAGCACGGCCACCGAGATCGAGTAGATCACGAACATGTGGAACGCCAGCCCGCCCAGCACGGTGATGATGTACCAGACCAGCGCGCCCAGTAGATCCAGGCCGAAGCTGGCGACGTTGTTGAATAGCAGGCACGCCACCGCGTAGGGCGCGAACTTCATGATGATGTCGATGATCTTGGTCGAGATCTCAAACAGCGCCTCCATGCCGCTGACGAAGATGCCGCTGACGTCGGGCGTCACCAGCGTCGTCGCGACCCCGAGGAACACCGCGAAGAACATCAGGTGGAGCATGTTGGGCGTGGGGCTGGCCGCGGCCGCGATCGGGTTGGATGGCACCAGCGTCTCGATCACCATTTGCAGCACCGAGGCTCCGTCGGAGGTCTGCTGCGCGGCGGCCACGCGCGATGCCGCGTCGGTTTCATAGCGCGCCTGCAAATCCGCGGCGGTTTGCGGATCGATGCGCTTGCCGGGCTGAATCAGGTTCACCGCGGTCAGCGCGACCACGACGGAAATGGCGGAAATGATCAGCGTATAGGCAAAGCTCTTGATGCCCACGCGGCCAAGCTTGCGGACGTCGCCGATCCCGGCCACCCCGGCGACCAGAGAGGAGAACACCAACGGGATGACGGTCATCAGCAGCAGCCGCAGGAACAGGTTCCCGATGGGCGCGGTGACGTTGTCGACAAACCAGGTGACGTTGGGATTTTCGCCGCCCGCCAGCGTATTCACCGCCAGCCCGGAAAGCACGCCGAAGGCCAGCCCATAGAGGATGCGCGTGTGCAGCGGCCGACCCTTGGGCTTGTCGGGTGTCGTGTCCTTGAGGTCGGTGGTGACTTCCCGCTCGAACGCCTCCGGCCCGGACGGAAGGTGGGGGTACTGCGAATCGTTGGGATCGCCCGGGTCTTGCGTCGGATCGTCGGGCCTGGGGTCTTCGGGCGTGCGGTCGGGCATGGATTAGTTGCCAGCGTAGCGTATTCCTTGGGCTATTTGCGCAGGTTCCCGAGGATCTCCATATCCGGCTACCATGAACGGATGCGTATCCGGCCTTCGCGGTCCCCCCTTGCCCTGTCTCTTGCCGGCGTCTTCCTGTTGGCGGCCCAGCCGCGCGCAGTCCTGGCGCAGCCGCCCTCGTTCACCATCAACACGATCGCGGGAACCTCGGTTCCGGATGGATCGCCGGGACCGGAAACCCAGCTTTACGGCGTGGGCGCGGTCGCGGCAGACAGCAACGGCAACGTGTATGTCGTCGAGCTGCAGGGCGCCCGTGTTCGCAAGGTCGCGCCCGACGGCACGACGACGATCTTTGCCGGAACGGGCGTCTCCGGATATCCCGTCGCGGGGCAGCCGGCGACCCAAACCATGCTCAGCAAGCCAGAGGGCGTCGCGGTGGACGCCCAGGGCAACGTCTATATCTCGGACTCCGGGGCACTGAAGATCTTCAAGGTCGGCTCCGACGGAATCCTGAACAACTTCGCCGGTTCGGGAGGATTCGGCAACGAAGGCGACGGCGGACCGGCGTTCAATGCGACGTTGCGCTTCAATGGCCAGCTCGCAGTGGGGCCGGACGGCTCCGTTTACGTATCGATTCGGATCGATTCCCTGGTGCGCCGCATCACGCCGGACGGCAATATCGAAACCGTCGCCGGGAGCGGATCGCAGGGATTTTCGGGCGATGGCGGACCTGCGAAGCAGGCGCAGTTGTATGATCCAGCCGGGCTGGCGGTCGATGCCGAGGGCAACCTCTATATCGCCGAGCCCGCAAACAACCGCATTCGCATGGTGGACCCCAGCGGGATGATCCAAACGGTGGCAGGCGGAGGCACCACCTACACCGATGAAGGTCCCGCGCTGCAGGTTCTGCTGCATGGTCCTTCGGGGGTCGCCTGGGATGGGGCAGGGCTGTATATCAGCAACTCGTACCTGAACACGCTGGATCGGCTGGAGGACGGCAACATCACGCAGATCGCCGGGATTCCCGGCCAGCCCGGATTCAACGGGGATACCAAGCCGGCTGCCGCGGCGCAGTTCAATCAGCCCGGCGCGCTCGCGATGGGCGTCTCCGGGGATCTGCTTGTCGTGGACGCGGGCAATTCCCGGATTCGCAAGATCGCCGCGAGTACGATCGTTTCGACAATCGCCGGCACCGGCAACTCCACCGGC
The DNA here is from genome assembly GCA_963762135.1 of Terriglobia bacterium. Classification (GTDB taxonomy): domain Bacteria; phylum Acidobacteriota; class Terriglobia; order Bryobacterales; family Bryobacteraceae; genus Palsa-187. The sequence goes on from CAVXJP010000016.1 coordinate 167,734, forward strand.
GATGGCGGCCCGGCGGTGGACGCGCACATCTATACCCCGGCAGGACTGGCGGTGGGCGATAGCGGGCAGATCATCATCACCGGCGGCGACGATGCGCGGATCCGCGCGGTCAGCTATGACGGCATCATCGGTCCGTTCGCCGGCACCGGGATCTCCGGGACTCCGCAGGAGGGCGGGGTCGCCAGTGAGCAGCGTATCTCCTTCATCAGTGCCGCCGATCTCGACGCGCAGGGGAACGTCTATTTCCCGGACCTTAATGCCCGCACGATTTATCGGGTGGGTCATGACGGGAAGATCACCCGCTTTCTGGAAAACCTGCGTGCCGACCGCATCGCGATTGACCGCGATCACGGCGTCATGTACCCGGTGAGCCGCTACGGCACCTACCAGATCTTTCGCGTCGACCTCGCCACCAAGAACGTCGCGCCCTACGCGGGTACCGGCGTGAACGGTTTCAGCGGCGACGGCGGTCCTGCGATCGATGCGGAGCTTGGCGCCATCTATGACATTGCCTTGGACCGATCCGGCAACTTATACCTACTGGATTTCACCAACCGGCGTGTCCGCAAGGTCGATGTCGAAACCGGGATCATCCACACCATTGCGGGGAACGGCGATTATGGCGCTGGCGGCGATGGCGGACCGGCGCTCGAAGCGCAATTCGGATCCGTGACCGGGATCGCGGCGGCGGCCGACGGAACCGTCTATGTTTCCGATGCCGCCAATCACTCAGTGCGCATGATCTCCACCGATGGGATGGTGTATCGAGTAGTCGGCACCGGGCAGGGCGGCTTCGGCGGCGACGGCGGACCGTCCACGCAAGCCACGCTCAACGGGCCGACCGGGGTGGCCATCGATCCACAGGGGAACCTCTATATCTCGGATACCAATAACCAGCGCGTGCGCAAGCTGACGATCGGGTTGCCGCAGGTGAGCGTCGTCAATAGCGCGGGCATCACGGTAGGGATTCCGCGGAACCAGCTCTCGGCCGGAGCGATCGCCAGCGTCTATGGAGAGGGGCTGGCTTCGGGACTGGTGGCCGGAAACGGAAGCGATCTCGAACTTGGCGATACCAGCGTCGTCGTCACCGATAGCCAGGGCGCCACGCGCGACGCGGGACTTTACTTCGTGGCGGCCAGGCAGCTGAATATCGTGATCCCCGAGGGTACGGCGCAGGGCGACGCGGTTCTCACGGTGCGGCGGAACGGCGTTCCGATGGCGGCCGGGTCGATCAAAATTGCCCAGGTCGCGCCGGCGCTGTTCACGGCCGACGCTACCGGCACGGGACTTGCCGCGGCGGGCGTGCTGACGGTGGCGTCCGATGGGACTCAGCTCTACGATACGGTGGCCGCCGCAGTGGGCGGGGGCGTGCCTACGCACATCGACCTGACAAAGGGCAAGGTCTACATCATTCTGTACGGCACGGGCATTCGCAATGCGGGCGATCTGGAGGTCACCGCGAAAGTTCAGGGCCAGGATGTCCCGGTGCTCGGCTACGCGGCGCAGAGTCAATACCCGGGTCTGGATCAGGCCAATATTGGTCCGATCCCCGACAGTTTGATCGGGTATGGCATGACAACCATTCGGTTGTTTGTGGGCGGGATCGAAGCCAACACGGTCACGATGTACATCCAATGAGATCCGCGTAAGACCACGGCGGAAGTGGAGTTCTCAGGCGTCGCCGACGCGGGCACGGTCAGATCAGTACCATGGGGGGCATGTCCATTTCTCCCCAGAATGTCCTGGCCCGGACGCGGCGCTGTTTCTTTTCTCGGATTCGAACTCAATTTTTGGTCAACGCGACAGTGCTTTTTGTCGCGGTTATTCTGTCGGCGGCGGTCTTGTTGGCTCAGCCGAAATATACGATCGCGACGGTGGCCGGAAGCTCCGTTCCGGATGGTTCTCCAGCAATGCAAACCCCGTTGTACGGTCCCTTGGGGATTGCGGTCGATGGGGAAGGGAATCTCTTCATCTCCGATTCCTATCCGAACGCCGAAGTCTACAAAGTCTCGGCCAGCGACGGAGCGATGACCGGATTTGCCGGGACCGGATTTCGGGGAATCGGGAAACCCGGTGGCCCGGCGGCCCAGACCAAAATTTATACGGGCTCGGGAATCGCGATCGGTGAGGATGGGGTGTATCTGGCGGACCCGACCTCGGCGCGGATCTGGAAGGTCGATCAGCAGGGCATTCTGCAATTGGTGGCGGGTACCGGGTCCTTCACCATTTCCGGCGACGGCGGCCCCGCGATGGACGCGGGTATTGCTGCCATTGCGGCGATCGCCTTCGGTCCGGACGGCTCCTTGTACCTACTGGACAGCAGCAACGCGAGGCTCAGAAAAATCGATCCGAGCGGCGTCATCACTACAGTCGCGGGGACCGGGGAGCGAGGGTATAGCGGGGACGGCGGTCCCGCCATCTCAGCGACCTTCAGCGCTCCACAGGGACTCGCGGTGGATGCGACGGGCAATATCTTCCTCGCCGACACCGGCAATCAAGTCATCCGCCGGATCGGGCTGGACGGCATCATTCAGACGATCGCGGGCGGCGGGGATTCGACCGAAGACGGTCCCGCGCTGGGCGTGAAATTCTCCGGTCCGGCTGCGCTGGCGTTTCATCCCGACGGAACGCTGTACATTGGGGACCGTAACCGCCGCATGGTGTTTCGGCTCACCGCGGGAGGGAACCTCGAAGCGGTCGCCGGGGGCGGGAACAGCGCGCAGGCCGGCGTCCCGGCGCTGAATTTTGATCTGGATTCGGTGCAATCCATCGCCTTTGATCCGCAGGGCGATTTATTCATCCTCGACGGCATCTACGTTCACAAGGTGGATCCGGCGGGGATGCTGACGACCGTGGCCGGCAACGGAGACTCGGGCGGAGACGGCGGTCCGGGCGTCGATGCGCTGGTGCATTCGCCGGACGATGTGGCGGTCGGGACGGACGGCCAGGTCTATATCGCCGAGAGCGAGGCGTCGCGCGTGCGGGTGTTGACGCGGGACGGAATCATTCATACGTTTGCCGGAAATGGGAATCGGGTGGGCGGCAGCGATGGGTCGCCTGCCACGGATATCGCATTCGGTACGCCGGCGTCGGTGGATCGGGACGACGCGGGAACCGTCTATGTCGGCGATACGTTGAACCGAAAAATTCGGACCGTGGCTGCGTCCGGGATCGCCGGGTCCGTAAATAGCGGAACGATCCCGAGGCCGGATTTTCTGGCGGTGGATCGGCGCAACGGGGACATCTACTTCGCCTATGAGTTCGGCTATCAGGTGATGCACATCCGTCCGGGCGGGACTCCGGAGGTGTTTGCCGGCACTGGCGAGCGTGGCGACGGCGGCGATGGCGGACCCGCGGATCAGGCGCAGTTCGGGCGAATCGCCGGGCTGGCGGTCAGCCCGGTGGACGGCGGTGTGTACGTGGTGGATCTGGGCAATAACCGGATCCGGAGGGTATCGGGCGGCATGGTGGAAACCGTGGCGGGAACCGGCCTGGCGGCAACCCGGGGCGATGGCGGACCGGCCGTTGATGCAGCAGTGGCGTTTCCGTTGGGGATCGCGGTCGATAACCTTGGCCGCCTCTTCATCGGCAGCAGCCGCTACATTCGGATGGTCGATACCGCGGGCGTCATCCATACCATTGCGGGGACCGGGGTTGAGGGCTTTTCCGGGGACGGCGGCCCGGCCCTCGAAGCGGATCTCGGCTCGGCGCTGATCGGATTCGATGCGGATGGAGACGGGAACGTCTATTTTTCCGATCAGACCAATCAGCGCATCCGCAAGTTGACACCCCTGCTGCCGGTCGCCAGCGCGGTGAATGCGGCGGGGATCACGCCCGGGGTGCCTCCGAATTCGGCCGCGGCGGGAGCGATCGTCAGCGTATATGGCTCGGATCTGGCGAGCAAACTGGTCGTCGGAAACGGGACGAATTCATCGCTGGGCGACACCAGTGCCGTGATTACCGATAGCCAGGGTACGGATCACGATGCGGGGTTGTATTTTGTCTCGGCCGGGCAGGTGAATCTTCTGGTTCCCGATGCAGCCGCGGAGGGAGCGGCGACGGTGACTATCTACCGTGCAGGGACGGCGGTGGCGGCCGGGGAGATCCTGGTTTCGCAGGTGAGCCCAGCGCTGTTTTCCGCCAATGCCACCGGTATGGGGCTGGCGGCGGCGGGTGTGCTGATCGTGGCTGGTGACGACACCCAGATCAACGAGATCGTCGCGCCGTTTGAGGGGGGCGTACCGGTGGCCAAGCCGATCGACCTCAGCCGGGGCTCGGTGTACCTGATCCTCTACGGGACCGGGATCCGTGGGGCAGGCGATCTGGAAGTCACCGCGACGGTCGGCGGGGCGGATGTACCGGTGCTGGGCTACGCCGCGCAGAGCCAGTATCCGGGGCTGGATCAGGTCAACATCGGGCCGCTACCGGCGTCGTTGGCGGGTGCGGGCGAGGTCCAGGTGACGGTGAAGATTGGCGGGGTGTCGACGAACGCGGTGTCGGCGGTGATCCAGTAGGCTGGGCGGGGCCTAGCGCCCTGCCCACGTTAGCCCACAGCCGACGGGTAGGAACTCGTCGGCTCGGCCTCCAACTCGCGGACTGGGAAGGTGAACCTTCCCGCCGGCTGAACGCCGGCCCCCCATTGCCCCACGCCACACCTGGCCAACCCTGGAGGGGCCATTCCTACCTCTTCTATTCCCTTTTCTAGTCGTTCTCCTGGCAGGGGAGAGCCGAAATTCGGGGGATTTGGAGTACGACAGGGGTACCAGGAGTACGGGCCTCTCAGGCGAAGACAAAGAGAATACAGACTTTATCGAGTTTTTGCCTTGCCAAGCAACGGAATGCTGCCGTACACTCTGTGAGTGGCCCGATGTGGGTGAGAGTGTTCCAGAATGGCCGACGAGGACCAAAACCCGGTTCAAGAGGTAGAGGCACCCCTCTCGATCCCGCAAGCCAGCGTGGACGACAAGGGACGCCTCAAGCTCCCGACGGACCTCAAGGCTTTTCTGGAGACTTTCGTAAGCAAACGGTTTTTCATTACCACGTTGGACAAACGCCTGGGTCGAATATACCCCATGGAGTTGTGGAAACAAAATCTTTCTCTGATGCAGGCGCAGAAGGAGAAGGCCAAGCAAGCCGAGCGGATGGCGTTCATGGCAAAGGTCTATGGCGGAGAGGCGGCGATCGATGGTTCCGGTCGCCTGCTGCTGCCCGCCAAGCTCCGGGAAGTTCTGGGTCTGCAGGAAAAGCAGCCCGTCTATCTGGATGTTTACAAGGGAAGGGTCACTTTGGTGACGCAAGCCGTTTACGACGAGCGGATGACCGCCTCGGAAGCCAACATGGAGTCCGATCTGGAGGCGCTCGAAGCGGAAGGGCTGTTCTAGCGAATATGTATGCACGTATCGGTCATGCTCGACGAGTGCCTGGAGCATCTCGCGCTGCGGCCGAACGGTGCTTACCTGGATGCCACAACTGGACTCGGAGGGCATTCGGGAGCGATCGCACGACAGTTAGAAGAAGGAGGGCTTCTTCTGTCGTGCGACAGGGACGCCGAGAGTCTGGAGTTGGCGCGAGCGAATCTCGCGGACTCGCTTTCGGCGGCGCAACTGGCGCGCGTGCACTTTCATCACAGCCGGTTTTCCGAGCTGGGCTCCGTGTTGGCGTCCGAGGGTGGCGGCGAATCGCTGCGGGTCTCCTTGAGGTTGGACGGATTGCTGGCGGATCTGGGTGTTTCGAGATTTCAGTTAACCGAGGGGGAGAGGGGATTCTCCCTGATGGCGGACGGGCCGCTGGATATGCGCATGTCGCGCACCTCTGGAGAGGCCGGGGGTCCCACGGCCGCCGATCTTGTCAATTTCGAACCAGAACGGAAGCTCGCCGATTTGATTTTCAAATTAGGCGAGGAAAGGAGGAGCCGGAGAATAGCCAGAGCAATCGTGGGGGCACGGCCCATACACACCACCGGTCAGTTGGCCAAGCTGATCGAACGGGCCGTGTTCCGCACGGGCAAACTGCATCCCGCGACCAAGACGTTTATGGCGCTGCGGATGGCCGTCAATCAGGAACTGGAGCAGTTAGAGGCATTGCTCGGGAGCATGCCGGACTGGATGGCTCCTGGGGGACGGGTTGTGATTTTGACATTTCATTCGCTGGAAGACCGAATGGTCAAGCGCGCCTTTCAGGCGCTGAAGCAGGCCGGAAGGGCGCAGGTGCTGACCAAGCACGTGTTGCGGCCTAGCGAGGAGGAAACGCAGCGAAACCCGGCGAGCCGGAGCGCAAAGCTTCGGGCGCTGGAGATGGTTTAGAACGGGCGCCGGCAGTGCAGGGCCGGTGAGAAGACTTAGGCAGAAATCGGGCAAATACATGGCGACATGGGCGACGGCAGTCAATCGGTGGTTAACCAAGAGCGCGGAGGGGACTCGGCAGGATGCGGGTCCGGACGACAAGTCGACGCGCGTTCGCGGCTTCGCGAACGAGGATATCTATTTCTACGTCAAGCGGATCGATAACACGAGCGTTGTACGCGTGATGGATCCGGAGGCGGGTCATGTCTGCTGGAAGGCGATTGGGTCTATGGTGGCGGCGGCGCTGCTGCTGATTTGCGTGCTGATGCCGCACGCCTACGGGGTGCTGGCCGGCTATCGCGTGGAGGCTCTGAAGAAGCAGGTCTCGGAGTTGCAATCCGATCAGGCGAAGCTGATCGTCGAGGAAGCGACGCTGCTCTCGCCGGCGCGGATGGAGAAGATGGCCGAGAGTCAGAAGTTTGTGGATCCGGAACCGGCCAACGTGATCTATCTGGACGGCGGCCACGACGGGGAAATGGCGCGGGCGGGGAACGCCGCGGCGGGGGAGAAGCGCTAAGTCCTCTCGGCTGAGAGGACGCCAAAGGTGAATCGAGATGCTGCCGGCGCAGACCACAAAACGGTTGCATTGGCTCTTATGGGTCCTGTTGCTATGGGCTGGGGGGATCTTTGGGCGCCTGGTCTTTCTGCAGGTCGTCCAGCATGACGTATTTCTGGCGAAGGCCGAGAGCCAGCAGCAGCGCATGGTGGAGATCGAGGCGATGCGCGGCTCGATTCTGGATCGCACCGCGCAGCCGCTGGCCAAGACGTTAGAGGTCGATACGGTGGCGCTGGATCCGTCGATGGTGGCCGATCCGTCCGAGGCGGCGTATCTGTTGGCTCCCACGCTGGGGCTGGATCCGGTGGAACTGCGCGACGGGATCGCGGATTACAAAGATCGGCAGAAGCGCTTCATGTATGTGAAGCGGAGGGTATCGGAAAAGGAATCCGAGGCGGTTCACGCGCTGGAGCTGCCGTATGTGTTCTATCAGACGGAATTGAAGCGGTACTACCCGAACGATGAGCTCGCGGCGCATGTGCTGGGTTCGATTGGCTATACCGACGACACGGATCTGCAGCACGGCAATGCCGGACTGGAGCTGGCCTATGAGAGCGATCTGGCCGGGCAGCCCGGTTTGGCTCGCCAGTTCACCGATTCGCGCGGCCGGGTCTACCAGGCCGACATGCTGGAGCAGCCGGTGCCGGGCTCGGATCTGATGTTGACCATCGATCCCAACGTGCAGTACGAAGCCGAGGCGCGGCTGAAGGAAGCGGTTCTGGATAGCGGTGCGGTGAGCGGTTCGGTGGTCGCAGTGGACCCCTACACGGGCGATATCCTCGCGATGGCGAACTATCCGACCTTCGATCCGAACTCGCCGCCGGGTGGGCTGGACAAGTCGCGGAACAATCTGGCGATCACGACGCCGTTTGAGCCGGGCAGCGTGTTTAAGGTCATTACGATGGCAGCGGGCCTGGAACTGACCGGGCTAACGCCGCAGACGCTGATTGACTGTGGCAATGGGGTTTTGCGGCTGCCGGGTCGCGTGATTCACGACGACCACCCGGAGAAGGTGTTGACGATGACCAACGTGTTGGCGAAGTCCAACAATATCGGATCGATCAACATCGCGCTGAAGGTCGGCAAGGATCGGTTGTACGAATTTCAACGCCGCATGGGATTCGGATCGCGAACCGGGATTGAGTTGCCGGGCGAGACGGCCGGCATCCTGCGTCCGGCCAAGACGTGGCATCCGGCGGCGATCGGATCGCTGGCGATCGGGCATGAAATTGGGGTGACCTCGCTGCAGTTGGCGCTGGCCGGTTCGGTGGTTGCAAATGGGGGCAACCTGGTGAAGCCACGGCTGGTGCTGAGCCGGCAGCGTCCGGGGCAGCCGGTGGAGCGCTTCGCGCAGGAGCCGGCCAAGCGCGTGGTTCGCCCGGAGACGGCGATCCAGTTGCGCCAGATGATGGAAGCCGTGGTGCTCAGCGGCACGGGAAGCCGCGCGGTGCTGCCGGGGTATACGTCCGGTGGGAAGACGGGCTCGGCGCAGTGGTTCGATGTCAGCGCGGGGACCTATACGCACACCTACAACGCGAGCTTCATGGGCTTTGCGCCGGTGACGAATCCGCGGATTGTGATCGCCGTGACGCTGCACCGGACCAAGGGCGGCACGCAGGGCTACGGCGGCGTGCGGGCGGCTCCGGTATTCCGCGAAGTCGCGATGTCGGCGCTGCGGATGCTGGATGTGCCAAAAGATCTGCCGGATGCCAAAGTGCCCGAAGTGGATCCCGACGAGGTGCTGGACGATTTGCCGTTCATCGTCGAGGAGCCGGGCGCCGAGTTTACCGAAGCGCTGGGATTGATTGCCGCCAATGACCGGTCGGCGATCGCCCCCGCATTCAATTTTTCTCGTCCCGCAGGTGGGACGGGATTTCGAGCTGTATCCTCCGTCACTCAGCCGCCGGTCTTGAACTCAGACAGGGAACAAGGCCGGCGGCCTTTTTTTAACGAGTGACGAGGAATTGCCCGAATTCCCCATGGATGGTCTCGCGACCGAAGGCGACATCGAAGTGGTGGAGGACGCGACGATCGTCGCCGGTCCCCGCACGCCGGATTTTCGCGGGATGACGTTGCAGTCGGTGATGCGGGAATCCGCTGCCGCGGGACTGAACGTGAAGATTTACGGTTCCGGGGTGGCCCGGAGCCAGGATCCGCCGCCCGGGGCAATGCTGCCCAAGAACGGGCCGGTGCGGGTCCGGTTTGAGCAATGAAGGTCGCCGAGTTGCTGGCTCGCGCACGGTTGCGAGCCCCGCTCCCGGCGGAGATCGGCGCAATCGAAGCTGCCGGGTTGGAATACGATTCGCGCCGGGTTCGGGAAGGGTTTGTATTTTTTGCGTTCGGCGGAGCGAAGGCGGATGGCCGCCAGTTCGCCGCGGACGCATTGAAGAAAGGTGCAGTCGCCGTAGTGAGTGAACTACCTGCTCCAGACGGTTTCGATGGCCCGTGGGTCGAGGTCGAACACGGGCGGCAGGCGCTGTCGGCGGCGGCGCGGACGTTTTATCGGGATCCGGATCTGCGGGTTTCGTTGATTGGGGTTACCGGAACGAACGGGAAGACGACCACGGCATATCTCATCGAATCCCTTTTGCGCGGCGCGGGAGAGGCGTCGGGTCATCCAAGTCCGACGGGCCTGCTGGGGACGATTGCGTATCGCATGGGGGATGAGGTGCGGCCGGCTCCGAATACGACGCCGGAGTCGCTGGATATCGCGCGGTTTGCCGATGAGCTCGCCGAGCTGGGCGGGACGTATCTGGTTTCTGAGGTGTCCTCCCATGCGCTGGAGCTGGGCCGGGTTTCCGGGTTCCACTTCCATACCGCGGTCTTCACCAATCTCACGCAGGATCACCTGGACTTCCATCACACGATGGACGCGTATCGCGACGCCAAGCGTCGCCTGTTCGTGCCGTCGACATGGCGGTATAGGTCCAGAGGCGCCGGGCCATGCCGTGATCAACGTGGACGATCCGGCGGGGCAGTGGATGCTCCCGGGGCCGGGGACCAGCACCATTACGTATGGTTTGTCGGCGGCCGCGGCGCTGCGGGCCGAGAACGTGCGGGCCGGGCTGAATGGGGTTCGTTTTGATTTGACGTGGCAGGGACATCGGCAAGCGATCGTCTCGCCACTGGTGGGAGAGATCAACGTGTCTGAATTTATTGGCCGCGGCGGGAGCGGGTTTAAGCTGCGGGCTGACGCTGGAGGCGATCGCAGAAGGGTTGGCGAAAGCTTCGCCGGCGCCGGGACGATTTGAGCGGGTCGATTGCGGCCAGCCGTTCCTGGTGGTGGTGGATTATGCGCATACCGACGATGCGCTGAAAAATGCAATTCGCGTGGCGCGTGGGCTGGTGGAAACCAGTGGGGGTCGCGTGATTACGCTGTTCGGCTGCGGTGGCGACCGGGACCGCACCAAGCGTCCGTTGATGGGTCAAGCGGCAGGGGCATTGTCCGACTATGTGGTTTTAACGTCGGACAATCCCCGATCGGAGGAGCCGCTGAACATCATCAACGACGTTCTGGTGGGCCTGGGGCGTGAGGATACGCCCTACGCCGCCGAGCCGGACCGGGCTCGCGCGATTCGTCTGGCGCTGGAGTATGCGCGACCGGGCGATGCGGTGCTGCTGGCCGGGAAAGGTCATGAGACCTACCAGATCTTCGCTGATCGGACCATTGATTTCGATGATCGTGAAACGGCGCGCCAAGTGCTGCTTTCCCTGGGGTATGGGGATCGTGCGTCGCGCGAATAGGCGGCCGTTTGGGCGAAGGCGATTGCAGGGGATGGCCTGGCGATGAAGCGGCCCTTGAAGTGGGTCGCTGAGGTATTGGGTCGCCGGCTGGAGAATGCTTCGGGCTCGGCGGATGTAAATGCGGCCGCAGATGCGGCGGAAGCAGTCGCGACCGGGTGGAGCATCGATTCCCGGACCGTGGCTCCGGGCGATGTGTTTATCGCGTTGCGCGGACCGTCGCATGACGGGAATCGGTATGTGGCGCAGGCGCTCGCCAAGGGCGCGGTGGCCGCGGTTGTGGATGGAGATGTAGGAGAAGCCGCGGGGCCATTGATTCGGGTGGCTGATGGGCTCCGGGCGCTGGAGAGCCTGGCGCGCCGGGTTCGCGAGGAATGGATAGGAGATGTGGTGGCGGTGACCGGGAGCGCCGGGAAGACCACCACGAAAGATGTGATCGCAGCGATGCTGAACGCCAGCTTCAAGACGGCCAAGACAGAGGGCAACCTGAATAACCATATTGGGCTGCCGCTGTCGTTGTTGCGTCTGGAGGAGGACGCGCGGGTGGCGGTGCTGGAGCTGGGGATGAATCACGCCGGCGAGATCCGGGAGTTGACGAAGCTGGCGCGTCCGCGGATCGGAGTGGTGACCAACGTCGGCTCCGCGCACATCGAGAACTTTGACTCGATTGAAGGGATCGCGGCAGCCAAGCGGGAGTTGATTGAAGAACTGGGGCCGGACGGGATCGCGCTGCTGAACGCGGACGATGAACGCGTGGCGGCGATGGCGCAGCATCACAAAGGTCGCACGGTGTTCTACGGGATGTCGGAAGCGGCTGATGGCGAGATAGATGTCAGGGCCGATGACGTTGCGTTTTCCGCCGATGGGGTGCGCTTCCGGGTCGGCGATGTGGACTTTCAGTCGCGGCTGACCGGACGGCATAGCGTCTCGAACCTGCTGGCGGGGATCGCCACGGCGGGGATTTACGGGATCAAGCCCGAAGCGCTGATCGGGACCGTCGCGGGGCTCCAGCCCGGCAAGATGCGCGGCGAGCGGATCTCGCGCGGCGGCATCACGATTTTGAACGATTGTTATAACTCAAACCCGGACGCCGCGAAGGCGATGCTGGAGGTCCTGCAGGACACGCCGGCAACGCGCCGCATTGCGGTGCTGGGGGAGATGCGAGAGCTTGGCCGCTGGGCCGAGCCCCTGCATCGGGACGTGGGTGAAACCGCGGTCCGGTGTCAGGTGGATGTGCTCGTAGGGATACGCGGCGCGGCCTACTTCATGTTGGACGCAGCCAAACGTGCGGGCCTTCGGGCCGCCGCCGCGTTTTTTTTCGAGGACCCAGCGGAAGCCGGTGAGCTGGTGGCGAAGATCGCCCGGCCCGGCGACGCGATTTTGTTCAAAGGGTCGCGGGGAGTGGAAGTCGAGCGGGCGCTGGCCCGCCTGCTGGAGGCGCTGCCGGAGACGCCGCAGCCCGGGAAAGCAATCGAAGACGGGGGCGCCGGCTAGATGCTGTATTGGCTGGGCTTCGAGCAACTACAACCGATCTTCACTCCGCTGCGCGTGGTGCAGTATGCGACCTTCCGGACCGCCATGGCGAGCCTGACGGCGCTGGCGCTGTCTCTGTTGATCGGCCCGTGGCTGATCCGGCGGCTGCGCGAGTTTCAGATCGGCCAGCATATCCGCGAGGAAGGTCCGGCGTCGCATCAGAAGAAGGCCGGAACGCCCACGATGGGGGGCCTGCTGATCATCACCGCGATCCTGGTGCCGACGCTGCTGTGGGCGAATCTCGAAACCCCGTCGGTCTGGGTGGCGATGCTGGGCGTGGTGCTCTACGGCGCGATCGGATTTTGGGACGACTACACCAAGGTCGCCAAGAAGCGGAACCTCGGTCTGACCGGCCGACAGAAGATCGTCTGGGAAGTCGTGGCGGCGGTGGTGATTGGCCTCTGCCTGCTGCAGATGCGGAACGCGGGCATCTATTCGACGCAGATGAACGTGCCGTTCTTCAAAAACTTCACCCCGGATCTGCTGAGCCCGAGCCTGCTGGCGGGGCCGGTCACGATGGTGGTCGCCTACATTCTGTTCTTTGGATTTCTGGCGATCGTGCTGGTGGGTTCGTCCAATGCCGTGAACTTGACCGACGGACTGGACGGTCTGGCGATCGGCCTGATGATCATCTCGGCCGGGGCGATGACGGTGCTGTCGTATGTATCCGGGCACGCGGATTTCGCCGGGTATCTGGAGATCCTCCGCACGCCGGGCGCCTCCGAGCTCACGATCTTTTGCGGCGCGATGACCGGCGCGGCCCTGGGATTCCTGTGGTTCAACGCGCATCCGGCGGAGATCTTTATGGGCGATGTCGGGTCGCTTTCGCTCGGCGGCGGGCTGGCGACGGTCGCCGTGCTGTTGAAACAGGAACTGTTGCTCCCGTTCATCGGCGGGATCTACGTCGTCGAGGCCTTGTCGGTGATCATCCAGGTCGGGAGCTTCAAACTGCGGGGAAAGCGGGTGTTCAAGATGGCGCCGCTGCACCATCACTTTGAGCAGCTTGGATGGGATGAGTCGCGGGTGATCATCCGCTTCTGGATCGCGGGTCTGATTTTTGCGTTGCTGGCGTTAACGACGCTGAAGCTGCGCTAGGGACGTTGGCGGGTATGGAACTGGCCGGCGCGCGGGTTGTAGTCGTGGGGATGGGAAAGAGCGGCATCGCCGCGGTGAAGTTGCTTTTGCAGCAAGGAGCGGATGTTTTGGCGATGGATCAAAAGCCGGATGCACAGGGAATGGCGGCCCGCCTGGGAGTTCGCGTGGCTGCACAGGACCCGGGCGCGATTGGGCGCGGCGGATCTGATGGTTCTTTCGCCCGGCGTTCCGGCCGACACTGCGGTGGCGCTGGAGGCGCGGCGTCGCGCGATTCCCGTGGTGGGCGATCTCGAACTGGCCTCATGGTTCCTGAAGGGGGAGATCATCGGCATCACCGGCTCCAACGGCAAGACCACGACGACGGCCATGACCGGGCATATTCTTTCCTCATGCGGGATCGCGGCGCAGGTGGGCGGCAATATCGGAACGCCTCCGGCCGAGATGGTGGATGGCTCGCGCGATGGGCAGTGGAACGTGCTGGAGCTGTCGAGCTTTCAACTGGAAACCACGGATCGCTTCCATGCGCGGATCGGCGCGGTATTGAACGTGACGCCGGATCATCTGGACCGGCACGGGACGTTTGCGCGCTATGCGGGGGCGAAGTCGCGGCTGTTGCGGAATCAGTCTGCCGCGGATTATGCGGTGCTGAATGCGGATGATCCGGTGGTGGAGCGGTATGCGAGCGACACGCCGGCGCGAACGGTTTGGTTTAGCTCGCATAAGCCGGTGAAGCAGGGCGCGTGCGTGCGCGGCGATGAGATCGTTCTGAATGAGCAGGTCCTGATGAAGACCAGCGAGGTGCCGCTGCCGGGATCGCACAATATCGAAAACACGATGGCCGCAGCGGCGATTGCGGCTCTGGCGGGCGCGCCGCATGCCGGGATTCGCGAAGCGGTGATGAGCTTCCCGGGCGTGGAGCATCGGCTGGAATATATCGGCGAGGCGAACGGGGTCCGCTGGTACAACGACTCGAAGGCGACCAACGTGGATGCGGCGCTGAAGGCGGTGGCGGCGTTCCCGGGCAACCTATGGATCATTCTCGGCGGCACCGATAAAGGCAGCGACTACCGGCCGCTGGCGCACGCATTGCGCGCGAAGGCTCGCGGGGTGCTGCTGATCGGGGCGGCGGCGGAGCTGATCGAAAGCCAGATGACCGGCGAACTCGGTGATGTAGAGCAGACCCAGTGCGGGACGCTGGCTCGCGCGGTGACGGTGGCGATGGAGCGTTCGGTGGAGGGCGATGTCGTTCTGCTGGCTCCGGCCTGTTCGAGTTTCGATCAGTTCGATAACTACGAGCAGCGAGGTCGCGAGTTCAAGCGGCTCTTTGCGCGGATGGGAGGCGGCGGATGGCCAAACTAAAAACCGATTGGATTCTGTTCGGCGCGATCCTCGCGCTGATCAGCTTCGGCATCGTGATGCTATATAGCGCGTCCGGCGTGGTGGCGTCGCTGCGTTTTAATTTGCCTTCTTATTACTTCCTCGTGCGGCATGTGGCGTGGGTGGCGCTGTCGTTGACCGTGCTGATGTACCTGAAGCGGATGGATTACCGGCAACTGAACACGGCGGCGTGGGCTTTCACGGCGTTAGGCATTGTGCTGACGTTGCTGATCGCGGTGTATGTGATCGATACCCGGGATCATCGCTGGTTCCGGTTCCCGGGCATCGGGTCGCTGCAGCCGTCCGAATTCGCCAAGCCGGCGCTGATCCTGTTCCTGGCGTACTTTTTGGCGCGGCGCTCGAAGATGGTGAACAACCGGCGCACGCTGGTGCAGGCGGGCATGGCGATCGCGATGCTGGCGCTGCTGGTGGTGGTTTCCGATCTCGGAACCGCGATGGTGCCGGTGATCACGGCGCTGGTCGTGTTCTGGGTCGCGGGTCTGGAACGGCGCATCATGGCCGGGATCCTGGCGGTGGGGTTCTGTCTGGTGTTTGTCGCGATTGCCTCGCGCGGTTACCGGGTGGGACGCATCATGGCCTATGTGGATCCGGATTACTCGGTGATCGAAACGATTGACCGGAACCAATGGATCCGGCATTACGTGGAGTCGTCGACGACGGTGCGCGACGCCAGCTATCAGCCGGAGCAATCGAAGATCGCCGTGGGAGCGGGTGGCATATTCGGTCAGGGTCTGATGCAGGGCAAGCAGAAGCTGATGTTCCTGCCGGAGGCGCACACGGACTTTATCTATGCGACGGTCGGCGAGGAGTTGGGGCTGGTGGGCTCGACCGCGGTGTTGTTGGGATTTCTGGTGCTGTTGTGGCGCGGCGCTCGGCTGTTCGTTTTAGCTCGTGAGGATTTTGGGAAGTACTTGGCGCTGGGCGTGACGGTGTCGATCGTGGTGCAGGCGATGCTCAACATGAGCGTGGTTCTGGATATGGCGCCGACCAAGGGATTCCCGTTGCCGATGATCAGCCAGGGCGGCAGTTCGATGCTGAGCACGTTGATTTCGATGGGGATGTTGTTGAGCGTGGGAGATCACGAAGGGTAGGCGGCAGCGCCAGATGATGCACGATGGCGGACTCGAAACCAGCGGCCTCGTTCGTGATGGCGGGCGGAGGCACCGGCGGGCATGTGATCCCGGCGTTGGCCGTGGCGCGGGAGTTGCGCGCGCACGGACACTCGGTACGCTTCATCGGCACGCAGAAGGGGATCGAGGCGAAGCTCGTACCTGCGGCGGGGTTTCCAATCGAGTGGATCGAGATTGGCGGACTGAACCGGGTTGGATTGAAGCGGATGATCGAGTCGCTGGCCGAACTTCCGTGGAGCATCTGGCAGGCCGCGAGGATCCTGGATCGCGCGAAGCCCGTAGCCGTATTTTCCACGGGCGGATTCGTCGCCGGGCCGGTTTTGCTGGCGGCGCTATGGAAGAAGATTCCGGTCGTGGTGATGGAGCCGAACGCCGTTCCGGGGTTTACGCATCGCAAGCTGGCGCAGTACGTCGCGCAGGCGCTGGTCAGTTTCCCGGAGACCCGGCAGTGGTTTCCGGGCCGCAATACCGAGGTCACCGGGTTGCCGGTGCGTGGAGAGTTTTTTGAAGTTTCGCCCAAACCGTTGGGGGAAACCGCCACGGTGCTGATCACCGGGGGGAGCCAGGGATCACGGACGTTAAACGTCGCAGCAGAGGAGAGTTGGCCCTTATGGAAAGAAGCGTCAGAGAAGTTGGCGAGCAACCAGGGACCAGTGAAGCGGATTCGGCTGGTCCTGCAGACGGGCAAGCGGGGCTTCGACGAACTGAAACCGAAGTTCGAGAAAGCGAAGGAAGCGGGGGAGGTCTCTGGAGAGATTCATTCGTTCCTGGACGGTATGGCGGAGGCGTTTCGTGAGGCCGACCTGGTGGTCAGCCGCGCGGGCATGGGGGCGGTCAGTGAGTTGAGCGCGGCGGGGAAGCCGTCGATTTTGATTCCGCTGCCGACGGCCGCCGATCAGCATCAGTTGCGGAACGCCGAGGCGATGGAGCGCGCCGGGGCGGCTCGGTTGGTGCTGGATAGCGAGATGAACGGGAAGCGTTTAGTGGAAGAAGTGATGCGGTTGCTGGAAGATCCCGGCAAATTGCGGGAGATGGGCAAGGCGGCTCGGGGGTTCGCCAAGCCCGGCGCGGCGAGGCGGGCAGCCGAGGTCCTGGAGTCCTACATTCCCGGCGAGGGCCGGGCGGGATGAGGGGCGAAACAAATCGCAATTGACTTCGCTACACTGAACAGAAACAATACTGAGAAAAAATGTTTTTCAAGCCCCAGCCCGTACACTTCGTTGGCATCGGCGGCATCGGCATGAGCGGACTTGCCGAAGTGCTGCTGGAGCTGGGCTATCGCGTCTCCGGATCGGACTTAAAGATGACCCCGATCACTGAGCGGCTGGTCTCGCGCGGTGCGCTGATTCACGAAGGGCACCAGGCGGAAAACATCGACGGGGCGCATGTGGTGGTGATCAGCTCCGCTGTAAAGAAGGATAACCCGGAGGTGGTGGAGGCTCGGCGGATCGGCATTCCGGTGATCCCGCGCGGTGAGTTGCTGGCGGAGTTGATGCGCCTGAAGTTCGGCATCGCGGTGGCGGGCAGCCATGGCAAGACCACGACGACGTCGATGACCGCGGCGATCCTGAGCCATGCCGGTCTCGATCCGACGATCGTGGTGGGCGGCCGGGTCGGGATGATGGGCGGCACGAACGCCCGGCTGGGCAAGAGCGATTATCTGGTGGTCGAGAGCGATGAGTCCGACGGGTCGTTTTTGAAGCTCGCGCCGATTCTCGCGGTGGTGACCAACATTGATCGCGAGCATCTGGATCATTACAAGGATCTGGACGAGATCACCGATGCGTTCGTGGAGTTCGTCAATAAGGTTCCGTTCTACGGCGCGGCGGTCCTTTGCCTGGATGACGAGAACGTCCAGCGGATTCTGCCGCGGGTGAACGTGCGGGTCATTACTTATGGGACCAGCGCGCAGGCCGACCTTCACATCACCAATGTTTCAACCAGCCATCTGACCAGCGAGTTTCACCTGGTGCGCGGGGGCGAGGATCTGGGCTGTTTCCGGTTGCATGTGCCCGGATCGCACAACGTGCACAACGCAGCGGCGGCCGTGGCTGTGGCGCTGGAACTCGATGTCGCGCCGGAGACGATTCGCGAGGCGCTGGATCAGTTCAGCGGCGTGGACCGGCGGTTCCAACTGAAGGGAACGGCGCGCGGGGTCACGGTGATCGACGATTACGGGCATCATCCGACCGAGATCCGGGCGACGTTGGCCGCGGCGCGGTCCGGCGATTTTCAGAAGATCCATGTGCTGTTTCAGCCGCACCGGTATTCGCGGACGGCGGCGCTGATGGACGATTTCGCGCGGGCCTTTCATCAGGCCGATTCGGTGGATGTCGTCGATATTTTTCCAGCCTCGGAGGCGCCGATTGCAGGCGTCACTTCGCAGGCCCTGGTCGCGCGGATGGAGGAGTTCGGCCATCGCGGGGCTCGCTACGCCGGATCGCTGGAGGAAGGGATTCCGGTGGTCGCGGGCCGGGCGTCAAGTGGCGACGCCATCCTGACGATGGGCGCGGGCAGCATCTCGCAGGCGGGTCCGAAGGTTTTAGAGCAGCTCAAGGCGAGTTAGAACATCGCCTGGGCAGAGCGACAAAGGAACGGGAAGGAAGCAAACGTTGGCACGCAGGAAAAATCAGGACGAGGGCCGGGAGCATCCACTCGAGGCGGTCGGGTCGGTTATGCAGAACTTGAAGATGCCGAGCGCATCGACGCGCCGCTGGATTCTTTGGGGGCTGGCGGCCACCGTCGTAGTGGGGTCCTCTTTATATGTCCTGTATCAGGTGGAGCAGTTCCTGACGCACAGCCCGACGTTTGCGATCAATGGCGGCGCGGGGGATGCGCGGAAGACGTTGCATATCACGGGCACGCAGCATGCGTCGGTGAATGCGATCGAGGGCGTGTTCGCCGAGGATATCGGGCGGAGCGTTTACTCGGTTCCTTTGGAAGAACGCCTGACGACGCTGCAAACCGTGGATTGGGTGCGTGGCGCGACGGTATCGCGGATTTGGCCGAATCAATTAATCGTCAACGTCAGTGAGCGCCAGCCGGTGGCGTTTGTGAAGCGCGCCGATTCCAGTGTCGGGCTGATCGATCGCGATGGCATCATTCTGCCCGCGGTTCCGGATCGGTTCGAGTTGCCGGTGCTGGACGGGGTGGACGCGGAGGCTCCAGCGGAGGATCTGCGCGATGCGGTGGGCGAGATGATGCGGATCGCCAATGAACTCGGCGAGCAGATGGTGGACATCTCCGAGGTGGATGTCTCCGATCGGGAGAACCTGGCGATTTCGCGCTCCTATGACGGGCGCATGTTGAAGCTGATTCTGGGTGACCGGAACTTCGCCGCGCGGTACGAGAACTTCCTCAATCATTACGACGATATTCGCGAGCGGCTGCCGGGCGCGCGCGTTCTGGATTTGCGTTTGGAGGATCGGATCACGGTTGTCCGCTAGTTTCATGGTGATGCCTCAGAAGCCACAGATCGCCGTTGGCCTGGATGCGGGAAGCTCCAGGACGCGGTGCGTCGTGTGTCTTCTCGAGGACGATCATCTGCGGCTCCTGTCCTATGGCCTGGCGACCTCGTCGGGCTGGATGAAGGGACGCATCACCGATCAGGAAGCGGTGGCCGAATCGATCCGGGCCGCGGTGCTGGATGCAGAGCGCGGCGCACAGATTTCGGTGGATTCGGCGGTGTTCGGCATCGGCGGGTCGACGATTCAGGGTGGGCAAAGCCGGGGACTGTACGAATTCGGCCGGCCTCGGGAGATCACGCGCGATGACCTCGCCTATGCGGTGCAGCTTGCGTCGGATGTGGTGCTGGAGCGGGACCGTCTGGTGCTGCATGCGCTGCCGCAGGATTTCACATTGGACGGCCGGGCTGGGTTTCGCAAGCCGATTCGGGGCGTGTGCTCGCGGCTGGAGGCAAACGTCCACGTTATTACGGCGTCGCTGCAGCAGCATCAGGCGCTGGTGGCCGCCGCGCACATGGCGCACATGGCGGTGGAAGAAACCGTCTATGAGCCGATGGCTGCTGCTTATGCCGCCGTCACTCCGGAAGAGCGCTCCCGGGGCGTCGCGGTGGTCGACCTGGGCAAGGATTCCACCGGGCTGGTGATCTATGACGGCGACAAGCTGGTGCTGGCGTCGAACGTGCCGGTGACCTCGGATCATTTGACGCGCGATGTCGCCTGGATTTTTAAGGTCGCCTATGAAGACGCCGAGAGCCTAAAGCAGCAGTACGGCTGCGCGATTTTGGGGCTGACCGCCGAGAGCACGTTGATCGAGATTCCCTCCATGGAAGGGCGTCCTGCGCGGGAAGCTTACCGCTACGAATTGATCGAGACACTGGAGGCTCGCGCGGATCAGTTGTTCACGTTTGTAGGCGAGGAGATCCGGCGCGCGGGCATGGAGCGGAATCTGCTGGAGGGATTGATTTTGACCGGTGGCGGCGCGCTGCTGCCGGGGATGTGGGATATGGCCGAGCGGCGCCTGAACTGTCAGGCGTGCCACGGCATGGCGAAGGGAATCGGGGATTGGCCCGAGGAATTGAATACGCCGGTATGGGCGACGGCCGCGGGGCTGGCCATGTACTCGGCGAAGTTGAAGCTACACCGTCCGCCGGAGCGACGAGCGGGTGGGTTGATGGGATTGGTGACGCGTTAGCAGGTTCGGCGCGTGATCAGGGATTGGTAACACCGGCTGTCCCGAAAGGGCAGCCATAAACTGAGTGACCCTGGGAGGATCAGCACAATGGACGAGTTGAAATTCAAGATCCAAGAAGAAACCGCGCCGAAGACCACGATTCGCGTGATGGGCGTTGGCGGTGGCGGTGGCAATGCCGTCGCCCGCATGTTGGATCATGGCCTGAGCGGCGTGGAATTCGCCGTTCTGAATACGGATGTGCAGGCGCTTTCAGCCTCGCCGGCTCCAACGAAGCTGGCGATCGGCTCAAAGATCACGCATGGGTTGGGCGCGGGGTCCAATCCAGAGGTCGGCCGGCAGGCGGCGCTGGAAGACACCGAGAAAATCATCGACCTGCTGGAAGGCGCGGACATGGTGTTCGTCACTGCGGGCCTGGGCGGTGGAACCGGTACGGGCGCGGCTCCGGTGGTCGCGTCGCTGGCGAAGGAACTGGGCGCGCTAACGGTCGCCGTGGTGACCAAGCCGTTCAGCTTTGAAGGCAGCCGCCGGGCTAAGCAGGCCGATCATGGGCTGGCGGAACTGGCGAGCGTGGTCGATACCGTGATCGCGATCCCGAATGACCGGTTGCTCGAAGAGGCTCCGGAAGATATGTCGATCTATGACGGGTTCGTCATGGCCGATGACGTGCTGCATCAGGCCGTACAAGGCATCAGTGACATCATCACCACGCCGGGCCTGATCAATCGCGATTTCAGCGACGTCCGCACGATCATGGTCGGCATGGGCTACGCCATGATGGGCACGGCCACTGCATCGGGAGAGAATGCCGCGATCGTCGCGGCCGAGAAGGCGATCGGATGTCCGCTGCTGGAAGCCGGCGGCGTGTCCGGCGCGCGGGGTGTGCTGATCAACATCACCGCCGCCAAGCAGCTGCGGCTGCATGAGGTTAACCAGGCCTGCAACCTGATTCGCGATGCGGCTAAAAATGACGATGTCGAGATCAACTTCGGCGTCGTGGTGGATGAGTCGATGGGCGATGAGGTGAAGGTCACCGTGGTCGCCACCGGGTTCCAGCGCGAGAACCTGCCGAAGATCGAGCGCCGTAAGAGCGGGCTGGAGGCGTTGACGCGTCATCAATCCGAGCCGGAAGAGGAAGTCTCGGACTATCCGCTGGTCGATCCGGAGCCGGATGAGACCCCGATGGTGATGCGGGAAGAGATCGAGGAACTGGACGCTGAGGTGGAGCCCGAGCCGGAAGCCGAGCCGCCTGTGGTGATCGCCCAGCCCGAGCCGCATATGAATCGGGAAACGTACGAAGCTCGCGAGGAGGCGCGGAATCGTGCGGCTCGCGCGGCTGCGGCAGCGGCGTCGGCGTCGACCCGCCAGAGTGCTCCGCGGAATGAGGAGCCCGCTCAGCCCCAGGAACGGACGCGGGTGAACGGTCAGCCCGATCCGCAGACCCAGATGCTGGACGAGCTTGAGGTTCCGCCGATCCTGCGCCGGGATCGCCGGTTCCTGCACTAGAGCGTTTTGAAAGATTGTCTGAGGTAGACCTGTTGGTCGTCTCCGAGGGAAGGGGCCGCGCTGGCCATGTCGCCACAGCGGCCCCCTTTTTTTCTGCCTGTTCGGCGGGCCTGATGGGCAGCGGTTGGCTTACGTTGCGGTCGCCACTCCTGGCGCGTCAAAGGTCTTCTTCAGGGAGAGTCCCGCAGGCTTTCGGGATCCGTCCAGACCGACAGTTGAACAGCGGGCGGTCCGGTTCGAATGGATCAAGGTAGGGCGCAAGCGGAGCGAGCGTTCCGGCCTCTGACGCGCCCGTATAACGCCACAGATAGCCGGGACAAGATTCGGCCAGACGGTTGATCTCATCCACGCGCGCAACGAAGTCCGCCATGGGGTCCGATTCCATTGGAGCGGCGGCTCGTGCGATATTGGCTTGAGCAAGTTGAAACTTCACGCGGGTATTCATTCATCAATGACGCACTTTAATCGACGCCAATTCGGCGCACTTCTATTGGCAGGCACCCAAGTCCGTAGCCTGTATGCCGCGATTCCTTCGATCGGGGATACGCTCGAGATGAGTCGCGAGCGGCGCGGGATTCCGGCGGTGGCCGCGAAGGCGATCACATCCAATCAAACGATCTATGCGGGTGGCATCGGTCCGCGTGTGGCGGGCTCCGATGAGCAGGTGAACGCCGATACGATCTTTCCCATCGCGTCGATGACCAAGCCGGTGACAACGGTGGCCGCGATGCAGCTGGTCGAGCAGGGCAGGCTGGATCTGGATGCGCCGATTTCGCGCTATCTCAGCCGTCTGGCGCATCCCAAGGTGTTGGTCGGCTTTGATGATAACGGAGAGCCGGCGCTGCGCGATCCGAAATCGCCCATCACGTTGCGGCGGCTGCTGTCGCATACCTCCGGGCTGTCCTACGGCGCCTGGCATGAGATGGCCGCGCGTTACGAAGCGGGGCAGGGGATCACGCCGGGGCAGACCGCGCCGGATGTGCCGCTGATGTTCGATCCGGGTACCGGCTGGCAATACGGTTACGGCGCCGATTGGGCCGGCAAGCTGGTGGAAGTCGGTGACCAATATGACCCTGGAAAATTACTTCCAGGAGTTCATCCTGCAGCCGCTGGAGATGTTCGACACTTCGTTCATCGTGCCGGAAGACAAGATGGACCGCTTCGTGGCGCGCTATCAGCGGCAGCCCAACGGCAACTTCACCGTGCAGCAGGTTCCGCGTCCGAATCCGACCGAGTTCAATGGCGGCGGCGGGCTGAACTCCACGGCCAATGATTATGCGAAGTTTATGCGTATGATCCTGCGCTACGGGCAAGGGCCGGGGCGGGTCGAGATCCTGAAGGCGCGCACGGTGCAGGAGATGAGCCGCAACCAGATCGGCAACCTGCGCGCGGGCTACCTCAAGACCACCAATCCGGCGGCGTCGGCCGATGTGGACACCCATCCGGGGTCCGAGGACCGCTGGGGACTGGGCTTCCTGATCAATCCGGAGCCGCACGAAGGCGGCCGGTCGTCGGGGTCGCTGGCCTGGGCCGGGATCTGGAATACGTACTTCTGGGTCGACCATCTGCGCAACGTCGCGGGCGTGGTCATGATGCAGTATCTGCCCTTCTTTGATCCGGACGCGGTGGGTCTGCTGGATGACTTTGAGCGGGCGGTATACGCGAACCTCGGGCGTTAAGCGCAGTTCGGGATGGTGGCCATCCTTCTCGATGATGTGGGCGGAGGTCAGGGACGTTGCGCTCCCTCGCGGTCGCGGTTCTGAATGCAGTCAGGTCGCCTAAAGGTGGTTAACCGCGTTGCGCTGGATTGCCACCTGCAGGTCAGCTGCGTAAAAGGCGCTTTGCGCCCTGCAGGTCAGCTGACCGAGAGCGGCGCGTTGCGCCACAATATTTGAATGCTCCCGAATTATGAAAAGCTCGGCGCGTTCTATCTGGGGCGCAACCAGGCCGACAAGAACCTGCTGCTGTATGACTCGTCGGATTTGATGACGCACGCGGTATGCGTCGGGATGACGGGCAGCGGCAAAACGGGCCTGTGTATCGGATTGCTGGAGGAGGCCGCGATCGACGGGATCCCGGCGATCGTCATCGATCCCAAGGGCGACCTGGCCAATCTGCTGCTGACCTTTCCCGAACTGCGCGGGCAGGATTTTGCGCCGTGGGTGAATCCGGATGAGGCTCGCAACAAGGGCATCGAGGTCTCCGAGTTTGCGCAGCAGCAAGCCGACCTGTGGAAGAAGGGGCTGGCTTCCTGGGAGCAGGATGGGGCGCGGATTCAGCGGCTGAAGGATTCTGCGGAGTTCTCGATCTACACGCCGGGTTCCGACGCCGGCCTGCCGATTTCGATTGTTTCGTCGTTCGCCGCGCCGCCCTCGGCGATTCTTGACGATCGGGAAGCGTTGCTGGATCGCATCAACGCGACGGCGACGTCGCTGCTGGGGCTGGTGGGGATCGACGCCGACCCGGTGCAAAGCCGCGAGCACGTGCTGCTGGCAAACATCCTGGATTCGAACTGGCGCGCCGGCCAGGATCTGGACCTTCCCAAGCTGATCGCGCAGATCCAGACGCCGCCGGTGCAAAAGATTGGCGTGCTGGAGCTCGAATCGTTCTATCCGGCCAAGGAACGCTTTGGCCTGGCGATGGCGCTGAACAATCTGCTGGCCTCGCCGGGCTTTGAGATGTGGCTGGAAGGCGAGGATCTCGACATCGACCGGCTGCTGTGGAGCGCCTCCGGCAAGCCGCGCGTGAGCATCCTGTCGATCGCGCACCTGAACGAAGCCGAGCGCATGTTCTTCGTCTCGCTGCTGCTGAATCAGGTGTTGAGCTGGGTCCGCGGGCAGTCCGGTACGACCAGCCTGCGCGCGCTGCTCTACATGGACGAGATCTTCGGCTACTTCCCGCCGGTCGCCAATCCGCCGTCGAAAAAGCCGCTGCTGACGCTGCTGAAACAGGCGCGGGCGTTCGGGCTCGGGGTGGTGCTGGCGACGCAGAATCCGTCGGATCTGGACTATAAGGGACTCTCGAATACGGGCACGTGGTTCCTGGGTCGGCTGCAAACGGAGCGCGATAAAGAGCGGGTCATCGAGGGGCTGGAAGGCGCGTCGCTGCAGGCCGGGAGCGGCTTTGACCGGGCGACGATCGATAAGCTGCTGTCCGGGCTCGGCAAGCGGGTGTTCCTGATGAACAACGTGCATGAGAGCCAGCCCGTGCTGTTTGAAACGCGCTGGGTGCTTTCGTATTTGCGGGGACCGCTGGCGCGTACCGAGATCCAGCGTTTGATGGAGCCGCGGAAGTCAGGCGCGCCACCAGCGGCAGGGAGCGCAAAGGCGACCGCGACCTCGACCAGCGCGCCGGTGCTGCCGCCCGAGATCCCGCAATACTTTTTGCCGGTGCGGGGCGGGGGCAATCTGACGTACGCGCCGGTCGTGATCGGTTCGGCCGAGGTCCATTTCGTGGACGATCGCAAGAATGTCGACCAGGTGAGTCAGGTGACGTTCACCTTGCCGCTGTCCGACGATGCCGTCGATATGGATTGGGATCGCGCCGAGGCAGCCGATTGCGCCAAGGAAGATCTCGAATCGAAGCCGGAGTCCGATGTCGGCTTCGCGGGGTTGCCTGCGGCCGCGGCCAAGGCGAGTAACTATGCGAAGTGGAACAAGGATTTCGCGACGTGGCTCTATCGCACGCAGAAGCTGGACCTGCTGAAGTCGCCGAGCCTGAGCGCGATGTCCCAGGCCGGGGAATCGGAGCGTGACTTCCGGATCCGGTTGCAGCAGCAGGCGCGTGAGGAGCGGGACCGGCTGAAGGAGCAGCTCCGGTCGAAGTTCGAGCCCAAGCTGGCGCAACTCGAGCAGCGCAAGCGCAAAGCGCAGCAGCGGGTGGAAGTGCAGGAATCGCAGTCCAGCGGCCAGATCCTGAATACCGTGGTCTACGCGGGAGTGGGGATCCTGGGGGCGCTGCTGGGCCGCAAGGTGACGGCGACAAAAGTCGGGACGACGCTGCGCTCGGCGGGGCGCGTGGCCAAGGAACGCGGCGATGTGAAGCGGGCCGAAGAAGATGTCGCGGCGATCGATCAGCAGATCGCCCAACTCAATGCCGACTTCGAAGCCGATGTGGACGCGCTGAGCGGGAAGATCGATCCGGCCACCGAAGAGTTCGAAACCGTGAGCGTTCGGCCGAAGAAGACCGGGATCAACGTGGAAGTGTTGGGGCTCGGTTGGAAGGCGGAGTAGCGGCGAGCTATAGATTTGGTGGTTGCGGCTCAGATGGGGGGCCGGCGTTCAGCCGGCGCGTGGCTTAAGGCGCGCGGACCTCGACGCGTGGATCAGCTACGGGTGGAGTGGTAATCGGACGATTGGGAAGCGGCCACCATAAGCCTGCTTCGGAACCGCCATGCGACAGCATGCGCAACGTAACCGTTCCTTGCAACACAGCCCCGCTTGCTCTCATCTACACCGCAGCACAGAACCGCGATCGATAGAGAGCGGGACGCGCCACAACCCGCATCGACCCTCGCGCTCGCGCCGCCAGCCGCCGATTCAGAAGCGCGACCGGTAGGAAGCGCCAACGAAACCGACCATTTCCACATCGTTTCCG
This sequence comes from Terriglobia bacterium, assembly GCA_963762135.1. Lineage (GTDB taxonomy): Bacteria > Acidobacteriota > Terriglobia > Bryobacterales > Bryobacteraceae > Palsa-187. Next base: position 194,283 of record CAVXJP010000016.1, read on the forward strand.
CGCGCCTGCGCCACCGGCAAACCCGGGCCTGACAGCGTTTCGCGGAATGATTTCTCGCGTCCCTGCAACAACATCCCATTTCACCTGAGGACCCCACTCCACCCGATCCGCTATTTTCATTCACAAGAGACGAGGCGCTCGCATAGGAGAGCCCGTTCGACCGAACCCTTCACAGGGCGAACCGCGAGACCATGGCAATCCGCGGCGGTTAAAGTGCTATGTCCTGCTCCTGTCTGCAGGCTAAACCGGCGGGGCCAACTTTGGAGGCGCCTTCATCGGCTTGCTTGACTCAAGTAAGCGCGACAGGTGCGTCCGCGGTCCGATCCGCGGCGACACCAACCTCCCCTCAGCGAGAGCAACTCCACTACCCGTCGTCCCTTACTCCCCCGCCAGGTGCAGCACGACCGACCTTCTGTGCCGCGAGCTCCGGTGCTCAAACAAATAGATCCCCTGCCAAGTGCCGAGCGCGGGACGTCCGTTCACCACGGGGATCGACAGGCTGACGTCGGTGAGCGCCGAACGAATATGCGACGGCATATCGTCCGGACCCTCGATCGTGTGCCGGTAGTGCGGATCGTTCTCCGGGACCAGGCGTTCGAAGAAACCCGCCATATCGACCACGACATCCGGATCGGCGTTCTCCTGAATGGTCAGTGACGCCGAAGTGTGCTGCACGAAGACGGTCAGCAGGCCGGTGGAGATCCCGCAGGAGGCGACCCAATGGACGACGTCGCGCGTGAACGGATAGAGGCCCTTGCCGCGGGTCTCGATCGTCAGGGTTTCGGTCAGGTGCGGCACACGTTCATTACCTCATATTCAAAACCGCGTCTGCGTTCATCTGCAGCCGTCCGCGGCCATGTGTGACCATGGAACGGTGTTTTTGGGTCATTTTGCCGTCGGATTTGCGGCGAAAGCTGCCGCGCCTCGCGCCTCGCTGGGAACGATGTTTGCCGCCGCGCAATGCCTCGACCTCGCCTGGCCGACCTTCCTGCTGCTGGGATGGGAGCAGGTTCGGATCGAGCCCGGCGCAACGGCGGTGACGCCGCTGGATTTCGTCTCCTATCCGTACACGCATAGCCTGCTGGGCGCGGCCGCATGGGCGGCGGCAGCCGGCTTAGTCTATTTCGCGATTCGGCGCTACGGGCGCGGAGCGCTGGTGGTCGGCGCAGCGGTGATCTCGCACTGGTTCCTGGACCTGATCGTGCATCGCCCGGACTTGCCGCTGACCTTCACCGGGACAACGCGCGTGGGGCTCGGGCTGTGGAACTCGGTGGCCGGGACGCTGATTGTGGAACTCGGCCTGCTCGCCGTCGGCGTGTGGATCTACATGCGCACGACACGTCCGCGCGATGCCATCGGCAAGTGGGCGCTGGTGGGACTGGTCGCGTTCCTGCTGCTGATCTATGCGTCGAACCTGTTGGGTCCGCCGCCGCCGAGCGTCGCGATGATCGCCTGGGCAGGGCAGGCACAGTGGCTGTTGGTGCTGTGGGCCTACTGGGCCGACAAACACCGGGGGCTCCGCAATTCCGAGCCGTCGCTCGAATAGCTCTGCTGCCTTGCGTCCGCCATCGGCTCGTCCAGAGCGGTGGCCAAACGGGGCGAAAGGGGCTTTGCCCCTATTCCACCGTCACCGACTTCGCCAGGTTCCTCGGCTGATCGACGTCGCAGCCCCGCCGCACCGCAATGTGATAGGCGAGCAGCTGCAGCGGCACGACCTCAAGAATCGGCAGCAGCAGCTCATTGGTCGGGGAAACCGGGATGACGAAGTCCGCCATTTCGGCGATCAGTTCGTCGCCTTCGTTGGCGACGGCCACCACGATCCCTTCGCGCGCCTTCACTTCCTGGATGTTCGACAGCGTCTTCTCATAGAGCAGCTTCGAGGCCGGGTCGGACGGGTCATGCGTTGCCAGCACCACCGTGGGCAGCGTCTCATCGATCAGCGCGTTGGGTCCGTGCTTCATCTCGCCGGCCGGGTAGCCTTCGGCGTGGATGTAGGAAATTTCTTTCAGCTTCAGCGCGCCTTCGAGGGCGATCGGGAAATGAATGCCGCGGCCCAGGTAGAGGAAATCGGTGGAGCGGAACAGGGCCTTCTCCATCTCCTCATACAGATGATCCTGGCGCAGCAGGTCCTCGAGCTGGCCGGGCAGGTGCACCAGCTGCTGGACCAGGGAACGCGACGTCGGTTCATCCAGCACGCCGCGCTGCTGGCCGAGATACATGGCGAGCAGGAACAGCGCCGTGAGCTGGCAGGTGAACGCCTTGGTCGAGGCGACGCCGATCTCGGGGCCCGCGTGCGTGATGATCGTACCGGCGGCCTCGCGCGTAATCATGGAGCCGACCACGTTACAGATGGCCAGCGTCTTTGAACCCTTCAGTTTGGCTTCGCGCTGGGCGGCCAGCGTATCGGCGGTCTCGCCGGACTGCGAAATCACCACGGTCAGCGTATCGGGGCCGAGGATCGGATCGCGGTAGCGGAACTCCGAGCCGTAGTCGACCTCGACCGGGAATGCGCGCCAGGCGCTCAATCATGAACTTGCCGGCCAGCGCCGCGTGCCAGCTGGTCCCGCAGGCGACGATCCGCACGGAGCGGAACTGCTGGAACTCCTCGGACCGAGATATCCATCTCGTCCATGAAGATGCGGCCGGTCTCCTGGCCGACGCGCCCCAGCGTGGTGTCGCGAATGGCGCGCGGCTGCTCAAAGATTTCCTTGAGCATGAAGTGCTTGTAGCCGCCCTTTTCGGCCATGATCGGGTCCCACAGGATGTGCGAGGGTTCGCGCTTGATGGGCTTGCCGTTGAAGTCGGTGAGCTGGACGCCGTCGGTGGTCAGCACGGCCATGTCGCCGTCGGCCAGAAAGATCATGTCGCGCGTGTGGTTCAGGATGGCCGGAACGTCGGAGGCGACGAAGTACTCGCCTTCGCCGAGCCCAATGACCACCGGCGGTCCGGAGCGGGCTGCGACGATCTTATTGGGGTCCTGCCGGGAAATGACGCTCAGCGCGAAGACGCCCTGCAGTTGATTCACCGCCGCGCGGACGGCGTCCTCGAGGTTGCCGTCGAAATACTTTTCGACCAGATGGGCGATGATCTCGGTGTCGGTCTGGGTGACGAAGGTGTGGCCCTCGGCGGCGAGCTGGTGTTTCAGGTCAAGATAATTTTCGACGATGCCGTTATGCACAACGACGATGTCGCCGGTGCAGTCGCGGTGCGGGTGGGCATTCTCCTCGGTGGGGCGGCCGTGGGTGGCCCAGCGCGTGTGGCCGATCCCGTAAACGCCGGCGACCGGATTCAGGCGCAGCGCCTCCTCCAGGTTCCGGAGCTTGCCCTGCGCGCGCCGCACGCTGAGCCCGTTGGACTCCTCCAGCACGGCCACGCCGGCCGAGTCATAGCCGCGATACTCCAGCCGCTTCAGGCCGTCCACGATGATGGGTACGGCCGGTTGAAACCCGATATAGCCTACGATCCCGCACATTAGGATGCTTCCTCCGCTTTTAGCTCGCCTATTGTTCGTCCCTGTCCAGTGCGCCGCCTGCGCGAGCCGCTCGCTAACCAAACTTCTGGGGCCGGTTCTTCGACCGCCCTCTTTTTCGTTCCAACTCCAGTGCACGCGCCCGATGACGCTTCGAACGTCAGGCGCCATGCCCGGGCTCTAGCTGGCCTGTCCGCTCTAACGCGCCGCGCGTGAGGCGCCCTGCCCCACGCCAGCCGCGCAGCCGGTGCCATGCGCGGCGCTAGCTGTCGAGGAACTCGACCCGGTAGTCTTCAATCACCGGATTCGCCAACACGTCCCGCGCGATCTCGTCCATTTCCCGTTCAGCGTCGGCGCGATCGGTTCCCGGCGCGATATCGATCTCAAAGAACTTTCCCTGCCGGACGTCGGTCACCGATTGATGTCCTAAGCCCTCCAGGGCTCGCTGTACGGTTTGTCCCTGGGGGTCCAAAACCGTCGTCTTAAAAGAAACGTACACGCGAGCTTTCATGAATCTCCTTATTTCTTTGCCCGGCCGGGTTCGGGAGCAGTTTTTCCGTGATCCTGTTCGGATCCGGGCCCGCCCGGCGGCTTCCGGTCACGGCCTTTTCAACCGGGAAGCGCCATGAGGAGACGCAATACGTATACCCACTTACGTCCGCTCCATCGACAGGCGCGATCCCGACCTTTAGCCGCCAGAGATATCTCTGGCGCCAGAGACACCCCTGGCAGAGACATCCCCGGTAGATATCTCTATTGTAGTGGGTTAGCCGGAGTACACCGCCGAGCCTGTTTCCGCAGGCGGCCCCACCGCCTCGCCAAAACATTTCGCTCGATTATGGTCACCGGCTCCCGCGCCTTGGTATGATGTCCGATAAGGTTCTTCGGACAGGGTTTCCCGAAGGGGACTACCCGGCCCCCCGCCAGGGCAATAGGGACGTGACGTATAGGCAGGCGGGACCTCCCCCATTGGAAGTCGTTCCCTGGTCCTTATGGGTTCAGGGATGGTTTGGTTCAGGGCTGTTCGGCTCAGGGCGGTTCGGCTCAGGGATGTCGGTCAAACTATGGTCCAGGTCTCCATTCTCGCCTCCTCCAGTTCCGGTAACGCGGCGCTGGTGCGCACCGAACGGACCACGCTCCTGATCGACGCCGGACTCAGCCGCAAGCAGATCTTCGAGCGGATGAACCAGATCGGCGTCAACCCGGATTCGCTCACCGCGATCCTCATCACCCACGAACATTCCGACCACGTCGCCGGGCTGCCGGTGCTCTCGAAACCCCGCAACGGGCGCCAGCTTCCGGTCTACGTTTCGCGGCTGACCGCGCCGGCCATCAACTGGGGCGAGGCGCAGCCGGCGCTCGAAATGTTCCAGGCCGGGCAGGCCTTCACCATCGGCGACATCGACGTCCAATCGCTTCACCATTCCGCATGACGCGGCCGATCCGGTGGGCTTCAGCTTCCGCGCCGAGGGGATCAAGGTGTCGATCGCCACCGACCTGGGCTACATTCCGGATTCGGTGCGGGTGCATCTGCGCGGCTCCGATGTGCTGATGCTGGAGTCGAATCACGACCTCGACATGCTCAAGGTCGGCCCGTATCCGTGGTCGGTGAAGCAGCGGGTGATGGGCCGCATGGGGCATCTGTCGAATGACGCGGCTTCGGGCTTCCTGCGCGAGGACCTGGACAGCCGGACCTCGACGCTGATCCTGGGCCATCTGTCCGAGCACAACAATCATCCGGTGCTGGTCCAGCAGGCCGCGCAAACGGCGCTGGGCGAGCGCGGGCCTGGGTCCCACCGTCGTCGGTCGCCGAGCCGGGCAAGGCGCTCGAAGCGATCCGCTACTGATTCTTCACGCAGGGCCCTGCGCGCCCAGAGATCGTCGATCATCATGCCCAACATCCTGGATCAACGGTTGGAGCGAATTGCCGCAAAGCTGGATCACTTGCGAGAGTTGGACTCTGAATTCACCTTGTTCGCGTCGGACTCTCACGAGTATCAACTCGGCGCGCCTCTGTCCGAGGACGAGATTCGCGAATTAGAGGAGACGCTTGGTGTAACCCTCCCGGCCGACTATCGGGCGTTTGTGGGGAAGGTCGGATACGGCGGGGCGGGTCCGTTCTACGGTCTGTTTCGGTTCGAGGATGAGGATGAAGAGGACCTCACCGATCTGGATCTGATCACGAAGCCGTTTCGCTGGACCGAGGCAACCAATCCTTACGACTGGGAAGATCCGTGCAGCCAAGAGGACGTCCATTGCGAGGAACTGGAAGTTGGGGCCGATGACGAAGGCGAGGAGGACGAGGGAGATGGCGAAGACGGATTGTTTATCGTGCAGCAGATCCCCGGCGCCCTCTACATCTGCAACTACGGCTGCGCCATCCGCTTCTTTCTGGTCGTCCAGGGCCAGAGCGCCGGTGAAGTGTGGGGCGATTGGCAAACCGACAAGAAAGGAATCGTCCCGGAACGGGATGCGGAGGGGCGTCACCTGGGGTTCCTGGATTGGTATGAGCGGTGGCTGGATGAATCCATTGCCAAGATGCTAAGCCGGTAGGGCCTGGCTCCGGGTCCTCCTCGGCCGACGTCAAATGTTTCCTCGTGGGTGGCGCCGCCCGCAAAAATTCGAGGGATGAAACCGCCCCCCTCGCGCGTCTCCTGAACAAGCCCGACCTTTCGGGCAGGTTTCAGCTATGTCGAATGACTCGCGCGCGCAGGGATCTCTGGTGGCCGTTTTAGGCGCTTTTTCGATGGTCGTGGCGATCGCCATCGGCGTATCCTCGCCCCCGCCGGTGTCCGCGATGTCGATCTCGGAGGCGCGGCAAACCCAATTGATTCATCAATATTGCGCGGTTTGCCACATGGACGCGAGGCCCAACGGCGGCCTCTCGCTGGAGCATTTCGACGCGGCCACGGTGGATCCGGGGGACGCGGCGATGATCGTCAGCAAGCTGGACGCCAACGCGATGTCCGCCGCCGGGATCGAGCCGCCCTCCCAGGCCGAGCAGGAAGCGCTCCACCTCGCGATGACCCGCAAGGCCCAGGGCGCGGAAAAATGGTCCACCGGCGCCGGCTATGACCCGTTCCTCAAGACCGAAGCCTTCACCGCCAGCATCGTCCAAAAGCTGCCGGCCGGCAAAACCGGCGCGCTGGACTCGTTCTACCGGCTCAAGCTGAGCTGCGACGGCGCTTCGGGCCAGGGGAAGGTGCAGCTGGCCTGGTCGCCGGCGGTTCCCGAGCAGGGCAGCCAGTTGCTGGTTTCGAACGACCTCGAATGGCCTGCGGTCTATACCGTGGAAGGGACCGAGAAGATGGGCAACGGAAGCGGGACCCAGTCCGGCCCGGGCTCGATTTTCCTGGACCATAACCGGACGCTGCCGTGGCGCACGCTGGCGGTCGCCAACCTGTTCCCGGATGAGCGGATCGAGTTTCCGCTGGACGAGTTGCCGGACGCGGCGCGCGGCCAACTCGAGGCCTGCTTCGGAACCTAGGCCGATCCGGTTCTCCCCTTCCCGCCATTCCTGGTCCGATCCTGCCCCGAGCCAGCTCTGATCCGGCTTTCACCTTGGCAAGGCACATCCGTCCCGCCGGCAGGGGCTCCGGTCCGTTGGGCCCCCTGCCGCGTGCCGCCAAATCTGGTAGATTGAATCCGATGTACGCACAAACCTTTACCCGCTTCGCCGCGTTCGCGTTGGCCCTCGCTGTCTGTTCGCCGGTCTCGGCGCAACTGTTCGACTTCAACGATTCCGGTGTCGCCCCCGGGCATATGCACCTGCGGGTCGCCGACGTCGAGGCGCACAAGAAGTTCTACACCGAGATGCTGGACGCCAAGATCGTCAAGAACGGTCCGCTGGAGATGCTCTCGAATTCCGCGGGATCTTTATCCTGCTGAATCAGGCCGATGACGCCACGCCGACCGGCGCCGTGCTGGATCACTTCGGGTTTGTGGTGAAGGACATGCCGGGGCATATCAAGCGCTGGCAGGACGCCGGCTACCACGTCGACATCACGGCGAATCCGAACGAGGCGTACGTGATCAGCCCGAGCGGCCTGAAGGTGGAGGTCTACGGGGTTCCGGATCTGAAAAATACCATCCAGTTCGATCACACCCATTTCTGGAACGTGCCGGACATCCCCGGAATGCAGGCCTGGTACGACAAGATGTTCGGCCTGAAGTCCGGGCAACGGCTGTGCGTCGCCTGTCTGCCGCGCGAGGTTCCGGTGGAAATCGTCCACATGGATCCGGCCAACATCTCTTTCACCGAAGGGAAAGAAAAGGTTGCGGGCTCCAAGGGACACACGTTCGATCACCTGGGATTCGAGGTGAAGGACCTGGAAAAGACCGTGGCGCACCTCAAGGCGAACGGCGTCACCATGGACTCCGAGATCCGCGAGATCCCGGCGGCCAACCTGAAGATCGCGTTCCTGACCGATCCCTGGGGCACCTACATCGAACTGACCGAAGGCCTGGAGCCGAAGAAATAACAGCGGGTAAAAATTGGGGACAGACAGCTAATTTTCGCCCCAGGACAAGAGCGCGGACTACGGCGCCTGAGGCGAAAATCGTGTCTGTCCCCCAATTTTTCCGCTCCACGTCCATTTTGGGATAGACTAGGACCGCTTCAAAGGCGCTTTCCAAAGGTGACCGGCTAAAATCTTCGAGCTGATTGGTCAAGGCGAGATGGAGGCGGTTTCGACGCGCGCGGGGTAAGCACCGCGGAAGGGATTCCGCAGTGAAGACTCGCTGGCCAAGGAGAATCGATGCAAAGCGCGCGTTCGGAATCCCGTTCCCGATGGGACGAAGGGACGAGCCGCCCAGGGCTGGTTTGCCTGCTGGTGCTCGGGCTGACTGTGCCCGCGCTGGCCCAGGACGCCGGCGGCGCGATCTCCGGGGTCGTCAGCGGGGCGACTGGACCGCTGCAAGACGCCGTGGTGCGGGCGCGAAACCTGGATACCGACGTTGCCGTGGAGGTTCACAGCGCGGCGGACGGAAGCTATACGCTGCGGCTCCCGGCCGGTTCCTACGATTTCTTTGCCTCGCTCCCGCTCTATCGTGGCTACGTCCAGCGGGATATCGAGATCCAGGATTCTGCGGCGCTGCACATTGATGCCAAATTAATAGAAACGCAGAACCTGGGCGTGCCCGGGGAGGGAGGGTTCGCGTTGTTGGGCTTGGAAGAAGAAACTCCCGAAGGGGCGGCTCCACGCGCGGCCGATGGCCATCCCGACCTGTCCGGGGTCTGGTTTCCCAGCGATCCAATCGATCCGGAAGAGATCCCTTATCGGCCGTGGGCAAGAACACTGCAGCAGCAGCGTGCCGCGGACTTCACGAAAGACGACCCCCGCGCGAAGTGCTTGCCTTCCGGTGTGCCTCGCACGATGCGGTTTGATCTGACCAAGCTGATCCAGACTCCGGATCTGCTGGTGATCCTGATTGAGGGCACTCCGCCGGGATATCGGCAGGTGTTCCTCGATGGCCGCGAGCACCCGGCGGATTTCCAGCCCTCCTGGATGGGGCATTCGACCGGCTCCTGGGAGGGCGACACGCTGGTGGTGGACAGCGTCGGGTTCAATGACCGCGGGTGGATCGATATCGCCGGCTCGCCGCAGACCGAGGAACTGCATGTGATTGAACGGTTGCATCGCCCGGACCTGGGACACATGGACGTCGAAATTACGATTGACGATCCAGGAGCCTACGAGCGGCCCTGGAAGATCCGCCGAAGCCTGGAACTCGCGGGAGGCTACGAACTGCTCGAATACGTCTGCAACGAGAACGAGAAGCCGGAGCATATCGTCGGTGCCGGAACGCAGTAAGCGAACTCCGATATACTCGTCCAGGGGAACTCCACATGAACACTATCAATCTATTTCGCTACATTCACCCACAAAATCACTCGCAACCAGCCCGCCATGGTGCTCACCTGCCTTGGCCTGGTGGCCGGTCTGGCGATTGCGCAGACCTTGCCCAACGGCTGGTCCATGCGCGCGGACTCCGGCGACGGCGCCGACAACAAGATGATGATGGACGGCTCCTCGATCCACATCATGTCGGGTGGTCCGCCGACCAACAATGCCACCTACTACAACCCCGGTTGGACCTCGAACGGCAACCACACCTATTCGGCGACGTTCACGCAGAACGTGAAGGCGACCCATCCGGACGCCTACGGCCTGATGATCGGCGGCTCCGATCTGGGCGGGGCGAATCAGTCCTACACGTATTTCGAAGTGCGCCAGAACGGCCAGTTCTACATCGCGACCCGCAACGGCGCGAACGTGACTCCGGTGGTGCCCTGGACCGCCAACGCCGCCATCCATCCCGAGGGCGCGGACGGCAAGCAGATGAACACCCTGTCGGTGCAGATCGAGGGCAACAACGCGATCTTCAGCGTCAACGGCACGGAAGTGAACCGCCAGCCGACCTCGGCGATCAAGACCAACGGGCTGTACGGCTTCCGGGTCAGCCACCGGCTGGATATCACCATCACCGATATCAAGCGGTAAGGTCTTACGCTCTGAGAGCTGATCTCTCGATACCCTGAATTCCATTGGACGCTCGTCCTGCTGAGGTTTCGGCGGGTGGGGCGTCCTTTGTTCTTTTTGACGCCATTACGTATGCGCGGCGCAAGTGCATCACGTCCACCCTTCCTGTTGCGCGGACCGATCGCGTGGGGTAGTCTTTTGTTACATCCGCGGCAAAGGGGGCCTTGGGATGGAAGACAATTCTACGGAAGTTGTGAACAGGTTTTACGAGGCGTGGGCGAACCGGGATGAAGGCTTGATTTTGGAGCTGCTCCATCCGGATGTGGAACTCCTGACCTCGAAGTCCTTCATCTATGCGGACCGCAGCCCTTATAAGGGACGTGCCGGAGTGCACTCGGTCATGGAGCGCCTGATCAACGATTGGGACCGCTTCCAAATGATTCCGGAAGAGATCCAGGGGGCGGGCGATATGGTGATCGCGCGCGGCCGCTACCTCGGGACCTATCCTGGCGACCGGGGACAAGCTCAACGCCGAGTTCGTCCACGTCTTCAAGTTCCAGGACGGCAAGATTGCCCTGCATCACACCTATACGGATACGGCGCAGTTCCGGGACGTCGTGGGCGCGGACCGGGCGGCGGACAGCACCGGGGCGGGGTGATCCATCCCACACGCGGGTGTCCGGGGAACTGACCGGGCTCGGTCTCTACTTCCGAAAACCGTACTCCAGCGCGAAATATTCAACCGGCAGATCTTTCAGCGGCTCGCGGAGCTGGGCCAGTTCCTCTTCCAGACCGTGAATCTCCAGCCTCGCGATGTCGGCCAGCCCCGTGGCTTCCTGCAGCAGGTCGCCGACATTCTGCAGATGCGTGAGTAGTGCCGCGGCATCGGTGTAGGCCTCGCGGCAATGGACCTGGTCGCCGTTGAAGCTGAAGCCGTAATAGAGGCAGGCATCCTCGGAGGAGGTGCGCTCGACGAAGCGCTGGCAGAGGTCGTGGAAGGCCTCCAGGTTGCCGTCGCGCACGGCGAAGTAGGGGTGGATGGAGACGCTGCGGTCAGTGGTTTGCGGCATGCGGAGATTGTAACCCAAGGACTTAGCTCGGCGGCGCGAGAAATTTCAAATTTTGGGCAGGCGACCGATGAGTTTCGGGCCGCGCGGAAGTCTGAACCGTTAGAAGGATGGAAGTGAAATGATTCCCGCAAATTTAAACCAAGCTGAATTGAACGTAAATGAGAGGCTCCAGGAAGAAGATCAACCAGTGGCCTGGCGTGTGTGGATGGGACGAACGCTGACGGGACTGGCCGTGGCGTTCCTGGTGATGGACGCGACGGTGAAGGTCCTGCGACTCGACGCTGCTGTGGAGGCAACCACGGCGCTCGGCTATACGGCGGAGGTCCTGGTCCCGCTGGGGCTGCTGCAGCTCGCCTTGCTGGCGCTGTATCTGGTTCCGAGAACGGCCGTCCTGGGCGCGATCCTGTGGACGGGTTACCTGGGGGGCGCCGTTGCCTCGCAATTGCGCGTCGGAAATCCGTTGCTATCCAACGTGTTCGTCCCCCTGTATATTGCCGCCCTGCTGTGGGGCGGCCTATGGCTCCGCGACCGGCGTGCGCGGCAGCTTCTGGCGCGGCCCTGAATTCCGCGTCGCATTTTTAACCTGGCCAATCCATCAGACTTGAACCGATTTTAAGGAGAATAGACTCATGACATCGACCCCGCTTGTGACCCCTGTCGACATGCAGGCCGACAATGACCGCGAACTGGTCCTCTGCCGGATCATGGATGTGCCGCGCGAGAAGCTGTATCGCTGCTGGACCGAACCGGAGCTGCTGAAGCAATGGTTCGCTCCCAAGCCCTATTCGATTTCCGAAGCCGACGTGGATCTGCGGGCCGGCGGCTCCAGCCGGATCGTGATGCGCAACCCGGACGGCAACGACATGCCCATGCCCGGGATCTATCTCGAGGTCGTGCCGAATGAGAAGCTCGTGTTCACCGATGCCTATACCGAAGCCTGGAAGCCTTCCGAGAAGCCTTTCATGACGGCTACGGTGACCTTCGAGGACCTGGGGGGCGGCAAGACGCGGTATACGGCGGTGGCTCGTCATTGGAGCGTCGCGGATCGGGAAGCGCACGAAAAGATGGGCTTCCATGAAGGCTGGGGGATCGTGGCGGGGCAGCTCGCCGAGGTCGCCGCAAGCCTGTAAAAGCCTTCCCCAAACGGACCACTGGCGGGCGGGCTGGAGAGGATGCAGCGGATGTTAGTCTGATCTGGTGGCTGACGTCGCGGAACTGGAATCTCACCGGCCTGCCTTGACCGGGCACTGCTACCGGATGCTCGGCTCGGTGGCGGACGCCGATGACGCGGTTCAGGAAACCATCATCCGCGCCTGGAAGTCGCTGGAGCGGTTCGACGGGCGCTCCTCGCTGCGGACCTGGCTTTATCGCATCGCGACCAACGTCTGCCTCACCGAACTCGGCAGCGGACACCGCCGGTTTCGTCCCATGGAGGACGGCCCATCTGGCGGCGTCGACGATCCGCTCACCGATCTGCCTCGCGGCCACTGGCTGGAACCGGTTCCTGAGAACGCGGTGATTCCCGCCGACGCCAATCCCGCCGAACGGGCGCTCCTGCGCGAAAGCATTCGCCTCGCGTTTATGGCGGCGCTCCAGCATCTGCCCCCGAAGCAGCGGGCGGTCCTGTTGTTGATCGATGTGCTGGGGTGCTCGGCGACGGAAGCCGCGGAGACGCTGGAGACAACCGTGGCGTCGGTGAATAGTGCGCTGCAGCGAGCTCGGGCGTCGCTGGCGGAGCGCAATCCCGCAAGGTCCGGCGCCGGGCCGCTCAGCGAGAGCCAACGGGAACTTCTGGATCGCTACGTCGACGCTTTTCATCGCTACGATGCGGTCGGAGCTCGCGGGATTGCTACGAGAAGATGCGAGCTTCTGCATGCCTCCTTACCGGCTATGGCTCGAGGGTCCCAAGGCGGTACATGGGTGGCTGCTAGGGCGTGGCTCGATTTGCAAAGGCTCGCGGCTGATTCCGATTGCGGCGTCGGGATTGCCGGCTTTCGCGCAATATCATCTGGCTCTGGACGGCGGCTACCATCCTTGGGCGATTGTGGTGCTGGAGCTCGACGGGGACCGCATCGCGAGCTGGAATTCCTTCCTGGATACCGAGACGCTGTTTCCCCGGTTCGGCCTGCCGGCGTCTCTTTCCTCGACTGACGCTTTTTAAATACCCTCCCGGTTGTTGCCTGACTTTAGGTCTCCCCGGTGCTGGGAACGGCTCGACCTCATACGGGATCGGGCAGGCCCGCAATCCTGATTCCCGGTAAGTCGTAACGATCGGCCCCCGGTGGTCGTCCGCATGCAGGGGAGTTTTTCGGGGGGCTGGAAAATTACCATGCAATTCCTATATTTCCGTCATTTTGCCGACCTCAATCGAGGCATTGGTCCACAGCGGGGTGGGTTGCCTCGACACAGGGGCTGGATCGTGTCTACGATTCTCATGCTGCTGGCGGCTGCGAGCGGGTATGGGCAGACGGCTCCGGTTCTGGAACTGACCGATATCCCCGGCGTTGGTGAATCGCTGATCGCATCGGACGGGAGTGTATACCGATTCGGCTCAACGACGAAATTCGGGGAAGTGCCAGTGACGCCGGGCGCGGCACAGTCCCAGCCGAATCAGAGCACGTGCACGTTCGGCGGGCCCTTTGGAGTTACCTCATCTCCCTGCAGCGATATTTATTTGCTGAAGCTGAGTCCCGCGGGCGAGGTCGTCTATGGGACCTTTCTCGGCGGGGACGGCAACGATTGGGCCTCGGCGGCGGCTATCGATGTGTCGGGAAATCTGTATGTCGCTGGGACCGCGGGCGCGGATTATCCGGGCTTCGGACCCAGTCCGGGGAAGAGCTTCGTGGCGAAATTGAATGCCGATGGAAGCGCATTTCTGTGGAACACGGATCTGCCGGATTCGATCGATTCGGTGGCAGCCTTGGCGGTGGATGGTGAGGGTAGTGTGTACCTGGCAGGTGGAACGACCGAGACTGAAGCCTATGTGGCAAAGCTCGCCGCGGATGGATCGGCTGTGCTGTACGAAACGGTCCTGGGCGGTGGTGGGTCCGGAGGGCGGTTCGCGCTTGCTGTGACGGACGGGGGGATCGCGGTAGTGGCGGGCCTGGCGTCGGCGAACTTTCCGTTGAAGGGAGACTTAGGAGTAGAGTATGCCGGCGGGGTTGACGCTTTTGTCGTGAAGCTGGATGCGGCCGGGCAGCCGGTCGCGGCGAAGATCCTGGGCGGCTCGGGCGGGGATGCCCCGAACGCGTTGCGGGTGGGAGGGGATGGCTCGGTATATGTCGGCGGGTCGACGGATTCCCTGGATTTTCCGGTGACCGACGGGACGTTTCAACCCGAGCCGCGGATTCCAGCTTGGACCACCAGTCCGGGAGGGTTTCTGGTGAAGCTGACTCCGGAGTTGGACCAGATAGTGTATGGCACCTATGTTCCGGTGGCGGCAGACTCTGGAGACCTGACGGGCGTCGTGGAACTGGACGTGGATCCGGAAGGGCGCGCGGTGATCGCAGGAGCTTCGGAAGTGGGATTTCCTGTGACCGAGTCGGCGCCTCAAATCTGCTACGGCGGCAAGGTGGATCAGGTGGTGGCGCGGCTGGATCCGGCGGGGCGCCTGCTGGATGCGACCTACCTTGGATCGGATCAGCCCCGCGACCAGATCTCGGGGCTGCGGATCGTCGGCGGCTCGATTGAAGGCGTCCTGAATCTGCAGCAGCGGTTTCGGCTCGTGTTCGGCAGCCAGGATTGGAAGGCGACGCCATGTCTTTCCCAGGACCCGGTGAGTCCCACGGACTTTCGATCCAGCCAGCTCGCACCGGGTCAATTGCTGACCTTGCGAGGTTTTGGCATCGGTCCGGAGCAAGGCGTTTCCTATGTGAATGGAGATCCGGTCCCGACGCAGCTTGGCGGCGTGGAAGTGCGGATCAACGGAGTGCCGGCGCCGTTGCTGTATGTGCAGTCGCGGCAGATCAATCTGCAGGTACCGTATGAGTCGATTCCGGCCAATACGGTAGCGATCGGCGCGGATCCATCGCCGGGGGCGGAGATCCAGGTGTACTACGGAAGCCACAGCTTCAAGATCACCAATCTGGGAAAGTCACGTTTTGCGCACCTGGGCTGGTTTCGTCTGCAGCCCAACGTATCCCGGCAACTGCTGGCGATCCATGAGGACGGGACGCTGAACGGTCCGGATAATCCGGCTAAGCGAGGCTCGGTGGTGTCGTTCTGGGGAAGCGGATTCGGTGCGATCGTCCCGGCGTGTTCTACGGGTGGGTACAATCCGTACGGGCCGGCGCCGCTGGTTCCGAATGTGGAAGTGTATTGGTTCGGCGCCGTTAAGCCTGAGCGCAAGGCCCAGTATGCCGGGGGAGCTCCGACGTTTCCGTGCGGCGTGTATCAGGTAAACCTGCGAATTCTGGAGGACTCGGCGACCGGAGAGGTCCAGGTCAGCCCGACACTGCTGGAGCAGTGGTTCGATACCGACGGAATGAAATACTTCAACAGGATTGTCGACAGTGGCGGGGGCACGATATGGATTGAGTAGGGGATCTGGCTGATTCTGCACGAACCGTACTGATCCTCGAACTGTCGAACTGTTGAACTGTCCCGCTTAGCCCACCGCCGCGTTACTATCAAGGAAATGGCCGCTGTTTCCGATCAAATGCCACGTCCGCTGGTGGATTTGCGCCAGGTCGGCATTGCGTATCTGGAGCCGGCGTTGCGCGATGAGATCCGGGAGTGGCGCGCCGACCTCGACTGGGATTTTTCGCCTTCGGCCAATCTGGTGCGGCGGTTCGTCGGGATGCGGGCGCTGGGCGGCTATGCGCTGCCGGCGCAGGATCATGCGGCTGGCTATGCCTATCAGGTGATCGACGAAGGGAAGGGGCTGATCGGGGGACTTTATCTTCGCCAGTCCTATCGCCATGTGGAGAACGAGGACGCTCTGGTGACGGCCGTGCTGGGGTCGATTTTGGGCTCGCCCGCGCGCCGCGTGGAGGCGCAGCTTCTGATGCTGTCCGATCCGCTGGAGCGGCGTTTGCCCTACGAGCGTTGGGTTCACCGGTACGCGCGACGGTTCCTGAAAGCCGATCTTGCAGCGGTGCCGGGGCTGGAATCGCCCCGGAAGTATTGGGGCCCGTCTCATCAGAATAGGGCGACGATCCAGATCCAGCCGTGGACGGAGTCTTTACAAGCCGAATCCGCCGAGGTGATCGCGGCCGCCTATCGCGGTCACGTCGACAGCGAGATCAACGATCAGTACCAATCCGTCGTCGGCGCGCGCCGGTTCCTGGCCAACATCGTGCAGTATCCCGGCTGCGGCATCTTCTTCAGGCCCGGGGCCTTCGCAGCGATCGGCGCCAATGGACGCGTCGGCGGGGTCTGCTTGAGCAGCCTGGTGGCGCCGCGGGTCGGTCACATTACGCAGGTTTGCGTGGCTCCGGAACTGCGGGGGAAGGGACTCGGGCGGGCGCTGCTGTCCCATTCGCTGGCCGCGCTGGCCGAACACGGCTGCACCCATGCGAGCCTGACGGTGACCGAGGAGAATCGGTCCGCGCTGGGGCTTTATGAGCGGTTGGGCTTCCGCACCATGCGCGAGTTCGCCGCCTACGTCTGGGAGATCGATTAGTCTGAAATTGGCCGCATGCTTACGCATGGCGGTTCCGTTCAGGATGGCGGACCACGGCGGGGCATGGCCCCGCCCCACATACCTGGTGGCCGAACGCCGGCGTCGATGTTCTCCCCCGTCACTGTTACGCTGAAGAGAGTCGGGCGCACGTAGCGCCATCCTTTACCGCTTGAGTTCGGCAAGGACCTCCGCGCGGATCACGACCAAACTATGATTCAGTTGCAAGGCGCCGGAAAGCGTTTCGGCCACAAACTCCTGTTCCAAGAATGTGACTGGCTGGTCAGTCCCAAGGAGAAGACCGGCCTGGTGGGCGGCAATGGAACCGGCAAGTCCACGTTGCTGAAGATCCTGGCCGGCATCGAAAGCCTGGATTACGGCACGCTTAGCCAGACGAAAGGCATCACGCAGGGCTACCTTCCGCAGGACGGCTTGGCTTTGCGCGGCCGCACGATCTTCGCCGAGTGCATGGGCGTGTTCGCCGACCTCCAGGCGATGGAGCAGGAACTGGAGGAGTCTGCACACCAAGCTCGCCGAGCTCGATCCGGAGAGTTCGGAATACTCAGCCGCGGCCGACCGCCTGCATCACATCGATACCGAGTTTCGCAATCGCGACGGCTACACGATGGAAGCCCAGGTCGGCACGGTGCTGGACGGGCTCGGGTTCGGCAAAAAGGACTGGTATCGACAGACTGAGGAGTTCTCGGGCGGCTGGCAGATGCGCATCGCGCTGGCGAAGCTCCTGTTGCAGAAGCCCAACCTGCTGCTGCTGGACGAGCCGACCAACCACCTCGACCTCGAAGCCCGCAACTGGCTGGAAGACTATCTGCAGAACTATCCGTTCGGCTACGTGCTGATCTCGCATGACCGCTATTTCCTGGACGTGACGGTGAATCGCACGGTGGAGATCTGGAATAAGAAGGTCCAGTTCTACAAGGGCAACTATGAGTCCTACCTGAAGCAGAAGACGGAACGTCGCGACCAGTTGATGGCCGCTTATCGCAATCAGCGCGAACGGATCGAACAACTGGAGGCGTTCATCAATCGCTTCCGCGCGCAGGCCACCAAGGCGAAGCAGGTCCAGAGCCGCATCAAGGAACTGGAAAAGATTGAGCGGATCGAGATCCCACCGGAGGAAGAGACGATCCACTTCAAGTTCCCGCAGCCCAAGCCCAGCGGCCGCATTGTGGCGCAATTCAAGGACGTCTCGAAAGCCTACGGCGATCATGTGGTCTTCTCCGGCGCGGAATTTTCGATTGAGCGCGGAGATCGCATCGCGCTGGTGGGGGTCAACGGGGCGGGGAAGTCGACGTTGATCAAGTTGCTGGCCGGAACGGAGTCTGTGACTTCGGGCGAGTACACGCTGGGGCACAACGCTTCGCCGGATTATTTCGCGCAGGATCAATACAAGGAACTCGACGCCGACGCGACGATGCTGCAGGATCTGGGGCTCGCCGCGCCGCGCCATACGCAGACCGAGTTGCGCTCTCTTCTGGGGTGTTTCCTCTTCAGCGAGGACGATGTCTTCAAGAAGATCGGCGTGCTGAGCGGCGGCGAACGCAACCGTTATGCGCTCGCGAAGCTCCTGCTGGCGCCGTCGAACTTCATGCTGCTGGACGAGCCGACCAACCACTTGGATATGCGTGCCAAGGACGTGCTGCTGGAATCGCTGCGCGAATATAACGGCACGGTGGTCTTTGTTTCCCACGATCGCTATTTCATCGATCACCTGGCGACGCGCGTGATCGAGATCGAAGACGGCCACGTGCACGGCTATCCGGGAACCTATGAAGACTACCTATGGCGGAAGTCGGGCGGTCCGGAGCGGTTAGCGGCTGAGCAGGCCGCCGCACAGGCCGCCGCACAAAAATCGCCTGAACCCGCGCCGGTGGCCGCCGAGCCGGAACCCAAGCCGGACGCGGCCACGAACAACAGGAAACGGCTGAATCCGATGAAGCTCGCCAAGCTGCGCGAGCGTTTGGGAGAGATCGAGGAAGAGGTCTCCGAGCTGGAATCGGAGATCTCGCAGCACGAAGCCTCGCTTGCGGACTTCAAGAGCACCGAGGAAACGTCTGCGCCTCACCGACCTGATGGACGCGGCCCGCGCGAAGCTCGAAGAGCGGGAAGCCGAGTGGGACCTGGTTTCGGCCGAGATCGAAGAGGGGAATTGATCGCGCTGCGCCGCGGCTAGAACTGGTCCCAGAACGCGAACGCTACCGCGGCCAGGATGAACAGGAACGATACGGCGTAGTTCCACTTCAGCGACTCGCCCAGGTACCAATAGGCGAACCCGGTGAACACCACGACCGTGATGCATTCCTGAATGATCTTGAGCTGGAATCCGGTGAACTGCCCGTAGCCGATGCGATTGGCCGGGACCTGAAAACAGTACTCGCCGAGCGCGATGAGCCAGCTTACCAGGATTGCCGAGATCAGCGGCGTGGAGCGGTCCTTCAGGTGCCCGTACCAGGCGAAGGTCATGAAGGTGTTGGAGATCAGGAGCAGAACGATAGTGGGCATAGAGTGCCGGACGACGCCGGACTGACTCTTTCCAGTATCGAACGCCGCCGGACCCCGGATTGTTTACCGGCTAATCGCCCAGCGCCACGCTGCCCGGTTCAATCCGGTCCTCGTGGGCATAGTAGTTTTGCTCGATCAGGTTCTTGTAGACTTTGCCGGCGACCTTGGAGGCCGAACTGCCGGAAGCCGCGCTCCCGCCGGTCAGCATCACCACGACCACGACGCGGTCATGCCCGACCTCGGTGAATGATCCAAACCAGCCCATGTGGGTCCGCGTGGGGTCGTCCGTGCAGGTCCCGGTTTTCCCGTAGATCGGCGCGTCGGGATCGAAACCGATGCTCTTGGCCGTGCCGTATTCCACGGCGCCCATCATGCCCGGCTTGATGTCGCCGACCACGTGATCAATGTTGAGCTGACGTTTCACCTGTGGCACGAACTCCGCCGCGGACTCCGGGCTATTCGGATATTGCAGATAGTAGAGCGTTCCTCCGTTGGCGACCGCGCCAACCAGTGCCGCGAGCTCCAGTGGGGTTAGCCGGATCCCGTCCCCAAAACTGGTCATGCGGCCCATCCCGCGGCGCGGGGTGGAATCCGCCAGTTCTCCGGGCTTCTCGTCGGGAATCAGGCTGGCCTTTTCGCCGAGCCCGAACAGTTTGCCGTAGAACGCCACCCGTTCATACCCCAGCTTCTCGCCCAGCGTCGCGAAGTAATCGTTATTGGATTTGGCCAGCGCCTCGGTCATCGCCATGCGCGCGGAATTGTGCAGACGGATCTGCGTCAGCCGGTCGACCACCGATTCGCTCAAGGCTGCCAACGCCACCGGGATCTTCACCACCGAGCACGGAATGTAGCCACCGTTGTAGGCCGTCTTCTGGTTGACGATCGTCAGGATACGGCCGGTATCGGCGTCGGCAATCACCACGGAACCGTTGAGTTTTCCCAATCCGTCCAGGGCGGCTTGCCGGGCGATCGGATCGTCACCGGCGGTCACATCGCCCTCCGCGGAATCCGCGTAGTTCGGCGAGCGCCATCCGCGCTGGGCCTGCGCCGCGGGGATCAACAACGCGATCGCGACCGTCAACGTCAGAAATTTCTTTGGGGAAGCACAAATCGAGCGGACAAGAGCAGCATTCAAGACAGACAAAGGGCTCTCCTTGGGGGCCATCGGTTTTGATGGCGGTCCGCCGGCCTGCCACGTCACTGTAACTCGCGGCGCCACCGAAACGGATTGTAACTTAATATTGTTATGGACTACGCTAAACAGTGCAACCTGTCCGTGCGCTACCCGCGGGACGGGTGGTGGCGTTTTTTCGCTCCCATCGACCTTGCCACCCCGGACCTCCGCCCCGGCGCGGAACCCGAAACCGTCGATACACAAAGGAAGTGATAGGCTATGGACGTGAATTCCCCGGCGGCTGCCGCATCTCGAGAAGTGATCATCCGTGACCTGGAAGGCCGGGCGCAGAATGTCGTTTTGGACCAGGACCGCATGACGCTTGGGCGTTCGACGGCGAATCCGCTCGCGTTTCCCGACGACGTGGGGCTGTCCCGGCAGCATCTGGCGCTCACTCGGAATGATGGCCAGTGGCTGGTGGAGGACCTCGGCTCGAAGAACGGAACCATGTTGAATGGGGTTCGCCTCACCGGCGCGAAGCCGTTTTTGCCGGGGGATCGCGTCACCGCCGGTCACTTGACCATCGAATTCGCTTCCGCCGCGCACGAGCCCGAAAAGAGCGTCATCTTTGTCGAGGGCGGCACTGACATCACTCAGAGTTCGACCACCGTGGTCGCCAATCTCGATGCCGTGCTTGGGCCCCAAGGCCGCCTCCAAGCGTTCTCCGAGCCGGAAGATCTGAATAAGACGACGGTGATGCAGGGCAATCCACAGATGTGGGCCCTGATTCGCGCCGGCCGCGAACTGGCCGGGCACCGTCCCCTGGCTGAGCTGTTCGAAGTCATCATGGACCTGGCATTGGAGGCCGTGATGGCCGGGCGCGGTCTGCTGATGACCGTCGAGGGCGATGACCTCAAGGTGCGGGCCATGCGCGGCGAGGGCTTTGAGATTTCCAAGACCGTTCGCGACCGCGTGCTGCAAAACAAAGAGTCGCTGCTGGTGCGCGACGCCCTGCTCGAACAGGGCCTCCGCGAGCACATGAGCATCGTGGAGCAGAAGGTCCGCAGCCTGATCGCGGTACCGCTGCAGACTAACGATCGCGTGATCGGGCTGATCTACCTCGATTCGCCCAACATGATCCGCGAGTTCAGCCGCGAGGATCTGAACCTGTTGACGGTGATGGCCAACGTCGCCGCGATCCGCATCGAACACGCCCGGCTCAACGAGATCGAAGAGGCCGAGCGCGCGATGGCCAAGGAGATGGAACAGGCCGCGCATATCCAGATGAGCCTTTTGCCGTCCGCCGCGCCCGAGGTCGTGGGACTGGACGTCGCCGGAAAGACCGTCGCGGCGCGCGCGGTGGGTGGTGACTATTTCGATTACATCGAGTTCGCTTCCGGTGGCCTGGGCGTGATTGTAGGGGACGTCGCGGGAAAAGGCATGCCGGCGTCGCTATTGATGAGCAGCGTGCAGGCTCGCGTCCATGTGCTCTTTGATGCCGCCGATGACTTTGACAAGGCCAAACTGTCCAGCAAGATCACGACCTTGAACAAGAACACCTGCGGCAGTTGTCCGGACAATCGCTTCATCACGTTCTTTATGGGGCTCGTGGACCCGAAGCATGACGAGTTGACCTACACCAACGCGGGGCACAACCCGCCTCTGGTGCTGCATCCGGACGGCAGCTTTGATCGCCTCGAAGCTGGAGGCATGTTCCTGGGGATGCTGAAGGTGGCTCCCTATCAGCAGGACACGGTGAAGTTCGCCAAGGGTGACATTTTGGTGGCGTTTAGCGACGGCGTTACCGAGGCCGCCGATCCGGACGACGACGACTATGGCGATGAACGCCTGGCGGAGTTGGTCAAGTCGATGAAAGATTCTCCCGCCGAGGAGATCGTCGAGACGATCCATACGTCGGTGCACGAGTTTACGCAGGGCGCTCCGCCGGCCGATGACATCACGGTTGTGGTGGTCAAGCGGATTTAGGGTCGGGCGGGGGAACTCACTGCGAACGATTACCCCTCTGCTTCCGCGTCCAGAATCAGTTGATCAAACGCCGCCAGCAGCCTCTCCCGGCCCGAATACGGACCCGGCGTGTACGCTCTTGAAGAAATTCCACGCTGCGAGAGCTCGGAAACCTGCCAGTCTTCCAGATTCGTGTGATCCCAGAACTCCACCGCGTCGTTGGCATCAAAGCCGGGCTTCGCCATCTCGTCGGGATGGAAGTGCCATTCGCAGACGATCTCGGTGCGATCCACCGCGCGGGGCCACAGCGTGTGCGTCATCATGTAGTCCGGATGCAGGCTGAGCAGCAGGTTCGGGAAGATCGCGTAGTAAGCCACCTGCTTGCGCTGCTCCGCGTTAAGCCCCGGGAGATAGTCGCGGGTCCGCTCGCCGTCCACGGTCATCGTCTGGAAGCCGTCGCGGAATCCCATTGAGCCTCCCAGATAAACCGGATTCGGCGCCTCGTTATCCGTCCCTAAATAATCGGTCAACCGGTTCAGCGCCGGATGCAGGAACGGGCAGTGCAGGCATTCGCTATAGTTCTGCACGATCAGCTTCCAGTTGGCCTGTACGCTATATTCCTTACGCTTCGCGAGCCGGAGTTCCCCCATGCCCCACGCCGCGAACTTGTCCTTGAGTGGAGCCAGATGTTCGGCCAGCGGCTCCGGCGCGGGATTCAGGCTCAGGAAGACGTGCCCGTCCCACTCCCCGGCATGCGCTTCATGCAGCGGATAGTCGGCGGCGGCGAACCCCGGCTGATCCATATGCGGAGCCCCCAGCAGCTTCCCGTCCAGCCCATAGCTCCAGCCGTGATACGGACACTGAATACGTCCTGGGAACTTGCCGCTGTGCCGATCGCAGATCTGCGTGCCGCGATGGCGGCAGACGTTATAAAAAGCCCGCAGCCGGTGATCCTTGCCGCGCGTGACCAGAAGGCTTTCGCCTCCGATTTCAACGTTGAAATATTCGCCGGGTGACGCCACCTGTTCGGAGCGGCCCACGGCGATCCAACGGTTACAGAAGATTCCCTCGACTTCGCGCCGGTAATGATCTGGATCGGTGTAATACCGCGCGGGGAGCGTAAACGTTGGGCCAGAACGCATCGATCGGTTCGCGGGACTCGACATAGGGACAGGATATCCTCTGAACGGGGCTTCCGGGCAAGTCCTGTCCCTCGCAACAGATGGACTTCTCTGTTGACCCCTCCTGCCCCGCTGCCTTGTCTGTCCCGCAGGGATGTCCTATCCTGCCTAAAGGCGATCCGCGCCCAGAACGGTGTCCCCAGCGCGACGTCCATTTCCCTTGGAGGCAATATATGTACTCACGCCGAGACTTTGGAAAACTCGCCCTGGCCGGGCTGCCGCTGTCGATCGCCAGCGCCCAGAGCCGCTCCGGGAACGCCTCCGGGAAATATATTGATTCGGTCATCGGTGGCGTGCAGATCGGCGCGCAAAGCTACAGCTTCCGCGATCTTCCTTTCGACGGAATGGTGGCCGCGTTCGCCAAGGTCGGCCTCGGGGAGTGCGAACTGTGGCAGGGCAATATCGAGCCCCGCCGCGTGCCGCGCGAAGAGCTCCGCGCCTGGCGCCTGAATACGCCGCTCGAGGATTTCGAGGCAATGAAGAAGAAATTCAACGACGCCGGCGTCCGGCTCTACGCCTACAACTACAGCTTCCGCGATGACTTCACCGACGAGGAGATCGACCGTGGCTTTCAGATGTGCAAGGCGCTGGGCTGCGAGCTGATCACCGCTTCCTCCACCGTCAGCGTCGCGCCGCGCGTGATCCCGTTCGCCGAAAAGTACAATATTCCGGTCGCCTATCACGGCCATTCGAACACCAAGGACCCGAACGAATTCGCCACGCCCGAAAGCTTCGGAAAGGCGATGGAGATGAGCGACCTGTTCCTGATCAACCTCGACATCGGCCACTTCCAAGCCTCCAACTACGACCCGGTCGACTACATCCGCCAGCACCACGCCAAGATCCCGATCGTCCACCTGAAGGATCGCCGCCGCGACGACGGTCCCAACACGCCCTGGGGCGAAGGCGACACGCCGATCAAAGAAGTGCTCAAGTTGATCCAGTCGGAGAAGTATCCGATCGTCGCCAATATTGAGTACGAATACCGCGGCAAGGATGACTCGGTCACTGAAGTCACCAAGTGCTTCGAGTACTGTAAAGAGGCGCTGACGTAGGAGCTTGTTATTTTTTTAAAAATGGGAAAAATGGGGGACAGACACCGTTTTCGCGCTTCTAGATAATGGACTTAGCGGGCCCTCGAAGCGAAAACTAGCTGTCTGTCCCCATTTTTCAACAGTCTCACAAAAGATTTGTCTAAAGGAGCGGGGCGTTGTCGCGCCCTTTTTTTCTTGACGCCCGGGGTTGGTGGTGTTATTTTTCTAGCAGTGCTAGGAAAATAGCAGGCTGTGCCATGAAACTTCCCGCCCTCACCCGCCGCGAACGCCAGATCATGGACATCCTCTATGCCCTGGAATCCGCCACCGCCGGCCAGATCCACGAAAAGATGCCCGGCGAGCCTGCCTACTCCACCGTGCGGGCTCAGCTCCGCGTGCTGGAGGAGAAGGGCCACGTGGACCACACCGAGGACGGCAATCGCTACGTTTACCGTCCAAAGGTGCCGCGCGAAAAGGCCCGCAAGTCGGCGCTCCGGCATCTGACCGAGACGTTTTTTGAAGGGTCCACGGCTAACGTGGTCGCTGCGCTGCTGGGTGGGGAAGGGAAGTTGTCGTCGGCCGAACTCGACCGGCTCTCGGCCATGATCGACGACGCCCGCGCGCGCCAGAGCAAGCAGAACCGGGAAGGAGACCGGTCATGACCTGGGATCAAGTCGCCTTGCTGGTGTTGAAACTCACCGTGTTGTTGGGGCTCGCATGGGCCGGAACAGCGCTGATGCGACGCGCCTCGGCCGCCTTTCGCCATTTGATCTGGACCAGCGCGATCGCGGCGTCGCTGCTGCTGCCTGCCTTGACGTGGGTGATTCCGGCGTGGAAGGTCCCGGTGGTGACCCGGACGGTTTCTGTGATGACGGCTCGGGTGGTTCCGGAAGAGCCCGTGGTGACCGCAGCGCCACAAGCTCCAGTCCGACCGGCACAAGCACCGGTGTCTGCCGCTCCGGGAGCGATCCCCGAATCAACGGAACCCCTCGCGAACTCCCAAGTGGACCCGGCGCCCATCGATTGGGCCATGATCGCGATCGGTATCTGGCTGAGCGGCTGCGTTGTCCTCGGTCTGCGCCTTGCCCTCGGCCTGTGGCGACTTCGCGCGATGCGCCTGCACGCGCGACCATTGGAACTCCCGGCACAATTGCCCGAAGCCCCTCGCGCCCGCCGGATCGAACTGCTCGAATCCGCATCATCGAATTCCATGCCGCTGACCTGGGGCTGGCGGAACCCGCGCATCCTGTTGCCCGCCGGCTTTGAAACCTGGAGCCCCGAGCGCCTGCGACTCGTGCTGGCCCACGAAGCCGCGCACGTCGAACGCCGTGATTGGCCGGTGCAGATCCTTGGCGAGCTCGCCCGCGCCGTCTACTGGTTCCATCCCCTGGTCTGGGTCGCGCTGTGGCATCTGCGTCAGGAATCGGAACGCGCCGCCGATGACCGCGTGCTGGCATCCGGATTCGACGGCCCCGGCTATGCGCATCACCTGATCGAAATTGCCCGTCTGCATCAGAACCCGTTCGGAACCTCGGCGGCGACGCTTGCCATGGCTCGCCCATCGACCTTTGAGCGGAGGCTTACCGCCATGCTGAACCCCAAGGTGAGCCGCTCTCCACTATCGCTCCGCCAGATGCTTCTGACGCTGGGCGCCGCTTTCGTGGTCTTGCTTCCACTCGCCACGGCGATACCGGCACAGCGAGCAAACGATACCCTTCTTGCGCAGAATACGCCCCCGCTTCCTCCGCCGCCCCCGGCGCAGTCCATTCAGCCTGATGATTTTCCCGCTGCTGACGCCGTGACCATGGGTACGGGGCCGTTCGAGATCCGGGGCGCCCTCATTGAGCCGGGAGTCGACCATCCGATCGTCGGAGCGGATGTCACGATCTACACCGAAATCCATGAACCCCGCCGCCCCATTCAGCGAGTAGCCCTGCAAACCGTCCAGACAAATGCCCAGGGTCGTTTCCGTTTCCGCCCTGACCAGCCGGGAGCCTATGTCATCAACACGGAGGCGGAAGGTTATGCGAGATCGCCTCTACTTCTAACGAACCCCCAGCCGAATGTCACGATGTTCGGAGGCTTTCAAGCGACCGTTCGGCTTAGTGAAGAGGCCCCGTCGGTCGAGCTCGCATTTAGTCTGGTTCGGTCGGGTGAGATCACGGGCACGCTAGTCGACGCCGAGACTGGCGAGCCCGTGAGCGGAGCGCAAATTATAGCTGTCGGCTATTCCGGAAACCGAAATCGAGATGGTGGAGCCTTCGGCGTGGGACCAATAGCCCGACGGACCAAATCTGGACGAGATGGGCGATTCGTGATTCCTAACGTGACCCCCAATCGATACGTGTTGCAGGTGCTGCCTGCGATCCCATTCCAAAACCGGGTTAGCGGTGAATTCACGGAGGATGATGCTGCCGCGGTGGACTTGGATTACTCCGGGTCCGATTGGGTTCGCGGCATGGACCCATCCGGCCTGTTTCCAATCGAGGTGTTCTCAGGCGGATCCGTGAGCGCGGGAACCGTACGGGCAGAGAAGATGACGTATTACCGAGCGCGCGTGACCGTGGACAATGCGGACTGCAACGTTAGCGAGGATCTCTCCGTTGCTCATTACGAGTTCGCGGGTGCGACACAGCGGCTCTACGGGACTTTTGACGTCCCTTGTGATCATCCATTCTTGGTGCGGCTTCTGCGGCCAGGCCAGTCATTTCTGGAAGTTTCACAGGGGAAAGCCGGGGAACGTCGCCGGGTGACGGTTCCCCTGGTCGTTAACGCCGAGAACCTGGACCTGCATGTCGCGCTCGCACCGGGAGTGGATCTTTCTGGTTCGGTGACCATCGCGGAAGGCGGCGACCCAACCGCGTTGCAGGCGGCGATGGGGGTTCTGGTGCTGGGTATTCGTCCGATTGGGGGGATTCCATACATCGAAGATGTAGAGCCGATCCACCCGAATTCAGACGGCGAGTTTAGCGCTCTGAATCACAAGCCCGGCGAGCAGCGTGTGACTTTAATAAGCGGATTACCCCCAGAACACTATGTCCAGGAAATCCGCTACAACGGCGTGCCCATCGATGATGACTTCTTTACGTTGAACCCCGGCGCGGCGGCGCAGAACCTCGAAATTGTGATCGACAATCGCCCCGCCTCGCTCACGGGAAGCGTACAGACAGGAAGCCGGGCCGCGGCGCAAGCCGACGTCCTCCTGGTGAGGTGGCCGGCGTCGGAGTTTGATCTGATGAGGTCGGTCACGCAAGTCGATGCAGATTCCAATGGGCGGTACGCGTTGACCGGGATCGTGCCCGGGGAATATAGGGTACTTGCGGTTCCGGCGTCACAGAAATCGGACATCGACAAGGTAGGCGTGTTGGAGCGATTGCTCCCTCACGCTGAGGAAATCGTTCTCGAGCGAGGTAACGCAGCGACTCTGAATTTCAAAACACTCGAACGGACGCGATAAGCGCTTAGGACGAGTGCGCCGTCTACGCCCGCAGCTTCCGATAGTTCTCCAAGCACCGCCGAGCCGTCTCGAGCGAATCGTAGCGGCTGCCTTCCTGCTCGATCAGGTAATACTCGACGCCGCCGACCGACTCGACCGCCGCGAAAACCTCCTTCCACGGCACATCGCCTTCGCCGAACAGGACGCGATAGCCGCGATTCGGGCCGTCGTCTCCATAACAGGGGCGCCCCAATCCTTGCAGTGCACGCTCTTGATCCGGCCCGGGTTCGCCTGGATCCACGCCACCGGATCCGCCCCCGCTTCAACGCACGTCCCGACGTCGAGCTGCAGCACGAACTCCTTTGGCGTGTTCTTCGCCAGGATATCCATGATCCGCTGACCATTCGCGTCGGGCAGCGCGCGCCACTCGAACTGGTGATTGTGGAACCCGGCCGCCATACCGAGCGGTTTCAGACGTTCACTCACGCCGGTCAACTTCCCAGCCAGCGCCCGCCAGCCGTCGGCGCCTTCGACGCGGCCCGCGCTCGCCAGGATGAGGTTCTTCGACCCAAGAATCTGGTTCAGCTCGATCGCTTTGTCGAGGTTCTCCGCATCGAAGTAATTCGCGTTGTTGTGCGTCGACCGGCACTCGATACCGAGATCATCCATCAAGGCCTTCATGGACTCCGCCTCGGCCGCGGTCCAGTCGAAGTACGGTGCCCAGAACTCGACAACCTCATACCCCATTTGCGCCACCAGCCGGACGGTTCCCTCTTCATCCTCCATGAAGTGATCGCGGACCGAAAAGAGCTCCAGCCCGACCGGATGCGGGACATCCAGCGCCCATAGTTCCGACGAAGCCCCCAGCACTAGCGCGGCCGACGAGGCTCCCAGAAATTGTCGGCGATTCAACAGGGAACGGTCCATGCTCAAACGATATCACCCGATGCGATACGATACCCGACACAAGATCCAGATAGCCCCCCTCTCCGAATCGATTTGAGACACTGGCCTGGAAGGGACATTCGCAATTCTATGCAATATTCACGACTCGGAAATACTGGACTGGTTATCTCGCGGCTCGGGTTCGGAGCCATGACCTTTGGCAAAGGCGAGGGCATGTTCGCCCACGTCTCCAAGGTCAGCCCGGAGCTTGCCGACCAGATGATCGGCAAAGCGCTGGACGCCGGCGTCAATCATTTCAACACCGCCAACGGATACACGGGCGGGCAATCGGAGGAGATCCTCGGCAAGTGCCTGGGCGCGAAACGCAAGGACGTGGTGATCTCCACCAAATGCGGATTCCGTGACATGTCTGCCGAACCCAGCCCCATCATTCAAGCCGGGCTCTCGCGCCAGCACATCCTGGCCTCCTGCGATGCCAGCCTGAAGCGGCTGGGAACCGATTACATCGACGTCTACCTCGTTCATCGCGTCGACCTCTACACGCCGGTGGAGGAGACCGTGGACGCGCTGGATCAACTGGTGCGCGATGGCAAGGTCCGCTACGTTGGTTTCTCCAATTGGCCCGCGTGGATGGCGGCGAAGGCCGTCGGGATCCAGCAACGCAAGGGGCTCGCGCAGTTCCGGGCCGCTGAGCTGTATTATTCGCTCCTCGGGCGCGATACCGAGCATGACCTGATGCCGTTTCTGGCCGACGCCGGCATCGGCATGTTCGTCTGGAGTCCGCTGGCCGGCGGTTTGCTCACCGGCAAGTACACCAAGGACAAGCCGAAGGGCGACGGCGGACGCCTGTCGGAATTCGACTTCCTGCCGGACCGTCGCGAACTGGCCTATCAGACCGTCGCCATGATGAAGGAGATCGCCGCCGGTCACAATGCTTCGGTTGCGCAAATCGCCCTGGCATGGCTGCTGACCCGGTCGGTGACCAGTTCCATCCTGATCGGCGCGAACAAGATGAACCAGTTGGAAGATAATCTGGGCGCCGCCGACATCAAGCTTTCCGCCGAGGAGACGGCCCGGTTGGATGAGCTCACCTCGCCCGGGACGCTCTATCCGAATTGGTTCATGGAGCGCGCGCAGGATCAGATGGTGACCGCCGCGCTGGCAGGTAAGCCTCTGATCTAGATATCCATGCCCCAGGAGCAAGCCACATCCACGCCGTTTCCCAGGGCGCTTTCCAAGATATTTTCTTGGCGGGATCCCATCGACGTTGGTGGCCTGCTCCTGGGGGGAGCTCTAGCCGCCGTTGCACCCTCGGCGGCGGATGGGGCGGCCGTTCGCACGATCGCGAAACTGTTCGGCTGTGCGCGCCGGAATCAGGCCGCTGTCATTGCCGCGATGCGCCGTACCTTGCATGTCAGTGAGCCGGACGCCCAAGTGATCTTCGAACGCCACCTCGCCATGCGGGCCGACGACAGCTGGGCACGTATGCGCGGTATCCTGCGCCCCGGTTGGCGGCTCCACGCCCGGATCGAAGGGCTCGACCTGCTCGAAGACGCGCTGGATCGCGGCCGCGGCGCCGTCATCTGGCTGATGCGCACCGGCGCTACTCTGGCGAACTTTCATGCCTTTGCCCTGGCCGGACATCCGCTGAACCATGTGAGCATGCACGGGCACGGGGCGCTCTCAAAATCCAAACTCTCCGTTTGCAGCGTGGCCCCACTGTACTTGCGCAGCGAGCTTGCAGCATTGAATTCCCGTATCGTGATTCCCCTGAAAAGGAACTCGCATGGGTATTTGAAGCACGCTCGAAGATGCTTGCGGGAAAACCAGTGCGTATCCCTCTTCGGCGAGCACCCTGGTTCCGCTTACGTCGAAGCCTCCCTGCTCGGCGAACCTCGCAAATTTGCCATTGGAGCTCCGTCGTTGGCCTGGATGGAGGACGCCGCGCTCTTCATCGCGCATACCCGGGCGTCCGCGCCGCTCCACCAGGTCGTGACTCTGGAGCCGGTCGCTGTCGATCGATCCATCCCCATGCGCGCGTTCGCCGAAGCCGCCACCCGGCAATACGTCCAGCGTCTGGAAGCCTGGATTCATGCGCATCCCGCAAGCTGGCAGGGCTGGAGCTACCTGCGGGAAAGCTTCCCATCTCGCATGCCGAATGGCGTCACGAGTACACCGCTTGCGTGATACCATTCGGGACGTTATGCGACGCAGACGCTTCGTGCAGGCCCTGTTGGTGGCTCCCCTCGCGGCTCCATTGGTCCCCACGGCTCTGGCGCAGCAATCCGGATCCGGCGGGCAAGCCGGCGCCGCGTCCACCACTGGCCACCTCACCTTCGCCACCGCCGACGATGCCGCGGAAGCCACCGTTCAGTTTTTTAGCGATCGTCAGTACGCCACTTTGCAAAAGTTGAGTGAGATGCTGATGCCTCCGGTGGGCGATCTCCCCGGAGCGCAGGAAGCGCGGGCTCCTGAATTCCTGGACTTCTTGGTGAGCGTTTCTCCGCATGAACGTCAACAGTTGTATATGGTCGGGCTCGATACGCTCGAATATCAGAGCCAGGTGCGCTTCGATCGCTCCTTTGCCGATGCCGAAGATCGCCAGGCCGACGCTCTGCTCGCCGGACTTCGCGCGACGTGGACCCAGGAGCCTCCCGATCGGCTCACCGAGTTCCTTCGCGCCGCCAAACACGACGTCCGCACCGCGACCATGAATTCGCGCGAATACAGCGCCGCCGCCGAACGTCCCAACATGGGCCGCTACTGGCTCCCTGTTGATTAACTGTACGAAATTTCATGGCTCTTCCCGAATATGATGTCTTGATTGTGGGCTCCGGCGCCTCCGGTGGCGCGGCCGCCTATACGCTGACCAAACTGGGGATCAAGTGTCTGATGCTCGAAGCCGGTCCACCGGTCGACTTCGTCAATAACCAGGTGAACCGGCGCGCCGACGAGTTGCCCTATCGCGGCTTCATGCGACCCGGACGCCTGCCACATCTGTTCCAGGCCGACGAGTTCAACGCCAATCGTTGGGTGGACGAGGTCGAGGTTCCTTACACGCACGAGGAAGGGCTGCCGTACAACTGGGTTCGTGCGCGCTATGTCGGCGGGAAGAGCCTGTTCTGGGCGCGGATGTCCTTCCGTCTGTCCGATTACGAATTCCGGGCGAAGGATCACGATGGCTTCGGCGAGAACTGGCCGATCCGTCATGCCGACCTCGACAAATATTATTCGCGCGCCGAAGGCATCTTCCGCGTGCGTGGACGCAAGGAAGGCCTGCCGCAGCTTCCCGATGGCAACTTCATGGAAGACGATACGCCCTTCAGTCCCGCCAACCGGAAGCTCAAGGATGTCGGTGCGACCATGGGCATCCCGGTCACCAAGATCCGCACGGCGATGGGGCGCGGCCCGCTGGCGAGCTCGCAGAACCTGCTGCTCCCTGATGCGATCGCGACCGGCAATCTCACCATCGTTCCGAACGCCGTGGTGCGCAACATTACCACGGATCCCGATACCGGCTTGGTCAACGGCGCGAATTTCGTCGACCGCCATTCGAAGCGCGAGATGCACGCCAAGGCGCGCGTGGTGGTGCTGGGCGCATCGTGCCTGGAGTCGACGCGCATCCTGCTCAATAGCGAAATCGCGAACTCCAGCGGCGTGCTCGGACACTACCTGCACGATCAGTTCTACCGCTCCAATAGCGTTGTCGCGATCCTGCCCGAGGTCCGCGATAAGAAGGTCGGCGGAGGCTATGCCGGCGGAGGCGGCTACATCCCGCGCTTCAAGAACCTCGACAAGCGCGAGCCCGACTTCATTCGTGGCTATTCGTTCGATTTCCGCTCGGGCGTTTCGCCGGATCCGGAATACCTGCCTTACTATGGCAAGCAGCTCGCCGAAGAGATCGACCGGCATGAAGATGCGGCCTTCACCGGAACCCTGATGGGCTCCGTGCTGGCGCGCTATGAAAACCACGCCCGCATCAACAAGGACGTCACCGACGCCTACGGCATCCCGGTGCTGCACTTCGAGTGCAAGTACACCGACAACGAACACAACATGTTCCAGGACGCCATCGCCACGATGTCCGAGCTATGCGAGAACTGCGGCTGGGAGGTCCTGTCGCGCTACGACAACATGTACCCGCCCGGCTACAGCATTCATGAGGTCGGCACGTGCCGCATGGGTGACGACCCGAAGACCAGTGTCCTCAACAAGTGGAACCAGTCGCACGATATTAAGAATCTGTTCGTGGTGGACGGCTCGAGCTTCGTGACCGCCGGCAGCCAGAACCCGACCATGACGATCCTGGCGCTCTCGATGCGCGCATCGGAATATCTCGCCGAACAAATGCGCCGGGGAGATTTGTAAGGAGGGCTGGCTTTAGCCGGCGTGAACTTTCAAGCTCACTCGGGCAGATTAAACCACCCGCAAAATCTCCCGCACCCCCGACTGCCACAACTCCGTGTACTTGCCCGCCATCTTCTCCTGGAACGCCTTGCTCGACCGGTACCGCGCGATCGTCGACTCCACGTCCCCGACGCTTTCCACTTGAAACTCCACAATTACGCGATTCAGTTCCCCGGTGAAATCGGTCAGCACGCGATGATTGGGGACCCCGGCCTCGGCGAACGCTTCTTTCATCATCCCGGCGAGCTTCCCCGCGCTCCCCGGCTTAGCGACAAAACAATTCCGGACAATAAACATGGCGACCATTATCCGCAATGGCCGGCTCGGACTGGGGTCGCCGCGCGCGATCCGCTACTTCGCCTTCTTCGCCGCCTCACGAAACTTTGGATCGCCCTTCTCGTAATCCTCTTTTGTCGCCACGTGCGGATTCAGCCACTCGATCACCGCCGCATACCCCAGGCTCTCCGGATCGCTTTTCAAATACCCGCTGACCACGGCCAGCACGCGGAATCCCCGCCGCAATTGGAAGCTCAAGGTCGGATCCCCGATCTCCCCGGCGATCACCTTCAGCGTGTATTCCTCGGCGGACATCTTGTCCGCGTACTTGTGATAGTTCCGCAGCCGGGCCCCCGCGCGGATTCGCAACAACCCCAGCCGTTCGGCCAGCTCCTGCCGAGCCTGATACAGCTTCTTGCCGATCCCTCGCCCCTGCCGCGACGGCGAAACCATCACCTCGGCTCCATACAGCGTTCGGCCGTATTCGGGGTCGTGATTGGTGAACATGCCGTGGTCAGTGAAGTCCCGCCAGGTGTCATCCATCTCGTAGTCCTCCCACAGAATCACCAGGCTGGCGCTCATGCCGACGATGCGGTCATCGATCGGGTCCACCGCCACCGCCTGACCTTCGGGGAATATGCGGGTATGGGATGCGAGCGCCTCTGCGCTCCACGCTGGCGTGCCGGGGTAAACCTCGTGGCACAGCGCAATGATACCGGGGAAATCTTCTGGAGTGGTTACGCGGACAAAAACGTCACGACTCATAAAGTCACAGATTCAACCGACGAGAGCAGGCGGGCCGTACCATTGCTATCCCGCAACGGCAGCACCGTCCCGGCCGCGCGGCTGTTTTCGATGATGTTCAGATCCAATTCTCCAATCACCATCATCTCCTGGTTGGGGTTCCCCTCGGCCAGGATTCCGTCCCGCGAGAACGCGAAGTCGCTGGGCGTCAGAATCGACGCCTGACCGTAGTTCAACGACACCGCCGGCACCATCGGGATGGACCCAACAGTGCTCGAATGAATGACGTACATCTGGTTCTCAATCGCCCGGGCATGCGCGCAGTAGCGCACCCGCAGGAACCCTTGCCGTTCATCGGTACAGCTCGGAACCACCAGGATGTTCGCCCCCCGGCGAGCCGCTTCCCGCGCGATCTCCGGAAACTCCACGTCATAGCAGATCGCTACCGCCATCAGCCCGAACGACGTCTCAAACAGCCGCAGCGTCCCTCCCGGCTTGATAAACCACTCCTCGGCCTCAAACCGCGTCATGTGGAGCTTGGTTTGAATCGCGTGCTCGCCGGACGGTCCGAATACATAGCTCACGTTCCGCACAGCCTGATCGTCACCGCTCACCGCCGGGATCGACCCTGCCACGATGTACAGGCCGGTCCGCTTCGCCAGCTTCTCAAAGACTTCGACGTAACGTTCGGTTTGGTTGGCCAGCGAACGCACCTGCTCCGGCATCGGCCGCCGAATATCGCCCAGCGTCAGCAATTGGATCGTGAAGTACTCGGGAAACACCACCATCTGGCATTTATAGTCCGCGGCGGTGTCAACCAGAGAGATCACCTGGTCCTCGAATTCCTCAAACGCCCGCACGGGACGAATGTAGTATTGCAGCGTGGCGACGCGAATTCGGTCGGGAGATTTTACGGTGATTCGGGGAGGCAAGATACTACCAGTGTAACGACCCTTCGCTCTGCTCTCCATTTCACCGCCCGGTGCCCGCTCACCCGGCGGCGATTTTCGCCTATTCCACCGCAACGCCCAGCGAACGCGCCACTTGCGCCGATCCCTCGCGCCACTTCCCGTCGCCGACGTCCTGTTTGGTCAATTGCATCACCGCGTAGGCGCAGTTCTGGATGGTCCACAAATTCGTCTGGAACGGCAACATCTTCAGCACCCGCAGCGCCCGTTCCAGGTTATGCAACGCCGTGAAATCCCCTGGCGAGGCCAGCCACTTCCGCGCCAGCGATTCCAGCGTATGCCGCACCGCGAACTCCAGCCGTACCGTGTCCAGCGAAATGCCCGCCGTGCGAAGCTGCTCCACCAGAGATTCCACCAGATTCGGATCCGGTTGCGGTCCGGACAGCGCCTCCTCCAGATCGTCCTGCAACGTAAGATCAATCGCCACCCGGAACTGCCGTGGCAACGGAACGCCCAGATCCGTCAGGAATCGTGCCAGCGGACCGTATTCGCGATAGAACGTGCGATACAGCGCCGAGGCCTCCTCCAGCGCGGATTCCAATAAAATGCGAACGATCTTCTGCTGTTCATCGCGGAACAGATACTGCAGCGAGTAGGTGGTTTCGCCAAACAACCGGTCCACCGCGCGAATCATCTCCGGCACGTTGTCGCGCCGGAACAGAGCGATCAACGTCTGCCGCAGATCATCGTAATTCGATTCGTCCTTGTATTCCCGGACCCCGCCACTGATGTTGTGATCGCCCAGGTGCAGCACGCCGTAGGAAAACGTCTGCGCCTCATGCGTGATGTCGGATTGCACGCGAATCCGCCCCAACGCCAGCCGCCGCCGGCCGCCCACGTGCTCGAAATGATCCTCCCGCATGATGGTGTGCGAATAGATCTTCGCCGTGGTGGGGTACGGCTCGAACAGCGAACTCACCGCATAATGCCCGGCGACCTTGGTCAGATCCACCGCCGCCGGCCGCACGAACTTGTCATAGATGCTGCGCCCATCGCCATGGTCGGTGAGGTTGCTATGCGCCTTCTCCAGCCGATCCAGGAACGCCTCTTCCAGCTTCCCGCCACCCAGCCGCTCGGCCAATTGCAGGGAGCGTGCCGCATACTGAATGATCTGAACCGTCTCAATCCCGGACAACTCATCGAAGAACCAGCCGCAACTGGTGTACATCAGCATCGCGTGCCGCTGCATCTCCATCAGTTGCAGTCCGGCGACCCTCTGCTCCTCGTTAAGGCCCTTTCGTCCCTCAGCTTTGAAGAACCGCTCTACCGACTCCGGGCTCCGGTCCAGGATCACCTGAATGTACCGGTCCCGGGCCCGCCACGGATCCACGAAGATCTTCTTGCCTTCCTTCTGCAACACCGCGGCGCACTGTTCGCGCAGCCAGTCCAGAGCATCGCGCAAAGGCCCGCGCCACGCCTGATCCCAGCCCGGATGCCCGCCCGTATTGCAGCCGCAGTCGCTCCGCCAGCGCTCCACGCCGTGCGCGCAACTCCAACTGCTGTTCTCCACGATCTCCACTTCCCACTCCGGCGGATACAGTCCCAGATATTCGCCGTAGTTAGTCAGCTCAATCTCCGGATTGTCGGCCAGCCGTTGCAGGGCGTAGGATAGCGCCATCTCGGCGTGTCGCTTGTGGTGCCCGTAGGTTTCCCCGTCGGTGGCGATATGCACCAGCTGCGCGTGCGGCCGATCGTTGCGGAAGGCGTCCACCAACCGATTGGCAAACGTTTCCCCGTTCTCCAGCAGCCGTTCAAACGCCAGCGCCTGCGAAATCGGGCCGTCATAGAAGAACAAAACCATGCTGTGCCCGGAAGGCAGCTTGACCAGATAGGCCTTGGTCGGATCCACGCCAATATGCGTGACGTCGGTCCAATCCTTGGAGCCCACCGGCCGCACCCGGCGCGCCTGCCGCGGAGCCAGGATCGTGAACCGGATGCCGTTTTCGGCCAGCGCCTCCAGCGACGCCGTGTTCGCCGCCGTCTCCGGCAGCCACATCCCTTCCGGCTTGCGCCCGAACCGGGACTCGAAATCCGCGATGCCCCACTTCACCTGCGTCAATTGATCGCGCCGATTCGACAACGGCAGGATCATGTGGTTATAGGCCTGCGCCAGCGCGGATCCGTGCCCGGAAAACCGCTTCTGGCTTTCCTGATCGGCCTCCTGAATCGCCTGATAGGTCGTCGGAGACTTGTCCTCCAGCCACCCCAGCAGCGTCGGCCCGATGTTGAAGCTGATCCAGGAGTAGTTGTTCACCAGCTCCTGAATATTGCCCTCGCGATCCAAAATCCTCGAACGTCCGTTCGGCCCGTAACACTCCGCCGTGATGCGCTCATTCCAGTCGTGATACGGATACGCGGAATCCTGACGCTCGACGTACTCCAGCCAGGGATTCTCGCGCGGAGGCTGGTAGAAATGTCCGTGAATGCAGACGTAACGGTGCATAAATTGTCTTATGATCCTCGGCCTGGAACCGTTTACGGCTCGGGCAATAACAGGCCTGTAACGCAAATCGCAGTGGTGAGTTTGCGCCGTGGCATAGTCACCATCCAGACTGAATACATGGAGTCGCCCCTGCTGGATTTCGTATCTACAGTCTATCCCTTCAGCGGGGCGCCTTATGCATTCTGGCAGGAATCGGCACAGGCCGTCGCCGAGACAATCACCAACGAAAATGCCCAGACCATCTTCCAGATTCTGGTTGTCTTCGTGGCGGCCAAGTTCCTCGCCGAGGTCTCCGAACGGCTGCATCAACCCGCCGTTGCCGGGGAACTGCTGGCGGGCATCCTGGTCGGGCCCGCGGTGCTCAATTGGGTCGAGCCAAACGAGTTCCTGACCGCGCTAGCCGAACTGGGCGTCGTATTTCTGTTGTTCCGCGTTGGACTCGAGCTCGACGACTTTGAACTGACTCGACTGGGACCCACGGCGCTCGGCGTGGCGGTCCTCGGCGTGATCGTCCCTTTTGTCGCCGGCTGGGGCATCATGCGCGCCTTGGGCAACCCGAATATCGAAGCGGCATTCCTGGGAGCGGCGATGGTCGCCACCAGTGTCGGCATCACCGCGCGCGTGCTCGCCGGGAAAGGCCTGCTGAACCGCCAGGCCTCGAAGATCATTCTTGCGGCGGCCGTAATCGATGACATCCTGGGCCTCACCGTGCTGGCGATCGTGAGCGCGATGGCCGAGGGCTCAGTGAACATTCCGGAACTGGTCGCCACCGCTGTCCTCGCTTTGGGATTCACCTTTGTCGTGGCGCAATGGGGACAGCAGGCGATGGAACGCATCGTTCCTCCCATGAGCCGCCAGTTCACAGCCGGAGGCGGGCAGTTCAGCCTCTCCTTGATCCTGTTGTTTCTTCTGTCGATGGCGGCAGCCTTCGCCGGCGTCGCGGCTATCATCGGAGCTTTCCTGGCCGGCATGGCGCTGGCCTCCAGCACTGGCGAACGCGTGGAGACCATGGTCGCCGGTGCCACCGAGCTCCTGGTGCCGTTCTTCCTAGTCGGCATCGGGCTGAACCTGAACCTGGAGGTCTTCCAGGACAGCCAACTCTTGATGCTGGCCATCGGACTGCTGGTCGTCGCCGCACTTACGAAATTTATTGGCTGCTCTCTGCCCGCCTGGAAGCTCGGCTGGACCGATGCCTCCCGCATCGGCGTCGGCATGATTCCGCGCGGCGAGGTCGGCCTGGTGGTCGCGCAATTCGGCCTGCGGCTCGATGTGATCCCCGACGCCGTCTACGCGATCGTGGTCTTCATGTCGATCGGCACCACGCTCCTGGCACCGCCGCTGCTCGCCCTGGTCTACAAGGGCGCCGCGGATGAAGAAACCGCCCGGGCTCTCCCCCGCGTGGGTTAGTAGCAAAGGCGGCCGCCGGCGTGAGTCCTTCATCAGGCTCACTCCCCGTTCTTCCTCATCTGCTGCGATCGTTGTGCAGGCCGCAGTGTTCCACGTGGAACATCGCGTCTGTTTCTGGAAGCGCATCAAGCGACTTGAGTTGTCACGAATTTTCGAACGTTTGTCGCGCGCCCTCGGTTTCGGAAGCAGCAGAACCGCACGATCGCGCACGCCGGATGTTAGCCTGAACGAGTTCCGTTCATTTCAAGGTTGGCCCAGTCTCACCTGTCCAACCTCACATATGGGAGGTCTTTGTCATGCGGATTGTGTGGACCCTTTTGCTGTGCGCCGTTGGATTCTTTGCGGCGGGATGCTCTAGTGCCGAGCCCGCTCCCGACCCGGAGCGGATTGCCCAGGCGGTGATCCCGCTGCCGGAGGATCTGCGCGCCGACGCGACTGTCTTTGAATACGATCCGGAGACTGGCGAGCGCATCATCCTGCGCCAGGGGTCCAACCAGGTCGAGTGCATGCCGAAGAATGACGAAGGCTTCACTCGTTGTTTCCCGGTGACGACGGCGGCCCGCCGCGATTTCTCGGCGAAGCTGGAAGCCGAGGGGCTGGAGGGCGACGCGCTGACCGAGCGCATGACCGCGGCCCAGGAAGCGGGCGAGATTCCCCCCGTGCCGTTCGGGTCCCTCAGCTATCGCGCCTATGGCGAAGACGACCGTATCCGCCTCCTGTGGATGATTTCGCTACCGAACGCCACCAGCGAGGAGTTGGGCATGCCCACCGCCAGCCAGCGGGATTCCTCCCTGGCCGGATACGGCATGCCGTGGATGATGCTGGAGGGAACTCCCGGCGCGCATCTGATGATCCCGATCAATGGCGCCGAGCTTTCGAACCCCGGCGACGCCGGCTCGCGACTGGACACCAAAGCCATCACGGATCCGCTGGTTCAGGCTGTGCTGCCGTTGCCCGAAGAATTTCGCGACGAAGCGACGGTGATCCAGTATGACCCCGCTACCGGCAAACGCACGGTACTGCGCGAGGGCACGAATGAGATGGTGTGCCAGCCACGCAACCCGGATACCGGATTCACCCGCTGCTATCACGAATCGACGCTGCCGGAACTGGATCTCAACGCGAAATTGCATGCCCAGGGTCTGTCCGATGACGAGATCGACGCGGCGGTCATCGCGGCGCGTGAAGAGGGAACTGTAAACCCGGTCACCTTCGGGTCCGTGTATTACCGGCTCTATGAAGACGATGACCGCTTGAAGCTGCTGTGGGTCCTGCGGTTGCCGAACGCCATGCCGGAAGACCTCGGGATGTCCACCGCCAGCCAGCGCGACCAGTCCCTGGAAGGGCGCGGGTTGCCCTGGATGATGCGGGTCGGCACGCCCGCCGCGCACCTGATGATTCCGATCAACCATACCGAACTGTCCAACTAGCTGCCGGACTGGACAGGACAGCCAGAGCCGCGTGCATCCTCTCACAAGCGCTTGTGCAGGCGAGCTGCGCACAAAGGGCTGGAAGCCCCTGCAGGTGAGCTGCACAAAAGGGCTGGAAGCCCCTGCAGGTGAGCTGCACAAAAGGGGGCTGAGCCCCCTATGGCATGATGGATTCTTGATCGCCTCTCCGTTGCTGCCGATATTCCTGATCGTCGCCGTCGACGTCCTCGGACTGACGTTGATGATCCCGTTGCTCCCCTTCTATGCCGAGAGGCTGGGCGCGAGCCCGGCCGGTGTCGGCTGGCTGGTGGGCATCTACGCGGCGTGCCAGTTGATCAGCGGACCTATTCTGGGCCGCATGTCGGACAACATGGGCCGCAAGCCGCTGCTCATTGTCAGCCAGATCGGCACCTGCATCGGCTTCATCATTACGGCGTTTGCTCCGAACCTTGTGATCCTGTTTCTGGCCCGGGCGGTGGACGGCATCACCGCCGGCAACCTGACGCTCGCCCAGGCCTATATCAGTGACATCACCAAGCCGGAAGAGCGGGCGAAATCGTTTGGCATCATCGGCATCGCCTTCGGGCTCGGGTTCCTGATCGGCCCGGCGATCTCCGGATTCCTGGCGCAATACGATTACCGCTACCCGATCTTCGCCGCCGCTGCGCTGTCGGCCGCCAGCATCACCACGACCTCGCTGCTGTTGCCCTCGGTGAAACCCAGCGGCGACGGCTCCGGACCCGCCGGCCGCCGTCCCCAGTTCTTCGACCTCGGCGCCTATTCCAGGTATTTCGGCAAGCCCGCCCTGGCCGGCAAGCTGTGGGCGTTCCTGCTGTTCTCGCTGCCGTTCGCGATGTTCACCACCGGACTGCCGCTGTTCGCCGAGCGCCGCCTCACCTGGAACGGCGAGCCCTTCGGTCCCGAACAGCTCGGCTATGTGTGGGCCTTCGTCGGCTTCCTCGGCATCATCTGGCAGGGGCCCTCGCTGGGCCGCCTGGTGAAGCGCTTCGGCGAGGTGCCGCTGAACCGCACCGGCTTCATCGCCTACGCGCTGGGCTATACGATCTTCGCGTTTACGTATTCGATTCCCGTCTTGCTGGTCGGCGCCGCCATCGCCTCGGTCGGATCGTTCGTCCGCCCGACCCTGACCAGTCTCATCACGCACTCGGCCCCGCGCGATGAGCAGGGAGCCGTGCTCGGCCTTACGCAATCGCTGAGTTCCATCTCGTTAATCATCGGCCCGCTGATCGCCGGCTACCTGATCGAGCATGATCTGCTCACCGCCTGGGGACTCATCGCCGCGCTGCTGGCTGTCGGAGGCCTCTTCTTCGCCCTGCGCATGTCGACGTCGGACGCCGCCGACGCGGCTCCGGCGACCGAAACATCCAGCGCGTCCCGGTAGTCTTGGCAGCCTGCATCCGTCCTGCCCGTATCATGAGAAGGCATGCGCCTCGGCCTACACACTTCGATTTCCGGATCCCTCGAGTCCGCCGCGCTCAAAGCGGTTGAGCTCGGAGCCAACACGTTTCAGATCTTTTCCGCCTCCCCGCGCATGTGGCGCGCCGCGATGCCCGTCGAAATCCGCGATCGAGGCGCTGAAGAAGGCCCGCGCCAAACATGACCTCGCGCCGCTGGTGATCCACGACAGCTATCTGATCAACCTCGCCGCGGTGGACGACAAGGTTCGGGACAAATCCATCCAAGCCTTCCGGGGCGAACTCGAACGCGCCGCGGCCATCGGAGCCGAGTACCTGGTCGCCCATCCCGGCAACGCCAAAGGCCAGACGGTCGATCAGGGGATCTACCGCGTCGTCGACGGGATCGCCGAAGCATGCCGGGATCTCGATACAGGCGGCGTGACGCTGCTGCTGGAAAATACCGCCGGTGCGGGAAACCAGCTCGGTTCGCGTTTTGAAGAACTGCAGGCGATGCGTGATTTCGCCCCGCACGTCTTCCAGGAAAAGGGCATTCCGCTGCTCAGGATCGGCTTCTGCCTGGACACCTGCCACACGCTGGCCGCCGGATACGACATCACCACGGAAGCCGGCCTCGAAGCCACGCTCAAGCTGGTCGACGAGACGCTGGGGCTCGCGAACGTCCCGGTCATCCACACCAACGATTCCAAGGGCGCGCTGGAATCCCACCTCGACCGCCATCAGAACATCGGCCAGGGCGAGATCGGCATGGAGGCATTTGCGCGCATCCTGACCCACCCCAAGCTCCGCGAGAAAGCCTTTATTCTGGAGACGCCCATGGACGACGGCTGGGACCTGAAGGACCTGGAAACCCTGAAGCGCCTGAGCGGGGAAATAAGTTAGGCTACACACTTGGGGCCATCGAATAGCGATTTTGTTATCTACGCCGACGAGAGCGGAGACCACGGGCTCAATTCACTAGATCCCGAGTATCCTCTGTTTGTGCTTGCTTTCTGCGTATTTCGGATCAAGGACTACATCGAGCATGTGGTTCCGGGCATACAGCGTCTCAAATTCGATTTCTTCGGGCACGATGCTGTAGTATTCCACTCGCATGAAATCCGAAAGCAGACGGGCGTATTTCAAATCTTGCGTGTGGAAGACGTCAGGAATGCATTCCTGCAACAGCTGTCGCAAACGCTAGAGGCGGCTCCTTTCACGATTGTTTCTTCCATTATCCAGAAGGATCAGCTGCGGCAACTATACAGCTCACCCGCAAACCCATATTCTCTGGCATTGCTTTTCTGCTTGGAGCGAGCTTATACCTTTCAAAAACGGAACGGACAGAAGGAGCGAAAGACCCACGTCGTAGTTGAGAGTCGGGGGCGGCGTGAAGACGACGAGTTAGAGCTGGAGTTCCGTCGTTTTGTGCAAGGAAACAATCGCGAGGAGAAGCGGCTACCCTTCGAGCTCCGCTTCGCGCCCAAGAATCATAATTCTACGGGGTTACAAGTCGCAGATCTTACTGCTCACCCAATCGGGAGGCATTTTCTCAATCGGACACAGCCGAATCAGGCGTTCGACGTACTCGAACCCAAACTGTTTCGGAATCCGGATGGTGAGACGCGAGGGGTGGGGATGAAGGTCTTCCCGTAAAAAGCGAAAGGCCCCGGTGTA
This sequence comes from Terriglobia bacterium, assembly GCA_963762135.1. Classification (GTDB taxonomy): domain Bacteria; phylum Acidobacteriota; class Terriglobia; order Bryobacterales; family Bryobacteraceae; genus Palsa-187. The sequence continues at coordinate 237,847 of CAVXJP010000016.1, forward strand.
CACCGAGACCAAGCGCCGACCGGGAAAGCCCAATCCTAGATCCAGGATCACGCGTTCAACACAATTATGTCAAGGAGCACAAAGATCTCCCCCGCCCGCGACCTCGCTTTCCGCACGCTGTTGCGCGTCGCCGACGGCGCCTACGCCACCGAGGTGCTCCGTCACGAGTCTCCCGAGGGAAAGGATGACGCGCGCGACCTCGCGCTTGCCGAAACCATCGTCCTCGGCTGTCTCCGCTACCAGGCCCAACTCGACTACCTGATCAGCTTCTTCTCCGGCCGCCCGAATCTCAAGCTCGACTCCGAGGTCCGCATTGCCCTCCGCATGGGGATCTACCAGCTGCGCTACCTCGATCGGATCCCGGCCCACGCCGCCGTCACCGAAAGTGTCGAACTGGTCAAACGTGCCGGTAAGCGGTCTGCCGCGCCCCTGGTGAACGCGATCCTCCGCAAGGTCCACCGCGAGCCGGTTCGCTGGCCCGACCTCCCCACCGAACTCAGTGTTCCGGCCTGGCTCCTCGACTCCTGGACCCAATCCTACGGCGCCGAAGCCGCCCGCCAGATCGCCCTCGCCGCGCTTGAGGAGCCCGAAACGCCTATCAATCCCGAGACCGGCCGCCGCCAGGACGTCGGCGCGAGATCGATCGTCCCCTTGCTCGATGTCGCCCCCGGCATGCGGATCCTCGACCTCTGCGCGGCTCCCGGTAACAAAACCGCCCAGATCCTCGCGGCAACAGGGGCCGCTGCGACTCCGGCAACGGAAACCCCACAGGCCCTCGTCGTCGCCTGCGACCGCTATCCTGCGCGCGCCGCCCAGATCCCCGAGCAGGCCCTCCGCCTCGCCGCGGACGCCACCGATCCGCTTCCGTTCGCGCCATCGGTCCGCTTTGACCGGATCCTGCTCGATGCCCCCTGCTCCGGCACCGGCACCCTCGCCCGCAATCCCGAGATCAAGTGGCGCCTCCGGTCCCAGGATCTCCCGCGGCTGGCCGAGACCCAGCGCGCCCTGCTCGGCAACGCCCTGCCGTGGCTGGCTCCCGGCGGCAAACTCATTTATGCGACCTGCTCGCTTGAGCGGGCCGAAAATCAGGACGTCGTCCATGACGTCATCGCGGCGCTGAATCTCCCGGCTTCCCGTCTCTCCGAGCCCCACCTGCGCCTGCCCGGACGTGACCCCGGCGACGGCTTCTTCGCGGTTTCGATCCGCTCGGATCAGGCGTAAATACGCCGAAAACAGCGCTTTCGCGCGCCGCGGCGAGCCTCGCCCCGCGGCCTCGCGTGGTAAAATTTTGGTTTCATCATGCCCGAAATTCTGCCCTCCATCCTGTCCGCCGACTTCGCCCATCTGGGGCGGGATTGCGCCATGATCCTTGACGCGGGCGCACCCTGCCTGCACGTTGACGTCATGGATGGGCATTTCGTGCCGAACATTACCATCGGCCTGCCGGTGGTCCAGGCGCTGAAGAAGGCCACGGGAGCCGAGCTCGACGTCCACCTGATGATCGAGCGGCCCCAGGACTACATCCCCGGCTTCATCAAAAACGGCGCCGACCGCATCTCCTTCCACCAGGAAGCCTGCGTCCACCTGGACCGCACCATCCACCTGGCCCAGGAGCACGGCGCGAAAGCCGGGGTCGCGATTAACCCGTCGACGCCCGTGGCGATGCTGACCGACGTGCTTGAAATCCTCGATTACGTCCTGGTGATGAGCGTGAATCCCGGCTTCGGCGGCCAGAAATTCATCCCCAACGCCATCAAGAAGGTGCAGCAACTCGTCGCTCTCCGAAAGGAACGCGGATTGCAATTCCACATCGAGTTGGACGGGGGCGTCTCCCCGGAAAACGTTGCAACGCTTGCCGGCATGGGCGTCGACTGGTTCGTCGCCGGGTCGGCGATTTTTCACAGTGTGAATCCCGCGGACACGTTCCGGGAAATGACGCGCCTCGCCAATGAGGCGGTCGCGGTTCGGGTTTAAATCCCCTGGATCGGCACATCCCCGGTGGCGCACGGTTCGCGGAACCTGAAAACGTAGCCCAAACGGGAGTACACTAATAGGAATGCTTCGGGGCGCGCGCAACGCGTGTCTTCTGCCAAGTTCTGAGTAATGCTTATGGCTCTGAAATTGAACCTGAAAACGACCTTTGCCTGCGGTCTGGTTGCGGTCGCCCTTGTGGCCACAAGCGCCTGCGGATTCAAACACAAAAAGTACGACAACCCCATCACGGCCGATAGTGAACAGCCCGACAAGCTGCTCTACGATCAGGCTATCCATGAGATTGAGCGTGCACGGTTTGAGCAGGCCCGGATTCTGCTGCAAACCCTGATGAATACCTACGATTCCAGTGAGTTCATGGCCAAGGCCAAGCTCGCTGTCGCCGACGCCTGGTATCGCGAGGGCGGCCTCCGTGGCTTCTCCCAGGCCGAAGCCGAATACAAGGATTTCATCCTGTTCTACCCCAACATGGAAGAAGCGGCCGAGTCGCAGAAAAAAATCTGTGAGATCCACTACAAGCAGATGGAGAAGCCGGATCGCGACCCCGCGCAGGCTCTGCGCGCCGACCTCGAATGCCGCCAGTTGCTGGTGCAGTTCCCCAACTCGGTCTTCGTGGGTGACGCCGAGCAGATGCTGCGGAACATCCAGGAAGTGATCGCCGATGGCGAAATGCGTGTCGGCACTTTCTACAAGAGTCGCGGCTCCTTCAACGCCGCCGCCAACCGCCTGGGTAGCGTCGCGGACCAGTATCCGCTCTACAGTCGCGCCGACGAGGCTCTCTGGTTCGAAGGCCAGTCCTACTCCCGCCTCGGACCCCGCTTCCGCGAACAGGAAGTGGACTCCTACACCCGCATCGTTCGCGATTACCCGCTGAGCGAGTACGCCGATGAGGCCCGTGCCCGCCTGGGGGACCTCGAAGCCGAAGTCCCCGAGCCCGACGAATACGCCCTGCAGCGCATGCAGTTTGAATTGGACAATCGCAAGGGGCCTGGCCTCCTCGGTAAGACCTTTGGCTTTATGAGCCGCGGACCGTCCACCTGGGCTGCCGCCAAAACCGGTACGCCGCGCATGGAGAATCCCGAGCCCACCGTTCCGCCACTGGTTCCGGTGCCTGGCGCCGGCGAAAATGGATTCCTGGGCGATGTGACCGTTGCTCCGGTGACGGGCGACTCCGCGCTGGATACCAATCCGGACGCGCGGCCGCAGCAGCCGCAGCAGGCACAACCGCAGCAGTAGCGGCGGCCCGTCCTTCATGAGCACCATTCTGCTGGCCGACGACAGCCCGCATGCCCAGCGCATGGGCCAGCATATCCTCGAAGAGGAGGGATTTCAGGTGACCTTGGCCGGCGACGGGGATGCCGCGCTGGCCTCGATCGCCGCGACGGATCCTGACCTGGTCATCGCCGACGCCTTCCTCCCGGGCAGAAACGGCGTCGAGCTGTGCCGCCTGGTCAAAAACTACCGCCCCCATACGCGCGTCGTGCTGACCGCCGGCTCCCTGGAGGACCTTGATGAGAATGAAGCCCGCCGCTCCGGCTGCGACGGAATCCTGCGTAAACCCTTCGAAGCCTCGGTTGCGGCGAGCCTGATCCGCCCCCTCATCGCCGAGGCCCGCAAAGCCCGGGGCAACCTGGAGGGCGCCGGCCCCCGGCCGATCCCTGTTTCCGATGCTCCCGGCGGCGCTCCCGCCTCGGCTCCCCCGGACCCGAAGGCCGTTGAGGCCGCCGTGGGAAAGGCGCTGGAGGAAGCGCTCCCGCGGCTGGTTCGTGACATCACCAGGAAGGTTTTGGTAGCCTTAGGGCACTGAGGGCTGATTTCTTTCCGCCCCGCCCGATCCTGGCCCATTGCCGCTCTCTTTGCGGCCAGCGGCCACCCTGAACTATGCCAGCAAACAGTTTCGACATCGTTTCCAAAATTGAACTGCCCGAGGTAAATAACGCCGTCCAGCAGGCCCTCAAGGAACTGGGCCAGCGCTATGACCTCAAGGGCTCCGGCTCCTCCATTGAGCTGCGCGAAAAAGAGAATAAAATCCTGCTGGCCAGCCAGGACGAGTTCACGCTGAACGCCGTAAACGACATCCTGGTCGCCAAGCTGGTCAAACGCAACGTGCCGATTCGCGGCCTCGACTACGGGACGATCATCCCCGCCGCCGGACAGTCCGTGCGCCAGGAAATCTCCCTCCAGCAGGGGATTCCCGCCGAAAAGGCCCGTGACATCATCAAGACCATCAAGGACTCGAAAAAGAAGGTGCAGGCGGCCATCCAGGGTGATCTGGTGCGCGTCTCCGGTAAGGACCGCGACACGCTCCAGGAAGTGATCCAACTGCTCCGCGGCGCGGACTTCGGCATCGACATGCAGTTCACCAACTTCCGGTCGAATTAGCCGGTCCTCATTCCCAACCAGATGCCAAGAAAAATCGAACAGCTCATGCTCGACGGTCCCGTCGGCAAGCTGGAAGCCTTACTGGAAGAACCCGAGCACGGCGAGCCCAGCGAAGTCGCGCTGGTTTGCCACCCGCACCCCAGAGCCGGCGGCACCATGCACAACAAGGTGGTCTACCGTATTGCCCGTGGGCTGCGCAGCCGCGGCGCGGTCGTGCTGCGCTTTAACTATCGCGGCGTGAATAAGAGCGAGGGCGTCTACGACGAGGGGGAAGGGGAACTGCGGGATGCCGGCGCCGTGCTCGCCTATTTGCGTGGCCGCTATCCGCACTTGCCGTTCACCTTGGCCGGGTTTTCCTTCGGCTCCCGGATCGTCCTGCGGCTAGGCTGTGAGGAGACTGGAGCCCGGCGCGTGATCGCCGTAGGCTTTCCCACCATGTATCCGGATCGCTCCTACCTGGCGCACTGCACGCTCCCCCGCGCCTTTGTGCAGAGCACCCACGATCAGTTCGGCCCGCTGGACGAGCTCAAAGCGGTGCTGGAGACCGTGCCGGAACCCAAGCAACTCTACGTGGTCGAGGCCGTGGATCACTTCTTTGCCGACAACCTGGACGGGCTCGAGCAAACCATCGCCTCGCTGCCCTAAGTCCGTTACCGGGATACGTTCTACAAAAAACAAAAGGGAACCGGACCGAAGTCCGATTCCCTTCTGAAATCCTGCTTGTTTGTGCGTTAGGCTGACCGCTTGCGCCGAAGCAGTCCGACTCCCAGCAAGGCCAGGCCGCCCAGGGCGAACGTCCCCGGTTCGGGAACAGTGTTGATCGTCGCTCCGGATACCGCAAAATTATCGATGTAGAATGTTTCGTTGCCCAGATTGTTATTCGCAACACCGGTGCTGAACTTGACCGACTGGATGGCCATGTCGGACGTAAACCCGATCCAACCGGCACCGTTCGAAGTGAACGATGTAGCGACTGCAGTGGTGTTGTCCGCGAAAGTCACGCTAACCTGCATGCCAGACCAGAAGCTCGCCGGAGTCAGATCGTAGTTGAATCCGAATGCCGAAAAGTTTCCGCCTGTCCCGGTGAACGTCGTCGTGTCGCCCGCATTGCCCAGGCCCCCGAAGTTAGCGGGACGCAAGGTATCCACCCAGACTCCCGTGCCGCCGGCGCCACCCAGGCTGGCGATGCTTGTATCAACATAGCCATGGTTCGCCGGACCCGTTTCCGACGTGCTGATGACTGTCAACGTGGAACTGCTGAACGTTTCCGTCGACGTGCTTCCGACCGCGCCCGACCAGAGACTGAAGTCTGTGTAGGTCGTCAACGTCGCTCCGGATGCAGTCAACGCGAGGCTAGCCGCTCCGAGAATCATTAAGAAGCGTTTCATAAAAATTTCTGTCTCCCTCCGCCCGAGTCGCACCGCGTTAATCTGCCTAGCGAGCCTACTCGGTAGATATGGCAAGTCTACACCAGAAGTTTTTCCCTTGCAATACCAAAGTACGGGTCGAGACTGGTATTTTCGTGTGTTTTCAGTAGTACGAAACGAAGAGAAAGCAAAAATGATGGTACTGTAATACGCTTTTGGGGGAGTACTAGCGTGGAAAAAGTACTGAAGGAAAATCTGGTGAAGATTTCGTACTAGGACCAGCAGTGCCCAACGGCCCCTTCAGCGGCGACAGTGGAGACCGATGCGATTTCAACCCCAGCAAGGGACGTGGAATCAATGCAGGAGGGAGGATTTTCGCGCACAGCGAGGACCGCCGGCGCTGAAAAGGGAAGCCGAGGCGAAAGCTCGAGGACGGAAGATCTAGTGGACGCTGGCCAGACGCAGTTCCCGCCGCAGCCGTCGCGTCGCCCGTTCGCTGATCAGCGAAGCGACTTTGCTCAACAGCCCCGGAATATCTTCCGGTTTAATAAGGAGGGAATGCGCTGCGGACCGGGTCCGGCGTGCCGACTGCTCGCTCTGCGCGGTGATCAGGGCCATCGCCGGTTGGTAGGAGGCGAGGCGGGCATGCGAGAGAACCTTCAACCCGGCTTCCGGGGACTCTAGTTCTAAATCACTCAAAACAAGTGAGTATTCAGCTTGTTCCAGCATTCCGACCGCTTCCGCGGCGCTAGCGGCCACATCCACGCGATACCCGCTGGTTTCGAGCACGGTCTTGAGAGTCAGCCGGGAGGCTGGGTCATCATCCACCAAAAGGACGCGAGCCAATCCACTCCCGCGACCAGTTGAACGCTTAGGCAGAGTCGAGAACATCTATATATGGTCCGAGATCAGTTTACCCCAGAAAACCCGAATCCGATCCTAACGTTTTTCTTAGTACGTACCGGTATTGAGTAAACCTGCTCAGGTGAACGGCTTACACCCCTATCCGGGGAACACTCGCGCGAAGATCTCCTTGACGTGACCCAGTTGCCGGTCCACCGAAAAGGTCCGTTCCATCGCTTCAGGTGATAGAAAAGAAGTGATTTGCGGGTCTGCCTCCACCGCTGCTCGGAAATCCCCGTCGGCCTCCCAGGCCTGCATTGCGTGGCGTTGTACTACGGAATATGCTTCCTCCCGGAGCATTCCCGCCGCCGCCAGGTCCAGCAACAGCTGCCCGGAGAAGATCAGTCCCGCGGCTGGAATCCAGGTTCTTCTGCATGCGCTCCGGGAAAACCCGCATCCCGTCGATCAGCCAGATCGTCTTGGCCAGCAGGTAGTCGGTCAGGATCGCCGAATCGGCCAGGATCACCCGCTCCACCGAGGAGTGGGAGATGTCCCGCTCATGCCACAGCGCGATATTCTCGAAAGCCGCCTGCACATTCGCCCGCACCACCCTCGCCAGCCCGCAGATTTGCTCGCAGACGATCGGATTTTTCTTATGCGGCATCGCCGAGGAGCCCTTCTGCCCCTTCCCGAACGGCTCCAGGACCTCGCGGACCTCGGTGCGCTGCAGGTGCCGGATTTCCAGCGCGATCTTCTCCAGCGTCGCAGTGATCAGCGCCAGCGCCGAAACCCACGCGGCGTGCCGGTCGCGCGAGATCACCTGGCTGGCGATCGGCGCCGGCTTGAGGCCGATCCGCTCGCAGATCCGCTCTTCCGAGGCGGGGCCGATGTGGGCAAACACGCCGACGGCGCCGGAAATCTTGCCGACGCGCAGATCCTCGGCGGCGGCCTCCAGCCGCGCGATGTTGCGCTCCAACTCGTCGTACCACAGCGCCAGCTTCAGCCCGAAGGTAATCGGCTCGGCGTGGATCCCGTGCGTGCGCCCGATCTGGATGGTGTCCTTGAACTCGAACGCGCGCTTCTTCAGCGACGCGGCCAGCGCGCGCGCGCCCTCCAGGATCAGCGCCGAGGCCTGCTTCAGCAGCAGCGCCTGCGCCGTGTCGACCACGTCGTTCGAGGTCATCCCGTAGTGCAGCCAGCGCGAATGCTCGGCCACGCCGGCCTCGGCCATTTTCTCGGCGACCGCGGTGGTGAACGCGATCACGTCATGGCGGGTTTCCTTCTCGATCTCGAAGATCCGGTCGACCTCGAAGGCGGCGTGCTGGCGGAGCGCCTGGGCGGCCTCCTTGGGGACCTCGCCGGTTTCGGCCAGCGCCTCACTGGCGGCCAGCTCGACCTCCAGCCACGCTTCGAAGCGGTTCTGATCGGAGAAAATGCGACCCATCTCGGGCCGTGTGTAACGGGGAATCATATTTGGTTGGGGTGCCGCGTTGCGGGGTGTCGCCGCTGGTCCTTATTTAAGACAACTGGGAGGACCATCCGGACCCCGCCCGCGCCCGAACTATCTAGATTAGCCGATCGGTGCACGCCATTCCTGCTTCTTTGGGGTTTACCGCAAATACCAGAGAGGTTCGTGCTGGGATAAACTCGCAGGCATGACGCAGGAGGAGAAGGCACTGCAGATAATCAAGAGGGCGGCCCAGGAGAAAGCTACCGAGCTTGATCTTGGCGGTGATGGGGCTAGCCGCAGAATACCGCCGCGAGATTGGCCGAGCTGTCGAAACTCGAAGCGCCTCGAGTCTCAGCGGCAACCAACTGACGGCCCTCCCCGCCGAGCTGGCCCAACTGTCGCGCCTCCAGCACCTCGATCTCAGCGGCAACCAACTGACGGCCCTTCCTGCCGAGCTGACCCAACTGTCGAGCCTCCAGCACCTCCATCTCAACGGCAACCAACTGACGGCCCTCCCCGCCGAGCTCGCCCAACTCGCCTCCGCAACCAACTGACGGCCTCCGCCGAGCTGCCAACTGTCGATCTCAACCGCGGCAACCAACTGACGGCCCTCCCCGCCGAGCTCGCCCAACTGTCGAGCCTCCAGATCCTCGATCTCAGCGGCAACCAACTGACCGCCAGCCGAGCTCGCCCAACTGTCGAGCCTCGAGTTCCTCATCTCAGCGGCAACCCACTGACCCGCGATCGACTCGCAGCCTCCAGATCCTCGCTCTCAGCGGCAACCAACTGACCGCGATCCCCGCCGAGCTCGGCCCAACTGTCGAGCCTCCAGTACCTCGATCTCAGCGGCAACCAACTGACCGCGATCCCCGCCGAGCTCGCCCAACTGTCGAGCCTCCAGTACCTCTGTTCTCAGCGGCAACCCGTTACCGGCCGAATGGCAAGCGGCGATTCGCGGCCACCGGGAAATCGAATACCTGCGCAGCCTGGCCAAGGCAGAAGAGGTCGTCTCCCCACGAGCCACTAAGGTAGTCCTGCTCGGTGAGCCGAAGGCCGGCAAAACGACGCTGCGGGAAGCTCTGCAAGGGAATCCGAACCCGTGCGACCCCAAGCGTCCCGAAACCATTGGCGTCGATATTGTGCCCATCTCCGTGACGCATCCGGAAGATGGCCAGGAGATGCACCTCAATGTCTGGGATTTTGCGGGTCAGCAGATCGAACACGCGACGCACCAGTTCTTTTTGACCGAAGGCGCGCTGTACCTGATCCTTTGGAGTGCACGGCAAGGGCCGGACGCCGGCAAGCGCGACGTCTACTACTGGCTGGAGTTGCTCCGCATGCGCGTCCCCGACGCCAAATTCCTGCTGGTCGCGACCCACGCCGTGAAGACACCGCCCGACCTCCCCTGGCCGGACATCCGGAAACTGGCGGGTGACGCATTTGCCGGCCACTTGGACGTGGATCTCTGCACCGGCAGGGGGTTTCCGGAGCTTCGGAAAAAGATCGTGGAACTGGCGGCGGACTCGCCGTCGATGAACAGTCTGTGGAACATGCGGTGGCTGGCGGTGCGAGACGCGATCCGCTCGACCAAAGAGCAGCAGCAATACCTGCGTCCCGACGCGTTCCAAAAACTGATGGCGGACAACGGGGTCACCGGCGAAGAAGAGCAACGCGCGCTCGCCGGGCAACTCCATGAGCTCGGCGAAATTCTCTACCACGTGGACCGGGCTGATCTGGCCGAGTTCGTGCTGCTCGACTGCGAGTGGGTCACGGAGGTGGTGGGGCATGTGTCGCGCAGCAAGGAGGTCCGGGAGGAAGAAGGGATCCTCAAGCGCGCGGCGTTGAACAAGATCTGGAAACAGGCAAAGGTCCCCGCCGAATTGCGGACCCATCTGCTCCGCCTGATGGATAATTTCGATCTGAGCTACGCGACGGGGCATGCCGGGCAGCCTGCTGCAATGGAGGATGTCGCGGTGGTCGTCGAAGCGCTTCCTTATTACGCGGGAGAGAAGCTGGAGGATTGGGAAAACGCAGCCGGCCAGCCTGAGCTGAACCTGGTCCTGGAATTCCCGAATCTGTACCGGCGGCTCCCGCCGGGTATCCCGACCTGGGGGATCGCGCGCGCCCACCGCTTTTCCGCATGCCATCCTTGGCGAAACCTCGCCCTGTTCCGCTATGAGGATCGCAATGGCAAGGTCAGTCTCGGGATGCTACGGGCCGACGAACTGAGTCGTGAAGTGCACGTCAGCGTGCGTAGCGAGTATCCGCCATACTTGCACGGAATTTTGAGCGGGATCGTGGACGATACTATCCGTCGGTATCCCGGCCTGAAGGTAGTCGAGTCGGTCCCCTGCCGATGCAGGCCGGATTGTACGGAATCCTTCCCTTTGGATCTCCTCATTGCGAAACAGAAGCGCGGCGGAGCCACTGTCGACTGCGGGCAGAGTTATAAAGAACGCTCGGTAGTCGAGCTTTTGACCGGACTTGTTCCCAACGTTCCCTTCCAGCCGCGGCCGGGCAGTGAACAGACAGTGTTGGCGGAGATGCGGCGCGAGTTCACCTCTCTTCGCCGCAGCCAGAACGAGCTGGTGTCAAAGACTTGTCCCAGCGTGTTCCAACTGTTCCTAAACGCGACTGGAAGACCTTCGACAGCACCTTGGAATACCTGAAGAAGGGCGAGGAATGGCAACTTACGTTGTACTGCGAGTCTGACGAAGGCTGGCATACGTGCAGGCACAGCGTCTACGATTTCGCTCTCCACGCCGATTGGGTGAAACGTCTGCGTCCCCACTGGAATGCGGCAGCGTCCCACATGCGCAGGCTGGGGAAAATCATGACCGCTGGTGGGGCGCTGTCAGGGGAGCCTACGCTCGGGGTGATTGGACTCGTGACCGAGAAGCTGGGGGACCTCCCATCCGATGTCCGCGAGCTGCGAGAAGGCCTGGGCCACGGCTACGAACAAGTCTTCGTCGGCATCGAGCTTCGCAGCACCCTGGAGGCGCTCATCAAAGCGCTAGACGCCGAACGCCAGCCTGCGCAGCACAACGGCGGGCTCAACAAACACATCACCGAAGATGGCCGCGTCCTGTGGCTCTGCCCGGACCACCATCCCAAGCCTTCCAGACCCGACTAGGCTCATGACATCCAGCCCGGTGGGGCCAACTCCGCGCCAGCTCGACCACCAGATCTTCCTGCGTGCTCGCGGCACCCCAGTGGCATATCGGCCAAGCCCCTAGCGGAACACCCCCCGACTCGTGTAGAACATAACAATGACCTATCAGATCGATCCGAAACACAGCGCCTGCCATTTCCAGGTGCGCCATATGACCATCGCCTTCGTGAAGGGAGAATTCGGCAACGTCACCGGCACCGTCGACTTCGACGCGGACAAGCCCGCCGACACGAAGCTGGACGTCACCATTGAGGTCGAAAGCCTTTATACGCGCGACAAGGACCGCGACGGCCACATCAAGACCCCGGACATCCTGGACGCCGCCAACCATCCGACGATCACCTTCAAGTCGACCGGTTGCGAAGCCGCCGGCTCGGGTTACAAGGTCACCGGCGATCTGACGATCAAGGGCGTCACGAAGCCGGTCACCTTGGACGTCTCCGCCGTATCCGACGAAGTCACCGATCCGTGGGGCATGCAGCGCCGCGGCGCCACCGCCACCGCCACGATCTCCCGCAAGAACTTCGGCATGGATTGGAACATGGACCTGCCCGGTGTGGGTGCGATGGTCAGCGACGCCGTCGACGTTTCGATGGATATCCAGTTCGTCCGCCAGGCTTAGTTTCTTTCTTCCCGCAGGGGCGCCACGAAGTTCGTCGGAGAAGTTCGCAATAGGAGCAATAAACCATGCGATGGACTCGAGGCGCCTCTCGCCGCAATGTTGATGATCGCCGGGGTACGCCCGGGCGGCGTGCCGTCGGCGGCGGCCTGGGGCTCGGCGGACTGGTGCTGATCCTGCTGTTTGCCTGGATCAGCGGAGCCGACCTGACGCAGATCCTGGGGATCGTCGCCGACAATGCTGCTTCCGGTGGAGGCTCGGCGGCGCCCACCCAACCCCCCAATCAACCCATCGACCCAGCCAACGACGTCGCCGGGGATTTTGCCACATTTACCTTCAACGACGTCCAGGACACCTGGGCGGCGATCCTGCCGGGCTACCGCGAAGCCCGCCTGGTCCTGTTCACCGACGGTACCGAATCCGGTTGCGGGTATGCTCAATCGGCGACCGGTCCCTTCTACTGTCCCGGCGACCAGCAGGTCTATATCGACCTTTCCTTTAATGACGAGCTGAGCCAGCGCTTCGGCGCTCCGGGCGACTTCGCGCAGGCCTACGTGCTGGCGCATGAGCTCGGGCATCACGTGCAGTATCTGCTCGGCACCGAACGCGAGGTCCGCGCCGCGCAGCAGCGCAATCCGGGCGCGCAGAATGAGCTTTCCGTGCGGATGGAACTGCAGGCCGATTGCTATGCCGGCGTGTGGGGAGCCCGCGCCGCCCAGGATGGACTGCTTGAGACGGGAGATGTCGAGGAAGGTTTGAACGCCGCCGCGGCGATCGGAGATGACCGCCTCCAGCGCGCAGGCCGGCGGACGCGTCGTGCCGGACAGCTTCACCCACGGCTCCTCTGCCCAGCGTGTCGAGTGGTTCCGTCGCGGTTTGCAGTCCGGCGATCCGAACAACTGCGACACCTTCTCGGGAATCTGATCCGCCTCGGCCTTGCCTACTCGACCTTGCTTACTCGGCGAACTGCGCTTCCGGCTTGTCGCGATACAAGAAGTTGCTGTAGCGCGTCGAATCCTCCTGAGCCAGAGTTTTAAAGAGCAGCACCCGCGCCGTGAAGCGGACCGACAACGTCTGGGGCAGCCACGCCCTCTCGTCCACCTTGCGCCGCTCCAGATGGAAGCGCGTCCCTTTGTAGACCTTCCCCACGATCCCCCAACCGATGTTCACGGTTTCGTAGACCTCGGCGTCGACGCGTACCAGCTCGGTCCGTTCCTTATCGATCCACACCTTCCCGCGGACCTTCTCAAAGACGCGCGCCCGCATGTTGGACGCCTTGTAGCCGTGGCGCGGCGTGCACTCCAGCACGATGGCCATGCGGCCGCCCACCATCTCCTCGCCCACCTTCTTATAGTCGAGCGCGTCCGGGAACTCGCGCAGCCACGCCCGCGCTTCTTCGTTTTCTCTCCGGCGCTGGGCGTCCACCGCCTGACGTTGCGCCTCGGTCATCGCTTCCAGTTCGGCGATCCGCGCGCGCATCGCCTCGGTCTCCCTAGCCAGGTCGGCCGCGGGCACCGGCTTCCCATCCCGCTCAATCTGGCGCATGAATTCGTGGCCCTCCAGAAAATCGTGCCGAGCCACGACCGTATGTTCCTCCTGCAGCCGGCCGCCGGAGTCGAACTTCCGCCGCGTGTTGTAGCGGAGATACGCGAAGTCGGCAAGATTGGCATCGGCCGATTCCAGGTTCCTTAGTACCTGCCGCATGACGCCGCGCCATTGCTCAGAGGGTTGCCCGACCAGATTCTGCGCCGCCAGCGCCGCTAGCGTGGCCAGTGCGGCCAAAGCGAACCAAAGCCTAAGTTTCCGCATGCGTCCTTCTCATAGTACGTAATCCGTCGTCGTACGGTTTCTCTCCCCGTCGTTCTTACGCCACCTCAGAATCGGCACTTAGTACCTATAAAGGGTTTGCTTAGCCGACGATCTCCCCAACCTGAGAGAGGAGTTTCCCTTGAGCACTACGACCGTCTACGCATGTGAATCGCAGCCGATTGTGATCGAAGGACTGCAACGCATCCTCGGTGAAGAATCGGAGCTTGCCTACAGCGGCGCGGCCACGTCTCTGAATGAAGGACTCAGTGAGATTCGGGAATTGCACCCGAACATCGTCCTGGTGGATCACAACGCTGGCCTGAAAATGGTGTTTCAGTTCATTTCGGATGTCCGGAACACCTGGCATGACTGCCACCCGGTTCTGTGGGTGAATGATCTGGCCGAAATCGATTGCTTCCGCGCCCTCCAGGTAGGCGCTCGTGGCGTGCTCAAGAAGACGCTGCCGGTGGAATCGGTGGTGGACTGCCTGCACACGGTCGCTCGTGGCGATATCTGGATCGAAGGATCGGTGGATCAGTTCGAGTCCGGCATGGAACGCCGCACTGCTCCACGCCTGACCCCGCGCGAAAAGGAGATTGTGCAGCAGATCTGCGTAGGCCTCAAGAACAAGGAGATCGCCGAGGTGCTGTCCATCACTCCGGGCACCGTGAAGGTCCACCTCATGCACATCTTCGAAAAGACCGGTGTGAAGGATCGCTTTGAGCTGGCCATCCACGGACGCAAGCTCCTCGGACTGGACCACGCCGAGACGGTCGGCCGTCTCGAAGCCCGCTAAGGCTCGTTCGGAAACGGGAACCCTCCCAGTCCGTGCTGGTTCCCACTCCGCGGGCCGCCGAGAAATTCCTTCGGCGAGTTCCGAGTTCCTTCGAGGAGTTCATTCCAAGACGTAGCGCGCCCTAAAGTTGGGGATTCCTGTGGGCGAACTACGTATTAGATATGTCGTCGCCCAGCTTGCCTGTCGAGTCCCTGACGCTGAACCCGAGGCGGGCCTCGATTCCCCTCCACGTGTGGCTGGCGGTGGGCGCCATTTCCGCGTTCTGGATTCTGCTGGGCAGCATGGTGGTCGACACCGCGCGGGAACACGATTTTCTGAACCTCTATACAGGCGGAGCCCTGGTGCGCGACGGCCAACTGCCCGAAATGCATCATGTGGACGTGCAGTTGGCCAAGGAACGTACCTTTGTTCCCGGCACCAGGCAACTGATTCCGTTTGTCCGCCTGCCGGTCTACGGCCTGTTGCTGTCTCCTTTATCGTGGCTGCCGTTTGGAACGGCATTCTGGGTTTGGCTGGCTGTGCAGGTCGGGGTGCTGCTCGCGATCTGGCGCTGGATCGCCCAGGAGTTTGGCGCGGAAAGCCTGATTCTGGCCTCCCTTTTTCCCCCTACCGTGCTCGGCATCGCGCACGGGCAGGACTGCGTCCTGATGGCCGCCGTCGTCCTGGGCGTCTACGTCCTGATGCGGCGCGAGAGCGACTTCGCCGCCGGCGCCGTTCTGGGCTTGGGACTGATCAAATTCCACCTGTTCCTGCTGTGGCCCCTCGCGCTGATCGTTCAGAAGAAATGGCGCGCCGTCGCCGGAGCAGCGATGATGGTCGCGATCGAATTCGGCCTCTCGCTATTGCTGGTCGGACCCGCGGGCCTCCGCGATTACTTCTCGCTGCTGCTGCGCGATGACCTCGCCTACCTGATGCCCTCCGAGGAACTGATGCTCAACCTGCGCAGCGTGCTGTTGAACCTCGGCCTGCATTCGCCTCCGCTCGAGGCGATCGGGATCGCCGCCGTGGTGGCCCTGACCGGGTGGACCTGCTGGAACGCCCCGCTGTGGCGCTGGCTGGCCGCCATCAGCCTGGGGTCCTTATTGATCGTGCCGCACGTCTACGGCTATGACGCCGCCCTGCTGCTGGTTCCGGCGATGGTGGTCGTATACCGCGCCGATAGCAAGATCGCCCGAGCCACCGCCGGCGCTCTGCTGATGCCGATCCCGCTTCTGATGCCGTTGTTCGGCTCTCCGTGGGCGGTTCTGGCGCCGGTTGCATTGCTGGCCTGCCTGGTGAGCCTGGCCCCGTGGGGACAGCTTCGGTCCCGTGCGACAAATCGAAACCGTATCAGTAAGTTAGCGATCCCATCCCGGTCCCGCTCCGGAGCGGGTTTCGCGCGCCGGATCAAATTGTTTGATTCTTCGGCTCCGTACTAAAGTCGTGGCGCTCGGCTGGCGAATTACTGAGTAGTCATGACTTCACCCGATAGCCTTGCCCCCGTGCATCCACAGGGCGCCAGCCCCCACCCAGC
Organism: Terriglobia bacterium; assembly: GCA_963762135.1. GTDB lineage: Bacteria > Acidobacteriota > Terriglobia > Bryobacterales > Bryobacteraceae > Palsa-187. The sequence continues at coordinate 253,790 of CAVXJP010000016.1, forward strand.
GGCCGGGGGAGCGGCGAGTGAGGCGGCCGGTGGCATGACCAGTTTGTTGCAGAAGCGCTGGGCTCGCTGGCTGGTCCCCTCGCTGTCGGACCTGGTGTTTATCTCGGTGATGGTGACCCTGTTTTTGAGCGGCGCCAACGGCTTTGCGCAACTGCTGTCGGATGCCGACTCGGGCTGGCACATCCGGACCGGGGAATACATCCTGAACCACCACGCCGTCCCCTATCAGGATCTTTATTCGTTCTCCAAGCCCGGAGCCCCCTGGTATGCGTGGGAATGGCTGTCGGACGTCTTCTATGCCTGGATGTTCCAGCTCGGCGGACTCAAGGGCGTGACGCTGGCCGCCGCGCTGATTCTGGTGACCTTTGCCACCACCCTGATGCGCCGCGCGATCTGGCTCGGCTCCAACCCGATGATCGCCGTGCTGGTGACCCTGCTCGGGGTCGGCGCCTCGGCGAACCATTTTCTGGCGCGCCCGCATATCTTTACGCTCCTGTTGCTGTCGATCGCCGTGTGGATGATTCAGGCCGACCGCCGGCGGACCTCCGCGCGGATCTGGTGGCTGGTTCCGATGACCATTGTGTGGACCAACCTGCATGGCGGCTTCCTCTCACTGGTGGCGGTGCTGGGGCTGACGGCGGTGGGCACGGCGGTGGAAGCCTGGCTGGGAGCCGGGCGCACGCTGCGCGACGCCATTCGCTATGCCGGCGTGACGCTGGCCTGCCTGGCCTCCTCACTGGTGAATCCCTACGGCTGGAACCTGCACCTCCACGTCATCGAGTACCTGCGCTCGCCCTGGATTAAGAACGTCGTACAGGAGTTCCAGTCGCCGCGCTTCCGCTCCGAGGAGATGCTGCAGTTTGAGGCGCTGATGCTGGTGGGACTGCTGTCCGCCACTGTGCTGTTTTCCCGCAAGCAGGTGGTGGAAGGGCTGTGGATCGTGTTCTGGGCGCATATGGCTCTCTCCAGCGTGCGGCACTGCTCGATCTTCGTGACCGTGGTGGGGCCGATCCTGGCCGTGCAGCTGACCCAGGTCTGGGACCGGATCGCCGCGCGGTCCTCGAAAAACTCGCTGGTCGGCATCGCCAATTCGATCTGCGCCGACAACGTCAACGGCTTCCGGCGCACCAGCCTGGTGCCGGTGCTCTTTGCCCTGGCGCTGGTCTTCATCGGCGCGCCGATCGTCTGGCCGACGGATTATCCCAAGGTAAAGTTCCCGGTCGCGATGGTGAACCAGCACGCCGATGTGATTCATGGCGCACGGGTTTTAACCACCGATCAATGGGGAGATTACCTGATTTTCAAGTTTCCGGACCAGAAGGTCTATGTCGACGGGCGCAGTGATTTCTATGGCCCCGAAGTGGGCGAGGAGTTCCTGAAGCTGGTCAACGGGCACTGGGACTGGCGGAAGATTCTCGATAAAAACCGGTTTGACGTCGTGCTGCTGGATCCGGAGACGCCGATCGTGCAGTTGCTGAAGCAGGAGCCGGACTGGACGGTCCTGGACGATGACGGGACCTCGATCCTGCTGGTCCGTCGGAACCCCGAGGCGGTCGCCCAGGCCCACGCCGAAGGGGGACCAAGGTTCTAAGGGGTCCGGTTGGGAAGTGGTGTCGGGCTAATGAAAACCACCGATCCGGCCGAAGTAAGTAAGTGGGAGCATGTACGGGCATGAAGCCGCCGAATCAGCCGCCGGATGCAGACGCGCCGGCTAAGGGCACGGCCCGAGGACGCCGCGAGGCGTCCGGCCAGAGCACCCTTGCGGCCGGAAAAGGCCGCCGTGCGCGCTCCGGAGCCAAGAGTTTGGGACAGAGCGCCGGCGCCATGATGCCGATGGAGTGGATGGACCCGATGAACTGGCGTCTGCCCTCGGGCAAGGCGCTGGCCGAGTTCGCCCTGCAGGCCGGGTTCCTGGCGCCCCAGATGCTCGACGTGCCGCTGGTGCGGCGGACGCGTCCGGTGTCGAGTCAGAAAAAAGCCAAGACGGCCCAGACCGGGTTGCTCGAAGGCGGAGCGGGGCCGGCCGGTCCCGATGGAGTGCGGAATACAAGATGAATGCGCAAGTCGTCATCGCGGTGCTGGTGGGGTTGGCCGCCATTGTGGACGATCTGTGGCGCCGCCGGATCTCGAATTGGATCTCGGTGACGGCGCTGGCCGCGGGCTTGATTTGGCAGCTGAGTGAGAACGGGCTGCCGGGGATTTTGTATGGGGTCGGTGGAGCCCTGCTGGGATTCGTCGTGTTCCTCGTGTTTTATGTGCTGGGCGGCATGGGCGGCGGTGACGTGAAGCTGATGACTGGTTTCGGCGCGTTGCTGGGCGCCGGGCGTCTGCTGGAGGCGGCGCTATGGACCGCGGGCGTCGGGGGATTGCTGGCGCTGTCGGTGCTGGGGTTTCGCGCGGTGCGGCAGAAGTTGCTGCCCCGGCCGGCCGATGCCGCGGGCGCCGAGCCGTTGTCGGAGGAAGAAAAGAAGCGGCGGGAGTCGATTCCCTACGCTCCGGCCATCGCCCTGGGCGTATGGCTGTCCCTGGTTCCTCCCGCCTAACAGGTTTGCTGGTGAGTGGAGTTTGAGATACGTCGCCGGAAAATCCGGCGGGAAAGTGCGCGCCGCATCTGGCGCGAAGCGTTCCGGATGCCGATGTTCTGAACAAGGCGTACCTGGAGCGAAGAAACGGCTCGCGGAAGCGGCGGCATGAGCGGCGCGCTTTGCGGCAGCCGCGCTTTTGAGGAGTTAAGAGGAGAGGAATTATGGATCGCAGGTTTATAACCGTGTTGGGTGTCAGTCTGTTGTTTGCGTTGTTGGTGTCCAGCGTCTTCTATCAGATGACCTCCAGTGGAAGCCCGACGGTGGCGGCTCCGGTCGAGGAGGCCGACATCGTGGTGGCCACCCGCCCGCTGAGCGTCGGCGTGATGATTAAGCCGGCCGATGTGAAGCTGGCCAAGATTTCCACTTCGGCCTTCCCGGCCGGGGCCTTCTCGAAGGTCGAGGAGGTTCTCGACCGGCCCGTGATCTCCAACATTCTTCTCGACGAACCGGTGATTGAAGGGCGTCTGGCGCAGAAGGGCGCCGGCGTGGGCCTGGCGCCGACCATTCCGGTCGGCATGCGCGCCACCACCGTTCGCGTCAATGACGTGGCCGGCGTGGCCGGCTTCGTGATGCCGGGCATGCGCGTCGATGTGCTGGTCACCGGCAATCCGCCGAACGGCAACGGCACCATCACTAACACCGTGCTCCAAAACATGCAGGTGCTCTCCGCGGGAACCCAGATTGCGCCGGACGGTTCCGGCCAGCCGATCCAGACACCCACGGTGACCCTGCTGGCGACGCCCGAGCAGGCCGAGTTGCTGACGCTGGCCAACAGCCAGGGGCAGATTCAGCTGGTGCTGCGCAACTCCTCCGATGAAGACATTGCCGAAACCAAGGGCAGTGACCTGGTGGCGCTCTATGGAGCCAAGTATGAGGCGCGCCAAGCGCCGACGACACCCCGCCCGGCCCCGCGCCCGGTAGCCGCTCCGGCGCCTCCGCCGCCCGCTCCGGTGGCTCCGCCCCCGCCGCCTCCTCCGCCGCCGGCGCCGGAAATCGTGGTGTTCCGCGGCACCCAGCGCACCGTGGAAGTGGTTTCGGAGGCGCACCCCTAGGCCCCCGGTTGGGAAAGGAAGGGAACGGATGGGAATACGGGAACCGTTTCCCGAGTCCAGCCCGAGCAAGCGAGTTTAGCAAGACCCGAATTTAGCAAGACATGGCGATCCAGAACCAAATGCAACGGCCGGAGACGGCAGGCTTTCCCGCAAGCCGTCCCGGAGCAGGAGTCCCGATCGCCGCTCCTCAAGAAAGTGTGGAACAAGCCGTGACGGACGGTCCTCTGGGAGGGGGCCGTCCGATCCAGAACTTGAAGGACAACACTATGCCATTCAATCGTGTGTTACAGCGTGTGTTTAAGGGCTTCCGGCCATGGGGCGCCACAGCCGTGCTGCCGGCGCTGCTGGTGCTGGCCGGAGGCGCCGCCTTGGCGCAGACGGCCGAAGACCTGGATATGACCGTCGGCAAGAGCGTGGTGATCGACTATCCGGATGATATCGTGCAGATCTCCACCAGCGACCCGGGCATTATTGATGCGAGTCCGGTGACGACGCGCGAAATCCTGGTGCACGGCCGTGGACTGGGAACCGCGACGCTGGTGATCTGGACCCAGGATGACGAACGGATGTTCTACAACGTAACCGTCGGCCTGAATGTTCAGCCGCTGCGCCAGATCATCGGGGAGACCTTCCCGGATGAGAACATCACCGTCAGCACCTCCGGCAACACGGTGTCGCTGAACGGCAAGGTGAGCAACCTCGATATCTCGGACCGGGCGGCGGTGCTGGCGGCCGCGTTCGCCGATACGGTGGTGAACAACCTGTCGCTGCCGGTCGAGCCGATTCAATCCCAGGTCCTGTTGCGCGTGAAGTTCGCCGAACTGGACCGGACGCGCGCCCAGCAGTACGGCGTCAATATCTTCTCCACCGGCGCCGCCAATACGATCGGAGCGGTTGGCACGGGGCAGTTCCCGTCCGGCTCGCTGCAATCGCAGGGCACCTCGAGCGGCGCCAGCAGCAGCGGCGGCGCCAGCACTTCGCTGCGGTTTAACGTGAGCGACGCGCTGAATATTTTCGCGCTCCGGCCAGATCTCAATCTCGCCGCGATGATTAGGGCGCTGCAACAGGAAAGCGTGTTGCAGGTGTTGGCGGAACCCAACTTGGTGACCTCTAATGGCCAGGAGGCGAATTTCCTGGTGGGCGGCGAATTCCCGATTCCGGTGCTGCAGGGTGGCGGCAACGGCGGCGCGGTGACGATTCAATACCGCGAGTTTGGCATCCGCCTGCGCTTTACTCCGCAGATTACCGAGAACGACACGATCAAGTTGAATTTGACCCAGGAAGTGTCCTCGCTGGATGTGACCAACGGTGTGAACATCTCCGGGTTCTTCATCCCTGCCTTGAGTACGCGCCGGGCCGAAACCCTGGTGGAGTTGACCTCCGGGCAGAGTTTCATCGTGGCGGGACTTCTGAACAACCAGGAGCAGCAGCAGTTGGCCAAGATTCCGGTGATCGGCGATGTTCCGATTCTGGGGAATCTCTTCAAGTCGCGGCAGGAGAAGCTGAGCCGGACCGAACTGGTCATGCTGGTGACGCCGGAAATCACCATGCCTCTGGATCCGAACGACCCGAAACCGGAAGTCGGATTCCCGCGGCAGTTCCTTCAGCGCCTGACGCCGGAGGAAATCCAGGCCATGGGTACTGCCGATTCGAGCAGCGTTGTGAGTCCCATGCCGTAGAGTTTGCGGAAACCGTAGCGGCGCCGGCTGGCCGGCGCCCAACCCCGCCGGGCTGGGTTCCGGCGTGCAGTGTGAGATTGAGGACGGGCCCGGTCTGACTCGGGTCTAACCAGTCGGGTCTAACCAGGACGCCCGTTCGAAACAGGAGCGATTGATGCCGTCGGCAGCGCAAGATGCGGAAATCACAGCTTTGCTCATCTCCCCCAACCGGGAGCTTGCCGAGTCCTTTCTGGCAACCCTGCCGCAGACCCGGGCGTTCCAGATCCTGGCGGACCTGAAGAGCTATCCTCCCGCGCAGACGATCGAGATCCGCTCCCGGCAGCTGAGCCCGGAAGTGGTGTTGCTGGATCTGGCGACCGACCTGGACACCGCCGTTGACCTGACTCGCTTCATCGCCGGACTGAACCCGCCGGTGCAGGTGGTCGGACTGCATAACGAAAACGATTCCGCCGCCATCGTGCAATCTCTGCGTGCCGGCGCGGTGGAGTTCCTGCACGCCCCCTTTGATCCGGCGTCGCAACGCGAAGCGATTGCCCGCTTGCGGCGTCTGGTGGTGCGCGAAGCGCCTCCGCCGGTCCGGCTCGGTCACGTGATTGCCTTCGCCAGTTCCAAGCCGGGTTCCGGCGCCTCGACGCTGGCCACCCAGGCGGCCTTCTCGCTGCAGCGCACCAGCGGCAAACGCGTCCTGTTGGTCGACTGCGACCTGACCGGCGGGACGATTGGCTATTACCTGAAGCTGAATCACCCCCATTCGCTGGTGGATGTGCTGCGCGAGGTGGAACATTTGGATGCCGCCCATTGGAACACGCTGTCAGTCAACTGCGAAGGCGTTGATATTGTTCCGGCGCCGGCGGCTCCGCACGCCGAAGTCCCGGATCCGGCCCGGCTGCGTCTGATGGCCGAGCAGGCCCGCGAGCACTACGACTGGGTGATTTTGGATCTGCCTACGTTGTTCAATCAGACCACGTTGATGGCCGTCGCCGAATGTGATCAGGCCTTCCTGGTTTCGACGCCCGAGTTGCCGAGCCTGCATTTGACGCGCAAAGCGATCACGCTGGTCGAGCAGTTGGGCTTCCCCAAGGAGCGGTTTCATGTGGTGGTGAACCGCACCAACCGCAATGAGGATATTTCCACGGCCGATATGGAGAAACTGTTCGGCTGTAAGGTGCATGCCAGGTTCCCCAACGATTATTTTGCGCTCCACCGCGTAGTGACGTTGGGCCAACCGCTGGGCACCGAATCGGAATTGGGAAAGGCGATCGAGGCGGTCGCCGCGAATTTGGGAGAGATTCTCCGGACCAATCTTCCGGACGCCGATGCGGCCAGCATGCGTCCGGCGGTGTCGCCCGCCTAGCGCGGGGCGGTTTAGCCGGGGACGAGAGGCGCAATAGGCCTCGGGCGAGATGAGGCCTTGGGTGAGTGAGAAAAGACCAGCCGTGAGAGCTGGGACCGAGGCGGCCGGCACCGCCCGGCCAACCAACGGGAAGCAAGAGAGAGAGCAACATGTTTTCAACTGAGAACGGAAGCAAGTCGGGGCAGCAGGTTTCCTGGGAACAACGCCTGCTGAAGAACTCAGGCCGCCAGAAGACCAGTCTGAAGCCGGAGTATCAGGAACTCAAGTTCACCTTGCACCGCAAGCTGGTGGACAAGATCAATCTCGAAGCGCTGGCGACCATCGACAACCAGCGTGTTCGCAACGAAGTGCGCCAGGCGGTCATTCAGCTGATCGATGCCGAGCCGACCCTGCTCAGTTCGCTCGAAAAACAGCAGATCAGCGATGAAGTCCTGGACGAAGTCTTCGGCCTGGGGCCGCTTGAGCCGCTGCTGCAGGACCCCACCATCTCCGATATTTTGGTGAACACCCACAAGCAGGTCTACGTGGAACGGCGGGGCTTGCTGGAACTGACCAACGTCACCTTTCGCGATGACCAGCACCTGCTGCGGATCATCGATAAGATCGTCAGCCAGGTCGGCCGCCGCATTGATGAGTCGACACCGATGGTCGACGCCCGCCTGCTGGACGGCTCTCGTGTGAACGCGATCATTCCGCCGCTCGCCGTCGACGGACCGCTGCTCTCGATTCGCCGGTTTTCCACCGATAAACTGATGCCGGCTGATCTGGTGGAGCGCCGGGCGCTGTCGCCGGGCATGATGGAGTTGCTCGAAGCCGCCGTCAAGGCGCGCTTGAACATCATTATCCTGGGCGGGACCGGCGCCGGTAAGACCACGCTGCTCAATGCGTTGTCGGCCTTCATCAACGGCAAAGAGCGGATTGTCACCATTGAGGACGCCGCCGAACTGCAGCTCAAGCAGCCGCATGTGGCGCGGCTTGAAACCCGCCCGGCGAACCTCGAAGGCAACGGCGCGGTGCGGCAGCGCGAACTGCTGGTCAACAGTCTCCGTATGCGCCCGGACCGCATCGTGGTCGGCGAGGTTCGTGGCGAGGAGGCGCTGGACATGCTCCAGGCCATGAACACCGGTCACGACGGCTCGCTGACCACCATCCACGCCAATTCGGCCCGCGACGGCGTCAGCCGTCTGGAGGTCATGGTGTCGCTGGCCAATTCCAACATGCAGCTGACCTCGATCCGGCAGCAGGTCGCCAGCGCCGTCAACATTCTGGTGCAGGCGGCGCGTATGAGCGACGGTTCTCGCCGTGTGACTTCGATCACTGAGGTTACCGGGATGGAAGGCGACACGGTCACGCTGCAGGATCTGTTTGTTTTTGAAAAGCGCGGATTGGACCCGGACGGCAAAGTCGTCGGCCGGTTCGCGGCAACCGGGATCCGTCCCAAGTTTTACGAGAAGCTCCTGGCAGCGGGAATCCGCCTGCGTCCGGATCTTTTTGACGAAGTGGTGGAGGTCTAGGACACGATGGGCACGACAGTTGTAATGGCTCTGGTGGTCTGGCTGGCCGTGATGGTCGGCTGGTTTGCCACTTCCAAATATTTCCGCAACGCCGACGCGGATCGCATCAAGCAGCGTCTGACCGGCACGGCCAAGCAGGTCAAGACGAAGTCCAAGGCCAGGGGCGATGTTTCGGTTCTCCATCAGAACAAGAAGGAGGACAACAAGGTCGCCCAGATGCTGGTGGAACGCTACCAGTTGGGACCCAAAACGGAACTGCTGTTAGAGCAGGCCGGTCTCAAATGGTCGCCGGCGCGCCTGGTTCACCTGTGCCTGGTTTCCGGGCTTGGCGCACTGGCCTTCGCCTGGCTGCTGTTGCCGCTGCCCAAGATCGCGGCACTGGTCATCGGACTGATCGCCGCGACGGTGCCGCTCGGCTACGTCTATTGGACCCGCCGGACGCGGCTGAGGCGCTTCGAGGCCATTTTCCCGGAAACGCTCGAATTCATCTCCCGCTCGATGCGCGCCGGACACGCGTTTTCCGTGTCGCTCGAGATGATCCATCGCGAATTTTCCGAACCGGTTTCCGGCGAATTCCGGCGGACGTTTGAGGAACACAACCTCGGATTGCCGATTGAGACGGCGCTGCAAAAGCTGGCCGAACGGGTGCCCTCGCTCGACGTTCATTTCTTTGTCAGCGCGGTGCTGCTGCAGAAGCGCACCGGCGGCAACCTGGCCGAGATTCTGGACAAGCTGGCCTACGTCATTCGGGAGCGGTTCAAGCTGCGCGGCCGCATTCGTGCCGTCAGCGCGCATGGCCGCATGACGGCGGCCTCGCTCAGCGCCATTCCGATTTGTGTCGCGATCCTGATGTTCTTTACCAATCCGGACTATGTCACGTTCTTTTTCACCGACGACGTGGGGCAGGTTATGGCCATGGTCGGCGTGTTTTTACAGGTCGTCGGCTACTTGATCATGAAGAAGATCGTGAACATCGAAGTGTAGCGGCAAGAGGCGAACATGTTACTCATCACTATATTGATATTCTGCGGCGTGGTTGCCGTGATCCTCTCGCTCGGCATGAAGATGTGGGTGCGGCCGAAGGAGGCGATGGAACGTGTGGCGGGCAGCTTTGAAAGCGCCGCCAATCATCAGGTGGCGCACCCGAGCCTGGCCTTCCATGAGGTCATCAAGCGGCTCGGGAACTTCGTGCCGCAGTCGCCCAAGGACGTCACCATCATGCGCCGCCGGCTGATTCGGGCCGGAATCCGGAATGAGAACGCGTTGAAGCTGCTGTACGGCGCCAAGCTGGCGCTGGGCGTGGCCGTTCCGGCGCTGATGGGCGCGGCGCTGCTGGGATCGAGTACCGACGCGGGAAACAAGGTCGCCGCAGTACTGATGGCCGTGGGTGTCGGGTTCTTCGGCCCCAACGAGTACGTTCGCCGCCTGGCGGCGAAGCGCCAGCACGAGATCGCGAAGGGGTTGCCGAACGCGCTGGATCTCCTGGTGGTCTGCGTGGAAAGCGGGTTGGGCTTGGATCAGGCCATCCTGCAGGTTTCCAAGGAACTCGAATTTGCCCATCCGGAAATCTCCGAGGAATTTGGCTTCGTCACGCTGGAGCTGAAAGCCGGAAAACGGCGCGTGGAGGCGCTGCGCAACCTCTCTGAGCGGACCGGCGTCGATGACCTCAAAAAGCTGGTCGCGGTGCTGATTCAGGCCGACCGCTTCGGCACAGGCGTCGCGCAGAGCTTGCGCCAGCACGCCGATTTCATGCGCGTGCAGACGCGCCAAGTGGCTGAGGAGAAGGCCGCCAAATTGGGTGTCAAGCTGATTTTTCCCATCTTTTTCTGCATCCTCCCGTCGTTGTTTATCGTGACCGTCGGGCCGGTGGCCATGAAGATCATCCGCGAGTTGATCCCCATGATGTCGAATATTTGATGCCCGATTCGGGCCCTGAGGCCGGGATCGGGCAGGGCTATCTAGTACCCGCCTAAAGCTTAGGACTAGGAAAGCCGAATTTACTGTTGTCAGGAAAGGAGAGAGCGAATGGATCCAAGCATGGTTCGTATCGTATGTGCCGTACTAGCGGTCGTGTTTCTCGGAGTCATCGTGTTGCGCCGCAAGAAGAACGCGGAGTAGCCGAGACGCGGGAGCAAGACATGGGACTCCGGCGGGTGTGCAGCCAGCCGGAAGCGGCAAAGAACAAGATCCGGGGCGCCTCGGAAAACGGGGTGACCCCGGACAAAACGAAGACTTCCTCAGACCGGGGAGCCAGACAGAAGGTCCGGAAGAGACAGCTCGGCTAGGCAGGAAGCGGATGGGTTGGGCAAACTCAGGCGCCTCGCGATGGAGTGCGGCGCACCGGCAGAGGTTGTGTGGAAGTTGCGAAGTACGAAAGAAGTTGAGGCCTTCGCTGGAATTTGCGGAGTTTGAGCGGAATAGTTGTGGAGTTTGATTGGAACTTGAGGCGCATCCGGACCGGTACGTCGGGATGACCGGCCCGCCTCGAAAACAAGAGATGGAGTTACGTATGCTTCGAATGTCACGGTTTCTGGCGCTTTCGGGCGCGGATCAACAGGTACGGAAACGCCGCCCGTCTTTCGGGACGAGCCACCGGGCGAGCCACGGCTGGATGATGCTGCTGGCCTCCCTGGTGTTGCTGGCGATGCCGGCCTGGTCGGCCACTTTCGGCCATGTGGTGCCGATCGGTGGCGCGCCGTCCGATCTGGCGCTGGACGAGGCCCGTGGAGTTCTCTACGTGGCCAACTTCACGGCCAACCGAATTGAGCTTCTATCGACTTCGACCGGGACGCTGCAAAGCTCGATCAATGTCGCTTCCCAGCCGAGCGCGGTCACGCTGTCGCCGGACGGGCGATGGCTGGTGGTGACCCACTATGGGAATTTCGAGCAAGGATCGCAGCAGAACGGGGTTACCGTCATCGATCTCAATCACAGCAACGCGCGCCAGACCTTTGCGCTGGCCTCGCCGCCGTTGGGCGCCGCCTTCGGGATCGATAACAAGGCGCTGATCGTGACGACCACCGATATCATGCTGTTCGATCCGACCGTGGGCACAACTCAGGTGCTGACGTCGATCGCCGAGCAGGCGACCCAGTCGATTCCGGCGCCGGCCGACAACTTCCCCTCCAGCATTGTGCAGGCTTCGGTGGCCGCCTCGACCAATGGCGCCACTATTTGGGGCTTGGCCGACTCGCTGGTGTTCCGCTACGACGTGGCGACCCACTCGGTCGTCAGCAACCTCTACACGGCGTCCCCCACGATGGGCCCGCGCGCGGTCAGCGTGGCCTCCGGCGGCGGCTATGCGGCCATGGGTTGGTGGATGGTCGAGGTCCAGGCGGGGCAACTCCGAATTCGTTCCGAGTTTGCCGATCCGCAGGGAGACCTGGTGCGCGGCAGCCATGCCGTCGATGGAGCGCGGAATCTGGTGTATTCGCAGGTTCCGAGCAAAAAGGCCGATCCACCGGCGCTGTTGGTGCGCGACGCCTTCAACCTTACCATTCTGGAGACCCTGAAACTGCAGGAAGATCTGGCGGGTCCGTCGGTGCTGTCCAGCGATGGCAGCATGATGTACTCCTCCTCGACCTCCGGCGTGACCATCCTCCCGGTCGGTCATCGGGATCAGGCCCCGCGCGTACAGATGTCGACCGAGAGCCTGGTCTTTGAAGGCAATTTCTGCGAACGCGGCACCAGCTCGCAGACCTTTACGATTTCCGATCCCGGCGGCGCGCACGTGCCGTTCAGCGTGTTCTCCGACCAGCCGGGCGTTAGCGTCTCCCCGAGCACCGGAGTGACGCCGGCGGTGGTCACCGTGACCGTGGACCCCAACTCGTTTGCCGGTGTGAATGGCACCGTCGAGGTCACCCTGTCGGTGGTTGCCGACGCGGCGGTGAACGTTCCAGATACGGTGCGCGTTCTGGTGAACAACCGTGAGCCCGATCAGCGCGGCACCTTTATCGATATCCCGGGAACGCTGGTTGACCTGTTGGCGCATCCGGACCGCGATGAATACTACGTCCTGCGTCAGGATAAGAACCAGCTCATGGTCTTCAACGGCACCAACCACACGCTGAAGGCCACGCTCAACACCTGCACCAAGCCGATGGGCATGGCGATCACCTTTAGCCACAACTACCTGCTGGTCGGCTGCGACGCCAGTGAATTGGTGACCGTGATTGACCTGCAGACCATGCGGCTCTCCGATCCGATCTACACCTTTAATGGCAGGGTGCAGTCGCTGGCGGCTTCCTCCCGCAAGATTCTGGCCGTCACGCGGGATTCCGGCGGCGGCCCGACCACCATTCAGAGCCTGAACATGGCCACGCGCCGTGGCTCGGACCTGGGCCGGCTCGGCGTCTGGGAAAACCAGATGCCAGGACGACACGGTTGCGACGGCGGCTCCCAACGGATCCACGATTTTGTTCGCGGGCTCCACTGGCGGCGTTTGGCTGTATGACGCCAACATTGATGACTTCACCGTCTCCCGCAACGATTCCGATTCCCTGTCGGGCGCCTATGCGGCTTCGTCCTACGGCACCTATGTGATCGGCAACAAGATCTACAATTCGTCGTTGGTGCCGACCGCGGCAATTCAACCGACCAACGGTACGCCCTCGGGCTTCGCCTTCGTCGGCCAGAACGGATACTTCCTGTCGGCTCCGGGCGCGCAGAGCAATGGCGTGATTGAGCGCGTGAATGCCTCCACCGGCGTGGGCACGCTGCCCACGCGGACCGTGGAAGCTCCTCTGACCGGATCCACCGGCCGTGCCTTTACCCGCACGATCGCTCCTCTGGCCACTGGAAGCTCGATTGTGACGCTGACCACCTCCGGAGTCAGCATCCTGCCGCCGGCCTACGACGCCGCGGTATCCGCGCCGGAGATTCTGCGCGTGGTGAGCGCCGCGGACGGCGTTTCGACGCCTGCTCCGGGCGGCCTGTTCAGTGTCTACGGGAACAACCTCAGCGCGACCAACATCGCCACCAGCCAGGTGCCTCTGCCGACCGCGTTAGCCGGTGCCTGCCTGACGGTGAACGGCTTCCCGGTGCCGATGATCTACGTTTCCGATACCCAGGTGAACGCGCAGATGCCATTCCAGACCGAGGGCGCCACCACCATGACGATGCATTCGCCCGCCGGGGTCAGCAACAACTTCAACCTGGTGGTGAATACCAATGCTCCTTCGGTGTTCCAGGCCGATGTCGCGGGTCCGGGTACGGCCTATCCGACCATCGTTCGCCTGGAGAACAACCTGATGGTTACCGCCTCCAACCCGGTGCATCGCAGTGATCTTCTGGTGATCTATCTCACCGGCATGGGCGCGGTCAGCCCGGCCGTGGGAACCGGCGATCCGACTCCGATGTCGCCGTTGTCGTCCACCACCGCGGCTCCGACGGTTACCATCGGCGGGCAGGCGCAGGAGGTGCTGTTCTCGGGCCTGGTGCCCGGACAGGTGGGGTTGTATCAGATCAACGTGCGGGTTCACTATGATGCGCCCACCGGACTGAGCCAGCCTCTGGTGATCACCCAGAGCGCGGGAACCAACTCGGTCAACGTCCGCGTGGTCGACTAGGTCCGTAACAAAGATCGCAGCGTGATGCCACGCTGCATATGACGATCCACTGTAAGGAAGCGGGGTAAGGGGCAGGCCCGAACAGACTGCCCCGTAAACCCCGAAATTCTGTTCCCGGCGAAGCCCGGGACCTGACAAATCCGCGCAGAACAGGCGACGAGAGATCGCCCGCGCACAAGGCTCGGTCGAGGCCGAAAAAGAGGAACTGAAATGAAACTGGCAACGGTAGTAGTGTGTTCACTGATCCTGAGCGCCACCTCCGCAATGGCGCAACGCTGGGAGTTCGGCGGCGGTGTGGGAGTTGGGTTCTACACCAATCAGGACATCAAAAACGGCGATACTTCTGTAAAGGCGAAGTTTAAGAGCAATCTGGCGACCAGCATCTGGATCGGCCAGAACGCCAAAAACAAATGGGGCGGAGAGTTCCGCTACAGCTATCAGCGGGGAAACGCATCGCTAAACGGACAGGGCCAGCAGACAACCTTCGGCGCCGAGTCCCACTCGATCGCCTATGACATCCTGTGGCATGCCAACGAACGGGACTCTCCCGTGCGTCCGTATCTTGCCTTCGGCGGCGGCGTGAAAATTTACCGCGGAACCGGCAAGGAGGTCCTTTACCAGCCTCTGCAACAATACGGCCTGCTGACCAAAACCCAGGGCGTATACGGCATGGTGAGCGTGGGCGCGGGCGTCAAGTTCAAGCTGGCGCCCCACTGGCAGCTTCGCTTCGATGTGCACGACTATATCTCCCCGTTCCCGAAGAAAGTTATTCAGCCTTCGGCGGGTGCTTCGGTCAGCGGCTGGACGAATGACATCGTGCCGATGGTCGGCATCGCGTTTACCGACGACAACTAAGATCGATCGCTTCTCCTTGATACTCAGCGGGCGTTGGCGCGTCGGATGCGTCAGCGCCCGTTTTGTTTCAGTTCGAATACGGGCGCGGGCGAGCCGTTCTTGCGGTGCGATATATTTGCCGCATAGAGCCTGAAGGGGGACCGCTTCCGTTTCTGGGGGCGGTTTGAGACCGTAGCAATCGATGCTGAAAAACCGAAACGGCGCGAGGCGATCCGGCGGGGTGATCGCGAGTGCGTTCCTCGTCTCACTGACCTGGGGCCTGCTGCTGTGGGCGCCGGAGCCTGCTTCCGCACAGAACGCGCAAGCTCCCGAGTATGTCGGCAGCAACGTCTGCCGCACCTGTCACTCCGGCATCTATACCGACTTCACCAGCAATCCGCACTTTAAAAGCATCGCCGCCGGCAACCTCCCGCTATCGGAAACCGGCTGCGAGAGCTGCCACGGGCCCGGCGCGGGGCCACGTGCGCGCGCTCGGCGGAAGCGACACGATTCCCAACGCGTTCTCGCGCATGCAGCCCAAAGCGATTCTGGATACTTGTCTCAACTGTCACAGTGAGTCGGTCACGCGAGCCAACATCCGCCGCAGCGAACATACGCTGAATGATGTCGTCTGCACCAACTGTCACTCCATCCATTCCCCGGAGAAATCAACCAAGCTTCTGCGCTCCCGCCAAACCGACCTCTGCTACAGTTGCCACGGCTCGGTCCGCGCGCAGTTTTCCATGCCGTTCAAGCATCGCGTCAACGAAGGCGTGATCCAGTGCGTGGACTGCCACAATCCCCACGGCTCCTTTGCCGAGACCTGGGGCATGGGCGCGCAACCGCAGATGGTTCGTCAGGTTCTGGGAAATGAAGCGCCCTGTCTGGCCTGCCACACCGACAAGCGCGGACCCTTCGTTTTTCCGCATGAAGCCGTGCGTGTGCAGGGATGTCAGGCCTGCCACGTACCGCACGGCTCCACCAACGCGCGCCTGCTGACCCGCCCGGTAACCTTCACCGTCTGCCTCGAATGCCACACCGGAGCCGGACCTTTCGGGGTCAGCGGCAACGGCGTCCTGCGCAACTCGGCGCTTCATAATATGGCGGATCCGCGCTACCAGAACTGCACCTCGTGCCACGTGCGCATCCACGGATCCAACAGCGACTCCAATTTCCTGCGGTGAGGGTGATCATGAGCCTCCGAATTTCGCCCATCGCCGCCACCGCCGTCGCCCTGCTCGCCTGGCTGACCCCGAGCCTCGATGCCCAGCCGACTGTTGCCCCCACGCGCGCCTCGGTCGGCGAAACCGAAACGATTAATAACTACAACGTTCGCCAGTCGTTCGAGCTTGGCTACCGCTATCATTCGGTCGGCGGCAGCCAGGATATGTACCGCAGTGCCGTGAACTTCGGCAACGGCATGCGCCTGCTGTCCAGCTCGCTCGAAGTCGACTCAATGGACGGCCACGGCGGCTACTTTGACCACATCCGCCTGGACACCCAGGGTCTCGGCAATGACCCGTATCAGTTTGCCCGCCTGCGCATCGACAAGAGCCGCTTCTATGAGTACGCCATGAACTGGCGCTCGAACGCCTATTTCAATCCCGGCGCGCGGATCGCGGCGGGGCAGGCGGCGATGAACACGGTCCGCGACATGCAGGACCACGACTTCACGTTCCTGCCGCAAAGCCCGCTCAAATTCTTCCTTGGGTTTTCCCGCAATATCCAGACCGGCCCCTCGCTGACCACCTACAACTTTGGCAGTCAGCGCGGCGACGAGTTCCCGCTGTTTGCCAACATCCGCCGCCAGCAGCATGAGTACCGGGCCGGCTTTGAATTGGCGCTGATGGGATGGCGTCTGAACGCGATGCACGGCTGGGTGAACTTCAAGGACGATACGCCGCAGGTGCTAACGGCGCCCTCGGCGGGCAACAATCCCAACGAACTCACCTCGCTCCAGTCCTTCCAGTCCTCGCAGCCCTATCACGGCAACAGCCCCTACTGGCGCGTCATGTTGTTTAAGAATTCCAAATGGTGGTCCTTCAACGGCCGCTTTACCTATGTCGCCGGACGCCGGGCCTTCGTGCAGGATCAGACGCTGATGGGAACCACGCGCCTCGGCACGCCCACCGGACAGCAGTTGATTGCGCTCGGCAATGCGCAGCGCCCGGCCCTGGCGGCCAACGCGAACTTCGTGCTCTATCCCTCCGATAAAGTGACGATCACCAATCAGACCAGCGTCGATCACATTCGCATGGCGGGTAACGCGCAGGTGATCCAGCTCACCAACGGGACCTCCAGTGGCGACGTCCTACCGTTCACCTTCCTGGGCGTGCGGATGATCTCGAACTCCACCAACCTGGACTACCGTCCCGCCAACTGGTTCGGTATTCGCGCTGGGTATCAATATTCCACGCGCCGTGTGCGATCCATTCTCGGGCAGGACCAGCCCGGCAACCCCGCGCCCGCGTCCGCCCACCAGCCTTTGGAACAGAACAACGGCCTGCAAACCGGCCTGCTCGGGATCCGGCTCCGTCCGGTTCGTGCGCTTACCATCCGTTTGGATGGGGAAATCGGACGCGCGGATCATCCGATCTACCCCATCAGCCAGCGCAATTTCCACGCACTAAAGGGGCGCGCCGAGTATCGCGTCGGCGGCTTCCGCATTGCCGGATTCACGCGCCTGGACTACAACGTGAACTCGACTTCGCTGGCCAGTTTCGCTTCCCGCGTGCGGCAATACGGCGCCGACATGACCTGGTCACCCCAGCGCGGCGCGCTCCGCAATTTCTTCCTCGACCTCAGCTATGCCAAGCTCCACACCGACACGCTGGGATCGATCTTCTATTTCGCCACCATCGATGGCAACCGCGGCAACTTCGCCGAACAGTCCTACTACGTCTCGAACATCCATTCCGGAACCGCATCGGCGCACCTGGTTGCCGGACGCACGGAGATTTCCGCCGGGCTCAGCTACATCCAGGACACCGGCGACGGCCGCAACAACCCCTACGCGGGATCGCTTGCGGGAGCCGGAATCGGGACGCCAGCGCAGGCCCAGACGGTCACCGGGAACCCTTACACCACTTCATCCGCCTTTGCCGCCGCCCAGACCTTTCCCCTGCGCTACCTTTCCCCGATGGGCAAAGTTTCGGTGATGATCAGTGAGAGCCTGCGCTGGAACATCGGCTATCAGTACTACGGCTATCACGAGCAGTTCGGATACCTGCCGGGGCAAAACGCGCTGGGGACGGGGCCGGCCGGCTCGCAGAACTTCCGGGCGCATACCGGCTATTCCTCGCTCCTGTTTTCCTTCTAGCCGGGACCGGTTGGATCTAGATAAAGCATTCGAGATCAATCAGTTGAAGGGCATTTTCCCGGGCGCTCCGCCGGTCTAAATTGCCTGACGAAAACTGCCGATAGAGCAAGAAAGCGATGTATTTCAACGCCACCCCCACCAATATGGTCGCCGTGTTGATCACAGTGCCGGGCATTGTCGGAATCGTGCAGTTGATGCGCAAACAATACGACACCAACCTGCCCTTGCTGTTCTATATCCTGGCGTTTGTCTTTATCAGCTCCGCCGAGCGGTCCGTCCCGGTCGCGACGATGTACGGAGGGTTGGGGTCGGCCATGTTGCTTCGGTTTGAGTTCATGGGCGTAGGGTTCACCAAGTTCATCGCCATTCTTGCGGCCGTTGGATTAGCAGCGTTCACCTATTCGCTGCTCTCGGTGCCGTTCTCGTTCTACTAAGAAGGCAGCGACGGGTTTGTTACGCGTCGAGCGGAACCCCGACCGTTAAGGAAGGGCCAGGCATTCGTAGGTCCCTACCACCCGCATGGCGGTTCCGTTCACACGAGTTTTCCAACCCGGCGAACGAACCGCTATTTCCGCAATGCCTGAGCCGCCGCCGCCGCACGATCAAACGCCTGCTCGGTCGACGGTTTCTGCAGGTTCCTGCGCAAATCTTCGAGCTTCGCGATAAAGGTTGCCAAAACCGCATCGATGGGATCTTCATTGGTCGTGAAGATGTCCTGCCACATGCCGTAGGGCGACATCGCCAGCCGCGTCATCTCCGTCACCGCCGGCCCGGCGACCTGCGCCGCATCGGGTTCCGCCGCCAGCACCTCGCCCAGCGCCGTCGAAAGCAATTGTGGCAAATGGCTGACCAGCGCCACCAGGCGGTCATGCTCCTCTGGATCCAGAATCACCAGTCGCGCGCCGATCGCTTCGATGGTAGATACGAGCTCAGCCGGTGCGCCGCTGTTCAAGTCCACGCCTTGCGGAGTGAGCACCCAGGGACGGCCGCGGAACAAATCGGCCTCGGCGGATTCCACGCCGCTCGATTCCTTGCCCGCCATCGGATGGCCACCGAGGAAAACGCCGCGCTGGATCTCCTTCGCCGCGCGTTTGGTGATCTCGACCTTGGTGGATCCGGCGTCGGTGATCAGCGTGCCGGGACGCACATGCACGTCTACCATATGCAGGATCGAGAGGATCACGTGGATGGGCTGCGAAAGGTAAACGAGGTCGGCGCTGGAGGCGGCCTCGCCCACCGAAGCTCCGGCGTCGATCACGCCGCGCGCGACGGCCTTCTCGATCGTCTCCGGAGAGCTGACGCCCAGGATCTTCCCGGCGAATCCGCTCTTGCGCAGGGCAAGGGCGAAGGATCCACCGATCAGCCCGACGCCAAAGATGGCAACTGTCCGCACCGAAGCGCCTTACTTTTCGCCGTCCGCCGCGTCATTCCCGGCACGGCGCATCCCTTGCAACTCGCGCATCTCGCGCATGATTTGCTCGAAGATCCGCTGCACGGAGTCGTTCGGGATCGGGCCCTTGTTCTGCAACAGCGCATTGCGGTAGACGGCATCCTCCCGGTTGGGCTCCTGGATGGGCATCTGGAGCACCGTCTTGGAGCGGCCGATGTCCTCCACCATGCGCGTGCGATCATTCAGCAGGTCGACGATTTTGCGGTCGACCGAATCGATTTTGGCCCGGCTGGCGGTCAGAAGCTTGCGAGCTTCTTCCGGCGTCAGCGGTGCTTTTTCTTTTGTTTCTGCCATAGATTCTTTTGGGTCTTGCGGCGCGGTGCGTTCCAACTTCCAATCGTTTACGCGCGCAGACCGTCCGCAAGCGATCTTACCAAGCTCCGGAGACCCTCGCCATCGGCCTTGGCCCCATCCTTTTCAATTTGACGAACAATGGCGCTGCCAACGACAACCCCTTCCGCCAGTTTCGCCACGGTCTTTGCCTGTTCCGGCGTTGAGATGCCGAAACCGACCGCGAGCGGAAGATCGGTCACCGCGCGCATTTTCTCCACCAGCGGCGCGGCCTGATTCGACAGCGATTCGCGCGTTCCGGTCACGCCGGTTCGCGAGACCAGATAGATGAAGCCGGTCGAATACTCGGCCACCAGCTTCAGGCGGCGCTCGGTCGAGGTCGGCGCGGCGAGGAACACGGTATCGAGTCCCGCCTCGCGCAGGCTCTTCACAAACGGGCCCGGCTTCCTCCACCGAAAGATCGGTGAGCAGCACCCCATCAATGCCGGCATCCTTGGCATCCTTCGCCAGCTTGTCCATACCGTAGTGCACGGCCGGATTCATATAGGTGAACAGCAGCAGCGGGATCTGGCTGGTCTTGCGGATCTCGCGCGCGGCGCCCAGAACTTTGTGCAGCGTCGTCCCGGCTTTCAGCGCTCGGGCCGAGGCGTCCTGAATCACCGGACCATCGGCGACCGGATCGGAGAAGGGAACTCCCAGCTCGATCAGGTCCGCGCCAGACTCCTCCAATGCCTTGACGATACGCGGCGTCATCTCCAGCGACGGGTCGCCGGCGGTGATGTAGGCAATGAAAGCGGAGCGCCCTTCCTGGCGCGTTCGATTAAACAGCTGCTGGATTCGAGTCGGGTGCATTGAGCTCCGGGAAATTCTCGCGGTAGATGCCGGTGTCTTTGTCGCCCCGGCCGGAAAGATTAACGATGTAGGTTTTGCCTTTGTCCTGCGGGGCGCGGCGAATGGCTTCGGCCACCGCGTGCGCTGATTCCAGCGCCGGAATGATGCCCTCGGTGCGCGACAGCATCTTGGCGGCGGCCAGCGCGTCGGCGTCATCGCAGGAGGTGTACTCGGCGCGGCCCTGATCGTGAAGTTCGGCGTGCTCGGGTCCGATGAGGACGTAGTCGAGCCCCGCCGAAACCGAATGCGTCAGCGCGGCCTGGCCATCGTCGTCCTGCAGCATATAGGTATAGGCGCCGTGCAGCACACCCGGCGAGCCGCCTTCAAAGCGCGCGGCATGTTCGCCAAGCTGCAGACTCCGCCCGCCCGCTTCGACGCCCACCAGCTTCACCGATTCGTCGCCAATAAAGCGATGGAAGATGCCGATCGCATTGGAGCCGCCGCCGACGCAGGCAATGATCGTGTCGGGCAGCTTGCCTTCGCGCTCCAGGATCTGTGCGCGAGCCTCCTCGCCGATCACCTTGTGGAAGTCGCGCACCATCACCGGATAAGGATGCGCACCCAGCGCCGAGCCCAGCAGATAATGCGTGTTGGAGACGTTGGTCACCCAGTCGCGCATGGCTTCGCTGATGGCGTCCTTCAGCGTCTTCTGTCCGCTGGAGACGCCGCGAACTTCGGCGCCCAATAAACGCATGCGGAAGACGTTCAGCTCCTGGCGGCGCATGTCCTCCTCGCCCATGTAGACGACGCATTCCATGCCGAACAGCGCGCAGACCGTGGCCGTCGCGACGCCGTGCTGGCCGGCTCCGGTCTCGGCGATGATGCGGTTCTTGCCCATGCGGCGGGCGAGCAGCACCTGGCCCAGGCAGTTGTTGATCTTGTGCGCGCCGGTGTGGAGCAGGTCCTCGCGCTTGATGTAGATCTTGGCACCGCCTAGCGTTTCGCTCAGCCGCTTGGCGTGATAGAGCGGCGTGGGACGTCCGGCGTAGTTGTGCAGCAGATCGTCCAGCTCGGCGTGGAATGCCGGGTCTTCCATCGCCTGGTGATAGGCGTTCTCCAACTCCTCCAGCGGGGCCATCAGGACTTCCGGCACGAAGCGGCCCCCATAGGGTCCGAAGTGTCCGGTGGCGTCCGGTTGGGATGTGGTCATCATGACGGTATAGATTTCCTGCGCTCGGGCGGCGGATGATTTTTTGGTCCGCGGGCGCGATTTTGTTTAGGTGCGCTCAGCCAATCGTCTCCTGGGCCGTTTCGGCGGCCAGCTCGGCGGCGGCGAGTTTCGCGGCTTTCACGAATGCCCGGACCTTCGACGCATCCTTCACGCCGGGCGAAAGCTCCAAACTGGAGCTGGCATCGACGCCCCACGGCCGGGTGACGCGGATCGCTTCGGCGACGTTGCCTGCGTCCAGGCCACCGGCGACGATGAGCTTCGGCGCGCAGCTATCGGTTCGCGCGCCGCCCTGTTCGTCGTGCTCCCATGCCTCATAGGCTTTGCGCCAGTCGAACTGAATGCCGTTGGCCGGCCCATCGAGCAGGATCGCCTCGGCGCCGAGGGACTGGGCCAGCGCTTCATGCAGGTTGAAGTCGTCGGTCATGCGGAAGGCGCGCCAGATGCGAAGCTCGTCCGGATAGCCGTTGC
The DNA here is from genome assembly GCA_963762135.1 of Terriglobia bacterium. Classification (GTDB taxonomy): domain Bacteria; phylum Acidobacteriota; class Terriglobia; order Bryobacterales; family Bryobacteraceae; genus Palsa-187. The sequence continues at coordinate 275,965 of CAVXJP010000016.1, forward strand.
GCACCGGGGTGTCGCCATAAAGTTGCGCGACATTCAGCTTGGCGACGCGCGAGGCGGCTTCCACCAGCCCCGGCGTTTCGTTGACAAAGATGCCGACCTTCCAAACGTCCAGGCCCTTGGCGAGTTCTGCCGCGCGGGCCGGTTCGACGTAGCGCGGGCTTTCGGGATAAAAGATGAAGCCGATGGCATCGGCGCCGGCGGCCACGGCGGCTTCGGCGTCCTCGCGGCGGGTGATCCCGCACACCTTTACGATGATGTTGCCCTGCTTGAGATCGGGATTCTGTTTCTGTGAGGTCGATTCGGCAGTCATCGTTGGAGCTCCTGTAGTGCGCGGATAGGGTCCGCCGATTTCATTAGATGCTCGCCGACGAGAAAGGCGTCAAAGCCGGCGGCGCGCAGGGTTTGTACATCCTCGCGCGAGTGGATACCGCTTTCGGCCACCTTCACGATCCCGGCGGGAATCTTCTCGGCCAACCGCAGCGAGGTTTCGAGCGTGACGTCGAAGGTGCGGAGGTCGCGATTGTTGACGCCGATGATATTGGCGCCTGAGGCGAGGGCCGCGTCGAGCTCGGCTGCATCGTGGACTTCGACCAACGCGGCCATATGATGCTGTTGGGCGAGCTCGCGGAAACGGCGCAGCTCGGCTTCGGTCAAAATCGCGGCTATTAATAAGATGGCGTCGGCGCCGTGGGCGGCGGCTTCGATGACGTGCAGGTCATCGGTGGTGAAGTCCTTGCGGATCACCGAGATGTCGACGGCGGCGCGCGCGGATTCGAGCGCGTCCCAGGAGCCCTGGAAGTAGTCGCGGTCAGTCAGGACGCTCATAGCGGCGGCTCCGCCATCGGCGTACATGCGGGCGATGGCGGGCGGATCGAAGTCCTCGATCAGGACGCCTTTCGAAGGCGAGGCTTTCTTGATTTCGGCGATGATGGCGGGGGATTTCCCGGTGAGCGCGGCGCGGAAATCGCGGGCTGCAGGACGTGCAGCGGCCTGGCGCTCAAGCTCGGCGCGGTGGGGCTGGAGCGCGCTCAGCTCGGCGCGTTTGGTCTCCACGATGCGGGCCAAAATGTCTGGAATCACCTGCGTCATAACACTTCGAAACGTCGCGCAAAACGGAGCCTGCGGCCCTTTGCGCGACACCGGACTGGAACATTTCATGGTAGCATCGGGGGCCTTTGAAGCTGGATACGGGAGTTGTGTTGCACCGGTCGGATTTGTGCCCGGGAGGGCTGCCTGCTTTGCAGCCTGAGCCGTCCGCAAGCTGAACCTCGCCACGTTTGCCGCCGCAAGTAGTTATGGGGTCGGCGACCTCCGCCGATTTCGCGAGGCGAAGGGAATCCGTTCGAGTACCATCATCGCTTCGTCTTTGAGTACAGGATCGCTTCTTCAACTTAGCGCTACTTGTGAAGAAGATCTGCAATGGGATGTTGCATTTCCAGTTGAGTAGTACCGTCGTTTGCGTGCTGCCCCGGAGACGCATGCCCAGAGAATTACACCAGATCCACTCGGAATTTATCCGAGACAGGAAGTTGGGAATGCTGTTAGGATGGGGGCCACTCACGACCTTGGGGGGAAGTCAGTGAAGGTGTGTTCGCACACGATTCGTAACTAGAGGAGATTTAGAAATGCTAACTCGCATATCCCCCAAACCCCTGGTGGGAGCAGCTGTTGCTGTTCTCGTCCTCACTGCAGGAATCTTACTGTCCAGCAGGCAGGGCCAGGCCAAGAACGATAATAATGGCTCGCAAGATGAAAAGCTAATGATCCAAACCGGGCTCGAGTTTGCCTCGGATGCTGGAATCCAGCTCGACATGACGGACAAAGATCCCAACATGGTGGGTCTGGGTAGCTATATCGTCAATGTGTCAGGTGACTGCAACGGCTGCCACACGGCGAATCCCGCCACCGAATACACGGCAACAGGGAACCCTTATCTGTTGCACCCGGTGTATAACGGCACAAAGCAGATCAATGCGGAGACGTACTTGGGAGGCGGATCTTCCTTCGGGATGTTCGGTGATGTGGAAATCATTTCCCGTAACCTCACGCCGGACGCGGCCGGGAGGCCGGAAGGCCACACGCTGGCCGAGTTCAAGCAGATCCTGACAACCGGCATTGACATGGATCACGCCCACCCCAGCTGCTCCGCGACGATCACCACGAACTGCATGCCGTTTCCGTTTAATGGTGACCTGCTTCAGGTGATGCCATGGCCCAACCTCCAAAACTTAACGGATCGGCAGATTACGGCGGTCTACACCTTCCTCACCGCCATCCCTTGTCTGCAAGGGTATGATCCCGACGAGCCGGGCCGGTGCGGCGGCAACTAATGCCTGCCGCTCCGTCCTTCTTGTAAGGTCGGATGGGCTGGTTGTTGCCAAGGAAGAATGAAGCTAAAGGGTGAGGATTCGCAATCCTCACCCTTATT
>CAVXJP010000017.1:0-107101 GCA_963762135.1 Terriglobia bacterium
TTGTTATGTGCGTCTCTTCAGTTTCAGTTACATATACTAATCCTTGTGGGGAAAACTGGTAGGGAGACTTGGCGTGCACCCTCCCCCAGGAGCTCCGGGGAGCAGGGAATAGGTCATGAGCATTCCATTGGTGGGAGGAGGGGCAAGGGGTCGGTCGGGAGGCAAGGCTGAAGAGCCTTTCCGCAAGCTAAGACGCTGCCTCACCTGACGTCGTAAGCCGGTGATGAGTTCGGGCCTCCCGGGTAATCCCATCCCTGTTGGAGGTTGTTTATGGGATTCTATCCGAGCCCGTAGTGTTTCTATTTGCCGGAATCGTTGTGGTTGGATTCGGGATCTTTCTGGGTTGCCTTCGGGGGGATCCTTCCTGCGAGTCCCGAGTGATCTACGGATTTAATCGTTTTTATATTGGGGAACGCCGTTCTGGGGGATCCGAAGTCTGGGAGTCACAGAATTGCGAAAACGCAGCTAGTGGAGTGTCCCTGAGATACATTTAGTAGATTGGTAACGCCATATAATCATGGCGTTGTCCAAAGCTCTTGCTCTAAGCGCCGGCGAGCGCATCGAATTGCAGGGCTACCTGCGGAAACAGAACCTGCCCGCGGCGGTGGCCCAGCGCATGCGCATCATTCTGCGGTTAGCCGACGGAGCGACGTACCGGGAAATCTGCGAGGCCCTGGATACAACCGCCCCGACGATCAGCTTGTGGAAGAAGCGCTTCCAGGAGGAAGGCGTGATTGGCTTGGGCACAATTCGTCCGGGACAACCGCCGCGCAAGCTCACTCCGCATCTGCGCGCCAGGGTGCTGGCGAAAACGCAGGAGCCTCCGCCAGACGGATCCACGCATTGGTCCTTGCGCAAGATGGCGGCGGTGATGAAGGTCAGCAAGAATCTCATCGCGCGGATCTGGAAGGAAGCCGATCTGAAGCCGCATCGGCTGGAGCGCTACATGGCGTCCAATGATCCGCAGTTTGAACAGAAGGCTACCGCGATCATCGGTTTGTACTTGAATCCGCCGCAAAACGCCGCTGTTTTCTGCGTGGATGAGAAGAGCGCGATTCAAGCGCTGGACCGCAAGGACCGCCGCTTGCCGCTGTCGCCCGGCCGCGCCGAAAAGCACGGCTTCGAATACTACCGCCACGGAACGCTCTCCTTGTACGCTGCTTTGAATCCGCAAACCGGCGAAGTGATCGGGCAGACCGCAGCCCGGCACACCAGTCAGGAGTTCGTATCGTTTCTCGAAGAGGTAATCGCTACGCAGCCCGCGGGCCGCGAGATTCACGTCATCCTGGACAACTTCGCCACCCACAAAACCCAACTCGTGAAAGCGCTCTTGACTCGCCATCCCAACGTCGAACTGCACTTTACGCCGACCTATTCGTCTTGGCTCAACCAGGTGGAAAGCTGGTTCAGCAAGCTCCAGCGCGATGTGATCGACCGCGGCATCTTCACTTCCGTGGCCGACCTCCAACGCAAGATCCTGCGCTATATCCGCCTCTATCAGAAAACCGCCAAACCGTTTCGCTGGAAATATTCCAATCCTCGCCACCGCATCCAAGCATGGTAAAGTTTCAGCGCGGACAGTCCACTAGGATGGCGGAGATGGCAAACAAACCGGCTGAAACGCGAGGCGGCCGCCGAAAACGGCATCCGGACCTACCGAATCTCGCACAACTGATCTCTGAAACCCGAAGGCTGCGGAGCCAACTCCAAAGGCTCCTCGACCAATTTCCCGACGACTCCGAGGATCCCGAGGGCGCCATCTTTCCTGTCCTCCGGAGCCACCGCTGGAGGAATCTCGTTGGGGATCTCGCGGCTCCGTATGACGAGAAGAGAACTTTGGCAATCGTTTGGATCGATCAGGTCTGGGCCTATGTTAGGGCGCTCAAGGAATATTTCGTGGTCCGGATGGAGCCAGAAACGTTCCAGAAGCTCCCGTTCAAGATTGCCTGAGGCTGCTAGAGCTCCAGGAAGCGGCCCTGGAGGGGATTCTGAGTGAGGACGGAGCAAAGAAAAACAATTCTGCCCTGAGCGACGACTTGCACAAGCAACTGAAGTTGGCTCTGCAGACCGATGGGTATAAGTCGGTGAGCGCCGCCACGGAACTCGATCGCGGGACACTGAGCGACTTTGCGGAGCGGAAAACGAAGTATCCTCGCAAAAAAACTGTGGAAGCCGTGCGGGAATATCTGCGAAACCGCCATTAACGAGATTTTGCCCACAGCGATCCGCATTCTCGTTATATTTCACTGGCTTGGAGCGAACCCTGGCTCCTATGGGTAGCGGTGATCGGAACGCTCGTCTGCTGCAATTCCCCAAGACCGCTCTGTTTCTCCACAATAGCCTTGAGTTTCTCCCCAAATTTCTTATGGAATCGTGGCGAACAAGGCCATACGCTTGGGTCAAGAATCCGCCGCGCAGCGGCGAACGCGCTTTGAAGCAATCATGATTCAAGCCCCACAGCCCATCACGATCGACCCGCACTTCTCCCCTGCGTTTTATGCCGAGCTCTGGGGCGTAAGCGCGTCGACAGTGACTCGCTGGTTTCAGGACGAACCCGGGGTCTTGAAACTGCAGACCGTCATCGGGGACCGGGCGTCGCCGACGGGTGGAGCTTGCGGATCCCATATTCCGTCGCGATGCACGTTTATGCGGAGCGGACTAAGGGGGCGATAGAATAACCGCCATGTTGACACTACAACGCAGGCACTCTCTGAAGTGCCCCGATCGAAAACGTGGCCCCAATCACCTCCGCTGTCGCGGCAGTTGTCCGTTGTGGGCCACGGGAACCCTGGAGGGAAAGCGCACGCGCATCTCTCTCCAACTCCGTGACCTGAATCGCGCCGCACGGCGGTTGACCGAACTGGAAGACCAGAAGTTTGGCCGGCCACGAAAGTCGATTGCCGCGGCCATCGCAGCGTTCCATGCCCAAGGCGCCGGCCTGGCGGCAGAGACCAAGCGGAAATACAAACGCATCCTTCGCCGTTTCGGCGAGTTCTGTGAGAACTCGTCATTGGTCTAGGTCGACAGCGTCGATGTCGAAGCCATGGATCGCTACACGGTATGGCGCAACCTGCAGCGCTGGGCCTGGGTCAAGGAAGTCGAACTCCTGCGGCAGTTCTTCGAGTTCTGCCGGGACCGGGAATGGACCACCCGCAATCCAGCCAAAAGCCTGAAGCGGCCCCGCATGGACGAAGCCAATCAAATTGTTCCCTACACGCGCAACGAGATCATCAGGATCTTCTCCGCGTGTGAGGAGATTGGCCGAACCAGCTACGAACGGCAACGAGCCCGCGCCATGGCGTTGTTGATGCGCTATGCCGGCCTCCGTGTCAGTGACGTCGTGACGCTATCCCGGGATCATATCCAGGGCACGCGTCTGGTCAAACGCGCGGTCAAGAACAAACGCATGATCCGCGTGGAACTCCCTTCCTCGGTCCTCGATGCCTTGCATGCGTTACCGCATCCGAAGGCCGCCTCACGGGAGAGCAACATGTACTTCGCCGGAGAAGGATCCAGCCTGCGAAGTCTGGTCAAAGGAGCACAGCGCACGATGGCTGTGGTCTTCAAACGCGCCGGAGTAGCCAAGGCACATTGCCATCGCTTCCGGCATACCCTCGCCTCCGAGCTGCTCGCCAAGGGCGGGACGTTCGAAGATGTGGCGGCCATCCTGGGCGACAGCCCCACTACCATCCGCCGTCACTACGCGAAATGGACCGAAGAGTATCAGAGCCGGCAGGATGCTCTGATTCGGAAAATCCATGACACAACTTTGACACAGGCACTTTCTGAAGCGCCTAAGTGTTGATTTAAAAAGGGATTAGTGTGGTGGCCAGGGACGGAATCGAACCGCATTACGCATTCCTCCAGGTTCCCATCATCGGCGTTTACCTCAATCCAGCAGCATGAGGAAATGCCATGGTTGCAGCAATTTACGCAAGAGTCAGTACCGCGGATGGGCGGCAGGAGGCCGAGAAACCAGCTTGTCCAACTACGGCAGTTTGCGGAGACCCAAGGCTGGGAAATCGTCCGTGAGTACGTGGATCACGACAGTGGGAGCCGGTCAGATCGTCCGGAGTTCCGCCGGCTGTTCGATGACGCCTCCCGTCGAAAGTTCGACGTAGTCCTCTTTTGGTCGCTCGACCGTTTCACGCGCGAGGGTTCCCTCGAAACACTCCAATACCTGAGCCAGTTGGGCAGCTACGGCGTAAGTTTTCGATCCTACACCGAGGCATATCTCGATTCTTGTGGCTTCTTTAAGGATGCGATCATCGCGATCCTTGGCGCGATCGCGAAACAGGAGCGGGCGCGCATTTCCGAGCGGGTTAGGGCGGGACTGGATCGTGCAAAGAAGAGAGGAACACGGTCTGGGAATCCGATCGGACGGCCCAGAGGCGTTTTTCGTCGAGATGAGGCACTCAGCCTCCGAAAACAGGGTCTGTCATGGCGTGAGATTTCCCGACGGTTAGGCGCTGGCAGCACGACGGTGCGTCGAGCCTGCGAGGAGTATCTAAAGGACCCGGCGGAAGACGCATGACCAAGTCTCCGATTTGCAAACCCTCCACTGATCAAGAATCTCCAGCGAAAGCTCAAGTGATCGAATTTGCGCGCAATCTTGGTATCGAGTTCAATAACCTTGATCGGCCCGCTCGGTTGCGCCTAGTGAATGCCTTAAGAAGGGAACTGCTTCCTCCGAAGCCGAGAGGTAGGAAGCCCGATCCCCGAATCACTGCGGCCTACGAAGACTGGATGAATGGGATGCGGGGAGTTGCCCTCTGCCGGAAGCACATCCCAGGGTATGACCAGATGGGCGAAGGGAGGCGGCGAGTGGAGAGTCGCAGGCTCATGGAGGCTATTCGGAGTAGGGAACGCCAGAACGGCGGGCAGCGATTTCGCGTCTGAGGAGAATAGCTAGAAGGCAAGGAGCTAAGTACCACACTGCTGAGGTTTCGCTAACTTCCCAGAACCCCGTTTATGGTCAACCATCGGAGGTCGGGGCAGCCGCATGCCCTTCGCCGATGGCCTCAACGATCTCAAACAGCCCGAGTTTGTCGCCTGAAGAAAGGCTCATTCGCGCTCCAAGGCTGATTGCCAGTTGAGAACCACCGACATTGGCACAGCTTGATTGCTTGTTTCCTCACTGAGACTGATCAGGAAGCGTTGGCCGTCGTTGGTGACATCGTAATTCGATGGGCCGTTGAGCAGCGCTCCTGGCGGGTTCATCAGGAATTTCGGGGCAGTGTGTTCAAACGCCGACCCGGATCGTACATCCACGGACATCAGTCCCTCCTGCTCGTCTACGAAGAACAGCTCCTTACTATCCCCGCGCCAGCGCGGCCCGACCCCGTCGGCGATTTTGCGCCGATCCGTGAAGTCCGGATAGCTCGCTACCCACAGTTCCCAGGTGTTTACTGGTCTGAATACGTAGGCAACCCATTTGCCGTCCGGCGAAACGCGAACAGGGCCGCCTCGGACGCCCGCGATTTCGCGGGGCTGATCCGTCATCGGCTCGAGATCATTCTCAGCCGGCGCGGCAAAAATAGAAACCGGGGCGCCGCTTACGACGAGATCGTTTCCAACCCAGAAAAGTTGGCCGGCCACACCGGGATAACTCAATGTAGATCCCCCCGAACCGATCGTTAACTGGTAGATTCCAGGCTCTGCATTGGCTCCTTCCTGTCCAACATAGGAAATGCGTCGGGAGTCCGGAGACCAAGCCGGAGAGAATCCCGTGGCTAGGCGAGAAACAACCGTAGCATCGTTGCCGAACTCCACCAGCCAAAGCTCACGCCCAGTTATTCGGCCTCTTGTCACAACTGCCCGCCGGTCATCTGGCGCCAGATGGACCTCGCTGTATTCGCCGGGATCCAGAGGCAAGTCAGTGCCGGTGCGTTGCCCTTGGCGGTTAAACGAACCAAATCGCGTTTTGCCCGCTACCGAGCCCTTGTACGCGAGCACGCCGGTACTCGATACTGAGAACGCGCCGTCGTCAACCCCATCGGCGATCGATACTGGGGCGCCTTGCGGCTTGAGGTTACTCCAGTCCCAACGCTGCGCCAGGAGCGTATCGTTCTGCAAGTACAGCATGTAGTCGGGGGCCAAAACGGCCTTGCCGGTAACCTCCGCCAGACGCGTTCGTTCGGCCTCCCCGACCCGCTGGGCGTACAATCCGGGTTCGTCGCCGCCGTCGACCGAGTAAAGGAAGCGGTCTCCTCCCGGCAGGAACTGCGGGAACTGGTGCAGTTCCCCGTTCGCGGGCATTGTCACCGGAGTTGGCTCACCGCCGCTTGCCGGGATCTGTTGGATACTCATTCCCTGTGTGCCGGTCCCGAACAAAATGACACCCTCGGAGGCAGAGCCGTCCTCCTGCCACCAGGTGCCGCTCACGTAGGTGTTTTCCACAAGACCAGGACCTTGAGTCCAGCCCGGCACATCCGCGATTTCGATGGGGGCGCCGCCATCCGCCGAAATCCGCTTGAGCGTCCCATCAGCGAAGAATGCAATGTTCTTGGAATCCGGCGACCAGAAGGGAGATCTCGCGTTAGTCGTTCTTTCCAGCCGAACCGCGGCAAAGGAATCGAGATCACGTACCCACAGCGAACTGGTTGTCGTTGTTCCATTGCCGCTCAATACGACGAAGGTGATCGACTTCCCATCCGGGGAAACAGCAAAAGACCACCTCCCCGCAAAGGTTTGCTCACTGGTCGAAGGACTGAACGTAAAACGGGCGCTCACAGTCGCGCCTGTGGGTGCAGACTGCCCTCCGGTCCAGAAAGCGATCCCGGCAATGAGGAGACTCACGGCGGCGATGCTCGGCCACAGCCACGAGCGGGATTCGGACACCGGAGGCAACGCCGCTTCCGGAGCAGTTTTCGCTCGCCCCAACTCCAGCAGGTGCTCGACTCCGCTGATGTCGCGAAGGCGCTTGCGGGGATCTTTCTCCAGGCACTTTTCAAGCAGCGGCCGCAGTTCGGCGGGGACGGCGTTGAGGTCGGCTTGATCTCGGACGACGGCGGCAAGCGTTTCGGTCAGATCTTCCTGGGCAAACAGCTTCTTGCCAGTGACCATCTCATACAGCACGACGCCGAACGCCCAGATGTCGGCGCGCTTGTTGACAGGCTTCCCGCGAGCTTGCTCAGGAGCCATGTAGGCAGCGGTGCCGAGGATCACTCCAGCCTGCGTCGCGGCCATCGAGATAGTGGGGGATAGCTCGGGGTTGTCGCCGTCGCTTGCCGAACGAGAGGTCGGCGCTACCTTCGCCAGACCAAAGTCCAGCACCTTCACCGAACCGTCTTCTTTGACGATCACGTTCCCCGGCTTCAGGTCGCGATGAACGATGCCCTTTTCATGCGCGGCTTCGAGCGCATCCGCAATCTGGCGGGCGATATTGAGCGACTCTTCTAGCGGGATCGCGCCTTCTTTGATGCGCTCGGCTAGAGTCGGGCCCTCGACCAACTCCATGACGAGATAGTTCGGCCCGACGTCGAACAGCGTGCAGATGTTGGGATGGTTCAGCGACGCGATGGCTCGGGCTTCGCGTTCAAACCGTTCGCCGAAGCGTTGTTCGGAAACCTTAACCGCCACGTCGCGGCCGACCCGCGAATCATGGGCGCGATACACCTCGCCCATTCCGCCTTTGCCAATCGCCGAAACGATTTCATAGTGCCCGAGTTTGTCGCCAATGGTGAGGGGCATTTGAATGAATCAGCTAAGTTTAGCCGATTCAGCAAAAGTGTGTGCCCGTGTGACGACGCACAACGCACTTCCTTCTGCGGTTTCCACAGGCGTCGTAACCGAGGGTTAACTCGCGCCAGGAAATCCTACTTCACGCGAACGCCCCTTAGGGGCCCCGCAGCCTGCGGCCGGGAAGGATTAGAATTAATGACCGTCATGCCGGTGGTCTCGCCGGCACCGTCCTGGTCAAACCGGATGCTTCCGAACGTCCCGGCGAACTCTGTGTCCGATACGGGTCTCAGTTGGGCGCCGAAGTACTTCAAGTGGCCGTTTGACAGGCTGACTTCCATAACCTCGTGAAAATTATCGACCGTAAATTCATACGAGCCGGCGTGCTTTGCCAGGACTTCGGTAGCCACGGGCGCTTCGGGGCCCCAAGCCGAGACGTCCGATATATGCTCCAGATCCTTCTCGTTGTCGCAGAGATCCTCAATCAGTTCCGTATCCGGCATGATCGTGAACTGCATTCTAATGGACCAAGGCTTCTTGTACGCTACCGGATCGTCGATCGTGAGATCCATGATCAGATGGCCGAAGTCCGTCCGGCGAAATCGCTCGATCGTATGCAGCGCCTCCGAGTGGGGATGGCCCGCGTCGTCCAGCCAAGACCGGTTGTTATATCCCACCGTATCCACGACGAACGTGTCGTGATCCCACGTGCCCACCGAGTAACCAAACCACGCGGGCGTCATTTCTTCCGGGTGTGCCCGTCCGTCGGTGAGGATCTGGCGGAAGCGTGCGAATTCCTCGTACAGAATCAGAGTCAGACCGGGGTTCTGCGTAATCTTAAAAACGCTGACCACCATGCCGTCCGGAATGCTATGCGGCAAACAGGTCTCCGCCGGCCGTCCCGCTCCAAAACTCCGGACGCGCTGATTGAAGACCGCTTCTGTCTCAGTCCGCATCGGGATCTCGGCTCCGCCGGGGCTCCACAGCTGCAAGCTGAAATTTCCACCTATGATCGCGCCCTGACTCCTACCCAGGATGGGGCCGATCGAGCTAGAGTCTAGCGTCCAGATTCCAGACAGATCCAGATTTCCCGCGCCATCCCTGGGCGCGGGCGCTGTCAGGTCAGGGCTGCCGTCCTCTGTGCGTGGCGTGACCGCCGATGGATGATCGATCCATTGCGCCGAGGCAGGGATCGGAAAAATCGAAACAACAATGGCGGTGCCAACCAGGGCGACTCGTTTCATCTTCACTCTCCTTTGAACTCTTGACCTGCTTGCGAGTTTCGATTGTGAAGAAAGAGCCGCCTTATCTCAATGCACCAGCTATAACTTCTTCTTGAATCATTGGTGAACAGGCACAGCAATGTATACTCATGGATCGAGGAATAGCAGCTGCCTGATCCCATACAATCCCCCCAATCGGCGCGATTCAAAGGGTTTGAACTCGACCTCCGCGCCGGCGAGTTGCACAGTGGATCGACCCGAACGCGGCTCCAGGATAAACCCTTGCAGATGTTGCGCCTTTTGCTGGAGCACGCCGGCGAGGTTGTCACCCCGGAACAGATCCAGGAGACTCTCTGGCCAGGCGGCACGGTGGTGGACTTCAATCATGGCATCGCCACAGCCCTTAGGAAGCTGCGCCGGACTTTGAATGACGACGCTAGCCATCCTCGTTTTATTGAGACGCTGGCGCGGCGCGGCTACCGGTGGATCGCGGGGGTTGAGTGGGACGGCGCAGGCCAAAGGCCGGAGAGCCAAATTCCGCCGGAGACAACGGATAGCTCGGCCGCGCCACCGCCGTCAGTAAACCTCAGCGCCGGGAAGGATGTGGATGGCTCCGGCGAGGCGCTGGCCGAAGAGATCCTCCACGCGGTGACGCATATCCTCGAGCGTGACCGGACACGGAGAAGGGTGGACACTTCCCCGCCCACGGAGATGAAGGTACACCACGCCTCTTCCGATATCACCATCGTCGAGATCTCCGGCCGCCTCAATTTAGGGGACTCCTTGATTGCCATGGAGAGTTCAATCCGCGGTTTGATTGAGGAGGGCGCCTGCAAAATCGTCATCGATCTCGCGAGCTTGAAAAGTATTGACAGTTCAGGGATCGGGCTGCTGGTGGCATCCAACGGGCATATTGAGCAGAAGGGCGGCCGCATGCGAATCGCCGGGGCACGGGGCATTGTTGCCAAGGCGCTCGGGATCGTTCATATGGACCGGATCGCCCCGCTGGATCCAGACGTGGATTCATCTTGCCGACACCTTACCGGATAGTGCGGGCATGGGATTTTGGAGCTACCCGTCAGAATGGAGGCCGCTCTAAAACGGGTGATCCATGCTTCACCGGGCCCGCGGAAGCGCGGAAATTGATTTCGAACGAAAGGGACAGGCGCTGTTTTCGAGTCGGAGTTAGTCACGAGGGCCTGCGCCGCCCGCGTTTGCCGTCCACAAAACAACTACTCCAGCAGCGCGGGCGAGTTCATCACGACGCGGAGTTCCGGGCGGCCCTCGGCTCCAGCTTCGGCGACATAAAATTGCTGGCCGTCCGGCGACGGGACAAACGTGTTGATTTGGCCCTGGAAGTTGATGTTGGTTTGAAACAGCGCCCGGGCAGGGCCGGTTTCGAGGGTGGCGCTGGATTGGATGTCCACGGCCATCAGCCTGCTGTCCGGAGCCAGGTAGTAGAGCTCCCTGCCGTCACGGCGCCACTGCGGTTGGGCCCCGCCGCCCACCGAGATCTGGCGCTTCTGCTGGAAGCTGGGGAACGCGGCGACGTAAACTTCCGTATTCCCGCTTTCCGTGGAGTTGTAAGCGACCCAGCGGCCGTCCGGAGAAATGTGAGTCTGGTCGATGCCTGCCCCCACCTCATTCACCAACTGGGGTTCCTGTTCGCCGTAGGCCAACAGCCGGGTTCTGAAATCCGAACCTCTGAAGATGATCCATTTTCCGTCAGAGCTCACGTCATCCAAGGCCCAGCCGTCGGGGTTGCTGTAGATGACCTTCTGGCTGGAGGATCCGACGGTGATTTCGCGTATCTCATTCTTGCCGGGCGTTCGCGACGCAAATAGGATTCGCTGGGAATCGGGAGCCCAGGTTGGGTCCACTTCCGCACCCTCGTCTGAGGTCAGCCGCGAGAATACGCCCGAAGCGAGTTCCAGCAACCAAAGGTCAGTGGCGATGCCGAGTTCGCCTCGTGTCACCACTAGCCTTTTTCCATCCGGGGACAGGGCGACAGTAGTCAAGTCCCTCGCGGCCGCATCCAACTGGCTGCGCCGTCCATCCCTTTGATAGACGCTAAGCTCTACTCCACCAGCCGCCGGGCGGAAGACGGCGGCGCCATTTGCGGATACGCTCAGCCCGGCCACCAAGCCCGGTATGGTGGAGACATCAGAATCCAACACGCGTGGATCGCCCAGCGATGCAAAGGTCGTCATGTCCAGATCCTGCACCATCGCAGTACCGTTGCGGACCAGGATCAAATGGTTGGGCGCAGCAAAACCGCCCACAGCGTCCGGGGTGACCAGTATCGGCTCAGGTGAGGTCAGCGCCTGGACATAGCCGCCGCCCGGGCCGCTGGGCGCCAGGCGCGAATAGAGGAAATGGTCACCGTCAGGAAGAAATACCGGAACGAGCGCACGTTCGCCGGAGTCCAGAGTGGTGACGGGAGAAGGCGAGCCGCCGGCGGCGGACACCAGTTGAACCGTTTGATTGGAACTGAACAGGATTTGTCCCGCTTCATTCCAGGAGCCACCAAATGGGTCCGGCGCGGAGCAAATCGTGACCGGCGCACCTCCGGCCAGGGGCATTCGCTTGAGTTCCCCGTCGCTGAAGAAGGCGATTTCCTGGGAGTTGGGCGACCAAAAAGGCATCGATGCGCCGTTGGTCCGGTCAAGGTTTTGCGCAAAATAGGAGTCCAAGCGGCGCAGCCACAGAGACGTTTCGCCGGCTTCGTTCGCGGCGGTAAATACCACGAAGCGGCCATCGGGGGAAAGCGCAAAGCCCTTGAAGATGTCCACGAGTCCGGGAGGCATACGCAAGGATGGGGGGAACGGCATGGCGAAGCGAACCGGATCGGCTTGCGTCGTGGGCGTTTCCCCGAAGTGAAGGATGGCCACTGTGGCGGCGATGACAAGCAGCGCCGCGGCGACGGCCCACGGAAGGAATCGAGCCTTGGTTGGCAGCGCTTCCGATGTTGCCTGGGCTTCTGGCTGTGGTGCGGATTTGACCCTCCCCAACTCCAGCAACGCATCCACGCCGCTGATGTCGCGGAGGCGCTTGCGGGGATCCTTCTCCAGACACTTTTCCAGCAACGGCCGCAATTCGGCGGGCGCGGTCGAGAGATTCGGCTTCATCCGTGACCACCGAGGCCAGCGTATCCGTCAGATCCTCGCCGTTGAATAGCTTCTGCCCGGTGACCATCTCATACAGCACGACGCCAAAGGCCCAGATATCGGCCCGCTTGTCGACCGGCTTGCCCCTGGCCTGCTCGGGGGCCATGTAGGCGGCGGTGCCGAGAATCACGCCGGCCTGGGTCGCGGCCATGGAGATGGTGGGGGAGAGTTCGGGGTCTTCGGGGTCGCTGGCCGCGCTCTTCGGATTCACCTTCGCCAGGCCGAAGTCGAGGACTTTGACCGATCCATCCTCTTTGAGCGATGACATTGCCGGGTTTGAGGTCGCGATGGACGATGCCCTTCTCGTGGGCGGCCTCGAGGGCGTCGGCGATTTGCCGGGCGATACTGAGCGATTCGTCGAGGGGGATTGCGCCTTGTTTAATGCGGTCGGATAGCGTCTCGCCTTCGACCAGCTCCATGACGAGGTAGTTCTCGCCGACGTCGTGGAGGGTACAGATGTTGGGGTGGTTCAGGGAAGAAATGACGCGCGCTTCGCGCTCGAAGCGTTCGCCGAATTTCTGGTCGGAGACTTTGACGGCGACGTCGCGTCCGAGGCGCGTATCCCGAGCACGGTACACCGCTCCCATGCCGCCTTGGCCGATGGGCTCGATGATTTCGTAAGGTCCGAGTTTGTCGCCTGGGTTCAGAGCCATCGTGTCATTTCCCCAACGGGATTCTCCGCTTCAATTCGTCGAGGAAGTTCTGGATCAGCACCACCTCGTGCTGGGTGGGGGGCGCTTCCTGGGCTGCGACGGGCGATAGAATCAGCGCGCGCTTCCCGTCCGCCGACAAGTCCTGGAATGTTCCGCCCACCTGCGGAGCCCATACGCGGACTCGATCGGGAACGAATACGCCACCGTTCACGGAATAGCCGCACGGCCATGATCTGGTCGCCCTCCTGATAGAGCAATTCGGACGCGCTGCGCGACCATACCGGATTGGTTCCCCCATTCGTCGAGATCTTCCATAATCCGCCGTTGTCCGGAAACGCACGCACGAAAATCTCGGGATTGCTCGGACCAGTGGACGCGTAGGCGATCCATTTGCCGTCGGGAGAGAACGCGGGGGTTGCGTCAAGGAACTGACTCGTCAGGAACTGCTGCGGCGTCCCTACTTTGAGGTCCGAACCGTTCTCCTCCAGTGGCAAGGTCCAGATCTGCGTGCCGCCGGCGCCGGAGGCGCCTCCCACTTCGATGTAGGCGACGCGCTTCCCGTCCGGCGAGATCGAATAGGGGGCCTGGATGAGCTGCCCGGATGTGAGCGGCTGCGGTTGACCCGAGCCATCCGCGCGCGTCCCCCACAATCCGGTCAGCGAACCGAACACCACAAACCGGCCATCCGGGCTCCACACCGGGTTCACGTGAACACCTGGATCGAACGTCAGTCCGCTCCAGGTTTCGCGTTGCAAATCGTAGACCTGGACCGTTTGGACGGCTGCTTGTTGAGAGCCGCCTGTGACCAGCCGGTTCCCATCCGGCGAGAGGCGTGCGAATCCGTAGGGGCCTGGTTGGGTGGGCAGGGGCTGGCGCTTCCCGCCCGCATCCAGCCATTGCAGGGTCATCGTTTGATTCGCCGCGGCGCCCACGGCTTTGCGATAGACCAGCGTGCCGTTGCTTGCGACTTCGAATTGAGGATTGAGGCCTCCCGCGTCATGTCCCACGTCATCCAGAATGGGAAGGGCCGTGCCGCGCATCTCGAGCGCCTCCAGGTCGAACGGAGCCGCAAACAGAGTGGACCCGCTGGAGTACACCAGGTACCCAGCCTGATCGGAAGCGGCCAGATAGCGTCCGCCGACCGCGCCGCGAACCAAAGTCTTGCGCTCGCCGCCGGGCAGCGAGACCACTTCGATGTTGATGGCCTCGGGGGCAAGGCCGTAAACGCCGAAACCAGGATGGCTTTGCCTCCGGGCAGGATTTGCGGCGCGCCCAGGCCGATTTCTCCGGCTTTCACTTCCGCCACCGGAGTGGGATCACCGCCGCCCTCCGGGGTGCGGTACAACCCGCGTAAAAGGATTCCATTGACAATGGTGCCGTCCTCGCTCCAGCTGGCCCCCTGGGAGTTGGACGCACCGTCACGCACGGGAACCACCGCGCCGCCTTCTACCGAGATCTTGCTAAGTCTCGCGTTGGCGGTGAATCCTATCCACTGGCCGTCGGGCGAGAAGAACGGAGACTGGGCTCCCGAAGTGCCCGGAAGCTCCACTCCTCGGGCCTGATCAAATCGCCGGAGGAAGAGGCTGGGGGCGCCGTTCGCGCCTATGGCGATGTACACCAGGCGTGTCGCATCGGGAGACAGCACTACGCTGCTGCTGCCGCTGGGCGTTTGCAGAGCGACATCGTCGCCCAGATTCACATCCAGCCGCACCATCGGCTGCAACGGAGCGGGTCGCGTGGCGCTCCACCATCCGTAGCCTGCGACCACAGCGGCGATCGCGAGTATCCCCGCGGCGGCCCACATGGCCCAACCGAATCGCCCGGAAGACGCAGCGGCGGGAGCCGGTCCAGGCTCGGCGCCCAAGAACTCCCACACGTCACCGATGTCGCGCAGGCGCTTTTTCGGATCCTTCTCCAGACACTTCGCCAACAACCGCCGCAGTTCCGGCGGAGCGGTGCTGAGATCCGGCTCAGTCTTCACGACGCTCGCCAGCGTGTCGGTCAGGTCCTCCCCGGCGAACAAGCGCTTGCCGGTGACCATTTCATAAAGGACGACACCGAAGGCCCAGATGTCGGCACGTTTATCGACCGGCTTCCCGCGCGCCTGCTCGGGGGACATGTAGGCGGCGGTGCCGAGGATCACTCCCGCCTGGGTCGCCGCCATGGAGATGGTGGGGGAGAGTTCGGGGTCTTCGGGGTCGCTGGCCGCGCTCTTCGGATTCACCTTCGCCAGGCCGAAGTCGAGGACTTTGACCGATCCGTCTTCTTTGACGATGACATTGCCGGGTTTCAGGTCGCGATGGACGATGCCTTTTTCATGAGCGGCTTCCAACGCTCTGCAATTTGCTTGGCCACGTTAAGCGATTCCTCGAGAGGAATCGCGCCTTGCTTAATCCGGGCCGAAAGCGTCTCGCCCTCGACCAATTCCATGACGAGATAATTCGGCCCGACGTCGTGCAGCGTACAGATGTTGGGATGATTCAGTGCCGCTACGGCCTTGGCTTCCCGCTCAAAGCGTTCCCCAAACCGTTGTTCGGAGACCTTAACCGCAACGTCCCGGCCGAGCCGGGTATCATGGGCTCGGTAGACCGCTCCCATGCCGCCCTGGCCGATGGCCTCGACGATTTCGTAGGGTCCGAGTCTTTCCCCGGGAGCTAACGCCATGTAGCTGCCAAGTTTATCGCAAGACACTCTGAAATTAGTGATCTAACAGATTCGCTATCTCCTGCTGGACACAAGTCGGGTTATAGGAAGTAGAGGAAATGGGCATCAGTCTGCCAAAACCGGATGGTTGTGGCGAGGCGTTGACGCGATCGGAAGAGCAAGCGTTTACAACGGCCACTGAGTCCAGTGAATGATGGGGTTTCGGTACGAAGTTCAGGTCCGTATCCAGTCACTGGTCGCGAAGTTTCGCCGCCCTGAGCTGGAACGGCAAGCCGTCCTTAAATATGGTCGGAAAATTCCGCGACGGATTGCCTCGCGGCCCTGTCTTGCCGGGGGGACTGGCGGGCCGGGCCGCGCCCCAAATCCCTTTCGACACTTTAGCCCTTTGCTCTGGGAGCGCAATGGAGTAAGAATGGGCGCAATGAAGAAGTTGTTCCTTTTCGGTGCCTTGGCGGTCGCCGCATACGGCCAGATCGATTACGATGCGATCAAGATCCTCACCGAGCAATATAGCCCCAACTTATATATGTTGGCGGGTGCGCCCGGCGACGCCGATCCTAATCACCCGGACGGAGCAGGTGGCCGGATCGGGCTACTGACCGGTCCGGATGGCATCTTCATGGTGGATTCGCAATACTCGCAGGTCAGCAAAAAGGTGCTGGAGGCGATTCGCGAGATTAGCCCGGAGCCGCTCCGCTATCTGACGAATACGCATCTGCATGTGGATCACACCGGGGGAAACGCGTACTTTGTGGATCTGGGCGCGCTACTGATCGCTCGTGAAGAGCTCCGCCAGGACATGGCCCGCTCGCGAAATATGGATCCGGAGCGTCTCCCCAACGTGACGTACGGCCTGGGCGATCCGATTAAGTTCCGCATGAACGGTGAGGTGGTCGACTTAATTCCGATCCGTGCCGCCCACACCGGCGGCGATACGATCATCCGTTTCGAGAATGCCGATGTGATTATGATCGGCGACTTCTACCGGAACTTCGGCTATCCGTTCATTGACACCAATAATGGCGGCAGTCTCGAAGGCGCGCTGGAGGCTCTCGATTATCTGATGGAGATTGCAGGTCCACGAACCAAACTCATTCCCGGCCACGGCACGATCATCACTCGGGAGGACATCATCCCTTACCGTGACATGATCCTTGACGTACGCGGGAAGGTGGAGGATTTGATCGCGAAGGGCAAGAGTGTGGATGAAGTGCTTGCCGCCAAGCCTACCGCAGGCTATGATCCACAAATTCCCGGGGCGCTGGATCCTACGCCTGGAGGACGCGGCACAAGCGCGGACCGCTTCGTCCGGATGCT
The DNA here is from genome assembly GCA_963762135.1 of Terriglobia bacterium. Taxonomy (GTDB): domain Bacteria; phylum Acidobacteriota; class Terriglobia; order Bryobacterales; family Bryobacteraceae; genus Palsa-187. The sequence continues at coordinate 16,705 of CAVXJP010000017.1, forward strand.
GTATACCGAGCTCTCGAGGGAATGAATCCCGGCTTTGACGCTGGTAGACTTGCCATACTCTCGGGGGGAGGCCTCGTCGGGACCGCTTCGATATACTCGATGGGGTTTGGCTACCCTGACAATTCGAGGAGTGACGTATGAGGTTACGAATATGGATGCTAGCAGGTGTTCTGGTTTCGCTGTTCGGCATACCCGGCGTCGGAATCGCACAGGTTGACGACGCACCCAGCCTCGAGGGGGTCATCGACATTCATGCGCATGTCGCGCCGGAGACCGCCATATTGAATTTCAAGCGCGCATTCGACGCATTGGAAGCGGCCCAGATCGCGCACATTTATGGGATGCGGGGAATCGTGTTGAAGGAACACAACACGGAGACCGCTTCCTGGGCCTACCTCGTGTCTCAATCGGTACCCGACGTGGAGGTCTACGGCGGCATTGTTCTGAACAAGTCCGTGGGAGGCATCAATCCGGTGGCAGTGGAGTCCATGGCGTTGACGCGCGGCCGCTTGGGCCGGGTCGTGTACATGCCGACGATGGATGCGGCGTTTCGCAATCCCGACTCACCCACCGCCGTCGAGGTCTCGCACGACGGAAAATTGCTGCCAGAGGTGCTGGACGTCCTGCGAGTGGTGGCGAAATACGATCTTGCCTTGTCCACCGGACACATCAGCACAGAGGAGTCTTTGATGGTGATCCGGGCGGCCAAGGAGGCCGGTGTGAAAAGGATCTACGTGCAGCACCCGAACCATGGGGGGATCGTGATGCCGATGGCGGCTATGAAAGAAGCGGTTCGCATGGGTGCGCTGATCGAGATCGTGCTGAGCGGGGACGGTTTCACCGGTGGGCGGCCGCAGGCAGTTGATATGGTGAATCCGGCGCAGGACTACGGGCCGCAGAAGCTTGCCGATATTCGAGAGCTCGGTCCGGAAAACATCGTAATCAGTACCGATCTCGGGCAGCCCGGCAGGCTGAACTACGCCGAGGCGCTGCAAGTCGCTCTGGCTGTCCTCGCAAAGGAAGGGTTCAGCCAGGCCGAGATCGATAAGATGACCAAGGAAAATCCTGCCCGCCTGCTGGGGCTGGACTGAACCTGCGTCGGGCCCGTCGCAAGGTTGATTTGCCTGGGACGCCTGAACCCGCTCGCCAAAGGGGTTACGATCTGTAAAAAAGGAGCACCGCATGATCCGCGATACTGTTCGACTCACGGTATTCACCGCCGCCTTCATCATCGTGAGCGTGCCGGCGGGGGCGCAAGCTCCGGATAACCCCATTCCCCGCATGCCCAATGGCAGACCGGACATGGGCGGAGTCTGGGATCACCCTCGCACGGGCAACCTTGAGCAGCCCAGCGACGAATGCGGCAGTCCCACCAGAGGGTGCAAGCATGAACCGGGGCCGCTCTCCTTTACGGAATTGGGGCTCGCCACGTATAGGGACAAAGCCAACCATATAGATTGGACGGCTGTGTGCCTTCCCTGGGGCTATCAGCGAGCCTGGGGCACAACCTATCCGGTCGAGTTCGTCCAGACTCCGGCGCGGCTGGCCATCATGTTCGAATCCAACAACGTCTACAAGATCGTCCCCACCGACGGCACGCCCATGCCGGAGTCCATCGAGCCGTCCTGGTGGGGTGTTTCCCGAGGCCACTGGGAAGGCGACACGATGGTCGTCGAAACCAAGGGATTCAACGCCAAGACGTACCTGGATACCGCCGAGCATCCGCATGGGGAAAAGCTGGAGATGACTGAGCGTTTCCAGATGATCGATAAGGATCACTTGACGCGGGAAGTGACCATCACCGATCCCGACTATTACGAGAAGCCGTTCAAGTTCCTTGACACACTGGCACGGATGAAGCCGGGCACCGAGCTCATGGAGTACGTGTGCATGGAAAACAACCGATGGCTGGAGCGTCGCCTGGGAGAAGACATTAGTTCGTTTCTTCGTGCCAATCATTGACATCTGGAGTCTTCCGGGCATGGTGTTGGAGCCTGGCTTGCACTCCGCGCGGCTTGCCCTCAAAATATGGTGATCCATGCGCGGCATCACCAGCATCCTAGGCCCACCTTTCACGTTCGGCGTTCGGGTTCTTGCCGCTTGGTTGATTCTGATCGCATCGACCGCGCTTGGCGCTGCCGCTGATATCCACGTGATGATCTCCGGTGGCCTGCGAGCCGCATACACTGCGCTGGCGCCCCAATTTGAACGTGAGACCGGGCACAAGCTGATTACCGTCAACGGGGCCTCCATGGGGGACACACCGACTGCCATCCCGGCACGCCTGGCTCGGGATGAGCCCGCCGACGTGGTGATCCTTGCGCGCTCCGGGCTCGATGCGCTACTCCGCGCCGGCAAAGTCAAACCGGGCAGCGAAATGGACTTGGCGCGTTCCCCCATCGGCATCGCAGTTAAGGAAGGCGCGACGGTTCCAAAGATCGCGACAACCGAAGAACTCAGGGAAGCCTTGCTGGATGCCCGCTCGATCGCCTATTCCGACAGCGCCAGCGGGGTTTACGTCTCCGGGGAGCTGTTCAAGCGGCTCGGCGTCGAAGAACAGGTGAGCGCGAAGGCGCGGCAGATTGACGGAACGCCAGTGGCCGAAACGGTCGCCCGGGGCGAAGCGGAAATCGGATTTCAGCAAATGAGCGAACTGATTCCCGTGGCCGGCGTCACGGTGGTCGGTCCGATCCCCGACGAGGTGCAACACATCACGATCTTCTCCGCAGGTATCCCCACATCATCTTCCGAATCTGCGGCTGCCCGCGATCTCATCAACTATCTGGCATCACCCAAAGCCTGGGACGCGCTGCGCCAGAGCGGCGTTGAACCGATCGAGCACACCAAATAAAATGTCCGGCAAACCTTCCGTCACGGATATCGAACTCCCCGCCTCCCCGGCAATCCCGCTTTCTCCGGAGGGCCGCCGCGAAAAGATCAAAGCCGTCATTCGCGTAACCACGGGCAATTTCCTGGAGATGTTTGACTTCATGATCTTCGGCTACTATGCCGCGGCGATCGGGAAGACCTTCTTTCCCCAGTCCAGCGAATTCGCAACGATCATGTCGTCTTTAGCTACCTTCGGCGTGGGTTTTCTGATGCGCCCGCTGGGAGCCCTGGTCCTCGGCGCCTATGTGGACCGCCGTGGCCGCAGGGCGGGACTGATCCTCACACTCACATTAATGGCCTTCGGAACTATGTCCATCGCACTCACTCCCGGCTATGCAGTCATCGGAATTGCTGCACCCCTACTCGTGTTGCTCGGCCGGTTGATTCAAGGCTTCTCAGCCGGCGCGGAGTTGGGAGGCGTTTCGGTGTATCTGGCAGAAATTGCGACGCCCGGCCACAGGGGGTTCTATGTCAGTTGGCAATCGGCCAGCCAGCAAATTGCGGTTGTGCTGGCGGCGCTTTCCGGGGTGACGCTGCATGCGTTTCTGAGTCCAACGCAGGTGGATGATTGGGGTTGGCGCCTGCCCTTGATCGGGGGATGCCTCATCATTCCGTTTCTGTTCTTCCTTCGCCGCTCACTCAAGGAGACCGAGGAATTCTCCTCCCGCCGCCATCATCCTTCCGCCCGCGAGATTTTCAGATCCGTTGCGTCCCACTGGCGAATCATTCTCGCCGGAAGCGCCATGGTCACGATGACCACGGTCGCGTTTTACTTGATCACCGCCTACACGCCTACCTTCGGCCGCACTGCGCTCCAGTTGGCCGATTCAGACACGCTCTTGGTCACCCTGTGCGTCGGACTCTCGAACTTTATCTGGCTTCCCACCATGGGCGCGGCCTCGGACCGAATTGGCCGCCGGCCGCTGCTGATCGCCTGCACCGCGGCCACAATACTGACCGCTTATCCCGCCATGCTCTGGCTGGATTCCGGCCCTTCGTTTCTCCGGTTGCTGACGGTGGAATTGTGGCTATCGTTCCTCTACGGCAGCTACAACGGAGCGATGATCGTTTACTTGGCTGAGATTATGCCTGTGGCTGTCCGTGTCAGCGGATTCTCGTTTGCCTATAGTCTTGCCACAGCTCTGTTTGGTGGATTTACCCCGATGATTGCTACGTATCTCATCGAAGTTACCGGCAACAGAGCCATGCCCGGTGTCTGGTTGACGTGGGCTGCGATCATCGGTCTTTCGGCAACTCTTTGGTCGCGCAGGCTCGGCACGGACGAACCGCTAGCGGTTCAGAGCGCAATTGCAGACGCGGATTAAACTGCCCCACCGCGCCCTTGGACAAAATCCATTGCTTGATCAACCTGAATGGAACGCGGTAAGTTCCTGAAGCGCAGGGCCCTGCCAGACAAACCGATCACGCTTCCTTCTAGGCCGCCTCAGATCTCGGAATCATTCTGTGTCTGCGGCGCTGTCGAGAAGTCGGATTCCAGGAAGTCGAGGGCATGCGCCTCAGTCCTGCCGAAACCCCATCCCACATCAGGTTCAGTGGCCGTTCCAAACGCTTGCTCTTCCGATCGCGTCAACGCCTCGCCACAACCATCTGGTTACGGCACGATTTAAAACTTCATCGCATCACTCTACCCTGAGCTGACTGGACCGATGTGCAAAATCGGGAAACTAATCGGAAACGCCATGTTTACAAACAGAAACCGGCCCTTGTAATTCATTTCTATTCCGAGTAAGCTACAGGCACATTTGGGATCGTGAATGGGTTCACGATTGAAGGAGGGGTTATGAGGGGAGTTCTTCTCGCCGCACTCGCATGTTCCTTGTCTCTGGCATTCGCACAGAGTCTTCCGCAAGTCACAATCGATGAACCAGCAATCCGGGCAGTTCCGGAAGACGGGACCACCGTTGTCACCCTTCCTGTCTATAGCGCACAGAAGGAATCGATCAATGCGCAGATCAAGCTAGAGTGGCTGGGTCCGGATAATCGCATTCGCAGCTCAGTCCATGAATCTGTCCAATTGGAACCGGGCAAGAATCAAGTCGCGATTCCTTTTCGTCTTCCGACGTTCCCGTCGATATGGTTGCGCTTGCGTTATCAGGTTTCGCCGGCGGTCGACAACATCGGCGCGTTCTTTCCGACTGGAGGCATTGTTGCGGTATCGGAGATTGCCTCGCATGTCTTTGAATTGAAGCTGACGCATGCCGGCATTGTTCAGCCGGGAGCACCCTACGTGGTCTACGGGCAGGCAGTGCATCCAGTGACGCGCAAGCCGATGCCGGACGCATCCTTTGCGGTGAGCATGGAAATCGAGGAACGAGCTATCCCCGCGACCGATTTTTCGGTGGATGAAGCCGGCATCGCCCGTTGGAAGCTTCGACATCCCGGCAGGCGGATGGAAGATTTTCAACTGAACGGAGAGGTCCGGCTATCCGCCACTCTGGCGGACTTTAGCGCTGTCGAGGAAGACCAGGTTTTTGCCGTGAACTTTCCGTCGGCTCGGATTCAGACAGACAAACCCCTTTTTCAGCCGGGCCAGACAATCCACGTCCGGCCGTGGTTCTAAACCCCCAGGGAGTCGCGGACGCCAGCCGGCAGGTTCGCATGGAGATCTTCGATCCGCGTGGGGAACGCGTCCATTCGGCACTGCTGAGGTCTTCCCGATTTGGCGTCGTTTCCGATGATGGGCGCTTCCGGAGTTTGCGGAGCCGGGCTTTACGAAATCCAACTTCTTGAAGCGGAAGAAGAGGTCCACATCGCGGATCATGCGGTCCGCGTAAGCCGCTACGAGCTGCCCATTCGTGTGACGGCGTCGCCGGATGAAGGCGCGTATGTGATGACAACGCGGAACGACTCGGCGAACGTCACCATACATGCCGACTACCTTTTTGGAGAGCCGGTGAAACACGCCGGCGGTGCGGATTCAGCCTGGAGGCATGGAGTTCCTCCTATCGCTTTGACGCGCCGTTGGAGGAGTCTCGAGGAGCCTCCAGTTGTGGAAGGGAAGCGATAGCAATGATGGAGTTTACACCGCACAGATCTCCCTCGAGCGGGCCATCCAGAATTGGCGGCCGCGAGACGCTGCGTCCAGGACCTGACCTCAGGGCTTACGTCACCGACCCGCTCTCCCGAGAACGGAGCAGCGGCAATTCGACATCCGCATGACGCGCGAGCCAATCCCCATATCTCTCACGATGGCTTCCGCCGATCGTCGGGCCACTGCCCGCGGCAGGTCGATGTTTCGACACGATACGCCAAACGGAAGGCCCGCGGAAACACCATCGTCGGCGACGATGAACGACGGTCGATCGAAGACGGCTCGCAGCAACGCGGAAGGGCGTCGCCGGGTTGATATATTCCTTCGCGCGGCGCCGAGCGCGGAGACATTGAGATGCGCGCGAGGTTGACGCCATGGGAAATTCCGGGACGATGACCGAGAGCGTCTACGGATCGAGCCTGTCCGGCTCGACTGACCCCGCCCAAGGCGATTCAGCGCGCCGGGAAACCCATGAAGCTCCACCTGGAACTGTCCCCGGAAGAAGCGATGCCTGCCTATGTCGCGATCAGTGCCCTCGCAGACCGGCAAGTTGTCGCGACTCAAACGGTACCGATCCGCAACAGTCAGGCCGACCTTGAGTTCCCATATCGCGATGATTTTCGCGGCGTCGTGGGGTTTGCCGGCATGGAACACGGCTCGCGCGTCCGTGAGTCCCTGGGAGATGATGTCGGCTCGCACAGCGGTCTATTTTCCGCAGACCGGCCAGTTGGAAATCAGGGCCGGCACGGATTCCGAGCGTCACCGGCCGGGGGAGACTGCGCACCTGAACATCGCCGCCACGACGCTGGACGGGGAAGCAGCGGAGTCTGCATTCGGCCTGGCAATCGTGGATCAGGCGGTGCTGGAACGCGCCCGGACGGATGCAGAGACTCGAGCTGCCGCCGCGCTGGAAAAGCTGGTTCAGTTGCACCTACTGCCGGTCGGATTTGGAGAGGCAATTCGGCGGGTTCAGTTTACGCGACGTGGACGTTCTGCGAGAGGATGAGCCCATTCCGCCGGAGTTAGATCTGGCCACGGAGGCATTGCTCTCCCGGGAACAAGCGACGCTGACGACGGCCACATCGGAGCAGTTGATCACCGGACAAGCCGACGTCTTTGCGGGAACTCTGGATTCCGCCATCGACAAGTTAAAGCGCCGGCTTGACGGGGTCTATCAGCGGACCCTGGAATACCCGCGCGATGCAGCATCGCTCTCGGAGCTGGGGAGTATCGATTGGGTGGAGATTCGCGATCCTTGGGGGACTCCCCCTTCTGCCCTCGTTTTCAACCCAGTACACAAACAGCGAGATCGAATTGGCGAGTCGCGGGCCGGATAAGTTACTCGGTACGGCGGACGATTTCGTCGCCGGGCTGTTCCGCTTCCCCTATTTCAATCCCGTCTCGGCGTTGATTCGCGAGTCCCTATCGCGGCTTCGCGATTATCCTGCATCGGCGGATGAGGTTCTGGATCTTTTATCGGAGAACGGGCTGCGCCTGGACCGGCTGACCGATCCCTGGGGCGGCGGCTACCGTCCGAAGGTCTCGACATTTGGGGATCATCGAAGGGTCAGGATTCTCAGTTCCGGCCCGGACCGGACCCCTGACACGTGGGACGACGTTCAGGTTGCAAACTTCACCGGCCCTTACTTCACGAAGGAGAGCGAGCAGATCCAGAGCGCGCTGGATGCATTCGGGTCCGATCCGGAAAGCGTGGAGGGGTTTACGAATGTCCTGCTCGGCGCGGGAATCAATTTGAGTGATTGGAAGGACGACTTCGGAAATCCGTACCTGGTACAAGAGTCGACGTTCGACCAATATGAGGATCGGGTCCGCATGTATACTTATCGCGTCTATTCAGGGCCAGTACGTTCCCGTACGGAAGTGACGCCTGTGATGCAGACCATCCGCCGATTTCAAATTATGAGCCAAGGGCCGGATGGCGTCTCCGGTACGCTGGATGACTTCAGCGTCGCCGAGTATCCGTTCCTGATTCGTGAACGGAGCGCGGATACTGCTTCGGCGGATGAAAATCCAGGCAGTGATGAAACGGCGGAAAGCGAGGCCACCCAAGGCAAAGGCTCCGGAATCCTGAACGGAGTTGTGACGGACCCGTCGGGTGCGGTGATCCCCGGAGCCACCATGAAATTGGAGGTTTTGAATCGCCGGATTGTCGGGCTGTCGGAAGCTACAGAAGTCGGCGAATTCCGGTTTTCGGATCTATCGCCCGGCTACTATCAGCTTACGGTGTCTTATCCCGGATTCCAGACATTGGTGGTTAGCGAGATCCCGATTCTGGATGAGCAGGTAACCGACATCGAAGCTGTGTTGGAGGTTGGATCTGCGACGGCCTCGGTGATGGTTGCCGATTCCGCACCGGTCCTGAACACAGAGTCCGCATCAATGTCGGTAGTCGATGATGGCGAGATGGGCCCCGGCGCGACGTTCACGCCCCGAATTCGCGAGTATTTTCCGGAGACCCTGCTTTGGTTGCCCGAAGTGATCACGCGCGAGGACGGCACCGCAGATGTGGATATTCCTCTGGCGGATTCGATTACGAATTGGCGGATCGCGTTGATCGCTTCGACCCGTGACGGACGCTTCGCCGAAACCGAACTCTCCATGGAGACGTTCCAACCGTTCTTTATCGATTTTGAGCCGCCGCCCGTGGTGACCTCGGGCGATCGACTGGAGTTGCCAGTGACGGTCCGCAACTATACCGGCTCGGCTGAAGCGGGGAGTTCCAATCCTGCGGCTGGCCCCCTGGACGTCGCAGTGACCTTCGAGCCAAGTGAATGGGCCCGCTTGGAAGGTTCGGCTCAACAGAGCGTCAGTGTCCCCCCGAGCGAATCCGTCAATGTGATTTATCCGGTGGTGGCGTCGAGTCCGCAGGAGGCTCGTCAAAGAATCACAGCGACCGCGCAGGGCAACGGCGACGCGATTGAAAAAGTGTTCCGCGTGAATCCGGATGGGCAGCAGGTCATGGAGATTTCCGGTGACCTGGTGAATTCGACCCGCACACTGAACGTGACAACACCGGCGGCGGCGATTGAGGGAAGCTCTCACAGCATTCTGCGAATCTATCCCAACCTGGCGGCGACCCTGCTCGAAGGCGCCCGAGGCGTGCTGATGCTGCCGCACGGGTGCGCAGAGCAAACAATCTCGGCTGGGTTCGCGAATTTAACCGCTCTGCGCTATGCGTTATCGGTCGGTATTCGTGATGCAGAGATGCAGACGCGCGCGATTAACAATATTCAGCGGTCGCGCGCCGATCTGGCTCGGTTCCAGAATTTAGACGGCAGCGTGAGCTACTGGGAAAACGATCCTGGCGATATCGCGGTCACCGCCCAAGCCATCGAGTTCCTCCTGGCCATTGACGATCTGGACGATGATTATCCCGATCTACTGCCGTGGTCGAGTCCGTATCAGATGGAACGGATGGCTCGGTGGCTGGTGGAGCAGCAGGTCGACGGGCGTTGGATCGACAAGGAAGACCTTAAAAACACAAGGCCGGGGAATGAAAGACGATCGCTGCTGCTCACGGCGAATGTCGCCCATGCATTGGCTGGTCTAGACCGCAAGCGGTTTGCGACGGAAGGATCTCTGGATCGCGCTTATTCTCAACTGGTGCGCTTCGCCGAGGAGATCGATGAGCCGTACATGATGGCGGAGCTTTTGCTCGGGCTGAATGAGTCGATCGCGACCGCCACGGGTCCGAATCGAACAAACTACGAGGATTTGGCCTCGGGTCTTCCGGGGCGTCTGGTGTCGCTGGCTCGCCGCGAAAGCGAGGGGCTCTATTGGGACCTTCAGGCCAATACGCCATTCTACGGTTGGGGTCGCACCGGACGCACGGAAACGACGGCGCTGGTGATGACGGCGCTTTCCGAATGGAGTGCAATGCATCCGGAGGATTCGGCTGAATTAGAGGATCCGCTGCGTCGCGGGCTGTTATTCCTGATTCACAATCAGGACCTTCATGGAGGTTGGTATTCCACGCAGGCGACCCTCCTGGCGATGAAAGCCGTCGCCGCGGTTGCCGGCAACCGTCAGCCCTTGGACACAACCGATCCTGGAACCATTACGGTTCAGGTGGATGGGCAAACCGTCCAGGTCATTTCCATGGAGGCGAATGCGCAACGTCTCGACCCCATCTACGTCGACCTTTCCGCAGCGATCCACTCCGGCGCGCATGAGGTTCGGCTGATCCCGTCCGGCGGCGTCACGGCCAGCATCGTGCGGCTGAACCATGAATACTGGCTGCCCTGGGATACGACGACGCCACGAAGCTCCGCCGAGCTTCGGCTTGAGGTTGGATATGGTCGCACAACTGTCGCCGTACAAGACGACGTCAACGTTAACGTTCACGCCGAACGCGTGGGATTTCAGGGTTACGGCATGATGCTGGCGGAAATCGGGCTTCCGCCGGGCGCCGACGTGGATCGGTCGTCGCTGGAACGTTCTGTTGCCGAGGGGCGCGCCGACGGTTACGAACTGCTTCCGGATCGAGTGATCTTCTATCTGTGGCCCCGCGCCGGCGGGGTGGATCTCACGTTCGGCTTCCGCCCCCGGATGGCAATGCAGGCGAAGTCCGCTACATCGATCCTTTATGACTACAACAATCCCGAGGCACTCAGCGAGGCTGCGCCCTTGTCCCTTGCCGTACATTAAGTTCTAAGAGAACCAATAACGAACCTGGCCTCACCCTGAGTTCGGAGTCCGCCGCTCTGTCCAAGTCAAAACGAAATCGGGGTGGGTATCTTGGCAACATAGTAAGTTTGGAAAGCAAGCCGAGACCTAGACCTTGTGTTCTTTTCGCCCCCGATTTCGGATTGCCTCCATCAACCTGCGGCTCTCGCATTCGCGTCGGTAGCGATTCATACAGTTGAATCTGGGGATATGCTTTTGATAGAGAGTCACCCCCCGCATCCCAGCCTTCCAGTCTTGGAATGCCGCTGTGATACGCGGATCAGGCTTCCGGCCTCGGGGCTTCGCCGGAAGCAGTTTTCGTCGCGTGATATTCACAAGGCGCAAACGAGCAGGCCGATCCAGGTCACCGAACTCGGTAGCGAGATTACGGGCGAACTCAGTCACTAGCGACTTGGCTTGAGCTTCACGATCAGGGGAGGTTTTGCAACTCGGGGACTTGCTCATGCGTCCCCCCCGGGGTCCTTTTGATACTCCTCGCAGGCTCGACGTACTGTCGTGATGCCCACACCTAGCCTTCGCGCGATCTTGGACCACGACCAGCCTTGCTCGCGGAGATCGAGCGCTTCATCGCGCCGAAAAATAACTCTGGGCCTTCCAATGGGATTACCAGACCGAGTCCCATGCTGTTTGGCGCGATCCAGTCCCGCTCTCACTCTCTCCGAGATACGCGCCCGTTCCTGTTTTGCGATGGCGCCGAGGATTGCGATGATCGCATCCTTAAAGAACCCACAGGAGTCGAGATATGCCTCGGTGAACGATCGGAAGCTTACGCCGTAGCTGCCCAGTTGGCTCAGGTATTGGAGTGTCTCGAGAGAGCCTTCGCGAGTGAAACGGTCAAGTGACCAAAAGAGGACTACGTCGAACTCCCGCCGGGAAGCGTCATCAAATAGTCTCCGGAACTCGATACGGTCTGACCGGCTTCCGCTTTCGTGATCCACGTACTCTCGGACGATTCCCCACCCCTGGGTCCCCGCAAACTGCCGCAGCTGGACAAGTTGATTCTCGGCCTCCTGCCGCCCATCTGCAGTGCTGACTCTTGCGTAAATTGCTGCAACCATGGCATTTCCTCATGCTGCTGGATTGAGGTAGATACCGATGATGGGGATCTGGAGAGATGAGTAATGCTGTTCGATTCCGTCCCTGGCCACCATTTTTCAACAACTTACAAGCCTCAAAAATCCGAGATGGTTGCAATTGGTTGCACTTCGGCAACCCGTTACAGACCGTTTCCCTACCCAAAACATGCATCATGGGTTCTTCACTGCACTGCTGCTGACTGTTGCATAAACGCGCTGAGGCGCGTCACTGCCTGGCGCTGCGACTCTGGGACCACCTGCTGGTAGATGTCCTGCGTCGTTGATGCCCGGCTGTGCCGCAGGATCCCCTGCGCGTCCTTGACATCCACTCCTGCTTGTTGGAGCCATGTCGCGCAGGAGCGCCGGAGCACTTGCCAGTTGACCCAACCGATACCCAGTTTACGAGCCGCCGGCTTGATCTTCCGGGAAAGCACCCAGTTGTCGGTGATCGGCGCACCCGTGGTTACGGATTGGAACACCAGATCATCGGGACCTGCAGACTTGACGACGGGGTACCGTCGCGTTGCCCGTCCGGCTGGAATGAAGACTTCCTTGGATTTGAGAGCCTCCATCCGTTGAAGCACGTGGTTGTCCACCGAGATCGCTGCCTTACTCGATGCCGATTTCGGTTCGTCCCAGTCTCCCCGGCTATAGCGCTCTTCGACGGTTATCGAATCCGCGCCAAGGTTGCGCCACTTCAGGGCGGCGAGTTCGCTGACCCGCAAGCCCGTGAACCCCGCCACATAAACCATCGTGGCGTATGGCTCTTCCAGCGCCTCCAGCAGAGCATGGAACTCATGGATCCGCAGAAACGGCTTTGGCTGGATGCGCCTCCGCTTCTTCAATCGAATCTTCTCTGCTGGATTGGAACAGAGCCGTCCATAGTCCACAGCCGTGCGTAACACCGAGGACAGCACGTCCTTCACCTTGTCGAGGCTCTCCGGGCCGAGGGTTCCACATTGCAGGCGCCCAAAATACTGCTGGGTACGCTCCAATGTGATTTCTCGTAACATCAGGTCCCCGAACTCCTCGATGAGATGCACCTTCAGCACGCTCTTGCTCCGTTTTCGCGTGGTCGCGCTGAGAGTGGAAAGAACATCGCGTTCATAGACTCGGGCGAAGTCTCGGAACAGGATTGCGCCTCCGATGCCGGTTGCTGGCTGATTGATCGCGGCGAGGTAATCGTCGCGAAGCCGTTCGGCCTCTGCCTTGGTGAGGCTGGCCGGCCCAAGAGGAACTCGTTTAACCTGTCGTTTTCGTTTGTTCTGCCCATTACCTGCCTGGTCCTCCCGGACGAGGATGACCCATTGCTTGCCCCGTTTTTTGGGCGTGGGTTTCTGATATCTTCTTCGAGCCATTCGTTCATAACCGCCTCCTTGCGGTGATGGCTCGCTCGAGATTTGCTCGACAGGCAGCGTATCACAATCGAATTGGACGACTCGGAACAAAGCAGCCCCAGAGTATAATTTGTTCCGAATTCCACATAGGAGTATGAGAAGGTATTTTTGTGCCCTCGATACCCCCGTCGCCAGATGATTTTCTGAAGTTTTTGTTCACCACCGTCGCGCATAAGCCTCCGGAGATGAAGCTGCGCGAGTCTGCGGCGGTTGCCCGCTACCTGGACGAGTTGGCCTACAACTATCGCGGCGATCAGCGCAAACAGCTACGCCAACTCTCGCAAGCCATCTGGAAACAAGCCTTCCAGTCCGCCGAGATCCCTTTGGCACGGACGGCACTGGTGGTCGAGTTTCTCAACCGATTCGCGAATACCCACTTCGCCAATCACGATGTCAAATCCGCTGTCAATGCAGTCAGAACGGCATCTCCGCCCGAATCGACAAAACCTGCGACACAGCTGCGAGGCAAGCATCTTGCCGTCACGCGAGGCCCAGGGGGCCGAAGGCTCTCCGATGACCTTTCCGAGCGTATATTCGCCGGATATTGGTTCCTCCGTGAAAGGTCCGGGGGTAGTGCGCGGAACAAAGTTGCGGACGCCTTGAATCATCACAGCATCCCGAGAGGCGCTGGCAGCGAGGATCAAAGGTGGGCAGGCTCCGATGTCGGGGAAAGGGTTAAGCAATACGAACGCCATGCAGGCCCATCGAGTACTACGGAAAGGGAAGTTTGGCGAGCCAGCCACGTCGGGAAGTGGGTGAGCGCATACCAGGAATCTCACCGAAGTTAGGGGCAAGATTTCAGAACAGCTCCTACAGGGGGAGCGCTGAAATCGTAGCCGAGATAGCGTTAGGGGCTGGTCACCAAGAAGACTCCAGCCCCTCCTGATCCGATCGAATTGCCGGATACACTCGCCGATCAGGCGGCCATCACACCCATATCGCCGCTTCCAGCCTCAGTGCACAGCGTCAATCTGTCTACGGAAACCTCTCATACTCACCTCAGCAGATTTCCGGAAGACGTCCGCTGCGAAGATCACTCCGCACCCCAGAAGAAAGCCCGAAAGAAATCCTCAGGAGAATTCAGGGGCGCCACCGGGCCTCATACGCCATCTTTTGCCGAAATTTGGCGAGTAGGTGGCCAATGCGCCAAAACAGGGTTTTGGCAAGCCCCTACCGCCCTCCGGCCATCGCCTCCGTGGTTACCTCCGGACGGGCCCCTGCAAGCCGCCACGAGTCGCTCAGGGGTTTTTGGCAGGCGGTCTGTCGCCGGTCTCCAGAGGCTATCCGGCGGTAAACACTCGAGGGAGGACCATCGGGAGCGCACGGACGATCGGGTCTGCGGGCTTCTAGGGCCCGGCCCACCCTGGTGCCCCCGTGTATGCGGGGCCTTCACATCCGTGTTTCCGGAGCCAGTTCCGTCGCGACCCTGGCAGATCGGATCGCCAAACTGCGTTCGCCAATCTATAAAGTAGATTAATTAATTAATCTATACGTGCGTAGCATGGTTTTCGAAATGGCTTTAAGTTCCTGGAGGTCAGCAAGTTGGCGTGATACGCCCTGATTCTCTAAGAAACGTTGATTCTGGGCGACGTGGACGCACGAAAACAGCCGTCTCCACGCTGCTATTCCCACGCCAGCCGAGTGCGGGAATCGATCAATTGAGCTGGGGTGGGGTGGAGCAGCCGTTGATTTGGGTTCTCTTCAGAGAAGAGGAAAGTTGGAATCGGTTCCTGGTCCCACGCTGATTCTTTGTAAGTTATTGGTTTGTGGTGCCGCAGGTTCTGCTGATTCGTCCAGTTCAGCGTTTCTGTGACACAAATTTGACACAAAGCCTAATTCCCACTCTCAGGACAGGTGTGCACACGCTTAGGACCTCTTGCGTGAGCGCATACGGTGTAACGTGAGATCACCAGTTTGCGTTCAACGAGGCAATCTCGTTCATGGCCCCCTGAGACAACGCAGGAGGAGATCGACTACTTCTGGGGACAGCTCTCGGCGAAGCCGAGGCGGAACAGTGCACCTGGCTGAATGACAGGTTTGGCCTGATGTGGCAGATCGCACCAGTGATTATGGGGGGAGTTGCTCGGGGGTGATGCGGCGAAGCGGGTTACACAGGCGTTTCTCAAGATGGAGAAGTTCGATATGGCTGAACTCAAGCGGGCCGCCGCAGGTTGAGCGGTTTGCGGGTGGGGTCATTGGATCCAGAGCGTGAGGTTCGTATCGCGCACGGGAACCGAGTCCACGGCAAGCGACAAACCAAACATGCCCGATCTGGCGGGTACGCGAATCTCGACTTTCCAGACCCCGGAGATCGAGCCCGCCAGGGCCGTTGCGGAAACAACGGCCAGACTCGCAGCGGAGTTATCGCCGAAGCTGACCGGCAGATTCAGCGCCACCCCGGGATCCGGCTGGATCGCGCCGGTTACCGGGGCCGGGTCGGTTATGCCGAGGCCGGAAAGATAGAGGGTCATGATGGAGCCTTGGGCGGCCGGACGCGCGCACGAATTGCGCGAACCGTCGCTGTTGAACGCGAGCGGGATCAGTCCCACGCTGGACAAGGGCGCAGTCAGGGTGCAGGGGAAGAAGTCCGGAGACGTTCGCGAAGTCACGGTATCGAGGAAGACGGTCGGATTCCGCTCCGTCACCGGGAATGTCAACGAGTCGGACTCGTTTGTATCTGCCGAAGCGAGGTTCAGATCGACCTGTGAGCTCCCGGCGATCTCGTAGGGAACCTGAATGTTGATCTGCTCCGGGGAAGTATAGAGCAGCGGGCCGGGGATTTCATTGAAGGCGACCGTCACGCCGCCCAGTTCCAGCGGGAACGGCCCGGTAGCAGGGATGGCTACGTCGGCGAAGTGCGTTCCAAAAATGGCCAGCAGTTCTCCGGGAGCGATGGAGGTGACGGGCCGCAGGTCGGCGGCATCAACGACACAGGCAACCGGCGGGGGTGGCGCTTCCGGATCAAAACGAATCAGGTCCGAGCCATTCACGGCAAGCAATGTGCGGGTCAGCGGTTCATAGGCAAGAGCGTAGCCGGGCACGATGCGGGCGGCGGAAATGGAGGATCCGTCCGCGCTGAGGCGTGTGGTGAACGTGGCCGGAAGACACTGGGCCGGAAAGCCCACGAAGGCGGGAAGATCGGGGGACGAGGCCTGGCCCGACAGGATGACGCCGTCACCGGTGGCCCCCGCAAAATCAATACGATCGGTTTGCGTACCGCTGAAATAGGTCGAATAGAGAAGCGCCGTGCCGGTGGCGTTTAGCTTCGTGAAGTATCCGCTCGCCGGAGGGGGAACGAAGCAGCCGAACAGGCAGGTTTGCGGCGGGGCTGGCGCGTTGGCAATGTAGCGGGGCTCGAACGCGTCCGGGGTGGTGGGATAGTCAGGCGAATTAGTGGACCCGGCGAGCATCACATTGTGCGCCGCGTCAACGAAAATCGCGGCGGGGGCGGCTCCAAACGAGCCCGTGACGTAAGTCGCATAGAGGAGATGGGTGAGGCTCGCGTCCAGCTTGGTGACGTATTGATAGGCACAGCCAAAGCCAAGCTGGCCGGTGCCGCCGCACGTACGGAAGGGGTGGGTTGACTGGAATGCGCCGGAGGTGGAGGGAATCGGTGTGGACGACCTTTCCGTGCCGCCGACATAAATGCTGCCTTCGTCATCGGTTGCCAGCGCGCCTCCGACGCCGCGCACGGCGGCGAGCTGGTTGGCCCCGTCGGCATCCAGCTTCAGAACGAAGAACGTGTTGCGATCGGTATTGGTGAAAGGCGCTGCGTCCGAGGATGGGAAGCCGTCGCCGACCGTCTGGCCTGAGAGGATCGTGTTCCCTTCCGCGTCCACCAGGATCCCGGCGGAATGGGGATATACGTTGGCGCTGTCGCCGACCAGGGTGCTGTATACGACGTTTCCCTGCGGATCAATCTTGGCGACAAACCCCTGGATGTCACTGCCCAGAGTCGCCTGGAGGACGCCCGGCGTGACCGGAAAGTCCGCCGACTGCGTCCGCCCGAAAACATAGGCTGCGCTCGCCGAATCGATATCTAGCGCGACGGCTTCGTCCGCCTTGCTGCCGCCCAGCACGGTGGAGTAGATGGTCCGGGAACCATCCGAGCTCAGCTTGGTGATGAACGCATCGCCCGTGTCGGACGTGCCGAACACCGCGCCAATGACGTAGATGTCTCCGGAAGCGTCCACCTTGACGGCGTCAATGCGTGCATCGGGTAAGTGCGCGAGTGTGGTCGAGCGGCCGATCGCGGCGCAGACGGGAAGCGCGGAGCAAATCGCGAGAGCAAAACCGATGATGCAATGGCGCATAATTCCTTCCAGTGTACCGGGAAACCGCGCTCGGTAAAGCGCATAAGTCCGAGTTCATTATATTTCCTATCTTTGCTTTAACTACTCGTCGCGAAGGGCTACCATGGGATCCACACACGTCGCGTTCCAGGCTGGAAGCAATGCGGCGACGATTACGGCTAAAATCAGCGCCGAGCAGGCGGAAGCCAGAACCCTTGGATCGTCTGCCGCCAGGCCAAAGAGGAGCGCCTGAACGATTCGCGACCCAGCCAAAGCCACCGGCAAACCGATTCCGATCCCAACCAGTGCCGGAACCACCGCCTGACGCAGGTTGTTCCAAGCCACGTTACGCTTTGATGATCCCAGTGCCATTCGAATCCCAATATCTCGTCTGCGTCGAGAGACCGTGTAGGCGACTGTTCCATAGATGCCGACGCAGCAAACCGCCGCACCGAAGAGTCCGAACCCGACACCTAGCGAGGCGAGTGCCTGCTCTTGCGCATACCCGCCGCGTACCAACTCAGCCTGGGTTTTGACGCCGTACATCGGAGTACGCGAGTTAATGTCTTGGAGAATGCGCCGCGCTGCGGGCACGATCGCGATTGGATTGTCCGTCACACGTATTTCGTAGGTCACTGCAGCCAATCCTTCTAAGTCCCATGTATAAGGAATATATGCCGTGGCGTATTGACCGCGCTTTATCGAAACGTCCTTGGCATTCTCCACCACGCCGACGATCTCGAAGTCGCTCGGAGTATTGTCCTCGAGTGGAAAGGATAGCTGAATATGCCGACCTAAAGGATTGCCGCTGTCAAAGTGCTGTTCTACAAATCGCTCGTTCACGACTGCAACAGAGGCGCCGGAGGCAATGTCTCTCGCCGAAATACTCCGTCCCGACCGCAGAGAAACACCCATAGTAGAGAAAAAAGAGGTGGCGACCCGCATGCCGGCGTGCAGGTTCGAGGGTGCTCCGGCTTGTGGAAACGCCTCTCCAGGAACCGCGGCATTCACTGGCATCCAGGCACCTGAAGACATCGGAAGTACCGAAAACGTCACGTTACTCACGCCTGGGATGCGTAAGAAACGCCGCTGAAGGTCTTGATAAAATTGCGAGAGTGCAGGTCCCTTCAGCCCAGCCTGTTGTTGCGGACCTAAAGAAAACAGCAATATTCTATCTTCTTGGAACCCCAGGGGCACTGACGTAACGTTGACGAATGAGACAGCAAAGAGAGCGCCGATAACTAGCAGGACGACGGAGATCGCCACCTGTGCAGCAATCAAAAAGTGGTTCCACGCCAGACCAAAGTACGATCGGTGAGACGTGCTATACGTCCCCCGATAGCTGCCTGATTTCAACGCACCCAATGGATCGGTTTTTGCGGCCCGCAAAGCGGGGCCGATACCAAATACCAATCCAGTGAGGATAGCCATTGCGAAGCCGGCCGCGATCAAAGGCCAAATAACTCCTCCTGGCACTCGAACATTGCCCCGTGCACCGACCAATAGCAGTCTAAGTACCCGGGAACCCATGATGCCAATGCAAACACCGAACCCGCCGCCGAGGAGTGCCAGCAGTAAATTCTCAGTCAGGGCTTGACGGGCAACCCTCCAGCGGCTTGCTCCCAAACTCAGACGCACCGCGATTTCGCGCCCCCTGAAAGCGGATCTCGCCAAAAGCAGGTTCGCAAGATTGGCGCACGCAATCAGCAGGATCATTCCCGCCAGTCCCATAAGTACAAAGACCGGCTCGCCAAGTTCCGCTTGTAAGGCTTCAGATCCTTTGCCAGCTGGCTTGAGGAGGATATGAAGATCAGAACCTGAATCTAGAGCTTCCGGATCCAGCAGGAACGCTCGCAAGAGATGTTGCATTTTACTGGAGGCTTCATCAACGGAAACATTCGCCTCGAGCGTACCACCGATCTCGATCATGGAAACCGTGTTTGTGCTCATCTGGCTAGCCTCGGAACGCATCACGACATACAGGTCTGGAGGGGGGCCATACTGAGCGAGATACCCTGGACCGAAGAAACCAGCCGGTAAGACTCCAATTACCGTCGCCGGATGATTGTCTATTTCGATGGTGCTTCCGATAGCGGTGGTTGATGCGCCGAACCGGTCTGTCCAGACCCCGTAGCTGATCATAACCACCGGTTCCACGCCGGGGCGGTCGTCATTCATGTCGATCAGGCGTCCTGCCGCAGGCGTGACCCCGAGTCCTGTGAAATAGTCCCCAGTAACCGCAAGGGAACGCATCAACTCCGCTCTGCCACCGAAGACGACGTTTTTGTCACCGCCTGGAGCATAGCCCGAGAATGCGAACACGTGGGCTAATCCAGGATGATCCGCTTCCAATGCTTCAAATGCCGCCAAGTGGAAGGCAGGCACTGTAAACCCACTGTATGGGTCCGGATACCAGACGGAAATGCCTGGTATTCCTCGGGGTGCCGCGCCGCTGTTTAGATTCACGGTGACAACCGCGTCGGCATTCTGAACCGGCAACGGCAGCATCAAAATGCCGTAAAGAAGGCTAAAGATCGCAGTGTTGCCACCGATGCCCAAACCGATAGAAAGAACAGCAATTGTAGTGAACGCTGGATTCCGACGAAATGTTCGCAATGCATAATTCAGGTCCTGCAACAGCTCGTCCAGACGGCGGAATCCCCACAATCTATGGATGTCTTCGGCTGCTTGCGAGCGGTTGCCGAACTGCCGCCGGGCTGCGCGTATCGCCTCCTCGGGCGGAGTGCCCTCTTCTCTCAACTCCTTCGCCCTCATCTGGATATGGAACTCCAGCTCCTCGGCCAGCTCCCGATTAAGCCGGTCGCGGTGCAGGAAGGATTGGATTCGACGTAACCACCGCATCAGGGTATCGTTAGTCAGCTCGCGTTCAACACCAGAGCCACAGCGACATTGGTTTTATTCCACTGACTCAGCTCATGTTCGAACTGGCGTCGGCCGGCTTTGGTGAGCGAATAGAACCGGGCCCGGCGATTGTTGTCCGTAGTTCGCCACTCCGAGGTCAGGAAACCCTCAAGCTCCAGACGCTTCAGGGCAGGATAGAGCGAGCCTTCCTCCACCTCCAGCATCCCGTGCGAGACTTCCTGGATATAAGTGGTGATGCCAAAGCCATGCATCGGTCCCTGCATCAGCGTCTTTAAAATCAAGACATCTATGGCACCCTGTGACCGCGTCCTCTTGCTCATATCCTTACTTCCTAAGACATCTTAGTCAATAACACGTTGACAAGCGTAGCGGACATCTACGTCGCCGTCAAGACGCTCGTGCCGCACTGCTATCTTTTCTAACTAGCGCGGATCTGCATTCTCCCCGTGACTCGTGCCGAGCATGTGACGGTAACCGCGGGATCGACAGTCATGATGTCTCTCTCGGGTTGACAGTCGACCCGAATTTGGGCATACTCAGGTGACATGTCGACCCGAAGGAATACCCCGGCTAACGACCCCGAACGCCTTGCCCTCCTCCAAGGCACTCTCGACCTCCTGATCCTCCGAACCCTCGCCGCCGGTCCCCAACATGGCCAGGGCATCGCCCGGGCGATCCAGCAATCCTCCCAAGACGAACTGCTGGTCGATCACGGAGCCCTATATCCTGCCCTGCAACGCCTGGAAGCCCAAGAATGGATTTCTGCCGAATGGGGACTTTCTGAGAACAATCGGAAAGCCCGCTTCTACAAACTGACCCGAACTGGGCGCGCGCAACTGGCCCGAGAGCGTTCGAAATGGGAGCGCCTGGCCGCCGCCATCGGACGCGTCCTGGATCCTGAATCCGCATGAGATGGAATGGCAAACGATGATCTCGAAAATCCTGCGCCTCTTCCGCCGCCGAGCTCCAAAGCGCTCCGAAGGCGACTTCTCCTCCGAGATCGAGTCTCATCTTCAACTTGAAGCCAAGGCTCTTCAGGAATATCACGGGCTCAGCGCAAAAGAGGCCCACAACGCCGCACTACGAGCCTTTGGCAACCGGACGCAAGCCCAGGAACGCTTCCATGAGTCCGGCCGCTGGCTCCCGTTCGATCACTTCCTCCAGGACCTTCGGCTCGTCCTTCGCCAACTCGCCAAAACGCCCACCTGGACCTTACCGCGATCGTAACGGCCGCACTTGGCCTGGGTGCCGGGATCGCCATGTTCACGCTGGTGAACGCGACGCTGCTGAGCTCGCCGCCCTATCCCGATGCCGAGCGGCTTTATATGATCAACGCCAACGTCATTACCACATTCGAAGGAAAAACAACGACTGCCGTTGGCCGGTGGACCTCCATCGATATGCTCCCGGATTTCCGCGAGCGCACCCCACACTTCGAACGAGTCGCTGCCTGGGGCTATGGCGGAACCATCTGGCATCGTGGCGATAGCGCACAACGCCTATCAGGCGGATTCGTCACGACTGAATTCTTCGACACCATCGGCATGCCACCGCTCTACGGCCGAACTTTCACGGCGGAAGATGTTACTGAGAAAGTCGCAGTTCTCGCCTATGGCTTCTGGCAGCGCAACTTCGCGGGCGACCCCAGCATGGTCGGTCATACTCTTCGGCTGGAGATCCGCGGCAAGACATCCCTAGTCACGATCGTTGGCATCATGCCGCCCGGCTTCGATTTTCCAAGCGAGAGATTCCGGGCCACGCCCTGGACCACGGAATTCTGGATGCCTTGGCCATTTCCCACCAACCTCCCTATCACGGCGGGGTTACTCGCTCGCGCCAAGCCCGATGCCTCTCCCCAACTTATTGCGGAAGACCTGGCTCGCTTCAGTGAAGCGCTGCGAATGGAAAGTCCGGATTCGATTCGTCGAATCGATTATTTCGCCACTCCGATTGCAGAGCAACTGAACCAGCAATCCCGACAGCCCGTACTCATCTTCGCCGGTGCCGTCGCCCTCATGTTGTTCATCGTATGTTTCAACGTCGCCAATCTGATGTTGGTCCGCGCCACGAACCGGCACAGTGAAATCGCGGTGCGTCAAGCCCTCGGGGCTCCTCGTTCTCGCATCACTCGGCTCCTGCTAACCGAGAGCCTGCTGGTGTCGGCAGCCGGAGGTGTTTTGGGACTAGGTCTGGCGTACTGGACACTCGCCGTCTTCAACGCTTCGCCGCAGCTGATTGCCCTCGGACTCCCGCCCGTAAGCATCGACATCACCACCGCGATCTTCGCCGCCGTGTTCGTCGCCCTTACCGGACTGCTATTCGGCCTCGCCCCCTCGATCAGCGCCACCGGCGTCCGGATCCAGTCCGTCCTGCAACAACAAACCCGATCGATGAGCTCCGGTACCGCCATGCGCCGCTTCCGTCAGGCGCTCTTGGTCGGGCAGGTTGCGTTTTCGCTTACCTTGCTCGTCGGTGCGGGTCTTCTGGCAAAGAGCTATTACCAGATTCTGGCAACGGATTCCGGGTTTGACACGCGCCAGCTCATATCGGTCGGCTGGAATGCAACCCCAGTGATGGAACCGGACGAGATGCTGCAGCGGCTCCGCTCCCTCCCCGGAGTCGACGCGGTCGCCCTGAGTCAGGGAGCCCCGGGCACATCCACCATCGGCGGCTTCGACTTCACCATTGATGGGGGCGATGGCGAGCACCTCCACTCGCAGACCCTTAGCGTCACTCCCGAATACTTCGATGTCCTCGGCGTACCTCTCACGGTCGGTCGCCTCTTCAGGCCTACCGATCACAAGATTTCCCCCATGCCTGTGGTCGCCAACCGAACCTTCGTCCGCGAAATTTTTGGCGGCGAGAACCCCATCGGACGCCAATTCACCACTGTCCCGTACCACGAGGAGTCGACTCGCTTCGTCATCGTCGGAATCGTGGAGGACTTCCGCCAGCGCCAACTCGAACAGGCTGCTCCACGCATGGTCTACACCCCAATGAGAGAACTCGATGCGCCAAGTCCCGTGATCCGAACGTCACCTGACCCCGGCCCGCTGCTTCAAGTCATCACCGATGTGCTTGCCGCCGGAAATCCCGATCAACCTCCACCAGACGTCAAAACCGTCGAGCGCCGATTCTCCGATGCACTGAGCCCGCGGCGTTTCAACGCCGCCCTGGCCGGAGCATTCGCTTTGATCGCCATGACGCTCGCCGCTATCGGGATCTACGGCGTCATCTCTTATCTGATGACGCAGCGATCCACGGAAATGGGGATCCGGACGGCATTGGGAGCTCGCCCTCGGCAACTGATGTCACTGGTAATGGGGGAAGGCCTACGGCTCGGCATTCTGGGAGTGGCGCTTGGACTGGCGGGAGCCTACTCGTTCAGCCGGTTCCTGGAACACTTTTTGCTCAACGTCAGCACGACCGATACTGCCGTTTACACAGTCCTGACCTTGTTGCTACTGGTGGTTGTCGCCTTGGCCTGTCTGGCTCCAGCACGCCGCGCCGCGGCCAGCGATCCGGCGGAAATCCTCCGGGACGAATGAGCAGGCCTCTCAACTTCGGTCGTGCTTTAGCAGGTCATTCCTGCCGAAGGGCGCCCATGGGGTCGGTCAGGAGGCTCGGCGTGCGGGGATGTAGGCGGCCAGCAATCCGACCAGCAACAAAACCACCAACGCAGCGGCTAAAGTTTCTGGATCCTGGGGCGTCAAGTCCGAAGAGCATCGACTCTAGCCATTGGCCTAGCGCGATAATGCCCGCGATTCCGGCGATCATGCCGATGAACAACAGCCAGCCGATTTCTTTGATCAACTGTCCGCGTACCTGCCCAGGTTGCGCGCCCAAGGCCAGGCGAATCCCGATCTCCTGGGTACGTTGCTGGGCGGTATAGGCGATCACTCCATAGACGCCCACCGCCGCCAGGATCAGGGCGAGAACACCGAAGGCTCCCGACAGCCACGCTAGCAGGCGCTCGCGGCGTGCTGCGGATTGGATCAGCATCGGAATGGTATTGATTTCACCAAGCACGATCCCCGGCGGTGCTGCTTTGCGATCGCTTCGCGCAAAGTGTTGATCACGGAGGCCGAGTCCCCTGAGAAGCGCAGGGCGAGGTTTGGAGCCATTCCTGGCGACCACTGCGGCAGCGCGGCAAAAATCAGAGGGTCCGCCGGCCCGCGTAGCGAGGATAGATGAATGTCCTCCATGATGCCGACCACGGTGAATGCGCCGTCGGTCTGATATTTCTCTGACGGATGGAATGTCTTGCCCAGCGCTGGTTCGTGTTCGAACAGCAAGCGCGCCGCCGAGACGCTGACCACCGCGACCCTAGGTGTATCTCTTGTATCGGTTCTCTCGATTGACCTTCCCTGTAGCAGCCGAATGCCCATGGCTTCCTGGAATCCCTCGGTAGCCGCAACGATTCTGGGCCCGTCTAAACGAGTAATGGACCTTTGCGGGGTCGCGGCGGCACTGGTTGCGCCAGGGTTATAGTGTGAATCCAGCAAGGTCGTCGCACCGATCCCGGCAGATTTCACCCCAGGGATCTGCGTTGCCCGATAGAGGATCGCCCGCAGGGTTTCCGGTTCCCTTGATATGCGGAAATCGCCTGGGTCTGACGAAGAGATGGAGGCCAGCAGGATGTCGTCGGTCCGGTAGCCGAGGTCCTGGTGGGTCATATCCCAGAACGAGCGCACCAATAAGGATGCTCCGCAAACTAGGAGAAGCGACAGGCAGACCTGCGCAGCGACGAAGCCACGCACCGCGCTCCAGCGATGGCGTCCTCCGTCGCGTCCCGAACTCAATAGCAATCCTGGATCGGTTCTGGAGCCGGACAGCGCCGGAGCCAGTCCGAAGAAGAGAACTGCGATCACCGAGATGGCGAAGGTAAATGCGATGCCTCGCCAGTCTAAGGCGGCATCCAGACTCCACGTCTCACCAGCCGACGCAAGGCGGATCAATTCATGGGATGCGAGCATTGCGAGTCCGGCTCCCGCGGCACCGCCCAAAGCGGAGAGCAGCAGCGCTTCAATCAGCAGTTGCCGCACAATGCGCGGCCGGGATGCGCCGAGTGAGATCCGCACTGCCATTTCGTGCATTCGCGATCGGGCTCGGGCAAGGAGCAAGTTTCCCAAGTTGCAAGATGCCAGCAGTCCAACCAAGCCGGTGATGCCAAACAGAATCCACAACGTCTGGGAGAACTGGGTTCGCAGCGTGTCCAGTCCCTGGTGGCCGGGAAGGAGTTCGAGGCGGTAGCTGGTGGTGTCCAGCATCCGGGTGCTGTAGTCCTTTAACTCTTCCCATAGCCGGCTGAGTTGCAGTTCCGCCTGTTCCTGAGGGACGTTATCGCGAAGGCGCGCCATCGGATCCAGCCACACCATACTCGGTCCCTGGCTAAAAGAAATGCCCAGTGTGGACCAGATCAGGGGAACCCAAACATCTGGCGCTGTGCCGATGCGCTCACCGGTGAAGTCCGGGCGGGTGATGCCGATGATCCTGAACTTCTGGTCGTTCAATTGGATCGTGCTGCCGATGGCGTCCGGCCGTGCCGCCATCTCGCTACGCCAGAATCGGTCGCTCAGTACGGCGACGGGATCGGCGCCATCGGTGTCGTCGTCCTCGGTGAAGAGGCGGCCCCGTTGTGGATCGGTCCCGATCAGGCGGAAGTAATTTCCGCTGGCGAGGTAAACCTGAGGCGGAGCCGACAGGAGGCGATCATCCAGTTTGACCTGACTCAAGCTTAGTGGGGCACTTACGAATAGCCCTTCGACTACGGTTTGGCGGCGGTTCATCTCCCGGAAGCGCGGATAGCTGAAGCCGAATCGCTCGTCATTGTTGAAGCCCTGTGCGACGACGAGTTCGGAGGGATCCTTTACTGGGAGCGGACGCAGCACGATCCGATCGAGAAGTTGAAAGATAGCCGTGTTGGCTCCGATGCCGAGGGCCAGGGTCATGACGGCAGCGGCAGTGAATCCGGGATGCGTGCGCAGTTGGCGGATCGCGTAGCGCAGATCCTGCCAAATGGATTCCAGTAGCGGGATGCTGCTCTGCTCGTGGACGTCTTCGGCGACTTGGGTCGCGTTGCCCACCGAGCGCCTCGCCGTGACCCGGGCCTCCTGTGGCGTCATGCCGCCTTGTTCCAGTTCGGCGGCCAGCATCTGGATGTGCGTCTCAAGCTCCTCTTGAATGCGGGTTCGTTGACGGTCGCCGGCGGAGAGACCGATCAGGCGTTGGAGCCACACTCGGAAATTGGTCACGGCTGGCTCTCCAGGAGGCGATTCACCATCGCCACGGTATCCGCCCAGCGCTTTTCTTCCTCGGCAAGCTGCTTGCGTCCGGCGCGGGTGAGGAAGTAGTAGCGGGCTCGACGGTTGGCTTCGCTCACGCCCCATTCGCTATCGATCCAGCCACGCTGTTCCAGGCGGACGAGGGCGGGATAGATAGTGCCCTGGTTCAGGCTCAGCGATCCTTGCGCGACCTGCTCGATTCGTCTGGCGATCCCGAATCCGTGCAGACGCTGCATGCCCGCAAGGGTTTTGAGGACCATCAGGTCCAGGGTTCCGTAAGGGACTTCCGGTTTTGGCTTGGTCATGTTGACTTTCAACATGGAGAGCGTACATCACCTCATGTTGAAAGTCAACAGAGCAGAAGTTGTAAGGTTCATTCGAAATGGAGAAAGAGAGCACGCGAGATACCTTGACAGGCTAGGCACGATCGCGTATCATGTGCCCAGAATGCCTAGGCAACCTTCGCCACGCCCAAAAGACGCCGCCCCGAAGAGCAGTAACGAAGAAGCCGCGCTGCTGCAAGGAACGCTCGATATGCTCATCCTGCGGATCGTCGCGCTGGAGCCGCTGCATGGCTACGGGATCGTCCGGCGCCTGCAGCAGATGTCGCGCGAGGCGCTGCAGGTGCGACAGGGGTCGCTGTATCCGGCGTTGTATCGGATGGAAAAGCGCGGACTGCTCGCCGCCGAATGGAGGACCAATGAAAGCGGCAAAGAGGCCAAGTATTACCGCTTGACGAAAGCCGGGCGCGAGGCTCTGGAGCAACAAACCGAAAGTTGGAAGCGGTTGCGCGGCGCGATCGACCTGATTCGTCCGGGCGAACTCCCGGAAGAGGGCGAGGTCTAGAGGGCGGGGACAGGGACAGAAGGTGGAGACAGGAAGATGAGTTGGCTACGCAGGATGGTTTCCCGAATGCGCCCGGGCGCGGGACGACGCAAGAGCTTCGAAGGCGCTCGATGTCCGCCGAGCTCGAATTTCACATCGAACAGGCCACGGAGGACTACATCGCTGAGGGACTTTCTCCCGCCGAAGCCCGCACCCGCGCCCGCCGCGAGTTCGGCTCGCTCGACCTTGCCAAGGAGGAGCTGCGCGATACGCAGCGGCTCCGCTGGCTTACCGATTTCGCGCGGGACGTCCGCTATGCGTTCCGCGGATTCCGACACACTCCGGGATTCACGTTGACTGCGATTCTGATACTGGGTCTGGGAATCGGAGCCAGCACGGCCGTCTTCACGGTGGTGAACGCGGTGATATTGAAACCGCTCGCATTTCCCGAGCCGGATCGGCTGATGGCCGTTTCGACGCTGTGGAAACAGAGCGGAGACCATGGGCAAGTTTCTCAGCTCGATTTCCTGGATTGGAAAGCGCAGAGTTCTTCGTTTTCGGACTTGGCCTACTACTCTAGTTCCGAGTCCGCCGTACGGCTGCCCAGCGGAGGCGAATTCGCGCAAGTCGCGGTCGTATCGTCCGGATTTTTCCAGATTTTGGGCGTTGCTTCTGAACTCGGCCGCGGGTTTTCCGCCCAGGAAATGAGCCCAGGCGGCCCTGGCGCTGTCATCATCAGTGACGCGTTCTGGCGCTCCCGTTTCGGCGCCGCACAGGACGTTCTCGGCCAAACCATCGAAATACGCGGACGCATATTTCCGGTGGTCGGCGTGATGCCTCCCACAATGCGCTTTCCGAACCGTTCTGAGCTGTGGCTCCCGCTGGAAAGCATTTCCCCCGACGTAAGCCCCTATCGCTCGGCGAATAACTTCCACGGCGTGGGCCGCTTGAAGGACGGCGTTACCGTAGCCGAGGCGCAGGCTGAGATGACCCTCATCGGCAATCGTTTGGAGCGGCAGTATCCGGATTCCAATGCCGGTAAGAATGTAGTGGTGACGCCGCTCGGCGCCGAGCTGGTTGCGGGTTTGCAGGCGACGCTATATTTGCTTTTGGGCGCTGTCCTGTTGCTGCTGCTGATCGCGTGTACCAACGTCGCCAATCTGTTGCTTGCCCAGGGTGCGGGGCGCGTCCGTGAGCTGGGATTACGGGCGGCTCTGGGAGCCTCGCGGTCGCGGATCGTGCGGCAACTGGGAGCCGAGTCCTTGATGTTGGGTCTAGTGGGTGGTGTGCTCGGCGTGCTCAGCGCGAGGTTCATCGCCGAGGCTCTGATCGCTCTGGCCCCGCCGAACCTGCCCCGTCTGGAAGAGACGGCAATGGATGGAACCGTGCTGGTGTTTGCCCTGGGCTTGACGCTGGGAGCATGCCTGTTGTGTGGCGTGCTGCCGGCCTGGAAGCTGGTGCGCATCGACTTGGCTCCGGCGTTGGGCAGCCGCGGGACTACCGGGTCGCGCACTGGAGGAATGTCGCTGCGGCGGATGCAACTGGTCGCCGAGATCGCCCTCTCCGTGATGCTGTTGGCCGGCGCGGGATTGCTGATCCAGAGCTTCGCGCGCATTTCCAGCGTGGATTTGGGTTTCGATTCCAGCAGTCTGGTGGTCATGGAAACCAGCAAACCGGTTTCCAGCGATGAGGCCGAGCGGGCCGTGCGCGAATACCAGCTCTTGCTGGAAGAGTTGGCGACGGTTCCCGGCATTACGGCTGTCGGTGCGACCCGAACGCCGCCAGGAACCATTGGCGCGACGGCGGCTACGGAATCGATCAAAACGCGCGCCTTGAGAACCTCACCACGCAAAGTCCGCAGGCGGTGTACTCCATCGTGGCTCCGGGCACGTTCCGCGTGATGGGAATCCCGCTTGTCCGCGGCCGTGACTTTACTTCCGCCGACAGGGAAGGAGCTCCGCTGACCGCCATCATCAATGAGAGCCTCGCACGCCAGAGTTTCGCCAATGTGGATCCCATTGGGCACACTATCTTCACTGGGATGGACCGGCTGGAGCCGATGACCATTGTCGGCGTGGTGAGTGACATTCATCAATATGGTCCGGCGCGGCCAGTGCACGGCCAGAGATCTACACGCCTTATCTGCAACATCCCGATCCTTCCACCGCGCTGCGCATCGTTGCCAAGACGGCTGTGCCTCCGGAAGCCGTGATGGAAGCAATGCGCCGCACCGCCAACCGGGTTGCTCCGGAGATGCCCGTGCGCTTCTCCACCATGGAATCGCGCCTGTCGGACAACGTTGCCGCTCCGCGCTTCCGCGCTCTGCTTCTGGCGATTTTCGCCGGCATCGCCATTGTGCTCACGGTGGCCGGCATCTACGGAGTAGTTTCGTTCCTGGTGAACCAGCGCGGACAGGAGATCGGTGTCCGCCTGGCGTTGGGCGCGACACCGGGACAAGTGCGGCGGATGATCCTCAAGGAGGGGCTGCTGTTGACCGCCATTGGCGTTCCTCTGGGGGCCGCCGGTGCGATGGTAGGCGCCCAGTACGTCGCGGCTATGCTGTTCGAGACTACGCCTCTGGACCCGGCGACCTATCTGGTCGTTTCCGCCCTGGTTGCCTTGGCGGCCGTCGGTGCTTGCGGTCTTCCGGCTTTACGTGCTTCAAACGTAGAACCGGCGACGGCCCTGCGGACGGAGTAAGAAGGATATGAATTGGCTGCGCAGGATAGTCCCTAAAACGCGCTCGGGCGCGCGCCACCGGAAGAGCTTCGAGGGCGCTATGTCCGCCGAGCTCGAGTTTCATATTGAGCAGGCAACGGAAGACTACATCGCTGAGGGAATGTCGCCAGCGGAGGCCCGCAACCGCGCCCGCCGCGAGTTTGGGTCGCTCGACCTCGCCAAGGAGGAACTGCGCGATACGCAACGGTTCCGGTGGCTTACCGATTTCGCTCAGGATGTCCGTTACGCGCTGCGAGGGTTTCGGCGCACTCCGGTGTTTGCCGTTACGGCGGTGGTCGTTCTCGCCCTCGGCATCGGAGCCAACACCGCTGTCTTTTCGCTGGCGGATGCCCTGTTGCTGAAACGTCTTCCTGTTAAGGACCCCGGCCAGCTCCGGATCGCCTATTGGGTCCATCAGGACGATACATCGCTCGATCCCCTGCATTCCGGATACAACACCTCAGATGAACAGGGTCGGCGCATTTCGAGTGGACTCCCCTATCTCGCGCTGTCCCGTTTTCAGGAAGCCGTGCCGGACCTGCGCAACGTTCTCGGATTCCGGCGTATTGCGGTTTCGGTCGCGATGGGCACGGCGCCGGAGGGAGCCGAAGCGACCTTCGTTTCCGGCAACTATTTTCAAGCCCTGGGATTGGGAGCGGACCTCGGCCGGACGATCGTCCCGGCGGACCTCAAACCGGGAGCAGCTCCTGTCGCCATGCTCTCGCATCGATTCTGGACGCAGCGGTTTGGACAGGATGCATCCGTGCTCGGCCGAACGATTTTGGTGGATCGCAACCCGGTCGTGGTTATCGGCGTCGCCCCGCGTGACTTTGAGGGGCTTGAAGCTGGACGCACCCAAGACCTGTACTTGCCGTTGCCACTGGTCGATCGCATGGGGCGCCAAAGCGCCGCTTTGAAACAACGCGACTATTGGCCGATTCAAGTTTTCGTCCGGATGCAGGCTGGAACATCAGAAATCGCCCCAGCGAGAAGTATGCAGGCCGCGCTGGCGCCGATCGTCGAAGACATCGCGCCCGGTGAGCCCGCACCAGGGATTCTGCTTTCCGATGGCTCTCGGGGCATTGGGTTTTTCCGCGAAACTCACCGCGATACCGTCCTACTCCTGATCGCCATCGCCGGAACGGTCCTGCTGATTTGTTGCCTCAATCTGAGCGGCCTGTTACTGGGACGCGCCAGCGCTCGATCCAGAGAACTCGCGGTGCGCCGGGCTCTCGGAGCAGGCCGACTGCGAATCCTGCGGCAATTCGCCACCGAGACAGGATTGATCGTAATCGCGGGTGGCATCCTTGCGCTTGTTATCGCGCAGCCGTTACTGACGGTCCTGCTCCAACTGATCGGGGGAACGTCGCCACTCGGCATCAATCCGAACCTTGATGGGCGTACGCTCGCCTATACCGGAGCCCTATGCGCGCTGACCGCGGGAGTCCTGGCAATCATCCCTGCACTCGGAATTACAGCGGGTCCGCTACGAAACGGGCTGAGTGAGGCGACCGTGGAACACAGCAGTGGCGGGCGGTCCACCTGGCACAACGTCCTGATTGTCACGCAGGTTGGGATCGCCCTGGTGCTGCTGATCGGGGCCGGACTGCTCACGCGAACCCTGACCAATCTGATGACTACCGACCTCGGATTTCAGCCGGAACGGCTCCTGACCTTCTCGGCGGATCTCGCCGCGGCCGGATACGAGGAAGACGCCTATTCGCGCGTGTGGTCAGACATCCAGGATGAGCTCGCCGGGATCCCGGGCGTCGAGGATGTCACTGTAGCGAATACCGGGCTAATTTCGGGGCACTTCTCAAATGGACCGTTCTCGATACCAAATCCGGATGTAGTTTTGACGCGGAATGCGCAAGCGCACCTGATGTACTCTGATGAACGTTTCCTCGATACCATGAGGATCCCGTTGCTCCGGGGTCGCTACTTCCACGACCGGGAATCCAATTCGGTGGAAGTAGCGGTTGTCGTCAATCAAGCCTTCGTCCGGCAATTCCTCAAAGGCGTCGATCCCCTGGCACAACGTATCGTTCTGGGCAAAGACCCCAGCAATGCAGCGGTTCCCATCGTTGGTGTGGTCGGAGACACACCTTATACCTCCATCCGAGAGGGTGTGCCTCCAACGATATATCTCTCCTATAGGCATGTTCCCTCGATCGGAGCCAGGATGGATGTCGCTCTACGCACGCATGTCCCACCGGCCAGCTTGGCTGCCGCGGTTCGCGAGGGGATCGCCAGGTTGAACCCAGCGATCCCTGTCCTCGGCCTACGCACGCAAACCGAACAGATTGCGGAGTCGCTTGCTCGGGACCGAGTGTTGACGACCCTGGTCGTCTCGTTCAGCTTCTTGTCGCTATTACTATGTGCGATCGGATTACACAGCGTTCTTGCCTATGCCGTCACGCGCCGAGCACCCGAGCTCGGCGTTCGCATGGCTCTGGGCGCGCTCCCTAGGAATACGGTCTGGCTGATGGTCCGGGAGAGCGTGCTTCTGGTTGCCGCTGGAATCGCTGCCGGACTCCTCGTTGGGGCCTTCCTGTCCCGGTTCATCGAATCGCAACTCTTTGGCGTCGAAGCCTCGGACCCGGTCACGTATGTTGCATCCGCTCTGATGCTGCTCGGCGCGGCGGCGGTGGCAGCGTTCGTTCCGGCGCGCCGGGCAGCGCGTATGGATCCGGCAACGGTGCTGAAGGCGGAATAAGAAGAAGATGGGCTGGCTGCGTAGAATCATTTTCCGAATGCGCCCAGGGGCGGGCCAACGCAGGACGATGATGATGGTTGAGGCGTTGAGGATTCATTTTGATAGGAACCGCTAGGCGGACTGCTGGCCGCCTATGTGCTCACGCAGTTCATCACGAGCCTGCTCCTTGGTGTTGGAGCCTTCACTGTTTCCACCTATATTGCAGTTCCCCGGCGGACACTACACGCCAAGGAGACTCCGCGATCGCGCTGATTGGCTTCGGACTCGTGGCAGCTTGGATGGCTGCAACACGCATAAGCTGGACACAGCCCCTTCGGGCCATTCAACATCTCTGAAATCCAAAATCCGTTGCCGACAAAATCGACCTTGACATTCTAGGAACTTGTTGAAAAACGCCTTTGCGACGTAGCCTTGAATGGAAAAGAGTCGTCTTCTCTATATGCGAGGAGATGACCTTCAGCAGTTCCAGGTATTCAGCTACGTAACGCCGGAAGAGCGGGTGCCGGCCGACCACCCGTTGCGGGCGATCCGGAAAACCGTGGATGAAGTGTTGCGGTCGATGTCGCGGCAGTTTGACAAGCTGTACGCCGAGACGGGACGCAAGTCGATTCCTCCGGAACGGCTGCTGCGGGCGCTGTTGCTGCAGATCTTTTACTCGGTGCGCAGCGAGCGGATGTTGATGGAGCAGCTGCACTACAACCTGTTGTTCCGTTGGTTCGTGGGGCTGGAGATGGATGAGCCGGTGTGGAACCACGCGGTGTTCAGCAAGAACCGGGAGCGGCTGCTGAACCAGGACATCGCGCGGGGCTTTTTTGAGCGCGTGCTGCGGCAGGCCGAAGGACATCTCTCCGATGAGCATTTCACCGTGGACGGCACATTGATCGAGGCCTGGGCCAGCCAGAAGAGTTTTCAGAAGAAAGACGGCGGCGGGGACGATCCTGGCGCGGGTGGAAACTTTCATGGCCACAAGCGCAGCAACAAGACGCACCAGTCCAAGACGGACCCGGAGGCGCGGCTGTACCGCAAAGGCGGCGGCCAGGAAGCCAAGCTGGCGTATCTGGGACACGTGCTGATGGAGAATCGCAACGGGTTGATCGTCGATGCAATGGCGACCACCGCCGATGGCACGGCCGAACGCGACGCGGCCATGTTGATGGTCTATAAGCGTTGGAAGCAGCAGCAACCGATCGCCACGCTGGGAGCCGACAAAGCGTACGACACGCGGGGTCTGGTCAAGATCCTGCGCGAGATGCAAGTGCAGCCGCATGTGACGCAAAACCTCAACCGGGCGGGCGGCAGCGCGATCGACGGGCGCACCACACGGCATGCCGGCTATCAGATCAGCCAGCAGAAACGGCCTTGGGTGGAACGCATCTTTGGCTGGATGAAATCAGTCGGGAACATGCGCAAGGTGAAGCTGCGCGGCTTGCGCAACGTGGACTGGTTGTTCCTATTCACGGCGTCGGCGTTCAATCTGTGGCGGATCCCGAAGTTGCAACCAGCCGGAGTGTGACCGGAACACAAAACGCGGCTCGCAGAGCCGCTCAAACGGTCCTTCCCATCCACTTGTCCCTCGTTTTGGGACCACCTTCAAGCGACTATTTGAGCTCGC
The DNA here is from genome assembly GCA_963762135.1 of Terriglobia bacterium. GTDB lineage: Bacteria > Acidobacteriota > Terriglobia > Bryobacterales > Bryobacteraceae > Palsa-187. The sequence goes on from CAVXJP010000017.1 coordinate 51,156, forward strand.
TTGCGCCCCTCTCGGCGCTTCTTCAACAAGCTCCTAAGCCTTTAAACATCAATGAGTTGCCGTGGTACGGTCCTCTTGCGGCGAAAACGTCGATCGCTGGCATCGTGGCAACGCCGGAATCGGACCCGAGGAAGCCTAGGGGAGCGCTGAAATCGGAGCCGGGGAAGCCCAGGCAAGTAGTCTGTTCGGGAGCACTCCGACCTGATCACCAAGAAGACCCTAGCCCTACTTCCCGCCCCCGCTTTCCTTGCCGGCGCCCCCAGTGGGCTCGGCCCCTGCACCAGTTCCACCCCTCTTCTAAATACGCTGTGGTGCGCAAAAATTCAATCCGGCATCACGTAGTCTCCTTTCCAGGTCTTGCCTCTCTTGCCGCAGCCAGCCGAAGCGGCTATCCTCGGACGATTACGATAGGGGAACGCCTAGCTGAAGATCTGTCCCTGCTCGAGAGTGTGTGCGTGGATCGGCGCACCGCGACGCTAACGCGTCACCCTCGGCTGGTGAACACAGACTGCTACCCGGAGTGAGTGGCCGCGACTGGTGGATCTGGAGGGTCCGTGTGCCCTGACCGTTCGCCAGTTCGACGAGGCGTGATGCAGCCCCTCCAGCCTCAGTCCATCTCAACGTCGCGAAAGATCGATTTTGAACGGACAATCCGCCGCACAAAAAAGCCCCCGGCTCGGCGCCGGGGCCTTGTTCAGCTCGCGAAATAGATCCTATCTGCTGACCGCGATACTGGCTTGCAGATCCGTTGGACGAACAATCGGCAACGGAGGCTTGGTCACGACCAGTTTGACCCAGAGGGCATCCCCACCCCTGAAATAAGACGTCGCGTTTGCCTTGCGCAATGCGTCCATGCTGAGCTGTTCCGTTCCGGAGGCTGCTTTGGTGAAACCCGGCAGCTCAAATATGACCCATGACCCCTGGTCCATTTCGGCCAGACTGAGAGAGACTTCCTGTCTTTCGGTCTTCACCAGGATCTCGGTGCCGGCCTTCACAGTGCTCTGGTCGCCGGAGATCTTGAATTCCTTGCCGTTGCGAACAAGCGCGATGGGCGCCTGCGGAGCGCGACGAGAAAACATAGCGGCACGTTGGGCCTGAACGAGGGGAGTGTCTGGTGCATTCGGACCGATCGTAGAGAGCAAAGCGAACCGGGCGGTCCGCGATTCGAGATCGACTTTGCCTGGAAGTTCTCCTCTGCTGTCGGAGAGATTCAGGCGACCGACATCACCCTTGCACACAGAGGCGTTCCAGGTGGGATGGATTTCACAGGTGTTGTCGGTGACGACGCTGTCGTTCTCACCATCGTTGAGCATGATGTGGGAATCGGGGATGCCGGTCACCGAACCGTCCAGGTCGTGGATCGACAGGGTCCGATATGCGTTGCCGCCGCGGTTGTCATTATCGAACCTGGTATCGAATTTCGGGAAATAGACCGGCTTGGCGTTGACGAATTCCGCACCGCTGATGGTGCTTCCGGTACTGAGCCCCGCGCTGGTGAACAGCAGAAAGGACAGCGCGCCTGTTTTTCTCTGATCGTTGTCCTCAAAATTCACGAATGTCGTGTCCACCACATCATCGCGGTAATCATAGTATTCGTAACCGCGGATCGGGAAATCCGGAATTTGCCGCTTCGGGAGGCTGCGGCCATAGGCAACTTCCTCGGGCGTCGTGGGATTGCCGATATTCTCGGTCTCGCCCACGATCAGGCCATCAACCAGCCGTGAGTTAAACCGTGAGCTGCCTAGGTCGCCAGCGGCCTGCGTCATGCCAATGGCATTGTCAGCGAGTTTCAAGTTGCTGTATACGAAGAGGTCGCCCCGGCCCCAGAGACCACCATTGCGGTTCTTGTAGCTGGTCAAGCTCTCGAAGTGCGACTCCACCAATTCGCTCTCCAGGTCAGCAGGATTTTCGAGCGGCAGGAACGGGATAGTGGCCAGACCGAAGGTGTTGTCTTCGTAGATGTTCCGGTCGAACATGAACCCGTCGAAGTTGGAATGGGCCACGTTGCCTCTGAATGCGCGCAGCGGCGTTCGGCGCGGCCAGATGGTCTTGCTGACCTCCGCATCCTTGAACTTCCCTTGCGGGTGTACCGGCAGAGACAGCCAGAAACCGTTCTCGTCGGAACCGGCCGCCACATTATCTATGAAGCTATTGTCCGGGTTGGTGATCCAGAAGGACGCCACTGTGTTGTCGGAAGGCAGCAGCACGTTCTCGCTGTGGAAGCTCGCTTCCCTGTAGGCTGCGCGATCCGCATACCTAGGGCCTCTCTCTCCGTTGGCGGCGAGATTCGTGGGCACGCATTCGAGTGTCGGATGACATATGGTCTGGATTGCCAGGTTCCTGATGAATTCATTGCCGTGCTCGATGCCGTCTTCGAGGAAGAAGCAGTGGCCCACGGTGTTGTAGGTCACGTTGTTCTCCACGTGCAGGAAGTTCGTGCCATGCACGGTTACGCAGCGGTTATAGGTGTCGTGGATCGCGGCGTTGCGGATGTACTGCCCCGGCGCGTCGCCCACCAGGTGCCAGTGGATCGGATACCGGGCAAGCGTCATGTTCTGGCCCATGCGATTGAACTCGACGCCCTCGACAAACATCTTGCTTCCAACCATCGCCATGACGTGCCCGCCGTAGTAGGACTCCGCCGCGTCTTCCGATGCCTGAAGTTTGATATTGCGTGTCAGCAAGCCGACCTCGCCGCGTTCATCTACGTCGAAGGTGATCTCGCCGAAGTGCATGTAGTCGAGCTTCTTGTCGAGCGTGATCGTGTTTCCGCTGATGGCGGAAATGGTTCGCCGCTCTGCCTGCCGGGGATCGTAATCCGTGGATGCGAGGACAATCTCGTCGCCGACACCCCAGCCCGCGGCGTTCAGAACGTCAATCGAGGTGCTGCCCTTTTCGGCAGTCTTGGATAGCTTGGTCCACGTGTTGGTCCGGTCACCGTGCAGGTTCAGGGTTCCGCCCATGAGCAGGATGCCGCGATCAACCCGGTCCGTGTTTCCACCGACTCCACTGATGTCTTCGTCTTTGACGTTGTTGGTGAAGGTGATGGTCGCGTTGTGCGTGTAGGGGCGGGCTTCCGTGCCAATTTCCAACTCCCCGCGCACCATGATCCACTCGGTGGTCAGTTCCAGATCCTTGTCGTCAGCGAAGCTCAGCTTGCCGTTGATCGTCAGACCATTGAGCTCCGGCGGGGTCACATCGAGGACGACGTTCATGTCCTGCGCGATGGTGACAAGAGCGCCTTTGGCGGGCACCTTCTTGTCAGGCCAAGTGGCTGCTTCAGACCAGCGCTTCGCGGTGGCCGGGGTAGAAGCCTTTTGCTGAGCCCTAAGGGCGGCATATCCGCCGAGGCCTAAGAGCGCCGGGACCAGCAACGAAGGGATCAGCAGTGTGTATTTTCGCATCGTTAAGCCTCCATGCACGATCACGTTACGCTACATCTCCTGCGACGATCGTCCTGCGACGATCGAAGGACGTGCAGCCAGGGACAATTTTACACCTATCGCAGGTCGGACAATGCGGTGGAGGAACCCTTCTGCGGGAGACAGGAAGGCTGTTCGGAACCGTTAGAAGGAGGGATGGTGGCGCTAACGGGAATCGAATTCGTTAGCGTGCGGGATCGTCCTCCGGGCCACCAGTCACTAACCTCCAATCGTGAAAACTGGTCAAACTTGGTGTCGATGAAAATGTAGATAGAAGGAGCCTCAAGGGCCCTCAAAGTTCAATAGATTTCAACAAAGAGGCCTCAGCGGCTTGAAACGTAATGGGCTGCAAACACAAAGATCCGAAGTCGCTTCTGTATCCGCCTTGGGCGCAGGGGGTCGGGTGTTCGAATCGCCCCGCACCCGGCGACCGCCTTGGTCCCTACAGAATCATCTCGCGTCAGAGAGCCTCGCTCAGTGTCTGGATTGTCGGCGACTCGTACAAAGGGAAACCGAACTCGGCCAGAAAGCCAGACCCGGGCAGTTGACCCTACCTGCTGGTCCAGAAGGACTCCCGATGCCAACTGGGGATTTACTGAGATAGGTTCTAGGCTTAGCGAACGGGTTAGCCGATTCGTTCGGGCCAAAGGTGAACGAGATGAGAACGCAATCTCAGTGTGGACACCGGCGATTAAGAATGCGACTGAGTGACGGCGTATCCGGAAAGAATGATGCGGATGTGGGAATCGGCATTGCTAACCTGCTAAGTCTCCGGCAGGAATTTCCGAATGCCGAAGTCATAGAGCAACCCGCCTAGAAGGCCGCCGATCATGGGCCCGAGGATCGGCACCCAAAATACCGCCCTGCCGTCGGATAGGCCGTTGTTCTTGAATCCCGCTACGACGGTGAAGAGCCTTGGGCCAAAATCGCGTGCGGGATTGATGGCGTAGCCGTGCATTCCGCCAAACGACATTCCGATGGCAACGACTACGAGGCCGATCATCAAAGGCGTGAGCGCGGCGGGCGGTTGATTGCATTCATCCGTGATCGCAAAGATCATCGCGAGCAGCAGTGCGGTTCCGATGATTTGATCGAGCAAACCCGCCGACATCGCGTCGGGAAACGCGGGAAACGTTGTGAACACGCCGGCCGTGTGATCCAGAATTGGATCGGCGCGCAGAAACGCAAGATGATAATCCCAGAACACGATGGCCGCGCCGACAAAGGCTCCGGCGACTTGCGCTATCGAATAAGGAACTACCTTGCGCCAGGGGAATTTGCGGTAGGTGGCAAGCGCAAGAGTGACCGCCGGATTCAGATGCGCGCCGCTGACCTTACCGGCAATATAAATGCCCATTGTGACGGCGAGTCCCCACGCCAACGTGATATTGGTATAACCGCCGTTGACGATTTCGCCGGGAATGCCGCGGCCGAAAAGCACCACCATCGCGACCACGCCATCCCCGAGAACAAGCAGCACCATGGTCCCCAGGAACTCGGCCAGCATTTCTATCAGGAGACTCCGGTTCAACATGTCGCCGTCACTCCGATCCTCCGCCGGTTTCTTCTTCCGCCCATGATTTTGCTCGTTCCAGCGCCTGATGCCAGCGGCCACGGAGCTTCTCAACTTCGTTTCGAGGCCTGGCCGGCAGGAACTTCTTGTCTATTTTCCACTGAGTCTGAATCTCGTCCGTGTCTCGCCAAAAACCCGCGCCGAGACCCGCCAGAAATGCCGCTCCCAGAGAGGTCGTTTCCGTACTCGCCGACCGCACAACCGCTATCCCAAGCAGGTCCGCCTGGAACTGCAAAAGAGTATCGTTTCGCGCGGCACCGCCGTCCACTCGCAACTCATGAAGCAGAACGCCGGAATCCTTCTGCATTGCCTCGAGCAAATCCGCCACCTGGTAGGCGATGCTTTCGAGAGAAGCCCGGGCTATATGTCCGCTTTTTGTTCCACGCGTGATTCCTATAATCATGCCGCGCGCATTCGGATCCCAGTGGGGCGCTCCCAGTCCGGTAAACGCCGGGACAAGATATACATCCCCGTTATCCGGCACACTCAACGCAAGCGGCTCCACTTCGTCCGAGGTGCGGATGATCCCGAGTCCATCCCTGAGCCATTGAGCCACTGAACCAGCGACAAACACGCTGCCCTCCATCGCATACTCAATTTCGTTTCCCTTCTGCCAGGCGACGGTTGTCAGTAAGCGGTTCCGGGATTGTTTGCTTTCGCTTCCAAGCGTCTGTAGCAGGAACGCACCGGTGCCATAGGTGCACTTCGCCATACCCGGACGGAAGCAAGCTTGTCCGAACAAGGCTGCCTGCTGGTCGCCAGCCACGCCCATGATGGGGATGTCGGCAAGGGCGAGACTCATCGAAACCCGACCGTAGGTTCCACTCGAAGGACGCACCTCCGGCAGCAGAGATTCTGGTATGTTCAGGGCGTTCAGCAGGTCCCGGTCCCATTTGCGTTCTTGTATGTTGAACAACATGGTCCGGGACGCGTTCGTCACGTCGGTCGCGTGCAATGTCCCGTTCGTCAGTTTCCAAATCAGCCAGCTGTCGACGGTTCCAAAGGCAAGTTCTCCGGCATCCGCTTTCCTCCGGGCATCCTTCACATTTTCAAGAATCCAGATGATCTTGCTCGCACAAAAGTAAGCATCGAGCAGCAAGCCCGTCTTGCTGCGAATCGTTTCCTCCAGGCCTTGATCGCGAAGTCTCTTGCAGATGGGCGCGGTGCGCCGGTCCTGCCAAACAATAGCGTTGTACACAGGCTTGCCCGTCGCGCGTTCCCAAACAATGGTGGTCTCGCGCTGATTGGTGAGCCCTAGCGCGGCAATTTCCCGCGGACGGCTATCGGCTCGACTCACCGCTTCGACGGCCACGCTGACCTGGGACGCCCAAATTTCTTCGGGATCATGCTCCACCCAACCGGGACTCGGGTAAATCTGTTCGAATTCCCTTTGCGCATGCCCGCGGATTGCGCCATCCCGGTCGTAAAGAATCGCTCTGGAACTCGTGGTCCCCTGATCTAACGCGAGTACGTATTCCAAGCGTCAGCTCCCCCTCCGCGCGCCGCGAGCATCTACCACCCGCCGCCTAGCGATTCATCATAGCGACTCCAGGCTTCAAATGTGCAGGGTTATCGCGGCGGGTTCTTATATCCTATTCACGGAGCACATGCCACAGAGAAGTGTCTCGGCGTATTACGGCGTATCCGAAAGTTTCTTTTGAAAAAAGTCAACGAATGGGATGGTCCACCGCGGGGAAGAATGCTCGGGGACTCACCACCGGGAAACGAGTTGGTCTCATTCCCGGCTTCCGCGCTCGTCGCGAGGTTAAGTGGGCGGCGGGCGGCTCGCCGGGAAACTAGACTCGAGGAAGGGTTTTGCCATTCTTTCATGGCAGCCCAAGCCTAGGCGGCAGAAGGCAGCATTTCTGGTTTGGTGTCCTTGGCGCGATGGACCTCGCCCATCCCGTCCACGCCAAGCAAGGCGGGGACTTGGAAGTACCCGAGTTTGTCGCCTATCGAAAGCGGCATATGCTTGACTCGGCTAAATGTAGCTCAGCAGAATGCACATAGATCCTGGATCACGCGCCATCCGGAAGTTGGACAGCCACAAGTCGGACTATGGCACCGTGGCTGCCTCGCTTCTCACAACGCCGTTTTGAGAGATCCATCGTGAGGACATCTGCCGAATCGACGTACAATGACCGCAATGATGATGCCACGCCGATTATTCATCACACCTCTCCTGGCGGCCTGTCTCGCCGCTCCCGTCTTTGCCGGGCCCCAGCCAACCTCCGATGAACGATACCTGCACGTGAGCTTCGTCACCAACACGGGCGCCGCCGAGCCAGGCGACACGACTTTCTACACGGTAGGGCCGGAGCAGTTCGGTGTGGGGCGACTCGCCGCGATCGTCGACATTGCTGGCGAGCCGGTAACATTCGAGGTGCTGGTGAGCCTGGAGTACATCGATGGAAGTGGCCCGTTCACGGGGTTCATTTCGCTCTACTGGCCGAACGGTGACGCGGTGGCCTGCCGCTATGAGACCACGGTAGTGCGCGACGATGCCGGCGACTCGAAATGGCATTCGATCGTGCACGTGATCGATGGCAGCGGCTCGCTGACCGGCGCAAGTGGTATCGGTACGGTGTCCGGCTTTCGGAGCGCGGCGCTCGGTAATTCCGTGGAGTACAGAGTCGATCTCACCATTCACCGAAAGCGTGGCGCCCAGGGCGGCGGCAGCCCGGGGAGCGCCAACGGGGGCTCGTCCGGCATCGCGTTGGGTAACTATGGCGATCTCGCAGTCGACGTCGTCCTGACAGGCGCCCCCGAAGACCAGCGTCTGCGAAACGTCGGATTTGAAGGCTCGGTCCGCTATGGGATCTTCCGGATCGCAGGCGCCGGAGCGGACGGGGCAGGCTTACCTGTCCAGGTTGTTGCGCTCGGGACGCTTGGCTACAGGTCGGGCAGCGGTCCGTTCGCAGGCTTCCTAGTGCTCGACTACGGCGACGGCAATGCCCTTTACTGTCGCTACCAAGGGCACACTACCGAGCTGTCCGTCGACTCGACGCGCATCCTCGGCCGTCTCGAAGTGATCGCCGGCACTGGCCGATTCGACGGTCTGCGGGGTGAGGGGCAAGTCCAGGCGCGGCGCGGAGGCCCTGTGGGCTCAACGCAGCTGACCTCCATCCGTTTGTGGTTGCGGTGACGGGACAACCGTGGTTTACGCGACGCGTCGACCCAATAACAGCCCTTAGTCACGAGTAGGCAGAGCGGCGATTCTCGTCAGTGATCCCGACATCGGGAGTAGCTTCCCAGAGCGCAATTCGGAAGGCGGCGTTCCGATTATTTACACGCCCACACGGAGGGGCTCAGGCGTTGGTGTCGAGCCGCGGTTGTCCAGAAGTCAGGTTCTGGGGGAACAAGTCAATACGTGCTCGCCGAAAAAAATGGATCTCACGGGAACTCGAGGAAGTAGCTACTCTTGTGCAATATAACTGCACCACATTGCGTTGACACCCCAACTCTGTGTGGCTAGCCAAAACGCTGGAGATGACGGACCTCCGGAGGAACAGTCGGCGACTCTGCGATTCGACCAGTTACGATTAAACGTGCCCGTGGCCAACAGTAACTTTACGATCCGGGCATTGCGATTTCCCGGCGACCCTGCCTTGCCCTGAGTTGGCCCACACGGCCCTCGATGCAAACGTAACCTGTCAGCAGACGAAACGATGCACGTGTGTTGTAAGAGGCTTAGTTTAACCACAAGTGCGGACCGGGGAGTTCGGGCGATTGAAATCCTGATAATCGTGCTGATCACTAAGAGTTCGATGAGCGTTGCGTGCAGAGGAGGCTCTTCGCTCCTGTTGAGTGAATCGCTATAGACATCTATGACCGCACTGGCCGCCCTGAACCCGGATACTGAGTCTTGCATTGGGCGAACGCCCGGGAACCCATGCAGAGTCCGCAGGCGACTGCCCAACACCACGCCGACACTCAGGAGCTATGTTATGGGGCTAATTCCCGAGTCGCTCGTGATTCGAGAACCATATCTCAGGGCGCCCGACAAGCCACTTTTTAGTATATTGATACGGTCAGGTTGCCCGAACCGGAGTCGAGCGGCCTCGAAAAGGAGTGCAAATGCCCGTGTTAAGAGTGAGATCGCTTCCCGCCCGCGTCGTGGCCGTAGGAATGGCATTGGGTCTGTCGGCTACCTTGGCCGGGCAGGCTGGTGCAGGCGCGTCCCAAAGTGAGACCGAGTGGCGGTTCTTCGGGAGTGACCCTGGCGCTACCCGGTATTCGCCCGCGAATCAGATCGATGCCAGCAACGTTGGAGATCTTCGCGTAGCGTGGCGCTGGTCCGCCCGGAACTACGGTCCCCGGCCGACCACTTCCATGGAGGTGAGTCCGCTGATCGTCGATGGCGTGATGTACACGACCGCGGGTGCGAATCGCGATGTGGTCGCAATTGACGCGGCGACCGGTCAGACGTTGTGGCACTGGCGCCCGACGGGCGACTTGCTGAAGTGGTACGACATCATCGACCCGCTGTCGAGATCTTCGGGCCGCGGGGTCACCTACTGGACCGATGGTGCGGGTGACGAGCGGATCTTTGTCGTCATGGGGAACTATCAGCTGGTCGCGCTGGATGCGAAGACCGGTGAACAGGTAACGAGCTTCGGCAAGAACGGGGTTGTCGATATGGTCGAAAACCTCAGGTGGAACGAACGGCCCGGGCTTCCGCGCGAAGGACGCGTCTCCAACACCTCCCCGCCGGCGATTGTGGGCAACGTCCTGGTCGCGTCGATCTCGATGCATACCGGCTCAACTCCGAACCTTCCGGGTGGTTCCATCAACGAACAATGGCCCATGAATATCCCGGGGGACGTGGTCGCCTACGATACGAGGACGGGTGAGATGCTGTGGCGCTTCAATACTATTCCCCGTCCCGGCGACGAAGGCTCCGAGACATGGCTGACGGCAGATGCCTCGCTGTGGAACGTACCGGACGGGCTCAATCAGTGGGCGATCGACCATCCTGAGCTCCGCGAACAGTCGAATCGTTACACGGGTAACGGGGGTTTCTGGGCGCCGGTCTCCGCGGATCCCGAGCTGGGAATGTTCTATATCCCGACGGAATCGCCGACCAGCGATTACTATGGCGGGTACCGGCCGGGCAATAACCTCTATGCCAACTCGGTGCTGGCGCTCGATGCGGAGACGGGCAAACGCGTCTGGCACTTCCAGCTGACACATCACGATATATGGGACTTCGACCCGCCGACCGCCCCGATTCTGGTGGACATCGTCGCTGACGGCCGTCCCGTCAAGGCGGTGGTCCAACTGACCAAGCAGGGTTTTGCTTTTGTTTTGGACCGGGAAACGGGCGAGCCGGTGTGGCCCATCGAGGAGCGTCCGGTCCCGCAGTCCGATGTCCCCGGTGAGCGGACCTCTCCCACGCAGCCGTTTCCCACCAAGCCGGCCGCGCTTGAACGGCAGGGCGTGACCGAGGAGGACCTAGTCGATTTCACGCCTGAAATCAAGGAGGAAGCGCTGCGTATCGCCTCGGCGTTCCGCCTGGGAAGTCTTTATACTCCGGCATCTCTGGCCAATGCCGCCGACGGAACGCAGGGCACGTTAAACGCGCCGGCCGCTGTGGGAGGCATCAATTGGCCTGGCGGTGCGGTGGATCCCGTTGACGATGTGCTCTATGTGGCCAGTAATTCCAGTTTGTATGTTGAGAAGCTCATGGAGGGCTTGCCGGGTACGGGTGTGGCCTATCATGACACTCGCGGTGAGCGAGGGGGCGCGCCGACGACTGTATTCGGTCTGCCGCTGCTGAAGCCTCCCTACGGGCGGATCACGGCCGTCGATTTGAAGACGGGTGAGCACTTGTGGATGGTCCCGCATGGCGAGACGCCGGACGCATATAAGAACAACGAGAAGCTCAAAGGTGTGGACATCCCGAATACCGGGGTGCCGACCAGAGGCACCGGCCTGCTGGTCACCAAGACGCTGCTCTTTGGCGGCGAGGGTGGCCGCAACCCGGTTTTCCGCGCATGGGACAAAAAGACCGGCGCTGTCGTCGCTGAGATTGAGTTGCCGGGTCCGACGACTGGATTCCCGGTGACTTATATGAAGGATGGGCGCCAGTTTATCGCCGTGGCAGCACGGGTGGACGGCGCTGTGGAAATCATAGCCCTGGCGCTTCCGGCGGCGAGCGCATCCGGCGCCGGTCGACGACAGTGACGCACTCACGTTCACATAACGCCGTTTCTTGCCAACTCTAGTCTTCTCCTGCCGCCGGTGCAAGGACGTTCTTCCGGTGATGGCGCAGGCGTGAGTGTGTCACGCAGTTCAGTGAGCCGGGAAGCGGTCCAAGCCAGCGCCGAACAGTTGAAATCACTGCGCGAGAAACGCTGGGACACCATCGAGACCTTGGCGATCGAGTCCCTTGCCGGTCTCTCTGGAACCTGATATCGTGGTCGGGCTAACTCCCACACAGGAATCGATTTCTCGATTAACAGAGGTTTTACGTGCGAAAACATCATCTCTTGCTCCTTTCGGTGCTATCTCTAGCTGTTTTAGCTCTCGGCGGATACGCGGTTGTTCAGGCTCAGCAAAGAACTTCTTCGACGGCCAGCGGGCGCTGGTCCGATGCAGCCACGTGGCCAAATGGCCAAGTGCCTGGCAGGGACGCCGTTGTCACGATTCCGGCGGGCATGAACGTTGTTCTGGATGTCAGTCCTCCGGCGCTGCGCAGCTTAACGATCGACGGCAAACTGAGCTTTGCAGATGATAAAGACGTCGCCCTGACCACCGAGTGGATCCTGGTGCACGGGGAGCTGGAGATCGGCACCGCAGCCAGACCCTACACCCACCAGGCGACCATCACCCTCACCGACAACGTCAAGGACGAAGATATGAGCGGAATGGGTGGCGAGAACGACCGCAGCGACCGCGGCATCATGATGATGGGCGGTACGCTGAACCTGCACGGCAATCGGAAAGACTCCTGGACGAAACTGTCCAAGACCGCCGAGGCCGGGAGCAACACCATTGAAGTGCTGGATGCCGGCGACTGGAAAGCCGGCGATCAGATTGTCATCGCCTCCACGGATTTCGATCCCCATCAGGCCGAGCGGCGAACCATTTCCGCCGTCCGCGGCAACACGATCACGCTCGACAAGAACCTCGATTACATGCACTTTGGGAAGGTCACCTTCGGCGTGGATGAACGCGGCGAAGTCGGTATGTTGTCGCGCAATATCCTGATCCAGGCTTCGCCTGACGCGGATGAGGACCTCTTTGGCGGTCACATCATGGCGATGGACGGGAGCAAGATGTTTGTCGAAGGCGTCGAGCTCAATCGCATGGGGCAGAACATGCATCTGGCCCGGTATCCGATCCATTGGCATCTGATCGGCGATGCGCAGGGCCAGTACATCCGGAACTCGGCGATTCATGACACCTACAGCCGCTGCGTGACCGTGCATGGCACAAATTACCTGCACGTGGAAAACAACGTGACCTACAACAACATTGGCCATTGCTTCTTCCTCGAAGACGGCGTGGAGCACGACAACCAGTTCCTGAGCAACCTGGGGATCCTGACCAAGTGCCATCCGGACAAGCCGTGCGAGCCGACCAACCTCGCCCCGTTCGGAATTACCGCCGGCTCGAACTTCTATACGGCCGGCCAGGACGCCGACGATATCCTGATCCCTTCCGACAACACGGCGTCGACGTTCTGGATCACCAACCCGGACAACATATATCGGGGCAACGTGGCCGCGGGGTCCGATGCGACCGGTTTCTGGTTCGCCATGCCGGAGCATCCGACGGGTAAGTTCGAAGGCACCGAGATCAGTGCAAAGACCTGGCCGCGTCGCATGAAGGTGCGGGAGTTCAAAGGAAACGTATCCCATTCGAACTTCGACGGCTTCATGGGGGACCGCGCCCCCCGGCCCGATGGCCATTTCGCCGTGGGCGGGTATATTGCGCAGTCCGATCCGGCTGATCCCAACAGCAAGCAATTGGAGTCGGTCTTCGAGGATTTCACCGTCTACAAGAACCGCAATAGCGGCATCTGGGCCCGCGGGGAAATGCACCTGTACAAGAACCTGATGATGGCCGACAACGCCATTGGCTTCACGCATGCGTCCGGCAACAGCGGTCGCGCCCCCTATACCTCACGGGTGGTCGACTCGCGGTTCGTGGGCGAATCCGAGAACATCGGCAATCCCACGACGCCGTCGGAAAAGGCTTACGGCCGCAGCCTGCCGGAGCCCGCGATCCCGGATTTCCCGATCCGCGCCTACGAGTTCTACGACTACCATCATGAGCTGGACAACGACACCTTCGTGAATTATCAGGACAACGCCACCCGCAAAACGGGAGCGATCTCGTACCTGCTGTTCACCAGCTTCGGAATGAGCTCCAACAACATCGTTGAGCGGGCCAAATTCGAGAACGCCAAACCGGTGTATTTCCCGCCCATCGAGTATAAGTGGAGCAATGACGATTACGGCAATGCGAGCTACCGGAGCTCCGTGTTCCACGACAAGGACGGCTCGGTCGGCGGTGTCGCGAATTCCTACATTCTGATCAACGACGGGGTCGCCGTCGACGATTCCTGTGAGGTGAAGCCCAGCTGGAATGCTGCCGTATGCAAGGGCGACATCGGACGCGTGAATGTTGGCGCCGGTGCCCCCGGCGGCGGATTTGGCGGAGGCGGTCGTGGCGCAGCGAAAGGCAAAGGCGGTCCGAAAGGTGGTCCTGTTGCAGCCAAAGGAAAAGCCGGCCCTGGCGCAGCGAAAGGCAAAGGTAAAGGCGGTGGAGGTTTCCCCGCCGGCACGTTTAACAGATCCGGTATCCGAGGGCCTGTGGAGCCGGCGATCGTTCTCAGCCGGAATGGCAAGGACTTCCCCTTCTATGCAGCAACCAACGTGAAGGCGGGGACCGAGATCAAGGTGACCACCGAACGGCCGACCGTGAACCTCAACGTGTCCGAACTGGACCGCGGCTCGTGGGTGATCTTCGAGCTGCCGGGATTCACCTCCGCGGCGTCGGGTACCGAGCAGAGCAGCCTGGATGCACTGCGCAAGGCCAATGCCACTTCCTACTACAAGGGCAATGGCTCGCTGTGGGTCAAGCTGGTCTCTGACGGCGACGTCCTGGGCAGCGGTCCGACCCAGGGACCGGGCGGCGGAGCCAGTCTTCAGGCCAGCCGCTAAGCGGAACCCTGCTGCACGAGCAAGAACCCCCGGCTTACGGCCGGGGGCTTTTTGTTTCGTACCGCAATGCTGCGCAATCGGTTCCCGGAATCGCGTCGTTCGGTGAGCCCAGCCACCCCAGCGTTAGTGCTAGACGGCGCAGCAGCGCAGGGGTCACCAGCACGATTCCGACTCGCGATTTCGCCAATCCCTTGTCGATTTCGCGAAGCAACGGTGTATCGAGGGCGACGTCCTTCTCGCTGAGCCAGACCGAGACACCGCGTGACTCGAGCAGATCGTGCAGTTCCTTAGCGGACCCTGCCCGGTCGTCCCATGCATGGCAGAGCAGGACGTCCCGACGTTCAGGCAGAAGCGCGAGCTTTTCGACGGTTTCGCGGACCGGCGAGTGCGCGCACCTCAGCAGGCGTGTATGCCACGTACGAACCGGCTCGCGACCATCTCGGCCTTCCGCTGCTGCCGGACCCGCCGACGCTGTTCCAGCCGCCCCACTGTCGTTAACTTTTGTAGTTGCCCGGTTTTGTTGACACGTTAGTTGTCCGGTCAGGTTTCATGTTACCCGGTTGCGTGAACTTGGCATTGAACTCGGCGATGTAGCGTTTGCGCAGAAAGGCGTTGCCTTTCAGTGCCCGTCCGAACTGCGTCAGCCTGGTGGAATCCACCTTCCCGCCGCCCTTGGGCGTCACGAAGAGTCCGGGGCAGCCTGTTCTATCCGCAGGCCTCCCTACTCTTTCCGCCGGCGGTAGTAGGTCTGATCCGTGACCCCCGCATCTTTACACGCCAGCGGTCCACAGCATGTTTGAGGGGTGGCAGTCGCGACCGTATCCTGCGCCTTCGTTCGTTCGAATGAGAACTAGAAGATCAATCGGGTTCCGCCCGCCAGGTTCCTAATTGTTTCAGGAAGAAATCTGCTACGAATGGCGATTTGCGAATTGCAGGCTTACTGTCCGAAGCTAAGTTGGGGAATGATCTAAACAAATCCATGAACTCTAACCCTAAGCAAATGAGTGATCCGAAGAAGGATGCGAACTATGTCTTCTATGAACTTACGCGTAGCATCTGCCCGGACTGCCGCCGTGTGATTGACGGCCATGTTCTGATCCGGGATAACAAGGTGTACTTGCGGAAGCGTTGCCCCGAACATGGTGAGTTCGAGGGGTTGGTCTATGGGGACGCCGAACTGTACACGAGTTCGGTCCGCGTTCAACAAGCCGGGGACGATCCCCGTCGAGTTCGCAACCGAAGTCCGGGAAGGGTGTCCTCACGATTGCGGGCTCTGCCCCGATCATCAGCAGCATGCATGCCTCGGGATCATCGAGGTGAATAGCGCATGCGACATGGCGTGTCCCCTGTGTTTCGCCGAGGCCGGACCCGGATTCAGCTTGACCCTGGAGGAAGTGGAAGACATCCTGGATCACTACATCGCGGCCGAAGGAAACCCGCAAGTAGTGCAGTTTTCCGGTGGCGAGCCGTCGATCCATCCCCAGATCGTACCGATGATGGAAGCGGCCCGGGAACGCGGTATTCCTCACGTGATGCTGAACACCAACGGAAAGCGAATCGCAACAGATGACAGCTTCCTGAAACAGCTTTCCCGAATCCAACCCGCGATCTATTTTCAGTTCGACGGATTTGAGGATGAGACGTATCGTATCATTCGCGGCGAGGCGGATTTGCTGCCGAAGAAACTCTTGGCGCTCGACCGTTTGGCCGAAGCTGGGTCCAATGTGATTTTGGTTCCGGCGATTGAACGGGGAGTGAACGAACATGAGATCGGCCGCATTGTGCGGTTTGCCCTGGATCATCCAGCGGTGCGAGGCGTAAACTTCCAACCGGCCTTCCACGCGGGGCGGCACGGCGGCCACGATCCGATGAAGCGGATGACAAACCCGGACATCATCAAGTTGATTGAGGCCCAAACTGAAGGAATGTTCGCGAAGAGCGATTTCGTCCCCGTCCCGTGCTGTTTTCCGACCTGCAACTCAGTGACCTATGCCTACATTGATGGTGAGAATAACGTTACTCCATTGCCGCGATTGTTGAATGTGGAAGACTACCTGGACTACATCAGCAACCGGGTCACCCCGGATTTGGGGGAAGACATTCGTAAAGCGTTGGAGGGGCTGTGGTCGTCTTCCGCTGTGATGGGGTCGGAGAAAGTCGCGCAGGAGTTTTCCTTTTCGTGCTCGGCTTGCGGGCTTCCCGACGGCGGTTTGGATGTCACAGAGATGTCCAAGTTCATCTTCATGATCATGCTGCAGGACTTCATGGATCCGTGGACGTTCAATCAAAAGAATCTGATGAAGTGCTGCAAGGAGTTCCTGCTTCCGGGAGGAAAGCAGATCCCGTTCTGTGCCTACAACACGATCGGCTATCGCGAACAAGCACGGGCCCAGCTGATGGCGCAGGAACGGGATCGCGTCGAAGCGCGCCGGGCGGGACGGCCATTTGAGGTCCAGCCGATTGAGTTCCACTTCGGCCCCGATGGGAAGACGGCGCCGGATACGGATGCTGACCTTGTGCAGGTCACTCCGAACGGCGGAGGAGGAGAGGAGCAATGAAACCGTCCGCGGAATCAGCCGAGCTGAAACGCTGCTGTGCGGCCGTCTACGAAAGCGATTTCACGCGCCTGCTGCTGGGCGATTCTTTTCATCCCGGAGGCCTCCAACTGACGTCCCGGTTAGGGGAACTCATGGGCCTAGCTGCCGGTATGCGCGTTCTGGACGTCGCCTCAGGAAGAGGGGAAAGCGCAGCGTATCTTGCCGAGACCTTCGGCTGCCAGGTTACCGGCGTTGACCTTGGTTCGGAGAACATCCGCCAAGCCAGCCAACGCGCCGCTGCCGCCGGCATCGCCAACCTTGTTGAGTTTCAGCAGGGTGACGCCGAAGGCCTGCCCTTTCCAGACGGGTACTTCGATGCCATTCTTTGCGAATGTGCGTTCTGCACGTTTCCGAGCAAGGAGACGGCTGCGGCGGAGTTCGGACGCGTGTTGAAGTCCGGTGGCGTGGTGGGAATCAGCGACCTGACTCGTGCCGGGGAATTGCCCGCCGAGCTCAAAGGACTGATGGCCTGGATCGCCTGTATTGCGGACGCCCGGCCCGTGGAAGAGTATGTTGCCTACTTATCGGCGGCTAATCTCGCAACGGCAGTCCTGGAACCTTGCGACGACGCGCTCTCCGAGATGGTTCACCAAGTGCAAGGAAAATTACTGGGAGCCGAACTGATGGCGAAGTTGAATAAGATCGACTTGGCCGGGATTGACCTTGGAGAAGCGAAGAGCCTCGCCCAAGCTGCCAGTAATGCGGTCAAGTCTGGAAAGTTGGGATACGCATTGCTAGTCGCGCGGAAAGGCTCGTGAAACCGCGCGGAGCTATGGCGAATCTGTCTGATCTACCTCTCAAATATCGTCTTTTCATGAAGGCGTACCCATACCGCTGGATTGACTGGAGGCCCGGAAGCGTACTGTCGAAACCGCTGAATCAAGCCCGAATCGCTCTCTTGACGACAGCGGGATACTATCTTCCCACCCAGGAGCCGTTTGACCTCTCTTATAAACATGACGATTGTTCCTACCGCAAGATCCCCTGGGGGACTTCGATTGGCACGCTTCAAGTGGGCCAGAGTAGCGATGCCTTTGACCACTCCGGGATCGAAGCGGACCGTAACCTCGCGTTCCCCCTGGATCGGCTTCGCCAGGCTGTGGACGCGGGCATCGTTGGTGAAGCAGCGCCAACCCATTTCAGTTTGATGGGATCGATCATTGCGCCGAAGTTGCTGATCACGGAAACGGGGCCTGCGATTGCCCGGAAGCTGCACGAAGATCAGGTGGATGCGCTGCTCCTGGCTCCGGTGTGCCCAATGTGTCACCATACAGCTGGTATCGTGCAAGGCATCGTGGAGAAATCAGGAATTCCGACGGTGTCGATCTCGATGCTCCTTCACGTAACGCGGCGCGTGGACCCGCCCCGCGTATTGTTCGTGGATCGACCGCTTGGATTCCCATTTGGGGAGGCGAACAACACGGAACTGCAAAAGCAGATCATGCTCGCGGCCTTGTCCCTGCTGAAGGAGCCGGTCTCGAAATCCACGATCCGTCCATTTGCCGGGGCGACCCTTACCGAATAAGCTTGGATAAGCTCAGCAGAACGCGTCCGGATGTACCTCCCAGCAGGTGATCGATCGTCATTTCGGCCGCCAGTTGCTGGACGGGCGTTGCATAAGTCGGATACGGATGGATGGCTCCTGCAAGATCCTTAACCTTCCATTTGTGCTGGATCGCCAGTACGAACTCGGTGATGATTTCTCCGGCACGCGCAGCGACGATCGTCGCTCCTAGAACCGTCCCATCCTCGCCTGTCACGACCTTAATGAATCCGGCCGTATCGTAATCGCAAATGGCGCGATCCACGTGATCCATTTCCCACAAACAGGTCCGGACTTTCTCCCCGAACCGGCTCTTTGCTGCCTCCTCCGTCAAGCCGACATGGGCGACCTCGGGTTCGGTAAAGGTCACCCACGGAACGACATCGCTGTGTCCCTCTGAGTGTCCAGGAAGCAAGGCGTTGCGAACCGCTTGAAATGCCTGCCATCCAGCATAGTGCGTGAACTGATAGCCGCCCGTGACGTCGCCCGCAGCATAGATATGCCTGACGTTCGTACGCAGCTGACTGTCCACTGAAATACCCTTGGGAGAGAACTCCACCCCGGCGTTTTCCAGTCCAAGCCGGGCAACATTCGGAAGCCGCCCCGAAGCCACAAGCAGCAGATCGCCACGAACCTCCTCGTCCTCCAAGCTCACGATAATCTCTGCCCCTTCCTGCCGAACAGCCTCGGCAAATCCGTGAGCACGGCGAATCCCCTCCTGAGAGAAAATACCTTCCAAGCGTGCGCGGGCTTCCGGTTCTTCTTTCTCTAGAAGCTTGGGAGAAACGATCGTGACCTCCGAGCCAAACCGGCGATAAGCCTGTGCGAGTTCACAGCCGATTGGACCTCCGCCGATGACAATCAAGTGGTTGGGGAGCCGGTCGACCTCAAAGATCTTCTCGTAAGTTAAATACGGAACATCGCGAATTCCGTCGATTGGCGGGATGGAAGGATGCGCCCCAGTTGTGATGAGGAACGTGTTGGCCGTGATCGTACGATCCCCGGCGCAAACTGATGTTGAATCTGCGAACATGGCTTCACCGGGGATCACCTCGATCCCCTGTTTCTGTAGTTCTTCAGGCGTTTCGAACTGATAGACCTGTTCGATGGCCCGCCGCACATAGTCTCGTACACCAGACATCGTGATGGTGGGTTTCGGCGTAGTGATGCCATAGTGGGATGCCGTTCGGCACTCGTGGGCAACCTTGGCGGCTTTCAACAGCGCCTTGCTTGGAACACACCCTGTCCAAGTGCAATCTCCGCCGATGGATGCCTTCTCGATCAAGGCCGTCTTTGCGCCTAAGCGAGCCGCGAAAGCAGCCGCGGTGAGCCCACCCGAACCGGCTCCGATGATTGCCAGATCATAGTTCTGACTCACTTGTTGCTCCTCCGAACCCATTCATCCAAATTAGTGCGATCGTAGCCATTGCTACCGTCCCATAAATCAGCCCATCAATGGAAAAGAGTGAGCCGAGCCATCCCGCCAAAAGAGAGCCTATAATGGCTCCCATACTTAGAAGGAATGAATAAATCCCCATGGCCGAACCTCGCCCGGGTTCGGCACCAACCACACTGGCCAGTAAAGAAAGCGCCGCTGGAGTGAAGCCACTCTCGACCATAATCGCCACGATCGTCGCAGCCGCAATTCCCCCTCGCCATTCGGCCGGAGCATGATTGAAGGCATAAAATCCGAAACAAGCCGCAAACATCGCCCAAAGCGATATTTTCAAGACACGAACAGGATGCAGTTTGGGGAGAAAGATGCTCCAGAGCAGGACGCCTATTGCAAAGACAACCGCGTAGAGAAGCATGACCCAACCAACCTGCTTCGGCTCGGCGGAAAAGAGGCCCGGGAGGAACTGTCCGTTTTGTGACGGAGGAGCAGCAGAAAGCAAAAAGATCAATGTCGGCCCCAGCCAAAGGCCGACGATCGCATTCACGCACAGCCAAATGGGTGCAAGACGCTGGAGCGGCTTACTTTGCAGGGCACTTCGAAAACCGGTGACCGCTAGTTTCGCTCCGAAACCATGGGTATTGCGAGCGCCGAAGTGGAACAGGATCGCACACATTAAATAAAGTCCAGCAAGGGTGGAGAAGGCCGCTGGCCCAAACCAACCCCAGCTCTGCCCGCCAAGGAGCCCGCCGAAGGCCAGCCCAGCGAGCAGTGAAATCTCGAAATAGCTCATTACCCGGGCGCGGAGTGACGGGTTTCTGTCCGTAATATCGGTGAGGTGCGCCAACAGAGCGGGCGTGCACGCCGCTGCCCCCGCGCCCTCGAGAGATCGACTCAGAAAGAAGATACCTGCGCTTGCTGTCATGCCAAACAGTTGTGTGCCCGCAGCTGCCAAGAGCGCGCCGGCTGACATCAGTTCTCGAGGGGACATCGCATCTGCAGCTACTCCGGCAGGCGCGGCAAAGACTAACTCAGCTCCGAATACGACGGCTCCAAGCATGCCGGCTAGAACTGCGCCGGCCCCCTCGCCATAATCCGGAAGCGCCGCTAGATAAAGCCCGACAAGTACGCCACTGGCTCCATTCGCAATTCGCAGGAGCGCGTTGGCGACTAATACTAAGGCGAGGAGGGAGCGGCTGGTGGGCATACAAAGTGGGTATCGATCAGATTACTAGTGTCAGCCATGATCTCACTTACCCGCCGCTAGATGCGCGTGAGGAAGTTGACCCAAGCGGTTAGCATGTTTTCAGCAGAACGTTTCCACTCTCTCGTCGACCCGCTACTTACGCGGTGATCCCGGCGATGACGCCGTTCATCCAATGAACCGTCATCCCCAAATCCCAGTTGCCGCTGCCCAACCTGACCGCGATGTCCAGGGGCCCACCAAGCATCATCTGGGCAACGAAGTACAGAAACAGGGTGATGGGGCTGTCTCCAAAGCGCCGCTACTCACATGGGTGAACTGGCAGTCTTGCGGCGATCGTTCACCGTTTGGCTGAAACTAGCGGGCGCGTGTGCCAAGGATGCACGGGGGCTCATGCGACACTCGAAAGCAAGCGCGACTCTGGATGTCTATCAGCAGTTTATTCCCGAGTGGCAACGGAGGGTTGTGGCGATCTAAACAATTCCGCGAGATCGATCCATCTGCGGACCGTGGCAAGGCGGAGATCATCACCGATCAGCAGATCCGGGCTGTAGATGCCCGCAAGTCCAATATCGCCGTCGGTGTGGTCTATCGCGGCCGCTTGCCCGTGCCCGGTGCGGTGGCCGAGCATGATCTGGTCAGCGAGGTCTATCACGTCATCAGTGGATCGGCCACGCTCGCTCTGGGTCCGATATCGTCGGCATGGATCGTCGCCCTCCGGATAACCGCGCAATGAGGCTGCTCAACAGACCCGGCAACAACGGTACATCGATCCACAATCCGGCGACTTACGATTTGAAGGCCGGAGATGTGGCCATCATCCCAGTAGGCGTAGGGCACTGGTTCACCCGCATCGACGACCACATAGAGTACCTGATGATCAGGTTCGATCCCGATAAAGTCGCACCGCTCAAAGACGCGTCCGCCTCCCGGGCGGATCTGGCCGGACCGACACAATAGCGGGCAAGGGCAGGGCATTTGGCATAGAAAAGCCCCCGGCCTAGGCCGGGGGCTCTACTTATACAGCGGGGGTAGCTTACCGGCTGACTTCGACACTGCCTCCAGTTCCGCCGCCACGACCCGCGCGAGCGCCGCCACCGTCAGAGACAATCTTGACCCAGAGCGCACCATCGCCCTTGTAGTATGAGGTGCCGCTGGCGCTGCGCAGCGCATCCAGGCTGGCTTGCTGCGTACCCGATTCTGCGGTGGTGAATCCCGGCAGCTCAAGGAGAACCCAGGAGCCTTTGTCGAGTTCACTTACGCTAATGTTCAGGGGCGTCCTTTCGGTTTCCACCTTGATCTCGGTATCTCCGCGAACCGTGGTGTTGCCAGTGCCCTCGGTCAAGTTCCCTGCCATTGCGGCTGAGAACGATCGGAGGACCGCCTCCACCAAAAAATCCACCTCCACCAGGAGCGCCTTTTCCTTTGCCCTTGCCTTTGCCCTTGGCTCCAGCAGGGCCACCAGGAGCACCCTTCCCCTTGGCTGCGCCACGACCGGCGGCTCCGCCTCGCCCACCGAACCCTCCGACGCCACCAATGTTGAGCCGCCCGAAATCACCCTTACACACGGCAGCGTTCCAGGACGGCTTGATCTCACAGGCTTTGTCATCGTCCGCAATCCCGTTGTCAATCACAATGTAGGAATTGGGGATACCGCCCACCGACCCGTCTTTATCGTGGAACACGGCCCCATTCCAGCCGGTAAAACGCCCGAATTCACCGGAGAAGGCCCAGCGACGATCCTGCGTCGGCGGGAAATATACCGGCTTCGCATTTTCGAATTTCAGGCCCTCGACATCGTTGTTGGTGCTCACTGGAAAGCTGGTGAACAGCAGGTAAGAGATGGCTCCGGCTTTGCGGGTGGCATTGTCCTCAAAATTGACGAACGTGTCATTCACAAGATGGTGCGTGAAGTCGTAGTATTCGTAACCACGGATCGGGTAATCCGCGTCCTTGCGCGGCAAGGTCCGGCCATACGCCTTTTCCTCCGGGGTTTCGGGGGTGCCTTTATTGTCGGATTCTCCCACAAACAGGGAGTCTTTGACGGTTGAGGTGAAGGCGCCCCCGCCCGGTTGAATGCCGGGATACGCATGCGTGTAGTCTATACCGCTGTCGGCCAGCTTCAGGCCGCTGAACACATGCTGCTCGCCACGAGCCCAGATGGCAGCGCCACTGTTCTTGTAGCTCGTGAAGTCATTGATTACCGTGTCCAGCCTCTGGCTGTCGGGGTTGCTGGGATCCGCGTAGGCCATATGCGGATTCCCGCCAAGGTTGAATCTGCCCTGCGGATTGGGTCCGCGATCAAACATCAGTCCGTCGACGTCGGAGTGGGCGACGTTGCGGGAAAACTCCCGCAGTTGCATTCGACGGGGCCAGGTTTTCGCGCTGATCTCCGTGCCTTCAAACTTACCCGTTGGATGTTCCGGCAAAGCGATCCAGAAGCCTGTTTGCTCAGACCCCGCGGACACATTCCCGAGGTATATATTGTCGGGGTTCGTGATCCAGAATGTGGACGCCGTGTTGTCGGAGGGAATCAACTGATCCTCGGCCGTTTGACCTTCCCCTGAGCCGTTCAGGGCGTTGGTCGGATTACAGGGCCGGGCGGGATTGCACTTGGTCAGCAGACCCAGGTTGGAAAGATACTGGTTATCGTGTTCCACGCCATCTTCGAGGAAGTAGCAGTGACCGACATTGTTGTAGGCCACATTGTTCTCAACCCGGATGTTGTGCGTACCATGTACCGTCACGCAGCGGCTGTAGGTGTCGTGAATGGCGGAGTTCTCGACATATTGGCCCTGCGTGTCGCCAACCAGATGCCAATGGATCGGATACCTGGCAAGGTTCTCGTGCTGCCCCATCCGAAAGAACTCGACACCGGAGACTTGCATGGTCGACCCAACCATCGCCATCACATGCCCGCCACTGAAGGACTGCTCTGCGTCAGGGGTCGCCTGGAGCAGGATATTGCGCGTCAGCATGCCGACTTCGCCACGCTCATCCACGCCGAAGGTGACTTCGCCGTAGTGCATATACTGCAGTTTCTGATCCAGCGTGATCTCGTTTCCGGAGATGCCGGAGATGGTTCGCCGCTCAGCTTGGTGGGGATCGAAATCGGTTGACGCGATAACAATCTGGTCGCCTTTTTTCCAATCACCGGTATTCAGGACTTCGATTTTGTTGCTCCCCGCGGCGGCTGTTTTCGCCAGCTTGGTCCAGGAGTCTTTCCGATTCCCGTGCAGGTTCAGGGTTCCACCCATCATCATGATCCCGCGGTCACCCATCGTTTCAATGTCTTCACCCGGGACATTTTGGGTCAGGGTAATCGTCGCATGGCGCGTGTGGGGCATGGCTTCCGTACCAATCTCCAGTTCCCCGCGCACCAGGATCCACTCGGTGGTCAGTTCGAGATCTTTATCATCTGCAAAGCTCAATTTGCCGTCGAGCCGTATACCGTGCAGCGGCGGCGGACTGACATCAAGGACAACGTTCATGTCCTTCCCAATGGTGACAACGGCGTCTTTACCGGGCACATTCCTGTCAGGCCAGGTGGCTGCATCAGACCAGCGCTTCACGCCGGCCGTCGAAGAAGTTCTTTGCTGAGCCTTAACGACGGCATATCCGCCAAGGACTAAAAGCAACGAAAGGAACAAGAGATAATATTTGCGCATCGTTAGTCTCCGCGATCGAGAAACTGATTCTCGTGTTTCCGATCCAGCCAGCCAACGATATCAGGTTCCAGAGAGGCGGGCAAGGGACGGGAGCGCCAGGATCGCGATGGTGTCCCGGCGTTCCCGCGCGGCGATTTCATCTTTTTGGCGCCGCCTCAGACCGCTTCCCGGCTCACCGAACGACGCGATTCACCCACCGTTGCGCCATCTCCTGAAGAACGTTCTCGTACCCGCGTCAGAGGACGCTCTTCTGGGACGTTGCCGCCGCACGGAGGGCCGTCACTATCGGCCAGCGGACCATGCCGGCGTCCTTAAGAAGTTCGGCAGAAGTTCGGCGTTAACAACCCCCACCCTCACCGGTTCCGGCACACCCTGGCGACCCGGTTCGTAGAGAACAAGGAGCTAGCTACGTGCAGGTGGCCGAGATCCTCGGCAACAGCCCACGCCAGAGGCGATTCCGTGAAACGATTGCGCCGCATTGCGGTACGAAGCAAAAAGCCCCCGGCCTGCGCCGGGGGCTCATGATCAAACAGCAGGGTTCAGCTTACCGGCTGACTTGAACGCTGGGTCCACCACCAGGGGCGCCGGTGCCGCTGTCGCCGCTGGAGACAACCTTGACCCAGAGCGAACCCTCGCCCTTGTAGTACGAGGTGTCGTTGGCCGCACGCAGCGCATCCAGGCTGTTCTG
The DNA here is from genome assembly GCA_963762135.1 of Terriglobia bacterium. Classification (GTDB taxonomy): domain Bacteria; phylum Acidobacteriota; class Terriglobia; order Bryobacterales; family Bryobacteraceae; genus Palsa-187. The sequence goes on from CAVXJP010000017.1 coordinate 76,417, forward strand.
CTGCGCACCCGAGGCTGCGGCGGTGAATCCCGGCAGCTCAAAGATTACCCACGAGCCGCGATCCAGTTCGTTCAGGGAGAGGGACACGTCCGGCCTTTCGGTGGTCACCTTGATCTCGGTACCGGCTCGTACGTTGGTGCCCGTCAGGTTGTACTCCTTGCCGTTGCGGCTGAGAACGACCGGCGGCTGAGCAGGTCCAGCGCCTCTACCGAAGAATCCGCCGCCTTTTCCTTTGCCCTTAGCTGCCGCAGGGCCACCCTTGGCGCCGCCCTTGGCTGCCGCAGGACCGCCCTTAGCGCCACCCTTGGCCGCGCCACGACCGCCGAAGAATCCACGTCCTCCGCCTGGGCCGCCAATATTCAGGCGCCCAACATCGCCCTTGCACACGGCAGCGTTCCAGGCAGGCTTGACCTCACAGGCTTCTGTGTCGACTGCGATGCTGTCGTTGACGCCGTCATTGATGAGGACGTAGGAATTGGGACCACCACCGAAGGAGCCGTCCCGGTCACGGATCACCGCGGTCTTATAGGCAGTGCTGCCTCCGTTATCGTTACCCCACTTCCGCTCCATCAGCGGGAAATACACCGGCTTGGCGTCGACGAATTTCACGCCCTCGACGGCGTTATTGGAGCTGACCCCGAAGCTGGTATACAGCAGGTAAGCTCATCGCTCCCGACTTGCGAGTGGCGTTGTCCTCGAAGTTCCGGAAGGTTGTGTTCTCCACGTCATGACGGTAATCGTAGTACTCGTAGCCGTGGATCGGGTAATCCGGCATTTCAGGCTTCGGGAAGCTGCGGCCGTAGGCCTTTTCGGCGTCTGTTTTGGGGTTGCCGACGTTCTCGGTTTCGCCCACGAACAGCGAGTCAACAACCTTTGAAGTAAAGGCGTAACGGCCGAATGCGCCAGAGGCGTGCGTAAAGCCGATCGCGTTATCGGCAAGCTTCACGTTCCTGAATACGTGCATCTCGCCGCGGCCCCAGATGGCGCCATTCCGGTTCTTGTAGGCGGTGAGATCCTCGAAGACCGATTCCAACGCCTTGCTGTCCGGGTCAGCGGGATTTTCAAGGCCGGTATGCGAGCTGCCGGTAACACCGAAATGGCCATCGGACCCAGTAACATTTCGATCGAACATGAACGAGTCATAGTTGGAGTGGGCGACGTTGCCCTTGAACTCCTTGAATGGCGTTCGACGTGGCCAGGTATTCGCAGCAATCTCCGTGCCTTCGAACTTACCAATACCGTGCTCCGGCAATGACATCCAGAAGCCGTTAGAGTCGGAACCCGCAGCCACGTTATCCCGGTATATGTTGTCCGGGTTGGTGATCCAGAAAGTCGCCGCCGTGTTGTCCGAGGGAAGCAGGACGTCGTCGGCATTCTGGCCATTCCCTTCCGGTCGGCTCTCTCCGGCTGCAGCGAGGTTTGTCGCGACGCAGGGCGAGTCCGGATGACACTTGGTCAGGATCCCTAGGTTGTGCACGAACTCGTTGTCGTGCTCCACGGCGTCCTCCAGGAAAAAGCAGTGACCAATGTTGTTGTAGGTCACATTGTTTTCAACGTGCAAGTAATTTGTGCCATGCACGGTCACGCAGCGGCTGTAGGTGTCGTGAATCGCGGAGTTCCGGACGTACTGCCCCTGCGCATCGCCGATCAGATGCCAATGGATCGGATACCGGGCCAGATGCATGTTCTGCCCCATGCGATTGAGCTCGATGCCCTCGACATACATTTTGCTCCCGTCCATCGCCATGATGTGGCCGCCAAAGAGGTCCTCATCTGCGTCAGGCGAAGCCTGGATCAGGATATTCCGCGACAACATGCCGACTTCGCCGCGCTCATCCACGCCGAAGGTGACTTCGCCGAAGTGCATGTAGTCAAGGGGCTGATCCAGCGTGATCACGCTTCCAGCGATGCCGGCGATGGTTCGCCTCTCCGCCTGGTGGGGATCGAAATCCGTGGACGCGAGGACAATCCGGTCACCCGGCTTCCAGTCACCGGTATCCATGACTTCGATGGTGTTGCTGCCTGCGGCGGCGGTCTTCGCCAGCTTGGTCCAGGAGTCTTCCCGATTCCCGTGCAGGTTCAGGGTTCCGCCGACCATCATGATCCCGCGGTCGCTGCGGTCATTCTCTCCACCCATTCCACTCATATCTTCGTCTTTAACGTTGTCGGTGAGGGTAATGGTCGCCTCGTGCGTGTAGGGGCGGGCTTCCGTGCCGATCTCCAACTCCCCATGCACCAGGATCCACTCGGTCGTCAGGTTAATATCTTTGTCATCCGCAAAGCTCAGTTTGCCGTTGATCGTCAAGCTGCGCAGCGCCGGAGGACTGACATCGAGGACAACGTTTTGGCCCCCCGCAATGGTGACCACATCGTTTTCGCCCGGGACCTTTCCGCCAGGCCAGGTGGCTGCATCAGACCAGCGCCCGCTGGCGGTCGAAGAAGTCCTTTGCTGCGCCTCGACGACGGCGTATCCGCCGAGGATTAAAAGGGATACAAACAAAAACGAAAGGAGCAAGAGATACTGTTTTCGCATAGGTTAAACCTCCGTGATCGAGAACTCGATGCCCGCGTTTTCGAAACAACGAATCGAGTGATTGTCTACCATATTGATGACGTGATTCGCTTCGATATGGTAACCATCAACGTAAATCACTGCGCAACAATCGAATCGCACCACAATATCAGGTTCCAGCGAGGCGGGCAAGGGACGGGAGCGCCAGGATCTCGATGGTGTCCCAGCGTTTCTCGCGCAGCGATTTCAACTGTTCCGCTTGCCTGGACCGCTTCCCGGCTCCGCGAGATTGACGAGGATGGAGAGGGGTTGAGATCGAGGCTTAAATTCTGGACATGTAACTCCGTTGCGACTCCATTCAGTTGGATGTAGGGCGAAACTCGGGAAATACCATTGATTTCCGGACTCCCCAGGAAGCCCAATACCTTTAGATAGATGAAGTTGGAGCGTTTCCAGAGCTTGACGTCACATGTCCATCAAAGACCAAAAAGGCCTAGTTGAAGTCTTGGCTAACCTCGGCGCACAACTCTCCGCGCATCTCCTACTAAGTACAAATCAGATATCCGGGAGGATTCCCCTCTCTAGCACTTGAAACGGGAAGTGCCTTTGCACTCCGAGTAACCTTGCACAACCTAGGCGATTCCTAGATCACTAGCTAATCGACTGACGGATATTCCCTCCATCGAGCGAGGGTCCGTGTGAATCCCGGAGGAGCGAAGACGCTCGGATCATCTATTCGAGTGCGCAAGTAGCCGCTATATTGAATTCATTCTCATCGCGCCGGAACGCACATCGGCGATCTCTTTGGCAAGGAGACTGGTCGTTCTGTCGCCCCCGACAACAGGGATTCGCAGCCCGTACGATCAAAAGCCCGCCGGGGACATCGGTGGCTGAAGGGATCTGGACACAGCGGTTCGGGCGCCAGAGTATCCAACGCGCCGGGTGCTTATTCCTTCCAGCCTTCCGGCGGGTTACTGCCGCTCGCGATCTGGCGGGTCTTGTAGAGCCATTTGCCATTCACCTTGACCCACGTCGCGTACTCTTTTCCCTGCGTCGTAAACTTCATCGGATCGCCCACCTTCTCCTGCCGGTACTCGGTGAAAATGACCTGCGAGGTGGCCGTGTCGCCGTGCACGATGATCAGCGGATTCCCGATCGCTACGTTGAAAGCGGTCCTCTCGCGCGGGGGCGCCTTGGCGGCGGGCGCCTCTCCAGCCTTAGAGGCCGGGGGGGTACGATTGTAGGCCTGCTTGATGCCTTCCTTGCCCTTGTAGTGCCGCGTGCCGAGTATCAACTCGCCGTCCTCGGCATAGAAGCTCTCTTCGCTCTGCCGCTCCGCTTTGCCGAAGTTGTAGTAGTAACGCGTGATCTGATCCATGATCATCTGGCGGTCAATCAATGACTGCAGAGTCATCGGATCCTCCGCACGCGCAGCCGGTGAGATTGCCAGTGTGACACAGAACAGGCCCAACGCGGCCGCCTGATGAATGGAATTCAGTTTCATAACATCCTCCTGCTAACTTGACTTGCCGCGAGCTTGACCGTTCCCAGACATAGTAACAGAACGTTCCGCAGAACGCGGGTGACCGAGAACGGCTGTGTGTCACAACAACGTGAGAAGTTCCTAAGAGAGCAACGTAAGAAGTTCCTAATCGGATGGGAGCCAATGAAGGGTGCCGAACGAGAGGAACGGATCGAGATGAGTCAGCGGGGGCAGGCCCGGTTGAAAGTGCTGGAACAAGCGGAGCGGGGGCAGATCAAGCAGCGGGAAGGGGCGGCGCGGGTGGTCTATCTTGAAGCCTGCCGGCCCGAACGACCGTAACGCGAGTCCGAAGCCGGATTCTGGGAAGTGAGGCACCCCCGTCCGGATGGTCGGCATCCGGAAGTTGGCTTGAAACGGCGTGGTGGGAAGTTAATGCCAGCATTCAGTCTGTGCCGAAACCCAATCTGCCATCGCCATGATATATTGCTCGGAACACTTACCCTCCGAGTTCATCAAGAACGTGCCACAACCATCTGGAAGCGGCAAACCCGGCTCATGAAAACAGGTGCGCAGAGGAGCCGGATTCGGCTATAGCCCGACCAGAGGGGCTCCGAGTTTCTCGCGTGCCAAGCCTGCACCAAGAGCATTGTGGCGTGCAGCTACCAGAAGATTGTAACGACGTGATTCGGCCTGGATAATTTCATATAGGCCTGGAATTAGGGACGTCTGAACGATGGCGCGCGTCCGCCAGCGCTGGATCCCCTGGCGAACCCAACTGCCATACGAACCGACATCCGGGTTTTGCAGGAAGCGCTCAGACCCAGGCGGGGTGATCCATTCCCGAAAGCCGACATTCTCACGAACGCAATCAGCTTGGTTGGCGCCCAGCGTGAGGAACACCACTGTGTGTCCCTGGCTCGCCAGCTGCTTTGCCCGCGGAAGATTCCAGAGGAACTCGCCGCGTCCGACAAGCTCCACAAACAGAATTGTCGCAGCCTTACCGTCCGCCAAGCGTCGGCTCCACAGTGGTAATCGGTGACACGTCTTCCTGGGGATACCCTGCATGAAGCTGTTCTGCATTTCAAATGTCGCCCCTTTATCAGCGCGACGGGGCTGAGAGGAAAATGGGCGACCTTGTAGTAGGCCAGACTTTCGTTTGTCCACCCAAAAGGCGTTGGAACTATATTCTACTTCTACTGTGCTGGCCGCCATAGCTGTTCCCCTCGCGGCAGGTGCTCGTTTTGGAGCAACGCCTCCAGATTCGCCCTTCGCTCCGATGACGGCATTTCTGTATGTGCCTGCGAAACAGCTTCAGCGTCTTTGCGGCTCCCTCGTAACCCTAAGGAACCGCACACCTGAGACACGCCAGCGCGCGCATTTCGTCAAGTTGTTGAAAAAAAGCTAGAAAAGGGGTGGCGGAGGGAGGGATTCCAACCCTCGATAGAGTTGCCCCGATACACGCTTTCCAAGCGTGCGCCTTCAGCCACTCGGCCATCTCTCCGGTCGTTGCTCGTCTGGGGTCGAACCGGATCTGGCTTCGGATTCTACCGCCTTAACGTGCAGAGCGGCGCTAGCACAAAGATTCTGGACAGCGTTCGGGGCTTTGGCGCGGTGAATCCGCCGATTTCACCAGATGGCAGCTACCTCTACTATGAAGCGCAGGATGGGGATGTCACTGTGCTGATGAGAATGAACGTGGCGAGCGGAGCAAAGCAGGAGGTGCTGCGCCCGCCCTCGGGGTTCTTACGCATCTACTCCCTGTCCCCAGACGGGACGCAGATCGTCTGCAACTGGCGTAAAGAGCCGAAACTGCTCCACGAAGTTCCGAAAGACGAATGGGCGCGGGCCTGGGGTGGCCTCGCGTGGGCTGCCGACGGCCTGTCTGTTCTTTATCATCGGGAAGAGGACCCGAACGGCTCGGATGAGCTCATTCGTATTCCACTCAGCGGCGGCGCGCCGGAGGGTCTGTTCACCACGGGGATCATCCGCCGCATCGCTGTACATCGGGACGGCCGTCACATTACCTTCGAGGCGCGTTCGGGCAATACGGAAGTTTGCGTCATGGAGAACTTGTTTCCCCGCTGACATGGTGCAGTCCGGGGCCCGCCTGGGGACGTGCGCCTCCTGGACGGACCGCGTGAAGTAAGTTCCCCCGTGCGAGGAACCCATGCTTGTTCGGGGTGATGTCGCGCTGGACGTACAGAACTGGATCATCGAGCTGGCCCGAGGATAGAGAAGGGCTCGCCGCAGGAATTAAGCATGAATCAGACCAAGCGATCCTGAACTGGCAGGCGCTGCTGGAGAGATGAAAGTCGACCCTTCCTGCTGGCGACAGACTTGGGCCGGAAATCGTCGAACCCATTGGCTGAGGCGGTATGGCCCTACTGGTCCTCCCCAAGCCATGCCCAGAGGCGGCCGGCCGATCAGCGCCAGTGAGGCCGACTCGCTGTGGTCTCCAGACGGGTCCATAATTGGAGCATGCTTTTGGGTCGTCCTTAAGCCCGGTGTGGAAGGAAAAGAACCGACATGTCACAGCTATCGCAACTCAGTCCAAAGGAGAAAGCGCAGACCCGCATGCGTCTGATCAAGACCGCGATTGCTCAGGTGCTGACGGACAACGCCGACCGTTGGATCGGGCGAAATCAGATCGAAGAGGGCTTAGGGCTGTGGTCGAATTATGGCAGCGGAACCTATGGCGCGGTCGTGTCAATGTTTCTCGATGAACTGGTGAAGGTAGGCGATATCGTCGCGCGCCAGCAAGCGGACGGACGAACCTGGGTGTACCAAGCCGCGGAGGGGTAAAGGTAGGTCCACCCGGGGAGCCGGAGTCGACGGGGAAAGAGGGTCATGCTAGCCTCGAAGATTCTATCCCGTTCGCATGCCCTTGGTGGCGGGCCCGAAAACTACTGCTTGGGTTGGATGCCTTGCGCTTCCATCGCCTGACGCAGGATCTCGGCTTCCCGCGGAAACCTCTTTTCATTGTTGGCGATGTACAGGCCGCCGGCGACCATCAATGGAGTCCATCCCAGACGATTCTTCGCGTTGACTTCCGCGCCTTGTGCAATCAGATACTCCAGGATCGACGGCTGATTGCAGATGACCGCACCGTGCAGCGCAGTCATCTCATCGAAGCGCATGTCCCCTACATGCAGTTCCAGGAGATCCTGGATGTTATCCGGATACCGCAGCAACGTATCTTCCGGGGTCCCGCTCATCGGATAGTCGCCAAAATCGGTTCGTGCGTTCACGTCGTTACCAAGCTCCAAGGCGAGCTTGACCGCCTCGAGTCGTTCGGCCTCGGAAACACCAGAAAACGGTCCGGCTGTTTCACCCTCGTAGTAGTCGAGGCACGCCGCGCCCATCAGGGGCGTGACCCCATGCAATGTCGGTTTGATCGGATCGGCGCCCGCATCCGCGAGGATCCGCATCATCGGCGCATCGCCGTTGCGAGCCGCCAGATAGAAGGGCGTCGCGCCTTCGTAGCTCAGGTAGTGCCGGCCGATGGCCAGATTCTGTGGGTTCCGGGACAAGCCCCCACCGGGCACGAAGCGGCCTTCGCCCCAGGTAATCTCCACGTTCGGGTCGGCGCCCGCCTCGAGCAGCTTTTTAAGGAGATCCAGATGGGTGAGCTTGCCGCTCGGTTGTGGAACTGGCTGCGGATCGACTCCTGACATCGCGAAGTCGGGCGGGGCGCCGGGCTCGTGCAACCAGACGACCACATGCAGCGGATGGCCTCGCGGGTCGGGGACGTTGGGGTCGGCGCCGGCATCGAGCAGCAGGGCGGCCAAGTCAAAATCGGCGTTCAGAATCGCCATCGAGAGAGCCGCCGTGCCGTCCGGGATCGCGTCGTTGGGGTCGGCGCCATGTTCCAGCAGATATTTGACCGTCTCATAACGATTGTTCCTCACTGCGAACAACAGCGCCGTGTATCCGCCTTTGGAACGGGCACTCAGGTCCGCGCCAAACTCGCGCAGGAAATCCACGGCATCCGTATTGCCTTCGCCGGCAGCGAACATCAGTGCGGTCTGCCCGCGGAACGACTCGGCCAGGTTCACCTTGGCGCCACGCCGCAGCAGCACTCGGACGGCATCCAGACTGCCGTTGCGGGCCGCGGTCATCAGCGCGGTCTGCCCTTCTTCCGATACGGTGTCCGGGCTCGCACCGGCGTCGAGGAGCCGTTCCATCAGTTCCGCGTTGCCGTTCTGCGCCGCGAGCGTCAGCGGGGCCACGTTATATCGGGAAAGAACGTCAGGACTGGCGCCGGCCGAGAGCAAAACATCCAGGATCTCAAGATGGTTGCGATGCGCCGCCCAATGAACGGCAGTGGATCCATCCGAGGCCGTGGTGTCCGGGTCCACCCCGGAGGCGAGCAGGGAACGCACGGTCGCGACATCGCCGTTCCGGGCGGCCTCCACAAGTGGCGGAGAAGGAGGGTCAGCCGCGAACGCGGCGCCGGTGAGAAGCAATCCTGCGAGCAGGCTAACCGATCGGTGCATGGTTCCACTCTCCTCCCACAGTGTTTTCCGGCAGGTCTGGACGCTTCCTGCCTAACGCCCCCCAGTATATTATGGGTGGCGATGATGCAGAGGTGGTTCAAAGCCGGAATTGCTCTGACGGGGTTGGGCTTGGGGCTCCTGGTCGGTGTGACGCGAATCCTTCCGCAGGAGGTTGAGGAAGCAGGAGCAGCGCAAGCGGCTATTGCCCAATACTGCACGGGCTGTCACAATGCGCAACTCGAGATCGCCGGAGTGGTGCTGGATCCGGAGGGCGTCGCCCACCCGGGAGATAAGGCTGAAGTCTGGGAGAAGGTGCTTCGGCAACTGCGTGCGGGAACCATGCCGCCTCCGGGCGCGCCCCGTCCGCCCGATGAGTTTTACGCACGCACGGCCGCCTATCTTTCCACTGAGTTAGAAGACCATGCCGCGGCCCAACCGAATCCCGGTCCGCTGCCGGTGGCGCATCGGCTGAGCCGCACCGAGTACGCGAACGCCATTCGAGACCTGCTGAATCTGCCGAGTTTGCCGAAAGAGCTCGACTACGCCACGCTGCTTCCGGCCGATAACGCCAGCAGTGGGTTTGACAATCTGGCGGACACCTTGTTTGTTTCGCCGGCCACCATGGAGCGTTATCTGAGCGCGGCGCGCAAGATCAGCCGCGTGGCGGTGGGAGACCCCGAAATGGGTCCGCTGGTGAATACTTATTTGACGCCGGTGCGGGAGCCGCAGGAATCCCGGAACGAGGAACTGCCGTTCGGCACGCGCGGGGGAGTCGAGATCGACGGCTACTTCCCGCTCGACGGCGAATACGAAATTGCCGTGGAGACAGCGGGCGTTTCCGGCGAAACGCATCAGTTAGAGATCAGTATCGACGGCCGGCGACTGACCCTGTTGCCCATCCGCAGACAGGCAGGGTTCCGCGCGCCGGAAGCCGAAACGCAAGCCTTACGTTTCCCTGTTGCGGCGGGACCGCGAAGCGTGGGGATCACGTTTCTTCAGCGCAGCGAGGCGCTATCGGAAGCGCCGTTGCGGCCGCCCGGGCGAAGCCGCGGAGCTCTCCCGTCGGTTGTCTCGGTCACCATCACGGGTCCGTTCAATGCGACCGGTCCGGGGGAAACCCCGGCTCGCGAGCGGCTTTTTGTATGCCAGCCGGCTACGCAATCGGAAGAGCCCGCTTGCGCCGATCGCATTCTGGAAACGCTTTTGCGCCGGGCGTACCGCCGGGACGTGACCGCAGCCGATGTAGACCTGATCCGGCCTTTTTATGAAGCCGGCCGTGAGGCTCGCGATTTTGAGCTGGGCGTCCAGCGCGCCCTGGAGCGGGTTCTGGTGAGCCCGCAATTCCTGTTCCGCATTGAAGAGGACCGGGCAAACCTGGCTCCGGGCGCGGTCTACCCGATCAGTGACTTCGAGCTGGCCTCGCGGCTATCGTTCTTTATCTGGAGCAGCATCCCCGACGACGAACTGTTAGACGCCGCCTCCTCGGGCGTCCTGCGCCAACCGGACGTGCTGCGGGCACAGGTGACGCGAATGCTGGCGGACCCGCGCAGCGAGTCCCTGGTGAACAACTTCGGCGAGCAATGGCTGTTCCTGCGCGACGTGGAGACGAAGGAACCGGACCTCTATCTATTCCGCGATTTTGATGAAGGGCTGCGCTCGGCATTCGTCCGCGAGACGGAATTGTTCCTGGATAGCATTCTGCGGGAAGATCGCAGCGTGTTGGATCTGCTCACCGCGGACTACACGTTTCTCAACGAACGCCTCGCCAAGCATTATGACATTCCGCACGTCACCGGCAGCCACTTCCGGCGTGTGACGCTGCCGGATGGCAACCCGCGCGGGGGTCTGTTGGGGCAAGGCAGCATTCTTTTGAACACGGCCTATACGACGCGCACATCCGCTGTCCTGCGGGGCAAGTACGTTTTGGAGAACCTGCTGGCGTCGCCTCCGCCGCCTCCGCCGCCGAATGTTCCCTCTCTCAACACGGAGCGTTCCGGGGAGCCGCTGTCGATGAAGGAAGCGATGCAACTGCATCGCGCCAATCCAGCCTGCGCCTCCTGCCACGCCAAGATGGATCCCATCGGTTTCGCCATGGAAAATTTCGATGCCGTGGGACGCTGGCGCGATGAGGTGAACGGCAAGCCGCTGGATGTTTCCAGCAGCCTGCCGGACGGAACTCTGGTGGAAGGGATTGAGGGGGTCCGCCAGTTGGTGCTGCGCGACCCGGCCCTGTTTGTGGAAGCGATGACCAGCAAGCTCCTGATGTATGCGCTGGGCCGCAACGTGCAATATTACGACCAGCCGGCGATTCGCCGAATTGCCCGCGACGCGGCGCGAGAGAACTACACGTTCGCCGCGCTGGTGGCAGGGGTGGCCAGCAGCGTTCCATTCCAGAGCAGAACCGCCGGGAATCAGTAAGACTAGAGAGAGTAGGAGAAGACCATGACGTTCCTCACAAAAAAGTCGCTCTCGCGGCGGACGATGCTGAAAAGCGCAGGCGCCAGTATTGCTCTGCCGATGCTCGATTCGATGGTTCCGGCGCTGTCGGCTCAAGCTCAACCGGCGCCGATGCGCTTAGGCTTCGTTTACGCAGCTCATGGGATCATCCACTCGGAATGGAAGCCGAGCGAGACGGGACGCAACTACCAGCTCTCTCCGAACCTCGAACCCCTGGAATCGCTGCGGGATCAGTTCAACGTCTTCACGAACCTCTCGCACCTGGAAGCAGACACCAAAGGCGACGGCAGCGGGGACCACAATCGCGCCGCGGCGGCGTGGTTGACCGGCGTGCACGCCTACGACCGCACCCGTCCCGGAGCAGAAATCCGGCTGGCCGCCTCGGCGGACCAGATCGCCGCCAGGCAACTCGGCAAGACCACGCAGGTCCCGTCCATTGAGATGACCCTGGACGCCGCTTCGCAAGGCGCCTGCGATTCGGGCGATTGCTTCTACGTCAATACGGTTTCCTGGCGCAATGAAACCTCCCCAAACAGTCCGGAACTGCATCCTCGCGTGATTTTTGAGCGGCTCTTTGGCGACGGCGGCAGCGCCGAACAGCGCCGCGCGCGGATCCGCAATGAAGGTAGCATCCTGGATTCGGTTCTCCAGGAGACTAGCATGCTCACCGCGCGTTTAGGCCGGTCCGATACGGCAAAGCTCGATGAGTATCTGGATTCGGTTCGCGAGATTGAGCAGAGGATTCAGAACGCCGAGGGGAGCACGCAGGAGGCGCTGGAGCTGCCGGACCGCCCGATCGGCATCCCGGGCAGTTTCGAAGAGCACGCGAAGTTGATGTTTGACCTGCAGCTGATTGCGTTCCGCAGCGACATCACACGCGTCTTCTCCCTCATCGTGGCGCGGGAATTGAGTGGGCGTTCCTATAGCCACATCGGCGTGCCCGGAAACCACCACCTGATTTCCCATCACCGCGAGGATGAGCAACTGAAGGCGCAGAAAGCCAAGATCGACACCTATCACATCCAGTTGCTCAGCTACTTCCTGGAGCAGATGCATAACACGCCGGACGGCGACGGATCCCTGCTGGACCATAGCGCGATTCTGTTCGGCAGCGGCATGGGCGATGGCAATCTCCACCGGCATTCGGATCTGCCCTGCCTGCTGGCCGGAAAGCTGAACGGCAAGTTCCAGACCGGCTATCATTTTGACCACCAGCCGGACACGCCGATGGCGAACCTTTTGGTTACCCTGCTGGACAGCGTGGGCGTGCCTATCACGAAGCTGGGGGACAGCACCGGCCAGTTGCTGCTGGATTATTCCCAGGTCGGCTAAACGCGATTAGACGCCGCGTAGCTCCACCGGGAAGCCGTCATGATCTTCAAAGCGGAGCAGGTTTTCGTCACTGGAGGGCAGGACCGTCACACCAATGGCCTCCAGCTTCCGGGCGACGACGTCACGGTCGAAGCCGGCAACGCGAATCCCAAAGTGATGGATATGAGGTTCCTCGCCGTTCTGCGTGGGCTCCAGTCCGACACGAGTGCGGGCGAGAGTGAACCAGATGCGATCGTGATCGCGCTCTCGTGACGTCTCCCGGCCAAAAAACCGGCGATAGAAATCGGCGGACTTTTCCGGATCCGGCACGCGTAGCATCACATGATCCAGCCCGACCGCTTCACAGATCGCATCTTCCTGCGTGACACGCGTCGAGGCAATGATGGTGGGCAGCAGGCCGCCGGGTGTCGCCATGAACTGGATGCGAATTCCGTCCGGATCGTCAATCGCGTTGAAGCCGTCGCTTCCGAACAGATTGATGTTCGACGCGCGGAGTTCGGCTTGCAGGTCCCCCAGGCGGTAGTCTTCCACGGTGGCGCAGAAGTGGTCCATGCGGCCGGGGACGTCAGCATTGCCGGGCCCAAAGGCTACATAGCTGATGCCCAGCCGGCAGTAGTACCGCAGCGGCGGACTCATTTCCTGAAAGATCTGAGGATCAAAAATCCGGCCATAAAAAGCGGCGGACTTTTGCGGATCAGGAACAGAGAACCCTACGTGCTCTACTCCGGAGGTATTCAGCGGCAACTGGGAATCTTGCGCCAGAGCTACGGGAGCCGCCGCGAACAGGATCAAAGCGTCACGCCGGGACAGGCCAATCGACATCGTTGAGTCTCCTCTGCTCGGGCTATTTTAGCGCGGAGTCTGGTTTGGCGTGACCTGTTACTTCTCACTCCCGTCTCGGGGTCTCAGCGGGGTTCGTCGGCTTCCTTGTCCGCAAATGGAAGCAATGTCCCCGCTCCTGTTGTTGTATGGACCGATTGGCTAGGGAGGCATCCCAGTTCCCGACTGGCCATGAACTTGTCGTCTTGGGAACTTACATTCAGTTTCCATAACTCGACTTATGGCCAATGATCGGGCAGATGTGACCTAGGCCGCTCATTTGGCGAGCTTTGCGATAAGCTTGGCAGCTACATGGCGTTAGCTCCTGGCGACAAACTCGGGCACTACGAAATCGTTTCGGCGATTGGCAAGGGTGGAATGGGCGAGGTGTATCGTGCCCATGACTCGCGGGTCGGTCGCGACGTGGCGGTCAAAGTTTCCGAGCAACGCTTCGGAGAGCGCTTCGAACGCGAAGCCCGAGCCATCGCCGCGCTCAACCATCCGAATATTTGCACGCTCTTCGACGTCGGTCCGAACTATCTCGTCATGGAGTTGGTTGAGGGGCAGACTCTCGCCGAGCGCATTAAAGAAGGTGCGATTCCTCTGGAGGAATCACTCAACATCGTCAAGCAAGTCGCAGATGCGCTCGAAGCCGCTCATGAAAAAGGCATCGTCCACCGCGACCTCAAGCCGGGGAACGTAATCCTTAAGGACGACGGGACCGTCAAGGTCCTCGACTTCGGACTCGCGAAAGTGAATCCGAAAAGCGCCGCCAGCGACCCCGAAGACCCCGAACTCTCTCCAACCATCTCCATGGCGGCGACCCAGGCGGGCGTCATCCTCGGCACCGCCGCCTACATGTCCCCCGAGCAGGCCCGCGGCAAACCCGTCGACAAACGCGCCGACATCTGGGCCTTCGGCGTCGTGCTTTACGAAATGGTCACCGGTAAGCGCCTCTTCCAGGGAGAAGACTTGACCGACACGCTCGCCTCCGTCGTCAAGATCGACCCCGACCTCACCACCGCGCCTGCCGAGCTCCCCTCCTCGACAAGTGCCTGCAAGAAGATCCCCGCAAGCGCCTCCGCGACATCAGTGGCGTGGAGTTACTGCTCGAAGCCGGGCGAATGGCAGGTTCCAATACCGCCGCCGGCCTGTCGGAGGATTCCGTCACCGCCGTAAGCCGCCGCAAGTGGCTATGGCCCTCCGTCGCTGCCCTCACCAGCCTCCTCGCCATCGTCTTCCTGTTCGAGTGGCTGACTCCCGCGCTACCCGAGCCCCGCCCCTTAGTCCACTTCGTCACTCCTACGCCTCAGGGGATCTATACCTTCCCCCTGGCGCTGAGCCCGGATGGCACGATGGTGGCATACGTCGGAATACGCGACGCCCGGATCTTCCTCCGGCGCTTGGAGGATCCCGAGGCAAAGCCGGTTCCCGGGACGGAGGGCGCGATGTTCCCCGTCTTCTCACCGGATGGAACGTCGCTCGCCTTCTTTACGAATGCCGGCGCTCCCTTTGACCTGAAGCGAGTGCCTGTCTCTGGCGGAGTGGCGATCACCCTGGCTTCCAATCCAAGCAACGGTCCCATCAGTTGGGGCCCGGACGGCTTCCTGTTGCTGGGCGGAGTAAGCCTCCTCCGTGTTCCGGAAGACGGCGGCGATCGAGTGGAGGTCGCCACCGCGGATCCAGCGAACGGTGAGGTCGCTTTAAACGCACCGCAGTCGCTTCCAGGCGGCGACTCCATTCTGACTAACGTGTTCACTGGCAGTGGGCGCACCACGGACTTTCGCGTGCTGGTGCTGGACGCGAAGATGGGAGAGCGGCAGAAAGTCCTGCTGGAGTCGGCCGGGGAGACTCACTTTGTGCCTTCGGGTTCTCGTCCTGAACTAGGCCATCTGATGTTCGGAAGGAATGGATCCTTATTCGCTGCCCCTTTCACTGCCGAAACGCTCGAGGTGGGTCAAGCGGTACAGGTCTGGGAAGATATCCAGAGTCTTGGCGGGCTTTCGCCCCAGGGCTATTCCGCGGCCGGAGTCCTGGCGTACCCTACCGGCAACGGCCAGCTCCCAGGCTTGAGCACAATCAGCTGGGTGGATCGTGGTGGGGCTGAGCAACCGGCCGTCGCCGAGGCGGGACTTTATAATGCGCCGCGCATATCGCCGGATGGAGGCCGGGTGGTCTATGCGCAGTTCAGAAACGAGGATTCTCTCGAGTCCCGCATCTGGGTGCATAATCTGGCTCGTGGCACCTCAACCCCGCTGACCTTCGAGCCGAGCATCGCACCAGTGTGGATGCCGGACGGACGTCAAGTGATTATCTCCCTGGCGACGAATTTTGTGGCCGGAATCGGAAAGCTGGCGATCATGCCCGCGGACGGCAGCGGTCCGCCAGTCCCCCTGATGGACGATCGAACTTCCCCGTACCCAACTTCGATTTCGCCGGATGGTGAACTGGTTTTGGGGGTCGATAACAACAACGTGCCTTCCAGCACCGGCAGCTGGGTCTTCGGGCTGGATTCGAATGCCGATTCTGCCGGGATAGGTCCGTTTCTCGACGACCGGTTCGTTCGAGGAGAATACCGGTTCTCGCCGGACGGGAATTGGGTCGCTTACCAGTCCAACGAATCCGGCCGGAATGAGATCTACGTAGTCCCTTATCCGGGTCCTGGCGCCAAGACGCAGATTTCCTCGGCCGGCGGCACACAGCCCCGCTGGAATCCCAACCGCGGCGAGCTCTTCTTCCGCCAGGAGGACGAATTGGTGGCCGTTGACGTCCAACTGGGCGAGACCTTTAGTGCTGGGACGTCCAGGGTATTGTTTGCGGAAGATTTCAACGACTACGATGTCGCCCCGGATGGCCAGCGCTTCCTGATGCTCAAGCCGGTAGGCGGTTCCGCCAGTTCCAGTGAACTGCACATCGTCCTGAACTGGTTCGATGACCTTCGGAGAAAAG
Organism: Terriglobia bacterium; assembly: GCA_963762135.1. Lineage (GTDB taxonomy): Bacteria > Acidobacteriota > Terriglobia > Bryobacterales > Bryobacteraceae > Palsa-187. The sequence goes on from CAVXJP010000017.1 coordinate 92,465, forward strand.
CGCCGCTGCCGGAATAGGCTTCGTAACGTTGCGGGTAGTGCGCTAATTGTGTTGGCGCACTACCAGCGGCAGGGGCACGCGACTTCGGTTAGAATCACGATGGAAGAATGGCGCTACGTAACCACTGAGCCGGAAGAAGAATTCTGCAAGATTCAACACTTCGGGATTAAGAAGCGTCAAGGAACGAGCAGATCGATTTCGTCGTGACGGTGCGGGAATATGTGAATCCTCCGGATCCGAAGATGCGGTTCTTCGGGCAATCCGATAAGCAGGTGAATCAGAGGTCGGCGCCGTATACGCCGTGCGGATGGGGATCAACAACCGAAGACGCAGTTTGGAGTGCCTCAAGGCGATTCGCAAGTTCCCATACGAACCTGCTTAGCTGCTGCGTCTGCAAGGGGGTGCCGGAAGAACCCGGCAGGGAAGGGTTTCCCAAAAGGGAAAACGAGCGGGGGCGGCGCCAGCATCACCGTCGTCACTGAATGGTGGAACGTAATTTAGTCGTGCTCTGCGTTGTTTGACAACCCGTCTCTCCCCCGCTTTTTGTGCATCTCTCTTATAGAAATGAGTGGAACCTAGATGCCACTTTCCCCCTGCGGCAAATTCGGACCGTATGAGATCGTCGAGGCGATTGGCTAGGGCGGTAAAGGCTACGCCCGGCCTTCGAGGGTTGACCACAAACGGGGTGCTGGGAAGTTAGCGAAACCTCAGCAGTGTGGTACTTAGCTCCTTGCCTTCTAGCTATCCTTCTCAGACGCGAAATCGCTGCCCGCCGCTCTGCCGTCTCCTACTCCGAATAGCCTCCATGAGTCTGCGACTCTCCCCCTTTCGCCGCCATTCGCCCATCTGGCCATATCCTTGAATGTGCTTTCTATAGAGGTCCACTCCCTGCATCCCCTTCATCGAGTCTTCGTAGGCCGCAGTGATACGGGGATCAGGCTTTCTTCCCCCTCGGCCTCGAAGAAAGCAGTTCCCTTCTCAAGGTATTCACTAAGCGCAACCGAGCAGGCCGATCAAGGTCACTGAACTCGATACCAAGATTGCGCGCAAATTCGATCACTTGAGCTTTCGCTTGAGATTCTTGATCAGTGGAGGGTTTGCAAATCGGAGACTTGGTCATGCGTCTCCCTCCGGGTCCTTTCGATACTCCTCGCAGGCTCGACGTACCGTCGTGCTACCAACGCCTAACCGTCGGGAAATCTCACGCCCCGACAAACCCTGTTTTCGGAGATCGAGCGCTTCATCGCGCCGAAAAATGACTCTGGGCCGACCGATCGGATTGCCAGATCGAGTCCCATGCTGTTTGGCACGATCCAGCCCCGCTCTGACACGCTCGGAAATACGTGCCCGCTCCTGTTTTGCGATAGCGCCAAGGATCTCGATTCTTGTGGCCACCAACTCCCCCGACGATTTCATAGTAGGTTTCTGGCTCATCGGCGCGAGCGATTCAATTCCTCAAGGGCGATTGCGTCGGGAAATAGTGTTCCGCGAATTTCTGATTCAAGATGGCGACGAGCTTGGAGGAACCCTGATTTGGATGAAGTCCACATCAAGCAGGTGCCCGAAGACGATGTGCCCACTGAGTATCGCGAGTCCGATTTGATTCCTTGAGACTGCACTACGCACGTTTTATGAGCCTAGGGTTGTTCCAACCACCTCCTGACGCAATGATTGCGTCGGCCTTTTTCGGTCCCCAACCGCCGCGTTTATAGGGCTGAACGCGGTGGTGGCTCTTGAGAACTGGATCGACCACCGCCCAGGCGGCCTCGACCGCGTCCTCGCGGGTAAACAACGCTCCGTCGCCGATCATCGCGTCACCCAAGAGCCGTTCGTAGGGCGATTCCACTCCCGCTTGCTCTTCAAGCAAGTAGAGCTCTCGCTGCTCGCCTACGAACTCCTTCCCTGCGAGCTTGACGCGCGCGGCGAGAGCAATGGCCGCACTGGGGGAGAGGCGGAAGCGCAGGTAGTTTGTACGGTCTTTCGCCGGCCTCGAGTCGGCAAAAAGGTCCTGCGGCGGAGGCTTCAGCTCCACCAGGACCTCGCTCGCGGTTTCGGCAAGATATTTGCCGGAGCGGAGGTACCACGGTACTCCCGCCCAACGCCAGGAATCTATGAAGAGCCGCAAGGCGCAGAACGTCTCCACATCGGAATTCTTCGCGACACCCGTTTCATCGCGGTAGCCGGCGTATTGCCCGCGCACCAAGTCGTCACGGTTCAGTGGGCGCATCGCTCGGAGGACCTTGGCTTTTTCGGTATGTACCGATCCAAAATCCCTTCCGTTCGGCGGCTCCATCGCAAGGAGCGCTACGATCTGGAAAAGATGGTTCTCGACAACGTCGCGCAGGCAGCCAGCGCCTTCGTAAAATGCGCCCCGGCCCTTCACACCAAAATCCTCGGAAAGGGTTATCTGGACACTGGCGACGAAGTTGCGGTTCCAGATCGGCTCCAGAAAGGAATTGGCAAATCGAAAATAGAGAATATTCATGATCGCCTCCTTTCCAAGGAAGTGGTCAATGCGGAAGATTGAGTCTTCCGGGAACACTGCCCGCGCGACCTGGTTGAGTTCCTTCGCCGAAGCCAAGTCACGTCCGAACGGCTTTTCGACAATTACACGCGCATGTTGGGCCAAGTTCGCAGCACCGAGTCCTTTGATCACCATCTCGAAAACTGAAGGCGGAACAGCAAGGTAGTGGGTCGGGCGCCGGGCCTTACCCAGGGCATCCTTGAGGGCCGTGAATGTGTTCGGATCTTTGTAATCCCCACTCACGTACTTGAGCAGGGACAGAAGCTGGTGGAAGGCACGCTTGTTATCGATCCCCCCCGATCGCTTTAGGCTATCCGTCACGCGCTTGTGCAACCGCGCCAGACTCCACTTCGGGAGGGCGACGCCGATTACTGGAACCTTGAGCATGCCTCGTTTTACTAACGCATAGAGTGCTGGAAAGATCATCTTGTGCGCGAGATCGCCCGTTACACCGAACAGCACCAGCGCGTCTGACTTGGAGGACGCTCTCATGGCTTCTTCTCGACGTGACCGCCGAACCCGAACCGCATCGCGGGCAGCAACTTATCTCCGAAGTCGTCGCGCAGGTAGAGCGCGGCGCTCAAGACCGTGGCAGGGGCTCCTTTATCAACGGCGGCAGCGATCGTCCACCGGCCTTCTCCCGAATCGGAAGCGCGGCCGGAGAATTTGGAAAGATCCTCATTCCCGAATAGGGCGCTTGCGGTCAGATCCAGCAACCATGAAGCGATCACGCTACCTCGACGCCACACCTCGGCGACGTCCGCCAGATTCAAGTCGTATTGATAGTGTTCCGGATTACGAAGGGGAATAGGCTCCGCATCGACGGTCCGGGACTGTTTGCCAACCTTCGCGTGCCGTAGAATGTTTAGGCCCTCGGCATGCGCCTCCATGAGGCCGTATTCGATTCCGTTGTGAACCATCTTGACGAAATGACCGGTGCCAGAAGGACCGCAAAACAGGTAGCCTTCCTCAGCAGTGCCGGAAGACTTCTCGCGCCCCGGAGTGCGCGCGACATCGCCCCGCCCGGGAGCGAGCGTCTTGAAGATCGGATCCAGGTGGCGGACTGGATCCGCTACGCCGCCAATCATTAAACAGAAACCACGGTCGAGCCCCCACACGCCGCCGCTGGTCCCAACGTCGAGGTAATGAATCCCTTGCGGCTTGAGCTCCTTGGCGCGCCGGATGTCATCAATGTAATAGGAATTGCCTCCATCCACGATGATGTTCCCCTTCTGCATGTGGGTGCTGAGGTCATGCAGCGTGTCGTCTACCGCCGCCGCGGGAACCATCAACCAAGCAGCGCGAGGAGGCTTCAGTTTCGCCACGAACTCCTCAATCGACATGGCTCCGGTCGCGCCTTCCTTCACCAAGTCGTCAACGTTATCCTGATTCTTGTCGAAGACGACGCATTGATGGCCTGCTGGTTGTAGACGGCGGACCATGTTGGCGCCCATCCTCCCCAGACCGACCATTCCAATTTGCATTTTTCGCCCCTTTTCTTCTTAAGACGCTTCACTCTTGGTCTTTCGGTAATGCCTAATGAGCGCGTTGGTCGAACTGTCGTGTTTGAGTGGCGGCTCATCGGCGTTCTCAAGTTGTGGCTTCGCGAGTTCAGGGATGATGCGCTGAGCCAGGGCCTTGCCAAGTTCGACGCCCCACTGATCGAAAGAATCGATCTGCCAAATCGTGCCCTGGGTAAAGACGCTGTGCTCATAGAGCGCAATTAACTTGCCCAGTGTTTCCGGCGTCAACCGATCGGCCAAGATGGTGGTCGACGGCCTATTCCCCTCGAACGTGCGGTGCGGCACCAACCATTCCGGGGTGCCCTCGGCTCTGACCTGTTCAGGTGTTTTGCCAAATGCGAGCGCCTCGGCCTGCCCGAATACATTGGCCAGCAGCAACTCGTGGTGTTTCCCGAGCGGATTGAGGGCATGGATGAACCCGATGAAGTCGCACGGGATGAGCTTCGTCCCCTGGTGGATGAGTTGATAGAAAGAATGCTGGCCGTTCGTTCCCGGTTCGCCCCAGTAGATGGGTCCGGTCTGATAGTCAACCATCTTGCCCTCTAGCGTCACGTGCTTGCCATTGCTCTCCATGGCCAACTGCTGGAGGCAGGCCGGGAAGCGCTTCGGGTATTGTTCGTATGGGCGCACTGCCACGGTTTGAACGTCAAGAAAGCCGCCGTACCAGACCGCAAGCAATTCCATCAGAACCGGCAGATTACGGTCGAAAGGCGCAGTGCGGAAGTGCTCATCCATCGCGTGGAAGCCGGCGAGTAATTCATGAAAGCACCTGGGACCAATTGCGATCATAAGTGTCATGTAAATCTCAGCCGGCCACTTTTAGCGTCGTCACCTTCGACTCGGTGCAGCCGAGCAGATCCTTCCAGGATCCGACGAACGCTTCGGTGCCTTCGCGCTGAAGATTGGCAGCGAGTTGTTCATCGTCGATGCCGGCGTTGGCAAACATGGCGATTGTCGTTTCGGCATCGCCGCCATCCTCCGGCAGAACCTCCCCCAGCGTACCGTGATCGGCGAAAGCAAGCAGAGTCTTTTCTGGAATCGCACTGATCGTGTGCGGCGCAGCGAGTGCTTTTATGTAGAGGACATCGGAAGCCTTGGGATTGTTCCCGTGACTTGGAACTGATCGTTTTGGAAACCGCTAAGTACTTTAGAATATCGTGGCGAGGGACCGAATCGGTCCCTCGCCCCACACTGATTCTGTGTAAGTTGTTGGCTTTTGGCCTTGCAGGTTGTGCTAAATCGTGCGGTTCAGCGATTCCGTGACACAACTTTGACACAAAGGCTCACAAGCCAAGTCCTGTTCGCGCGTCGCCAGAAACGCGGGCGATTCAAGTCGCGCGATAGTTGCCGGATCCATTCGCGGATGCACCGAGCCGGAATCGTCGTTTCGCTGGGCATTATCCGCTCCCGCAACTGGGCGGTGGAGCTCGCTTGAGCAGGAAGCGATTCATCACGTGCCGGCCTCGCCCATTCCTTCGCGAGGCCGAATTTCCGCGTAGGAAGAGACGCAAACAACGGAGGGCGCTGGACCTCTGGGGCCGCCTATTAGTCGCCCCCAGAGCGAGTTCGCCTTGGCGAGCTTTCAGTTCGAGTTGCGGCCCCGGCGCCGGTCGCGCAGGAACCCGAAGAGGAGAAAACAATGGCTGCGCAGTCCCTATGCTGCATTACACTCCGCTTGCCTCGACTGGCACAAACGCCTGGCGTAAGTTCCGGTGTTGCTCCTCAGCGGTGAATGCATTTGAAGTGATCCAGTCGGGAGGCCGACCCTCCCGGGTAAGTGCCTCGACCAGGCGCCGCGTATTCCCCAAGTCAGTCCAACCCGATGCGGCGTCTTCAATCACAAGCAGCCGGTGCGGCACTTCCGATAGGACTGATTTGGAGAAGTCCATGGGGGGAACCGTCCGGTAAAACCTATCGAGATCTCCGTCGAGGTTGTTCGCATGGAACGTTTCGACGAGTTCCGGTAGGCTTGCGGAGATCATTTCAAGAAACGTGCGGACAAACCCGATGATCACGAACGTGTTCCAGAGGCAGCCTTGGTCTAGCAGGAACTCCGCCTGACTTGCTGTTGGTTTCTCCCAGAACCGGGACACCCGGCATACCGGATTTGCGGCCGAGCCGCATACAGGTCGCCCCGGCTGAATCCAACCGTATTCGACTTCCGGATACACTGGCTTCGCGCCAACCAAGAGCGCATAGCGTGGATGCCGCCTCACTTCGCGCAAGCTCCGTTCCACGGTCTCCTGGAACGCAGCGTCGTTCAGGTAATGGTGGTCACATGGGAAGAAGGCGACTAGTGCATCGGTATCCTGCTCCAGGATCTTATTGAGACAGAGAGCGATGGCGAGAGCTGTTCCGCGGTTGATCGGTTGGATGATCTTCCGGGATGCGGCGACATCCTGCAACTCGTGGCGATAGTGCGCCCGGTGAGAATGCGTCAGCGCAAACACCGTGCGATCCTCATGGAAAATCGGCGCGATGCGCTCCCGAGTATGCGCGAGGAGGCTTCTCCCACCGAAAAAAGGACAAAACTGTTTCGGCCGGGATTCGCCCGTTACGACCTGCGTCAGTTCTTTGAGCCGTTCTCCCTCGCCCCCGGCAAGGACGACAGCCCAGTGATGTTTGTTGTAAGCAGTAGTAACCATATCGCCTCATAAGCGATGCATTATGGCTGCCAATTGCAGGTCAATGGGAACACGGAACTTAAACCTCCACTTGCCAGTCAGGTGTCCAAACCGCGACGCGGCAACCATCCACTTTTCGCCTCCTGTAACACCATCGAGGTACATCGTCTTGAGCAAAATGAGTTACTCCTGAAGGCCCCGATGTCGTGATGCGGCGTCAGAGCCCTTCGCGCATACTCAAGCATGTAGTTGGCAGTACCGCGAAGCGGCAGAAAGTTTGGGCGGGCTGCCCCGCAAAGTCGCTTTTCCGAGGAGGGGGATTATGAATGTCATACGGGTCGCAGACCCTACTTCCCAAACGGTCGTTCAAGCTGTTGGGCCGGGGCCCCAACCGGGGTCCGATGAGCTGCGGATCCGAATCCCTGCCGCCGGGATCACCCCTGCCGAACTGACTTGGCATCCGACCTCGCATACCCCGGAAGGTGGACCCCGGGCGGCAGCAATCCCGGGTCATGAATTCTCCGAAATTGTTGCTGCTGTCGGCGAAGGAGTCGGCTCCCGAAGCGGACTGGACGGTTGGAGACTATCGTCCCGGAAGCGGAACAAACCGACGATGAGCGCGTTAAAGAGGCGTTCCTCGTAGTTGAGCCGAATCAGAGGCAATTATTCGGAATCGCTTGCATGCTGGACGCGGGCAGAATGCGGCCGGTGGTGGATTCGGTGATCCCGCTATCCGAAGCACCGGCCCGTTCGCCGGACCCGAAACGAGGCGCGGCAGAGGCAAGCTACTAGTGGCGGTTGTGGAAGACCAGCGATTGGAGAAAAACAGTGATGGCACAAAGTGTAAAAGCAGCAACTACCCCAGCACAGGCAGGCCCGGACCACGAAGCCGTTCTGGAAATCTCGAGGGCACTGAAGGCGCTCCTTGCGGACTTTTTTAGCCTATATGTGAAGACCAAGAACTTCCACTGGCACGTTCGGGGCCGCAACTTTCGCGATTATCATCTGCTGCTTGACGAGCAGGCGGATCAGATCTTCGCGATGACCGATGTCATTGCCGAACGAGCCCGTAAGCTCGGCGGCACAACCCTCCGCTCGATCGGCGACATCGCCCGCAACCAACGGCTGAAGGATAACGACAACGTCGATGTCGGCCCTGAAGCGATGTTGTTCGAGCTGCGCGAGGATAACTTACAACTGGCCAACTTCCTGCGAGAAGCGCATGCGCTTTGCGGGCGGCACGGTGATGCCGCCAGTACGAGTTTGATCGAAGTGTGGATCGATCAGACGGAACGAAGAACGTGGTTCCTAACCGAGATCGTGAAGGACTTTCAAACATGATGAGGCAAGAGGACACCAAGAGGGAGTTGATTGGAACGAGCATGGCCTTTCATCGGGTGCTCGACCAGGTGGATCTTGTAGCACAGGCGGATTGTGCCGTCCTCATTCAGGGAGAGACAGGCACGGGGAAAGAGTTGGTGGCCCGTGCGGTTCATGATGGAAGCCCGCGTTCCGGCGGCCGCTTCGTGCGTGTGAACTGCGCCGCCATACCGACCGGTCTGCTAGAGAGCGAGCTGTTCGGCCACGAGCGGGGCGCCTTTACGGGCGCCCTGTCACAACGGATCGGACGGCTGCAATTGGCTGACCGGGGAACGCTGTTCCTGGATGAGATTGGCGATCTGCCATTGGAAGTTCAACCGAAGCTCCTGCGCGCGTTGCAGGAGCAGGAATTCGAGCGGCTCGGCAGTTCTCAGACGATACGCGTTAACGTCCGCATCGTGGCTGCAACGAACCAGAACCTGGGACGGATGGTGCAGGAGCGCAGCTTTCGACCGGACCTCTTTTATCGCCTGAACGTTTTCCCTATCGGCCTGCCCGCTTTGCGGGATCGCGCCGACGACATCCCAGAGCTGGCGCGGCACTTCATGGATATTTTTGCCAGACGCATGAATCGGGATATCGATGAAATTCCCGAACACGTTATGGACGTTTTCCAGTGCCACACCTGGCCCGGAAATATTCGTGAGCTGCAGAACTTCATCGAACGGGCGGTTGTGGTCACGAAAGGACGGGCGCTTAGACCTCCGTTAGGAGAATTGACACAGCTCGCGCCCAGTGCATCCAGTGAACCCCAAAAGACTCTGGCGGAAGTCGAGCGAGTCTACATCATTGAAGCTCTCGAAAGGACAAAAGGGGTTGTGGGCGGACGCCAGGGTGCCGCCGCCGAGCTCGGCCTGCCTCGTACGACGCTAATCGCCAGAATGCGCAAGCTGGGGATTTCCCGCGAAACTCCGGGCAGAACGACCCGATGGATCCGGCCCACCGCGCCTCGCGAAGCCCGCGATTGCGGCGAGCCTGTGCGAAGGCACGCACCGGCCTCGTGGAGCGCGGCTTAGCGAATTCTCCCTCCAACACGGTCGGGTGCGATCACTTCTGCCAAAGAATCTCACCAGCTTCCAGCGGGACCGCGGCCGAGGCATGATGTGGAACAACCCGGGGAGTAAAGTCTCCGGGAGCCCTGCTGGTTTCCACCGACGCCGAATATTGGTGCGAGCGGTTCGGCAACTGTGCTCCGCGATTCATCTTGACATGCAAGGGCTCGGCACCATCGACGCCGTCCGCGAACAACTCGACATGAATCGCGGAAGGATCTAGTCCGCCGAGGTAAACCTGAACTTCGAACTTGCGGCAATTCCCTGCCGATTCCATGGTGAGCTTGCCAAACGAGAGACCGTTCCACTCAGAGGCGAGGCTCTGCTGCCAGCGAAGGATCGCGCCGCCGAGCTTGCCACCGTCCTTTGCCCGCTCTCTGTAAGCGGCGGCCGACGGAACATAGTGGCTGTCCGTATACTCGCGCACCGCGCGATTGGCCGAGTACTGCGGCGTCAGTTGAGCCATGCTCGACCGTATCCGGGTCACCCACTTTACAGGGATTCCGTCACCACCACGATCATAAAAATCCGGGATGACCTCATCTTCCAATATGCGATACAAGGTCTCTGCTTCCTCCGCATCCAACGCCGGATCGTTGCTGTGCTCGCGTCCGTCTCCGATCGCCCACCCCACCTCCGGACAATAGGCCTCCGCCCACCATCCGTCCAGTTCGGAGAGATTAAGCCCACCGTTTACCAGGACCTTCATGCCGCTCGTGCCACAAGCTTCCCAGGGCCTGCGAGGCGTATTGATCCATACGTCGACACCTTTGACGAGTTGCTCGGTGAGCAGCATGTCATAGTCACTGACAAAGATCACCGACGACCCAAGGTCTGGACGGCGGACGAATTCATTCCATTCGCGAATCATTTCCTGGCCGGGACCATCTTGCGGATGTGCCTTGCCGGCGATAACCAACTGTAAGGGCCGTTGGGAATTCCGAAGCAACCGGGCCAGCCGCTCAGGATCGCGTAGCAGAAGATTAGGGCGCTTGTAGGTCGCAAAACGCCGCGCAAAGCCCAGCGTCAGAACGCCGGGATTAAACACGTGAGCAGCTCTTGCGGTGTCTTCGGCGGTTTCGCCTTGCCGCGCAACTTGGCGAGCATACCGAACTCTGAGGTATTCGACCAATGCCTTTCGAGAACCATTGCGCATCTCCCAGACGTCACTTTCGCCCGTCTTCAGGATCTTCTGCTCAACCTGTTTCAGGTCGGTGTACCAACATCGCTGACCGCAGGATTCCTCCCAAAGCGATTCTGCTTCGCCCGAATGCCAGGTCGGCACGTGGACCCCGTTCGTCACGTGGCTCACCGGGACTTCCTGCGGAGCCCATCCCGGAAATAGGGACTCGAACAGCTTGCGGCTGACCGAACCGTGCAACTTGCTGACACCGTTCACAGCCCCGCTACCGCGAATGGCGAGATAGGCCATGTTAAACGGCTCATTCTTGTCGGAACCATTCTGGCGCCCCAATGCCAAAAACTCATCGAAGGAAATCTTGAGCCGATTCGCACAGTAGTCCTGGAAGTGTTTGTACATCAAACCAGGCGAAAATCGGTCAAACCCTGCTTCTACGGGTGTATGCGTCGTGAACAGGTTTCCAGCCCGAGTCACCGTCAGCGCCTTCGCAAAGGGCTGCTGCTCGTCTTCCATGTAACTGGCGGCGCGCTCCAATGTGGCGAACGCGGCATGGCCTTCGTTGAGATGACACACTTCCGGCTGAATACCGAGTGCTCGTAGGACGCGCCAGCCGCCGATGCCCAGTACCTGCTCCTGGAGGAGACGGAGCTCGAGATCGCCACCGTAAAGTTCTCCCGTGATGCCGCGCTGTCCTGGAAAATTGGCAGGATCATTCGTATCCAGTAAGAGCAGGCGCGTGCGTCCGATCTGAACCTCCCAAGCGCGGATCCATAACTCGCCACCCGGCACCGGTAGCGCAAGACGCAGCCAATCTCCCTCCGTATCCCGTACGGGCCTGATGGGCAACTGCCCGGGATCGTTGAAGGGAAATAGCGCCCGCTGGTTTCCATTCCTGTCCACTTCCTGGCGAAAGTAGCCTTGATAGTACAGCAAGCCGACTCCCACCACTGGAACACCCAGGTCGTTGGCAGCCTTCAGTTGGTCGCCGGCAACGTTGCCGAGCCCACCGGAATAAATCGGTAACGCCTCGCTCAGCATGTATTCCATGCTGAAATACGCCACGCATGTGAGCGGCGATCCAGCATGTGCCTGCCCGAACCACCGCGGTCTTTCCCCATCTTTTACTCTCGCCTGAGCGGCTTCATCCAGGTTCCTGCGGAATTCATCTTCGGAGAGCATCTTTTCCAGCCGCTCTCCGGAAACCGTTTGCAAGACGGCCCACGGATTATGCGTTCTTTCCCACAGGTCCGGGTTCAGGCGCTTCCATAGCAGCTCGGCCAACGGATCTTTGGACCAGGCAACATCCAAGGCAAGCTGCGCCAGCAGATCCTCCTCGGGCGTGTCCGCGGCCACGTGTGTGTATCGTAAGTTGCTCATGTTTGTACCCGCTAGTTAGAAGGTTCCCAGATCACCGGTAACCAGTAGTTCACTTCCCGCGGCGAATGTGGCCTCGCCCGATGCAAGGAACACGACGGTTTGTGCGATTTCGTTTAGCCTGCCAAATTGGTCCGACGGCGCCAGCGCCTGGATCGCCGAAGATAGGGACTGCAATTTCACCTTTGGCAAACCCAGCTTTCGTAGAGCGGAGTCGCGATCGGACTATTCAAAGCCCCTTTCCCTCACTCCACCACAAATCTCCAAAAAAGAGGTCGGGAACGCTGTCTCGCTCATGTATTCATGGCGGCGGACATCCTCGCACTCCCGCTCCCACCTCCCATATCGTTTCACGACATGACGGGTCGCCACGCATAGCTGGAAAAATCCTTCACCGGAATTGTTGAATTCTATTTGGGGCGGAGACAGTCACCCGCAAATCCGGAGAGGGCCCTTGCTTCGACCGGTCCAGGAACCAAAGCGCGAGAAGCTTCACTCTGTCGTTCACGACGAACCAGGCCAACGCGTAGCCCCAGACCGCCAACGCCCAGGTCCATCCCAAAGGCGTCATAAATAGCCCGTATACGGCGATAAGTGTCGCAACAAACTGTGTTCCCAACACGGCGGATAGCAATGCCCGCGCGGGACGAATTGACCAGAACGGCCCCCGCGTCCGCGTCACGAACACCGTCAGGTGGCCGGCCACCGACAGCTTCAAATAGATCAGAGTCTGAATGACGTCACGGCTCAGGCCAAACCAGCTTTCGGCAAAGTAGAACAGGCTAAAAGTGGCAATGACGCCGGCGAACCCCAGAGCCGTGGCAACCCCCAACACGTTCCGCATGTTCCAAGATTCAGGTTCCTGAGAATAAGAGACATTGTCGTATGCGATCGAAAGAATGGCTCCGTCGTTCAGCAGTGCCAGCAAGACGATCATCACAGCGGTCACTGGATAAAAGTTGAAGACGACGATAGATAGAGTCATGAACAGCAGCAGGCGAATCGTCTCTGCGATGCGGTAAGTCGCGTAGCTATTCATGCGCTGAAAGATTTTTCGGCTTTCGCGAATCGCGTCTATGATCACCGACAGGCCGGGACTGAGAAGCACAATGTCGGCGGCCGCGCGTGCCGCGTCGGTCGCTCCAGATACGGCGATCCCGCAATCGGCTTCCTTGAGGGCCGGCGCATCATTGACGCCGTCGCCGGTCATGCCTATGATGTGGCTGGTCTTCTGCAATACCTCTACGATGTGAAACTTATGTTCAGGAAACACCTGTGCGAAGCCGTCCGCGCTTTCAATGGTCTTCTCAGCCGTAGCGTCCCCTTTGCCCAACTCGACCTCGAAGCTTGCGGCGTCAACGATCCGTTCCCCCAGTCCGAGCTGTTTTGCCGTCTCTCGCGCAATCGCCATCTGATCACCGGTAACGATCTTGACGGCAATGCCCATGCCCCGCGCCGCCTCCACCGTGGCGCGGGAATCCTTCCGTAGGGGGTCGTACAGCGGAAGAACTCCTAGGAACTTCCACGGCCCGTCGCCCTCGGCCCTGGCCACTCCGAGGGAACGGAACCCCCGGGCGGCAAACTGATTCACCGCCTGGTCCGCCGCCTGCTTCATTGCGGCTGTCTCGGCGGACTCTCCGGTCAGGGCCAGGATCACTTGCGGGGCGCCCTTGGATACGCGGAGCGTTTCACCATTCTCTGACCTAATCGTCGCCTCCGTGCGCTTGTGAACCGGGTCGAACGGCTGAAAGTGCTCGACCACATACCCGCTCGGCACGACGCCGTCTTTGAGCCCGTGGAGCACGGCCAGGTCGATCGTGTCGTTGTCCTCGGCGCGGGAAGCCAGGGCGGCACTTAGAATCAGGTCTTCTGCGGCGATGCCATCCACGCAGAACGGATCGCCCAATGTAAGGCTGTTTTCAGTCAGCGTACCCGTTTTGTCCGAACACAGAATATCCATGCCAGCCAATTCCTCGATCGCCGCCAACCGGCTAACGATGGCATCCATGGCAGCCAGTGTCCGCGCTCCCACCGCCATGGTTACCGAGAGGACCGTGGGCATGGCGACGGGAATCGCGGCGACCGTCAGGACGAGGGCGAACTGCAAGGTGATGGAGAAGCGATCCCCGCGATAGACCGCCAGCGCCAGGATGATCGCCACCAGTGCGATGGCGATTACGATCAGGTAGTTCCCGATCTTGAGGACGGCACGCTGAAAGTGGCTGACAGAATGCGCCTCGGCAACCAGCTTGGTGGTCTTTCCAAAATAGGTTTTGGCACCGGTTGCGCTCACCAGTGCATCGCCCTCTCCGTTTCGAATGATCGCGCCGGAATAGAGGGTTTCGCCTGCGGAGCGACTCACGGGCATGGATTCGCCGGTCAGTGCCGACTGGTCAACCTCCAGAGGATCTCCTTCGAGCAGCCGCGCGTCAGCCGGGACGATATCTCCCAGGCGGAGGCGAATCAGGTCGCCGGGAACGAGCTCGCGCGGCGCCACCGTGTCCCATCTTCCACCGCGTTTGACACGCGCCCGCACGGCGAGCTTCGCTTTCAGCGCCGCGACGGCGTTACCCGCCTGGAATTCCTCCCAGAAGCCGACCGCGGCATTCGCGACGAGCAGCACAAGGATGATGAAGAAGTCGGGGCGGTCCCCCACGATCGCGGACAGGATCACGGCCGCTTCGATCATCCATGGAATCGGCCCCCAGAAATAGGTCAGGAGGGTGAGTAGAGGATTACGCTTCGGTACCGGGATCTCGTTAAATCCATACTCGCGTAAACGTCGCTGCGCTTCGCTTTCCGAGAGACCATCCGGAGACCATCCGAGCTTCTGCTTGAAATTCGTGAGGGGCAGCCCAGCGAGATCTGACCCAACTGCTTCACGGGACGATTTTGCAGTGTTCACCGCCGATCCCCTTCCTTTTTAACTTTTGCGAGCATGCTCTCTTCTTCTTCCGGCTTTGGGAAGCGATTTGTCCCGCTCCGCATTGACTGCACCCGAAGTGCCATGGCGCACTGG
>CAVXJP010000018.1:0-115427 GCA_963762135.1 Terriglobia bacterium
GGGGTCCACAAATACCGAGTGCTCCCATGCCGCGCCCACCGAGCGCGTCGGCACCCCTCCGCCGAGTCCAGAGCCCGCGTAGCATTTGATTTGAACGCTCGCATTACCTGCTCCACCTTCCGATCCGCGCTGACAACCGCGTGCCAGTGATTGGTTTGCACATGAATCGCCCACAAGTTCCATCCGCGCGTCTGGCAGCAGTCACGAATGGCCCGGACCACTTCCGCGCGCGTCTCACGGTCCATCGCGAATGGACGATCGTGCATCGTTTGGCAGCTAAGCCGTCGCAGACGATCCGACTCCGGAAGGCGGGATCCACCGACCAAGTTGTGCTGGGTACGTGCCGCGTCATACCGAACATTCCCCAGTTTTCTATCGCGCCCACCTCCCATCGAATTAACCACTTCCCACATCACCCGCGGTCGCGGCACTTCGCCGGGCCTGGAGCCCCGGCGTTGCGACCACTCCGTCATCTGCAACAAGCCATCGTCAGTAGCTCCAACACTTCCCCCCACGGCCGATTTCCCTTGACACCCGATGAACACCTGTTTAATCTAGGGCCTAGAGCAAATAGGTATGGGATTCGATAGAGGACTGTTCCCCGGAGCGCTGGAGATGATGATTCTCCAGACGCTGAGACGATCGCCGCTGCACGCCTACGCGCTGGCGAAGTCGATCAAGCAGAGTTCCGATGAGATGCTGCAAGTCGAAGAAGGCTCGCTGTATCCGGCGCTGCAGCGGATGCTGAAGGCGAAGCTGGTGACCTCGGAGTGGCAGACGTCGCCGAACAACCAGAAGATCAAGGTCTATAAGATCACCGCGGCCGGGCGGAAGAAGCTGCAGAGCAATATTTCGAGCTTCGAGAAGATGCTGGACGCGATTACGCGCGTGATGAAGAGGGCCGAGTCATGAAGTGGGACGAGCTGCACGATCAGTTCAATGACGAGGTCGATCTTCACATTGAGCAGAGTGCTCGGGACCTGATGGAGTCAGGGGTTCCGGAGCAGGAGGCGCGGGCCAGGGCTCGGCGGGAGTTCGGGAATCGGACGCGGGTGGCCGAGGAAAGCCGCGCGGTATGGATCTGGGGCTGGCTGGAGCGGTTGTGGCAGGACCTGGTGTACGCGCAGCGCATTTTGATGAAAGAGCCCGGGTTCACGGCGATCGCGGTGTTGTCGCTGGCGCTGGGGGTCGGCGCGAACTGCGCGATGTTTTCGCTGGCCGATGTGCTGTTGTTGCGGCCGTTGCCGGTTCCCGATCCAGGCGAGCTTTTTAACGTCGGTTCGACGCGGCCGACCGGGACCGAACCGGGCTTTGCCATGTCGTACCCGGATTACCGGGATTTTCGGGATCGAAACCGCAGCTTCGCCGGCGTCGCGGCGTTTCAGATTGAGAACTTCCGCTTTGCGGACCGGGCCGGTGAGCCGGTGGAGCTACGGACCAGCATGGTCGTCAGCGGCAACTTCTTCGACGCCATGCAGGTGAAGCCGGTGCTGGGTCGTGCGTTCCAGCCTGCCGAGGATGAGGTTCCGGGCCGCGACGCGGTGCTGATTCTCGGTCATTCATTTTGGGAGACTGAGTTTGCCTCTGACCCTGGCGTGGTGGGTCACGCCGCCCAGATCAACGGGATCAATTTCACGATCGTCGGGGTGATGGATAAGACCTTTACGGGTCCCGATACATGGATTCACCCGGACTTCTATGTCCCGATGATGATGTGGCCGCGGCTGACGCCGGAGGGGCAGGCTCTGCTGGAACAACGCGGATTTCGATCGCTCAACGTAAAAGGCCGCTTGCGTCCGGATACCACCGAAGAACAAGCCAAGGCTGAGGCAAACGTGCTGGGGAGCGCATTGGCCGCGGAGTATCCCGTGACGAACGAGAACTGGCGTTTCGAGATTCGGACGGAGATGGAGAAGCGGCTGGATGGGTCCGTCATGGGTCCGATTGTCGTGATGGTGATGCTGATGGCTGGGGCCGTTCTGCTGGTGGCGTGCGCGAATGTTGCGAGTTTGCTGACGAGCCGGGCGCCGGCGAGGGCTCGGGAGATTTCGTTGCGGCTGGCGATCGGCGCCGGTCGCGGACGGCTGGTGCGGCAGTTGTTAACCGAGAGCGCGATGCTGGCCCTGTTGGGGGCGATCGCGGGGCTTGCGGTCGGATATGCGGGCGTTCAGTTCCTGAAGCAGATGAGGGTGGTGGCGGAGGTCCCGGTCGCGCTCTCGTTTGAGCTGGATGAACGCGCGTTGACCTTCAGCCTGCTGATTGGCGTGGTGAGCGTATTCCTGTTCGGATTGGCGCCCGCGCTCCGAATGGCGAGGACAGACGCGGCCGGCGCTCTGGGGGGAGAAGGCACTTCGGGCGACCGAGTGAGCCAGCCTCGCGTATGGATGCGAAACGCGCTGGTGACCAGCCAGGTGGCGCTGTCGATTGTCGTCCTTACCGTGGCGGCGATCATGTACCTCACTCTGGAGAAGGATTTACTGGAAGGGCCGGGGTTTCAGACCGAGCACCTCCTTTTAGCCAGCTTCGATCCCAGCCTCGTCAACTACAGCGACGAACAGGTGCAGCAGTTCTATCGCGACTTGCCGGATCGGGTGTTGACGATTCCCGGAGTGCGATCGGTTGCACTCGCATCGGGCGTTCCGGGCGGCTATGACCTCGGCTCCTATCTGATGGTCCCGGAGGGTTTCGACTTTCCGGATGGCGAGGACGGCGCGCTGATGGTGTCGAGTCGCGTCAACCCGAGCTACTTCAAGACGTTGGCCGTCGGGATCGTGCAGGGGCGCGGGTTCACTGCGGCCGATGACGCCGATGCCCGTCCCGTGGCGGTGGTGAATCAAGTTGCGGCGGAACGGTATTGGCCGGGGCAGGATCCGATCGGGAAGCGGCTGCATTACGGTGGAGACACAGCGCCTCTAGTCGAGATCGTCGGCGTCGTAGAGAACATGAAGTTCAACTTCCTGGTGGAGCGGTCCCAACCGGCTGTGTTTCTGCCGTTCGCGCAACAACCGCAGTCACGGGCCGATTTGTTACTGAAGTCGTCCGGGGATCCAGGGGAACTGGCGGCGCCGTTGCGGGACCTGATCCGCGGGCTGGACCCGGATTTGCCGACGTTTAATGTTCGCAGCTTTGCCGATACCTGGGAGACGAATGCCGTAAGTCCGAGCCGCGTGATCATTGAGATGATCGCGGCGATGGGTGTGGTCGGGGTGCTGCTGTCGCTGACCGGCTTGTACGGACTGATGGCCTACAGCGTGAGCGCGCGGCGGCGGGAGATCGGAATCCGGATGGCGGTGGGGGCTCGGCAGAGGAATGTGGTCGGGATCTTCCTGCTGCAGGGAGCCGCTCTGGCGGGAGCTGGAACGCTGATCGGGCTGTTGCTGAGTATCGGGACCGGGCGGCTCATGGCGGCGGCGTTCCCGACGCACAATCCTCCGATGATGTCTTATCTTCCGGTGGTGCCGGCGGTGTTCCTGATCACGACGTTTGCCGCGCTGATTCCGGCGCGGCGGGCCTCGCGAGTGGATCCAGTGGCGGCGCTGCGTCAGGAGTAATTCGCTTAGGGATCCGGTCGGCGGGGCCAGCGGCTGTGGACGGCCCGCACGATCCGCTTGATGCCGTGCTCCCAGTCCGGGAACAGGTCAACATATTGGACCTGGTCGGTGATGGAGCGGGGAATGCGGCAAGGCTCCAATCGGACGGGGATCAGGAAGGTTTCCTCCAGCGGCAGGCGGCGTGTGCAGTCCAGGGCGTAGCGCAGTTCGCATTGGAATTGGCCGCGTTTGGCCAGGGCGCGGCGCGAGAAGCAGGCCACAAAGAAGTCCGCGGTGCCGATGGCGCGCTCGATTGCGCGAGGCCAGTTCTGTCCGGCCAGGAGTTCCTCCTTGTCGAGCCAGGGTGCGCATCCGGCGGCGGCGAGTTCGTGGTGCAGGCGGCGTACCAACGCGAGGTCTTCCTTTACATAGGCGATGAAGACGCGAGGACGGAGCTCGGGTTCGAATTTCAGTCGCCCGGCGCGGCTCATCCGCAGGCGGCCGATGCCATCGATGTCGACGCTCTGTCCACGTTCCAGGCAGCGCCGAATGATGGCCAGGATCTCGTCGGCATGCGGCGTCATTGGTTTCCGGATCCTTTGGTTCCGGTTTTTCGTTTGGTTTGTGGATCAGCCCGCGGGGGATCCGTATTCGGTTTGTGCGGTTCGGGCTGGTTCGGAACGAGCTTCCCGATGCCAGGCAGTTTGACGGGCTCGCCTTTGCGCAGCCGCTCGATGAGCGCGGCGACGACTTCGTCCACTTCGTCTTGCGCCGTGGCGCGGGGTAGGTTCTTGCTGCGCGCCAGCTCCAGACCGAGTTGTTTTCGTTTCACCACAACAGAGATGGCATGTAGTTGTGCCCCATCGCCGCCGGTGAAACTTCAAACGTCTGATTTGGCGGGAAATGTCACGGGCAAGACTCGGGTGGCGATCGGCTTGCGCGCGGTGACTTCGATCTCGATTTTCATATGCGAGTCGGCGAGCCCGGCTTCGATCATGGTCGCCGCGGGGCGGATGCCGGCGAAGTATTCGCGAAGGACGGGCCAGCAGGGTTCGAAGTCCTCGCGCCGGGGGAGGATATAGTGCACGCGGACGATATCGGCGGGCGTACTTTCGGCTTCGGCGAGCGCCGCGGTAATGTTCCGCAAGCATTGACGAGCCTGCTCGACGACATCATCCGAGATCGTCATCGCGCGATAGTCAAATCCGGTGGTTCCGGAGACGAAGATCCAGTCGCCGCCGGGGTCGGGGACGACGAGAGCTCGGGCGTAGCCGATGGCGTCTTCCATGGGCGATCCGGAATCGATGTGCTGACGGGACTGCAATGGGTCCTTCATGGGGTCGTTACACCTCCGCGCATTTGGGACGGTCCATCCCTGAAACGTGCTGGAAAAGTTGATGATATCTTGCCGCAACCCTCGGGAAGCCGAAATGTGAAGCTCATCAAATGTTTTTGTGAAACGCCAATTATTTCGACTAACGCTCCGAGGGATGTGGGTTGCGGTCGGGTACTTTGGCGCGCGCTACCGCTTGCGCTTCTGAAGGGTCGAGCGGTGCTGCTGTCGCAATCGGCGGTGTTGTGCAAGGACGGCCGCGTTGCGCTTGCTGACGCGCGCGATTCTGAATGGTAGCGTTGGCGCTGCGAGGGATGTGGGTCGTGGTCGGTCCGGCTCTCTATCGACCTACGCCAAGGCTACGGCCGACAAGTCGATCGCGGTTTTCTGGTGGCGTATCGAGGACGATTGAAGGGGTGGGGTGCAGCCATCGGCTTGTGAGCGGGAGGGCTGCCTGCTTCGCAGCCTGAGCCCTCCGCAAGCTGAACCTCGCCCCACGAAGGGGTCGCGGTCTGACGGGCTCACCCGAACCTCCCGTTGCGAACCGGAGGCGGTTGGAGTTATACCTGTTAGGTCACCGCCGCCTCGGATCGCAGCTGGAGGTTGCCCCAGGTGGTGGTGCTTGCGAGCCTTATGAAACTTCTTGCTTTGTTCCAGCGGCGATGTCTACCCGCGCTCCTATTGACCGCACTCGTGTTGGTTCCGGCGGCGTTTTCCCAGGAGGGGCATCCGCTCAGCGGCACGTGGTCCGGCGACTGGGGCAGCGCATCCGGCGGCGAGCGTACGCGCATCACGCTGGTGCTGAACTGGGACGGTAAGAATGTCACCGGCATCATGAACCCGGGGCCGAATTCGGTGGAACTCACCGACATCCAATTGAACCCGGTGGACTGGACGGTCCGCATCGAGATTCCCGCCAATAGCTATGGGCGCGGAGGCTCGGAAGTGACGGCAATCGGGAAGCTGGAAGATCTCGGGGCCGTGCATCGGACGATTACGGGAACCTGGCAGGAAGCCGCGGATTCCGGCGACTTCAGGCTGGTGCGGGATTGATCGTGCGGACCGCGTTCTCAAAACTCACGCTGGCAGCGGTCGCCGTTGCGAGCCTGACATCCTTTGCAAGCCTTACATGGGGGCAGGCGGCGCCGTCGCGACCCTCATCGATTCCGTCGGCGAAGACCTATGATCTGGAGCACAAGATCTCGCTGACGGGCATCGTCACGCGCGTCGACTGGGTAAATCCGCGGGCGTTCTTCTATGTCGATGTCACCGATGCGAATGGCACCGTGGCGAACTGGGCCGTGGAATTCGGCAATCCGATCGTATTGGAGCGCGACGGCTGGAAGATCCATACGCTGAAGATCGGGGATGCGGTCCGAATCGAAGGGGTGCCGGCGCGGGGACAGTCCCGGCAAGCGTTTGCGCGATCGGTGAATCGCAATGGGCAGGCGTTGTTTACGGCTATGGAACACGCGATGCCTGCTGACCGCGAGGTTCCGCGTTGGCCGGATGGGCATCCTCGGCTGGGTCCGGAGCCGGGAAAGAAGGGCTATTGGGGTCACGCCAACGCCGCGGGTCTGGTGGAAGACACGGGTGCGCCGATTGAGATGGATAAGGACGCGCTGTTGGCGGATCTCTCCGATGTGGATCGCGTGGCGCCGTTTCTGCCGTGGGCCAGGGGTGTCTATCTGTATCGTCAGCGCGATCTGCTATCGGGTGATCCTCTGGACCGCTGTCTGCCTCCCGGGGGGCCTCGGCAGTTTCAGTCGGCGAACGGATTTCAGTTCATTGAGCAGCCTGAGCTTGGGCGTGTGCTGGTGTTGCACGGCGGCGGGGATCGCAACTGGCGCTTGATCTTCACCGATGGACGTGAACTGGCGCAGCCGGATGAAGTGGTGCAGACCTATTACGGGACGTCGGTGGGGCATTGGGAAGGCGACACGCTGGTGGTGGACGTCGTGGGATTCAATGAACGCTTCTGGATGTCGGCCGGTGGGTTGCCGCATACCGAGGCTTTGCACCTGACCGAACGCTTCACGCGCACCAGCTACAACACGCTGGAATACGAAGTCACAGTGGATGATCCGCGGACCTACTCGCGCCCCTGGACCGGGCATTGGACCATCGACTGGATGGACGGCGAGGAGATCCAGGAGTATTTCTGCGAGGAGAACGCCGAGTCGACGTTTGAGCGGTAGGGGTGCGGAGGCTCACGCGGGGCATGGCCCCGCGCCACTTGGGGTGGCGAACCTGACCGGGTGCGGCTTGAAGAGTGAGCGTGGAGCGCTCACGCCGGCTTAAGCCAGCTCTCCTATTTGCGCTCGCCTGAGAACGCGGATCGCAGGGCGCGGACCGGCCAGGTGAGCGCGCGGCCGACGCGGAACGATAGCGATTTCCGGATCTCCTGTTCGCGGCGCCTGAACTCGAGTTCCCGTTTGTATAGAAAGTCCAGGTGCGTGTTGTGGCGGATCAGCAGCCGTTCGAGGTCGGTGACATCGGGCTGCTGAAGCGTGTAGCCGGGCTGGAATCGTTCCGGTAGAGGCCGCTGATAGTAGATGGTGGCGTGCGGCGCCTCGGTCTGGTCGGCGGGACGGTCGGCTGTGTAGAAATATACGGCGATTGAGCGGCGGGAGTCGTCCTTGCCCTCGGGAATCTGGATGCGCTCGAAGCCGTGCCAGGACGATTCGGTGGTCTCAAAGATCACGGCGCGGTTGGCCAGCGGCGCATAAGCCGTTACGCCACCGGACTGCCGGGGATCGGCGACCAGTTCCAGGCAACCGCCCCAGGACTCCTCCCATTCCGGATTCAGAAACAGGATGAGATTAAGGCGCCGGTGCCAACCCGTAGTCGAGTGGTAATTGAAATCCACATGCCGGTCGAGTTCCTGGCCGTTCAGGTTTTCGTGCGTGCCGCCGCCCAGATACTCGGGATCGTAGAGTAGATCCTCGATGCCGGTGATGTGGCCCATGAGCCCCAGGAAGTCCGGGTCGCTCATCAGGAGATCGAATTCGGCGTAGGCTGGACGGAGCTTGGATAGCTGGGGGTTGGCGGACATGCCGCCCGCGGCGCCGCGCTCATTGATCGCGCGCCGTTGGTCGAACGCCGGGAACTCGGCAATCAGGCGCCGGCAGAAGGCTTCGTCGAGGAATGGTTCCAGGACGACGTGACGAAACGGCTGGGCCTGCTCAAAGCGGCGGCGGTACTCGGCGGCCTGTTCGATAACGCTGGGATGAAGCGCGGAGGTCATTTTTGAATCGTGTGAGTTGACGCGCGTGGATCGTACGAGGTCCCTCCGCCGGCACCGCGCCGCATCAGGCCCCACTCGCTTCACGGATTTTCGCATGGACCGCGCTTATCCCCAAAGGATGCCCCGGACTGGAAATTCAGCGTATTTCGGCGTATGATGTTGCAACAGATTGCGATGGGCGCTTGGCATTCGCGATTGGGGTCCCAAAGTGCCCCGCGCAATTTTCTGCTCTTCGAGCGACAATAAGAAACACGGTCCCCGATCGGAGCAGGAGCTTGTTATGACATTTCGCAAATTAGCCGGATTGCTGATCACACTGATGATCGCGGCCATGACGCCGCTGGCCGCGCACCACTCTTTTGACGCCGAATACGATACCGGGAAACTGGTGACGCTAACCGGCGTGGTGACCAAGGTCGATTGGGTGAATCCCCATGCCTACATCACCTTCAATTACGAAGACAAGGGCGGCCAGATGCAGACCTTTGTCGTCGAGCTGGGTCCGCCGTATGCGCTGACCCGCGGAGGGTGGAAACGGAACACGGTGAAGATCGGAGACACGATCACCGTGGATGGGGCCGCCATGTCCAAGGATGGAAGGAATCGTGGCGGGGCGACCCGGGAAACGTTCCTGATTCTGTCTGACGGAACCAAGATGGTGATGCGCTAAACGCGGATGGTGATGCGTTAAGCGCGCCTTCAGAATCGAATACACATCTTAGTGCAGGGGATGATGGGTCGGCATAGTTTGAAGATTTTCGCGATGGGGCTGTTGCTGGCGGGCGTTGTGCTCGCCCAAGAGGAACCCCCACCCCAGAGATCCGCCGCCGCGACGGAGCCGACCCCGCGTTGGTCCGACGGCCATCCGAATCTGGGTTCGACGCCGGAACACAAAGGCTACTGGGAGATTCGGCCGATTGGCGGCGTGAATCGCGGACCCCGGCCCGCCGACATCCCGGCCCAGCCGTGGGCTCGCGCGGTGGCGCAATACCGGTCCGACGCCTTGATGCACTCGCCGCTGGTGGATTGCAAGCCGTCCGCGGGTCCCAGCTTCTTCAACTCGCCGGGCTTTGAGATCGTCGACGTTCCGGAAGAGCAGAAGATCTACATTCTGGATATCGCCGGTCCGCATTCCTGGCGCGTGGTCTACATGGATGGCCGCGAGCATCCCGCTGGCGACGACGTTCGCCCCACGTATCTGGGCCATTCGGTGGGCCATTGGGAAGGCGATACGTTGGTGATCGACACGGTCAACATCAATGAGAAACAGTGGGTGACCGGCAACTTCCCGTCCACCGATCAGCTCCACTTGATCGAGCGGATCAAGCGCCCCGCTTTGGGATCGCTGGACTACGACGTCACAATCGACGACCCCGGTGCGTTCACTGAACCCTGGACCCGAGGATGGTCCATTAACGAGTCCACCAGCTCTTCCTGGATCGAAGGCGGTGAGATGTTCGAATACATCTGTCAGGACGCTGAGGCGGAGGGCTTCGGCTACTAACAGCAGCATGCAGCGCCCAAAAGGGGGAACCCCGTGACACCATCGGCCCGGATGGCTGTCCGCTTGCGCGACGTCGCCGAAACAGATCTGCCTGTCTTTTTTCAACAACAGCTCCATCCCGTTGCGAATCAAATGGCCGCGTTCACATCGCGCGATCCGGCCGATCACCAGGCGTTTTCCGCCCTGTGGGGGCGCGTTCTTTCCGATCCTGCTTTCATCAAACGGACGGTCCTGTACGGTGAGGACGTGGCTGGATACATCGTTCGGTTTGAACGGTTCGGTTTGCCTGAGATCACCTATTGGCTGGGGCGCGAGTATTGGGGCAAGGGGATCGCCACCAACGCGCTGCGCCAGTTCCTGCCGCTGGTGGAGTCCCGGCCGCTTTACGCACGAGCGGCCCAGGATAATCATGCGTCTCTGCGCGTGCTGGAAAAGTGCGGATTCCTGCCGCACTCCACCGAGAAATCGTATGCCGAGGCGCGGAAGCGCAAGATCCAGGAAGTGCTGCTGATTTTGCCTGCGTAGCTCCTGGGGCCGGCGGGGCGCGGGTGCTTCTCGTTATCACCACTCAGGCTTTCATGCGACGGGCGTTGACGCGACCGGCTATGATAGCCTGTCGAAGCTCGCCGAAAAGACCAAACCATGCCCGCCGACCCCTATCACATCTCCCGTCCGGTCAAATGGACCATCTGCGCTGTCGCGGCGTTGGGGTTCCTGTTCGATATTTACGAGATCCTGGTGGCGCCGCTGATTATTCAGCCTGCGCTGCGGGCGCTCGGCGGACTGGAGCCGGGAACTCCGGATTACCGCTGGTGGGCTGGTCTGTTGTTCTGGATCCCGCCACTGGTCGGCGGCTTTGGGGGACTCTGGGGCGGCTATTTCGCGGACCGTTTCGGGCGTCGCCGCATCCTGGTCTGGAGCATCCTGCTGTATACCGTCTCGGCGGTGATGACCGGTTATGCTACCAGCGTCCCGATGCTGCTGGTCTTCCGAACGGCGGCGTTCGCCGGCGTGTGCGTTGAGTTTGTGGCCGCGGTCGCCTGGCTGGCCGAGCTCTTCCCCGAGCCGCGCACGCGCGAAGCCGTCCTCGGCTATACCCAGATGTTTTCCTCGCTGGGGGGCGTGCTGGTCAGCGGCGCGTTTTATGTCGCCAACACCTATGCCGACGTCTTCCCCGCCATCTACGGTCTCCACGAACCTTGGCGCTACACCTTAATCAGTGGCGTCGCGCCGGCGATCCCCTTGATCCTTGTCAGACCGTTCCTTCCCGAATCGCCGCAATGGGCCCGGAAGCGCGCCGAGGGGACCTTGAAGCGTCCGAGCGTCGGCGAACTGTTCACTCCACGGTTCCGCAAGACGACGTTGATTACCACCGCGATGTTTGCCTGCGTCTACGCCGCCGCGTTCGGCACGATCCAGCAATCGCCGCAGATCACGCCCGGCCTGCCGGAGGTCGTGAACCTGAGCGACACAGCTCGCGGCCAGGCGGTTTCGAGCGTGCAGGCGATGCAAGAGGTCGGGGGGATGGTGGGCCGTTTCACGGTCGCGAGTTTGGCCCTGATTATCGTGAGCCGACGCAAGCTGCTGCGTCTGTTCGTGGTGCCCGGGCTGATCCTGACGCCGGTGATCTTTTTATATACCGGCACGCACAGCCTGGAGCTATTCCGCATCGGCATCTTCGTCGCGGGTTTCACCACCGTGGCGCAGATGAATTTCTGGGGAAACTATTTGCCTACCGTCTATCCGGTCTACTTGCGCGGCACCGGGGAGGGGTTTGCGGCCAACGTGGGCGGACGCATGATCGGGACCTCGGCGGCGTTTATCGTGTCGCAGCTCGGCGCGGTGATGCCAGGGGATTCGGCTCCGACGCAGCTCGCCTATGCGGTTACGATCATCGGCGTGTTCGTTTACGGGACGGCGCTGGTCCTGTCGTTCTTCATGCCGGAGCCGCCGGAGCAGCTGCCGGACTAGGGGGCAAAGCCCCTCTTGGGCAGCTCACCTGCAGTGGGGCTTGTGCGTTTTGGGCAGCTTACCTGCAGGGCGCTACATAACGTTTGGGCAGCTCACTGCACCGGGGATAGATGGTTGGGCCGACCGAAATGGGGAGTGAGCCTGAACGGCTCACGCCGGCTAAAGCCAGCCCTCCTGAGTCTCCAAAAACCATTTCCTCACGGAAATGTTCAAATCGCTATAATTGGACTTCCCGGCCGCCGGGCAGTTTGGTGATTCGCGTTTCGGGGCTCGGAGATTCGTTTATTCAGGACTGGGGGCCCTTTAGAGATTCAGGTATGGAGATCGACTGGTTCCCGCTTTGGCTCAGCCTCCGCGTGGCGTTTCTGTCCACGGCGGTCGCGATTGCCGCGGGCCTGTGGCTGGCCTACATCCTGGCGAACCGCGAGTTCCGGGGCAAGGAGATCCTGGACGCCGCCATCACGCTGCCTCTGGTCCTGCCGCCGACCGTTCTGGGCTACTATCTGCTGGTGCTGATCGGCCGTGCGAGCCCCATCGGCCAAATTTGGGAGACGATCTTTGGTTCGCCGCTGGTCTTCACCTGGAAGGCGGCCGTGGTCGCGGCGCTGCTGCATTCCCTGCCGCTGCTGGTGAAGTCCACACGAGCCGCGCTGGAAAGCGTGGACCGCAGCTACGAACGCGCGGCCCGCACGCTGGGCGCCTCCGAGTGGCGGCTGTTCTGGCGCGTCACCGTGCCGCTGGTGCAGCGCTCGGTCCTGGCCGCCGCCGCGCTGGCCTTCGCCCGTGCCTTGGGCGACTTCGGCGTGACGCTGATGGTGGCCGGCAACATCCCGGATTCCACGCAGACCGTCGCCGTAGCGATCTATTCGGCGGTCGAAAGCGGCAACGGCTCGCTGGCGCGAACGCTGGTGATTATCGTTTCGCTGGTTGCGCTGGCCGTGCTGACCTTCTCGAAGCGCCTGGAGCCCAGGTAGGCCGCGATGCTGAAAGCCCGCCTCCAGAAAGCGTTCCCCGCAGGGCCGGATTCGGCGGCGTTCTCGCTCGACTTCGAGTTCGAGGCGCGTCCCGGAGTCACCGTCCTGTTCGGACCCTCCGGCTCCGGCAAGACACTGACTCTCGACTTGCTGGCCGGGTTCGTGCGAGCGGACCAGGGCCGCATCCTGCTGGACGACAATATCCTCTATGACGGCGCCAGCGGCGTTCACCTGACCCCGCAAGCTCGCCACACGGGTTACGTCTTTCAAAACTACGCGCTGTTCCCGCATATGACTGTGCGCGGCAACCTGGAATTCGCGGCCGAGCGCAGCCCGCGCCTGGAGCGTCATCGCCGGGTAACGGAGATGCTGGAGAAATTCCGGCTGACCGAGGTCGCCGGCCGGCGGCCGCATGAAGTCTCCGGCGGACAGCGACAGCGTTGCTCGATCGCACGCGCCTTGATCGGAGCCCCGAAACTTCTCCTCCTTGACGAGCCGGCACAGGGGCTCGACACGCCGCTCAAAGCCGAGCTCTATGAAGTGATCCGCCAGGTGCGTCAGGAGATCGCGGTGCCGGTGATCCTGGTCTCGCACGACTTGGAGGAATGCTTCGCGCTGGGCGACGAAATGCTGGTGCTGCGCAACGGGCGGCTGGTGCAATCCGGAAAGCCGCAGGATGTGCTCGATCAGCCGGCCAATACCGACGTCGCCGCGATGCTGGGCAACTTCAATCTGATGCCCGGCGAGGTGGTGATGTTGGATCCCGGCCGTGATCAGAGCACGGCTCGCATCGAGTGGCTCGGTGAAACGGTGGAGCTCGACGGGGTTTACTTTCCGGGCCACCTGAAGGGCGATCGCGTGATGCTGTGTATTCGCCCGGACCTCTGCAAGGCGGTTCCTCGATCGGGCAAGCCGAAGCGAAATCAGCTTCCCGTGGAGCTGGCGCGCATCGCGCATCGGCCGCGCTGGATGCACCTGGAATTCGAAGGCGGATTGACAGTCGATGTTCCGCATGCCGAGTTCGCCCGCATCCGCGATACCGAACAATGGCTGATCGAGATGCCCGCAGTGGCCATCCGTGCGCTCTGAGTCTGCGGTTCTCATAGAATTGAGAGAGCCGGGAAGCTGCCGCCCGCGCCCAAAACGTCATGTCCAAAGCTCGCAACGCAACGTTTACCTCCGAGATCCAGCGTCTGATCGAAAAGCTGGATTGGTACCACAGCTTGCGGCTGCCCTCCGGTGAGTTGATTGAAGGGATCCTGCCCGAGGAGCACCTGAAGTGGCGCATCGCGCAGTTCCCAATTCCGGAGGATCTTACTGGAATGCGTGTCCTGGACATCGGCGCCTGGGACGGCTGGTTCACCTTTGAGATGGAGCGCCGCGGCGCGGAGGTGGTTGCGATCGACCTGGTGGACGATACCAATTTCCGCAAAGCTCGCGAACTGATGGGGTCGCGGGCGGAATATTACGTCGAAGACATCACCTTCCTGACGCCGGAAAAATATGGCTATTTCGATATCGTGTTGTTCTTCGGCGTGCTCTATCACCTGAAGCACCCGCTGCTGGCATTGGAGCGGGTTTGTGAACTCAGTCGGAACCTGGTTTGCGTGGAGTCGTATGTCTCCGACGAGGTTCTGGACGGCCCGGTGGTGATGGAGTTCTATGAAAGCGATGAGCTCGCCGGGCAGTTCGATAATTGGTGCGGTCCGAGCCTCTCCTGCCTGATGGCGTTTTGTCGCACTGCTGGATTTGCGGAAGTGAACTTTCACAGCGTTCGGGACAATCGGGCGCATGTGAGTTGCCAGCGGCTTTGGGAGAACACAAACGCCCGCGGTGCAGAGGAGCCCCAGGGGGTGCCTCCGCATGTTCTCTATGTGGAGAATCCCGTGTTCCATAACCACAGCTTCGAGATCGAGCGCGACGATTATGCAGCGATATGGTTCCGCATGCCCGAGGGAGCATCGAACGTGGAGCTTACCGCGGATCAAGTGTTTGTTCAGGTCGGTCCGTTCGGCATTCGGCCCGCGGGGATTCGTCGGATGTCCGAAGACGGCTGGCAGGCCAGCGTCAAGGTTCCTTTGGGACTGGCTCGCGGTTGGCATGACGTTTCGGTCGCCATCTCCGGCAGCCAATGGAGCAACACTTTGCCGATTCCAGTCGGCCGCCCGGCCCCCGAGCGGCAATCGTTTGCGCCGAACGGTCTCGTGATTGACATCGTGACGGATGGAAAAACCTGGGAGCGGAATGTGGTTCGCCGGGGAGCGGAAAGCTGTATGTCCGTCTGGGTGAGCAACCTGCCGGATAAGGTATCGCGGGACGAACTCTTCCTGGAGCTATGCGGCTCACTCCACCCGGTTTCATACATTTCCGGGCCAGATCCGGAGCACAATGGTGCGCGACAGCTCAATGCGCTGCTGCCGACGCGGCTGGTTCTGGGGGCGACCGAAGTCTCGGTTGTGCTGGGAGGGACGCGGTCGGAGCCGAGGAAGGTTGACGTGATTGCGGCGGGCTAAGGTTTTCAACGGGCAGCGAACCCGTCGCTACAGGTTTGGACGGCGAGATTGAAAGATCACGCCGGCTGAACGCCGGCCCCCAACGTTTATCGCGGACCGATGCAGACGTCGAGCAGGTCCGTTCGCAAGGACTGCGCGAGCTCCGGTGGGACCTTGGCGCCGTTGTGATTGACGTAGAAAACGTCCATCGCTTTATGCGCCGCCGTGTCGATCAGCACGACGTCGATATCGAGTCCGGCGTCGGCCAGCACTTTACAGACGTCGTGCAGGAGCCCGGGGCGATCTTCCGCCACGACCTCAATCAGCGTCGAGGTTTCCGACGCATCATTCTTAAAAACGACTTCCGGCCGAATCTGCATCTTGGAATGCAGCGTTCGCGACCGTCGCGCGGCCAGCAGTTTCGCGACGTCCTGCCGGCCTTCCACTACTTTCCGCAGGACGCTGTGCAGGCGGTCAACCTCGGACGGGTTGAGTTCGATGTTCCGTTTGGGGTCGGTGAACGTGAAGGTGTCCACCGCGATTCCTTGCGCGTTGGTGAATGCCTCTGTTTTGACGATACTGACGCCGAAGCTGGCGATCGTACCCGCCACCTCGGCGAAGAGTCCGTGACGGTCACGCGTCAGCAAAGTCAGTTGGTAGAGGCGATGCTGATGCTGCAGATCGATCACCACGCTCTTGGCGTCGAGCTGCCGCGACAGGGCGAAATGGGCGTCGATGTCCGCCGCCGAATGGGTCCGCAGGTAGCGCATCGGCAGCCCTTCGAGGAACCTTGCGCGGTCGGTGCCGTCGGCGGTCGCATGGTGGATTTTCTCGGAGGCCAGCTCCCGGGTGAGCTCTTCGTAGATCGACTGATAGGCGAGCCACAGCTGCTCCAGCCGGAACGGCGTCAACGATTCCGGATTCACCGAGGCCAGGTTCGCGTAGGTCAACAGGATCAGGTGCCGCAAGCGTTCCCGGCTGCCGATGGTGTGCGCCAGTTCCTGGATCAGTTGCACGTCGTTCAGGTCGCGCTGGGTGATCACACTGCCGAGTTCGTCTTGCCGGTCCACCAGGAACAGCACCGCGCCGCTGTCCCGATCCGAAGCGCCGAGGCGCTGGAGGATCCGCTGCGCTTTCTGGGTCGCCTGTCCGACCGGGTTGTCGGTGCCTTCGCCCAATCCGTGCATCAACAGCGCGAACCGCACGATGGCCGGATCTTCGACGGCTTCGAGCAGGCTGGCGATCCGTTCGTCGCGGATGTCGTCCAGCGCGCTGGCGGCGCGGAGCGCATGTTCGTCCACCGTGTAGCGGTGATAGTAGTCGCGGATCACCAGGCACTCGATCGGTTCCCATTCGGGGATCGCCCCGACCAGCACGCCGGATTGCTGCAAGGCGCGCAGACCTGGCTCGACCTTGGGCAGATTCAGAAACTGTTTCCAATGTGACCAGTCCGCCGTGGGAACCCAGCCTTCCAATCGTTCGATGGTATCTTGCGCAAGCCGCAGGCCATGTTTTGCGGTGAATTCGAACAGCCGCAAATCGGTGGGCGGGCGGTGGCCGCGCAACAGAACCCGTTCACGCGAGACGGTGAACTCCGAAGTCGACAAGCGCGACCGGCGCGCATGGAAGCGGCCGATCAGCGTGCCCCGCCGCTCCGCGCTTGCTTCGATCGATTTGCGCGTCAGACGCGTGATCAGCCGCGCGTGCCGGTAGTAGTCGCGCATCAGCACGTCCGGACGTTGGCTCAAGGAGTCCTGAGCTTCGAACGTCAGCAGGTTTTGATCGCGCTTTGCGGCCTCATGCAAACGCCACCGGATGCCGGACAGAAAATCGAGCGCCGGCGCGAGGTCCGGCACCTCGCCGTGCGGATCCCAGGCATGCAGCCAGCGAACGGTCTGGAGGTCGCGGAACCCACCCGGCATTTCCTTGATTTCGGGTTCCAGATGGAAAATCGTGTGTTCGTATTTGGCGCGGCGTTCATCGGCCATGATCGCGAGCTTGCGCGCCAGATCCTTGCCGCGGCGCTGGGAAAAGCGCGCGAACTGGGCGGTCATCTCCTGGTAGACCTCTTGGGAGCCGAACAGGAAGCGGTGGTCCAGCAGGCTGATGGAGAACTCCAGATTCTCGGCATGCTCGGTGCCGCAATCGGCGACCGTATGCACCGAATAGCTGGGGCGCAGATTGCGGTCCCACAGGGGTTGAATGAACGCAGAAATAGCGCCCTTTTGGGGGATATCCTGATCCTCTTTGACAAGGATCAACAGATCGACGTCCGAGTACGGGAACATCTCCCGCCGCCCGAATCCGCCTACCGCCACAATCGCTAAGTTGGCCGCGGAAGGATCGGAGAACGATTGCTCAAACGTTGAACGAACGTGCTCTTCCACCTGGGCCGTGCGCGCCGCCAGGGCCTCGCGAATCTCCTCAGGACCCAGCGGCGCTTGCACTGCCGCCTGATTCACAATGCCGATTCTCCCCGATCATCATTCCGGATTCGGATCGCCTCGATCACGTCCATGATGAAAATCTTGCCGTCGCCGATCTTGCCCGTGCGGACCGACTCCGCCAGCGTGGTCACCACGTCCTCCATGCGATCGTCGGCGACCACAATTTCCAGCTTGACCTTCGGCAGCAGGTCAACCTTATATTCCATGCCGCGGTAGACCTCGGTATGCCCTTTCTGGCGTCCATGCCCGCGGACGTCGGTGATGGTGATGCCGTCCACACCAATGGCCTTCAGCGCCTCCTTGGCATCTTCGAGCTTATGCGGCTGAATGATTGCTTCGATTCGTTTCATGATTGAGTTCCTTTCCAACCGTTCATGCTTAGGCGGTAGCAACGTTCGCGCGCCAGTCCCCGGTTATCCATCCAATTGATACCCTTCCTCTCCGTGCATGCTGATATCCAATCCCTTCGTCTCCTGTTCGGAACTGACCCGAACTCCCGTCACCGCGTCGCAAATCTTCAGGATGATCCATGATCCTACGATTGCCCACACGTACGCGATCACGCAGGCCAAAAGTTGATCCAGCACCTGCCCCGGATTGCCGTCGACCCAACCCATGGCGCCGCCATCCCGGAGATCCGCCACGGTGCGCGGTGGCGAACACGCCGGTCAGAATCGCGCCGATGGTTCCGCCCACTCCGTGCACCCCGAACGCATCCAGCGCGTCGTCGTAGCCGCAGATGTGCTTGACCTTGGCGACCATAAAGTAGCAGATCACACCGGCGAGCCCCCCGATCAGCAGGGCCGGCATCGGTGTGACGAAGCCCGAGGCCG
Organism: Terriglobia bacterium; assembly: GCA_963762135.1. Classification (GTDB taxonomy): domain Bacteria; phylum Acidobacteriota; class Terriglobia; order Bryobacterales; family Bryobacteraceae; genus Palsa-187. The sequence continues at coordinate 18,332 of CAVXJP010000018.1, forward strand.
GGGTAATCGCCACCAGCCCGGCGACCGCTCCCGAGATGCCACCCAGCATGCTCGCCTTGCCGTCCCGCACCTTTTCGGACAGCATCCAGGTCAGCGCCGCGGCGGCCGCGCCGAAGTGCGTGGTCACGAACGCGTTCGCCGCCGCTCCACCGGCGCTCAGCGCGCTGCCGGCGTTGAATCCGAACCAGCCGACCCACAGCAGGCAGGCGCCGATCGTGCTGATCACCAGGTTGTGCGGACGCATGGACTCGTTCGGGTATCCTTCCCGCTTGCCCAGATACAGCGCACATACCAGCGCGGAAGCTCCCGAGGTGATGTGTACCACCGTGCCGCCCGCGAAATCGAAGGCGGGGAAGGTTCCGTCCACCGCTCCCAGGAATCCGCCCGCGCCCCACACCATATGCGCCATCGGGAAGTAGACCACCAACAGCCAGAGCGTCGTGAACAGCAGCATGCCGGAGAACTTCATCCGCTCGGCGAAGGCTCCCGAGATCAATGCCGGCGTGATGATCGCGAACATCAACTGGAACACCATGAACGTTAGATGCGGAATCGTGGGAGCGTACGGGCCGGGCTCCATGCCGACCCCATTTAGAAAGATGTAGTCGAACCCGCCGACAAACGGGCTTCCGGTACCGAAGGCCAGCGAGTAGCCTACCAACGCCCAGATCACCGTGGCGAGTCCCATCATTACGAAGCTGTGCATCATGGTGCCCAGCACGTTCTTGCGGCGCACCAATCCGCCATAAAACAACGCGAGCCCCGGACCGGTCATCATCAGAACCAGCGCCGAGCAGGTCAGCATCCAGGCGTTGTCGCCGGCGATCTGCGCATCGCGCGCGGCCGCTTCCAGCGCTTCCAGACGTTCTTCGGTCAGGACATCCTGCCCCATCGCACTGGCGCAAGCCAGCGCCGCGAACAAGATCGCGACCGTTCGAGTTGATAAAAGTGACAGCCATGACCAGGCAGTTTCCGGCGTTCGCCGCCGGTACCGCACATCTTCTGTGTTGACGCGCAGCCACTTGGCCGACGCCAATGCATTCAGGACAGACAGGATCCCCATTCGTTGTTCCCTTTCAGGGCCCCGGCAAAGGCACTGGACCAGGGCGAGGTTTCGTGTCTACGCGTCTTGGCGTAAACAAATGTTGCGTAAACCACACTAGTATAAGAACTTCAAGGTGCCGATCGCGTTCGAATCTTTTGATGGATTGGATTGAAACTTTCTATGCGGCGCGTTGCTGGGTCCGCGGAGCCCATCCGGCGCACTGGATGGCTGAATAGCATACCGGAAACCAACCCGGTGCGAAACCCGGCGCTGGGGTATACTGATCCGAGGAGCATTCCGGGACCAGGATCCGCTTGGCCAGCATGACCCTAAATTATTGATTTCCGGAGCCAGGGCGGTTCCCGAGCCAGTGCCGTCAGGAGCAACTCGCGGGGTGGCCCCGCCCGGATTCCGATAGACACCAGACGTCCGATCCCAACGCCGGCATATCGTTCCGGCCCCTGGGCCGTCTATAGAAGTTGGAGAACCTTCGTTATGTTTGATCTGTTCCGTAGCCGGGACAAAGTGGTGAAGATTGTGTTGGGCGGATTGCTTGTGGTGGTGGGCCTGTCGATGCTGGTCTACTTGATCCCCTCGTACAACATGCAGTTGGGGACCCAGGCCGATCCGGTGCTGGCCGAAGTGGGCAGTTTCCGCATCACGGAATCGCAAGCCATGCAGCAGTTCCAGGCCCAGCCCAATGCGGCGAATCTGCCCGCGGACCTCTACGAGCTGTACTTCCCCCAATTCCTGGAGAACATGATTCTTCAGCGCGCCGCCGTTTACAAGGCCGAGCAGATGGGGCTGGAGATCACCGACGACGAGCTCCTGGTGGGTATGGAAGCCAACTTCCCCGATTATTTTAAGAACGGGAAGGTCATTGATATGGCCCAGTTCGAGGCGGCTCTGGCCACCGTGGGACTGACACCGCAGGCGGCCCTGGACGCGATCCGCAGCCAGTTGCTGCTGACCAAGGTGCAGGACGTCGTTTTGGAAACCGCGGTGGTGACGCCGCAGGAAGTCGAGCGCGCCTTCCGCGACAAGTATGAACGCGCCACGGTGAAGTACCTCGCCTTCGATGCCGCCAATCTGCGCGACAAGGTGGAGATCACCGAAGACGAAGCCCGCGAGCGTTTTGAGCGCGAGAAGGCGCTCTACAATGAGCCGGCCAAGAACACCTTCCGTGTCGCGGTGCTGGACCAGTTCCTGATGGAAAGCAAGGTCCAGGTGACCGAGCAGGATCTGCGCGATACCTACAACGCGACGCTGGATAACTACCGCATTGATGAGCAGGTGCAGGCTCGCCACATTCTGGTGGACGACGACGATGCGGCCGAAGATATTAAAGAGCAACTGGAGAAGGGCGCGGATTTCGCCACGCTGGCCCGCGAGAAATCCAAGGACACCGGAACCGCCGAATCCGGCGGCGACCTCGGTACCATGACCCGCGGAACTTTGACCGCCGGCTTCGAAGCCGTGGAGGATGCCGCGTTCTCGCTCCCGGTCGGGAAGATTAGTGACCCCATCCAGTCTCCCCTGGGCTACCACATCGTCGAGGTCACCGACCGTCAGCCGGCCCGCATCCAGAGCTTCGAGGAAGTCCGCGGCCTGCTGGAGAATGAGGCGCGCGCCAACGTGGTCGCGCGGGCGATGGATACGGCGGCCAACAAGATCCGCGAAGCGTTCCTCAATAATCCCGACAACGTTCGCCCCGTGGTGGACGAGGTCGGCGGCGAGTTGGTGCAAGTGGTGGAGGGCGCTCCCGGCGATCCGATCCCGACCCTTGGCGTCAGCCCGGAAATCGACCAGGCGCTGCAAGAATTGCAGCCCGGCGGCGTGACGCAGGTCATCGCTTTGCCCGCCGATCGTTACGTTGTGGCCCGTTTGGATGCCCGCGTCGACAGCCGTCCTTCAACCTTCGAGGAAGTCGAAGCCCAGGTGCGGGACAAGATCTTCGCCGAGAAGAGTTCCACCGCGGCCGCCGAAATGGCCGACAAAGCCGCCGAGCGCGTTCGCGCCGGTGAGGACCTGGAAAAGGTCGCCAAGGACATGGGCGCCAGCTTCACGATCTCCAACAGCTTCAGCCGCCAGGACAACATCGACGGTCTGGGGCCCTCGGCCTACATGGAAGCCGCTTTCAACGGGAAGGTCGGCGATATCCTGGGTCCGCTGCTGATCCAGAACCGGAACGTTGTGGCTGAGGTCATTGCCAAGCAGGAAGCCGATATGACCACGCTCGACTTTGAGCGGGACGATCTGGTGCTGGAGCTCAAGCAGGCCAAGGCCGAAGAGCTGAACATGCTCTGGCAGGACAGCATCATGAAGGAGCTGACTGCCTCGGGTGACATCGTCCGCAATGACGCCAATATCCAACTGGCCATGAGCCGGTTCCGCTAGTCTTTCGGAACGGGAGAGGGAGGGCGGCTACGTGCTGCCCTCGATCCCAGCTTCCTATCCGGCTTTTTCTATCCAAGCGTGAGTCTTCTGCCGAACAACTGATTATGGAATTCATCCTGGAGGTCTGGCACAGCCTCACCGATCCGGACCTTCTGGTCGTCCTGCTGTCCCGCGTTCTCACCGGCTGGTGGGGATACCTGCTGCTGTTCGGCATCATTTTCTCGGAAACCGGTCTGCTGGTCGGCTTCTTCCTGCCTGGCGATTCGCTGCTGTTCACCGTGGGTGTCGTGTGCGGATTCGGCGAGCTCAGCCTGGTCCAAACCGCGATTCTGCTGGCCGTGGCTGCGATCGTCGGCGATCAGTTTGGCTACTATCTGGGCTACAAAAGCGGCATGCGGATCTTCTATCGCGAGGACTCCCTGCTGTTCAAGCGCGAATACGTAACGCGCACGCAGCAGTTCTATGAGAAGCACGGCGGCAAGACTCTGATCTACGCGCGTTTTGTCCCCATCGTGCGGACCTTCGCGCCATTCATGGCCGGCGTGGGCAAAATGGAGTACCGCCGCTTCATCTCCTACAACGTCTTCGGCGGCGTCGGCTGGGTGGTGGGCGTGCTGTTGGCCGGCTATTGGCTGGGCAGTTTCCCGTGGATCCGCGCGAACTTTGAGAAGGTTATCCTCGGCATCATTTTCCTGAGTGTGCTTCCGATCATCATTGAATTTCTGAAGTCGCGGAATCAGAAGCCCGCGCCTTCGGTCTGATCGGGTTCCCTCCAAAGGCATCCGGACCCCTTGCTTCGTCGGGCGGTGTCTTCGTCCCTGCTACTCTGAAAAATTGACACCCCGTAAACGTTTTGAATGGAAGATCCGCGGCCAGGCGTTCCAACTGGGCGAACGGACCTTGATTGCAGGCGTACTGAACGTCACGCCGGATTCGTTTTCCGACGGCGGCCGGTTTCTGGACCCTGACGCTGCCTTCGCGCAAGCTATTGCGCTGGAAGACGCTGGCGCGGATTTCATTGACATCGGCGCCGAATCGACCAAGCCCGGTTCCTCTCGCATCTCCGAGGCTGAAGAGCTCCGCCGGCTGGTTCCGGTGCTGAAGCGCCTGCAGAACAAGCTCGCCATTCCGATTTCCGTGGATACTTACAAGGCGAGCGTGGCGGTCAAGGCCATCGAACTCGGCGCGCAGATCATCAATGACCCGTCCGGGTTGACCTTTGATCCGGAGCTTGCCCGCGCGGCCTCCAATGGCGACGTCGGGCTGATCCTGAATCATATGCGCGGCACCCCGGACACCTGGGCCAAGCTGCCGCCGATGAAAAACCCCATCGTGACGATCAGCCATGAACTTCAGGCGTCGGCGCACCGCGCCATGCGTACCGGTGTGGACCGCAAGTCGATCGTGCTGGACCCGGGCCTCGGCTTCGGCAAACGTAAGGAGCAGAACGCCGAGATCCTGGCGCACCTGCCGGGCTTGCTGCGGATGGAGATGCCAGTGATGGTCGGCGCCTCGCGCAAACACTTCCTTCCGCAAGCGGAAGATGAGGACAGTGACTATGCCACCGCGGCCGCGGTCACGGCAAGTATCCTCAACGGCGCGCACCTGGTGCGGGTCCACAACGTCAAGGCGATGAAGCTGGTGGTGGAGGTCGCCGATGAGATTTTGCGGTACCTCGTGGTGGAGTAGCTCGTAGCGGCGGGTTGCCGTCGATGCTGGGGCTTCGGGGGCCGGGGGTTCACCCGGCGTGAGCAGTTCATGCTCACATTCCATGGAGTTCTTGGTGTGTTCGGGCCGTGCGGTCCGTTTGGTCACTTCGCGGGGCATGGCCCCGTGCCACGAAAGGCCGGTGTTGTTTGGATCTCCTGCAATAGCTGAGCCTACCAGCGCCCCTCGGGCGTGAGCCCGCCAAAGGAGGCCTTTGGCCTCAGCCCCCGATGGAGTACATAGGGCGTGGGGGTGGGACAAATTTCTGCGAGTTGATCTCGTGGCCGATCCACTTGTCGGCGACGCAACTGCGGACCGCGGCCTCGATCTCGGCGTCGGAGGCGCCCGCGCGCATCAGGTCGCGTACGTCGGTCTCCTCGATCGCGAACAGGCAATAGCGCAACTTCCCGTCGGAGGTGATCCGCAGGCGGTTGCAGTTCATGCAGAACGGCTTGCTCACCGACGCGATGAACCCGACCTTCCCGATGCCGTCCTTGAAGCGGTACTCGGTCGCCGGAGCCCGTTCGTCGGCGTCGGGGATCGCCTCCAGCGGCCCGATGCCCTCGGTGAGCAACTCCAGCATCTGGTCGGTCAGCAGGACCTTGCTCTTGTCCCACAGCTGCTGCGAATCCAGCGGCATGAACTCGATGTAGCGGATCTCGATGTCGTTCTCGCGCCCGAATTGGGCCATCGGCACGATGTCGTCTTCCAGCAGATTCTTTACCGCGACGGCGTTGATCTTGATCGGACCGAAGCCGACCTTCTGCGCTGTCTCGATCCCCTCGAGGACCTTCGGCAGGTCGTCGCGCCGCGTGATCTTCTTGAATTTTTCGCGGTCCAGGGTGTCGAGGTGGACGTTCAGCCGCCGCAGCCCGGCATCGTAGAGCGCCTGGGCGTGACGAGCCAGTAGCACGCCGTTTGTCGTAATGGCGATGTCCTCGATCCCGTCAATCGCGGCGAGCTTTTCGATCAGCACCGGCAGATCCTTGCGGACCAGCGGCTCGCCGCCCGTGATGCGCAGCTTGCGGATCCCGAGTCCGGCGGCAACCTGCACAAAGCGCTCGATTTCTTCGAAAGTGAGCAGGTTCTCGCGCGGCTCGAACTTCACGTCCGTTTCCGGCATGCAATAGAAACAGCGGATATTGCAGCGGTCGGTGACGCTGATGCGAAGGTTGTTGTGCAACCGGTCGAATTTGTCAACAAGTGGTTTCACAAGCAGTTACGCGCTGCGCCGGGGCACTTGGCCCACGCAGAAGACGAGAATGGCCCCGTAGCCGGAGCGCACATACCAGTGTAACGCTTCACACGGATGCTCCGGGCCGGGGCCGATTCTATTCAATTGAGGTACGAACCCGGCACTTCATTCGATGAAGCACCGGGCTGAAAAGTTCCAGGAGCAAGCCCCCTTTGGCGGGCCTAAAACCCGAGGGGCGTTTTGACCTTCCCGTACGTGGAGACGAAACAGGAAAGCGCTAACGCCGATGGCTACCGCGGGACCTTCTTGCCGTAGACCTCAATCTCGGCAACGTCGGACCAACCGCCCGCGCCATGACCGGAGCCCGGCATCAGATCCACAAAGCCGATCTCGTCCACCTTGCTGAGGTCGGGATTGGTGATCCACTGTCCCTTGGTCACCATCTTTTCCGGATCGACCTGCAGCCAGCGCTGGTCGCCCAGCACCCAGTTGTGGACGGCCCAATCGGTGAACGTTCCGGCGCCTTCCTCGGCCACCAGCATCGTGCCGTCGGCGAGCTTCACCATCGGCCGGACCTGGTGCAAGCCGGACGTCTTCACGTTCATCGTGATGCGTCCCAGGCCGCTGAGGTCGAACATATTTCCTTTGTCCTTCAGCGTGAAGCCGCAGGAGCTGGGGCAGAGGCCAGTCCAGGTATGAATCGGATTGGCATCGTTACGGTTGCCGGTGATCTTCATGCCGGCTTCCGGAGTTGTGGCGGTAACGTCCTCGCCATAGAGCATCAGCTCCAGGTTGGGATTCCAGACGTTCGCCTGCGTGGCGGGGGTTTCGCCGCCTTTGGGTGTTTGGATCCAGATTTCCCGCAGGACCAGACCGGGGCGAGGCACAAGTTGCTTGCCCTTGAAGGCTTTCCCTTTGGCCTTGGCGTTTCCACCAGGACCTTGCGCTGAGAGCGTGAGGGTGATGCCCAGAACGATCAGGCTATTAACGAGGGTGAACAGGACGGTGCGGCGTGAAAAACGTGACATGGGTGAATGATCTCCTTCCCGCTAAACCGCCAGCCAGTATAACAAAGCCAGCGCTTGGTGAACTCGTCTCCGCGCCTGGCGATGAGATATCCGACGAAGATATGGAGAAACTCTAGCGAACCGCTTGTTTCGGCTCGGCCGGTTTTGGCTCGACCGGGTTTGCCTTGGCGGGATGCATCCGCTCGGAGATCTTGAGCAGCAGGAACAGAGCCACGGTCAGGATGATCGTGCCGATTCCCATGTCCCACTTGTGATCGGATAGCCACTGCGTCGAGTTCTGGCCCAGCTGCGCGCCCAGGTACGCCATGGCGATATAGCGTGGGATGCGGGCCGCGGCAATCGTGGCCAGATAGCGCAGGCGCGTCACGCCCAGCGCGCAAGCCGAGGCCGCCACCAGCTTCATCGGCATCACCGGCAGCGGGACCAGTGCGCAGATAAACACCGACGCCAGACCGTAACGCTGGAACCACGCCTTCACTTTCTTGCCGCGTTTGGAGGACGTATAGCGATCCAGGAGCTTCTCGCCGCCCTTGCTGAGGATCCCGTGAAATATCGTGCTTCCGATCAATGAACCCACCACGCCTAACACTGCCAGCAACCAGGCTTCATCCGGGCGCGCGATGGCGAGCAGGATGATCAAGGCATCCGTTCCGCTGGGGGTCGGCAGTCCCGCCGATTCGATGATTGCCAATGCCAGCACGCCCAGGGGTCCCCACGCGATCAGCGTTTCTTTCAATCCGTTCATTCGCCCGCCCCGGCCTCATTGACTACGTTGACGCGGCCTTCCAGCAGATCGATCAGGCCCGTTTCGTCCAGAACGGTCACGCCCAGCTCATTGGCTTTGTCCAGCTTCGAGCCAGGATCCGCCCCAGCCACTACATAATTTGTCTTCTTACTCACCGAGCCTGCTACCTTCCCGCCCTGTTCCTCAATCTTTTTCTTCGCATCGTTGCGCGCCATGTTCGGCAGGGTTCCTGTCAGCACGAACGTCACGCCGGCCAGCTTGCCGACGGGTTTGCGGCGAATCTCGCAAGTGAAGTCGAACCCTTTGTCGCCGATTTTTACCTTCTTCAGTCGCTTTATCAGTTCCTGGTTACGCTGCTCGTGAAAGTAGCTGCGAATCGATTGCGCGATTTTCGGGCCCACTTCATCGGCCTGCTGCAGTTCTTCTTCGCGAGGCCGTGCGCGATCTTGTCGAGGTCCCCGAACCAGTCGGCCAGAAACTGCGCCGTGCGTTCGCCGACGAAGGGAATCCCGAGCCCGTTCAGCAGGCGTGGCAGAGACTTCTTCACCGAGGCGTCAATGTTGTCCTTGACCTTCTGGGCCGACTTCTCCGCCATGCGCTCCAGGCCGGCCAGATCGTCGACGGTGAGGTCATAGAGATCGGCGATGCTTTTCACCAGACCCCGGTCGACCAGTTGGTTCACCAGGACCTCGCCCATCCCGTCGATATCCATTACCCCGCGCGAGGCGAAATGCAAAATCGATTCCTTCAGCCGTGCCGGGCAGTTCGTGTTGACGCAGCGCGAAGCGGCTTCGCCCTCCACGCGCACGATCTCGCCGTGGCACACCGGGCAATGCGTTGGCATGTGGAAGGGCGTGCGATGCTTGCCTTCCTTGACCACCTTGACGACCTTGGGAATCACGTCGCCGGCGCGCTCCACCACCACCGTGTCGCCGATCTGGACGCCCAGCCGCCCGATTTCATCTTCGTTGTGGAGCGTTGCGCGCGAAACCGTCACGCCGCCGATGTTCACCGGCTCGAGTTCGGCGGTGGGGGTGACGGCGCCGGTCCGGCCGACGTTTACGGTAATGTCGTTGACTTCGGTTTCGGCTTGCCGCGCCGCGAATTTGTAGGCGATCGCCCAACGCGGAGCCTTCGCCGTCCAGCCCAGGCGGCGTCTGCTGCTCCACCGAATCGACTTTCACCACCACGCCGTCGATCTCGTATGGCAGATCCTCGCGCTTGGCTTCCCACTCGTCACAGAAGGCGATCAGATCGTCGAGCGTCTTGCAGCGCTTGCGATACGCATTAACCTTGAAGCCCAGCTCCGCGAGCCGCTCCAGCGATTCCCACTGCGAGTCAAGAATAGGCTGCCCGCCCGAGAAAAGAAAATAGCCGAAGTATTCGAGGTTGCGCGAGGCGGTGATGGTCGGATCCAGCACGCGCAGCGATCCGGCTGCGGCGTTGCGAGGATTGGCGAACAGGGAAAGCTGATCGGACTCGCGCTCGGCATTCAACCGCTCGAATGCCTTGATACCGAACACGACCTCGCCGCGGACCTCAAAAGTCTCCGGCAGGCGCTCCGCTTTTTTCGCGTCCACGCTCAGGGGGATGCTATGAATCGTGCGGGCGTTTTCGGTGACGTCTTCCCCCACTCGTCCGTCGCCGCGCGTCAAGGCCTGATGCAGCCGGCCACCGTTGTAATGGACGGCCATCGAAACGCCGTCCAGCTTGAGCTCCGCCGTATAGATCAGCGGCTCGTCTTCTTCGAGCAGGCCCCGGACGCGGCGATCGAAATCGCGCAGTTCATCCTGATTCAGTGCGTTGTCCAGGCTCAGCATCGGCGCCGAGTGGGCCACTTTGACGAACCCTTCGCGCGGAGCCCCGCCGACGCGCTGCGAAGGCGAATCCGCCGTCACCAGATCGGGATGCTCGGCTTCCAGGCGCTGCAGTTCCCGCATGAGCCCATCGAACTCGGCGTCGCTGATTTCAGGGGCATCCAGCACGTAGTACAGGTACTCGTGATGGCGCAGCTTTGCCCGGAGGGCTTCGATCTGTTCAGCGGCAGTCAACGCAGAAATCGGCTCTGAAGTTTGCGGCAGTCGAGAGCGTTCCCTCGTGCTCACTAGGAGCGCGGGGGCGCGCCAAAGAACCATTATCGCCAACCGGTAGCGGGCTTGACCAGCGGAAAACGGCGGGCGGAAAAGGCTCGCTCACAAAGTTGTCGACGCCGACCCCGTGCGGTCGGCGACGGGCAACGAAGATCGGGCGAATGAGTGGCAGCGTAGACTGTCCCCACAATTGGGGAAGTCACTGGCGCCACGAGGTTTGCCCCATTTGTGGGACAGTCTACGCAATCCCCGAATCGCCGCCGGCACCTCCCCGAAATCCCCAGGGGCGCATCTTCTGCACCGCTATACTGGGGAGATCGCACCCTTCCGCCAGCCAGTGCTGATCTATAATCCTGCCGCTGGCAAGCTTCGGCGGGACCCGCAGGGTATTCTCCGAAGGACCACCGCCGCGCTTTCGAGCGGCACGTCTCCCGCCCGATTGCTGCCCACTTGCGAACCCGGCCATGCCGAGGACCTCGCGCGTCAGGCGATTGCCGACGGTGCCGACCTGATCCTCGTGCTCGGCGGGGACGGCACCATCAACGAAGCGGTGCAGGGCATTGCGAACTCTGACGCGACGCTCGGCGTTCTTCCAGGGGGTACGGCAAACGTCCTGGCGATGGAACTGGGGCTGGGGGCCAATCTGGAAAAAGCCGCCCGCCGTCTGACCCAGGCCGAGCCGGTCTCGATCGCGCTTGGCAAAGTCACTCCGCTTGCAAACGGAACCGGAGCCGGGCCTGCCGACCCGCGCTATTTCCTTCTGATGTGCGGAGCCGGGCTCGATGCCTCCATCCTCACCGCTGTGAGCCCCAGCCTGAAAGCCGCCACGGGCAAGTTCGCCTACTGGGTGGCCGGGTTCGCCCACGTCAGCAGGCGGGTCCCTTCCTTTGAGATCTGTGTGGACGGCCAGCGGCGGACCTGCGGATTCGCTTTGATGAGCCGCGTGCGCAACTATGGCGGGGATCTGGAGATCGCCTCCCGCGCTTCTTTGCGCAACGATGATTTCCATGTGGTTTGGTTCGAGGGCAACAATCCGCTGCGTTACATGGGCTACATGTTGACTGTCGCCGCCCGCCAGGTGCTCAGGATGCCCGGGGTACATCACGCGCGTGCCCGGTCCGTCGAGATCGCCATCCCCGCGCCCGCGCAGATCGACGGCGAATATCTGGGCGTCGACCGCTTCCGTGTCGAGATCCAGCCGCGGGCGCTGACGATGCTCATGCCGACGCGGTATCGTTAGCCTCCTCAAGCGCGGCTACTTCGGCCGGACCGTGGAGTCCCGGAGTGGCCCTGGAGTGAGCCTTGGCGTGAGCCCTGGTGTAAACCTTGGAGTACCCTACCCAGAGGGGCTCCGTCGCCGCCCGGCAGAAAAACCCTGTAGACGAACGTGGACAACCTGACTCATTCCCTTGTCGGTGTGATGCTCGCGCGAGCCGGGCTGGACCGCACGCACGCCTACGCAGACCCCAACGATCCGGCCAGTCTTGGCGCCGCCCGCAAGCAGCGCTTCACGCTCATGATGGTGCTCGCCGCCAACGTGCCGGACATCGACGGCTTCCCGTTCTTCTACGATCCTCTGGAGTATCTCGAGATCCATCGCGGCCCCACGCATGCGTTCTTCTTTCTGCCTCTGATGGCGCTGCTGCCGATTGCCGTGGTGTGGGCGGTGAACCGGCGCCGGCCGTCTGCACTGCTCTATTGGTGGTTTGCCTCCATGATTGCCGTGGCGAGTCACCTGCTGCTCGATTGGACCAACGTCTACGGGATCCGGATGCTTTCCCCCTTCAGCGGCGAGTGGCTCCATCTGGACATGACGAATCTGATCGATCCATTTATCTGGCTGATCCTGCTGGTTGCGCTGGCGGCGCCGGCGCTATCGGGACTGGTCTCGCAGGAGATCGCCGGGCGGGCCCGCGCGCCGAAGCTCGCCTGGGCGTGGGTCGCCCTGGTCGCGCTGACCGGGTACGAAGGCTATCGCTGGATCAGCCACGAGCAGGCGCTGGCGACCCTGGACTCCCGGCTCTACAACGGCGCTCCTGCCGAACAAGTCTATGCGTTTCCCAACGGGTTGTTGCCCACCACCTGGCGAGCCATCGTGCGCGCCAATGCCGAGGGGAAAGCCGTGGTTTACGAGACCCAGCTCAATCTGCGGGAATCCTATGATCCGAGCAATGCGAAGGCTTACTATCCGGCCGATCCGGAGCGGAATCCCGCGATCCGGGCGGCGCTGACTACGCGCCCGTTCCAGGTTCTGCGCTGGTTTGATCAGGCGCCGTTCTGGCGCGTAACGCGGAGTGGCGCGCAGGATCCGGCCTCGCCGGTTGATCAGGAACTGGAGTCGGTCGACCTCATCGACATGCGGTTCGGATCGCCGTCCGGGGGCGGAGGCTTCTCGGCCCACGCCATTGTTGATCGACGTGGTAATGTTCTGGAGAGCACCTTCGGACTCGGTGGCGGACCGCTCCGGAGTTCAAAATAGCCGAAAGCATGAAATTAGGCTCTCGACAGACACCTTCACGTGGATTCCGAGCGTGGGCCTGGCTGGCTGTAATCGTTTCGTAACAAAATATTCATACAATGTGGGTGAACGGCGTAGCCAATCCCCACAGCGAAGTCAGACGCGGAGCACCCACACGAAGCATTGGAAAGTACTTCCCTGGCTTTGTCCAGCTTCGCCATGGTGCGTTCGCCGACTCGGTGAAAATTCATCCAACGTTAACAAAAGAAACGTATTGTTGAGATCGTATTGCTGAAGATTGAGATCAATTCCATGAAGAAACTGACACTTCCCGTTCTTGCGCTTGCTTTCCTGGCTGCCTGTGGAGGCGGTTCGGAATCCGGGGCGGGCGGAACCATCAGCATCACCGGAGCGGGAGCCACCTTCCCGAATCCGATCTATTCGAAATGGTTCGATGAATATGGCAAGCAGAACCCCGGCGTGCAGATCAACTATCAATCGCTCGGTTCCGGCGCGGGAGTCCGCCAGGTGACCGACGGCACCGTGGACTTCGGCGCGACCGACGGTCCGATGAATGCCGAACAGATCGCGGCCTTTGAAGAGGCCCGTGGCACCAAGATCCTGCATCTGCCGACCGTTTTGGGCGCGGTTGTGCCGACCTACAACATTCCGGGCGTCGATGCCCAACTGAATTTCACCGCCGAAGCGCTCGCCGGGATCTACCTGGGCAAAATCACCAAGTGGAACGATCCGGCCATCGCCGGTCCGAATCCGGATGTCAAACTGCCGGATGTCGAGATCGTTGTTGTGCATCGTTCCGACGGCAGCGGCACGACCTTCATCTGGACCGATTTTCTGAGCAAGGTCAGCCCGGACTGGGCAGCGGGTCCCGGCAATGCGACCTCCATTAGCTGGCCGGTCGGGCTCGGCGGCAAGGGGAACGATGGAGTTTCCGGACTGGTGCAGCAGACGCCGAATTCGATCGGTTACGTCGAAATGATCTACGCGATTCAGACTGGGATGCCGAGTGGTCTTGTGCAAAACTCCTCGGGCAATTTCATGGCGCCGACGCTCGATGCGATCACCGCGGCCGCCGACGGGATCGAAATGCCGGCGGATTTCCGTGTTTCGATCACGAACCCGCCGGGCGAGAACGCCTACCCGGTGGCTTCCTTCACCTGGCTGCTGGTTCCTGAGGAAATCGAGGACGCGACCACTCGGGAAACGCTGGTGGCCTTCCTGAACTGGATGCTGACCGAAGGGCAGCAGATCGCGCCGAGCCTGGATTACGCGCCGCTGCCGCAATCGGTGATCGATCTGGAGCGTCCGGCGATCGCAACCATTCACTAACTGTTTTGTTTGTAACGTGATTGCAAACATTGCCCGATCCGATTCGTTCTAAAATGGACGTTCCGGCTCACGGCACCTGACCGGGCCCTCAAACGCTTGGGGGCCAGGGTCGGCAATCAGCATGGCAAGTTCTTCAGCAGCAATTCCGGAATCCACCGCGAGGAGCGATTCCTGGCTCGTTCGCGCCCGCTCGGGTGATTCGATCACGCACGTCGTTACGGCGATGTTCGCGATGCTCATCCTGGTGGTGACCGCGCTACTGGCCTACAACCTGTGGACCGGGTCGGCGTTGACGCGTGACGCTTTCGGTTGGTCGTTCCTCACCAGCAGCGAATGGGATCCGGTGAACCAAAAGTTTGGGGCGCTGCCGTTCGCCTATGGCACGGTGGTGACCTCCCTGCTGGCGTTGTTCTTCTCGGTGCCGGTCGGTATCGGCGCGGCGATCTTCCTGGCCGAACTGGCTCCGCGGAACTGGTCCGATGCGCTGACGTTTCTCATTGAGTTGCTTGCCGCTGTGCCCAGCGTGATCTACGGCCTGCTGGGCATCTTCCTCCTGGTTCCGTTTCTGCAGTCGGTGGTGGTTCCGCCGCTGCAGGCGACGCTCGGGTTCCTGCCGATCTTCGAAGGCACGTTCTTCGGCGTTAGCGTCTTTTCGGCGGGGATTGTGCTGGCCGTGATGATCGTGCCGTTCATCGTTTCGGTATCGCGGGAAGTTCTGCTGGCCGTGCCGCAGGATCAACGCGAGGCCTCCCTTGCGCTGGGCTCCACGCAGTGGGAGAGTACCTGGAAAGTCGTTCTGCCCTTTGCCAAGCGCGGCATCATGGGTTCGGTGTTCCTGGCGCTGGCGCGCGCCCTGGGTGAGACGATGGCTGTGACCATGGTGATCGGCAACACGCCGCAGATTTCGGCTTCGCTGCTCGCGCCGGGCTACTCGATCGCCGCGGTCATCGCCAATGAGTTCAACGAAGCCAGCACGCGCTTTTATGAAAACGCGCTGGTGGAACTCGGCCTGGTACTCTTCGCCATTTCGATTTTGATCAATGGGCTGGCGCGCGTCATGATTCTTTCGACCACCAAAGCGGGGAACAAGGTATGAACCGCACGGCGCGACGGAAGTTGATCAACACGGTGATGCTGAGCCTGACCGGCGTCTGCACGTTGTTCGCCACCGGATCGTTGCTGGTCATCCTGGGCTACCTGGCCTGGAACGGAGCGACCAGCCTCAGTTGGAGCTTCTTCACCAACCTGCCGACTCCGGTGGGCGAACCGGGCGGCGGCATGGCCAACGCCATCGTGGGCAGTGCCAAGGTGCTGCTGGTGGCGGTGCTGATGGGTGTGCCGGTCGGATTCATGGGCGGCATCTACCTGGCCGAGTTCGGGCAAGGCAAGTTTCCCGGCGTCGTCCGTTATGCTACCGATCTTCTGAACAGTGTTCCTTCGATCGTGATCGGCATCTTCGCCTACGCGCTGGTGGTGAAGCCGATGCAGGGAGGTTCGACGCTGGCGGGCGGGGTCGCGCTGGGGTTGATGATGATTCCTATCTCGCTGCGCACGACGGAGGAGTTCCTGCGCGCGGTCCCCCTCAGCCTGCGGGAAGCCGCCATGGCGCTGGGCGCCAGCAAGGCTCGCACGATTTTTACCGTGGTGATTCCCGCCGCCAAGAGCGGCCTGATTTCCGGACTGATGCTGAACCTGGCTCGTGTGGCCGGCGAAACCGCGCCGTTGATCTTCACCGCCTTCACCAGCCGCTACTGGAGCGAGGGCTGGCTCCAGGAGACCGCGACCTTGCCGGTGATGATTTACCGCTACGCGATCTCGGCCTACGATGACTATCACCGCCAGGCTTGGGCCGCGGGTTTTGTCCTGCTGATGATGGTGTTGATCATCAACACTGTGGCCCGTTACACGATCGCCCGCGCCGCCGCGAGAGGACGCGCATGACGCAGGGGCGTACAACTCGCGAGTTCCGCGGGAAGCAGCAAATTGCAATAGGATGTCACCATTAACATGAGTCCCTCCATGACGAAGACCACACAGGTTCCGGCTCCCAGCGCCAAACGCGGCGACGACCCCGGCAACCCTGAATCGGGTCGCCCACGAGGGACTCCCTCCGTTAAGCTGCTGGCCGAGAAGGTCCATTTCTACTACGGCGATTTTCACGCCCTGCACGGGATTTCCTTGTCGGTGAATGAGCGGCAGATTACCGCCTTGATCGGTCCCTCGGGATGCGGCAAGTCGACCTTCCTGCGGGCGCTCAACCGGATTTCCGAAACGGTGCGCGGCGCGCGGCTGGAAGGCCGGGTTACGCTCGACGGCACCGACATCCGGTCGATCGAGGTGACCAGCCTGCGGCGGCGGGTCGGCATGGTGTTTCAACGCCCCAATCCGTTTCCGAAGTCGATCTTTGACAACATCGCCTATGGGGTGAAGGTCAACGGGCTACAGCAGGGCCGCAAGATGGACGAGGTGGTGGAGGAGAGCCTGATCCGGGCGGCGTTGTTCGAAGAAGTGAAGGACAAACTGCACCAGTCCGCGCTGGCGCTCTCCGGCGGCCAGCAGCAGCGTCTGTGCATCGCCCGAGCCTTGGCTGTGGATCCGGAAGTCCTGCTTTTAGACGAACCTTGCTCGGCGCTGGACCCGATCGCCACCGCCAAGATCGAGGACTTGTTGTTCGAGTTGAAAAACCAGTGTACGATCGTGATTGTGACGCATAATATGCAGCAGGCTGCGCGCGTCGCGGATATGACGGGTTTCTTCTTCATGGGCAAGCTGGTCGAGTTCGACCGGACGGAAACCATGTTCGAGAATCCGTCGAAGAAAGAAACAGAGGATTACATCACTGGCCGGTTCGGTTGATCCGTGTTGGTGGTGTCCAGTTTGTGCGTCAGTTTGCAGATGAGTTGAATGAGCTGAATGAAGCTCTCCTCGAGATGGGTTCCCGGGTGGAATCCTCTATCCACAGCAGCGTCCAGGCGCTGGTGGAGCACAACGACCGGATTGCGCAGCGGGTCCGTGAGGACGAAACGCGCATTAACGAGCTGGAAAAGGAGATCGACGCGCGCGTGACGCGCCTGCTCGCCTTGCGCCAGCCGGTCGCCAAGGATCTCCGGTTCCTGATCATGGCGCTGAAGATCAACACGGACCTGGAACGGATGGGTGACAATGCCGCCAAGATCGCGTTCCGGGCCATGAAGCTGAACCGGTCCCGCGCGCGGCTCGGCGAGGCCTTCGAAGAGACGCCCCGGATGGGGATGATCGCCGAGGACATGATTCACCGGACGCTGGATGCGTTCGTGAATCGCGACGCCAAGCTGGCCAAAACGGTTCTGCCGGCCGACGAAGAGGTCGACCGAATTCGGGATCGCGTCTATTCGAATCTGATCGAGCTGATGCAGCGGGTCCCGGAAGCCGTCCCGGACGGTGTGGATCTGATGTTCGTAGTGCGAAGCTTGGAACGGGTCGCCGACCATGCCGTCAACATTTCAGAAGACGTGATTTACCTGGTGGAAGGTGTCGATATCCGGCACGATGAAACCGCCAGCCAACAACTCTAGTCGGGTTCCAATGCATACAGGCGGCGGACCGCTGACGTCGGCGCCAGCCATTCAATTGAAATCTCAGAGTGACAAAATGGAAGCTTAGTGACCGGACGAATATTCAGTAAGCTGATTCTGGCCGTTCTCGGCGTGCTGATTGTCGCCCTGCTGACGGTCAACTGGGTGGTCACTCCGCGCGTTCGGGCGAACTTCCTGGAAGCCCTGGAGCGCGAACTCATTGAGAAGTCCCATACGGTGGCGCTGATGCTGCCGGCCGAACAGGACCAGTTCCCACAGTTCGGCGAATCCAGCGGAACCCGCGTCACCTGGATTGACGCCAATGGCGTTGTCCTGGGCGATTCGGAGGCTAATCCGGGCGAAATGGAAAACCACGCCGCGCGGCCGGAGATCGCCACGGCGCTGGACGGCGGCAACGGCGTCAGCCTGCGCATCAGCCCGACCCTCGGCGTCGAAATGTTCTACGTCGCGATTCCGCATAAGGACGGCGTCCTGCGGCTGGCGGTACCTTCCACGGAGGTCAACGCGCGCGTGGAGGAGATCCGGAACAGCATCTTGGCGACCACGGCCGTGGCGTTCCTGCCGGCGGTGTTCCTGGCGCTGGTGATCGCGCGGTACTTCTCGCGGAAGCTGGGCGGGATCATCGAGTTTTCCAGCAAGTTGGCCGAGGGCGATTTCCATTCGCGCTTGAAGGGGATCGGCCGCGGGGAACTGGGCATCCTGGCGACCAAGCTCAACGAGACCAGCGAAAAGCTGGAGTTCATGCTGGACCGACTCGAAACCGAGCACGCGGAGATGGAGAAGCTGGAGCGGGTCCGGAAGGACTTCGTGATCAACGTGTCGCATGAGCTCCGCACCCCGCTGGCCTCGATTCAGGGCTACACCGAAACGCTGCTGGACGGCGCCCTCGACGATCCGAACAACAACGTCCGCTTCCTGAACATCATCCGCCAGAACGCCGAGCGTTTGACGCGCCTGACCGCGGATCTGCTGGTGCTGTCGCGCATCGAGCTCGGGCAGCAGAAGTTCAAGTTCGCCTCGTATTACGCGAACCGGCTGATTGGGGACAATCTGGACGCCCTGAAGCCGATCGCCGACGCCAAGCATATTGAGCTGCAACTGGAGCCCACCGGTGACAATGTTGAGGTCTTCTGCGACGCCGAGGCGGTGCAGCAGATCCTGACGAACCTGCTCGACAATGCGATCAAGTACACCCCGGACGGCGGCAAGGTGACCATCGGCGCCCGGGAACTGGATCAGGATAAAGTCGAGTTTTATGTGCAAGATTCGGGATTGGGGATCCCGCCGGATGATCTGGCTCGGCTTTTTGAGCGCTTCTATCGGGTGGATAAGGCCCGTTCACGCTCCCTGGGCGGAACCGGACTCGGTTTGGCAATTGTGAAACACCTTACACGGGCGCAGGGCGGCGATGTCCACGTGGAAAGTAAAGTAAATAAAGGATCTACCTTCCGATTTACGCTTCCGGTCCAGGATTTAGGCCTGGAAGAATCTGGCGCTGTTCAAAAGGAGTTAACGGTTCAGTAATCGTTCTGTCACTAGGCGTCGGTTACTCTGTGAGAGAAAGATGAAAAAGATTCTACTCATCGAGGACGACGCCGACCTCTATTCCTTGATTCAATACAACTTGGAGAAGGAAGGTTTTCAGTTTGTGGGATCTAAGACTGGCAAGGGCGCCCTCGACCTATGCCGCCGCGAGAAGCCGGATCTCGTGATCTTAGATATTATGCTGCCGGATTCCGACGGCTTGGACATTTGTAAGGGGATCCGGGCGCATCCGGAACTCTCTCATCTCCCCGTGATCTTCCTGACCGCGCGGGCTTCGGAAACCGACCGGATCGTGGGATTGGAGCTCGGCGCCAATGACTACATCGTCAAGCCGTTTTTCGTGCGCGAGCTGATCGCCCGGATCAAGATCCATTTCCGCGGCAAAACGGAAGCGCCGAAGGTGCTGAAGTTCGGCGAACTCTCGCTCGACGGCGCCCGTTGCCAAGTGAAGCTGGCGGGCAACGAGGTTTCCCTCACCGCCACCGAATTCCGGCTCCTGGAGTTCCTGATGAGCCGGCCCGGTGTCGTCTTCAGCCGCGAACAACTGCTGGACGCCGTATGGGGCCATGACCGCGCCGTGACGGACCGCACCGTGGATGTCTATGTCCTGCGCCTGCGCCAGAAGATCGAAACCGCGGACAGCCCGTCCTACATCCGCAGTGTGCGCGGCTTCGGCTACAGCTTCAATGCGGAAGCCAACGCCGCCTGAACGGGCTCAACCGTTCGGATTGCTCGGAATCACGACCTGAGCTCTGCCTTCCCGGCGGAGCTGCTCTTTTTTCGCGGCACGATTGAGGCCGGCTTCCCGAGCCCGGTACGCCTCGATCTCCTCGGCCGTCGCGAAGCGATGTGACTTCTGATACAGCAGGCGGGCGGCAGTGGCTCCCGATACTTCCACCGGTTGGACCGTCGCCGCGTTGCCATTGCCCCGCGCCCGTCCCGGCTGCGTGGGCATCAGCCAGACGAAGTCATCCAGCGTCGCTTCCAGCTCCCGAATTTCGCGCCAGTACTGCTGGATGTTCCGTATCATTCCGCGTCCCCGTCCCCGTCTCCGTCCCCGCCACGCAGCACGCGCATGATCTCGTCCAGGACGCGCTGTTTGTCTTCCGCCGACATGCGGGGATGAATCTCCTCCATCCGGGGACGCGCCGGAGCTTCCGGTGTACCATTCTGCTTCGCTTCCGCCGTTTGGCCCGATAGGGCTTCTTTAATTTGCTCTTCGGTCAGCCTCATGCCGCCTCACCTCGTCGTTTCAAGTAGTCCTGTTCCAGACCGTCCGCCGATTTCGATAGCTGCAGGGCCCGCAGCTTGATGGAATTTGCCCGAGCCAGCAGCGCGCCGGAGACGCCCTTGGAAAGGTCGACCGGCAGCACCATTTCCTCGCTTACCGCTTCGCGAATCTGCCCCAGCAACCTTTCCGCCCGCGCATGGGCCATCGCGTGGAGCGCCCGTACCTGGGTCATCAGCGCATGCGATTCGGCCCGCAGGCTGGCAATGTGTCCCAGTGGAATCAGGTGCTCGGAGAGCCGTTCAATGGCGCGTGCCGTGAACCGGATCTGGTTCTCGAGGTTGGATACTTCGTTGATCTTGCGGGCTTCCAGCTTGAGTCCACCGGCGGCCTTATTGACCATCGCTTCGATGGCGCTTTCCGCCAGTTGGCCGGCCGCCTTACGGGCGTCGGTGACCTGGGCATTCAAGGTCCGTTCCGCAGCGCGAAGCTTGGCAAGCTGCTCGGCGGCGGCCTGTTGGGCTTCCAAGGCCTCGGTGACCTCTTCGTTTTCCTGAATGGTTTCGAGAGCGGCGTCGACCTTCGCTTTGAGATCCTGCTCCAGCAGTTTCTCGTCTTCGTTGGCGACCGCTTCGAGGGTGGGCGTGTCGGACAGTTCAAAACTCATATGTCTCAGCCGCATTGTTGCCGGTGAGATCGAGAGCGTCTGGGGAAATTCGTTTTCCGGGAAGGCGTAACCGGTTTATGGAAGAAAGCTTTGCAGAAACGGCTGGGGTGGTTTGCGGCGCGTGAAGGTGCTTCGCACGCTCAGGGCAGCTCACCGGCGGTGAGGCTACTAGTTCACGGGACGCGTTTCCCTCATGTGGGGCGGGGCCATACCCCGCCAGCCGATACCAAAGCGGTTTTCAGGAGCTACTTCTTCAGCTTCGCCTTCGCTTCGCTGACGCCGTTATCGGCGGCCTTCTGATACCACTGCTGCGCCTGATCGAGATCCTTCGGAGCGCCCGTGCCGGTTTCATACATCCGGCCGAGATTGTATTGCGCGATGGGGAAGTCGAGGTCGGCGGACTCACGATACCAGCGGATCGCTTCTGAGGCCAACGCCACCCCGCCCCAGCCCTTTTCATATGCGGCGCCCAGAGCGTTCTGCGCCGGAGCGTAGCCGCCCTCTGCCATCAGTTGCAGATTCGTGCGCCCGCCCGGATCGCCGGCCTGCGCGGCTTCGGTGAAGTACTTGATGGCCTGCTCATAGTCGGGATTCTTATCGGTAAAGGCCAGCAGTGTTCCAATATTCACCTTTGCGGCGACGTCGCCTCCCGCGGCGGCCTTCTTAAACCAGTCGAGAGCTTCTTTCTCGTTCACCGGTACGCCGATGCCCTGCGCCAGGATGCCGCCCAGGTTGAATTGCGCCTCGGCGAAGCCCTGATTGGCGGCCATCCGGTAATACTTCACCGATTGCGGCATGTTGACCGCCGTCCCGATCCCGTTCTCATACATCAGCGCGGTTTGATATTGGGCGTCCGCTCTCCCCTGATCGGCGGCGGAGCGAAACCATCGCAGCGCCTGCGCCGGATCCTTGGCCACGCCGATGCCGTCTTCATACATCGTGGCGACCTGAAGCTGTGCATCAGGGCTCCCGGCCTGTGCGGCCTTCAGGAACCACTTGGCCGACTCCGCCCAATCCTGCTTGATTCCTTGCTGGCCGTCCGCATACAGCGTTGCCAGCATCAGCTGGGCGTCCAGGAATCCGGTATCCGCGGCGCTGCGGAACCACTTCAGCGCCTGGTTCATATCTTTCTTGACGCCGCTTCCGTTGGCGTACAGCATGCCGATCGAGAGCTGGGCCTCGGGTACCCCACCGGCGGCGGCTCCGCGAAACAGGCGCATAGCCTCGGTGAAGCTTTGCGTGACGCCCGTGCCGGCGGCGTATAACTCTCCGAGGTAATACTGGGCCAGCGGATCGCCCTGCTGCACCAGCGGCTTAAGCATTTCGATCGCCGCGGTGTAATCACCGGCAGCCAGCGCGCGGTCGATGGGAGTGTCCTGGAGCTGTCCTTGGATCGGCGCCGGTATCTGGCCCTGCGGTTGGGCGAGGGTCGCTCCGGCGGCGGCAAGCAGCATCAGAACCAGGAATGGCAGTCGGGTGGAAATCAAACGCATATTTCCTCTATTTTCCGATGCTAGCATGCGAGGTCCCGGCTCTTGAGCGGCAGGGGAGTTCGGGGGTGGGGGCATGGTGGAGATCCACGGGGCACGGCCGTGCGCCACACCCGACAAAAAGTGCGTCTGTTGAGCTACGATACACATGATCGGCGGTCTTGTGCGTGACCCGCTTCCTCTGTCGGGGGCGTCGCGCCGCAGGGCCGGAACAACGGACCCACGTCAATTCGGTCCATGAAACCCGAGGGGAGTAATACGTACATGTCATCCACACCGAATCCGGCCGGTCGCCGGAAAACCGGCATCGGCTCGGCCGTCCTGGCCATCCTGATCGCGACCGGGGCCGGCTGGCTCGCTGTCGGGCAGCAGGGACGGCAGATCGACGATGAGACGATCCGCACGGCGATGCGCACCGGCCAGGAATGGGTCACCTACGGCGGAGGCTGGAAGGAGCAGCGCTACAGCCCCCTGGACCAGATCAATCTTTCGAATGTCGATCGGCTGGGCCCGGTGTGGACCTATGACATTCCGCCGGCGGCGGGCAATCCGCAGAACCGGCAGGAGGGGACTCCGCTGGTCTACAACGGCATCGTCTATAGCATTGCTCCGTGGAGCGTCGTCTATGCCGTGGACGCGCGCACCGGTAAAGAGGTCTGGCATTCGGATCCGGACGTCAATCAGGCAGATCTGGCAGTCGCGGATTTGCTGCGGCGTGGTGAATCGCGGGATCGCGCTTTATGAGGGCAAGGTCATCGCGCCGGTTGTCGATGGCCGCCTTCGCGCCCTGGATGCCATGACCGGCGAAAAGGTTTGGGAAACCCGCGTGTCCCCCGACACGATGCCCTACACGATCACGATGGCTCCCCGCGTGATCAAGGGCGGGCGCGTGATCGTTGGGGTCGCGGGCGGCGAGTATGGCGTGCGCGGATTCTTCGATGCCTACGACGTCAACACCGGCAGAGCAGTTGTGGCGCTTCTACACCGTTCCGGGCGACCCGTCGCTGGGCTTCGAGAACGAAGCAATGGAAGCGGCGGCGAAGACCTGGGAGGGCGAATGGTGGAAGATCGGCGGCGGCGCTCCGGTGTGGAACGCGATCTCCTATGACGAGGACGCGGACCTGGTTTACGTCGGCACCGGGCAGCCCGCGCCTTGGTCGTCAGTGAATCGCGGCAAGGGCGACGCGCTCTATTCGAACTCGATCCTGGCGGTGCGCGGAGCCACCGGCGAACTGGTCTGGTATTACCAGACGACGCCGGGCGACGACTGGGACTTCGATTCCATCGCCGACATCATGCTGGCCGACCTGGAGATCGAGGGCAAAGCCGCGCAAGGTCCTGATGCAGGCGCCCAAGAACGGATTTTTCTACGTGATCGACCGGCTGACCGGCGAGCTGATCTCGGCCGAGCCCTACGTCACCGTCAACTGGGCCTCCGGCATCAACATGAAGACCGGGCGTCCGGTGATCAATCCGGAAGCGCGCTACGGCGAGGACGTCGTGAACGTCGTGCCCGGACCGGGCGGCGGGCACGTGTGGCCGCCCTGGTCGTTCAGCCCCACCACCGGACTGGTCTACATTCCGGCCACGATCGGCACCGGCTATCCCTATGCCGCCGACCCGGAGTTTGTGCCGGAATCGGTCAACATCGGCAAGGAAGGCAAGGGCAAGTTCAACATGGGCAACAAGATGGGATTCGGCAAGGGGAAGGCCAAGGCCGAGGGCGTGCCGGATGAGGTCCTGGCGGGCATGACGCCCAGCCAGCGCCTGCAGGCCGCGCCGTTCGAGCTGCCGAAGATCGGTCCGCGCGGCAATGGCACGATCCTGATTGCCTGGGATCCGGTCCGGCAGGAGGAGCGCTGGCGCGGGGAATCGGCCGGATTCAATGGTGGCGGCACCCTGGCGACGGCGGGCAACATCGTGTTTGCCAGCGTCCGGGACCGGCTGATCGCCTATAACGCGGCCAACGGGGATAAGCTCCTGGAATTGACCCACAACCTGAACCAGGCCGGCCCGCCGATCACCTTTGAGGTCGACGGCAAGCAGTTCGTGGCGGTCGCGGGCGGACCTCCGGGAGGCATCGGACCGGCAATTGGCGGCGGGGACGATGACGCGAAGGGCAAAGGCAAAGGGAAAGCCAAGGGTTCCGAGGCGCCGCCCCAACCTTCCAAAATGGTGGTCTTCGCTCTGGATGGCGACGGGGAGCTTCCTCCGGCTCCGCCTGCGAAGTAGGAGCAGGCAAAAATTACAGATTGGCTACTGGGGAGGGGGCGTGAGGCCGGCTGAAGCATTCCTCAGTCATCCTCTTCGTAATCGACACATATTAAATGACTTTTACGCCCGTCACGACGGGGCGTCTCAAACATAACCAAAGATCTGTGGAACGCAGATCGAATCTGTGACATCATAAGATTAGCTATGAAGAAGATTCTCACTATTATTCTGTCCGCCTTCGCCTTTTTGATGGTCCTGTCTGCTCAGGGCCTGCCCGAAGGAGAAGGCCGGGATCTAGTGGAAGCCCAGTGCGGTTCGTGCCATGGTCTGGAGGCCGTGACGGCGCAGAAAGCGTCCAAGGACGGATGGGCCGGAATTGTGGAATATATGCTGTCGCGCGGCATGGTTGCCAGCGATGACGAGGTGGAAGTCATGGTCAACTACCTCGCCAAGGCCTTCCCCGCCGACGCAAAGGGCAAAGGCAAGTAATGGATCCGGCCTCCGCGCGAGGCCGCAAACGAGTTTAAGTCAAGGTTCTTCTCCTTAGACTTGTGGGCCGTTCCCGATCGGCGGGAGCGGCCCTTTTCCTATCTCCCCACACCAATCCCTGCGGGGTTTCGTGCGTATTCCGCGGCAAGTCAGCGTGATAGAATCGGCCCATGCGTCTTGCCGGGCCGAGGCGGGGCGCGAACGGTTCGCGAGAACACCGAATACGGCCGCTGCCCGGACGCTGAACCTGTTCGGTGAAGTGCGAGTGGCGACGTTCCATTTCAAGATTTTCGGTTTCAACTTCTAGATTTCAACTTCAAGAGAGGAAGACAAGAGGATGCGCAAATTCATCATGGCTGCGGCCGCGACCCTCGCGCTGGCCGGTTTGATCGCCACCAGCGCTGTCGCGCAGAACGGCAAAGGCAAAGGAAAGGGCAAAGGCGGTCCGCAACCTGGCTCCGCCGATTAACCTGACGGTTTCCGGATGGTCCGATGGGGGCGTGATCCCCAACAAGTACACCTGCGCGGGCGGACAGAATTCGCCGAATCCGGCGATGAGCTGGACCGCGGTTCCCGGCGCCCAGAGCTACGCGATCATCATGCATGATCCGGATCCGGTGATGGGCGGCAACGCGGTGGACGTCACCCACTGGGGCATTTTCGATATCCCCGGTGATGCGACCTCGCTGCCGGAGGGCATCCCTGCCGGTGAGCAGGCCAACGGGACCAAGCAGATGGCCAATATTACCGGACAGCCGGTGTATATGGGACCCTGTGCGCCGGCTGGAAACGGCTACCATCACTACACCATTGAGATGTTCGCGCTGAACTCCAAGCTCGGGTTGCCGGATGGCGCTCCGCGCGCGGATGTGGAAAAGGCTCTGACGGGCAAGATCCTGGCCAAGCGCGTCTACATCGGCATGTTTAAACAGGACTAAGCAATCCACTAGCTCTTAACTACGCTTCGGGCGGGCGGCGGCGACGCTTCCCGCCCCTCGTGTTTTTGGGGGCCAGTAAAGAATTTGGCCATTTCGATTGACACAAGCGTTACAAAGCGGAGAATCTTTCATTCTAAGGAGGGGGATGCGCCCCGCATCCTGCAAATCCAACGAAACACATAAACCTGCACTTTTCCTGAATCACGCCGACCTTTAAACGGCGTTTTCTCTTTCGCTTCCAAGCGCGTACGCTTTTCGCTCGCGGATTGGCATTGATGCTGGCGTCGATCGCCATGGCCCAGCCATCCATTGATCGCGTTCAGAATAACTACAGCTACCTGCTTCCCGCGCAGCCCAACTACGGCATTGCGCCGGGATCCATCTTCATCGTCGCCGGCACCGACCTCGCAAACACCACGACCGCATTGCAGAACGTCCCCTTGCAGTATTCGCTCGACGGCGTCTCGTCGGCGATCACCGTCAACGGCACGACTACGCAAATGATCATGTATTACGTGACGCCGGGGCAGATTGGCGGCATTCTGCCTTCCACCACCCCGGTCGGCGACGGAACGATCACCGTTACCAACAACGGCCAGACCAGCGCTCCGTTTCCGATCAAGGTTTTGGCCAGCGCCTTTGGTACATTGACGCTCGATGGTTCCGGTTCCGGCCTCGCGGCGGTCTTTGATCCGGCCAATGACTTCCTGGGGAACTCCAACCCGACGCAGATCGGTGAGACGATCTATTTCTATGGGTCCGGCCTGGGCGCCACGCCGAGTCTGGATGAGACCAACCAACTCACGCCCACAGACCTGTCCGGCAGCCTTGATATCAGCGTGAAGATCGGTGGCAACGCCCGCGCAGATCCTGTACGCCGGCCGGTCCATTTATCCGGGTCTCGATCAGGTGAATGTGACGGTTGCCTCTGGGACTCCCAGCGGATGCAGCGTGTCGATGGTGGTGAGCATCAACGGTGTTGCCAGCAATTTCTCCACGATCCCGGTGGCCGCAGCCGACGCTTCCACCTGCGCTGTGCCTTCTTCAAGTTCCGGGATCTCCCAGCAGGAGATCGACGCGTGGATCTCGAATGGTCAGTTCCGTCAGGGCGGGGTCTCGCTAACCCGGGAAACCAGCTACGCGGTGTCCCAGGATTTTCAGGGCAATACGCAGCGGCAGACTATACGCAAAGATGTCGCTTCGGCAACCTTTAACCGGATCGCTGGGGCCGACCTTTCGAAAATGTTCAACAGTGACTTCTTCAAGCCCGTGCTGGGAGACTGCATTGTCTTCGGGAGCATTCAGAATCCGTTCCCGAACCTGACGTACACCACATTGGACGCAGGTCCGGCAATCGATATTTCGGGCCCCGCGGGCGTGCGATCGGCGCCGAAGTCCGTGGACAGCGGTCTCATCTCCTACTCGAACGATATCGGCGACGGCACGCCGGGCAACTATATTGATCCTGGCCAGTACACCGCAACCGGATCCGGTGGCGCCGACGTCGGATCCTTTTCGCAAAGCTGGACGGTTGCCTCGGAGCTGGTGTGGACCAATCACGACCAGGCCGAGGAAATCGACCGCTCCCAGGACTTCACGGTCACCTGGTCCGGGGGCGATCCCGATCAGTTCACCTTTATTCAGGGGTCCAGCTACGTGACCGATACGAACGCCAATCCGCCGACGGTGACCTCGGTAACCTTTCAGTGCTGGGCGAAGGTCTCCGACGGCCAGTTCACGATCCCGGCGGCGATCCTGAGCCAATTGCCGGCCAGCCCGGTGATTCAGGCCGGACCGATCTCGATTCAGCAGCGCGGGACCCTGGACGTATCGACCACGGGAAAGGGAGCTCGCATCATCCCCACTCCCGACGGTCTGGACTATGCGACGGTCGGCGACCAGGTCGGAACTGCGGTCACGACGCTCTGGCAGTAGCCGGGCGCATGTGAGAATCTCAGGCAGTGTCCTGATCCCGATTCAGGACACTGCTACGACGTAGCGTCTCTGCCGAACGGGATTCCCTCTGGCAGGCAGGCGAACAGCGCCAGACAGATGGTGAGTATCACCAGGTAGCTCTGTCTGCTTGGGGCCTCGTGCATCTTCGCGGAAACGGTAAATTTAGGGACATTTTCATTGACACACTTGTTCGGGGGAACGACTCCCTTGATGCGAGGAGGGGGACGCGCGCCGCATCCTGGAGTTCGCGCCAATCCGCGGTCCGCGGCTTCCCCCGAAAAAGCCGAAATGAAAACCCGCCCTTTTTCTCTCTGCCCCCAACGTGCGCGGATCGTCCTGCTCGGGCTCTTGTTGGCATCCTTTGCCATGGCCGAGCCGTCGATCAGCGGCGTTCAGAATAACTACAGCTACCTGAGCTCCCTGATGCCGAATTATGGCATTGCACCGGGATCCATCTTCATCGTCAAGGGGACCGGCCTGGCGAACACCACCACCGGCCTGCAGAACGTTCCACTGCAATATTCGCTCGACGGCGTCTCGGCCGCGATCACCGTCAACGGCACCACCACGCAGATGATTATGTATTACGTGACGCCCGGACAGCTCGGCGGCATTCTTCCCTCCACGACTCCGGCCGGCGATGGAACCATTACGGTCACGAATGGCGGACAGACCAGCGCGCCCTTCCCGATCAAAGTGCTCGCCAGCGCGTTCGGCATCCTGACGCTGGACGGCTCCGGCGAATGGGGCGCGGCCGTCTTCGATCCCTCGAATCACGTTCCTGGGAAGAGACAATCCGACGCAGATCGGCGAGACGATCTATTTCTACGGGTCCGGACTGGGCGCTACGCCGAACCTGGATGAAACCCACCAGCTTACGCCCACAGACCTGAAAGGGAGTCTCGACATCAGCGTCGAGATCGGTCGCAAACCGGCGCAGATCGCCTTTGCCGGCCGCTCGATTTATCCCGGCCTGGATCAAATCAACGTCACCGTCCCGCCCGGAACGCCGCTGGGCTGCGGTGTGTCGCTTGTGGTGACCATCAACGGGATCGCCAGCAACAACGCGACGGTTCCGGTGGCGGCGCCCGGCGCCAGCACCTGCTACCCCGCGTCCTCCAGCAGTTCCGGGATCCCCCCGCAGCAGAACGGATATAGCGGTGCCGATGTCTCATTGACGCGCGCAACCTCCTACTCCGCTGTGCTGGATTTTCAGGGCAAAGTGTCGCAGCAAAAGCTACGTTCAGATACCTTCGGTGCGTCGTTTTACAAATCCTCGGGTCCGGATTTTGCGAAGGAGACCAGCCTCCAGGGCATTTCGGTGCAGGCGGGCGACTGCATCGTGACCCACCCGGCGAACGATGTGACGTTGAATGTGACGACCACTCCACTGGATGCCGGAGCCCAGCTCGACGTCTCCGGTCCCGCCGGGACCCGGTCCGTGTCGAGATCGGGCAGCGGCAGCACCCTCTACTACCAGGCCCAGGTCGGCGACGGTACGCCGGGGAACTATATCGATCCCGGCCAGTACACCGCGACCGGACCGGGCGGCCCCGACGTCGGCGCCTTCTCGCAAAGCTGGACTGATACAGCCCGAATTGGTGTGGACCAATCCCCTGGCTGCCGAGCAGGTGGATCGTTCCCAGGGCTTCACCCTCACGTGGTCCGGAGGCAACCCCAACGGCGAACTCGTCGCGATCTACGGGATCAGTACAAACCCCGTTCCGAATGACCCGTCCTCCCTCGCCGGGGAGGCGGAATTTGAATGCTTTGCGAACGTCCTGGACGGTCAGTTCACGATTCCGGCGGCGATCCTGAACCAACTGCCGGCCACCCAAATCGATCCGTCGCTATCGCCCGCGCCGACGCCCGGAGGGGGCATAACCCTGACTACCGTCAGAACAGGAGTCCTCTTCAACCCCATGCCTAGCGGTTTGGACTGGGGCGTCGTCAACGATTCGTTCTCCACCAACGTCGTTACAACCTGGAAATAGCGGGGCTCTCGCCCTCCCAGGCCGGTCGCTTGGGGGTAGCAAGAAGTCCCCGTTTGAATCCGCGGGCAGTTTCCTGATCGGAAATCGGGAGCTGCCCGTTTTTCGCGCACAACGAATTGGGCATACAATAAAGCCCATGCCCTTAGGGTCGGAGCGGCCGAAGCAAGCGCAGCCTGGGACAAAACTGACCCGCCGTGCCGTCATGGCGACCGCTGCCGTCGTTCCTGCTGCGTCCCTGCTGCGCACTCCCGCTGCCGCACAGCCCGCGTCCGATTCGAATGGGGCGCTCAACAAAGCCCAGCTCGAAATCCTGAAAGCGTTCATGGATCGCCTGATCCCTGCGGACGAGCTCGGTCCGGGAGCCGTCGAAGCAGAAGCCTGGAATTATGTGAATGTCCAACTCGCCGGTTATCTGGCCGAGGAGCGCGACCAGTTCGTCCAGGATCTGGAAGCGATGGATACCTACGCCCGCCGTGCCCACGGAGCCCCAATGGTTGCGTTGAGCGCCGAGCAGCGCGACCAGGTCCTCACCGCGCTGGATTCCGGTCAGGCCGAGGGATTTCCCCGTGCTCGTGCGTTTTTCAATCGCGCCCGCCGCCTGACGCTCGAGGGAACCTTTGGCGACCCCTATTATGGCGGCAACAAACACTTCATCGGCTGGGATCTGATCCGTTACCCCGGACCTCGCATGGCAGTTGGTCCCGAGCAGCAATCGATGGAAACTCCCCCCACGCCCTACCGGCGCTCCGCCTGGGGCTCGGACTACGGCCAGTAGCCCCGCCCGTGGTGGCTCTTCGTGTGATTCGCCTTTCCGGTGATTGGCGTGATAAGGTGCGAAACGTTAACCGTTACCGCCCCTTCTTGAAAGGGTAGTCCCGGGAGCGGACGGCAAACCAATTAAAAAAAATAAGGAAAAATGCCCATGAACTTCGGTAAACATCGTTTTCCATCTCAGTTGCAGAAAAGCGTTTGGATTCGAATTCTTCCCCTGATGCTCTTATGCTCAACGGCCTTTGCGGTTCACATCGATCAGGTGCTCGACGGCGGCGGTAACCGTCCGGACCTGGCCCCCGGGTCGGTCTTTATCGTGAAGGGTGCCCCGCTCACACCGAATCTAGGACTAGTGCAGGCGCAGGCGCCGGACTATCCCACGGAATTAAACAGTGTCAGCATCGCGTTTCAGCCGGAAGCGGGTGGCGATCCGATTGCCGCGCTGATGGTCTACACCTATGCTGACGAGCACGTTCAGCAACTCGCGGGCGTGCTCCCTTCGACGACGGCTGCGGGTACCTATCAGGTGACGGTGACCGTGAATGGGGAGCAGAGCGACGCGTTTACGACCCACGTCATCCCCCGGAAGCCAGGGATCGTTACTGCCAATAGCGCCGGCACCGGACCCGCCCAGGCAACCATCGGCGGTGGCCTCGTCCTGCAGCGGTACGTGAATGCGGGAACTCTGGGAGCGTACGAGCTCCGCCCGATCCATCCCGGCGAGCGCGTGGATCTGTGGGGTACCGGACTGGGCGCGGATGTGGCCTCCGATACTGGCGGAAGCTCGGGAGATCAGACGCAGGCCGGCGAGATCCGCGTCTTTGTGAACGGAGAGGTGGTTGTGCCGCTTTACGCCGGACGGTCCCAGGGCTATCCGGGGCTGGATCAGATCGCGTTTAATATGCCCAGCTACTTGGCCGTGAGCTGTACGGTCAGAGTCCAGGTCCGCGCCGGCGGCGTCTATAGCAATCCGGTCACGGTCGCGACCTCGAACGGCGAGGCTTGCACCGGCAGCGGCCTGTCCCAGTCCCAGCTCGAGACGCTGAGCAAGGGCGGCACGATCGAGGCCGGTTTGTTTGAACTGCGTGTGGTGGCGCTCGGCGGGCCTGCATCCTTCGGCCCCCCATCAGGCCCACTTCCCGCGAACCCCGCCTTCCAGGAATCGAGTAGCGGCGGCTTCCTGCAGGCCTCCATTGGTGAGCCGCGGATTGAGGAACTGTTTTTCCCGCCCAGCGGTGGCTGCATTGTTCTGAATCGCCGGAACTCCCTCGACGTTTACCTTCCGGGACGGATGGGCGGCTCTCAGGACGCAGGCGGTTCGCTCACCCTGATGACGCCGGGCAGCCAATCCCATTCGTTCCAGCATCAGTACGACGGCTACCAATACGGGGATGCCGACAACTTCGCCGCGACCCGCAGTCTCGGCCCCGGCATGTATACGTTGTCCGGCCAGGGCGGCGCTGATATTGGAGCTTTCTCGGCAAATCTCACGATGCCGGAGTTCTCCTGGACCAATGCCGATGGCCGGGACACGGTGAACCGTAGCCAGCCGCTGACCATCAATTGGACCGGAGGTGGAGACGGCATGGTGACCGTTTGGGGTTTTTCTGGCAGCGCCGATTCCGGAAACATCGATGGTGGGGTTATGACCGCGGTCTACTTCGCTTGCACCGCTCCGGCCAGTGATGGATCCCTTACCTTGAGTGCAGATTTACTGTCTATGCTTCCGAAATCCACAATTGTGCCGGCGGACTTCCTCGCAAATGACAATCCGTTTCAAGCGGGGGCGTTGGCGGTCACTCTGCACAGCAAACCGTCCGACGGCGCCTTTACTGCGCCGCTCACCGGTGGCGGGAATACGGGAATCGGTGAGTTTTTCTACAATTACACGCGGGCCCAATTCCTGAACTATCAATAGACGCCAGCCGCTCAAGCAGCGGGATGGCAGGCTGTACCAGGTGCGATGCCCCCGGTCGCGGGGCATCGCGCTACACTCAAAAACGCTATGACCTACGCCGTTACCATTGACTACGGTCCGGATCAATCGCTGATTGAGACCCACCGGCCGCCGCACCGCGAATATCTGCGCGGACTCGTTGAGCAGGGCATCCTGGTGATCGCCGGTCCGTTTACGGATAATACCGGCGGCTTCATCGTCTATGACGTCGAATCGGAAGAGAAAGTGGAGGAGGTCATCAAAGGCGACCCCTTCTACAAGAACGGCGTCTTCAAGACCTGGACCATTCGGCCGTGGAGGCTGGCGATCGCGAATCCGGCGAAAATGCCGTAGCCTCATTTAGAAGTCCGGATCGGGTGCTGCGCAGAGTCATCCGGTCCGGACGCAACCCGCCTCATTCTCACGCGGCATCTGGCTTCCCGCGCCGCGCTCCCTCCTCTGATCCCAGTAAACTGATGTCCATGGCTACCCTTGGACTCATTGAATACGAAGACGCCTCGCCCGAGGTCCGCGCCGTCTACGATGACATCATGGCGACCCGCAAAACCGACTGGGTCAACAATTTCTGGAAAGCGCTGGCGCACGATCCCGCGGCCCTCGCCCGCACCTGGGAGACCGCCAAACAGGTGATGGGACCCGGCGCTCTCGATCCTCTCACCAAGGAAATGATCTATGTCGCCATCAGCATCTCCAATCAATGCGACTACTGCATCGCCTCGCACATCGCCGGCGCGCGCAAAAAGGGCATGACCGATGAGCAACTGAAGGAGCTGATCGCGGTCACCGGATTCGCCAACGCCAACAACCGTATTGTTTCCGGATACCAGGTCGAGGTCGACGAAGCCTTCCGGTTGTCGGCATAAGTCGGCCCGGAGGGCCCCGCACGGAGCGCTCCTGGCCGTTCGGGGTTCTAAGGTCCACGCCGATTCGAGCCGATCTTCCCTTGTGGACTCTATCCGCGGAACGCAAGAAGTTCAGGCTATGGCTCCGGGGCCGGAAAATCGGCCGAAGGGACGTTTCTCCTGGCTTGCCGAGGTGCCGCTTGCGGTGCGGATCCTCGGCGTCTGCGTCATCCTGCGGCTGTGGATCGCCCCCATGGGCAACAGCCTGTGGCTGGATGAAACGCTGACCCTGTGGATGACCCATCAGGACGCCGCGGCCATTCCACCACACCAGTCCCCCTTGTTTGCGCTGGTGGAGCGTCTGGCGACGCTGGCGTTCGGTTCCGATGAATGGGCCCTGCGGCTGCCGCCCCTGCTGGCATCTTTCGGCTGTTTGTGGATCTTCTACAAGCTCGGGACGGAAATCTATGACCGCGCCACGGGCGTCCTCTGCGCAGTGATCTTCCTGGCGAATCCACAGATGATCGTCGAGGCCAGCGACGCGAGGCCGTATGCGCTTGCCATGTTCGCGCATGCCGTCGCGCTCCTGTTCCTGGTCCGGTGGGTGCGCTCGGGACGTCTCCGGCACGGCCTGCTATGGGTCGGGTTTGCCTCGCTGGCGGGGAACTTTCATCAACTTTTTCTGGTGCCCGTTCCGCTCGAAGGCCTTTTTGTCGTGTGGCGATTCCGCAAGGACTTCCTCCGCCGGCTGCCCCAATTTACTGTGGTCGCGGCGCTAGGACTGCTCCTGGTCTCGCCTGTTCTCCGGGCGATGTTGGCTCTGTCGGCGGAAGCTGGAGAACTCGGCTCCACCGGGACGCCCGACTGGAGAGACCTGCTGGTGCAAATCGCCCCCGCTTACATCCTGTTCAGCATCGCTGGTGTCGCCGGACTGGATTGGATCACCGGACGAAAGCCGCAGTGGCGCATGCCGCAAGCCGCTCCCGGCATCTGGGCTCTTGGGCTGGGCGTTTTTGTCGCGATTCCGGTCCTGTTTTTTGTCGTGACCGTCAGCGGCTGGACCCAGCTGTTCGCCAGCCGCTTCCTGTTGCCTTCCCTTCCCGGACTGGTGATCTTTGCCGCGGTGATGCTGCGCGGTTTCGTCAACCTAGGGATGCGCGGACCCATCATGGCGGCGATGCTGGCCGTCTCGCTGCTGTGGGCCGGCGGCTTCAGCTGGATCCCCAACTATCACCCCGAAGGATGGCGCGGCGCCATCGCCCAGCTGCCGGATTCCGGAGCCCTGTTCCTCTACAGCGGACTGGTGGAA
Source organism: Terriglobia bacterium (assembly GCA_963762135.1). Lineage (GTDB taxonomy): Bacteria > Acidobacteriota > Terriglobia > Bryobacterales > Bryobacteraceae > Palsa-187. The sequence continues at coordinate 53,322 of CAVXJP010000018.1, forward strand.
ACGCGCAGCCAGACCTGGATGGCGAACCGGGAAAACCGCACCTATGCAACGGCGCCCCTCGGCGCCTACCGGGAGGACCTGAACCCGTACGACATCCGCCTGCTGCCCTATGAGTTTGACGCACCCAGCCAGGACTTTGCCCTGCGGCAGCTGGGCCGTCCCCTGAGCGCGGATGCTCCCGTCACCATCCTGAGCCGCAGTATCCCTGGTTCGGCGGGCCCTCTGTGGATTGACTGGGTGACCGAAGCGCTCAAAGCGCGCGGCTATCAGGAGAGCAGCGCTTATTCTGATGAGTTCGTCGCGCTTCGCGTCTTCCAGCTCCCGCCCGAGGCGCGCATGGCCAAGGCGGACAAATCCTTCTAGCGGGTCCGCGCGAGGAGCCGTCACTCCCAACTCCCAGGTGGCCACTGACTATTCCCAGGAATATTCCCATCAGACTTTCTGGGTAGCCTGCGTATCCCGTAGGGACAGTTCGAGCCTTAGAACGACGCCGTCCGCCGCCGAGCCCGCGCCGGTCAACACGCCTCAACTCCCCTCCGCGCAGCAAGTTCCCGGGTGGTACTCGTCCAGGTAACTAGCACCGGCATAGGGCTCCTTCGGAAGACCTTCTCCCGGGTTCGCTGTATGCCATCTAGACCGAAGGTCATGCGAGAAACTGTTCAAAAGATTAGGGTTTCCCCCTAAGTGTTTACAGGTCTCCCTCTCATTACCATCGTCCTAGGAAACTGACGCAGGGCGTTCCAGTCAACGTGCGAACGCCGTCTTGCCGGGGCCCTCGGAGGAATGATGAGAGAACCACGCGCCCGTGCCGGCGTAGCGAGAATTTTGATTCTGGGTGCCTTAATGACGTCCACCATTTGGGCGCAGGGCACTCCCAATTCGAACGCGATTCAGGGGCAGCTCCGCGCTCTGAACGCCCAGATTTTATCCACTCAGGGGCTGTTCCGCGCCGCCGCCGCGAGCGCCAAATCAGGGCTCCATTCTCAGGCTTCGACGATTCTGGCCCGCCGCCAGCAGTTGCTGAGTTCGCTGATCGCCTCCGACGCGGAAGCCGCACTGAACCTGGCCCTCCCGGCGGACGTGTTGAAGAGCCTCGCCAAGGATTTTCCCGGCACAGCGCTGGAAGATCGCGGCACTTTCACCGGCGAGTATGAATTCCTGGTGGAAGATGGCGTCGATCCCAAGGACAATCGCGACCGCCGCCTGCTTAAAGGGCCCAAGGGGACCTTGGAGCTGTTCCCCGGCGCGTCCGGGGTCTTGGATGAGGCGACCTGCTCCGGCATGATCGTGGCCTCCGGGGTTCAATCCGGCGGAAATGTGGCTGTCTCCTCGACCCAGTTCAGCGCGGCCGTGTCCACCTGCAGCAAGACCGGCGCGCAGAACGTCGTCGTGATCGTGGCGAATATGCCCAGTCAGGCGGTCACCGGCGCCCTCACCGATGACGTCATTCGCGGCGGCTTCCTGGGCAACGCCTACACCACCGCCGTGCAGACGCCGGACCGCTCGCTGAGCGACTTCTGGATGCAGGCCTCCGACGGCAAGACCTGGGTCGACCCGACCAGCTTCACCGTGGTGCGCGTCACCATCCCGGACAACCTGACGTATTGCTCCAGCAGCTACTCGACCAGCCTGAGCGCCGCCTACAAGGCCGCCGATCCTTACGTCAATTACAACAATTTCAGCCGGATCGCGGTGATCTTCCCGAATATCGAGCCCTCCTGTGGCTATGCCGGCGTCGCGACCACCAGTTGCGCCACGAGTCCCGGCGATGGCGCCAGCGGACTCACCTGGACCTGGTTCCGGGATGATCAGGCGGCCAGCCGCAACCAGATCGTCCAACTGGCCGGGCACGAAATGGGACACAACCTCAGCCTGATTCACTCGGGAAGCCGCGACCACGGAACGGAGGTGGTCGGCAATGTCGGGGTGGCTGGGACTCGCTCGGAATACGGGGACCGCTTCAGCACGCAAGGCTTCTGGAACTACGGCCTATACAACGCCCAGCACAATTGGGAGCGCTTGGGCTGGCGCACCCCGGCCAACATCATGGATGTTTCCAGCAGCGGTACTTATAGCATTGAGGATTATCAAAAACGTCCGGCGGGCATCAAGGCGCTCAAGGTCCGCCGTGACACCAGCACCGGCACTGGCTACTTTTTTGTCTCCTTCTATCCCTCCACGGGGATGTATCTCAGCGCTCTGAGCGCGGACATCCATAATGGGGCTTACATCACCTACAACGATTCGGCCACCCCGAGCGGCGCTACGGACCTGCTGGACTTTTCGCCGGACACCGCTAGTTTCCTCGATCCCGAGCTGCCGTTCGGCCAGAGTTGGAGCGACCCCTACGGCAACCTGACCATCACCATCGGGAATCCGGTGGGCGCGGTGGGCGACCAAACGTTGCCGGTTACGATCAACTACGGATCGGTTCCCTGCACGTCGGCGGCGCCCTCGGTGACCTTCACCGGGACTACCAGTCAATCAGTGCTCGCGGGCGGATCGGCGAATTTCAGCCTCCGCGTCGCGAATAATGACTCGTCGAATTGCAGCGCCCGGACCTTCAACCTAAGCTCGGCGCTGCCGTCCGGTTCGAACTGGAACTCCAGCTTCGCGCAGAACAGCATCACCCTGGCACCCGGAGCGCAAGGCACGGTGACGCTCACCAAGACCGCCGTCTCACCCGCTGTTGGCACCTACACCGTCGACGGAACCGCGTCGTCGGGGTCCGATGTGGTCACCGCCAGCAATGCGGCGGTCACTGTGGTTGCCTCGGTCTCTGACCTGGGTATCAGCCTTACCGCTCCGAGCTCGGCGGTCGTCAATACGTCGTTCAACGTGACGGTGAAGGTCACCAATATGGGCAACCAGCCCATGCCGGCTGGAAACGTCACCACCAACTTCGGCGCCGGTTCCTATGCCTACGGATCGCTGGCCGTCGGTGCGAGCGCGAACGTCGTGATTCCGGACTCGGTCGCCAGCGCAGGCGATGTCATGCTCTCGGCGACGCTGCCGACCGACGCTTCGGCGAGCAATAACGTTGCTTCCCAAGTCGTCAGCATCACGGCGCCGCCAAGCAATCCGCCCACCGCCCCGTCGAATGTCAACGTGAACGAAACCACCATCGGGAAGGGCAAGAAGAAAACGGTGGTCGGCGCGGTGCTCTCGTGGGTGGACAACTCGAGTGACGAAAACAATTTCCAGATCTCGGCCTGCACCACCAGCGGCCGCGGAAGAAGTAAGACGACGACCTGTGCGACTCCGGTCTCGGTACCTGCGAACACCACGCAGCTGGCCCTGGATCCGAATGCGGTCGCCAGCGGCTATAAGGTCCGTGCCGTCAACGGGAACGGAACCTCGGCGTGGGCCACCTGGGGCACGACCAACTAGGAACAACGCATTTTACACGAGTTAGAGCAACAATCCTCGCAACTTGGCGTTGCCGGTGGACTTCATCGGCAGCGCCTTTTTTTGTTTGCGGAGCCCAGAGCATGTTGGGAAGAGACGATTCTTTGAACTTTCCTTGCAAAGATAGTGATTGACCGATTACTCTATTCTCTCTATAGTGAAATAGAGAGAAGGGCAGATGTCCACGAAAGCCACGAAAGCGCCATCAGAAAGGGCCCCCGGTCTCCCCGAAGATCCTGTCTTGCAGATGATCGGGATTGGGCGGCAGCTCTGGGAATCCGAGTCCTCGGACCAGTTCGTCGAACGTTTACGTGCTGAACCTGACGAATCCGTACCTCAAGGTTCAACGGTCATCCCGGAGTCCCTCTCTACTGACGAGATCTGGCAGAGAGTCGTTGACCAGACTGGTCAGCAATTTCATACCGCTCGGGGCTACCCATTCGAGTATGAGATTGAGAGAAATGGGATTTGGTTTTATCGCGACGGTAAAAGGATCAACAGGAAACTTACGCGGAAGCAGTTTGATATCGGGGTTTCACGCTGTCCCCTGAGAACAACGACGGAGATTGCGGACCTAATGGATTACGCGTATCTATTCGCGCTCCTGATGGATCGACGGATCCGGGGAGCGGACTGGTAGAATGGCGCGCATATTCTGGGATACAAATCTGTTCATCTATCTGTTTGAGCAGAACCCGGATTGGTTGCCGCAGGTTGTCCGGCATCGTGAACGGATGCTGGCGCGGGGAGACGTCCTTCTCACCAGTTGGCTGACCGTCGGAGAAATCCTGACCAAGCCAAAAGCGGTGGGCAACACTATTCTAGAGAAGGCTTATAAGAACTTTTTCGAAAGCGATGCCGTGCAGGTCATCCCTTTCGAGGCATACGCCGCGGAGCGGTTCGCAGAGGTCCGCAGTCAGTACGCGGTGCGTCCCGCAGACGCAATCCAACTGGCCTGCGCATCCGCTGCACGTACCGACCTTTTCGTCACCAATAATAGCCGGCTAGCGAATATCGTCGTGGACGGAATCACGTTCCTCAGTAGGCTCGAAAACGTTCCCTAGTCAGAGGGCTCCGACCGGGATTCGGTTAGAAAATACGGCGGAATCACGAAGGACTACGGCAACGACGGTTTCGAGGATGTGGAGAGGCCCTCGGATTTGTGCACCCGAATGATCAGCGGAGCCATATCGATCAACGTCGACCGCTCATCGCAGTTGAGGCACTCATCGCCTCGCGAAGTGAACCAGGTGAGCGCTTCATCACGATCCAGGTCGTTCAACGCATCGCTGTCCGGCATCCAATACTTTTCGTAGTTCGGCTCCAGCAGGCGATAGCGCAGATGGCTCGGCCCCCCGTCGGTCAGGTGGCTGGCCCGCAGCGCGACCCGCTTGATCCCCCGCGTCAGGATCCGGAACGGCGCGAATTCCAGTAACGGGATGCCCGCCTTCATGACCTTGCCTTTCAGGTCCAGTTCGGAGAACGTCCGCACCGGATAGCCTTCGGCGAACCATGGGCGGCAATCCCACGCCGGAGCCACAAACAGCAGTCCACCATCCTTGACCGCGCGGCGCATCTCCAGCAGGGCCTGTTCCGGCTGTGGGACGGGTTCCAACAGGAACACCGTCCAGGCGGCGTCGAATTCGTTGTCCGGAACCGGCATCTCGGTGGCGGACGCTCGCGCGTAGTAATCGGACGAGGCTTTGGGGATCTCGCGCCCGGTGACAGTGGCTGATCGACGAGTGGGGTGTCCAGACTAAAGCAGTCTAGAGGGGAGGATGGAGGCGCGGGACGGAATCGAACCGACGAATAAAGGTTTTGCAGACCTCTGCCTTACCACTTGGCTACCGCGCCTTAGGCCCTACTATTTTGCCACATTCCGCCAGGCGATCTACTGGGGAAATGACGGAACGAACCGGAAACGCAGGCCTTGTACGAAAGCCGGCGGACGCGAATTGCATCCTGGCCACCTCCCGAGGGGCCTGCGAAACTCCTATTCGTCCTTGTACATATATTTGATGTTGGCCTTGTAGACCATCAGATTGGGCGCTCCGGTCCGGTTTACCTTCAGGCAGTCCTTGTCATACCACTCGATCGTGCCGTGCAGTTCCTCGCCGTCTTCGAGCACCAGGATCATCGGGGTCTTCCCCTGCATCTGCTTCAAATAATAGAAGTTTTCCGCGTTTGTGTGTTCCGGGGGGGCGGTCTTCTTGGGGGGAGGTTCCTTTTGGACGGGCTTCTGATCTCTCATGGGGATGCGATGGCCGGGGGGACAAGTTCGGACAGACGAGGCACCCTCGTGTCCGAATTAACGGGAAAGGCGCCTTGAACCCCAGACCGCGAGACTCCTTATTGGTTCTGTGATAGCACAGGCCTACCGTTGCCGCAATACGATTGCGAGCCCGTCCAGCGCAATCGACTTCTGAATGTTGCGGCGCGCCAGCTCCGTCAACTCATCTATCTTGGCCACCATTTTGCGGATCCATTCGAAATCCACCGCCGAGGCCAATGCTCCGATTTCCCCCGCGATATCCGGATTCCGCAACTGCGCGGCGCCCGTGCCGCCCTGCGCCCGCAGGATATCGCCGAGCAGGATATAGAGTACGTCCAGATAGGACTCCAGTTTCTCGCTGCGGCGCGCCGCAATCGCATCGGAATGCTTCATCCACCCGCCGAACCGGTCCTGCCCGGCAGCGACCTTCAGTAGCTCCAGCATCGACGCCCGGCGTTGGTCATATGCCTGCAGGTCCAGCGTCACGGCTAGCCCGGGGCAGCCTTCGGCCAGTGCGATCCGCCGCTGGGGATGGTCGACGTCATGGGTAGACATGAACTCCCGCATCTCGTCCTCCCCGAGCCGCGCCAGAGGCAGAATAATCGACCGTGAGCGGATCGTCGGCAGCAGATCGTAGGCGTTCTGCGCGGTCATGATCAGGATCAGGTGCGGTGGGGGTTCCTCCAGGATCTTCAACAGCGAATTGGCCGCCTGCGCATTGGCCCGCTCAATCTGATCGATCAGGAAGACGCGCCAATTCCCCTTCATCGGCTTCAGCGAGGCCCGTTCCTTCAGCAGCCGCATTTGCTGGATCGTCACCTGACGCAGCGGACCATCCGGGGGAAACGTCAGAAAATCGGGGTGTGAACCGAGCACCAGCGGCGACTCATTGCGCTTGTCGGCCGGAAGCTTCTCGCGCTCGGCCAGCATGGTCTGGTTCTCCGCTGTGCTGAGGTCGTCCAGCTCCATCTTGTGGACGTCATAGCCGATCAGCGCCGCCGCAAACCGGCGTGCCAGCGTCGCCTTGCCGACCCCCTCCGGACCGGCCAGCAGAATCGTTTGCGGGATCCTGTCCCGGTCGATCATGCCCTCCAGCGCCGACACGGCCGCCGCGTTGCCGAAGAACGGTCCGCCGGTGCGTAAATCGCCAGTCAACACATTGCCCCTGAAAGGCGTCAGAATAGCACGTAGAGCGCACGGGTTCGCATCGCGTTGAACAGCCACCGGAAAGGAGTCCACATGCCCCGTTTTTCGTCCCGCCTGACCCGCCGCATGACAATCCCCTCGCTGCTGCTGATGGCCGCCCTGGCGGTGACCCTCACTGCGCAAGGTCCGCGCGGCCCCCGCAACGGCAAGGACGGCAAGTCCCTGGAGCCTGTTCCGGTGGTGGTGGAGTTGTTTACCTCGGAAGGCTGCTCTTCCTGCCCACCCGCCGACCAGATCCTGGCGCGCCTCGGAAAAGGCGGAAATCAAGGGCTGGGCGGCGCCGAAGTGATTGTGCTCGGTGAGCACGTCGACTACTGGGACTACCTCGGCTGGCGCGACGAGTTCTCCTCACCGCTGTTTTCGGCCCGCCAGCAGAACTACGGCAGGGCCATGCACGCGGCCAATATCTACACGCCGCAGATGGTGTTCAACGGTCGGATCGAAGCGTTGGGATCGGACTTTAAAGCCGTATCGAACGCAATCGCCTCCGCCGCGCGGGAATCCCGCCGCAATCCGGACGAGCGTACCTCGGTGAATCTCAGGATGCTCAACGACGACGATTTCGAGGTGCGCGTCGGCGCGTTACCGGAATCCAGCCACGGGGCGGACCTACTGCTAGCGATTGCCGAAGACGACCTCTCAACCGCGGTGAGCGCCGGGGAGAATGAAGGTCGCCGGTTGCAGCATGCCGCAGTCGTGCGGACGCTCCTCAAGCTCGGCGAATTAGACAGGGACTCCCAAGACACTGATGGGGAGATTCACGTCACCAAAGCCCGCTTGAATCTCCGCAAGGAATGGAAACAGGACAACCTGAGGTTGGTCGTCCTGGTGCAGGACCGCGAGTCCCGAGAGATTTTTGGCGCGGCCCAACTGGGGCTGCACGCGGTGAAGGAAAGCAAGCGAGCCGAGGGCGGGGAACTAAGCTTCGTATTTTTCGAGCTCGAGTTGATCGCCCGCCTGCGTCCCGGTCTGATCCAACGTTCCCGCCGGCAACTCCAGCACCGAGTGCGCCAGCAGGCTGAGCGAAATCCGGCTCTTGGGCATGTTCGGGCGGATCTTGCGGATCTTGCGCTTTTTGTCGAGAAACACCACGTCGATCGCGAACTTCATCGCGAAGGTGTGGACCCCCTCGCACGGAACGATCCACAGGCCTTCGCCCGGCTCCAGGCCAGTGTGCTTCAGCAGGCCGGTGCGGCGCTTGGCGCTGGTGTCGGCGATGTCGGCACGGTTCGCCAGTTCCCGATCCCGAGTCAGATTCCTGACCCTCAGCTTCGTCACGGGTTTGGCTCCGGTTTCCGTCTTAGCTCCGGTCTCCGACTGGGCGTCCATTTTCACCGTCCGGGGTTCCGTCTTGGTCTGGGTTTCGGTTTGGGCTTCCATGAGATGACGCAGGTTCTCCTGGTCCTCTATCGGCCATTCTTGCACGAGCCATTACTGTGCCCAAGTGGCTCGTATCCCTTCCGCCGGGCCTGGAGCCCCGGCGCTACGAGGAACAGGACCATCTCCAATTGACAAGCCCTCATGGCGCCAGCGCACCATTCAGAACCGCCTATACAATAAAGACATGGCCCCCGACACCCCCAATCCCGCATCATCCTCCTCGTCAGCGGCCGACGCCGTGAACGATTCGACGCTGGAGAAGGCGACCTTCGCCGCCGGCTGCTTCTGGGGCGTGGAGGCGACCTTCCGCCAACTGAAGGGCGTGAAGGCGACCCGGGTCGGCTACATCGGCGGACAACTGGATGAGCCGACCTACAAGCAGGTCTGCACCGACACCACCGGCCACGCCGAAGCGGTCGAGGTCACCTACGATCCGTCCCAGATCCAGTATTGGGATCTGCTGGAGGTCTTCTGGGGCAACCACAATCCCACGACGCTGAACCAGCAGGGGCCGGATTTCGGCACGCAGTACCGCTCGGCGATATTCTTCCATAGCCCCGAGCAGGAGGCGGAAGCGAAGAAGTCGCTGGAACTCGCGCAGCCGCATTTTTCCCGCCCGATCGTGACCCAAATCGTCCCGGCCGAGACGTTCTGGCCGGCCGAGGAATATCATCAGCAATACTTAGAGAAGCGCGGTTTGGCCAGCTGCCATCTGTAAGTCGCGACCGTCTGGTGCGAAGAGCCGCGATGGGTCGGAGGTCTCGGTTCGCGAAGCCGACATGAACGGTGACGCCGCAGGCGCAGAATTGAACTTTGCGCGGCACACGGACCGTAAGGAAGACAAAAAAGATTGAAAGTAGGATTTGTCAGTCTCGGCTGCCCCAAGAACCTCGTCGACAGCGAGGTGATGATGGGACAGCTGACCGCGCAGGGGCATGAGCTCACGCCGCACCCCGACGACGCCGATGTGATCGTCGTCAATACCTGCAGCTTCATTGACCCCGCCAAGCAGGAGTCGGTGGACACCATCATCGAGATGGGCAAGTACAAGAAGTCGGGCGCGCGCGGAAGCTGATCGTCGCCGGGTGCCTGGTGGAGCGCTATCGCAACGAGATCCAGCAGCAGATGCCCGAGGTCGACGCGGTGATCGGGACCAATGAGCTCGACCGGATCGTCGGGCTGTGCGACGAAGCCGCCGCTGAGCAGGGAGCCGATGCGTTCCCGGTCCTGCCTAATCCTGACGCCTATCTCTATCACGACGCGACCCCGCGCGTGCTCTCGACGCCGCGGCACTTCGCCTACATCAAGATCGCCGAGGGCTGCGACCATCCCTGTACCTTCTGCGTGATCCCGCAATACCGCGGCAAGTTCCGCAGCCGTCGCTTTGAGAGCGTGATCGCTGAAGCGACCCGGCTGTTCCGTAGCGGCGTCCGCGAGATCAACCTGATCGGCCAGGACACCACCTGCTACGGCGAAGACTTCGGACTCAAGGACGGCCTCGCGACGCTGCTGGCTCGGCTGGCCGAGATCGAGGTTCCCGGGCGCGATCCTTCCGAGAAGTGGATCCGCAACATGTACGCGTATCCCAACAAGGTGACGCAGAAGCTGCTGGATACCATCGCTGAGCACGATTCGCTGGTCAAGTACATCGACGTCCCTCTGCAGCACGCCTCCGCGCCGGTGCTCAAGCGCATGAAGCGCGGGGCCAACGGCGATATTTTCCTCAAGCTGATCGAGAAGATCCGCCGCACGATTCCCGGCGTCGCGATCCGCACCAGCATGATCGTCGGCTTCCCGGGCGAAACCGATGCCGATTTCGAGGAGCTGTGCCAGTTTGTCGAGGCCGCGCAGTTTGACCGGCTGGGCGTGTTCTCCTATTCAGACGAAGACATCAGCAAGAGCTTCGAACTCGACGCCAAGGTCGATGCGCGGACCATCTACAACCGCAAGCGCCGTCTGATGTCGATTCAGCGCAAGATCTCGCACCGCGTGAATCGCAAGCTGGTGGGTCAGGAGGTCCAGGTGCTGGTCGATGGCCCGTCGGCTGATTCCGAGCTCGTCTGGCAGGCTCGCCTCACGACGCAGGCCCCCGAAATCGATGGCGTCTGCTACATCGCCGACCCAGGGGAAGCCGCCCTTGCTCCCGGCCAGATGCGCCGCATGAAGATCACCAAGGCGCACGATTACGACCTGACCGGCGACCTAGTGGACGCGCCCGAGCCTGAAGCGGAACTCGCCGCAGCCGCGGGTCCGGCACTGATCCAGATCGCCCCGAGCAGCCTGCCCGCGCGGTAGCCAGGTGGGGCGAGGTTCACCTTGCGGAGGGCTATTAGCCCTCCTTTTTGCCAATGGTGCTCGCGGGGCATGGCCCCGCACCACTGAATTCCTGCCCCTCGGCGGTTGGGCCGGCAACACGGAACCGCTATGCGTGAGCATGAGGGCAAATGGCCTCTTCCAGTTCCGTCGAACACTTCGAGGGCTGTGCGCCTTGAATGGCGCACGCCGGGTGAACCCTGGCCCCCCGCTCCCGTACAATAGTCCCGATGCGCTGTCCCATCTGCAAAAAGCCGGTTGATCTCAATGCTCCTGAGTCACCTTTCTGCAGTCCGCGCTGCCGGACTATCGACCTGGGGAACTGGTCGAGCGAGAAATACGTGATCTCAACGCCTGCCAATCCGCTGGAAGTCGCCGAAAAGGCGTCCCGTCCAAACGGATACCATCACGACGGATACCACAACGAAGACGAGGACGCCGACTAGCCCGGAGTCTCCCCGGGAAAATCCACAATGAGCGGGCTCGCCCATCTGATTGGCACCTGGTTCTACCTGGGCCATGTCCCCAAAGGACCCGGAACCGCCGGATCGGCCGGGGCGATTCTCGTCGCCTGGCTGCTGGCGACCTTCGCCGGATTCTCCCCACTGGCTGTCGGGATTCTCGGTATCGCCTTCATTCCCGTTGGGATCTGGGCGGCGTCCGTGATGGCGCGTGAATCCGGCAGCAAGGACCCGCAAATCGTCGTTGCCGACGAAGTCGTTGGCCAGTGGATCGCCTTCGCCGGAGCCGGATTGCTCGGCGCCGATTGGAGCCTCACGCTCTGGATCGCCGCCTTTATCCTCTTTCGTCTCTTCGACATCACGAAGCCGCCCCCGGTCCGCGCGCTGGAAAAATTGCCCTCCGGAACCGGGATTGTCATGGACGACGTCGGCGCCGGGATTTACGCAGCCCTTGTGTTGTTTGCCGCCGGATGGTTCAATCTTTATTAGCTGGCTTTCCGCTTGCGGGCCCGTAGACACCCGACGACAATACCCCGGCCACCGAGCCACAAGCGGAATGCAAGCCACGCACTTTTCTAATTTTTATGAGCGATAGCGATTCTCCAACGCCGTCTCCGGCAGCCTCGTCCGGAAAACCCACTTCGATTCAAACCGTAACCCCCAACGCCGCGATCCCCGGAGGCGAATTGATCATTCGGGGCAGCAGCCTGTCGGGCGCGGAGCGAGCGCGGGCTCGGTTTGATGGGATTGCCGCGCCAGTCATCATTGGCTCCGATGCCATGATGATCGTCCGTGTGCCCGAGGGCGCCTCCGAGGGCAACCTGGAACTGCACGGCGCCGCGGGCGAAGCCGCCTGGCATTGCGACATTGGTATCCAGATCGCCGAAAAGGTTCACCCGGTTGCGAATCCGGTGGTGGATGAGTTCGGCAACATCTATACGACGTTGAGCGGCTCGGCCGGGCAGAAGACGCCAGTTTCGATTTATAAGCTCGCGCCGGGTCAGGGACCGGAAGCGCTGACCACCGGCATCCTGAACGCAACCGGCCTCGCCATCGACACCGAAGGCGTGCTCTACACCTCCAGCCGCGCCGAAGGCATCGTTTATCAGATTTCGCCCAGCGGCAACTCGGTCAACTACGTCGAGGGCATGGGCGTCGCGACCGGCATCGTCTTCGATCGCAATAATAACCTGTACGTCGGCGACCGCGGAGGCACCGTCTTCAAGGTCAGCCAGGACCGGCAGATCTACGTCTACGCGACGCTGGAGCCTTCCATCGCCGCCTATCACATGGCCTTCGGTCCGGACGGCTATCTGTATGTCACCGGCCCCACGACCTCCAGCTATGACACCGTCTGCCGCATCGATCCCGACGGCGTTGTCGAGCCGTACTTCCGTGGCCTGGGGCGTCCGCAGGGACTGGCCTTTGATATCGATGGGAACCTGTACGTGGTCGGTTCGCTGTCCGGACGCCGCGGCGTGATCCGGATCGACGCCGACCGCAACGCGGAGCTGTTCGTTTCCGGATCCGGAATCGTCGGAATCGCCTTCGCGCCCGGAAAATCGATGATCGTGGCGACCAAGAACGCCTTGTTCCGTGTTCGCTGCGGGGTGGAAGGGCGTCCGTTGCCGTAACCCGCGCTTGGAGTTCTTAGAGCGCGTTCCTCGTAAGATGCTGAACGCCGAGATCATCGCCGTCGGTTCGGAGATGTTGACGCCGCAGCGCGTCGACACCAATTCTCTATTCCTCACCGCGCAACTCAATGACCTGGGCATTGAGGTTCGGCGGAAGTCGGTGGTCGGCGATGATAAAGCATTGCTGACCGCCACCGTTCGGCAGGCGCTTCAGGACGCCGACATCGTCGTGCTCACCGGCGGTCTGGGACCCACCGAAGACGACCTGACCCGTGATGCGGTTGCCGCCGCCCTCGGCCGTGAACTGGTCTTTGATCAGGCTATCGCTGACGGAATCGAAGCTCGCTTCCGCGAGCGGGGCCGCAAGATGGCGCCCACCAACCTGCGTCAGGCCTACGTCATCTCAGGGGCCGAGATCCTGCCGAACCAGAAGGGAACCGCCCCGGGGCTCTGGGTTGATCAGCCTGGCAATCCGCAAGGCTCCCGCTACTTGATGTTGCTACCCGGCCCGCCACGCGAGCTCGAACCGCTGGTGACGGCCGAGGTCATGCCGCGCCTGCGTAAAGTGATCCCGGCCGCTGTCGAGATCCGCACCCGCTTCTATCGCGTGACGGGGATGACTGAATCGGATCTGGATAACCTGATCGCCCCGGCCTACAAGGATTTCACGAATCCCGCCACGACGATCCTGGCTTCCTCGGGCGATATCCAGATTCACCTGCGCGCCCGCTGCTCGGAGGCCGAAGGCGGCTTCGCCGAAGCCGAGCGTCTGCTGGCCCAAGTCGGCGGCACGATTGAAGCACTCCTGGGCGACCGGATCTATTCCTCCAACGGCGATTCCCTGGAGCAGTCCATCGGCGTCCTGCTTAAGGCGCGCGGCGCGACGCTGGCCGTCGCCGAAAGCCTCACCGGAGGCATGGTCGCCGAACGGTTGACCTCGGTCTCCGGAAGCTCGGCGTATTTTCTGGGCGGGTTCGTGACGTATTCTTCAGCCTGAAATCGTCTCTTCTTGGCGTCGATCCTGCCCTCATCGCCGAGCATACCGCCGTGAGCCGCGACGTCGCGGTGGCCATGGCTGAAGGAACGCGCAAAGCCACCGGCGCCGATTTCGGGGTTGCGACCACCGGGGAGGCTGGTCCGGAATCGGGCACCGGGCAGCCGGTCGGCACCGTCTATGTCGCCGTCGCGGGCGGCAAGGGTCCGGACGGCGAGCCGCTCACCACCGAAGTGAAGCGCTTCAACATGCCCGGCGACCGCGACCGTGTCCGTGGCTTCACCACCAACGCCGCGCTGGACATGCTGCGCCGCCGGGTGCTGTCCCCCTGAACACGGAAGATCGAAACCCATTTCGGCTGCCGCGCTGACCCCCTCATCCGCAAATCAGAATAAGCAAGTTCCCTTAAAAACTTCTCAAGGTCTGGCAGGCCCTGCCGATGAGCCCTTCGTGATCTCCCCGGTTGACACCCCCGCTACATCCACTTCCTCCGCTCGCCCGCCAGCGGAGAACTTTTTACGCAAGAGGGCGCTATCGGCGATTAGCAGCCTGCCGCCGTTTTCGCCCATCCTGAACAAGCTCATGGCGACGCTGGCCTCCGACCCTTCCTTCGCCCTGCTCGGCGACCTGATTGAGAAGGACACGGTGGTCGCCGGTAACGTCCTGAATGTCGTCAATTCCGCCATGTACGCGCGCAGGAAAGAGGTGACCTCCGTGCGCCACGCGCTCTCGATCCTGGGCACGGAGAAGATCCGCAACCTGGTGATCGGCATGTCGGTCTCCAATATGCTGAATCATGCCAAGCCGCCCTCCGTGCTTTCCATGAGGCGCTTCAACGCGCATTCGGCGCGGACCGCGATCCTGTCGGACCTGCTAGTGCAACACGTCCCGTGCCATTATCCGGAGGGGGCGTTTGTCGCCGGCCTACTGCACGATGTGGGCCAGCTGTTGCTCGCGCTCGGTCTCCCGGTGGAGTTTAAACGGACGGTAGAAGCCTTCAGTCGATCCAAGGAGCCGTGGATTGCCTGTGAGCAGAAGCGGTTCGGCTTCAACCACGCCGAGCTTTCCAATGACGTCCTGTTCCACTGGCAGGTCCCCGAACCGATTCAGGTCGCCGCGCTCGAACATCATGTCGACTGGAGCGGCCGGCCGGTTCCCACCCGGGAACACCCGGCGCCACTCGCCCGGATCCTGGATGCCGCGAATCAGTACATCAACGCCACCGGCGGCGGGATCCTGGATCTGGAAAAGCTCGGCCGGGCACCCGAGGAGTTCTCGCGCACGAATCCGCCCCGCATCGCTCTGTTGGGCCTGCCCGACGACCAGCTCGACAGCATCTTGGTCACCTACGAAGAGGAAAATGAGGCCATGGCCGGCTACTTCGTCTAGCCTTGGCTTCCAGGAGGGGTTCCGTCGTCTGGGCACCCGACTCCGGGGACCCCAGTGCGCGCGAAAAATCCAGAATCCACGCGAAGTTCCGTGCATCCAATCACTTGGAGAGTCTTGGTCGTCTCAGACGAGGGTCCTGCACCGGTCCCAACTTGTGAGATGAACGATCGAGTCGTAAATCGGAGCAGAGTGGGCGTGGCTTCCGGTTTCCTGCCAGCGCAGTTCGATTGCACCCCGCACTGATACCATTGACGGAGGGACAGACACCAATGGCGGTCACTACTTCTATCGTCGACGAAATCATGGATCTGCGGCGTGAAAAGCGCGCCATGATCCTGGCGCATCACTACCAGGAATCCGAGATCCAGGAGATCGCGGACGCCATCGGCGACTCGCTGGAACTCTCGCGCAAGGCGCTGGAGTTTGACGGTGACGTCATTGCCTTCTGCGGCGTCAAGTTCATGGCGGAGACGGCGAAGGTGCTTAACCCCACCCGGACCGTGGTGCTTCCGGACATCGAAGCCGGGTGCAGCCTGGTGGACGCCTGCCCGGCCGATCAGGTGCGCGCCTTCAAGGCGAAGAATCCGGATTATGTCATCGTCAGCTACATCAATACCTCGGTGGAAGTGAAGGCGGAGAGCAACATCCTCTGCACCTCCTCGAATGCCGTGAAGATCGTCAATTCGATCCCCGCCGAGAAGCCCATCCTGTTCCTGCCCGACGTCAACCTCGGCAACTACGTGAAGAAGGAAACCGGCCGCGAGAACATGAAGATCTGGCAGGGCGCCTGCATCGTGCACGCGACCTTCCCGGCTCGCCGCGTGACCCAGGCTAAGTTTGATCATCCGAACGCCGCCGTCGCCGCGCATCCCGAGTGTCCGCAGGACGTGCTGGCCATGGCCGACTTTATCGGCTCCACCAGCAAGATCATTGACTGGTGCACCGACCCGTCGAACCCGGCCCAAGAGTTCATCGTCATGACCGAGAGCGGGGTGACGCACTCGCTGGAAAAACGCGCGCCGGGCAAGAAATTTTACTTCGTAGCCAATGAGAACTGCAACTGCAGCGAATGCCCCTACATGAAGCGCAATTCGCTGGAGAAGCTCCGCGATTGCCTGGAGACACTGGAGCCGCGGATTGAGCTTCCTGAGGACATCATCCGCCGCGCCGCGCTGCCGATCGAGCGGATGCTCGCGGTGAAGTAAGCGGACAGATTCCTATCCCGACCGTCCACCATGACTTTCGACGTTTCGCATCCCGAGATTCAGGCGCTGGTGCGCCTGGCCCTGATTGAGGATCTCGGCGTGGGGCGCGCCAACGACTTCGGTTCTGGAGATATCACCAGCAGTCTGACCGTCCCCGCGGAGATGCGCGCGAAGGCCCGGATGTTCGCGCGCCAGACTCTGACGCTGGCCGGTTCCGAGTTGATCCCCGTCGTTTTTGACGTCGTCGCGCCGGACGCCTGCCACATCGAGCTCAAGCAACTCTCCGGAGCGCGCCTGAACGACGGCGATGAGATCGCCTCCATTGAAGGACCGGCTCGCGCGCTGCTCACCGGCGAACGTACCGCGCTGAATTTCGTGCAACGCCTCAGCGGCGTGGCGACGGTCGCGACCGCGTTCTCCGCCGCCGTGGAAGGCGCCGGATGCCGCGTGCTGGATACCCGCAAGACCACTCCCGGTCTTCGCCGTCTGGAGAAGCAGGCAGCAGCGGCGGGCGGTGTAGTCAACCATCGCGCCGGACTCTACGACGCAATTCTGATCAAGAACAACCACATCACGGCAGCGGGCGGTGTTCGCGCAGCGCTGGATCGTACCAAGGACGCCGGCCTCCCGGTCGAAATCGAGGTCCGCAGCCGCGCCGAACTTGACGAAGCTCTCGACTGGGGAGCTACCCATCTTTTGCTCGATAACCTCGCGCCGGAAGAAGCCCGCGAGTGGATCACCCAGATCCGCGCGTTCACGAAGAGCACCGGCGGGAAGCCGGTCACCGTGGAACTCTCCGGGGGGATCACTCTCGAAACCGCGCGTGCCTATGCCGAGACCGGCGCGGACTTTGTCTCCAGCGGCTCGATCACCCATTCGGCCCCGGCGGTCGACATCAATTTGCGCCTGGAACTCCAACCCGAGTAGCGCCGGGGCTCCAGGCCCGGCGAAACACCACAGTCCCCCCTGCAGGTGAGCTGCCCAAAGAGGGTGGAAGACCCTGCAGGTGAGCTGCCTAAAAGGACCGGAGGTCCCTAGCGCCGCTCCCACTTCCAGGTGATTTCTTGAATCACCTTCTCGGGCTCCGTCGTGTACACCCAGAAAATCTGCACCGCGTTGGTCCCCCGGACCTGCATCTTCAGCCCGCCACTGACCTCGCTGAACTTCAGCCGCTCCGGGCCCGGTTTGATCGGCTTGATCACCCCGAGCGCAATCTTCGTCACCAGCGGAGAATCGCGAGCCGCCTCCAGCGCGGGCACCGCACTGGGAATCACGGTCGAGTGCCGGCCGTTAAACTTATTTCCCTTCAGCAGTCCCTTATCGTGCGCCATGCTTCCGATCCCTTGATGAACTACGCGTGATGGCTTACGCTGCCCTTTTAGCCCGCACGCTGAACTCGAGCTTCCACCGCCGCCCGTCCTTCGCGACGAACCACAGCTCCAGCACGCCGGTCTCGCTCACCCGGACCTCCAGCGTCACGCGCACCGTCTCTTTCGCCTCGCCGGTCAGCGTCGCCTCCACGGGAGCCATCTCCTCCATGTCGCCGCTGATGTTATCCAGCATCGTGCCCGGCGCGTCATGCTTGCGCTCGGTCGATTGGAAGAAGCGGAACGCCGCCCGCTGCCCCACCGTTAACGCAAACTCGCGATCGATCGTATGCCCGGTGCCTTCCTCCATCCCGAACGGGACCACCGTCAGCGGACGCATCGGACGCGGCATCCCCGGAACCGCCGGCATCGATGACTCCACGCCGATGTAATAGCTGTGCGGCACGCCGCCGCGCACGCGAACGCCCTTGCCCTGCCGAGCCAGCCCATAATACGCAGCTCCCCGCGCCACCGCCTGCATCAGATCGTCCGCGGCCAGCGCCGTGACCGGCTTCTCCAGCCACGAGTTCACCACGCTCACGATCCGATCCCGCACCAGCGGCGCGCGCACCACGCCGCCATTGAACAGGATGTGCGTCGGCCGAGCCTCCTGCCGGCTCAGGAAATGCGCCAGGTGCTTGGTAACGGCCGCATCGGCGGCGAACGGCAACCCGAGCTCCGCCAGCGCGCCGAACCCGGTCTCCGGCTCGGCATCCAGCCCGACCTCGGGAAAGAACCCGTTCATCAGGATCTGCTCGATATCCTTCCGCAGCAGATTGGCCTTCAGCGTTCCGCCGATCACGCTGCTCCCGCGCCCCAGGATCGTCACCGGATGCTCAGCTGCGGTGTTGCCGTCTTCGAGCAGCGCTTCCTTCGCCGCCCGGCACTGCTGCCATAGCGCATGGAACCGGATCGCATCGAGCTTGGGCAGGTTCTCCGCCGTGTGATACGCCAGCGCCGCGTCGATGTTGTCGCCGCCCAGCAGGATATGGTCGCCCACCGCACTGCGCTCCAGCTGCCAGCGCCCCATCGCGCTCGCTCACCTGGATCAGCGAAAAATCCGTCGTGCCGCCACCGATATCCACCACCAGGATCAGATCCCCCGGACCCACCAGCTCGCGCCAGTTCGCGTGCCGCTCGATCCAGTTGTAGAAGGCGGCCTGCGGCTCCTCCAATAAAACGATCTCCGGATAACCAGCCTCGTGCGCGGCCTCCAGCGTCAGGTTCCGCGCGACCTCGTCAAAGGAAGCCGGCACCGTTACGAGCACCTGTTGTTGATCGAACGGAACTTCGGGATGCTTCGCGTTCCAGGCGTCGCGGAGATGTTCCAGATAGCGCCGCGAGGCCTCCACCGGCGAGATCTTCTCCACCCCGTCCGGAGCATTCACCGGCAGGATCGCCGCGCGCCGGTCGACGCCCGCATGCGACAGCCAGGACTTGGCCGAAGTCACCAGCCGCCCGGCATTCTCCAGGCCCTTTCGTTGCGCAAGAACGCCGGTCAGCGGACCCTCCTCCGGGTCCAGAAACAGCACCGAGGGTAGCAACGGCTCCTCGGCGGTCTCGTTCTCGCGAATCCGCTGCGGGATCGCGAACGGCGTCACCGTCTCATGTTCTTTTTCGGATGTGGGGTCGGCAAATGCCAGGGCGCAGTTGGTTGTCCCCAGGTCGATACCAAGGATCACGTTTCTATTGTTTCAGATGGAGTTGCAGAGGCCGCCGGGAAGCAGAATCGTCGCTATTCTGAATACTTGCGCAAAATGCTGACCAGCTCCGACGCCGCCGAAAGCGGTCTTGGCCACCGTAAGGCCCACCAGTTCATAACCCTGCTCGCCCACCTGCCGCAGTTCGTCTTCCATCGTCGAGGTCTTCTTGGTCGACTGCAGCCGATAATCCACCCGGATCGTATTGCTGCCCGGGACCCGTTCCAGAATCACGACTACCTCCCGGCCCCCGAACGCCGTCTTGAACACAGTCTGGCCGATGTAATCGAACCCTTCCTGACCGGCGTCGTTCAGTTCGTCTTCCATCGTTGAGGTCCGCTGGGTCGCCAGGAGCTTGTAGATCGCCGCCTCCGCCTGTGTCGCGCCCGCCTCGCGGACCATCACCACTACCGCCTCGTCCCCGAGCGCCGCCGTCTCGCCGCCCATCACCGCTTTGACTCGATACCCTTCCCGAGCGGCCTCATTGAGCTCCTTCTCCAGCGTGGACGTCTTCGTGGTCGCCAAGACCTTGTACTCGTATTGGGTGGTTTGCGCGCCGAGGGTCGCTGCAGTCAGGAGCGCCACCAGCAGCAGCATTAGGAAAGCAGGTTTCCAAAAAGATCGCATACTCCGATTTTCCTCCAATGGTTCAACAGACGATGTGGAGGCGGGGGAAGTTGCGGGAGAAATGGGGCTTGTGGTGCGAACGGGGGGAGTCGAACCCCCATGCCTTGCGGCGCTGGAACCTAAATCCAGTGCGTCTGCCAATTCCGCCACGTTCGCATGCAGAAATCGCGGGATGCTAGCGCCATTATAGCGTTCGCCGGGCTCGGAAAATGTTTCGAACGATCTGCGGAGGACGTCGACGCAAGGTAGCCAGTTTCGCCCGGATCTAGGCAACCACGGCCCGGGCGAACTCCACCGGCGGTGCCAGCACCAGCCGCGGATTCTCCCGCCCGCAGGCGCAGCGCTCCGTCTCAATGACGAACCGCCCGGAATCCCGGTCCGTATCGATATCGACGGCTAATTCCGTTACCTGGATGTGCAGACCGCAGTGCGCCTCGCATTCCGACGCCAGCAGTTCGCCGTTTTCGTCGAGCACCTGCTCAAAGATCGGTACGCCGAAGGCTTGCCACAAGCGATCCCGATCGGCCTCGGTCAGCAATCCATCGGATTGCCGCTCCAGCACGATCACGGCGTGGGTGAGTTCCGGACGGTCGTCTTGCGAAGCCAACGCGAGTAACTGTTCCCGCGACGCAGCAATCGCCTGCGGCTCCCAGCGCGCGGCCTCCGCGCACCAGCCATTACGAAAGGTCCGTGTCTGGCCGTCCGAGCTTGCCTGAACCGGAGTGTCAGGCCCCTGCTCCCCGGCCTGCACTAAATCCCGCTGGGAATCCTGACCCGGACCCAGCCAAATCCGCCTCCAGCGCGCCTGCCACTCCGATCCTCCCTCGGATCGTACCGGCTCAAACCATGCAACCAGAAGCGCGATTCGCGGGGGCGGACCACCTCCCGGGTAGAGAAATCCGGCTTTGGCCGGATGCTGGATTTGGAACGTCGCCACGCACAAAAGGAGTGAGGTTAGCGGCGGAAAATTCTCAGCAGATTCTTGCCGAAGATCTTGCGCGCGTCGTGCTCGGAGACCGCGATCTCATACAGCGCCGTCGCCTGCTCCTCGAAAATCTCACGATGCCAGCCGCGCGGAAAGAACGACGAATCGGTCCCGAACAACAGCCGCTCATCGCCCACTACCGACAGCGCATGGCGGAAGATGTGCCGCATATCGGGCTCCACCGAGTGATACTTCACCCAGCTGTTGGAACTCGACGTATCCAGGTAGACATTCGGGCACAGATCGGCCAGCATCAGCGTTTCGCGGAAATACCCCGCGCCGAAATGCGGCACGATGATCGGTACTTCCGGATACTGGATCGCGACGCCTGCACATCGATCGGATTCGAATACCGCATGTCGAACGGCGAGGGCAGTCCTAGCTTCCGCCGCACTCCGACGCTCAGCACGCCGCAGTGAACGAACACCGCGCGGCCGTTCTCGCGAGCCCAGTGAAACACGGGCTTTACGCAATCGGCGTGCATCGAAAAGCGATGCATCGCCGGGAATAGGCACACCGCGTCGATGTCCGCGAATTCCTTCGTTGGCCAGGAGAGCGACTCCGTCTCGTGCGGATTCACCATCGCGTAGGCGAGGAATCGATCCGGATAGGCCCGCTTGGCGGCGACCACCGAGGCTTCATCGCCGGGGATGCTGCCGATCAGCGAAGCGACTCGCACTCCGCTTCTGATCCAGTTCGGCGACCCATTCGGCGGCCAACTGTTCGGGCTCGGCCGGCGGCATCCGCCAACCCAGCATCTCCCCGGCCTTGGCCAGCGTCAGCTCATCCTGCTGCGCGGTCAGCGCCGTGAAGAAACGATTCGAAAAGAAATGGACATGGGCGTCGGCGACCGGGATCGGTCCCCAGGGAGATTCACAGGTCAGGCTCACTTAGGCTCTCAGGTTCCTTGCGCTCGGGCGATCTGCGTCAGGCCGGTGGATAAGGCGAGCTGCGTCAGCCCCGCGACGTTGTTGACCCCGAGCTTTTTCATCATCGACTTCCGGTAGCTCCGCACGGTCTGCTCTTTCAGATCCAGAATCACCGCGATTTCTTTGCTGGTCTTGCCCTCGGCCACCAGCCGGAGCACCTGGACCTCCCGTGGCGAGAGGACATCCAGCGCCGACGATGCCGGCCGATCCTCCAGATCGCCCTTGCGTATCCGGACCAGCAGCTGATCGGAGACTCCTGGACTCAGGTAGAGGCTGCCTTCGGCCACCTGGCGCAGCGCTCCCAGCAGATCCGTATCGGCGGCCTGCTTCAGGATGAAGCCTTGCGCCCCGGCACGGATCGCGCTCACCACCGATGACTCATCGTCATACATCGATAGGATGACGACTTTGCACTGCGGCGCATGACGTAAAATCTCGATGGTGGTTTCGACGCCGTTCAATCCGGGCAGGCCGATATCCATCAAAACCAGTTGCGGGGAGTGCTCCTTGACGAACGTCAGCGCGTCAGGACCGTTTTCGGCTTCGCCCACCACACGGAATTCTTCCGAGCGGCTGAGCATCGCCTTCAGCCCATCCCGCATGATCTTGTGATCATCGACTAGAAGCACGTCGAGAGGCATACCGGATAGAAACGATTGTACCCGTTTTGTTGCCGGGCGCCGCATCTACTTTCATAACGATCCCCGCGGGGGTCGACAGCAGCCGCATCGTCTCCAGTGCCTGCCGCCTTCCCGCAAACGATCCATCGTCCTGCACGCGAACATGCAAGCCCGCCGAGCCGGTGACTGAAACCCGAATCGCCGACGCCCCGGCCCTGCGCGCCGCTCCGATCGCCGCGCTGGCGGCTTCAAACAGCAGCCCCGCGATGCGTGCCTCGGGTCTCGCCCCCGCTTTATAAGAAAGATGCAGATCCTTCGTTTGCGAGGCCAGCCGCTCCAGGCTGAGCCTTAGGCCCATCCGATCCACCGGCGAGGCATGCAGATCCTGGCTCAGACGCCGCACCTTCTCCATCGCGTCGTTCAACAATTCCAGAACTTCGTCCACCGGACCCGTGTCATCGGCATCTGCGGCGGCATCCGCGGCGGCGTGGGGTTCCTCCGAAATCCGGGCCGGAGCCTCATCCATCTGCATCAATTGCAGTTTCAAGCCGGCGGTGACCAGCAGCGGAGCGATGTCGTCATGTAATGCGCGCGCGGCCGCGTAGGCTTTCCCGGATGCCCCGGCGGCGAGTTCGGCCAGTTCCACGCGGATCGCGTCCGGCGCGACAGCGTCTTCCTGGACCTCCGCGACGGCCTCTTTCCGGAAGGCATCCTGCGAAGTCGTTGCATCCGAGGCACTTGGGTCGGATTTCGGGGATGTGCGGGCGGGTTTGGCGGCTCCCCTAGCGGACATAGCAACAGCTTAGCGCGATTCCGGCAGCCCGGCTGCCACCCGCGATCCGGCCCCGCCAGGCCTGTTCCCCTACCGCTTCCCACCGCCGCCTTGATACAATTCCCGCATATGAAGGGCAACCCGAAAGTACTTACCGTGCTGAATAAAGCACTTCACGAAGAGCTGACGGCCATCAATCAGTACTTCCTCCACGCGGAAATGTGCGAGGACTGGGGCTATCACAAGCTTTCGGCGTTCGTGAAAAAGCAATCGATTGACGAGATGCGTCACGCCGAGAAGATCATCGAGCGGATTCTGTTCCTGGACGGCACTCCCAACATGAGCGACGCCATGAAGATCAACATCGGCAGTACGGTGCGGGAACAGCTCAAGAGCGATCTGAAGCTGGAGTACGATGCCGTCAAAATGTACAACGCGGCGATCTCCACCGCCCGCGATGAGGGCGACGACGTCAGCCGGGAATTGTTCGCATTTCTGTTGGCCGATGAAGAACGCCACGTCGACTGGCTGGAATCCCAGATGCACCAGATTGAAGAGCTCGGCTATGAGCGTTACCTCACCCAGCAGTTGGGGGCGGGTTCCGGCGAATAGTGATCGACGGACTTGGTGATACCCCCGGTCACGGGACCCCGGGTTGAGTTACTATTATTGGAGAAGAGAAGCGGTGGGCCACCGCAGTTAGGGGGCTCCGGCGCTTCTATTTACCGTGATTTCACGGCCTTCACGCGCCTCGAGACGGTCACGCATAGCA
The DNA here is from genome assembly GCA_963762135.1 of Terriglobia bacterium. Classification (GTDB taxonomy): domain Bacteria; phylum Acidobacteriota; class Terriglobia; order Bryobacterales; family Bryobacteraceae; genus Palsa-187. Next base: position 77,356 of record CAVXJP010000018.1, read on the forward strand.
GAGATCCATTCTCGCCGGATCGCTACGCAGCGCGCCGCAAAGCCAGTGCAGTCCGCCTACGCACGGGCCACACGCACGGGAACGACAAGGGAGCAACCATCTTGAACCTGAACAGACTCTTCGGCGCGGACGGAAAGGCCGTCGTACTCGCCACTGACCACCGCTACTTCGGCGTCGTCAACGGACTGGAAAACCCGGCCGAGGTCATCACCCCTCTGCTGCCCTACGTCGACGTCCTGATGACCGAGCCGCACATCCTGCGGAACGTCTATGGCGGCCACGTGGACAAACCCGTGATGCTGCGCGCCTCCGGATGCTCCACGGTGATGAATATCAGCGTGCCGGGCTACCTGCAGGAGCCCGCCAAGGCCGCCTATACCCAGCGCACCGGCCGCCCGTTTGACCAAGCCCGCGCGGAGCTCACTGAATTGGTGAAGTCTGGCAAGGCGTCGGCCGCCGATCACGAGGAACTGCGCTACCTTGAAAGCTTCCTCTACGAGCCGGACACGATCGGCAATGAAAAGCTGATGCTGCACGCCCAGGAATGCGTCAATGAGGGCGCGGCCGGAGCCGCCGTCAGCGTCTATCTCCGCACTCACTATCAATCCAGCACTCTGGACAACCTGGCGACCATGTCTCGCCAGGCGCGCCCCCTGGGGCTGCCCGTGCTGGGCGTCGTGGCGGTCGGCACGGCTCTGGGCTACCTGGAACAGGACATCGACTTTCTGACCCGCGCCAGCGCGGTCATGGTCGCCCACGGCGCCGACATCATCAAGACCTATAACTGCGGCGACGGGTTCGACAAGGTCATCGCCGCCACCGGCGTGCCTGTGATCGTCGCGGGCGGTAAGGCTCCCAAGGGCAAGGATCCCACGGTCGACACCATTGAGCTCGCCTATGACTGCATGCAGAAGGGCGCCGCCGGACTCGACTTCGGCCGCCGCATCTGGCGCCATGAACATCCGGTCGCCGTCGCGCGCGTGCTGGGCGGCATTGTCCACGACAACCTGACCCCGAAAGAGGCCTTGCAGTTGTTTGAAGAGGTCAGCAATCAGCAACCTGTATGAGTTCTTCGTTCACATCGAACACCCCCGGCGGCAACGGGAAGACCGGTCTTCCGGCTTCCATGCAGGCCGGCCTGTACTACGGCGCCGGCGACGTCCGTCCGGTGGAGCAACCCGTGCCGGAGATCGGTCCGTCAGAAGTGTTGGTATCGGTCTACGCTTGCGGCATCTGCGGCTCCGACACCATGACCTGGTACCGCGAACGCCAGGTCAAGAAACTGGGTGGGATCAACACCGGCCATGAGGTCACCGGCGAGATCGTCAAGGTCGGCGAGAACATCCGGAACCGCTTCCAAGTGGGCCAGCGCGTTATCGTTACCCATCATTTCCCGTGTCTCGAATGCGACCGCTGCCTGGCCGGCGAGGAAACCACCTGCGCCACCATGCACAACAAGCACATCGCTCCCGGCGGTTTTGCGCAGTATCTCCGTGTGTTTGAATCCGGTCTCGATCTGGGCCTCTATCCGCTCCCCGACTCGATGACCTATGAAATGGGCACCTTCGTCGAGCCCCTCGGTTGCGTGGTTCGCAGCATGCGCAAGACTGAGCCGATCGAGGGTCGCTCCGTGCTGGTGATTGGCAGCGGCCTGTCCGGCCTGCTGCACATCCGCATGGCCAAGGCCATGGGAGCTTCGAAGATCATCGCCGTCGACACCAATCAGGGCCGCCTGGACGCCGCCATCGCTTCCGGAGCCGACGAGGGGATTCTCAATTCCTCCGATTCGTTGCCAAAAGTCGACCGCGTCTATCTCTGCACGGGAGCCCCTTCCGCCGCGCGCGCCGCGCTCGATGCCATCAATCCCGCCGGCATCCTGATGATCTTTGCCGCCGACGGTCCGGATAAGGAACTCTCCATCCCGGTGACCCGCTTCTGGCTGGAGCAGCAGCGCATCCTGTTCAGCTACGGAGCCGCCCCGCGCGATATGCGTGAAGCGATTGACTGGATCTCCAGCGGCCGTATCCGCGTCGATGACTTGGTCACGCACCGCTTTCCGCTCAACCAGATCGGCGAGGCGTTCGAGCTGGCCACCCATCCGCGCGACATGTCGCTCAAGGTTCTGGTCGAGCCTCACAGTAACTCCTGAGGCCTCGGCCATGCCGCGTCCTCCCCGGTTTTCGGCAAGACCCGATGTCGCAACCCTACATCCCGCTCCAACATCGCGCCGAAACCGAGCCGCAGCACCGCGCCGACATCATCCGCGCCGGCCAATTGGTTTTCGAAAAGGGATGGGTGGCGGCCAACGCCGGTAATATCACCGTCCGCCTCGGCGACAACCGGATCCTGGCGACCCCCACCGGCGTCAGCAAGGGCATGCTCTCGCCCGAGGACCTGATCATCACCGACCTTGAAGGCCATCGCATCCAGAGCGACTACAGCGGCGACCGCGACGTCACCAGCGAGATGGGAATGCATCTCACCATCTATCAGGAACGCCCCGACATCCACGCGGTGGTGCATGCGCACCCACCCACCGCCACCGGATTCGCCGTCGCCCACCGGGCCCTAAATCAAGGAATCCTGCCTGAAGTCATCGTCGGCCTTGGCGCGGTTCCCCTGGCCGAATACGGCGAGCCGGGAACCCCCGCCCTGGGCGATTCTCTGCGGCCCTATCTCGACCGCTATGAGGCCATCCTACTGACCAATCACGGTGTGATCGCCTTCGGCGCCACCCTGCAGAGCGCCTATTTCCGCATGGAAACGGTGGAGCACACCGCGCGCATCACGCTGGCCGCCGAACTGCTGGGAGGGGTGAAGAATCTCCCGCGCGTCGAGATCCAGAAGCTGTTCGCTGCCCGGCAGCGCTACGGAGTCGCCTCAAAGAATACTTTCGAACCCGGCCTTCCGCTCGCCGCTGAAGACGATGCCCGAGAAGAGGAAGCGCAGGAGGGGAGCCTTGTCGATGCGCCCGAAGAGAAACTCATTCTGACCCGTGGTCAGCTGATTGCGATCGTTGAAGAGGTGCTGAAACTGGCGCGCTCCTAGCCCGCGCGCCGACTGTGCCGCGCCTGCATTTCGACGTCCAAGTCGTCGAAATCCGAGTGCCGCTTTCTGGAAGACCGCCGTGAACGACGGGAGTTCTGCGCCACAAATAGATAACTGGCCAGCACCCCGCCCAGTAGGAGCTTCAGCGTCTCCAGCCCGCCGTAAATCCGCAGTTGGCTCCACAATTCCTGCTCCACCGGCGTCCGATTCTCGGTCAGGAATGCCAGATCGCGCCCGACGCGTTGCAGCGTGGGCATGATTCCGAAGTGTTGAAACATCAGGACGCCGAACATCAGCGCCGTCAGCACCAGGGGAAACAGCTTGCCGCGGCCGGAGAGCCCCAGACTCACTGCCAGGGCCAACGCCAGGAACATCTGGGCGTCCTCCCAGGAATACCAGTGCCGCCGAAGCTGCTCGGATGCCTGAAAGTTCAGCAGAGTTTCGGTGGCCCCCTGTCCGATCTTGTCCGAGAGGGACTGGGCCTGCTCGGGCAACACCAACACCGTCTCGGACCCGGAATCCCCGCTCACCAGCGCGACCGCACACATCAGGACCGCGCACCCCAGCCAGGCTCCAATGATGAACGTGGCGATGCGGCGGGTGAACATTTCTCTAACGGCCTTCTACAGGCGATGATGGCGAACAGTTCCGATCCGACGCAAAATATTCCACCACATCCGTTCCGTTCGAAAGGAAAGCGAGGAGGGACGCCGTAAACAGCGCCCCTCCGCCGCGTCGATCATGATTCACTCTAAGATCGAACCTTCTTGGTCCCCTGATCCAGCGTGCGGGGCAGGCTCCATTCTACTGCATGTGATTCAGATCAGATAGCAACCTTGACTAATTGGGAAAGAGCCCGTCGAAGTACCCCCCCTCGGGCGTTTTGAACTCCGAGTTCGGTTTGGTGGTCGTTTCGCCGCTGTTCTGCGGATTTGGGGATTGCCCAGCCGCTCCGGCGCCCCCCTGGAAGATAGTGGCCGGCGTCTGCGGAGCCGACAAAGAAGGCTGGAACGGGTCGATTTGTCCAGTCCCACCCGCCGTGCCGCCAGCGGCTGCATTGGATGATGCATTAGACGACGTCTGGGAAACCGTCGCCGGGGCCGTAGATGTGTTTGCCGGCGCCTGCGGCTCGACTGTAAACTTCTCGTCCGGCTGCGGCTTCAATTGAATCACCAGCACCTGCCCATCGGAGAAGAACGACCCTCCCGTGGCGGTCTTGGCGTCCTTATTCGGCGCGCTCGGCATCATTAATTCGGTCGTCGCCACCATGCCGGATTCCTTCAGGCTCTGCCCGATAAAGTCCCGTTCCTTATCCACGTCCGGATCGATTTTGTGCGTGATGCCGTTATTGCGCTGATCGCGGTCAAACCCGATATCGTGCGTGCCCGCGCCCGCCCAGACCTCGCGGCCACCCGCAGTGAACGGAGCCTTCCACAGCCGGAAATGATGCCGCTCGGCGACCACCGCGATCGGTTCGGCATGCGCGAACCCGTAATCCTGCACGCGCCCGAACATCATCAGCGGACTCATCGGAATCGTCAGATAGGCGTCCTTGTTCAGCACCGCCATGATCCCGTTCACGACCGCGTCGCCGGTGCTCGGGTCCACCTTCACCCAACCCGCCGTCTCCAGCGCCTGCACCACCGCCGCTTCCGGACCGACGATCACAAAATTGTTGTTGTCGCCCACGTTCCCGTCGGCATCCACTACCCGGCGCGGGATCTCATCGATCATCGCCAGGGTCACCGGTGGCAGCTTGTAGTCTTCCTGCTGAGAAACGGCAGCGGCGTGGGACACGATGCTCATCACGACCGTGAACGTTCCGTTTATCGGCGTCGTCCCGCTTTTGTTCAATCCCAGAAACAACCGGCCAGCCAGGGGAACCGTCTGAGTCGTCTCTTGGCCAATCAGAAATGGTTGCGCGGCCTCATTGTCGCCGAACCGCCCGATCAACGCGCCCGAACCGGCGGAATTCACCGGGTAGGAGCGAATCAGGTCCCGCCAGCCGCGACTGGCGCCGTCCGGACCGAACTGCTTCCCGTCCATGGTTAATGTGCCGGAGCCGCTCAGTTTGATCTGGTCTCCGGCGTTCAGCTCGACCTGGGTGTCCATCCAGATCACATCGCCGCCAACCTCAAACGTCTTCGGCTGATCCGCGGAATTGGTGGCTGATTGCGCGGTGGTGTCGGGCGCTGTCTGCGTGCTTTGTGACGCCGGCGTATCCTGCGCCGTCAGCGGCGTGATAGCCACCACAGTGGCAATCAGCCAGCCCAGCCGGCGTGTGAAATTCCAGGAGCGGATTTCTGCTCTCATGCCCATCATTTTAGTCCTTCTCGACACCCATTGACGCTAAGCCCCCCGATAGGTCGCTCCTCAACCGTGCCCTTCAATCATCGGACGTTGCGACGCCACCCCTTCCCGGATCCACATCACCGCCACGCCGCCCATCCCAATCCACGCTGCCTCAAACCGTGGCTTCAAGCCGTGGACGCGCTATCATCGGGTTGCGCGCATGCCTGAACCTGATTCCGAACTCGAGCAGTCTGAGCAGCCATCTCCCGGACCTCCCGGCCCCCGGGTGTCCGTCATCTTGGTGACGTTCAATCAGGCCGATGCGTTGCGCCGCGCTCTGGCCGCCGTCGAAGCCTCCACGGGCCGTGACCGCATGGAAGTCATCGTCGTCGACTGCGGCAGCCAGGACAATTCCCGTAGCGTCGATACCGAGTTTCCCAACATTAAGGTCCTGCGGCTGCCGCATCACCTGGGCCTCACCAAGGCGATGAACATCGCCTCGCGCACCGCCCAATCCGAGCTCCTTTTCTATCTCTCCCCGGACGTCGAGCTCGAGCCCGGCGCCATCGACGTCCTGGCCAGCCGCATGGAAGCGGAAACCGATGCCAAGGGCGAAAGCGACCTGGTGGCCGTTTGCCCCCTGCTCAGCGACGAAGAAGGCAAGCAGATTTCGCAGGTCCGCCCCCTGCCCGACGCCGCCATCCTGAACGCCATCATTGACGGCGAGGACTATCCGGCCGAGCCCGCCGACCTCAGCCAGCCTATCCTCCCGATTCCCTACGCCTCCGCCGAGGCCCTGATGCTGCGCAAAGTCTTCCTCCGCAGCATGAGCAACCTGGATGAGCGCTTCGGCCACTACTGGGCCGACGCGGACTTCGCCATTAAAGCGCAGCGGGCTGACAAGCGCATTGAACTGGTCACCGGCGCCCGCGCCCGTATCTACCCCGAGTCTGACCCCGTCGCCGGCGATCCACTGGGCGAGGCCGACCGCATCAACGGAGCCATCGAACTGCTCGGCAAGTACTTCGGCGGCACCTTCAGCGTGCGCTTCCTGGGTGGTCTTAAGGCATTGCTAACCTTTAGCTTCTCCCGCGCCGGCGTGCTGCTCGGGGGGAGTAAGCTGGACGGCAGTCAGGCCTAGTCCAACTTCGTCGGCCGGATTTCCCTTATCCCCAACCACGGATCTGCCCTAGAATCTCGCCCCAAAGGCCCATATTCGACCTAAGGTTTCTTGCGTAAGGCCCTAACTTTCTTCCCATCCTCCGCCGATAGAATTCGCAGGAGATCAAATCATGGAATCGTTAGTGTGGCTGTTCCTGCCTGTATTCGTAGCCGGTGGTAGTGCTCTACTGTCGTACTACATGATGCAGGCGCGGATGGAAGTGTCCCTGGCCAAGGAGCGCGAAACCCTGGCCGAGGCGCGGGCCGTCATCGATTCCCATAAATCCGCCCTGGAACAGAAAGTCAAAGCGGTACGGGAAGAGACCCGCCGCACCACCATGGAAGAAATGATGAAGGACTTCCATATCGAGGAACGCAGCTACATGCGGGATTCGGCGAAGGGCGATTCCTCCAGGAAAACCATGGTGATGCAGGAACGCATGTTCTTCCGCAACATCCCCTTATCCAACTGGACCGAGCGCGAAATGGTGGTCGAGGAGCACAACGTCGCCGAGCCGCTCCCTCGTTCGGAGCCGGCCGCGATCCTGTTCCCGCTGCCGGTGCAAACCGCCGACGGTCGTCTCGCCATCTCCAAGCAGATTGGCGGGGCCCAGGAGTACGCAGCAGAGAGGGCGAACGCCGCCGGGAGATCTCACGGCAACTCAGAACAGGATCAGCCGGAAGGAAAGTTCCTTCCGCACCCCAAGTACGCTGCGCAACGGGAGATTGCTTCGGCTCTGGCCATCGCGGGACAAGACGGTCCGTATTCGCTGCCGAATCCGCAGAGTCTGGCCGCGTTGCAGTCCGCGATCGGCAACAGCCTGCAGCCCAACGGCTTGCACGTGGTGAAATCCCAGGACAACGGCGTCAGCGCATCTCATCAGCCGGAGATCGACACGGACGAGGATGCGGAGACCCCGACGGTGACAGCCGCCTTCGGCGCCCAGTAAGAAGGAGGGGTGGGCTTTAGCCCGCGCGACGCTTCAGCATCGCTAAGCAGTCCGTTGGCCCTTCCCCGCAGCTTTCGAGCTCCGCCGGCCCAATCCCGCTAAGTAGCTATCAATAAAGGCTCTTGCCTGCTGAGCCAGAATCGGATTTTCCGGCTCTGGCGTGAGCAGATCGCGCGCTGGATCGTACGCCAATTCTCCATGCTCCAGCGGAGCATAGTCCTTCTCCAGCACCCAGAGCAGCCGGACTCTCTTGTCTTCGTCCTGCCCGCTTTCGCCCTGATCTTGTGCCGTCCGCGACGCTCCGTCCGCCACTGCCGAACCCTCGGTCCGCGTGTGTACCACGGAAAAACGCACCGCGTCGGCCGACCCCGGAGCCCCCACGAACTCTATACATCGATGCCGCGCGTACCCTCGATTGCACGATTCCTGCAGCACCGATGGCTCAGGACGCCGAGGCGCGGTGGGGCAGGCTCTACACTCCCCGTCAAACAGTCCCCGCAGCGGCCAACGCGGCTCGCGTTCCCAGCCCGGATCTTGCTGGCGATGGAGAGGATAGAAGTAGGGGCAGGGCACGGCGGCTCGGTCTTCGCTGTTTTGCTCCCGCCGGCGGCGTTCGGCGCGCCCGGCGAAAGCTGTATCCTAACAGTTTGGCACCCAATCGTCTGGAAGTATTGAAACAAATGTTGGCGCAGGATCCGTCCAACACATTTGCACGGTATGGCGTTGCAATGGAGCACGTCAACACCGGACAACTGGAAGACGCCATGACCGAGTTCCGGGCGTTGGTCGAAACCGACCCCAATTACTCGGCGGCGTACTTCCATGGTGGGCAAACGCTGGAGAAACTGGGCCGCATTGAGGAGGCCAAGGACTTCTATCGCCACGGAATCGCCGTCACCAGGGATCCTCATGCACTCGGCGAACTCCAGGGCGCGCTCGATATACTAGGAGGCTGAGCGACCCGGTGCGTTCCCGGGCGCCGCGGGTTTGCCTCCGGAAGGGAAATTGGTGTGAGGCTACCCGGATTAGGTACTATTTTGCGTCGTTCTGCTCTTTGCCTTGTGCTGCCGCTTCTCCTGTTAATGGGCGCGGTGATTCCCCTGGCGGCCCAGCCCGCGCAGGGCGTTCAGGCTGCGTCCCTTCAGCAGTTCGACGCCAATCCGACCCTCTTCGCCGTGCTCGCGGCCATCAACGCAGCCGGATATAACGCCGAGATTACTTCCCCATCGAACCATCCGGCCCGTCGGGCCCTCCGCGACTTTCTCGCCAAACAGAATCTCAAGAGCGTCGCCGCTCTCAAGAAGTTCTTTGAAGACCACCAGGTCGGCGGCCCGGCCGAACTGAGCCAATACGTTTCCTTCGCCCTGCTGAGCGCCGGCGCTCCCGACTTCGGACCGGCGAACCCGGACCTTCAGCCCCCGCCCGACGCGGCGGCCCTGGCCGAACTCGCTCCGCTGTTGGCCGATTTCTACGAGGAAGCCAACATCGCGACGCTGTTTTCCCAGGCGCTGCCCTACTACGAGAAGGTGCTGGATAGCTACGCCGAACCGGTCAGCAATGAGGTGCTGCAGATCAACGCCTACCTCCGCGCGCCGCTTCGTCCCAATGACAACCGTAGCTTCCATGTTTTCGTGGAATTGCTGGCCGAGCCGAATCAGGTGATCACGCGGAACTACGTGGATGACTACTACGTTGTCGTGACGCCGTCCTCCGAGCTCCGCATTGAAGAGATCCGTCACGCGTTTCTGCACTACATGGTGGACCGCTGGGGTGTCCGTCACGCCGACATCCTGCGCCGCTTCGCCAACCTGGAAGACTACGCGCTGGAATCGCCCATCCTAGGCGATCAATACCGCACCGACTATAATCTTCTGGCCACCGAGTGCATCATCAAAGCCTTCGAAGCCCGCATCACCAAGGAACCAGAGCGGGTGGCCCAGGCCATGCGCGAAGGATTCGTGCTGACCGCCGCCTTCTATGACCAGCTCTCCGGCTATGAGCAGCAGCAACTCACGATGGAGCTTTATCTCCCGGAGATGCTCAAGAGCATTGACGTCGCCGCCGAAGGTCCGCGCATCGCCCAAACCGAGCTGGCGACCTCACGCGAGTACCGCACCGTGCAGGTGACCCGCGTGGTCGGGCCCCCTCCGCTGACCGGAGTCGCCAAGACGCTCGAACAGGGCGAAAACGCGATTCGTGCCCGGGATGCCGAGGCGGCGAAAGAGATCTTTAACGACGTCTTTGACGAGTCCGACGAGCCCCAGCCCCAGGCCAGGGCCTATTATGGTTTAGCGCGCGTCGCCATTTTGGAAAACGATCCGGAAACCGCCGATGGCCTGTTCCGGCGCGTGATCGACATGGAAGCCGACGATGCGACAAAGTCCTGGAGCTTCCTGTATCTTGGGAAGTTGGCGGATTCACAAGGTCGGTTGGATCAGGCCAAAGAGTTTTACCGGCAAGCCCTGGAAGTCCCTGGCGTGCCGGATCAGGTGCGAGGGGAAGCACAACAAGGTTTGGACGGCGCCTTCGCAAGACCAAGGCCGCCCCAGTAGCTGGGCTGCCCCACACCGGAGCCGGAAGGTTCCAGAAACGAGTTTGATAAAGGAGTGCAATGATCATGATCAAGAACGTCAAGTTGGCTCTCATTATTTTGGGCGTGGTGGTGTTTTCCGGCTCTGCCCTGGCGCAGGCGCAACCGGGCCAAGCGCAACCGGGCCAGGCGGCTCAACCCGAGGAACCGCAGGCGGCTGAATCCGGGAAAAGGGTGCAAGTCACGCAGGCGGAGGCTGATTCCCTCACGGCAATTCAGAATGAACAGGATCCGCAGAAGAAGATCGCCGCGGCCGACGCCTTCGTCATCGCCTATCCCGAGAGCCAGCTGCTGCCCTACATCCTGACCTTCGCCGCCGAGGCGAACCAGCAGTTGGGCCAATCGCCTAAGGCCGTCATCTACTACGAGAAGGTTCTGACCGCAGACCCCCAGAACTACAACGCGATGCTCAATATCGCCCAGGAAACAGCCAACGCTACCGGCAAGTTCGACCTGGATAAGGAAGCAAAGCTCTCTCGCGCCACCGACCTCGCCAAACAGGCTATGGAACTGATCCCGGTCGCCGAAAAGGTCAACCCTGAACTTTCTGACTCCGACTGGGAAGACGTCAAGGCGTCGAACATGGCCCGCGCGCATGAGGCGCTCGCCATGGTGGAGGTCGCCGAGCAGAACTACGCGGACGCCATCCCCGAGTTCCAGACCGCCCTCGATGGGTCCCCCTACCCGAATCCCGGAACGATGATTCGCCTGGGCAACGCGCTCAACGAGGCCGGGCGACCCGATGAGGCCATTAAGCTCCTGAATCAGGTGATCGGAATGCAGGGTTTGCCGGCTGTTTACGTCGATGTCGCCAAGCAGGAAAAAACGCGGTCGGAGCAGATCAAGAAAAAGGCTGCCTCGGGAAAATAAGGTCGTTTCTCTGATGTCTGCTGGGTCACATCCTGGCACGTTGGCCGAGTTCGAACTCGTCATCGGCCATCGGTTTCAAGACACCGAACTCCTCATTCGGGCGCTGACACATAAGTCCCGCGCCCATGAGGAGCCCGGAGTCGTCTCCGCCGATTCCGACAACGAACAACTCGAATTCCTGGGCGATTCGGTGCTCGGGTTCGTGGTGAGCGACTGCCTGGTCCGCCGCTTCCCGGAAGCTCCCGAGGGCCGGCTGTCGAAGCTTAAGTCCCACTTGGTGAGCGCTACCAAGCTCTATGAAGTCGCCAAGGATTTGGAACTCGGGCGGCATCTGCTGTTGGGACGCGGCGAGGAGATGAGCGGCGGACGTGCCAAACGCGCCTTATTGGCCGACGCCGTGGAAGCCTTGATCGCGGCCGTCTACCTGGATGGCGGCATGAATCCGGCGCGGCGGTTGATTGAGCAGTGGGTTCTGGGCGGTATGGACCTCGCCGACGAAACCCTCATCATCCAGCTGAGCGATCACAAAAGCGATTTGCAGGAGGCGGCGCAGGCGCGCAAGCTCCCCTTGCCGCGCTACGTGATCATCAATGAGGAAGGTCCGGAGCACGCCAAAGTCTTTACCGTGGAGGCCCGCCTGGGCAAGCGCTGGACCGGGCGCGCGCAAGGCCAGTCCAAGAAATCGGCCGGACAGAAGGCCGCCAAGGCAATTCTGGATCAGCTCGCCTCCGAAATCGACGAATCCTTCAGCGAATCCCTTGACCGAGCCGACGATGAATCAGACGACGCGCCGTCCACCGACAATGCGCTCGCCGTCGACTAGCCCCCGGAGTTTAGCTCTCCAAAGTCGCCTTTTTCGGATCTCCCGGTATACTGAATCCAGGATGGGGACCCGGCCAATTCCCGCTGTTGTGTGGGCGGTGAGCGCGGCCATGCTCACGTTGCCGCCGCTGTACGGGCAAAGACTGCTGCCGTACGCCAGCAGGGGGAGACCGCCGCTGGACGCCGCCGATCTCGAGGTTCTCGACCAGCGCGAAGAGCTGGACGAGCTTTCCTGCCGCGTCGACCAAATCGATCCGTATCTCGGCTTCGATTTCCGCTTCCACGCCGGCTATGACGTGGAAATTCCGCTCGATGAACTCGCCGGGGAGCACAACCGGCTCACCATGCTGTTCCGCGTCACTCCCACCGAGCCGGCTGGCGAGCCGTTCTACTTCGTGCAAGGGATTCGCGTGCCCAGCTTGCCGGATGACGCCGAAGGGGACTCCGAACTGACCGGCCTGTTCGATCTCGGCGCAGGCAAGTACGACGTCGATTGGCTGGTGCGCGATGCTCACGGCAAGCGCTGCTCGGACTTTTGGGACCTGGATGCGGATCTGTCGCGCGGCCAGCAGGGCGTCGAGATGGAGATGCCGCCCGCCACGGTGGAGGAAACCCGTGTGCGGCAGTTCGAGAGCGAACCGGCCGCCGAACGCAAACCGAGTGCGTCCACCCACATCAAGTTCCTGGTGAACGTCGCTCCCCAGGATCAGGATTCCTCCGCGCTGCGGTCGATCGATACTCTCGGCGTCACAACCATGATGCGCCGTATGATGCGCGTGCCGGAGTTCACCCGCTTCTCCGTGATGGCCTTCAACATGGAAGATCAGGAGATCATTTACCGCCAGGAGGAAGACGATGGGATCGACTTCCCCGCGCTCGGCGAGGCGGTCGCGACCGTTGAGCCCGGAACGGTGAACCTGGACTTGCTGGCCGAGAAAGACAGCGAAACCCAATTCCTGCGGAATCTGATTCTGAAGGAAATGGAGCCTCCCACGGACGGCGGCCACGCTCCGGACGTCATCATCTTTGCCGGCCCCAAACACTTGCTGGATGACAACATCGACGACGATGACCTGAAACCGCTCGCCGAAGAGATCCACATCCCGGTTTTCTATCTCAACTACAACCTGATTCCGGACCAGGTGCCCTGGCGGGACGGAATCGGCAACGCCATCCGGGTCTTCGGCGGCAAGGAGTACAGCGTCCACCGCCCGCGCGACCTGCAGGAGGCCATCGCGGACATGGTGGAGCATATAGTAAACTCAAAGCAGTAGGAGTGGAATGGCCCCGCTCCTCTAGTCTCCTGGTTAGCAAGGTTGTCTATGCGTTCCTTCTATCGACACTCGTACCTTCTGCTGACAGCTAGCCTCGTGACGCTAGGGTTAAGCGCCCAGGACTCCCGGTATGTGAATCGGCTCGCGCCGTATGTCGCATCACCGGACCGGGTAGTGGACCTCATGCTTTCGATCGCCAACATCCAGCCCGGTGAGGTCGTCTATGACCTCGGTTCCGGGGATGGACGGATTTTGATCGCCGCCGCGCAACGCTATAACGCTCGCGCGATTGGCGTCGAGATCACACCCCGCCTGGTGGAGTCGGCGACCCGAGAAATCGAACGTGCTGGTGTGCAGGATCGCGTCCAGGTGATTGAGGGCGATATCCTGAACACCGACTTCAGCGAGGCGGACGTCGTCACGCTCTATCTGGAGAAGGAGCTGAACTCCAAGCTCCGGCCACAACTGGAGCGCTACCTGAAGCCCGGCGCCCGCGTGGTTTCGCACCAGTACGAGATTCCCGGCTGGCGTCCGACGCGCGTCGAGCAGGTGGAAGGCGCCAGCGACCACGTCGTGTATCTCTACAAAGTTCCGGCGAAGAAGGAATAGCTCCGCCGGCCGAACGCGGCGAGTTCTTCATCGGCCCGTCCCGGGTCTTTCGCGCGTGGCGATACCATAGACGTCAGGATCCATGGACTACTGGGACCAGCACGGAATTCTCTTCCTTATCGGTCTGACCTTTTTCCCGCGCATCACGTTGCTGCTGTTCTCCAACGTTGCGTTCGGGTTTTTGGTCTTCCTCGGTTGGCTGTTCGTGCCGCATCTGCTGGTCGCGATTCTCGCCACGACCTTCTACTGGGACACCAATCCGGTCCTGGTAATCATCGCCTGGTTCATCGCCTTCGGTGGAACCAGCGCCGAGGGCAAAGGCGCTCAGGTCGTGGTGGTCCGCAAGCGCCGCTAGGTCTTGAAGGGCGAGCCATCCCGCCGAGCCGAATAACAGCCTCTTTAGAGTTTGGTCGCGATCGACTTGGCCTGCGTCAGCAGGTACAGGTAATCCGCGCCGCCGGCCTTTGAGTCCGTCCCCGACATATTGAACCCGCCGAACGGATGCGCCCCGACGATCGCCCCGGTGCACTTGCGGTTGATGTACAGATTGCCGACGTGGAACTCCTGCTTGGCGCGCTCAATCCGCTCCTCGGATTGAGTATAGATCGCCCCGGTCAGCCCGTATTCGGTTCCGTTGGCGATCCGCAGCGCGTCGTCAAATCCGCCGGCGCGAATCACGGCCAGCACCGGACCGAAGACCTCTTCCTGGGCCAGGCGCGCTTCCGGCGCGACGTCGGCGATCACGGTCGGCTCGATGAAGTACCCGTCGCGATCCACCCGCTTGCCGCCGGTCAGCAGCCGCCCTTCTTCCTTGCCGATCTCGATGTAGTGGGTGATCTTATCCACCGCCTTCTGATTGATCACCGGCCCCATCGGCGGGTCCTCTAGCGGATTGCCTAACTGAATCGCTTCCACGGCCGGAACCAGCTTCTTCAGGAAAACATGGTAGACCGAGGCATCGACAATCACCCGGGAACAGGCCGAACACTTCTGGCCGGAGAATCCGAAGGCCGCGGCCACCACGCCCGCCACCGCCGCATCCACATCCGCGTCATCGGCGACCACGATCGCGTCCTTGCCGCCCATCTCCAAAATCGTGCGCTTGATCCACACCTGCCCGGGATGCTGCTCGGCCGCCTTCTGGCTGATCTCCAGGCCCACGGCGCGCGAACCGGTGAAGGAAATGAACCGCATTTTGGGATGCGTCACCAGGCTGGCGCCGAAGGTCGGCCCGTCGCCGTGGCAAAAGTTCACCACGCCCGCGGGAAGCCCGGCCTCCTCCATCACCCCGTAGAACTTGGCCGCGACAGTAGGCGAATCACTGGACGGCTTCAGGATCACCGTATTGCCGGCCACCACCGCGGCAACCGTCATGCCGCAACAGATCGCCAGCGGGAAATTCCACGGCGGCAGCACCGCGCCTACCCCCAGCGGTATGTAGCGCAACTCGTCGCGTTCTCCGGGAAGCTGCACCACCGTCTTGGCCTCGGCCAGATCCAGCATCGTGCGCGCGTACATCTCGCAGAAGTCGATCGCCTCGCAGGTGTCCGCCTCCGCCTCGGCCCAGTTCTTGCCGACCTCAAACATCATCCAGGCATTGAACTCGAACTTGCGCTTGCGCAGCAGCGCGGCGACGCGAAACAGCCAGTCGGCGCGCTCGGTGGCCGGCACCCGGCTCCAGGTGGTGTAAGCGCGCTGGGCGGCCTCCATTGCGGGACCCAGATGCTCCGGCCCCGCCATTTGATGCGTCCCGATGATTTCAGATAGGTTGGCCGGATTGTGCGAAGCGATCTTCTGAGGCGTCTCAATGCGCTTGCCGCCGATGACCAGGCCGTACTCCAGCCCGAGCTGCCCGCGCACCTTCTCAATCGCGGCGCGCTGCGCCTCGGCGTTAGCGGGAATCTTGAAATCAACAGTAGGTTCGTTGCGAAATTCCGAGAGGGCGCTTGGCATGTGGGAAACAACCTTCCGAGGGATGCGGAGATTGCCTTCAGTTTAGCGCGGGGTCGACGGTTCTCTGCTGTTTCGGTGGCGAAAGCGTTACGAAGACAGGGTGGCTCGCCCGCGCCTGGAGCAGTGCGGCGCCCGTGTAAATAAATGCCCGCAAGCCGGTGGCGAAAGCAAGACAGGTCGGCTGGGCCCGGTGTGGTGCGGCGCCATGCGCCGCAACTGGCGGCCCAACGGGCCCCGCTACGGCGTATTCTTGGCCTGGCTGTGCGCCTGCGGATCGTGAATCTCGTAGACCGTTGCGGCTCCGTATTGCGCCAGCTTCTCCAGGTTCGGACTGGTGGCGATCGCGTCCTCGATCGCATTCTTATCGTCGTCCTGCAGGCCCTGCACCATCGTCACACCGGCGAAGTCGAAATAGTCCGCCCCCTGCCGCCGCGCGAACGGAGCCACATTGCTCACCCAGTCCACCATCGCGTCATGATCCTCGGCGTACCACAGCTTCGGCGGAAGCGGACGCGAGAACGAATGCCGCCGCGTATTCAGGTACAGCGCCGTATCTTCGGGCGAAAGCACCACCGCATCGGCCGGAGTGTTCTCGCGAATCCAGGCATAAGCTTGCTTGCGTTCGATGCGTTCGGCGCGATGCGTCTCGGCGTCCTGGCGCAGGTAAAACCCATCAATCCACAGATGCGTTCCCAAGCCGGCCAGCAGGATCAATCCCACGACGCCCGAGAACGCCACGGCCACCACGCGCTGGCTCCGGTCCGGATGTTGCCGCGCCGTTTTCAGCAGCAGCAGGAAATGATCCGCCTCGACCAGGAAACCCGCCATCAGCAGCGGCAGCAGCGGCAGCACAAACCGCTCATTGGGCGGGAAGTGCCACACCACCAGCATCGCCGCGCTGAAGAATCCGAACAGCGCATAGAGCTGCGCCTCGCCCCGGCGCACCAGCCGCACGATGCCGACGATCATCGCCACCGCCAGCGCCTGCGAGAGAATCTTGACGAACAGCGAGTCCACGATCTTCGGCAGAATCAGCGATCCCATGCCCCACAGCAGCCCATCCATGTTCTTCCACAAAATGATGTGCGCGTTGGATAGCTCAAAGTTGTAAAGGTGATAGCGGAAGTAATCCAGGTAGTAAAACAGGGCGGGCTCATCGGTGGGCGTCTGATGCATGCGAGCCCATCCCATCCAGCCCACCACGAAGGCCGCAGCAATCGCGCCGAACAGCACCGCCAGCCGCGGCTGCTTCTTCCAGAACAGGTAAATCCCGCCGGCCGCCAGCAGCGCCAGCCCGGCCGACCGCGTCAGATAACTCAGCCCGGTCATCACCGCCGCCGCAACGATCCATCTCACCGC
The DNA here is from genome assembly GCA_963762135.1 of Terriglobia bacterium. Classification (GTDB taxonomy): domain Bacteria; phylum Acidobacteriota; class Terriglobia; order Bryobacterales; family Bryobacteraceae; genus Palsa-187. The sequence goes on from CAVXJP010000018.1 coordinate 94,284, forward strand.
CGCTCCCGCGGACTTCGCGTGGGCGACGTCCAGCCCCCGCTCCAGCATCAGCATCGCGGCGATCACCAGTGCCAGAAACGGGAGCTCGGTCAGCAACTGCGTACTGAACAGCACCACATAGGAGTTCACCGCGAACAAGGCCATCAACAGCCAGCTTCGTTTCTCGGAAAACCCCATCCGCGGATAGAGCTTGGTCAGCCCCAGCAGGATTGCCGGCATCGCCAGCCAGCTCAGCCAGGCGGCGATGGGCAGGTTCTCCGGATAGCTAGGATTCACGCGCCAGGCGATCGACAGCAGCAACGGATACAACGGCGGATATTTGGTCTGCGCCGGCTCGCCCGGCAGGCTCATGATCCGGTAGCCCCCGCCATCCGCCAGCGACTCGGCGGAGACATAGTACAGCCCGTCGTCATGGAAGATCCCGAACTGCGGGATATCCGAGGTCTGGGACAGCAGCCACGCCGAGGGCAGCAGCAGGGCGGCGACGATCAGAACGGTGGCAACGCGCATACAAATCCTTAAGCTCCAGATCGGCGTTTTGCCCAAATTTCTGCAGAGCCGCCCCGTGGTGCGAGGTTCGTTCGGCGCCGTAGCCTTGGCGCAGGATGCAGCTTGAGGAGGGCTTTAGTCCTCCCGTCCAGGTAGCGCCAGGCTTCTCAACCGGGCGTGCGGGTCACAAACAGGAAAGTCCAGGCTACCTTCCACTGTCTACATCCTCGCCCGCGCCAGCTGCGCCCAGCCGCCGCCAACCCGTGGGGCGGCGCCATGCGGCGCCAAGCAGAACCACCATGCGACAGCATCCGGGCCACAGCCCCACTCGCGTTCCTCTGTACAATAATTTCTTGGCTCAGATCACCTCACTCTCCGACGCAATCCGCGACAACGTGCGGGACGGCGACGTGGTGGCCCTCGAAGGCTTCACCCACCTGATCCCCTACGCCGCCGGACACGAAATCATTCGCCAGAAAAAGCGCGACCTCACCGTCATCCGCCTCACGCCGGACGTCATCTACGACATGATGATCGGCACTGGTTGCGTCAAAAAGATCGTTTTTTCCTGGGGCGGGAACCCCGGCGTCGGCTCGCTGCACCGGCTGCGCGAAGCGGTCGAGAAGGAGTGGCCCCAGCCGATTGAGATCGAAGAGCACGCCCACGCTGGCATGGCGGCGGCTTATGCGGCTGGAGCGGCCAACTTGCCCTTTGGCCTCCTGCGCGGCTACATCGGCACGGACCTGACCAACTACAACAAGCGCGTCAAGTTCATCGAGTGCCCCTTCACCGGCGAAAAGCTCGCCGCGGTCCCGGCGCATCGGCCCGACGTCACCGTGATCCACGCCCAGAAGGCGGACCGCAAGGGCAACGTCCTGATCTGGGGCGTCGTCGGAGTCCAGAAGGAAGCCATCCTCGCCGCCAAGCGCACCATCGTCACCGTCGAGGAGATCGTCGATGACCTCAACGCTCCGCCCAACTCGGTGGTGTTGCCTGGGTGGGTGATCGGCAACGTCTGCGAGGTCCCCGGCGGCGCGTTTCCGTCCTACGCCGAAGGCTACTACGCGCGTAACAACGCCTTCTACAAGGCCTGGGACCCCATCTCCCGCGACCGCGAAACTTTCCTCGCCTGGATGGACCGCCACATCTTCGGCACCAAAGACTTCGCCGAGTTCTCCGAGAGCATCAAGCAAGCGGCAACTGAACAAGCTGCTGGCGAAGCGCCGGCCAAGGAGGACAACTAACCATGGCCGACCTCAACTACACCCCCGATGAAATGATGACCATTCAGGCGGCCCGCAGCATCCGCAACGGAGCCAGCCTGTTCGTTGGCATCGGACTCCCCAGCGCCGCGGCTAACCTGGCCCGCCTGACCCACGCGCCCGACACCATCCTCATCTACGAATCCGGCACCATCGGCGCCAAGCCCGACGTCCTGCCGCTCTCGATCGGCGACGGCGAGCTGTCGGAAACCGCCGACGCGGTCGTCTCGATTCCCGAGATCTTCGCCTACTGGCTGCAGGGCGGACGCATCGACCTCGGCTTCCTCGGCGCGGCCCAGATCGACAAGTTCGCGAACATCAATAGCACCGTGATCGGGCCCTATGACAAGCCCAAGGTGCGACTCCCCGGAGCCGGCGGAGCCCAGGAAATCGCGGCCAACTGCGGCGAGGTCCTGATCACCCTGCGCCAGAATAACCGCGCCTTCGTCGAAAAACTCGCCTTCCGAACCTCCGGCGGCCACTTCGAAGGCGGCGACTCCCGCGCCAAGCTCAACCTCCCCGGCAAAGGCCCCACCGCCGTCATCACCGACCTCGGCATCCTTACGCCCGACCCGGAATCGAAGGAGCTCACGCTCACCAGCATCCACCCCGGCGTCACCATTGACCAGGTGGTCGAAGCAACCGGCTGGAAACTGAAAGTCGTCGCGGACGTCGCCACCACCGAGCCGCCCACCGAGGAGGAACTCGCCGTCCTGCGCGACCTCAACGAACGGACCCGCATCGCGCACTCCGGCCAGGCCTAGCCATGTGGGGCGAGGTTCAGCTTGCGGAGGGCGCTTCGCCCTCCCGTGCAGTTCGGTTGAGGTTTCCGCGGATCTGAGGAAGGCAACCAAAACTTCAATCCTTCGACTTTGGAATGCGTCGCCAAAGACGAAATGAACGACCGGCCCACCACCTGCTACGCTAGCAGCGCGACTTCCAATCCAATGATCCCCCCGTTTCTCTACCAAGCCGTTCCCTCCCGCGTCCAATTCGGTCCAGGCAAACTCCGCGCGCTCCCCGCCGAACTCGACCTCCTCAACATCCGCCGAGCCCTCATCATCACCACGCCCCGCGCCTGGCGCGATCTCGGCCTGACCATTCACGGACTGATCGGGGACCGCCTCGCTGAAGTCTTTACCGATGCGGTGATGCATGTGCCCCTGGAGGTCGTCACCGAAGCGATGCTGGCCGCGGATGCCCACAACGCGGACGGATTGATCGCCATCGGCGGGGGTTCCTCCACCGGACTTGCCAAGGCGATGGTGCTGCGTAAGGAACTCCCGATCGTCGCCATTCCCACCACCTACGCCGGCTCGGAGGTCACCGCGATCTGGGGCGTCACCGAGGGCGGCGAGAAACGCACCGGCCGCGACCTCCGCGTCCTGCCCAAAACCGTCATCTATGACCCCGAACTGACGCTGTCTCTTCCTCCGAAGCTCTCCGCCACCAGCGGCATCAACGCGCTCGCCCATTGCGTCGAGGCCTTCTACGCCGCAGGAGCCAACCCGGTGACCTCGCTGCTCGCCGAGGAAGGGATTCGCGCGCTCGCCGCCGGGCTCCCCAAGGTCGTCGCCGAGCCCAACGCCATCGAAGGACGCACGGAAACGCTCTACGGAGCCTGGCTCGCCGGCATCGTGCTCGGCACGGCCGGAGTCGCCCTGCACCACAAGCTGTGCCACGTCCTCGGTGGGAGCTTTGGGCTTCCCCACGCCGAAACCCATACCGTCATCCTGCCCTACGCCACCGCCTACAACGCCAAGGCCGCGCCGGAAGCCATGCAACGGATCGCGGCCGCGCTCGGCGCCGAGCCTGCTCCCGATACGAACGCCCCGCAGGCCATCCAGGATCTCGCGAAATCCCTCCATGCCCCCATCTCCTTAATGGAATTGGGCTTCCGGGAATCCGACCTCGACCGCGCCGCAGACCTCGCCGTGCAAAACCCGTATTTCAATCCGGCTCCGGTGACGCGGGAAGGCGTGCGGGAACTGCTGGGACGCGCGTTTCTGGGGTTGCGGCCCGCAAGGTAGCGAACTGGTACATCCGCCGAGGCTCCCGGTCCTACCTTGCGCTGCGAAATGGTGCGCGACCCCTTCGGAACCGTCCGCAACCCACGATAGCTCCGCGCCAGCCCCGCCACCCGACCCTTCAGAAGCGCAAGCAGTAGCGCGCGCCGACGTCCCCGACCTCTTGCCTCACCATCCATCGCGCCAGCGCCACGATTCGGAACCGCGACTGCGAAGGAGCGCAACGCAGCCGTCCGCAACCCACGATAGCTCCGCGCCAGCCCCGCCACCCGACCCTTCAGAAGCGCAAGCGGTAGCGCGCGCCGTCCTCCCCGACCTCTTGCCTCACCATCCATCGCGCCAGCGCCACTATTCGGAACCGCGACCGCCCAGGGAGCGCAACGGAGACGTTCTTCCGTCCATCCCAACCGACGCCGTAAGCCACCTCGGGGGAAGCGGAAGGCTTCCCGCCGAGTCCTCGGCCCCCCAAAGTAACCCCCCAACCGGCGGCCTCGTCTAAACAAACAACGGGGTTGACATCCCTGCGTGCCGAAACATATTATGCAAGGCGGCTGTGGAGCCCGTCCGCCTCCCCCGGAGAGCGGCAGGCGCTGATAATATGTTGCGTTGTACCATTTTGTGTGGAGGTTCGTACTTATGAAGTTTAAGATCGCGATCGCCGGATTTGCCGCGGCGTTGTTTATGGCTGCGGTGCCGATGGTGGCGCATCATTCGTTCTCGGCGGAATTCGACAACACCAAGCCCCTCAAGCTGCAAGGAAAGTTCAACCATATGGATTGGGTCAATCCTCATTCCTGGGTGTACTTTGATGTGACCAATGAGGACGGCACGGTGACGACCTGGGCAGCCGAAACTCCGCCCCCGAATAGCCTCTATCGCAACGGCTGGCGCAAGAATTCGATTCAGCCGGGCGAGCCGGTGGAAGTCACCGGGTTCGCCGCCAAGGACGGCTCCCCCACGATGTGGTCCAATGGTCTGCTCCTTACCGATAAGGGTACCCGTTTGGCGTTTGGTTCGCGGCCTGAGGCCCCCGACGCCCCAAAGGGCAAAGGAAAATAAGTTCAGGATCGCAGTGCCGGGCGGAACGCGCGAAGGTGCGGAGCCCGGTACTTTGCTGATTTGCCCGGCGTGCGTTCGTGTTGGACCCGCGCCGGGTTTTTATTTGTGACTCGCCGTTGGGTGGGCAGGTTGGTGGCAGGAGCAGCCGTTAAGGCGAAGCCGGCCGGATCATCAATCGTGCGGGATGGTCAGGAGCGAGTGACTTCGATGAGCGAATCCACGAACTGCCGTGTGGGCAGGCGGCTGTTGGGAATTCTGACGATCGGTCTGCTGGCGGCCGCCGGGGCGTGGGCCCAGGGCTACCGTCCGATGACCGAATACGGGACTCCGGATATTCAGGGCATCTGGACCGCCCTCAATACCGCGCAATACGACCTGGAGGCGCATAGCGGCGCCACCGGAATTCGCCCGGGCATGTCCTTCGTCGTGGATCCCGCCGACGGCATGATCCCCTACGTCCCCGCCGCGCGCGAGACCCAGATAGACAACTTCCTCCACCGCCGGCAGCGGGACCTCATGAAGACCAGTTGCTACATGGCCGGCGTTCCGCGCTTCGTCACCGACGGATATCCCCTTCCAGATTCTCCAGACCAAGAAATACATCATGCTGGCGACCGAGTTCACCCACGGGCTGCGTTACGTCTATATGGATCGCGACGAGCACATCTATGACGGCGTCGATTTCTGGCTCGGCGATTCGATCGGCCGCTGGGAAGGCGCGACGCTAGTGGTGGACACCACGAATTTCAATGACCGCACCTGGATGGATGATTCCGGCAACTTCCATTCCACCCAGCTCCATACCATCGAGAAGTTCACGCGCACCGACCCGGACCACATGACCTACGAAGTGCTGGTCGAAGATCCCGGCGTGCTGACGCAGCCCTACACGATCCGCATGGAGCTGCATCGCAACGAAGATCCGAATGCCCAGCTGCTGGAGTATGAGTGCCACTCCTACTTCGAGGACGACGCAGCCATGGTCGGCCGTAGTGAAGAATAATCCCCCACGAAGGAGATTGGCATGAGAAAACTGACGCAAGGTTCGCTGCTGGCGGCGGTGGCCGGGATCACCGCGATGGCGATGCTGATGACCGCGCCGGCTCCGCTCTCCGGGCAAGGCAAGGGCAAGGGTGGAATGAAAGGCAAGGCCGAGGCGCCGCCCCCGGGGCCGGTTCCCCGTACCGCCGACGGCAAGCCGGATATGTCGGGATTCTGGGGCGGCGTGAACCCCAGCGCATCGGTTTCGATTGAGCCCGATCCGAACGGCCGCGGTGGCCGCGGAACGCCGCTGATCGTCGGACCCCAGCCGGGCAAGGTTCCTTATACCGCCGCCGCGCGCGCCAAGTCCGACGACATCATCGCCAACCGCATGTTCCTCGAGCCCGAGCTCCACTGCTTCCCCAGCGGCATTCCGCACGTCATGTGGACCCAGTTCGGCATGCAGATCATCCAGCCGAAAGGCTACGTCATGATGATGTGGGAGTTCCAGCACAACCGCCGCATTATTCCCACCGACGGGCGTGCGCACCAGCTGCCGCCGACCGTTCGCCAATTCATGGGTGACCAGGTGGGGCATTGGGAAGGCGACACCCTGGTCGTCGACACCACCAACCAGACCGCCAAGACCTGGTTCGATACGTCGGGCCACTATGCGCCCGAAGACATCCACGTGGTCGAGCGCTTCACGATGATCAACGAGAACCAGATCGACTATGAAGCCGTAGTCGAGTCCCCCAGCGAGTTTACTGAGCCGATGCGCCTGCACGGGATGATCAATCGTTCCCAGGCCAACGACCCGACTTATGAACAGATGGAGTTCGGCTGCATTGAGGGCAACCGTGACTTGCAACACTACACGGAAGACTTCGGCGGAACCAAGGAAAACGTCGGGGCTCGCACGAAGTAGCTGGCTCGCTTCGCCATTGCTGCTTGCCGCCGCGGCGGTCCTGTTTCTGTTGACGGGCTCGGTCCCGGCGCAGGACACCGAGGGTCTCGAGACGCCCGTCCCATCGCTGCCCTTTCTATCTCCCGGAGTTTGTCCGTTCGAAGGGTGCGTCTACCGCGACTGGATCGCGCGGGAGGATGTCCCAGCCTACGACACGTGGGGCGAGGAGAGAACCCAGCTCGGGACCATCCAAAAACGGGAAGCGGCCACGGCCCTGGGAGGCATGGTGGTTACCTATCGCCCGGGCGTGATCCATCTGGATCGCGACATCCCGGAATTCGGTCTCCGCAAGGGCGACACCATCTACACCTACGCCTATCACGGCGAAGGCTATTCGCAGGTATGGGTCAACGGGCGATTCCATGAGCTGTACGACATCTCCTTCACCAAGTGGCCGGACGGAACCGGATGCGGCGGGGCCCATTGCGCGGCAACCTACCTGGACCTGGGTGAGAAGACCTGGTGGGCGGAGCTGAAACGGAAGTCCGGCGAGACCGTATGGGTCAAAGCGGAAGCCGCATTGTTCCAGGGCACCGATTACGTCGCCAGGCCGGATGACATCGCGCCCTGACGCCGGATCAGCGGTCCTTTTGGGCTATGATCTGGTATTGATAAGGTCGGAGGGCATGAGTCTGAAGCACAATATCCGAGGCGACCGGCCTGTCCCGCCTGCCTGCATGGGAGCATCCGTTGCGTCCATGGCGTAGTGCGCTGAGCCAATCCAAGGGCATCGCCGGGAACAGCAGTGGGACATCGCACCCGCAACCCGGAGCGCGCCGCCCACCGTCCCGCCGAGCTTTTCTCGCTGCCGCGGGTGCAGCCGTCCTGGCCGCCTGCGGGAAACAGGAGCAGCCCCTCGCGGGATGCCCAGGCCTTGCCGGCGAACGCGTCCGATTGATCGTCCCCTATCCTCCCGGCGGCGGATATGATACCTACGCGCGGTTGCTGGAGGCTCCGATCGAATCCCGCCTGGGCGCCGAGATCGTCATCGATAATGAATCGGGCGGCGGGGGCCTGCGTGGCGCGCGGCTATTGCAGGAAGCGCCACCGGATGGCCGCACTTTGGGCCTGCTGAACCCATCCGGACTCCTCGTCGCGGGCCTGGCCCTCCCGGAACCCTATCCGAATCCCGCGCACGATTTCGACATCATCGGGCGGATGGATCGCAGCCCGTACATCCTGGCCGCGAGCACCTCCTCCGAACTTCGGAACGTAGAGGACCTCTTCACACGCCCAGGCGGCCACCCCTTGCTGTTTGGTATGAGCGGCCCTGCCAGCTCAACCCTGCTGGCGATGTCCGGCGTCGAGTCCCTACTCCGCCTGCGCCTGGAAGTACTGGCTGGATACCCGGGCAGCCAGGCCATGCTGATGGGTGCACTGCGCGGCGAAGTGGATCTCGTGATGAACTTCTACGACGAGATCCGCAATTCGATCGAGGCGGGTGACCTTCACCCGTTGCTGCAGATTTCGGACGGCCCGATCTCCGATGACGCAGTTCTGCGGGGCGTCGATTGGTTGGCCGGCCCGAAAGGATGGGCCGTGCGGCGATCCTCGGAGACGGGGCGAACGCCGGAGGAGGCCGCAGCGGAAGCCGCCGCGCTGCTCGAAGCCTTGAATCTGGGTGTCCTGCTGGCCGGCCCGCGAGGGATCCCGCCCGATATCCTGGCCTGCCTGCGCAACAGCTTCGTTGCCGCCAGCCGTTCACCGGAATTCATCAATGCCGCGCGCGCCGCGCGACACGAATTCGCCGTCATGGATGGCGCCGCCGCGGAAGCGCAACTGGTGGGCGTGGACCAGAACCTCAGCCGCTTCGCGCCCGCCGTCCGATCCCTGCTGGAGAGGATGCGTTAGGCGGTGGAAGCCTCCCTCGGTGCGGCGGCGTGGGAAGGCTTCCAACTGGTCTTTGCCTGGCCGAATATCCTCTACCCCACGATCGCGACGCTGGCCGCGATGGGCTTCTCCTTCGTTCCCGGGCTCAGTAGCGTCACGTTGCTGGCGCTGGCCGTCACGCTGACCATCTCCTGGGATCCCCTGCACGTAATGCTGGTGTTCGGCGCGCTCACCGGAGGCGCTACCTTCATGGGGTCCATCACCGCGATTCTGTTCAACATCCCCGGTAGCGCGTCGAACGCCGCCACCATGATCGACGGCCACCCGATGGCGCAGCAGGGACGCGCACGGACCGCCATCGCCTGCTCGGCGGCATCCTCGGCCCTGGGCTCGACGATCGGCATCGGCGCCTTCATCCTGCTCCTGCCGTTTCTTCGGCAGCTCATCCTCTCCTTCGGCCCGGCCGAGTTCCTGATGCTGGCAATCTGGGGACTCGCCACCATCGGACTGCTCACCGGTCGGTCGATTCTGAAAGGCATTTCCGCCGCGCTGCTGGGGATCCTGCTCGCCACGGTGGGTCTGGATCAAGCCACCGCACAGGAACGCTTCACCTTCGGCCTGCTCGACCTCCAGGACGGATTTGCGCTTGTGCCAGTGGTGTTGGGCATCTTCGCCATCGCCGAGATGCTGCAACTCACCACCAGAACGCGCGAGGCAGTCGCCGACCGTGCGGAACTCGCCGGCGGCGTGAAGGAGGGACTCCTTGCGCCGTTTCGAAATCTCGGCCTGCTGATCCGGAGCTCCATCACGGGAACCGTGGTGGGCATGATCCCCGCTGTCGGCGCGATCGTCGCCGGCTTTCTCGCTTATGGACAAGCGGTGCAGTCGGCCCGCGACCGCAGCAGGTTCGGTAAGGGCGACATCCGCGGCGTCCTCGCACCCGAGGCTGCCCACGACGCGAAAGACGGTGGATCGCTGGCCCCCACGCTCGCCCTGGGAATTCCCGGCAGCGAGGGCGCGGCGGTGCTGCTGGTCGCGCTTACGGTTCATGGCCTGATCCCCGGACGGGAACTCCTGAGCCAGCAACTGCCGCTGGTCTTCGTCCTGGTCTGGTCCCTGTTCTATTCCAACTGGTTGACCTCGATCCTAGGCCTTGCGCTGACCACGCCGCTTTCCCGAGCCTCGTTCATGCCCGCGAAACGCCTCGCCCCGCTGATTCTCGTCTTCGCATCGGTCGGCGCGTTTGCCCACCGCGGACGCTTCAGCGATGTGGTGATCGCGTTTCTGTTTGGCATCGGCGGCTTCTTCCTCAAGCGCAACGGCTGGCCGCGCATTCCTCTGGTCACGGCCCTGGTGCTGGGGCCGCTGTTTGAAACCAACCTGCGCCTGACGCTCGGGCTGGAGGCTGCGGGTCGCCTGAATTTCTTTTCCCGCCCGTTGATCTGGATTTTGCTGGGATTGATCATCCTCACCGCCGGATGGCCCAGGCTTCGTGAAGGGTTGCACCGGCCATGAAGTTCGCCGAACACACCCGGGTCACTCTCGCGCTCCTGCTTTGCGCGGGCGGATTTTGCGTCGGGGCGCTCGCATTACAGGGCGGCGCCAAATGGCTGCCGCTCGCTGCCGGTGTTCCGCTGCTCGCCGCCTGCCTGGCGCAATTCACCATCGATCTGCGCCACGAACCGGAACAGAAGTCGTCCCTTGGCATCCGCTCCGCGATTGCGTCCGTGCTGGGTTTGCTCCTCGCGCTGTATCTCGTTGGATTCTTCGTCGCTCTGCCCATCTACATCGGACTCGCCTGGAAGCGCGCGGGAGCCGATTGGCGCGGCGCGATCAGCGTAGCGGTGGTAACACTGCTCGTACTCTGGGGCGTGTTTGGGCTTCTGCTCAATACCGATCTGTATCGCGGACTCTTTGGGCAGGCGCTATCGTAAGCCGGACGCCAGGCTGGTTCCGAGCGGCCTTCTCGGGTATTCGACTCCCGATTTCCGTCAATTTCCGGGCCGCATCTCATCAAGCGCCGCGCACCGCTGCCCAATTTTCGTTTACAATGCCAGTCGGCACTCAGTAAGGAGCCCTATTCATGATCCATGTGATGAATCGCCGCAAGTTTCTGGAAGGCAGCGCAATCGGCGCCGCCAGTCTGCTGGTTGGCTGCAGCTCCGGTCCATCCGAGCCCACCATCGCCGAGCCGGTGACCCAAACCGCCCAGGGCGCGGTCCGCGGAGCCCTCAACGAAGAGGTCTACGCGTTCAAGGGAATGCGCTATGGCGCGTCCACCGCAGGTCCGCGGCGTTTCCTGCCGCCGGCTCCCGTTGAAGCCTGGGAAGGCGAGTTCGACGCCACCAACTACGGCCAGGAAGCTCCCCAGCCGCATCCGCACACCGAGATCGACGAGGTCCGCGCCACCATTCCCGAGCACGAAGTCGGCGAAGATTGCCTGCGCCTGAACGTCTGGACCCGTGGCTTGGCCGACGATGCGCGCCGTCCGGTGATGGTCTGGTTGCACGGCGGCGGGTTCTCCTCCGGCAACGGCGGCTATGACATCTATGACGGACACAACCTGGCCAAGACCCGCGACGTGGTCGCCGTCAGCGTCAACCATCGTCTGAACACCTTCGGCTTCCTGAACCTCACCGACATCGATCCCGGCGCGGACGCTTCGAACGTCGGCATGCAGGACATCGTCGCGGCGCTCGAATGGGTGCGCGACAACGTCTCCAACTTCGGCGGCGATCCGCAAAACGTCACGATCTACGGGCAGTCCGGCGGTGGCGGCAAGGTGTCGACACTGCTCGCCATGCCGTCGGCCGAGGGCCTATTCCACAAAGCGATTGTGATGAGCGGCTCCGAGCTGCGAGGCATCCCCCTCGACGTCGCGACGAAGGGCGCGCAGGAATCTCATGACCAAGCTGAACGCCAAATCGCTAGCGGACCTGCAGGCGCTGCCGATGGAGCAGATCATGGAGGCGTCGAGCGGCATTCGTGGCCTGTCCGGTCCGGTGGTGGACGGCGTGACCTTGAAGCGCGACCCTTTTACGCCCGACGCGCCCCCGATGTCGGCCAACATTCCGTTGCTGATCGGCAGCACGGAGACCGAACTCACCTTCTTCCCCAACACGCCCATCGATCCCATCGATGAGCAGACCATGCTGCAGCGGATTCGCCAGGCCACGGGCGCCACTTACAATCAGGCGGTTGAACTCGCCAAGTTGTATAAAGAAGGCCGGCCGGGCGTCGAAAATATCGATGTCGCGCTGATCGTCGAATCCGATGCGCGTTTCCGCCAGGGCGTGCTCAAGGAAGCCGTTTTGAAGTCCGAACAGCCGGCGCCGGTTTATATGTACTACTTCACCTGGCGCTCCCCGGTGCATGAGGGCAAGCTGAAGTCGATGCACACGCTCGATATTCCGTTCGCTCTCGGCAACGTGGACAACGGGAAGTCGATGACCGGCGACGGCGAGGATCGCTACGCGCTGCAGGATAAGATGACCGCCGCCTGGACCCAGTTCGCGCGCACTGGGAATCCGAACAACAACCTGTTGCCGAACTGGCCGACGTTCGATGCGAACACCCGGGCGACGATGATCCTGGATAACGAGTGCAAGGTCGTCGACGATCCGAACGGAACGGAGCGGATCGAACTGCAGAAGCTGCTGAATAGCTGAGCGGGCGAGCACCTGCGGGTCTCCGGCGCGCACCGCGACGTGGGGCGAGGTTTAGCTTGCGGAGGGCTTCAGCCCTCCCGGGCAGGATCGGACGGTTGCAATTCAGCGCCTCTGCTGATTCAGAAGCGCAAGCGCCAGCATGCGCAACGGATACTCCTCCGTCCAGACCGCCGACAGCGCAGGAGCCGCTGATTCAGAAGCGCAAGCGGTAGCGCGCGCCAACGGAGTGTTCCTCGGACCACACCACCGACAGCTGCAAGACCTCGCGGATCGGGAAGCTCAACGCTTCCCGCCGAGTGAACCCGAGCACCCCACGCAGCACCTAGTGCGTCATCGTGTAGATGATGTAGTTGATCCCGAAGTAGTACGCCAGCCGAGTCATCTCTTCCGGATATTCCGGCCAATCCGCATGCTCCCACGCATCCCCGACGTCCATATTGAAGTTGATCGCGACCACCATGTGGCCGTCCTCATCATGGATCGCGCGCCAGTGCGGAGGCGTGTACTCAGGCCGCGCGATGGTGCCGCCCGCCGTGCGATACAGATGCCGCAGCCCCGGGATAAACGTGCGCTCATTGATGTCATAGTGCACGTGCATCATCGGATGCGTCGAGTTATCCAGCTCCTCGATCGGCCGCCCCGGAAATGTCCGCGTCATCGACTCCTCAAACACCGCCCACTCATCCGGCCCATGGAAATCATCGGTGACCAGGAACCCGCCGCGCAGCAGGTAGTCGCGTAAACGATCGGTTTCCTCATCGCTCAGATCCCAGTAGCCGGTCTGGGTCGCATAAAGGTAGGGATAGTCGAATACGCGCTCATCGAGGATGCTCATGTGATCCTCTTTGCCGACGTCGATGCGCGTCAGCCGCCGCAGCCCGACCTCAAAATGAACGTCCGCCTCGGGCCAGTCCTGCGCCCACCAGCCTCGCCCGCCGAAGCGGCCGCGACGCCCGAAGAACCCGCCTCCCCCGCCGTCCTGGTATTCCATGCGGATGAAATGGAACTCGCCTTCGTCCGGGATCGGCTCGGCGTAGGGGACATACATCTGGGTCTGCGCCAGGGTCGTTTCGACAGCCAGCACTAATCCGGCAGCCAGCGCGAGGAACAGGAGAGCAGCGCGGGGCGACATGCCCTCATTATTGCAGGTGGCGCGCAAATTTCGCGCACGACGTTTGTCCGAAACAGAAAAATACAAACCCCGAGCCACTCGTTGTCAGCCTGCCTCGAACAGGTGCACGCCCGTCGGATCGTCGGTGGCATCCGGCGTCGGAGGCAATGCAGCGCCGCCCATCATCCGGCTCATCCGTTCCCGCGCGAATCCGGCATCGGTGATGTAGCTGCGCAGCGCGGAACTCGTCCAGCCGTGGTTCCGCAGCACATCGAGAATCTGCTCGCCGTTCAGGGAATCGGACGCCTGTACGCGCTGCACCGATTGCGCGCCTTGCGGGCGGAACGCGCTACTCATGATGTCGCTGATCCAATAGGCCGCGCCGCATTGCTCCCGGGCCTCGGTGGCGAGATCCTCGACGGTCGCCTCAGGAAGGTACAGCAGGAGCCCTTCGGTGATCATCAGCGCGGTCGCCGACCCGGCCGCCTGCCACAGCGCTCTTCGCCCGGCGGGATCGTTGATATCCGCGGCGAGCCGCTCGCGCCGGCAGCGGGGTGTCTCGCCGGACATCACCCGGTCCTTGTAGTCGAGCAGGTCCGCGAAGTCGACTTCGATCCAGCGCAGCTCGGGGGGAAGCTCCAGCCGCCATGGCCGCGTGTCGAGCCCGCATCCCAGGCTCAGCACGGTCGAAATCGGGTGCGCCGCCAGCGCCTCCAGCAGCAGCTCATCGATAAACCGGGTGCGCATGGCGATGGCCAGGCGGGAGCGCTCCCCGTGCGGCCACGCTTCAAGAATGGCGAGCCCTCGCTCACCGGCCAACCGGGCCGCGAAGGGATCGCGTATGAACGCATCCTCCAGCCCGGTTTCATGCGCACGACAGGCCGCCACCATCAAGGCGGTATCGCTGACGTGTGCGATTTCCCCGTCGGGAACGGACATCCGGTATTAGTTCAAGAAAGGCTAATGCGCAGCCGACGGCTCCATTTCGGCCTCGCGCTGTCTCCGCTGCGTCTGCAGTTCGTTCCCGGCCTTCAGGAACAGCAGGATCACGGCTCCCAGCAGGGAACCCGATCCCATCACCATGCCCAACGATGGGAGGGACAGGCCGCTATCCAGCAGGAAGCCGGCGATGATCGGGGAAAGGAACGCACCGCCGCGGCCCATGCCGATGACGAATCCGGTTCCCATGGCGCGGGCGTGGGTCGGGAAGGCCCAGGCGACCAGCGCGTACAGTCCGGACATGCCGGCGTTGCCGAAGAAGCCCGCGATGACCGCCAACGTGGTCAGCATACCGAGGTCTTGCGGGGAGCGTCCGAACGCCATGATCGCGACGCCGTTCAGCGCCAGGATCGCGATGGTCAGCGGCTTCAGGCCGATGCGTGCCGTCAGAACACCGAACAGCGCGCCACCCACAGCGCCTCCAAAATTCGCCATGGTCAGAACGTTGCCGGCTTCGGCGGGATTAAAGGCCATGTCGGACACGATCTTCGGGGTCCACTTCAGCAGGAAGTAGAACGTCATCACGTGGAGGAAGAAGGCCGAGGTGACGATGAGGGTGGTCGCCAGCAGGGCGGGCGAGAAGATATCGCTCAGCGACTTCTTGCTCTCGCTATCCTCAATGTGCGGGAGCTCAGTCACCGTGCTTTGGCCCATCTTGGTGAGCGAGGCATTCACGGCGGTCAGTGCCCCGGCCGGCTGCTTGCGCGCCAGCCAGTGAACCGATTCCGGAACCAGGAAATACACCACCGGCAGCATGATGGCGCTCGCTGTGGCGCCGATATAGAACACGGGCCGCCAGGCGTCGTTCAGGAACGTCGCGGCGTACAGGCCTCCGATGCCGGCAAATAGCGGATACCCGATGACCATCATGGAAACGCTGAGGCTGCGCCACCGCTTGCTGCTGAATTCGGCCACCACCGCGTTCGTCGCGGTCAGCATGCCGCCGATCCCCAGACCGGTGAAGACACGCCATAGGGAGAGTTGGAAGGCGTCGGCGGCACGGGTCGCGCCGAACATGCCAATCGCCATGATCGCCAGACAAATCAGCAACGTCGGACGCCGTCCCCGTTTATCCGCGAACCCGCCAAAGATCAAGGCGCCGAAGCCCATGCCTAACAGCTCCATCGAGAGGACGATTCCCAGCGCGGTGCGTTCGACACCCCAGTCGGCCGCGATGCCCGGCGAGGCAAAGGCGATGGAGGCGACGTCGAAGCCGTCCAAACCATTCAATAGCACTGTAATGACGACGACAGCGATCTGCATCGCCGTCATCGGGGATTTGTCGATGATTTCACGTGGATCAGTAAGGTTGGTCATGGTGCTAGCGTTCCTGGTCGGCCTTCCCGCTTCGCTCGCATTTTCAGCCCGGCGATGCGCATGCCAATCGTCATGGGTTAGCTGCTTCCCCTAGCCTGCGGAAAACAAACTTAGACATCATAACGCGTTCGGAACAAATAAGGTAGCCGCTAAAGGCCATACCTGCCTTTGGGCAGTCCGGGCACTTTGCGGTATCAGCTGAGGTGGTCCTTTGGCCGCACTTTCCCGGAGCACCTCCCTGACCCTCGGGAGCGCCGGCACACCTAAAGTCAGAGCCGCGCGCGCGATAGCAGTCGCAACGGACTCCTCCTCAGTTCCCATCACCCGGAGCGCCAGCCAATGCAGAAGCGCGAGCGGTAGCGCGCGCCAATGGACTTCATTAGTCCCCATAACCGGGAGCGCAAGCTCCACAAACGTCGTTTTCCGCGCAAGATCAAGGAGGACGAACGGCTCACCGGACTGGTCCCAAGATTTCCCGCAATTGTTACTAGACATTCCAGAGTTCTATGAGTACTGTTGAAGAAAGTGGGGCGTTGCCGCCCCGAAAGAATACCCCGCCGTCATTCTTTCCTTTCGCTGTTCGCGGCCCCTCGCCGTGGCGCTCGCGACCAGTCACCGCTGAGAAACATGCACGACAAGTGCATCTGGAGAATCGCAATCATGGCAAAAAAAACGACGGAAAAAAAGATCGAGTCCGAGGATCGTCCGGCGGCGAAGCCCGGGAAGCGGACCGCGCCGGCTGCAACCGCGGCGCCCGCTGCTGCACCGAAAACCACCTCGCGTCACCGCAAAGCCACCAAACGGGTGGTGGAGCCGCAAATGCCCACCGAAGCCGAGATCGCCGAACTGGCTTATTTTATTTATGAAGCCCGCTGCTCCGGCACGCCGGAAGGCGATTGGGCCGTGGCGGAAGCCTACCTGAAGTTGAAGATGTAGTTCGTCTTAGGCTGTCGTCTTGAAGCGGGGAAGGGGACCTTCCGGTCCCGGGTGAAGCGCTGTTTTGCGGCCGGAATTCCCAAGCTCACCCTAACTTGTTCTAAAGAGAACACCCTAGCGCGCCGATCTTAGAGATCGTGCAAGCCGCGCAACTTTCCCCTGAGCTGGCGGATGCCGCCGACGTCCTAAGTGACCAGTTGCGGGTGCATCTGCAGCGCATGGCGCAGTTGCTGGAACCGCATATTGACAGCATCGAGCGGCGGTTCCTGCAGCGCTTGAAAAAGCTGGGATTCGAGCCCAAACAGCGGGTCGCCCTGGCGGCGATTACGCCCGGAGGGGCCGCGCGGATCCTCGCGCAGAACCTTCCCGCGCTGCGCTTTATTGAGCAGGTGGAATATTCCGGCCGGCGGCTGGCGAAGCTGAACCTGCCCCCGAGCGCGATTCTCGAAGCGCTGCAGGAATATGACCGTCTGCTGGCCCCACTCCTACAGAAATTTCCGGGTGCGGCGTCGAATTTTCAGTGGGTCCGCGACCAGTTGCATTTCTGCGTCGTGCTGACGCTGAACAATGCCTACTATCAGGTTCGCGAAGCGGAAACTCGCGCCTTCTACGAACTTTCCCGGATCGAGCTGGAATCGCAGAACCTGGAGGAGCTAGTCGGGCGATTCCTGGAATCGCTGGTCCATGTTTGCGGTGCCGATGCCGGTCGCCTGTACCTGCTGGACGAGGCCAGCTCGGAGTGGGTACTAAAGGCCGGGCTGCCGGATCCCCCGGATTCAAAGATGCTGGCGGTGCCGAATAAAACCGGCCTGATCAAGAAACTGGCGCGTCCCCGCCAGTTGAATGGCAACGCCAAGTCGTCCGGCGTGCTGCTGGACCCAGGATGGTACCACCAGTTCAAGTCCTGCTGGTCCATTCCTTTAACTGCGGACGGCCGTACGGCCGGCGTGATGCAGTTCGGTTTTTCAAGAGTTTACGAGTGGCTGCCGCGCGAGCAGGAATTGCTGGCCGCGGCCGCCGAGCGTTGTCTCCTGGCCGCTGAGAAGGCTCGGTTGATGGAAGATCTGGCGCATCGGGAAGAGCAGGTGCGCGGTCTGGCCGAGCATATGCTGCACGTCGAGGAGATCGAACGGCGGCGCATCAGCCGGGAACTGCACGACGAAGCCGGGCAGAGCTTGCTCTGTATTCGCTTGCAGTTAGAGATGATCGAGCAGTCCCTGCCGGAATCCGAGGGCGAGTACAAGGCCAAGCTGATGGAGGCTCGGGACCTGACCGAGCGCACCATCCTGGAGATGCGGCGTCTGATTGCCGCGCTGAGTCCGGCGGTGCTGGAGCAGCTCGGATTGGGGGCGGCGCTCAAGGCGCTGATCAACCGGTTCCAGCGCGTGCAGCCCAACTGCGAGGTGGAATTGAAGATCGGCCGGCTGGAGCACCCGCTGCCGCAGCAGACCGAGACCATCTCCTATCGCCTTGTACAGGAATGCTTTAACAACATCGGCAAGCACTCGCAGGCGACCAAGGTAAATGTTTCCCTGGAATCGGCCGATGGTTGGTTGAAGCTCATCGTACAAGACAACGGCGTCGGATTCTGTATCGAGGACGCCTTTGCCAAACGAGAGTCGTTTGGCCTGTCTGGAATGCGGGAGCGGGTGGCATTGCTCGGAGGGAGCTTTCAAGTCGAAAGCCAGCCAGCCCGTCCCACCAAAAAATTGAGACCCGTCGGCAAAAAAAGTGCCTCAGGGAGCCGTCGTAAGCCCGGGGTACTAAGAAAGGGTACAAAGATTTCCATAGAATTGCCGATAGCGAAATAGAAGGGCAAACCGACGAAGTAGGGAACCACAATTATGGCGAAAATTCGAATCATGTTAGCGGACGACCACACACTGTTTCGGCAGGGGATCCGTACCTTGATCTCAGCGGAAGCGGACATGGAGGTTGTTGGCGAAGCATCCAACGGCGGAGACGCGGTGGACAAGGCCGCGGAAGTTCGCCCGGATGTGGTGCTGATGGATATCGGCATGCCGGGGCTCAGCAGCTTTGAGGCGACCCGTCAGATCAAGAAAAATCGGCCGGAGACCAAGGTCCTGTTCCTCACCATGTATGACGATGAGGACTATCTGGTGGAAGGCATGGAAGTCGGCGCTGGCGGGTACGTGCTGAAAGATAGCCCCAGCCAGCAACTGGTGGCGGCGGTGCGCGATGTCTGCCGCGGTGGCAGCTACCTCAGCCCGCGCATGTTGTCCCAACTGGTGGATGACTTCCGCAGCCGGATCAAGTCCGCCAATCGCCTGCCTCGGTTTGCCACGCTGACCACGCGCGAGCGCGAAGTGCTCAAGATGCTGGCCGAAGGCAATTCGGTGAAGGAAATCGCCTCCGACCTGAACCTCAGCGTCAAGACCGTTGAGGCCCACAAGTTTAATCTGATGCGCAAGCTGGACATCCACAACAAGGCCCAACTGGTCCAGTACGCCATCCAGAAAAAGATCATCAAGATTCCCAACCTCGTGTAGTTCACCTTCTGCGAGTTGTTATTCTGAAGCCGCGGATCCTGAGCAAGGTCTCAGGAGTTCCGCGGCCTTTTTTCTTTCTGGGACGTCGAACGTTGGTGGAGAGCCGGTCATTGCGGGAGATCCCTTCCGGGGAAACGCCCGCCGCCGGGCAAACTCTCGTATGGTGAATAGTGCGGAGGAATTTCCTCCGCGGCGTGCACGCGCCACGCCATCGGCAGGAGTGAATGGATGAAGCAATTTGTCTTAGGGTTTGTACTGGGGATCGTCTTCGTCGGTCTCGTTTTCTTCGTGATCGGGGCGGCGTTGGTGCTGGCGATCGGTCAGGGCCGGGGGCCGGGGGAGATCGCCGATAATTCCGTGCTGGTCCTGCCGCTATCCGGACCGGTGCCGGAGCAGGCCACCGTGGAAGTCTCCATTCCCTTTATTGCACAATCCGGCGGCATGACGGTGCTTGAAATCTACCGCGTGCTGGACTCCGCGGCCACCGACGACCGGATCGAGGCGCTGGTGCTGGACGCCGGTGGATTGAGCACGGGCTGGGCGAAGATGGAAGAGCTTCGCTCGGAGATCGAACGCTTCAAAACCCGGTCCAAGAAGCCCGTCTACGCTTACCTGCACGGGGCGACCTCGCGCGAGTACTACATTGCTTCGGTGGCGGACAAGATCTACATGGGGCCGCAGGATTGGCTGGATGTGAAGGGGTTGCGCGCCGAGCTGATGTATCTGAAGGGGCTGCTCGACAAGGTCGGCGTCGAGATGGAGTTTGAGGCTCTGGGCAAATATAAGGACGCCCCGGATCAGTACACCAAGACCGGCCCATCGGAGACGACCCTGGAGGTCCTGAACGAGACGCTGGATCAGTTCTACGGCAACCTGGTGGATGTCATCGCCAGTGGGCGCGGATCGACTCGGGAGCAGGTGTTGGAGCTGGTGAACGAGGGGCCGTTTGTCGCCCAGAATGCGCTGGCCAAGGGGCTAGTGGATGGGCTTCTCTTCAGAGACGATTTCTATGATCAGGTGAAGACCGCGGCGGGGATCGACAAAGATCTTGACCTAAAGCGCACCTCCGCGTCGACCTATCTGGCGAATCTGAATAATGAGTCGCCCGCCGGCAAGTGGATCGCCGTGGTGACCGCGGATGGCGAGATTCTGCCCTCCGGTTCCCAAACCTCGCTTTCGGAAGTGGCGATCACTTCCAAGGGGATGACGCGCATTCTGCGCGAAATTCGCGACGATGACCGGATCTCCGGTGTGATCCTGCGCGTGGATTCCCCGGGCGGCGATGCGGTGGCGTCCGATGAAATTCTGCATGAGATGAAAGCGCTCAGCAAGAAGAAGCCGCTGGTGATTTCGATGTCGGATTACGCGGCCTCGGGCGGCTACATGATTTCGATGACCGGGGATCCGGTGCTGGCCTACGACAACACGCAGACCGGATCGATCGGGGTGTTCTACGGCAAGCCGAATCTGAAGGGGCTGCTCGATAAGCTGGGAGTCAATGTCTATACGATGGACCGGGGCAAGTGGGCCTCGATCGATTCGACGATGGAGCCCCTGACGGCGGCCGGGCGGGAGAAGTTGCACGGGGAGCTGGAGGTTTACTATCAGCGCTTCGTGGACCTGGTGGCCGAGGGCCGGCACTCGAATTACGACACGATGGCTCCGCTGGCGCAGGGGCGAGTGTGGCTCGGAACGCGGGCGGTGGAGAATGACCTGGTGGACGAGATCGGCGGCTTTGAGAAGGCGATCTCCATGGTTCGGGAACGGGCGGAGATCCCGGATACCGATGAGATTTCCCTGGTCGCCTATCCGCACCGGCAGACCCTGTTCGAGCTCCTTTTCGACGAGGAGGCGCAGCAGAATGGCGTCACGACGTCGACATTGCTGTCGCGTTGGGCGGCCGAGTGGACCGGTTCCGCCGAGCCGCTGCGGCAATTGAGGGACCTGCCGCTTCGTTCATTGATGCATGGTGGAGCGTTGGAACTGGC
>CAVXJP010000019.1:0-206241 GCA_963762135.1 Terriglobia bacterium
CAGCCGGATCGCCAGCTCGAAGTCGGATTCGTAAGAGATGCCCATGTCGATCACATAGCAGGAATAGTCACGGGTCAGGTTGGAGACCACCGTAATGTCTCCGTTCGGCACGACATGAACAGTTCCGGTGACATCCCGCAGGTGCGTGGTGCGGAGGTTGATCGACTCCACAGCGCCAGTTACGC
The DNA here is from genome assembly GCA_963762135.1 of Terriglobia bacterium. Classification (GTDB taxonomy): domain Bacteria; phylum Acidobacteriota; class Terriglobia; order Bryobacterales; family Bryobacteraceae; genus Palsa-187. Next base: position 186 of record CAVXJP010000019.1, read on the forward strand.
CACCGATGCTGGCCACATCGCCGACACGAATGTTGTTTTCCACCAGCATGACCAGACCGGTCATGACGTCCTTGACCAGGCTCCTGCGCGCCAAAGCCAACTGCCAGGCCGGCTACCCCAGCGCCGGCGATGATGGGTGTGATGTCGAAGCCGATTTCGCGCAGCGCCATGGCGATCGCGAGCCCAGATCACCAGCGTCAGCGTACGGGTGAGGATTCCGCTCAGGGTGGCGGCTCGGCGTTCGAGATCGATCACAGCGGCCGAATGATGGGGATCCCGCATGGAGGAGACCGCCAGGTCATTCAGACGCGGGATCGTCTTACCCAAAACCTGGCGAAGAATCGCCGCTCCCACCAGGATCACAAGGACGCGGAACATGCGGCCAGACATATTCGCCAGAAATTCCGGCGTGAAATTTGCGCTGATTTGGGTAAACAGGTTATTGAGCCAATCCATATTGATCCTCTTTGGCGTTGATCCTCATTCGTCCTTGGAGTTGATCCATCGGACAAGGTGACGGGCGGTTCGGGCCACCCGGGTCCGCTTAAGACGGCAGCGCTCGCGCTTCGCTCGAAGCCGGTTCGAGCTGCCGCTCTCCCACCTGTTGCCGCCACATCGCGTAGTACAACCCTTGTTTTGAGGAGCTCCTCATGGTCGCCGGATTCGACGATCCGCCCGAGCTCCAACACATAGATCCGGTCGGCGTGCATCACCGTGGAGAGCCGGTGCGCGATCAGGCACGTCACGGCGCTGCGGCCCTCGGCCACCTTGCGAATCGTATGGCTGACTTCCTCTTCGGTGAGCGAATCGAGCGCCGAGGTCGCTTCGTCAAACACCAGCAGTTCGGGATGCCGCAACAGGGCTCGCGCGATCGACAGCCGCTGCTTCTCCCCGCCGGAAACCTTCACGCCGCCTTCGCCGATGACCGTATCGAGGCCCTGCGAGGCGCGTTCGAGCAGCGACTGCGCGGCGGCCTGATCCAGCACGTCGAGGATCTCGGCATCACTGGCATCGGGCTGGACGAAGAGCAGATTGTCGCGGATCGAACCGGAGAACAGCTGCGCGTCCTGGGTGACGAAGCCGATCTTCTCGCGCAGATGCTCCATATCAATGCGGTCTTCGGCGGTGCCGTTGTAATAGATGTGCCCGGATTGCGGCCGGTAGAGACCCACCAGGAGTTTGACGAGCGTGGTCTTCCCCGCCCCGGACGGACCAACAAAGGCGATCGTCTCGCCGCGCTTCGCCTCAAAGGTGACGCCCGTCAGCGCGGGACGCTTCGCGGTGGGGTGCTGGAAGGTGACGTCGTCAAAGCGCAGCTGTTCGAGCTTGGCCAGCGGCTCCGGATTGTTGGGGCGCGGCTCGGGCGGCAGCTTCAGGATCTCTTCAAAGGTGTTCAGTGAGGCTTCCGTTTCGCGATAGATATTGATGACGTTCCCGAGCTCCTGGAGCGGGCCGAAAATGAAGAACGAGTAGAACCACAGGGAGAAGAATTCGCCCACCGTGATCTGCTGGCTGAAGATCAGGTACAGCATGAGGAACAGGATCATGGTCCGCAGGAAGTTCACGGCGGTGCCTTGAATGAAACTGAGGCTGCGCAGGTAGCGGACCTTCTTCAGTTCCAGGTTCAGGATCTTGCCAGTGGTCGCGTTCAGGCGGGTCACTTCCTGCTTGGCCAGGCCGAGGCTCTTGACCAGTTCGATGTTCCGCAGCGACTCAGTCGTGGATCCGGCCAGCGAAGCGGTCTCGGCAACGATCTCCTTCTGGACCTTCTTGATCTTGCGGCTCAGCAGGGAGCTGAGTCCGCCCAGCAGCGGAATGGTCAGCAGGAAGGCCGGCGCGATGGCCCAGTGAATGGTCCACGCGTAGATCATGACAAAGATGACGCCGATCAGGGTCGTGAAGACAACGTTCACCGCCGCGGCCAGGAACTTTTCGACGTCGTTGCGGACCTTCTGCAGCTTCCCCAAAGTTTCGCCGCTGCGCTGATCCTCGAACAGGACGTAGGGAAGGCCGAGCGAATGCCGGATCCCGTCGGCGTACATCTGCGCGCCCACCTGCTGGGTGATGACGTTGACGCAGTAGTCCTGGAAGTTCTTGGCGACGCGGGAAACAAAGGCCACTCCGACGGCGGCGGCCAGCAGCAGGCTCACGCCGCTGAGGAACTGCTGGGCGGTGTAGTCGCCGATCTTCGAGGCGTAGTCGTCGATGACGAACCGAAAGATCAGCGGATCCAGCAGCGAGAAGGTCTGGTTGATCGCGGCCAGGACCAGCGCCATAAGCGCGATCTTCCAATGTTCCCGGAGGTAGCGGTACAGAGTGGGCATGGACTTCCTTCTATTGTCCACGACACCCGCGGGAAAGGAGTCGGGAGACGGGAGACAGGAGACAGAATGGGCGCAGCAGACCAAAAGCTGTGGTGAGGATTGGAGATCCCTTGGAGCGCTGGAATGGCAACGGGCGGTTTGTGGGCGGCGCGGCTGAGGAGCCGCGCGCAACCTGAAGCTCGCCCGACATGGCGCCCTGAGCCGTGCTGTTAGAATGGGGCTGGTGTGCCACCACTCGTGGCCGACGTCGGCGCCGCCCGGCCGGCCCCCAAGACACGATCTCCCTCTTCTCGCTTGACGCATGCATATCGGCATTCTGTCCCGGAACCCCGCGTTGTATTCCACCAGCCGTCTCAAGGAGGCGGCCGAGGACTACGGCCACAAAGCCACAGTCGTGGACTACACCCGCTGCCATATCACCATCAGCGCGGAAAATCCTACCGTGATGCTGGGCGATGAGTCGCTCACCTTTGACGCGATCATTCCGCGCATCGGCGCCTCGCGGACCTTTTACGGTACCGCCGTGGTGCGGCAATTCGAGACGATGAAGGTCTTTGCCACCAACAGCGCGGCGGCGATCCTGCGATCCCGCGACAAGCTGTGCGCCATGCAACTGCTGAGCACGCGCGGCGTGGGACTTCCGGTCACCGGATTCGCCCGCGACACCAATGACGTCGAAGGGCTGATTAAGGCCGTCGGCGGACCACCCCTGATCATCAAGCTGCTGGAAGGCACGCAGGGCGTCGGCGTTGTACTGGCCGAAACACGGAAAGCCGCCGAGTCAGTGATCGCCGCCTTCAATCAGTTGGACGCGAACATCCTGGTGCAGGAATTCGTAAAGGAAGCCGATGGAGCGGATATCCGAGCTTTCGTGATCGACAACCGGGTTGTTGCGGCGATGCTTCGGCAGGGCCCGGAGGGCGACTTCCGTTCCAACCTGCATCGCGGCGGAGTCGCCACCAACGTTAAGCTGACATCGGCAGAGAGACACACCGCCGTGGAATCCGCCAAGATCATGGGTCTGGGCGTTGCCGGCGTGGATATGCTGCGTGCCGAGCGCGGTCCGGTGGTGATCGAGGTGAACTCCTCGCCCGGCCTGGAAGGCATTGAAGAGACCACGGACGCTGACGTGGCCGGTAAAATTATCGAATACATACAAGACCATGTCCGCGAAGGTCACAGTCTCCGCGCCGCGAAGAATTGAGGATCCTTCTAACCTGCAATCCGGGGTTCACGCGCTACAACCTGGCACCAAAACCTCCCCTGGAGGTTCACATCGGGAGTCTGCCCACCGGCGCGTGGGCGATCATGCCGGTGACGGTCCTGCGCGGGATCGTGGGCGGACCGACCATCTGGCTCAGCGGCGGCATCCACGGCGACGAAGTGATGGGCGTCGAGATCGTCCGCCAATTGATCCGCCATATCGACCCGAAGAAACTGCGCGGCACGATCATCGCGGTGCCGATCGTCAACATCTTCGGCTTTACCAGCGGTTCGCGCTATCTTCCCGACGGGCGCGTACCTGAACCGGTCCTTTCCCGGCTCGGCGCGCGGGTCGCAGGCCGGCCGCCTGGCGCATACCTTCTATCGCTATATCGTGTCGATGTGCCGCTTCGGCATGGACTTTCACTCCGGCTCCGGGGGACGCTCCAATCTGCCGCAATTGCGAGCGAATCTGGACGATCCGAAGATCCGCGAACTGGCCGATGTCTTCGGGACGCCGGTCGCGATGCATTCCGGGTCCGGGACGGCTCGCTGCGGGGTGCTGCCCAGCGCGACGGGATCGGCGTCCTCTTATATGAGGGCGGCGAGGCATCGAGGTTCGATCTGCCCGCGGTCCGGGCCGGCTATCGCGGCGCCCTGCGCGTGATGAAGGCGCTAAAGATGTTGAAGACCGCTCCGCCGCGCCCGAAAGGGGAGCAGATGCTGTCCCGCAAAAGTTCGTGGACACGCGCCGGCCGGAGCGGATTCTGCCATTTAAGGGTCAAGCTAGGCGAACAGGTGGAGCAAGGCCAGTCGGTGGCGACGATCTCCGATAGCACCAGCACGGCGGAACTGAATGTACGGGCGCGAATGACGGGCATTGTGGTCGGCGTACTGTTGGACGCGATCGTGCATCGCGGCGATGCGTTAGTCCATATCGCGGAGATCGAGTGAGCGAGCATTCTTTAGGCGACTTGATTGTGCTGGGCTGGCGCGAATGGCTCAGCCTGCCCGACCTCGGCATTGAGCGCATCAAGGCCAAGGTGGATACGGGGGCGCGCACCTCGGCGCTCCATGTCGAGGATCTGGAGGAAGAGCTCCGGCGCGACGGCACCTGGCTCCGCTTCCGGGTGGCTCCGGATCTGCGCAAGCCCGGCCATTCGATCATCGTCGAGAGCCCGCTGCTGGAGCGGCGGCGCGTGCGCAGCTCCAACGGAGTAGTCGAGCTGCGGCCGGTGATCCATACCCGGCTCGGCGCGGGCGTACACAGTTGGCCGATCGAAATCACGCTGACCAGCCGCCCTTTGATGAGCTTCCCGATGCTGCTCGGGCGGCAGGCATTGCGCAAGCAGGCGCTGGTCCATCCCAGTGCGTCGTATCTGATCCGGAAGCTGACCCAGAAGCGGCGTCCCAAATAGCACGGAAATAAGACCCGAAGGGGCCTGCCCGGTGCTACACTGCGATCAAGGCCGCCCGGTTTCGCGGCCGCCATCCCGACCCGCAAGTCCCTGATTCGGTCGCGGATCCCCGCCCCGTTCGCAACATCTCCGCCCCCCGTCCCGGGCCCGGAAGCGAGCGCATGCAAGCCTCTACCAAGAAGATCGTTGTCGGCGGCACCATCTTCGCTGCCTCCTGCGTGGCGGCCATCATCGGCTACCAGATGGCGGGATGGACGCTGCTCGAAGCCGTCTACATGGTGATCATCACGATCTTCGGCGTCGGCTACGGCGAGGTCCGGCCGATCGTCGAACCCGGGCTGCGCGTCTTCACGATGGTGGTGATCATCGTGGGCTGCTCCTCACTGATCTACGTCACCGGAGGATTTATTCAGATGCTGACCGAAGGAGAGATCGATCGCGTCCTGGGACGCCGCCGCCGCACCAAAGGGATTGACCGGCTGTCGGGACACACCATCGTTTGCGGCTTCGGGCGCGTCGGGAGGATCCTGGCGGTGGAGTTGCACCGGTCGAAACAGCCGTTTGTCGTGGTGGACGCCGATCCGGATCGGATCAAGGAAGCCGAGTCTCACTCCTATCTTGTTGTCACGGGTAACGCGACCGAGGAAGAGGTCCTGGAGAATGCGGGCGTGAAGCGGGCACGCGTGCTCGCCAGCGTTTTACCCAACGATGCGCAGAACGTCTTTATTACGCTGACCGCACGCGAACTCAGCCCGACGATCACGATCATCGCGCGCGCCGAAAATCCCGCCACCGAGCGGAAGCTGATTCGCAGTGGAGCGACCAAGGTCGTGCTGCCGTCGGCGATCGGGGCGGAGCGAATCTCGCAACTGATCAGCAATCCGTCGGTGGAAGAGATCCTGACGCAAGGCCGCCGGCGCGTCGAAGAAGACCTCAGTATGTTGGGGCTGGAATTGAGCGAAACGCCGGTCCCCTCGGGGTCGCGATTCGTGGGGCAGCCGCTCAGCGAGGTCGAGTTTCACAAGGACAGCGGCTTTTTGCTGGTCGCGCTGATCCGGAAAGACGGGGACATCCTGAAGGAGCCGCCGCCGGAGACCATTCTGGCGGAAGGCGATCAGCTGGTGTTCGTCACCCGCGGAGGGTCGGCGCCGGAGCTGCACCGCAAGGTGCAGGAGGCGAGGCAGAAGCTCCAGTACCGCGGCTCGAGCGCGTAGTTTGGAACTTACGCGCCCGCTTCGTGCAGCCACCGGGCCAATTGCCGCGCCGGAACCATCCCGGGTTTCTGCATCACAGCCTGCCCGCCCCGAAAGATCATGAAGTTCGGGATGGAATGCACGTGATAGCGGCTGGCGACGTCCGGAGAAGTCTCGGTGTTCACTTTCAGAACGATGGCGCGTCCGGCCATCTCGGCAGCCACTTTGGCGACCTCGGGAGCCGCCGCGCGGCAGGGCCCGCACCAGGGCGCCCAGAAGTCAACCAAAACAGGGACTTTGGCGTCACTGATGATCTCGCGGAAGCCCGCGCCGTCCACTTCAATAGGAACTGCCGTCGGCGGGACCGCGGCCTTGCAGGCGCCGCAGCGTCCGGTATCGGCCAAGTGCAGCACAGGGATGCGATTCTTCGCTCCGCAACTCGGGCAAAGCGTTATGTTTGCGAATGTATGCGCATGTGTCGGTGTCATGTCTCAATTCCCCCTCCTACTTAATCAGATCCCTGCGCAAGCCGCTGCGATTCACCCGATAGACGCGGAAATCGCTTGAGACGTTTCGGTGGAGTTTTAATACTACAAAGTGGATGGACTTCGAGGAACGCATCGAGAATCTCACGGCGCGTCACGAGGCGATGTCCCAGACAGTCGAACTGCTCGCGCTCGCCCAGACGCGCAACGAGGAACTGCATGCAAAGAATGAGGTCATGCAGGCCAAGAACGAGAAGCTGATCACGCAGGTGATTGAAAGCATTGACAGCCTGGCTCGCATCGCTCATGCTCACGAGCGGCGGATCTCGGACATCGAAGACCGTCCGCAGTAGTCGCCAGCGTAAACCCCTTCGTTCAGGCCGCTATGTGCTTGCCGTGCCATAGCCTTGGCGAAGGCTGATCGCATGCGGCAACGCAACGGTCCACAAAGGCACAGTGGCGCAAATCACATCGGGGCTACGGCCGGCATCGAGGCTTCGGCTTCAGGCTCCTCCGGCTCAGTCCGGGTTCGCCTGAAACTTCGCGACGCCGAATCCCAAAACGAGCACGATCGGAAACAGCGCCGGCAGCCAAGGACTTTGCAGTGAATCCCACAGCAGGCCAACCAGGGAGAGCAGCCCGTAGAACGCCAGGAACTTCGCGGTGATCTCCCCCGCGCTCCGGCGAAACCGCGCGAGCGCCGGTGTTTCGCTGGCGCCCGCAGCGTCCCCGGCCATGGCATAGAACAGCGCGCCCGCGAAAAACGACAGGTGAATCGCGATGATCGGGTAGAGGATCGGGTCCATGGTTCAGTCGTCTTCCAGGGTGTCCGGTTCGATGTGGACCAGGACATCCAGAATACTGAGTTCCGAGTTCATAATCGCATCTTTCACGTCGTGGCCGATCCGGTGCCCGCGGCGCACCGGCATGTCGCCATCCACTTCGATATGTAAATCGACGAACAGGCCCAGGCCGCTGCGTCGAAGGTTGCACTTCTCGGTTTGCAGGACTCCGGGACCGATTCGGCCAGTTCCCGGATCCTCTGCTCGACCTCCGGAGGCGGAGCCACATCCAACACCTGTTCGAGCGATTGGCGAAACAGCCGGATACCGTTATAGGTAATGATGGCGCAGGCGAACAGCGCGGCCCAGTCATCAGCGTCTTCGTAACCTTCGCCCTCGATCAGCGCGATCGAGATACCGATGAACGCAGCCACCGACGTAATTGCATCCGAGCGGTGGTGCCACGCATCGGTTTCCATCGACTGGCTGCCGATCTCGCCTCCGGTGGCCGTCAGCTTGCGAAACATAACCTCCTTGGTGATCACCACGCCAACCAGGACCGCCAGCGTAAACGGCTGCGGGAGACTGTGCGGCGTCATGATCTCGCGAATGCTCTCGAAGGCAATCCCGAGACCGGCGCCCAACAGCACGATCGACACCACCATGCTGCCCAACGGCTCGGCCTTCCCGTAGCCGTAGTGGAAGCGTTCGCTGGGCGGTTGCGAAGCAACCCGAAGGCTCCCCATCACGACCAGGGAACTGAAGATATCGAGGGTGGATTCGACGCCGTCGGCAATCAGGACATAAGCATTACCCAGCAGCCCCGCGGCGATCTTCACCGCGGCCAGGAACACGCTGGCCAGGATCCCGAACAACGTCGCTCGGGTGCCGCGCCGGGCGGCATCGGCGATCGCGCCGGCCGAGTTCGGGGGTTGTCCCGGTTGCTGAGTGGGAAGTTCCTGATTCGTCATCCCCGTCTCATTTCCAAGGTTCCGTCCCCGGGAGACACGTTCTCCCGGGTTCCCTGCCCGCTGAACCCTAGCGGGGAACTTTCTGCAGTCGCTAGTCGGTCAGGAACCGCACCGATTCCATCAGCCATTCGCGGTTCGCCTTCACGTCCCCGTTCAGCCGCGGAGCAAGTTCTCGCGCTTTTCAAAAGGCGGTAGCCTGAGCGGGGGCGGAGATAGCCCCGGGCTTCGGCTCCTTCGGGAACAACTCCTCTTCCCCTAGCTCGGCAGCCTGCCGTTCGTAGCGCGGCGATTGTCCAGCAGCGCCTTGACCAGGAACGGCATCACCTCGAATAGTCGGCCTGCAGGCTCTCGGTGCCGTTCCGATACGTGTCCTTGTCCACTTTCCCCCAGGTGACGGCCTCGGCCGGGGGACAGGATGAGAGCGATCCATCGGTGACCGGCGCGGTCGACGATCTGGACGTCGAAGTTATAGCCGCGTACGTTGGGAAGCCCGAGCACCTGGCCGAGAGCCGGCTCCGGCTGCAAATTGTAATTCTTGGGCACGCCGCCGCCCAGAATCAGCGTTGCCAGCGCTTGGGGAGGATGTCGAACAGTCCCCAGCGATGATAGGCGCAGGCTTCGTAAACTTCGGCGTGCAGATCCAGCTCGAACTTGTAGGAGTCGACCAGGCCTGCGCTGCATGGCCCATAGCTTCATGGAGTTCAGGAAGACACTGCCGTCGGCGGCCGCGCCCACGAAAATGGGAATCGCCATGCGGTGGCAGGTGGAAAGCAGCCCGCCGGGACGCGATTCCGCCTTCGTGCTCGCCGTAGAAGGCCCCCAGGCGATAGCGCAGCTCGGTGCCGGTCATTTGGCGCTGGAACTCAGGGCGCAGCAGGACGGCGGAGAGGAATTTGTCCTGGTCCAGCAGCACGTCCTCATGGAAGGCCATGTCGGTGACGCGAATGGTATGCTCGTCGCGCAAGGCGCGGTCGTCGCCCCAGATGGGAACTTCGAAGACGGACCGGGCCATCGGCGTGTGCGCGTCGGGAGGCTCCGGTGGCCGTCGTGATAGCAGGCCGCGTCGGTGGTGGAAAGATAGGCGATCCAGCCCGGCCTCGAGCAGCGGGATCAGCCAGGCCTGGTGCTGGCCGCGGACGGTGACCGGACCCGAGATGGCCATGGTCAGCGGGCAGCCCAGCCGATGGCGCGGTCGAGGATGGTATAGATGCGGCGAAGAAACGCTCCGCCGAACGCGGGGAGGCAATGAGTGAACAAGCTCGTCCAGCGTGTTCGACATTCATCGACGCGGCGGACGCGGACTTGGGCGCGGGCATTCTCTTGAGATATCGTCCATCGTGGTAGGATCTTGATCGCTCTACTCGAATTGCCGGCGGAAACTCTCCATCTGGCGCTTGAGGTCCGCGACTTCGCCCTCGAGCGCGGCCACACGGCTTTCAAGCGCGCCGCGCACGCCGGCCGGTCGCATTCGGATGCCCTCCGGAGGCGCCTCGCTCGGCCTCCGGCACCGCTCCACAGATGCGTCCAGCGGCCGCGGGTGCCGGGAGCGGCCACGACGGATCCGGCTCACGCGCAGCCAGCGCTTCGAGCACGCGCTCGACCTCCTCCAGATCGGCAGAACGCGTGCATGCGCTCCGTGCGTCCGCGCAGCTCGCCGACGGTCTGCGGTCCGCGCAGCATCAGCACGCATAGCAGTGCCAGCTCGCGGCGGCCCAGATTCAGGTTTCCCCAGGCGGTGAGCCGTACTTCTCGACGCGATGCCCGCGCCGGTGACCTTCGAGCACCAGCTGTTTTTGCCGCAGGAGTGCCAGCCCTGATCGACTGTCGTTTCGTCGTAGTGCGACGACCGGTTCGCGGCTGGATTTCTGGTTGCAGGCGTTGACAGGGCGTTGAGCGTGAGCGGGTAATACTCGGGCGTGGTCAGGTCTTTTTCCAGCAGCGCGGCCAGCACGCGCACTTCGATGGAGTGCAAGGGTTCCACTGCGTTATGACTCGCGGCCGACGGTCGCCGACTATAAGACGCCCGATGGCGAAACCTCATCATCCAGCCAAGACCGCCGACGCCCGGTCTCAGACAAAGAAATAGCGCCGCAAGCAGGAAAGCAACGGCGGCTTTCATTTTACGTGCCGACGATGAAGCGGTGATTCCTGCGCCGACATCGCATCGCTATTCCTTGGACCCGGTCGTGCCCTTATTCTTCAGACACCGCGCCACGGCGGTTTGCCTTCGGCGCCCGGCGCCTCGGCCGTCCCGCTGCGGCCATCTCGCGCGGCTGCGGAGCGGCGTCAACAGCGGATTCATCGTATCGGGCCGGGCGTGGCGTCCTCTTCGGCATTGCGGCGGATATGTGCGGACTGCGGATCAACGCGCGAGCCGACGTCGATGAAGTCGAACATCAGGAAGATCCCAGGAACAGGAACCCCGCCACGGCGATGATCGCGTTGACCGGCTTATCCCAACGCAGGTGCATGAAGAACAGCGCCACCAGCGCGGCCTTCACGGTGGCGATGGCCAGCGCCATGATCACGTTCGCGCATGGAGCCGAAGTCGACGGAGGACGCGGCCCACGGTAAGACCGTCAGGATCAGCAGCGCGACCAGATTGGCGCGTGTAGACCTCGGGACCGCCGTGCGGACTGCTTCGAGGCTCGTGCGGCGCATCCGCGTCAAGTTTCGGATGTCAGAGCTCATGTGATCAGGTAGTACAGCGGGAACAGATAGATCCAGATCATGTCGACGATGTGCCAGTACAGGCCCACCAGGTCGACCGGCGTGTAGTAGGCGCTGTTGAAGTGGCCGCTGCTCGGCGCGCACGTACAGCCAGGTCATCACGCCGATGCCGACCACGACGTGGATGCCGTGCAGGCCGGTCATCATGAAGTAGAACGCGAAGAACGTGCGTATGCCGTGCGGTCAGCCCTGGCGTCTCCTCCAGAGCTCGATCGGGCGTAGAACTTGCCCGGCAGCAGCCCGTCGCTCGAACTTGTGCGTGTACTCGATAGTACTTGACCCCCAGGAAGATGCAGGCGCAGCAGGATGTGATCAGCAGAAACATACATCAGCTTCTTCTTCTGCGCTGGTCTGCGCCGCGTGCACGGCCATCACCATGGTCCAGCTGGAAACCAGCAGCACCACGGTATTCAGCGCAGCCCGGCCGAGCGTTACAGGTGATGATGCGCCTCGACGAATTCCTGCGGGTACCGGCCCTGCATCATGCCGAAGCCGACAAACAGGCCGCCGAACATCAGGACTTCGGTCGCCAGAAACAGCCACATGCCGAGCTTGCGGTATCGAACTGCTGCTCCATCGTGGCGAAGTGATGCTGATGGTACGGATTGTGCGTCGCATGGTCGTCGCCGTGCGCGCCGAGATCTGTCGTGGTGGTACTCATGCTCGTATCTTCAGTCCGACTGCGCTTAGTGGCCACCTGGCGCGCCTTCGGGCCGGTAATCGTACGGCTCGTGCTCGAGCACCGGCTGTGTCGTCGAAGTTGTGCTCGATGGGCGGCGAGGAGGTCTGCCACTCCAGCGTCGTGCCGCCCCACGGATTCTCCGGCGCATCGGCCGGCTTACGCAGCGAGGCCAACAGATAGCCGCGGTCATGAACAGGCTCGGCGCCGAGATCCAGCTCCCGACGGTCGAAAGCCGTGCAGCGGCTGGAACTGTCCAGGTAGTCGTAGTAGCGGCGCGGCATGCCCCGGCTGCCCATGATGAACTGGGGGAAGAAGGTCAGGTTGAAGCCGATGAACAACAGCACGCAGCCGACCTGCGCCCAGCTTCTCGTGTACATCCGGCCGGACATCTTCGGCCACCAGTAGTGCAGCCCGCCGAGGAAGCCGATCACCGTGCCGCCCATCATCACGTAGTGGAAGTGGGCGACCACGAAGTAGGTGTCGTGCAGGTGGACGTCGATCGACAGCGTGCCGAGGAACAGGCCCGTCAGCCCGCCGATGGTGAACAGGAACATGAACGCGAGCGCGTACAGCATCGGCGTGTCCAGCACGATGGAGCCCTTGTACAGCGTGGCCAGCCAGTTGAAGACCTTGATGCCCGACGGGATCGCGACGAGGAAGGTCAGGCCGCTGAAGACCATCGTCGGCCAGCTCGATCTGGCCGGACACGAACATGTGGTGGCCCCAGACCAGGAAGCCGATGAGCGCGATCGCCACCGACTGAAACGCGATGGCCCTGTAGCCGAAGATGTGCTTCTGCGAGAACGTCGGGATCAGCTCGGTGATGATCCCCATGCCCGGCAGGATCATGATGTAGACGGCCGGGTGCGAGTAGAACCAGAAGAAGTGCTGGAACAGCACCGGGTCGCCGCCCAGCGCCGGGTCGAAGATGCCGACCTGGCCAGACGCGCTCGATCGATGAGCAGCAGCAGCGTGATCGCCGAGCACCGGCGTCGCCAGCACCTGGATGATCGCGGTGGCGTAGATGCCCCAGACGAACAGCGGCATGTCGAACCAGGTCATGCCCGGCGCGCGCAGCTTGTGGATGGTGACGATGAAGTTCAGCCCGGTGAGGATCGAGGAGAACCCGAGGATGAACACGCGCGCAGCGTCATCGAGCACGACCGCCGCCGTACGTCGCTGGTCGTCGAGTACGGCGTGTAGAAGGTCCAGCCGGTGTCGACGCCGCCGATGACGATCGAGCAGATCGCCGAAGATCGCGCCGAGCACGTAGATGTAGAAGCTGGCCAGGTTCAGCCGCGGGAAGGCCACGTCCTTGGCGCCCAGCATCAGCGGCAGCACGAAGTTGCCCAGCGCCGCCGGGAATCGACGGGATGATGAACAGGAAGACCATGATCGCGCCGTGCAGCGTGAACACCTGGTTGTAGGTGTCCGCGGTCACCTGATGCCGAACGCTGTGCCCGGCGTCAGCAGCTCCAGGCGCACCAGCAGCGCGAAGATGCCGCCCGATCAGGAACGCGGTGAGCGTCGCGACCAGGTACATCATGCCGATGCGCTTGTGATCGACCGTGATCATCCAGGACCATGATGCCGGGCTTGGCGTTCAGGTAGTTGATCTCCGGACGTGTGTTCTCCCGGCGGCGCGGTTCGTTAAAATGCCTTCCATAATTCCTTCTCCTACTTCCCTGAGGCTAACCCTTCTACTGTAGCGACTCGATGTACGCAACTAAACCGCGGATCTCATGCTCCCGCAACAGCCCTTGGAACGTCGGCATGATCGGGTCGAACCCTTTCACCACCTGCGCGTTCGGCTGCATCATGGAACGTTCCGAGGTACGCGCGTCGGCGGTGACGTCGTGCCGTCCTCCAATTCCACCTGCGAGCTGTACAGGTGCCAGCCAGGTCGGACCTTTGCCCGCGCTGCCGTCCACCGAATGGCACGACGAGCAGCCCTTGCGCTGATACTGGATCGCGCCCCAATCGGCCGGGCGTTCCCGATTCTCCGTTGAAGTATTCTTCAAACTCGGTACCGCCGGTGGCCTGGAAGACCGCGAAGTCTTCGGCCGATTCCACCGTCATCTCTCCTTGCATGCCGGAGTGATCCCGGCCGCAGTACTCGGCGCAGGTGAAATGGTGCGTGCCGACCGAATTCGGCGTGAACCAGATCGAGGTGTAGCGCCCCGGAACCACGTCATGCTTGATGCGCATGTCGGGGATGAAGAAGTCGTGCAGCACATCCTCGGAGGTCATCACCAGCCGGATCGGCGTATTCACCGGTACGTGCAGGTCATTGACCGTGCGCGACCCGTCCGGATACTCAAACTGCCACAGCCACTGCTTGCCGGTCACCACGATTTCCATCGCATCGCCCGGCGCCACGGCGTATTTCATGTAGCCGTTCAGCCCCCAGAAGAAGATCCCGACGCAAAGCAGCGTCGGGCCGACACTCCAGATCACCTCGAGATTCGTGTTGTGCGTCTGGTGCGGAGTCCGGCGTCCGGCCTTGTATTTATACTTCCAGGCAAAGTAAATCGCCGCGATCGTGATCCCCCAGAACAGCACCTGGCTGAGCCAGTACAGTCCCAGAAACACGGTGTCCACTTCCCCGGCGTAGGCCGAACCTTCCGGCGGCAGCATAATGCGGCCTGTAAGCCAATCGAGCATAAGTCTTTATGTCCTCATCGTGCGATCCCAACCGGGATCGCGTCCCGAAACCCTCGTATCCGGGGGCCCGCTCCCTAGGCGGACGCGACCGGAGTCACCTGCTTTTTGCGGTCGGCCTTCGCCATCCGCCACCAGAACAAAGCAAACAGAAGATGGTCAGCACGCCGCCCAACTTCATGAAATTCGTCGCGAACAGCACATAGCGGTTCGCCGCCGGATCGTACTGAAAGCAGAACAGCAGGAGCTTGTCGACCGCATACACCAGCCGGTTCTGGGCCGCCTCGGCCAGCCCAAAGCGCAGATCCTGCGTCTTGTAGCTCACCCCGTACAGGTAGCGCGCCATCTTGCCTTCCGGCGTCATGATCATGATGCCGGCCGCATGCGCGAACTGATCGATCCGCTCATCGTAGGTGTAATGAAATCCGACCTGCTCGGCCAACTTCTTCACGTTGCCGTTGTAGTCGGTCAGAAAATGCCAGCCCGGAGCCGGACGGTCAAAGCTCGAAAGGTAGGTTCCCTTCTTTTCCCGAGCCTGCCCGAAATGCTCCCGCGGGTCGATACTGATCGTCACGATCTCGTACTCTTTGCCCGGCATCCAGTCGAGGCCCCGCATCGCCGTCACCTGATTGTTCAGCACCAGCGTGCACAGCTGCGGGCATTCGTAATACACCAGGTCCAGGATCACCGGACGATCCTTGTGGAAGAAATCGCCCAGCTTCACCTTGTCGCCGTTTTCATCGTAGAAAACCAGGTCCAGATCGGCCTGTGTGCCCAGTTTCTCCTCAATGTCCACGGTCTTCGAGTTGCGGCAGCAGGGCGTTGGGCGGCAGTTTCGCTGGGCACATAGCCCGGATTCATATAGTCCGAACCCTGCGCGCGCGCCAGCGGAGCCACCCCGGCGGTCATAGAAACCAGACCCGCCAGGATGGCCATTTGCCGAATTGTGATCGAGAACTTCATTTCACTACCTAACTGCTACGGCCGCTCGTATCCGCCCTATGCGGCCCACACGCGGCCGGGGCTGTCCATCTCGCCACGCCGCCCAGGCAAATCCCGGGCCGCGCCGCGTTTCCAACTCTTACTGCGCGGGAGCTTCCTCCACGCCTTCGGCCTGCTGCTCGGCCTGATCCTCGGGTTCCTCAGGTGCCGTCGGCAGCCCTTGATAGAAGTGCTCGCCCGCGAGCAATTCCTCCAGAAACAATTGCTTGGCGCGATCCAGCGTCAGCCACACGCCGGTCTTCTCCGGACTCGTATATTCGTAGTGAGACAGCCGCCACGTCTAAAGATTCCGTTAAATCCTGCAAGCTGGACGTTCGGAGCCTGCAGCACCTTCTCCGCCACGGCCGTCGTCCCAGACCGAATTGAAATAGTTCTGCAGCGCGCCGATCACCACAATAAGAGTGATGACACTCACGCCACCCAGACGGTGATTTGGGCGACGGCGGGCTCGGAATGGTCGAATCCCTCCTTGGGATCGTGATGTGGCGATGGCTCGAATCTTTTGCTTCGTATCGTCCGCTCATCCTCTGGCTCCTACTTCCCCTTACACATTCTCAAAACGCAGGCTCTGCTGCAGCCGCAGGTCGCCCACCGGGACCATCTTGTTCTTCTGGAACCGATACCAGAAGACCAGCCCGGCCAGCGATACCGTCGCGCCCAGCGCCGCCAGGTCCATCCAGTGAAATCCGGCCCATCCGGGTGGAAGTTCGGGCATCACCAGCCAGTACATATCGAGGTACACCACCACCAGGCTCCACACCGCGATGAAGCGGGTCAGCGCCAGGGTGCGCTTGGCCGGCCGCGCCAGCAGCGCGAAGAACGGAATGAAGAACCGCAGGAACGGCAGCGCCAGGCTGAGCACCAGCCACTCACCCTCCGCCCGATGGCGGAAAAACACGGTTTCCTCGGGCATATCGGCGTACCAGATCAGCATGTACTGGGAGAACGCGATGTAGGTGTAGAAACAGGTCATCGCGAACAGCCACTTGCCCAGGTCATGGAAATGTTCGTGGCTCAGCGCGCTTGTTCAGCACGCCGGACTTGCGAACGCCAGGCATACCAGCGTGAGCACCGCGAAAAACGCCAGCGCGCCGTCGGCCAGATAGTAGAGGCCGAAAATCGTCGAGTACCAGGCCGGCTCCAGGCTCATCAGCCAGTCAAAGGAGGCCAGCGTGCCGACCACCACAACCAGCGGCAGCCCCGGGGCGCGACCAGCGCGACAGCACGTGCATGCGCTTGGCGCTACGCTCGGTGTCCTGCTTGATCGAATTGCGGTAGATCTGCCAGACCCACAGGCTCCACAGCCCGAAGTAAATATAGGTGCGGGTGATGAATCGGACGGCGCCAGGAATCCGCTCTTGCCCTCCAGCAATTCGTTGCTGGCCATCAGCGCGCGGTCG
Source organism: Terriglobia bacterium (assembly GCA_963762135.1). GTDB lineage: Bacteria > Acidobacteriota > Terriglobia > Bryobacterales > Bryobacteraceae > Palsa-187. Next base: position 17,037 of record CAVXJP010000019.1, read on the forward strand.
GTCCACGGATACAGCGTGTCCAGGTTCAGCGCGATGGGGATAAACAGGATCGCGCCCATCGGCAGCGACCCACATCAGGTTCTCCATCACCCGCCGGATCACCACGCTCCAGGCCGACCCGCTCAGATACTGGACCTGGGTGAAAAACAGCGCTCCCAGTCCGATCACGGTCGTAAAGACGAAGGCCACCAGATAGGACTGCATGAAACGGTCCGTATCGGTGAAGTACCCGCCGACCGAGGCCACCACCGACACCAGCGCCGCCAGCATCAGGGCGTTGCGGCCGGTGGCCCAGCGCGCCGATTCCATGTGGAATTCTTCGGGAGCAATCGGTTCGATTATGCGTTCGCTCATGGCTATGTTTGGTCTCCCTGGCCGCTACTGGCCTTTGGCTTGGTCATCGCCAAGATCCAGTCCCATGTCATCTCCAAAGTCAAAGTCGGGAACCGGCGGAGGCGGCGGACCCGGCTTATACTCCACGCCGCTGCGCTCGGCTGCGGGAACATCCTCCAGCGTTCCGTGGAAGGTCCGCTGCAGCGTCCGCACGTAGCTGATGATCGCCCAGCGTTGCTGCGGATCATTGGCGAACCCGTAGGGCGGCATCGTCCGGCGGCCATAGGTGATCACATCAAAGATGTCCCCATCGGCCATATCCAGGATCCGCTGTTCCATCAGGTTCTGCGGCTGCCAGGCCGGGAAACGCCTCGGCACCATTCCCTTGCCCAGTCCGGTTTCGTCATGGCACGGCGCGCAATAGACGTTGAACCGCGCCTGCCCTTCGTTAATCAGCTCGGCGGTGATCTCCACCGGCATCCGGCCCACGAACAGGCCGTTTTCCATGCCCGTGTTGAACGGCGTCAGCTCCTCGAGCCGCCCGCGCGCCACCACGCCCGTCGGACGCACCCGGTCTTGCCGCATGTCCGGGAAAATTCCGGCCAGCGTATCGGAGGTGATCATCCGCTGGGTTTCAAACTTTTCCTGGATGCGCATGTCCGGCCACACCTGGATCGGCGGGGTCCGTTGCACATTCGAACAGCCGGCCAGCGCGACCGCGCCGAGGACCAGCGCCGTCAGCTTGCCGTGATTCTGGATCGAGGTCTGCATTGTGCGAGCCATCGTTTTCGCTAAGGACGGAAACCGCATCATCCCTGTACGACCTCCACATCGTGGGCGCCAACGCTCTTCAGGTGCTCCACCGTCTTCTCGGCGTCGAACTTCGGATCGTCGGCTTCAATCACCAGCACGAACTTGTCATCGGTCACGCGATGCGCGAACTGCGAGTACCTCATGGTCGGGTGATACAGCCGCGGCAGCCCGTTCAGCGCATACATCCCCACCGTGCAGGCGATCGCCGAAAACAGCACCGTCAGCTCAAAGGTCACCGGGATCGAGAAGGTGAAGTCGAACAGCGGCTTGCCGCCGATCACCAGCGGATAGTTGATCACGCCGACGTAGTACTGCAGAAACTGCGCCGTGGCGAGGCCCAGCATGGCGAAGCAGACCACCATCCAGCCGATCTTGGAATGATGAATGCCGATCGCCGCGTCGATGCCGTGCACCGGGAACGGACTCATCGCATCCAGCTTCCGGTAGCCCATGTCGTGGATCTTGCGGCCGGCCTCCACCAGTTCATCCGGCTCATGGAAGGAGCCCATCACCGCATGCGTTTTATCGACGCCAATCCCCAGCTTCTCGCGGAGATCTGGCCACCAACTGCTGCGGCGTCGGTTTGGAATTCGTCGCCGAACTAGACATAGCGCTTGCTCCTCGTCTCCGGCGTCAAACATGAGTTTCTCCTGGCGGCAGCACGCCCTTCACTTCCGACATCGCGATCATCGGCAGGAAGCGGGCAAACAGCAGGAACAGGGTCAAGAACAGCCCGAACGTGCCGATAAAGAAGGTGATGTCGACCCAGGTCGGACGGAAGTAGCCCCAGCTCGACGGCAGGAAGTCGCGGTAGCAGACGATGACGATGATCACGAACCGCTCGAACCACATGCCGACGTTGACCAGAATCGACAGCGACGAACATGAACCGGCACGCTGCGTCCGCAGCTTCTTGAACCAGAAGAGCTGCGGGCACGACCACGTTGCAGGTGACCATCATCCAGTAGGCCCAGCGCATACGGGCCGAAGGCGCGGTTGATGAAGGTGAACTGCTCGTACGGGTTGCCCCAGTACCAGGCGATGAAGAACTCGATCGCGTAGGCGTAGCCGACGATCGAGCCGGTCGCCAGGATGATCTTGTTCATGTTCTCGAGGTGCCTGATCGTGATGAGGTCCTCCAGGCCGTAGCAGCCAGCGCGCCGGAATCATCAGCGTCAGCACCATGGCGAAGCCGCGAGAAGATCGCGCCGGCGACGAAGTAGGGCGGGAAGATCGTCGTGTGCCAGCCGGGCAGCACGCGCGACCGCGAAGTCGAAGCGACACGACCGAGTGCACCGACAGCACCAGCGGCGTCGCCAGGCCGGCCAGCATCAGGTAGGCCGTTTCGTAGTGGCGCCAGTGCCGGCGCCGACCCGCGCCAGCCCGAGGCGCGAAGATACCCGTACAGCCATCTGCCGGATCCTGGTCTTCGGCGCGGTCGCGCAGCGTGGCCAGGTCGGGGATCATGCCCGATGTACCAGAACAGCAGCGACACCGTGGCGTAGGTGCGAGACCGCGAACACGTCCCACAGCAGCGGGCTGCGGAAGTTCGGCCAGATGCTGCATCTGGTTCGGGAATCGGGACCAGCCAGTAGGCGCACCCAGACGCGGCCGACGTGGATGCGCGGGAAAATGCCCGCGCACATCACCGCGAAGATCGTCATCGCCTCGGCGGAGCGGTTGATCGAGGTCCGCCACTTCTGGCGGAACAGGAACAGAATCGCCGAAATCAGCGTGCCGGCGTGGCCGATACCGACCCAGAACACGAAGTTGACGATCGGCCAGCCCCAGCCGACCGGGCTGTTGTATGCCCCACACGCCGACGCCGGTGGCGACCAGGTAGCCGATCAGCCAGCCAGCAGCATCGATCAGCGCGGCCGCGAACGTGAACGCCACGTAACCAGACTCCACGGCGTCTGGAGGACGGCTGCTCGGCGATCCGGCAGACCGTCTCGGTGATCGTCCGCGGACGTCCTGGCCTGCCCATGACCAACGGCGGTTCCTCGCGGACTGCGGATCGTTGCGGATCGTGTGGTCGTGCAGTTCGCTGGCTAACGTGCTCATCTATCCAGACGTTCAACTCTCTCGCTTTCGGCGTTCGCGCTTCACCGCGTGGTTCTGCTTCCAGTTCCGGATTCGGGTTGCGGATCTCGGCCAGGTACGACGTCCGCGGCTTGATGTTCAGCTCCGCCAGCATCGCGTAGCTCCGGTCCTGGGCTTGCAGCTTCGGCGACCCGGCTGTCCGGATCGTTGAGGTCGCCGAACACGATCGCCTCGGCCGGGCAGGCCTGCTGGCAGGCGGTCACGATCTCGCCGTCGCGGATCGTGCGGCTCGTCCGTTCTTGGCGGCGATCTTGCGCGGTCTGGATCCGCTGCACGCAGTAGGTGCACTTCTCCATCACGCCGCGCGATCCGAACCGTCACTTCCGGATTGTGCACCATCTGATCAGGCTGCTCGGGATCGTCCTTGTGATAGTTGAAGAAGTTGAACCGCCGCACCTTGTACGGGCAGTTGTTCGAGCAGTACCGCGTGCCGATGCAGCGGTTGTAGACCATGACGTTGAGCCCTTCCTGGCTGTGCTGGTCGCCGCCACCGGGCAGACCTGCTCGCACGGCGCGATCTCGCACTGCTGGCACGGCACGGCTGGTGGACCGCCTCGCGGCTCGTCTTCGGATCGCCGTCGAAGTAGCGGTCGATGCGGATCCAGTGCATCTCGCGGCCCTGCAGCACCTGCTCCTTGCCGACGATCGGAATGTTGTTCTCCGCCTGGCAGGCCACCACGCAGGCGTTGCAGCCGATGCAGCTGTTCAGGTCGATCGACATGCCCCACTGATAGCCTTCGCTGTAGTCGACCGGAGCATCAGGGTGAATCGACTCGAGCTCGGGAACCTCGACCATCTCCCGGATCACATTCGGCTCTTCCCGGTACTCCTCGACCGTCGCCTCGCGATAGACCGGACGCATCTTGCCGCCGCCGCCCATCGGCAGGTCCGGCTCCACAATCGACCCGTGCTCCTGGGTCGTCGCCAGCTTCATCGACTCGCCGGTCGGCGTCAGGCGAAGCCGCCGCCGTACCAGTAACCGTCGCTGGTCCGCAGCGCCTTGGCGTTGAAGCCGACGCCGGTGCCGACCCGGCCCACCGTCGGCGGCCGTAGCCGAGTCGCGATCGTGACCGCATCGTCGGCCTGCCCGGGCTGAATCATCACCGCGGCTTCCAGCGTCAGGCCGTTGCCTTCGAGGCCGCACCATATCGCCGTCGTCCAGGCCCTGCTCTCGCGCCATCGCCGGCTGAATCATCACCGCGTTGTCCCAGGTCAGCTTGGTGATCGGATCCGGATTCTCCTGCATCCAGGCGTTGTTGGCGAAGCAGCCGTCTAGGCCGCCGCGCTGGTCACGAACACCGACCTCGAGGCCGCCTGCCGCCCGCGCCGATCTGACCGGCCGCCGCGTCACCGCGGCCGCGTTCAGCGCCGGCTGCACCACCGCCGCGGCCGTATTCGGCATCACGCCATCGTTCAGCGACGCGCCGCCAGGCATTCTCGATCTCCGATCTCGGAGCCGCCCAGCTGGCTCGCCCAGATGCGCCTTCACCTGGTCCATGCCGTTGGCTTCGGCTCGCCCGCCCAGCGCCGCCAGCACCTGCGATCAGGCTCTTGCCGCCATACAGCGGCGAAATCATCGGCTGCTCCACCGACGGCCACGCCGCGCCAGCTCTCGGCATCGCCCCAGGCTTCAAGATAATGCGCCGCCGGAATGTGCCAGTTCGCCAGCATCCCGGTCTCATCTCGTCGCGTGCCCAGGTGGATCTGCGATTCACCTGCCCCATCGCCGCCGGAAAGTCCAGATTCGCCGGAGCCGTGTACGCCGGGTTGCCGCCGAACACAAACAGCGTCGACACCTGCCCGCCGTCCATCTCCGCGGTCAACTCCTCCAGCGCCGCCAGTCCCGAACTCACCCGCGCCGAACGCTCCACCGGCGTGAAGTGCCATCGCCTCGCGAGCCCAGCGCCACATTGATCTGATGCGCCAGCGCATGAACCACCGCCGGCTGCCGCGGACCCGCGACCACCAGCGCCTCGGCTCCTGCCGCGCGAGATCGGCCGCCAGCGCCGCCAGGAACTGCCCCGCCGGTCGCCGCCCGCCGCATTGCCGCCCTGAACCGCCGCCAGCAGATCCTTCGCGAACTGCGCGATCTCGGAGCCCTTCTGCCGCAGACGATGCTCGGCATCTGGCGCCGGTCAGCGAGAACTGGCTCTCGACGACATAGAGGCGGCGAAAGGCTTCTCCAGCTCCTCGGTCGTCGACGCCCGGCGGCCCGCGAAAACAGCTTGGTCAGCCGCGGCGTCGGGAAATCGGTGCCCAGGAAATCGTAGTCCAGCGACGACGATCACCTTGGCCCGGTCGAACTGCGGATGCGTCGCCAGCCGCCTGCCCGAAGGCCAGCTCGGTGCCCGCGTACTCGTTCTCCAGGCTCGCGCCTTCAAACTCGATCCAGCTGGCGTTCGGCAGCCGCCGCAGCAGCGCGTCCCGCTGCGCCTTCACCGTCGGCGAAAGCATCGTCTCGCTCAGGAACCGACCCCGGTGCCATCGCCCAGGTCCAGCGCCCGCCAGACCCGGCCCGGCCAGCTTCCCAGTTGGCCTCGGCGCCGTCCACAATGAACGTCTTGGAGCGGTCCGGATCGTAAACGTCCAGCACGCTGGCCTGCGCCAGCGCCATCGCCGCGCCCATCGACTCGGGATGATCCGGATTGCCCTCGATCTTGGTCGGACGCCCGTCATAGGTCCGCACCACCAGGCCCGTCGGATGCCCGCTCAGCACGAACGCGCTGGTGTAGTCGTAGGCGTTGCCCGGCACGTAATCCATCTCGCCGCGCGCCTGCGGCGCCAGATGCTGCTCCGGACGGCTGCACGCCGCCAGACCGGCCAGCCCGAAGGAGGCCGCCATCAGCTTCAGCATCGTGCGGCGGCTCTTGCCGTCCAGGAACTCGGCCGCCGACGGGAACTCCCGCTGCAACCAGCCTTCGGAATTCCTGGTGTCGGCCACCTGATCCAGGCTCCGCCAGTACTTCGCGCCCAAGCCGGACGTAGCGTCTTGGACTTATTGCCGGGGGCCGGCTTGGATCTGGACCATGTCCGGCCCGGCCGGCGCCCCGAAAGGATTATCAGATGCTGTGCTCATCAAGTCGTCTCCGCGCGTACTGCCGCCATCGTCGCGAATCATCGGTGACACCCCGAACAATTCGTGGGAGGATTCAAGCCCTTTTCCGCAATGATCTCGCGGCCAATCTCGGCCGGATCGCGCGGCGGCACCCAGCCCAGGTTGGTCACTTCATCGGCCGGCCGGATGCGCGGCGCCGGATTGCGGTGGCATTCCAGACACCAGCCCATGTTCAACGGCTCCACCTGCACCACTTCTTCCATTTGGTCGATCGCGCCCGTGACAGCTCACGCAGCTCACGCCCGCCTGCACGTGCGCCGAATGATTGAAATAGACGTAATCTGGAAGGTCGTGGATCTTCAGCCATTCAATCGGATCCCCGGTCGCGTAGGACTGCCGCACCAGCTCCAGCCGCGGGCTGCGGTCGCGCACCATCAGGTGGCACCCCATGCAGACCTGCGTCCCGGGAACCGCCGCAAACGCGGCCTGCTTCACCGTGTAGTGGCAATAGGTACAATCCAGGCCCAGCTCGCCCGGCATGCAACTTGTGGGAGTAGGGAACCGGCTGCCGCGGCTGGTAGCCGATGTCGATCACCGTCGGGTAGCTAAAATAGGTGTAAGCGGCAACCCCGCTCAACGCCCCAATGCCTACCACGATGCCAAGTATCTTGACGACCAGGTCGGACGCCTTCGGAAAGATAGGAGCCATCTTTGTTATTCTCTTCGATGCCTCTGGCTGTCGGCGCGTGCGACCCTTCTGCATCCGCCGCACGCCTCCCGCTGCTCCGGACTGACCGTACGTCGCGTGCTTGCGCACCCCCAATCCGTCCCACGCAGCGCGCGCTGGCTTGCTCGATCAATTCTGCTGTCGCATTCACCTGCCCGGATCGGGCCTCTATAGCTTCTACCACAGCCATACAATGTCTGCAACTGGGATAGCAAATTCTTGCCTGATCGCAACAAATACAGTCTAACAAGAAGTTTCGGGGATCTCAAGGTCCGCCCAAAGCTCATCGTTCTGCACAACCTCTTCTTTTTAGTACTGGCGGGGCCGCATACTTCTCACTAATTCCGCTGTTTGAGCGCCAGATCGAAGAGGAGAAAGCGCGCGAAGCTCAAATTCTAGAACAGCTTCCTGAAGGAGTGCAACTCACCCCTTCCCTGCGTCCGGCCGCCGTGGCCCAATCCTATGACGACGCGATCTTTACCGCCCGCCTGACGCTGTTTCTGGTCCTGGGCGCGCTCTACATCGCCGCCGTCGTGCTGCTGGAATCGGTCATCATGCCGCTTTACGTCTATCAGCCCATCCGCCGCACCCTGGACGCCGACTACCGCCACCCGCGCCGGGGACCGCGAACGCGAGATCATCCCCACCTACGAAATCCTGGAGGACGAAATCGGGCAGATCATGCGCTCGCGCAACGAAACCGTTTCCCTGCTCCGGCAGCAGGAAGACGAACTCGCTGCCGCGCTCAAAAAGCTGGAGGAACAGGATCGCCTGGTGTCGCTCGGCCTGCTGTCGGCCTCGGTCGCGCATGAGCTCAACACGCCGCTGGCCGTGCTGAACGGCTCCGTCGAGCAGCTCATCGAATCGGAACAGGACCCGCAGAACCGGCAGCGTCTGGCCCGCATTCAGCGCGTCACCCAGCGCCTGCGCACGATCTCGGAATCCCTGCTCGGACTTCGCCAAGCCCCGCAAGCTGCACGTGGAGCCGGTCGACGTCCGGGCCTTGATCGACGATGCCTGGAACCTGGTGACCATCGACCCGGCGACCGCCTCGATCCATTTCACCAATGAAGCCGACCCGGACCATCAGGTCCTCGGCAGCCCGGACCGCCTTGCGCAGGTCTTCGTCAACCTGCTGCGCAACGCGATGAACGCCTTTGAGAACGCACCAAACCGGGATCATCCCGAGATCACCGTGCGCAGCCGCCCGCAAATCCGGACCGGCCGGGCCGGCATCGCCATCGCGGTCGAGGACAACGGCCCCGGCATCCCGGCCGACGTGCTGCCGGAGATCTTCGACGCCTTCGTCACCACGCGCCTCGACTCGCATGGCACCGGCCTCGGGCTGACGGTGGCGCAGGGCATCGTCGCGCAACATGAGGGCGACCTCACCGCCTCGAACCGCGAGGAGGGCGGAGCGTGCCTGGAGGTCTGGCTCCCGGCTCCCGTCGAAGAACAAGTTTCAGAAATCGCGCACAAAGCAAATTAATTGTTTGACTTCCCGAAACAAACGCGGTGTTCCACGTGGAACACTCTTGTTTTTGTGGGGCGAGGTTCAGCTTGCGGAGGGCGCCCAAAGCGCCCTCCCGTGCAGTACGGACGAGAAGCAACTCCAGGTCCTCGCGACATCCAGAGCTGAATTTCCGGAGCCTCGAAATTCCCCTGATTGCTCGGGAAAGACATGCAATTGACGATTGTGAATCAAAGTACGCGGGCCTTTTACTCGACCGTTATTGCGCGGGAGGGCGAATCGCCCTCCGCAAGCTGAACCTCGCCCCACGCCGCAAGCGGCGCTCCTTCGGGCGGACCTCTGACGCCTTCCCCGGCGACCGGCGACTAAACCCCCAATTTATCCGGGTTCCGATGCACCAATATCCATCCGATTTTTCCCTCGGCATCGAGATCAAACGTAAATAGCGAAACCAGCGTCCCGCCGACCCTCAACCCCAGAGCCGGGACGCCGTTGACGATCGTGATCTCGGTGGTCGTGTCCGGCGGAGCCTGTTTCGCAATCCCCAAAAAGAACCGCGCGATCCGGTCCGGACCCTCCAGCGGATGCAGCGCCGCGGCCGCCTTCCCTCCCCCGTCCGAATAAAAGACCACGTCCTCGCGCAGCAGGTTCGTCAGCCCGGCGGCGTCGCCTCCCTGGCAGGCGGCGAAGAACTGCTCCAGCACTTCCCGGTTCCGCGCCGGATCAATCCGCTGCCGGCCGTCGGCAAAAGGGCGGCGTTCCTGAATCAGCTTGCGGGCGCGGCTGACGTGCTGACGGCAGGCCACCTCGGAGGCATCCAGCGCCGAAGCGATCTCGTCATAGCCATAGCCGAACACGTCATGCAGCAGGAACGCGATCCGCTGCGGCGCGCTCAGCGTCTCCAGCACAAACAGGAACGCGATCGACAATGACTCGGCCTGCGCCACCGCTTCTTCCGGTGAAGCACGCCGATCCTGCCCCAGCTCTGCAACATTGCGGTCCAAGAGGGGCTCGGGGAGCCACACGCCGACATACTGTTCGCGCTTGGCGCGCGCGCTTTTCAGCACATCCAGCGCGAGCCGCGAAACCACCTTCATCAGATATGCCTTGGGCGATTCGATCGTTGCGTGGTCGGTGCGCTGCCAGCGCAGGTACGCCTCCTGCACGACGTCTTCAGCATCCGAGCGCGACCCCAGCGCCCGATAGGAGAGCGCGAACAGCTGCGGCCGCAGTGCCTCGAATTGTTCGGTGGGGGTCATCGCGGGGAATTCGTTTTCAGTGTACGTGGATGTGGTTGCCATCGTTCTTCTCCTTCGATCACGGTGAATTGGGGGGCCGACGTTTAGTCGGCGTGCGCCTTCAGGCGCACAGACCTCGAGCTATTGGACTCGCGGAGTGGGAAGCTGAACGCTTCCCGCCGGGTCAACCCCGGCCCCCCAGTTCAGCCGTTGTGCCCAACCAGCGAAGCTCGCGCGGATGTCTAATCCGCGTTTCGTTCGCCGGGCCTGGAGCCCCGGCGCTACTTGTGCTGAGATGCGTTTCCAAATCCCGAGGCAGCTACGCTCCGTGCCGCCGCGGAGCCCGCTCGCCACCGCCGCATCGGCCAGCAGCGCGCCGGAGCCGACCCAGTCGCCCGCGATCAGGACGCCATCGATCCCTAAAGCGTCGACATCAGGCTCGGCGCCCGCGGTCACCGGCATATGCGCCACATGCATCTGCGGCAGGAAGCGCGCATAGCGCAGACGATCGCGCCAGCCGGGGAGCAGCAGGCTTGCGAAGTTTTCGAGCTCGATCCTGACATCCCGCGCATTGAGTGGTCCGCCGCCCAGATACTTCGCCACATGCACGACAGCAGTTCCCGGAGACGAGCCCGGCCCGGTGAACTTCGCCCATTGGCTATGCACGGACAGGTACAGCGGTTTATCGATCCCCAGGCCGAAGCTGTAGGCGTTCTCGGGAAATTCGTCCAGCACCAGATCAAGGCACGCCGCGCAAATCGGCGCGACTGCGGGGAACGGGCGCGAGGAAACCTCGGCCGCCAGCGTCGAGGCCTGCTCGGGCGGCATGGCCAGGATCACCGGCTCGCGACGGTCCAGCATCCGGCGAAACTCATCGCCGCGGATCGGCGACGCTTCTGTAATCTCAACTCCCTCAGCGCGCGCGAGTTGCTCCAGGCTGCTGATCAGTGACTGCCAACCGCCGTCCACGTACATCACGCCGCTGGCGCCCATGCGCAGTTGCTGCATGACCGCGCGAACCGACTGCCGTTCCGGCTCATTTGAGTAGGTACTCAGGCGGAACAGCGCGGCCATGAGCATCCGCGCGGGCTCGGTGGCGACGTTGCGCTGGAGCCATTGGGCGGTGGTCATCTCCGGCGCTGGCAGCTCGCCTTTCATCACCTTGCCCAGCGCCAGTCCGGCATCGATGCGCTGGCGGATCGAAAGAAACTTTGCGCGAGCTAATCCCGCCGCGCCGCCGACGAAGGGATGCGGAACCCGCTCGTAGACCATGGCGGCTCGGGCGCTCGGATCGCCGAGGTTGGGGATGCCGCCTTGCGGCGTGATCCCCCACTTGAGCAGCGTCTGGCGGGCGGCGCCGTCCAGATACAGCGCGTGCGGACCGAGGTTGAGCAATGCCCCGTCCTGGGTTTGGGTGGCGGCTCGGCCACCGAGTTCCCGGTGTTGTTCATGTAATCGGACCTGCTGACCGTTCTTCGCCAGTTCGATGGCGGCGGTCAGGCCGGCCAGGCCTCCTCCGATCACGTGTGTCATTCCCTGTGCTTTCGTCTGTGTCATCGTCGTCTCCTTCCTCACCAAACCAGACGAGGGAGGGAGCGGGGTTGTGACAGGAGACAGGAGGCAGGAGACAGGAGACAGGAGACAGGGGAAAGGAGACAGGAGACAGGAGGCAGGAGACAGGAGACAGGAGACAGGAGACAGGGATGGTAATCGCGCGGGCGGGATCAGCAGTAGCGCCAGGGCTCCAGGACCGGCGGCTGGGTCGCGAATACGGAGATCCTCGCCAACTTCGATCGTCTGAAGCAGGGATGAGGTGGACGGAGGTCGGGTGCGTTGCGCTCCTTGGCAGTCGCGGTTCCGAAGGGATCGCGGTCGGGACCGGGGACGGAGCGGGCAGGGGTTGGAGGGGTTGGGGGCGCTGGCGCGGTGGGCTCCGCGGCGTGGATCGCGGGGCATGGCCCCGCGCCATTTGGAACCTCCGCCCCGGCGCTGGATCGCGGATACGGAGATCCGCGCCACTTTTACACCGCCAGCTTCACCGGCACGATGCCGCGGCGGAGCGGCATTTCCGCCTTGTGGATCGCGGGGCACGGCCCCGCGCCACCTGGAACCTCGGGCCCGGCGCTGGATCGCGGATGCGGAGATCCGCGCCACTTTTACACCGCCAGCTTCACCGGCACGATGCCGCGGCGGAGCGGCATTTCCGCCTTCAGGAAAATCTTCTTCATGATGCCCAGTTGGCGCAGGATCGGGAGCACGGTTTTGCGCAGGATGGGCGAGCGGGCGGGTGGCGGCGTCTCGGCAGACTGGAGTTGGAGCTGCTGGGAGGCGATGATCTCGGGTTCGCGCTCCTGCTGGATGTTTGCCGCGGCGGCGTCCCATGCGGCGGGGGTGCCTTGCTCCAGCGCGGGGACCAGGTGATTAGCGGCGACGATGGCGTCGCGCAAGGCCAGGTTGATGCCCTGCGCGCGCACCGGGGACATCGGATGCACGGCGTCGCCCAGAAGCAGCGTCCGGGGAGCGGTCCAGCGGGCGCAGCGCCCAAACAGGACCTTCAGCGTGATGGGGTCGCTGGCTTCGTCGATGTGATCCAGCACGAAGCTGCCGAACGGCTCGCCTGTGATGCGGGCGACCTCTTCGAGCAGTTCCCGCTTGGAAGGCGCCTGGCGTCGCGCGTTTTCGACCGGCTGATTGACACCGAGGCGGAGTCGGCCATCCCAGGACGGATAGAGAATGACGAGGGAATCGCCGCGGCTGAAGGCCTGGAAGCGCGGGTCTTCGAGCTGGCTCGGGGGAGCGGGCAAGGAGAACCAGTTGACATCGTAGGGGAACGGGAGGCGGTCCAGCTTCATGCCGGAGCGGGCTCGGACGATGGAGGCACGGCCGTCGGCGCCGATGAGAAAGTCACCGCCGAGGGTTTCGCGGACGTCATCCTCTCCGTCCTTTTGCAGATCGAGTTCAACGCCGTCGTTGGTGACGCGAATGTCGCGCACGGTGGTTCCCATGCGGAGATCGAAGGACGGATGTTCGGAGGCGGACTTGGTCAACAGATCGAGCAGCCGGGGTTGCGAGACGACGCGGGCGGCGTTGTCCCCCTGGATCTCGGGCCAGTCGGCGCGGACCGCGCGCGAGCCATCGACGTACAGCTCCATGCATTCGACAGTGCGGTGGGGCAAATCGGCGAAGGCGTCGCGGAAGCCCATCTGGTAGAGCGCGTCGACGCCGCTGGGCATGAGCGCTTCGCCGCGGAAGAGGCGGTCAAAGGAGGGTTCCCGTTCGATGAGGGATACGTCGATGCCCCGGCGCGCCAGTAAATAGGCGAGCGAAGCTCCCGTCGGTCCAGCGCCGACGATCAGTATGCGCATTTCTGTCTCCTAACCAGATCGTCAATGGCCCACACCGACTGGATTAGGGTACACGATTCGGCTCGGGAGGTGGGAGGCGAGGAGGGTTGGCGACAGATGTTTGCGGGGCGGCGGGGTGGCAGTTCTCGAAAGGTTCCGGCTCTGTCCCGCCCGGGTTGCGGTTGGGGAGCGAGTTGTGTTGCACGGTCGATTGGAGGCGGCGGGTTAGGGCTGCAACTCCTGTGCTCGGAGGGCGTTCGGAGCCTGAGCCCTCCGCAAGCTAAACCTCGCCCCACATGAGGAGGGCAATGAGTATAAGAATCCAGGCGGCTATAAGCCGGTTTCTGTACCTGCCCCACGAGTGAGGCGGGCGGCAACCATTCCTCTAGACCTGGCATCACTGCCAGGCTCCAGCAACCTACCCGGAAGTCGTAACGGAGCGGGCCGCTCCTGCTCCCCTATTTGGTCTTGCTCCGCATGGGGTTTGCCCTGCCAGCCGCGTTGCCGCGTCCGCGGTGCGCTCTTACCGCACCATTTCACCCTTACCGGCAAAGCCGGTCTTACGCACCTCACGTGCACGGGCGGTCCGCAGCCCAGACCAAAGTTCGATCTGAACCATCCAAACACTGCGGCCCAAACACTGCGGCCCAAACACTGCCGCCAGAAGACTCTCCGAACGCTACTGCGCAGGAGGCGCAAAAAACCGCCAGAGCGGCTGCGCGTGAGGTGCATAAAACCGGCTTCGCCGGCGGTATATTTTCTGTGGCACTTTCCGTAGCCGGCGCGTTCCCACGCCTGCCCCCGGCCGTTAGCCGGCATGCTGCCCTATGGAGACCGGACTTTCCTCCCGTCCCGGTAGCTCAGGCATAACGCCGAAGCCCCGGAACCGGCGATTGCCCACCGCCTGGATCCGACTCTATTCTAGCGGGTGCTTCGGGCGGTAGTGGCAGCTCGGCCGGGGTGGGCTGGTAAGTCCCGCTCGCTACCGGTCGCCGTGCCCCGAAGGATCTACGTTTGAAACTGGATTCGGTGCCGACCGGGGGAAGGTGGTTGCTGCGGCGGTGTTGCAGGGACCGGTTGGACCGAGGGCAACCGGGAGGCCGAAGATGCCTCCCGCCGGGTGGACCCCGGCCCCCGGTGGGGGAAGTACTGGTACATACATTTGTAGTGAAGAATGTATTACAGATCGTATACCGGTCGGGTACCGGAATGATCCGAACAATGATCCGAACGATGATGAACAATGTCCGAACCAGGCCGGATGAAACGAATGCGGCCAGAGAGAGCTCTCCTTCACCATAAGTACACCGTCGGAGAGGTGCAGGATGAGTTTCGAGAACACAGGGTAAGCTGCTGCATTTTCATATATAATCGATCTCATGGATTCTTAGCTGGAGGGGAGCGGACTCCGGGGGGCAGCGCAGGACACCCGTCGGGAGAATTTCCACGGCAGTACCTTTGGCAGAAGGTCCGAAATCAGAGTCCATGGCTGGGGGATTCAGGATGATCCAAGCGGCGCTCGTTGTCGTCAGAGCCGCCAATTTCGGGGGCTTTTACGGATCTCGACCCCGCCCTGGCGCTCAAGGGCACACAACAAAAAAAAAGATATCGTGATCAAACAAAGACGCAGTACCTCTGGAGGAGGCAGACCTATGGCACGCATGACCCAACTTTTTGGGTATCCACAAAAACTTGCCGTGCTGCTGATGCTTCTGATTCTCGGCGCGACGGGCGCCTGGGGACAGGACTACAGCAACAATTCAACGCCCGATACTTGGGAAGAGATCAACTTCGACTTCGACTCGGCTGTGCTGGTGGATGGATTCCCCAGCCTGCTGAGACTGGCCGAGCTGTTGCAGGCAAATCCGAGCTACCACGTTCGCGTGGAAGGGTTCACCGACATTCTGGGCAGCGATGAATACAACAACAGCCTGGGGCTACGGCGCGCCAACGCCGTGCAGGACTTCCTGCTGAAGTATGGCGCGGGCCAAGGGCAGATCGATACGGCCACGGGCGGCAAGAACAATCCGCGGGGCAACGCGGCGCAAGGCACGACGTACGCGCAGACCGATCCGGCTCGGTGGGTGAACCGGCGGGTGGT
Organism: Terriglobia bacterium; assembly: GCA_963762135.1. Classification (GTDB taxonomy): domain Bacteria; phylum Acidobacteriota; class Terriglobia; order Bryobacterales; family Bryobacteraceae; genus Palsa-187. The sequence goes on from CAVXJP010000019.1 coordinate 32,222, forward strand.
GCTGACGGTGACCGACGGTGACGGGAACGTGGTCGGCGCGGGTGGCGCCAATGAAGCCATCCATGCGATGGATCAGGCCGCCCTGGACGCGATCAATAAAATGAACGAATGCTGCGATCAGATCCTGAACCGGCTGGACCGGTTGGATGAGATCGCGAGCCTGCTGCGTGACCTGGCGGATCAGAACGCCGCGCTACGCCGTGAGCTGGATGGCCTCAAGGAAAATCAGCAGGCGCTGCAGTCGGCTGTGAATCGACCGCCTCCGCCGCCGCCGGCGGCTCCGCCGAGCGCGGAAGAGATCGCCAACAGGGTGAAGAACGAACTCGCCGCCAACAAGAAACCCACATTCCAGATGCTGGGGCTGAACGTGGGCAGCGACGCCAAGGGGAACCTGGCGGCGTCCGGACGCGGGCGGTTCTTCGGTCCGATGGGCGACCGCTTCGGTGTCCAGGCGCAGGCCGAATACTACTACATCCAGAAGAGCCAGCAGGAAGGCCAGTTTGATATCGGTCTGGTGGACCGCTTCAACCGGCATTTCCAGGCCGGCTTGTTCGCCAGCTTCAAGCACGTGACGCTGAATGGCAATCAGTACGGCGGGACGCTGGGCCAGGCTTCGCTGGTGGCCGATTACATTTTCTCGCGGGGCACGGTCGGAATGTTTGCCTCGAAGGGCTTCATGACCAATTCCCTGATCAACCAGGCGGCGGCGGTGGGACCGACCGGAATCGTGTCGAACAACATCCTGCTGCAGAAGTACCTGAGCGTGGTCGATCAGATTGGCGTGCAGGCTACGATCGGGCTGATCGGCAACATCTATGCGGAAGGCAACATCGGCTATCTGCGGTCGCGGGCGTCGGGCAATCGCGCCGGCGGCATGTTGCGTTTCGTGTTCCCGATGAACGACAAGGTCGCCTTCACGCTGGAAGGCGGCGTAAACCAGACGCTTCTGCCCGGCAACTTCAACCAGGGCCGCGTGGTGGCTGGCGTGCAGTTGGGCAATTTCCTGCGTCCGAAGCAGTATCAGGGCGCCGATCACGCGATTCCGATGAACGTTCCACGGGTCCGCTACGAAGTGGTGGAACGGCGCGTTCGCACGGGCAACGATGCTCCGGTGGCCGACGCCGGTCCGGACCGCAACAATGCGGATTCGGGCGTGGTGACGCTGGATGCCTCGAACTCCTACGATCCGGAAGGCGATCCGCTGACGTATTTGTGGACGCAGGAAGCCGGTCCGTCGGTGACGATCGGCAACCCGACCGCGGCAGTAGCCAGCTTCACGGCGCTGCTGGGACAGAGCTACATATTCAAGGTCCTGGTCAAGGACAATCAAGGCGGGCAAGATTTCGCACGCGTCCGCATCACGACCAAGCAGGCCGATCAGGTGGACATCGTCTACTTCCGCTCCGACCCGTCGACGATCTCGGCAGGCCAGAAGGCGACGCTGTCCTGGCGCGTGGATCATGCCGATACGGTCATGATCGAAGGCATCGGCACGGTGCCGTCGACCGGCACGATGGATGTCTCGCCGACCACGACGACGCAGTACAACATGACGGCCCGCAACAACGTGGGTGAGAAGGGCGCCACCACCACTGTTGTGGTGAGCGGAGCGCAGTTCAGCTACTGCTTCGCGACGCCGGCCAACATCATGCTCGGTGAGAGCGCGACGTTGAACTGGATCGCGAACACGGCCGATACGGTGACCATCCAACCGGGGAACGTCACGGTGGGCGCCTCCGGCGGCTATGTGGTATCGCCGCAGCAGGACACCACCTACACGCTGACCGCGACCGGCGCGGGTACGACCGACACCTGCTCGATCCCGGTTTCGGTGACCTCGGGCGATCTGCCGCGCATCATCCGCTTCTCGGCCGAGCCGGCGACAATCGAGAGCGGCGGCAGTTCCGAACTGTTCTGGGTTGTGGAGAACGCCACGAACGTAGCGATCTCGCAAATCGGCAACAGCGTTTCCCTGGCCGGCACGCAGTCGGTTTCCCCGGCTGAGACGACGGTCTACCAGATGACGGCGACCAACGTGAACGGCTCCGTGACCTCGCTGGCCACGGTGAACGTACACGTGATCCCGCCGCCGAAGATCACTTCGTTTACCGCGGTTCCGGAGACATCCACCGCCGCGGGCAACAAGGTGGTCCTGACCTGTAACGCGACCGGCGCGGCGAACATCCGCATCGCGCAGGCGTTCTTCCAGGGAAGCTCGGCATCGTTTACGGTGACGCCGACCCAGGATACGACCTATACGTGTACGGCCACCAACTCGCAAGGGTTGACCGATACCGCCACGGTGAACGTGAATATCGTTCCGCCGGGTAATGGCGGTGGCGGATCGCAAAATGGTCCGACGATCGTGATCGCCGGTGGAGATCGCATCGAGACGATCGTCCGCTTAATCACCATTGATGCGTCCGGGTCGTTCAGCCCAGAAGGCAAGGGTCCGCTGACCTATCGCTGGACAACCAGCAATACGGATTCGGCCGTGCTGGATCCAACCAGCCCGACCACCCGTGTCCAACTGGGAATTGTCGAAGGCGATTATGTGTTTGACCTCACCGTCACCGATAGTGCCGGCCAGTCGACCACCAAATCCGTCGTGGTTTCCTTCGTGAGCTCCCTGCCCTAACCGGCAGCGGGGTTCGCGGGGATCCGCGATCCAAACCAAAAGGCCCGCCTAGGCAATTGCCTAGCGCGGGCCTTTTCTTATCTGGATGTTTGATTCGATGGGCGCTTAGTCGTCGCCGCGGGAACGTTTTTTGCGGTTCCGCTTGCGAGCCAACGCTTCCTTGGTGCGACGTTTTTCGCCGGGTTTCAGGTAGAACGAGTGCCGCTTGATTTCCTTAATGATGTCCTCTTGCTGCACTTTCCGCTTGAAACGCCGGAGCGCACCGTCCAGGGGTTCGCCCTCCTGGAGATAGACTTCGGCCAAATGACCTCACCTCACTTTCGTAGCAGCTTACAGGATAGCAGACAGTTTGTGGGGCTGGTTGCGGAGGAGGCGGTCGCGGGGCATGGCCCCGTGCCACGGGGGGAGTGCAGGAATCGCCGATATTTTGCGGGAGATTGTGGTTGTGGGGGGGCCATTGTGTCAAGCTGAGGCTGTGCCATCGATGTCCAAAGCGATGAATGCCGGGGAGGCCGGGGCGGCGGCGAAGCGGGTCGTGCGAAAGCTCCGGGAGTGGGGCTCGGAGGAGAACCTGGCCGGGATGGCGCGGTTTGGGATTGATACGTCGCACGCGCTGGGGGTGCCGCTGTCCCGGTTGCGTCCCCTGGCAAAAGAGCTGGGGCGGAATCATGAGTTGGCGCTGGCGCTGTGGAACACGGGGGTGCGTGAGGCGAGGGTGGTCGCGTTTCTGTGTGATGATCCGCGGAAGGTCACCCGGGGACAGGCGAACCAGTGGGCTCGTGAGTCGGGATCGTGGGATGTTTGCGACGGCATGATCATTCACCTGTTGCGGAAGACTCCGTTTGCCTGGGAGTTGGCCGAGCGGTGGGCTCGGCAGAAACAGCAGTGGGTGCGAAGAGCGGGGTTTGTGATGATCGCGTCGCTGGTGGTGCACGATAAGGGGGCTCCGGATGCGCGGTTTCTGGAGTTTCTGCCACTGATCGAAGAGTACGCGGTTGATGATCGGAACTTCGTGAAGAAAGCGGTGAATTGGGCGCTTCGGCAGATTGGAAAACGGAGTCCAGAGCTGAGGTCCGAGGCGATCGAGGTCGCTGAGCGGCTGGCGGGGTCCGAGTCGGCGGCGGCGCGGTGGGTGGGCAAGGATGCGCTGCGGGAGTTGCGGACGAAGGGTGGAAGATAACTCGGCTTTGGTGTAGCCACCCAACTGTCGTGACGGGAGGGCGAATCGCCCTCCGCAAGCTGAACCTCGCCCCACGTAGCTGCTGTCTCCGCTCTTCTGTCTCCTGACTCCTTGATCAGTGCGTCATGGGATAGACGACATAGTTGACGCCCATGCGGTAAGCCATCGAGGCGAACTGTTCCGGGTAGGCGGGGTCGTCGGCGAATTCCCAGGCATCGCCGAGGTCGTGGTTGAAGAACATCCCGACCTGGACGCGGCCCTGCTCGTCGAGCACAGCGCGCCAGTGCGGCGTTACCCCGCCCCGCTCGTACATGATGCCCTGCGTGACGATTTGATAGCCGGGGACCTGGGTGCGGTCGGTGAGGTCATAGAAGACATGGAAGATCTCGGCGCTGTCGTCGAGCTCAACCGGGATGCGGTCCGGGAAGATCATCTCGAGGCCCTGCATGAAGGTTTCCCATTCCGGCTCGCCGTGAAAGTCGTCAACGATCATGAAGCCGCCGCGGTCAAAGTATTGGCGCAGACGGTGGCCCTCCTCTTCGTTGATCACCCAGTCGCCGCCGGAGACGACGTAGATCCAGGGCCAGTCAAACATTTCGTCATTCTGGGTGTCGACGATCTGCTCGACGGAGCGGCCGTCGACGCGGGTCAGGCGGCGCAGCCCCCGAATGAAGAGCCGGTCAGATTTGTTGGCGTCGATACCCCATGCCCGATAGCGGAAACGGTCGTTATAGGACGTGTAGCGGAGACGCGTATAGGCGAACTCGGTTTCCTGCATGGCGTCGGGTGGATCGTCGGTGGGGCTCTGCATCTCGTATTCGTAGATGGCCCAACGGCGGCTGGCCGCGTGGAGAGAAAGCAGGAAAAACGCGGCGAGGAGGATCAGGGCCGGGGCTCGGAGGAGACTGCGGGAGAGGTTCGGAAAGCGCGACATCAAGCCCATTCCTGGCTTGCCTGGAACGGGGCGTCTTGGGGGTCGCGTGCGCACGGAGAACGGAACGGGGTGGCGCAAAACCTATCCTTGCGCGGGACATACGGGGGAGCGGAACGGGTCCGCTCCCCTGGCAGAACGTGTTTTACCGCTGGCGGCTGAGACGGCGGCGGTATTCCTCAACTTGCTCGGAGAAGCCGGCGGGGATCTTGTCGGCCGCAACGCTGCGGACCTGCCCACCTTCCTGGTTGGCCAGTTCGCGCCGCAGTTGGACTTCCAGCGTTTCGAGTTGCGGCAGGATGGTCCGGCTCAGGCGGTCGCTCAGCTCCGGCCCGGAAGGATTGCCGAAGGAGAGCGAGGTAAGAGCCTGCTCCACCTGGCTCACCTGGCTGGCAAGTTCGGGATTATCACGAACGAAATTGCGGAGCTCAGAGAGCTGGCGGCGGGCGTCCTGCGCAATCTGCTGCGGATCCACCGGACGGCCCAGCGGCAGGTTGTTGTCATAGAGGCCTTGCGGATTGTAGCGGCCAAAGTTGCCGCCGCCAAACCGGCCTCCATTGCGATTGCCGCCGCCGGTGTTGGCCTGCTGACCTCCACCTTGCTGTTGGCCCTGTTGGCCTTGGCCTTGTTGTTGGCCCCCTTGTTGACCTTGGCCTTGCTGACCCTGGCCCTGCTGTTGCCCTTGTTGTCCCTGCCCCTGCTGGCCTTGGCCCTGCTGCCCATTCTGCTGCTGCCCCTGCTGGGCGGCGGCCTGAGCTTGGGCTTGGGCCTGTTCGAGTTGCTGGCGCATTTGCTCGACCTGACGGACCATCGCCGCCATTTCGTTGTTGGGCTGCTGTTGCTGGTCGCCTTCGCGGAGCGCGCCCTGGGCCTGCTTCACGGCATCCGCCATGGCCTGCAGCGAATCAGTCAACGGACCTTCGCGCGAGAGCCACTCCTTGAGCTGGCGGCCGTCGCGAATATAGTCGATGCCGTATTCGAGGCGGCGGTCGGCTTCGGCCTGCTGGATTTCGCTGAGGCCGTCACGAACCTCGCGGGAGGCGTCGGGCTGGGTCTGCGAAAGCTCGCGCACCTGGCGCTGGGCTTCGCGTTCGAGGTCTGAAAGCTCGGACCGCATCTTTTGCTTTTCGTTGGCGATCTTGTCGCGTTCCTGCTGCGAGAGGCCGGTCCCGGTGCCGGTGTAGGCGTCGCGCATCTGGGCTTCGAGTTCGGCCTGCTTGTCAGCGAGCCCCTCGGCCTGCTGTTCGAGCTGGCGCAGCGCCCCGGCGACGCTATCGCGCTGCATCTGGTTGCCGATGTTGCCGGCCTGCTGGAGGCGTTCGGCCGCGCGTTGCGCCGCGGCATCAGCCTGAGCCTGATCGTTCTGCTGGCCGGCACGCTGGGCGTTACGCATGTCATCGAGGGAGGACTCGACTTGTTCCAGCATGCGCTGCAACTGCTGTTGCTGCTGGCCTCCGCCGGCCTGGCCGCCTTGCTGACCTTGCTGGCCCTGCTGACCTTGTTGTCCCTGCTGTCCTTGTTGGCCTTGCTGTCCTTGTTGGCCCTGTTGACCTTGCTGGCCCTGCTGCTGACCGCGGCTCAACTGTTGTTGCTGTCCGCGCTGCTGGCTGTTTTGCGCCTGCTGCTGCTGAAGTTGCTCGAGTTGCTTGCGCAGTTCCTCGGCTTCGCGGCGAAGCTGTTCCTGTTCCCAGCGGCGATCCAGCGACTGCTGGCTCTGGTTCTGCTGTTGCTGGGCGAGCTCCTGCTGGCGGCGCGCGAGCTCTTCGAGCTTCTGCAGCGCTTCATCGATCTGCTGTTGCTGCTGATCTTCGCTATTGCCACCGCCGCGGGCTGACTGGGCCTGCTCGTACTGATTCTTTTCGGTATCGAGTTCCAGGTCAAACAGGTTGGCCAGGTCACGGCCCGCGTTTCCGCCGCCGCCACCGCCGCCGCCGCCCTGATTGCCGAAGGCAACCTGGATGTCACGATTCATTTGCTCGGCGCGCTGCAGATGTTGCAGAGCCCGGTTTTCCGGTTGCAGCGCTTCCTCCCACTTCATCTCGCGGAGCAGATCCGCCGCAGGGCCCATCTCGTTCGCGGCCGCTTCGATCTCGGCGGCGAATTCGGAGATGCCCTCGGAGGCGTCGTCGAGCTGACGGGCCGCCAGACGGCGAGACAGCGATTCGGCCTGTTCTTTCAGTTTGGCCTGGGTCTCGGCGAGGAACTCGGCGCGCTCCTGATTGGCGGCGCTACGATCCTGCTGGTTGCCGCGCAAGGCGCGATGCGTGACGGTAATGATTTCCCGCTGACGGCGCGAAATCTCGTCCTGTTGCTGCTGGCCACCACCGCCACCGCCTCCCCCGCCGCCCTGCTGGGACTGCGAGTAGTTCTTTTCAAACGGCACGGCCTGGATGAAGTTGATGTCGCTGGCGCTTTCGATGCGCGCGTCCTTGGCCGTCGCGTAAAGCGAAACAACGTCGCCCGGCACCATGCCGAAGTCTTCCAGGTAGAGGACCGTGCGGCCGCTGGCGAGCTTGGCGCCCTTCGCGTTCAGCAGGTTGATCGTCTTTTCCTCGCCGCCGTTGACCGAGTAGTGCAGCGCGAGCTGAGTCAGTCCGAAGTCGTCGTCGCCTTCGACCTCGATCACGACCTCTTCAATCGGGTTGACCTGGGTTTCGGGCCCGGGGTGCGAGATGCGGATCTGGGGCTCGCCGTCGATCTGGGCTTCGATGAAGTAGTCCTGGGTGAGGCGAACGAAATTGGAGCCTTCCTTGGCGGCGAAGTGATAGGTGCCGTCGAGCTCCATGGGGATCTCGGCGCGGAGGAAGTTGCCGCCGAGCTCTTCCTGGCCTTCGATCGGTTCCAGCCCCAACTCTGCTTTCGCCGCGGCGCTCGCGGCTTTGGCGCGTTCGGCTTCTTCGCCGGTGACCTTCGTCAGCGGGATCTCCGAACCGTCCTGCAGGCGGATGACGCCGTTCTCCAGCGGGCGGTCGGTTTCGACCATCAGGTGGGCCACGGTACCGGCGACCGCGCGAAGATCGCCGCCGGGGTTCTCGGTCATGTCGGCCAGCCCGAGCCACTTCGGATAGTTATAGGTAACCTCAATATTGCTGATGCTAGGCAGATCGCGCACGTCGACGCGATAGGTGTCCGAGCGAACGCCGTTGGCCTCGACATAGTAGTCAAAGCCTTCCGGCACGCCGGCCACGACGAATCCGTAGGACGCCTCGCCGGCACGCGGCAACATCACGAGCTCTTCCCATTTGGTGGAGCTTTCATAACGGGCCAGCAGGCGAACTTCGCTGGCCAGGAATCCGTTGAGCGTGGCGATGATCGACTCGTCGGTACCGCGGCGGATCAGGGCGTCGCCGGGCTCCACGTTAATCGAATAGAACCCGGGTCCGGCGTTGGCGGGCAGTCCGGCCCACAGGGTGCGGGCACCGAAGCCCAGGTATCCGGGGCCGGCTAAAATCAGCCACAACAGCACCATACCTGCCGCACCGGCGCCGGCGCCAAAGGCAAAAATCGACTTCTGGGGGATGATTTTGGTGGCCGGAGCATCGGGAGCGCGACTCAGGGTATCTTCGGCCAGCAGCTCCAGCATCGGATCGCTCGCATCCTTGCGGTCAATATAAGTAAGGAGGCGTTGATCGAAGTCCGGATGCTTCCTTTCGGCTTCCCCGGCGGCACGCCGCGGGTTGAGTTTGAGCAACGGAATGACCAGGCCGAGGCCCAGCGCTACGGCAAGAGAAACAAACAGGATGACGCGCGCGGCGACCATCACGCCCGGGGCGAAGGCGAAGTAATTGGTCAGCAACACCAGCGCTACGGTGGCGCCCAGGGCGACGCCCAGAGCCACCGCAATCCCCCGGCTCACCATCAGAATCCTAAGGCGCGATTCCAGACCGCGCAGGTATTGATTGAGCTGCTCGCGAGTGTTCATACCGTCGTCATGCCCCCTGCGGTTGATTTCGTGAGCGCAGATAACCATCCGCGATCACGGATTCTGCTAGTGCTACTCCCAACAATAACACCAATATAAAAGGACCGAGGCTCCACGGTTCCGTGGCGGCCTCAAGATTGGTTTCGTCCACGCCGCCTTCGGCGCCAGCAGCCGAGGCGGGTTCGGTCCCGCCGGTGGCGGCCCACAATTCCTGGGTTTCGATGGGGATCACCTGTAGGTCGGACTCACGGCGATCGGCGTGGGCGGCGATCAAGCGGGTTTTTCCGCCGGCGGTCCGCACGTTGTAGAAGCCTTCCTTGGCCAGCGTGAAGTTCTTGGCCGTGGCGGATTCTTCAAGCGAGAGGACGCGCTCGCCGGAGGGGCCGGTGACCTCGGCGGTGACGCCCTCATCGGAGTCGCCGGAGCGGAGCTCGACAAAGTCATCCACCACCAGGTTGATCGGCTGTTCGGCGCCGCCCCCGGCCAGGTAGTTCACGCTCTCTTGGATGAAGCCGACGAAGGCCGGTTTCAGCGGAAAGTCATTCGAGATGTTGTCCCAGGTGGAGGTGAAGGCGATCACGTCGCCCTCGCCAATGTGGCGTTCGAGGATCAGCGGCGCGCCGTCGTTCAGGCTCGCGAGAACTTCGGCATCGCCCGGATTCACGTCAACTCCCTGGAAGAAGCGGATCCCTTCCAGCCGTTCGGTGCTGCGTAGCGCCGGATGGGTCACGTCGACGTCGGTGGCCGAATTGAAGCGTTCGCCGTTGCGCGTGGCCAGATGGGATCCGGTAATTTCCTCGTCGAGCACCGGCACGCGGCCCAGCGCCACCGAGTTCGACCCGGCGGAAACCAGCACGGCTCCGCCGTCAGCGACATACTTGTCCAGCGCGGCCTTGAGGCGGTCCGGATAGGAGCCGATGTCGGAGATCACGACCAGCGAATATTTGCTGAGATCGGCGTTGGCGGCGGCGGGAGGCAGCACCGCATCCATGGAGAACTCATCTTCGCGGCCGGCGCTTAGCGCGGATTGGAAGAACTCGCGGGCAGCGTCACGACGGCCATCATCTATATACAGGACCTTGCGCGGGTCGGTGCGCTCCACCGAGAACGGGAAGTGGTCATCGTCGGCCAGCTCATCGGCAGAGTCGATTCGGACCTCGGCCTGATTGAATCCATAGGCGGCTTCGAGCCCCACGAACTCCACCGATCCGCGGCCGTTTTCGGGGACCATCACGGTCTGCTGGCCCACCTGCTTGCCGTTTAGAAACAATGTGACGCCGCGCTCGGCTTCCGGCGTATTGAAGCCGGCGACGGTGGCGACGATGTGGGTGGTGTCGGGATCAAAGACGCGCTGCGGCGCGACCACGGTTTCGACCGTCCAGTTCGGCTCCGTGTCGCTGATCTGGTGATAGGCCAGCTCGGTGTTGTCTTCGAGGCGCAAGTCCATGAAGCCCGGCGGCAGCGCAGATTCCTGCAGGTCACTGAACAGGTGTACCTCCAGCGGCTTTTCGGTGGAATCGCGCAGCGTGCGGAGGTAGCGCGACAGTTCGCCGAAGGAAGCCCGGCTATCGGAGGGCTGAATCGCGGCAATGGCGGCCTGCAGTTCGGCCGGATCGTTCACCTGCTGCGTCATCGCCTCCAGCGTTCCGGCCAGGGCGACCACCTGCGCGTTGCGGCCGTTGGGAATCTGATCGAGTTCGGTGAGGGCGTCGGCCTTGGCCTGATCGAGCCGCGTGCCGCCGGCTCCGGCTTGGGTCCGCATGCTGAAGGAGCGGTCGACGGCGATGATCGTGAGCGCTTCGGCGGTGTTCGAGGCGGCCAGAGTTTCAAGATACGGATGCGCGAACAGCAGCGCGAGCAACAGCACCATCAGCGTCCGCAGGATGAACAGCAGGATGTAGTCCAGGCGGCGATGGACCGAGGGGACCTCGCGATTTTCAAAGAATCGCAGCGAGGGGAACGGCGTGGGGTCGGTCTTGGAGCGTTTCAGCAGGTGCAGCCAGATAGGCAGCCCCACCGCCGCGGCGCCCGCTAAAAACCAGGGTGAAAACAATCCCATGAACTTACCTTCCTGCGTCCTCTCTCATGTCCCTCGCCCGCGTGAACGTTGTGATGAACTCCTCTGCCCGCATTAGAACTTCCCCGCCCGCATCGCCAGATACTGGCGCAAGGCGCCGTCGAGCGGCTTGCTGGTGTCGCAGAGGAAATAATGGATGCCCCGCGCGGTGGCCTTCTTTTTCAGGTCTTCCAGATGCGCGTCCATCTTGGCTTTGTACTCGCGCTTGGCGTAATCCGGAGAGACCTGCATGCTTTCGCCCGATTCGAGGTCCTCCAGCAACATGGGCCCCTTGAATTTGGGCTCCAGTTCGTCCGGATCCAATACCTGGAACAAAATGATTTCGTTGCCGCGCGCCCGCAGCGGACCGATCGCCTTCATCACCGCTTCGGGATCTTCCCAGAAGTCCGAGACGACGGCGACGATGCTGCGTTTGGCCAGATAGTCGGTCAGCGTCGAGAGCGGCTTCGTGAAATTGGTTTCGGTGGTGCCCGCCTCGGCCTGGTCAATGGTGTGCAGGATCCGCATCAACTGGCCCTGCTTGGCGGCCGGCGGAATGAAGGCGCGAACGTCCCCATCGAAGACGATCAGGCCGGAGGCGTCGCGCTGCAGATGCGCCAGGTAGGCGAGCGAAGCGGTGAGAAAGCGGGCGTATTCGAGCTTCTCCATCCCGCGCGAGCCGTAGTGCATGGACTTCGAGGCATCGAGAACGATCGAGATCAGGGTGTTGGTTTCACCGCGGTAGCGCTTGAGGTACATGCGCTCGGAGCGGGCAAAGACGTTCCAGTCGACGTGACGCAGGTCATCGCCAGGCTCATAGAGGCGATACTCGGCGAATTCCTGGCTGAAGCCGAAGTCCGGCGACTGGTGAAGGCCGGAGATAAAGCCATCGACGACGGTTTTGGCGACCAAGTCCAGGCCGGAGATCCCGGCGAGGACTTTCGGGTCGAGAAAGCGTTGCGTTGCGATGGCCATGCGTTTGTGTGTGAACTCCTTACCAGCGTGCGATGTGCGGCCTTCTGTTCCGGGCGAACCTTACTCCTTCGGCCTCGGGACCGTTTCGAGCAACCGGTCGAGGATCTTGTCCGGCGTCAGGCGCTCGCTTTCCGCCTGGAAGTTGAGCAGGATTCTGTGGCGCAGAATCGGCTTGGCCATGATGGCGACGTCGTCATAGCTGACGTGATAGCGCTTATGCATCAGCGCGCGGGTCTTGGCGCACAGGATCAGGTTCTGCGCGGCGCGAACGCTGGCGCCGAAGTTCACGTACTGTTTGATGAAGTCCGGGGCCTCATCTTCGGTGGCGCGGGTGGCGCGCACCAGATTGACGCCGTAGCGGGCAACCGATTCGGCGATCGGCACCATGCGCACCAGTTGCTGGAAGTCGACGATTTCCTCGGGCGTGGTGACGGCCTTGACCTCGGGCTTATGCGTCGTGGTGGTCAGGTCGAGCACCTCGAGTTCCTGCTCCGCGGTCAGGTAATCCAGAATCACATTAAAGATGAAGCGGTCGAGCTGGGCTTCCGGCAGCGGATAGGTGCCTTCGAGCTCGATCGGGTTCTGCGTGGCCAGCACGAAGAACGGCTCCTGAATCTTGTAATGATTGCCGCGGACGGTGACCGAATGTTCCTGCATCGCTTCCAGCAGAGCCGACTGCGTCTTGGGAGGCGTACGGTTGATTTCGTCGGCCAGCAGCACATTAGCAGAAGATCGGACCGGGGACAAAGGTCCAGCTCCGGCGGCCGGTGCTCGAATCCTCTTCAATGATGTCGGTGCCGGTGATGTCGGTCGGCATCAGGTCAGGCGTGAACTGGATGCGTTTGAAGTCCAGCCCTAAAATCTCGCCCAGGGTGCGGACCAGCAGCGTCTTGGCGGTGCCGGGCAAGCCGGTCATCAAACAGTGGCCGCCGACAAACAGCGCGGTCAGCACCTGTTCGATCACCTCGTTCTGTCCGACGATGACGTTATGGACCTGGTTGACGATTCCTTCCTGCACCTGATGAAAGCGTGCGATGCGGTCTTTGACCTCGCTCGATTCTAGCGTTTGGGTGGTTGGACTGGATGACATTCTTTTCGGTCTTATTCTTCCACGTTTTCGTTTGCTGCTCTTGTTAAATCCGCTTTACGTTACTCGCTGCCTGCATCAATTGGCCGCCGAGCCGGCATCGTCCAGCTCCAGCAGCAGTTGCTGGGCGGGCTTGAAGGTCGGCGCGACTTCCAGCGCCGCGAACACTTCGTCCAGCGCCTCGTCGTCTTTTCCCGCTCCGTGCAGCGCGCGGGCCAGGTTATAGTGCGCTCCGGCCGGGTCGGTCGTATCCAGCACGGAGACGGACCGGTATTCCCGAATGGCTTTCTCAGCGTCGCCCGTCTTCAGATAGAGGTCGCCGAGGTCGTGATGGCCCTGGACATTTTCGAGATACACCATATTGAGCCGTTCCAGCGTATCAATGGCGCCGTCGGCGTCGCCCGCCTCGGTCTGCATTTCGGCAAGCTTCACCAGGGTGTCGGGCTCGCGGCCGCCGATGTCGGAATAGGCTTGCAGTTGCTGAATCGCGGCGGCGTTATCGCCTTTCGCCTCATAGGCCCGTGCCAGAAATTCGTAAACGCTGCCGGCTTCCACGTAGTCGGGGTAGACGTCGCGAATCTCCAACCCCTTCGAGATTACTCCGTCCCAATCCTCTTCCTTGGCGGCATCATTGATCAGCTTGATCTCCGCTCGCCAATGATCGAAGCCCTCGACAGAAGACTTCGTCTGTTCCTTCAGCCACGGGAAGAACTGTTCGTCGAACTCTTCGGGTGTCACGCCCAGGACCTCGTTGATCACCGTCACCGAATCCTTGTGATCGGCAAAGGCGTGGATCATGTCGAGAATCTTGTCATAGCCCCAGGTCTCGACGATGTAGTCGATGACTTTGCCGCCCTGGAAATAGGAGACGACCACTTGTTCCGGATAGGTGGGGTGGATGAAGCCGCGGTCGAGATCGGCGATGGGCAGGAGCTTATCGCCCTTGATCGCCTCGATCATGGGCGGCGCGAGCCGATCGCCCCAGTAGGGTTCGGTCGCGGTTTCCTCATGCACGGCGACGCCTTCGGTGAACCAGCGCGGCACGCGGTGGCCGGTCATCGAGAGCACAAAGACGTGGCTCAACTCATGCCACATGGTGGAGGCCCAGTGGAAGTCGCCCGGCTCGCGGCCCGACGGCGAGTCCATCGCGACCACGTTACCAAACGTCACGCCCAGCGCGCCGAGCCCCGGCAGACCCATCGTGCGCACCGCGAAGTCTTCGTGATCCGGATAGACTTCCAGGCGCACCGGCTGATCCAGCTTGAACTTGTATTTGTCCTCGTAGGTGGCGATGGCGCGATCCAGCTCCGACTGGAAGTAGGGGCGCAGCAGGGCCGCTTCCTTCTGATGCAGCTTCAGGACGGTCTTGTCGGTGGTGAAGGTGTCGAAGTTCTCGTAGCTGTCGAGCAGCTTGAGCGTGTTCGAGACCAGCGGCCAGCTTCCCCAGCCGGCGTAGAAGGCTTCTTCAAGCAGCGGCCGGGCTTCCGCATCGCGGCCGAAGCGCATCAGGTTGACGCCCAGATTGGCGCGCGCCGTCTGCAGATTGGGGTCGATTTCCAGCGCCTTGCGATACAGCGCAATGCCTTCCTCGTAGCGCCGGTTGATGACGAAAAAGCCAGCGGCGGTTTCGTAAGCCTTGCCGTACTTTGGATTGATGGCGAAGATGCGATCCCAGTACTCGGTGCCGGGCTTATCGTCGAGCATGTCGGCGGTGGCCAGGATCACCAGCGCGTCGATCGCCTCGTCGGACATCTCGCAGGGCCTTCTCGGCATCCTCGCGCGCCTGCGCCGGATCGTCGTCCTCCAGGTGAATGCGCGCCTCGATTTCGTGTGCTTGATAGAGATCGGGATCCACTTCCAGCGCCTGGTCGGCGTACTTCAGACCCTGATTGCTGAACTCATCGCTGAAGACATAGGCCAGCCCCAGAATCGCGGGCCCGTAGAACTCGTCCCGTTTGATGGCTTCCTCAAACTCGGCGCGCGCGTCGGCCGGCTGCTTGAACTCATAGAACATCGAGCCCCAGCGGACATGCCGGGCCGGATCTTCCGCATCGTCCTTCACGGCCTGCTGGAAGGCGGCATTGGCGTCGCGATAATTGCCCAGACCCCACAATCCCTCGGCGCGGGTCAGCGCATCGCGCGACAGCGATAATTCCTGGAAGCATTGCGTCGCCGCGTCGTCGCCATGGTTATGCAGATCCCAGCACTTGGTGACCGGCTCGCTCATCAGCGGCGCCTTGGGCCCCTGCGCCCGGGCCCGGATCTGGCGCACCCAACCGGATTGCTGCGCCACCAGATACAGGCCGGCGACCACCAGGATGGCGATGACCGAGTTGCGGTAGGCGTTGCCGGAATTCAGCCGATGCAGAAAGCCTTCCGGGCGCGGCGGCGCAAAGCGAGGATCTTCGGGAGGGTTCAGATTGGGTTGCTGGTTGTTCATCGTACTTCTTATTCCCTCTCCGGCCCCTTTCCTTTATTGTCCTCTTTTCACGGCGCTGGTTCCCGCCGCTCCTGATCCTGCTATTCCTGCATCCTGCAAAAAACCCTTACTTATCGAGCTCCGCTTGAATACGAGCCAGGTCCAGCAGCAACTGCCGCATCTGGCGCTGATATTCGGCCTCGGGGAACGCCGCCTTGCGGTACTGCAGGTCATCGATGGCAATCTGCAGCTCGTCCTTCTGCTTCAGCAACTCCTGCTTGGCCGGATCGTTGACGATGTCGGCAAC
Organism: Terriglobia bacterium; assembly: GCA_963762135.1. Classification (GTDB taxonomy): domain Bacteria; phylum Acidobacteriota; class Terriglobia; order Bryobacterales; family Bryobacteraceae; genus Palsa-187. The sequence continues at coordinate 47,737 of CAVXJP010000019.1, forward strand.
CGAGCCCAGGTGCAGGACGGTGGTTCGCCGGGCGACCAGGCCTTCGTTATTTTCCGGCGACGGCTCGCGCACGCCTTCGCCCTCGCCGGTGTCCTCGATGATCGGATGTTCCGTCGCCAGGCGCTTCTGCGTTTCGTAATACTCGGCGACCTTGCGCTCGGCATAGGTATAGGCTTCGAGCGCGCTTAGCGAATCATTGCGGTCGGCGTCGGCCGCGGCATCGCGGAACGCCTCCACCCAGTAGCGGCCAAACACAGTGGCGTTCTTTTCGGTGCCGCTCTTGGTGGCCGCCACGATGATCCGGTTCTTGGCCTGCAACACGGACAGCGCGCCGCCGCTGGCACTGGTGGCGTTGACGATCACCTGCTTGGCCTTGATCCGGTTCAGCAGGCTGTTGAGCTCGGTCGCGGTGATGTCATGGCCCGGGATATTGAACTTGTAGTCGAGCATGTCATAGCTGCCGTGACCGATCAGCAACAGCATGAACGTGTCCTCGGGGCCGGCCTTCCCGGCAATCTCGCCGAGCTTGGCTTCGATGTTGGCCTTGGTCGACTCGTCGCCGGACAAAGTAATGACCGTCGCGTTCGGCTCCTTCTCCAGCAGGCTGTCGATATCCGACGCCAGACCTTCAAAGCGCTGGGCATAGACGTCCTCGCCGCCCAAGCCGGCGACCGTCATATAGTAGTTGTTCGCCGCGGCCGGCAACGCCACGGCTAACGCCATTAGGGCGAGAGAGATCGAATTGCGCATTTGGCCCCCCATCTGGCTCCTAGCTTACACCCGCATCTAAATTCCACCCGGCACTGATGTCCTGGCCGGTTAAATCACGCCCCATTTGCGCCGAAGCAGCCATTCGCCGGTGCGCAGCCCCAACAGCAGCAGGAACAGCAGCGGCATGTCCCACAGGTCGCGCGTCTCGCGGACCGTGATTCCGGCTTCCGAATAGGTAATGTCTTCGCCGAGGTCGGACGCATTGTCGGCGGTGTAATAATTGCCGCCGGTTTCATTCGACAGGCGCTGCAACAGCGCGCGATTCTGTTCGACCCCGAAATTCTCGGCGACGCCGTCTTCCCGGCGGACGGTGAACGCATCCCGGCCGAGTTCCTCTTCGCCGCGCCGCGCCACGACCTCCACAATGTAGTCGCCCGGCGCGGGAGCTTGCCAGTCCGCTCCAAAGGCGCCCTGCTCCAGCATCAGCGGGGTCAGCTCGATGGTCTGGGTGACGTTGTCGCCCAGGATGCGCGCTTCCACGGTCGCGTCATTGGCCGGCAGGAAGGTGAGATCGCGGACATCGGCCCGGATCTTCACCAGCGATTCGTCGGTCAGCAGGCTCTTGGGCGTGGAAGCCGACACGCGTTTCGGCGTGGAGCTCACCAGCCACCGCAGAAGCTGCTGGGTGAACTGTTCATGGCTTTGGTCGGCGGCGTCCTGCAGCATCTGCCAGCGCCAGGTTCCGCTGGAAGCCAGAATCGCCGAACGTCCGCGTCCATAATTCATGGTCGCCAGGAGCGGGGTCCGCGCGCCGCCACCGTCCATCGGCACCGCGTCGGCCCACACCACCGCGCCAAGCTTCGGTTCACCGATCAACTGGAAGCCGCGCACATAAGGCAGCTCTTCCCAGCGCTTGGCGTTGGCATCGGGATCGTCTTCGATGCGGGTGATCAGGCTATCGCGACCTTCGGGCGTCAGCTCCGCATTTGCGCCCATCCAGGTATAGGTTTCCGGGCGATCCGGCAGCGTGGTCGGCATGATCTCATTGACCACGGTCTTTTTCCAGCCGCCGTCCGCCAGCGCTTCCTTGCCCGCAATAAAGAGGACGCCGCCACCGCGCCGGTCCACAAACTCCTTGATCATTTCAAGCTGCGCCGGGGTCAAATAGGCGGCTTCCACGTTGCCGAACACCAGCCCGTCAAAGTCGAACAGTTGCGCCGGGTCGGTCGGGTAACCGTTTTCGAGCTCGTCCGGATTATTGGGATCGGTGTTCTGCGCGTAGTTCTTGTTCTCGGCGGTGCGCACCAGTGACACCAGCGTGATCACCTCGTCGTCCTCGACGCCGCGGCGCATGAACTTGTAGTTCCAGCTGGGACGGCCTTCGAGATACAGGATGCGCGGCCGCCGCTGATCGACATTCACCAGCCGGGTGATCGCGTTGTTGCGGATATTGGCTTCCTCGTTCAACGGCGCGATCTGCGCGTGGACCGATTTGACGCCCGCGTCGCCAACGTTGAACAGCACGGCCTCGCGCTGCTCGACGCCATCGCCCTTCAGCGTGATCTCGCGCTGCGCCAGAACGCTGTCGTTGTCGCGAATCGTCAGCTGGACCTTGTCGCCCGAGTATCCATAGTTATGGAAGGTCACCACGGCGTCCAGGCGGGATTCCGGCAGCGCGCGCTGCGGCAGCTCCATGTTGGTGATTTCGATGTCGTTCTCCATCACCTCCTTGCCGAAACCAATGGTGTGGACCGGGATGTTCTGACGGCGGATTTCGGTGAGGGTTTCGAGATCCACGCCGCCCGAATTGTCGGCTCCGTCGCTCAGCACCACCATCGCGCCGATCGGCAGGCTGGAGGCGTCGGCCACCACTTCCTGCAGGCTCTCGCCGATATGGGTCGCCGGAGCGTCGGCGGTGAGTTCCTTGGTTGACTCGATCCGGTCCAGATGGTTGGTCATGCGGTAGACGCGCACCTGGAACTTGTCGCGCAGGTCATCCAGCAGGCCGTCATTCAGGACATTCAGCGCGGACTGGGAGCGGGAGATGTCGCCTTCTTCGTCCGGGACGGCCATGCTGGCCGAATCGTCCACGATGACGGCAACGATATTCTGTTGGGGTTTCAGCGTGGCGACGCTCAGCGCCGGGTGCCACAGCATGAACAGCAGCACGGCGGCGAGCGCGGTCTGCAGCAGCCAGACGGCGGTGGAGCGGCCGGCACTCATCAACGAGCCCTTGCGCCAGACAAAGAACGCGAACAGCGCGGCGGCCAACGCCACGCCGGCGCCCAGCATCCACAGGGGCCAGCCGTTCAGGAAAACAAAGGAGCCTTCGCGGTACAGCGAGAGCGGGTACTTGAACAGAAATTCGAACATGGAACTTAGCGGCTCTCGGCTTTCCTCAAAATCGGGGCGGTGACGCCCCGGGACCCTCGTCGATCTCTTGTCTCCACTCTACTCCTTCTCGTGCGACCGAATTAGTGCGTCATAGCATACACCACATAGTTGGACGCAATCCGGTATGCCAAGTTAGCAGATTCCGCGGGGTAAGCGGGATCGTCGGAATATTCGATGGCGTCGCCGATGTCCATGTTGTGGCAGATCCCCGCGATGATGCGGTCCCTAAAATCGTAAATCGCCCGGTACTTCGGGTCGAACCCGTCAAACTCGTACGGCTTGTAAGGGTAGTACAGCGATTGGGCCCCCGGCACCTGGATCGTATTGTCGATGTCATATACGACGTGAAAGATGGGATCTTCGTTATCAATGTCCACAACTTTCCTGCCGGGAAGCACTTTTCGCATGCCTTCCATGAAGACGTCCCATTCGATGGTCCCGTGGAAATCGTCGGTCATGAAGAAGCCGCCGCGCAGCAGATACTCCTGGAACTGTTCGGCTTCGAAGTCGTCCAGGTGCCAGTGGCCGACCTCGACGCCGTAGAGAAAGGGCCAATTAAAGATGTCGTCGGAGCCGTCCAGCTCGACCACCTGCTCCACCGCGCGGGCATCCACCCGGGTCAGACGCTTCAGGCCGGATAGAAAATGCCGGTCCGTGCGCGGATAGTCGGTCCCCCAGGACCACTGGCCGGTATCGACACGGGGATCGTGGACCGGTCCCACGGAAAGATACATCAGGCGGGCGCGGGTGAACTCGGCAGGCTTCTGCCAGTCGGCGGGCAGCGGGAAATCCTCATATTCTCCGCCATAGTACTGACGGAATGGCTTTTGGGCGTGGAGAACGCCCAAGGTAACCAGGCCGGCGAGGATGAACGAGAAAACCGGTCGGAGCCGCATGGGGAGCCTTACTGCCCTCAAGAATACCATACGGTTCTTAGACGGCTCTGGAGCCGCAACGTTATGAATTACTTAGGGATAACGAGCGGATTTGGAGGGCCCGGAGCAGGGGCCGGTTTCGCCCTTTTGCCAAACCGCACAGGCGCGGAGGCGTGACGAGATCCGCGAAAAACCGGTGTTAGGCCCTTGCACCTAGAGGCTGTTCAGCGGTTAGGGCCGCTTACAAGCTTGTTGGGGTAGATCTGCAACAAACCCGGATTGCACGGGAGGGCGCCTAGTTGACCACCCATCGGCCCCGTGCCACGCGGTGGGCATGGGGGAAAGGCTGCGAGGGAGCGGTGGGACCTACTGCAATGCTCGTCGGGGCGAAGCCGAGCTTGAGCAGCGGGCCACTAGTTCGTCGCGATCCTGTCCCCGGCAATCAGTGGGTCAGGTTGTAGGTCGCGTAGTTGACCAGGATGCGATGCGCGACGCCCGCCATGTCGGCCGGATAGCCGGGATCGTCCGAGTGCTCCCAGGCATCGCCCAGGTCCATGTTGTGGCAAATCGCGACGATGATGCGGCCCTTGTCGTCGCGGATCGCGCGCCAGTGCGGCGTGATGCCGTCGCGCTCATAGGTCACGCCGCGGTAGAGCGCCGCCAGTCCCGCCACCTGCACACGCTCATCCACATCCGAGAGCATGTGCATGATCGGGTCGTCGGGCGGGATATCCTCCACGTCGCGATCGGGAAAGATCTTCACCAGACCACTCATGAAATCTTCCCACTCATAGGTGCCGTGAAAGTCATCGACCATTAGGAAGCCGCCGCGATCCATGTACTCTCGCATCTGCTCGGCTTCCAGCTGCGAGATGCCCCACTGCCCGACCTCCACCGCATACAGGAACGGCCAATTGTAGGGATCGTCGGAGCCGTCCATTTCCACCGGCTGTTCCACGCTGCGGACGTCGATGCGGCTCAGGCGGCGGACGCCCTCAATCAGGTTGCGGTCGCCATTGGGATAGTCAACGTTCCAGGCGCTGCCACCGTAGAAGCCGGGCCGATACATCAGTCGCGCGGTGACCCATTCGTGCGGAACGTCCCAATCCGGAGGTGTGACGGCGAAGCCTTCGCCGGGATACTGCCGCCAGGGTTTCTGGGCGAGCAGCGCGCCCCAGGCGGTGAGGAAGACAACAACGAGCAGCAGAACCGAGCGGGGGCGCATCTGGGCTCAGAATATCACGCGGGTGAGTGAGCGCTGGTGGACTTGATCGCGGTGCGGACTCACCCGAAACACGGAGGACGGGAGGGCTGATAGCCCTCCGCAAGCTGAACCTCGCCCCACATAACGGAACCGCGCGCAAGTGCGCAAGCGGCTTATCAACCGGAGCATCAAGCGCCGATGCAGGTGAGCTGCCCAAAAGAGCCGGAGGCTCCTCAGTGCGTGAGGTTGTACGCCGCGTAGTTGACCAGGATGCGATGCGCCACGCCCGCCATGTCCGCCGGATAGTTCGGATCGTCGGACCATTCCCAGGCGTCGCCCAGGTCCATGTTGTGGCAGATGGCGACCACGATGCGGTCCTTGTCGTCGCGGATGGCGCGCCAGTGCGGCGTGATGCCGTCCTGCTCGTAGGTGATCCCGCGGCGCAGCGGCGCGATGCCGGCCACCTGGATGCGCTCGTCAACGTCGGAGAGCATGTGCATGATCTGGTCTTCCGGCGGGATATCCACGACCTCTTTGTCCGGATAGACCTTCGTCAAACCGTACATGAAGTCTTCCCACTGATAGGTGCCGTGGAAGTCATCGACCATCAGGAAGCCGCCGCGATCCAGGAACTCACGTAATTGCGCCGCTTCGTCCTCGCTGAAATCCCAGCGCCCGACCTCGACCGCATAGAGGAACGGCCAATTGAACGGATCGTCGGAGCCGTCCAGTTCCACCGGCTGCTCCACGCTGCGGACATCGATGCGGCTGAGCCGCCGCAGTCCTTCGATCAAGTGCCGGTCGGCCGCCGGGTAGTCGGTGGCCCAACTGCTGCCGCCGCGGCGTCCGAAGAATCCCCCGCCTCCGCCTGCGCGATACATCAGCCGAGCCGTCACCCACTCATGCGGCTCCTCGAAGTCGGGAGGGACCGTGGTGTAGGCTCCGCGCGACCGGTATTCCCGCCACGGCTTCTGCGCCAGCAGCGCGCCCCAGGCGGTGAGAAAGACAACGATCAGCAGCAGGATGGAGCGGGGTCGCATCTTGGGCACAGAATATCACGCGAGGGCTCGGGGAACATGTGTCAGATGGGCAGGCGGAAGCCACATCGGAGCGTTGAGCAACGAGCAAGGGGGGCCGCGATCAGTACGGACTAAATAGCGGGGCGTGGGTCATGGGCAGATCCCCGACGCGCGAAGGAGGAACCGTGATGGGAGGCTTGGCGATCAGATCCTCCAGCGACTCGTGTTCGGGGTAGAACAAACGACCCTTTACAACCATCTGCACCGGAGCTCCCCCCAGGTGACGAAAACCCACCCAATAGCGGGCTCTCACTCGTCACGTCGACCCTACCGTACGCAATTGCCCATTCGTCATCCTCCTGTTCCGTGACGCACTTTCGTTTCCCGTCGGGTTTAGTTGAATCGGTGCAGACATAGAGGTCATGCGTACCTATTTTTGTGGTTGCGGCTGCCTGCTTCAGTTTTTTCGCAAGCGATGCCGGATTGATCGACGGCATGTGGCCGGCAGAGTCATAATCATCGGCAGTCGCCAACAACCACACAGAGTTATTCAACTTCATAAAGTGATTCAACCCAGCGCTGAGAGCCTCAAGGTCGACGCCACAGTCATCCGCCGTCAGCCAGGCACCCTCCATTGTGAAAAGCATCCGCCCTAAAATGGCCATTTCCTTGCCGTTGAACGCCGGAAGGTCGCGGATGATGTCACATACCGTGTACACCTCAACCGGCTCCCGCGCCGCGGCCTGACCGAAACACGCGGGCAAAAAAAGGAACGGCAAAATTCCGAAGAATCGTGGGAAATTCCGCATCATTCCTAAACCTCGACACCTGATCTCAGTGTGGCAGAATGCGGAACACCCATGGGAAGCCGGGGTTCACCCGGCGGGAAGCGATCCGCTTCCCAATCCAGTTGGGGACAGGCTGCGAGGGAGTGGTCGAGGCTCGTAAGCATTGCTCGTCGGGCCGGAAGCGAGCCTGCGCAACGGAGCCGATCTTCGTTGCAAGCCTATCCCCGTACGCGCGGTCACTCGGCGATTTTGGGGACAGGCTGCGAGGGAGTGGTCGAAGCTCGTTGCATCGCCGTCGGGCCGAAGCCGAGCTTGAGCAGCAATAGCAGCAGAAGACCTCGCGCAAGCCTGTCCCCGGACGCCCTAATGCGTCAGGTCGTAGACGATGTAGTTCGCCAGGATGCGGAACGCCTGTTGCGAGAACTGCTCCGGATAATAAGGATCGTCGGCATATTCGATTGCGTCGCCCAGATCCGAGTTATGCACAATCGCGACGACCAACTGCTTCTCGTCGTTATATACGCCGCGCCAGTGCCCCGGCGAGCCGTCAACTCGTTCCGACAAGGAGTGGCTGCGCATGTACTGCGCGCCCGGCACCTGCTGGCGCTCGCCCAGGTCAAACATCACCGTATTGGAGGGGTCGTCGGCCGGAACGTCAACCACTCGCCGGTCCGGAAAGACCAGTTCGAAGGACTGCATAAAGCCCTCCCACTCATACTCCCCGTGGAAATCATCGACCATGAAGAACCCGCCGCGATCGATGTACTCGCGAAGCTGGACGGCCTGCTCATCGCTCAAAGACCAGCCCCCGACCTCCACCGCATACAGGAACGGCCAATTATAGATGTCGTCGGAGCCGTCCAGCGCCACCGCCTGCTCTACCGAGCGGATATCCAGCCGCGTCAGGCGCTTCAACGCCTCGATGACGATACGGTCGCCCTTGGGATAATCGGTCGCCCAACGCTCCCAGCCACCGAATCCGCCACGCCGCCGCCCGCCACGCCGAAATCCGCCCCCTCCGAACCCGCCTCCGCCAAATCCCCCGCCCCCGCTGTCATACATCAGCCGGGACCAGGTCCACTCATGGGGAACTTCGTAATCGGGAGGCACCGGATACGGCGTCTGGCCGGGGTATTGCGCCCACGGCTTCTGCGCATGGAGCAGTGCGATCGCGCCCACACCCAGCAACAGGATCAGAAGAGGAAGCAACCGCTTCGGCATGGTGGGCTTAGAATATCACGCCGCCTCTGCCGCAGCGATGGAGCCGGGAGCGCGATTCGCGATCGGGAAATTATGTAACGTCTTCGCCCCCTCAAAGAGTCTACAAGGTGAAGGTATAAAGAAATGCCGCCGATGGAAGCGGCAGCCGCCGGGCTGGGGGGCCGGAAGGAATACCTGAAAAATGGACAAACGCATTCTCGTTCTGGTGTTGCTAGTGATGGGCGGGCTCGCCTGGTTCCTCCTCCAACCGGGCGAGCCGGAGACGCCGCGGGCCCCAGGGTCGGACCGAAAGCGCCGGTCGCGGAGATGACGGCTCCCGCTCGAACCATCCACGGGAAACGATCCTCGTCGGACGAAAACGCCGAAATCCCCCGCATCGCCGACGTACCGAAAGCGCGAGCTACCCCGAAGTAACCCCGGAGGCTCCCCCACCGGCGCCGGTTCCGACCATTGCCGAGGCTCGCGCGGCGGCCAGTTCGGGCGATACGGCCGGGGCAAAGTCGATTTTCGAAGAGATCGCAAGCCGGGGTTCGAGGTCGGCGAAGAAGGACGCGGCCCTGGCGCTCGCCGATCTGGCCGAGCAGTCCAGCAACCTCGCAAGACCCTCGAATGGCGACGAGACCGCGGCCGACAACGGCGATGCCGACAGCATGGTGCTGGTTGCCGAGGCCTACCGCGACGGGATCGGCGTCGCGCCGAACGCGGATAAGTCCGTCAAGTATTTCATGATGGCGGAAAAAGCGGGCCGTACCGAGGGCGCCAAAACGGTGGAGAACTTTCGCGGCGAGGGCAATTCGGACTATATCGACGGGAAATACGAGGCCGCGCTGAAGCGGTTTGTTCCCCTGGCCGAGGGCGGCGATACCTCGGTGATGTACACGCTCGCCACCATGTATGAGCAGGGACAGGGGACCGCGCGAAGTCCCCGGCAAGCCCTGCGCTGGTTCCGCGCCGCCGCCGAAGCGGGCGATTCGCGCGCCATGAATCAGCTGGCTTCGCGCTATGCCACGGGACGGGTGTCGCTCGCGATGATGCCCAGGCGGTCCAACTGTGGCGCAAGGCCGCCGATGCGGGCGAGGTCAGCGCGATGATCAATCTGGCGCAGATGTATGAGCTGGGGCTCGGAGTGCCCAAGAGCCGGCGGCAGGCGAACGCCTGGAAACAGAAAGCCACCGAGAGCGGGAACCAGAGCGGCTCGGGCGGAATCTTAAGGGCTTCAGTCGTTACGGGCCGGCTCCGGCCGCGAGCGCCGGCGCGAGCTATCAAGCCGCATGGCCCTCTCTGTGCCCGAGGCTTTGCGGGGCATGGCCCCGCACCACAGACAGACGCAACGGCAGCGCGCGCCGACGGACATTCTCCTCCGCTCCACCGCCCCGGCAGGTACGCTGCCCAACAGTCCGCAAGGCTCGTCCCGGAGGCCAATGGATCTCCCGCCGAGGACAAACGCACCCCTCGCGCAAACCGTATAGGCAGAAGGGCCTCGCGCCTATCGCGCACCAAGGGCCTTTGGCCCCTTACTTGGAGCCGGTGGGCGGAGGCGGTACGGCCCAATTCCCCGCATACGGCGGCCAGTTCGGAGCCATCGCGTCCGGAGCCGGATAGTACATCGACGCATAGATCGACTGGATCGCGCCGCCTTCGATATAGAACCACTCGCTGAGCAGGTTGCGCCGGAACGGCACGCCCGGGAAGCGCTGGAACATCACCAGGCCCAGAACCGCCTGCGCCTCCTGATCCACCACCGGATAGCGCCGGTCGGTCACGGCGAAGATGTTGCGCATCGCGCCTTCGCTGGTGCAGTCGCTCTGGCCGCCGCCTTCGAGCGGACGCTGCGTGGTGGAGAATCCGTTCTCCACACGCACGCAGCCCGGATTCGCGATAATCAGCTTCCCGGTCCGCGCCGACAGCCCATCAAAGTAACTGTTCGTCACCGCGATCAGGTCGGCACGCGACAGCCGCTGGGAGGGTTCGACGACGGTCACCGGCGGCGGCGGATGCGCCAGCAGGTAGTCGGGATCATGATAGGCGTGGTCGGCCTGCCCGCCTGCGCCCGGAACAATCCCTGGAGCATCGAACCGCGAGATCACCCACTCGGCCTCGGTGATCTGGTCGTCCTCGACCTTCAGGCGCAGGGTGGCGATCGCCATGCCCGCGTCCTCCTCGATGATGCCGAAGTAGCCGGCCTGCCCGGTGACCGGATCGTAGTAGCGCCGATCCAGCTTGCCCAGCGCGTTCGCGGATTGCCACACCCCCGAGGGCCCGCTGCGCAATCGCGTTCTCGGTCTCGCGGAAGCCGACCGATAGCGGAGCCGCGGTCGGGTCATGGTCGACGACCGCGCTGAGATAGAAGTCCAGCTTCTCGGTGAGACAGGCGCGATCACAATCGGCGGCGAACGCCGGGATCGCAGTCAGCAGAATTGGCAGAAGGAAGGCGGAAGGTCGCATGGGGGCATTGTAGGGCAAAAGTCCTTGCATGTTGCTGGCGAGGCTAACGAGCCTCGCGCAGGCTGAGGAGCCTGCCCACGTCGGCGCCCGCGCCACAGGTCAACACAGGAAGAGTAGAGCGCCCCTGCAGGTAAGCTGCCCGAAGAGGCTCAGCCCCTCAAAAAGGCTGGCCCTCGGTGACCGATCGGTCCGCGAGCTCGCCCAGCAGCGGCAACCGGTAATCCTCGTCCTGATAGACCTTGATCAGCATGATGATCCAGCCGACGAAGATCGCCAGCGAAAGCAGTTGCGGGATGGCTCGCGACAGCCCGTAGGTGAAGAACCCGAAGCGCACGGCGGGCGAGACCACCCACTGCACGATCAGCCAGGAAATGAACAGATACAGGCCCTGGAAGGCGTGAAACCGCACCCGGGAGTTTTCGCGGAACCGCTGGCTGGCCAGCACCACGATGGCCGGGATCCAACCGAGCACCGGCACGTAGCACAGCATCGCCGCGTTCTTATTGGAAAGATTCTGGAGGAAATCCTGCGGAGTTGCGGCCGAGGGGCGTGGTGGTGGCGGAGCCCCCGGACCTCCAGCCCGCGGACCGGCTCCGGGCCCCTTCTGCGGATGGCCGCAGTTGCCGCAAAACTGATCCTGCTCACCGACTTGGGAGCCACATTGTACGCAATAAGGCATGGCAGATGTTGCTTGCGGCGCGCGCGCCACGTGTATCCGATCGTTCGAACGTTTTCCCTGTCTAAATTAGAGTACGATAGCGGCATGCGACGAGTTCCCGCTGATTTCCCCCGATTCTCCGCCCGGCGGTTCGTCCGGGGCCGGCTGAGCGCTCTGCCGCTGGTGCTGCTGGCGTTGCTGGCGGGCGCGGCGGCTCCGGCCAGGGCTGCCGACGAGTTTAAGGTCTATTTCATTGATGTGGAAGGCGGCCAGTTGACCCTGCTGGTCTCCCCCGGCGGCGACTCCTTGCTGATCGACACCGGATTCGACGGCTACGGCGGCCGCGACGCCACCCGGATCGAAGACGCGATGCATGACGGTGGCGTCAAGGAACTGGACTACGTCCTGATCACGCATTTCCACGGCGACCACGTCGGCGGCATCACCAACCTGCTGAAACAGGTCAAGGCGAAGAATTTCGTCGACCATGGCCCCAGCATTGACTCCGGCGACTACCCCGACGCCTGGAAAACGGCCTTCGCCACCGGCAACCACATCGTGGTGAAGCCCGGCGACAAGATCCCGCTAAAGGGCATGGACGTCACCGTCGTCGGAGCGGCGGGCAAAAACATCACCCAGGCGCAGGCCGAGGCGATCGGCGCGGGTCAGCCCAATCCCTATTGCGAAGGGCTCACTCCGGCGAGGTCGGCACCGGCGAGAATCCGCAATCGGTCGGGATCGTGGCCCGTTCGGCGAGTTCGCTTCGTCGACCTCGGCGATTTCACCTGGGACCGCGAAATGTCCATCCTCTGCCCGAATAATAAGATCGGCGAAGTGGACCTCTATCTCACCACCCACCACGGGGCCAATTCCCCGCCCGCGATCTACGGCATGCATCCGCAGGTGGCGGTGCAGAATAACGGTCCGCGCAAAGGCGGCGACGCGCAGGGCTGGCGCACGCTCTCAAAATCCCCCGACCTGCAGGACATCTGGCAGCTCCATTTCCAGATGGACAACGGCGACGCCAACACCTCCGACGCGCTGATCGCGAATCTGGACGAGGTCGGCCAGGGGAATTTCATTAAGGTCACCGCGTTGAAGGACGGCTCGTTCACCGTGGCAAATCCCCGGAACGAATACGAGAAGAAGTACGCGGCGCGGTAAGTGGGGCACGCTCCTTGGGTGGCTGTTGAAAATGGCGACAGACATCTAGTTTTCCCCTTGAAGCCAACGCGAAAATCAATCGCTACAGGGTGCGTAAACGGTGTCTGTCCCCCATTTTTCCCGTCGACTCATCCTGTATAACGCAGCTCCAGCAGCCCAGCCTTCCACAATCGAGAGCACAGAACCGCCATACGATAGTATGCGGGCGACATCAACCCACCACTCAAGCGCGGAACGCAGGTGCTCCGATCGACGACGGCTTGTAAACGCGACAAAGGCGACATCAAAAACCACCCAAACTGCCCGGGAGGGCTTTAGTGTCAAGCGCCAGGACATGGTTTACACCCATTGCCAGGACATGGTTTACACTTTGCGAGGCAAAGCGGGGAAGGGTGCAGGGAAGGGGCAGCGATTGAGCCCCGCCCTGCCAGTGCTGGATTGACCCGCCTGGAACTCAGCGCGAAAGCGAGCTGGGGAACGGGAGCGGCAAGGGTCGATTCGGCGCCGGTCTGCAGATCGAGTTCGCGCAGCGGGGTCGAACGGAGCCACACACGGCTCGCTCGCCGATGCGCTCGACGCCGACCTCCAGGCCGGACAGCGCTTCGCTGATGCGCCAGTCGCGATGGTTCCAGCGCAGGCGGCCGCGCTGGCCCAGGCGCACGAGTTCGACGCTGGCCGGATAGACGAACGGCGGCAGCTCCTGCGGATAACAGCGTGGGCTGGGCGCCATCGCGAAGCCGGCGTTTGCATCCCGATGCCCGCGTGCGGACGCACATGGTTGTACCATCGCGAAACGCATCCAGCCAGGCTTGATCTTCCGGATCACCCTTGCGCTGGCGAATCGCGCGCTGCAGCGCGCCATGCATGCGCTCGCTTGCCCTGCGTTTGCGGATGCCGCAGGCCGCTATAGATCAGCTCCACGCCTTGCCGCAGGATCCACACGCGCAGCTCGGTCAAGCCCCACGGCGAGCCGCCCGCCCACCACGGCGTACCATGATCGACCAGGATCTGCCGCGGCAATCCGTAGCGCGTGAAGGTCTGCTCCAACGCACGTTGCACGCCGGCTGCGCGCGCGGAACCCAGATGCTCCAGGCATAACAAGTAGCGGCTATGGTCATCCAGAATCGACAGCGGACCCACCGGCGAGCCCGTGTTGAATCCCTGTGGCCCTTTGAAATCCATCTGCAAGAGCTCGTTCGGCTCGGACCGTTCAAATCGCTGTAACGCTGGACTGGAGCGGGTTTCCGCAATCAGGCCATGCCGCTTGAGAATGCGATGCACAGTGCGTTCGGAGAGCCCGCCGAGCTCGGGATGTTGCTGCGCGAAGATCCGCACCAGCTTCGGCGCGCCCCAATCCGGGTAGCGCTGGCGCAACTCACAGACGGCTTGTTCGATCTTCGCCGGGTGCGTTGCGGCGAGCGGCGCGGCCGCCGGCTGCGGTCCTCCAACCGCGTCAGCCCGCCAGCCTTGTGGCGCTCGATCCACTTATAGCCGGTCGGCCGACTGATCCCGAACTCGCGGCATAGCCCGGAGATCGGCTCCCCTCGGCTCGCCGCCACCACGAACTTGATCCGCTCTTCCACCACACTCGTCGCTTTCCAGGGCATCTAAAAGTGTTAACGATGTCCTGTCCGAATGTGTAAAGTATCTCCTGGCAATGAACACTAAAAAGCGCTCCGCAAGCTGAACCTCGCCCCACATGCACTATAAGGTCTGCCGATCGGCAGGTGATAGACTATTGGGTTTGGACCCACAAAGCATTACGACATTCCAATCCCCCTAGCGATCAGGAGCATTAACGAGTGAAGAACAGTCTCTCCGCAGCAATGGAAGCAGCCGGCGGTGCCGTCAAACTGCTTCGCAATAACAAGTCCGGCATCTACGTTTACCCCGTAGTCGCCCCTGAATTTTCCAACTGGCGTACCGAGCAGATGGCCTGGCGCAAGAGCGCCATCCTGTTCGATCAGACTCACCACATGGATGAGCTGACCGTGGAAGGCCCCGACGCCGAGAAATTCCTGAGCTACATCGCGATCAACAGCTTCGCCAACTTCAAGCTGAACGTGGCCAAGCACTTCGTGCCCGTGACGCCCGCCGGCCACGTGATCGGCGACATGATCATCTTCCGCGAGACCGAGGACAAATTCGTCCTGGTGGGCCGCGCCCCGACCGCCAACTGGATCCTGTTCCAGGCCTCCTACGGCAAGTGGAACGTCCGCCTGAAGTACGATCCGCGCTCGGATTCCCGCCCGGACGGCAAGGCTATCTACCGCGGCCACTATCGCTTCCAGATCCAGGGACCCGACGCCGCCAAGATCTTCGAGTCATGAACGGCGGACCGATCCCGCAGGTGAAGTTCTTCCACGTCGACTGGATCAACATCGGAGCCGCAGCGTACAGGCGTTGCGTCACGGCATGGCCGGCGCTCCGGGCCTCGAAGTCTGGGGACCTTACGCCGACAAGCACTACATCCAGACCACCATCATCGAAGCCGCCAAGACGGCCGGCGTCGATCTGCAGCTGGTGGGCGCCCGCGCCTACTCCTCGAACACCCTGGAATCGGGCTGGATCCCCTCCCCGCTGCCCGGCATTTACACCGGCGACGGCATGCTGGCCGATTACCGCAACTGGCTCGGCGCCGACAGCTACGAAGCGATGGGTTCCATCGGCGGCTCGCTGGTCTCCGACAACATCGAAGACTACTACGTCACTCCGTTCGAGCTCGGCTACGACTTCTACATCGGCTGGAAGAAGGACGACTTCATCGGCAAGGCCGCGCTCGAAGCGATGAGCGACAAGCCGAAGCGCAAGAAGGTCACCATCGAGTGGAACCGCGACGACGTGCTCAAGGTGATCGAGTCCTGCCTTCGACCGAAGGCGTCGCCTATAAGTGGATCGATTTCCCGCAACCGAACTACGCTTCCTCCAACGCCGACATTCTGGAGAAGGACGGCAAACAGGTCGGCATGCGCATGTTCAACGGCTACACCTACAACGAGCGCTGCATGCTGTCGCTGGCCGTGGTTAACGAGGACATCGAGATCGGCGACGTGCTGACCCTCAAGTGGGGCGAGCCGGACGAGACCGAGAAGACCTCGACCGAGATCCGCACAAGCAGGCCGAGATCCGCGTCAAGGTTTCCCCGACGCCGTACTCGAAGGAAGTGCGCGAAGGCTACGCCTACGCCGACAGCTGGCGCGCCAAGGCTAAGTAACTCACATTCGGACGAAACAAATCAGGGCGGGGGTTCAGCGGGCCTCCGTCCTTTTCTTTTTCCACAATCCTTTATGAAGAGGTGAACCGGAGAACTACCGGCGCACCGGCTTCGGCATTTACTCGTAAACCTGGGCAGCTTTTAGTCGCTGCGGGTTACTCCAGCGATGGCCGCTGCTTTGACCGATCAGCACCTGCCCGCACGCTATTTGTGGTTCCTGGAACGATATCAAGCAATAGATAGATCCGACGCCCCCTCACCCAACAAACTAACCGCCAACAATTGACAAGTATGTTGTCTCCAAATTGGAGACGGCACTTTTGAAACACAACGTTATCCAATATGAGAGGCGCGCCAGAGTATACCAACTCGCATTCCGAAACACTACGTTTTCTGCAATGCATGTTATCCAGCGGAATCCTGATCGTATCATTTGTCCCGAGATTTGTGATGGTAGCGGCTCCAGGCAAAACTGGCCGAGTAATACGACTTCCGATCCTCCCAATAAACCCCACTAAGTCTGGTGGATCTTGCGAAGACGATCCACCAGGCATGTCAAACATTTCTGGAGAGAACGCCTTCTCCAGAGATACCCTTTATCGTCAAAACCCCGACATCGTTAACCTTTCGGATTATTATTCCTGGCACGGGCAGTGGTATGCCGCGAGCGACGATCTTTTTATTTAATCTGTCTTTTTGGATTTTACCTACATCTTCTTGCGCGAGCCTCGTAGCGACTATCGCCTCAACCGGAGAAGGGGGAGGATGATACCTTCAGACGTAGCCTCTGAGATCAACTGCCGTGCCTCCTGGATTTTCTCCGGTTCTGTTGGGTGTCTAGCCGCGTCAAGCGAACGCAACTTTTCAGCGATTACTGCTGCTCTGATGTGGGCTTCTCGATGTCAGTGCCACCACCATCGCAGCTAGACTGACGCCGGTTATTCGCACACGGTATTGCTCAACGATTGAACGCCGATGGACTTTGTTTGCCATGCAAAACTGCAAGGTTGTCAACGTTTGTAGCACCACTAGGACACCAACGCTTTGCCAGATTAATCGTGGGGTTGTTATTTCGAGAGCAAAACCAACAATGGCCCATGTGAACGCCACGAGCTGGCTTAGGCGATCCCGCAATTGTCGAGGACGTGGATCTCCAGATGGTACGACGTAGTCGTTCAATCACGGCTTTCCTCCTGGGCCCGAACTACGGCCTTGCGGACATTACCATACACGATGGCGCCGAAGATCAGCACTGCGCCGATTCCATCGATCATCTCGATCGCATCAAGATAGAGCTCCTCATACCCTAGCCATGGCATGCCTCGCAGCAAAGGTATACGATTACCAGCTCAGAGAGATTTCGGAGTGTTTCCTGCAGCAAAAGTCGCTCCACCACGTGCTCCATCCCACCTTAGAGTCCATTACGCGCGAGGTATATCATGCCCGCTACAATTTCGTATTTTGCAATTCCCGTCATGCCGTTCTTGCGCCCAAAAAAATATGGATCAGAGATTCGCCCATAACGATTGTGATTATTTTCCTCTCCGCGTCCCCAGTGTATACGCGATCTAATGGAAACACGAGGGATGGCGCGTTCCGGTTCCTCGGGAATCAAGAGCTCAGCCCCACGAATTTAGCACCCGCCCCCCCGCTTGGCAAACCCGCCCCATCGGAGCTACATTGAAACATCGGACTCGCGCCCGTCTCCAGAGTCCGCTCCTGGCCCCCGTCTTCCATTGATCTTTCGCGGTCCCTCGTCGCCCCCACCCCGAGACTCCGCCGGTTCTCAACGACTCAAGATGAGCCGCGGCTCCCATCGCCGCGACCGATCCCGAAACGGAGAACCGACGATGAAACGCCCCAACGCAATCACCACCTGCCTGCTGACGATCCTGACCCTCGCGCTCGCCGCCGCCACCAGCCCGGCTGCGGCCCAAATGCCGGCAAAGATGAAGACCAAACATATCCAGACCGAAACCGGAGCCATCGCCACCGGAGTCTGGGCCGGCAGCACCTATTACCTGAGCGGACAGCTCGCCGCCAAGATGGAGAACGGCGAGTACGGCAACACCGAGCAGCAATCCCGCAGCTCGCTCACCAAGATCAAGAACCTGCTGGCCGAGCAGGGCCTCGCCATGAAGGACGTCGTTATGATGCACGTCTACCTCGCCGGCGACCCCGCCACGGACGGCAAGCTCGACTTCGACGGCATGATGGTCGCCTACCGCGAGTTCTTCGGCACCAAGGAACAGCCCAACAAGCCCGCCCGCAGCGCGATGCAAGTCGCCGCGCTGGCCGCTCCCTGGGCCTTGGTGGAAATTGAGGTGATCGCGGTGAAATCGGAATAACGGCACTCGGGGACCGGCCGCGGACCGCGAAACGGCCCCGTTGTCCAGTTTGACCAGTGTAGCGTTCGCCGCTAGCCTAAGCCATGTCAAACAGTGGATGCTGTACTGGCCGCGTCATTCGCTTTCACAAACGCTCCCCTTGCGCAAGCGCAATGGTTGGGGTATCCAACCCCCGGCGTCCCGCGGAATCCCGACGGGACCGTTGATTTAACCACCGAGGCTCCACGCCTGAACGGCAAACCCGACCTCTCCGGCGTCTGGCACGTCGAACCCATGACGCTGGAGGAAGCAAAACAGCGATTCGGGGAAAGCGCCGGGGAAAACGAGTTGATTGGCATGGAGGTCACCACGATCTCCCCCTATGCCATCAACGTCTTCCTAGACACCGATCCTGAAGACGTCCCCATACGTCCGGAAGCCATGGCGCTCATGCAGCAGCGCAGAGCCGCAGGCATCGACCCGGGCATTTCCTGCCTGCCCCTGGGGATCCCGCTCAACACGCTGGTCTCCGAATACCAGAAGATTGTCCAGACGCCAGAGTTGATCCTGATGGTGCTGGAGATCGACGGCGTTCGCCAAATCTATATGGACGGCCGGGAACTCGAAACGGACCCCAACCCGTCCTGGCTCGGCCATTCCATCGGTTACTGGGACGGCGAAGCCCTGGTCGTCGAAACCAACGGCTTCAATGACCGCACCTGGCTCGATGCCGCGGGACATCCGCATTCGGAAAGCATGCGGCTCACCGAGCGCTACCATCGCCGCGACTTCGGGCACCTGGAAGTCGAGACTCACCATCGACGATCCGGTCATGTATACCAAGTCGTTCTCGTTCAAGACGACACATCTCTACCAGCCGGATACTGACATTCTGGAGTATTACTGCTCGGAAAACGAAAAGGACGCCGAACACGCCCGCCCCGCCGCCGGCGATACGTTTTAGAAGGCAAGTCATAGGGGAAAAAGGACTACGGGGCGAAGGACTCGAAGGAAACGATGCGGCGGACCGGGATCCCCTGCCGCCCGGAGACTGAAATTTCAGGGGTTATCCGTTTTTTGGAAGATTCATAACTTTTTTTGGAAGATCCGCGAGGGCTTCCGCGTCTCAGCCGTGGTAACTCCAAAGGCCAATCCCCATTTTGGCCGAATAAAGCTAAGGGCGGAGCTCAGCCGAGCGTCCGCCCTTTTTTCTCCACGCGGCACGAATCCTCCCCGCCCCCGATCGACGCCCCTTATTTTGGATTTGACGGAAGGATTGGGCTGCGACCTCCGTCAAAGCGCCTTGGCAGATCCCCTTGCTGCCAATATCGAAGGGACGGAGCCTCACCGGGCGACCGCCCTCTACTCTTGCGCGTCACGCCTCCCGTCCCTCTTCCGATCCCACCCGAGATCAGCGAGGACCCTGGAATCGCACTCACGCCATTTGCCTGATATATTCCCGAACAATCAATACATTTGCATTCCTTTTCCCGGAAACATTTCTGCGCTGCGGGCCTCCCCCTCGTGCTCGGATAAATATTGATATAGAATTCGGTCGGCGGGGGAGAACTTAAAGCGCAAAGGAGGGCTGGGCCATGACGAGCCTTCGCGACTCGCGGCGCATCACCCGCCGGACGATGCTGAGTCTGGCCGCAGCGTCCGCCATCCCCATGAGCCGGCTCCTGGGCCAGGGACCGATTCGTCCGGTCGCTCCCAAGCCGCCCTACACTGGGCCATCCGATACCACCTCACCCGAAGCCTCTGGACCCGTTTTTGAGTCCAATTCCAACCTGGTCCCGCTCGACGTCCAGGTGCTCGAAACCGCCACGCGCCATCCCATTGCCGGCTTGGAGAAGGAAGACTTCGTCGTCTATGACGAAGGCAATCCCGTCCCCATCGCCCTGTTTGAAAACAAGCCCGTCCCGCTGAACCTGCTGCTGTTAATCGACGTCAGCGGCGGTTTTAGAAATGAAGGGATCCTGTTCACGACGCTCGCCCTGCGCGGCCTGCGCGAACGGGATGACAACTTCGCGCTGATGTCGTTCTCCGATGGAGACGCTCGCCTGCAATGCGGCTTCACCAACCAGGAGGATCGCATCCAGGACGCCTATATCCAGATCTTCCGCTACGACCGGGACGAAGGCGAGCCCGCCCACACGCGTCTCTACGATGCCATCGCTTCGGCCGCTGACGTATTCGCAAAACAGCCGGTTCGACTGCACCGCCCCGTCATCATCGCGATCACCCACAACCGTGAGGCAGGTTCGGCCGCCAACGTGGACTTCGCAATCCGCAAACTCCTGGAACCCTCGATCACGCTGGAGGGCATCACCATTCCGCAGGAGGTTTTCACGTCCTCCCGCCCAAAGAATCTTCCTCGATTATCCATCCCGGGGGGATCGACCATTCCCCGGTTCCCCCCGCGCATCCCGCGGATTCCGAGAACCGGCCGCATCCCGGGAATCGGGATTCCGGCCCTCGGACGGCTGGTTTCCCCGGCGGCGCAAGGACCCAACCCCACGCCCACGAATCCAACGACAAAGCATTGGGCGCCGCAGGGCTTTCCCATCCCGCAGCGTCCGCAAAAAACGTCCACCCCCGCAGCCCCGGAGCAACTATTGCGGGGGGACCTGCACTCGATCGAGCCCATCGTCGAGGCAACCGGTGGCATCATCACGCACTGGATTACGTGAACCAACTTCGGGGTGGGGTGTTGCCCGACGGCGTGGATTCGAGTCTCCGCTGGGACCTCGACACCGTGCAGGACACCCTGGACGAACGATTGATCTCGCGCCTCCGGGCGCAATATACGCTCGGCATCTACAGATCCGAGCCGGAACCCGACCGCTTTCATCGCATCAAGATCGAACTCTCCTCGGAAGCATACAAACGGCTGCCGCAGGTCGAGATACGCGCCCGGTCGGGATATTACAAACTGTCCAACTAAGAGAGGAACGCCTTCAGGGAACCGCTGCTTATGACGACCCGCTCTAATCCGACCCGCATCACCCGCCGCCTTACTCGTCGAATGCTGCTGAGCCTCGCCGCGACGTCCGCTTTCCCCATGACCCGGCTCCTGGGCCAGGGACCGATCCATCCGCTTGCCCCGACACCACCAAAGCCCCGCCCATCCACCGACTCGGACCCGGTTTTCACAGCGAATTCCAACCTGGTCCCGCTGGACGTACAGGTGCTCGACACCGCGACGCGCCACCCCATTCCGGATTTGCGAAACGAAGACTTCCTGGTCTATGACGATGGCAACCCTGTTCCCGTTGCCCTCTTCGATGACTCGCCCGCCCCGCTGAACCTGTTGCTCCTGATCGACGTCAGCGGCGCCAACCCCAATGAAGGGGCCGAACTTTACGACGCTCGGCCTGCGGGAACTGCTGCGAACCGGAGGACCGGATCGCGATGATGTCGTTCTCCGATTGGGATGCCCGTCTTCGGTGCGGATTCACCAACAAGGAAGACATCATCCAGAAAGCCTTCCAGCAGATCTTCCTCGGCGACCGCAACGAAGGATGGTCCGAAACCACTCGCACTCTACGACGCGATCGTTGCCGCGGCCAGGGTTTTCGCCGAACAACCCCAGCGTCTTCACCGGCCCGTGATCCTGGTGGTCACCCACAATCGGGAGGCGAAATCAGCCGCCAGCGCGGACCTCGTGATTCGAAGCCTCCTGGAGCCCTCCATCACGCTGGAAGGGCATCACCATCCCGCAACAGTCCAACCGTTCCAACCGATCCATGCAAATCGGGCACCCGCAAATCCCCGGCTGGCCGCTCCCGCTGCCCGGAAGATTTCCAAACCCGGTTCCCCGCGGTCCTTCCCGCGTCCCACGAACCGACCGCAATCCCGCGGATTCCCGGAGGCACAATTCCCGGCAATCGGACGGCTGTTCCTCGCCGGCCGCAAGATCCACAACGCCACGCCCGTGAATTCGACGCAAATCATTGGGCGCCGCAGGGCTTCCCGGTTCCGCAAGCGTCCGAGCAGACCGTCCTCCCCTGCTCCCCACCCCGCCGTTATTCCTGGGGGACCTGCATTCAATCGAGCCTATCGTGGAGGCCACCGGCGGCATCATCACGCACCTGGATTACGTGAACGCCCATCGGGCCGCCAATCCGCAAAATCTAGGCCGCACGCTGGGACATCGCCACCATTCAGCGACATCCTGGACGAGCAGATTGATTTCCCGCCTCCGGGCGCAATATACGCTCGGCATCTACAGTTCCGAGCCGGAACCCGACCGCTTCCACCGCATCAAAATCGAGCTGTCCTATGACGCCTACCGGCGGCTGCCGCAGGTCGAGATCCGCGCCCGGTCGGGGTATTACAAGCTGTCCAATTGAGCGACCTCGTTCCCGGCTGGGCTGCCCGGCCATGGCGAACGCCCCTGCCCCGAACACCGTCAGCCGAGTGAAACACTACGGGCGTAGAATGGGTCGCCATAGGGAATGAAACGCACAACCTCGAAGAAGGCCCACTCGAAGCCCCCCATCAAGACATTGTTCCTGGACATTGGTGGCGTGATCCTGACCAATGGGTGGGACCACCACTCCCGGGACCTGGCCGCGAAGACCTTCAAGCTCGATAAAGACGAATTCCAGCACCGCCACCACCTGACCTTCGATACCTATGAGAACGGCAAGCTCACGCTGCAGGAATACCTGAACCGGGTGGTCTTCTACGAGAAGCGACCCTTCACGCGGGCACAGTTTCAGCGCTTCATGTTTGAGCAATCGCAACCCTACCCTGAGATGCTGGAGATGATGGCCCAGCTCAAGAAGCGCTACGGCCTGAAGATCATCGTCGTCAGTAACGAGGGTCGCGAACTGAATATGTACCGCATCAAGAAGTTCAAGCTGGAGCGGCTGGTCGACAGCTTCGTGTCGTCGTCGTTCGTCCACATTCGCAAGCCCGACACCGACATCTTTCAACTGGCGATCGACATGGCCCAGACGCCGGTCAAGCAAACCGTCTACATCGAAAACACCGCCATGATGGTGCAGGTCGCCGAGTCGATGGGCATCCCCAGCATCCTCCACACCAGCTACGAATCGACGCGGGACCAGCTCGCCGGGTTCGGGCTGAAGATGCACGGAAACCGGTTAACGTAAGAAACAAAGCAACCAGAAGCGATCCTTGAGAGCCCCGAATCCACGCATGCCGACGCGCATTCTCACGATCAACGGCGGTTCCTCGAGCATCAAGTTCGCCCTGTTCGAGTCCGGCGAATCCCTCCAGCGGCGCCTCAAGGGCGAAATCTCGCGCATCGGGCAGTCGGGCGCCAGCTTCGAGATCAAGTCTTCAAATTCCCAGGAAAATATCTCCCGCGAGGTCGACGCTCCCGACCACACAGCGGCCGTCAAAGCCTTGATGGACTGGGTCTCCGGGCTCGGCCCGGACCGGGAATTAAACGCCGTCGGCCATCGCGTCGTGCACGGCGGACCGAAATATAACCAGCCCCAGCGCATCACCGAAGAGATGCTACAGGAACTCGACCGGCTCAGTCCCTTCGATCCGGAACACCTCCCCGAGGAGATCCTGCTGGCCAAGGCGTTCCACAGCCGCTTCCCGGATCTTCCGCAAATCGCCTGCTTCGACACCGCCTTCCATCACGATCTGCCGCGCGTGGCGCAGATCCTGCCCATCCCGCGCCGCTATGAGACAGCTCGGCGTACGGCGCTACGGATTCCACGGGCTTTCATATGCCTTTCTGATGGGTGAATTGGCTCGCCGCGCAGGGTCGAACCCCGCACCAGGCCGGGTGGTCCTGGCGCACCTGGGCAACGGCGCGAGCCTCGCCGCCGTCAAAGACGGCCAACCGATCGACACCAGCATGGCCTTCACCCCGGCGGCCGGCATCCCCATGAGCACCCGCTCCGGCGACCTGGATCCCGGACTGGTGTGGTTCCTGGCCTCCACCCAAGGGCTCGAACCGAAACAATTTAACGAGATGGTCAACCACGAATCGGGACTGCTGGGGATCTCCGAGACCAGTTCCGACATGCGTGACCTGCTGGACGCCGAAGCCCGGGATCCACGCGCCCGCGAAGCGGTGGACGTGTTTTGCTACCAGGTAAAGAAGTGGATCGGCGCGTTCGCCGCGGCGATGGGCGGCATCGATACGCTGGTCTTTTCGGGCGGCATCGGCGAGAAAGCGCCGATGATCCGCGCCCGCATCTGCGAAGGACTCGGGTTCCTCGGCATCGAACTCGAAGAAAAACAGAACACGGCGAATGAAGACCTGATTTCCACACCGGATGGCCGCGTCGCCGTTCACGTCATCCCCACCGACGAGGAACGCATGATCGCCGAGTTGGCCTGCCGCGTGCTGGAACCCCAATAAGACAGGATTCGGGCGGACGCCTGGCCTGGCCGAAACAAGGAGACCGAACCCATGGAAGTCCAGATGGAAACACAAACTCTCTCACCGGATTTGCTCCACAAGATCGACGCCTATTGGCGCGCCGCCAACTATCTTTCGGTCGGCCAGATCTATCTTTATGACAATCCGCTGCTCAAGCGCGCCCTCGCGGTCGAAGACGTCAAAAACATGCTGCTGGGGCACTGGGGCACCACTCCGGGCCAGAACTTCATCTACGCGCATCTGAACCGGACGATCACGAAATACGACCTCGATATGATCTACGTCTCCGGACCCGGCCATGGCGGACCTGCGGTCGTCGGCAACGCCTATCTTGAGGGAACCTATAGCGAAATCTATCCCAACGTCAGCCAGGACGAGGAGGGCCTTCGCCGGCTCTTCAAGCAGTTCTCCTTTCCCGGAGGCATTCCCAGCCATGCATCGCCGGAGTGCCCCGGCTCGATCCACGAAGGCGGCGAGTTGGGCTATTCGCTCAGCCACTCCTTCGGCGCGGTCTTCGACAATCCCGGCCTGATCGTCGCCTGCGTGGTGGGCGATGGGGAGGCGGAAACCGGTCCGCTCGCCACCGCATGGCACTCCAATAAGTTCCTGAATCCGGTCACCGACGGCGCCGTCCTGCCGATCCTGCACCTGAATGGCTACAAGATCGCCAACCCGACCGTGCTGGCTCGCATCACGCACGAGGAGCTCGAACAACTGCTCCGTGGCTACGGATGGACACCGTATTTCGTCGAAGGGCACGAGCCGGAGCGGATGCACCAGGCCATGGCCGCGACGCTCGACACCGTGATCGAGGAGATCCACCGGATTCAGGCGAAGGCGCGCGACACCAGCGACGTCGGCGCCGTGGTGGACCGGCCGCGCTGGCCCATGATCGTCCTCAATTCGCCCAAGGGCTGGACCGGTCCGAAGTTCGTCAACGGCAAGCCGGTGGAGGGCACCTTCCGTTCGCACCAGGTTCCGCTGACCGACGTCGCGACGAATCCGGATCACTTGAAGCAGCTCGAGGACTGGCTCCGCAGCTACAAGCCCGAAGAGCTCTTCGACGCCTCAGGCCGCCTGAACCTGGAGATCGCCGAGCTCGCGCCCAAAGGCACGCGCCGCATGAGCGCGAATCCACAAACCAACGGCGGCCTGCTCCTCCGCGAGCTCCGGATGCCTGACTTCCGCAACTACGCCGTCGACATCCCGACTCCGGGCATCACCGGCATCGGCGACACGCACGTGCTCGGACCGTTCATCCGCGACGTCGCCAAGACCAACCAGGAGCAACGCAACTTCCGCGTCTTCGGCCCCGACGAAACGATCTCCAACGGGCTGACCGCGATCTTTGAGACCACCAGCCGCCAATGGGAAGCCGAGACGATCGAGTCCGACGAATTCCTCGCCCCCTCCGGCCGCGTGATGGAGATGCTCAGCGAGCACCAGTGCCAGGGTTGGCTCGAAGGCTATCTGCTCACCGGTCGCCACGGCCTGTTCAACTGCTATGAGGCCTTTATCCACATCGTCGATTCGATGTTCAACCAGCACGCCAAATGGCTGAAGGTGACCGACGGCCTGCCCTGGCGGCGTAAGCTCGCGTCGCTCAACATCCTGCTGTCCTCGCACGTCTGGCGGCAGGATCACAACGGCTTCACGCACCAGGATCCCGGCTTCCTGGATCACGTGGTGAACAAGAAAGCCGAGGTCGTGCGCGTCTACCTTCCGCCCGATGCGAACTGTCTGCTGTCGGTGATGGATCACTGCCTGCGCAGCCGGCATTACGTCAACGTCATCGTCGCGGGCAAGCACCCGGCTCCGCAGTGGCTCCCGATCGAGGACGCCGCGCAGCATTGCGCCGAAGGCATCGGCATCTGGCAATGGGCCAGCAACGATCAAGGCCAGGAGCCCGACGTCGTCATGGCCTGCTGCGGCGACGTGCCCGACGCTCGAAACGCTGGCCGCGGTGTCGATCATGCGCGAGCACCTGCCGGACCTCAAAATCCGCGTCGTCAACATCGTCGACCTGATGAAGCTCCAGCCGCAGTCCGAGCATCCGCACGGCCTCAGCGAAGAGGAATTCGACGACCTGTTCACCACCGACAAGCCGGTCATCTTCGCCTTCCATGGCTACCCGTGGCTGATCCACCGGCTCACCTATCGCCGCACCAATCACCACAACATCCACGTCCGCGGCTATAAAGAGGAAGGCACCATCACCACGCCGTTCGACATGACGGTGCTGAATGACCTGGACCGCTACGACCTGGTCATGGACACCATCAACCGCCTCCCGCAGACCGGCTACAAGGGCGTGTACCTGAAACAGCAGCTCAAGGACAAGCTCTTCGAGCACAAGCAATACATCGATAAATGGGGCGAGGACATGCCGGAGGTCCGCAACTGGAAGTGGGGCCAGGCGCGCACCCGAACGGAACCAGCCGGTAGCAATCAGTCAGTGACTTGTAGGCGAATGGCGCGGATGCTGGGCATCCGCGGCAAAGGTGGCGACGGGGTTCAGCGTCGAAACCGTCAGGGCGGCTTGCGCATTACAGGCGATTACAGAACCGAGTGAAGCGATTATAGAATACCTTCTTTAAGCCGTACGGTACAACACTTCATGGTCCAGCAAGCCGCTTGGACATCCACCCGTCAGCACCGAACCGCGACCGGTAGAGTCTGTGTGAAAACGGTAACATTTCGGCTCCTGGAAACGCAGAATAAAAGGTGAGCCGATTCATTCCCTACAACCCGGATCAAGCGATGCTGCTGCCGCCGAGCGTGCGGGAGGAGTTGGGCGAAGAGCACTTGGCGGTGTTTTTGCATGAGCTGGTGGAGAAGCTGGATCTGGGCGAGTTCGAAGGGGGCTACCAGGAGGAAGGTCGGCCGGCGTATCCACCGCAGTTGCAGCTGAAAGTATGGCTGTATGCGTATGCGCTGGGGCTGACCTCGTCGCGGCGGATTGAGCAGCGTCTCCATGAAGATCTTGGGTTCCGGTTCTTGGCCGGCGGGCACAAGCCGGATCACTGGACCTTGAACGAGTTCCGCAAAAAGCATCCCACGGGGATCAACGATGTCTTCACGCAAGTGCTGGAAGCCGCGCGGGAGTTGGGTTTGGCGCAACTGGGGCGGGTGGCGATCGACTCGACGCGCATCGAAGCCAATGCGTCGCCGAACCGCGCCGACAGCATCCGGCGGTTGCGCGCCGAACGCGCCAGGCTGCGGCGCAACATTCGGCGCTGGCAACAGGACTGCAATCGCGAGGATGAAGAACCGTCGGGCGGGACGGCCGAAGCGCCGGCGGAATGGCGCAAGCGCTTGGAGGAGATCCCGCGGCAACTGGAACAACTTCGCAAGTCGGGACAGCACCGGGGTTCGCGCACGGACCCGGAAAGCCGCTATTTACGCACCGCCGGTGGATTTTGCCTGGGCTACACCGGCGAGCTGGCGGTCTCCGATGATCACTTTATCGTGGCGCAGCGCGTGCATCAGGCGCCGCATGACACCGCCTCGTTGGAGCCGATGACGCGCGCCGTGCGGCAACGTTGTGGCTCGCCACCGGAGCGCGTGTTGGCCGATAGCGGTTACTATGCGATGCCGCAGATCCTGGCGGTCGAGCAGCAAGGCATTGAAGTGTTGGTTCCGGATAAGTTGATGGCGCGCGAGATTGCGGGCGGCCAGTTCGCTCCGGAGATGAACGAAAGACAACAGCGGCGCACGCCCGGGCTCAAGCAACTGCGCGAGCGCCTGCGCGATCCCACCACGCGCGCTTGTTATGCGCGTCGCAAGGCGCTGGTTGAGCCGGTCTTCGGAGTCCTAAAACACCAAAGGGGAATGCGGAAGTTTCGCTGCCGCAGCCTCCATCGAGTCGAAACCGAGTGGACTTTGTCCACCACCGCATTTAACATCACCCGCCTGTTCCGCCTTCGCGCCGCCGGCTGACCCGCGACCACCCCGTTACGGCCCAGTTTTTCCCCACTTTCCCGCTTACCGCAGTGCCCATCCTTGCGGCCGGCTCGGTTGTCACACAGACTCGGTAGAGAGCGGGAAGAGCGTACATTCGTCGGATCCCTGTAGTTGCTCAACCACGTGCGTGACCAAGCTGGGGAGCGAGCGTGAACGCCAGCCCTCCTGGCACCCCAGCCTGCGCGGCCAAAGCTTGAATCCCCTACACTAACAATAGAAGCATGGCAATTGAGCTCAAACCCGAGCAGGAGCACCGCATCGCAAAGGCCCTCCAAGTCCGGCGCCTACAAGGATCCAGACGAGGTCATCGACCAGGCGCTCGAAATGCTCTCGGAACGCGATGCCTGGATCACCGAGCACCGCGCGGAGCTTTCCGCCAAAATCGAAGCCGGATACGCCGCCGCGCAACGTGGTGAGCTCGTCGATGAAGACCAGGTCCGCGCCAACCTGGAAAAGCGCAAACGCGCCTGGCTGGCTGAAGACCGCGAGGCATGACCCGCTTTCGTCTCACGCCACTCGCCGAAGACGACCTCTTTGATATCTGGAGCTATATCGCTCGTGACAACCTCCATGCCGCCAATCAGGTCGAGGCTGCCATCTATGAGGCTTGTGCCTTTCTTGCCGAAGCACCGTTCCGCGGCCATCTCCGCAGCGATCTGACACGGCTTCCCCTGCGCTTCTGGACTGTGCAACCGTACCGCAACTACCTGATCGTCTATGATCCATCCACGCGCCCGCTGCAGATCATCCGAATTCTGCACGGAGCTCGCGACATTCCGATGGTGCTCAGGGAAGAATAAGCCCATCTTTTTCCTAAACCAGATCTTCAACAAAAAAGCGGGACCCCTTGCGAGGCCCCGCCCTTCCCATCAACTTAAATCCGCCGCCTATAAAAATAGGGGACAGACACCGTTTTCGCGCCTCTGAATTGAAAGAGCTCCCACCAAGGCAAAAACTAGCTGTCTGTCCCCATTTTTCCGCTAAAACTGGACCTTGTGCGCGTCCCCCATGATCAAATCATGGTACTCCGGTAGCGACCAGCCCGCCGCCTCCAGCTCATTCAGCCGCGCCTCCACCCGAGCCACATAGTTCGCCGGACTGCCATACATCGCGCGCAGCTCCTCTTTGCTGAACGGGACCTCATAGGCGCTCAGGCCGCACAACAGCGCATGCTCGGTGTCGCCCGGCGTCGGCGGATTGCCTGCCACATACTTCACGGTCGGGACGTCCACATACGGGCTGCGGATGCCGCCCACCGGATTGCCGTGCTCGTCCAGCACCATCAGCGAGCCGTCGTTGGTCTCATCGCGATCGATCAACACGCGCGTCGCATGCTGCGGCTTCACGCCCTTGTCCACCCACTGGAACAGGTGATCCAGCGCGACCGCCATATACGCTTCCATCGGGAAATGGCTGATCTGGTTCACGCAGGCCGACTGCGGCAGGCGCTTCGCATTGTGCCGGGCATCCAAATGCGACATGCCCGCGAACTCATAGCTGCGGAACTGTTGCCCCGCCTCATCGCTGTCCTGATGCGTGGTGGCGACGTTGCGATACTCATGCATGGTCGGGACCTGGATCATCGGGACATCGACCGTCATGATGTCGGAGCCGTTCGAGGTCGGCAGGAACCCGTCATAGATATTCTTCATGTCCGGCGTCCGGTAGACCATGTGCGCCGGCAGGTATTGGGTCAGCACGAACGAGCTCGCCGAGGTCCCGAACAGGATCATCTTCCGCAGCGGAAGCCCCGCCAGCGGACCGTTCTTCGACTTAATCAGCGCGCCGGCCTGCGCCAGGATCTCGTTAACCTGGTCGCCGGACATCTGCAGGTCCTTGTAGCGCTCGGCGTTGGCCGCCTGCGGCAGAGCCGGACCACTGGTCAGGATGTCGGCCGCGATGTGGCCGTTCTCCATCAGGTAAACCGAGTTGTACTCGAATCCATGCGCATTCCCCGCCGGATGCATCGACTCAGCCAGCACCAGCCCCGAAAACTTCGAGTTGTCGTGCGGCTGCCGGATCACCAAACGCGTCTTGTAGGGCTTGCCGTTGGCCGTCCCCTCGATGAAATACTCATTGGTGTCGTAGTTGTAGAAATCGGTTCCGCGGCCGGGCCACAGCGACACCGACGAATCGTAGATCGGTCCCGGTCCGGTGATCTTCTTCGACATCGTGGGCAGCTTCACCGCCGTCGGCTTGTCGGGCAGGTTCGCGGCCGGGGCGCCTTTGCCCTTCCCGAAGCCGCCTTTCCCGCCTCCACCCTTGCCTTTGCCGCCGCCGAACTGGGCTTGTGCGGGAACGTGGATCGCGATCGCCGTCGCCAGGATGGCCATCACCGCGATCGAGAGCAGAGAGGATTGCTTTTTGCTCACAGATTGTCTCCTTCGCTGGGGTCAATGAGTCTTGACCGCGGGTCCGCCCCCAAAAGTGTCCATGGAGAGGGATCAGTCCGCAGGGATATAAAGACGCCCCAACTTCGGGAAAGGCTACCATACCCGGGCCTGAATCGGGGAATCAGTAAATTTCTCAGGATTTTGCGGAGATCCGAACGCGCTTCCCGGCGATGCCAGTGCTTCCACGGACCATTCCCTCGCCGCCACCCATGGGATACTGGGAGTTTCCCCCTGTACAGGCGTCTCCGGCCCTTGTTTTCATGGTCCGGCGCGAGTGGCCAGCGCAGGCGGAACCAAATTCAGTCATGTCTACATCCAAAACCCCTGTCGGTATCGTCGGATTCCGCGGCTACAGCGGCCAGGAACTCGTCCGGATTCTTTCGCATCACCCGAACACCCAGCCGTTCCTGCTCGAACATCGGGAGACCGAAGAACCGGCCCAGCCCCTGGGCTATGCGGGTCCGCGGCGGCTCGCCTGCACCCCCGAATCGGTGCACGCCGAGGGGCTCGCGGCCGTATTTCTGGCCACCCCGCCCGAGGTCTCGATCGAGCTGTCGCTGCCCTTCCTCGAAGCCGGAGCCAAGGTCATCGACCTCAGCGGCGCCTTCCGCCTGGGAACCGTCGAAAATTATAAACGCTGGTATAAACAGGACCACGGACAGCCCGGCCTGCTGGCCGAGGCCCCCTATGGACTGCCCGAATATTTTCGCGCGAAGGTCCCCGGCGCGCGCCTGATCTCGAATCCCGGCTGCTATCCGACCGCCGCGAACCTCGCCATCAAGCCCCTGGTCGATTCCAAGGCCGCCGACCTGAGCTTCGGCATCGTCTGCGACGCCAAAAGCGGAGTCAGCGGAGCCGGACGCAAGCCGTCCATGAAGACCAGCTTCTGCGAGGTCACCGAGAATTTCTCCGCCTACTCGATCCTGGAGCATCGGCACGTGCCGGAAGTCTTGCGGACCTCCGGACTGCAGGAAAGCGAGTTCAGCTTCACCGCCCAGTTGATCCCCATCTATCGCGGGATCCTGGAGACGATCTACTTCCGCGCGACGCCCGAGGTCCGCTCGGTGGACGACCTGGTGGCGATTTATCAGTCGCAATATCAGGACGAGCCCTTCGTGCGCGTCTATCCCGTTGGCTCCATTCCGGACCTCGCAGGCGTCAATCACACCAATTTCTGCGACATCGGCGTGAAGTTCGACCCGGCCACGCGCCGCGGCGTCGTCGTCTCGGCCGAGGACAACCTGATTAAAGGCGCCGCCGGACAGGCCGTCCAGAACCTGAATCTGGCGATGGGTTGGCCGGAGACAGAGGGCCTGCTCTAGGTCGAACCCCGGATCTATGTGCGTGGGCCACGCCCCCGGCGAAAACCAGGGACATACGCCCTCGCCCCGGGTCAACCACTTAGGAGATTAGAGAACGTGAGAGCGCTCATCAAACTCGGCGGAACGCTTCTGGAGACGCCGGAATCTCGCAACCGGCTGGCCCGGGAAATCACCGCGGCCCTCGCGGCTGACCCGGAACGGCAGATCGTCGTGGTGCACGGCGGCGGCAAGCAGATGACCGGGTTCCTGGCCGAGCGCGGCTACGAGAGCAAATTCGTCAACGGCCTGCGCGTCACCACGCCGGAGATCATCGACGCCGTCGTCAAGGTCTTCGCCGGAAGCGTGAACACCGCGCTGGTCACCGCATTTCGCGCGGCGGGCGCGCGACCCGTGGGCCTCACCGGACTCGATGCGAGCCTGGTCGACGCCGTGCAGCTCAACCCCGAGCTCGGGCAGGTCGGCCGGCCCGTGAAGTCCGATCCGCGCCTGCTCGAATTGCTGACCAGCAGCGGCTACATCCCTGTGGTCGCCTGCGTCGGCGGCGACGATGAGGGCAACATCTATAACGTCAACGCGGATCAGATGGCGGTGGCCTGCGCCGGAGCCTTCGGCGTCGACCATCTCCTGTTCCTCACCGACGTCGAGGGCGTGCGCGACGGCGAAGGGGTCACCCGCACTACGCTGACCACCGCCCAAGCAGCCGAATTGATCGCCTCCGGGGCTGCCACCGGCGGCATGCAGGCGAAATTAGAGGCCGCCACCAAGGCGCTCGAGAGCGGGGTGAAGAAGGTCTGGATCGCCCCCGGAGCCCGCGAAGATAGCATCGAAGTTTTGCTGGGCGCGGACGCCTTAACCCAGGAAAATCCCGTAGGATTTGGCACGAAACTTTCCCTAGTCTGATCCCACCCCAGTAAGCCGTACGGCAGAAAAACGCGTATATTTTTACGCCATTACCATCGATTTTTCTTGCCTTTCGGTGAGATTTTTCCGCGATCCAGCTTACTATTACTGTAAGAAAGTGAGTGGTAGAAGAGCGACTTGCCGCACGGAGTAGGAACGATGGCAGTGCGGACGGGCCTCCCAAATCAGTGGTACCAGAAGCTGAATAACCACCCTCGCGAGGAACGCGGTTTCCCCGGATCGCAATTCCTGGCCCGGCCGGAAATGTTCGTTGAGCTGAGGAAATCGACAAATGAAGGCACTGACCGTTGATGTCACCCAAGCCACAGGGAGAATTCTTTGTTGCACGATCTTTCGTCCCACGGGGAAGAAGCTTCTCGCGAAAGGTCATCTTTTAAATCAGGAGGACGTTCGCCTGCTGGAGACAGAGGGCCTCAAGGAGGTCTGGGTCACCCAACTCGAAGACGGGGAAATTAACGAAGACTCCGCCGTGGAAGACGTCGCATCACGCTTGGGCTGCGGGAGCCTGGAGATTCGCATGGCCGCTGGCGGCAGAGCCAACCTGTTCGCCACCGAAGACTGCTGCCTGCTGGTGGATGACGACTTACTGAAAGAGATCAACTGCATCGCCGGGACCGTCGTCGCCACGCACCACAACTTCACCTACGCCACTCCCGGCCAGAAGGTCGCCACCATTAAGAGCATGCCCTTTGCGGTCCCCCGCGATCGCATGGAGGCGACGCTCGGCTTATTGCGGGAGCGGGGGCCCGTGCTGCAGGCCCGCCCCATCCGCAACCCGTCGGTGGCGATCCTGTACTCGGACCCGTTGAACGGTGAGCGGGCGCGGCAGCTGTTTGAACCCATTGTGCATCAGCGTCTGGCGCGGTTCGGGACCTCCCCCAGCTTTGTGCTCTCGGCCGTGGAGGAAGAGGAGCAGATTGCGCGTGCCCTGCAGCACCTGTTGCGGGTCCGCCCCACGGCGATCCTGGTCGCCTCCACCACCGCCCCCGCCGGACCGGAAGACATCGTGGGACGCGCCCTGACGGACGTTGGCTGCCATCTGGAACGCTTTCTCGCGCCGGTGGAGCCCGGTAACCTGATGATGCTCTCCTACAAGGACGACATCCCCATTCTTTCGGCTCCTGGATGCTATCGCTCGGTTAAACCCAACGCGGTGGATCTGGTCCTGCCCCCCGTGCTGGCGCAATACAAGGTTTCCTGCTGGGAAGTGTCCGCACTCGGCCATGGAGGACTCCTTTCCTGACAGCTTGATCTCCTCCAATGTGAGCGGGGCGCCTCAAAAGAGCAGACCCCGCCCCAGCAAACGCACCAGAGTTCTGTACCTCCTCCGGGTGGTTTTTCAGGCCGGTTCCCCCCTCCGGAACCGGCCTGATTTTTCCGCCTACGCGGACCGGGCCGCATTCGACTTCTATTCCCCACCTCACCGCATGTTCCCATCCATCGCCATCGGCATTCCGCCCCTGATGCATCGATCTTCCTGCCATTCGGCAGGAAACACTTGCACTACACCCACCAATTGCGAGACACTAGCAAGTTTTCCCGGAAGGTTTTCGGGGACGGTGGCCACGAGCGCTGCCGGAGTCGCTTCCGCGCCATGAATATTGGCGGCCGGGGGTCGGAACAAACATGCGGATCCGAATTCTCTATCACGATCACTGTTTTGACGGCGCGGCTTCAGCGGCGTTTTTTAGCCGTTTCCTGGAAGGCAAGTTCTATCCCGACGCCGAGTTCTCCTTCACCGGCCTGGCCCATCGCGCTGACCAGCTGTTCGAGCCCAGCCTGTTCGACGGGGACGTCAACGCTATCGTCGATTTCAAATACTCCACCGATCCGCACCTGACCTGGTGGTTCGATCACCATCAGAGCGCCTTCCTCACCCCCGAGGACGCCGAGCACTTCCAGCACGACACCAGCGGGAAGAAGATGTACGACCCGACCTTCAAGTCCTGCACCAAGTACATCGCCACCATCGCCCGCGAAAAATTCGACTACGAAGCTCCCGACCTGGCCGATCTGATCCATTGGGCCGACATTATCGACGGGGCGCAGTACGAGAGCGCCCAGTCCGCGGTTGAACTCGGCGAGCCCGCCATGCGCCTGACCCTGGTCATGGAAGGCAGCAAGGGCTCCGACACCGTGCAGAAGATCATCCGCATGATGCGCCACCAGCCGCTGGCCCAGATCGCCGCCGATCCCGGGATCCAGGCCGTCTACCAGCCGCTCTACGAAAAGCACCTGAAGAACATCGACATCATCAGCAAGCGCGGCGACTGCCGCGACCGCGTTGTCTTCTTCGACCTGATCGAAGACGGCGTCGAGGGCTACAACAAATTCATCCCCTATTACCTGTTCCCGGAAGCCGTTTACACGGTATCGGTCTCGAACGCCAGCTACCGGACCAAAGTTTCGGTCGGCTCCAATCCGTGGGCCGCCGAGGAACGCGCCCACAACATCGCTACGATCTGCGAACGCTACGGCGGGGGCGGACATCCGGCGGTGGGCGCGATCAGCTTCCCGGTCGGCGCGGTGGAGGAGGCTCGCAAGGCCGCGGCCGAGATCGTCGCGGAGCTGCGCGGGAACTAACGCCCCACGACTCCACCAGGTGGTGCGGATCTCCGCATCCGCGACCCCAATGTGGGGCTCCTTAGCTTACGCGAGACCCCTTAGCCTCACCAGGGGTGGAGAGTGAGCGTGAACGCTCACGCCGGCTGAACGCCAGCCCTCCTTCGCCACCGGGCGCACCGGAATTAAGACAAGACACCCGCAGTTTCGATAGCGAAAACTTATCCACCGGTGGGGTGTTGTTTTGGTAGGCTAGGTTGCTTACGCAAGGAAGCATTCATGGCAACCTCTGACACACCCACATCCAACCTTGGCACCGGCGCCGCGGCGCGCACCAAGCCGTTCACAGGCAAAGAGTTCCTCGAGAGTCTGCGCGACGGCCGTGAAGTCTACATCTACGGCGAACGCGTGAAGGACGTCACCACGCATCCGGCCTTCCGCAACACCGCGCGCATGATCGCCCGCCAGTATGACGCCCTCCACGACGACGAGGAGCGCAAGAAGATCCTTTGTACTGAAACCGATACCGGCAGCGGAGGCTACACACAGCGCTTCTTCCGGGCTCCCTCCAGCGCCGAGGAATGCGTGGCCGACCGTGACGCGATTGCCGAATGGGCTCGGGTTACCTATGGATGGATGGGCCGCAGCCCGGACTACAAGGCGGCGTTTCTGGCGACGCTCGGAGCAAACCCGGACTTCTATAAGCCCTACGATGAGAATGCCCGCCGCTGGTACAAGAAGTGCCAGGAAGAGGTGACCTTCGTCAATCACGCCATCGTGAATCCGCCGGTGGATCGCGACAAGGAGCTCGACGAGGTCAAAGACGTCTACATGCACGTCGAAAAGGAGACCGACGCGGGACTTATCGTCAGCGGAGCGAAAGTCGTGGCGACCACCTCCACGCTGACCCACTACAACTTCATCGCCAACAACGGCGCGCTGCCCATCAAAACCAAGGAGTTCGCCTTCGTCTGCATCGTGCCCACCGAGGCGGAGGGTGTGAAGCTGATCTGCCGGCCGTCGTATGAGATGACCGCCGCGGCCATGGGCTCGCCGTTCGACTATCCACTCTCCAGCCGCCTGGACGAGAACGATTCGATCATCGTCTTTGACAAGGTCCTCGTGCCCTGGGAAAACGTCTTCGCGTACGGCGACATCGATAAGGTCAACAACTTCTTCCCGCGCTCGGGCTTCCTGCCGCGCTTCATGTTCCACGGGTGCACGCGCCTGGCCGTGAAGATGGACTTCCTCGCGGGGTTGTTCCTGAAGGCCGTCGAGGCCACCGGGGCCAAGGATTTCCGGGGCGTGCGGGTCAACGTCGGTGAAGTGCTCGCCTGGCGCAACCTGTTCTGGAGCCTGACCGACGCGATGTCGCGCAACGTTTCCCCATGGGCCAACGGTCACGTCCTGCCGAGCCTTGAGGCGGGCCTGGCCTACCGCGTCGCCTCCAGCACCATCTATCCGCGCCTCAAGGAAATCTTTGAAAACATCCTGGCCAGCGGCTTGATCTATCTGCCGTCGCACGCCAAGGATTTCAAGAATCCGGAGATCCGCAAGTACCTGGATCAGTACGTGCGCGGCTCCAATGGCTATGACGCCGAGGATCGTGTGAAGCTGATGAAGCTGATGTGGGACGCGATCGGGACCGAATTCGGCGGACGCCACGAACTCTACGAACGTAACTACTTTGGCAATCACGAGAGCATCCGCTTTGAGACGCTGCTGGTCGCCGAGCTGATGGGCAAAGCCGACAAGTATAAAGGTTTCGCCGAACAGTGCATGTCCGAGTACAACCTGGACGGCTGGACGTCGCCAGACCTGATCAATCCGGACGACATCAATCTGCACGGCAAATAGGTCGGGCCACGATGCGGGTGAGGTTCGGTTTGTGGAGGGCTCAGGCTGCGCAGCAGACAGCCCTCCAGGGCAGACCAGCGGTGTGGAGAATGGGCCACTGATGAACTCCGATGCGCGCGGATCAACGACTGGGGGGGCATGTCCTCAAGTGGCACGGATCTTCGCATGCGCGTTCCTTCGCCGGGCCTGGAGCCCCGGCGCTACGAATCCCTCATCCGCCGGGTCTGGAGCCCGGCGCTACCAGGGCTTGATCGTGCGGGACGGTGTGGTCGACGGGTAGTAGATCCGTCGCTGGTTTGGTTGAATCGCGCACAATGGCTGAAGATCGCCTGTGCGCTCCAACTGGGTTCGCGGGGCTGACGCCGGGAAGGATGTGGATTGTGGGCGGATGCGTTGGCGCGCGCTACCGCTTGCGCTTCTGATTGTGGGTCGGTGTTGCCCGCATGCTCACGCAAGGCGGTTCCGATGGGTGACGCATACATACAGACGAGTAGCGCCAGGGCTCCAGGCCCGGCGGAAGAATGTATCGCCAATGTGAAGACGCGTCGCCAATGCAGGCAAGCTGCCGAAAGCCGCGGAGCGCTCAGGCGAGCTGCGCAAAAGGTGCGGAGCACCCCTCAGTGCGTCAGATCATAGGTGACGTAATTCGTGTAAATGCGGAATCCGATCGCCGCAAACTGCTCCGGGTAGCGCGGATCGTCCGCCCACTCCACCGCATCGCCCAAGTCCATATTGTGGTTGATCGCCACCACCACGCGGCCCCGATCATCCACGATGCCGCGCCAATGCGGCACCTTTCCGTTCTTCTCATAGGTCAGACCGGATTCGATATACTGCGCCGCCGGCACCTGCACCAGTTGATCGACGTCGGCCATGACGTGAAAAATTGTATTGTTTGGCGACAGGTCCTGAATGCCGCGATCCGGAAAAGCCAGATCCATTACGTACTGGAAGTTCTCCCATTCCGGCATACCGTGGAAATCATCCACCATCAGAAAGCCGCCGCGGTCGATAAAGTCCCGCAATTGGTCGGCCTGCTCCGGCGTCGGGTCCCAATACCCTACCTCCACCGCATACAGGAACGGCCAATTATAGACGTCGTCGGTACCGTCGAGCTCCACCACCTGCTCGACTGACCGCGTATCGATGCGCGTCAGCCGCCGCAAAGCGTTGACGATGTGGCGGTCGCCGGCCGGATAATCCATCGTCCAATAGACCGAATCCAATCGATAAGCCCGCTCGATATCGGGGTATTTCAGGCGAGCGAAGACGAACTCGGCCTGGCGATCCCAATCGGCCGGAAGGCTGTAGCCGGTGTGTTCGATGGAGGGATATTGCTGGAACGGCTTCTGCGCATGCAGCAGGCCCAGCGCGAAGATTCCGAGCCCGATCCACAGCGCTACACTGCGGCCGGCCCTGCGAATCGCCGCCCGGACAACGTCAGATCGATTCCGGAAGTCGTTGTACAAGCAGCTTATCCCTAATGCCTTCACCGTAGCATGCCTGAACGCCTCCCCCCACCGCTCCCTGGCACAGAAAGAACTGATCCACAAAACGCTGCCTATCTGGCCGATCGGGTAGTTGCAAGCGGATGGCATAAAGCGTGCATAGTGGATGCATAGTTTCGCAAGGGAGTTGCAACACTCCATTTTTGTCAGGGAAAGGAATCGCAACTGAATGAGCCTCTATGATGATCTGGGCGGCCAGCCGGCCGTCGACGCCGCCGTCGATATTTTTTATCGCAAGGTACTCACCGACGACCGCATCAAGCACTTTTTTGACGGCGTCGATATGGACCACCAAATCGCCAAGCAGAAAGCCTTTTTGACCATGGCGTTCGGCGGACCCAACCACTACAGCGGCAAGGATATGCGCGAGGGGCATGCGCATCTGGTGAAAAAAGGGCTGAATGACTCGCACGTGGATGCGGTGATTGAAGATCTGGGCTCGACGCTCCAGGAGCTAGGGGTGAAGCAGGAGTTGATCGATCAGGTGGCGTCTATTGCCGAAGGCGCCAGAAACGACGTCCTGGGCCGCTAAGCGGCATTCTCTTTCCAGGCAAATACTTACCGTGAATCACATCACGTTTCAGGGGAACCGCTATGCGCTGAAAGCGGAGGAGAGTGTTCTCGAATGCCTTCTCCGCAACGGCCAGGCGGTCCCGAATTCCTGTCGTGCGGGGGCCTGCCAGTCGTGCCTGCTGCAGGCCACCGAAGGCACGCCAACCCCGGAGAGCACCAAGCCCCTGCGCCCCACGCTCGTTGAGCAGGGGTATTTCCTGTCGTGTCTTTGCCGACCGGCTCGGGCCAACTGGTCGATGTCAACGCGTTGCCGACCTGGTGGCGCAGCCTCCTGGCGCAGGCCTGCGGCATACCACGCAGATCGCGCACATCGAATCGCTCAGCGACACGGTCGCGCTGGTGCAACTTGAGCGGCCGGTGGACTTCGTCCATCGTGCCGGACAATACATTACGCTAATTCGGGAAGACGGGCTGGCGCGGAGCTATTCGATCTCCGCCGCCAGTGAGAACGACTGCCTGAATCTTCACATCCGGCGCATTCCGGGTGGAGCCTTCACCGAGTGGATCCATCGGGAGGCGCAACCCGGCACGCCAATCGAAATTCAGGGACCGTCGGGGAACTGTTTCTATAGCGAAGAAATTCCGCTGGATAAGCCGATTGTGCTGGCCGGAACCGGCACGGGACTCGCGCCGCTGTACGGGATCCTGGAGGATGCGCTCGCGCGGGGGCACGAAGGGCCGATCTATCTCTATCACGGCGCGGTGAACTTCGACGGGTTGTATCTGTGCGAGAAGCTTACCGAGATCGCGAAGCAACACGGCAACGTGACCTACGCACCGTCGGTGCTGCAGGCCGCGGGCGCGAAGCGACCGGATTGCGTTGTGCCGCGGCAGGGCGATTTGACCTCGATCATCCTTGCGTCGCATCCGAATATCAAGGATTTCCGGGTCTTCCTGTGCGGGGATCCGGATCTGGTGAAAGCGCTGCAGATGAAGCTGTTCCTGGCCGGGGTACCGAGCAGGGAGATTTTCGCGGATGCGTTTGTGCCAGCGCCGGCCGCGGCAGCGAAATAGACGTCAGGAGGCAGAGGGAGGTTAACCGCTAGCGGCCGGGTTAGCCCTTGGGCAGGTAGCCCGCACGAAAAAGGCGGGGCAATGCCCCGCCCTACCTTATGGCTGATTACCGAGCTACGACAGTTCGGCGCGGACGATGTTGGCGCCTTCCACCATCGCCTTGAGTTTGCCGAAGGCCGACTCGCGCGGCAGGTACTTGAGGCCGCAATCGGGAGCCACCACGATGCGCTCCTTATCGATGTGCGGCAGCGCCTTGCGAATGCGGGCGGCAACGACTTCCGGCGTCTCCACCTCGGGGGTCGACAGATCCAGCACGCCGACCATGACCGTCTTGCTCGGCAGCTTTTCCAAAACGGTGCAATCGAGGTTGGACTGCGCGGTTTCAATCGAAACCTGCTTGCAGGAGCAGCCTTCCAGTTCCGGCAGGAACGAGTAGCCTTCCGGACGGCCCGCCACCAGCATCGCGTAACCGAAGCAAATGTGAACGGCGGTAGTGCCCTGGACGCCGTCCAGCGCGCGGTTGAGCGCATTCACGCCATACTCGCGAGCCTCATCGGCGTTGGCCTGCATCCACGGTTCATCGATCTGGACGATATCGGCGCCGGCCTTGAACAGGTCCTTGATCTCGGCATTGACCGCGTCCGCGTAGGCGTCGGCCAGCTTGGCCGGATCCTTATAGAAGTCGTCCACGGTCTGGCGGCTCATGGTGAACGGACCGGGCACGGTGATCTTGATCTTGCGGTCCGTATTGGCGCGGAGGAATTCGACGTCACGCACCTGCACCGGATGCATACGCTCGATCTTGCCGGTCACGCGCGGCACGTGCACCTGCTTGCCGCTGCGCGATGTAATCACACCGGGGTTATCGAGATCGATGCCGCTGAGGGCGGTGGCGAAGCGATTCGAGTAGCTCTCGCGACGCGCCTCACCGTCGGTAAGGATGTCGATGCCGGCGCGTTCCATGTCGCGGATGGCCAGCAGCGTCGCGTCGTCCTGGGCCTCCTGCAGGCGCTCGGGCGAGACCAGCCAAAGCTCCTTGGCCCGCACACGAGGCGGCATCTGCTTGCCCAGCAGTTCTTTATTGACCAGCCAGCCTGGCTGCGAGTAGGACCCGACCAGGGTCGTGGGAAGTAGTTTGTCAATCATAGTGAACCCGGTTCACAACGCGCCCGCCGAGACCCCTGAGGTCGTTGTGCCCAAGAATCTACTATACAGGCTCGCCTCGGCTGGACCTGTCGTAAGGGGCAACTTTCAGTCGGCGTGCGCCCTTCACGCGCACGGACCACGAAGTATCGATCTATTCCCGCGTAGGCAAACAAGGGCCGCCTGCTCACGTATGGCGGTTGCCCCGACGCTGAGCGGACCGTTACTGCGCATGCGAACGTCGACGCACTTTGAGGATCGGGAGGCGGATCGCCTCCCGCCGGGTGAACCCCGGCCCCCCATCGACATGCATCGTGGATGATCAGCCTCTACCCAGCGGCCGGTGGTCCGAACCAAGTGGTCAGGGCGTCCGTCAGTCCTGCATCGGTTCCCTCGCCGACCCAGGCCACATATCCATCGGAGCGGAACCCTACACACATCGCTGGGCATGGCCCCGCGCCACTCCGCCAAACGTCTAAGTCCTGCTC
The DNA here is from genome assembly GCA_963762135.1 of Terriglobia bacterium. Lineage (GTDB taxonomy): Bacteria > Acidobacteriota > Terriglobia > Bryobacterales > Bryobacteraceae > Palsa-187. The sequence goes on from CAVXJP010000019.1 coordinate 89,877, forward strand.
GTCCACAGTGATCGCGGATCCTTCGCTTGTTGGCCGAAGCCGGACAGGAGTGCGGGGAGAGCGCCACGCAACGGCGTCATTGGTGCTCGCGTCAAAGCAGATGAAGACGTCGGCTCCGACAGCCTTGTCGAGGATTTTCGGCTGACGTCTGCCGATCCAATGGCGAAACGGACCCCCTCCAACTCCCTATATACTGGACAGAATTTGAATCGCCTGATTAACCTCAACACGCGCGCTGGACGACTGGCCGTCTTCTCGTTGATGTATCTGTCAGAGGGTATTCCGGTGGGTTTTTCCACCATCGCGCTGGCGGCCTTCCTGCGGCAACAGGGCTCGGGATTGACGGAAGTCGGCGCGCTGGTCGCCGCCGTTTATGCGCCGTGGGGCTTCAAGTGGGCCTGGGCGCCGCTGGTGGACCTGATCCGTATCCGCAGCCTGGGCCCAAGCCGCGCCTGGATCCTGTTCGCGCAGGCCATGATGATCCTGACGATGGCCGTGCTGCTGTTGTTCAATATCACCGAGAACATCGGGCTGCTGACGACGTTGATCATCGTGCACAACGTTTTCGCCGCCACGCAGGACGTCGCGATCGACGCGCTGGCGGTGCGCGTGCTACCGGAAGACGAGGTCGGCACGGCCAACGGAGCCATGTTCGCCTCGCAGTTTGTCGGCATCGGGGTCGGCGGAAGCGGCGCTCTGTACATCTCCGGGATGCTCGGATTTCAATCGTCCTTCGTCTTTGTGCTGGCGCTGATGCTGTTGATCTTCTTCGGCGTCACTTTGCCGTTAAAGGAGCCCCCGGAGCCGGAACCAGCCGCGATCACTCCGGGCGCACCGCAAGTAGGTGTGTTGCAGGCGTTCACTGAACGCATCCTGAGCTTCTTCGGCGAGCTGCGCGTCGGGTTCTTTGGCAGCGGCATCGGTCCGTTGGCGGGTGTTGTCTTTTCGATCCTGCCGCCGGGGGCGACCGCGCTGGGGCTGGCGCTGCTCACTACGATCCAGGTGGATATGCAGCAGAGCGAGTCAACGATTGCCTCGATCGCGCTGGCGTCGAACATTGCCGGGGCGCTGGGATCGCTGTTCGGCGGCTGGATCTCGGACAAAACCGGCCGACCCCGCACCTGCATCGCGATTTTCTATGCGGCCACCGCGCTGCCGACCCTGTATCTCGCATCGCGCTTCCTGACCCACGACACCACGACGCCGGAAAGCGTCGCGGGCCTGACGCTCACCGTTTTCGCGGTCTCCGTGACGTTCTACAACCTGTTTTATGGGATGCAGCAGGGCGTGGTGACGGCGGTCTTCATGCGGATTACGAATCCGGCAGTGGCGGCCACGCAGTTCACCGGCTACATGGCACTGCATAACCTCGCGCTAACCTACTCAAGCTTGTGGCAGGGACGCATGTCCGAAGGCTCCGGGTATGCGACCACGCTACGGATCGATGCCGCGCTGGCTTTTGTGGCGCTCACCGTGCTGCCGTTTGTGGTCTCGCAGCGGAAGAGGGGCAAGCCTCGGCTGGAGCCAGCCGCGGTCGGGGCGAAGGTGGATTAGGCAGGGGTCAGACGGCAGAGGTCAGGGGTCGGGCTGGGGGGAACCAGCCTGAGAGTGGATCATGGCGCTAGCGCGGTTGGACCGGGTGGGGCGGGGCCACGCCCCGCCGCATGGGTCGCGGATACGGAGATCCGCGCCACCTTGGTCTCGGACGCACAGGCGGTTTACAGCCGTTATGCGCGGTCTATAATTGGCCCCCCTACCCGATCTCGTCGAGCGCCTCCAGGACCTTCTGCGCATGATCGGCCACGCGGACCTTGGGAAAGATCTTGGCGACCTTCCCCGCCCCGTCAATGATGAACGTGGTGCGCTCAATGCCCATATACGTCTTGCCGTAGTTCTTCTTCTCCTTCCACACGCCGTAGGCTTCAGCGATCTTGTGGTCGGGGTCGGGGACAAAGGTGTAGGGAAGCTCGTACTTCATGGCGAACTTGGACTGCTTGTCCGCCGTGTCGGGCGAAATCCCGACAATCACCGCCCCCTTGTTGGTGAACTTCTTGTTCCGGTCACGGAAGTCACAGCTTTCGGTGGTGCAACCGGGAGTGTCCGCCTTTGGGAAGAAGAACACCACCACGGTTTCGCCCTTGTGCTGGGAGAGTTTGAAGCCCGGTCCTGAAACGGCCGGGGCAGGATCGCCGATATTGAGACTCATCACGGGGTCATTGTAGAATAGAAAGGCGGACAGGTGCCGGGCAGCGACCGAATAGAGGGCCTCTGCACACTGAAACGCGACGCCCCCCTCACACGTCAGGAATACAACGACGGGGATGTCCCCAGATAGAAAGGGAATCGCGAATGAAAAAGACTTTACTGGCGATAGGTTGCTTCGGGCTGGTCAGCTCGGTGCAGCTTTTTGCGCAGGACGCCGACGCCGGCAAGACCGTGTTCGAGACCAACTGCGCCGTCTGCCACAACGCCGATAGCGAGGAAACCAAGGCGGGCCCGGGGCTGAAGGGCATCATGCACAAAAAGACGTTGCGTAACGGCGAAGAGGTCAACGACAAGAATGTGCTAGCCTTTATCAGCATGGGTGGAGGCGGTATGCCAGGTTTCGACGCGTTCCTCACCGATGCGGAAAAGACGAACCTGATCGCGTACCTGAACACGCTGTAGGTTTGCAAGTTTTCCCGTCCCCATCGTCTAGTCAGGCCTAGGACACCGCCCTTTCACGGCGATAACAGGGGTTCGAATCCCCTTGGGGACGCCAAGTTCAACGAAGATCCCACTCGTAAAGGGCGGGATCTTTCGTTTTTGGAACACACTTCGATGAGTAGGGATTCGCTCCGGATCGTCCGCGGGCTTGCCAGAGGTCAATTCCTCACTTTTTGAGAGCTCACCTTTCGATCCCCTGCCCGCAAGTTTCGGGCAGCCCTCTACCCCATTGATACTGGCCATGAAAACGGACGCCGCCCCGTCTTCGAGTACGAAAGTTCTGAGCGTCCCTTTCTTTACGGGTTATTGTCCTTGCAGAGTATGCCTGCTAAGGTTTCCCGTCGCCGTATTGGCAACAGACCGATTCGGCCAAGAGAAAGGATCCACACATGTTTCGATCCGCCGCGGGGCGCGCGCCGATTCCGGGCTGCTCCCGAACCGTCCTTCTGAGCGTCCTGATCACCTTACCAACCGGGCTCCAGGCCCAAACCCCAGTGATCGACCCGGGAAGCTCACAAAGCTATCTCTCGGCCAATAACGGCGATACAAGCGCACCGATTCAACAGACGCTGGTGAACGCGAACGCGGCCGTTCAGCTCACGACTCCTAATGGCGGCCAGCGCGCCGAAGCGTGGACCGCGCTCGGGGTGGGCGTCTTGAACAACACCGTCGATTCCTATGCCCAACTGCAATATGACTTCGAAATGAGCGGAATGGATCCGACTCCGCTGGATGCGACGGTTTCGATGGCGGTGGAATGGCGCGGCATCTTCTATGGCGCCGGGGTGCTTGGTACGGAAGCGTCGGTCAACATCGTGGCCGATCTGGTCAACGGCTCCGGGCAAGTCACGGGCTCCGCGCTGGTGACGAACGAAAAGTTGGCCTCGACGTCGATCAAGGGCATCAGCGTCGGCGGCAATCCGATCACAGGCAGCAAGACGGTTACCTTTAAGGCCGTGGTCATCCGCGGCCAAGCGCACAGTATCCGACTGCGGGTCACTTGCGAGTCGAAAACCGGATTGGTAGGAGCTGACGTCGGCTGCGATTTCGCCGGTTCGCTGGCGCAGAGTCCCATTCCTGACGCCGTCATGCAAGACCGTCACGTGACCTGGACAGACTTGAGCCTTACGGTCAACGAGGACACAAGCGCCACGCTGAGCCAGATCCTGCAGAACCAGAAGGACATGGAAGCGAGCCTGAAGACTATCCAGCAGAACCAGCAGCAGATGGAAGCGACGCAGAACGAAATCCTCCGGCTGTTGACGACGCCGCAAGGTCTGCGCTCCACCGGCATCCCCGCCTGCAGTGGCGATCCGTGCAGTTTCCCGAACGGGACGCCCGGGTCGAGTAACGGGTCGGGCAATGCGCAAGGTGCGCCAGTCACCGCGGGACCTCCCGCGAATACAGGTCCACCATCCAATGCAGGGCCGCCTGCGAATGCAGGTCCACCAGACAACGCGGGGCCACCTGCGACTTCCGGGGCTCCAGACAATGCGGGGCCTCCTTCGAATGCGGGGCCGCCTCCCCAAGCTGGACCACCGTCGAATGCTGGACCGCCTGCCACCCCATTGGGCAAGTCGAAAGGCTAGTAGAGAAGACGGGAATACCCGGTTGAACCCGCCTAACGGCGCGGGATCAGCAGCATCGGAGGGTTGTTGTCTTTGCGCCCGGCTCGGTTGTCACACAGACTCTCACGCGCGCGGTTCCGTTCGGCGCGGCACCCGTGATTTTGAGACCGTCTCCGGACCGTCACAAGCGGCTCGCGAAGTTGTGCCTCCAAGCGGTGAGCCGCCAGGAAAACGGCCGGTCCAGCGTCCCAAATCCGCCCTGAATTCGCCCCGGAACGATGGTTGTGGTACCCAATCGACTTTGTTCCAGGACACAGTACACACCGCAAATTAGACCTGTTCAGACGCCCCATATCCCCCTTACACTGGCTCCGTTTTCCCCTTCGGAGGCCGTCCCAAATGATCAACCGTTTCCCAGCGAGCTTCGTGCGTCTGGCCGCATCCCCGATGCTGTTGCTATTGCTCGTGGCGGTGCCCGGCGCCGCGGGTCCGATGTGGCTGAACTGGACCAGCGCGACGACGGGAGAACCAGGCTCGGCGAGCGCATCGGCGGGCGGAGTCAACGCGACGTACACAGGGGAGGTGGATGGCGCGGTGACCGACGGCAGCGCCACCATCTGGAGCCCGGATAGCTCGTTTCTGGGCGGATCGGTGACCGTGGCTCCCAGTTCGGTTGGCGACTACATCCGGGTAAACGGCAGTTACACAGGAACCAATACGATCGTGTTTTCCACAGCCGTGCAGGATCCGGTGTTCGCGATCTGGAGCCTGGGCAGCACGGCCGTACCCGCGAGCTTTACCTTCGATGCGACTCCGGTGCTGCAGGCCGGGGGCGCGAATGATCAATTCGGCGGCAGCTCGATCACCGTGCTCGGCAACGTGGTCAGCGGCACCGAAGGCAATGGGGTGGTGCAATTCACCGGCTTGTTTACTTCGCTGTCCTGGACCAGCACCTATGAAGATTGGTACGACTTCACGCTGGGCATCAATCCGGCGATCCCCGACGGACAGATTCCCGAACCCTCAACGCTCGGCTTGGCGGCGCTAGGCGTGGGAGTGCTGGCGCTGCTGCGGCGCCGGACTCGCACGGAGTAGGCTCACTCCGATTGTGATCGATCACCCGCGTCGGCGCGCGGCGAGATGCGGGAGGGTTGCTGCATTCCAGGCTTTTCGACACCCCAACTTTCAGCACCATTGAGCCCTTCAGCGGACGGCAGACTGCGGCGAGCTTGGATGCGGCGCCATCGCCGAGGTTGGCCCCTGCCGGGGTGGCGTTTCCACGCCAGGAAACTGAGCCATGGCAGAGCCCGGGTTCCGGGTGATTTGATGCAGGATTCTTCCAATCATCGGCACCGGGTCGCGGAGCGAGTCCCTCAACGAGGGTCGAACTTCGCGCCAATCGGTCCAGGCGCGGGCGATCGCGGACCGCAGGCCGCTGCCGCGCAGATCGTCCATGCAGGTGGAAACGAAGAACCCAGGGCGGCAGTAGCCGCTGCCGGGGGAGAAGGTCAGGGCCGGGTTCCCCGAGGCGCGATCGCCCATCGCCAATTCCACGGCGCGCACGGGCAGGTCCCATCCGCACAGGCCAGCAAAGCGCATGTAGGCGGGCATACGGGGATTGATTTCGATGACTTTATCGAGACCGTCGCGTGCGTCATATTTGAGCTCGACTTCGGCGGCTCCTTGCCAACGATGCTTCTCAAAGAACGGGAGCACCTGGCGCACCAGACCCGGATCGGCTGTGCTGACCGATAGCGCCGTGCAGCCGCCGCTCTGCGGCCATTGGCGGACCTTCCGGGTGGTGAAGGCCGCGTCCAGGTTGCCTTCGCGATCAAACAACAGCACCACGGTTTTCATGGCGGTCGCGTCGCCGGGAATCCATTCCTGGAGCAGTGCGCCGCCGAAGTCCGTTTCGCATCGGGCGACCGCCGCTTCCAGATCGCCGGTGGTGCGGACATAGCGGATCCCCGAGCCGCCACCGGCATCCACGTCCGGTTTGACGACCAGGACGATCGGCTCGCCGCGTCGCGTAGCGGCTCCGAGGAGTTCGCGAGCTTCCCCAACCGAATAGGAGCGCGGTGACGGAATGCCCAGTTCGGTGCATTCCTCCATGCAGCGAGTTTTATCGTAGGCGGCCTCAAAGGCGTCCATCTCCGGCGCGAGAACCGCGGTGGTTTTCTCAATGGTGGCGCGGTGAACGATGGAGGCGCGAGTAAAGCTGGTTCCGAAATTGAGGACCGCTTCCGGCTTATGCCGGCCGATCAAATCCAGAAATTCCGTTTCGAATTGTTCCCGACTTCGCCCGGAGATTGTTTCATGGTGCTGTGCATAGCGGGGACGAAATGCCAGGGGGAGCTGCGCAAAATCACTCGTGATCACGCGATACCCGCTTTGAGCCAGGGCGCGCGCCGAATAAACCCCGCCGTCACTCAACACACTGGTCAGCAAAACGGCCGGCTTATTTTTCGCGCCGCTACCCATGGACCCGCTCCAATCCGTCTGGCGCGGCGGCAGGCGGGAGTCCCGGGCGGTCCGCGTCGGGATTCATCACCGCGGCTCCGAACTTGCGTTCGAGTCTCGCCTGGCGAACGGCCATGAGCGGCTGGAACAGGAGGCGCTCAGCGCGGCCCGGCATCGCGACATAGAAACGCGTGTGTTGCAGGGCGCAGCCCCGCCGGAGCTTAATGCTATAGGCCAGCGTGCCAAAGTAGACCCTCCGCACGCCGAGGCTGATCGCGGTCGTGACGCTGTGGTTGTAGCCCAGGTTCGAATACGCATCGGCTGGCCGGCCCAGCTGATGATCGACGCCGATCTGCGGATAGGCAAGTCTGCCTCCATGCAGGATTCCGACCGAAACGCCGGCCAGTTGATCCTGCCGCCACGCGGCCCGCAACCGAAACCGGTCCCCCAGGTTGGCGCGCAGCAGATCGAGCCAATCCGGACCATAGCGCAGTCCGGTTCGATTGAGTCTCCGGTAATGGGATTCGAGCAAGGCGAAGAAGCGCGAATGCTGGCTGGGATCGTCCACTTCGTGGATCGTCAGACCATGCCGCGTCTGCCGGTTCAACTCCAGCTTGATATGCTTCGCGGTTTTGGGGTGCTGCCGCGTCAGGTCGCGCCGATAGTCGCCGAACTGGGACCAGGCAGGAGACATCCCCAGGTAGGCGATCGGTATATCCGTCCCCCAAAACAGTCCTCGTTCGACCAGCAATTCCTCAAGCACCGTCTCGGAGTCGTCGATTGAACGGTTGATCGAGGCATCGGTCGAATTTGGGATGGCCCGCCCGATGCCTCCGCTCTCGCGGTGAATGACTTGTTCGAAGCAGATTCGGCAACCCCGTTCGGCGGCGCACTTCTCAATCGCGTCCAAAAGACAGGTCAGGTGGCGGCGCTGCTGATCGGCCGGCAGTCCCGCGCGGAGAATGCGTTTTTGCACCGAGATCGCCGGGGAGATCCGCAATCCCACCGCGCGAGCGATTGGCGTCGCGGCGCCATAAACGAGTCGGTCAACCGAGGAAACCTTAGCCGAATACACCGAGCACTGGAACGCGGCTCCGATTCCCTGCTCGTCGCGAGTGGCCAGGTATAGAAACCGGTGGCCCTGGGGGGTGCACTGCTCCAGCGTACGCAGCCATCCGAAGCTCGACAGCGGGTGGACTGCCACGGCATCCCATTCTTCTGGCGAAAGGTCCACGATGGTTTCGGTTTGGATGACTTCCAGCATTGACTCCGAAAGGTGGTGCCGCGGGGAATGGCTCGGTAGGGGTCGGCGCACTCACCCACCAAAGTATAGGCAATGGTGGGGTCGGACGGACATCCCCATCCAGTACTAACGGGGGTAGTCCGCGCCCCATGACTTTTGTTGGCTCTGGGGGAGGTGTTGGCCGCATATACTCCTTTTCTTCCCCTACGCCAAAAGCTGATGTACTCTAGAAGGCAAGATGCGGGCGCAGTCCAAATCCGGCGGTTCCATGCGGGATGTTTCCGACCAGCTCCCGCCGGATCCTTACGCCGCGCTGGCGCCATTCGATCCGCTAGTGCAGGAGTGGTTCCGCTCCAGCTTCAAATCCGTCACCGAGCCCCAGCAACAGGGCTGGCCCGAGATCCAGGCGGGGCGAGATGTTCTTATCTCTGCACCAACGGGCTCGGGCAAAACGCTGTCCGCATTTCTGTGGGCGATTGATTCGCTGGTGCGGCAGGCTCGCTGGGGCGCGATGCCGAACGCCACCGAGGTCCTTTATATATCCCCACTCAAGGCGCTGAGCAACGACATCCACAAGAACCTGGACCTGCCGCTGGCCGGGATTGCCGAGCTGGCCGAGAAACAGGGCTCGCCGATTGCCGAGATTCGGACCGCGGTGCGCACTGGCGATACGCCGGCCTACGAACGCCAGCAGATGATCAAGCACGCGCCGCACATTCTGGTGACGACGCCGGAATCGTTGTTCATTCTGCTGACCTCGGAGCGGGCGCGGGAGCGGCTGCGGTCGGTGAAGACGGTGATCGTCGATGAAATTCACGCGGTGGCCGATGACAAGCGGGGCTCGCATCTGGCATTGTCGCTGGCTCGGCTGGAGCGGTTGATTGAGGAGCATGCGCCGGGGGCTCGGCTACAGAAGATCGGACTGTCGGCGACGGTGAGTCCGATTGAGGATGTGGCGTCGTTTTTGAGTCCGGAATCGTTTGGGAGAAAAATCGGGGACAGACAGCCCATTTCGACGGGTTTGGATCGATGTGAAGCGGAACAGGGCGTTGTCGAAAAAGGTGTCAGTCCCCATTTTTCCGGGCGGATTATTCAGATCGGGCATCGGCGGGCGATGGATCTTGCGGTCGAGGTCCCCAGCGATGAGTTGGGTGCGGTGGCGTCCAACGAAATGTGGGACGAGATCTATGACCGCGTCGCGGAGTTGGCGAGCGAAAATCGCACCACGCTGGTGTTCGTCAATACCCGCCGGCTCTCGGAGCGCGTGGCGCATAATCTGGCCGAGCGGCTGGGCGAAGACAAGGTCCTGCCGCATCACGGAAGCCTTTCGCGCAAGCTGCGCATGGCGGCCGAACAGAAGCTAAAAGACGGCGAGCTGCGGGCCGTGGTGGCGACGGCGTCCCTGGAGCTCGGCATCGACATCGGGACAGTGGATCTGGCGATTCAGATCGGCTCGCCGCGGTCGATCGCGGTAGCGCTGCAGAGGGTCGGACGTGCAGGTCACTGGGTCGGGGCGCTGCCGAAGGGCCGGTTCTTCTGCACCACGCGCGATGAGTTGGTGGAGTGCGCGGCGCTGATCCGTTCGATTCAGAAAGGTCATCTGGACCGGCTGGAGATTCCGCCGGCGCCGATCGATATCCTGGCGCAGCAGATCGTGGCGATCGCGGCCTGCGAGGAGATTTCCGAAGACGCGCTGTTTGATCTGGTGCGGCGTGCGATGCCCTATCGCGATCTCGATCGGGCGGTGTTCGACAGCGTGCTGGAGATGCTGTCCGAGGGGATCGCGACCTCACGCGGCCGCAGCAGCGCGTACCTACACCGGGATCAGGTGAACGGGATCGTGCGGGCTCGGCGGGGTGCGCGGCTGGCGGCGATCACGAATGGCGGGGCGATTCCGGACACGGCGCAGTATCAGGTGATCGCGGAACCGGAGGGCACGATGGTCGGCACCGTGGATGAGGATTTCGCGGTGGAGAGCATGGCCGGCGATGTGTTCCTGCTGGGGACAACCGCATGGCGGGTTCGTCGCGTGGAGCCGGGTCGGATGCGGGTGGAAGATGCGCATGGGCAACAGCCGTCGATCCCGTTCTGGCTGGGCGAGGCTCCGGGGCGGACGCGGGAGCTGTCGGCGGAGATCTCGCAGCTTCGGTTGGATATTACGGGTGGCACGGCGCCGGCTGAGGCGTTGCGGATTCTGGAAGACGAGTGCGGATTGAATCGCAGCGGGGCGGAACAGGCGCTGGCGTATACGCGCGCCGGTGGAGCTTCTCTGGGCGCAATGCCGACGCAGGATTGCGTGGTCGCCGAGCGGTTCTTTGACGAAGCGGGCGGGATGCAGTTGATCCTTCACTCGCCGTTTGGGGCTCGGATCAATAAGGCATGGTGCCTGGCGCTGCGCAAGAAGTTCTGCCGCAATTTCAATTTTGAGTTGCAGGCGGCGGCGACGGATAACGGGTTGATTCTATCGCTGAGCGATCTGCATTCGTTCCCGCTGGAAGTGGTGTTCACGTATCTGAATCCGCAGAACGTGGAGTATACGCTGACGCAGGCGATGCTGCCGGCTCCGATGTTCGGGGCTCGGTGGAAGTGGAACGCGGCGCGGGCGCTGGCGGTGCTGCGGTTCGCGGGCGGGCGCAAGGTGCCTCCGCCGATTCAGCGCATCCGGGCCGACGATTTGCTGGCCGCGGTATTTCCCGATCAGGTGGCGTGCCAGGAGAATTTGTCGGGTCCGATCAAGGTGCCGGATCATCCGCTGGTGAACGAAACGGTCTACAACTGCCTGCATGAGGCGATGGATCTGGATGGGCTGATCGAGATTCTGGAGCGGATGAAGTCGGGTGATTTGCGGACTGTTGCGGTGGATACGCGGGAGCCGTCGCCGTTCTCGCACGAGATTCTGAACTCGAATCCGTATTCGTTTTTGGACGATGCTCCGCTGGAGGAGCGGCGGGCTCGGGCGGTGCAGTTGCGGCGATCGTTGCCGGCCGATGATGCGATCAATAATGGCGTGCTGGATGAAGAAGCGATCCAGCAGGTCGCGGGGGAATCCTGGCCGGTGGTGCGCGATGAGCATGAGTTGCATGACGCGCTGCTGACGCTGGTTGTGATGCCTCCGGCGGACGAGTGGCAGCACTGGTTCGAGATTCTGGAGCGCACGGGACGGGCGTCGGTGATCGAGATGAACGGCACGCGACTGTGGGTCGCGACGGAGCGGCGCGGGGTTGCAGAGGCGATTCCTGATGAACCGGCCGTGTTGCGCACCTTAAGGGGATGGGCGGATTCGATCGGTCCGTTCACCGCGCAGGAGCTCGCGGATTGGTTGGGGTTGACGCGGCAGTCGGTGGATATCGGGCTGGCGCAGCTCGAGGCCGAGGGCGTCATTCTACAAGGTAAGTACTCGAAGGCTGCCGGCGAAGGAATGCAGTTTTGCCATCGGCGCATCCTGGCGCGCATTCATCGCATGACGCTGGGCCGGCTGCGCAAGGAGATCGAGCCGGTCACCTCGGCCGACTTCATGCGGTTTCTCACGCGGTGGCAGCGCACGGCGACCGGCACACGGCTGCATGGGGCGGATGGATTGCTACAGGTACTGCGGCAATTGCAGGGCTATGAGATTTCGGCGGCGGCGTGGGAAAGCTCGGTGTTGCCGCAACGCGTCGCAGGGTACTCTCCGGAACTATTGGATACGTTGTGCCTGGCGGGCGAAGTGATGTGGGGTCGGCTGTCTCCGCATCCGGCGCTGGAGACCGAAGGCGGACGACGGGTAAGGCCGACGCGGGTGGCTCCGCTGGCGATCTTCTTACGAGAGGACGCTGAGCGGCTGTTGCCGCCGGCTCCTGATCAGATGCCGTTGCTGAGTCACGCGGCGCGCGATGTCCTGGAGGCGCTGCAGAAACGGGGCGCGTCGTTCTTCCCGGATCTGGTGAAGGCGTCGGGACGGCTGGCGAGCGAAGTCGAAGACGGGTTGTGGGAGCTGGTGGCCGCGGGATTGGTGACCGGCGACGGGTTCGAGAACCTGCGGGCGTTGATCGATCCGAAGCGGCGTCGCGGGGAAGGTCGCGGCCGGTCGGCTCGGCCGAGGCATGCTGCGGGCCGGTGGGCACTGGTGGAGCGGCCGGACAAGGAAGAGACCCCTGCGCTCGGAATGGGGCAGTCCGGCAACGTGGATTTTTTTGCGCGGCAACTGCTGGAACGCTGGGGTGTGGTCTTCCGCGATCTTCTGGCGCGCGAGACGCTGGCTCCGGCCTGGCGCGACCTGCTGCAGGTGTTCCGTCGCATGGAGGCTCGCGGGGAGATCCGCGGTGGGCGATTCGTGGCGGGCTTCGTCGGCGAGCAGTTCTGCCGTCCCGAGGCGCTGGACGTGTTGCGGCACGTGCGGCGGTCGGTGAAGACCGGCGATGTGATTGAGATCCTACCGGCCGATCCGCTGAATCTGACCGGCGTCATCCTGCCGGGAGCGCGGGTGGCGACGCTTTCGAGCACGACCATTCGGTTGATCGACGGAGTTCCAGAGGCGGCAACTTCCGCACAAATTTCCACGATCGCTTCCCTGCCCCAGGCCGCTGGCGACTAGCCGTACGGCTTCCTTCATCGGTTTGCCACAAAGCGGGAAACGTCCGGCGGAACCCTGCACTCTCCTTGATGATTCTGCTATCTTCAATGTCGCGGACGCCCCCTGGCTGGGGCGCCTGCGCCGGGAGTTCGTACCGATCGTCAAACGAAAGCATAACCAATCCATGCCGGATAACACTGTTCCCATTAACGTCACTATCAATGGCAAGGCGTACGCGGAAGAGGTCGAACCGCGGATGCTGTTGATCCATTTTCTTCGCGAAATCGTAGGGCTTACCGGTTCGCACATCGGCTGTGAGACGTCGCTGTGCGGCGCCTGCACGGTGGAGCTGAACGGCAAGGCCATCAAGAGTTGCACGATGTTCGCCGTGCAGTGCGACGGCGCCGAAATCCTGACCGTGGAAGGGCTCGCGGCGGACGGGAAGCTGCACAAAGTGCAGGAGGCGTTCTGGAATGAGCATGGAGCGCAGTGCGGATTCTGCACGCCCGGCATGCTGATCGCCTCCAAGCAGCTGCTGGACCGCAATCCGGATCCGAGCGAGGAAGAAATCCGGCACGGCATTGAGGGCAACATCTGCCGCTGCACCGGATATCAGCACATCGTGAAAGCGGTGCAGGCCGCGGCTAAAGCGGGGATGGCGTAAGGAGACGGAACCATGTCCACGACGATAACCAAGACCGAACTGCTTGTCGGCAAGCGCATTCGCCGCCGCGAGGATCCGCGGTTGATCACAGGCACGGCGACCTACCTCGACGACGTCAAGATGCCGGGGATGTTGCACGCGGTGGTGGTCCGGAGCCCGCATGCCGCGGCGAAGATCAACTCGATCGACACCAAGGCCGCCGCGGAGCTGAAAGGCGTGGCCGGAGTTTTCACCGGTCCGGATGTGAAGCACGTCCCCGGCGTTCCGTGCGGGGCGTCGCTCCCCGGCCTGCGGATTCCCGATCATAAAATTCTGGCGCAGAGCCGGGTTTATTATGTTGGCCATCCGGTGGCGATCGTGATCGCCAAGGATCGCTACATCGCACAGGACGCCGCGGACCTGGTGGAGGTCGACTACGACGTTCTGCCGGCGATCGCCGATCCGGACAAGGCCGTGAGCGGAGACGCTCCAGCGGTGCATCCGGAGTGGCCGGACAACGTCGCGTTCACGTTTCATCAGGAAAATGGCGATGTCGAGAGGGCCTTTGCCGAGGCCGATGTCGTCGTCAAGGAACGCATCATCAGCCAACGGGTCGTGCCGTCGCCGATGGAGACGCGCGGCGTGGTCGCGGACTGGCATCAGGCCAACCGATACCTGACGCTGTACACCTCGACGCAGGTGCCGCATCTGGTGCGCACGCTGGTGGCGCAGATGCTGAAGCTCGAAGAGAATCGGGTGCGCGTAATTGCGCCGGAGGTCGGCGGCGGGTTCGGCTGCAAGCTGAACGTCTATGCCGAGGAAGCGCTGCTGGGCTTTGTGTCGATGAAGCTGGGCAAGCCGGTGAAGTGGATTGAATCGCGGCGGGAGAACTTCCTGACCACGATTCACGGACGCGGCCATGTGGATGATTACGAGCTCGCGGCGACCAAGGACGGCGAGATCACCGCGATCAAGGTTCGCATCATTCAGGACCTGGGCGCCTATCATCAACTGCTGACGCCGGCGATTCCGACGCTCAGCGTGCTGATGATTCCGGGGCTGTATCGCACCAAGGTTATGTCGGCCGACATCATCGGCGCGTTCACCAACTGCGTTCCGACCGATGCGTATCGCGGCGCGGGGCGTCCGGAGGCGACGCATGCCATCGAGCGGATGGTGGACATTCTGGCGACGAAGCTGGGGATGGATCCGGCCGAGATCCGGCTGAAGAATTTTGTTCGCAACGACGAGTTCCCGTTCCCGACCGCGACCGGGTTGACCTATGACTCGGGCAACTACGCCGCGCCGCTGGAGATGGCGCTGGAGATGGTCGGCTATAAGGAGCTGCGCGAACAGCAGGCGCAGGCTCGCAAGGAAGGCAAGCTGATGGGCATCGGGCTTGCGACGTACGGCGAGATTTGCGCGATGGGTCCGTCGCCGGCGACTCCGGCGGGCGGCTGGGAAAGCGCCACGGTGAAAGTGGAGCCGTCAGGTCAGGTCACGGTGCTGACCGGCATCAAGCCGCAGGGCCAGGGCGAGGAAACCACGTTCGCGCAAATCACCGCCGATGAGCTGGGTGTCGATATTGATGACGTTCTGGTCCAGCACGGCGATACGTCGCTGGTGCAGTACGGCATCGGGACGTTCGGGAGCCGCGCGACGGCAGTGGGCGGCACGGCGCTGTACTTCGCGCTGCAGGAGTTGAAAGAAAAGATCAAGAAGTTCGGCGCGCTGATGCTGGATTCCGACGATGTGACGTTTGCCGGCGGCCAGTGCACGTGCAAAAAGTCCGGCAAGTCGGTGGCGTTTCCCGAGATCGCCAAGGCCACGTATCGCGCGATGGCGCTGCCGGTGAACACCGAGCCGGGGTTGGTGGCGACCTACTTCTGGGAACCGCCGAACTTCACCTTCCCGTTCGGCGCGCACGTCGTGGTGAGCGAAGTGGATCCGGACACCGGCGCCATTTCGTTGAAGCGGTACATTGCGATCGACGATTGCGGCAACATTTTGAATCCGCTGATCGTGGATGGCCAGGTGCATGGCGGGGTCGCGCAGGGCATCGGACAGGCGCTGTGGGAGAACGCGGTCTACGACGAGAGCGGACAGTTGATCACGGGCGAGTTCATGGATTATGCGATGCCGCGGGCTCCGATGATGCCATGGATCGAGAGCGGGCACACGGTGACGCCGACGCCAGTGAATCCGCTGGGCGTGAAGGGCGTTGGTGAGGCCGGCACGATCGGCGCGTCACCCGCGGTAGTGAACTCGGTTGTGGATGCGCTGTCGCCGCTGGGGGTCACGCATATCGATATGCCGCTGACTCCGGAAAAGATTTGGAAACTGGTTTCGGCCGGGAGGAACGCATGATCCCTCAGGAATTTGAATACGCTGCTCCGAAGACGCTGGATGAGGCCATCGCGGCGATCGCCGATGGCGAGGCCAAGCCACTAGCCGGCGGGATGAGCCTGATCCCAATGATGAAGCTGCGCATGGCGATCCCCGAAAAGCTGATCGATCTGGGACGGATTCGCGGGCTGAATCATATCCATGAATCCGATGGAGTGTTGCATATCGGCGCGATGGCGACGCATCACGCGGTGGAGTCGTCGGAGCTGCTGAAAGAGAAATGCCCGTTGCTGGCGGCCACGGCCAGTTGGATTGGCGACGTGCAGGTGCGCAACATGGGGACCATGGGCGGGAGCGTGGCGCACGCGGATCCGGCG
Organism: Terriglobia bacterium; assembly: GCA_963762135.1. GTDB lineage: Bacteria > Acidobacteriota > Terriglobia > Bryobacterales > Bryobacteraceae > Palsa-187. The sequence continues at coordinate 105,772 of CAVXJP010000019.1, forward strand.
GCGGATTATCCGGCGGCGCTGCAGGCGCTGGAGGCCAGGATCGTGCTGAAGGGCGCGGCCGAGGAGCGAACCGTTCCGGCCGATGACTTCTTCATTGACACGTTTATGACGGCGCTGGAGCCGGGCGAGATCGTTCGCGAGGTCATCGTGCCGGTGGAGCCCGCGGGAACGGGAACCAGCTATCAGAAGGTGCTGCAGCCGGCCTCGGGGTTCGCAATCGTGGGGATTGCCGTGCGGATTCGTAAGCAGGGCGGCACCATCGATTTCGCGCGCATCGGGGTGACGGGGCTCAGTAACCGCGCCTATCGCGCCACGAAAGCCGAAGAGGCGCTGGTGGGAACCACTGGATCGCCGATCGACGTCGAGACCGCGGCGGCGCTGGTCCCCAAGGGCGTGGACGCGAACGCTGACCTGCACGCATCGGCCGAGTATCGCGCGCATCTGGCGAAGGTCTATGCGGCTCGCGCGATCAATGCGGCTCTCAGTCAGATCTAGACGCGGCGAGCCACCTAGAGCGAGAGCAATTCAAGAAAGTCATTACCGAAACACGTGAAGATATCCGGATCGCATACATTGCCCTTGAATCGCGAGGAAGCCTACCGGCGGATGCAGGACCCCGAAGTTCTGGCGAAGTCCATGCCGGGATGCGAAAAGCTCGAGAAAACTGCCGAGAACCAGTACTCCATGAAGATGAAGATGAGCATGGCGGCGTTCTCGGGAGCCTTCGACGGGTCGGTGAAGCTTACCGATCCCAATCCGCCGGAGAGCTTTCGGCTGATCGTGGAAGGTAAAGGGAAGCTCGGGTTCATGAAGGGCGACGGAGCCATCAAACTGACGCCCAACGGAGAGAATGCCGAGCAAACCGATGTCTCCTATGAGGGCGATGTGAATGTCGGGGGTCCGATGGCGGCGGTGGCGCAGCGGCTGCTGGATGCGACCTCGAAGATGATGATCAAGCGGTTCTTTGAGAAGTTGGTGGGCTAACCGCTCTTGGCGGGGTACGGCCCCGTCCCCATACCGGTCGCGGTGCTGCGGGGTGCTTCACACTTTTTCTGCAGCTCACCTGCAGTGGGGGAGACGGAGTTGTGTCGCTCCTGGTGGCAGACGGGAGAGGGTTCACCGTTGTAACGGACGGTTTGTGAGCAGCAGGGCTAACACCCTCCGCAAGCTAAACCTCGCCCCCCCTTGTCAGATGCCGGACGCGGCGACCGTGAACTTCCCGACCCATCGCTCTCCTGGAGCAACGGTCTGCGGCGCCTGAGCGAGCCCCTTCGCCCCCAGGTTGAGCTGATCGGTCATCCCTGACATTGGTTCGATACAGATGAACTGGCGCGGGTTGCCCTGGGCATCGTTCGGCTCCCAGACCACCGCCACCGGATAGTTGGGACCGAAAGTGGTCTCGACCTTCTGATCGCCGGCACGAATCGTGAACACCGCGAGACTGTCTTCGTCGCGCTCCAGGTCAATAAAGCCGTCGTCGAGCGTGAGGCCCCGCAAGCTAAATTCGCCGTTGTCATCGCCGAGGTCCATGGGCCGGAACGCGCCGGTGGGGATGAGATCCGGCGTGGTGACGACGCGATTGCGGGCCGGGACGCGGACCATCCATTGATCGCGCGGCACATCCGGGATTCTGTAATAAGGATGAAACCCGACGGCGATCGGCATCACCTGGTCGCTGCGGTTGGTGACGATCAGCCGAACTTCGAGCTGCCCGTTGCGGAGCTCATAGACCATCTCATAGTCGTGGGCGAAGGGCCATTGCGCCATCAGGTCCGGGTGGCGCCAGAACTCAAGGCGGGCTGAGTAACGCGCGGAACGCGAGTCAGCGTTCACAGTGCGGACCTCCCAGTAGGGCGTGAAGGAAATCAGGCCGTGGATGGGGTGGGCGCCGGACACATTGCCGAAATCCATGTCGAAGTTGTACTTCTGCTCTCCGGCATAAAAGGCCTGTTCGTCCAGGCGGTTGGCCCAAGGCGCCAGCAGCGGAATGCCGCCCATCATGGGATTGGCTTTGAATTCTGGCAGCGTCTGCGCAAACCACAGGATGTTCTTGCCGTGGACCTTCATTTCATAGGCCGTGTTGCCCACCGACGGAACGATCGACACTTCCACATCGTTGGCCTCATCGACCAGGCGGATTACCGGGATGCCTTGATCCGAGGTCTGCTCGGCGCGGTACTGCGCCAATACGGGGACCGCCAGAAGCGCGGCCGCAAAGATCACCGAAGAAAATCGCATGCGTTTCCACAGCTTCTCATATCCGCCCCCCGGAAAGCAGCACCGGGCTGGGGAATCGGTATACTCGGCTCCGCCACGGGATTCGCCGAATCGCGCCATCGATTGGGTCGCGGCCTGGGTAGGACTCTCGCGACGATTGCACCCTTCCGGCACGGATGTTACACAATGGGAATATGAGCACTCGGCTGTATGCGCTGCCCATTTTGGCCACGGGTTGCACGCTGCTCGCCGTTCACTTCCTGGATCCATTTCCGCTGGCCGGGCAAGCCAGCGTGAGTATCGATCCCCGCAGCCGCGGCAATGGGGATCTTAGCGACGTCCCCCGTCCCGACATCCGCACCGATTCGGAAATGGTGTTGATTCCGGTCAGCGTGAACGATCCGCTGGGACGTCCGGTCTCCGGATTGAGCGCGGGGAATTTCGACGTCACCGATAACGGAGAGGCGCAGTCGATCAGCGCGTTTTTTCGTGATGAAGAGCCGATCGCGCTGGCGCTGGTGCTGGACATCAGCGGCAGCATGAAGGGATTGCTTCCGCAGGCCCGCCGCGCCTTGACCTACTTCATCACCAACGCCAACGACGGCGATCAGTTCACCTTGGTGGAGTTCAGCGACGCGCCCGAAGTGACCGTGCCGCTAACCAATGACCTGGAGCACATCCGCTACGAGTTGCTGTTCAACGATTCCGATGGTGAGACGGCGCTGATCGATGCCGTCTACCTGGGCATCACGGAGCTGCAGAAGTCGAATTTGCGGCGCAAGGCGATGATCGTGGTTTCCGATGGAGGCGACAACAACAGCCGCTACACGCTTCCCGAACTCCGCACCATCGTGCGCGAGGCCAGCGTCCTGATCTATTCGGTCGGAATCCGGTCGGATCAGACCAACATCGCGCTGTTGCAGTCCTTTTCCGAAGACACCGGCGGACGCACCTTCGATACGATGATGGGCCTCGGCGGGCTGCAGGACATCGCGCAGAAGATCGCGGTGGATCTGCGCAACCGCTATGTGCTGGGATTCGTGCCGACCGATCGCTCCCGGGACGGGCTGTATCACAAAATAGATCTGATCTTGAAGGCTCCGCGCGGGCTACCTCGATTGACAACCTATTGGCGCAAGGGTTACTACGCGCCCACGGAATAGCGTTCGACATTCCGCAAGTCACGCGCCCAAGCAATAGTTGTTGGAGTGGGGCTTCCGCGCTCGAGTCGTTTGTCATCCCGCGCACCCTGACCCGCGCGCCCCGAGAGGCTCCGCGCAGGAGGCTTTGATAGAATCCTTTCGATAGGCCGAAAGGAGAACCGCCGATGCCAAGTCCGCGTTGGAGTCCGCCGACGCATCCCCGCCCCCGCCCGTGGTGGAAACCCGCGCTGCTCGGCGCGGCTCTGCTGCTGGGAATTGCCTGCGGGACAAGCGAGGAGGCCGGCTGCGATCGCAACTGCCTGGAAGGCTACGTGGATCGGTACCTGGACGCGATGGTGGCGCACGATCCTTCGCAGATTCCGCTGGCCGAAAACATTCGTTTCACGGAGAACGGGCAGGTGCTGGAGGTCGGCGACGGTCTATGGAACACGATGGATCGCAAGGGAACGTACCGGCTCTTTGTAACCGATGACGAAGCCCAGCAAGTGGGATTCTTCGGCAGTATTGTCGAGGGGGGCAGTGGCGCGATGATCGGCCTCAGACTGCGCGTCCGCAACGGCGAGATCACCGAAGCCGAGCAGTTCATCCAGCGCAGTCCGAATTCGGCGGCGGGATTTGAAGAGATCGGCTATGACTGGTCCGCGCCGATGCCCGAAGACGAACGCCTCTCGCGCGAGGATCTGGTCCGCATCACCGATATGTACTTCACCGGGATGGCGAGCAATGACGGGCTGGGCGACTATCCGTTCGCCGAGGACTGCAACCGCATTGAAAACGGCGGCTATTCAACCAACGTTGCTCCCCGGCCCGGCGAAACACGATCGGATCCGAAGACGGCGCTCAATTATTCGGCACAGTGGAGTTGCATGGAACAGTTCAAGAGCGGCTTGCTGCACTTCGTGACGCGCATCCGCGACCGCCGCTACGTGGCCGTGGATCAGGTGCGCGGGATCGTTTTCGCGTACGGATTCTTTGATCACATGGCCGGCGATACCCGGCACTTCACGGTTCCCGACGGACGCCAAGTGACCGCGGGTCCGACCACGCCATGGAGCTGGCAGATCGCCGAGGTTTTCAAGATCAACCCGGCCGGTGAAATTTATCAGATCGAGGCCATCATGGAGCGTTCGCCTTACGGGATGAACTCCGGCTGGTCAAGTTGGGAAGACGGCCTGAGCCAGGAGGCGCGCGATGTCGCGCTGGTCGGCGACGTGGGCTACGAAGAAGAATTGCAATAGGAGTTGACAGTGATTGGATCCCTGATTCTCACCACTTTGCTGCTGTTTCAGAGCGCGGGCGGCGGGCAGACATCGACCAACGCGGGGGCGGACGCGGTAAATCCACCCATCATTGATAACGAGCGGGTCACCGTGTGGAGTCCGGCTCCGGCACTGACCGATCGTCCCTATGACGCGATCGTGATTTCGGTCGCCGCGGGCAAGCCGACCATCGTGAACGCCTACTATCAGCCGGCGGGTTCCACGGAGGCGGTGACGGGCGGGCCACTGGAGGTCCAGGTGGGAGCCGAGATTGTCGCCGGGCGGGCCCTGGATCCCACCGTCAAGGTGCTCGGAGACGAAGCCGCGGCGCGTTCGCTACGCGTCGAGCTCAAGCAGTCCAAGCCTCCGCTGCCCAATGCAACCGGGCTGCCGGATGCCTTCCCCCGCCCTGGCGTGTTTAGAATGCTCGACAACGATAAGTTCACCGTGTGGGATTACCGCTGGACGCCGGGTGAGCCGACGCCTCTGCACTATCACACGAAAGAGGTCGTGGTGATGTTTCTGGAAAACGGGTCACTGGTATCGTCGACGACCGACGGCAAGGCCACGACCAATGAGCATCAGGCCGGTGAGGTGAAGTTCAACCGGGCTGATCGGACTCATACGGAAACGCTTCCCGAGGGAACGCAGCGCGCCGTCATTATTGAACTCAAATAGAGACGAGGCTTTCGAGAATCGACATGAAAAAAACTCCGCGAATCCCCTCGCTCAGGCTGGCCATGCCATTGGCCACGATGCTCGCGACACTGTTCTATCTGGCGATCCCCGCCGCGGCGCAGTCCTGTGACCGGGCGTGCTTGGCAGGCTTTGTCGATCAGTATCTGGATGCGCTGGTGGCGACGGATATGTCGCTGCTGCCGACCACGCCCGACGTGCGCGTGACCGAAGACGGCGTGCGGCTCCCACTGGGCGATGGTTTGATTCGCAGCGTGGTGGCCAAAGGAACCTATCGCCTGATCGTGACGGACACAGAGACGGAAAACGTCGTGTTTCTGGGAACCATGCGCGAGGAAGGACGGGGCGGGCAGGGAGATCCAGTCGTGTTCGCCGCGCGGCTGAAAGTAGACGGCGATGCGGTATCCGAGATCGAAGCGACGCTGATCCGTAACCCGCAAGCGGCTCTACTGCTGGAGGCGATGAAAGGTCCCGATCCGCTCTATGCGCGCCCGATTCCCGATAATCAGGTGCAGTCGCGCGGGGAACTGATCGCCGCGGCCAACGCCTTCTACAGCGGCATGGAGCAGAACGATGGGCAGGGTTCGTATCCGTTCGCCGCCTCCTGTGAACGCATGGAGAACGGCATGAAGGTTACGAACAACCCGGGGCACAATCCGAACACCGGATTCCTCAGCAATACGGGGACGCGGGCAGATGCGAAGGGCAAAGGGAAAGGCAAAGGCGGCCCGCCGATGCCTACCGGAATGAATCCTTCGGCGCTGGGCTGCCGCGAACAGATGGAATCGGGCTTCTATGGATTCACCACGCAAGTGCGCGACCGGCGCTTCGTCGCGGTGGACCCGGCGTACGGCTTGGTGGTGGGCTTCGCCTACTTCGATTACGCCGCGGGCCCGCATCGCGAGGTCACCCTGAGCGACGGCTCGACCGTCGAAGCAGGGCCAACCCGTCCGTTCACCGCCGAACGCGTGGACGTCTTCAAGATCGCCTCGGGCGAGATCGAGCGCGTCGAAAGCGTCTGGCAACAGGTTCCCTATCGCATGGGATCCGGCTGGTCGACCCATTCCGCGTCGATGTCGTCCGAGCCGGTGGACTATAAAGGTGGGCGATAAATAGGACGAATCCTTTTGAGGATCTCCGGGCTCCAAAAATTAGAGACTAGCATGCAGAAGGAAGAAACACTGAAATCCCCCGGCGGAGTCTGGGACTCCACCAGCGCCAATGAAATGCTCGTGACTGGCGCGGCCGTGGGAACATTCGGCACGGCGGCTGCACTGCTGGCTGGATTCGTTTGTCCGGTGTGTACAATCGCGACACCGCTGCTGCTCGGCGGCGGCGTGGTGAAAAAGCTCCAAGAGAAGAAGCGTCGCAAGCAAAACCCGCAGCCCGGGACCTAGCTCGCAACACACTCCCCCGCATCATGCCCCCCGGCGCTATCGTACGATGGGTATTTACCCATGAGCGACGAGCCCTACGTTAAACAAGATCCCGATCCTCATCCGTTAACTTTCGACATGCCCGCCGGGGCGATTGACGCCCACATGCACGTGATGGGTCCGTTTGACCGGTTTCCCCTTTCCCCCAAGTCGAAGTACACGCCGTTTGAGGCGACCTGGCAGGAACAAAAAAAGATCCTGTGCGAGAAGCTGGGCTTCTGGGGATTCGTGGTCGTCCAGGCGACCTGCCACGGCACCGACAACCGCGTGGTTGTCGACGCGCTGGAGCACATGGAAGGACGTGCGGCCGGGGTCGCCAGTGTCACCGAGGACGTCACCGAAGACGAGATTAAACGCATGCACGAAGCCGGTGTGCGCGGCGTGCGCTTCGCCTTCCTCCCGCACATCGCGGCCGAGAAGACACCGACCGAGCGGATCGCGAAGATCGCCAAAAAGGTCGAGCCATTCGGCTGGCACATCGTGCTTGTATTTCCTGCCCGATACATTTGAGGTGCTGGAACCGCTGATCCGCGAGCTACCCAACCAAATCGTTATCGATCATATGGGCCGTCCGGATGTGAACATTCCGGTCGCCAAGAACGAATATCTGAAGCGCCTGATCGATCTGGGCCACAGTCGCGAGGGGATTTTCTGGAAGGTGACGTCGCCGGACCGCTACACACGCTCGGCGCGGCCGGAGGATTGGGTCGTCTGTCTGCCGTTCGCCCACGAGTTCATAAAGCACTTCCCCGGGCAGATCCTGAGCGGCACGGACCGCCCGCGCCCGAACATGAACACCGTCATCCTCACCGGTCGCGGCGACCCGCCCAACAAGATGCCCAACGACGGCGACATCGCCAATCATTGGATCTGGCCCGCCGCCTATCGCGATCCGGAGCTGCTGCGCCAGATCCTGGTGGAGAATCCGCGCAAGCTGTATCCATTCGCGGACGTATAATTTGAACGTTTGAATCATTGACATGCCGCACCTACGCCTGCAAGTTCCCGAAGAATGGCTCCGTGAAGAGTTCACCCGCGAGACCGGGTTCGACGCCCATAAGCTGATGGATCATCTGGTGGAGACGATCGTCAACCATCGGATGGAGAATCCCGCGATTGAGGCTCGCCGGCAGGAACTGATCGAGACTGTCGGCGCCGTTAGCGAAGAGGACGCGCACAAGGACGCCGCCGGGAATCCAATCGAGCCCGCCACCGTCCCCTTCATCAACGTCAAGAACCTGAAGCATGCCATCATTCCGGTGCATTATTCAGGCGTCGCCACCGACCGTTCTAAGGGGTTCCTGCACTGCACGATGTCGGCCGGCAATGATACGCCGGGACGCACGGCAGCGGTACGCCGTAGGGTGTCCTACGTATTGGGCGACGCGATCGACGCCTTCGTCGGAGACCTGCCCGGATTGGCGTCAGTGACCGTTCAAGTCCAGGACATCGAACGGGATCGCGGCTACACGACCACTGCCGTTCGCAAGAAACGCCGCGAAAAATCGAATTAATCTAACCTTAGCCCCTTCGCCTCCGAGTTGCTCTATTCCCGACCTAAGGTTGGCGCGGATTCCGGATGCCGTCTTAAGGGAAACCCCGCGCATATCTCCCGCGGCGAGGCCATCCGCCGCCGGATCGTGAACCTTAGGCACGGCTACATCCACATACGACTCTATGCCCTCGCATAGAACGGGTGTGGCGGATGTTCCGTGACGCATCTCACACCGGTACCATGCAGCCCCTCCCGCTGGACACCGAATCTTCGCCTTAAGGGCGGAAAACCGGCCGGCGTCGCGGAGCAGCAAGGCTCAGGAGAGAGACGCGGCGCACGGCCATCGCCCTCTGGAGGCCATTGGGCCCCAGCAGAAACGGAGCGAGGGAGTCATGGTGAATACGATTCGGCAGGCGATGGTCCAGCGCGTGGTTCAGAGCTTCATCCAAGGGTGGATTTGGGCGGTGATTGCGGCGTTGACTTTGGGCACGGTTGCGGGACAGACAACCATCACCGAAGATGCCTATCTAAAGGCCGCTGTCCCCGCTGGCGGAGATTACTTCGGGTGGTCGTCGGCGATTGATGGGACCTCGGTCATCGTCGGCGCACCCTATGAATCCACGGGCGCCAACCGGTCCGGCGCGGCCTATGTGTTCGTCTATGACGAATCTTCGACGAAGTGGGAACAGCAAGGCTACCTGAAGGCTCCGGTTCCTGGCGCGGGCGACGGCTTCGGCTGGTCCGTCGATATCGATGGCGACCGCGCGATTGTGGGGGCTCCGTTTGAGAGCGGCAAGGCAAGCTCGGCTGGCTCGGCGTATGTTTTCGCTCGGGATGCTTCCGGCAACTGGACCTTTGAAACCCAGCTCAGCGCGTCGGACTGGCAGAGTGGCGACGAGTTCGGCACCAGCGTGGCAATCGCGGAAGACACCATCGTAGTCGGTGCATACCTGGAGGACACGGCGGGCGTCGATGCCGGAGCCGCGTATGTCTTCCAATACAATGGTGGGACACTTGCGGAACAGGCAATTCTGCATCCTTCCTCAACGAACCCCAGCTATGGAAGCTTCGGCGCATCGGTTGCCGTAGAGACGGGCACGATCGTCGTCGGCGCATCGAACGATTCCAGCACCGCTAGCTATGCCGGCGCTGCCTACGTCTTCGTTCCGGGCCTCACCCCGGGCGCCTGGAACCAGCAAGCCTACTTGACAGCCTCCAACGCCGGAACATATGACTCATTCGGCTATGCGGTCACGGTATCCGGAGACAAGCTGGTCGTCGGCGCTCCCGGCGAGTCAAGTAATGGATCGGATCCCGCCGATGACAGCCTCTACGCCGCGGGCGCAGCTTATGTTTTCTCGCGCTCAGGCACCGCATGGACGCAAGACGCCTATCTGAAGTCGCCGAAAGTTGAGTACGGCGCGTCGTTCGGGTTGTCGGTTGGGATTGACGGAGAGGCGCTGGTCGCGGGAGCCGCGATGGAGAATGGATCCAGCTTCTGGGAAGGCGCCGCCTACGTGTTCACCAACGATGGCAGCGGATGGGCCGAAACCGCCGACCTTCGCGCGTCCAATGCGGAAGCCGTGGATCAGTTCGGCACCTCGGCGGGCATCTCCGGAACCACGGTGGTCGCGGGCGCTCCCGGGGAATCGAGCGTGGTTCCCGGAGACCCGAACGACAACTCCGGATACGACGCCGGCGCGGCCTACGTCCTGCGCTTCGAATTCAGCGGAGGGGGATCCGGTCCCACCATCAGCGCGAACCCGGTGAGCCTGGACGAAGCCGGCTCTGCCACCGACGCCCTGATCGCGACCGTCGGCACTCCCGTTACCGGATTGACCGTCACCGTCCAGAGCGCGAACCCGAGCAATGGCATTACGGTCGCGAACCTCGCAACGGCCGACGATGGATCGGTCACCGCCGACCTCAGCGCCGTTTGCTTCGCCACGGATACGAACTTCACCCTTCGCGTTACCGATACTGGCGGCGCGTTCGCCGAGGCCATTCTGGCGGTGACGGTAACTCCGGAAACGGTGCCGCCGCAGGCCAAGGTCTCAACGAGTCTCACCTCGCTGTGGCCGGCAAACAAAGCGATGCTCCCAGTTGGACTGTCCGGCGGGGCGACTGACAACTGCGATCCCAATCCGACCATCGTCGTCAACGTGTACAGCAATGAAGACGACGAAGCCGCTCCTACGGGAGGCACGATCTACTCACCGGATGCTTCGGGAGCCGGTGGCGACCTGAGCCTGCGCGCGGAGCGCCTCCCGAATGGGGAAGGCCGCGTGTACGTGATTCTGGTCAAAGCGACCGATGCGGCGGGCAACAGCGATGTCGCCGCGACGACGGTGATCGTGCCAAAAGGCAATGGGGGCAAGTGGTTGGATGCCGTCAACGCACTGGCAACCGCGGCCTTGCATGAAGTCGATTCAACCGGGAAACAGCCCGCCGGCTATGCCCTGATCGGCGATGCTCCGCCAAGTCCCGCCGGAACGAATCCCAAGAAGAAGAACCCCTGACAGTGCGACCCTCCGTTCATTGAAAAGGGGGCGCATATCGCGCCCCCTATTTTTGAGGAGTTCTTGGATCTGTCGTCCGGCAAACCCTACTGATCTTTTCCTACTGTTCTTTGCTGTAGGTCGGGACCTTGATGCGTCCCTCATAGAGGCCCTTATTGTTCTCGTTGCAGGAGTACTCCAGGATTTCCCAGTCCGGACGAAGCGTCCAGGTGCGGGTATCGGTGAACGGCTTGGTGTAGGTCTTCGGATCGTCGATCGTGACCTCGTACCGAAGATGCGTGGGATCGGTGCGGGTCAATTTCTCGGTCAGCGTCAACTGGTCCGAGTGCGGATGGCCACTAGTATCCAGTCTCGTCTTCCCGTTGAAATTCGACGTCACGATCACCAGCGTGTCGCCTTCCCAGTGCGCGCGCGACTCGCCGTACCAGGACGGAACCTTCGGCAGCTTGGATTCGCCATTGATCGGCATCACCTTGAACCACGAATTCTGCTCATACAGGAAGGCCAGATTGTTCGGCGTCTGCATGAGCTGGATCGGGTCCGGACCGTTCACCGAACGCATGTGTCCGAACGGCAGGCAGGAGCCGGTGTAGTCGCCTTCCTCGGCGTTGTAGTTTTCCCACTGCTCACGGCCCCAGTCGGTGTAAGGCAGTTCCCCGCCCTGCGCGCGCGAGACATCAGGCGTGTACGGCCGCGCCCAGACGCCATTGAAATCGGGGGTTCCCCAGGGCGTACGTGGAATCTCGCCCGAGTCCTGCGCCATGGCGGCTCCCGCGGCCAGCAACATAGCGGCAAAAATAATGGTTTTCTTCACAGCTTGCTCTCCCGGATGGTTCTTCCTGGTCGTCGTCGGCGCGGGCTATTTGCCCTTGCCTTTCCCCTTGCCTCCCGGGGGTGCGGCGAACTGGCTCAGGAGCGTGCGCCCGTTGAGGTCCGTCACAACGCGCGTGCTGATCGTATTGGAACCGTCTTTGGCCAGATAACCGCTGAAGGTCACCTTATCGCCAGCCTTAATCGATTGCGGACCGAAGCCGGCGCGCGTCATAGCGTTGGGCGAACCGAGCTCGCACTGCCACTTCTCGATCTTGCCGTCTTTCTCGACGTCCACATAAATCCAGGCATGCGGATTTCGCCAGTCAATATCGGTCACCGTTCCGGTGAAATCGACGGTCTTGCTTTGATCGAACTCAGCAGCCAGCGAATGGTGCGCCGACAGGCTGGTCGCCCAAACACCGGCAAGCGCGGCGACAGTCATCGCCAACATTGCAAAACGCAGTTTCATGATCTCTATGACTCCTTTTGAATAAGCTCGCTTGGGGGCCGACAGCCTCCGCCGCGACCTGGGTCGACCCAAGAACATGGACCCTCTTGGAATCCTATGCTCCAATTAGTTTAAGCGATTCGGAATTGGAGCGAAATCCCGTCTCCCGGCAGGCGCTCCGGCGGCCGAAACTCCGCTACGGTTCGTCATCAAAGTTGGGGACCTTAATGCGCCCTTCCACCAAACCTTTATTGTTCTCGTTGCAGGAGTACTCGATGAGATCCCAGTCCGGGCGCAAGGTAAATTCCCGCGACTCGGTGAACGGCTCAGTGTAGGTTTTGGGATCGTCGACCGTCACCTGGTATTGAATATGATCAGCATCGGTGCGGGTGAAGCGCTCGGTGAGCGTCAACTGGTCCGAGTGCGGATGGCCCCGCGTATCCAGCCGGGTCTTTCCGTTGAAGTTGGTGGTCGTGATGACCAGCGTGTCGCCGTCCCAGTTCGCCCGGGATTCGCCATACCAGGAAGGAACCTTCGGCAGCTTGGATTCCCCCTCAATCGGCAGGACCTTGAACCAGGTGTTCTGCTCATACAAGAAAGCGAAATTATCGGGGGTCTGCAGGAACTGGATCGGGTCGGGACCGTTCATCGATCGCATATGCCCCACCGGCAGGCACGCGCCCGAATAGTCGCCATCGTGTTCCGGATCGTAGCTCTCCCATTTTTCCCGGCCCCAATTGGTATAGGAAAGCGGGTGGCCGACGGCGGCCTCAACATCCGGAACATACGGACGCGACCAGACTCCATTGAAATCCGGCGTGCCCCACGGCGTGCGCGGCGCCTTGGAATCCTGTGCTGCCACCGGGACGACCAGCACGGCAACCGCCAACACACTGCAATGAAAGATCGATCTCTTCACTTGGTTCTCCCTCAGGCGGGGAACGCTGCTCAAGCTTCAGGCCCACGTTCGCCATCGCCACCGCTGATTGTATCGAACCTGCCGATCTCGAAGCCCTACGGCTCTTCCGCGATTGCCCCCTGGAAGATGGGACCGCCGCTGTCGATTTGTCCAATCACTTCCCCGGTCAGCCGGTCGATATAACTCAGCAGGCCGCTCAACGAGTCCATATGCGTTAAGATGCGGGCGTCATCGGTCACCCCAACATCCTGACGTGTGCCTCCCCGCGCGTTGGGAACCTCAAAGACCTCGGTAATCGCGGCCCGCGCTACATCGATCACCGCAACCCCGATCGGGAACCCGCCGGGCTTGCGGCCTTCCGCATAGACCTCGTTTCCAAATGGGCTCATGGCGAGTTTCAAAGAGCTATTGTTGATCGCGGCCTGGGGCGTGAACGTAGGAATTTTGGCTGCGATGGTTCCCGTCGCCGTGTCGATTTCGTAAAGCGCGCCCCCGGTGCGCGCCACCAACATGCCGCCGTCCGGGGTGATGACCAAATCCCCGGGAACGTGGTTTTCAAACGGAAGTTCAAGACGGTTGAGGACCTCACCGCTTTCAAGACCGATGGTCAGCAGCACGAGGGCCTCCGCCATGCTGAGATCGGCTTGCTGGCGTTGGGAAGCGAGTACATAGACGCGATCGCCTTCGGGAGAGAACACGATTCCCGAGGGCCAGGTGCTGGCGGGCAGAAAGATCCGGCGATCCCGCTGCCCCGCGGCAAGGTCGGCGATGGCGATATGGGATTCGACCGGCGGAGACGCATCGACGCGGGGGTCGGACCCGCGCACGGCCACCGCCATGGTCGCCCCGTCCGGCGACAGAGCCATGTCCTGAGGTTCGACGTACGCGCTGAGATCCGAGGAAAGGTCAATCCTCCGTAGGAACTCCGAACCGGAGTCAGCGTTCAGGTCGACCACATCCAGGAGATCCGGCCCCTGTTGGAGTTGGCCGTTCACCAGTTGACTGCGAGCCACATTGAGCACGTAGGCAACGGACGGAAAGGGTCGGAGTCCAAGCGTCTCGACAGGATTTGGAAGGGGGGCCGCCCCCGAAGCCGGGGCGAACAGGATCCGAACAGGCTCAACCGGCTGGATAGAACTGAACTGCTCCAGCGTGCTTTTGCGCTCTCCCACACGACGAAAGTCGTGCGCTGAGGGACTCGGCGGCGCATCCCCGATTTCAGCCGAAAGCTTTACGACGCCCAAAAAGACGGCAACGGCGTGTCTCAAATTGTCGTCTCCTCCTTTATCATAGAGCCAGTCAAAAAGGCGGATAACGTCCTGTTTAGTCGCTTTCGCGAGTGGACCCCGGCGGGCCGAGGAGGATGGCACGAAAAATGTGAACAGCAAGATCGCTGCCAGCAGCGTTCGGACCGCCTTGCTCCAAAGCGGCCGGCGGAACCTGGGCGTCTTGATTCGGGAAGCTTTCCCGGTGCCGCGGCCAAACAACATACGGATGAACCTGCCTTTACGCACTGCAAACCTCCCATCCATTACCGAGCCCTCACCGTCTTCACCACTGGCGCATACGCCGACGCGATCCCCGTATCAATCCCGTCCGTGGAAAATTCCGCATCTTCGCCAGCAACCGCGCTCAGTCCGAGCCACGCCTCCTGCTGCGATTCCCGCACCCGCGGCGGCGCCAGGTTCGACAAGACCCATGGCTCCACCGTGAACGTCCCAGCCGCCGACTCGGCCAGACAATCGAACCAGACTGTCGTATTCGTCACCCGGTCGCGCGTGCCTCCAAAGATCGAAACAAACGCGGCGGAGGTCGGGGTCCAGGTCACCGTCACGCCCGCACCACGGTCCAACATATCGATCTCGTCTTTATTAAGCCACTGGATCCGTTCGCCCACCGGCGTGGTCACCGTGAACGGACCGACATCGCCACCCCCGGTTCCGGAGAACGTCACTTCGGTCGCGTTTTCCAGGATGAGAGCGTCGTCCCCGGACGCCGGATTGCGAATCCCAACCTCGCCCACATACCCGGGACGGCCCAACACACCCCGTTCGATTTGCCCGGCCGAGCCTCCTCCTTGCACGGTCAGCATCGCCCCCGCGTCCAGATCGCCGGTGATTGATTGTCCCGGCCGTAGCGTGACGAACGGCGCCGCGCTGCGCGCCTGGCTCACCATGCAGGATCCGACCGGCGTCTGCGCGTACAGCGGCGCATACGCAAACGGACTACCGGCTTCATCGCTGAAGTATGCCTCGACGATCTCAAGCTCCTGCGTGAACTCCAGCCCCAGTTGCCGATCCTCCCGCGTGATCTGCGTCAGCGCCACCGCTCCAGTCTTGCCCCCGTCTACGAGCGCTTTTTGAATCGGATCATCCCCCACGCACGACTCGCCGGTTTCGGTCACCGCCACCGTTACCTGATTGCTCACGACGTTCTGATTGGTGCGAATCGTCAGCGGAACATAGCACCCGAACGGCGCATCGTCCGGCACCTCGAACACAAACTGGTCCACCCCGGAGCAGCAGGGCGTCCGTCCGTGATACAGGATGTTGGTGACGGGCGCGTCGCCGAGAAAGATCTCGACGTTGGTCGCCACGTCGCCGGCGGCTGGCGCCATCGTATCCGGATTGAGGCCCGCACCGAGCCCCGTCCCCCACGCGATCACAATGCCGCCCCGGGCGGTCGCAGCCGTCAACGTATTCAGCGGTGTCTCGCTGGCGCTGACGAAATTCTGCACAATCCCCGGACCAAATCCGCCAGAATTCGCCGCAAACAACCCGACGCTGGCGTCGACAACCTCGGCGGGCGAGAAATTTCCCGCCCCACCGTTATAGGTCACGCGAATCGAAACCTCTCCCAGCGGCGCATCGGAGGGCATGATCGCGTTGATCTGATCGGCGCGGACGTAAATGGGGATCGCGGCGCTGCAGGATTCGCCCTGGCAAACCTCGATCGAGACTCCAGCCAGTTCGTCCTGCAGAGGATATTCGCTCACCTGCACCCCCTCGGCAGGCCCAAGAGCACGGCCAAAGATAGAAAAGATCGATCCGCGCGCAAGTGACCCGTTCGGCAGTCCCGCCGACGCGTAACTCGCTGCATTAAAAATGCTGCGGTAGAAAATGAATGGCTGCGCCTGAACGCAAAATTCCAGCACGACCGCCAACACCACGAACTTCAGGCATCGGTCTGCTCGCATAGCCAACCTCCTGGTGTGGTTTTCGAATGTGGTTCTTCAAAAATCCAGCAAAGCCCGGATCCGGTCTTTTTCCGTGTCGGAATTTTACCCCGATAGGAATATCAGGGCAAGAAAAAGTGGCGATACATTACTGGAATCGACCTTTTAGGCGCGAAAGTTCGCGCCGATCGCGCTTGGAGGGTTTCCCGGCCCGCTCGGCCTCGAAATGCGGCATCGCCTTGCGGTCGGCCAGGATCTGCTCGCGCTGCTGGCGGCTCTCGGCGGTTTCCTCATAATAGGTCGCGGCGACCGCCGCCCCGCCCCGGATCTCGCTCGGCACCTGGACCTCGACCACGAATTCCCCCTGGGCATTCTTAATGCGCAGCACATCGCCCACTTCGACCTCGCGCGAGGGCTTGGCTGCTTGCCCGCCGGACTCTACGCGCCCCATCTCACAGGCCTTCGCCGCCAGCGACCGGGTCTTGAAGAAACGTGCGGCCCAGAGCCACTTATCGATGCGAACTCCTTTTGCCACTAAAACTTACCTGGAAAGATCCTTGTCATTTCGGGGTGCCCCATCGATCTCAGTGTAGCTGCTTAGTCCCCATTGGGGCGAAGTACCGAACTCTATGCCTAGGGCTAAATTCTGCCGCCCTCGGCTTATGCCTCCACCCCGATTTGCCGATCAAGTCCATGAACCGACGTGTCGAGCCGAAACCTACAAGTCGCGAAAAAGTGCGAAAATGAGGCGGAGGAGAAGCCTCTCCACGGCGAAACGTTCGTGGGCGGGCCGCTATCTTCCAAAGGTACGATGGACACGCACGATCTAGTCCCGGAACAGGGTGCTGATCCCGGCACGTTGACCTCCGCCACCGGCGCGCTGGTCAACCTGGATGCGGTTCTGCCCGGCTCGCTGTTGAATCTGGAGACGGCCACGCGCGTCTACCAGGTGGAGTGCCTAGGCGGCAGCGAGGTCCGGATCTCCGGCCACCCGAGATACTGTCCGGAACCGGTGCGCGCGCACATTTTCGGTTCAATCAACCGGCACGGAGTTCTGGAAGCCGGCGTCATCGGACGCGGCAGCCGCGTAATGTTCTCGATGGGCGATCAGCGCCCCATCACCACCTCGCGCGTGGTTCGCCTGCAACTCGCCCGTCCCAAGAAGAACCCGATCAAGCCGCTCGGCGTACAGTAATCCGCCCTATCGTGCCAATCCTGCCTGCCAGTTGGTGATTACGGCACCGCCTCGCTCACACCTTGGTAGCAGGTCGCCCCCGGAAACAGAAACCGCACCAGCAGTCAGACTCCGTGGTTTGTAAATCGAAACGGCGCTACTTTGGATTCCCCTTATTTGGGATCCAATGACGCCACGTAGGCGGCAATCGCAATCATGTCGTCGCGGGTCAGGTCCTTCACCACGTTCCGCATTTGCGCGCCCATGCTGGAGGTATTGGCTCCGGACTGGAAATTATAGAACTGGCGCATCAGATAGATAGGATGCACGCCGGCGATGCGCGGAATGTCGCCCAGCCCGCGCAGATCTTCTCCGTGGCATACTGCGCACTGGGTGGTCTTGCCGCCGCCCGTTGGTGACCAGTTCCTTGCCGCGCGCCAGACTTCCCTTCGGGACATAGGCGATGAATCCAGAATGCGGATCGCGCATTTCGACGCGCGCCGGGTCCTTCGGAAGCGTAATGATGCGGTTCCCGATTGGCTCGGTGCCGCCGCCCGGCAAGGGCAGGCGCATGAGGCCCCCGGTCACCCAGGTTTTGGGCACCGTGTCGGCCTCGATCACGTCGTACCAGTCCTCGGGCTCGAGCTCGGCGAAATATTGCAGAGCCGCGTCAATCTGCTCGTGCGGCGCGCCTTCGGAAATGATCTGCATGCGGGAGGCGCGATTGGCTTTCTCATAGCCTTCGGCGTCGTTGCGCAGATGCGCTTTGAAGTCGGCGATCTGGCGGCGCATGTACTCGATCGGGAGCCCGGCAATATCAGCCGATTCCGGATGCCCCATCCCCGAGGTCAGATGGCATAACGCGCACGCCATCACCTGCGACCCATGCGCCACGATGTTCGGCAGCGGAGCATGCTCTTTCGGATACCAGTCCGGCGGATTGTAGGCATCGTTGATCTGCTGCGGCGTCAGCGACAGGTCACTTCCCGGCAACGACTTCGGCCCTTGCGCCGGCATCTCCGGCGGTTGCGGCGTGGCGACCGGGTAGGCCCATTCAAGTCCCGGAATCGCCCGGGTGACGCGCTGCGCATAGCCGCCAACGGCGAAGATTCCCGCCAGCGCGAGTCCGGATAGAGTGATTCCCGCGGCGCGCTTCAGATCGCCTCTCTTCAGATCAATGTTGCGTTTCATGCTGCCTCCTCGAACGATTCCCTGGGATCTCGAACCTGCAACGTTCCCTTCAACGTTCTATGTTACCCGGTCCGCCTCGCGCGTGAAGCCCTCCAGTATTCATCTGCCTTCACCATGCCTGGTTTGAGAGAATAAGGACCGAATGAAACGTCTCCCGAAGTTTCGTAGCGTGCATTCCTTGTTTGCCGTGTCCCTGCTGGCCTTGAGCGCCTGCTCGCTGTTGCGGGATTCCGCAGCCAACCTGCCGCCGGGCACGACGAACGATCCGTACCCGGATCCGTTCTCGGAAGACGACATCATTGCGGTCAACTACCGGGACTTCGTTTCGCTCCCGGACACTCCCCGTCTGATGGCGCTCACCGACGAGCCGGGAACCAGGCGGCTATTCATCACCGCCATGACCGGCGAGATGTGGACCACCGATTACGACGGCCGGTACACCCACCTCTATGTGAATATCGATGCGCCGGATTACCGCGTCCAGGTGCAGTCCGAGGGCACTGAACGGGGCTTCCAGGCCATGGCGTTCCATCCGGACTTCGCGAAGGAGGGGGCACCTGGCTACGGGAAGTTTTACACGCTGGTGGACACCACCAACACCGATCCGCAACCCACCTTTCTCCCGCTGACCGAAGAAAATACGCACGATTCGGTTCTGCTGGAGTGGACCGCGAAGGATGCAAATTCCCCGGCCTATGACGGAGACGCTCCGCGCGAGCTGATCCGCTGGGCGCAGCCCTACGCAAATCACAACTGTGGCCACATCGCGTTTAATCCCACCGCGGAGCCCGGCGACGAAGATTATGGCCTGCTGTATGTCGGCTTCGCCGATGGCGGCGCGTACGCCGATCTGCACGGCCATGCGCAGAACCTGGGCGTCGCGTTCGGCAAGATTCTGCGGATCGATCCGCTGGGCTCCGATGGCGGCAACGGCCAGTACGGCATTCCCGCGAGCAATCCGTTCGCGAACGACGGCGACGATCATACGCTCGGCGAGATCTATGCCTACGGCGTGCGCAATCCGCAGCGGCTGTTCTGGGATCCGGCAAACGGCAATATGTATATGTCCGACATCGGGCAGGACGCGGTGGAGGAGGTCAGCCCGGTAACCAAGGGCGCCAACCTCGGCTGGAACCTGTGGGAGGGCAGCTTCCGGTTCATTCCGCCGAACGCCGTTCGCCTGGAAGACAAGCGGGGCGATCCGAACGTCACGTTTCCGGTGGCGGAATACGATCAGCAGGATGAGCGGTTGCAATCGGGCTCCGCGGTGATCGGGGGACTGATCTATCGCGGCGATGAGATCCCGGACCTGAATGGAAAGCTCCTGTTTGCCGACAACCCTTCCGGGCTCATCTGGTATGTCGACATGGACGATCTGCCGGTGGGTCAGAATGGGCTTCACTTCGTCAAATTCCGTCAGGGCAGCAAAGAAGTGCCGCTGCTCGACCTCATTCATGAGAAAAATCGAGAGCAGGGACACGGGGAGGTCCAGCGGGCGGAGATGCGCTTCGGCGAGGATCACAACGGCCGGATCTATATTCTGAACCGCGGCGATGGGGTCGTGCGGCTGGTGACGCCGTAGAGCTGACGCCTTAGGAATGGATTAGCAGAAAGATGTTTGGCACGGGCGAGTCCTCTGAGTGCGGCTCTGATGAATCCCGCTCAATGTCCGGCTCTTCGGTGTCGATCGGCTGGACACCTTCGTTGAGTTCCAGGTAGATCTGAGTTGCCCAGAGTCCAGAGAGACTTAGGAAGGCCAACACGAAGAAACACGTTCGAATCGCCTCTCTGAAACGCGCCCTCTTCGTTTTATGATGAACGAGTTCCTGCATCAGGGCTAAGGTGCCAATGAGCGACACCAACTCCAGCGCATACTGTTGCCAATCATCCAGATTGAACCATCCTGCGATTTGCCTTTCAATCGCCCACAAGACAGCCATGGCGAATGCCGTCCTGATGCTTGGGAAGACGTAGTTCAGAACCAACAGAATCAACCCTGCGAACGGCGAGAAAGGGCCAACAAAATCAGTTAGGAGTTCGAGCAACCTTTTCACATTCGCCTTCCTTTCGGAAACAACCTATCATGGCGGCCCCTCCTTGTCGAGCCCCTCAATACCCCGTAAGTAACTCATACTAAGATGGTTATACACCGGCATGGAGCCCTGAATATGTGGATGGATGGCCTGTTTCGCAGGTAGTCACCTAGCCAATCGAATGAAAAGTGATATATTTATTCGTTTCCCACTTCTCATATGGACCAGGAATACGACAAGCTCGTGGATGTGGCACTTCGCTACTTCAGGTACGGGGACTCCCAGCCCTTCATCGCGGAATCCCTAAAGACCTCTCAATCGAATATCTCTAAATGGTTGAGTAAGGCTGAGGAATTAGGTATCGTCACACACGTAATCGACGCGAACGCTGCTGTTGTAGCTGACCAAGATCGTCGGCTTTCCTCCAATCTGTCACAAGCGTTTGGCCTACAATGCGATGTCTTAGACTGTCGTAGCGTAGCGTCAAGCGACAAGCTTCACATTGCTCTCGCAAATTTTGCTGGGAAAAAAGCCAGGACTCAAATTCAATCGAACGAGCACATCGCAATCGCCGGGGGACGGGCTATGGTGCGGTTGTCCCAGGTGGTGGGACAGGGGCATGTAGAAAAATTCGGAGTCAACGTCTCATCACTTGCTGGAAGACTATACTTCGGGCTTCCCTGGACTACCGGGACAACGTCCAGTCACCATCTCTCCGATCCACTCAACGCTGACTATAGTACCGTCCTCCTAGCAACAGGTCTCATAGGGAACAGGTTGGACACACGAATAGGTTTCACTCAGATCAATCGACCTCTCTACGCAACGACTCCCAATGAAGCCGACCGCCTCAAAGCAAAGTATTGTAACTTCCGCTCAGGTGGTATCTGGAAGACAATCCCAGATAGAGTTTTTGCTGGAGTCGGAGTAATCCTGCCTGAGGCGGGTAACCGCATTGCAGAATTCATAATCCAAGAAGATCAACCAGAGACGACGTCCGATGTGGACTACAAAGCAATCAAGGATCTCGTTCGGTTCGCAAATGCCCATAATTTGCCAGCCCCAGGGGACTTCGCCCACCGTCTGTTTCCCACCCTCCCCCTGCCCAGCGAATGCGTCGGCCGGGGTCTGGCTTCCCTGAGCGAATCGAATCGCAAACTCCGTGAGCAAGCGAAGCGTGTCAATTCCAGAGCACTTGTTGTGGATTGGGAGCACCTCACAAAGGTTCGGTCCGTAACAGTTGTGGCTGGCGGAACTCACAAAGCCCATGCGCTGTGGACATTGCTTGAAGCGCAACTAGTCTGGAGAGAGGTCACAGGGGATCCCAACATCGGCGTGATTACTGAATTGGTCACAGACTCAGAAACGGCGGAGTCGTTGATTCGGGCCAAGAGCGGCCTTTTACAGGGCAATCCTGAAATAAAGCACTGGTATCGCGGCGAGATGGAATCCTTCCTCAGGAAGAGCAAACTCGTACGAAGCAAATCAACCAAGGCCTAGGCTTGGCGAATGCCCACCGCGAGATCGTGCGCGCCCAGGCGGTTTGCGAAATAGCGCACCTCACCAAAATGCTCGCCGAGCAGCCCTTCGATTCGGGCGCGGCTTTGGAACGTCGTGTGATACCAGTCCGGCAGCACGCCCCGGAGCTTGCGGGACCGCTCAAACACGAATTCGCCGGCGGCAATCCGATCCGCATCCTTGCGGCCGCGCCAGACGCTCTCGGAATGGAGCGAGAGCAGCAGCACACCGCCCGGCTTCAGGAGCCGATGGAACTCCGGGACCCAGGCCCGTTGCGCAGCCTCGTCCAGGTGAGTGAATACCGAGATCCCGTAGAGGACATCAAATGCCGCGTCGGGGAACGGCGCCGGTGGCAGCGGCGGATTGACTTCGAATCGATACCCGGGCAAATGCTCGCGGCACCAGGCGATCGCTTCGGCGTCGACATCGCATCCCGCCCAACGGACTTTCGGGTGCTCGCGCACCAGCCACCGCAAGGTCCGGGCGCAGCCGCAGCCAAAATCGAGCACGTCCAATTCTTTGTCAAGATCCGGCCCCAGCTCGACCCCGAGCTCGGCCCATGTTTCCCCCAGCAGCCGAGCCGTCTCGCGCCCTACATACAGGAATTCTTCGGCATCCAGGCTCTCGCCGACGCGAAACCGCAACATCGCCGGGGGCAGCGGGGGGTCGCGTTGCTGCCCGCGCGTCTTACGATCCAAATACGCACACTGGGCCCGCAGGATCGCCGGGTAAAGCGCGTGATATACGGACCTCGCGGGGGTCCAAAGAAAGGAAGGGATAAATTGTTTGAGCGAGGATGGTGTGCGGGGCCTGCTATACGACCTCCTTGGCCGCGCTGCTCTCTCCTTCTGCTTGAGGGGCTTGCGCGGTTTCTCGCTGTGCGGCGTTTCTCTTCGCTGTGCTCTTCCTTTCTCTCCTCCTCTCCTTTTCTCTTTCTCCCCATGCCAGCATCCGGCGCATGAACGACGCCTCATCTTCAGATAATCGCTGAAGAGAGAAGGAACTGAAGGCGAGAAACGACGAGACACAAAACCGGACTGTTTGAGACGCGTAAATGGGATTGGTGACATTGAACCGTGACTAGCCCACCGACCAGCTCAAGTACCAGCCCAAAGACCAGCCCAAAGACCAGCCCAAAGACCAGCCCACCGACCAGCCCAAAGACCAGCCCACCGACCAGCCCAAAGACCAGCCCAACGACCAGCCAAAGACCAGCCAACGACCAGCCCTCCTCCTGCCTCGCGCCAGGACCACGAAACCGAATCCACAGGCTCTACAGCTAAAATCGCGCCCAAAGACCAGCCCAACGACCAGCCCAACGACCAGCCCAACGACCAGCCCAAAGACCAGCCCAAAGACCAGCCCAACGACCAGCCCACCGACCAGCCCAAAGACCAGCCCAACGACCAGCCCAACGACCAGCCCAACGACCAAGCGCAAAAATTTTTCAGTTGCCGGACGCTCCGCCTCCGGCAACCAGTCCGGAGAAAGGTCCTCCAAATGAAACGGAATCAGCCCGGCCCGAACGATGCCGCCGCCGTTTCCCCAAGCCAACGCTTTGTATCATCGAAGGCGAACGAAGGGCCTCGCCGCCCGGTTTCAGATCTCCGCGCTGCACATCCCCCATACCGATCCCACAGCATGGCTCGCATCTTCTGGCAGGCCGACCACGGGATTCCGGAAGGTCCTTTAGGTTCTCAAATGCAAACGCCGCCCACAATATCAACGGAATATCCATTACCTCCCACAGTTCGGGAGCAGCGTTCAAAGCCAGCCGCAGTCCCCTGAAAGCATCGTGTTTAGCGATGTAGGTCTCGGCATCGGCCCCTTCAATTTCTGGACCACCGCGGCGGAATGCGCATCAACGTCAGCAGAGAGCTCCGCATACTCAGCCTGGCGGCAGGCGACTACGAACTTGACGCTGGTATGGGATCGCCGATATTCGTTGATGCGATCCAGGCACAGTCCCCGCTTCGCGGTGGGGACTTCATCGAGGCCGTCCAGCATGGAACGACGATGCGTTTTCCACCCAGCGCTTTCCCAAAGTGCGTCCAACACCATACTGCCGGTCCAGTTCAGCCACCAGGAAATCGGCGAGAGGTAATTCATCCTGACTCCATCGGGCGAGGTCAAACGCAACCGGAACTGGCTCATCGTCATGCCCGCCCTCGGGGAGGAGAGCGGTAACCAACTCATAGAGGAGTGTGGTTTTGCCCGTCCGGTTCCCCGAGAATGACCATCGGCCCAGCCAAATCGCGGTAATAACGTTCAATGGGAACCCGAATAGGACGTTCATCCGGCGTGGCGATACGGAGAGGCCGCTCGGTGAGATCAAACTCCTTGCGAGCCAAACGGTACAGTCCTTGGTCAAACTGGGCCGCAGCGAAATCGTACACCTTGTGATCAGAGTCCGGCGGAGTTGCGGCGAAGGGACGACAGTTCTTGGGTGTTTTCTTGCTCACGCTTTCTCTCCAGAAGATGGGCACCGGCCAGAAGCGCAGCCGCAACCACCCCGAAAAGAGCAACGCCTTTGAAGTTATAGAGGTCATGGTCCTTCAGCCAGTCACTAAACGCGTTCCCAGCGGGCGCGACAACAGAAATAAAGATCGAGCAGGATTCCCGCTAAAATCGCCAACGATAATTTGCGATGCCGCCGCATTTCCCTGTGGAGACATCATTATTGCGCAAGTCAGACGTACCCCGCCGATCAGCAGGCGCACTCGGGCGAACGTTCATACACTGCGACGGAAGCCGAAGCGGCTAGTCGCCCGCCCCGGTGATCTTCACCAGCGGCTGGGCGGCGCCTTCTTCCGGCATTTCCTGCTTATAGATCTGCTCGCCACGCCAGAAGTCGAAGTAGGAGGTGTAGTGCACGCAGCTCACCGTACAGTAAGGCGCGCAGGATTTCTCAGTCAGGTACTCGCGGGCGATGTCGTCGCGCGTGTACTGTTGCAAGGGCTTGGCCGGATAGCCGCGCTGCTGCGAACAATAGTGCACCAGGCCGTCTTCGCAGATGTACATATAGCGGGCGCCCGCGCGGCACTTCCAATCGTTGGGCTTGCCCTGCGCGATGGCGTCCTGGAAGTAGTTGAACCGGGCAAAGTGCCGATTCTCCATCTTCTTCATCTCCAGGTAGATTTCGCGCTCGCGGTCGCCCAGCGGCCGGAGCTGACCTTCGCCGTCGTGGATGATGCCGACGGTGGCTGAAAACCCGAGCTCGGTCGCCCGGCGGCCCACTACCAGCGCGTCCTCGGGATGCTTGACGCCGCCGCCCACCACCGAATTGATGTTCACGTGGAACAGGGCGTGCTCGGCCAGCATCTGGAGCTTCTTGTCCAGAACCTTCAGGCTCTTTTTGGAGACGTCGTCCGGCATCACGTTGTCGATCGAGATCTGCATGTGATCCAGACCGGCGCGGTTCAGCCGCTGAATGCGATCCGGGACCAGCAGGTACCCATTGGTGATCATGCCGGCGATCACGCCGCGCTTGCGCATGGCGGCGATGATGTCATCCAGGTCCGGGTGGAGTAGCGGCTCGCCGCCGGAAAGGGTGATGATGCCGGTGCCGAGGTCGGCCAGATGGTTGATCCGGTCGATCATGACCTGCGTGTCGACGGGATTCGAGAAATCGTCGTACTCGTTGCAGTACGTGCACGAGAGGTTACAACGGCGGATCGGGATGATGTGGGCCATGATCGGGTGCTTCGTCGAAGCAGCCCCGTAGCCGATCATCTTCAGCTCGCGCAGACGGCGGGTAAGCGCCTTCCAGCCGCGGCGCACTTTAAACGCTGTATTGGACATCCCCTGTTCTTGCCATCCCCGTAAGATCTTCGTGGATCTCTACTATTTAAGCACGAACTCGAATGTCAACGGGGCCCCAAGTGCAGGGCGAGGGTCGGCCCCAAGCGGGAACGCGCAAGTCGAATGATCCCAGGAAGATCGGGGGGTACTAGGGTGCGGGGGATGAGGCTCAGCCGCGAACCGGCTCAATCGAAAGCAATTGGCGGCTGCGCGGGGTGTGGTACAGGAGGAACCGGCCCCGTTCCGGGAGCGCCTCGACCGCTTCCTCGGAAACGGGAAAGTATTCCTCATCTATCACATACCAGCGCTTCGTCTGTTTCTGCCCGAAGATCCGATCCATGCCGAGCCCTTCCTTCACTTCGTTGCTCGGGTAGACGTGCCCTTCCATAACCTCGACATCACCCTCGTGGAGATCCCGTAGCAGGCGCAGCATCACCTGGCCGCTTTTGAGGACATCCATGACAAATGCCGCAAAACAAAGAACCAGCGTGCTGCCAAAAAGCACCATCACGTACTTGGCTCCGATCATCGCCCCGATGGAGATGACAATGGATGGAACAAAGGTCCGGATCACCAGGCCCAGGAACAGGACGCCGAAGAATGCGCCGCCCGAATATCGAATCGGATCAATGGCTTGCAGCACTAATCGCGACCGTTGCGCCGCGCTGATCCGGCCCTCGCGGTTCTCGGCCAGATCCTCCATGGTGAAGCCGTTGGCCTTGGCCAAATCCTCCAGCGGATCGTCAAAGACGCTGTCGTCGCCGGCTGTAACGTATTCGATATAAGACATTCCTCACACCTCCTTATGCGCCCGCGGTTGCATACTCCGTCGCGGCGAACGTGAGTCCGGCCAGGAATATCTACTAGAAAATCGGAAAGATAAAGGATTTGGAATAGTCGGGGACTACCGGTAAATATACCTATTTGTTGTATTAGTACTACCACGCCCGTAGTTCCAATCGGACGGGCAAGCGTCCTGAAGGGGCGTTCAACCTCGTTCCGTCCGCGATCAGAACCGAGATCGCTTTGTATACTAATCATTTTGTAGCTGGTTGGAGCTGGCGATTTGGGAATGGCACGCGGATCTGGAACGCCCTTGATAGGAAACAGCTGGATGGAGAAGGCCGGAGTGCTGGCTCTGCTGGCTGGTGTCCTCGCGGTCGGGATTTCCACCATTCACCAAAGCCTGTGGCTGAATGAGGCCTGGGTAGCAAACTCGGTTCGGGCGGATTCTCTGACAGATCTGTTCTGGAGCCCGGTTTGGCTACAAACCACACCGCCGTTGTTTCTGCTGGCCGCCAAGGCCGCTATCGCCGTCGCAGGTCTTTCCACCGAAACCCTGCGCACCGTACCGCTTCTGTTTTACTTGGGCGCGACCGTGGCCATGTGGCTCGCGGGAAGGCAGATTCTATCTCCGCCGTTCGCCGTGGCGGGAGCGAGCCTGCTCGCATTCCATTCCGGCGCCATCGACGTATTTCTGTCCTTCAAGCAATACGGCGGTGAGGCAGCCGCCGCCGGGCTGGTCTTGTGGGCAACCTTTCGCTATCTGAAGGACCCTTCGGCGCAGCGATTCGGATGGTTGCTTGCCATCCTGGTCGGGTTGTTGCCGTTAGCCTACCCGCTGGTGTTTCTTGTTCCAGGGATGGTCCTTGCCGTGGGGCTGACCGGATCTCGTCCAATTGCCTTTCTGCGCGCGGGTCTTCTTGCCGGTGCGACGGCGGCAGCGTTTCTGGTTCTTTACCTCGCCTTCATTCATCCAAACACGAACCCGAATCTTTTTACCTTCTGGAAGGGGGCTTCGATTTCGCTGTGGAGCCGCAATACAGCTGCAGTCGCGGCGGTGGCCCTCCTGCCGGCGATCCGCCTTACCGCTCGCGTTATTAAAAAGACCCCCTTCGACATCAAGGATTGGGCTGAGTTTATTTTTCTGTCTGCGCTCCCCTTCCTCTACCTGGGGGACTGGCTGGGACAGTATCCGCTCAGCACCCGCACGCATTTATTCTTCCGTCCCGCGCTCATCCTGGTGGGCCTGCTCTACGCGCAACGCACCCTCAACTGGCTCACGACGAGAAGCCGGACGCTCAGTTGGACGCCAACCACGATGCGAAATTGGATGCGGGCGGAGTCCCTCTCCCGAATCGTCCTGGCCGTCGCGATCCTCTACATGGGCGTGCACGTTCGGACACAAGTCAATCTCGGAGAGCTTTCCATGAACGAGGACTATGACACCGCCGTCACCTGGCTTGCCGAGCATCTCCGCCCACAGGACATACTGTTGACTCATGCGTCCACCCAACAGGGTTTGGAACTCTATGCAGCGATCCACGGCTGGGACGTCGCGGATAACGTCAAATTGAAGCTTGGAAATACCGGCTGGCCGTGCTGTCCCCGCGGCATCGATGCCCACTTCGGGTCCTCTAACGATTCTGATATCCGCGCCGATTTGGTCCGGCTGCTGGGCCCGAAACCCACCGGCAGAATCTACAATTTCTACACGGATCGGTTTCTCCATTGGCAATATACCGGCTTCGATGAGGGGCTCTTCACCACCAAGTGGCTGGAAGCGAACGGATGCCGGGCCGCGCCGAGGATCAAGCTGCCGAACCTGATCATCTGGCCGCTCGATTGTGGCAGTTCCAAGCCTTAAATCAAGTTCTCTATTTCAAGCGAGTGAGCCGAGCCCGGTTTCGCCCCATGAAGTGCAGGATTGTCCATAAGCTGGTTCGCAGGGAGTTATCTCTAGCTAGGGAACTGCCACAATCTCCGCCCAGAAAGCGGGGAAACCGATATTCGTGGTGTCCAGGATCTCGCGCGATTGAGGCCGCATATACGTGATTTGGCCGCTAATCGAATCCAAGTGCATCAGGAGGCCCCCGTCGGCTGAGATCCCCACCTGTTGCCTGGTGCCACCCTGCGCTCCCGGGATCACGATGTAATCCTCAAGCTGAGCGGTGGAGACATCGACGATCGCGATCGCGCGCTGGAGCGGATCGCCCGGATTCTCGCCCGGCACGAAGATATCGGCAACATAAAGCTTTTGACCCGAAGGGTCCATCGCCAGATCCTGGGCTGTCGAGCCGGTAAACCGGTTGCCCGCCCCCGAAAGGAACCCAGGAATGGTGGCCGTAAGCGTCTGTGTCAGCGTATCCACTACATAGAGACCGTCAGGCCCTTTCACCCAAAACAAGGCTCCGTCAGGCGTTACCGCAGTGTCCAGCAATTCCCCACTGGAACCTGTGGACAGCGGCAGACGGGTCAGTTCCTGCCCGGAGTCAAGATCGACGAACGCCACCGAGAGGCCGGTTTGCAGGTAGTTGGTGTCCGACTCCCGCATCGCGACCACGGCGGTGGAGCCATCCGGCAGGATTCGGACGCTTGTCGGCCATTCCCGTGAGCTGGCGAAGTCGATGCGGCGGGCGACTTGGTTGGCCGCGGTGTCAATCACCGCAAGATGCGACGTAACGGGAGGCCGGGGATCGGAACGAGTATCGGTACCGCGAACGGCGACCACAACGCGCGATCCGTCCGGGCTGACAGCCAGAGCCACCGGGTCAGCCGACGCTGTAAATCCGGCACCGATCGGAATCTGCGCAATCAGCGTATTGTTCTCAATATCAAAGACATCAACGCTCTGAAAGGAGCCCGGCAAATCGGCGGCCGCGTTGGCGACATAGAGGCGCAACGTATCGCCGGCCGCGCGACGCAACACGGACGGTGCATCAGAACTCGAACCCGCCGCAGGCGCTGCTCCAGCGCCCGCGCCCTGAGGAGCGCCATGGAGGTTAACGGTCTTACTGTCGGAATATAGACTTTCAAAGAAATGCAGAGCAGTAAAAACCGCCAAACCAGCGTTATCGCTCTGCCCAACCGCGAACAAAATCACTTGACCGAAGAATCCCTTCAAGAAACTGATTTTGACCTCGTTTCCCAATTCCCCCAGATCCCCGCTATTGCGCTGAGATTTCCCCGGCATGACCATCGCCAAGAAGGCCAGCGTGGTTACCGCCAAGCGCTTGCCAGAGCGGCGTTTTCCGAGGGTTTTCCGCCACAATTTGTGCATGACTATTGAAACTCCACTGGCTCGATCACGTTGACATAGTGCAACAACCGGCCGTCATCCAGCCCCCGCGCCGTGAACGGAACGCCCGGCCCCAGCAAAGCGACACCGACCCAGGCGTCGTACAACGTGGGTGTAGGCCGGCTCGCGGGGACATTGGCTAGGATATGCGCCGGAACCGTGAACTCGCCGGCCGAGGCCGGAGCCAGGCAACTGAACATCGTTTTCGCGTCTCCCGCGATCGCGAAGCCCCCGCCCGATATCCAGATCAGATCGCCCGCCGAGCCAGCCGGTTGCCATTGGAACGTTGCGTCTTGGCCGCGGTTCATACTTTTTAGTTCGGTGCGGTTGGTCCAGTTCAACTGGGATGCCGCCGGAGTTTCTACGTTGAATGCTCCGATTGCGGCACTGCCCGCGGTGCTCACCTGAAACGAGCCCGCCTCGAAGACGGGCGGCGCTGGATCAAATCCAGGCGCTTCCCCGCCCAGGAACTGTTCATAACTCCCCGGCAGGCGAGCCGATTGCGGAGTGTCCACCTGAGCCGCCCCCATCACGGTCAATTGCGCGCCGGCATCCAGACCGGACTGCGCGGGCGGTTCCCCCAGAAAGCCGAAGGAATTCGTTGCTCCCCTGGCCTGATGTAGCATGCAGGTTCCAACCGGCGGCAAGGCGAGATCGGGGTCCCATGCCCAGACGCCCCCGGGATAACTGGCAAACCGTGCGCTGACTTCGTCGGCGATTATATTCCCCGCGCCCGTTTCTAAGTCGCGAAAGGTCCTAGTCAGGAAGATCCGGCCCAGATCTCCGCCCGCGCGCAGTGTGGCGCTGGAAGGATTTGCTGGATCGCCGCAGGGGGAACCGTCCGCGCTGATCGCCATCGTCGTCGCATTACTCACCACATCTCCGGCCTTGACCAACACTGGAACGTAGCAGCCCGTGGGTGCATCGGAGGGGAGATCGAAGACGAGCTCATCCACGCCGGAACAGCAAGGCGTCCGCCCGCTATAACGCTTCATTGTCACCGGCTTGCCGCCGACCCAGATGTCAACCGCCACCGGCAGTTGGCCCGCCTCCGGAGCCACATTGTCTGCATTCAACCCCGGCCCCAGTCCAGTCCCCCACAGAACCACCGTCTGCCCAGACTTCGCCGGAGCCGCCGTAGAATTGATCGGTTGCCGCGCCGCGTCCATGAAGTTCTGCAAAATCGCCGGCCCGAATCCGCCACCGCTGATCGCGAAGGCGCCGAAGCTGACTTGGGCCGTGCGCGCCGGCGAGAAGTTGCCAACCTCGCCGTTGTAGATCACCCGCACCGAAACCTCGCCCAGCGGAGCATCCGACGGCAGAATCGCGTTGATCTGGTCAGCACGGACAAAAATCGGAATCGCCGCCACGCAAGTCTCCTGCTGGCAAACGTCGATGCCAACCCCCGGAAAAACAGGATTCAGCGGAAACGAGGTCACCACCGCCCCAGTCTCCGGCCCCAGCCCGCGCCCGAAGATCGAGAAGATTGACCCGCGCGCGATGGCTCCGTTGGGCAGTGCTTGCGGCGTGCCGCTGGCCGCGTTTACGATCCCCCGGTAAAAGACGAAGGGCTGCGCCCCCGCCCGCGGGGCGATCCAACTGGCCACGATTAGTAACGCAAGTAAAATCTTTCTCATGCAACTGTAGAACCTAAAATATCGCGATTATACCCTTTTTCCTGATTGTCAGGAATTTGTCATTCTCGATGCGCCCTCTAAGACGAACTTCACCTGAGAGTATTTCTCTCAGAGGCCCACTTACCTGATGTGAGCCACCGGAAACATCTGGCAATGGTCCTCACGGGACTGCTGGGATTCCTTCCTCTCGCGGGACAGTCGCAGATCGCCGTCCCAGCCACGAATCCGAATCCAGCGCTGCTGCGCATCCGTGTCGTGGAAGGCGACGAATTTGTTTATCTGACTGGATCGCGAGCCACGCGAGGCGTCACCGTATTTGTCTCCGATGAAACCGGGCAGCCGGTCTCCGGGGCGACGGTCAGCTTCCGGCTGCCGGATTCCAGTCCTACGGGAACCTTCGCCAACGGAGGCAAAACCGACGTCATGATGACCGACGATGACGGCCGTGCCGAGGTCTGGGGCATGCAGTGGAACGACACGCCGGGTCGCCTGGAGCTGCGGGTGACGGCCGCCAAGGGAGAGGCTCGCGCGGGAACGCTGGTGCCGCTGTATCTGATGGAGCCCGGTCCGGACGATGACCAGGCCGGGGGTGCACCGGTGGGGACAAAGTCGTCGGGACGCTTCGGCGGCAAGAAGCTCTGGATCACGGTGGCCACGATCGGCGCGGCGGTGAGCGCGGTCGCGGGAGTCGGCATGAGCTCGGGCGGAACGGCAGCGGCGGCTCCGCAGGTCAACGCGCCGCGGATCGGCACCCCGGATATCGTGATCGGGGCGCCACCGCAATAGATGGGATGAAGAAGATGATTCGGTGGTCTCCCTCAATCATGAGAACAACCTCGCAAATCCTGACGGCGATCTTTCGTCAGCCGGGGCTTGGAGGGATCGTTATCACGTTGCTCTGGGCCGGTCCGATTCGCGCAGAGCAACCTTTGCGGATTTCCGCGCCACGCGTCGCGACGATGCTGGAAGCGGACGGTACCCTGCGCGAGTTGCAGGGGTTCGGCGGGCTTTGGGCGCCCGGTGAGACGATCGAAACCCAGGTCGCGGACTTTGCTTGTGGGGGCGGGCGCTGCGCCATGAACCTGGGCGGCGAGCTCGTGCTGGATTCCGTACGCTGGCAGCCGCCGGAAGACGACGCGGTTCTCGCGATTGCGCCGGACGGAGACGGGATCGCCTACCTTCCCGAAGCCAATCGACTGGCTCGCGCCGATCGTACGCGCAATGAGGTGCAACTCAGCCCGGGCATCCTGGGATTGAGCGCCCGGGACCGAGTTTTGACCGTTCGCCTCGGCGCGGATCCTACTGCGCTGGAAGCCGCGGTCGCCAACGAAGACTCGGTCCGCATTGTGAATCAGCAGGGCGCTGTGCTGAATTGGCTTCCCGATGGAACCAGCGCTGTGTTGCTGCTCGATCAGGGCTCCATCGTTTACGCGCGCTCCGGCGAGCTGGTATACGAAACTCCGGCTTCATCGCCGATTCGCCTGCAATTGGATCAGGTGACGACCTTACGCGCCGCGGGCGACGGCTTCGTCCAGGTCACCACGGCGGACGCCGCCTACATCCTCGAAACCAGGCAGCCACATGCAGGCCGCCTGACGCGATTGCCCACGCAGGTTCGCACCGCAGACCCGCAAGCGCCGAAGCTCCGATCGCGAACCAGAGCTCGCGGGCAACAGGAAACCAGCCGGGAGGATGCACAATGACACCTCTCCGCCTCAATGCCCGTATCGCCATTCTTCTGGCCGCCTGCGCCAGCACTGCCCTCGCGCAACTCGAGATCTCAGTCATTGATCCAGACCTACCCCCGGGAGCCAATGAAACGATCCTGGGCACGCTGCCCGAACTCCCGACGACCTACGATCTCGGCGACCACGCCGTGGGAACTTCCAAGACTTATCAGGTCAAGCTGCGCAACACGACCGATGCCGGCGTCGCAGTGACCCAGTTCTCAGCCGGCGGCGGAGGTTTCGTCCTGAACAATTTTTCCCTGCCGCGCACGATTCCGCCCGGCGGGTTCGACCGCGCCGAGCTGATTTTTACACCGCAAATCGCCGCCCACTATAGCGCCAACTTGCAGATCAACGGCTCCAGCGTCATCCTGCTGGGCACGGGAGTGGCGGGACCTGAACTATCCGTCATTGAGGGCGGCGGGGGCGGAGACGCGGGTTGCACGACTCCGGAAGACCGGACTTTCGATTTCGGCGAGATCATCGCGGGCGACTCGGCGCTCTGCCATTTTTCGCTCCACCTGCCCGCCGAGAGCAGCTCTCCGATCGTGGTGAATCGCCTCAACCTCCACAGCACCGGCTTTGCTGGACCCTCGAATCTATCGGCGACTGTGCCGGCGACGCTAACCTCGTCGAATCCCTTGACCTTCGACGTCCGTTTCGAGCCGACGGGGCCCGGAGTTTATGCTGGGTCTCTGCTGATCAACGGCGTGGCTTACAGTTTGGAAGGCACCGCGCTGCAGCAACCGATTCCCAAGCCGATCTTCGAATGGGGCGGCAACGCGCTGGCTAGCGGGCAGCAGCGCCGGTTGACCATTCGACTCCCGGATCCATCTCCGATCACGGCCACCGGCCAACTGAAGATGAGCTTTGAGCCCGCTTCCGCCGGCATTGAGGATGACCCGACCGTCCGATTGATGACCGGCACTCCACGCTCGATCCCCTTCCATGTCGTCGGTGGCTCCACGGTGGTGAGCCTTGGATCGGCCCGGGAAGTCATCTTTCAAACCGGAGCCAGCGCGGGGAAGATCCACTTCCTGCTGGACGGCATCCCCAGCGGGTTCGAAGGTGGGGATGCGTCGCTGGAGCTCACGATTCCGCCGCAGTCGATCGTGATTGACTTGTCGGAGACCAGCCGCCGCGCCGCGGGGCTGGACGTTCATCTGATCGGATTCGACAACACCTACACCGCGGGCACGATGCAGTTCACCTTCCAGGACCAGTCCGGCAACGTGGTGGGTAACGGCCCGATGCAGTTCAACTTTGGCGCGAAATTCAGCGAGTATTACGCGCAGGGGACCGCGGGCGGCGCCTTCGATCTCCTGCTGCGCTTTCCGGTCTCAGGGGATATCGGCCAAGTCCGGAGCGTCGCGGTGGAACTCACCAACTCGGCTGGAAGCACGCAAACCGGCACGCTCGATTTTCCGTAACCCGCGGTTTATTTCGGGCTGCCGTCGTCGTCCGGTGTTTCCTCGAACATCTCCTCGGGGAGCTCTTCGGGCAAATCGAAGTTGATCGTTGCTCCGGTGCTGAACTTCTGATAGTTGCGGAACTCGACGTCATTCCAGCTCAGCAGCGTGCCGGCCTTCGACTTGGTGGTCGACTTGATCGGCAACACAAAATCCTGTCCGCCGATGTCCACATAATCGTAGTTCAAATCCAGCCCAATCTGATCAATGGGGAAGTTCTGCAGCCCCTGGATGTCCATGCGAATCCGCATGACCTTGTTGGTTTGCTGGTCGATATACACGGACCCGGCATAGCCGGCGACCATGGAGCGACCGGAGGCTTGATCCGACACACGATACTGTGACCGGTTCTGCCGCACACGGAAATTGAAGACGTACATCCGCTTGCCGCGGAGAGTGGCCCAGCGCTCCCAGGAAAATTCGGTTTCCGTGGACGGCTCAAAGATTTCGTAGAGCATCGTGGCCCATTCCCCGGAGGTCACGGTTCCGCCGAGTTGATCATGCCGCATGTCCTTGGCGAGGTCGCCATTCACCATTACGACTTGATAATCCTCGCCGCCGTCTTCATAGCGTAGCCGCTCCTGAATCGTATCCATCAGGTGGTAGTTGCCGGTGCCGGAGAAATCTACGCGGCGGCGCGTCACCTGGGTGCAAAGGAAGTTGGGCAGGCCTTGGGTATAGTTCAATGCGTTGAGCCGGGCCGCATTGAGGATCTCGCCCTGCTCGACCGCGCTGGGAGCGGGCCGCGTCGGCCGGGCGGCGACCTCGGCCTTTGCCTCAGGCTCCGGCAGATTCGCGCTCTCTTCGCTCAACTCCCGTAGCTTTTTCAGAGTTCGCGGACCGACACCCATCCCCTGCAATGTCTCGACGCGCCGCGCATCCAGATGATCGGTCAGCGTAAAGGAGCCCAGCAGGTTCGCGACCTGCTTGTCCGGATGATGCAACTGCAACGAGGAGGTAATGAAGGCTTCCAGCTGATCCACGCTGACCTTGCGCTGGGCCCACGCCGGGATTCCCAACACCGTCAACAGAATGCAGCAGATCAACAGGCGGGTTAGCCTGCTCCAAACGGGTCGCCTGGAGCCATGAGGACCCGAACAATGGCCGAAGCGGATCATGGTTACATTATGGGCCCCGAAACTGGCGATCGCCACTGGCCCCTGCTTATATAAATATAAGACGCTCCTGGATCGGCTTCGGTTGCAAGCGCCCCGAACCCGGTTGGCCTACCGGGTGGCTTCCTCGACGCCGCGAGCCAGCACCGGCGCGATCAGCCGGTAGCCGAGCCCATTCAAGTGCAGACCGTCGTCGCTGGCGTCATCGCGCAGGAACCCCTCCCCATCGACGAGCGCCGACGCGTAATCCACGTACGTGTAGCCCCGCGAAACACACAACGCCTGCAGCCAATCGTTCAGCGCCTTGATGTAGATCATCGGCCGCTGCTTGGTGCGCACGAAATCGGCATTCTCTCCCGCGTGGTAGTCGTTCACCGGCAGCACCGAGGCGAACATCACCTTGATGCCGTTGGCGGTGGCGATGTCGGCGAGCGAGACATAAACGTCCTCGATTTCCACCAGATCCGTGCCGCGCTCCAGGTCATAGGTGCCGCCCTGGATCAGCACGGCCTTGGGTCGCAGGTTCACGACGTCGGCCTTCATGCGTCCGAGCAGTTGCCCGGTGAACTGATCCTCGATGCCGCGATTGATGAAGTCCTCCTGCGGGAAATACTCGTTCAGCCGCCACAGCGCGGTGATGGAATCGCCCAGGAACACGACGCGCCGGCCCTTGGGATCGGGAGGCGGCAACATCCGATTGTCTTTCTGGAAATGCTTGACGTCGTCGCGATCGGTGGAAAGAATCGCCTCTTCCTTCTTGGTCAGCAGGGTTTGGAAATGGCTCTCCAGGCGCAAAAGCAGATCGCGCAACTCGCGGAACTGCTCGCGCGCAACCTCGGGAAACGGGTACGGCTTCGGCACGGCATCGGATAGCGTCAGGTAGGCGCGAATGTTGCCCAGCAGAGCGTAGGTCGGCTGCCCGGTGCCCGGCTCCTCCTTGAGGCGCTGACAGGCGACGCGGATATTCTCGGCCACAGGCTCCGAGGCGCGGCCCAGCTCCGGCAGGACGAATCCGCCCGCCTCGATCAACTGCTGGACGCGCGTGCACACCTGGGCGACCTGTTCCTCGGTGAGGCTCGCGTCCTGCGCCGTTGTCGAGCTTGAGCGCTTGCGCCCACGCGCCGGCGGCGGCGCCCAGCCACGAGCACGACACACGGAAATCAGGCGGAACAAACGGGAAACCAACATGGGGCCAGAAGCTGCCTGCGACGGCATTCCTTCGAGCATACAATACGATCCTGCCAGCGAGACCTGAGCCATATCCTCTCTAGATATGGACGGGCGTGGCCCCGTTTCGCATTTAAGAAATTCGGGAAAACCGCATTCGCCGCAGGCAGGCCGGCGATGGCGTGGTATACCTGTCGAACGTGGCCGCTCACACAACATCGCCCGCCGTACCCTTTGATTCTGGCGTCGCAGTCGCCGCGCCGGCGCGAAATCCTGACCACGGCCGGGATCGCGTTCACCGTCCGAGTCAGCCCGGTAGAAGAGGTTCTGGGGCCCGGCGAAGCTCCGGAAGCCTACGTCAAACGCCTGGCGCGCGAAAAAGCCGAGGCCTCGGCAAAAATTTCCGCGGCACCGGATCGGGGAGATTGTACTAGCGGCCGACACAACCGTTGTACTAGGCAACCAGGTTCTGGAGAAGCCGCGTGACGCCCGCGATGCTGAATCGATGCTGGCACAGCTCGCCGGACGTCAGCATCAGGTGATCACCGGTTTCGCGATCCGGCACCCCGGTGGGGAAATCGTTGAAAGCGTGAGCACTCTGGTGCGCTTCGCGCCGATGAGCGCGGAAGAAATCGGCGCCTACGTCGCCTCCGGGGAGCCCATGGACAAGGCCGGCGCCTATGCGATTCAAGGGCTGGCGTCCAAGTTCGTCGCCTCCATCGACGGATGTTTTTTTAACGTGGTGGGGTTACCGATCTCCCATGTGTACCGGTATTTACAAAAACTGAACCAGCCCGTAGCGTAGCTGGCATGTTGCGCGGCGGCGCCTGCCTCTATCGTTCGGAGCGCCCCACCATGTCGGCTATGCTCTTGGCCGCGACCCTGGTGGTGGGGATGGGGACAGCCAACGCTTCCCCCGCTGCCGCGCATACCTCCCCTGGAGCGAGTTCCAACCCGCAGCACTACGAGCTTCGCGGCACGTTGACCGATCTTGCCGGTACGCCTTCCAACCATGAGCCGGTCGCGTTGCTGGGCGTCAGTTCCCTGTTTCGCGAGATCGCCGAGACCCGCAACGGCGAGTTCGGATTCAAGGATCTAAAGGCCGGCGTTTATACGCTGGTGCTGGGACGCGATACCGTCGGCGAAGTCCGCAAGTCGATTCAGATCGGCGCGGGGGAGGCTGACGAAGATGGGGTCGTGCACATTGATGTTGAATTTTCCAGCGGCGAGGCGGCGTCCGGGCTGGGCGAATCGTCTTCCGTCTCCCTCGCCAGCTTGCAGGTTTCGGGTAACGCCAAGAGCTTCTATCGCGACGCCCAGCAGGCGATCAAATCCGGGCAACCTGAGCGCGCCGAACATTTGCTGCTGGAAGCCGTTCGCCTTTCGCCGGATTACTCCGCCGCATGGAACATGCTCGGGGTGATCTCGATCCAAGCCGGCGACGTCAACCAGGGCGAATACTATTTCCGCAAGGCGCTGGACGCCGAGCCCGGCTATCTGCACGCCGTCGTCAACCTCGGCGGCATCCTGCTGGCGATGGGCCGCTACGATGACGCGCTGCAATATAACGAGGTCGCCGCTTCCCGGCTCCCGTCCGATGCCGCGGCGCAGGCACAGCTCGGGATGAACTGCTTCCATTTGGGCCAGCTGGACCGCGCGCGGCAGCAACTGGAAGC
Organism: Terriglobia bacterium; assembly: GCA_963762135.1. Classification (GTDB taxonomy): domain Bacteria; phylum Acidobacteriota; class Terriglobia; order Bryobacterales; family Bryobacteraceae; genus Palsa-187. The sequence goes on from CAVXJP010000019.1 coordinate 144,498, forward strand.
CGCGCTCGAAATCGATCCGGGGCAGCCCGCCGAGCTTCTCCTCGTGCTTTCGGAGATCTATATCAAAGCAGGCGTTCCGGCAAAGGCGCTCACATTGCTGGAACAGGCGCGGCAGGTCGGCTTAGCGCCTGAACTCGACGCTATGGCCGCTGAGCGGATCGCGGAAATCCAAGCCAACGCATCGCGGGAGCGCGAGGAATCGCCTGCGATCGGCCAGTAGACGCTGAGGAAGTGGGACCATGCGAAAGGATTCTTTTGTCGAAGCGCCGAGCCGCGACCGGGCACAGGCCGCCACCTCCCGATCTCCGCGCCTAACGATCATCGCCGGCACCACGCAACGCTGGCCGGAATTCCGCGTGCTGCTCGATTCGGTGCACGATCAGGCCCAGGAGATCGGCGCGGAACTGCTTGCAGTCGACGGCCACGGCCAAGGGTTCCCCGCCGACCTCGAAGACCGCTATCCCCACGTCATCCCGATCCGCATGCCGGGCGCTTCGATCTTTCAGATGCGGGCCACGGCGATTCGCCAGGCAAGCGGCGACATCGTCGCCATCACCGAAGATCATTGCCGCGTCGCCCCGGATTGGTGCCGCCGGATCCTGGACGCCCACGAAGAGTATCCCGACGCGGCGGCGATCGGCGGCGTGGTGGAGAATGGCTCCCAGGATTCCCTGCTCGCCTGGGCGCATTTTTTCGCCGCCAATGGAGAGGCCATGGGGCCGGTCCGGCGCGGACCGCATTCCAAGGTCGCCCTGCAGGCCTGCGTAAGCTATAAACGGGACGTGCTCCCGCGCACGTTCCCCAATTGCGGCTATATGGAGTGGTTGCTGAATGCCTCGCTCCGCAAGCAAGGCCGGCAGCTGGTGGCCGACGATCGGATCCAGGTCGATCACGTGCAGTCGTTTCCGCTGAAAGACACCTGCGCGATTCACTTCCACGACAGCCGCAGCATCGCAGCGTTCCGCGCCCAACGGATCGGATGGCCGGAACGCGCGCTTCGCCTCGGTGTGGCGCTCACGGCGATGACGCCGCTGCTGGTGCTCCGCTCGATTCGCCCGCTGGTCACCAAACGGCGCCATCTAGAAAAGCTGCTCCCCAGCCTTCCGTACTTCGTGCTGTTGGCCGCGTGCCGCTCGGCCGGCGCGGCGGTAGGCTTTGTCGCCGGAGCCGGCAAGAGTCCCTTGAAGATCCGCTAACCTGTCCGGGGAATCCGGGAACACGCCTGGTAGCACTCGATCATCTGCTTGGCGCACCGAGCCCAACCGAACCAGTCCGCAGCGATCCGCGCACGTTCGATTCTTTCCCAGCGATCCCGCGCGGATTCAGATAACAAGGTTTGCATCCGCTGCACAAGATCCGCGATATCCCCCGGACCGACGAACTCCGCCATGTCCTGAAAGTTCTGCTCCATCGCCGAACCCGTCGTCGTGATCACCGGCGTTCCGCACGCCGCAGCTTCCAGCGGCGGGAACCCGAAGCCTTCGTAGCGTGACGGATACACCAGCATGTTTGCCGCGCGGTAGAACCAGGGAAGATCCGGCTCGGCGACGAATCCAACCTGGTGGATCTTCCCCGCGGTCGGCAGTTCCATCGCCCGGTGAATTTCGCCCGATCGCCATCCCATTCGACCCGCGAGCACCAGATCCACACCAGGATTCCGCGCGGCCAGGCGCCGGTAAGCCTCAATCAGAAGGCCGACGTTCTTGCGGGGCTCCAGCGTGCCGACAAACAGGATGTAGTTGTCGGGCAAACCAAGCCGGCGTCGGTGGAGTTCGACCTCCTCAAGCGGCGCGGGAGTGAATTCCGGTCCGATCCCCCAGCCGGCCACACCAACCCGATGTTCCGGAATCTCGGGCCAGATCTCCAACAGGGATTGCTTCACTGCCTCGGACGGCACATGCACCAAATCCGCCCAATGCGCGCACAGTTCCACGCCCTGACGGTACGCCGAACTCCTGCGAAAAATCGAGTGCGTCTCGCGATGGGTAAAGAACGTGACATCGTGCACCGTAACGATGTTCCGGGCACGCCCGGGAAGCAACGGCGTGATGAAGGCTGGCGAGTGGAGCACATCGATCGAGTGCCGATGGGTCATCCCGGGAAGAACCAGCTGCTGCATCGCGGCGCGCACGCCGCGGTAGCGCCACCCGAACGGTTTCACTTGGAAGTTCGCCGGACAGCGGCCACGAAACTCCTCCAGGTCCTCGCGATTCACCAGCAGCAGATAGCGGTTCTCGCGATCCACCTCGCACAACCCGTTGACCAGGCCGCGGATCGCCCGGTCGACCCCGGCTGGGTGCTCGGTCAGAGGGGTCAGATCGATCGCGATATGGAGCGGCCCGGACTTTGTTGCGGAATCAGGCAAGTCTCTATGATGCCCGTTTCCCATGGCGACGGGGAAGTCGGGCCCAGCGGCGGAAAAAGGGGACAGACAGCTAGTTTTCGCCACCGAAGTAAATCCCGGCACGGACATATCGTCACGCGAAAACGGTGTCTGTCCCCCCATTTTTCCCTACGGCAGCGGCACCAGCCGCTTCAGTTCTTCGACCCAATTCACCACTACGCGGAGCTTGGGAGACTCCTCCACCTCCACCGGCGCCGCCCCCGCATTCACGGGTTTCATCAGCAGGAAGCGGCCGTCCGGCGAGTAATCCCAGGCTCGGCCCTGTGCGCCCCAGTAGTAGTTATTGGGGATCAGCAATTCCGGCATCCCCAGCTTCAATCCATCGGAAGTATCCACGTCCACGGAGAATAGGCCCTGACCGGCGTTCGCCATATAGAGGACATCCCCCGACGGAGAGAATACCGGCTGGGCGAAACTGCCCACCGGGATCTCCTGCCGGCCCGCATCCGGATACGGACTGAACGAAATTCTCGGAGTGGTGCCTCCGGCGAGAACCGCGAATGCCATCCACTCTCCGCCAGGATGTACGGTGGCTTCCACCACCTGTAAGTCCGATTGCCGTAACTGGCGCGGCTCCCCGGATGCCACCCAGTCACTGCCCATGGGAATGGCAAATGCTTGTTGCGGCCCCGTGGGGCCCGGAAGCGCCGCCAGCATGGCGCTGCCGTCCGGCGTGAAATTGTAGGGGAACGAGCTGCCGTTCTCCGGCAAGTCGATTACCTTCAGAAACTCTCCGGAGCCGTCCGCCGCAATCGAATAGAAGGCCGGCCCCTCGTCACTCCCTTCATTACTGGTGGTCCGAAAGATAATTCGCTCTCCGTCGGGCGTCCACACGGGAGTTTCCATGGGCTTCCCGAAATCCGGCAGACGTGCAAAGTTCTGGTTGCGGACGTTCCAGATCCAAATTTGGAAACCCACCTGGACCGCGACCCGGTCTCCGGTGGGGGAAACACGAGCCCAGCGATAATTGTCCGGCGCGATAGGAATCGGGGTCTCCTTCCCATCCGGAGTGACCCAGGCCAGCGTACGGATTGCCTCTACGGAGCCTAGGCCCGCACCGCCCTGTCCCGACTCGTAGACCACCGTGCCGGACGCCGAAACCGCTACTTTCGGGATGCCCCCCTGAATTTGATCAATCATCGGGAAGGGGCTGCCTAGCGGGTTATAGTTCTGATCCAGCGCGACAGCGAGATATTGCGAAGTGGGCTCGCTATCAAAAAACACCAGATGACCTCCCGATTCGCCGGATTCCAGATAGCTCCCCAGGAGCCCGCTGGCCAACGTGCGGCGTGTACCATCTTCCAGATTCTGGACAACGATTTCCCGGTCCACCGTGGTCGGATTCAGACTGAAAAGAATGTGCTTCCCGTCCGGCAGCAGTTGTGGGCTGAGCATCTGGGCCGTTTCCTCCACGATCACTGTGGGTTCTCCGCCGGTCGCCGGCACGCTCATGATGCCGATGCCGTTATTGGGAAACAGAATCTCTCCGTTCTCCATCCAGCGCGCACCGATCGGATTCACCACCGCCTCAACGATCTGCCCTGACGGGCCGCCATTCACCGAGATCCTCTTGAGCGGCCCGGCTAAAGTTCCGTCGACATAGGCCACTTGCTGCCCATCCGGCGAGAAAAACGGGACCATGGCGCCCACGGTCCCGGGGATCACTGTGGAATCAAACGAGTCAATCGACCAGATCCGCAGGCCTTCCGGGGTGACGTACACGACTCGCCTTCCGTCAGGCGAGATCCCGAGAGTTTCCAGCGTCGAAAGCGGTGCGTCTCGATATCGAGGGTCGTGCGAACCACTTCCGGCGTGGGAGGCGTGGGCGTCGGCTTCAGTGCCCAGGTCACCAGAGCCGCCAGCAGCGCGATGGCGACCCCGGCTCCCGCGAGCTTCGGCCAGGGGAGCTTGCCCGGACCCGCATCGACATCCCCGTGCCCGGCTTTGGCCAGAACCCGAGCTTCCCCCAGATCGAGCAGTACTTCCAAACCGCCGATATCGCGCAGGCGCTTGCGCGGATCCTTCTCCAGGCACTTTTCGAGCAGCGGCTTGAGTTCCGCCGGGGCGTCGTTGAAATCCGGCTTGTCCCGAACCACGGCAGCCAAGGTATCGGTCAGGTCCTCACCAGCGAACAGTTTCTTGCCGGTGACCATTTCATAAAGAACGACGCCGAACGACCAGATGTCGGCGCGTTTATCGACCGGCTTCCCGCGAGCCTGCTCCGGAGACATATAGGCCGCCGTGCCGAGAATCACACCCGCCTGCGTCGCGGCCATGGAGATCGTCGGCGAGCCTTCAGGATCGGAACTGGAGCTGCCGGACATCGTCGCCGGACCGGCCTTCGCAAGCCCGAAGTCCAGGACTTTGACCGTTCCATCGTCCTTGAGGATCACGTTCCCCGGCTTGAGGTCGCGGTGAACAATGCCCTTCTCATGCGCGGCTTCGAGTGCTGCTGCAATCTGGCGGGCGATCGCAAGCGATTCGTCCAGCGGAATCGGGCCCTGTTTGATGCGATCGCGAAGAGTCTGCCCCTCGACCAGTTCCATCACCAGATAGTTGTCGCCGACATCGTGCAGGGTGCAGATGTTGGGATGGTTCAGCGGATGAGATGGTACGGGCTTCGCGCTCGAACCGCTCCCCGAAGCGTTGCGCGGATACTTTGACTGCCACGTCGCGACCGAGCCGCGTATCGCGGGCGCGGTAGACCTCGCCCATGCCGCCCTTCCCAATGGGCTCGATGATTTCGTAGGGCCCGAGTTTGTCGCCAGCTGTAAGCGCCATGTAGAGTGGCACTTAGTCTATCGAAGACGAGGCGAAATTGCAGCGGAACCCATCCGCGATGAGCACAATTCCGCCTCTCCGGGCGGGCCCGGATCTGTGTTATCCTGATGTCGTTGTCTTCCACTAGGACTTCCTTCCGGAAGGCAATCCCCTCGGACAGGCTAGCGACCCAGGGCATCCTGCGCGGGTCGAGTGCGCTCTGAACGAGGAAACGATTGGACGAAACAATGCCTAAGCTAAAATCCCATCGGGGAGCGGCCAAGCGGTTCAAGAAGACGGGCACCGGCAAAGTAGTGCGCCGGCATGCGTTTGCCCGCCATATCCTGACCTCGAAGACCCGCAAGCAGAAGCGGCGGCTGGGAACCACGGTGGTGGCCGACCCCGCCAACCAGCCCGAGCTGAAGCGGATGCTTCCCTATTAAATAAGATCCCGTCGCCCCGGATCCCATCGCGGATTCGAGTTCGGTGACAACGGAGCCCGGCAGAGCCACCGCACGTGCCTGTCGGCCCGTAATTGCAGAGGTCGGGGAAAACCCGGCCAATTGAAGTCAAGAAGGAGAAAAACGTGCCTCGCGTAAAACGTGGATCCAAGCGCCGTGATAGCCGGCGCAAAACACTCGCCAAAACTAAAGGCTTTTTTCTTACTAAGAGCAAGCTCTACCGCGCCGCCCAGGAAGCCGAGGAGCGCGCCGGCAAGTTTGCCTACGTCGGCCGCCGCCTGAAAAAGCGCGACTTCCGCAGCCTGTGGATCATCCGCATCAACGCTGCCTGCCGCGAAAACGACATCTCTTACAGCAAGTTCATCAACGGCCTGAACAAAGCCGGTATTGAGCTGAACCGCAAGATGCTGTCCGAGATCGCCTACGCCGATCCGCAGGCATTCGCCGCGATCGTCGGCCAGGCCAAAGCCGCTCTCGCCTGATTCATTTGCAAGTTTGCACCGCTCGCGGAAGGTCCCCGGATCTACCGCGAGCGGTCGTGTCTCTGCACGCCAATGGAACCTCCATGCGTGAGCATGCGCATGGCCCCTTCCTCACGGTCTGGGTTCCGTTTCGACGGAACGCATCGGCCTCGGTGTGGGGCGGGGCCATGCCCCGCCATCGACAACCGTGCTGCCCCGAATCACAAGCCCTTGATACGTCAGCCCCACCTTCAGAACCGCCATGCGATAGCATTGCGGCAACGAACACGCCCGCACCGAGCATCACCAGCTCGGAGTCCATCGCCTTACGCGACCGCGGGCCGGCTTGCCAGCTGAAGTCTTGCATGACGCGGGCCGACTTGCCGACCAAGGCCTCGTGCGATGTAGATCGGCTCGCCCGCCGAAGCCTCGCGCGCAGGCGGGTGGGGTTACAATCCAGTAGGAGCAACCAACCGTGAGCTCGGCCGTCACAGCCCTCACCCATCTCGAAGATCGTATCCGGAAAGCCGCGGAAGTCGTCGCCACCCTGCGCGCCGAACGCGACGCCGCCCGGAAGGAACTCGAAACCCTGCGCGGTTCCACCGAGACCTCCGTCAAGGATTCGGAAGCACTTCGCGCCGAACTCAAGAAGGCCACCGAAGAAGCTGAGTCTCTCCGCGCCCAACTCACTAAGGCCAACAGTAAGTCCGGCGACATGGAATCCGCCACCGCCGAGCTCACCGCGCGCGCCGAGACCGCCCGGCAGGAAGCCGATTCACTCCGCAAGGAAGTCGCGGGGCTTGAATCTCAGGTCGGCAAGCTGGAAGGCCAGGTCACGCACCTGGAACAGGAAGTTTCCACGTTGCGCACCGACCGCGACCAAGTCCGCCAGCGCATCGAGAAGCTCCTCGACCAGATCGCCCAATACGGCGAGGGTTGAGCAACGATCGACGCCGTAACCTTCGTTCTACGCATCCCCCCGCTTGCAGAACCGCGCGCGTGAGCAAGCGGGCAACGTTACCCGATCCTGAAGCCTTGCCGCTGACTGGCACACCCCTCGCCCGATCCGGTATACTCCGATGCGAGGAGAAACCATGCCAGCCACGTTTCGAAATCAAGAAAGCAAAGAACGGCCAAACTTATTTAATTTGAAAGCCACCAACGGCGAGGTCATCCTGACCAGTGAGATGTACAAGGCCAAGGCGAGCACCAGGAACGGCATCGAATCGGTCAAGAAGAACGCCGCCGACGCATCGCGCTACGCCAAGCAGACCTCCAAGAACGGCAAGCATTACTTCACACTGAAGGCCGCCAATAGCCAGGTGATCGGCAACAGCGAGATGTATGAATCCGAGCAGGCTTGCGAGAAGGGCATCAAGTCCGTCATGAAGAATGCGCCCGGCGCGGCGGTGAAGGATCTCTCCCTGGCCTAGGCCCAGGATCCTGAGTCAGTCCTGCCCCTGAGCTCAACATGAATCGCCGACACTTTCTTCGCGCCGCCTCCGCTGCGGTGCCCGTACTGCTGACTTCCTGCGGCCAGTCAGACACGGCAGCCGAACCCGCCTTTGACCTGGTCATTCGCGGTGGACGGGTGATCGACCCCGCCAACAACATCGACCAGATGATGGACGTCGGTATCTCCGGCGACACGATTGCCGCGGTAGCGCCGAACCTTGATCCCGGCAATGCCCAGGTTCTCGATGCGGCGAATCGGCTGGTCGTCCCCGGTTTGGTCGACATTCATGTCCATGCCCGCGACGCCGAACTTCCTCCGTCCGAGTTCCTTTCGACCGGGGTCACCACCATGGTGGACGCGGGCTCCCGCGGGGCCGACAACGTCAAGATGCTGATCGATGAGTTCGCCATCCCGGCGGACAATCGTATGCGCATCATGCTCAACATCGGCCGCCTGGGGAACTTTCCCGGCGGCGTTCCCGAGTTCATCGATAACCTCGATGACGCCGACGTCGGAAAAGCCGTCGCCGCCGTTGAGATGTATCGCGATTGGATCGTCGGCATGAAAGCGCGCCTGTCGCAATTCATCACCCGCGACCAGGATCAGGAAGTCCTCCGCCGGGCCATCGAAGCCGCCGAGGCTACCGGCCTGCCGGTGATGATTCACATCGGCGATACCTATTCCCCGCTGCCCGTCCTGCTCGACATGCTGCGCCCCGGCGACATCGTCACGCATATGGCTGCGCCCACTCCGCACGGCATCATGGACGACAACATGAAGATCCTGCCCGAGGTCCGGGCCGCCCGCGAGCGCGGCATCCGCTTTGATTTCGGTAACGGACTGAATGAGCATTGGGCCTGGCCGGTCGCCCAGGCCGCGCTGGAACAGGGCTTCCCGCCCGACACCATCACCAGCGACCTCACCGTCGCCGGCCGCACCGAACAGGTCTCTCGATCTGCCGAACGTCGTTTCGAAGTGGCTCCTGTTGGGCATGCCGCTGAACGATGCCCTCGCCTGCGTCACCAGCAACGCCGCGGCCACCTTCCGCGAACTCAATCCCTACGGTACGCTCAGCGTCGGCGCGGCAGCCGACATAACGATCCTGGAACTGGCGGAAGGCGACTTCGATTTCGTCGACAACTATAAGGAAGTCCGCAAGGGAACCCAGCGTCTGATGACCCGCGGCGTCATCATGGGCGGCAAGCAGTTCGCCTAGCTGTTCAAGCAAACAAGGTCCCCTTCAGAAGCGCAAACCCCGGGGGGCCGGGGTTCACCCGGCGCGAGCTTTCAAGCTCGCACACCGCGAGCCCTCAGTTCACCCGCCTGCTCGATCCTGCCAGCATCAACCCCACCGCCGTCACCGCCGCAAACCCCGCGCCCGTCAAGAACACTGTCGCCGGACCATAAGCGGTCCACAGCACTGCCCGCAAACACACTCGCCACCAGCGCCGCGATTCCCGAGATCAGATTGAACACCCCAAACGCCGACCCGCGCAGATCCACCGGAGCCGTATCCGCCACCAACTTCGAGAACAGCCCCTGCGTCAGCGCCATGTGCAGTCCCCACACAGCCGACCCCGCGATCATCCAGCCTACCCCCGACGCCCCCGCCAGCATCGCATCCGCCGCGATCAACGCCACCAGTCCGGCCAACAGGAACTTGCGCGCGCTGCCCACATCCGATGCCGCACCCGCCGGATACGCGCCCAACGAGTACACAACATTCATCACCACCATCACCAGCGGCGTATAGGACGCCGAGAACCCCACGTCCTCGGCACGCAAGATCAGAAACGCTTCGCTGAACCGCGCGAGCCCAAACACGCCTCCGAGCCCGACCACCATCCAATAGCGACGGCCCATCCGAGCTGCCTCGCGAAAATGGAACTTCTTCGACGGCGTTGCACTCAGATGATCCGGCTCATGAACGCCCGCTGCCAGCGTCGCCACGGAAATGACTGCCGGAATCACCGCGATCCACAACACACTCCGGATCGCGCCCATGAACACCAGCATGAACACGACCGCCAGCAACGGACCCAGCACCGCGCCCACCGAATCCATCGCCTGCCGCAATCCATACGCCGCGCCGCGCAACTCCTTCGGCGTGATATCGGCCACCAGTGCATCCCGCGGAGCCCCTCGAATTCCCTTCCCCACCCGATCCAGGAATCGCCCGGCCGCGACCCATCCGATGGAGCTTGCCAATGGAAAGAATGGCTTCGTCGCCGCTGCCAGCCCGTAGCCTGCCACCGCTAACAGCTTGCGCTTCCGCCAATAATCGCTAAAAAATCCCGAGAATACTTTGGTGACCTGCGCCGTCGCCTCGGCGATGCCCTCCACCGCGCCGATCGTCACCATGCTCGCGCCCAGCACGGTCGACATATAGATCGGAAGCAGGCTATGGATCAGCTCCGAGGAAGCGTCCATGAACAGCGACGTAAACCCGAGCGCCCAAATGCCGCTGGGCAATCGACGCAAGGCAGTCTTGAAAATGGTAAGTGGTGCTGGGCTGAGCGCTCATCCGGGGACTCGTTTCAGGATAAGCCCCCGACAGGAGCCGGGGCGAAAGAGTCGCTCAAGCGGCGCGCATAGCAGGCGAACGCTTACTTCTTCGCGCGATGTCTGCGCTCGGACGCCCGCACGGCATCAACGAGAGGATCGGTGTCGGTCGGGCTCCAAGCTGCGAAGTCGCGGCGGAGTTCCTCGAGCGTCTCCGCAGACTTCCCCATCACGTGAATCTGACCGCTTGTCTTGAAATAGAATATGAAGTCTGATGCGCTACCTTTATACGCGGCAGCCCATCCGAACCCCATTGTCGGTGCGAGGAACGCGATCAGATCCTGCAACTCGTCTTCGCGAAATAATTGGCCCGGCGCCGCCTCAAGCGAGCGAAGTTCCCCATGCGACCGCCGGATTCCCTCCAGCGTCCTCCAACCAGAAGCGTCCCCGGAGCCGTTCCACATCCGCAGCCAGAGACATCCCCCGGCAAAGTAGCGGGCCGTCGCAACCTTTGTGGCGAGACTCAGGATCTTACGGAATTCCGCAGGGATCGCAACGAAGAACTCGTGTTGCCTCCGCGCCCGATACCGCGGATACCAAAGCTCCCCAACCTTGATATCATCATGCGAAAACCAACCGGCCGCCTCTTGGTTTGTAAGCGTTCGCATCGCTCGCTATACCCGCCGACCCGACCGATACACCAGCCGCTGGATCTTCCACGCCCCCGCGACCTTCACCGCTTCCAACTCATGGACGCCGTCTTCCATCCACTCCGACGCGTGTTGCCCCTGCAGACGAGCCATCTCGACAATCGTTCCCGTCCCCGCCAGCGGCCGCACCGTCCTCATCATGCACGCGAACCGGCCACGCGCCGACATCCCATCCGCCGCGACCTCAATCGACTTGCGCCGGTGATCCTGCAACACGCGCGTCTGGATCTCGCGCCCCGCACCGATCCCGCTATACAGCGCCCGTAGCTTCGCACCCGCGTAACGGACGCCGTTGATCTCGACTTCACCATCCGCCGCGAACAACTCCCCGACGCCCCACGGCTGTGCCGACACCCGGCCCGCGTAATCCGCGTAAAGTTTCGCGACCGCCGCCTCGTCACTCTTCATCGCATCGGTCCCCGCCGCGCTCGCCAACAACCCACTCTCCGCCGCATACCCGACACCCGCCGTCGCCGACGCCAGAACCGCCGCCCCCGAGCCCCGCAAAAACGCCCGCCGAGCCGCCGTTCCCCGCTCCTGCTTCCGAACGTCCTCTCGCGAAGAGGATGTGACCTTGGTTTCTTTACTCATTTCCGTCTCCCTCTCGCTTAGCCCTGCTTCGGCCCGAAGTACTTCTTGATATCGAACTCGCCCGCCTTCCGAGCCAGCGCGCCGATCGAATTAATCGTGATGCCGTCCTCTCCCACATGGAACCCGAACCCGACGTCATGCATCGTCCGCGTGTTGAACACGATCGTTCCCTGGTGGCCGTTACACGCCTCTTCGATCCACGTGAACAGGTAGCAATCGTCGCGCAGCGCCACATAATTCGCGGGCGAACTCCACTCCAATCCACCGTTCCCATCCGGCTGAAATATGATCCACGAAGCCGACCTCGGCGTCCCATACAAATGCATCGACGTCAGACCGCCCTCATAGTTCCACGTGAAGACGTGCCCCACCAGCTCATCGGTGATGCGATGGCGGCGATATTTCGGCGGCACGATCCCGGCCCGCTCGATCACGCCCGTCCGAATCACCTGGCTGACTTCATTCGCGAAATACGGCGTCCCCGCCCGCGAATCCACCATCGTCGTCAGCGAATTCGCCATGTCCAGGACAATCGTCGCCGCCTCGGCCGGACGCGTGCCCTTGCGCCAATGCGCGATCACATACAAGTCTTCCGCTGCCTCGTAGGCCTGATACGGCTGCTGTTGCCACGTCGCGGTGACCTCATCGCGCCACTGCAGAAGGTTGTCCGAATCAAAGCGAAACTCCCAGGCATGCCCATCGTCATACCGCAGCATCATCTGGATCCCCACCAGATCATCGCTCAGCGGAGGCACGTTCTTCCCCGACATACCGCCCTTCGCCGTAAACAGATGCTGCTCCTGGTCCACCGCCCTGGCGACCTCGTCCGCCGTCATCCGCGGGAACGTCCGCAGCGGACGATACACGTTCCGAGCCCCTTTCGCCGGATGCTCCGGACCGCTCAGCTTCTCGCCGTCATCCCCAAACTGTTGGAACGTGGCCAGTTGCCCGGTAATCTCGCCCGAGCCGCGATACAGCATGTACTCCAGCGCATCGGATTCGTTGAAACCCAGCCGCACGCCGGCCTGCGTCACGTTGAAAAGATCCGTCACCTGCAGCGTGAAGATCCCGGAAAACTCGCATTCCGTGCGCGAATAGATGTACTGATGATCGTTGATCCGCACATAGTCCGACGGCGCACAGAACATCAGTTCCCCACCCTGCCGCGTCAATTCCACAAATGACGAGTACCGGACCGACGGATAGAACTCCAGAATCTCAACATCGTTGTCGAGCTTCCAATACAGCCCCTTGCCCCCCATCCGATTCGTCAGATGATGCCGCTCCGCCGGAGCCTCCCACCCGTATCCACATAGCCGAAGTAATATTGGCGCTGGACCTCACGATTATCCTCAAACCCGTTGAACCACACCTCGAACACCGTCGCCAGGTTCGACCTCTGATCCACGATGACCTGGTAGCCCTTCTGCGTCCCCGGCACCATGTGCGAGACCAGCACCAGATTCTTCAACTCAAGCGCGCCATAGCCGCCCCGCGCCGGAACCCCGCCACTCTCCGTCAACGACAACTGATCGCCGCTGTGGAAGTCGTATTCCAGCGTCGGTCCGTCATCCAGCACGATCTTCCAGCGTTTGCCCGCCAACCCATCGCTGAGCTCTGATTCCGACCTCGGCTTGGCGCCATCCAGCTTCGCCAGAATCTGCTCCGGTGTCAGCTTGGTGTACTGAATCCGGTGCATCTGCTCTTTGGGGTAATGAATCGCCATGGGGAGGACTCCTTGCGGGAACACGGATCGGATCTCGATCCTTGCTATCTCGCGAGCCAATATATCATGCTGCCCTCACAGACACCGCCCGAGCGAACGCTTATAATGACCCGTTAGTACGCATCCCGCGCGGAGGTGATCTCCTATGAAACTTACTGTCCCCATCTGCCTGCTGACGCTCACCGCCGGCCTCGCCCTCGCCCAACCCAGCGGAACCCTCGAACACATCCGCGTCCACGGCGAAGCGCTCGAAGGCAACTTAATCGGCGACCCCACTACGCGCGACATCGAAATCTATCTGCCGCCCGGCTACAACGACGACACCTCCAAACGCTATCCGGTCGTGTATCTGTTGCACGGCTACGGCGGCGAGGCCGCCACCTGGATCCGCGAGCGCGCCAACCTGCCCGGCTCGGCTGACCGCGACATCGCTGCCGGTAAGATCAAGCCGATGATCCTCGTCGTCCCCGACGCCTATAACAAGTACGGCGGCAGCATGTACTCGGCTTCCATCGGCACCGGCGACTGGGAACGCTACATCACCCATGACCTGGTCAACTACATTGACAGCCATTACCGCACCCTCGCCATGCGCGAATCCCGCGGACTCGGCGGCCATTCGATGGGCGGCTACGGAGCTTGGCGCATCGGCATGAAGTATCCGCAGATGTTCGCCGCGCTCTACCCGATGAGCGCCTGCTGCCTGATGAACAGCCCGCGTCCGCGCCCGGCCGATGCCCCCGAGCCTCCCCAGCGTGAGATGCGCCGTAACGATCGCGGCGTCGTCGATGTCCAGTCAGGAGAAGCAGCCGCCTGGTCGCCGAACCCGCAGAATCCACCGCTTTTCTTTGACCGGCCCGTGGTCGACAACGCGCTGCGCCCCGAGATCGCCGCCAAGTGGATCGCCAACTCCCCGCTCGCCATGATCGATCAGTATTACTACAACCTGATCCAATACGACGCCATCGCCACCGAGGTCGGCCTCGACGACACGCTGCTCAACTCCGTGCGCCAGATGGAAAAATCCCTGGAGCGCCTCGGCATCGAACACAGCTACGCGGAATACGACGGCGACCACACCAATCACGTCCCCGAGCGCATCGAGGAAAACGTCTTGCCCTTCTTCAGCCAACACCTGAAGTTCCAGGAATAGGAGCGCACAGGCGCTTTTCAGCCGTTGTGCGCGATGCAGCAACGTGGGGCGAGCTTCAGCTTGCGGCGGACTCCTCAGTCCGCCCGTATTGCCGGCGTGAATGGGCGGTCGGCCGTCGAAAAAGGCTGTAGCAGGCGCGGTTCTGCCCCTAACTCCTGTCTCCCGAATACTTCACTTCCCTCGCGCCTCCTCCAGCACCGACCCATCGATCAACCCCGCCAACTCCTCCCGGCTCCGCGGCTCCCGATCCTTCTCCTTCGCCACCCAGACCTCCTCGGTCTCCAGCACATCCAGCAGATCCGGCACGAAATCCGCCGGAAACTCCATCTCTGGCCAACTCGCCTCGATCACCTCCACCGGATACCCGAGCTCAGCCTGCACCAGCGGCCAGTGCTCTGCCGGATTCGCCTTCAACTGATCGGTCGCCTCCAGCACCGACCGCACAAACGCCACGATCGACCGCCGCATCTCCGGATCCGCCAGAGCCGTCGCCGTCGTATGCAGATTGAAGACCTCGCGATACACGCCGCGATCCTGCAGCACCACAGCATCGTCGCCGAGCTGCTGGATCGCATCCTCGGACTCCGGCTCCCAGATTGAGATCGCATCGACGTCGCCCGCCGCCAGAGCATCAGACATCTGATCCATCCCCGACTTGTCGCCATCCGCCGGCGGCAACGGAACCAAGGTGACATCGCCTTCATCCAGCCCCGCCGACCGCAACATCGCGACCAAGTAATAATGTGCCGACGTATTCCCCGGCACCATCACCCGCTTGCCTTTCAGATCCGCGACCGCCCGAATCCCAGCCGACTTCCGCCCCACCAGCCGATAGAAACTCTCGGTCACCGTCATGATGATCCGCAGATCCGGATTCGTCACCGACTCGCGCAGCAACTGCGTCTCCGCATTCGTCGCGACATCCGCCTCCCCCGCCGAGATCGTCGCCACGCCGCCGCGCCCCACTTTGAATGGCTCCGGATAGATCTTTCCCGCCGCCACAAGCACCGGCGACAATTCAATCCACGGGCCGCCCGCCACCCGGATCGGAACCAACGACGCTTCCGCCTCCTCCGTCGCGTCACCAGCCGACCCGCACCCGGCCAGCACCATCGCAAGTCCCAGCGCCGAGAAGCGCACAATCCACGAACATCCCACACCACTTGGCCATATAGTCATAGCGAGTGATTATATCGACAAGCAGTTCCGTTTTTTGAACGCGTGACATTGCCCCGGGGTTCAACAACATCCCGTTTCACGCGAGGAAGAACGCTTCGCAGCATGTGGCAATCTGCTTCACGAAAGAGATCGGGAGCTCCGGCATGGGAGGACCCGGTCCGGTGGAGCCTCCGCTTCCCGCTGGCGAAAGTCATCCGGGAAAGGGGTCACTCGCGGCAATCATGATACCCCGCGACCGCCAATGCACCATGCTGGTCCGCCGGTACGAGTCACCGGTCCTGCCGCTGTAGCAGGTTAAATAACGCAGTGCTGCCGCTGTGGCAGATTAAACACGCAGCTAGGGGGCGCCCCTAAAAGAAACGGAACCGCGCGCGTCAGCAAGCGGGAAACTCGGCACCGTATGCACCCGTGAATCTAACTCAACCGCCCGAAGTGTCTTGCTCCGTGTGGCGCGGGGCCATGCCCCGCGATTCTTGAATCGCAACGCTCGTCTTTGATGCAAGGGCGCTCTGCCCTCACTTCATTACGACCGTACCGTTCCGCTTCGGATCCTGGCCAACCTTCACCTCGGCGACCTTCTTGCGCGTCGGGATATCCACCACCGTCACCATGTCCGACCCCGAGTTCGCCACATACGCGGTCTTGCTATCCGGCGTAATCGTCACCCAGTCCGGCCATTGGCCCGTCGGCAGATAACCTTTGTATTCCAGGTCCGGCAGCGAGTAGAAAAACACGCCGCCAGCGAACGAACTGTTGACCACCAGCGTCTTCTGGTCCGGCGTCACCGCGATCCCATGCGCCGGAGCGTCTGCTTTCGCTTCCCCGATATGCGGCTCGGCCGGCATCTCCACGCGCGCGACTTCTTTGCGCGTATCGAAATCCACCACCGAGAAGCAATGGCAGTCCGAGAGCTGGAAGTACATCTTGTCGGTCGAACCATCGGGCTTCACCGAAAACGATAGCGGCCGCACCCCGAGATCCATAATCAGATCCCATTCCTTCTCCAGCGTCGCGATGTTGATCGCCGTAATCGACTTGCCGCCCACCGACGTTCCCACCGCATACTTGCCGTCCGGCGTCACATGCGTGTTGTGCCCTGACCCGGGAATCTCGATCGACTTCACCACCTTCATATCGCCCGCCGTATCGACGATATCCACCTTCCCCGGCCGCGTCGTCAGCGCGATGAACACATACTTGCCGTCCTTCGACGCCGAAATATTATTCGGATGGCCCGTCAGCGCGACCTTCGCCAAGGTCTTGCCCGTCTTCAGATCCACCTTGGCGACGGTGCTGTCGCCCTCCACCGAAAAATAAGCCAGATGCCCGTCCGGGGAAAACGCGACGCCATGCGCCCGCTCCAGATCCGGAATGCTCAGCACGATCTTATTCGTGGCCGGATCGATCACATCGGCCGTATTGCCCATCGAGTTCGTCTGCACAATCCGAACCGTCTGCGCAAAGAGCGATCCCGATGCCAGCAACAAAGCGGAGAAAGACAGAGCGACAAAGCTGCGTTTCATGGCCGCGATTTTATCATTCCATCGCATCGAGCGATAGCGGGAACAAATCCTGCGAAGCTCCGTATCTCCAGATAGAATGCAGTTACAATCCGCACTTGCGCCCGACGGGCCGCACGGAATGTGGAATACTCTGCAAGGGACATCTCCCACCGGAACAGAAACATGACGGAAACCATGCTCCATCCAATTCAGACGATGCACTGGTCCCAGCCAAATCCGTTCAAGATGAAGTTCGAATTGTGGGACGGCGAGCACTTGGCCGGGAAGGTCCGGTTCCCCAGTGTGTTTCGTTTGCGTGGCGTGGCGGAAAGCGATTCCGAGTCCTGGAACTTCGATACCAAGGGCCTGGCCCGTCCGGAGGTGACGATCCATCCACAGAATTCTGAAGCGGTCGCGGGGACATTCGCGCACAACCGCTGGATGACCGGTGGATCCTTGAAACTGGCGAACGGAAACCGGATCGAGGTCCAAACCAACGTTTGGAAACGAAGCATCACGTTCTCTTTCAAGGACGGACCCGAACTTTTCAAGGCCCAATACCGTTCCCGGATCAGCCTGAAAGCCGACCTGGAGATCTATCCTGCAGGGGCCGCCGCCGTGGACCAGTATCCCTGGCTGACCACCTTCGCTCTCTATCTCGCCGGCCTTTGGACGAACCATTACCTGAGTTTCTGACGGCATCGCCGAAGGATGTGGCGCCGAACGGCCGCCGACTCCAGGCCGCTCCAATCTGTATAGCCGCGGCTCTAAAACGGCCAGCGAGCCTCATCCACGATGAAGACCTCCGACGCTCCTTCTCCTTCCCCACATTGCTCGCAACCCGCGCGAATAGTAGGATTTAAAGCGTGATGAATCGCCCCAACCGCCCTACCCACATCCAACACTTCGACTTCACGCTCTCCCGCCGGTTCTCCCGCCGTGATGCACTCAAAGGACTGGCCGGAGCGCTGCTCGCGCCGCTGGCCGGCTGCGGTTCCAGCGAGCCCGTCGGTTCCCGAGCCCGACACCACGCCGATCATCCGCACCATCCTCGCCGACATGAACCCGGATGAGCTGCGCGGCGGCGCGACGCTGTTCCACGAGCACCTCTCCTTCAGCACCGCCTTCGCCAACCGCCTGAGCACCACCGTCTTCCCCGGCCTGAATTTCGGGAAAGGCAAAGGCGGAAATGGCAAGGGAGGCAAGGGTAAGGGGAAAGGCGGCGCCAAGGGTCCCGGAGGACCCGCTGAAGGCGAAACCTACTTCCTGGAAGACGCCGACCTGATGACCGCCGAGCTGATGGCCGCCAAGCAGGACGGTGTCGCGCTGCTCGTCGACGGCGGCCACGAGGACATGGGCCGCAGCTTCGCCTTCCTCGAAGAGATCTCCCGCCGCTCCGGCATGCCGGTCGTTGCCAGCGCCGGCTACTACGGCCAGCCCTTCTATAAGCCTGAGATCGCAACCATGAGCGAGGACGACATCGCCTCGGAACTGATCGATCAATGCGCGTCGGTGCCCGTTGGCGCGTTCGGGGAGATCGGGACCTGGGACGTCCAGATGTCACCCGACGAACGCAAGGTCTTTCGCGCGGTCGGCAAGGCGCAGCTCGAAACCAACCTGCCGATCTTCACGCACACCGCCTTCGGACAGGGCGCGGTCGAGCAGTTGGACGTCCTCGAAGAGATTGGCGTACCCGCCGACAAGATCGTCATCGGCCACCTGGGCGGGCTGGTCGATCCCGACGTTGCCGTGCAGAAGGAAATCTGCGCCCGGGGCGCCTATGTCGGCTTCGATCGCCAGGGTGGCGGTAACGACGCCGCACAGATCCCGATGGTCATGGCGCTGGTCGATGCCGGTTATGCGGACAATTTAATGTTCGCCTCGGACTTCTCCGTCGCTGGCCGACTCAAATCCCGCGGAGGTCCTGGCTATGCGCAGGTGGTGACGGTCTTCGGTCCGGCGCTGCTGGCGGCGGGCATGAAGAAGGAGACGCTCGATCATATCCTGATCGACAATCCGCTGCGGTGGCTGACGTTCGTTCCCACGGCTCCGCGCGGCGTGGATGAGACCCCATAAGCCTCGGGGCGGGAAACTGCCGGTCGCGGACGCCTTACGAAACCTCGTAGGTCCGCGGCCGGAACGCGTTGTGATGATCCAGTTCCCCGTGCATAATCTTGCCGTCGAACAAACGGATCTTCCGCTCCGCGTAGGCCGCATAGCGTGGATCGTGCGTCACGATACAAATCGTGGCGCCGCCCTCGTGCAGTTCCTTCAGAAGCTCCATCACCGACTCGCCGCTCTTGGAGTCGAGGTTTCCGGTCGGCTCATCGGCGAGCAGAATCGAAGGATCCCCGGCCAGTGCCCGAGCCACTGCCACGCGCTGCTGCTGCCCGCCGGATAGCTGCGCCGGGAAATGCCGCTGCCGACCATCCATCCCGACCTTCTCCAGCGATTCCACCACCCGCCGATGGCGCTCCGATGGCGACATCCCGCGATAGGTCAGCGGCAGTTCGACGTTTTCATACACATTCAAATCGCCGACCAGGTTGAACGCCTGAAAGATAAAGCCGATTTCCCGGTTGCGGATCCGCGCCAGTTCCATCGGCGTCAGCTCCTCCACCGGATCGCCCTTGAGCGAATACTCTCCCTCGGTCGGCGATTCCAGCAGTCCCAGAATCGACAGCAGCGTCGATTTGCCGCATCCCGACGGTCCCGAGATGGAGACAAACTCGCCCCGCGCGATCTCCAGGTCGACGTGGGATAGCGCCCGGGTCTCCAGGTCCGCCGCCCGGAAAATCTTGGATACATTGCGAAGTTCCATCAACGTGTCCATCATGACCTATATCCTTTCCTGAATTGGCTGGCAGATTGGCGCTGTTTTCATCATTTTATTCGTAATGCAGCGCACGCAGGGGATCGAGGTTGGACGCGCGGCGCGCCGGCAACCAGCAGGCCAATAACCCTACGACGGAAATAATGACAATCACGGTTCCAAACACAATCGGGTCGTAGGGGGAAACATTGAACAACAGGTCGCTCATCTGCCGCGTCGCCAGAACCGCCGCGACCACCCCCAGCAGCAATCCCGCGATCAGTTGCTTCACCCCCCGGCTCATCGCCAGCATCAGGATGCGCGAAGACGTGGCGCCCAGCGCCATCCGGATCCCCACCTCGCGCGTACGCCGCGTGGTGTTTTGCGCCACCACGGCATAAATTCCGATGGACGCCATCAATAGCGCACCGGCCGCGAAAATCAAAAAGACCGTCCCGAACACGCGCAGATACCAGGTCTGGTTGTTAGTGAAATCGCCCAGGGTCCGCACATCCCCCAGCGCGCGATCCGAATCGAGTTTCTGCAAAGCGGTCCGCAGAGGCGCAGCAAAGCGATTGGGATCACCGGAGGATCGCAACATTACCCACATAGATGCATCCTGGGTGCCTTGATTCGGTACAAACAGCAGCGGCGGAGGACTCGCTTCGCTGGGCCGCTGTTCCACGTCGCCCGACACACCGACAACGGTATGCCACGGACCCGGCTCGGCTTTGGGGGGATCGGCGCCGCGCGGAGGAGCGCCCGGCGGAATCGTAAAGAAACGCAGGCGCTTCCCCAGTGGAGATTCGCCCGGCCAGATCCGTTCGGCAAAATCGGTGGTGACGATCACCGCTTCACGGCCCGTCAATCCGTCGCGATCGTCAAACGCCCGACCCATCCGAATCGGGATATCCATGAGCGACAGATATCCCGGCGACGAGGTAAGACGCAGCGCCTCGGGACGCTGGTTCTCCTCCACATCCCGCTCGCCTTCCACCTGATAGGCGAGCTGAAACGCTCCCCCCACCGGCGGAGACGAGACCAATTCCACCTGCTCGGCGCCCGAGCTTGCACGCACCTCAGTGAGCAAACGATCGTAAAAATCGTAGCGGGCATCCTGGTCCGGATAGCGATCGCTCGGAAGCTGGATCCGCGCCATCAGCACCGAATCCAGGGGCAGGCCCTCCTGGCTGGCACGTTGCAGCAGCAGTTCCCGCACAAACAATCCACTGCCCGCCAGCAACACCAGCGCCAAGGTGAACTGCAGCACCACCAGCGCGCCGGACATAAATCCCGAGCCCTTCGAACCCGAATCCCGCGAACCTTCCTTCAGTGGTTCGTTCAGATCCCCGCGCGAGGCCCGCAGCCCCGGGAACAATCCGAACAGCAGGCCACTGAACAGGCAGATCCCCGCGAAGTACGCGAAGGCGACCCAGTTCATGTCAAACACGATCCAGCTCGGCTTACCGAGATTCGCCACCGCGGCGTCAAATCCGCGAACCGCCCATAAAGAAAGGAAGAGCCCCAGGGCTCCGCCAATAAAGCTGAGCAAAACCGATTCCACCAGAAGCTGGCGAATCAGCGTCCAGCGCGACGCGCCCAGCGCCGACCGGATCGATAGTTCCCGCTGGCGGCCCAGCGCCCGGCTCAGCATCATATTGGCGACGTTCGCGCAGGCGATCAGCAGCACAAACGTCACCGCGCCTTGCATCAGATAGAACACGATCCGGATCGGCCCGCTGTTCTCCAGGTCGTGGAACGTCATGACCGTCGCTTCGCGGCCTTCGTTCTCCACCGGGAATTGGGTCGCCAGCGAACTGGAGATCACGCGCATATCGGCGTTCGCCTGCTGGATGGATACATCGGGCTTCCGCACGCCGACCCCGGTCAAATTGCGTACCGTGCGTTGCTGGATCTCCGGGGTGTCCACCAGCGGCGCCCACAAATCCGAGTTGCCCGGGAACGAGAATCCCTCCGGCAGGATGCCGATGATCGTGGACGGCTCCCCCCCGACCAGCACGTCGCTGCCCACCACCTCCGGATCCATCCCGTAGCGGTCACGCCACATATGGTGGCTCAGGAGCAACACCGGCGGCGACCCGGCTTCGGCGTCATCCGCCTGAAAACCCCGCCCGTACAGCGGCTCCATCCCGAGCATGTCCAGGAATCCGAGCGTCACCCGCGCGACCTCATACACCTGCGGCGGATCGTCCCTCCGGTCCCGAAACGCCAGCCCCTCATTGCGATAGGCATGCAGGGATTCAAACGTCGAATTATTGTCCCGGTAGGCGAGATAGTCGGGATAGGAGATCGGAATGCGCTCCTGCCCTTGTTTCGCATTGTTGTGCCGCACGGCCACGATCCGGTCGCCGTTTTTGAACGGAAGGGGTTTGAGGAGTACGGCGTTGACCAACGTGAAAACAGCGGTATTGGCTCCGATTCCCAGCGCCAGCACGGACACAATGGCGGCCGCAAACCATGGATGCAGCCGGATCATGCGCAGCGCGAAACGGAAATCGTGCAGCATATATGAGACTTACGCTTGAGCCCTTCAAATCGTTCCCGAAATTTCCGGGTAAATTCGAGCAGGGAAACTCTCACATTGCCTGAAGCCGATGCCGCTCCGCCACTGGCCGAAGCCCCCCAAAAACCGAATACCGATTCCGGGCGCCCTCTATTTGTGGTAGCCTGCGCGATAGCCCACTTGCCCGGCTACGGGCCTGAGGGGAAAGGACCTGCCCATGTCGACGAAGTCTGCTTTCCGTCTCTCGATTTTTCTCGCGCTGGCCGCGATCTCCCTGCCGAGCCTGCTCGCCCAACAGCGCCAGGGGCCCCCGCCGATCACCTCGCCTCAGGTCGCCACCACCCGGGCGGCGACGTTCCGGATCCGCGCCCCGCAGGCGAAGTCCGTGCACCTGAACGCGCCCGGCGACATCCCGCAGGTTCCAGTGCGGGATGGCCTCGAAATGACCAAAGGCGCCGACGACGTCTGGGCGGTCACCATCGACGACCTCGCGCCCGGAGCCTATCGCTACAGCTTCAATGTCGATGGCGTGACGGTTGCGGATCCCAACAATCCGCTCACCAGCCAGTCCAACGGCAACTCCTGGAGCCTGGTCTACGTGCCCGGCGCCAGCTTCATGGACGAGCAAAGCGTGCCCCACGGCGCGGTGGCGGAGGTCTTCTACGCCTCGGCCGTGCTGGGGAAGAATCGCCGCATGCATATCTACACGCCGCCGGGCTATGAGAAGGACAGCCGCTCCTACCCGGTCTTTTATCTGCTGCACGGCGCCGGCGACAGCGACGACGCCTGGTCCACGGCGGGCCGCGCGGGCTTTATTCTCGACAACCTGATCTCCTCCGGCCAGGCCAAGCCGATGATCGTCGTGATGCCGGACGGCCATACGTCCCGGCGCGGCGCTCCGGGCGCGGCGGATGCAGCTCCCTTTGAAGAGGAGTTCAACCGCGACATCAAGCCCTACGTCGAAAACCACTACCGCGCCTTGACTGACCGCGCCAACACCGCGATCGCCGGCCTGTCGATGGGCGGCGGACAGACCCTCAACATCGCGATCCCGAACCTGGGCGACTATGCCTACTTCGGTGTCTTCAGCTCCGGCGTGTTCAGCATCAATGACAGCGATGAATTCGAGAAGGCCAACGCCGCGGTCCTGAACGATGCGAAACTGCGCGAAGGACTCAAGCTGGTGTGGTTCTCCACCGGCAGCGACGACTTCCTGATCGATACCTCCAAGGCGACCGTCGCCATGCTCCGCGATCACGGCTTCGATGTCGAGTTCCAGGAGTCCACCGGCGGGCACACGTGGATCAACTGGCGGAACTATCTAAATAAGTTCGCGCCGCGGCTGTTCCAGTAGGGGCGATTTCAGGGCTCAAGAGGAGCACCGGCTGGCGGCGTGGTCCGTGTTACAAACAAGGGATTGCGATTCTTTCCTTTTTGTTCGGTTAATCCCGGAAATACAAGTCCGCTTTGGCAGGATAGCTGCGTATCCTCATGAGCCACGATCGGCATGAACGCTGGCTTGCCGCCGCGAGCGCCGCCATCCTCGGGACCCTCTTCCTCGTCCTCCTCTACCGGGCCGCCACGCTTTCCTTTTCCGCCGACGAAGGATTTTCCTACACGCTCTACGTCGGCTCCGACGTCTTTTCTCTGGTCCGCAACTATGACGCGAACCTGCACATCATCCATACCTTCCTGACGTGGGCATCGGTGCGCCTGTTCGGGCTGAGCGAACTCACCATGCGCCTCCCGTCGCTGCTAGGCTGCGCGATCTACTTCACCGCGGTCTTCCAATTCGGCCGGCACTTCTTCCCGAAGTCCCCCTGGCGACTGATCGCCACCTGCATCCTCACCCTCAACCCGCTGGTGCTGGATCATATGGTCGTCTCGCGAGGCTACGGCCTGGCGCTGGCCTTCTACGCCTGGGCGTTCTACGTCGCGATCCGGGCAGTGGAGGCTCAATCGTCCGGGAAACACGCCTCCTACGTACCGGTCTCAGTGTTACTTGCCGTCAGCATCGGAACGAACCTGGTGTTTCTCTTTCCCTCCGCCGGATTGCTGGCGGCCCTATCGATCGCCGACCTCCGCATGCAGGGCCCCTCCGCCCCGAAGCTTTCCCGCCTGCTCAACGAGCTTTGGGGACCGTGGTTCGTCTTCACGTTCCTGCTCCTGGTGATCCCGCTGAGCGGCATGGAAGGCGACGAGTTCTACTTCGGCTCGGCCACCCTCAGCGAACTGATGCGAATCCTGGCGGACTTTTCCACCAGCAAGGACCTGATTCCCGACGCGGTTCTGTGGATTGGCGGCGTGTTGCTGCTGGGATCCGCGACGCTCGTCGCCGCATGGTTGCTTCGCAAGGACCCACAGGCGCAGGAGGCGCTCCCGCTGATCGGGTCGGCGACGTTGATCCTCACCGCGCTCGGCCTTGTTCGCCGCGCACCAACTGTTCGGAATCCTTTATCCGTACTCGCGAACCGGAATCTATCTGTTATTTCTGATCCCCGCATACTTGCTCGGAATCGCCAGGCTTTCCCAAACTGCCCCCGCGCAACGGGCTCGCTGGGCGTCGCTGGCCTGGGCCGCCGTCGTCATCGCGATCGCAATCCCCATGGCCGTCTCCATCCGTTTGGATCGCTTCGCCGAGTGGCCGTTCGACACCAACGCCGAGCTGTTACTCCAAAGGATCGATGCCGACCGGCGCGCCAACGGCCTCACTACTGTCGACATTCTCGCCACCCACCCGATGAAATCGACGCTCTCCGTCTACAAGGCCAAGGATCACCTTGATTGGATCGGCCGCATCGAGGACGCCTCGGCGCCAGCGGATTACCAATCAGGCTACGACTACTACGTAATCTATGGCGAGCGGGATGTCTCCCCGGAACTGGACCTCACCGACATCCTCTCCGGCTTGCCCAGCGAGACGCGACTGGCGGTTCCTCGCCGGCCCGAGGATGGCCCTTGATCCAACTGCTCTCCATCCTGATTGCGGCAGTCGTCCTCGTGGGATTCAGCGCCTCCGTGGGGCGAGCCCTGCTGGCGAGAACCCGGATTCGCCTGCTTCCCCAGGAACTTCTGTTCTTCAGTTTTCTCCTCGGATCGACCTGCCTGGCCGTCCTGGTCTTCGCGATCCGCGCAACGACCTTCACTGGAACCGCCGCGCTGATGCACCCGCTAGTCTTCATTGCGCTGCCCGCGCTCATCGCCTATCTGGCATTCCGCAAAAGGGGACAAACGGTTCTGGAGAACAACATCCCGCCCGCGCCGGGCCTCTGGACCCTCGCTTTGTGGATCGCACTGGTTACTTTCGGCTTCCTCTACCTGAGCCTCGCGCTGGCCCCGGAGACGAGCGTCGACGGAACGACCTACTATCTTCCACAAATCGCCGATGCCCTGCAGCCCCGCGACCTGCAGAAGGACCTCCGCAATGCTTTCCCCGGCGCAGACTCCATGCTGCTCCTCTTTATGTATGTCACCGGCGATGGATCGGGCGCGGCGATGGTATCGTTGCTGTTCCTGCTGGCGACGGCAATCGGCATCGCGTCGTTCGGCCGCCGCTTCGCCGAGCCCCGGGCAGGCGTGCTCGCCGCAGTGCTGGTATTCGCGAGCCCGATCATCGGCAGGGTCGCAACCATCGCCGCCCCGGACATCTGGATTTGCGCGATGCTTTTCGGCGTCTTCTACGCCATGAAACTGGCTCGCGCGGAACGGAACACCGGCATGCTGTGGGTCAGCGCCATCCTACTTCTTTCGCTCGCCTCAACGATGACTCCCTGGCTGCTGCGTGAGTTCGCCAAACCGCTCCTCCACCTGAACGGATGGTATCCGCAAATCCCGGTGGAACTGGCCGTGCACGGAGATCGCCTCGGCGGACTGCTGGGTCCTGTCTTCCTGCTCACTCCGCTGGCGCTGTTGTCGCTAGGCAAACCCATCGGAAGGCAACTGGTCCTGATGGGGATCGTCTTCGCGGCTCCGGCGCTGGGCGGCATGGAAACCCGGGTGCTGGTCCCGGCGTTGCCGTACGGGAGCCTGGCCCTGGCGATGATCCTGGTCCAGTGGCGACTCGCCGCGCCGGCGGTTCTGGTCGCGCACCTGGTGATGTCCTGGCCCACGTTCACCCGGCTCTATGTGGATCCGGGAGCGTGGCGCCCGGAAGGATCCGAATGGCTGGCCGCGCTTCGCTGGACACCGGAAGAGGAGTACCTCAGCCGGAAGCTACCCGGCTATCGTCTCGGAATCCGTCTGGACGAAATCGTGCCGCCGGATCAGCCTGTACTTTCGCTATCCCCATTCCCGTCCATCTATCTGGACCGCACAGTGTTGGACGCCGAACAATCGCTCGAAGGAGACCGCCTGCGGGAGGTCATTTGGGCCGCGACCCTGCCGAGACGGCAGCCCATTCATATTGGCGAACTCGCCTTTGACGCGATCTCCGGGGGAAGCCTTCGCATCCGCCCGCAGACCGCCGAAGGCACCGGCCGATGGGGCATAAATGAGTTGACCGTCTGGGCGGGCGAGTCGGAACAGAGCGTTTCCCTCACCGCCAATCCGGCAAATGAAGGGATCCCGTTCGCGGTGGACCGCAATCCAACCACACGCTGGACCTCGGGCCGGGCCGCTTTGGCCGATATGTGGATTGAACTTGAACTCGAGCTTTCCCCGGATCGCAGCGCCGACAAAATCGTTGTAACCGGAGCGGACGACCAGTTCCGGCCGCTGCAACTCGAAGTGTCCTCCGATGGCTGGCAGAGCATTGCAAGCACCTTTGTCGCGATGGATGCGCCACCGGAGCCGGCCGTCCTGTTTGAAGGCGTCCGCCGGGAGCTGATCCGCGCGGGGGTTCATTGGATCGTGGGCGAAGGAACAGATGGCAACATCCGGCTCCTGCTGGGTCACCCGGACGCGCAGGGCTTCGTGCGGCGAGCCGCGGAGGGAAACCTGGCGCTCGTCGAAGTCCTTCCCCCGGTCGAGGGTCAGCCCGGCGAACCGTAGCAGGCACGCCCTCGATTCCGCCCGAGGCCCTCCCTACCCCACGAAAATCTGTTCTAGAATGGCCCCAATGAAGTAAGGATAAGAAGGGAGGCGTCCATGCAAGCCTTCTGCACCCGCGCGCTCGTCGCGCTTGCGCTCCTGATGCTGCAAACGCCGCTGTCGGCGCATCATTCCTGGCCGGTCAGCCGGCAGCGGCTCGTTACCGTCAAAGGCACGGTCACCAACTTCGATTGGAAGAATCCGCACCCGATGATGACCGTCGAGGTCCGGACCGAAGACGGCGGCATCGAAACCTGGCAGATCGGCGGTCCCGCCATCAACCGGATGGAAGCCCATGGGTGGACGAAATCCACGGTGAAGCCCGGCGACACCATCACCGGCATCGGCTACCAGTTTTCCGACGGCCAGAAGATCGTCCGGCTGGAGCGCGTCATCCTGGCCGACGGCAAGGAACTGCTGGTCTACGCCCGCAAGTAGAACAGCCCGATCACGGCAACAAATGAGCGGCGCCGGGTCGATGAACCCGTAGTGTGTGGTCCGCCACCCCGGTTCCCCCAAAGCAAGGGAAATAACTCACTTGACTCACACGATGGTTCTGGATATGATCTATTCATGGAAACGGAAAACCTCAGTAAACACGCTGGTTTGATTGATGCCATTCGGTATTTTTCTGATCCGATGGTGTGCTTGGAAACCGTTTCTAAAGCGAAGTGGCCCAAGGGACCCGAGTGCCCTCAGTGCGGCGGCAAGAAACTGTCGTTTATCAAGACGCGGCGGCTCTGGACCTGTCTCGGTTGCCGTAAGCAGTTCTCTGTCAAGGTCGGTACGATCTTTGAGGACAGCGCTATCGGTCTGGACAAGTGGCTTGTCGCCATGTGGCTGCTCGCCAACTGCAAGAACGGCATCAGTAGTTACGAACTGGCGAAAGACATTAAGGTCACTCAGCGTAGCGCATGGTTCATGCTTCAGCGCATCCGCCACGCTATGCATACTGGCTCCATCGATAAGATGACTGGGGCCGTGGAAGCTGATGAAACGTTCATCGGCGGCAAGGCCCGCTTCATGCACAAACACAACCGGGAAGATCAAAGGTCGTGGACCGATGGGGAAAGCTGTCGTGTTCGGCTTGCTCGCCCGTGAAACGGGAGAGGTCCGCACCACTGTAGTTGAGACTCGCAGGAAGGGCGAACTTCAAAAGCAGGTTAGAACTCACGTCGAGGAAGGATCGCACGTCTATACCGATGCGCTGAAGTCCTACGAAGGTTTGGACGAATACACGCACAAGGTTATCGACCATGCGGAAGCCTACGTTGACGGGGCGGTTCACACGAACCGCATGGAGAACTTCTGGAGCCTCCTGAAGCGTTCCATCTGTTCCGTTATCTCGACGAGCAATCGTTTCGATTTAACCAGAGCAAGGCGACGGACGCCGAGCGTTTCTACAAAGTCCTCGGATGCGTGGGCGGGAAGCGCCTGACCTACGATCAGGTGAGGGGGTAGCTCGAATGCCAAAGCAAAACGCCAAAGTTGAGGACGGAAGAAAACCGGAGGGACAGGCCCCTAAGCCTCCGGGTTTCCGAAAGTTCCAAAAGCTTCTGAAGCAGGTTATCAACGCGCCTCCAATGTCCGAGTCGAAATCTCGCGTTGGAGGCGTTGCATCTCGCGGATCTGATCGCCGCGATTCGTGATCCGGGCGATGTGAGCAATACTGATGCCTATTGCCGGTCCAAGCTCTTCTAGGAACTCTAAACGCGCCAGCGCTCTTCTGGCAAGGATCTCTTCGTAATTCAAGTCCTGTGTCCAATTGTTTTTTGACAGGTACTTGGCGTTCCCTCCCGTGTTGATCTCTTCTATCTCCACAGCCGTTCTGGAAATCATTCTTGCCAGAAACTCTTGGGCGGTCTGCGCGATATTCTCCGGGAGGCGCAGATGTTCATATTCCTCACGAACGGAGAGGAGTTGCTGATCTCCAATCGCATAAATGACGCGCATGTGTTTTGTGCCGGGCCTTCCGTTTCCGAACGGATCTACTCGTAGCTCCACTTCGAGATCGGCTTGATTTGGGCGACAAAATTTCTGGAGGATTGCCGTCACTTCTTTATCCTCGTCAATGTAGCCCCAACGGGCAGCTTGAACTTTAAGCGCGGGAGGGGCCTGTTCAGCCTGGATCTTTTCAAACATACATAGGCGCTGGTTCTTAAGCTCTTCGGCATGTAGCCTTTCTGCCTCTGAGAACCGCTTTTGAAGGCGGAGATAAGAAATACCTGCATAGATCGTAACCGCAGACCCTATAAGAGCGAATGCCACAGCCGCCAAAAGCCATGCCCATTGTGACCATTGGACTAACATCTGCAAGTCTCCAGGCTCGATCCCCAAATACGAGAGGACACTTGTGACGCTTGCGGTGAACGCCATGGGACCGCCAACAAATATTGCAATGGTTTGCCATAGAGGTCTCTTAACCTGCTCCATAAGCACCCCCTGATAAAGGAATAGGGACTGCCTACCATTCTACACTTCTGTGTGAGTGTAGTGATTTGTTGCCTTGATTAAATATCAGGTCGACCCGGATTATAATCCTGAATCCAGTTAGAAGGCCCTGTGGTGCTCACGGTTGTGGTCAATCAGCAAGGCAACCCCGAGAACGTGCGCGTGACGAAATCCCTGGACAAGGGGCTGGATGCCCAGGCCGTGGCGGCGATCCAGCAATGGACGTTCGAACCCGGAACCAAAGACGGCAAACCTGTCGCCGTAGCAGCGACCATCCAGGTCAACTTCAAGGTTCAATAAGATTCCGGCGACGGAGGCAAACTGGATTAAACCGGACCCGGAGCGCTGGCCGGGGTTCGCCGGATATTCGAGTGGACCTTACTACAAAAGGAATTACTGAATGATGGGCAGGCAGCGGCCCGAGAGGAATAGGTACGCGGCCCGCCCGGATTCGATCAGCGGCGCAGCTCCTCCAGGAGCTTCACGTACTGGTCATGGTCAATCTCGCCGCGAGCGTAACGTTTCTTGATGATTTGCTCGGGGGATTCGCGCATCTCCGTCCATTTGCGGTGCGCCGTTTGGCCTCCTGCCAGGGAGAGGACGAGGAACACTGCCGCGACTACTAACATCAGCATCGTTTCCATAGAGTTCTACATACTCCAAGACTTGCGACCTCATTTCCTATTCCTATGCCCCCCGGCGGGTCTTTTGCAAGCGTCAATTCCAGTATGACACTCTCCCTTTTCGCGCCCGGATCCGCAGCCTTCTTCGCCGTTTCTGCCGTTCGCATCCGGCGCTTCTTCCCCCTCCGGCGGTCGAGCCGGTGCGCGTGATCACCCAATTCCGGCGGCCTCGCCCATGTGGACCCCCGGGACGCCAATCCGGAAGCGGCCAACCTTGCGAATTTCACAAATCCGTGCGAGATACCCACTAAACTGGAAGTAGATTTGCAACCGGACGACTGGGCTCCGCGCCCGGACGGAAGGAAGCAAACGTGCTGAACGAACGTAAGAGAAGCGCGAAACCCGGGGGGAGGACGCCGTCTCGAAGTTCGGCTGGACGTTTCCAGATTTGGGAAATGATGGATTGGGGAAACGATCCTGAGCGTCCGGCCATGAGGAGAGACTGATGAAAGCGACTGCCTCCCGATTCCTAATCGGGCTGCTGGTTACCCTTCCTTTTTCCTGCCTGTGGGCGCAGGACGGCGTCCCCGGGCTGTATGGCTCGGTGAAGAGCACCTCCGGCATGGCGATTGCCTCCGCCACCGTCAAGGCAACGAATCAGGAAACCGGTGAATCGACCGAAACCCTGACCAGCCGAGACGGGCGCTACAGCCTGGTGGGAATCGATCCCGGGAAATATGACGTGACTGCCTCCGCCGCGGGCTATGCCTCCGGAACAAGCACGGTCACCGTCGAGCCCGCCATGGATCGAGAGTTGAACTTCAAACTATTGGACGCGCCCGCCGGCACCGGCCAATTATCGCTGGAGGACCTCGGCTTCACCGCACAACAGGTCCAAGGCAACGCGGCGCAACAGGCCCGGCTGGACAAGCGTTCGCACATGCTGCAGATGCATCAACGCCTGGGGTTGATCGCCGCGATTCCCATGGTAGCGTCGCTGATCAGTTCGGGCGGGGCGAAGGAACGGCATGGCAGCACGACCGGCCGCGACGTCCACATGGCGTTGGGCCTCGCCACCGCAAGTCTTTATTACACGTCCGCCTTTTACGCGATCCGGGCGCCGAAGGTCGCCGGGACACAAACGCGCGGCCCCATTCGCCTGCATAAGACGCTGGCCTGGATCCACGGCATCGGGATGATCGCCACCCCAATCCTGGGTATGCTGGCCTACCAACAGATCAACCGGGGCGAACGCGTTCACGGCATCGCTTCGGCTCACGCGGCTGTGGCCTGGACCACGGCCATCGCCTACGGCACCTCCATCGCTGCGGTGTCATTCAAGTTCTGAGGAGGCTGACGATGCATAGAATCCTACCGTTGGCCTTCCTGCTGGCAGCGATTCCCGGACCAGGGAGCGCTGCTGCCGCTGATCAGAAAAACGGGGAGTGGGTGCTGGAGCAGTCCACGCTCACCTATCACGTGGTGCATCCGCTGCATGAGGTGGATGGCGTCAGCCACGCCGCGCGCGGCAAGGGCGTCTGCCAGGACGGGCAGTGCCAGTTCCTGATCGCCGCGCCGGTGAAATCCTTCGATTCAGGCGACAGCAACCGCGACCTCCACATGCTGCAGGTCACGCTCGGCGCCGAGCATCCGCTGGTCACCGTGCGGACCATGTTGCCGGAGGCCACCACCTCGGCATCCACCATCCGCGCCGACTTGCAAGTCGAGTTCGCGGGGCAGACCGCCACCTACAAACAGGTCGTCTTTCAAGAGAAAAAGAAGGGCAACGAGGTGGAGATCACCGGGACCATCCCGGCCACGCTTTCCGATTTCAGGATCCCTCCGCCCAAGCTGCTGACCTTCCCGGTGAAGGACGAGATCCCGATCGACGTTGAGATGAAGTGGAAGTTCGTGGCAGCGAAGTAACCGGTCGCGTGGGCAATTGCGAACAACCGGGGGGCGTCAGCGAAGACGCTTGCAACCTTCCTCGTAATGAGTAAAAATGCGTCAAGCGCGCGTGGCGGCGGGCCCTGAAAGTCCGCGCGCCGCCGGCGCAATCTGCCAATTCGAGGTCTCCAGTGAGCCTGTTTTACCGTGTTGCGTACTCGATCGGATTCACGCCCTGGGAGGGCGCCATGGGGCAACCCGCCGTGGTGAAGCAAATCTCTGCGATCTTCGATCAGGAACAGCAGGGGAGGCAGGCGCCCTTCGGCCGCGTGCTGGATCTTGGCTGCGGCACTGGGATCCATGCCGTGAACCTGGCGAAGCGCGGATGGGAAGTCACCGGCGTCGATATTTCCCCGAAAGCGCTGGCGCGTGCGCGGGAACGGGCCGACGAAGCCGGGGTCAAGGCGACGTTCCTGGAAGGCGATCTGACCAACCTGGACGCGCTGGAGCTTGGCTCGGGTTTCCATCTGCTGCTCGATTTCGGCGCGATCCACGGGATGACCGATGAGGAGCGGGTCGCTGTCGCGCGCGGCATAAATGCGGTGGCCGACGACGATGCCGTTCTGCTGATGCTGGCCTTCGAGCCGGGCAGCCGGGGTCCGCTGCCACGCGGCATGACCGCTGCCGAGACCGAAGCGGTGTTCAACGGCTGGAAGGTCACCGACGATGAACTGCAGGACTCGCAACTTCCCTTCATGTTGAAGCGGACCGGCGCGAATCCGCACTGGTTCCGGCTGCAGCGCGGGTGAACTGGTTCCTCCTCCGTGGCGCTGCGCTACCATCCGTGGTGCTTCGCCCAGGTGGTGAACATCCAGAGCGTCCAGATCTTTCGACTATGGTCATACAAATGGACGATGACTTCCGTATCGCTCTCAGTCGCGAACCGGTGCCCCAGGCTGACGCAGTCGTCGTGATAGAAACCGGAGTCGTCGGGTCCACGGTGCGCGAGCCGCTGGCACATGCGTTCGACGTCCGTCTCCGGACGCCGCTGTCCCGGCGCATACAGATACCCCGCGATCCCACACATCTTTCCAGTATCCGCGCACCGGCAATCGAGACAACATCGTCCCACCGAGGATCGCGCTACCCCTCACCCCATCGGCCGCAACCCCGCATGCCGCGGCTCGGCGAAACCGATCGCGAGATATAACCCCACTGAAACCGCGATCGACGTCATATAAGGATACGGCGTGGCGATCAGCAGCGCTCCGACGTAAACCACCAGTCCGCCGAGCAGTGACAGCATCGCCGCGCGCGGGCCTCCGAAGTGCGTGAACAATCCGAAGCTGACGATCACCAACAGGCCCGCCGATCCGAACGCCGACGCCTGCTCGACCAGGTCCGCGACCGTGAGATCTCCGATGGCTAGCACCAGCGCCATCGCGCCAAAGATCAGCACACTCAGCCGAGCCAGCCGGAGTTTCGCGCGATCTTCGGTCATCCCCATCAGCGGACCCGCGACGTTGTGCGCCGCCAGTCCTCCTGCGACCAGCAGCGTCGTATCGACCGTGGAAAGGATCGCCGAGATCAGCGCTCCCAGGAATAGAACGTAGCCCGCGCTGGGGAGCAACTCCAGGGCCAGGGCCGGCAGGACCTGCTCGGGGTCGGCGAGGTTCGGCACGATGCGGATGGCGAGGAGTCCCAGGCCGACCGGAATCAGTCCCGTCAATATATAGAGGCCCCCGGCGTAGATCCCGCTGTTGCGCGCCAGTTGCGGCGACCTCGCGGCGATCATGCGCGAGGCCAGTTCCGGCGCGACCACCGATCCGGCGATCGGGATGGACCACTCTTCGAGCAGTCCCAGATAGCTGGAGTCGACGCCCGTGCCGACCACCGAGATCCGCGCGACATCGACCTGCCCCAGCGCCGGCTCCACGCCGCCGAAATAGAGGACTACGGCGATGGCGAGGATCACCAACCCAACGATCAGAAACACGCCCTGGACCAGATCGGTGATCGCGTCGGCCAGCAGTCCGCCGAGCACGGTATAGACGATGCAGAACACCGCCGCCGCGCCAATCGCGGTCTCGATGTGGAGATCGGTGACCGTAGTCAGCACGTGGCCGAAGCCGCGCAATTGCGCCGCTGCCCATAGGATGCTGGTGGGGATGATCATGGCCGCGGCGACGCGTTCGACGCCGGGGCTAAAGCGCATGCGGAAAAGGTCGGCGAGCGTGGTCAGCTTCAGACGCCATAGCGGAACGGCGAAGATGACACCGGCGAGAAGAATTGTAAGGCCATAGGCGAATGGTTCGGCTGTAGTGAGCGCGAATCCGTTCTGATAGGTCTCGCCCGCCGAAGCGATGCACGTTTCCGCTCCGAACCAGGTGGCGTAGAGCGAAAAGATCGTCAGCGGGTAGCCGAGCCGCCGCCCGGCAACCAGGTAGTCATCCTCGGACTCGATCCGCCGGGAAACCCAAACCCCGATCGCCAGTTGGATCGCCAAGTAGGCAAGCAGCGCGACCAGAATCCAGTTCATGGTTCGGATTTCTGATGGTATCAGGATCGGGTTTGAGCGATCGCTTGTCCAATCGATGGCCAAGCGATGCCGGCGGTTAACTCTTCCCCCGCCCCTGCGCCGTGCGCTGTGTCAGCCGAGCCAGGGCAAAAAACCCCGTGGCGATCACGAGACGCGCCGCAATCGACCATGCACCATCGCCCCAGATATAGCTGCGGATCGCGAGCAACACGAACGCGGCTCCGATGCAGACGTACCACCAGACGTAGAACTTGATGCGCCGGCTCGGCGACCCCGCTTCCTTCTGGTTCCCAGGCACGTTCCCTAGTATGCCTTGCCGTGGCGATCTAAAGCACGAATCGATCCACGATCATTAGGAGCCCGTTATTCGCCCCCGCAATATTCCCGGCGAACACGATGCAGTCTAAGCGCGACGCTATCAAGCAGACTTACAGAAACCCACAAAGCGCGGAGCGAATCCCGCGCCGCAAACTCCTGCATACGCACTGTGATGGGACCCCATTACCGGCTCCGACTCAGATCTTCTTACATCCGTCCCGACACAGGAGAAGAAATAGAATACATTGCTCGACGCTGTGGAATTCCCTCATGATTCCCCGTGAAACGCCGCCGAACGATTGGACTCGTATATGCAGGTTGCATCCATGAATCCGCGGCAACTTTTGCCCATTGATATCTGGAAAGGAATACTTATGCGTTACTCAACACATCTCCGCGCGGCGGCCATCGTCGCATTCGGATTGACTGCGCTTGGCCAGCTGACCTACGCGCAGACCAAGTCATCCAAAGCAAGCAAATCCGGTTCAAAAGCCACACCCTCCACCGAAACAATGGTTCCCTTCTCTCCCGCCGGCCACGACGCGATCCACGAGGTTGAAGACGCCCGTCTGGCCATCTTCAACGGGGATATGGATGCAGCGAAACAGCTGATGAAAGACGCCATGGCTTCGATGGAGGTCGCCGAGGACGAAGCCCCGATCTTCATCCAATCCGCCGTCCTGTCGGTCGACGGCAAGCCGGTGGAAGAAGAGGACGAAGCCGAGGAAGTGGACATCGTCCCGGTCGACGGCGAAGTAATTCTGGCCGAGGACTACGTTCCGACAAAAGCGAAGCAACAGCACATCAGCAAGGCCAACATGTTTATGAAAAACGGAAAACACAAGGAGGCGTTGAACGAACTCAAGCTCGCCGATATCGGCGTCAACGTGAGCCGCGTCTGGATGCCGATCGAGTTCTCCGAAGACCATCTGGCAGACGCCATTGCGCTGATGGACGAGGAAAAATACTATGAGGCGAACCTGGCGCTGAAGGCGATCGAGGACAGCCTGACCATCGACTCGGAAACCATTGCCGAGCAGGTGCCGGCAAAGTCCGCGAAGAAGTAACCCCGCTTAACATTCGAGCAGGAATTTCAACAAGAGCTTGGCCGGGCGGCTTTCTGTAGTCGTCCGGCTTTTCCTTCCCCTTCCGTTGTTGGTTATTCCAGCCTTTCGAACCGGCAACCGATTCTCCGGTGAGCTCAGCAGCGCGCATTCGCGCGAGTCTGCGCGCTAAGACTCACTTTTACGATCACGCGCGAAAACACACAGGCGAATAAGTGGAATACACCAAGGACACGTGTTCCTTTTCCCACGAGAACACACGATAAAAGGGACTTAAATCTCGCCTTGAAGGCGATCGAAGACGGTCTGACCATCGATTCGGAAACCATCGAAGAAGAGCCGGAAGCGTCAGCGAAGAAGTAAAACCGTCCGATAAGAACTTCTTGGCAAGTGGACTGGCCGGGCGGTCCCCGTGTGGGGCCGTCCGGCATTATGCGGAAGGCTTGGTTCTTTTGCGAAGGCTTGATCGGCGAAGACTCTACGTTTAAGCATTCGGCTCCCCGCAAGGGATGCCACAGGAGGCTCCTCCCCGGGACGCTCTCTCGCGCGAGATCGCCTCGGGACTATCCCTTCGAACGGGACAAGGACTAGGCGGTGCGTACTAGCGGCTCCCATCCGTCGAGTAGCCTATTCCATTCCTAAGGGGGCATCAGGAACAACCTAGCCATAATCCGGGGGCGCTCAGGTCAAAAATCGTGCAAAATGGTCGATAGAGCTAGCAGGGAGTAACCCTCCCGGCGAAGCTGCTCGACAATTGCAAACTCAGCAAGGTTAACGTTCTTAGCGTTAAAGTGAACAACCTTAGATGAAAGTGAACGACCCCAACCTTTCCGCGCAGCCCCAGAGAGACCTGGCGCAGAGCGGGATCAAAAACTCGGCCACAAATTCGCAGGTGGATGCCCAGCGTACGGGCGCCCCCTCGACGGACCGGGCGGGAGGGACCGAGAAAGCCCATCAGGTTGGATCCGGCACGCCTGCCAGAGAAACCGGCGTGGTGGACGGGGCCGCGCGCGACGATGTTCATCTTTCCGAACTCGTGCGCAGCCTGCGTTCGCTAGCCGCGGATTCTCCGCAACGGGCGGCGCGTCTCGAGCAGATCGCAAGAGCCCATGCCGACGGCAACTACAAAGTAGATGCGGATCGGACGGCTCAAGGGATCATCGATGACGCACTCCGGTCCACATAACCATCCCGCCCCGACGGCCGACCTGGAATCCGGCGCTGCCCGGAACACAACGAACCTGCATCCGGCCGACGGAGGCGCCAACTCGTCTGGCCAAGAGGATGGCGATCCGAAGCGTGGTCTGCACCATGTCGGGCAGGCGCTGAAAGACCTGCGCGAGGCCTTAATTTCCTCGGGGCTCGGCGCATCCGGCGCCGGCGAGCCCATCAACGGCGCAGAAGCGCTCCTGGCCCAAATTCCAGCTCTGGAGGTGGCGAAGAAGGAACTCGAGGCCCTCCGCGAACAGGCTTTACGTGCCGCGGAGGGTGGGGTCGAGAATCCCGAACAGATCGCCGCGCAACTGATCGCCCTGCAGACCGAGATCGCGCGCAGCCAGCACCTGATTCAGCACGCAACCGAGTTCTGGCTCGGCTGGGCCGGGCTTCTGGGGCTCGATACCGGCTACACCGCCGCGGGGATGGCCGCCCCGCTGACCGGGACTTCTGAGATCGGCCCCGGGGGAAGCTTTCCCTCGAAGGATAGTACAGACGGAGAACAACGGATCGAGGAGAACAACGCATCGAAGCATGCGCAGTCGAACGCAGCGGATCGGGCGTAACACGAAGGGAATTCATGGCGAACCTGCTGACATCCTTGACGAACTCGACCAACGCCCTGCGCGTGTTTGGTCAGGAATTCAATGTCATTCAAAACAACATCACCAACGCTAATACGCCGGGCTACGTCAAGCAGGACCTGGCGCTGGTTTCCCAGCCCTTCAATGTGGAAACCGGACTCTCGGGAGGCGTCGCCGTCGCCAGCCAGACCAGCGCGCGGTCTTCGTATCTGGAACAAGCGGTGCGCAGCCAGCAGGAACTCTCCGGCTACGCGGGACAGAAAGCCGCCGACCTGCAACAGGCCGAGTTGCAATTCGATTTGACCTCGCAGTTCGGTGTCCCGGGCGCACTGAACGATTTCTTCAATGGTTTCTCTCAGCTGTCGGTGAACCCCAACGACGCCGTGGCCCGGCAGGGGGTCCTGGATCTGGCCAAGGGAGTAGCGCAGAGCTTCCAGCAGAGCGCTACCGGATTGACCCAGGTGACCCGCAATGTCGACCAGCAGACCGGCGGGGCGGTGGACGGCATTAACCGTCTGGCGACGCAGATCGCCGACATCAATCACCGCTTCCGCAGTTCCTCGGAGGCTCGCGCCGATGCCGGACTCGACGCGCAGCTTCATGCCGCTCTCGAGGAGCTATCCGGGCTGACCAATTTCACGTTGATTCGCACGGCCGACGGGGCGGCCAATGTCTATCTGGGAGGCGGCCAGTCGGCGTTGGTCATCGGCGACCGTGCCCAAACGGTTACGGCGGATCTCTCCGGCGCAACCACCGTCATTCGCGACGCACAGGGGACCGACGTCACCAGCCTGGTGACGCGCGGCAAGCTGGGCGCCTTGATCGAGGAAAAGAATACACTGCTGCCCAGCTACCTCACTGACTTGAATACATTGGCGGCGGGCTTCGCCGACCAGGTCAACGCGGCGCTGGCCGGAGGCGTTGACCAGAACGGCAATCCGCCTACGCAGGGCCTGTTCACCTACGACAACAGCGCCGGAGCGGCATTCACCTTGGCCGCCAATCCGCTGACTCCGGACGAGATTGCCGCCGCGTTGCCCAGCGCGCCGGGCGGCAACGGCAACGCCATCGCCCTCTCCCAGCTCGCCTCTCAGCCGACCATCAACGGATTCAGCTTCACCCAGTACTACGGCAATCTCGGCTCGCGGGTCGGGCGGGATGTCGCCACCGCAAAGTCTCAGCAAACCCAGTTTCAGGACACGCTGACGCAGGCGCGCCAAAACCGCGCCCAGGAAAGCAGCGTTTCCCTCGACGAGGAAGCAGCCAAACTCCTGCAGTTCCAGCAGGCTTATCAGGCCGTGGGCAAACTCGTCCAGGTTTTGAACGATTTGACCCAAACCGTCATCCAGATGATTCAGTAACCCTAACGCCATCAGGCAGAGCCATTTATGATTCCAACTCTCAAACCCTCCGATCAGCAATTCCTGAATCAGCTCAACCGGATTAGCGACCGGATGCTGTCGGCGCAACGCCAGGTCACCACCGGCGTCCGCATCTCGCAGGTTTCCGACGACCCGGACCAGATCTCGACGCTCCTGCAGGCTCGCGCCAACCTTTCCTCGGCCCAGCAGATTCAATCCAACCTGGGCCGCGTCCAGGCCGAGGTGGACTCCGGCGAACAGGCACTCCAAAGCGCGGTCACCCTGTTTGAACGCGCCCGCACGCTGGGAGCGCAGGGAGCCAGCGGCACCTATGACGCCGGATCCCGAGCCGCTATTGCCCAGGAAATCGGATCGGTTCTGCAACAAATGGTCGGCGTGGCGAGCACCCAGGTCGAGGGGCGGTACATCTTCTCCGGCGACACCGATCAGGCCGCGCCCTACACCGTGGACCTCTCCCAGTCCACACCGGTCAGCGCGTACCTGGGCTCGGACGCCACGCGGCTGGCGCAGCACCCCAACGGCACCACCTTTCGCGTTTCGCACACCGCGCAGCAAATCTTCGATTCCACCGATCCGGCCACAAACGTATTCGGCGCGCTCACCAACCTTCGCGATGCCCTTCTGAGCAATGACGACACGGCGATCACTACTGCCGTCGATGGCCTCAAGGTGGTCGGCGATCACCTGAACAGCGAACTGGCGTTCTACGGAACCACGCAGAACACCGTTGCCGCGGCACAGGACTTCGGCCAACGACTCCAGGTGCAATTGAAGACGCAGATCAGTGGTCTCGAAGACGCCGACCTCAGCCAGGCGATCCTCGAACTCAACCAGGGAAAGGTACAGCAACAGGCGGCGCTCAACTCACGGTCCCAACTGCCGCAGACAACCTTATTTGATTTCCTCCGTTAGAGGGACAGGAGGACCAGAAGAACATGGCATCAAGGAATTAGACAAGGAATTAGACAGGAAGGAGCGAGCGCAAGAGACACCGCGAGAGAGCACACCGGAAGGTGGAACCGGCACCTGCCGCGGCACGCGGATTCCAAAACACTCGCGTGAGAGGTTTCTCCGATTTCGGGCACCAACATAACAGAGGATTTTTCTTTCAGAAAGACGAAAACGCGCCATGAACACAAGCTTCGAGAAGCAATCCCGTCGACGGTCTCCTCTCGAGGCCTCCGCGATTGGCAAGGCGTGCGGCCGAGGTCTTCCTTGGCGCTGCTCCCGCTTCCCTCCAGGTGCTCCTGATGGTTCTCCTGGGTGGCGCTTGGGCCGCCCGGGCTCAGGCTATACAGGATGAAACAAGCGAGGGCGCGGCGAGGGTTGGCTTTGCCATTCGCCAACAGGAGCCGGATGCGGGCCTGACAAACGCTGCACGCCCAGACGCAGCCTCCGGCACAACGACCGCTGGCGGGCATACGTCCAGTGCATCGGGCGATGGCGCCGAATCCGCGGCAGATGCGGCATTGCGGGCCGAAATCGAGGCGCGTCTGTCTCGCGCCGTCATCGGCAAGGAGGGATTTCAGTTCACCGTTCGCGCGGGGATCGTTTATTGGACCGGCGAGACCGACGTCGCGCAACACAAAGGCGCGGCGACACGCATGGCCCGCTCGGCGGGAGCTAAACAGGTCGTCAACCGGAT
This sequence comes from Terriglobia bacterium, assembly GCA_963762135.1. Taxonomy (GTDB): domain Bacteria; phylum Acidobacteriota; class Terriglobia; order Bryobacterales; family Bryobacteraceae; genus Palsa-187. The sequence continues at coordinate 185,475 of CAVXJP010000019.1, forward strand.
CATTGTGAAAAGCAGCACGCCGAGGCCCGCAAGTCAGGGTCGGGAAGCGTCCACGCATATTCGGAAAGCCGCCGTCCGATGGAGAACGACACAACGACATTGAGCCTGTAGCAACCGGATCCGGTTAGCGTCCCAGGTGGCGCCGCCCTGCCAACCCTGCGTGGCGAACTCTACGCTACATTAATAGGTGCAACCGTGCAACGGGTCCGCGATGAACAGGCGGATCACCAGTGTCGGTTTTCAACCATGGATCCCCATCGCCACCAACGAGTTACCGAAACCCTCCGGGAAGAGCTCGAGGAGATCCTCAACTATGAGCTGACCGATCCGCGGATCGGCGGCGTCTCGGTAACCGATGTCCACGTGGCCTCCGATTACCGGAAAGCGGTCATTCGGTTGGCGCTGAAGGGCTCCGCCGCCGAGCAACAGAGCACGCTGGACGGGATCAATCACGCCAAGTCTTTTATTAAGAATCAGTTGGCGGATCGCCTCGACCTCTACCGGACTCCTGAGCTGGAGTTCACCGCCGACCTTTCCGCCGATCTCGCCGCGAAGGCCTCTAAAGTATTGAAAAGAATACGAAGAGGCCGTCCCAAGAGACGAATCTTCGCCTCCCAGCCCCGACGAAAAAAAAGCCTCGCAATAGGCGATTTACGGCACTTCGGTGTGCTAAGTTGGTGAAGCAACAGGCATACTGGGCCTGTTTCCGTAGTCCCTCACGGGCGAGGCGAGCATGCCGCCCATCACCGGTACCCGATAGGAGCAGAACTTTCAGATTATGCGCGTGGCTCCCATGACTAGCCGCTTTCTGGACGCTTGCCGTCGCCGCCCCACCGACGTTCGCCCGGTGTGGTTCATGCGCCAAGCGGGCCGCTATATGCAGCAATATCGGGACATACGGTCCCACCATGGGATCCTGGACATTTGCAAACGTCCGGACCTGGCCGCCCAAGTGACGCTGCAACCGGTGGAGATCCTGGACGTCGACGCCGCGATCATCTTTGCCGACCTGCTACTGCCCGTCGAGCCGATGGGGCTGAAGCTGCGATTCGCCGCCGGCGAAGGACCGGTGATCGACAACCCGGTTCGCACCGCCAATGACGTCGATAGCCTGTCGATTTCGAACACCGATGATCTGGGCTACGTCGGCGAGAGCATTCAGCGCGTGCAGGCGGCGCTGGCCGGACGCATCCCCGTCATTGGATTTGTCGGCGCGCCGTTCACCATGGCGAGCTACATGATTGAGGGCGGCCCGTCGCGCAACTTCCTGCGCACCAAGCACATGATGTACCACGATGAAACGTTGTGGCGGCGGCTGATGGGCAAGCTGGTGGATGTGCTGGGCACCTTCGCCACGATGCAGGTGGCTTCCGGCGCTCGCGCGATTCAGGTGTTCGATAGCTGGGCCGGCGCGCTGGGTCCGGACGATTACGTTCGCTATGTCGCGCCCTATTCGCGCGCGCTGATTGAGCGTATCCGCTCGTCTAGCGTCCCGGTGATTCACTTCGGGACGGGCGTGGCCGGCTTCTTCCGCGAGTTGCACGCCGCCGGCGGCGACGTCATGGGCGTCGATTGGCGCATCAATATTGATCAGGCCTGGATGGACATCAGCTACCGGTCGGCCGTGCAGGGCAACCTGGATCCGGCGGTGCTGTTCGCTCCCCTGCCCGAGCTTCGCGCGCGAGTGCATGAACTGCTGCGGCGCACCGGCTCGCGCCCCGGGCACATCTTCAATCTCGGCCATGGCATCCTGCCGGAAACTCCGGTCGAAAACGTCAAGGCGTGCGTTGAAATCGTGCGCGAGTTCAGTCTCTAGCCAGCCGAGCCATTGACCAAGTCGAGCCTTTAGCCAAGTCAAAAAAGCCAGGTGCCGGACACTCGCCAAGTCGTCATCATCGGCGGAGGGATTACCGGGCTCTCCGCGGCCTATGATCTCGCCCAGGCCGGCATCCCCCATACCCTGATCGAGAAGCGCCCGCGGCTGGGCGGCGTGATCCAGACCGAAACCTGGGACGGGTGCGTCACCGAGTGCGGTCCGGATAGTTTCCTTTCACAGAAGCCCGCGGCGATGGAACTTATCCGCGAGCTGGGCCTGGAAGGCGACGTCATCGGCTCCAACGACGCCACCCGCGTGACCTATATCCTGCGGCACGGCAAACTGGTGCGCCTGCCCGAGGGCACCACCATGTTCGTGCCGACGCAGGCCGGGCCAATCCTCAAATCACCCATCGTTAGTTGGGGCACCAAGATTCGCATGGGGCTGGAGCTTTTGCGCGGGCCCGAGCAGCACCCCGACCGCAGCGTCGCCGACTTCGTCACCGATCACTTTGGGCAGGAAACGCTCGACTACCTGGCCGAGCCGCTGCTCAGCGGCGTCTATGGCGGCGATCCCCATCAGCTCAGCATGCAGAGCGTGATGCCTCGGTTCGTTGAGATGGAACGGACCCAGGGGAGCCTCGCGCGGGCCTTAATGAAGTCCGCGAAATCGCGGCCGGCTCCTGGACCCGGCGGCAAGCGCGCGCCGCTGTTCCGGACCTTGAAAGGCGGCCTGCAGGTGTTGACCGATACGCTCGCCGGGTTTGCGAACGTCGTGCATGGGACCGCCCAAGTGGTACAGCAAGACGTGCAGCAGGAGGGGGCCGGGCTGCGGGTGAAGCTGCGCGAGGAATCCGGAAGCGAGCAATGGATCGATGCTTCGCATGTGATCATGGCGTGTCCCGCCTACGCCGCAGCCGAGCTGCTCGGCGGGATCGACGCGACGCTGGCGCGCGGACTGGAGCAAATTCCCTATACGTCATCGGCGATCGTCAGCCTGATCTATGACGATGCGAGCTTTGACGGTCAGCGGGCGGGCTTCGGGTTCCTGGTGCCCAAAGTCGAGCGCGACAAGCTAATGGCGGTGACCTTTGTCGGGACGAAGTTTCCCAACCGGGTGCCGCCGGATAAGCTCACCTTGCGGTGTTTCTTCGGCGGCGCGGGCAATGAAGAGGTGCTGCGCGAGTCCGATGAAACGCTGGCGGGCTGGGCGCGCGCCGAGCTCGAGAAGATCATCGGTTTGCATGCCGCGCCGATCAAGACCTCGGTGTGGCGCTGGCCGAAGGCGATGGCGCAGTACACGATCGGCCACTCCGAGCGGCTGAAGGAGATCGAGGCCCGCGCGGCCGCGATCCCGGGGCTCCATTTGGCGGGCAATGCGTACACCGGCATCGGCATTCCAGACTGCATCCGGATGGGTCGGGCGGCGGCGCATAAGATTATTGAGGGTCAGTAGCCGGTTCGCGCTGGGCTGAATTCACAAGCAGTACGTAATGCGGGTCATCATGGACACTCACTCGGAACGCAGTCTCATCGCTAGCGTCCACATCGCGTCCCAAGTCGCTCCAGTATCGCTCAATCTTGAAGTCACCTCTTCCGTCAGGGTGACACCATGAACAATGAAGCTTTCCAGGACGGGAAGGGCGGCTTGATCTCGTTCTCCAGATCCACTGCAGTCTTGACTGGACGGGCGTATCGCCAAACTGCCGGCACGAGACCCTATTCAGTGCTCAAACTCTTCGCTCAGCGGCCGCTATGCATACCTCTTGACTGGAACGGTGAACTCATCCGGAACCACCTTTCTTTATTCGGAAAACGGTATCGCAACAGGCAATAGCAACGGCGGCGTCAGCGTTGTTGGAAATACCAATCTCAATGGAGCCGTACTGTCCGAGCACCGCACAGGGAACTTATTTGATCTCGCCAGATTGTTCAGGAACTGTTAGGCTTGCAAACCTGAGCGGTGTGGCAAACTACTTCATCGGTGTGGCTGACGATGTCAGATCGATCCTGTTTATGTCCAGTGATTCTGGGTACGTCGTCGCAGGCGTCGCAAATCCAGTTTCTTCTCCAGACGTCTTCAACGCCGCAACATCTCCGAAAAGGGGGTATCGCCCCGAACGAATTCATTGCCCTCAAGGGTACGGGACTCGGCCCTTCTGCAGGCACCTCTTCTTCGATGACCACGCTTTTGGAGGGGACAAAAGTTTACGTGAATGGCACGGCTGCTCCTCTCGTCTATGCCCAAGCCGGGCAGATCAACGCTTTAGTGCCTTTTGGGGTAGCAGGAACTGGAAATGCGACCATCCAGGCTGAGTTCAACGGAGTGAAAGGGAATGTCGTTACTGTTCCAGTGGTCAGCTCTTCGCCTGGAATATTCACTCATGAATTTGGCCCTGGTCAAGCGTGGCTCGTCAACGCAGACGGTACATTCAACTCAGCATCCAATCCTGCAACCCGTAATAGCTATGTGTCGTTTTGGATTACTGGGCAGGGCCTAGTCGATCCGTCCTTGGTTGACGGAATCCAACCCGTCGGCCCTCCCTTCCAGAGCCCCTCTTGCCAGTGGGTGTGCGCATCGGCGACGTAGACTTGCCGGAAGAAAACATCGCCTTCATGGGCTTGATCTACTCCGGAGAGGTACAGTTGAACGTTCTTGTTCCTGGCAACGTGCGTACTGGTGATGACGTTCCCTAGTGGTCACCATAGGTCGAGCGATCGTCTCGGGAAGTGTGCGACGATGAGCAATCGACTAGCCACATGCGACCGGCGGAAACCACTGGCCGACGTCATTTAACCAAAGGACTCTCCCACACGCGTAGGAGCAGTTTCTTCAGCCGAGCAAAGTCGGTGGCGCCGAGCTCGGCGGTCCATTCGCGCTCGATGTCGCGCAGGATGTCGTGGATCTTGGCGTAGGCGGCGTGGCCGCGCGGGGTGAAGCGGACGACGCGTGCGCGGCCTTCATCGGGGGAGTCGGCGCGGACCAGATAGCCGAGCTCTTCCAGTCCTCCCAGCAGCCGGTTCATGGCTTGCTTGCTCATGCCGGCGCGCTCGGCGAGGATGCTCGGGCGGACGCCGTCGGGGCCCGGGAATTGCAGCACGGCGATGTGCGGCAGGGCGAGTTCATCAAATCCCGCGGCATTCAGCTCCTCGATCAGCCGGCGATGAATCGCCTGGGCGGGGACCCGCAGCAGGGCTCCGATGAGCATATCCTTGGATTCAGAGGGGGGTTCAGGGGGGAGTTCAGGGAGCGACGCCGACGGCGAGCGATGAGAACGATGGCTCGGCGAGTTTTTCGAGGATGCAGGCATTGACAGGTTAGTAAACTTAGTTTACCATCCAGGGTAGTAAACACAGTTTACTATAAGGAGTCCTCATGACACAGCAAAACATCGCGCTCAGGGTGAATCCCGCCGAGGAGAGCATCCATGTGGGGCCGCTCACGGTCCGCTTCCTGGTGACCGGGGAGAATTCGAACGGCAGCATCGCATCGTTTGAGTTGCTGGTGCCGGCGGGTGAACGGTTGATGGCGCCGGCGCACAGCCACGATCATTATGAGGAGTCGATCTACGGCGTCGAGGGCGTCTTGACCTGGCTGGTCGATGGAGAGCGGTTCGAGGTCGGGCCCGGGGAGTCGATCTGCATTCCGCGCGGCGCGGTGCATCGGTTCGACAACCATGGGTCCGAGGACGTGAAGGCGCTGTGCGTGATTACGCCGGCGGCCATCGGTCCCGAGTATTTCCGTGAGTCGGCCGAGGTGATCGCTGCGGCCGCCGGTGGGCCTCCGGACCGGGTGAAGATGACGGAAATTATGCTGCGGCATGGGTTGACGCCCGCGCCGCCGGCGGGGAGTTAAACGCGGGGCATGGCCCCGCGCCACTCGGGGAAGCTGAATGCTTCCTGCGCGGGCTGAAGCCCACCCTCCTTGGATGGGCGACGCTGAAGCGCCGCGCGGGCTGAAGCCCACCCTCCTTGGATGGACCGAACCCGCCGCGATTGCGATCTCACGATGGCACGCGCCACTGCGCTTGCCCGAACTGCTAGTTCGGCTCTTCCCCGAGCCATCCATTGATGATCCGGTCGGTGACGCCATTGTCATCGAGCTCGACCAGGCGCACGTTCAACTCATGTTGCAGGTCGAGTCCAGGGGGAGCGCAAAGCCGTAGCCGGTGCGTTCATACTCGGCGGGCGAGATCGAGATCTCGGGTGTATCGTTGCCCAACTGGCCGACGAAGTATTGAAGCTGCGGACGGTCAAAGACCACGGCGTCGACGGTGCGCGCGATCAGCATGTCATAGGCGTCCTGCAGGTTATCGGTGCCAACGGTAGTTCCTCCCCAGCGGCGGGCGAAATCTTCGCCCGGGGAACCGGTGACGGTGGCGACGCGATGGCCGCGCAGTTCCTCGGCGGTCTCGATGGAGTTGGTGCTCATGCCGCTGACGGTGAGCGTGCTGGCGATCCCGGCGACCAGAGAAGTCGCCATCACCAGACGAGATCACGATCCAGGACCCAGTGGCGATGCGCCCAATCACCGTTTTGGGAGAAAGGTCGCCATAGCCGACCGTGCTCATGGTGACGATCGCGAACCAGACGCCGTTGCCGATGCCGTGCACCGGGTCGCGAGGAAAGTGCGTTTCATCCACGCGCCGTTCGGCCAGCCATACGACCGTACCGACCAGGGTGAGGATCGTGATGAATCCGAGCACCGCATAGAAGAACGATTCGCTGAAGAACGGCGCCAGGCGCTCAAACAGCGATGGGGTTTCGGTACGTGAAAGGATGCCCAGCGATGAGGTCATGTAAGGCAAGGTGAAGCGGACCGATTGGATCCGTTCCGCCGTGATGCTGACCGGACCCACGACGACATCCACCTCGTTCGCCTCCAGTGCATCGAGCGCGCGGGCGACATTTTCATAGGGGGCGAACGTGTAGTCCCATCCCGCTTGCGAGGCGGCCGCATCCCAGACCTCGACCGAGATGCCGCGCGGGGCGTCGGCGGGCCGTTCCGGATCCTGAATCACAAAGGGCGCGGTTCCGCCGAGCCCGACCCGGAGGTCTTTGGACAAGTCCTTGGACCGACCTGGGGACCGGCCTTGGGCGCCCAGAAGCGCGCAGCATCCAAGCAGGATGGCGGCAGCGCGCGTTGCCAATCGGGATCGGAGCGGCATAGGGGACATTGTCGCGCGGCTGGGCGGGCGATGCCACTCGAGGACTTTCGACGGGTAGCAAACTCGTCGCTACTTGGATTTCGCGGGGCATGGCTCCGCGCCACTTGGATATCGGGATGTGTCGTTTATTCGCCCGCGGCGGACGAGGCTGCTTTGAAGTCGGCGATGATCTGGCGGGCGGCGGTGGCGTGCTCGGCGGGCACCATCAGGGCGGTCCCTTCGGGAGGCTGGTCGGCGGGTGCGGCGATGGGATTCGGCGCGCGGGTCTGCATGACCGGGATTCCGGCGGCGGTGAGCAGATCCCGCACGCGGATGGATTCATGCAGGTGGGCAAATTCGGCGATGCGCACCAAGTGGTCATAGTCGGCGGCGGAGAGGTCCCCGGTTTCGTGTCTGGCGGCCAGGCTCTCGGCGGCCCGGCGAAGTCCGCGCCGTTCCAGTTCCTCAATCCACAAGGCGCGGGCGGCGGGGACCAAGTCTTCGGAATGGATCTCCAGCAGGGTTGCGTCGCTCATGGATGCGTAGTGCTGCCGGACGTGCTGTGGATCCATCGCGCGATAGGACACCGTGATCTCCCTTTTCTACTCATAAAATTCGCCCGCCGACAGCCCCGTTTCCCTTCACAGCGTCTTTTAACGAAGATACAGCCTTGCACATTGCGTTACATCGCTCGTCGGCAGCTATGAATTACACGCCGAATGGCTCCGCAGCGTTCAGAGCCATCGGCGGCTGTCATGACGTTGGCCTCGCTCGGTGACGCGTGGCAACCCTGCTCGATCTATGCCACGCGATTTCGCCGGGCCGACGAGGAGACAGCGCCCGGTCACCGGTTCCTGATCACGATGACCGGACCCCATTAGCGTTGGAGCGCAACCGGTTCTCGCACCAAACCCGGCAGCATGTCCTCCAGTACCTCATCGACCGTTTCGACGAAAATAAACTCCATTTGCTTCCGAACATCTTCGGGCAGATCCTTCACGTCCTTCTCATTGTCCTTGGGAAGGATCACGCGGGTCAGCCCGAGACGGCGGGCGGCCAGCACCTTTTCCTTGACGCCGCCGATCGGCAGCACCAAGCCGTGGAGCGTGACCTCGCCGGTCATCGCCGTGTCGCTGCGCGCGGGCTTGCCCGCATAAATCGACGCCATCGCCGTAGTCATGGTGACGCCGGCCGAGGGCCCGTCCTTGGGGATCGCGCCGGCCGGCACGTGAATGTGCAGGCCGAAGTCCTTAAACTTGGACACATTGAAGCCGAACTTCTCGGCGTTGGCCCACAGATAGCTGCGGGCGGTCTTGGCCGATTCCTGCATCACCTCGCCGAGCTGGCCAGTGATCGTGAGCGATTTCCCCTCGGGCAGAATCGCTGCTTCGATGTAGAGCACGTCGCCACCGGTCTGGGTCCAGGCAAGCCCGGTGACCACGCCCGGCGGCAGCACTTTGCGGCGTTTGTCGGAGAGGCGCGCCTCGGGTCCCAGCAACTCCAGCACATCAGCCGGAGTGACGGTCATCGGTTCGGTGTTGCCCTCGGCAAACTTCACCGCGATCTTGCGGACCACGCGGCCGATCACCTGCTCCAGCCGCCGCACGCCGGCTTCGCGCGTATAGGAGCGAATCAGCTTATGCAGCGAATCATCCGTAATGTTGCACTGCTCGGCGGTGAGGCCGGCGGTCTCCAACTGCCGCGGCAACAGATACCGTTTGGCGATCTGGAATTTCTCTTCTTCCGAGTAGCCCGCCAACTGCAGGACCTCCATACGATCCAGCAGCGGAGCGGGGACCGTATCCAGCCCATTGGCCGTGGTGATGAACAGCGTCTTCGAAAGATCGAACGGCAGATCCAGGTAGTTATCCCGGAAAGTTTTGTTTTGCGCCGGGTCCAGGATCTCGAGCAGCGCGGCGGCCGGATCACCCCGGAAATCGCGGCCGAGCTTGTCGATCTCGTCCAGCATCATCAGCGGATTCAGCACGCCGACCCGCCGCATGGCTCGGATCAGGCGACCCGGCATGGAGCCGATATAGGTGCGGCGATGTCCGCGCAATTCCGATTCGTCATGCAAGCCGCCCAGGCTGATGCGTTCGAACTCGCGGCCCAGGGCGCGGGCGATCGATTGTCCCAGCGACGTCTTGCCGACGCCGGGCGCGCCCACCAGGCACAGGATCGGCGCCTTGGCCCCCGGGTTCAGCTTCAGCACGGCCAGATGTTCGATGATCCGATCCTTGACCTTTTCAAGGCCGTAGTGATCCTCATCCAGCACCTCACGGGCATGCTTCAGATCGAGCTGATCTTCGCTTTCCTTGACCCAAGGCAGTTCCAGCACGTACTCGAGCCAGGTCCGAATCACATTATGTTCGGGCGAGGCGGAGGGGATTTTCTCCAGACGCCCCAGCTCGCGCGTGGCTTCCTTGCGGACCTCTTCGGGCAGCTCGGCTTTCTCGAACTTCTCTTTGAGAATCTCGATTTCGGCGTCTTCGGTTCCCGTTTCGCCCAGTTCCTGCTCAATGGCTTTCTTTTGCTGGCGCAGGACGTACTCGCGCTGTTCGCGCGACATGGTGCTCTTGGCCTCTTCCGAGATTTTGTTGCGGAGCTCGGCGACGGCGGCTTCATGCGAGAGCCAGCCATGCACCATGCGCATCGCTTCCAGACGCGTCGGCGTTTCCAGCAGCGCCTGCTCCTTGGCCACTTCCAGGTTCATGATCGAAGCGACCATGAAGGCCAGTTGAATCGGATCGGCCTGGCCCTTGAACAGGCGCGCGATCTCCTGCGGCGTCTGCCCTTGCACCAGGCTGATGAATTTCGAACCGGTCTCCACGATCGATAGGGTCAGCGCCTCGATCTCGTCGCTGGTGTCGTGGGGCAGCGGCAATGAGCGGACCTTCGCCTGCAGGTAGGGGACTTTGTCTTCGCCCTCCGCGGTGACCTCCTCGACCTTCACGAGCACGACACGCTCCACGCCGAGCACCAACACTTCGGCATGATCCGGCGCCGGGCGGGCCGATTTGCGAATCACCGCGCGCGTCCCGACGGTGTAGAGATCGGCACTGGTAGGCGCATCCGTCGCCGCGTCCTTTTGCGCGACAACAATCACCTCCTGCTCTTCGGTCGCCATCGCCGCGTCCATCGCGCCGATCGACATCGGACGTCCCAGCGCCAAGGGCATCATGAGTCCGGGATAGATTACCGAGTTCTTGGCCGCCAGCAATGGGAGGGTTTTGATTTCTTGGGTTTCTTGTTGTTCAGCCATCGTCTTATATATTCTTTGATGTTTTTCTTATCCGGCCCGTTGCGCAACTTGTTGCGATATCTCCGTCGGGTCCCTTGCGGACACAAACGGTACACCGGCGAAGACCCCGGGAAAGGACGGCCCTCCTTTCCACGGGACCTGCGCCGGTTCCGATTCTAACGCCTGGGAGGCTAGGATGCCGCCACCTCGGCGCCGGTGTCGACCGAGATTTCCATCTCGCCGTCAACGACGTCGAAAACCACGCGACTTCCGTCATGCACCTCGCCGGAAACCAGCTTCCGCGCGAGCGGCGTTTCGATCTCCCGCTGGATGGCGCGCTTCAATGGGCGAGCGCCAAAGGCCGGATCAAAACCGACCTCAATGATGCGCGCCTTGGCCGACTCAGAGAGCACCAGTTCAATGCGGCGCTCGGCGAGCCGTTTCCGCAGACCTTCGAGCTGAATCTCAATGATCTTCTTCAAGTGATCCTGCGTCAGGCTATGGAAGTTGATGATTTCGTCGATGCGGTTCAGGAACTCCGGCCGGAACACATGTTGCAGCATGTCCCGAGGCGCGTTGGAGGTCATGATCACCATCGTGTTCTTGAAGTCGACCGTGCGGCCTTGCCCATCGGTCAAGCGCCCGTCATCGAGCACCTGCAGCAGGGTATGGAAGACGTCAGAGTGCGCCTTCTCGATTTCGTCCAGCAACACGACCGAGTACGGACGCCGGCGCACGGCTTCGGTCAACTGTCCGCCCTCGTCATAGCCGATGTAGCCCGGAGGCGCGCCGACCAGCCGCGAGACAGTGTGCTTTTCCTGATACTCGGACATATCGATCCGGATCATGGCGCGTTCATCGTCGAACAGGAACTCGGCGAGGGCGCGCGCCAGTTCGGTTTTGCCGACGCCGGTGGGTCCCAGGAACAGGAAGCTGCCGATGGGACGGTTCGGATCCTTCAACCCGCCGCGGGCGCGCATGACCGCATCGGCCACCGCGTCGACCGCCTCGTTCTGCCCGACCACGCGCTTGTGGAGCTCCTCCCCCAGATGCATCAGCTTCTGGACTTCGCCTTCCAGCAGCTTCGATAAGGGGATGCCAGTCCAGCGGCTGACTACCGCGGCGATGTCTTCCTCATCGACCTCTTCTTTGAGCAAGGTCGGGGCGTGCTCGGTTTCGGCGAGCTGTTTTTCGAGCGACGTCAACTTGCCGTACTTCAGCTCGGCGGCCTTGTTCAGGTCGTAGTTGCGCTCGGCCTGTTCGACCTCGACCTTGACCTGCTCAATCTGTTCGCGCAGGGCGCGCTGCTTTTTGAGGCCCTCCTGATCGGCCTGCCACTGGGCTTGCAGCGACGCATTTTCGGTCTTGAGTTCGGCGATTTCCTTCTCGATTTTCTCGAGACGATCCTTGGAAGCTTGGTCAGATTCCTTCCTCAGAGCCTCGCGTTCGATTTCGAGCTGCATCTGGCGGCGCGTGGCTTCATCCAGATGGGCCGGCATCGAATCGATCTCGGTACGCAGCTTGGCCGCGGCTTCATCCATCAGATCGATCGCCTTGTCGGGGAGGAAACGGTCCGAGATGTAGCGCTGGCTCAGCACGGCGGCGGCGACCAAGGAAGAGTCCTTAATCCTCACGCCATGATGCAGTTCGTAGCGATCACGCAGACCGCGCAGAATCGAGATGGTGTCCTCGACGCTGGGCTGGTCGACCAACACGGTCTGGAAGCGGCGCTCCAGGGCGGCGTCCTTTTCAATATGCTTGCGATATTCGTCGAGCGTGGTCGCGCCGATGCAATGCAGCTCGCCGCGAGCCAGCGCGGGCTTCAGCAGGTTGCCGGCATCCATCGAGCCTTCGGCCTTCCCTGCCCCAACCACCGTGTGCAGCTCATCAATGAACAGAACGATCTGGCCCTCGGCGCCCTGGACTTCCTTGAGGACGGCCTTGAGGCGTTCTTCGAACTCGCCACGGAACTTCGCGCCGGCAATCAGCGCACCCATGTCGAGCACCACCACTTTCTTCCCCTTCAAACCTTCGGGGACGTCGCCGCGCACGATGCGCTGGGCCAATCCTTCGACGATGGCCGTTTTGCCGACGCCGGGTTCACCAATCAGCACCGGGTTGTTCTTGGTGCGGCGGGACAGGACCTGGATCACGCGGCGGATCTCCTCGTCGCGGCCGATCACCGGATCGAGCTTGCCCTGTTCGGCGAGTTGCGTCAGGTCGCGGCCGTATTTCTCCAAAGCTTCGTAGGTTTCTTCGGGATTCGGCGAGGTGACGCGCTGCGATCCGCGGACCTCCTGCAGCGTCTCCATCAGCCGGTCGCGGGTAATCTTCAATTCCTTGAACGCCTTTTCGCCGGTGGCGGCGAGCAGAATGTGCTCGATCGAAATGTAGTCGTCCTTCAGCCGCTTGGCCTCGGACTCGGCGTCGCTCAGCAGCTTTTGCAGCCGCCCGGTGATGTAGACCTTGTCGGGTTCGATCGCTCCGCCGCTGACCTTCGGCAGCTTTTCAATCTCCTGCATCAGCTTCTGGTGCAACGACTCCATCGGCACGTTGGCCTTTAATAGGACCGACTGCGCGAGTCCGCCATCCTGCTCGATCAGCGCGATCAGCAGATGCTCGACGTCGAGTTGCTGGTTGCTGTGCCGCGCGGCGATCGATTGGGCTTCCTGGAAGCCGGCCTGCAGCTTTTGGGTGAAACGATTGAAATCCATATAGCTAATCCTGCCTTGTGGAATCAGAGTAACACATGAGTATTTTGATATGCAATAGTCTTAGTGCTTCTCTATCAGATATTGAGGATGAACCTGCTACAATCCCCCTTTGCACCAGACGTTCCAAACGCAGTTCCAGCCCCGCCCTATTGGAGTATCCGGTTCTTTTTCAATTCCTTAGAACCTAGACCTCGGGACGTCTCTCCCTGACGAACGGCAGTCTCTGCCCTAGCTGATTCCACCGAACCGTTCCTATTTCATACTTTTCGACTCAGGTTAAGGGCTTGGAGACCCGGGAAGGCTCGTGAGTCTGCGGGATTTGGCTCAGGGAATCTTCGCTGCGCGGATTGCATCGACGCTTTCTCATCTCCTTTAGCTACCAAAAGCTCAATTTCGGCTATACTGGAGTTCCTCCCTCCTCCGCGCCCGTGGGTTCGATTTCCCTTTGGTTCCACCGGCGCCCTCCCGACCGGCGAACCTCCAATCTGCTGCGATGCTGCGAGGAATTCCATGTCTAAGTTATTGCTATCCCTATTACTTGTCCCCCTTACTCTGTCCGCCCAAACGAGCCAGCCCCAGGCGTTGGTGACGTCGGCGGCGACCGGAGAGCCGGGGCTTCCGCTCCCGGGCGGCCTGGCGGCGGTCTATATGACCGGGATTCCCATCTCCGGTCTCACCCAGGCCTCCCCGCCGCTGCCCCCCACCCTGGGCGGGATTTCAGTGGACGTTTGCGGGACCCCGGCGCCGATCCTGGCGGTGGCCGGACTCAGCACGTATTCCCAGGTGAACTTTCAGGTGCCGGATCTGCTGGTGAACACCAGCCGCGACACTGCGGGAAACACGGTGTGCACGGTGACGGTTCAGCAGGGGGATGTAGTAGTCTCCTATGACGCGGTGGTTCGGCAGAATGTGGCGGCCGACCTGTTCTTCTCCCCGGATAACTTGGGCGTGATGATCCACGGGGCGACCGGGAAGCCGGTGACACGCGAGGCGCCGGCGTTGCCCGGGGAGGCGATCGTCCTCTATGCCTCGGCGATCTCCGGGACCTATCCGCATGTGGCGGCGGGCGACCCCGCGCCCTGGGCTCCGTTCGCCACGTTCAATCCGACGCAGGGCGCCGCCCTATGGCGCGAAATTTATCTTCTGGTGGATCCGGAGCAGGATCCCAGGAGCGTCTACAATCCGCAGGGTCCATCCGCGCCGCACCCCGCTCCCGCGCCGGGTCCCAAACTGCAACCGATCTTCATCGGGCTTGTTCCGGGATTGGTAGGCGTGGTGCAAATCCAGTTCTATCTCTCGCTGAGCTCAGTGGCCCAAAACCCCGACGTGTTCTGGACGCCCGGCGACCACGTCTTTCAATTTGAGTTGGGCGAGTGCCATGCCTTCCATGGAGGCGGCTGCCAGTCGGCCACCGGCTGGACCTATAGCAATCCGGTGATCGTGCCGGTGGGCGCCACCCAACAGTTCTCGCCTGTGCAGTAGCGTGCAGTAAGAAGCGTGTCGGGCCGAATGGCGGGCGGTACAATTTCGAGATGTCCTTCGCGCGCCCGCTCATATTAGATGTCGGCTGCGGGATCAATAAGAAGCCGGGGTCGGTGGGGATTGACCACAATCTGCGCACCAAGGCGGATGTACTGGTGGAGCTCGACCGGTTCCCGTATCCTTTTAGAGACTCCGTGTTCGACGGGGCGCAGGCCGTGCATGTGATTGAGCATGTTGAGGATATCCTGGGCTTCGTGGGCGAGCTGCATCGGGTGGTGAAGCCGAGCGGCGAGGTCTATATCGTGACGCCGCATTACACCGACTTCAGCTCCTTCTGCGATCCGACGCATCGGCATCACCTGAACAGCTTTTCCCTGCGCTACTTCGGCGACGACGATGCCGGGTACGGCTACTACTCCACCGCGCGATTTGAAGAGAAGTCCGTCTACGTGAAGCTACTAGCTTTGTGGCGGTACCTGGGGTTTGAGCTGCTGGTCAATGCGTTTCCCCGCTTTCGCCGCTTCTGGGAGTACTACCTGTGTTACATCGTGCGGGGGAAAGTGATCGAGTGGCGGCTGACGGTGGTCAAGCCGTAGACGCCGGCGTCGTGGGGTCGCGGGCGGCGGTCCCCCGAGTTCTCCGCATTCCTTTGAAGACACGCGCGGCCAGGGCTGCGCTTCAGATCATCGACCGTTGGCGCGACCGCCAGCGCCGGCGCCGTTGGGATGCCGATAAGGCGCTGGGCCGTCGCGGCGAGGATCTGGCGCACCGCTATCTTGAGCGCCAGGGGTTCGTGATCGTCGCACGGAACTACCGGCTGGCCGCGGGCGAGGCGGAGGCGGATCTGGTGGCGTGGGACGGCGATGAACTGGTGATCGTGGAAGTAAAGACGCGCATTTCCGGGGAGTTCGGGTCGCCGGAGCGGGCGGTCGGGCCGGATAAAGAGCGTCACCTGCGGAGGGTAGCGCGATCCTATGCGCGGAAGGCGGGAGTTGAGATGGAGCGGGTGCGGATCGATATCGTCACGGTGGTGATGGGAAATCGGCCCGGCCGGGCACCGGAGATCGAGCTGTTTCGCGGGGCGGTGGGGTTTTAGGAGACAGGAGACGGGAGTCAGGAGACAGAAGGAGGGCGGAAGTCGGGCTGATGTAGCTGGCGCCGTCGGATCGGAGGACCGATGGCGGGCTAAAGGGAACTCCGCGTTTTGCCGTTTGATTTTAGAGGAGATGCGAGGCCGTTTCTCCCTCAGGCGTAATGCAAACAAAATCAGAACGTTTTGTTCAGCAGATCGGGTATCCTAAAGAGGATCTCGTGTCTTCTTTCGCCACAGGGGAGCCCCCGATTCCGGTTCCCGACATTCCCCCATCCACTGAAGAGCAGAAACGGCGCTCGTTTTGGATGGTGCTCGGCAGTACGCTGCTGATCGCCGTCTCGCAGACGCTGATCAAGACGGGCACCGCGGCGCTGGGACAAAACGCGAGCCTGGTGGACACGGCCCTCGGAATCCTCACGACGCCGCAGCTATTCGCAGGGTACGCGCTGTACGGGGTGGTGATGGTGGTGATGGTGATCGCGCTGCGCCACGCCGAGCTTTCCCTGATCTATCCGGTGATTTCGCTTTCCTACGTGTGGGTGTCGATCATCTCGTTCACCTTTTTCAATGAGACGCTGAATCTGTGGAAGGTGGCCGGGATCGCGGTGATCGTCGCCGGCGTGGGGGTGCTCGGGCGCAAGAAGAAGCCGGCTGCAACAGATGCGGGAAGCGGGGCGGCCCAATGACGACTCCGCTGTCTTCGATGATGTGGGTGGTGCTGGGGTCCTTTATCGGGAGCCTGGGCGCGGCGGGGCTGAAGGCCGGCTCGAAGCACCTGAAGCTGGACGTGGTGGCTCTGATCACCAACTGGCGGCTGCTCGGCGGGAATCCTGGCGTACCTGGTCTCGTCGGTGTTCTTCGTCTTCGGACTGAAGGAAGGCGAGCTGAGCGTGCTCTATCCGCTGGTGTCGCTGGGCTACCTGTGGACGCTGGTGTGGTCGAAGATGTTCTTCGGCGAGGAGATGACCCGGGAGAAGTTCATCGGCGTGGGGATGATCCTGTTCGGGGTGACGCTGCTGGGGTTGGGGACGGCGGCGTAAGTAGACAGGAGTCAGGAGTCAGGAGATGGGAGGCAGGAGCCGGTAGCCGGGTCGCCCGCTCGTTAACACTCGCGGTTCTGGTTTTACGAGCCGAGACTCCCGCGTTTTCCTTGTTCTTTGCGGCCTCGTCGATTCGCTGCTGAATCACCTGCATCAGCGCCGGAGCCTCGTCGTCGTTTACCTGCCTGCCGACCCAGTCGAAGTTGCCAAAATCCCCGAGATTCTTAAATCGGAGCGATTCTCCGAAGTAGGGCGCAACATTGCCGTAGTTAGGCTCCAGGTCTTTGATCTCGTCGTACTTGTACACTCGCTTTCGTCGCACAGGCCAGACACCCGCTTCGTGGTAGAGTCGGTCCCCGGTGAACCGGAACGTTTCTGTGCCGAGAACGTACCACCACGGGGTTAGAAGTACGGCAGCAACAATGGATAGCCCTGCCAGACCAGCTCGAATGATGCCCAGGGGTTCGCGGGGTTGGGAGAACATGATCGCGTAAACAACGACGAGAAAGAGGATCATGAGCGCTCCGGTGATCAGTGCGAAGGGACGGACCGGGACCTCAATCACAAAGCCGTTTGGTGAGTGGTAGGTCCTGAATCTTGCGGGCAGTGGCTGGTCGCCGATGGGCGGGGCTAGACGCGGTTGCCCTTTCCTCGCCTGAAACCTCGCCACGGCAAAGAAAACAAGCCCCATGACGAGGTCTCCGAAGCCGCCACCCATATCGGTTGCCGATCCCGCTTGGGCGAATGAGTAGACCGCTCGTGCCAACTGGATCATGGCAGCGGCATAGAGAGTCCACGGGTAGATGCGGGACCACCAGCTCTTCCGGGAGGTCGGCTCGGGCGGGGCGACGACGCCAGGTTCTTCCGCAGGCATCTGGGGAAAGGGTAGCACGCGAGGGGCTCCGTAAGTAGACGGGAGGCGGGTTGCGGTAATCTGCCGGGTTGTCCGCTCGTTATCACTCGCGGTTCTGTGCGACGGGTGAGGTTCCTGAGTTACTTTCCTTATTTTTCGAGGCCTCGTCGATTCGCTGCTGAATGAAGTGCACGAGTGCCGGAGCCTCCTCTTCGTCTACCTGCGTGCCCATAAAGTAGGGATTGCCGAAATCTCCAAGGTTCTTGCATCGGATCGTAGCGTCGAAGTACGGAAGGACGGCGCCATCGTTCGGCTCGAGGTCCTTGATTTGGTCGTACTCGAATACCTTCTTACGGCGGAAGGGCCAAACCCACGATTCGCAAATTAGTCCGTCCTTTGTGAATCGGAACTTCTCCGTGCCAAGGACAAACCACCACGGCGTGACAACCACAGAGCAATAATCGATAGAAGCAGCAGAACGAACTCGAGCGACGTCGAGCGGCAAAAGCGACGGCTTAAAAAACACTGCGCCAAAAACCCGACAAGAAACAAGACCATAAACGCACCGGTGATCCACGCGAAGGGACGGACGGGAACCTCGATCACAAAACCGTCCGGCGAGTGCCGGGTCCTGAATCTCGCGGGCAGTGGCTGGTCGCCGATGGGTGGGACCGCGACGCGGCTGCCCTTTCCTCGCCTGAAATCTTGCCACGCCAAAGAAACCGAGTCCCATGACGAGGTCCGCGAAGCCGCCACCCATATCGGTTAGCCGATCCCGCTTGGGCGAATGAGTAGACCGCTCGTGCCAACTGGATCATGGCAGCGGCATAGAGAGTCCACGGGTAGATGCGGGACCACCAGCTCTTCCGGGAGGTCGGCTCGGGCGGGGCGACGACGCCAGGTTCTTCCGCAGGCATCTGGGGAAAGGGTAGCACGCGAAGAGGCTGTTGATACGCCTCCGAAGGGAGGCGGGGCGGGAATCTGCCGGGCTGCCGCTCGTTATCGCTCGCGGTTCTGTGCGACGGCGAGAGATTGGCGTCAGGTCAGGCGACCGCTGGCGTTGCCTCCACCCAGCAGCAGCACGACGTGATCGGATTTCGAAAAGTTGTGCTTGATCTGCTCGGCTGCGGCGAGCACCACCGAGGCGGCTGGTTCGGTTAAAACCTTCAGGCGTTCAAGGAGAAATTTCTGCTCGGCGAGAGCGGCGGCGTCAGGGACGGTGATGACCTTTTCGAGCAGCGTTCGGGCGGCTTCGAAGGTTGCCTCCGACGGAGCCTGCGCGCCCAGAGAACGCGCCACCGACTGGATCGCATTGAGTGAAACGATTTTTCCGGCGGCGAGGGACTGCGCCATGCAGTCGGCGCCTTCGGTCTCGGCGCCCCAGATGCGGACGTCGGGCTTCAGGGTCTTGATCGCGGTGGCGACGCCGGTCATCATGCCGCCTCCGCCGATGCCGAGCACGATGTCGGTGACCTGCGGGGCGTCCTCCAGGATCTCGAGCCCCAGGGTTCCCTGCCCGGCCATCAGCAGGGGATCGTCAAACGGGGGGATATAGGTGAGGCCGTTCTCCACCTGCTCGGCGACCTTGCCGAAGGCGACCGGTCCGGTGGAGGCGAAGACGATCTCGGCGCCGTAGTCGCGGCAGGCCTCCTGGTGAATCTTCGGCGCCCCATGCGGCATGAAAATGACCGCCTTGGTTTCGAGCTTATGGGCGACATAGGCGAGGGCTTGGGCATGGTTGCCGCCGCTGACGGTGACGAACCCTCGGTCGCGCGCGGTCTGCCCTAGATCGAGGGCTTTGTTGAAGACGCCACGGACCTTGAAGGAGCCGGTCTTTTGGAACAGCTCCAGTTTGACGTAGACGTTCACGCCGAGCCTTCGGCTGAGGGTCGCCGAGGCCTGCAGCGGGGTGCGGCGCACGGAGGGGGAGACGCGTTGTCGCGCCTTCTGAATGTCCGCCAGAGTAAGTTGCGCTGTCGCTACCGCCACGTGTCGCCAATCCCTTTAGTTTCGTTGCCGCCCAGAAGGTGGACCTCTAGTGGTAATCGTCCATCCAGGTCCAAAACTGCAGGGTCTTTCGGGTGAGAGGTCAGCAGTCAGACGTGAGGGGTCAGTCGCCAGTCGCCAGTTGCCAGGGACAGACGTCGGAGGTTGGTGGAGTAGTTGAGGTGGTGGTTCGCGGATTGGGAGGCCGAGGCCTCACGCGGGGCATGGCCCCGCGCCACGCGATCCCGAGCTTCGCCGAACGCCGCGCCACTTGATATGGTTGAGACTGGAGGCAGAGGCGTCCGCAACATGAGCCAACCAACCGACCGCACGGTCCGCGTCACGATCTATAACCAGCCCTATACGCTGATGGTGTCCGATGATCCCGGCGAGGTGGAGGAGCTGGCGAACTCGGTGGATGAGTTGATGACGAACATTGCTTCGCGCGCCGGCAACGTGGATAGTGGACGCGTGGCGGTGCTGGCCTGCCTGCATCTCGCCGATAAATTGCGCGCGGCCGAGCGGAAGCTGGATGACCTGTCTTCGTCGGTGGAAGAGAAGTCGCGGCAGTTTACGATGTTGCTCGACGAGGCTATGAAATAGCCGAGGAGCTGAGTAAAAAATGGGCGAGGCTATGCGGTAGCCGAGGAGTTGAGTAAAAAATGGGCGAGGCTATGCGATAGCCGAGAAGTTGAGTAAAAAATGGGCGAGGCTATGCAGTGGCCGAGTTTCATTAAGCCATGACGAGGCGATGAGGTAGTCTCCAGTGCCTGTTTCGGGAAACACGATTGTCTTGAAGTCCGCGTTGCTGGATGCGCTCGACGTGGGCCGAGCATGGCTTCGGCACGCGCCACGCGGAGATTGACCAGTCGCGGATGGCGAGCCTGAAGCAGATTCATTCCGGGGTGACGCTGCTCGCCGATCGGGCGACGGGGGAATGCGGCGAGGCTGATGCACTGGTCACCTCCGAGCCTGGTGTTACCGTTTCGATCCGTACCGCCGATTGTGTGCCCGTCTTATTCGCCGATCCAGTGACACGAGCCGTGGCGGCCGTGCATGCGGGCTGGCGGGGGACGGCGGCACGGATTGCAGAGTCAGCGCTGGCGCAATTGCGTGAAGAATTCGGCGTGCGGCCGGAAACTCTCATCGCCGCGATTGGACCTTCGATCGGGCCTTGTTGCTATGAGGTCAGCGCCGAGGTCGGGCGAGGCGCTGGGCGAAGACTTCGGCGGAGCGTCGCACGGATATGTCGATCTGCGCGAGATCAATCGGCGGCTGCTTGTTGAACTGGGGATCGCGCCGGAGCGGATCGAGTTCGTCGGCGGCTGCACCAGGTGCCATCCGGAGCAGTTCTTTTCCTGGCGGGGCGAAGGGGAGCGGGCGGGTCGGATGGTGT
>CAVXJP010000020.1:0-11775 GCA_963762135.1 Terriglobia bacterium
CCTGCGCCCACATCGCCTGCACGAGCATCAGTGTCGCTATGGCGACAACCGATGAATTGCAGATTAATGCGCTTCACTCATTCCTCCACAAACTAAAGCCCACTTGGACTGCCCACCGAAATCAATCTGAAAACGAATCCACGAAGCCCCGCTAGACCACATTGGGGCCGAGCTTGTCATGATACACCCAGCCGCCCTTGGCCGCGGCGTACAGGAATTTCTTCGGGTCCTTCCACTTGCGCGGGAGCTCGTCGAGCGCGCCGCCGGCCAGCATATCTTCGGGACCTTCCCCTGCGCGGACGCGATCGAAGATCCGCTAGGCGAGACCATCTCCCATCATGTCGCGCTCGGCCTGGAACTCGGCCTTGGTCATCACCGGACCGTAAGCCGGGATGAACCGCGTCTGATCATTGCTGAGCGATAGCAGCAGGTCCATGGAGTCCACGCGCGAGACGACCCAGCCACCAGTGAACCAGTCGAGTTCGGGGTCACGCACCGGCGAGGCGACGTCGCCCACCGCGATTACGTTCGCCCCTTTGAAGTGGACGTACATGTCCCCGGAGGTGTGCGCCATCAGCAGGTAGCCGTAGTCGATCTCCTGGCCGCCGGCGTTCAGCGAGCCGTTCTGGTTGAAGATCTCGGTGGGCAGGGCGGCCTTCGGGCGCGCCTGCTCCCAGCGCTGCTCTTCGGGAATCCAATACTTCTGCGACATAGACGGGCTAGCCGTGCGCCGCTGCGAGATGATCTTCGCGCCCTGCCCGACGAAGGCCGGATTGTTGGCGGTCTGATCCAGATGGTAGTGCGTGTTGAACAGCGTCCGGACCTTGGCGTTCGGCGACAGGCTCCTCAGTGCCGCATTGACCTTGTTCAGCGAACCCTCAACGCCGCTGTCGACTAACACGAAACCGTCGCTGGTGGTCAGCACGGTGACGTTGGCCCCGTTGCCGGAGTCGATCACGTGCAGCCCGTCCGCGACTTGGGTCGCTCCCTGTTGGGCATGGAGGCGCGGAGCCCACAAGGCTATCGCCCCGGCCGCCGCTCCTTTTAATAGTTCCCGTCGATTCACCATACGATTCCCGCCTGTAGCTCTTAAATGTCGGCAATCGTGCCGGTGCTGTCGCCGAAGTGATCGCGCTCCAGCCCGACCTTCTGCATCAGCGTCAGGTGGAGGTTGGCGATCGGCGTGCGTTCCGGCAGCGTCAGGTGCTGTCCGCCCTGCTTCAGCGTTCCGTTCGCCGCCGACGATCAGGTTCGGCACCGGGTAATTGCTGTGCAGGTTGGAGTTGCTCATATTCGAGCCGTACATGAACAGCGAATGATCCAGCAGCGTGCCCTGCCCGTCCGGCGTGTCGGCCATCTTGTGCAGGAACTCGGCGAAGACCTGCAGGTGCCACTTCTGGATCTCCACCAGCTTCTTGATGCGATCGAGGTCATCGGCACGATGCGAGACCGGATGGAAGCCGTCGGTGATGTTCAGGAACGGATAAGTGCGGTTGGTGCCCTCGGCGACGGTGACGTAGGTCGCCACGCGCGTCAGGTCGGCCTGATAGGCGAGCGCCAGCAGGTCATACATAATCTTGACCTGCTCGCCGAAATCCTCCAGCTCGCCGATGGGCGCATTGGGGATCGCGATTTTCGAAAGATTGGAGTTTTTCGCGTTCTGGGCGCGGCGTTCAATTTCGCGCACGTTCTCCAGGTAGCCGTCGAAGACTGCTTTGTCCTCGGAGCCCAGATTGCCCTTGAGCTGGTTGACGCGATCGGTGATCCGGTCCAGGATGCTGGCCGACTGGCGCGCCATCGCTTCGCGTTCCTGCGGCGTATCGCCTTCGCCGAACAGCGCCAGGAAGACCTTGCGCGGGTTGTACTCCATCGGCAGCGGCGTCTTGGGATCGCGGAACGAAAGGGTGGTGAACGCTCCGCCGTTGCCGGCCGCTACTTGCACGGGGTCTCGGAGGCGAGCTCTAACGTCGGAATCGGCGTGTCATTGCTGATGTACTTGGCCATCTCCTGGTCGAGAGTGGTGGCCATGGTGTTGCCGTAGGGAGCGTGGCGCTCAGCCAGGTCGCCGGATTGCGCACGTGCACCGAGCCGGCGGCGGCCGCGTTTTCCAGGTTTCCGAAGGACGTCATCGACTGCTTAACGGCTCCAGCGGCGAGGTGATCTCGTTCAACTTATAGTCGGCGCCCGAGCCGGTCGGGGTCCAGCGGTCCCACTCCGGTCCGAATTTGGTATTGAACATGATGGCGCCGTGAGGGATGTAGAAGAAGCCCGCGCGAAGCTTCGGGTTCGCCGCGGTCTGGGCCAGCGCCGTGGAAGCCGGCACCATGGCGCTCAGAAACGGCAGGGCGAGATTGACGCCCGCACCCTTCAGAATCGTCCTGCGGGAGATGTGCTTCTTGGTAATGAACATGGTCTTCTCCTAATCAACTACTTGAAAACGACTTCATTCGAGGGCGTCTCCTCCGGCGGCATGGAGGACGGCGGACCCTGTTTGCGGAACGCGTTGGAGTTGATGATTCCCATCACCAGCGCGCTGAAGGTGTAATTGTCGTCTTTCGCGTCACGAACCACCTGACGCACCTGCGGCATGTCGAAGTATTCGAGTTCACGATTGACGGCGTACATCATCAGGCGCTCGGTGAGCGCTTCGACGAAGTCTTCCGGACGGCTGGCGAGCGCTCGGTGAGTTCGACCGGGCCGTCCACGTCGACCCCGCTCGACAGCGTGGTTTTGGCGTCGATGGGGGCATTATTGGCTTCGCGATCCATGGTGCGATAGGCGCCGATCGCGTCGAAATTCTCCAGCGCCAGGCCGGCCGGGTCAATCACCCCGTGGCATTGGCGGCAGGTGGACGCCTCGCGATGGATTTCCAGGCGGGCGCGAAGGGTCTTAGGCGCTTCGCCTTCCTTCTGCGAAAGGTCGGTGACGACGTTGGGAGGCGGAGGCGTCGGCGGCGTGCCGATCAACTTATCCAGCACCCAGGCGCCGCGCAGCACCGGCGAGGTGCGGTCTCCATACGAGGTCCGCATCAGCACGGCGGCCTTGCCCAGCAGCCCAAGCGCGCCGGATCGGTCAAGGTCACCTTGCGGAACTGCGAGGTGCGCGGACCGTCGTCAATGCCGTAGTGCTGGGCCAGTCGGCTGTTCAGGAACGTCTGATCGGAGATCAGCAGGTCCACTACGCTGCGATCCTGGAGCAGCACGCTGCTGAGGAACTCGCGAACTTCCATCAGAAAATCGCCGCGCAGGGTGTCGTTGAAGCCGCGGAATAACTGCGGGTCGGGAACCACCTGGTCCAGGCTGGTGAGGTTCAGCCACTTCATGGCGAAGCTGTTCACCAGGCTTTCCGCCTTGGGGTCGGCCAGCATGCGTTTCACTTGCGCTTCGACGACTCCGGGCTGGGTCAGCTTGCCGGCTTCGGCCAAGTCGCGGAGTTCCGGATCCGGCGGGGTGTTCCACAGGAAGAAGGACAGGCGGCTGGCGAGTTCCAGATCGTTCAGCGGATATTCGCCGTTCGGGGCGGCCTTCGACTCGTTCGCCTGAATCGTGCGGAACAGGAAGTCCGGGCTGGTGAGCACGCCGGCGACGATCTCTTCGATTCCCTTGTCGAACGGTTGGTTGTTCAGTCGGCCTTCCTTATAGAAGTCCAGCAGGGCGTCGATATCGGCCTGGGTCACCGGACGGCGATAGGCGCGATGGGCCAGGTTGGCCGCGACTTCGGTGGCGCATTCGATCTCGCCGATTTTCTCCGGATCGCAGGTATAGAACAGAGGACGCGTGGTGCTGTTGGTGATGCCGGTGGGGTTATAGGGTCCCTTGATCTCGATCGCGTTGTTCTGCGGCGCGGGCAGGTTCGCCATCGGGGCGCCTCCTGAACCGCGGCCAAATCCGCCGCCGGAGACGTTGTCGTCCGACTCCACATGGGACCGGTCAATGAACCCGATCACGATGTCGTGCTTGCCGGCCAGAACGTTGACCGGAATCTTCTGGAAGCGTTCCAGGATGGTCGCCCAGCCGTCGGTGCCCTTTACGTTGGCGAGCCACAGATCTTCCTCGCCGCCGATGTCGCCTTTGAAGACGGTCTTGCCGTCGAGCATCACCACCTGAGTTGTGCGGTTCTGCAGACCGGCGTTGTACAGGCCGATCGAGCGCTCATCAAACGCCATGCTCAGCCGATATTCGCCGTCGGCCGGGAAATTGTGCGTGAAGCGCATCGCTCCGCGGAGGCCCGGCGGGAACGGCATCGCGGGATCTGTTCTGCCCTCCGGATTGTAGGACCAGGAGGAGATCGGCGGATGCGGGTCGCCCACGGCCTGCTTGGCGATGTGGCGCGCGGCAGTGATGTATTGTTCCAGGAAGGCGGGCGAGGTGGTGAGCGCCGATGCGATATTGTCAAAACCGTCCACCTGCAGGTCGCGCGGCAGGACATCCTCTTCGACTTCCACGTTCAGCAAGGCTTTCACCGAGGTCACGAATTCGGTGCGGTTCAGGCGCTGCGGCGGAACGTAGCCGGTGGTGCGGCCGTCGTCGTTGGCGTCCAGTTCGGCGGACATCCAATTGCTGAAGGCGTCAATATCGGCCTGCGCCGGCTGGGGGCTGCCCGGCGGCGGCATCAGGTGCCCGCGCAGCTTCTTGAGCGCCATTTCCCAGGTTCCGGCGTTAGCGGTCGGGTCTCCCAGGCCGAGGTTGTCCATCGCCAGCCCGCCGATCTTGAGCCGCGAGTTGTGGCACCCCACGCAATACGTATTCAGCATGTTGCGGTGGGCTTCGGGACCGCCAGTGACCTGCATGCCGGATTGGGCTTCGGCCCGATCCTGGATCAGCGCGACGGTGGCCAAGGTCGCCAACAGGGCGAAAGTGTATAGAAGACGCTTCATGAACGGCAGCCTAACATTGTTAAATCACCAGCTTCGGAGGGAGGAAACACACGGGTTGCAGCCCTCCATCTTTACCACAAATATATGACTGTCACAAGGATGCGCGGGTTACGGGCATGCTGGGGATCGCACCTGGCGGACCGTTGAGGCGAGGCGAGTTTTGGGCCCATGTCACACCCAGCTGGACAGTGCTTCCTATCGGTTTCCACATCATGCGAAACGACGGGGGAAACCTTCCGAGAATTTGTCCGGCGGGGAACCTGGGCGGATATCTGGTGTTAGTTCAAGGTTGGCCGACCGAAGCACGACCCGTCCGGGTTGGTTTGTTCAGCGTCGGGGACGTACTTCTTAAAGAACTCGTTGAGCACGGTGGAGAAGTCCTCGGGCTGGAAGTCGCGGAAGTCCACGATGGTTTGAAGCGGCTGACCCTGCCGGGACGACATCAAATGTAGATCCTGGCCGGGACCGGTGCACCAGGCGGCGACGTCAGTCCAGGGGAGGAATTGTTTCGGGAAGTTGGTCTGGATACGGTACCAACTCACTCCGTTGCCAGAAACCGTGAGGGTGGCCTCCACACTGCGGCCTCCGAACTTCACGTTGAACGTCTTTGTGCCCGCCAAGTAATGAGGATCGGATAATACGCCTTCGAAATGACCGGTGCCGGAGGTATTGTCCTGGGCTGGACTAACCAGGGGAATCAGGAGCAGTGGAACCAGGAGCAGCGTTAGCGCCGGAATAGAGATCGATTTCATGCGAATATCTCAGGAAATCGGAGAGGAGTTCCTGCCGAAAATCTATCACATCCCACGCGGCTGGGAAAGGGGGAGGAGTGGAGGATCGCTGGGGCTCTCCGCGGACGCTTCAGGGCGCAAAGGGGTGGGTCCGGGAAAAGGCTGAGCCAGACCGACGGTTGGGCAGAGCGATAAGGGGTTTCAGGAACCCGATGGCTGCGGTTCAGGGCCGCTGACTCATGCCTGTTTCACTTTCCGCGGCGCGCCTTTCGGATTCGGCTGACCGGATCGAGTGACATCCAGAGGATTCTGATTCAGATTCGTGAGACTAAACAGACCGAGGAAGGCGCCCGCGGCTCCGATGACGCCCATAAGGGCTATTGAGATGATTTCCATGGTGATTGACTCACTTTCTCAAACAGTTTCTGACTTAGTCTAGGACATGAATACTAGCCTGCAAATGGAACGAAAGTACCATCAGAATCTAGGTATTCTACTTAGCTTTAGGCGGTTGCACTTAGAAAAGGCATAGGTCTCCTACCTGGGAGTGGTCGACCATACGAGGCGAGTTGGGTTTGCAGATGGGATCGATCAGGACCGAATGTAAGGGAAATCCCGATTTTGCGGGGCTGGCGCGGTCGGAGGTGTGGGCAGGCGGACGTCTGCATTGCGTGGCAAGCCGGTCGCGGAGTTTACGGCGAGGTAGCGCCGGGGCTCCAGGCCCGGCGAAGGGTTGCGGAAACAGAAATCCGCGCCGCTTGGGGTGATGGTCCAGCGACGATCCTTCGCCCGCTCCCGGCCAATAGGCGATAGACTAAGCAAAATCAAATGACGCTTTCCGCGGGGGACAAACTCGGGCCCTATGAGATCGTTAAGCGATCGGTCAGGGCGGGATGGGCGCGGTGTATCGGGCGCGGGACACACGGCTCGGCCGGGATGTCGCGATCAAAGTCAGCGATCAAAAGTTCGGCGAGCGCTTCGAGCGGGAAGCGCGCGTCATCTCATCGCTCAATCATCCCAACATCTGTACGCTGTACGACGTCGGACCGAACTACCTCGTGATGGAACTGGTCGAGGGGCAGACGCTGGCCGAACGCATCCGCGAGGGAGCGATTCCTCTCGAGGAATCGCTGAACGTGGGCAAGCAGATTGCCGATGCCCTCGAAGCCGCGCACGAGAAGGGCGTCGTGCATCGGGACCTGAAGCCGGGCAATGTCATGATCCGGACGGACGGGTCGGTGAAGGTGCTGGACTTTGGGCTGGCAAAGGTCGCGCAGCGGGGCTCGGCGAGCGATAGCGACAATCCTGATCTTTCGCCGACGATCTCGATGGCAGCGACGCAGGCGGGTGTGGTTCTGGAACGGCGGCGTACATGTCCCCCGAGCAGGCGCGCGGTAAACCGGTCGACAAGCGCGCCGATATCTGGGCGTTCGGCGTGGTCCTTTATGAAATGATCACCGGCAAGAGATTGTTCGCACGGGGAGGACCTGACCGATACCCTGGCGGGCGTGGTGAAAAAGGATCCGGACCTGAGCGCGGCGCCCCTTGAAATTCAGCCGTTGCTTCGGAAGTGCCTGGAGAAGGATCCGAGGAAGCGGCTACGCGACATCAGCGGCGTGGAGCTATTGCTCGATGCCGGGTTAACCGAGAGTCAATTGCGGGCGGCGTCCGAATCAGGCGAGCGTGTTTCGGCGGATGCGGAGAAGGTCGCCGCGGCGAAGGCCCGGCTGATTCCCTGGGCGGTGGCCGCGGGCGCCATTGTCCTGTTGGGAATCGTTTCGTTCGCGCTGACGCGTACTGAGCTACCGGACCGGCCCTTGAAGCGGTTCAGCGTGGACCTGGGTCCGAATGCGATACGAACTCCGCGAAAGACGGTGATCATCTCCCCGGACGGGACTCGCATTGCCTATGCCGGCCGGGGCAATGGCGGTATGAACATATACACGCGCCGCCTGGATCAACCTGGCGAAACGCTGCTGGCGAGCGATGCGAGTGAGTTCCCGATCTTATTCTTCTCGCCGGATGGGGCGTGGGTGGGGTATATCCGGTGACGGGAATCTCAAAAAAGTATCGGTAGACGGCGGCGTCCCTCTCGGGCTCGGGATCCAGAGTGGGCAAATCGCCGCGGCCAGTTGGGCGGACGACGATACGATCCTGTTGGCGGAGTGAACGGTTTGTTGCGCGTGTCGGCCACCGGGAAGATGCCCGAGCAACTTACGGAAGGAATCGACGTTTTCCAGGACGTTCTGCCGGGGTCCGGCGCCGTGCTGTTCAATGCAGCCCCCGCTGCTGGTCAAGCGCCGTCCAGCTTGGACAGATTGGAGATCGAGTGTTGGATCTGGCCAGCGGGGAAAGCAAGACTCTGGTGGAGTGCGGCTATTTCCCGCGGTATGTGCCCACATTCGGAGAGACCGGGCACATAATCTACATCTCCCAAGGGACCTTGTTTGCGGCGCCTTTTGACCCGCGCAGCCTGGAACTGTTGGGGGCGCCCACGCCACTGCTGAGCGATATCGCCGCTGATTCGGACGTAAATTTCGGCGGTGGACAGTTCTCGGCATCTGATGAGGGCACACTGGTGTACCTCGCCGGCGGCGATGGGGAAGGAGCGTATCCCATCTCTTGGATGGATGCGGAAGGGGTTTTGACTCCGGTGGTGGCGCAGCCGGGCCTCTATGGCGCGCCGCGCCTCTCCCCCGATGGGCGGCAGTTGGCCTACATCGCTCCCGGCGCGAATGGCTCCGACCTGTGGGTCACGGACCTGGAGCGGAAGACGCCGACGCAGGTTACCTTCATCGGGACCGTCAATTTCGAGGTCGCCTGGGCGCCGGATTCAAGACACTTGATCTATGGCGACGGGAAAGCGCTGTGGTGGATCCGGTCCGACGGAGCCGGGAAGCCCAGTTACTGGCCGACGATCTTTCCGGCCCGAGAGCGACCTCTTTCGTGAGGACCGGCGAGAACAGTGGCCGGCTGATGTTTTCCGTAACCACCAACGGTTTGCCGGACTCGTTGAGCATGCCCATCGACCTGAGCGATCCCGAGGCGCCGGTAGCCGGGGACCCGGAGCCGTTTCTAACCGAGCCCGGGCTGGTGGAGGTGGATGGGGCGTTCTCTCCCGATGGCAAGTTCATCGCTTATGCAAGCAACGAATCGGGCGCCGAGCAAATCTTTGTGCGTCCGTTTCCGGGGCCGGGTGGCCGCTGGAAAGTGTCGATCAACGGCGGCAAGTTCCCGGCGTGGGCGGCGGATACGAACCAACTGTTTTTCCTGGGCGGCGATGACCGGATCATGGTCGCGGACTATACGACCGAGGGGGATTCGTTTTCGGTAGGGAATCCGCGGGTGTGGTCCCAGCGGCAGGTTCGCCGTACCGGCGTGCGCCAGAGTTTCGATGTGACGGCGGATGGCAAACACGTGGTGGTGTTTCCGCAGGCGGAGGCGGAAGCCTCGGAGGGGAATCTGCACGCGACGTTTTTGTTGAATTTCTTCGATGAGCTGAGGAGGCGGGCGCCGGTGGAGTAAGAGACGGCAGCGGTCAGGGGCAGACAGTCGGTCTGTGGCGCCTGCGCGGGGAGGATTGTGGCTGGTTGGACGGCTACGTTGCGCTCCCTTGAGGTCGCGGTTCTGAAGGGGCTGCGGCGGGCGCCGGTGGAGTAAGAGACGGCAGCGGTCAGGGGCAGACAGTCGGTTTGTGGCGCTTGTGCGGGGAGGATTGTGGCTGGTTGGAAGGCTACGTTACACTCCCTTGCGGTCGCGGTTCTGAACGGGCTGCGGCGGGCGCCGGTGGAGTGAGAGACGGCAGCGGTCAGACGTCGGGCGGTGGGGGCGTATGAGTCCGAGAAAGGCGGTTCTGATGAAAGCGTTGTTGTTGCTGGTGATACTTGCGGGCATCCCGGTGGAGGCGCAGTGGCTGGATCATCCGGATCCGAGCATCCCGCGGAATGAGGACGGGTCGCCGAATCTCAAGGCTCCCACGCCAATACAGGACGGCAGGCCGGATCTGAGTGGCTTGTGGGAGATGGAGCGGACGAACTCGGAGGAGTGGAATCGTTTCGGCGGGGCGGGCTTCACGGATATACAAATTGATTTGTATGACATTTCCGCCCACGCGGTAAACGTTCACTGGGGCGCCTACGCCCCGGGTCAGGAGCCTTTCACCGAAGCAGGGGCGCGAGCCTTCCAGCAAAACGTTGCCGCCGGGATGAGCACGCAGGCGCAATGTCTTCCCAGCAGCATCCCGCTGGATCTGTTCACGTTCCTGTTTAAGATCATTCCGACACCGCGGGAGGTGCTGATGCTGACGGAGTGGGACGATCCGGCTCGGCAGATCTTTACCGACGGGCGCAGCCTGCCAGAGGATCCGAGTCCTGCGTGGATGGGGTATTCGGTGGGTTCATGGGATGACGATACGTTCGTTGTGGAGACGATTGGCTTCACTGACCGGGCCTGGCTGGATCTCATGTCTCACCCGCGCAGCGAGGCGATGCGCGTCACCGAACGCTATCATCGGCGCGACTTCGGGCACATGGATGTGGAGATCAGGATGGAAGATCCGGTGTACTATACCGAGCCAATCCTGATCCGAACCTCGGCGCATTTGATCCCGGATAGCGAGTTGCTGGAATTTGTCTGCAATGAAAACGAGAAGGACCAAGATCAGCAGAGTCCGTAACGCGGTCCCCTTGAGTTTAAAAATGGGGGACAGACACCGTTTTCGCACAGCAAGTCGTTGTGAGTGTTCACACCTCCAAGGCGAAAACTAGTTGTCTTCCATGAGACGGCGGAACCTGTCAACGAAAATCGTAACCACTTTTGACCCAGGCTTCCATACGCATTCTGAAGAACTCGTTGGTGCGGAGTTCGATGCAAGTTGAGTTCAGGGTCGAAGTCCGGCGCTGCTATCTGTCCCGCGCGCTCGAAGCGCAAGCCTACTACCGCAGTCGCCGGGAGATCCGGGTTGCCACAACACTTCTAAAGTCAAGTTCGGTTCACACCATCTGAGGAAAGGGTTTGTAGAGCTCCCCGCTGACCCACAAGCGGTGCAGCAGCACGGACAGCTTGCGAGCCACCGCGACAATCGCCCTCAGGGTCGCCCTCTTGCCGCCTTCGCTTTTGGCCAGGCCCCATCGACGTAAGGCCGAATCTTTTCCGTAATGGCCCAGGATATGATGCGCGCACTGGACCAGTAGTTTGCGCAAGTAGGGATCGCCACTTTTCGAGATGCCGAGTTGCGGATCGCGCTCGCCGCTCTGCCGCTGCTTGGGCCGCAAACCCAGGAACCCGGCTACATCGCGGCTGAGAACAAACCGTTCCGCCCGCCCCAAGGTGAGGACGAACGTAAGCCCGGTTAGCGTACCGACACCGGGAATGCTGGTGAGCCGCTCGATCTCGGGATGTTGCGCGGCGAGTTGACCGATCTGCTGATCATAGTCTGCGATCTGCCGGCTCAGGGCGTCGATCTGTTCCAGAACCCCGCCCAGCGCCACTTTCAAAGGCTCCGGCAACTCCCCCATGGCGCGTTGGCCAAACCTGCTGGTGATCGACTTGGGCAGACGCACGCCGAAACCCTTGGCGATACCTCGCGCCGAGTTGATCAGCAACGTGCGTGACCGCAGCAGCGCATCGCGCGCTCGAATCACCGCCAGTTCCGCTTGCTGCCCGGCCGTGCGGTGTTCCACCGGAGCCAGCAACCGCACATCGGCCCGCGCCAGACGCGCCAGCTTGTGAGCATCCCGCGGATCGTTCTTCGTATCGCTGGCGGTAATCCACTGCAACTGCCGCGCATTGGCCACGATCACTTCGTGCCCCAGCCGCTGCAGCTCCCGGCTGATCCAGGCCGATTGCGCTCCGGCTTCCAGCGCGATGCGCCGCCGCTCCCCGCTAAAGTGCTTCTCGATCGAGCTTGCCTGGTTCCGGAAGCTGCCTTCTTCCACCACTTCCCCGTCCTGGTCCAGGATGCAATAGCGGCTCACCTTGTCGCCCAAATCGATCCCTACCGTCTCGCTGATTCGCGTCTGCATTTTGCTATTCTTCTTCATGGCTGGTTCTCCTCTGCACCTCATCGAGTGCGTTCCACAGCTTATCGCTGTCCAGGTGAACCAGCCGTCTCATCCCATCTGTCCCCATTTTTCACATCGATCCCGATAGACCAAGTGAAACCTAGAG
>CAVXJP010000021.1:0-339549 GCA_963762135.1 Terriglobia bacterium
ATTGCTCCGCAACCTGCACGCCGACGTCTTTCTAGGCGCCCACGGAGCCTTCTACGGGCTGGCCGACAAATATAAGAAGATCAGCGAGGACGGTCCGAACCCGTTCGTGGATCCCAAGGCCCTGTCCGCCTACGCGGATCAAATGGAAGCGGCCTTCAACGAAAAGCTCGCCGAGCAGCAGGCCGGCCAGCGTTAGATCCGGCCCGTTGGAGCGTCGCACACGCGCGGCTCTGAAATCACGGACCTTAGCCCCCGTCGGCCCATCGGCCCTTGATACAATCGCAGGTTGCTATGAGCACTCCTGCCGTCTATCCTCCGTCACCCGAGTTTTCCGCCAAGGCGCACGTCAAGAGCATCGAGCAGTACAACGAGCTCCACCGTCTCGCCACCTCCGACCCGGAGGGTTTCTGGGGCAAGATCGCCGAGCGCGAGATACATTGGTTCGAGCCGTGGACCAAGGTGCTGGACTGGCAGCCGCCCTACGCCAAGTGGTTCGTCGGCGCGAAGACCAACATCTCCTACAACTGCCTGGACCGGCACCTGACCACGGCACGCAAGGACAAGGTCGCGATCCAGTGGGAAGGCGAGCCGGTCGACGCGAACGGCAACGCCACCGAAACCCGCGCCATCACCTATCAGGAACTCCACCGGCTGGTGGTCCGCTTCGCCAGCGTGCTGAAGGCCAAGGGCTACAAGGAAGGCGACCGGGCCATCCTTTATATGCCGATGATCCCGGAGCTGCCCATCGCGATGCTGGCGTGCACGCGGCTGGGCATCATTCATAGCGTCGTGTTCGGCGGATTTTCGGCCGAGGCGCTGAAGACCCGCATCCAGGATCTGGACGCGCACATCGTGATCACCGCCGACGGGGGCTATCGTCGCGGCAAGGAAATCAAGCTGAAGCCCGCCGTCGACGAGGCGCTGGAGGAGTGCCCCGACGTCAAGGACGTGATCGTCTATCAGCGCACCGGCTCGGAGCTTCCGATGAAGGACGGCCGTGACCACTGGTGGCACGAGCTCGACAAAAACGCGACCGAAGATTGCCCCGCCGTGCCGCTCGACACCGAGCACACCTCCTACGTCCTCTACACCTCCGGCACCACCGGCAAGCCGAAGGGCATCCAGCATTCCACCGGCGGCTACCTCACCTACATCACCGCCACCATGAAGTGGATCTTCGACATCCGCGAGGAGGACATCTACTGGTGCGCCGCCGACGTCGGCTGGGTCACTGGCCACAGCTACATCGTCTACGGACCGCTATCGGCGGGAACGACGACGGTGATGTACGAAGGCTCGCCCGATTACCCGGAATTCGATCGCTGGTGGCAGATCGTCGAAAAGTACAAGGTCAACATCTTATATACGTCGCCCACCGCGATCCGCGCGCTGATTCGCCAGGGAGATGCACTGCCGAACTCGCATGACCTTTCGAGCCTCCGCCTGCTGGGCTCGGTGGGCGAGCCGATCAATCCGACCGCCTGGGAGTGGTATTACAGGGTGATCGGCAAGGAGCGCTGCCCCATCATCGACACCTGGTGGCAGACCGAAACCGGCGGCGTCCTGATCTCGCCGATGCCGGGCGCGATCCCGCAAAAGCCGGGATCCGGCACGCTGCCGATGCCGGGCCTGGTCCCCGAGATCGTCGACGGCAAAGGCAACCCGGTGCCACAGGGCAACGAAGGCTTTCTGATCATGAAGAAGCCGTGGCCCAGCATGCTGCGCGGCATCTGGGGCGATCCAGAGCGCTACAAGGAGCAGTATTGGTCGAAAGTCCCGGGCGCGTATTTTACCGGAGACGCGGCGCGCATGGACGAGGACGGCTATTACTGGATCCTGGGCCGCGTGGATGACGTGATGAACGTCAGCGGGCACCGGCTGAGCACGATGGAGATCGAATCGGCGCTGGTGAAGCATCCGATGGTGGCGGAGGCCGCGGTGGTCGGCAAGCCGGACGAGATCACCGGACAAGCGGTGTGCTGCTTCGTGACGCTTAAGAAGGTCGACGACGACCATAATCATCACGATCTGGGGCAGGAATTGCGCGATTGGGTTGCCACCGAGATCGGCAAGTTCGCCCGCCCCAAAGAGGTCCGCTTCACCGAAGCGCTGCCCAAGACCCGCTCCGGCAAGATCATGCGCCGCCTGCTGCGCGAAATCGTGACCTCGCATGAGGTCCACGGCGACGTCACCACGCTCGAAGACATGAACGTCGTCTCGAAGCTCGCGGCCCAGCACGACGAAGAAGACTAGGGAGGGTGGGCTTTAGCCCGCGCGGCGCTTCAGCGTCGCACACCAAAGAGAGGCCGGCGTTCCTTGGGCAGCGAAGTTATTGCGTAGGTGGCAGCCATATGGAAGATTCACCTTCCCAATCCGCGAGGCTTACCCCGAGTAGGTCAAATGTGGCGCGGGGCCATGCCCCGCGAATCCGGCACACCAACTGCTCAAAAGCGACGAAGAAGCCTACTTCGCCGCCGGGAACGGCTCCCCTCCCAGCGCAAACGTGAACATCTTCGGCTTCGGAGCCTTCGACTCACGAATCACATTCTCAGCGCCCGGCTCGGCGTTACGACCCCGCGTGTTCCCCGCACCCGACTGGAACGTCACATACTGCCGGCCGTTCACCTCATACGTAATCGGCGGACCCGCACCCCTCAGCTTGGTGTCTACCTCAAACAGCTTCTCCCCGGTATCCGCGCGCAGCACGAACAATTCCCCGAGCATCGTCGTCTGGAACACGAGATTGCCATCAGTCGACAGCGCGCCGCCACCGGTCGCCCCGCCCGCTTCATGCCGCCAGCGCTCCTTGTGCGTCACAGGATCGAACGCCACCAGCGCCCCACGCGGAGCCCCTTCGCGCGGAATCGGCCCGATCGCCGGAGGCGTCTTTACCGTCGGCTGCCCTCCGCCGAGCCCAATCGCATACTCACCAGGCTTGAACTCGAACTCCTGATCCACCGAAAAGGTGTACTCACTGTTGACGCTCATCGGGATGTAGAGCAGCCGCAGCTTCGCATCGAACGACATCGGCGCCCAGTTATGTCCGCTGATCGGACCCACGCGCACCGGCTCCTTCCCATACAGCGCCTCGGGCCGCACGATCGGCGTACCGGTTACCGGATCCAGGCCGCTCGCCCAAGTCACCTTGGTGAACGGGAACCCGGTGATGAACTCGCCCGTGGTGCGGTCCAGCATGTGCAGGAAGCCGTTCTTGCCAGCCTGCATCAGGACCTTGCCGCGGCTGTCCGTCGATCTCCAGATCCGCCAGCACCATCTGTTGCACCGCGTCGAGATCCCAGGAATCGCCCGGCACCGTCTGGAAATACCAGACCAGTTCGCCGGTGGCTCCGCGCACCGCCACAATCGAGCACGTATACAAATTCGTCAGCCCCTCGGAACCGCGCAGCGCCGCTGGCCACGGACCTCCATTGCCCGTACCGACGTAAACAATATCCAACTCGGGATCGTAGGAAATGCCGTCCCACACCGAGCCCCCACCGCCCGCGGTCCAGTAATCGAAAGTCCTTGGGCCAGGTCTGGGCAGCCCGCTTCATCCACTCGTTCTCGTAGGGCTTTGAAGGATCGCCGGGAACCGTGTAAAACTTCCAGAGAAAGTCGCCCGTCTTGGCGTCGAACGCTGAAAAGAACCCCCGCGTGCCGAGCTCGCCGCCCGCCGCGCCAATAATCACGCGACCGCCCGCCATCCGCGGAGCCATCGTCAGCGTGTAATTATCCTGCGCCCAGGAAACTCGCGACTCCCACACCGGCTGTCCGGTCTCGGCGTCCAGCGCGATCAGGCGTCCATCGATCACCGGCGCGATCACCAGCCCCTCATACAAAGCGACCCCGCGCTGCACCACGCCGCAACAGATCCGCGGACGCACGGTGGTCTGATTGACCTCCGGATCAAAGCGCCATTTCTCCTTGCCGGTGGCGGCATCCAGCGCAAACACGATGCTCCAGTTCGTGATGGAATACATCGTCCCGTTCCACACCAGAGGCGTCGCTTCCTGATTGCCCCCGCCCTCGCCGACCTCGTAGGACCACACCAGTCCCAGCTCGCCGGCGTTCTCCGGCGTGATCTGATCGGCCGCGCTGTGCCGCGTTTCCTCCGGATCGCCCCCGTAGGTGATCCAATTGGCCCCATCGCTGGCAGCCTTCGCCAGTATTGCGTCGGTGACCGGAGGTTGCGCCAGCAGGCCTGTGGAAATCGCACAAGCCAGCAGGGCGATGGGGATTCGTGATTGCACTTCGATAAACTCCTTGAAAGAAAGAGGATGCACGACCGCACCCTATTTCAATTTTACTAGGCTCGTGAATGGAGGGTAAGATTTGGCCCGTACGAGGCGTTCAGCCTCGCCACCCGAGCACACGAATAAGCGGCTCGGCGGGGCTGCTGCCGTGGGGTGTTGAGGAGGTGGTGTCGCCGCGCAATCGGACTGCGGGCGCACCTGTGGCGCTTGCCCGAATAAAGACAAGCCGATGAAGGCGCCTCCAAAGTTGGCCCTGCCGGATTTACCTGCTGACAGGAGCAGGACATAGCACTGGAACCGCCGCGGATTGCCATGGTCTCGCGGTTCACCCGATCACGGGTTCGGTCGAACGGGCTCTCCTATGCAGGAGCGCGTCGTCTCTTGTGCACGAAGATAGCGGACCCCCTGGATTTCATGTCCTGAAGAGAAACGCGAAGTGATTGAAGGCGCGCGAGAAAAAACTATTCGAAAATAGTGGTGACGGCGGTGTGAGTGGAGGCGGTTGCGTTGCGCATGCTATCGCGCGCGGCAACCTAGCCAGTTGCCAACGCGCACATTCCACGAAATAATTCGGGAGTTGCCGCCGGGCGTACCTGACACCTTTCGCCACTCGCAACTGGCGGACGGCGACGCATCCTATCGGATCGAAAATCTCGCCCCCGGGGCATATTACGTTTTGGCCGCGGAAAGCACAGCGTTGCGTACTCCCGCGGCGATCCGCCAGCATGGCAAACTCGTTCAGCTTCGGGCGGGACAGACGGTGGACCTGGATCTGCTCCCTCTGGACTCTTCTTTCTGACTTCGGGCTGAATTCGAGACCTCCGGTTCACCCTGCTAAGCGGTCCGCTTTCGCCGACCGATAGTCTCCCCGTCAGTTCGCGGCAAGGACGGTCCCCTCGATCTGGACCAGCTTTGCCGGACTCCCGCCGGGCGTCGCCGCAAGACCGGCTCCCGTTCCATTCCCGCCGCCTTCTCGGGTATAGACGCACCCCAGAAGCTCGCTCGCGTGCATGCCAGGAAGTTCAGATCGATGAACTCTCCCAGCAACGGCAGCGGATGCATCTTCTTGTGGATCGCTCTCGGTAAGGCGTTCAATCGGCTCACAAACGTCGCGAACACGTAGAACGGCAGTAGGAGGAATGTCCCCGCCATCTTGAAGTGTTCGACCCCGCCCCACTCCCGCCGCAGCGACGGAAAGAAATACGAATAGCCGAGGTACTGCATTCCAATCAACGTATAGACGCTGGCAAAAAAGATCAGCGAAACCTGTGGAACACGCCACAGTACGAACGGCATCGCGAGCTTCCCCAAAACCAGCATCGTATCGTACAGCCGGTAGAAGGTCATCAACCGAATCCACCACCCCGGACCCTTGTCGCGAGTTCGAAACAGCACTCGGAACAGCAGCCCCACATGCAGGAACATGAATGAAACATCCCAGCTATGCGAGCGCTGCCGCCACCAGGCTTGAGGCGTCCTTGGCACCTGCGTCGTCACAACGAGGTCCGGCAGGAAGCCGATCTTGTAGCCCATGTAGTGGTGCAAATACGAACACTGCACGTCTTCGCCGGCGAACTCGCCATCGTGCAGCCGCATCACCTCCAGGAACACATCGCACCGGTAGACCGCGGCGGCGCCCGAAGCCCACGTCACGTCGCGAGCAAATAACATCTGGCATCGCTTGTTCAGATTGGTGGCGACATACTCGAATACCTGTAGCCGCTCCACCAACGATCCGGGTTTCACCGGAAGAACCGGAACCGCCGTCACCGCTACGGATTCATCCACGACTTCAATCCGCCGGTCCGGCCAAAGGACGTCATCATCCAGCAGAAGAAAGTGCGTATATCCGTCCTCCGAGGCCTGGATCGCACCGAGCAAAGCCGCCTTGGTCTTGCTCTTGCCGGGATAATCGACATCGATCAACTCAACTTCCGGACGCCGCCTCGCAATCCGTTTGATCACATCTGCCGTGTTGTCCGTACAGTTGTTCGCGACGCAGTAGACGCGATAGCCTTCCGGCAGCGTATTGATCGTCGCCTCGATCAGCTTTGCGCTGTTGTGGCAGGGAATGACAATCGCGGCGCGATCCGTGCTGAGCACCTCCCGCGGGAGTACGGTCTTCCTATTACGGAGATTGACGAGAAGCTCGAAAAGAGCGCGAGCCAAGTCGGAACCAAAAGCGATCAGGAAGAAACCGACGACTACAGAAACTAAGGTTGGCAGATCCATCCAAAATCGAGATGCACACGACTAGCCGTCGCAGTGACATCGCGCCACCCGCCGACCCAAGAGAGGTATTACTGGTCCATTATCCACTGCGGGGTCTTGTGTCGCAGTGATCCTCCGGGAGCCCCGCCCGGAGGAGTTCCGATCCGAGGCGTGACTATGGCGCAACCCAGTGTGCATTTTGACACTCCGCGCGGGGTCAAATGCCTCACATACCGCAAGGGAAACAAAACCGTAACCTATTGAACAGTAGGGCTTTAAAAGGAAATTGGTACTAGAATTTCGCAGTACTGGATGGAGACTTCGGTACTGGGTCACCCACAGCGGGGTACGCTGCCATTCTTCGTTAGACAGCCACAAACTACACAGTCACGCAACTTCCTTGATCGGAATCGGACCGCCAGCGCACTATTTCAAAAGAGATGCAACGTGTCGTCGTGATCGGTGGAGGCTCGGCAGGGCTTGCGGCAGTCCGTCGGCTCCGCTTTGCCCCGGTGGATATTACACTCATTGACCAACGTAACCACCACGTTTTCAAGCCGTTACTACCGCAAATCGCGGCCGGGCTGCTGCCCGAAGTCGGCTGCCGCCGTTCCCTTCCGAGCGCTCCTCCGGGACCAGCGCAACGTCCGATTCCGGATGGCCGAAGCTGTCTATCTGATTCCGGAGCAAAATCGGCTGATCCTGGCCGACCGCACGATCCCTTACGATTATCTGATCGTCGCCACCGGATCGCGGCCGTCCCTGGCTCCCAGCCCGGGACGCTCCGAGGCGGAACGAGGCCGCCTGGCGCCGGGTTTGCACTCGGCGGTCGATGCCGTCATGCTTCGCAATCAGTTACTTTCGGTGCTGGAGACCGCGGCCCAGGCCAACGAGGAAAGGCAAAAGGAACTCCTGCGATTCCTGCTTGGTGCTGGGCGACACCAGCCGCAACCCAGAAGCCGCGCGCCGCGGCATCGAACATGCCGCCGCCCTGGTGGAAGGGCTTCGGAGCTGTTTAGCCAGCGATTTCCCGGAAATATCCCCGAAGATTCCTCGTATCCTCGTCTGCACACAGCAGCCGAGCGTCGAAACCGGGTTACCGCGCCGCGTCTGGCAAGCCGTGGAGCGGGAACTCCTTCACGCTGGCGTGGAATTCCTGACAGGACGTTCCGTCAAGCAACTGGTCCCGGCCGAATCCGCCGCAACGGGAGGCGCGGAAGTCACCTTTGAGACGATGCGCAACGGGACGCCGGTAGTCGAAACACTCCGCGCGGGCCAGGTCATCTGGCATGCCACCCCGCAACCCGGCGATTTCCTCACGGCGGTGATTCACGCGGCACGGGTCCCGGCCGACAACCGAGGCTGGGCGCTCATCCAACCGGGTCTGTCAGCCACCCCGTTCGATAATCTCTTCCTGGCCGGAAGCGCCGTATCACCACAATCCTTTGGCGGACACACCGGACCGGAGTTCGAGCCCTCTCGTCATCAATCCGCGGCACAGGGCAAACACGTAGCGACGACGATCCTCGCAAGACTACGCGGTGAGCCCGCGAAGGCGTTCGAACCAGCCCGCCGAAATCCATTCCTGTGGACCGGACGTCACCGCGCGCACGGCGCATTGCATCCCCTGCTCGGTTCGCTCCGCGTCCATGGATGGCTGGGGTGGCTTGGATGGCTGCACCTCGAGATGGCGCTGGCCGAACTCGGACTTTCCCCTCTTCGAATGCTGGCACCCGGGATGCAACCCATGGTGCAACTCATGATGCCTGCAGGAATCAGTGGCGCCAATCGAGCGATTCCACCGGCAATGTTACAACTTCGTCCCCATTCCACGGCAACGCCGGCTGGCCCCGGGGCGCCCACCCCACCACCAGCCCAACAGGCCCCTCGCCCTCCCAATGCGCGGGCGATCCGCGCTCGGTCAAGGGGAGCCACCCGCTAAGGTCCGGCGCAGCCCGGCATCCGGATCAAACAGGAATGGTCAAGTCGGATCGGCGACGGGTCCCGTCACCGCAAAAGCCCGCTTCCGCCCCGACCCCAGCACTTCCCCGCGATACTGCACGCTTCCCGTTGACCAGGAAGTCTAGCGGACGATCCAAGGGAAAATCAAACGCGAGCAAGTCTCCTTCTTTCAACGCCAGCAGTTCCTCCACCGACAGAGTCGGCCCTTCAAGAAATGCCTCCAGGGTCACCTGGGCCGGCTCCACCAGTTGCAGCATTCTGGCACGTTCTTCCTCACTATCGCGGGCTCGCCGGATCGTCCACTGCTGGTCGAACTTCTGACGCAGCATCTTCACCGTGATAGACGGAATGCCCAGGTTCATGATGCCCGCGACATCGCCAATCCGGATCTCAATGCTGATGGCGACCACCGCCTCATTCGGCGCCAGGATTTGGAGCAGCGCAGGCTCGGTTTCGTGGCTCTCAATCGAAAAGTCAATGTTCGCCACGCCACTCCAGGCGGAACGCAGATCGTTCAAGACAATGCGGACCAGACCATCCAGAATCGTCTGCTCGATTTCCGTGATTTCGCGGTCCACTTTGGCGTTGCTCTGGCCGGTGCCTCCCAGCAGCATCTCCAGGATGGGAAACACCAGGGTCGGATTCACTTCCAGGACCGCATTGCCGTCATACGGCTTCATGCCCAGCGCGATCATACTGGTGGGAGACGGCAGGACCTGGGTGAATTCCATAAACGCCAACTGCTCCACACTCACCAGGTTCACGGCGACATAGGCGCGCAGGAACGCCGACAGACTGGACGCCAGGCTACGGCAGAAATTCTCGTGCAGCAAGTGGATCGCCCGGAGCTGATCCTTCGCGATCCGATCCGGACGACGAAAATCGTAGACCTGCGCCTTGGAGCTGGGATCCTCCGCTTTTCCCTGCTGCTTGTCAAATACGCTGTCGATCTCCTCTTGGGAGAGCATGCGTTCGCCGGCCATACCCCATAATCGGACGAAATCCACCCAAGCCCTTCTCAGATGTTTCTTGCGGGCGCCCAGCCAGGAATAGTCCCCGCACTTACCCCCGGGAAACCCGGCCCGAAGCCCCCGAACGATACAATGACGGTTTGCAGCGGTTTTTCGTAAAAACGTTTGGGTGCCGAGCCTCGCAGGCCGACGGCGCCGCCTTGGAAGCGGGCTTGGCCGCCCGGGGAATGGAGTCCGCCGGCGAGCTCCAGGAAGCCGATCTGGTGGTCCTGAATACGTGCACCGTCACCTCCACCGCCGACGATGAGCTGCGCCAGACGGTCCGGCGGATCCACCGGCGCAGCCCCGACGCCCGCATCCTTATTACCGGCTGCTACGCCCAGCGCGCCCCCGAGGAGCTCGCCGAGCTGCCCGGCGTCGCCTGGGTGGTTGGGAATTCGCACAAAACCGGCATCCCGGAGCTCGTTCAGCTCGATCCGAAGCCCCCGACCCGGCCGCTGCGGACTATCACGGCGAAATCCACATCGGAGATATACTGCAGCAGCGCGACTTCCTGGCCGCGCCCATCGAAGACGCCCTTGGCGATCGCACGCGCCCGAATTTGAAGGTTCAGGACGGCTGCAGCAATAAATGCAGCTTCTGCATCATTCCCTCGGTGCGCGGCAAGAGCCGCAGCGCCGATCCTGACCAGGTGGTCGATCAGGTGCGGCAGCTCGCGGCGAAGTATCGCGAGGTGG
Organism: Terriglobia bacterium; assembly: GCA_963762135.1. Lineage (GTDB taxonomy): Bacteria > Acidobacteriota > Terriglobia > Bryobacterales > Bryobacteraceae > Palsa-187. The sequence goes on from CAVXJP010000021.1 coordinate 10,135, forward strand.
TGCTGACCGGAATCAATCTCGGGCGCTGGGGCCGCGACCTTCCAAATGCGCAATTTGGGCAGCTTCGCCTGGCGGATCTCGTTGAGCGCATGCTCCAGGAGACCGATGTCGAGCGCATCCGGCTAAGCTCGGTCGAGCCGATGGATTTTTCGACGCGGCTGCTGGAGCTGATGGCCGGACTCCGGACGCATCGCGCGCCATGTCCACGCGCCGCTCCAGTCCGGCTCCGATACGGTGCTGCGCCGCATGTACCGCAAGTACCGCCCGCGCCATTATCGTGACCGGATTGAGCTCGCGCGGCGGCTGATGCCGGATTGCGCGGTGGGCGCCGACGTCATGACCGGCTTCCCCGGCGAAACCGATGCCGAGTTCGAAGACTCGCGCGCCTTCATCGAAAGCCTGCCGTTCACCTACCTGCACGTGTTCACGTATTCGCCGCGCCCCGGGACGCCCGCCGCCGAGGCTCCCGGTCAGGTGCCGATCGAGGTCCGCAAGGAGCGGACGCATATCCTCCGCGCCATCTCCGAGCGCAAGAACCGCGAGTTTCGCCAGGCCATGGTCGGGCGGAAGCTGTCGGTGGTGACGATTCAAGGCGGCAAGCTCGGGGTGAGCAGCAATTATCTAAAGGTCGCGCTGGACGGCTCAAGTACGGAGAACGAATTGGTTGAGGTCGAGATCGGCGGGCTGACCAAGGACGGGCTATACCAGTCGGGCATGCTGCCGGTTTTGAGTTAATCGCAACGCGCGACTTGCGCACATCACCCCGTCGTCTTCAAACCACCCGCGATCGCATTCACCGTCACCAGCAGCGCCTCCAGTTGACGATCCGCGTCCGCATCCCCCGCCGCCCGAGCCGCACGCCAGTCCCGCAGCAACGCCACCTGTTCCCGATGCAGGCGACTCAGCCCATGCTTCCGAATCTCCACCGCCTTCAGCAGCCGCGGTCGCCGCTCCCGGCGAGGACGCACGAACAGCCGGTTCAGCACCCGATCCGTCCGCTCATACTCCTCAAGGATGATCTTCAGGATGCGCTCGCGCAGCGCCTCATCCTCCACCAGCCCCGCATACTCCCGCATCCATCCCGACTCCGCAGCCACAATGCTGAATTCCACGTTGTGCAGCAGGTAGGACGCGAATGGCCAGTTCCTCAGCGCTTCGGTCATCGTGTCCCATTTGGCGTCGTCGCCGCCGCAGGCCTTCTCGATCCCGCTGCCGATCCCAAACCAGCCCGGCAAATTGAACCGAGCCTGACTCCAGCCGAAGACCCAGGGAATCGCCCGCAGATCGGCGATCGTCCGCTTGCCCGTCCGCCGAGCCGGTCGCGACCCAATGTGGCTGTTCTCGATCGCATCCACCGGCGTCGCCTGGGAGAAGAACTCGACAAATCCATCGGCTTCGATCAGGCTCCGATAGTGCGTCCGGCTGGCCGACGCAGCGGACGCGAACAAGGCCTGGACCTCGCTGCCCTCGGCTTCAAACGCGCTGTGCTTCAGCGACGCCTTCGACCGGCCATGCTCCAGCGTCCACCGGCTCGTCGAGGCCAGCATCTTCTCCAGATGCATCGCCGCGGTGAGCTTGTTCGCATACTTCTGCGCGATCACCTCGCCTTGTTCTGTGATCCGGATCTCCCCATGCAGGCTTCCATAGGCCAGCGACTCCAGGAAGATATTCGTCGGCCCGGCGCCGCGGCCGATCGTTCCGCCACGGCCATGGAAGAAGCGCAGATCGACGCCCATCTCCTTTGCGACCCCGGACAGCAGTTCCTGCCCCTTCCGCAGATACCAGTGGCTCGCCAGGATGCCGCCGTCCTTGTTCGAGTCACTGTAGCCGATCATCACTTCCTGCAGCGGACGCGCGCGGCCACTGCTTTTCCTGGAACGCCTTCAACGTCCTCTGCGTCACCGGATGATTCAGGAACTCGCGCAGGACCTCGCCGCTCTTCTCCAAATCCTCGATCGTTTCAAATAGCGGCACGACCGGGATCTCGCAAACCAACCCCTCGCCATCCTCGGACGGCTTCGCCAGACCCGCCTCCCGAGCCAGCAGATACACATTCAGCAGATCCGTCGGATGATGCGTCATGCTGACGATGAAGCTGCCGAAGCCGCCGAACCCATGCGCCGAGGTCCACTCGCGCAGCAGCCGCAGCACGCTCACCATCGCATCGGCTTCCTCGTGCAGCACCGCCGAGGCCACCGAAAACGGACGCGGCGATTTCAGTTCCTGCTCAATGAATTCGCGCCGTTGCGCCTCATCCCAGCCGAGATACGCTTCCCCATCCAGCCCCGCCAGCGTCAGCAGTTCCGAGGTTGCCTTATGCAGGAACGCGCTGTTCTGCCGGATATCCAGCGCCGCGCCATGGAACCCATAGCAGGCCACCAGCCGGCGCAATCCCTTCACCTCCGCGGCCGCAATCCGGTCCGCGCCGATCTCATCCAGCGCGTGCTCCAGAAACGCCAGATCTTCATCCAACTGCTCCGGAGCGGTGTAGCGCCCCGCGAAGTGGGTTCCAGGATCCCCCCAGACGAAGCCAGAGGCAGTCGCGCCCGCATCAGATGGACCCACTGTCTCCACGGCTGATCGTGATACTCCCCGATCCGCGCACGCGCGGCTTCGTCCAACGCCTCCAGCCCGTGCTTAACTTTCTTGTGCAGGTCTTCCGGCACCGGCTGCATGATTTCGGAAATACTGAGCTTCATCGCCAGTGCGTACAGCTTCCGGTCCAGGACCTCCAGGGCACGCCCCCGCAGTTGCTCCAGCGCGTACCGCGTCACATCGGTCGTCACGAATGGATGACCATCACGATCCCCGCCCACCCAGCTTCCAAACGTCAGCCGAGGCTCCTGCGGCAGCTCCGTATCCGGATAGACCCATTTCCAGGCTTCCTCGAACCGGTCGCTCATCAGTTCCAGCACATCCGGGAACACATTCGAGATATAGTGCAGCGTGTTGCGAATCTCGGAGGCGACATCCGGCCGCTTCAAATGAATTTCGCCGGTGCGCCACAACCGCTCAATGCATGTCTCCAGCCGCTGCGTCAGAATGCGCTGTTCAATCGGCGTATGGGCGGGATTTTCGCGCTCGACCAGCAATAGGTAGATCTCACGCATGCGCTCCAGTACCGCGGCGCGCTTGGCCTCGGTCGGATGCGCGGTCATCACCGGCTGCACGTGCATCGCGGGCAGCGCCTCGCCGACATCCGCCGCCGAATACGATCCGCGTTTCAGCCGATCGAGCTGATACGCCCACGAACCCGCATCGCTCGCCGGACCTTTCACCGTTTCCCGCAACCGCTCCACCTGATTGGCCGTGTTCTGCTCCGCCATGGTGAGCAACTGGAAGGCAACGGATAGCGCCTGGGCCCCGCGTTTCGGCAGATTAACACTGTCGCCCGCTGGGAGGCTTATCAAAGGCTTCCGCGATCAGTTCAGCAAGTTCGCTTTCTCCGATTTCGAGAAGGACGTTGCGCAGCCGATCGAGCAGGTAGCGGAAATCCTGATCCCACTTGGCCAGTTCGGCATCTAAGAGGTTGGAAGCACGCGCGGCTAGCTCCGCTGCACGCCATAAGGGGTTGTCGTGAGCAAAGCCGCCCATACACCATTCTACGCATGCCCCCACCCGCTGCCCATGAAGGCCGGGCGAACATGCGGGGCAAGCGTGAGCGTGGCGCGGGGCCATGCCCTGCGAGAGGGGGGCCGGCGTTCAGCCGGCGGGAAGGTTCACCTTCCCAATCCGCGAAGCACAGATCGACGCGGCGCTCACCAGCCCTCGACATCACCCTCTCCCCACTGCGCAACGCTATCCTAAGAAACGAGCGACCCATGGCCGCCAAACGACAACCCGGCAAGCGAACCAAGCCGGCCGCGATACAACCGTCCCAACTCACCCCCGCCAAATCCAGTTCGAGCCGGTCCTGGCTCATCCTCGCCGGTATCGGCCTCGCCATCGGCATCGTTGGCTACACCGTCTCCCAGACCAGTTCCGCCGACTCCGGCACGCCCGTCTACGGCTACGAGATCGTCAACAGCTACCCGCACAACCCGCGATCGTTCACCCAGGGGCTGCAATATCTGGACGGCACGCTCTACGAAGGAACCGGCCAGAACGGCGACTCCGGCGTCATGAAAGATGACCTCGCCTCCGGCGAAATCCTCCAGCGCCAAGCCATCCCCGATCAATACTTCGGCGAAGGCATCGTCGTCGTCGACGACAAGCTCTATGAGCTCACCTGGCAAAGCCAAACCGGCTTCGTCTATGATCGCGAAAACCTGCTTCCCGAGCGCCAGTTCCACTACACCGGCGAAGGCTGGGGACTCACCTACGACGGCGACCGCATCATCATGAGCGACGGCTCGGACTTCCTTCGCTTCTGGGATCCCGAAACACTCCAGGAAACCGGACGCATCCAGGTGACCGACAACGGCGTCCCGATCCGCAACCTGAACGAGCTGGAATACATCTGAAACGGCGAGGTCTATGCCAACGTCTGGCAAACCGACCGCATCGCCCGCATCGATCCCGAATCGGGGAAAGTGAACTCCTGGATCGACCTGCGCGGCCTGCTCCCGGCTAACGAACGCCAGGGGACCGACGTCCTAAACGGCATCGCCTGGGACGCCGAAGGCAAGCGCCTGTTCGTCACCGGCAAGTGGTGGCCGCGGCTGTTCGAGATCAAGCTGGTGGAAAAGAACTAGCCTAGGCCAAAATCAGCCTTCGCCCGTTGGGCTCCGGTACGGGCTCCCCGAACTCCCGAGCGACTTCAATCCAGTGCCCGATAGCTTCCTTTGCGTTGGCGAGAGCGCTTTCCTGAGTATCGCCGTGGGCGGTACACCCCTTTAGCTCAGGGACCTCGGCAATGAACAGCTCGTCCTCGTTGCTCCAATAGATGATGATCTGATATCGGTTCACAACGCCTCCCTGAGGCTCACCAACTCGCGACGCGCCAGCGCCCTTCGGAACCGCCATGCGCCAGCATGCGCAACGAAGGCGACCTCAGTCCACACCATCGACTGCGTAGCACCACCAGCCCCCACCCACCCGTTATTCAGGGATTCGACGCCGCTCCTGCTGGCAAGCTGCAAAAACCAGGCTTTGCCTGCTGCAGGTGAGCTGCCAAAACAGCCGGAGGCTGGCTGCCCAAAAGACCGCTTTGCGGTCACATGTCGCGGCGGTTTTCCAGCGACTTCAGCATCGTGACTTCATCGGCGAACTCCAGGTCACTGCCGACCGGGATCCCCATCGCGATGCGCGTCACCCGCACGCCCAGCGGCTTGAGCAATCGGGATAGATACACCGCGGTGGCCTCGCCTTCCACGGTGGGGTTGGTCGCCAGGATAACTTCGATCGGCGCTGGAGTCGCAGCCGCCTGTTCGACAGCAACCGAACTCCCGTCTTCCTGAGAACTCCCACCTTGCGCGGAGGCTGCCTGTCTGGCGGCTTCCTCGGCCTCGGCCTGCGACCGCGCGATCCGGTCCAGCAGACCCTTGATCCTCAACTGCTCCGGCCCGATCCCCCGAAGCGGCGAGATCGACCCATGCAGGATGTGATAAACGCCGTCAAAGCTGCGCGTGGTCTCGACCGGCAGGATGTTATGCGGCTCCTCCACCACGCAGATCTTGTAATGGTCGCGGTGCGGATCGCGGCAGTAGGGGCAAAGCTCGGCGTCGCTGATGTTGTTGCACTGCACGCAGATGCCCAGGTTATCCTTGACGTCCAGCAGCGCTTCGGCGAGCGCGGCGGCACTCTCCCGAGGCGCGCGCAGCACATGAAACGCGAGCCGCTGGGCGGACTTCTGCCCAATGCCCGGAAGGCGGCGAAATTCCTCGATCAAGCGCTGCAACGGCGCTGCAAAATCAGCCATAACACGAGGGGACCGTCACCTAGCGTCCCCAATCCTCACTGCTTCTTCCCGACACAAATGCTTCTAAGGAGATGCCGCCTACTGCGCATACCCACAAACGCCGCTGCAGAAGGTACACAGCCGGAGGCTGGCAGGGAGCTGCCAAAACGGGCGAAGCCTGCTAAAGCAGACCCGGGGGCAGACCCATGCCGCCCAGCATCCCGCCCATCATCGCCTTGGTTTCCTCTTCGACCTTCTTCACAGCTTCATTGCAGGCCGCGACGATCAAATCCTGCAGCATCTCCACATCCCCAGCGACCTCGGGATCAATCGTCACCGCGGTCACCTTCTTCTGGCCGTCCATCTTCACGGACACCATGCCGCCGCCCGCCGAGGCCTCGACGCGAATCTTGGCGATCTCCTCCTGCATCTTCTGCTGCATCTGCTGCGCTTGCTGCATCATCGCCTGCATATTCGGCATTTTCATATTCCGGTCTCCTTCAGATTGCGTACTTGCCGGACCTCGGCGTCCGGGAATAATTCCTTGAAGCGCTGGACCTCGGGGTGCGCCATCGCGCGTTCGGTGGCCCCCTGGTCGAGCTCATCGGTCGAAGCTCCGCTCGAGGCCGGCTGTGCGGCCGGCGCCGATTTCGCCACGCCTTCTTTCAGCTTCACCCGAACCGACCGGCCCGCCACCTGCCGTAGCGCCGACTCGAGTCCCGCATCCCGCAGGAACATGTGATACATCTTCGGCGCGGTGAAGATGATTTCCATCGGCGTATCTTCCACATCGGCGTGCCCGACCGCATCGGCCAAATGGTCGCGCTTGTTTTCGATCAGCCAGGCGATCAGCCGGTCACGAAAGTCGCCACCGGAGTTCCCACCAGCCCCGTTCGCCGCGGATGCAGCAGAGGATGGACGGGAGGATTTCGCATCAGCCGAGGCTTTCTCCGCTGCCGGAGCCTCCTCCCACGGTGGAATCGACGCGCGCTTGGGCAACGAAGCAGGCCTCGGAGCTTCCACGGCCCCGCTTCGCACTTGAGCCGGAGCGGGGGCCGGACCCGACTGCCCGCCGGAGCGAGACCGCCCATATCCTCACCCGAATCCATGTCCATCGAGGGTTCCGCTCCCCCCCACTCGGAGTCCTCCGGCGCAAACGGCGGCATTCCGTCGTCGTCGCCACTGGGATCATGGCTGGGACCCTGAGCCCGGGTACCCGATGCCCGAGCCTGCGGCGGCGCGGCCGACTGCTTTGGACGTGGCGGTAACGATACCGAACTCGATGTCGCCGGAGCCGAACTCGGCGGCACCACGGGAGCTACCGGCGAAGATCTTTGGGCAGCACTTTGTGGAGCACCCTGCGAAGAAGCCTGCGGCAACGCCTGTGTCCGAGCCGGAGCCGGCCGCCCCTGCCCCGAACTAGATCCTCCCACCGATCCCGTCGATCCACCCGCAGACCCGCTCGCCCCGCCCCCGGAATTGCCTTCTCCGGCGGGCAACCCGGCGAGCACTTTTTCAATCGACTGCAGCCGGCCCGCGTGAATTAATCGCAGCAGCCCGACTTCCAGGTGCAGGCGGGGTTGCCGTGACGCCTGCAGATCCGTGAACAAGTCCAGCGATAGCTTCAGATGCCGGGTCAGATCCTCTTCGGAAAATTTCGCCGCAGTAGCCTGAAGGTTTTCCTGTTCGGCGGCCGATGCCGCGACCAGCGACGTCGTCCCGCCCGCGATTTTCGAAACCAATAAATTGCGGAAATACCGAGCCAGCTCGCGCGAGAAATGCTGCAGGCTGCGCCCATTGGACTCCAGTTCCTGCACGATCTCCAGCATCGCCTCGGAGTTGCGCGCCTCCAGTGCCTGGGCGACCTTCCCCATCGACTCCAGCGAGAACATCCCCAGCAGGCTGCGGACCTCGCCCGCCTCGATCTTATCGCCGCAACAGGCGATCGCCTGATCCATCGCCGAGAGCGAATCGCGCACGCTGCCTTCGCCGGCCTGTGCCAGCACGCTGAGCGCCTCGGCGTCGACCGCAACGCCCTCTTTATCGGCGATGGACTGCATGAGCTCGATCAGCTTGCCGAAGTCCACGCTGCGAAAGCTAAACTGCTGACAACGCGAGGTTATGGTCTGCGGGATCTTATGGGACTCGGTGGTGCAAAGCATGAAGACCACCCACTCGGGCGGCTCTTCCAGCGTTTTGAGCAACGCGTTGAACGCCTCCGAGGTGATCTGGTGCGCCTCGTCGATGATGAAAACTTTGTAGCGGTCGCGCGCCGGGCGGAACCGGACGTTCTCCCGCAGCTCGCGCATCTCATTGATGCCGCGATTCGACGCCGCGTCGATCTCGATCACATCCATCGAGGAGCCCGCCGCGATTTCCACGCAGCTTGGGCAGACGCCGCACGGGGTTGCCGCCGGACCGTTCTCGCAATTCAGGCACCGCGCCATGATCCGCGCCACGGTGGTTTTCCCAGTCCCGCGCTGGCCGCTGAAGATGTAGCCGTGGGCGATGCGCTGCTGGGTAATCGCGTTTTCCAGCGTCGTGCGGACGTGTTCCTGCCCCACCAGTTCGGCGAAGTTCTGCGGCCGGTACTTGCGGGCAATGACTTGGTACATAGAAGCGAGGCTTTGAGACGGAACCCGCGGCGCCCAGACTGCGGCGCCCAAACCGAAGCTCCGGGAATGCAGCAAGGAGCGGCCTCATTGGGCCGCGAATCGCGAAAATGCCAGACCCCGGGTGATCCGCGGCACACGAGCTAAACCACTACCGTTGCTTCCTTCCGGACCTGGCGGGGTTTGCAGCCGCCCGTTGCACGAAGCCCGGAGCCTGACAAATATCTATCCTACCAAGGTGGCCAACCCCGGATGTGTGTTCAGGCAATTTCGATCTGGGTGGCGCGGAGCCATGCCCCGCGAAAGCTGAGCGCACAGACGTTTTTCCGCCGATCGGCGGTACATCGGGTGGCGCGGGGCCATGCCCCGCGACTCAGGAAGCTACGGGTTGATTACCCGTCAAACAAGCCTCACTACTTGAACGGCTTCGCCCCTTCTTCCGGAATAGCGAAGTACTTCGGGTCGATCTCGGGATTGATCTCCACCGTCTCATCGAACTTCTCGTAGCTCTTGTCCTCGTTGCGCTCCCGGCTCATCTGGTGCGGCCACATGACGCCATCCACTTCTTTAAACAGCGAGTAGCGCACAACCTCATCGTTGCGGACATGGGTCTTCGGATCCCGCCAGGTCCAGTCGGCGCGCATCGGTAGATGCGTATGCTGATTCAGATACACCCGCACCACGCGATTTTCCTTGTCGATGATATCCAGCACGTCCACCGGAACGTTTTCGATCACCCGGGCGCCGTGAGCCTCGAAAATCATGCCCGGCTCATGGAACCGCACCCGCGCGATGTACAACACATCGTGCATCATGTTGTCCCGGAAGCGCTCCAGCGAGTCGCCTTCCAGTTGCTTGCGCCCGTGATAGGTGACCTCCCAGATGCCGTCGTCCCGAATCAGGTCGTAGTATTCCTCGTCCTTACCCAAGCCCTGGCACTGCTCAATCGACAGCTTGGATCCGGTCTCGGACGGATCTAAATCGATGTACCGCGTCCGCAGTACCGCCGGAGAGAGCCCGCTGAGTTGGCCGAACTTGAAGCTGTAAACGCGCCCCCGCTCCACCATGCTCCGAATATTGAGGAACGCATCTCCACCCAGCGCCTGCAACATGGAGTCGGCGAGCGCCTGCCCCTCCGTCTCGAGATCCTGCGCCCCCAACGGCACGAGCAAGCACAGCGCCAACCCGGCACGAATCAGGATACGTGAAGTGGCGAAACGATACATCTTCATTGATTACTTTATTACTGCCCCGGCCGCATGCTCAACTCATCCGCGCTGACCCCGACGTTGAGATCATAAGCAACCTGGGCCGAGCCGGCCGGATTTCCTCCCTGCGTCTGCTCGATCACGAAGGGCAACTTCAACCCATTGACGCCGTTCCAGTCAGAATACACTTCGGTTGCCTCGGCGGGCGCACCTTGAGCACCCTGCATCTGATAGACGAGGCGAACCGGGAATCCGGTTTCAAGATCGAATTCGATGCGCACGGACTCCGTGCCGCCCCCGATCTCTCCGGTAATCTCCACGGCGTTGTCCCCGACAGCGTTCACCTGCCGCGAAGCATCGCGATCCGACAACATCAGCGGGATCAATTGGCGGAACAGTTCCCCGCGCAGCTCTTCCAAAACAGGCGGCGGCATGTTCTGCGACTGCGCCCCCGACCCCACCCAACCAGTGGATCCATCGGTGTACATTACCAGCCGCCTCGGACCCAGCACTTGCTCAATCTTCAGATGACCCGGGGCAACATAGGTACTCACCTGCTGAAAAGAGCTAACCTGCGCGCCGGGCGGCAAGGTCACGTCCAACGTCTGCCGGTAGTCGCGAACGCCGGCCAGGGCCTCCGCTCCGCCCATCGCCGCCTGAGCCTTCCCGAGCAACTCGGCCCCACGAGCCAGGCTGCTCTCATCGGCGGGAGCAGTTTCGCGCGGCGGCTCCGGAATCGTCAGATCGAGTTCATGCACTTCGCCGAGGTCTGAAATCGGCATGGTCATCTCCGCGGCGTTTCCCACCGCGACGATCGTCAACTGATCGGGATGCACATAGTCCTTGGCGACCCGCAACACATCGTCTACGGTCACCGCCTTGATCCCGTTCTGATAGCGGAACAGGAAATCGTCGGGATAGCCCCAATACTCATATTCCATGACGCGATTCAGCGTCTTGGCCGGGTTGTCAAAAAAGAAGACGAAACTGTTCAGCACTTTGTCCTTGGCTTCCGCGAGTTCCTTCGCGGTCACCGGCTCAGCTCGGATTTTATCGACCTCGGCTTCGATGGCTTTGATCGCAGCCACTGTCGTGGGCGATTTCGTCGACCCGGCGATGCGGAACGTCCCCGGATGCCCGTAGTTGGCATCCCAGGTCGCGCCGATCGAATAGGCATAGCCCAGGCGGGTCCGGATCTCGGAAACCAGGCGGCTGGAAAAGCCTTCGCCCAGAATGTTCGCCATCACTTCCAACGCCGGGTAGTTCGGATCGTCCAGCTTGCCCCCCAACTCTCCAATAGTGAAGAACGTCTGCGTCACGTCCGGACGGGAAGCGAAATAGATCCCCGGCTGCGGAGGATTCGTCACCTTGGGAAACGCGGGCACCGCCGGCTGCTCCACCGTCCAGCCGGAGAACAGCTTTTCGAGTTCGGCCTGCATCTCGGCGGCATTGAAGTCGCCATACACGCCCAGCATGATGTTCTTGGGGAAATAGTAGCGATGGTAGAAATCGATCAGGTCCTGGCGATGGATGTTATCGACGTCCTTGTATTCGACCGTCCATCCATAGGAGTTGTCGCGCCCATAGACGATGCTCATGAACTCGCGGCGAGGGATCGCGTCGGCTTCGTCATTCCGCCGCGCGATGGCGCCCCGGTACTGATTCAGGGTCAGGTCGATCTTGTCCTGGCGGAACTCGGGCGAGGTCAGCACGTCATGGAACGCGGTCAGCACCATGTCCGCGCTTTCGCTCAGCCCGGAGAAACTGACGCTGGCCTCGGTTTCGCCCATGTTGCTCTCCACCGATGCCGCCAGGTCCTCGAGTTCCTCATCCAGTTGATCGCCGGTCTTCTCCGGCGTGCCGCCGCTGCGCATCACCTCCGCCGTCACCGACGAAAGACCGCGCTTATCGTCCGGATCAAACAGATTCCCGGTGCGCACCAGCGCCGTTCCGCGAATCAAGGGAAGCTCGTGGTTCTCAAGCAAAAACACCCGCATGCCATTCGAGAGCGTAACCTCCACCGGCTTGGGAATTTCCACCTCCCCCAGCGGCGGGTACTGCAACTGATTCCATTCGGGGATGTTGCCGGCTTGCTGCGCCAGCAGCCCCGTCGAGACGGCGGCGAACAGGAGCGCGATTTGCGCGGGACGATTTCGGGCGATGGCGATCCGCATTATTCGCCTCCTTCTTTGGTTTCCGGGATGTAGGTGTAGGAGACGGTTCTCGACTCCGCGGTCAGGTACGCGCGCGCGACGCGCTGCAGATCCTCCGGAGTCACCGCTTCATAGTCTTTGAGCTGCGTGAACAGGCGTCGCCAGTCGCCGAAGTTGGCCTGATAGGAGGACAGCGTGGACGCCAGGCCCGTATTGCTGGCCAGGCTGCGAATGATCTGCGCGCGCAGTTGCGTGGTGACGCGGTCAATCGCGGCCTGCTCGACGGGCTCATTTTTGACCCGCTCGATGATGTCGTTGAACGCCTTCTCGTTCTCCTCGATGGAGCTGGTTTGCGCCGGCACGTCAAACAGGAGGAACAGCGACGGATACCGGCTGCCGGGATATTCGGACACGGCCTGCAGCCCCAGCGAAATCTGTTTATCCTGCACCAGTTCCCGCTGCATGATGCCCGTACGGCCACCGGTCAGCACCTCGGCCAGGACATCCAGCGCGGCGGCGTCCGGCGAGTATTGATCCGGGCGCTTGTAAGTGATCAGCAGCAGCGGCTGGGACGGCGTCGCGACCTTGGCGCGCTTTTCGCCCATCTGCGGGGGCTCCACCGTGCGAACCAGCGGCGGATTCGGGCGCGCCGCGATACGGCCGAAGTATTTCTCCGCCAGCGCCTTGGCCTCCTTGGGATCGACGTCACCGGCGATCGCGATCGTCAGGTTGGAGGGTCCGTAATAGGTATCAAAGAACTCCTGCGCTTCGGTGGCGCGGAAATTTTCGATGTCGCTCGGCCAACCGCCGGCCCAATTCTTATAAGGATGCGCCGCGAACGCCGTGGCCAGCGTGGTTTCAATCAGCAGGCCCTGCGCGGAGGATTCGACACGCATGCGGCGCTCTTCGCGGACCACATCGCGTTCCTTGTAGAACTCGCGCAGGACGGGATGCAGGAAGCGCTCCGATTCCAGCAGGAACCACAGCTCCAGCTTGTTGGCCGGAAAGCTATAGAAGTATTGCGTCGCGTCCTCGCTGGTGCCCGCGTTCATCCCCACGCCACCGTTGGATTCCACGATCCGGTCATATTCGTTCGGCTGGACGTAGCTGTCGGCGGTGGCGATGGCGTCCTTCACCTGCGCCTCCAGTTGCTTGATCTTATCGGGGTCCGCGCGGAAGCCTTTGTTGCGCTCGGCGTCCAGTTGGTCGTAGACCTCCTCGATGTGCGCCAGAGCCGCCTTCTCCTTGGGCCAGTCCTTGGAGCCGATGTCCGGTGTACCCTTGAAGGCCATGTGCTCGAACATGTGCGCGATGCCGGTCTCGCCTTTGGGATCGTCCACCGCGCCCGCATTGACGTAGGTGTGGAAGGAAACCACCGGCGCTTCGTGCCGCTCGATCACCAGGAACTGCAGACCGTTGTCGAGGGTAAATTCGGTGACCTTTTTCTCGAACTCCTCCAGGGACTGCGCCTGGAGGCCCGCCGATAGCAACAGGGCGGAAAGCGAAAGGAAAGTGAGCGCGCGACCGCGCGTAGCCAGCCAAGGGACCTTCATACGTCCAGAGTAGCAAGCAGGCAGGGTTTCGCCCCGGGCGTGGGTAGTGGCTGATATGTACGACACAACCCGGGCGTGGGGGAGACCCGAAGCGAACGCATATTTATGCTAATATGCTTTTATGCGCACCACCGTCGACATCCCGGATGACCTGTTCCGCAAGACCAAGGCGACGGCGGCGCTGCGCGGCACCACGATGAAGGAACTAATCGTGTCAGCGATTCGCAAGTCCGTGGAGGAGGAGTCTCGGAAGGGGCAAAAGGCCAAGAAGGTGGATATGGCCAAGCTGCCGGTCATTCGCCTCAAGGGCAACCGTAAGCTCGACTTGTCAGACTTCGACTTTGACGAGTTGCTCGGTTGAGCCGACAGAATGCAATATCTGGTCGACGTCAATGTATGGATCGCTGTCCTGATCGTCACTCATGTACACCATCCCTCGGCCACCCGTTGGCTAAATTCGGTGGACAGGGAAGATGAGTTGCTGTTTTGCCGTATCACCCAGCAAGGCTTATTACGATTGCTGACCAATGCTCGCGTGATGCAGGACGACATCATGGATGCGAAGACAGCCTGGGAAAACTATGATTCCCTCCGCATTGCCATCGGCGCGTCGTTCGCGGAGGAGCCCCGGGGGCTTGAAAATGAGTGGCGGCAACTTACCCGCCGGGCCGGCACTGGACCCAATTTCTGGACCGATGCCTACCTCGCCGCTTTTGCGCTCGCCACCGGCAGCACCGTCGTGACCTTTGACCGCGCCTTCCCGCAACATCGCGGACTCCGGACCCACATCCTCGCCACCAAATAGAAAAGCGCCGGGGAACCTTCCCCAGCGCCTTCCGTGAACTCCCGAAATCTGACCGGAAACGGATCAGACCTGCATGATCTCGGTTTCCTTGGCTTTCGACACCTTATCCAGCTTGGCGATGTGTTCATCGGTCAGCTTCTGCACCACATCCAGCGCCCGATGCTCGGCGTCCTCGCTGATCACCTTATCCTTCATCATCTTCTTGAGGATGTCGTTGGCGTCGCGGCGCACGTTCCGCACTGAAACCCGGTGCTCCTCGACGATGTGATGCAGCCGCTTGACGATCTCCTTGCGGCGCTCCTCGGTCAGCGGCGGAACCGGCAGGCGGATGATCTTTCCGTCATTGGCCGGATTCAGCCCCAGGTCTGCGGCCATGATTGCCTTCTCGATCGCCCCGATCTGGGATACGTCGAACGGCTGAACGGTGATCAGGCTGGGCTCGGGGACGTGGAGCGTCGCCACCTGGTTGATCGGCATCATGGTTCCGTAGGCTTCCACCTTCACGCTGTCGAGCACACTAACCGAAGCCCGGCCCGTCCGGATCGTTGAAAGGGAAGTTTGCAGGTCGGACACCGTTTTATCCATTTGCGACTCGGCGGCGAATTCCACTTCATCGACAGTGGTGAAGCTGCTGGCATGTAGTGACATAATCCTATTGTCTCGCGAGAGATTTACGATTCCAAATTCTACCCGATTGCGGACGCCAAGCGTAAGTAACGGCCCGCCGAGAAGCGCCGACGGCTCATGTCCCCCCGTAGCTAGCGGATAGCGGCTGCGGCTAATTAATAATGCTACCCAGCGGCTCGCCCAGGGCCACCTTCAGAATGTTGCCCGGAACGCGCATGTTGAAGACCCGGATCGGCAGGCCGTTGTCGCGGCACATCGCCACCGCCGAGGCGTCCATCACGCGCAGATTCTTCGCCAGCACGTCGGAGTAGCTGATCTGGTCAAACCGCACGGCATCGGCGTGCTTCATCGGATCCTGGTCGTAGACCCCGTCCACGCTGGTTCCCTTGGCGATCACCTCCGCCCCGATCTCGAGGCCCCGCAGCGCCGCGGCCGTATCGGTGGAGAAGTATGGATTCGAAGTGCCGCCGGCGAAGATCACGACCTTGCCCTGCTCCAGGAGCTCCACCGCGCGGCGGCGCGTGATCGGCTCGGCAACCTGATTCATTTCAATCGCCGTCATCACCTGCGCCGGCTGGCCGGCCTTGTTGATCGCATCGCCCAGCGCCAGCGCGTTCATCACCGTCGCCAGCATCCCCATGTGGTCGGCGGTTACGCGATCCATGTTCTTGGCCGCTTCGGCGACCCCGCGAAAGAAGTTACCTCCGCCGATCACCAGACCCACTTGAACGCCGGACGCCACCACCTCGGCGACTTGTTTGGCAAAGGAAGCAACCGAGGCGGGATCAATCCCGGTCTTCTGGTCTCCAGCCAGAACCTCGCCGCTAAGTTTGAGAAGGATGCGACGGTAGCTGGACACGGGTAGGCTCCAAACGGATTATAGACAACGGCGGGCGGGCGCCGGGGACGAAAAACAAGCGCGCGATCCGGACTCGGCCCACACCAGCTTCCGGCATGGGCAGCACCCAGGGATCGCGCGCCAAAGTTTATTCAGCGGCTTCCGGTTGGTCCGACTGCGTTTCGCCGACCTTGAAGCGCATGAAGCGGGCCACGGAGATGTTCTCGCCGAGCTTGGCGATCACGCCCTTGATCAGCTCCTCCACCGTGATGCCGTTCTCTTTGATGTAGGGCTGCTCCAGCAGGCAGACCTCTTCGTAGTACTTGTTCATGCGGCCTTCGACGATCTTATCGACCATCTTCTCCGGCTTGCCTTCCTGCAGGGCGCGCTCGCGCTGGATCTCTTTTTCCTTGTCCAGGTCCGTGGAGGAAACTTCCTCGCGGCGCACGAACTTCGGATCGGCGGCGGCCACCTGCATCGCCAGGTCCTTCACCAGGTTCTGGAAGTCCTCGGTGCGCGCCACGAAGTCCGACTCGCAGTTCACTTCGACCAACACGCCGAGCTGGTCGCCCGGATGAATATAGCTGGCAATCACACCCTGCTTGGTGGAGCGGGAGGCCTTCTTTTCCGCCGAAGCGATGCCCCGCTTGCGCAGGTGGTCGATCGCCTTCTCCAGATCGCCTTCCACCTCCTGCAGCGCCTTCTTGCACTCCATCATGCCCGCTCCGGTACGCTCACGGAGCTGCTTTACCAACTGTGCACTGATTGCCATGTTCTTGTTCCTTCTTCTTGGTCTACTGATTTTTGCCGGTTGTTCTTAGAAAAAGACGCAGCGGAGGAACCACCGTCTGGAAAAAGACGGATCCATCGCCGACCCGTCGCACCGATCACACGGCGCCCACGGCTCGAAATCCGGCCGCCGGGTCAGGATGAGCCGCACGAGCAAAATGATCGCTGTGCGGCCCGTTCCCAAAAGGATCAAACTACCACGAGAAAATGCACCGTGGGTTACAACCGGGTGATTCCCGCGCCGCTTATGCCGTCTGATTTGGATCGGCTGCCGGAGACTGCGTTTCCACGGGAGCTTCGCCCTGCGGAGGCGCCTGCTGCTGCACCGGCTGAGCGGTCTGCAACGACTCCGACATCAACTGTTGCGCATACTGCGGATCGGAGTACTGGGCGTAGTCCAGTTCCTCCTCGGAGCCTTCTTCGCCTTCCTGCGCCGCGGCACGCTCGGCCGCGAACTCCAGTTCGGTCGCCAACTGCCGGCCTTCGATCACCGCCTCGGCGATCTTATTGGTAAACAACCGGATCGCGCGCAACGCGTCATCGTTGCCCGGGATCACGTAATCCACCACGTCCGGATCGCAGTTGGTGTCGACGATGCCGACCACCGCGATGCCCAGCTTACGAGCCTCATCCACGGCGATCGATTCCTTGTTGGAGTCGATGACGAACATGATGTCGGGCAGCCCGTTCATGTCCTTGATGCCGGCCAGGTTCGTATCCAGCTGCTTGCGCTCGCGCTCCAGCCGGATGATTTCCTTCTTCGCACGGCCGCCCCAATCGCCTTCGAGGGCCATGTCGTCCAGCTCTTTCAGGCGCTTGATCGACTTCTGAACGGTGACCATGTTGGTCAGCAATCCGCCCAGCCAGCGCGAGTTCACGTAGTACTGGTCGCAGCGCTTGGCTTCCTCAGCCACCGCTTCCTGCGCCTGGCGCTTGGTGCCGACGAACAGCACCGTCTTGCCGGCCGCGGCCGCGTCGGTGACATACCGCATCGCTTCCTTGAACAGCTTCAAGGTCTTCTGGAGATCGATGATGTAGATTCCGTTACGTTCGCCAAAGATGTATTCGTTCATCTTTGGATTCCAGCGCTTGGTCTGGTGCCCGAAGTGAACGCCAGCTTCGAGCAATTCCTTCATGCTAATTTGAGGCAAAAGATCCTCCTTTATTCGGATCAGGGGAAAACCCCAGCACGCGGTCCAAAGCGAGATTTGCGGCTGGAGGGAACGATTGACCCGGTCAGTCCGGAAGTTTCCGGCGGCCCGGCCAACATGCAACGAGCGGACTTGATACCCAAGTCCGCCCCGAGAAAACACCTTCTGATGCCATCGACGCCACTGCGCGAATGACACCAACCTTCTGGTGCCACCAGCGCCTCTCCGCCGCGAGGCGGACAAGAGCGGCTTTGCCGTTAGCGTTTGGAGAACTGGAAGCGCTTACGGGCGCCCTTCTGCCCGTACTTCTTCCGCTCATGCTGACGCGGATCGCGAGTCAGCATGCCGAGTTCCTTCAGCTTGCCGCGCAGTTCCGGGTTGAACTCAATCAACGCCCGGGCGATGCCCAGCTTGGTGGCGCCCGCCTGACCGGTAGGACCACCACCGGAGGCATTCACCAGAATGTCGAATTTGTCGGCCGTTTCGGTGGCCAGCAGCGGCTGCCGGACGATCGCGCGCGACGTCTCGCTCGGGAAATAATTCTCGAACGTGCGGCCGTTCACCTTGATTTCGCCATTGCCGTTCCGCAGGAAGACCCGCGCGACGGCGCGTTTGCGGCGGCCCGTGCCCAGATGTTGTACCAACGCCATATAGTTAACTCTCTACCTAGGAAGCCTGTACCGGTTGCTGCGCGTCGTGCGGATGCTTCGGACCCGCGTAGACCTTCAGCTTGCGGTACATATGCTTGCCGAGCGTCGACTTGGGCAACATGCCCTGAATCGCCGCCTCGAGCAGGCGCTCCGGATGCTTCTGGCGCATATCACGCGCCTTCACTTCCTTCAGCCCGCCGGGATAGCCCGAGTGCCGCCGGTAAATCTTCTGATCTTCTTTTTTTCCCGTCAACCGGACCTTTTCGGCGTTCACCACCACAACATGGTCGCCGGTATCCAGAAACGGGGTGTACTGGGCTTTCGTTTTGCCCATCAAAATCATCGCGGCCTGACTGGCCACACGGCCCAGCACAGCGCCTTCGGCATCAATCAGATGCCACTTGCGCTCGATTTTGGAGGCCGATGGTACTGTGGTTTTCATTAAAGACAGACCTACTCCGTGCAGATTACAACCCCATTAGCTTAGCTGATTTGAGCGCGCGCTGTCAATTTCAGAGCGCAAGGGATAACACCCCTCTCCTCGGCACCGGCTCACGGGCCTCGCGAGGGCGGGTAGAAGCAGGACGAGAGACAGTCCTCCGTCCAGATCAGCTCCCCTGAGGATACCACCGGGCCCAATTTCGATGCAATACGGAGTTGGGACCGGCGCCGGGCGCCCCGATCGGGGGTCAAATCCCAAACTGGCGGAAATGATGGTCCACGTGGCGATAACCCCAGACCATCCAGTCCCGTTGCGGAAGCTTTCCGAAAATCGGGTGCGGCATGAACGAGGTCCGGTCGCCGAATTGCGCAATCAAGTCCCGCAACTCCGCGACGTCCTGCTCCCACTCGGCCGGCGGCGTCCCCCCGCCCAGGTCATAATCGAGCTCGGGAACCGTCCGCGCGCCGTGCGGCCACTGCATCGGCATCCGCAATGCGATGAACCGCACCACCGTCCGCGTAAATAGGTTGGAGATATCCCGGGCCGGCGCCCCACCCTGGACGGCGCGAAAGGAATCCCGCAGATGGCAGACCATTTGATGCGGGGTCATCTTGCCCCACTGCCGCGGCGTATTCGGCCTGAGTCGGTCCAGGCGCTGCAGGCAGGCGGCGCGGACATCCGGATCGGCGAAGTTGCTCATGGAAGTAATAGAAGCAATAGACGCAAGCAATGGAAGCAGAGGATCAGTCTGCCACATTCGCATGGCGTTGGGGAAGGCCGATTCCGCGCTCCGCAGGTGATATGCTGAGGTGCCATGCGACGCGACTTTCTTTGGACCCGGCTTTGGACCCGGCTTTGGATCCGGCGATCGATCCCGATCCTTGCCGCCCTGTGCCTCGCGGCCTGCTCCAACACGGCCGAAGAGGCCGCTGCTCCAGAATCTGACAGCAAAGACAACGTCGCCTCGGTTCGCCTCTACATCTTTGATTGCGGACAGATCGACAACGTCGACGCCACCCGCTTTGGACTCACCGACGAAGAGATCGCCGTCCCGGACTTCGTGACCCCCTGTTATCTGGTGGTCCATCCGCAAGGCACGCTGATGTGGGACGTCGGGCAGGTGCCGGATAAGAATTTCGCGCCCGGGCAAACCGTCGCCACCCAGGGCAACTACGATTCCGACACGCCGCTGCTGCCCCAGCTCGCTGAAATCGGGTACACGCCCGCCGACATCGATTACCTCGCCATGTCGCACTACCACGGCGACCACACCGCCAACGCCAACGAATTCGCGGGATCCACTTGGCTCGTCCAGCAGCCCGAACATGACGCGATGTTCGGCGGCGACCTCGGCGATTACGGCAACGCCGAGTTGTTCAGCGAACTCGAGCACGCAGACACCGTCATCCTCAACGGCGACCACGATGTCTTTGGCGACGGCACCGTTGTTCTGAAATCAACGCCCGGCCATACCCCCGGCCACCAGTCGCTGTTCATCAACTTCGCTAACACCGGTCCGGTGCTACTCTCCGGCGATCTTTATCATTACCCCGAAGAACGCACCCTCAACCGCATCCCGACCATCGACACCGACGGCAAAGCCACCGCCGCCTCCCGCGAAAAAATGGAGGAGTTCATGCAGGAAACCGGAGCCCAGCTCTGGATCCAGCACGATAAAGGCGCTTGGCCGAGCCGGAAGTTATCTCCGGAATTTTACGACTGAGCTACGCCGGCTGAGGGTCTCTCCGGCGCCGGACACCTGGCGCGGCGGGAACCTCCTGGCAGGCCTGTTCGTCTACATACCATCGCCATACCGTGGCCATCCCGTCGCCATACCGTTTGGAACGGGATGGTGACGGCAACGGGTAGCCTGGGGTAAAGGACTATTTGGCTTTACCTTTACCTTTACCTTTGGCCGGCGGAGCGAACGCAGCAGTCACGGCTTGATCCAACCGGTCCGGGTGAGCGATATTTCCATACTTCGCCAGCATTTTCTCCTTCAACTCTTCCGCGCTGGAGGACTCTGCCTTGAAATTGTTGAAGTCGGTGATGTATTCGCGCATCCAGTCGAGCGCCGCCGGCGAGGTCGGCGTGTTCTCGTCCTTATGCCCCGGCACCACGATTTCCGGATTCAGCGCCTCAATCATCGCCAGGGTTTCATACCACGGCGCCGGATCGGCGGGAACGCCTAAGTGCCGCTCGTAGAACACTGTATCGCCTGCAACCACGGCGCGAAGGGACGGAATCCAGACAAAACTGTTGCCCGGACCGTCGCCGATCAACTCGCCGGTGATCGGAAACGTTTCGCCTTCCAGCGTCAGTTCCGGCTTCGCCAGCGGTTCCGGCAGAATCGGATCCGGTCCCGGCAGCTCATCGCCGTAGGTCGGATACCAGAATTCGCGGCGGTTCGGCCAAGCGGTAGCGATCCGTTCGGCTACTTGCGGCAGAGCCACATAACGGGCGTTGGGAAATTCCGCCAGAATCGTCTCAACTCCCATGAAATGATCGGGATGGGCGTGCGTGGTGTAGATCGTGGTCAGGTTCTTCCCGGTGGCGCGAATCATGTCGGCAACCTTTAACGCGTCCCGTTTCAGGAAGTTCGGATCAATCAGAATCGCGTCGTTTTTGCCGTAAATAATTGTCGACGTCGTCGCGTAGCCGTAGTCGTCGGCGGTGTAGGTTTCCAGCGTCAGCGACGATTCCGGCTCGGCTTCAGCAGTGGTCTCGGTCGACGAACAGCCGGCCAGCAGGATGCTCAGCATGGCGGCGGGGATAACAAGTCGGGTAGAAATATTCATTCTAATCTCCATCAAATTATTCAGATAGCGGTTCGGACGGGCGGCGGCCCCGAACAGGTCCGTGGAAACGTCTCGGGATTCAGAGAGTATACAACGTACTTTTCCGGGTTGCCGATGCCATCCGGTGGACGAATCGACGCCGCCCGCTTCGGACTCGCCGACGAAGAGATCTCCGTACCGGACTTCGTCACGCCCTGCTACGGTCACGTGGCTCGTGCAGCAGCCGAAATACGATACGATGTTCGGCGGCGACTTGGGCGACTACGGCAACGCGGAGCTATTCGCCAAACTCAAGGGCACCGACACCATGATCCTCAACGGCGATCATGACGTGTTCGGCGACCTCTACCATTACCCTGAAGAACGCACCCTGGACCGCATCCCGACCATCGACGTCGACCAGGACGCCACCCGCGCCTCGCGCGAGAAGATGGAGGAGTTCCTGAAAGAAACCGGCGCGCAGCTCTGGATCCAGTACGACAAGGGCGCCTAACCGGGTCTTAAGAAGTCGCCGGATTACTACGACTAGCCCAAGTCGGCTGAATTTCCGCGCCGAAACGGTGTGTGCGATAAAATCATGCCGTATTCAGCATCCCTTTTAACGGGAGGCCAACAAAGGCCCAATCCATCCCCAGTGAAAGATACCTTCACCATGCCATTTCTTCCCAGCATTGCCAACGACGACAAAGTCCCCCACGTATTGGGCAAGTTCAGCGAGAAGGGCAGCCTGACCGGACGTCCCCTGATCAACTTTCACCAGGCGCTGCTCCGCGGCGAATCGCCCTTCACCGTGAAGGAACGGGAACTGATGGCCGCCTACGTCTCCGGCGTCAACGCCTGCCAGTACTGCTATGGAGCACACTCGGCGGTCTCAAAGGAATTGGGCGTCCCCGGCGAGTTGATCTCCGCGCTGGTCGAAGACTACGCCAACGCCGACGTAGACGAGAAGCTGAAGCCCGTCTTCGCCTACCTGAAAAAGCTGACCCTCACGCCCACCAAGTTGACCCAGGAAGATGCCGACGCCGTCCTTAACGCCGGATGGAGCGAGCGCGCCTTCTATGACATGGTGCTGGTCTGCTGCCTCTATAACTTCATGAATCGCTACGTCGAAGGCCTCGGACTGACGCCGATCCCCGAGCAATTCGACCTGGAAGGAACCATGATCGCTGAGGACGGCTACGACTCGATGACCGACGTCTTCGGGATCAAGTAACACGGAACCAGTCGCCGGATTTGCGCCGGCATCACACCTGGCGCCGGCTCGCCCGGGGCGGCGTCATCCGTAACCAAACCAGCACACCGCTATAATTACAGGGCATGAGGACGATTTTCCGCTCCGTCATTGCTCTGGCTGCCGTCTCCTTGCTTTCCCCGGTCTTCGCCGGCATCGTCGACGACGTCCGCGATGAGATCGAGCTCCGCGCCTTCGACCGCGCCAATGCCCGCATCGAATCCTATGAGCGGCAAAAGGGGGAAACCTCAGAACTGGCCGCCGCGATTTCCTGGATGGCCCGGGGAGCCCTCGCCACGCAGGACCTGAACGCCGCCGACATCTACGCGACCCGCGCCCTCGATATGAGCGTCAAACTGCTCGGCAACCGCGATATGGACCTGGATCAGTGGCTCCCTACCGCCATCGGCGCCTCGGTCGAAGTCCACGCGCAGGTGCTGGATCGGCAGGGGAAGAAAGCGCAAGGCGTCGCGTTCCTCAAATCCGAGCTGCAGAAATATCGCAATACATCGATCGCCCAGCGCATCGGCAAGAACATCAACCTGCTGAGCCTGGTCGGCTCGCCCGCTCCGGCGCTCGAAGCTCCGGAGTGGATCGGCAGACAAACCGGCCATCGCTCGCCAGCCTCAGAGGCAAACCGGTGCTGCTGTTCTTCTGGGCGCACTGGTGCCCGGACTGCAAGGCTGCCGTGCCGGTGATCGCGAACCTCATGCGCCGCTATTCCTCGCAAGGGCTCCAGTTGGTCGCTCCGACCCGCTACTACGGCTATGCGGCCGAAGGCGAGGACGCGACGCCCGCCGAAGAAAAGATCTGGATCCAGGCCACGCAGGATCGCTACTACTCTCCGCTGCGGAGCTTCATGAGCGTTCCGGTCTCGCAACGAGAACTTCCTGACCTACGGCTGCAGTTCCACCCCGACGCTCGCGATCGTCGACAAGAACGGCAACGTCAGTTGGTATCACCCGGGCTCGGCTACGGAAGCGGAACTCGTTCGCGAGATTGAGAAGGTCCTCTAATGAATAAGATTCGGCCGGGCTTCCCGCGCCTGACCCTCGGCATCATTCTCCTGGGTGTCGCCAGCCTGGCGGCCGTCGCCTTTCAGGCCACGCAAACCCAGCCGGTTCATCCGGTCACCGGACGCAAGATCGCCGGCGTGATGAGCGTCGCGGGCGCGGACTGGCTGGTTCGGCCGGAGCGCGTGCAAAGAGGAGCAGCCCGACAAGGCCCTAGACGAGATCGGCATCACGCCCGGCATGGATATCGCCGACATCGGCGCCGGGGTCGGCTATTTCACCCTGAAGTTCGCCGAACGCACCGGCCCCAAGGGCACGGTCTACGGCGTCGACATCCAGCAGGCGATGCTGGACCGGCTCAAGCAGCGCGCCGACGCCGCCGGCCTCGACAACATTGAATATGTCTTAAGCGAGCAGGGCGATCCGCACCTCGCGCCCAACTCGGTCGACCTGATCTTCCTGTGCGACGTCTATCACGAGTTCCGCTACCCGCAGCAGATGGCTCGGAAGATGCATGAAGCGCTGCGTCCGGACGGACGCCTGGTGCTCCTCGAGTACCGCGGCGAAGATCCCTCGATCCCCATCTATCCGGAACACAAAATGACGGTGGAGCAGGTCCGCGCCGAACTGGAGCCAGAAGGGTTTGTGCTGCAGAAGCCGATTGAGACGCTCCCGATCCAGCACATCCTCATTCTGACGAAAAAGTAACCGCGGCGCGCCGCGCGACGGGGACTGGCTTTTCTGTCCAACCTCGGCAACCCAAGGTCCGCTGCGCAGAGCCCGCGCGTGGACAGAGTTGCCTGTCCCCAGGCTTACTCAGACATTGAAGATCTGCGGTACGACAGACCGCCGACGGCGATGAGGTCTGAAAGCCGAGCGCTACTGCTTCACCGCGTCCAACGTCCGCAGCTTCTTGGCCGCCTCCAGCGCAATCTCATTCATCCCCGCCGCGCCGGCATCGACGTATTCATACAGTTGCTGCTTCATCCGCCGCTCCCAGAACATCTTCAGATGCTCCGCCGTCCGGTTCACCGCGTCGTCATGCGGATAAGCGCCAAAGTTGAGGGCAATCTGGTTCACCATGTGAACCATGTGTTCAGCTTTCATTGTTCAAGTAATGAGGGGGACAAAGATGCCTCTGTCCCCCAAACGTTCCTTCGATTGTCTTGTTAGTCTCCGGTGGCGCCCGCCTCGTGCATGATCTGCGTCGTGGCTTCCTTCATCTCGAGGTACTCTTCCTGCCACTTCGACAGCTTCTTGGCCAGCTTCACCTGCACGGCGGTTACCTTGTACTCCGGACAACTAGTCGCCCAGTCGGCGTACTCGGTCGTCACCACGTTCGCGCCGCTCATCGCGTGATGGAACGTCGTGTAGACCACACCCGGCTGAATGCGCTCGGAAATCCGCGCATGCAGCGTAATCTCTCCCGCGCGCGACTGGATCGACACCAGATCGCCGTCCTTAATGCCGCGATTCTCGGCATCCAGCGGATGGAGATCCAGTACGTCCTCGGCATGCCAGGTATTGTTCTCGGTGCGGCGCGTCTGCGCGCCCACGTTGTACTGGCTGAGGATGCGTCCCGTGGTCAGAATCAGCGGGAACTTGCCGGAGGTGCGTTCATCGGTGGGCACGAACTCGGTGATCACGAAGTTGCCCTTGCCGCGAACGAACTTGCCAATGTGCATCACCGGCGTACCCTCGGGAGCCGCATCGTTGCACGGCCACTGCAGGCTACCCAGTTCTTCGATCTTGTCGTAGCTGACCCCGGCGAAAGTCGGCGTGGTGCGCGCGATCTCGTCCATGATCTCCCGCGGATGGGAATAGTTCATCGGGTAGCCCAGCGCGTTCGACAGCGCGCAGGTCACCTGCCAGTCCTCCATCCCGTTCTTCGGCGGCATCGCCTTGTGGACCATCGAAATGCGCCGCTCGGCGTTGGTGAAGGTGCCGTCCTTTTCCAGGAACGAGGAGCCCGGCAGGAACACATGCGCGTAGCTCGCGGTCTCATTCAGGAACAGGTCCTGCACGACGATGCATTCCATCGCCTCCAGGCCGGCGGTGATGTGCTGCGTATTCGGATCCGACTGCGCGATATCCTCGCCCTGGATGTACATGCCCTTGAAGGTGCCGTCGATCGCGGCATCCAGCATGTTGGAGATGCGGAGGCCCGGCTCGCCGGACAGCGGCACGCCCCATTCCTTTTCGTAGAGCTCACGGGCGGCGTTGTCGGAGACGTGCCGATACCCCGGGAACTCATGCGGGAACGAGCCCATATCGCAGGAGCCCTGCACATTGTTCTGGCCGCGCAACGGGCTGACGCCCGCGCCGATCTTGCCCAGGTTCCCAGTGGCCATGGCGAGATTCGCCATGCCCATCACCATCGTCGAACCCTGGCTGTGCTCGGTCACGCCCAGGCCGTAGTAAATCGCGCCGTTGGGCTTGGACGCGTAAAGCCGCGCCGCGCCGCGAAGCGTCTCCGCCGGGACTCCCGTGATCGCCTCCATCGCTTCGGGCGAGTTGCGCTCCTCGGCGACGAAATTGCGCCACAGGTTGAAGGCCGTCATGTCGCAGCGCTCCTGGACGTACGCCTCATCCACCAGACCTTCGGTGACGATAACGTGCGCCATCGCGTTGATCACCGCGACGTTGGTTCCCGGGCGAAGCTGCACGTGATAGTCGGCCTCAATGTGCGGCGACTTCACCAGATTCGTCGCGCGCGGATCGACCACGATCAGGTTCGCGCCCTCCCGCAGCCGCTTCTTCATCTGCGAGGCGAACACCGGATGCGCATCCGGCGGATTCGCGCCAATCACCATGATGACGTCGGCCTCTTCCACCGAATCAAAGTGCTGCGTACCGGCCGAGGTGCCGAAGGCCGTCTTCAGGCCGTAGCCGGTCGGCGAATGGCAGACGCGCGCGCAGGTGTCGGTATTGTTGTTGCCGAACGCGGCCCGGATCAGCTTCTGCACCAGGAAGGTTTCCTCATTGGTGCAGCGCGATGAGGTAATGCCGCCAATCGAGTCCGTGCCGTACTTCTCTTGAATCCGTTTGAACTCCGACGCGGCGTAATGGATCGCCTCTTCCCAGCTAACCTCGCGCCACGGATCGGTGATCTTCTCGCGGATCATCGGGTTCAGGATGCGATCCTTATGCGTCGTGTAGCCCCAGGCAAAGCGGCCCTTCACGCAGGAGTGGCCGTGGTTCGCCTGCCCGTCCTTATACGGAACCATGCGGACCACTTCGCTGCCCTGCATCTCCGCCTTGAACGCGCAGCCGACGCCGCAATACGCGCACGTGGTGAGCACGCTATGATCGCCGACTCCGTGCTGCAGCGTGCTCTTCTCGATCAGCGTCGCGGTCGGGCAGGCCTGCACGCAAGCGCCGCAGGAAACGCACTCGGAATCCAGGAAATTGGTCGGCCCCGCGGCGACCTCGGACCCGAACCCGCGTCCCTGAATGGTCAGCGCGAAGGTTCCCTGAACCTCCTCGCACGCCCGCACGCAGCGCGAACAAACGATGCACTTGCCCGGCTCAAACGCGAAGTACGGATTCGAATCGTCAACGATCTTTTCTTGAAAGTGGTTCGAGCCCTCGTACCCATAGCGGACCTCGCGCAGACCCACCACGCCGGCCATGTCCTGCAACTCGCAGTCGCCGTTGGCGCCGCACGTCAGGCAATCCAGCGGATGATCGGAGATGTAGAGCTCCATCACGCCCTTGCGCAACTTCGCCAGCCGCTCGGTCTGCGTCTGGACCTTCATGCCCTCGGCGACCTCGGTCGTACAGGAAGCCGGCGTACCGCGGCGTCCCTCGATCTCCACCAGGCACAGGCGGCAGGATCCGAACGGCTCCACGCTATCGGTGGCGCACAGCTTGGGAATCTGCACACCGGCATCCACCGCGGCGCGCATCACCGACGTTCCCGCGGGAACCGTTACCGGCTTGCCGTCGATCTCCAAAGTGACCGTGGTTTCCGACTTGCGTTGCGGTGTTCCGAAATCGGGTTCTTTTAGGATCGCCATCGTATCTTCTCCGTTCCTGTCGTTGGTTGGTTCGCCTTCGCTATCCCTGCGAACCAAACGGGATCAGCTCTTGGGCCGGATCCGTGTGCTGGCTGGGTTTGGCCAGATAGGTCGGCGGCGGTGTGGCCGCCGGCTTTTGAAAATCTTCCGGGAAGTGCCGAAGCGCGCTCAGCACCGGGTACGGCGTCAGCCCACCCAGCGCGCACAAGGAGCCGTCCAGCAGCAACTCGCACAAATCGTCCAGCAACTCCATGTTCTTCTGCCGGTCTTCATCCTTGATGATCCGGTCCAGCACTTCCACCCCGCGCACCGTACCGACGCGGCAGGGCGTGCACTTGCCGCAGCTCTCGATCGCGCAGAACTCCATCGCGAACCGGGCTTGCTTCGCCATATCGACGGTCTGATCAAAGACGACTACGCCGCCGTGGCCGACTAAGCCTTTCTTCTCGGCGAACGCCTCATAATCCAGCGGCGTATCGAGCAGTGACTCCGGGAAGTAGGCGCCCAAGGGACCCCCTACTTGGACGGACCGGAACGGTTTCCCGGTTGCCGTACCTCCGCCGAAATCGTAGATCGCCTCACGCAACGTGATACCGAAGGCCTTCTCGACCAACCCACCCTGCTTCACGTTTCCGGCCAGTTGGATGGTCAGCGTACCGCGCGACCGGCCCATGCCATAGTCGCGATAATGCTCACCGCCCTTATCCAAAATGATCGGCACGGTGGCCAGCGAAATGACGTTATTCACCACGGTCGGCTTGCCGAATAGACCCTTGATCGCCGGAAGCGGCGGCTTGAAGCGGATCTGCCCGCGCTTGCCCTCCAGGCTCTCCAGCATCGAGGTTTCTTCGCCGCAGATATAGGCGCCCGCGCCCAGCCGGACCTCGATATCGAACTTCTTGCCCGACCCGCAGACGCTATTGCCCAGGTAGCCCTTCAGTTCGGCCAACTCGATCGCCCGTTTCAGCGTCTTGAAGGCGTGCGGATACTCCGACCGCAGATAAATAAAGCCCTTGGTCGCGCCCACCGCAAGGCCCGCGATCGTCATGCCTTCGATCAGCACGAACGGATCGCCTTCCATGATCATGCGGTCGGCGTAGGTGCCGGAGTCGCCTTCATCGGCGTTGCAGGCGATATATTTTTGATCGGCCGGCGCATCCAGGACGGTCTTCCACTTGATGCCGGTCGGAAATCCCGCGCCACCGCGGCCGCGCAACCCGGAGTTCTTGACCTCTTCGACGATCTGGTCCGGCGTCATCTTCAGAGCCTTCTGGAGGCCCTTGAAGCCGTCATGCGCGATGTAATCGTCAAGGGAAAGCGGATCCACAATGCCGCAACGGGCAAAGGTCAGCCGCTCCTGCTTGGCGAGGTAGGGAATTTCTTCGGTCAGCCCCAGGCACAGTTCGTGATCGCGCTTGCCCTCGGCCAGGCCGGCATCGAACAGGCTCGCCACCTGGTCCACCTTCACCGGACCATAGGCGACGCGACCTTCGGCGGTCTCAACCTCGATCAACGGCTCCAGCCAAAACATCCCCCGCGAGCCGTTGCGCACCAGCGTCGCATCCAGCTTGCGCTCCAGGATCTCTTTTTCCACAGCCCGCGCCACGGCATCGGCGCCCACCGAAACGGCCGCCATGTCACAGGGAACAAAGATCTTCACGCCGCTCATGCCCGCTGACCTCCACGCTTCCGCGCATCTTCCAGGATGACATCAGCAACATCGGCGGAAACACGCCCGTACGGCTTATTGTCCAGCATCATCGCCGGCGAATTCGCGCAGTTGCCCAGGCAATAGACCGGCTCCAGGTGGAACGCGCCGTCCTTGGTGGATTCGCCCAGCCGCGCATCCAGCTGCTTTTCCACATGCGCGATCAGCGAGTCGCAACCCATCGATTGACACGCCTCGGCGCGGCAAATCTGCAGGCGATGCTTGCCCACCGGCTTGGTCTTATAGTCGTGATAGAAACTGATCACGCCATGGACTTCGGCCTTAGAAATGTTGAGCGTATCGGCGATCAGCGGGACCGCGTCCGGGTGGACATAGCCGAACTCTTCCTGCAGCGCGTGCAGGATCGGCAGGAGGGCTCCTGGCAGATGCGCCAGCTCTTGAATTTTAGCTTCAGCTCGCCCGGCATCCCAGGCTTCTAAATCGTTCATGCGAAAGGCTTTCGTCGCATCGTCGCCCCGAGTTCCCAGTCATCGGCCCGGACAGACGACGCCCATATTGACTCCAATCCGCTATTGTAGCGCGAACCGATGGTGGCCCGACATTCTCTAAGGTGGCGTGGGCTTTTCCAGTCCACGCTCATCGGGTGGAAAACCCGGCACCACCATGACTTGACGCGCACAACGGCCGCAAACCGCCTTTGCACGTGCCTCATCGCGCACAACGGCTGCAAACCTCCTGTGCGCTTGGGCCTTATCTCCACAAGCCGCCCCGTGCAATCCCAGCCGCTCTCCCTTCCAGTCCACGTGAGCACCGAACCGCGACCGATCGCGATCGGGACGACTCCCCGCACGCACCAATCCCACCTGCCTCCTGTCTACTCGAGAAAAATGCTACCCTCGCGAAGGCGCATGAACCCGAACTCCAAAATCGTCACCATCGTCGCGAGCATCATTGCCGCCTGCGCCGTCATCGCATCGGTCGTGCTCTTGGCCGTGATGTACGAGCCGTGGCCGGTCTCCACGCGCCAGGGTCCGGATACCTATTTCTCCCTCGACGCCTTTCAGCGCCACTTTCCCGAAGTCAACCCCACATCCGTCGGCGAGGTCTACGCCCGTGAGGAAGCGGGCTTTGGCGGCGACACCGTCGACACCTTCCGCTTTCGCCTGGATCCAAGCCACGAGCGCCAGCAGGCCGTCATTGACGCGATTGTCGCTGCGAATTCCCTAACCCCGCTCACTCCCGGAGAGACATCGGGCGTCCGCGTACTCCCCGCCCCGGACTGGTTCCCCTCCGCTGAAGAACTCCACTCGTTCCCCGAAGTCTGGGGCCGCGGCAATATCTTCCTCTGGGTCGACCGCCCGCAGGAAAACGACGAAGATCCGGAAGCCGCCCAAGATCCTCCCGAGGACCGCGCCGTCGCCTACTTCCAGCAAGCCAACTTCTAACCGCCACTATTCCGCGGCCCCGGCGCTACTCGTCTGCATGTGTGCGCTATGTATGCGCCATCCAACGGAACCGCCATGCGCGAGCATGCGGACAACGCAGACCCACACCAATCAGAAGCGCAAGCGATCTCGCGCGCCGACGCCCCCGCCCGCAATCCACCCGCTCCACGCGCCAGCGCCACAACCCCAAACGAAGCGCACAGGCGTCTTTCAGCCGTTGTGCGCGATTAGGAAAACGGTGGCACGGATCTCCGCATCCGCGACTCATCGCCGGGTTGGGAAACCCGGCACCACCATTCTTCGCCGAGCCTGGAGCCCCGGCGCTACTCGTCTATTTGCGCTATGTATCGCCATCCATCGGAACCGCCATGCGCGAGCATGCGGGCAATGCATACCCGCACCAATCAGAAGCGCAGGCGATCTCGCGCGCCGACGCCCCCGCCGGCAATCCCCCTCGCTCCACGCGCCAGCGCCACAACCTCAAACGAAGCGCAGAGGCGTCCGACAGCCGTTGTGTTCGATCAAACAAAGGAGGGTGGGCTTTAGCCCGCGCGGCGCTTCAGCGGCGCCAGTAAGCAAGGTGCGACTAACGACTTTTCCCCACCCGCCATCCCCCACCCCCTCAAGCACATCGCGTTTGCGCTCAGACCCCGCGCTTCCCACCCCCTGCTACCTTGCACGCCATGGAGGTTGGGTGCTCCCGCATAGGAGAACCCAGCCCGACCGAGCCCCCTCTGAGCAAGGCTCTGCTTGGTGCTTACCGGCGCCGGCATCCGAGCTCATGGGGCAAATCGCGGCGACTCGAGTAAGCCGCGGCGGTCTGCGCGCTATGCTGGCCCGCCGGAGCAAGTATCCGGTGCTGCTGCCCGCGGCAGGATAAAGTCCGTGGGAGCTGTCCTCGGTGGCAGGGTAAATTAGCCGGGCTGCGCGTCATCGCAGCATAATTCATTGGCCCTGCGCTGTAGCAGGCTAAACCGCAGATAGGGAGCGCTTCCGAAACACACTTACACAAAGGAAACGAGACACAGAAGAAACAACCGACGACACACAGAACCGCGCGCGTCAGCAAGCGGGCAAACGGAACCGCTCGCTTGGCCGACAACCCACGTGGCGCGGGGCCATGCCCCGCGAAGAGGCAGAGATTACAGCCGTTGTGCGCGATCAATCCAGGTAGCGCCGGGGCTCCAGGCCCGGCGAATAGTCGCGGATGCGGAGATTCGCGCCACCTGAGGCCATGCCCCGCGAAGTGGTCGATGCTACAACCGCGCCTACCGGCAAGCCGCACAACAGAAGTAGCACCCTTGCGTTCCCCACCCGAGCCTCGTCATCTTATAGGAAGCATGCGCTATCAGTTCCTCATTGACACCTACGAAACCGAACGACTCAAAGTCCTCAGCGTCTGGAGCATGTTCCACGACGCCGACCTCTCCGTCCGCCCGCACCCCACCGATCCGCGCGGCCGCAGCGTCCTCGAGCAAATGATCCATCAGTGCGTCAGCGAGAACCTGTGGTTCAAGAACATGCTGGGGATCGACGTCCGTCCTGGGAATGACGCTCCGCCGCTGCCGCCTCGCCGAAACCCGCCGCGACTTCATCCAACGCTATGCCGAGGACTCCGCCAAACGGCTCGCCG
Source organism: Terriglobia bacterium (assembly GCA_963762135.1). GTDB lineage: Bacteria > Acidobacteriota > Terriglobia > Bryobacterales > Bryobacteraceae > Palsa-187. The sequence goes on from CAVXJP010000021.1 coordinate 42,610, forward strand.
CTCTCCGCGAAAGGCCCGACAATTGGTGGGAACAGGAGGCCACCTTCTTCAACGTTCCGCGCACACGAGCCTGGATCGTCACCCGTCGCATCTCCCACACCTCGCACCACCGCGGACAACAGATGGCGATGCTGCGCATGCTCGGCCGCGACGTTCACTCCAACTACGGACCCACCGCAGATACCGGAGGCCTTATGCAGAACCAGGCCCCCGTCATCTACGCCTACCCGAACGAGACGGCGCTGCTCAACGACGAGCCGAAGGCTCCGCTCCCCGGCCCCGGAGACAAACCAGCCACCGAACGCCCCTGAAACGAACGAGTTGCTCCCTTCCGAGATCTTTAACCAGCCGCTAATACAGATCCGTGAGCCCCTCACGCACGGCGTACCCTTCCAGTTCCTCCGGCGTCGTATCGAGCTTGGCATGCGCGATCATCGCCTCGCCGATATCCGCCGTATCCGAGGAATCCGGCCATGCTCCGGATCCCACAGCTTCGACCGCACCACGCACTTCGGGCAATGAATCAGCACCCGCTCGACGTGCATCACCGTCGCGAACTCGGGAACCCGCCCCTCCACCGCCATCGATTCCCGCAACGCCTGATCCCGCACAATCCGCACCTGCCCGGTGACCCGTAGCGTCTCGCCTTTGCCCGGAATCAGGAACAAAATTGCCAGGTAGGGATTCTCCAGCAGATTCGTAAACGTATCCACGCGCCGATTCCCCGGCCGATCCGGAATCGCCAGATACTTCTCATCCAGGATCTTCACGAATCCCGCCGGATCGCCCTTCGGCGAAACATCCGGATAGCCATCGGGCGTTGACGACGCCAGCACCACGAACGGCGACTTCTCAATGATCGCCCGCGAGACATCGTCGATATAATCCTGGACCTTCTTGACGACCATCGGAACCGGCTGCCCGACTGTCTCCCGAAGCTCATCCATGCTCTGGACAACCCCATCGAATCTCGCAAACGGATCCTGCATCTCTGTCATCTCCTCGCTCCGTCCTGTCGGCCCCTTACGCCGCCACACCTTCGATGACCGAAAGCTGCGATGCGGTGGGAATCACGCGATTCAAACGGGAACCACCGCGTCGACCACGATCAGCCGGCCGCGCTCGACGTCATGTGCCCCATGACGATCTCCATCACCTTGACTTCGGGGGGCGGCTGCTTCATCCCTTCCTCCTTAAAGGCGGTTGCAGAAGCGGCCCTCTGGAAACGACCGCGACTAGTCTATCCCAGAACACAAAACGCCGGAGCAGGTTTCCCCGCTCCGGCGTCATATTCAAATAAAGATCTCGATCAGGCCAGCGCGCTCGTGCTCAAACGCTTCCCGACCTCCCAGGCCGCGCCCTTCAGATTGTGCAGCGCATCGATCGTCGTATCCAGCGCGCTCAGAATCTCATCCGCGTCCTGCTTGGTCAGCACCAGTGACGGAATCAGCTTGATCACATCCATGTTGTGGCCCGCCACCTGCGCCAGAATCCGGTGATCCTGGATCAGCGGCATCAGCACCGCTTGCGGCCACAAGCCCCCGCCGAGCTTGTGCAGGATCTCCCAGGCCGGCTTCAGCCGCAACGACTCCGGCGGACCGAACTCGATCCCGATCAGCAGTCCCTTGCCGCGGACCTCCTTGACCAGGTCGTACTTCGTCACCAGGCGCTTCAGCCCCTCCAGCAGGTGCCCACCGACTTCCGCCGCGTTTTCGATGAGCTTCTCCTGCTCGATCACATGCAGCGTCGCGAGCCCGGCCACCATCGCCAGATCATTCTGTCCGAAGGTCGTCGAATGCACCACGCAACGGTCCATCGACGAGAACACCTTGTTATGGATCGCGCGCCGGCTGAGCACCGCGGCCACCGGAATATAGCCGCCCGAGAGCGCCTTGCTGGTCACCAGGATGTCCGGCGTCACGCCCCAATGCTCGCAGGCGAACATCTTGCCCGTGCGTCCGATTCCGGTCTGCACTTCATCGGCGATAAACATCGCGCCGTATTGGCGGCACAGCGTCTGGACTCCCCGCAGATAGCCATCGGCGGCAACCGTCACGCCCTTGCCCTGGATCGGCTCCACGATGACGCCCGCCACGCCCCCACGCTTGAGTTCGTCCTCCAGCGCATTCAGATCATTGAACGGCACCGGCGAGGTTCCCGGCAGCAGCGCGCCGAACCCTTCCCGAAACTCGGCGCCGCCATTCACTGACAACGCGCCGTAGGTCAGGCCGTGATAGCCCTTCTTGCAGTACACAATGCGGTCCCGGCCGGTCGCGGCGCGCGCGTACTTCATCGCCGTCTCGCAGCCCTCGGCGCCGCTGTTGCAGAAATAGACCGTGTCGAGCCCCGCCGGCGCAAGCTGGATCAGCTTTTCGGCCAGCAACCCCGCGAACTTTTCCCCGCCGAACTTCAGCAGATTCGGCAGATCGCGCTCCATCGTGTCGATCAGGGCCTGCCGCACCACCGGATGATTGCGGCCGATAGCAAACACTCCGTATCCGGAAAGACAGTCGATGTAGCGATGGCCCTCCCGATCCCATAGATAGGCGCCCTCGCCGCGGACGTAGTCCATGTCGAACCCCACCGTGCGCAGGACCTTCGCGAACGCGGGATTAATATGCGCGCTCAGCAGTTCCGTGGGTTTCCCCGCAGTACGCGCCAGCAACGCTTCGATATTAAGAGGCGCGGTGGGCATGGATCTATAGGATATCTCGGGCGGAGGAAAAAATCGCCTAGGCCTCAGCGTTTTCTGCACGCTTTACGTAAAATTTCCTATCGCGGCCAGAAACCGCTTCACGCGCGGGCGGGGCGCTTCTCAAGCGGGGTTCGTCCCCCGAAAAACTTCCGCTGCGGAAACAGCCTTCGATAAAACGCAAAGCGCCGGAGCAGGATCTCCCCACCCCGGCGCTCTGTCAGGATTCTGCGGAACTAAGCTTTTACAGAACCGTGCGGATCGATCACGAACTTCTTGGCGGCGCCGCCGTCGAAGTCCTTGTAGCCCTGCGGAGCCTGATCGAGTCCGATCATCGTCACGTTGACAGCCTTGGCCGGATGGACCTTCTCGTGCAGAATGGCCATCATCAGGTCCCGGTTGTAACGCAGCACCGGGCACTGACCGGTGTGGAACGAGCAGGACTTCGCCCAGCCCAGTCCAATGCGGATCGACAGCGCGCCGATCTTGGCCGCTTCATCCACCGCGCCCGGATCGCCGGTCACATACAGACCCGGAATGCCGATGGAACCGCCCGCGCGGGCGATTTCCTGCAGCGAGTTCAGCACCGTTGCCGGCTTCTCCACTCCCGCGTCCTTGCCCTGGCCGTGCGCTTCGAAACCAACGCAATCCACCGCGCTGTCGACCACCGGCTCACCGAGGATCTGCGCGATGGCGCCCGGCAGGTCGCCGGTCTTCTTCAGGTTGATGGTTTCGCAACCGAAGCTGCGCGCCTGCGCCAGACGGTCGTCGATCATATCGCCCACGATCACAACAGCCGCGCCCAGAAGCTGCGCGCCCGCCGCGGCCGCCAGACCCACCGGGCCCGCGCCAGCGATGTAGACCGTCGAACCCGGCTTCACACCCGCCTGAACGCAGCCATGGAAGCCGGTCGGGAAGATGTCGCTCAACAAGGTCAGGTCCTGGATCTTCGCCATGGCCTTTTCCTTGTTCGGGAACTTGATCAGGTTGAAGTCCGCGTAGGGAACCATCACGTACTCGGCCTGGCCGCCGACCCAGCCACCCATGTCGACGTAGCCGTAGGCCGCGCCCGGACGCGCCGGATTCACCGTCAGACAAATACCAGTGAGACCTTCCCGGCAGTTGCGGCAACGGCCGCAAGCGATGTTGAACGGAACGGTGACCAGGTCGCCGATCTCCAGCATCTCAACGTCGTTGCCCTTTTCAATCACTTCACCGGTAATCTCGTGGCCCAGGATCAGGCCCTTCGGAGCGGTCGTCCGGCCGCGCACCATGTGCTGGTCGGAACCGCAAATGTTGGTGGTGACAACTTTGAGGATGACGCCGTGCGGAGCGTCTTTGCCGCCAAACGGATCGGTTTCGCTGGCGGGCATCTTCAGCTTCGGATATGGAATGTCCTTAACTTCCACCTTCCCAGGTTCGATATAGGCTACGCCACGATTGGTTGCCATAGTTGTAGTCTCCTTGTACTGCTTGCTTACTGTTTGAGTGCTCTAAAGCAAAAAAAGCTCGCCCAGGAGGGGCGAGCTTTATTTTAGAACGCTGCCGCGCCGGCTTCCGCCACCGCATGATCCTGATCACCGGAGCCGCCGCTCACACCGATTGCGCCGACGACCTTGCCGTCCTTTTTCAGAGGAATGCCGCCGGCGAAGATCATGATCTTGCCATTGTTGGAGGCATGGATTCCGAAGAACTGACCACCGGACTGCGAATGCGTCGCCAGGTCCTTGGTGGAGATATCGAAAGCCCGCGAGGTGTAGGCCTTCTTCTGGGAAATATCAATGCTGCCAATCCAGGCGCCGTCCATGCGGGCGTGAGCTTGGATGTTGCCGCCTCCGTCCGCGACGGCGATGTTCATGGGCTGTCCGATTTCCTCGGCTTTCTTCACGGCGGCTGCGATGACTCTTTGTGCGTCGGCCAATGTCATGTTGGGTGTCTCCGTTTTCCTTGAGTTGGGTTTTCCCCGATCAGTTTTCGATCAGTTCAGCCTGTTCCGGGCCTCAGGCATTATAGCGCAACGGGCCCAGATATCCACAAGCGGAGAACACACAAAATAGAAATGTTTTGAATCACTTGGCCGATCGGCAGAGCAGGGGCGCGAGGTTTTCGCGCGATCTTCCAGCGAAGCCTCGCCGAGGCATTGCCCCCGTAAGAATCCTCAGGCCGCGCCCGCGCTGCCCGGAGCGCGAAAGCCGCTATAGAATCGACGCCAGGCTGATGAACAGGCCCGCCAGAACGCCCCCGATCAGGCCGCCCAGAACCGGCACGATCAGCCCATAGCCGAAGTTCGAGCTGCCCTTGCCGGGAATCGGCAGGATCGCATGCGCGATGCGCGGACCCAGGTCGCGCGCCGGGTTGATGGCGAATCCCGTAGTGCCGCCCAGCCCCGATCCGATGCCCCACACCGCCAGGCCGACCAGCAGCGGAACCAGGCCCGAGGAAGGCTCGGTCGAAACGATGCAGGCGATCAGAATCACCAGCAGCGCGGTGCCGATAATCTCGCCGATCATGTTGGTCGCCGTGTTGGGAATCGCGCCGCCGGTGGAGAAACACGCGAGCTTGGCGCCGGCGTCCTCGGTCTCGCTCCAATGCGGCAGGAACTGCACCCAAACCAGAATCGCGCCGACAATACCTCCCAGAAGCTGCGCCGGGATGTAGACCGGGATCAGGCTGAAGTCGCCCGAGCTCACCGCGAAGCCCAGCGTCACGGCCGGATTGATGTGCGCCCCGCTACTGCCACAGGCGGCCGCGGTGAATACGCCGGCGATCACCGCCAGCCCGAAGCCGCTGGTAATCGTGATCCACCCCGCTCCGTTCCCCAGCGTCTTTTTTAGTACAACATTGGCAACGGTCCCGTTACCCAGCAGCACCAGTACCAGCGTGCCCATGAATTCGCCGAAGAATTCCCCGTTCATTCTGTTCTCCTGAAGCCGAAGCCTGTAGCAAAAAACGACGCGCGAACCTGCCAGTCAAGCGCGACGGATGGCCTCTGAGTGTACACCAGTTGCCGGATACCCAGCAATTGCATCCAGCAACGGACATCCCGAGACTGGACTCGCCAATAACGCGCGCGCCATCCCAGCGATACCGATCGCTGCGCGGTCGTCCCCGGGAACCCGCCGGCATTGGCGGCCGCGAGTCTCAAACCAACTGGGATCTGAAGAACAAACGGACTGGATCAAAGTCCCGTTTTTTCATTTGGCCTCACCCATCTTTGAGCCCGGGAATCCATCCAGATACATCTCTTTTCATTTTGTCCATACGCATCGAAGATTCTTTTACAAAATTACGAAAAACTACGCAACAAAATCGAATTTGCATCGTCGGACTATTCATGATGGCAAGACCCCGCAGTTCTATCCATCAATTTCCTGCCTATTCTTTCTTTTTTGCTTTTGTTGGCTCCCGTGGTTTTCGCGCAGACTGCGAACACCACCACCGACCCTTCGTTCAGCGTGGACGTTGTCGCGGGAATTGCGCCCGTTGCGCAGGACGGAATGGCGGCTAGCGGATTTCACCGCGGACCGCATTGATATGGCGACGGTGGCGCCTGACGACTCGATCGTTTTCACCACCATTAATCCGGTCCGCATGTGGAGACTGAAAAATGGAGTCGTGAACCTGATCGCCGGCGGCGGAGACTACCAATTGAACTTCGGCTCTCCGGCAAAGCAGGTGGACTTGGGCCTGTTCTTGGCCTCGTCGCGGGCAATGAGAACTCAGCCACATTTTTGAGTACGCGGATCGGTTTTTACTGTCGGAACATCCGGCATCGTGGAATACCAGGGGCTCACGCAGGCGACTTGCATCGCCCAGGGAGGAGACGGCACCATGTATGCGGTGTAGGCGCCAAGTGCGTCACATTTGTATCGCCGGGCTCCAGGAGGAGACTGGGCGCAGGTTCCCAACACCGATAAGTAAACGGGTGCGCAGGATTGGCCGTGGACGCGAATGGCAATGCGATCGTCTCCACCGCACCCCCCAACGCCGACCGGTAAGCCCACGCTTTTTGCTGCGGATCACACCGAACGGCGACCAGACCGCGGTGGTTGGTCAGCCTCGGAATGATGCCGGGCTACAAAGGCGATGGCGGCCCGGTAGCGGATGCCGGCACGTTGTACCCGCAGAGTCTGGTGATCGACTCCGTCGGGGAACCTCTATTTCGCCGACCAGCCACACCGACCAACCCGGCGGTCGGGGTGATCCGGAAAGTCACGCCGGACGGGAACATCAACGCGCTACCGGGCTGCCGCAATTGCCTTCCGGCCGGGATCGATTCGAACGGAACATTGCTGGTCACCGTCGATGAAGGAATTGGCCGCAGGGCGCCGGGAAATCTGTATCGTTACGCGTCCGATGGGACGATGACGCCGGTGCTGGGCCCCGCCAGCGGCAATACAGCGCTGACCACATGGCTGGATCCGCATGACATCGCGATCGACGCGGGCGGAAATATGTGGGTGGCCTCGCGAAACCGGCTGGTGAAGATTGACTCCTCCGGCAACACGACGGTAATTCCCGGAAGGGCGGCGGACGCCACCGATACGAACGGCGAACCGCTGCCCTCCTCCGATTTCTGGGCGCTGAAGGTCGCCGTAGATCCCGACGGGGACATCCTGGTCGCCGGCGTGCTGCCGAACGGCGAGAAGTATTCCTCCGACGCGACACAAGCCGCGATCTGGCGCTATTCGCCCGAGCAGGACACATTCGAGAACCTGATCTCGCTAAGCCCGAAGCCGACCATCACGGATCCCGGAGTGCCCATGACGATCCCCGCGGCAGATCATTTCATCGTGGATCTTGCGGCGCCTTCCAATGGCTCCGTTTACTTCATCACGACCACCCAAAGTCCGTACTATAGCGATCGCACCCTCTATGTGCTCCATCCGGACGGATCCACGGAAAAGCTGAACCAATATCCGGCAAAAGCGTTGTTTGTCGATGCGGCCGGTACGCTCTGGGTGGGGGAACTTCACCTGAATGCGAATAGCCAGGTCACCGACAAGCGCCCGTTCGTGGGGACCGCCATCAATCTCCAAATGATGGGGCAGGCCATCTTCGGGGACCAGGTCCTGCTTTGTCGGATGGCGCGACCGGAGTCGCCCGGATCTGCGGGTCCGAACGGGACCGCAGTTCCTGCCCACCGTCTAGTGGCGGAGTCCTGGGGATTGGGCCTCCACGGAGATGCTTGGGTCTATAACAGTGCCAACTTCATCGCCTACAGTGGCGGCTTCGGCGGCGCGGGCGGCCCGCTCCTGGACGCGAAGATGGGCCTCACCGCGATTACGGTCTCTGCGGACGGGACCTTCTACCTCGCCGACCGGCCCAATCAGGTGATTTGGAAACTGACCTCGCAGGATCAGGCCCAGGCCCTGTTTTCGCAGAACGGCATCGTGAATTCCGCCAGCTTCCAGGTCGGGGCGCTGGCTCCGAACGCGTTGGCGACGGTCTATGGCCTGTTCCCGAACGCCACCCCGGACACCCTGACCATCACGGTGACCGATGCCAATGGCGCCGAGAATACCGCCACCATTACGGCGGCCACTCCAGGCCAGGTGAACTTCCTGGTTCCGGCGGCGGCGGCGCCCGGCGAAGCAACACTCTCCATCCCAATAATGACGGCGGAGTGGCCTGGTCCCAGAAGGTGATGATCGCGGCCGTCGCGCCGGGGCTGTTCGTGCTGCCTCCAGCTCCGCCGACCTTGGCGAACAATTTCACGACAGGATTCGGCATCGCGGCCGGCTATGCCATTCGCGACCTCGGCGGCGGGCAGCAGGATACGATCCCGCTGTTCCAGGGCGCCAACGATCCCCAGCATCCAGGGACCTTTACGTTTAACACCATTCAGTTGGGAGATCAGCCGCTGTATCTCTCGGTCTACGGCACCGGCTTCGCCAACACCGGCGGATTGGAGAACGTCACGGCGGAAGTCAATGGAGTAGCGGTTCCGGTCACCTTTGCCGGATCGGTGGAAGGCTACGACGGCCTCGAGCAGGTCAACATCGGTCCGCTGACGGCGGACGCGATCCTCGCCGACGCACCGGACTTCGTGCGGATCATGGTGAAGGGCGTGGCGAGCAACTCCGTCGAATTCGACGTGCATTAGGACGTGCATGCAGCGGGGGCGCCGCGCAAGCGCCCCCGGTACGTTTAGGGGGCCATGTGCATGATCACGGTCGCTGTGGTCAGCCCTGGAGCGTCCGGGCCAATCTCACTGGCATGTTTCGCAATCCATGCCTTCGCGGTCTGATTGCTGGCCTCGATCGCGGCGCGGTCCTTGCCCACGGTCACGGCGAGCCCGCCCCGGTCGGTCCGGGCCAGCGTGTAGCTCACGACGCCCTCCACCCCGCGGATCACCTTCTCGACTTCCTCTTTGTTAGCCTCCAGAACATCGAACAGTTGCTTGGCCTTGTTCCCGGAGTATTCCCGAATCACCACTTCCATATGGTTTTCTCCTTGTTCCGAACCCCACCTACGGCTGACCCACGTATAGCGACGATCTGAAGGTATCACGGTTTGCGCCCACAGGAGAACCGCGGAGACGGGGCGGGCCGTTCGTGTCGCCACATGGACCGCAACCGGAGGAGTTGCTATCGACGTTCTCTATGAGATTTCCTGGAACGATCTTGAATACTGCACGTATATTGCTATATACTCTAGTCGATCATCGACACAAAGGCCATGCCGAGAAGCAAATCTCCCATACAATCCGAGATGGTCCAGGGAACCCTGGACATGTTGATCCTGCGCACCCTGGTCCTCGGACCCGCCCACGGACAGACCATCGCCCGCGCGATTGAGAATGGCTCGGAGGATGTCCTCCAGGTCGAGCACGGATCACTCTATCCTGCCCTGCGCCGCCTGGAGAACCGAGGCTGGATCGTTGGCTTCTGGGGAACCTCCGAGAACAATCGCAAGGCCAAGTATTACCGGCTGACGCCGGAAGGGCGGAAGCAGCTCGCGGCGCAGAAGTCCCGCTGGGACCAGTTGGTCCAAGCAATTAGCCGCATCATGGACCCGATCGACCGAGGAGAACCAATGAAGTGGCTCCGCTGGAACTGGCGCCGTTTCCTCCATCGGGCGCAGACCGACGCCGAGATGGAGCAGGAACTCGAGTCCTACATCCAGATCACCGCAGACGAATACGTCGCCCAGGGCATGGACGAGCAGGAGGCGAGACAGGCCGCACGGCGCATGCTCGGCAATCCCACCTTGATCCGTGAGGAGGTCTACGAAATGAACACCGCTACATTGGTGGAAAACATCCTGCGCGAGGTCCGCCATTCGATCCGCATGCTGCGCCTGAATCCGGCTTTCAGCATCACGGCGATCCTGACGCTGGCGCTGGGGATCGGCGCGACCACGGCCATGTTCAGCGTGGTCAATGGAGTGGTGATCCAGCCCCTGCCTTATCCGGACTCGGACCGGGTGATGAACGTGACCCACTCGGCTGTGTTCGGAGGGACGCGCTCGACTGGATTTCCGTTTTCGCCGCAGATGCTCGCGACCTATAGCGCAAACAACAGGACGTTCGAGGAGCTGGGGTTATGGCGAAACGGCCAGTCCCCTGTGACCGGCGAAGGGGATCCGGAGCTGGCGACCACGCTGGCGGTGACTGCCTCGACCATGCGGGTGCTCGGCGTGCAGCCGACGTTGGGCCGGTTGTTTTCGCGCGAGGACGATCAGCCGCGCGCGCCGGAGACCGTGATCCTGAGTTACGGCTACTGGCAGCGGCACTTTGGCGGTGATCCGTCGGTGGTGGGGGAAGGCATCACGGTCGACTCCCGGCTGCGCCAAATCATCGGAGTGATGCCGTCGAACTTCAGCTTCGGGGGGGGATCTCCCATCGACCTCATCGTGCCCCTGCAGATCAATATGGGTCAGCCGCCCGATGAGTTCGGTTACCTGGCCATCGGGAGACTGAAGCCCGGTGTCACGGTGGATCAGGCCAATGCCGACATCGGCCGCATGCTCCCCCTGTATAAGGAACAGTACGTCGGGACCCGGCTGGACATCCTGGACCTGCAGCCTGCCGTGCACCCGCTCAAAGAGGATGTGGTCGGCAACATCGGCCAGATCCTGTGGGTCCTGCTGGGCAGCATCAGCATTCTTCTGTTGATTGCATGTGCCAACGTCGCGAACCTGATGCTCGTGCGCGCGGAAAGCCGTGGCGCGGAACTGGCGGTCCGCAGCGCGCTGGGCGCCGGATGGTCGCAGATGGCTCGGGGACTGATCGTGGAAAGCCTGACGTTGAGTTTGATCGGCGGCGTGATCGGCGTCGGGCTGGCCTATGGCGGCCTGCGGCTCCTGCAGGCGTATGGACCCGGGAATCTGCCACGCCTGAACGAGATCACCATCGATGGATCCGTGTTGGCATTCGCCCTGGCGATGTCGATTCTGTCCGGACTGCTGTTCGGGCTGGCCCCGGCGATGAAACTGGCCGGACGAAAGTTCGCGGAGAACCTGGCTGAGTTCGTGCACGCGGGCGGCCGCTGGGCGAGTACCGGCAAGAGCCAGCATCGTTCGCAGAATTTCCTGGTGGTGGTGCAGATCGCCCTGGCCCTGGTGATGCTGATCAGCTCCGGCCTGATGATCCGCACCTTCCAGAACATACGGAATGTCGATCCTGGATTCACCCACCCGGAGACGATCCAAACGGTGCGGGTTTCCATGCCTCAGGCGATGCTCGCCGAGCCCGATCGCATGACCCAGACCGAGCGGGAGATTCTGGATCGGCTGGCGGCTATTCCCGGCGTTACCTCGGCCGCCTATGTCGACTTTCTTCCCATGCAGCAGCAGGGGACCGTGATCGTCGCGGTGGAGGGCGAGGACTATGGCGTATCGGGTGTCCCGCCGCTGCGCGAAACCAAGCTGATTTCGCCGGGACTGCTTGCAACCGTCGGGACGCCGATCGTCGCCGGGCGCGATGTGACCTGGGATGAGGTCGCCGAGCAGCGCAACATCGCGCTGGTATCGGAAACCTTTGCGCGGAAAAGCTGGACGACTCCGGCCGACGCGATCGGGAAGCGGATCAAGGTGGGGACCATCGGACCCTGGCAACAGGTGGTCGGGGTCGTGGCGGACGTTTACAATGACGGCGCCGATCAGGATCCGCCCGATCTGGTTTATTGGCCGGCTCGTTCGCACCCCTTCGTCGGATCGAACACGATGCCGATTTCGGTGGCTTTCACGCTTCGCACCGACCGCGCGGGAACCGAGAGTCTCGTCGAGGACATTCGCGGCGCGATCAACGCAGTGATGCCGGACATGCCGATTGTTCAGGTGCAAACGATGGCCGCGGTCTACGACCAATCCATGGTGCGGACCTCGTTCTCGCTGGCGTTGCTGGGAATCGCGGGCGGGATGGCGCTTCTGCTGGGCATCGTCGGGATTTATGGCGTACTGGCTTATGCGGTGATGCAGCGGCAACGCGAGGTCGGCATCCGGCTGGCGCTCGGCGCCCAGCCCCGGCGGGTCAAACAGATGTTCGTCTACCGGGGGATGATTCTCTCCGGCGTCGGCATCGTGTTGGGCACGGTTGCCGCCGTCTTCCTCACGCGCCTCATGGCGTCACTGCTGTTCGGCGTCACGCCGGTGGACGTCGTCACGTTCTTGGCCGCGGCCTGCGTGCTGGTCGTCGCCGCCCTGGTCGCGAGCTACATCCCGGCGCGCAGAGCGGCCACTGTCGAACCCGTGGACACGCTGCGAGCGCAGTAGCTCAGCCGATTTCTCAAGCGAATCGAGCCGCCCGCCAATCGTTAATCCACCTCAGGCTTTGTCCGCCGCCTTGGGTTCGGGCTGGACTTCGAGATTCGGCTTCCGCTGATAGAATCGCGTCGCATCCTGATAGGCCTTCACCAGCGCCAACAGCGGAGCTTCCGTGAACGGCCGGCCGAAGAAGGAGATGCTGGTGGGCTCGCCGTTCTGGTCGAACCCGTTGGGCACGGCGACCGCCGGATAGCCGGCCGAATTCGCCATGCGGGAATGCCGGCGCGTGGCGTTCTGCTGGCGTTGAGCATTCTGGCGGCGCGCCGCGGCCTCGGCAGGCGTGGGAGTTGGCCGCCCGGATTCGCCGCTGGCCTCCGCGCGAGCCTCTTCACGAGGCTGTTCGCGTTGCATGGGCGTAGGCGCCAGATAGACATCCACCCCTTCGGTCGCGGCGGCGAGCTCCATCATCATCATCATGCGCGCGCGCTGCGACTGCAGGTACTCGACGGCGGGAATCAGATACGCCCCGCGGAAGGAATCGGCGCGCTCCGGCCGGCTCAGCAGCTTATCGTCGCCGGATCGCATCAGCTCATCGAAAAAGGCAGCTGATTCGACCCCGTAATTCGCTACGTTCAGCGTCCAATCCGGGATCTTGACCGGCACCAGTTCGACGCCCAGCGATTCGAGGACTTGCATCGTTTCGCGATCCTGCGCCCGCAACTCCATATCCGGATCGTCCTGTTCGATGTAGCCAACGCGAACGCCCGCCAGGTCCAGCTGAGCGTCATAGCGGAATGGGATATTGGAAACGCTCAGATCCTGGTGGTCTGGCTTGGCAATCACCGACATCACCAGCGCGCAGTCCTCCGCATAGCGGCACATCGGGCCCAGACGATCGTGCGTCCACGACAGCGCCATGACCCCGTGACGGCTGACGCGCCCGAAGGTCGGCCGCAGCCCAGTGACGCCGCAGCGCGCCGACGGACTCAGGATCGAACCGCTGGTCTCGGTGCCGATGGCAAAGCCGACCAGGCCTGCAGCCGTCGCCGACCCCGGCCCAGCCGAAGATCCGCTCGATCCCCGCTCTGGATTCCAGGGACTTTTCGTCTGACCGCCGAACCAGCGATCCCCCTGCGCCAGTTCCCCGGTCGCAAGTTTCGCCAACAAGACCGCTCCGGCTTCGCGCAGCATCTTCACCACACTGGCTTCTTCGTCAATGACCTGATTCTTGTAGTAATCCGAGCCCCAACTCGTCGGATAATTTTTGACCGCCATGATGTCCTTGGCGCCCCAGGGGACTCCGTGCAGCGGCCCCCGATAGGTCCCGGCGGCGATCTCGGCGTCCGCCTGGCGCGCCTGTTCTATAGCGAGGTCGTCCAGAAATGTGACCACACAGTTCAACAATTCGTTGTAGCGATGGAGCCGGGCGAGATACATCTCGGTCAACTCCACCGAGGTCACCTGGCGAGTGCGCAGCAGTTGCGCCAGATCCATCACGGGCCAGAACGCGACCTGTTCGAGCTCGGCCGGACGCGCGACCTCCGGCGTGCTGAAGCGCAGGAGGTCCGTACCCAGCGAGACTTCCATACCCGGGGTCAGCGGACTGAAATAGTACGGCGGCGATACATCATTCGGGATCTCGAGCCCGCGAATTTCCTGGTAGCCTTCGAGGTTCTGGTTCGCGCCTTCGAGCAGGTCGTCCTGCTGCTCCTCGGTGAATGAAAGCCCGGACATCGCCAGGGCATGGGCCAGCATGTCCTTCGTGATGGTGGGCGCCTCGGCGACTTGCCCCCACAGAACTCCCGGCAGCAGGGTATTGCCCAGCCCGGCGGCGGTAAAGAAGGCGAGGAAGCGCCGGCGGCGGGGATCCGTCCGGGCGCTGGAACTGGTAGCGGTTCTCGATCTTGCGGTGTTCACGAAAAGTACCTCGTTGGGAAGTCCACGCAGTCTTTGGCGGGGGCAGTCCGGATACGAGGGACCAGAGGCGGGAATCAGAGCCGGGCCTTCCGTCGAGGGATTTCCGGCTGACAGGATTATAGCGGAGATCCCCGGAGAAAGGAAATGGGGAAAGGGATTGCGGATGGTTTCGAGAGGCAAACGGAGACACACACCGTTTTCGAGGAGAGCTTTGGGGAGAGCTTCCCTGAGTGGGCTGGCGCGCGAAGTGAAAACCAGCTGCCTGTCCCCCAGTTCCCAAAAACAAACCCGGGAGCACTCCGTGGGGAGCGTCCCGGGCTGAATTGTTCTTGCCTGGAATCGGCGATTAGACGCGGGTCATCTTGCTGACACGGCCGATTTCGACCCACTCGGCCACGAAGACGTTGCCGTCGTGATCGAAGCAGGCGCCGTGCGGGTTGACGAACTGGCCCGGCACGAAGTCAGCGCGATTCTGCGTGGTGCGGGCCGGATTTTCCGGACCGCCTTCCTTCGGCGCCCCCACGGTGGACACCACTTTGTTGCCTTTGATGATGCTGACGCGGGCCTGCAGATCCGGCACGACCAGCAGATCTTCGTGCTGATGGAAGTGGCAGGGAGCCATGGTTCCCTCAATGACGTCGATCGGGGTGTCTTCCAGCGTGTAGCGGACAATGCGGCGGTTGCCGCGGTCGGCCACCAGCAGGACCTTGTTGCTGGTGCGGGTGTCGATCCAGTTGCCGTGCGGCTGGCGCATGGAGTCGATCGGCGGCGGCGCCTGCGGCGCGCCTTTTCCCTTGCCTTTGCCCTTGCCCTTGGCCGCCCCGGGTCCTCCAGGACCTCCGGCGGGCGCGGGACCGGCAGCGCCGGGACCACCGAACACGCGAACCAGTTCCGGGTAGGAGCCCTTCTGGTTGTAGTGGAACATGTAGCTTGACCCGTAGCCATCGCCGACCCAGAAGTCCAGCGTGTCGGGATCAATGGCGAAGTTGGTCGGGCGATAGTTCAAACCAGCCGAGCCGCCGGGGCCGGTCGAACCCGGACCCTTCTGATAAATGGGCGAGCCTTGCGGATAGCCCATCGTCCAGACTTCTTCTCCGTCAAGCGTACGCTTGGTCACAATGCCGTGCTTCTCATCGCAGAAGTAGAGGTACTCGTTATTGCCCTCCACCTGATAATGCATGCCGTGGGCGCCACCGCGGAACATCGCGCCCCAGCTCTTGACGAACTTGCCCTTGTCGTCGAATTCCACCACCGCGTCCGGGCTCTCGCTGTCCGGGTGCACCGTGTGATGGACATAGATGTTGCCGTTGCGATCCTGGACAACCGAATGGGTGTTGCCGTACTTGATTTTGGACGGCAGATTGGCCAGACCCCAGTCATGCTCGACTTCCCACGTGAAATCGCCGTCACTCATGATCGGCTTGCGGCTTCCGGACTTGCTTTGCGCGCCAAGGATATAGGGCGCGGCGATTGCGGCGCTGGCGGCGATAAAGTTGCGTCGAGTCAGACTCGACTTCTGATTGGAGTTTTGGGGTTGCTTCATTGGTATTTCAACTTCCTCTCTGTTCCGCGGCCTTGCCGTCGTAGAACGAAACCTGTGGTTACTCTGAACGGGTGGGTCTGAAGCCGGCCTGACAGGCACAACACAACCGGCTTGGATCACGTTCGGAACCAACCGCCCGCCGACGCAACCACCCAGCTGCGCCTCTCGCAAATTATAGCCGAGTTTGAGCGACGGGGTCGGTGCCCCCCAACCGCAAACAGCAACGCCTCCCCGCCACCGGAGGTCCGGCTTGTGAGGAGGCGGCCTTAAGACAAACGCTAGTTGCCGTCGGCGGAAGAAGCGGCGAATACTTTCTTGCCGTTCGCCAGGGTGACGTTGCGGGCGTTGGCCAGATTCGAGCCGTCCTTGGCCAGATTTCCGCTCAGGCTGACCGTATCGCCCACCTTCAGCGAATTGCGAGTCCAGCCGCGGCGCATCAGTCCGTTCGGACTGCCCAGCTCGAACTCCCAGTTCTCCACCTTGCCGTCTTCTCCCATGACATCCACGTAGAAGCGGGCGTGCGGATTCATCCACTCCACCTTCGTTACGGTGCCGGTGAAATCCCGTTGCTTGTTGCGGTCGTACTCGGCATCAAAGGAGTGATGTCCGAACACGGGAAGCGCACCCAGCAGCAGGGCGAGGCCGACAAACGCGGCGGCAAATTTGATCTTCATGTAAAGGGCTACCTCCGTTCTTCGTTTCGACAGGAACACTGCCTAGGCGACACAATACAAGACAGATAACTTGCTCGTCAAGCGCCCTTCGGCAGGGCGGGCCGGAGGCTCCCCGGCCGGCCGGCCGAATTTCGCTCTAAACGAAACCGATCGCGCGGCCGCCGACGCCGACGCACAACCACAAAAGCGAGCTGGTGAAAGCCACCAGGAAGCTCAGCGCGAAACTGCGTTCGTCATCGTTGCGGCGCGTCACCGAACGGTACAGTGTGTACTGGAACAGCATCACCAGACCCAGCGACGCCATCTTGAACTTGAAGCCGTCGTTGTAGTAGCTCTTCTCGGCTTCCGAGGCGAACATCGCATAGCCGGAAATGATCATAATGGTCAGCCCCCAGTTCACATAGGGGTTCAGGGTCTTGGCCACAAGCGGCATGGGGAACTGGCGCATGCAGATCCCGATCAGCCGGCAATTCACGACAAAGATCCCCGCCAGCATGATTGCCATCGCCAGGATGTGCACGGTCTCAAAGGCGGGGAACAACCAGACCGATCCGGAGATCCAGGTTCCCAGCCAACTGTCATAATGCCATTCAAAAAAAGGATAGAATGTTTCCCACATATGAAAACTCCGTGCCTATAAATATGTTCGCACCAGCCGCTACGGCCGAGTTCGTTAGAAAGAGTACGCCATCGTACGGCCGGCAATGATCACCAGCGACCAGGCGAACAACGATGCCCAGCCGGCAAAGCGGACCGCTCCGGGGGGGATTTCCATCTGATCCCACTCATGACGCTTCATCCAGATGGTGAGGTGGTAATAACCGGCGTTCAGTCCGGCCACCACGATAAAGATCATCTTGATGGTGAACCACCAGCTCTCATAGCACCGCATCGGCTCACTGATAAACAGGAAGACCCCGCTGACGAACATATAGAGGAAGCCGAAGGTGAAGTACGGCAGCAGCGTGTTGAACACGGCCGAAACCGGGTACTTTCTGAGGATCACCCCTGCCAGGCGCAGATCGGAGATGCCGATCAACCCGGCCGAGATCCCCAATCCGAGCAGGTGGGAACCTTCCAAAACGGGGAACATATAGAGGGACTCGCGAATGCCGATACTCATCTCGGTTTCGCGGAGCCACATGCAAAATTCTTCAATCATCGTTCACGTTTGCCTATCGACCCTGCCTCGCGGAGCCACCGGAGGAGGGCATTTTCGTCTTGCCATCCGCTTTGCCGCCGCGCGGGGCGGGGCCCAAGCTTCGACGTTTTTGCAGTAACAGGCTGGGTCGGTCTGGGGACACACCTCTCCGTTACCGATGCGGCGGGAGAGAGGCCCGCCCCGAACAGGAACGGGCCACCTGAAATCTGCGGAGCCCGCTCACTTGTCTCGAAAGACTCGCGACTCGGCTCACCTTTTCGCCGTCAGGCTAGGATACACGATCCGGGACGGCGTTTGCAGCTGCCTTCCGGCGGCGACGACAGTTTTCCTTCTAATTGCCGTCGGCGGAAGAGGCTGCGAATACCTTCTTGCCGTTCGCCAGCGTGACGTTGCGGGCGTTGGCCAGATTCGAGCCGTCCTTGGCCAGATTTCCGCTCAGGCTGACCGTATCGCCCACCTTCAGCGAATTGCGAGTCCAGCCGCGCCGCATCAAGCCATTGGGGCTGCCCAGCTCAAACTCCCAGTTTTCCACCTTGCCATCTTCTCCCATGACATCCACGTAGAAGCGGGCGTGCGGATTCATCCACTCGACCTTCGTTACAGTGCCGGTAAACTCTCGTTGCTTATTGCGGTCATACTCGGCATCAAAGGAGTGATGCGCGAACATCGGAACGGCGAGGGCGCCAGCGATCAGGAGCGCCGCCAGACGGGTTTTCATAGTTTCCACCTCTTTAAGATCTTCCGGGAAGTTGCCGCATGGGCGGCGTCTCGGCACACAACCGAGGAACTACCCAGGTAGGACTTTAACACAAGATCCGCGCCTCCGGCAGCGTCAAATGGTCATATTATGGTCCCTTTTAACCTAATCAATGGTCAGGGACCGGTCACTGACCGTGCGATACCACGCTAGATATTTGAAATCAGGCTAGTTAATCGAGGCGCTCTGTTCGCTTACCGGAAGGTTCCGGTGCAGGACGTAGGCCTGGGAGATGGGCATATCATCCATCGACTGGACCTTCAGAACAACCTGATAGTAGCGGGGCACCTGCCCGTCATCCCCTTTCAGATGTTCAACCAGCACCTTGGCAAACTCCGGATCGGTCAGCGCCTCGACCCCGCCGGTGACGCTGCCGACGCTGTTGCCGGATATATAGAGGACCTCGCCGTTTCCGTACAATCCGGGCACGCGGCTGATCAGGGCGTAGCTTTCCTCGGAGTCCTGCGGATCGGCGGGAGGTTTGTCGGCGAAGAATTCGGGCTCCCCCTTCTCCGGGTGCAGCACGCGGATCCCCTCTTTTTCGAGAACCAGCGGGCGGTCAGCCGACATCGCCTCCATCTGGCGATTCCCGGTCACCGGGCCCAGAAACACGACGTTCCCCATGGCGACTTCCGGCGCTTCAATCTGGTTGGACTCCAGAACCTGCACATTGGCGCCGCGCCCCAGGAACGAGCCCAGGTGGAACATCCCGCTTTCGGCGCCCACGGCGGAAACGGCGACAATCAGAGGCCGGTTTTTCGCGATGAGCGGCTCCCAAAGGGCCTGCAGTTCCGGGGTCCAGGAGGCGCCGAGGGGGCCGTCGCCGGCATTTTGGGCGACCTGCTGCTCCACGGTCTGCAGCCGGCTGTAGTTGTAGAAAGCGAGGCCGGCGGCGACAATCAACGCACCCACCAGCGCCAACTCATGCCAGGCGATCCCGCGGCGGGGTGAGTCGGCGAGCGCCGGAGCCACCGCGGCCGGGACCTCACGCGTCTCGAAGACCACGCGAAATCCACCCTTGGGAAGCTCGACGACGATCGGATCATCGGCACCCTCGGTCCGGTAATATTCCGCAAGTTTTTGCCGCAGGCGGGCGACGTGCATGCGCACGGTGGATTCCTGGCGCGGATCGTAGGACTCGGGCTTCTGGAAAACATCCAGCCCGACGGTGTATTCCTTGAGCGAGTCGGCCTCCCCAGCGAGCGACTTATCTGCCAGGTATTGCAACAAGTTCCGGTGCACCTCGGAGGTGCGGAACACGCTGCTCTGCAAGATCCGCTGGACCTGCGCAGACGAGGCTTCCAGCTCTAAGGACATGGGCAACCCGATCATATCATGTGGGATCGCCAAGCGAAGGGGGGTGGAGGGAGAATCGGAACCTCCTCTTGACATTCTAAAGGAGCGGTGGCAGTATTCCTCTAGAATGTCTAAAGAAGTCCTCCAGGGAACCCTCGATCTCATGGTGCTACGGACGCTGCAGGTGATGGGCGCGCAGCACGGATTCGGGTTGGCGCAACGGATTCTGCAAATCTCCGACGGCATCCTCAACCTGAATCAAGGCACGTTATACCCGGCATTACTACGGCTGGAGCAGCGCGGCTGGATCAAGTCCAAGTGGGGCGTCTCCGAGAACAAGCGCAAGGCGAAGTTCTACGAGCTGACCGAGAAGGGCCGCAGGCAGATCACCGAAGAAGCCGCGCAATGGGAGAGCACCGTGGCGCTGATGCAGCGGTTCCTGAATGCCGGGGAGGAGAACTGATGGGACGGCTCCGCAGTTGGTTGATGCAGAAGCGCCTCCGGCGTGAGTTGGATCAAGAGTTGCAGCACCACCGCGACACGCTGACCGAGCAGTTTCTGGCGCAGGGCCTGCCCGCGACGGAGGCACGGCGACACGCGGAACTCGAGATGGGAAACGCGACGCGCATCCGCGAGGAGTTCGGCGATCTACTGGAGATTCCCATTCTGAGCAATCTGTGGCGGGACATTCGCTTCAGCCTGCGCTCGCTGGCCAGGAACCCCGGACTGACCGCAATGGTGTTGCTGACGTTCGCCTTTTCGCTGGGCATCAACACCGCGATGTTTACGGTGATCCAATCAGTGCTCTTGAGTCCCCTGCCTTATCCGGATGCGGACCGGCTGGTATGGATCACGACGCCGACGTCGCTGACGCCCGACGGAGCCTTGGGAATCTACAGGCAGGTTTGGCAGGACGAGAGCAAGAGCCTGGCAAAGCTGACGAGCGTATTGGGGACGGATACGGACTATGAAACGAGCGACGGCGGACTCGTACGGCTTCGGACAACCACGATCCGCAGCGGAGTAGAGGAATTACTAGGCGTTCGGCCGGCGATTGGGCGGGACTTTATCCCTGACGACGCCGGTTCGGGGAATGTGATCATCAGCCATCCCTTGTTTAAGAGACTTTTCGGCGGTGACATCCGCAACCTGAATTCGACGTTGTCCGGGAAAACGGTTGTCGGCGTTCTCCCAAGAGGCTTCAGGCTGCCGCTTCCCAGCAATGAATACGGGAAGCAGCAGGACGTGGAACTACTCTTCCCAATTGCCCGCCGTTCTCCGTACGTCTCCGTGGAAGCCAGTCCCGTCATTGGCCGGCTGGCGGACGGCGTTTCGATCGAAACCGCAGAAGCCGAGCTGAACACGCTGTCGGCAAACGTACCGGAGAGCCAGCGCTATGGCCCGATCGAAGGCGTCCGGATCGTGCCGTTGCAGGAGCGTATGGTTGGCGATGTTCGTCCGGCGCTGCTGCTGTTGTGGATCGCCGCGGGATTCCTATTATTGGTCGCCTGCGCAAATATCACCAACCTTTTGCTGGCGCGCTCGGCTGCGCGGAGCGGCGAGGTCGCGCTTCGGTTCGCGCTGGGGGCAACCAGGGCCGGCGTCCTGCGGGCGTTGCTGACCGAGACGATGGTGCTGGCAGTCATCGGTGGCGGGATCGGCGTTTTGCTGGCGATATGGATGACGCCGATCGTGATTCAGTGGATCCCGTTCGAAGTCCCGCTCTTTGACGGCACACCGAACCGGACCGTGTTGGGCGTAGGATTCCTGACTTGCCTTGCGGCGGGCCTGCTCTCCGGATTGGTCCCTGCACGGATCGGCTCGCGCCGCGGCGTGGCGGGTCCGCTGAAGGCGCAAGCCGGAGCCTCGCGTCCGCGCGGCAACGTCCGATTGCAGAGCGTGCTGGTCGCCGCCGAGCTCGCCTTGACGTTGGTTCTGCTGACTGGGGCAGGCGTCGCACTCCGCACGATCTGGAATCTGCGAAACGATACGCGCGAGTTTCAGCCGGACCATGTTCTGGTGGCCGAAGGCCAGATCCGCAACGGAAGCGCGGCCCAAAGCGGCCGCATGGACTTCTACAAGGAATTCACCAGCAGGCTCGAGGCGCTGCCTTCGGTTGAGGCGGCCTCGGTATGGCACTATCGCCACTACGGCGGCTACCCGACGCTGAACGGTCGTACGGAGGCGGAACGAAGCGCGACCAACCGGGCCGGGATCGGCAGGGTCACCGAAGGGTTCCGGAAGGCCAGCGGCATCCGCCTGCTCGCGGGCCGATGGCTTGCCGAGCGCGACGGACGCTTGGAGCATCCGCCCGCAGTCGTGAACCAGGCGGCGTTCGAAATCATCGCGCGGCAGGCGAACGGAGAACTGACGAAGCCCGCGGACCTGGTAGGCCATCAAATCAACGCCCAGGGCCCGATGGATCCTTTCACGATCGTCGGCGTCGTTTCCGGTTTCCATCCGGATCCGAGCGAGCCTCCCGAAGCGCAAATCTATTTCCCGATGGGCGACGGCGTGTATCCGATGACGGGCGATTTCTTCCAGGTGTTGCTGCGTAGCGCCGGGCCCGTGGACGCCACGAACGTCGCCGGTGATCTACGCCGTGTCGCCGAGGAATGGACCGGGGCCATCGTGATCGAACCGCAGACGTTGACCGAGTCAGTGAATGCGTCGATCGCGCCCCAGCGGGTGCAGGGAGACCTGTTAACAACGCTGGCCGTGAGCGGCCTGTTTCTGGCAATCTTTGGCGTCTACGGCGTGCTGCATTACACAGTGGGACAGCGGGCGCAGGAAATCGGAGTGCGCATGGCCCTGGGCGCGGAGCCGCGGGCCGTTCTGGCGATGGTGATGAAGCGCAGTTTCTATATGGCGCTGGCGGGGATCGGCATTGGATGCGTCGCCGCGCTGGGGCTTGCGAGATTTTTAGAATCGTGGCTGGTCGGTGTCGAGCCGAATGACCCGGCGACCTACATCGCGGTCGCGGCGTTGCTGGTGTTCACCGCCCTGGCGGGCGCGTTCCTGCCCGCACGCAAAGCGGCGAGCATCCATCCCAGCGAAGTTCTGCGGCACGAGTAGATTTGCGCACCTCTGGTGGATCCGGCGCAGGTGTTACACGCGGAATAGCATCTCAGCGATCGAACAGATCGTAGTTGGACCAGTGGGCGCCGTTGGGCCAATCGACCGATTTGACACTGCCGCGGCGGGAGCCGTCACGGGCGCGCAGGGCGTGGACGGTGACACGATCGCCAACCTTCAGCGTGTGCCGCTGCCAGCCGTGCTTCATCAGGCCGTTGGGGCTGCCGAGTTCGAACTCCCAGGAAGCGACTTTGCCGTCGGTTTCGACGTCGGCGGTGAAGTGCGCGTGGGGGTTCAGCCATTCGACGTTGGTGATGACGGCCTCGAAGGTCGCCTCCTTGCTGGTGTCATAGACGGCGCTGACGGCGTGATGCGCGTACAGGGATCCCGCTGCGGCGAACACCGAGAGGAGGGAGAGAACGTATGTCAGGGCTCGCTTCATACGTGGGGGAATTCCAGGGTCTTTCTTGGGGCCTTAGGGGCAATGTAGCACAGCGGGTGGCGCAGGTCGGAATGGGCCATTACGCCTCGCGGATTGGGAAGTTGAAACTTCCCGCCGGATGAACTCCGGCCCCCCATAGCGCAACGCTGACTTGGCGGGGGAATTGCCCCGCCCCACTCAAAATCCTGCTAGGGCCTAGTCCCCCGCGACGGGCTCGTGCTCGGGCTTCGACTCGGCCGGCTTGATTTTGGTCAGGATTTCCTGTGCGTCGGCGTCGGTGAACTCCTGGGTTTTGTTGGAGTGGTTCATCGAGCAGAACTTGGGTCCGCACATGGAGCAGAAGGCGGCGTCCTTGAAGCCCTCTTCCGGCAGCGTCTCGTCGTGATAGGCGCGGGCGGTTTCGGGGTCGAGCGACAGCTCGAACTGCTTGTTCCAGTCGAAGGCGAAGCGGGCGCGGGAAAGCTCGTCGTCGCGATCGCGGGCGCCGGGGCGATGGCGGGCGACATCGGCGGCATGGGCGGCGATCTTATAGGCGATCAGGCCCTGCTTGACGTCTTCGCGATTCGGCAGGCCGAGGTGCTCTTTCGGCGTGACGTAGCAGAGCATGGAGGCGCCGTGCCAGCCGATCATGGCCGCGCCGATGGCCGAGGTGATGTGGTCGTAGCCGGGCGCGATGTCGGTGACCAGCGGGCCGAGGGTGTAGAAGGGAGCTTCGTAGCAGAGCTCCTTTTCCTTCTCGACCTGCATCTGGATCTGGTCCAAGGGGATGTGGCCGGGGCCTTCGATCATGGTCTGGACATCGTAGTTCCAGGCGATCTTGGTCAGCTCGCCCAGCGTTTCGAGCTCGGCGAATTGGGCGGCATCGGAGGCGTCGGCCAGAGAGCCGGGGCGCAGGCCGTCGCCCAGCGAGAAGCTGACGTCGTACTTGGCAAGGATCTTGCAGATGTCCTCGAAGTTCTCGTAGAGCAGGTTCTGCTTGTGATTCTTGACCATCCACTCGGCCAGGATCGCGCCGCCGCGGCTGACGATGCCGGTGACGCGCTTGGTGGTAAGCGGGATGTACTGCACCAGGACGCCGGCGTGGATCGTCATGTAGTCGACGCCCTGCTCGGCCTGCTCCTGGATGACCTCGAGCATGACGTCGATGGTCAGATCTTCGATGCGGCGGACTCGCGCGATGGCCTCATAGATCGGCACGGTGCCGATGGGCACGGGCGAATTGTTGATGATCGCCTTGCGGATCTCGGGGATGTCGCCACCGGTGGAGAGGTCCATCACTGTGTCGGCGCCGTACTTGACCGAGTACTGGAGCTTCGCCAGTTCCTCATCAATGTCGGAGGTGGTGGACGAGTTGCCGATGTTCGCGTTGATCTTGCAGGACGAGGCGACGCCGATGCACATCGGCTCCAGATTGGTGTGATTGATGTTGGCCGGGATGATCATCCGGCCGCGGGCGACCTCGTCACGAATGGTTTCCGGGGTGAGGCGTTCGCGCTTGGCCACGTACTCCATTTCTTCGGTGATGAGGCCTTTCCGGGCGTAGTGCATCTGCGTCCGGACCTTGTCATTCGCGCGTTTAGAAACCCATTCTTGCCGCATGATGCTCCGATCTTAACATGTGGGATTAAGGATAAATTGTATGCGCAGGGGAAGGTCCGGAGGATTGACTTTTTTCATGCGCGGACCTAGACTCCAAGCAGGCTTATTTGGTGGGGACCAAAAGGGGATGCCAAGGAGGTGGGGCATGGACCTTTCGCTGTTTCGTTTGGATTCACCGCTATGGTCGGAGTGGATTTCCGGTGCCTTAGCGATGTTCTCCTGGCTGGCGATCTGCGCCGGTGGCTTGTTTGGGATTCTGGCGGTGATGGTGACGCACCCCCCAGATGAGCCGCAGAGCGAGAAGCATACGCGCGGGTTTGGACTGATCGGGTCCTGAGAGGCTGGGATCAAGCCAGGCTACCGCCGCGTCAGTGACAGCGGCCTATAAGCTTTGCCTCGACGGCGCCTCATAGTTCCGGCTTGCCGCTTGCTCACGCGCGCGGTTCCATATTCTGCTTTGTGGTGCTGGCGCGCCTCGCGCAAACCGTAGCTCGATGGATTGGGAAGCTAGAAATCTTCCCGCCGGCGGAACGCGGCCCTATTCGGTGCGGAGCGCGCTTAGGAAGGCTCGGGCGTTTGTCACGACCTTCTCCGCGGCCATGCCGGGTTTGTAGAGCGCGCTACCGAGCCCGAAGCCGGCGGCTCCGGCGGCGACCCATGGACCCATGCTAGAAGGTGTGATGCCGCCGACCGGGAGCACTGTGGTCTCCGGCGGCAGGACGGCTTTCAGGGCTTTGAGATGCGCGGGGGAAGCCGCCTCGGCGGGGAACAGCTTCAAGGCGTCGGCTCCCGCGTCGAGCATGGCGAACGCTTCGGTCGGGGTGAAGATGCCGGGGATCGTGATCATCCCAGCTTGTTTGGCGGCTTCGACAACGGCGAGGTCAGCGTGGGGCATGACGATCAGTCGGCCACCTGCCTGATAGACCTGCTCGACCTGGGCCGCAGTGCGAACGGTTCCGGCGCCGATGAGCGCTTCGGTTTCGAGCGCCGCGGCTAGTTTTGCGATGCTCTCCATCGGATCGGGCGAATTGAGCGGGACTTCAATGATCGCGAATCCGGCCTCGACCAGTGCCGTACCGATCTCGACGACTTCGTCGGGCTTCACGCCGCGCAGGATCGCGACCAGTGGGCAGCGGTGGAGCCACGCGTCCAATGTCGTTTCAGGTGTGATTTCAGGCATTGGATTTCCCCATCGATATCAATTGAAACAGCCCGGCTGCGGTGGCTTCCGGCGGTGCGGCAGTCGCTTCGTGACCGAGGTGGGCGAGCGCGGCTATATAAAGGTTGACCAGTCGTGGCTCGCCGATCAGGTGGATGGTGTCGTGATCCTCGCGGCCCGGCAACGCCTCGCGGATCTCGTGACCGATCAGGAGTCCGGAAAGAAAGGCGCCCGAGGCATGGGGCGAAAGTTCGGCGAACAGGGCGCCGGCGCGGATGCCGAACAGATGATGGAGCAGGCCCCCGCCGTGGCCGGAGCGGGTAACGCCATCGAGGAGCGCCGCGTCGTCCCAGGCATTGTCATCCGCTGAGATTGTGCGACTCAGGATGGTGTGGCGGCGCAGGACGTCATAGACTTCACCGGTCATGTGGGTGGTGAAGCGTCTGACCTGGCGGTCCTGCACCTGCGCCCATTTGGAGTGCGTTCCTGGGAGGCAGAAGGTTGCGTCGGCGATGCCCAGTAGCTCGACCGCGCCCAGGATCTGGACCTCTTCGCCACGGATCACATCGGGTACGCCGTCGGCGTCGCGGCAGGTGAGGCCGGGGGCGATGGAGATCCATCTTCCGTCGGTAAGGCGAACGTCCGTCATCGCGCGGGCGATGCCTCGAAGGTCGGCCGGGCAGTCGAGGTAAGGCGCTTCAACCCAGCCCTGACGGCTGCCGATCATTCCGGACAGCACGACGGGGACCTTCGGGAACTCGGCCAGCCAATCGCCGATGTGCTTTTGCAGGGCGCCTTCGAAGTCGCGATCTTCGATGGTGAGGATCCCAGCCGCCGCACGCTGGGTCTCGATGGCATGGCCAGTCGGGAGAGAGCAGCATCGCGCGGAAGGAAGAGGTTCCCCAGTCGATGCCGATGGCGGCGACGTCCGAATTCCGCGAGTCACCCATGCGTTCCAGGAGAACTCGTTATTTCATTGAATGGCAACCGAGGCGTTTGCTCCCTGGGACTATTATGCCGTCGGCTTTCTGGCGATCAACTGGTGCATGCGGCAATGCGCGACGACGGTATCCGGGGAATTGTCCGCGGCGGTCATGCCGGCGACCAGTTCGTCGAAGCGTTCCTGGGAGAGGCCGCCTTCGTCCACCAGCCGCTGCACGGCGTTGCGGAGGGTCCAATTCCAGAAACTCTTGTGAGGACCGGTCAGGTAGTGGGGATGATAAGCCGCCGCATGGACCAATTCGAAGCCGGCTTCCTTGGCCCAGATGTGGGCGTAGCGGCCGCCATCGTAGTTCACTCCGCGAGCCTTACCGGCCTTGAGTGCGATGTCAACCATCTCCGCATAGGCTTCCGAGCGGGGCTCGGTGTAGACCTGGCCGACGCCGGCCTCCTCGCAGATCATCACGCCGCCGGGCTTGAGGATTTTGTAGATGGCGCGCATGGCGTCCACCGGGCGGTTCAAGTGCACCAGAAGCCAACGGCAGTACGTCATGTCCACGCTATCCGGTTCGAACTCCGGCTCATAGACGCTACCGACGTGGAAGTCCGCGCCGGTGAGTCCCTCGGCATCAGCCAGCAACTCGCAGGCGTTCACCTGCTCCTGGTTGATGTCGATACCGGTGCCGCGCGCGCCCTCGGAGACGGCCCAGCGCGTCACGTATCCCAACCCGCAGCCGAATTCGACGAACCGGAATCCGGGAGCAAGGCCAGCCAGTCGCAATAAGTCCTGCGTTGCCTCGTCGTGAATTTCGCTGATCATGCGCAGGCGGTCATGATCGCTTTGTCCAGGAAGGATGTAGTTATCGCCAACGGCTGGGGTCGCCATAAGTTCTTTTCAGAAGGTTTATGGAAGCATAACAGGATTTCACGACACGGGGAGTCCCCGGGAGGGCCGGATGCGAAGAGGCTCCAGGGGAGGCGCGAATGCCCTATAGAACCAATGATTTTCCGTCGATCTTACAGAAGAATGCCCGAGTCTCGCGCAGAGTTCCCCGCCATATCCGGAAAGGTCCGGATGTGGGTCCGCTTTGTGCCTGCTGGCGGGGGCCCTGTTCCTGAGCCTGTATTCGGCCGGGCAGGCGTACCGCTCCGATGAGGTGCTGGAGCCTGCGGGTGGTGGAGCTGCCGTGGGCGGACATGATGCGCGAACTGCGCGGCGACATTCATCCGCCGCTGTACTACTGGCTGCTGGCGGCGTGGACCGGCGTGTTTGGAACTGGTGAGGTCGCAGCGCGAATGCTATCGCTACTGCTGAGCCTGGGTGCGGCGGGCCTGATCTATCGCGCGGGGCGAGAGGTCTGGGGGCAATCGGCCGGACTGCTGGCGGCGGCGATCTTCATCGCCAGTCCGCTGGATACGATTGCGGTGGGGCTGGTGCGAATGTATACGCTGCTGGCGCTGGCGGCGGCCGGATCGACGCTGGGATTTCTGCGGGTCAGCGGCAAAGAGTCGCCGACGAGAGCGGACTGGGCGATCTACATCGGCGCCAACATCGTGGGGTCGTTCACCCATGTCTGGTTCTTCTTTTTGCTGCTGGCGGAGGGGATCACGTATGTGGTGTTCTGGCGCACGCGGCATTTGCCTCGCATGATCGGGGCGGCGGTGGTGTCGCTGGCTCCGTACGCGGCGTTGTGGGCTCCGGTGCTGGTGAGCCAGATGCAGCGGACCGGGTCCAATCTGGCCTGGGTTCCGGAGCCGACGGTGCTGGAGTTAGTCACGGCGCTCTTGCTCCAGGTCGGATTGTTCGCGTTTGTGGTGCCGTTCGCGGTAGCGAAGTGGAGGCAAGGGAGCGGAGGGCACTCTGAGGAGGCGACTTCCCCGGTGTTCTCTATCTCCCCGGCGGTACCCGCGACTCTGGCGGTGCTTACGATCCTGGCGCCGTTTGCCGCGTCCTTTATAAAGCCGGTGTTCGGGTCCCGGTTCACGATCGTCGCGTTGCCGGCGATGTGTCTGGCGCTGGGAGCGCTGGGGGCGCGATTGCGCTTGCCTGCGATGAAGGTCGCAGCGGGGCTGGTGGGAGCGGCGTGCGCCATGGCGGTGGCGGTTAGCGCGTCCAATTCGCTATGCGATGCTCGCACGACGGCGCAGTATCTGGCGGCGAACACGCGCCCGGGCGACGTGGTGATTTTTACCAATCTCAGCCGGCTGCCTATCGATTACTACTGGGACCGGATTGACCCGGACCGCATATCGCGCGCCGGGATCGAGGAACGCAGCTTCCCGGCCGAGATCGATGCGCACCCGGGGTTTGTGGGAGATGTCTCCAGTGACGTTGCGCGGAGCCAGCTTGCCGAGGAGGCGCAGGTGCTCACGGCGAGTCTGGAGGCTCGCGACGAAGGGCGGGTGTTCTTCCTGCATGGGTTCCGCCCGGACGCGGATCGCATTTTGAAAGATCTGCTGGACGCGCGGATTCCGCAGTTAGAGACGATGGGAAAGAGCTGCGAGCAGATGGGGAGCTATTTCCAGTACGTCGCGGTGTTTGATTGTCAGGATCAGGGTCGGGACGTAGCGGCGAAGTAGCGTTTTCTGTTCGCGGGGCATGGCCCCGCGCCACAGGACTCGGCGTATAACGGCCAAATTCGGCGCGGCGTCAGAATAGGAAGATGGCCACGTACCGATATCGTGTCGTCGATGTCTTCACCGAAAACAAGCTGGAAGGAAATCCGCTGGCAGTGTTTCCCGATGCTCCGGATTTCGACGATGCGACCATGCAGCGGGTCGCGCGCGAACTGAATCTTTCCGAGACTGTCTTCGTGTATCCGCCGAGCTCGCCGCAATGTGCGGCGCGGGTGCGGATCTTTACTCCCGCGCAGGAGGTGCCGTTTGCCGGGCATCCGACCGTGGGGACAGCGTGGGTACTGCGGGATGAGGGTCGGGTGGCCACGGACCATTTCGCGCTGGAAGAGCTCGTAGGTCCGGTTGCGGTGCGAACCTACGACGATCTGTTGTGGCTCCGGACACCGCCGGTCAGCTTCGGTCCGGAATATGACCGCCAGGACTGCGCGAGTGCGATGGGCGTCTCGGCGGAGGACCTGCTCGACGCGCCTCCGCAGATGGTGAGCGCAGGTAACCCTAACATCTATATTGCGCTGAAGTCCCGCGAGGCGGTCGATCGCGCGTGGGCGGACCTGGCCGGCATGCGGATGATTCAGAAGTCTGGCGATCCGATTTGTATTTTTGTGTTCACCCCGACGACGGAGGGCGCCTATTCCCGCATGTTCGCGGCGGCGCACGGCATCGCGGAAGATCCGGCGACGGGTAGCGCCACAGGGCCGCTAGCCGCGTACATGGCTCGGTATGGAATGTGCTCCGGCAAACCCGGCACGCGGCTGGTGAGCGAGCAGGGGGTCAAGATGGGCCGCCGCAGTCTGCTGCACATTTTATTTGGCGAACTATTTGGCGATGACGCGATCGCGGTGGGGGGAGCCGTAGCGCCAATCATCACGGCGACGATGGAACTCTAGCCCGGACGGTATCGGATCGACTTCCCACGCACCGTCGACAATAATGGCCGTATGGAATCGAATCAGGCCGCAACCGCAGCCCTGCCGCTGAGCGAGGACCAGATCGAGCAGTTCATTCGCGACGGATTCGTGCGCCTGGACCATGCGTTTTCCTGGGAGACGGCCGAGGAAGCGCGGAAGATCCTGTGGCGCGATCTTCCCTGCGACCGGGAGGACCGGGATACCTGGGTGGAGCCGGTGGTGCGGTTGGGCGGATACTCGGACGCGCCGTTTCGGACGGCGGCGAATACGCCGCGGCTCCGCGCCGCACTGGATCAGCTGGTCGGGGCTTCGCGCTGGAAGCCGCTGATGGGGCTCGGTACATTTCCGGTTCGCTTTCCGGCTGAGGCTCGGCCGAACGATACCGGCTGGCACGTAGACGCGAGCTTTCCTCCGGCGGCGGACGATCCGGACCAGTCCTATTTCAACTGGCGCATCAACGTGCGTTCGCGCGGGCGGGCATTGCTGATGCTGTTCCTGTTTTCGAATGTCGGCAAGCAGGATGCGCCGACCAAGAATTCGCGCGGGCTCGCACCATGACGTCGCGCGCATTCTCGCGCCGGCTGGCGAGGCGGGGCTGAGTTTCCTTGAGCTCGCCGAGCGGTTGCCCGCAACGGAGCATCGGGAGGAGGTCCTGGCGACGGGCAAGGCGGGAACCGTTTACCTGTGCCATCCGTTCCTGGTGCATTCCGCGCAGGAGCATCGGGGGGAGGCGCCTCGGTTCATGGCGCAGCCGCCGCTGGAGTCGTGGGCGGCCTTTGCGCTGGAGCGCGGTCGAGGTAATGAAGCGAGTATTTGCCGGTGGAGGCGGCGGTGCGGATGGGATTGAAGCGTTAGGGACTATGTCCTGGTGCGGAGGACCGCCACAACATTGCGTCGACGGTGCAGAATTGCAACCACCCCAAGGGGCGTCGGATTGGGGCTTGTAAATAATCAGGTAGGAGAACACAGGAGAAGAACTTGACAGGCAAATGCGTCAGGTCCTTTCGCGAGTGGCCGATTCCTGGCGCCGGTGCCAAGGAGATACATTTCTTGCGGATCTCCGCCTCAACCCGATCGGCGACCTAACGCCAGCTTCCGTCCGAAGGTGACGCCAGATCCCGACCAGATCTCGCGCCGCGTCCGGCGAAAGCCTGTAGCGGTTCATTCAAGCTTGGACTTCAGTTCCCGCAAATAGTCATCTAGGTCTTCTTCGTCGATCCCTTCGCCCCGCTCGAGCTGATCAAGACCGCGCTGAATCTTTACTTGGATCAGATCGTGGCTTTCGAGCAGCCAACGATCCTGTTCTTCCTGGGTCTCCAGCAATCGCCGAATCGCCTCTTCCAGGGTCTCGGCCCCCATGGATTGCATTTGCCTATCCAGGCGACGTTCGAGGTCTTCATCTTGGATCTTGATATGCACGGCGTTGCTCTGTCGCTACTCAATCGGTTCCGGAGCGTAGTAGCCTTTGCGCGCGCGAACCAACAGGTCCTTACTCAACTTCACCCGGACCTCGATGGGATGATACTTGCCGTCGGCGATCAAAGGATTCGGACGGTACAGCAGGTTGTACTGATGCCGCAGTTCATTGGCGATATTGGCGAAGGACTGCTGCATGTCCTCGACCTTGAAGGGGAAGAAGGAGTCGCCGCCGGTTTCCTCGGCGAAGCGCTTCAGGACCTTGTCGCCGCCGGTTTGCCCGCGCAGTACGTTGGTGGAAATCGTGTAGATCACCAGGTCGGCCTTCTGCGCCATCTCCAGGGCCTGCTCGCGGCTGTAGTAGCTGAGGCTGTCTTCGCCATCGCTGAGCACGATGATCGCACGGCGGAACTTGTCACGCGGCTGTTCCTTCATCAGCTCCTGCGAGGAGAGATAGACGGCATCGTATAGAGCCGTGCCGCCGCCGGGACGCATCCGGTCCACCGCGGCTTCCAGGTCGCTCACGTGGTCTGACAGCGTCACGGCCAGGGTCGCCTGTGAGTCAAAGCTCATGACAGCCGCTTTATCCTGGCCCGGACGAACCGCAGCGCGAATAAAGTCAATGGCGGCTTCCTGAATGAAGCGGAAGCGATCACGCACGCTGTTGGAGGTGTCCACCAGGATCGCCAGCCGCAGCGGCAGGTCGCTTTCCGCGGTGAACTCCAAGATTTCCTGGGTCTTTTTGTTCTCGCGGACCTCAAAATCCTCCTTGGCCAGATCGTTGACAAACCGGCCTTTCTTGTCGGTCACCGTGAACAAGAGGTTGACGCGGGTGACGTCCAGGGTGATCGGGCTGAGATCGCCCAGATCGGCGACCTCTCCCGGCGAGGCTTCGGGCAGAGAGGTATCCTGCTGGGCCGGCACCGACACCGGGACCAGAAACAGGAGACAGGGGAGCGCGGCTATCAGGGACTTCATAGCACTTAAAAGTATACCGTTTGGGACGATCCCGCACTCCCCTGCCCGGGGCAAAGTCCTCTAGACGCCTAAGTGCAGCGGAGTCGCTGCGATCCCGAACTGCCCGCATGCTCACGCATGGCGGTTCCGTACGGTTACCGCAAGCCTGAGGTGCTCTGACGGAACCCGACCGTGAGGGAGGAGCCACCCTGCCCGCTGGCTGGGGCGGCCCACATGCTCACGCATGGCGGTTCTGTTGGATCCTGCGCGCCCGGGGTTGACTGCCCGCTTCGAGGTCTGTGCGCCTGGCGCACGCCGACTGAACGTCGGACCCCGGTTATTCAAGGGCCGCGAGCCAGGATTGCAGCTCTTTCGGCAGCGGAGCCTCCACCGTCACCGGTTCGCCGGTCGCGGGGCTGGTAAAAGTGATCTTCCAGGAATGCAGGAACAAATCGCGGGTCGCTTCCGGCGCCTTCGGAGCCCCGTAGAGCGTATCGCCGGCGACGGGATGGCGCAGGCTCTGCATATGCACGCGGATCTGGTGCGTCCGCCCGGTGCCGATCTTCACCTCAAGATAGGTGTACTTCCCATAGCGCTTCAGGACCTTGAAATAGGTCAGCGCCGAGCGGCCTTTTTCGGTTCGCGTGGTCATGCGGGTGCGGCGGATCGGGTCGCGCGCGATGGACTTGGTGACGCGTCCGGTTTCGGTCGGGATGTTGCCGTGAACCAGCGCCAGGTAGGTCTTCTCGACCGTCCGTCCGGAGAACTGTTCAGCCAGCGCGCGATGCGCGGCGTCGGTGCGGGCGACCAGCAGCACGCCGCTGGTGTCCTTGTCGAGCCGGTGAACAATGCCGGGGCGCAGTTCGCCGCCGACCTGCGACAGTGATTGGAAATGATGCACCAGCCGGTTGACCAACGTGCCTTCGTGGCGGCCGGCGCCGGCGTGGACCACGATCCCGGCGGGCTTATTCACGGCGATCACGGCATCGTCTTCGTAGAGGATCTCGATGGGGAGGTCCTCGGGCTCGGCCTTCAGCGGCGGGAGTCCGCGCGGCATGACTTCGATGTGCTCGCCGCCACGGAGCTGGGTGGACGGTTTGGACTCGGCCCCATCGATCAGCACCTGGCCGTCATTGATCCAGGTCTTCAGGCGGGAGCGGCTGTATTTGGGAAGCTGGCTCTGCAGGTAATGATCCAGACGCTGACCGGCGTCGGACGGCTCCACGTCGAGCGTCACC
This sequence comes from Terriglobia bacterium, assembly GCA_963762135.1. Taxonomy (GTDB): domain Bacteria; phylum Acidobacteriota; class Terriglobia; order Bryobacterales; family Bryobacteraceae; genus Palsa-187. The sequence continues at coordinate 76,729 of CAVXJP010000021.1, forward strand.
ACTGGATGAAGAGGATCCGACGCCACCGCCTTGGGCGTCTCACTCATGCTTGCCGATGATGTTGCTGACCGGCTCATGAACTCGTTTGTGGACCGTCTCCTCGGCACCCGTGCTGGCGCGGCCGGGGACTCCGCCACTGGTGATCACGAACACCGCAACCTGCGCGGTGAGGTTCGGGAACCAGGTCGGTTGGCGATGCCCGGCCAGGAAGATCCGCCGCTCGACCTTCCAGCCTTCATGCTTGGCCAGGGCTTCGAAGTCATGCACGGAAAGCACGTGGATGTTGGGCGAGTTGAACCAGTCGTGCGGAAACAGCGGACTCTTGGGCGCGCGGCCGGTCCACAGCATGGACCAGCGGACCGAATAATGTCCGAAATTGGGGAACGCGACAATCGCGCGCTTGCCGATGCGCAGCATGCCGCGCAGCACCCGCAGCGGATCACGGGTTTCCTGCAAGGTCTGGGACAGGACGACGTAATCGAAGACTTGCTCGGGATAGTCTTCGACGGCTTGCTCCAGCTTGCCTTGAAAGACGGAAACTCCGCGCGCGATGGCCTTCTGCGCCCGCGGACCGGAGATCTCCACGCCGCGGCCGTCGACGACTTTGTTCTCCTTGAGCCAGGCGAGCAGCTCGCCTTCCCCACAGCCGAGATCCAGCACGCGCGTGCCGGGTTCAATCAGCTCGCCGATGATTTCGAAATCCCGGCGGCCATAGACTTTGCGCATGGGTGACTAGGCGCCCTCGGGGACCTTTCCGGCGATCGCCGCCGCGGCACCCACCGTGCGCGGCTCCCGCCCGTACTTTTCGCGATACGTGCTGGCCAGGAACCCGGTGACCACGTCGGTCTGGCGGTCGGCCTCCACCAGGAACGCGTCATGCCCGTAGGGCGAATCCAGTTCGCAATAGGCGACGTCGCAGTTCCGGGCGCGCAGGGCGCTGGTGATTTCCTGCGATTGATAGCTGGGATACAGCCAGTCCGAGGTGAAGCTGATCACCAGGAAGCGCGTGCGCGACTCGCCGAACAGCGAGACCAGTGATCCGCGCTGGGTCAGATCAAAGGTGTCCATCGCGCGGGTGATGTAGATGTAGGAGTTCGCGTCGAAGCGGTCCACAAACTTGGTGCCGTTATAGCTGAGATAGCTTTCGACCTCGAACTGGTCCGGCGTGCGCAAGCGTCGCCCGAACTTCTCGCGCATGCTGTCGTCGGACATATAGGTGATGTGCCCGACCATGCGGGCCACCGACAGTCCGCGCGCTGGCGGAGTCTTCCCGTAGTAATCGCCCCCGTTCCAATCCGGATCGACCATGATCGACTGCCGGCCGACTTCATTGAAGGCGATCTGCTGCGCGCTGTGCCGCACGGTAGTGGCGATCACAATGGCCGAGGCGACGCTGTCGGGATAGGCCACCGGCCACTCCAGCGCCTGCATCCCGCCCATGGATCCGCCGGCCACACTCAAGAGTTTCTCGATGCCGAGTTGGTCAGTCAGCTTCTTCTGCAGCCGCACCATGTCGGCGATACTGATCTGCGGAAAGCTCATGCCCCAGGGCTGGCCGGTCTCCGGGTTGATCGATCCCGGGCCGGTGGTGCCGCGGCACCCGCCCAGCACATTCGAACAGATAACAAAGTACTTATCCGTATCGAAGGCCTTTCCTGGACCGATCATCTTGTCCCACCAGCCATCCTCGCCGCCCGCGTGGGCGTCGCCGGAAAAGGCGTGCGTGATCAGGATCGCGTTGTCGCGCTCCGGGCTGAGTTCGCCATACGTCTCATAGGCGATCTCGACAGGGGCCAGCACCGCGCCGGAGTCCAATTCCAGCGAGGGGAACGTGGCGGATTGTACTTCGAATTTCATACCAGCCTTCTCATTTTACAGATCGGCGGCGGCCCCGGCGTGCCATACGGCCAATTTGGGAGGGTCCCGCCGGGCGCATCCCACTGGTATCCTGATATCCATCATGAAACTATTGCGCTGGATCTCAATTTCGGGCTCTCTGATTCTCACCGCAGCGCTCCTGCTACAGGCTGCGAAGACCGACGGATGGAAGATCATGACCGGTTCGAACGCCTGGGCGAATTCGGTGGACCTGAAGCCGGGCAATGCCCGCCGCATCACGGTAAAGGACCTGCCGCCGCCCGCCGAAGCGGCTCCGAATTTCCCCAAGATGGTGGCCCGGCCGGCGAATGCTTGGCCGCAGGCTCCGGAGGGCTTCAAGGTGGAGCTCTACGCGGAGAATCAGGGCACGGTGCGGCAGATTCGCAAAGCCCCGAACGGGGACCTGTTCGTCGCGCAGCGTGACAACGGCTCCGGCGGACGCGGCGGCGGTCCGCCGGCCGGCAAGATCCTGGTGTATCGCGGCGTCACCAAGGACGGCAAGGCTCAATCGATTTCGACCTTCGCCTCCGGATTGAATCAGCCCTTCGGCATCGCCTTCTATCCGGCGGACAATCCGCAATGGGTGTATGTAACCGAGACCGACTCGCTGATGCGGTTCCCGTACCGGGTGGGCGATCTGGAGGCTCGCGGCGAACGCGAACAATTGGTCGAAGGCATTCCGGGCGGCGGCGGCCACTGGACGCGCGACATCGTTTTCTCGAAGGATGGAAAGAGCCTGTTTCTGGCGGTTGGATCGGCGTCGAATGTGAACGATCCGGATACCAATCCGAACGAATTCCATCGGGCCAACATTCTGGAATATTCGCCGACGGGCGAGTTCAAGGGCATCTACGCCTCGGGCATTCGCAATCCGGTGGGACTGGGCATTGATCCGGTCACCGGCGAGCTGTGGACCTCGGTGAATGAGCGCGACAACCTGGGCGACAACCTGGTGCCGGACTACATCACGCATGTTCAACGTGGCGGTTTCTACGGCTGGCCGTATTACTACATCGGCAACCATCCGGATCCGCGGCTGATGGGCGCGCATCCGGAACTGGCCAGCAAGGTGATCGTGCCGGACGTGCTGATTCAGCCGCATAGCGCCTCGCTGGGATTGACGTTCTACACCGGCGATCAGTTCCCGGCTGAGTATAAGGATGACCTGTTCGCCGCCGAGCATGGCTCCTGGAACCGTTCGGTGCTGTCCGGGCGCGAGGTGGTTCGCGTGCCGCTCGACAAGGGCAAATCCAGCGGGGTCTATCAGGACTTCCTGACCGGATTTGTCACCGAAGACGGCCAGCCGTGGGGGACTCCGGTGGGCGTCGTCGTGGGTGACGAGGGGTCGCTCTATGTGACCGACGACGGCTCGCATTCGATCTGGCGAGTGTCTTACGTAGGTAAGTAGCTCCGCGGGCAAGTAGCATCGGCCGCAATCGCGGCAACGAATCGAAACCAAGCGGATCGGGCACGCACCCGGTCCGCTTTTCTTTTCCGTTCCTTAATCTTTTCTTTTCCCGGAATGGTTCCGTTAGCATGGTATGTGCAAGGAGATGGCATGCGCATTCGCAATCTGATCGAAGTCCCCACGCTACGCTGGATTCTGGTTCTCGCCGCGGCGGCGCTGCTGACGGCCTGCGGCGGCGGTGGAGAAAGGGTTTCGGCCGGGGACGGCGGAGGCATGCTGGCGATCGTCGGCGCGCGGCTGGAGCCATCGCTCGAAGCCGAACCGATCGAATACTCGGTCGTTGTGATTCAGGACGGCAAGTTCAAGGCAGCGGGTCCGCAAGCCACCACCCCGGTTCCCAAGGATGCCGAGACGATGCAGGGAGCCGGGATGACCATCTCTCCTTCGCCCTACAACGCCACCATCGCGGAAGGCGAGCCCGCCAATCTGACGCTGCAGGAGACCGAGACTGGCACGCCTCGCGGTATCATGAGCAACGGCCAGTGGGTCAACTGAACTCGCGCTGATCCCCGCCATTCACGCACGTATCATTAATTTTTCGCGATGCTTCGCGTGGTTTCCGCGTCCGGCCCGGCCGGCGCAGTAGGCCGCGTTTCTGACTATGCCGGATTCCTCCGCACAACCGTTTTCGGTAAAGCGCGCCCAGGTGGAGTTTCACAACTTCGCCTCTCTGGGCGAGCCGGAACGCAACCTGCAGATCTACCAGGAGGAAAACACCCGCCGGCGGACGGTGCTGCGGAAGCATCGGAATTTCATTGGTCCGCTGTCGCCGTTTCTGGAGATCGGCGCGAACGCCGGACACACCAGCTACATGCTGGCGAACGAGTTCGGCGGCGACGGATTCGCACTGGACATCTCCGCGGATTCGCTGCGCCACGGGCGGGCGCTCATGGACGCCTGGGACCTGAAGCGCGCTCCGATTCGCATGGGCGGCGATGCGCTGAATCTTCCCTTCGCCGATGAATCGCTGCGGATGGTCTGCACGTTTCAGACGCTGAGTCAGTTCCTGGATATCGAAGCCGTCTTCCGAGAAGTCCACCGCGTGCTGCAGCCCGGCGGGATCTTCTTCTTCGCCGAGGAGCCGCTGCTGCGTTCGTTATCGCTGCGGCTCTACCGGGTCGCCTACTACGAAACGATGAAGCCCTGGGAAAAGCTGCTGCATAACTGGGGGCTGCTCGGGTACTTCGTGCAGGACGTTATCGGCGCGCATCAGGAAGAGAGTTTCGGGATTCGTCAGAACCACACAATGGGACTCGCGGCGTGGCAGGAGCTGATCGGGAAATACTTCACCGAGCAACGCTACGAGATCTTTGTGCCGGAACGCGGGTGGGGCGAGAGCGTCGTCAAATCGCTCGCGTTTTCGCAGGAAAGGGCCGCCCGGTGGCTCGGCGGAACCTTGGCGGCGATCTGCAGGAAAGAGGGCACGCCGCCGTCTGATACGCCGTCGATGCGGGCGTTCGAACAACTGCTGCGCTGCCCGGATTGCCACGGACCGCTGACCCGCGCGGAAGACGAGACACTCTCCTGCGCGTGCGGATACGTGGCGCCCTTCGTCGACGACGTCTACAATCTGCTGGCGTCGGCCGAGCGGGACGAGCTATACCCGGGCGCTCGGGCCGACATCATCGACTTTTCGGTGCCGGGCCATGAGTCGCAACTGCGCGGCGATTGGTACGAGCTCGAGGGCGTCCACGGCAACATGTACCGGTGGATCGCCGAGCGCGGCGATGCGCATCTGGAGCGCGTCCGGCCCGGACCGCAACGGCTCCGCATTCGCGGCCATGCGTTCCAGAAAGGGGTGCCGGGCAAAATCCGCGTGGTGGTCAACGGCAGCCGAGCTCAAGACCTGGGAGATCGAGCGCACGGGCCTGTTCGTTCTGGAAGCCGATGTTGCCGAAACCGACAGCTATGACGTTGAGATTCACGCGTCGCCGATCTGGGAGGCTCCGCCCGATGACCGCATGTTTTCGGTGACTCTGAGCCTGATCCGACTGGTGGATCGCGACTAAAGGGGCCGACGGTCTTGTTGCTGGCGGCGCATGGCGCCACCCCACGTGCTGGGCTGACGCTCCGGGAACTTGTGAAACCGGTTGTGAATCTGACGCTCCCCATCGATGGAGACAGAGGAAAAGTCCGTTGGCGCGCGCTACCGCTTGCGCTTCTGAATCAACGGTCGGCGGCGCTGGTGCGCGGCGGGTTTGTGGATCGCGGACGGCTCCCCTCGCTATCCGAGGTGGCTCCGCGCTGCCGGCTAGTGGATACGAACTGGGTTGGTCTTGCAGCCGGGCGGTGCCAACTAAAAAAGAAACCGGGGACCCGCATGAGCGGAACCCCGGCATCGTTCACAATCGATTTTTGGATTACAGCTTGCTGGCGTTCGCAGCCAGGTAGGAGGCCACGCCCTCGGCGCTGGGCTTCATGCCTTCCTTGCCCTCTGTCCAACCCGCCGGGCAGACTTCGCCGTGCTCTTCGTGGAACTTCAGGGCATCCACCATGCGCAGGGCTTCGTCGATATTACGGCCCAGCGGCAGATCGTTCACCACCTCATGACGGACGATGAAATCCTTGTCGATCAGGAAGGTGCCGCGGAAGGCGACCGCTTCGCCGGTCAGCACATCGTAATCGCGGCTGATCTGCTTGGTGAGGTCCGCCACCATCGGGAACTTCACCTGCCCGATGCCGCCCTGATCCACCGGGCGCTCCTTCCACGCCAAGTGCGTGAAGTGGGAATCGATGCTGCAGGCGACCACCTCGCATCCGCGCTTCTGGAACTCGGCCAGCCGGTGATCGAAGGCGATGATCTCCGACGGGCAGACAAAGGTAAAGTCCAGCGGGTAGAAGAACAGGATGCCGGTCTTGCCCTTCAGAAACTCGGAAAGGGTGAAGCTTTCGTTGATCGAGTTGTCGCCCATAACGGCGGCGGCGGTGAAATCGGGGGCCTTTTGGCCAACCAGTACGCTCATGATTTACGTCTCCTTTGGTTTGAACTTTGAATGATGGCTAGTGCCTTCCAGTGTCTCTCAGGACTGGTCGGCGCCTCGGGCATTTCCGCCCACGCCATGAATTTCCTGCAAGCTCCACACGCGCACCGGATCCTGGCGGCGTGACGCGATGGCCTCCACGGCCGCTCTGGCGCCGGCCATCGTGGTGATACACGGAACCCGGTACATTAACGCATTGCGCCGGATTGCCTTTTCGTCGGCGAAGGCGGCGGCGCCGGTGGCGCCGGTATAGACAATCAAACTGATTTCTCCCGCCTTCAGCAAATCGACCGCGTTCGGACGGCCTTCATTGACCTTGAACACAGTCTTACACTCCACTCCGGCGTTGCGGATGGCGTTCGCCGTGCCACGCGTGCCGGTAATTTCAAAACCCAGTTCGGTGAGCCGCTTGGCCAGCACGCCCGCCATTTGTTTATCCCGATCGTCGACGGTCATGAAGACGCGTCCGCCGTCGGGCAGCGGCATGCCGGCGCTCAACTGCGCCTTGCCGAAGGCTTCGCCGAAGTTCTTGCCCACGCCCATGACCTCGCCGGTGGACCGCATCTCCGGCCCCAGCGAAGGATCCACGCCCGGGAACTTATTGAACGGGAACACCGGGCTCTTGACGAAGTACTGCGGCACCGGCAGCACACCGGTGTGCGAAGTGAAATCGGAGATCTTGCCGCCCAGCATCACGCCCACGGCGATCTTCGGCAGCGGCACGCCGGTCGCCTTGCTGACGTAGGGCACGGTGCGCGAAGCGCGCGGGTTAACCTCGATCACGAAAACTTCGCCGTTCTTGACCGCGTACTGGACGTTCATCAGCCCGATGACATTCAGCGCCCGGGCCATGCGTTCGGTGTAGTCGCGGATGGTGGCCAGCGTGGCGTCGTCCAACGAAATCGCGGGCAGCACGCAACTGGAGTCGCCCGAGTGCACGCCGGCCTCCTCGATGTGCTGCATGATTCCGGCAATCAGAACGTTGCCCTCGGCATCGCACAGGGCATCGACGTCCACCTCGACCGCGTCCTCCAGGAACGAATCGATCAGCACGGGCCGGTCCTGCGAGAAGACCACAGCCTGCTGCATGTAGCGCCGCACCATGTCCTCGTCGTAGGCGATCACCATGGCCCGTCCGCCCAGCACGTAGCTGGGACGCACGAGCACCGGATAGCCGATCGACCGCGCGACCTCGCAGGCGCCTTCCACCGTGGTCGCCGAACCGTTGGCGGGCGAGGGAATCTCCAGGTCTTCGAGAAGCTTGCCGAACAGCTTGCGATCCTCGGCGAGGTCGATGCTGGCCGGGTCAGTCCCGATGATCGGCACGCCGGCTTCCTTCAGTGGCAGAGCGAGCGTCAGCGGCGTCTGGCCGCCGAACTGCACGATCACGCCGTCCGGCTTCTCCTTGTCGTAGACGTTGAGGACTTCTTCCAGCGTCAACGGTTCAAAATAGAGGCGGTCGGAGGTGTCATAGTCGGTCGACACCGTCTCCGGATTGCAGTTGACCATGATCGACTCATGGCCGAAATCCTGCAGCGCGAACGAAGCGTGGCAACAGGCGTAATCGAACTCAATGCCCTGCCCGATCCGGTTCGGCCCGCTGCCGAGAATCATGACCTTTTTCTTGTCGGTCGGCGCGGCCTCACAATAGGTTTCGTAACTCGAATAGAGGTACGGCGTGAAGCTTTCGAACTCGGCCGCGCAGGTGTCCACACGATTGTAGACTGCCACGACGCCGAGTTCCTTTCGCCGCGCCCGTACATCCAGCGAATTCACCTTCCAGGCCCGCGCCAGCCGGACATCGGAGAGCCCGTCGCGCTTGGCCTTGAGAAACTGTTCCTTCGAAGTCTGCACCAGCGACGACTTCGCCAGTTCGGCTTCGAGGTCTACCATCTCCCGGATCTGGCGCAGAAACCACGGATCGATGTTTGTGTACTGATGAATCTGTTCCTCGGTGTAGCCTTTTTCAAAGGCGAACCGGATATAGCCCATCCGCTCCGGATTCGGCGTAATCAGCCGGGCCTTAATCAGCGACTCCTCGTAGCTGGCCGAAGAACTGGTGGTCTTCCCGCTCTCCAGGCTCCGCAGAGCCTTGCCCAGCGATTGCTTAAAGGTCCGGCCGATCGACATGACCTCGCCGACGGACTTCATCTGGGTGTTGAGCACCGGTTCGGCGCCCGGGAACTTCTCGAACTGCCAGCGCGGGATCTTGGTGACCACGTAATCGATGGTCGGCTCAAAGCAGGCCGGGGTCTTCTTGGTGATGTCGTTCTGAATCTCGTCGAGGCGGTAGCCAACCGCCAGCTTGGCCGCGATTTTCGCAATCGGGAAGCCGGTTGCCTTGGAGGCCAGCGCGGAGCTGCGCGAAACACGCGGATTCATCTCCACGATCACCAGGCGCCCGTTTTCCGGATTCAGCGCGAACTGCACGTTGGATCCGCCGGTATCAACGCCGATTTCACGCAGGCAAGCGAGCGCCGCGTCGCGCATCATCTGATACTCGCGATCGGTGAGCGTCTGCGCGGGGGCGACGGTAATCGAATCGCCGGTATGCACGCCCATCGGATCGAAGTTCTCAATCGAGCAAACGATGATGCAGTTGTCGGCGAGATCGCGCATCACCTCCAGCTCAAACTCTTTCCACCCGAGCACGCTTTCCTCGATCAGGACTTCGTGCACCGGAGACAGGTCCAGGCCCTTTTCCAGAATCTCGACCAGGTCCTCGCGGTTATAGGCGATGCCGCCGCCGGTGCCGCCCAGCGTGAAGCTGGGGCGCAGAATTACCGGATAGCTGTGTGTCTCGGCGAACTCCAGGGCGTCGTCGATGGCTCGCCGATGGTTCTCGCGGGTCTTGCCGTCCCACTTGATCAATTGCGAGAGGGGCAGTTCCAGCCCGATCTTACGCATCGCGTCCTTGAACAGCAGACGGTCCTCAGCCTTCTTGATCGATTCGACTTTGGCGCCGATCAGCTCGACCCCGTACTTATCGAGGATCCCGGCCTCGTAGAGGTCCACGGACAGGTTCAAACCGGTCTGGCCGCCGACGGTGGATAGCAGCGCGTCGGGACGCTCCTTGCGGATCACTTCCTCGGCATATTCGAGACTCAGCGGCTCCACATAGGTGCGGTCCGCCAGTTCCGGATCGGTCATGATGGTGGCCGGATTCGAATTGATCAGCACTACTTCATAGCCGTCCGAACGCAGCGCCTTGCAGGCCTGGGCGCCGGAATAGTCGAATTCGCAGGCCTGGCCGATCACAATCGGACCGGAGCCCACAATCAGGATGCGTTTGATGTCGTCTCTGCGCGGCATCTTATTTGTTGTCTTCCATCAACTTCACAAAGTCATCGAACAGGTACAGCGAATCGTGCGGACCCGGCGCTGCTTCCGGGTGATATTGCACCGAAAACACTGGATAGTGACGGTGCCGGAAGCCTTCCAGCGTCTGGTCGTTCAGGTTCACGTGCGTCAGGTCCACCTCGCTGGTGTTCAGCGAATCGGCATCCACCGCAAACCCGTGATTGTGAGCCGTGATCTCCACTTTTCCCGTGGTTTGATTCAGCACCGGATGGTTTCCGCCGCGGTGCCCGAACTTCAGCTTGTAGGTCTTGCCGCCGAGGGCCAGCGCCAGCACCTGATGCCCCAGGCAAATGCCGAACACCGGCGCCTTGCCGACGATCTTGGCGATCTGCTGAGCCTGGAACGTCAACGGCTCCGGATCGCCCGGACCGTTGGAAAGGAACACGCCATCGGGTTTCATTGCCAGTACATCCTCGGCGGGCGTGGTGGCCGGAACCACCGTCACCTTGCAGCCGGTTTGCACCAGCCGCCGCAGAATATTCCGTTTGATGCCGAAATCGTAGGCGACGACGTTGAATTTGGGCGGCGCGGGCTCACCGAAATGCTCCGAGCTCGAAACGCCGGAGATGTGCTGATTCCAGTGGTACTGCTCGGCTGTGGATACCTTCGTCGCCAGATCCTGGCCGGCCATGGACGGGGCGTTGCGCGCCTTCCCGACCAGGGCGTCCTTGTCCTGCTCCGCTTCTTCGCCGGTCACCAAAGCGCCGCGCATCGCGCCATGCGAGCGCAGATGCAGCACCAGCGAACGGACGTCCATTCCGGAAATGATGGGGACCCCGGCATCGGCCAGATATTGGTCGGCCGCCTCCTCGGAGCGCCAATTGCTGGCGAGCGGGGAGAAATCGCGGACCGCCAGCCCCTCAATATGGGGTTTGGCCGACTCGGCGTCGGCGGCATTGGCTCCGTAGTTGCCGATCTGCGGATACGTCAGTGCGACGATCTGACCGGCGTAGGAAGGATCCGTGAAAATTTCCTGATAGCCGGTAATTGAGGTGTTAAATACCACCTCGCCCGTCCGGCTGACGGGCGCACCAAAACTCTGGCCCCCGAAGATCGTACCGTCTTCCAGGGCGAGGACCGCGGGCTTCAATCGGGTGTTTCCTCCAGACTGGGGGATTTTTTCTATTTGACCACACTTCAAAATCGACCCCGCTCCGAGGACTTTCAGGGGCGTCCCGGCTCCCCGGCAAGGCACTGAGTGCACAGATTTTACGTCCAGGTGACGGGGCCTGTTCGATGTAGGTCGCGGGCGCGATGGTCAATAAAGAATCGACGGCAGGTACGCGCCCCGGGGCTCTCGGTAGTCGCCTTTGGCCATCAGCGTGAGCGGCTCCACGACGCGCAGGCCGTTAGCCAGCAGCCAGCGGAACAGTTCCGAGTTGCGGGTCGGCACCAGAATGCCGGCGCCGCCGAAGGCGTCCGCGTCAGCGATCAGGGCCTGTAGATCCGCGTTCGACTCGGCGACGGAGTGCCCGAAGAACGCGAGGTTGGTGGTGTAGGCCGTGACCCGGCCGTTGTGCTCAGCGACCGTGGCGGTCCCCTGATGCTCGATCGCGTCGGCGAGTTCCCCGCTCCGGTGGTAGCCGTGGAGCCGCTCACAGAGTTCGGCGCAGGCGCCCAGGTCATTCATCTCCGCCTTGCGAACCGTGCGGCCCTCCACCTGCTTCTTGATCGCCGGCCCCTGGAAGACCGAGAGCGGCTCGACGGCGTTGAATCCCAAGGTCGTGTAAAGGCACAAAGAGCGGTTGTGAAACGCCGCCTGCACCAGCCGTACCCCCGGAGCGCCCTTCTCCTCGGTGCGATCCAGCACGGCCTGCATCAGCCGCCGGCCCGTGCCACGATTCTGCGCGGCGGGGTCCACGGTGATCGGGCCGATCCCGAAAATCGGTGACCGCTCATCCATGCAGTTGCTGCCGATGACCCTCCCGTCCGCCTCCGCCACGAGGGAATAAACGCCCGGGTGCGACACCATCATCGTCATCATTCCGAGCACCGGTTCCAGTTCCGGCATCTCGGGAGGAAAGCTGTGATCGGCGTTGATTTTGCCGAACGCCTCGAAGCAGATCCGCGCCATTTCGGGGACGTCCTCCGGGCGCGCTTCCCGGATGACAACATCAGCAGCTGGGGTGGCCATGAGGTCGATGATATCAACGCCGAGGCGTTGCGGGAAGGTCCCCTTTCGGCAACGGTTATCTACTCCCGAAGTCGCGTGACCGTGAACGTTTTGACTTGCCGTACCCAGCGCCCATCTTCCTGATCGCCCGGGACAATCAGACGGATAAGGCCCCACACCCTCCGCCAGCGGTTCTCCGTTCAATTTATCCGCTATGAGCACCTTGGCATTCCCGAACTCCTCGGTGAGTTCGGCGAGGGAAAACACCACCTGATAGCCATCGGCGGCCTCCACCAGGACGTACGTAGTCAGGGACTTGCCCCGCAGGACGCCTCCCTCGGGAACTCCGGCGGCACGCAAGAGCTCATCCAGCCACACGCCTTCGTAAACCTGCTCCCCGTCAGGGCTCGGATCGGTCACTGTGCCGTGCCGCATCTCGGCCAGATCAGCGGCGGTGAATCGCCGGACTTCGGGGACATCCCCGTCGACCACCAGGACGCCCTCCGGCTGTTGGGCGAACCCCGAAATCGCCAGCGCGGCGGCGATCCACACGACAAACGCGCGGCGTTGCATGTCCTCACGCTATCACGAAGGGCCTACTACAGCGGCGTTACGATAAAGGACGCCCGGCTCCTTCCGGCCGATCGAAATAGCCTCATGCGACTGCGCCAGAAATCTTCCTTGTGGACCGCCCTATCCGCGCTCGCGCTCGCGACGCTGCTCGGGTCGTGCGGCTCCGGCGGCAGTTCCGAGGGAGCAAACGGAGGGTCGCAGACGCTCACCGTGGCAGCGGCGGCCAACCTTTCGAACACGATTGATCGGCTCGCCGAGGCGTTCATGAAAAAGACCGGGGCACAGGTCGTGGTCAGCATCGGATCCACCACATCGTTGACGCAACAGATCGAAAACGGGGCTCCTTTTGACCTGTTCGCCGCCGCCGACACCGAGCACATCGACCAGCTCGATCGCCGACGGTTTCGTGCTGCCCGACTCGCGCGCCGTTTATGCCCAGGGACGCCTGGTCGCCTGGTCGCCGGACACAGGGAGCATCGCATTGAATCGGCTGGAAGACCTGGCCAAGCCCGAAGTGAAATTCGTCGCGATCGCCAATCCCGAACTCGCGCCTTATGGCGAGGCCGCCGTCGAACTGCTGATGGCGAAAGGTCTGTGGGACGGCGTTCAGCCCAAGCTGGTTTACGGCAACAACGTCACCCAGGCGCTGCAACTCGCGGAGACCGGCAACGCCGATGCCGCGCTGGTCGCCTACTCGCTGGTCGGGGATGGCGCCCACGGCGGGCACGTCTTCGGAGGCGATGTGGAAAACACAACTGAGCCGATCCATCAGCCGCTGGATCAGGCGCTCGGCATTGTGACCGGGTCGACCCACCAGGCGCTCGCCCGCGAATTCGCCGATTTTCTTCAGAGCCCCGAGGGCCAGGCCATCCTGCGCGAGGGCGGGTATAAGATCCCGCCGCGATAGCTCCTGCAGGAAAACCGGCTTTGAGGCCTGAGCAGCTACGCGGAGGGCTTGCGCTGCTACGCGATCCAACCGGACTGCTAGAATATTTTCACCATGCAAGTCTTGCAGGCTGGCCATCATAAGTTACTGCTGCTGGAGCTGGAGCCCGAACTGGTCGAGAACGTCGTTCGCCAGGCAGGCTTCGAATTCACACTGCATGACGAAGATCGCCGCGTGATGCTGGATCTGGTCGCCGAAGACCGGCGCAGCCCGCTGCTACTGTTCGACGCCGCCGACCAGGGCAACCTGGGTTGGTTTTCGCGTTGCCAGTTCTACGTCGACGGCCTGTCGGGCAACGTTCTGCAGACTCCGATTCAGGTCGCCAACCGGCGCGACGCCTCGGGCAACCTCCTGCCGAACGCCCTGCGCGTGCAGCTGAACAAGGAACTACCGATCAGTTTTCAGCTCCCCAACCGTGCGTCGATCACCGAGCAGACGATCTACGCCGTCTTCTACAACTTCCTGAACGCGCTGCTGAACACAGGCGTGGGAGTCTGCGGCAAGGGCGTGGTTCAGCCGCTGGCTGGACGCACCGAGCCTCCCCACTCCCGCCAATAAATCCGCGCCCGGGAGCGCCTTTTTTTAGACTCCTGGATTTCGTAGTCGTGAAAAATGGGGACAGGCAGCTAGTTTTCGCCTCGAGGAGCAACGCTAATTTAGTTACTTACAGGCGCGAAAGCGGTGTCTGTTCCCATTTTTCAAGATTCCTAGATGTCGTAGTAGAGCGCGAACTCGTACGGGTGCGGACGCAAGCGGACCGCTTCCGCCTCGGCCACCCGCTTGTAGTTGATGTAGTTTTCGAGCAGCTCCTCGGTAAAGACATCGCCCTTGAGCAGGAAGCCGTGATCGTCTTCCAGCGCGTCGAGCGCCTCCTCCAGCGAGCCCGGCATGGACGGAACCGCGCGCATCTCCTCCGGCGAAAGATCGTAGATGTCCTTGTCCAGCGGCTCGCCCGGGTCGACCTTGTTCAGCACGCCGTCGATGCCGGCCATCACCATCGCCGCGAACGCCAGGTACGGATTGGCGGACGGATCGGGCGGACGGAACTCCACGCGCTTGGCCTTGGGAGACGACGAATACATCGGAATGCGGCACGCGGCCGAGCGGTTGCGCCGCGAATAGGCCAGATTCACCGGAGCTTCGTAACCGGGCACCAGGCGCTTGTAGCTATTGGTGGTCGGCGCGATGATCGCCGACAGCGCCCGCGCATGCTTCAGCAGACCGCCGATGTACCACAGCGCGGTCTGGCTCAACCCGGCGTAGAGGTCGCCCGCGAATAGAGGATTGCCGTCCTTCCACAGGCTCTGGTGAACGTGCATCCCGCTGCCGTTATCGCCGAAGACCGGCTTGGGCATAAAGGTCACCGTCTTGCCGTACTGATAGGCCGTGTTCCGGATGATGTACTTGTACAGCATCATGTTGTCGGCCGAGCGCGTCAGCGTATCGTACTTCTGGTCGATTTCGCCCTGGCCGCCGGTAGCGACCTCATGATGGTGGCACTCGATATCGAGGCCGCAGCGCGTCATGATCTCCACCATCTCGGCGCGCAGATCCTGGTGATGATCGGTGGGCGGCACCGGGAAGTAGCCTTCCTTATAGCGCGGCCGGTAGCCCAGGTTGTGCTCCTTGCGGCCCGAATTCCAGCGCCCCTCTTCGGCGTCGATGTAGTAGTAGCCGTGCTGCGCTGCCTGATCGAAGCGAATGTTGTCAAAGATGAAGAACTCGGCTTCGGCGCCGACGTAGGCGGTATCGGCGAGCCCCGAATCGGCGATGTACATCTCGGCTTTGCGGGCGATCCAGCGCGGGTCCCGGTCATAACTCTGGCGGGTGATCGGATCCACGATGTTGCAGATCATGACCGCGGTCTTGACCTCATAGAAGGGATCGATGACGAAGGTCGTCGGGTCCGGCACCAGCAGCATGTCGCTCTCATTGATCGCCGCCCACCCGCGAATCGAGGAGCCGTCAAAGCCGAATCCGTCCTCAAACGAGCTCTCTTCGAGTTGCTTGATCGGATAGGAAACGTGCATCTGCACGCCAGGGAGATCGGTGAAGCGAAGGTCCAGTTGCCGGACATTTTCTTCCTGGATCTTCTTGAGGACTTCGCTGGGAGTCATTTCCATAGGATAGTCGAGGTTGCGAAAGTCCGGTGAACTCTCGCGACACCCGATAGACTGGTTCCGTGCAGCAGATCTCCCTGGAGTGGACCCCGCCGCGGCGCCCCCACTACACCGTCTCCCAGCTCACCGCCGAGTTGCGTGACGCGCTGGCCGCGGAGTTCAGCAACATCCGCGTGGCCGGCGAGATCTCCGGCGTCAAGAATCCCCCCAGCGGACATTTCTATTTCACGCTGAAGGACCAGAACGCCCAGCTCCGCTGCGTCTGCTATCGCATGACGGCCCGCTACCTGAAGTTCAAGCCGCAGGACGGCGTCGAGGTACTGGCGCGCGGACGCGTTGATATCTATGACCAGCGAGGCGAAATGCAGTTCATCGTCGATGCGCTGGAGCCGCTGGGGCACGGAGCGCTGCAGCTCGCCTTTGAGCAACTCAAGGCGAAACTCGCCGAAGAGGGGCTGTTCGACGGGGCGCGGAAGAAGCCTCTGCCGCCCTTGCCGCAACGGATCGGCATCGTGACCTCGCCGTCGGGGGCTGTGATTCGCGACATCCTGAATGTGCTGGAGCGCCGGTGCCCGGGCCGCCACATTCGTCTTTATCCGGTCCAGGTGCAGGGCGAGGCCGCGCCGGCGCAGATCGCCGAGGGTATCGGCTATTTTGCCGCCTCGGACTGGCCGGAGGTGATCATCGTCGCTCGCGGGGGTGGATCGCTGGAAGATTTGTGGGCGTTCAATGACGAGAGCGTCGCACGGGTGATCGCGGCATCACCGGTACCGGTGATTTCCGCGGTCGGTCACGAAACCGACTTCACCATCGCCGACTTTGTGGCTGACGTTCGCGCCCCCACGCCATCGGCTGCCGCCGAATTGGTTGCCGCCACGCGCCAGAGCCTGATCGAGAGCATCGAAATGCGGCGCCACAAGCTGCTGCAGAGCATGCGGCTGACGATCGCGCTGCACGAACGCCGGCTGCGGGCGGTGCAGGTCGATGGCGCCCGGCTCCGGTCAACGCTGGGGCGGCAGATGCAGCGGGTCGATGAACTGGATTACCGTCTGCGCGATGCGATCCGCGATCGGATCTCGGCGCGGACACGAAAGCTGGAATCCGCGCGCGCCCGCCTCGGCCACCTGGATGTTCGGCTGCGGGTCTCGCAGGCTCATCGGCGTCTGGAGACCGCGAATGCCGCGCTGCGGCAGCACGCACGCCTGCTGCTAGATGATCTGCGCCGCCGTACCCGCGACGCGGACGCCTCGATCCGACAATCCGTGCGAATCAAGATCGCCGAGGCTCGAACGGAGCTGGCTCCGCTGTCAGCGCAGCTTGGCCAGCTTAGCCCGTTGAAAATCTTGGACCGCGGCTATGCGATCGTACACGCGGGCGACCGCATCGTGAAGTCGCCGGATGACGCGCCTCCGGGGTCGGCGCTACGAATCCGCGTGGCCCGCGGTGAGTTCGCCGCCCGCGCCGAAGCTTCGCCCGACGAACGGGCACCAGACGCCGAGAAGTAAAATTTCACGCATCTGGCACGCTGGGCTACCCCGGACAGGGCAAAATAGACTTATGTCTTTTGTGAAGGTTGCCTCGCTCTCGGATCTGCCGCCGGGAAACACCATGCAAGTCGATATCGGCGAGGAGACGATTGCCGTCTGCAACGTCGAGGGCGAAATCCATGTCCTTGATGGCATCTGCCCCCATGCCGGCGGACCGCTGGGTCAGGGCGCGCTGCACGGGAAGATGCTGGTCTGCCCGTGGCACGCCTGGGAATACGATTGCACCACCGGCAAGCATGACCGCAATGAGAAGTACTGCGTCGCCAAGCTGACCTCCAAGGTCGAGGACGGCGACATTCTCGTAGATCTGCCTTAAGGGTGATTCTGCCGTAGGGTGAAACTGCCGTAACGCTTCGTCTGTCTCTCCATGCCTGAACTTCCTGAAGTCGAAACCGTCGTGCGATCGGTGCGCCCCTATGTCACGGGGCGGCGGATTCTCGACGCGAAATTCACCTCGAAGTGGGTCACGCCGGGCAATCGCGCGACGCTGGCGAAGAAGCTTATCGGGCGGCGAATTGAATCGGTCACCCGACGCGGCAAGTTCATCGTGATGGCGCTGGACGACGGGAGCTCGCTGACGATCCACCTGGGGATGACCGGGAAGCTCCTGGTCTCCGGCCGCCCCGCCGAGCACGTCTATGGCGAATTTACGCTCGATGACGGCGAGCTTTTGTACCACGACCCGCGCCAGTTCGGCACCATCGAATGGTCGCCCGATCCGCTGCATCCACGCGTGGCGCGCCTGGGTCCGGAGCCGCTGGAAATCTCCTTTGACGAATTCCGCACGCGCCTGAAGCGGCGGGCAGGGATGAAAGCGCTGCTGCTGAATCAGTCGTTTCTGGCGGGCCTCGGCAACATCTACGCCGACGAGAGCCTGTACCGCGCGGAGATTCATCCGCTGGCCAGCGCGGATAAGCTCGGCCCGACGCGGGCGCGGCGGTTATATGATGCGATTCAGGGCGTGCTGCGCCATGCGATTGAGCTCGGGGGTTCGTCGATTTCGGATTACGTGAACGCCGACGGGGAACGCGGGTGGTTCCAGGTTCAGCACAAAGCCTACGGACGCGAGGGCCGGCCGTGCGAGGGGTGCGGGAAGCCAATCCGCAAGATCCTGGTCGCGCAGCGGGGGACGCATTTCTGTCCGAGGTGTCAGAAGAAATAGGACACAAGAGTCAGGAGACGGAAGACAGGAGGCCGGAACACACGTGGAAGGACGGGACTCGAAAACCTCCTCTGCCGAAGGCCATGCCGTGCGGCAGCACTTCCCGGCTCGGCTGCATGTCCTGCTCGCCCGCAACGCTCCGTATGGGCTGATCCTCCGCCGCGGGCCTGCCAAGCAGGTTTGCACGATCGGCTGGAATCGCGCGAAAGATACCTTCGAAGTTGGCCAGTGGATGAAGGCGACGTTGTACGAAAGGAAGTGCGACATCTCGCCGGATGGAAAGCATTGGATCTATTTCGCGCTCAATGGGCGCTGGTCTTCGGAAACCC
This sequence comes from Terriglobia bacterium, assembly GCA_963762135.1. Classification (GTDB taxonomy): domain Bacteria; phylum Acidobacteriota; class Terriglobia; order Bryobacterales; family Bryobacteraceae; genus Palsa-187. The sequence continues at coordinate 95,206 of CAVXJP010000021.1, forward strand.
GCGGAAGTTACACGGCGATCGCACGGACGCCTTGGCTGAAGGCGGTGAGCCTATGGCCGGAAGGAGACACTTGGGGCGGTGGCGGGTGCTTCGCGGACGACGGCGCGGTTTACGGGCTCGGGAACGGCTCTGGCTCGTCGTTCCATTCCGCAGAGGTCCGTTGCAACGAGGGGATCGACCCGGTTTCACGATTCGATGGAATGTCACTGAATTTTTACGAGACACGGCTTGTTCGAGGCGGCTGGGACGTGGAAGGCGTTCGTGGGCGTCCCCGCGGATGGCTGAGTTTGATCGGAGCGACGCATGCCCTCGACCACGGCTGGCGGCTCCGGAAATGGATGCATGCAGAAATCCCCGAGAAGCAAGGCCGGAAGGTCGACTGGGAGGAGCACGCGCTCGAGCATGTCGAATCCGGTGTCACCGTCGATTGCCCGAACTGGGAATGGGCTGACCTGGATAGCGGCTCGCTTGTTTGGGCTGAAGAGGGCTGCCTCTACAGAGGCCGCATCATCGGCAAACCGGGAAAACACCGTCTGGAGAAGTTGCTCCTCAAGGACTTCAACGATATGACGTTTGAACCGCTCGTAGCGCCGTATTGAGGCTCATTGATGCCCGAGCAAGTCCTGCACTGGATCGCGGAATACGGATACGTGGGGATTTTTGCCGCGCTCGTCGCGGGAATTATCGGCGCGCCGGTCCCGGATGAAACGATCCTCGCGTTTGCGGGCTATCTGGTGTGGCGAGGGGACTTGAGCGTCGTCCCCGCCTTCGGCGCGGCATTTTTGGGGAGTGCCTGTGGTATTACGACCAGCTATTTGCTGGGTTCGGTGAGCGGCGATTATCTGGTGCGCAAGATCGGTCCATTCCTGCACGTCACCCCGGAGCACCTTCGTCGCGTGCATGGGTGGTTCAACCGGTTCGGGGCATGGACGCTGACATTCGGGTACTTCGTCCCGGGGTTCCGCCACCTGACGGCCTATGTGGCAGGCGCCTCGTCGCTGGAGTACCGGAAATTCGCGGCCTTTGCGTATGCGGGGGCCTTTCTCTGGTCGGGAACGTTTTTGGGGACCGGCTACCTGCTCGGGGACCAGTGGAATGCACTGGGAGGATACGTCCACACTGCCGCGATGGTGACGGGAGTGGCGGTGTTTGGGGTCGCGTTGGGGTATCTCTTGTGGCGGCATTTCCAGCAGGAGAGTTAGAAGTCCGTTGGCGCGCGCTACCGCTTGCGCTTCTGAATCGGCGCTTGGAGGCGCTAGCGCCGGGCACGATGCGAGTTGCGGACAGTCCCGCTCTCAACCGGTCGCGGGTCGGTCCTGACGGCTGTTGATGGGTGTGGTGCGGCGTTATGACGGGCGGCCTGTGTGCATGGGATGGTTTTATTTCTATTGGATACGTCGATATAATGGCGCGGGAACGGCCTGTATGCCGGGTTGCTCCGGGGCAGGAAAACGGCCATGTGGAATCCAAACGAAAAGCGAAGCACGGGGGCGGCAATGGCGTGGAGTTTGCTGTTGGGAGCGGCGTGCGCGGCAACCCTGTCGGGGGCAGCCGGCGGAGCGGAACTCGCGGATGCAGCGCGGAGACAGGATCCCGCGGCGGTTCAGGAGTTTATCCATGATGGCGCAGACGTGAACGCCACCTCCAGCGACGGGTCTACGGCTCTGCTGTGGTCGGCCCACTGGAACGATGTTGCGACCGCGAAACTGCTGCTGGAAGCGGGCGCGGATGCGAACGTCGCCAACGATTTCCGGATGACGCCTCTCTCGCAGGCATGCGCGAATGCGAGCGTGGAACTGGTGAAACTTCTGCTGCGGGCTGGCGCGGACCCCAATCTGCGGATCGCGACCGGCGAGACTCCGGTGATGACCTGCAGCCGGACGGGGTCCGTGGAAGCGGTGAACGAGTTGATCGAATTTGGGGCTGATGTGAATGCCGCCGAGCCCGAACACAATCAGACCTCGCTCATGTGGGCGGCGGCCGAGCAGCATCCGGAGATTGTGGCGGCGCTGATCGCGGCGCACGCGAATCTGACCGCCACGACCGATGACGGGTTCACTCCGATTCACTTCGCAGCGCGAATCGGCGATTTGGAGAGTCTGAAGCTGCTGCTCGACGCTGGGGTGGATGTGAACCTCCAGACGCAGCCGCACGAGGGGTTCAGCCGGGCTGGGGCGGGATACACTCCGCTGCTGATCGCGGTTTTGCGGGCGCATGAACAAGCAGCGATGTTTTTGCTGGATCATGGCGCGGATCCGAACGTTGATGCCACGGGGATGATGCCGCTGCACTGGGCCGCGACATCGTGGGAAGGATACGCGTCGAATCCGGTGTATGGGTTTATCGATCCGATGTCTGGCATTCCGGATCGGGACGCCAAATTGCGAATCGTGCGGGCGCTGCTGGATCACGGCGCCAATGTAAACGCCCGCATGACCAGCCGTCAGCCATCGTTCGCCACCGGCTATACGGACGCCAAGGGAGCGACGCCGTTCCTGTTGGCGGCTTCGGTGGACGACGTCGAGATGATGCAGCTGTTGCTGGACGCGGGCGCCGATCCGACGATTCAGACGGAAACCAACGCCACGGCGATCATGGCCGCGACGGGGCTGAACCACGGCATCGGGGAGTCGCTACTGGAAGAGAAGGATGCGTTGGCGGCAGTTGATCTTTTGTTGAAGCTCGGGCTGGATCCAAAGGGGGCCACGACGGAGGGCGAGAACGCGCTGTTCGGTCCGGCGTATCGCGGATGGAATACGCTTCTGCTGCAGTTGATTGACCTCGGGGTGGATGTGAATGCGGTGAGCGAAGCGGGCGTGACGCCGTATCGGGCGGCGAACGGCCAAGGGGACCGGCTGGGTGGGGTCCTGCTGAATACCGAGGGCGTGGAGATCCTGCTGGCGCATGGCGCCGATCCGACGCTCGGGAAGATCTGCCTGTCGCAGAACCGGTGTCGCGCGGAGTAAGGGGCGTGAGGGAATGATCATGAAACGCCAGAGGATCTATAAGGTGGCCTTGGCTGGGGCGGCGCTGGTCGCCGGAGCGGGGTTCCAGGCTTTCGGGTTCCAGGATGCGACGGGTACTGCCGCGGACATATCCCCGGCGGGGGAGCTCGTCAATCAATACTGCACCGGATGCCACAACGAGCGATTGAAGACCGGCGGGCTGGCGCTGGATTTGGCCAACGCCAAGGACGTCGCGGAATCGGCGGAGGTATGGGAGAAGGTCATCGGCAAGCTGCGCAGCCGCTCGATGCCGCCGCCGGGCATGCCGCGTCCGGAGAATGCGGCGTATGACGAGGTCGCGAGTTGGCTGGAATCGGAACTGGATCAGGCGGCGTTGGCGCATCCGAATCCGGGACGGTCGGCGAGCCTGCATCGTCTGAATCGCGCCGAATACGGGAACGCGGTTCGGGATCTGCTGGGCGTTGAGGTGAATCCGCTGGATCTGCTTCCGCCGGATGAGCAGGCGTTCGGGTTCGAGAACAATGCCGAGGCGCTGACGATTCAGCCGGCTCTACTGGACCGGTATGTGTCGGCTGCAGCCTTCATTTCTCGGCAGGCGGTGGGGGATCCGAGCATGCCTCCGGCCTTTGTTCGCTATGGCGCGATGAAAGACAACGCGAACGATCTGACATACCTGAGCCAGGCTGAGCGGTTGAGCGAAGAATTTCCGTTGGGATCAAAGGGCGGGGTCGCGACGGCACACTATTTTCCGGTGGACGGCGAGTACGTATTCCGGCTGAAGTTGCAGCGGTCCTGGAGCAACGTGATCCGCGGGCTGAACGTGGAGACATTGTTTGAAGTGCGCGTGGATGGGGAGCGCGTGGGGCAGTTCCGGCTCGGTGGGGAGGAGAACCCCGGGGAGACCTTCCTGTATGACGGGGATGAGGCGCTGCAGTTGCGCGTGCCTGTGAAGGCGGGGTTGCGCAAGGTGATGGCGACGATGCTGAAGGTGGATGACTCGCTGCCAGAGGGTGGCGGCGCGGATCGTCTATCGCCCTATAGCCGAAGTGCGGATAGCGCGCGGACTCCGGTGGCGATTGCGTCGTTCTGGATCGGCGGGCCGTATAACGGGAAAACGCCTGAACATTCTCCGAGCCGCGATCGGATTTTCGTTTGCCAGCCGGTAGGGAAAGCCGGAGAGGCGCCCTGCGCGCGGGAGATCCTGCGGGGACTGGCTCAGCGGGCGTATCGCCGCGCGGCGACCGATGAAGACGTCGACACGTTGTTTGCGTTTTATCGAGCAGGGGCGGGCGTCGGGAACGTTTGACAACGGGATCCGGTCCGCGCTGGAGCGGTTGTTGATCAGTCCGGACTTCCTGTTCCGCATTGAGATGGATCCGGCGGGGGCGGCTCCGGGGAGCGTGTATCCGGTATCGGATGTGGAACTGGCATCGCGACTGTCGTTTGCCTTGTGGTCGAGCATTCCGGATGACGAGTTGCTCGGTCTTGGCGATCGATGGGAAGTTGCATGAGCCGGCGGTCCTGGAGCATCAGGTGAAGCGGATGTTCACCGATGCGCGGACACGGGATGCGTTGCTCGAGAACTTCTTCAACGATTGGCTGCAGGTTCGGAACGTGTGGCTGTTGAATCCGGACAGCACCAAGTTCCCGTTTTTCGACGATAATTTGCGGACGGCGCTGGTGCGGGAAACCGAGCTGTTTTTAGAGGATCAGATGAAGCAGGATCGCAGCATCTTCGATCTGCTGGACTCGGATGAAACGTTCCTGAATGAGCAATTGGCGCGGCATTACGGGATCGAGGGCGTTTATGGGAGCCACTTCCGGCGCGTGAAGCTCACCGATGAGAATCGTTTTGGGTTGCTCGGAAAAGGCAGCATTCTAGCAATTAGTTCCTACACGACGCGCACTTCGCCGACGGTTCGGGGCAAGTGGCTGCTGGAGAACATCCTGGCATCGCCGCCGCCGGCGCCTCCGCCGAACGTTCCGGCACTGGAGGATAGCAACACGAGCGGAGAGGAGTTATCGGTCCGGGCGCTGCTGGAAGTGCATCGCAAGAATCCGGTGTGCGCGAGCTGCCATGCTCGAATGGATCCGCTGGGATTGAGTCTGGAGAATTTTGACGCGATCGGACGTTGGCGGGACCTGGATGCCGGACAGCCGATCGATGCATCCGGCGTTCTGCCGAATGGCGCGGAAGTAAATGGTCCAGGGGAATTGCGCGCGGCGCTGGCGGCGCAGAAGACGCTGTTCGCCCGGGCGGTGATCGAGAAGCTGCTGACGTACATGTTGGGCCGGGGTCTGCAATATTACGATGCACCGGCAGTACGCGAGATTGAACGCGCGGCGGCGCAGGATGGGTATCGTTGGTCGTCGCTGGTGGATGCGGTGGTGAAGAGCGTACCGTTCCGGATGCGGACGGCCGCCCAGTAGGGTATGAAGGAAGTGGAGGAGCCAGGACCATGTTCGTAACGAAGAAGGCTCTGTCGCGGCGGACGATGCTGCGCGGGATAGGGACCGCGATCGGTCTGCCGTTGCTGGATGCGATGATTCCGGCATTCGCTCCGGCACAGGCGACAGCTCCGGTGAAGCGCCTTGGCGTCGTGTATCATCCCAACGGGATTATCTATGAGCAATGGCTGCCGACCGGTGAGGGTGCGAATTTCGAACTATCGCCGACGCTGAAAGGTCTGGAGCCGTTCAAGGACAAACTGATCGTCGTTACCGGGCTTTCGAGCGATCAGGCCGAGCCGCTGGGAGACGGCGGGGGAGATCATTCGCGCGCGTGCGGCGGCTACCTGACCGGCGTGCATGTGAAGAAGTCGGACAGCATACTGGGGAACGCGATTTCGATGGACCAGATCGCGGCCAAGGAGTTTGAGCAGCACACGCAACTGTCATCCCTGCAGATGACCGCGGATGAGAATAGCCTGCTGGGGTCGTGCGATCTCGGCTATAGCTGCGCGTACAGCAGCACGCTGTCGTGGCTGACCCCGACGCTGCCGCTGATGGCGGAGAACAATCCGAGGGTGTTATTTGAGAGGATGTTCGGCGCCAGCGATAGCACCGATCCGAAGGTGCGTTCCGCGCGGTTGCGGCAGGATCGCAGCCTGATTGATTCGGTGAATGCGCGGGTTCGTGAATTGCAGGGAGAATTAGGCGCGGGAGATACGCGGAAGGTAGACGATTACCTCGCCTCCCTGCGGGATGTGGAGCGGCGCATCCAGAAAGCCGAAGAGCAGAGCGACAAGGAACTGCCCGATGTGACTCAACCGGTGGGCATTCCGGATTCGTTTGAGGAACACGTTGGCCTGCTCTATGATTTGCAGTTGCTGGCGTTCCAGTCCGACCTGACGCGCGTGACGACGTTCATGTACGGCCGGGAGCAGACCGGGCGTCCGTATCCGCAAATCGGGGTGCCGGAACCGCATCATCCGATCACGCATCACAAGGGCGATCCAGTGAAGATGGACAAGTGTGCGGCGATCCAACGGCATCACATTAAGCTCTTCACGGAATATCTGACGAAGCTCGAAAACACGCCGGACGGCGACGGCACACTGCTAGACAACGTGACGCTGCTGTTCGGTTCGGGGATCAGCAACAGTGACCGGCACTCGCATGGGCCGCTGCCGACGTTCGTGGTGGGCGGAGGTTCGGGGACATTACAAGGCGGTCGGCATCTGATCTATCCGGAGCATACGCCGTTGACCAATCTGCAATTGACACTGCTGCACAAGCTGGGGATCCCGGCGGAGAAGCTCGGGGATAGCACGGGCGTGTTTCGAGAGCTGGCGGATCTGGGCTGAGGAGTGTAGCCTGCTCGGGAAGGCTTCGCGACTTCGAGCACAGAGGACGTGCATCGAGCGCGACAGAATAGAGTGATTCAAATAGAAACGGCCCTGCCGAGGCAGAGCCGTTTTCTAATTGTGAGACTCGCTAGTAGCCGACGGCGCAATAGCCGCCATTCGCATTCACCCAGTTCTGCTGAATGAGGAAGTCCTCGGCTGCCAAGCTTCATGTTCGCGAAGGGACCCGTTCGCGGTCGTGTATGTGGTCCCGAACGTCCAAGCGCACTTGTCGGCGTTCTCGTAACCCCGCCGGTCATACCAGGCGTTCAGCTGCGGATCTGTCGCCGCTTCTTCCAGCTCATGGGCAATGATCGATGCCATCGCATCGGCTCCCGCATTCCCGTTCGGAGAGGTGGTCTGCACCGAGCAAGCGGATGGACAGCGGTCCGGGTTGCCGATAAACGCGTACTTGATGGCGGCATTCGCCGCGCCGGCGCTGATCGTCGCGTAGGTATGCCAGCCGCAGTATTGCGTGCAGAATCCGGAACTGGCGGTCACATCGGCCGACGTAAGGACGAAATAGACACCGTTCGGATCCAGCGGAAGTCCTCCGTTGATTGCGTCGATGACCACCTGTTGAATCTGCGCATCCGAAAGGGAGGTCCCATACGGATAGTTGGTCGAGGCGGTGGCTCCGGCAACAACAGAATTCGGAACGGCCTGACCACTGCCGTTGGTGTATGTCGTATTGATGTTGAAGTAAGGTGACCCGCCGATGTGTTGCGCAAAGAACGTGAGGATATCCTGCGCACTGGTGTTCCCGGACCAATCTCCATACCAGATGTAATACATGTTGATGGTGTTGGTCATCACGGGACCGCCGTGATAGTTGATCCCGTTGCTGGTGGTTTTCTTCCCACCGCCGCCACCGCCACCAGGGCGGCCTCCACCTTTTGCCTGGCCCACGGAGGAAGCATTATCCGGCATCGGTGGATGCTGAATGGTGCCGATTCCTCTTCCTGTAGGAGCGGTGTCCCGTTCCGGGGCCTCCGCAGCTTGCAAGCCGAGTAGGACACTGCCACTGATCCCGAGCAGTGCAACTCCAAATAAAAGTCCGATAGTGCGCATGGTTTTCCCCGATCAATCTGCGATCTGCTTGGAAGCTTCTGGGTTGAAGTAATCCAGGCTCAGTCTGGCAAGGAAACTTATGTATTGTCAACAGGTAGTATTTCCTACAACTACACTAAGGCCCTTTCGCTATGTCATTGTGTTCAAAGACAAATGGAGAATTCGATGTGGACGCTGCAGGTGGCCTTACCTCATCGCTTGGACTATTTTGGGGAAGCCCTTAAGGGGAATTCTGTTCTGCCCGTATGTGACGAAGAGAATTCGCGATGCGCGTGGGGTAAACTCTAACGCATGTCATGGTTTGGCTTCCGTGCTCTGCTTTTGTGGGTGGCGGCATCTGCTCTGGGATGGGCGCAAATAATGACGGTAGTGTCGGGGACGATAACCGACGCCAACGGCCCGGTGGCTCGGGTGAGCGTGAGGGCTCGCGCCGTGGATTCGGATGATGCATTTGAAACCACGACAAATGAGCAAGGAGCGTATTCCCTACAACTTCCGGCGGGCACCTATGATTTGTTCGCCTCAATGGTAGGGCGCCGTACGTTTTCGAAGAGAGGCCTTACTCTGACCGCTGGAGAGCATCGCATGGTGGATGCGGAACTGGTAATCAGCCTGAATGAAGGCTTCCCGGGCGAGCTGACGTTTCAACATTTGGCGGACGAGCAGGAGGACCAAACCGGTCCGGCTCCGATGCTGGGGGACGTGCCGGATCTGAGTGGGGTTTGGTACGCGAGCCCCGACTTGGAGCCGGAGGAGATTCCATTCCAACCGTGGTCGGCTGAATTCGCACGGACGCATACGCCGGGGAGTGATCCGCGCGCGCGATGTCTTCCGTCCGGAGTGGCAAGGGCGAATCAGAATGAGTTGTCCAAGATCGTCCAAACACGCGACTTGATCCTCATCTTGTATGAAGGCAGCCCGCCCGGAGTGAGGCAAATTTTCCTGGACGGCCGCGAGCATCCCGCCGACGGGACCTTTGTTCCGTCCTGGATGGGACATTCGATTGGGCATTGGGAGGGTCAGACGCTGGTGGTGGATACGACCGGCTTCAATGACCGCGGCTGGGTGGACTTCCGGATGACGCCGCAGACCGAACAGCTTCATGTCATCGAACGCTACACCCGCCCGGACCTGGGGCATCTAGAACTGGAAATCACCGTGGACGATCCTGGCGCGTATACACGACCCTGGAAAATCCGCCGCCGGATGGAACTGGCGCCCAAGGGTGAGGAGATTCAGGAATACATCTGCGAGGTTTCCGGCGCCGAGCACATGCCCCAGTAACCTTACTCGGGAATCGGCGGGGCTTCCAGAAGGATCGGGGGCTTGCGTCCCGAGACGGGGTTCACATAGTGGTAGGACGGCTCGGCCACTTCAGGGAACGTGTATTGCTCGGTGCGTTCCGGCAGGTCAGGTGGGAACTTCGCGGCGACACCGGCCGGCTGGGAGGAGGCTCTGGCCTTTCCTTTTCCCTTGGCCGCAGGCGTTGGCCGGCGCGGCGCAATCCGGGCCCACCCATCTTTCGTCGTGGCAGCGAAGGAGTGCTGCAAATCCTTCTCATAGAACTTCCATTCGCCGTTTTCGAAGACTGCGCGATTTTCGTAGGTCCCCCCTCTCCAAGTTCCGGAAGAGCCATTGGCAGGGCCCCCGCTTTGGAACAGGCGCACTCGGGAGCGAGCCACGCGCCCATCGTCAGAGATGTGCGTGACAGGCTGCACCAGTTGATGGATGGTATAGAAATTGGCTCCGCGGCCGTTGTTTGGATAGCGCAGGTGGAGAGCCTGACGCGCACGCTCCCGGCCGATATAGACGCCGACGCTGGAGAGATCAAAGACGCCATTTTTGGCCATCATGTCCGCCACAGAATCCCAGGCGGATTCGTCGAGGTAGTAGCCATAGGCACTGTTGAGATTTTCCGTGGCGTCGACGCCGATAGCTCGGGCGAGTGCGTGCTCGGCGGCGGGGAGGGCAGCGTCGGGATCCGCGATCTCCCCGGCCATCGGTGAGCCGATCGCGATCGTAGGCACCTGGATGACTCCGGCGGGATAACTCGGCGCGCGGCCGGTCACGGGATTGGCGTAGTGAAACGCAGGAAATGAGAAGTCTTTGAGGCCTTCCTTGGCCCAGCCCTGGTCATAATCGGTGACGAGGCGATTGCAGTAGTTCAGAGATTGCAGCTTCCAGACGCCGTTCTCTTTGATGAAGCGATTTTCGTAGGTCCCCAGTTCCCAGCGGGCATATTCGTCGATCCGCCCGATTTGCGCCAGTTCCATGCTGCGGGCCATAGCGGTTTTTCCGTCGGGGGCGACGGTGGTGACGGTGCCCAGCAAGACATGATCGAACAGTTCGCCATAGCGAATCTGGGGGTCTCCGTAAAGCGATTCCAGGGTGGCGCGAATGTTGGCTTTGCCCTGCCACTCGCCGCCTTTCACGAATAGATCCGCGATGTCGTCGAAGTGCTTCCGGTCGAGGTAATAGCCGTAGATGTGTTGCAGATTTTCGACGGCGGTCTCGTCTTCCATGCGATTCAGGCGGGCAGCGAGTTCGGCTAGGCGGGCGACATCGTTCTTGTTCGTTGACGCAGCCGCTTGCAGGGCGGAAGCGGGAATGGTGAGTCCAACATGCTCGGCGTCAAAGTGATAAGGAATGTCCCATGCTGGCGGAGCTTTTTGACCGGGCTCATCATAGGCCCCGCGGTACTGTTCGTGGAAGCCGATGCTTGCGATTTTCCACGCGCCATCTTCCAAGACATACGTGTTCTCATAGATTCCTCCGACCCACAGCGCCGTGGCGTCCGGCTCGCCCGCGTTGCGTCCCAGCATCGCGAGTTCGTGCCAAGTCCCCTGCGCCGTCGTGCCGTCAGGACCCAAGTTCACGATGGGCTGCATCAGGAGGTGCGTATTGAGTTGGCCATCGGCAAGCCCGGGCTCGGCGCGTCCGGATTGCTGCATCAGGTATTTGGCGATGGCGGCTTTCCCTGTAAGCTTCGCGCCCGCGAAATCGGCCGTCGCGCTTTCGGAAAGCAGCGTTGGAATCTCGCCCCACAGACCGTTATCCAGATATCCGCTGTAGGTGTACTGGAGACGCTTGATGGCGCGGATGGCTTCGGCGCGCTGGACACCAGTTTCCAGCAGATCGAGGCGAGATTGCGCCAACGCCGGGGACAGGACGGCGACAACGAGGAAGAGAGCGAGCGCGGTCCGGGTACGTCGCATTGTGGGGGGATCATATCACAGATACGCAGAACCTACTTGCCCCGGAATCAGCCTTTTCTCCATTGTTCCCGTTCGATCCGGATGTTTCGTTATAGACTTTGTGAGAGATGCAATTGTACTGATTCCTAGGGGTGTTGTTATGGCTCCGACGAACAGGGAGTGTCGACGAATGATGCTTCTCCGGCTCACCCTCGCCGCAATTCTGACCAGCCTTTGCTTCGGGCAGGAAGCGGCTCGTCAGGAAATCCAACTGGATCCGGGGACGCTGGGTCGATACGTCGGAGCCTACCAGGCGCCTTCCGGGGCAATGCTCCTCATCACGCTACAGGGCGATCAACTATTCGGAAAAACGGGTGAACAGGGGGCAGTCCCGCTCGTTCCGTTATCGGAGACCGTGTTCCTGGTCAAGGCGAATGGCTCGGAACTGGAATTTACAAACCGGGACGAACACGGAAGACCCACCGAAATCATCGCGCGCCGAGACGGCGAAGAGCTTCCTTTCGATCGCCGCGAGGATGTTTTCGCGGATCGGCTGGTCAGCCAGGAGCCGGCGGCCGGCGGAGAGGTCGCGCTACGCAAGCTGATCGAAGGAATCGCCGCGGGGGAACCCGACTACGATTCCATGAGTCCGGATTTCGCCGACACGACTCGGCGGCGGTTCGCACAGTTGCAACCGGAACTGAGTAAGCGTGGGGCGATACGATCGATCACGTTTAAGAGCGTCGAGCTCAACGGCGCGGATATTTATCAGATTGGATTCGAGCAAGGGGCGCTGGAGTTCCGGATCTCGCTGGGGCTCGATGGGAAGATCCAGGATGCGGCGTTCCGGCCGACAACGATCCCGGCTTCGGCCGCCACAGTACGCCCGCAGTTGCCGGAGGTGGATGCGGTGATTTCAACCGATTTCGACCGGCGATCCATCGGGAGCATCACGACCGGCGTGATCGTGGGCAAGGATCTCATCTGGTCCAAGAGCTATGGCAACGCCAATATGGAAGAACAGATCCCGGCAAACGCGGACACGGTTTACCGGATTGGATCCATCACCAAGATGTTTACGGCGCTGATGCTGGAACAACTGGTGGAAGCCGGCAAGGCGCATCTCTCGGATCCGGTGGAGAAATATTTCCCTGAAATCAAACACGTGCAAGGCCGGTATCCCGATGCGCCGCCGATCACCCTCCTCCAACTGGCAACCCACACGTCGGGATTGGATCGTGAACCCGCGGACATGGCGACCTACGTGAAGGGGCCGGTTGAGGATTGGGAAATGATCCTTCTATCCGCGCTGCCACACACCCGTTATATTGCCGAGCCGGGAACACAGTTTTCTTATTCAAATATTGGGTACGCGATCCTGGGCGCGGCGTTGTCTCGCGTCGCCGGTCAACCCTACACGGAGTACATTGACGAGCACATCCTGCAGCCGCTTGGGATGACCCATTCGGTATGGGAGTGGAACGATGACGTCCTGCCGCGTTTGGCGAGGGGGTATGAAGTCCGAGGACCGAACGGAGGCGTCGATTCGGTCACGCCCGCTCGCGAACAGGAAACCGGCCGGGGTTATAAAGTTCCGAATGGCGCGTTGTATAGCACTGTCGGGGATCTGGCGCGGTTTGCGTCCTTCCTGATGGGTCAGGGTCCGGAGAGCGTGTTGAAGGCCGCCAGTCTGGAACACTTTCAGCAGCAGTTCGTGCCGTCCAATGCCGACCTGACGTCCGGGTATGGCATTGGCTTCCAAGTAAATCGGCACGACGGCTATGTGGCGCTTGGCCATGGCGGAGACATCGCGGGGTACCACACCATGTTGCTGGTCAATATTACGAAGGGAGTTGGCGTGGTTGCGCTTTCCAACGGATCGGCTAACCCTGGGGAAATTGCATCCAGAGCTTTGGACCTCCTTTCGCAGTGACTGGGTCCACATGGTGAAACCCCGTGATGATGGACTGCGGAAAGGTCGATTGCCTCCAGAATTTCTCAGCAATGCAGGCGATTTGATACGAACCGGCATGTCCATGCTAGCTTGAACTCATGAGCGGTGTTCTGAAGACCACTCCACTGTACGATTTGCACAAGGCGGCGGGCGCCAGAATGATTGACTTTGGCGGATGGGAGATGCCGGTTCAATACTCAGGCATCGTGGAAGAACATCATGCCGTACGTCAGCGCGTGGGCCTGTTCGACGTCAGCCACATGGGGGAGATCGAGATTGAAGGTCCAGAGGCGCTGCAACTGGTCAACTTCGTAACCAGCAATGACGCGGGACGGTTGAAGCCAGGACAGGCACAATACTCCGGCCTATTGAACGATCGGGGAGGATTCGTAGACGATATTCTGGTCCACATGGTGGCGCCCGATCATTACTTTGTCTGCGTGAATGCCTCGAATCAGGATGGCGATTACGAGTACATCCGTGCGAACAACCGGTTTGATGCGAAGGTCACGAATCGGAGCCCAGACTATGCACAAATTGCGGTGCAAGGCCCGCGCGCGGAGGAAACGCTGCAGAAGCTTACCTCGGCGGACCTGGCCGAAGTCAGTTATTACCATTTCATCGACGGTGAATTGAACGGGGCACGGGCGAGGATCGCGCGCACCGGCTATACGGGCGAGGATGGTTTCGAGATCTATCTTGCTCCGGCTTCCGCCCCGGAGATTTGGAAGGCGCTGCTGGCGGCCGGCGCGGAGTTCGGTATTGTGCCATGCGGGCTGGGAGCGCGGAATACGCTTCGCCTGGAGGCAGCGATGCCTCTCTATGGGCATGAGATTGATGCGGAGACCACGCCGTGGGAAGCCGGGCTCGCCTGGATTGTCAAATTGGATAAGGAAGCATTTATCGGACGGGATTCCTTGATTCGGCAGCGCAGCAGCTTCAGCCGAAAACTGGTCGGCCTGGAAATGACCGGACGCGGGATCGCACGCGACGGCTATGAGGTCGCCCTGGACGGCACGGTTGCCGGAAAGGTGACCAGCGGCGGCCCGTCCCCCACGCTCGGCAAGAATATCGCACTCTGCTATCTCCCGATCGCGGAGGCCCACCCGGATCGCGAGGTCGCGGTCATCATACGAGGTCAGACAGTGAACGCAATCACCGTGAAAACACCCTTCTATAAGAGGAAACAATGACGGCTCCGGAAAATCTCCGTTATACGAAAGACGAGGAATGGGTCGCGGTGGACGGCGACATTGGAACGGTGGGGATCACCGATTACGCGCAGGACCAGATTGGCGACGTTGTGTTCGTGGAGCTGCCAGAGGTCGGGGCAGCGCTGGAGCAAGGGAAAGTGCTGGGAGCCGTGGAGTCGACCAAGGCGGTCAGCGACATTTTCAGCCCGGTGAGTGGCGAGGTGGTGGAGTCCAACCAAGCGCTGGTGGACGCACCGGAGACGGTAAACCAGGATCCGTATGGCAAGGGTTGGCTGGTGAAGGTGAAGCTTTCCTCTCCGAAGGAAATCGACGGGTTGCTGTCAGCCGCGGATTACAAGGCGCTCGAGAGAGAGGAATAGGTTACCGGTGCGCTATCTTCCGAAGTCAGACGTCGAGCGGCGGGAGATGCTCGAGACGCTTGGACTGAAGAGCGTCGAGGAACTGTACGCGCATCTTCCTGATGAGGTCCGCTTAAAGAAGGATCTGGAGATCCCGGACGGGAAGAGCGAGTATGAGATCGCCGAGGCGTTCCAAATCTGGGGCGCACGAAATGCGGCAGCGAACGTCTCCGGGCATGGGTATGCAAGTTTCTTAGGCGCGGGCGTTTATCATCACTACCGGCCGATTCTGGTGGACACCGTGGTGTCGCGCGGGGAGTTCCTGACCGCCTATACCCCGTATCAGGCTGAGATCTCGCAAGGCACGCTGACATCGATCTTTGAGTTTCAGACAATGCTGTGTCAGCTGACGGGCATGGAGGTGGCGAATGCTTCGATGTACGACGGCTCGACTGCGGTGACCGAGGCCGCGCTGATGGCGATGCGAATCACGCGACGGGGGAAGGTCGCGGTGGCTCGCACGCTGCATCCGGAATATCGGGAGGTGCTGGCAACGTACCTGCGGCATGTCGGGGACCCGATCACCGAGTTCGGCTTCGATGCCGATACCGGGCAGGTCGACCTGACTTCATTGGAGGCGTCGCTCAGTGAGCAGACGGCGGCGGTAATCGTTCAGTCCCCGAATTTCTTTGGGATCGTGGAGCAGATTCCGCAGATCGCCGAGATCGTGCATGCGCGCGGCGCGCTATTGATCTTCGCGTTCACCGAGGCAGTTTCACTGGGGCTGCTGAGGCCGCCGAAGGAGGCCGACATCGTCGCCGGGGAGTTGCAGAGCTTTGCGATCGCGCCGAGCTACGGAGGTCCCTATGCGGGCATCATCTCCTGCAAGGAGAAGTTCGTTCGGCAGATGCCGGGCCGGCTGGTCGGCGAAACGAAGGATATCGAGGGTGAGCGTGCCTTCTGCATGACGCTGGTCGCGCGGGAGCAGCACATCCGGCGCGAGAAGGCGACGTCGAATATCTGCACGAATCAGGCGCTGGTAGCGCTGATGGCTACAGTCTTTATGACGGTGTATGGCAAGCACGGGCTGCGAGAACTCGCCGAGCAAAATCTTTCGAAGGCGCATTATTTGGGGGGCAAACTCAAGCGGCGCTTCAGCGGTCCGTACTTCAACGAGTTCGCCGCGGAGACTGGATCCGGCGGGGTTGCTGAGATCAACCGTGGACTGGAGAGCCACGGGATCATCGGAGGACTCCCGTTGGAGCGTTTCTACCCCGAGCTCGGAGGATGCATGCTGCTCTGCTGCACGGAAATGACGCGACGTGAGGATATGGATCTCCTAGCGAGCGGTCTAGAGAAAATGACCGAGGCGTCTGCGCAATGACTGACGGAAGCGTTTCTCCAGGGATCAAAAAAGTACGGCCGCATCCGAGCCAGAACGAGCCATTGATCTTTGAGCGGAGCTCACCGGGCAAGGTGGGCTATCAGTTGCCGCCGCTGGATGTGCCGGCAGCGGATCCGGTCAAGGCGTTGGGCGCGGACAACGTGCGCGAGGAGATTGAAGATTTTCCGGAGGTCAGCGAGGTGGACGCAATTCGCCACTTCACGCGGCTTTCGACGTGGAACTACGCGATTGATCTGGGGCTGTATCCGTTGGGCTCCTGCACGATGAAGTACAACCCGCGGATCAATGAGGCCGTGGCTCGGACGGAAGGTTTGGCGTGGTGCCATCCGTATCAGCCGGATCATTTGGCCCGGGGATCCATGCAGATCATGTTCCTGCTGGAGCGGTATCTGGCGGAAATCACCGGGATGGATGAGGTCACGCTGCAACCGTCCGCGGGCGCCCATGGCGAACTCACCGGAATCCTTCTCATCCGGGCGGCGCTGGAGGCGCGCGGCAATCCACGGAAGCAGATCCTGGTTCCCGACTCCGCCCATGGGACGAATCCGGCGACGGCGACCATCGCTGGATACGAGGTAGGTCACGTGCCCTCCAACGCGCGAGGCATGGTCGACATCGAAGCGTTGGCGGGGATGGTGAACGAAGATGTCGCCGGCATCATGATCACCAATCCGAACACACTGGGTGTTTTTGAGGAAAACATCGCGGAGGTGACGCGGATTCTGCATGCCAAGGGCGGCATGGTGTACATGGATGGCGCCAACATGAATGCGCTGGCGGGGATTGCGCGGCCGGGCGACTTCGGCATCGACGTGATGCACCTGAATCTGCATAAGACGTTTTCGACACCGCATGGCGGCGGAGGTCCGGGGGCGGGACCGGTCGCGGTGAAGCAACACCTGGAACCGTATTTGCCCTATCCGCGGTTGAAGCTTGCCGACGACCTTGTGTGGGATTACGATCGTCCGCAGTCGATTGGGCGCGTGCGGGCGTTCTATGGGAATTTTGGCGTTCTGGTTCGCGCGTTGGCCTACATCATGGCACACGGCGGCGACGGACTGAAACGGGCGACCAATGACGCGGTGCTGAATGCAAACTATCTGCGCAAGCGGATCGAGCCGTATTATCACATCGCCTACGACGAACCTTGCATGCATGAGTGCGTCTTCAGCGACAGTAAACAGGCCGGGAACGGGGTTCATACGGGCGAGATCGCGAAACGCCTGATCGATTACGGCTTTCACCCTTATACGGTGAGCTTTCCGCTGATCGTGCACGGGGCGCTGATGATCGAGCCGACCGAAACCGAGGGCAAGACCGAGATCGACCTGTTTTGCGATGCGATGATCGCCATTGCGAAGGAGGCCGCCGAACAGCCGGAACTGATTCAGCAAGCGCCGCATTCGACGCGCATCCGGCGCGTGGATGAGGTGACGGCGGCACGGAAGCCGATTCTTCGTTGGAGGCCAAAGGAGGAGGGGGAGGCTCAGGGAGATTGAGCAGCCCAGCCGCCCGGATAAGTTGCGCCCCACCGGATAGAAGAGCGCACGGTCTGGAATCTCCATTCGCCCTGGTCCAAAGCGATTTGACCTTCCAGGGTGCCTGCCGTCCAGTAGCCCTTGCCTCCTGAAACACCTCCGAGATCCAACCTTCGCGCACGAATCGTCGCGCTCTGGCCATCCGGCGCGACGTCGATCACCGGTTGCAGGATTTGATGGACGAACGTCGTCTCCCTTGAGGACAGCTCACGAGCCTCGGCTTCCTCCTGAGCACGCTCTGCAAACAAGTCGGCGACGTCGTCAGGTGATTCGTCCAGGTAGTAGCCGTAGGCGTTGATCAAATTCTCGGCGGCATCATAGGCTTCCGCATCGGCAAGGGCACGCTCCACTTCCGCCAGACGCGCCTCAAGGTCCGCCGCAGTCCGGATCGCTGCGACAACGGGAGCGGCCGTAGCCGTCGACGTGGGTTCCGCAACGGTTAAAACTCCTTCGGGATACTGGGGCGGCTTTCCGGTCACGGGATTGTCGAAATGAAACGGGGGGACCGCGAAACTGGGATAGATCTCGTAGGATGCAGTGGGTGGGCGGTCCGGGGGAAACTCCTCGCTGGGACCAGGTGCGGGTTCCGCGCTCTTGGCCCAGCCCGTCGCGGCGTCCACGATCATGCGGGGATAGAAATGCACGGATTGGATCTGCCAAGCACCGTCGACTTTGATGAATGTATTCTCGAAGACCCCCTCGCTCAGTCCAACGCCAGGAGCGCTGGACATGATCAACTCAACTCCGCGAGCGCGCGCCGTGCGTCCGTCCTCGGCTACGGTCACGAGCGTCTGAAGGTAGATGTGATCGTTGAATTCGTCCTCCGCCAAGCCCAGCGGCCCGAATTGGTCGAGAGCGTGCCGGATGCTGGGTTTGCCTGCATAAACACCCCGCATTCCCAGTTCCAAAGTTCCATCCTCCACAAAGAGGTCGGTCACCTGATCCCAGAGTTTGCGCTCGAACGCATAGCCATAGGTGTTCAGGAGATTGGTGACCTCGGCCTGATCGTTCTCGCGCGCGGCGCGCGGTGCAAGCTGGCTGATTCGACTTGCGAGCGACGCGATGGAGGAAGGCGTGCCGTTCGCGCTGGCTGAATCGGGGATCGGTGGATCAGGAATCAGAGCGGTGACGTCCTCGGCCGTGTAATGAAATGGGACATGCATGCCAGATTCTTTCCAGCCGGGATCGGTGTACGCAGCCGTCACCTTGGGTTCGGAGCGAAGCACGCTGATCTTCCAGACACCGCCTTCCATGACATATTCATTCTCGTAGACGCCGCTGTACCAGGTGGCTGAGCCGCCATAGCCTCCCAGCATCGCCAGGATGCGCCAACGTCCCTTGGCGGTTCTGCCGTCCGACCCGAGGGTAATTACCGGCTGGTACAGAATGTGCGGATAGATACGGCCGTCGGCGAGGCCGAGCTTCCCCTGCCCGACTTGTTCAAAAAATAGCTTCTGAATCTCAGCCCTTCCACGCGCGCCCTGTTGATAGTTGGTGATGGCATCCTCCGTGAACAGGTCCGCGAAGTCATTCCACAATCCGTATTCGACGTAGTGTCCATAGGCATACTGCAGGCGTTTGATCGCGCGGATGGACTCGATGCTTTCGATATGGGCTTGAAGGCGGTCGACCTCTGTTTCAAGGGCAGGCAGGTGGTCCCCGCCTTGAGCCACAGAGTCTTGAGCCGCGACTGGCGCACTCCATACCCCGGCCACAAGGGCGGCAAACAGGATGAGTTTCGAGGGCATGGGCAGGATTCTACCACCTGGCACTTGCGTTCGACAGATCGTCGCGTCCTGCCTGTCGCTAGCACGCTAGTTGTCCGGTGCAGACATTTGTGGCTCCCTCCGGCTCCCCTTGGCTCGTCGCGTTCCTGCTTATCGCGGTCTTCGTCATTTACTACACGTATTTTGTACTTTTCGAGATCGCATGGAACGGCCAAACTCCCGGCAAGCGAATGATTGGGATCCGGGCGATCGAGGAATCCCCGGCCGGCCGCTATCCACCGCTGAGACGATTGGTCGGAATCTGATGCGGATCGTGGACCAACTGCCCTCTGCGTACTTGTTGGGCGTGATCGTTGCGCTGAGTAACTCCCAAAACAAGCGGCTGGGGGATTATGTGGCCGGCTAGATTATGGTTCGGGAGTCAAATCTGAAGGACCTGAAGCCGTCCTGGCAGGCCGAGACGCGGCTAGAGGGAACCGACGTTACAAGCATCACCGCGGAACCTTTTGGTATTGGCGCAAGGAAGTTCTCCCTACGAGGAATCGATTGGCGCGGGCAAATAGAAGTGCTATCTGTGCAGCAAGCCCCTGGTCCCCAACCAATTCTTCAGCAGGGTAGGCCATACGCCGAGCGCCGGATCCGCGAGATCCAGCCCGACGCCATGCGGACCATCCTGGAAAATGTGCATCTCGACCGGGACGCCGGCCGCGCGCAACGCCCCAAAGAAGCGAACACTGTTCTCCGCAGGCACTGCCTTGTCGGCATTTGTGCTGAAGAGGAACGTTGGAGGCGTATCGCCGTTCACATGCAGTTCCGCCGACAGATCCTGAATCAGCGCAGGCGAAGGATTTTCTCCTAGCAGGTACCTCACGGAACCGGCATGCGTGATCCCCGGGTCGAAAGAGATCACAGGATACGCCAGAATCAGGAAATCCGGGCGACTGCTCAAGCGATCGATGGGGTCCGCGGCGGCCGCGGCACTCTGGTCAAACTTCGTCCCGGCAGTGGCGGTCAAATGTCCACCGGCGGAAAATCCCATCATGCCGATCCGGTCTGGCTCCACACCAAACTCCTCTGCCCGTGACCGCACCAGCCGGATCGCCCGTTGCGCGTCACCAAGCTCGATCGGATGATGATACTTCGGCCCCAGACGGTACTTCAGCACGAACGCCGTGACCCCCATCGCGTTAAACCAGGAAGCAACCTGCCAGCCTTCCTTATTGATGGCGAGGTTGACATACCCGCCCCCGGGCGCGATGATCACGGCGGTTCCGCTGTCCTGACGGGCCGGACGGAAAATGGTGAGCGTTGGCCGATCTTCGTCGGCGTTCCCAAGCGCTCCTGGAGCTCCGCTTTCCCACAGCGGGATCGTCTCCGGCGCGACGTTCGGATTCGGACGGGTGCCCGAATTCTGGGCCATCACAAGGCCGGCACTTAATGCAACCACCATCAGTAAATTTGTCTTCATCGCCCTATGCGCCTACTCCCTGTGGCGTTCTCCATAACATTCTTTCAACAGCGTCGTCTCGCCGCATGGGAACCATCAAAACAACATCCGCAAGCTTACACTACCGGCCCGATTCTCCCAGGAAAAAACCCTGGTTGCCCAAGAGTTCGCTCGCGATAGCTGCGCCGAAGCCCGCCTCCAACGATCACGACGGATTTCCGCGTCCAGCTTCTCCTATTTTCCCGCCGCAAGCACCCGGCTTCCCAACCATTTCTGCGTGTTGCCATGTAGTAACCGCGCAACCTCTCTCCGAATATCCGCGCGCGTCACTGTCCGGCCGTCTTCCTCCAGCAACCGGAAGGACTCAGCGAGGATCGGAGCCAGCGTGCGCCGCGTATTCCGCCATTTGTAAATCACCTGTTCCAGGACTCGAGCATCAGAATGCTGCGGCACGAAGCTCGTTCCCAACATCTCCAGCCGTTCTCGCGTCATCTCCTCCACGATTGAAGGATTATTCAGGAACCACCAGCAACCGAACGGCAAAACGTTGGCGAACTTGCGGGCATAGACACACAGCTCATGTTGATTCTCCCGGCTGAGCACGCTGACCAGAAATCGATTGTCGGGAAACTGAACACAGATCCGTTCCAAAGCACCCAGATCAGCGCGTCCCGCGGCGTCGCCGGCTAGCCGAAGCGATGGATTCACCTGGCGCCGCACGCCGATCATCAGCGACATCGGTACACCCAATTCTTTGCAGGACGGAAGGACGGCCTCCGCCAGCAGCTTGGCGCGAACGCTGTTCTCGGGAAAAGCGAAGGTATTCGGTAATGATACGGCCATGTAGAGGGGCGACATCCGATTGAACCAGTCAGCAATGAAGCGCCGGACCTCCTCCACGGTGCGACCGCCGGCATCCTTTTCCACCGCATAGCCCTGCGCGACGAGCTTTTGCCAGTGTTTCTCCCATCCGTTCAAAATACGATCCAAACGGATCGCGGCGTGAAAACGCGGGTCCGCCGCAACCCCGTTCATCCAGTACGGCACTTCGTCCGGATCGAGCGGATCGTTGGTCATCACCGCTTCCGCCAAGCCCGCCAGCCGAAATACTTCGTCGATATGGGCATCGACTTCCCGGGACGCAAAGAACTCACGAGCCTGATCCAGAGTCGTCCGATTGGTATCCAGCCCGAAGGCCTGTAACACGGCAATCACGCCACGGCATGCCTCGGAAATCGGCGCCCGCTCGACGAAGAGAGTCTGCCAGATTATGTCTGCGCGTTCGCGGATGGGAAGCTCCCAATACGCCGCGGGTTGGATCGGACTGCAACGAAACAATTCCGCTTCCAGATAGTGGTAGGTCAATAGATTATCGATCCCCCATAACCCGAGCGCTCCGAGCTGCGGGGAAAACGTATGGGTGTGGATGTCAACAATCGGCGTGGCCTGAAGCGCGTCCTGAACTACCTGCAAAATATCTCGGGGGGATACGGCCTGTGTGTTACCTGACGTAGCCATCTCTGAAGAATTCATCTCTATGAAGAATGAGAAAGATTCGATCGTGTGTCAAACGCAGAGATGACCCCAAAACCGTGATCGGCCGCCTGTTCCTCAAATCACCAAAGAACCCTGGAGCGCCAGCAGAATAGTCAGTATGATCTTGGCGCCGAGCCCGCCCTTATGACTCGCCGTGACGCAACACCTAAGACGACGCAATCGGCGGATGCTTCTTCCCAAAACCGGTCGCCTGTTCGAACGCGTATGCGAGTTGTAACACCGCAAAATCCTGCCGATTCCGCCCCACGATCTGCAGCCCCACCGGCAACCCGTCCGGCGTGAAACCACCCGGCACCGACGCCGCCGGATTCCCGGTCGCCGAAATATACCAGCATGATTTCATCCAGTCGATGTAGCTGCCGAATTCCACGCCCGCAAGCTCGGTCGGGTAGGGCAGGTCGACATCGAAGGGCGGCAACTGCGTGGTCGGAAGCACGAAATATTCGTATTTCTCGAGGAACGCCTGAAAGGCTCGCCACATCCCTCCCCGGGCGATCTCCGCACGAGCAACATCAGCACCCGTCAGTCGCAGCCCCGCTTCAATCTCCTCTTTCAACGTGTCCTTAAATTCCCCCGGATGCTCCCGCAATCGCGAACCATGAACCGTCGCCGAGGTCCATGCACGAAGTACACGGAAGCTGGGTTCCGCCAGAGCAAAATCCGGCTCAGCCTCTTCGACCATGCACCCCAGCGATTCGAACGTCGCCCGATGACGATCCACAATCGACCGCACGCGCGGGTCAAACGGCACTCCTCCCAAATCTTTGAACCAGGCAACGCGTACTCCTCGAAAGCTCCGCCCAAGCGGCTTGGCAAACATCGACCCGGGCTCACAAAGAGAAAGAGGCGACCGGGGATCCGGACCCGCAATCGCACTCAGGACCAATGCCAGATCCTCCGCCGACCGCCCCATGCACCCCGACGTGCTCAACGTCGACCAGGCGAAGGAAGCCTTCGGATCCGGCACGCGACCCACCGTCGGACGAAAGCCCACGACACTGCAGAACGCCGCGGGATTGCGCAGCGAGCCGCCCATATCGCTGCCATCCGCCACCGGCGCCATCCCGCATGCCAGCGCCACAGCCGAGCCGCCCGACGACCCCCCGCACGTCTTCGTCAAATCCCACGGATTGCGCGTCGCCCCGAACACGGTATTGAACGTCTGCGATCCGGCCCCGAACTCTGGCGTATTCGTCTTCCCCAACGTGATCGCGCCCGCGCCTTGTAACCGATCGACGATCAGGTCGTTCTCGGCAGGTACATAATCACGATAGATGGAAGAACCGTGCGTCGTGCGGATCCCCCGGGTTTCAAACAGGTCCTTATGCACGGCCGGCAAACCATGCAGCGGTCCCAGCTTCTCCCCGCGCGCCTGCTGTTCATCCGCCCTCGCTGCGGCTTCCGCGGCTATCTCGGCCACCAGAGTCACAATGGCGTTGACCCTTGGATTAACCCGCTCAATCTGTTTCAAGTGCGCTGCCAACACCTCGCGCGCCGACAGCTTCCCCGTATGGATCAGCCGCGCCATCTCCACCGCACTCATGAAGTGGATGGAAGGGTAGTCAAAGGAAGATGCGCTAGGATCGGCCTGCGCGCCACCAGTATCGCCGGGTTCGTTCATATACGCGAACTTGCCACCTAACCTGCCATTCCATCTTAGTCGAGCCGCTCTCGTCCCGAATGGCTTATCCTACGAATTCTGCCGCACTTCGAGTATCCGTAGATACCACTTGCCGAATCCAATGCTCTGGCGCCCGTTTCATGAATCCGACCTCTCTTCTTGCCTCGAGATTCAACCGGCCTGTCTCGGGGATGAGATTGTCGGCCGGGATGCCGCGCGTCGCGCGTGGGGGTCGATCATTCAGCACCCTTCGTTCCTGGCAACAGTGATTGAGTCAGAGCGCCCGATCACGGGACATAAGATCGTCGGCTGCGGAATGGGCGTGTTCGTGACATCTGCGTTTGCGGATCAGGAGACCCAGGATCCACAGTCCGGCTTGAATTCGCGCATTATATCGGGGGTCGCCCTAGGATCGTCTCCCATTGCGAGTCGGGACGACATCGCAGCGGGCAACGCACGCCATGGCCTGGACTTCGTCAACCTGTATGGAACCTGGTGCGATGCAGTGACGAAGCCTGATGATCTGGCGGATGTCCAGACGCTACTGGCAAAAGGATTCGCCGAACAGTCCACGGGCTACCGATTTAATCGCATTCTGAAGGAAGCCATCGGTGAAGGCGGGATCGCGATGGCGCGCGCATCGGGCACTTACCGGCTGCTGGCTGAATTCCCCTCTGCCCGCAGTGCTCTGGCCGTAGTCACGCCCGAGAGCGCCATGGCCGCGCCGTATTCGGTAGCCGCATCTATCTACCGCTATCGTCCTCCGATCCTCCGGTTGCGTCCCGCCGAACAGGAGTTGCTCACGGCTGCCCTGAAAGGGAAAACGGATGCAGAACTGAGCGCGGAGTTGGAACTGCGAGTGGAAACAATCAAAAAGCGATGGCTATCGATCTTCGATCGCGTAGTCCAGTATGCCCCGGAGATCCTTTCGCCGACGGAGACAGGCAGCGAAGGGCGAGGCCCCCAGAAACGCCACCGCGTCGTCGCTTACGTCCGCAGCCACCCTGAGGAACTGCGTCCGTACGCCTGGCGTGAGAAGTAACACTGGGCACACATCCCCAGCCAGCCGATCGAGTCCGGGTACCGCGAGTTGGTCTATGATGGATCGAATCCACTACTGGAGGGCCCAATGAAACGATTCCGCGGAACGCTGACAATCCTATCTGCGCTGTTATTCGCAACCGCCGCCTACAGCCAGGTCACTCTGAATTCGGCACGAGTCGGCGCGGAAGACACCGCTGCATTAGCCAAGTTCTACCAAGAGGCATTCGGCATGCATGAGGTGAACCGCATTCCCGTCCCGGGCGGCCCGGAGATATTCGTCAATTTCGGAGCCACCGCGGACGCCGCCAAGGCGAACCAGAATCCTCCCGTGGTCATCATGCACCGCGACTCCGACAAGCTGCAAGATGCGGTTCCGCACATTATCTTCAATGTGACCGACATGGCGAAGACGGTTGCAGCGATTAAAGCCGCAGGCGGTTCGATGGCCGGTGATCCGCGACCGTTCGGAAATACCGGCATCATGATCGGCATCGCAATTGACCCGGCCGGCAACCGCATTGAATTGATCCAACAGCCGTAGCGGAGCGCTGATATAGACGATTTCGTCGGCATCGCGAGCTAACGCTCGACGGAAAGCAAACGCGTCAAATCCGCGACGTTCTCTACATTCTCAAAATCATGGATCAGGCTCAACGCCTCCGCAAGCTGTGAAGCCGGTAACCCCGATTGCGGCGTGAGCGCATGATATTTGGCATCGATATCTTCCCACTCGATGCCACGGGGTGCCGACCCGCGAGGCGCTTGCACCGTGCTGACGTATCGCTCTCCGGACTTCGTCACAAGCGTGACGGTCGCGCTCCAATTATTGTCGTAGGAGATCGCAGGCGGATTTGGATCCGCGTCGACTAACTCAATCAAACGGGCGATGATCGGACGCTCGATTAATTGCGGGTCCGTATGGCGCCAAGAGAATTCACGGTCCGCCACAGCCGTCGCCAAATAGTACGGCAGGCTATGGATCGCCTCGATCACATCTTTCGGCGCAGGCGTCGAGGCAAGCCCGCTCTGCGGACCTGCGACCAAAATCGCGGTCACATCATCCGGGGACCCGGGCATTTCCTTTGCCGCATTGATCGCCGCTTCCACCGCGCAGTGCAGCGCATGAGCACCGGGCAGCATTTTGACCGCCAGGTATTGAGAAATCTGGTAGTCCCCAGCGAGCTCGCGTTCCAGACTCTCCGGATTCGGCGTCCCTCCACCAAAAACCGCAAGGAAACCGCCAGGTGATTCCAACATATCCGGATTCACCGTATAGCCTCGACTGGCCGCCATAACAGCGTTCACGGCGGTCAAGGCCGCATTGCCGGCATGATACTCCCGGGCCGCGCTATTGGAACTGATCGAAAGTCCACCGACAGTCGTTGCGGTGATCCCCAGCGCATTCGCCAATTCCTCATCGCTCAGCCCCAGCAGTTTTGCCGCGGTCACCGTTCCTCCGAACGCTACCGTCGCCGACGCATGGAATCCGCGCCCGATGCTTGCGGTGATGGCTCCGGCGTTGCTGGAGGTTTCCATGCTCGCAGCGATGGCTTCGCCGATCCGGCCCGCGGCTTCGTAACCACCCACCATTGCGGCCAGAAGATCCTGCCCTGACGCACCGACGCTCTCCCCCGCGGCAAGACCCACGGCGGTCAAGGACGTGCCAATATGCGCAACATTGCGAAGGTAACTGTCATCCGAGGCAGCCACATCGCTGGCCATCGCATTCGCTCGCGCAGCCTCGGCGACCGGGATCTGGACGGAATCGAACCAGATTCTTGCGCTGGGTTCTCCGGCCTTCTCCTTCGCCAACCCGCGAATGATGCGAACCGACTCGATATCCAACCCCGCCGCGGCACTCGCCAGAGTGCTCGCCAGGATGATCTTGGCGTGTTTGATGGCAACCGGAGGAAGGTTGCGGAACGTGATTCCGTTCACCACACGAGCCAGTTTCAAAGAGGTCGTTTGCACCTGGAAAGCACGAAGATGGGCCGCGGTGATCGCACTCAGCAGGAGTTGCCGTCGAGTCATCGACCGCGATCATATCACGCATGCTTGCGAATCAACCGCCCCCAGTGGCGGTCACTCGTAACGCAATGCCTCAATCGGATTGATTCGCGAGGCCTTCATCGCGGGGTATACGCCAAAGATGATGCCCACGGCGACCGAGACGCCGAACGCAACGGCAACCGAAGTGGTGGTGACGATCGTCGTCCAATCCGCCGTTCGCGCGATGATCCACGCCAACAGATAGCCGAAACCGACGCCAAGCATCCCGCCGCAGGCCGAGATCAGTACGGACTCCGTCATGAATTGCCGCAAGATATCGAAGCGCTTGGCGCCCACCGATCGACGAATGCCGATTTCGCGGGTGCGTTCCATCACTGTTGCCAAAACAATGTTCATGATCCCGATGCCACCCACCAACAGGGAGATTGCCGCGATCGCGACCATGACATAGGTGAAGATCGCCTGGGTACGCTGTTGTTGGGCCAATAACGCCGCGGGGATCGTGACTGTAAAATCCGACGTGCCGCGATGCGTGGAGTCCACTACCGCCGTAACGATCTTGGCGATCTCCACACTGTCCGCATCCTCGGCCAGACGGATCTCAATCCCGTCCAACTCGTCTTTCAAGTTCGCACCCTGTTCCCAAAAGCGATACTGGAATGCATTGAGCGGGATGTAGATAACGTTATTGTTGTCGGGCAGCGCCCCGTTACTGGATTGCGAACTGGTCATCAACTGCTCTTCCAGAACGCCCACCACCTCTAGCCACGTATCGTTCAACTTGATGAACTTGCCGAGCGCGGGTTCATAGCCCAGCAGGTTGACCTTTGCACTCTCCCCGAGCACAGCCACCGGCGCGCTCGATTCATCATCTTGTTCCGAAAAAAAGCCACCTTCGGCAAATTGCAGGTTATGGATCTCGGCATAGGACGCATTCACGCCATAGAGTTCCGGTGGATCTTGAGATGGCGGAGGAAGGATCGTTCCGGGACGCATCGTTTTCCGAGCGGACATCGCATCGACCTGCTCAATGTTTGTCGCAAGAATCCGGTAATCCCGACGGGTCAGGCCTGGCGAAGAGGTTCTCCGCTGTTGGAGTTCCTGACTGCTCGTGGCCGGGATGGAATCGATCAGAATATTTCGGACGCCCAGTTGCTCAATAAAGCGTAGCGACTCCTCACGGGCGCCCGCGCCAATCGCCATCATGCCGATCACCGAGCCGACACCAAAGACGATCCCCATCGCCGTCAGCAACGTGCGCGTCTTCTGGGCAAGCAAGCTGTCGAACGCTTGGCCGATGTCGGAAAACAGAAGCATTACGGTAGCGCGTTCAGCGCTCCTCCCGTAGGGTCTTCCGCCGCCCTGTCCTGTTGATCCGGCGCGGCGAGGGTTACCAAAGTCCCTTCCTCGATGCCGGAAATCACCGCCTGACTCTCGCTGCGCCGGGTTAACGTCACGAACTGCCGAATGTAGCCTTGATCCGTCTTGATGTACACAAAGGACCGTCCATCACTGTCGAACAGTGCCTGCGACGGAACCCATAGGACGTCATCCAGCGACGCCACCGTGATCTCGACGTCGGCCGACAATCCCGGCCGAAGCCCGGGGTCAACCTCGTCCAGCGCGACACGGCACTCAAAGGTGCGGTTGTAGGAATACCCCGTTGCCCCGCCCAACACCGCAATGTGCCCCACCAGGGCCTGCCCCGGGAGCGCCGCGGGATGAACCACCACGGGTTGTCCCACCTGCAGGTAGCCACGATCCGTCTCCGGAACACGGACGCTGACCTCCCAGGTCTCCATTCCAGGGATCGCCGCGACCGGTTGACCGGGCCGGGCAGTATCCCCGAGCCGGAACTTCGGAAGGCTCATTCCGGCGTAGAGAATACCGACACCAGTGGTGTTGGTCATGCGCTCTACGTAACCGGAACTCTTCGCGCGCATGGTTAGGCTTTCGATGTTGCGCCGGGCAAGCTCCGCTTCCTGCCGCGCCTTGTCCACGGCGGACTCTTTGACCGCGATACCGGAGCCCATGCTTGCCTGCCGGTTTTCGTAATCCTCCTGCGCCTGGCGGTGATTGTTCTTCGCCTTCTCCAGGTTGATTTCATTCAGTCGGCGCTGCACGCCTGCCAGCAACTCATTTTTACGAATTTCCTGCTGCGCCAGGCGCATCTCGGTATCTGTTGCGATGACCTGAAATCGTGCTTCCTCCAGCGCTGCCTGGGCTTCGGCTCGTGCTTGAATCACCGCCTGCTGAGCTTCTTCCAGATCCGCCTCGGCTTCACGCAGTCGGTACTCCTGCTGAGTGGCATCAAACTCCACCACCACTTCGCCTTTGTCCACCCACTCTCCAACCTCACGAAGAAAGATAATCGGGAGTTCTGAATCTCCGGTCCTCGGCGCGAGGAATGTCTCGGAATTGCTGCCGCGAATATCACCACGGGCGTTCACGGTCATGGTCACCGGTCCCCTGCGGACTTCCGTGAGCGGAACCTCCCGGGCTTTACTCTCAGTGGTCTGCTCCAGGATCTCGCGAATCCCCCAACTCACGCCGTAGCCCGCGCCAATGATGACGCCGGCCAGCAGCAGAAGCTTTAGGGTTCGCTTCCACACCGCCCCGCCACTCGCCGCATTACTATCTGGCAGGTCCGGCACCCTCTATTCCTCTTCTCCCTCTTCGCCTGGCTCAGTCACGAGAGCCGGATCCACCAGGGACACCATCGTATCGGGAGCGATTCCCTTAATGGCGATCTCATCCGGGTTGCGCGCAAGAACCTCCACCTCCACGGCCTTGGGGACGCCGTTCTGGATGGCATACACCACCGGACGCCCGGCCTTCGTTAGCACGGCACGCGAGGGAACGATGATCGCCTGGGGAATCCGCTCCACGATGACATCCATGCTCCCGTTCATGCCGGGGCGCAATCTGGAATCCGCATTGCCGAGCTCGGCATACGCCCGGAAGCTCCTTCCCAGATTTTCGAGCGAGAATTCGGCGAGCGGAGCGACCTGGGTCAACTTGGCATCAAGCTCGAGCTCCGGCAGAGCATCGACTCGAACCTTCACCGCATTCCCTAAGGCGATCCTTCCACGATCCGTTTCCTCAAGAGTGGCATCGAGCATCAACGAGGAAAGATCGGGGATCACCGCCAGCGTTGTCCCGGCGCCGACCTGGTCGCCCACTTTGAACGGCTGCGGGTTCGTCTGATCCGTGTAATTCGTCCCCAGAATCAGGTAGCCGGTGAGCGGGGCGTGGATCTCCATTTGGGTGATCCGTCTTTCGGCAAGTTGCACTTCGGCAGCCGCCAGATCTCTCTGCCGCTCCAGGGATGCGGTCTTCGCTTCCCCGGAAACCTGATGTTCCGATGATTTCGCTTGGGTCACGGCGAGATCCTGCTTCGCCACCTTCAATTCCAGCGCCTTTTGCTCCGCCTCAATCCGGCTTAGAAACTCGTTTTCAACCGTTCCGAGTTCGGCCGCTTCCACAGCCAAATGCGCATTCTCCAGGCTGGTCTCGTCCTGTTTTTCGGTGATCTCCGTTTCCTTGATGACTTGCGTCAAGGAGGCTTCGGCGGAAGCCAGGTCCGCCTTCTTCTTGATCAGCTCTTGCTCGGTGGTGCTCGTATCAAATCGAATAATCGGATCGCCCTGCTGAACCAGATCCCCATTTGACGCAGTCCAGGAAATACGGAGATCCGGAACAAACGGAGCATAGATCTGCGCGGCCCGGCCCGCCTTGATTTCCCCGCGGCAAGAGACCGTCACTTGAAATTCGCCCTGCCGCGCCTGGGCTACCGGCAATGCCGGACCCTGGACGTCGTGAAACTGTCGTACGCCCAACCACACCGAGGCACTGAGCGCACCGGCCACTACCAGGAATGTCACAAGACGATTCATCCCAAGGACATCTCCCTGAACGCCGACATTCCCGTTCCGCGGCCCCGCCCAGCGCCAATCATTGTGATTGCTTCGCCTCCCCCTCGATGACGACGGCCGCCGATAAATCCGGCATGAGTCTGGGATCTCGCTGATCCAACCGGAACGTCGCGCTGAAGGTCTTGATCGGCGTACCCAAGGCCGACGTCGCAATCGGGCTGCTGGTTTCAAAGTGCGCCGGAATTGCCAGGTCCGGATACGCATCGAAGTACACCATCGCCCGCATGCCCGGCTTCAAAAGGTCGCCGTCGGGCTCACCCACCTCGCAAACCACCAGCATTTCGCTAGGGTCGAAGATCTTGACTAGAGCATTGCCCCGATAGAGCCGATCGCCCTCCTGCGCATGAATCATCGATCCATTGCGGTAGAACACCTCATGCGCCACCATGCCATTGATGGGCGCTTTGAGCTCCAACTTCCCCAAATTGGTTTGCGCGCGATCAAGCGCCACCTTCTGCCGGTCCCGCTTCAGTTCCAGGATGCGTAGCGCCGCGGCTTCCGCTTCATCGTGAAATTTGTTGGATTTTCCCAGGCTCTCGACCTGCGCCTGTGCCTTCTGGAATCGAATCGCATTCTGCTGAACGGCGATATCGGCCAGGATCTCCGCCTTGCCAACTTCGAGCTCGGCCGTGCGCACGTCCACCTCGGCCTGTTGCAGCTCCGCGCGCCGCTCTTCGGTTTTCACACGATTCTCAGCCGCTTTCTGCGCCACCTGATGGCCAAGATCTTCATATTGCGCCGAGGCGGTGCGGGCGTCATCGATCTGTTCTGTGGGATCAAACTGGGCAACAACATCGCCTTCCTCGACTACGGCTCCATTGGGAACAAGCCGGGTGAGCGTGAGTTGGCGAATGTCGCCACTCAACTGAGGGACGCTGATCCGCGAGGAACGGACCGCCTCCAGCACACCACTCAGGCGGATCTGGCGGTTTCGGATATCGTGGGGAGGCGCCGATGGAGTCGCTTCACTCTGGGGGGCAGGCGATTCAGCGATCTGAGGACCTTGGGGCGCATCTCCGGCGCCCTGCGAAGACTCCACACAGGAGTTCAGCAGAATCACGCACAGAGCTGCCATCAATATGCGCATTCAGGGCCTTCCGTACTGCCGATGACTTGCCTAAAACTATTTGACGCAAATCATAGAAATTTGTTTACACAAATACCATATTTCCTCACAGTCTGCTTGAGACACTTGAGTCGCCCACCAACAACTGAAGCAAATTGAAGCACCTAGAGAGACACCAGCGACTATTTTCTGGAGTGAGAAGCCACCCTGCACGGCTCACCAGCGCAAGTGGGGCCCGGAAGGCAGAGACGCCCCCAGGCCCCATCCCAAACTGGACTGACGTGGCTATTTTCCGGCTGATCCCAAAACCCTGGCGACATTCGCGACATCGACATTTGCCGGGGCCGTACCGCGCAACTGGGCTATAGCCTGTTCCGATTTTATGCCGCTCTGCGAGAAGCGATCCGCCTCAACAGCCTGATTCCAATACTCAAGCGCACGGTCGAAATTCCCCTGATTGGCATAAATCGCTCCAAGATTGTAGAGCCCGTCGGTATTGTCGGGATGCGCCTCCACCAGTCGTTCAGTCGCCTGGGTGGCGCCCTCGACGTCACCGGTCTCATAGAGGGCTCGGCCGAGCTCCAACAGTGCATCGGCATTGGTCGGATCCATATCGACGACCTGCCGGAGATAACCTGCCGCCGCTTCGATATTCCCATCCGTCCGTTCAATCTCCGCCAGCCGTAGCAGGATCGGCGCGTGACCGGGATTC
The DNA here is from genome assembly GCA_963762135.1 of Terriglobia bacterium. Classification (GTDB taxonomy): domain Bacteria; phylum Acidobacteriota; class Terriglobia; order Bryobacterales; family Bryobacteraceae; genus Palsa-187. The sequence continues at coordinate 127,850 of CAVXJP010000021.1, forward strand.
TTGCGCAGTTCCTCTTGCATCGCGGCCCGCTCATGCGTGGGATCCTGAGGCGCCGCAGTTGTTGTCGCGCTCGACGACGTCACATTCCCCGTTGCAGCCGGCCCTTCGCTTCGGTTCAACAGGAAGAAGAACAGAAAAAAGCCGCCCCCAATGGATACCGCGGCCGCCGCGCTCAAAATGTTTCTCGATTTTGCTGTCATATGCATGTCCCCCAAACGTCTAGATTGAATTCATACCCGCCGAACTCATTGAGCCCGCTACACATTCACCACTTGCTTCCGAACATCCGCCTCGTGCCGGGCTTCCCGGCCCGCCTCCGCCGTGACATCCTGTTCGCCAAAGGAAACGCCCAGTTTCTTCAGGAAATCGTTGGGAGGAACGCCTCCGGCAAAGATCCACACATAGTCATTCGGAATCTCCCGGCGTTCTTCATCGACCTGAAGGGTCACCGCGTCCGCAGTGAACTCGACCGGCGCGGAGTTAAACACAACCTCCAAGGATCCCTTCTTCACGGCCTCCCCAACTCGCTGGACATTGCGTTCCTTGATGCGCGAGAACTCAGGCTTCCGGTAGGAGAGCGTCACTTGATTTCCCCTCTGCCGCGCCAATCCCATCGCCGCTTCCACGGCGCTGTCGCCACCACCGACCACCAGAATCTTTTTATTGACATAGTGATCGGCTTCGATCAACCGGTACATCACCTTCGACAATTCTTCCCCTGGAACTCCCAATTTCCGCGGCGTTCCCGCGCGTCCCAGAGCGAGAACCACCGCATACGAACGATAGGATCCCCGATCACTGGTGACCGTAAAAACGCCGTCGTCCCCTCGCGCGACGCTCTCGACCTTTTCCCCGGATTGCACACAGAAGTCGGCGCGCGCCATCACTTTGCCCCAGAACTCGAGCAGTTTCTCCTTGGAGAGCTCCGTCTTGTTGAACTTTCCGTACATCGGGAACTCCACCGGCGAGGTCATCACCATCTTCTGGCGAGGATATTTCGCGACCGTACCCCCGATCTCGTCCCGCTCCAGCGTCAAGTAGCTCAGATTTTGTTGAATGGCGGCAAGCGAGGCACTGATCCCGCCCGGACCGGCGCCAACAATGAGTACGTCAAGCACCCCCTCCTGCGCCGGACGCCCAACTCTACGCTCCGCAATCGTTTCGATGACTTCGCGTCCCTGGTTCACCGCATTCTTGATCAGAGCCAGCCCGCCAAGTTCGCCCACAATGAACAGGTTGGGGATGTTGGTCTCATACTCCGGGGTCAGATACGGGAGGTCTGCGCCCATGCTCGGGCTCGCCATCACCATCTGAATCGCCCCCACCGGACAGGCCTCGGCGCAAAGACTGTGACCGATGCACTTATGCGCATTCGCGATGACCGCCTTACCGCCGAGCATGGCTAGGACATTGCCTTCCGGACACACCATGGTGCAGCCTTGACAGCCAATGCAACGGCTGGTGTCAATGTGGGGATGCTGTGCTTTCGGACCTTCTGAATACAGTTCCCCCTTCTCCGCCGCCCGTTGAGCCTTCTGATCCCGCTTCTGGATCCCTCGAACATAGAAGAACATGGGGATCAGCACGATCGCCGCACAAATGCTATAAATCAGTGTTGTTTCATCCATCCCAACCTCCGGCCTTCTAGAAGTATCCGAGCATCACCACCACTGTCAGATGGACCAAGACCAGCACCAAAAAAGAAAAACTGAACGGCCGATGCAGTACGTGCCACAAATGAAACACGCTACGGACCCGCTCCAGGAACGCCATCTTGGTTCGCAGTCTCGATTGCCGCCGGACATTCGCAATCGTTGTCTCCAGTTCCACGCTGTGCGACGGAAGAAGCCCCCCGAGTGTCGTCACGATGCTGGCTCCACTCAGCACCTTGCGCCGCAAACGTGCGACTAACAGCGGGCGCGCAAGATCAAGCCGCAGCAGCGTCCACAAGATCGCCATCAAGCTCATCCCCCGGACGGCGTCCTGGGTCGGCACCCGCAGCAATGGCTGAAGATCCTCCTGTGTGACCAGATTCTGCTCCGAAATGACCGCGGTCAGGTCCGAGGTCTGCTCCCGCAGCTCCCGATCCGTCAATTCCACGGCATGCATACTGCGCGGAATTTGCGCGTAGAGATAGCGCCCGATGAATCCGCTTACCGCAACCACCACCATGATCCAGTAGGCGATTCCAGCCAGCCCGCTGAATTTGAACGAGGCATGATAGGTGATCAGAATCGGCGCGGTGATCCCAACAATCGCGTGGAAGTCGAGCCAATGCTTCGTATTTCCTAAAGTCGACAGCCAACGGATTCGCTTTCGGATCGGATAGAAAAACAAGACGCAGAACAGCCCCACTCCCGCCATTCCCAGCCGCAACCCAATGGAACCACTGGGCCGAAGCTGAGCGTGCAACGGATGGTCATAGCGGACGGCCAGATCGGTCATGTAGTAATCCCATCCGTAGACGCCAAATCCAATCACAGCCGCGGCTGCCAGCAGAGCTGCCAGACGGAAGCGAAGCCGATGCCCCACTGCGGGGTCTCGCCTCGCTGCCGGCTTCGTCGTAGCTGCAAACACCGTTTCCATTTACTGGACCTCCTCCGCGCCACTCGTTGTCTTCGAATCAGATGTCTGCAAATCAGAAGATTTCTGCGGATCCTCACCTACGTCATCACCGATACTGATGTTCGTCTCTACGCTGAACAACCGATAGCCATCGAACGTGTGCGTATTGCGCCACCACTGATGCTCCGTGCTGAGTTCCACGCTTGCCTTCCTCGGCAGCAGGAGCATCCGCCCTTCTTCCAAAGCAACGGGAGCGTAATCCACCCCCGCCGTGAGACCCTCCAGACCGAGTTCTTCGGGAGGTTGCTGCCACCTCGCCTCCGTACGCACGACCTCCGCCGTCTCACGCCTCACCCATACCGTCCCAGCCCAGCGAATCGGGTAGGTACGATTACTGAGTTCCAGCGCGCCTGGAGTGGGACCATCGGTCCGCGGAATGAAGTGCAGCGGCGTCAAGCCCGTCGCCGGATCTTTCTCGCCAAGAGAGAACGAATAACTGGTTTGGAACTCCGGATGGACCACCAGCAACAGCGTCGCGAAACCCTGCGTCGCAAGCAGTGCACCCTTTGGACGGCGCTTGCGCGGAGGGTTGATCTCCACACGCGACTCATCCATCACCAGTTTCCCGGCGTCCCAACTCAGCAGGATGAAATAGTCATAGGCGGACTCACTGCGAATCACCACCTTGCCCTTCTCGTTCAGTTTTTCCTGCAGCAACTCCTCAGTGCAGGTGACCAGGGAAAGGTTGTCCCAAACCTGCCGAGCCCGCTCGCCCAGTCGCTCCAGCAATTCCGCTTCCTCCGACATCACCGGAGCCACGCTCACCTCCGCGGCCACCGCCGCCGCGGGGAGCCCCAGCAAGCTAATACCGATAGCCCAATGACATAAACATCTGGTCATAGTTCTGTACGTCTCCCCGATAGATATTGAATCCCGACGTGATCACATAATGCGCAAAGAGGAACCAATCCAAAGTTGAATTGGTCCATATGCTGTACTTGTCTCCGCCGACCGTCGACGCAACCTTCTGCGTTCCGGCCTGCATCTGCAGACGAAGTCCTTCTCCGATCTGGCGCGACAACGACATAGCCTGATACCATCCCTGTCCGAATGCGCCGCGGAAGCGGGAATGGCGAAAGTCCGCGCGGATTCCCGTTCCCCAGATGTCCTGAATCCCTATGCCATACATCTGATTGAGCGATCCTGTAAGGTCGCCACTGCGCACATTCCGGCCAAAGCTGCCGTACAGGGAAACGCGCTTGTTCAGCTTGATGCGAATTCCGGCACTCAGCCCCGTAAACAGGTATTGATCCAGCAACCCCGTACTCACCAGCCGCGTGTCAAAGGTCGGGACATTCCGGAAGTAATTATGTCCGGCGTCAACCGATAGCCAATCGGCCACCTGATATCGCACCGTCACGAAACTTCGGCTGATGCCAACTCCTCCCGTAGGACTGCCAAATCTTCCCTTGTGAAATTGATCCACCTGCATGTTGTGGAACACCGACAATCGAGTCCCCACGTTGAACGTGTTCTCAAAGAACGTGTACTCTCGCTCTGCCTTCCAGTGTTGCCGCGAGATAGCGATCCCTATACTTCCGGAATATCGAAGCCCTTCAAAGCTGCCCACCGTCGTGCTGAGAAACGCACCGCCAATCTGCCTGCCTGGCTTGTAGTCCCAGGCACTCGGATCCGGAGTGGATCCACCAAATCCTCCAACCGTCCAATACTTGCCGAACCCGCGCCCGATATACGCCCCGTCAATCGTATTGACACTGGTCGCCCACGGCACCAGCAGACGTCCGATCCCGATCGTGTATTTCGATTGAGGATTGTTGTAGTAAAGCCCGATGTGATAGGTCCGATTGATCAGTGCGCGGAGCGTGTTATTCTGCAACGCGCCGCTGCGATTGTTGGCCCGCCCCCGCCAATATCCGTTGAAGTTCCAATAGGAACCGGCAATGCGGGTGATATCGGCACGGACGACAACCCCCAGTTGGCTGGTCGTCGTGTTGGTGGCCCGATCAAAAATCGTGTTGTATTCATAGCTCACTCGCCCGGACGAACGATTGATCTCCGCTAACGGAGGCCGGGGAACATACTCCCGCAGCTCTTCCTGGAGCGGGTCCCCTTGCGTGAAACGGACAATCTGTCCGTAGTTACGAGCCGTTTCCGATGTCCGCAGCACCCGCAGGGATTCGATGTCCGCCTGAGACAACTCCGCGATGTCCCCGGTTTGAAATTCCCCTTCCGAGGATTCGACCTCGGCAACGGAGGAATGCGCCGCAACCGCAACGATCCGCACTTGCCCGATGGTTTTCGCCGACAGGGTCGCCTGACCGGATTCCAGACGCTTGATGTTGAGTCGGAATCCTTCCTGCAAGCCCTCATCACGCCCGCCGGAAATATAGACCGCGCCCGATGCAACATACCGCACCTCGAACCGCGTCTCGTACTTCGTCACTTGAGCGGGAAGCGCCATCACGGTCAGCACCATCAACAAGGCCAAAGGCAGTGCGGCTTGCATCAGTCAGCCCTCCCCCGCGGATGGCAGCTATAGCAGTTGACACTGTTATAGACATAGTTGTGGACGCCGCTGTGATGGTTATTCGTTGTGTTTGCCGGATGGCATCCGGTCGTGCAGGTGAACACCACGAAGTTGGACTGATTGGGATGGCAATCCAGGCAAGTCGTCCACGCCTGGCCTTGACGATGCGCGCCGGACGTGATCGGGAAGCTCGTGTGATTGAATGTTGCCCCTTCCCATTGCGACGTCGTGTGGCACGTATCGCACGTAGTTGGGAATCCAGCCGCAATATGATTCGGATTCGCGGTCGACTGATAGGCCGTACTGTGGCAGCTATAACAGTCCGTCGGCGTGCCGCTAAAGACACCACCCACATGACACGAGGAACACTCGACGGTCGTGTGACGCCCGGTCAACGTAAACCCGGTGGCGCTGTGGTCAAATACCGCGCCGGCCCACTGCGTCGTGTTATGGCAACTTTCACAGGTCGTCGGGAATCCAGCGCCCGCGTGATCGGGATTCGTCGCCGACTGATAGTCGCTCCGGTGGCAATCCACGCAAGCCGTGCTCAATCCGCTGAACTGCCCATTCACGTGACAAGAGGAACAGCTCGCGGTCGTATGGCTCCCGGTTAAAGGGAAGGAAGTCGTGCTGTGATCGAACGTCGCTCCCTGCCACTGCACCGTGTTGTGGCAGGTTTCACACGTCGTCGGGAATCCGGCGGACACATGATTCGGATTCGTCGTCGCGTTGAAGTCATTCTGGTGACAGTTGACGCATGCGGTCCCCAATCCGCTGAACTGGCCGTTCACGTGGCACGACGCGCACGCCACACTCGTATGTGACCCGGTCAGCGCAAATGAGGTGGTGCTGTGGTCGAACGTCGCCCCCTGCCACTGCACCGTGTTATGGCAACTCTCGCACGTCGTCGGGAAACCCGCCGCGGCGTGATTCGGATCGGTCGTCGCATTGAAGTCGTTTTGGTGGCAATTTACACAGGCCGTTCCTAATCCGCTGAACTGCCCGTTCACGTGGCACGACGCACACGCCACGCTCGTATGCGCGCCGGTCAACGCGAAGCTTGTCGACGTATTGTGGTCAAAGACCGCACCTTGCCACTGGATCGTAGTGTGGCAACTTTCACACGTCGTCGGGAATCCCGCGGCGGCGTGATTCGGATCGGTGGTCGCATTGAAGTCGTTCTGATGGCAGTTGACGCACGCGGTTCCGAGGCCATTAAACTGTCCGTTCACGTGACACGACGCACAGGACACGCTCGTATGTGCTCCAGTCAGCGCAAACGACGTCGTACTGTGATCAAACACCGCCCCCTGCCACTGCACCGTGTTATGGCAGCTTTCACACGTCGTCGCGAAACCGGCCGCCACGTGATTTGGATTCGTGGTCGCGTTAAAGTCGCTCCGGTGACAGTCCACGCACGCGGTTCCCAATCCACTAAACTGCCCATTCACGTGGCATGACGCACATGCCACGCTCGTGTGCGAGCCCGTTAGCGCGAAGCTGGTCGAAGTATTGTGATCAAATACAGCCCCGCTCCATTGGACCGTGTTGTGACAGGTTTCGCAGGTGGTCGGGAAACCCGCGGCCGCGTGATTCGGATCCGTGGTCGCGTTAAAGTCGCTCCGGTGACAATCCACGCAGGCCGTTCCCAATCCGCTGAACTGCCCATTCACATGGCACGATGCACAGGCCACGCTCGTGTGCGACCCAGTCAGCGCAAACGACGTCGTGCTGTGATCGAACACCGCCCCCTGCCACTGCACCGTGTTATGACAGCTTTCACACGTCGTCGCGAAACCGGCCGCCACGTGATTTGGATTCGTGGTCGCGTTGAAGTCGCCCTGGTGGCAGCTAACACATGTGGTCCCCAGTCCATTGAATTGCCCATTCACGTGGCATGACGCACATGCCACGCTGGTATGCGAGCCCGTCAGCGCGAAACTCGTCGAGGTGTTGTGATCAAATACGGCGCCACTCCACTGGACTGTGGTGTGACAGGTCTCGCACGTCGTCGGGAAACCCGCGGCCGCGTGATTCGGATCGGTCGTCGCGTTGAAATCACCCTGATGACAGTTGACACACGCCGTTCCCAATCCGCTGAACTGCCCGTTCACATGGCAGGACGCGCACGCCACGGTCGTATGCGACCCCGTCAATGCAAATGACGTCGTGCTGTGATCGAACACCGCCCCCTGCCACTGCACCGTGTTATGACAGCTTTCACACGTCGTCGCGAAACCGGCCGCCACGTGATTTGGATTCGTCGTCGCGTTGAAGTCGCTCTGGTGACAATCCACGCAGGCCGTCCCCAGCCCGGCGAACTGCCCGTTCACGTGACACGAGGCACACGACACACTGGTATGCGATCCCGTCAACGCAAAGCTCGTCGATGCATTGTGATCGAAGACCGCGCCCTGCCACTGCACCGTGTTATGACAGGTCTCGCAGGTGGTCGGGAAGCCCGCTGCCGCATGATTCGGATCCGTCGTCGCGTTGAAATCGTTCTGATGACAATCCACGCAGGCCGTCCCCAGCCCGGCGAACTGTCCGTTCACGTGACACGAGGCACACGACACACTGGTATGCGATCCCGTCAACGCAAAGCTCGTCGAGGTATTGTGATCGAAGACCGCCCCCTGCCACTGGACCGTGTTATGACAGGTCTCGCAGGTGGTCGGGAAACCAGCAGCCGCGTGATTCGGATCCGTCGTGGCGTTGAAGTCGTTCTGATGGCAGTTCACGCACGCCGTCCCCAATCCGCTAAACTGGCCGCCAACATGGCACGACGCACAGGAAATAGAGGAGTGTGCTCCCGTCAAGGCAAACGAGGTCTGACTGTGGTCGAACTGCGCGCCTTGCCATTGGGTCGTGTTGTGACAGAATGTGCAGTTCTGGGAGAAACCGGCTTCGGCGTGATTGGGATTCGTCGTCGACTGAAAATCCCCCAGATGACAGCTCACGCATTCGGTCCCAAGTCCCGCGAACTGACCGCCCACATGGCATGACGCGCAGGACACGCTGGTATGCGCGCCGGTCAGCGCAAAGCTTGTGGACGTATTGTGATCGAAGACCGCTCCGTCCCACTGCACCGTGTTGTGGCAGGTCTCGCACGTGGTCGGGAATCCCGCCGCCGCGTGGTTCGGATCCGTCGTCCGGTCAAAGTCGCCTTGATGGCAATTCACACAGGCCGTCCCCAGCCCGGCAAACTGCCCATTCACGTGGCACGACGCGCACGCGACATTCGTGTGCGATCCCGTGAGCGCAAAGCTGGTCGACGTGTTGTGGTCGAACACCGCTCCGCTCCACTGCACCGTGTTGTGGCAGTTTTCGCATGTCGTCGGGAACCCCGCCGCCGCGTGATTTGGATCCGTCGTCCGGTCAAAGTCGCCTTGATGGCAATTCACACAGGCCGTCCCCAACCCGGCAAACTGCCCGTTCACGTGGCACGACGCGCACGCGACATTCGTGTGCGATCCCGTCAGCGCAAAGCTGGTCGACGTGTTGTGGTCGAAGACCGCTCCGCTCCACTGCACCGTGTTGTGGCAGGTCTCGCATGTCGTCGGGAACCCGGCCGCCGCGTGATTTGGATCCGTCGTCCGGTCAAAGTCGGCCTTGATGGCAATTCACACAGGCCGTCCCCAACCCGGCAAACTGCCCGTTCACGTGGCACGACGCGCACGCAACAGTCGTGTGCGATCCGGTCAGCGCAAAGCTCGTCGACGTGTTGTGGTCGAAGACCGCTCCGCTCCACTGCACCGTGTTGTGGCAGTTTTCGCATGTCGTCGGGAACCCGGCCGCCGCGTGATTTGGATCGCTCGTCCGGTCAAAGTCGCCTTGATGACAGTTCACACAACCCGTTCCTAACCCGGCAAACTGCCCATTCACGTGGCACGACGCGCACGCAACAGTCGTGTGCGATCCGGTGAGCGCAAAGCTCGTCGACGTGTTGTGGTCGAACACCGCTCCGCTCCACTGCACCGTGTTGTGGCAGTTCTCGCACGTCGTCGGGAATCCGGCTGCCGCGTGGTCCGGATTCGTCGTCGCATTGAAATCACCCTGGTGACAGTTGATGCATGCCGTTCCGAGCCCACTGAACTGCCCATTCACGTGACACGAGGCACAACTCTGGTCGGCGTGTTTTCCTGTCAGCGCAAAGGAGGTGGATGTGTTGTGATCAAATACCGCTCCCGCCCATTGGAGCGTCGTATGGCAGGTCTCGCAGGTCGTGGGAAAGCCCGCCGCGCCGTGCGCCGGATCCGTGGTTGCGTCATACGCCGCCTGATGGCAGTCGTAACAAGTGGACGGCGTCCCCGTGAACTGTCCGTTCACATGACACGAGGTACAAGCGACATTGGTATGCGCGCCCGTCAAAGCGAAGCTGGCCAGACTATGATCGAAGCTCGCCCCGGCCCAATCCGCGGTCGTATGACAGGACTCGCACTGCAGCGAGAAATTTGAAGTCGCATGATTCGGATTCGTAGTCCTGTCGTAATCACTGCGGTGGCAGTCGATACAGGCCTGCGAAGTCCCGGCGAACCGTCCACCCACATGGCAGGAAGCGCAACTTGCCTGGGCATGCTTGCCGGTCAGCGCGAACGACGTCGTACTGTGGTCAAACTTCGCCCCCAACCAGGATTGCGTCGTGTGACAGCTCTCGCAGGTGGAAGGGAACCCTGCATTCACGTGATTTGGCGACGTGGCTTTGGAAAAATCCTGCTGGTGGCAGCCGACACACGCCGTTGGCGCCGTACTGAACTGTCCACCGGTATGGCAGGAGGCACAGCTCACCGATGTATGAGCGCCGGTCAGCGTGAACGAGGTCAACGTGTTGTGATTGAACGTCGCGGTGTCCCACCGAACCGCGGTATGGCAACTTTCGCAGTTGGTCGAGAACCCGGCGGCAACGTGATCCACGCTTGTCGCGTTCCGAAAGTCCGCCTGATGACAATCCACGCAGGCCGTACCCAGCCCCCGGTAATTTCCGGCCGCGGCCGACGCGTGGCAGGAATCACATACCAGGGCTGCATGGGCCCCCTGCAACGGGAACCGGTTCAGGTGCGCATCGATCGGCTGGAGCTCCTGCTGCGGACTTCGCCAACCCTGAACGGTGTGGCAACTCTCGCAATTCGCCCCCAATTGGCCGCGATGAAAATCCGCGTGACAGGTCGCGCATTGCGTACCGGCATCCGCGAACACGGGCGAGACATGGCAGGAACTGCAGGCTACATTCTTATGCATTCCCTGCAGCGGGAATCCCGTCTGGTAGCCGTGATCAAACTCCAGTTCCGCCCGCAGCGGCGTCCAACTGGCCGTCGTGTGGCAGTTCACACACGCAATGTCGAGCGGCCCATGCGGATTAGACGGAGCTTGGCCATACGCCAGGCCCGCCCAGCCGAAGCCGGCAAGCAGCGCTATAAGTACGCCCCTAAGGACGCCTCCGATGTAACGACGTCGGTGCATCGCCGTCTGTGTATCGTCGCCATCTCCGACACTGACGCTCCTTTATTTCCCGCCTGAACCTTCGATCTCTCTGCAAAGACCGTCAGACCAGCAGGTGTCCGTTTCTCACTTCTATGAATGTTGTTCGTCCTAATTGCCTATCCGGACGATTTTGGTTAAGTCACTGCAACTCGGCGACACCTCCCGCATGGCATGCCTCGCACTTCGTCGGCGCCCCTCGATACAGTCGGACCTGCCGGCCTTCCACCGGCACAAACTGGTCATGGCACAATGCGCATCCGACCCCCTTGTGGGCGCCATCCAATGGAAACCGCGTTGTCTGGTGATCGAACGTCCCCGTGCTCCAGGTCGTGATGGAGTGGCACGTCGCACAGTCCTCTTCTTTTCCGGGACTCATAAACTGCCCGCCGTGGATATCCTCATGACACTGGAAACACTGGGTCGGCGTGTTACTAAAATTCGCCGTGGAAACAACATTCGAGGCCGTCGCATTCATCCTGGGGAGATGACATGCGACACACCTGGCCTGCTCGTGTGAGCCTTGCAGAGAAAACTCGGTCTGTTCATGATCGAAGGGCCGCAACGCGGACCATTGATCCGTTGTGTGGCAGGTTTCACAAGTCACCAGACTTTCCGCCGGAAGCCGGTGGGGGTCCGCATGGCAGCCCGCGCACGATTGATCGGCGAAGTGATACGTGCGGGCGGCATTCGCCAACACCTCCGCGCCAAATCCTTTCCCCACCTTTGCCGTGATCGGCCCGATGGACGTCGCCGGTAACGAGCCGTGACAATCCGAGCAAACCACCGCCAGATGCGCACCCGTCAGCGGAAAGTCCGTTTCCTTGTGGCGGGAAATCTGGAATGTCGACGGATGAAACTCCTCTTGCGTGTGGCAGGTCTCGCACTCGTCCTTCGCCGGATCACTCGCGAACTCACCTCGATGCGGGTCCATGTGACAACCCACACAGGTCGTCGTTCCCAACTTATAGTTCGCATCCGGACCCGCCGGCGCATGGCATGTTGCGCACTCCAGCGACGCATGAACCCCCTGCAGGGCGAATGCACTCTGCTGGTGTGTCTCACGCGTAAACAATGACGGAACGAATGCGTCCTCGTTGTGGCAATTGGAACACTCTCCGCCACCCTCACGGCTGTCAAACTGCCCGTGATGGACGTCCTCATGGCAATTCGTACAAGCCGCGAACTGGATGGGTTCGCTGAAGTTCGTACCCATGTGGCAACCGCTGCAGCCAGTTTCCGCATGCTTGCCGCGCAGAGGGAAATCCGTGCGGGAGTGGTCAAACCCGGTCTCCCCTCGCAGCAGATTCCAACTCGTAACCAGATGACACGAGGTACACGTCCCATCCGAGTTCGTAAACAACGTCGTATCGAACGCGCCCTGGTGTGGATCTCGATGGCAGTTATCACAAGTGGCGAATTTCAGTCCACGATACCGGAGCGTATCGCTTCCCGGAGCCGGTCGATGGCAACCTTCACAGCGGGCCTGCCGATGCGGACCCAGCAAAGGATACCGCGTCGTATCGTGATTGAAACTCGGCGCCGGATTCCACGCTACTTCGCTATGACAGGTGGTGCATTCGGCGCCAAGCTGGCCCGCGTGCGGATCTTCATGGCAGGTGGCGCATTGCGTCCCCAATCCGAGGTAAGTCCGGTTCAGATCACTGACCTTGATGGACCCACGCAACGCCGGTTGCACGAACTGCGCAGTATGGCACGCCGAGCACGCGGCCTCGGCATGCGCCCCCCGCAATGGGAACCCTGTGTTATTGACATGGCGGAACGTACTCGTATCGAATCGAGTCAGGACGAATTCCGGACCATGATGATCGGAGTGACAGCGCACACAATCCAATTGGCCACGCGACGGATCAAATTGCCGGGCGTGATACCCCTTTCCCGCGTCCAAACGAGCCTGAATCTCGGTGTGGCAATCGAGACACTTGAAGTCGCGCTGTCCGAATCCAAAGTTATGGCACATCGTGCACTGTGTCACTCCCTCTAGCTCCTGGTGTGCGCGCGCAAGTGGTCCCGGGGAGATCTGCCCGATGCACGTCCCCCCAATGCCAACCATCAGTAGCGACATCCGCCACCACATTCCGTGGCTCACCATAATGACTTTTCAAAGAGCGTGTCCGCCCGAAAGAGGAAAGAAAGCCCCGGCCCTGGAAACGTTCCACAGGTTCATCGTTTTTTTTGATGAACAAATCTCTTGCTCCCAGGCCCATGGGACACACCTCTCCTCTACCGATCCCCGTAGGGGTTCGGACCGCCAATCTCAATTCCTGGTGGTAGCTAAATCCCCGCCGACGTCGCAGCAGCTTTCGAACTCAGGCTGGTACGTCGAGCACTACCGTACCATCAAGCTAAACACCCAAAGATGAACGCCAGATGAATGAACAGAATGGAATAACCCGTTGGATTACTGACACTTAAGTTATACCCCTGAGCTAAAGAGGCGAAACTGAGGCGGAATCAACTCCCTGGATTCGTTACATCGGAATGATAGATGATCGGCAATCAATGACGAAAGCGGTTCGCAGATTGGACGTCCGAAACTAACCTCCAGGAAACACGGGGGATAGCGATGTTTTGCAGAACGAAGAGAGAGACGCCACCCCGATCACGACACGACGTTCCGCCAGTGGCCGTCGCAACAAGGGCGAGTGTCCGAGATTTCACCTTACAGGTGAAAATATTTTGAGGTCGCGGCCCCAACCCGGCTCCGGAGTTCCAACACGCACCTATATTAAGGATGCGTCACCCGTTGCAGGATGCCGTTGCGGGGTAATGGATCGGGCCGGGATCTCGGAACTCCCTACGTTGTGTGCTCGGCGAAGAGCCCGGCTCGATCGAGCACATTCCCCGATTCTCTTTTTATCCGCGATGCATTGGAAGACACGAACACCGCATGGGAGAGGTCCTCAGCAGTAGGCGCGAAATGATCGGCCCGCATGCCGAGGCGAGGCTCCAAAGCTTGCGGCAAGCCCTTCCCCTGGCTCCGCCCTGCTGTGCGTCACTATGCGTGGCCATCACGCTAAGCATCGGGACCAACCACAGGATGAGGCTTGCTGAAGGAGGGATCTTATGCAGGGGACACTCGCTGCTCCAGGGACCTCCATTCGGTGAGCAAAATTCCAAAAAGGATTGTGCCGGAGGCGCTGTGCGACACTCCAATAACGTTCATGTATCGTTCGAGAAGAATTACGTCTTGCTCCAAGCCGCTCGGTTTCGCTACACCTGAACAATAGGGATTTAGTATGCACACGCAAGTTGGAATCATCGGGGCTGGGCCAGCAGGCCTGCTCCTTGGACAGTTATTGCACCTGAAGGGGATCGATTCGGTCATCCTCGAGCGGCGCAACCACGACTACGTAATTGACCGTGTGCGCGCTGGCGTCCTGGAGCAGTTCACCGCGGACTTCATGACCCAGATGGGCGTCGGCGACCGGCTGCTTCGCGAAGGCATGCGCCATGACAGCGTCTACCTCAGCTTCAGCGGCAAACGGCATCTGGTTCCGCTCGCCGAGCTGACCGGCGGAAAAGCGATCTACGTTTACGGGCAGAATGAGGTCGTGAAGGACCTCATGGAAGCCCGCCTTGCCACCGGCCGTCCCTTGCATTACGAAGTGGACGACGTCTCAGTGCACGACTTCGACTCAGAGAAGCCCCGGATTCGCTACACGCACAACGGCTCCGAGCACGAGTTGACCTGTGACTTCATCGCCGGCTGCGACGGGTTCCATGGAATCTGCCGTCCCGCGCTGGGCGACGCCGTTACTTTCTACGACCGAACCTACCCATTCGGGTGGCTGGGAATCCTGGCCGAAGCTGAGCCGTCCTCGGAAGCGCTCGTCTACACCTACCACGAACGCGGCTTCGCGCTGTTCAGCATGCGCTCGGAGAAGATCACCCGCCTCTATTTCCAGGTTCCGCCGGACGAAGACATCGCCAACTGGCCCGACGACGCCATCTGGGAAGAAATGCTCAAGCGCATGACCACCTGTGACGGCTGGAAACCCAACGTCGGCCCGATCCTGAACAAGAACGTTACCGCGATGCGGAGCTTCGTCACCGAGCCCATGAACTCCGGACGGCTCTTCCTGGCCGGCGACGCCGCGCATATCGTTCCGCCCACCGGCGCCAAGGGGCTCAATCTCGCCGCCGCTGACGTCCTTCTGCTGGGCCAGGCGCTCTCCGCCTTCTACCAAACCGGCAAGTCGGATCTGCTGGACGCCTATTCCGCCACGGCGCTCGACCGCGTCTGGAAAACGCAGCGCTTCTCCTGGTGGATGACCCAGACCCTGCACCGCTTCCCCGACGAGAATCCGTTCGACGACAAGCGCCAGATCGCGGACCTCGACTACATCACGAGTTCCAAAGCCGCCATGACCAGCCTCGCCGAGAATTATGTCGGCCTGCCGCTCGAGGTCAGGATTTAGCGCCGGTCGATTGGGCCCGCTTTATTTGCTGGATAAAGCGTCGCAGGACGGGGGGCACGTTACTGCGGCGCCACAACCCAATCAAATCCGCATAGCTCGGTGGACCCGCAAGGTCCCGGTACACGCATCCCCGCACGCGTAAATGCTGGCGGAAGGATTCCGGGACCAAAGCGACCCCTAGCTGCCCCGATACCAGAAACACCGCCGTCTGCAGCAGACGTGTCGGCAGCAGACGCGGCTCGGCCACGCCTCCCGCATGCAGCGTATCCAGCACCAGTTCGTGATAGCCCGGTACCGGTTGTTGCCGCGGAATCAAAAACGTCTCATCCGCCAGGTCGCTGAGGCGCACCTGCTCCGCCGAGGTCGCGCGATGCCCCGTCGGCAGCGCCACAATCAGCCGTTCCCGCGAAACCACCAGCGAGTTCAGCGCCGGATCCTTGATCGCCAGGAACAGGAGCCCGATGTCGATCGTCTCCTTCCGCAGCGCTTCCACCTGTTCCCCAGGCTCCATTTCGCGAATGTCGATCGAAATGTGCGGCGAATCCTTACGAAAACTGCGGAGCAGCTCCGGCAGCACGCTGCACACGGCCGTGCTCACCACACCGATCACCAGCGAACCCGCGTCGCCCTGCCCCATGCGCGACGTCTCGCGCGCCGCCTGATCGATCTGCTCCAGGATCTTCGTCGCCCGCGCCAGGAAGACCTCTCCCGCCGCCGTCAGACTGACCCGCCGGTTGGTGCGCTCGACCAGTTGCGTCCCTAACTCGTCTTCCAACTGCTTGATCTGGTGGCTCAACGCCGGCTGAGCTACGTTCAGCAGCAGAGCAGCCCTCGTGAAGTGAAGCTGCTCGGCGAGCACGCAGAAATAGCGAAGCTGCCGAATTTCCATGGCGGTCAATGATAGCAACCCAACGCCTGTCTCGCCAAGATCCCGGTAAGATGGGAGCTGGCGAGAAAAGACGGGCCAGACGAGGAAAAATCAAGGCGAGGAAAAATGAGAAACACTCCCAGCCAGGCTGGCTCCCCTTCGTGGAGACCTCTAAAGTGGATACACCTACCCACATTCCAATGAAGCAAGCAGCACCAGCCAGCATCAACTATGAAATCGCCAGACTCGACGAGCTTCTCGCTCTCCTGGGTGAGACCGAACCGGACGCCGCCGAGCTACCGCCCCAATATCCCCTTCTCGAAGAACACGTTCGGGCCGCCCGCACGCGGCTGCTCGGAGCAGCCCGATGGGAATATGAGGATTCGTTGAAGCAGAGTCTGCTTGAGGCTCGCAAGATCGACGATCACCCGCTCCGAAAGACCGCGACCCATCTCCTGGATGAGGTGCTTGCATCGCACCTTCGTCGTCACCGCGACGATTAGTCTCGCGACAATTAATCTGGGGTCGGCCGGGTCATCCGCGCCGGATCCAGAAGCTGCTTTAATTCTTCCTCGGTCAGCCGGGTATGCTCCAGCGCGACCTCGAGAATGCTGCGCCCACTCGCATAGGCCTCCTTCGCCAGCTTGGCGCTCGCCTCATAACCGATCCGCGGAGCCAGCGCCGTTACCAAAATCGGATTCCTCCCGGCGATCTCCGCCAGCCGCTCCCGCCGAACTTTGAATGACGCCACCGCATTGGTCGCCAGCGCATCCGTGGCGTTGGTCAGGATCCCGGCGCTGGTCAACAGGCTCCACCCGATCAGCGGCAGCATCGTATTCAATTGAAAATTCCCCGCCTGCGCCGCGAGCATCACCGCCGAATCGTTCCCCATGGCATGAACGCACGCCATCGCCACCGCCTCCGGGATCACGGGATTCACTTTCCCCGGCATGATGCTGCTGCCGGGCTGCAAGGCCGGCAATTCGATCTCCGCCAAACCGGCATTCGGACCGCTATTCATCCACCGCAGATCATCGGCGATCTTGCGCAGCACTACCGCGACCCCGCGCAATTGCGCGCTGGCATTCAACGCCGCATCCTGAGCCGAGATCCCCGCGAACCGGTTTGGCGCCGAGACAAACGGGAGCCCCGTGCGTTCGGCCAATTCCGCCGCCACCCGCGGACCGAACTCCGGGGCCGAATTCAGCCCTGTGCCGACCGCCGTCCCCCCGATCGGCAACGGAAGCAACCCCCGCACAGCCTCGTCAATCCTATCGTTCGCGGCTCGAACCTGCGCTTCCCAGCCCGACAGCTCCTGCGCCATGTCAATCGGAACCGCGTCCATCAGGTGCGTCCGGGCCGTCTTCACCACGCCACGAAGCTCCTCGGACCGCTTGTGGATGGTATCCGCCAGCCGGACCAGTGCGGGCGACAATCGCCCGGACAGCGCCACCGCCGTTGCGACATGAATCGCCGAGGGGATCACATCGTTGCTGCTCTGCCCCAGATTGACGTGATCGTTCGGATGCACAGGCTTGCCCAGATACCGGGTGGCCAGCGTCGCGATCACCTCATTCGCGTTCATGTTGGTGCTGGTTCCCGAACCGGTTTGAAAAACATCCAACGGGAAGTGTTGGTTGTGATCCCCGAGCGTGACCTCTTCCGCGGCGCTGGCGATCGCATCGGCGATCCCCGGCTCCAACAATCCCAGCCGTTGATTCACTGCCGCCGCGGCGACCTTGATCATCCCCAAGGCCGAGATCAACTCGACCGGCATGCGGTAGGCACTGATCCCGAAATTCCTCCGAGCCCGCTCGGTCTGCGCCCCGTAGAGCGCCTCAGCCGGAACCTGGATCTCGCCGAGACTGTCGTGCTCGGTGCGCGTCTTCATTCTTTCAGTGTCGGACTGTCGTCGATCACGACGTACTCCAGTGCCTCCTCCGTGTTCCGCACTGTATCAAGAAATTCCCCCAACCGTTCACTATCGATTGTGAAATCCCAACTCTCCGCCGCCGCCTCGTAAGGAGCCTCATCCTCGTCCAGGGTGTCCTCGCTGTGGAGGGATGCCGGAGCAAGGCGCTGCACGAACTCCTTCTCTTTAATAACTTCCTCCGGCATCTCTCGCGCGAAGATTTCCTGAGGAGCTTCGCTCGGAGCGCCGTTCAACCCGGTTCGCTCCGCGAACGTGACACGAATCCGCATCTTAGTGCCGCTCCTTTGCATGGACCTTCATCGAAACCGGCCGCGCCGCCTCCACCGCCAATCCCGGCGGCTCCAGCGGGCCTTCCCACTCCCACATCAGCACGTCCACACAGGTGCCTCCGCCTAATTCCTGAAGCGACACGCAGCCTCCATCGGCAAATTGAATGGCGTCCCATAGCTCCCCGGCGCTAGACGTTATCTGTGTCGCGGTAACAATGTCGCTGCCGCATAGTTCGCATAGATGGAAAACAAAGGCGGAGGCTCGCACGATCCGCAGCCTCACTCCATGGGGAACCGCGACGCCCGCCGGCGCGCGCCGGGGAAGAAACGTACCCACCCATCCGCCGAACGTCCGCAACCCTTGCTGGAACAACGGAACCCATTGCTTGTAGCGACCTTCATAGCGCGGCTGGGGCGAATCGACCTCGAGATCCATCCCCACCAGCCTTGCCAGCAACGCGTCTGCCGAATAGCGCTCCGCGGGCCTGACCGCGCGCTCCGCAGCCGTCCAACAGATCCTTCCGTTTGCCATCATCTTGGCCTGCAGGGCTTCTCCACCTCTCGCGGGACGAAACGCGGCTGCGGGGCGCCAAACGCGACGCCGCTCCCCAGCGGCTCCCGCGCTGCCCGCACTTCGGCCAGTACCTGGCGAAACCTTCACTCCAAATCTCAGTCGGGACATCCTTTTGCACTCCTGTTCAAGGGATGCCGTCCGCACGGATCTATTTCCATGCGAGTTTATGGGAACATTCAGCCACACCCGCCTCCAACAGACTGAAAAGGAACGGCCCAGCCAGTTCGCCGCCTATACCGGCCATCGCGAGACCTGTAACACCGCGACCGAAGCGCACATCATACGATAGAAAGAGGAGGATTTATGCTTTCGGCCAGAGGACGTTGGTTTTTAGCGGCGGTGTGTGGGCTGATGACCACCGTCTATGCGGCAGATATCACCACAGCCGTCGATCGTTTCAAAAGCGGGAACCTAGACGAGGCGGAGGCAGATCTCCGGGAACTGGCCAAGGAGAACCCCAACGACGAATTGGTGAACTACTATCTCGGACAGGTGCTCCTGCAGAAAAAGGACTACGGCGCGGCGACCGAGGCCCTCGAAAAGGCTGTCGCGGCGGCCCGGTTCCAGTTGGGCATCGCGCACATGTACGACGACAAACTGCCGGAAGCGGTGGCGGACTTTGAAGCTGCGATGCCATCCGAGCAGAACAACCCGGACTTCTTCCTGCATTACGGCATGACGCTGTTGAAGCAAAACAAGTCCGATGACGCGGCGCAGAAGCTGAATAAAGCACTGGAGCTCGATGCCAACGACGCCTACGCGCACTACTACCTGGGGCTGGCCGAGAACAATCTGGGCCGCGCGGATCTGATGCTGGTGCATTTCCGCAAATTCCTGGAACTTGCTCCGGATACGCCTGAAGCGGCCCGGGTCCGCTCTCTGCTGCGAACCCGGTAACCCCTGACGCGCGTCAGGGCCTCGGCGCCCAACTAGTCTCGGACCATACGTGAGAATTCGGAGAGCGGCGAATCTATTCCTAATCACTGTTGTTGTGCTCCTGGGCGCGGTGATCGTGGGATCCCTTGCCCTTCACACCCCCTACGCGCGCCGCTATGTCGCCAACCGGATCGAGCAGGCCGCCGGTCCACAGCTCGGCTTGCAAATCGCCGACCTCAACTACAATCTCTGGACCGGCAGCGTCTCGCTCGACGGACTTCGGCTGGGCACGGCAAACCCCACTTTCCTGACGATTGATCACATCGACCTCGATCTTCCCCTGTTGCAGTTGCTGCAGGGGGACATCATTATTAACCGGGCGATCGCCAATGGCGTTGTGGTCAACCTGGTGATAGACCAGAACGGTCAATCGAATCTCCCGCAATTCGGCGATTCGGGCCAACCCGCCAGTGACCTGTTACCGGACATCCTGATCCGTCAGCTCACCGCCGACGGGAGCCTGCAAATCGACGATCAGCCGGATGCCGCCGGAATCTCTCTGCCGCAGTGGACGCTTGGGATTACAGGCACACCCGGCCCCCGGCACGACGTCGATTTCGAGCTCGATGCACCGGGAACTCTTCGCTATCAGGGCCAGACGCAGCCTCTCGACCAACTCGCCTTGAATGCCGGCGTCCAGCGCAATGCCGTCAACCTGACGTCCCTTCAACTCTCTACGCAAGGACTGACCCTCACCTCAACCGATGGAACCGTCGACCGCTTCAGCAACCCACTCGCCGACATCAGTCTGCGCGCCCAAATCGATCTTGAGCCGCTGCTGCAGCTCGTTGGCATTGATCCTGGCATGCCCGTCGCCGGCCAGCTGGACACCGCGATCACCGCCAGTAACCGAGAAGGAAGCTTCACCCTAGACACCCAATTGAGCGGGCAGGGCCTCCGCGTGGACACTCTTCAGCAACTCGGCATCAACGCGGGGGCATCCTGGAACAGTTCCACGGGCGTCGTAGATGTCGACTTTGCGACCATCACCGCGCCCCAAGGGCAAACCCAACTCGCCGGAACGTGGCGCGGAACCGCCCCCGGCGACCTGAACGATTTCACCGGGGCCATCGGCCGCCTCAATCTCCGAAGCATCACGCAAATGTTGAACGCGCCGGTGCAGGTCGCCAGCAACGCTGCCGGTACATTCCGCGTGCAGTGGCCCGGACAGGACTATGCGCAGCTCACGCTGCAAACCAATCTCCGTCTGAACGCCACCGCTGCGACCGCCCAGAACGTCGTCCCTCTATCCGGCGGCCTGGGAATCAATCTTCGCGACCGCGGCCTAACCGCCGACCTCCGCTCGATCCGCTCCATGGGCGCCTCGCTGGACGGGAACATCCGAACCGGCCTGAATCTTGCCGCGCCCACCCCACTCAACGGTCCACTCTCCGGCATGGTCACCGTCCAAGTGGACGATGCGGGCGTCACCCTGATCTGACGCAAACACCTTCCGCGGCTCCGGCGATGGCGCAACCGTCAACGGCGAGCCCGTCAGCGGAATGCTGACCCTTGCAGTCGATCTCGGCGGCACGGTGTCCGCACCCACGGCGCATCTGGCAATGAACGGCTCCGCGATCCATTACGGAATGGTCGACGACGCTTCGATCGAGGCCACAGCAAACTACGCTCCCACCGAACCTCACCCTGGAGCAGGCGCGCATCACCTGGCACAACACCGAGATCCAAGCCGAGGGTTCGCTCGGACTCGAAGCCGACCCGAGCCCCATCCGCTTCACCGCGTCCACCACTGAAATCGACATCCCCGAACTCCTGAGCCTCTTCGAAATGGACGCTCCCGTCACCGGCCGCATGCAGTTGAACGCTTCCGGCTCCGGAACGCTGGAGGATCTCGAACTCACCACGCATCTCACCGGCAACGACCTCACCGCCTATGGGGAAACGCTCGGCACGCTCACGCTGGATGCAGGCCTGGCGAACCGCATCGCCACCATCCAAACACTGCAGCTCACCAAGCCCGGCAACCAAGGCGCACTCACTGCCAGCGGCTCTCTCGACCTCGACGCGCAAACGTTCACCTTGGACGCCAACACCTCCCAATGGACGATTCAGGATCTGACCCTGGCCGACAACGTAGCCATCAACGGAACGGTCAATCTTTCCGCCTCCGGCAGCGGGACTCTCGCAAACCCGAATCTCACCGCCATGCTGAGCGCGGACAACACGCAGGTCAGGGACCATGAGATCGGAGCGATCAATCTGCAGCTCGAACTGAACGACGGAGCCGCAACAGCACAACTCGCCGTTCCGCAATACAACCTGCGGGGCAACGCCCAGGCCCAGCTCGACCTTGCCCCGGAACCGGCGCCCGAGACCACCCTGGCCGCGAACGACCAACCCGAAGACGCCGCTACCGGGCAATCTACCACTGGCCTCAACCTCACGCTGCCGGTCTTCCGGTTGCCGCAACAGGTCAATACACAACTCAGCGTGGACAACCTCGATTTCGCCAAGCTACCCTGGCCCGGTGAACCTCCCGTGCAGGGCCACATCACCGCGTCCATCGACGCCAGTGGAGATCCCGCGCAATACCTGGATGGCTCGGCGACGTTGCAAGTCCCCACCCTCTCGGTCCAGACCGAATTCGGCGAGATCACCAACGCCGATACCTGGCGGATCCGCTACGCCAACCGAACCCTGGAACTCGACTCTGTCGAACTTGCTGGCGCCGGATCCACACTCACCGTCGGAGGATCCCTTCCTCTGGGCGAAGGCGCTGCCCCCGGCGTCATTACCTACTCTGGCGATCTGGAGCTGCAAGCGCTCAGCTCCCTGGCCGGCCCCCAACGGACCTTTGACGCGACCGGCACCGCGAACTTGAACGGCCAACTGAACGGCACGTTGGAGCGATTCACCCCGACCCTGCGCCTCTCGCTCCAGAACGGTTCGGTTTCCGTGGAGGCCCTGAAATCGCCGCTCACCGGCATCCAACTGACCGCCGAAACCCGCGAAGGCCTGCTCGTCCTTGATCAACTCAATGCATCGCTTGGCAACGGAACCGTGAGCGGAACCGGCAGCATCCCCCTCGGCCTTTTCCCCCTTCCCGAACAGCTCGCCGTCCCCGAGCAGACCTCGCCCGCTCAATTCCAACTCAACGTCACCGGCCTGAATCTATCCGACCTCGCAGACCTCCCCGAGCAAGTCGCCGGCACCATGTCGATCGACCTCAGCGCGCAGGCCAGCCAGCCTGACCTCAACGCACTCACGGCCACCATCACTCTGCCCACGCTGGACCTCATGATCGGCGGAGTACCCATCACCCCTTCCGCGCCTCCCAAGCTCACGCTCGAAACCGGCATAGTCCGCATTGACGATTTCTCCCTCAGCGGGCCGGCGACCCAACTGAAGATCGGCGGCGCCGCGAACCTGATCGAACAAAATCTGCAAGACGTCACGGTGGACGGCAACGTCGATCTCGGATTGCTGGAAGGCTTCTCCGATACGATCGCCGCGCAAGGCAACCTTCGGATTCAAGCCAGCGTTCAAGGCCCGTTTAGCCAGCCGGTGTTCCAAGGCTCGCTCGCCATGGACGGCGGCCAGTTCACCGTAGACAACCCTTCTCTGGACCTCTCTCAAGTGAACCTGCGCGCGGACCTGGAAGGCAGCGGGGTCGCGATCCGGCAGCTCACCGGCGTCCTCAACGGCGGCAACTTCTCCGGCGCGGGCCGCATCGATCTGATGGATGGAGAGCTGACCCCCAACCTCACCATCATGGCTTCCGATGTCTTCCTGGATTATCCGGAAGGACTGCGCACGCTCTCCAGCGCGGACCTCGCCTTCCGTCCTTCCGGACAGAACCTGTTGCTCAGCGGCAAGGTGACCATCCAGGAGGGCGCCTATACGGACCCGCTCGACTTGCAAAGCTTCCTGCAGGACTATCTCCAATCCGGCGGAGGCGTCGAACTGGCCAACGAGCAAAACCCCTTCCTGAATCGCCTTCACTTTGACATCGACGTGACCAGCCGGTCGCCGATTCTGATGGACAACAACATCGGCAACCTGGCCTTCGATTTGAATCTCCGCCTTCTCGGCGACTACTATCGTCCGGGGCTCACCGGACAGGTCACCACCGAAGAGGAAGGCCAGCTTCGCCTCGCGGAAAACAACTTCGTGGTCCAGACAGGCACCATTACCTTCGTCAACGAAACCAGAATTGAACCGATCTTCAACTTCATCGCGACCACGCAGGTCAGCGATCGCAGCATCCAGGTCACGCTGGACACCGACGCCCGGGGCGAGCTCGAAGCGCAACTGACTTCGGACAATCCGTCTGATACCCAGGCCGACGTATTCGCGTTGCTGCTCACCGGAAAGACCGCGGATGAGCTGGAGGGACGCCAGCTCAACGCCGCCAGCGAACGCGTCGCCGCTTCCCTGCTCGCCGGAACCGTCACCGATCGCGTCTCGCAACGCCTGCAAAGCGGGCTCGGCCTAAGCCGCGTGAACATTCAACCCAACCTGATCTCCCAGGAGTCCGACCCCACCGCGCGCCTCACCGTCGGAGAGAACATCACCCGCTATCTGGAACTGATCTATTCAATGGATCTGACCGATTCCAACAATCAGATCTGGCAGCTAAACTACAACTTCCTGCGGCGGATGAATGTACGCTCCACCAAGCAGACCGATAACAGCTACCGCTTCGATTTCCAGCATGACCTGCGCTGGGGACAGACCACCGTCAACGCAGCCACCAAGCCTCCTGCCCCGCCGCAAAACATCGCCAGGATCGAATTTTCCGGCAATCAGGTGGTTCCTACCGACATCCTGCGAAAGCGTCTCGGCGTCGAAGCCGGTAAGCAATACGACTTCTTCAAAGTGCGTAAAGGTCTGAACCGCATCGAATCGTATTACGATTCGGCGCGGCTATATCGAAGCTCAGCTTCACCCCCACCGTACGACCCAGCCCAATGGATTGGTCCTGACCATTGACGTTCAGGAAGGACCCCAGGTCAACTTCGTTTACGAAGGCTGGACGCCGCCCGGCGGGGTCCGCGGCGATATCCGCAAGGAATGGGAAAAGGGAGCCTTCGACGCACACCGGCTGCAATCCGCGCTGGCGATTCTCCGCACCGGCCTTGGCAACAAGGGATACCTGCAGCCGACCATCGAATCCGATATCCAAATGCCGGCGCCCGGCTCCAAGCGCGTGCTCTTCACCATCCTCCGCGGCGCTAAGTTCAGTGACGCCCAAGTCGTCTTTCAAGGCGCCACCGGAATTTCCCCGGATACCCTCAAGCAACAATTGAAGCGCGCCAACCTGTCCGACGAGTTCGAAACCGAACCGCGCCAGATTCGCGACTTCCTGCGAAGCTACTACCTGTCGGAAGGCTATCTGGACGCCACCGTCGAGGAGCCCCATTTGGAAGTGGATGCCACGGCGGAAACCGCCCAATACATCGTCGAAATCCACGAAGGGCCGCTCTTCCACTGGGGCGACTTCACCTTTACCGGAAACACCGTCTTCACGCCCGAGCAACTGCGATCGTTCCAGAAGCTCGGCGAGGATGACGTCTACCGGCCCCGCGAGGCGCAGGAATCCCGTGATTCCGTGGAGCAGGAATACTGGGGGCGAGGCTACCGCGACGTCGCCGTCGACTATATCGCCACTCCGGATCCGGTTCAGGCAAAGGTGAACATTGCTGTCTCCATCACCGAAGGCCCACAGTTCATCGTCGGCGACATCACGGTAAGCGGCAATCGCCGAACCTCTAGCAATTTCGTTCGAAGCCAGGTCCAACTCACTCCGGGAGAGCCGCTCGACTACAACAAAACCTCGGAATCCCGGCGAAATCTCTATGGCACCGGCGCCTATTCGGCGGTAGAATTGCGCACCGCCACCGCAGCCAATCCCGACATCGCCAACGGAATGCAGCGCGTCGACCTGATCGCCGAGGTTCAGGAACATATCCCCTACCGCCTGCGCTACGGCGCTTTTTACGACACCGCTCGCGGCCCTGGCGTCATTGCGGATCTGCGCAATCGGAACTCCCTGGGCGCCGGCCGCGTGATCGGCTCGCGTATCCGGTATGACAACGCTGTCCACGAAGCGCGCGGATTCTTCTCCCAGCCGCTGCTCCGGGGCCGGCCCTTCCGAACGGACTCAGCAGTTTTTCTCCGCCGCGAGTTCACGCGCTTCTACACCGACGGACAACTTACCGATGGGTTCATTACGGACCGTACCGGCCTGTCCGTTCAGGAAGGCATCCAGCTCGCCAACAAGTTCTTCCTCACCGCCGGCTACCGCTGGGAGCGCGCCCACACCTACGATCTGCTGCCCAACGCCTTCATCCCCTTCGACGTCGTTTACCGCGTCGCACCGCTAACCAGTTCCCTGACCCGTGATACGCGCGATGATCTGCTCGACGCCTCCCATGGTTCCTTCACCTCGCAATCGTTCGAGTTGAGCACCAAAACCCTGGGAGCTTCACAGGCCTTCTGGCGCTACTTTGGCCAGTACTTCCAATACATTCCCCTAAGCGCTCCCGCGCGCGTGCCCTTCGGCAAGGGGCTCGAAAAACCCCGTCTGATCTACGCCGGCGGCATCCGTATCGGTCTGGCCAATGGGCTCGCCGGCCAGGTTCTGACCCAGGCCGAGCAGTTCACCGCCGGCGGCGGCACCAGCATCCGCGGCTTCTCCCAGAACGGCGTCGGCATCGGCAACGCAATGTTGGTCATGAACCATGAACTGCGCTTCCCGGTCGCCAGTATCTTCGACGGCGTCGGATTCGTGGATCTCGGCAACACCTACGATCACGTCAGCGACTTCAGCTTCACCAACATTCGGAAGACGGCCGGCATGGGATTACGCATCCGAACTCCGTATCTGTTGCTTCGACTGGACTACGGCCACAAGCTGGACCGAAGACCCGGCGAAAGCTCAGGGCAGTTCTTCTTCAGCATCGGCCAGGCTTTCTAGAAATCATCGCCTTCACCGCATTTTTATTGGGTTGCGAACGTGCCTCAACTGGCCGCCTGGGGCTGGTGCGACCCCCAACGCTTTGGTACGCTTCGAATAATGAGACGCCATTACCTGTCTGCTTTTTGCTGTAGCTTGGCACTGGTTCTCCTTGCATCACCGGCCGGTGCCCAAAACGCTCCATCCCCGTTTTCCCCCGAAGTAATGGCCGCCTTCACGCCGGCCGACAACCCCATCACGGACGCCAAGGCCAAGCTCGGCGACAAGCTCTTCGATGACAAGCGCCTGTCCATCGACGACACCGTGGCCTGCAACACCTGCCATTCGCCCCGCACCGGTTTCACCACACGCACCGAAACCTCCGAAGGCGTCAAGAGCCAGTTCGGCAAGCGCAACGCGCCCACGGTGCTGAATGCGATGTTCTTCTCCACGCAGTTCTGGGACGGTCGCGCGAAGACCCTGGAAGACCAGGCCAAGCTCCCCATTCTCAACCCGATCGAGATGGGGCAGCCGAATCCCGAAGCCGTTGTAGCAAAACTTTCCGCGATTCCGGAATATGTTGAAGCCTTCCGCGATGTCTTCGGACATCCGGTCAATTGGGAAGATATGTCGCGCGCCATCGCTGCATTTGAACGCACCCGCCTGTCTTCGGAGGCTCCGATTGACCGCTTCCTGCGCGGCGATGACAACGCGCTGACGCCGGCCCAGCGCCGCGGCTGGTCGCTGTTCAACGGCAAGGCGCGCTGCAATACCTGCCACGCCTTCAATCCCACCTTGCCCCTGGGCAGCGATGACCACTTCCACAACATCGGTATCGCCGCTCACAACCAGGATTTCGACGAACTCGTCAGCGAAGCGGAAACCGTGTCTCGAAGTACCGAAGACATCGACCGTCTGGCGCTCGAAACCAATGCCTCCGAACTCGGCCGCTTCCTGGTGACGCGCAATAAGTCCGACATCGGAGCGTTCAAAACACCTCATCTGCGCGACGTCGTCCTCAGCGCGCCCTACATGCACGACGGCAGCCTGCCCACGCTTTGGGATGTGGTCGATCACTACAACAAAGGCGGTGAAGCGAACCCGTACCTCGATGGCGGCATCCAGCGTCTCGGCCTCACCGAAGAGGAGATCGATGACCTTGTCGCCGTGCTCGATGCGTTCACTTCGGACCGCTACAAGGACCAAGCCACCGAAGAGATGGCTCGCCAGCGGACCTTCCGCTCCGGTCCCCGCAAAACTCGGGATACCGACGCCGCCATGGGCCGAAAAGGCAACCTCGGCGACGCCATCCCCGACGCGGGCGCGAAAGACCCAGCCCGCATCGGTGGACGTCCGATCGGCCAATAGGAGACGCCCATGCCCGGAAAGAACAAAATTGCAAAACACAAAAGCGTCGAGACCAAATGGTACGAGCAGCGCGACAAGCTGATGCATGCGGTCCGCCGCCTCGATCGCCGCGATTTCTTCAAAGTGATGGGAGCGTCCGCCACGGCCCTGGCCGCGAAGGGCCTGCTGCCGCCGCACTCCTTCCAACTGGTGAAGATCGCGCACGCGCAGGACACCCAAACCCAACCCTTCACCTTCGCCTATATCTCCGACACGCATCTCTACTCGGCGGATCTGAATGACCAGTTCATTCGTGCCGCCATGCGAGCGGTCGAGGACATCAACCGTCTCGACCCGCAGCCCGACTTCGTCCTGTTCGGCGGCGACCTTGCCCAGCTTGGCGCGAAAGAGGAGCTCGACATCGGACGTCAGATCCTCCGGGACCTCAAGGCGCCCCTCCGCATGATGGTCGGAGAGCACGACTGGTTCCTCGATATGGGCGAGCGCTGGCAGGACTACTTCGGCGCGCCCACCTACTCGTTCGATCACAAAGGCGTCCACTTCGTCGTCCTGATGAGCGTCAACGAACAGGATTTCTGGACCGCCCCTGGCATGACGCCCGAAGAACGCATGCACACCGTCGCCGGACTCGACAACGGCACCCAATCCCGCTTTGAAGTCGGCGCCGAGCAACGCACGTGGCTCGCCCAGGATTTGGGCAAGGTCTCTAAGAACACGCCCCTGGTCGTCTTTTCACACTCACCGCTCTACAAATACTACCGGCCCTGGAATTTCTGGACCGAAGACGCCGACGAAGTGCAATCGCTGCTGCGTCCCTTCGAAAAGGTCACCGTGATTCACGGACACACCCACCAGGTGCTGAACAACCGCATCGGCAACATCAATTTCCACGGACTGCTGTCCACCGCCTGGCCCTGGCCGTACGCGCCCGAAGGACTCCCCGAACTGACCATCGAAATGAATCGCGCCAATCCATTTGATCCTAATGACGGCTGCGGCGACGGTCAGCTCAACGTCAACGCCGACGGGCTCGTGGACATCGTCTATAACCTTTGGGACCGCAACCCCATGACGGTTTCCTCGACCTATCTGAAATCGCAAGGCTTGGCCGACCGGCCTTCGGCGACAGCCCTGAAGTCCTACTAAGGAGATCTATGCAACGCAAACGTATCCTCACCTTGGGCGCCGGACTGCTCGCGATTGCGGCCGTGGCCTGGGCAACGGACCCCATCGAAACGATCATTCTGCTCTGCGATAACCAAACCGAACTGGTGATCCCCGGTCTGAAGCCAGGCACGTCGCTCGACCGTCAGCAGGCCTTCCAGGTCGCCGAGAAATTCATGGATGTCTGGGAAGAAAAGAATCCCGGCTCGAACTGGATCATGGCGCAGAACTACGGGCCAAAAAATCTCGCGATGCAGGTCCGCACGAATGGCTCAGCCCCGCAGACCGGCATCTATTCCGGATTCACGGCCACCGACGAATACGTCTGGCGCACCGAATACGAAAAGTTCGTGGAGGAAGGCAACCGCATCTTCCACAGTGCCGATGCCTTCGGCGGAACGGTGGGCGTCAGTTGCGATATGTGCCACCCCAACGCCGCCAATACGCATCCGGAAACCTATCCCAAGTATCAGGTCCAGATGCAAAAGGTCGCCCTGCTCCGCGACATGATCAACTGGTGCATCACGCACCCGGCCAAGGGGCAGGCCCTGGCCGATGACGATCCCCGCCTGCGCGCCATGGAAGCGTATATCCTGTCCCAGCGCGCCGGCACCGCAATGGCTCCCGGCAAACACTAGGCACGTGCGGCGAGATTGGATGTGGGGCGAGGTTCAGCTTGCGGAGGACTTTGGTCCTCCCGCGCAGATCGCCCCGACGCCAGCGCCATCGCTCCTCGCGATATCAATCCGTCACCACGCAACCGCGACCGTCAGGGAGCGCAACGCACCCGCCCACAACCCATGCCCCACCCCGCGCCAGCGCCACCAAACGTTGATTCAGAAGCGCAAGCGGTAGCGCGCGCCAACGCTCCCGCCCACAACCCACATGCCGATCGCCCCGGCGCCAGCAGCCCTTCTACCGTTCGATTCTGAGTTCTTCTGCGTTCTATGTTCTTCTTTCCCTGCCGAAAATAATGTTCTACTCCCCGGCAATCAAACACATCCAGAAACAAAGAGAGCAGCGTTTCCCAACAGTCCCCCAAACTCGTACACGAAAGAGGCCAGTCACTCCTGCACAGGAGACTCTGGTCCGGTGGAGCTTCCTCTGGCCCTCGGCGAAAGCCGTCCGGTCAAGAGGTCAATCGTGGCATTTCGAATAACCCGCGACCGCCAACATACTGTGCTAGCCCGCCGGAGTGAGTATCCGGTGCTGCTGCCCGCGGCAGGTTAAAGCGCGTGGGTCTTGCCCCCAGTGGCAAGTAAAATATAGCGGCTGTTGCTTGTGACAGTAGATATGAGCCCTGCGCTGAGCAGGTTAAACCCCAGATAGAGAGCGCTCTCGAAACAAAAGAACGAAACAGACCCGGGAAGAGAACGGCAAATGGAACCGCGCGCGTGCGCAAGCGGGCCAAACATTTCCTCAGGCTATGCCTGCGGAGCAGCCACGTGTGGTCTCCGCGGCAAGGGGACATCCGTAGTAGCGCCGGGCTTGTTGCCCGTCGAGCGCACAGGCGTCTTTCAGCCGTTGTGCGCGATCAAATTCAGTCGCCTTGCGCCGCGAGCTCCGGCTCCGCCACGGCCCCGCGTTTCCGCGACAACCAGGACTGCATTCCCGCCATGTAGGTGTAGAACACCGGCGTCAGATACAGCGTCACGAGCTGCGAGAACATCAGACCGCCGACCACCGCCAGGCCCAGCGGCTGCCGAGCTTCCCCGCCCGCGCCATAACCCAGCGCGATGGGCACCGCGCCCAGCAACGCCGCCATCGTCGTCATCATGATCGGACGGAAACGGATCAAGCAACCCTGATAGATCGCCTTGATCGGCGCGAGCCCTTCTTTACGCTCGGCATCCAGCGCGAAGTCGATCTGCATGATCGCGTTCTTTTCCACGATACCGATCAGCATAATCAGTCCGACGAACGCATAGATGTTCAGGTCCATGCCGAACCACGACAGCGTCAGCAACGCGCCGAATCCAGCCGACGGAAGTCCCGACAAAATCGTCAGCGGATGAATGTAACTCTCATACAAGATGCCCAGCACAATGTAGACCACGAAGATCGCGACCATCAGCAGGATCCAGGTGTTGCCCAACTGTCCCTGGAACGCTTTCGCCGCGCCCTGCCATTCGGTGGACACTTCCAGCGGCACCGTATCGGCGACCGCCTGATTCACCTCTTCGAACACATCGCCCAGCGACGCCCCCGGCGCCAGGTTGAACGACAACGTCGCCGCCGAGAGCTGCCCATAGTGATTCACCGATTGCGGACCCACCCCCTGGTGAATCTGCGCCAGCGAATCCAGCGGGATCAACGAACCGCCGTTGCCCTTGAAATACAGCAGCGAGAGCGCATTAGGATCGCGTTGAAATTCCGGCTTCAGTTCCAGCAAAACCTTGTACTGATTGGACGCGCCATAAATCGTCGATACCCACCGCGGCCCATACGCGTCATAGAATGCGTTCTCAATCTGGTTGGCATTGATCTGCAGCGCCGCCGCCTTGTCCCGGTCGATCGTGATGCTGATCTCCGGACTGGTGACCGCAACGTTCGTCGTCACATCCGCCAGGCCCGGCAACTGCGCCACCCGGCGTTCCAGTTCCTCGGCCGTCTGATACAGCAGGTCGCGGTTCGGCGATTGCAGCGAAAGCTGATAGAGACTCTTGGTCACCTGTCCGCCAATCTGCACCGTCGGCGGATTCTGCAGATACACTTTCACGCCCGGAATATCGGACAACTGCGGACGCAGGTCCTCAATCACGCCCTCCACCAACTTGTCGCGCTCGGCTCTTGGCTTCAGGCGCACCACCAGTTGCCCGAAGTTCGGACCACCCAGCGTCAGCGCCGAACTGCCGCCCACCGACGAGGTAAACGCTTCCACGTCCGGATGCTGACGAACAATCTCGGCCACCTGCCGTTGATACTCGGCCATCTGATAGAACGAGGTTCCCTGCGCCGCCTCCGTGATCACCGTCATCTGGTCGGTATCCTGGTCGGGGATGAAGCCCTTCGGAATCTCCAGGAACATGTAATAGGTTCCGGCCAGCACCAGAACGAAGACGCCCATCGTGATCGGGCGATACCGCAACGCAATTTGCAGGGTCTTGTCATAGACCCACAGCATGCCCTCGAAGAACGCTTCCGTCGAGCGATAGAAGATCCCGCGCTTGCCGTGCTTGATCTTCAAAAAGCGGCTGCACAGCATCGGCGTCAGCGTCACGCTGACCAGGCCCGAAATCAGGATCGCGACGCAAATGGTCACCGAGAACTCGCGGAACAAGCGTCCCAGAATCCCGCCCATGAACAGCACCGGAATGAACACCGCCGTGAGCGACAGAGTCATTGAGACGATCGTGAACCCGATCTCGCTCGACCCCACCATCGCCGCCTCCAGCGGCGGCATGCCCAATTCCATGTGCCGGAAAATGTTCTCCAGCATCACGATCGCGTCGTCCACCACGAAGCCGACCGACAGGATCAACGCCATCATCGAAAGGTTGTCCAGGCTATAGCCCATCAGGTACATCACGGCAAATGTGCCGATGATCGAAAACGGCAGCGCCAGGCTCGGGATCACCGTCGCGGACACATTCCGCAGGAACAAAAAGATCACCGCGATCACCAGCCCCAGCGTGAACAGCATCGTCCACTGGACGTCCTCGTAAGACTCGCGGATCGTCTGCGAGCGGTCATACAAGATGTTCATGTGAACCGACGGCGGCAGTTCCTGCTCAAAGATCGGCAGCAGGTTCTTCACCGAATCGGTCACCGCGATTGTATTCGTACCGGGTTGCCGCTGGATCGCGAGCACAATCGCCCGCTGATCCTCATCCTTCGTGTAAAACCACGAAGCGGTCTTATCGTCCTCGACGCTATCCTTCAATTCCCCGAGCTCTTCCAGCCGAACCGGAATCCCGTTGCGATAAGACACCACCAGCGACCGATACTGCCCCGCGCTGGTCAACTGCCCCGACGTCTGCAAGGCAAACGACCGCTGCGGCCCGGTCAACTGCCCTGTCGGCAGGTTCACGTTCCACGCGGCCAGCGCCGTTTCCACTTCATTGATGCCGATCTGATGCGACGCCAGCGCATGCGGATCCATCTGCACGTGGACCGCGTACTTTTGCGCGCCCATCACTTGCACCTGCGCGACGCCGGTCACCTGCGAAATCCGCTGCGCGATGCGCGTCTCGGCGAACTCATCGAGCGTCCACAAAGGAATTTGCTGGCTGGTCAGCACCAGATAGAGAATGGGCTGATCGGCCGGATTCACCTTCGTGAAGGTCGGCGGCGTCGGCATGCCCTGCGGCAACTGCCGTGATGCCTGGGTCACGGCCGCCTGAACGTCAATCGCCGCGCCGTCCAGACTTCGATCCAGATCGAACTCCAGGGTAATCTGCGTCGAACCCAGCGAATTGATCGACGTCATCGACTCGATGCCCGCGATCGTCGCGAACTGATTCTCCAGCGGCGTCGCCACCGATGCGGCCATCGTCTCCGGGCTTGCGCCGGGAAGTTGCGCGGTCACCTGCAACGTCGGGAAATCGACGTTCGGCAGATCACTCACCGGCAGCTTCTGATAGGCGACCGAACCGAAGAGTGCAATCGCGCCCATCAACAAACTGGTTGCGATGGGACGTTCGATAAAAGGGCGTGAAAAATTCATCTGCTACTAACTGGCCCGCCTAATCCCCGAAACCGGATGCCGGCTCCGGCGAGATGATGGCGGCCTTCTTCTTTCGCCGTTCGGTAATGCGAGCCATATACGTATAAACCACCGGCGTCAGATAGAGCGTCATGATTTGCGAAACGGCCAATCCACCCAACACCGTGAGTCCCAGCGGCCGCCGAGCTTCGCCGCCCGGTCCCGAGCCCAGCGCGATCGGAATCGCGCCCAGCATCGCCGCCATCGTCGTCATCATGATCGGACGGAACCGAATCAGGCAGCCCTGGTAAATCGCCTCCAGCGGCGAAGTCGCGCCGTTGCGCTGCGCCGCCAGCGCGAAGTCGATCTGCATGATCGCGTTCTTCTTCACGATGCCGACCAGGATGATCAGGCCGACGAAGGAATAGATGTTCAGCTCGCCGCCGAACAGATACAGCGTCAGCAGCGCGCCCAGGCACGCCGACGGGCAGCCCGGAAAGAATCGTCAGCGGATGGATGTAGCTTTCATAAAGGACGCCCAGAACGATGTAGACCACCAGCACGGCCACGGCGAACAGCATCCCGAGATCGGCCACCGAATCCTGGAACGCCGCGGCATTCCCGGAGAAATTCGCGGTCACCGTTGCCGGCAATTCCCGCTTCGCCAGATCCCGCAGCTTGTCCACCACATCGCCCAGCGAAACACCCGGCCGCAGGTTAAAGGAGATCGTCACCGCCGGCAATTGCCCGGCGTGCGCGATGCTCTGCGGACCCACCGTCTCCCTCACCGTCGCCAGGGAATCCAGGGGAACCAGCGCGCCGCTCGCGGTCTTGAAATAGATCTTGGACAGATAGTCCGAAAATTCCTGATACTTCTTCTCGACCTCCATCACCACCTGATACTGCGTGCGCGGCGAATAGATCATCGAGACCTGGCGCGGACCATACGCGCCATACAGCGCGTTCTGAATATCGGACGGGTTCAGCCCATACAGCGCGGCCCGCTCGCGATTGATGTCCACCTGAATTTCGGGACTCCGGAACTCGAGATCCGTGTTGACGTCCTGCACCTCGGGAATCTGCCTGACGACTTTCTCAAATTCGCGAGCCTCCGCATACAATTCCTCGGTGTCGGCCCCCTGCAGCGTAAAGTCGTAGTTGCTGCGGGAGTTGAATCCGCCACCGCCGATGCGAATCGGAGGCGGCACCTGCGTGAAGACGTTCAGTCCGGGAATGTTGGACAGCTTGGGACGCAACCGCTGCGCGATCTCCGGAGCCGTTGACGCCCGGTCCGGCTTCAACATGACGAAGAATCGCGTATTGGCGTTGTTGTTGGCGAACGTCATGAACGTTTCCACGTCCGGGTCTTCCTTGACGACGTCCGCCACCATGCGCTGATACTCGACCATCTTGAAGTAGGACGTTCCCTGGGCGGCCTGGACGTTCACCATCATCTGGTCGTTGTCGCCGTTCGGGATCAGCCCCTTCGGGACGATTTGATACAGGTACACCGTCGCGCCGATGATGGCGAAGAACAGGATCGCCATCAGCGGGCGCACGCGCAGCACGCCGCGCAGCGTCCAGTCGTAGAAGCCCAGCATCCACTGGAACACCTTATCCGTCGCACGATAAACGGACCCGTGTTTGGGACGCGCCTGCAGGATGCGGCTGGCCAGCATCGGCGAAAGCGTGATCGACACCACGCCCGAAATCAGGATCGCCGCGCAGATCGTCACCGCGAATTCGCGGAAGATCCGGCCCAGCGTCCCGCCCATGAACAGAATCGGAATGAAAACCGCCGCCAGCGAGATGGTCATCGAAAGGATGGTGAAGCCGATCTCCTTGGACCCGGCGAACGCCGCTTCCATCGGCGTCTTCCCGGCTTCCATGTGACGCACGATGTTTTCCAGCATCACAATGGCGTCATCCACCACAAACACCACCGACAGAATCAGCGCCATCATCGACAGCGTATTCAAGCTGAAGCCCAGCAGCGCCATCACCGCGAAGGTTCCCAAAATCGAGAATGGCATCGCCAGCGCCGGGATCAACGTCGCCCGGCCGCTGCGCAGGAACAGGAAGATCACCACCACCACCAACAGCACCGTGGTTCCCATCGTCCGCTGGATATCGCGGAACGATTCGCGAATCTGCTGCGACTTGTCTCCCCGCAGGGTCAGATGGATCGACGGCGGCAGCAGGGCTTGAAAGCTTGGAATCAGCGCCTTGATCGCATCGGCTACCTCAATGGTGTTCGCGCCCGGCTGCTTCATCACGCGCATCTGTACGGAGCGTTCGATATTGCCGCCGGTGTACATCCAGGCGGCGTTCATATCGTTCTCCACGCTATCGATGACGGTCGCAACTTCCGACAGCCGCACCGGCGCGCCGGCCCGATAGGACACCACCAGCCGCCCGAAGTCCTCCGCGTTCACCGGCGACCCGTTAACCTTCAGCGTGTAGCTCTCGCGCGGACCATACATCGTTCCGGTCGGCGAATTCGGATTCCAGCTGCTGATGGCCTGGCTGACTTCATTGATGCCGATCTTTGTCGCCACCAGCTTGTCGGGATCCAGTTGCACGCGGACCGCATACTTCGCGGCGCCCTGCACTTCCACCTGTGAAACACCGGTGATCTGCGAGATGCGCGGCGCGATGTCGTTTTCCGCCAGGTCCGCCAACTCGGGCAGCGACACTGTCTCTGACGCCATGGCCAGATAGAAGATCGGCTGATCGGCGGGATTCTCCTTGCGGAAGGAAGGCGGCCGGGTCATGCCGGCGGGCAACAACGGCATCGCTTCGGCAATCGCCGTTTGGACGTCGACGGTCGCGCCGTCCACGTCCCTGCCGATATCGAACTGCAGGGTGATGTCAGTAGATCCGGCGGAGCTGGTGGACCGCATGGAGTCCACACCGGCGATGGTGGTGAACTGCCGCTCCAGCACGGTCGCCACCGACGAGGCCATCGTGTTCGGATCGGCGCCGGAAAGCGACGCCTGCACGCGCAGCGTCGGCATCTCGACGTCCGGCATGTCGCTCACCGGAAGGCTTTCATAGGCGACCCCGCCGAACAGCGCGATGCCCGCCATCAGCAGGCTGGTGGCAATTGGCCGTCGAATGAATACTTCGGAGAAGTTCATGCTGAAGCTCTCACCCTTTGACGGCGATCCTACTGGCCGCCAAACGACTCGGCGCCCGAACGGCGCTCGGGCTTCACCAGCGCACCCGCATCGCTCGCCATCGGCTCCCGCTGGGGCAGTCCGGACGTGGTTGACATTTCCCCGTGAGCCGGTTGTTCCTGGCCAGCATCGGGACGCTCCGGCTCCGGCCCAGCCCCACGGAATTCCACCTCGGATCCCGGCTGCAAACGCAGTTGGCCTTCGGTCACCACGATTTCGCCAGGCGCAAGTCCTTGGTCAATCACCATATCGAGATCCAGCCGGGGTCCCAACGTCACCGGCCGCGCTTCCACCCGGCGGTCGGCATCGACCACATAGACGAAGTTGCCTTCCTGGCCGGTCTGCACTGCCTCATTGGGGATCACCACGGAGTCGCGGCGGGTCGTCAGACGCAGCGTCACGTTCACGAACTGTCCCGGCCACAGATTGCGCCGTGGATTCTGGAACGTACCTTTCAGCCGGATCGTGCCGGTGGTCATGTCCACCGCGCTGTCAATAAAGGTCAGCGCCCCGCTTTCGACGTCATCACTGCCATCCTGCGAATGCACCGACACTGGCAGCGCTCCGCCGAGATCAAAATACTTCTTCACTTCCGCCAGCCGAGCCTCCGGAACCGCGAAGGCCACGTAAATCGGCTGCACCTGCTGGATCACGGCCAGTTCCGTAGTGTTCGCCGTAATGATGTTGCCGGCCTTCTGGCTGATGTTGCCGGTGCGCCCTTCGATCGGCGCGAGGATCTGGGTATAGCTACGTTGCAGATTGATGTTCTCGATGTTGGCCTGATCGGCCGAGATCTGGGCCTTGGCGCTCTCGATGGCCGCCCGATCCGCGTTGGCCGACTCGATCAGCGCGTCGGCCTGCGACCGCGACTGCTGATCCTGCGCCTGGGAGAGGATTCCCTCCTTGGCCAGTTCGCTATACCGGTCGGCGATCTTTTGCGCGTAAGCCTGCTGCGCGACATCGCGCGCCAGATTCGCCTCGGCCTGCGCCAATAGCGCCTTGCTGCGCGCCAGGTTCGCTTGGGCTTGCGCCAATTGGCCGTCGATCTGCCGCGGGTCGATGCGGAACAGTGGCGCGCCCTTCTGGACGTACTCGCCTTCCTGGAACAGCGCCTGCGTTAATTGACCACTGACCTGGGAGCGTACGCTCACCGTGGAGTAGGGCTCGACATTCCCAACCACCTGAACCTCAATGGGGACGTCCTTCAGCGAGGCCTTTGCCACGACCACGGGAACGGGGCCGCCAGCCTTGCCCTTGCCCTTCCCCTTGCCGGAGCCGCCGGCCTGTGTCGCCTCGCTGCCCCCGCATCCGACCGCCACTAACAGCATTACGAATAACAAATATCGCGCAATGAGGCGAATGCTTCCCGCGTCCGCGGGGTTCGCGTCACTGTTTCCGGTAATGATCCGTTTGACGCTGGTAAGCGCGTCGCCATTTGCTTGCATCGTGAGGGCAGTCCTAGTCTGCTCGACCATTGGGCACCGAGTTTCTCGGTCCCCTCCGAGCAACTGCCGGCTGCTGATCTACTTTGAAGTATAGCCCCATCCAGCCCGTGCTGGAATGCCGCAACACCTCAATTTTAGGTCGCTCAGAAGAGGACTTCAGGTTACACCAAACACCAATATATGGTTGTAAAAGTTGGACTTGCGAGCCACAAATCCGCCAATTGGCAGGCCCGCTTCCCTGCCGAATGGATGTCCTTCGCCCCGGCCTCGGAATGGGCCGCGACAGGCGAGCCGATAGCGCGGTTTTCCACACGGCATCTGCGGATTTTTCCGGGGTCTCGACGGATGGGTGCAGACGGGGGTCGGACCTGGCTGGATTCGGGTACCGAGTCGGCCCCGGCGGGACGAGATTGTGGGCTTTCTCGCGACGGCGGATCCCACCGCAAGGGAACATTGGGCACCCCGGAGCACCGGGCCCCACCGGAACCCGGCAACCTACCCCGCCGGCCGCGTGCATCCTGAATCGTTCACGGGAACAACCGGACTGGAAGCTCACTTGCTAGAGAACGGGCGTTTGCCAGGTTCGCAGCGATGGGAAACAGCGTTATGACAACCAGCATCCAAATCGGTCTAGAGCGTGGATCCCTGAATGGAGATTTGAGCGTCAGTCACGGCGCCACGGGATTGGTGATCTTCGCGCACGGCAGCGGCAGCAGCCGTTTAGCCCCCGGAACAAGTTTGTGGCCCGTATGTTGGAGAAATCCGGGCTCGCTACGCTGCTGATTGACCTGCTCACTGAGGCGGAAGAAGTCACCGATCAACGTACCCGGGAGTTCCGCTTCGACATCCAATTGCTGGCTTGGCGTCTGGCCATGGTCGCCCATTGGACCAAGCAACAGAGGGCTCTGAAGGCGCTTCCCATCGGGTATTTTGGCGCAAGCACCGGAGCCGCAGCCGCGCTGATTGCCGCAGCCAGCCAACCGGAACTGGCACAAGTGGTGGTATCTCGCGGGGGAAGGCCGGACCTGGCGGAGCAATCCTTGCGGCAGGTCCATTGCCCGTCGCTGTTCATCGTCGGCAGCCTGGATCAGACGGTGCTGCGGTTCAATCTGGACGCGATCGCCCAATTGCCGGCGGAAACAGTCCGCAAATTGGAAATCGTGGAAGGCGCCACACATCTGTTCGAGGAACCGGGGAAGCTGGAGGAGGTCGCCGAGTTGGCCGCGGCCTGGTTCCGGAAATACCTGGAGCAGGTACCGAGGCGAAGCATTTCTCCGGCCTCTTCAAGCGGCGCCGACGCAGGCCCGAGATTCATTCAGTAGGCCGTATTTTTTCATCTTGTACCGCAGCCGGTCCCGCGAAGTCCGCAACACCCGGGCAGCCTTGGCCTGATTTTGCCCGGTCTGCGCCAGAGCCTGACGGACAAGCCGCAATTCATATTCTTCAAAGACGTCGGTGGTTCCGGGGCTCAGTTTTTCCGGCAACGGAAGCGGTTGCGCTGACGTCATTTGCCACGATTTGCGGCGCAGGTAGAGCGGCAGATCCTCCACTTTGATCCGGCCGTTCTCGCTGACCATCGCCGCATGTCCTATCGCATTCTCGATTTCACGGACATTCCCCGGCCAGCCGTATCCCGCCAGCGCCTCAAAGACGTCATCGGAAATCCCATCAAAGGGCTTTCCGAAACGCCCAGCCCATTGCCGGCCGAAATGCTGCGCCAGCAGACAAAGATCGCCATCCCGGTCCCGCATTGGGGGGAGCTGAATTTCCACCATCGCCAAGCGATAGAACAGGTCTGACCGAAACTCTTTGGTGGCGATCGCGCCGCGCAGGTCCTTGTTGGTCGCGGCGACCACGCGAATCTCCACCTTCTTCGGCATGAGCGCACCGACCCGCGTAATCTCCTGATTCTGCAGGGTTCGTAGCAGTTTGGCCTGGGTCATCAGC
The DNA here is from genome assembly GCA_963762135.1 of Terriglobia bacterium. Taxonomy (GTDB): domain Bacteria; phylum Acidobacteriota; class Terriglobia; order Bryobacterales; family Bryobacteraceae; genus Palsa-187. The sequence continues at coordinate 168,130 of CAVXJP010000021.1, forward strand.
GGCATGTCGCCGATCTCATCCAAGAACAACGTGCCGCCGTTGGCGAACTCGATCAACCCGACCTTATCGGTTCGGGCATCGGTGAAGGCGCCGCGGACATGGCCGAACAGCTCGCTCTCAAAGAGCCCCTCCACAACCGCCGAACAGTTCAGGGTTACGAAGTTTCCGTTCCGCACCGGACTCTGTTCATGCAGCGCGCGCGCAACCAGTTCCTTGCCGGTTCCGGTTTCGCCGGTGATCAATACGGAGCGGTAATATGGGGCAGTCCGCTGGATTCGGTCGAACACATCGCTCATCGCCCCGCTCTGGCTCAGCATGCCGTGAAAGCTTTGAGATGTGTCCGAGCGGACCAACCGCGAATGGGGAGCCATGTTCGAAGTTGCCGCCATTGTTCCAATCTAAGGGAACTCCTTCCCATGGAACACTAGTAAACATCCCAGTTTTCCGGAGTTGGGGCAAAGCTTCCGGCCTTTATCCTTATGATTTCACTGCCCTCCCCGTCCTCGTTTCCCGTCCTCGTCCAGGCGGCGCAGGCGGACCTGTATGTTCCCGGCGAGCAGGGAAAGCTGCACCCCATAGTCGTCCAGGTTGAGGGCGGGTCGGCGGCGGCAATCGGGAAATCCGGAGCCTCGGCGTAACCATGCCAGCAACTGGTTCACAGCAGCACGGGGAGAGCCATCCATAAAGGTCTCATCACCATTTCCATGCCCGTATTCGGAATTTCAAAGCGTTTGTGATTCCATATACAGGAATATCGACTTTGGGTTCAGCACGGCAGGTTCGAAATGGGTTTCCAAAGGAAGCAAGGGGAACTGGGGATTCTCGCCGAGGGACTGCGCGGGATGGCGCATCAAGAGACCTGCGATGCGAAATCCGCCTCGGCCGGGCGATACAGGCGCATCGGCGCGGGAAACGATCCTTGGAAGAGCGTGGTAACCTGCGGCATAAACGGGGCCTCCACCTAACCGATCCCCTCGCGTCCGGAGCCAAGCAGGATGACCAAGAAAACCAAGAAAACCTCCGGAAAACCGACGAAAAAGGCGGTACGCAAGACGGCGGCGTCCGGATCGGCGAAAGCAAAGTCTCCAGCGACGAAGAAAAAAACAGCCAAGAAATCACCGGCGGCGAAAGCAAAATCCCGCGCCGCAAGACCGGCAACCGCGCTGATCGGCAACCCTCCTCAATCACCGACACTTCCTCCGGTGGTCGGAATTGGGGCATCGGCGGGAGGTCTGGATGCATTCCGCGAACTGCTGAAGGCCTTGCCGAATGACACCGGGATGGCGTTCGTGCTGGTGCAGCATCTGGACGCGACCCATGAGAGCGCGCTGTCGACCCTGCTGTCCACGGCGACCTCCATGCCGGTCTTGGAAGTTCAGGAGGGGATGCAGGCGGAAGCCAATCATGTTTACGTGATCCCGTCCAATGCGGACATGACTCTCATGGACGGATTGCTCCATATCACCGGGCGAACCGCTCCGCTCGGCCGGCACCTTCCCATTAACTATTTCTTTAATTCCCTGGCCGAGACCCGGGGACCGCGCGCCATTGGCGTGGTGCTTTCCGGAACAGCATCGGACGGAACGCTGGGCCTGCAGGCGATCAAGGATGCGGGCGGAATCACCTTTGCCCAGGATCCGAAAACCACCCGGTTCGACGGCATGCCGCGCAGCGCGATTAACGCGGGATGCGTGGATTTCGTCCTCCCTCCGGATCGGATCGGGAAGGAAATGGTGGAGCTCATTCGGCACCCGTTTGTGGGGCGGCTGCAGTCGGAGGACATCCCGCCGTTGTCGGTGGAGCAGGAACAATGGGCCCTGCTATTCAGCCTGCTGCGCGCGAAGGCCGGAGTGGACTTCAGCCTGTATAAGAGAGTGACGTTGCAGCGGCGTCTTGCTCGCCGGATGGCGGTGAGAAAGGTCGAACGCTTCGGAGCCTACCTCCAGCTTTTGGCCAGAGATCCTGAAGAGTTGCAGGCGCTGTATGAGGAATTTCTGATCCTGGTGACGGATTTCTTCCGCGATACAGAGGTGTTTGCCGCGCTCAAGAAGACGATTCTCCCCCGCATTCTGGAGAACAGGCGCCGTGGAGTCCCCATCCGGGTCTGGGTCGCCGGGTGCTCCACCGGGCAGGAAGCCTACTCGATTGCGATATCCATCCTTGAATCTCTCGGCGGCCGGGCAGCGAACTGGCCGATACAGATTTTTGCAACCGACCTGAGCCAGGCGGCGATCGAGAGAGCCCGGACTGGCGTTTACTCCACGGAGGAATTGCAGGGAGTTTCCGAGGCTCGTCTGCAGCGCTTCTTCCGCCCGATCAACGGCGGCTATCAGGTGAATCAGCCGTTGCGGGAGATGTGCGTCTTTGCCCGCCACGACTTGACCCAGGATCCGCCGTTTTCCCGGCTCGACCTGGTGAGTTGCCGGAATGTTCTGATCTATTTCGAACCTCCCCTGCAGCTCAGGGTGCTGGAAGCGTTTCACTACGCCTTGAAGGATACCGGACACCTGCTGCTGGGCAAGAGCGAGAGTTTAGGGACCCACACCGATCTATTCACCATCGTGGACCGGAAGAACAAGTTTTTCGCGAAGAACGCGGCGATCCGGGTCCCGTTCCATGTGCCGCAGCCGGCGCTGGAGATGGTCCGTACGACGCAGCCTTCGAAGGAAACGTTGTCGGCGATTGATACGGAAAAAGAAGTCGACCGGATTGTGTGGGACCGCTATGCCCACGCCGGCGTGATCGTAAACCGGGATGACCGGATCCTCCATTTCCGCGGGGACACCGGCCCCTATCTGCGGCCGTCGCCGGGAAAGGCGACCTTCCAGTTGATGCGCATGTTGCGGGAAGAGCTGGCGCTGGAGGTGCGCGCCGCGCTCCAGAGAGCCCGCAAGACCGGCGACGTCGTACGCAGCGAAGAAATTGAGCTTCACCAGGACGGAAGCACGCGCCGCGTCAACGTTGAAATCCGGCCGCTTTCCACCGCCGAAGGGCGCAGCGAGAACACGCTGATCCTGTTTGAAGAGATCCCGCCGGGTCGTAAGGAGCTTTCCCCCGGCAAGCCCTCTCCTCCAAGCGCCAAGGACCGGAACATTCACCGCCTGCGGGCGGAACTGGAGCGCACTCGGGAATATGTGAAAGTCGTCGTCCGCGAGCAGGAAACCGCCAATGAGGAACTGAAAGCCGCCAATGAAGAAGCGCTCTCCAGCATGGAGGAGTTGCAAAGCACCAACGAGGAATTGGAGACCGCCAAAGAAGAGCTGCAGTCCAGCAACGAAGAGTTAGTGACGCTCAACGAACAGTTGCAGAACCGCAACACGGAGCTGGCGCAAACCAGCGCCGATTTGAGCAACGTCCTCAACGGCACGGACATCCCGATCGTGATTCTGGACGGAGAACACCGCGTCCGCCTTTTCACCCCCACGGCGGAAGCGGTGCTGGGATTGATTCCCAACGATGTGGGGCGATTGATCGGCAAGCTGCGCCTGGGGATTCCCGTACCGGACCTGGATAAGTTAATCTCCCAGGTAATCCGCTCCGGGCAGGATGCCAGCCGGGATGTGGAATCCGAGGCAGGACGCTGGTTCCAGTTACGAATCCGTCCCTTCCGGGCCGCCGACGGCGAGATCGACGGCGTGCTGCTGGTCCTGTTCGATATCCATGAGAGGCACATACAGCATGACGCGCTGCAGGTCGACCGAGATTTCATTTCCAACATCCTGGATGCCGCCCTGGATCTATTTGTCATTGTTGTGGACCGTGAGGGACGGATCCTGTATTTCAACCAAGCCTGTCAGAAGCTGACCGGTTACTCGCAGCGTGAAGTCAAAGGCCGGAAGCCATGGGATTTTTTGCTGCCGAAGGAGGATATCCCGCAGGTACAGCAGGTTATCCGGGAACTGCTCTCGGGCAAGGCAAATCATGCTGAAAACGCCTGGATCACGAAAGACGGCAGGCGTCTGATGATCTCCTGGTCCAACAGCCCGGTGATAGTGGATGGGAAAGTGGAGTCGGTCATCGGAACCGGCATCGATATTACAGAACGAGCGGAAGCCGACACGCGGGCTCGCGAGAGTGAATCCACGGTAAAGGCCATGATGGAGGCCGCCGCGCAGGCCATCCTCGCGGTCAACCAGGACGGCAAAATCACGCTGGCCAACCCCGCGGCGGCGGAGATGTATGGGTACCCTCAGACTGAGCTGATCGGCATGCCGTTGAATCGATTGATGCCTCGCCGCTACCGGCAGCGCCACACGAGCCATCTCGAGGAGTGGTTTCGCAGCCCCACAACGCGCAACATGAGTGCGCGCGCGGAGCTCAGTTGCTTGCGCAAAGACCGAACGGAGTTCCCCGCCGAGGTCAGCCTGAGCGCGATCGGGACGCGCGATGGCACCCTGGGGGTCGCCTTTATTTCCGACATCACGGCGAGAAAGCAGCAGGAAACGATGCTGCGGGACTATCGTGACCAGTTGCAGAACCTGACCGCCGCCCTGCTCCTGGCGCAGGAGAGCGGAAATCGCGCGCTGGCACGGGAACTCCATGATGTGTTCAGCCAGGAACTGGCGGCCCTGGGATTGGACGTATCGAAACTCGAGGAGGCTCTGGCCAAGGGACAACTCCCCGCCCAGCGGCTTTACAAACTAAAGTCCCGTATTTATGAGCTTGCCGACAGTATTCATCAAACCTCGCGCCGGCTGCATCCGACGATCCTGGAGGATCTGGGACTGGCCGCGGCTCTGCGCGAGGAATGCCGGAAACTAGAGGAAACAGGCATTGAAGCCCACTGCAGCGTCCGGAGGATCCCGGCGAAGCTTCCCAGCGATATCAGTTTGTGTCTGTACCGGGTCACCCAGGAAGCCTGCAGAAATATCATCAAGCACAGCAAGGCGCAGAAGGTAACGATCCACCTAAGCGGTAGCCGGAAAGGAATCCAGTTGAAGATCATGGACATGGGAGACGGGTTCCTGCTGGACGAGGCGATTAAAAAGGGAGGATTGGGGCTGATCAGCATGGAGGAGCGGGTCCGCTTGGTAGGAGGAACGCTCGAGATCGAATCGAAGCCAGAGCACGGGACCACGATTTCCGTACTGGTTCCCTTGGCTTGATCTCGGGCGGCCGGGCCGACGGGAATACCGCATCGGCTAACCCGGCGCAAACCGGCGGTGGGTTGACAGCGGCGTTTCTTCCGGGTAATAATTCTGCCTAGTCGCGGCAATGGCCCGCTGATGTCCTGACGCCGAGTTCGTTCGCTATCATTCGTCGATCCAGCACTTTTTCTCGCCCCTAATCGAACCTTTATCGCTGGATCATGCCTCGCATTTATTAGATTTATGAGGACTGGCGCAGCAAAAGGCACAATTGTCCCTGTCCGGGTCGTCATGGCGGACGATCATGATGTCGTTCTGAAGGGGCTGTCCCAGATCCTGAACGGCAAGGAATTCACCATTGTGGGAACCGCCCGGGACGGCAGGGGTCTGTTGAAGGTGGTGGCGGAGCAGAAGCCCGACCTGGTGGTGGCGGACCTCACCATGCCGAACCTGAACGGCCTGGAGGCGGTACGCGAGATTCGCCGCTTTGATAAGAAAATCAAAGTCGTCTTTCTGACCATGCATCCGGATATCGCCTACGCCACCGAGGCGTTGGCGGCAGGCGGAAACGCATATGTTCTGAAAAGCTCCGCGGGCGAGGAACTCGTGAAAGCAATCCACACCGTGCTGGCTGGAGAAACCTTTGTATCGGCGGCCATCGCCGACAAGGTGACCGCCGCGATGACTCGACGATCCGGAAGCTTGCGGCGCGCTCCGCACCAGCTCACCGATCGCCAACGTGAGGTCCTGGCGCTGCTGGCGCAAGGAAAGTCCGTCAAGGAAATCGCCGCATTACTGCACATCTCGCCGCGCACGGTGGAGTTCCACAAATATAACCTGATGGAGCTCCTGGATATTCACAGCGTGGCGGAGCTGGCGGTTTACGCCGCCACCCACGGGCTGGTTCCGCAGCCGCGAACTCCCGGTAAGCTGTGACGGTTCACCGGATCGCAGGGATCCCAGCCTGGAAGCCACTGTTTCGAAACTGGGATATTTTCGAGTATGGTAATCGTTGATTGCCCGGTATTGTGGATATAGGTTTTTTCCTGAGCCGCTGTGCTCGAAAAACCCTCTAGAGGCCTGAAGCGATGGTTTGACAGACGCAACCAGAGACTTCAGGATCCACGCGCGGGCATAGACCCTGTAGTGGCCGCCCGGACGGTGATTGGGCAGATTTACCGTCCGGGCTGTTCTTTTCCATCCACACCCGGCTTCCAGCCAGTGCGGAATGAACCCGCTTTTTTCTTCTCTACGTCCACGTCCGCGCCCAGGATCTGATTTCCCTCGAAACTCACCTGACAGGCGGATTGCACGATCATCGGGGCGCCAAGAATCGCGATCAGCTGATTGCGATCGATCGTGAGGTCGCGGTGCCCGCAGAGGTCCGGCATGGCATCGAACGCGCCGATGAGGATTCCGCCGGTGGGCTCGCCCGTACCTCCGGTTTCCCGAACTTCATTGCCGGTGATTCGCACGTGGTGGCTATAGCCCGCTTCGTTCCACTTGAGTTCGGGGCTCAGGAGGATGCCGGCGATGGTGCTGCCGACGATCTGATTTCCTTCGACCAGGCCGTTGTCGGCTTTGAGCAGCATGCCGCGAGCGCGGTGGTAACGGATCGTATTGTTTCGCAGGATGTAGCCGCTTCCGGCGGCGGACGGGTTCGTGGCGAGGGAACCGGGGCTGGCGACGACCTCACGGTCCAAGACAAGATTCACAGATGAGCCCTGGGAATCTGGCTGCTGCCCGGGCGGATCGATGACGGGGGTCTTCTCCCGCACGTGTGCTTCGCCCGCGGGATTCCCTTGCGAATCGAATAGACGAATAAGATCGCCGGGACGGAAGCGATCGCCACGGACAGTGAGTTCGGCTCCGCCAGCGCGGATGACACGGGAAAACGTCCCGTGGATCGCGATGCCGTCGTCGCCCATGAATTCAAAGACGGAATCCTCGATCCAGGGGCCGTGACGGACGTTGGTGCTGTGGAAGGCGTCGGCGTTGGAGGAGAGCAGCGGGGGCTCAGTCGCGCCGGTGGGCTTGGGACCTCGTGTGACGCGGAGGCGAGAGTACCGATTGTCGCCGTCGCTGTCGATCTCAAAGAACGCGAAGATTCCGGCGGACTGAATGGTGATGTTCTCGAGGCGCATTTGACTGGAGTTCACCAATGTCAGGTTGTGGTCGCCGAGGCCGCGAAAGGCGACCAGGTCGCCCGGTTCGAGTCCGGTCTCGGTAAGGTTCGCGCCGGAGATCCGGAAGCGGCCAGGGGCGAGGCGCTGGACGGAAGTGCTGTGGAGGTCGGGAATGCCGCGCTTCAGCAGGCGGGTGGCAGGGTCGAACACGTAGCCGGTGGGTTGGGGCGGGAAGTGACGAGGGTCGTCGAGGGTGTCGGGATAGCCGGGGTCGATCTCGAGTGCATAAGAATGATGCTCCGGATCCACGGCGATCACGCGGCCCTGGGTGAAGGGAGGGGTTTCATAGCGAAGAGTCGCGCCGTGGAAATGAACGCCGGTGCAGTGGAGGAACCGGATTCCGCCGAGGGTGGGGTCCGTGAGAACGAACGTGACGCCTTCGGCGGCTATTTCCAGGCCGGAGAGGTTTTCGAAGAGGAGATGGAGGTCGGCGCGCTCGGGCGTAATGCGATATTCGCCGGGAGGGATGACGACGCGGGGTTCGCCACGGGCCGCGGCTTCGCGGATCTGCCGGGCGATGGGGTTGGGCTGGCTTAAGGCAGGGAGCATTGCCAGGAGGGTTCCGGCAAGCCAGAAGCCAACCCTGCGGCAAGGAAAAGGGTTCGATCGGGATGAGGGAGGGTTAAACCGCAACCGCTTCGCGATGCGCATCCCGAGCCTGCTTCTGACGCCAGTTCCAGGCGGTTTCGACGATTTCACCCAAGTCGCTTTGTTGCGGCGTCCATCCCAAGTAGGTGCGGGCGCGATCGGCGGCGGCGACGAGCTTTGCGGGGTCGCCTTCGCGGCGCGGGGCGTCGACCTGGCGCGGCGGGCGTCCGGTGACCGATTCCACCATGGAGATAACTTCACGAACCGAATGTCCCTGCCCGGTTCCTAGGTTGATGCTGGTGCCGGTGCCGGGCTCGATGGTCTTCTCGAGCGCAAGCAGGTGCGCGTCGGCAAGGTCGGCAACGTGGATGTAGTCGCGGATGGCGGTGCCGTCGGGGGTCGGATAGTCGGTACCGAAGACCGAGATTTTGCTGGTGGGGTTGATCACGGCTTCGAGCGTCAGCGGAATCAGATGGGTTTCGCAGGCGTGGGCTTCGCCGATCTGCCCATCAGAGTCCGCGCCGGCGGCATTGAAGTAGCGCAAGGCGAGCCAACGCAGGCCATAGGCCTCGCCGAACCAGCGGCAGGCGGCCTCGATTGCGAGCTTCGATTCGCCGTAGGGATTTACCGGCGATCGCGGATGGGACTCATCCAGGGTTTCAGTTAGCGGCGCGCCGTAGACCGCGCAGGTGGAGGAGAACACCAGCCTGTCGACGCCGGAGTCGACCATCGTTTCGAGCAGTCCAAGCGTGTTGACCAAATTGTTGCGGAAATACTTCGCCGGATCCTTCACCGACTCGCCGACCAGGCTGCTAGCCGCGAAGTGGACGACGGCTTCGACGTTATGGTCGCGGATGGCATTGCGGAGGCGGGCACGGTCGGCAAGATCGCCGACGACCAGCGGTCCCCAGCGGACCGCCCAACGATGTCCGGTGCTCAAGTTGTCATAGGTCACGGGCTCAAGTCCCGCCGCGGCGAGTGCCTTGCAGGTGTGGCTGCCGACGTAACCGGCGCCACCGGTAACTAAGATGGACATGGATTTCCTCTCTGAAATGGATTGCGCTGGGGCGGTTGCTGCGGGCGGTTTGTTTCAGGCGTGGAGAAACCGCTCGAAGGCATCGCCATCGACATCGGGAACCTGCAGGCGACCCCATTCGAAAACTGAATCCTTGCGGCGGACGTGGGCGCCGGAAGTGGTGCAGGCACGTTCGAAGCCGGCCTTGGCGACGGCGTCGACGGTAACGGTGGAATAGTGACCGGAGCCGCCATAGGGATAGGAAAAGGAAGTGATCCGGCGGTCGAGCAAGCGTTCGAGTTCCTGTTTGCTGCCGCGAACCTCGCCGAACTGCAGCGACGGCGTTTGCGTAGCGAGCATCGGATGCGTTACGGTGTGCGCGCCAATCTCAAAGAGCGGGTTGCCGGCGAGCGTTTGCAGTTCGTCGGTGGTCATGGCGCGGTGCGATTCGCGGAGCTGATGTTGCACGCCGGCGCGGGCATGGAGATCGTTCATCGCGATCTGGCGATCGGCGGGAGAAAGAGGCTGCAGGCGCTGGTAGAGGGCGAGGTGGAGCGCTTCGCGGGAGTACGCGGCGCTGGCTGCGAGCGGGTCATCCCAATCCAGCAGTCGCGCGGGATCATCGATTTCGAAGACGATTCGTTCCAGCTCATCCCACCAGAATTCGGTTGCCGCATCGATGCCGCCGGTACTGATAAAGAAGGTCGCGGGGATTCCGTAGCGCTCCAGCGTGGGCGCCGCGTTGTGGAGATTGTCGGCGTAGCCGTCATCGAAGGTCACGACGAAGGTGCGGGATCCGTTCCAGGCCCACTTCCCGGCTTCGGCCCGGTCCAGGCGGCGGCATGCTTCACGGGACAGCACTTCCATCTGCTGGCGGAAGTTCTCCGGAGAAACGCACAGCGACCATGGATCATGCGGGACCTGGGTCACGCGATGATACATCAGGATCACGGTTTGGGATTGAAATCGGCGCAGCATTAGAAGGGCGGCTTGACGGCGCGAAGCGTGATGACCATTTGGTATTGCGGATCGTGGTAGTCGAGGTCGGCTGTTTTGACGTCGGACATGCAGAGTCCGCGCAGGAACGCGGTGGCGGTGTTGACGTTGCCGTAGGCGCGCGCGGTGACGAATTCCTCGCCGAATTCGCGGGCGAAGAGGCGCTTTACACCGGATTCGGTAAATCGCCAGGTGTCGCTTTCCTTGTCCTCCTGGTCGCGGCAGATCTGGCTGATGCCGGGGACCGAGACCAGCGCGATCCCGCCGGGCTTCAAGATGCGTTTGACCTCAGCGACGGCGGCGGAGACATCAAAGATATAGTGCAGCGTCTGCGTCAGGATGATGCAGTCGTAAGAATCAGACCGAAGATGCGGTGCGTGGCTAAGGTCGCCGATGACGGTCACGCCCGGGTGGCCGGGATTCACATGCAGGACCTCCTGAAACGTGATGCGGTTGCCGCCGTATTGACGGGAGTAGGCATCATCGCCGACTTCGAGGACCCGGCCAAAGACCGACGCGGCGTTTGCCTGGAGAAAGCCTTCGATGTAGTAGCGATCGATGGGCTTGCCGCGATCGAGGCCAAACTGTCGGCTGACGGGCTCGGGGCGGCCGATGCGTAATGGAAGGGATCCTTCCTGGATGCGGACGCGAATCGTTTCCGGCAGCAACTGCATGACGCGCCGGGCAGACGCGCGCAGAAATCCTTCGGGCCAGAGTCGCAGCGCGGTCAGCCAGCGCGACGGGTGGTTGCGGCATTCTTTGAGGAGCCCGGGTCCGTAGTAGCGTCGCCAGACCTGCATTCCCGAACGCAGCGCGCGGCGGTGGCGGCGATCGGGGAGGTGCTTACGCTGGCGTTTGAGAACCGTGAGCACGGTATGCAGCATGAGTGCCCGGTCCCTGCTCATGTTCTCGCGATGCTGGCGGTACTCGGCCACGACGCGTGGATGGCCGGCGATCGGCTCATGACGCGCGATGCGGAGATAGAGATCGTAGTCTTCGCAGGCAGGCAACGAATCGTCGAAGCCGTTGGCGGTGATCAGCGATGCGCGGCGGTAGAGGACGGTTCCGTGCATCCCTATGAAGTTGCCTTGCAGCAGACGCGCGTAGTGATCGTGGTCGACCTGCTCCAGGGCTCGGGTATCGAGGGGCGCGCCGTCAACGGAGACATTGCGGAAGTCGCCGAAGACGAACGCGCACTGGGGATTTCGCTGGAAGCAGCGCATCCCGGCCTCCACGGCGTCTTTCGTGAAGCGGTCGTCGGCGTCGAGGAAGGTGACGTAGTCGCCTTTGCTGAGATAGAGACCAGCGTTGCGCGCCGCCGACAATCCGCGGTTGGGCTGATAGAAATACTGCACTGAAGGAAAGGCTGCGGCCACTTCCGGGGTATGGTCCGTGGAGCCGTCGTCCAGCACGAGCACCTCGATCTCCTCGTAGGACTGGGCGAGCGCGCTGCGAATCGCCTGCTCCAAGAACTGCGCCTGGTTGTAAGCAGGTGATGACGATCGAGACCATCGGCGGGGGTAAAGCCGCCCGAGGGGCCTTGCTTCCGCTGGTTGCCTCGGGGGCGGGCTCGGCGATCTTGCTGGACAGGTAGTTCGCTAGCCGCTCAGCAGCAGAGGGTGCGACCGAAGAGGGCGTAGACAAAGTTGAGGGACTCGCGCTTTGCCGCAAGTCGTCACGCGGAGGCGTTTGCGTCGCCCCGGTCATGTTTTCGTTAGGAGCTGTCGTTGGGGATGAAGTCATCGGAAGATCGCCTCAATTAGCTTGGGAAGGAGTTTCAGAACGGCGCCAGGCAAAACGGAGTCCGGCAAGCGAACCGAGGATGCCGTGGAGCAGGACGCGATAGCTGGTCGCGAAGCCGCTGACAACCAGGCGCAGCAGCACGACGCCGTATTCGGCGGGCAATCGCACGAAGAGGCGGCGCAGATTACCGGCGTCGCCGTATTTCATGTATTGGAGGATCAGCGCGGCCACATGGCCTTTCATGTACTCGCGCATCAGTTTGCGGAGGTCGGTGAGCTGGCGGCGGTGATAGTGGAAGACGCAGGCGGAAGGCTCGTAGAGGATCACGCCGCCGCGCGCGAGGATGCCATACCAGAATTCGGAGTCCTCGCCGCATCCGCCGAAGACGCCGGGGCCGAGGCGCGTGTCGAAGCGGTGACCCTGTTCATAGACGCCGCGGCGGATCGCCATATTTGCGCCCGCGCCGAGTGACCAGACCGGCACACCCTGATCGCGAAGGGCGGCGAAGTAGCCGGCGTCGAAGCGGCGGGGACGGTAGCCCTGATGGAAGAAGGCGAGGTCCTCTTCAAAGACGTACTGGGCGTGAGTTTCGAGCTCGCCGGGCAGGACGAGGCCCGTTACCAGCATCGTTTGCGGGTCAGAGAAAGAGCGGCGCAGCGCTCCGGTCCAGCCAGGGTGAACGCAGACGTCGTCGTCAGTGAAGGCGACGATGTCGCCGGTGGCGTGTTGGAGCGCGGCGTTACGGGCGGCGCTGAGGCCAGGCTGGTTTTCGCGGTGATAGCGAACGTTCGGGAATCGGCGAACCACTTCCCGGGTCGCGTTGGTGACCGGGTTGTTGTCGATCACCAGAATTTCGTCGGGCGCGTCTTCGAGTTGCTGTAGGGCGCGGAGACAGCGGGCGAGATCCTGAGCGACGTTCGCGCGTGGGGATCGCGACGGTCAGGCTCAGACGGGCGGCGTTGCTGGTGGAGGAGCCGCGCAGTTTGGCGGCGAGTTCTTCGAAGATTCTCCGAGGTCGGGTGAGCTGGTGAAGCGTGTGGGTCGGATCCTGCACCGTGGGTTCCGGCATGCGTGGCAAAGCGGCTGCGAATCCTTCGTGATGGGTATGGCAGCCGACGGTTTCCGCGATGGCCCGGCTGGCGATGACCATGAGTTGGTCGCGGGTCAGTGGGAGCTCGGTTACGGAGATCAAGGCGTGACCGAGCGGGACGCCGTCCCAGAAGAAGACGACGCGCAGTCCGGCGTATCCGGCCGGGCAGTGCAACGGAGACGCCTGCTGCCGAAGGTCGATTGATGTGACTTGCCAGCGTTGGTCTTTCATGAGATTCCCTCGTCGTTTACCCTTCGACAACCGCGGCGCGGCGGCGGATCGCTTTCACGCGCCGCAGGGAGCGGCCATATTCGCCGCAAAGCCCGACGACTCCTCCGGCGAGTTCGGCGGCGACCATGTCCATGGGCCACTTAACACGCATCGCCCCCCGCACCCGGGTCTTTCGGAGGAACGGGACGAACATTTTGCTGAGGCAGTTGGCGCCCCACCAGAGGATCCAGTGTTGGATTTGCGGGCGGTACTCAGGGTCGGTTTTCCAGGACTTGGTGAGGTAGGCCATGGTGCCGGCGCCCCAGGTCCACATTTGATGGCGGAGTTTCTCGTATTCGCGGCGGTGGCGGTGATAGACGGTCAGGGTCGGCTCGTAGACCAACGGGTAGCCGGCGCGGATGACGCGATAGAAAATGTCGAGGTCACCGCCGCCGGGGAGGGGCGCGCCGGTGTCGAGCGCGTCATCGAAGCCGCCAAGGTCGCGCAGGACTTGTGTCCGGAAAACCATGTTGGCGCCAGCGCCCATGATGCCAGCGCCGACCGGGAACGTATCGTTCTGGGGCAGTGTCTTGGTAAAGCGCGTCCGTTTGAAGGACTTGCCGAAGCCGCCCATCTGTTCAAAGGTGACCTGGGCGCGGGTTTCGAGCTCGGCGGGCAGGATGGGGCCGGTGAAAGCGCCGGCATGTGGATCCAGAGCCCATGCCTGCTTGAGCCCGCGAAACCAGCACTCGTCGACGATGACGTCATCATCGAGGAACGCCAGGAGCTCGGCGGTGCTGACTTGAACGGCTCGGTTGCGCGCGAAGTCGAGACCCTGGAGGGGTTCGGTGACATAGCGGACGCCGTGGAAGCGCCGGACGACGTCTTCGGTGGAGGCGTCCTTCGGGGCGTTATCGATGACAATCACGCGGGTGTTTTCACTGGCGCGGGTGAGTCCGAGGCGCTGCAGGTTTTCGAGCAAGCGCGCGAGATCCGTGGCACGGCCGTGGGTGCAGATGGCGATGTCGAGGGAAGGAAAGTGCGCCGTATTCAAGGCGTTTCCCTGCGACTCCAGCAACTCCTCTTGAATCCGTCGGGACAAAACAATTTCGCGGCACCAGGCAAAGCCAAGCCGCGCCAGATCGTCGCTACAGAGTTCGTCACCCGCGTTCATGGGGTGCATGCAGAATCCGGCGGGAGCGTCTTCGAAGCGAAACACGAAAGCGAGTCCAGCGGCATCGTCCGGACATCGGACCGACGGGATCGGCTTGTCCAGGTCGATGTGCAGAATTTCGTAGCGTTCAGTCGGCATGTTGTAGCTCGTAGACTTTGGAGAAGAATCCGGCGCGGCGGCGCAGTTGCTGAGGGCTGCCCTGTTCCACGACACGGCCATGTTCAAAAACGATCACCTGGTTGGCAAACTGGACGGAAGGGATTCGGTGAGAGATGACGACAACGGCGGCCGTCTCCGCCATGCGCCGGAGGCCGGTCTGGATCCAGTCTTCGGAAAGGCTGTCGAGCCCGTTCGTCGCCTCATCCAGGATCACCAGCGAAGGTTTGCGCAGGAACACGCGCGCGAGCGCGATCCGTTGCGCCTGTCCGCTGGAGAGTTGCACGCCGCCGGTTCCGATGCGGGTTTCGTAGCCCAAGGGCAGTTCCGCAATGAAGCTGTCGGCGTCGGCGTCACGGGCCGCCGCTACAACCTCTTCGTCGGTGGCATCCAGGCGGCCGTAGCGAATGTTTTCGGCAACGGTGGCATTGAACAGGTGCGCGCCCTGGTCCACCCAAGCGATCTGATCGCGCCAGGTATCGGGATCCAGTTGAGCGGCATCGTGGCCGTTCCAGCGAAGGGTTCCCGAGGCCGGCTCCCACAGGCGGCAGAGCAGACCCGCCAGGGTAGATTTTCCGGATCCCGAATGTCCCACAATCCCAGTGATCTGGCAGGCTGGGATGCGAAACGAGACGTCGCTTAGAGCCGGTTCAGAGGCACCGGGATAGGTAAAGGAGATCCGGTCGAATTCGATTTCGGTGGCGCGATCGAGCTTGGACGGAGCAGGCGAGAAGAAACGATGCGAGCTGTGGTGGGCGGAGCGATCCAATACTTGCTCGCCGGGTTGCTCGCTGAGGAATTCAGTGACGGCTTCCACGGAACTCGCCAAAGACGCCAGCCCAAGCCGCGAGGTATCGATCTCGCGAATTTGCGGCTGCATGCGGTACAGGACCAACAGAAATACCAATACGGTGGAGATGGATCCACCGGTCTGGGCTTCCATGAAGAGGATTCCCAGGATCAGCGACACGTAGAGGATTTCCGAGATTGGCCCGGAGGCGGCGTGCAGCAGTCCGAGGCGGAAGAAGATGGAGCGGACGCGGCGGGAGACAGGCTCGAACTTCGTGCGCAGGTGATGCTGCAGGCGGAAGGTCTGGATCTCGCGGATGCCTTCCATCGCGTCGAGCATCTTTTCACTTAACAGCGCATTCGCGACGACGCCTTCTCTGCCCCAATGTTTCGCGCGCATGGAGACCACTCGCAGCAGCAGCGAGATCACGATGACGCCGGCGAGCACGATAGCGCTCAGCTTCCAGGACAGCGTCACCAGCAGGATCGAGTAGACCAGGATGAAGCAGGAGTTGATCATCAGGGAGCTGAGCAATGCGATGGCGTCGCTGGTGTGCCAAGTGTCATTGGCGAGAAGATTGATTAATCGCCCGGTTCCAACGCGGTCCCGGGTTTCCTGGCTGGTGGCAAGGAGTCCGCGGAAGACGCGCGCACGGAGCTCATGCGTGATATCCGCGTTCAGGCGTCCGGAGACCAGCGAGAACAGGTAACGCATGACGGACTTGAATACGGTGAGCGACAGGATCAAGGCGATGATCGCGAGCAGCGGATTCTTCCACGGCGTAAGGCCCCGAGCGAAATCCAACAGGAACGTGAGGCGTTCCGGCACCTGCGCGGCGGCAGGGCCCAGTTCGCCGCTATGCTCCAGGCTCTGCAGCAACGGGAGGAACATGCTGAGCCCGAGACCTTCGGCGAGCGAGGCCAGCAGCCCCAGGACGATCGTTGCCGGAAGCGCCCAGGGGCGGGACCGCAACAGCCGCAGTAAAGGGCGCACTGTTTGGGTGCGGGTCAATAGGCCCCCTTGCGGAACAACACCGTGTCGATGGTCCGGAAAAGGATGTAGAAATCGAGCCAAACGGACCAGTTGCGAACGTAAAAGGTATCCAGCTTGACGCGTTCGATGTAGGTCGTGTCGTTGCGGCCGGAGATTTGCCAGAGGCCGGTGAGACCGCTTTTGACCTTCGTATAAAGGCCGTAGCAGTTGCCGTATTTTTCGATTTCAGCTTTAACGATGGGCCTGGGACCGACCAGGCTCATGTCACCTCGGAGGACGTTCCATAGCTGTGGCAGCTCATCCAAACTCGTTCGCCTAAGGAAGTGACCGGCACGCGTGATGCGGGGGTCATTGCGCAACTTATGGTCTTTCGCCCACTCGGCGCGGGCGCGGGGATTCTCTTCCAGATGCTGCTTCAGGATCTGGTCGGCATTGGGCACCATCGTGCGGAACTTCCAGGCGTCGAATTCCTTGCCGTCCTGGCCGACGCGGTGTTGCGAATAGAACACCGGACCGGGAGAGTCCACCCAGACCCAAGCCGCGACCATGAGCATCAGCGGCAGGATCAGGAGTCCGCCGGCGATGGTCAGCGTGAGATCGAGGATGCGTTTGGGAAACTGGCGTTCCCGGATGAAGGCTTGCTGACAGACCTCAAGCGCCAGCATCCCGCCGACGTTTCGCGTGTCCACCCACAGGCTGCAAAAGTCATGGAGTGTGGGGATGATCAGGATGCGAGAGAAGCGGAGCCCCTGCGATTCGATCTTTTCCAGCATTTCCGCTTCGCGGCGCTCCGGCGCGGCGACGACGGCATAGGCGGCTTCCGAGGAATCGGGGAAGCGGCTGGCGAGCGAGGCGATGCTCATCACCGGCACTCCCTGGACATCGAAGGGGCCGGCCTCCTCGTCGTCGACGACGGCGACGGGACGCAGGCCGAGCTCGGGTTGCTGCAGCAGTGTCTCGGTGACCGCTTCGGCCGCCGAGCGTGTCCCGAAGATCACCGCCGGCGTGCCCCACCATTCCTTGTGAGCAAACCAATGCCGGACCGCACCCCGAAAGATCGGCAGCAGCAGAACGCTGAGGATCATCGCGAGCAACAAGGTCCAGGTGAAATATTGTGTCGCGCCACGGAGCGTCACCGTCGCCGAGCCCAGGATCAGGAAGATGACGGAGGAAGAAATGGTGACGCGGCGCAGTTCCTGCGGCGGGCTCAAGGCGAGTCCCGAATACAGTCCGGCCAGCGCGTAGACGCTGATGAAGACGAAAACAAACGGCCAGAGCTGGACGTAAGGAGTCCATTCGGGAACGCCTTCGATCAAGTGCTTTGCCCCGAGACTCAGCGCGACCGCGATTCCCAGGGACGTGATATCGGAAGCAACCAGACAGAAGACGGATTGCGCGGCCTTGCGCGGCGCGAGTTGCAGAGGAATTGCTTGAAATGCGGTGGATGTTGCCATGATCTGCTACTTTCGTTTCGATTCAGAGGCTATGCAGGTACGGCTCAAACAGAGAACCATCGCTAGAGGGTCTTTCGACTAAAGGTTTTGCAGGTTCGTGGGCGAAGGCCGGTTGAGGCCGACCGATCGCGTGGAGCGCGGAGCGGTGACGCGGTTTCCGGTCACCGAGCGGTAGATGGCCAACGTCTTGTGGACCATCGTTTCGAGCGTGAACTTTTCTTCGTAATCACGGCGTGCGGCGCGGCCAAGACTTCGGCGAAGCGCGGGGCTATCCAGAAGCCGGGTGAGGCACGCGGTGAACATCTCGTCATCCCGCGGCGGGATGAGGAATCCGTTTTCCCCATGGCGAACGGCCTCGCGAATTCCGCCGACATCGTTGGCGATCACCGGCAAACCGGCGCGCATGGCTTCGAGGATGCTGAGCGGAAATCCTTCCCAATTGGTCGTCAGAGCGAAGATCTGCGCCTCGGACAGCAACGTCTCGATATCGTGACGTTGCCCCAGGAAGTCGACCTTTCCGGAGATTCCCAGTCCATCGGCCAGATTCCTCAAAGACGTTTCGAGAGGGCCATCGCCGATAAACAGGATGCGCCCGGGGCGGTTCGCATGAGCGAAAGCGCGGAGCAGCAGAGCGTGATTTTTTTGAGGAACGCAGCGTGCAACCATCACGATCGTTGGCTCCCCGGCGGCGTCCGGCATGGCGCGATGGGGCGTGTCCTGAATTCCATTCCAGACGGTAACCTGGCGATGTTCGCCCGCGATGCCATTATCGAGAGCCAGTTGCCGATTTGCTTCGGAGACGTTGATGATGGCGTCGCCACACCAGCCGGCGATGCGCTCGGCCGGGACCCCCATCGCGCGCCATTTCCAGGAGGTCCCTTCGGCAAAGCACCAAGTGTGCGCGGTGAATACGGAGGAGACACCGGTCGCGCGCGCGGCCAGGCGTCCGATGGTGCCGGCCTTGGAAGTGTGCGTGTGCACCAGATCGGGGGAGACGGCGCGAATCAGCCGCGCAGTCTGGAATAGAGCCCGGGTGTCATCCAGCGGCGACATCGGGTGCACCAGGTTCGGCAGCACTTCGTAGGGAACCCGCATCCGGGAAAGCTGCTCGGTCAGGTAGCCGGTTTCGCCGACGCCCACAACCGGGTCAACATTCGTTTTGAGCCCTCGGATGAGATCCAGCAGGTGCACTTGCGCACCGCCCATGTTGGCGCGAGTAATGAGATACAAAATTCGCATGGATTGTTTAGCGGCTCTCTTGGAGTGCGTTCCGGTGGATTTGGGAACCGGAGGCGTCCAGCAACACGCGCAGCGTGGCGTCGGCGGACCGGTCCCAGGTGAAGCGTTCTGCCCGCTCGATCCCTTGGAAAGCGAGTTCGGCAACGGTGTCACGATCGTTCACCGCTTTGATGATTCCTTCGGCGATGGAGTCGGTGTCCGCAGGGTCGACCAGAATGGCGCAATCGCCGACTGCTTCGGGGATCGCCGTGGTCCGGGACGTTACCACGGTGGTTCCACAAGCAAGTGCTTCCAGAGGGGGCAGCCCGAAGCCTTCATATAAGGACGGGTAGACCATCGCGGCCGCGCCCGAATAGAGTGCGGGCAGGTGCTGGTCCGCGACGTAGCCGGTGAAGTGAACCCGTTCCGGCATTTCGCCGATCGCGACCTCGCCGAACACCCGACTGCTGCCGCGTCCCCCGGCGACGACCAGAGAAACATTGGAGGGAAGCGAGCGTTGCGCGGATCGCCATGCTTCGAGCAGCCGCCCCAGATTCTTGCGCGGTTCGACCGAGCCCACCGAAAGCAGATACGGGTCCTCGCCGAGCTTCAGCGCGGATCGCATCGCGGCAATTTCGTGATCGGCGGCGGGATGGAAGCGCTCGTCCACTCCGTTCGGCACCACAGTGATCTTCTCCGGGCGGACGCCGAGCAGCTTCATAATCCGGTGCTTGCTGAACTCCGAGATCGTGACGATGTGGCGGACGCGACGAGCCAGAGGGGGCAGCAGCCAGCGGTACCAGGCGGCGAACTGCGAAGAGAACCATTCCGGCTTATCGAGCGGAGCCAGGTCATGGATCGTACAGACTTGGTTCGCAACCGCCAGCGGGCCGGTATTGTTGGGGCTCCAGAGCAGCCGGCCGTGCAGGGCCGTGGGCAGATAGAACTGCTCCCAAAGATGTCCCGCCGGGCCGCCGAGCGCCGTTTTGGGCCGCAACGACTCCACGCGCGCGGTGAACCGCCGGCTGATCTCCTGTGCATAGCGCTGCATGCCAGTGGTGCGATGCGCATAGAAACGGGCGTTGATCACAATCGGCGTCATCGGGCTGCTCCTTGAGGAGAGAATTCGAATTGTGGGCGGGCCGCCAACCGCTCCCATCGGCGCACGAAGCGGAAGACGAGCGGCGCCAGCATAAGCAGCATCAGGGCCGGGAACGCTCGTCCTTCCCCCCAGTACAGGGCTAGCGGCGTTTCCATGAGTCCCAGATAGAGAACCGGGAAGAGCAGGATGCCGGCCGGACGTTTTTGGCAGAACCAGGCGTAGAGGGCTCCACACGCCAAGCCGGCGAGGAACCAGTAGACCAACCCACCGGTGATGCCGTAGTCGAACAGCGGGAAGAACATGCCATCGCCGTTGTTGAATTCGACGTTGGCGCCCTGTTCGAGGAATGGGAAGTAGAACCACTTCTCGGCCGAGTGGAGGATCGGATCCGGGAACATGCGCTCGATGACCGGCGCGGTTAAGGGGAATCGCCAGGCGAAGTGTGCGGTGAAATAGGGGGCATAGAGCGGATCGAGATAGTTCAACAGGAAGGCGCCATTATTGAGCGAGGTGACGTAATAGCCCAGCAGGCGCGTCGCGCCGAACTCCAGCAGCGACATATCACGGCCGGCGAAGTAGTTCGACCAGGAGCGGAAATATTCGAACCCGGTGAAGAGCCCGACCAATGCAAGCACGCCGAAGACGGGCGCGATCTTCAGAGCCGTCCGGATGAAGGCTCCGCGGCCCGAGAAGAAGGAGTGCAAGGCCAGCGTCGCCAGGAAGAACGGAACGAAGAGTTCGATTAACGCAAACCGCTCACTGTTGACCAGCGCGCGCACGAGCGCCATGCAAAGCAGAAGCGACATCGGCAGGACCACGGATCGCCATCCGCGAAGGTAGCCGAGCAAGGCCCCCAGGATCACGGTGGAAGTCCCGAATTGCGTCAGCGTCGTGACGCCGCCCACGGTCGGAAGGTAGACGAATCGGGCCTCATACATCGCCCCGGGTTCACCGGAAGCGATTTCAATGATGGTTTGCAGAGACATCCCGCGTTGAATGGCAAGGACTGTCCAGATCAGGTATCCGAGCAGGGTCAGTCCGAAACTCAGATAGAAGAGGAACCGAGCCGACCGCCAGGGCACGAGCTCGGCGAGGTCAGGGTTGTGGCGCTCCGGCGCGCGCGAAAGATACGCGGAGGTGACCAAGGCCCCCAACGCGAAGAAGAACCCGACGGCCAGCGTCAGGTATAGCGCTGAAACATCGAAGAACTTCGGCGTCCGCCAGAAGTCGCGATAGGTCGAGGCCGGGACCCAGTAGGTGGCAAAGCCCAGCCCGGTCGTCGCGATGCCAAAGATCGCCGCCGGGTGAAGCCACCAAAGCCGAGCTGTTTTCGCGGAGTGCATGAAGGCAGTGTGTTGGAGTCGTTCGAGGCGCTAGTCAGCTTTGCGAACGCAGAAGTAGCGGCGGCTATCCCATCCCGGAGGTCCGTGGCGATTGGGGTCGGCAGCCAGGACTTGGCCACCGGCGGCTTCAACTTCCTGGCGGACCTGCTCTTCGCTCATGAAGTAGGTCTCCATCGCCTCGGGACTGGACGTCCGCATACGCCAGACGAAGTTGCCGAATTCCTTCGGCGCGATGCTCTTGATGCGGTGCCACAGCGGGGATCTTGGGCGGCTGGGCAGTTGAAAGACGACGTGTCCGCCGGGAGTCGCGATGCGGAAGAACTCACGCAGATAGCCGCAAGCGAGCGGAGTTTCGACGTGCTGCAGCGTGATGCTGGAATAGATGAAGTCGACGCTTCGATCCGCCAATACCGCGATGTTCTCCGACAGGTTGTGGATATAGCGGCAGCAGTCTGGACTCTGGTTGACTTCATTGGCCTGCTGAATCATGGACTCGGCGACGTCGATGCCGACGACAGAATCGAAATGTTCGGCTAGCGCCTGACTGAGGCGGCCGATGCCGCATCCGAAGTCCATTGCGGACGTGTACTCGACGGGAGAAAGCTGCGCGGCGCGTTTCAAAACATCGACGATTTCGCGGCGTCCGGTTTCAAAGAACTCGTCATGATTCCAGCGGCCGTCTTTCTTGTCGGGTTCGGAGAGGATCGCCCAGAGCGGGTCTTTTTCTCCCCAGGTGTGCCATTGTCGATGGGCGCGTTCGAGCGCCTTGGAGGCAGGCTGGCGGCTGGAATTGTCAAGCGCCATGGCGCCGGAACTGGTGTGGATTTGAGACATCGTGTTACTCCTGACAGAACAGAGATTAAGAATTCAATTAGTTCGCGGGGACTGCGTTGGAAGCGGCCGGCGCGAACGGGGACCCGGTTCGGATGACCGCGCGGACCACAAAAATCGTGACGAAGGCTTCGGCGCCCACCACCACCCAGGCCATGCCAACCTGGCCGAACTGCGGTGTGACCAGAACCGCCGTGAGAACATTCAAAGCGCCCGCCGCCAGCAGGATTCGATTGACTTCGGCGTCGCGTCCCAGCGGCAGCAGCCACTGCAGCCCGACGGAGTGCGTGACCGAGAGCAGAACGGGCAATAGGGAGAAGATGCGCAGCACATGCACGGCGGGCTCGAATCCTGGTCCCATGACGAGCCGGATCATCAGCGGCGCCATCAAAAAGGTCGCCGCCCCCAGCAGGATTCCGCCACCCACGGTCGCCGCGGCGCCGATACGCGCGAGCCGGGCAGCGTCCTCGCGGGACTGATGGATCAGACTGCTCAAGCGCGGATAGAGACTCTCGCGAATCGGGTTCAGCAATCCAAACGCCGCTTTGCTGATCTTTTCCGCCGAGGCGAAGTAACCGACCGCGGTTGGACTGACAAACAATCCCAACAGGAATGCGTTGCCTACGCCGTATAAGCTCTCCGCGCTGCGGTAAACGAACAATGGCCATCCAGTTTTCAGGGCCACACGCGAGCCGTGCCAGGATGGCATCAGGAATCCATGCGTTCGCAAGACGACACTCCATCCGATGGTGGTGATAAAGAGCGGTCCGGCGGCCTGCAGCAGCAACGCGAGCCACGCGTCCTCCGGCGAGCGCACCCAAAGCAGGACCAATCCCAGTCCGCACATCCGGCCGCTGATTTCGAGCACCGAGATCAGGCGCATCTTCTCCAGGCCTTGGAAGAACCAGATCGGAGCGAAGCCTTGCAGCACGGCGTAGAAAAGTCCGGACGCAACCAGGCGTGGACTTTCTCGCAATAGGGGAATCCATTGTGAGATCAGCGCGGCGGCGACTACGATTCCGGTAGCCAGCATGATCTGCGCCCCGAGCACTCCGGCCATGATCCGGCGCCGGTCGTCGCGTGAATCGCGGGCCCGAGCGATCTCGCGCGTGGCGGACAGGTTGAATCCGAATTCGATACAAACGACCACGCATTCGGCCAGCGACAGCATGAAGGCCACGGTGCCCCATCCCGCCGGGCCCAGCTTCCGCGCCAGGTAGGGGATTAAGACCAACGGCAGGAGCTTGCGCATGATCTGGACGCCGTAGAGCGCGGCCGCGTTTTGCGCGATCCGGCTTTTTGAGGCTCGGGCGAGCCATTGGATTGAGGACAGCGGGGCATGGCCCCGCGCTGCGGGCTGCTTCACGCGACATCCTCACTCTTCGCCACCAGCGAACGGGACTTGCGAACAGGCCACGGATCCTGCGAATCAGGTTGCACGGGGGTTTCCGTGCGGCTCAGCCAGCCGGCCGCCCGTCCTTTGAAAATGGACCAGTGATACGCCGCTTTGCCGAACCGTCCCAACATCAGCGAGATCAGGGTTCCCCCCGCCGGCCGCACCAGATGCCGGGCGACTTCCCACCAGGGATAACGATGCTTGGCCAGCACGCGACCCATCCCGCGCCCGTAGCTGGCGGCCTTGGCGCAGAGCGATCGCGTATACGGGCCAGACCGGCCGCGATGCCAGACCGATATGAATGGATCGTAATGAATCTCGTGTCCATCCTCGATGAGTTGCAACAGAAAATCCGTCTCTTCCCCGGCCCCCCAAGGCGTACCGGCGCCAACGCCGAGCGTCTCATCGAACCGGTACCGGCGTGCGATTTCGCGCCGCAGAAAAATGGAAAACGTAATGGCTCGCGACCAAACATTGTCAGGCTTCACCGGACCGTTGTCGGGATCCCAGCGTCCGCCGGATACGAATCCCGGCTCCACGATCTCCCGGCCGGTGATGCCCGCCGCGGAACGATCGGCCGCGAAACGGGCGGCCACTCGTTCGAGCAGATCCGGATCGTACCAGCAGTCGTCATCCGGGAAGGCGACAAACTCGCCACGGGCATGCGCCAGGCCATGGTTGAACGCGCGCGAATGTCCGCGGGCGCAACGCAGACGCTGAATGGGAAACAGCCAGCTGTATTGATCCAGAATCGGGACCAGGCGATCGTCTTCGTTCTGATCGATCACCAGCACCTCGAAGTCCTGGAAGGTCTGGCTGGACAGCGACGCCAGAAACCGGTCGACGTCCTCGACACGATCCAGCGTTGCCAGCAGTAGCGAATATTTCACCATGAATCCAGATAGGGAATCGGGAGGACGGGGCTAGAAGCGCGGCATCCACATGCCGAGGCCGTAGGTCGCCAAGCTTCCAATAGGAACGAATGGGGCAATCTTGCTGATGAAGTTCCGGGGGACGATGATCACGTCGTCGGGCATGATGGGGACGTCTT
Source organism: Terriglobia bacterium (assembly GCA_963762135.1). Lineage (GTDB taxonomy): Bacteria > Acidobacteriota > Terriglobia > Bryobacterales > Bryobacteraceae > Palsa-187. Next base: position 192,553 of record CAVXJP010000021.1, read on the forward strand.
CGGCAATACCTTCAGGGGTCATGAGTTTCCGCGCGTCGTAAACGCGCACGTGAGCGGTGTCGGGGTCGCTCTTGCGGACCAGGACCACCTGAGTGCGTTTGGCGCTGTTCTGGAGGAATCCCCCGCTCATGGAGATGGCCTCGATCAGACTGACATCGCCGCGAAGATCGAAGGTTCCCGGACGCGCGACCTCGCCGGCCACATAGAAGCGCGGCTTCACGAATTCGCGCAGGACCACGGCAACCACGGGATCGTTCAACCGTTCCGCATGTTTGGCGATCTCGCTGGCGGCCTCTTCGATCGTCATACCTTCGATGTGGACGTCGCCGGTCATGGAGGAGCTGATGAACCCATCCGGCTGCACGGTGGCGGCAAAGTTGTACTCAGGCGTGTAGCGGTATTGGATCTCGACGACATCGCTGGCATGAATCCGGTAGCGGGGATAGCGCTCCTGCAGTTGCGGGCGCGCCGGGGCCACAGCAGCGGGATCCTCATCGGCGGCGGCCAAAGGGAAGATCAGCAGGTTCATCAGGATCGCGGCGCCGGCGAGTTGCATCGGCCGTAAGATTCGGGCTCGAAAGACACAGGGAAGTTGGGTTCGCTTCATAGTCGTTCACTCCTACAGCAGCCGCATGAGGGACTGCGGGATCGCGTCGGTGCGCTTATTCAGCACGACGCCGAGCAGTTTGGCCGGCGAGGAATCCAGCGCGGCCTGCGCGTATTCGATCTCGCTTCGCTTGGCCTCTCCGGCAGCGACGACCAGGATGATGCCGTCGCATTGCCCGGCCACGCTGATCGATTGCGAGGATGCCCGCAACGCCGGCCCATCCACCAGAACAAACCCGTATTGGCGGCGCAGGGCCTGCAGGCCGACCCAATCCAAATCATGTTCGGTCCGGCGACGAACGCCGCTTTCCGGCATGCGCAAGACCGGATGCGGCGAAGGGTCGATCTCCGGGTTCACCGACATCGCGGCATTCTCCAGGCTGGTGGGCGTCGTGATCAGCACACGTTCACCGACGTATTTGGAAAGTTCCCAGGCCAGTGACTCGACCACATACGTCACGCCTTCCCCGCGGGACAGGGAACAGAACAGCATGATGAGGCCCGCTTCCTGCGCGCGGCGTGCCTGCGCGAGTTTTTGGACCAAGGGAAGGAAGCACCCTAGCGAGGCCGGTCGCGTGAACTCCGGAACAGGAGTGACGACCGAGTGACCCGGCGACGGAAGGTTCGACCGGGGCGGAATCTGGGCGGCAGCAAGCTGCGCGTTGAGGTTTTTCATGAAATCAACTCCGGATAGGCGGGTTTGGCTGCGAGCCGGCCACGGGGCCGCGCGACGGCTTGTTGTGGCACGCTAGCCAACACAGGCAAACCCGTCACCGCTTCCAGTTCCCAACTGGTGTAAACATTCGGCCGGGTGATCCCGACCCCAAAACCAACCGCGACGATCAATCCCAGGCCCAGAACGTAGAGCGCGGCGATGGTGATCGACAGTCGCTTCTGCGGCAGAACCGGCAAACGAGCCGGTTGGACCAGGACGGCGTTCGCGATCTTATCGGTATCCATGACGTCGGAGATGCGCGCCTCTTCGGCCTTCTTCGAATAGAGGAAAAAGTTGTCCTCGGCTTCGCGAAGCTCGCGGAGCAGTTGCGCGTGCTCCGCATCGGCGCCCTGCAGCGAGCTCAACGTTCCTCGATAGCTGGCGATGTCGCGCTGCAGGTTTTGTGCGCGCGCGGCGTATTCTCGTGCCTTCAATTCGGCCTGGGCGGCTTCGTTTTCGAGCGCCTGCCGCAGGGGATTAACGTCCGTGGTCTCCTCGGTGGAGATCATGCCGTTGGCGCTATCCAGCGCGGCGCGCGTGTCGGCGATCTGATCCTCCACTTGTTTGACCATGCGATCCTCGGGGCGGAACTTCACCAGCAGTTCGGTCCGGCGATTCTCCAATTCGACCAACATCGTGTTGAGTCGCTCGACGGAATATTGATTGGGAACCCGGCGCGCCTGGGTCGTGATCCGGTCGCTGAGGTTTGCAAGCTGCCGCCGGACTTCCTCGAGCCGGCTTGCATTGGCGGCCTCGGCGGACTGGTTATCCAGGTAAGCCGCGCGCAAGTCCATCAACTTTTCCAGATTGGCTTCGCGCTGCTTGTCGTACTGGACGATGTTGTGGCGGTTCTGAAATTCCAGTTGGCGCTGTTCAAGTGCCTCAAGTTGCTTTTGGTAGTAAGAGGCCTGTTCGTCAAACAGCGCGTAGGCTCCAGGTGTGCTGCGCGCCGCCAGGTGTGCTTCCAAATACTCGTCGCCCAGAGTTCGCAGCACCGTCTCGACCTCTTCCGGATTCGAGGACGAATAACTCGCCTTGATCATGCTGGACTTCAGCACCGGCGCGATCTTGATGTCTTTCGCCAGATCCTCCACCGCCTCTTCCAACTCCTCCGGGTCTGAGCCGTCGACGATCTGCGTTTTCAGCGCCACGCGGCGCATCAGGTCCGTGTTCGACATCAACTGGATCTCGGTGGCCAGCATCGCTTCGTCCACATATTCGCGATACACCGCGCCGGTGTTGACGTCGGCGGTCACCGGCCCCGCCGCCCGATTGTTGTTGATCAGAAACCGGATCTCTTCCTCGTATTTCGCCGGCGAGAAGAACACGTAGGCGCCGATCGCGACTGTCCACACCGTGGCCAGCACGGTAATCAAACGCTTCTGCCGGAAGAGGCGATCCAGACTGTCGCGCAGCAGGATGTTGCCCGGCCGCGGATGCTCCAGCAGGTAGACACTATGGGATTCGAGGTTCTTGCTCATGGATATTTCCGCCTTCGCGGTGGGAATTCCGCGGGCGATTATGCGGTCAGCGGAGTGGACAGCCACTCGCGATCCACATTCACCGCCACGGAGCGCTGCAACAGGGTCACCGAAACCACCAGCTTTGTCTGTCCTTCATCGGAGAGAACAATCCCGTCGACGCCTTTGAGCGGCCCGACTTCCAGTCGAACCGGTTGCCCCACGGGAAGATAGGGATGCGGCGACAGGCTCAACTCGGATTGGGCCAGAGTGAACACACGGGTCATCTCTTCGGGATCGATCGGAGCGGGGCGGCCGGCGACGCTCACGACATGCAGCACACCGGGGATCATCATCACCGGAAGGCGCATCTGGTCCGAGAAGCGGCAGAAGACGTAGCCGGGGAACAGCGGCTGGGAGATCATGTGTTCCCGGCCGCGGCGAAAACTACGGCGCTGATATTCCGGAATCGAGGCTTCCACCCCGCGCCCACGCATTGCGTGCCCGGTGACTCGTTCCCGATTCGACTTCACACGTACCGCAAACCACTGTTCCTGATTCCCGTCCGAGTGCATCTGAAACATTTGACCGATCCTCTTCCTTCCGTTGGTGGGCCACCCGCAACGCGACATCGGATGACCGTTTTGGCAGAGTTCCAACGGGGAACGTCATTTGGGCAGGCTTCCGCCCTTTTGGTGTCTTTGCACCTTTTTTGAACTTGCCCGGATCACCCAAGACTCCGGACGGGCTGGATCGTCGCTGTGCTCCTCAGCACCCGAGGGAGATACAGCAGCCAGATGTGAGGGAGATCGGACTCCGGACTCTGGTACTTGAGAGGCATAGTCACAGTACTATGACGCTCGCGGTACCCCCGTCTTCCGGAGCTATCCCTAGGAGATTCAGCAAGATTCGGCTCCCTCTTTCGTCGCCTCTTCTCAGGTGATTTTTTGCGCTTCCTGCGGGGGAACCCGCCCAAAGTTCGGCACCTATTCGGCTCAGGGGCTCGGGGACTTCCCGTAGAAGCCGCAACCAGCCCGGAGTACCGGCCCTCCGCCTCCCGCGGGATGACGCGTAAAATCTTCCCGGGCGTGGCGAGTTTCTTTGAGAGATCCTCCCGAATTCGGACACTTCCTGACATGTCGCTGCCAACTTTCACGCATGGAAGCCCCTGGGAACTAAGGGGCTAGTACGGGGAGCGACTTTGTGGCCCGGTGCGTGCATTACAAATGTGCACATATCCCGGGGGGGCCAGGAAAGGTAAGTTAGAGATGAAAGAAACGGTAGTTACGATCGGAACGTCGGAATCGGTCGACAACTTAATCCGCCATGCCGCCCAGAGTTTCGGGTGGGATCTGGTCGCGATTCCCTCCGTCGAACCCGCCAAGGTGCGCAACGGCAAGGTTTCCCATGCAACGGCCGTGATTCTCTACCCGCCTGGACTGGAAGTGCCTCTCCCACAGGCAATTGAGGCGATTCAACAGGAAATTCCCGAAGCCCCGATCCTGGTCTGTGACAGCGTGACGCGCCGGCGTGACTGGACCGGTTCCGCCGGCTCCGGCATCTTCCACTTCTTCCCTCTTCCCGCGCGGATCCACGATATCGAGCGTTCTCTGGGGTTCGTCTGGGCCGCGCGGATGAGCCCTCCGGGGAGGACGGCCTCCCCAGCCGGATTCACCACGGCTGGGTAAGCCTGGGCGATCCCGCTAAAGTGTGTGTGAATTCACACACTTCAACCTGCCGATGCAGACGGATCTGCGTCTTATCCCTCGAAAATCCAAGCAGATTGACCGAGAACGGATCTCCCTCGCACGGAGACGCGGGCGCTCCGTGACGGGCCGATGATTGCTCATGGGATTGCTCATGTAAGGCCGTGAAATGAGAGCGAGGCGCGCGGTGTTTCCCGTCCTGCCGGTCGTGGGACATGGTTCACCCGTTGCGCGCCGATATGCGCTACAAAGAACATAGCGAGAAAGAGACCGTAACGAATCCGAATATGCCCGATCACGAACCAGGACCGCTTCGCTTCGACCGTATCCTCCTGCCGGTGGAATTCTCCGAGCCGGAAATCACACCCGTGCGACACGCCGCGGCTCTGGCGCGCAAATTCAACTCTGAGCTGACCATGCTGCACGTCAACCAGATCCTTTTGCCGGGAGGACTGAACGAGGCCGGCGAAGCCCATGCGACGGGCTGGATCAAGAGTATTGAAGCGCAGCGCAAACACGACCTGAACGACTACCTGCCCGAGGAATTCGAAGGCGTGAAGTTGCGCCGCGTGGTTCTCAGTGGCGATCCGGCGGAAAAGATCGTCGAAACCGCGCGGGAGGAGGGCGACGACCTGATCGTCATCGCAACGCGTGGCTACGGAAATCTCCGCCGCTACCTGCTAGGGTCGGTGACCGCGAAGGTCCTGCACGATACGGAAACTCCCGTATGGACCGGGGCCCACTTGCGCGACCCGGAACTCCGCCGTTGGCACGACATCAAGAACATCATCTGTGGCCTGGACGATTCCTCGAACGCGGCCCATGTGCTGGACACCGCGCTCCAGTTAGCGAGACTGTTCCAGGCTCACCTGACCGTGTGCCATGTTCTGCCGGAGTTGTGGGCGAATAACGAAAATCCGGTCCTATCGGCGACAGACACGGATGCAGCCGAAGAGAAGATTCACACCATGCTGGCGGCCCGGCAGGCCTCCGCGGAGATTAACATCGGCCGCGGCGAGGCGAACGTCGTCCTGTCTGACCTTGCGGGACGGAAAAACGCACAGCTCATCGTGATTGGCCGTTCGGGAACATCGGAAACCGGACGCCTGCGCCACAATTCCTATACGGTCATCCGAGACGCGCCTTGCGCGGTGCTCAGTATCTAAAGCGGGGAAGAAGCTCGGGCCGTGGCTCAACTGCAATGCGCCGCGATTAAATCCGCGCTCAAATCCACCGCGAGGCCTTGAGCCGATCCACAATGCGCCGCGCGGCATCCGTGGCTTCCTCGGGACCGTGCACCACGATCTCCGGATTCTCCGGGGCCTCATAGGGCACCTGCACTCCGGGGACCTCCCCGACGTCGTCCCCGTTGCGCGCCTTGCGATAGATCCCTTTCGGGTCGCGCTTTATGCAGAGCTCCAGCGGAGCATCCACATACGCCTCCAGAAACTTCGGAATTTTCTCGCGCGCCTGATCGCGATAGCCGCGCCGGTTCGCCGTCGCGTCGAAGATCACCGGGACACCGTGCCGCGTCAACAAATCACCGACGTAGACCAGGATGTTGTAGAACGTGTCGCGGTCCTGTTGCTGGTAGGCAGCCTGGGGCGTGAAGACCGGCCGTAGCGCATCGGACTCCAGCACCTCCGGTTGCACGCCGAGCGCCCGCAGCTCTGTCACCAGCGCCCGCGTCAGCGTGGACTTTCCCGACGCAGGCAGCCCGGTGATCCAGATCGCAAAGGCCTGTTCAGGCTCCGGCACAGTAGACATTCACTTCCTTGGGATCAAACTCATCGGCATTCAGCAGCGACATCGCAAAGTGAATCAGCTTCTGCCGGACCGCATCGGCCAGCGATGGATACCATACCGGACTCGCCATCACCATGCAACGGAACGTGTAGTACGGCGCCACCACCCGCAACATCTCCCGGTCGCCGGTTCGCTCCAGGTATCGTTCCCAGAACCGCTGAAAGAGCGTCGCAAACGGACCCTCCAGCTCGCCGCTCCCCCGCAATGAAAAGAACAGGTAGTTCGCGGTCAACGACGTCACGTCATCGGCCGCATCGCCCCATTCCCCGCGCGACCGGTCGAGCACGTGCAGTTCCCCACCCTCATCAAACAGGATGTTCCAGGGATGGAAGTCTCCATGAACCTGGCAAAGCCGATGCGTCAACGGCTTCAGCTTCCACCGCCACCGCACGCATAGGACTTCGATCTCCTCCAGCAGCGCGGGCGAAATCAGGCCATCCGCCGGATAGGAATCCGCCAGGCCCATGATGCATTCCCCATGCCCCACCAGTTCCCGGATGCGCCGCGCATATAGGCTTGTCTGCATTCCCCGCCGCGCATGGATCTCCGCCAGATAGTCGCACAGAGCATCGGCGCGAGCCAGGTCCGCATCCGACAAGGAGCCCTCCCGCGAGATCCGCTCCAGATCCAGATGGTAACTGTCCCCGGGAACATAGCCGGTCAACTGGCAGAATTCCTCGACATCGCCGAGCGGTGCGATTTCCCCGCCCGCGCGCCATCCGCCGACATCCAGCGACACCGTATGCCGGGGCAAATGATTGAACGCCTGATGCGCCCACAGCAGGTCCCGTGCTCGATCCGCCATATGTTCATGCCCGAACGAGTTCGGCGCGCAGGTATGGAAGACGGCGCTTCGTAGCGGCTCGCCGTCAACCTGGAAATCGATGCGGACCGGCTTTCCGTATCCGTACATCTTGATCGAGTCACCGTCGCTGACCTCACCCAGCGGTGTCATCTTACGAACCACCGCCGGCCTCCCGAACACGGCCGATAGGTAGCGCTCCATCACGTCGTTGCTGAGTGTGGGCATGTCTTCCCCAGGGTAATCCCAATGGAATCAAAGGCGAATCGAACAGGTACTCGAGACTGGCGTGCACGTTGTGGGGCCCTGAGTGCCCGTACCATTGGAGTGCGATGGACCGGAACAACCCGGCCCTTGCACGATCCTCTACAATGAGGCCGAAACCGAAGCGGACGTCGCACGGACCTTCGCCCGGCCAAGGCCCTACCGAAACAACGATGCCGAACCCGCGGCGAGAAACGCTCCTGGACCTGTTTGACAGCTTCGCCGAGCTCGACGCCCCCGCCCTCATCCACGATGACGGGCTTCTGTTGCGGCGCTTCGCCTATCGCGAGATGGCCGCCGCGGCGTACAGGCTGGCCGCGCAGCTTCAGGCGGCCGGCGTCGGCAAATCCGACCGCGTCCTGCTGTGGAGCGAGAATCGCGCCGAGTGGATCGCCGCGTTCTGGGGCATCCTCCTCACCGGAGCCGTCGCCGTTCCCGTCGACTACCGCAGTTCCTTTTCTTTGGTCGACCGGATCCAGCAACAGGTGCAAGCGAAAGTCGCGCTGATTGGAGATCAAGTAACATGGCCCTCCGGCTCACAGCCCGAGCCGGCGAGTCCAGAACGATGGAAGCTGCGGGCGCTCGACTGGAGCCGCACCGGCGTCCCCGCCCGGCCCCGCGTCGAGATCGCCAAGGATGACCTTGCCGAGATCATCTATACCTCCGGAACGACCGGCGATCCCAAGGGCGTGCTGATCACCCACCGGAACGTGCTCGCCAACCTGGTTCCGGTGGAGCGCGAGATTCAAAAATACCGCGGCTGGGGACGTCCGTTCTTTCCGCTCCGCTTCCTGAATCTGCTGCCACTGAGCCATCTGTTCGGACAGGCCATGGCCGCCTTCATTCCGCCGATGCTTCCGGGCGTGGTGATGTTCCTGAACAGCCAGAATCCCCAGGAGATCGTGCATCAGGTTCGCCGTGCAGCGGGTTTCGGTGATCGTTGCCGTGCCGCGGATGCTGGAGCTGCTCCAGGAATATTTCATTGCATTGGAGCCCGATCTTGCCGACGTCCGGCCAGGTGGTCTCCCCTGGCCGCGCAAATGGTGGCGATATCGCAAGGTTCACCGGCGGATGGGATGGAAGTTCTGGGCGTTTGTGGTGGGCGCGGCGCCGCTGGCTCCGGAGCTCGAGCAATTCTGGAACGCGCTGGGATACCTGGTGGTGCAAGGATACGGACTCACCGAAACCGCGCCGATCGTCACGCTCAATCATCCGTTCCACGCCAAGGCGGGAACCGTGGGCAAGCCGATGCCGGGCGTCGAAATGAAGCTGGCGCCGGACGGGGAGATCCTGGTCCGCGGGGAAAACGTCTCGCACGGCTACTTTGGCCAGGAAACATCCGCCATCGAGCCACCCAGCGCCGGAACCCCGACGAAGGAAACCCCTCGTGAAACAAGAGACGGATGGCTGCACACCGGCGATATCGGAGAAATGAATGTCGAGGGCGAACTCATCATTCGTGGGCGCAAGAAAGACGTGATCGTCACGCCGGCGGGCATGAACGTCTTCCCTGAAGACATCGAAGAGGTGCTGGAGCGCATCCCCGGAGTGAAGGAAGCCGCCGTGGTGGGTCCGGACCGGGTGAACGCGGTACTCGTGCTCGCCGACGGGACCACGCCCGAAGAAGCCGCCGCCGAGGCCAACCGGCAATTGGAACAGCATCAGCGGATCCAACACGTGAGCGTGTGGCCGGAACCGGAGTTGCCGCGCTCGGCGGGGACCCGCAAGTTGCTTCGCCGCAAGGTCCTCGAATGGATTCAGTCCGGCGAGACGAAGGTTCCGGAATCCGGGGCGAGCCCACTGGAATCTTTGCTCGCCTCCTACGCCCCGGCCGCCGGGGTCCGTCCGAATACGAAAATAGAGGACCTGGCGCTTACTTCGCTCGATCGCGTCGACCTCATGGTTCGGCTGGGGATTTCCGAAAGCGCCTTTCAGAACGCCAGCACGGTCGCGGATCTCAGCAGCGCGGCCGAACACGCCGACGCCGGCCAAGCCGCGGCCGCCGAGCCGGAGGAGATCGAAAGCTGGCCCCGCAGCGCCCCCGCCCGCCTGGTGCGCGACGTGAGCCTCAGCACCTGGATCCTGCCACTCAGCCGTATCTTTGCGCATCTGAAGGTCGCGGGCCGGGAGCACCTTGAAGGCCTCCAGACCCCGGTGATCTTCGCCGCAAATCACCAGAGCCATCATGGACGGCCCCGCCATCCTGGCCGCCCTGCCCCGCCATTGGCGCCAACGCGTCGCCATCGCGGCCTCAAAGGAATTCTTCGCGCCACACTTCCATCCGGATCGGTATCCGCTGAGGGATCGCCTCCAAAGCACCGCGACCTACTGGCTGGCGGCGCTGTTCTTCCACGTCTTTCCGCTTCCGCAGCGGGAAGCGGGCGCCATGGGATCACTGAAACATGCCGGGAGGCTGGTCAGTGACGGATGGTCGATCCTGATCTTCCCCGAAGGCGTTCGCACTGAGCATGGGGAGATCCGCCGGTTCCAGCCCGGCGTCGGGATGCTGGCCTCGAAGCTGGCGGTTCCCGTCATTCCCGTGCGCATCGAAGGGCTGGACAAGGTCCTGCACAAGAGCTGGAAATTTCCCTCGCCCGGACCTGTATCGGTCCGCTTCGGCGCACCCCTCCCGCTGGAAGGCGATCGCTATGCCGAACTCGCCAAACAGGTGGAACAAGCCGTTCGCCGCCTCGGCTCCCAGGTGGAACCGGCGGAATAATGATTCGCGTGGGATGCGGATTAGCGGGGATCCGCTTCGCGATCGAAATCCACCACTTCCGTCTCTTGGACGTCGAAGTCGGCATGGGCCATCGAAAACCGGCCGCAATCCGGACATACCACATCGACCTGGTCATCGCCCGTCATGGACCACCGCATGTTCCCGCCGCAATGCGGGCAGACACCGTCATGCACTTCCTGTTTCGACTCGATCATCGGTTCCTCCTTCCATCATTCGCCCGAAGGTTCCCCGTTTAGGAAATCGAACTTTCTTGCTTGTAACGCACGCCGAGGGCCAGCGCCGGGACATTCCCTCGAACCGGCATTCGGCGCCTCGGACTCACCGGGAAATCGCGCTTTCCCGCAATTTTGAGAATGCTGCAACGCATCCGGGATTTCAAGCGGGATTTCAAGGGCGACATCGGTCCCATCGCCCGACCCGGGATTCGTATAGAAACGCGATTCCGCAGCGGTCAAAATGTTCCACCCGTTCGTAACGCCCATAACTAACATTGGATGGGTGATGGACGATCCGGCCTCCGCGGGGGCAGGTTCGTCACCGGTAGCGGACTCGACGCCTCGCATCGGGCGCCAGCGCCTCCCGGACCGTTTCTTTCACGAAACCAGCAACTTCCGTGAGAATGACGGCCTTTGAATCCAACTCCTCCCCATGGGGCTCGTTATAGTCAGGAGCTGTGGAATTTGGCACAGCGCTAGGTGGCGATTTCACCCAGGGCATTTATGAGAATGGGGGTGCGGGTTTCATAGAATTCCCGCATTGTGGGCCTGTACCATGCCCTTGCCGCTCCCGAAACGCCGCCGCCCGAACATAACTGGGTTTGGCCCTCGACATGATTCCGAAACGGTTGTTTATCTAATGATGGAGCCAACAACAGAACGATGAAAAAATTGATCCTATCTTTGCTGTTTCCAGGAGTAGCCGCACTGTTCCCCGGCACGTCCGCCTTGGCGCAGGGCAGTCTCACCCTGGAACAAGCCGTCCATCAGGCTCTGGAAGCGCACCCGTCGCAACAGGCAGCGGCCGCCGAGGTGGCCGCCGCCGAGGCTCGCATGGAACAGGCACGGACTGGGTACCTTCCCCGCGCCCGCTACTCAGAATCGTTCCAGTCCAGCAATCAGCCGGTGTTTGCCTTCGGTACCCTGCTGAATCAGCGACGGTTTTCCGAAAGCAACTTCGCGATTAACCAACTGAATCATCCTGGATTCGTGAACAATTTTCAATCGCAGGCCAGCGTGGAGCAGACATTGTACGATTTCGGCGCAACCGGCTCCGGCGTCCGCTCCGGCAAAATCTCCAAGGAGATCACCGAGGAACAGCAGCGCCTCACCTCACAGCAACGCATCGCGCAGGTGGCGCAAGCCTATCATGCGGTCACGTTGGCCGAACAGGCCCACGAGGTTGCCGAGGCGGCCGTTCGATCCGCCGAAGCGGATCTGGCCCGCGCCGAAGCGGTGAACCAGGCTGGGATGTCCACCGATGCCGATGTGCTGAGCATCCGGGTGCATCTCGCCTCCATGCAGGAACAGGAGATCCAGCGCCGCTATGATGCCGACATCGCGCTGGCCGCGTTGAACGAAGCCATGGGAGCATCGCTGGACGAAATCCATCAGTTGGCGACGCCCCTGACCGCGCCCACCGACATCGAAGCGGAGATCAACACCGAGCAGGGTATCCGCCCCGAGATTCGTCAGGCCCAGCTCGCGCAGGACCTCGGCCAGGCACGCCGCGAGTCGGCGAAAAAAGCGTATCTCCCCAAGATCGTCGCCCGCGGCGTGTTCGAAGCCAATCGCGGACAATTCATCAAGCAGGGTGGCACGAACTGGTTCTTCGGGGTCGGACTGGAGTGGAACGTCTTCGACGGCTCCACCAAGCGAAAGGTGGAGGAGGCCGACGCCGCCGTGGCCGTCGCCCAAGCCCGCACCCGGCAAGTCGCCGGGCAGGTCTCGCTCCAGTTGCGGCAGGCCCGCGCGGCTTTGTCCGCTTCGCGGGAGAAGCTCAATGTAGCCGAAGCCGCGGTCGCCCAGGCCGAGGAGAGCACACGGATCGTCCGGAACCGGTACGAGGCCGGCATCGCCACCGTGGATGAGTTATTGCGGAATGAAGTGGCCCTACTGCAGGCCCGCACGCGGACTCTGCAGGCCGTCTACGATCAGCGCATGGCAGCCATCGCCGTCGAGCTCGCGGCAGGAACGTTGACGGAGGATTCCAATGTATTGGATTAAAGGGATTGTGACGGAGAAGTCCGGAAAGAGACTGTTGTGGGCGCAGGCCGCCCTCGGCGTAAGCCTGCTGACGCTGGCCGCTTGCGGATCGTCGGAGGTCGCGGAGTCAGCCGGAGAACAGGCGCCGCAGACGCCCGTCGCGGTGACGGCGACCTCGATTGCGGAGGCTGAATGGCCCGAAACCTTCGAGGCGCCGGGAACCGTTCGCGCCCGCTCTATCGCGACCCTGTCCAGCCGCGGCATGGGCTACATCCGCGATCTGACGCCCCGGGAAGGCGGTCACGTCGAGGCCGGCCAGATCGTGGCCACGCTCAATGCGCCGGAACTCGACGTCTCCTTGCGGCAGGCCGAAGTCGCGCTGGATGAAGCCCGCTCCGGGATCCCGGAAGCTGACAGCGCCATTGCCTCAGCCGAAGCGCAGTTGAATCTGGCGCGGATCACCTTCGGACGCATGCAGGATCTGCTGGAGAAGCGTTCGGTTTCCCAACAGGAATTCGATCAGGCCCAGGCGCAGGTTCGGGTCGCCGAGTCGGCAAAAGCCATGGCGGAAGCCAGGCGCGGGCAGATCGACCAGAAGATTCGGCAAGCTCAGGAAGCGATCGCCGCGGTCAATGTCCAGAAGACGTATCTGGATGTGAAGGCGCCCTTCGCCGGTAGAGTGACGTCCCGCCGGGCCGAACCCGGCATGCTGGCGTCGCCTGGAATGCCGCTGCTCGAAATCGAGGAAGATGGCGACTATCGCCTGGAAGTGGCGGTTCCGGAATCCCACATGCGCTCGGTCCGCCTGGGACAAACCGCCGAGGTTTTTATGGACATCTACGGCGATGCGCCCGTCACGGGCCGCGTCGTGGAGATCGTACCGGAAGTGGACGCCGCCACGCGCAGTTTCATCGCCAAGCTGTTGATTCCCGCGCGCCCGCAACTGCAAACCGGCCTATTTGGCCGCGCGGTGTTTGATATCGGTTCGCGCCAGGTGCTAACCGTCCCCAGCGACGCGGTCCACGAGCAGGGACAACTACGCAATGTTCTGGTGGTGGAGGACGGCATGGCCCGTTCGCGCAACGTCCGCCTGGGAGAGACCCGGGATGGCGCGGTGGAAGTCCTGTCCGGACTCGAACCCGACGAACTCGTCATCACTCCGCGTCCGATCGGCTTAAACGACGGCCGGCCGGTGGACGTGGACGTCGTCGCGCCCGCAGCAGTTGAACAAGCCGAGGTCCAATAATGAGCGCTGAAAATCACAAGCACAGCGACGAGCCGGTTCACTTGGGCCTGGCCGGCGGGCTCGCCCGTGCCTTCATCGATTCCAAGCTGACGCCGCTGATCATGCTCTCGTCGATTCTGTTGGGCATCTTCGCCGTGCTCCAGTTGCCGCGCGAAGAGGAACCGCAGATCGTCGTGCCGATGATCGACGTGATGGTCCAGATGCCCGGCGCGTCGGTGCGCGAAGTCGAGGAGCGCGTAACCCGGCCGATGGAAGAACTGCTGTGGGAGATTCCGGGCGTCGAGTACATCTATTCCACGACGTCCCCGGGCCAGGCGCTGGCAATCGTGCGCTTTGAAGTCGGCCGCGATGAAGAAACCAGTATCGTGCTGCTGAACCAGAAACTCTCGGCTAACCTGGACCGCATCCCGCCGGGCGCCTCCCCGCCCCTGGTGAAGCCACGTTCCATTGATGACGTGCCGATCCTCGCGCTGACCCTCTCCAGCCATCGCTACAACGATCTGGAGCTCCGCCAGATCGCCGCGCAGGTGGCCGACAGTATCAAGCAGACTCCAGACATCTCGGTCGTCGAGCTGCTCGGCGGCCAGCGGCGCACCCTTCGCGTCGAGCCTGATGTCGAGAAACTCGCGGCCCGTGGACTCACACCCATCGATCTTGCCAACGCCTTGGGCGCGGCCAACCAGCGCTTGTCGGCGGGGGTCTTCCGCCATAACAATGAGGAAATCCTGGCCGAGGCGGGAAGCTTTCTCCGTAACGCTGACGACGTACGCCACGTGGTGGTCAGCGCATCCAACGGGCGTCCGGTCTACATCGGCGACGTGGCGCGTGTGGAAGACGGCGCCGGCGATCCGGTGCAATACGTGCAGTTCGGTGCGCACGGGCAGTTCGCGCCCGCGGTGACCATCAGCGTCGCCAAGCGCCAGGGGACCAATGCGATCAGTGTTTCCGAGGAAGTCCGGAAGCGCGTCGAGGATCTGAAAGGAACGGTGATCCCGTCCGATGTCGAGGTTGACGTTACCCGCGACTACGGCGAAACCGCGGCGGAAAAATCCAATGAGCTGCTGCTGCATATGGGCATCGCGGTGGTCAGCGTCAGCCTCCTGATCGCGCTGGCGTTGGGCTTCCGCGAATCGATCATCGTGTTCACCGCAATTCCGGTGACGCTCGCCCTCACGCTATTCGTCTTTTATCTGTACGGCTACACGCTGAACCGCATCACGCTGTTCGCGCTGATTTTCTCGATCGGAATTTTGGTGGACGACGCGATTGTGGTCGTCGAGAACATCGCGCGACACCGCACGCTCCGGAAGAACGCCGGAAGAGGCGCGATTGAGGTCGCCCTTGAAGCGGTGGCCGAGGTCGGCAATCCGACCATCCTGGCGACCCTCACCGTCATCGCCGCCATCCTGCCGATGGGCTTTGTCGGCGGCCTGATGGGGCCCTACATGCGGCCGATCCCGATCGGCGCTTCGGCCGCCATGGCCTTCTCGTTGATCATCGCCTTCGTGGTGACTCCTTATGTCGCCGTGCGTGTGCTGGCGAAACATCACGCGGGCGACGACAGCCACGGCGAAAGCCGCCTGACCGAACTCTACCGCAAGGTTATGGGCTGGCTGCTTGGCGCCTCGATCCGTTCCTGGGGATTTCTGGCTATGGTGGTCGTGCTGCTGCTGGCGTCCTTCCTGACCATCTCCAGCGGATGGGTCCAGGTGAAGATGCTGCCCTTCGACAACAAGAGCGAATTTCAGGTGATTGTCGATACTCCCGAGGGAACCGCGCTGGAGGAAACCGCGCGCGTCACCAGCCTGCTGGCCGACGCCGTCATGGGGACCTCGGAAGTCGTCAACGTCCAGACCTACGTGGGCACCGCTTCGCCCTACAACTTCAACGGGCTGGTGCGGCATTACTACATGCGCCGGGGCCCGAACATGGCCGACATCCAGGTCAACCTGCTGCCCAAGGGCGAGCGCGACCGGCAGAGCCATGAGATCGCCAAGGAAGTCCGCGAGCGTCTGGATCCGATCGCCAAGGCCAACGGCGCGATCATCCAGGTCGCCGAAGTGCCGCCCGGGCCGCCGGTTCTGCAGACCCTGGTCGCCGAAGTCTACGGACCGGACGAAGACCGGCGCATTGAGCTGGCCAGCCAGGTCCGCCAACTGATGGAGCAGACCAACGGCGTGGTGGACGTGGACTGGTATGTCGAAGCCGAGCAACCCAAGGTCCGCCTGATTATCGATCAGGAAAAGGCCGCGCTGCATGGGATCACCACGGCGGAAGCCGCTCGCGCCCTTCGTCTGGCCTCGGCCGGGGAAGCGGCGGGATTGCTGCACGTCGACGATTCTAAAGAGGACATCCCCATCGAAGTGCGTGTCGCCCAACCAGGGCGCGCCCGCGCCAGCCAGCTCACCCAGATCGTGCTGCGCGGCCGCGATGGCTTCACCGTGCCGCTGTCGGATTTGGTTCGTGTGGAACGCACTGAATCCGAGCGGAACATCTATCACAAGAACCTGATGCCGGTGACCTACGTCACCGCCGACGTCGCCGGCGCGATGGAAGCGCCGGTTTATGCGATCCTCGCGCTGGGACCGGAGATCTCGGAAATCAAGATCCCGGAAGGTTACGAAATCGAGCAATACACGGCGGCTCTGCCGGAGGATTCCACTCGCTACGCCATCAAGTGGGACGGCGAATGGCACATCACTTATGAAGTGTTCCGCGATCTGGGCATCGCGTTCGCCGCGGTCCTGGTGCTGATTTACCTGCTGGTGGTCGGCTGGTTCCAGTCCCTGGCGACGCCGTTGATCATCATGGCGGCGATCCCCTTCTCGCTGGTCGGCATCCTGCCCGCGCATGGGTTATTGCACGCGTTCTTCACCGCGACCTCCATGATCGGTTTCATCGCGGGCGCCGGAATCGTCGTCCGAAATTCCATTATTCTGGTCGACTTCATCGAACTGCGCTTGCGGCAGGGCATGCCGCTCATCGAAGCCGTGATCGATGCCGGCGCGGTCCGCTTCCGGCCCATGTTGCTGACGGCCGCCGCGGTCGTGGTCGGCGCGAGCGTCATTCTCTTCGACCCGATTTTCCAAGGCTTGGCGATCGCACTCATGGCGGGCGAAGTCGCCTCCCTGCTGCTATCGCGCATGACCGTCCCCATCGTTTACTACATCTTCAATAACAGGAGTTCAAAATGAATATCGAACAAGCCATCCGAGCCATCGCTGGAAGTTTCATCCTGCTGAGCGTGGCGCTCGGCTACTGGGTACACCCAGCCTTCTTCTTGTTCACCGCTTTTGTGGGGGCGAACCTGCTGCAGAGCGCATTCACCAACAAATGCCCGATGATCACCATCC
Source organism: Terriglobia bacterium (assembly GCA_963762135.1). Classification (GTDB taxonomy): domain Bacteria; phylum Acidobacteriota; class Terriglobia; order Bryobacterales; family Bryobacteraceae; genus Palsa-187. The sequence goes on from CAVXJP010000021.1 coordinate 209,452, forward strand.
TGCGCAAGCTGGGCATGCCAGGTTGCGGCGAAAGAACGGCCTGACGTGGGGCGGCGGGCCTAGCCTGCCGCCGCATGCCCCTTATTCAGGAAGTTGCATTTCCGCGGCGGGGTCGAAGTATGCGTTTGCCACATACTGCTGCAGCATTCGCTGACTATTGAAGAACGACCCGTTGATGGCGATCGCGCCGCGGCAGACGATCAGGTACTCCTCCTGCCGCTGGTAAAACATCTCGGTAATCATCCCGAGCTTCTCATACAGCGAGCGGGATTCGTCCTCGGTGGCCTGTTTGATGTCGCCGTCCCGGCCGATCGCCCACCCCGTTGCACCTTCCAGGCATCCCTCGATCCACCAGCCGTCCAGAATACTGAGGCTCGGGACCCCGTTCGCGGCGGCCTTCATCCCGCTGGTGCCGGATGCCTCCAGCGGACGCTGCGGCGTGTTCAGCCACAGGTCACACCCGCCCGTTAACAGCTTCGCCCACGGCATTCCGTAATCCTCCAGAAACACGATCTGGAGTTCCGGACAATTCAGCTTCGCCGCGAATGCAAAGACCCGCTGGATCTGCGCTTTCCCCAGCTCATCGGCCGGATGCGCCTTGCCGCCAAAAACGATCTGCAGTTTGCCGGCGCTCTTGGCGATCTCGACTAAGCGGTCCGGCATATCAAACAACAGGTCGAACCGTTTATACGCCGCGGCCCTGCGCGCAAACCCGACCGTAAACACATCCGGGTCCAGCCTGGCCGGGGTCACCCGATTCACTTCCTCCACCAGCGTAAGTTTCGCCTGGCGATGCGCGTCGCGAATCTCCTCCGTCCGGATCCCAATCGCATACCGCAAATAATCGGCGTCGGTGCGCCAAGCCGGAATGTGACGGTCAAACAGTTGCTGAATTGGAACAGAGACCCACGTCCCCAAATGCACCCCGTTGGTGATCGCGCGAATCGGGTATTCCGGATACATATCCTGCGAAACCGCCCCATGATGCATCGCGACCCCGTTGATATAGTGCGCGCTGCGGAGTCCCAGATACGTCATGTTCAGGGAATGATCCACGCAGCAATCCGACTCCCGCAGCACCTTCGCCCGATTCGGCCCCAGCACCTTCTCCACAAGCTCCGGAGAAAACTGATCGTGCCCGGCCGGAACCGGCGTGTGCGTCGTGAACACACATTTTCGGCGGATCGCCCGAAAATGCATTTCATCGAAGTTCGCTACCTCATCGGTCCCGCCCATCTCCTCCAGCAACGCCAGCGAAAGAAGCGCCGCATGGCCTTCGTTCATGTGAAAGATGCTGACCTCGGAGTGCCCCAGCAGGCGCAGGATCTGCACCCCGCCCAACCCAAGAATGGCTTCCTGACGCAACCGATGCGCCGAATCGCCGCCATAGAGTCGGTTGGTCAACGTCCGGTGGTAATCAGAATTCCCTTCACAATCGGTATCCAGCAGGTAAACCGGAACTGTGTAATGATTCACCCCCCGAATGATGTAGCGCCACGCCTGAACCGTCACCATCTCCCCGTCCAGCTTCACGGCGGTTCGCTTCGGCATCAGTTCCGCGTATGCCTCGACGTCCCACGGCTGCGGCTGTTCGGTCTGTTTGCCGTCGTGACTCAGGAACTGACGGAAATAGCCTTCCCGATGCACCAGCGTGACCCCGCACATCGGCACGGCCAAATCGGCCGCTGTCCGCAGGGTATCGCCCGCGAGTACGCCTAGCCCCCCGGAATAGGTCGGCAGCGCGGGATCCAGTGCGATCTCCATGGAGAAATAAGCGACTTTGGGTTCTTCCGGTTCTTTTGGGGCAACAGTCATAGGCTAAGAATCATCAGCACGTTTCGTGCCGACGCTGGGAACAAACAAGAAAGATGAAAACAGGCAGAGATCCGGCGCCTGTTAGCCGACCGCCGCGGCGAGTTCCGTCGCCAAGGCAAAGGCATTGCTCGGGTGGCGGAGACTATCGGAGCTCCAAATCTCCCCGGCTCCGGCGGACTTTAGCGTCTGGAGCGCATCGCCGACGAACATTGCATGCGTCACAAGCACATCCACCTTCGCCGCGCCCGCTGCTTTCAGCGCCTCGGTCGCCCCTGCCAGCGTGCGGCCTGTGCTGGCGAGATCATCCACCAGCACCGCCTCGACGCCCTTGTAATCCCGAGCGGGCAAAGTCACCGCGACGCTCCGATCCCCGCGCCGCACCTTGCTCGCGACCACGTAATCCAGTCCGGCGACCTCGGCCACCGTGCGCACCCATTGCTCGGATTCCTGATCCGGACCCACCACCAGCGGCTTACGCTTCTGTCCGGCGAGAAACCGCCCCATCGCCGGGGCAGCACTCAAGGCAATCGCCCGTTTCGCGGGCACAGCCTCCGCCAGTGCCGACACCCGATGCAAATGCGGATCCACGGTGATCACAGTTTGAAAATGCTCGGCCAGAAACCGGCCCACGATCTTCTGGCTCACGACTTCACCCGGCACAAACGCCTTGTCCTGACGCATGTAGCAGAGATACGGAGCCACCAGCGTCAACTCCCCGGCGCCTAGCTGCCGCGCGCCTTCCACCGTCAGCAATAACTCGACGAGCTTCGCATTCGGCTCATTCAGCGTCCGGCACACCACCACCTTGGCCGGCAATTGCTCCGGTAACCGCAGCTTGCTTTCTCCGTCCGGGAAGTGATGCACCTCAACCAACGCGAACGGCACACCCAGCGCGGCGGCCAGCGCCTCGCCCTGTGCACGATCCTCGGAAAATCCCAGCACCAACATCAGAACTCGGCCCCCATCAAAACTCTGCCCCATCAAAACTCTGCAAAGACCTCCGGGATGTCTTCTTCCCTCCCGACCCGGTATCCGTTGTCGGTCTCCACTAATGCCCGCGCAAAGTCAAAATCCGCCGGGAACTCAGCATACACGCGGTACAGCGGCTCGCCTTTCTTCACCGGATCGCCCAGCTTTTTCAGCAGATCCACGCCCGCGACCTTATCCATTGGAGCCCCCGCCAAACGCGCGATCCGCGCCATCTGATAGTTGTTGATCGAGACGACCGTACCGGCTTTCTCCGCCTTTACTTCCAGCTCCAGCGGACCCGGCTCCAGCTTCTCTTTCTTGCGCCCCTGCGCATCGATGATCCGCTGCATCTTGGCCAGCGCGCGGCCGGAATCCAAAATGTCCCGCGCGATATCGAAACCATCGCCGCCGCGGACATCCGGATCGAATTCAATCACGCGTCCCGCCAGCCGCAGCGCCTTCTGCCGCAGGTCCATCGGCGCGGCCGGATCGCATTGCAGCACCTGCATGACGTCGCGCGCCTCCAGCACCGGACCGATCCCGCGCCCGATCGGCTGGCGTCCATCCGTGATCACCACCTGCGCAAACAGCCCTAACCGATCCGAGACGTACTCGAACAGCTTCCGCAGCGCGAGAGCATCGCTCATATGCCGGACCTTGGCGGTCGGCCCCACCGGAATGTCGATGATCAGGTGCGTCGACCCCGCCGCGATCTTCTTGGACAGAATCGAAGCCACCATCTGCCCCGGATAATCCACCCCCAGCGGACGCTCCACCGAAATCAAAATATCGTCCACCGGCGCGAGGTTCGCTGTGCCGCCCCAGATCAGCGCCCCATGCTCATTGCGGACCACCTCATGCAGACGCGCTGGAGACAGTTCCACCTCCGCCAGCACTTCCATCGTGTCCGCCGTGCCCGCCGGCGAAGTAATCGCGCGACTCGAAGTCTTGGGGATCATCATGCCGTGCGCGGCTACGATCGGCACCAACAGCATCGACGTCCGATTTCCCGGGATCCCGCCAATGCAATGTTTATCGGCGATCAGATCACCTTGCCAGCGCATCCGCTCGCCCTGCGCCACCATCGCCCGCGTCAGGTGCATCACTTCGTCGCGATCCAGGCCCGTCTGCCCCGAGGCCACCAGAAAAGCGGCGATCTCCATCTTGGCGTAGCGGCGCTCGGCGATGTCGTGCGCGATTTCCATAAACTCCTTCGCGCTCAGCCGCTCCCCTTCGATCTTACGGCGCACGGACTCCATCGACGCCGGCGGCTCGGCATGGCAAACCTGCACCGGAGAACCCTCTTTCACCCCGAGACTGGCAAATGCTTCCTCGGACAAACCTAGCTCGCCGGGCGCCACCAGCGATGCGTCGTCCACCACGTTCACTACCGCCAGGATGCGAGTCCCGTTCCCGCTGACTTCTACCTTCGCCAATGCCTGAAATCCCTCGGCGCGGTAGATCTCGCACTGCCGGTGCATGTAGGCGACGTTTTCCCGATAGGTATCAATCGCGACCTGACGCAGCGTGAGCGTACCGCCCCTCGACAATGGCTTTGCCGCCTTCTCCTTGTTCTGTTTCTCGCGCCCTGGCATGTTCGTCGATCCAATTGTCCGCTGAGATTCGATCCTTCATGGTAGAGCATGGCCACGAGACGTGGACGACGTCGCACCTCACCCCTGTAAGATTGTCCGGCTTTGCGAGAAAACGACACGGTCGCTCTTCGCCCTGGAACCAGCGGAACTCACCAGCCATCAGCTGTTTAACGTTTTGGACCACCAGATGCATCTATGGAAACCGTGGCAAGGAGTTGGATGTTCCCATCCGATCCCGAAATCGATTGCCGAAAAGGAGGAAGCACAATGCTGAGTTGGGCACTTTTATTCTTCATCCTGGCTTTGGCGGCCGCGGTCCTGGGTTTTGGCCTGATTGCCGGCTTGGCCGCGGAAATCGCAAAGATTCTGTTCTTCGTATTCCTGATTGCCTTAGTGATCACCGCAACCAGGCGAGCTTTGGCAGGCAGGACTCCGTGACGTTCTGATCCGAGCCTTTGATGATTTTTTATGCAGTCTTGGAAAGGAGAACCCAATGTTAGGCTGGACACTGACGTTTTTGTTAATTGCCTTGATTGCCGCCGTTTTCGGCTTTACGGGAATCGCCGTGGCCTCTGCTGGAATCGCCAAGATTCTCTTCTTTATCTTTTTGATCCTGTTCGTCGTGAGCCTGTTTTCGCGCGCCATTCGGTCTTCTTAGCGGGGACCAGGCCCGAGTACGGCTGGTTCACGGGATTGGAATTACCACGCGAAATAGAGCGCCGCCCTCGGGGCGACGCTCGCCGGTGATCTCTCCGCCGGCGCCTTCAACGATCGCCTTCGCGATAGGCAGTCCCAATCCGCCTCCCCGCTGCCGCGCGGTCTGATTCGGCAATGCCAATGTCTCGAATGGGACGAATAGTTTTGCTTCCGCGGCAGCGCTCCAGCCGATGCCGTTATCGGCGATCTCCAGAACCAGGCGGTCGTCCTCAAGGTGCGCGCGGACCTCAATTCGCGGAACACCCTCAGCCGCGCGAAAACGCATCGCGTTCTCCAGCAACTCCCGGACCACGACCTCCAGTTTCTCGGGGACCTCGCATTCGGGAAGCTCTCCTTGGATCAGTTCCGCGCCGCTCTCCTCCAGCCCACTTCTCACGCGCAGCCGCGCCGAAAGAATAACCGTCTCTAACGGAAGCACCCCGCCACCACCCGTACTGCTTTCCGCCTCGGCGAGTTGAGCCACGCGCAGCAACAACCCATCCAGTTCCTCTTGCGCCTCCTGGCAGGCACGCAGATTGTCGCGCGCATTCTCCGGAATCGGATCTCCCAGCGTCCGCTCCAGCATCTGCAGCGGCAGCGTACCCTTCCGCACCAACGCCCGCGCGTCGTGCACCAGATGGGCGATCGCGTCCCGCCAATCCACGCTCACTCGGCGTAGTCTCCCGGAGCCACCGGCCCTTCCGCGCGATACTGCTTCAGCTTGGCGTGCAGCGTCTTCGTGCTGATCCCCAGCGTCGCCGCCGCCCGCGTCTTGTTGTTCTTGGCTTCCTTCAGCGTCGCCTCAATCAACACCCGTTCGGCATCGGAAATCTGCATGCCGACCCGCACGTCCAATCCGTTCACGCCCGGCTCCCCGGCCGGTTGCTTGCGCGGATACAGCATCAGGTGCCGCACGCCCACCGGACCCTGCCCCGCCACAATCATCGCGCGCTCCACCGTATTGCGGAGCTCCCGCACATTCCCGGTCCAGACATGCGATTTCAGCGCCATCACCGCCTCCGGATCCAGGTGCGTCACCCGTGTCCCATGCTTGCGGTTCAACTGCTCAATCATTTGCTGGACGATGAGCGGAATATCGTCCACGCGCTCCCGCAGCGGAGGCAGTTCCATACGGAAAACGTTCAGACGGTAGTAGAGGTCCTCCCGAAGCTTGCCTTCCTTGATCGCTTCAGACGGGCGCCGGTTAGTCGCCGAAATGATCCGCACATCGGCCGTCAGTTCCTTCTTGCCGCCCAGCCGCCGGAAGGTGAAGTCTTCCAGAACCCGCAGGAGCTTGGCTTGCATCGGCATCGGCATCTCGCCGATCTCGTCCAGAAACAACGTTCCGCCCTTGGCCAACTCAAACGCGCCAGCCTGGCGATCCACCGCCCCGGTAAATGAGCCTTTCTCATGGCCGAACATCTCGGACTCCATCAGCGTCTCTGGCATGGCCGCGCAATTGATCGCGACAAACGGCTCATCTTTACGTGTGCTGTGTTCATGAATCGCCCGCGCCACCAGTTCCTTGCCTGAGCCGCTCTCGCCGGTGATCATCACCGAGGCCTCGGTGGGGGCCACCTGCCGGATCATCGCGAACACCGCCTGCATCGCCGGCGTCTGCCCCACCAGATTCCCCATCAGCCCATGCCGGCTCAGTTCCAGACGCAGGCGTTCATTCTCGTTGGCCAGCCGGCCCCGCTCGGCCGCGAGCTCCAGCAGGCCTCGCAACACGCCCGCGTCCACCGGCTTCTCCAGAAACCAGAACCCGCCATGCTGGTGAACCGTTTTGACCGCCAGATCCACGCTGCCGAACGAGGTCAGCACGATCGTGGGAGGAAGCTCTCCTTCGGTGCGCAGACGGTCCATCATCTCCAGCCCGCCCACCACCGGCATCTTTAGATCGGTCACGATCACATGGGGGGAGAATTCGGGGATTCTCTCGATCGCCTCCTCTCCATTCGCTGCTTGTTCCACCTGGTGACCCCAGGAATTCACCATCTGGGCCAGCAACCTGCGCTGATCCAGATCGTCATCGACAATTAAAACTCTCATAATCTGGTTGGTCCGGAGTCTCGTCGCTATGTCGCCCACCAATGCGCCTCAAGACTCGAAACCCGTACATTCAAAGAGATGGCACACTCCGTGAAAGTGATACAAATCTTCTCACTCCTCTGCAAAACTTGCCACCCCCCTCGTGGCGAACATCAGCCAAAGCACTTGCCCCGACAACCACTTAGGAGACTGGAACGACAATTGCCGCGAAAGTAGGCATGAGCGGCAAATTTCTTATACACAACTTCCGCAATCCCCAGGCTGCCATCCTCGCGGTGGCGGCCCTCCTCTCCCCGGCCTTTCTTTGGGCCGATTCAGCCAAGGACCTGGACCAGCGGCTGGAAGCCGCAGCGACAGATCTCAAGGAGGTCATGGGCGCTGATGACAAAACCATTCCCAGGGACCTTCTCAATGACGCGCGCTGCGCCGTCATCATTCCTGGCTTGAAGAAGGCCGGGTTCATCGTCAGCGCCGAATACGGCAAGGGATTCATGACCTGCCGTAAAACCGACCATGGGCCATGGTCTGCCCCAGCCGCTATTACGGTCGAAGGCGGAGGCTTCGGCTTTCAGATCGGTGGCTCCGAGACCGACGTATTCATGTTGGTGATGGACAAGGAAGGAGAAGCGCACCTGATGTCCAGCCAATTCACGCTCGGTGGAGAAGGGGAAATCGCCGCCGGTCCCGTGGGTCGCGACGCCACGGCGCAAACCGACGCACAGTTTCACGCCAAGATCCTCTCCTGGTCCCGCACCCGCGGCGTGTTCGCGGGGGTGTCCTTGAATGGCGCCACGCTTCGCGAGGATGAGGATTCCAATAAGGCGCTTTACGGGAAGAAGCTGTCGACCAAACAGGTGATTGACACGATGACCCCGCCGGCGGCGGCCAATCCGCTGTTGATGCTGCTGGCCGCGGATTCGCCCGGCAAGGAACACAAATAGCGGCGGCTCGCGGGACACACCCACTATCTCAGAAAGGAGTTCGAATTTATGTTCAACACCCAAACCCCTAACAAAACCACATCCATCACGAGTTCGACCGCCATGTTCGTCGGCGGAGCCCTCGCGGGCGCGGCGCTCGGTATCCTGATGGCGCCGGCCTCGGGCCGCGACACGCGGGTCAGGATCCGCGCCAAAGCCCGGCAACAAGCCGACTCAGTCCGCCGGACGGCTCATGGCGTAGCCGACCGCTCCACCCATGCGGTCGACTCGGCCTGTCGAACCGCCGAAGCAATGGTGGACCGTTCTCGCCGCTCCATCACCCATGGGAGGGACCGCATCGGAAACGCGATTGAGATGGGCAAGCAGACCTATCGCAAGTACGTATCAGCTTGACTCCCGCCAACCCTGAACCGGCCGCTGGACCCGGGGATCTCCCCGGGTCCGGCACTTTTCCACCCTCTACCCCCCACACCGAACCCGCCTCCCAAAACGACACGAACGGGAAGATTTGTGAGAAGTCTTCTCCACTACTTCCCAAACCTGGGACCGGGGAACCCAAGCAATCCTCCCTGCTCACAGATACTTAGGAGTTTGGAATTCGACCTGCACCGCGACAAGTGAAAAATGCTCCCTCGGAAAACAACCCTGGTCGCCGCCCTGCTGATCCTGATCGGGTTGATCAGCATAGTGGCTGGGACGATCTCCTATGCCAGTGGCATGGAAGCGCTGGAGAATCCACTGGCGCTTGGACCGGATTCGACGACACTCTCCAGTCTCGAAGCGGGAGTCCTGGCGGGGCTGGGATGCCTCGCCGTTGGATTTTCCCTCACCGGCAAATCCCGCAGTCGAGACGACTAGGCCACAGGTAGCGAAATACAGAAGACGGACCCTTCGCCCGGCTCGGTCTCGGCCCAAATCCTGCCTCCGGCCCGTTCCACAATTTTGGCGCAACTTGCCAGTCCGACCCCACTGCCAGGATGGCTGGAACCATGCGCCCGAGCGAACGGCCGGAAGATCCGTTCGGCAGAACTCGGATCGAAGCCCAGCCCATTGTCCCGCACCCGAATCAGCCAGCTCTGGCCTTTGCCTCGCGGAGCGTCCGCGGTGACCCGGATCTCTGGGGTCCGGTTGGGATCCCGGTACTTGATGGCGTTCTCCAGCAGGTTCTGAAACAGTTGAATGGCTTGGGATTCATGCCCGCGGACCGTCGGCAACGGGCCAACCTCGATCTTGGCGTCGGTGTCCTTGATCGTCTCCTGCAGATTTGCGATCGCCTCGCGCAAGGTCTGATTCAGGTCCACCGCGCTCGCCTGGGGCAATTCCTCCTGACCCAGATGCTGGTACCCCATCAGGTCTTCGATCAGCTTCAGTTGCCGGCGCAGGGCGTTCTCCACCCGGTTGAACATCTCTTCGGCTTCCGGCGCGGCAGCCGACCCCAGCTTGCGTCTGCCCAACTGCAACATGGAGACCGCGGTCCGTGCCGGCGCCCGCAGATCATGCGCGGCCACGCGGGCGAAATCCTCAAGATTCTGATTTGCTTCGATCAGACTCGCCGCCCGAACCTCGGCCTTGGCCGCCTCTTCGGCCGCGCCCACACGATACAGCATCAACAAGCCGACTCCCGTCAACACCAGGCTGGCCCCGGCAAGGATGAGGAACAGACTTCCCAGGTTATTTTCCGTGGCGCGATTTTCCTGCAAGGCACTGAGCGAGGACTCGTTGATCCTGGTCAGCTCCGTCCGGAGCTCATCCATGTAAACCTTGCCATCGCCGTTCTTGAGGAGGGCCAGGGCGTGACCTTCATCCCCCATCCGCTCGGCTTCAATCACTCGCCCCATATGCTCGAGCTTCAGACCCGCGACCTCGCGAATTCTTTGGACCGCCTTGGCCAAGTCCGGAGTACTCTTGGACAGCGCATCCATGGAGTCCAGTTCCCCCGGCAACTCCCGAACCGCTCGCTCATACGGTTCCAGGTAGGCCGGATCATCCGTGATGAAGTAGCCGCGTTCGCCCGTCTCGGCGTCGGTCAGCAGCTGCAGAGTCCCGGTTGTGGCACGCACCACATCGGTGGATCGCGCGACCTCCTCGGCCTCGATATCCAGTTGCCGTGCCGTCCAGAGGACGACCCCCGCCAACAGCAAAGGTGGCGCGAGGAAAAGAAACACCAAAAATTTGTACGATCGCCGCATCAGAGAAGATTGTTCTCTTGCATCTCAACTCGCTTCAGCCTTCTTCCGCCGCGGGAAGAGGCTCGCATGACGGGCACAAACCCATAGTAGTGAAAAAAAGCCGAATCGTGCGGCCACACGATTCTCCTTGGTCCGGAGCCGAAGGAAAATTTATCCCTCGGTCTCCAGTAGAGCCAACAACGTCCGCCCCAGTTCGCCGAATCCGTCCAAATCGGCCGGCTTCTCAAACACCGAACGAACGCCTGCCCTCACGAGACTCTGCCGGTCGTCGCCGGACACATAGGAACTTAAGACCACGATCGGATAGTTTCCTCTTTCTTCCAGAAGGGACAGTGCCTCCAGAATTTCAAGACTGTTCTTCATCGGAAGGTAGTGATCCAGAATCACCAGATTGGGAGATCGCGCGGCGTCCCGAGGAGTTCCCTCGACGGCAGTTCCGCCACGCAGGAGTTCCACGGCCGCGTCTCCGTCCATCACCCATACCACTTCGCCATCAAATCCGGCTTCCCGAAGGGATAGCTCCAGAAGGGTGTAGTCGTCGGCGCTATCGTCCGCAATCAGGATCATTGCCCGGTCTATCACGAGTAGACCATCCTCGCAATTGTTGACTTCAAGTCTAGGCAGAGGCGGGGGTTCCGACAAGTATCAACTGGGACCTTTCATCGATCATGGAGATCCGCCGGGTCAGATGAGCCGCCTGATCCGGAAATCCCGCCAAAATCCATGCCATCCATGAGATTGGATGCGGGAGTCCGCAACTAGTTACAAAATTTCCCACCCCTCCCTGCCAAATGGGACTCCACCGGAAGAAACGTAACACCTGTCCAGAAGAATTCAGTTTCAGAAAACACTGCAAATACGAGACTTGCTGCAACGTAACAGTTTGGCTTCCGACTTGCACCGATCGTGGTATCCGGTCCCTCAATACATTCTTAAGGAGTGATTCGCAGTACAAACTCGCAAAGGAGTTTTTCATGCAACCACAGATCCTATCCTCTGACTCCGACGCCCCGCAGGCGCTTGAGGTGCGGCTTCGCACCGAAATTGACCGCCAGTTGGAACGGGTGCTTCAGTCCAAGACCTTTGAACGGGCCTCGCGCCTCCGCGGCCTGTTGGAATACCTGGTGGTGAACAAGACGCTCGGAAGAGATCCGGACGAGGTTCAGATCGCCATCGAATTTTTTGGGAAGCCACGAGATTTTGAGCCGACGCTGGACCCCGGCATCCGTGTCCAGATCGGACGGCTGCGCAAGGCGCTGGATCGCTATTACCGTCAGGAGGGCTCGGCGGATCCGATCCGGATTTCGCTTCCCGCGCGCACCTATACGCCGGAAATCGAGGTCCGCGACTTGGAGCAGGCCCGCGGCCCGGAACCGGTTCGAGCAACCGACAGCAAAGGCCGCGTAAGCCGACGCGATCTCCGGCACAAAGGCGGCGAACTGGTGGTCCTGCCCTTCTCCAACCTCACCAACAACGAGAAACATACGGTATTCTGCTACGGATTAACCGAGGAGATCGCCTCGGCGCTCGGAAATGGAGATGGCTATCGCGTGGTCGCCAACAGCTCCGCCTTTCAGTTCAAGGACGTCCCGGTGGACGTCCGCAAGGTGGGTCGGCAATTGGGTGCGGCATACGTTCTGGAAGGCAGCGTGAGGATGGAAAAGGGCAATGTTCGCGTCACCGCACAGCTCGCGCGTACCATCGACGGCATGGCGGTCTGGTCCAATACCTTCGATACCAAGGTCCGCGGGACGCTGACCACCCAAAGCGCCGTGGCGCGCAGGATCGCCGACACACTCCCCGCCGCCAGCCAGATGACCGCCGAGGTGGAATCCGTCGATACCGGGACCCGTGCGGGGAACCTGATCGACCATCTGGAACAGAACGAACTTAAGCAGAATGAACGTTTGCGGAGCACCCGCACGTAATCCGCCGGTCAGCAGGAGTCGCCCATTGAGTACGTTAAGCCCGAAAAAACAATCGAAAGACGGGCCACCGGAAGCCAGCAAGGCTGATATCCAGCAGCTCACCGAAGACCTTGCCCGCAGCCGGGAGGAACTGGAGGACTTTCTGGACTCGGCCAGCCATGATCTAAAGACGCCGCTGCGCGGGATTGCCGGACATGCGCATGTCCTGCTGCGCGACCCGCATCTTTCAGAAGAGGTGAAGCAGCGTCTGAAGAGCATTACCCGGCATGCCCAGCACATGGACCTGCTGATCCAGGGAATGATCGACTATGCCGAACTCGGCCGGACCACCATTTCCCGCGACCTGGTGGACCTGACCGAAATGGTACGCCACGCCTCGGACGTCCTGAAGCGGGAAATCAAGCGCCGTGGCGCCGAGGTCCGCGTTCCCCGCCCCCTGCCCAATGCCCGCTGCGATTTCAAATGGGTGGGCCAGGCACTGCTCCACCTGATCGAGAACGGACTTAAGTACAACCAAAATAAGGACCCCTGGGTCGAAGTCGGCTTTTTGGACAACAACTCCGGCTCCCCGGCGCCGGTCGTGTTCTATGTGAAAGACAACGGAATTGGCATTGCCCCGCAACACATGGACACTGTCTATAATCTATTTCATCGATTGCACGCTGCCGATGCATTTGATGGGGGCACGGGTTTGGGCTTGGCCATTGCAAAGCGAGTCGTCGAACGGCATCATGGAAAACTGTGGCTGGAGAGCAAACCCGGGCGGGGGAGTACGTTCTTCTTTAGCCTCGGCGAGGCGTCCGGAAAAGGACCGAACCGGCCATAGTCGCGGCGCGGGCAGCGATTGGGGGGATTGAGGTGTTACATCAGCGTCCATTGCTCGTCATCGAGGATAGCGATGACGATTTCGCCATCCTGGAGTCCTGTCTGCGAACAGCCGGTGTCTCCAATCAGCTGATTCGCTGCTCCACCGGGGACGAAATCCATACGTTCCTGGAAGATGTGCAATCGGTGGGCGTCGGCCAGCGCCCTGTGTTCGTTTTTCTGGACCTGAACCTCCCCGGCACTCACGGCCATGACGTACTGCGCCAACTCAAGCGGCATCCAACCCTCAAGACCACTCCCGTCGTCATCCTGACCACCTCGGCGCAACCCAGCGACATTGAAGAGGCCTATCGCAACGGCGCGGGCGGATTCCTCACCAAACCCGTCGAACTGGACAAGTTCGAGGAGATGGTGCAGCAGGTTGCCGACTACTGGTTCTCCTGCGTGCAGTTGCCGGAAAACGTCAAGTTCCGCCAGTCCTGACCCCCCTCGATCTCCGCTGCAGCCTCCCCTTTCCCGAATCCCTGGAACCCTCAGAAGTTTTGCACTGGGAAGAAACTTCGCACTGATACTTTTCGGGATATTCCCCCCTCCCGCCAAAACTCATGCAATCTATTGATATCAATAGCGTTATTAGATTTTTATGGATTGGCACGCCGCTTGCACTCTCCAGTGCGAGCCATGACCCCCACAACAATCTCCAAAGCAGAATTCAGCGACGCCTACCAGAAAGGCTTGAATCGGACCATCGCGTTTCTGGTTTCCCGAGGCGTCCCCCACGAGCAGGCGCCCGATAGTGCGCAGAGCGCCTGGCTGCGCGGCTGGGAGCGGCTGGAACAGCTCCGCGATAGCTCGATGCTGCAGTTCTGGATTAACCAGATCGCCTTGAATCATTACCGCCACACACTGCGGCGGACCAAGCGGGAAGAAGAGTGGAAGCCTGTCTACCAGGACGCCGCCTCCACCAAGCAGAACACGGCTGCAATCGATCTCTCCACGATTTTGCAGGCCTGTGGATCTGAACACACCCGCTGGCTCAAGGCACAGCTCGAAGGGCAATCTCCCCGGGAGCTCGCCAAGAAAGAAGGCGTAACTCCCACGGCGATTCGCATTCGCATGTTCCGTGCTCGTAAAGCCGCGCGGAAGTGGTGTGAATCGGCACATCCCGCGGCATACCCTGCCGCCGCCTAAGCGGGATGGGTATCGGCGGCCTGCCCACCACCGATACCACGCCGATTCCCCGATTTTCGAATCTGGATTCTTCCTCAACGAGGCCCCCGAATCCTCGTGCCCCTGAAGGCGCCCCTCCTTGCCCAGGTGGGGCGCCCTTTTTTGCCACCCAGGTCAAGAATCCGACCGCCGAGCCTCCCTCCGAAACGCCCCCGCCGGGAGATTCCTTCCCCGGCCACCACGACTTCCCCCTTGCGACCACCTCAGGAACCCTGCAAAATGGGCTTGGGATGCACTTTCCGCGCACATTGGCACGCGGGTTGCCTGTTTCACCCTTGGAGATAACTATCATGCGTGCTATCGACCGTCCATCCATTCCCGGGATTCTCACCCTGGCCCTCGCGGTTGTCGCGCTGGGTCCGGCGCTTGTGGCGCAAGCACCCAATACAAATCGGGCCGGGGCGGCCGGCGGGACAACGACGATCGATTTGCGAGGTAGTGCACTAGAGCCGGCGTCGAGCGGCGTCGCTACGGTCAAACGCGAGCAGGGCTACACCCAAGTTCACTTGGATCTCAACCGGATTCCTCCGCCCGACACCTTCGGTCAGCAGTTCGTCACCTATGTGGTGTGGGCGGTCACGCCGGTCGGCGACGCGGTTCAGCTCGGCGTAGTGACGCAAACCGACGATCACGGAACGCTGGACACGACGACGGAGCTGGAATCGTTCGCGCTGCTGGTCACCGCCGAGCCGAACGCCGACGTTCCCCAGCCCAGCGATGCGGTCGTCATGGTGAGTCTCTTCAATGACAAGCCGAAGCAAACCATCAGCGAGGCTCCGCCCGATGTTTCCTTTAGTCCGGATGTCCCGCTGGAGATTCAACAAGCCCACAGCGCGCTGGAGCTGGCGCGCAAGGCCGGTGCGGAAACCTATGCCCCGAATCCTTACCAGCAGGCCGTGAAGAGCCTCCAGCAAGCCGAGGTGTATCTCAGCGATCCCGATAAGCGGGACGCCGCGATCACCCTGGCCAGCGAAGCCGCGCAGGCCGCCGACGACGCTCGCCTCATCGCCGTTTCGAGTGAGAGTGAAGCCCAATATGAGGCCGAACGCGAGCAAGTCGAACGCGAACTCCAAAAGATCCAGAACGAGATTGCCGAGGCCCAGAACACCGGCCAGGCGCCGGAGCTGCCGCCGAACCCCGATACTGAGCAGACGCAGCAGGACGTGGCGCGCGCCCGGAACGAAGAGCAGCGCGCACAAGTTGGCGTTGACCTGGAAGCGGATCGGCTCGCCGCCGAGCAAGAGAAGGCCCTGAAGGATCTGGAAACGGCTCAGGCGAATGTTGCCGCTCTCGAGCGCGCCGCGGCGCTCGAACAACCGGCCGTCCCGGTCGCGAAGGACCCAGCGACTGTGCGCGCACAGCTCCAGCGGGAACTCGATTCCGGGCTGGAGGCCCAGCAGACCGAAGACGCCATGATCGTTTCGCTGCCGGACGATTCGTTCTATGTAAACGCCGCCAGCCTGAAGCAGGAAACCCGTGACATGCTGGGTCGCATCGCCAACGTCCTGCTGGCGTATCCGAGCCTGCAACTCGACGTTCGCCCAGAAGGGTCTGCGTCCAGCGAAAGGGCCAATTCGTTCTCTGACCTCCGCCGCGAAAACCTTTTGAAGCGCCGCGCGCGGACCATTGCCGCGTTTCTGGTTTCGCTGGGCCTCGACCAGAACCGGGTGAACGCCTCCGGCATCGCCGCGTCCAGCTCCGGCTCGGAAGATCACAGCGTCGAACTGGTGATTACCGGCGACGCCATCGCGTCCGTCCCCGCCGCCTGAACGGGGTTGTGCGACCGCTCCGTCCATCTTCATCGCAACATTTCTGCCCGAAACATACTCACCATCGGGAAGAATCGTCCTCTATGGACTCCTGATCCGAAGCCGGTAGATCCTGTTGATTTCCCAGGCATCGGAACCAATTTGCGCTCCGCGACAACAACCGGGATACGCGTGGCATCCCTCGTGCCTTATGCGATCAAGAGACACAGTTCATGTATGTGCATTTTTGATGATTTCGGAAGGAGACCACCGAGAACGGCATCGGGTTCGATTGCCCGGATCTCCGCGTAGCCACGTTGCTCCGTGAAGGCTGATTCTGTTGCCGGCGGCCTCATGACGAAGTTCACTTCACGAAGTCCACTTCACTTGGATCGGATTTCCACTGATCCAACATTGATCTCCATGGGCGCCCTCGCGGCGCCCGTTTTTTTTTCGCGCCTCAAAATTTCCCACCCGAGAAAAATCTTCGCGAACACCCCAAATTTTCTTCGCTGCGGGGATTTTCCCGGAGCCTCCGGCTAACTGATTCTACGTCTGTGGGATGACCCGATCCATGCCAAATGGCCAACGGTTTGCACCCCCATGGGAAAGCAGGAAACAGACCTATGGACAAAACCGAACCGCTTTACCGAGCGGCAACCGTGTGTTTACTCGCCCTTCTGGGCGGCCCCATCGCTACGGCGCAATACTTCGGTCAAAACAAAGTTCGTTTCAAAGACATGCAATTTGAAATTCTCATGACCGAACATTTCGACATTTACTTTTACCCCGAAGAACGGCAGGAAGCTGCGCTCGCCGGACAGATGGCCGAACGCTGGTATCAGCATCATTCGCAAATCCTCGATGCGAAGCTGCCACCACATCAGCCGATCATTCTCTACGACAGCCCTCCTGCGTTCCGCGCCACCACCGTGCTACCCGGCGAGATCGGCGTCGGCACGGGCGGCGTCACCGAAGGCCTGAAACGGCGCGTGATTCTTCCGTTCGGCAGTGACCTCCGCGAAACCAACCATGTGCTCGGCCACGAATTGGTTCATGCCTTCCAGTACGCCATGGCCTCCGGCCCCAACGGCTCGACCGTTGCTGGAGCTTCCGCAATGTCCAGCCTGCCGCTTTGGTTTATCGAAGGCATGGCCGAGTATCTGTCCATTGGAGGCGAGGATCCCGACACGGCCATGTGGCTTCGCGCCGCGGTCAACGCCAATACCCTTCCTAATTTCAAGCAACTCAACGACCCCAAATATTTCCCCTATCGCTTCGGCCAGGCGTTCTGGGCCTATGTCGGCCGAACCTACGGTGACGAGGTGATCGGGAAAATGATGCGCGCGGCGGGCTCCGCCGGCACGCCGGGAGGCGCAATTCAAGAGGTGTTGCAGATGAAGCCCGCTCTGCTCATCGAGCGCTGGCAGACAGAGCTGCACGACACCTATGAGCCGGTATTGCAAAAGACCACGCCCCTCACGGACCAGAGCACATCCGTACTGACGGGCACCAAGCAACATCCGCTCAACGTGAGCCCCTCCATCAGCCCGGACGGCAACCATATGGTGGTCTATACCGATCGCAACCTGTTCTCCATTGAGCTGTATCTGGTGGATCCGAGGACCGGAAAATTCGAACGAAGGATTACCAACACCGCCACCGACGACCACTTCGACAATCTGCAATTCGTGAACTCGGCCGGCGTGTGGAGCCCCGATAGCAAACGGCTCGCGTTCGCCTCAGTGGACACCGGACGGCCCTTGATCGCGATCTACGATGTCGGCAAAAGCGAAGTCGTTGAGGAGATCCGGGCCCCTGAACTCGGCGAGATCCTGCATGTGAGCTGGGCTCCGGACGGGAAACGACTCGTCTTTGCGGCACAGAAAGGCGGACAGGTGGATCTCTACACCACCAGCACCGATAACAAGAAGATTCAGCAGGTCACTAATGACCTCTACTCGGAGCTGTATCCGGCCTGGTCCCCCAGCGGACGCTATGTCATCTTCTCCACCGACCGCTACACCACCGATGTGCAAGACCTCACCTTTCAGCACCTGGAACTCGCACTCCTGGACATCAACTCCGGGGAGATCAGCCGGGTCATCCCGGCCGACGCGGGTAAGCAGATCGATCCGCACTGGGGCGCTGACGACAACACCGTGTTCTTTATTTCCGATGTGACCGGAATTTCGAACGTCTATCGACTGGATCGCTCCAGCGGCAATGTCACCCAACTCACCAACGCGCAGACCGGCGTGAGCGGTATCGCCAGCCTCAGTCCCGCGCTGAGTGTAGCGGCCGAAACCGGACAGGTCGTCTTCAGTTCGTTCCTCAATGGAGGGGAATACAGCGTCCATTCGATTGATATCAACAAATCGGGGCTGGTCAGTTCGCTGAATTACGCCGACGTCGCGACGCTCCCGCCCACCCAACGCACCGAGAATTCCCAGGAAGAACTCAGCCAGATGCCCCCGCTGGAGATCCCACCCGAGAGCGAGTTTTCCACCAAGCCCTATCACCCCAAACTTTCGCTTGATTACGTCGCGCCCCCCAGCATCTCGGCCGGCGTCAGCAACTATGGCGCGGCGGTTGGGGGCGGGACCGGCTTCTACTTCAGCGACATGCTGGAGCAACATCAGTTGATGGCCAGCGTCCAGACCATCAGCACGAACTCCACGAACATTCTTCGCAACCTCGGTGCGTTGGCCACCTATCAAAACCGGACCCATCGCTGGACCTGGGGCTTCATGGCAGGCCAGTCTCCGTACTTGGCCGGCTACTACAACAGCGGCGTTGCGAACGTAAGCGGCCAGACGGTTGGCGTGCAATCGAACGTGACCTATTGGCAAATCGACCGGCAGGTGACCGGTCTCCTGGCGTACCCGTTCAGCCGCGCGACCCGCGTCGAATTCGCCACCGGGTTCCACAACATCGGCTTCGCCGCGCAGGCCTACAACACCTACTACAATCCCTACACGGGAGCGGTGCTCGGAGCCGGGATCCAAAACCTGACCGCGCCCAGTTCGCTGAACATGGGGCAGTCCTCCGCGGCCTTGGTGCATGACACCACCGTAATGGGGCCGCTCGATCCCATGGCCGGCACCCGCTATCGGATCGAATTCGGTGGGCAAGCCGGCAGCCTCAACTACACCACCGGGCTGTTGGACTTCCGCCGCTACTTTCGCCTGCCGAAGAACCTGAGCATCGCCATGCGCGTGCTGCACTACGGACGCTACGGTGCGGGCGGCGAGAATGCGCGCCTGCAGAATATCAGCATCGGGTATCCGTCGCTGGTGCGCGGCTACAGCGTCTACTCCTTCAGCGCCTCCGAGTGCGGACCTGCCCTGCAAGCCACAGGCGCATGCCCTGCCTATTCGCAGCTGTTCGGCAGCCGCATGGCCGTCGGAAACTTCGAAGTACGCCTGCCGATGCTGGGCCCGATCGGACTGATTCCCAGCCGGTATTTCCTGCCGGTAGAAGTCGCGCCGTTCTTCGATGTCGGTATCGCCTGGCGCGGCGTGGAGACGGCTCCCTACTTCTTAACCCACGCGCGCAAGCCGGTTCGCAGTTATGGCACATCGGTGCGCGCGAATATCTTCGGTGCGTTTGTCGCGCAGATCAGCTATGTGAATGCCATGGATCGCCCGCTGGGATGGCACTGGGAGTTCGCCATCATTCCAGGCTTCTAGGCCAGGGTTCCCGTGAGGATCCCAAACAGAAAACCCGGGTCCGTCGCGCATCGGCTCTGGATCCGACGCGACGAACCCGGGACGCATGCGTCCAGGGCAGGGGAACGCACGTGGAGGGCTCCTTAAGGTCTCGGCCTCGACTCAGGATTCCTTGAACGCCTCCGGCTGCATCAGGCTACCGATCGCCGCACTCAGCCGGTTCCACCGGTCGCGTTCGCCCATCAGCTGTTGCCGGCCCTTGGGCGTTAACGAATAAAACTTCGCTCGTTGCTTATTCTCGGTCTGGCGCCATTCCGATTTCAGCCACCCTTGCGCCTCCAACCGATGCAGCGCCGGATACAGCGATCCGGTTTCTACCTGCAGCACGTCACTGGAGCCGGCGCGGATCGCCTGCGCGATGCCGTAGCCGTGCAGCGTCTGCCAGTTCAACGTTTGCAGGATCAGCATGTCCAGCGTTCCTTGCAGCAGGTCCATGCGTTCCCGGCGGGATGATTTCTTCGGTGGCATTTCGGAGTGTCGTCCTTATCCTTATCGCGTCCTTACCCGTTTACGGCGCAGAAGTGGCGACCGGCTCCTCCACTATCTTGCCGTCGAACAGGTGCACGCTGCGTTCCGCATAGGCGGCATAGCGCGTGTCGTGCGTTACGATGCAGATCGTCGAACCGTTGGCATGCAACTCGGCCAACAGTTTCATCACCGCTTCGCCATTGGAAGAATCCAGGTTCCCCGTCGGCTCATCGGCCAGCAGAATCGACGGGTCTCCGCCCAGGGCGCGCGCCACGGCCACGCGCTGCTGCTGACCACCAGACAGTTGCGCCGGATAATGCTTCATGCGGTGCCCCATGCCGACCCGTTCCAGGGACTCCAGCACGCGCTTCTTCCGCTCGGCGCCGGACATGCCGCGATAGGTCAGCGGAAGCTCCACGTTCTCGTAAACCGTGAGATCGCCGATCAGGTTGAACGCCTGGAAGATGAAGCCAATCTCGCGATTGCGGATCAGCGCCCGCTCGCGCAGATTCAGACCCTCCACCGAGCGTCCGTTCAACGTGTACTGGCCGTCGGTAGGAGACTCCAGCAGTCCCAGAATCGCCAGCAGCGTGGACTTCCCACAGCCGGAAGGCCCGTTAATCGAAACATATTCGCCGCGTTCAATCTCCAGGTCGATCCCCTGGAGCGCGTGCGTCTCTACCTCATCGGTCACGAAAACCTTCGAGATTTGGTTCAGTGTGATCAGAGATTCCGGCATGCGTTCTCCCGCGAGTTAATTGAGTTGGATCCGGTCATAGGCGTCCTGCGCGGACATGTCCGACAGGATCACCTGATCGCCCAGATTCAGACCTTCCAGCACTTCAATCGTGGTGACCGAGCCGCGCCCCAAACGAACGGGGATTCGCTCGGCAATATCGGTTTCCGGGTTGACCTTGAACAGGCTGATCTGGCTGTCGGGCTGGCCAAACACCGGCCGGCTGACGTACAACACATCGTCGAGCCGTTCAATCTCAATGGTTCCGTCGACGGTGAGATCCGGCACCGCGCCGGAAGGCAGCGGACCATCTAACTGGCAATCCACCGTCCGCGTGCCGTCCACGACATTGGGATCAATGCGAACCACGTGCGCCGGAATCACCCCGTTGCGAGTATCGATCGCAGCTTTCTGACCCAGCAAAATATCCTTCGCCTGCGTCTCGGCGATCCTCAGCTCCGCTTTCAGACGCCACGGCTGCGCGACTTTCGCGATTACGTCTCCCGTGGCGATCCGTTGGCCGACCTGAAGTGTCATCTCCTGCAACACACCCTCGGTGCCGGCCCGCACGGTGAGTTCCTCCACCTGCTGGAGCTTGCGCTTCCAGGTCGCGCGGAGCTTCTCAATCTGCACTTGCTGGGCTTCGAGCTGTGCCTCCACCGCGCGCTGTTTGATCTCTGCCTTCTGCTGCTGCGTTTCGTATTCACTCAAGGCCAACTCATAGTCCATGCGAGCCTGCCGAACGGTGAGTTCCGGCGCCAGTTCGGACTTATAGAGCTCTTCCTCTTTGTCTTTGGTGAGTTCCGCCTGTTTCAGCGCCGTCTCGGCGCGAACGACGGCCGCCTTCTGGTCGAATTGTTCATTCAGAAGCTGAACTTCTAAATTGGCGAGGTTGGCTTCCGCTTGCTTGATCTGCCATTCCAGGTCGGTGGCCTCCAGGTCCATGTCCGGATTGGACAGCGTGAGCAGGATCGTGTCCGGATGAACCGCCTCGCCCGACTGCACATACACTTTGGTGATCTGGCCGCTGGAGGTCGCCGGGATCCAGGCAATCTCCTCGGGCACCAGCGAGCCAAGTCCCTTCACCTCGCGCACCATGGGTCCGCGCTGCACCGCGTCAATCCACACCGTGGCGCGGTCGACGCGGGGCGCCGCGGGCTCCAGGTTCGCCACGTAGAAGCCAAGGCTCCCCAGCACCGCAAGCATGAACGTACCGCTCGCGGCATAGCGGATCCGCCTCCGCAGGGCGACGCCTTTTCGCTGAACATCCATCGGTTTGCTCTGTCTAAATCCGTCCCGAATCCGGGCTCTGCCCGAAAGCCTGTAGATAGACTACACCCTTGGATGTAGATTGTCTACCCCCAATCCCCCGCATTTCGCATAGCTGCCCCGGAGGATATAGAATGTCCAGGATAGGCGCGTGGCGCCTTTGATCCATCGTCCGGACAAAACAGCCTGCAAGAGGAGAACCCTAAGAGGAGAACCTATGTTGAAGAAACTTGCAATCGTTTCCGCCTGCGCCGTATTCCTGTGGAGTTGCGGAGAACGCGATGCACAAACCGTCATCGGCGATGCGAAAGCCGCCCTTGGCAACGTGAACTCGATCACCTACTCCGGGACCGCCAAAGACGTGGCGTTCCAGCAGTGCGGAGCCAACGAAACCGACATGCAGTGCCGCGGAACGCACGATCCGATGCGCCCGATCACCGAATATACGCGGGTGATCGATGTTGAGACACCCATGTCGCGGCAGACCGGCAAGACCATGAATATCGGAGCCGGCGGCTCCACCTCGGTGAGTCCAGGGACATTCCTCCAGGAGATCACAACCGAAGAGGCCGACGTCGCGCAGCCCTGGCCCGGTTCCGCCGAGTATTATCTGACGCCGTGGGGATTCCTGGAAGGCGCCGAAGAGAACAACGCCACCGTTAGCCAGCAGGAGATGGACGGCAAGATGTACACCGTTCTGAGCTGGAGCCCCGCGGTGAAGGCCCCCTCCGGAGCGAACTACGTCATCAACGGCTACCTGAACGACGACAACCTGATCGAGCGCGTCGAAACCTGGCTGCCCGACAACATCATGGGCGATATGCACGTCGTCGCCGACTATTCCGATTACCAGGACTTCGGCGGCGCGGAAGTACCGACCAAGATCGTCGAAACCCGCGGCGGATGGCCGTTCTTTGAAGTCGACGTGGAAGACGCCGAAGCCAACCCGGCCGACCTTAACGCGATCATCCCGGCTCCGGCGCCCAAGGGCAAAGGCAAGGGCAAAGGGAAAGGCGGTCCGCAGGAAATCACCGTCGAAGCCGAAAAGCTCGGCGACGGCGTCTGGCGGCTCACCACCGGCCCCGGCAGCTATGACTCGGTCATCGTGGAGTTCGACGACCACATCATGATGCTAGAAGCCGGCCAGTCCCAGGCTCGCGCGTCCGCTTACGTCGCAAAGGCCAAGGAACTGATTCCTAACAAGCCGATCACCTACGTATTTAATACCCATCCGCACTCGGACCACACCGGCGGTCTGCCCGTTCTGGTGGCCGAAGGCGCGACCATCGTCACCAGCGAAAATAACGCGGAGTTCTTCGAGAGGGCACTGAACACGCCGCGCACGCTGATGGATCCGGCCGTCGACGTTCTGGCCGCGCATCCCATGGAAGCCAAGGTGGAAACCATTCCGGAGAACGGGATGAAGATCTACACGGACGGCAACCAGACCGTCGAGCTCTATCATGTCTGGCCGGTGCCCCACTCCAACGGACTGTCGATCGCCTACCTCCCGAAAGAGAAAGTCCTGTTCCAGGGTGATTTCTCGGTAAACCCGGGCCAGCCGGCGAACGATCACGTCAACGCCGTGGTTCCGGTCATTGAGGATCTGGGAATCGACTACGACCGCTACATCAACGTGCATGCGTCCGCAGCGCCGCAGCACAGATCCGACGTCATGGCGGCCTACCGGGCTCGGCAAGCCGGCGGAGCGCCAGAATAAGCTTCTGATCTAGAATCTTAATTTATTCAGACAAGTGGCGGCCCTTCCCGGGGCCGCCGTTTCTTTTGCTCCCGTAAACCCCTTCGGGAACCCTAGTAGGCCGGATTGCGGTGCTGCGCTTCCACGCCCAGCTTCCAAGGCTCCGCATAATGCGGAAGCGATGCCGAAGCCTTAGTCAGCACCAGTTGCGCCGTACCGATGTAGCGTTCCCGAAAGGCGCCTTCGCAGTAGGCCAGATAATACTCCCATGTGCGGATAAAGCGGTCATCGAAGCCCATTTCCCGGATCCGCCCGAGATTGTGCTGAAACCGGCGATTCCATTCCGCCAGCGTGTGGGCATAGTGCATGCCGATCTCTTCCATGTGAAACAGCGACAGCTTTGTCGCGCGAACCAACGAAGCCTGGATCTCACGGATCGAAGCGAGTTCTCCGCCGGGAAACACGCGCCGCTGAATCCAGTCCGTGGTGCGGCGATACTCCGCGAAGCGATGCTCGTTCATCGTGATCGTCTGCATCGCCATGACGCCGTCGTCAGTCAATAGGCGGTCGCAGGTCCGGAAGAAATCATCGTAGAAATCCAGGCCGACCGCTTCAAACATCTCCACCGAAGCAATCTTATGGAACTTGCCGGTCAAGGTCCGATAGTCCTGCTGCAGAAGCTGAATCCGATCCGCACAAGGCGACTCGGCGAAGCGCCCCGCGGCATGGTCATATTGCTCCCGGCTGATTGTCGTGGTGGTGACACGGCAGCCGTAACGTTCAGCAGCATGCAGAGCCAAAGCGCCCCAACCCGTGCCGATTTCCAGTAGATGGTCACCGGGCTGAAGACGAAGCTTGCGGCACAGCCGATCGATCTTCTCCATCTGCGCCAGTTCCAGCGAGGCATCCGCCGTCGGAAAGTACCCGCAGGAATAAACCATGTGGCGATCCAGGAAGGTCTGGAACAGATCATTACTGAGGTCGTAATGCGCGCTGATATTGCGGCGGCTGCCTTCCACCGTGTTGCGATGGCTCATGTGGCGGATCTTGTTCGCCAAGCGACTCAGCAGGGATCCCCACCGGCTCTGCGTCGAAATCTGCGTGTTGCGAACCACCAGACGCACCACGGAAACCAGGTCCGGCGTGGACCAATCCCCGTCCACATAGGAGTCCCCCGCGCCCTCGTCGCCGTCAAACAGAATTCGCTCCCAGAAACGCTCATGATGAATCTGGATCAGCGCCTGTAACTCCCCAGCAGGGTCTCCAAAACGATACTCGCCGTCGTTGGTCAGCAGCGTGAGCTGCCCATCCCGAACCTGATTCAAAGCGTGAAGTAACGAACGCTTCGCGAAACTTTGCCGCCAAGTCATCTTCATAAATCCTGTTCCTGTGCCTCCGCCGCGCGATGATGCGGACGGTAAGAGTGCCCGCTATACGAACCTGGATGCCGGTAAAACGGAGCGCGCTTCAAAAACAGCCGCACGGCCTCGAAGTGGATTGCCAGAATCGTCTTCGCCGTCATCCACGGGAAACGCATCAGCGTCCGGCGGAGATTGCGAGCCGTCCACGGAATGCGATCGAGCTTCAGCGTCGCATCGAAGGGCCGCCCCCCATCGGGAATGATATTCGTCAGATGCGCCACCAAGTTTTCCACCGGCGGCGTCAGCGTGAACTCATACTCCATGTCCATTCCCATGAACGGCGAGACATGCAGCCGCTTGCCCGTGCGGTAGTGAAACGCCGGACTGCGCGGATCACCACTCGGATCACATGCAAACCGGTTGCCCGGATGCAGCCAATAGTTCACTGATTCGCCGAATGTACTGTTGACCTCCGCCAGGATCAACCCAAGCTCGCCAGCCGAGTCATAGCAGTAATAAAACGAAATCGGATTGAAGCAGTAGCCCAGATACCGCAGCTGCGTCAGCAGGAAGATCGGCCCATCCGGAAGCCTCAGCCCACACGATGCAGCGTCCGCCCGCAGACGTTCGCGCAGCGGCTCGCCAGGATCCCCGAAGTGATCGGCCGAATAAAAGCTCGCCCAATTCCAACGACCGACACTCGAAAGGCGTGAGCGCGAAAGCGTCTCCTCAATGCGATCGATATCCAGCAGGACCATGAACAACGGATATTCGAACGCATGCGAGACCGGCTGGAAACGCCGATGCCGCAGCACACCCGTGTAGATCCCCGGCTCGGGCATCATGCGGGCACGCTCCCGGCGAGCACAGCCGTTTTCGTACCCTCACGGGCCGCCTGATTCTCAATCGTCTCCACCACCCGCAGTGCCGAAACCACACCGTCCTCATGGAAGCCATAGCGCCAGTAAGCTCCGCAGAAGTGGGTATGATTGCGGCCGCTGATTTCAGCCCAGCGCCGCTGCGAACGGATCGCGTCATGCGAAAAGATCGGATGCCAGTAGAACATCCGCCGGATCACCTTCCGCTCATCCACGCGGCCGTTCGGATTCAAGGTGACGCAGTAACGCTCCGGGCACTGCAGGCTCTGCAGGCGATTCATATCGTAGGTCACCGTCACCCCGCGATCCTCGCTCAACAGATAATTCCAGGACGCCCGAGCCCGCCGACGCCGCGGTAGCAACGAAGTGTCCGTGTGCAGCACCGCCTCATTCTTACTGGTTTCGAACGCCGATAGAACCCCGACTTCCAGCGGACGCGCATCGCCCAGCAGCGGCAGGATCTGATTTCCATGGCAAGCAAAGACGACTTCGTCGAACGTTTGGGAACGCTCTGGCCCGTCGCCGATTCGGTAATCAATGCGAACCCGCCCATCCTGACGCAGCACTTGCCGGATCTTCGTGCCGGTGTAAATCCGATCCCGGAAGTGCCGCGTCAACGGATCCAGGTATGCATGGCTCCCGCCCCGGATCGTTCGCCACGTCGGATGATTCGCCACCGCCAGCAGTCCGTGATTCACGAAGAACCGGACCAGGGTATGCGCCGGAAAAGACCGCATCCGCTCCGGAGGACACGACCAGATCGCCGACGCCATGGGAAATAGATAACGGTCCGCGAACTCGGCCGAGTATCGCTCAGCATCCAGATAGTCGCCCAAAGTCTGCTCGGCGCGGTCCACACGATCGAGCAGCCCCGGAGCCGTCCGATTAAACCGCAAAATCTCCCGCAGCAGCCGATAGTGCCCCGGCCGGAACAGATTCGACTTCTGCGCGAAGAAACCAGCCAGCCCTCCGCTCGAATATTCAAACTCCCGGGCGAACACTGCCCCCGACGCGCCCGACCGACCGCCGGTCGTCACCGCGAAGGACATATCGCTCGGCTGCGTCTCGACCCTGAGTTCCTCCATCAAACGGCAGAAGTTCGGATAGGTGAGCTGATTATGAACAATGAAGCCGGTATCCACCGGCAGCGGCCCGACACTGGAATCGACCACGATCGTATTGGTATGGCCGCCGATCCGGTCCGCGCGCTCAAAAACCGAAACGTGGTGGTTGCGGCTCAGGTAGTAAGCCGCCGTCAGTCCGGAAATGCCAGCTCCGATAATCGCAACACGCTTCATAAAAAAGTTGGATAATCTCCGTCTTTGCAACGAGAAGATGTCCGGCGAATCGGGCCCGGTGCATTTTTTCGCAATCTGAGGCAAAGAATCCATCCCGCGGCGCGACCCCGGCATCTGCATTCATGGAGGTCGGGCAAGGTCTGTGCGAAATCTACTGATTGCCGTGTTTTCAATCATTTTGATCTGGATGGTCGGCGTGACGGTGAACGCGCAGATCGAGCAGAGCATTTGGGACACCTGGCCGACCTACTCGGCGAACCCGTGGGCGATCGCCACTCTATGGGACGCCTACTTCGGCTTCACCATCTTCTGGATCTGGGTCGCCGTGCGGGAAACCAACTGGGGAACCCGGCTCGTGTGGCTGATCCTGATCTACGGACTCGGAAACATGGCGACCGCCCTGTACGCGCTGATTCAGGTGGCCCGGCTCGGCCAGGACGATCCGGTAAGCAGCATCTTGCTGCCAAAAGGCCACAACGGGAATCGCGGAAAACTGGTCGCCATATGACCGACTTCCTCTCAGCTTCGGTGTGGAAAGAACCGGTGTGGGGCGCCATGGCGGTGGCGGCATGGATGCTACTGCTGTGGCTGCTCCACCTGCCGCTGAAAAACGCGGCGATCGTCGACTTCGGGTGGGCCATCGGCACTGGAGGGCTCGGAGTGGGCTATGCGATCGCGGCAATGGAAGGGAGTAGCCCGACACCCCGGCTGGTCATATTAATGATGATTTGTGGAATCTGGGGCCTGCGATTGGGGCTCTACCTCCTCCTGACGCGCGTCATCGGCGCGCGGGAAGAGGGCCGCTACCAGGAATTGCGCCGCCAATGGGCCGGCGGCAATATCCCGCTCCGGTTCCTGATGTTCTATGAGTTTCAGGCACTTACGTGTGTATTACTGTCCGTGCCATTCCTGCTGGCCGCGCGGAATCCCGCCCCGGAACTTTCCCCCCTGGAATGGATCGCCGTGGGGGTGTGGGCGGCAGGCGTCTTGGGCGAGACGGTCGCCGATTGGCAACTCGCGCGCTGGATCGCCGAGCCGTCGCACCGCGGACGCACCTTCCGCGGGGGCCTGTGGCATTACTCGCGCCACCCGAACTACTTCTTTGAATGGCTGGTTTGGGTCGGCTTCGGACTGTTCGCGCTGGCCGCGCCGAACGGTTATTGGGGCCTTCTCTCGCCCGCCCTGATCCTCTACTTCATCCTGCGCGTAACCGGCATCCCGGCCACCGAGGCGCAAGCCGTCCGCAGCCGCGGCGACGATTACCGCGACTATCAGGCCACCACCAGCGCCTTTGTTCCCTGGTTCCCCAAGGACGCCGGGCAGCAGGTACCAGGAAGGATTTGAACCACAATTTGAGCAGATTTGAGATAGGACAAATGGCCGAACAAATGGATTCAGCAGTGTTTCTCGAACCGGAACACTCCGGAGCCGGAGCATGGTTTGATTCGATCCTGGAACGGGACCTGATTCCGGATTGGCTCATCCGGGTCGGGATCCGGCGGCTGCTGGCCGAACGCCTGCGCGAGGAGTCTTCTCCCGAAGGGCAACGCCGCCGCGGACACTTTCTTGCCGGGTTGCGTGAAAGCCCCATTGCGCTGATCCCGGATGCCGCCAATCGCCAGCATTATGAAGTGCCGGCACGCTTCTTCGATCTGGTCCTGGGACCCCATCGGAAATACAGTTGTGCCTATTGGGATGCAAGCACTCCCGACCTGGGCGCGGCGGAAAACAGGATGCTGCAGCGCTATATGGAGCGAGCCAGGATCGAAGACGGCCAACGCATCCTGGATCTCGGCTGCGGCTGGGGTTCGCTGTCCTTATATCTGGCAAGCCGGTATCCCAATTCCCGCATCGTGGGTGTCTCCAATTCGCACTCCCAGCGCCGCTTCATCCTGGAGCAAGCCGAGCGGCTCGGACTGCAGAACCTGGAAATCGTCACCGCGGACATGAATCGGTTCGCTCCCTCGGATTTCGGCTTTGAGCAGCCCTTTGACCGCATCGTCTCAGTGGAGATGTTCGAGCATATGCGCAACTACGATGAACTGTTGCACCGCATCGCGGGTTGGCTCACGCCCGAAGGCAGCCTGTTTGTCCACATCTTCTGCCACCGCGAGTTCGCCTATCCGTTTGAAGTCCGCGGCAGCAATGATTGGATGGCGGAGCACTTCTTTTCGGGTGGCATTATGCCGTCGCGCCACCTGCTGCACACCTTCCACGATGATCTGGTGGTCCAGGAACAGTGGGCCGTCTCCGGCACCCACTATCAGAAAACGTCCGAGGCCTGGCTGGAGAACATGGACGGCGACCGTGACGAGATTTCCGCCCTGTTTCGCGAGACTTACGGGGCCGGCCAGGAACGCCGCTGGATCGTCCGCTGGCGCGTCTTCTTTATGGCCTGCGCGGAACTGTTCGGCTACCAGAACGGCAAGGAGTGGATGGTCGCGCATTACCGGTTCGCCAAGCCATAGCACGGCGCGGCTAGGTCCCGGAGGTGTTTGCGGCGAGGACTCTGTAAAGGTCCCCAGAAAATAAATCCCCCGCCGCACCCGCGACATCTGGGTGAAGGAGTCCGCCATTCCGCCGGAGCAAAAAGAGAGAGACACTGGGACACAAGCAGGGATCCATGAATCAACCGCACGATACCACCTCCTCCACCGGCTCACAGTCCAGCCTTGCTGTATCCCCGGAACCCGACGGCGGGCAGGCACTGGAGCTGGCGCGATTGCTGGAGGAAACGGTCACCGAATCCGGCCGGTCCTTCATCTCGCTGGTGGAGGAGTCGCCGGTCCTATTGGTCTTCCTGCGCCATGCGGGCTGCACCTTCTGCCGCGAGGCACTGGGCGACATCTCCCGCGACCGTTCCGAAATCGAAGCCTCCGGCGCCCGCATCGTTCTGGTGCATATGGGAGACCGCGCGGAAATCCAGCAGGTGATCGCCAAATACAACCTCTCCGACCTGGAACGAATCTGCGATCGCGACCAGAACTTCTACCGTGCTTTCGGACTCAAGCAAGGCAATCTGCGTCAACTATTCGGTTTCAAGGTGTGGTGGCGGGAAGTAGCCGCGTTGTGGAACGGACACGGCTGGGGCCGCCCCGCCGCCGACCCCACGCAAATGCCGGGCGTGTTCCTGGTGGATCAGGGCATGATTGCGAATCGGTTCCGCCATAGGAGCGCCGCCGACAAGCCTTCTTACGTCGCCCTGGCCCAGACAGGCGCCGGGCAGAGTGAGACACGCCGATGAGACGAACCGAGCCATCGAGGATTGAGGCATGAGTACGGTGATGAAGCACGACGCCGAGCCGCTCTCTGAAGCCAGCGAAACCCGCTTGGTGGAACGCGCCCAGCAGCGCGACCAGGATGCGTTCGCCGAGCTGATGCGGCGCAACACATCGACCTCGCTGCGTCTGGCAGTCTCCGTATTGAAGGACCGGCAGGAGGCCGAAGACCAAGTCCAGACATCCTTCTTTAAAGCCTGGGCCAAGCTCCCCGAGTTCGAGGGCCAGGCGAAATTCTCCACCTGGTTCCGCCGCATCGTCCTCAACCAGAGCCTGATGCAGCTTCGCAAGCGGAAACGCGCGCCCACCACCTCTTTAGATGAACCCTCCGAAGACGGGCGCACCATGGAGGTTCCCGCCGGGGAGCCAACCGCGGAAGCCGATCTCGCCAACGAACAGATGGCGCAGGTGTTACGCAAGGAAGTGCAGATGCTCCCGCCGCTGCTGCGCGACATCCTGGTGCTCAAGGATCTCGAGCAGCTCTCCGTGCAGGAGGCCGCCGACCGCCTGGGCATCTCCGAACCCGCCGCCAAGAGCCGCCTGTTGCGCGCCCGCGAAGCTCTGCGCGAACGCATGGAGCGGCACCAGATCGCGCGACATCGCTTGGAGTAATCCCATTCGCCGGGCCTGGAGCCCCGGCGCTACCTTGCGTGGATCGCGCACAATGACTGTAAAGTCTCCTGTCCCCTGAATACTTCTCCCGTTTTGTTGCACAATGGTTCCCGGAGAACCCTCATGCGTTTGCCTCTGTTTCTTGCCACCGTGCTGCTGACCGCGCTTCCAAGCTTTGCCGCCGACTGTGACCGCGCCTGCCTCACCGCGACGCTCGACCAGTACCTGCAGGCGATTGTGCACCACGATCCAGCCGCCGCTCCTCTGTTCTTCGGATACCGGCACACCGAGAACGCCAAGCTGGTGAAACTCGGCGAGGGCGCCTGGAAATCGATCAGCTCGATCGGTGATGTGGATCGCCGCTACTATGACCCGGTGAGCGAACAGGCCGCCTTCTTCGGCGTTCTCAACGAAGGAAATGAGCCCACGGTGACCAACATCCGGATTCGGGTCCAGGAGGGCGCGATCACCGAAGCAGAATGGGTCATCGCGCGCCGCAACGCCGCTGGAATCAATGGTTTCGACGAGCAGGGGCGTCCGCAGGCCTACGCCTTTGACCCGGCTAACCTAGCCATGTATCCGCCGCCGCAGCGCACGGTTCCTTATGAGGACCGGCTCTCTCGCGACGAACTGCTGGCGATCACCAACAGCTACTTCGACGGCATTACCGCCCACGACGGATCCATGATCATGGCCCATGAAGGCTGCTCGCGACTGGAAAACGGGCAGACGATCTCCGGGGATCCGATGGCCGGCCCGAATCGGCCAGCCAAACCCGCGCGGCCGGGCAGCGCCTGCTCCTCGGGGCTGGCGAACTTCAACCTGACCTATGTCGCAGGCCGCCGCTATCCGGTGGTGGACACCGAGGCCCAGATGGTTCTGGCCTTTGCCGTCTTTATCCGTCGGCCGGGGTCGATGTCCCGCCGCAACGCCTTCGCCGAATGGTTCGTGATGGATACCAAGAAGATCCGCCACGTCTACTCCGCGATGTTCTATCCGCCGAATGATCAGCCGGTGCCCAACTGGGAGCCCTACATCGGCAACTTCCCGCTGCCGGCCGAGCTCGCTCCGAAGCAGTAGAGCGGCCGACCCACCTCGTTGCGCTGGAACTTACCGGCGCCTGTTCCGCTTTACCGCGTCGGCGGGAAGTCCCGGTGCGCCAAAATGTCCCGCGCGGGTGGAACCACTCCTCCCTACCCGGGGCTCTCTTCGCTATTTCTGCTCTCTCGGGAACGGCCCCGACATCGCGCCTGAAACCGGATCGCAGGGAAAAAATCTAAGGTATTATCCTGACTGATTTTCGAACTCAGTACCCCAACCAAGGTACTCCATCTATCCCTGAAATCGCTCCGGCACGGACTAAAACTCTTCCTCGCCGCCCAGCCTCAATACCTCCCTTATCTCTCTGCAAAAAATAGTATTTGCAGTGATCCACCCCGAAAATCCTCTGTACTATACCCACCTCTCCGCTCCCGCCAGAGAGCAGCCGGTTCGCCGGGACTTGTTTGTACCGGTACACCGGCCCTATTGGAGGCTCCTGAGCCTCTCCTTAGGATTCAGGGGTGAGTCAGAGCGCCCTAAATATGCGCGAGATGGCACTCACTGGAGATTTTAATGAGAAGATTTCGGAATTCATTTTCCACTTTTGCGGTTGGCGCATTGATGACGGTGGGCGTCATCGCCGCGTCTTCGGCAACCGCGGTAGCAGCACCCATCGTGACAACAATCGGCCCGACTGGTTGTACCAACAGTTCGTGCCAAGGCGGAATCTACACCCTATCCGTCGACTTCGTATCCACCAGCAGCGGCAACAGCACCTACAACGTATCGTTGACCGTGGACACCAACACCGGCCCCTACACCGGAGGGGCTGATTACATCACCTCCGCTTCCCTGAAGATTTCCAACGCGATCGTGTCGGCGACGCAAACCGGAGCACCCAACTCCTACAATTACGGTTCCGGCGCCTTCACGACCATCGGCGGGGGCGTCAATGCGGGTGGCTGTGACGGCTCGGGCGGCGGATTCTTCTGCTCGGGAATTCCCAATGATGGAACCAAGGGCTACGGGGCGCTTGTCAGCAACGGTACGAATACCTGGAATTGGCAAGTCGTCATCGCCTCCGGCTCGCTGTTCACTGACCTGGAAGGATCCAGCGTGAAGGTTCGCTATGCGGACTGGGACAGCAACAGCACGATCCTGACCAAGGTCGGAGGCTTGGTATCCGAAGACTTCGGACCGGGCAGCCCCGGGCTTCCTCCAGTGCCCGAGCCAACCACCTACATGCTGACCGGCATCGGATTGCTTGGTCTGGGCTTAGTGCGGCGCTATCGGAAATCTGTCTAACACTTTCTTTTCACCAAACATTCTCCCGCGGGCGCCTCGCAAGAGGCACCGCGGGATTTCTATTTTGGCCCCCATCTCCACGAACTCCCCCGGAAAACCCCGACGCACCTCCGAATCGGCCCACCTCAGTCGCAGCCCACGACTAGACCGGTTTCGGAGGTATGTACTAAGCAATCCCACGGATTTATCCACCCGTCGCTCCCACGATTTCTGTCCAGATCGCCACTGCCCCCAAAACCGCGAGAGAGTTCTCCCGCGATTTCGCAACTAACGTACTAGATCACGCTACGGATGGTTCCACCAAGCTCATGCGAGATGCAGCCGGGCAACCGGTACCGACGGAGAATCCTGCAGTCTCTGCACGCGACCCTCGGCCGATGCGGCCAGGCGGTCATGTTCGGCGCGGCTGGGGTCTGCCTCACGATGCCACTGCCGGCGGCCACCGTTTTCGATGCTCCGGTGGGTCGGGAGAGCCTACTTGATTCGCGCATGGTCCTCCCCGGCGGCCTGAGCGGCAGCGGACGAATCCCCGCGATGGCCCTCGACTGGAGCAGCCACTACCTTGCCTCGTCCAACCTCAGCAACCCCAGCGGGATCCCGGCCGCGGTGCGGTTTGACGACCAGGGGAGCCATCGGCATTCTCCCTGGCCACTGATCTTTGAGTCCACGCTTAACTCGGGGTTTGACTCCGGGTTTGCGCCCGCCTGGGGCAAGATCTATTTAAAAGGTGGCCAGTGTAGAAACCAAGCATTCTGGCCTTGCTTCCTCGAGCTCACCGCGCACCCGGGCTCGCTGCACGGCCTCCGCGGCGATCCCTACACAGCTATCCCCGAGCCGGGAACCTTCCTGCTCCTGGGAACCGGCATGCTGGCGTTGGGCTTATGGACCCGCCGGAGGAGGCGATCGCCGGTCCCCCGCGGCGCGGCACCCCTTCCGTAGCTACGAAAGACCGTTAGGACGCATCGGTCTCTTCGGGCTCGACCATTGCCGGCCCGCCAAACGCCCCCGGATACTGGTACGGACGCAGGTCGAACTGTGGAAGCGCCGCAAAGATGTGATCAAAGATATCCGCCTGGATCGCCTCGTAGTTCGCCCACACCTGATCGTTCGAGAACACATAGATCTCGAGCGGCAACCCCTTCTCGGTCGGCTGCAGTTGACGAACCAGGAACGTCATCTCCTGATGAATCTTCGGGTGCCGCTTCAGATACTCAACCAAGTAGGCGCGGAACGTGCCGAGGTTGGTCATGCGGCGCCCGTTCACCAGCACGGACTCATCGATGCCGTTCTTCTGGTTGTAGTCCGCCAATTCCTTTTCCTTCGCGTCGATATACCCCCCCAGAACCTGGATCTTCCGGAAGCGGTGGATCATCTCCGGCGTACAGAACCGGATACTGGTCACATCGATCAGCACGGACCGCTTGATGCGCCGCCCGCCGGACTCGCTCATCCCGCGCCAGTTCTTGAAGGAGTCCGAGATCAGCGCGTAGGTCGGGATGGTGGTGATCGTCTTATCCCAGTTCTGCACCTTTACCGTGGTCAGCGCGATATCGATCACGTCTCCATCGGCACCGTATTTCGGCATCTCGATCCAGTCGCCCGGCCGGACCATGTCATTGGAGACCAGTTGAATGCCCGCCACCAGCCCCAGGATCGTGTCGCGAAACACCAACAGCAGGACCGCCGTCAGCGCGCCCAATCCGGTGAATAATCCCCACGGGCTCTGCTCGGTCAGCGTCGAGATGATCAGGATCCCGATGCCGACCCCCACCGCGATCTGCACCACCTGCAGATATCCCTTGATCGGAATGCGTTGGGAGACCGGGAACTCCTGATAAATGTCGTTGACCGAGTCCAGCACGGCATTCAACACACTGAAGAAGATCACCAGCATGTAAATGTCGGTGCTGTGCTTGATCAGCGTTTCGATCTGCGGGAATCCGTCGAAGACTGGCGGAGCGGCGATGCGAATGACAATCGCCGGAGCGAGATGGGCCAGCCGGTGAAAGACGCGATTCTTGATCAGGACATCGTCCCAATGGGTCTTGGTCCTCTCGGCGAACCCGTGGACGATGCCCAAGAAAATCCGGCGCGTAATCAGGTGGGCAATCAGGCTGCCGAGCAGCACGCCCGTGGCGCCCACTGCCCGCGAAAGCCAGGCGGCCTGTAGTTCAGACAGACCCAGTCCAGTGAGCCAGGATTGCAATTGGGTCAACATCAGGGGTTTGTGAGGAAGGAACCCTCACCTGTGGCCTGCTGGGAAGAGCTCCGCCCCTCAGCGTAACATCCTTAGTTTTTGGAGGGCCGGTGTTCACCCGGCGGGAGGCTTTCGAGCCTCCCCATCCGCGAAGCGTAATCGCAGTTGATATTGGAGAGATGATGCTCGACGTGTAAAAAACTCGTTGCTACTACTCCGCCAGGCTCATCAGCGGCCCGACAGCATCTGCGTCCGTTCGATCAGCTCCACCGTGACGTCCGGAGTCATCCCGGGCTTAACTTCCACGTCCTCGGCGCGCGCCTCATACGGCTGGCGGAACAAAGGATCCATCCAGGCGTTGGTTTCCACGGTTTCCCAAGCATAGATCTCATACTTGCCCGGCGGAACATTGGACAACGTATAGCTTCCATCCTCGCCGCTGGTCGCCGAGAAATACAGATCGCGCCGCGGCGTATCGGCCGCCGGCACCAGCGTGACCCGGGCATTCGGCATCGGCTCCTTGTGCGAGTTCTCCACCCGCCCGCTCACGCCCCCGGCATCGGTCCCGACCACGATCTCTAGCTGGCCGCCGGCATAGCTCAGGTCCAGTTGCGCATTAGGCAACTCGCGGCCCGCCATCTTCACCGCTTTCAAATAGGAACCGTCCGCCAAGCCGCTCAGCTCCACCGTATAGGTGTCCGGCGCGAGCTCCGCGGTGAACGTTCCATTGGCTTCGATCTGGGGTCTCCCCGGACCTCCCCGCAACGGCGTATTCGCCTGCGCCTGGAAATTCAGCCGGGCCTTGCTGAAATCGACCTCGGCATCCTTCTCATCCGGAACGATGGTTCCCGTCAACTGCAGCGGCGGAGCCAGGTCCAGCCGAAGATTGCTGACGTTCCCGCTGGAGACGTTGACTTCCGTGCGCGCCGACAACTGTTGCTGCGACTGCGCTCCACGGCCTCCCCGCGTCTGCGCGATCAGATAATAGGATCCCGGAGCCACGGCCGGAATCGTAAAGGACCCGTCGAGCTCCACCTGCGTCGCGCCGGCGGGATTCCCGCGGTTCCTTCCGCCACCCCCCGAATTCCCAGCACGCGGCGTCAGCGCGACCATCACATTGGGACGGTTCCCCAATCGCTGGCGGAGCTGCTCCGCCTGGGCCTGCAGGGCCTCTACATCCCCGCCTTGCGCCTGGATCTGGTCCACAATCTGCGGGGGCAACCCGCCGCCCTTGCCCTTGCCCCGGCCTCCGCGCCCTGCCAGCAGTTGCGTCAACGCCGGCGGCAAATCCGTCGAGACCGTTTCGATGCCGGTCACCGCACCGGACACCGTGAACATCGGCGACTTGCGCAACCCGATATCGACTCCTTGCACTTCGCTTCCCGGAATCAGATCGATGGGCGTGCCGCTTTCCGCCTCGCTCGCGCGCGGATAGAAGGTTGCCACATAGTCTTCGCTCGGAGCCGGAGTGGAATCGCCCAGCAGTCCCCCGCGGGCGAAACCCTGCTGCGGCCGGCCCAGGGACGCACTGACGTAATACCGTCCCGGCGCAAGCCCGGAGACACGAAAATCACCCAGGTCATTCGTGCTGGCCCGCGCCACTGGACGCAGCTCACGCTCGCCCTGCGGATAGGCAAAGTGCGACACTTCCACCTGCGCGCTCTCCAGCGGATCGCCATCCTGGTCAAACACGCGGCCCGTAATGACGCTGTGCGGCGTCAGCTTAAAGACGATGCCGGAGACGGTCTTCGAAGAAGTGATCTCGATATCTTTCGGATCGCCCGAAGCCTGATCGGTTCCGTAGACGCTGTTCACGAATCCGGTGCGGTCGCCTTGCAGGCGATAGGTCCCCGGCGCGACCTTATCAAACCGGAACCCGCCCGAGGCATCCGAAGTCGCTGTCGCGCGCGTTCCACCGGCCACCCCACGCGGCTGCAGCGTCAACGTCACTTTCCGCAGAGGCTCGCCGGTAGTGGAGCTCACCACTTGCCCGGTCAGAGCGCCCGCCGGCTGGGACGACTGCTGCGTTTGCCCCGCGCC
This sequence comes from Terriglobia bacterium, assembly GCA_963762135.1. Taxonomy (GTDB): domain Bacteria; phylum Acidobacteriota; class Terriglobia; order Bryobacterales; family Bryobacteraceae; genus Palsa-187. The sequence continues at coordinate 247,353 of CAVXJP010000021.1, forward strand.
CGCAGTGCCTCCGGTTGTGCCTGCGAACTGCGCCAGTAATCCGGAGCCCCAGGTTCCCAGCACCAGGATCGAGGCGACCAATAGAGTGACTCGCCCGGCGGGATGGGCCACGAATCCGGCGCCCGCATCGGAGAATTGTTTGGTCAAACGACGCATAAGTCTAATCTCCGGGCCTCCATCGCCCCCCAAGCTTCGGCGTTGTGAGCGCGGACACCTGTCCCCCAGGTTCCTTCTCTGGCGGAACGAGACAGCAGAGATCGCCCACACGCGCTCTACACCTACAAGTATCAACGCATTTCTACCGCGGAGGTGTCGTCGATGGTATTGATTTTACGGTGATTTTACAAACGAATACAGGCGGAAACCGCACTTTTGCAGCTCCCTCCAGGACGCGAGCGAAGCGCAAACGCACGCAGGTCAGGCAGTTGGATCCCCGGGCAACTCCGGCAGCGCGTCGCGATACCGCCCCTCGAAGACGTCCTTGAACAGATCGAGGGTTTCCGGATGGAGCTTCCCATTGCTGGCAAGCACATGCGGACAGCGCAACTGAATCGGCGCCCCGTGCATGTCCGTGATCTTTCCGCCGGCTTCCTCCAGAATCAGAATCCCGGCAGCGATATCCCAGGGGTTCAGGCGAAACTCCCAGAACAGATCGAGCCGCCCGCAGGCCACATAGGCCAGGTCCAGAGCAGCCGCGCCTGCCCTGCGGACTCCATGCGAACGCATCGAAGTCTGATAGAAGAAATGGACGTTGATGTTCTGATGGCGCTTGCGGGACGGGAATCCGGTGGCCAGCAACGCCTTGCTGAGCTCCGGAGTCTCGGAAACCACGATCCGCTTGCCGTTCAGAAACGCACCGGAGCCTTTCTCGGCCGTGAAGGTTTCCCCGCGGGTGGGATCGTGGATCACGCCGGCGATCAGCTCTCCCTTGTGTTCCAGGCCCAGCGTCACGTTGTAGACCGGGAACCCATGCGCGAAATTGGTAGTGCCGTCCAGCGGATCGACGTACCAGCAATAATCGGCCGAGCCCTGATGTTCGCCGCTTTCCTCGGCCACGATGGCGTGATCCGGAAAACGCGACTGCAAGTACTTGACGATCATCGCCTCCGAGGCCCGGTCCGCTTCGGTCACCAGATCCTGCTCGCCTTTGAGGTCGTAGCCGATGTTCTTCCCGGCGTACTCCTGAATCAACTCCCCCGCCTGATGGGCGATTTCAACCGCGGAATCCAGAAACGTAGACAAAGGGACCTTTCCTCTCTCAACAACAATTGTGGCAGGTGGCGGGCGAGCGGCTACGCTATTTGGCTTCGTACAGGTATTTGATGTCGTGTTTGAACACGAACAGGTTGGGTTGTCCGTCGCGGGTCAGGCGGATGAAGTTCTTGTCATAGAACTCGATCACACCTTCGACTTCCTTTTTGCCGGTCTTGTCCTGCCGAAGCCGGATCCGCACCGGGATCATCTCGTCGATCAAATGGCGGAGATACCGGACCTCTTCGAAGGTCTGGTCGGGGGCTTTGGTTTGACTGATTTTTCCGGCCATGCGGTCCTCGCTCTACCAAGCAGCGCGGCGAACCTTGTGGAGCGCGGAGTCCACATGAGAACTTGGCGCTCAGCCGATTCGTCATTCGGGACCTGAACTACTCGGCGGAGTCCCCATAGTAGCCGGTCCGCGTGACGGCGCGCAAACCTTCGCCCCTGACTTCGACGCGAACGGGCCGGAATTCAGGAGTCTCCTCTGGCAGGCCCTGTGGATAATAACCGATCAAATATTGGGTGCGGAGATCCCGCAGAATTTCCTCAAAAGCGGCATCCAGTTGCTCGCCGATGTTGGGCGTGAAGACGCGTCCCCCGGTGTCCTCGGCCAGCCGCTCCAGCGCGCGTTCCCCGCCCAGGTTCCGCCCGGCATCTCCCGCGATCGGGACCACCAGCACTCCATAAAGCGATGCATCGGCGAGCTGTGCCTGCCGACGGGCTTCATTGAAGCTTGTCTTGCTGGTCGTATCGCCGCCGTCGGTCACCACAACGATCACGTGACGGCCCTCGCGCCGGTCCAGATCCCTGGTCGCGAGATAAATCGCGTCATACATCGACGTACCGGAGCTGCCGCGCAACCCATCCAGGCTGCTGCGTAGGCGCCCCTCGCGGCTGGTGAACGAGTTCAGCAGATTCACCTCATCGTTGAAGGCGTACAACGCCGCCGCATCCTCCGGATTGCCATCGCTGAGCAGCGCGCGCAGGAACCGCTCCACCGAGTCTTTTTCGTAGGCTAGATCCCTATTGGTGGACCCGCTGGTATCAATCAGCACCGAAATCGACAGCGGATAATCGGTGTGTTGTTCAAACAGGCTGATCGTCTGCTCGACATTGGTATCGAACACCTTGAAGTCTTCCCGCTGCAGCGAGCCGACCGGCTGCCCGGTGGCGTCCTTCACCGAAACCAGCAAACGCACCAGGGCGACATCGGCCGAGAAGGTCGCGACTGGCACATCCTGCGCGGCGAGCAATCCCGCCACGGCAAGCAGGATCACCGCCGGTCGGAACCTGCTCCGGGCCCGGCCAAATTCGCTCTGTTGCTGGCGTTGCTTCATTCGTTTGCTGCATCGCCGGCTTTCTTAACCGACTCGTCCCATTCCCCTTCGACCCAGACCTCGCCATCGGCGAAGTATTCTTTCTTCCAAATCGGTACCAGGCGCTTCAACCGGTTGATCGCCTCAAACGCGGCTTCAAACGCGATTTTTCGGTGCGGCGAACAGACCACGATGACGACGCTGGCCTCACCGATCTCCAACCGCCCCAACCGGTGCACGATACCGATGCGCCCGATCTGGTCCGGAGCGCTATGGCCGTCCTTCGAGGGCGCGGCGGAAGCAATGATCTCGCGGCCGATCTGGGCCATCATATTGATCGCCATGCCTTCGTAACACTCGTAGTCGAGGTAGCGCGTGGCGCGGCCCTTGGTGTTGTTGCGCGTGACGCCTTCGAAGGTCACCACGGCGCCGTCTTCGCCGCGCTGCAGCCGGTCGACCAGGGCGCGCGGATTCAAAGGCTCGCGCGTGATGGCGAAGTAGTGCCCGCCGGGATCTTCGATTTCGCGGAGTGCCGCGGGCGCGGGCGATTCGGTCTCGGCGCGAAGCGGCCCGGAGCCACCGCTCACCGGTGGCAGAAACGCGACCTCATCCCCTTCGCTCAGCTCGGCTTCGCGATCGGAAAAGTGTTCGTTCAGCGCCAGGACCAGGCTACCGGCCGATTCGGCAAGTTTCGGAAAACGCGAGGCATAGTGGTCATAGACCGCCCCAAGCCGACTCCCGGCCGGCACGTCAACCTCATCCTGGCGACGCCCGACAATATCACCGGCAATTCCGAAAAATAGGACGCGGATCCGCACGTTTTGTATAGTATCAGACGCCTTGCTCCAGGTCGCCTGTTGGTTAGACGCCGTCAACTGTATGCGGTTTCAGCAATTTAGACCCCAAATGGGGGCCGGCGTTCAGCCGGCGTGCGCCTTCAGGGGCACAGTCCCCGAAGCGCATGCGCTGGTCAGGCGTCTTCCACCCGCGCAATAAAAAAGGCCGCCCATTCCAAGGCGACCTTTCCGTCTACTCGCTGAATCGCTATCTACGCGACACCCGCGTCGCGCAATGCCGCGAGCACCCGGTCATCCCGGAACGGCACCTGACGAATGCGAACGCCCGTCGCATCATAGATCGCATTGCCGATCGCCGCGAGCATCGGCTTACACACCGTTTCGCCCGCGCCGTACGGCTCCAGATCCGGGCGATTCGGGTTCGGATCCCCGTTCACCAGCACCACGTCGATCTGCTCCGGCGTATCGAGATGCGTCAGTGAAGGATGAGTGACCCAATCGCGGCTGAGCGGTTTTTCCTGATCGAAGGCGAACTCCTCATGCAGCGCCCGGCTGACCGAATGCAGCGCGCCGTTTTCGACGGTCCGCTCCAACCCCAACGGATTGATCACCAGGCCACAATCGTGAGCCACAACCAGACGCTTCACATAGACATGGCCGGTTTCACGATTCACCTCGACTTCGGCGATCTCGGCCGCCACCGTGTTGGTGCGATAGCTGTAGGCGATGCCGCGCCCGGTCAGGATCTTGCCGTTGCCGATATTTTGCGCAGCCGGACGTGGCTGCCATCCATACCGTTCGGCGGCCGCGCGAACACAGGCGATGGAACGCACGCGATGGGACTGCGGCGTGTCCTGATCGGAAGCCTCGAGCAGCCGCATGCGGAACTCCATCGGATCCGCGCCCGCGGCCGCCGCGAGCTCGTCAATGAATGACTCAGAGGCGAAGGTGACCTGCGGACCGTTCGGATCGCGCAGGTTCCCGGTGCGCACGGGGGTCTCCCAGGCCAGCGGCAGGCGAATCACATCGGATTGCATGCGCCGGTTCGGGATCGCATAGGATTCGTTGGGCAGAGCGCCGCGGCCCGGATCCGGATTGGCTTTGCGCCGGCCGGTGAGTTGCCCGATCAGCACGGTGTCCGGCTCGTTGTAGCCGACGTGGTTGTAGTCGGCGATGCGCGAATAGTAGTCGTAGGCGACCAGGTTACCGTCCTCATCCAGCGCGCCTTTCATATCGAAGGTGAACGCCGGACCTTTGGTATCCCAGCCGGTTTCCTCCTCGCGCATCCATTGCACGCGGACGGGCCGGTTCAGGCGCTTCGCCAGGAACGCGGCTTCGAAGCCCGCATCATCGGCGGCGGTGCGTCCGTAGGCCTGCGGGCCATCCATCCACACCACGCGAACCTTTTCGCGCGGAATGCCCAGGAACTCGGCTACGCCGTTGCGCATGCCGTAGGACTTCATGTCGTTCGAGTAGATGGTGAGCAGATCCTCGCGCGGATCCGCCATGGCGTGAGCCGGTCCGATCGCGGTGTGACCCTGGAACGGAACATTGTATTCCGCCGACAGGACCTTCGGCGCGCGGGCGAGCGCCCCGTCCGGATCGCCGGTCATGTTCTCGCGGCCCATCGACGACGGCGTCTCCTTGCGCATGAAGTCGAACAGATCGTTCGAACTCGGGAAGGGCGCGACATCGGGCTTCTGCCACTGGGCTTTCAGCTTCCGTGCGGCGTTGATGGCCTGCTCTTCGCGTTCGCAAACCACCGCCAGATAGTTGCCTTCGCGAACTACAGCAACGAAACCCGGAAGATCACGCACTGAGGATTCGTCTACCGAAATCAGCTTCGCGCCGGCCATCGGAGGCTTGATGTTCCGCGCATGCACCATGCCGGGAACCTTGACGTCGACGGCCCACTTCAGCGACCCATCCACTTTGCCGGGGATGTCGTAACGCGGCAGCGACTGCCCCACGATCTTGAGGTCCTGGACGTCCTTGACCTTCGCGATCCCGGTGGTGGTGTTGGTATTGTTGCCGGTCAGGGTGACGTTGAAGCGTCCGCCGCCGACCAACTTGCCGTAGGTGATGTTGCGCGAAGGATCGGCGGTGACGGAGATCACCGCATTGGCGACCGTGAGCTGATCGACGGGTACGCCCAAGCGATCCGATGCCATGTTCAGCAGGACGCGCCGGGCTTCGGCTGCTACGCGTCGCGCCGGAGGACCGTCCCGCTCAATCGCGTCGGAGCCGCCCGAGCCGCCCTGATCAATCGTGACGTCCGTGCTGCCCATGATCAGGTCCGTGGCGTCATAAGCGATATCGAGCTCGTCGGCCATCATCTGGCGGAACGCGGTACCGGTGCCTTGTCCCAGGTCGGTCTTGCCGACCTTGAAGGTCGCGGTGTTGTCCGGATGGATCGCGATCCACGCATCGAGCTGGTGAAAATCGGGGTCGAGGAACGGGCCCGCCTCGGTGGCGGACGCCGAGCCCTGCGCCATGCGCATTCTGGGCCAGCGGCTCCAGCGACGTAAAACCTACGACGAGCACACCCGCGCCGCGGAGGAAATTGCGGCGGGACAGGGCGCGTTCTACTTCTTGAGGAATGCCGGAGTTGGACTTCATGCCTTCACCTCCTGGCCGGTTTTCTGAACCGCGGCATTGGCTTGCGCCACCATGCGAATCGCCGCCTGGATGCGGTAGTAGGTCATGCAGCGGCACAGGGTCCGGGACATGCCCTCCCGGATCTCGGCGTCGGTCGGCGTGGGATTCTTGTCGAGCATCGCCTTGGCGGTCATGATCTGGCCGTTCTGGCAGTAGCCGCACGCCGGGACCTGCTGATCAATCCAGGCCTGCTGCAGCGGATGCAGTTCGCCGTCGGCGGCGATACCCTCCAGCGTGGTGACCTCGGCGCGGACCGCCGAGACGGGCGTCACGCAGGACCGGGTGGCCGTGCCATTAATAATGACCGTGCAGGCTCCGCACTGGCCGAGACCGCAGCCGAAGCGGGGACCCTGCAGATCGAGGTCGTTTCGCAGGATATAGAGAAGCGGCGTGGCCGGATCGACATCAACGGTGTGATCCTGGCCGTTCACCCGTAGCTTGAATTCGCTCATATGGGGGCTCCTTTCGAGGGGTGTCGCGAGCCGAAGGCAACTTGCGGTGATTTTAGCAAAGTAGGCCTCCGGGCGCGCCCCGGAGATGGCATAGGGCCCCGGGATTTTGGATCTGGGTCGCCGGGGCGGCGGCGGAAATCGGCGGTGGAGGGCTCCCCGGCCGGGAAGATGGGTCGAGAGGCTCGGGATTTCGAGGCAGTTTGGCCTGTGGAAAAGCGGAGATCCCGCCCGGCGCTCGGATCTGGCAAGTTCTTTGGGTTCAGCGTGTTTCGGTGGTCACTTACCAGTCAGTGACCCGACCGAACGGCTCGATTCCGGGAAATTCCTGAATTTCGTGATAGCCTCACACTGCTGCGGACCACGGCCTGGCCTCCGGGGAAGCTGCAACGCATCGCAACCCGGCGACCGTTCCCAGCAAAACGAATGACCATCTTTATGCAAACGGAATCGAAGTCCCTGTATGCCCGCCACCTGCCGATAGCTCGGCTGCTGGCACTGACGTTGGTCCTGCTGGTGGCGGTGAGCGGCTCCCTGAAGGCGGAGGACCTGGTGGGCCGGGTCCTGGATCCGGACGGCTTCGCCGTGATCAACGCCGATGTCAAACTGGTGAACCGGAACAGCGGCGAGCTGTACCAGACCACCACCTCCGACAACGGCAACTATGAGTTTCTCGGGCTGTCGGCGGGGAGCTACATCCTGGCCGCCGAGGCTCCGGACGCCTCGCTCAATGGCGAGGAAAATGTGGACATCTCCGGGCCGACCACGACGATGGACCTGACGCTGGGGCTCGCGACCTCGGTAACGGAGGTGGTGGTGACCGCTACCGGTACGCCGCTGACTCAGCAGGAGATCGCCAAGACGCTGGATGTGGTGGACGCCAAGGAGGTCAATGAGCGCGACGAATACCTGCTGATTGAAGCGTTGCGGACCGTGCCCGGCATCCAGGTCCAGACTCAGGTGGGCGGCGTGATGTCGATCAAGACGCGCGGTTTGCGGAATCAGGATACGGCGGTGCTGGTGGACGGACTGCGGTTCCGAGACGCTGCGGCGACCCAGGGCGACGCCACCGGCTTCTTCTCCGATATGAACATCGTCTCAATGAGCCAGAGCGAGTTCCTGCGCGGTTCCGGGTCGTCTTTATATGGGTCCAATGCGATCGGCGGCGCGCTCAGCATCAATTCGGACGAGGGCGGCGGCAAAACGCACGGCGCAATCCGCACCGAAGGCGGCGGCTTGGGAATGATGCGCGGCACGGCGAATCTGGCGGGCGGCTTCCTGAATGACAAGCTGGTCTATAGCGGCGGGTTCTCGCATCTGAACGTGACGCGCGGGGTGCGCGGAGTCACGCCGAACCGGAATACAGGGGGGCAATTCTTCAGCAAGTTGAACCTGGCGCCCGGCATTTCGCTGGCCGGACGTCTGTGGGGCTCCGACGTGTTTCAACGCTCGGTGATCAATCCGCTGTTTCCCTCCTCGGTGCTGGCGAACTTCCCGGCCACCGGTCCGGTGGATGCCATTCGGCTTCCGAACAACCAGCTCAACCTGTTCGCGGCGGGCCAGCCCTTCAACGCGGGAAACGCGACCTTCGTGCCCGGAGTGCCGGATCCGGATGGAAGCCGCAAGTCCTCCTTCCTGACCGGCGCGCTCATCTTCAAACAAGAGCTGAGCGCGACTACATCCTGGCGCTTCTCCTACCAGGGCGTCAATACCAAGCGCGGTTTTTATAACGGACCGGCGGCGAATCAGATCACCGGTTATGAGCCGGATACCAGCGTCGTCAGCAACTATGACGGCCACACGGACCTGATTCAAATCCGCATGGACTCCGCCATCGGTCGGCATCAACTGATCACCGCCGGCTTCGAGATGGAGAACCTGAAGTTCCTGAACGGCTCCCAGCATACGATCGGCACGTCGTCTTCGAACATGCGAGCGAGCCAGATCAGCCAGTCCTACTATGGGCAGGATCAACTGCACTTCCTGAATGACCGCTTGCAACTTACGCTGGGCGGGCGCATGCAGCAATTCCAACTGACGATGCCGACGTTCACCGGATCGACCAGTCCATATGCGACGACCAAGGTCAGCTCTCCGCCGAGCGCCTTCACCGGGGATGTTTCGGCGGCGTATTTCTTTGAAAAGACCGGCACGAAGCTGCGTGGGCATCTGGGCAATAGCTATCGCGCTCCGTCTTTCTATGAGCGCTTCGGAGCGTCGGTGTTCCAGGGGCAATATACGTTCTACGGTGATCCGCGGCTGACGCCGGAGCGTTCCATCGCCTTCGATACAGGCATCGACCAATGGCTGATGCACGACAAGATGCGGGCCAGCGCGACCTTCTTTTATACCGACCTGCGCGAAACGATCATCTTTAACTTCGCCAACTTCCCGGCCAATGATCCGTTCGGCCGGTTCGGAGGCTATATGAACACCAAGGGTGGCGGAATCGCACGCGGGGCGGAACTCAGCATGAACTATTCGCCGACTTCGAAAACGTCGATGCAGGTCGGCTATACCTACACGAATAGTGATCAGCGGACTCCCGTGGTTCCGAACTTCAATTCGGTGTTCGGCGTTGCCAACCATACGTTCACGATGACGGCCACGCAGTGGATCACCAGCCAGTTCAATCTGACGTTCGATTACTACATGACCGGGAAATATCCGCTTTCGCCTTACGGGGCCAACAACCGCGTGATGATGTTCCAGGGTCCGAGGAAAGCGGACCTGGTGGCAAACTACAACTTCCCGCTGAGCGATACGCGCTCAGTGAATATCTACGGGAAGGTGGAGAACATGTTCAACTACGACTACACCGATAGCGGCTTCCTGGCGCCGGGCGCCTGGGCCATCGGAGGAGTGAAATACGAGTTCTAGTGACTGGAAAGTGGAACGAGCTGAGACGGAGACGCGATAACTGGACTGCGTCCCGAGTCGGGCTGGTGGCAAAAGCCGCCAGCCCTTTCCGCGTTTTTTCTGCCCGGAATTTGGCTCGTGATGGAGAGGTGCATCGGGAGAGATGAACCGGCGCGGCGTCAGCTTCTGGGTGCATTCGACCGCGGGTCTGGTGCTGGCCGTGTATGCGGTCGTCATCGGATTGACCGGCGCGGTGCTGACGTTCCATGATGAGCTGACCGAACGGGCCTCCCAGGAGATTTGTACCGCTTCGGTGGGCACGAACTCACGCACTGTGAGCGCGGACGAGGCGCTGGCGGCCATGCGCAACGCCTATCCGGACGGCAACTTCCTCAGCCTGACCTATCCCAACGCAGCGCTGCGAGAACTGGAGCGCGTATCTGCTTGGGTCGCCGTCACTGCTGGTGAATGTGGATGCGGGAACGGGCAAGATCGCCGGAGTTCGAGCCACCGATGCGGGTTGGCTGGGATGGCTGGAGTCGCTGCACACCAATCTGCTGACGGGGCGCCCTGGGCGCGTGGTGAACGGAAGCGCGGCGATCGCCCTGGCAGTGCTGACCGTCACCGGGTTCATCGTATGGTGGCCAGGTTGGGAGAAATTCATGGCCGCGTTCCGCCTGCATCGCGACGCGAGCTGGGGCAAATGGATCTGGCAAACGCACGGCGCGATGGGCGCGGCGCTGGCGATTTTTCTGATTGGATTTTCGATCTCGGGCGTGTATTTCGTCTGGTATCAGCCGGTGATCGATGCTCGTGGGCTTGGTCTTTCCGCAGGAGAGAAAGCTGGATGCAGTCGTGCTGCCGGCGAAGGAATTGAACGGCACGCGAATGCCATACGCCGAGCTTGTCCGGATCGCGCCAGGACGCACTGGGTCTTGAGTCCCGTGCCGCGCCGCATCGCGATCAGCCTGCCGGCCTCGCCGGGAACCTCCGGTACGCATCACCTTCCGCGAGGATCACGTGGATGCGTTCCACAACGTGAGCAGCGTGCTGCTGGATCCGTATACCGGTAAGGTTGTGCAGTCGAATCCCTTGCGTGCGCGCTATGCGGGCGATACGGTCATCGCGTGGTTCAGCGCCTTTCACTTTGGCGTCTTTGGCGGAGTCTTCGTCAAGGCCTTGTGGGCGTTGCTCGGGTTGGCGCTGGCTGGACTGGGGATCTCCGGACCGTATTTGTGGTGGCGCAGGAGGATGACTCCGGCGCGGGCTCGGATGTCGCGAAGCCAGGCGGCGATGCAAGTCAGGCGTAAGCTGATGGGACGCGCGGCACGGGCGTCGCTGGATCTGTTTCTGCTGGTGGTGCTGGTAGGCTGCGGTTCGCCGTCGAACGACGTCGCCGAGGCTCCGGATGCGGCCCCAGTCGCGGATCTCCGCATCGTCGGGCTGTCGTCGCCGCTGGTCGAGGCCGTGTACACGCTCGGCGCGGGCGACAGGATCGTCGGCGTCAGTGAAAGTTGCGTCTTTCCCGAGCAGGTGGTGGAGGATCGCGAGTCCGGGCGAGTCGCCGTCGTGGGGAGCTTTACCAATCCGTTGATGGACGAGGTCGTGGCGCTCCAGCCGGACCTGATCCTGACCAGCAATCAATTCCAACGGGCGCTCGCCGATCAACTGCGCGAGGCCGGATATAACGTCCTGCACTTCGAGCCGGAGTCGCTCGAAGACGTCTTCGAAAGCATCGTGGTGATCGGCGATGCGATCGGCAAAGGTGAGCAGGCCAGGGAGTTGACGGCAGAGTATCGCGCGCAGCTAGCCGAAATTCGCGCGATTACCGAAGACCTTGAGCCGGTGCGCGTCTACATGGAGATGAATCACAACGGTCCGTGGACCAACGGGAACCGGTCTCCTCTGGAGGACATCATCGAAGCCGCCGGCGGGGAGAACGTCTTCGCCGATGTGGATGCGGGCGCGTTCCAGACGACCAACGCGGAAGTGATCGCGCGCGATCCCGAGGTGATTCTCTCGCCGATTTGGGTGGATGCGAAGGTCGGCGGGATCGATGGGATTACGACGCTCGGCGAGATTTACAGGCGCGAAGGATACGAAACCATTGACGCGATTGAGGATAGCCGTGTGATGTACTATGACTCGGCGCTGATGAAACATGAAGGGCCGCGTCAGGTGCTGGCGGTGAGGAAGATGGCGCATCTGCTGCATCCGGAGGCCTTCGCCGATCCGCCGGGGACGATTGACTGGGAGCTCGGGAGGCTGATCCAGTAGGCTTGGAAGGGCGCAAACCGAAACTGAACCAGCTGGGTCGCGTCCAATGAGAAGGTCTGGAAATGGGCTTTCGAGAAGTTTATGAGTATTTTGGCTAATGCGCTATGGTTGCTGTGCGGACTCTCCGCCGTGGTTCTGGCTGCCCTGACGGGTCGCCGGTGGACGGGGCGTGTGGGCTTAGCGTTGGGGTTTACGTTGGCGGTCGTGGCGATCCCGGCATGGGTTTCGCTGCAGATCGAATGGACGGGTGGGCTGGCGGCAGCGGGCGCTGCTGTGTTGCTATTTCGGCCACGCTACGCCATGGTCGCATCGATCGCGGGCGGCGCATTGGCGGCAATCCTGGGATTGCTGATTTCGCGCGGCAAGGGGATTCCGCAAACAGTCGCCTTGGCGGCCACGGCGATTCTGGTGATTTTGCCCGCCGTGCTCGCGAGCAGGAACGCGCGCCTGACGGGCGAAGAGATCCGCGACGAAGCGCTGCTGAGCATCTGCCTGGCGGGGCTGGTGGTGGCGCTGACGCCGGGAATTCAGGAAGGTTGGCGCTCAGCTGCGGCGTTGAACGTCGGTGGCGCGGGGCTGGATGCGGGTCTCGCGATTCCGGCCTGGACGGTGTGGGTCGCCGCGATTTCGTTGCTGCTCGGCGGAGCGCATTACGTTTGGAGGAGACAGTAAGTTCATGTCGTCGGCACTTGAGAATGGATTATTCGCGCTGGGCCAGGTGCTGCGCTTTCCGGTATTCGTGCTGCTGTGGGTATGCGTCATCGCGGCGCTGTTCATGGCGGGCAGTTGCCTGGTCGAGTTCGTCACGCGGCAACGGGAATGGCGCGGATTCGATGTGAAGACGTGGCTGCAGGCCGGTCCGGTGCTGCGGGCTGAGTCCGTGCGAACGGCGAAGCTGCCGGCTCCGTTGCGTCAGTTGGTCGAGGCGGTGGAACGATCGCTGAGCGATGAGACGTTGCATGACGGCGGACTGGAGCATCTGCTGCTCGAATGCGAGGGCAAGGTCCGGGCGACGCTGACTGCGCCGCGCATGCTGGTGAAAGTAGGTCCGTCGATCGGGCTGATCGGTACGCTGATTCCGATGGGCATCTCGCTGGCGTCCATGGCGTCGGGCGATTTGGAATCGATGGCCGGGCAGATGGTGGTCGCGTTCACCAGCACGATCATCGGGCTGTCGACCGGTACGGTGGCGTTCGTGGTCGCGACGGTGCGGCATGGTTGGGTGAACCAGATCGTGCGCGATCAGCGCTATCTGGCCGAGCGCATCGCCGGAGAACTGGAGCCGATCGGAACCGAGAAGCCGCTGGGCGAATACGTGAGGGAGGGATAGCATGGCGCGATTTTTGCATTTGCCGTCGCCGGACGAGATCCCGGAAGAAGATCCGCTGTCCGGTGTGGCGAATCTGTTCGACGTCAGCGTGGTGTTTATCGTCGGACTGATGATCACGCTGTTCTCCGTGTTCCGCATGGGCGACCTGGTGGATCCCAACAGCGAAGTCACGATGGTGAAGACGAGGCCTGATGGCGGCCAGGAAATCATCGTCAAGAAGGGCACGAAAATCACGGCGTACGAAGTGACGGGTGAGGAGACAGGCGGCGATGGAGAGCGCCTGGGTACCGCGTATCGGCTGGCCAATGGCGAGATTATCTATGTTCCGGATGATTCGGCGACGCCTCCCGGACAGCTCGCGCCTGGGGCGGAATAGCGGCGGAATAAAGCTTGCAGACCACGAAGACAATTCGACGAATCGCGGTGGCGGCGGGGCTCGCGGGGCTGGCATTGCTCGCGGGCTCAGTGGCGCTGGTTGCGCAGAATGCCGGCAATCAGCGGGCGGGGGATGACCCGGTCCGCATCGCCTATGTCTACTCCGACGGCAACCTGCCGCTGACGCTCGAAGCGTATAAGCAGCTCATCGCTGAGCGTCCGGACCTGCGCGATCGCGTGAAGCTCTCCTTCCTGACCGAGTCCATGTACGACCAGGCCAGCGTCGCGGATCTGACCGACGCCGACGTGCTGGTGCTGGACGTGATGAATCAGCAGATGCTGGATCGCTTCGACGGCGATCATGGCGTGAATGTGATCGAGTCGGTGCGTCGCGGGCAGCCGGGAACGGGCGGCGGAACGGTGCTGGGCGTGGGCGAAGGCCTGGCTCCGCGCGAATTCTATACCGATCAGGGTGTCGATTGGGATGATCGGGCGAGAGCGTTCTGGGCGAATTCGGGGCTGGCGAATCAGCTGGGGCTCATGAAGCTGAGTCTGTCGCGCGCGGGCGTTCGAGGGCTGACCATCCCGGAGCCGCAGGTGAGTTTGGATTTCGGCTATTACTATCCCGATGGGTCCACCACGGGTCGCGCGTTCGCGAACTGGGATGCGTTCAACACTTGGCGTCAGGCCAATGGAAAGACGAAGCCGGGTGCTCCGCGCGTTGCGTTGGGATTCTATAAAGCCAGTTACTACACCGGCGATACGGAGTTGCTGAATGCGCTGATCGCCGAGATCGAATCTCGCGGCGCCGAGGCAATTCCCTTCTTCGGCTATCCGGATGGAGTGGCGTTCACCCGCATGCTGCTGGATGAATCGGGCAACGCTCGCGCCGATGTCGCGCTGAGCCTGCTGTTCCGCTTCGCCGATTTCGATTCGGCCAAGGAACTGGAGAAGCTCAACATCCCGGTGATCAATCTGGTGAGCCTATACGGCCGCAGCGAGCAGGAATGGCATGACTCCGACACCGGACTCTCTTTGTTCGAAGGAACGTTCCAGGTCGCTGTGCCGGAGCTGGCCGGGCTGACGGCGCCCACGGTCGTGGGCAGCAAGGAGAAGGTGCGGGATCCCGAGACCGGACTGACGGTCGTCGTGAACCGGCCCCTCGCCTCGCAGGTTCCCAAGGCCGTCGAGCGTGGGTTGAAGTACGCCGCGCTGAGCGCGAAGTCGAATGCGGACAAGAAGCTCGCGCTGATCTATTACAACTATCCCGCTGGCAAAGCCGGCATCGGCGCGAGTTATCTGAACGTCGCCGAGTCGCTGTCGAACATCATGAGTGAGCTCAAGCGGCAGGGATACAACGTCGGTGCCGATGATCTTTCAGCGGATGCGCTTCTGGAGGCGATGACGACCAAAGCTCGCAACGTCGGTGGATTCGCGCCGGGCGAGTTGAAGGAGCTGATCGCAGCAGGGTGGCGTCGTGCGCGTTCCGATGGCCCAGTATCGCGAGTGGCTGGATGGATACGCGCCGGAGTTCCGGGCGAAGATCCTGAAGGACTGGGGCGAGCCGGAAGACACCCGCCTGATGAGCGACGGCGACATCCTGATTCCGGCTCTGGAGTACGGCAATGTCGTGCTGATGCCGCAGCCGGCGCGCGGTTGGGGCGAAGATGAAGAGGCGTTGTATCACGCGGATGATCTGGCTCCGCATCATCAATATGTGGCGGCGTATGCGTGGCTGAAGAATGACTTTCAGGCCGATGCCGTCGTGCACATCGGCACGCACGGGACGCTCGAATGGCTGGACGGCAAGGATATGGGGCTGTCGGATGAGGATGCTCCGGACGCGCTGATTTCCACGCTCCCCGATATCTATATCTATAACGTCGATGTCGTCGGCGAAGGGCTCGTGGCGCGGCGTCGCGGCGCGGCGACGCTGGTGGACCACATGGTGCCGCCGTTCCGCAAAGGCGGCCTGTATCCCGAGCTCGCCGAGCTCAATGAAAAGATCAATGACTTCGATGTGAATCTGCACAAGAACCCGGAGCTGGCCGAAGCCTTCGCCGATGAGATTCGCGAGCAGGTGAAGGAGCTGGGAATCGCCAAGGACCTGGGCCTGGATCTATCGAAGCTCGATGATCCGATGGTGCACAAGATCCAGCATCATATGGATTCGCTGCGCGAGCAGAACATTCCTTATGGCATGCACGCGTTCGGGCACACGCCGCCCGAAGATCAACGCGCAACCACCGTGGATGCGATCGCCTCGACCGACCGCAGCCTGTTGCCCGATGAGCGCGCGGTGTTCGCCGAGGACATGGAGGAACGCATCGTCGCCTCCGGTCCGCGTGAACTGGCCAATCTGATGAACGCGCTCAACGGTGGCTTCGTGCCGACCGGAACCGGCGGCGAGCCGATTCGCAATCCTGATTCCTATCCGACCGGCAAGAATTTTTATGGCGTGGATCCGGATAAGGTTCCGAAGAAGGCGTCCTGGGAGATGGGCGTGAAGCTTGCCGATGAGATGCTGGCCGATCACCTGGAAAAGCATGGCAAGTATCCGGAGAAAATTTCCTTCGTCATCTGGGGCGATGAGACGATGCGCCATGAGGGCGTGACTGAATCACAGATCCTGTGGCTGCTGGGCGCGCGCCCGGTGTGGAACGATCGCGACAAAGTGATCGACGTCGAAGTGATTCCGCAATCGCAATTGGGGCGTCCGCGCGTGGACATCGTGATCGCCAGCGCCGCCGAGGGCATGTTCAACAACATCACCGTGCTGATGGACAAGGCCGTGCAGCAGGTGAAGGCGATTGAGGAAGCCGATAACTACGTCCGGCAGCATTACCTCGAAACCAAGCAAGTGCTGATCTCGCGCGGCTATTCCGAGGAGGACGCCGATAAGCGCGCCGGCGTGCGGATCTTTGATGAGCCGCCGGGCTCGTTCAACCTGAATACGTCGTCGATCGTGGCGGCCAGCGGCACCTGGGAAACCGACGCCGCGATGGCCGATGAATACCTGCAGAAGATGGGCCATGGATTCGGCAACGGGTTCTGGGGCGAGTCCATGGAGGATGTCTTCCGGCTGGCGCTCTCGGGCACCGATAAAGTCGTTCATTCGAGCTCGACCATGCTCTACGGCGCGTTGGATAACGATGACATGTATATGTACATGGGCGGGCTCGCGACGGCGATCCGCAACATCGACGGGTCCGAACCGGAACTGGTGATCGCCAACACGCGCGATCCGGGCAATGCCCACATGAGCACCATGGACGAGTTCATCGGCACCGAATTCCGTTCGCGCTACGCCAATCCGACCTGGATCGAAGGGATGCAGAAGGAAGGCTACGCCGGGGCCGGAGCGATGAAGGAATTCGTCGAGTATATGTGGGGCTGGGATGCGACAGCGACCGAGGTCGTCGACGATGCGATGTGGCAGGAGACGTTCGATGTCTACGTCGATGACAAGTATCAGATGGGAATGAAGCAGTGGTTCCAGGAGAACTCGCCGTATGCCGCGCAGGATATCGACGCGCGCATGTTGGAGACGATTCGCAAGGGCTACTGGAACGCCGATGATGCGACCCAGCAGGAATTACTCAAGACCTACCTGGAGAACGTGAATGAGAACGGCGTCAATTGTGTCGAGTTCACCTGCGGTAGTCCCAAGTTCCTCGACTACATCGTGGAGCAGGCGGCGGCCGCGAACCTGGATGTCCCGCTGATCGACGGGTTCCGCACGGCCGTCGAGCAGGCGACCGAGCGGGCGATTCCCGCGGCGGCTGCGCTCGAAAATCTGATCTCGGAGAATGCGGCGAACGCTCCCGAAGGGGCTCCGGGCGAGGCTCCGCCGCTGCAGGGCTACCGCATGAAGGTGACCCAGTCCGATACGGCGCAGAGCAAGCGCCTGCCGATATCACCGGCAACGGGGATTGGGATGGACTCTGGGTAGCGGGTCCTCTGATTGGTCTGTTGCTGTTCTGGCGGACGCGGCGCCGGTCGCTCGACGGGTAGCAAACCCATCGCTACTTGCGTTTCGCGGGGCTCCCAGCAGCGGCAGGTGGTTCAGCTTGCCCCACATCTACTTACGCGATCAAACCGTTGCGGAGCGCGAAACGGACGATGTCGCCGGTATTGTGCAGGTTTAGCTTCTCCATGATCTTGCCGCGGTGCGCTTCCACGGTGTAGACGCTGAGGTTCAGCAGATTCGCGACTTCCTTATTGGTCTGCCCTTCGGCGATTAACTGCAGGACCTCGCGTTCACGGCTGGTCAGCAGGTCGACCGGATTGGTGACGTGCTTGCGGTAATCGGTGAGGACAACTTCGGAAACCGCCGGGCTGATGTAGCCTTCGCCGCGCGCCACCGCGCGTACGGCATCCACAAAGGCATCATCGTCGGCGTCCTTGACCAGATAGCCTTTGGCGCCGGCACGGAGGATCTCCCGGACGTAGACCGCATCGCGATGCATACTGAGCGCCAGCACGCGCGTACGGGGACTCACCTGGGCAATGCGACGCGTCCCTTCGATTCCATTGAGCTCCGGCATGGAGACATCGATCACCACCACGTCCGGCTTAAGCTTTTCCGCCAATTCCACGGCTTCCCTGCCGTTGGATGCTTCACCGATGACTTCGAGGTCATCATGAGCGGAAAGGATCAAGCCAAACCCTTTCCGGACTACGCTATGATCATCCGCCAGGAGGACCGTGGTTTTCCGTTGCATGTAGGTCACTGTACGCAGCTACCGGATTTCAGCGTGCTCGACCTCCGCATCAAGGGCTCCCTCGGGAATGGGAGCCTCCACAATGACCAGGACACCGCCGGAATCTGCTCTTTCAATTCTCAATCTGCCGTTCAAATGCCGCGCGCGGGCGCGCATGCCAACCATGCCGATGCTGGGTTTGGCGGAAGCCCGGACGCTCATCCCGCGGCCATTATCCTCGATCGACAGGTACACCTGCCCGTCGTCGACCCTTAAAGACACCTTAGCGCGAGTTGCTCCGGAGTGGCGCGCCGTGTTGGTGAGCGCTTCCTGCGTAATGCGGAACAGGTGCGTCTCCAATTGTTCGGGAAGGCGTCCCTGATAGTTGGAATCGTAGTTGGTTTCGATCTGGGTCCGTTGGGAGAAGCGGTCGGTCAGCCAGCGGAGCCCGGCGTCGAGGCCGAAGTCATCCAGGATCACCGGGCGAAGGAGCTGGGAAAGCTCGCGAATGCTTCGCAGCACCTCGTCGATCATGCCGACGAGTTCCTTGCGCTGTCCGTCCAACTCTTCCGGCCGAACACGTTTGGTGAGCCCCTTCAGCCCGACCAAGGTTTGCCCCAGCTCATCGTGCATCTCATGGGAGAAGCGGCGGGCAACGCGTTCCTGATCCTCCACCATCTGCCAGGAAACGCGAGTCAGCTCCTGACTCTGCCATTCCAGCCGGTGCAGGGTTCGCGTGACGAACCAGATCGTGAAGGCCGAACATCCGCCGGCGAGTAGGAAACAGGCACCCAGCACGACCTCAAGGCGATTGAGGAGCTCGGAGGTATGTTGCTCAATCTGAGCTTCGAGCTCGGAGCCCTGGGCGGAGTTGACCAGATGGTCCAGGATCATGCGGCGGGCGTCGGCCTGAATCGTGTTAGAGCCCTGATAGCCGACATAAGCCGCGATGAGTACGAGCGATACGACTAAGCCAAAGCTCAGCGTCATTACCTGCAGAACGGTTCTTTGAGACATTGGCAGCATCAACGCACGTCGCCATCGGCCCGGAATCCAGGATCGGTGATATCGGGATCGCTGGGACGTGGACACTTCCAGTTTATCTCCGTGGAACGTCGGCGTGTTAGCCGTTGTCGGTGAGGAGCCCCAATACATCAACGCGGTTGGACTTGTTCCGGGTTGGCGATGTGGAGCAGGGCACCCTCACCACCCCCTGTACAGGGGATATGGGAAACACTGTACAGGGGGTAGTTCAGGTGTGGTGGGGGGCTCGGAATCGGAACGGTAAGCCATCCCGATGTTGTAACTTTTGCTCCATCAACCCGGCGCCCAGACGGGTCAGGTGGGCGAAGCTGTGCGCGACGCCATCGTTCAAAAAATCTTCGCTCGGCGCGCGGCCAGGAACGGCTGCTGCCGGACGCGCTCCGGAAAAAGGGGCCAGGAGAAGGACTGCCAGCCCTGTTCCTCCTGGCCGCTCGGCGTTATCCCGTCTCAGTTGTAACGGGGAATCGTTCCATCGCGGCCTGAAAACACTTTTCGCTGTTTGCATCAACATGGCGTAATAAAGGTTCGTCAAGGTCGCGCTTGCGGTGAGGGCTTAATAAAACGTTGCAATCCGCCGACTTTGCACTGACCGACCTAGATGGCCGCTCAGGCTACTGATTCCGGATGATTTGTAAAACTTAATTTCTTGCGGGTGCCTCACCTCGGTACGTTTTCAATGTATCCAGAGTGAAGGCAAAACGACCTCAGAACTATAGCCTCCACAAGGGGACCATCCCGCCTTAGATGGGGGACCCCAAACGGTCAGCGGCTCTTTCCGCAGAACCTCCCATGAAGGGGAGGAGGATTGTAGCCTCCCCAGCCGATAGGTCTCAGGCCCAGTAATTGTTACCTTGTTGGTGCACAGTGAGTTTCTCTGCGCAGGCAGTCAGCGGAAGTTAGAAGTTTAGGATCATGAGTTTACAAGAAGCGCCCACAATGACAGTTTCCGGGCCCACCCCTAGTTCGCCCTCCGGTCGGCATCGTCCCTTAGATGAAGACCGGGTGATGGCGGCAATGACCGAAGCGCTGCGAACAGCGATCGGCGACGAAGGGTTCATGGTACGGGAAGGCGCTCGTTTCCGCATTGATTTCAGTTCCGTGCGCGAAGTGGATTTAGCGGTACTCTCCCGCCGGGACTACCAGCGGGAGATTGAATACCGGCCCACGGCGACCTGGATCGACACGGTACCTCTATTGATGGTGCTGGTGAGCGTCGGACCGGCCAGGGGCTCGGCCCGGGGCCTGGACAACTATCGCGGACGCGGTACGAACACGGTTTGGCAGGTGGATTTGAAGAGCCACTCGATCCATGTGATGGATGCGGACGGGTTCCATACGCATCACGATCGGATCCGCCTCCCCCGTCCGTTTGAGCAGGTCGAGTTCGATGTGCCAAGCCTTTTAGGCAAAGCATAATTTGGACGAAGTTTGATTTTGAGTACAGTTCCTCCGGCGGCGATTTGAGTTTGCTATAGATTTCCTCGATCCCTGAGATCAGCCCAACGGGCTTGTTTCAGCGGATCTGCAGTGTGTTCTTTGACAGCGAAATAGTAGAATAAAGTCTCGGGCTTGCAGTGGTTTACGCGCTTCGATGCAGGTCCCCCCTAGAAGGTCTGGGAACCCCTGTATAGAGGCGATTGGTAAATTTCACGGAGAAAGGCAAGCTGATTTTGTGACGGAAAGTACGCTGGGAGCAGAAACTGAGGTCGGTTTGAACACCTTCCCCTCGGTTTCTGAACTGGTGGAGGAAGCTTCTCACCTGCTCCCCTCGCAAGGACCGATTGGGGTCTTTGTACATCACAATCCGTTGCACGCCTTTCAACGCCTTCCGTTTGAGGAAGCCGTGGCCAAAGCGTCGGATTTGTTCGGCGCCGAGCCGTATATGGCCGAGAGCGCCTTCCGGCGCGAACTGGCTCGTGGCAGGATTCGCGGAGAAGATTTGAAAGCGATCCTGGCCGAGGAGGGAGACGACGCGTCTCTCATCAAGCATCGGCTCAGCCGATACCAGCTTCGCCTGGCCATGCTGCAGGCGGCAGCTCCGGAACCGGTCTTCGAATCCTTGGATTGGGAGCTCGAAGAAGGAATATACAGTCATTTGCGGCAGAACGGTTTACTGGATGTCTGCGAGGAAAAATTCGCGGCGCTGGGAATCACTTGTGAGGCGCCTCCGGATCCGAAAAGCCCGAGTCCTTCCGATACGATTCAACCTCTGTTGATCCGCTTGTGCGGAGCCTTTCTGGATCAGGGGTTAGCGTACTGGCCAATGCCTGGGCGTGACCTGGGATTCTACCGGTCGGTACGAACGATGTTTGAATTACCGGGTTTTCTGGAGCCGGCGGGCCTGGAAGGGCTGCGCGAAGAGTTTCTCCGTCAAAGCCGGGAAAAGTTTACCGCTGAGCAGGCGGTCAGCGACGCGCTGGAAGCACTGGAAATATCGGTTTCCGAGCGTCTCGCATTTATCGAAGAAGAGTTTTTAGCGCTACCGGGCTGGGCCGGGATGTTTCACTATCTCGAGACCGAGCCGGATTCAGCGCAACACGATCCAGTCTCAGTGTCATTGATGGACTTCACCGCCGTTCGTCTGACACTGCTGAGAGTCGCGGCGAAAGCGGCGGACGCACGCCCACACCAGCAGTCCGCCCGTGTGTCAGTAGGCCAGCTGACCCAATTCGCCGCGACTCGTTTTGCGGTCGTGCTGGAAGCCTGTGGCTTCACAGCTAGCGATGTGGAGGCTCTGCCCCTCCACATCGCACAGACCGTATGGGATGAAATCGAAGCCTTCCCAGGCCGGGAACGGCGCAGAATTTTCCATCTTTCCTATGAGCGGCGCCACGAACAGCAAACGCTATTGCCGCTGGCGACGCATCGCCGAAACCGCAAAAGCCCCAAAGAAAAGTTGCGCCCGTCCGCGCAAGTTTACTTTTGCCTGGACGATCGCTCTGAGTCGATGCGGCGGCATTTAGAAGAAGTGGATCCGGACGTCGAAACGTTCGGGGTCGCCGGCTTCTATGGCGTGGCGATGTACTTCTCCGGGATCGACGACGCGCAGAACGCCCCCCTGTGCCCGGTCGTGATCCGCCCCCAACACCTGGTTCGGGAACAGCCGGTCGCCGGGGATACCCATCTCCATGTGCAGCGCCAAGCCGCGCGCCGGCGGATTTCGCGTTGGTTGCGGGGACAGGCGCGCGCCTCTAAGCACCTGGTGCGCGGCTGGCTGGCGACAGCGGTTCTCGGCTGGTTTTCCCTGTTTCCCCTGAGCCTGCGCCTGCTACATCCCCGCGCCTACATGCGCCTGCGGAATTGGCTGAACACGGTCGTGATTCCGCGCCCGGAAACCGAGCTCGCTTTTATTCGCGATTCCGACGAGATCGTGCAAGGGTTGATTCAAGGATTCACGGTTCGGGAGATGGCGGACCGGCTGGAAGGCCTGTGCCGTAGATCCGGGTTGGTGAGCGGATTCGCGAGGCTCGTGGTCACCCTGGGCCATGGATCGACCAGCGTGAACAATCCCCACGCCTCGGCCTATGATTGCGGCGCCTGCAACGGACGCCGCGGCGGACCGAACGGACGGCTATTCGCGGCGATGGCGAATCATCCCGAGGTGCGAACCGTATTGGCCGAACGCGGGATTGCCATCCCGCAAGATACCTGGTTCATCGGCGGCTATCACGATACAGGCAATGACGCGGTGGATCTCTACGACCTGACGCGCGTGCCGGAGTCCCATCGGCCGGACCTGGAGCGGCTGGAAGCTTCGCTAGACGAGGCTCGCAAGCGGGACGCTCAGGAACGGGCTCGCCGCTTTGAATCCGCATCCTTGTCTTTGACGCCGGATCAGGCACTGGCGCACGTGGAAGGGCGGGCCGAGCAACTGGCCGAGCCCCGCTCCGAGTGCGGCCATGCGACCAATGCGCTGTGTGTTGTCGGACGGCGCTCCATCACGCGGGGCCTGTTCCTGGATCGCCGGGCCTTTCTGGCGTCCTATGACGCGAGTCTCGATCCGGATAACGAACTCCTGGCGCGGAAGCTGGCCACGGTGATCCCCGTGTGCGCCGGCATCAGCCTGGAATACTACTTCTCCTACGTCGACAACGAAGCCTACGGCTGCGGCACCAAGCTTCCGCACAACGTCACCGGACTGGTGGGCGTGATGAACGGCCCCTCCAGCGACCTGCGTACGGGACTCCCCATCCAGATGGTGGAGATTCATGAACCCATGCGGATCCTGTTCGTGGTGGAATCGACGCCGGAACGGATTATGCGCGCCGTGGACGCCAATCCCATCCTGGCCGAGTTTGTGCATAACGAATGGGTCCGGCTGGCGGCCATGGATCCCGAAACCGACGAGATCCAAGTCTACCGGCGAGGGACCTTCGTCCCCTTGCAAGGACAGCAACTGGAGATGCCCTCGGCGCGCACATCCGCCGAATGGTATCGAGGCCGGCGAGACCATCTGCCCATCGCTGTGATCGAGCAGGACGCCGTAATCCAGGGCGAAGAGGCAGCATAGATGACGTTGCAGGAGACATTGCTGATCGCCATCGTGGCGGCGCCGGGCGTCTTATTCCTCACCTTGTCGGCGGCTTGGCTCGCGGGAGCGTCCTTCCCGGA
Source organism: Terriglobia bacterium (assembly GCA_963762135.1). Lineage (GTDB taxonomy): Bacteria > Acidobacteriota > Terriglobia > Bryobacterales > Bryobacteraceae > Palsa-187. The sequence continues at coordinate 271,026 of CAVXJP010000021.1, forward strand.
GCGATTCCTTGCCCGAGCCAGCGGCGCGGTGTTTGCCTTCTCGGGGCTCGGCAGCCTGCTGCTGGCCGGCAGCATTTTCGCCGGCTCCGGCCCCGGAGAGTTGACCGTTTCCCTGGGCAACTGGTTCTCCGTTGGTGATTACGAATTCCCGCTCGAGTTGTTGGCGGACTGGCTTTCCCTGCCCTTGATGGCCGTCACCGCGATCTTGATTGGGCTGGTGACGAAGTTTGCCTCGCGCTATCTGCATCGCGAGCGCGGATACCTGTACTTCTTCCTGCTACTGCAGGCCTTCGGATTCGGATCGCTGCTGCTGTTCGCCGCCGCATCGTTCGACCTGCTGGTTGCCGGATGGGAGATCGTCGGATGGACCTCGGTTCTGCTGATCAGTTTCTTTTCCGAACGCCGTGGTCCCGCGGAAAACGGATTGCGCGTCTTCAGCATTTACCGCGTCACCGATATCGGCCTGCTGGTCGCCGTGGTGGCGCTGCACCATTTTGCGGGGACTACGTCCGTATCGCTGTTCTCCGAAGTCGGACCGAATCCGCTGGCGCAGTTCAGCACCGCGGCCGCGACGGGAATCGGCCTGTGCTTCTTATTTGCCGCCATGGGTAAAGCCGCGCAATATCCGTTCTCCGGATGGCTGCCGCGCGCCATGGAAGGTCCCACGCCCTCCAGCGCGATTTTCTACGGCGCGATTTCAGTTCATGCCGGAGCGTTCCTGCTGCTGCGCGCCGAGCCGATCCTGAGTCAATCCGCCGTCGCTTCCTGGTTGGTCATCGCCGTGGGCGTTGTTTCGGCGGTGGCGGCGATCATGGCCGGACGCGCCTCCAGCGATATCAAGGGTTCGCTGGCCTACGCTTCGATCGCACAACTGGGCATCATTTTTGTGGAGATCGGATTCGGGTTCTCTCATCTCGCGGTCTGGCACATTTGCAGTCACGCCATTGTGAGAACGCTACAGATCCTGCGCGCGCCCTCCGCGCTGTATGAGTTCCATCAAGTGCGCGCGGCGGCGGGCGGCAAACTCCAGGCGGCAGGCGAGCCCGGCCCTGCCATGTTCCCCCAACAAGCCCGCCTGTGGCTCTATCGCTTCGCCTTGAAGCGGGCCGATTCCGACACGCTGCTGGATCGCTTTGTGGCGCGGCCGGTGCTGGCGCTGGCTTCTTTATTAAATCCATCGTCCGATGGGACGTCCATGGATCTGAACGAAGCCTTTTATGGACAGGCCCTGCCGCGCCCGCTGGAAAACAAAACGGACGCGCTGCTTAAAAGAATCATATGACGGATTTATATCTAGTCATCGCCGCGGTTGTCGCGCCAGTTGCGGCCATGCTGTATTTGTGGTCCCAGCGCCGAGCGTCGATGGAAGCGCGCACGCTCCGGATGGTTCCGGCGGGCGCCGCTGTGGTTTCGCTGATGCTCAGCGCACTCGCGACATCCCTGCCCACCCTGAGCTGGATGGCGATGGTCGTATTCAGTGCAATTTCGGTGATGACGTTCGTCGCCATCCCGAAGCGCGACCTGAATGCGCGCCACCAGCTCGACGGGTTATTGATCCTGGCCGGTACGCTGGCCGCCTATGGCACCGGGAACCTGTTGGTGCTGCTGGCGGGCTGGATCGCGACCCTGGTTCCGGGCTGGCGCAAACCGTCAAGCGCCTCCGCCTGGATCTTTCCGCGGATCCTGACCTTCGCGGGCACCGCCGCGCTGATCGCAGCGCTGGGATTGATGATCACGGATGCAGCCGAGGCGGGCGCGGCAAATCCGATAGCGATCGCCTCCTTGCGCGACCTGAGCGCCATCGACAATACTCTGATCCTCAGCTTACTGGTGTTCGCGGCGTTGACCCGGAAAGGCGTGGTGCCGTTCCACGTGCCTGTCCTAAGCTCGTGCGAGCAAGGCTCCATCACCACGGCGATGCTGTTTTTGAATTCGCATCTGGGGGCATACCTGCTGGCCCGCGTAGCCATGCCGTTGTTGCCGGTGGCGAGCCACGGCGCGCTGGTGCCGCTGGCGGATCTGGCGTTGCTCTCGGCGGCGTTTACCGCGATCATGGCGCTCACCGAGAAGAATCCCCGGCGGCTGCTGGGACTGCTGACCATCAGCCAGTTCTCGTTTCTGCTGGCCGGGATTGAGAGTGACTCGATTGCCGGGATCAATGGCGCGCTCAGCTACTGGGTGCTGCTATCGGTGTCCACCTGCGGACTGTTTCTGGTGCTGCGATCGCTTGAAGTACGGCTGGCAACGCCGCTGACCCTGGATCAGTATCACGGCCTGGCGACGCGAGCTCCGCGGCTGGCGGCGTTCTTCCTGATCAGCGCGATGGCCCTCGTCGGGATGCCGGGAACCATCGGCTTCGCCTCCGAGGATCTGCTGTTCCATGGAACGCTGGAATCGCATCCCGAGCTCGGGCTGATTCTGCCGATGGCCACCGCCCTGAACGCGATCACGCTGTTTCGGATGTTCTCACATCTGTTCTTCGGCAAGCGGCTCATCCACGTTCCGCCGCTGGAGGACGCCCTGCCCAGGGAGCGTTGGGCGCTCACCGCGGTCGTCCTGATCCTGGTGGTGTTCGGATTGCGGCCGGACCTGCTGCTCTCGGTGACCCGGGTCGCTACGGCGGCGATCGTCCCGTAGAGCGGGACAAAGGGACTGTCTCTCCGTATGCGGCCCGTATGCGGCGCGCAGCCGCCGCCCCCTGTGAAGCCTGCCACAAGACCCGTATAATGATTCGGACCAGATATTCCCCCAACGTTTGCCGAGGAGTTGAGTCTCAATGACCCGCAAGTTAATGACCCGCAAGTTCATCACGATGACCCTGGCCCTGGCCACGGCTCTGCTTGCCGTGCCGGCCTTCGCCCAAAGCGATGCCGCAATGAAGGCGATGCTGCAGGAGATGAAGGATCGCGCCGAGATTGAAAAGCTCATGTGGGATTACGCCCGGGCGCTGGATACGCGTAACCCGGATGCCTATGTGGCGACGTTTACTCCGGACGGCCAGTTCGGGCGCGGACCCAGTGCGACCAAGGGACACGAGGCGCTGCACAAGATGGTCAGCGATCTGCGCAAGCGGGCTGATGATGCGGCCGCCAAGGGCAATCCCGGCCCGGCGATGTATCACACCTCGATGAACGAACATATCGAGTTCGTCGACAAGGATCATGCCAAGGTCTTCGCCTATTGGACAACGACGTTCGCCGGTGCCAAGCAGGGTGAGCCGGCGCGTATCGCCGCCGTCGGCTGGGAAGAGAATGACCTGGTTCGGCGCAACGGCAAGTGGCTGATTCAGGTGCGCGACACCGCACCGGACCGCAAATAGACAAGGCGAGAAGACTGTGGGCGGGCGATCTGCCTGCCCCGACATCGTTCCCAATCGGGGCACGGTCTGACTGGGCGCCGGGCTACGCTCTTCGTTCCTGTTCGATTCCCGCGGAGTCCCGGACCTTGTTATATGCTGAACTCATGCCACGGTTTTTTCCTCGTCGCACGAACCTACAAAATGGTCTGCGTCCACGTCTCGCGGGACTAATTACAGTTGCATTTGCCGCCCTTCTGGCAACAGCTCCGGCGTCAGCGCAGTGGCTGGGCCAGAAGACCCAGGGGATTCCCCGACTCGAAGACGGCTCCGCGGATATGGCGGCCGAGGCTCCACGCATGCCCGATGGCAAACCGGATTTTTCAGGCATCTGGACCAGCGACGAAATCGACCCCAGAAATCCCAGCGTCGGGGCGAATCCCCTGGACGCCACTCCGTCGCGGCGCATGATCAACCTGGGCATGGAACTCAAAGGAGGGCTGCCGTACCAGTCCTGGCTGGCCGACCTGGTGAAGGAACGCCGCGGCAACCACTCTCTGGATGATCCGCATGTCCGCTGCATGCCGGACAATTTCCTGCGCTCCTACGCGATGCCGCATCTGATTAAGTTCGTCGAGAGGCCGGAGCTTCTGGTGGTCCTGAATGAATGGAACGGTCAATTCCGGCAGATCTTCATTGACGGCCGGGAGTTCCCGGACGAAGACAAGGTCTGGCCGAGCTGGCAAGGTTACTCGACCGCGAAGTGGGACGGCGACACGTTGATCGTGGACACCATTGGCGTGCGGGATCACAGCTGGATCGATTGGAGCGGCAGCGAGGTCAGCGACGTGGCCAAGATCCGCGAGGAGTTCACGCGGCCCGACTTCGGCCACATCCAGATCAAGGTGACGGTCGACGATCCCAAAGGCTACACTGAGCCCTGGACCGTGATGATCAAGGAACGGCTCATCGTGGATACGGGCTTGATTGAGGAAACCTGCCTGGAGAACGAGAAGTCACTCGAGCACATGCAGTAAGGTTCTCACGTGGGTTTCGCGGGGCACGCGCCACATCGTGCCGGCCCTTACTTTTGACGGGTCCCTGCCCATTTCGCGCGTCATGACCCCGCGCCGCACGCGCCTGGGCATCCCCTTAAGACGGGGTATTGCACGGGCGCTGAATTGCGTATAATGCTTCCCATGCGAAAACTCATCTCGGTTATCCCCGCATTTCTCGTGCTTCTCGCACTGGTTGTTTACGCACAGCCCCCCAAGGGCAAAGGCAAGGGCAAAGGTGGGTTCGCTCCCAAGAACCTACAGGTGCTCGATGCCACAACGTTCCCGGGCGCCATGCAGTCGTTCGTTCAGGGGCTGGGCCTTCAGGACAAGGGAGGATGCGCTTTCTGCCATGAGGAAGACCGTTCCTCGGACGCAAAGATGGAGAAGGTGATCGCCCGTAACATGATCCGGATGGTCCGTGAAATCAATGCGCGTTTCCCCGATGGCGAACAGCACGTGACTTGCTGGACTTGCCATCGCGGCATGGAACACCCCGCAACCGCACCATAAACCGTTGGAGGGGGTGGCTAATATGGCCCAAAATGGCCAAACGCCCAAAATGGCCAAACAAAGATGAGTGCCGCCCCCTCTCAACGCCCCATGTAGACTACCCCGCCCTGCCGTTCGTCTCCCTGCTTTCCTCGCCTTCTCTTCTCCCGCTATTTTACTGAAAACGCTTACGTCTTTGCCCAAGACTCCCGGCAACTCGTTCGGATTGCGCCCGGCGATTCGACCGAATCTCTAACGGCCCGGATTGTACGGCGTTTCGCTCTGCGTGCTGCTGGCAGGATTCGCGCGCGGGTGCGCAGCAGCGAACCGTCACCTCCCAGAAATCCGGACGAAACACATTCGTCGTAGCGAGATCCCTATGCGTGAGGAACATAAGGGCCTTGGCAGAGCTGCGGCTTCTTACCTCAACGAGGAGGGTTCTTTTGAAGACCGCGATGTTCATCCTGGGGGCCGGAGTGGCCGCCGCGTTTGCTCTTTTTGTTCTGCCCTATCTGGGGCTATTTCCGTTCGGGGCCACCGGAGGTCCCAACATTCTCGACTGGTGGGGCGATACGAATTTCGACCATGCGCTGGCGCGCGCGGCTCCGGGAGGGGAGGAAGCGGTCCGGATCCCCGACCTCGCCAGTGGCGGCGCTGGATTTGAGCACTACCGGAATTCCTGCGTGATGTGTCATGGCGCTCCGGATGTGGAGCCGCTGGAATGGGCGAACCAGATGGAGCCCAAGCCTCCCAAACTGTGGGAAGAGGATTCGCAGGCGCTCAACAACGGAGAACTGTTCATGGTGGTGCGTGAGGGGGTTCGCATGACGGGGATGCCGGCGTTCGGCCCTGAGCACACCGAGGAGCAACTCTGGGACATCGTGGCGTTCCTCCGCACGCTGCCCGAGCTCACCGACAATGAAAAGCAGATGCTCTCGCAGGCCGTGGGCCAGCACCAGATGGAACACCCTCACGAAATGGGGGACCATGACGAGATGGATCACGACAAGGCGGATCACGACAAAGCCGGGCAGGATGAGGCCAAGGCGATGCCCGCCCGCTAATTCGCGTTAGGAGCAACCCGGGATCGGTTTGCGAGGCCCGTTGAGGTTCACAACTTGTCAGCGCGCGGGGCCAGAGTACAGCTCCGTACAACCCTGGCCCCCGCCCTCGCGGAGCTTCACAATCCGGTCGACCGGGATCTGGCTCCAGGATTCACAGGAACCGCCCAGCCACTGCACTTCAATGTGGTCGATCCCGCTCATCGCACCTAATCCAAAGTGGACGCGCGGATCGTTCGCCGACAGGTAGCTGCCGTCGCTCCGGACGCGGCGCTGGACGAAAGTGCCGTCGTTCCGAAACACCTTGACGATGCTGCCGTATCCGGGACGATTCGTATTCACCCCTTCCACATCCACCAGAAGCCAATGCCCGCGTTCCGGCGCTGTGTTGAGCAGCAGGCGCGCGGGTCCGTTGTTGTTGGTGACCAGGATGTCGACGCCGCCGTCGTTATTCACGTCGCCGAAGACCGCGGCTCGGCTGACCTCGACATGCTCCAGCGCCGGACCGGCCGCATCGGTCAGATCCTCGAAGCCTTTGCCCTTACCGAGATTGCGCACCAGCATGTTGCGCTGGCCGTAGGGAAACGGTTCGCCCAGCAGCGCCTGCTCGGCTTCCACGGCTCCGTTAGCGGCGAACAGATCAGGGAGCCCGCGATTCTCCATATCCAGGAAGCCGACGCCGAAACCGGTATAGGGGCGCGAACTGCGGAACATCCCGGTCTGGCGCGTGGCGTCCATGTAGTGCCCGTTCGGCTGACGGGAGAACAAGGTGAAACCCTGTCCGTTGAGATTGGTGACCACCACCGTTTCTCCGCCGTCGCCATACAGGTCAGCAACGGTGAGTCCCATGCCCGCGCGCGGCCGGCCGTCGGAGGCATAAGCGACCCCGTGCTTGAGCCCGGTTTCTTCAAAGACCCGATTCGCCACGGCACTGGATCCCGGGCGATTTAACCCCGGGCGATTCAACCAAAGATGATTCGCGGCCCCGTCGTTGGCGACCATGAAATCCGGCCAACCGTCAGAATCGAAGTCCCCGGTCAGGATGCCAAGGCCAGGTCCGGGCTTCGCTTTGAGACCCGCGTCCGCGGTGACATCGGCAAACCGGCCGTCGCCCCGGTTGCGGAACAATTCCGTGACCGTAGGCTGGAAATTCTGGGGTCCGCAGTACTCGTTCTCGGCGGATAACGAGGGGCAGTCGCGTGGATAGAACCGCACGTAATGCACCACGGCAAGATCCAGGAAACCATCCTTGTCGTAGTCGAGGAAGGCCGCGCTGGTCGGCCAACCCGACGAGGCAAGCCCCGCCTCGCGCGTCGCATCCGTGAAGGTTCCATCGCCGTTGTTGTGATAGAGGACGCTGTCGCCGGATGCGGCATCGTAGTTCGTCACATAGAGGTCGCCATAGCCGTCGTTGTCATAGTCGCCCACGGCGACACCCATGCCCTGCGCGATGTAGCCGACGCCCGCCGCTTCAGTGACATCGGTAAAGGTCAGCTCTCCGCTGGGGATCAGTTCATTTCGAAACAGACGATTGCCGGGTTTCCATCCCTCCGGCAGGGGAACCAGCGGATTTGTCGCCCGGCTCCGGGGCAGGCGAGCCCTGGACCAGATAGACATCCTGATCGCCGTCGTTATCGTAGTCGACCAGGGCGCCGCCGGACCCCGCGATTTCAGGCAACAGCAGTTGGCCGGTCGCGCCGGAATACTGCCAGAACTCGAGGCCACTCTGCTGGGAGATGTCCGTGAAGGGGGGAGCACCGGGAGAAGCAACCTCGGTCTTCGATGATGAACACGAGACGAGGAACGTCAGCAAGAGCAGTGCTATCCCCAGTTTCACGCGATAGAGGCTCCCACAAACAGGTGCGACTGTCAATAGGCATAGCAGGACTCAACTATCTATTTATCAGCAACTTATACCGTATCCTATCCGCTCTCCTGATACGTTGATTTGCAAAATCGGCATGAGAGTAGTCGTTGCTGTCTATTCTCCGGCACGGCGAATCCGGCCGTAACTTGCAGAAATACCGTGTCGCCTAGGGAGTTCTTCCGAGTGGGTCAACTTGATACTCGGCTTGCGTCTGTAAGATTGGAAAATCGTCCAGGCGGACGATAGGGCATGGGACTCTATCAAGGAAGAAAATAGTGAACAGGTGCTGGAATTTCCATCCCTATCCGCCGGACGAAGCCCCTTCCGACGAGAGGCGTAAACGCTAAGGGTAACCCTAACGACAGGGCTGGCCGTCGCCCTGCCGCAGCGTCACGATCTGATCGACGGCGGTTTGATCCCACGACTCGCACGCGCCCCCGAGCCACTGAACCTCCAGGTGATCCACCTGCATCCAGATCGCCAAGCCCGAAGTGAACGCGCGCGTCATTCGCTGAAAGGTAGCTGCCGTCGCTGCGGACCCAGCGTTTCAAAGATGTGCCGTCCGGGCGGACAAGGTCCACCGTGCTTCCGTAGCCGGACCGATTGGATTCGGTTCCCTCGACCTCGACCAGCAACCAGTGTCCGCGATTCGGCGCGGTGTTGCGCAGCAGGCGCGCCGGACCGTTGTTGTTGGTGATCAAAATATCGACGCCGCCGTCATTGTCGATGTCGCCGAAGACCGCGGCGCGGGAGACCTCGACGTACTCCAAGGCGGGCCCGGCCGAGGCCGTCACGTCCTCGAAGCCCTTCCCTTTGCCAAGGTTGCGGATCAGCATGTTTTGCTCTGCGTACGGATACGGCTCGCCGAGCAGTTCCGGCTCGATATCCACACCTCCGTTGGCGGAGAACAGATCCGCCAAGCCGCGATTCTCGATATCCACGAAGCCGACACCGAAACCAGTATAGGGTTGGGAGTGCCGGAACATCCCGCTCTGCATGGTGGCATCGGTGAAGGCGCCGCTTGCCTGACGGGAGAACATGGTGAAGCCTTCGCCAGGCAGATTGGTGACCACCAGACTCTCGCCGCCGTCCCCATAGATGTCGCCAACCGTGAGTCCCATGCCCGCCCGGGGCCGGCCGTCCGATGCATAGGCGACCCCGCGGGAAAGTCCCGTTTCCGAGAACTTCGGACCGGCCGAGCCGTTCGCTCCCCCCGGATTCAACCCCTGGTTCAGCCAAAGGTGGTTGGCGGCTCCGTCATTGGCGACCAGGAAATCCGGCCAGCCATTGGAATCGAAATCGCCGGTCAGGATGCCGAGCCCGGGTCCGGGTTTCGCATTCAGCCCGGCCGCGCTGGTGACGTCCTCAAAGCGCCCGTTGCCTCTGTTGCGGTAAAGCTCGGTGACGGTCGGCTGGAAGTTCTGGGGTCCGCAATAGTCATTCTGCGCCGAAAGCGACGGGCAGTCCCGCGGATAGAACCTCACGTAATGCACCACGGCGAGATCCAGCAAACCGTCGCGGTCATAATCGAGGAACGCCGAACTGCTGGACCACCCGGAGGAGGCAACGCCGGCCGTGCGCGTGACATCTGTGAAGGTCCCGTCGCCGTTGTTGTGATAGAGGACATTAGCGCCCGAGTCAGACTCGTAGTTCGATACATAGAGGTCAACATTGCCGTCGTCGTCATAGTCACCGACCGCGACGCCCATGCCGATCCCGACGTACCCGACGCCAGCTTGGGTGGTGACGTCTTGGAACGACAGCGATCCGCCGGGAATCAGGTCATTGCGGAACAGCCGGTTGCCCGCCGTCCATCCCGCCGGGGGCGGAATCAGCGGTTTGTCGCCCGGCGCGGGAGCCGGCGCGCCCTGAACCAGATAGACATCCAGGTCCCCGTCGTTGTCATAGTCGAGCAGCGCCCCGCCGGAGCCCATGATCTCCGGCAGGAACAGTTCCCCGGTGGCGCCGGAGTACTGCCAGAAATCGAGTCCGGACTGCGCGGCGACGTCGGCGAAGGGTGGGCCCGCGGCCCGCGGGGTCTCGCTGGATTCGCCGGAAGAGGATGACGAAGAACATGCGGACAAAATCACCAACGCAGACAGCGCCCCAAGCTTCACACGATCGAGCCTCATTACCCATCCCCTCACAACTAATCCCCGCATAACCATCCATGATAGACTGACAGCAATTTTCGTATCGGGTCCGGAATGGGGATTTCATGAAACCTGATATACGCGCCGTATCCATCTGTGCCTGGGCTGGCTCTGCTCGTGCTGGCTCTGCCCGTGTTGGCCTTGCCATCCTTGCCGCACTGCTGCTCTCCTCTTGCGCAGGCCCGTCGGGACCCATTCCGCCGGTTCCCGAAGTTTCCATGGAGGGTGTGGATCCTGAGATCCGGGAAGCCGTTCTGGAAGCCCGCGGCAAAGCCGAGGCGGAACCCGACAACGCGGAGGCCTCCGGGCGCCTGGGCATGATTCTCGAGGCGCATACCATGTTCTTGCCGGCGGAGCAGGCTTACCGCCGCGCCATCCAGCTGGAACCAAATGAGTTCGCGTGGAAGTATTATCTGGCACTCACTTTGCGCGAAGAATCCAAGCTGGATGAGGCGCTGGAGTCCTTTACCGAAGCGCTGAAGCTGCGTCCGGATTATGCGCCGGGCGTGATTCAACGCGGCGAAGTGCTGTTTGAGCTGGGGCAGTTGGATGAGAGTAGGCAGGCGCTGGAGTCCGTGCTGGCAGACAACTCCAATTCGGCCGCGGCGCTGTATGCGCTGGCTCGGGTGAAGTACGCCCAAGGGGAACCGGAGGCCGCCGCCGACGATTATCGCCGCGCGACGCGGATCCTGCCGACCTTTGGCGCTGCCTATTATGGGTTGGGCGTGACGCAGCAAAGCATGGGAAACGATGCCGAGGCAGAGCGGAGCTTTGAGCTCGCGGCGCCGCGGATGGGCATGGCGAATGAGCCGCAGGAAGATCCGCTGCAGAATGACATGCTCGCCATGCGGACCGGTCCGCTGAATCGCGTGAAGCTCGCCGAACAGGACATTTATCAGGGCAACTGGGATGAGGCGGCGGGGTTGCTGCGGGAAGTCCTGGAGCGGGATCCCAAGAATCTGGACGGATTGCTGACCATTCTTTATCTAGGCGCGAGCACGGACAAGGTCCCCATTGCGGAGATGGAGGCCGATTTCGCGCTGGCACGCCAGGTGGCTCCGGAGAACCCGGACATCTATATGTATTACGCCACCGCGCTGGCCAACGAGAACCGCGCTAATGAGGCGATGCCCTGGCTGGAAAAGTCGATCGAGCTGGATCCCAATTACGCCGAGGCTCACACCCTGATGGCGAGCATCTTCGAGCAACAGAAGCGTTCGGCGCAGGCGATTGAGCATTACCGCCTCGCGCTGGAAGCCAAACCCTACCATCGCCCGGCTCGCCTGCACCTGACCAAGCTGCTGGTGAATCTAGGCCGCTACCAAGAAGCGATCCCCGAGCTGCAGCGCGCGCTGCAGGTGGACGACCAGGATACGTCCATGGTGATGGTGTCGCTGGGTTACGCCTACCTCAACACCGGCGATGTTGGGAAGGCGCAGGAGTATTTTCGGCACGCCCAAAGCCGCGTGAAGCGGACCGGTCCGCCGGAGATGCTGCAGCAAATCGACCTGGCGCTGCGCCAACTGGGTTCCCGCCCCTAATCTCCCCTCACGACCTGCCGCATATCAGGCTTGATAGCCCCTGCATTTCCGCGTAGGATTGTTCGAGTTAGGGTTCGCGGCTCCCCGCCCATCCATCGCGATGCCACGCACGCAAATGGCGTGTTCAGATCGCGCGAATATAGCCATCTTTCATCAACGGCGGGAAGCTGGACGCCGGAAGCCGTATGACGAGCGAATCCAACAGCAGTTCATCGTAAGGAGGCGCGACAACGATGCGCAACAGAACCTTTCAGAAGATGGGACTCGCGGTTTCCGCACTGCTGAGTCTTACGCTCGCCGGATGTGGCGGGGGCAGTGCAGTAGAAGTCAGCGAGCGAGACCTGGGTGGCACGGTCACCAGCGAGAACGGTCCCGAAGCGGGCGTCTGGGTGATCGCCGAGACCTCCGACTTGCCGACGAACTTCGTCCGCATCGTAGTGACCGACGACCAGGGTCGCTATCTGGTGCCGGATCTTCCCGATGCGAATTATGATGTCTGGGTTCGTGGCTATGGACTGGTGGATTCGCCGAAGGTTCAGGCCATGCCGGGGTCGACGGTCGATCTGAATGCGGTGCTGGCGCCGGACGAGAAGACGGCCGCCGAATATTATCCGGCGCTGTACTGGTTTTCCATGCTGCAGGTGCCTCCGCAGGCTGACTTTCCGGGCACCGGGACCGGCCCGGCGGGGAACGGCATTTCGCCGAGGGTCCAGAGCCAGGGCCAATGGATTCGCGACATCGTGAATACCGACGGCTGCACGGGATGCCATCAGATGGGCGATAAAGCCACGCGCGAGATTCCGCAGAGCATTGTCGATGAGACCGCGGATTCGAAAGCCGCGTGGGACCTCCGGGTGAAAGCCGGACAGGCGGGCGCGGGCATGAGTTTCCGTATGGATGCGGTGGGCCGGGATCGTGCGCTGGAGATGTATGCGAACTGGACCGACCGGGTCGCCAACGGGGAGCTGCCGTTCGACAAGCCGGCGCGGCCGCAGGGACTGGAACGCAACGTCGTGGTGACACTGTGGGACTGGGCCGATCCCAAGGTCTACCTGCATGACGCCATCGCCAGCGACAAGCGGCATCCGACGGTGAACGCCAACGGTCCGATTTATGGGGCGCTGGAGGAGAGCGGGGATTATCTGACGGTGCTGGATCCGAAAACCAACTCGACCAGCAAGGTGCAGCTGACGGTGCTGGATCCGGATACGCCGACTTCATTTGACACCAAGCCGTTCGCGCCTTCGCCGTATTGGGGCGATGAAGCGATCTGGGACAGCCAGACGACCGTGCATAGCTTCGCGATGGATCAGCAGGCTCGGGTGTGGGCCGCGGCTCGCGTGCGGAAGCCGCAGACGCCGGCCTGGTGCCGCGCGGGGTCGGATCATCCTTCGGCCAAGCTCCTGCCGATCAATCAGAGTCAGCGGGGACTGGAACTCTACGATCCCGAGACCAAGCAGACGACGCCTATCGATACCTGCTATTCCTGGGGCCACGTGAATTTCGATGACAACGGCGTGCTTTGGTCCTCGTTCGGGCCGGCGGGCGTCGAAGGGTGGTTCGACACCAAGATCTGGGACGAGACCCACGATATGCAGAAGTCGCAAGGTTGGAGCGCCTTCATCCTGGACTTCAACGGGAATGGCAAGCGGGATGCCTACACGGAACCGAATCAGCCGGACGATCCGGCCAAGGACAAGCGCATCAACGTTTCCTTCTACGGCGTCGCGCCGGCGCCGGATGGGTCGGTCTGGGGGTCGGTGATGGGGATGCCGGGTGCGCTGGTTCGCTTTATTCCGGGCGACCATCCGCCGGAGACCGCGCTGGCCGAATATTATGAGGTCCCTTGGAATAATCCCGCCGCGCCGGTACAGGGGTTCTCTCCACGCGGCATGGATGTGGATAGCGAAGGCGTGGTGTGGGCTCCGCTGTCGAGCGGCCACTATGCGAGCCTGGACATCTCCAAGTGCAAGGGCGCGCTGAATGGTCCGGACGCCGCCACCGGGCAACATTGTCCGGAAGGGTGGACGCTGTATCCGTTCCCGGGTCCGAATTATGAGGGCGCGATAGAGAACGGCAGCGCCGAGTCGGTGTACTACAACTTCATTGACCGCTTCGATATGTTGGGGCTCGGCGAGGATGTGCCGCTGGCTACGGGGGATCTCTCCGAAGGGCTGCTGGTGCTGCAGGACAACGGCGAGTTCCTGACGCTGCGCGTGCCGTATCCGATGGGTTACTACTCCAAGGGACTGGACGGCCGCATCGACGATCCAGACGCCGGATGGAAGGGCAAGGGAATCTACACGCCAATCTCGACGCGGGCGCCGTTCCATATGGAGGGCGGCAAGGGAACCAAGCCTAAACTGGTGAAGTTCCAGATGCGTCCGGATCCGCTGGCGAATTAGTTCGTCTCGTCGGGGGGGGCGGCGTTCCATCGGCGGGAAGGTTTACCTTCCCAGCCCGCGAAGAAGACGCCGCCCGCCTCGCCCACCACCTCCTGACGACCGGCGATGGACGACTTCCCCGCGCCAGCACTACAAATCCCACTTCCATCCGCCTCCCGGCTCCTCGATTCCTTCTTCCAAATAATTTTCTTCCCCCACCAAATCAACCACATCGCGTTTCACTTCAGGATTGTTTTCTAGCACCCCACGCTACTTTCCTGGACATGAGACCGAGTGCTCCTGCATAAGAGAACCGGTTCCACCGAGTCTTAATGATGAATCGCGGCGTTCTAGATAAGTCGCGTAGGTGTGTGTATTGTGCTGGCCCGCCGGAGCGAGATCCGGTGCTGCTGCCCGCGGCAGGATAACGTCCGTGGGAGCTGTCCTCGGTGGCAGGGTAAACTAGCCGGGCTGCGCGTCATCGCAGCTTAAATTCCTTGGCCCTGCGCTGTTGCAGGTTAAATCAGCAGATAGGGTGGCCGCCCGAAAATTTTGATCGTAAGGAAGTTAGCTCGAAACAGACCGACGCCGGACACAATTCGAACGCAGCGTGCGGCGCTGTGGGGCGAGGTTCAGCTTGCGGAGGGCTTTAGTGTTCATTGCCAGGAGATACTTTACACATTCGGACAGGACATCGTTAACACTTTTAGATGCCCTGGAAAGCGACGAGTGTGGTGGAAGAGCGGATCAAGTTCGTGGTGGCGGCGAGCCGAGGGGAGCCGATCTCCGGGCTATGCCGCGAGTTCGGGATCAGTCGGCCGACCGGCTATAAGTGGATCGAGCGCCACAAGGCTGGCGGGCTGACGCAGTTGGAGGACCGCAGTCGGCGGCCGCGCCGCTCGCCGCAACGCACGCCGGCGAAGATCGAACAAGCCGTCTGTGAGTTGCGCCAGCGCTACCCGGATTGGGGCGCGCCGAAGCTGGTGCGGATCTTTTCCCAGCAACATCCCGAGCTCAGGACACTGTCCGAGCGCACCGTGCATCGCATTCTCGAGCGGCACGGTCTGATTGCGGAAACCCGCTCCAGCCCAGCGTTACAGCGATTTGAACGGTCCGAACCGAACGAGCTCTTACAGATGGATTTCAAAGGGCCGCAGGGATTCAACACGGGCTCGCCCAGTGGGTCCGCTGTCGATTCTGGATGACCATAGCCGCTACTTGTTGTGCCTGGAGCATCTAGGTTCCACGCGCGCGGCCGGCGTGCAACGTGCGTTGGAGCAAACCTTCACGCGCTATGGATTGCCGCGGCAGATCCTGGTCGATCATGGTACGCCGTGGTGGGCGGGCGGCTCGCCGTGGGGCTTGACCGAGCTGCGCGTGTGGATCCTGCGGCAAGGCGTGGAGCTGATCTATAGCGGCCTGCGGCATCCGCAAACGCAGGGCAAAGTCGAGCGCATGCATGGCGCGCTGCAGCGCGCGATTCGCCAGCGCAAGGGTGATCCGGAAGATCAAGCCTGGCTGGATGCGTTTCGCGATGAGTACAACCATGTGCGTCCGCACGCGGGCATCGGGATGCAAACGCCGGCTTCGCGATGGCGCCCCAGCCCACGCTGTTATCCGCAGGAACTGCCGCCGTTCGTCTATCCGGCCAGCGTCGAACTCGTGCGCCTGGGCCAGCGCGGCCGCCTGCGCTGGAACCATCGCGACTGGCGCATCAGCGAAGCGCTGTCCGGCCTGGAGGTCGGCGTCGAGCGCATCGGCGAGCGAGCCGTGGTGTGGTTCCGTTCGACCCCGCTGCGCGAACTCGATCTGCAGACCGGCGCCAATCGACCCTTGCCGCTCCCGTTCCCCAGCTCGCTTTCGCGCTGAGTTCCAAGCGGGTCAATCCAGCACTGGCAGGGCGGGGCTCAATCGCTGCCCCTTCCCTGCACCCTTCCCCGCTTTGCACCGCAAAGTGTAAACCATGTCCTGGCAATGGGTGTAAACCATGTCGTGGCGCTTGACACTTCAGTCCTCCCGCGCACTTCCCGCCTCCTGCAACATCAACCATTCGACCGCCATCAGTCTGTCCGTACCGACTCGGGCGCGGGGCCATGCCCCGCGAAAGCGGCCGCGACAGATTTGTTCCCAGTCGAGCGCACAGGCGACCTTCAGCCGTTGTGCGCGATCCAAACTCGTAGCGCCGGGGCTCCAGACCCGGCGAAGGGACGCGCATGCGAAGTCGCGGCGCGGATGCGGGGGGAAGAGGAGGCAGCGGAAGAAATAGTTCTGCCCCAAAATGCAAATGCTGACATCGCGAGAGAAGTCGCGATGTCAGCAAGGCTTTCCGTCCCTCCGCGCCATCGGTTCGCGGCGCGGAGGGGTCCACCCGCTACTGGAGCGAGGTTGGCTGATTCAGGTTGTGATACTGCGTCGGTTGCATTGGCTTGAGAACGTCCTGGCCCGGCAGCAGGTTTGCATTCCAGCCGCCACCCAGGGACCGGATCATGCCGACAGCCGCCGATAAGCGAGCCGTCTGAGCTTCGACTTCCGCCAGTCTGGCCTCCAGCGCGGTAATCTGCGCAACCACGACATCCAGGTAGTTGGTCAGGTCGCCGGTGTAGAGCTGCATCTGCAGTTGCTGGGTCTGCACGGCGGCCGTCGTGGCCTCGTTCCGTTTCTCAACCTCGCCACTCAGAAAACGCAGCCGGGAAAGTCCGTTTTCGACCTCCCGGAACGCATTCAGCACAACGGCGCGGTACTCGTCGGTGGTCTGACGGTACTCCGCCTGGGTGCGCTGGTATTCGGCACGGCGGGCGCCGCCCTGGAAACCAGGGATGGATCCGCTCAAGCCGTAACTCCACAGGCTGTTGGCGAGGTTCGCCAGTCCCGTGAAGCCGTCGGCAAAGCCGGCCAGTCCGCTGATGGTGATATTCGGGTAGAACGCCGCCTTGGCGACGCCGATCTGGGTGTTCGCCGCGGCCATCCTCCGCTCGGCCGACGCGATGTCAGGCCGGCGCTGCAACAACTGGGAAGGAACTCCGATCGGGATCGTCGGAACGAACACCTGGAAGGTATCCTGCGGCGCGATATGGAACGCGGTCGGCGTCTGGTTGGTCAGAATCGCGATGGCGTGTTCCAGGATCGAGCGTTGCATCTGAATGTCGAGCTGCCGGGCCTCGGTGCTGCTTAACTGGGCCTGGGCTCTGGTCACATCCGAACGCGGAGCGATGTCCCCATTGAAGCGCAGCTCGGTGATCGTCACCGCGTTGCGATAGTTTTCAATCGACTGCGTATAAACGGCGTTCTGCACGTCGAGACCGCGCAGTTGCATGTACGCGGCGGCCAGTTCGGATTGAATGCTTAGTTGGGTCAGAATCAGATCCGCCGCGCTGGACTGCGCCTGTTCGCCGCGCATCTGCGTGGTGTTACGGATCCGGGACCAGAAGTCCGGTTCCCAGGACGCCCCGCCGCCATAGCTGGTGTCGGATTGATAAATCGGGCTTGTCGGGGAACGGAACAGCCGCTCTTGTGAGCTCTTATTGTCGCTGGTCGCAGCCGTCAGCCCGAACTGCGGCATCAGTTGGGCATTAGACTCGGTAATCATGTAGCGCGCCTGGGTGAAGCGTTCGGCCGCCGCCTGCAGCGTCGGGTTCGCCGCCGCGGCTTGTTCCTCCAGCTGATCCAGAATCGGATCGCCGAACAAGCTCCACCAATCGCTCCGCAGCTCGCCGTCCTGCGGAGTCGCGATCTTGAAGACGCCTTCGCCGGACCACTCCGGCGTCAGCGGGACCGCCGGCATCGTGTAGGGCGGCGGCCGGTTACAGGCCGCCAGCAGCGCCAGCAGCAACAGTGCGCTAACTACCGCGAAACGGTGTCCGGTCGCCCGCATTAGAGGCCCTCTCCTGCTTCAGGCATCGCCTTGGCGGTGTTCTTTTCCCCGGACTTGGACTCGGGCCCGGACGCGGGCGGCGCCGCCGCCTCGACCTGATCCTCGTTATATCCCGGAGCGACGTTATAGCCGGGCGTCGGAGAAACGATCCGCACGGCCTGTCCGGTCAGCAGACCGGCCGAAGGCGTGTTGACCACCCGTTCGCCGGGATTGATGCCGCTGATGATCTCGACGTCATGTCCCAGGTTCCGACCGACGATGACGTCCTTAATCATGATCTGCTCGTTTTCATCTACAGTAGCCAGCTGCGTTCCGAACTCCTGGAAGATCAGGGCATTCTCCGGGACCAGCAGGGCCTTGGAGGTATTCGGAACCCGGAAGTGGACCTCGGCGTAGGAGCCCGGCCAAACATGGTTGTCCGGGTTATCCATGACCAGTTCGGTCGTCACGGTACGGGAGTCCATATCGAGCGCCGTGGCGTCGGTCAGGTACGTGGCGCGAAATCTTTCGTTCGGGTACTGGGGCACGGTGATATCGGCGGTCAGGCCCGGCCGCAACATATCGATGTAGCCCTGCGGAACATGGACAAAGATACGCAGCTTATGGACATCGGCCACCGTGAACAGCTCGGCCGCATCGCCCTTGTCGCCCAACTGTCCGCCCGCCTCGCTGACGTAGTCGCCGACGTTGACGCTGCGGGAGGTCACGATGCCGTCAAACGGCGCCAGGATGGTCCGGAACGATTCGAGCGCTTCGAATTCCGCCAGTTCGTGCTGGGTGGCCTCGGCCTCGGCCTGCTGCATACGAGCGTTTGCCGCCTGCACGTCGACCTGCTGTTTGGAGACGGCCTGCGTGCCTTCGAGGTTTTTGTAACGCCGCGCAGTAAGTTCCGCCAGGCCAAGTCTCGCATTGGCCAGATCCAGTTTCGCCTTCGCCGCCCGGTACTGGGCGTCGAGCTTCGGCGTATTGATGGTCGCGAGCACGTCGCCGCGCTGCACCACCGCGCCGTAGTCTTTTTCCCACATCTTCACGTAGCCATTCACGCGAGCATAAATTGGGGCCTGATACCACGCCTCGATATCAGCCGGGAGGTCGAGTTCCCGAATCGGATCCCCTTCCCGGGGGATGACGACGGCCACCGGCTCAACCGTGGAACTCTCCGTGAACTCTTCCAGTTCCGCCATCTCCTGGGTTCGCTTTCCGATCCCACGCACCACCACCCAGGCGACCGCGCCAATCAGAATCAAACCAACTATCGCTACGACGACCGCGCGTTTATTCATGATGATCGTCCCCCTCTCCCTCAGTCTTTCCTTCAATCGTTTCTTCTTCGTCCGATGCGCCCGTAACCTTGATGTTGCGATGCAGAATCGCAAAGTTACAGGGCACAAACAATAGCGTCGACACGGTCGCAAACGCAAGTCCGCCAATCACCGCACGACCCAGGGGAGCGTTCGGAGAGTTCGCCATCGACATCGGCACCATGCCGACAATCATAGCCAGAGCGGTCATAATCACGGGACGGATACGCCCGTAACCGGCCTCCACCGCGGCGCGAACCGCGTTGCCGTGGACCTCCAACCGTTCCCGGGCGAAGGCCACCACCAGAATCGAGTTCGCCGTAGCGGTGCCCATACACATGATCGTTCCGGTCAGCGCGGGCACCGACAAAGTGGTTTCGGTGACGAACAGACTCCACACGATGCCAGCGAGCGCGGCGGGGAGCGCCGTAATAATGATGAACGGATCCAGCCAGCTGTGGAAGTTGACCACGATCACCAGGAACACCAGCAGAATCGACAGGCCCAGGCCGAACAGCAACTGGGAGTAGGCCGAGTTCATCGTGTCAAACTGACCGCGGATTTCCATCAGCGAGCCCTGCGGCAGTCTGTCCTGATATTCGGCGACGATCTCTTCCACGTCGCCGGCCACGGCGCCCAGGTCGCGCCCTTCGTTGGTCGCATAGATATCGATCACCGGAAGAATGTTGTAGTGGGAGACCTCACCCGGAGTTCCCACCGGCCGGATGTCGCCCATCGCGCCGAGCAACTGCGGAACCTTGTTGTCCGGATTGCCGTCGCCGGAGGTCACCGGGATGGTCTCTAGCTGATTCATACTGGTCAGCAGCTTCTGCGGCGTATAAATATTGATCAGGTAGGACAGACCGGTTTCCGGATCCAGCCAGTAGGATTGTTCCACCTGCTGGCTTCCCGACAGCGACATCAGCTCATTGTCGCGACGTCCGCTTCCTTCATGCCGGTCCGGAGAGCATACTGGCGGTTGATATCCAGGAACAACGTCGGCGTCGTCATCGTCTGCTGAATCTCGACATCGGCGGTGCCGGTTACGTGCCGGATCTCCTCCCGCAATTCCTTGGCGAACTGATAGTTCCCCTGCAGATCGATTCCCGATACGCGGACGTCAATCGGAGCAGGCAGACCGAAGTTCAAAATCTTTTCGGTCAGCTCGGCCGGCTGGAACGTGAATATCGTGCCAGGAAATTTCGCCCGCAGGCCTTTCCGCAAGACATCGCGAAAATCCCAGACCGGGGATTCCGGGTCGTTCAGAGTAATGGTTATATCGCAATCCTGCGCACCGATGGACGGCGTCGGGATAAACGCCTGGTTATGAGGTCCGACCGGTAGGCCGCAGTTCACAAGTACGTCCTTGACCTCGCCCGGCAGGAGCCGCCTCATCTCGTCACTGACGAGCTTCGATTCGCGCGAGGCGACCTCGATACGAGTTCCGATCGGCGCCCGCATGTGCATTTGCAGCAGCCTCCCCTTGATCTCGGGGAAGAAGTTGCGGCCCAGATAGGGAATCAGCAGGAAGGACACCAGAACCCCGGCCAGGAACAGCGGAACAAAAAACTTGCGATTGTTCACGGCCCATTCGAGCCCGATCCGATACTTATCACGGAATTTCATGAATCCGCTGTCGAAGCCCTTCTGGAAGCGGGTGAAGATGCCAGGCTTGTAGCCGGGAAGCTTACGCTTATGGTGCGCCTCAATCTGGCCGGGCAACATCCAGTTGGCCATGGCGGGCACCAGCGTCTGCGACAGGATGTAGGACGGGATCATCGCGAAGACGATCGCCAGGGCCATCGGCATGAACAGGAAGCCGGCCACGCCACCCAGTTGGAACAGCGGGAGCCACACAATGCAGATACAGGTAGTGGACACCAGCGTGGGAAGCACGATCTGCCCGGCCGCGTCCACAATCGCCGTCGACAGGTCCTTGTCGCCGTGTTCAACGTGACTGTCGATATTCTCGATCATCACCGTCGCGTCATCCACAAGAATGCCGACCGCGAGCGCCAACCCGCCCAGCGTCATCACGTTGATCGTCTCGCCCGCCACGTGCAGGCCAAGGATCGACGACAGCATACAGAGCGGAATCGAGGTCGCAATGATAAGGGTCGAACGCCAGGAGCCCAAAAACAGCAACACCACGGTACCGGTGAGGCACGCGGCCAGCGTCAGCTCCCGGACCACGTCGGTCACCGAGTCTCTCACGAACTCAGATGCGTCGGTGAGAACCGTAATGGCGACGCCCGGCGGCGAGGTTCGGATCATCTGCGGGATGAGGTCCTTCACGCCCTGGGTCACATCCAGAGTCGATGCTTCGGCGCCCTTCATGACAACGATCATGACGGCCTGTTTGCCGTCGACCAGCACGACGTTGGTTTGCGGAGGACCGCCCTGGTAGACCCACGCGACATCCCGCAGGCGGACCATGGCGCCATCGACCTGCTTGATGGGGATGTTATTGAACTCATCCATGGTCTGCGGAACGGCGTTGGTCTGCACCATCCAGTCGATCGGGCCGATCTTCTGGTCACCGGCCGGCAGCACAATACTCTGGTCGATGAAGGCGTTATTGACGTCCATCGCACTGAGCTTGTGCGACCGCAGGCGTTGCTGATCCAGCGTCACCAGAACCGTTCTTGACTGGCCGCCGTAGGGGTGAGGCACAACCGTGCCGGCCACCGTCACCAGCTGCGGGCGCAGGCGGGTAATACAAAGGTTATAAAGCTCAGCCGGGGTCATGTCCGCGGCCGTCACCTGCAGCGAAATCACGGGCACCGACGAAGCGTCCAGCGACATGATCATCGGCGGGGAGATGTCGGGCGGAAGCTGCTGCACGATCGTCTGGGAGATGGAGTCGACCTCCGCCTCGGCCTTACCGATCTCGGTTCCGTCCTGGAAGTAGACGCGCACCACGTTCCGGCCAAAGAACGAGTCGCTCTCGATATGCTCGATGTTTTCCACCGTCGAGGTTACGGCGCGCTCATAGTAATAAGTGATACGGCCGGAGACGTCGTTGGGGAGCAAGCCGATGTAGCTCCAAACGGCGGCAACCACCGGGATATCAATGAGCGGGAATACGTCCGTCGGTGTCGTGAAAATCGCCTGGATGCCATACACCAGGATCAGAATCGCGAGTACGACGAAAGTATAAGGCCGTCTAAGTGCGAATCGTGCAAGAGCTTTCATCTAAATCTTCTTCTCGGCTCGGGGAGCCGTCCTTAGTAGTGGCCGTTGGAGCACGCCCAGTCAACGGCCGAAGACGTTTGAGTCCGTTCCCCAGATAAGGGTTCACCACCTGGGATGCTCAAGCGTTATCCAATTATGGCAGTTGGAGCCTAAATTCAAACATCCCCCGCAGACTGGGTATTTTCACCCAATCTTCAGGGGGGTATAGTAGGGCCCCTGAGTATTCCCCGAACCTTCGCCTCCCGAAGAAAGAAAGTATGGTTATTAATTACAACAACTTACGGACTGGAGAAGGAACATCGAACAGTCCGCTGCCTGTCCTGGGGGGGATCGGATTCCTGCCTGGATCCAGCCTATCCTATCCCCTTCTCGGGGAGGCGCCCCAATCCGCCGACGGCCTCAAGCCTCCTTCACGAATCCTGGAGCATGCTGAGTTCCACACAACCGATCTGTCTTGGATCATGACAGAGATCAACTGCAGCGGCAAGCGTTCCCATTTTAGATCCGTTGCCCCGGATTCCGTCACGGGCCCTCCCGGCCTCAGGGCATGTTTTCCACAGCACGGGCGATTGCCTCCGGCGGCAGCATGTCGAGCTGGACGGCGAGGTGGGCGCCTTCGGAGATCTCGACCTCCTCGGCCTGGCTGGCGAGTTGCGCCAGGAAGTCCGGGCTCTGGTGGATGCCGGGTTCGGGGGATGCCAGGGCTAGCAGGTAATAGTCGCCGGGGGCAAGAGAAGTCATCTGGAAGAGCCCGTTTTGGTCGGCGACCGCGGTGATGGCTTCGCGCGCGATGCGGTCGGGGTCCTGGGTCTTGGGCCACAGGATCAGGTCGGCGCCGATGACGGGGGCTCCGTCTTTGTCGTGGACGACGCCGCTGATGTCGGCGGCCTGCGTGGAAAGAGTAATTTCGAGTTCGCCGCCTTCGATGGAGGTCAGGTCCATCAAAGAATGCGTGATGTCCTGGCCGTTGAACCTGATCTGCTTGACGTAGGTTCCAGCGGGGAGCCTAACCGCTCTGACCCGATACCTGCGGGTAGACAGACCGATGGCTTCAAAAGAGCCGTCGTCTTGTACCGGCGAGCGGGTACCCACCGATATTTCGGAATCTTCAGAATCAATCGTTATGGTGGGGCCTGTCGATCCAGCAGCCCGGGCAGGGCCTTTCGAACCGGGGGCAGGGGTTTGCTCGGGAATCAGCGCTGCAATATCGCCGCCATCAAGGGTCACCGTGCCCGAGATCGAAAACGCATCGCGGATGATCAGCACAGCGTCTTCGATATCGGAATCGTTGATGGTGAACTCCTCCCGGACGAAGACGGGGCTACTTTGACCGGGCGGTGTGTTGGCGGGGAAGGATTCCACCCGATAGCGGCCAGGAGGAAGGCCGCTAATGCGAAACTCGGCTGCCTCGGGCCGCAACAATGCCCGCGAAGTGCCATAGGCGAGGACATCGCCCTTGCTGTTCAACTTATAGACTCTAACCACCAGGTTTCGAGGAACCGATTCGCCCTGGATCGTGCCGGAGATCGAATACATTGGCCGGCGAATTAATTGAATATCGATGCCCCGGATTTCGTCTCCTGGGCGGACAGCGATCGGCGTTGCGAGCTGTGTTTCTTCGGCGCCCGGATGGAAGGTCTGAATGTCGCCCACTGGTTGGGAGCCATTGGGGTTGTCACCCGAGAGAATGGTTCGCTGCGGTGAAGCGCGGATGAAGTATCTCCCGGCCGAAAGGCCGCTGAGGCGATAGTTGCCTTCGTCGTCGGTCCTTTGGCCCACAGTGGAGACGAGTTCGCGTCTGCCGCCTGTCCACGAATAGATCGCCGCTATGACAGAAACATTTGGAACCGGATCCCCGTAGACGTCGGTGACATGTCCGGTGATGACGGCTTGGGGCGTCATCGCAATATCGATGCCTTTCAGAACCTGTCCCGCGACAAGTTGCACGGGCGCGGCGAGGGTGCTCAAGACACTAGGGTTCGACCCGACTGCACGAGTTCCATAGGGTTGGGTCAGGTAGCCGGGGCGTTCGGCGGTTAAGGTGTAGGTTCCCGGCGCGAGGTTGAGGATGGCGAAGTTGCCCTCATCATCAGTGGAAACGGTGGGCAGCGGCGCGGCACCCGGGTTGGCGACAATCCTCGTTGGCCTGACGCGGACGATGGCGCGTGGGATGGGTTCGCCGGTGATGGAATGGACCGTGCCGCGGATCTCAGCGGTTTGGGGAGCCTCGGAGTCCGTGACGGGGGTGGGTTGGGCGGAGAGGGTTGCCCAGACGAGCAGGAGGTTGAGGGCGATTGTGAGGGACCGCATTGTTTGTGCTCCTTTCTTTGCTGAACTCCGCTCACAGCCTACGCTTCGAGGGATTGGGAAGGTGAACCTCCCGCCGGGCTGAAGCCCGACCCCCCAAACCTTACGGCATGTTTTCCATGGCGCGGGCGATGGCCTCCGGCGATAGCATTTCCACTTGGACGGCGAGGTGGGCACCCTCGGAGATCTCGACCTCCTCGGCCTGGCTGGTGAACTGAGCAAGGAAGTCCGGGCTCTGGTGGATGCCGGGTTCGGGGGATTCGAGGGCCAACAGATAGTATTTTCCCGGAGCCAGCGACTCGATCTTGAAGCCGCCGTTCTGGTCGGTGACGGCGGTCTTGGCTTCGCGGGCGATGCGGTCTTTGTCCTGGACCTGGGGCCACAGCACAACATCCAGACCCTGCAGGGCCTGACCATCGTCGCTGCGCACAACGCCGTTGAGGTCGGCGGGCTTGTCCGAAAGCGTGATCTCAAGCTGTCCGCCAGCGCCGGAGGTGAGGTCGATCAATCCGTGCGTGACGTCCTGGCCATTGAATTTGACCTGTTTCACATACGCCCCTTCGGGAAGGTTATAAAGCATGGTGCTGTACTGGCGATCGTAGACATTGTTGATCTCGAAGGTGCCATCCGGGAGGACCCCCTGGGTGGACGCGCTCACGGCGCCGGCGCCACCTTCCGGCCGGAGGATCACGCGAGGGGCTCCGGCCAGTCCCGCCAGCGTGGCATTGTTTTCCGCGTACTCGGGGAGCTCCGGCAGGATCGACGCGACCTCCCCGTCTTCGAGTTTCAGCGCTCCCGTTACCGTGGGCCCCGGGCCGAGGGTTACGACAGCGTTCTGGATATCGGCATCCTTAATCGTGAACTGCTGGCGGGCAATGCCCGCGCTGGGTCCGTTGGCTGAAGTGATCGGCAGAGTTTCCATGCGGTAGGAACCTGCTGTCAGGCCGCTCACTCGAAACTCCTTCTGGCCGGGCTGAAGAATTTGGGTTAACCCGAGTCCAGCGAGCGGGGAGTCATCGCCTTCCTTGAACACCCGCAGCGGCACGATCGCTGTCGCGGGAGCGCCTTCCACGGTTCCCGAGATGGAGTAGACAGGCGCCTGGATCATCCTGATATCGATGCCGCGGATCTCGTCACCCTCCCGCACGCGGACCGGAGTCGCCAAGCGGGTGCTTTCGGTATTCGGGTAAAAGGTCTTGATGTTGCCGAGCGGCTGGGTTCCGTCGGCGGTTTGCGTGATAACCCCGCCCAGGATGCCTCCATTCATACGGGACTCCGCGCTGATGTAGTAGCGGCCGGCGGCGAGTCCGCTGATGCGGTAATTCCCCTCGTCATCGGTCATCTGGGCCCCACGCGCGAGGATTTGCCGGCGGCCCTGCGCGTAGGCGGAAGCGCTGGCCTGAACCTGGACGTTCGGCATGGGGTCGCCGTTGATGTCGGTCACCTGGCCGGTGATAACCGCCTGGGGCGTCATCGTGATTTCCAGCCCTTCGAGGACCTGCCCGGCGACCAGGCGCAAAGGGGCGCCGGGGGACATCGCGTTACGCGAACCGTATGGGGCGCGGACATAACCAGGGCGTTCGGCGGTGAGGCGATAGTTTTCCCCGGGCGGGATATTTCGCAACACGAAGTTGCCCTCAGCGTCACTGGACGCGGTATAGGAGGTGCGGGGATTGGCGATGCCGGTGGAGGAATTCACCTGCGGGAGTCCTTGCAAGGTGAGGCTCGCGCGCGGTATGGGATCCCCGCTGACCGAGCGTACCGTCCCCTGAATTTCCGCGGTTTCGGGTGTGTCCGCCAAGGCAGCTGGCGGGTTTACCGACGGCTGCGCAAAAGCCATTCCACAGAGAGTCAATGGAACTAACAGGGTTCGAATCAACATCGTTCGTCCTTTTGTGGCGCGAGATCTCCGTGGGGATCCCGGCGGTTCAGCCTTCTTATTCCCAAGAAATTTTCTTCTCGAAATTCACTGCATCAGGGAGGAGTAAATCGCCCATATTTTAGTGAAATTTTCTCCAGAAAGGAAGGCCCACTCGGAAACACGCACGAAGGCGTCCCAACGGAAAGCGGGCACCGGAAGGAAGCGGGAATCCGGTAGCCGAAAGCTCAGAGCCGGGAGGAAGCCCGGCCTCAGGATCCCGCAAAAAACAGGCAGGAGTGGGATTGTCTTTGCTTGTAAAGAGGCTGGAACTCTTGGTGCTTAAGTCCTATAACTGAGCCACGCCGTGTTTACCTATACGCCATCGACGGACCGGGCTGGTGGGGATTGCGATGCTCCGCCGCGGGCTCCGTTAGGCGCTTCCGCCGATTCCTCCTCGCTTTGCGTCCAGCCTCACGCGATCGGCGATTCCGTGCGCGTATCCTAGCTACCGCGCGTCACCAGCATGCCGTGCGCCTTGAGCATCTGCCGGAGTCCGGCGCTGCCGCGTTGGCCGAGATTACCGAAGGGGGCGTCGGTGACCAGGTAGGTCCAGGTGGCGCCGCGCTTGTGATCGGGGAGGGGCTCATGGCCCGCTTCCAGGCGATCCAGGCGTTCGTTCAGCGCGTCAAACTGGTCGGTCGAGTCGCGGATAAATTCCTGATAAGGGTCGCGACCGCCCCAGGCGCGCCATTGAATGCCGTCCTTAAGCTCATTGAGGGCGGCGAGGTGATCGGCCCAAATTTCATCCAGCGCCTGAAGCAAATGCGGATCGGCGCCTTCCAGCAACATGCGACGCCGGCGATCCTGGACCTGTTTGCGTTGGCCTTCGACCACGCCGTCATACTTCCACAACGTCTTGCGGACCTGAAAGTTCTCGCCTTCGACCAGGCGCTGCACCGCTTCAACACCCTCGGCGTCCAGGCTGAATTTCTGGATTCCGTAGCGAATCATGAGGTCGTCCTGGAGGCTGACATAGAAGCGCGAGGATCCGGGGTCGCCCTGACGCCCGGCGCGTCCGCGCAACTGATAATCGACGCGGCGGCTCTCGTGGCGATTGGTGCCGATGACGTGGAGTCCACCGAGCTCGGCGACGCCTTCCCCCAGGCGGATATCGGTACCGCGCCCGGCCATGTTGGTGGAAATGGTCACCGCGTCGCGCTGCCCGGCCTGAGCAATGATGGCGGCTTCTTCGGCATCCTGGCGGGCGTTCAAGACGCGGTGCCGAATTCCCGCCTGATGCACCTGTGCGCTGAGGCGTTCGGACTCCTCAACGCTGGAGGTGCCCACCAGAACGGGCCGTCCGGTAGAGTGGGCTTCGGCGATGGCCCGCACCACGGACTGCTCCTTGTGGAACTTGGTGGGGAAGACGAAGTCGGGAAGATCCTCACGGATGACGGGGAGGTCGGTGGGGATCGGCACGACGCGGAGCTTATAGAACTCGGAGAATTCAGCGGCTTCGGTGAGCGCGGTTCCGGTCATGCCGCAGCGGCGCGGATACATGCGGATCAGGTTCTGCAGGGTGATGGATCCGAGGATGCGGCCCTGCTTTTCGAGCGGCAGATGCTCCTTGGCTTCAAGAGCGGTCTGCAATCCGGCGGGCCAGCGGCGATTTTCGGCGATGCGGCCCTTGAATTCGTCGACCAATTCGATGGCATTGTTGCGAACCAGATAGTCGACATCGCGGCGCAGCAGAACGCGGGCATGGAGGGCGGCTTCGATGCCGGCCAGGACGTCGAGGCCCGGCCCACTAAATAGGTTCGGCACGCGCGCTTCCTGTTCGACCAGGGCGATGCCGGCGTCGGTGAGGCGGACGTTGCGCGCGAATTCGTCGACATAAAAATCGCGGCCGGGATGCAGGCGGCGGGCGATTTGCGCCATCTGCCGGGCCAGGTGCTCGGCTTCGTTCTGCCCGCCGGCGATGACCAAAGGGATGCGCGCCTCATCGATCAGGATGGAGTCAGCCTCGTCGACCAGGACGGTGTTGAATTCGGGCAGAGTGAGTTCATCCTGGGAAAAGACGAGCTGGTCGCGCAGGAAATCGAACCCGACTTCGTTGGCCGTGGCGTAGGTCACGTCACAGTCGTAGGCGGCGCGGCGATCCTGAGTGGACGTGTGCTGGGTGACGTAGCCGACCGAAAGTCCAAGGAAATCGTAGACCGGTCCCATCCATTTCGCGTCGCGCTCGGCCAGATAGTCATTGGCGGTGAGGATGTGCACCGCGTCGCCCTTGCGTGCGAGTTCATAGACGGCGATGACGGCCGAGAGCGTTTTGCCTTCGCCGGTCTGCATCTCGACGACGTGTCCGGCGGCCAGCGCGAGGGCGCCCTGGATCTGGACGTCGTGCGGGCGGAGCTTCAGCAGATGCTCGCAGGCGGCACAGGCTTTGGCGAACGCTTCGGTGGGGCTTTGCGGATCGACGGCGCGCAGGTCGTCGCCCGAACGCGTCAGATATTGGTCGGCCTGCTCGCGGATCTTGCGGACGTCCGAGCCGGTGGCGGCGTGCAGGGCGTTGGCTTGCTGGAAACGGATCCAGGCACGGAAGATCCCGACGATCCCGCGCCAAAAACGTTCGAACATACGGCCTCCTCTGGTCTAAACGGCGGTGGAGAAAGAGAGCACGTTTAGAGGGGTCGGAGGCGGGCGTTGATAGAGGGAATACTCGGGGTCGTTCCCGGGTGGCGCTGGAGTGGTTTGCGAAGGAGTTATGGTTCGCGGTGTCGGAGCAGCGAAGAGTGCGAACGGGTCGAGTTCCTGTTGGCGGCGGAATTGGCCGGATCGGTCATGGTCGCCGGCGAATCCTGCTTCGGCGCAGACCTGAGTGGTTCCGATGCTCGCCGGACGGGCGGGAGCCACGCCCAAGGTCTGCGAAATGACGAGACCGAACAGCAACAGGGCCTGAAAGAAACGGCGGGGCATTACAGCCCGATTGTCGCATAGGATTCACGGTTCGAAGGGGCATGGGACGAAATCCCGTTAAATTACGCAAAGCAGCATGCGTAAAAGACAGGTAGCACCTTAGTACTCCGCCATTTGCCGCCATGAGGGAATCCCTGCCCTGAATAGTGAAATCGCCTTAAGTGCAAATGTTTTGAGAGAAATAGGCGGGTCGTTCCCACTTAGACATTAGAGGGCGGGTAAACCGGCTCTCAAAAGGAAGTAGGCATGGAGCAGGCGGAATTTTTCAAGCATGCAAGCGCGCTGGTGGAGACGGCTGAGATTGGCGAGGGAACCCGGATCTGGGCCTTCGCCCATCTTCTTCCCGGCGCGCGGGTCGGCAGGGATTGCAACATCTGCGATCACGTATTTATCGAAGGCGATGTGGAGATGGGGGATCGGGTCACGGTGAAATGCGGCGTCCAGTTATGGGACGGCCTACGGATTGAAGACGACGTCTTCATTGGCCCGAATGCTTCGTTTACCAATGACCGGTGGCCGCGGAGCAAGCAATATCCGCGCGAGTATCCGAGAACGATTCTGCGTCGGGGCGCCTCGGTGGGCGCGAATGCGACGATCCTGCCGGGGTTGACGATCGGCGAGCACGCGATGATCGGCGCGGGCTCGGTGGTGACGCGGAATGTCCCGCCGTACGCGAAAGTCGTGGGCAATCCGGCGCGGATCGTGGGTTACGTTGATGCGGTGCAGGAACGGAATCGCCCGGCCGAGATGGTGGGACTGGGCCTCGAGAGGAGCCAGGACGCCACCGAGGGAGTGGTCGCGCTGGGCGAGGCAACCATTCACCGGCTGCCGGGCGTGCAGGACCTGCGGGGCAGCTTGATTTTCGGGGAAGCCGAGCGGCATGTCCCGTTTGAAGTGAAACGCTACTTCCTGGTCTACGACGTGCGGAGCGAGCACATCCGGGGAGAGCATGCGCATCGCCGTCTGCATCAGTTTCTGGTGTGCGTATCGGGGCGTTGCAACGTGGTGACCGATGACGGGGTGCATCGCCATGAGGTGGTGCTGGATTCCCCGCAAAAAGGCGTCCATATTCCGCCCATGGTGTGGGCCACGCAATACAAGTTTTCCAAGGACGCGGTCCTGTTGGTGCTGGCATCGGAGTACTACGAAGCGGCTGAATATATACGGGACTACGACGAGTATCTGGCGCTGCGGCGCGCAGAGACGGCGGCGGTTGCTTAGAGAGGCGGGGGAAGAAACGATGATGGTTGCGGCAAATGATTTCCGGCGTCAGTGGGATGACGTTCGCGACGATGCTTTGGCGGCCATGGAACGGGTGGGCGCCAGCGGCTGGTACATTCTGGGCCAGGAAGTGGCGAAGTTCGAGACGGAACTGGCGACGCTGTGGCAAATTGAACATGCGGTAGGCGTCGCGAATGGAACCGATGCGATTGAGCTGGCGTTGCGGGCGGTCGGGTGCGGGCCGGGCGATCGGGTGCTGACGACGCCGCTGTCGGCGTTCGCGACGACGCTGGCGATTTTGAAGGTCGGCGCGATTCCGGTGTTCGCCGATACCGATGAGCGGGGCTTGATCGATCTGGACCGGTGCCGGGAGGTGCTGGCCGCACGTCCGGAAATCCGCTTTTTCGTGCCGGTCCATTTATACGGCCATGTGCTGGACCTCAATCGGCTGGGCATGCTGCGGGACGAGTTCGGACTGCGGATCGTGGAGGATTGCGCGCAGTCGGCCGGGGCGCAGATGCACGGGACGCACACCGGCGGCGCGGGACAAATTGCCGCGACCAGTTTCTATCCGACCAAAAACCTGGGAGCGATGGGCGATGGCGGCGCGGTCCTAACCAACGATCCGGCGCTGGCCGAACGCGTTCGGGTGCTGCGGAGCTACGGAGAAACGGCCCGGTACCGGCATGAAGAGATCGGCGTGAACAGCCGGCTGGATGAGTTGCAGGCGGCGGTCTTACGGGACGTTGGGCTGCCGAGGCTCAAACGCTGGGTGCAGCGGCGCCGGCAGATCGCCGAGGCTTATCTGGAAGGGATTCACAATCCGGCGGTGAAATGTCCGGGTGCACCGGCCGGATCGCGATCCAGTTGGCATCTGTTCCCGGTCCATGTGGATCCCCGGCAGCGGCGGGCATTTCTGGAATACCTGAGAGGGCAGACGATCGCGGCCGGGGTGCACTATCCGGTGGCGATTCCCGATCAACCGGCCATGGGGCAGGCGAAATATGAGATGGCGAATGATTGCGCGACGGCTCGGCGGATCTGTGCCTCCGAGGTTAGTTTGCCGATACATCCGTACCTGACCGATGAGGAGGTCGGGCAGGTGATTGACGCCGTGAATGGGTGGCAGGCTCAGGCGCAAGCGCCCGATCCGGGAATCCTTTCGGCAGCCCAATCGGCCGGGAAAAGCGATGACGGCCGGATCGCGAAAACCCGCGTGCTGATGAGTCTCGCGCGACTTCTCAGGGAGCCGGTGGACGCGTAACGTCCCTCCGAAACTTCGCAATGGGGCTGTGGGCCCACCGTTGACAATGCCGGCCGCGGTTGGCAATACTTGACTCCGAATTGTCTCGTCCACTGTTTGGTTAAGGTGTTTGGTCGAGGTGTTTGGTCAATGGGTTGAGCGAAGGATTTGCTCAAAGGAGTCAGCTATGGTGCCCCACCGCATGTTCCGATATAGTTCCTGTTTTGTTCTGGGCGTTCTGAGCTTCGTTCCGCTGCTCGCGCAGATCGAAGGCCCGGTCAAGATCTCCACCGGCCAGGTTTCCGGCACGGAGCCGGAAGACGGCGTGGTCGCCTTACAAAGGGATTCCGTATGCGGCTCCGCCGGTGGGAGATCTGCGCTGGAAGGCTCCGCAACCGCCGGCCGACTGGGGAGGCGTGCGGGCATCCACCGAATTTGGAGCGAATTGCACGGCGACGGGCCGGGGACGCGGAGGCGCCACAGCGTCCGAGGACTGTCTTTATATAAATGTCTGGACCGCGGCGAAGTCAGCCGGGGAAAAGCGCCCGGTATTCGTCTGGACCTATGGCGGCGGATTCACCGGCGGCTCCGGCTCTGAGGGCCGGTATAACGGAGCGGCTCTGGCAAGGAAGGGCCTGGTGGTGGTCACCTATAACTACCGCCTGGGCGTCTTTGGGTTTTTCGCCCATCCCGAGCTGACGCGCGAATCCGAGCACCACGCTTCGGGCAACCAGGGGATGCTGGACTTTCGCGCCGCGCTCCAGTGGGTCCAGGAAAATATCGCGGCCTTCGGCGGGGATCCTGAGAATGTAACGATCGCGGGAGAATCGGCGGGTAGCATCGCGGTCGCCGCCATGCTGGGCTCGCCGCTGGGCGATGGACTGTATAACCGGGCGGTCGGACAGAGCGCCGGGTGGATGGGACTGGGGATTTCCCGTCAGCCGACACGGGAGCAGGTGGAAGAAGCAGCGGCGAAAGCCGCGGGGGGGAAACCCCTGGCCGAACTTCGCGCGCTGCCAACCGAGGAAGCGGCCGCCCAGCTTCGGGGCGTTCCGGGCGGGATTTCGGTCGACGGCTATGTGATCCCCAAGGACCTGTCATTGATCTATGCCGCCGGGGAGCAGAATCCCGTGGACGTGCTGGTGGGCTCCAACAGTGATGAAGGCACGTTCGCCGGCTTTGGCAACGTCGGATCCGCCGAGGAGTTCCGGACTTCGGTGCGCGAAACCTATGGCGACATGGCGGAGGAGTTCTTCCGGCTCTATCCGGCCGATACCGAAGAACAAGCAAAAGCCTCCGGGCTGGAGCGGGTCCGCGATCAGGTGGCCTGGAACATGCGGACGTGGGCCAAACACGAGCAGGAGCAGGGCAAGAAGGCCTATCTTTATTACTTCACTCGCGTGAGCCCCGGCAATGAGAATCGGGGTGCGACGCACACGGCCGAGCTTCCCTATATGTTCCAGAATCCTCCCGCCGAGGGGTGGGATGAGGCGGATACGAGGTTGTCGGATCAGATGTCTTCGTTCTGGGCGAACTTTGCCGCGAAGGGGAATCCGAACGGGCCGAATCTTGCCGGATGGCCCCAATATAATCCCAAGCGCAATGACGGCGAGGCCATGGTGTTCGGCGATGCGGCGACGTTCGGCGGGCAGATTGATGCGGCTCGGCTGGACTTTTACGACCGCTACTACAAGAAGTTCGTGGCCGGTCTCAAATAGCGCGCCGGCGCCGGTCAGTTTCCGGACCCTGGGCTGAAGTCAGGAGGCGTGCGGCTGCTCACCTCCAGCGTCGTGGCCGGCATCTGGACCGCGCCTTCGGACTTGGCGATCTCGTCCAGGATCTGGGAGAACAGCAGGTTCTTGGTGGAACGCCGCTGGCGGTAGTCGACGACATAGCGGAGCGTGAACTCGAATATAGTTCGGTGTCAGTTCCACGGTGATCAGCGGAGCGACATTCGCCGCCTCGATGCGGTATTTCCGCACGATACGCTTCCAGGAATCACTGACCTGATTGGCATAGTCAGTAACGTGAGTTCTCGCGGTCGCCTCCAGCAAGGCTCGGGTTTTGGCGATATCGGAAGCATGGTGCACGGCGAGAGTGATCTCATCCCACAGGAAGGGGAATTCGCCGGAATAGTTGATGACCGGCTGTTTCCAGACGACGCTGTTGGTGACGCGCACCATGCGACCGTTGTAGAGGTCGCCGGCCACCCAATCGTTAACCTCCATGAGCGTGGTGCGAAGGATGGAGACGTCGATGACGTCGCCGATGATGGTGCCGAGCTTGACGCGATCACCGGGCGAATAGAAGCCGCCCGCGGAAATCGCGATCCAGCCGGCGATGCTGGCGATGACCTCCTGGAGCGCGAAGGCGACGCCCGCGCCGGCCACGCCGAAGGCGACCGAAAGTCCGCTCAGGCGGGTGCTGAAGGCCGCGAGGACGACCAGCCCCCCGACCAGGTAGCTCAGGAACGTCACGAACTTGCGGGCGCGATAGCGAACATCAACGTCCTCGATCTGCGAACTGATGGTCTGTTTCAGCAGATAGGCGGCAATCCCCACCAGCGCCAGGCCGATCACCGCTTCGACCATGGGTCCGGCAAGCGCACTGTCATAAAACTGTTTCAGCGTTTCGAACATGGCGTTTACATGACTCCGATGCCCAGTTTAGCGCCCGCTTGGCGCGCCGGTCGTCCGGTTCCTGTGCGATGATCAAACTGTATGGTCCGGAAAGCGGAAGTAGCCGCTCCTGAGGCGCCGAATGGCCTGTCCCGCTGGGAATTCCCGGGTTGGGGCAGTGCCGAACGGATCGACGATCTAAGTTCCACCCCTGTGCCGGGGCCGCCGACGCAGCATACCCGTCTGGGACAGCTGAAGGCGACGGCGATCTGCGGCAACGATATCACCTCCAGTTGTCTTTACGTAGCTGCGATCGTGGCCGTTCCGGCGGGGGTGTACGCTCCGTTGGTCCTGCTGGCCGTGGCCGGGATGCTGTACCTGTTTCGCTGGGTGTACGGCGAGGTCGGGACGGCGCTGCCGTTGAACGGCGGGGCGTACAACGTCCTGCTGAACACGACGACGAAAGCCAAGGCGTCGGTGGCGGCCTGCCTCACCGTGCTGTCCTACATCGCGACCGCGGTGATCAGCGCAAACGAGGCGATGCACTATGCCCACAATCTGTGGGGCGGCATGGATGTCTTTCTGGCGACCATGGTGCTGCTGGGGCTATTCGCGCTGCTGAATTTCCTGGGCATGCAGGAATCGGCGGGCGTCGCGGTGGCGATCTTCCTGTTCCACCTTGGAACGCTTTGTGTCCTGGTGTTGTTTAGCGCCGCCACGATTTTCGGCGATACAACCCTGCTGTTCGCGAACTGGAGCATTCCCGCCACCGGGCGGGATCGTGCGCGCGCTGTTTTTTGGATTCGCCGCGGCGATGCTGGGAATCAGCGGATTTGAGAGCTCCGCGAATTTCATTGAGGAGCAGAAAGAGGGCGTCTTCCCGCTCACCCTGCGCAACATGTGGATCGCGGTGGCAGTGTTCAATCCACTGATCAGTCTGCTGGCGCAGGGGTTGGTTCCCGTGGACCAGATGAGAGCGCATGAGCAGGATCTGCTGGCGCAGATGGGCCTGGTGTCGGGCGGGCCGCTGCTGCAGCAGGTGGTGTCCTTCGACGCGGTGCTGGTGCTTTCCGGCGCCGTGCTGACCTCGTATGTGGGCGTCACCGGCCTGATGCGCCGCATGAGTTTGGATCAGACTCTGCCGCAGTTTCTGTTGCGCGAGAATCGCTGGAGGGGAACCAATCACTGGATCATCATCTCCTTCCTGCTGCTGTGTTGTTCGATCCTGATCATCACGGCGGGCGAGGTGAACGCGCTGGCGGGTGTCTACACGCTGTCGTTCCTGGGCGTGATGACGCTGTTCGCGGCGGGCAACATGCTGCTGAAGGTGGAGCGCGCGAATCTGCCGCGTAAGATCCGGGCAAGTTGGCCGACCGTGGTCACGGCGTTTATTGCGGTCAGTGTAGGGTTGCTGGGGAACCTGATGGCGCATCCCGAGTACTTCCGCATCTTTATCATCTACTTCGCAATTGCGGCGGGCGCCGTGTCGATCATGTTCTGGCGCCTGGATATTTTCCGCGCGGGTCTGGCGGTTTCGCGCTCCGCCGTCGCGTCGATCCGCCTGATGAGCCAGCATGTGAATCAGTCGATCGTGGAGCAGATCGACAAGATCAACTCGCACAGCGTGATCTATTTCTCCAAGGGTGGCGATCTGGCGGCGCTCAATCGTGCGGCGCTTTATGTATTGAGCAATGAGCTGACCAACCGCATGCGCGTGGTGCATTGCTTCACAACCGAGGACGACATCTGCCAGGAGCTGGCCGAGAACCTGCAAATCATCGACCGCATCTATCCAAGATTACGGATCGACCTGGTGATGGTGAAGGGCGTGTTCGGTCCGGAGTTGATCGAGCAGCTTTCGCACCGGCTGGGTGTGCCGAAGAACTATATGTTCCTGGGCACGCCGGATGACCGGTTCCCGCACAACATCGAGGATCTCGGTGGGGTGCGGCTGATCATGTAGGCGCTAGCGATAGAGCCACATCCAGAGAATCCACGCAATTAGCAAGGCGATTACCAGGAGCGCGACCCGCCAGTCGACATGGATCGACTGCGGTTTGGGCCTGACCATGACCAAGATGTAATGGTCTTCCCCGCTTAGCGCGTCGATCGCTTCATGCCATTCCTTAGCCAGTGACGGGTCCGCCTGGAGGATGCGTTGCGCAAGCCCGGTGATCTGCTGCTCAAATTCGGCAGCTTCGTATTCACGCTCGAAGGCGGAGTTGACTTCGACCTGTTCTTCCAGAGGCCAATCCACCGAGAAGCCGAGCATGCGCTGCTCGATTTCCGAACGCGGCTCCCCTTCCAGTTGTGCTTGCCGGACGATGTGTTGAATCAGGAATCGCTTTGCGTCGTTCGTCGTGAGAAAGGTCATCCAGGATGCGGCCGGGAGCTACTCACCCATGACCTGATGCAAGTAGGCGGCAACATCGCTGCGATCGCGGCGGCTCGCCAAAGCGGCATCGAGCGGGGTCTGGCCGCGTTCATTGCGGGCGAGCCAATCCGCGCCGTGGTCGATCAGGTATTCGACCACCTCTAAGGAGCCGCGTCCGGTGACGGCCAGGTGTAAGGGCGTGTCGCCGCGAAAGCCGACCGCATTGATGTCCGCGCCGTGATCGAGGCAAAACTGAACCGCTGCGATCGCCTCTTCCTCGGTGCCCTGATCGCGGGTCGGCACAGCCATGTTGCCGTCACGATAGCCGAGCCCGGCGGCCAGCATCAAGGCCGTATTCCCGTTGTCGAGCTTCAGGTTCGGATCGGCGCCGCGCTCAACCAGCAACTTCATGGTTTCGAGATCCACCGCCTTGGCGGCCCGCATGTACGCGGTGCCCCCGACGCCCACCGCGGGATCTCCGTCCGTATGGGCTCGCTTGAGCAGGACCCCGGTCAAACGGGCATTCGGATCGGCGCCGGCATCGAGCAGCTTTTCCATCAGCATGCGCGGCGTCATCGTCAGGCCGGCGGCCACCTCGTGCTCCGGACGGCCGAAGGTCCAAGGCAAGGTCTTGATGTCGACGGCCGCGAACAGCGCATTCATGCCGGTGGAGTCCGCGACATTGGGATCCGCGCCATGATCCAGCAACAACGCGGCAAGGTCGTAATGATAGTTGATGATCGCGTAAACCAGCGCTGTAGTTCCGTCCGGATCGACCAGGTTTAAGTCAGCGCCGTGTTCCAGCAGGACCTCGGCGGACTCCCGAGCGCCGTCGCGCGCGGCGTACATCAGCGGCGTCCAGTCTCCTTGCGGAAGCTGAGACAGTCCAGCGTTCTTGCGGGCAAACGAGGTCCGCGTGGAACGCACGTTCACATCGGCCCCGGCGTCGAGCAACGTCCGCACCGCTTCGGCATGATTCGCGGCAACGGCCCAGATCAGCGGCGTTTCGCCGTAAAACCCTTCTCGGGCTTCGATATCCGCGCCGGAGCCGATCAGAGCCTGGATGATCTTCGGGTCGCCGGTTCGGGCGGCGGTCAGCAGCGGCGTCTCGCCTTCCGGCAGCGCCAGATTGGGATCGGCGCCCGCCTTGAGCAGCGCTTCGACCACCGGAAGACTGGTTTCCGTAACGGCCAGAAACAACGGCGTGGCCCCATAGCGATTCGCGGCATTGGGATCCGCGCCGGCGCCGAGAAGCATCTGCGCGGCGTTGACGTCGCCCGCGCGGGCCGCCCAATGCAGCGCCGTGGTTCCATCAGGAGCCGCGGCGTTCGGATCGGCCAACGCATCACGCGCAGCGGCCAGATCGCCCGCCTTGATGGCTTGGATCAGAGGAGGCTCCGGAACGGCAGCGCTGGCAAGCCCCGCGATTCCGGCAGTAGCTAGTAAAAGATTGCGGACGCCTTTATAGCTCCACAATGCCATTGCTGCTCCCGATCTTGTCCACGTTCACGCCCATCTTGTCCGCGACGCCGATCCAGAAGTTGCCGACGGGTGTCTTCTCCGGCTGCAACAGGTGGCGCCGGCCTTTGCCCGCCAAGCCTCCGAGCGCAACGGTGGGAAGCGGATCGGTGGCATGCGCATTGCTATCGCCCATGCCGCTGCCATAAATGATCAGCGAATGATCCAGGAGAGATCCATCGCCGTCGGGCGTCGTGCGTAGCTTCTCCACAAACTTGGCGAACTGCTGCATGTGGTAAAGATTGATGCGAGCGTTGGCAGCGATCTTTTCCGGATCGCCACCGTGGTGCGAGATCGTGTGGTGCGGCTGATCGACGTCCACCTGCGGATACGTCCGCTGGCTGGCCTCACGCGACATCATAAAGGTGAACACGCGCGTGATGTCGGCCTGATAGGCGACCGCCAACAGCTCAAACATAATCGCGCAGTGCTCTTCGAACGATTCCGGGATCCCGAGCGGAGCGTCCACCGTGACCGCCTCAGCCGTGGTGTCGGCTTCCATGCGTTCGATGCGGCGTTCGATTTCGCGCAACTGGTCCAGGTATTCATCCAGGCGAGCCCGGTCACGGGTATCCAGGTTCATCCCCAGCCGCTTGGCGTCGCCGGTGATCGAATCCAGGATGCTGACGTCCTCCTGCATGCGCGTGCGCCGCTGTTGGGCGGTGCCGGCGCGTCCGAACATGCGCTCAAAGGCAACCCGGGGATTGATCTCCATCGGCAGCGGGGTGGTCGGCGTCGCCCAGCACAGGGTATTCATGTAGGTGCAGCTGAATCCCGGGGTGCATCCGCCGATATAGCCGGTGAAGTCTTCGGTCGCAAGCTCCAAGGAAGGAAATACGGTATCCTGACCGATCTCGCGAGCCACGATCTGATCGATCGTCGTCCCGGCGAGAACGTCTTCGGCTTCCGTCTTCTTGGCGTAGACGCTGGTCAGCCAGCCGGCGGCGGCGACGGCGTGATCTCCGATCGTCGTGCCCGCACGCGACAGGTTCCCGACCACGGTCAGGTGATCCTGGTAGGGCTCCAACGGCTTCAGCGTCGGCGTGAACTCGAAGTCCGCTCCGGTCTGCTGCGGAATCCACTGCTTCATCATGGCGCCGTTCGGGAAGTAGACGAACCCCAGACGTTTGGGCGAGCCGGTGGTGGCGGCAAAGGCGGGCGACATCGAATCGAGCAGCGGCAGCGCGATGGCCGCGCCCGCTCCCCTCAGCAACGTCCGGCGAGATAGCGACTTCCTGGTCACAAACATAATGTGAACTCTTACTTTCTGCTGACGGGCTCAGGGCGCCGAGGATCAGGCTCCTCACCCGGCTTCTTACGCATTTGGAACGGCGTACTTTCCACGACGCCCTCTATTAATGATGACAAAGAATAGTCCTCGGCGGCAGCCTCGCGTACGATCCGCCGAACCGTGGGCATGTCGCTGGCGTTGAGTCCCCGTCCCAGCGAATAAATCAGCAGCTTTTCGGTCACCGCGCTGATAAAGAGATTCGGGCGCGCCAGTAGCGCTTCGCGCAGGGAGACCACGCCATCGACCTGAGTTCCATCAGAGAGTTTTGCCGTCGAATCGATCGGCTGGCCGGACTCCTGCGTGCGCCATGCGCCCACCGCGTCAAAGTTATCCAGCGCAAACCCGATTGGATCCATCACCGAATGGCAGGATGCGCACACCGGGCTGGCGCGATGCAGCTCCAGGCGCGCGCGCAGCGACTTGGGGATGTCCCCTTCCGCATTCTCGGGAAGCTGCGGGACATTGGGCGGAGGAGGCGGCGGCGGAGACGCGAGCAGGTTCTCGAGAATCCATTTGCCACGTACCACCGGAGAGGTGCGGTCGGCATGCGAGGTCACCGTCAGGATGCTGCCTTGTCCCAGCAAGCCGCGGCGCTCGTCCTGCGCAACCTTCACGCGGCGGAAGTTGCTTCCATAGATACCGGGAATGCCGTAGTGCCGCGCGAGCCGTTCATTCACGAAGGTGTAGTCGGCGCGGAGCAAATCCAGCACATTGCGATTCTCGTTCAGGATGCTGGCAAAGAACATCTCCGTTTCCTGGCGGAATCCCTGGCGAAGATTGTCGTCAAAATCCGGGAAATCGGCGGAGTTGGGTCGCGCGTTACGCAGGTTGCGAAGCTGCAGCCACTGCCCGGCGAAGTTCTCAACGAAGCGCTTCGCCTTGGGATCGTGCAACATCCGTTCGGTTTGCGCGCGCAACATCGCGGGCTCATGCAAGCGATCCGCCGCGGCGAGGTCCATCAGTTCGTCGTCGGGGATGCTGCTCCACAAAAAGAACGAGAGCCGCGAGGCCAGTTCGATATCGGAGATGCGGTGCAGCGTTCCAGGCTGGAGATCGTCCGGGCTTTCCTCGGGGCGGAAGACGAATGCCGGGCTCGCCAGGATGCGCCGCAGTCCCATCTGAATGCCGGAATCGAAGCTGCCTTTCCTGCGGCCCTTGGCATAAAACTGCATCACCGGAGCCATGTCTACATCGGTAACAGGACGTCGGAACGCCCGCCGTGCCAGGGTTCCCAGGATCTCCCGCGCACAGGCTTCCTCCTCGGAAGCTTGCGTAGGCCGGCAGGTGAAAATCTTATGCCGGCTGGCGGTGTTCCCGGGCCCGGTCGCCTCGAACGGACCGGTGATTGTCAGCATTTCGATATGCGGCCGGCCGACTGCCTCAAACGTATCCACCGAACTGCGCTGAAATCCTTGCAGGCGGATCGTGCTCACGGCCCGCTTCTGCAGGAATGTGACGACGACATCATGCTCCCCGGCGGTCACGGGAACGCGCACGTGCAGACGCGAATCGATTTCATCGGAGCCATTGGTCGGGTTGCGCATCTTGGCCAGGTCATCGGCGCCGCCCACCGCGTCCGTGAAGATGCGTTCGCCATCGACGCTGACCTCCAGCTGATGCGGCAACTCAATGCCGCGCATGATCTCCAGATTGTTCCGGAAGATATTGACCTGGAACTCATACTCCCCGTCCAGCGGGAAGTTGTGATGGATCAGCATCCCGCCAACGGTGCCGAACGGAAGTCCTTCGATGTGCTGGTCCTGGGAAAGGTCCTGCTTATTACGATAAGTGGTGGCGCCAGGCTGGGATTCCGGATCGCCGACGGCCAACCCGCTGATGCGATCCGCCGCGGACAGATAGCGTTCCAGAAGAACCGGAGAGACGCCCAGGACGCTGGCGACATTGTCGAAGCCAAAAGCAGAATCATCGGCCGGCAACAGGTCCTCGACGTTCACATCCAGACCCAGCAGGTCATGGATGACGTTCGCATATTCAGTGCGATTCAAGCGATGGAGCAACGGTTCGCCGGGGTCAGGATCCGCCGCGGCGGCCTGATCCAACTGCTGTTCCAGATAATCGGCGGCCGCATCGTACTCAGCTTCGGTAGGCCGCGGCATGCCTTGCGGGGGCATGGAGCGCATGTTGAGCTTGCGAACCACTTTCTCCCACGTTTCGGCGTCAGCGGGAAGCGACAGGTCCTTCTGAAGATTCAGTCCTCCGGCCCGCGCCTTCGCGTTGTGACAACCGGTGCAATAGCTCTCGATGACCTCATGCGAACCCACAGATGGGGAACTGCCGGCCGACTGGGCCGCTGATCGGGGAAGCTCTATAAACAGCAGCGTGAGCCCCGCGGCGAGTGGCAACGCGGCCATAAATACGCGATAAATAACGGATCGAGGCATCTTCGGGGCGCTGCCACTCGATTCCAGCGGTTTCGGCAGAAGGGAAATCGGCTACCAGCGCATCTACCATCATAATTAAAAACCTCCCTTTGGAAAAACCCCGATCGGTAGCCAAATGATCGGTAGCCAAATGATTGGCGGACGAATGATTGGTGACGAAACGTCCGGAAGGGAAGATCATCGGCCGGGGAGCAGACGGATTGCGAACCCGGAAGGGACTGGGCGCATGAGGGATCGTGCACATGTCCCCCGCGGAATGCTTCCGGCCCAAGGGCGCAACCGCAAGTAGTTGAGCGGAG
Source organism: Terriglobia bacterium (assembly GCA_963762135.1). Taxonomy (GTDB): domain Bacteria; phylum Acidobacteriota; class Terriglobia; order Bryobacterales; family Bryobacteraceae; genus Palsa-187. The sequence goes on from CAVXJP010000021.1 coordinate 313,351, forward strand.
CGATCGAGCGATCGGCCCGGGAACGAATCGACCGCATTTGCCGACCAAGCTCGTGATATACTTCCGATGCGAGGCCTCGCCACAGCAGTCCGCCTCTGCATCGCCGTTGCCCGAAGCGGGAGTAATTCAGTGGTAGAATGCCAGCTTCCCAAGCTGGACGTCGCGGGTTCGATCCCCGTCTCCCGCTCCATCTTTTCAGGAACTTACAAGAACCAAGAAAATCGAGCTTACTGCGATTACTGCGTTAAGCAACTACCTACTGAACTGCCTCCGTTTCTAGCGCGCTAACTGCCTTCAATTTCTGCGCCAGATCGGACTGCGTATAGACTGCCATCGACACCCCCAGCCCGTGGCCTCGCTGGTCAGCTGCCACCTTGGGATCGATGCCTAGCTTGTGAGCCAGACTCGCATTCGTTCTGCGCATGACTTGGAAAGTGACCCAGCCCAGCCCGACTTTCTCCAGCTTTGGCCGGATAAGACGACGCTGCACGTTGTCTCTCATCAGGGGATTCGAAACGTTCTCCGACTGGAACAGCCATGCCGCCGGTCTCTGATCAACCAGAAGCGCGGTAACCTCCGAGATCAGGGCTCGGGTCACGGCGCTGAGTGCCACTTCCCTCGAACGACCCGTCTTCGGGGTATCGACATCTCCTCGGTAGACTCGACGCGATACCTTCACCGACTGCTCACCAACATCCTGCAACTGCAGCCCAAGGATTTCTCCAGGTCTCATTCCCTCAATTGTGGCGAGGCGAAAAAGCAGGCGCTCCCGGGTCGGAAGAGCCTGTTGAGCCTTTTGAACGTCTTCGGGTGACATCACGAGCTTCTCCTTTGGTGGAGCCGCACTCGATGCCACGGAGAGCCCTCGGGCAGGGTTGACCGATACCGCTCCTTCGCCCATGGCCATCTCGAAGATGGCGTGGAACTGCCAAAGGAGATGCTTGACGACGCTACGGCTTCGGCCTGAAGCCGCAACCCGATCCAAAAGATCCTGTAGATCGTGCCGGGTCAGCTGATCCAAAGGGCGAGGCTTCAGATCGGCTAGGTGTGCGTTGATCAGCGCTTCAGTAGTCATCGTTGTTGATATTTTCCACATCCGACGTTTCACTGGCAGGTATACCAGTTCAAGGAATTCCACCAGACTATAGGCGCGTCGTTCGGGCTTGGTGAGGCCCTCATTGACGCCTGCCATGATCTTCGCTCTTTGGGTTTCCGCCTCTGCCCTGTTCATTTCTGAACAGAGACCAAGTTCTTTTGATTTCGGCCTGCCGTCTTCTCTCCATTGGAGATACCAGTACAACCGGCCATTTCGCTTACGTTGAGACAGACCTCCTCTTTGATATCGTCTGCGACGCATCTAGTACCTTTCCTGCGCCCAAGACGTTGAATCCGAACATGGAAGAGATACTACCACTTCGAAGCTTCCTTGTGCCGTGATTCCACTTCGCTTAGCCAGGTGGCCAGCGAACTCGGACGAATAAGGATTCGTCTACCCAGATCGACATGAGGGAGGGGAGCCAGGCCGGGGATCTTTCCATGAACCGCGTTGAGGACGTGATTCTTGGAACAACTCAAGAGACGAGCGACTTCAGGGACCGTCAGCACTTGGATACCGCTAATCCTCGCCTCAGACTCCGAACAGTTAGTTCTATAGAGAGGCCCGGGGGACGCCTCTGGAGAGGCAGACTCCATGATTTTCCGCTGGAGGCACTCGACGCAGGTGACTTTGGACCACTCTCTGGCCAAAAATGACGCGTCAGCCCTCCTTTCACAGAGCCCGACATGGGCCGATCCCACATCGAAGGGGTCAATTTTGGCCATATGCATGAGTTCAGACGCACTACGGCCCGGCTGCTCGGTTGCGGCAGCTAGGTGTTCTGCTCTTGTCTCCCCAACCTTCTTAACCAGGCCCATTCGGTACACCTCTCAGAATTCGCTGACGTGCGGCTTTACGCTTCGCTTCGTCGAGATCGACGCAACCTTCCTGTTTGAGAACGGAGATCGGCACCAATGGCCCTTTGCGGATCAACACGGCTCCACACTCGGGACACGACGGATCACACGATTTCGGCTCTTCGCTTTCAGGCTTGGGCAGCGCGTTATAGAAGGCTCCGAGCGTGTGGACCCGCCGCACGCCGTGAAACGCCAATTCCAGTTGCGCAAGCCGCTTGGGGTCTTTGCTTAGGAACTTCCCCGCATACTTCGAGAGCGTGCGCGAGACCACTCGCGAAGCTATCCGCTTGTTTGACGCTGATAATGAACGAGCCGTGAAACGTAGTGCCTTCGCATGCTTCTTTCCACCAGAGCGCGAGTTTTCCAAGGCGCTGGCTACCTTTTCGCCGGGGGCGAGGCAATCTCGGTCCAACGTAAATGGCATGAGCATGAAGATTGGTGTTTCCGTCTTAGTCCTATATTTTCAATCGAGGGTCATTTTCCCAAGCTGGACGTCGCGGGTTCGATCCCCGTCTCCCGCTCCATAAAATCAATAGCTTAGGAAGATTCAGAAACTTCCTCACTCCACTTCACTCCATTACTACCAGCGGCGCACCTCCCTGATGAGTGAGAGGTTTTACAAGTCGTTCCTACGTTGGCGCCAGTGGGTCTTCCACGCAAGTGAGCGGGCGCATTGTTGGGAACTTCGGGGTTTTGAGGAGCAGTTTGGGGTTCGAGGTCGGGAGCAACTAGAAAAGCTGATTGGTGAAATCCGAACTGATCTGGAGCAGGCAGTCCGGCAAGAACGTCTGGAACGTGAGTATGGTGTTGCTCCGTGGCCGTATGGCCCTCCAGCGATTTAGCCGAAAAACACCGCCAATCACTGAATCCAGCGCGTCTCCAGGTAAAGGGAGATAGGGAATATCCATATATATACGCCGCTGGGGGACGGCGCTGGGTGCGGAGGCGGTCAAACCTCCTGTGAAGTTTTTGATCTGGAAACCGCTAAGCACCGCATTTGGGGCGTTCTTCATGTAGACTTGGCTGCTAGCCATGTCCTTTACTCCGGGCGACAAACTCGGGCCGTATGAGATCGTCGAGCCGATCGGCAAAGGCGGCATGGGCGCGGTGTATCGCGCCCGCGACACGCGGCTGGGGCGCGATGTCGCCATCAAAGTCAGCGACCAGAAATTCAGCGAACGCTTCGAACGCGAGGCGCGCGTCATCAGTTCGCTGAACCATCCCAACATCTGCACGCTGTTCGACGTCGGGCCGAACTATCTCGTCATGGAGTTGGTCGAGGGGCAGACCCTCTCGGAACGGATTAAAGAAGGTGCGATCCCTCTCGAAGAATCCCTCAATATTGCTCGCCAGATTGCCGACGCGCTGGAAGCTGCACACGAGAAAGGGATCGTTCATCGCGACCTGAAGCCCGGCAACGTCATCGTCAAAGAGGACGGTTCGGTCAAGGTACTCGACTTCGGTTTGGCCAAAGTAGCTCCGACGGCAAAGTCGGCGAGTGACAGCCCCGATCCCGAACTATCTCCGACCATTTCGATGGCCGCGACGCAGGCCGGAGTGATCCTTGGCACCGCAGCCTACATGGCTCCGGAGCAAGCTCGTGGCAAGGTCGTTGATAAACGCGCTGACATCTGGGCCTTCGGGGTCGTGCTGTATGAGATGGTCACCGGCAAGAAGCTCTTCAAGGGCGAGGACCTCACCGACACGCTCGCCTCGGTCATCAAGTCCGATCCAGACCTCAGCGCCGCGCCGCCGGAGCTTCGGCCGCTGCTTGCGAAGTGTCTTGAGAAAGATCCCCGCAAGCGGCTGCGGGATATCAGCGGCGTGGAGTTACTGCTCGATGTGAGGCAGGTGGATGGCCCGCCGCAGTCCGGAGGACTGCTCCACAAAACGTGGATCTGGCCCGCCGCCGCTGCGCTGGCGCTCGTCGCTGGGCTCGCTCTCGGAGGAGCCTGGTACGCCTCCTCCCAACCCGAACAAGACCGTCCGCTGGTTCGCCTCAATGTCGACCTCGGTCCGGATGTCAGCCTTTCTAGCGGCTTATCCAGGGGAAATGTCGTTATCTCCCCGGACGGCGCACGTCTCGTCTATGATGCCTCCGTGTCGGGGGGCCCGGACCTTCTCTACATCCGCCGGTTGGATGAGGACGCGGCCACTGCCCTACCCGGAACGGAAGGCGCCCGTGCCCCGTTTTTCTCACCCGATGGGCAGTGGGTCGCATTCGCTGCGAATGGCAAGCTCAACAAGATCTCGGTGGAAGGCGGCCCGGTGTTTCCGCTGGCCGACGTCCCGGTGAACAGCTTCAGCGGCGGCGACTGGACAGCGGACGGTTTCATCATCTTCGGGGAAGCCAATCTCTCTGGACTTTTGAGAATTCCGGAAGCTGGCGGCGAGCGCACCGTGGTTGCCGCGCTGGGAGTGGAACAACTTGCCTTTCAGAATCCCCAGGGATTGCCGGGCGGCAGGGCGATTTTGTTCTCTGTGGACAATGCAACTGGTCCGAATAGCGTTGAGGTCCTGAACCTTGCCAGCGGCGAGCGGAAGACCTTGGCGCCGGGGGGTTCTACGGCCCGCTATTTACCCAGCGGCCACTTGATTTATCAGCTAGACGGTACTTTATTCGCCGTGCCATTCGATGTGGACCGCCTAGAGATGGGTGGCACGCCCATTCCGATATTGACAGACGTAGACTACAACACCGTTGACGCCGCCTGGATTTCCGTTTCCCGCAACGGAACATTGGTGTATCGCAGTGGCGAGGGCCCTGACAGCAGTACTCCCGGCTTGAGCACTGTGGAGTGGCTGGATGCGGCGGGGAACCGGGAAGCGATCCTGGGTGCTCCTGGCGATTATGCCCAGCCTAAAGTTTCACCGGATGGGCGGCGGTTAGTGTTGGCGGTCGGCGACGGACCCAATTCCAACCGGCGCATTTTGATTTACGACATGGAACGCGGTGGATTCAGCCCCTTGACCTTCGACGATGCCCCTTACAGCTATCCGGTCTGGCACCCGGATGGCCGCTTCGTTGTGTTCCTTACTGGTGGTGTACTCCGTTGGGCGCGGGCCGACGGAGCGAACCAGCCCCAGGACCTGCTCGAAAACAGGGGGGTTGGAACGCCGACTTCGTTCATCCCCGATGGCAGCCGGCTCGCCTTTACGCAGTTTGCAAACCTTGACGATCTTTGGACCGTTCCGATAACTGTCGAGGGAGATACGCTCCAGGCTGGTGCCCCGGAACGCTTTCTGGCTACTCCATTCGTCGAATCGGTGGCGCGCTTCTCCCCGGACGGGCATTGGATCGCCTATGCGTCCAATGAGTCGGGACGGGACGAAGTCTATGTCCGCGCCTTCCCTCCGCCAGCTACTGGCGTAGGGGCGAAGTTCTCGGTCTCCACGGGTGGCGCGGTAGCTGCGCATTGGTCCAGCAATGGCGACGAACTGTTCTTTGTGTCCGACGCAAAGATCATGGTTGCGAGCTACCGCGTGAATGGCGAGAACTTCGTCGCCGACCGCCCACGCGTCTGGGCGACGCTGGACGGAGACTTGACCGGCGCCTCTGTCTGGGATATAGCCTCCGACGGCCGCGCGTTGATTCGCGTGCCCGTGAGATCTGACGAACCGCAGGCCGCCCCCGGGCCCCAGCATCACGTCGTGTTCCTCCAGAATTTCTTCGATGAACTCCGCCGGCGGGTGCCGGTGGACGGGAAGTAGATTATGAACCCAGGCGACAAACTCGGACCGTATGAAATCGTCGAGGCGATCGGCAAGGGCGGCATGGGCGAGGTGTATCGCGCCCGCGATTCCCGTGTCGGCCGCGACGTGGCGGTTAAGGTTTCCGAGCAGCGCTTCGGGGAACGCTTCGAACGCGAAGCCCGAGCCATCGCCGCGCTCAACCATCCGAATATCTGCACGCTGTTCGACGTCGGGCCGAACTATCTCGTCATGGAGTTGGTCGAGGGCCCGACTCTAGCCGAGCGCATCAAAGAAGGCGCGATCCCGCTAGAGGAGTCGCTCAATATCGCCCGCCAGATTGCGGATGCGCTCGAAGCCGCGCATGAAAAGGGGATCGTCCACCGCGACCTGAAGCCCGGCAACGTGATCGTCAAAGAAGACGGCTCGGTGAAGGTGCTCGACTTTGGGCTGGCCAAGGTAGCGCCGACATCCAGGTCATCAAGTGATAACGACAATCCTGAGCTTTCCCCCACTATCTCGATGGCCGCGACCCAGGCCGGCGTCATCCTCGGAACCGCCGCCTACATGTCGCCCGAACAGGCCCGCGGCAAACCGGTCGACAAGCGAGCGGACATCTGGTCCTTCGGGGTGGTGCTGTATGAAATGGTCACCGGCCAGAAGCTGTTCAAAGGCGAGGACCTGACGGAGACGCTCGCGTCCGTGGTGAAAGAAAAGCCCGACCTTTCACAAATCCCTGACCAGCTTCGTCCCTTGCTCGAGAAATGTCTGGAGAAGAATCCATCCCAGCGATTGCGGGACATCGGTGATTGGAAAGCGCTACTCGATGCGGGACTCGCTCAAAGCCAGCTACAAGCGGAAGCTCGCCCCTCATCGGGTGGTCCAAAGTGGCTGTGGCCCGCGATTGCCGCATCTCTCGCATTGATCGCAGGCATCGGGTTCTGGTCGCCGTGGCGCTCCGCCCCCGAGGAGCCATCGCTGCACCTCAACGTATCGCTACCGCCGGACACGACTCCGGACTTCATGGAACTTTCGCCCGACGGTACGCGGCTCCTGGCGAGCTTTGACAACGCGATCCGAATCCGCCGCCTGGATGGTTCCTCCGATTGGGAAGAACTGGTGAGCCCGGCCGGGCGCGCCCTCTTCTGGTCCGCGGATGGCCGCTTTGTCGCCTTCTTTACGGGCGCGAAACTGCATAAAATTTCGGCGGCGGGGGGACCTGTTCAGGAGCTGTGTTCCGGAACGGGGGCTGGCTCAGTAGGCGACTGGAACCGAAACGGGGTCATTCTATTTACCAATGAGGAAAGCCAATTGCGTAGGGTGAACCAGGACGGAGGGGCATGTGAACCGGTGTGGGAAGACGATCCCAATGTATTATTTCAGGATCCTGTCTTCCTGCCGGATGGCAATCATTTCCTCTATCAAAAAAGGGTCTTAGACGACTTCGCGACCACGGGGATCTATGTCGCTGCCCTCAATGAAGCAATCGATTCGGGAATGGACGACTCGGCGTCCCGCCGAATCCTGGCGGATCAATCCTCGACGGTTTATGTACCGGCCGGTGACGACGGGATCGCCCATATTTTGTTCCAGCGGGACCTGGCTCTGATGGCGCAGCCATTCGACGAGGACCGTTTGGAGCCTGTTGGCGATCCGTTTCCCATTGCTCCGCAGGTGGCCAGGGACCTGAATGGCCGGACCGCGGCGTCCTTCGCCAGCGGGACGCTGATCTATGTGACCGGGCGGGAGGCAGCATCGCAGCTTACCTGGTTCAATCGTTCCGGGGAGCAGCTTGGAACGGTGGGTCCGCTGGCTCCACAAAGTGGGGTGTGGCTATCGCCGGACGGGACCGCTGTCCTGGCTGACCGATTTGGAGCGAATCAAAGAACTGCATGGATGTACGACATCGCGCGTGGAACTGACGGGCCTCTCTCGCCGCGCGGGACTCCGTCGGGGGGAGCGGCTTGGTTCCCGCATGGCCGGCGCGCGCTGTTTGGTTCGTTTGGTGGGCCGGACGGTCCTGCCTGGTACGAGAAAGATCTTGATGCCGGCGGTGATCCGCGGCTTCTTTTCAAGATGGATCGTCAGACTCTCGGACAGTGGTCCCCGGCGGGGTTTTCCCCGGATGGGCAGTATCTGATCGGCACCGAAACTAATCCGGACACTGGGCCGGACATCAGTTACATCCCATGGAGCGAGACCCCCGATTTATCCAACAAGCAGACCTTCCTGGCCACACGCATCGCTGAGGGCCAAGCCCGGGTGTCGCCGGATGGCCGGTGGATGGCCTACACCACGTTTGAGGGGAGCGTCAGTTTTGAGGGGAGCAGCGGTAGTGAAATCTTGATCCGGCCGTTCCCCTCGGGAACTGGCGTCTGGAGAGTCGGCCCAGGACGCGAGCCGCAATGGAGCGCGGACGGGAAGCGGTTGTATTTCGTAAGCTCAGGCGAGACTGAAGTGCGTCTATTTGAGGTCTCTATCGAGGCGGATGGAAACGGAGGAGTACGGGTAGGCACACCCAGGGAATTGTTCCGATTTCGGGCGCAGGGTGTTGTCATAAACGGGAATGTTCCCTTTTACGCGCCCCACCCGGATGGCGAGCGCTTCCTGGTGAACCTGTTGCCGGAACCAACGCCGACCGTACTCCACGCGGTGACCAATTTCCAAAGCTCGGCGATGCTGCGGGACGGGGTGAAGTAGAGTCGTTCCGTTGCCTTGCTGGACGCGAATTTCCTATACACTTGGCTAGTTCTAGATGAATCCTGGCGACAAACTCGGGCATTATGAAATCGTTGCGGCGATTGGTAAAGGCGGGATGGGTGAGGTATATCGAGCCCATGACTCGCGAGTCGGCCGCGATGTGGCGATCAAGACATCTGCGGAACGATTCGGCGAACGTTTCGAGCGGGAAGCTCGAGCCATCGCCGCGCTCAACCATCCGAATATTTGCACGCTCTTCGACGTCGGGCCGAACTATCTCGTCATGGAGTTGGTCGAGGGGCAGACGCTGGCGGAGCGGATTAAGGAAGGTCCAATCCCGGTCGAAGAGGCACTGCAATTTGCATCGCAAATTGCAGCAGCATTAGAAGCTGCGCATGAGAAAGGAATCATCCATCGCGACCTGAAGCCGGGCAACGTCATTGTGAAAGAAGACGGTTCGGTCAAGGTGCTGGACTTTGGGTTGGCGAAGGTCGGCCCGCGCACGGCGGCATCGGCCAGCGACGGCGACAACCCCGAGCTATCCCCCACCATCTCGATGGCCGCGACGCAGGCCGGAGTCATCCTGGGAACCGCTGCCTATATGGCTCCCGAGCAGGCGAAAGGGAAGCCCGTTGACAAGCGCGCTGACATCTGGGCCTTCGGCGTCGTTCTCTTCGAAATGGTCACGGGCAAGAAGCTCTTTGCCCAGGAAGATCTGACTGAGACACTGGCCTCAGTTGTCCGCGACAAGCCCGACATTAGTGACGCGCCCGCCGAACTCCACCCGTTGCTCCTCAAGTGCCTGGAGAAAGATCCGCGCAAGCGCCTTCGCGACATCAGCGGGGTTGACTCGCTTCTGGAGCTTGGCCGGGAGAAGGCGGCTCCGCGCGTGGAATCGGTCGCGTCCCCGGAAACTCCGCGTGGAATCAAATCTGTTTTCCCGTGGGCCGCTGCGTCGGCGGCGCTGACTCTTGCCTTGCTTGGACTCGCCTTCCTTCACTTCCGCGAAACACCGCCGGAACTGGAGTCCTTGAGCTTCTTCATCGATCCGCCATCTGGCTACGTGATTTCCAATAACCTCGCGGCAGCGTCGCCATCCCCGGATGGGCGATTGCTGACGTTCTTGGCTCAGCCGGAGGGAAGTGGCGGACCTGCTTCGTTATGGCTCCGCCCGATGGATTCGTTGGAAGCCCGCTCGCTGCCCGGAACCGAGGGCGCCTCCCTTCCGTTCTGGTCCCCGGACAGCCGGTCCGTCGCGTTTTTCGCTGACGGCAAGCTCAAGCGTACAGATGTGTTGGGCGGCACACCCCTGACTCTATGCGACTCACCTTTCTCAGATGGCGGTTCATGGAACGCTGGCGGAGTGATTCTTTTTTCGTCCTCAACCACTGGAACGGCGTATGCGATCTATCGGGTGGCGGCAGCCGGTGGGGAACCGGTGCTGGTGACCACGTTGAGCACTCCTTCTCTGGAGCGGCACACTCACCCGCAATTCCTCCCGGACGGGAACAGGTTTATCTATACTGTCGCAAGCAATGTAGATGATGAGAGCATCGAGGGGATCTATACGGCGACGCTTGATTCCACGGATCCGCCCCAACGCCTGGTGGCCGGCCAAGGCTCCTACGCTGCTTTTGCCCCGGACGCCGGGGGTGGGCCGGGATATTTGCTCAGGATGCAAAGCCGGACTCTGGTTGCCCAGCCGTTCGATCCCACCTCGCTGGCTCTGATAGGCGACCCGGTTCCCATAGCTGACGGAATTCGTGGAGACGGCGGAGGTACTGGTTGGGGCTCTCGAGAAGACTTCGCCGTCTCCGCAAGCGGTCTGCTGGTCTACCGCACTGGACAGAATGGCGACGGGCAAACCATTCAAATGGCCTGGATCAGCCGGGACGGCAAACAGCGGGAGCCTGTGGGCGCGCCGGGAGCGTTTTCTGGATCGCCTCGTCTCTCCCCCGACGGCAGCCGCGTCGCTCTAGTCAAGGAAGTGTCCGGGAACCGGGATATCTGGCTGTATGAAATCGAGCGGGGGGCCCAGTCGCGGCTGACTTTTGACGAATCCGACGAAACGTGGCAAGTTTGGTCGCCGGACGGGCGCCAGGTGGCCTACCTTTCGCTCCGAGACAGAAAATATCAGATTTACCGGACCGACGTTAGTGGCGGAGGTCAGAGGGAGCTTCTGTACGAAGGTCAGGAGCCAATACGGCCGGCAGACTGGAGTCCGGATGGAAAGTTCCTTGTGTATAGCGTGAGGCGAGGTGACCCGGTCGAACTCTGGCTGTTGCCACTGGAAGGGCAGCGGGAACCGGTCCCCTTCCTTACGACGCCGTTCAGCACAAATAACGCTAGATTCTCACCTGACGCCAAGTGGATCGCCTACCAGTCCAACGAGTCCGGTGTGACTGAGGTGTATATTCGGGCATTTCCGGGGGGACCGGCCGGGCAATGGTCGGTTTCGGTGGGCGGAGGGACACAACCCAGGTGGCGCGGTGACGGTCAGGAAATTGTCTTTCTAGATTCCCGGGGACGATTAATGGCGGCGGGTGTTCGTCTGCTGGAGGACCGCGTTGAGGTGGCTCCCGCGCTCGAACTATTCGAATCGCCGGAGGGTGGGTACGACGCCTCCCCGGATAACCAGCGCTTCCTGTGGCTTGTGCCGCCGTCGGCCGCTGGCGGCGACGAAGGCGACGTGGTCAGCCCGCTCAAAGTAATCTCGAACTGGCAGGCGTTGCTGCGGGAATAGATTATGGGGATGAACTTAGGTGACAAACTCGGGCACTACGAAATCGTTGCGGCGATCGGCAAAGGCGGCATGGGCGAGGTCTATCGCGCCCATGATTCGCGGGTCGGCCGCGACGTGGCGGTTAAGGTTTCCGAACAACGCTTCGGCGAACGGTTTGAACGCGAAGCCCGAGCCATCGCGTCGCTGAACCATCCCAACATCTGCATGCTGTTCGACGTCGGGCCGAACTATCTCGTCATGGAGTTGGTCGAGGGGCAGACCCTCTGGGAGCGGATTAAAGAAGGCGCGATCCCGCTAGAAGAGTCGCTCAATATCGCCCGACAGATCGCGGATGCGCTCGAAGCCGCGCATGAAAAAGGCATTGTCCATCGGGACCTGAAGCCGGGGAACGTCATCGTCAAAGAAGACGGTTCGGTGAAGGTGCTGGACTTTGGTTTGGCGAAGGTAGCGCCGACCTCTCGTTCGGCAAGCGATAACGACAACCCCGAGCTATCCCCCACTATCTCGATGGCCGCGACGCAGGCTGGAGTGATCCTCGGCACCGCTGCCTACATGGCTCCTGAGCAAGCTCGCGGGAAGCCTGTCGACAAGCGCGCCGACATCTGGGCGTTCGGCGTCGTGCTGTATGAGATGGTCACGGGCGAGAAGCTCTTCAAGGGCGAAGACCTCACCGAAACGCTCGCCGCGGTCGTGATGAAGGATCCGGATTTGAGTTCCGCCCCGTTGGAACTGAGACCTCTACTCGCCAAGTGCCTGGAGAAAGATCCGCGCAAGCGCCTTCGCGACATCAGCGGAGTAGATGCCCTCCTTGAGGTCGGGCGGAAAGAGGCCCAGCTGGCGGAAAGCCAGCTGCAAGCTAAAGCGCTGCCCACAGCGGAAGCTCGCCGGAGTTGGCTGTGGCCCGTAGTTGCCGGCGTTCTTGCGGCAGGCGTTGCGGTGGCGTTGTGGGCCCCCTGGAGCACCGAACCCGCCCCGCCGGAGGTGGTCCGCTTTGAAGTTCCTATTCCCGAAAATCTGAGGATGACCAATGCCCCCCCGCAGCTTTCGCCTGACGGGCGGTTCCTGTCCTTCGTCGCGGAATCGAATGGGCAGGCGCAAGTCTGGATTCGGCCCCTCGATACTTTGGAAGCACGCCCGCTGGCTGGTACCGAGAGTGTTGTCGGAGCCGCGAATTGGTCGCCAGACAGCCGCTCCATTGTCTTCTCTTCCGGCACTCCCCCCAAGTTGAAGCGTGTGGACATCGAAGGGGACCTGCCGCAAACACTGTGCGACTCAGGAGGAGGAGCCTGGGGTTCCCTCGGCGTGATTGTTACTTACGCCTCAGGCGTCCTGGGCCGCGTTTCCGAAAACGGCGGGGAATGCACCGCACTCGTCACAATCGACGCCGCGCAGGGGGATTCAGACGTTGGATTCGCGTATTTCCTGCCGGATGGCGAGCACTTCCTGTACAAGCGCACCTCAACCCAGCCTGCTAGGAACGGGATCTACGTGGGATCGATCAATGCCGAGCCCGGTCAGCAGGATCTTACGATCCTCATGCCTACCTCCTCAGCAGCACTGTACGCTCCGTCACCGAACACCGGACAGAACTCCGGCGCGGGATACATCCTGTTTTCCGAGGACAGCACTCTGATGGCCCGTCCGTTCGATCCGGATCGCCGGGCCTTCACAGGTCCCGCCGTCCCATTGGCGGCGAACATCGGGAGCCGCACGGGCAGTTATGCGGTTTCGGACAACGGCACGCTTGCCTATCGGGCCGGTGCAGGTTTGACTGGAGTCCTTCAAATCACCGTGCTGGACCGTCAAGGTCAGCCAGTGGCCACGGTGGGCGGGGTGGGAAACAATACTGAACCGAGCTTTTCGCGTGACCGCACACGAGTCGTGGTATCCAACAAGCCGCTTTCCCCGACGGATACCACTGACATCTGGTTGTACGACCTCGCGCGGAACGCGCCCACGAGGTTCACGTTTGATCCGGCGAACGACATCTATGCCGTCTGGTCACCCGACGACAGCTACCTGATTTTCTCCTCTGATCGCGAAGGCGGCGTGGCGAACCTATACCGCAAGGCAGCCAGCAATGCCGGTAACCCTGAATTGCTGCTGCAGTCGGGAGAGCCGAAGAAGCCGACGGATTGGTCGCTAGATGGCCGCTTTCTTCTGTTTACCAAGGCAGATCCCACCACGGGTAACGATCTTTGGTATCTGCCGTTGGATGGTCCGAACGGGGCGCCAGGCGAACCCCAGCCGTACCTCGCAACCGAGTTCGACGAAGACTGGGCCCGACTGTCTCCCGACGGCCGTTTTGTCGCGTACTCTTCCGATGCATCCGGTTCGCGTGAAGTCTACGTGCGAACGTTCCCCGATCCGTCCGGCGGCCTGTGGACAATTTCTACCGGCTTTGGGCTCAATCCGCACTGGCGTGGTGACGGGCGGGAGCTTTTTTACACCATTCGCAACAGAATGATGGCCGTGCCGGTGACGCTGGAGTCAACGTTCCAGTTCGGGGCGCCCCAGCCGTTGTTCACGATGCCCGGAGGCCCCGGAAGCTTTGATGTCGACGCTGGCGGCGAGAGGTTCATCAAGGCGGTGGATACAACCTTGGGTGCGGAACTTCCGCAAGCGCCCATCACAGTGGTGCTCAACTGGCAGGCCGCGCTGGAGCGATAACGATGATTCCCGGAGACAAACTCGGACCGTATGAGATCGTCGAGGCGATCGGCAAAGGCGGCATGGGCGCGGTGTATCGCGCCCGCGACACGCGGCTGGGGCGCGATGTCGCGATCAAGGTCAGCGACCAGAAATTCGGCGAACGCTTCGAGCGCGAGGCGCGGGTCATCAGCTCGCTGAACCATCCCAATATCTGCACGCTCTACGACGTCGGCGACAACTACCTGGTGATGGAGCTTGTCGAGGGGCAGACGCTCGCCGATCGGATCAAGCAAGGCGCGATTCCGCTGGAGGAGTCGCTCAACATCGCCCGCCAGATCGCGGATGCGCTGGAAGCCGCGCATGAGAAGGGCATCATCCATCGCGACCTGAAGCCCGGCAACGTGATCGTCAAAGAAGACGGCTCGGTGAAGGTGCTCGACTTCGGCCTGGCGAAGGTGGATCCGACCGAGCGTCGGCCAGCGACGCCCGACGACCCCGAACTCTCCCCCACCATCTCCATGGCCGCGACGCAGGCCGGAGTGATCCTCGGGACAGCGGCGTACATGGCTCCCGAGCAGGCTCGCGGGAAAGTCGTCGACAAACGCGCCGACATCTGGGCCTTCGGCGTCGTGCTCTACGAAATGGTCACCGGCCAGAAGCTGTTCAAGGGCGAGGACCTGACGGACACGCTGGCGTCGGTAGTGAAGATTGACCCTGACTTAAGTGATGCCCCCGCTGTACTGCGGCCCTTGCTGGAAAAGTGTCTGGAGAAAGACCCCCGTAAGCGGCTGAGGGACATTAGCGGCGTGGAATTGCTCCTGGACGCGGGCAGAGTGAAGGCCGAGCTGGCTGACAGCCAGCAGCAAGCGGAAGCTCGCCCCATATCAGGACGCAGCCTGAGGTGGCTGTGGCCCTCTATAGCCGTCGCAGCTGTGGTTGCCACTGTCGCCCTGTGGTCCCCCTGGCGCGCTTCCCAACCTGCTGAGCTATCGCTGCACCTCAACGTGCCGCTGCCTGGGGATGTGGTCGTTGGGTTCCTCAAACTCTCCCCGGATGGCCAGCAGTTGCTGGCCGTCTATTTCGAAGATGGCCGTTCCAGTATCCGGCTCCGATCGCTCGGCGCAACCGAGTGGCACACGCTGGCGGGCGGAGAGGGCGCGCGGCAGCCTTTTTGGTCGCAGGACAGCCGCTTTATCGCCTTCTTCTCTGAAAACAGCTTGAAAAAGATTTCGGCGCTAGGTGGACCCGTGACACAGTTGTGCCCAGAAACGGGCTTGGGAAAAGGCGGGACCTGGAACAAAGATGGCGTCATCCTATTCGCCGGCGACGACAGAAAGCTGCGGCAGGTGGATGAGGACGGCGGTCCTTGTGCTCTGTTCGGCGATGACGACACTGGTCTTCTAGCCTCCAACCCCACGTTTCTGCCGGACGGCAACCATTTCTTCTATCGCGCTTCCGGAGTCTATCTTTCAGCGCTGGATGACACCGCCTCACGCAAGATCATGGCGGACGATGCAAATGTGGTGTATGTGCCAGCTGGAAGTGGAGAGTCCGCCCATCTGCTCTTCCTGCGAGAGAACGCCCTGATGGCACAGCCCTTTGATGAGGCGAGCCTGGAAACCGTGGGCGATCCTTTCCAGATCGCGGCGGAGGCCTCCGATGATTGGGACGGTGGAGTCGCTGCATCTCAAGCGAACGGGACGTTGGTCTATCTGGCAGGACGACCGACCGCTTCCCAACTGACTTGGTTTTCGCGGTCAGGAGAGAAATTGGGCACAATCGGCTCCGAAGGGGAGCAACGTGGTATTTGGCTCTCCCCCGATGGAAACGCCGTTCTCACCCGTCGGCTGGGCCTGAACAACGCGAGCGAATTCTGGCTGAACGATTTGGTGCGGGGATCGGAGAGCCGATTCTCTCCCGCGGGCATTCGTGCCAGCCGTGCGTTGTGGGTTGGGGATGACCGAATCTTGATGATTATGAATGGCGCGGAGGGACGGGGCATCTACCAAAGAGACCGCCGGGGAGGCGGGCAAGCTGAATTAGTGCTCTTGGAAGATGCGGATCTGAACATGACATGTCAGATGCCTCGCGCGACGGACGGTACTTGATTTATACGAAGTTCGATCCTGGAACACCGTCGGATATTTGGTATCTACCGTGGAGCGATCATCCGGATTGGTCCGAAGAGGTTGCGTTTCTGGCAACCGGCGAACTTGAGAGTTCCGGACAGCTGTCTCCAGATGGCAGGTGGATCGCATACAACTCCAGTGGGCGGGTTTACATTCGACCGTTTCCTTCCGGCGCCGGAATATGGGAAGTCACTCCCGACGGAGGAGCCCAGCCGCGCTGGAGCGCGGACGCCTCCGAACTCTTTTTCACAAGGATCGTGACGGCGCCCGAACGCCCAGTCGTGTACTCGGTTTCCGTCGAATCCGACGGAACCGGCGGATTGGCAATTGGGGCGCCCCAGCCTTTGTTCGAATTCAGGGCGCAAGCTGTGGTTCCGCGAGGCAACATCTGGGGATATGCTCCGCACCCGGACGGACAGCGGTTCATCGTGAACGCTTTCGTCAATCCCTCGGAGCCGACCATCCACGTGATCACCAACTGGCGCCCCGAGCCTGGCGAGTAATGGCAGGGCGCGGGGGCTGCCCGGTTATGCGAAAGACCGCCCCGTCAACCATTTGGATTGCACAAATTTCCTGTAAACTTGACTGCGAACATGCCCCTTTCCCCCGGCGATAAACTCGGGCCGTATGAGATCCTTGCCGCCATCGGCAAAGGTGGCATGGGCGAGGTGTATCGTGCCCACGACCCCCGGGTTGGTCGCGACGTAGCGATCAAAACCTCTGCAGAGCGGTTCGGAGAACGTTTCGAACGTGAAGCCCGAGCCATCGCCGCGCTGAATCATCCCAATATCTGCACGCTGTTCGACGTCGGTCCGAACTACCTCGTCATGGAACTGGTCGAGGGGCAGACGCTCGCTGAGCGCATAAAAGAAGGTGCGATCCCGCTCGAAGAATCGCTCAACATCGCCCGGCAAATTGCGGATGCGCTCGAAGCCGCTCACGAAAAGGGGATCGTTCATCGAGACCTGAAGCCGGGCAACGTCATTGTGAAAGAAGACGGGTCGGTCAAGGTGCTGGATTTTGGATTCGGCCAAAGTAGCGCCGACCTCTCGTTCGGCAAGCGATAACGACAATCCCGAACTCTCCCCAACGATCTCCATGGCCGCGACCCAGGCCGGCGTCATCCTCGGCACTGCAGCTTACATGGCCCCCGAGCAGGCCCGCGGGAAACCGGTCGACAAACGCGCTGACATCTGGGCCTTCGGCGTCATTCTCTACGAAATGGTCACCGGCCAGAAGCTCTTCAAAGGCGAGGACCTCACCGAAACCCTCGCCGCAGTGGTGATGAAGGATCCAGATCTAGCCAGTGCGCCGGTTGAATTACAACCATTGCTGAAAAAGTGTCTGCAGAAAGATCCCAGGAAGCGCCTGCGGGATATCGGCGATTTAGGGGCGCTGTTCGAGGCTGGCCGGACCGAAGCGAAGTTGGCCGAAAGCCGTCTACAGGTGGAAGCCCAACCCGCAGCCGTAGCTCGGACGACAGCGCCACAGCTGGTCACCTGGGCCCTTGCTGGGCTGCTTCTCATCCTGGCGACGGCGAGCTGGCTGCGGACGTCTGAAACGGTCAGCCCGGCCATCGCCATGACCATCGTGCCTCCTGTGGACACTCCGCTGGCGGAGGTCGCCGGCCGCGACTCCGCACCGCAAATCTCACCGGATGGCTCCGCGGTCGCATATCTGTCGATAGACGGACGCCTGTACGTCCGGAGACTGGATTCGTTGGAGGCGATTCCCGTGCCTGGCGCCGAGCGAGCCTTGTTTCCATTCTGGTCCGCAGACTCTTCGAGCGTATTCTTCTTCCCAGGGAATGGAACCCTGACTAGCGTTCGTTTGCCGGATGGCGCTCCGGAAGTTGTCCTGCAGATGAACGGGAGTTCGCGGGGCGGCAGCGTCAATCAGGATGGAGTGATTCTGTTTTCCGACCAGGAACGGCTGCGCCTATTGACAGCCCCGGGCGGCGAGGTCCAAACGCTTGAAATCCCCGGCTGGCCAGGCGCTGCCCGATATCCCGATTTTCTTCCCAATGGAAAGGACTTCTTGTTTTCGACCTTAGGTGCAGGTTCCCGTGTGTACCTGGCGACACTGCGCGACGCGCAGGTAGTCGACCCCGTTCTGCTGCTGGAGAGCGAAACCCTGGCCCGCTACACGCCTGCAGGAGGTGGCCGCGTGTTGTTTGTCCGCAATGACAATCTGTACTCCCAGCGGCTGGACCTGGATGAACGCAAGCTAGTGGGCGACTCAGAGTTGATCCAGGAAGGCATCGCTTCACTACCTGGTTTGACGGTCAACAGCGCCGACTTCTCCGTTTCCCAATCTGGGGCCGTGGCATGGCGACCGGGCCGCGCGTTGTCCTTTCAAGTGACTGTTTTCAACCGTGAGGGGAAGCAAGTGGGGACGGTTGGTCCGCCAATTCTGGAGACCACCTTGAGGTTGTCCCCGGATGATTCGCAGTTGCTGGCGTCCGCAGTTAACCGGACCACCCAACTCCTGGACGTAGGGCAGCCGGGGAGTCTGGATCTTGGACTAGGGACGAGGTGGCTCTTCTGGTCGGCGGATGGATCCAGAATTATCGGAGACGGCCCCGTAGACGGCCGTATGAAAATTTTGGAGCGTGCCGTGACAGGCGTGGAAGTCACTGAATTAGGTGAGCATCGCGATCTGGATGATGGTGAAATCCGGGACCTTTCGCCGGACGGAACACAGCTGCTTTTCCGTGCAAGCGGAACGGGAGGGCTGATGGTCCGGCAACTGGGCGGTTCGCCGCAGGAGCGCGAGCCCAGGCTGCTGGCCCAGGCCAGCGGATCCACCGGGCCGGTTACGAATGCCAAGTTCTCCCCGGACGGTCGCTGGGTTGTCTACAGCCAGGGCGGATTGTTCGTGCAGCCGTTTCCCGGTCCCGGATCGCGCCGACAGATCTCCGCCGAAGGATCCTCCCCGCTCTGGCGAGGTGACGGGCGGGAAATTCTTTACTTTTGGGAGGGAGGCATCCATTCGGTTTCTGTAACCGAGGCGGGAAATCAACTACAGTTCGGGTCGCCGGTGGAGGTTTTCACGGGAGGGCTGCGTTCCTCGGAAGCATTTGTGCGCAACAGCACTCCTTGGGCGGTTTCCCGCGATGGTTCGCGGATTTACTGGCTCCTATTCCCGGATCAGTCCGGCTCAAATGTGATCCACGTCCGGACGAACGCTGTGCGATAAGCGCAGTCCGAAAATTTTAGGTCAGTAATATTCGATAGACTCAGTGGATCGTTGATGCCACTTTTACCAGGCGACAAACTCGGGCCGTATGAGATCCTTGCCGCCATCGGCAAGGGTGGCATGGGCGAGGTGTATCGTGCCCATGACTCCCGGGTCGGTCGCGACGTAGCGATCAAAACGTCTGCAGAGCGGTTCGGAGAACGTTTCGAACGTGAAGCCCGAGCCATCGCCGCGCTGAATCATCCCAATATCTGTACGCTGTCACGATGTGGGGCCGAACTACCTCGTCATGGAACTGGTCGAGGGGCCGACTCTAGCCGAGCGCATTAAAGAAGGTGCCATCCCGCTAGATGAGTCGCTCGCCATCGCGCGGCAGATTGCCGACGCGCTCGAAGCCGCTCACGAAAAGGGGATCGTTCATCGAGACCTGAAACCGGGCAACGTGATCGTCAAAGAAGACGGTTCGGTGAAGGTGCTGGATTTTGGACTCGCTAAGGTAGCGCCATCTTCCAAATCAGCAAGCGACGGTGACAATCCCGAACTCTCCCCAACGATCTCCATGGCCGCGACCCAGGCCGGCGTCATCCTCGGGACCGCAGCCTACATGGCCCCCGAGCAGGCTCGCGGAAAACCCGTAGACAAACGCGCCGACATCTGGGCCTTCGGCGTCGTGCTCTACGAAATGGTCACCGGACAGAAGCTCTTCAAAGGCGAGGACCTCACGGAGATGCTCGCCGCCGTGGTCAACGAGAAACCAAACCTCGGCGAGGCCCCGCTCCGTGTGCGGACCCTAATCACCAAATGTGTAGAGAAAAAGCCGGGTGAGCGACTGCGAGACATTGGCGATTGGAACCTGCTGCTGGAAGAAGATCGAATCGCCGCGGTCTCGCAAGCTACCCAATCTGGCGGATGGTGGAAATGGGTTTCGGCTGCGACGTCGATTTGTCTCGTCGCTGCTTTATACAGCCTGTGGATTTACACGCGTCCCGTCGAACTGCCGGTCCTCCGCTTCGATGTCGAGGTGGGTACGGACCCTGCCGACCAGGATCATGTCGCGATCTCTCCCGACGGAAGCCGGATTGCGTTTGCCGGTCGAGATGAAAATGGCAAAGGTTTCTTGCAGACCCGGCGCCTGGACCAGGATGACGCGACGACCCTCGACGACAGTCTTGATTCTATAGGAACCAGTTTTCCCTTCTTTTCTCCCGATGGTAGATGGATCGGTTATGCCGCGGACCATCAGCTGAAGAAGGTGTCGGTGGAGGGTGGCGTGCCCGTTACCGTTGCCCAAGGGCGGGTTTCCAGCGGGGCCTCCAGTTGGGGAGACAATGGCGAAATCGTTTCGCAGTTGACGTTCACAGCTTCCTCGCTGATCCCGGCTGACGGCGGCGCGCCGCGGAGTTTCACTTCCCGAAGTGGGAGGACAGCTCATCTGCCAGGGCAAGAAGTGGTTTTGCTGTCCAACGGGAGCCTATTTGTCGTGCCGCTGGACGGTGGAGAGGAGAAGGAAATCCCTGGAATCCGCAGTCAGTACGCAAAGTATTTACCGAATGGCTACATTCTATTCCTTGACCTCGATTCCGTGCTCCAGGCCGTGCCCTTCGACCCGCAGCGCCTGGAAGCGACGGGCCGCCCCTTCCCGCTGCTGGAAAATGTCGTGGATTTCGATGTCAGCATGACAGGGACACTCCTCTATCGTCGCGGCGAACCGCAAAGCCGAACTCTGCATTGGGTAGATGAATCCGGCGTAACGGAGCCCATCATTCCTAAGCCTGGAGAATACGCTACTCCTCGTCTCTCCCCGGACGGGAAACGGCTGGCGCTTGCCATTCGTGACGATCAAGGGCAAAACCAGCTTTGGGTACGGGATATGGAAGGTGGCGGAATGACCCGGCTCACGTTTGGAGAGGTGGGTGGCGCCTATCCGCTGTGGATGCCGGGAGGTAATGATTTGGTTCTCCAAGGTCGCGAAGGGATGTACCAAATCTCCGCCGACGGGAGCGGTCAGCCGAGACTCATTCTCGAAACAGATGGTGCGCCCACGTCGATTTCACCGGATGGCCGAACTCTGGCGATCGTCAGACGGGACCAGGACACGCAGCGCGACATCTGGACGGTGCCACTCCAAGGGGAAGGCGAAACGCTGCAAGCCGGGGAACCTGAACCGTTGATCAATGGCCCCGCCGATGAGATCACTGCTGCCTTTTCGCCCAATGGGAAATGGCTGGCGTACTCCTCCACCGAAACGGGTCCCTTTAACATCTACGTGCGTTCGTTAAAGAACCCTGGCGCGACTTGGCAGTTGACGGTTGAAGACAGCTACCTTCCCGAGTGGACGCGTCCCGGCGAACTCATTGTCCGCTCGGTGTCAGAAAATTCGTTCTGGGTCGTGTCTTACTCGGAGAGAGGGGATACGTTTGTGCCGGGAGCTGTTCGACCCTATGGAGGCAGCTTACCCTTTGCATTTACCGGCGCGGCGCCTACATTTACATTCGCTCCGCCAGGGGACCGCATGGCTGTACTTCTTGTAGCAAGTCCGGAGGAGCGGCTCCAACGGCGCACGAACTATGGCCTGATACTCAACTTCTTCGAAGAAATCGAACGACACGCGGCCCAAACAGGAGCGCGATAGGAACGCCACACAGTGGCTCAAGTACCTGATCTGGAGTGTTTTTCCTGTAGACTTGACTGACGGAAGATGCCACTTTTAGCAGGCGACAAACTCGGGCATTATGAAATCGTTGCAGCGATCGGCAAGGGTGGCATGGGCGAGGTGTATCGCGCCCATGACTCCCGGGTCGGTCGCGACGTAGCGATCAAGACGTCTGCGGAAAGGTTCGGCGAACGATTCGAACGCGAAGCCCGAGCCATCGCCGCGCTGAATCATCCCAATATCTGCACGCTGTTCGACGTCGGTCCGAACTACCTCGTCATGGAACTGGTCGAGGGGCAGACGCTCGCTGAGCGCATAAAAGAAGGTGCGATCCCTCTCGAAGAATCCCTCAACATCGTCAGTCAGATCGCCGACGCGCTCGAAGCCGCGCATGAAAAAGGCATCATCCATCGCGATCTGAAGCCCGGCAACGTCATCGTCAAAGAAGACGGTTCGGTGAAGGTGCTCGACTTCGGACTCGCCAAGGTCGCCCCGACCTCCCGATCGGCGAGTGACGGTGACGACCCCGAACTCTCCCCCACGATCTCACTAGCAGCAACCCGAGCCGGAGTCATCCTCGGGACCGCTGCCTACATGGCTCCAGAGCAGGCCCGCGGAAAACCCGTAGACAAACGCGCTGACATCTGGGCATTCGGGGTCGTGTTGTATGAGATGGTCACCGGCCAGAAGCTCTTCAAAGGCGAGGACCTCACCGATACGCTGGCTCGCGTGGTTCGCGACGAAGCCGACCTAACCGCCGCTCCGCTTGAACTGCAGCCGTTGCTCAAGAAGTGCCTGGAGAAAGATCCCCGCAAACGCCTCCGCGACATCAGCGGAGTGGATGCGTTGCTCGAAGTCGGGCGGAAAGAGGCCGAGTTGGCTGCAAGCCAACTGCCAGCTGAAGCTCGCCCCACTTCGGAAGGCGAGCGTAAATGGTTGTGGCCCGCCGTCGCTGCGACTCTCGCCGTGATCGCCACCGTCGCCTTCTGGTCCCCATGGGGACACTCCCAACCGGAAAGGACCGCCCGCTGGTCCGCCTCAATGTCGACCTTGGCGAGATCGATTTGGGCTCCAGCAGGGCCAACGTCATCTATTCCCCGGACGGAACCAGGATCGCTTACGTGGCCACCCCCATCGCCGGTGGCCCGCTCCAGCTTTACACCCGCCGCCTGGATCAGGAGGTCGCGGTCACCCTCCTCGAGCTCACCGGCGAGAATGGCCTTGGGAATCCTTTCTTTTCTCCCGACGGCGAATGGATTGGCTTTGGGGACTCTCAGAGCCGGCAGCTTAAGAAGATTTCGGTTCAGGGAGGCGCGGCGGTTTCCTTGGCGCCCTTAGCACAAGGTCTTTTCTCCGGAGGCAGCTGGGGTGAGGATGGCTACATTGTCTATGGCGTCGCGTTGACGGACGGACTCCGGCGGGTTCCGGAGGGTGGCGGCGAAAGCGAGAGCATCGTGGCGCTCAGTCGGGGACAGGTCGCCTACAACAGTCCGCAAGTCCTCCCGGGCGGTAAGGCCGTGTTGTTCACCTCAGATGCGGCGCAGGACAGTATCGGTGTCGTCTCGATGGACGGCAGCGAGCGCAAGACCATCGTCCCGGGTGCGTCCGCCGGCCGGTATCTTCCCAGCGGTCACTTGATTTACGTGGTGGAAGGAACATTGTTCGCGGTGCCGTTCGATGCTGAGCGGTTGGAAACTCGCGGTCCCGCGGTCCCGATTCTCGAAGGGGTCGGCACCAATGCCGTCGGTCAGGCGTCTCTGGCGTTTTCCCGCAACGGCACGCTGGTCTATCGCCCGGGCGCAGCCCCCGGGACTACGGTTATCAGCACGGTGGAGTGGCTGGACGCGGCGGGCAAACGGGAAACGATCATCAGCGCCCCGGACGCCTACCGCCAGCCTCAAATTTCGCCGGATCAGCGGCGCGTGGTGCTAAGCATCGCCACGGGACCGTCAAGCGACCGGCTCTCGGTTTACGACACTGCGCGCGGCGGTTTCAGCCCTTTGACCTTCGACAATGCCGCCAACACCTTTCCAGTGTGGAGCCCGGACGGCCGCTTTGTCGTTTTCTCGAAAGCGGGTGTGCTGATGTGGGCGCGCGCCGATGGCGCGGGTCAGCCTCAGCCCCTGCTGAAAGTGAACGATACGGTGCCGACCCGACGCGCGGCGACTTCGTTCTCTCCCGATGGCAAACGTCTGGCGTACCGCCAACAAGGAGACCTGTTCGATCTTTGGACTGTTCCGGTGAGCGTAGAAGGCGAAACGATGGAAGCCGGAGACCCGGAACTGTTCCTGGCAACCCCATCCTCTGAACAGTTGCCGATGTTCTCCCCGGACGGGCGTTGGATCGCGTATATCTCTCAAGAATCAGGCCGGCAAGAGGTATACGTCCGGGCCTTCCCTCCGCCGGCCTCCGGCGAAGGGCCGAAGTTCCCTGTCTCCACGGGCGGCGGTCGAGATCCGGTTTGGTCGCGCAATAGCGATGAGTTGTTCTTCGGCACGCTTTTCAATTCCCCGGATGGAAACAGCATCATGGTGGCGAAATACCGCGTCAACGGAGATAATTTCGTCGCGGAGCGGCCCCGCGTGTCGCACGATCTAACCGGAGTCGCCTTCTCCGGCAGCATGGGTTCCGATGGCCGGGCGTTGGTGACGGTTCCGGTGCGGACCGGGGAACCGGATGCGGCTTCGGAAGCCCCGCACACCGTGGTGTTCCTCCAGAATTTCTTCGACGAGCTCCGCCGCCGCGTGCCGGTGGAGGGGAACTAAAGATCGGTATGGTTGCCGAGAAGATATCTATCTGATTAACCAGCAGGAAATGAATTGGTCGGGATAGGTGCTTACGAGTGGGCTGAGAGATGCTCCCAATAGATTCACTCCATTAAGAGGATCTGGAGAGCGCGAGCTTCCGAAATTGTTGAATTCTATAGATCTGGAATCACCACCGTAGACGCCATTGTTCCTTATTTTCAATCTACGGTCACTTCCCAAGCTGGACTTCGCGGGTTCGATCCCCGTCCCGCTCCAACTTTTCGATCACTTAGCGTCCGTTTCTTTCAAGGCCTGCTCCCAAATGCTCCAAAACCCTTCTCACATGACTGGAAGGGCAGATCCTACCGCGTCTACTGCACTCTTTCGTCTTGCGACAGAAGCGCGAGTGTAGACGTTTTGATTCACGTCCACCGCGTGGCCTAGCTGGTAGGCGAACCAATCTGCGTCGGCCAAGGTGAAGCGCAGGAAGGATTGGAACACCTGGGACCTTCCCGGTGATTAGGTTATGGACATGCGCCTTTGAGCAACGAAGTTCGGAAGCGACTTCGCAAACCGTCAAGATCTCGTTGTCTATGAGAGCGGCCATGCTCGCATCGTGACCGAGAATGGCTTGGAAGTTCAAGACTCTACTCCAAGCCGAGTTTCCGTTTCGCTCCGACGGGGTCCCCACGCAAACCAGGGCGATATCGGTCCCCCCGATGCCTTCGGCGAAATCCTGGGTCGCTCGCAGCCGGTTCGCGGAGACCGCAGCCTGCACAATCCCCTCCAATCCAGCCTCGTAGAAGGGGGCCCAGCTTTCCTTTATGTTATTGATTTTGTGGAGGTCACGATCGACGCCGATTACCGTGTGTCCAAGCTCGGCCAAGCAGGCAGCGGACACGCAGCCTACATACCCAATCGAAAAACCGCCCCAGTCATAACGCTCGTAGAATACTGATTTTAAAGGCTATATCTGTGTCATCGGCAGGCCAACCTGATAAGTCCATAGTATCGCGACCAGCCGCGGAACCGATCGAGCCCCAACCCCTGGATCACAAAATGCGCATCGTTCGGGTGGCCTGGACGGGACGTCAGCGGAGACGAGGTGGGGCGCCGGCGGAAACGAGGGGTGGGGCCGTGAGTTCCCCTCGAGGGCGGATTGCCACCTGCTACAGCACCGAGTTCCCGACGATCTCTCGCAAACGGCGCTGGATCTCCGTATCGTTCATCTTTCCCAGTTCCGGATTCAACCCTTCGCGAACGTAAACCCGGAAACGGCCATCCGAAGTCCCCTTCCAGGCTCTCCATTCCTCGTCGGTCGAAACCACCTGTTCTAGCTCGTGGGCATAAGGAAAGGGGGCGTGGATTGGAGACGTCGATCACGACCATGTCAATCGGAAGCGCGTCGAGTGCCTCCTTGATCTCCTCTGGATCATCCAGAACCTGTCCGTCGTCACGGCCGAGCCAGTTCAAATCCGCAAGCAACTGCGTGGCGCGCAACAGGTACCGTTCGGGGACCAACTCCTGCTGCGCCATCGCGGACACAAACGCGCCTTCCGCCCCACTGGAGGCAGAAATCAGAATCATCGACGCGTTGTCCCCGGAGGCCTCGATGGACTGGACAAGTTCGGGATACCCGGTCGGGGCACGAGCTCCCGCCACTGACGTTCAGAGTTCCAATCAGCGCGGCCAGCACCAACGGAACGGACGCCCACGTTGGATGCGGACGGCCAC
>CAVXJP010000022.1:0-24289 GCA_963762135.1 Terriglobia bacterium
CAGAGATGGAATGAGAAGGCCGGCCCGCGGGATGCGATACGCTCCCAACAACGCACTCGAAGTGCCAGAAAGGACCGGCCATGAAACAGCATACTCACAAACCCATGCGTACCCAACCCACTCCGCGAACTCGGAAACAAACCATCGGCATCGACGTCGGCGACCTCTACAGCCACTACTGCGTGCTGGCCGGCAACCAGGACGAGCCGGTCGAACAAGCCCGCCTGCGCAGCACCCGCCAAGGTCTGCGGCAAGCCTTCGGCCAACGGTCCCGCTGCCGCATTGCGCTGGAAGCCGGAGGCCACTCGGGCTGGATGAGCCGCGAACTGAAAGCCCTGGGCCAGGAAGTGATCGTCGCCAATGCGCGCCAACTGCGCCTGATCAGCCACAGCTCGCGCAAAGACGACCGCACCGACGCGCGCACCCTGGCTCGCCTGGCCCAGTGCGACGCCGACTCGATCAACCTGCAACGTCTCGCCGCGCTGCCCCTGGAACTGCGCAGCCTCCTGGAGCCGCTCATCCGCCAAGTCGAATCGCTCACCGCCGAGATCCGCGCCGCCAACCGCGGCATCGAGCAGATCGCCCGCCAGCACTATCCGCAAACCCAGCGCCTCACGCAAATCACCGGTGTCGGCACCCTGATCGCTCTCACCTTCGTGTTGACGGTCGACGATCCGGCGCGCTTCGCCCGCAGCCGCGACGTCGGTTGTTACCTCGGTTTGCGGCCCAAACGCCGCAGCTCCGGACAACGCGACCCCGAACTGCGCATCACCAAGGAAGGCGATCGCTATCTTCGCGCGATGCTGGTGCAGGGCGCGCATTACATCCTCGGATGGCGCGGCCCCGACACCGACCTCCGCCGCTGGGGACTGCCTCTGGCCGCCCGCGGTGGCAAAGCCGCCAAGCGCCGAGCCATCGTTGCCGTCGCCCGCAAGCTCGCCGTGCTGTTGCACAAACTGTGGGTCAGCGGCGAGCTCTACGAACCGTTGCGCAACGCCCGGCTCACCGCCGCCGCCTAAATCTTCGTGCCGCCACGCCGAGTTCGGGTGACTGCGTGGTCGCGGTGGAACGGATCGGTGGCTTCCCACCCTCCTCCAGTTCGTCACAGAGTCGGCAGCACCCGTCCGCATCACGATTCCCAACCTGCACCGGAGCCAACCGGCTCCTCTTCGAGTGCGCATGGAAGCCAGCCGATGCGGCGGCAGCTTCCTGCCTCGGCGGCCCAAAAACTTGTTGACATCCCCGGCCTTCTCATGGAAACCGCGACCGGCAGGGAGCGCAACGGACACGCCCTTCATCCACACCATCCCCCGCGCCAGCGCCACACAGCAGGTGGCGCGGACTTCCCGTCGCGACGATTGGCCCGTCCGGAAACCCAGGCTCCACTTACTTCTGTAGGTGAGTTGCACCGAAAAGCCAGAGGCTCCTGCAGGTGAGCTGCCCAAACGAGCCGGAGGCTCGTGCAAGTGAGCTGCCCTAAAGAGCCGGAGGCTCCCCTTGCTATATTCGAAAGGTCCCCCCGCGATCCGCCCCATGGCCACCGCCCCTCGACCATCCGCACGCCCCACCGAGGAACCCACATTCTGCGACGTCAGCCTCCCGGTCCCCTTGGATCAGCCCTTTACCTATCGCATCCCGGATGCTCTTCAGGGATCCATAATCGGGTCGGTGCAAATCGGATGCCGCGTGCTGGTGCCGTTCGGGAAGCGAACGCTCACCGGCGTCGTCCTGGCGACCCACGACACCCCGCCCGAAGTCCGCCCCGGCGGCAAAACCCGCGAGATCCTACGCCTGATCGACCCCGAGCCGGCCTTCGACGAAGGGTTGCTGAAGCTCGCGCGCTGGATCGCGAGCTACTATTGCGCCACTCTCGGCGAAACGCTGCGCACCATGACGCCGCTGAGCGCCGACGTTCGCCGCAGCAAGACCTATTCGCTCACCAGCGCCGGCTACGACGTCGCACGCCAGTTGTTCCTAGGCATAAATGACGCCGAAGGCGAGAGTGGAAGAGCCGACCCGGAAATGGCGGTGCTCAAGGCGCTCGAAGCCCGCCCCCTGTCCGCCGCATATCTCAAGAAGAAAGCCAACGCCTCGACATCTCTGATCAAGTCGCTTGAAAAGAAGGGACTCATCGAAGCCGAGGACTCCGCCGAAACTCGCGATCCCTTGCGGGCAGCAGCAGCGCGCTTGCGTGTTGCCTTCAAAGAACGTACCGAAGAGAGGCTCCCCAAGCCCGAGCGTGAACTGCTCGCCTATCTGGAACTCCATCCCGGCGAACACAACGTCGCCGCCCTGGAGGAGGTCCTGCCGAAAGCCAGTCCCGCCGCCCGATCCCTCGCCCGCTGCGGATTGGTTCACCTCAAATTGGAGCCGGTCAGCGGAACCAGTTCGCCGCCCCGCGCGCCGCATCCGTTGAACGCGCATCAACAAGCCGCCTTCGATGCGATCGCGGCCGGAATTCAGACGGGCAAGTTTGCGCCGTTTCTGCTGGAGGGCGTTACCGGATCCGGCAAAACTGAGGTCTACATGAACGCGATCGACGCCGCGCTGGCCACCGGTCGCGGTGCATTGTTGCTGGTTCCCGAGATCGCGCTTACGCCGGGCGTCGCCGGACAGTTCCATCACCGATTCGGCAATAAGGTCGCGATTCTGCACTCGGCGTTTCATGATTCCGAACGCGCCCAGGAATGGCGGCGCGTCAGATCCGGCGAAGCCACCGTGGTGGTCGCCACGCGATCCGGCGTCTTCGCCCCGGTGCAGAATCTCGGACTGATCATCGTCGACGAGGAGCACGACAGTAGCTATAAGCAACAGGACGCCCCGCGCTATCATGGCCGCGACGTCGCAGTGGTGCGGGCGCGCGATGCGAGCGCCGTTGTGGTGCTGGGCTCGGCAACCCCTTCCCTTGAAACCCGCTACAACTCCGAAAACGGCAAGTACACGCGGCTGGTGCTTCCCGAACGCATCCAGCAGCGCCCCATGCCCGCAGGTCTCGATCATCGACATGACCGAGGAGTTCCGCGAAAAGGGCAAGCAGAACGTCTTTTCGAGCGCCCTGGTTGAAGCGGTAAACGAGCGCCTCGAAAACAGCGAGCAGGCCATGCTGCTGCTGAACCGGCGCGGCTTTTCGAGCTTCGTCGCGTGCCGGTCCTGCGGTGAGCGCATCGAATGCGCCAACTGCTCGGTCACTCTGACCTATCACAAGCGCGACCGCCGCCTGTTGTGCCACTACTGCAACTACGCCGAGCCCGTCCCCGACCGCTGCCCCGCCTGCGACAGCGAACACATCCAGTTTCTGGGCGTCGGCAGTGAGCGCGTAGAGCAGGAGTTGCACGACGACTTCCCCGGAGCCCGCATCGCGCGACTCGATCGCGACACCGTCCGCGGCAAGCGCGACTTTGAATCGATCCTCAACGGATTCCGCGAACACAAGTACGATCTGCTGGTCGGCACGCAGATGATCGCCAAAGGGCACGACATCCCGAACGTCACGCTGGTGGGCATCATCAACGCCGACATCGGGCTCGGACTGCCCGATTTCCGCGCCGCTGAACGGACCTTTCAGCTCCTCACCCAGGCCGCCGGACGCGCGGGCCGCGGAAGTCAGCCCGGCATCGTGCTGATTCAGACCGTCTTCCCCGATCACTATGCGATCCGCTGCGCCGCTGCCCAGGATTATCAGGCCTTCTATGCAAAGGAAATCGATTTTCGCCGGCACATGCGCTATCCTCCGTTCGGCGCGCTGGCCAACCTGCTGATTCGCGCCGCCGATCAGGAAGAGGCGCTGGCTCGCAGCCAGGCGATCAGCGATCTACTGAAGCCGCCGCCGAAAGACATCCGCATCATGGGACCCGCGCCGGCCGCCGTACCCAAGCTCAAAGCCGAGTTCCGCTATCAGATGCTGCTGAAGTCCACCAGCCGCGCGCGCCTGGCCGAGGTGGTGCAAAAGATCCGCCAGCACACCGTTACCGAGAAGTGGAGCCCGTCGACGCTGGCCATCGACATCGACCCGGTCAGCCTGTTGTAAGCGATGGACGTGCCACCCTCATCCCCCGCCGATGTAGGAGACTGGAAGCACCGGCTTCCGGTCTGCCCTATGCCATCGTCGCCGCTCGCTCCTGTCCGCACGATCCAGGCAAATCTGCGCGAAGCGCTGCGATTCTTCGGCGAGGCGACCCCCAACGGCGAGGTCTGCACGATCGGCGATTCGATGGCGATCTACTCGGGACTGGACTACGGCGTATTCAACATCGCGTTGATGGACCTCCCGCCGGAAGATGCTTCGGACTCCCCCGGCGCCGAGTTCGCCTGGGCCGATCAACTCACACCCGCCGAACTTCGCCGTCGCCTGGAAACCTGCTCCGCGTTCTTCAAGCCGCGCAGCCGCAGATGGTCGTCCTGGATTTGCGAAACGCCGTTGAATCGGGAAACACAAACCGGGCTCGACGGACTGCTGGGCGAGTTCGGCTTGCGAAAGATATCCACGGCTCCGGGCATGGTCACCGATCAGCTCACCCCGCCCAGCCGAGCGCTACCCGCGATCGAATGCCATCCGGTGGACAGCAAAAATCTGCGGGAAACGTTCGGCGGCATCGCCGCGGTGGCTTTCGATCTGCCGATGCGCGTGGTGAAGGCCGTGTACTATCCCGAACGCGCATGGAACGGGCGCTATCAGGGCTTCGTCGGCACAGTAGATGGCGAAGCGGTGAGCGTCGTGGCGATCGTCGCGGACCGCGAAGCACTAGGCGTGTATTCGCTCGCCACGCTGCCCGGATTTCGGCGGAAAGGCTACGGAGAGGCGCTGATGCGCGCCGCGCTCGCCCGGGAACAGGAACGCACCGGGCTCAGCAGGATCGTGCTGCAGTCCACCGATGCAGGTCATCGGCTGTATCGCCGGATGGGATTTGAAACCGTCGCTCGCTTTTCCGTGTATTTGGTGCGCTAGGAGGGTGGGCTTTAGCCGGCGCGAGCTTTCAAGCTCGCAATCGGCCGCTTGCTCCCGCGCGCGGTTCCGTCTCGATCGAGTCTCGCCCGACTTCAGAACCGCGACCGCTAGGGAGCGCAACGATTCCGTCCACAAAGCCCAGGGCACCCACCCTCGGGCGGTGCTCCACTGTTAACCCTTGTGCGGTCGCGTCATTTTAAACAACCGACGACCGACCCGAGTCCGTCACCGGATAGCCCTTGTCCCGCAACAGCTCCAGCAACGCCGCCAGCCCCTTCTCCCGAGCCAACCCCGCTTCCTGCTCCGTCGCTCCGATGATGTGCATGAACTGCACCGACCCCGACGGCATCTGCAACGAACCCGGATACCCATCCGGCGGCGCGATGATGCAATACGTGAGCTTCGAGTTCCCCCCATCCAGAGGCCCCTGCATCGGCAGCCGATCGCCTATACCCAACGGATCGCGCCCCTGAAACAGACCCGCCGCCAGCAGAATCTGGAACGCCAGCACGCGCCGCACGGTGAACAACGCCCAGTCGGCCTGCTCCGGCGTCTCCATCACAAACTCACACCCGAGCCCCGACGGCGTTCGCGGATCCGGCACGTCATCGCCCCAGGGATTGGACAACCCCGAGGTCGCATACAGCCAGCTCGATCGCTTCTCATTGGGCGGATAGACAATCACTCCCATCGTTAGCCAGCGCGGATCCGGACTCTTCAGCCCGAACGTTTCAAACATCCCGGCATCCAGGTTGTAGATGCCGCCCGTATTGGCGCCGAACAGCTCCGGGTAGAACTCCTCCTCGCGCTGCCGCCAGACCTCCTCAAACCAGGCGCCACTGGCGCCCTCTTGCCTGCCGTCTACCGGGTTCTCAGGTTCCAAATCACGCTCTCAATAAATCCACGAATCTACTCTCGAAACAGGGAGTTCTCGCACGTCCGCCATTACAAGGTCAGGAGCTTCTTCAACCCGTCCGCGCTCAACCGCTGCCCGACGAAGAACTCGCCGAACTGCGCGTACACCGCGCTGACCTCGTCCCAGCGCATCTCATAGATCAGGCGCTTGAAGACCATCGGATCGTCGGCGAACAAATCGACGCCCCATTCCCAATCGTCGAACCCAATCGACCCCGAGATAATCTGCTTCACCTGCCCCGCATAGCGCCGACCCACCATGCCATGCTCGGCCATCTGCCGGCGGCGTTCTTCCATCGACAGCGTGTACCAGTTCTTGTCCTCGCCGCGCAGCCGATCCATCGGATAGAAGCAGATGAATTGATGCGGCGGAACCTCCGGGTAGAGGCGCGGCACCATGGCTTCGGCCTGGCGATCCATGGTGTCCTGAATCGTCGCGTTCCATTCCTCCGAGTGCGGCTCCACGCCCTTTTCCGCGAGCTCGGTATAAATCTTCAGCGTCGATTCGTACAATCCCAACTCAACGGAAGACACATACGAGGTCGACTCCATCAGGAAGTCCGACAACGGGAGCTTGCTGATCTTCGTCTGCGCTTCCAGCAACGCGGGAAAGTCCGGGCGAAAGTGCACGAACATCAAATCGCCCTTGTGCCCCAGCATGTGAAAGGCGGCGCTCTGCTGGCCTTCCATGTCGACGAGCAAACCGGCGGCCTCGGCGATCAACGCCTCGCGCTCCTCCGGCTCAATGGTTCGCCAGGAAGGCCAATCGATGCGGTACATCTGATGCAACAGGGCTGCGCCTTCCAGCGTTAACGGCACAGCGGGCATTTTTTTAGAGTTCGACATAACGTTTGATATGAATAGCTTAGCGATTTCGCGCGACGAGAGGCCGGCCACGCACTCTATCAAGCATCGCCCCATGCCCATGCTAAAATCAAGACGCCATGCACGCCGATGTCCAGCTGGTAGTTCACGTTCAGTCCTTCGATGAACAGATCGCCGGCCTCGAAGCGGAGGTCGCCGCGCTTCCCAAACATATCGCCGAGATCGAAAAACAACTCGATTCGCACCTCCGGCAGCTTGAAGCCGACAAGGCCGCCCTCGCCGCCAATCAAAAGGAACGCAAGGCAGCCGAAGGCGACATCGAAACCCATCAGCAGAAGATTTCCAAACTGCGCGATCAGACCTTGCAAGCGAAGACGAATGAGCAGTACCGGGCCTTCCAACACGAAATCGAGTACCTGGAAAACGCTATCCGCACCGCAGAGGACCGCATCCTTGATCTCATGACCGCCTCGGAGCCCCTGGAGGAGAACGTCGCCGCGGCCGAAACCGCACTGAAGGAAGAACAGAAGCAGGTCGACGCGGAGAAAGAGGAAGCGCGCAAGAAGACCACCGAGGACGAGGCCGAGCTCAAGAAGCTCCGCACCCAACGCCAAGGCGTCCTGGAGGAGCTCCCCAAGAACATCCTGCGGTCCTATGAAAACATCCGCAAACGCTGGAAGGGATCGGTTGCCGCCGAGGTCGTCGACGGACGCTGCAGCGCCTGCCAGATCATGTTGCGGCCGCAGTTTGTTCAGGACCTCCGCCGCGGCGACGATATCCTCTTCTGCGAAAGCTGCGGACGGTTCGTTTACTACAATCCGCCGAAGCAAGTCGATATGTCGGCCTGAGGCATCCGCCGCCGCCCTTCGCGCCACATTTCCCGCCGCGCACGGGCACCCCCATCTACAATACCGGTGTGATACCGTTCCCTCATGCGGCTCGTCGCCATCATGATTTACGTCAACGACCTTCCCCGCATGCGGACCTTCTATTCCTCCATGCTCGGTATCGAGCCGCACAACACGGAATGGCTCGATGCCTATGCGGAATACGCCGCCGGCGGCACAACCTTCGCGCTCCATGCGATCCCGGCGGAGATCGCGGCCACCATCAAGATCGAGTCCCCACCTCGCCCCCGCGAACAAGGCGCCGTCAAATTCACATTCGAATCGCGCGTTTCCAAGGACCAGATGCCCGCTGAGCGCGCGCGCTTGGAACAGCTCGGAGCCCAGTTCCTCCTCCGGCCTTGGGGAGATTGGGACGGAGTCGACCCGGAAGGCAATGTCTTCGGATTCCGCGCGTCCTTCACAAAGGATGAACTGAAATAGAAACTGTGCCCCCGATGCGAGACTTCTGAGGACGAGGCGCCTTGCACCAATCGAATAGGCCATCGCAGCGGGACCAGCCATCGCCCCAAATAGCCCCACGCCAGCGCCACTCGTCATCGGTCACGAGCCCGGTCGCAACTCCCCACCTGTTACCCTAGTTCCTTGCGGCCGAGCCCCAATGCCCGGTCCCACTACCCCCGCGAGAGGAACAGACAAGAGCCATGAAAATTGGAGTCGCCGGACAAGGCGCGTTCGGCCAAAAACACCTGGATGGATTGAAGAATATTCCCGACGTCGAGGTCATCACCCTCACCGGTGGCAATCAGGAAACCACCAAGGAAGTCGCCGCAAAGTACGGTATCCCGCATTACACCAACGACCTGGCCGAGTCCCTGAAACAGCCCGGACTCGACGCCATGATCCTGGCCACGCCCACCCAAATGCACGCCGCGCAGGCCGTCCAGTGTATGGAAGCCGGCAAGCACGTGGAAATCGAAATCCCGATCGCCGACTCCCTGGCCGACACCGAAAAGATCCTCGAGGCGCAGCGCAAGACCGGGCTGGTCGCCATGGGCGGACACACCCGCCGCTTCAACCCGTCGCATCAGTGGATCCATAAAAAGATCCAGGCAGGCGAGCTGAAGATCCAGCAGATGGACGTGCAGACCTACTTCTTCCGCCGCAAGAACATGAACGCCGCCGGCAAGCCGCGCTCCTGGACAGACCACCTGCTGTGGCATCACGCCTGCCACACCGTCGACCTGTTCATGTACCAGACCGGCGAAGACGTCAGCGTCGCGCATGCGATCGAAGGCCCGCATCACCCCGACCTCGGCATCGCCATGGATATGAGCATCCAGATGAAGACGCCGAAGGCGGGCGCGATCTGCACCCTATCGCTGTCATTTAATAACGATGGCCCGCTGGGGACCTTCTTCCGCTACATCTGCGATAACGGCACCTACATCGCCCGCTATGACGACCTGGTCGACGGCCGCGAGAACGCAATCGACGTCTCCAAGGTCGACGTCTCGATGAACGGCATCGAGCTCCAGGACCGCGAGTTCATCGCCGCCATCAAGGAAGGCCGCGAACCCAACGCCAGCGTCGCCCAGTGCGCCAAAGCCATGCAGGTTCTGGACCGGCTCGAGAAGGAGATGGGGTAGCCCGCTCGCCGATTACAAACGATACACCAGAGGCTGTTGAAAAATGGGGACAGACAGCTAGCTTTCGCCTTGAGGGCAATTCGAAATCAATTACTTACAGGTGCGAAAACGGTGCCTGTCCCCATTTTTCGCGTTCTTCAACAAGCTCCGAGAAGCCGCCCCGGCCCCGCGCCCGGGCGGTTTTTCCGTTCTACGGCTCCATGCGTAGCTCAGCCCCTGGCGTAAGATTTCCCTGGGGCAGATCCCTAAGAAAAGCAGTTCTCAAACCTGCGGATCGTCCTAGAACCCCAACCGGCCTTTTGCGGGGGAAGTTTTAGTACAACATGGGCAACTCCATCCCACCCGCCTGTGGAAAATTCCAGCTTCGACAACCTAAGTGAATGTGTTGATTGGCTTAGTGCAATCCCCTGTAATCTGAGGTTCTCTCCTAGAAAGACTACGGAGTTCGTCTCCCTGCGCACACCGTTCCGAGTACTGCATCGAAGGTTCATTTCTGCATCCATACCTTGCCCGTAGGGTAAAAATGCATGCGTCTTCTCTGGCCACTTCTTTGTTTGGTTCCCGCAAATCTCTTCGGCTCCATCGTGTACCACAGCCTGGCGCCGGATAACTCCAATGCGCTTCAGGCGCAAAACCGGATCCTCTCGGTCCAAGCCTCCGGCAGTAACACCACCGAAAGCGGCTGTATTCTTTTCGGTGACGCCACATCGCCCTGCCCCACCGTTACGGGCGGCGACACCAAAGTTTCTCAATCCGGCGTCGAAACCTTCGCCACCCTGGGCATCACAGATGCTACCCAACTGGCGATTACCTTCGATGCAGTCGAAAGCGCTGGCAATAGCATCCTGCTGAACCAGCTGGTTCTACAGGTTTGGGACGATCTAGGCAATCACAAGTTTGACACGTCCATCAGCAACTACAACTTCCCGTCCACACTCAATGGCAACGGCAAGGCCGAAGCCATCTTTACTCTGGATGCGGTCAGCGCTGCAGCTCTCAACAGCCTCGCCTTCGGTGGCAACTGGGTCATCGGACTGGAAGCCACGCTTTCCGACGTGAGTTCCGGCGAGGAGTCGTTCTACGTGAGCACTCTCGACACCGCAATCAATCCCGAGCCGTCGCCGGTCCCCGAGCCAGCCACCTGGAGCCTGCTCGCTCGTCGGGCTTCGGCGCGACCGCTTACCTGAAGCGTCGCCGCACGGTCTAGTTAAGAAACAGGCAATCGGAAAACTTTGAGCCGCCCGGGAACACCCCGTGGCGGCTCATTTCATTTCAGTCTTCCCACCTTCAGAGAACGCTGGCTCTGAGTCATCGTGAGCCATGATCCAGGCTCACTCTCTCATCACTGCTGCCGCCTATTGCGCCGCCGGAACCGGGAACGACGCGTGGTCCACGACATAGACCCACTTGCCGCCCTGGCTCGTCTTCACATCGGTATAACGACCCTCGTTCACCTGCATCTGACCGCCCTCGCCCGGAATGTTCACCCGAAACCGGCCCCAGCCGATCACGTATGCCCCGGCGACCATATTGTGCGAGTCGACGATCTCAAAGCTCATGCCCGGCGTTGCCTGTACCCCGGCCGCCGACGCCGCCCCGATCGCTTCCGGACCCACCACCTCCAAAACATCCGGCGGAAACGACTCCGCGTCCGGAGCATACAGCGACGCGATCTCCGCTGCATTGCCCGCATTCAGCGCGGCCAGGAACGCGGCATCCAAGGCCATCGCTCCCGCGATCATCTCCTGGTCCGACATCGCCGGCTCGGTCGCCTCCGGTTGGTTCATGGACATACACCCAACCGAAATCACCGCAAGGAAAACCGCACCCGCAAAGAAAATCCCGCGTTGCATACATACCCTCCTTTTCCGGAAGCCCGGATTTGTGAAGTGTAGCGGAAATGTCCGCGCGGTGCTCGCCACCCGCATCTCCCTCAGCTTGTCTCGCGACACCGCTCCGATGTAGGCTGAGCCATGCGCCCCCCGTTCTCTCAAATGGGCCCCGGCGCGGAACTTGAGAACAAGCATGTGCCGCAATATCCGACCGCTCTTCAACTTCGATCCACCCACCACCGAAGCCGAGATTCACGCCGCCTCCCTCCAATTCGTCCGCAAGATCAGTGGCTTTACGAAACCCTCGAAAGCCAACGAGGAGCCGTTCGAAACCGCCATAGCCGACATCTCCGTGATCGCCGCGCGACTGCTCGATCAGCTCGAAACCACCGCTCCGCCCAAGAACCGCGACGTCGAACGCGAGAAGGCCCGCGCCCGCGCTGCCCAGCGCTTCGGCACATAGCGCTTCTTCGCAACAGGACCCGGAACGATATAATCTGCGCAGACCTTCGACGAACAGTTAGGAGCTCCGATGCCCGATTCCCCGAAAACCCGCGCGATCGAACACGCGAACAAGAATAAGCAGCGTGCCTCTTCGCGCCGTGGCTTCCTCAAGGCCGGAGCCGTTCCGCTCGCGGCCGCCGCCATCGGAGCCGGACCCGCCGCCGAAGTCCTCTCCGGCCAAGCCGCCCTTCCCCCGGAGCCCGTCCTCCACCTGACCAACGGCGCGATCCACACCATGGACGCCGGAGGCTCGGTCAGCGGCACCACCACCGGCACCGTAGCCAACAGCATCACGATCCGCAACCGCCGCATCATCGCCATCAACGCGCCTACGCCCACCGGACCCGGCGTCCAGGTCATCGACCTCGGCGGACGCACCGTCGTTCCAGGTCTGATCGAGCCGCACGTTCACATCGTCAGCCTCGCCAACCGCCCCGGCTATCACACCATCCTCGAAAACACGACCTCCATCCAGGACATCCAGGAAACCCTCGCCGCGCGCACGCAAAGACGTCCCCGAGGGCCAGTGGATCACGTCGATGGGTGGTTTCCATCCCGAACCAATGGGCCGAGCATCGCCATCCCACGCTCGAAGAACTCGACGAAGCCGTGCCCGATCGCCCGGTCCTGCTTATACGAGCGCTTCACCGGGCCCTGCTCCACCAACTCACTCGGCAAAGCTTACTTTGATTCCGTCGATGCCGGACCTCCACCGCATCCGGCCTACAAACCGGTCAACGTCGCCGCCAATGGCGCCATCGCGCCCGCGGGATTCGCCGGTGGCGGACCTTCGGCCTCCGCGCTCTATCTGCTTCGCACTCTGCAAACCTTCGAAGACAAGAAACGCAGCACCCGCGATGCGATGCGCTACTCAGCCGAGCTCGGCCTCACCGCGCACCTCGACCAGGTCCTGTTTCCCACGCCCGGTCCGCTCAACCCCGGCCAGATTCTCTCGAACCTCGATCAGTACACGATGTACGATTCCTGGCTCGCGCTGCACGCGACCGGCGAGACCATCGTGCGCCTGGAGATGAACTTCCTCTCCAACCAGGCCGACCCCGCGCTCCCCGAACTCAAGGAACGTCTCCGCAATCAGTTCCAGTTCTTCGGCGACGACATGATGCGCACCGGATCCATCGGCGAATGGGCCGCGCCGCTGGGGAGCGGTCCGGTCTGGCAGGAAGCCCAGCGCCTGGTCGCCGAAGCCCAGTGGCGCAACGAGAACAGCGTCCACGATATCGCCGGACTCACCCAGGTCGTCGAATCCTGGGAGCCGCTCAACAAGCAATACGGCATCGACGGGCTGCGCTGGTGCGTCCATCATTGCGACGTCGTCACGCCCGAGCTGCTCACGCGCCTTCACAACATGGGCTGCGGCGTGCAGATGGCCGCCTTCACCTGGGTCACCTCAAACGATCCCAACAAGGTCGCCGGCGCCCCGTTCCGCACCATCGTCGATCACCCCATCAAGGCCGCCATGCACGGCGACGGCGTCCACATCGCGCCGCTGAATCCCGTGGTCGCACATTCAATACGCGGTCACCGGACTGAACTCCTTCGGCCAACAGGTCAACCCCGGCCAGCACCTGACCCGCCAGGAAGCGCTGCGCACCTTCACGCGCGAGAACTCCTGGTACCTGCGCATGGAAGACCGCATCGGGTCACTGGAACAAGGCAAGCTCGCCGACCTGGTTGTCCTCGATCGCGATTACTTCACCATCCCCGAATCCGAGATCCACGACATCCGCTCCGTGCTGACCGTCGTTGACGGCAACATCGTCTACGACGCAGGGCGTATTGTAAGGGCTCCGAGGAGCGCACAGGCGGGTTTCAGCCATTGTGCGCGGTAAACAATGGAGGGCGGGCTTCAGCCGGCGTGAGCCATCGAGGCTCGCCCCCCGAGCTTCATCCGCGTCCATCCGCGGCCCTACTCCGCCGTCTTCGGGACCACCGGCTGCGGATTCAGCGGCTTCAAATCATGCCCCGCCAGCCACGGATCATCCGGCAGAATCTTTGTCCCCCGGAACGTCGCGTACCGGTTCGGCGCGCCCGACGGCAGCCCCTCCGCCGGGCCGTCCACCGGCGACCAGTAATCCCACACCACCGACCCCGCTGGCGTCACCTCAAAGATCCGCCCGTTCGGCCCATCCGTGATCAGCGTATTCCCATTCGGCAGCCGCTGCGCACCGGAAATATAAAACGCATTGAGCTTCGCCTGATCGGTATAACGCCACACCGGTTCCGCCGGACCATACGGCTTCCCATCCGCGATCCGATACGACCCATCCGCATTCATCGGCGGAATGAACTCCATCACCCCCGTGTAGTCGCCTTCCTGGCCCGCCTTCCGATTCGAGAATACGAGCAGGTGCCCCTCGCCCGGCAACCCGTCGGCGATCCACTTGATGTCATGCTCAAACCCGAGCATCTTATCGTCCTCGGTGCCCCGGCCATAGATCTGCGGATTGCCCCATCGGTACAGCAGATCCCCGCCCTTCCCGTAGCGGCCGCCCGTCGAACCCGCCGCTTCCTGGGTCGTCGTCGAATGATCGATGATCCAGATCTCGTCGAAACGCGGCACGCTCACCATCACCTGATCGAGCTTCGGATTGTAGGAAATCGCATTCGTGTGAAAAATCTCATTCGACATTGGTCCCCTGCCCACAGGGGCATCCAGTAAGTCGCCGTTCACGTTGATCCGCTCCGGATGCTCGGACAGAACCCCATAATTCGGCGCGCCCGGATCCTGATCCTGAATCAGGTGATCCCAGGCGTGCCATTCCCACACCACCCGCGCACCCTCCGGACGCACCGGCTCCAGTTCCACGATCATGTCCGGCCACAGCCCCGACTCCGGAATCGCCTCCCTCGGCCCGCCCGATCTTACTGGACTCTTCAGCGCTCTTCCGCTCCCACAGAATCGCCAGGATGTTCCCGTTCGGCAGGACTTCCACATCATGGTGCGGCAACCGCACCTCATCGTTGATCGTATGGCGCCAGACGATATCGCCGTCCCAGGTGAACTCCTCGAACGCTCCGCCCTGCGCAGGACTGGTAAACGCCGCATCCACGACGCGCCC
This sequence comes from Terriglobia bacterium, assembly GCA_963762135.1. Classification (GTDB taxonomy): domain Bacteria; phylum Acidobacteriota; class Terriglobia; order Bryobacterales; family Bryobacteraceae; genus Palsa-187. The sequence continues at coordinate 14,596 of CAVXJP010000022.1, forward strand.
GCCGCGCAGGAAATTGCCGTTCTTCAGCGGATAGAACCACGCCGACGGAATCATGGTGGAGTCCCACGGAGTGCACCATCTGGCCGTTGATATCCACCAGGTACGATGTCACCGAGTTCATCGGCGCAAACAGCACATATCCCGGCGTCGCGTCAGGCGTGCTCTTCACCAACCCGCGCGGCGAATCGATGTCCGGCCCTCCGAACCCGCCCTTCGCCTTGCCCTTGCCCTTGCCCGCTTTCCCGAATTTGCCTTTCCCGACTTTCCCCTTCGCTGGAGCTCCTTTCGCCGGAGCTTGGGCAATCGCCGGATCACCCGGCAGCAGCAACATTCCGGCGCAGATCGCGGCAATCGTGATCATCATCGCGGTAAGAGTTCGGTTGGTTTGGATTCGCATGGGCACCTCGTCCTTTGGCGTATGGGGAGTTATGGTCTCCCACTATACCGAAACTCTTCCCCGGGAGGTTACGGAGGAGAAAAGGTTGAAGCGTGGTGAGCGATAGGTGGATCGAGCGGATCGCGATGTGGGGCGAGGTTCAGCTTGCGGAGGGCTTCAGTCCTCCCGTGCAACATCCTGCTGCTGCAACTATATCTCCCTGCGCGTCCGCCGCAGCGGGTCGGAGTGAGGATCGAACAGAACCGCCATGCGTCAGCATGCGGGCAATCGGGATTGCACGTGCGCGAGATGCAAAAGCGGCTTTCCCCTGCGCGTGAGGCGCTCAATTTGGGGCTTTGCCCCAGCTAGATCACACCCAGACGCGACATCATCCAGAACAGCGCCATCATCAGGAACATCATCGACCCTGCCGCGACCAGCATCAGACCGGTCTGCGTCTGCAGCGGCTCCGGCAACATCGCCATATACCACGGCAATTCCAGGTCGTCTTTACCCTTGACGGTGCCCCGAGTTGGCTGCAATGCGGCCGGCTCCGCGATAACCTGCACCTCGGGCTCCGCCGGCCGCGTCGCCGACACTCCGGTGGTGCGCGTCGTGGCTTCGGCCGAACCCGGATCTGCGGGACGGGAAAAAGACGGTTGATAGAATCTTGACTGCACCGCGCGGCGCTCTTGTTCCGGCGCACGCTCTGCGGGAGCGGCCCCTGCAGAACGACTCGCCGGCGGAGGCGGCTTCATCGAAAGCTGGACGCGCTCGCCTTCCGGACGCGTCGCCGAGGGACTCAATATCCCCGGACGAAGTGCTTTATGCTTGCCGGTACTCGACGCCTGCTTGCCGACAATCTTCTCCAGACCGTCGCACACCTCGCCCAGACTGCGCGGACGTCCGCCCAACTGTTTGGAGGTGCAGCGAACAATCACCCCGATCACGCTATCGGGAACATCGGCCGCCTTCAGCGCCTCCAGGTCCAGCTCGTCATAGAGGATCTTGTGAAAAATCTTCTGAACGTCCTCGCCTTCCACCGCGCGCTTGCCAGTGAACAGCTCAAACAGCAGAATCCCGTAGGAATAGACATCGGCCTGCTTGGTCAGCGGCTGCCCCAGGACCTGTTCCGGCGCCATGTAAAACGGCGTGCCGACCGCCTGATCCGAACGCGGCTTCTGGCCGCTGGCCGCCGGATCCGGAGCCGCACTGGCGATCCCGAAATCCATCAGCCGAACCCGGCTGTTTAAATCGATGTGAACGTTCTCCGGCTTAACGTCGCGATGAACCACCTTGTTCTCATGGATGAAGTCCAGCGCCCGTCCCACTTGAATCGCGATGCGGATCTTGGCCCCGATATCCCCGACCGAGTCCTCCTTGATGGCCTTGCGGAGGCTTTTGCCCTCCACATATTCCATCACCATGAACGGACGGCCGCCCTCGACGCCGAAATCGAAGATACTGATGATATTTTCGTGCTGGATATTGGAGGCGAACCGAGCTTCCTGCAGAAACCGGGCCTTCACCTCGACATCCGCTAAGCCCTTTTCCGTCAGGACTTTAATCGCAACTCGCCGACCCAAAACCGAGTCCCGGGCCCGGAAGACATGGGACATGCCTCCGCCCAGAAACTCCTCCAGCACATACTTGCCGATCCGTTTCGGAGCAGCCGGTTGGGCCTGCCCTGCCGGGGCTGCGGACGCGGAAGCTGGCTGGTCCAGTTGACTCTGTTGGGTGGTCTGCTCCATCACCGAATTCCTAAGCGACTGTTTTTCATCGCTTTAGGAACCGGCTCCCCGCCGATCCCTTAAGCAGTGACGCTTAGTACTCTCTGACTGTTCTTTCGGCGGATTCAGAACATAAGTGTAGCCAGGAAGCTGCTTATTCCCCCCCTCGGGTAAACGACCTACCTCTTGTAGCCGATCTTACGCAGCAAATCGTGGCGCGCCTGGATGTCTTCCGGCTCCTCCACACCCTTCGGCGAGCTGCCGTCCACCACGCCCAGCACCCCCCGCCCGAGCTCGGTTTCCGCCACGATCACCTCCACCGGATTGGCCGTCGCGCAGAAGATGCCGACCACCTCCTGTACCTCCTGGACGCGCTTCAGCACGTTGATGGGAAAGCCTTCCTTCATCACGATCAGAAACGCGTGCCCGCAACCGACCGCCGCGATGTTCTCGGCCGCGACCTGAACCAGGTGATCGTCATTGCCCTCGGTGCGGATCAGGCACGGTCCGGAGGCCTCGCTGAAGGCGACCCCGAACTTGATGTGCGGCGCCGTGGTCACCATCACCTCGTAGAGATCCTCCACCGTCTTAATGAAGTGGCTTTGCCCAAAAATGATATTGGCGCCGTCCGGAAAATCCAGCGGGATCGATTTCAGTTCCATCGTATGTCTCCTCGAGCGAGGCCGCACTGAGCCCTCTCATCTTTATAATGGGGCGTGGCTTCTCCTCTGCTGGACCATATTCGCAAGCTTTCCCGTGGGCGGGCAACACTCAAAAATCTGCTTCGGGAACGCTCCCGCCACGGACAGTCCAAGGCCGAGGTCGAAGCCGAGCTCGCCCGCCTCATCGAACGCGGCGAAATCGTCGAGGTCCGCTCCGGGCGTTACGTCGCCGTCGGAGCCAATAGCGAGTACGCCGTCGGCAAGCTCAATGCCCATCGCGATGGCTACGGATTCGTCAAACCGGAAACCCCGATCGAAGGCCTGGACGGCGACATCTATATCGGCAAGCACGAAGCCGCCAAGGCCATGCACGGCGACCGCGTCGTGGTGCGGCTCGACCGCGTCGGCTACGAAGGCCGCGGCAGCGGAGAAATCGTCAAAATCTTGAAGCGGGCGCATTTGTCCGTGGTCGGCGCATTCCGTGTGCGCCCCAAGGATTTCGTCGTGGTTCCGCACGATGACCGCATCCGCCAATGGATCGAGATTCCCGAAGAGTTCGCGCTGCCTCCGCGCGGCGCCGGGCTCGATCGCGTCGGCGACAAGGTAACCACGTCCTATGACAACATCACCGATCCGGTGGAACTCGACGGGCTGATCGTCACCGCGGAGATCATGGACTTCGGCGAAGACGGCGACCGCCCGGTGGGCAAGATCATCGAGGTGCTGGGACATCCGGACGACTTCGGCATCGACGTCGAGATCCTCATCCGCACCCATCACATCCCGCACCGCTTCCCAGACGAGGTGATCGAAGCGGCGCGTGCCATCCCCGGCCGGATCGCGGAAGACGAGCTCGCCAGCCGCCGCGATTTTCGCGACCTCGAGATCGTCACCATCGACGGGGAAACTGCCCGCGACTTCGATGATGCCGTCTGGGTCGAACCGCTACAGAACGGGCACTGGGCGCTGCAGGTGCACATCGCCGACGTCAGCCACTACGTCCGCCCGGATTCGGTGATCGACAAGGAAGCTTACTTCCGCGGCACCAGCGTGTATTTCCCGGATCGCTCGATTCCGATGCTGCCCATCGAGCTCTCCACCGACCAATGCTCGCTGCGGCCGGGCGAAGACCGCCTGGTGCTGTCCGCGCTGATGGAGATCGACGCGCGCGGCGACCTGGTTTCCAGCGACTTCTGCCGCGGCGTGATTCGCAGCGCCGAACGCATGACCTACACGGCGGTGCACGACATTCTCGAAGACGAAGGCGACGCCGGCAAGCAGGCTCGCGAGCGCTACGCGCCGCTGGTGAAGCGCTTCGGTTGGATGCGCGACCTGGCCGAGATCCTGCGCCGCAAACGCGACCGGCGCGGCTCCATCGACTTCGACCTGCCAGAAGCGCTGCTCGAATTCGACGAGTTCGGCGAGATGACCGGCGTGGCCCGCGCGCCGCGCAACATCGCCCACCGGCTGATTGAAGAGTTCATGCTGGCGGCGAACGAAGCCGTCGCCACGTTCCTCGAAGGCCTCGAACTCCCCACGCTCTACCGCATTCACGAACGTCCCAACCCCAAGCGCGTCCTGGAATTTGAGGAAGTCGCGCTGCAGTTCGGCTATTCGCTCGGCGACGCGGCGACGCCGGAGAAACGGCATCGCGCCACCACCCTCGCCATCGACAATCCCAACCTGACCTCGCGCAGCTATCAGCGCCTCGTTGCCAAGCTGGAAGGAAAACCTGAAGAACGCATCCTCAACTTCCTGATGTTGCGGTCTTTAAAGCAGGCTCGTTACAGCGCGCATAACGAAGGCCACTTCGCGCTGGCCGCCCCGTCCTACACACACTTCACTTCGCCAATCCGGCGCTATCCGGACCTGACCGTGCATCGCGTGCTGGGGGCGCACCTCGATGGCCACCAATATCAAGCCGACATGGAGGAGATCGCCGATGCGACCTCCACCACCGAGCGCCGCGCCGCCGAGGCCGAACGCGATCTGGTGGAGTGGAAAAAAGTGAAGTTCATGCTCGATAAGGTCGGCGAAGAGTTCCCGGCCCTGATCGTCTCCACCACGCGCTTCGGCTTCTTCGTCGAGCTGGAAGACTTGTTCATCGAAGGCCTGGTGCCTTTCGACGCGCTGCACGACGATTTTTATCAATACCGGGAGAACTCGCGGACAATCGTCGGAGAATGGACGGGCCGACAGTACTCGATCGGCGATCAGCTGCGGGTGCGGCTGGACCGCGCCGATGGGGTCGAAAAGAAACTGTACTTCTCTCCGGTCGAGTCAGGGCAGGCGTCCGACAGCGCGAAGAAGAAAGGCAAGGCCGGCAAGGGACGCGGCGCCCAGCGCGCCAAGATGCCGGTGGCGCGCGAGGGCTCCAAGCGCCGGGATCATCCGGGCGGCAAAAAGCACAAGCGGCACGGTCCGGGCAAAAAGAAGCGCCACTAAGCAGGTGGGGCGAGGTTCAGCTTGCGGAGGGCTTCAGCCCTCCCGTGCAGTTCCGGACCCCAAGTATCACTCCGATCCCGTCTACCAACAGTCCGTTGAACGCCCCGCGTCAGGCTTTATTCCTCCCGACCCGATTGCGCGGGAGGGCTGCCCCCTTCGCCGTGGCTCGGAGCCTGAGCCCTCCGCAAGCTGAACCTCGCCCCACACGGGAGTGTTCCACGTGGAACATCACGTTTGCAACTGGAAGTAGCTCAAATGAAGTAAGTTGTACTCAATTCATAAACACTTCGATTTGTGGAACACTAATACAGCGGGCTTTCGCCCGGCGGACGCGTCTTCCAACGCCGGTGGATCCACAGCCATTGATCCGGGTACTGGCGGATCACCTGCTCCAGGTGCGAATGGACGGCCTGCGTGTCGGCGGCGACGTCGCCGGTCATGGGGATTTCGGGATCGAAGCGCAGAATGTAGCGTTGCTGCGATTCCTCCCACACCGCGTAGCCCGGGACCACCGGCGCGCCGGTCTTGTGCGCCAGCTTCACGAACGCCGCGTTGGCGCAGGCCTTGTGGCCGAAGAAATCGACGAAGACGCCTTCATCCAGGCTCGAGTTCTGGTCGATCAGGATCCCGACTGCCTCGCCCCGCTTGAGCGCAGCGATGATTTCGCGTGCGGCTTTGGTTTTGCCGATCACGCGGTTGCCGGACAGCTCGCGGCGGCGGGTGACCAGCGCGTCGATCCTGGGATTATCCAGCGGCCGCACCACGATGTTCATCGGCTTGTGCATCCAGGCATGGGCGAAGGCGCTGAACTCCCAGTTGCCCAGGTGCGCCGTGGCGACCAGCACGCCGCGGCCTTGCGCTTCGGCGTCCGTGAAGTTCCTGTAGCCGTCGTAGGCGATCCATTCGGTGACCGTATCGGCCGACATCGTGGGGAATTTCGCGAACGTATAGACGAGCCGGGCGAGCGAGTGAAAGACCCCGTCGACGATCGCTTCGCGGCCTTCGAAGCCCGCGATTTCGAGGTTGCGCATGGCAACGCGGGTCCACTTGGGAACGCATCGACGGATCAGGCCGACCGTAAGGCGGGCGCGCAGGCGGGCGATCCAATCCGGCGCGACGCGGATCGACCACAACGCGACGGCGACTGCCCAATAGGCCAAGGTCTGGCTCAACATTTGCACGAAGCGGTTGGTGAAGAGTACGAAAAATGGGGGACAGACACCGTTTTCGCGCCACTAGATAGTTGAATTCGCGTTGCGCCCGAGTCGAAAACTAGCTGTCTGTCCCCATTTTTCAACATTCTTCAACAGTCTCCTAGTCGATCCAGCCGCCGCCCAGCACAAGATCGCCGTCATAGAAGACCGCCGCCTGGCCGGGCGTGATGGCGCGCTGCGGCTCGTCGAAGGTCACATGAGCAACACGTCGGGTCCTCGCCCGGAGTGACCGTCGCGAGCGCGGGCACATGCCGGTTGCGAATCTTGACCTCGGCGCGGATGGGCTTGTCGGGAGGCGCGATCGAGACCCAGTTGACGTCGCGGACCTCCATCTCCGACGCGCATCAGGCGATCGTTGCCGCCGACGGTGACCTGCTGGGTTTCGGGATTGGTCTCGATGACGTAGAGCGGCTCTCCGGCGGCAACACCCAGGCCGCGACGCTGGCCGACCGTGAACCGGTGCGCGCCCTCATGCCGGCCGACGATCTCGCCATCGGCAGTCACGAGCTCGCCTTCGACGGCCTCGCGCTCGATGCCCTGATCCTTCAAGTAAGCGTCGATGAATGCGGCGTAATCTCCGTTGGGAACAAAGCAGATCTCCTGGCTGTCGCGCTTCATGGCGGTCGGGATGCCGAGCTCGCGCGCCACCTCGCGGACCTCGGACTTCTGCATGCCGCCGAGCGGGAACTCGGTGCGCGCCAGCTGGTCCTGGGTCAGCCCGAACAGGAAATAGGTCTGGTCCTTGCCGTGATCGACGCCGCGCAGCATCTGCCAGCGGTCCGATGCGGCGTCGTAACGGATGCGCGCGTAGTGGCCGGTGGCGATGCGCTCGGCTTCGACGCCGGCGGCCATTTCCAGAAACTGGTCAAACTTGATGAAGTTGTTGCACAGCGTGCAGGGGATCGGCGTACGGCCGCTTAAGTAGTCGGCTACAAAAGGCTTTACGACCTGTTGTTCAAAGCGATCCTCGAAGTTCAGAACGTAGTACGGGATGCCGAGATGCTGCGCCACCGCGCGCGCGTCGTAGACGTCGTCGAGCGAGCAGCAACGGCCGGTGGTCTTGTCGGACTGGACCTCGGGCAGGCGCTGCTGGTTCCACAGCTGCATGGTGAGCCCGATGATCTCGTCGCCCCGGCGCTTGAGCAGGCCCGCGACGACGGAGCTGTCCACGCCGCCGGACATGGCAACGGCAATCTTCGTCTTGATGCTCGTCTCAGGCATAGGAGGGCGACAGCTTTCTTAGATGCGCCACCGAGGCGGCGGTCGCCTCCACCAGCGCGTCGACCTGGGCTGCATCGTTGCCCTGCCCCAGCGAGAAGCGAATCGAGGAACGGGCCTGCGGCTTGCTGAGTCCGATGGCCAGCAGAACGTGCGATGGCTCGGGTGCGCCGCTGGAACAGGCCGCGCCGCTAGAGACGGCGAATCCCTTGAGGTCGAGGGCAATCAGCAGGGCGTCACTATCGATGCCGTCGAAGCGGAGGTTGGTCGTATTCGGCGTTCGGGCGGGCGAAGATCCATTGGGACCGGCTCCATTAACGTGCGAATCGGGGATGCGGTCAAGCAGGGCCTGTTCGAGCCGGTCGCGCAAGGCGCCGAGTTCGGCTTGCGATTGCGCGGCGTTTTCGCGAACCAGGTCGGCAGCGCGGCCCAGCCCGACGGCTCCCGCGATGTTCTCGGTTCCGCCGCGGCGTCCCCGCTCCTGGCGTCCGCCGAACTGGCGCGGGTGCAAGTTTGGCTCCCCTGGCGAGGTAGAGCGCGCCGATGCCCTTCGGGGCGTTGATCTTGTGTCCGGAGATCGCGTAGTAGCTTACGCCCAGCGCGCGGACATCAATCGCGAGTTTGCCGGCGGCCTGCACGCCATCGGAATGCAATGGGACCTCGGCTTCGGCGGCGATGCGGGCAATTTCTTCGATGGGCTGGATCGTGCCGAGCTCGTTGTTCGCGTGCATGACGCTGATCAGGGTCGTCTCGGGCTTGAGCGCGCGGCGGATGGCGTCGGGATCGACGAGGCCCTGGCCGTCGACGGGAACGATGGTGACGTCGGGAAGCTCGTGGGCGGCGGCGAGGACGGCGGGGTGTTCTACGGACGTGGTGATCACGTGACCGGGTGCATCGCCATGGAGGCTCGCGCCGGCGGAGAGAATCGCGAGGTTGTCGGCTTCAGTGCCGCCGCTGGTGAAGACGATCTGCTCGGGCTTGGCCGCGCCGAGAAGGGCCGCGACCTTGGCGCGCGCCTCGTCCAGGAGCCGGCGAGCCTGCTGGCCGTAGTGATGCAGGCTGGAGGGGTTGCCATAGACTTCGCCCAGCACGGGAAGCATGGCTTCCACGACCTGGGTCGCCACTGGGGTGGTGGCGTTGTGATCGAAGTAATAGCGCTGCATGCTTTACAAGTTTAGCTCGGGAGGGCGCGAAAACCGGGCGGTCCGGGGGATGGTGGGTTGTGGACTGGCGCCGGTTATCGGTAGAAAGGGCGATCCTGCGCGGGAGGACTAAAGCTCGGCAAGGTGAACCTCGCCCCACAGGGGAGCTCGCCGCACAGCGCGGCGGCTCGGGAAAGCGCTTCGAGGAGTGGGAAGCTAAATGCTTCCCGCCGAGTGAACCTCGCCCCTCCCCAATTCCCTCGGCCGGCTTAGCGAATGAGCGAAAACTTGCCGTCGCGTTCCAGGCGGTAGCGGCGACCGCGCCATTCGATCGTGTTGCCGAAGAAGCCGGCGCACCAGAACAGGAATCCGGCGATGTCTTCGAGCGGCACCATCCACCAACGGATGGGCGCTTCGAGAACAATCTTCGCCACGGCGAAGGCGACGCCAAAGCGCACCAGGGTCGCGAGCAACAGAATCGGCCACCAGAACGGCCAGATGAGGGTCGCGATCAGGGCCAGGGGGATCGGCATCATAAAGATCTGGCCGAGGTAGCCGGCTGGGCGGGAACGGCGCGTCGAGCGGCACCAGCGGATCCGGTGGGCGGCGTTGTGGGCGAAGCTGTCGCTGGCGCCGATGTGGTGCTCGACCACGTAGCTCGACAGGATGACGCCGTGGCCTTCTTCGGCGGCGAACTGGCCCAGCACGAAGTCCTCGGCGAGGTAGTCCTTGATGCGATCCATACCGCCGATGTCATCCAGCACGCGGCGGCGGGCGACGATGGTCGGGCCGACGGCGAACTTCATCCCTTCGAGCATGCGCGCGACCAGGATGCCGGCCAGGAAGTCGGTGTTCATGCCGGTGGCTTCGAGCTGGGAGAAGAAACTGGGTCCGGCGACGGCGCGGC
>CAVXJP010000023.1:0-8070 GCA_963762135.1 Terriglobia bacterium
TTGGATGTTCCGTTCGCGCCTCAAAGAGGAGCTGGACCAGGAGCTGCGGCATCACCTGGACCGGTTAACGGAACTGCATCGGGCCGAGGGGATGCCGGAGGAAGAGGCTCGGCGGGCGGCGCGGCGCGATCTCGGCAACCAAACCCGGATTCAGGAGGACCACTACTGGATGACCACGGTGGCGTTCCTGGAGACGTTGCTGCGGGATGTGCGGTACGCGTTGCGCGGGCTGCGCAAGAATCCTGGATTCACGTTTGTCGCGGTGCTAACCCTGGGGCTCGGCATCGGCGCGAACACGGCGATCTTCAGCCTGCTGAATGCGGTGATGTTCCGTCCGCTCCCGTTTAGCGAGCCGGACCGGCTGGTGCGAATCAGCGAGGACATGACCGCCCGCGGCGGACCGGCGACCGTTGAGGCGTCGCCCGCGACGTATCTTTCCTGGCGGGACCAGAATCGCGAACTCTCGCGTCCGTTATTCGAGGACGTCGCCGTGGTGGACGGCTTCAGCAACTACAACATCGTGGGAAAGGAGGGCGATCCGGAGCGCGTGGGCGGCGCGGCGGTCAGCGGCGATCTTTTTCCCATGCTGGGGATTCGTCCCATCCTGGGGCGGACGCTGCTTCCGGAAGATGATCAAGCGGACGCCGAGCACACTGTCATTATCAGCGACGGGTTGTGGAAGCGGCGCTTCGGCTCTGATCCGGAGCTGCTCGGCAAGGCGATCAACATCAATGGAGTCGACCACACGGTTGTTGGCGTTGTCCCGGGTACCTTTCAGTTTCCCAATTCCGGTTATGAGATCTGGATACCGCTGCGATTCACTCCGGAGCAGGCGGCGTCGCGCTTCAATTTTTACCTGACCGTGATTGGACGGCTTGGCTCCGGAGTCACGATGGACCAGGCTCGCGCCGCCACACAGGAGTTCACCAGCAACCTGCAACAGCAGTATCCGGGAGCTGACAAAATCGGGGCGACAGTGGAGCCGCTGCACGAGGTCTACGTCGGCAGCCTGCGTCCGGCGCTGGTGTTGCTGCTGGGAACCGTCGGCATTGTGCTGTTGGTGGCATGCACGAATGTCGCGCAACTGCTGCTGGCTCGCGGCACCGGACGCCGCCAGGAGATCGCCTTACGCGGAGCCCTGGGAGCAGAACGCCGTCATGTGGTGCGGCAACTGCTGACGGAGAATCTTGTGCTGGCAGGGCTCGGGGCGGCGGTAGGAATTGGGCTGGCATCGTCGACGTTCTGGTATCTGGCTAGATTGATCCCAAGCCGCTTTCCCACCGGGACCGAAGTCACGCTGAGTCAGCCGGTGTTGTGGTTCACGCTGGTGGTTGGCGCGCTCACGGCGTTGATCTTTGGCGCAGGGCCGGCGCTGGCGACCTCACGCATGGAGCTGAATGACATCCTGAAGCGGGGCGGACGAAGCATTCGTCATCGCAGTGGGGCTCGGGGATTGTTGATCACAGCACAGATCGCCTTAACGGTGGTTCTGCTGATCGGTGCGGGGCTGTTGTTGCGCAGCTACGCGGCGCTGCGGAATGTCGATCCGGGATTTGTGGCGAGCGGGGTTCTGATTGCCGATACCGATCTTTCGCCGTCGCGGTACGCCGAGTTGCCCACGCGCTTGCGTTTCTATGACGGCGTCCTGGAGCGGGTCCGGCAATTGCCCGAGGTGATTTCGGCTAGCTTCTCCAACTACGTGCCGCTGACGATGAAAGGCGGGCGGCTCGCATTCGGGATCGAAGGCCGGCCGGATCCCGAGCCAGGCCAGCTTCCCGTGCAGCAAGCAGTGGATCGAGTGGTCAGCAGCGATTATTTTTCCACGATGAACGTTCGGCTGCTGGAGGGCCGAACATTCGACGAGCGCGACGCGACCGACACCGCGCCGGTGGTGATCATCAATCGCACCATGGCTCGTACGTTCTGGCCTGACGAAGAAGCTCTGGGCAAGCGCATTCGGATCTTTGGGGAAAACGGCCCGTGGGAGACGATTGTTGGGATTACGGAAGATGTCCGGCAGATCGATCTGGACGCCGAGCCGGAGCCGGAGTTGTACTTACCGATGAGGCAGGCGTTCGAGGGCATGGCGTTCTTCTGGCCGCATCAGTTGGTGGTTCGCGCGAATGGGGATCCGATGGCGCTGGCCGGGGATCTTCGCCAGGCCGTATGGGCGATGGATCCGCAGCAGCCGGTATCGAACATCCGGACCATGGACCAGGTGGTGGACCGGGAATTCACGGGTCGCGATACGCAATTGGTGCTGGTGGGAACCTTCGCGGGGCTGGCGTTGGTGCTGGCGGCGATCGGGCTGTATGGGGTGCTGTCTTACACGGTGGCGCAGCGGCGATCGGAGATCGGGCTGCGGATGGCGCTGGGAGCGAGGCGGTCGGCGGTGATCGGGATGGTGCTGGGTCGGACGATGGTGCTGGCCGGCGTTGGATTGCTGGTGGGGGTCGGTGCGGCGCTGATCCTGGGACGCTATATGGAGTCCTTCCTGTATGGGGTGACGGTTACGGATGCCATCACTTATCCGGTGGTCGCGGTGGTGCTGCTGGTGACGGCGATGCTGGCGAGCTATGTTCCGGCTCGGCGGGCGACGGGAGTGGATCCGGTGGAGGCGCTGCGGGCGGAGTAGAGCGGCATACTCAAGAAAAGCTTCTAGGCGCTGAGTTAGGAACGAGAAAAATTCGGGACAGACACCGTTTTCGCGCCTGATAGGTATTTGATTTAGCGTTGCCCCCGAAGCGAAAACTAGTTGTCTGTCCCCATTTTTCTCTAGCGGTCGAACAGATCGTAGTTGGACCAGTGGGCGCCGTTGGGCCAATCGACCGATTTGACACTGCCGCGGCGGGAGCCGTCACGGGCGCGCAGGGCGTGGACGGTGACACGATCGCCAACCTTCAGCGTGTGCCGCTGCCAGCCGTGCTTCATCAGGCCGTTAGGACTGCCCAGTTCGAACTCCCAGGAAGCGACTTTGCCGTCGGTTTCGACGTCGGCAGTGAAGTGCGCATGGGGGTTCAGCCACTCGACAGTGGTGATGACGACCTCGAAGGTCGCCTCCTTGCTGGTGTCATAGACGGCGCTGACGGCGTGATGCGCGTACAGGGATCCGGCTACGGCGATCGCGGCGAGGAGGGAGAGAACGTATGTCAGGGCTCGCTTCATACGTGGGGGAATTCCAGGGTCTTTCTTGGGGCCTTAGGGGCAATGTAGCACAGCTGGATCGGGCCGTCGGGCAGCACGCGGCGTTGGCTCGCGTTTGGCTCACTTCCGGCTCAAGGGCGAGTCCTGGCGGCTTCCAGAACTTGCTGCTCCCCGACCACAGGAACATCCACGTCCCCCTTATGCGAAAACGCTTCGAGAGCGAGCCGGATGGCTCCATTGGAAATCGCCTTGCGGAAGGCGGGGTCACGAATAAGTTGGATGTCGGCGGCCTGCGTCGCGAGCAGGAAATAATCGCCGGGCTCCAGATTCCCGATCTTGAAGCGTCCATCGGAGCCGGTGGTCTTACCGACGAAGCCGTCCGGCCGGGTGGATCCGATCGGCCAGGCGAATACGTGAGCTCCCGCAGCTGAACTCCCGTCCGGACCACGCGCAACACCGCTGATCTCCGCGGAGCCCTCTGACAGGACGACTTCGACGGCGGCATCATCGGACGGATTCGTATGATCGAGGCGCGAGTTGAGCAGGTTCTGGTCGCCATAGGTGAGACTCTTCAGATACATTCCCGAGGGAAGGTCAGAAACCGAAACGTAGAATTCGGTTCTCCAGGCATTCGGAAAAGTGAAAGCGCCGTCCGGACCGCTCTGGGTCTCGAATTCGCGAAATAGCGTTGCCGGGTCTCTCGTGGAGTAATGATCGAATTGGAACGCAATGGACACGTTCGGAACGGGCTCGGGATCCGCAAGGCCGACCTCGTCGGTCGTTAGGCGAACCACGCCGGATAACGTCCTCGGCGCGCGAAGCTGCAGTCTGAGATTTTCAATATCGGAGCCGCCGATCGTTACGGTGGCGGTTCCGTAGGCGACGGCCTCGCCCGGTCCCACTGGACACCCAATACACGACCGCGGCTCTCCGTAGCCCATCCCAAGAATCTGATAGGTTCCGGCGGCGAGTGAATCAAAATCGAAAGCGCCATTCTCCTGGGTACGGATGACGGAGCCAAGAAACCATCGGGAGGGGATCACGCCGTCGTAGTTAGGGCCGGAGGGAATCGCGTGGACCTCGGCAAAGGTCATGGGCTCGCCGGATTCATCAACGACGGTTCCCTTGAGATGGAACACGTTTTGGCGCGACATGGCGATGTCGATGTCCAGGCGTTCGGCGCCGGTTTCGAGATCAATCGGCGTGGCTCTGGAAAACTCGACCTCGCCCGGGTAGAAGGTCGCAACGAAGGTTTTTTCGTCTGTGACGGCTTGGAATGGCGGATGATAGGGACAGGCCTCGACGTAGTAGCGTCCGGAAGTCAGCCCGGCTGCGCGATAGATGCCCCTGTCGTCGGTTCGCTCGCGGGCCAGCCGAGCCAGGCGGAGAGAGGCGCCTTCGCGATCTGCGCGAAAAACACAGACCACCATTCCCGCGAGAGGATCGCCATACTCATCGTGAACCCGGCCGCTCAATACGGCCTGCGGGACCATCGGGAATACGAGCGGAGGCGCGTGCTCGTCCCCGGCCAAGACGATCACGAGGTTCTCGACCTCGGTTTGAACCCTGACCCGATCATCGATCACGAAGCCCTGTTTGGTCACTCTGAGGAAATACTCCGACCCCGCGACGGCGTCGACCCGGAACTGGCCGTTGGCATCGGTAAGAGCCGTTCCGACGTCCGTGTCATTCGAGCGGTTAGCGAAATAGATCTGCGCATCGGGGATGCCTTGGCCGTCGGGAGTCCGCACTATGCCGCGGATGGTAGCACTGGCTCTCCCGGCGTTCGGAGCGGGCCGAGGCCGCGCATGCGCGCTCGACGCGATGCTCAATAGGAGCACAGGAGCCAATAAATTCCAACGGAATTTCCGCCAGTTCACCATCAACTGCTCCCACTTTATATCGCAAATGTGAAGTGGGAGCAGGCGGGCGGTGAGTTCTGGGCCTAGTCCCCGGCGACGGGCTCGTGCTCCGGCTTCGACTCGGCCGGTTTGATTTTGGTCAGGATCTCCTGCGCGTCGGCTTCGGTGAACTCCTGCGTCTTGTTGGAGTGGTTCATCGAGCAGAACTTGGGTCCGCACATGGAGCAGAAGGCAGCGTCCTTGAAGCCCTCTTCCGGCAGCGTTTCGTCGTGATAGGCGCGGGCGGTTTCGGGGTCGAGCGACAGTTCGAACTGCTTGTTCCAATCGAAGGCGAAGCGGGCGCGGGAAAGCTCGTCGTCGCGATCCCGGGCACCGGGGCGATGGCGGGCGACATCGGCGGCATGGGCGGCGATCTTATAGGCGATCAGGCCCTGCTTGACGTCTTCACGATTCGGCAGCCCGAGGTGCTCTTTCGGCGTGACGTAGCAGAGCATGGAGGCTCCGTGCCAGCCGATCATGGCCGCGCCGATGGCCGAAGTGATGTGGTCGTAGCCGGGCGCGATGTCGGTGACCAGGGGGCCGAGGGTGTAGAAGGGAGCTTCGTAGCAGAGCTCCTTCTCCTTCTCGACCTGCATCTGGATCTGGTCCAAGGGGATGTGGCCGGGGCCTTCGATCATGGTCTGGACATCGTAGTTCCAGGCGATCTTGGTCAGCTCGCCGAGGGTTTCGAGCTCGGCGAATTGGGCGGCATCGGAGGCGTCGGCCAGAGAGCCGGGACGCAGGCCGTCGCCCAATGAGAAGCTGACGTCGTACTTGGCAAGGATCTTGCAGATGTCCTCGAAGTTCTCGTAGAGCAGGTTCTGCTTGTGATTCTTGACCATCCACTCGGCCAGGATCGCGCCGCCGCGGCTGACGATGCCGGTGACGCGCTTGGTGGTAAGCGGAATGTACTGCACCAGGACGCCGGCGTGGATCGTCATGTAGTCAACACCCTGCTCGGCCTGCTCCTGGATGACCTCGAGCATGACGTCGATGGTCAGATCTTCGATGCGGCGGACGCGCGCGATGGCCTCATAGATCGGCACGGTGCCGATGGGCACGGGCGAATTGTTGATGATCGCCTTGCGGATCTCGGGGATGTCGCCACCGGTGGAGAGGTCCATCACTGTGTCGGCGCCGTACTTGACCGAGTACTGGAGCTTGGCCAGTTCCTCATCAATGTTGGAGGTGGTGGACGAATTGCCGATGTTCGCGTTGATCTTGCAGGACGAGGCGACGCCGATGCACATCGGCTCCAGATTGGTGTGATTGATGTTGGCCGGGATGATCATCCGGCCGCGGGCGACCTCGTCACGAATGGTTTCCGGGGTGAGGCGTTCGCGCTTGGCCACGTACTCCATTTCTTCGGTGATGAGGCCTTTCCGGGCGTAGTGCATCTGCGTCCGGACCTTGTCATTCGCGCGTTTAGAAACCCATTCTTGCCGCATGATGCTCCGATCTTAACATGTGCAACTTCTTACGGTCGCTCGGTGAAGGTTCGCAGGCGAGCCAACAGAAGATCGCTCATGCCATCGGGTAGAATGGCTAGCAACTTCACGGATGGAGGACACGTATGGAGCAGTCAGTCGCGCTTGAAATCGCTCTTATTGAGGAACTCACCAAGAGATTTCTTAACCAGAGTGTCGCTCAGTTTGAGATAGAGAGAGAGCGATCGCTCCGCCTGCTGAGCCACAACGGGGAACCGAAAAAGGATGTATTGGAGCTCAGCGAATACCTAAAAGGCCTGTTAACGCTATCGCTAGGAGCGCGACTTGAATGCATGAAAGATGAGGATTGGCGCGAAGGGATCCATGGCGCGATACTCGCGGGGCGCAATAGTCTCATCCTCGAACTCCTGGAATGGATTCAGACAGCTCCGTGCAGCAATTGTGGTAACGACCTTTCTGAAACGGCGAAATTCTGCGATCAATGCGGTACAGAAGTCAAATGACCCGCCAGATTGTCCCTGTTCCGGTTTAGTCGGGCAGAAGGGGTCAGCATATGCAACCTTTTAGTTGCATTTCGCGAAGCCGCGGCTTAATATGCAACCTGGAGGTTGCATGACGGCAGAGCGGATGGCGCCGGACCAGATCCGGAAAGAGGTGGTGCTCAGGGCTCCGTTGGAGCGGGTGTGGCGGGCGATTTCGGACGCGAAGGAATTTGGGGCGTGGTTCGGGGTTCGGTTCGATGGACCATTCGAAGTCGGGGCCGTGATGAAGGGGGTGATCACGCCGACGCAGGTGGATGCCGGTGTCGCCAAGGCGCAGGAGCCCTATGCTGGAAAACCCTTCGAGATTACGATTGACCGCATAGAACCGATGAAGGTGTTTGCGTTCCGGTGGCATCCGTATGCGGTCGAGGAAGGGGTGGATTATTCGGAGGAACCGACCACACTGGTGAGCTTCGAGTTGGAAGAGGTCGCCGGGGGCGTGAAGCTGGTGATCACCGAATCCGGGTTTGAGGGGATCCCGTTCAAGCGGCGGCTCGAAGCGTTCGAGCGGAATGAAGGCGGGTGGGGAATGTCGACCGGCCTCATCCGGAAATACGTGGAAGCGGGGTGACAGCGATGGCGCAGCGAAGAAGAGTATTGGGGTCGCGGCTGGCGGAGACGGCCGCGCACCTGTTTGCGGCGTTGGGCGACCCGCATCGGGTGCAGTTGATCTATCGGTTGTCGACGGAGGGGCCGGCTTCGATTTCGCAGCTGTCGGACGGGGCGAAGATCACGCGGCAGGCGGTGACCAAGCATTTGAAGATGCTGGGGAAATCCGGGATGGTCCGGAATACCCAGCACGGTCGGGAGGTGCGGTGGGAGGTGGAGCCGAAAGGGCTCGGGGACGCGCAGCACTACCTGGGGTTGATTTCCGAGCAGTGGGATCAGACGATCGATCGGCTGCAGAAGTTTGTAGAGGACTAGTCTAGAGGGTTGGGGGCGTGGCAGGTCCGGATTGGGCGCGAGTCACACGCTGTTCATACGGGAGATCGGGGAGAAGGTGCGGCGGATTGACTTTCCCTGTGGGCGGGCCTA